>NZ_JAHTMR010000010.1 GCF_019200975.1 Pseudomonas sp. PD9R | reverse complement strand
GCACTACCCGGTGCTCTACACCGGCAGCAACGGCCTGGTCGCCCACGAATGCATCCTCGACCTGCGCCCGTTGAAAGACAGCAGCGGCATCAGCGTCGATGACGTCGCCAAGCGCCTGATCGACTTCGGCTTCCACGCCCCGACCATGTCGTTCCCGGTGGCCGGCACGCTGATGATCGAGCCGACCGAAAGCGAATCCAAGGAAGAACTCGACCGCTTCTGCGACGCCATGATCCGCATCCGCGAAGAAATCCGCGCGGTGGAAAACGGCACCCTGGACAAGGACGACAACCCACTGAAAAACGCCCCGCACACCGCGGCGGAACTGGTCGGTGAGTGGAGCCATCCGTACAGCCGCGAGCAGGCGGTTTACCCGGTTGCATCGCTGATCGAAGGCAAATACTGGCCACCGGTCGGTCGGGTCGACAACGTGTTCGGCGATCGCAACCTGGTTTGCGCCTGCCCGTCGATCGAAAGCTACGCTTAAACCTACAGGGGAGCGGGCAAACCGCTCCCCATGTAGGAGCTGTCGAGTAAAACGAGGCTGCGATCTTTTGATCTTGATCTTCGACGATTTTGAGATCGAAAAATCAAGATCAAAAGATCGCAGCCTGCGGCAGCTGCTACATAAAGCATCTCCCGTGACAAAAGATTGCAGTCACGTAACGCATCTCCCGTGATAGCTGCACCTATAACAAGAAACCGGAGAACAACCATGTCGTTAAGCGTGTTCGACCTGTTCAAGATTGGCATCGGCCCCTCCAGCTCCCACACCGTCGGCCCGATGCGCGCAGCCGCGCGCTTCGCCGAAGGTTTGCGTCGTGAAGGTCTGCTGACGGCGACTACCTGCGTCAAAGTCGAGCTCTACGGCTCGCTCGGCGCCACCGGCAAGGGGCACGGCAGCGACAAGGCTGTGCTGCTCGGCCTGGAAGGCGAACACCCGGATACCGTAGACACCGAAACCGTTGCCGCCCGCCTGCAAGCCATTCGCGGCAGCGGCCGCTTGAACCTGCTCGGCGAACACAGCATTGCGTTCAACGAGAAAGAACACCTGGCGATGATTCGCAAACCGTTGGCCTATCACCCCAATGGCATGATTTTTCGCGCATTCGACGCCGCCGGCCTGCAGATCCGCAGCCGCGAGTACTACTCGGTGGGCGGCGGTTTTGTCGTCGATGAAGACGCGGCTGGCGCCGATCGCATTGTAGAAGACGTAACCCCGCTGACCTTTCCCTTCAAAAGTGCCAAGGACCTGCTCGGCCACTGCGCCACCTACGGCTTGTCCATCAGCCAGGTAATGCTGACCAACGAAAGCGCCTGGCGGCCGGAAGCGGAAACCCGCGCCGGCCTGTTGAAAATCTGGCAAGTGATGCAAGACTGCGTCGCCGCCGGTTGCCGCAACGAAGGCATTCTGCCGGGCGGCCTGAAGGTCAAACGCCGGGCGGCTGCGTTGCACCGACAATTGTGCAGCAACCCTGAATCGTCCCTGCGCGATCCACTGTCGGTGCTGGACTGGGTCAACCTGTACGCCCTGGCAGTCAACGAAGAAAACGCCAACGGCGGGCGCGTAGTCACGGCGCCCACCAACGGTGCGGCCGGGATCATTCCAGCGGTGCTGCATTACTACATGCGCTTCATTCCTGCCGCGAACGATGACGGGGTGGTGCGCTTTCTGCTGACCGCTGCGGCCATTGGCATTCTGTACAAGGAAAACGCCTCGATCTCCGGCGCCGAAGTCGGCTGTCAGGGCGAAGTCGGCGTGGCTTGCTCCATGGCCGCCGGCGCCTTGTGCGAAGTCCTCGGCGGCAGCGTGCAGCAGGTCGAAAACGCTGCGGAAATCGGCATGGAACACAATCTCGGTCTGACCTGCGACCCGATTGGCGGTCTGGTGCAAGTGCCTTGCATCGAGCGCAACGCCATGGGTTCGGTCAAGGCCATCAATGCCGTGCGCATGGCCATGCGCGGTGACGGTCAGCATTTCGTCTCCCTCGACAAGGTCATCCGCACCATGCGCCAGACCGGCGCCGACATGAAAAGCAAATACAAAGAAACCGCCCGTGGCGGTTTGGCGGTCAACATTATCGAGTGCTGATGCACTCACCTGCATCTGCATCATTTTCAGGAGCTGAATATGTCCACCGAACAACTGTTGAAAACCCCGCTACACAGCCTGCACATCGAACTCGGTGCGCGCATGGTGCCGTTCGCCGGTTATGACATGCCCGTGCAATACCCGCTGGGCGTGATGAAAGAACACCAGCACACCCGCGATCAGGCCGGGCTGTTCGACGTCTCGCACATGGGCCAGATTCGCCTGACCGGCGCCAATGCGGCCAAGGCTCTTGAAACTTTGGTGCCGGTGGACATCATCGACCTGCCCGTCGGCATGCAGCGGTATGCGATGTTCACCAACGAAACCGGCGGCATCCTCGACGACCTGATGGTCGCCAACCTGGGTAACGACGAGCTGTTCCTGGTGGTCAACGCCGCGTGCAAGGACCAGGATCTGGCGCACCTGCGCAAGCACATCGGCGAACAATGCGCCATTGAGCCGCTGTTCGAAGAACGCGCCCTGTTGGCTTTGCAAGGTCCAGCGGCGGTCACCGTATTGGCTCGCTTGGCACCAGAAGTCGCGAAAATGACATTCATGCAGTTCGCCCGCGTGACACTGCTAGGCGTTGAGTGCTTTGTCAGCCGCTCGGGCTACACCGGTGAAGACGGCTTCGAAATCTCCGTCCCGGCCGCTAGCGCTGCAGCGCTGGCCCGCGCCTTGCTCGCCGAGCCAGAAGTCGAAGCGATTGGCCTTGGTGCTCGCGACTCGCTGCGCCTGGAAGCCGGCCTATGCCTGTACGGCCATGACATGAACACTGAAACCACCCCCATCGAAGCCAGCCTGTTGTGGGCCATCTCCAAGCCACGCCGTGCCGATGGCGCGCGTGCCGGTGGCTTCCCTGGTGCCGAGACCGTATTCGCGCAGCAACAGGGCGGTGTCAGCCGCAAGCGTGTCGGTCTGTTGCCACAGGAACGCACCCCGGTGCGCGAAGGGGCAGAGATCGTCAATGAAGCTGGTGAGATCATCGGCAGCGTCTGCAGCGGTGGTTTCGGACCGACTTTGGGCGGTCCGTTGGCGATGGGTTACCTCGACAGCGCTTATATCGCTCTCGATACCCAGGTATGGGCCATTGTTCGTGGGAAAAAGGTTCCTTTGCTTGTAAGCAAAATGCCATTTGTTCCACAACGCTACTATCGTGGCTGATTGACTGTTCCTATAAGTAACGCGGTTGCGTTAACAGTGCACTAATGTGTAACGCAACCGCCATAAAACAGTGCATTGTTCAACTCTAAGCTTCGATTATGAACGGCGCTTATAACGATCGAAAACAAGTGAACGCCTCTATCGCATAAGCCCGTACTAGTTAGCGCGCTAGCAGCGCAAACGTGAGCAAATCCGGGCCTTTCACAGGGCTTGTTTTTTCTCCCGTAGTTGGCGTAGAGTTTGTTCACTGTGTTTGCATGGGTCGCTTGGAATCGTGACCTGGGCAGTAGCCTACAAGTTAGCTACATCCCGTTCGACGTCTTCTTACTCTCCTGCAACCAGCCCCAGTACTCTTTCACGAGAAGGAGACTGTCATTAATTTTTGCGTCAAAGGAAATAAGAAATGTCCCAACGTCAGAGCGGCACCGTCAAGTGGTTTAACGACGAGAAAGGTTTTGGTTTTATCACTCCAGAAAGCGGTCCGGATCTGTTCGTACATTTCCGCGCTATTCAGGGCAACGGCTTCAAGAGCCTGAAAGAAGGCCAGAAAGTAACTTTCATCGCTGTGCAAGGCCAGAAAGGCATGCAGGCAGACGAAGTACAAGCAGAAGCCTAAATCTTCTGTAACGAAAAAGCCCCTGATGCTGACATCAGGGGCTTTTTTGTGCGCATAAATCCGTAAAATGGCTTCTTTTTCCGCCGAGTGCCCGCCATGTCGAAACACCTGCTTAACCCCCAGGGCGAATTTCCTGCCGCTGGCCTGGGTCGTCGACTGGCAGCGATGTTCTATGACTTCCTGCTGTGTACCGCCCTGCTGATTGTCACCAGCGGCATCTACAAGATGGTTCAGATGGCGATCATCGGCGAGGAAAAAATGCGCACGCTCACCGAAGCCGGAGCGCTTGATGGCGACCCACTGCTCTCGACGGTTCTGCTGTTTGTGCTGTTCGGCTTCTTCGCCAAGTTCTGGACCTGGTCGGGCCAGACACTGGGCATGCAGGTCTGGTGTATCCGCGTACAGAATCCTGATGGTTCGTCCATCAGCCTGTGGCAGGCGCTTTTGCGCTTTGTGGTATCGATTGCATCACTGCTGTGCGTCGGCCTGGGGTTTATCTGGTCGCTGTTCGATAAGCAAAAACGCAGCTGGCATGACATGTATTCCAATACCCAGCTTGTACGCATTCCCAAGAAGTCCAAGTAACACACACAAAAAAGATCGCAGCCTTCGGCAGCTCCTACACGGACCTATGTAGGAGCTGGCGAAGGCTGCGACCTTTTGATTTCGCTCTTAAGCGTTCCCAGCCAGCTTCATCCGCGCAGCCTGTGTGAAGTCGAGCATCCGCTTCAACGGCCGAATCGCCTGCGGAACCAGTGCCGGATCAACAAAGATCTCATTCGCCCCCTCCTTCAAGCTCTTCAGCGTGCGCTCAAGGGTATTCATCGCCATCCACGGGCAATGCGCGCAACTGCGGCATGCGGCGCCGTTACCCGCCGTTGGCGCTTCGATAAAGACCTTGTCCGGGCACAGCTGCTGCATCTTGTAGAAGATGCCTCGGTCAGTGGCGACGATCAGGGTTTTGTTTGGCAAGGTCTGCGCAGCCGCGATCAACTGACTGGTGGAACCGACGGCATCCGCCAGCTCAATCACTGAAGTCGGCGACTCCGGGTGCACCAGGATTGCCGCATCCGGATACAGCGCCTTCATGTCTTCGAGTTGCTTGGACTTGAACTCTTCGTGGACGATGCACGCACCGTCCCACAGCAGCATGTCAGCACCGGTCTGCCGCTGAATGTAGGTGCCCAGGTGTTTATCCGGCCCCCAGATAATGGTCTCGCCGTTATCCATCAGGCTCTCGACGATCTCCAGTGCGCAACTTGAAGTCACGACCCAATCCGCTCGGGCTTTGACTGCCGCGGAAGTATTGGCGTAAACCACTACGGTACGCTCGGGATGCTGATCGCAGAACGCGGAAAATTCATCGACCGGGCAACCCAGGTCCAGCGAACAGGTCGCCTCCAGGGTCGGCATCAGGATGCGTTTTTCAGGGGTGAGGATTTTTGCCGTTTCGCCCATGAACTTCACTCCGGCAACCACAACGGTCTTGGCCGAGTGATCTCTGCCGAAGCGGGCCATCTCCAGCGAATCAGAGACACAGCCGCCGGTTTCTTCGGCCAGCGCCTGAATGATCGGATCACAATAAAAGTGGGCAACCAGCACCGCGTCCTGAGCCTTGAGCTCGGCAGCGATGGCGGCACGGTAATAGGCTTCCTCATCGGCTGTCAGCGGCTTGGGCTGCTTGGCGTCGAGGTGGGCTTGAACCAGAAGGCGTTCGGAAATCTGCGTCATTTTCGCAAGACCTGCAGGCGCATTCGCGCGAAAGTCGAGTATACACCCGGCTCCGGACCCATCAGGGTACCGCCGGGAAAGTGAGTATTCATCAGGCACGGACAGCGTTGAAGCTGCGCAAGGCTACAGAATATCCCGAAGATGCAAAAGATGATTCTGACTTACGTCGTATGGTGCTGCCCAGAAGCTGGGCGGGCTTAAATCGCGGGCAAAAAAAAATCCGGAAATCCTCACTTTCGTGGGCCTTCCAGACTTTTAAAACAGCTTGAAAATGGTGGGTCGTGTGGGATTCGAACCTACGACCAATTGGTTAAAAGCCAACTGCTCTACCAACTGAGCTAACGACCCGCTGTGTGGTGGCGCGTATAATACTGATTTTTAAGGACTATTCAACACCTATTTTGAAATAAATCAAAAATAAGGGGTTGGGTCGCTTATTCCGGCCGCCGCAAAGCCTTCTGCGCGCAGTCGGCAGCTGTCGCACTTGCCGCATGCACGGCCATCATCGTCGGCCTGATAGCAGGAAACAGTCAGCCCGTAATCCACGCCAAGCTTCACGCCTGCCAGGACGATCTGCGACTTGCTGAGGTTTTGCAGTGGAGCCTGGATACGGAAGCCCTGCCCTTCTACACCTGCCTTGGTCGCCAGATTGGCCATGCGTTCGAAGGACTCAATGAACTCGGGGCGGCAGTCCGGGTAACCGGAGTAATCGACAGCATTCACACCGATAAAGATGTCATGCGCACCCAGCACTTCAGCCCAACCCAGGGCGAGGGACAGAAACACAGTGTTGCGTGCAGGCACGTAGGTCACCGGGATACCTTCACCCGGAACTTCCGGCACATCGATGCTGCTGTCGGTAAGGGCCGAACCGCCGATACCGTTCAGGTTCAAGCCGATGACCTTGTGCTCAACCACACCCAAATCCCGAGCAACGCGCGCGGCGGCATGCAATTCGGCGTGGGATCGCTGACCATAATCGAAGCTCATGGTGTAGCAACTGTAGCCTTCGGCACGGGCCATGGCCACGACAGTTGCCGAATCCAGCCCACCGGACAGCAGGATGACCGCACGCTTCTCAGCAGTATTCAGTTGTTCCGTCATTTCAGCGCCCCGGCTCGTCATTCCAAAGATATTTATGCAACTGCAATTGCAAACGCACTGGCAGGTTGTCCGCCACCACCCAGTCAGCCAGGTCCCGAGCATTGAGATCGTGGTGACTCGGTGAGAACAGGACTTCGCCGGCACGCCGATCAAGACCGTACTGGATCAGCTTGGACACAGACCAGTCATAGTCTTCCCGCGAGCAGATGACAAACTTCACCTGATCGTTGGGCGTCAGCAACTCAATGTTTTCATAACGGTTGCGATGCGCTTCTTTCGAACCTGGGGTTTTCAGATCGACGACGCGACTGACCCGAGAATCTACCGCCGAGATATCGATAGAGCCACTGGTTTCCAGTGACACTTCGTAACCGGCGTCACACAACCGCTTGAGCAATGGAATGGCGTTGGGTTGTGCCAGCGGCTCGCCGCCGGTGACACAGACGTAACGCGGACGAAAACCGGCCACTTGCTCAAGGATGTCGTCGAGCGTTCGGATGGTTCCGCCAGTAAAGGCGTAGGCGCTGTCGCAGTATTGGCAACGTAACGGGCAACCAGTCAGGCGCACGAAAACAGTGGGCAGGCCGGCAGTCCGAGTTTCACCCTGCAACGAGTAGAAAACTTCGGTAATTCTCAATGTGTCTTGCATAGTCGCCACGGGCGTAACAGCTAAACAGGCTGTCCGCCTCCGTCAGGCACTTCAAGGAACCCCGCCACCGCGCAGGTCCCAAAAAGCGTGTTTCATAAAAGGGCGTGAATTCTAACGAAAAAACCCGCGGCAAGCGCGGGTTTCTTCGAAACGGCTCAAGCAGCCCTACATTTTCTGCAGATCACGCTGGGCCAACTGAGCGGCGGAAGTACCCGGATATTGGGACACCACCTGCTGCAGAATACCTTTGACCCGGTCTGTATGACCGAGGCGGCGTTCTACATCAGCAAGCTTGTACAGCGAGTCAGGCACTTTGGGGTGCTTTGGGTACAGCTGCGAAACCTTGGCAAACGCCTGACCTGCACCTTGCAGATCGCCTTTGGCCAGGTTCACTTCGCCCAACCAGTACTGGGCATTGCCCGCGTATTGGCTGTTCGGGTACTTGCGCAGGAATGCGGTGAAGGCCTGGCTGGCCTTGTCGAAATCCTTGGCTTTGATCAGATCGAAGGCGGCGTCGTAATAGAGCTTTTCCTTCGCCGGATCTGCCGGTTCGCTACCCGCGGTGGGTGCTTGAGCGGCTGCCGCTCCTGCACCAGCGCCAGCTGCCGCTGCTGCACCGGGGGCGTTCAAATTGCCACCGGTGGAAGAATTTTCAGGAGTCGCGGCTGGTGCAACGCCGGATCCAATGCGCCGATCAAGATCCTGGTATCGCTCCAGGTTTTCCTGCTTCATGCGCGCTACATCATTTTGCAGAACTTCAATCACACCTTGTTGGCGCGAGATCTGCTCCTGCATCGATTGCAGTTGGTTGAACAGCTCGCCCTGTGCCGAGACAGGGGCCGAAACCCCTCCCCCGGCATAGGCGCCGTTCGTACCGTAACCTGCAGGCGGATAACTACTCCCGCTATTGTTATAGCCAGAGTCGTTATCGACCACAGGAACCGCAGCCCACACCGCAAGCGGTGCGAGACTGAGAGCCAGAACAGTTACAGCACGACGGCACGTTCGCATGACGAATTACTTACGCAGTTCGACGCGACGGTTTTGAGCCCAGGACTGCTCGTCGTTGCCGGTAGCAACTGGACGCTCTTCGCCGTAGGAAACCAGTTCCAGCTGAGCTGGGGAAACACCTTGCAGTACCAGGTAGCGTTGAACGGCTTTCGCACGACGCTCGCCCAGTGCCATGTTGTACTCACGAGTACCACGTTCGTCGGTGTTGCCTTCCAGAACAACGCGAGCGCCGTTTGCTTTCAGGTCTTTGGCGTGAACGTCCAGAGCGCGCATGGCTTCTGGCTTCAGGTCCGAACTGTCGTATTCGAAGTAGAAAGTGGTGATTGCGCGCAGTGCAGCTTCTTCGCTCAGGGAGCCGTCAACTGCACCAGTGTTTGCGCCGTAACCAGCGTTTGGATCTACAGCGCCTTCACCGGCATTGTCGCCGCCTTTAGACGAGCAACCTACAGCTACAGCCATGGCCAGAGCCAGCGCAGCAAATTTACCAAACTTCAGCATTTCCATCGTGAAACTCCTAATGAACCCCAGTGTGTTAAGTACAACGTAAAGCGCCGCGTCAGTTCAGGTAAGGGGACCAGGAAGGTTCTCTGACTTCGCCTTGTGCGGTAGGAAGCGGGAGCCTTACGCGTCCATTAATGGACACGAGCATCAAGACTCCCCGGCCCTGCTGGCGGGTGGCGTAGATTACCATGGTGCCGTTGGGCGCAACAGTAGGCGACTCGTCCAGAGTGCTATCAGTGAGGATTTTTACGCTACCGCGCTGCAAATCCTGAGCCGCCACTTTGAAATTGGTGAAGCCATCCTGGCGGTGAATCATCACCAGGGTCTTTTCATCAGCCGACAATTTAGGGTTGGCGTTGTAGTTACCGATGAAAGTTACACGCTCGGCACCGCCACCACCCACGCTGGTTTTGTAGATTTGTGGTTTGCCGCCACGGTCGGAAGTGAAGTAGATGGTCGAACCATCCTTACCCCAGAATGGCTCGGTGTTGATGCCAGGACCGTTGGTGACGCGAGTGATCTGACGCGAACCCAGGTTCATCACATAGATGTCCGGGTTGCCGTCTTTCGACAGTACGAACGCCAGGCGATTGCCATCCGGCGACCAGGCTGGCGCACCGTTAAGGCCTTCGAAGTTGGTGATCTGTTCACGGCGACCGGTGTCGATGTTCTGCATGAAAATGCGTGGACGCTTCTGCTCGAACGAGACGTAGGCAATGCGCTTGCCATCCGGTGCGAAACGCGGCGACAGGATCGGCTCGCGCGATTGCAGCAGGGTTACGGCGCGTGCACCGTCATAGTCCGAACGTTGCAGCGTGTAGCGAGTGTTCTTCTCGGAGAAACGCTCGGCCGTCACGTACAGCAGGCGAGTCGAGAACGCACCTTTGATACCGGTGAGTTTTTCGAACGACTGGTCGGCGATGTAGTGCGACATGTCGCGCAGTTGATCGACGCCACCCGAGACACTGCCAGTCAGCACTTGCTGCTCGGTGGCAACGTTGAACAGTGCGTATTGAACCTGCAGGCGACCGCCCGCCGGCACAATGTTGCCAACCATGACGTACTGGGCGCCCAGCGCCTTGAAGTCACGGTAGATGATTTCGCTGGCCTGGCTCGGCTGGCTGATCATGTTCTGCTTTGGAATCGGCGAGTAGTAACCCGAGTTGCGCAGGTCGTTACCGATGATTTCGGCCATGTCGTCCGGCAGCACGCTGCCGCCCTGGTTGCCGAACGGCACTACCGCGATCGGGGTGGCCCGATCGCTGCCACTGGTGACCAGAATGTTTTTCTCATCTGCCATCGCCATCCCTGCCATGCAGCAGATAACGACCAGCATTCCTCGAAGAAGGTTTCTCACAAGGCTAGATCCTCAGGTGTGAATGTCATCTTGAATGAACGATACGGAGCGAAATCGCTCGGCTTCATTCCCTGCATTTCTGTCAAACGTCCAATATTCTTCACCGCTGCTACAGCCGATGCGTCAAACGGACCATCGCCACTGGACTTGGAGACGCTGACCGAGGTCACTGTACCGTCCGGCAACATGCCGATTTGCAACACGACCGTCATGCCTTTGCGGGCCGAAGGTGGACGAGCCCAGCCTTCCGCTGCACGAGCGCGAATCAAGTCATCGAAACTGCCGGCGACTTCGTCCCCCTGCTCATCGGCCAAGGCTTGCTGGCGCTGTGGCGTGTCGGAAAGCAAATCCGCCAAGGCCTGAGCCTTTTTGTCTTCGGTGGATTTACGTGCCGCGTCCTGCGATTTCTTCTTCGCAGCATCGGCAGCAGCTTTCTTCTTCGCGTCTTCGGCGACTTTCTTCTTCGCCTCTTCAGCTTCAGCTTTCTTCTTGGCGTCTTCCGCGGCTTTCTTCTTCGCGTCTTCGACGATCTTCTTCTTCGCTTCTTCAGCGGCCGCTTTCTTGGCCTCTTCTTCAGCAGCCTTCTTGGCTTCTTCTTCCGCTTTCTTCTTGGCTATATCAGCCAGTTGTTTCTCTTCAGCCTTCTTGGCTTCGGCGGTCTTCTTCGCGTCATCGGCTTTCTTGGCTTCATCAGCCTTTTTCGCCTCTTCCGCTTTCTTCGACTCGTCGGCCTTCTTGGCTTCCTCGGCCTTTTGAGCCGCTTCTTCTTTCTTTTGTTCCGCAGCCTTCACCGCTTCCTGCTCGACCTTCTTTTGTTCCATCTGTTCGACTTCGGTCTGACGCGCGGCAGATTTCTGCGCTTCACCCGCAATCTTCTGATTGGTCTGGGTGGTCGCCCGACTTTTCGACTTCAGCTGGTACAGGGTCGCCTGGACGATCGGCTTGGACGGCGGTAGCTCCGGGGTGAAGGCAAAACTGACGAACAGCATGCCGAACACCAGCACGTGCAAGCCAATCGCCCAGACACTAGGCCAGAAGTAGCTTTCCGAGGCGGACGGCTCTCGCTGTTGCTGCATCAGGGCGCCTCGGTAATCAAGCCAACATTACCGACCCCGGCTTTCTGCAACCCGCCCATAGCCCCCATGACGGAGCCGTAATCGACGGTCTTGTCGCCGCGAATGAAGACCTGGGTGTGCTTGCCGCCTTCGTTGCCGGCGCGAATGATCTTGGTCACCGCATCGGTCATTTGCGGCAGGGTCATGGCACGGTCCTGCTGCTTCTCTGTGTCGACTTCGCTGCCAAGGTTCCAGTAATAGGTCTTGTCAGCTTTGATCGAAATGGTCAGGACCTGGGTGTTGTTGTCCTGCGGCAAGGCTTCGCTGGAAACCTTGGGCAGATCAACTTTCACGCCCTGATTGAGCATTGGCGCGGTCACCATGAAGATGACCAGCAGTACCAACATCACGTCGATGTAAGGCACCACGTTCATCTCGGCGACCGGCTTGCGCTTTTTGCGAGCTCGAGCGATTAAAGCCATTGGAAATTACCTGCTTATTCTTCGCTGGTGTGCACTTTGCGGTGCAGGATCGCCTGGAATTCATCGGCGAAGGTGTAGTAACGGCTCAGCAGGGTTTCGCTGCGAGCGGCGAAACGGTTGTAAGCAATTACTGCCGGGATAGCGGCGAACAGACCGATCGCAGTCGCGATCAGTGCTTCGGCGATGCCTGGTGCCACGGTAGCCAATGTCGCTTGCTGGGCAGTTGCCAGACCACGGAAGGAGTTCATGATGCCCCAGACCGTACCGAACAGACCGATGTAGGGGCTGACGGAGCCGACGGTGGCGAGGAATGGCAGGCTCTGTTCGAGCTTTTCTTCTTCGCGGGAAATGGCAACGCGCATGGCACGGGCCACGCCTTCCATGACCGCTTCAGGATCGACGCCTGGCTGCTGGCGCAGACGGGAGAATTCCTTGAAACCGGCACGGAAGATCTGCTCGACACCTGAATCCGGGTCCGGGTTGCTGCCGGCCTGACGGTACAGTTTGGACAGGTCGATGCCGGACCAGAAGCGCTCTTCAAAGCTCTCCAGGGCACGTCGACCGGCGCGCAGCAAGTTGCTGCGCTGAAAGATCATGATCCACGAGGTCACCGATGCGGCTACCAGGATCAGCATTACCAGTTGCACCACGATACTGGCATTGCTGACCAGGCTCCACATGGAGGAATGGTCGACGACGTTAGCTTCCACGCTTTATCTCCTGCTTTGAGTGTGTACCCGCGCCGCTCACGTCGGCAAAGGCCGCTCGTAGAGCTTCGGGAATGGCCCGGGGTTTCAAACTGTCAGTGCGCACACAGGCCACCAAAAACTGCCCTTCGCAGAGCAGCGCATTATCCGTCGCCCGCCTGACCTGCTGTTTAAAGCGCAGGCTGGCACGGTTCAATTCGATTACTTCAGCGCTTACCAGCAGTTCGTCATCCAGTCGCGCCGGCGCGTGATAGCGCGCTTCGCTGGAATGCACGACGAACAACAGGTCCTCCCCTGCCAGCTGCGATTGGGCAAAGCCCAGATCTCGTAGCCGCTCGGTTCGAGCCCGTTCCATAAACTTGAGGTAATTAACGTAATACACGATGCCGCCCGCATCGGTGTCCTCGTAATAAACGCGACAACGATGTGCGAAAGGCTCAAGCCCGTTTTGCGCGCGCATACTCTAGTGCTTACTCCTCAGGTTGCCAATCCGGCCAGGCAACTGTTTTTCATTGTTCTGCGGCTTTCTTGCAAAAGTACGGTCCTGGGACAGCACAATGCCCGAAAAAATCAGCGCGCAAAGGTTATTAATCGTCGACGGCATCAAGGAACTCGTCTACCACGGGCATTTCACCCAATCGTGACGGAATGTTTAAGCCGAAATGCAGGTAGGCATGTCGCGTTACCACTCGCCCGCGCGGCGTGCGCATGATGTAGCCCTGCTGGATCAGATACGGCTCCAGCACGTCTTCAATGGTGTGGCGCTCTTCACTGATGGCTGCGGCGAGGCTGTCCACCCCGACCGGCCCGCCATCGAACTTCTCGATCATCGTCAGCAATAGACGCCGGTCCTGGTGATCGAAGCCACGCTCATCGACATCCAGCAGGTTCAGCGCCATGTCGGCCACAGGTTTGGTGATATGGCCCTTGGCGCGAACTTCAGCGAAATCACGCACACGGCGCAACAAGCGGTTGGCAATCCGTGGCGTGCCACGGGCACGACGGGCAATTTCAAAGGCGCCTTCCGGATCCAGCGGCAAACCGAGGATGTTCGCCGAACGACTGACAATCGTTGCCAGGTCGGCAGTGCTGTAGAACTCCAGACGCTGGACGATCCCGAAACGGTCACGCAACGGATTGGTCAGCATGCCGGCCCGCGTCGTCGCGCCGACCAGGGTGAATGGCGGCAGATCCAGCTTGATTGAGCGCGCAGCCGGACCTTCGCCAATCATGATGTCGAGCTGGAAATCTTCCATGGCCGGGTACAGCACTTCTTCGACAATCGGCGACAGCCGATGGATTTCGTCGATGAACAACACGTCGTGCGGCTCAAGATTGGTCAGCAGCGCCGCCAGGTCGCCCGGTCGTTCAAGGACTGGCCCCGACGTGCTTTTGATCGAAACACCCATTTCCTGGGCGATGATGTTGGCCAGGGTGGTTTTACCCAGGCCCGGCGGACCGAAAATCAGCGTGTGGTCCAAGGACTCATTGCGCCCACGCGCCGCCTGGATGAACAACTCCATTTGCTCGCGAACGGTCGGCTGGCCAATGTATTCGGCCAGACTGACAGGGCGTATCGCCCGGTCCTGGACTTCTTCGCGATCACGGGGAGCACCCGTGGCGGCGATCAGACGATCAGCTTCAATCACTTAAATCATTCCCTTCAGGGCACGACGAATCAGGTCTTCACTGCTCAAGCCTTTCTCCTTGATCCCGGAAATCGCCTTGCTGGCCTCCTGCGGCTTGTAGCCCAGGGAAATCAACGCGCTGACTGCATCATTTTCGGCGGAGTTAACCTGCGCCGGCGCATCCGGCTGATTCGGTACCAACGCGAACATGGCCGGCACGGTTTCCCAGGCCTTGAAGCGATCCTTGAGCTCCACCAACAGACGCTCGGCGGTTTTCTTGCCCACGCCCGGGACCTTGGTCAGCGCCGAGGTATCCTGGGACTGCACGCAACGCACCAGTTCGTCGACTTCCAGGCTCGACATCAAGGCCAGGGCCAGCTTCGGCCCTACACCATTGAGACGGATCAACTCGCGAAAAAAGTCTCGCTCGCGCTTGCCGACGAAGCCATAGAGTAACTGCGCGTCTTCGCGTACGACCAGATGGGTGTGCAGCGTCAGCGGTTCACCGACCGACGGCAGGCGATAAAGCGTGGTCATGGGCACTTCCAGCTCATAGCCCAGACCGTTTACATCCAGAATCAGGTGCGGCGGCTGTTTCTCAGCCAGTGTGCCGCGCAAGCGTCCAATCACGTTACAGATCCTTGAGCGTTGGCCAGCGCGAGGCCAGCGACTGACAGAGCAAGGATTTTGCGCCGACGACACAGGCGCAAAACCCTCATTCCATAAAATTGACTGCTGATGCTATCAGAGACGCAAGCGCCCGCCACGACTGCGTGCCGTACCCAGTCCATGAGGCAACAGGCTGGAACGGGTGTGAGCATGGCAAATGGCAATGGCCAGGGCATCCGAGGCATCAATTTGCGGTTTGCTGGTCAGTTTCAGCATATGCATGACCATCATTTGCACCTGCTCTTTGTTCGCCCCACCTGTACCGGTCACGGCTTGCTTGACCTGGGTGGCGGTGTATTCGGCAATTTCCAGATCTTCTTCGGCACCTGCGACAATGGCCGCGCCGCGAGCCTGGCCGAGCTTCAGCGCCGAGTCCGCGTTGCGCGCCATGAACACCTTTTCGATGCCCATGGTCACCGGACCGTAGGTCTGGATGACTTCACGAACGCCGCGATAAACGATTTGCAGGCGCTCATGCAGCTCGCCCGAACCCGTGCGAATGCAGCCCGACGCCACGTAAACGCAGCCACGACCAGTATCCCGTACCACGCCATAACCGGTGATACGCGAACCGGGGTCGATACCAAGAATTAAAGTCATAAAGCCTGCAGAAAATAATGCGATACCCGAGAGTACCTGTAGGAGCTGCCGAAGGCTGCGATCTTTTGATCCTGGTCTTTAAAATCAAAAGATCGCGGCCTGCGGCGGCTTCTACAGGTTCGGTGCAGGGCCGTGAGGGCTGCGATCTTTTTACAAAAGCATCAACCGAGCTGTGCGGCCACCGACTCTGGAATGTCCGCGTTGGAATAGACGTTCTGTACATCATCGAGATCTTCGAGCATGTCGATCAGCTTGAGGACTTTCTCGGCGCCTTCCAGATCCAGCTCGGCACTGGTGGTCGGCAGCATGACGATTTCTGCATCCGTCCCTTTGAAACCCGCCGCTTCCAGCGCGTTACGCACGGCGTAGAAACCGGCAAACGAGGTGAACACATCGACGGAACCGTCTTCGTTGGTCACTACGTCATCGGCATCAGCTTCCATGGCGGCTTCGATCAGCGCATCTTCATCAACGCCAGGCGCGAAGGAAATTTGCCCCTTGCGCTCGAACAAGTAAGCCACCGAACCGTCAGTACCAAGGTTGCCGCCGCACTTGCTGAACGCGTGACGGACAGCGGCCGCAGTACGGTTGCGGTTGTCGGTCATGCACTCGACCATTACCGCTACGCCGCCCGGGCCGTAACCTTCGTAGGTCAGCTCGACCATGTCATCGGTATCGGCTGCGCCGGCGCCACGGGCTACCGCGCGATCGATGATATCGCGACTCATGTTCGCCCCCAGGGCCTTGTCCAGCGCCAGACGCAACCGTGGGTTGGAGCCTGGGTCACCGCCGCCCTGACGGGCAGCAACGGTCAGTTCACGAATCCACTTGGTGAAAATCTTGCCCTTCTTGGCATCCTGACGTTCTTTGCGGTGCTTGATGTTCGCCCACTTGGAATGACCCGCCATAACTCGCTCCGAATTCTCTTTGAAACATTGCCCGCCGCGCGAGATCGCGCTGGCCAGCAAAGAAAAAATCTCGACCCATATAAAGAAAAGGCGCATCCGAAGATGCGCCTTTTCAGGCCAGCCTTACTCAGCTTTAGGCGTTTCGCGCAGACGAATGTGCAGTTCGCGCAATGCCTTGGCATCCACCTGACCCGGTGCTTGCGTCATGACGTCCGCCGCGCTCTGGGTTTTCGGGAATGCGATTACTTCACGGATCGACTGGGCACCGGTCATCAGCATCACCAGGCGGTCCAGACCGAAGGCCAAGCCACCGTGTGGCGGCGCGCCGTACTTCAGCGCATCGAGCAGGAAGCCGAACTTCTCTTCCTGTTCCGCTTCGTTGATACCCAGCAGGCGGAATACCGACTGTTGCATCTCTTTACGGTGAATACGGATCGAACCGCCGCCCAACTCGGTGCCGTTCAGGACCATGTCGTAGGCACGCGACAGTGCGGTTGCCGGGCTGGCTTCCAGCTCTGCCGGAGTGCACTTCGGCGCGGTGAACGGGTGGTGCAAGGCACTGAAGCTGCCGTCGTCGTTTTCTTCGAACATCGGGAAGTCAACGACCCACATTGGTGCCCACTTGCAGGTCAGCAAGTCCAGGTCGTGGCCGAGCTTGATCCGCAGAGCACCCAGGGCTTCGCTGACGATCTTGGCTTTGTCGGCGCCGAAAAACACGATGTCGCCATCGACCGCACCAACGCGATCGAGGATCACGTTGAGGTTGGCTTCAGGGATGTTCTTCACGATTGGCGACTGCAGGCCGTCAACACCGTTGGCGCGTTCGTTGACCTTGATGTACGCCAGGCCCTTGGCACCGTAGATGCCGACAAACTTGGTGTAATCGTCGATTTGCTTGCGTGGCATGCTTGCCCCGCCAGGAACGCGCAAGGCGGCGATGCGGCATTTCGGGTCGTTGGCCGGGCCGCTGAACACCTTGAAATCGACTTCTTTGAGTTGATCGGCAACGTCGACCAACTCCAGCGGGTTACGCAGGTCCGGCTTATCGGAACCGTAACGACGCATGGCCTCTTCGAAGGTCATGTGCGGGAACTCACCGAACTCCAGATCCAGCACTTCCTTGAACAGGTTGCGGATCATGCCTTCGGTCAGGCCCATGATGTCTTTTTCATCGAGGAAGCTGGTCTCGATGTCGATCTGGGTGAATTCCGGCTGACGGTCGGCACGCAGGTCTTCGTCACGGAAGCACTTGGCGATCTGGTAGTAACGATCGAAGCCGGCGACCATCAGCAGTTGCTTGAACAGCTGCGGCGATTGCGGCAAGGCGAAGAATGAACCGGCGTGAGTACGGCTTGGCACCAGATAATCGCGGGCACCTTCAGGGGTGGCGCGGGTCAGGATAGGCGTCTCAACGTCAAGGAAGCCGTTCTCGTCCAGGTAGCGACGGATGCTGGTGGTCATGCGCGAACGCAGGCGCAGCTTCTCGGCCATTTCCGGACGACGCAGGTCAAGGAAGCGGTAACGCAGACGGGTTTCTTCACCGACATCGGAGAACTCGTTCAGCGGGAACGGCGGGGTTTCCGATTCGTTCAGCACTTCGAGCTCGTAGCCCAGCACTTCGATCATGCCCGACGCCATGTTGGCGTTGGTGGCACCGGCCGGACGCAGACGGACCTTACCGGTAACTTTGACCACGTATTCGCTGCGCACGCGGTCGGCGGCGGCGAAGGTTTCAGCACGGTCCGGATCGAACACTACCTGGGCCAGACCATCACGATCACGGATATCGAGGAAAATCACCCCACCGTGGTCACGGCGACGGTGGACCCATCCGCAAAGGGTAATTTCCTGGCCGTCCAGGCTTTCGTTCAGTTGGCCGCAATAATGGCTGCGCATCATGGTAGTGGTTTCACTTCTCGTAATTCGAAATTCGGTTGGAGACCTTGCGCATAAACCAGATGGTCAATGACGCAAGAGCCCGCACGTGTGGTTCAACCCAGGTTCCAGACCCTAGTCAGCTTTGTCGCCGCCGGCCAGATTCTTCTTGGAACCGGTCTTGAAATCGGTCTCGTACCAGCCACTGCCGCTGAGGCGAAAGCCCGGCATCGACAGCATCTTCTTGAGCTCTGGTGCCTGGCACGCAGGGCAATCGACCAGCGGTGCTGCGCTGATCTTTTGAATGACTTCCAGCTGATGACCACAGGAAGCACATTGATAATCGTACATCGGCATGGGGGTTGTCTCGGCGATCAGATTGCTACCGCGCACGCTTGGTTTTGCGGCAAAGAGCGGGATTATATCCATTAAATGCAGCCTGTGCAGCCGTAAGACTGCACAGATCGACACTCTGCACTTTTACTGGCATGACTACGTCATGACCAGACAACTGCCTTCCTTAAGGCTGTGTACGACACAAACGACCCGCACCAGCCCACTGAAATTCTTTACCCCGCCATGGCGCAAATGCACTTCGCGATCAACGTGGGACAACAGCGCACTGACCGAGCAGCAATTGACCTTGGCCATTTCGCCCAAAATATCCCAGTAAACCTGCTCAAGGCGCAAACAGGTGGCAAACCCATTGAGCCGTACCGACCGCGACAAGGGCTGGGCCAGCCCCATATCGAATTCACTGACAAACGGGTCGATCCTGATGTCCTTGAGCGGACCGCCCCTCCCCTCGTTTCGCCTGTCTTCATAAACCATCGCGTTGACACTCCTTTGCCATTCCTGGTTTCCATAAGCGCAATCTGTCTGCTTATAAAACCGCGAGGGCAAAGTTATATCCAGATGACTTTATGACCGTCCGCGTAGGATAAGCCAACAGTGGAAGGCAGATCATGGAGCGCGTCCTACTCCGGACTTTTTCCCACAGTGATTGGCGAAAGATCACTCGATGAGCCGGCGTTTTATCGACAGTACAAACAAGCCGCGGACAACACTCAAGCGTGCTGTCCGCAGACAACGGGGTTATTCAGCCAGCAGTGACCGCAGCATCCACGCGGTTTTTTCGTGAACCTGCATACGCTGGGTCAGCAGGTCAGCCGTAGGTTCGTCACTGACCTTGTCGAGTAGCGGAAAAATCCCCCGAGCCGTGCGTGTTACCGCTTCCTGGCCCTCGACCAGCTGCTTGATCATGTCTTCGGCAGCAGGAACGCCCTCCTCTTCCTTAATAGAAGACAGCCGCGCATAAACTGAATACGCACCCGGTGCCGGAAATCCGAGCGCGCGAATTCGTTCGGCAATCGAATCGACCGCCAGGGCCAGCTCGTTGTATTGCTCTTCGAACATCAAATGCAGGGTCCGAAACATGGGACCGGTGACGTTCCAGTGAAAGTTATGGGTTTTCAAATAAAGTACGTAAGTGTCCGACAGCAGACGCGACAGTCCATCGACGATGGACTTGCGGTCCTCTTCACTGATTCCAATATCGATTGCCATGTTTTTCCCCTAAAGGCGATGAAGTTCATCCGACAGGTGCAAGACCACTCTAGCAAGCCCATCACCCTTTAGCCTGCGACAAATCGCCCTCGATGCACCGCCGGCCTCCTTGATTTGAGTAGCCACAGGCTTTGCTGTTAAATAGGCAGTGTGTCGCTGGCGCCTATATTTTCCGGGCGCTGCGCATAGGCTGATACCGGGTACGTGCCCAACGCCTCTTATTGCTCTGAAGCGAACCGTGCTCCATCAGCTCTTCCTTGTGATCCGTCTTAACGTGAGTTAATCAAAATGTTGAAAATCGTCCACCTGCTAATGGGCGCAGCGGCCTTGCTGCTGTCCTTCATCCCTAGCCTGCGATCTGAAGCCGTACCTTACCTGCAACAACCTGACGCGCTGTACCTGGCCTTTTTCGGCCTGCTCAACCTGACCCTCGCTCCAGTTATTCCTTACTGGAACAAAGGCCCGCGCCATCAACTGCAAAACCTGGTCAGCGCCCTGCTGATTCTGGCTGTTTTCCTGCAAACCCTGACACTGATCGCACCGATGCCGGTTATCGCCGGTCAGCCTGCCGTTCTGTTCAGCCTGGTCGCGGCCCTGATTGCCGTTGCCCTGCACCTGGCCGTCAGCTTCTACAAATCGTCACCGGCCGCCGCCTCGCCAAGCTACGACATGAGCAACCGCGATACCGGCACCGTAAAGTGGTTCAACACCTCTAAAGGCTTCGGCTTTATTTCCCGCGACTCCGGCGATGATATTTTCGTGCATTTCCGGGCCATTCGCGGCGAGGGTCATCGCGTCCTGGTCGAAGGCCAGCGCGTGGAGTTCTCCGTGATGAATCGCGACAAAGGCCTGCAAGCCGAAGATGTGATCGCCGCCCTGCCGCGGCGCTGATTGAAGGCATAAAAAAACCGCGGACAGCCAGGCTGTTCGCGGTTTTTTATTGCCTGCGTATTCAGTAATGGGGCGGTGGCGCCTCGTCCTCGAAAGACTCGAACTGGCCAACCATTTCTTCCTGACGCTTGAGCAACGCGGCCATTTGCAGCTGAAGGCGCTCGACCACACGCTGCTGTGCGGCCAACACATCGTTCAATGCCTGGATGGTGTCATCCTGAAACGCCAACTGGCTCTCCAGATCGGTAACGCGGTTTTCCAGGCTCATGATTCAAGCCTCCACGAAGGTGAAGTTTTCGGTCAACACCAGGCGCAGACGTTCACGAATCGCCGCGACCTGCTCTGCACTGTACGGCGTGGCTGGGTGCCTGCCCCAGACTGGAGCCGGCCAGGCGGCGTCCTCACGCTTGCGCACAATCACATGCATGTGTAACTGGCTGACCACGTTACCCAGTGCCGCGATGTTCATTTTATCGGCACCCAGCAAGTCTTTGAGCAATTCCGCCAGCGCGTTGGTTTCCGTCCAAAGTTGCAGTTGATCGGCGACATCCAACTGAAATATCTCGCTGATATCGTCCCGACGAGGTACAAGGATGAACCAGGGATAGTTCGAATCGTTGGACAACAGTAATCTGCAAAGCGGGAAATCACCGATCGGTAGCGTGTCTTGTTGAAGTCGTGGATCTAAAGCAAACACTGCGCGCACTCCCGCAAGGTAATCAAATTTCAGCTTAGCGCCCATCCCGAGAGATCGCGCACCAAGCGACTGGACGGCAGCATACCTGCGAACGTCGCCCGCTTCACGACGAACCATCGCCTGGCCCCTATTGTAAATTTGCGAATGGCCTTGGTCCGCCCCGGGATGAAACATTTCCTGATGAAACGCACCATTACCGAACCGGCAGCGTTGAAAAACGCTGAAAGGACTGATAAACGCGGACTCGTTCAAATACCGGAAAACGCGCAGCTGTATGAATTCAGTACAGCGAGTAAAATTTTTTGCACCAAAACCGTACAGTACGTCTACGCTGAGTGCTTCGACATCCGCCAATTACTCACTGGCGGGGTGAACCGGTAACGTTTTTGGCTGTCACGCCACCGGACATGATGGTGCAACACGATGCAAACCATGGCGTCAAGCCCAAACAACATAGACATGAGACCCCCGGTTTTATGAGGTTTTTACCGCATCAAGCAGCTATTCAGAAAAAAATATCAGCAGATCTCTGATTTGTGCACGCTTGTTGCATTCACACCCACATCGTCTATAAGGCACCGCTGGAAGTGGGAACCTTAAGACAAATTAAAACCGTGGCAGGGTAGCCCGATGGAGATTCAACGTTTCACCAGGGACTCTTTTTACCGATGTTCAAGCCCAGAAACAGCATTAAAGTTGTCAGTCCGGTTGCATCGGGGCTGTAAATTTGCGACATCTAGCAAGCTGTCTGCGACAGGGTCGTAAAGAAGCTGAAAGGTTAGATGCGCAAGTATCGCCAACATTGTCGGCGTGATATAAGTTTGCGCCGACACAAAAAGAAAGAGCCGCCCAGATAATAAAACAGGTGGGACGGCAGTACTCTTCTAAAAACCAAAGGAGCAAATCACGATGCGCGTGATGAAGTGGAGCATGATCGCACTGGCTGTTGCAGCTGGTACCTCGCAGTTCGCAGTGGCGTCTTCTCAGGATGACTCCAAGGGTTTCCTGGGCGACCAGAGCCTGAAACTCAAAACCCGTTTTGAGTACATGAACCGCGACTACAAAAACGGTGCAAGCAACCCGTCCAACTCCGATTCCGGCTATCGTCAGGATTCCGGTATCAGCCAGTTGCTCACTTACGAGTCGGGCTTCACTCAAGGTACTGTTGGTTTCGGTATCGACGCCATGGCAATGGGTTCGGCCAAACTTGACGGCGGCTCGGGCCACCGTGGTAACGGCCTGTTCGCAGTCGATAGCGACGGCAACGAAGAAAAATCCCAAGGCAAAACCGGTGGTGCAGTCAAACTGCGTCTCTCCGACACCGTCCTGAAATACGGCCAGCAATTCGTTGCCAGTCCAGTATTCGCTACCGACGACAGCCGTCTGCTGCCAGAAGTTGCTACCGGTACCCTGATCACTTCCAAGGAAATCAAAGGCCTGGAACTGAGCGCCGGTCGCTTCACCGCTCTGAGCAAACAAACCGGTATGGCTAAAGACAGCATCGGCGGCATCTCCGATGATGACGGCAACCACGGCAAAGGCCTGAGCAGCGCCATCAACATCTTCGGTGCCAGCTACGCCTTCACCGACAACTTCACCGGTGCCCTGGCTGCGTCGGATGCTGATCAGTACTTCAAAAAGTACTACGTCAACCTGAACTACACCCTGCCGATCACTGACGATCAGTCCCTGAACTTCGATCTGAACGGGTACAAAACCAAAGGCGACAAACGTGGTGACACGGTTGATGCCATTGGCGACGGCACCCTGGGTGTGGACAACAACCTGTGGTCCCTGGCTGGTGCGTATAGCCTCGGTGCCCACAAGTTCACCGTTGCTTACCAGCAATCCAGCGGTGACAACGCTTACTACTACGGCGTTGACGGTAACAGCACCATCTTCGTATCCAACTCCATTCAGATCTCCGACTTCGTGGGTCGCGACGAGAAATCGTGGCAGGCTCGCTACGACCTGAACATGGCTTCCTACGGCGTGCCTGGTCTGAGCTTCATGACCCGTTACGTGAAGGGTGACAACATTACCGTTGCCAACGCTGGCGAAGGTAAGGAATACGAATGGAACGTCGAGTCCAAGTACGTAGTGCAGGAAGGTCCAGCTAAAGACCTGTCGTTCCGTCTGCGCTTCGCCAACTATCGCTCGAACGAAGCGTATAGCAACTACTCGTCTGACCTGTACGACACCCGTGTGATCGTTGAGTACCCGCTGAGCATCCTGTAATCAGGGTGTAAGACCGGAAGTACTGTAGATCGAAAAAACCGTCCACCTCTTCGGGTGGGCGGTTTTTTTATGCCTGCTACATATCGAGCGCAATGACAAACAACTTCCACTCCTGACATTAGTACTTTTTGAAATGAACTGATCAAAAGTCACAAAAAAGCCCAAGAAACTATTAATTCCTTGGGCCTGGCAACTAACAAAAGAACGCTTATTGCACTGTTGCTTCCTGAACCACACGAACAACCCGTTGCGGGAATGGAATGTCGATACCGGCCTTTTTCAAACGATCACGGGATTGCTCGTTAAACATGAACATCACATCCCAATAATCCGCTGTTTTTACCCACACTCGCAGGGACACAGTGATCGAGCTATCACCCAATGTCGAGATCACTGCCTGAGGGGCCGGTTCTGCCAAAACACGCGGATCCTTGGCCAACTCCAGCAATACTTGGCGGGCCATCTGCAAGTCCGCTTCGTAATCAACGCCAACATCAAACACGACTTTTCGAGTCGGCTGGCGGTTTGTGTTGGTAATGATACCGTTCGACAGATTACCGTTTGGCACGATGATGGTCTTGTTATCACCGGTGCGCAGCACGGTGTGGAAAATCTGGATGCTGTCGACCGTGCCGGCAACGCCTTGGGCTTCGATCCAGTCGCCAATACGGAACGGGCGGAACAACAAAATCAGCACACCGCCGGCAAAGTTTGCCAGGCTGCCCTGCAACGCCAGACCAATGGCCAGACCCGCCGCACCGATCGCGGCCACGAACGACGTGGTTTCCACACCGATCATCGACGCCACGCTGACGATCAGCAAAATCTTCAGAATGATGTTCGCCAGGCTGCTGATGAAGCCTTGCAGCGCCAGGTCGGCGTTACGCAATGCAATCAGGCCGCCAAGCTTTTTCGTGACCTTGTTGATCAGCCACCAACCGATAGCCAAGGTGATGACCGCCAGCAGTACACGACTGCCGTATTCCATGATCATCGGAATCCAGGTTTGGGATACCCTGACCAGGTTGTCTACTTCGGCATTTATATCCATCTGCTATCTCCTGCTTTCCGGCTACCCGGCACACGAAAAATAAACGGCAGAAAAAACCGACCCCACCAGGGCCAGTCGTTTCTACCGTTGCTTGGGCCTCGGACGCCGAAAACGCCGAGAGGTTCCCGCTTGTTACATCAGTCGCGGAAGTTGTTGAACTGCAGCGGCATGCCGAATTCCTTGGCGCGCAGTGCTGCAATGGCTTCCTGCAGGTCGTCGCGTTTCTTGCCGGTGATGCGCACTTGCTCGCCCTGAATGGCGGCCTGGACCTTGAGCTTGGCGTCTTTGACGTGAGCGACGATCTTTTTCGCCATCTCCTTGTCGATGCCTTCCTTGAGGACGGCTTCCTGCTTCATCAGCTTGCCCGATGCAAAAGCGTCCTTGACCTCAAGGCACTGCACGTCGATCTTGCGCTTGACCAGCGCCAGCTTGAGGATCTCAATCATCGCTTCAAGCTGGAAGTCCGCTTCGGCGGTCAGGTTGACAGTCAGGTCCTTTTCCTTGAACTCGAAGCTGCCTTTGCCTTTCAGGTCATAACGACGATCGAGTTCCTTGACGGCGTTTTCGACCGCGTTGGTGACTTCGTGTTTGTCCAGTTCGGATACCACGTCGAACGACGGCATGTAATCTCTCCAATAAAAGGGCGCGCCGATGAAGCACACCTGGCTTGCGATAAAAATCCGCGCTGATTATAACGGGTCTTTCCTATCATTCACTGCGAGCCTTCCATGCGCGCGTTAATCAGAGCAAAAAGCTGATGTCCACTACCTGGCATGTTCTGGGGGCCGGCAGTCTCGGTACCTTGTGGGCGACGCGTCTGGCGCGGGCCGGGGCACCGGTGCGGCTGATTGTGAGGGACGCTGAGCGCTTGCAGGCATACGAGGCCGCCGGCGGGCTGACGCTGGTCGAGCACGGCGAAGCAAAGTGTTACCCGGTGCCCGCAGAAACGGCGGACAGCGCCGAACCTATCAATCGCCTGTTGGTCGCCTGTAAAGCCTACGACGCCGAGAAGGCCGTGGCACAGGTGGCGCAACGCCTGGCGCCCGGTGCCGAGCTGATTCTTTTGCAGAACGGCCTGGGCAGTCAGGACGCCGTGGCAGCACAGGTGCCGCAGGCGCGCTGTATTTATGCGTCGAGCACCGAAGGCGCGTTCCGCGATGGCGCCTGGAGTGTGGTGTTCGCCGGCCACGGTTTCACCTGGCTCGGGGATGCTGGCCACCCAGTGGCGCCAATCTGGCTGGATGACTTGAACGCCGCCGGTATTCCTCATGAATGGAGCACCGAGATTCTGACCAGACTGTGGCGCAAACTGGCACTCAACTGTGCAATCAACCCCCTGACGGTGCTGCACGATTGCCGCAATGGCGGCTTGCAGGACCATCACTGTGAAGTGGCCACGCTCTGCGGCGAGCTGACCGAACTGCTTGAGCGGTGCGGTCAACCGGCAGCGGCGCAGAACCTGCAACAGGAAGTCGAGCGGGTGATCCACGCCACCGCCGCCAATTTCTCCTCCATGTATCAAGATGTCAGCAATCGACGCCGGACCGAAATCAGCTACCTGCTGGGTTACGCCTGCAAAGCCGCCGACAGACACAAGCTGAACCTGCCCCATCTCAATCAACTGCAACAGCGGCTGATTGCCCGCCTGCTCAGCCTTGGATTGCCCAGCGACTGAGCAGCGGCTACGCTGGCCACTTGTTCCTTTGTAGCGAAAAACCAGATGCCATTGCGCCAGCGCCTTGAAAACCTTCCTGTCGGCCAGAAACTGCTGGCCGCCCTGCTGGTGCTGTTGACCACGGTCCTGCTGGTCGCCAACCTGACGTTTATCAGCGCCGCGTACTACATTTCCCAGGAAAGCATGGCGCCACAGGCCCTGCAGACCATCGGCCGACTGGTGTCCAACCCGAGCCTGGTGTCCGAGGCCCTGGCATCGCCGCAAAGTGCGCAACGCCTGCTGGATGAACTCGACAGCTATTCACCGCTGCGTGCGGCCGCCCTGTATGACGGCAAGGGCGAGCGTCTGGCACAGTTGCAACATGGCGATCATCTGAACCTGCCAGAACGCTACCGGCACATCGAATCCTGGCAGGCCACCGAGTTTCGCAGCAATCAAGTAATCACCCTGCCCCGCCCCGGCACCGAACCCGGCCATTTGCTGTTGGTGGCCAGTAGCGAACTGCCGATGGCGTTCTACACCGGCACCCTGACCGCGAGTCTCGGGATTCTGATCTTCAGCGTGTTGTTGTGGCTGGTGATCGCCCGGCAGATCAAACGCCTGATTACCCGGCCGATTCATCAACTCGAAGAGCTTTCGCGACAAGTGACCCGGGAGGAGAACTACGCCCTGCGTGCCTCCCGCGGTAACCACGACGAAATCGGCAGCCTCGCCGAAGCCTTCAACACCATGCTCTCGCGTATCGAGGCGCGGGAGCAGCAACTCAAACGGGCGCGGGATGACTCCCAGGCTGCCTATGACCAGGCCCAAGGCCTGGCTGAAGAAACCCGACACACAAACCGCAAACTGGAACTCGAAGTCCAGGTGCGCAGCAAGATCGAAAAGAAGCTGACCGGTTTCCAGAACTACCTCAACAGCATCATCGACTCCATGCCCTCGGCGCTGATCGCCCTCGACGAACAACTCTATGTCACGCAGTGGAATCAGGAAGCCAGCGCCCTCTCCGGCACGCGTCTGGACGAAGCGCTGAACCAGCCGATCTTTCTTGCCTTCGAACCGCTCAAACCGTTTCTGCCGCAGCTCAAGCAAACCGTCGAGCAACACACGGTGGCCAAGATCGAGCGCGTCACCTGGATCAAGGACGATGAACCCAAACACTACGCCCTGACTTTTTATCCACTGATGGGCGGTGCAGGACGTGGCGTGGTGATCCGGATCGATGACATCACCCAACGCCTGTCCCTGGAAGAAATGATGGTGCAGTCGGAGAAAATGCTCTCCGTCGGCGGCCTCGCCGCTGGCATGGCTCACGAAATCAACAATCCATTGGGGGCGATCCTGCACAACGTGCAGAACATTCGCCGACGCCTGTCGCCCGAACTGCCGAAGAACCTCGAACAGGCCGAGCAGGTCGGCATCGAGCTAGCGACGGTCAATGACTACCTGAAAGCGCGGGAGGTGCCGCAGTTGCTGGACGGCATTCAGCAGGCAGGTGCCCGCGCAGCTAAAATCGTCACCCACATGCTCAGCTTTAGTCGCCGCAGCACCCGGCAAATGGCCCCGTGCAACCTGCCGGCCCTGATAGACCAAGCCGTTGAAATTGCCGGCAACGACTTCGACCTGGCCATCGGTTTCGACTTCAAGGGCCAGGCGATCATCCGCCAGTTCGACCCGACGTTAGGCCCGGTACCAGGCACCGCCAACGAACTGGAGCAGGTCCTGCTCAACCTGCTGAAAAACGCCGCCCAGGCCATTCATCAGCGCGAAGACGACAGCGAGCCGGGGCGCATCATCCTGCGCACCAAGCTTAATCCGCCCTGGGCGGAAATCCAGGTCGAGGACAACGGCGTCGGCATGAGCGAAAGTGTACGCAAGCGCACGTTCGAACCGTTTTTCACCACCAAGGAAATCGGCCAGGGCACAGGCCTTGGGCTGTCGGTCTCCTACTTCATCATCACCAACAACCACAAAGGGCAGATGGAAGTGCAATCGACCCTGGGCCAAGGCACCTGCTTCACCTTGCGCCTGCCCTTGGCGGGCACCCCGCTCGTCTCACAAGAACTCAATCAGCTATCGAGGTAACCATGGGCTTTCGCCTGTCGAAGATTTACACGCGCGCCGGCGACAAAGGCGAAACCGGCCTGGGCGACGGCCGCCGCGTGCCCAAGGATCATCCGCGGATCGAGGCTATTGGCGAGGTCGATACGCTGAACAGCCAGGTCGGCGTTTTACTGGCCGGGCTGGCAGCGGAAGTCGCCCAGTACCCAGGATTGAAGGAAGTGATCGACGTTTTGGCACCCTGCCAACATCGATTGTTTGACCTCGGTGGCGAACTGGCGATGCCGGAGTATCAGGCGTTGAATGCCGGAGAAATCGAACGCCTGGAAGCGGCAATCGATGTGTGGAACGAAGAACTGGGGCCGCTGGAGAACTTCATTCTGCCGGGCGGTTCAATGCTGATTGCCCAGGCGCATGTCTGTCGCAGCCTGGCGCGCAGTGCCGAACGTCGGTGTCAGCATTTGAATGCGATTGAACCGTTGGCCGGTGTGGGATTGGCCTATATCAATCGGCTGTCGGATTTGTTGTTTGTTGCAGCGCGCCTGACTGCCAGGAGGCAAGGGATTGCGGAGATTCTTTGGCAACCTGCGGCGAAACCTCAGGTTTAGTCGGCGCCTGTCAGGACGCCTTCGCGAGCAAGCTTCGCTCCTACGGGTTTTTAGTCGATCACAAAAATTGCGAACGACGTAAATTCTGTAGGAGCGAGGCTTGCCCGCGAAGGGGCCAGCGGTATCACTACAGAGTCAGGCCTCAGGCCAAAACGCCCGAATCCCCGCCACGCCCTGAGCACCAGCAGCCCAAGCTTTCTGAACCTCCGCAGGCCCCACGCCACCGAGCAAGAACACCGGTTTGCTGAAACCCTCGATCAAGGTAGAGGCCTGCTCCCAACCCAACGGCTGAGCCCCCGGATGAGTCAGGGTCGGCTGAACCGGTGACAACGTCACAAAGTCCACACCCATCTCTTCAGCCAGCGCCAGCTCTTCGGCGTTATGGCAGGACGCCGCCAACCAGCGCGACGCAGGCAGCGGGCGACCGGCAGCGGCGTACTTGCGCAGTTGCACCGAGGTGATGTGCCAACCGGCGGACGGGAAGTCCCCCAGCCATTCGAACGGACCCTTGATCATCAACTGCGCCTTGCCGGCACACAGGCCCGCTGCGTCGACAGCCAGGTCGCGGTATTTCGGGTCGTAGCCGTTCGGTGCACGCAACTGGATCAGCTTGATACCGCCGGCGATGGCTTTCTGAATGCCCCGCAGCAAGGCCGGGGTTTCCAGGTCTTCCGGGGTGATCAGGTATTGCTCGGGCAATCGTGCCGCGGCAACGATCGGGCGGTTGGCCTCGGGGAATTCGTAACCCGCCAGATCCCGCGCTGTCACCCAGGCCAAAGGCTGGCCTTCGGCACCGTGTGGCTCGCCGGTAAACGCCGAGACTTCCCAGACATCCAGCAACACCTGCTTGTCCGGGTAATCGTGACGGACTTTGATCAGCGGGCGCGCCGCGCCAACCACAATGCCCAACTCCTCTTGCAGCTCGCGGGCCAGAGCAGTTTCGACCGATTCGTCGGCCTCGACCTTGCCGCCGGGGAACTCCCACAGGCCGCCTTGGTGCTGGGTGTCGGCACGGCGGGCGATGAGGATTTTGCCGCTGTTATCACGGATAACGGCGGCGGCTACGTGTACTCGTTTCACCGCTCGATTTCCTCCAGTCCTGCTTTCTGCCAAGCCTTGAAGGCTGGCCATTGGTACAACGTGTCGACATAGGCTTCGTCGACCGCAGGCAGTTTCACTTGATAGGTGCGCAAACGCACGGCAATCGGCGCGAAAAAGGCATCAGCCAAAGTCAAACGGCCGAACAGGTACGGCCCACTTTCGGTCGCAGCGGCGCGGCACTCGGCCCAGAGGGCAGACATACGATCAACATCGGCCTGGACGTCGGTCGGTGTTGGCGACAGCGGTGCATCATGGCTCAGGTCGAACGGCATGTTGCCGCGCATAGCGAAAAAACCGCTGTGCATCTGCGCGCAAGCCGAACGCGCCTGGGCACGGGCGGCGGTGTCTTTGGGCCAGAGGTCGGCCTCGGGAAACTGTTCTGCCAGGTATTCGGCAATCGCCAGGGAATCGGCGATGGTGCCGTGTTCGGTTTTCAACAGCGGGACTTTGCCGGTCGGCGAATGCTTGAGCAGACGCTCGCGGGTGTCCGGCTGGTTGAGTTTGATCAGTTCTTCGGTGTGGGGCGCGCCGGCCAGATCCAGGGCCAAGGTGCCGCGCAGGGACCAGGAGGAAAACAGTTTGTCGCCGATGATCAGGTGCAGGCTCATGTTCGGGACCTTTTGATGGGGGAGCGGGCCAGTCTAGTTGACGACTGACGGACCGCCATCGCGAGCGGGCTCGCTCCCACATTTGATCGTGTCGTAAACAACTACGGCGTTCACTGGTGATCTCCTGTGGGGAGCGAGCCTGCTCGCGATGGGTTCGAATCGGTCTTAAGTACGGTACTCGGCGTTGATTTTCACGTATTCGTGGGACAGGTCGGTGGTCCAGATGGTTTCGCTGCAATCGCCGCGACCCAGTTCGATACGAATGGTGATTTCTTCCTGCTGCATCACAGCCGCGCCCTGGGCTTCGGTGTAGGTCGCAGCGCGCGCGCCACGGCTGGCGATGCACACTTCGCCGAGGAACACGTCAATCTTGCTCACGTCCAGGTTCGGCACGCCGGCACGGCCCACAGCGGCCAGGATGCGGCCCCAGTTCGGGTCAGAGGCGAACAGCGCGGTCTTGATCAGCGGCGAGTGAGCCACGGTGTAACCGACATCCAGGCATTCCTGGTGATTGCCGCCGCCGTTGACTTCAACAGTAACGAACTTGGTCGCGCCTTCACCATCGCGGACGATGGCCTGAGCCACGTCCATGCACACTTCGAACACCGCCTGTTTCAATTTACCGAACAACTCGCCCTCGGCACGGGTGATTTCCGGCAGCGCAGCCTGACCGGTGGCGATCAGCATGCAGCAGTCGTTGGTCGAGGTGTCGCCGTCAATGGTGATGCGGTTGAACGACTTGTTGGCACCGTCCAGCATCAGGTTTTGCAGTACATCGCGCGAGACTTTGGCATCGGTAGCGATGTAGCCAAGCATGGTCGCCATGTTCGGGCGAATCATGCCCGCGCCTTTGCTGATGCCGGTAACGGTGATGGTCACGCCATCATGCTGGAACTGGCGGCTGGCCCCTTTAGGCAAGGTGTCAGTGGTCATGATGCCGGTGGCGGCAGCTTCCCAGTTGTGGATCGACAGGTCGTCGAGGGCGGCTTGCAGCGCACCTTCGATCTTCTCGACCGGCAGCGGCTCGCCGATCACACCCGTGGAGTACGGCAGCACCAGGCTCGCATCGACGCCGGTCAGCTCAGCCAGCTTGGCGCAAGTGCGCTCGGCGGCAGCCAGGCCTGGTTCGCCGGTGCCGGCGTTGGCATTGCCGGTGTTGGTCAGCAGGTAACGCACTGGGCCTTGCACGCGCTGCCTGGCCAGGATCACCGGCGCGGCGCAAAAAGCGTTCAGGGTAAATACGCCCGCCACGGTGGAGCCTTCGGCACAGCGCATGACCACAACATCCTTGCGCCCCGGGCGCTTGATACCGGCCGAGGCGATACCGAGTTCAAAACCGGCAACCGGGTGCAACGTTGGCAAAGGACCAAGACCAACAGCCATGAATGCGCTCCTAACTAGATGATGTCTGCACCGCTTGAGGAAGTGCGGTGGTTTGAATGGCAAAACGCCGCGACGGCATAAGCCGGTCGCGGCGCGGGTATTTCAGCGTATGAAACGGGTTTTACTGGATCTGCCCGTGGCAATGCTTGAATTTCTTGCCCGAACCGCAGTAGCACAGCTCGTTACGACCCAGCTTCTGCTCGTTGCGTACCGGTGCGGTGGCGAGGGCCACATCGACCTCTTCACCTAACACTTCCGGTTGCTCAAGACCAGGCGCTTCTTCGTGCAGGAACTGCATGCGTGCGGCCAGTGCTTCGGCTTCCTGACGCAGGCGTGCTTCTTCTTCGGCTGGATCTTCGCGGCGAACCTGAACGTGCGACAGCACACGGATCGAGTCGCGCTTGATCGAATCCAGCAGCTCGGAGAACAGCGTGAACGACTCGCGCTTGTATTCCTGCTTCGGGTTCTTCTGGGCGTAGCCACGCAAGTGAATACCATGACGCAAATGGTCCATGGTCGACAGGTGGTCTTTCCACAGGTCGTCCAGAACGCGCAGAACGATTTGCTTCTCGAAGGTACGCAGCGCGTCGGCGCCCGCCTGGTCTTCTTTCTCGTTGTACGCTGCGATGAGTTCCTGCATCAGCTTCTCGCGCAGGGTTTCTTCGTACAGGTGATCGTCTTCGTCGAGCCATTGCTGGATCGGCAGCGCCACACCGAAGTCACTCTGCAATGTCGCTTCCAGACCAGCCACGTCCCACTGCTCAGGCAGCGATTGCGGTGGAATGTGGGCGCTGACGGTGGCGTTGAGCACGTCCTGACGGAAGTCAGCGATGGTCTCGCCGATGTTGTCAGCGGCCAGCAACGTGTTACGCATGTGATAGATCACTTTACGTTGTTCGTTGTTGACGTCGTCGAACTCAAGCAGTTGCTTACGAATGTCGAAGTTGCGCCCTTCAACCTTGCGCTGAGCCTTTTCAATAGCGTTGGTCACCATGCGGTGCTCGATCGCTTCGCCAGGCTGCATGCCCAGGGCTTTCATGAAATTCTTCACCCGGTCAGAGGCGAAGATACGCATCAGGCTGTCTTCCAGCGACAGGTAGAAGCGGCTGGAACCAGCGTCACCCTGACGACCGGCACGACCACGCAACTGGTTGTCGATACGACGCGATTCGTGACGCTCAGACGCAATCACCTGCAAACCGCCCGACTCGAGCACTTGCTGGTGACGTTTCTGCCAGTCAGCCTTGATCTGGGCAATTTGCTCAGGGGTCGGGTCTTCCAGCGAAGCCACTTCCACTTCCCAGTTGCCGCCCAACAGGATGTCGGTACCACGACCGGCCATGTTGGTGGCGATGGTCAGCGCGCCTGGGCGACCGGCCTGGGCAATGATCTCGGCTTCTTTTTCGTGGAACTTGGCGTTCAGAACCTTGTGTTCGATGCCTTCTTTCACGAGCAGATTGGACATGTGCTCGGAAGTTTCGATGGTCGCAGTACCCACCAGTACCGGACGGCCAGCCGCCATGCTTTCCTTGATGTCGGCCACGATTGCCGCGTACTTCTCGTCGGCAGTCAGGAACACCAGGTCGTTGTAGTCCTTACGTGCCAGCGGCTTGTTCGGCGGAATGACCATGACCTGCAGGCCATAGATCTGATGGAACTCGAACGCTTCGGTGTCGGCCGTACCGGTCATGCCGGACAGTTTGTTGTACAGACGGAAGTAGTTCTGGAACGTGGTCGATGCCAGGGTCTGGCTTTCGGCCTGAATGTTCAGATTTTCCTTGGCCTCGATGGCCTGGTGCAGGCCTTCGGACAAACGACGGCCCGGCATGGTACGACCGGTGTGTTCGTCGACCAGGACAACCTGACCGTCCTGCACGATGTATTCGATGTTGCGGTGGAACAGTTTGTGCGCACGCAGACCGGCATAAACGTGAGTCAGCAGGCTCAGGTTATGCGCCGAGTACAGGCTCTCGCCTTCAGCCAGCAGGCCGATGCGGGTGAGGGTTTCCTCGACGTACTGGTGACCGGCTTCGTTTAGTTCGACCTGACGGGTCTTCTCATCGACGGTGTAATGGCCAGCCTTGGTGACTTCGCCTTCCACTTCTTCGATGTGCAACTCAAGCGTCGGGATCAGTTTGTTGATCTCGATGTACAGCTTGGAGCTGTCCTCGGCCTGACCGGAAATGATCAGCGGGGTACGGGCTTCGTCGATGAGGATGGAGTCGACTTCGTCGATTACGGCAAAATTGAGTTCGCGCTGGAATTTTTCTTCCATGCTGAACGCCATGTTGTCGCGCAGGTAGTCGAAACCGAATTCGTTGTTGGTGCCGTAGGTGATGTCAGCGGCGTAGGCAGCGCGCTTCTCTTCCGGCGGCTGGAACGGCGTGACCACGCCGACCGTCAGGCCGAGGAATTCGTAGAGCGGGCGCATCCAGTTGGCGTCACGACGGGCCAGGTAGTCGTTCACCGTCACAACGTGCACGCCCTTGCCGGACAGCGCGTTGAGGTAAACGCCCAGTGTTGCCACCAGGGTCTTGCCTTCACCGGTACGCATTTCCGCGATCATGCCTTCATGCAAGGTCATGCCGCCGATCAGCTGGACATCGAAGTGGCGCATGCCCATGACACGCTTACCAGCTTCGCGGGCGACCGCAAAGGCTTCTGGCAGCAGCTTGTCGAGGGTTTCCCCTTTGGCGATGCGGGCCTTGAACTCGTCCGTCTTGGCACGCAATTGATCGTCCGAAAGGGCCACCATTTGCTCTTCGAAGGCATTGACGAATTGCACCGTCTTGAGCATGCGTTTGACTTCACGCTCGTTCTTGCTTCCAAAAAGTTTCTTTAACAAAGGCGCAAACATATCGGCAGGATCTTCCACACTAAAGGGATGGAGGGCGGCCCCGTGAGTCGCCCGTGCAGCCCTCATGGCCGCATGCGAACGAGCATTCTACCCGGAAACGATGGAGAGGAAAGTGGCGTTATTCCACGATGCTGGCACAGCGCTTTGACGGGGCTCACTTAAAATAGGGGCTAATTGCTGAACTTCAAGCCATTCACGACAGAAGTTACTTGTTGATTTAATGGGTAAAGCGCGCGCAAAGCAATGGGTCGGGTGTATCCGGTGCTTTCTGCTACCATGGCGGCTCTGTTACTTCAGGTGTCTGATCATGGCTTTTCGCCCTCTTACGGCCAGAGCACCCGCCGTTCTGCTTCGCGAAGCCAAGCCGCTCAAAGCCATTTTTGGCCACGCTCAACGCCTGGGCCATCTGCAACGCCTGCTGGAAAGCCAACTGCAGCCGGCCGCCCGCGAGCATTGCCATGTGGCATCGTGGCGCGAAGGCAGTTTGTTGCTGATTGTCACCGACGGCCATTGGGCCACCCGCCTGCGCTACCAGCAAAAGCGCCTGCAACGGCAACTGCAGATGTTCGACGAGTTCGCCAACCTCACGCGTATTCTGTTCAAGGTGCAGCCGCCGACCGTTCAGCAGGGTGCGGCCGGGCACACGATGGATTTGTCCAATGATGCGGCGGCGACCATTCAGGCGACGGCTGATGGCATCAGCGATCCGAATCTGCGGGCCGCGCTTGAGCGCTTGGCAGCGCACGCCAGGCCCAAAGTCTAAAGGCAAAAACAAAAGATCGCGGCCTGCGGCAGCTCTTACATTTGGAATGCATTCCCCTGCAGGAGCTGCCGCAGGCTGCGATTTTTTGTTTTTTAGCGGCGTTTGCTGCCGCCAAGCAAAGACCCCATCAACCCGCGCACCAACTGCCGCCCCAGCTGATTGGCTGCCTGGCGCATCGCTGACTTCAATGCCTGCCCCGCCGCCGTACCGAGGAATTCCCCGGCCTGTTCGGTGAAACTCGGTTCTGCTTTTTTCTCTGCTGTGACGTCGGCTTCAGGCGCCAGGCCTTTGCGCCCCATCAGCACTTCATAGGCAGACTCGCGGTCGATGGGCTTGTCATAACGCCCCTGCAACGGCGAACTGGCAATCAGCGCCGCACGCTCGGCGTCGCTTAACGGCCCGATACGCGATTGCGGCGGTGCCACAAGGACCCGCTGGACCATCTCCGGCGTGCCCTTCTCTTGCAATGTGCCAACCAGCGCCTCGCCGATCCCGAGTTCGGTCAGCACCGACAACGTGTCGAACGCCGGATTCGGCCGGAATCCATCAGCCACCGCACGCAGGGATTTTTGCTCCTTGGCGGTGAACGCGCGCAAGCCGTGCTGGATGCGCAAACCCAGCTGCGCCAGCACGTCATCCGGCAAGTCGTCCGGCGATTGGGTAACGAAATACACGCCCACACCTTTCGATCGAATCAGCCGCACCACTTGTTCCAGCCGATCCTGTAACGCCTTGGGCGTGCCAGCAAACAACAAATGCGCCTCGTCGAAAAACAGCGCCAGCAGCGGCTTGTCCGCATCGCCGCGTTCCGGCAGTTGCTCGAACAATTCGGCCAGCAACCACAACAGGAACGTCGCGTAGACCTTCGGCGATTCATGAACCAGACGACTGGCATCAAGCAAGTGAATACGTCCGCGACCATCGGCGGCCGGTTGCAAAATGTCTTCGAGTTGCAACGCCGGTTCGCCGAACAGCGCTTCAGCCCCCTGCTGTTCAAGGGTGGCCAGACGCCGCAGCAAGGCCTGACTGGATCCGGTGGTCATCAGCGCCGTGTCGTCGCCCAGCAGTTCCGGGTGGTCCTTGAGGTGATTGAGCAGCGCCTTCAGGTCTTTCAGATCCAGCAGCAACAGACCTTCGCGGTCCGCCACTTTGAACGCGGCGTACAGCGCCGACTGCTGGCTGTCGGTCAATTCCAGCAAGCTTCCCAACAACAGCGGGCCCATTTCACTCAAGGTCGTGCGCAATGGATGACCGGACTGACCATGAACGTCCCACAGCGTGACCGGATACGCCTGAGGCTTGTGGTTCAGCCAGGGCATTGCGGCGATGCGCTCGGCGACTTTGCCCTGGGGATTGCCGGCGGCACCCAGACCGCACAGGTCACCTTTGATATCGGCAGCGAACACCGCCACGCCGGCGTCGCTGAAGGCTTCAGCCAGTCGTTGCAAGGTGACGGTTTTGCCGGTCCCGGTAGCGCCCGCAATCAAACCGTGACGGTTGGCCAGGCGCATGGCCTGGGCAATGGGCTGCCCCGCGAGATCAGCGCCGATAACGAGTTGCAATGAGTCAGGCATTTGGTCACCCATGGTTAAACTTTTGGTCCTACACGGCCGATAGAAATATCGACAAAGCAGACAGACACAATCTGGCCGGATATTTCCCTTAGGGAGCGATGGAAATATCACTTGCTTTCAACACTGCCCATTTCGCGTTCCTTTATAAAAGCACGCGCTGGACATTAAGACCTTAGCGGAACCTCAAGCCATGAACAAAAATCTACGCTTCAGCCATAAAATCCTGCTTGCCGCCGCCCTCATCGTGATTGCCACCTTCACCTCATTCACCCTCTACAACGACTATTTACAGCGCAACGCCATCCGCGCGGACCTGAACAACTACCTCAATGAGATGGGCGACGTCACCGCCAACAACATCCAGACCTGGCTGACCGGCCGTATTCTGCTGATCGAGAACCTCTCGCAAAATATTGCCATCAACCCGGAACAAGCCAACGTAGCCGCCCTGCTTGAGCAGAAAGCACTGACATCGACCTTCATGGCGTCCTACCTGGGCGACGCCACCGGACATTTCACCATCCGTCCGGATGCGAAGATGCCCGACGGTTTCGACCCTCGGGTCCGCCCTTGGTACAAAGGCGCGGAAAACAGCAGCACCCCGACCCTGACTGAACCCTATGTCGATGCGGCCACCGGCCAAACCATCATTTCCATGGCCACCGCCTCGAAAAAAGCCGGGCAAAGCGTCGGCGTGGTCGGCGGTGACCTCAGCCTGCAAACCCTGATCGACACACTCAGCGCTCGCGATTTCGACGGCATGGGCTACGCCTTTCTGGTCAGCGCCGACGGCAAGATCCTGGTTCACCCGGACAAAGCCCTGGTGATGAAGTCCCTGAGCGAGGCGTACCCACAAAATACCCCGCATATCAGCCGCGACTTCAGCGAAGTGGAAGTGAATGGTAAAACCCGCATCGTCACATTCACCCCGATCAAAGGCCTGCCCTCGGTCAACTGGTACATCGGTCTGTCAGTCGATAAGGAAAAAGCCTTCGCGATGCTCAGCGAATTCCGCGCATCGGCAGTCGTTGCAACGGTCATTTCCGTGGTGATCATCATCGCCCTGCTGGGCATGCTGATCCGCTTCCTGATCCAGCCGCTGCACGTCATGACCCGCGCCATGGCTGACATTGCCGACGGTGAAGGCGACCTGACCAAACGCCTGACCATTGTCAACAACGATGAGTTCGGCATCCTCGGCACCGCGTTCAACCGTTTTGTCGAGCGGGTTCATGGTTCGATCCGTGAGGTGTGCTCGGCCACCGGGCAGGTCAACGAAGTGGCCTTGCGTGTGGTCGCGGCCTCGAACTCGTCGATGTACAACTCCGACCAGCAAGCATCGCGTACCAACAGTGTCGCGGCGGCGATCAATCAACTTGGCGCCGCGGCCCAGGAAATTGCCCGCAACGCCGCGCAAGCGTCGACTCAGGCCAGCGATGCCCGCAGCCTGGCCGAAGACGGTCAGCACGTGGTGGATCGCAGCATTGCCGCGATGAATCAGCTGTCCAGCATGCTCAGCGCCTCCAGCAGCAATATCGAATCGCTCAACAGCAAAACCGTGAACATCGGGCAGATTCTCGAAGTGATCACCAGCATCTCCCAGCAAACCAATCTGCTGGCGCTCAACGCGGCCATTGAAGCGGCGCGGGCGGGTGAAGCCGGGCGCGGCTTTGCCGTGGTGGCCGATGAAGTGCGCAACCTGGCGCATCGCACTCAGGAGTCGGCACAACAGGTGCAAACCATGATCGAGGAGCTGCAAGTCGGCGCCCGCGAATCCGTCAGCACCATGAGCGACAGCCAGCGCCACAGTCAGGACAGCGTGGAAATCGCCAACCTGGCAGGCGAACGCCTGAGCAGCGTGACCCAGCGCATCGGCGAAATCGACGGTATGAACCAGTCGGTGGCGACCGCGACCGAGGAACAGACGGCGGTGGTCGAGTCGATCAACGTGGATATCACCGAGATCAATACGCTCAATCAGGAAGGGGTGGAAAACCTGCAATCGACTTTGCGTGCCTGTTCGGATCTTGAGCAGCAGGCGGCGCGGTTGCAGCAGTTGGTAGGCAGTTTCCGTATTTAGTGTCTGAACCGGCCCCTTCGCGGGCAAGCCTCGCTCCTACATCTTCAGCGCAATACTCTGTAGGAGCGAAGCTTGCTCGCGAATGCGGTCTGTCATTCACCACAAAACCCCACAGACACCCCGCCGCAAAACCCCAACCGAACATCTATTCTTCATAAAGGTCAACCAAGGGAGAGCAATGACCGGAGGGATGTTCATCGTGCATATCGCGGACATAACCATGTTCTACGCCCCGGCCAGCGGTGGCGTGCGCACTTATCTGGATGCCAAACACCGTCGCCTGTTCACCCGGCCGGGCATCCGCCACAGTTTGCTGATCCCGGGTGCCTCCTTCAGTGAACAGGGTGGCATTTACACCGTTCCGGCACCCGCCCTGCCTTTCGGCAAGGGTTATCGTTTCCCTCTCCGTCTCGCACCCTGGCGCAATGTCCTGCACGATTTGCAACCCGAACTGATTGAAGTCGGCGACCCTTACCTGACGGCTTGGGCAGCCCTGGATGCTCGACGGCAACTGGATGTGCCGGTGATTGGTTTTTATCACTCGGACTTGCCGTTACTGGTCAGCAACCGCATGGGCAACTGGGTCACCCCCAACGTCGAGGCTTATGTCAGCAGGCTCTACGGCAACTTCGACCGGGTGCTGGCACCGAGCCGGGTCATGGCTGAAAAACTCAGGGGCCTGGGGGTAAAGAACGTTTTCGTGCAGCCCTTGGGCGTTGATTTACAAACTTTCCATCCCGATGCCCGCGATCCTGGCCTGCGGGCAGAACTGGGCATTGATGAAAACACCCACCTGTTGATCTTCGCCGGGCGCGGCTCCAAGGAAAAAAACCTGCCTGTGCTGCTCGACTGTATGAAACGCCTGGGCCGGCGTTATCACTTGTTGCTGGTTGGCTCGTCGATGCCTGCCGCCGTTCCAGCCAATGTCACTGTCGTCGATGAATTCTGCCCCGCCGCGCAAGTCGCCCGTTTGATGGCCAGCGCGGATGCGTTGCTACATGCCGGCGATCAGGAAACCTTTGGTTTGGTCATCCTCGAAGCCATGGCCAGCGGCATTCCCGTAGTAGCGGTAGCGGCCGGGGCTTTTGAGGAAATCGTCACGGATGAATGCGGCCTGCTGTGCACACCGAACGATTCGCTGGCGATGGCCAACGCCGTGCGCGAACTGTTCGCTCAAGGCAGTGCCGCCCTGGGCCGGCAAGCACGGCGCCATGTCGAACGGCATTACGCCTGGGACACCGTGGTCAACAGCTTGCTCGGTCACTATCACGCCGTGCTCGGCAGTCAATGGCCGCGGGCGGCCAATGGTTGAGCCATGAACCCGCCTAGCCTGTTACTGGTGCTTCACGACGTCGCGCCGCAAACCTGGGCCGATTACCAGCCCTTTGTCGAAGCCGTCGATGCCCTGGGCAATGTGCCGATGACCTGGTTGGTGGTGCCAGACTTTCACAAACACAATGACCTTGAAGCGCATCCGGGATTTCGCCACGTGCTCAGCGAGCGTCTTGCATACGGGGATGAACTGGCGTTGCACGGCTACTATCATTGCGATGACGCGCCAATGACAAACAATCCCCGGGACTGGTTCATGCGCCGGATCTACACCCACGAAGGTGAGTTTTACAGCCTGTCCCAGGAGGCCGCTCTCGCCCGCCTGCGCGCCGGTATCGAAATCTTTCACCGTTATCGCTGGCCGCTGCATGGCTTCGTCGCCCCAGCCTGGTTGATAAGTGAAGGCACACGTCAGGCCCTGCGCCAATTGCCGCTGAGCTATACCAGCGATCCACAGCACCTTTATCGTCTACCGGACTTCACCCCGGTCGATGCCCCCGGCCTGGTCTGGAGTGCACGCAGTGCTTGGCGTCGGGGGTTGTCGAAACTGGTCAGCGATCAGCGCGAACAACGCTGGCAACAGGCACCGGTGATTCGACTCGGCTTGCACCCGGTGGACATGCGTCATGAGTTTTCGCGCACGTACTGGTTACAAACCCTCAAGCGCCTGCTCGCCGAAGGGCGTGTGCCAATGACCAAAGCGCGCTGGCTGGCACAACAAAGCCACCACTTGGGTCGTGTTGCATGAGCCGCGGGGTTCTGTTGTGCGTCGGCCTGTTGGCGGCGGTGCTGATTCCCTGGTTATTGGGCGGCAGCGAAACCTGGTCGCGATTGCAGAGTTTTCCACTGAGCTGGTTGCTGGTGATGTTCGGCATGATCCTGATGTGCTGGGTGGTGAACACCATGCGCTTGCGCCTGTTGCTGGGGGATCAGCGCGACAAGGTCAGCCCGCTGAAAAGCCTCGGCGTGGTGATGGCCGCCGAATTTGCCTACTGCGCCACCCCCGGCGGCAGCGGCGGGCCACTGACCATCATGGCTTTGCTGGCGCGCAACGGCGTGCGTCCGGCCAGGGGCAGTGCGGTATTTGCCATGGATCAGTTGAGTGATTTGTTGTTCTTTCTCTGCGCGCTCAGCGGGATTCTGATTTACGCGCTGTTCCAGCATCTGAGCCAGCGTATGGAGTGGCTGCTGACAGTCAGTGCCATCTCGATGTTTGGCGGGCTGATCACTTGCGTGGTGCTGGCTCGCTACCACCGCTTGCTGATTCGCCTGAGCGGCCGCTTGCTGGCTCGTCTTAACGTCCAGTCCACCACCCGGGTTCGCTGGGCACGAAAGCTCTTGCATTTTCTGGCGGCATTTACCGACACGCTGAAGCTACCCTTTCAGACATTGATCACGGTGTTTGCCCTGACCTGCCTGCACTGGGTGTTGCGTTACAGCGTGATGTATCTGGCGTTACGCGGGCTCGGCGCGGATTTGCAGTGGGCCTGGACTTTTCTGATCCAGATGCTTTCACTCAGTGCGGGGCAGTTCAGTCTGTTACCCGGTGGTGCGGGGGCAGCAGAACTGACGTCGGCGGCGCTATTGGCGCCCATGGTGGGAAAATCCACGGCGGCAGCGGCGATACTGATCTGGCGCGCAGTGACCTATTACTTTTATTTGCTGGTGGGCGGACCGGTCTTTCTATTGATGCTTGGACGGCCACTGCTCAAGAAGTTGATGAATCTCGGGCAAGCTTGAAAGATCGCAGCCTGCGGCAGCTCCTACATGGATTGCATTCCTATGGAGGAGCTGCCGCAGGCTGCGATCTTTTCACGGCTTATTGATTCTATCGTCGGACTCTTCTTGCAACTGCTCCCACAACTCGGCAGCACCGGGAAACTCCGTGCCATCGTCCGGGCTCATGTCATCCGGGTCGTAACGGCTCAAGCAGCCCTCGCCCAAGGTGGCGGGTGCCTTGGAGGTGGCTTTGTCCAGTGGATCGGCCATAGAGATATCCTCAGTACAGAAACGGCGAAGGGCCTGCAGCGATTGAACGCCCAGGCCCTTCGAATTTCAACCGTGTCGTGTTGCGTCGGTCAGAACACCACGGTTTTGTTGCCGTGCACCAACACCCGATCTTCCAGGTGATAACGCAGGCCACGGGCCAACACCATCTTCTCGACGTCGCGGCCGAAACGCACCATGTCTTCGATGCTGTCGCTATGGCTGACACGCACCACGTCTTGCTCGATGATCGGACCCGCGTCCAGTTCTTCAGTCACGTAGTGGCAGGTCGCGCCGATCAACTTCACGCCACGCAGGGAAGCCTGGTGATAGGGCTTGGCACCGACGAACGACGGCAGGAAGCTGTGGTGAATGTTGATGACTTTGTGCGCATATTCGCGGCACAACTCGGGTGGCAGGATTTGCATGTAACGAGCCAGTACGACGACTTCGGCCTCGTGCTGTTTGACCAGGCGCGAGACTTCAGCGAACGCCGGCTCCTTGTCCTGCGGATTGACCGGGACGTGGTAGTACGGAATACCGTGCCATTCGACCATGCTGCGCAGATCGTCGTGGTTGGAAATCACGCAGGCGATTTCGCAGTCCAGTTCGTCGCTGTGCCAGCGGTGCAGCAAGTCGGCGAGGCAGTGGGATTCGCGGCTGGCCATCAGGACCACACGTTTTTTCTGTTCGGTATCGGTAATGCGCCAGTCCATCGAGAACTCTTCGGCAATCGGCGCAAACGCTTCGCGCAAGGCTTCGATACCGAAAGGCAACGAGTCGGCACGAATTTCGTGACGCATGAAGAACCAGTCACTGAGATTGTCCGAGTGATGGCTCGCTTCAGTGATCCAGCCGTTATGGGACGCCAGAAAGTTACTGACTTTGGCAACAATGCCGACGCGGTCCGGGCAAGAAATCACCAGCCGAAAAGTGCGCATGAGGGGGAAACTCCAGAACTTCGCAAAGGCGGCCATTCTAGCGATTGCGCAGCAAAACTGCAGTATTGATGACGTATCAGCTTGCCCGACGGTGCCCGACAGGGCGTTAACCGACACCGCCGGCCTGCGGCAACAGCCGTGTTGTTAGTCATCTACAAGCCTGCAATTGTGAATATCTGTGCCAGACGTTTCGAACTATTTAACCGCACATCCAATCTGTGGCGAATTCACCACAACTAAAATAAATAAACCCCGGTTTAATGTTTACTTGGTGAAACACCCTGACTATTATTGCGACACTGTTCCCTGCCATCCTATGACCTGCATAAGGTAGTCATCATGTCCTTGATCAACGAATATCGCGCCACCGAAGAAGCTATCAAAGAGCTGCAAGCCCGTTTGAAGAACCTGTCCGAAGACGACAAACTGCAAACCGAGCTGGAATTCGAAGGCAAACTGCGCACCCTGATGGGCGAATACTCCAAGTCCCTGCGTGACATCATTGCTTTGCTGGATCCAGAATCCAAAACCAAAGCACCACGCGGCGGCGCAGTAAAAACTACCGGCACCAAGCGTGCTCGCAAAGTTAAACAATACAAAAACCCGCACAACGGCGAAGTCATCGAAACCAAAGGTGGCAACCACAAGACTCTGAAAGAGTGGAAAGCCAAGTGGGGCGGTGACGTGGTTGAAGGCTGGGCTACCCTGCTGGGCTAAGTCACAGTGCTTGTCGCAGACTGATCGCGACAAAAAAGAACGCCAGCATGCGCTGGCGTTTTTTTATGCCCGGAGTTCAAGATTCGGACATCTTCGATTTCAAAGACTCAAACGTTTGCGTAACACCTGCACATATTCCTGCCATTCACTGAGCACGGTTTGCTGACTCGGTGTCGCTGTAACATTCAATTGGGCTGCGGCCTCTATGAAACTTTCCAGGGTATTGGGCGCGCCCCACTCAGGTACTGACAAACGTTTCTGACAGAATAATCGCCACCGCTCCTGCTCTTCAAAATTCAACGTATCGGGAAAGTTGCGTGCGCGATATCGAAACAATAATTCGGGCAAACGTTCATCATCGAAAGGCCATTGCTCTTGCGCTAATTGTGCGGGGTCGACCGTTCGGACTTGTTCACATAGACGCCGATCACGATCGCCAATAAATCCGTCGTATAACTGTTGTTCAGGGTCCTGGCTCGGCGAAAAATCTTCACGGGCATACATCGCCAGAACTTTATCCTGCCAAACTTTCTGCGCGTCACTTAGCCGCAGTGCACGCTGCTGATACAGCGCCATGTCCACCCCCAGACGTTGCTGATCTTCAGCACGAAGCACCGACAACGGGGCCACTACCGGGCACTTATTGATGTGGATGAGCTTGAGTGGCACCGGCAACTCACCTTCGGCCAGATCATCGCGTCGGGTATAAAGCCGCTGACGCAAGGTTTCGGCATCCAGGTCGAACAGGCCCTGAGGATCGAGGTGCAGGTCGCAGACAATCAAGGCGTTTTTGTTACGCGGGTGCCAGGCCAGAGGTAGCACCACGCCCACGTAGTTGCGCGCAGCAGAAAAGCGCCCGGACACATGCACCATCGGTTGCAGCAGGCGAATCTGGTCCAGCACCTTTTGCTTGCTGCGCAATTGAAACAGCCAGTCATACAGTTTCGGCTGCTTTTCCCGGATCAGACGCGCAAGGGCGATGGTGGCGCGAACGTCCGACAGCGCCTCGTGGGCATTGCCGTGGTCGATATTGTTGGCGGCAGTCAGGCGTTCAAGTTTGAGCGTCACCCGCCCCTCGTCGTCCGTAGGCCAAACCAGGCCATCGGGGCGCAGGGCATACGCCGCGCGCACCACATCGATCAGGTCCCAACGGCTGTTGCCGCCCTGCCACTCCCGCGCGTACGGGTCGAAAAAGTTGCGGTACAGGCTGTAACGGGTCATCTCGTCGTCGAAACGCAAAGTGTTGTAGCCCGCGCCGCAGGTGCCGGGCGCTGCCAACTGGGCATGTACCCGGGTCATGAAGTCGGCTTCGCTCAAGCCTCGCTCGGCCAGTTGGCCGGGGGTAATGCCGGTGATCGCGCAAGCCGCCGGATGCGGCAGGATGTCTTCGCTGGGCTGGCAGTAGAGGTTGACCGGTTCGTCTATTTCATTGAGATCGAAGTCAGTCCGCAGCCCGGCCATTTGCAGTGGGCGATCGCAGCGGGGGTTGATGCCCGTCGTTTCATAGTCGTACCAGAAGATGGAGGTCACGGGCTAATCCTGAACTGAAGATCGGCGAAGTCTAGGCGTTCACGTCCTGCTCCGGCCAGTAACTTGTCATTCAATCATCGCTGCTCGATCAGCGTGCAATACATAGTTATGTCGTTTTCTCCGGTGGGGCTGCTAGCATCCGATGGAGAGTTCATCCCGATCAGGCCACATCATCAGGTTGCCCATGCTCGAGACCACAGCACTGCCAAGGAAAGCGCCGCTGTCCCCGCCACTGGATACGCGGTATCAAGTCGAAACGCCGGAAGGCATCGATTTGCCACTGCGCCCGGCCGGGTTGATGGTTCGTGCGCTGGCGTTTGCCATCGACCTGGCGGTACGCGGGCTGATCCTCGGTCTGCTGTTTATGGTGCTGGCAATGCTCGGAAAACTCGGTGCAGGGCTGGGCTCGCTGCTGATTTTTGCGGTGAGCTGGTGGTACATGGTGTTGTTCGAAGTGCTCAATCAGGGCCGTTCACCGGGCAAGCAGTGGATGGGCCTGCGGGTGGTGCAGGACGACGGCACACCCATTGGCTGGTCCGCGTCGCTGCTGCGCAACCTGTTGCGATTCGTCGATCTGTTGCCGTTCGGTTACTTCCTCGGTGCCATCAGTTGCCTGCAACACCCCAACTTCAAACGCCTCGGTGATCTGGCCGCCGGCACACTGGTGATCTACCGCGAACAACCGCTGACCCGACCGCAACTGCCGCCCGCCCAACCATGTCGCCCTGCGTTCACCCCGACACTGACTGAGCAACGCGCCATCCTCGGCTTCGCCGAACGCCAGAGCGAGCTCTCCGTTGCCCGCGTCCATGAACTCGCATCCATCCTCGCCCAACCGTTGCAAGTTCCGGCGCCACAGGCCGTGGCTGAACTTAATGGTATCGCTCGCGGTTTGTTGGGGCCTGCATGAAGCAAAGTCTCTTTGAACATCGCTATAGGGCCGAATGGGAGCAATTCTCGCTGATGCTGGAACGGCTGGAGCGGGACAGGAAAGCAACCGGCGTCGACAGATTTCCCGGCGCCTATCGACGAATCTGCCAACAACTGGCGCTGGCCCGCGAGCGCGGTTACAGCAGTTTCCTCATCGACTCGCTGCAGCAACTGGCACTGCGCGGCCATCAACAGCTTTACCGGCATCGCAGCCGACTGAGCGCCAATGTGCTGGGTTTTATCCTCGCGGGCTTTCCCCGACTGGTACGCGAACAATGGCGCTTCGTGCTGGCGGCCGGCCTGATGTTTTTTGGCAGCCTGACCGGCTTCGCGCTGCTGGTGTACCTGTTCCCGGAGCTGATCTACAACCTGATCCCTGCCGAGCAGGTCAGCGAAATGCAAAGCATGTACGACCCCGACGCCGGTCATCTGGGGCGCTCGGCGGAACGGGCAGCCAGCGAAGACTGGGTGATGTTCGGCTACTACATCATGCACAACATCGGCATCGCCTTTCAGACCTTCGCCAGCGGTTTGCTGTTTGGCCTGGGCAGCGCGTTTTTCCTGGTCTTCAACGGACTGATGATCGGCGCGGTGGCCGGGCATCTGACGCAGATCGGTTTTGGGCAAACCTTCTGGTCTTTCGTGATCGGCCACGGCGCCTTTGAACTGACCGCCATTGCCCTGGCGGGTGCCGCCGGCCTGCAATTGGGCTGGGCATTGATCGCCCCGGGGCGACTGCCCCGCGCCGAGGCTTTGCGTCTGGCGGCGCGCAAGAGTGTGCTGATGATTTGCGGGGTCATGCTGTTTCTGCTGATCGCCGCTTTTATCGAAGCCTATTGGTCGTCGATGACGACACCGACGCCCATGACCAAATACCTGGTCGGTGCGGCGCTCTGGTTGTTGGTGGCGGTTTATCTGTTGTTTGCCGGACGGACCCGCCATGCGCCTGAGTGATGCCACGGTGGTGATTCGCCCGCGACCGACCTGGGAAGCCATGGACCTTGGGGTGCTGCTGAGCCAGCGCCATCGACGCCTGTTACTGAGCAGTTGGGCCATCATCACTTTTCCGGTTTTCGCATTGCTCAGTTGGGTGTTCTGGCAGTCGCCCTCTCTCGCTGTGTTGATCTTCTGGTGGCTGAAACCGGCCTTCGAACGCCTGCCCTTGTACATCCTGTCCAAAGCCATGTTCGGTGAAACGCCCACGCTCAATCAGGCGTTGCGCCAGTGGCCACGGCTGCTCAAACCACAATTGCTCGCCAGCCTGACCTGGCGACGACTGAGCCTGAGCCGCAGCTTCCTGATGCCGGTGGTGCAACTCGAAGGCCTGGGCGGTGATGCGCGGCAACAGCGTTTGCAGGTGTTGTTGCAGCGCGATGCCAGCGCCGCGCGGTGGCTGACGATTATTGGCGCGCATCTGGAGGGTGCGCTGTGGATCGGCTTGATGGTGCTGTTCTATTTGCTCCTGCCCCAGCAAGTTGCACTCGACTGGAGCTGGCAATCGCTGATCTCCGCCGCCTCCCAGGACTGGCTATGGCTGGAACATTTGACCAATGTTTTCTACATGCTGGTGTTGCTGGTTGGGGAGCCGATCTATGTCGCTTGCGGCTTCAGTCTCTATTTGAACCGACGCACCGTGCTGGAAGCCTGGGACATCGAACTGGTGTTCCGCCGCCTGCGCCAACGCTTGAGCGCCGTAGCCGGCATGCTGTTTCTGGCCGCAGCCCTGCTCCTGCCAATACCACAAACTGTCTGGGCCGCCGAGCCGGTCATTACCCCCGAGAGCCCGCGCTTGCTGGAACAGCCATTGACCAGTCAGGCATCGCGGGACAGCATCAAGGCGATCCTCGATCAGCCCCCGTTCAAGAACAGGGAAACGATCACCCGCTATCGCTTCGGCGAGGACAAGCCAGCCACCGAAACGTCGGATGACGACAAGACCCCGGACTGGCTAAAAGCGCTGTTGAAGCTGTTCGACAGCCAACGCTTCGGTGCATTGGGCACGGTGATCGAGGCCTTGTTGTGGGGGACGGTGATTACCGCCGTGGGCTGGTTGATCTGGCATTACCGTGACTGGCTGCAAGCCTTCGTCAGCCGCCGCCCGAAGCCACCAAAGAAAACCGCGCGCCCCTTACCGCCGCAGGCTTTCGGCCTGGACCTCAGCCGCGACACCCTGCCCACCGACATTGCCGCCAGCGCTGAAAGCCTCTGGCAGAGCAACCCCCGCGAAGCGCTCGGGCTGCTCTATCGCGCCCTGCTCAGCCATTTGCTGCATGACTTCGGTATCGCGCTGAAAGCTGCAGACACCGAAGGCCAGGTACTGGCGCGCGTCGAGCAACTGCAGCAACCGGTCTTGCTGGCTTTCAGCAAAAACCTGACCGGCCATTGGCAAAACATGGCCTACGGACACCTACTGCCACCCGCGCATTTGCAACAGGAACTGTGTGATGGCTGGCGTGCCTTGTTCGGCCCGGGAGCTGCCCGTTGACCCGGCGTGTCTGGCTGACGGTCGGCGTGTTCATCGCCGTATTGCTGGCTGCGCTGAGTCTTTATCTGTACCTCAAGGCAACACCCTATCCGGCAGAAATCGACCACGGTCCCTCGCCCGAAGCCCAGGCCAATCCGTACCTCGCCGCCGAACATTTTCTGCGTAAGCAGGGTCTGGCCGTCAGCCATGCCATTAGCCTCGATATTTTGCCCAGCCTCGAACCCCGTCAGCACAGTCTGTTGTTGTTCGGCGACCGCTACAACATGACACCCCGGCAGATCGATCAAGTGATGAACTGGGCCCGGGCCGGGGGGCGCGTGTTGTTCGTCGCCCAGTCGTTGTGGGATGAAAAGACCGGGCAAAGTAATGACCTGTTGCTCGACCGGGTCCAGTTGCATCAATCCCTGAGCAAAGACCTGAAAGACCCGCCGCCCGACAGCAGCGAGGACCCTTACCCGAAACTCACCAAGCTCTATCTGGAAAACGAAGACGCGCCGGCCTATGCCAGTTTCGATACCGCGTTCCACCTCGAAGACCCGAAGAACCTCGCCCAGTCCTGGGCCAACAGCGGCAAGGCTACGCACATGATGCAGCTGAACCACGGACTCGGTTCGATCGTCGTGGTGACCGACGCCGACCTGTGGAAAACCCCGGCCATCGCCCAATACGACAACGCCTGGCTGCTCTGGTATTTGACGGCCGACACCAACGTGACTCTGCTTTTCAATACGGATCACGACAGCCTGCTCACATTGCTGCTGCGCTATTTCCCCCAGGCATTGGTGGCCTTGATTGCCCTGATCGGCCTGGGTTTCTGGCACTTCGGTGTACGTCACGGGCCGCTGCTGGAGCCAGCCCCGAAAGCGCGTCGACAACTGCAGGAACACCTGCGTGCCAGCGCCGATTTCATGTTGCGTCGCAATGGCCAGAACAACCTGCTGCAAGCCTTGCAGCAAGACATCCTGCGGCGCGTCCGACGTCGCCATCCTGGCTATGAACAACTTGCAGTCGCCGAACAATGGCTGGTGCTCGCACGCCTGACCGGCCAACCCACACGCGCTATCAGCCAGGCCATGAGCCCGCGACCGAATCAGCGGCTTTCCAGCGCTGAGTTCAGCCGCCAGGTCGCCCACCTGCAATCCTTGAGGAATGCGTTATGAATGATCAGATCGAGCCCGGCACCCCGAGCCATGCCGAGCAGCAGCGCCAGCGCGCCAGTCAACTGGCTCAAGCAATACGGGCCGAACTGCAAAAAGCCGTGATCGGCCAGAACCGCGTTATCGACGACGTTCTGACTGCGCTGATTGCCGGTGGCCATGTGTTACTAGAAGGCGTGCCAGGCCTGGGCAAGACCTTGCTGGTGCGAGCGTTGGCACGTTGCTTTGGCGGCGAGTTCGCACGCATTCAGTTCACCCCGGACCTGATGCCCAGCGATGTCACCGGGCATGCGGTGTACGACCTGCAAACCGAGCAATTCAAACTGCGCAAAGGCCCGTTATTCACCCATCTTTTACTGGCCGACGAGATCAACCGTGCCCCGGCGAAAACCCAGGCCGCGCTGCTCGAAGCCATGCAGGAACGGCAAGTCACGCTCGAAGGCCGCGCCCTGCCGATTGCGCAACCGTTCATGGTGCTGGCTACGCAAAACCCTATCGAACAGGAAGGCACTTACCCGCTGCCGGAGGCCGAGCTGGATCGCTTCATGCTCAAGGTACGCATGGATTACCCCGACGCCGAGCAAGAGCTGGACATGGTGCGCCAGGTCAGCCGTTCGACCCGCGCCGACATGCTCGACGTACAACCGCTACGCACCGTGTTGCAGGCCAAGGACGTGTTGGCCCTGCAACGCATCGCCAGCGATTTGCCGCTGGACGATCAGGTGCTCGATTACGCCGTGCGCCTGGCCCGCACCACGCGCAGCTGGCCCGGCCTGAGCCTCGGTGCCGGGCCTCGGGCCTCGATTGCGCTGGTGCGCTGCGCCAGGGCACGGGCGTTGTTGCGCGGCGGCGAATTTGTACTTCCGGATGACATCAAAGGCTGCGCGCTGGCAGTGTTGCGCCACCGCGTGCGCATCTCGCCAGAGTTGGATATCGAGGGGCTGCAAGTCGATCACGTGCTGCAGCAATTGCTCGATCAAGTAGCGGCACCGCGCCTGTGAAGTGCTCAATCGCAAGTCGCGTAGACCGGAGACAAGATCGCAGCCTGCGACAGCTCCTACAGGAGTACGCATTCCATGTAGGAGCTGCCGAAGGCTGCGATCTTTTGATCTGGCTGCGCGGTGCAACACCATGAAACCTTCACGCCTGTCACTGATCTGGCTGGCACTGCTTCTAGCCATCGGGCTCGTGCTGGGTGCATTGCGGGCGTTGGATATCGCAATCGCGTCGAGCCTGTTATCGATCAATTGGGGACTGCTGCTGGCATGGTCGACATTGGCGCTACTCGACGCGATCCGCCTCAAGCGTCAGCCCTTACCGCGCGTTCAACGGCATATGCCTGGCAGCCTGGCGCTCGGACGCTGGAGTGAAGTGCGAATTGAGGTCGAGCATGACTTTCAGCAAGCACTGAAGATTCAAATCTTCGACCACGTCCCGAACGGCCTGAGCTTCGAAAACCTGCCGCTGTCGGTCGAGCTCCAACCCGGCCAGCGCAGCCTGATCAACTATCGACTGCGCCCACTCAAGCGTGGCCATTTCAACTTCGAACACTGCGAAGTGAACTTGCCCAGTCCATTGGGCTTGTGGTCCGACAAACGCATGCTCGATGTCACCGACAGCACCCGCGTCTACCCTGACTTCGCCCGTCTTTACGGCGGCCAGCTACTGGCTGTGGATAACTGGCTGAGCCAACTCGGCGTGCGCCAGCATCAACGCCGTGGCCAAGGGCTGGAATTTCACCAACTGCGCGAATTCCGCGAGGGCGACAGCCTGCGCCAGATCGACTGGAAAGCCACCGCCCGCCAACGCACACCGATTGCCCGCGAGTATCAGGACGAACGCGACCAGCAGATCATCTTCATGCTCGATTGTGGCCGTCGCATGCGCAGCCAGGATGACGATCTGGCGCATTTCGATCACGCCCTCAACGCCTGTTTATTGCTGAGCTACGTCGCCTTGCGCCAGGGCGATGCCGTCGGCCTGTGCACCTTCGCCAGCGATCAACCGCGCTACCTCGCCCCGGTGAAAGGCACCGGGCAACTCAACGTGCTGCTCAACACGGTCTATGACCTCAACAGCAGCCAGCACAGCGCCGACTATCAGGCTGCCGCAACGCAACTGTTGGCGCGACAGAAACGCCGGGCGTTGGTGGTCGTGGTGACCAACCTTAGGGATGAGGACGACGAAGAACTGCTCACCGCCGTCAAACGCTTGAGCAAGCGACATCGGGTGCTGGTCGCCAGCCTGCGCGAAGAACAACTCGACGCAACACGCCACCAACCGGTGCAAACCTTGCCCGAGGCACTGGCCTATTGCGGCACGGTGGACTACTTGAATGCACGGGCCGAACTCCATGAGCGGTTGAGCGCTCATGGAGTGCCGGTGCTGGATGCGCGGCCCAAGGAGCTCGGGGCTGAGCTGGTGACGCGGTACCTGGGGTGGAAGCGGGCGGGCGCTGCGTAGCTATGCGACAACACCAGCTTCCTGTAGCAGTGACTAAAGCTCGTACGTCCGATCATCAACCTTGACCCAGTCCAACACCAGCGGGGCGAGATGCAGTTGAACGTCGAGGTCGGTTATACGCAAACCATTCGACCCATCCAAGCTGGAACCATGCAACTCGACGGTAATATCTTCGTCCGCCTCCACTACTTTGAACTCATAAGGTTCAAAGGGATTCCACTCAGCCTGAGGCCGCCCCGGAATTTTGCCACTCAGGTCAATGGCGTCCTCTACTCCGGTAGAGGGTCTGACGATCACCTTGGAATTTGAACCATCACCGAGGTTCTCATATTGAAATTTCAACCGGTACCAGGCGTTCGTCAGCTGAGCGGTGGTAAATACAGCCGTATCGAACGTTTGAGTAACGGCCGCCTCGCCATTCATCATCAAGTAAAAACCGTACACCGGATCCACGAAGGGCCGCGCAATTCCCTTGCCGTTGAAGTGCGTCCAATGATCCTTCCAATCGGAGGAAAACCTGCCATCGATAATCAAGTTACGACCTCGAATTTCGTCATTGCTCATGATGGTTTCACGCCTCTGTTGATTCATGTCTGCTGAATGGTCAAGACGCCACTCAGATACGCTGGCAACCAATGCCTCGTTTCGAGTCAGGGGCCGCTTGACTTCAATCACCCAACCTGTCCAACACCGCTTCGGTGTAAGCCGTACCGCCAGCCTTGGCCAGGTAACGCACCGTCACAATGATGTCAGTCAGGCTTGCGATCAGGGCTTTTTGCTGCTCCGACATATGTCGCGGAATCTGCAGCTGCCACCTTGAAATAGCACCCGTCCCTTCAAACGGCAGATAGCGTTCATCACCGAACATCAACTGATGCAGCCCGGCATCATCCAGCCCATGACTGATCCCCACTTGCTGGTGGCTACGCAGGTTGAGCACGATATCGACCGGCGGCATCTGATTGCCGTCGCCATACAGGTAGTCGAGGGAGTCCACATTGGCTTTGATCACCGTGGTACTGCCGGTTTGCGTCAACGTTGCGCGTACGTCCTGGTAAGGACCGAGCACCACGGGCAAGGACAGCGCCACGGTGGTGATCTGCCGGCAGTAATGACCGGGATAATCGCTGTCGAACAACTTCTGCGTAAATTCGAAATCAAGTTTGCCCTTCCCGAGATCAACCAATACCTGCTCCCAGGTTTTAGCTGGAGTGAATTGCCCCTTCTCGAGCAGCTCACGCAAGGAAATGGTCTTGGTCAGTTCCAGTCGCCGCTCGTTGCGATTGAGGAAATCCCGCTCCAGGCGCAGCAAGTCGAGCAGCATTGACTCGCCGGCGCTCAAGCCATGACGGTTGTCCATCCAGACGTTGGGTCGAATGACGCGCGTGTCGAAATCGCCCATCTCATACTGCCAACTGGCTTCGGCACTCAGGCACAACCCGACTACTGCGTCATAGGCCTGGAAGTACAGCGTGGCCATCTGGCTTAGCAACCAGCGGTAGAGTTCAACGTTGGTGGCGCGGGTTTTGTAGAAGGAGTAGAGCTCCTGGGCCTGATCGTTGGCTTTTTGGGTTTGCTCCAGGCTGGCCCTGGCGGCCTTGAGTGTGTACTCATGGGCTTCAAGTTGCTTCTCGATGACCCGCAATTCACTTTTGGCCTGGGCTTCGGCGAAGCTCCATTCCTGGCTTCGACGCAAGTAAAAAGCGGTTCGTTGCAAGGCCTCTCCTACCGCATACGCGGTGGCACCGGCTATCGACAGCGCCTTACCAGTCGCTATCGCGGGCTCGCCACGATCACCTCCTTGGTAACCACCAAACGAAGCGGGGCCGACGCCAGCAGTCCCAAAGAGTGTTTGCTCCTTTACGGATGCATTCACCGACGAGCCGGCAGTTATCGGAACAACGGCCGCAGCTCCCAATAGCTTGCCGGACAACCCTATAACATCCCCGGCTATCTCCAGCCCTATCAATGGGTCCGCGTTGAGGTCCTCATAATGCGTGGCTCGTTCCTGAATCATCTTCTGGCTTTCTTTCAGCGACGCTTCCGATGCCTCCAGTTGCTTGATCGTTTCCTCCTGAATGGTCTTGGCATGCCCACCCAAGGCAATGACATGGCTCTGCTGCAATTCCTCCAACTGACCACGGTCACGCAGCTCCATCAACTGACGGACCTCACGACCAAACCCGATAAGCGTCTGTACCGCATTCTGCGACGTAGCCAACATGGTGCGGAATCGATAGTGCGGAATGTTCAGCCAGCCGCCCGCATTGCGTGCTGCCCCTGAGGAACCTCCTGCCTGGGCTCGTAACAGATCGAGTGGATTGGTCGGTGGGGCATACAACGCCAGGGACATCGGTTTGCCATCGATGGTCAGGTTGTGCCGCATGTTCCACAGGCACTCTTCGATGTACTTCCAGATACCGAGCAATTGATCATTGGTGGCTGGGCGAAAGACATTCAGCGCCAGTATCTCGAAGTCTGGCGTTCCCTCTACCCGCGCAGGCAAATTCGCAACATTGACATCCAGCGACTGGGCGAACGTCATTAGTGAGGAAGCGCCTGCTTCTGACGGGGGTTTGAGTATCTGGTCGGCGGATAGGGGAACCCAATGGCTCATCGCCTTGGCAGTAGGCGCATTGCCCATCAGCGACAAGGCACGCACGTACTGCAGTTTCGCCGCGGTCAGACTGTCACGGGTCAAGCGGCGATAGAGTGAATCGGCATGGGCAATGATGCAGCGCACATAGGCGACGAAAATGGTTTTTCGGTAGTGAATACGATTCGAAAAGGCAATTGCATCAGGGTCTACCAATCCCGATGCTTCAAACCCGATATCGCCCTGTTCCAGCAATGGACGGCACAGCCAGAAGCGATCGCTCGGATTAGCTGCGCCCGGCCGCGCCTCACGAATGTGAGGGTTGAAAATGTACTGATACCAGCGCTGCGACTCATGGAAATCGCGCGATTCACACAGCCGATGCGCGATCAGGAATGGCAGGTGAAAGAATAATTCCCAGTAGAAGGTACCGTGGGCGCTGTTGAAATCGATGGGTGCCGTTGCTGGAGAGACACCCGCTGGCTGCGGCTCAAGGGTGTTCTGAGTGGACAAGGACAACACCTCGTCAACGGAAATGGCGGTTTTGGCGATCAGTTCCGGGCCAAACAGGGAATTGAGGCGTATCCATTTGAGAGTGGTCAATGCCAGGGGCTGAATATCCAGGAACTGCGCACCGGTAGCCTGTTTGCTGATCAATGGAACGTTGCTGGCATTCGGCGTTTGCTGGATCACGATGTCATAACGATCACGGCCGTAAGTACCGTCGGCGCTCTCACCCCACACCACACTCAAGGTCTTGCCGACAGGATCGCCAGTCCAGCGATATTCAATCCAGGGACTTTGAAGCCAGCCCTTCAATTCGCTCAGCGCTTCCCATTTCCCCGGAACGACCGTCGCGCCATCCAATACTTTGAGCCCCAATGTGACTGTCTCCGGTAGCTGTACCAGAGACAACGAATTGTCGCCGTTGCCCAACGGTACATTCTGGTTACCCACCGACACTGTGAAACCGGCTCCGCCTCTGATGTCACTCGTAGTTTTCAACCATAATAGTTCCCGCTGTTGATGGGTCAGGACGATGTTCTTTTTTGCCGACACCCAACCATTATTAAAGGTGAAATCACTCTTTTTGAACGCCGCTATCTGTACGGGTTTTCCTTCTATGTCATCAAGAGACCACGAGAAATCGAATCCCGCAGCGGAATGATGGAAAAAGGTCAATTTTATGCCCTTGGTTCCGACCCGTGAAACTTCAAAAAAAGCGGGTTCAAGGTTCACCTCGTGTTTTCCCACAAGGACAATATTCCTCAGTTCATATTCGGGTCGCGCAAGGTCGCAGACGCCTTGTACTTGCAATGTATTAACAGGCTGAGCAGATCCGTCACGCTGGCTACTGAAGTTAATATTCAACGAAAGAAATTTGCTCAGCTTGCCGTCTCGTGTGTCATCGACAGCCGCCACGTTTGACGCCGGTACTCGTGCCTGACTCAGCACTGCCGCCTCACTGAGCAAAAGCTTGTGCTGTAAACCGTACTGATTGGAAAAACGCCCATTGGCCAATACCTTAAGAGTGGCGATATTGGGCGGTTGAGGCTCAAACAAGGCATTGCACGCAGCAAAAATCCACCCTTGCTCCCCCTCGTCGTCCGCTGCCACCTGTGACTTGGGCAAGTCCGTGGTGGTGAAGCACACCGCCAACAGGTCATCGACGTCTTTTTTTGCGCCAACGTAGGTCACTGCGACCAAACGAGCGGACTCGACGGAGGCCTGGGTGAACTCCTTTTTCCCCAGACTCGACGGTGTGGTCCAGATCCCGTCCACCCCGAGGTAAGAAAGCGTCACCTCGATTTGCCAGGTCCCCTCAGTGATCACCTCGTTACCGTCGTTATCTTTCCGCTTCGTGTCTTTGGCTTTTATCCCTTCGACTTGAACCACCATCAATCGACCGGCGAAATACACCGGCCGAATTGCCAGTACCGTTGGTACGGCAGGAATACCGATGGGTTTCCACTCGTTCCATGCAGCGGGAATAAGAAATGTACTCGCGGTATCCAGTTCGACATGGGCCTTGCGCCAAAAATATCCGAAGGGTTGGACTCGTTGTCGGCCAATGAAGTAATAATCGGCATTCTTGAAGTTGGTGCCCTTCCCAGTACCGGTTCCGTCTGTGCTGTTTATACAAGCCGACACCACATCAAGGTTGCACACCACCTCGAAATCCTTAAGGTGCTTCAACAGCGCAATTTGTACAGATTTTTCGTTAAGACTCGCTTGCCCCAGGTTATTTTCCAGCTCCTGGAACGATTCAGACTTGTTCAGGCGCAAGGTCGGATCGATATAGTTTTCCGGATAATCCAAAAGCATCTGGTAACCGGCCCAATCACTGATATTGCAATAGCGTTGATGCCAGGCCACTAACTCATCTTTAGAAAACGCGGTGGTATGACCCGGCTCCATACCGTTGTAAATGGCACCTATATACTGCTGCAGGCAAGCGATCGCTTCTGCCACCCTCGCTGTATCCAGTTCCTGGCCGACCTGGGTGTCAAGCAACAGGTATTGGTACAAGTCATCGAGCGAGGTCAGGTTCAGCGAGGGCTCACGCCCTTCATCTTCTTGCGGAGCCACTTGCCCTAAATAAAAGTCTGCCAGGGCCATGCATCGACTTTCTTCCAGCGCGCCAATAATTGACTTGTTCATTGTTTTCTCCTGTGCATGGAAATCCGAGCAGCAGTACCTGACCAATCGAAATTAGAGGTCGCGAATGCATATCGCCGTTTCGGCAAAAAAACTCAGAAAACCTGTTTGACATTGCCACTGAATTTAAAACATTAAACAAAGGTCGTTTAATTACTATCGACCACCTCTACCCGATAGTAAGGAGGAACAAAAAACCATTCGGACTTCAAAGCACCGCCTACAAAGAAACCAGCATTTAACGTGTGCTGCCCTGCAGTAAGCGTCGGTTTGAACTGAATACGCCAGCGACCGTCTTTTCCGACTACCCCCTGGGCATAAACAGTAGAAGACCCCGATTGCTTTATGATTCGGATCTCAACACCAGGCAACCCGATCCCCTCGACCCAGGACTCTTTTCTAACTTTGATGTGGCCGCTCGGGTTAAGAGCCGGGCTCACGATGACTCCTTTGGCAACAAAATCCGTCACCGTTACCCGCACATCCGCCGCCCACGCTTCAGTCGCATCGATATGCCGCTGCTTGACCGAAAGCACATGCGGCCCCATCGACATCGGTTCAGGAATCCGCACCGACCACCTTCCGTCATCGCTCACACTGGTACGCGCCAGCAGCGGACCTTCCTGACCTTCAAACACATAAATCTGCGCTGACGGACTGCCGGTGCCATTGAGCAACGGCTGAACTTCCACGTTGCCGCTGACGGGATACGAGAGCACCGGTGGCGGCGCATTCAGCTCACCTGACAACACCAGTCGCTGATCGAGTCGATTGCAATAGAAGGTCAGGTCGAACGCGCCGTTACGCAGATCCTTGCAATCGATGGCCCAGGTAAGCGTCCTTTGATCAGCGATCATGACGTAAGCCCCGGTGGGCGGACTGAAGATCATCCCCAGGCCCTTCGCCGAAAACTCACTGCTCCAGGCCAACATTGCCCGGGCATCCTTGAGGTCGACCGAAACCGGCAAGTCAATCGCCAGCGTGTATTGATGCCCGCGGATGAATTTCAAATCCACCTCGGTGCTAAAGGCATTGGTTGTCGTGTCAGTCAACCTGTAGGTCCACTCAATGGCCGGAACAACTTTGAGATTGAACACTCGCGGTTGTCCCGTGATGCCCTTGAGCGTGGCGGTCACCACATAATCCCCCACCTCAGCGGCCTCGAATGGAAAGGTCGAACGCCCCAATGCATCTGTGGAAATGATGACCGGTGTCGGGGCACTGCCACCCGTCTTTTGCACCGTCCATTCGATAGGGCTATTGGCAATCAGCCTGGACTGATTGTTCGCTTCCTCTCGCACGGCGACCCACAATAAAGTCGGCGTACCCGAGCCCGCTACCGGGTACAGGTAGTCAGTAGACTCGCCATGAATCACTGCCGTTTTCGCCACGTAAATATCAAGCTGCCGCTCGCCCATTTCGACCCTGGCGCTGAACGTCTGGTCTCCGGCGACCGGTGCGGCCACGGTAAATTGCGCAATGCCGTCGGCCAATGTGGTGCTATCACCGAGCTCCGTCTCTCCGTTGAGGAACTCGACTTTCACACCAGGCGAGGGTTGTTTCCCCAGACCGATCACGTGACAACTCAGTACCAGCGGCTCCCCGGCGAGCGCCATCGAGGTGGCCTCCAGCAGTTTGATGAACGGCTTGTCGACAAAGGTGATGTTGTTAATGATCAAGGAATCCTTGGTGCTGTAACTCGCAACCAGACTCGCGCTCGTCACCGGTTCCATACTTCTGACTTTGGTTCGGGCAATGCCTTGATCGTCGGTCATCACCACCAGTGGATCGGCCACGACATTCTGCCCGGCGAACGTCACGGTACGGCCGCGCCCCGGATTCTTATGACTATCGACAAGCTTCACATACACGGGGAAAAACGCCTGTCCTCCAGCCAGGAACGTGTCGTCTCTTCCAGGATCTTCGGTACTGTCAAGGCTGAAGCCCAGGGAGAACTCGTCGCTATCAATCAGGATTTTCGGCGCATACACCGTTTGCGCCAGACCATAAGTGCCCTTCACTTGCACGGCCCCCATCCAGGTTCCTATCTCCGGTTTGAAGCGGATCACCGCTCGGCCCTCATGATCAGTGATGGAAACCGAATCCATCAGTCCTGGACGGTCACTGCTCCAGGTCACGGTGATGTTCGGCAACACCTGATTGGTGAGATCTCGCAGCGTCAACTCGATCATTGCAACTTGACCACTCACATTGGCGATCAAGGTGTCGTTGATGCACCTGATGTCGTGCGTCACGCTTTGGCCGACTTCACCGAATGTCTGCGACAGGCCCTGCACGGCCGATTCGGACAGGCATTCCACCACATGCTCTGCCGCGCTGCGGCAGGCTGCCTTGTCGCTGTCCGGGGTCAGCGCGCCCAAACCGATAATGGCCTTGGCATCCAGCCCGCTACGCGTGGCCAGCCCCCGAATGCGAATCACGGTGTCAAGGGTCACCAGATCACGTACAACCGGCATCGATGGGCTGAGATAGAGAATGCATTCCAGCACCTCTCTCACACCCCACTTCACCACTTCTGCGAGTTTGCTTGCGGCGGAATCACGAATCAGACGAAGGTCTTCGGGCGACAGGTAGGTGGGCAAGGCGTTAACCAGCTCAAGATAGTGCAGCAGTTTTTCAGCCGGCTGACCGGTGTAGCTCACCATTCGCTGGAACAACGTCAAGTAATACAAAGAACTGAGGGAAAGCTCTTCGGGGTGCCGGAGGCCAAGCCATTGCCAGTTCTGGCGAGTGGTCAGGGCGACGAGCATCGCCGAACTGAGCCCCAGTTTTTGCACAACGTCTGCGCGCCGTACCAGATGGGCCAACAGGTTCAGCACATCGTCGCCAACGTTCACTTTATCGGAACCGGAAGTCACCGCTTCCAGCGCCCGCGTGGTCTCCAGAAGCAACAGGTAAACACCGCCCTTGTTGACCCATTTGAGCAACGGCAGCACCAGATCCTGGGAAAGGCTCAGGTATACCGACAAGCTTTCCTGCACCACCGCACTCTGCGCGTCCCGAGCTTGCAGCAGCAGGGCCAGAATCACCTCACAAACCCGCTCGATATCCTCTGGCGGAACTTGCGCCATGGTGACCGCCGCTTCGATTTCGCCACGCGCCAGTCGCTCGTAGTCGTCCGCATCGCCCGTGAGACTCACCACCAGGCCATCCTGGTCGACGACCTCTTCAAGCAGCTCCAGCCACCCTTCATAGTTGAGACTGCCGCTGGCTGGCACACCCGCCGCCCGCAGTGCCTGTTCAGAGAACCGTACTGGATGCAGCCGCTTGTACAGCTCCTGCAGCAGTGTGGTGTCCGCTTCAGTCGCCAATGGCGGAGCAATAACCGGGGCAACATGTTGCACTAGCCAGGACACGCTCAACTCATTTTCCTGACACCATTGAACGCAGGATTGCACGGCGTGCATCACGCTCAATACATCGCCATTACTGCTGGCACCGCTGACCCGCAAACGCGATTCGCCCAGCACCCGCTGCAACAGTTCACTGCCGCCCTTGTCACTCAAAGCCTCCAGCAATGCGCCCAATTCAATGGCGCTGATACGGAGAAAAGCTGCCAGCAATACATGGCGATACAAGGACGAAAGCACCGGCAGGCTGCATCGCAATTCGTCCGTCAGGTTATGACTCTTGGCCACGAACCGCGCCAGATAACGCCAGGCTTCCTGATTGATTCCCAGGCTGCTGCAAATCTGGTCGACCGTGCGTTTGTCGGCACGGGTCTGCGGGTCGATGGCGAAGGAGGAGTTATCCAGTTGTAAAGGCGTATCGAACATTGCCTGGGCGTTGAAGATCCGGTCGAACTGTGAGGGCTCCTCCCCCCGACCATAAGGCGAGATTTCATCAATCAGTGCAGCGAACTGCTCGGCAGAGCATTTGAACCGCAGGCGAAACTCCTGGAACAGACCGATGGCTCGCAGCGTGTTGTTGGTGATCAGCTTCGGCGTATCCGCCGGGTTTTGCGTATCAACAAGGTCGGCCCGTAACTCGGCGCGGATGGCTGCCATGACCAAGCGATCGGTTTGCTCGGGAGGCAATTGCAACCAACGGTTCAAGCGCAACATACGGTTCATGCGTTCAAAACGATTGCTGGTGCTGTTTAAAAACTGTCGTGTCCCGCTGGTCCGTACGCTCAGGTCCATCGCAGCAGTCGTACCGTCGTTGATGAACACCGAGCCAAACACTTTGGGTGACGCCACGGGTATCAGGCCGCTGGCGACATTACTTGAAAGGCTCGGCAAACAGTCTTCGATCGACAGAAACGACGTGAGCGTTTCGGCATCGATCGAGGTCTGGGCACAGAAATGCACCGAGTCCTTCAGGTCTTCAAAGGTTGAACCAAAGTTGCGTTTGTAGAACGCAGCTATTTCCGGAGCAGGGCTGTCGGGGGATAAAAAGATTTCCAGCAACATCCGTTGCCCTTGCGGCCCGATGTTGCAGGATTGACGAAGCGCGATATCCGAATAGTTTCCATGTATTCCTGACTGCTTGAAGTAAGGTGCCGTCAGGTCAATGACCCGCACCACTTCCCCCAGTGAAAGCTTGTTCTGCGTCAACACTTGCTTCCATTGCTCGGCATACCATTCGAACGGCATGCTGCGAAATGGAAAACGCGTTTCCAGCAAACGGTCATCGACCACTTTATCGTCTGCATTCGCGGGGACAGGGTTATCGTCGATGAACGATTCGATGATGCTTTCCAGCACTTCATTGACCAAGGTTACCGTTGGTTTGATCTGGAACATGCTCACTGAGTCGATAACCAGTTGGGCAAGATCCGGCCGCCGATCATCGAGGGTGATACGCCCGACTCCGCCTGCCGCGCGGCGTTCAAGATCCCGCGCCATTATCACCAGCCTTACAAAATAAGCGGCGGGCGAGATGCTGGAATCGGGGCTTTGTGAGGGGCTGAAACCCTCCCAATCGGGATTGAACAAATCGTCGAAAGTCGGCGTATCTATCCGCGACCGGATTCCGGTGCGATGCAACGGGTTGAGCGGCGCATGATTCACCAGACGCTGCTCACGAAACTCGCGAGCGGTGAAGACCGCCAGGCTTGCTGCCCTGTCGAGCAGCGCCTGTGCATCGCGGCTGTGCAGCCCGAATGTCTCCACCACATTTTGCCGCCCTCGCTTGAGCAATTCGAACACCGAACCGCCATCGGCAACAAACTCCTCATAGCTGCGTTGAATGGCGGGCTCAGCTGTACCCGGTATCAGATCCAGAAGCTGTTTGAGAGGCGGGGTGAATTCGTTGCTCATCGTAGGTCTCCTGCAACCCCGGACGTGGCGCCCATCGCGACACGCAAGGGAGAGTGATCGGCCATTGCCCTGTGGTGTTTTTTTACGCTGAAGGGCCGCGGGCAACTACCTGTCATAACTGACAGCTCAGACGAACGGTAGGGTTGTGGCATTTATCTCAAACCAGGGACCGGGGCGTTGACGAAGCGGAACTTGTCGGGTTCCAGGCATGAGATAAGCGCGCAGACGTTGGGCCTTGATATCTACCAAGGCTAGATGGATGAGGTCAGGACTCTCGTCGAAGGACGAGAGGGAATAGGTGCTGACCTCTGATGCAGGCAAGCATTACGGTGTTCACTCGATGTCGCAGGCTTACTCGGGCGGAGTTAATACATAGAACCAGCCAGTGTCGTACGTCGGAGTTTGACCTCCGCCCCCGCTGGAATACGTGAATTTATAATGAAGCGCATTAGGTCCACCCTCCAATGCTTGCGACGTCGAGTAGTTGTAATTAGGAGTTAGCACCACCGTTTGTGGCCCCCAGGGATTGAAAAAAAGCTCCATCCCCGCTGCACCGTTATAAGCGCCACGCCCACTGACCGGAACTGGCGACGAATAAAATTCACCCCCACGAGGCGAGTCCGGTGGCCACGGTGAAATCGGGAACTCTGCATCGCGGGCACTTGTGGTTAAGACAGGTGAGTTTTCAGTCGTCTTCATTGAAACGCTCCTTATTGGATTGGCTGCAGCGGTCCGGGCAAATAGCGTAGGGAGGCTGCAGCATCGGTTTAGCGCTTCACGAAAAGTTTGGCTACTGTCAGAAATTACAGGTAGCGGTACAACTGACCATAAAATAGGTACCGTTCGTCTGTGCACGCGGGATAACGAGATAGCGGCGGAGGACTACGTCACATCAAGATCGCAGCCTGCGGCAGCGCCTGCATTGACTGGACGTCGATCGTGCAGGAGCTGCCGCAGGCTGCGATTTTTTGCTTGTCAGACAGATGCCGACAACGTCTGAAAACTGAAGTACTGCTTCAACGCCTCAACCAATTGCCCATATTCCGCGGGTGCCCGTTGCAGGCTGAACCCGGCGTCATAGTGTTGAGGCGTTGCATCTTCGTGGCACCACAGGCAACACGCCCGCAGGTCGATGACCTGCAGGATGCCGTCGCTGGCGGGGATTTTCAGGCGCAGGTCGAAGTCGGCGCCGATCATCATCGGCAGCTGACTGATGAGCATCAGCCCATCTTCGGAGACGTTGCCCAGAAAGCCGATGGGTTTGTCGGTGATGCTGTTGAACACTTTCAGGAAATACGGCAGTTGATGCCGCTCGATCCGGCGGTCGGTGAACATGCTGAATTCACTACGCAAGGCCCTTAAGCAGGGCCGCACTAATGCTTCGGAACGGGCCTGCCTGCTGAGACTGAAAAAGGCATTGGCGCGCTCTCCCCGATCCCGGTGCGACAGTCCTCGATAACCGCTGCCGCTTACGCCTGCCGATCACAGGTGTTGCCCCGGCTTAGAGGCAAGGCTCTAAAACCGGCTTATTCGACTATAGCTCACCGCCGCCGGTCGGCCAGCTATTGGAAGACAACTAGCATTAGAACTGTGTCGGACGCACCGCCGTGGCACTGCGAGTCGGGTAGTGACCCAGGCTTGCCAGGGTTTCGAGGCGGGCGCGGGCGCGGTAGGCGTATTCGCTCTGTGGATACGAGGCGATGATGAACTGGTAAGTCTGGGCCGCGTCGATAAACATCTTTTGCCGTTCCAGGCACTGGCCGCGCATCATCGAGACCTCAGGCCACACATACGGCCGCGCCCGGCTGTCACGCTCGACCTTGGACAATTCGAGCATCACTTGCTCGCAATTGCCCCTGTCATAAGCACTGTAGGCATTGTTCAAATGATGGTTCATCGCAAAACGAACGCAGCCCGTGGCACTGAGGGCAAGGGCTGCAATGAGCATGAATCGCATGGGGGATCTCCTGTCTTGAACGCTGTATCGACCTGCAGGCGGAAATCTTCAGGCTGCCCGGCGCAAAGTTGTCAGGTTCAATAAAGAAAGCAAAAAGTAGTGCATACGAACAATGACTACACCTTCGGAGCATAGTAGCCTCACTCAGCGCTTGAACTCAGGAGTCTTTGCATGTCCGTCCGTCGTACCAAAATCGTCGCTACCCTTGGCCCGGCCAGTAACTCGCCGGAAGTTCTCGAACAGCTGATTCTGGCTGGCCTGGACGTCGCCCGCCTGAACTTCTCCCATGGCACCCCCGACGAGCACAAGGCTCGCGCGAAGCTGGTGCGTGACCTCGCTGCCAAGCACGGTCGCTTCGTCGCCCTGCTGGGTGACTTGCAAGGCCCGAAAATCCGTATCGCCAAATTCGCCAACAAGAAGATCGAGCTGAAGATCGGTGACAAGTTCACCTTCTCCACCAGCCATCCGCTGACCGAAGGCAACCAGCAAGTGGTCGGCATCGACTATCCGGACCTGGTCAAGGACTGTGGCGTGGGCGACGAGCTGCTGCTCGACGACGGCCGCGTGGTGATGCGCGTTGATACCGCCACCGCCACCGAATTGCATTGCACCGTGACCATCGGCGGCCCGCTGTCCGACCACAAAGGCATCAACCGTCGCGGTGGCGGCCTGACCGCACCGGCCCTGACCGAAAAAGACAAGGCCGACATCAAGCTCGCCGCCGAAATGGAAGTCGACTACCTTGCCGTATCCTTCCCGCGTGATGCGGCCGACATGGAATACGCCCGTAAACTGCGCGACGAAGCCGGCGGTACTGCCTGGCTGGTGGCGAAGATCGAACGCGCCGAAGCCGTTGCGGACGACGAAACCCTCGATGGCCTGATCAATGCCTCGGACGCGGTGATGGTGGCTCGTGGTGACCTCGGTGTGGAAATCGGCGACGCCGAGCTGGTGGGCATTCAGAAGAAAATCATTCTGCACGCACGCCGCCACAACAAGGCTGTGATCGTGGCGACCCAGATGATGGAGTCGATGATCCAGAACCCGATGCCGACCCGCGCCGAAGTGTCCGACGTGGCCAACGCCGTGCTCGACTACACCGACGCCGTGATGCTTTCGGCCGAAAGTGCTGCCGGCCTGTACCCGCTGGAAGCCGTGCAAGCAATGGCACGCATCTGCGTCGGCGCTGAAAAGCACCCGACCAGCAAGACCTCCAGCCACCGTATCGGCAAGGAGTTCCAGCGCTGTGACGAGAGCATCGCGCTGGCGACCATGTACACCGCCAATCACTTCCCGGGCGTGAAAGCGATCATCGCCTTGACCGAAAGTGGCTACACGCCGTTGATCATGTCGCGCATCCGCTCCTCGGTGCCGATCTACGCGTTCACCCCGCACCGCGAAGCCCAGGCTCGCGCGGCGATGTTCCGTGGCGTGTACACCATCCCGTTCGACCCGGCCTCACTGGCACCGAACGAAGTCAGCCAGAAGGCTATCGACGAACTGGTTAAACGCGGCGTGGTTGAGAAAGGCGACTGGGTCATCCTGACCAAAGGCGACAGCTACCACACCACCGGCGGCACCAACGGCATGAAAATCCTGCACGTTGGCGATCCGATGGTCTGAGTGATCGGTTGCTGAAAAACAAAAGCCCTGCCATGTGAATGGCGGGGCTTTTGTGTTTTGAAGATCAAAAGATCGCAGCCTGCGGCAGCTCCTACATGGCAATGCGATCCGTGTAGGAGCTGCCGAAGGCTGCGATCTTTTCAGGATTCAATGCCGTTTGATAAACCCAGCCAACGCCGCCATTGCTTCCGGCGAACGCAGCCGCTGAGTGAACAACGCCCCCTCTTCTTCTATCACCTTGCGCAGTAACGCCCGATCCGGTGCCTTCATCAATTGCTTGCTGATTCGCACCGCCTCCGGTGGCAGCGACTCGAACCGCAGCGCCATTTCCCGTGCCTTGGCCAAGGCCTCTTCGCCACTGCCCAACGCTTCGGAGGCAATGCCCCAAGCGGCGGCCTGTGCGCCAGTAAAACCTTCGCCAAGTAACAACAACTCCGCTGCCTTGGCCTGTCCAAGCAATCGCGGCAGGATCAGGCTGGAGCCGAACTCCGGGCATAAACCAAGGTTGACGAATGGCATGCGTAACCGTGCATCACGACTGACATAGACCAGATCGCAATGCAGCAACATCGTTGTGCCGATACCCACCGCTGCGCCAGCCACGGCGGCGATCACCGGTTTACGGCATTCAAGCAGCGCGAGCATGAACTGGAACACCGGGCTGTCGAGGTTGCCCGGTGGTTGCTGGATAAAGTCCGCGATGTCGTTGCCGGCGGTGAAACATTCGCTGGAACCGGTGATTAGCACGGCGTTGATTTTAGGATCGGTATCGGCGTGCTTGAGCGCTTCGGCCAAATGGCTGTACATGGCACGGGTCAGGGCATTTTTCTTGTCGGGGCGATTCAGGCGCAGGGTCAGCAGGCCGCGTTCGCGTTCAACTTGGATGGCATCGGTCATGACAGGTCTCGCGTCTGAAAAGTCAGCGCTCAACCACGGGGCAGGAAGACATCGGCCAGCAGTTGATTGCGCGGCAATCCCGCCAGGTACAGGCGTCGGGCAAAGGCGTCGACACTGTCGGGGGCTCCGCAGAGTAAGGCGAGGGTTTGCCGGGAAACAAGCCGCAGTTGCGCCAAAGCCGCTGGCAGCTCGGCCGCCGTCCATAGTTCGATACTGAGGTCCGGGCGGCTGGCGGCCATTGCCTGCAGGGGTTTGGCCAGGTAATGCTCATCGGCATCATGGGCCAGGTGAATGACGCGGATCGCGCCTTGGTGATCCTGACGCAAAGCTTCGCGCAGCACGCCAAACAGCGGCCCCAAGCCGGTGCCGGACGCCATCAGCCACAGCGGCCGAGCATGCCAGTCCGGGTCGTAATGCAGCGCCCCGCCGCGCAACTCGCCGAGGCGGATGGGATCGCCGATTTTCAGCTGGCGCGCCGCATCGCTGAATTGCCCTGGCAAGCGACAATCGAGGTGAAACTCCAGAAAACGGTCGTCTTCCGGAAGGCTCGCGAGGGAGTACGGCCGCGCGACATTGCCCGCCCACAACACCAGGTGCTGACCGGCGCGATAACGCAACGGACGCTGCGGAGTCAGGCGCAGGCGCAACACGCTGGCGCTCAACCAATCGACGGCTGCCACCTCGGCTGGGCGACCATCCTGCTGCGGGTCGAAGGTGTGCACCTGCAAGTCCTCGACGACCTGGCACTGACACGCCAGTCGCCAGCCTTGCTGACGCTGCTCCGCGCTCAAGGCATCGGGACGGTTGTCGCTCGGCAGCCCTTGAACACACTGCACCAGACACGCATGGCAACTGCCTGCACGACAACTATAAGGCACCGACACGCCGTTCTGATTCAGCGCATCAAGCAGATTGCTGCCCGCCGCCACTGACCATTGGCGCTCGCCCACGCGTAACTCAGGCATCGACGTTTTCCCACGCCGCCGCGCAACGATTGCGGCCGTCACGCTTGGCCCGATAGAGCGCCTGATCGGCGCGCTGCAAGGCGTCGTCGAGGTCATCGCCGAGTTCCAGCAACGTCATGCCGGCGGACAGGCTGAGGTTACTCACATTGAGGCCAATCAATTCGACATCGGTGAAGGCGATGCGCAGCCGCTCGCAGCACGAGGTCAGGCTCTCGGCATCGCAATCGGGCAACAGCACCACGAACTCCTCACCGCCATAACGCGCCAGCACATCCCCATCACGCAGACACGCCGAGGCCACACCGGCAAAGGCTTGCAGCACCTGATCACCGGCGGCATGGCCGTGCAGGTCGTTGATCCGCTTGAAATGGTCGAGATCGATCAACGCCAGGCCGTGTACGACACCGGCGTCCATGGCGCTCAACTCGCGGGAGGCCAGACGCAGGAAATGCCGGCGATTGAACAACCCGGTCAACTCGTCGGTGGCCACCAAATCTTCGAGCTGGCGCATCATCCCGCGCAGTGTGTCCTGGTGCGCCTGTAGGGCAAAACGCCGCTGGCGCATGCGATGTCGCGAGGCTTGGACATAACCGGCGTACAGCACCAACCAGACCAGCACGATCAGCAACACGCACACCTGCAACGCCGCCAGCGCCGGGTCGGGCAGCTGGAAGCGGTAGCCCTCCCACAACGTGATCGCGCTGAAACTGAAGAACACCAGCAAGGCACAACGCAGCATTGAGCGACGAGAAAGATGAAACAGCCCGAACAATAGAATCAGCACGTAAAAAACCAGGAACAGACCGCGCGCATCCCCAAGATGCGCAATCAGCCAGGTTTGCCAACCCAGGCCCAACAGCACTTGGGCTTCGGTCAGGCTGGGGTCGGCGAAGCGCAGGTTGTAGCCGGAATAAAACAGGGCGAACAGCGTCGCCTGGCTGATCACCACCAGGGCGCTGCCAATGGCGACGCCGGGAAGCGAGTCCTGATAGTGCCCGGTAAAAAACGCCAGCCACAGCAGCAGCAATGCCAGGGCATAGGTGCCGGCCGCGAGGGCGAAACGCTTGAGCAACAGTCGCTGGATGGCGTTATGGGTCAATCGTTGACTCACCGAATGAAAGGAGACTGACAGAGCGTCCTACTCTACAGACCGAATGTCACTGTAGTGGCGCGGCCGATAAATGACCATTCAATTTTCCGGCTGCCCGAATTGCCCTGTACCCGCTGCCGAAGGCTGCGATTTTTTGATCCTGTTTTTAAAAGCAAAGTCAAAAGATCGCAGCTTTCGGCAGCTCCTACAGGATTTGTGCGTATTTTATAAGACCAACGATTGACTGCCGGCGGGTGTGTACGGCACCGAGGCGCGGTATACTGCCGCGCCTTTTTAGCGTCGCGCCAGCATGCCCGGCGTGCCTTGAAAGGTGCTTGCAACCGACCGATTCAACCAAGCTGCAAGCACCTTATTGAATGTTCCCGTCTTTTAGAGGAGCGCGACTCATGACCGTGATCAAGCAAGACGACCTGATTCAGAGCGTTGCCGACGCCCTGCAGTTCATTTCCTATTACCACCCCGTGGATTTCATCCAGGCGATGCACGAAGCCTACCTGCGCGAAGAATCGCCAGCGGCCCGTGATTCGATGGCGCAGATCCTGATCAACTCGCGCATGTGCGCCACCGGCCACCGCCCGATCTGCCAGGACACCGGCATCGTGACCGTGTTTGTCCGCGTGGGCATGGACGTGCGCTGGGATGGCGCCACCATGAGCCTGGACGACATGATCAACCAAGGCGTGCGCCAGGCTTACAACCTGCCGGAAAACGTCCTGCGTGCTTCGATCCTCGCCGACCCGGCGGGCGCTCGCAAGAACACCAAGGACAACACCCCGGCTGTTATCCACTACTCCATCGTTCCGGGTAACACCGTGGAAGTGGACGTGGCGGCCAAGGGTGGCGGCTCCGAGAACAAGTCGAAGATGGCCATGCTCAACCCGTCCGACTCGATCGTCGACTGGGTGCTGAAAACCGTGCCAACCATGGGCGCCGGCTGGTGCCCACCGGGCATGCTCGGCATCGGCATCGGCGGCACCGCCGAGAAAGCCGCGGTGATGGCCAAGGAAGTGTTGATGGAATCCATCGACATCCATGAGCTGAAAAAGCGCGGCCCGTCCAACCGTATCGAAGAGATGCGCCTGGAGCTGTTCGAGAAGGTCAACCAACTGGGCATCGGCGCCCAGGGCCTCGGTGGCCTGACCACCGTGCTCGACGTGAAGATCATGGACTACCCGACCCACGCCGCTTCGTTGCCGGTGTGCATGATCCCGAACTGCGCCGCCACCCGTCACGCGCACTTCGTGCTCGACGGCTCCGGCCCGGCCTCGCTGGAAGCGCCGCCGCTGGACGCCTACCCGGAAATCGTCTGGGAAGCCGGCCCGTCGGCTCGCCGTGTCAACCTCGACACCCTGACCCCGGAAGAAGTACAGAGCTGGAAGCCGGGCGAAACCGTCCTGCTCAACGGCAAAATGCTCACCGGTCGCGACGCCGCGCACAAGCGCATGGTCGAGATGCTGAACAAGGGCGAAACCCTGCCGGTAGACCTCAAGGGTCGCTTCATCTACTACGTCGGCCCGGTTGATCCGGTGCGCGAAGAAGTGGTTGGCCCGGCGGGCCCGACCACCGCTACGCGGATGGACAAATTCACCCGTCAGATCCTCGAGCAAACCGGCCTGCTGGGCATGATCGGCAAATCCGAGCGCGGCCCGACCGCGATCGAAGCGATCAAGGACCACAAAGCCGTTTACCTGATGGCAGTGGGCGGCGCGGCGTACCTGGTGGCGCAAGCGATCAAGAAATCCCGCGTTGTAGCGTTCGCCGAACTGGGCATGGAAGCGATCTACGAGTTCGACGTCAAAGACATGCCGGTGACCGTTGCGGTTGATAGCAAAGGCGAATCGGTACACATCACCGGTCCTGCCATCTGGCAGAAAAAGATCAGTGAAAGCCTGGCAGTGGAAGTGCAATAACCACTGACATGGCGCAGTGAAAAACCGGCCCGCTGGAAACAACGGGCCGGTTTTTTTGTGCCTTTGAAAAGTAATCAACGGGAAGAAAAAACAAACCGATTTGCTCTAAGCATTTCCCTTCGACCTGTCAGATCTGACAGGTCACAGCAACGATCACGCCTGATAAGTTGAAAGCACTGGTTGCACTCTCTGTCACGGCGGACACCCACATGGCCACAGAACAACAGGGCACTCTGGAAATCAACGCACCTTCCCTTCCAAAGGGTGGTGGTGCGATCCAAAGCATCGGCAAGGGTTGGGGCGGCGTCGGCACCACCGGTGCTGCATCGCTGGAGTTGCCGCTACCGATCAGCAACGCGCCCAACCGCGACATGGTCCCGCCGCTGGGCTTGAGCTACAGCAGCGACGTCGGCAATAGCCCGTTCGGCATTGGTTGGCGGCTGACCACCAACGCGATCACCCTGCGCACCACCAAGGGCGTGCCCAAATACGACGGCAACGATCAGGTGGTTGGTCCAGGCGGTGATGTATGGATGCCTGAGAAGGATGGCGCCGGCAACGTCATCTTCAGAGAAGTGTCGGAGTACAACGCCGTCAAAAATCTGGGCAAGCACCGGGTCGTGCGCTACTGGCCACGGGTCGAAGGTGCTTTCGATTTGATCGAGCACTGGACCAAAATTGATGACGCGGACAATACCTCAGGATTCTGGCTGATCCATGGCGCCGACGGCAGCCTGCACTGCTACGGCAAAACCGACGCTTCGCGCCGGGCCGACCCAAACGACAAGACCCATGTCGGCGTTTGGCTGATTGATGAAAGCCTCAACCTGCGCGGCGAACATGTGGTGTACGAATACCAGGCCGAAGTCGACGAACCGCTGCCTCGCGACTACCGCGCCCAGCGATACCTGCGCCGGGTCCTGTACGGAAATGCCCTGGCGTCTGTCGATCTGTATTCCTGGAGTGCCGACCGCTGGAAAAACGTGCAATGGCATTTCCATCTGCTGTTCGATTACGGCGAACGCAGCGCCGACCTGACGCAAGTGCCGCTCTACGATCTGGCCGGCATCGAGAACGGCGAATGGGGCGAGCCGCGCAAAGATCCGTTCTGGAACTACGCCTACGGTTTCGAACTGGGCTCGCGGCGCCTGTGCCGGCAAGTGTTGATGTTTCATCAGTTTATCGATGCGTTGGGCGACGAACCGGTACTGGTCCAACGCCTGCTGCTGGAACACCGCGAAAGTGCCTTGGGTTACAACCACCTGTCCGCCGCCCACATTCAGGCCTACGACAACCAGGGGCAGATGGAAAGTCGACCACCGATGGAGTTCGTCTACAACCCGTTCAAACTGGACAGTCGCCGCCCGGGGTGGAGCGAATTCCCACAAATGCCCGGCCTCAACGACGGCCAGCACTATCAGTTGGTGGACTTGTATGGCGAAGGGACGCCGGGCGTGCTGTTTCGCAGTGACAAGGCCTGGTATTACCGCGAGCCCCTCCGCGCTGAAACCGGAGGCGACGACGTGCAGTACGGCGACTGGAACCGGTTGCCTCACATTCCGGTGGCCGACAGCAGTAAACCGATTCGCCAGTCCCTCAGCGACCTGACCGGTGATGGCAAGCTTGACTGGGTGATCGCCCAACCCGGTCTTTGTGGTTTTTTCACCCTCAATCCCGACCGGAGCTGGTCGAACTTCGTGAGATACGATGCGTTCCCCACGGAGTTTTTTCATCCCATGGCGCAATTGGCGGATCTGGTCGGCGATGGCCTGACCGATCTGGCACTGATCGGCCCGCGCAGCGTGCGCCTGTATGCCAGCCGGCGTGAAATCGGCTTCGCCATTGGTAGCGACGTGCCTCACGATGACGACGCCTTGCCGTTACTGAGCAATGCCCGCAATGAACTCGTGGCCTTCAGCGATCCACTGGGCAGCGGTGCACAACACTTGATCCGCATCCGACACAACGAGGTCAAATGCTGGCCGAACCTGGGCCATGGAAAGTTCGGCAAAGGTTTTGTGCTCTGCGCTTTGCCCTTTCTTTATGAAGAATTCGACGCCTCCCGAGTGCAACTGGCCGACCTGGACGGCTCCGGCGCTGTCGACCTGATCTATCTGGAATCGGATGGCTTCCGGGTCTTCATGAACAACAGCGGCAACGGTTTCGATCAGGCTTCCATCGACATGCCGTGGCCCGAGGGTGTGCGTTACGACCGTCTCTGCCAGGTCAGCATCGCCGACCTGCAAGGCCTGGGCTGTTCAAGCCTGATACTAACCGTGCCGCATATGAAACCCGAACACTGGCGTTACGATTTTGTCAGCGCCAAGCCTTATCTGGTCAACGCGACTCACAACAATATGGGGGCCGTCACCGGCGTGACCTATCGCAGTTCAGCTCAGGAATGGCTGGACGAAAAAGCCGAACTGATTGCAGCCGGCAAAGACCCGGTGTCGTTTCTGCCTTTTGCCATGCACCTGGTCAACCAGCAAACGCAGCTCGATGAGATCACCGGCAACCGATTGACCCAGGGTTTTTCCTACCGCCAGGGTTTTTACGACAGCGTCGAGCGTGAGTTCCGCGGCTTTGGCCTGCTGCTGCAAACGGATACTGAAGCCTCGGCCGCTGAGCGCACCAGCCAGGGTTTCACCGCGCCCATCCTCAGCAAGACCTGGTTTCACACAGGCAAAGCCGTGGATATGCGTGACGACGATTACTACAGCGGTGACGCCAACGCCGTCGCTCTGCAAGAAACACTGCTGCACGAGTATCACCTCAACGATGCAGCCGGTCGTTTGAAAACTCCAGATGAGGGCCTCGCGCGAGAAATGGCCCGTGCGCTCAGCGGCACGGTGCTGCGCTCGGAGATTTTCGCCGCCGATGATGATCCCGAAACAGCCGTGCCTTACACCGTGCAAGAGAACCGTTTTCTGATCCGCGAGCTGCGCCCCAAAGGCAACCATCATCCCTATGCCGTCCTGCAACTTCTCGCACTGGAAAGCATCGCCTATCAATACGAACCGCAAGTCGCCGACGACCCGCAATGCCAGCACACCCTCAATCTGGATTGGGACAAGTTCGGCAGTTTGGTCCACGGCTTTACCGTGCACTACGCCCGGCGCAAAACCGACCAGGACACACCACCTTTTGCCGTTGACGAATCCGTTGACGAAAGCGATGAGTTCTACGAAAACAAATGGTGGCTGGACGCCCATGATGAGGCCCAACAGTGCTGGTACCTGACCCAGGCCAAGGCCGAGTATTACCACCTGGAAAATTTTGCTGGCTGGCGTCTGGGCCTGCCCTATCGTCAACGCGGCAACGCGCTGGTCCTGAACAAGGATGAGCTACGATCTGCCGACATCAACTACCAGAAATTCCTTGAATGGTCTGGTGACAACGGGGCCTGGGCTGCCAAGGCCGTGTTGACCGGCTTGTCCTTGCAGCGCTATCAGGATCCGGCCACCGGAGAGCTACTGGACCCAGATCCAGAACAGAACAAGATCATTTTCAATGCCCTGCCCGATTACCAGGAAACCGCCGAACTGGACGCCACGGCCCTGAGCGCCTACGACAAGCTCAAGGACGAAAACGGCATCATGCCGTTCAACCTCAAGGAAAAACTTCAATCGCCCGAGGTGGGCTATCACATCATGGCTCTGTTCCTGCCGGCCTCCCCCGCAGGCGAACCCGATGATCCGACCGATGCCAAGAATTACCTGTGGTCAGTGCGCAAAAGCTTCCCCACCTATCATGGTTTGACCGGTTTTTATAACGTCGAAAAATTCCAACAGACCAAGAGCCATGGCATCACCACCGTGACCTATGACGGCTACTGGTGCCTGAGTACTTCGGTCACGCTGCCGGACGGTTGCACCACGCTCATCTTCGATATTGATTACTGCACGTTTCTCCCCGCTGGCATCATCGACCCCAATCAGAACATTCAGGAAGCCCGTTACGACGCTTTTGGCGCGGTAAGGGTGACCAGCTTCCATGGCACCGAGTCAGGCGTCGAGGTAGGTTTCGATCCACTAAGCGGTTACACGCCATCAGAGGACCGCAGCCCCGCTACCGCCATTGCCGACCCCAAAATAGCCATCGGCAACTACGCCACGGCCACGTTCTCCGACCCGTTCGCCTGGATGTGCCGGGTTCCGCAGGACATACCTCCTTCCGCTGCCTGGCTGACTTGGGCGCGCGCCAAAGGTTTCATAGTGCCTAGTGGTCACATTTGCGCCAGCGCCTGGTTGTACATCGAAGGCCTCGAAAACTCTAGCGCGAACGATCTATACCTGCTGCAGTGCATCGACCCGAGCCAACGTGAACCGGTACTCATTGCCACCTTACAGGCCGACCGTTACCCCGGTGATTCAGCGATGCAGGTCCGTGTGGCCATCGCCTGCTGGGATGGCTTCGGCCGACCCCTGCAAACCAAGCAAGAAGTCGAGCCCGGCATGGCCTGGGTTGTGAACGACAAGGGCGAACTCGAAATTGAAAACGGCAAACCAAAAGAAGCGCTGGCGGCAAGACGCTGGCGGGTCAGCGAACGGGTCGAGCGCAACAACAAGGACGAAATCGTGAGGACCTATCGACCCTACTTCGCCAACCTGTTCCGCTACATCAATGACGAGGCGATCCGCGCATTCGGCTACCACGATCAGCAGTTCTACGACGCCGCAGGCAGACCTACGCACACCGTGCTGGCGAAAAAAATGCTGCAAGGAAACCCACCGGAAGAAAAACCGCTGCGCCGGGAACAGCGCTACCGCACGTGGTACACCATTGCCTTTGATGAGAATGATCTGTTTGACCCGCCGCCCGTGCAACGCCGCACGCGTTCGATAACAGGATGAACCGAGGGGGGGACCACCGTAGCGCGCATGCTATCGTGCTCCCCCTTTTCGCCTGTTGTTCACCGCATGCTCCCGACTTCCCGAACCCTGCGCCTGGCGCTCTACACCTTATTAATCATCGCCGGTGCAGCCCTTGCAGCCACCTTGGCCATGCGCCACACCGTGCGCCAGTCGATGGTTGAAGACGCGGCTCGGGCCAATCAGCAATTGGCGTTGTACGCGACATCGCTGCACACCCTGATCGAACGCTACCGCGCCCTGCCCTCGGTGCTGGCGCTGGATCCGCAATTGCGTGACGCGCTGAATGGCCCGGTGAGCCCCGAGCAACAGGACGTGCTGAATCGCAAACTGGAAAAGATCAACGGTGCCGCCGAGTCCTCGACCCTGGAATTGCTCGATCGCACCGGTCTCGCCGTGGCCGCGAGCAACTGGCGTTTGCCCAGCAGTTACGTCGGGCACAACTACGGTTTCCGTCCCTACTTCAGTCAGACTCGCACCCAGGGTACCGGGCGCTTTTATGCCGTGGGCGTGACCAGCGGGATTCCGGGTTACTTCCTGTCCAGCGCCGTCACCAACGACGACGGGCAGTTTCTCGGGGCCATGGTGGTGAAACTGGAATTTCCCGAACTGGAGCGGGAATGGCGTCAGGGCACTGACACGCTGCTGGTCAGCGACGCGCGCGGGATTATCTTCATCGCCAACCAGCCGGGCTGGCGTTATCGACAATTAAAACCGCTGAACGACAGCGATCACGCCGAACTCAAGGTCACCCGCCAATACGACAAACAACCGTTGACGCCGCTTGAGTATCAATCGCTGCGCAGCTTCGACGAAAACAGCGAGCTGGCGCGAGTCGATGGCCCCGACGGGCAAGCGGATTACCTTTGGGAATCCCTGCCACTGACGGCGGAAGGCTGGACCCTGCACCTGCTGCGTCGCCCGCATGTTGCCTTCGAAGACAGCCGTAACGCCGCGCTCGCGGCGGCAGGTCTGTGGCTGACACTGGTGTTTCTACTGCTGTTTCTCAATCAGCGCTGGCGCCTGGCCAAACTGCGTCAGCGCAGCCGTGAGGAGCTCGAACAGCTTGTGGACGAGAGAACCCGTGACCTGCGCACCGCCCAGGAAGGCCTGGTGCAATCGGCGAAACTTGCGGCGCTCGGGCAAATGTCGGCGGCGCTGGCCCACGAGATCAATCAACCGCTGACCGCCCAACGCATGCAACTCGCCACCCTGCGCCTGTTGCTCGATCACGGCCGGGTCGACGACGCCTACAAGGCGCTCAAACCGGTGGACGACATGCTCACGCGCATGGCCGCCCTCACCGGCCATCTGAAAACCTTCGCCCGCAAAAGCCCCAGCGGCTTGCGCGAACGTCTGGATCTGGCGGCGGTGGTGGACCAGTCACTGCAACTGCTCGACACTCGTCTGCGCGATGAACAGGTCAGCTCGGTTCTGCACCTGACGCGTCCGGCCTGGGTTCGCGGCGATGCGATTCGCCTCGAACAGGTGCTGATCAACCTGCTGCGCAACGCGCTCGATGCGATGCAGGATAAACCCTGCAAGCGCCTGGAAATCCGCCTCGAAGCCGACGAACAATTGTGGCGCTTGAGTGTGATCGACAACGGCGGCGGCATCGCCGAAGAGAACCTGTCGAAGGTGTTCGACCCGTTTTTCACCACCAAACCGGTGGGCGATGGCCTGGGCATCGGCTTGGCGGTTTCTTTCGCGATTGTTCACGAGTCGGGTGGGCGTCTGATGGCGGAAAATCATGACAAAGGCGCGGTGTTTTCCCTGACCTTGCCGATTGATCAGGAGGCGCAAAGCTGATGCTGAATAGCGTGATGGTGGTCGACGACGAGAGCAGCATCCGCAGCGCCGTCGAACAATGGCTGAGCCTGTCGGGGTTCGAGGTAAAGTTGTTCAGCCGCGCCGACGAATGCCTGGCAGCGTTACCCAAACATTTCGCCGGGGTGATTCTCAGTGACGTGCGCATGCCCGGCATGACGGGTCTGGAGTTGCTGGCTGAAGTGCAGCGGCGCGATGCCGACTTGCCGGTGATCCTGCTGACCGGCCATGGCGATGTGCCGATGGCCGTCGATGCGATGCGCGATGGCGCCTACGACTTTCTGGAAAAACCCTTCAGCCCCGAAACCCTGCTCGGCAGCCTGCGCCGAGCGCTGGAGAAGCGCCGACTGGTGCTGGAAAACCGCGCCCTGCACGAACAAGCGGACAACCGCGACAAACTCGATGCTACGCTGCTGGGCGTATCCCGGGGCTTGCAGACCTTGCGCCGGCAAGTGCTGGATCTGGCAGCGTTGCCGGTCAATGTACTGATCCGTGGCGAAACCGGCAGCGGCAAGGAATTGGTCGCCCGCTGCCTGCACGACTTCGGCCCACGCGCCGACAAACCCTTCGTCGCATTGAACTGCGCGGCCATCCCCGAGCAACTGTTTGAAGCCGAGCTGTTCGGTCATGAAAGCGGTGCGTTCACCGGTGCCCAGGGCAAGCGCATCGGCAAGCTCGAATACGCCGACGGCGGCACGCTGTTTCTCGATGAGATCGAAAGCATGCCCTTGGCGCAGCAGGTGAAATTACTGCGGGTGCTGCAGGAACAGAAACTGGAACGACTGGGTTCGAACCAAAGTATCCGCGTGGATTTACGCATCATCGCGGCAACCAAACCGGACCTGCTCGACGAAGCAAGGGCCGGACGGTTTCGCGAGGACCTGGCCTATCGCTTGAACGTCGCCGAGTTGCGTTTACCTCCGCTACGTGACCGCCGCGAAGACATTCCCTTGTTGTATGCGTCCTTCGCCCGAAGTGCCGCCGAGCGTTTGGGCCGCACCTTCACGCCGCTGAGCGGCCCGCAATTGAGCTATCTGCTGAGCCACGACTGGCCGGGCAATGTGCGTGAATTGGCCAACGTCGCCGAGCGGCAGATATTGGGCCTCGGCGAACCGGAGCCTGCGGGCATTGAGCCAGGCCAGTCACTGGCGGCACAGCAGGAAGCCTTTGAAGCGCAGTGCCTGCGCGCCGCGTTGACCCGGCACAAGGGCGATGTGAAAGCGGTGCTGAAGAGCTGCAACTGCCCCGACGCACATTCAATGAAAAGATGCAGCGGCATGGGTTGAGCAGAGAGATGTTTTTGTAATCGACCTTAAAGATCAAAAGATCGCAGCCTTCGGCAGCTCCTACAGGGGAAAGCATTCCAATGTCGGAGCTGCCGAAGGCTGCGATCTTTTCGGCGGAAATCCGCTCATCAGCCACCACGCACAAGCGGATTTCCGCTCAACAATCCACCAAACCCCCTCTAAACCGGCCCTCTCCCCGTTGGCACAGCTCCTGCTATAGCCCCCGCAGGCTGCGTTTAAACGCGCTCCACAAAAACAATTAAACGAAGGATCCTTCAATGGATAACTCCAACACCCTGCCCGCCGGGTCGGCTGCCGTGCCTGCCAAAGAAAGAACCACTTCCAGTCGCATCAAATCGATCTTCAGCGGTTCGGTCGGCAACATGGTCGAGTGGTATGACTGGTACGTCTACGCCGCCTTCTCCCTGTACTTCGCCAAGACCTTTTTCCCGAAAGGCGACACCACCGCACAACTGCTCAACACCGCCGCGATCTTCGCCGTCGGCTTCCTGATGCGCCCGATCGGGGGCTGGCTGATGGGCTTGTACGCCGACAAAGTCGGACGCAAAAAAGCCTTGATGGCCTCGGTCTACCTGATGTGCTTCGGCTCGCTGCTGATCGCCCTGAGCCCGAGCTATGAAACCATCGGCATCGGCGCACCGATCCTGCTGATCTTCGCTCGCCTGCTGCAAGGCCTGTCGGTCGGTGGCGAATACGGCACTTCGGCCACCTATCTCAGCGAGATGGCGACCAAGGAGCGTCGCGGGTTCTTCTCCAGCTTCCAGTACGTGACCCTGATTTCCGGCCAGCTCATCGCGTTGGGCGTATTGATCGTCCTGCAAAACCTGCTGACGACCGAAGAGCTGTACGCGTGGGGCTGGCGTATTCCGTTTGCCATCGGCGCGCTGTGTGCCGTGGTCGCGCTCTACCTGCGTCGCGGCATGGAAGAAACCGAGTCGTTCACCAAGAAAGAGAAGTCCAAGGAAAGCGCGATGCGCACCTTGATGCGCCATCCAAAAGAACTGATGACCGTGGTCGGCCTGACCATGGGCGGCACCCTGGCGTTCTACACCTATACCACGTACATGCAGAAATACCTGGTGAACACGGTCGGCATGAGCATCTCCGACTCCACCACTATTTCCGCGGCCACGCTGTTCCTGTTCATGTGCCTGCAGCCAATCATCGGCGGGCTGTCGGATAAAGTCGGCCGCCGTCCGATCCTGATTGCCTTCGGCGTTCTGGGGACGCTGTTCACCGTGCCGATCCTCACCACCCTGCACACCATCACCACCTGGTGGGGCGCGTTTTTCCTGATCATGGCCGCGCTGATCATCGTCAGCGGCTACACCTCGATCAACGCCGTCGTAAAAGCCGAACTGTTCCCGACTGAAATCCGCGCCCTGGGCGTTGGCCTGCCGTATGCGTTAACCGTATCGATCTTCGGCGGCACCGCTGAATACATCGCGCTGTGGTTCAAGAGCATAGGCATGGAAACCGGTTACTACTGGTATGTCACGGCGTGCATTGCCGTGTCGTTGCTGGTGTACATCACCATGAAAGACACCCGCAAGCATTCGCGTATTGTCACTGACTAAATCCGACGTCGTTACAGCAAAAGGGGCAGACCGTCGGGGTCTGCCCCTTTTTTCTTTGTCTGGGCTCCGATATGAAAAATCCTTCATTCGCTCAGGAGCGAGATTAATCACGAGTTAATGCTCCGTCGGCATCCTGAACCTGCCTGATCGATTAACTGCGATGCGCTCATTCAGACCTTGAAAGCGAAAACGCCTGCCGGCCTTAATATCAATTTAATCGATTATTTATAGCCTTTAATTGCGCTTTTTAATCAGTTTAATTGGCGCGGCATGAACCCCATGCCCAAGACAGAAAACGCCAAAGAACCTGGAGATACGAAGATGAAAACCAAACTGTTCCTTGCCATGGCCCTGACCGTACTGGCCGCCAACACCTTCGCCGCCGACGGTTACGACCGCACCGGCTCCGCTGTTGCAGCAGACGGTTACGACCGCACCGGCTCCGCTGTTGCAGCAGACGGCTACGACCGCACCGGTTCCGCTACCGTAGCCGCCGATGGCTCCGACCGCACAGGCAACGGCGCTACCGTCGCCTCTGACGGCTACGACCGCACTGAAGGCTCGACCATCAGCTAATCCGCCAACGCGGCAATTACAGCCCGGCTTCGGCCGGGCTTAGTCATTTCTGGGGGAACACAAATCTGTGGCCGGCTACAACCCCTGCAGGAGCGAGCTTGCTCGCGATAGCGGACTGTCATTCAACATAGATATTGACTGAGCGGCAGTCATCGCGAGCAAGCTCGCTCCTACAGGGTTCTTCATCTAGCTGGAAATAAGCCGCTGGCCCTTGCACTATTGTCCATTCTTGCAAGTCGCCCTCAGGAACACTGTCCATGCCCGACGACATCCACTATTACGAACCCGCCAACGGCCACGGCCTGCCCCACGACCCGTTCAACGCAATCGTCGGCCCGCGTCCCATTGGCTGGATCTCGTCACAGGATGCCGACGGCCACTTGAACCTGGCGCCCTACAGCTTCTTCACCGCCTTCAACTACATCCCGCCGATCATTGGTTTTTCCAGCATCGGGCGTAAAGACAGCCTGAACAACATCGAACAGACCGGTGAATTCGCCTGGAACCTGGCCACCCGGCCGTTGGCCGAACAGATGAACCAGAGCTGCGCCATGGTCGGGCCACAAGTCGACGAATTCGAACTCTCGGGCCTGGCCACCGTTGCTTCGAAAGTCATTGCAGTACCACGCGTCGCCGAAAGCCCGGTGTCCTTCGAGTGCAAGGTCACGCAAATCATTCAGTTGCAGCGAGCCGACGGCAATGTGGTGCCGAGCTGGCTGATTCTCGGCGAAGTGGTCGCCGTGCATATTGCCAAACGGCTGTTGAAGGATGGGGTGTACGACACCGCCGCGGCAGAACCGATTCTGCGCGGCGGCGGGCCGGCGGATTATTTCCAGCTGGGGCCTGAGGCCTTGTTCAAGATGTATCGCCCAGGGGCGATCAAGTAGTTACCAGATCAGCTCGCCTTCTTCGCCGACGCCTTTGAGGTGGGTCAGTTGCAAGGCTGCGGCTTCATCCGCTTCTTTGGCGGTTTTGAAAGTCTGCTCTTCCTGCAGTTTGGTGAAACGAGGCGCACCCGAGCCGCCGATGGCTTTGGTGGCGATTGCCGCGTAATACCCGCCTTCACGGGGGACTACGGCCGATACTGCTTCGAAGGTTTCAAAGGCTTTGCGTGCCATGTCGCGCATCCTGGCTGGTTGAGAATGCTGCCATTAAACCCTCAACCAGCCAGTTTGTGTACCGCCGCCCCGGACTGACCAAGGGCCTGCGCCGCCGACACATCTTTAAAGGTATGAAAATCCAGACTGTTGACCACCAACTCTTGCACCAGCTCGGCAAAAATCTCCATGGCCGGTGTGCTGAAATACGCGGTCATCGCCTGTTGGTGGGTCCAGAAACCGGACACCAACCACAACTCGGGGTCGCACTGCGAATGCTGCAAGGCAAAGTTCAGGCAACCAGGGGCGGCGCGGGACGGCTCGATCAGCGCGCTCAGGCGCACACCGAGTTCCAGCGAACGCCCGGCGCGTGCTCGAACGAAGGCCATATGACTGACAGGGATTTGCTTGGACATGTTCAACCCTCCCGGGGAGTCGCGTGGCAGCCTGGGACGGGCTGCGACAGGATCAAAGGTTAAGGGCCAGGACGCGGGGGCCGTTAGTCGATTCCTGCCGGGGTGTTGCACAATCCTGCGAAACTGCATCCATTACCTGTAACAACCTGTCACGGTTCAGCCATGTAGGAGCTGCCGCAGGCTGCGATCTTTTGATTTTGTTTTCAAGATCAGAAGATCGCAGCCTGCGGCAGCTCCTACAGGGGTTGGCTGGCGTCAGGCAGTCTGTCTGGGGCTGAGCATTCGCCAGGTTAGAAGCCACTCCGTGCAGAATCAGGCAAGCATCAGGCAGGATGTGTCTACCGCTCTGGCTTGCACAAACATATGCTCTGCCCCATCACTCCTGCCTTGCCGAGGATGCCTTGCATGTCGTCGCTCGATCACTTTCAAGCCCCGCTGGATGCCGACATGGAAAAGCAGCGCGCGGAACTGGCGGCGCTTATTCGTCGCAACACCGCCGAGGATGGCAGTTACGCCACCGCCGTCGATTCGCTGTTCATGTCACGCCATAGCCAGTCCCACGAATTCGCCCCGGTGCTCGCGCAACCGGCGCTGTGCATCATGGCCCAAGGACGCAAGGAAGTTCGGCTGGCCGACGAATACTTCAATTACGACCCGTTGAATTACCTGGTGGTATCGGTCTCGATGCCGCTCAGTGGCCGGGTCGTGGACGTCTCGCCTGAAGAGCCAATCCTCGCTGTTCGGCTGGATATCGACCCGGCGGAAATCACCGCGCTGATCGCCGACGCCGGCCCCCTCGGGGTACCCACCCGGCCGACCGGGCGCGGGCTGTACGTGGAGCGGCTAGACAGCGCAATGCTCGATGCGGTGCTGCGCCTGGCACGGTTGCTCGACACCCCGAAAGACATCGCCATGCTTGCACCCCTTATTCGCCGGGAGATTCTCTATCGGTTGCTGCGCAGCAAGCAGGGCCATCGGCTGTACGAGATTGCCATTGCCAACAGCCAGAGCCATCGAATCAGTCAGGCGATCAAATGGCTCAACGGCAATTACGAGCAGCCGCTGCGTATCGATGATCTGGCGAAGGAAGTGAACCTGAGCGTGTCGACGTTGCATCACCGTTTCAAGGCGATGACGGCGATGAGTCCGTTGCAGTATCAGAAGCAACTGCGCCTGCAAGAAGCCCGGCGGTTGATGCTGGCGGAAGGGTTAGAGGCTTCGGCGGCGGGGTATCGGGTGGGGTATGAAAGCCCTTCGCAATTCAGCCGTGAGTACAGCCGTTTGTTTGGGGCGCCGCCGTTAAGGGATTTGGCGCGGTTGCGGTTGAGCGTTTAGCTGAGACTAGTATTGGCAGCGCTAAGCCCTGTAGGAGCTGCCGCAGGCTGCGATCTTTTAATCTTGATTTCTTAAGATCAAAAGATCGCAGCCTGCGGCAGCCCCTACAGGGGGCATCGCAATGCCGCGAGGGCGCTGAAATCAGGCACCGAGTACGCGGCAAGCCTCCGCCGGCAATGTCACTGACACCGGATGCCCGATGCTCAAGCCGATCCCCTGACACGGCGTGCTCAGCGCGGTAAACGACACGCCGGAACACTCGACGGTGGTCTCGATGGTCGCGCCGATATCGCGCACGAACGTCACCTTGCCCAGCAAGCGATTACCCGCCGTCGCCTGCGGTGCCGACAGTTGCAGGTCTTCCGGGCGAATCAGCATTTTCACTTTCTCACCGACCACAATGCTGCTGCAGATCGGCACTTGCAGCGCATCCCCGCCCGGCAGGCTGACCTGGCCATTGCCCAGCACGGTGGCCGGGAAGATGTTGCCCGAGCCAATGAAATCCGCGACGAACTCGTTGGCCGGATGGCGGTAGATTTCGATCGGCGTGCCGACTTGTTGCACGCGATGCTCACCCAATACCACGACGATATCAGCCATGGTCATGGCTTCGCGCTGGTCGTGGGTCACCATGATCGTGGTGATGTTCAGGCGCTGTTGCAGTTGACGGATTTCCACCTGCATCGATTCACGCAGCTTGGCGTCCAGCGCCGACAGCGGTTCGTCGAGCAGGAGAATTTTCGGGTGGTTGGCAATCGCACGGGCAATCGCCACCCGCTGGCGTTGACCGCCGGAGAGTTTCGCCACCGGGCGATCAATCATCTCTTGCAGCTGAATCAATTCCAGCAGTTCCACTACCCGCGCCTGCTGGTCAGCCTTGCTGACCCCACGCAGTTTCAGCGGGTAAGCGATGTTCTCGCCCACGGTCATGTGCGGGAACAGCGCCAGGGATTGGAACACCATGCCGAAATTACGCAGGTGCGCCGGGGTGTTGCCGATGTCTTCGCCGTCGAGGCGAATCTCGCCGCCGGTCAGGGTTTCCAGGCCGGCGATCATCCGCAGCAAGGTGGTTTTGCCACAACCCGACGGGCCAAGGAAACACACCAGTTTGCCCTCGGGCAAATGCAGGTTTACATCTTTTACCGCGCAGGCCGAGCCGTAATGTTTCTCGACGTTTTCCAGAATCAGACCAGTCATGTTGCACCTCAAGAATCAGAACGAAACGCCACCTTCACCGACCAGCTTCTCCAGCGCCCAGATCAGGACGAAGTCGATCAGCACGATCAGCACGGCAAACGAAAATACGGTTGGGTCGAGCGAAGACACGGTGCGGCTGTACATCCAGATCGGCACAGTCATGACGTCGATGGTGTAGAGGAAATAGGTCACGGTGAATTCGTTGAACGAGACGATGAACGCCAGCAGCATGCCCGCCAGAATCCCCGACTTCATCAACGGCACCACCACATCAATAATCGCCCGCAGGGGTGAAGCGCCGAGCATTTGTGCGGCCTCTTCAACTTCGCTGCCGATGGAGAGCATTGCTGCCGTGCAGTTCTTCACCACGAATGGCAGGGCCAGGATCACGTGGGCAATCACCAGCCGCGAGGTGGTCATCTGGAACGGCAGGCTGTCGAATACCAGCAGCAACGCCAGGCCCAGTACCACCATCGGGAACACCAGGGGCAACGACATCAATTGCAGGGCCACAGCCTTGCCACGGAATTCGCAACGGGTCAGCGCATAAGCCGCCGGTACCGCGATGATCGTGGCGAAGATCATGGTCAGGCACGCCACCATCAGGCTGGTGGTCATGGCTTTGCCCAGGCTCAGCACATCGCTGGCATCCGGCGACGCGAAGGTGTGCCAGGCGGCCTTGTACCATTGCAGGCTGTAGCTGCTCGGCGGGAAGTCGAGGTTCGACGCGCCGCTGAACGACATGACAATCATGGTCAGGATCGGCAACACCGCCAACAGCAGGATGAAGCCCGAAAGGATGCCGGCGAACTTGCCGGTTTCACCCGGCAACAGCGAGTGGCGCTTCTTGGTCAGGGTACTCATTGCGAAGCCTCCAGCATGCGCCGACGACGGCCCGTGATGTATTCAGACAAAGTCATGATCGCCAGCGTGGTAATGATCAGCACGACACCGGCAGCGGACGCGGCGGGCCAGTTCATCAGCGGGGCGATCTGGTCATGCACCATCACCGCCAGCATCGGCACGCGACGGCCTCCGAGCAACAAAGGCACCACAAAGCTGCTGGCGTTGTAGGCGAATACCAGCGTCGCACCGGTGATGATCCCCGGCAGACTCATTGGCAGCACCACTTGGCGGAACACTTGAAATCGACTGGCGCCCAAGGTTGCAGCGGCTTCTTCATAGCTGCGAGCGACGCCGCGCATGGCGCTGGCAATCGGCAGCACGGCCAGCGGGAAGGCGGTTTGCACCAGGCCCATCAACACGCCGTTTTGGTTGTACAGCAGCATGATCGGACGCTTGATCAGCCCCAGGCCCATCAGCGTCTGGTTAAGCATCCCGCCCGGGCCGAGAATCACCAGCCAGCCGTAGCTTTGCAGCAGCAGGTTGACCAGCAATGGCAGCAGCACCGCAGCGAGGAAAATCCGGCGCACGAACGGTGAGGTCAGGCGCGACATGGTGTAGGCCACCGGGATCGCCAGCACGACCGCGATCACCGCACTGATCAGCGCCAGGCGCAGGGTCAGCAGCAGGGATTTGAGGTAATAGGGTTCCAGAAGCTGGGCGTAACTCGCCAGGCTGAACCCGGTCCATTCCGCGCCTTTAGTGCCGACGCTCATACGCAGCACCAGCAGGCTGGCGGCAATCAGCACGCCCAAGAACAGCATCGACGGCGAAAGGAAAAACCAGGCACGTGTCGTCGGCGAAACACCCTGAGCAGCGCGCACGGGGGCGGCACTCACCGGATGGGTCAGAGGTTGGTGTTCCATAGCAAAGGGTCTCGTCAATGGAAGATCAGAAATATCAGCCTGTACGACCCCCCCTGTAGGAGCTGCCGCAGGCTGCGATCTTTTGATCTTTTTCAGAGCCACCGAAGAGCAGGATCAAAAGATCGCAGCCTTCGGCAGCTCCTACAGATCAGGAAGAAAAGATTTCCGTGTAACGACGAATCCATTGGTCATGCACGGTGGCCAGGAAGGCGTTGTCGTGCATGATCGCCTTCTCGGCAATCTGCTCCGGCGTGAGGATGTACGGACTCTTGCGCGCTTCGGCGGAAATGATCGCCTTGGCGTTGACCGGGCCGTTGTAAATGTCCTCAGCCATCTTGCCCTGCACCAGCGGGTCCAGAGAATGGTTGATGAAGGCGTAGGCCAGGTCGGTATCGCCCGGGCGGTTTTTCGGCATTACCGATTGCATCAAGTCGGTGTAGAAACCTTCTTTCATGCCAAAGGTTGCGCTCAGACCGTAGTTCGGATCGCGGATCTGTTTCGGGAAGAACGCTGGCGCGTACAGGCCACCCATGTCCAGCGAACCGGTGCGGAACAGCTCGGCGATCTGGTTCGGGTTTTCACCCAGGGTCACCACACGGTCCTTGAGTTCGGCGAGTTTCTTGAAGCCCGGCTCAATGTTGTGTTCGTCACCACCGGCCAGTTTGGCGGCGATGATGATCAGGTCCATGGCCTCGGTCCAGTTCGGCGGCGGCAGGAAGATGTTCGGTGCCAGCTCGGGGTCCCACAGGGCCGCGTAGCTGGTTGGCGCTTCTTTCTGGGTGCGGGTGCTGTAGACCAGGCTGTTGCACCAGAGCAGGTAACCGATACCGTGGCCATTGGCGCCGGTGCGGTACTTCTCCGGTACATCGACGATGTTGGGGATGCGGTTGAGGTCAGGTTTTTCCAGAAGGTTGGCGGCGGCCAGACCTTCGGCACCGACGCCTGCCAGGGTGATGATGTCGTACTGCGGACGATCACCGCCGGCCTTGAGTTTGGCGACCATTTCCGAGGTACTGCCGGTGCGGTCAGCGATGACCTTGCAACCGTACTTGTCTTCGAAAGTCGCAGCGATGTTGCGCAGCGCAGCCAGGCCCGTGTCATCGGACCAGGTCAACAGGCGCAGGGTCTTGCCCTGGAAGCGGGTGTCACTGGCGTTGGCCCTGACGAACGGCAGGCTCATGGCCGCCGCTGCAACCGAGGCTACGCCTACGGTCTTGATGAATTGACGTCTGTTCAGATCATGCTCGCCCATTACGGACTCCCGTTGTTTTTGTAGGTATAAGGCAGGTCGAAACTGTTGCATCCGCGCGACCGGATCAGAATTGGCCCCCGTATTTTCGGGGGCTTGGCTGAGCCAGCGAGTTCATCCTGAGGTCGTGTAAAACACCTGACTATCGATAAAAACTCATCGAAGCCATGACGCCATCGCATGCCTCATCGCGAGGCATGCGTTGCCCTTTGTAGGAGCGAGCTTGCGATGGGCACAAGGGCGCCACGTTCATTCAGGCAGCCCACGTCATCGTTAACGTCCATCGCGAGCAAGCTCGCTCCTACAGGGCCCGAATCACGTGTTTGATTTCCTGGAAAGCCTGCAAGCCCCACGGGCCCAATTCACGGCCGATGCTGCTCTGTTTGTAGCCACCCCACGCGGTCTGCGGGAAGATCACTTGTGGCGCGTTGATCCATACAAGCCCCGCCTGCAAGGCGTTGGCGACGCGATCCGCCGCTTCGGCATTGCGCGTGACCACGCTGGCGACCAGACCGAACTGACTGTCATTGGCCAGGGCAATCGCTTCGGCTTCGCTGGCAAAACTGCGTACGCAAATCACCGGGCCGAAAATCTCTTCACACCACAACGCACTGTCGAGGGGCACTTCGGTGAAAATCGTCGGCTGCAAAAAATATCCGCGCGGCAGATCCGCCGGCCGATTGCCGCCGCAAATCAGCTTGGCACCCGCGCTCAAACCGCGATCGATGTGGCCGAGCACGCGTTGGTATTGCGCCTGATTGACCAGCGCACCCATTTCCACGTTCGGGTCGAACGGGTCGGCCACGCGAATCGCTTCGGCGCGGGCCTTCAGACGCATCAGGAATTCATCGGCCAGTTCATCGGCGACCAGCACGCGGCTGGTGGCGGAACACATCTGCCCGGCGTTGAAGAAACCGCCACCACAGGCCACTTCCACCGCCAGTTCGATATCGGCATCGGCCAGTACCAGCAACGAGGATTTACCGCCCAGTTCCAGGCTCACGCCTTTGACGGTTTCTGCCGCGCGTTGCATGACCTGCACGCCGACGGCGTTGCTGCCGGTGAAGGAAATCTTGGCGATACGCGGGTCCGCCGACAGCGGTGCCCCCACGGCCAGCCCGGTGCCGCACACCACGTTGAACACGCCGGCAGGCAAACCCGCTTCGGCGATGATCGCTGCCAATTCCAGCTCTGGCAGAGGGGTCACTTCCGAAGGCTTGAGCACCACGCAGCAACCGGCGGCCAGGGCCGGGGCGAGTTTCCACGCGGTGGTGACCATCGGGAAATTCCACGGCACGATCAGGCCGACTACACCGCAGGGTTCGCGGCGCAGGCGAGCGCTGAAATCGTCGCTCGGCAATTCAACGACGCTGTCCTGCCTGGCATCCAGGCCTTCGGCCAGACCGGCGTAGTACTCGAACGTGGCGATCACGTCGTCAACGTCGATGGCCGCTTCAAACTGTGGCTTGCCGTTGTTACTCGACTGCAAGTGCATCAATTGGTCGCGACCGGCCTGCACGCCCGCAGCGATTTTGCGCAGGATCGCGCCGCGCTCGGCACCGGTGGTTTTCGACCACTGGGCAAAGGCATTGGTCGCGGCGCTGACGGCTTGCTCGACGGCGCGCTCGTCACCGCCATTTACGGTGGTCAGCAGCGCTTCGGTCGCCGGGTTGATCACGCGCAAGTGTTCGCTGCCGGCGGACCATTGGCCGTCGATGAACAAGCCATCCAGTGTCGTCGGGAAAGTCATTTCGACACCGCCTGCGTCCATAGGGTCTGGTCGATTTCAATCAGGGTCGGGCCTTGGCGGTCCGTGGCCATACGCAGTGCACCGCGCAGTTGCTCGACGCCGGTGACCGCCTCGGCGGCGCAACCCAGGGCCTTGGCTACGCCAATGAAGTCCGGGGTGTAGATGTCCACGCCAACCGGCTCGATGGCACGGTTGACCATGTACTTCTTGATCTCTTCGTAACCTTGGTTGTTCCACAGCAGCACAATCACCGGGGTGCGCGCTTCCACGGCACTGGCCAGCTCCGGCAAGGTGAACTGGAGGCCACCGTCGCCGATCAGGCAAACAACCGGAGGACGTGCGCCGCCTTCAACGCGGCCACCGAGCCATGCGCCAATCGCGGCTGGCAGGGCATAACCGAGGGTGCCGTAACCGGTCGACGAGTTGAACCAGCGACGTGGGCGCTCCGGGTTGAACGTCAGGTTGCCGGTGTACACCGGCTGGGTCGAATCGCCGACGAATACAGCGTCCGGCAGTTCGTGCAGTACGGTTTCCAGGAAACGGGTCTGGGCCAGGGTCGGCGCATCCCAGTTTGCATTCAATTCTTCGCGCAAACGGGCGGCACGCACCTGGCCCCAATCGTTGCGGCGTTCAGCCAGAGACTTGTGCGACAGCGCGCTGAGCAAGGCTTGCGCGGCGTTGCGTGAGTCGGACACCAACGCTACGTGCGGCGGGTAGTTGCGCACGGTCTGGTCCGGGTCGATGTCGACGCGCAACAGCTTGCCAGGAATCTCGAAACCACCGGCGAAGGTGACGTCGTAGTCAGTCTCGGCCAGCTCTGTGCCGATGGCCAACACCACATCGGCCTCGGCAACCAGCGCGCGGGTGGCGACCAGGCTTTGGGTCGAACCGATCAGCAGCGGGTGACCGGACTCCAGCATGCCTTTGGCATTGATGGTCAGCGCGACGGGCGCGTCCAGCAGTTCAGCCAGTTCAGTCAGCTCGGTGGCGGCATCGATGGCACCGCCACCGGCGAGAATCAGCGGACGCTTGGCGCCAGCCAGCAGTTCGGTCATGCGCGAAACGGCGGTCGGCGAAGCACCGGCGCGATCGATGTTGACCGGTACACTGGTGAGCAGGTCGTCGGCTTCTTCAACCAGAACGTCCAGTGGAATTTCGATGTGTACCGGACGCGGACGACCGGCTTGGAACAGCGCAAAAGCACGGGCCAGAACACCCGGCAATTCCGACGCCGACATCAGGGTGTGGGAGAACGCCGCCACGCCAGCGACCAATGCGCTCTGGTTCGGCAGCTCGTGGAGCTTGCCGCGACCGCCGCCCAACTGGTTGCGAGTCTGTACGCTGGAGATCACCAGCATCGGGATCGAATCGGCGTAAGCCTGGCCCATCGCAGTGGTGATGTTGGTCATGCCAGGGCCGGTGATGATGAAGCACACACCCGGTTTGCCGCTGGTGCGGGCATAACCGTCGGCCATGAAACCGGCGCCCTGTTCGTGACGCGGGGTGACGTGGTTGATGCTCGAACGGGCCAGCCCGCGATACAGCTCCACGGTGTGAACCCCGGGAATGCCGAACACCTGCTCAACCCCGTAATCTTCGAGTAACTTGACCAATACTTCGCCGCACGTCGCCATGTCATTTCCCTTCTTGTTCGTTTGAGACGCCGGGCCTGCGCAGTGTTTATGATGGATTCGCAGGTCCAGGGATGGCCTCATTGGAACGGGCGACACGTAGCCGCAACAATGGATAAAAAGTCATACTAGCCATGTCCTCACGTCATACCTTGGATCCCAATGAAACGACTGCCTCCCCTGCCGGCGCTGCACACCTTTCTGATTACCGCGCAGTGCTGCAACTTCACCCGGGCCGCCGAGCAACTGCACATCACCCAGGGTGCAGTGAGCCGGCAAATCGCCGGGCTGGAAGATTTTCTGGGTTATGAACTGTTCATCCGCCAGGCCCGAGGTCTCGACTTGACCGCCGAAGGACGGGAATGGCTGCCACGGGTACAGCAGATTTTCGGCTTGATCGATGAGGCCGTGGAGCAGATCGGCGAGAAGCGCGAAACCCTGCAACTCAAGGCCCCGACCTGCGTCATGCGCTGGCTGTTGCCACGATTGCTGCAGTGGCAAAGAGAGCGCCCGGACGTGCCGGTGGAATTGACCACCACGGTCAAGCACGGCGTGGATTTTCATCGTGAGCAATTCGATGCGGCGGTGATGTATGGCCCCCCGCCGGACAGTGCGTTGGTCTCGCAGCGCTTGTTCGAAGAAATACTGACACCCGTGTGTTCCAAGCCACTGCTCGAAGGCGCAGTGCCGCTGCAAACACCGAAAGATCTGGAACAGCACATGCTGCTGCACCCCACCCGGGATGAACGGGACTGGAAAGCCTGGCTGGCCACGGCGGATATTCGCTTGAGCAATGTCAGCAAGGGTCAGCATTTCGAAACGCTGGATCTGGCGATGTCGATGGCGTCCCAGGGGACAGGCGTGGCGATCGGCGACTGGTCGCTGATTGGCGATGACCTGAGTGCCGGACGGCTGGTCATGCCCTTTGAATTGAAGGTAAAAACCGGGCTCGCGTATTACCTCGTTTTTCCGGAAAAACCCGGACCTTCGCCGAAATTGCGCGAATTGATGGGGTGGTTGGTAGAACAAGCCCAATCACGCTAACGCTAATGTAGGAGCTGTCGAGTGCAACGAGGCTGCGATCTTTTGATCTTGTTTTTAGAAAATCAAAATCAAAAGATCGCAGCCTCGTTGCACTCGACAGCTCCTACAGGGTTTGCGGTGTTACGGGAATTGTGGTGATCAGTAACCGACGGTGAACCTTTTACGGGAATGCTTCGGCGCTTCCACTTCATCCAGCATCGCAATCGCGAAATCGGCAAACGTGATCCAGCTGCGCCCTTCGCTACTCACCAGCAAATCATCCTTTCCAAGCCGGAATTTGCCGGTGCGCTCACCCTCGACAAACTCTGCAGACGGCGACAAAAAGGTCCAGTCCAGATCCTGTTCTTGACGCAGGTTTTCGAGAAACTCGGCGCCAGCACCGGCCTCTGCCTTGTACTCCGCCGGGAAGCCTTTGCTGTCGATGACGCGAGTGCCGTCCGGCAACAACAACGAACCAGCACCGCCCACCACCAACAAACGCTTCACGCCGGCCTGTTTCACCGGGCCGATAACGGCGCTGGCGGGAAGTGTGGAGAAATGCGCCGCGCTGATGACCACGTCATGATCCGCGACCGCAGCTTGCAATGCCGTGCCGTCGAGGGCATCGACATTTTTGCTGACCACACCTTCGCGCGGTCCGACCTTAGCGGTGTCGCGAGCGATGGCGGTGACGCTATGACCACGACGCACGGCTTCTTCCAACAATTGGCTGCCGGCACGCCCGGTGGCACCGATGATTGCGATTTTGCTCATGAGGTTCTCCAGTGGGTTGGGTGTTCAATGGACCTATGCAGGAGCTGTCGAGTGAAACGAGGCTGCGATCTTTTGATTTTGTTTTTTAAGATCAAAAGATCGCAGCCTCGTTTCACTCGACAGCTCCTACAGGCCTACAGGGTCATGCGTATCGGGTTACCACTTCATCTCGCCCTTGGCGACTTTGGCGCTCAGCTCCAGGGAGCTTTCTTCGCCCAGTGTCGGGAAGCGTTTTTTCATCGCGGCGATCAGTGCGGCAGAATCCTTGGCCTTGGCGGTTTCTTCGTCGAAGGCCTTGATGTAATCAGCGGTGAACTGCACGGCAGCCAGCGAACGAGCGCTGTCACCGAGGTAGTGCCCCGGCACGATGGTTTTCGGTTTCAGGGTTTCGATTGAGTGCAGCGTAGCCAACCAATCGGCATGGGACTGCGCGGTTTGCGTGTCGGCCATCCACACGTGGATGTTTTCTGCCACGACCACACCACCGACCACGGCTTTGATCGACGGAATCCACACGAAACTGCGATCCGGTTGTTTGCCCTCAAGGCCGACCACCTGCAATTTCTGCCCTTCGAGGATCAGGCTGTCGCCTTTGAGTACATCCGGCACGATGGTTTTTGCGGGCACGTCAGCGCCCATTTTCGGGCCCCAGAACGCCAGTTTTCCGTTGACGGTTTGCTTGATGTGATCAACGGTCGGCTGTGAAGCGAGCACCTTGGCTTTCGGGAATGCAGTGGTCAGGGTATCGAGGCCGAAATAGTAATCAGGGTCGCCGTGGCTGATGTAGATGGTGGTCAGTTGCTTGCCGCTGGCGCGGATTTTTTCCACCACTTGTTCGGCCTGGGATTTACCGAATTGCGCGTCGACCAGGATTGCCTCTTTCTCGCCGCTGACCAGGACCGAAGTCACCGGGAAGATCGCTTTATCACCGGGGTTGTAGACGTCCAGGGTCAAGGTCGATGCCGTGGCATGGGCGGCAAACCCGAAGATCGCGGCAGCCAGTAAAAGGCGCTTGAAGGCGGTGAATTCAATCATGTGTTGCTCCGTTGTCCAATGATGACCCTGTAGGAGCTGTCGAGTGAAACGAGGCTGCGATCTTTTGATCTTGTTTTTTAAAAATCAAAGTCAAAAGATCGCAGCCTCGTTTCACTCGACAGCTCCTACGGGTATAGGAACGGAGCTTAGTTGCCTGACTCAGTACAAAAAATGCGATGCTGGAACATAGTTTGTTTCTGAAATCGGGCAAATCATGGATCGTCTACAAGCAATGCGGGTGTTCGTCACCGTGGTCGACCTCGGCAGCCAGTCGGCCGCCGCCGACCATATGGAGCTGTCGCGGCCGGTGGTTTCGCGGTATCTGGCGGAATTGGAGGACTGGGTCGGCGCGCGCCTGATGCACCGCACCACACGCAGGTTGAGCCTGACCGCCGCTGGCAGCGAAACCCTGCCCCGTTGCCGGCAGATGCTCGAGTTATCCACAGACATGCAAGCGGCTGTCAGTGAACCGGACGAAGCACCGCGCGGCCTGCTGCGGATCAGCGTCAGTACCTCGTTCGGCCAGGCGCAACTGGCCGATGCCATGGCGGCGTACGTCAAGCGCTACCCCGGCGTCAGCATCGACATGCAAATGCTCGACCGCACAGTTAACCTGGTGGATGAGCGCATCGACCTGGCCATTCGCACCAGCAATGACCTGGACCCGAATCTGATCGCCCGCCGACTGACCGTCTGCCGCTCAGTGGTCTGCGCCTCCCCCGCTTACCTGCGCGAGCACTCGACGCCGCAGCGAATCGAGGACTTGAGCCAGCACAATTGCCTGACACATTCCTACTTCAGCAAAAGCCTGTGGCATTTCGAACAGGACGGCGAGCCGGTCTCGGTGCCGGTGCAGGGCAACATCAGCGCCAACGAAGCCAGTACGTTGCTTCGCGCGGCGATGGCCGGCGCCGGGGTGGCGATGCTGCCGACTTATCAGGCCGGCGTGCACATCCACAGTGGCGAACTGGTGCGCCTGTTGCCCCAGGCGGAACCTCGGCAGATGAACATCTACGCGGTGTATGCCTCACGCAAACACATGCCGGCGGCGCTGCGCAGCTTGCTGGATTTTTTGGTGGTGAGGTTTCCCCAGGAACCGGCATGGGATCTCGACCTGTAACCCACTCCCACAATTCGCCTCGCGCAAACACATGCCGGCAGCTTGCTGGATTTTTTGGTGGTGAGGTTTGCGCAAGAACTGAACCTGTAGGAGCTGCCGCAGGCTGCGATCTGTTGATCCTGATCTCTCGTTGCCGATCAAAATCAAGATCAAAAGATCGCAGCCTGCGGCAGCTCCTACACAACTCACCAACCCTGACCTATGCTCAAAGTAATACCGAAGGGTATAGGTTCAGAGGTCAACGCCATGAACGTCAAAACAAGAAGATATCTCGCGATTTTCATCACCTGCGCGGTGACGCTCGCGTTGTACGGCGCTGCAGCCTGGCGCGTGGAGCAGTTGCGTAACCTGCCCCGTGAATACGCCAGTTGCAATTTCGAACGTTGCATTCCCCACAACGCGACCCTCAACGCCCTTCGCTAACGAGGGGTCAGGCCTCGTTGTCCTGATCGGCCTTCAATCGGTCGCGAAAGGCCTTGGGCGAAATCCCCACCCTGCGTCGGAACAGGCGCGTGAAGTTGGTCGGGTCCGAGAAGCCCAGCAAGTCGGACATTTCATAAATGGTCATGCTGGTGTAGGTCAGCAAACGCTTGGCCTCCAGCAATTGTCGTTCGTGCATGATCTGCAATGCCGGTTGGCCCGCCAGCTCACGGCAGGTGCCGTTGAGGTGGGACACGGAAATCCCCAGGCGATGGGCCAGGTCCTCGACCTTGACGTGCTGGCGATAGGTTTCTTCCACCAGTTGAATGAACCCGTTGAGGTATTCCCGCGCACGTTGTGGCCGCTGCGTGGCTGATCGACGCTGGATCACCTGGCGGCTGACCCACACCATGATCACGCTGACCAGCGAATGCATCAGCATTTCCCGCGCCGGCTGGTGGCTGGTGTATTCGTTCTGCAACGCACTGAACAGACTGTTGAGGTATTCACTGTCGCCGCCCGCCGGATAACTTTCGGCCTGGGCCAGGGCATTCACCGAATGTCCCAGTTGCGCCTGGAGATGAGCGATCAGCGGCGCGGCCAGGGTCACGACAAAGCCCTCGACGTCCTCGGAAAAGCGGAAACCGTGCACCGACAACGGCGGCAGGATCTGGATCGTCGGTTCCGTCAGTTGCGTGCGTTTGCTTTCGATTTCAAGCTCGGCCTGACCTTTGAATACGAAGAGCAACTGACATAAATCGGCGTGGCGGTGGGGTTTGATTTCCCATTGATGTTCGCGACTGCGTTTGGAAATGGTTTCACAGTGCAGCAAGTCCGGGGTGGGCCAATCCAGGCTTTCACCGTAGAGCTTGAACACTGGAATGGATGGCAGGTCAGGCTTGTTCATCACTTCAATCCAGGCCTCGGAATAGATGACGGGCGATAATCGCACCGATTGGCAGAACGAACAGCTATTGGCTCAGTTTTCACCTTCAATTGACAGACTCGCAAGTGAAAAATGCAAGCACTCGATCCATAAAAATCATTCACCGACCCTGGTCGCGTGAAGCTTACGAGTCATAAAAACAATGAAAACGCTGAATACCCAAGTCGCCATCATTGGTGCCGGTCCTTCCGGTTTACTGCTCGGTCAATTGCTGCACAACGCGGGTATCGACACCCTCATTCTTGAACGCCAGAGTCCCGATTATGTGCTCGGGCGCATCCGTGCCGGCGTCCTTGAACAAGGCATGGTAGAGCTGTTGCGCCAGGCCGGCGTGGGTCAGCGAATGGATGCCGAAGGGTTGGTTCACGGCGGCTTCGAGCTGGCCCTCGCCGGGCGTCAGGTGCACATCGATCTGCAAGCCCTGACCGGTGGAAAAACCGTGATGGTCTATGGGCAAACCGAGGTCACGCGGGACCTGATGGCCGCTCGTCAGGTCGCCGGTGCGCAAACGATTTACCAAGCCGACAACGTCGTTCCCCACGGCATGAAAACCGACGAAGTGTTTGTCACTTTTGAGAAGGACGGCGAACAGTATCGCCTCGACTGCGACTACATTGCCGGGTGCGATGGTTTCCATGGTGTGGCACGGCAGTCGATTCCCGTCGAGTGCCTGAAAGTCTTCGAGCGGGTCTACCCGTTTGGCTGGCTGGGGATTCTTGCCGACACGCCGCCGGTCCACGACGAGCTGGTGTATGCGCGCCACGCGCGCGGCTTTGCCCTGTGCAGCATGCGTTCGGCGACGCGCACCCGCTACTACCTGCAAGTGCCTGCGGACGAAATAGTCGAGGACTGGTCGGATCAGCGTTTCTGGGATGAACTCAAGTCCCGTCTACCGCAAGCGCTGGCGGACAATCTGGTGACTGGACCGTCCATCGAAAAAAGCATCGCGCCGCTGCGCAGTTTCGTGGTCGAACCGATGCAATACGGCCGGATGTTTTTGGTCGGTGATGCCGCGCACATTGTCCCGCCGACCGGCGCCAAGGGGTTGAACCTGGCCGCCAGCGATGTCAGTACGCTGTTCAATATTTTGCTGAAGGTTTATCGCGAAGGACGTGTCGATTTGCTGGAGAAGTACTCTGAAATCTGCCTGCGCCGGGTCTGGAAAGCCGAGCGGTTTTCGTGGTGGATGACTTCGATGCTGCACCGTTTCGATGAGCACGACGCGTTTAGTCAGCGTATCGCCGAGTCGGAGTTGGACTACTTTGTCGATTCTGAAGCGGGTCGAAAAACCATTGCAGAAAATTACGTCGGCCTTCCTTATGAGGCTATCGAATAGCTTGCTACCGACTTACACTGACGAGCATTCCCGCTCGCCTTGTCTCTTGCGGGTCAATCACTGCCCGCAGGTTTTCCCGTGACCAATCTCAACCAGCCGGAAACGGCCAAACCAGCCATCCGCAGCGTGCTGATCGCCCTGATGCTGGCGATTTTTCTCGGTGCGCTGGACCAGACCATTGTCGCCGTGTCGATGCCAGCCATTTCTGCGCAATTCAAGGATGTCAGCCTGCTGGCCTGGGTCATTTCCGGCTACATGGTGGCGATGACGGTGGCGGTGCCGATCTACGGCAAATTGGGCGATCTGTACGGTCGGCGTAAGTTGATGCTGTTCGGCATGGGCCTGTTCACGCTGGCGTCGGTGTTCTGCGGCATGGCCCAGAGCATGGAGCAGTTGGTGCTGGCGCGGATTCTTCAAGGCATTGGTGCGGGCGGGATGATCTCGGTGAGTCAGGCGATCATCGGCGACATCGTGCCGCCCCGGGAGCGCGGTCGCTATCAGGGCTATTTCAGCAGCATGTACGCGGTGGCCAGCGTGGCCGGCCCGGTGCTCGGAGGCTACATGACCGAGTATCTGTCCTGGCGCTGGGTGTTCCTGATCAACCTGCCGCTGGGTCTCGGCGCCTGGCTGGTGGCCAATCGCACACTGGTGGGCCTGCCGATTCCGCAACGCAAACCGATCATTGATTACCTTGGCACCCTGCTGATGATCATCGGCCTGACGGCGTTGCTGCTGGGGATCACTCAGGTCGGCCAAGGCCATTCGTGGCGCAGCGCCGAAGTGCTGGGTTTGCTCGGTTGCGCGGTGGTGGTGCTCGGTCTGTTCGTCGCCCATGAGCGGCGCGCGCGGGAGCCGTTATTGCCCATGCATTTGTTCACTAATCGCAATGCGATTTTTTGCTGGTGCACGATTTTCTTCACCAGCTTCCAGGCGATCTCATTGATCGTGCTGATGCCGCTGCGCTTCCAGAGCGTGACCGGTGCCGGTGCCGACAGCGCCGCCCTGCACTTACTGCCGCTGGCCATGGGCTTGCCGATTGGTGCGTATTTCGCCGGCCGCCGCACCTCCGTGACCGGACGCTACAAACCAATGATCCTGAGCGGCGCTTTGCTGATGCCGCTGGCGATTCTCGGTATGGCGTTCAGTCCGCCCCAGGCTTTGTTAATGAGCAGTTTGTTCATGCTGCTCTGCGGGATCTCCTCGGGCATGCAGTTCCCGACTTCGCTGGTGGGCACACAGAATTCGGTTGAACAGCGCGACATCGGCGTTGCCACCAGCACCACAAACCTGTTCCGTTCGTTGGGCGGTGCGGTGGGCGTGGCATTGATGTCGGCACTGTTGTTGGCGTTGTTGCAGGATTCGAGCTTCGCGCACCTGGCCGGCTCGACGCTGATTGCCGAAGGCCATTCCGGGAATGTTCTGCTGGACGGTCTGAACGCCGCGCCGGGGGATGCCCAAGACGCCTTGCGCGCCGAACTGTTGCTGACCTTCCAGCATCTGCTGATGGTCAGCGCGGCGGTGTCGCTGCTTGGGCTGGCGGCGGCGATTGCCATGCCGAACATGTTGTTGCGTGGGCGCGAGGATAAGGTTCGCTAGAAGCAAAAGATCGCCGCCGTATGCACTCCCATGTAGGAGCTGCCGCAGGCTGCGATCTTTTGATCTTTCGCTGTTAAAACATCAAGGGCTGTAATACCCCACCGCCACCAGAAAATGCCCAACCTTCTTCAGGTAGGCATGCTTGTCCTCGACCTTACCGGTTACCGGATTCTTCCAGCGGTATTCGTATTCGCCGTAATCCTGCTTGGCCATCAGCGCCAAAATCGGTTCCCCCACGGGTTTGCCTTCCGGATCGTTGATCTTGCCGAAATCGGTGTTGATCAACCGCAGGTTGGTGCCGTGGGCAACGTAGCGCTGGGTGTTCAGGTCCACGACAAACACATACAGGTCATCCTGCAAGTAGCCACCCTTGAGCGAGTTGATCGCCGTCAGCGTGCCCTTCTCGTCCTTGGTCAGATCGGTCGCGGCTTTGTTGAGCAAGGCCATGGCCTGTTCCGCCGAGGCCCGCGGCAGGTAGTAACCGACAGCAATGATTCGCTGGCCCACACGTTGATAGAACACATGCTTGCGCTCGACCTTGCCGTCGGCCCAGTTCTGCCAGCGGTAATCGGCCTGCTGAATGCCATTGCCTTCCGGCACTTTCAGGGCGTCCTTGAAGGTTTTCTGCAGGTCCGGCCCAAGTACGTCAGACACATCACGGCCAATCAGCGCCGAAGACGGCCCGCCGCTGGCGAGCATCACGCCCTTGGTATCGAGGACAAAGACATAGCGGTCCTTGTCGACAAACTCGCCCTGGCGGCTGAACGCGGCGAAGGCCTTGTCGCCATTCTCGTGGTAATAGGCCAGGGCTTTTTCCAGCAAGGCGATGGCGGCCTGACTGTCGGCTTTTTCCGTGTTGGCGGCTTGGACCTGGCCCAGGCAGAGCAACAACACGCTGCCCATCCAGGCCAACTTATGCAGAAACCCCATTGTGCATCCCTCGTTCTTGTCGATGTTTCAAGAGCGTAGACGGGTTGGGGATATGTACGAATATTCAAGGCACGGTGGTGGGGAACGCACTTGTGGCGAGGGAGCTTGCTCCCGCTGGGGCGCGCAGGGGCCTCTAATCCATTCACCGCAGTTCTTCAGTCAGAACAGCGGTGCTTGGTTTACGACTGCTTCGCCGCCGAGCGGGAGCAAGCTCCCTCGCCACAATAGTTTTTTAACGCGTAATTACTGGCGGGCGCGCAGCTGCTGTTGCAGGTTCTGGATCTGCGCCTGAAGGGTGTTGATGTTGCGGGTCACCTGACCACGGAAGGCGTCGAATTCCGCCGTATTGGTCGCCCCTTGAGCAGGTGCAGGGCGGTTGTCCTGCTCGCTTTTGAGCACCACGACCTCCTGTTCCAGACGCTCGATGGCGGCGCTCGGGTTGCCTTGTTTTTTCAGTGCTGTGATATCGGCGCCGAGGCTTTTGAGCTGAGCGTCGAACTTTTCAGTGTCCGCCGGGGTGCTTTTCAGCGCGGCCACATCGCTGATCAGGACTTTGACCTGGGCCTGCAACTGCGTATTGACGGTCTGGTGCTCGGCGCTTTGGGTGGTCACCTGCGCCAGCCGTTTGTCCAGATCGCTGGTTTGCGCAGTCATCTGCGCCAGACGCTTGTCCAGGTCCGAGGTCTGACCGACCACGCCTTGTTGCTGCTGGCTCTGATCTTGAAGTTTGCTTTCCAGTTGCTTGATTTGCAGCTTCAGCGCTTCGCTGTCGGTGGTGACGTTGGTCTGACTGGCGACAACCTTGCCGGAAATGTCCTGCAAGCGCCCCGCCGCTTCCTCACTTATCCGGGCGAAGCTTTCCTGCGTCGCCACCAGTTGCTGCTCCATCAGCGAAATCTGCTGGAAGCTCCACCAGGCCAACCCCGCGAACGCAAAAACCAAAGCCCCAACCAGCGCCCACAACGGCCCGGTGCTCGCGCTTTTAACCTTCACGACCGGTGCAGGTCGCGAGTGCACCGAGGTGCGAGTGGTGACCGGGAAATCATCATCGTCGAGGCTGTCGGCGCGCAGGCTCGGTACATCGTCGAAGTCGTCGTTGGCATCGTTACGCATGGACATTGAGTCAACCTTTGTGAAACGCGGTGATAGCTTGATGCGGCGAGTATAACCCCCACTGCCGCACCGATTGACCTTCAACCCCGGGCTCGGTTCAGTGCCGGGCGGTTCAGCGAATGTCCTGGGCCTTCCACCAGCCACAGAACTCATCGAGGGCCGTCCACAGACTGACCTTCGGGTCGTAATCCAGATAATGCCGGGCACGACTGATGTCGAGGGTGAAATTTTTGTTCATGACCTGCATGCCCAGCCGCGACAACGTCGGCTCCGGACGGCCCGGCCACAGCTTGCAAACGCCCTCATTGAGCGCCCCGACGCTGTAGGCCAAGCCGTAGGAACGGTAGCGCGTAACCTGTGGGACTTCCATTTTGCGCATGACGTAATTGACCACGTCCCACAATGGAATCGGCGTGCCATTGCTGATGTTGTAGGCCTTGCCCAAGGCCGAACCGCTGGCCAGCAAACTGCTGAGTAACGCTTCGTTGAGGTTTTGCATGCTGGTGAAATCGACTTTGTTCAAACCATTGCCAATGATTGCCAGGCGTCCCTTGCGCTGCATGTTCAGCAAACGCGGGAAGATGCTCATGTCACCGGCACCGGTCACGAAACGCGGGCGCAGGGCCAGGGTTTCGAGGCCAAATTCCTGGGCACCGAAGACCTTTTGTTCGGCCAGATACTTGGTCGCGGCGTAGGGATGTTTGAAGCGCTTGGGCACCTGCTCCTCGGTCAGCCCCAAGTGGTCGCGACCATCGAAGTAGATCGACGGCGACGACAAATGCACCAGGCGCCTCACCCGCTGTTTGAGGCAGGCTTCGACTACGTTTTCGGTGACCTGGACGTTGCCTTGGTGAAAGTCCTGATAGCGGCCCCACAAACCGACGGCACCGGCACAATGCACCACGGCGTCGACGTCGGAACACAGGTCGCGGGCGAGTTGCGGGTCACTCAAATCGCCCTGAACGAATTCGGCGCCACGCCGCACCAGATGCTCAACACCCTCGGCCCGGCGACCGTTGACCCGTACATCAAGGCCCTGCTCCAGGGCGAAACGCGCAAAGCGCCCGCCGATGAAGCCGCTTGCGCCGGTGACCAGAATCTTCATGTAGTGCTCCAACAGATGCAGTTGCGAGCTTTAAGCTTCAAGCTGCAAGTTAAATACGGTGCGCAAGCGCTTCACTTGCAGCTTGACGCTTACTGCTGCTCCAAGGGCACTAGCCATTGCTTCGACGAACGTACCAATTGATCAGTGAGTAAACCCAACAACTGCCCGCCATTGCGCCAATGATGCCAGTACAGCGGCACATCGATAGGTTTATCTGGCAGAAGCTCCAGTAAAACACCGCGCTCCAGCTGTTCGATAACTTGCAGTTCGGGCACCAGCCCCCAGCCGAGCCCGGCTTCAGTAAGACGGATAAAGCCTTCAGACGACGGGCATAAATGGTGTTCGAATCCGCCATCGACGCCGAGGGATGCGAGGTATCGATGCTGCAGGAAATCATCCGGGCCAAACACCAGCGCCGGGGTTTTCGGCAACTGATCAGCTCGAACACCTTGAGGAAAATGCCGTGCGATAAACGCCGGGCTGGCCAGCGCCCGGTAGCGCATGGCCCCGAGCAGAACGCTGCGTGCGCCGGCCACCGGACGTTCACTTGCACAAAGGCAGCCCGCCACTTCACCTGCGCGCATGCGTTTGAGACCGACGGTCTGGTCTTCCACGATCAGATCCAGCAGCAGATGTTGATCCGCGCAAAAATCCCCCACCGCCTGCGCCCACCAGGTTGCCAGGCTGTCAGCGTTCAGCGCGATGCGCAGGCGCTCCGGCGACCCTTCTTCGTCCAGCGCCGGTACGAGGCTTTGCAAATCGCGTTCAAGTAACCGGACTTGTTGGACATGGTTAAGCAGACGCCGGCCAATCTCGGTTGGAGACGGTGGTGTGCCGCGCACCAGCACCGGTTGGCCTACACGCGCTTCCAGCAATTTGATGCGCTGGGAGATCGCCGATTGCGACAAACCCAACACCTGTGCAGCCCGTTCAAATCCGGCTTGTTCGACCACGGCGGCCAAGGCGGAAAGCAATTTATAGTCGAACATCAGTTTTCCTAATGAGCGATCAGCAAGATTGGTTTTTCTTATACAGCCTGACGCTGGAGAATGACCAGCAAGAACTCTTGAACGAAGGAACACCCATATGGCTGGCGAAACTTCATTGGCAACGCTGCTGCGCAGCATGAGCCCGCAACTCAACGCCGGCGAATACGTGTTTTGCACCTTGCGCGACGGTCAATTGCCCACGGACCTGGAAATCATTGGCAGCTTTCGCGAGCAGGAAGGTCTGACGGTGATTCTGGATCGTTCCCACGCCGAACGGGCCGGTTTCAGTTTCGACTACGTCGCAGCCTGGATCACCTTGAACGTGCATTCGGCCCTTGAAGCTGTTGGCCTGACCGCTGCGTTCGCCACAGCACTGGGTCAGGCCGGCATCAGCTGCAATGTGATCGCCGGCTACTACCACGACCATTTGTTTGTCGGCCAGGCCGACGCCGAACGTGCCATGCAAGTGCTGCGCAATCTGGCAGCCAACGCGGAGTAAAAACTATGTGGCAAAGCTATATGAACGGCCTGCTGGTGGCATTCGGCTTGATCATGGCGATCGGCACCCAGAACGCATTCGTGTTGGCGCAAAGCCTGCGTCGTGAACATCACCTGCCCGTGGCGGCGCTCTGCGTTGCCTGCGATGCCTTGCTGGTGGCCGCCGGGGTCTTCGGCCTGGCGACGGTGCTGGCGCAAAACCCGACCCTGTTGGCCATTGCCCGTTGGGGCGGCGCGGCGTTTCTGCTGTGGTACGGCAGCCAGGCATTGCGCCGGGCCTGCTCGAAACAGAGCCTGCAACAAGGCGAAAACCAGACCGTGCGTTCGCTGCGGGCGGTGATGCTCAGCGCGCTGGCGGTGACGTTGCTCAACCCGCATGTCTATCTGGACACCGTTTTATTGATTGGCTCCCTTGGCGCCCAGCAAACCGAGCCCGGTGCTTATGTAGTGGGTGCGGCCAGCGCCTCACTCTTGTGGTTTTTCACCCTGGCGCTCGGTGCCGCGTGGTTGGCGCCATGGTTGGCTCGTCCAAGCACTTGGCGCATTCTCGACCTGTTGGTGGCGGTGATGATGTTCGCGGTAGCGTTCCAGCTAATCAGTGCTGGCTGATTTATTCCAAAAGGCTCTGGAACCTCTATTCCACACAGTTGTTGCGTGGTTATGCCGCACCCCCGGTGCTATGATCCGAGACCTGCGCCGCAAAGAGTACAAACTCCCCGGCGCTAGTCTGGCCGCCCGTGATCGGCCTTGCGCTCACCGCACCTGACCTGATTAGGAGATTCACCATGGCTTTCGAATTGCCGCCACTGCCTTACGCACACGATGCACTGCAGCCGCACATTTCCAAGGAAACTCTGGAATACCACCACGACAAGCACCACAACACCTACGTCGTGAACCTGAACAACCTGGTGCCAGGCACCGAGTTCGAAGGCAAGACCCTGGAAGAAATCGTTAAATCTTCCTCGGGCGGTATCTTCAACAACGCCGCTCAGGTCTGGAACCACACTTTCTACTGGAACTGCCTGGCACCAAACGCCGGCGGTCAACCAACCGGCGCATTGGCTGAAGCCATCAACGCTGCTTTCGGTTCGTTCGACAAGTTCAAGGAAGAGTTCAGCAAGACGTCCATCGGCACCTTCGGTTCCGGTTGGGGCTGGCTGGTGAAAAAGGCTGACGGTTCCCTGGCCCTGGCCAGCACCATCGGCGCCGGCAACCCGCTGACCAACGGCGACACCCCGCTGCTGACCTGCGACGTCTGGGAACACGCTTACTACATCGACTACCGCAACGTTCGTCCAAAGTATGTCGAAGCGTTCTGGAACCTGGTCAACTGGAAATTCGTAGCTGAGCAGTTCGAAGGCAAAACCTTCACCGCTTAAGCTCGATGCCAGTCAAAAACCCGGCTTTTATGCCGGGTTTTTTTATGGACGAGGGAAAGTGTTTGCACCCATGAAAACACGGTGCTCATTCAGCCGTCTTCGCGAGCAAGCCCGTTCTCACAGTTTTGGGGAGCGATCACTTGCTGGAATTTGGTCGACTTTCAGGCCGCCAAGATCAAAAGATCGCAGCCTTCGGCAGCTCCTACAAGTGATCGGCGTACCGCCTTGCTTCTCACCACTCATCAGGCCGAGCGTCAGCTCGCCTTCAGCTCTTGATCTTGACCCACCCGCCCCCTCGGGAGGCTGAGTGGAGGTGTTCATCCGGGGAGTGGCGCGCAGCGCCGTTCGACGCAGTCGAACACGCTGCATGTAGGTCGAAGCGAAGCCGACCGGAGGGCAGTGTCCCCGGATGGATACCGCAGCGAAGGAACGCCGAGCCTCAGCGAGGGGCCGGACGCCAGGGGCGAGCCTTTTTTGGCTTACTTTTTTTTGGCGTTTGAAAAAAAAGTGAGTCGCCGTAAGGGCGAAACCGCTAGCCGCCGTTACCGCAGAAATGAATATGTACTCAACCAACCATGAGTTTTTGGCCGGCCCGAAAGCCGCCAAGATCAAAAGATCGCAGCCTTCGGCAGCTCCTACAGGGTGCGCTGGAACATCCGCAAATAACGGAGCAATTTCCCACGATGAAACCAGACTTCAGCCCCTTGCCCCTGCGCCACAGCCGACTACCATCAATAAAACAGGAAAATATCTCCATCCCCCTCAAGTTGAAGGACTCGACAACCGACACAGTGCTAATCGGGCAATTACTTCAGACAACAGCATATTGGCCAAGCTGCAGGCAAAATCCCTCAGTGATGAATGTCCCTTTGACTGCCGTCACGGGATTGCCAATACTCATGGCAACTTGATGCTACCCGCACGGAACAAGGAATAACCCTTTGAAGCTGGAACTCAAGAACAGCTTGTCGGTGAAGTTGCTCCGGGTCGTGCTCCTGTCGGCATTGATCGTCGGCGTGGTCTTGAGCTGCGCGCAGATCGTTTTCGATGCCTATAAAACACGCCAGGCCGTCGCCAATGATGCCGAACGCATCCTCGACATGTTTCGCGACCCCTCGACCCAGGCCGTCTACAGCCTGGATCGGGAAATGGGCATGCAGGTTATCGAGGGCCTGTTTCAGGACGACGCCGTGCGCCAGGCCTCGATCGGCCACCCCAACGAAGCCATGCTCGCGCAAAAATCACGCGAGTTGCAGCACTCCAATAGTCGCTGGCTGACCGACCTGATCCTCGGCAAGGAACGCACTTTCACCACCCAATTGGTGGGTCGCGGCCCTTATAGCGAGTATTACGGTGACCTGAGCATCACCCTCGACACCGCCACCTACGGGCAAGGCTTTATTGTCAGTTCGGTGATCATTTTCATTTCCGGCGTGTTGCGCGCCCTGGCAATGGGACTGGTGCTGTACCTGGTCTATCACTGGCTGCTGACCAAACCCCTGTCGCGGATTATCGAGCACCTGACCGAAATCAATCCGGACCGCCCCAGCGAACACAAGATTCCGCAGTTAAAGGGTCACGAGAAAAACGAACTGGGGATCTGGATCAACACTGCCAACCAGTTGCTGGAGTCCATCGAGCGCAACACCCATCTGCGCCACGAGGCAGAAAACAGCCTGCTGCGCATGGCTCAGTACGATTTCCTCACGGGCCTGCCGAATCGCCAGCAGTTGCAGCATCAACTGGACAAGATCCTCGTCGACGCCGGCAAATTGCAACGTCGCGTCGCCGTGCTGTGCGTCGGCCTCGATGACTTCAAGGGCATCAACGAACAGTTCAGCTATCAGACCGGCGACCAGTTGCTGCTGGCCCTGGCCGATCGTCTGCGAGGGCACAGCGGACGCCTCGGCGCCCTCGCCCGTCTCGGGGGCGACCAATTCGCCCTGGTCCAGGCAGATATCGAACAACCCTACGAAGCCGCCGAACTGGCGCAAAGCATTCTCGATGATCTGGAAGCGGCGTTTGCCCTCGATCATCAGGAGATCCGCCTGCGCGCCACCATCGGCATCACCTTGTTCCCAGAAGACGGCGACAGCACCGAGAAGCTGCTGCAAAAAGCCGAGCAGACGATGACGCTGGCCAAGACTCGCTCGCGCAACCGTTATCAGTTTTATATCGCCAGCGTCGACACCGAGATGCGTCGCCGTCGCGAGCTGGAAAAAGACCTGCGCGATGCCCTGGTCCGCGAGCAGTTCTACCTCGTCTACCAGCCACAAATCAGCTACCGCGATAACCGCGTAGTGGGCGTCGAGGCATTGATTCGCTGGCAACACCCCGAGCACGGGCTGGTTCCACCGGACTTGTTCATCCCGCTGGCCGAGCAAAACGGCACCATCATTGCCATCGGCGAATGGGTACTGGATCAGGCCTGCAAGCAACTGCGCGACTGGCATGACCAGGGTTTCAGCGATCTGCGAATGGCAGTGAACCTGTCTACCGTGCAACTGCACCACGCCGAGCTGCCAAGGGTGGTCAACAACCTGCTGCAGATGTATCGCCTGCCACCGCGCAGCCTGGAACTGGAAGTCACCGAAACCGGCCTGATGGAAGACATCAGCACCGCCGCCCAGCACTTGCTGAGCCTGCGTCGCTCCGGCGCGCTGATTGCGATCGACGACTTCGGCACCGGCTATTCGTCATTGAGCTATCTGAAAAGCCTGCCGCTGGACAAGATCAAGATCGACAAGAGCTTCGTGCAGGATCTGCTCGATGACGACGATGATGCGACCATCGTTCGCGCCATCATCCAATTGGGCAAGAGCCTGGGCATGCAGGTCATCGCCGAAGGCGTAGAAACCGCTGAACAAGAAGCCTACATCATTTCCGAAGGCTGTCATGAAGGTCAGGGTTACTTTTACAGCAAACCCCTGCCAGCACGGGAATTGGGCGCTTACCTGAAGCAGGCCCAGCGCAGCAACGCGGCCATTTTATAAAGATCAAAAGATCGCAGCCTCGGCAGCCCCTACATGAATCGCGCGCTTCTGTAGGCGCTGTCGAGTGAAACGAGGCTGCGATCTTTTGATCCTCGATACAAAACCATCTGCCAATAAGAAATATTTCCAACCACAACCCTTTACACATAATGCGAAAGATTTGCATTATGTCGCAGTTTTGCGCGCCGAACGCGCCATACCACCCCCTCTCGAAGCAGGATGTTCGCCATGATTCGTATGCCTCTGGCTACCGCCAGTCTGTTGGCCATCGCAATTTCCCTCGCCGGTTGCGGTGAAGGCAAAGACAAAGAAAAAGCTGCCGCTCCTGCGCCAGCTGCCAGCACCGCTGCTGCCCCGGCCACCCCAGCCGCTGCACCTGCCGCTGCCGGTAAAGTCGATGAAGCCGCCGCCAAAGCCGTTGTCGCACATTACGCCGACATGGTTTTCGCTGTTTACAGCGATGCCGAATCCACCGCGAAAACCCTGCAAACCGCCGTCGACGCTTTCCTCGCCAAACCGAACGCCGACACCCTGAAAGCCGCCAAGGCTGCCTGGGTCGCTGCCCGCGTTCCTTACCTGCAGAGCGAAGTCTTCCGCTTCGGCAACACGATCATCGACGACTGGGAAGGTCAGGTTAACTCCTGGCCACTGGACGAAGGCCTGATCGATTACGTCGACAAATCCTACGAGCACGCACTGGGTAACCCAGGCGCCACCGCCAACATCATCGCCAACACCGAAGTTCAGATCGGCGAAGACAAGGTTGACGTGAAAGACATCACCCCGGAAAAACTCGCCAGCCTGAACGAGCTGGGCGGTTCCGAGGCGAACGTCGCGACTGGCTACCACGCCATTGAATTCCTGCTGTGGGGCCAGGACCTGAACGGCACCGGCCCTGGTGCTGGTAACCGTCCGGCTTCCGACTACCTGGAAGGCGCTGGTGCCACCGGCGGTCACAACGATCGTCGTCGCGCTTACCTGAAGTCCGTGACCCAACTGCTGGTCAGCGACCTGGAAGAAATGGTCGGTAACTGGAAGCCGAACGTGGCCGACAACTACCGCGCCACCCTGGAAGCGGAACCGGCTGAAAGCGGCCTGCGCAAAATGCTGTTCGGCATGGGTAGCCTGTCCCTGGGCGAACTGGCGGGCGAGCGTATGAAGGTTTCCCTGGAAGCCAACTCCCCTGAAGACGAGCAAGACTGCTTCAGCGACAACACCCATAACTCGCACTTCTACGATGCCAAAGGTGTTCGTAACGTGTACCTGGGCGAATACACCCGCGTCGATGGCACCAAAATGACCGGCGCCAGCCTGTCGTCGCTGGTGGCCAAAGCCGATCCGGCCGCCGACACCGCGCTCAAAGCCGACCTGGCCGCGACCGAAGCCAAGATCCAGCTCATGGTCGATCACGCCAACAAGGGTGAGCACTACGACCAGTTGATCGCTGCCGGCAACACTGCTGGCAACCAAATCGTCCGTGACGCCATCGCATCCCTGGTCAAGCAGACCGGTTCGATCGAAGCCGCCGCTGGCAAACTGGGTATCGCTGACCTGAACCCGGACAACGCTGATCACGAATTCTGATCAACGCGGGCTGAGTGAATAAAGAGGCGACCTCCGGGTCGCCTTTTTCATGCCCGGTGCGCGGCTAAATCCGTAGGAGCTGGCGAGTGCAACGAGGCTGCGATCTTTTGATTTTTTTTTAAAAGCAGGATCAAAAGATCGCAGCCTGCGGCAGCTCCTACGGTTCAAAGCAAACGATAATTCCTCTTATTCAAATTCCCATCCCCTGTTAGACTTTGCGCCCTTGTTTTGCTCGTCTTGCAGGATGTCTGATGCCGCCGCTGCTTCTTCGCTTGTCCGCACTGTTTCTGGCCCTGGGCCTAAGTGCCTGCGATGACGCCCCGCGTTTTACCAAAGCCGAACCCGGTGAAGCCCGCTCCGGTGGCAGCACGACCGTACGCAAGACCGATCAAAATTCGTTTTCCTTGCCCTCGGCCAACCTGCCACCATCGCGACGTGTGGACTTCAGCGTTGGCAACAGTTTCTTCCGCAGCCCCTGGGTGATCGCCCCGTCGACCACCACCGCCCGTGACGGCCTCGGCCCGATGTTCAACACCAATGCTTGCCAGGGTTGTCACATCAAGGACGGCCGCGGTCACCCGCCTGCGCCCGATGCGCCGAATGCCGTGTCGATGCTGGTGCGCTTGTCGATCCCCGACACCCCGACCTACGCCAAAGTCATCGAGCAACAAGGTGTCGTGCCGGAACCGGTCTATGGCGGACAATTCCAGGACATGGCCGTGCCCGGCGTCGCCCCGGAAGGCAAGGTGCGGGTCGATTACACGCCCGTGCCGGTTCGCTTCAAGGACGGCAGCGAAGTCGAGTTGCGTAAGCCGAGCTTGAACATCACCCAATTGGCCTACGGACCGATGCACCCAGACACCCGCTTCTCGGCACGCGTTGCGCCGCCCATGATTGGCCTGGGTTTGCTGGAAGCCATCCCTGAAGAAGCCATCCTGGCGAATGCCGAGGCGCAGGCGAAAGACAACAATGGCATCGCCGGACGCCCGAACCGGGTCTGGGATGACGCCCTGCAAAAAACCGTCCTAGGGCGATTTGGCTGGAAAGCCGGGCAACCAAACCTCAATCAACAAAATGTTCACGCGTTCTCCGGTGACATGGGCCTCACGACCAGCCTGAGACCCTTTGATGACTGCACCGAAGCGCAAACCGCCTGTAAACAGGCACCGAGTGGCACCGGCCCCAATGGCGAGCCGGAAGTCAGCGATAACATCCTGCGTCTGGTGCTGTTCTACACCCGTAACCTTGCCGTACCGGCCCGTCGCGATGTCAGCGCGCCTGAGGTGCTGGCCGGCAAGAACCTGTTTTACCAGGCGGGCTGCCAGTCTTGTCACACACCGAAATACACCACCACCGCCAACGCCGCCGAACCTGAATTGGCCAATCAAGCGATTCGCCCTTACAGCGATCTGCTGCTGCACGACATGGGCGACGGTCTGGCCGACAACCGCACTGAATTCCAGGCCAGTGGCCGCGACTGGCGCACCCCGCCGTTGTGGGGCATTGGCCTGACACAAGCGGTCAGTGGCCACACCCAGTTCTTGCACGACGGCCGCGCCCGCAACCTGCTCGAAGCCGTGCTCTGGCATGGCGGCGAAGCGAAAGCGGCGCAGCAACAGGTTTTGTCTTTCAATGCCGAGCAGCGCGCTGCGTTGCTGGCGTTTTTGAATTCCCTTTAATACGCATTCCACCTGCGGGAGCCCGACATGTTCCGTCCCAAATTGTTGTTCACCAGCCTTGCCGCACTCGCCTTGGGCGCCTGTTCACCGCAGGACCCGCAAGCCGTTACTTCGGCGGCTATCGCCAAATCGGTGATTCTGCCGACCTACACCCGCTGGGTGGAAGCCGACAAGCAACTGGCCGTCAGCGCCCTCGCCTACTGCGAAGGCAAGGAAAACCTCGACACCGCCCGCGCCGACTTCCTGCACGCGCAGAAAGCCTGGGCCGAGCTGCAACCGTTGCTGATCGGCCCGTTGGCTGAGGGCAACCGTTCGTGGCAGGTGCAATTCTGGCCGGACAAGAAAAACCTCGTCGGCCGTCAGGTCGAGCAATTGGTTACCGCGCAGCCGCAGATCGATGCCACCGCCCTGGCCAAGTCCAGCGTCGTGGTGCAGGGCCTGTCGGCCTATGAATACATCCTGTTCGACAGCAAGCCTGATGTGGCCAATGCGGAACAGAAAGCCAAGTACTGCCCGCTGCTGATTGCCATTGGCGAGCGTCAGAAGCAACTGGCCGAAGAGATTCTGAAAAGCTGGAACAACACCGACGGCATGCTCGCGCAGATGAGCAAATTCCCGAACCAGCGCTACGCCGATTCCCACGAAGCCATTGCCGATTTACTCCGCGTGCAAGTCACCGCCATCGATACCCTGAAGAAAAAGCTCGGCACGCCAATGGGCCGTCAGAGCAAAGGCGTTCCACAACCGTTCCAGGCCGATGCATGGCGCAGCCAGTCGTCCTTGACTGGCCTCGAAGCCAGCCTCGCCGCCGCCAAAACAGTGTGGGAAGGTGTCGACAACAAAGGCCTGCGCAGCCTGTTGCCAAGCGAGCAGAAACCGTTGGCCGACAAGATCGACGCAGCCTATGCCGCCTCGCTGAAACTGTTTGCCAGCAACCAGCGCTCGTTGACCGAAATGCTCGGTGACGATGCCGGCCGCCAGCAACTCAACGATCTCTACGACAGCCTCAACGTCGTCCACCGCCTGCACGAAGGCGAGCTGGCCAAGGCGCTGGGCATCCAACTGGGCTTCAATGCCAACGACGGTGACTGATGAGGACGAGTGCCATGCTGCGACGTCAGGCTCTGACTTTAGGTAGTTTGCTGCTGGGAGCAGTGACACTAGGCGGCTGGACGCTGTTCAAGCAAAAGGACAAAAGCCCGCTGCTGCTGTCGGCTCGGGACAATACCGATGGCAAGCACTATGCCGTCGGTTATCGGCTGGATGGCACCCGGGTGTTCGCCACCCAGGTCGGCCAGCGCTGCCACGACATCATTAATCACCCGTCGCTGCCGATGGCGCTGTTCGTCGCCCGGCGTCCTGGCACCGAAAGCTACCTGATCGACCTGCGTGACGGCACGTTGCTGCAAACCGTGACGTCGCAGCCGAACCGGCACTTCTACGGTCATGCAGTGATTCACAAGAGTGGCGACTATTTGTACGCCACCGAGAACGACACCACCGATCCGGGCCGCGGTTTGCTCGGTGTGTACAAGTTCGAGGGTGAGCGGCTAGTGCACGCCGGCGAGATTTCCACCCACGGCCTTGGCCCGCATCAGGTGTCGTGGATGCCCGATGGCGAAACCCTGGTGGTGGCCAACGGCGGGATTCGTACCGAAGCCGAAAGTCGGGTCGAGATGAACCTCAATGCCATGGAGCCTAGCCTGGTCCTGATGCAACGCGATGGCACGCTGCTGAGCAAGGAAACCCTCCCTCAGCAAATGAACAGCGTGCGTCATCTGGGGATTGCCAGCGACGGCACCATCGTCGCCGGCCAGCAATTCATGGGCGCGGCTCACGAATCCTCAGAGCTGCTGGCGATCAAGCGTCCCGGCCAACCGTTCGTGGCGTTCCCGGTGCCCGAGCATCAGTTGCAGGCGATGGGGCATTACACCGCCAGCGTCGCAGTGCACAGCGAACTGCGGCTGGTCGCCTTGACCGCGCCGCGAGGCAATCGCTTTTTCATCTGGGACCTGGACAGCGGCGAAGTGCGCCTGGACGCGCCGCTTCCCGATTGCGCAGGGGTTGGCGCGGTGGCCGATGGTTTTGTCGTGACCTCGGGCCAGGGACGTTGCCGCTACTACGATTGTCGCCAGACAAATCTTGTTGCAAAACCGCTGGAACTGCCGGCAGGCCTCTGGGACAACCATCTTCATTTGATTTGATCTCGCCCTCCCCCTGTAGGAGCCGAGCTTGCTCGCGATGGCGGCCGCATATGCACCATCGGGGTGACTGACACACCGCCATCGCGAGCAAGCTCGGCTCCTACAGGTTTTGCACCTGCCTGTAAAAACTGGCAGTTGGATTCCCGTTCCCACTCGCGTTAATGTGCCCAACTGTCTCACCTGATTTCTCCAAGGAACTGGAAATATGCTGCGTCGCCGCATGCTGATCATGTTGGGTGTTGTTCTGTTGATCGTGCTGGTTCTGGCCGGTTACAAAGCCTTCTCCATCTACACGATGATCCAAGGCTTCTCCGCGCCGAAACCGCCGATCAGTGTTGCCGTGGCCACTGCCACCGAACGGCCGTGGCAAGACCGGTTGCCAACGGTCGGCACACTCAAGGCGCTGCAAGGCGTGGACCTGAGCCTGGAGACCGACGGCACCGTCGTTGATGTGCAATTCGAGTCAGGGCAGAAGGTCAAGGCCGGTCAACCCATCGTCCGGCTCGACAGCGCCGTGGAAAGTGCCTTGCTCGAAACCGCATTGGCCGACCTCGGGCTGGCCCAGGTGGATTACTCCCGTGGCAGTCAACTGGTGGGCAGCCAGGCCATTTCCAAAGGCGAATTCGACCGACTTTCGGCAGTCCTTAAAAAGAGCAAGGCTTCGGTCAATCAACTCAAGGCGGCGCTTGGCAAAAAAAGCATTCTGGCGCCGTTCAGCGGCACCATCGGTATTCGCCAGGTAGACGTCGGCGATTACGTGGCCAGCGGCACCAAAATCGCCACCCTGCAAGATATCAGCAGTCTTTATGTCGACTTCTTCGTGCCCGAACAGTCGGTGCCAAAAGTTGCCCTCGGCCAGCCGATTGAAATCATTGTCGCCGCCTACCCGGCGCAGACCTTCCCCGGCACCATCAGCGCCATCAACCCGAAACTCGAAAACAGCACACGCAACATGCAGGTCCGCGCAACCCTGGCCAATCCCGATGGCAAGCTGTTGCCAGGGATGTTCGCCAGCCTGCAGGTCCTGCTGCCCGACCCACAGCCGCGTATTGTCGTGCCGGAAAGCGCGATCACCTACACGCTCTACGGCAACTCGGTGTATGTCGTCGCAGAGAAAAAAGCCGAAGACGGCAACCTCGAAAAAGACGACAAAGGCCAACCGATCCTGATTGCCGAGCGACGCTTCATCGAAACCGGCGAGCGCCGCGATGGGCGAGTGACGATTATAAAAGGCGTGCAGAACGGCGAAAAAGTGGTCACGGCCGGCCAGATCAAACTGGATAACGGTGCGCACATCGCCATCAGCGACGACAAGACCCTAGCCGAGAAGAACAGCCAGCCGCGCGCTGACTGATCAAGGAACCCCCATGGCTTTTACTGATCCGTTCATACGCCGCCCGGTGCTCGCCACCGTGGTCAGCCTGCTGATCGTGCTACTCGGCTTCCAGGCCTGGAGCAAGTTGCCGCTGCGCCAATACCCGCAAATGGAAAACGCCCTGATCACAGTGACCACGGCGTACCCCGGGGCCAACGCCGAAACGATCCAGGGCTACATCACCCAGCCGATGCAACAGAGCCTGGCCAGCGCCGAGGGCATCGACTACATGACCTCGGTCAGTCGCCAGAACTTCTCGGTGATTTCGATCTATGCGCGCATTGGTTCCAACAGCGACCGCCTGTTCACCGAACTGCTGGCCAAGGCCAACGAGGTCAAGAACCAACTGCCCCAGGACGCCGAAGACCCGGTCCTGAGCAAGGAGGCCGCCGACGCTTCGGCGTTGATGTACATCAGCTTCTTCAGCAAAGAGCTGAGCAACCCGCAAATCACCGACTACCTGTCGCGGGTGATCCAGCCGAAACTGGCGACCCTGCCGGGCATGGCCGAAGCCGAGATTCTTGGCAATCAGGTGTTCGCCATGCGCTTGTGGCTGGACCCGGTGAAACTGGCCGGTTTTGGCCTGGCGGCCAGCGACGTGACCGATGCAGTGCGCAAGTACAACTTCCTCTCCGCCGCCGGCGAAGTGAAAGGCGAGTACGTCGTCACCAGCATCAACGCCAACACCGAACTCAAATCCGCCGAAGCCTTCGCCGCGATCCCGCTCAAGGTCGAAGGCGACAGCCGCGTGCTGCTGCGCGATGTGGCCCGGGTCGAAATGGGTGCGGAAAACTACGACTCGATCAGCTCGTTCGGCGGTACGCCCTCGGTATACATCGGCATCAAGGCGACCCCGGCGGCTAACCCGCTGGAGGTGATCAAGGAAGTGCGCAAGATCATGCCGGAACTTGAAGCCCAGTTACCGCCGAACCTGAAGGGTGAAATCGCCTATGACGCCACGCTGTTCATCCAGGCCTCGATCAACGAGGTAATCAAAACCCTGTTCGAAGCGGTGCTGATCGTCATCGTGGTGGTGTTCCTGTTCCTCGGTGCGCTGCGCTCGGTGGTGATCCCCGTGGTCACCATCCCGTTGTCGATGATCGGCGTGATGTTCTTCATGCAGATGATGGGCTACTCGATCAACCTGCTGACCCTGCTGGCGATGGTGCTGGCTATCGGCCTGGTGGTGGACGACGCTATCGTCGTGGTGGAAAACATTCACCGGCATATTGAAGAGGGCAAAACACCACTGGATGCGGCCATTGAGGGTGCCCGGGAAATTGCGATGCCGGTGGTCTCGATGACCATCACCCTGGCAGCCGTGTATGCGCCGATCGGTTTCCTGACGGGCCTTACCGGCGCGCTGTTCAAAGAGTTTGCGCTGACACTGGCCGGTGCCGTGGTGATTTCCGGCATCGTCGCCCTGACCCTGTCGCCAATGATGTGCGCCTTGCTGCTGCGACACGATGAAAACCCCAGCGGTCTGGCCCACCGCCTCGACCTGATTTTTGAAGGCCTCAAGCGCCGTTATCAGAGAATGCTGCATGGCACGCTCAACACCCGGCCGGTGGTGCTGGTGTTCGCCGTGATCGTGCTGTGCCTGATTCCCGTGCTGCTCAAGTTCACCAAGTCGGAACTGGCGCCGGATGAAGACCAAGGCATCATCTTCATGCTGGCCAATGCCCCGCAACCGACCAACCTCGACTATCTGAGCGCCTACACGGACGAGTTCATCGAGATTTTCAAGGCGTTTCCCGAGTACTACTCTTCGTTCCAGATCAACGGTTTCAACGGCGTGCAATCGGGCGTCGGCGGGTTCTTGCTCAAGCCGTGGAACGAGCGCAGCCGCACCCAGATGAAAATCCTGCCGGAGGTTCAGGCGAAACTGGAAAGCATTCCCGGACTGCAGGTGTTTGGTTTCAACCTGCCTTCCCTGCCGGGCACTGGCGAAGGGCTGCCCTTCCAGTTCGTCATCAACACCGCCAACGATTACGAGTTACTACTGCAAGTGATGGACCGGGTGAAAAAACGCGCGATGGAGTCCGGCAAGTTCGCGTTTGTCGATGTCGACCTGGCCTTCGACAAACCGGAAGTCGTCGTGGATATTGACCGCGCCAAAGCCGCCCAGATGGGCGTTTCAATGCAGGATTTGGGTGGCACACTGGCGACATTGCTGGGTGAAGCGGAAATCAACCGATTCACCATTGAGGGCCGCAGCTACAAAGTCATTGCCCAGGTTGAACGACCGTTCCGGGATAACCCTGACTGGCTGAACAATTACTACGTGAAGAACAGCAAGGGCGAGCTGCTGGCCCTGTCGACCCTGATTACCGTGACCGACCGGGCGCGCCCACGACAATTGAACCAGTTCCAGCAGCTCAACTCGGCCATTCTTTCCGGGGTGCCGCTGGTCAGTATGGGGGAAGCCATCGATGCCGTACGCCAGATTGCCCGCGAAGAAGCCCCTGCCGGGTTTGCCTTCGACTACGCCGGTGCATCGCGGCAATACGTGCAGGAAGGCAGTGCGCTGTGGGTCACCTTTGCCCTGGCATTGGCGATCATTTTCCTGGTGCTGGCCGCCCAGTTTGAAAGCTTCCGCGACCCGCTGGTGATTCTGGTGACCGTGCCGCTGTCGATCTGCGGCGCATTGCTTCCGCTGTTCCTCGGCTGGTCGAGCATGAACATCTACACCCAGGTCGGCCTGGTGACATTGATCGGCCTGATCAGCAAGCATGGGATCCTGATCGTCGAGTTCGCCAACCAGTTGCGCAAGGACAAAGGCCTGTCGCCTCGCGAGGCAGTGGAACAAGCCGCCGCCATCCGTCTGCGACCCGTGTTGATGACCACGGCGGCGATGGTGTTCGGCATGGTGCCATTGATCATCGCCACGGGTGCGGGCGCTGTCAGCCGTTTCGACATCGGCACGGTGATCGCGACCGGCATGTCGATCGGGACACTGTTTACGCTGTTTGTATTGCCCTGCGTGTACACGCTGCTGGCCAAACCCGATAAACCCTGAGATCAAAAGATCGCAGCCTGCGTCATCCTACAAAGGGTGACATGCCAGTGTAGGAGCTGCCGCAGGCTGCGATCTTTTGCCGTTTGAAAATAAAAGGCCTCGCATTAGCGAGGCCTTTTATTTGGGCTTCAATTTGTTCAACTTTGCGGCCTCAATCCTTGAGAGAGTCCGAACATGAACAACAGTAAATCATGATCGGGCTGTGTGGCCACGGATGCCCTGGCAACCCGTGGCAACGGACAGTGCGCGTCCCCATTCAATGAACTGAGAACTTGCGTGCGTGGCTGCTCCCAGGCAGCCATCGCGAGTGAAGCAACTGCCAAGGCTCCAACTAGAAACAAACCTCGTGCAACTTCGAGTTTCATCGCTATAAACCTTTGATAGCGCTGCCAAACGCCGTCTCATAAAGGTAGACGAGTTTCTTCCAGTCCGTCGCGCTGAACGACGAGTGGCGACGCAGCTGCTTCATGTCATGGCTAGCTGCGCGTTGGGCGCTCAACCGTTGCCGGCATTTTTCCAGATCGATCAATGCGACTTCGACTTTGGCGGCGTCGCCCTCACCGGTCACGCGGACGAATACGTGCTTGATGTAGATGCAACTGTGCTGCCAACGGCCCTTGTGCATGCGGGCCAGGTTTTCGGCCAGATCCTTCAGGATTCGATCGTTCACCGCCTCGCCGTAATGCTCACGACCGCCGCTGGCGTACCACTGTTCAATCTCCTGAAAGCCGTCCAGCGATTTGGTCACCAGCAATGCACGCCATTTGTGCACCGGATCGCGCTGGGCACCACAGAAAATGATTTCTGGAACACGCACGCCGAGCTGACGAAGACCGATGAGCGCATCACGCTCACGCAGCACGGTTGGCCGACCGAAAGGATGCAGCCAACTGCGATGGATATGCCCGGTTTGCCGCTTAACGTATAGCAGCTGGCCATCACTGCCGATGACTCGTTGCACGCCACTTTCGCCACCACGACGGACATTGGGCTCTTCCACCCATTCACCGCGTTGGTTCCAAAAATAGTCGAAGCGGTCCTGGGAAGTGACTTCCGATTCTGCTGCACATTGCACTGCCATTCTCTTACCTCTTGCGTAATACGTAGACCCGCCACATGGCATAGAGCGGTAAAAAGTCCAGTTGTTCCTGAATTCGGAAACCTGCCTGTTCAAATTCCTTTTCTATCGTAGCGGCCGGTAACACAAATCGGTTTTGGTAACCTTCCTGCCCACGGGTTTTCTCTGAGCGCTTGCGCTTCCAGGCTTTGAAATTGCCGTCCACCCACAACGAAAGAATCACACTGTCACGGGTGACGCGTTCGAATTCACGCAGGATGGCGAGTCGATGCTCGGCTTCACCGATGTGATGGAGCAAACGCATGCAGAAAATGCTGTCGACGGCGTTATCAGGCAAGGCGATGTCGAATGCAGAAGTGTGCAAGGGTTGTACCCGTTTCACCACATCAGCCGGCTGCGCCTGCGTAGCGATCTTCAGCATGGACTCGGAGTTGTCGGCACCGATGATCACGCGGTTGGGTTTTTCCGCCAGCAATGGCCAGAAACGCCCCGCTCCGCAAGGCAAATCGAGGACCAGCCCCGGCTCGCCAACCAGGGCCAGTGCTTTTCGTGCCAGTTGTTCATCGCGCCAGTGTGACAGCTTGCGACCGAGGCCATCCTGGTGTTTGCGCAGGTATCGTTTAGCGTGCTGATCGTCGTACTTTTCGGAAAAATCCAGTTTGATCGGGCCGTCTACCATCATCAAGGTCTCCTGAGCTTCTGATACCGACCACCATAGGCAGCGACTTGTCAGTGTCAGGTTATGCAGTTGTGAAAAATTCGTTAAGAAAAACCCCGAATTATTTCGAGGTTTTTCAAGCCGCGACGGATCACTGGTTGATCAGCTCACATGCGCTAAATGCAGTTTCACTACAAAACGACAGCCATTGGGTTCCATGGTTGTCAGGCTGACGCTCCAGCCCTGGTTTTCACAAATACGCTGCACTAACGATAGCCCAAGCCCCAGGCCCTCACCGCGTTTCTCGGTGCCTCGCACAAAAGGCTCGAACATCGCTTCGCGCTTCTCCTCGGGAATGCCCACGCCGCTGTCCTCAACCATGAAACCGTCGGTCGTCACGGTCAAACGGATGAAGCCACGCTCTGTGTAATGCAGGGCGTTACGCAGCAGGTTACCCATGACGGCATGCAGGAGCGTCGCGTTATAAAAGGTGTTCTGCTGATGACCCGGCTCGAAGATCAGCCTGAGCCCTTTTGTCTCGATCGGCTCACGCCACAGATTGAGCAGCCCGTCTGCCACCTGATTCACCGATTGTTGTGGCGACATACTGGCGTCTTCGCGTTGAGCGCGGGCCAGCATCAGGAAGGTCTGTACCAGTTCGCGCATCTCTTCGCACGCGCGAGCAATTCGCTCGACCTGAGCGCGGCCGCGCTGATCGAGGGCGGGGTTTTCCAACAACAACTCGCAGGAACTGGCCAGCACCATCAAAGGCGTGCGCAGTTCATGGCTGACGTCGCTGGTGAACAGTCGCTCCCGGCTCAACGCCTGACGCAGACGTCCGAGCGTGGCGTCAAAGGCCACAGCCAACTCACCCACTTCATCGGCGGCATAGTCCGGTGCCAACGGCGGCGCCAGGCCCAGCAACTGGTCACGATGGCGTACCTGACGGGCCAGCCGCACCACCGGCGCCATCACCTTGCGCGCCAGCACCCAGCCGAGGAAAACCGCCAGCGCCAGGCTGAGCACGAAACCCACCAGCACCACGGCAAACAGCACCCGTTCGCGCTCTTCGAAATCGCTCTGATCCTGCAACAATACGTAGTGTCGACCGTCGACGATTTCGACCATCGCGTGGTACGACAGATTTTCGCGGAATACTTCGTGAAAACCCGTGTCCAGGTGCCGAAGATCCTTGGGCAGTTCAAAGTCACCTTGCCCGCCACTGAAATAGAACAACTGGTCCGGCTCAGGGCGATGACTCCAGTCCGAGACGGTGTCCATCAGCAACAGACGCTGCAAGTCGCCGCCCAGACCTGCCGAAATCAATTTTTCTTCCACCAGGTGCACGGTGGCGACGATGCCCATGGCGAAGGCACCCGCTACCAATGCGCTCATTAGCGCGAAGGCGATGATGATCCGTTGAGCCAGGCTCTGTTTAAACTCCATCACGGCCCTCGGCCAGGCGGTAACCCACACCGTGCACGGTTTGCAGCAACGGTTTGGCAAACGGCTTGTCGATCACCTGACGTAATTGGTGAACGTGGCTGCGCAGGCTGTCACTGTCAGGGCAATCATCGCCCCACAACGCTTCTTCGAGAATTTCGCGGCGCAGCACATGCGGGCTTTTCTGCATCAGCACCGCGAGCAGCTTCAGGCCGACCGGGTTGAGCTTGAGCAAGCGACCTTCGCGGGTGACTTCAAGGGTATCGAGGTCGTAATTCAAGTCACCGACTTGCAAGGTGCGGCGACCGCCACCCTGGGTACGGCGCATTACCGCCTCGATGCGCGCGGCCAGTTCAGACAAGGCAAAAGGCTTGATCAGGTAGTCATCGGCACCGGATTTGAAGCCTTGCAGCCGGTCATCCAGTTGATCGCGAGCCGTGAGCATGATCACCGGTGTGTCACGGCGAGCGTCTTCACGCAGGCGCTTGCACAGGGTGTAACCGTCGATGCCGGGCAACATGATGTCCAGCACGATCAAGTCGTAGTGTTCAGTGGCCGCCAGGTGCAGGCCCGACAAACCGTCCTGCGCACAATCCACGGTATAGCCCTTGAGCCCCAGGTAATCAGCCAGATTGGCCAGGATATCGCGGTTGTCTTCAACCAATAGAATTCGCATGGGCATCTCCTGCGTATACAGTAACGGCCGTCTTGGCCCGCGCAGCTTAAGGCCAAGTGTGGCTCACGGCTAGGGTTGCGGGTCGCACAATCGTTTCGCTCAATTAAAGAAGGCGAATAACGAGTTTTTCACTCTCGATTCACATGGCCGCGACAGCATTTGAAACAGAATGGACGTGGTTGCTTATAAGGAATGTTGCCAATGGATGTTTTAAAGACGGCGCCCATGCGTTTTCTACAATTGATTACCGGCACTTGGCTGGTCATTTTTTCCCTGACCCGAATGGTTCTGCTGCTGACTCACCTGGATGAGGCCGGTAGCGGTTTCCTGTCGGTTTTTGGTATCGGACTGCTCTACGACCTGGGTTTCATTGCCTATGCGGCGCTGCCCATGGGCCTTTACTTGTTGCTCTGTCCACCAGCGCTGTGGCGACGTCGTGGCCATCGTTGGTTTCTTCAGGGGCTGTTCACCGTCAGTCTGTTTGCGATGCTATTTACCTCAGTGGCCGAGTGGCTGTTCTGGGATGAGTTCGGTGTACGTTTCAACTTCATCGCCGTCGACTACCTGGTGTATTCCGACGAGGTGTTGAACAACCTGCTTGAGTCCTACCCGATTGGCACGTTACTGAGCATCCTCGCCGTGCTGGCGATAGCCTTGAGCGTCGCCTTGCGCAAGCCCTTTAATGCTGCGCTGAATGCGCCGTTGCCGCCCCTCCGCGGGCGCCTGTTGAATGCGCTGGTTCTGTTGATCGCCGCCGGCCTGAGCCTGCAATTGCTCAGCCAGGACGCGCCTCGCGCCCAAGGTGGCAACGCCTATCAAAACGAACTCGCGAGCAACGGCCCGTATCAGTTCTTCGCCGCCTTCCGCAATAACGAGCTGGATTACCCGCAGTTCTACAGCACTTTGCCGTCGCCGGTCGTTGCGCAACAGATTCGCGCCGAGTTGCAAGAGCCCAATGCTCGCTTCATTGGCGAAGACCCACAGGACATTCGTCGGAAAATCGATAACCCGGGGACGCCACGAAAACCGAACATCGTGCTGGTGACCATCGAAAGCTTCAGCGCCAAATACATGGGCAGCAACGGTGACGAACGCAATCTGACACCGAACCTCGATGCCTTGCGCAAACAAAGCCTGTACTTCAATAACTTCTACGCCACCGGCACCCGCACTGACCGTGGCCTGGAAGCCATTACCCTAGCGATCCCGCCGACGCCCGGGCGTTCGATCGTCAAACGCGTCGGTCGCGAAAGCGGTTTTGCCAGCCTCGGCCAGCAACTGAACGCCGTGGGTTATGACAGCGTGTTCGTCTACGGTGGCCGTGGTTATTTCGACAACATGAATGCCTTCTTCAGTGGCAACGGCTACCGCGTCGTGGACCAGAGCAGCGTCGATGAGGCAGAGATTCACTTCAAGAACGCCTGGGGCATGGCCGACGAAGATCTGTACAAACAAACGCTGAAGCTGGCTGATGCCGACTATGCAAAGCAGCAACCATTTCTGCTGCAACTGATGACGACCTCCAACCATCGCCCTTATACCTATCCGGACAATCGGATTGACATCAAATCCGGTAACGGGCGCGATGGCGCGGTGAAATATACCGACTATGCCATTGGTCAGTTCCTCGATCAGGCGCGTAAAAAGCCCTGGTTCGACGATACAATCTTCGTCTTTGTCGCCGACCATACGGCCGGCAGTGCGGGCAAGGAGGACTTGCCGATCAGTAACTATCAGATTCCGCTGTTCATTTATGCACCGAAGCTGATCGAAGCCCGCGAAACTGCACAGCTGGCCAGCCAGATCGACCTTGCGCCTACATTACTGGGCTTGTTGAACCTGGACTATGAGTCGACGTTTTTCGGTCGCAACCTTTTGCAGGATAATCAGCTGCCGCCGCGTGTAGTGGTTGGCAATTATCAGCATTTGGGCTTGTTCGACGGCAAGGATCTGGCGATCCTGAGTCCGCGCCAGGGGCTGCGTCGTCACGATGACGCGCTGACCGATAGTCGCGAGTCTCGGGCCGTTGCCAGTGATCCGCTGATCACCCGGGCAATTACTTATTACCAAACTGCCAGTTATGGCTTCAAGCAACAGCTGCTTGGCTGGAAGGCGCCCAAGGAGGGCACCGACCAAGTCAGCCAACATTAACCGAATGACCCCGGGCCGATGCCCCGGGGTTTTTTCTATTGTTCAGGATCCGTCATGTCATCAACCGCTGTCCGCCCCGCCTCACGCCCGATCAACTTTTGGGTGTGCCTTGGCGTTCCTGCCGTTGCGGCGATCATTCTGGTATTGCTGGAGATGACGTCTCTGGACATGGATCTGGCCAGATTGTTCTACGACCCGGCCGCTGGTGACTTCATCGGCAGACACAGCTACTTCCTGGAAAACATCCTGCACGACCGCGCCAAACAAGTGGTCATCGCGTTTTCGGTGTTCGCCATCGTCGGTTTTATCGCCTCGTTCTTCATGGCCAGGCTCAAACCGTACAAACGGGAATTGGGCTGCCTGGTGCTTTCGCTGGGTCTGGCGACATCCTTTGTCACGCCCATGAAAGCAGTGACCGCGGTGCAATGCCCTTGGAGCCTTGAACAGTTCGGCGGCCACGAAACCTACAGCGAATTGTTGAGCCCTCGCCCGCCTACCGATAAACCTGGCCGTTGCTGGCCCGGCGGCCATGCGGCGACTGGCTTCACACTGTTTGCATTGTTCTTTGTATTACGCGACCGCCGTCCGCGCATGGCACGCGCAGCGTTCGCCTTCGCCTTCGCTCTGGGCACGGTGTTTTCCATCGGCCGGATGATGCAGGGTGCGCACTTTTTCTCGCACAACGTCTGGACGGCGATTTTCTGCTGGCTGATTTGTTTGGGCTCGTATTACTGGATTCTGTATCGCCCGGTGGGTAAGCCTGAGCGAGTAGGCAAGGCTGAACCGATCGGCGCCTGAATAGGCGTCTTCGCGGGCAAGTCCGCTCCCACAGGGATTGCGCTGAACCTGTGGCAGCGTGGCTTGCCCGCGATGGCTGCGACTCGGTCTTTCGACTTACCAAATGGAAGACAATAAAAAACCCCGCCTGCTTTCGCAGGCGGGGTTTTTTCTTACGGGGGTAAGGCTGGCTTACATCATGCCGCCCATGCCGCCCATACCGCCCATGTCTGGCATGCCACCACCAGCGCCATCTTTCTTCGGTGCATCAGCAATCGCAGCTTCGGTGGTCAGGATCAGACCGCCGATCGACGATGCAGCTTGCAGAGCGGAACGGGTGACCTTGGTTGGATCCAGGATACCCATTTCGATCATGTCGCCGTATTCGCCAGTCGCAGCGTTGTAACCGAAGTTACCTTTGCCGTTCTTGACTTCGTTAACCACAACGCTTGGCTCGTCACCGCTGTTGGCAGCGATCTGACGCATCGGTGCTTCAACAGCGCGACGCAGAACAGCGATACCCACGTCCTGGTCAGCGTTGTCGCCTTTCAGGTCCAGGATAGCTTCCAGAGCACGGATCAGCGCTACGCCACCGCCAGGTACCACGCCTTCTTCAACGGCTGCGCGGGTTGCGTGCAGGGCGTCTTCAACGCGGGCTTTCTTCTCTTTCATTTCTACTTCGGAACCAGCGCCAACCTTGATCACTGCAACGCCGCCGGACAGCTTGGCCAGACGCTCTTGCAGTTTTTCACGGTCGTAGTCCGAGGAAGTTTCGACAACCTGTGCACGGATCTGAGCGATACGCGCCTGGATGTCGCCCTCTACGCCAGCACCGTCAACGATGATGGTGTTTTCCTTGGAAATGGTCACGCGCTTGGCGCTACCCAGGTTTTCCAGGGTGGCGCTTTCCAGGCTCAGGCCGATTTCTTCGGAGATAACGGTACCGCCGGTCAGAACAGCGATGTCCTGCAGCATGGCCTTGCGACGGTCGCCGAAGCCTGGAGCCTTGACGGCTGCAACCTTGACGATGCCACGCATGTTGTTCACTACCAGAGTCGCCAGGGCTTCGCCTTCAACGTCTTCCGATACGATCAGCAGTGGGCGGCCGGCTTTGGCAACGGCTTCCAGCACTGGCAGCATTTCACGGATGTTCGAAATCTTTTTGTCGACCAGCAGGATCAGCGGGCTGTCCAGCTCGGCAACCATGGTTTCCGGCTTGTTGACGAAGTACGGAGACAGGTAGCCACGGTCAAACTGCATGCCTTCTACAACCGACAGTTCGTTTTCCAGGCCAGTGCCTTCTTCAACGGTGATCACGCCTTCTTTACCGACTTTTTCCATGGCTTCGGCAATGATGTCGCCGATGGAGGTGTCGGAGTTGGCGGAGATGGTGCCTACCTGAGCGATAGCCTTGGTGTCAGCGCATGGCTTGGACAGGTTTTTCAGCTCTTTGACAATGGCAATGGTCGCCTTGTCGATGCCGCGCTTCAGGTCCATCGGGTTCATGCCGGCAGCGACGGCTTTCAGGCCTTCGTTGACGATCGATTGAGCCAGAACGGTAGCGGTGGTGGTGCCGTCGCCTGCGTCATCGTTGGCACGGGAGGCAACGTCTTTGACCAGCTGCGCGCCCATGTTTTCGAAACGGTCTTCCAGTTCGATTTCTTTGGCTACGGAAACGCCGTCCTTGGTGATGGTCGGAGCGCCGAAGCTCTTCTCGATGATCACGTTACGGCCTTTCGGGCCCAGGGTTGCTTTTACTGCGTCAGCCAGGACGTTTACACCGGTGAGCATCTTCTTGCGGGCGGAGTCGCCGAATTTAACTTCTTTAGCAGCCATGATCGATATTCCTTAAATACTTTGTAGTAACGGGAAAATGAGCGGGGAAATCAGCCTTCCAGTACAGCGAGAATCTCGTTCTCAGCCATTACCAGCAGGTCTTCGCCGTCGACTTTCACAGTGTTGCTGCCGGAGTAAGGACCGAACACGACCTTGTCACCGACCTTAACGGCCAGCGCACGTACTTCACCGTTTTCCAGAGTCTTGCCTGGGCCTGCAGCGACGATCACACCGTGGTTGGCTTTTTCAGCAGCCGAACCTGGCAGGACGATACCGCCAGCGGTTTTCTTTTCTTCTTCGCTGCGACGGATGACGACGCGGTCATGCAGAGGACGAAGCTTCATTGTCGATCTCTCCTAATTGTGGTTTTCATCGGCCGGTGTAATCCCGGCGGGTTTAACAAAGTCCGGCGGAGCCGGGTGCGGTTCGTCAAGCGAACCGCGGAAGTCTGTCTGGCGTGATCGCCAGAAACCTTGCGGTGACCGTTACATAAGGGCGCATAAGCTTATTACAAGGGCGGGGGTCGAAAAATTTTCATCTCGATGCCCCGCAAACGAACACGGCACCCGAAGGTGCCGTGCAGTCATGCGGTGTTACTTGGTGTCGCGGTGTTCGAATTCGCCTTCGATCACGTTGGGCTCGCGACCCAGAGGCTCACGTGGCGCAGGGCCTCCACGGGCTTGCAGGTCATCGGCGAACGCACGCTGGCGAATCGCTTGTTCCTCGGCGCGCTGACGCATTTTATTGGCCAGCAGACGGCGGGAGATCGGCAGCAACATGATCAGGCCGATCACGTCACTGATGAAACCCGGGAGGATCAACAGGCCTCCAGCCAATGCCAGCATCAGCCCTTCGAGCATGGTCTGCGCGGGCAACTCGCCGCGGTTCAGGCTCTCACGGGCACGCAATGCCGTGGCCAGACCGGCGACGCGCAGCACGAACACACCGAACATCGAGCCGAGAATAATCAGCAGCAGGGCCGGGAAAAACCCGATGGCCCCGGCTACCTTGACGAATACGAACAGCTCCAACACCGGAAACAGCAGAAAGAGCAATAAAAAAGGGCGCATCAAATGGTTCCTCAACGCAAGAATGCCTTGCCAGTCTTCCCTAGATGACGTCGCCATTGCGTGAATTCAAGCGTCAGCCACTTCATTTTTCGGCCAATGCTCCGCGTGAGCCAGGAAAACCAAGGCTTCCCGAACTTGTGTCGGCGTATTACACGGCGTTGGAAACGGCAACCAGTAAAGCCCTTGGCCGATGCGCAGGTGCATGCCTTCGGTATCGATACCGACCAACTGTGCCGGCTCGCTTTGCGGCAGCCCTGCCAGTTCGACGTAATGGGCGATGGCCTTGGCGTGATCGGCATTCATGTGCTCAACCATGCTCACTTCGGCTTTGCCCGCGAAAAGGTTAGCCAGGACCAGGTCGTTGACCCAGTGGATGGCACCAAAACCGCCGATGTAACGGTGACGCACCGGCTGCAGTACCCAGAAATCAAAATCGTGGGCCTTGTGATAGTTCTGCGAATCGGGGAAATAGCGGTAGTAGCGCTCGGCGGCGGCTTCAATGGCGGCCTCGTCCTCGATCAATTGCGCTTCGGCGAGGTACGTCAGGCGACCGACGGCCTGCACGTCTTCGGCCTCACGCTCGCCGACGAGCAGTGAGCATTTCGGATCTTTTTGCAGATTGTGGGTGTGCTGGGCAATGCGGCTGATCAGGATCAGCGGCCTGCCCTGCCCGTCCAGGCAGTACGGAACCACCGAGCCAAAGGGGAAACCGGGCATCGCCTTGGAGTGTGTCGAAAGCACTCCACGGTATTCCTTGAGAAGCAATTCTCGGGCATTCTTGGCCGCTTCAACGCTCAATTTATGACTCCTTATATAGAATCCGTCAGAAAAACGGACGGGCAACTGATAAGTGTTTCAGTTCGCCATCGGGCAATTCTCATGTGCAGCCAAGCCACGTAAGGCGCAGATCGAGAGGCGCTCTACAAGGAACAACTCAGATCTGCTACCGGGGCATGCGAATGCAACTCACTGACAAAGTAATCATTATCACTGGCGGTTGCCAGGGTTTAGGCCGTTCCATGGCCGAGTATTTCGCCGGCAAGGGCGCGAAGCTGGCACTGGTGGACCTGAACCAGGAAAAGCTCGACGACGCCGTGGCTGCCTGCAAGTCCAAGGGTGTCGAAGCCCGCGCCTACCTGTGCAATGTCGCCAATGAAGAGCAGGTGACGCACATGGTTGCCCGGGTCGCCGAAGACTTCGGTGCGATCCACGGCCTGATCAACAACGCCGGCATCTTGCGCGACGGCCTGTTGCTCAAGGTCAAGGACGGCGAAATGACCAAGATGAGTCTGGCTCAGTGGCAGGCGGTCATCGACGTCAACCTGACCGGTGTGTTCCTGTGCACCCGTGAAGTCGCGGCGAAAATGGTCGAGCTGAACAACAGCGGTGCAATCATTAATATCTCGTCGATTTCTCGCGCCGGCAACGTCGGTCAGACCAACTACTCCGCCGCCAAGGCCGGTGTCGCCGCCGCGACGGTGACCTGGGCCAAGGAACTGGCGCGCTACGGCATTCGTGTGGCCGGCATTGCACCGGGCTTTATCGAAACCGAAATGACCCTGGGCATGAAGCCGGAAGCACTGGAGAAGATGACTTCGGGCATTCCGCTCAAGCGCATGGGCAAGCCTGAGGAAATCGCCCATTCGGCGGCGTACATTTTCGAGAACGACTACTACACCGGCCGGATTCTGGAAATGGATGGCGGGTTGCGGATCTAAACCCAGATCAAAAGATCGCAGCCTGCGGCAGCTACATGGACCTTTGCAGGAGCTGCCGCAGGCTGCGATCTTTTAATAGGCTGCGCCGATCAATCGTCGCTGACGGTGATATTCGGCATCGCCGGCGTAGCAGCTTCCTGCAACACGATCCGTGCGCCGACATGGCGCGCCAGTTCCTGGTAGACCAGCGCAATCGGGCTGTCCGGCTCGGCGATCACCGTTGGCTTGCCGCCATCGGCCTGTTCGCGGATAGCCATCGCCAGTGGCAACGAAGCCAGCAACTCAACGCCATACTGGTTGGCCAGTTTTACCCCACCGCCCTCACCGAACAGATGCTCGGCATGCCCGCAGTTGGAGCAGATGTGCACGGCCATGTTCTCCACGACGCCCAACACCGGAATGTTGACCTTGCGGAACATTTCCACGCCCTTGCGCGCATCCAGCAACGCCAGGTCTTGTGGCGTAGTGACGATTACCGCGCCGGCCACCGGGACTTTCTGTGCCAGGGTCAGCTGGATATCACCGGTGCCTGGCGGCATGTCGATGACCAGGTAATCCAGATCGCCCCAGGCAGTCTGGGTCACCAGTTGCAGCAAGGCGCCGGAGACCATCGGCCCGCGCCAGACCATCGGCGTGTTGTCGTCAGTCAGGAATGCCATGGACATCACTTCGACGCCATGGGACTGGATCGGCACGAACCACTTCTGTTCCTTGACCTGTGGGCGAGTGCCTTCAGGGATGCCGAACATGATGCCTTGGCTCGGACCGTAAATGTCCGCATCCAGAATCCCTACCTTGGCGCCTTCGCGGGCCAGGGCCAATGCCAGGTTGGCAGCGGTGGTGGACTTACCCACGCCACCCTTGCCGGACGCCACGGCCACCACGTTCTTGACGTTGGCCAGGCCAGGAATCTGTGCCTGAGCCTTGTGCGCGGCAATTACGCTGGTGATCTCGACGCGGGCACTTGCTACGCCATCCAACCCCTGAATGGCCATTTCCAGCATCTGCGCCCAGCCACTCTTGAACAGACCGGCGGCATAACCCAATTCAAGTTGGACGCTGACGCGATCACCCTGCACATCGATGCTGCGCACGCACCCGGCGCTGACCGGGTCCTGGTTCAGGTAAGGGTCGGTGTATTGGCGAAGGACGGCTTCCACCGCTGCGCGATTGACGGCGCTCATGGGCAACTCCGATAACAAGACTGGAAAATCAGGCGGGTATCGTACCTGTTCTGATCGTTTGGCGGGATGCCCTTAAAAGATCGCAGCCTTCGGCAGCTCCTACATGTCCGGCTCTACTCCTGTAGGCACTGCCGAAGGCTGCGATCTTTTGATGGTTTACCCTGTAACTCACCCAATGAAACAGGCCCATGGGGTGAAAAATATGCGCCGGCGCTTTATAGTGGCCGACCTCCGTTTCATCAAGTAGCCGAGCCCCATGTCCGAGCCACGCAAGATCCTCGTCACCAGCGCCCTGCCCTATGCCAATGGTTCGATCCATCTTGGCCACATGCTGGAATATATCCAGACCGATATGTGGGTGCGCTTCCAGAAGCACCGCGGCAACCAATGCATTTATGTCTGCGCCGACGACGCCCACGGTTCGGCAATCATGCTGCGCGCGGAAAAAGAAGGCATCACCCCGGAACAACTGATCGCCAATGTCCAGGCTGAACACAGCGCCGACTTTGCCGAGTTCCTGGTGGACTTCGACAACTTCCACTCCACTCACGCCGAAGAAAACCGTGAGCTGTCGAACCAGATCTACCTGAAGCTGCGCGACGCCGGGCACATCGCCCAGCGCTCGATCACTCAGTACTTCGACCCGGAAAAGAAAATGTTCCTGGCCGACCGCTTCATCAAGGGCACCTGCCCGAAATGCGGCACTGAAGACCAGTACGGCGACAACTGCGAAAAATGCGGTGCGACCTATGCGCCGACCGATTTGAAAGATCCGAAGTCGGCGATTTCCGGCGCCACCCCGGTGCTCAAGGATTCCCAGCACTTCTTCTTCAAGTTGCCGGACTTCCAGGCAATGCTGCAAACCTGGACCCGCAGCGGCACCCTGCAAGACGCTGTCGCCAACAAAATCGCCGAATGGCTGGATGCCGGCCTGCAACAGTGGGACATCTCCCGCGATGCGCCGTACTTCGGTTTTGAAATTCCCGACGAGCCAGGCAAATACTTCTACGTCTGGCTCGATGCGCCGATCGGCTACATGGCGAGCTTCAAGAACCTCTGTGACCGTACGCCGGAGCTGGATTTCGACGCGTTCTGGAACAAGGACTCCACCGCCGAGCTGTACCATTTCATCGGCAAGGACATTGTCAATTTCCACGCCCTGTTCTGGCCGGCGATGCTCGAAGGTGCGGGCTACCGCAAGCCAACCGGCATCAACGTGCACGGCTACCTGACCGTCAACGGTCAGAAAATGTCCAAGTCCCGCGGCACGTTTATCAAGGCCCGGACCTACCTGGATCACCTGTCGCCGGAATACCTGCGTTACTACTACGCGGCCAAGCTGAGCCGTGGCGTCGATGACCTGGACCTGAACCTCGAAGATTTCGTGCAGAAGGTCAACTCCGACCTGGTCGGTAAAGTCGTCAACATCGCCAGCCGTTGCGCCGGTTTTATCCACAAGGGCAATGCCGGCCTGATGGTCGACACCAATGCCGCGCCGGAACTGACCGAAGCCTTCCTGGCCGCCGCGCCAGGCATCGCCGACGCCTATGAAGCCCGCGACTTTGCCCGCGCCATGCGCGAGATCATGGGTCTGGCCGACCGCGCCAATGCCTGGATCGCCGACAAGGCGCCATGGTCGCTGAACAAACAGGAAGGCAAGCAGGATGAAGTCCAGGCCATCTGCGCCACCGGGGTCAATCTGTTCCGCCAACTGGTGATCTTCCTCAAACCAGTACTGCCGCTGCTGGCCGCCGACGCCGAGGCGTTCCTCAATGTCGCGCCACTGACCTGGAACGACCACGCGATCTGGCTCGCCAACCATCAGCTGAATGAGTTCAAGCCGCTGATGACCCGTATCGATCCAGTCAAAGTGCAAGCCATGACCGACGCTTCGAAAGAAGACCTGACCGCCAGCCAGACCGACACCGGCGAAGCCGCACCAGCCGGTAACGGCGAACTGGCCAAGGACCCGCTGTCACCGGAAATCGAGTTCGATGCCTTTGCCGCTGTCGACCTGCGCGTTGCCCTGATTCTCAAGGCTGAGCATGTGGAAGGCGCCGACAAGCTGCTGCGCCTGACACTGGATATCGGTGACGAACAACGCAACGTGTTCTCCGGGATCAAGAGCGCGTATCCGGACCCGTCCAAGCTCAATGGTCGGTTGACCATGATGATCGCCAACCTCAAGCCACGGAAAATGAAATTCGGCATTTCCGAAGGCATGGTGATGGCGGCCGGTCCTGGCGGCGAAGAAATCTACCTGCTCAGCCCTGACAGCGGCGCCAAGCCTGGTCAACGGATCAAGTAAGGTACTGCGGCAAACCGATCCCACAGTCGTGCCTGGCGCGACTGTGGGATTTTCATGTCTGGCCCATAATATTGTAGGAGCTGGCGCAGGCTGCGATCTTTTGATCTTGAAAAACAACGTCAAAAGATCGCAGCCTTCGGCAGCTCCTACAGAACGATTCAGCAGCCAGCGACGCTGTGTGGATGCTTATGACCGAAGTGCTAGTTACGCTAATCAGCACCGCTCTGCTCAACAACCTCGTGTTGCATTGGCCGCTGGGCGTCGATCCGCTATTGGCCAGCGAACGCAGGCAGGTGCATGCGCTGGGTATCGCGACAACCAGCCTGATGCTGATCGTCGGCCTGCTCGGCTACGCGTTCTATCACTGGTTGTTGATCCCGCTGGAAATGACGTCGTTGCGCCTGTTTGTATTTTTGCCACTGAGCGTGCTGCTCATCAGCCCGCTGCTGACGGTGCTGTCTCGGGTTTTTTCGGCGCTGTCGCTTGAAGGGCTTTGGCCACTTTTATTGGGCAATGCCGGCGTTCTCGGCGTAGCCCTGCTCAACGTCCAGGATGACAAAGGACTGTTTCATGCCGCCGCCTTGAGCCTGGGTGCCGGGCTGGGTTTCTGGCTGGTGCTGAGTCTGTTCCAGGACTTGCGCCAGCGCACACTTGATAACGATGTTCCCCTGCCCTTTCGCGGTTTGCCGATCGACCTGATCGGTGCCGGTTTGATCGCAGTGGCCTTTCTCGGATTCAGCGGACTGATCAAAACATGAGTCTGATTCAACGCATCGATGCGCTCCTGCCGCAAACCCAATGCGGCAAGTGCGGCCATCCAGGATGCAAGCCCTACGCCGAAGGCATCGCCAATGGTGAGCCCATTAACAAGTGCCCGCCGGGTGGCCGCGAAACCATCAGTGCGCTGGCCGACCTGCTGAATGTGCCGGTGCTGGAGCTGGATATCAGCCGTGGTTCGGCCCCGGCGCAAATTGCCTATATCCGCGAGGCCGAATGCATCGGTTGCACCAAATGCATCCAGGCCTGCCCCGTCGACGCCATCGTCGGCGCGGCCAAACTGATGCACACGGTGATCATCGACGAATGCACCGGCTGCGACCTCTGCGTGGCCCCATGCCCGGTGGACTGCATCGAAATGCGCCCGTTACCGGCGGCCACGGTGCTGCCGATTGTCGGTGGCCTGGCGTTCAGCCTTGAAGAACAACAATCCCGCGCCGCCAAACGCAATCATGCACGGCAACGCTTCGAGCAGCGCAACGCTCGATTGCAACGAGAAGAAGCGCAAAAAGCCGCCGAACGCCAGGCCCGGGCGCAACGTGTCGCTCAGCCAAGCGAGGTGACGCTTGACCCGGTACAGGCCGCCCTTGAACGCGTCCGTGCACAGAAGGCCGCCACTGCCGATGCGGCGTTGAAAAAAGCCAAGATCGATCTGGCGATGAGCCGGGCGCAACTGAACAAATCGCTCAAGGCCTTCGGCCATCCGCCGACCTTTGAACAGCAAACGCAACTGATCGTCCTGCAACAGCAGTTCGAAGCCGCCGAGCACGCGTTGGCGCAGTTGGAAAATGCTGCACCGCCCGCACCAGCGCCCGTGGCAGCTCCAGCGAAGGATGCCGAGCTGAAACGGGCGAAGATCCAGTTGGCCATGCGCCGCGCCGAACTGAAAAAAGCCCAGGCCAGCGAAACTTCCGCGGAACAAATCGAGGCACTGGAGCGTGCTCTCAGCGAGGCTGAGCAAGCCTTGCATGCCGCCGAAGCAGTCAGTGAGCAACCCGTGCCGCCGTTGGCGCGTGTCGAAAAGCGCGCCATCGACCACCAGCTTCGACAACTGAAGACGGAACTGGCCTACGCCCGGGCCGACGTAAGCAAACTCGAACGTCGCGCCGACGCCCCCGTCGAACTGATCGACAAGGCTCGCGCTCGCCTGCAGGAAGCCGAGCGTCAGGTGGATGCCTATGTCGCCCCTTGAATCGGTCGACGAACGCCTTCAGCAGGCCATGAAGCTGGTGCTACTGGCCACGCTGCCGGGGATGCTGGCGTTGTTCTGGTTTTACGGCTGGGGAATCTTGATCAACCTGATCCTGTCTGGCGTGAGCGCTTTGGCCGTTGAAGCGGCCGTGCTGCAGTTGCGCAAGCGACCACTCAAGCCAACATTGAGTGACGGCAGCGCACTGGTCAGCGCCACGTTGCTGGCGCTGGCCCTGCCGCCGTACTGCCCTTGGTGGCTGACCGTCAGCGCCGCCGCTCTCGCGATGCTGTTCGGCAAACATTTGTATGGTGGCGTTGGCAAGAATCCATTCAACCCGGCGATGCTCGGCTTCGCCTTGGTACTGGTGACGTTTCCGCAGCAGATGACCCACTGGCCGTCGTCCCACGGCATGGACCTGGCGGGAGGTTTGCAGCAGGTCTTCGCTTTTGCTCAGTTGCCGGATGCCTGGGTCCAGGCCACGGCGCTGGACACATTGCGAATCAACAAAAGCCTGACCATGGATGAACTGTTCTCCACAAACCCGGCGTTCGGTCATTTCGGTGGTCGAGGCGTGGAATGGGTGAGTCTGGCATTTTTGGCGGGCGGTGCATTTCTGCTGCAACGCCGAGTGTTCAGCTGGCATGCGCCGGTTGGCATGCTCGGCAGCCTGTTCATTATCAGTTTGTTGTGCTGGAACGGTTCGGGTTCCGATTCCCATGGCTCCCCGCTGTTTCATCTGCTCAGCGGTGCAAGCATGCTGGGGGCATTTTTTATCGTGACAGAGCCGGTGTCCGGTGCAAAAAGCCCCGGTGCGCGACTGCTGTTCGGCATGGGTGTCGGCCTGCTGACGTATCTGATTCGCACGTGGGGCGGCTATCCGGACGGCGTGGCGTTCGCCGTGCTGTTGATGAACCTGTGTGTACCAGCGCTGGAGCGGATTATCGCGTCCAGGCAGGAGCGGTTTACTTCATGAAACGAGCGTCGAGCTTGGTGATTCTGGCGATACTGGCAGGCCTTGGCATGGGTCTGACGTATTGGGCGCAGCGCAGTAGCGCGCCGCACATAACGGGCGAACAACGCCTGATCGACAGTCGCAACCTGCTAGACCTGCTACCGCCCGACAGTTATGACAATCAGCCGCTGGAACAGCCACTCACACTGGAAAACATTACGTTGACCAATAGCACCCTGCTGGGCGGCTACAGGGCGACCAAGGCCGACAAACCCTATGCGGTGTTGCTACGCTGCCAGACCCTGGGCTATGCCGGCGCCATCGAGCTGCTGATTGCCATTGATTCCAACGGCAGGCTGGTGGGCGTCAAAACCCTCAAGCAATCGGAAACCCCCGGACTGGGTGCGCGAATCGCCGACTGGCCCAATGCCTGGCTTCAGATGTTTTCCGGCAAGTCCCGAGCCGAGCCTGGCGACAATGGCTGGGCCTTGAAAAAGGATCAGGGCCAATTCGACCAGATTGCCGGGGCCACCATCACCTCAAGAGCGGTGATCAACGCCACCCATGACGCGCTGCGCTACTTCGATGAGCACCGGCAACCGCTGCTCGGGAACCCGTCACATGAATAAGTCATCGGTTCTGCAGAACTCGCTGATGCTTGCGCCGTTGATTGGCGCTACGGGCTCACTGGTCAGCGCTGTGGGTCTGTGGCTGATGCTCATCGTCGTCGTCAGCGCATTTAGCCTGTGCATGAACGCCTTACGCCCGCGACTGCTCCCGGCGACGCACCTACTGACAAGCGTATTGCTCGCCGCCACACTGACCAGTTGCGCGCAGCTTGGCGCGCAAGTCTGGTCACTGCAATGGCATCAGCATTTGGGGATCTATTCAGGTTTGATCGCGCTGCAATGCGTCGTTTTGGAGCAGACCGGTTTTTCCCGGCGTTCCCTTCGAGATCGCACGCGCTTGTGCGTTATGTTCGGCGGGCTGATGCTGGTCATGAGCTTGTTGCGCGAACTCATCGGCAGCGGGACTCTTGGCAGCCATCTGCCCTGGATGGCTGGCGCTTCGCAAGCGGACTGGCAAGGATGGTTTCTGACCGCCGACGGCGGCTTGCGCCTGGCCACGCTGGCGCCAGGCGGCTTCATCCTGCTGGGGTTGATGATCGCCGCGTGGCAAGCCTGGCACCGACCGAAATCCTCACACTGACCGTTTTCAAGGAAAAGCACTGCCCATGAATGCCGCAAAACGTCTGGAAATATTCCGCAGACTGCACGAAGACAATCCGGAACCGAAGACCGAACTGGCCTATTCCTCACCGTTTGAGTTGCTGATTGCGGTGATACTTTCGGCGCAATCGACCGATGTCGGCGTCAACAAGGCCACGGCAAAACTGTTCCCGATAGCCAACACTCCGGAGGCAATTCATGCCCTGGGTGTCGAAGGGTTATCGAACTACATCAAGACCATCGGGCTTTATAACAGCAAAGCAAAAAACGTGATTGAAACCTGTCGCTTGCTGGTGGAGCGCCATGCAGGCGAAGTACCGCAGACCCGTGAGGAACTGGAAGCCCTGCCCGGCGTGGGCCGCAAGACCGCCAACGTCGTGCTCAATACCGCATTCCGTCAGCTGACCATGGCCGTGGACACTCATATTTTCCGCGTCAGCAACCGGACCGGCATTGCGCCAGGCAAGAATGTGGTCGAGGTCGAGAAAAAACTGATGAAGTTCGTGCCGAAAGAATTTCTGCTCGATTCCCATCACTGGCTGATCCTTCACGGACGCTATGTCTGCCTGGCCCGCAAGCCGCGCTGCGGCAGTTGCCGCATCGAAGATTTGTGCGAATACAAACAAAAGACCTCGGACGATTGAGGCGCTATTAGGTTTATTGATTTATCGATTGAAAAAATCTTTTTTACCCGCCGGGAGAATGTCGATATAAGGAGCCCCAAAGGCAGTCTTAGCCTGGAGTAACTAAATGAGCACTGGCAAAGAGCAATTGGACGTAGAAGACGACTTTACCCCCGCAGAGGCGGACGACGCTGAACCGGTGGTTGAAGTAGCGAAAACCAACCTGAGCAAACGCCGTACCATCGACAATCTGCTGGAGGAGCGCCGATTGCAAAAGCAATTGGCCGATTACGATTTTGATTTATGACACCTGAAAAGCCTCCCGAAACGGAGGCTTTTTTCTTTGTGCGAACCGCGATAAATGCCCGTTCATCACGCCTCGTCATAGGTTGATGGAACTACACCAGCCCATTGCGTTGAGCCAATTCAATCAGGTCAACCAATGACCGCGCATTGAGTTTCAACAGCAAGCGAGTCTTATAAGTGCTGACGGTCTTGTTGCTGAGGAACATCCCGTCAGCAATTTCCTTGTTAGTCTTGCCCTTGGCCAACTGTTGCAAGACCATCATTTCCCGCCCAGACAGACGGTCAACCATATCAGCTTCACTGGCGTTCCCAAGACTTGCGCGTACGGTATGCAGTGCCTGATTGGGAAAATAACTGTAGCCGGACAAAACAGCTTTTATTGCACTGAGCAACTCAGTCAGATCCTGTTGTTTGCAGACATACCCGGCGGCCCCCGACTGCATGCAACGCATGGAAAAATGCCCCGGTGCCTGGGATGTCAGTATCAACACTTTCATCGTCATTCCTGTCGACGCCAGTCGAGCAATAACTTCCAGCCCATCCAGCTTCGGTATTCCGATATCCAGAATGACAATGTCTGGCATATATTCGCGGGCAAGTTGCAATGCATCCACGCCATTATCTGTTTCTGCAATGACTTCGTAGCCATGACGTTCCATCAGCATACGTACCGCAAGACGGATGACGGGATGATCATCCACGATCAGCACTTTATTCATGGGCAGTCCAATTTCGCTGTTCGAATTTTTAGAGCCCGCACAATAGCCTAGTCGTTTCACCCTTGGCATGCCGCCCCCCCCAGCCACCCACACCAAGAGACATTCCCTACGAATATCGCGGATTAGTCTTACAAAAAAACCGCTATCAGAATGCCTCGAAAACTAAACTCAGCTGAGTACCAATCGATTTTCTACAATTTTTTGTATCGATTCACGTCAAAAAATCGCTCACGAAAGTGTCGAAAACAGCAATCCGGCACACAACAATCATCGAACCAGGGCTGAAAAGTAACCGATATTTTCAGACTTTCTATTCACACCAGAAATATCATACATGAGGTATCCACATCCTCTTACAGCAGAAAACCCAACATGAACAATCATTACGTACATACGACAACAAAATTATTAACACAGCAAAACAACGCCCAACCAACATAAAGAGCCTTTTCGCCAAAATAGAGATACCCACACAACAAACATTACAGATAAACTGACAAAAACCAAATAAACAAACCCAATCATCTAACTGAGAAAAGACCAACTTACATGAGTATAAAATATGACAAATATCAAAAAAAGAATCACCAACCCCATGACCGTTATCGCGATATTCGCAACACTGTCTGAAACATCGGCGGCTGTCTCCCTGCCCTTTCTGGACAACAAAGAAAGAGAGATTTACATCTGGTTCCTGATCAGCTTTCCTTTTTACTTACTGCTTCTTTTCTTCGCCACACTCAACTTCAATTATCGATCGCTGTATGCACCTTCGGATTTTGAAAAGGGAAAACACTTCTTAAAAATTCTGGACAGTACTGAACACCCGGATAACAACGACCCGACGATTTCACGTAAAAACAGTAAACGGCAGACGTCTTTGGCCAATCGGCGATCCAGTTCGCCTCCTGGCCCTGCCCAGGCCCCACCTGCGGAAATCGGCTTACACAGTCTCTTTTCGACGCCGCATCACATCCGCGTGCCCGAGCTGCTGAAAGAGCTGTACATCATTGATACACGCTGGGTTAACAAAAAAATCGAGTTCGGCGCTTTACTGGAAAAAATCCAAAAGCCACAGGAAACGGCGCGCGTGGTTTTGTTTCTGACTAATGCAAAATCGGAGATGGTACTGAAAGAAAGCGCATTCAAGCACTCAAAGCAGGCGCGAAAACGCGACAGCATCAGATTTTGTGCTGCTTACAATTTGAATTCACATGAGGTCACAGTCATTGACCAGAGCAGCCAACCGCAACATGGCGATCAGCAGTAACGCAGGGTTTGGAGGAAAGAGAAGCAGAGGGAAGGTAGAAGCAAGTGACAACGAACACGTGGTATCGCAATGACAGGCAAACAGAATTTGAGGTTTGTGGCCTCATCGATGACGAGGCCACAAATCCATCAAACGCTCAAAGGTCTCAGAAAAGCTTCCGGCCTTTGTTCGCGGCAATGCGCATGCGCAAAGCGTTGAGCTTGATGAAGCCCGCAGCGTCAGCCTGATTGTAGGCGCCGCCATCTTCTTCGAAGGTCGCGATGTTGGCGTCGAACAACGACTCGTCGGACTTGCGACCGGTGACGATCACGTTGCCCTTGTACAGCTTCAGGCGCACAACGCCATTAACGTGTGCCTGGGACGCATCGATCATCTGTTGCAGCATCAGACGCTCAGGGCTCCACCAGTAACCGGTGTAGATCAGGCTGGCGTATTTTGGCATCAGCTCGTCTTTGAGGTGAGCCACTTCACGGTCCAGGGTGATCGATTCGATCGCACGGTGGGCGCGCAGCATGATGGTGCCGCCAGGGGTTTCGTAGCAGCCACGGGACTTCATGCCCACGTAACGGTTCTCGACGATGTCCAGACGGCCGATACCGTGTTCACCACCGATACGGTTCAGGGTCGCCAGCACGGTAGCCGGAGTCATTTCAACGCCGTCCAGTGCCACGATGTCGCCGTTGCGGTAGGTCAGTTCCAGGTACTGAGCCTTGTCAGGAGCGTTCTCCGGGGAGACGGTCCATTTCCACATGTCTTCTTCGTGCTCGGTCCAGGTGTCTTCCAGCACGCCGCCTTCATAGGAGATGTGCAGCAGGTTGGCATCCATCGAGTACGGGGATTTTTTCTTGCCGTGACGCTCGATCGGGATCGCATGCTTTTCAGCGTAATCCATCAGCTTTTCACGGGACAGCAGGTCCCACTCGCGCCAAGGGGCGATCACTTTCACACCTGGCTTCAACGCGTAGGCACCGAGTTCGAAACGAACCTGGTCGTTGCCCTTGCCGGTGGCGCCGTGGGAAATGGCATCAGCGCCGGTTTCGTTGGCGATTTCGATCAGGCGTTTGGCGATCAACGGACGAGCGATGGAAGTACCCAGCAGGTACTCGCCTTCGTAAACGGTGTTGGCGCGGAACATCGGGAAAACGAAATCGCGCACGAATTCTTCGCGCAAGTCGTCGATGTAGATCTCTTTCACGCCCATGGCCTGTGCCTTGGCGCGAGCAGGTTCAACCTCTTCGCCCTGACCCAGGTCAGCGGTAAAGGTCACCACTTCACAGTTATAAGTATCCTGCAGCCACTTGAGGATCACCGAAGTGTCCAGGCCGCCGGAATACGCCAGAACGACCTTGTTTACGTCCGCCATGCCATCACTCCACGGGGTTCTACGGAAAGCCGGGAAGTCTACCGCTCATGCAGGATAATTTACAGTGGCGCGACAGCTTATGACGACGAAGCGACAGATTATGTCGAGGGCGCGACGATGACCGACAAGTCAGGAAGTTGCCGACGTGGCCGGCTTCATAGCTTGCGGAGCCACTTGTTCGGCCGGCGCTCCACGCTCCAGACGTACCGCCACCCGACGGTTTTTCGAGCGATTGGCGTTGTTGGAATTGGGCGCTAACGGATAACGTTCACCGTGGAACCGCAGGGTAATTTGCGACTCCTGGATGCCGTTGGCCTTGAAGAACTCCATGACCGCCAAGGCCCGGCGACGCGATAACTCGCGGTTGGTCAAACGGTTGCCGCTGTTGTCGGAATGGCCATCCAGTTCGATGTGATTAACCGTCGGATCGGCCTTCATATACTCCAGCATCACTTGCAGCTTGGCTTTCGCCGCCGCATCCAGATCGATGCCGCCCCCGGGGAAGCCGACTTCAGATTGCTTCACCTGTTCGAAATTCTGCGGCAGTAGTTTGGCAACACACCCTTGATAATCCGCAAAGGCCTTGTTGAACTTGACCGGCAGCAAGCGCACTTCCGATACACGGCCATCACCTGACGAATGCCGGACCACAGGGCTGCGTCCATCCATCAGGCCGCTGATAAGGCGCCCGGCCTGGACCTGCGAACTATTGAATAACACATTGCCGCTGCCGACTCTTACCGTACCCAGATTGATATCACCACGCCCCGGCTGCCACGGCGCGGCAGCGGCCAGCAAGGTGGCCGAACCGCCGCCCATCATCGGGTTGTAGGCTTTCAGACGAAACGTCGCCTGCTCCCCAGCGCGGCGCACGAACTCGCCCGAACCGAAATCGGTGATCGGTTGGGTCAGGCGGCATTCGAACTTGTCACCTTCGACCGTCCACTCGATGCTCTCCAGACGCGTCTGGAAAGTGAGCGCCATCGCAGGAAGGCTGGCAAACACACTGAGCAAGGCTAAATAACGCTGGCGCACGGGAGGCTCCACTGGCTTCTACAACAAAAAGACCGACACACACATGTTTACGGCATACCTGTTGGATATCGGAAGCTTCCTGCAAAACTTGATAGCGAGTGCCTGCAAGAGTCTTTTCCGGTAGCATTCCCCTCAGTTTGACCCGCCTGGAATCCCCTCATGTCCGACCGCCTGACCCTGCTGCGTCCCGACGACTGGCATATTCATCTTCGCGATGGTGCCGTGTTGACCAATACCGTCGCGGATGTCGCGCGTACCTTTGGTCGCGCCATCATCATGCCCAACCTGGTTCCTCCGGTCCGCAATGCGGCTGAGGCCGATGGCTATCGCCAGCGGATCCTCGCAGCCCGCCCGGCCGGCAGCCAGTTCGAACCGCTGATGGTCCTGTACCTGACCGACCGCACCCAGCCTGAAGAAATTCGCGAGGCCAAGGCCAGCGGCTTCGTTCACGCCGCCAAGCTTTACCCTGCCGGCGCGACCACCAACTCGGACTCTGGCGTCACCAGCATCGACAAGATCTTCCCGGCAATCGAGGCCATGGCCGAAGTCGGAATGCCTTTGTTGATCCACGGTGAAGTCACCCGCGGCGATGTCGATGTGTTCGACCGCGAAAAAATCTTCATCGATGAGCACATGCGTCGTGTGGTCGAGCGTTTCCCAACGCTCAAAGTGGTGTTCGAACACATCACCACCGCTGACGCCGTGCAGTTCGTCAACTCGGCTCCGGCCAACGTTGGCGCGACCATCACCGCGCATCACCTGCTCTACAACCGCAACCACATGCTGGTGGGCGGGATTCGGCCGCACTTCTACTGCCTGCCGATCCTCAAGCGCAATACGCACCAGGAAGCCCTGCTCGACGCCGCTACCAGTGGGAGCGAGAAGTTCTTCCTGGGCACCGACTCGGCGCCCCACGCCCAGCACGCCAAAGAGGCCGCTTGCGGCTGTGCCGGCTGCTACACCGCTTACGCCGCGATCGAGATGTATGCCGAAGCCTTCGAACAGCGTAATGCACTGGACAAGCTCGAAGCCTTCGCCAGCCTCAACGGCCCGCGCTTCTATGGCCTGCCCGCGAACACCGATCGCATCACCCTGGTTCGCGAAGAATGGACCGCCCCGACCAGCCTGCCGTTTGGCGAGCTGACCGTTATCCCGCTGCGCGCCGGTGAAAAACTGCGCTGGCGCCTGCTGGAGGAACACGCGTGAGTGAAGACCATTTCGACGACGAACAGGAAGGCAATGGCGGCGGGGGCGGTTCCCGTCACCCAATGGCCGCCAGGTTCCGTGGTTACCTGCCGGTTGTCGTCGACGTAGAAACCGGTGGCTTCAACTCGGCTACCGACGCCCTGCTGGAAATCGCCGCGACCACCATCGCCATGGATGAGAAGGGTTTTGTATACCCGGATCACACCTACTTCTTCCGCGTCGAGCCTTTCGAAGGCGCGAACATCGAAGCGGCAGCGCTGGAGTTCACCGGCATCAAGCTCGATCACCCATTGCGCATGGCCGTGAGTGAAGAGGCAGCCCTGAACGATATCTTCCGCGGCATTCGCAAGGCGCTCAAAGCCAACGGCTGCAAACGGGCGATTCTGGTCGGGCACAACAGCAGCTTCGACCTGGGTTTCCTCAACGCTGCGGTCGCGCGTCTGGACATGAAGCGCAACCCGTTCCACCCGTTCTCCAGTTTCGATACCGCGACCCTTGCCGGTCTGGCTTACGGTCAAACCGTGCTCGCCAAGGCCTGTCAGGCCGCCGATATCGACTTCGACGGTCGCGAGGCGCATTCGGCTCGCTATGACACCGAGAAGACCGCCGAACTGTTCTGCGGCATCGTCAATCGCTGGAAACAAATGGGCGGCTGGGAAGACTTCAGCGACTGATTGAGTCGCGGATTCTTTGTAGGAGCGAGCTTGCTCGCGATGAACTCAAGAGCGCCGCGGGGAGTCAGGATTGCAGCATTATCATTGACGACCTTCGCGAGCAGGCTCGCTCCTACAGTAATCCGGGTTTATCCCACCCATAAAAAAACCGGCCTTATCAGCCGGTTTTTTTATGCCTCGAACGAGCCTGTGCCTTACAGCGCAGCAGCGTGCTCGGTCAGGTAAGCCGCAACGCCTTCTGGCGAAGCGTTCATGCCTTTGTCGCCTTTTTTCCAGTTGGCAGGGCAGACTTCGCCGTGCTCTTCGTGGAATTGCAGAGCGTCGACCAGACGGATCAGCTCTTCCATGTTACGACCCAGCGGCAGGTCGTTGATGATTTGCGAACGAACAACACCTTTGTCATCGATCAGGAACGCGCCACGGAAAGCCACGCCATCAGCGGACTGAACGTCGTAGGCCTTCATGATTTCCTGCTTGATGTCAGCAGCCATGGTGTAACGAACCTGGCCGATGCCACCGTTGTTCACCGGGGTGTTGCGCCATGCGTTGTGGGTGAAGTGCGAATCGATCGACACAGCGATCACTTCAACGTTGCGTGCCTTGAAGTCAGACATGCGGTTGTCCAGAGCGATCAGCTCCGACGGGCAAACGAAGGTGAAGTCCAGTGGGTAGAAGAACACCAGGCCATATTTGCCTTTGATGGCAGACGACAGGGTGAAGCTGTCTACGATTTCGCCATTGCCGAGTACGGCCGGAACGGTGAAGTCAGGGGCTTGTTTGCCTACGAGTACGCTCATTGGATATCTCCTGGTGTATAAACGTGAAAAACCGGATTCGCATCAGCCTGCCACCTTCAGGCGACAGCCCTGTGACACGAGCCCGCTTGCAAAGACCGGCCATCATACACTGCGTTTTTCGCCTGTCCTTAACGGTTTTTCCCTTGGACGTAAAAAACGCCGGGGCCGATTTGGTTCCTGCGCGCCTCGAAGAAACCGTTCGTCAGCCCCAGGAAAAAGCAGCCTCAAAGCACTTTGACAATCATTCTCGTTAACATTAAGATCCATCGCATCAAGACATAAACAAGCGACGGTTTTCACTTATGTATGTTTGCCTCTGCACTGGCGTCACCGACGGCCAAATCCGCGATGCGATCTATGAAGGATGCTGCAGCTACAAGGAAGTGCGCCAGGCCACCGGCGTTGCCAGTCAATGTGGTAAATGTGCGTGCCTTGCCAAGGAAGTGGTCCGCGAGACCCTGACAAAACTGCAAACGGCGCAGGCTGCGATTCCTTTTCCTGTTGAATTTACAGCCGCATAAATACCGTATTTCAAAGAACCGGACTCAAGTCCGGTTTTTTTATGCCTGAAAATCAACTGCTTAGACTCTAGACGCGGAACACAAACATTCTTATTCCGATTAATTTTCATATAAGTTTCAATAACTTAGGTTTGACACTATTAAATACGCGGCTCAAACTCTGCCTTATAGACAGCTAATACAGGGCAGGACCCCATCATGAAAGGCGACGTTACAGTCATCCAGCATCTCAACAAGATCCTTGCCAATGAGCTGGTCGCGATCAATCAGTATTTTCTGCATGCGCGTATGTATGAAGATTGGGGTCTGAACAAGCTCGGCAAACACGAGTACCACGAATCCATCGACGAGATGAAGCACGCGGACAAGCTGATCAAGCGCATCCTGTTCCTCGAAGGCCTGCCGAACGTTCAGGATCTGGGCAAGCTGCACATCGGCGAGCACACCAAGGAAATGATCGAGTGTGACCTGCGTATTGAGCGTACCGGGCATGCCGATCTGAAAGTGGCCATCGCTCATTGCGAAAAAGTTGGCGACTTCGGTAGCCGTGAACTGCTTGAAGATATTCTCGAGTCCGAAGAAGAACATATCGACTGGTTGGAAACCCAACTTGGCCTGATCGACAAGATCGGTCTTGAGAACTACCTGCAATCGCAGATGGGCGAAGACGAGTAAGACTTGCTTACGAGCTGTGTAGGAGCTGTCGAGTGAAACGAGGCTGCGATCCTGGCGATAGCAGTAATGACGTAGCGACATCTTCTCAAACCCAATAAAAAGCCCCGCCCTCTTTCGAGTGGCGGGGCTTTTTAGTTGCTGAAGATCAAAAGATCGCAGCCTCGTTTCACTCGTCAGCTCCTACAGGGGAGCCAGCGAATCAGGCTTCGCTCTTGTTGGCAGCAGCGGCTTCAACAGCAGCCTTGATGGTGGTTTGCAGCGAACCGTCTGCAGCCATCTCGGTCATGATGTCGCTACCGCCAACCAGCTCGCCACCCACCCACAGTTGCGGGAAGGTTGGCCAGTTGGCGTATTTTGGCAGGTTGGCGCGGATTTCCGGGTTCTGCAGGATGTCCACGTACGCAAACTTCTCACCACAAGCCATCACAGCCTGTGAGGCTTTCGCGGAGAAGCCACACTGCGGGGCATTCGGCGAGCCTTTCATGTAAAGCAGAATGGTGTTGTTAGCAATCTGCTCTTTAATCGTTTCGATGATATCCATGGAGCACCTCGGCTGAACTTTCCGACTCATGGGTCGGCACGGTGGCGCATTGTAACGGAAAGCCGAGCGCCATGCTCGGTCTCTCCGTCAGAACGATCAGGCCGCCGCCACAGTCACTGGAACCCCGTTCAGCGCCGCATTCCCCGACAACTCATCGAGCTGACACTCGTCTGTCAGGTCATTAGCGCTGGAGCCCGGCTGGTTACTCGCAATCGTCATTTGCACGCCCGGTCGCGCATGGCCCCAGCCGTGCGGAAGACTGACCACTCCTTTCATCATATCCAGACTGCCCAGCACTTCAACTTCGATGACCCCGACCCGCGAACTGACGCGCACCTTTTGCCCATCACTCAGCCCGCGACTCGACAGATCATCCGGGTGCATCAACAACTGGTGGCGCGGCTTGCCCTTCACCAACCGGTGATAGTTGTGCATCCACGAATTGTTGCTGCGTACATGTCGGCGCCCGATCATCAGCAACTCATCGGCGGCCGGTGCCTGCAACGCAGCAAAACGCGCCAGGTCGGCAAGGATCGCGGCCGGGGCAGCCTGAATTCGTTGATTGGGCGTTTTCAGGCGTGGCGCCAGGTTGGACTTCAGCGCGCCCAGATCGGCGCCATGGGGATGGTCGAACAGCGTTGCCAGCGACAACTTGTGTTCGGAAGCGTCGCCATACGCCCCCATGCGCAAGCCGCGGTCGATCATCTGTGCCGGGGCGATGGTCGGTTTCAACTCTTTGCCGGTTTTCGTCGCGAACGCCCTGGCCAGCCCGACAAAAATCTCCCAGTCATGCAGCGCGCCTTCGGGCTTGGCCAGGATCGCGCGATTGAAACGACTGACGTTGCGCACTGCAAACATGTTGAACGTGGTGTCGTAATGATCGTTTTCCAGCGCCGAGGTGGACGGCAGGATCAGGTCGGCATAGCGCGTGGTTTCGTTGATGTACAAGTCGACGCTGACCATGAACTCCAGGCCATCCAGCGCCTGCTCCAATTGACGACCGTTAGGGGTCGACAACACCGGGTTGCCCGCCACGGTGATCAGCGCACGGACCTGCCCTTCCCCTTCGGTCAACATCTCTTCGGCCAGCGCCGACACGGGCAGTTCGCCCGCGTACTCGGGGCGACCGGACACGCGGCTCTGCCACAAATTGAAATGCCCGCCCGACGTGGAGGCAACCAGGTCCACGGCCGGCTCGGTGCACAACGCACCGCCCACGCGGTCGAGATTGCCGGTAACGAGGTTGATCAACTGTACAACCCAGTGGCACAACGTGCCGAACGCCTGGGTCGATACGCCCATGCGTCCGTAACAAACCGCGCTCGGAGCAGCGGCAAAGTCCCGCGCCAATTGGCGGATCTGCTCGGCCGGCACCGCACACAACGGGCTCATGGCCTCGGCAGTGAAATCTGCAACGGCCTCGCGCACTTCTTCGAGGCCATCCACCGGCAAATGACTGTCGCGGGTCAGACCTTCATCGAACAGCGTGTTGAGCAAGCCAAACAGCAATGCCGCATCGCCACCGGGGCGCACAAACAGATGCTGATCCGCAATGGCAGCCGTTTCGCTGCGGCGCGGATCGACCACGACGACTTTACCGCCGCGCGCCTGAATCGCCTTCAAGCGTTTTTCCACATCCGGCACGGTCATGATGCTGCCGTTGGAAGCAAGTGGGTTGCCGCCAAGTATCAGCATGAAGTCGGTGTGATCGATGTCCGGAATCGGCAATAGCAAACCGTGGCCGTACATCAAGTGGCTGGTCAAGTGATGAGGCAATTGGTCGACCGACGTCGCGGAGAAGCGGTTGCGGGTTTTCAGCAAGCCGAGAAAATAATTGCTGTGGGTCATCAGCCCATAGTTGTGCACGCTGGGGTTGCCTTGATAGACCGCGACCGCGTTCTGCCCGTGACGCTCCTGAATCGCCGCCAAACGTTCAGCCACCAGATTAAAGGCGTGCTCCCACTCGATGGGCTGCCATTCGCTGCCCACGCGCAACATCGGCTGACGCAGGCGATCCGGATCGTTCTGAATATCCTGCAGGGCGACAGCCTTTGGGCAGATGTGGCCGCGACTGAAGGTATCCAGCGAATCCCCCTTGATCGAGGTGATCTGCACGCTGCCTTCGTGCTCGGTGGTTTCGATGGTCAGGCCGCAGATGGCTTCACACAGATGGCAGGCGCGGTGATGGAGAGTCTTGGTCATGGCCAGTCTCTATTTTGTTCTGGGCGGGCAATTTCGGCCGCGGGAACAGAACTATGGCGCGTGCCCCACGGCTGCGCCAGCGACGTTCGTCTTGTGAATTGGCGGCCATCAGGCCAGCCGATGAACGCTGCGCCTCAGTTTGAAGGCAACCTGGGCGGCGCCTGCAACTGGATCTCCTGGAGGGTCTCGATCTGCTCATGGGCGATATGCACGCCGGTCAACTCGCCGATCAGCCGCCAGTGTTCGTCAAGCCCGGCGCTGATGGTGGCCATGCGATCGATCATGCGTCGGCCGGCGTCCCGGGTCACCTGGTCGTCACTTCGCAAAAGCTCGAAGGACATGGTGGTCATGGACGCGGTCAGGTGAGTCAGGGAGCGGGCCGTAAGCCCAAGCAATTCCATTAGCAGCTGTTCTTTCGATTCCATCGCGGAGGCTTCCTGCGTCGCTCGTGATTTATTTATAACCCAGCACTTTGCATTAGCAAATATTTCAGATCGCAAACGCTGCCTGCGAAGCATGCGAACAACAGGTCAGAAACCGACTGTCAGTGCCTCGCCACCGCCGCACTTGATTGCCAAGCTGCGCAGGGCCGGTGTACAAATGCTCGGCTGCTGTCAGGAAACAGGCTTCAAAAGCGCTACTGCGGTTATCCCGTAGCCCCTCTGAAATCCCCTAAAAACCGTAGCCCTATTGGTAAGACGCGACATTTAATTATAAGATCGCGCCTTCCCCTATTTCGTCGCCCCGTGCGGCTTACGCCGCAGGTCTCGCCCGTTGTTCCGTTAAACAAGGCTTTGAGCATCTGCGGTTTGTAGCAAAAAGGTAGTCAATGATGAGCGCAAGGCACTTTCTCTCCCTGATGGATTGCACGCCCGAAGAGCTGGTCAGCGTGATCCGTCGAGGCGTTGAGCTCAAGGACCTGCGTAACCGCGGCGTACTGTTCGAGCCCCTGAAAAACCGCGTGCTCGGGATGATTTTCGAGAAGTCCTCGACCCGCACCCGCATTTCGTTCGAAGCCGGCATGATCCAGCTTGGCGGCCAGGCGATCTTCCTGTCGCCACGCGATACCCAGTTGGGCCGTGGCGAGCCGATCAGCGACGCCGCCATCGTCATGTCGAGCATGCTCGATGCGGTGATGATCCGTACGTTTTCCCACAGTACCCTCACCGAATTCGCCGCCAATTCGCGCGTCCCGCTGATCAACGGCCTGTCCGATGACCTGCACCCATGCCAATTGCTGGCCGACATGCAAACCTTCCTCGAACACCGCGGCGCCATTCAGGGCAAGACCGTGGCGTGGATCGGCGATGGCAATAACATGTGCAACAGCTATATAGAAGCGGCGATCCAGTTCGACTTCCAGCTGCGCATCGCCTGCCCGGAAGGCTACGAGCCAAATCCGCAGTTCCTGGCCGAGGCCGGTGACCGGGTCACTATCGTTCGCGATCCGAAGGATGCCGTACGCGGCGCCCATCTGGTGAGCACCGACGTCTGGACCTCGATGGGCCAGGAAGAGGAAACCGCCAAGCGCCTGCAACTGTTCGCGCCGTACCAGGTCAACCGTGCCCTGCTCGACCTGGCCGCGCCAGACGTGCTGTTCATGCATTGCCTGCCAGCCCACCGTGGCGAAGAGATCAGTGTCGACCTGCTCGACGACCCGCGTTCGGTCGCATGGGATCAAGCGGAAAACCGTCTTCACGCGCAAAAGGCCCTGCTCGAATTTCTCGTTCCGCCTTCGTATCACCACGCATGAGCCAGCCATTACTGCTTAACCTGCGTAACCTCGCCTGCGGCTATCAAGACCAGCGTGTGGTGCAGAACCTCAACCTGCATTTGAACGCCGGCGACATCGGTTGCCTGCTGGGCTCCTCAGGCTGTGGCAAGACCACCACTCTGCGTGCGATTGCCGGTTTCGAACCGGTGCACGAAGGTGACATCCAGCTGGCTGGAGAAACCATCTCCAGCGCCGGTTTTACCCTCGCCCCAGAAAAACGTCGCATCGGCATGGTGTTCCAGGACTACGCGCTGTTTCCGCATTTGAGCGTGGCCGACAACATTGCCTTCGGTATCCGCAAGCATCCAAAGAAGGAGCGTGTTACCGAAGAGTTGCTGGAACTGGTTAACCTGAAAAACCTCGGCAAGCGCTTCCCTCATGAGCTTTCCGGTGGCCAGCAGCAGCGTGTCGCCCTGGCCCGTGCCCTGGCGCCGGAACCGCAACTGCTGCTGCTCGACGAACCGTTTTCCAACCTTGATGGCGAATTGCGCCGCAAGCTCAGCCATGAGGTGCGCGACATTCTCAAGGCCCGTGGTACCAGCGCAATTCTGGTGACCCACGACCAGGAAGAAGCCTTCGCGGTCAGTGATCATGTCGGCGTGTTCAAGGAAGGCCGGCTGGAACAGTGGGACACGCCCTACAACCTGTATCACGAACCGCTGACCCCTTATGTGGCCAGCTTCATCGGCCAGGGATACTTCATTCGTGGCCAGTTGAGCAGCCCGGAATCAGTGCAAACCGAACTCGGTGAATTGCGCGGCAACCGAGCCTACAACTGGCCGGTCGGCGGCGCGGTGGACGTGTTGCTGCGTCCGGACGATATCGTCTATGCGCCGGACAGCGCATTGAAGGCACGGATAGTCGGCAAGTCCTTCCAGGGCGCTTCGACGCTCTATCGCCTGCAATTGCCTACGGGTGCCCAGCTGGAGTCGATCTTCCCGAGCCATGTCGATCATCTGGTCGGCGCAGAGGTTGGCATTCGTGTCGCGGCGGAACACTTGGTGTTGTTCCAGGCGAACGGCAGCACGGCGGCGCAGATTCCTGTTGTTGAGTCGGGTGTTCGGCGCTACAGCACCGCCATCTGATAAACATCAAAAGATCGCAGCCTTCGGCAACTCCTACATGGAATGCATACTCCTGTAGGAGCTGCCGAAGGCTGCGATCTTTTCGTTTCAACCCAATATCAATTTGCCGCTGGCCACCAACGTCGCATTCCCGCCAATCTTCACCCGATCCCCTTCCAGGCGACAGAACAATTCCCCGCCCCGTGTTGAACACTGGTAAGCCGTCAGGCTCGATTTACCCAAGCGTCTCGACCAGTACGGGATCAGGCTGCAATGGGTCGATCCCGTCACAGGGTCTTCATTGATGCCAATGGCCGGCGCGAAGTAGCGCGAGACGAAATCGTGTTTATTGCCCCGGGCAGTGACGATAGCGCCCAGCCATGGCAGTTTCGCCAGGGCGACCATGTCCGGCTTGCAATCGAGCACTGCCTGCTCGGACTCCAGCACCACGAACAATTCATTCGAGCCCAGTACGTCGACAGCTTCGACACCGAGCGCACGCTCGACATCCAGTGTCACGCCCACTTCCGAAGGGACGATTGCCGGAAAATCCAGCCACAGGCGCCCACCCTCACGACTCACACTCAGCGGGCCGGACTTGCAGGTGAAGTCCAGGCGCTCGGCCGTTTCCTTATAGATTTCAAACAGGACGTAAGCGCTGGCCAGGGTCGCGTGACCGCACAGCGGAACCTCGGTGGTCGGTGTGAACCAGCGAATGTGCCAGCCCTCGCCTTCGCGCACCACGAAAGCGGTTTCAGCGAGGTTGTGCTCGGCAGCGATCTTCTGCATCAACTCATCCGTAAGCCACGCATCCAGCCGATAGACCATCGCAGGGTTACCGGCAAATGGACGATCACTGAACGCATCGACCTGATAAAACTCAAGCTGCATAACATTCTCCCTTGGTCAGGCCTTCGCATGAATTCGTTGAAATTTTTATGTAAGAGCGAGCCCGCTTGCAATGGTCGTCAACGATAACGCGGGGAGTCTGTTTCCCAGCGGTGTTCTTAAATCCATCGCGAGCAGGCTCGCCCCTACAGTGGTTCAAGGTCCGTCAGGCGCGGCCGATATCGGCAAACTTCGCCTGGGTATGTTCGGCCAGCACGGCCGGTGCCAATTCGACTTCCAGACCTCGTCGACCCGCACTGACAAAAATGCTCGCGAAAGGCTGTGCGGAACCGTCGATAAAAGTGCGCAAGCGCTTCTTCTGCCCCAAAGGGCTGATCCCGCCCAACAAATAACCGGTCGAACGCTGCGCAGCTGCTGGGTCAGCCATTTCGACTTTCTTCACCCCGGCCGCGTGAGCCAGTGCTTTCAAATCCAGGCTTCCGCCGACCGGCACCACCGCCACCAGCAACTCACCTTTCTCACTGGCTGCCAGCAAGGTCTTGAACACCTGGGCCGGTTCGAGCCCGAGTTTTTCCGCGGCTTCCAGCCCATAGGACGCAGCCTTCGGGTCATGTTCATAACTGTGCACACGGTGTTCGGCCCGAACCTTTTTCAGCAAATCCAATGCGGGTGTCATGACAGCTCCAGACTTGGCGGCAGTAGAAAAATATTGCGCCGAATTCTAGGACATTGGTCCACAAAAGGCTCTATCGCACAAAGTCATAATCATTCATGCGACTAATAGTTTCTTTATGACCGACAGTTCACTTTCGATCTTTGACAGTAGTGTTTCTTGTATATATTTTTTCGAATATGAATAATGCACAACTGTCGTAGTGCAGCACCTGACAGTCGACCGAGAACAGGATGGGGATCCTGCCTCGGTGAAAAACGCGCTTTGATCCTGTGGATAAAAGCGCCAGACAAGAAAAAGAATGAGGTTTCAATGACAACCGCTTTACAACAACCGTCGCTCTCGAGCCAATGCATGGCCGAGTTCCTAGGCACTGCGCTGCTGATCTTTTTTGGTACGGGTTGTGTGGCCGCGCTCAAAGTCGCGGGTGCCAGCTTTGGTTTGTGGGAAATCAGCATCATCTGGGGCGTCGGCGTGAGCATGGCGATCTACCTGACTGCCGGGGTTTCCGGCGCTCATCTCAACCCTGCCGTCAGCATCGCGCTGAGCGTTTTCGCCGACTTCGAAAAGCGCAAACTGCCGTTCTATATTTTTGCCCAAGTGGCGGGTGCCTTTTGTGGCGCGTTGTTGGTCTACACCCTGTACAGCAACCTATTTTTCGATTTCGAACAAACTCACCATATGGTTCGCGGCACTGAAGCCAGCCTGGAGTTGGCTTCGGTATTTTCAACCTTCCCTAATCCGAGCCTGTCCACGTCACAGGCCTTTCTGGTCGAAGTGATCATCACCGCCATCCTGATGGGCGTGATCATGTCCCTGACCGACGATAACAATGGCCTGCCCAATGGCCCGCTGGCACCGATCCTGATCGGATTGCTGATCGCGGTAATCGGCAGTTCGATGGGGCCACTGACCGGTTTCGCGATGAACCCTGCCCGTGACTTCGGTCCAAAATTGATGACGTTCTTCGCCGGCTGGGGTGACATTTCCTTCACTGGCGGGCGTGATATTCCTTACTTCCTGGTTCCGGTTTTTGCACCGATTGTCGGTGCCTGTCTCGGTGCTGCGGCCTATCGCGGGGTAATTGCCCGCCATCTGCCGAGCGCCGTACCTGCTACAAAGAACACCACACCTGCCATTGACGGCAAACCAAGAATTTCTTGATACCGTTGGCGCGTGAGTCTGCCCATCCAATCGCGCGCCAGACCTCACTTCCTTATTTCGTCCAAGGCAATCGACATGACCGACACACAGAATAAGAACTACATCATTGCCCTCGACCAGGGTACGACCAGCTCCCGCGCGATCATTTTCGACCGCGACGCCAACGTGGTCTGCACCGCACAGCGCGAATTCGCCCAGCATTACCCGCAAGCCGGCTGGGTCGAACATGACCCGATGGAAATCTTCGCCACCCAAAGCGCCGTGATGGTCGAAGCCCTGGCGCAAGCCGGCCTGCATCACGACCAGGTTGCGGCCATCGGCATCACCAACCAGCGCGAAACTACGGTGGTCTGGGACAAGAATACCGGCCGCCCGATCTACAACGCGATCGTCTGGCAATGCCGGCGCAGCACAGAGATCTGCCAGCAACTCAAACGCGACGGCCACGAGCAATACATCAGCGACACCACTGGCCTGGTCACCGACCCGTACTTCTCCGGCACCAAACTCAAGTGGATCCTCGACCATGTCGAAGGCAGCCGTGAACGGGCGCGCAACGGCGAACTGCTGTTCGGCACCGTCGACAGCTGGCTGATCTGGAAATTTACCGGCGGTAAAGTCCACGTCACCGACTACACCAACGCCTCGCGCACCATGCTCTTCAACATCCACACACTTGAGTGGGACGCGAAGATGCTGGAGGTACTGGATATTCCGCGGGAGATGCTGCCGCAAGTGAAGTCGTCGTCGGAAATCTACGGCTATACAAAAAGCGGCATCGCCATCGGCGGTATCGCCGGCGACCAACAGGCTGCGCTGTTTGGCCAGATGTGCGTCGAGGCGGGTCAGGCGAAAAATACTTACGGCACCGGTTGCTTCCTGCTGATGAACACGGGCGAAAAAGCCGTGAAGTCCAACCACGGCATGCTGACCACCATCGCCTGCGGCCCACGCGGTGAAGTGGCCTACGCCCTGGAAGGCGCGGTGTTCAATGGCGGCTCCACCGTCCAGTGGCTGCGTGACGAACTGAAGATCATCAACGACGCCCACGACACCGAATACTTCGCCAACAAGGTCAAGGACAGCAATGGCGTGTACCTGGTGCCCGCCTTCACAGGTCTCGGCGCACCTTACTGGGACCCGTATGCCCGAGGCGCATTGTTCGGCCTGACCCGTGGCGTACGCGTGGATCACATTATTCGTGCAGCGCTGGAGTCGATTGCCTACCAGACTCGCGATGTTCTTGATGCCATGCAACAGGACTCCGGCGAACGTCTCAAGGCCCTGCGCGTGGATGGCGGCGCGGTGGCGAACAACTTCCTCATGCAGTTCCAGGCTGACATCCTCGGCACGCAAGTCGAACGCCCGCAAATGCGCGAAACCACGGCGCTGGGTGCGGCTTACCTGGCCGGCCTGGCTTGCGGCTTCTGGGGCAGCCTGGAAGAGTTGCGCGGCAAGGCAGTGATCGAACGCAAATTCGAACCGACGCTGGACGAAGTGGCGAAAGAAAAACTCTACGCCGGCTGGAAAAAAGCCGTCAGCCGTACTCGCGACTGGGAACCCCAGGAAGGGGCTGAATAAGCCAAGGACAGGACGCGCATCTGGTTGTAACTGGCAGGGAGCGGATTCCTGCGGCATCATGGGCAAATTTTGCACGGCAGCCCAAAGGACGCCCCATGAATCTGCCTCCCCGTCAGCAGCAAATCCTCGAACTGGTCCGCGAGCGCGGCTATGTGAGTATCGAGGAGATGGCCCAGCTGTTCGTCGTTACACCGCAGACCATCCGCCGCGATATCAATCAGCTGGCGGAAGCCAATTTATTGCGTCGCTACCACGGCGGCGCAGCCTACGACTCCAGCGTCGAAAACACCGCTTACGCCATGCGCGCCGATCAGATGCGCGACGAGAAACAGCGTATCGGCGAAGCCATTGCCGCCCAGATCCCCGATCACGCGTCGTTGTTCATCAACATCGGTACCACCACCGAATCGATTGCCCGGGCGCTGCTCAATCACAATCATCTGAAAATCATCACCAACAACCTGCATGTGGCCTCGATGCTCAGTGCCAAGGACGACTTCGACGTGCTGCTGACTGGCGGCAATGTGCGGCGTGATGGTGGCGTGGTCGGTCAGGCCAGTGTCGATTTCATCAACCAGTTCAAGGTCGACTTCGCCCTGGTTGGCATCAGCGGTATTGATGAAGACGGCAGCCTGCTGGATTTCGATTACCAGGAAGTGCGGGTGTCCCAGGCGATCATCGCCAATGCCCGACAGGTGATTTTGGCGGCTGACTCCAGCAAATTCGGGCGCAACGCCATGATTCGCCTGGGGCCGATCAGCCTGATCGATTGCCTGGTCACCGATCAGCAGCCGGTGCCGGCGCTGATGCAGTTGTTGAATCAGCACAAGATTCGGTTGGAAGTCGTTTAAGGCTTTTCAGCCTCAAAAGATCGCAGCCTTCGGCAGCTACAGGTTCACTCAAACCTGCAGGAGCTGCCGAAGGCTGCGATCTTTTGCTTTTAATGTTCGAATATTTTCTTTTAACGGCCCTTCGATGAGTATTTTCAATCGAAGCTGACTGGCTGTGCGCGTCTTTATGGGCTAATATTTTCGCAAATGAACATTCATGTTCGAATTCAAATACAGAAAATCAAAAAGTCCCGAGGCCTTTGCCGATGTCCACTTCTACCTTGCCTACGCCCCCTCTCGCCGAGGTCTACGATATCGCCGTCATCGGTGGCGGGATCAATGGTGTGGGGATCGCAGCGGATGCCGCCGGCCGTGGCCTTTCGGTGTTCCTTTGCGAAAAGGATGACTTGGCCAGTCACACCTCCTCCGCCAGCAGCAAACTGATCCACGGCGGCCTGCGCTATCTCGAACATTACGAATTCCGCCTGGTGCGCGAAGCCCTGGCCGAGCGCGAAGTGCTGCTGGCCAAGGCGCCACACATCGTCAAGCAAATGCGCTTCGTGCTGCCACACCGCCCACATCTGCGCCCGGCGTGGATGATCCGCGCCGGTCTGTTCCTGTACGACAACCTTGGTAAACGGGAAAAACTCGCCGGTTCGAAAAGCTTGAAATTCGGCCCGGACAGCCCGCTGAAAAGTGAAATCACTAAAGGCTTCGAATACTCCGATTGCTGGGTCGACGATGCGCGACTGGTTGTCTTGAACGCCATGGCCGCCCGGGAAAACGGTGCTCACGTGCACACCCAGACCCGTTGCGTCAGCGCCCGACGCACCAAAGGTTTGTGGCATTTGCACCTGGAACGCGCTGACGGCAGCCTGTTTTCGATCCGCGCCAAAGCGCTGGTGAATGCCGCCGGCCCGTGGGTCGCCAAGTTCATTCGTGACGACCTGAAGATGGAATCGCCGTACGGCATCCGCCTCATCCAAGGCAGTCACCTGATCGTGCCGAAACTGTACGAAGGCGAACATGCGCACATTCTGCAAAACGAAGATCAGCGCATCGTGTTCACCATTCCATACCTGAACCACTTCACCCTGATCGGCACCACGGACCGCGAGTACACCGGCGATCCGGCAACAGTGGCGATCACCGAAGGCGAAACCGATTACCTGCTGAAAGTGGTCAACGCCCACTTCAAGAAGCAGATCAGCCGCGACGACATCCTCCACAGCTATTCTGGGGTGCGTCCGCTGTGCAACGACGAGTCCGACAACCCGTCGGCCGTCACCCGCGATTACACCCTGGCGCTGTCGGGTAGCGGCGAAGAGGCACCACTGCTGTCAGTGTTCGGCGGCAAGCTGACCACCTACCGCAAGCTCGCCGAGTCGGCGCTGGCGCAACTGGCGCCGTACTTCCAGCACATCAAGCCGAGCTGGACCGCCACCGCGACCTTGCCGGGCGGCGAGGACATGACCACGCCGCAAGCACTTAACTCGCTGATCCGCGACAAGTACGACTGGGTGCCGACCGAAATTTCGCGTCGTTGGGCCACCACCTACGGCAGCCGTGTATGGCGCATGCTCGAAGGCGTACAGAACCTGAGCGACATGGGCGATCACATTGGCGGTGGTCTCTACACCCGCGAAGTCGATTACCTGTGCAGCGAAGAATGGGCCACCAGCGCGCATGACATCCTGTGGCGCCGCAGCAAGCTCGGGTTGTTCACCACTGTCGCGGAACAGGACAAGCTCAAGGATTACCTGAACAAGGTCGAGCAGAACCGCAGCAAGATCGAAGCGGCCTGACCAGGGCGCTGGTCAGGATCAAAAGATCGCAGCCTCGTTTCACTCGAAAGCTCCTACAGGGGAATGCGTTCCATGTAGGAGCTGCCGAAGGCTGCGATCTTTTGATGTTCAGTCACGCAAATCCGATTCATGAATGGGCTGATCACGATGCGTCGCCCGCTGATATTGCGCCGGCCAGACGGCCTTGCGCCCGCCCAGGTCATCGTCCGCGTGCAGCGGCCAGTACGGATCGCGTAACAGTTCACGAGCCAGGAAGATGATGTCGGCCTGACAGGTTCGCAGAATGTGCTCGGCCTGCGCCGGTTCGGTAATCATGCCTACGGTGCCGGTCGCAATTTCAGACTCTTTGCGTACACGTTCGGCGAAGCGTGTCTGATACCCAGGCCCGGTAGGAATTTCCGCGTTGGCCGCCGTGCCGCCCGACGACACATCAATCAGGTCCACACCCAAGGCTTTGAGGCGTCGCGCCAGTTCGACGGTCTCATCAGGATTCCAGCCATCCTCCACCCAGTCGGTGGCCGACACCCGCACGAACAGCGGTAACTCCTCAGGCCACACCGCACGCACCGCTTCGGTGACCTGCAGTACCAGCCGGATGCGATTTTCGAATGAACCGCCGTACTGATCACGCCGCTGATTGCTCAGGGGCGAAAGGAACTGGTGCAACAGATAACCATGGGCGGCATGCACTTCGACCACTTTGAAACCGGCGGTCAGCGCGCGTTTCGCCGAATCGACAAAGGCCTGAATGACGTCAGCGATCTCGCCGTCGTCGAGTTGTTTGGGTTGCGTGTGCTGAGGGTCGAATGCGATCGGCGACGGACCGACGGGCAACCAGCCGCCCTCTTCGGTTTTTACGCTGCCATGCTTGCCAAGCCACGGCCGATAGGTACTGGCCTTGCGCCCCGCATGGGCCAACTGAATGCCGGCAACACCGCCCTGAGCGGCGATGAAGCGAGTAATGCGTTGCAGCGGCTCAATCTGTTCATCGTTCCACAGACCGAGATCTTGCGCGGTGATACGACCGTCGGCGGTGACGGCGGTGGCTTCGGTAAACACCAGCCCCGCGCCGCCAATGGCGCGGCTGCCGAGGTGAACCAGGTGCCAGTCATTGGCCAAGCCATCGACACTGGAATATTGGCACATCGGCGATACCGCAATGCGGTTGAGCAGGGTCAGTTGGCGAAGGGTATAGGGTTCAAGCAGCAGACTCATGGGGCACCTCTCAAATCAGTGGTCAGGCTCCAGGGTTCTGTTTGAAAAGTCGACGAGTGACAGGAAAAAAGCGCAGCACCCGCCCCCGCGGGCAAAAATTCGACAAGACGTCACAAGGATAATCAAGCAGTGCTTAGAGCCTAGTCGACAACGGGGAATATCGGCGGGTTCAAGAAAAGATCGCAGCCTTCGGCAGCTCCTACATGGATCGAAGTAGGCGCTGCCGAAGGCTGCGACTTTTGATCTTTAGCGATTTATCGCGGTTCGATGTGGGCAATCATCAGCTGAACGGTCTCATTGCCGCGAAACTCGTTAACGTCGAGTTTATAGGCCAACTCCACCCACTTGATGGTCGGATTCGGCCAGATGTCGCGGTCAATGCCAAACGCTATGCCATCGAGCTTGACCGAACCGCACTCACTTCTCAGCACCACCTTCAGGTGCCGTTCGCCAACCACACGCTGTTCGACCAGCTGAAACACCCCGTGAAATAGCGGCTCCGGGAAATGCTGGCCCCAAGGGCCGGCATGGCGCAGTGCGCGGGCCAGTTCCAGGTGAAACTCTTCGACCGCCAGGGTGCCATCCGACAGCAGACGTCCGGTCAGGTCCTCTTCGCGCAACTGCCGCCGTACCTCTTCGTCAAAGGCTTCGGCAAACAACGGAAAATTCGCTTCCGGCAGCGTCAGGCCGGCGGCCATGGCGTGACCGCCGTATTTGGTGATCAGGTTCGGATGCTGCGCCGCGACAACACTCAGAGCATCACGAATATGAAAGCCCTGGACCGAACGCCCCGAGCCCTTGAGCAGGCCATCGCCGGCGTCGGCAAAGGCAATGGTCGGACGGAAATAGCGCTCTTTCATCCGCGACGCGAGGATTCCGATGACGCCTTGGTGCCACTCGGGATCGAACAGGCACAAACCGAACGGCATCGATTCCACCGGCAAATCCTTGAGCTGGGCCAGCGCTTCCCGCTGCATACCTTGCTCGATGGATTTACGGTCCTGGTTCATGCCGTCCAGCTGCGCGGCCATTTCATGGGCCAGGCTTGCGTCTTCGGTCAGCAGGCATTCGATGCCCAGGCTCATGTCATCCAGACGCCCCGCCGCGTTCAAGCGCGGGCCGACAATAAAGCCAAGATCGGTGGAGGTGATGCGCGCGTGATCACGCTTGGCCACTTCGAGAATCGCCTTGATTCCGGGGCGGGCCCGACCGGCGCGGATTCGCTCCAGGCCCTGATGCACCAGAATTCGGTTGTTGGCGTCCAGCGGGACCACGTCGGCCACGCTGCCCAGCGCCACCAGGTCAAGCAGTTCGCCGATGTTCGGTTGCGGCTTGCTCTCGTACCAACCGAGGCTGCGCAAGCGCGCGCGCAGGGCCATCAGCACATAGAAAATCACCCCGACACCGGCCAGCGCCTTGCTCGGGAACTCGCAACCCGGCTGATTGGGATTGACGATGGCGTCGGCCAACGGCAGTTCATCGCCGGGCAAGTGGTGATCGGTGACCAGAACATTGAGCCCGGCCTTTTTCGCCGCCGCCACGCCTTCGACGCTGGAAATACCGTTGTCCACGGTGATCAGCAGTTGAGGCTGACGCTCCAGCGCCACCGCGACGATTTCCGGTGTCAGGCCGTAGCCGTAATCGAATCGGTTGGGCACCAGATAGTCGACATGCGCCGCGCCCAGCAGGCGCAAACCCAACGTGCCGACAGTACTGGCTGTCGCGCCATCGGCGTCAAAGTCGCCGACGATCAGAATCCGCTGCCGCAGTTCGAGCGCCGTCACCAGCAAATCCACGGCGGCATCAATGCCCTTGAGTTGCTGGAACGGAATCAACCGTGCCAGGCTCTTGTCCAGCTCGGCTTCGGACTGCACACCCCGCGCCGCGTACAGGCGGGTCAGCAGCGGCGGAATATCACCAAGAAATGGCAGGGTGGCGGGCAGCAGACGAGGTTCGATGCGCATGGGGTGACAGGGGCTTCTTTTCAGTACGTAGGATAAAACCGTGCAATTCGAATGGGCGGCGAAAGATCAGCCGCGTTCGCCGCTCAGCCATTGCAACTGGACTTCATGCTGACCACGATCGTCGGTGACGAAAATTGTCCCTTCGCTGATCATCACGTCCCACTTGATAACACGTGGCATGTCTTTGGCCAGGGTTTCCAGGACTTCCTGCGGCACGGCAGCGATGTGCACGTTTTTCAGGTTTTTGATCGCCGGGATCACTTTGCCTTCCCACACGCGCAGGCTGCCGTAGGCCAGCAGGCTGGTGCGCTCGGTACGGCGGGAGCACCAGGTGAGGCGATCGGCATCCGGCTGGCCGACTTCGATCCAGTGAAGGACACGGTCATCCAGGCTCTTTTCCCACAAGGCCGGTTCATCCACTTCTGACAGACCACGGCCAAACGACAGCTGCTCGTTGTACCAGAGGGCGTAGGCCAGCAGGCGCACCGTCATGCGCTCTTCGGTTTCCGAAGGGTGACGGGCGATGGTCTGCTTGACGCTCTCGTAGACGCTGCGGTCGAGGTCGGTGAGGTTCAGTTCAAACTTGTAGGTCGTGGACGGCTGGGCCATGAACGGGCTTCTTGATACGAGGAAAGTCGGCAAGTCTAACCGATGCGGCAGGCAATCATCGAATTGAAGGCGATCTACCTTGAGCGCCTGACAGTCGGCTATGTTAAAACGCTGTATTCGCTCAGCCTTTTGTCCTACAGGATCCCTATGCCGCTCTCCGCCAAACCGCTGTCCGGTCTGAAAGTCATTGAATTGGGCACCTTGATTGCCGGCCCGTTTGCCTCGCGCATCTGTGCTGAATTTGGTGCCGACGTGGTCAAGATCGAATCACCGGATGGCGGCGACCCGCTGCGCAAATGGCGCAAATTGTATGAGGGCACTTCGCTGTGGTGGTTTGTTCAGGCACGCAACAAAAAGTCCCTGACCCTGAACCTCAAACATCCGGACGGCCTGGCAATTCTGAAAAAACTGCTGAGTGAAGCAGACATCCTGATCGAGAACTTCCGCCCCGGCGTGCTGGAAAAACTCGGCCTGGGCTGGGAAGTCCTGCACGAACTCAATCCGAAACTGGTGATGGTGCGGCTCTCTGGCTTCGGGCAGACCGGTCCGATGAAAGATCAGCCAGGATTTGGTGCGGTGGGTGAATCCATGGGCGGCCTGCGCTACATCACTGGTTTCGAGGACCGCCCACCGGTGCGCACCGGCATTTCCATCGGCGACTCGATTGCCGCGCTCTGGGGCGTGATCGGTGCGCTGATGGCCCTGCGTCACCGCGAGGTCAACGGTGGTCAGGGCCAGGTAGTGGATGTGGCGCTGTATGAAGCGATCTTCGCCATGATGGAAAGCATGGTTCCGGAGTTCGATGTGTTCGGGTTCATTCGCGAACGCACCGGCAACATCATGCCAGGCATTACCCCGTCTTCGATCCACACCAGCGCCGATGGCAAACATGTGCAGATCGGCGCCAATGGCGACGCGATCTTCAAACGCTTCATGCTGATCATCGGCCGTGAAGACCTGGCCACCGACCCGGCGCTGGCCAGTAACGATGGCCGTGACAGCCGACGCGACGAGATTTACGGGGTGATCGATCGCTGGGTCAATTCGCTGCCGCTGGACACTGTGCTCGAACGCTTGAATCAAGCTGACGTTCCGGCCAGCCGGATCTTCAGTGCCGAAGATATGTTCAGCGATCCTCAGTACCTGGCAAGGGAAATGTTCCTACAGGCCAAGCTGCCGGACGGTAAAGACTTCAAGATGCCGGGGATTGTGCCGAAACTCTCTGAGACACCCGGTGATTGTGAATGGGTCGGGCCGCAACTGGGTGAGCACAACGCACAGGTACTCCAGGAACTTGGCTATGACGCGTCGCAGATCACACAACTGCGCAAAGACGGAGCCATCTGAGCTGAAGCGTCTGCTCGCGCGGTTCATCAAACACTGCCTGTTGCGCAACGGGCGGGCGTTGTATGCATTGGCGGGTATGCTGTTGCTCACGGGGCTGGCCTCGCCGATGTTGGCGCAAGCCAAGGAAACCCTGGCCTGGCTGAAGCGCGATCTTCCGCCGCTGTTTATTTTCGAAGGACCGAAAAAGGGTCAAGGCGTTATCGATCAACTGTTAACGCAATTGGTTGCCGGTATGCCGCAGTACCAGCACAGCGTGATGAAGGTCAATCGTGCTCGCGGGCTGCAAATGCTCCGTGAATCCTCCCTAACCTGCGATGCGGCGTTGAACTGGAGCAAAGAGCGCGAAGGCTGGATCGCGTTTTCCGTTCCGGTCTTTCGCGCCATGAGCAATGGCTTGGCTGTGCGACGTATTGATCGGGACACGCTGACGCCTTTCATCAAGGACGGCGAGGTAGACCTCGCGGCCCTGCTGGCTTCCGGCAACATCACCCTGGGAATTATTGCCGAGCGCAATTACGGCGAGTTTCTCGATGCACTGCTCAAACAGGCGCCGCCTAAAGCACTGACGCTCCACTATGGCAACGATGCCTTGGGCAGCCTGTTGCAAATGCAACGTCGGGGGCGCTTGCGCCTGTTGTTGGGCTACCGTCCGGAGATTCGCTACCAGGCCCAACTGCAAGGAATCGCCGAGGATGAATTGCAGTTCTATCCGATTCGCGGCACGGGCAAATATTTGTCCGGCTATATCGGCTGCACCAATACCCCGCAGGGTCGCCAGGCGATCATCGAGATCAACCAACTGCTGCACAACCTGCCCCGCGATCATTTGAGCGAGGGCTATGCCGCCTGGCTTGACCCGGAAAGTCGCAGTGAATACCTCGAAGCGTCCAGAGCGTTTTTTGAGCAGCAGGCCGGGCACTGACAAATCTCGAGGCAAAAAGAAACCCCGAGAAGTGGGGAGACGACTCGGGGTTAAACGTGGCCTACATAAAGACCCGTAGCAGCAAGCGACAAGCACCGGAGCACAATGCTTGATCCTGCTGTTAAAAGGTCTGACTGACCTTGGCGCAGGAAGGTTCCCACAAAAACCAATTCAATTTCGGCTGGCCAGCAGCTTGTCCTGGGCGGCATTGCGCAACGCCGCAATGACACAGGGCTCCAGGCGCCCTTCTGCGATCAGCACATCGCGATGCAAACCGTCGACCACATCCGTGAGCAAACGCTTATCGGTTAACTGCGCCTGATTGAACTCACGATCAACCACGACAGCACCGTTCGTATTCTTCAATGTCACCCGGCATTCGCCACGAATGCCTGACGGGGTCAACGTCACCTGGTACGGGCTCAGAGCCTCACCGAGCAAGAGACTGATACTTTCCATCTCGATCACCACTCAATAGTCCGAAAACGAAGTGCCTGGGGCATCCCTACAGTAAATGACCGCTGGCCCGAGAAGAAAGTTCTGGATTACAGCTGCAGATGAATCTGCGTCTCTGAACGATGGAGCATGCACGGCAAAGATGACAGAGAAAAAACAGTCACGTCACGTCGGTCGGATACGCTGCCCTTCTCTCGGTCCAGCCCCCAAGCAAACCGCGCAGCTGGCCGTCCGCACTGTAGAACGGCACGGTCCACTGGTAGATATCCCTCAGACCGTTGTTGAACAGCAGTTGCCGGTCGCTGAAGCGCATCTTGCGCGTTCCCAACTGGGCCATGAATTCGCCGTGCAACAACTCGGCGGTCGCTTTGGGCAGCACATCCAGCTCGATCAATTGCCGCCCCTGCACCTGATCAAATCGGGTGGACAAGCTCTCCTCGTAACTTTTGTTGCACATGATCAAACGCCCTTGCAGATCACGAACGAACATCGGATCAGGCATGGCATCCATCAACGCATGCTGGAAAGCGAGTTGATCACTGAGACTTTTTTCAGCCTCCAGCCGTTGCCGAACCAACAAGGCCAACCGGCGGTTCCAGAGTAAGGACAGCAGCCCGAATACGCCGGCGACCAACAACGCCCGGCAACCCCACGGGGTAATGCGGTGCCACACAGTGAGCTCTGGCGCCGTGGTTACCCCATTGAGCCATTTCAGGCGAATGGCGCGCAGTTCGGCAGGGGGAAACGCCTCCAGCGCCTTGTTGAGGATGCTCAACAACTGCGGCTGACCTTTACGCACCGCCAGGTAGTCCGGGTCCCACTTGCCCTCGACGATGTGCCCCACTTGAAGCTGACCCGAGGGAAAGAGCCGAGCGCCGATTTCGTTTTCGATGGTGGCAAAGGCCTCACCGCTTTCGACCAAGGCTCGGGCCTCGGCATAGGTTTTCACCGAGCGCAACTCGATGGCCGGGTAGTCGCGGCGAATCATGGGCTCCAGGGCGTGGCGGGTCGGCAACACCAGTACCCGCTTCGCCAACTGCTGCAACGATTGCACCTTTGCAGCGCCGGCCCGGCCAACGAAGACCCAGCCGGCACCACCAAACGCATGGCTGAAGTCCAGAAAGGCCTTACGATCTTCATTCATCGCCAACGTCGTGCTCATGTCCGCCTCACCACGCTCCAGGCGCTCAAGCATCTGTTCGGTGGAAAACGATTCGGCATGAACAAACTGCAACCCTGTCATGGCGCTGATGCGATCAAGCACATCCCTGTTCAAGCCACTCCAATGGCCATGCTCGTCCTTGAACAGGTACCGCGGATATTCCAGCGATGCGACGATGACTAGCGGGTGCTCGGCAATCCACTTCAACTCCCGAGCATCCAGCGTGATCTTTACATCCGCGACGGCCTTACCGGGCTCATGAGCCACCGCGTGCGCCGCCAGTACCCACGGGGTAAAACCCAGGACACCTAGCAGAAACAGCCAGCAGGAGGCTGGCCTTAACCTTGTGAAAAACTGCATTGCCACTTCCTTGGTGATCAGCTCGCCCGTCCTTCATGGGCGACTCTTCCCGACAAGTGTGGCATGCAGAAACGAAGAAGCCCGTCATGAGACGGGCTTCAATGTGTGACAGCTTTTGCCGGTTACAAAGGCTTACCACGGTTGCCATGCTGGCTGACAAAGGCTTGCACAGCCTTCAGGTCATTCGGCAACACGGTGCAACGTTCATCTCGCTCAAACAAATCAGAAAGATGTGCGGGGAGTTCGAGCGCTTTTCCTACACCGGCTTTTTCCACGGCGTCCGGGAATTTCACTGGATGCGCTGTGCCCAGGATCACCATTGGAATATCCAGGCTACGACGGCATTCGCGCGCAGCCTTGACCCCAATGGCGGTATGCGGGTCCAGCACTTCACCGGTCTGCTCGTAGACTTCAGCGATGGTTTCGCAGGTTTGCGCATCATCCACGGCCAGCGAGTCGAACAGTTTGCGTGCTTCAGTCCAGCGCTCTTGCTCGACGCTGAAACCGCCTCCCTGCTTGAAGCTGTCCATCAAGCCGGCGATAGCCGCACCGTTGCGACCGTGCAGGTCGAACAGCAGGCGCTCGAAGTTCGACGACACCATGATGTCCATCGACGGCGACAGCGTGGCGTGCAAGGTTTCCTTGACGTACTGATTGCCGCTCATGAAGCGGTGCAGGATGTCATTGCGGTTGGTGGCGACGATCAACTGGTTGATCGGGAGGCCCATGTTGCGCGCCAGGTAACCGGCGAAGATGTCGCCGAAGTTGCCAGTCGGCACCGAGAACGACACCGAACGCGCCGGGCCGCCCAACTGCAGGGCTGCATGGAAGTAGTAGACGATCTGGGCCATGATCCGCGCCCAGTTGATCGAGTTCACCGCCACCAGGCGCGTACCCTTGAGGAAGCTCTGGTCAGCGAAGCTGTTCTTGACCATTTCCTGGCAGTCATCGAAGTTGCCTTCGATGGCGATGTTGTGGATGTTCTCACCGAAAATGGTGGTCATCTGGCGACGCTGCACTTCGGATACGCGGTTGTGCGGGTGCAGGATGAAGATGTCGACGTTTTCGCAGTGCTTGCAGCCTTCGATGGCAGCCGAGCCAGTGTCGCCGGAAGTGGCGCCGACAATCACTACGCGCTCGCCGCGCTTTTCCAGCACGTAATCGAGCAGGCGACCAAGCAGTTGCAGGGCGAAATCCTTGAACGCCAGGGTCGGGCCGTGAAACAGCTCCAGCACCCATTCATTGCCATTCAACTGGCGCAACGGTGCAACAGAACTGTGGGCGAATACGCCGTAGGTTTCTTCAAGAATCTTTTTGAAATCGGCGTCCGGAATACTGCCGGTGACAAACGGGCGCATCACGCGGAAGGCCAGTTCGTGATACGGCAAGCCGGCCCATGAGGCGATCTCTTCCTGGGTAAAACGTGGCAGGTTTTCCGGGACGTACAGACCGCCGTCAGTGGCTAGACCTGCCAGCAGGACGTCTTCGAAATTCAGGGCCGGTGCCTGGCCGCGGGTACTGATATAGCGCATGACTGGCTCCAATAAAACAGTGTTCGCAAATCCGGGCCCGATCACGGACCCGGTGAACAAATTGACTTAGTTCAAGTGTTCGACGCGGATTCGTACAACCGGACCGACCACGCCCGCCAAGGCTTCCAGCGCGGCGATCGCGTCATTCATGTGCTGTTCCAGCACGCGATGGGTCAGCAGGATCATTGGCACCAGACCGTCATGCTCTTCAGCTTCTTTCTGCATGATCGATTCAATGTTGATGCCGCGCTCCGACAGGATGCTCGCCACTTGAGCCAGCACGCCGGGGTGGTCCTTGGCCTGAATGCGCAGGTAGTACGCGCTTTCGCAGGCTTCGATCGGCAGGATCGGGTGAGCCGACAGCGAATCTGGCTGGAAGGCCAGGTGCGGTACGCGGTTTTCCGGGTCGGACGTCATGGCGCGAACCACGTCCACCAGGTCGGCGATGACCGACGAAGCGGTTGGCTCCATGCCGGCACCGGCGCCGTAGAACAGCGTCGAACCGGCCGCATCACCGTTGACCATCACCGCGTTCATCACGCCGTTGACGTTGGCGATCAGGCGATCGGCCGGGATCAGCGTCGGGTGTACGCGCAGTTCAATACCGGCCGCGGTGCTGCGCGCCACGCCCAGGTGCTTGATGCGATAGCCCAGCGCCTCGGCGTAATTCACGTCTGCGGTGGTCAGCTTGGTGATGCCTTCGGTGTAGGCCTTGTCGAACTGCAACGGAATGCCGAACGCGATGGACGCCAGGATCGTCAGCTTGTGCGCCGCGTCGATGCCTTCGACGTCGAAGGTCGGATCGGCTTCGGCGTAACCCAGGGCTTGAGCCTCAGCCAGTACGTCTTCGAAGGTGCGACCCTTCTCGCGCATTTCGGTAAGGATGAAGTTACCGGTGCCGTTGATGATGCCGGCCACCCAGTTAATGCGGTTGGCGGACAGGCCTTCGCGGATCGCCTTGATGACTGGAATGCCACCCGCCACGGCGGCTTCGAACGCAACAATCACGCCCTTTTCGCGAGCCTTGGCGAAAATTTCGTTACCGTGAACGGCGATCAACGCCTTGTTCGCGGTGACCACATGCTTGCCATTCTCGATGGCCTTGAGTACCAGCTCGCGGGCAACGGTGTAGCCGCCCATCAGCTCTATGACGATGTCGATCTCAGGGTTCGTGGCCACTTCGAAGACATCGTTGGTAATCGCAATACCGGTCGTTTGGAACTGAGGCTTTGGCGTGCGCATGGCAATTTGTGCCACTTCGATTCCACGCCCGGCACGACGAGCAATTTCCTCGGCGTTGCGCTGAAGTACGTTGAAGGTACCGCCACCGACGGTTCCTAACCCACAGATGCCTACTTTGACCGGTTTCACTGTGAACTCCCCATAAAACGGCCGACTCAAGGCCGGCCGTGAAAACAACCGCGTGCTCGCGGTTCTCTATTAATGGCCCGGCAAATGTTGCCACCGGACCATGATCGTCAAAGGCTGACCGTGACGATGCGAATTTACTTCGCGCCCAGCGCCAGTTTGGCGACTTGTGGCGCAGGCTGGTAGCCCGGAATGACCTGACCGTCGGCCAAAACGATGGCCGGTGTGCCGTTCACGCCGATCGACTGACCGAGGGCAAACTGCTTGGATACTGGGTTATCGCACTTGGCGGCCTTGATTTCCTTGCCGTCGACCATTTTGTCCATGGCTGCTTTCTTGTCTTTCGAGCACCACACCGCTTGCAACTGTTCGTCACCCGGCGAGCCCAAACCCTGGCGCGGGAACGCCACGTAACGCACTTCGATGCCGCGCTTGTTCAGCTCAGGCACTTCGGCATGCAGCTTGTGGCAATACGGGCAGGTGGTGTCGGTGAATACGGTGATGTGCGATTTGGTTTCACCGATGGCCGGATAAACGACGGTTTCAGCGACCGGGATATCGTTGATCAGCTTGGAGATGCCCAGGCGTTCGGTTTTTTCGGTCAGGTTGACCGGCTTTCCGTCCTTGAGATCGAACAGGTAGCCCTGCACCACGTATTGGCCATCGGCGCTGGCGTACAGCACGCGGCTGCCCTTGAGTTTGACTTCGTACAGGCCGGGCAGCGGGCTGGCGGTGATGCTCTCTACCGGCACTTCGAGCTGGAGGCTTTCCAGGCTTTTACGGATGGCTTTGTCGGCCGCGTCATCGGCGACGGCAAAGGTGCTGACCAACGCAATGGCGGCGGCGGCGAAAATCTGGGTCAGACGCATGAGAACTCCTGAAGGCGGACAAATGGGACAGCCAGAACGCCCGTGCCGAAACACCGGGTCTTAACCGCCCATCGTGCAAACCGGCAAAGCCTACCACATAAGGCCGGCGTGGCCGAATGCGCCTGTCGCAAGACATCTTGTTACCGACACAGACTCATGTAGGAGCTGCCGAAGGCTGCGATCTTTTGATCTTAAAAAATCCAAGTCAAAAGATCGCAGCCTTCGGCAGCTCCTACATGGAAATTTGAGTCAGCCACGCGGATGGTGTTTGGCGTGCAATTCCTGCAAGCGCGCCCGGGCGACGTGAGTATAGATCTGCGTGGTCGACAGATCGCTGTGCCCTAGAAGCATCTGCACCACCCGCAGGTCGGCGCCGTGGTTAAGCAAGTGCGTGGCAAACGCGTGGCGTAGCGTGTGCGGCGACAACGATTTGCCAATCCCCGCGACCTTGGCCTGATGCTTGATGCGGTGCCAAAAGGTCTGTCGTGTCATCTGCTCGCCGCGCTGACTGGGGAACATCACGTCGCTGGGACGTCCACCGAGCAGTTCGCCCCGGCCATCACGCAGGTAGCGCTCGACCCAGACAATCGCCTCCTCGCCCATTGGCACCAGCCGTTCCTTACTGCCTTTGCCCATCACTCGCAGCACACCCTGGCGCAGGTTGACCTGTTCCAGCGTCAGGCTGATCAACTCGGTCACCCGCAACCCGCAGGCATACAGCACCTCAAGCATGGCGCGATCACGCTGGCCGATGGGCTCGCTCAAGTCCGGTGCCTTCAATAGCGCCTCAACGTCAGCTTCCGACAGGGACTTAGGCAACGGCCTACCCAGTTGCGGCATGTCGATGCGAAGCGTCGGATCGACGGCGATCAGTTTTTCCCGCAGCAAATAGCGATAGAAGCCACGCACGCCAGAGAGAAATCGGGCGGTTGAACGGGGTTTGTAGTTTTGCTCCAGGCGCCAGGCCAAGTGATCGAGGATCAACTCTCGACCGGCGTTGATCAGCTCCAGCCCCTTCTCCTGCAACCAGCCGTTGAACAGGGCCAGATCGCTGCGATAGGCGTCGCGAGTGTTATCGGAGAGACCTTTCTCCAGCCACAGGGCGTCGAGGAACTGATCAATCAATGGGTGTTCGATGGCAGGCATGGGCACTCGAGACGCGCAGCCTTGAAGCCACGCGTAAATAATCAGGAAGACTGTAGAAACGGCCGCTAGTCTTTCATAGCCCGCCACTTCAAGGAACAGGGAGCTGCAATGAGCGAACAGCAGATTTTGTTGGCATTTGGTGGCATTGGTGCGGGGGCGCTGGCTTGCCAATGGCTGGCCTGGCGCCTGAAGTTGCCAGCGATTTTGTTTCTGTTGTTGACCGGCATATTGGTCGGTCCGGTATTGCACTTGCTCGATCCACAGGAAATGTTTGGCCCCCTGCTAATGCCATTGGTGTCCCTGGCGGTGGCGCTGATTCTGTTCGAAGGCAGCATGACGCTGAAACTCTCGGAGTGGCGCGAGATCGGCAGCGTGGTTCATCGCCTGGTAACCATTGGCGCCCTTTCCACCTGGCTGGTGATCGCGGTGGCGACGCATTGGTTGCTGGGCTTTGACTGGCTACTGGCAATCCTGTTCGGCAGCCTGACGCTGGTCACAGGCCCCACTGTCATCGTGCCGATGTTGCGTGTGGTCAGGCCAAAAGCCTCGATTTCCAACATCCTGCGCTGGGAAGGCATCGTTATCGACCCCATCGGTGCCTTGCTGGCGGTGGTGGTCTACAGCTTCATCATCGCCCGGGCCTCAGGCGATGAGTTGAGTCAAAGCCTGCTCACGTTTGGCGGCGTCATTCTGTGTGGCAGCGGGTTCGGGTGCGCTGGAGGCTGGCTGCTCGGCATCCTCATACGACGCCAGTGGCTGCCCGAATACTTGCAAAACCTGGCAGCGCTGGCGGCGGTACTGGGCATTTTCATCGTGTCCAACGAGGTCATGCATGAATCCGGGTTACTGGCCGTAACGCTGATGGGCATGTGGCTGGCGAACATGAAGGGCGTGGATGTTCGGCAGATTCTGCACTTCAAGGAAAACCTCAGCGTGCTGCTGATCTCCGGGCTGTTCATTTTGCTGGCAGCGCGCCTGGACCTGACGGCGTTGATCGGTCTCGGACCGCTGGTGCTGATTCTGCTGCTGATCATTCAATTCATCGCCCGACCATTGAATGTGCTGCTCTCTACGGCCGGATCACAGCTGAGCTGGCGTGAGCGAGCGCTGCTGGCGTGGATTGCGCCACGGGGGATAGTCGCCGCAGCCGTCTCGGCGATTTTTGCAATTCGCCTGGACGAAGCCGGCCATGAAGGCGCCCTGCTGTTGGTGCCGCTGACATTTGCCGTGATCATCGGCACGGTGGTTTTGCAAAGTGCCACTGCCCGCCCTCTGGCGCGCCTGTTGAAAGTCGCGGAGCCCGCGCCCAGCGGTTTCCTGATCGTCGGTGCGAATGGCCCCGCACGCATCCTCGGCAAAGCCCTGCAACAACTTGGAAGCCGGGTGCTGCTGACTGATTCGAGTTGGGAGAATATTCGCGCGGCGCGCATGGACGGATTACCGACCTACTTCGGCAATCCGGCTTCCCAGCATGCCGACGCCCATCTGGACCTGGTCGGCCTCGGACACTTGTTGACGCTGTCACCGTCCGGCGAATTGAACACCCTCGCGTCGATGCGTTTCCGGCATGACTTTGGTCATCAGCGACTGTTTGGCCTGGCCAGTGGCCAGGAAAGCCGACGCTCCGACAAGCACCGCGCCAGTCATGAGCATCGCGGGCGTTTGCTTGGCAGCGAGGACTTGACCTACAACCACTTGGCCAATCAGCTGCATCAGGGCTCGGAGCTGTACAGCACGAACCTGACCGAGGGATTTGGCTGGGTGGAATACCAGGCACTCCATGGAGAGCGGGCAATGGTGTTATTCGCCCGTGACGACAGCGGGTGGGTGCATGTGGCGACGTCGGACAGCGGGTTGAAGCCCGGAGCGGGATGGACGTTGGTGGCGTTGATTCAACCTGAGACCGGCGTCGCCTGATTCGCGCGCAAGCCCGTTCCTGCTGCGGATAAATTGCAGGCAACAAAAAAGCAGCCCGCAGGCTGCTTTTTTTTGCATCGGAAGCTGGACTTAAGCCAGTTTTTCCTTGATGCGAGCTGCTTTACCGGACAGGTCACGCAGGTAGTACAGCTTGGCTTTACGTACGTCACCGCGACGTTTAACGGCCATGCTGTCGATTTGCGGGCTGTAGGTCTGGAAAGTACGCTCTACGCCAACACCGTTGGAGATTTTACGAACGGTGAATGCACTGTTTACGCCGCGGTTACGCTTGGCGATAACAACACCTTCGAACGCTTGCAGACGCGAACGGTCGCCTTCCTTTACTTTCACCTGAACGACAATGGTGTCGCCCGGGGCAAAGGTAGGGATCTCTTTGGTCATCTGCTCTGCTTCGAGTGCAAGGATGATTTTGTTAGTCATGCTGTGCTCCTAAGGTAAATCGTCGGATCTACCATCGATACGTTGTTAACTATCGTCCCGCTCGCGGATGTATTCCTCGAGCAGCTTCTTCTCTTCTCCAGAAAGCGAGCGGCTTTCCAGAAGATCGGCGCGTCGTTCAAAGGTCCTACCAAGGGACTGCTGTAAACGCCAACGCCGGATGTGCGCGTGATTGCCACTTAGCAATACGTCGGGAACACGCTGATCCGCATACACCTCCGGTCGGGTGTAGTGCGGGCAATCCAGCAAACCATCCGTAAAGGAATCTTCCTCGGCGGAGTCCGCATGCCCTAAAGCTCCAGGCAGCAGTCGTGTAACCGCATCGATCAGGACCATCGCCGGCAGCTCGCCGCCAGACAGTACATAGTCGCCAATCGACCACTCTTCATCGACATGAGCTTCAATAAATCGCTCGTCAATGCCTTCATAGCGGCCGGCAATCAGGATCAATGCATCCAGATTCGCCAACTCGCGTACCGCCGACTGATTCAGTTGGCGGCCTTGGGGCGACAGGTAAATCACCTTCGCGCCCTCCCCGGCGACTGCCTTGGCCTGAACCAGAGCATCTTCCAGGGGCTTGATCTTCATCACCATGCCCGGACCACCGCCAAATGGGCGATCATCCACAGTGTGATGTCGATCCGTCGTGTAGTCTCGCGGATTCCAACAGGTCAGCTGCAAGAGCCCCTGTTTCACCGCACGACTGGTGATGCCGTACTCGCTGATGGCGGAGAACATCTCGGGAAACAAACTGATCACTTCTACGCGCAAGTTAGCCACGCTTAGAAGTCCGCGTCCCAATCCACCTTCATCTCACCTGCGGCGAGGTCGATGGCCAACACGCATTGCTCGGTATAGGGCAACAGGCGTTCGCGATCATCCAGGCTGCCAGCGCAAGGCTTGACCACCATTACATCATTCGAGCCGGTCTCCAGCAGGTGATCGATCTTCCCGAACAGTTGCCCGAGGGTGTCGATGACCTTGAGACCTTCCAGCTGGTACCAGTAGTACTCGCCGTCGGTCAGTTCAGGGAACAGGTTGCGCGGCACGCAGATCTCATAACCGGCCAGAAGACGAGCTTCTTCACGATCATCGAGACCCTTGAGCTTTGCGACCAGGAATTTGTCATTCCCGCGTCCGCTGACCAGCTCTACCTGCTTTACATTGCCGTCACGCTTGAGCGTCCAGGTTTTGTATTCCAGCAGGTTCTTAATCGGATCAGTAAAGGAGTACACCTTCACTTCGCCGCGAACGCCGTGAACCGAGTAAATCTTGCCGATAACGATCAAATCATCAGCAACAGCTGGCGTCGCGTTCATATTGCTCAGGCCGCAGCCTTAGCAGATTCCTTCAACAACTGAGCAACGCGCTCAGAAGGTTGTGCACCAACGCTCAGCCAGTAGGCTACGCGCTCTTGGTTCACGGACAGACGAACTTCTTGACCACGAGCAACAGGGTTGAAGAAACCAACCTGTTCCTTGTGCGAACCGTCGCGCGGGTTGCGGCTGTCGGTTACGGTCAAGTGGTAAAACGGGCGCTTTTTGGAGCCGCCAAGGGCAAGACGGATTGTTAGCATGTGAACATCGTTCCTGTAGTCGGTGCTGCAAATCTAAAGGCACAGCGGGCATGGGTGCCCGAAAGGCCGCATATTCTAAGGAATATCCGGACTTTTGCAAATGTCTTTTTCCGGCAGCCTTTCGGTCGCCATCAAGATTTGCTATAGAGCCGTCGGTAAAAACGGCCGGTCAGCTCCCGCCAAGTGCGGGTTTGCTGGATCTCCCACATCCGTGTGGGTAGCGCAAGAGCGTGCCCTTGCGCGATTTTTTTACATTTTTGGCATGCCGCCGCCGGGCAACATACCGCCCATGCCGCGCATCATTTTGGCCATTCCGCCTTTCGCGGAGAATTTCTTCATCATCTTCTGCATTTGCTTGTGTTGCTTGATCAAGCGACCGATGTCCTGCACCTGAGTGCCGGAACCCATGGCGATACGACGTTTGCGCGAACCGCTGATCAGCTCAGGGTCACGGCGCTCGGCCGGGGTCATGGAATTGATGATGGCTTCCATCTGCTTGAATTGCTTCTCTGCCGCAGTCTGGGCGTTGCCCATTTGCGCCAGGTTGACACCGCCCATGTTCGGCAGTTTGTCCATGAGGCCGCCGAGGCCGCCCATGTTTTTCATCTGTTGCAGCTGATCACGGAAGTCTTCGAGGTCGAAGCCCTTACCCTTCTTCAGCTTCTTGGCCAGCTTGTCGGCCTTGTCCTTGTCGAGGGTCGCTTCCGCTTGCTCGATCAGACTGAGCACATCACCCATGCCAAGGATGCGCGAGGCAATACGCTCCGGGTGAAACGGATCGAGCGCTTCGCTCTTCTCGCCCATACCGATGAACTTGATCGGCTTGCCGGTAATGGCACGCACCGACAGCGCGGCACCGCCACGGGCGTCGCCGTCGACCTTGGTCAGGATCACACCGGTCAGCGGCAACGCATCGCCGAACGCCTTGGCCGTGTTGGCCGCGTCCTGGCCGGTCATGGCGTCAACCACGAACAGGGTTTCGACCGGGTTGATCGCGGCATGCAGCGCCTTGATCTCGCCCATCATCTCTTCATCGATGTGCAGACGACCGGCGGTGTCGACGATGACCACGTCGATGAATTTGAGTTTTGCTTCTTTAATAGCTGCTTGTGCGATATCGACCGGCTTCTGGCTCAGGTCGGACGGGAAGAACGTAACGCCGACTTCACCCGCAAGCATTTCCAGCTGCTTGATCGCCGCCGGACGGTAAACGTCCGCCGACACGACCATGACCGATTTCTTCTTGCGCTCTTTAAGGAAGCGCGCGAGCTTGCCGGCGGTGGTGGTTTTACCCGCACCCTGCAAACCGGCCATCAGGATGACCGCTGGCGGAACGGCGCTCAGGTTCAGGTCTTCGTTGGCGGCACCCATCAGGCTTTCGAGTTCGGCCTGGACGATCTTCACGAAGGCCTGGCCCGGCGTCAGGCTGCGCGACACCTCGGTGCCGACGGCGCGTTCCTTGACCGAATTGACGAAGTCTTTGACCACCGGCAAGGCGACGTCGGCCTCGAGCAACGCCATGCGCACTTCGCGCAGGGTGTCTTTGATGTTGTCTTCGGTCAGCTTGGCCTTGCCGGTGACATGGCGAAGCGTCTGCGAGAGGCGGTCGGTTAAGTTTTCAAACATTGCGCGATCCTTTCAGGCCCTGTGTAGACCGGGATAATGGCGGCCCGGACCGGACTAAACATGTGCTCGGCGAGCCTGCGGCGTGGGCAGGTCGCGGATTATAGCGAAGACTGCGTCTGGCGGACACCTCGCACTTTCGTGCTGCGTGGGTTCTATGCCAAACTCAGCGGCTTTCGGGCTTGCCTAACAGGATTTATGCTCCCCTTGTCACCCAGCTTGCTTACCACTCTCGCCGCCGCCTGCTTATATGCCGCTGCGACTCTCTATCAGGGCACTCGCCTGGCCAATGGTGCCAAGGCGAACAAACGCCTGCTGGTGACGCTCGGCGTGCTTGCCGTGCTGGCCCACAGCGCCAGCCTGCTCACTCACTTGCTGACGCCGATCGGCCTGGGCCTGGACTTTTTCAGTGCCGCCAGCCTGATTGCCGCTGCCGTCATCGCCTTGACGCTGCTGGCCTGCTCGCGCATCCCGGTGGAAAACCTGCTGGTGCTGCTGTTCCCGCTCGGGGCCGCGACCGCTCTGCTCGCACAGTTCGCCCCTGCCGGCACGGTGCAAGTCATCGACGAAGAGCCGGGCATTCTCGCCCACATCCTATTGTCGATCCTTGCCTATGGCATGTTCACTATCGCCGTGTTCCAGGCCTTGCTGCTGCTGGTTCAGGATCATCAACTCAAGCACAAACACCCGTCTGGCCTGATCAAGAACTTCCCGCCACTGCAAACCATGGAAAGCTTGCTGTTCGGTTTCCTCTGGGCTGGCTGGACCTTGCTGTCGCTGTCGCTGATCTCGGGCTGGCTGTTCGTCGAAAACCTGTTCGCCCAGCATCTGGTGCACAAAACGTTGCTGGCCTGCCTGGCCTGGATCGTCTTCAGCGTGCTGCTCTGGGGCCGTAACCGCCTCGGCTGGCGCGGGCACAAGGCCATTCGCTGGACCCTTGCCGGTTTCTGCCTGCTGATGCTGGCGTATTTCGGCAGTAAGCTGGTTCGTGAATACATCCTGCACATCTGACGGGCGGTATTAATGGACGACTTGCCCATAGGGCCGATGCTTGCAGTAGTGGCTCTGCTGATTTTATGGTCAGGGCTGTTTACCGCTATCGAAGCCGCGCACCAGCATGTGCTGGCCCTGCGCACTGCCTCGCGTTCAAGCGACCAGCCGCTGGCCAGGCTGAGCTTTCCGCTTAACAGCCTGATCTTCTGCAATACCCTGTGCCGTACGCTGCTGGTGATCATCTGTACCTTGCTGGGGATATTTATCTGGGCCGAAAACGGTCCTTGGCTGGCCTGCCTGGGCGCCGGCGCCCTTGTGCTGGTGTTTGCCGACTTCCTGCCGCGCGCCCTTGCCGTCCGTCATCCGGATGCGATCCTGGCCTTCGGCAACAATCTGCTTCGCATTCCCCTGAAAATCATTTACCCGGCAGCCTGGTTGCTCAACGCCACCAGCCAATTGCTGATGCGCCCCCTCGCACGCAAAGCCAAAGTGGTGCAACAGAGCGAAGACGAGACACCCAATGACCGGCACGACGATCGCGAACCCGCCGTCTGCCGCCCGCATTCGCTGCCGGGCATTCATGCCCTGGACAACATTACGGTCAATGACATTCTCGTACCGCGCAGTGAAGTCGACGGCATCAATCTGGACGATCCGATCGAAGAAATCATCGAGCAACTGCGCCACAACAAGCGCACGCGCCTGCCAGTGTTCCATAGCGATATCAACCAGGTCGAAGCCGTACTCAACACCCGCCAAATCGGCCACTTGCTGGCTGACGGGAGCCTGACACGAGAAGCGTTGCTGGCGGCCAGTCGCGAACCGTACTTCGTACCGGAAAGCACCCCGCTGCAACTGCAATTGCTGAACTTCCACAAACAGCAACGACGCCTGGGCATGGTGGTCGACGAATATGGCGAAGTGCTTGGCATCGTGACCCTGGAAGACATTCTCGAAGAAATCGTCGGCGAGTTCGAAAGCCAGCAAACCCTGAACAACCCGCACATCCATCCTCAGGCCGATGGCCGCTTGGTAATCGATGGTGCAGCGTCCATCCGCGAATTGAACAAGAGCCTTGGCTGGCATTTGCCAAGCGACGGCCCGAAGACCTTGAATGGTTTGGTAACCGAAGCGTTGGAGACCATTCCTGAGAGTGCGGTTTGCCTGAAGATCGGGCGCTATCGGCTGGAGATTCTGGAGACGGAAGACAATCGCGTTACGCGGGTGCTGATCTGGCATATCAGCCCGGCGCCGTCGACTGTGTCTGTCCGTTAGAAAGTCAAAAGATCGAAGCCTTCGACAGCGCCTACATCTGGAATGCGTTACGCCTGTAAGAGCTGCCGAAGGCTGCGATCTTTTGCTCTTGTTGAATCGTTAGCCGCCTTCCTATAATCCAACAGCTTACCCAAGCCCCGCCACATCCAGTGCTACCCGCACCCTGCTCCAAACCCACATCCCTGGGTGTTCGACCATAATAATTCGCTCCACTGGGGCACATGACTGTCAGGGATAACCGCATGACGACCAGCACGGCTTACAACGATTCCGCACCCGCGCAACCGACGAACTCCGCCACCCGCGTGGCCACCGCGAGCTTCATCGGCACTGCCATCGAGTTCTACGACTTTTACGTCTATGCCACCGCTGCCGCGCTGGTGATCGGTCCGGTGTTCTTTCCGCAGACTTCCGGCACGGCGCAGATGCTTTCGGCATTTCTCACCTTTGGCATCGCGTTCCTCGCGCGACCGCTGGGATCGGCGCTGTTCGGTCACTTCGGCGACCGCATCGGGCGCAAATCGACCCTGGTTGCCTCACTGTTGTTGATGGGCGTGTGCACCACGCTGATCGGCGTGCTACCCGGTTACGACAGCATTGGCGCCTGGGCACCCATCCTGCTCTGCGTGCTGCGCTTCGGCCAGGGTCTGGGATTGGGCGGTGAATGGGGTGGCGCAGCGTTGCTTGCCACGGAAAATGCGCCCAAGGGCAAACGTGCCTGGTTCGGCATGTTCCCGCAGCTTGGCCCCTCCATCGGCTTTCTCGCGGCCAACGGCCTGTTCCTGACCTTGGCCATGACCCTGACCGACGAACAGTTCCGCTCCTGGGGCTGGCGGATTCCGTTCCTGCTCAGCGCCGCGCTGGTAATGGTCGGCCTGTACGTTCGCCTCAAGCTTCACGAAACACCCGTATTCGCTAATGCCATAGCGCGTCAGGAACGAGTGAAAATCCCGCTGGTCGAGTTGTTCAGCCAATACTGGGTACCCGTTCTGCTGGGCGCCGGATCGATGGTGGTGTGTTATGCACTGTTCTACATTTCGACCGTATTCTCGCTGAGTTACGGCGTGGCGACACTTGGCTACAGCCGCGAAACCTTCCTCGGCCTGCTGTGCTTCGCCGTACTGTTCATGGCCGCCGCGACCCCGCTTTCGGCCTGGGCCAGTGACCGTTACGGGCGCAAACCGATACTGATCATCGGTGGCGTATTGGCGATTCTGTCCGGATTCTTGATGGAGCCATTACTGACCCAAGGCTCGACCTGGGGCGTGGCGCTGTTCCTGTGTATCGAATTGTTCCTCATGGGCGTGACATTCGCCCCGATGGGCGCGCTGCTGCCAGAACTGTTTCCGACCCATGTGCGCTATACCGGCGCTTCCGCCGCCTACAACCTGGGCGGGATTGTCGGGGCATCGGCGGCACCGTTTTTCGCGCAGAAACTGGTGGCGATGGGCGGTTTGAGTTATGTCGGCGGGTATGTGTCCGGGGCGGCGGTGCTGAGTTTGATTGCGGTGCTGTGCCTGAAGGAAACACGCCATAACGATCTGAATCGGGTCGCCTGACAAATAGACGACAGGTAGGAGCTGCCGCAGGCTGCGATCTTTTGATCTTGTTTTTAAGGAAGCGAGATCAAAAGATCGCGGCCTGCGGCAACTCCTACATGACCTCCTGATTGCCAAAGCACATTTTTCCCCGCCCCATTGTCACCTCGCTCTACGCGCATCGGAACATCCCCGCTATACTTGCCGGCTTTTCCTGAATAAATGCCAATAGGGTCCCGCCGCGCATGGATAAGACCTACCAGCCGCACGCCATTGAAACTTCCTGGTACAACACCTGGGAGTCCGAGAATTACTTCGCCCCGCAAGGCGCGGGCGAGTCCTACACCATCATGATCCCGCCGCCGAACGTCACCGGCAGCCTGCACATGGGTCATGGCTTCAACAACGCGATCATGGACGCCTTGATCCGTTTCCGCCGCATGCAGGGTCGCAACACCCTGTGGCAGCCGGGCACCGACCACGCCGGTATCGCCACGCAAATGCTGGTGGAACGTCAACTCGAAGCCCAGGGCCAGAATCGCCACGATCTGGGCCGCGACAAATTCCTCGAGAAAGTCTGGGAGTGGAAGGATCAGTCCGGCGGCAACATCAGCCGCCAGATCCGCCGCCTCGGCTCGTCCGTAGACTGGAGCCGCGAGCGCTTCACCATGGACGACGGTCTCTCGGAAGCCGTTAAAGAAGCCTTCGTACGCCTGCACGAAGACGGCCTGATCTATCGCGGCAAGCGCCTGGTCAACTGGGACACCAAGCTGCACACGGCGATTTCCGACCTCGAAGTGGAAAACCACGACGAGAAAGGCTTCCTGTGGAACCTGAAGTATCCGCTGGCCGACGGCGTCAAGACCGCTGAAGGCAACGACTTCCTGATCGTCGCGACTACGCGTCCGGAAACCATGCTCGGCGACTCCGCCGTTGCGGTTAACCCGAACGACGAACGCTACAAAGCCCTGATCGGCAAGTTTGTCGAGCTGCCGCTGGTTGGCCGCCGCATCCCGATCATCGCCGACGATTACTGCGACCCTGAATTCGGCACCGGCTGCGTGAAAATCACCCCGGCCCACGATTTCAACGACTACGAAGTCGGCAAGCGCCACAACCTGCCGCTGCTGAACATCTTCGACAAGAACGCCAACGTCCTGCCTGCCGCCCAGGCATTCAACCTTGATGGCACGTTGAACGAGAGCATCGACGGCAAGATCCCGGCCGAATACGCCGGCCTCGACCGTTTCGAAGCGCGCAAGCAGATCGTTGCTGCATTCGATGCGGCAGGACTGCTGGTCAGCGTTAACGATCACGCACTGAAAGTACCGAAAGGCGACCGCTCCGGCACGATCATCGAGCCGTGGCTGACCGACCAGTGGTACGTCTCCACCAAGCCTTTGGCTGAGCCTGCGATTGCTGCCGTTGAAGACGGCCGCATTCAGTTCGTGCCGAAGCAGTACGAAAACATGTACTTCTCGTGGATGCGTGACATCCAGGATTGGTGCATCAGCCGTCAGCTGTGGTGGGGCCACCGTATTCCGGCCTGGTACGACGAGTCGGGCAAAGTCTATGTCGGTCGCGACGAAGCCGAAGTGCGCGCCAAGCACAACCTCGGCCCGGATGTTGCGCTGCAACAGGACAACGATGTACTCGACACCTGGTTCAGTTCGGGCCTGTGGACGTTCTCCACGCTCGGCTGGCCGGAACAGACCGAGTTCCTGAAGAAATTCCACTCCACCGATGTTCTGGTGACCGGCTTCGACATCATCTTCTTCTGGGTTGCCCGGATGATCATGCTCACCATGCATTTGGTGAAAAACGAAGACGGCACGCCGCAGGTTCCATTCAAGACCGTTTACGTGCACGGCCTGGTGCGTGATGGCCAAGGCCAGAAGATGTCCAAATCCAAGGGCAACGTCCTGGACCCGCTGGACATCATCGACGGTATCGAACTGGAAGAGCTTGTGCAGAAACGCACCTCCGGCATGATGCAGCCGAAACTGGCGAAGAAGATCGAGAAGCAGACCCGCGACGAGTTCGCCGAGGGCATCGCCAGCTATGGCACCGACGCCCTGCGCTTCACCTTCTGCTCGCTGGCGTCCACCGGTCGCGACATCAAGTTCGACATGGGCCGCGTTGAAGGCTATCGCAACTTCTGCAACAAGATCTGGAACGCCGCGCGCTACGTGCTGGACAAGGGCGAAGACTGCGGCCAGAACGGCGAAGCCTACGAGTTGTCGCTGGCTGACCGCTGGATCATTTCACAGCTGCAACGCACCGAAGCCGAAGTGACCCGTCAACTCGACCAGTTCCGTTTCGACCTGGCCGCGCAAGCCTTGTACGAATTCATCTGGAACCAGTATTGCGACTGGTACCTGGAACTGTCCAAGCCTGTGCTGTGGGACGAAAACGCGCCGGTCGAGCGCCAGCGCGGCACCCGTCGCACGCTGGTTCGCGTGCTGGAAGTGGCCCTGCGCCTGGCTCACCCGTTCATGCCGTTCATCACCGAAGAAATCTGGCAGCGCATCGCGCCGCTGGCCGGAATCGAAGGCAAGACAATCATGCTGCAACCTTGGCCAGTGGCTAATGAAACCCGCATCGATCAGGCCGCCGAAGACGACATCGAATGGCTCAAGGAACTGATGCTCGGCACGCGCAACATCCGTGGCGAGATGAACATCGGGCCGGGTAAACCGCTGCCGCTGTTCCTGAAAAACGTCAGTGCCGAAGATCAGCGCCGCCTCACCGAAAACGAGGCGCTGCTGAAGAAACTGGCGCGCCTCGAATCGATCACCGTACTGACCGCAGGCGAAGAAGCACCGCTGTCCGCGACCGCACTGGTCGGCGAGATGGAAGTGCTGGTGCCGATGGCCGGCCTGATCGACAAAGGTGCCGAGCTGGCGCGTCTGGACAAGGAAATCCAGCGCCTGCAAGGCGAAGTGCAGCGGGTCGGCGGCAAGCTGTCCAACGCCGGCTTCGTTGACAAGGCTCCGGCTGAAGTCATCGAGAAAGAACGCGCCAAACTGGCCGAAGCCGAACAGGCTCTGGGCAAACTGGCCGAGCAACACGCACGGATTGCCAGCCTGTAACGGCAAATCGCAATGAAAAAGGGAGGCCAAAGCGGCCTCCCTTTTTTATGCCGCTCTACATTCTCCATGTAGGAGCTGCCGCAGGCTGCGATCTTTTGATCTTGCTTCATTAAAAACAAGATCAAAAGATCGCAGCCTCGTTTCACTCGACAGCTCCTACAGGGGACAGTTGTGATCTTTGCAATTGAGCTCACAGCAGCTGGATGTGGGACAATGCCCGCCACTTTGAGCCAAACCTTGAATCGACTTCCCATGACCGCCCCTAGCAAACCCAAAGCCCCGCGCCAAAAGCCAAAACCCGCGACCCCGGCCAAAGCCGTGGAACCACGCGAGAAGGCCAGCCTGCACCCGCGCAATCGCCATCAGGGTCGCTACGACTTCCCGGCGCTGATCAAGAGCACGCCGGAGCTGGCGAAGTTCGTGATCATCAATCCTTACGGCAAAGAGAGCATCGACTTCGCCAGCCCCGATGCCGTGCGGGTGTTCAACCGGGCATTGCTCAAGTCGTTCTATGGGATCAATCACTGGGATATCCCCGCCGACTACCTTTGCCCTCCGGTGCCGGGGCGCGCGGACTACGTGCACTTTCTCGCCGACCTGCTGGCCAGTGTCAACGACGGGGAGATCCCTCGGGGCGCGCCTGTGAAGGTGCTCGATATCGGCATGGGCGCCAACTGTGTCTATCCGCTGATCGGCTACAGCGACTATCGCTGGCACTTCCTCGGCTCGGAAATCGACCCGACGGCCGTGGCCTCGGCCAAAGCCATTGTGCAGTCCAACGGGCTCAACAAAGCCATTCAGTTGCGCCAGCAAACCAATCCCAAGCACATCCTGCTGGGCCTGCTTGAGCCGGGCGAACGCTTTGACCTGACCATGTGCAACCCGCCGTTCCACGCGTCGATGGAAGAAGCGACACGCGGTAGCGAGCGCAAATGGCGTGCGCTGGGCCGCGCCGACCCGAAACGCAAACTGCCGGTGCTGAACTTCGGCGGCCAATCCGCCGAGTTGTGGTGTGAAGGTGGCGAATCGCGCTTTGTGACGCAACTGATCGCCGAGAGCGCGCACTTTCAGCACAAAGTGCTGTGGTTCAGTACGCTGGTCTCCAAGGCCTCGAACCTGCCCGCAATTCAGACGGCGCTGAAAAAGGCCGGCGTTCTGGAAAGCCAGGTTGTGGAAATGTCTCAGGGGCAAAAGCAGAGCCGCTTCGTTGCCTGGACTTATCAGACTAAATCCGAACAGCAGGTTTGGCGCGAGCGCTGGGCGCGCAAAAGCTGAGTCACTGTGGGAGTGAGCCTGCTCGCGATGGCGGTGCATCAGTCGACATCATCGTTAACTGACACGCCGCCATCGCGAGCAGGCTCGCTCCTGCATTGGTTTAGCGGTATTTGTAGCAAATCACAGACACAAAAAAACCGTGCCCGGATCGCTCCGTTGCACGGTTTTTTTTAACAAGTCTTACTTGTTAACAGCGTCGGTCAGGCCTTTGGCCACAACCAGCTTAATCACTTTCTTGGCAGCGATTTCGATGGCAGCGCCAGTCGAAGGGTTGCGGCCGGTACGGGCAGGACGCTCAGTCACTTTCAGTTTGCCGATACCTGGCAGAGTGATTTCGCCGCCGTTTTCCAGCTGATCAGCAACGATTTGGCCCAGTTGGTCCAGAGCGTTACGCGCGGTGGTTTTTGGCGCGTCGATAGCTTCAGCGATGTCGGCGATCAGTTGGTCTTTAGTAAGAGCCATGTAGTGTTCCTTCCCTATCAAATTCATATGGATTGCAGAGTGCAGTGTCAGCCATCGAGCCCGATCTTCTGGATCTGGCACCCTCGGCCTAAATAACCACTGGATCGGGGTTATAGATACCGAAATCAGGGTTTGGTTCGACCTGACAAATGCTGAATGCACGCTTAACGCAGTGACTTCGCGTAAGACCGGGCAAAACTAGCACAGAGGCGGGGAAATATCCGCCTCTAGCTACCCATTTGGTCAGCTTTATTGCTCTAAACCGGGAAAAAAACGCATAAGCGCCGCTGGTCGCCCTCGAATTGCCCTACACCCCCCATGTAGGAGCTGCCGAAGGCTGCGATCTTTTGATCTTGTTTCCCAAAAATCAAACTCAAAAGATCGCAGCCTTCGGCAGCTCCTGCAGGGTTGTGGTTACAGTGCCTCACGTGGAGATTGCGGTACACTGAGCGCTTTTTCGGGGAGCACGCCCTCCTCTCTTCAATCAGCCGAGAAGCCCATGCCGATCCGTCATTGCATCGTCCACCTGATCGACAAAAAACCCGACGGCACACCTGCAGTTCTCCACGCTCGTGACTCTGAACTGGCAGAGTCCGCAGCTATCGAGAACATGCTCGCCGACCTCAACGAAAGCTATAACGCCAAACAAGGCAAAGCCTGGGGTCTGTTCCATCCGGAATCCGGGGCCTTTCCGTTCAGCGGCTGGCTGAAGGAGTACCTCGAGGGCGGCAAGGACTTTACGGCGTTCAGCCGCGTGGCGGTGGAACACCTGCAAAAGCTGATGGAGGAATCCAATCTCTCGGTCGGTGGCCATGTACTGTTCGCCCATTATCAGCAAGGCATGACTGATTACCTGGCCATCGCCCTGCTGCACCACAGCGAAGGCGTCGCTGTGACCGATCAACTGGACGTGACCCCGTCCCGTCACCTGGACCTGGGCCAGTTGCACCTCGCGGCGCGAATCAACGTCTCCGAGTGGCAGAACAACAAGCAGTCCAAGCAATACATTTCGTTCATCAAAGGCAAGAACGGCAAAAAGGTTTCGGAGTATTTCCGCGACTTCATTGGCTGCCAGGAAGGCGTCGACGGCCCGGGTGAAACCCGCACCCTGCTCAAGGCCTTCAGTGACTTCGTCGAGAGTGAAGACCTGCCGGAAGAGTCAGCCCGCGAGAAGACCAAGACCCTGGTGGATTACGCCAGCAGCCAGGCCAAACTGGGCGAGCCGATGGGCCTGGAAGAGCTGTCGGAACTGATCGACGAAGAACGCCCGAAAGCCTTCTACGATCACATCCGCAACAAGGATTACGGCTTGTCGCCGGAGATCCCGGCCGATAAACGCACCCTGAACCAGTTCCGCCGTTTCACCGGACGCGCCGAAGGCCTGTCCATCAGCTTCGAAGCGCACCTGTTGGGCTCGAAGATCGAGTACGACGAAGACGCCGGCACGCTGATTATCAAAGGCCTGCCCACCTCGCTCACCGACCAGCTCAAGCGACGCAACTGATGCTCGGCAGCGTATTGAAGAAATTCCTGCTGATCCTGGTCGTGGTGGTGGTTTACCAGAACTGGGGCAAGATCGAGCGGCTAATGGATCCGACCCAAGTGGTGTCCGAGCAGATTCAGCTCAAAGCCAACGTCGTGCTCTACAGCACGCAATGGTGCGGCTACTGCAAACTGACCCGGCGTTTTCTCGATCAAAGGGGCATCCCGTACAAGGACTTCGATATCGAGAAGGATGCCGTGGCGCGCAAGGACTATGAAGCGCTCGGTGGTGGCGGGATTCCGATCATTGATGTGAACGGCACGCTGATTCGCGGGTATGACCCGGATGCGATTATGGCGGCGTTGAAATGATTTAAAGATCAAAAGATCTCAGCCTTCGGCAGCTCCTGCACCGATCTCATGCAGGAGCTGTCGAAGGCTGCGATCTTTTCGTTTTTGTAGATCAGCACGCCTCGATACGGAAGCCGAAACGCGGAAAGTGCACATGCACCACGACACCGCGTTCGTCTTCGCGGCGCAGAATCAATTCCTCGCGGCCAGCAAACAACAACTCACCCGCCACCGGGTCAACGCCGTAGTCAGTTGCCGCGATCTGCACCTGCTGACCCGCCTTGAACCCATTCGGATCGTCAAAGGCTTCATCCGGCAATGCCGCGGGTGTGGCATTGCGTGCAATCTCCAGCGCTTCTTCCGAGGTCATTTCGCTCGGCGCCCCATGACCGAACCCCAGAACTCGCGCCAGCCAGGCCGAAACGGCCGGATAGTTATCCACAAGCGGTGACGTCACCGGTGTCGCCTTGAGGAACCACAGCGGGTGAGCCAAAGCAAAGTCGGCAACCGACGGCTCGCCGAACAGGTAGTCGCCCGCCTCGCGCTGCAGCTGTTGCTCAAGACGCACCATGATGGTCGGCCATTGATGCTTGGCCTGCTCGGCTGATAAACGTGTGGCGCTGCCGCCGCTGAACAATTTGGCGCGATCCGCGATAAACGCCTTGATTGCTTCCGGCGGCAAGTGACCAAAACGCACCGCGACCGACTCCGGCTGGAATACCAGGCTGACGGCATGCTGGAACACCACCGAATCGGCCCAGGCAGCGAAGGACGCGGCAATCATTTCCTGGCCTTCCGGGAAAAACGCCGGCAGGGCTTTTTCCTGTTCCAGCCGGCGGGCGATCAACGCGGTGTCGCAATAGATATCTGCACCGATCTGCAATACCGGGGTCTTGCGGTAGCCACCGGTCAGCGCGGTCAGGTCGGGTTTGGGCATCACCGGCGAGATTTTCACCGAGCGCCAGGACAGCCCCTTGAAGCCCAGCAGTAATCGCGCCTTTTCGGCAAAAGGGGACGTCGGGTAATGATGCAGGATCAACTCGGACATGCTCGGCTCCGCCGCACGAATAGGAATTCGCAGCTTAGCGCGCAATCGGTTAGCAGCCTACAGATCTGCCTGATGGGAACTGATCAGTCAGATTGATAAGGCATTTCAAGCGCAGATCAAAAGATCGCAGCCTTCGGCAGCTCCTTGTATCTCGACTATCGCTCCGTCAGGAGCGATAGTTCTCGACTGATCATCGAGGGAGGGACCTGGAAGCCGCGCAGCTCCTTAGGCTTTTTGCCTGCAATGTAGATCGTGCTCCTACCCTCCACACTCACTCGTATAGTTCGAACGGTATCTTGGGCCCGTCCTTGGCGAGAGCCCGCATTTGCAAGGTTGGACAGAGTGCAGTGATGATCGCAATTGATCTGATTGGGAGAGGAATATGTCCAGTTTCGTCGGTGTCGATATCGCTAAACACACCTTTGATATTGCTACGCACTTGCCAAACGGCAAGCACAAAACCAAGGCCAAACTGGCTAACGACACCAAGGGTTTCAAGGAGTTTGAAGCCTGGCTGCTCAAGCAAGCCGAGCCTTCGGCCCTGATCGTGATGGAAGCCACCAGCGTCTATCACCTGGAGCTTGCCGAGTTTATCTACAAAAAGGGTTATCGGGTCTGTGTGGTGAATCCGGCCACCACGCATGCGTATGCCGGCAGCGAGTTACGCCGGATCAAAACCGATAAAAGCGACGCCAAGCTGATTGCTGACTTCGCCCGAGAAAAAAATGAAAAGCTTCAGCTGTGGGCCCCGGAACCACTGAAGTTTCGTCAACTGAAGGCGATGGTTCGACGCCTCGACGACCTTCAGGAAATGCAGCAAATGGAGCTCAATCGACTGGACGTGTCCGACGAAAGCGTCAAAGACTCGATCCATTCGGTGCTGCGTCACATCGAAAAAGAAATCGCTGAAACCCACAAGGCGATCAAAAAACACATCGATGACGACCCGGACATGCGCCAAATGCGCGACTTGGTCGTGACCATCGATGGCATTGGCGAGAAAACGCTTGAGCGACTGTTGGCCGAGCTGGGTGACCTGCGCAAGTACGACAACCCTCGCAAACTGGTTGCCGCCGCCGGATTAAACCCAGAACTCCAGGACTCCGGCACGTTCAAGGGCCGCACCTTGATCTCTAAAATCGGTTCAGCGCGCTTGCGTGCTGGCCTCTACATGCCAGGCCTGGTAGCGCTGCGGCATAACGAAGCGATCATTGCCATGAAAGATCGCCTGAAGGCCAACGGCAAGGCCCCCAAGCAGATCATCTGTGCTGCAATGCGTAAGCTGCTGCATTTCGTTTACGGGGTGCTCAAATCGGGACAACCATTTGACCCAAAACTTGCACTTGCCCGGTGAGAGTCAAGACGGTATCTACAGGGGATGCGGGCAATTCACGAAAGCGGCAGAAAAGCGGCAGACGGCGGAAACCCGTTGCCGCTTTTCTGTCATTGCCGCTTTGCCACTGCCCGCAAAGGCCCGGTTTACGGGGGTTCTTGAATTGGCATGCCGCTTGCTATGTTCATCGTACGAAAAATCAGGTCACTCGAAGGTTTCCCGACATGAGCATCAGCTTCGATAAAGCGCTCGGTATTCACGAAAAGGCTCTGGGCTTCCGCGCCCAGCGCGCCGAAGTCCTGGCCAACAACATTGCCAACGCCGACACCCCGAACTACAAGGCGCGGGATCTGGAGTTCTCGAAAGTACTCGAGGCGCAGAGCAACAAGGCCAATAACGGTACGTTCGCCTTGAACATGACCAACAGCCGTCATATCGAAGCTGAAGGTCTGGGCAATGGTGATGAGTCGCTGATGTATCGCACGCCAATGCAACCGTCGATCGACCAGAACACCGTGGACGCCCAATTGGAACAGTCGAACTACGCGGAAAACGCGGTCGGCTTCCAGGCGAGCTTCACCCTGCTCAACAGCAAATTCAAAGGGCTGATTTCAGCCCTGCGCGGAGAGTAAGTCATGTCTCTATCCAGTGTTTTCAACATTGCCGGTAGCGGCATGAGTGCGCAGACCACGCGCCTGAACACCGTGGCCTCGAACATCGCCAACGCCGAGACCGTCTCGTCGAGCATCGACCAGACCTATCGTGCGCGTCACCCGGTATTCGCCACCATGTTCCAGGGCGGCCAGAGCGGCGGCAGTGATTCGCTGTTCCAGAACCAGGACGCTGCCGGTCAAGGCGTGCAGGTCATGGGCGTGGTCGAAGATCAGAGCAACCTCGAGGCGCGCTACGAGCCGAACCATCCGGCTGCAGATGCCAAGGGCTACGTCTACTACCCGAACGTCAACGTGGTGGAAGAAATGGCCGACATGATTTCCGCGAGCCGTTCGTTCCAGACCAACGCCGAAATGATGAACACCGCCAAAACCATGATGCAGAAAGTCCTGACCCTCGGTCAGTGATAAGGGGCGACTCAGATGAGTGTTAGCGATTCCACAGGCGGTTTGAGTCTCAACGACATCCTGGCCAATTCTTCGATCAAGACCAACACCTCGCAAGACGGTCTTGGGGCGGCAGCCAGCAGCGCCACGGGTAATAAAGCCTTGGGCAAGGACGCGTTCCTGCAGTTGCTGGTGACACAACTGAAAAACCAGAACCCGCTAGAGCCTCAGGACAACGGCGCGTTCGTGGCCCAGTTGGCACAGTTCAGTAGTCTGGAAGGGATCACCACCCTCAACGACACCGTGAGCGGACTGGCCAGCAACTACAACTCGTCCCAGGCATTGCAGGCCTCGGCGCTGGTAGGGCGTACCGTTATTGCACCTGGTGACAAGGCGGTGGTCGACACCTCGAAGCCTCTGAACGGTACCGTTGTGATGCCGTCGTCGGTATCCGATGCCACACTGAAAATCACCGACGCGGACGGCAAGGTCGTACGCACCATCGACATGGGCTCTCAGAAGGCAGGCAATGCCAGCTTTACCTGGGATGGCAAGAACGATGCGGGGGAGGTGGCGGCCGCAGGCACGTACACCTTCGCTGCTTCGACCACCATCGATGGTCAAGCCGTATCGCTGATCACCAACCTGCCAGCGACCGTCAACAGCGTGACCATCAGCCAGACCGGCGGTGAGTTGATGCTCAATCTGGCCGGGCTGGGCAGCATCGCCCTGTCCAAAGTGCAAACCATTGGTATATAGAGCCGACTAGCACGGCACAAAGGAGTGGAATATGTCTTTCAATATCGGCCTTAGCGGTCTCTATGCAGCCAACAAGCAACTGGACGTGACCGGCAACAACATCGCCAACGTCGCGACCACCGGTTTCAAATCGTCCCGTGCGGAATTCGAAGATGTGTACTCGGCAACCAAGCTGGGTACTGGCAGCAAGACCGTCGGCAACGGCGTGCGTCTGGCCAACGTTTCCCAGCAGTTTGGCCAGGGTGACGTGAACAACACCGGCAACGTGCTCGACATGGGTATCCAGGGTTCCGGTTTCTTTGTCCTGAGCAACAACGGCTCGCTGACCTACACCCGTGCCGGTACGTTCAAGACTGACAAGGACGGCTACGTCACCAACAGCGACGGCACTGCGCGTCTGCAAGGTTATGGTGTGGATGCCAATGGCAAGATCATCAATGGCGTGCTGACCGACCTGCGCATCGACACGTCCAACCTGGCGCCGAAGGCTACCAACAGCGTTTCGTCGACGATCAACCTGAACTCCACGGCTGACGTGATCGACCAGACTGTTGCGGCCAACAAATTCGATCCGACCAAGACTGCCACTTACACCAAGCAGTTCACCACCCCGGTGTTCGACACCCAGGGCAACCAGCACAGCATGGACCAGTACATGGTCAAGACTGGGCCGAACACTTGGGACACTTACACCCTGATCGATGGTCGTAACCCGAATGGTAGCGACCCCGCTGTGACGGCTCCGGTCCCATCGACCATGAACTTCGATACCAGTGGCAAACTGGTTTCGGTCAGCACGCTTCCTGGCCCGGTTATCAGCAGCGACCTGAAAATCACGACCTGGGTCCCGGGTAAAGTGACCAATGGTGTGTGGGCCGCCAACGGCGCAGCTCCCGATCCGGCCGGTCTGACCATTTCCATGGCCAACACTACCCAGTTCAATGCCGACACCGCACGCTCGATTCCTGCGCAGAACGGCTACGCCACTGGCCAGATCACCAACCTGACCATCGACGGCAGCGGCGTGTTGCTGGCCAACTTCAGCAACAACCAGACCAAGCCTATCGGTCAGATTTCGTTGGCCAGCTTCACCAACGAACAAGGTCTGCAGCCAGTCGGCGGCACCAGCTGGAAGGAAACCTACGCATCGGGCATCCCGGGTTACGATGCGCCGGAAACCGGCACTCTGGGTTCGATCGTTTCCAACTCCCTGGAAGAGTCCAACGTCAACCTGACCAACGAACTGGTCGACCTGATCAAGGCGCAGAGCAACTACCAGGCGAACGCCAAGACCATCTCCACCCAGAGCACCATCATGCAGACCATCATTCAGATGACCTGATGTTGGTTGGCTGAACGGGTTGCACAAAAAGCCCCTCGGAAGAGGGGCTTTTTTACAGCTGTTAAAGGTCAAAAGATCACAGCCTCGTTTCACGCGACAGCTCCTGCATTGAAATGCGATTCCTGTAGGAGCTGTCGAGTGAAACGAGGCTGCGATCTTTTCATTTGAGCAGGGCACAAAAGAAAACCCCCGACAAGCCAGAGGCCTGTCGGGGGTTTCGTGTTACTGGCTCAGCTTATTGGCAAGCTTCGCAATCCGGCTCGTCGATGGCGCAAGCCTTCGGTACTGGAGCAGGACCGGCTGGAGCGGCCAGGACCGAGTCGTCACCGTGGTTGCCGCCGCTGGAAACAGCGTTCAGCTTGCCGGTGTTGATGGTCGACTTCTCGGTGCTGGTCGCAGCCAAGGCACGGAGGTAGTAAGTGGTTTTCAGGCCACGGTACCAAGCCATGCGGTAGGTCACGTCCAGCTTCTTGCCCGAAGCGCCAGCAATGTACAGGTTCAGCGACTGAGCCTGGTCGATCCACTTCTGACGACGGCTTGCCGCGTCGACGATCCACTTGGTGTCTACTTCGAACGCGGTCGCGTAGAGCTCTTTGAGTTCTTGCGGGATGCGCTCGATCTGCTGAACGGAACCGTCGTAGTACTTCAGGTCGTTGATCATGACCGAATCCCACAGACCGCGAGCCTTGAGGTCGCGAACCAGGTACGGGTTGATCACGGTGAATTCGCCTGACAGGTTCGATTTCACATAGAGGTTCTGGTAGGTCGGTTCGATCGACTGCGATACGCCAGTGATGTTGGCGATGGTCGCGGTCGGTGCGATGGCCATGATGTTGGAGTTACGAATGCCTTTCTGTACACGGGCGCGAACCGGTGCCCAGTCCAGGGATTCATTCAGATCAACGTCGATGTACTTCTGGCCACGTTGCTCGATCAGGATCTGTTGGGAATCCAGCGGCAGGATGCCTTTGGACCACAGCGAACCCTGGAACGTCTCGTAGGCGCCGCGCTCGTCTGCCAGGTCGCAGGAAGCCTGGATCGCGTAATAGCTGACCGCTTCCATCGACTTGTCGGCGAACTCGACGGCAGCGTCGGAACCGTAAGGAATGTGCTGCAGGTACAAAGCGTCCTGGAAGCCCATGATGCCCAGACCAACCGGACGGTGCTTGAAGTTGGAGTTCTTCGCTTGGGGCACCGAGTAGTAGTTGATGTCGATCACGTTATCGAGCATGCGCACGGCGGTGTTCACGGTGCGTTCCAGCTTGGCGGTGTCGAGCTTGCCGTTGACGATGTGGTTCGGCAGGTTGATCGAGCCCAGGTTGCAAACGGCGATCTCGTCCTTGTTGGTGTTCAAGGTGATCTCGGTGCACAGGTTCGAGCTGTGGACCACGCCGACGTGCTGCTGCGGGCTGCGCAGGTTGCACGGGTCTTTGAAGGTCAGCCATGGGTGGCCGGTTTCAAACAGCATGGACAGCATTTTGCGCCACAGGTCTTTGGCCTGGATGGTCTTGAACAGCTTGATCTTGCCCGGGTACTGGGACAGCGCTTCGTAGTACTCGTAACGCTCTTCGAAGGCTTTACCGGTCAGGTCGTGCAGGTCCGGTACTTCGGATGGCGAGAACAGGGTCCACGGGCCGTCATCGAAGACGCGCTTCATGAACAGGTCGGGGATCCAGTTGGCAGTGTTCATGTCGTGGGTACGACGACGATCATCACCGGTGTTCTTGCGCAGCTCGATGAACTCTTCGATGTCCATGTGCCAGGTTTCCAGGTAGGCACACACAGCGCCTTTGCGCTTGCCACCCTGGTTAACGGCGACGGCGGTGTCGTTCACGACTTTCAGGAACGGTACAACGCCCTGGGATTTGCCGTTGGTGCCCTTGATGTACGAGCCCAGCGCACGAACCGGCGTCCAGTCGTTACCCAGGCCGCCCGCGAATTTCGACAACATGGCGTTATCGTGGATCGCGTGGTAGATGCCCGACAGGTCATCCGGCACGGTGGTCAGGTAGCAACTGGACAGCTGTGGACGCAGGGTGCCGGCGTTGAACAGGGTCGGCGTCGAGGACATGTAGTCGAAAGACGACAACAGGTTGTAGAACTCGATCGCACGGTCTTCTTTATTCTTCTCTTCGATCGCCAGGCCCATGGCCACGCGCATGAAGAAGATCTGCGGCAGTTCGAAACGCACGCCATCCTTGTGGATGAAGTAACGGTCGTACAGGGTTTGCAGACCCAGGTAAGTGAACTGCTGGTCGCGCTCGTGGTTGATCGCCTTGCCCAGTTTTTCCAGGTCGAAGCTCGCCAGAACCGGGTTCAGCAATTCGAACTCGATACCCTTGGCGATGTAGGCAGGCAGGGCCTTGGCGTACAGGTCGACCATCTCGTGGTGGGTCGCGCTCTCGGCGACGCCGAGGAAGCCCAGGCCTTCGGCACGCAGGGTGTCCATCAGCAGGCGAGCGGTTACGAACGAGTAGTTTGGCTCACGCTCAACCAGTGTACGGGCGGTCATCACCAACGCGGTGTTGACGTCGGTCAGGGCCACGCCGTCGTACAGGTTTTTCAGGGTTTCGCGCTGGATCAGGTCGCCGTCGACTTCTTCCAGGCCTTCGCACGCTTCGGTGACGATGGTGTTCAGGCGGCCCATGTCCAGAGGAGCAAAGGTGCCATCGGCGCGGGTGATGCGGATCGACGGGTGAGCGTTGACCGCTTCCTCGACCGGAGCGTGGGCAGCGCGTTCTTTCGAACGACCGTCACGGTAGATCACGTAGTCGCGAGCTACTTTTTGCTCGCCGGCGCGCATCAGGGCCAGTTCGACCTGGTCCTGGATTTCTTCAATGTGGATGGTGCCGCCCGAAGGCATGCGACGCTTGAAGGTCGCGGTGACTTGTTCGGTCAGGCGGGCAACGGTGTCGTGGATTCGCGACGAAGCGGCAGCGGTGCCGCCTTCAACTGCGAGAAACGCTTTGGTGATGGCGACGGTGATTTTGTCATCGGTGTAAGGAACGACAGTGCCGTTACGCTTGATCACGCGAAGCTGGCCTGGCGCGGTGGCGGACAGATCCGAATTCGAATCAGCGGCCTGCGGCAAGGTGCCCTGCGGGTTCTCGCGAGTTGTGTCGGTTTGCATGGGTGTCTCCACGTTCTCTATGTTTGTTTGGGCACCATCACGGTGCCCACCGTTCCGTCCTGAAGCACTACAACCGGCGAATGCCGGGCATAACAACTTCGGGACAGTAGGAAGGGGTGCTATTTGGGCGCCGCTTCCATGCCGAAGTCTTTGGTCGTGCGCCGTAGGCACAAGACCGGGGTCCATTCAGGTGACAGTTGGGGACTGCAACACCCGTACCGTTTTCACCCTTATGGGCCGAAATACAGTAGCCATCCGCACGCGCGGTTTGGGCTTTCGAAAATACGTTTGGTTCAACCGGACAGTGGCAAGAAAAGCGCTTGAAATTGGTGTCCGGTTTGTGTTTGGTTTTTTGCGCTAAACCCTACATGTAGGGTTTTTTTGGCGCTGGGGTACAAGATAATGCGTTTTGGGGGGCGATTGCAACGTACTACCTGTGGATAAACCTGTGCGTAAATTGTGTGTGAAAGGTGGAAAGAGCGTGTAGGCCGCGACCCTACTGGAGTAGACCGTTTGTCACAGATTTTCACCTGTCGAAATCGGTCCGGGCGGATTTTTAAGGGCGCGAACCCTATCACAAAAAACAGTCTTGTCCGAACGCATTTACCGGCTTGTGTTCTGCGCGGCCGACGTTTATACAATCGGCCAGTGTGTATGCAATTTATCCTCCCCAATCATTACAAAAAGACGGGTGGATCCTTCCTTATTAGAGTTCTTGGCAAGTAGAGGTCACCCGTGGAGCAAGAAGCCTGGCAGGTATTGATTGTCGAGGACGACCAGCGTCTGGCTGAGCTGACTCGCGATTACCTGGAAGCCAATGGCCTGCGTGTGTCGATCGAGGGCAATGGCGCCCTGGCTGCCAACCGCATCATCAAGGAGCAGCCGGACCTGGTGATTCTCGACCTGATGCTCCCCGGTGAAGACGGCCTGAGTATTTGCCGCAAGGTCCGTAACCGTTATGACGGCCCGATCCTGATGCTCACCGCCCGTACCGATGACACCGACCAGATCCTCGGCCTCGACCTGGGTGCCGATGACTACGTCTGTAAACCGGTGCGCCCGCGCTTGCTGCTGGCGCGCATCCAGGCGTTGTTGCGGCGCAGTGAAACACCAGAAGCCGCGCCGGAAAAACAACGGCGCCTGCAATTCGGCCCGCTAGTGGTGGACAACGCATTGCGCGAAGCCTGGCTGCAGGGCAATGGCATCGAACTGACCAGCGCCGAGTTCGACCTGCTCTGGCTATTGGTGGCCAACGCCGGGCGCATTCTGTCCAGGGAAGAAATCTTCACCGCGCTACGCGGCATCGGTTATGACGGCCAGGACCGCTCCATCGATGTGCGCATCTCGCGCATCCGCCCGAAAATCGGCGATGACCCGGACCATCCGCGGCTGATCAAGACCGTGCGCAGCAAAGGCTACCTGTTCGTTCCCGAGGCCTGCGTAGACTCGTCCCTGTGAACTCGATCTTCCTGCGCATTTATGGCGGCATGTGTGCCGCGCTGGTTCTGGTAGCGGTGCTCGGCGTTCTGGCGCTGCACATGCTCAATCAGGTGCGCAGCGAGCAGTACCGCGAGCGGCTGGCCCACGGTACGTTTTCGTTGATGGCCGACAACCTGGAACCGATGAACCAGACCGAACGGCACCGTGCCTTGTTGGTTTGGGAACGGCTGCTGGGGATTCCGCTGGCGCTGAAAACCTTTAACGAGACCGACCTCGACCTCACCCAGCGCACCCGTGTGCTGCACGGCCAGGCACTGGTGGAGCAGACCGGTCCGCATGCGGCCAAGGTTTACCGGTTGGTCAGCGATAAGGAACAGCTAGTACTCACCGGCGAAGTCCAGCAGATCAGCGAGCAACTGGCGCGGGCGACCATTTATTTATTGGCCGATGAATTAGTGCGCTCGCCAGTGGCCGAGCAACCCAAGCGCCTGGCGCAATTAAAGCAGGACAAGGGGTTCGGGTTCGACTTGCGGCTGGTCACGGTCGAAGAGGCCGATATGGACGAAGACCAGAGCCGCCGCGTATCGGAGGGCGACACGGTGATGGCGCTGGGCAAGGGCGGCGATTCGATCCGCGTGTTCGCGGGCATGGTCGGCACGCCGTGGGTGCTGGAAATCGGCCCGTTGTATCAGATGAATCCGTATCCGCCGGAGTGGCTGGTGCTGATTGCCGCGTTAGGCCTGACCCTGATCGGTTTGATCGTCTATCTGTTGGTGCGTCAACTTGAACGCCGTCTTCGCGGATTGGAAGCCGCGGCCACGCGCATCGCCAAGGGCAGCCTGGAAACCCGCGTGCCGGCACGCGGTGCGGATTCGGTGGGGCGTCTGGCATCGGCATTCAACGGCATGGCCGAGCACTTGCAGCAACTGCTGGCGATCCAGCGAGAACTGGTGCGCGCCGTGTCCCATGAACTGCGAACGCCGGTAGCTCGGCTGCGCTTCGGCCTGGAGATGATCGGCTCGGCCACTACGCCGCAAGCCCTGGAAAAATACTGCGAAGGCATGGACCACGACATCGAGGACCTCGACCGTCTAGTGGACGAGATGCTGACCTACGCGCGACTGGAACAGGGCTCGCCGGCGCTGAATTTCCAGCGCATTGATCTGGATGCACTGGTCAATCAGGTGATCGAAGAGCTGGCGCCATTGCGCGCCGACGTCACGGTGCAACGTGGCTTGTGCCTGTCGGCGGCTGATTGCGACGACGCCTGGGTGGAGGCCGAGCCGCGCTACCTGCACCGGGCGTTGCAGAACCTGGTGAGTAACGCCATGCGCCACGCGCAATCACGGGTGACCATCAGTTATCAGGTGGGCCAGCAGCGCTGTCGGGTGGATGTCGAGGATGACGGGCCGGGCGTGCCGGAGTTGGCCTGGGAGAAAATCTTCACCCCGTTCCTGCGTTTGGACGACAGCCGCACTCGCGCTTCGGGCGGGCATGGTTTGGGGCTGTCGATCGTGCGGCGGATCATTCATTGGCATGACGGGCGCGCATTGATTGGCAAGAGCAAAAGTCTGGGCGGGGCCTGCTTCAGTTTGAGTTGGCCGAGGAATCAGGAGAAGCGCTGAGATTTTTGTTGTCTGGCCCATCGCCTTCGCGGGCAAGCCTCGCTCCTTCAGGTCAGACACATTACCTGTAGGAGCGAGGCTTGCCCGCGAAGAGGCCATCCGAGCCGCCAAGAATCCTCAGGCCTTGATACTGACAAGACTCAACAGCTGCCCATCCTTGACGCCAAACTGTGCATCCAGCTCGGTGCCGTTACACCACTCACTGGACAGGTCCGTCAGCAATCGCAGGCGCACCTCACCTGCTTCGGTCCACTCCAAAACTTCGGCATGTTCAAAATAGAAACGCTGCTGAACGATGGGGTACAGCGCTTTAAACAAGCTTTCTTTTACCGAAAACGTCAGGGTCACCAGCAACGCCAGTTGATCGCGACGGCCAGCGGCCATGCGCTGTAGCTCTGGCGGGGTGAGGATTTCCCCGGCCAGGCGTTCGGCACGTTCGGCATTGAGCAGGTTTTCCAGGTCCATGCCCAAGCCGCGCCAATGGCTTTTTTTCGCGACGATTGCGGCGGCCCGGCCAGTGCTGTGGGTGATCGACCCGGTGATATGCGCCGGCCAAACCGGCGCGCGGTCTTCGCCGATGGCCGGGCTGAAGTTCAGACCTTCCAGTTGCTGCAACGCGGCCCGGGCGCAGACCCGCCCGGCGAGAAACTCCGCCTGGCGCTTGGCGACCGAGCGCTGGATGGTCGCGGGTGCCTCGATGGCGCTGCGATGAAAATCATCATTGGTCAGTTGCGAGGGATTGAAATGGGTACTCAACAGCACCGTATCGGGCAGCACCGAAGGTAGCGGCCAATGGGCATCGAGTGGGGTGCAACAGGCGGGAAGGGCGGGTACAGAATTCATGTCGGGCATTTTGCCGGGTTGCCTTCGGGCTGGGTAGTCTTCAAGTTAAACCGCGTATTCGTTCTTCGCGGGCAAGCCGCTTCTTCGGGGTTACGTTGTCCCTGTAGGCGCGAGGTTTGCCCGCGAAGGCCCGGATGCGGTCTATCTGATCAGGCAAAGATTTTTTTGAAAAACGCCTTCATGTCCGCCCACGACGATTCATCCGCCGCTTTGTTGTAACCAATGTCCGGCCCGCCATGATCACCATGGCTCAAACGATCGGCATCAGGATTGCTGAAACCGTGCTTGGCGCCATCGAGACTGACGAACTTGTAGTCGGCACCGGCCTTGTCCATTTCAGATTTGAATGCCGTCACGTTATCCGGCGTGACCATGCTGTCCATCGCCCCATGCTCGACAAGGATTTTAGCTTTCACGCTACCCGGCGTGGCGGGTGAGTCAGTCGCCAGCGCACCGTGAAAACTCACGACACCCTTCAATGGAACGCCCTGGCGCGCCGCATTAAGCACCACGCCGCCGCCGAAGCAGTAGCCGATGGCGGCGATTTTGTTCGGGTCGGTTTGCGGTTGTTTTCTCAGCAAGTCGAGCCCGGCCTGGAACCGCGCACTCGCGACGGCGCTGTCCTTCAACACGGCCTGCATGAACGCCATGGCATCCTTGGGATGTTCGGTGTTCTTGCCGTCGCCATACATATCAATGGCCAGGGCGCTGTAGCCCAGACCGGCCAGGTCCCGGGCACGGCGTTTGGCGTAGTCGTTCAGCCCCCAGAACTCATGCACCACCACCACACCAGGGCGCGGGCCCTTGATCGCATCGTCGTAGGCGTAATAGCCGATCATTTTCGTGCCGTCGGCAGATTGGTAAGGAATTTCCTGGGTCTTGATGGCGGCCTGGCTGAGCCCGCTCAAGGCCAGCAAGAGGACAGCGAGAAACATGCGCATGGTCGAATCTCCTGTTGAAACTCATCGAAACGCTTGGGTTGATTTGATTCAGCTTAGGTTCAGATTGCGTTCAGGGGGAGTTCAGGGCGGGGTGGGTAACCTTGCCCGTACCCAAAAAGCGAACAGCGCATGAGGAAACTCCCTATGACTGGCTTTAAAAACCTGATTCTGGCTTTCACTGTCCTGGGCGCCAGTACCGCCGCCCACGCTGCCGACGATAATTTCACCAGCCGTGTTTTTGGACAGACCAGCGACAAGGTCAAAAAGTCCCGAGTCTTGAGCAGTTCGAGCGTTAATGCCGTAGTGGGTAATGACAGCGCTTGGGGCGCGCGCCTGGGGCAACAAAACAGCCAGTCCGATTACTACGTCGGTTACGACAACGTGTCGGTCTCGCACAATGGCATTAAACTCCGTCAGGAGGACCTCATGGGCCGCTATGATTTGTCCAATCCGTCGGGTGTCAGCAAACAATCGTGATGTGAGCCATCGAGGTACACCGTATGTACTTCTGGAGACGTTGATTTGCTCGGGAGAGCGTTATGAAACTGCTGGTCGTCGAAGATGAAGCGCTGTTGCGCCATCACCTGCAAACCCGCCTGACGGATAGCGGCCACGTGGTCGAGTCCGTGGCCAATGCCGAAGAGGCGCTGTACCAGACTGAACAGTTCAATCACGATCTGGCGGTGATCGATCTTGGCCTGCCGGGCATGGGCGGTCTGGACCTGATCCGCCAACTGCGTTCGCGGGGCAAGACCTTTCCGATCCTGATCCTCACCGCGCGCGGCAACTGGCAGGACAAAGTCGAAGGCCTCGCCGCCGGGGCTGACGACTATGTGGTCAAGCCGTTCCAGTTTGAAGAGCTCGACGCCCGACTCAATGCCTTGCTGCGTCGTTCCAGCGGGTTCACCCAGTCGACCATTGTTGCCGGGCCGTTGCTGCTCGACCTTAATCGCAAGCAGGCGTCGCTCGATGAGCAGCCGTTGGCACTGACCGCTTACGAATACCGGATCCTTGAGTACTTGATGCGCCATCACCAGCAAGTGGTGGCAAAGGATCGCTTGATGGAGCAACTCTACCCGGACGACGACGAGCGTGATCCGAATGTGATCGAAGTGCTGGTCGGCCGCCTGCGGCGCAAGCTCGAAGGGCCGACCGGGTTCAAGCCGATCGATACCGTGCGCGGTCTCGGCTACCTGTTCAATGAGCGCTGCACTTGATTCGTTCCCTCCGAGTCCGCTTGATGCTCGCCGCCACCCTCCTGGCGGTGTTGTTCATGCTGGCGCTGTTGCCGGCGATGCAGGGCGCGTTCAGCCTGGCGTTGCAGGATTCCATCGAGCAACGCCTGGCGTCGGATGTCACGACGCTGATTTCCGCGGCGCGGGTGGAGAACAACCACTTGCAGATGCCGTCGCAATTGCCCGACGAGCGCTTCAACCTCACCGACAGCCGCTTGCTCGGTTACATCTACGACCGCGAAGGTCATTTGGTCTGGCGTTCGAAAGGCACTCAGGAAGATCAGATCAATTACAAACCGCGTTACGACGGACGCGGTAATGAGTTCGCCCGGATCAGCGAAGCCAATGGCCAGGAATTCTTCGTCTATGACGTCGAGGTCAAGTTGCTGGGTGGCAAAAGCGCGGCGTTCAGCATTGTCGCGCTGCAACCGGTTCGTGAGTACGAACTGACCCTCGAAGGCCTGCGGGAAAACCTCTACCTGGGTTTCGGCGCGGCGTTGCTGGTGCTGCTGGCGTTGCTGTGGATCGGTCTGACCTGGGGCTTGCAGGCGTTGCGCCGGCTCAGTCAGGAACTGGATGAAATCGAAGGCGGCACCCGCGAAAGCCTAAGCGAACAACACCCGCGCGAATTGCTGCGCCTGACCGGCTCCCTGAACCGTTTGCTGCACAGCGAACGTGAACAGCGCAGCCGTTATCGCGATTCCCTCGACGATTTGGCGCACAGCCTGAAAACCCCGCTGACGGTGCTGCAAGGCGTCAGCGAAGACATGGCGCAACGCCCGGAAAATCGCGAGCAGGCCTGGGTTCTGCAAAACCAGATCGAGCGCATGAGCCAGCAAATCAGCTATCAATTGCAGCGCGCCAGCCTGCGCAAAAGCGGTCTGGTACGTCATCAGGTGCGCCTGCAACCGGTGCTGCAAAGTTTGTGTGACACGCTGGACAAGGTTTATCGCGACAAGCGGGTGCGGGTGGCCTTCGATTTACCCTCCAACTGTTATGTGCCGATCGAGCAGGGCGCCTTGCTGGAGATGATGGGTAACCTGCTGGAGAACGCCTATCGCCTGTGTCTTGGCGAAATACGCATCAGCGTGCGTCAGACGCTAAGCGGCGTTGAATTGTGCGTCGAAGACGACGGCCCCGGCGTCCCTCCCGACCAGCGCGCGCGAATCCTGCAACGCGGCGAACGCCTGGACCGCCAGCATCCGGGGCAGGGCATTGGCCTGGCGGTGGTCAAGGACATCATCGAAAGCTACAGCGCCAAGCTCACCCTGGGCGACTCGCCGATGGGCGGTGCGGCGTTCCGGATTCATTTCCCGGTGGTTTGAAGTCAAAAGATCGCAATCCATGTAGGAGCTGCCGAAGGCTGCGATCTTTTGATCTTAAAATTCCTGCGCCCGGTAGGCTCCCGGCGTCAATCCCGTCCATTTCTTGAACGCCCGATGAAACGCTGAAGGCTCGGAAAACCCCAACTGTTCGGCGATCTGTTGCAACGACAGATCCGCACGGCCCAAGTGATAAATCGCGATGTCGCGGCGCAAATTATCTTTCAACTCTTGAAAACTGCTGCCCTCCTCACGCAGATGCCGGCGCAACGTCTGCGGGCTGATGTGCAAGTGCGCGGCCACGGCTTCGAGGTCTGGCCAACGCGAACTGTCGCGGCTGAGCAATCGCCGCAACTGGCTACTCAAGCTGTCGCCGTCGTCGGGGCGCGATAACAAATCGGCCGGTGAGCGTTCAAGGAAATGCTTGAGCGTGCGCTCGTCCTGCAACAGTGGCATGTTCAGGTAGCGACTGTGGAACAGCAGGCTGCTTTGGTCCGTGCTGCTTTTTGTTGTGGAAAAGCCTAGCGTGCAGGAAAACAGCAAATCGTATTCGGCCCCGTGGTCAGGTTTGGGATAGCTGAACGTGGCTTGTTCCAGGCGAATGCGCTGGCCGATCAGCCAACTGCCGAACCGGTGCCAGATCACCAGCAGGCTCTCGGTGAGGAAATGGTCCGGGTCCCACAGCTGCGAATCGTCCAGGCTCAGGCGGATCATTTCGTCTTCGCGGGTCAGGGTCAGACGCGGGGCGTTGGGGAATAGGCTATAAAATAATAAGCCGCGATTGAGTGCCCTATCCAGATTGCGGCAATGGATCACGGCATGACACATCATCGCGAAGCTGCCCGGCTTGCTCGGGCCCTGGCCGAAACCCAGGTGCTCGTCGTCCAGTGCCAGCCACAGTGCCTGGATCAGTCGGGTGAACTGCTCCGGGGCGATGCGCGCTCGCGGCTCGTCGAGCAACTCAGGGCTGATCCCCAATTGCTCAAGCAGGCCCGAATAGTCGTAGCCACGCCGTTGCGCGCCACCGAGGGCGGCGCGGGCGAAATGACTGGCGATGGTGCGTTCGCGCATAGCAGGCAGACCCCTCCATTGAGCGGCGGATGGTAGCGGCGGCAATGGCTGATGAACAAGGCGGATATCCGCCAAATTGCAGGACGCGATTTGGTCGATGGGCGGAAATCCGCCACTGCGCCGCAAGCCTGGAATGATGCAGAACAGCCTGTACCCCTTGATGTCAAAAGGCTTGCAGGGTTTTCGCGGAAGGTGGCACGGGCCTTGCGATACAACGAGCAGATGCTTGCCGTTGCGCAGCTCGAAAAAACAAATCCCTCCAGTGCAGGAGGGTTCGCAATTCAGGTGTCGTGGACAACAGATGGATGTTGTCACCGCGCACTCTTGAGGAACTTTGCAATGACGACTCGTCAGCCACTGTACAAATCCCTGTATCTCCAGGTGATCGTTGCAATTGTCATCGGTATTTTGCTCGGTCACTACTACCCGCAGCTCGGTATCGCCGTTAAGCCGCTGGGTGACGGGTTCATCAAATTGATCAAAATGATCATTGCGCCGATCATCTTCTGTACGGTCGTCAGCGGTATCGCCGGCATGCAAAGCATGAAGTCGGTGGGCAAGACCGGCGGTTATGCGCTGCTGTATTTCGAAATCGTGTCGACCATCGCCTTGCTGGTGGGTCTGGTTGTGGTGAACGTCGTGCAGCCGGGTGCCGGCATGCACATCGACGTGGCCACGCTGGATGCCTCCAAAGTCGCCAGTTACGTCGCTGCCGGTGCCGATCAAAGCGTCGTGGGTTTTTTGCTTAACGTGATCCCGACCACCATCGTCGGCGCGTTCGCCACGGGCGACATCCTGCAAGTGCTGATGTTCTCGGTGATCTTCGGTTTCGCCCTGCATCGCCTGGGTGACTACGGCAAGCCGATCCTGGACTTCATCGATCGTTTCGCCCACGTGATGTTCAACATCATCAACATGATCATGAAGCTCGCGCCACTGGGTGCCTTCGGTGCCATGGCCTTCACCATCGGTGCGTACGGTGTCGGCTCGCTGGTGCAGTTGGGTCAGTTGATGGCTTGCTTCTACATCACTTGCCTGCTGTTCATCCTGGTCGTGCTGGGCGGTATCGCTCGCGCCCACGGCTTCAGTGTGTTGAAAGTGATTCGCTACATCCGTGAAGAACTGCTGATCGTGCTGGGTACCTCCTCTTCGGAGTCCGTACTGCCACGCATGCTGATCAAAATGGAACGTCTGGGCGCGAAGAAATCCGTCGTAGGCCTGGTGATCCCGACCGGTTACTCGTTCAACCTCGACGGTACTGCAATCTACCTGACCATGGCGGCCGTGTTCATTGCCCAGGCCACCGACTCACACATGGACATCACGCACCAGATCACGTTGCTGGTGGTGTTGCTGCTGTCCTCCAAGGGCGCTGCGGGCGTGACCGGTAGCGGTTTCATCGTGCTGGCTGCCACCTTGTCGGCTGTTGGCCACTTGCCGGTTGCCGGCCTGGCGCTGATCCTCGGTATCGACCGCTTCATGTCCGAAGCCCGTGCCCTGACCAACCTGGTGGGTAACGCCGTTGCCACCCTGGTGGTGGCCAAGTGGGTCAAGGAGCTGGACACCGACGTGATGCACGCCGAACTGGCTTCGGGCGGTCGCGGTATCGCCGACGAGCGTAAAGAAGACGACTTGGGCGTGGCCGAAGGCCCAACCCCAAGCAACGTCAAGTAAGACGCGCTGTATGAAAAACCCGCTTCGGCGGGTTTTTTCATGCCTGCGGTTTGAGCACAACGGTCAGCGCAACTGGCGCATAAGGTGATTGCTGCAAGGCGACCGCTTGCCTAGGCTGGGGCATTGTTTAGGGAGAACACCCATGCTCGGTCCATTGGCATCACTCAAGGTTCTGGATTTCTCGACACTGCTGCCGGGGCCGTTTGCCTCGTTACTGCTGGCGGACATGGGCGCCGAGGTGTTGCGCATTGAATCGCCGACCCGCATGGACCTGCTGCGGGTGTTACCGCCACACGATCAAGGCGTTTCCGCCAGCCATGCCTACCTTAATCGCAACAAGCGCAGCCTGGCACTGGACCTTAAACAGCCCGAAGCGCTGGAGGTGATCAAGCAATTGCTGCAGGACTACGACATCGTTCTGGAGCAATTTCGCCCCGGCGTGATGGAACGGTTGGGCCTGGGTTATGAGGCGTTGAAGGCGATCAATCCACAATTGATCTATGTCTCGATCACCGGTTACGGCCAGACCGGCCCCTACAAGGATCGCGCCGGCCACGACATTAACTATCTGGCACTGGCGGGGCTGGCGAGCTACACCGGCCGCGCCGACAGTGGTCCGCTGCCCTTGGGCGCGCAGGTGGCGGACGTTGCCGGTGGTTCGCTGCACGGGGTGATCGGTTTGCTGGCGGCGGTGATCGCCCGGCAGCAAACAGGGCAGGGGCAACATCTGGATGTGAGCATGACTGATTGCGCCTTCAGCCTGAACGCCATGGCGGGTGCCGGGTATCTGGCCTGTGGGGTCGAGCCGGGGCGGGAAGACCAGGTACTCAATGGTGGCAGCTTCTACGACTATTACCGTTCGCGGGACGGACGCTGGTTGTCGGTGGGCAGCCTGGAACCGGGTTTCATGAAACAGTTGTGCACGGCGTTGGGGTTGGAGGAGCTGGCGAGCCTTGGTTTATCACCGAACCCGGCGCAGCAGAAGCAGCTCAAGGATGCGCTGAAGGTTGAGTTCGAAAAGCATGACTTTTCCGAATTGTGCGCACTGTTTGCCGAGCTGGATGCCTGTGTCGAACCGGTGCTGAGTTTGGGCGAGGCGGCACGGCATCCGCAGATGCAGGCGCGGGAATTGGTGACGCAGGTGCCGCGCGGGGATGGTACGCGTCAGGCGCAGCTGGCGTGTCCGTTGAAGTTTTCAGATGGATTGCCCGAGCCGAGGCACATTGGCGCAGCGCTGGGGCAGCATACGGATCAGGTGTTGGGGGCGTTGGGGTTTAGTGCTGAGCGGATCGAAGCGTTGCGGCGTGCCAAGGTGGTTCTTTAGTGTTTGGACTGGCCTCATCGCGGGCAAGCCCGCTCCCACAGGATTTGGTTTGAGCACAGGATTTGTGAACGACGTCGATCACTGTGGGAGCGGGCTTGCCCGCGAAGAGGCCGGTACAGGCGCCGAAAAACTCACTACTCGACCCGCATCTCGCCACTGAACACCAACGTACTCCGGCAGCGCCGGCACAAATACCGCCGCCCCTGTCTCACCAGGCCATGGCGCTGTGCCGAAAACGGAAAATCGCTGTCGACGCACGGGCATTTGTAGATGTAGCGGGTGACGCTGCGACGTTTGATGTCGTAGGTGTGGCATCGGTTGGGCGGCAGTTCGTACACACCACGCATGATCAGTTGCCACTCTTCGCCATGGGGCTGGATGCGGTCGCCGAACAATTGATGAGCGATCAGGTGTGCCACTTCGTGGGCCACGGTCTGCTTGAGGAAGTCTTCGGTGTTTTCCCGGTACAACTGCGGGTTGAAGCGCAGCAGGTTCTCGTGCAAATGCGCGACACCGGCTTTTTGCCCGCGCAGCTTGAGGCTCACCACGGGGCGTTTGAAAGGTCTTTTGAAAAAAGATTCGGCTTGTAGGAAACAGTCTTCGACGCGGGTATTGAGTTGCTCGGGCATGCTTGATGGATCTCCAGAGAAGTCGAGTATGCCGCAACCCTCGGGACTTGCGAATCGCTGAAGCGCCGAATGGTCGTTGCCGCTCTGCAGGCTGAAGAATTGAAAGGCCGCCTTGCGGCGGCCTGTGTGTCGGCAGATCTAGTTTTAGGGTGATGTGTTGCTAATTGGTATAGACCGGCCCCACGCCGAGTCCCCAGACAATGACAGTGAACGCCATGATGGCCACCAGCACCACCAGGCCAACAGCAAGTACCGAACTGGAAAACAGGAAGCCCTCGTCAGATGGAATGTTCATGAAGGTCGGTAGCCCGACATACAGCAGGTAGACCGTGTAGCAGATCGCCGCAGTGCCGACGATCATTCCCAGCCACATGTGTGGGTAAAGTGCCGCGAGGCCGCCGATGAACAACGGGGTCGCGGTATAGGTCGCAAACGCCACGCAGCGCGCCAGGCTCGGATTGGCATCATAGGTGCGGGCCATCCAGTGGATGAATGCGCCCATCACGGCCACGCCGCCGAGCATGGCCAGGTACGACATGACGGTCATCCATAACGCACTTTCATGGGTCAGCATCACCGGCGCTCGATTGCCGATAACCCAGCCGACCTGTGTGGTGCCGATAAACGCCGACACTGCGGGAATCGCCGCCAGGATCAAGGTATGGGTCAGGTACATGTGGCTGATGCTTTCCTCCTGATCGCCACGGATCTCTTTCCATTCTTGGTCAGGGTGGGTGAAGAGCCCCACTACGTGATGGATCATGCCAGTCACTCCTCTTGTTTTTACCGTCGCCCCCCAGTGGAGCGCCTACGGGCCAATCGGGCCAAGTAAGTTATAGGTCTGGATTTGAATGCGACCTTATGTCGCAGTATAGGAAGGACTTAACCGCACAAGGAGCATGGGCTTAGAGCAAATTGCGCTGTAAAGCACCGCGGTAATCGCGCTTGCATCTGTAGGAGTTGCCGAAGGCGGCGATCTTTTGATCTTGATCGGGTTACGGGACCGAAATTGCCGAAGATCAAAAGATCGCCGCCTTCGGCAGCTCCTACATGTCTTCGCCGGAACTGAATTTTTTGCGTAAAATGCCGGCCTTTCGTCACACCTCACGGATTTCGCGTCATGGGCACTCTTACGGTCAACCAGAATAAGCTGCAAAAGCGCCTTCGCCGTCAGGCCGGTGAGGCTGTTGCCGACTTCAACATGATTGAAGACGGCGACAAGGTCATGGTCTGCCTGTCCGGTGGCAAGGACAGCTACACCATGCTCGACGTGCTGATGCACTTTCAGAAGGTCGCGCCGATCAAGTTCGAGATCGTGGCCGTGAACATGGACCAGAAGCAGCCGGGCTTCCCGGAACACGTGCTGCCGGCTTACCTAAAAGAGCTGGGCATCGAGTACCACATCGTCGAGAAAGACACGTATTCAGTGGTCAAGGAGCTGATTCCGGAAGGCAAGACCACTTGCTCGCTGTGCTCGCGCCTGCGTCGTGGCACGCTGTACACCTTTGCTGATGAAATCGGCGCGACCAAAATGGCCCTCGGTCATCACCGCGACGACATCGTCGAGACGTTCTTCCTGAACATGTTCTTCAACGGTTCGCTGAAGGCCATGCCGCCGAAGCTGCGCGCCGATGACGGTCGCAACGTGGTGATCCGCCCGCTGGCCTACTGCAACGAAAAAGACATCCAGGCCTACTCGGACCTCAAGCAATTCCCGATCATCCCGTGCAACCTCTGCGGTTCCCAGGAAAACCTGCAGCGTCAGGTGGTCAAGGACATGCTGCTGGACTGGGAGCGCAAGACCCCTGGCCGCACCGAAAGTATTTTCCGCAGTTTGCAGAACGTGATTCCGTCGCAACTGGCGGACCGCAATCTGTTCGACTTCACCAGTCTGAAGATCGACGAAAGCGCCGCCTCGCGCTTCGTGAACGTCGTTAACCTCTGACCCCAATTACTGTGGGAGCGAGCCTGCTCGCGATTGCGTCATGTCAGTCGACATCAACGTTGAATGACACACCGCTATCGCGAGCAAGCTCGCTCCCACAGGATTTTCGTTTTATTTCAAATTACTGGAGAGGGCATGCGCGACTACAAGTGGCTGAACGAGTACTGCTTGAACCGTTTCGGTTCGGCGGCTGAACTGGAAGCCCATCTGCCCGTCCCCAAGAGCCCGGCGCAGTTGCGCAAGATCAGCGACGATCGCTACCTCTCGACCATGGCGTTGCGCGTGTTCCGCGCCGGGCTCAAACACAGCCTGGTAGACGCCAAATGGCCGGCCTTCGAAGAAGTGTTCTTCAAGTTCGACCCGGAAAAAGTCGTGCTCATGAGTGCCGAACACCTGGAGCGCCTGATGCAGGACGCGCGGATCATCCGCCACCTGGGCAAGCTCAAAAGCGTGCCGCGCAATGCGCAGTTCGTGTTGGATGTGTCCCATGAGAAGGGCTGTTTCGGCGCGTTGATCGCCGACTGGCCGGTGACCGATATCGTCGGGCTCTGGACCTTTCTGAAAAAACGCGGTCACCAGTTAGGCGGCCTGTCAGCCCCGCGCTTTTTGCGGATGGTCGGCAAGGACACGTTCGTCCCGAGCTACGACGTGGTCGCTGCGTTGAATGCGCAGAACATCATCGACAAGGTGCCGACGAGTCTGCGGGATCTGGCGTTGGTCCAGGACGTGTTCAACCAGTGGCATGAAGAGAGTGGCGGGCGGGCGATGAGCCAGATCTCAACGATGCTGGCTTACACAGTGAATCATTGAGATTGGGTTGGCCGTGAAAAGATCGCAGCCTTCGGCAACTCCTACAGTGGAATGCGTACAGCTGTAGGAGCTGCCGAAGGCTGCGATCTTTTTCTATCAGGCGATGGAGGTTTCACCCTCGCCAGCCAACTTGCGGTTCAACTGAAACCGCCAGCGCACATACAGCAGCGCCGAGCAAAACACCGCCAAACTCGCCCCCATCTCCAGCAAACCGAACAACTGCCGGTTCGGGTCATACGCCGCCAATGCGCCCTTGATGAAATACAGGTTCACCACAAAACACATCCACGAATGCCCGCGAGCGCTGCCGATAATCATCCCCGGTGCCAGCAACAGCAGCGGTACCAGTTCGATCAGCAAAATCACCCACGGTCGTGCGCCATGCAAGTCGGCAACCACCAGGTAATAGGCGCAAAGCAGCCCCACCAAACCAAAAAAACACAGCAGGCTGATGACGCGCATCGCGCGAACCCGGGGTTCGAGCCATTCGACGGAAGGCAAGATCTTCGGCTTCTTGGCCACTTCAGCGCTCCAGTTTCTGTGCAGTCTTGGCCAGACGCGCACCCAGCGCACGGCACAGCGCTACTTCATGGGCATCCAGACCGCTTTTACCGTCAGCACCGGCATGGTGGCTGGCACCGTACGGTGTGCCGCCGCCCTGGGTTTCCAGGAGTGCCGACTCGCTGTAGGGCAGGCCGGTGATCAGCATGCCGTGGTGCAGCAATGGCAACATCATCGACAGCAGGGTGGTTTCCTGGCCGCCGTGCAGGCTCGCGGTGGAGGTGAACACGCCCGCCGGTTTGCCCACCAGTGCGCCGGTCAGCCAAAGATTGCTGGTGCCGTCGAGAAAGTACTTGAGTGGTGCCGCCATGTTGCCGAAGCGGGTCGGGCTGCCCAGCGCCAGGCCTGCGCAGTTCTTCAGATCGTCGAGGCTGGCGTAGAGCGCGCCTTCTTCCGGAATGTCCGGCGCCACGGCTTCGCATTCGGTGGAAATCGCCGGCACGGTACGCAACCGCGCTTCAAGGCCGGCCTGTTCGACGCCACGGGCAATCTGCCGGGCCATCTCATTGGTCGAGCCACTGCGGCTGTAATACAGGACCAGAATGTACGGGGCACTCACGGCAGCAACTCCAGGATTTGCTCCGGCGGACGGCCGATGACGGCTTTATTGCCGACTTCGAGAATCGGTCGTTCCATGAGTTTCGGGTGAGCGGCGATGGCGGCGATCAATTGCGCCTCGCTCAGGCTGCTGTCAGCCAGGTTGAGAGTTTTGTACTCGTCCTCGCCTGTGCGCAGCAGTTGCCGCGCGTCGATGCCGAGTTTGCTCAGCAGGCTCTGGATTTGAGCGGCGTCCAGCGGGTTTTCCAGGTAGCGCACCACGGTCGGGGTCAGGCCACGGGCTTCGAGCAGTTCGAGCGCACCGCGGGATTTCGAGCAGCGCGGGTTGTGATAAAGCGTCAGATCGGTCATGAGCGGGTCGCATCTTGCGTAAGGTGGCGGCTATTCTAACTGTGCAGCGCGTAATCCAGAACCTTGGCAGGCGATGGGTTGCAGGCGCATTCAATTTTTGACAAGGAACACGACATGACAAGGCGACTGGCAGCGGCATTGGCGATCATCGGGGCGTTGATGCTGGGGGGCTGCGGCAACGACTATGGCATCGACCAGAACGGGCACAAGGTCGCCGCCGAACGTCTGGACAAGCAATGGCTGGTGATCAATTACTGGGCCGAATGGTGTGGCCCGTGCCGAACCGAGATTCCGGAATTGAACCACTTGGCCGACCAGCTCAAGGACAAGAAGATCGGTGTATTCGGAGTCAACTTCGACAATGTGCAGGGCGAAGAACTGAAAAGTGCCAGCGAAAAACTCGGGATCAAATTCACCGTGCTGGCGCAGGACCCTTCGGAGTTGTTCGAACTGCCACGCAGTGAGGCACTGCCGGTGACCTACATCATCGATAACAAGGGCAAGGTGCGCGAACAGTTGATGGGCGAGCAGACGGCGGCGGGGGTGATGGCGAAGCTGGAGGCGTTGCAGGCTAAGAATTGAGTTGCTGTTAAGAGGGGTCAAAAGATCGCAGCCTCTGTAGGAGCAGAGCTTGCTCGCGATGGCGGTCTCAAGGACGCCTTCGCCGGCAAGCCGTGCTCCTACAGAGACTGCGATCTATCAGGGATCAACCCTCTTCAAGCCACCAGCGCAGCGGCTTGCCTTCGGCCGGCCAGAAGCGCATCTGGTCGATCGGTGAGACGTCCCAGCGCTGCACGTTTTCCAGCGCCTGGAGGAAGCGTTTTTCCTGCTCCATCAGCGCCGGCGCGCAGAGTTTGCGGGTGCTGCCGATCTTGCCGAAACTCAGCTTGCCGCCTTCCAGCGTGTACGGCGCGAACCAATGGTTACAGCCGCCGTTACCGTAAGCCCGACCGTCTTCACCGAGGGTGATGGTCAGGTGGCTGTAGTCCATCAACGGACGTTCGCCGATCCACTCCAGAATGTAGCTGCGGTTTTGTTGCAATTGCACCGGCTCGGCGGCGCAGCCCAACAGGCTGGCACCAACCATCGCGGTCAGAGCAAGGCGTTTCATCACGCAGGCTCCTGGCATTTCGGGCACAGGTGTTTCTCGCCAACGGACGTCCAGCCCAACTCGGCAATCCGCGCAGTGGCGGCAGGTTTTTCAGCCTTGTTGCCCAGTTTGGCGTCGACCGCGAACTCGAAGCTCAGCGCTTTGGCGCAGCTGTCGCAATTGACTTGCCAGGTGTGGATCGCCAATTCGCCGAACACCGGACCACTGGCCACCGCGACCCATTGTCCCGGCGGGTTGATCAAGTGGCGAACCGTTTCGACGGTCAGGCGCATGGACAAGTCCTTGCTGCCCTTAAGGGTCACGACCAGCACGTCATTATTACGAATCGAGCCGCCGTTGCCGGTGACTTGATAACGCCCCGGCACCAGGGCGCGGCATTCGGTGAGGGTGTGTTGCGGGTTCATCAGGCTATAGCGGAAATCGTGTTCGACCATGGGTCCTCCAAATATGCGCGATATGCTAGCACGGGCATACGCGCAGCATGGCGTGGGCATATGACCTTCGATCAGGTTCAATTTGCTTGCCGACTCATGGCACACTGCCGCTTTTGCATCTCTAGGGAATGGACATGGCGTTAATCGAGTGTTTTGAATGCAAACAGCGCATCAGTTCGACGGCGCCTGCCTGTATTCATTGCGGTGCGCCTGCAGGGTCGGCGCAAGCGGCGGCTCCGAAAGAAACACTTCAAAGCGCTCCGCTGTCTTTCGGGCGTTTACCGACCAATGAGAGCGTGCCCAGGGTTACGCCTGCGGCTTTCAGGCGTCGGCGTACAGTAGAGACCGAGCCTGAGTTGGGGAGTGCGATTGCAGCACCAATGCCAACAGGGCCGCGTCCGGTCGAGCTTTGGCTGAAGATCATGGTGTTCCTGCTGCCGCCGTTTTTTGTCTGGTTCCTGCTGCGCCCCGGGCATTCCTCGATGCAGCGCTTGATCGGATTTGGCTGGCTGGGGCTGATGATCGCTTTGTCCAAGGCCTGAACGAGTCAGCCCTCGACCTGATTCTGCGTCGTACCGGCTGCCCACGCCGCGATGTTCTGCAGGGTGGTCGAGGCGATCGCGCCGAGGGCTTCGCGGGTCAGGAAGGCCTGGTGCGCGGTGACTATCACGTTGGGGAACGTCAGCAGACGCGCCAGAACATCGTCCTGCAAAGGCAGGTCCGAGCGGTCCTCGAAGAACAGTTGCGCTTCCTCTTCGTACACATCCAGTCCCAGATAACCCAGTTGCCCGTCCTTCAAGGCGTCGATCAGCGCCGGCGTGTCCACCAGGCCGCCGCGACCGGTGTTGATCAGCATCGCCCCCGGTTGCATGTGTGCCAGTGATTCGCGGTTGATCAAATGCTTGCTTTGCTCGTTGAGCGGGCAGTGCAAACTGATGATCTGCGATTCGGCCAGCAGCTGCGGCAAGCTCAGATAACGGGCGCCGAGTGCTTCGACTTCCGGGTTGGGGTCGGGGTCGTAAGCCAGCAACTGGCAGCCGAATCCATTCATGATTTTGGCGAAGGTCGCGCCGATCTGCCCGGTGCCCACCACGCCGACAGTCTTGCCCACCAAGTCGAAGCCGGTCAGTCCGTGCAGGCTGAAATCGCCTTCGCGGGTGCGGTTGTAGGCGCGGTGCAAGCGGCGGTTGAGCGCCAGGATCAGCGCCACTGCATGCTCGGCCACCGCGTGGGGCGAGTAGGCCGGGACGCGCACAATCGCCAGCCCCAGGCGCTTGGCCATTGCCAGGTCGACGTGGTTGTAACCGGCTGAACGCAGGGCAATCAAGCGTGTGCCACCCGCAGCCAGGCGTTCGAGCACCGGCGCACTCAGGTCATCGTTGATGAACGCGCAAACCACTTCGTGATGCTCCGCCAGCGCCGCTGTGTCGAGGCTCAGACGTGCCGGTTGAAAATGCAGTTCGATATCGGGCGGCAAGTCGGCGGCAAGAAAGCTGTCGCGGTCGTAGGTCTGGCTGCTGAAAAGAATCGTGCGCATGCTGTCCTCCTTGAAGACTCATGTCCAAGCGTTATCACACCCTTAATGTTGGAGCTGCCGCAGGCTGCGATCTGTTGATCTTGAATTTGGCGACCAAAATGTCGCCGAAGATCAAAAGATCGCAGCCTGCGGCAGCTCCTACATTAGCCCTTCCAGCCATCGACGCCTTGCGCTGCATCAGGCATTGATACGCGCCTGGGCGGCCAGGCGGTTAATCGCCCGGTCGAGTTCTTCGAGAGCGCCGAAGGCTTTCGGGTCCTGTTGCTTGAGCAGGGTTTCGCTACGCTGACAGGCCGCACGCAGTTGCGGAACACCGCAATAACGGGTCGCGCCATGCAGGCGATGAACCCGTTCGATAAGGGCGTTGTGGTCGTGGCTTTCCTGGGCCTGGCGGATCGCTTCGCGGTCGGCTTCCAGCGACGCCAGCAGCATCGCCAGCATGTCCGCCGCCAGATCGGCCTTGCCGGCAGCCAGGCGCAAACCTTCTTCGTGATCGAGCACCTGCAATTCAAAAGCGCTGCCGTGGCTGTCGCCGGAGCGATCCGGTCGCTGGTTACGCAGCGCCAGACCACTCCATTTCAGCACCACTTGCGCCAGTTGCCGTTCGCTGATCGGTTTGGTCAGGTAGTCATCCATGCCGCTTTGCAGCAACGCACGTTTTTCGTTGGCCATGGCGTGGGCGGTGAGGGCGACGATGGGCAGCGGCGTGCAATGCCGTTCGCTTTCCCACTGACGGATCGCTTCAGTGCTTTGGCGTCCATCCATGCCCGGCATTTGCACGTCCATCAACACCAGGTCGAAGGTCTCGCTCTGCACCGCTTTGACTGCCGCATAACCGCTTTCCACGGCGAGCACTTTGGCGCCCATGTCTTCGAGCAGGGTTTGCACCAGCAATAGATTGGCCGGGTTGTCGTCGACACACAGCACTTTCGGCGCACGGCTGGAAATCGGTTCGCCAGGTTCGCTGCGCGGCTGGCGCGGGTTGACCAGATCCGACAAGGCGCGACGCAATTTGCGGGTGCAGGCCGGTTTGGCCTGCAACTGGCTGTGCGGGTTGGGCACCGAGAGGTGGAACAGGGTTTGTTCGGTGGTTGGGCATAGCACCAGCACCTTGCAGCCCAAATGTTCGAGGTCCCAGATGTACTGGTTGAGCCGCTCCGGCGGCATGTCGTTGCTGGTGAGACCCAGCACCGCCAGGTCGATGGCCTGATCCGTCTGATGGGCACTGGTCACGCCGTTGGTGAGGTTTTCCAGGTTATTGAAAGGGGTAACGGCGAGGCCGCAGTCTTCCAGTTGGTGCTGCAACGCCTGGCGGGCCAGTTCGTGATTTTCCAGCACCGCCACCCGACGCCCGAGCAGTGGCGGGCTGGGCAGGTCTTCGGCATCGTCGCGGGTTTTTGGCAGGCTCAGGCTGATCCAGAATTCCGAACCTTCGCCCGGCGTGCTGTCGACGCCAATCTCGCCGCCCATCTGTTCGATCAGGCGCTTGGAAATCACCAGCCCCAACCCGGTGCCACCGGGTTGCCGCGACAGCGAATTATCGGCCTGACTGAACGCCTGGAACAGCGCGCGTACATCCTGGTTCGACAAGCCGATGCCGGTGTCCTGAATGCTGATGCGCAACTGCACGCTGTCTTCGTGTTCTTCTTCGAGCATGGCGCGGGCGACGATCGTGCCTTCACGGGTGAACTTGATTGCGTTACTCACTAGGTTAGTGAGGATTTGCTTGAGACGCAGCGGATCGCCCACCAGCGACAGCGGCGTGTCGCGGTAGACTAGGCTCACCAGTTCCAGCTGCTTGGCGTGGGCGGCCGGGGCGAGGATGGTCAACGTGTCCTGGAGCAAGTCGCGCAGGTTGAACGGAATATGGTCGAGCACCAGTTTGCCGGCCTCGATTTTCGAGAAGTCGAGGATCTCGTTGATGATCCCCAGCAGGCTGTCGGCGGACTTTTCGATGGTGCCCAGATAGTCGAGCTGGCGTGGGGTCAGCTCGCTTTTTTGCAGTAAATGGGTGAAGCCGAGAATGCCGTTGAGCGGCGTGCGGATTTCATGGCTCATGTTGGCCAGGAATTCGGACTTGATCCGACTCGCCTCCAGCGCTTCCTTGCGCGCGAGGTCGAGCTCGATGTTCTGGATTTCGATGGTTTCGAGGTTCTGGCGCACGTCTTCAGTGGCCTGATCGATGCTGTGCTGCAACTCTTCCTGGGCATTCTGCAGGGTGCCGGCCATGCGGTTGATGCCGGACGCCAATTCATCCAGTTCATGGCTGCCGAGGGGTGGCAGGCGAGTTTCCAGATGGCCATCCTTGAGTTGGGTCACGGCTTGCTTGATCTGGCTCAGCGGCCGATTGATGGTACGGCCCATGCGCAATGCCAGCAGCGCCGCACCCCCGAGGCCCGCTGCGATCATCATCAGGCTGGCAAACAGGCTGCGATAGCCACGCAGCAGCATGCCGTTGTGGGACAGTTCGAGTTCTACCCAGCCCAGCAGGCGTTCGGATTCATCGGGAATCACGTCGCCAGCCAGGTTGCGGTGCTTGCCGAACACCGGCAACAGATAGCGCGTCGCGTCACTGCCACTGCGCCGCAGCATCTGTGAACCATCGCCCAGCGGTGCGGGGTTGAGCATGGTCGGTCCTGCATGGGCCAGCGGCGTGCGGTCCGGCGCGAGGAAGGTCACGGCGCGCACGTCCGGTTGTTCCAGGGACTGCGTGGCGATGCGTTCCAGCAGTTCGTTGTTCTTGTGCCCCATGGCTGGAGCCACCAGCGGCGCCAGTTGCTCGGCGATCATTTCGCCGCGCTGCATGAGTTGGGTTTGCAGGTCGGATTGCTGCATCCAGGTGAAATAGCCGCCCAGGACCAACGCCATCAGGCTGGTCGGCAGCAGGGTCAGCAACAGCACGCGGCCTTTAATTCCCAGTTTCTTGAGCACGCATTTCTCCTGCATCCAGCTATTTATAGAGCTGCACGTGCGTCCGGCACGCGCCACTTGCGCAGTGTAGCCATTTGCATGCGGGCAATCTTCGGAAAGTTGGTGTCGTCATTCGTCGATCAGGCCAGCACATTTGCCTTCAGGACAAACCCTTGGGTTGCCGTGCGCGGCGCAATCTTGAATAATTATCATCTGAGAATTATTTGCAGATACTCATGACTCCCATTGCAGCTGGCTATCCCCGTATCCTTTCCATCGAAGACGACCTCGTACTCGGTGCCTATGTTCACGAGCATCTGGGTCGAAGCGGTTTTCAGGTGACCTGGTGCCAAAACGGTCAGGAAGGCCTGGACGCGGCCCGCCGGCAAACCTTTGATGTGGTGCTGATGGATATTCTGTTGCCGGGCCTGGACGGGTTATCGGTGTTGACGCAACTGCGCCAAAGCCATTCCACACCGGTGGTGCTGATGTCAGCACTTGGTGCCGAGGCCGATCGCATCAGCGGCTTTCGTCTGGGTGCCGATGATTACTTGCCCAAACCTTTCAGCATGGTTGAGTTGCGGGTGCGCATCGAGGCGATCCTGCGCCGGGTAGCACTCGACCGTCGACCGACGCCTGCAGTTATTACGCCCGCGGTGGACAGCCTGCGATTCGATGAAGAGTTGTTTGACGTTTTTTATGCCGAGCAGGCTGCTGGCTTGACCCGCAGCGAATACCGTCTGCTGGAAACGCTTAATCGCAATGGCGATGAAGTGTTGAGCAAAGCCTTTCTTTATCAGCATGTGCTGCAACGCGGCTATGCGGCCCATGACCGTAGCCTGGACATGCACATCAGCCAGATTCGCCGCAAGCTCAAGGCCATCGACTACACCGAGCGCGAAGTGCGCACGGTGTGGGGCAAGGGCTACATCCTGAGTGCCACTGATGAAATGTAACTTGCCGGGCAGGCATTCGCTTATCTGGAAACTGGCGTGTTTGCTGGTGGCGTTCTGTCTGCTGATGATCTGGTTGAGTTGGTCCTGGGGTCGCTATATGGAAGAGCGAAATCAGTTTCTGTCGGATCAGGCTCGCGGCACCCTGGCACGCTATGCCGCCGAGGCAGAGGAGGCGTGGCAGCAACATCAACGTGAAGGCGTCGATAACTGGCTACAGAACATGCAGCACCGTGAAAAGGGCTGGGTGGGTGTGATTGGCGGTGATTTGCAGTCCTTGAGCAGTCATACGCTGACGGAAATGGAAATCGAACGCCTGACCTTTTTGCGTGGCCTGGATTGGCCCATCCACAAGAAAGGCTTGCCGTGGCTGCGGGTACCGTTTCCCGGCGACCATTCCGCTGGCAGCCTGGTGATCGAATTGCCCGAGCGGTTCCTGCCCGGGCGCTACAAGTTGTTCTGGCGTGTGATTACCAACGGTGTCATTCCAGGGCTCTTCACTTTGCTGTTGTGCGTCGGGCTGTACCGTTTGCTGGTGGTCCCACTGAATAACCTTCGCGAACAGGCCAATGCCTGGCGTGCCGATCAGTTGAATGTGCGACTGTCGAGCCGTACTACCAATCGTTCGGATGAGCTCGGTGAACTGGGCAGGGCGTTCGATCAGATGTCCGAGCGCCTGCAAAGCACCGTGGCGTTGCAACAACAATTGCTGCGCGACCTGTCCCATGAGTTGCGCACACCGCTGAGTCGCCTGCGGGTGGCGAGTGAAAGCGAGCAGGGCCTGGAGCAATTGCGCGAGCGCATTGGTCGAGAAGTCGATGGCATGCAGCGCCTGGTGGAAGACACGCTGCAACTGGCTTGGCTCGACAGCGAGCGCACTCGATTACCCGATGAGGCGATCCAGGTTCAGGCACTGTGGGAAATGCTCACAGAAAACGCCTGCTATGAAAGTTGCTGGCCGAACGGGCAACTGCAGTGCACGGTGGATTCGTCATGCTGGGTGCGCGGCCATCTCAATACGTTGGCTCAAGCACTGGAAAACATGCTGCGCAATGCCATTCGACATTCACCCAAGGGCGGCATCGTCCGGCTTGCCGGGCGGCGTGATGGTGACTATTGGCATCTATGGCTGGAGGATCAGGGCGGCGGCGTGGCTGAAACCGATCTGGAACGAATCTTTCTGCCGTTTACCCGCCTCGACGGTTCGCGACCGGGAGGTGGTGGGTTTGGTTTGGGGCTGAGTATTGCGAGGAATGCGGTACGGCGGCAGGGCGGCAAGCTTTGGGCGCAGAACACCGGGACCGGATTACGGATGAATATGAGGTTAATAGCGGATAAATCTGCAGGCAGTGATGACGCTTTCGCGAGCAAGCTCGCTCCCACATTGGAACAACATCAGCCACAAACGATTTGAGCACGATTGATCTCCTGTAGGCGTGAGGCTTGCCCGCGAAGAAGCCCGCCAAGCCATCATCAAAAGCTGCTCATGCCGGAGCGTTCCGGCATTGTTACCCAACCAGGGTTGCGCGGTTTTACGCGGTCGAATTTGTTCCGGATGCGCCAATTCTTTGAGATTTACCACGCTGAGGAGAAAGTCGCACCACGGGTGCGACAATTATCCTGGTCACATAACGTGTTGATCTTCGGCCAAGGCAAACGCCCTGAGGAACGCGAGTTCTATCTGCGCATGGCAATTCAGGAAAAATGGTCGAAGCGGGAGCTGGAGCGGCAGTTCAAGGCTGCCTTGTTCGAGCGAAGCGTCACCGAACCGGCAAAAATCTCCGGTGCACTGAAACAGCAGAAGAGTAATGATTCCCCCGCTTATTCCCATAAACCATAAGCACCGCACTTTGCGTGATATGGCCTTCTGAGGTTTGCCGGTATGATAGGCGCCCCCGCAGTCTGGATTGCGAATACGCCATGACCTTGCAGTACCCAACCATCGCCGATTGCGTCGGCAACACTCCGCTGGTTCGTTTGCAGCGCCTGCCCGGTGCCACCAGCAATACCCTTTTGCTCAAGCTCGAAGGGAACAACCCGGCGGGTTCGGTCAAGGACCGTCCGGCGCTGTCGATGATCACCCGCGCCGAATTGCGCGGGCAGATCCACGCGGGCGATACGCTGATCGAAGCGACCTCGGGTAACACCGGCATCGCGCTGGCCATGGCCGCCGCGATCAAGGGTTACAAGATGATCCTGATCATGCCGGACAACTCCAGCGCCGAGCGCAAGGCGGCGATGACCGCCTATGGCGCCGAGCTGATCCTGGTCACCCAGGAAGAGGGCATGGAAGGCGCCCGCGACCTCGCCCAGCGTATGGAAGCCGAAGGCCGTGGCAAGGTGCTGGATCAGTTCGCCAATGGCGACAATCCTGAGGCGCACTACACCACCACCGGCCCGGAAATCTGGCGCCAGACCGAAGGCTCCATTACTCACTTCGTCAGTTCGATGGGCACCACCGGTACGATCATGGGCGTCTCGCGCTATTTGAAAGAGCAGAACGAGAGCGTGCAGATCATCGGCTTGCAACCGATGGAAGGCTCGGCGATTCCGGGCATCCGTCGCTGGCCCCAGGAATACCTGCCGAAGATTTATCAGGCTGATCGCGTCGACCGGATCATTGACATGGCGCAAAGCGAAGCCGAAGACGTAACCCGTCGACTGGCCCGCGAAGAAGGCATTTTCTGCGGCGTGTCCTCGGGCGGTGCCGTGGCAGGAATGCTGCGCTTGTCCAAAGAAGTTGAAAACGCGGTGATCGTCGCGATCATCTGCGACCGTGGCGACCGTTATTTGTCGACCGGCATTTTCGACGCGCCCAACTGATGGCCAAGCATGAGAGAGGCCTGCGCTTCCAGCCCACGGGCGGCAGCAAGGCCCCGCAAATCCCGACCGGCAAAAAGCAGCGCCTGACTATCGAGCGCCTGGCCAATGACGGTCGCGGTATCGCGTTTTTCGAAGGCCGCACCTGGTTCGTCCTCGGCGCATTGGCCGGTGAAGAAATCGAGGCGCGCGTGCTCGGTGCCCACGGCAAAGTGGTCGAGGCACGTACCGAGCGGGTATTCAAGGCCAGCGAATTGCGTCGTCCGGCACCGTGCGCCCATGCTGGCCGCTGCGGTGGCTGCAGCGTGCAACATCTGCCGCACAACGAACAACTTGCCCTGAAACAGCGCATGCTCGCCGAGCAATTGTCCAAGGTCGCCGGTGTCGAGCCTGAAGAATGGGCCGCGCCATTGAGCGGTCCGGAATTCGGCTATCGTCGTCGCGCTCGAGTGGCGGTGCGCTGGGACATGAAGGCGAAAAAACTCGAAGTCGGTTTCCGTGCGGCCGGCAGCCAGGACATCGTCGGCATCAATGAATGCCCGGTGCTGGTACAGCCCTTGCAACCGATCATGACCCGCTTGCCGGAGATGCTTCGCCGTTTGAGCAAGCCTCAGGCGTTGGGGCATGTGGAGTTGTTCAGCGGCTCATCGCTGGCGGTATTGCTGCGGCACATGGCGCCGTTGTCTGATGCCGACCTGACGATCCTCAAAGATTTCTGCACGTTCCATGAGGCTCAATTGTGGCTGCACGGTGACGGTGAACCACAGCCGGTCGATCCTGGTCAGTCGCTGGGTTATCGCCTCGAACAGTGGGGGCTGGAGCTGGCGTATCGGCCGGGGGATTTCATTCAGGTCAACGCCGGGGTCAACGAAGCGATGGTGGCCCAGGCGCTGGAATGGTTGAAACCGACAGCGGATGAGCGGGTTCTCGACTTGTTCTGCGGCTTGGGCAACTTCGCCTTGCCGTTGGCCCAAGTCGTACGTGAAGTGGTGGCGGTGGAAGGTGTGCAGGTGATGGTCGAGCGGGCAGCCGCGAACGCCATTAGCAACAATCTGCATAACGCACAGTTTTTTCAGGCCGATTTATCCCAGCCTTTGACTGATGCTGAATGGGCCGCCGAAGGCTTTTGTGCGGTACTCTTGGACCCACCGCGTGACGGTGCTTTCGAGGTCGTGCGCAAGCTCAAGTCCCTGGGTGCCGAACGGTTGGTGTATGTGTCGTGCAACCCTGCAACTCTGGCGCGCGACACGGTCGAATTGATTAAGCAGGGCTACCGGTTAAAACGTGCCGGGATTCTCGATATGTTTCCTCAGACGGCACATGTCGAGGCCATGGCGTTATTTGAAGCGAGCTAGGACGGCTCGTCTAGTCCGACTGGCCCGCCCGTGCAGCCGCGCACCAGCCCAACGAGGGCTCACGGGCAACGAAGGTCAGCGATTTTGACGCATTGAATCTGCGTCGTAGGGAAGGTAAGCAAGATGGTACAGGTGAGAGCACACCAGCCGATCAACACCGACGGCAGTATCAATCTCGAGGCTTGGCTCGATCACGCGGTCAGTGTCGATCTGGCACTGGATCGCGAAGCCTTGAAAGAAGCCTGCGAGTTCGCTCGTGAGGCGGAACAACAAGCCAATGCGGCGAAGAATTTATGGTCGGAAGGAAACTCGAGTTTCCGTACCGGCCTTGAGATCGCCGAGATTCTCGCCGACCTCAAGCTCGATCAGGATTCGCTGGTTGCCGCGATTCTGTATCGAGGCGTACGCGAAGGGCAGATTCTGTTGCCGGCAGTCAGCCAGCGCTTCGGTTCGGTGGTTGGCAAACTCATCGACGGCGTGTTGCGCATGGCGGCGATCAGCGACAGCCTGAGCCCGCGTAAATCCCTGGTGCTGGGCACTCAGGGACAGGTTGAAAACCTGCGCAAAATGCTCGTGGCCATGGTCGACGACGTGCGCGTCGCGCTGATCAAACTGGCCGAGCGCACCTGCGCGATCCGTGCGGTCAAAACCGCCGACGATGAAAAGCGCAACCGCGTGGCTCGTGAAGTCTTCGACATCTACGCGCCGCTCGCCCACCGTCTCGGGATCGGTCACATCAAGTGGGAGCTGGAGGACTTGTCCTTCCGTTACCTTGAGCCCGACCAGTACAAGCAAATCGCCAAGTTGCTCCACGAGCGGCGACTGGATCGCGAACGCTTCATCAGCGACGTGATGAGCCAGCTGAAAAACGAGTTGCAGGCCACCGGCGTCGACGCCGATATCAGTGGCCGCGCCAAACACATCTATTCGATCTGGCGCAAAATGCAGCGCAAGGGTCTGGAGTTCAGCCAGATCTATGACGTGCGTGCCGTGCGCGTGCTGGTGCCGGAAATGCGCGACTGCTACACCGCGCTCGGCATCGTCCACACCTTGTGGCGGCACATCCCTAAAGAGTTCGACGACTACATCGCCAACCCGAAAGAGAACGGCTACCGCTCGCTGCACACGGCGGTGATCGGGCCTGAGGGCAAGGTGCTGGAAGTGCAGATCCGTACCCATGCCATGCACGAAGAAGCCGAATTGGGCGTGTGTGCGCACTGGAAGTACAAAGGCACCGACGTCAAATCCGGCTCCAACCACTACGAAGAGAAAATTTCCTGGCTGCGTCAGGTGCTCGAGTGGCATGAAGAACTTGGTGACATCGGTGGTCTCGCTGAACAGTTGCGGGTCGATATCGAACCCGACCGCGTCTACATCTTCACCCCCGACGGTCACGCCATCGACTTGCCGAAGGGCGCGACACCGCTGGACTTCGCCTACCGTGTGCACACCGAAATCGGCCATAACTGCCGTGGCGCCAAGATCAACGGCCGGATCGTGCCGCTCAACTACAGCCTGCAAACCGGTGAACAGGTCGAGATCATCACCAGCAAGCACGGCACCCCAAGCCGCGACTGGCTGAACTCGAACCTGGGTTATGTCACCACCTCGCGGGCGCGAGCGAAGATCGTTCACTGGTTCAAATTGCAGGCGCGTGACCAAAACGTCGCGGCCGGTAAAACCCTGATCGAGCGCGAACTCACTCGCCTCGGCTTACCAGCGGTGGACTTCGACAAGTTGGCCGAAAAAGCCAACATGAGGACCGCCGAGGACATGTTCGCCGCCCTCGGTGCCGGCGATTTGCGTTTGGCGCAACTGGTCAACCTGGCGCAGCAACTGGTCGAGCCGGAACGGGGCAGCGAGCAGCTGGAGCTGATTCCGCGCAAGGCCACCGGTTACAAACCGGGCAAGCGTGGCGACATCCAGATCCAGGGCGTCGGCAACCTGATGACGCAAATGGCTGGCTGCTGCCAACCGTTGCCGGGGGATGCGATTGTCGGTTACATCACTCAGGGCCGTGGCGTGAGCATTCACCGTCAGGATTGCGCCTCAGTGTTGCAACTGTCTGGGCGTGAGCCAGAGCGGATCATCCAGGTCAGTTGGGGGCCGGTGCCGGTGCTTACCTATCCGGTGGACATCGTCATCCGTGCTTACGACCGTTCCGGTTTGCTGCGTGACGTTTCGCAAGTGCTGCTCAACGAGCGCATCAACGTGCTGGCGGTGAACACCCGCTCGAACAAGGAGGACAACACGGCGTTGATGTCCCTGACCATCGAGATTCCGGGGCTGGATGCGCTGGGGCGTTTGCTGGGGCGGATTTCCCAGTTGCCGAACATCATCGAAACCCGGCGTAACCGCACCCCGTAAATAAAGTGTCCGCGTCGGATTATGGAACCGATACCTGTAGGAGCCGAGCTTGCTCGCGATAGCGATTTACCTGATACACCGCTATCGCGAGCAAGCTCAGCTCCTACAGAAATGCGGTTTGCCAGGCGCACCTCGTCCCGGATGTAGAGACTGATCGATGTATTCACTTGAAGACCTGCTGCACCTGATGAATCGCTTGCGCGACCCGCAGTTCGGTTGCCCGTGGGACATCAAGCAAACTTACGCCACCATTGTTCCGCATACCCTTGAGGAAGCCTATGAAGTCGCCGACGCCATCGAGCGCGGTGACTTCGATCACTTGCAGGGTGAGTTGGGCGATCTGCTGTTCCAGGTGGTTTACTACAGTCAGCTGGCCCGGGAAGAAGGGCGATTCGAATTCGCCGGGGTGGTCGACAGCATCACCCGCAAGCTGATTCGTCGACACCCACACGTATTCCCCACTGGTGATCTGTACGCCCCGCTGGATGTCCCGCGTTTGAATGAAGAGCAGGTCAAGCAGCGCTGGGAAGAGATCAAGGCCGAAGAGCGCGCGGAAAAATCTGCCGCGCCTGAGCAACTGTCATTGCTCGATGATGTGCCCGCCGCGCTGCCGGCGCTGTCTCGTTCCGCCAAGTTGCAGAAGCGTGCAGGCCAGGTCGGTTTCGACTGGCCGGACGCGTTGCCGGTGCTGGACAAGGTCCGTGAAGAACTCGATGAAATACTTGAGGCGATGGCCGATAACGACCCGGCAGCGATAGCCGATGAAGTCGGCGACCTGCTGTTTTCCGTGGTTAACCTGGCGCGTCATCTGAAGGTCGATCCGGAAACCGCACTGCGTGGCGCCAACAGCAAATTCGAAAGACGTTTCCGTTTTATCGAACAGGCATTGCGCGACACCCACCGTCCCATGGAAGATTGCACCCTCGAAGAGTTGGACGCCTTGTGGGGCGAAGCCAAACGCCAGGAAAAGAATATGCCCAGCTGCGGTTGAGCAGTTGCCTAAGTGAGAAATAAGCACCATGAGCATTTCCCTTCGCGACCAGTTGCTTAAAGCAGGGCTGGTCAACCAGAAGCAGGCCAAGCAGGTCAGCAAAGACAAACAGAAGCAGCAGCGTCTGGTCCATAAAGGCCAGATCGAACAAGACGACACCCAGCAGCGTTTGGCGCAGGAGGCATTGGCCGAGAAGGTCAAGCGCGATCAGGAGCTCAACCGCCAGCAGCAGGAGAAAGTCGAGGCCAAGGCTCGTGCCGCGCAGGTCAAGCAGCTGATCGAAGTCTCGCGCTTGCCAAAGTTGACGACCGAGGACTACTACAACTTCGTCGATGACAAGAAGGTCAAGCGCATCTCGGTCAACACGCTGATGCGCAACAAGCTCAGCAGCGGTTCGCTGGCCATCGTGCATCACGCCGGCGGCTATGAAGTGATACCGCGTGAGGCGGCGTTGAAGATCCAGGAGCGCGATCCACAGCGCATCGTGCAGCTGAATGTCCAGACTGAAGAGGTCAGTGACGAGGATGATCCGTACGCGGCCTATCAGATTCCTGATGACCTGATGTGGTAACGGATGCGTTGAACTAGCGGCTCTACATGTTTGCTAGTACTTGGCCTCATTAACACATTGAACCCGAAAGATTGTATCGATACGATCTTTCGGGTTTTCTTTTGCCAAAAAATAAGTGTTCTTGTTTTCTGTCTGGAGAAAAACCATGGACTGAATTTTAATAAATAAGGATATTGTCAATGCTGGTAAGTATCGCTTCATTGCGTCAGCCCACTTATAAGTCGCAGTTCTCACAATTGCGAATCCCCGGTCAATCGATAGATGATTACCTGGCGAGCGAGTTGGAGGCACGGGTTGAACATATACGTCGGAAAATAAAAATCGCTGCAAAGTCCGCTCGAGAGGACCATGAAGGAGCCGTCTGTCTTTTCTTTACCCTGCCGGAGTTTTTCTGGAACATCCCCTGGGGCGAGGTCGAGAGTGAAGACGAGCTCCATGCGCTGAATTCGGCCTATCTGGAGAGGGTGCCAAAGTACGTCGCATCGTTGATGAAAGATCTGCCTGTGGAGCGATACGGGAAAATAGTCCTGTTAGCGGGAAGTTGCGCGACGCTCATAAAGATCGGTGAGGGAGAGACCGGTTATTACGATGTGATTAATTATTCGCTGGTCATTACTAATAAAGAATATGAGGTGGATATTCCGCTCATGTCGATGTGGCCAAAACGTTATGTCTCAGGTATCGATTTCGGCAAGCATGTGGGGTCTTCTGAGGGGTATTGGTACTTCAGTCTTTTTGGTGATGTTGTTGTCAGGGTGAAGGACGTTAGTAGTGTGCGAGCCGAGCACAGTTATTTTGGTGGATACGAAGGTAAGTTTATTAACAGCCTTGTTTCAGGTTGTCCCTTTGGCATTAACCTGTGTCTTGATTACGCCGTGCTGAAAGACGGTGAGCGTGACAAGGAGATTGAACTGACCGGCGCAAAGATCGATTTCCTGATTGCGTGTGGAATGGATTTCAACCGTGGCAAGCGCCACCCGTCAACGATTCAGTATTCGATCAGGAATGATGGGATGGGTGAGGGCGAATGCGAAGTGGTAAAACTTGAGGCCGGATTGATCGTTGGTGATGTCCCTTCGGTAGTGATCGACGACAGCCTCCATTTAGCGTCTGTTCAAATTGTCTGAAGTGGCGGCGTGGCTGCAGCCTGCCTACAAAGGGTTGGGCAGACTGCGCCGATGGTGAATGCTGTCTTCAGCCGTTTGCGAGCTCGCGCTTCTGTTCCAGTGACTCCAGTTCAGCCCTGTAGCTGTGGGCGTCGGATTCGGAGTGGAACATCCCGACCAGCAGGTCCTGTTGGTGCACATCCCAGATCCGGATACCGGCGGCTACGCCTTCATGGGACATGTGTGAATCGTCGCGTTCAGTTACTTTTACAGTCATCTGCTAGCTCCAATCTCTGTTATCTGCACCAAGGCATGTGCAGGACTCTGTTATATGTTTTGGTAGCTCGCTAAGTAAATGACTGAGTTTGGAAAGGAACTATTGCGAAATCGGACACAATCCTGCAGGCCTTTAAACCCGCGGCATTCGGTCGCAGGCCGCTAAGTTTCATGACAAAAGCTTCATGTTCCCGAGTGCGAACTCAATACCTGTAGGCGCTGCCGCAGGCTGCGATCTTTTGATTTGTTGTTAAAAAAATCAAAAGATCGCAGCCTGCGGCAGCGCCTCCATAAACATGTGCAAAAAAAACGCCCCGAACCAGTCGGGGCGTTTTCGTGTGCAGCGAAGTAGCCGGGTATTACTTACCCTGCCAGCGCTTCAGTACCAGCGTGGCATTGGTGCCACCGAAACCGAAGCTGTTGCTCATCACGGTGTTGAAGGCGACATCTTCACGAGTCTTGGTCAGGATCGGCAGGTCAGCCACTTCCGGGTCCAGTTCGTCGATGTTGGCGGAGCCCGCCATGAAGTTGCCTTCCATCATCAGCATGCAGTAGATCGCTTCGTGAACGCCGGCGGCGCCCAGGGAGTGACCCGACAGGCTCTTGGTGGAGCTGATGGCCGGAGCCTTGTCGCCGAACACTGCGCGCACACCTTTCATTTCCGCGACGTCGCCGACTGGCGTCGAAGTGCCGTGGGTGTTCAGGTAGTCGATCGGAGCATCAACGGTGGACATGGCCATCTGCATGCAGCGGATGGCGCCTTCGCCGCTTGGGGCGACCATGTCGTAGCCGTCGGAGGTCGCGCCGTAGCCAACGATTTCCGCGTAGATTTTCGCGCCACGGGCCAGAGCGTGTTCCAGCTCTTCAACCACGACCATGCCGCCACCGCCGGCGATGACGAAACCGTCACGGTCAGCGTCGTAAGCACGGGAGGCTTTTTCCGGCGTGTCGTTGCGCTTGCTGGACAGTGCGCCCATGGCGTCGAACAGGAACGATTGGCTCCAGTGTTCTTCTTCACCGCCGCCAGCGAACACGATGTCCTGCTTGCCCATCTGGATCTGTTCCATGGCGGTACCGATGCAGTGAGCACTGGTGGCGCAGGCAGAAGCGATGGAGTAGTTCAGGCCCTTGATCTTGAAGGGCGTGGCCAGGCAAGCGGAAACGGTGCTGCTCATGGTCCGCGTTACGCGGTATGGGCCGACGCGCTTGACGCCTTTCTCGCGCAGGATGTCCAGCGCTTCCATCTGGTTCAGCGTGGAAGCACCACCGGAACCGGCGATCAGGCCGGTACGCGGGTTCGACACTTGCTCTTCGGTCAGGCCGGAGTCAGTGATGGCATCTTTCATGGCCAGGTAGGCGTAAGCCGCCGCGTGGCCAACGAAGCGATAGATCTTGCGATCGATCAGCTCTTCGAGGGGAAGGTCGATGGAGCCGGAAACCTGGCTACGCAGACCCATTTCGGCATATTCCGGGTTGAACCGGATGCCAGGGCGGCTTGCACGCAGGTTAGCGGAGACGGTCTCTTTGTCATTGCCCAGGCACGAAACGATGCCCAGACCAGTGATAACGACGCGGCGCATGCGGATAACCCTTAGAAGTTGTCAGTGGAGGTAAAAACGCCGACCCGGAGGCCTTCGGCGGTGTAGATCTCGCGGCCGTCGACAGTGACCGAACCATCGGCGATGGCCAGGTTCAGCTTGCCCTTGAGCACGCGCTTGATCTGAATGTTATAGGTAACTTTCTTGGCGGTCGGCAGAACCTGGCCGAAGAATTTCACTTCGCCCGAACCCAGCGCACGGCCACGGCCCGGCAGGCCTTGCCAGCCGAGGAAGAAACCGACCAGTTGCCACATGGCATCGAGGCCCAGGCAACCTGGCATCACCGGATCACCTTCGAAGTGGCAGGCGAAGAACCACAGGTCCGGAGTGATATCCAGCTCTGCGACCAATTCACCTTTGCCGTACTTGCCACCCTCTTCGCTGATATGGGTGATGCGATCCACCATCAGCATGTTCGGGGCGGGCAGTTGCGCGTTACCTGGGCCGAACAGCTCACCGCGACTGCAGCGCAGCAGGTCTTCCCGGGTAAAGGCGTTTTGTTTGGTCATGCGAGCTCCTCAATAGTCCCATGCGGCAGGTGGGGCAAATCTTCCCGGCCGATCGAAGCGTTCATGCCTCGAACCGGCAGCCTACTCATAGACTATTGCGTTGTGGTGAAAGTCACAGCACCAAGGACATGAATGTACACTTGTGCACTGAAATTTTTATTCAAGCCCCTTTTCGGGCTTGTACGGGTGCCTAAGACTGCCGCACTTTCGCCTTTCACGCCAGTCGCAGATGGTCGAAAGGCCTGTACTACTGCACCCAGCGCTGCAGAATTTGCTGAAGATCAATACGTTTGAAGGGCTTGGCCAGGTAATCGTTCATCCCCGCCGACAAGCAGGCTTCGCGGTCGCCCTGCAAGGCGTTGGCGGTCAGTGCGATGATCGGCAAGTCGGTGCAGCCGGGTAATTGGCGGATCTGGCGGGTGGCCTCGTAGCCGTCGATGATCGGCAACCGGCAGTCCATCAGGATCGCCTCGAAAATCAGGCTTTCGGCACTGCGTACTGCCTGCGCGCCATCGGTGGCGACGCTGACAGTAAAGCCCAGGCTGCGCAACATTGCCTCGATGACGGTTTGATTGACCGGGTTGTCCTCGACCAGCAGCACGTTGCGGCCCTCACCGTCGTCATTGCCGCTCGGCGTGCGGGGTGTCAGCACCGGCAGTGGCTGTTGATAAAGCGCCAGCGGGATTTCCAACGTGAACACCGAACCCCGACCTTCCTCGCTCTGGGCACGCAACGTGCCGCCCATGCGTTCGGCGAGGGTGCGGGCAATTGGCAGGCCCAGGCCGGTGCCACCGTAACGCCTGGAAATAGAACTGTCGGCCTGCTGGAACGCGTTGAACATCAATTCCAGGCTCTCGGCCGAGATGCCAATCCCGCTGTCGCGCACGGTGCAGGTGAACCACAACAACTCATGGTCCAGTGATTGCCACTGCGATTCGATGGCCACGCGGCCCTTCTCGGTGAACTTCAAGGCGTTGCCGACCAGGTTCACCAGAATCTGCCGGATGCGCGTCGGGTCGCCCTGAACCTGTAGCGCGCGCATGTCTTCCGGAATCTGCAACTGCAAGTCGAGCCCGCGTTGCACAGCGCTGTGCTGGAACGACTGGGCGCAGGCGCCGATCAAGTCCGCGAGATTGAACGGAATGTGTTCCAGCTCCAACTCCGAACGTTCGATACGCGAGAAATCCAGAATGTCGTTGATGACTTTGAGCAGGTGTTCGGTGGACTCCGAGGCCAGCGCCGCGTATTCGACCTGCTCCTCGGTCATGTCGGTGGTTTCCAGCAACTGCAGCATGCCCAGCACGCCATTCATCGGCGTGCGCAATTCGTGGCTCATCATGGCGAGGAAATCGGACTTGGCGTTGTTGGCCTTTTCCGCTTCTTCGCGAGTCTGGATCAACTGCGCCATCGCCTGATGTTGTTCGCGGCTGGCTTGTTCAAGACCGCTGGCGAGGTTGTTGATGTGCTCCGACAAGGCACCCAGTTCCGTGTCATCGACGATGGGCAACGGCGTTTTGTAGTCGCCGTTCTGGATCGCCTTGACCGCGTTGCCGATGTCGCGGATCGGTTGCGACAGGCTCCCCGCCAGACGCCGGGCGACCAGGAAGGTAAACAGCAAGGCGAACAGCGCAAGAATGCCAGCCTTGAGGAGAATCTCCTGCTGGCGCTGGCTGAACGCATCGTTGGACAGGCCGACGATCACCCGGCCCAGGTAATCTTCGGCGGGCGCGGTGGTGGCGGCCTTGCTGCTCTGGAAAAAATCATTGTGCAACGGTACCCGTTGCAGTCTTACCGGCGCTTGAAACACTTCGACCTGATGAGGGCGGCTGAGGTTTGCCGAGGGCTGCTCGACGTACACCAGAATCCGGTTGGCGCTGTCCTGGATTTCCAGGAAGCGCACATTGGGTGTGGCCAGCGTGGCCTTGAGCAGACTTTCGAGCACTTCGTTGTTGCCGGAAATTACCCCGTACTCTGTGGCCGGGGCCAATTGGTTGGCGATCAACTGGCCAGTGTGGTTGAGCTCCTGGCGCAGGTCCTGGATCCGCACGAACGTGAAGAAGCTGATCAACAGCAGCGTCAGCAACAAGGCAGGGCCGAGGCTGATGAGCTGGGTCCGGGTGTTGATATCCCAACGACGACGGAAGGTCATGGGCGGCGTTCTCCTTCTGCCAACAGTGCTGCGACAGACGCTTCTTTTATCTGTTCAATACCTAACGAACGCGCCACTTGCGCGTTGCTCGAAACTTTAAAACGCGATGGGTAGTGCGTGCGTGGCCATTTGGCAGGCGGTTCATCGAGCAGGTCATCGAGTATCGCCAGCCAATCGCTCTGATCACTGTAGGTGCTGGCCAGGCTCCCGGCCTTGACGAAACCGGCATTGGGGCCAATCAGCGCCAGTTGTCGGGCATAGCTGCTGAGCAGCAGGTTTTTCGCGGTTTTCGGGTTGTACAGGTCGGGATCGTCGAGGCCCAGCAGTACATCGCTGTTTTTCAGCAGGGTTTGCAACGGACGACTGTCGTGGATGTTGTCCCAGCGTTCGGTGACCACCTCAAGACCCAGGGGCAGGGCGGCCTGACGCAGTTCCTTCAACAGGAATTCACTGTGGCCGTCATACAGCACGCCGACCCGTTTGACCTGAGGCAGGAGAATACGGGTCAGGCGTAATTGGCGGCTCAGGGGCGGATCGCTCCATAGCAGGCAGAGGCGAGGGGGAAGGCTGTCGCCCAAGCGCTGCCGCGCTTGCAGTCGGCTGATGCGCAGCACCAGCGTCGCCGGACCTTGGGCATCTTGCAGGCGCCAGTCGAGGCTCGGCAGGTCGAGCAGAATCAAGCGGATGTCGCCGGACAGCTTGCCCGGTGCCGGCATATCGGCCAGCGGCTCAAAACGCACGCTATCGGCAGGTCGTAACTCGCGCAGGGCCTGGGTGAAGGTTTGCACGCCAGGACTGTCCTCGACGCCGGTCAGCAGAATGTCCGCGGCGTGGGCCGACAGACTGGTCAGCCAGCCACTGAATACCAGGCACAACAAGGCCAGCAGGTGGCCAAAGGTTGGCGCCTTGCGTGATGGACAATGCAGCATTTAAAACGCCAACTCCGCGCTGACGTACATCACCCGACGCTCGTCGTAGTTGTTGTCGACGAAGGTGGTCGGTTGATTGTCGAGACGCTGCTGCAGCACGCCCGCCAGTTCCAGGTTGGTGTTGCCCAGGCGGATGCGTTTGGCAATGCGCGTGTCGACCCGCTCGAAGCGGTAGCCATTGAGAGCGTCGTCGCCATAGTAGAAGAGTGCACTGTTCCAGCCCTGGCCCCATTCGCGCAGCCACCCGGCGGAGCCGCTGTTACGCGCAGTCTGTTGCGCATCCAGCGGATTGCTGGCGTCGGCATCGACATAGGCATAGGTCAGGCGCAGGCGATCAGCACGGCCGACTCGCCAGTCGAGTTGGGTTTCCGTTCCCGAAAAGCGTGCCGTGTTGCTGTTACTGGCGATGTACTGATTGTTGCGCAGCGGTTCACTGATCATGCCCGTGATTTCGTCGTAGAACAGCTTCACATCGACGGCCAGGCCCCATTCGGCAAAGTAGCCGTTATAGCCCAGTTCCCGGGAGCGCATATGTTCTTGATCGAGGTTGCCGGGGCCACGGGTCTTGACGAAATAGCGGGCACTGGACTGGCCATAGGCACTGGGCTTCAGGTTGTTGACCTGGTAACTCCAGTTGACGCTGTTCTCGAACATGTCCGGTGAACGGATGGCTTCCGAGTACACCGCCCGCAAGCCGTGGCGTGGATTGATCAGGTAGTTGACCGCCACCCGCGGGGTCAGCGAACTGCCGATCAACTGGGTGTCTTCGAACATGGCGCCGCCCTGCAGCAGCCAGTGTTCGGTGGCGCGCCACTCGAGTTGGCCGAAGGTCCGCCAGGTGGTGTCGTCGAGGGTGCCATTGAAGTAGGTCTCGGAGTCTGCCCGGTCGTAACGATAGTTCAAACCGCTGACCAGTCGCAGGCTATCGGACAGGCTCAACGTGTCCTGCAATTCGAGGTCGTAGCGCGACTCGCGGATACTTTGGTCGATGTCGCCGCAGACGGTCTGACTGGCGCCGTTGCGCCATTGATCGAGCACTTGATTGGCCAGTGCCTGCTCAGCCGGCGTGCCTGGCGGCGCACCCGGGCCGGTGAATCGCGTGATATTGCGCGCCAGGCGTTCGGTGTAGTTCGGGTTGAGCTGCCAGAGCTCGGTCAACTGCGGGCTGAACGACACCTCGGCATCACAGGCACGCCAGGTTCGCTGGCGATCCCAATGCTGGGCCGAGCCTTGTACATAAAGGCTGTGATCAGGGTTGATTTCGAGGTTCCAGCGCAGCGAGCCGGCGTAATCCTTGGCATTGATGTCGGAGTTGTTGCCGGCGTTGGTAATCCCCGAAAACACCGGTCGGTAGGTATAAGGCTCCTGATTGCTGCCTTCCTTGGCGTTCAATTGCCAATCGATGCTTTGTCGTTCGTCGAGGGTCTGGCTGACGGCCAGATTGAAACGGTTCAGGCGGCGGCTGTCGCGGTAATCGGCACCGCGCCGGTCGGAGTCAAACCCGTCGTCTTGCTGGCCGGACAGGGACAGGCGTAAATCGCCGTCATCCCAACCCACGCCCTGGCTGGCGTAAAAATCGTTGATGCTTCGTTGGCCGCGGGTGACTTTCATCCGTGTGCCGTGGCTGTCTGCCGGGTTGCGCGTGATGATGTTGACCACCGCCATCAGCGCATTCGCGCCATAGCTGACGGTGTTGGGGCCGCGGAAAACCTCGATGCGCTCGATGTCTTCCATGGCCACCGGAATGTCACTCCAATCGACCGTGGCCAGGCCTGCGCGGTACACCGAGCGACCGTCGATCAGCACCTGCATGCGCCGCGCCACTGCGGCGTTGGTGCCGTGATAGTTCACGGCCGCCTGGTTGCCGCTGATGTTGCCAACCATCATGCCCGGCACCAGTCGCAGCACTTCACTGATGTCCCGGGCACCGGTGGCGGTGATTAGCGCACTGTCGATCACCGTCATGCTCCCCGGCACCGCGGCCGGCGACTGCTTCAGGCGCGTGGCCGTCAGCACTTGCGGCAGCGGTTCGCTGTCGAGGAACAAATCGTCGGCCAGCAATGGCGAGCTGAAGACCAGCGCCAATACCAACGGCGAGCGAGGTGAAGAGGGACCCAGTGACACAACACATCCTTGTTAGCGATTGATGGCGCGCATGTTAACCGAGGCGGATGACTTTTCCAGTCACGATGTCGGCATTTTCCTCGGTTTTATTGGACTTCTTTGCACATGCGCCGCTAATTGACGCGGGGGCTGGCCGCCACTGGGCCGCTCCGTATAATGCCGACATCGCCACTGGTATGGATTAACGGATTACATATGACTGAACAGCGCCCGATTGCGGTCCTGGGAGGCGGAAGTTTTGGTACCGCCGTGGCTAATCTGCTGGCCGAGAACGGTCATCAGGTCTTGCAGTGGATGCGTGACCCCGAACAGGCCGAGGCCATTCGGGTCAACCGCGAGAACCCGCGTTACCTCAAAGGCATCAAGATTCTGCCCGGTGTAACACCGGTCACTGATCTGCAAGCCACCCTGGACGCCTGCGACCTGAGTTTCGTTGCGCTGCCTTCCAGCGCGTTGCGTTCGGTGCTGGCCCCGCACGCTGAAAGGTTGCGAGGCAAATTGCTGGTGAGCCTGACCAAAGGCATTGAAGCTCACACCTTCAAACTGATGAGCCAGATCCTCGAAGAGATCGCCCCGCAAGCACGCATCGGCGTGTTGTCCGGGCCGAACCTGGCCCGTGAAATCGCCGAACACGCGCTGACCGCCACGGTGGTCGCCAGTGAAGATGAAGACCTCTGCCAACAGGTCCAGGCCGCGCTGCATGGCCGCACTTTTCGCGTGTACGCCAGCGCCGACCGTTTCGGCGTGGAATTGGGCGGGGCGTTGAAAAACGTCTACGCGATCATCGCCGGCATGGCGGTGGCGATGGACATGGGCGAAAACACCAAGAGCATGCTGATCACCCGGGCGCTGGCGGAGATGACCCGTTTCGCGGTGAATCAGGGCGCCAACCCGATGACTTTCCTCGGCCTGGCGGGCGTTGGCGATTTGATCGTGACCTGCTCGTCGCCAAAAAGCCGCAATTACCAGGTCGGATTCGCCCTTGGCCAGGGCTTGAGCCTGGACGAGGCGGTCAACCGCTTGGGCGAAGTCGCCGAAGGCGTAAACACACTCAAGGTACTCAAGGCCAAGTCGCAGGAGGTCGGCGTGTATATGCCGCTGGTCGCCGGGTTGCACGCGATTTTGTTCGAAGGGCGCACGCTAGAGCAGGTGATCGCGCTGCTGATGCGCGGCGAACCGAAGACTGACGTCGATTTTATTTCCACCAGCGGTTTCAACTGAGCCCTCTACTTATCTGGAACGGAGCAAGACATGAGCGATCAAAAAGTAGAAGCCAAATACGAGTCCATTCTGTTGCGGGTGTTGTGGATGATCGTCTTCGTGCTGGTCTGGCAAGTGGCGCAGTTCATCCTTGGCGCTGTGGTACTGGTGCAGTTGATCTATCGTTTGATTTACGGAGCCCCGAGCGCCAGTCTGATGAATTTTGGCGACAGCCTGAGCCAGTTTTTGGCGCAGATCGGTCGTTTCGGCAGCTTTCACAGCGACCAGAAGCCCTGGCCGTTCGCCGATTGGCCAACACCGCGTACGCCGGAAGGTGAAGCGCCGCACACCGTGCCGCCAACCCCGCATCCGGCCCGAGATGAGGAACCCAAACTATGAAACTCTGGGTATTGCGTCATGGTGAAGCCGAGCCTTACGGTTCCCGACCCGATTCGGAACGGGCCTTGACCTCCCACGGTCGTGAAGAAGTGCTGCGCAGCGCCGCCAACCTGATAGGCCAACCGCTCACCGCGATCTACGCCAGCCCCTACCTTCGAGCGCAGGAAACGGCGCAACTGGTGCGAGAGGCCCTGGGTTTCGGCCCGGAAATCCGCACCGTCGAATGGCTGACGCCGGAAACCGACCCCGACAAGGTGTCCGAGCAATTGGTGTCCGTGAGTGACGTGCTTTTGGTCAGCCACAACCCGCTGGTGGGCAACTTGCTGAGCTACCTGCAACATGGTGCCGGCCATCCGCCGGAAAAGGTCAGCACCGCCGGGCTGGCCGAGCTCAAGGGTGATGAACTATTGATCGGTTCAATGAAGCTCAACGGTATCAAGCACCCTTAAAAGCAAAAGATCGCAGCCTTCGGGAGGAACGGGAACCCCATGTAGGAGCTGCCGAAAGCTGCGATCTTTTGATCTTGCCTTTGCTTCTAAAATAATTAACCAAGCACTTGCTTGGTTGGCTACGCTTGCTCCAGACCAAAAATAAAGGAGCGAGTCGCATGTCTGCTGCTTTTCGTTTGCCGCTGGACGTTTTCTACGAGCGTGAGGCCCGTCATCCCCGCCAGCGCTTTTTGGTCCAGCCTATCGGCGGCGGACAAGTCGAGACCCTGACCTGGGCCGACGTCGGGCATCAGGCTCGCTGCGCTGCGCACTGGTTACGGGCGCGGGAGTTGCCCCAAGGCAGTCACATTGCCCTTATCTCGAAAAACTGCGCCCACTGGATCATTGCCGACCTGGCGATCTGGATGGCCGGACATGTGTCGGTGCCGCTGTACCCGAACCTCACCGCCGAGTCGGTCGCCCAGGTGCTGGAACATTCGGAAGCGGCGTTGGCCTTCATCGGCAAACTTGACGACTGGCCGGGCATGTCCCGTGGAGTCAGCGCGGATTTGCCGACCATCAGCCTGCCATTGCATCCACCGGGCACCTTCGATTTCAGCTGGGCCGATCTGCAACGAAGCTCGCCAATCCAGGACGATCCGAAACCCGCCGCCGATCAACTGGCGACCATTATTTACACCTCCGGCACCACCGGCATGCCCAAGGGCGTGATGCACAGCTTTGCTAACCTGGGATTTGCCACCACTCGTGGCACACAATTGTTCGGCCTCAATGAGTCGGATCGACTTCTGTCCTATCTGCCGCTGTGCCATGTCGCCGAGCGGATGTTTGTCGAACTGGCGTCGATTTACACCGGGCAAACCGTGTTCTTTGCCGAGAGCCTCGATACCTTTCTCGTTGATCTGAAACGTGCGCGACCGACCGCGCTGTTTGGCGTGCCGCGAATCTGGACCAAATTCCAGATGGGCGTGTACAGCAAGATCCCGGCAAAACGCCTCGACTTCCTGCTAGGCCTGCCGATTATCGGTAAGCGTGTCGGGCACAAGGTACTCGCCGGGTTAGGACTCGATGCCTTGCGCATTGCTTTGTCGGGTGCCGCACCGGTGCCGCAGACCCTGTTGCTGTGGTACCGAAAGCTCGGGCTGGATGTATTAGAGGTCTACGGCATGACCGAAAGCTGCGGCTATTCGCACATTTGCCTGCCTGGTCAGAACAAACCCGGCTGGATCGGCAAGCCTTGCCCGGAGGTCGAGGTACGGATCGATGAAACGGGCGAGGTCCTCGTGCGCAGCGGCGCGACCATGGTCGGCTATTTCAAGGAACCACTGAAAACCGCCGAGACCATCACCGAGGACGGTTTTCTGCGCACCGGTGACAAAGGTGAGGAAGACGCCGAAGGCAATCTGCGCCTGACCGGGCGCCTGAAGGAGATTTTCAAGACCAGCAAAGGCAAATACGTGGCCCCGGCACCGATTGAAAATCGCCTGGCGGTGCATTCGCGTATCGAGCAAGTGTGCGTGGTGGGCGATGGTTTGCTGGCACCGCTGGGCTTGTGCGTACTTTCGGCGGTCGGGCAGCAAGACGCGGGCGGAGCGGCGCGAGCCGGCCTGCATTCGAGCCTGGAAAAGCTGCTGGAGGAGGTCAACGGCGCCCTCGACAAACACGAACGTTTGCGGCGACTGGTGGTGGTCAAGGACAGTTGGGCGGTGGAAAACGGTTTTCTTACGCCAACGCTGAAGATCAAGCGCAACGTCATCGAAGCCGCTTATGGCGCCCGCTTCGAGGAATGGAGCGAGCGCAATGAGGCGGTGCTGTGGCAGGATTGAGTCACGAACAAAACCCACAAAGGAAAGCAGCGATGAGTCTGTGGCGCACCACTCCCAACATCGAGCAGTTGAACGCAATCCAGAAAAACACCATCGGCGAAGTGCTGGATATCCGCTTCGAAGCCTTTGACGAAGAGTCACTGAGCGCGAGTATGGTCATCGACCATCGCACCCATCAGCCCTACGGCTTGCTGCACGGTGGCGCCTCGGTGGTGCTGGCCGAAACCGTTGGCTCCATGGCCAGTTACCTGTGCATCGACGCCAGCAAATTTTATTGCGTGGGCCTGGAAATCAATGCCAACCATCTGCGCGGCCTGCGCAGTGGGCGGGTGACAGCGGTGGCGAAGGCGATTCACATTGGGCGCACGACGCATGTCTGGGACATTCGGTTGACCAGCGAAGAGGGCAAGGCCAGCTGTGTGTCGCGGTTGACCATGGCGGTGGTGCCGTTGGGGGAGACTCCGCCGGGTCGTTGAAAACGCATCTTTTCTCTGGGCGACAACACGGTCAAAAGTTCAGCGTTGATCTTTTGTAATTTCGTTGACCGCGCTTCGGTTCACTGGTCATGTGAAAAACTTCGGTTGCTGCCGGATCGTAAGCTTGGCTGGAAGAGGTCGGCACATTCTCGCGCTGGACGCCAAGCCCGATGGCTTGGCTTTCCACGTCCCAGGCCGTTTGACCAAGTTCTGCGAACAACCCCGGATTGAGGGCATTCATATAAGTCAGGCGCATCTCGCCAATCGCATTGCCGACGGCTCGTGCTAAGCCTGCTCTGATTTCCGGGGACAAATTACTGTAACCAGGCATTTGTTCCACGGCCTGATTCGCTAACTGACCTAAAGAGGCGAGGAAATGCCGACTAGTGACGCCGAGCACACCTTTGGCCGGATTGAACGGTGAGTCCTCCTGTTTTGCTGGCACGTTAGCGGCACCCCGTGCGGCTCTTACAAGTGAAGAACTGCCGGTCCCCATCATTGTGGCCAGTGGAGTGATCACCGTTGACTGAAGTGCACGGCCAGCATTGCTACTGCCGAACAATATTGCACCTGCATACCCTGCGGCCCCACCTGTCAGACCCACGGCGGCGGAGCCGCTCAATCCGGTAACGATGTCTGGACCACCGGGAATTACATTGTTCGGACCGGCATTGAGCAGCTTCTGAAAGGACAATTCGCGAAACAGGGCTCCAAACATACCGCCAATTTGCGTCGCAGCGGCGGTATTGCCACTGGGGTTGAAATGACCGACCAGCGAAGGGGCTGCACCGAGAGCTGCGCCCATTGCAGCTCCGGAGACTTTAGCAATGAATGGAGCCCAACTCTCCATATCTTCAACCGATAGCCGGTTCTGCGCCCAATTCGCTGTGGCGTAGCCACTCACTGCCCCGGATGCACCGCCCAGAACAGCACCGGTGAGGGTCACGCCCAAGTTGATCGGATTCAGCACCGCTGTCGCAGCATACTGCGCGGCGGAGGCGATAAAGGCGCTGGTCAACTCCCTGGCTGCCGATGCTGTAACCGCATGCAATGTTTCACCTGCGCTCAACCCCTGCATATCAACAAACCTGATCGGGTTGCCGTGCACCATGGCAAACAGATTCAGCCCATCGGCCGTCCCCGCCGGGTCTGCATTCAACCAGCGCTGACACCACGGCACGTAATAGCGAAACCCATAGTAATAAAGCCCGGTAGCGTCCCGTTCCTGCCCCGAGTAGCGAAGCGTTTTGTAACCGGCTTCCAGCTTGTTGCGCCCCGCCCACCAACAAGTTCCACCGTAGGGGTAGTAGCTTTCGCATGAGATGAGTAACGCTGCCTCGTCCAGTTCGAGGGTGCTGGAGCCCAAATGATCGGTGAAACTGTAGCGTTGCTGGTCCTGAGGAATGCCGCTCGGCTGCCTTTTTTCCCAATGCAGAACCTGAACCGTACCGCGCCCGGCCCTGACCGTGATGACATGCAGGACTTCGTCGGCGGATGTGCGGATTTCCACACCCGGCAGGTAACGGGTTTCGTGAGTCCGGGTCAACGTGCCGGTATAGGCTTTGCGGATTTTTCGCTGGCGCAGGCCACTGCCGTCGTACACATAACATTCGCAATCGTTCGGCTCGTCTTCGCGCACAATCTGCTCGACCTGGCACAACTGATTACGCCGATCCCATCGCAAGTCTTGCCCCGGTTGAAGTTCGAGACGGTTGCCATTGAGATCAAAACCAGCGGCAATTTCCAACTCATCAGGCAGGTCGCCATTAGCCTTTTCCGGCAGGCTGCGATTATTGACGCCGGCGATGGCGGTGTGTTCGGTGCGACTGGCACTGGCCGCCTGGTGCTGCATGACCTTCAGGTTGCCAGCCTCATCGTAGGTGTAGGTCCGCGTGTAGTTTTCCAGTTGTCCAGGGTCAGGCTCGCACTGGAACGACGGTAATTGCGGCCCGCCGGGGGCGTTGCGAATCTGCCGGCCGCTGGCTTCTATCAGCCGGTAAAGCGAGTCGTAGTGGTAGCGATTGCTCGGTTCAATGCGCTGATTCCGGTGAAACCGGGTCGCTTCGGCGGCGTCGCTGATGCAGGTGATGTTGCCCACCGCATCGTATTCGTAAGTCAGGTCTTGCAGCGCCGGTTGATCGGAAACGTAAGCCTTCAGGCGTTCAAGTCGGCCATCTTCGAGGCGAAATGTCGCGCAGGAAATGACGCCATTTCCCGCACGCTGTCGCTCGATCTGGCCGAAGGCGTTGTACTGGATTTCACTGACCAGGGTTTTTTCATCGGACTCGGCGGCAAGTTTCAGACGGACTTCGCACAATTCGCCAGCACGTGTCTGAGTAAATGTCTGTCGATTGCCCAAGGCATCGGTCTGACTGACGGGTTCGCCTGCGGCATTGCAGTCAGTGCGGCTAACGGCCTGTTGGTGTTCCAGAAAAACATCGCGTTCGGGCTCGGCCTCGGGCCAGTCCACCACCCATTCTGGATCGGCGATGAATGTACGGCTGTGCTGCAACAACGTGCCGGCGATGCTGAACTCCGTGAAGTTCAGGGTGCCAGCAGTGTCGTCATTGCGAATCAACTGGCCACGTCGGTTGTGCCCATCATCGGCACTGGCATCGGCGTAGGAAAAACGCCCGGTGCAGTGTTCCGGCTCATCGAGGGCGCGTTCGAACATAGCCACCGGACGTCGTTGCCGGTCATAGGCTACGCCACTGTGGCTGAGCTTCTGATCCCAGCCTTCCACGCTTTGCCCATCCTCGCCGAGCATTCCCAGTCGCCAGCCGGCATCGCTGTTTTGCGACAGCAACACCGTACCCGTTAGGTTGAACACATTGATATGATTGGCGGCCGGTTGACCCGCCTGATGCAGACGGAACAGGCGTGGGTCGCGGCTGAACACCGCCCGCCCGGCTGCATCGTGCACCTGCTGGGTGATATGGCTCTCGGAGGCAGATCCACCGTCACGCCGGTGATATACCACGCCACGCACGCCGAGCCCGCGAGGGTCGAACGCTTTGATGGCGGGAGTATTGGCGTGAGTGATGACCATCGTGCCTGTACCTGTGCGAGACAGTGTTCTTATCCGCGTGTTGCGACTTGACTGTCAACTGTCAGAAATAACAGGTGCGAGCGTGTTCAAGGACATAGCCACGGCGCGACTGTCATCATTCCTGGCAGTTACGGTCATTGCAGATATCGACGCCCTTGCGGACAATCGGGCTCTGTTTTCGTTGATGGATCGCCGGTATGTCGCAGCAGATATTTTTCGCCCACGCCAACGGGTTTCCGTCAGCGACCTACGGCAAGCTGTTCGCGGCGCTGGCGCCCGAGTATCAGGTGACGCATCTGGAGCAGCATGCCCATGACCCGCGTTACCCGGCGGACGACAATTGGTACAACCTGGTGGACGAACTGATCCATCATCTGCAGCAGCAACCTGAGCCGGTGTGGGGCGTCGGCCATTCCTTCGGCGGCGTACTGCACCTGCATGCGGCGTTGCGTTGTCCTGAGCTGTATCGCGGGGTAGTCATGCTCGATTCGCCGGTACTGACGCGTACCGATCAGTGGGTTATCCGAGCCGCCAAGCGCTTCGGTTTCATTGATCGCCTGACCCCGGCCGGTCGTACGCTGGGGCGGCGCGAAGAATTTGCCGACCTGGAAAGCGCCCGTCGCTATTTCTCCGGTAAGACCCTGTTCCGCGGCTTCGATCCGGAATGCTTCGACGCCTATTTGCAGCATGGTTTGCATCAGGTCGGCGACAAGCTTCGCCTGCGCTTCGATCCAGCCACGGAAATCAGCATTTATCGTGGCGTACCGCACACCAGTCCTGGCCGCGCACGGCAATTGAAAGTGCCGCTGGCGGTGGTGCGCGGGCACAGTAGCCGGGTGGTGATGCGTCATCACGTCAGTTCGGTCGGGCGCATGCCGTTGGGTGAATCCCTTACCATGCCCGGCGGCCACATGTTTCCTCTCGAACGCCCGCAAGACACCGCCACGCTGCTGAAAAACCTGTTCAGTCGCTGGGACGGTCGTCGCCAACAGGATTGCGCATGAGCAACGTCGTCGAAGAAGTCCGTCTGAGCCTGCCGCACATCGAGCTGGCGGCGCACCTGTTCGGCCCCGAAGACGGTTTGCCGGTGATTGCCCTGCACGGTTGGCTGGACAACGCCAACAGCTTCGCGCGCCTGGCGCCGAAACTCAAAGGCCTGCGCATTATTGCGCTGGACATGGCCGGCCACGGTCACTCCGGGCATCGCCCGGCCGGTGCCGGATACGCGATGTGGGACTATGCCCACGATGTGCTGCAAGTCGCCGAGCAACTGGGGCTAAAGAGGTTTGCACTCCTGGGACATTCCATGGGGGCGATTGCGTCGTTGATCCTCGCGGGCTCGATGCCGGAGCGTGTTACTCATCTGGCGTTGATTGACGGAGTCATTCCTCCTACAGACAAAGGCGAAAATGCTGCCGAGCGCATGGGTACGGCCCTGCAAGCGCAACTGGACCTGCAGGAAAAACGCAAGCCGGTCTACAACTCCCTTGAGCGAGCCATCGAAGCACGCATGAAGGGTTTGGTAGCCGTCAGCCGCGAAGCCGCCGAACTGCTGGCGCAACGTGGCTTGATGCCGGTGCCGGGCGGTTACACCTGGCGCACCGACAACCGCCTCACGCTGCCATCTCCGCTGCGTCTTACAACTGAACAGGCCATGGCCTTCGTCCAGCGGGTCAGTTGCCCTGCAAAACTGGTGGTAGCTGCCGATGGCATGCTCGCCAAACATCCTGAGCTGCTGGAGCGTCTACCCTTTAGCCGTGAACAGCTGCCAGGTGGCCATCATTTACACCTGAATGACGAGTCCGGTGCCGACCTTGTCGCAGACTGTTTCAATCGGTTCTTCGCCGTTCCTTGACTTGCGCCGGGCAACTGTCGAGGCTGGGCGGGTTGAAATGGGAGACAACCATGATAGATCTCTACACCGCTGCGACTCCGAATGGCCACAAGGTCTCTATCGTGCTCGAGGAACTCGGCCTGCCCTACACCGTGCATGCCCTGAGTTTCGACAAAAAGGAACAGAAGTCCTCGGACTTCCTCAAGATCAACCCCAATGGCCGGATCCCGGCGATTGTCGATCGCGCCAACGGCGATTTTGCCGTGTTCGAATCCGGCGCCATCCTGATTTACCTCGCTGAAATGACCGGCAAACTGTTGCCCGCCGACCCCAAGGGGCGTTCGGTGGCTTTGCAATGGTTGATGTTCCAGATGGGCGGCATCGGCCCGATGCAGGGCCAGGCCAACGTGTTCTTCCGTTATTTTCCGGAAAAGCTTCAGGGCGCCATCGACCGCTATCAGCATGAAACCCGGCGTCTTTACGAAGTGCTCGACACGCGCCTGCAAGCCGTTGAGTTTCTTGCCGGCGAATACAGCATTGCCGACATCGCGACGTTCCCGTGGGTACGTGGCTACGAGTGGTCCGGTGTGTCAGTGGATGGCTTGCCAGCGTTGCAACGCTGGATGGCAACCATGGAAGCGCGTCCGGCGGTCCAGCGCGGGTTGCGAACGCCCGAGCGCGCCGATGATGCCAGCGCGGTCAAGGGTGCCCAGGCCATGCTGATCCGATGAGTCTATCGATGCGTTCCCTCAACCTGCTGGCGCTGTGCTGTTTCAGTCCTTTGTTGTTTGCTGCCGATGTTCCGGGCAGTCAGGACCTGCCCATCCTGCCGCGCATGACCGATGCGCAAATCGTCGACTATCGCCCGGCGGTCGAGCTTGAGCGGATTTACCCGCTCGGTTCGATCCGCAAGATCAGCGGCCAGTTACGCTTCGATGGTCAGGTCAGCACTCGTGGCAATGCCACGGCGGTGACCTACGAGTTGCCAGCGGAGCATTCGGCGACCCAGGCTTTCACCGATGCCCGTGAAGCCTTGCAAAAGCAGGGCGCGCAGTTGCTGTTCTGGTGCCAGGCCCGTGATTGCGGCGAAAGCAGCCTGTGGGCCAATGAAGTGTTTGGTAACGCCAAGCTCTACGGCTCCGATAATGAACAGGCATATTTGCTGTTGCGTCTGGCGGCGCCTAAGGACAACACGCTGGTGGCGCTTTACAGCATCACTCGCGGAAATCGCAAAGCCTATTTGCATGTCGAGCAGTTCGAAGCCGCCGCACCACTGGGCGATCTGTTGCCGACGTCCGCGACCTTATTGCGCGAACTCAAAAGCACCGGCGAACTCGACTTCCCCAAACTGACCCACGCGCCGGACGACACCTGGCTGCGCTTGATCTCCCGCGGCCTGAACCTGGACGCGACGCTGCGTATCAGTATTTCCGGAGCGAATGCCGAAGCCTGGCGGCAGGCGTTGATCGACCAGGGCGTACGCGCGGCGCGGATGGAGACTGGCAGCGTCGAAAGCGCGGGTCTGCACTTCGAACTGTTGCGATAAGCTTGATCAGGTGAACGCGTTCCGCGCGTTCGCCTATTCTTTTGCGGACTGACTTTTTTCGAGATTTAGATGATCAATAACGATCGGCTGTTGGTGCAGATCCTGCTCCTGGTGCTGTTTGGCGCGAGCTTCTGGGTGATGGCGCCGTTCTGGTCGGCGTTGTTCTGGGGCGCGGTGTTGGCATTCGCCAGTTGGCCGTTGATGCGCTTGCTGACCCGTTTGCTCAATGGCCGCGAGTCGCTGGCGGCGGCTTTGCTGACCGTAGGCTGGATGCTGCTGGTGGCGGTGCCTCTGGTTTGGCTGGGGTTCAACCTCGCGGACCACATACGCGATGCCACGGTGTTCATCAAGGACGCGCAGGTCGAAGGCCTGCCGGAAGCGCCGGCCTGGTTGGGCACTGTTCCGCTGGTGGGCGGGCGTCTGGTGGGTATCTGGAACAGTATCGACCAGCAGGGCGCGGCGTTGATGATGGCGCTCAAACCTTATCTGGGCCAGGTCGGCAACTGGTTGCTGGCGCGTAGCGCGCAGATTGGCGGCGGCATCCTCGAACTGACCTTGAGCATTGTCTTCGTGTTCTTTTTCTATCGTGACGGGCCGCGTCTGGCGGCGTTTGTTCACGGGTTGCTGGAACGACTGATCGGCCACAAAGCCGGGTATTACATCGAATTGGTGGCGGGAACGGTGCAGCGGGTGGTGAACGGGGTGATCGGGACGGCAGCAGCCCAGGCAGTTCTGGCGCTGATCGGATTCCTGATTGCCGGGGTGCCAGGTGCTTTGGTACTGGGCATCGTAACCTTCCTGCTCAGCCTGATTCCCATGGGTCCGCCGCTGATATGGATTCCGGCCACGGCCTGGCTGGCCTGGAAAGGCGAGTACGGGATGGCGGTATTCCTCGGGGTTTGGGGCACCTTTATCATCAGCGGCGTGGACAACGTGCTCAAACCCTACCTGATCAGTCGCGGCGGGAATCTGCCACTGGTGATTGTGCTGCTGGGGGTATTTGGCGGGTTGATTGCCTTTGGCTTCATCGGCTTGTTCATTGGCCCGACGTTGCTGGCGGTGGCTTACAGCTTGTTGACCGACTGGAGCAAAAGCCAGTCGAGAATTGAGGAGCGCCGCTGATTTTTGGAAGGATGGCGAAGAGTTAGAACACAGTCTCGCGTTGGCCTACCGGAGGATGATGGGGACCGATTTACCAACGCCAGGCTGTAAAAGCGGCTCGGGCTTCCTTGCCCGAGTCGTGTAGCGGGGAATCAGAACTTAGCTTCGGCATCCAGTTGTAGGGTGTTGATGTCGGAGTCTTTCTTGTTGACGCTGGCGTTGGTGTAGTCGGAGTTAGCCATGAAGTACGTCGCGCCAAGGGCGAAGTTCTTGTCGATGTCATAGCTTACTTTCAACTTGCTACCGCGCGAACCGGTGAAGCCGTTGGCGAAGTCAGAGTCAGTGAAGGCGCCGACCACAGCGTTCTGTTGTACATCGCGGTAGTTGTAGTCCACTGCGAAGCCGTAGAACTTGGTCTTGACGCCGGCCAGCCAGCCAGTGTCCTGATCGTTGCTGGCATCCTTGTTGTTGACGACTTGACCGTACAACGACAGTGGCATTGGCAGGCCGCCGATGTCGAGTTGACCAAAACCTTCGTACAGCTTGAATTGTTCACCCGGGGTGTTGCCGTTAACAGCCAATGCCGAGGGGATGCTGGTGCCCCCTGGAGTGATGTCGTCATCGTTGTCGTAGGCGTAGATGCTGCCGCCCAAGGTCATTTTCAGGTTGTCAGTGATGGCGAAACGCGCGCCCAACTGGCCGGCATACAGACGCAGGTCGTGTTTGAACTGCACGCCTTCGCCGTCGACGTTGTCCTTGAGGGTGTAGTGGCCGGCGCTACCGAATAGTTCGGTGCTGCCGCTCAGCGGGTATTTGTAAGAAACCGACAGACCTTCCGGGTTGATGTCGCTATCCCAGATGATGTCACCCATGCTCACCCATTGCTGTGGCATCTTGCCGCCAACGAGGTGCAGGTTTTTGATGGCATCGGGGTGGTAGTCAACGTAACCCTGATCCAGCCAGATCTGCTTCTTGTCGAAGTAGTTGTTCAAATCCTGGTTGGTGGAACGAGGGTCATCGTTACTGCCGGTAGCGATACGAATGCCGGTGTCGACTTGCGGGTTGATCTCGCTGTAGGCACCCAGGCGGGCACGAACGCGCTGACGATCCTGGTCTTTGTTGTTCGGTACGCCATCGTTGTGCACTGTTTCTTCACGGAAACGCACGTCGCCCTTGAATTGAGTCTTGGCGGCCCATGCCAGTTTCTGGTCGAAGGTGCTCAGCTCCGTGGTTTTCTTCGCCGTGGCGGCGATCTGCTCGTTGCTCTCTTGCTGAGCCTGACGGGCAATTTGCTGGTCTTTCTGATCCTTGGCCAGCTCGGCTTGCAGTTCGCTGTACTGCGCGTTGGTAATCGAGCCGTTAGCCTTAAGCATGTCCAGCAGTTTGGCGTCGACTGCGGCGCTGGCCGGAACACTCATGGCCAGCAGAAAGCCGCCACACAGGGCCGCCGCAGTTTTTGTGGAAGCAAGACGCATATCAATCTCCGAAGATGAGAGTGGATGACAGAGCCATCCAGGGCACAACCGACCATTGATGGACGGAAAACAGTGACCGGGCTATAACCCGGCGCTCTAAAAACAGGCGCAAGTATCGCGATGGTTTATGACAGGGCGGTGGCAATGTGATGGCGCGTCGATGACGATACAAAGTCGTCGCGAACCATTGATCTAGAGCGCTGTCGTCGAATTGATCGTGTGCAATGGATAGCGATAGGCGATACTCGCGATGCTTTCACGCCATGAAGAGTGAGGATGGTGATGCCGTTGCAATGCCTGCAAAGTCTGTCGGAAATTACCCCGCAAGCGTGGGATGCACTGGTGCCCGAGAGTCAGCCATTTCTGAGTCACGCGTTTCTCGGCGCGCTGGAGGACAGCGGCAGCATCGGCCCTCATTCCGGCTGGCAGCCTGAGCATTTGCTGCACGTCGAGGGTGGCCGACTGATTGCCGCATTGCCCAGTTACCGCAAATGGCATTCCTACGGTGAGTACGTTTTCGACCATGCCTGGGCCGATGCCTGCGAACGTGCCGGTATCGATTACTACCCCAAGTTACTGACCGCCGTGCCGTTCAGCCCGGTCAGCGGTCCGCGGTTGCTGGCGGCCAACGTGGAGGACGGATTCGAACTACTGAAAAGCCTGCCCGGCTACCTGGAAATCGAACAGCTCTCGAGCGCCCACATTAACTTCACCGATCCATTCACCGATGCCGCATTGGCCGAGCAACCGGGCTGGTTGCAACGCATCGGCTGTCAGTATCACTGGCAAAACCGCGGGTATCGGGATTTTCAGGATTTCCTTGATGCCCTGAGTTCGCGCAAGCGCAAGCAGATGCGCAAAGAGCGCGAGCAAGTCGCGGGGCAGGGCATCGAGTTCGAATGGTTTGAAGGCCGGCAACTGACCGAGTCACAGTGGGATTTTGTCTACGCCTGCTACGCCAATACCTACGCGGTACGTCGACAACGGCCTTATCTGACGCGGGAGTTTTTCAGCTTGCTGGCTGAGCGCATGCCGCAATCCATTCGTGTGGTGTTGGCCAAGCAAGGTTCACGGCCAGTTGCGATGGCGTTCAGTCTGGTGGGGGGCGACAGTTTTTACGGGCGTTACTGGGGCTGTCTCGCGGAGTTCGATCGCCTGCATTTCGAGACCTGTTTCTATCAGGGCATGGACTATGCGATTGCCAATGGTTTTCAGCGCTTCGATGCCGGTGCCCAGGGCGAGCACAAGTTGATTCGCGGATTCGAGCCAGTGATCACCCATTCCTGGCATTACCTGCGCCATCCGGGGCTGAAAGCGGCAGTCAAAGACTTCCTGCATCAGGAGCGTTTGGGCGTTCTGGCGTATGCCGAAGAGGCGAGGACGGCGTTGCCTTACCGGCAATAAAGCAAAAGATCGCAGCCTTCGGCAGCTCCTACATTTGGAATACGTCCCCCATGCAGGAGCTGCCGAAGGCTGCGATCGTTTGATCTTAGGGTTCAATCGATCCCGACAAACCCGCCCGTCTGATGCTGCCACAACCGCGCATACAAACCGCCATGAGCCAGGAGTTCGGCATGGGTACCGGTTTCGGCGATCTTGCCGTTTTCCAACACCACCAGTCTGTCCATCCGGGCAATGGTCGAAAGCCGGTGGGCGATGGCAATCACGGTTTTGCCCTGCATCAAGGTTTCCAGGCTTTCCTGGATCGCGGCTTCAACTTCCGAATCCAGGGCCGACGTGGCCTCGTCCATGATCAGGATGGGCGCATCCTTGAGCAGCACGCGGGCGATGGCGATCCGCTGGCGTTGACCGCCCGAGAGTTTCACCCCGCGTTCGCCAACGTGGGCATCGAAACCGGTGCGGCCTTCGGCATCGGATAACGCAGGAATGAACCCGTCGGCCCGCGCTTTATGTACCGCTTCCCAGAGCTCGGCATCGGTGGCGTCAGTTTTGCCGTAAAGCAGGTTTTCGCGGATCGAGCGATGCAGCAGCGAGGTGTCCTGGGTGATCATGCCGATGCGCTCGCGCAGACTTTCCTGGCCGACATCGGCGATGTTCTGGCCATCGATGAGTATCCGCCCGCCCTCGACGTCATAGAGGCGCAGCAGCAGATTGACCAGGGTCGATTTGCCTGCACCGGACGGACCGATCAGGCCGATTTTTTCACCGGGTTTGATCGTCAGATTGAGGCCGCCGATGATCCCGCTCTGCTTGCCGTAGTGGAAATCCACGTTCTCGAAACGCACTTCGCCACGGGCCACCATCAAGGGTTTGGCCTGGTCACGGTCGGTGACGCTGACCGGTTGCGAGATGCTCTGCAAGCCGTCCTGCACCATGCCGATGTTTTCGAAAATGCCGGTGACTACCCACATGATCCAGCCGGACATGTTGACGATCCGGATCACCAGCCCCGTGGCCAACGCAATGGCGCCCACGGTGAGCAGCGACTGGGTCCACAGCCACAGGGCCAGCCCCGTAGTGCTGACAATCAGCAAGCCGTTCATGCTGGTGATGACCACGTCCATGCTGGTGACAACACGGCCGGCGAGTTGGGCTTTTTCGGTTTGTTCCTTGATCGCTTCCCGGGCGTACTGCTGCTCGAAATTGGTATGGGCGAACAGCTTCAGGGTCGTGATGTTGGTGTAGCCATCGACGATTCGGCCCATCAGTTTGGAGCGCGCATCGGAGGACACCACCGAGCGTTCCTTGACCCGTGGCACGAAGTAATAGAGCGCACTGATGAACGCGATGATCCAGGTCAGCAACGGGATCATCAGGCGCCAATCGGCCTCGGCGAATAGCACCAGCGCGCTGATGGCGTAGATCAGCACATGCCACAACGCATCTACCGCTTGCACAGCCGAGTCGCGCAAGGAGTTGCCGGTCTGCATGATGCGTTGGGCAATGCGTCCGGCGAAGTCGTTGTGGAAAAAATTCAGGCTCTGTTTGAGCACGTAACTGTGGTTTTGCCAGCGGATCATGCTGGTCATGCTGGGGCTCAGGGTCTGATGCACCAGCAGGTCATGCAGGCCGACAAACACTGGCCGCAAGACCAGCGCAACGACGGCCATCCAGGCCAGCTCGAGACCATGTTCCTTGAATAAATTGACGTTCGGCGTGCCCTGGGCAAAGTCAATGATGCGGCTCAGATAGGTGAACAGCGCAACTTCGATTAACGCGGCGAACAGTCCGACGATCAGCAGGGCGGCGAAACTTGGCCAGACCTGCTTGAGGTAGTAGGTATAAAACGGCAGAACCCGATCCGGCGGTGCGGGGGTTGGAGCGTCACGAAATATGTCGATCAGTTTTTCAAAACGGCGATAAAGCATCGGTTTTTCACCCGCGAACGGGCTCTCCTTTAAACGGTTTGAGCGTTGCCGGCGTGACCGGCAACGGCTCTGACATCCCTGTCCAGCTTAGTCTCAGTCGATGCGCTTGGCCGACTTGATGAACACCGGGTCGGCAGGTACGTCCTTCATGCCGCTGCGCACAGTGGTAGGCGAATTGACGATGATGTCGACCACATCCATGCCTTTGACTACTTTGCCGAACACCGCATAGCCGTCACCGCTGTCGAGGAAGTCGTTGTCCTTGACGTTAATGAAGAACTGGCTGGTGGCCGAGTCAGGATCGGAGGTTCGGGCCATGGACAAGGTGCCACGAACGTTGACCAGACCATTCTTGTGCTCGTTCTTGATCGGCGCCTTGGTGTCTTTCTGCGACATCTGTTGGGTGAAACCACCACCCTGGACCATGAAGCCCGGAATCACACGGTGAAAAATCGTGTTGTTGTAGAAGCCGCTGTCGACGTACTCAAGAAAGTTCTTGGTACTGATTGGGGCCTTGACCGGGTCCAGTTCGATTTCGATCTGGCCGTTGGTGGTTTCCAGCAGAACATGCGGCGCCTTGGCAGGCGTTGCCGCCATCAGGTTGGCGGCAAACAGAACGGAGCCAGCGACGAGGGCGATTTTTTTCAGCATGGGTCAGTGATCCTGAGTGTGGTGGTATCGACTGCGGTGAGAAACTCGAGCAGTGTCTGGTTGAAGTGTTCGGGCTGATCCAGTGGGGTGGCGTGACGCGAATCGGCGATCACCGCCAGCCGGGCATTGGGCAGCAGTTTTATGTAGTTTTCCTTCAACGAGACCGGTGTGTAGTCGTGGTCGGCGCTGACGATGAGGGTTGGACAGGACACCTTCGACAGTCGTTCCTGAACGCCCCAACCAACAATGGCATCGAAGCTGGCGAGATAAGCATGTTTGTCGTTTTTTGCCCAGCGTTCGGCCATTTTTTGTCGCAAATCAGCTTGTTCCGGTTTTGGGAAAAGCTTACCGCCCAAGGCCTTGCCGATGGTGCGAAGACTGAGCACGCGCATCAGGCTCCAGCGCTTGAACCACTGCCAATAGTCATCGCGGCTGCGTAGTTTGACCTCGGGCGCGCTGTTGACGATGCACAGGCTCTTGAGCAGTTGTGGCTGATCCACTCCGAGTTGAAAGCCGATCATTCCGCCCATCGAAAGTCCCACATAATGTGTCGGGCCGAGGTTCAGATGCTCCATCAGCGCGACCAGGTCGGCGCTGAACCCGGCAATGCTGTAACGCTCGCGTGGTTTGTCGGAGCGCCCGTGGCCGCGCACGTCGGGGACGATCACCCGGTAACGGGCGGCCAGTGCGGGGATCTGTTTTTCCCAATCCAGGGTGCTGGACCCCAGCCCATGGACCAGTAGCAACGGAGCGCCCTGGCCATATTCCTCATAGTGCAGGTTGCAACCTTCATGTTCGAAATAGGCCATGCGTACACTCCGTGTCAGGCTTGTTCAGGGGCGGCGAAAGGGGCGTCCAGCGGTGCGGTGTCAAAGGTGCGCAGCAGCTCGACGAGAATCTGCGTGGCCGGGCCGAGGGGTTTGTCCTTGTTCGAATACAGGAAGAAACTCGGATTACGACTGCCACCCTGGTCCAACGGTAGCAGCTTGAGCGTCCCTTCCCTGAGTTCCCGTTCGATCATGTGCCTTGGCAGCCAGGCGAACCCCAAGCCACTGCCAACAAACGTCGCGGCGGTGGCGAGGCTGCCGACTGTCCAGCGCTGTTCGGCGCCGAGCCAGCCAACGTCCCGTGGTTGCTGGCGGCCGGAGTCGCGGATAACCACTTGCAGCTGGCTTTCGAGGTCCTGAAAATTCAGCTCGCGATTGAGACGGTGCAGGGGATGTTCCGGGTGGGCGACCGCGACGAATTCGACATCGCTCAGTTCCGCGCCCAGATAGCCGGGAATGCTGAAACCGCTGATCGCCAGATCGGCCACGCCCTCAAGCAAGACTTCTTCCACCCCCGACAGTACTTCTTCGCGCAGACGAACCCGGCAGCCACGACTTTGCGGCATGAAGGCAGTCAGTGCGCGGACGAGGCGGGCGCTCGGGTAGGCGGCATCAACCACCAGCCGCACTTCGGCTTCCCAACCTTGCTCCATATGGTGGGCCAGGTCTTCCAGTTGACTGGCCTGTTTCACCAGTTGCCGCGAACGGCGCAACAGCACGCCGCCGGCTTCGGTCAGCACCGCTTTGCGGCCGTCGATGCGCAACAGTGGCACACCGAGTTGGTCCTGCATGCGCGCCACGGTGTAACTGACCGATGACTGCGAACGATGCAGCGCCTCGGCGGCCTGGGCGAAACCACCGTGATCGACCACGGCTTGCAGCGTTCGCCATTGATCAAGGGTCACGCGGGGCGCTTTCATGATGAGCTCCTCTTGTCCTAAGCTGGCAGCCCTTATTGGAGGCTGCTGAATGAAAAAGCTTTGTTGTGTGGTGTCAGGTTGTGTGCTGCTGGCGGTGTTGCCGCTGACTGCGTTCGCTTACCCGATCGATGTGCAGAAAGACCTCAAGGGCATGAAGATCGACTACATCACCTACGACACGGATAACGACATCGGCTCCATTCAGGTCGCGAACTACGGCGACGTCGATGCCAGCTGCAAGGTGAAATTCATCAACGGTCCTGAAGCGCCGCGTACCCGCAATATCGAAGTGGCTGCCGGCACACACAAAAATGCGACTGCCAAGTTCACCCGCAGCATCATCAAGTTACGCATCGAACTGGCCTGCGCACCGAAATAGCCGCCTTCTTTGCAGGAGCAACGCTTGCTCGCGAATACGGTGCATGAGGCAACAGCGATATCGACTGACGAGATGCCTTCGCGAGCAAACTTTGCTCCTACAAGAGCGTATGCTCAGCTTATAAACGAAATTATTGATCGGTTATAGCAGTTATTTGCGCTTTTTCATCGATATGACACTCTTTAACCTTCACTCCATCGACTTACAGCATTCTCAGATGGAGGCTACATCCAATGTCCCGCGTTCTGATCATCGAAAGCAGTGCCCGTCAGCAAGACTCGGTTTCGCGTCAACTGACCCAAACCTTCATCAGCCAGTGGCAAGCCGCTCACCCGAAGGACGAGATCACTGTGCGTGACCTGGCCGTCAACCCGGTGCCGCATCTGGACATCAATTTGCTGGGTGGCTGGATGAAACCTGCCGAGCAGCGCAGCGACATCGAACAGGTTTCGCTGGAGCGCTCCAACCAATTGACTGACGAACTGCTGGCCGCTGACGTATTGGTCATGGCCGCGCCGATGTACAACTTCGCCATCCCAAGCACACTCAAGGCCTGGCTCGACCATGTGCTGCGTGCCGGCGTGACCTTCAAGTACACCGAAACCGGTCCTCAGGGTTTGCTCAGTGGCAAGCGCGCTTATGTGCTGACAGCCCGTGGCGGGATCTACGCCGGCAGCACGGCGGATCACCAGGAACCTTACCTGCGTCAGGTCATGGGCTTCATCGGCATCCACGACGTAACGTTCATTCACGCTGAAGGCATGAACCTGGGCGGTGACTTCCAGGAGAAAGGCCTGAACCAGGCGAACGCCAAGCTCGCTCAAGTGGCCTGACCCGTTAATCGCCAGATAATCGCTGGATGGTCTAGTGATCTGGCGCAACCCTTCAAGCCTGTACGCGCATCGAACCTCCCTTTGCACTTATTGCTCCTGAGTGCTACCGCCCGATTGAACGCTTTAGCGAGATCGGGCTTTTTTTTGGTTCTTCACGGAATCCCGGGAAACACAGAAACAAGAACGCCGATTTGGTTGATGATGTTCGTGCGAGCAAACACATCTAACAAACCGGCGTTCTTATGCGCGATATTAATACTTTCCTTCCGTTTTGGGAGGGCTTTTCTGTCGTCACGATCAAGCCTGATGGTGACGCCCTCCAGATTGATCTGACACCCCACGCCACCCGATTTCCTTCCTGTGGCG
>NZ_JAHTMR010000008.1 GCF_019200975.1 Pseudomonas sp. PD9R | reverse complement strand
TCACTGCACTCTGTCCAACCTTGCAAATGCGGGCTCTCGCCAAGGACGGGCCCAAGATACCGTTCGAACTATACGAGTGAGTGTGGAGGGTAGGAGCACGATCTACATTGCAGGCAAAAAGCCTAAGGAGCTGCGCGGCTTCCAGGTCCCTCCCTCGATGATCAGTCGAGAACTATCGCTCCTGACGGAGCGATAGTCGAGATACAAGGAGCTGCCGAAGGCTGCGATTTTTTGATTTTGTTTTTCAGATCAAAAGATCGCAGCCTCGTTTCACTCGTCAGCTCCTACAGGGGGTGGGGTTATTTGATGTTGACCGTCGAGTAATCCTGACGGCCGAACGGGCTGACCGAGTAGCCCTCGACATCCTTGCGGGTCAGGGCGAACGCGGTCGGGTGGGCCAGCGGCAGCCACAGGGCCTGTTGCTGAATCTGCGCCTGCGCTTGTTCGTAAAGCTTGGTGCGCACACCTTGCTCGCCGGTGGTTTTGCCGGCGCTGATCAGCTTGTCGAGATCCTGGTTGCAGTAGCGGGCGAAGTTGGTGCCGGACTTGACCGCCGCGCAGGAAAACTGCGGGGTGAGGAAGTTGTCCGGGTCGCCGTTGTCGCCGGCCCAGCCCATGAACAGCAGGTCGTGTTCACCAGCCTTGGCGCGGCGGATCAGCTCGCCCCATTCGATCACGCGAATTTCGGCCTGGATGCCGATTTCCGCGAGGTCGGACTGCAGCATTTGCGCGCCGAGGCTTGGGTTCGGATTCAGCAGGCTGCCCGACGGACGGGTCCAGATGGTAGTCTGGAAGCCGTCCTTGAGCCCGGCCTTGGCCATCAATGCCTTGGCCTTCTGGACGTCATGCGGGTAGCCCGGCAGAGTTTTCGCGTAGCTCCAGGTGTTCGGCGGGTACGGGCCGTTGGCGGGCTCGGCGGTGTCCTCGAACACGGCTTTGATGTAGTTGGCCTTGTCAAAGGCGAGGTTGATCGCCTGTCGCACTTCCGGCTTGTCCAATGGCGGATGCTGGCTGTTGATGCCGACGAACGCAGTCATGAACGCGTCAGTCTTTTCCACTTTCAAGGTCGGCTCTTTCAGTGCCGCTTGTACGTCCAGAGGCTTGGGCGACAGGGCAATCTGGCATTCGTTGCGGCGCAATTTCTGCAGGCGAACGTTGGCGTCCGGGGTGATAGCGAAGATCAGCGGGTCCACAGATGGCTTGCCACGGAAGTAGTCCGGGTTGGCCTTGTAACGGACCGAGGCGTCTTTCTGGAAGCGCGTAAAAACGAACGGACCGGTGCCGATTGGCTGGCTATTGAGCTTCTCCGGGGTGCCGGCCTTCATCAATTTATCGGTGTATTCAGCCGAATAGATCGAGGCGAAACCCATGCTCAGAGTGGCTAGGAAGGTCGAGTCCGGGTGATCGAGGGTAAAGCGCACTGTCAGCGGGTCGAGGGCGTCGATCTTCTTGATCAAAGCTGGCAATTGCATCGATTGCGCGTGCGGGAAGCCGCTCTGGGCCACTTGATGCCATGGGTTGGCGGGATCGAGCATGCGGTCGAAGCTGAATTTGACGTCTTCGGCGGTCAAATCGCGGGTCGGGCTGAAGTAGTCGGTGCGGTGGAATTTCACCTGTGGGTGCAGCTTGAAGACGTAGATCAGGCCGTCAGGGCTGACTTCCCAGCTGTCCGCGAGGCTGGCGACCACTTTGCCGCTGGCGGTGTCGAAGTCCACCAGACGGTTCATCAGTACATCGGCCGAGGCGTTGGTGGTGGTTAGCGAGTTGTATTGCACCACGTCGAACCCTTCGGGGCTGGCCTCGGTGCAGACGCTCAAGGCGGCGGCGAAGGCCTGTGGGCTCAGCAGAAGCGGGGCGAGCAACAGCGGTAGGGCAGCGAGGCGCATGGTCGGATTCCTTTACAGATCGAAGGCCCATCTGCAAGTGCAGTCTGGAAAAGGCTTACCCTAGTGGGCTCTTTTGCAAATGACTATCCCCTTTTTCATTTTAAGGGGACTATAGGCGCCTGATTTTGGTGAGCTCCGGTTGGGAAAACCTTGGATTGGGGCGTCTGGCAGATTCTCTGCGACGAGCGGTCAAAACCGATGACAGCCCTTATCCAAAGCGCCCGGAGCCTGAAAAGTGGGGTTTTTATTAACTCAACGCACACCGAATGTTGTTGCTCTCCAGTCTTTCTGGTATAAAGCAGCGCTCTTTTCTAGGGGCCCGGTTCCTTCACTTGTAGGTGTAGCCGGTAAGACCTCTAAAGAAACGCGGCGCCTGGCGCTAGTGACTGAGAGATTAAGCGGCCAACCCATGCCGGGTTGGGCATGTGGTTTTAGAGGGCTGAGGCATGTCTAGAGTATGTCAAGTTACCGGTAAGGGTCCGGTAACTGGGAATAACATTTCCCACGCAAACAACAAAACCCGTCGTCGTTTCCTGCCGAACCTGCAGCATCACCGCTTCTGGGTTGAAGAAGAGAAACGTTTTGTGCGTCTGCGCGTATCTGCCAAAGGCATGCGTATCATCGACAAGCGTGGCATCACTGTCGTGCTGGCCGAAATCCGCAAAGCTGGCAAGATCTAAGGGAGATAATCATGCGTGAATTGATTCGTTTGATCTCGAGCGCCGGTACTGGTCACTTCTACACTACCGACAAAAACAAGCGTACTACTCCGGACAAAATCGAGATCAAGAAATTTGATCCGGTTGTTCGCAAGCACGTGATCTACAAGGAAGGCAAAATCAAGTAATTGATTTTTCCTGACTTACGAAAAAGGCCCGTATCGCAAGATACGGGCCTTTTTTGTTGCCCTGTGAATAAGGCTGGCCGAAGGGTCAGCCGCAGTACATGTTGCTGATCGCGTTGTCCCAATCGGTAAAGATTCGCAGACGGTTGGGCTCAAATTCCGGCGTGTGACGATTGACCACGACTCTGGCCGCGTTTGCCTCGGTGCGTGCCTGCTCCTTGACTGCCAGTGACAACGGTTGGCCTATCAGGTGCTTGGCATAACGTATATCGCATTGCCTGGGCGTCACGTCGGCATGCGCCGGCATCACGAGGGTTGCGAAGCTGAGGCCTGCCAGCAGGCCAGAGGTGAGGAATGTATTCATGTTTTTCACTTCCGTGTGAAGGTGGAACGTATGCGTTTTTTATCGCGGGATGTCGGGCACACCTGGCGGGTCAACCGAAGTAGATGGAAATGATGATGTCGTTTTCGTTGATGTTCAGGTTGATGCGTTCTGCGCGCGAGTCGTAAGTCGCCACATAGTTTCCCCACGGGCGAGTAGGGCGGCCGGACGTATCTTCGACCTGCTTGCGCAGTTCTTCTGAATAAGGGGAGCCGACGACGGATTTGATCAGTTCGAGTACTTGGTCGTCGGTATAGGTCGTTGCGTTTGGCATGGGTGCTTCCTTGCGGTCAGTTCATTATCGAGGCGCTTCGTCCTTCGAAGCACCCGTCAATGATCTGTCTGCACGGCCTATGCGGTGCGGTAACTATTTATCGCGAGTCTCAAACCTTCTGTTCAAACGCCACATAGATCTTGCGGCATGGCTCCAGCACTTCCCAGGTGCCACGAAAGCCTGCCGGGATTACGAAGCGATCGCCTACGCGCAGCGTCTTGGCGTGGCCGTCGAGGTCACGCAGAACCGAAACGCCCTGCACGATTTCGCAATATTCATGTTCAGTGAAATTCACCGTCCACTGGCCGACGGCGCCTTCCCACACGCCGGCGTTTAACTGACCGCACGGACTGTTGTAGTGGTTGTACACGGCTTGCTCAGGGTCGCCCTTGAGTACTTTGGTCGGGTCCGGGCGATAGCGCTCAGGCTCGGTAGTGGCTTGGCTGAAGTCGACGACGTTCTGGATGCTCATTGTTGTAATTCCCCCGTGATTGCGACGCGAGTGGTGGGTGTCCGGTCTCGCCGGACACTGAAAGAACCAAAGTCTATGTTTATTAAAATGAACATCGCAAGGCCGTTTGCCGGTCTTGTGTCAAATATATTGAAACTTCACCTGCCGCTGGTTTAGGGTGGCGGTTGCCTCGGGCCGAATTGCAGGCTGGCCGGGCAGAATTCCTGACAGCGCCCGCGAAGAACGCGGGTGTCGTATTCAATAAGAGGAGGACACTCGCATGACCACCCTGACCCGTGCCGATTGGGAACAACGTGCCCGCGATCTGAAGATCGAAGGCCGCGCCTACATCAACGGCGAATACACCGACGCCGTCTCCGCCGAGACGTTCGAATGCATCAGCCCGGTTGATGGCCGTCTGCTGGGCAAGATCGCCAGCTGTGACGCCGCCGACGCCCAGCGCGCTGTGGAAAACGCCCGCGCCACCTTTAATTCCGGCGTGTGGTCGCGCCTTGCACCGGCCAAGCGCAAATCCACCATGATCCGTTTCGCCGGCCTGCTGAAAAAACACGCCGAAGAACTGGCCCTGCTTGAAACCCTCGACATGGGCAAGCCGATCAGTGACTCCCTCTACATCGACGTTCCCGGCGCGGCGCAAGCCCTGAGCTGGAGCGGCGAAGCCATCGACAAGATCTACGACGAAGTGGCGGCTACCCCGCACGATCAGCTGGGTCTGGTGACTCGCGAACCGGTCGGCGTGGTCGGCGCCATCGTGCCGTGGAACTTCCCGTTGATGATGGCCTGCTGGAAACTCGGCCCGGCGCTGTCTACCGGTAACTCGGTGATCCTCAAGCCGTCGGAAAAATCTCCACTGACCGCCATCCGCATCGCTGAACTGGCTGTTGAAGCCGGTATTCCGAAAGGCGTGCTGAACGTCCTGCCGGGCTACGGTCACACCGTTGGCAAGGCCCTGGCCCTGCACAACGATGTCGACACCTTGGTGTTCACCGGTTCGACCAAGATCGCCAAGCAACTGCTGATCTACTCCGGCGAGTCGAACATGAAGCGCGTCTGGCTTGAAGCCGGCGGCAAGAGCCCGAACATCGTGTTTGCCGATGCACCGAACCTGCAAGAAGCTGCCGAAGCGGCTGCCGGCGCCATCGCCTTCAACCAGGGTGAAGTCTGCACCGCGGGTTCGCGTCTGCTGGTGGAGCGTTCGATCAAGGATAAATTCCTGCCGCTGGTCATCGAAGCGCTGAAAACCTGGAAACCAGGCAACCCGCTGGACCCGGCGACCAACGTCGGTGCACTGGTTGATACACAGCAAATGAATACCGTGCTGTCCTACATCGAATCGGGTCACACCGATGGCGCCAAACTGGTGGCCGGTGGCAAACGCATCCTCCAGGAAACCGGCGGCACTTACGTTGAGCCGACGATTTTCGACGGTGTGAGCAACGCGATGAAAATCGCTCAGGAAGAAATCTTCGGCCCGGTCCTGTCGGTCATCACTTTCGACAGCGCAGAAGAAGCCGTTGCGATCGCCAACGACACGCCTTACGGCCTGGCCGCTGCGGTCTGGACTGCCGACATCTCCAAGGCTCACCTGACTGCCCGTGCACTGCGTGCCGGTAGCGTGTGGGTCAACCAGTACGACGGCGGCGACATGACTGCACCGTTCGGTGGCTTCAAGCAGTCCGGCAATGGTCGCGACAAGTCGCTGCACGCGTTCGACAAGTACACCGAACTGAAGGCGACCTGGATCAAGTTGTAATTTTGTAGCGGGTCCCGGTCAATCCCGGGGCTCGATACAACAAAGATCCCCTGTGGGAGCGAGCCTGCTCGCGATAGCGGTCTGACAGTCGACGTCAATGTTGAATGTGAAACTGCTATCGCGAGCAGGCTCGCTCCCACAGTGTTTCGTGGCATCTGAAAAATAATATCCACAGGAGCGTGGAACATGCGTTGGGCGACGTATTTCGCCGTGTTGGCGTCTGTCTTGAGTGTCGGCCTGGCCCTGGGTGTCAGCATGCCGCTGGTGTCGTTTCGCCTGGAAAGCTGGGGTTACGGCTCGTTTGCCATTGGCGTGATGGCGGCGATGCCCGCCATTGGCGTGCTGCTGGGGGCGAAAATCTCCAGCCATCTGGCGGCGCGTCTGGGCACGGCCAATCTGATGCGCCTTTGCCTGCGGGCCGGGGCCGTGTCTATCGGATTGCTGGCGTTGTTGCCGAGCTATCCGGTCTGGCTGGTACTGCGCTTGATGATCGGGGTGGTCCTGACGCTGGTGTTTATTCTCGGCGAAAGCTGGATCAATCAACTGGTGGTCGAGAAGTGGCGTGGCCGGCTGGTGGCTCTCTATGGCAGTAGTTACGCCTTGAGCCAACTGGCCGGCCCGATACTACTGGGTGTTCTCGGCACCGAGCACGATTACGGTTTCTGGGTTGGCGTCGGTTTGCTGATAGCGGCGCCGTTCCTGTTGCTGGGCCGCAGCGGCGCCCCCACCAGCGAGGCGTGCAGCGTGACCTTCGGTGACTTGCTGACCTTCTGCCGTGGCCTGCCGGCGATTGGCTGGGCGGTGTCGTTGTTTGCCGCGTTCGAAGCGATGATCCTCACGCTATTGCCGGTGTACTGCCTGCAACAAGGTTTCACCACGGACATCGCTCTGGCGATGGTCAGTACGGTAGTGGTGGGGGATGCGCTCCTGCAATTGCCAATTGGTGCGCTGGCAGATCACTTGTCACGGCGCGCGTTGTTCACCGGTTGTGCTGTGGTCTTGCTGGTGTCGAGCCTGGCGATCCCGTTGCTGATCGACACGCTGCTGATCTGGCCGTTGTGGGTGCTGTTCGGCGCCAGCGCTGGCGGTTTGTTTACCTTGTCGCTGATCCTGATCGGCGAGCGCTACCGCGACGATGCGCTGGTCCGGGCCAATGCGCACATCGCGCAGTTGTGGGGTATTGGCTGTCTGCTCGGACCATTGCTGGCCGGTGCCGGCAGTCAGTGGATCAGCGGGCATGCGCTGCCGTTGCTGATGGCGGTGGGGGCGCTGGGGTTGGTGATTCTGCTGTCGCGGCAAGGGGCGTTTGGCGCGGTTGCCGAGCCTGCATGAATCAAAAGATCGCAGCCTTCGACAGCTCCTACATAAATCACCTGTAGGAGCTGCCGAAGGCTGCGATCTTTTGATCTTCAGAGCATCTTTTCCAGCCCAACCGTATTACTGAGCCACGCATTAAAACGCCGCCACCAACTGCCCGGTTCCCTGGTCAGGGTGTGCATTTTTCCGTCGTCTTCGGTGACCCAGACGACCTGGTCGTTTTCCAGTTCAACCTTGTAGCTCAGGGGCGGCGCCATGCCTTGCAGCGCCAGTTCGCGGACGCGGGCCGCGAGTTCTGGGCTGTCCACCAGCACGCCGACTTCGGTGTTCCACAGCACCGAGCGCGGGTCGAAGTTGAACGAGCCGATGAAGGATTTCTTCTGGTCGAAGATGATCGCCTTGCTGTGCAGGCTGGAATCGGAACCTCCATAGGACTTGCTGGAAAACAGCCGTGGCCCGCTGCCGCTGTCATCGCCGGGCTGGCGCCGCAATTCGAACAATTGCACGCCGTGTTCCAGCAACGCTTTGCGATACGGCGCGTACCCGCCATGCACCGCCGGAACATCCGTGGCTTCCAGTGAGTTGGTCAGAAGTCGCACGGATACGCCGGCATTGGCTCGCCCGGTCAGGTACACCAGCCCTGGCTGCCCTGGTACGAAGTAAGCCGAAATCATCACCAGTTCTTTGCTGACGCCATCGAGCTCAGGGGCCAGTTGCGTGGTCAGCAGCAACTGTGGATCGGGTTCACCCTTGGCCAGCACTTTGCTCGGCGCGTCCCACAACGCCTGGTTCCAGGCCCAGATCAGCTCGTTGCGCCAGATATCCAGGCGCGGCTGGGTGGTGTAAGTCATCAGGTGCTGATAGAGCGCGTGGTTTTGTTTGCGCGTTTCTTCCAGGGATTCTTCCAGTCGGGTCCGGGTGTTTTCCAGATCCCTCGCTGTCGGCTTGCTCGACAGGAATTCGTCGATCGGCTTGCTCAGGGCACTGTTCCAGTATTGGTCGAAACTGTGCCCCAACTGCTCGGCGACCGGGCCGACACCGAGCATGTCGATGTCGGTGAAATTAAGCTTGGGTTCGGCGTCGAAATACTCGTCCCCCAGATTGCGTCCGCCAACAATGGCCATGCTGTTGTCCGCCAGCCACAGCTTGTTGTGCATACGCCGATGTTGCTGCGACAGGTTGAACAAACGACCCAGGGTGCGAGTCACGCCCGTGCTGCGGCCCAGGTTCAGAGGGTTGAATACGCGAATCTGGATCTGCGGATGTGCCGCCAGTGTGGCGATGGTCCAGTCCAGGCCATCGCTGGTGGTGTCGTCGAGCAGAATGCGCACACGCACGCCTCGGTCGGCGGCCATGAGCAGTTCATTCACCAGCATCCGCGTGCTGATGCCGTCATGAACGATGTAGTACTGCAAATCGAGGCTGCTTTGCGCATTGCGAATCAACTCGGCGCGGGCAGTGAAGGCCTCGGTGCTGTCGGAGAGCAAGCGAAAACCGGATTGCCCTTGGTGAGGCGCTGCCTGGGCCTGGACTGAGCGCCCGAATGCCGAGTCACTCGCCGGTAACGCCTGGCTCGGCTCACGCTGCACATCGAAGCTGGCGCAGCCGCCAAGGAACGAGGCGAGTAACACAAGAGCAAGCAGGGGCTGTCTGACTCTCACGTGGGATCGTTCCGATTGGCGGCAGGATTTGGCATATGGACGTTGGTATCCGCTGAAAGGTCAGTCGTTAAGATCGTCGGTTTCCGCCAGCAGTTTGATCGCCGCCGCGCCGACCTTGCGCACGGCTTCTTCGATCTGTGCTGTTGGTTTGGCAGCGTAGTTCATCCGCAGGCAATTACGGTATTTGCCTGAGGCGGAAAAGATGCTGCCGACGGCAATCTGCACGCCCTGGTCGTGCAAGGCGCGATTCAGTTTCAGGGTGTCGAAGCCTTCCGGCAGCTCCACCCACAGCATGAAGCTGCCTTGCGGGCGGCTGGCGCGGGTGCCTGCCGGGAAATAGCGTGTGACCCAGTCGATCATTGCGTCGCGGTTGCGCTGGTATTGCGTGCGCATCCGCCGCAAATGCGGTTCGAAGTGCCCGCCCTTGAGAAATTCGGCGATGGCAATCTGCGGTTGCGGCGCGGTAGAGCCGGTGCTGATGTATTTCATGTGCAGCACCCGTTCCAGATAACGGCCGGGTGCGACCCAGCCAATGCGCAAGCCGGGGGCCAGGGTTTTGGAAAATGAACTGCACAGCAGGACACGACCGTCCTCGTCGAAGGATTTGATCGTGCGGGGTCGCGGATAGGTGTAGGCCAATTCGCCATACACATCGTCCTCGATAATTGCCACGTCAAAACGCTGTGCGAGCGTCAGCAACGCGCGTTTGCGTGACTCCGGCATGATGTAGCCCAGCGGATTGTTGCAGTTGGGGGTCAACTGTATGGCCTTGATCGGCCACTGTTCCAATGCCAGTTCCAGTGCGTCGAGGCTGATGCCGGTGAGCGGGTCGGTGGGGATTTCCAGGGCTTTCATGCCCAGGCCTTTCAACGTCTGCATGGCACCGTGAAAGCTTGGCGAGTCCACGGCCACGATATCGCCGGGTTCGCAAATCGCACGGATGCTGGTAGACAGGGCTTCATGGCAACCCGTCGTAACCACGAGTTCACCGGGGCTCAGTTGACAGCCGGAGTCGAGCATCAGGCGGGCGATCTGTTCGCGCAGTCCGAGGTTGCCGTGGATGTTGTCGTAATACAGGCCCGGCATGTCTTGCCGCCGGCTGATCCGCGCGAGGTCGCGCAGCAGGGGTTTCATGGTCGGGGAGGTGACGTCGGGCATGCCTCGGCCCAGTTGCACCACATCCTTGCGCGGCACTGCGCGGATCAGTTCCAGCACCTGATCCCATTGCGAGATATCCACAGGACGTTGCGCCGGGCGGCCAATCGCCGGCAGCTCCGGCAGCTCGCGACTGACCGGTACGAAATACCCGGACTTGGGTTTTGGCGTGGCCAATCCACTGTCTTCCAGCACGCGGTACGCCTGCTGCACCGTGCTCAGGCTGACCCCGTGTTCAACGCTCAGTGCCCGCACCGACGGCAGCCGGTCACCGGGGCGATAGAAGCCCTGTTCGATACGCGTGCCGAGCAATTCGGCGAGATTGACGTAAAGGGTCATGGCGCAGTCTCGATGTGGATGATTCGGGTAACCAGTACAGATGGCGCAGAAATTCAGGATTCAGAGTCTGAAGGGCTTTATCTGTATGGAAATAATACAGCTGCGTTGAATCTGTAACGCTTTTCACCGTCCACGCATCATGAAAGCTCTGGCTACCCAAGTAAACAGGAGCATTTAAAATGAACGGCTTGAGCGATGTGCGGCTGACGTTACACAGTCAGGAACTGGCGGCAGGGCAAGACAACGGCGCGCGAAAGGCAGCCATGCGCAACGCCCCGTCCTGCCTGAATAGCTGGGATCTGTTCTGGCATCGTCTGCACACGCGCAAGGCGTTGCTGGCGCTGACGCCCGAGCAACTCAAGGATATCGGGTTGACGCGTGAACAGGCGCGGGAGGAGGGGCTCAAGCCTTTCTGGCATGTATGACCCGTTCCCCCTGTAGGAGCTGGCGCAGGCTGCGATCTTTTGATGTTGATTTTAAAAAGCAAGATCAAAAGATCGCAGCCTGCGCCAGCTCCTACAGGGTTATGTTTAAGCCAATTCTTTCAACTGATGCCACAACATCCCCAGCGCAAGCAGCGGCGAGCGCAAATGCTTGCCGCCCGGAAAGGTCATGTGGGGCACCTTGGCAAACAGATCGAACCCGCCGCTCTGCTGGCCGCTGATGGCCTCGGCCAGCAACTTGCCCGCAAGATGCGTGGCATTCACGCCGTGACCGGAATAAGCCTGTGCGTAATACACGTTCGGTTGGTCCTTGAGCCGGCCAATCTGCGGCAAGCGGTTGGCACCGATGCCGATCATCCCGCCCCATTGATAATCGATCTTCACCCCGGCCAATTGCGGGAAGACCTCCAGCATTTTCGGCCGCATGTAGGCGGCAATATCTTTCGGGTCTCGGCCCGAATAATGGCAAGCACCGCCGAACAGCAAACGCCGGTCCGCCGAGAGTCGGTAGTAATCCAGCGCAACCCGTTGATCACAGACCGCCATGTTTTGCGGCAGCAAGGCGTGCGCCTGCTCCTCGCTCAACGGTTCGGTAGCGATGATGTAGCTGCCGGCTGGAAGCACTTTGCCGCCCAGTTGCGGATTGAGCCCATTGAGGTAGGCGTTGCAGCCCAGCACCAACGTCTTGGCGCGAACCGAACCCTCGGCAGTATGCACTTTGACCTCGGGACCGTAATCGATGCGCATGACCGCCGACTGCTCGAACAGCTTCACGCCCAATTGCTGCGCGGCAGCGGCTTCGCCCAGCGCCAGGTTCAGCGGGTGCAGGTGCCCTGAACCCATGTCGATCAGCCCGCCGACATAGCGATCCGATCCCACCACGGAATGCATTTCATGGGGTTGCAGCAGGCGGGTTTCGTAGCGGTAACCGAGGCTGCGCAGTTCTTCGGCGTCCTCGGCGAAACCTTCGAGGTCGCGGGGCTTGTTGGCCAGGTCGCAGTAGCCCCAGGTCAAGTCGCAGGGAATCTGAAAACGCTCGACGCGCTGTCGGACGATTTCCACCGCTTCCAGGCCCATGAGTTTCATCTGACGCACACCATCGACACCGATGATGTTGGCGAACTGATCAAGGCCATGGCCAACCCCGCGAATCAGCTGCCCGCCGTTACGCCCGCTGGCGCCCCAGCCGATTTTGTGCGCTTCGAGCAGCACCACGCTGAGGCCACGCTCGGCCAGTTCGAGCGCCGTGTTCAACCCCGAGAACCCGCCACCGACCACGCACACATCGGCTAGCAATTCGCCTTTAAGCACCGGATGAACCGGCTGCGGCAGGCTGCTGGCTGCGTAATAGGAGGCGGTGTGTCGGTGGTTCGGGACACGATCAGTCATGTGCGTGATCCTGATTCTTGTGTTTAGAAAATTTGACGGAGCATAAGCCGGACTTTCGCAACCGGGCAACACTGGTCGGTTGCTGCTGTCTGGATCGGTGCTTTTGCGTCAGAATCCCGCTCTATTCCGAGATCGGTCACCGCTTCGATGAGCTGTAACAGTCAGAAAATACGCACGCTGCGCCAGCAGATTCCCTCGTTCGAGTGCGTGCCCGGATGCCATGACTGCTGTGGCCCGGTGACGACCTCGCCGGAAGAAATGTCCCGCCTGCCGCGCAAGACCCGCGCCGAGCAGGATGCGGCAATGGACGAACTCAATTGCGTCCATCTCGGGCCGAACGGTTGCACCGTGTATGACGAGCGGCCGTTGATCTGCCGGTTATTCGGCACTACTAAAACCTTGCCATGCCCCAATGGGCGAGGGCCGGTGGAGCTGATCCATCCGCGGGTTGAAAAGCAGATTCATGAATACATGGCCAGTACCCGGCAGGTATTGGTGTAGCTAAAAGATCGCAGCCTGCGGCAGCTCCTACATGGGAATGCGTACACCTGTAGGAGCTGCCGCAGGCTGCGATCTTTTGATCTTCAATCCGGAATCGGCAAACTCAAGCTCTCTTTCACCTCTTCCATCACGATGTAGCTCTTGGATTCGCGCACATGCGGCAGCTTGAGCAAAATATCGCCCAGCAACTTGCGGTACGAGGCCATCTCGGAAATCCGCGCCTTCACCAGATAGTCGAAATCCCCTGACACCAAATGGCACTCCAGCACGTGGGGCAGCTTCAGGACCGCGCGTCGGAACTCTTCGAAAGTATCGCCGGATTTGTAGTCGAGACTGATCTCGACGAACACCAGAAGACTACCCTTGAGGTGCTGCGGATTGAGCCGCGCGTTGTAGCCCATGATGATCCCTTCGCGCTCCAGGCGCCGGACCCGTTCGGTGCAGGGCGTGGTCGAGAGCCCGACCTTTTCCCCCAGCTCGGTGAAGGAAATGCGCCCGTCCGCTTGCAGGATCCGCAGGATGCTGCGGTCGATCTTGTCCAGCTCACGTTTGGTCTGAGTGTTGGTACGCATAGGGGATGCGCCTCCGTGAAAAGGGTTTTTGCCGAGAATTGTCGCCAAATATAGGCGCTTATATAGTGAAAATCACTGGCTAATCTTTTTTACACTGCGCACATCTAAAGCTCTGAACAACAAACGTCAGCGGTTCGCCGCGATGAGGGATATGAAAATGCGCGTTATGGTCTTGGGTAGCGGCGTCATCGGTACCACCAGTGCTTATTATCTGGCGCGTGCCGGGTTTGAAGTGGTGGTTGTTGACCGGCAGCCAGCTGCTGCCATGGAGACCAGTTTCGCCAACGCCGGCCAGGTTTCGCCGGGTTATGCCTCGCCGTGGGCTGCGCCGGGCGTGCCGCTCAAAGCCATCAAGTGGCTGCTGGAGCGCCACGCACCTTTGGCAATCAAAGCCACTGGCGACATCGACCAATACCTGTGGATGGCGCAGATGCTGCGCAACTGCACCGCCAGCCGTTACGCGGTGAACAAGGAGCGCATGGTCCGTCTGTCCGAATACAGCCGTGACTGCCTCGACGAACTGCGCGCCGAAACCGGTATTGCCTACGAAGGCCGCAGCCTTGGTACTACGCAACTGTTCCGCACCCAGGCTCAGCTTGATGGCGCCGCGAAAGACATCGCCGTGCTGAAAGAGTCCGGTGTGCCGTTCGAACTGCTCGACCGCGAAGGCATTGCCCGCGTTGAGCCGGCGCTGGCTAACGTTACCGACATCCTTGCCGGTGCCCTGCGCCTGCCGAACGACCAGACTGGCGACTGCCAGATGTTCACCACCAAGCTCGCAGAGATGGCCGCGAACCTCGGTGTGCAGTTCCGTTTCGGCCAGGACATCCAGCGCCTCGACTTCGCCGGCGATCGCATCAACGGTGTGTGGATCGACGGCAAACTGGAAACTGCTGACCGCTACGTTTTGGCGCTCGGCAGCTACTCGCCGCAATTGCTCAAGCCGCTGGGGATCAAGGCTCCGGTGTATCCGCTGAAGGGTTACTCCCTTACCGTGCCGATCACCAACCCGGCGATGGCCCCGACCTCGACCATTCTCGACGAGACCTACAAGGTCGCGATCACCCGTTTCGATAACCGCATCCGTGTCGGTGGCATGGCGGAGATCGCCGGTTTTGACCTGTCGCTGAACCCGCGTCGGCGTGAAACCCTGGAGATGATCGTCAACGACCTTTATCCTCAGGGCGGCGATCTGGCTCAGGCAAGTTTCTGGACCGGCCTGCGTCCGACCACTCCGGACGGTACGCCGATCGTGGGTGCCACACCGTTCAAAAACCTGTTCCTCAACACTGGTCACGGCACACTTGGCTGGACCATGGCTTGTGGTTCAGGTCGCCTGCTGGCGGACCTGATCGCGAAGAAAACGCCGCAGATCAGCGCTGAAGGCCTCGATATTTCCCGTTATGGCAACAAACGTCAGGAGACCGCAAAACATGTCAATCCAGCGCCAGCTCACCAATGAGCGCATGAGCCAGATCGTCGTTCACAGCAATACCGTGTATCTGGCAGGGCAAGTCGGCGATGACATGAGTGCCGGAATTGAACAGCAGACCCGTGAGACCCTCGCCAATATCGAGCGTTTGCTCGATCTGGCCGGGACCGACAAGAATCGTCTGCTGTCGGTAACGATTTACCTGAAAGACATCAACGCGCACTTCGAAGGCATGAACGCGGTCTGGGACAAGTGGCTGCCAAAAGGCGTCGCACCGGCCCGCGCCACCGTTGAAGCGAAGCTGTGCGAACCGCAAATCCTGGTTGAGCTGTCGGTTGTAGCCGCTCTGCCTTAAGCGCTTCAGAAAGATCCCTCTCCCGGTGCTATTGGCGGTTCACGCCGTCAGCCAGCGCCGGTTTTTCTTCCAAACGACCGACCAGAAGTCTGCCGCCATGCGTCCTGCCCGTGCCCTGATCGACCTTCAAGCCCTGCGTCACAACTACCAAATCGCCCGTGAAGTCACGGGGGCCAAGGCCCTCGCGGTCATCAAGGCCGATGCCTACGGCCATGGCGCAGTACGTTGCGCCCAGGCGCTGGAAGCCGAGGCAGACGGGTTTGCCGTGGCTTGCATCGAGGAAGCTCTAGAGCTGCGCGCCGCGGGCATTCGTGCGCCGGTGTTGTTGCTGGAAGGTTTCTTTGAAGCCGATGAGTTGTCGCTGATCGTCGAGCATGATTTCTGGTGCGTGGTGCATTCGCTGTGGCAGCTCGAAGCGATCGAGAAGGCTGCATTGAACAAGCCGATCACGGTCTGGCTCAAGCTTGATTCGGGCATGCATCGAGTGGGCCTGCATCCGAAGGATTACCAGACTGCTTATCAACGGCTGCTGGCCAGCGGCAAAGTCGTGAAGATTGTGCTGATGAGCCACTTCGCCCGCGCCGATGAGTTGAACAGCCAGGCCAGTGCCGAACAGGTCGCGGTGTTCGAAGCGGCGCGTCAGGGGTTGTCGGCTGAAGTCAGCCTGCGCAACTCGCCAGCCGTGCTGGGCTGGCCGCAGGTTCCGAGCGACTGGGTGCGTCCGGGCATCATGCTTTATGGCGCTACCCCCTTCGAAGAAGCCAATGCCGTTGCCTCACGCCTGCAGCCGGTGATGACCCTCGAATCGAAAGTGATCAGCGTGCGTGAACTGCCGGCGGGTGAGCCGATCGGCTACGGCGCCAAATTCATCACCCAGAAGCCGATGCGTGTTGGCGTGGTGGCCTTGGGTTACGCCGACGGCTACCCGCGTCTGGCACCTACCGGTACGCCGGTGCTGGTCGCCGGCCAACGCAGTCAGTTGATCGGTCGGGTGTCGATGGACATGCTTTGCATTGATTTAACCGACGTGCCGCAGGCAGGCTTGGGCTCGACCGTTGAGTTGTGGGGCAAAAATATCCTCGCCAGTGATGTAGCCATCGCTGCCGGCACGATTCCTTACCAGATTTTCTGCAACCTGCGCCGGGTGCCAATGCTCTATTCCGGGGCTTGATGCAAACAGCTCCGGACCGGAAGTCGACTCCCCGAACAGGATTCAGGTCAAAGTGTTGTAAATACTGAACGCTGTCGCCATGATAACGCTCAATATTCCAACAACCTGAATCCCTGGAGGCTCCAGCATTGGACGTCGGTGAACGACTGCAATCAATCCGCAAGCTCAAAGGTCTTTCGCAGCGTGAACTCGCCAAACGCGCGGGCGTCACCAACAGCACGATTTCGATGATCGAGAAGAACAGCGTCAGCCCCTCGATCAGTTCGCTGCGTAAAGTGTTGGGCGGGATTCCCATGTCCATGGTCGAGTTCTTTTCCGAAGAGATCCTGCAGGAAAAACCGACTCAGATCGTCTACAAAGCTAACGAGCTGATCGATATTTCCGATGGTGCAGTGACCATGAAGCTGGTCGGCCGGGCGCACCCGAGCCGTGCTATCGCATTCCTCAATGAAATCTACCCGCCAGGCGCCGACACGGGTGACGAGATGCTCACCCATGAGGGCGAGGAAACCGGCATTTTGGTCGAAGGCAAACTGGAACTGGTGGTCGGGCTGGAAACTTTTGTGCTCGAAGCTGGTGATAGCTACTACTTTGAAAGTACCAAGCCGCATCGTTTCCGTAATCCGTTCGATGCGCCGGCGCGACTAATCAGCGCAGCTACACCCGCGAACTTTTAACAAAAGAGGCGCCCTGCCAGCATGGCCGAGGCACCCGAGCTGTTTTACCGTTGCGCAACAAGACCCCTTCGTCTTTGGGGTTGTTTCAGTGTCGCGGGCTTACCGCTATACTTGCGCCCGCCTGCGAACCGTGGCCGTAGGCGTGACTAGCCACCATTGAGGGTGAACGCGTGAACCTAATTATGAAAATGCTGGCCGTACCAGCAACTGCATTGGCCCTCTGGGCTGCCAGCGCTCAAGCTGCGACCAATGACGATATCGCTAAACGCCTTGAGCCGGTCGGCCAGGTCTGTGTTCAGGGTAAAGAGTGCAAGGGTATGGAAGTCGCTACTGCTGCTGGCGGTGGTGGCGGTGCCAAGACACCTGACGAAGTGATTGCAAAACATTGCAACGCTTGCCACGGTACTGGTCTGTTGGGCTCGCCGAAAATCGGTGATGCGGCGGACTGGGGCAAACGCGCCAAAGAACAAGGCGGCCTCGACGGCCTGCTGGCCAAAGCCATCACCGGTATCAACTCCATGCCGCCAAAAGGCACTTGCGCTGATTGCTCCGATTCTGAGCTCAAAGGCGCAATCGAGAAGATGTCCGGCCTGAAATAAGCCTTCATCCTCCGCGAAAAAGCCGCTTGCGAGCGGCTTTTTTGTGCCCGCGATTTCCCTGTAGGCGCTGCCGAAGACTGCGATTTTTTGATCTTGTTTTTTAACAATCAACATCAAAAAATCGCAGCCTGCGGCAGCTCCTACATTGGTTTTGGTGTTGGCCGATTGGCTTTTGCAGCAAAGACCCGGCAAGCTCGGTCCAACCCCAGTTCATGGAATGTAAGGGAGGATCGGATGGTGCAGCTGTGTTCTATCGAGCAAGCGGTCGATGACGTGTTGGCGCGTTTGCCGGCGCATATCCACATGGGCCTGCCCTTGGGCCTGGGCAAACCCAATCATTTCGTCAACGCGCTGTATCAACGCGTCGCGCAATTGCCGCAGCGGCAACTGACGATCTACACCGCGCTGTGTCTTGGCCGACCCGCACTGGGCGACGGTTTGCAAAAGCGCTTTCTCGAACCCTTTTCCGAACGAGTCTTTGGCGATTATCCAGAGCTGGATTTTCTTGCCGAACTGCGTCGCGACAACCTGCCAGGCAATATCCATATCCAGCAGTTCTTCATGCAACCCGGCAGCCTGCTCAACAGTGCATCGGCCCAGCAGGATTACGTCAGCAGCAACTACAGTCATGCCGCCCGGGACATCAATGCCGCCGGTTTGAATCTGGTGGCGCAACTGGTGGCCAGCCACAGCGAGCACCCCGACCGCCTGAGTCTCAGCTGCAACCCGGACATCACCCTTGACCTGTTGCCGATGATCGCCAAGCGTCGCGCCGCCGGGGAGACGATCCTGATGGTCGGCCAGGTGCACAGCGATCTGCCTTACATGCCCGGTGATGCCGAAGTCGGTATCGACAGCTTCGACCTGCTGATCGACCAGAAGGACAGCACCACGCTGTTCTCCACGCCGAATATGCCAGTCGGGTTTCAGGATCATTTCATCGGGTTGCACGCCAGCACGCTGGTGCGCGATGGCGGCACGTTACAGATCGGCATCGGCGCCATGGGCGATGCGCTGACCGCCGCATTGCTGGCGCGTCAGGCCGATAACGGCGGTTACAAGGCGTTGCTGGCAGATGTGAATCTCAGCCAGTGGGCGCAACTGATCGAGCGCGAAGGCGGCCTGGAACCCTTCGCCAAAGGCTTGTACGGTTGCAGCGAAATGTTCGTCAACGGCTTGCTGGTGCTGGCCGACGCGGGGATCGTGCGGCGCAAGGTCTACCCGGATGTGCTGACTCAACAACAGGCGAATGCCGGCACCCTCGATGAAGCCGCGCAGACTGACGGGATCTCGGTGCATGGCGGTTTCTTCCTTGGGCCACGCAGCTTCTACGAACGCTTGCGTGAGTTGCCGCACGGCAAGCGACTTGAATTCAACATGACCCGCATCAGCTACATTAACGAGCTGTACGGTCAGGAAGAGCTCAAACGCTTGCAGCGCCTCGATGCGCGGTTCATCAACACCGCGTTCACCATGACCCTGCTCGGTGCCGGCGTGGCCGATCAATTGGAAGACGGGCGTGTGCTCAGCGGTGTCGGCGGGCAATACAACTTCGTGGCGCAAGGGCATGCGCTGGAAGGCGCTCGTTCGGTGCTGCTACTTCGCAGCTGGCGCGAGTCGGGGGGTGACGTCAGTTCGAACATTGTCTGGGAATACGGCCACTGCACGATCCCGCGGCACCTGCGTGACATTGTGATCACCGAATATGGCATCGCCGATCTGCGCGGCAAAACCGATGCGGCGGTGATTGAAGCGTTGCTGAATATCAGCGATTCACGCTTCCAGTCAGGGCTGATCGAGCAGGCGCAGAAGGTGGGCAAGTTGCCGAAGGATTTTTGTCTTGATCCACGTTTTGCCGACAACAACCCACAGCGGTTGCAGGCGATTCAGGTACGGCATTCGAACCTGTTTCCGGAGTATCCGCTGGGATGTGATTTCACCGAAGTGGAGCGTGATCTGTTGCGGGCGCTGAACTGGCTCAAGAGCAAATTCAAGCTGACGGAGATTCTGGAGTTGGGCAAGGCTGCGCTGGATGCGCCGGAGCCTTCGGCATTTCCCGAGCATTTGAAGCGGATGCAGCTAACGAATCCGGACGGGTTGAAGGAGGACTTGTTTCAGCGATTGCTGCTCACCGGCCTGAAAATTACTGCACTGTAGTGAGGACGCCTTCGCGGGCAAGCCTCGCTCCTACAGGGTTTATGTCGACCACATAATTTGGCACGACATATAACTTGTAGGAGCGAGGCTTGCCCGCGAGGAACGATGACGCGGTCCGTCAGAAAAAACGCATCGCCCTTACTCGATGAAGGTTACAACACCACCGGCCAGCGACTGCACGCGCGCCAGCGATTCAACACGATAGCCCTGCGCATCCAGTTCAGCACGGCCACCCTGGAACGACTTCTCGATCACGATCCCCAAACCCGCCACGGTCGCGCCGGCCTGTTTGATGATCGAAATCAGCGCCTGGGACGCCTTACCGTTGGCCAAAAAGTCATCGATGATCAGCACGCGGTCGCTGCTGGTCAGGTGGCGCGGGGAAATCGCCACGGTGCTTTCGGTCTGCTTGGTGAACGAGTACACGGTCGCCGACAGCAGGTTTTCGGTCAGGGTCAGGGACTGGTGCTTGCGGGCGAAAATCACCGGCACGCCCAGGTTCAGACCGGTCATGATCGCCGGGGCAATACCCGAGGCTTCGATGGTGACGATCTTGGTGATGCCCGAGTCCTTGAACAGCGTGGCGAATTCGTCGCCGATCAGCTTCATCAGGGCCGGGTCGATCTGGTGGTTCAGAAAGGCGTCGACTTTCAGGACCTGATCGGAAAGCACGATGCCTTCTTCGCGAATTTTCTTGTGCAGGGCTTCCATGAAGCTGTCCTCGTTTGGCGTCTTTTGCGCCGAAGGTCTAATTAAAAGTGGTCAATTCTAGCGCTTTAACATCGCGCGTATATCCGCCAATGCGCTATTGCCGCGAACGGCTTTGACCTCGGTCGGGGTGTCGTCATTGCCTTCCCAGGCCAGATCGTCCGGTGGCAGTTCATCGAGGAAGCGGCTTGGGGCGCAGTCGATGATCTCGCCGTATTGCTTACGCTTGGCGGCGAAGGTGAACGCCAGGGTCTGGCGCGCACGGGTAATCCCAACGTAGGCCAGGCGGCGTTCTTCTTCGATGGTGTCGGCTTCGATGCTGGAACGGTGCGGGAGGATTTCCTCTTCCATGCCCATGATGAACACGTAGGGAAATTCCAGGCCCTTGGAAGCGTGCAAGGTCATCATTTGCACGCCTTCGGCGCCGTCTTCCTCTTCCTGCTGACGCTCCAGCATGTCGCGCAGCACCAGCTTGCCGATGGCGTCCTCGACGGTCATCTCGCCTTCTTCGTCTTTTTCGAGGGTGTTTTTCAACGCCTCGATCAGGAACCAGACGTTGCCCATGCGGTAGTCGGCGGCTTTATCGCTGGAGCTGTTGGTACGCAGCCAGTTCTCGTAGTCGATGTCCATGACCATGCTGCGCAGGGCCGAGATCGGGTCTTCGCCGGCGCACTGTTCGCGGACCCTGTCCATGAAGCGCTTGAAGCGCGACAGGCGATCGGTGAACCGCGAATCCAGGTGTTCGCCCAGGCCGATTTCGTCGGTGGCGGCGTACATCGAGATTTTTCGCTCGGTGGCGTAGTTGCCCAGCTTCTCCAGCGTCGTCGACCCGATTTCCCGGCGCGGCACGTTGATCACCCGAAGGAAGGCGTTGTCATCATCCGGGTTCACGATCAGGCGGAAGTAGGCCATCAGGTCTTTCACTTCCTGACGTCCGAAGAAGCTGTTACCGCCGGACAGGCGATATGGCACCTGATGGTGTTGCAACTTCAGCTCGATCAGCTTGGCCTGGTAGTTACCGCGATAGAGGATCGCGAAATCGCTGTACGGACGGTCGGTGCGCAGGTGCAGGCTGAGGATTTCCACGGCAACGCGCTCGGCTTCGGCGTCTTCGTTGCGGCAGCGGATCACGCGGATTTCGTCGCCGTGGCCCATTTCACTCCACAGCTGTTTTTCGAACTCGTGCGGGTTGTTCGAGATCAGCACGTTGGCGCAGCGCAGGATGCGGCTGGTGGAGCGATAGTTCTGCTCCAGCATCACCACTTTCAAGGACGGGTAGTCGTCCTTGAGCAGCATCAGGTTTTCCGGGCGGGCGCCGCGCCAGGCGTAAATCGATTGGTCATCGTCGCCCACCACGGTGAACTGGTTGCGTTTGCCGATGAGCATTTTCACCAGCAGGTACTGGCTGGCGTTGGTGTCCTGGTATTCGTCCACCAGCAGGTAGCGCACCTTGTTCTGCCACTTCTCCAGGATGTCGGCGTGTTCTTCGAACAGCTTCACTGGCAGCAGGATCAAGTCGTCGAAGTCCACCGCGTTGAACGCTTTGAGCGTGCGCTGGTAGTGGGTGTAGACGATGGCGGCGGTCTGCTCCTTGGGGTTGCGCGCGTTTTCCAGGGCCTGGGGCGGCAGGATCAGGTCGTTCTTCCAGGCACCGATCATGTTCTTGATCTCGTCGACGCCATCGTCGCCCGAGTATTCCTTCTGCATGATGTCGGTCATCAGGGCCTTGACGTCGGTCTCGTCGAAGATCGAGAAGCCCGGTTTGTAGCCCAGTCGCACGTGTTCCTTGCGGATGATGTTCAAGCCAAGGTTGTGGAAGGTGCACACCGTCAAACCGCGGCCTTCACCGGCGCGCAGCAGGGTGCCGACCCGCTCCTTCATCTCGCGCGCGGCCTTGTTGGTAAAGGTCATGGCGACGATGTACTGGGCGCGGATGCCACAGTTTTGTATCAAGTGGGCAATCTTGCGCGTGATCACGCTGGTCTTGCCGGAGCCAGCACCGGCGAGCACCAATAGAGGGCCGCCGACGTAGTTCACGGCTTCTTGCTGCCGGGGATTGAGTCGGGACATACGTAAATTCAGGAGTCAGTCACGAAATGGGCCGGCATTTTAACAGGCTCAGCGATTTGTGCTGGTCTCTCCGACTTGTGACGTACAACGCGATCTCTATTTGCCGGTTTTGTTACTTTCACGCAGGATGCGCGAAGAAATTGCGTCTAATGTTCGTAATTCCGGATACAAAAGCCTCGTTTGATAACTGATGTCATTGGTCATTAGTTATCGGCACGGCATAATGCCCGTCGCCTACATCTTTGCAGAGTCTAGGGAGCTAGCTTGTCTACGCCTGTCGAACCCTTGCGTTTGCTGCTACTGGCCGAAGAGCCAGCGTGGGCAGCGTTGTTGCGCGAGTGTCTGGCTCCGATGGGGAGCTCGGCCGTGCTCATCAGCGCGCCGAGTTGGGAGTCGGTCAGCAGTCTGTTCGATGACAACCGCAGTGCGGTGTTGTTGACGATCCCGGCACTTCAGCCGGCGCCTGGCCGTTGCAGTCTGCCGACGGTGTTGTTGCTTGAGCATGAACCACTGGTCCCGCCTGATGGCGTGAGCGACTGGCTGGTACGCGACCATCTCGACCCGGGCATGCTGCGCCGGTGCCTGCGGCATGTGCGTGAGCGCGGCGTACTGGAAACCACGCTGCAGCGCCTGGCCGAGCAAGACCCGTTGACCGGCATTGCCAATCGCCAGGGCTTTCAGACGTTGCTGACCGCGCGTTTGGCCGAAAACGAAGGGCGTGGCCTGGCGCTGGGTCACCTCGACCTCGATAACTTCCGTTACGCCAACGATGCCCTTGGCCACCAGGCCGGCGACCGTTTGATCCTGCAAGTGGTTGCGCGTCTCAAAAGTCAGCTTGAAGCGGGCGACCAGCTGGCACGGCTGGGCAGCGACGAATTCGCCTTGCTGATCGACACCCGCCGCGCCCCTCAGCGCGCCGAATGGATGGCCGAACGCATCACCGAAGCGCTGGCCGAGCCTTATTGGGTCGATGGCGAAAGCCTGTTGATCGGCTCCAGCCTGGGCATCGCCCACGCCCGCGCCCAGGCCGGTGCCGACCCGCTGATGTGGCACGCGCACATCGCCATGCAGCAAGCCAAGAGCACTCAAGGCTGCACCTTTCACATTTTCAACGAGCGCATCAACCGCAATGCCCGCAGCATCGCTGACCTCGAAAGCGAGTTGCGCCGGGCGTTGCGTCGCGATGAGCTGGAACTGCATTACCAGCCACGCCTGAACCTTGAGGACGGGCAAATCGTCGGCCTCGAAGCCTTGGTGCGCTGGCGCCATGCTGAGCGCGGTTTGCTGCCACCGAGCGAATTCGTGCCGCTGGCCGAGCAAAGTGGCTTGATCGTGCCGCTAGGTTACTGGGTCATATCCCGGGCCCTGCGAGACATGCAGGCGTTGCTCGAACTGGGCCTGCCGCCATTGCACATGGCGATCAACCTGTCGTTTCGGCAGTTCCAGGACAGCCAATTGCTGTCGACCCTGAGCCGGCTGATTGCCGAGCGCGGCGTCGAGGCGCAATGGCTGGAATTTGAACTGACCGAAACCGCGGTCATGCGCCGCAGCGATCTGGTCAAGCAGACCATGGATGCGCTCGGGCGTCTGGGTGTGCGCTTCTCCCTCGACGACTTCGGCACCGGCTTCTCATCCTTCGTGCACCTCAACAGCCTGCCGATCACCTTGCTGAAGATCGACAAGAGCTTCGTCGGCGGTATGGAGCAACGCGAAGAGAACCGCAAACTGGTCCACGCGATGATCAACCTGGCGCACAACCTCAACCTCGAAGTCGTCGCCGAGGGCGTTGAAACGCCGGAGCAGCTGGATCTTTTGCGTGGGTTTGACTGTGATCAGGTGCAGGGATATTTGATCAGCAAGCCATTGCCGTTGGCGGATTTGGTGGAATATCTGACGTTTGGCTCGGCCCAACAAAGTTTCGTCGAGGCCATTTAAAAGATCGCAGCCTGCAGCAGCTCCTACATGGAAATATGCAACCCTGTAGGAGCTGCTGCAGGCTGCGATCTTTTGATCTCAATCCGGCTGTATCACCCGAAAACCGCCTTGCGTTGAAGGCTCCCGCCGAATCATCCGCTTCATTTTCCATTCAAACGCCAGCGTCAGGCTCACCGCCGCGCACGCCAATCCCAGCGCCAAGCCCCACCAGACGCCCGTCGGCCCCCAGTGCAAGTGGAACGCCATCCACCACGCCGCCGGCGCGCCAATCAGCCAATAGCAACCCAGACCGACCAGGAACGTGGTCTTGGCATCCTTGAGCCCGCGAATGCAGCCCATGGCGATGGTTTGCGTGCCATCGAACAGTTCGAACCATGCCGCCACCGCGAGCAGGCTCACGGCCAGGTTGATCACGTCGCGAAACGCCGGGTCGTTGTGATCCAGAAACAGGCCGATCAACTGATTCGGCAGCAACCAGAACACCATCGCAAAGCACAGCATCGCCGCCGCACCAAAAGCGATGCCGACCCGCCCGGCCAGCCGCGCATCCAGCAGTTGCCCGGCGCCGTAGTGCTGGCCGATGCGCATGGTGATCGCATAGGAAATCCCCGCCGGCACCATGAATGCCACCGAGACGATTTGCAGGGCGATCTGGTGTGCGCCCAGTTGCGTACTGCCCATGGTGCCCATGCACAGCGCCGCGAAGGCAAACAGGCCGACTTCCACTGCGTAGGTGCCGCCAATCGGCAGGCCCAGGCGCCACAGTTCCTTCAGGTACTGACGGTTGAGCCGCGACAAACCCTGACGCAGTGGATAAGCGTCATAAGCCGGGTGCCGGCGAATGTGCCACGCCAGCGCCAGCGCCATCAGGTTGGCAACAATCGCCGTGACCAGGCCGATGCCCACCAATCCCAGCTTCGGCAGGCCGAACATGCCGGTGATCAACGCATAGTTGAGCAGGAAGTTGGCCACCGTTCCGCCGAGGCTGATGACCATCACCGGTGTTGCGCGGCCGATGGCGCTGGTGAAACCACGCAGGGCCATGAAGCTGAGGTAGCCGGGCAGGGCGAACGGCAGGAACACCAGGAATTGCCCGGCGGCGTGGACGTTACTTTCGGTCTGGCCGAACAGCAGCAACACCGGTTTGAGGTTCCACAGCAACAAACCCGCCACCAACGCCATCAACCACGCCAGCCACAGCCCGGCCTGGGTCAGCCGGGTCGCGCCGGTGATGTCGCCGGCACCCTGACGGATCGCCACCAGGGTGCCGACTGCCGCGATCACGCCGATGCAGAAAATCGACACGAACGAATACGTCGCCGCACCAAGTCCGCCGCCAGCCAGTGCCTCAGGGCTCAAGCGCGCCATCATCAGCGTGTCGGTGAGGACCATCAACATGTGCGCCAACTGCGAGGCAATCAACGGCCCCGCCAGCCGCAGGATGGCCCAGAGTTCAATACGCGCTGGATGCTGCATGGTCATCACGCTCGATGGTCAGAGTGAACAGGAAAGCGACGATTCTCGGCGCTCTGCGGGGATTGCACAAAGGGATAAAAAGGATGGATGGCATGATTCAAACTCATGCTGGAGCGTTTCTGCTAGGGTGGCCGAATCCCGCTATAGGAGCTTTCCCAATGTCACGTCGTCTTCCTCCCTTGTATGCCCTGCGCGCATTCGAAGCGGCGGCGCGACATAGTTCGTTCACGCGGGCAGCTGAAGAGCTGTCGATCACGCAAAGTGCGGTCAGTCGGCATATTCGTACGCTCGAAGAGCATTTTGCCTGCCGCTTGTTTCATCGCAGTGGCCGCAATCTGCAACTCACCGAATCGGCGCGGTTGTTGTTACCGGGTATTCGCGAAGGCTTTACCGCGCTGGAGCGGGCCTGCAATACCTTGCGCGCCGAAGACGACATCCTGCGCATGAAAGCCCCGTCGACCCTGACCATGCGCTGGTTGCTGGCGCGTCTCAGCCGTTTCCGCCATTTGCAGCCGGGCAACGAGGTGCAATTGACCAGTGCCTGGATGGACATCGACTCCGTGGACTTCAATGACGAGCCCTTCGACTGCGCGGTGCTGTTGAGCAACGGCCATTTCCCACCGGACTGGGAAGCGAGTTTCCTGTTCCCCGAGGAATTGATCCCGGTGGGCGCACCCAACTTGCTGAACGATCAGCCTTGGGATTTGGCGCGATTGATCAACACCGAACTGCTGCACCCGACACCGGACCGGCGCGACTGGCGCAATTGGCTGGAGCGCATGGGCCTGACCGAGCAGGTGTCGCTCAAGGGCGGGCAGGTGTTCGATACGCTGGAGCTGGGCATGATTGCGGCGGCCCGAGGTTATGGCGTGTCCATGGGCGATCTGCTGATGGTGGCGGAGGATGTGGCGCAGGGCCGTCTGAGTTTGCCGTGGCCAACCGCCGTCGCCAGCGGCGAAAAATATTACCTGGTCTGGCCGAAAACCCGCCCCGGCGGCGAGCGTATGCGTCGGCTCAGCGACTTCCTGCAAAGTGAAGTCCGCGCGATGGAATTGCCGGATGTCGAGCACCTGAGCTGAAACGATGGAGCCGCTGCAATGGCGGCCTTGAGTCTTATCCTGTCCCGCTGCTCAAGTATTCCCGTTTGCCGCCGAATATTTCACATGGAACCTTCGTGCAGGTTCGACGCTTTTCCCATTATTAGAAATTTTGCTGAGTGTGCGCTGAGATCAGGATGATCCGGCGGCTCGGCCAGGAGCTGTCATGTCTCAACCTCGTGCCCGGATCGCCTCACAGCTTGGTCTTGCGCTCGCCGTGATTCTGGCGATTGTCATCAGCGGCAGTACCGTGTTCGCCCTGCGTTCGCTGGACACCGCCAACCTGGCTACCCGCGAAGAGCATCTGGCCAGTGAAGCCCGGTTGCTGGCCGATCAGTTGAGCACCTTCCACGGCACGTTGCGTGAAAGTACCCAACGCCTGGCCGGTCTGTTCGAAAAGCGTTTCAGTGCCGGTCTGAGCGTGCACCCGGATGAACCGGTGGCCGTGGCAGGCACACAGACGCCGGGTCTGCACCTGGGCAGTGAGGTGCTGAACAACAATTTCAAGGAAGTCGACGAGTTCAAACAGATGACCGCAGGCGTGGCCACGGTGTTTGTGCGCAGCGGCGAAGACTTTATCCGGGTCAGCACTTCCCTGAGCAAGCAGGACGGCAGCCGGGCCATCGGCACGCTGCTGGATCACGCCAACCCCGCCTATGCACGGTTGATGGCGGGGCAGAGTTACGTCGGACGTGCATTGCTCTTCGACCGTTTCTACATGACGCAGTACACGCCTGTTCGGGATAGCAGCGGCAAGGTGATCGCCGTGTTGTTCGTAGGCTTCGATTACACCGACGCGCAGAAGGCCCAGTTCGAAAACCTCTCGCGTTTCCGTATTGGCCAGACCGGTTCCCTGGCGTTGCTGGATGAGCAGAGCAAATGGCTGGTACCGATTGCGGGTGTGCAAGCACTGGATCAGGCCATCCCGAACATCGTGTCCCTGGCCAAGACGCCGGGCAAAGGCCAGTTCTGGAGCGATAAGTCCGAAGATTTCTACAGCATTGCCGTGCCTTTCGAAGGCGGGCCGTGGTCGGTGGTAGCGAGCATGCCGAAAACCGAAATCAGCGCCGTGACCTGGAGCGTCGGTTTCCAGTTGGCCATCGGCAGCTTGTTGGCGATGTTGATCGCCGTGGGCTCGGCGGTCTGGTTGTTGCGCAGCAAACTGGCGCCGCTGGGTGATCTGGTGCGGCAGGCCGAAGCGTTGGGTGCCGGTGATTTGAGCGTGCGCCTGAGCGTGTCGAGTAATGACGAAATCGGTCAACTGGCCCGTGCGTTCAACCAGATGAGTCAGGCCTTGTCGACCATGGTCGAGCACATCCGCACCGCTTCGATGGAGGTCAACAGCCGTGCACAGGCCTTGTCTGGTTTGTCCGGCGGTGCTTATGAAGGGATGGAGCAGCAATCGGGCGAAATCACCAGCATGGCTGGCGCTGTGGAAGAGTTCAGCGCTACATCCCTGAACATTGCCGACAACATGGGCAGCACCCAGCGTCTGGCCCAGGAAAACGCCCAACAAACGCAGATTGGTCGTACGTCGATGGACGAAGCGTCCTCGTCGCTGGAGCAAATCGCCGGTGCGCTGAACAGCACCGCGACAGTGATCAACACCTTGGGTCAGCGCTCCCAGGAAATCGGCGGCATCGTCGGTGTGATTACCTCGATTGCCGAGCAGACCAACCTGTTGGCGCTGAACGCCGCGATCGAAGCCGCCCGCGCCGGTGAGCAGGGTCGAGGCTTTGCCGTGGTGGCGGATGAAGTGCGCAACCTGGCGTCCCGCACCCGTCAGGCGACTGACGAAATCTCCGGCATGATTCAAAGCATCCAGCAGGAAACCGGCAATGCCATCAGCACCATGGAGCAAGGTAACGTGCTGATGCAGGAAGGCTTGTCACGTAATGCCAATGTCGCTTCGGCACTGGCGAGGATCGATGAACAGAGCCGTTCGGCCGGTCAGCAGTTCGCCGCGATCACCACCGCGACCCAGGAGCAGAGCAGCACCGCGACCTTGCTCAGCAGCAACCTGCAAAGCATCGCGCTGGCGAACAGCGAGCAGCGTGAAGTGGTGTCGAACCTGGCGGTGACCGCGAAAGAGCTGGAGAAGCTGGCGGCGGATCTGCGTTCCGAGGTTGACCGGTTTCGTTGATAACCGGCTGAAATCGCCTTCGCGGGCAAGCCTCGCTCCTCCAGGTTCAAGGTGAATCAGTAGGCGCGAGGCTGCCCGCGAAGGGGCTGAGCTAATACGCAGGGCCGATGATCAGTTGCACTTGGCGTTGCTCGACACTTCGTTGCTCGCCAGTTTCAACTGCTTGCCCAGCTCTGCTGCATCCGTGCTGCTGTAAACCCGGCCACCGGTATTTTCAGCAATGCAGCGTGATGTTCCACCGGTGCCGATGTTGACCACGTTGACCCGCAAGCGCGGCTGTTGATGGGCAATTTGCCGGGACACGGCGCAGACGTCTTTCTGGCAACCATCTTCCCCGTCCACGAACATCACGATGACCGCATCGTTGTTGCGCCCGTCGACGGTGCTTGCCGCTTTGGCCAGGCTGTCGGCCAGTGGTGTGCCTTCATTGGGCTGCAGACCACGGATTCCGTTGATCAACCGCTGCCGGTCAGCGAACTTGAACACGCCCTGATCCGGCGTGCTCTGGCAGCCCGCGAAGGTGATCAGGCGGGTGTCGATCTTCGGATCGAGGCCCTTGATCATGCCCTCCAGTGAATCAGTGGCCACGTCCATACGGCTCGGCTTGGTGAAGATCCGTTGTGCGCGTGACACGTCCAGGTACTTGTTCAGTTCATTGCCGAAGAACCAATCCTCGTCGGCCTTCACAGACTTGATGTTCATCTCCATCGAGCCGGAGGTATCGAGCACCACGACGAACTGTGGAACCACCGCGTTCGGCGCTTTTTTGCGGCAGGCGAAATTGTCCAGCGTCGGCGCCGGTGGCGGGGCGGCCACGACCGGTTTCGGTGGTGGGACCGGCTTGGGTTCCGGGGCTGGCGCGGGCTCTGGTTCAGGCTCCGGTTCTGGTTCCGGCTCCAACACCGGCTCAGGGGCAGGCTCTGCCGGTATCTCAATCGGTGCGACCACGGGCGCCACGGGTTCGACCGCAGAAGGTTTTTCCCGGTGCAGATACCACCAGGCCAGGAGCGCCAGCAGCAGAAGCAACAACGCAAGCAGCGCTGCCGCAATCCACCACCCGCGACGTGACGGCGGCACAACCGGAGCGACCGGTATTACCGGCGGCACAGGCTTGGGCGGACGCTGATGCCAACGCACCACCAATGGTTCGCCGTTGAGGCTGTACAGTTTGTCCAGCTCGGGATCGCCGAGCAGGCTGCGCAAGTCGTCAGCGGCCGAGGTCTGACCGCGTTTTTGCAGTTCGTCCGCCAGCTGTCCCAGGGACTGCTGACGCACTTCATAGGTTTGCAGCAACCGTCGTTGGGCGTCCTCGTTGAGGTCAACGTAGGGCGTGGGCTGGCCACCGAGCTCGGTCCACCATTCCAGCACATCGCCGCTGCCCATGCGGGGGACGGCGAAGAGACTGGCGACGGTGGCCGGAAAGTGTTTCTGGATGAGGGCGACTTTGGCTTGCAGCGCACTCATCCCCTCCGGTGTGGCTTGCGCATCCCTGATGACCCGCTGCATGACGATTCCTGAATTCCTGAAAAAGAGCAGGCATCCATGGGGATGCCTGCGGGGTGAACATTACTCTTCGTAACCGAGGCTGAATTGCAACTGATTGACCTTCTTCTGCAACGCCTTCAGCTGCTCTTGCTTGGCTGCCAGCGTCGCGGGTGAAGCCTTGGTCGTTGGCGTTGCCTGTGAGGCATTGAGCTGCTGTTCGAGGCCGGCAATCTGCTTCTGAATCTGGGTTTCATTGCCGCGCCGGGCCTTCAGCGAGGTCAGTAACTGCCCCAGCGACTGGTTAAGCGCCGCCTGGGATTTCTGCTGGCTGGCCAGGTCGGTCTTGGTACTGAGCTGCTGGGCCTGAATGTTCTCGTACACCTGCAGGAACATTGCGTTTTCCTGACGGGAAGCGGTCAGGGCCAGCTCCTTCTGTTTGACCTGATCACTGTAACCACCGGAGTAATCGCAGTTCATCTTGGTCAGCATGCTGCTGTCGCGATTGGTCGCATCGCACTCGCCTGGTTTCGTCGCGCAGCCGCTCAGGGCCAGGAGAGCGGTGAGGACCGCCAGCTGTTTCAGAGTCATGTGCTTAACCCAGGGTAATTGCGGAGCGCTGACTGTACAGACCGTCGACTTCCTTTTGCAGGGTGGCGACTTTCTCGTTCATTTTCAGAATGTTCATGTCCACTTGTTTGATCTCGGCGCTAGTGCCTTGTGCGCGTTCGGCATCGGCTACCTTGGTGTACTCCGTAACGGTGGTACGCATGTTGCCGAGCTCTTTGCGCAGGAGTGTGATGTTTTTGTCGATCTGGATGATTTGAGCTTGGGCCTGGGTCTTGTCGACCTTCTTGCTGGCGATATCCTGTTTGATCTTGGCGATTTCCGCCTGATCATCACTGATCACTCGTTGAGCGGTAGCGGTGCGAGTGATGACTTCCTGCGTGTGTTGTTCGACGTCGCTGTTGATCTTCTGCAAACGGGTGGTGGTGTCGGCGTATTCACTGCGACGCTGATCCAGGTAGTAGTTCGCGCCCATGGCCACGCCGCACGCGGTAATACCGGCGGCGATGGCGCACACGGCTTTGTTGCTGCTATTGGACAGCGCACAGCTGAGGATGCCGACGCCGGCACCAACGGCGCAGGCCTGGTAACCGGACTTGCTGAAGAACTGTGCATCATTGCCTTGGGTCAGGCGCGGGTCGGCGCCATCGCTGCCGCCCAGCATTGAACTGCCGGTGCTGGCGCAACCGGTCAGCAACAGGCTGCCAGTCAGGACGAAGACGATTTGTAGCTTGAAGCGAGTCCAAAGGCTGCGAGACATGGTGAAACTCCTTGTTAGCGGTGTTGTTGTCTGGTTATTGAGTGACGGTTTTGCAGCTCGACAGCCAGGCCTCAGTGTCGATCTTCTGCTTTTGCAGGAAGGCCTTCTGATTGGCCCAATGGGTGCGCAAATAGGGTTTGAGGTCTTGCAGCTGTTTGTTGCGAGTGATGATTTCTTCCATCACCGGGACTTGCGTTTCAAGCAGTGGCTGGCCGTACAAGGTGGCCGATTCCACCAGGCTGCTGGCGTAGTAACGGCTGAGTTTGTGCAGGCGATCCTTCTGTTCGTCGAGCTTGCCTTTGCGCATGTCACAACTGGCGTCTTTGTCTGCGCTTTCGCAATTGAGCTTGTAGTTCTTTTGCAGGAAATCCACGTACTGGCCGTCGTCGAGCATCTTGGTGCAGAGGAATGCACCCAGGTTGAGGCTGGCGCGGATCGCCTGATCGCGGGTTTCTTCCTGCTGCTGGTTGCTGGCACGCAACTGGTTTTCCAGCGCCTGGAGTTTTTCCTTGAGGGCTTTGTCTTCGACCCCCGAGGCCAGGCTGTTCAGCGATTGAACGGTGCCTTGTTCCGCCGCTCCCGCTTCCTTGCTGCCGGTGCCGAGTTTCTTCCAGCTGCTTTCAATGCTGGCCACGCGGTCGCGGGAGGTCAGGGTCGGTGAGACCAGAACCAGGCGCAGGCCGGTGGTTTTGTTTTTTACCTGGCCTTCAGCGTTGTAATACGGCTCTTCTTTGCGCAGCGCGGTGCGCAGGTCAGCCTGGGCCGTCAGGTAGTTGCCGCCGCGGACCACGTAGCCACCGGCCTGGCCGTGCTGACGGTCGAGTTTGTTCAGGCGGAACGGCTCGAACATCATTTCATCGACGTTGCCCAGCATGTCGTGCAAGCCAAGCGGATTGGGCTTTTGCAGGCCGGTCAACTGCACCTTGCCGTTGGACGACTGCGCCCCGGCGAACCACTCGTAGGCGTTGATGCCCTCGGGCATCGGATAACGGGTATCACGGAACTCCGCGGCACCGACTTCCAGGCCACCGCGAGCGGCGAACTCCCATTCAACCTCGGTCGGCAGGCGCAGGAAACCTGATGCCCCGTCTTCCTTGGGCAGCTTGTCCGCAGCGTTCTTGCGCAGCCACAGGTTGTACTTGTCGGCGGCCTCGACTGCTTGCACCCAGCTCACGGCCACTTGCGGCAGGCGCATTTTGGTGGCGACTGTGGGGCAGGTCTCTTCAGTCAATGCGGTGTACTGCAATTGACTCATCTCGTACTTGGCCATCAGGTAGTAACGGGATTTATCGTTTTTTGCGCCGGTGAAACTGCCGGCGATGAACGTGGGGCGGGTCTGCTCGACGTAGCCGTACTCCGCGCCGTCCTGGCCGATGTTGATCGGGTAGTCGTCCAGCGGCCCCGCAACCGGAATGAACACCTTGCGAAACACCATCGAGCCTTCGCAGGGCATGGGCAATACAACGTCACTGGCCTCGGGCATCGGGTTGTAATACTTCTCTTCCCAGCCGGCTGCCGAGGCGTCGAGCAGGTAGCCAAGGCTCAGGGGCAATAGCAAGCCGAAACGTTTATAGCTCACGCAGACTCTCCGCAGGTTGGATGTTGATGGCGCGCACGGCGCCGATGACGGCCACCAGCGCAGCGACCAGAAAGGTCAGGAGCAGGGCGGCGATGCCGTGCCAGATCGTGATGTGGCAAACAAAGGTGCCGGTTGCCTGGCTGCTGCCCAGCAAGCGGTCGAACAGATGGCTGCCGACGGCGTAGAAACCCAGCCCGCCGAGGTAGCCGACCAGGCTCAGCGTCAGCGCTTGCACGACCACGAAACCGGCCACGGCCGTGCGCTTGAAGCCCAGCAACCGCAGAACCGCCAGGCTTTTGCGCTTGCGGTCGATATTGGCCAGGAACGCACCGACCATCGAGGCCACGCAGCCGATCAACGCGGCGAGGGCGATGACCCCGAAGATCAGGCCCAACACATGGTTGATCGCTTTGACGTTGTCGATATCAGCCAGTCGGCTTGAGGTTTCGATGTGCTGGTCGTTGAGCCAGTGCTCCAACGGCGCAACCTGATCGATGTCCCGCGCGTAGACCCGGGCGCGGGCGTACAGCGGCTGCAAATCGCCCTGGGGTTTACCGGTGGTGATGCCGAACGCGCTGACCAGGTAGCCGTCGCGAAAGCGCTCCAGGTCCAGCAGCAAGGGCGGTGCGACAAATCCGGCGGCGCGCCCGAAACGCGCACCATCCAGGACGGCCAACACGGTGAGGGTCGTTTCGCCGCGCTCGTTGGCGCCTTCCAGACGACGCAATACGCGCAATTGCACGCGATCACCGGCCTTGGCCTGCAAACGTTGTGCGGCGCGGGCGCTGAGGATCACTTGATTGCCCACAGGATTGAGCTGCGGCAGGTTCAGTTGCGGATCGCCGGGTTCGGTGGCAATGATTTCCGCGCCTTCGACGAAGCGCTGCATGCCAATCAGCAGGTCGGCCTGGGTGTTGAGCGAGCGGGTCTGGCCGAGGGCAAAACCGGTTTCCGGACGCTGGCGCAAACGCTCGATCCAGGCACTGTCATAGTTGCCGTTGCTGAGCATTTTCACTTCGAGGTTTCGCGGGTCACGCAGCAGTTCATCCTGCAACTGGCTGACCACGCCGTGCTTGAGGCCGAACAGCAGCAAAAGCGGCGCAATGACCGCCACCAGCGATGCAGCGATGCACAGCGAGACCTTGCGGTCGTGCCAGAGGTCTTGCAGCGCCAGTGTGCCCAGCAGGCGCAAGCGGTTAATCCATGGGTTCAAACAGTGTCTCTCCCTGACGGCTGATCGCACCGAGGCGCGGCAGGCCGAAGTCCTTCAACAGCGCCCAATCGTGGGACACCACCAGCGCGCTCAGTCCCAGGTTTGAAACCAGGCTCAGCAACAATTCGAACAGACGCCGCGCGCTGTGGGGATCGAGCGCAGCGGTGGGCTCGTCGGCCAGCAACAACAGCGGTTCGTGGGCGATGGCCCGGACACAGGCAACGCGCTGGCGCTCGCCGATCGACAGGGCTTGTGGTTGTTTTTCCAGCAACCCTTGCAGGCGTAGCACCTCGACCGCGTGATCGACATGCTCGCTGTGAGGTGACATGCCGAGCAGGCGGCGGGGCAGGTTGATGTTGTCGCGCACGGTCAGGAACGGCAGCAGCCCACCGCTTTGCAAAATGAAGCCCAGGTGCCGCGAGCGGACCGCCGCCAGCGCAGGCTGGTCATCGCGGGTCAGCAACTGGCCGATGTCCAGCATCTGCGCAGTCGCCCCTGCGGGCGGCAGGCCCAGGCGGAAGCGCCCGAGTTCAACCGGCGCGAGCAGCAGGCCGATGGCTTCGAGCAAGGTACTTTTGCCGCTGCCGCTTTCGCCGGTGATGGCCAGGATTTCTCCGGCCGCCACCTGCAAATTAGGCAGACGCACGTGATGAGCCTGTGCGCCTTCACCACGGCGCACCAGCAAGTTGTTGATGTCGAGCATGAGCGTCTCGTTAAGGCATCATTTCCAGTGGCACGGGGTACACGTTGTCCCGCGCATCGCTGTCCTTGGCTAAAGCCACCCAACGGTCGACGTCAGCGTTGTAACGCTGGTAATGCCGCAGTTTGGTATTGAGCGTGCGAATGAATTTCTCCTGGGCGAGGCCATCCCAGCTCTTCCAGGTTTCTTCATCCAGGTTCAGCACTTCGCTCTGATACGGCAGGTCTTCGAGGTATTCGCCTAGCACCCCCATGTCCGCCAGTTTGGCGTTGCCGTTCTGCTTGAGCTGATTGGGATCGGCACCCATGGTGGCCGCGACCGAACGCAGGCGATCGAACATTTCCGTTGGCGAAATCAGTCCTTCGTTGGCGGCGTCGAGAATTTGCTTCATGACGTCGCTCAGGTCGCTGAGCTGGGACTTGGTCAACAGCACCCGCACATCGGTGGTCGGTATGTTCTGTTTGATCAGGTCGCGATCAGTGATCCATGCCTTGAACACCGGCGGCACCTTGCTGTTGGTTTTCTCCCCCAGGTAGGCCAGTTGCATGGCGTGGCCGATCAGCGCCGCGTCTTCGAGCATCTTTTTCTCGGACGGGTCCTGCTTGGCGTTAAGTGCACTGCCAATGGCGTCTTCGCCCATGTAGGCGGCTTTCACCTGTGACGTAATGGCCGTGGCCAGGGCATCGACCTTGCGCCCGAACTCCTGAACGTCGCCGGCATTCACCGGGTAATACAGAGAAGTGTTGGTGCCCGGGTAGGTCGAGAGGTTCTGGTATTGCGCTTCGGCCTTGGCGTGGTCCTTGATCCCGGCGGGAGTCTTCAAGTGCAGGGTGTAAATCGCCACGCCGGGGTTGGCGGCTTCGAGGCGGACCTGCGAGGCGCTCAAACCGGTTTTCGACAGTTTGTCGTCGCCTTCAATGGCGCCGGCATCGGTGATCAGCACCACATAACGTGCGCCAAACTGGCTCCAGTCGACCTTGTCGATGCTGTGCATGACACCGGCATAGGCATCTTCATCGAAGCTGCTGCTCGATACCTTGGCCTGCTTGAGATCGGCAACCTTGGCGAGGAAGTCGGCGCTGTCCTTCACCTGGGTCGGGTCGGCGTACATCTTGGTGGTGTATTCAAGCCCCGGCACTGCCTGCGTGTTGGAGCGGAACGCGACCAGGCCGAACTTGACCTGCTTGCCGAGGTTTTGCGATTCGATCTGCTGGTAAACCTTGCGGATCGCTTCACGGGTACGGTCGATGTACGGGTCCATGGAAATGGTCGAGTCGATGACAAATACCACCGCCGCACTGAATTCCTTGAGTTGGCTGGCCGCATTGTCGCCAGGCTCTTTACCGCCGGCAGTGCCACCCGCCGCGGTGCCCTTGGCTGCCTCGGCGTCTGGCTTGCTGACCGAGGCGACATTGAGCAGACGCGTGCGGAATCCACCTTCGGTCATGACCTCTTCGCCGCTCAGTACCGGCAGCAGGTAAAACTGCTTTTGCAGGTCGACGAAGTATTCCGGCTCTTGGGCCAGCACGCCGGGGGCTTGCTGGCCTTTCTTCAACGTGGCCCGCAGCGGGGCTACTTTGCTGACCGGATCCGGCGCGTCGAGGATGCCTTCGACTGTGGCGCGTTCCTTGAAGAACAACAGGCGGTCGCGGTTGGCCGGGTTGGTGAAGGCCAGGGTCAGTTGCATCTTCCAGTCGGTGGTGCAACTGGCCGGCAACCAGCCGATGGTCTTGCCGTAGCTGTCCGGGCCGACTTTCAGCCATTCGGCGTTGCCGGCCTGAGCGCGCTCGTACACGTAGAAGCGGCTGAAGATCGGTTGGGCTTCGCCGGCGGCGGCGCCCGCGCTTGGGCTGATATGGCAGCCGGGCGTGGTCAGCACTCGCTGGAACAGGGTTTTCTTGCCAGCCTGGATCAGCGGTTTGTCTTCAGCCTGGGACAGCGGGCTGATACACAGTGCCAGCAGTGCGGCGCCGCTCAACAGGAAGCGACTCAAGGACAGGGGCGAGCGCTTCACTTCTGCAACTCCTCGAAACGCTGCTTGGCTTCGGCGTTGTTCGGGTCCTGGGTGAGGATGGTTTCATACCAGTACGCGGCAGTGGCGTTGTCTGGGGTCGGGAAGCAATCGCTAGCCTTCAGGTACTTGGGGTCGTACTCGCGGGCATAGGCGTTGGCAATCAATGCATCGCCAGCCTGGGCACGGTTGGCGTACAGGCGTTGAGCGACACCGCAATGTTTGCCGGCCTTGGCTTCGTTGATGATTTCCAGCAGCTTGGCGCTGTCGGGCGCAGCCTTGATGCAGGTCTGGACGAAGGTCAGCTCGGGCACGCTGTTCATGCTCTCAAGAGTGCAGGCCTGGGCGTCGGCACTGGCCGGTGCGGCGGCTGCGACGGTCGGGACCGGCGTCGGTGTGCGTTTGAGAAACCAGAACCCGGCCGCCGCGGCCACCAGCAACAGCAAGACAACCGCCAGGCCAATCAGGCCTTTGTTGCTTTTCTTTACCGGTACCGAGGCAGGGGTATAGGCGGGCTCGATCGATACAGATTCCAGTTCTGGTTCCGGCTCGACGGTTGGCAGTATCAGCTCTGGCAGTTCCGGGATTTCCGGTGCCGGTACGCTCGGTGCCGTCAGTTCGGCGGCACCGTAAGTCGAGCGTGTCTGGCCACCGGCCGTGGACGGCAGCACCCCGGCACCTGGCCGCACCACGCCCTTGTCGGCGTGCCCAAGGCTTTGTTCACGCAGTTCGAACAGAAATTGAGAGCTGGCGCTGCCTTCCAGCAGCGGGTCGACCACTTCCGGGCCGACCTGGGTTTCGAGGGCTTCGCCACTGGCCGTGACGCTGAAGCGCGCGACCTTGAACCAGAACGGATTATTGCTCCATACCTGTTGATCCTGGAGGTAGAAACCGTCCTGGTTACGCTGGATGGAAAACTCAAGCTGTTGCTCGCCACCCTGCCATTTCTTCACGGTAAGGCACGCCTGGCCAGGCACATTGGGCTCTAACGCGAGCAGGTCGACACGAATTGGCATTGCTTATCTCGCTGTGAAGGCTGTGAGCACTTGGCCCAGCCGTTCGTTCTGTTCAGGGGTGATTTCACGACCGGCACCGTGGCCGGCGTTGTCCAGCGTGATGTAGGCCAGGCCCGAGAGCCAGTCGCCGAGAAACAGTTGTGCCTGATTCGCCGGTTGCGCTGGCAGCACCGGCACTTGTCCCGGACCGATGTCGGTGTAGAACGAAAACAGCGGTAACTTGGCACCGGCACGGCTATTCGGACGTTCGCTGAGCGGTTTCTGGATATAGCCGAACCAGGACACGAAATCGCGCAGCACCCGTTGCACTTCCAGCACCTGGCGTTCGACCAGTTGATCGCGCCGCGCGCCGCTTTGCGCACGTTTGAGCACTGCGCGGCTCAGTTGGCCCGGAAGGTCCTGGCGGTAGCCGGCGGTGATCAACTCGTCGACTACCGCTTCAAGCAACGGTTTTTCCAGACCCAACAGATTGAGCAGGTTTTGCCGGGTGGTCAGGTCGCGCAAATGAGCGATCCAGGCTTTGAAGGCGGCCTTGGCGAAGCGGTGTTCATTGCTTTGCAGTTCCGGCGCCGGGATGTTGGTTTTGGCACTGCTGGCCAGGGCGCTGTCGTGGCTTGAGTCGTCGCCGAAATCAAAATCGAAGCCGGCGTCGTTGCCGTACAGACTCTGGCTTGGTGTCGGGGCGACGGCCTCTTCGCTGGCGTCCGGTACGTCATCGGTTTCGTACACGCCGCTGAGGTACAGGTCGCGCACTTCTTCGCTCGGCATGTCGAGCTGATCGATAAACTCTCCCAGCACGGCAGGACGACGGCCCAGGCCTGACAAAATCATCTGCGCCTGGGCTTTTTTGACCGCCGCGGCGCCGTCACCGTCGGCGTGATACCAAGTGCTGAGACCATGGGTGGTCAGGCTTTCGATGCATTCGTTGAGCTGTTCGCGGATACGCTGCAACTTGAACTCAATGTTGGCCACGCCTTTGAAACTGCCGCTGAAATGACTGATGCCGCCGTCATCGATACGAAGCATTTCCTGCCAGGCCATTGCTGGGTCTTTAACGTGCTGGCAGACAAAACTATTGCTGGCAAAGCTCTTGCCCATGCCATCGATCCGCGCTTGAAAGTCGGGGTTAATGCCAACTTCAGAGCCGTTTTGATCCAACTGAATAAATGCGGTAGTCAGGCGCGGTTTGCGCACCATGAACGTGTTCTGGAATGGCGCACCGTCCCAGTCCTCCATCCACGGCAAGCCACCGAAGCGTTCGAGCATCGTCAGTTTGACCATGCCGCTCCAACCTTCATCGTATTGGTCGGGTGACTGGTCCAAGGCACCGGTTATGCGCATGTCCAGCATGGTCAACGCCCAGATCAGGCCAGCGGCACGCTTGCGGCGTTCCTGCGCGGTGCTTCCCTGAGTCTTGTTGATCCATCGAGACAGCACCGGGCCAACGTCGTTGACGTCGCTCTGTTTGGTGGAGCCGGTACAAACGACCAAGGCGTTCATCTCTTGGCAGTCGGTGTAGCGCTCGAACAAGTAGGCCACCTTGCCGCGCAAAATCAATTGCGAAACCGAGTTTTCCTTGTTGCTGGAAGCCGGGTCGTTTGAGTCGGCGATACTCAGCAGACTCTTGCGTCCGCGATAACCTGGAAAATCCAGCAGGTCGACCTGATTGACGATGTCATCTGCCGGCGCTTCGATCAGCCCGAAGGTCATTTCCGCTGTCAGCGCTGCGAGCTGTGCGACGGTAATGCTCTGGCTGTTGTGCAAGTGCCCGTCAATCAATGGGCGAACGTCTATCGGACCGTCGTTTGGCGTGCCAAAACGCTCGAGAATATCGACGTTCATGATGTTGTCACGCTGGATAGCGGTGCCGTTTTCTTCAAAGCGCACCAGCGCATGCACCGGAGCAAACACCTTCTCGGGCAGGCCTAACTTGTGCAGGGCCCCGGCCAATTGCTGATAAGCCCGGGTCAGCTCGCGTTGTTCACCCCAGAGAATGCAAAACAGCTCGGCGCGTTCCTGAGCACTCAGGCGGGGCGCCAGTTGCAATACCTTGGGCCAGTAGCCGTGCTCAAGTTTTTTGACTGAGTTGGGAGCCGTCTCGCGCACGTAATCCCACAACGACACGATGTCGTCGGCGTTGACACCTGATTGCAGTGGCCCGTTCTCGCGTCCTTCGAACGGCTTGAGCGCGCGCTGTATGCGCTCTTCGTCGATCTGGTAATCCATGCGCTCAAGATCAAAGTCCTTGAACCAGGAATTGGTGAAGATTTTCGCCAGTTCGATTTCTTTGAACAGCGTAAGTTGCACCGGAAAGTTTGCGTCCGGGCTCGGCTCTGCACGACGACTGAAGCGCGTCACCAGACCGGTGGCTTCCTTGCCGTTACCCACCGGGTTGATGTGCTTGATGAAGTCGAGGCGCCGGTTGCCGAATTGGGTTTCCAACTTGCCGTTCTGACCGGCCGCCAACGCGGAAATCAGGTAGGACTTGCCTGCCTGGGACAGACCGAAAAAGCCGATGGTCATCGGCGTGCAAGCCACGCGGCCGAGGCTGTGAGCCAGGTTGCGCGCGCGGTGCAGGCGGATGTTCAGGTTATCGGCTTCGCTGTCCAGACGCGGCGCGTTGCCGCGGGTCTGGCCGATCCACTCCAGCGCCTGACCGGCACCTTCATAAACAGCGGCCCAACTGGCGGAGAGCTGATTTTGTTCGGGGGTCAGGTTGTTCATTTGCGTTTCACACTTCCACTGTCGAGCCAGTACTTGGTCTCGCTCAGGCCGGCGTCGAGCATGGTGTTGAGTTCCAGCTCGAGGTCGCTGCGCGGGTTGAAGTTGACGTTGTTGCTGTTGGACTCGATGTCACGCACCGAGAGGCGGTCGCTGACCAGATCCTGTTTGCGGGTGTACTTGTCCGCCGGTTTGACTTCGAAGCGCACCTTGAGCAGCGGCGCCGCACCGTTTTCACCGACCGCGCGGGAGAATTTCTCCCGGCCCGCCGGGGTGAAACGCAAGGTGTACAGCGGCGAAGCGGCCCAGCGATCGGCGGCCAGCTGACGGAAGCCCAGTCGCAGGTCACCGCGCATTTCCAGCTGCGGCGTGTCGGCACCATCACCCGTGCCGATTTCCGGCAACTTGATTTTGTAGTCTTCGGACTGGATGTCGCGGTACAGCACATCGGCATCCTTTATCACGTTGTTAAGGTCGATGACGCCGATGTGCTTGACCGTCGAATAAGGCTTGAGCGCCGAGGAGCGGAAATAGAAGTTCGGCACGCTGTGGTTGGCGCACAAGAGGCAGAGCATGGCGCCGACCGAAGCGGTGCTTTTCGGGTCGTCGATGCGGCCGTTCTTGTGGAACGGATACCAGCCGCCGGTTCGGTAGTTCTGCAACGCCAGGATGCGTCCCGGTGGCAGCGGCAGTACCTTGCGGATGAACGCCTGGATGCCGGGCAGGCGCGAAGGCCGGCCGGTCAGCAGCAAGACATCGCACGGGTAGTGGGCGACCACTTCACAGAGTGCGCCGAGGATTTTGGTAATGTTGATCTGATCGTTGAGGAACGCCGCGTGCAGTTTTTGCAGGTCGAAGCCAATCTGCGATTCGTACAGATCGAAGTCGCACTGGCCGCCGACGTCGCGGCGCACGGCGGCGTTGACGTAGTCGAGCACGGTCTGGCTGATCGCCTTGTCGCCCAGTAATTGACGGTAGCTGTGGCCACTGACTTCCTGCGGGACTTGCGGGTCGTAATGCTCGTAGGCCTTGAGCAGCGCCAGACCCAACGGGGTGAAAACCTGCAGGTTCAGTTGCTGACGCAGAATCATGTCCTGGGCGCTGACCGATTCGTCACCGCACAACCGCGACATCAGCGACACCGGCGCCTTTACCCCGGCGCCCTGCAATGCTTTCTCGAAGCTCGGCAGGATGAAGTCCTGAATGATGTCCAGCAGGATGTCATCACCCGCCACTTTGAAACCGTCGCGGAATCGCTGTTCGGGCACGATGTGCACGTTACTGCCGGTGCCAGTGTTGCCGGCGCGGTCGAGGCGATAGTCAGTGATCACCAGGTCCGTCGTGCCACCGCCGATATCGATGGTCGCCAGGGTGATGCGTTCGCGATCGGTCTTGTCCGGCCGGGCGATGGTGTCGAAAAACTCTTCCGGGTGACCGGCGAAGTTCTCGTTGACCTCGGTGTACAGGTACACCAACTGGCCGCAGGAGGCTTCGTCCCATTCGACGCGGATGCTCGGGATCGGCGTGCGTGGGCGATGGGCCTGCTCTTGATGCGGGTCTTCCTCACCTGAATGCCAGCCGAGACTTTTCCACACCAGGCCGATGGCTTGCAGCATGCGTTTGTTAAGGATGCTGCGTTCAGCCTGAGGCATGCCCGGTGGCACGGTCAGGGTGATGCTGTTGAGCTGGCGCGGCACGCGGGTATGACCCTGACGCGAACGCTGGGCCGGGCTGTTGATTTGCGACAGCGCCTGGGCCAGCACTTCGGCGAGCATAAAGGTCATCAGCGAGCTGCGCGAGTAACGCGGCATGAACACCGGCAGACGGTCATCTTCCTCAAGGCTGTAGAGCGCTTCGCCGGTTTCGTTGATCAGGTGCGAAAACGGCGCGGCGGTGGCATACGGCTCGTTGTCGGTCTTGATGTACGAGCAGTTAAAACGCCAGCCATGACCGTAGGGGTTTTCATCCCACAGATATCGTTTCGGGCTGGACAGCCCGGTGGAACCTTCGGTGCCGCGACGACGACTGGCCAGACGACTGGCTTCGTTGCCGACACGGGCAATCGTTGCCCATTGGAACGCATCGTGGCGACCGCTCTTGACCGAGCAGTGGTCCTTGCCGAAATACGCCTGGGCGAACTCCACGCGGCTTTCGAACGGCAGGTTGTAGGTGTGCTCCGGCGTGATCAGGTCGCGCAGTTCCAGCACGTAATTCTGTTTCAGCCCTGAGCCGGCCTGACCATGGTTCTCGATCAGAATGCCGCAGGTGCGTGAGTTGCCGACGTCCAGTACCAGGTCCACCGGAATCGGTTTGACCAAGCCATTGCTGTCGTTGGCGACCACTTTGAGTTCGGGGATTTCGACCTTCGGCCGCGCAGACGACTGCTCGGCGACCGAGGGGGTGCTCAACAGGCTGAGGAGGTTGAGATAGTGCGCCAAGTGATGATTGGCGCGGATGTCGATGTCCAGCTCTTCGCGTGAGCGGTGGGCGTTGCCCTCGTTGAACACCTCCAGCAGCCATTCGTTGACCCAGGGCTGGGCCAGGAACCAACGGGTTTCGCTGGCCTTGGTCGCCAGTTTGAAAGAGACGCCGGAGCTGATGTCTTCTTCGTTCGGCGCCAGGTACGCGGTGCCCTCGCGCTTGGGCATCACGCGGCTGTCGAACGCCATGGTCAGGCGGTGGGTATTGCCGTCGATGTCCGCTGCCGCCAGTTTCACAAGGCGCATGCGCGACCAGTTGGTCGGGCCGTCATCAAAACGATGAGGTGGCATGAAGCGGAAAAAGGGCGTCGGCAGCCAGATGCCGTCGAGCAGCTCCAGGCTGCTTTTCAGGTCGACGCTGAAGGCCGGGCGAGCCTTTTCGATCTTTTCCGGCTCGGGTTCGTAGAAGTAGAAGTCTTTCTCTTCGTTGTACTGCAGGCGGCAGATCAGCCCACTGATCATCGGAGCGAACTCGCCTGCCGGTTCCTTGCGAGGATCCAGGCGCAGGGCGAAATCCATGAACTGGATGCCGGTGTCACTGACGAGGGTGACGGTATCTTCGAATTGGGTGACTTCAGGCAACATGTCGGCTTATTCCAGTCTTATTCGCCCATTTGCCGCATGGACATGGGGAAGTGATCTTTTCCGTAACCGCCGGTGCAGTCCGCGACCGTGGTCGCGCCCTTGCGGCAGTCGATCTTGGGCATGTCGTAGGTGCTGCCATCGCCGCAGACGGCCTGGCCCTTGCTATCGATTGCGAGGCTGCCGCCCTTCATGGCGGCGGCCACCGGACCGGTGCAATTGACACCGTTGGCCTGGCGCACAGTCACTTGGCCTTTGCCGTCCTCGAACTGATATTCAAGGCGCAACGGTTTGCCAGTCTTGCGGTCCTGAATGCCGGCACCGGCGCGGTACTGACCGTTGAGGAAGTCAGCAGCGCCGTCGGCTGCATCCGGCGGGATGCTCAATGCCGGGCCTGGGCTGGCATTTGCCGACGCCGGGTTTTTCGCCTCCTGTGGCGGGGCCGCGGAGGGTTCGTTGTTGGCTTCGGGTGGGGTGGCAGGGGCTTTGGCTTCCGGAACCTGGGCCGGTTCGGCCCCCGGTGCGCCGGTGTCCTGGCCTTCGGCTGCCGCTGACTCTGCATCCGGCGCGCCCGTCACGGCATTGCCAGTGGAGGTGCCCACGAGCGTCCCGGTCACGGGCACTCCATTGAGCGTCGCTACGTGGCCCGTCAGCTGAGTTTCATCCTGCTGATGCCCTACCGGCACCATGCCTTCCGGGAGCAGGTTCACTGCCCCCGTCGGAATCGGGATGCAGCCGCGCAGGCCGAGCAACAGCAACAACAACAGCAATAGCAACGGCAGGAGCAACAGCCACCACCAGCGACGCCACCATGGGCGAGCGATCGCTGCCGCGACAGGTGCAACCCTTGGTGCCTCCATCACGGGAGGCGGGGTGGGCGCGGGCGCGACGGGGACTTGATAAAGGCACTGCAGCGGGTCGCGATTGCGGTCGGCACCGGCGTGCTCGAAACCCCAGAAGGTCAGCACCGGTTTGCCTTGAACCAGATAGACGAAGTTTTCGTCGGGGAAATGAATGACCCGCTTGAGCAACTTGCCGAATACGGCTTTGTCGCCTTGCTGCTGTTCTGCCGGGTCGGTGCCGAGGAAGCGCAGGCTCAGCTCATCGAGCGCGGTCTTCAAGCCTTCCAGTTGACGACGGGCGGGGGCGCGCTCTTCTTCGGTTGCGCTGCTCCACGGGATGACATCGCCGTCGAGGCCGCTGTACCAGTCGATCTGATTGCCGAGTTCATCGCTTTGCGGAATGGCCAGATGATCGACCATCTCGGGGTTCTTGCGACGAATGGCTTCGCGCAATTGCAGGGCTGCCCGGTAGACCGGTTGACCTGTTTCGCCCAGGGCAGTGAATGACCCGCTCTTGCCGCTGCGTAATAGTGCCCCGCGCATTCATACTCCATATGATCATTGCGCAAAATGACAGACAACATGTCTGTGCTTGCTCCTGCATTTAGCTGGCGACCTTAATGTCATTATGATGTCGCCGTCAATCAGCCAATCGACCAAAAACATTTGATCCTAGTCCACAAAAGCGAAGGCTGCCTGAAGTCGGTGAAAGCGCTTTATTGAGTGCTTGGCCGATACTGCAGTGCCTCGGCCAGATGCGCTCGGTTAATCCCGCTCACCTGCTCTAGATCGGCCAACGTACGCGCAACCTTTAGCAGTCGATGTGCCGAGCGCAGCGACAGGGTCAGACGCTCGCAGGCGGATTCCAGCCAATGCTCATCGGCAGTGGATAACGCACAGTGATCACGCAGGCCGGGCAAGTCGAGAAATGCGTTCGCGCAGCCCTGACGCTTGTGTTGTCGCTCGCGGGCCTCGGCAACCTGCAACGCCGCCGTTGCTGTGTCCTCTCCCGGTTTTGGCACTGGATTCAGCGCCGTGGCTTCCCGTGCGACGGTCAAATGCAGGTCGATTCGATCCAGCAGCGGGCCTGACAGTTTGTTGCGGTAGCGTTGCACCATGTCCGGCGTGCAGGAACAACGGCCGCTCGGTTCGCCAAGGTAGCCACAAGGGCAGGGGTTCATGGCCGCGACCAATTGAAAGCGTGCCGGAAATCGCACCCGATCCTTCGCCCGTGAGATCACGATATATCCGGATTCCAGTGGCTCGCGCAGTACCTCCAATACTTTGCGATCGAATTCGGGGAGTTCGTCCAGAAACAGAACGCCGTGGTGAGCGAGGGTGATTTCGCCGGGCTGGGGTTTCGAACTGCCACCGACCAGCGCAGGGCCGGATGCCGAGTGATGTGGCTGACGAAACGGCCGCTGCGGCCAATGGCTCAGCGGCACGCAACTGGTGACCGATTGAATCGCCGCCACCTCCAGCGCTTCACATTCAGCCAGCGGCGGCAGCAGGCCCGGCAGGCGGCTGGCCAATAACGTTTTTCCCGTCCCCGGCGGTCCGCTGAACAGCAAGTTGTGAGCGCCGGCGGCAGCAATCAACAGCGCACGCTTGGCCGCGAGTTGTCCCTGCACCTCATTCAAGTCGGGATAAGGTTTGCTGGCGTGGAGCAAACCATTGGAAACGAAAGGCGCGATGGGTGTATGCCCATTGAAATGCGCGACCGCCTCAAGCAGGTGATCCACCGCGATCACTTTCAGTCCCGAAGCCAGGCACGCTTCTTCGGCATTCGCCCGCGGCACCATCAAGCAGCGCCCGGCCTTGCGCGCCGCCAACGCCGCCGGCAACACGCCACGAACCGCCCGTACCGCCCCCGAAAGCGCCAACTCGCCAAGGCATTCCACATCATCCAGGGTCAGTGTCGGCACTTGCACACTGGCCGAAAGAATCCCCAGGGCAATAGCCAGATCGAAGCGTCCGCCATCCTTGGGCAAATCCGCAGGGGCCAGATTCAACGTGATGCGCCGCGCCGGGAATTGCAGCCCCGAATTGATGATCGCACTGCGTACCCGGTCCTTACTTTCCTTCACCGCCGCTTCAGGCAGGCCGACCATGGTCAGGGACGGCAGGCCGTTGGCCAGATGGACTTCAACGGTAACGGCAGGCGCCTCCACGCCGACCTGGGCGCGGCTGTGGACGATGGAGAGGGACATGGTCGTTCCTTGAGCTGATACGAGAACCGCTTCCTGCGGGTTTTTGAAGGGTAGACGGGAGAGAGGGAGTTGCTAGGGGGGGCCCGGGGGTAAACTTTCTCGGGATATTACGGTTACGCACCAGCGTATCGGTGGGAGTAAAAAAACCGCCATTCAGGCGGCTCTTCGGGGGGGCTAGTCAGACGCGTGCACCTGCAAGCAAGCCATCAGGTTCGAGCTCCTTGACATATGCGGCTGCTACTTTAAAAAAACGATGTTGGCTAGCAGGAATGCGACCGGCTAAACGGAGCGTTACCGAGATAGTGGCGGGGCGGAAGATCAAAAGATCGCAGCCTTCGGCAGCTACAGGGGATGTTTATTCGGTTGGTGGATTCAGCTTCGCTTCCAGCTCCGCCACTTTCGTTTCAAGTGCCTCCAACCGTGCCCGGGTGCGCGCCAACACGACCATCTGACTATCGAATTCTTCCCGGCTTACCAGGTCCAGTTTGCTGAAGCCGCTTTGCAGCAGCATTTTGAACTGGCTTTCGATTTCGGCTTTCGGCAGCGGCGTGTCGCCGCTGAAGAGCCGGGAGGCGGTGCCGGTCAGGGCGTCGAGGAAGTCTTTGGGCGCGAGCATGGGGAATGTCCTGGAAACAATGGCGGGCAGTGTATCACGCAGTGTCTATAGTCAATTTCGCCGGCCGGGGATGCACGCTTTTCGCGCATGGGGATGGACGGCATCGCACCGTTGTTGTGCGTAACCCGTCGAGTGTTGTCGCGAAGTGGCTGGCATCTGCTGGCAAAGGCTTGAAAACAGTGAATTTTGTAGAGATGGCAAGCTTTCTGCTTAGTCCCTTGTGACCCATGCACTGATGCAGTCGCTGTGACGAATGCAGTGCGCCAAGCGGAACGCGGGGAGTGTTTCGTGAGGAGCGGGTAGCTGGCGTCGGACGGGCAGGTAAGGCCGACGATGCGTTACAAAGCCAGGCACTGCGCTTAGACTTGAGACGGGTTTGTTTTCCTGGGGCAAGTCCACCAATTCGGGAGAGAGTTTTCATGAAGCTAGTCACTGCCATCATCAAGCCGTTCAAGTTGGACGACGTACGCGAGTCGTTGTCCGAGATCGGCGTGCAGGGCATTACCGTTACTGAAGTCAAAGGCTTCGGTCGGCAGAAGGGTCACACCGAGCTGTATCGCGGCGCGGAGTACGTGGTCGATTTCCTGCCAAAGGTGAAGATTGATGTCGCCATTGACGACAAGGATCTTGATCGGGTTATCGAGGCGATAACCAAGGCCGCCAACACCGGCAAGATCGGTGACGGCAAGATCTTCGTGGTCAATCTGGAACAGGCGATTCGCATCCGTACCGGCGAAACCGATACCGACGCAATCTAAGCCGCCACAAACCCAACGCCCCAGGAGAAAACAATATGACTCTGCGTAAATTCGCAGGGCTAGGAGCCCTGTTGTCCCTCGTAATGCCCAGCCTGGCTATGGCGGCAGACGAAGTGGCGGCCCCAGTCCTCAACTCCGGCGACACCGCCTGGATGTTGACCTCGACAGCCCTCGTGCTGTTCATGACCATTCCCGGCCTCGCGCTGTTCTACGGCGGCATGGTTCGGTCGAAAAACATTCTTTCCGTGATGATGCAGTGCTTCGCCATTACCGGTCTGATCAGCATCCTGTGGGTCATTTATGGCTACAGCATCGCGTTCGACACCACCGGCATGGAACAGGGCGTCATCAACTTCAACTCGTTCTTTGGCGGCATGGGCAAGGCATTCCTCGCCGGCATCACGCCAGCCAGCCTGACCGGTCCTGCGGCGCTGTTCCCTGAGGCGGTGTTCGTCACCTTCCAGATGACCTTCGCCATCATTACTCCGGCGCTGATCGTCGGTGCCTTCGCCGAGCGGATGAAGTTCTCCGCGATGCTGATCTTCATGGGCGTCTGGTTCACCCTGGTTTATGCACCGATCGCGCACATGGTCTGGTCCGGTAACGGCGGCCTGCTGTGGGACTGGGGCGTGCTGGATTTCGCCGGCGGCACCGTGGTGCACATCAACGCGGGTGTGGCCGGCCTGATTGCCTGCCTGGTACTGGGCAAGCGCAAAGGCTTCCCGACCACGCCGATGGCGCCGCACAACCTCGGTTACACCCTGATGGGCGCTGCGATGCTGTGGGTCGGCTGGTTCGGTTTCAACGCCGGTTCCGCTGCGGCAGCCAACGGCACAGCCGGTATGGCGATGCTGGTAACCCAGATTGCAACCGCCGCTGCTGCACTGGGCTGGATGTTTGCTGAGTGGATCACCCACGGCAAACCAAGCGCGCTGGGCATTGCTTCGGGTGTGGTCGCCGGTCTGGTGGCAATCACGCCGGCTGCTGGCACCGTAGGCCCGATGGGCGCTCTGGTGATCGGCCTGGCAGCAGGTGTGGTGTGCTTCTTCTGCGCTACCACCCTGAAACGCAAACTCGGCTATGACGATTCCCTCGACGCCTTCGGCGTGCACGGCATCGGCGGTATCCTCGGCGCGATCCTGACCGGTGTGTTCGCTGCACCGTCCCTGGGTGGCTTCGGCACCGTGACCGACATCGCCGCACAAGTATGGATTCAGTGCAAAGGCGTGGGCTTCACGGTGATCTACACCGCGATCGTTACCTACATCATTCTCAAGGTCCTGGACGCCGTCATGGGTCTGCGTATCACCGAAGAAGAAGAAGCAGTCGGCATCGATTTGGCGCTTCACAACGAACGCGGCTACAACTTGTAAGCACGCGCATGAAAAAATTTGCCCGGCTTGCCGGGCATTTTTTTGTCTGAGATTTAGCATTGAAGGTGCAGCTGAAAGGTTTTTTCTTACAGCTTTCGGTGCGTTTATGGCGGGCGTTTTTCTACGGCGAATGGCTTACGCGATGGAACGAATATTAGGGCCTTTGTTTTTTCCCAGAGCGCGCTAGAATGCGCCCCGAACGTGCGGAGAACTGTATGTGGCAACAGACTCTGATTACTCTGCGGGCGAGGCCCCGGGGCTTTCATCTGGTAACGGACGAGTTACTCGCCGGCCTGCCTGAACTCAAGGCGTGCCGGGTCGGTCTGTTGCATTTGTGGCTGCAGCATACCTCGGCGTCGTTGAGCATCAACGAGAACGCCGATCCGGCGGTACGTCGCGACTTCGAACGATTTTTCAATCGTCTGATCCCACAAGGAGCAGACGGCTATGAGCATAACGACGAAGGCCTGGACGACCTCCCGGCGCACTTCAAGGCCAGCGTGCTTGGCTGTCAGCTCAGTCTGCCGATCTCGGCGGGCCGACTGGCGTTAGGAACCTGGCAAGGCGTTTATCTGGGCGAGCACCGTGATCACGGCGGTGCCCGTAAAGTCCTCGCCACCGTGCACGGTGATGGGGCATAACCGCTGATCACCAGCGGCTGTTGATTTTTTTCCGGCAGCCTTCGACAGGGGGCAAAGCTGGGCTATAACTAATCTGCTTTTCGCAAGTCATGAGGTAGAACATGAGCGACGATGATCTGGAAAACGACGACCTCGAAGTAGGCGACGACGACGAAACCGAAGAAGGTCTGGAAGCAGCGGCGGAAGACGTCGCTGAAGACGATGGCGGTGATACGCCCGCTCCGGCCGCCAAAGGCAAAGCCAAGGCAGCGGTGTCGGTCGATGAGCTGCCGAGTGTCGAAGCCAAGAACAAGGAGCGCGATGCTCTCGCGCGGGCCATGGAAGAGTTTTTGGCCAAGGGCGGCAAAGTGCAGGAAGTGGAGGCCAATGTGGTCGCCGATCCGCCAAAGAAGCCTGATAACAAGTACGGCAGCCGGCCTATCTAAGCCTGTTTCCTGCTTGCTGAAAAAGCCCGCCGTCGCTGCGGGCTTTTTCATGGACGATGCAGCAGGAAGACCGCGTTATCGTTCTTCGCGGGCAAGTCGCTACGAAACCGAGTTCCACCGTGCCAACAACGCCGGCAACTCGGTCAAACTGCGAATCTCGGCATCCGGCGATCGCTCGGCTTCCCAGACCTTGCCCGCCGGGTTGAACCAGATCGCGCGCAGCCCCGCTTGCTGGGCACCGGCAATGTCGTCGCCGGGGTGATCGCCAATGTGCACGGCTGTGTCCGCGGTGGCGCCGCCACGCTGCAATGCTTCATGGAATAGCCGCGCATCCGGTTTGGCGATGCCGATGTCTTCTGCACACAGCGCAAACTTGAAGTAGTCCGCGAGGCCCAGTCGCCGCACGTCGGCATTGCCGTTGGTGACCACGCCGAGGGTGTAATGGTTGGCCAGCACTTCCAGGGTCGGTTGTACCTCCGGGAAGATTTCCAGCTGGTGTCGGGCATGCAGAAACACTTCGAAACTCTGGTCGGCCAGGTCCGATGCTTCTGCGTGGGCGTAACCGGCCTCTTCCAGCGCCTGGAACAACACGCGCCGACGCAGGGCGCTGATGCGGTGCTTGAGGTTCGGCTCGATGCTGAGGATGCGTTCGCGAATCGCCCACAAATGCTCTACCGGCACCGCTCCAAGATTGGGCGCATGTTCAGTCAGCCATTCACGCAATACGGCTTCGGCGCTGATGATCACCGGGGCGGTATCCCACAGGGTGTCGTCGAGGTCGAAGGTGATCAATTGGAGAGTCATGAATCATCGCCTTTCATGCGTTTGGCCCGTGGATGGGCGCTGTCGTAGACCGTGGCCAGGTGCTGGAAGTCCAGGTGCGTGTAGATCTGCGTGGTCTTGATGTCCGAGTGGCCGAGCAACTCCTGCACTGCCCGCAAGTCCTGGGAGGATTCCAGCATGTGGCTGGCGAAGGAATGTCGCAACATGTGCGGGTGCAGGTTTTGCCCGAGTTCGCGCTCGCCGGCGGCCTTCACTCGTACCTGAATTGCCCGAGGGCCGAGACGTCGACCTTGCTGGCTGACAAATACTGCGTCGTCCGCCGGATTGGCCAGGGCGCGCAATGGGAGCCATAGCTCCAGTGCTTCGCGAGCCTTTTGCCCCACCGGCAGCAGGCGGGTTTTGCTGCCCTTGCCGAGCACCTGAACCATGCCGTCCGCTAAATCAAGCTGATCGAGATTGAGCCCGGTCAGCTCCGACAGGCGCAACCCGGAGGAGTAAAACAGTTCGAGAATCGCCTGATCCCGGCGTGCAAGGAAATCATCCTCCACGCCGCCTTCAAGCAATTGCAACGCGCGGTCGGTGTCGAGGGTTTTCGGCAGACGACGTTCGCCCTTGGGCGGCGCCAGGCCGTTGGCGGGGTCGTGGTCACACAGGCCTTCGCGATTCAGATAGTGATAGAGCCCGCGCACCGCCGACAGCAATCGCGCCAGGCTGCGAGAGGATTGGCCCTGTGCATGCAAACGGGCGATCAGACTGCGCAGGCGCTGGATATCCAGTGCGGCCCAGCTGCCGATGTTCTGTTTGACGCACCAGCTCAGCACCTTGTCGAGGTCACGACGGTAGGCCGAGAGTGTATGCGGCGACACTTGGCGCTCACTGCGCAGGTGTTCGCAGTAAGCGTCCAGTTGCCGTTCCATGTTCAGCGTACCGAGCGCAGGGAGCTGTTGACCCGTGGCAGCACGCGGCCCATGACTTCTGCGATGTAGCTGAGGAACAGCGTGCCCACCGAGCTTTTGTAGTGCTGCGGATCACGGCTGGCGATGGCCAGGATGCCGTGAATGCCTTGATGACTGATGGCGACAACGGCTGTGGAACCGATCTGTTTACGCTGTTCTTCGCCGAACAAAAAGTCCAGCTCGTGCTCGCGCAGGCTGCCGCTGACGCTTTTGTCTTCTTGCAACAAACCGCCAATGGCCACTTGTGCCTCGGCGTGGGTCACCCAGCGGCCCACCGGCATGGCGTTGTCGCCGAGCAGGATGAGGCTGACAAAGGGCACCTGGAAGTCCTGGCGCAGGCTGTCTTCGACGCAGATCACCACGTCCTCAAGGCTGGTGGCATCCATCAGCGCGAGGATCAGGCGGCGGGTCTTGTCGAACAGGCGATCGTTGTCGCGGGCCACGTCCATCAAGTGCGAGAGACGGTGCCGCAACTCGATATTGCGGTCGCGCAGGATGGTCATCTGCCGCTCCACCAGGGACACGGTATCGCCGCGTCGGTGGGGAATGCGCAAGGCTGGCAGCAGTTCTTCGTGCTCGACGAAGAAATCCGGATGAGCCTCCAGGTACGCGGCAATCGCCGCCGCCTCCAGGCTCTCGGACGGGGATTCGTCGGACTGTCGGGCAGGTACCTGTGGCTTATCGGTCATGGCTTTGGCTCACTCAAAGACGCACTTGTCCTTCATATACGCGTACTGCCGGGCCAGTCATCAAGACGGGTTGGCCGGGGCCTGCCCATTCAATGGACAGGCGCCCGCCAGGCAGGTCGATCAATAGCGGCGAATCCATCCACCCCTGGCTGATCGCGGCCACTGCGGCGGCACAGGCGCCGGTGCCGCAGGCCTGGGTTTCCCCGGCTCCGCGTTCCCAGACACGCAACTGCGCGCGATTGCGGTCGATGACCTGGATGAAACCGACATTGACCCGCGCCGGGAAGCGCGGGTGGTGTTCGATTTTCGGTCCCAGTTCATGCACCGGTGCATTGTTGATATCGCTGACCCGCAGCACCGCATGGGGGTTGCCCATGGACACGGCGGCCAGTTCGACCGATGTGCCGTCGACGTCGACCTGATAGCTCAACGCCTGCTCAGTCGCCTGAAACGGGATATCCGCCGGCACCTGGCGTGGGGCGCCCATGTTCACGCCGATCTGCCCGTCGCTGCGCACATCCAGTTCGATGATGCCGCTTTTGGTTTCGACGCGGATCAGCCGCTTGGCGGTCAGGCGCTTGTCGAGCACGAAGCGGGCGAAACAGCGGGCACCGTTGCCGCACTGTTCCACTTCGGAGCCGTCGGAGTTGAAAATCCGATAGCGGAAATCCACGTCCGGATTACTCGGCGCTTCGACAATCAGCAACTGATCGAAACCGATGCCGGTATGCCGATCGCCCCAAAGCTTGGCGTGCTTGGGCAGAATATGCGCGTGCTGGCTGACCAGGTCGAGGACCATGAAGTCATTGCCCAGGCCGTGCATCTTGGTAAAACGCAGCAGCATGGCCTTACTCCGGCAGCAGGCTTTCGCCAGCAAACAACTCGGCTACCGTCTCACGGCGACGCACTTCAAATGCCTGATCACCGTCCACCAACACTTCAGCGGCACGGCCGCGGGTGTTGTAGTTGGAACTCATGACAAACCCATACGCACCGGCCGAATGCACGGCCAGCAGGTCGCCTTCTTCCAGGGCCAGCTGACGATCCTTGGCGAGGAAGTCGCCGGTCTCGCAGATCGGCCCGACGACGTCGTAGGCGCGGGCCGCGGTGTTACGCGGGCGCACGGCAGTGACATCCATCCAGGCCTGGTAAAGCGCCGGGCGGATCAGGTCATTCATGGCCGCGTCGACGATGGCGAAGTCTTTGTGTTCGGTGTGCTTGAGGTATTCGACCTGGGTCAGCAGCACGCCGGCGTTGGCGACGATGAAGCGGCCCGGTTCGAACACCAGCGCCAGGTCACGACCGTCGAGACGCTCGCGCACAGCCTTGATGTAGTCGGCTGCCAATGGCGGCTCTTCGTCGCGATAACGTACGCCCAGTCCGCCACCGAGATCGATGTGGCGCAGGTAGATGCCGCAATCACCGAGGCGGTCGACCAGGCCCAGCAGGCGGTCGAGGGCATCAATGAACGGTGGCAGGGTGGTCAGTTGCGAACCGATGTGGCAATCGACACCAACCACTTCCAGGTTAGGCAGTTGCGCAGCGCGGATGTACACGTCTTCGGCGTCGGCGATGGCGATGCCGAACTTGTTTTCTTTGAGACCGGTGGAAATGTACGGGTGAGTACCGGCATCGACGTCCGGGTTCACGCGCAGCGAAATTGGCGCACGAACACCCAGCTCGGCAGCCACTACTTGCAGGCGCTCAAGCTCATCGGTGGATTCGACGTTGAAGCAATGCACGCCGACTTCCAGGGCGCGACGCATGTCGTCACGAGTCTTGCCGACACCGGAGAACACGATCTTGTCGGCGCTGCCGCCAGCGGCCAGCACGCGTTCCAGCTCGCCACGGGAGACGATGTCGAAACCGGCACCCAGACGGGCCAGGACATTCAGTACACCCAGGTTCGAGTTGGCCTTGACCGCGAAGCAGACCAGGTGCGGCATGCCCGCCAGTGCATCGGCGTAAGCCAGGTATTGGGCTTCGATGTGGGCCCGGGAGTAAACGTAAGTCGGTGTGCCAAAGCGATCGGCGATAGCAGACAGGGCAACACCTTCCGCGAACAGTTCACCGTCACGGTAGTTAAAAGCGTCCATGAGGTTCCCTTATTGGTAGACGTCGTGCTTGTGTGCCTTGGAGGCAGGCTGCTTCTGCGAGGACTGGGCCTGCGCTGCAGGATCCTGGTCTTCATCAGGCAGGTACAGCGGGCCTTTTTGGCCGCAGGCCGACACAAGGCAGGCAATCGCGACGATGGCCGCAAGGGAAGAGATCAGGCGCTTCATGGCGAAATCCTTGAAAATGCATTAATTGCGCCGGAGTATACCGGCCACCCGGCAGCTTGCCTATGCGACGGGGCTCCCGTCCGGCGGGCCTTGGCTTGATGCAGGCCTGTCAACTGCAAGCCCGCTCCATAGATACAGTGTTTGATGTAACTATGGAGCGGTTGGTCGTTATCCTTTGCAATCACCGGGGCTCGCCCGTATCTTGCGGCGCTTGAGCGTGAGTAGACACTTTTTGAGGTTCCCGCAATGAGTTTGACCGAAGCCCGTTTCCACGATCTGGTCGATGCCACCCAGCAGACACTGGAGGATATTTTTGACGAGAGCGACCTGGATATCGATCTGGAAAGCTCCGCTGGTGTGCTGACCGTGAAGTTCGAAAACGGCAGCCAGTTGATCTTCAGCCGTCAGGAACCGTTGCGGCAGTTGTGGCTGGCGGCAGTCTCCGGTGGCTTCCACTTCGATTACGATGAAGAAAGCGAGCGCTGGATGTGCGACAAAAGCGAAGAGCAGCTGGGCGAGATGCTGGAGCGCATTGTCACGCAGCAGGCCGGTGTTGAACTCGATTTCGAAGGCCTGTAACACCGTGACACAATCAGCGCCGGTCCGTCCGCCCAAGCCGCTCTACAGCAATGTCAGCCCGGCCGTGCCGTCGCCCTGCAGCGGTGTGTGTCGGCTGGACGAGCAAAAAGTCTGCCTGGGCTGCTTCCGCCATGTCGAAGATATTCGTGAGTGGCGCGCTGCGGACGATGATCGCCGCCGCGTTATTTGCGCCCAGGCCTCGCAACGCAAAGCCACCGCCAATCCCCTGTAGGAGCTGCCGCAGGCTGCGATCTTTGGATCTTCAGCAATTGCAGTCACGCAGGAAATCAGGATCAAAAGATCGCAGCCTGCGGCAGCTCCTACATGAGTAGCGGAGACTGCCGGGTGGCGACTTGTATATTTTTTGAGCTGTGATAGTGTCCGGATACGCCTCAACCCATCGAGGCTCGTGAAAACCCCGCCTTTTTCCGGCGGGGTTTTGCTTTTTTCGTGCAGAAGAAAGGAGTCTGCCCTGATCATGACCGCACCTTCCATCACCCTTACCCGTCTGGACGTACAGCGTCTGGAGCGTCTGATCGACAGCCTGGATGACACGCTGCCGGGCGTTATCGCGCTGCAAACCGAACTGGACCGCGCCGATACACTGGTCGGCCACGATGAAGTGCCCGCTGATGTCGTGACCATGAATTCCCGAGTGCACTGCCGTGAAGAAAGCAGTGGCAAGGATTATCACCTGACGTTGGTTTATCCGAAGGATGCCAATGCTGACGAAGGCAAGGTCTCGATTCTGGCGCCGGTCGGCAGTGCACTGCTGGGCCTGAAAGTTGGCCAGCACATCGATTGGCCGGCTCCCGGTGGCAAGACCCTGAAACTGACTTTACTGGCAGTCGAATCTCAGCCAGCGCATGGTGGGGACTTCCCTGAGTGACCCCCGTCAGACCTGATCGAGCGCCTCATTCAATGCGCGCTCCAGGTCGGCCTTATAGCGCAGATACAGATTGCTTGAGCTTTGCCCATCACCGAGCAGGCCTGACAGGTCCAGGTCGGTGATGTAACAGCGGTAACGCTCGGTCTCGCGGCGCTGCCCGACGATCTCCCGAGCGACCACGCTGAACAGTCGGTCGCCATGCTCCAACTCTGAAAATTCCCGCTGATTGCAATACAACGTGACCTGCACCTTGCCCGGTGCGGCTTTGCCGACGATTGCCTGCACGTCATAGAACGGCTTGTTGACCGGTGTTTGCGGTGCCGGCCGGGCTTCGACGCGGCGCGCCCGTCCCGGACCCGATGGCAGCAGTTGGGAGTACAGCGTATCCAGGCTCATTGGGTGAGCCGCATCCATCGGCAGCAAGGCGTCGCGCCGGTACTGAATCGACTGCAGGAAGCGTTGCAGCGGCACCAGCAGACTCTGCTCGTCATGCCAGGGCAAACGCTGCTGCCACAAGGCATTGAATTCATCGAGTACGTACAGTTCGGCCTGTTCTTCGTTAATCCGGTAGAACACCTGAATGCAGTCTGGCTGGCCCATGGGCAGAAGTAGCGCCAGATCCTGGTCTTCCAGTGCCCGAGGGTCCAGGTGCAGCGGGCTGTAGCTCGCCAGTTCTTCGCCCAGGTAATCGAGTAGCGCCGGCAACGAAGCCAGTGCGACATGGCTGACCTGCCCGGGAATCAATTCCAGCACGTGGTAATGCTGCTGGACCTGAAACAGATAACGGTAATTGAGGTTGCTCAACAAAAGGTTTTGCGCGGTGTCGATGATCTCTTCGACACGCTGGGCAATGAACTGCGCGCGGTTGTGGCAGAAGCAACGTACCCGCAACCTCGGCTGCTGTGGCCCCTTCGGCAAATTGTTGAGGTATTCACGCACGCAGTCGAGCAAGGCGTGAGGGCCGTCGAAGCGATTGACCAGCACTTCGTTCCAGCTGTTGAGCGTAACCTGATCGAGGGTCAACACCAGATTTTCCCGGACGCCTGCATAGCTCAGGGAATCGGTGCGCTCGGTGGTCATCAGGATGTTCAAGTCGCGGTGGTGCTTGAGTGGGTCGACACCGACGTTCACCAGAATCAGCACCTCGCTGGGTGCGCTGGCCCGCAGCAACGGCTCTTCGGCGACGGTCGCCAAGGGCAGGGCAATGCTCTGTTGCAGACTGCCGAGCAGGTTGAACAGTTCGAATTCGCTCAGGTCGCTGCTGCCGGGGTGCAGGGCCAGACGGGTGCTGCTGTCGATCACGCCGTTGCGATGGCACCACGTGAGCAGTTCGAGTAATTGGCGGCTGCGCTTGATCGGCGCGAAGTGCTCCCACTCAAGGGCGGTCAGGTTGCCGTTATACAGCCCCCACTGGCTCTGTTCTTCCTTTTTATGCGGTGCGTGCACCAGCGTCAGGGTGTCTTCGGCCAGATCCGGTGCAATGCCCGGATTGATGAATTCGACCTTGTCCGCCTTGCGTTCGAAGGCGGCGTACAGGCGTCGACCCAGCACACTGAGGTCGCGTTTGTTGATCAGGCTGGCGGTTTGGTCGTTACGGGCAAATTGGGTCAGGAAGCGATAGCTGTAATTCAGCTCGTTGACCAAGGCCCGACGCTCCGAGCTGACCTGGCGGACTTTCCACTGGGTACGGCTATCGAGCAGCGCCAGTTGCCGTGTGTCCCATTGCCATTCGTGGGCCAGGCGTTCGAGCAGCGTGCGTTGCCAGCTCTGGGTTCGTCCGCTGCTGCCCGTGAGCTTGCGATTGACCTTCAGGTACAGCGCGCGACGCACCAGCTCCAGTCGTTCCGGCTCGTTGCGGGCGATGAGGTATTCCTCGATGCGACGGTAAACCACGACGTACGGGTCCAGTTCATCGAGATCGAGCCGATTGGCGAAGACCGCCTGCTTGAAACGCAGGCTCAGGCACTGGACCCTCGGGTGTTCGCTGGCATACACCTCGGTCAGCAACAGTTTGAGCACCGACTTGTACGGTGACTCGATGCCTTTGAACAACTGCCAGAGCCCGGCGCCGATGAATTCGCCGGGCGGTATATAAGCCATGTGCCCAAGATCAAGGCTTTCATCGGCGCGGATGAAACGCTTGGAAATCAACGTGTGGGTATAGCGGTCGTAGCTCGATTCTTCATACACCGGCACTAGCCACCAGATCGGGGTGCGCCCGGCGAGCCAGATGGCCGTGCGATAAAACTCGTCCAGCAGCAGATAGTGCTGAGTGGTGCCGCAGTCTTCCGAGCTCAGTTGGGTGTCGCGCTCTCCCCGGATGAAACGGACCGGGTCGATCAGGAAAAAGTGCGCCTCGGCACCCTGGGTGGCTGCCCAGGCTTCCAGCAGTTGGCATTTTTTGCGCAGTTCGGTGAGCTCGCTTTCGCTCAGGTCCGGGCTGTGGCAAACCCACACGTCCATATCGCTCTGATCGGCCTGGGCCAGGGTGCCAAGGCTGCCCATCAAAAACAGGCCATGAATCGGACGCGGCGGATTGCTGCCGTGGCGGGGCTTGTAGGAAAACGAGCGGGTCAGCCGTTGGGCTTCGGCGAGGGCGTTGGCATCCGGCTCGAAATTCGACAGCCCGGCCGGCGTGCTGCCCGAAACGTAACCTGGTAACAGTGGATGATTGACATGAAAGAACAGCGGAAGAAGGTTCAGCACAGCCTGCTGGCGGGTCGATAACCCTTCCATGGCGCGTGCCATGCGGCCCTCGTTGAGCTTGAGAAAACGTGCGCGCAACTGGCTCAGAACCTTGCGGTCGATTCCCTCGTCCAGATCGGGGCGGATTTCATGGGTGCGGGTCATGTCAGCTCAAACCGGCTCGCAGGGCTCGGACGTGGAGGCTCTCGGGATGAGGGCAGTGTAGCGCCTCGGCCCCGGGACTTTTAAGCTGATTTTATGTTTCTGGCGTCAGATTTTTACCGTGTGGCGACAGTAGATAGCCGAGTGTGCCCGCGGAAATCCCGTGGTGGGGGTTTCCGTGGGCAATACAGTGGAATTCAGGCTGTTTCTTCGACGCTCAAAATGGTCAGCACGGTTTGTACGTTTTGCGCGGCGTCACGACCCAGGCTGGTTAGGTAACCGCCATCGGGTTGGTCGATCAGTTCTTTTTCGTGCAGACGTTTGGCGGCGGCAATGTGTTTCGGGGCAGCGGTCTGATGAATTTTCAAACCTTCCTGGGAACTGTCCAGGTTGAAGAGTGCGAGGACTTCCAGTTCGGCAACCAGCTCAGGGGTAAGCGACATAAGGACTCCAGACTTTCTAGGAATTAGACGACAGCGCCCCTAAGGTGATCCCACTCGTGCGGCATGTCCAGTGCCGGCAGCAGGGTTTTTTTCTCTCTGTAGGAACGAGCTCGCTCGCGATGGTCGCCAACGATGACGCTGGAGGCCTGACACCCCGTGGTGCCCTTGGTTTTTTCGCGAGCAAGCTCGCTCCTACAGGGGGAGGGGCGAGCTTATTTCTTCTCCGGGGGCAACTCTGGTAATGCGCGCAGTGCCGCTTCGTACCATTCTGTGTTGAACGCGCGGTCTTCTTCGAGGATCGCGTCGATTTCTACCGCCAAAACGTGGGCCATCAGGTTGAGGATTTCGTCCTTCTCGTAACCCACTAGCGTCAGCTTATTGAAGGTCGCTTTGGCCGCCGGCGGATTTTCGCTCTCGATCTGGTTTTCGATGGCTTCGATCAGCGTGTTCTCGGCGAACTCTTCTTCGTCGATGTCGTCTTGGTTGGTGTCGGGGGTTGGCGCGCTCATGGGCAGGCTCCTCAAGGAAAGGCAGCCAGTTTACCTGCATTCAGCCGCGTGATGCTGCTGGCAAGAATGCCTCCGGCGATCTATAAACAGGCACTGCCCACCCCGCACGGCCTGGAGGCTTTGTGATGATCAAGCTTTATGGATTCTCCGTCAGTAACTACTACAACATGGTCAAACTGGCGCTGCTGGAAAAAGGCCTGCCATTCGAAGAAGTGCCGTTTTATGCCGGAACCACCCCCGAGGCGCTGGCCATAAGCCCGCGCGGCAAGGTGCCGGTGCTGCACGTAGAGCAGGGCTTTATCAATGAAACCAGCGTGATACTCGAGTACATCGAGCAAAGCCAGCAAGGCAAGCCTCTGTTGCCGAGCGATCCGTTCGAGCGGGCGCAGGTACTGGCTATCGCAAAGGAAATCGAGCTGTACATCGAACTGCCAGGCCGCGCTTGTTATGGCGAAGCGTTTTTCGGTATGACATTGCCGGATGCAATCAAGGAAAAGACCAAGGCTGAATTGCTCTTGGGTATTGCGTCCCTTGGCCGGCACGGCAAATTCAGCCCATACGTGGCAGGTGACAGCTTGAGCGTGGCGGACTTGTATTTCCTCTACAGCGTGCCGCTGGCCTGTGGCGTGGCCTACAAACTGTTCGGCATCGATCTGCTGGCTGAGATGCCGGCGGCCAAGGCGCTGCTGGAGCGTCTGGAACAGAACCCGAATGTGCAGCGGATCGCGAAGGACAAGGAAGCGGCAATGCCTGCTTTTATGGCGATGGTTGCGGCCAAGAAATAAATCGGAACTTCGACCATGGCCTGTCAGCAGGAGACTCGTAATCTTTTGTCCTACATGGCCCATGCCCTTGTCGGACAGCGGCTAGAGGATCTTTCGTCGCATCCGGCAATAACCGAGCGCTTTCGGGATTTTGGTCTGCGTTTACCTTGGGCATCGAACCTTCGCGGTCAAGGAGACCCGGTGATGCTCAAACTCTACGGTTTTGCAGCCAGTAACTACTTCAATATGGTCAAACTGGCACTCCTGGAAAAAGGCGTGCCGTTTGAAACTGTGCCCTTTCACGGGTGCCAGAACCCGGACATTCTCGCTGTCAGCCCCCGGGGAAAAGTGCCGGTCCTGGAGACCGCGCAGGGCTTTTTAAGCGAAACCGATGCGATCCTCGATTACATCGAAGAGACCCAGGCAGGTATTGCGTTGCTCCCGGCAGACCCGTTTGCACGGGCAAGTGTTCGGGCGCTGGCCAAGGAAATCGAGTTGTACATCGAGCTGCCGGCGCGAGTCTGTTACGTCGAGGTGTTTTTCGGCGGCAGGCCGACACCTGAAGCGTTGAAGGCCAAGGCCGAGCGGGATTTGATCAAAGGGTTTGCGGCCCTGAAGCATCGAGCGCGGTTTGCGCCATACGTGGCGGGGGAGCAGTTCACGCTAGCCGACTTGTACTTTTTCTACAGTGTCGACCTGGCTGTGGACGTCGGAAAACGCTTGTTCGATATCGATTTCCTGTCCGAAATTCCGGGCGCGAAGGCACTATTGGAGCGCCTGGCAGACAATCCCAACGTGCAAAAAATCGCCGCTGACAGGCGGGCCGAGGCACCTGCTTTTCTGGCACGGGTGCGAGCGGTGGGTAATTCGAATAACTGAGAGAGGAGAGCCCGATGGTAATTGCCATCGGGCTTTGGTGTTGCCGTCGATTAACGGCTGGCGAGCAAAGCCTGACCGCGAGCCACCGCGGCGGTGACCTGGGCCGGCGCAGTGCCGCCGATGTGGTTACGGGCATTGACCGAACCTTCCAGAGTCAGCACAGCGAATACGTCCTGATCGATCTGGTCACTGAACTTGCGCAGTTGTTCCAGGCTCATTTCCGCCAGGTCTTTGCCACTTTCCACGCCGTACTTCACGGCATGGCCAACGATTTCGTGGCAGTCGCGGAACGGCAAGCCACGGCGTACCAGATAGTCCGCCAGGTCGGTAGCGGTGGAGAAACCGCGCAGGGCCGCTTCACGCATGATGGCGTGCTTGGGTTTGATCGCCGGGATCATGTCGGCAAATGCCCGCAGAGAATCGCGCAGGGTATCCGCGGCATCGAACAGCGGTTCCTTGTCTTCCTGGTTGTCCTTGTTGTAGGCCAGAGGCTGGCCTTTCATCAGGGTCAGCAGGCCCATCAGCGCGCCGAACACACGGCCGCTTTTGCCACGCACCAATTCCGGAACGTCCGGGTTTTTCTTTTGCGGCATGATCGAGCTGCCGGTGCAGAAACGGTCCGGCAGATCGATAAACTGGAACTGTGCGCTGGTCCACAGCACCAGCTCTTCGGAGAAGCGCGACAGGTGCATCATCGCGATGCTGGCGGCCGAGCAGAACTCGATGGCGAAGTCGCGATCAGACACGTTGTCCAGCGAGTTACCGCCCACGGCGTCGAAGCCCAGCAGTTGCGCGGTGTATTCGCGGTCGATCGGGTAGGTGGTGCCGGCCAGCGCGGCGCTGCCCAGTGGCATGCGGTTGGTGCGCTTGCGGCAGTCGACGAGACGCTCGTAGTCACGGCTGAGCATTTCGAACCAGGCCAGCATGTGGTGCCCGAAGGTCACCGGTTGCGCGGTTTGCAGGTGAGTGAAGCCCGGCATGATGCTGCCCGCTTCGCGCTCGGCCTGTTCCAGCAAGCCTTTTTGCAGGCGGGTGATTTCGCCCAGGATCAGGTCGATTTCGTCACGCAGCCACAGGCGAATATCGGTCGCGACCTGGTCGTTACGGCTGCGGCCGGTGTGCAGCTTTTTACCGGTTACGCCGATACGGTCGGTCAGGCGCGCTTCGATGTTCATGTGCACGTCTTCGAGGTCGACACGCCAGTCAAACTGACCCGCCTCGATTTCACCCTGGATGGTCTTCAGGCCATCGATGATGCTGTCGCGCTCGGCATCGGTCAGCACGCCGACCTTGGCCAGCATGGTGGCGTGGGCGATCGAGCCCATGATGTCGTGGCGATACAGGCGCTGGTCGAAGGTGACGGAGGCGGTGAAGCGGGCGACGAAGGCGTCGACGGGTTCACTGAAGCGGCCGCCCCAGGACTGATTGGTCTTGTCAGTGCTCATGAATTCGCTCGTATCGGCTGAAGAAAAATGGCGTTGAAAGTGCTGCGGATAATAACAGGGTTGCCAATCCTGTCGCTGACACTGGTCGACTGGTTTTTCACCGCAGACCCATGACCAGAGCAAGTCTTGGGTGATTTGCGCAACGATATTTTTCAAATGAGCAATATCGTCCCGGCAACCGTCTACAGTTGGACAGTAGGATTAGCGCACTTCTGGCTGCGCCAGCTGACTATAAGAAGAGGGGGTGTTCATATTGCGTATCAGCAAACCCTGTGGCGCTGTGTCGCCAATGCGAGCCTGGGCCGCCAATCGCCCGGCGGATGAAAATTTAGCCGTCGGTCGCGCGGCACTTTTTGACGCTCGCGCTAGTCTTAGCGTGGATCGCGGTGACAGACGTCACTTCACCTGTCTACGCTATCCTTGTGCGAGACTCACGCAGGAATCCAGCGCAATATGAATGTCCTGATCGTTGATGACGACCCCCTAGCCCGCGAGCGCCTGAGCCGAATGGTTGGCGAACTCGAGGGATACAGTGTCCTGGAGCCCAGCGCCACGAACGGCGAAGAGGCGTTGGCACTGATCGACAGCCACAAGCCGGATATCGTGTTGCTCGATATCCGCATGCCAGGCCTCGACGGCCTGCAAGTGGCCGCGCGATTGTGCGAACGCGAAACCCCGCCCGCCGTGGTGTTTTGCACAGGGCCCGATGAATTTGCCGTGGAAGCCCTACAGGCTAGCGCCGTAGGCTATCTGGTGAAACCTGTGCGAACTGAACATTTACATGACGCATTAAAGAAAGCCGAGCGGCCCAACCGTATTCAGCTCTCGGCCTTGACCCGCCCGGCTGCCGAAAGTGGCAGTGGCCCACGCAGCCATATCAGCGCCCGGACGCGAAAAGGAATCGAACTGATCCCGCTGGACCAGGTGGTCTACTTCATTGCCGATCACAAATACGTGACCTTGCGCCACGAAAGCGGTGAAGTGTTACTGGACGAACCGCTCAAGGCCCTTGAAGACGAATTCGGTGATCGCTTCGTGCGCATCCACCGCAATGCACTGGTTGCTCGCGAGCGCATCGAACGGCTGCAACGAACGCCACTTGGGCATTTCCAGCTGTTCCTCAAAGGCCTTAACGGTGATGCGCTGATCGTCAGTCGACGCCACGTCGCCGGCGTTCGGAAAATGATGCAACAGCTTTAATTCGCTGATCACAGGCGATTTGCACACCCAATTGCCGGGGATCCGGGGCCAGGGAGGCCGAGCAGTATCCGATACAAGTCAAAGTGGATTTGGCTGAGCTGTTATTATCCGCCGTATCTATTCAGTACGGATTGATCCATGTCCTCTCGCGAAATCCGCATCGCCACCCGCAAAAGTGCTCTCGCCCTGTGGCAGGCCGAATACGTCAAAGCCCGTCTGCAGGAGGCTCATCCGGGTCTGCTTGTGACGTTGGTCCCGATGGTCAGTCGTGGCGACAAGCTGCTCGACTCACCGCTATCGAAAATCGGCGGCAAGGGCCTGTTCGTCAAGGAACTGGAAACCGCGCTGCTGGAAAACGAAGCCGACATCGCCGTGCACTCCATGAAAGATGTGCCGATGGACTTCCCCGAGGGGCTCGGCCTGTTCTGCATCTGTGAGCGTGAAGACCCACGTGACGCGTTCGTCTCCAATACCTACACCAGCCTCGATGAATTGCCGCAAGGCAGCATCGTCGGTACGTCGAGCCTGCGCCGCCAGGCCCAACTGCTGACCCGTCGTCCGGACCTGGAAATCCGCTTCCTGCGTGGCAACGTCAACACCCGATTGGCCAAGCTTGATGCCGGCGAATACGACGCTATCATCCTCGCCGCTGCCGGTCTGATTCGTTTGGGTTTCGAAGACCGAATCACTTCGGCCATCAGTGTCGACGACAGCCTGCCAGCCGGTGGCCAAGGCGCCGTGGGAATCGAGTGCCGCACGGCCGACAGTGAGATTCACGCACTGCTGGCGCCGCTGCATCACCAGGACACGGCGACTCGCGTGACCGCCGAACGCGCCCTCAACAAACACCTCAATGGCGGCTGCCAGGTGCCGATCGCCTGCTATGCCGTGCTGGAAGGCGAGCAGATCTGGTTGCGTGGCCTGGTGGGTGATCCAAGCGGCGGCTTGCTGCTCAGCGCGCAGGCTCGCGCACCGCGCGGCGATGCCGAAACGCTCGGTGTGCAAGTGGCCGAAGACCTTTTGAGCCAGGGCGCCAATGAAATTCTCAAAGCGGTCTATGGCGAGGCAGGTCACGAGTGACGGGCTGGCGCCTGCTGCTGACGCGTCCGGCGGATGAGTCGGCGGCGCTGAGCGGCGTTTTGGCCGGGCAGGGGATTTTCAGCAGCAGCTTGCCGCTTTTGGACATAGTGCCGATTCCCGTCTCTGACACAATGCGCGAAGTGATCCGGAATGTGGCTCGCTACTGCGCGGTGATCGTGGTCAGCAAGCCGGCCGCGCGGATCGGCATCGATCTGCTTGACGGGTTCTGGCCGCAATCACCATCGACCAAGTGGTTCAGCGTGGGTGCGGCGACGGCGCAGATCCTTGAAGGTCACGGCCTCGATGTGAGTTTCCCGGCAGAGGGCGATGACAGCGAGGCGCTGCTTGAACTCGCAGCGTTGCGCGAGGCCATCGCCCGGCCAGATCCACGCGTACTGATCCTGCGCGGGGAGGGCGGTCGCGAGTTGCTGGCTGAGCGCTTGCGCGCGCTAGGTGCTAGGGTCGAGTATCTGGAGTTGTACCGCCGCGACCTGCCGCACTATCCACCGGCCGCGCTGCCAGGGCGGATTGAAGCGGAACGCCTGAACGGGCTGGTGGTCAGCAGTGGACAAGGTTTTGAGCACCTGCACCAATTGGCCGGCGATGCCTGGCCGCGATTGGCGCGGTTGCCGTTATTTGTACCAAGCCCCAGAGTCGCCGAGCTGGCACGTGCCGCCGGGGCTCAAACAGTTGTGGATTGTCGTGGCGCCAGTGCCGCGGCTTTGCTGACGGCGTTACGGGAGCATCCCGAGCCCGTTCTCTAATGCAAAGGATGGATACGTGAGCGAAACAGCCTTGCCTAAAGATGACGTCCGACCCGTGCTAGATGCGCCGGTTGAAGCACCGGTTGAAACGGCTCCACTTGCTGCTGTGCAGCGCCGAGGCAATGGGCTGGCCATCGTCGCGTTGCTGCTGGGTGCAGCCGGGGTTGCGGTGGGTGGTTGGGGAGTCTGGCAGGTACGTCACCTGCAAGCGACCAATCAACAGCAGTTGAGCCAGGTGCAGGCATTGGGCGATGAAGCGCAAAGTCTGAAGCTCAATGAGCAGCGCTTGAGCGCCCGCCTTGAGCAGTTGCCGGCGGCTGACGTGCTGGAAGAGCGCAGCCGTTTGGTGGTCCAGTTGCAGGGCGATCAACAGCGTTTGAATCAACGTCTGGAAACCATACTCGGTGCCAGCCGCAAGGACTGGCGATTGGCCGAGGCCGAGCATTTGCTTCGCTTGGCCAGTTTGCGATTGTCTGCCTTGCAGGACATCAGCAGCGCCCAGGCCCTGGTACAGGGTGCCGATGAAATTCTCCGTGAACAGAATGATCCCGGCGCCTTCGCCGCTCGCGAGCAAGTGGCTAAAACCCTGGTGGCCCTGCGCAGCACCGAGCAGCCGGATCGAACCGGATTGTTCCTGCGCCTGGGTGCGTTGCGCGAACAGGTAGTCGGTCTCACCGAACTGGCTCCCGAGTACAAGGATCGTGGCGAATCACTGCTGGGCCTGACAGCCGATGGCGACGGCGCCAGCCGTTGGGCGCAGTGGTGGGATCAGATCTCGCGCTACGTCCGCATCGATTTCAATGCGGATAAAAATGTCCGACCGTTGCTGGCCGGGCAGAGCCTCAGCCAGGTCCGTCTGGCTCTGAGCCTGACGCTGGAGCAGGCGCAATGGGCCGCGCTCAATGGCCAGGCTGCGGTCTACAGCCAGGCGCTGGACGAAGCGCGGGATGTGCTCAAGGGCAACTTCAACCCGGATAACCCGCAGAGCAAAGTGATGCTTGAACAGGTGGCCGAGTTGAGCAAGCAACCTGTCACCGTGGTGACTCCGGATCTGACTGGCACGCTGAGTGCGGTGCAGGGGTATCTGGAGCGACGTAACGTCAATGCCGAAGACTCGATCAAACCGATGGCGAAACCTGCCGCGAATACGGCGCAGGAGGCCACGCCATGAAACGCTTGTATGTGATCGTGTTTCTGGTCATCGCTGCAGCTGCCGCGCTGGGCCTTGCGATTGCCGAGCACTCCGGCTACGTGCTAATTGCCTACAAGACCTTCCGTTACGAGTCGAGTCTGTGGGCGACGCTTGCGCTGATCGCCGTGCTCTGGCTGGTGTTCTGGGGCATCAAGGCGTTGTTCGAGTTGGTGACAACGTCCAGCGGCGTGGTCAATCCGTGGTCACGGCGTAATCGCAGTCGTCGGGTGCAGGTGGCTATCGAACACGGTCAGCTGGACTTGGCCGAGGGGCGCTGGGCCAGCGCACAACGTCATCTGTCTCGGGCTGCGGAAGCCGAGCGCCAGCCGTTGCTGTACTACCTCGGCGCTGCTCGCGCCGCCAACGAACAAGGTCATTACGAAGAAAGCGACAATCTGCTGGAGCGCGCTCTGGAGCGACAACCCCAGGCCGAGCTGGCGATTGCGTTGAACCACGCGCAACTGCAAACCGATCGTGGCGATACCGAAGGCGCCTTGGCGACCCTGCAAGCGATGCACGAGCGTCACCCTCATAACGCGCAGGCTTTGCGTCAGTTGCAGCGCCTGCTTCAGCAGCGCGGCGATTGGTCAGCGTTGATTCGCCTGCTGCCGGAGTTGCGCAAGGACAAAATCCTCCCACCAGCGGAACTGGCTGAACTGGAGCGCCGCGCCTGGGGCGAGAACCTGTCCCTCGCGGCGCATCAGGAAGAGGGCGGAACCGTCGGCTTGCAAGCGCTCAATCACGCCTGGCAGCAACTGACCTCGGCTCAGCGCCAGGAGCCGAAACTGGTGCTCGCTTACGCCGAGCAATTGCGCCAGCTGGGTGCGCAGGTCGAGGCCGAAGAGGTCTTGCGGACGGCGCTCAAACGCAACTATGACAGCCACCTGGCGCGCCTTTACGGGTTGGTGCGTGGCAGTGATCCGACACGTCAGCTGCAACTTGCGGAGGGCTGGCTTAAAGATCATCCTGCCGATCCAAGCCTGCTGTTGACCCTGGGCCGGCTGTGCCTGCAAAGCAGTTTGTGGGGCAAGGCCAGGGATTATCTGGAAAGCAGTCTGCGTGCGCAGCGTAATCCGGAAGCCTGCGCCGAACTGGCCCGCCTGCTGGCGCAAATGGGTGACACCGAGCGCAGCAATCAGCTGTTCCAGGAAGGTTTGGGGTTACTGGATGAGCGCTTGCTGGCAGCGCCGCTACCGGTGCCGGCTCACGCTTGATAGATGAGTGAAGGGTCGCCCGAATGGGCGATCCGATTGCCCGAATGTTGTCGGAGTTTTACCTTCGAAATTCGTCCTCAGCAGAATCCTACAGAGGACTACACCTGATCCTCTAACTTCTGTCGGGAATTCCCTACACCCCTGCTGAAGTCTCCCTGTCAGCCTGCCTTGAAACGCCGTCGCGCTTTCCTCTACCGTAGCTGTCGGTCTCTACTGTTACGGAAAACCCATGCCTTTGGCCTGCTCACGCTCTCTGTTTTTCATGGTTTTCATTGCGGGCGCCCTGGTCCTGGGCGTGTCTTACTATCTGGAATATGTTGTTGGCCTCAAGCCGTGCGGCCTTTGCTTGTTGCAGAGGGGCTGCGTGGCGCTGCTGACAGGTGTTTGCCTGATGGCGGCGGTGCATGGCCCCGGTCACTTCGGTTTCATCCTGTATTGGCTGTTGGGTCTGATTGCGAGCCTGGGCGGCACAGTCATCGCATGGCGGCAGGTCTTGCTACAGAGCAATCCAGTGCATGAACTGTCGGTCTGTGCGACCAATCTGGGTGAACTGTTCGCAAGCGCGCCGTGGATGTGTGTCGTGCGTCAGATGTTCAAAGGCACCGTCGACTGTGCACAGATCTCCTGGACACTGTTTGGCTTGAGCATTGCGGAGTGGAGTCTGCTGTTCTTTGTCGGGATGACGATTCTGGGGATTTATCAGTTGTTGCGACTTGTCTGGATCACCTTGCAGCGACCGCTCAGCGGCGAGTCGTCGCACCGGGGTCTGGTGAGTGATTAAACACTTGTATGAACTTTATCGCCTGCGTACCTTGAAGCCACAGTCGCGCGGGCATAATCTGGCCCGCACGTGTCATTGGAATTATGTTGCTCGATGACGCTCTGCCTGGCCAACTCTTGACCTTCAAGAGTACGACGGGTGTAGGGCAGCATGACCCACAAGGGAAGAGAGATCGCCATGCTCGAAAGTTGTCAGAATGCTCAGGAACGTTGGGGTGGAGTACATCTGCTGATCGATCGCTGGTTGCAGGAACGTCACGAACTGGTTCGGGCCTATGATGCGCTCGGTGCCAAGCCCGAGGTTCTGGGTGAAAACCGCAAACCTTTGCAGGAATTCTGCGGCGTGCTGGTCGACTACGTGTCTGCCGGGCATTTCGAGATCTACGAACAGCTGACTGGCGAAGCCAAGGCGTTTGGTGACAAGCGTGGTCTGGAGTTGGCTGAGACCATCTACCCGCGCATCGATGTCATCACCGAGAAACTGCTCGCGTTCAATGATCTGTGCGATGCCGGTAAATGTATCGCTGAGGAATTCAAAACATTGGGCGGTCTGTTGCATGAACGCTTCGAACTGGAAGACTGCCTGATCGAAGTACTGCACACCGCGCACAAGGAAGCCGATCCGGTTCAGGCCTGAACCGCTTCCCGCAAGACCCCGAAACGGCGTGCCCAGGCACGCCGTTTTTCATTTCCGTTTTTAGCTGGTAGCGCCGCGCAATTCGACTTCGAACACCAACGGTGTGAACGGTGCGATCAGGTCGCCGGCACCATCGGCGCCATAGGCCTGTGCCGATGGAATCACCAGGCGCCATTTCGCGCCGACCGGCATTTGCTGCAGCGCGCTGCGCCATCCGCTGATCACGCTATCGAGACTGAACCACTGCGGTTGGCTGTTCTGGTCGAACACGGTGCCATCGGGAAGGCGACCGATATACAGCACCTGCACCTTGCCGTTGGGACCCGCCTTGGTCCCCGTTCCCGGCGTCAATTCAGTCAGCAGTATCCCGTCTGCCAGTTCACGAACGCCGGGTTTGGTTTTTTCTTCGGCGAGAAAGCGCTGTTCTTTTTCCAGTGCCACCTCGCTTTGCGGCGCAGGGGATTGCATGGCAACCCGGGCTTCATGCTCGGTCAGGATCTGTTCAATCTGCTCGTCTTTCAACGCCAGTGGTTTGCCTTGATAGGCTTGCTGCAGACCTTCGACCAATGCTTGAAGCTGCAGATCGGGAACCTCCAGTCGCAAGCGTTCCCCGAGGCTTGCGCCAAGACTGTAGGCGAGATCGTGAGCATCATTTTCCTGAGTTTTTTCGGCAGCATGAGCCGCAGAAAAAATCACGCACAGCGATAAAAAAAAGTAGCGCGACATGGACACCGACATGGACACCGACATGGACATTCTCCGACCTGAGATGCGGGCGATTATGCCAGTGTGAATGCGTTCAACGGTGAACTGCTTTTGCATCAGCGCAGAACATTTTCGCTTCGTTGCAACGCAGCGCTTTGGATACTGTCAAGATGCCCTAGCGGCGGTAGCAGCAGAGGTCTAGTATGAGCCGCACTCACGTCAGCCAGGAGGTAAACCATGTCGGCCACCAAGAAGCCAGTAAGTACTCCGTTGCATCTGCTACAACAACTCTCGGGCAGCTTGCTCGAGCATCTGGAAACCGCTTGTTCCGAAGCCCTGGCTGATGCTGAAAAACTGCTCGCCAAGCTGGAAAAGCAACGCGGGAAAGCGCAGGAAAAATTGCACAAGTCCCGCACCAAATTGCAGGACGCTGCGGCGGCCGGCAAGGCCAAGGCACAAGCCAAAGCCAAGGACGGAGTGAAAGAGCTCGAAGACCTGCTTGATGCTCTCAAGGATCGTCAATCGGAAACGCGTGGCTACATTCTGCAACTCAAGCGCGATGCCCAGGAAAGCCTGAAACTGGCCCAGGGTGTAGGTCGTGTTCAAGAGGCTGTCGGCAAGGCATTGTCCCTGCGCGCTGCCAAGCCTGCTGCGGCCCCTGCGAAGAAAGCCGCTGCCAAACCGGTTGCTGCAAAAGCACCGGCCAAGCCTGCCGCCAAACCGGTTGCCAAAGCACCGGTGAAAGCCGCAGCCAAACCTGCTGCAAAACCTGCTGCGAAAAAACCAGTCGCGGCCAGCGCGGCCAAACCGACTGCCAGAACCACCGCTGCCAAACCAGCGGCTGCCAAACCAGCGGCTGCGAAACCTGCTGCTGCAAAAACCGCTGCTGCAAAACCGGCTGTAGCGAAAACTGCTGCAGCGAAACCAGCGGCAAAACCGGCCGTAAAAACCGCCGCTAAACCAGCAGCAAAACCAGCAGCAAAACCAGCCGTAAAAGCCGCCGCTAAACCAGCAGCGAAATCAGTAGCCAAAACCGCAGCGGCGAAACCAGCTGCCAAGCCGGCCGCTAAACCTGTCGCGGCTAAAACCGCTGCCAAGCCCGCAGCAAAACCAGCAGCGAAAGCGCCGGCTAAACCAGCCGCCAAACCTGCTGCGGCGAAACTTGCCGCTGCTGCCAAACCGGCCACTGCCAGTGCAGCCAAACCAGCCGCAGCCAAGCCGGCGGCCAAGCCAGTCGCAGCCAAGCCTGCTGCTAAACCCGCTGCTAAACCAGCCGCGAAAAAACCGGTTGCCGCCAAGCCTGCCACCGCGCCAGTTGCCAAGCCAGCCGTCCCGGCTGCAGCCGCAACGCCTGCTCCGGCAGCCACCGCCTCGACAGCCGCACCGGCACCAACGCCGGCCGCTGTTCCGAGCGTAGCAACCACCACCCCAACCAGCGCTTCCTAAGTGCCCGATACCGCGACGCGCAGCTGATGCAGCGCGTCGCGGTCCAGGTGCGGGGCGTGCACCGCTACACCTTCCAGCCAGGCCGATAGATCGGTCGCCTCATCTCGCGGCCAACTTTGCGCCGATCGTTCCAGTCGCATTAGCAATTCCCGCTCGGCTTCCAGTTCCAGCGTCTTGACCTGTTCTCGCAGGGTATCCAGCTCGGCATCTTGCACGGCAGCGGCTTTCCATTGCGTGCGCAATGCTCGCAGCGGTTGCACGACATCGGCATCCCAGGGTTCAGCCACACGGCGAAGTTGTTGCAAGCGTTGCTCATTACAGGCCATTCCTCGCCGTCCCAGCCACGCCGCGCACAGCAGCAGACAGACATTGATGCCCGCCGACTGCAATTGCAGGCACGCCTGTTCCACGCCCGGTCGGGCGTAAGTTGTCAGGGAAAAGCTCCACAGGTCAGAGGACATAGTGCTACTCGCGCTAGTTGCGAGCGAAGCTGGTAGACTCCGCCGCCATTATGATCCGACTTCAGAACCTGACTTTACAGCGTGGCCCGCAACGTCTGCTAGAAGACGCCGAGTTGACGCTGCACGCCGGCCAGAAAGCCGGCCTCATCGGTGCCAACGGCGCCGGCAAATCGAGCCTGTTCGCCTTGCTACTGGGTGACCTGCACCCCGACTCGGGTGATTGCTTCCTGCCGGCCGACTGGCGTATCGCCCACATGCGCCAGGAGATCGACACGCTCGATCGTCTGGCGGTCGACTACGTGCTCGATGGCGACCTGCGCCTGCGTCAGGTGCAACGCGACCTGGCGGCAGCCGAAGCGGCCCACGACGGTGCCGCACAGGCGCGCCTGCATTCGGAACTCGACAGCGCCGACGGCTACACCGCCGACGCTCGGGCTCGCAAGTTGCTGGCCGGTCTCGGCTTTACCAACGAGCAGATGGATCGCCAGGTCGGCGATTTCTCCGGTGGCTGGCGGATGCGTCTGAACCTCGCGCAGGCATTGATGTGTCCTTCGGACCTGTTGCTGCTCGACGAACCGACCAACCACTTGGACCTCGATGCCATCATCTGGCTCGAAGAGTGGCTCAAAAGCTACCCCGGCACTTTGATGCTGATCTCCCACGACCGGGATTTCCTCGATGCCGTGGTCGATCACGTGGCCCACGTCGATCAACGCAAGATCACCCTGTATCGCGGTGGCTACAGCGCCTTCGAGCGTGCCCGTGCCGAACGTCTGGCCCAGCAACAACAGGCCTACGAGAAGCAGCAGGTGCAACGTGCGCACATGGAAAGCTACATCGCCCGATTCAAGGCTCAGGCCACCAAGGCACGTCAGGCCCAGAGCCGGATCAAGGCACTGGAGCGGATGGAAGAGCTGACCGCGGCCCACGTCGATTCGCCATTCGACTTCGTCTTCCGCGAGTCGCAGAAGATTTCCAGCCCGCTGATCGACCTGTCCGATGCCCGCTTGGGTTACGGCGACAAAACCGTGCTCGAAAAGGTCAAGCTGCAACTGACCCCCGGTGCGCGGATCGGCCTGCTCGGACCCAACGGCGCGGGCAAGTCGACCCTGATCAAGAACCTCGCGGGTGAGCTCGAGCCGCTGGCCGGCCGCTTGACCCGAGGCGAGAACACCGTTGTCGGTTACTTCGCCCAGCACCAACTGGACTCGCTGGACGCCAAGGCCAGCCCGTTGCTGCACTTGCAGCGTCTGGCACCGACCGAGCGCGAACAGACCCTTCGCGACTTCCTCGGTGGTTTCGATTTCCGTGGTGCGCGGATCGACGAGCCGGTGCTGAATTTCTCCGGCGGCGAGAAGGCGCGTCTGGCACTGGCGTTGATCGCCTGGGACCGACCAAACCTGTTGCTGCTCGATGAACCGACCAACCACCTGGACCTGGAAATGCGCCTGGCGTTGACCATGGCCCTGCAGGAATTCAGTGGCGCGGTACTGGTGGTCTCCCACGACCGTCATCTGCTCAAAAGCACCACTGACAATTTCTACCTGGTGGCCGATGGCAAGGTCGAAGAGTTCGACGGCGATCTGGAGGACTACACCCGTTGGCTGGTGGAGTACCGTCAGCGCAATGCTCCGGTCAGCAACACGCCGGTCAACCCGGACAAGACCGACAAGAAAGCCCAGCGTCAGGCCGCAGCGGCGTTGCGTCAGCAACTGGCACCGCACAAGCGTGAGGCTGACAAGCTCGAAGCCGAACTGGGCAAGCTCCACGAGAAACTGGCGAAGATCGATGCCAGCCTCGGCGACAGCGATATCTACGAGCCGTTGCGCAAGAACGAATTGCGCGATTTGCTGGCCGAACAAGCCAAGTTGAAGGTGCGTGAAGCGGAGCTGGAAGAGTCCTGGATGGAAGCCCTGGAACTGCTGGAAAGCATGCAGGCGGAGCTGGAGGCGCTGTCCTGATGGACGCGCTCAAGCTGCCGCTGCCGGCGATGTGGGTCGAGCCGATCTGGCTCGCCGTGCAGATCCTGCTGATTCTGCTGGCCGGATACTTCGCCCAGCGCTTCGTCGCCAAAGGTCTGACCCGTTTCGGTGAGCGCTACCCGTTTCCGCCGCAGTTGCTGATGCCGCTGCGTGGTGGCCTGCGCTGGCTGATCATGGGCAGCGCGCTGATCTTCGTGCTGGAGCGTCTTGGGGTTTCGGCCACGGTGCTCTGGACCGCGTTGTCCGGTTTTGTCGCAGTCGCGGCGGTGGCGTTCTTCGCCATGTGGAGCGTGCTCTCGAATCTGCTCTGCGCGATTCTGATCTTCACTGTCGGCCCGTTTCGCCTCGGCGATGTGGTCGAATTGGTGGACACCACCGACAAGCCTGGCGTCAAAGGTCGGGTGGTGGCGATCAATTTGCTCTACACCACGCTGATCGAAGCTGAAGAACTCGGTACCGGCAGTGCAATGGTGCAAGTGCCCAACAGTTTGTTCTTTCAGCGTTCGGTACGACGCTGGCGTGGGACTGATGTGTTTCCTTCGAGCGGGTTTGAGAAATAGTTTCAGGCATAAACGATCGCATTCCGATGTAGGAGCTGCCGAAGGCTGCGATCTTTTGCTTTTGGCGTTTCGCGGTCCTCGGTTCCTGCAAAAAAAACGATAGTCATCGGCCCGAAGCCGCATTAGCTTAGACGTCTGTCACGAGTCTGAGTCGAGGTGTGCAATGGAGCTTCAAACATGGCTGGCGTTTTTTGCCGCCTGCTGGGTGATCAGCCTGTCTCCCGGTGCCGGCGCCATTGCGTCGATGTCCAGCGGTCTGCAATACGGTTTCTGGCGCGGTTACTGGAACGCCCTGGGCCTGCAATTGGGCCTGGCCTTGCAGATTGCGATTGTGGGTGCCGGTGTCGGCGCCATCCTCACGGCTTCTGCCACGGCCTTCCTGGCGATCAAATGGTTCGGCGTGGCGTATCTGGTTTACCTCGCGATCAAGCAATGGCGTGCACTGCCCAGCGACATGAGCGATGACGCGGCCATACGCCAGATCGGCAAGCCGATGGCCTTGGTGTTCCGCGGTTTTCTGGTGAACATCAGCAACCCCAAGGCGCTGGTCTTCATGCTGGCGGTGCTCCCGCAATTCATCAATCCGCACGCCCCTCTGCTGATCCAGTACGTGGTGATTGGCGTGACCATGATCTGTGTCGACCTGATCGTCATGGCGGGTTATACCGGTTTGGCGTCCAAGGTGCTGCGCCTGTTGCGCACACCCAAGCAGCAAAAACGCATGAACCGTACCTTTGCCGGTCTGTTCATTGGCGCGGCGGCGTTCATGGCGACGCTGCGCAAAGCCGCGGTGTAAAACAGCAATGCATCAAAAAGGCGACCTTTTCAGGTCGCCTTTTTTATGTGCGCGAAATGGCCTCAGGGCGCCTTTTTCCCAATCCCCGGACTTGGGTTTTGTAGTGACTTGCCGAGAGGGCCAACGCAGACAAAGCTTGAGTGAAAGTGATTGGGAGGGAACAATATATTACTTCGTGTTTCCAATTGAGATTCATTCATGATTGCCCCGTCCCGTTACCTGGCCTGGCTGTTAGTGCCGCTGTTTGCCTTATGCAGTTCCAACCTGCTGGCGGACACGGTCGAAGGCACCCCGCAAGCCCTGCATTTACTCGACTATATCGGTGCGGATTACCCGGAAGCGGTGCAAGCAGGCAAGGTCGTCAACGAGGCTGAATACCGCGAGCAACTGGAATTCGTCGGGGCGCTGCAAGGCTTGGTTGCCGCGATGCCGGGCAAGCCTGAAAAGGCTGGATTGGAGCAAGGCATCAGTGCTTTACAGGTAGCAATCACTGCTCGCCAGGATGGCGCGGATGTCGCCCGTCAGGCCCGGCAACTCGGTGCGAAACTGGCCGTGGCCTATGAAGTCAGTCAGGCCCCGATCATTACCCCGGACCCGACTCGTGGGGCACCGTTGTATGCCCAGCATTGTTCGGTGTGCCACGGTGACACAGGCGCTGGCGACGGCCCGGCGGGGTTAGGCCTGACGCCGCCGCCAGCCAATCTGCGTGATACCACGCGACTGGATCACCTGAGCCTCTACGCGATCTACAACACCCTGGGTCTCGGGGTTGAAGGCACCGACATGCCAGCCTTCGCCGATCAGCTGGACGATCGTCAGCGTTGGGATCTGGCGACCTACATCGCCAGCTTCAGTGCCGATTCGGCCACAACCAATAGCGACAAAACCTACAACATTGCCGATCTGGCCCGTCAGACGCCGGCCGAAGTGCAGGCCGCTGACGGTCCGCAAGCCGCGGCAAACTTCCGCGCACAACGGGCGCAACCGCCGCAGGTCAAACGTGGCCCGGCGCAGTTGCTCGATTACACCGCCGCGACCCTGGACAAGAGCGTTGCGGCCTACCGTGCCGGTGAACACGATCAGGCTTACGACTTGTCAGTGGCGGCGTACCTGGAGGGCTTCGAGCTGGTCGAAAGCTCCCTGGACAACGTTGACGCCAACGTGCGCAAAGACACTGAAAAGTCGCTGATGGCTTACCGTCAGTCGTTGCAGGACGGCTTGCCGCTTGAGCAAGTCGAGCAGCGTCTGGATGCGGCCAAGGCGAAATTGAAGACCTCTGCCGGGTTGTTGGGCAACGACGGCTTGAGCTGGTCCCTGAGCTACATCTCCGGTCTATTGATTTTGCTGCGCGAAGGTCTGGAAGCGATTCTGGTACTGGCGGCGATCCTCGCGTTTCTGCGTAACACCGGCCAACAGTCGGCGGTGCGCAGCGTTAACGTCGGTTGGGGCCTGGCGCTGTTGGCCGGTTTGGGCACCTGGGCGTTGGCGGCGTATGTGATTGATGTCAGCGGTTCGCAGCGTGAATTGCTGGAAGGCGCGACGGCTTTGTTTGCCAGCGTCATGGTGCTGTGGCTCGGCGTGTGGATGCACGACCGTCGTCACGCAGCGGCGTGGCAGGATTACATCAAGAGCAGCCTGGTAGGCGGTGGCGGTCGTTTCGGCTTCGCGATCCTGGCGTTCTTTTCGGTGTATCGCGAACTGTTCGAAGTGATCCTGTTCTACGAAACCCTGTGGTTGCAAGCCGGTCCCGCCGGCCATGACGCAGTGCTGGCCGGGGGCGCCACGGCGTTGGTGTTGTTGGTCGGTCTGGCCTGGGTGATCCTGCGAGGTTCGGCAAAACTGCCGTTGACGCTGTTCTTCAGCATCAACGCCGCTCTACTGTGCGCGCTGTCGGTGGTGTTCGCCGGGCATGGCGTCAAGGCGCTACAGGAAGCCGGGATTTTCGGCACGCGTCCGGTACCGTTCTTCGAATTCGACTGGCTGGGGATCCATGCAGATGCTTACTCGCTAAGTGCTCAGGCAGTGGCGATCATTGCGATCATCGTGCTGTATGGCCGTAGCTGGGTGGCCGAGAAGCGGCGGGTGCAGCTTTCTTAAACAGCATTCGCTTCGCTTACATTCGCGGGCAAGCCTCGCTCCTACGGGTTTAGCGTTAACCTTGTAGGAGCGAGGCTTGCCCGCGATGTTTTTCAACAGAGGAAAACCTGATGCGTGTCTGGATCGATGCTGATGCTTGCCCTCGGGCGGCCAAGGATCTGGTGGTGAAATTCGCCCTCAAGCGCCAGTTTGAAGTGGTGCTGGTGGCCGGGCAGCCGCAAACCAAGCCGGGCCTGGCGCTGGTGAAGCTGATCGTGGTGCCAAGCGGCCCGGATGCGGCCGACGACTACCTGGTGGAACACGCGGTCCCAGGTGAGCTGGTGATCTGCAGCGACGTACCGCTGGCTGACCGTTTGGTGAAGAAGGGCGTTGCCGCGCTGGACCCGCGAGGCAAGGAGTTCGATGCGCAGAACATGGGCGATCGGCTGGCCGTGCGTAACCTGTTCACCGATCTGCGCGAACAGGGACAGATGAGCGGCGGGCCGGCGCCGTTTGGCGAGCGCGAGAAACAGGCGTTTGCCAATGCGCTGGATCGGATTTTGACTCGACTGGCGCGTAACGCCTGACAAGATCGCAGCCTTCGGCAGCTCCTACATGGATTGTGCCCGCCGCAAATTACGGTTCAACGCGAGCACCTGTAGGAGCTGGCGCAGCCTGCGATCTTTTGATCTTGCGTTTTTATGCGTCGTTTTCGTGGGTCAGTTCGAGCACGCGGTCGACCAGTTTGTTAATACCCGACGCGGCCTCACTGATTGATTGCGCCAGCATATACGCCGGCGTCGTCACCAGCCTGCGCGCCTCGTCTTCGACAATATCGCTCACCGCACAGTCCTTGTGAGTCGCGCCCATCTTGTTCAGCGCGGCGGCGGTGTCGGCGTCGTTACCGATGGTGCAGACCACGCCTGGTCCATAGATTTTTGCCGCGAGGGCCGGCGATATGCACAGCAGGCCTACCGGTTTTCCGGCCTCGGCAAAGGCTTCGGTCAGTGCCAGCACGTCCGGTTGCACGGTGCAGCCTGTACCTTCGATCGCGAAGTTGGAAAGGTTCTTCGCCGAACCGAAACCACCAGGAACAATCAGCGCATCGAAATCTTCGGCATCGGCTTCACGGATATCCTTGACCTCGCCACGGGCGATTCGCGCCGACTCCACAAGCACGTTGCGCGACTCCGGCATTTCTTCGCCGGTCAGGTGGTTGATCACATGTAACTGCGCAATGTTCGGGGCGAAACATTGAACCTGCGCGCCACGCTGGTCCAGGCGCAGCAAGGTAATCACGCTTTCGTAAATCTCGGCGCCGTCGTACACACCACAACCGGAAAGGATCACTGCAACTTTTTTGCTCATGGGCTTTTCTCCAGATTCATGGCGTTAAATGTCCACTAATTTGTCACTCGTTGCCATAGGGTTAATTCGCGGCTACACATAGCATCTGTCCTCAAGATTCCGATCAGGGCGCGTCATGGACTTCATTCTGTATGCGGTGCCGTTTTTCTTTGTGCTGATCGCCGTCGAGCTGCTGGCCGACCGTTGGCGCGGGGTGAGCAATTATCGGGTGGCGGACGCGATCAACAGCATCAGCACCGGCGTGCTGTCGACCACCACGGGCCTGTTGACCAAGGGCGTGGGGCTGGTCACCTACGCGTTTGCCCTCAAGCATCTGGCGCTGTTCGAACTGTCGGCCAACAGCATTTGGGTCTGGGTGTTTGCCTTCGTTTTTTACGACTTCTGCTACTACTGGCTGCATCGCATGGGCCATGAGCGCAACATTCTCTGGGCCGCGCATTCGGTGCACCACCAGAGCGAGGACTACAACCTCTCCACCGCCCTGCGCCAGACCAGCACCGGGTTTCTGCTGAGCTGGATCTTCTACCTGCCCATAGCCGTGCTGGGCGTGCCGCTGCTGGTGTTTATCAGCGTTGCCGCGCTCAACCTGCTGTACCAGTTCTGGGTGCATACTCGGCACATTCCCAAGCTTGGCTGGTTCGAGTGGTTCTTTGTCACGCCGTCCAATCATCGGGCTCACCATGCACAGAACGCTCTCTACATGGATCGCAACTACGGCGGCGTGTTCATTATTTGGGACCGCCTGTTCGGCTCGTTCCAGGAAGAGGACGACAACGAGCCGGTGATTTTCGGTGTGACCACGCCGCTGGCGAGTTGGAACCCGGTGTGGGCCAACGTGCAATTCTATGCGCAGTTGTGGGCGGACGCGCGGCGTGCCGAACGTCTGTGGGACAAGCTGCGAATCTGGTTCATGCGCACCGGTTGGCGGCCGGCGGACGTGGCGGCGAAATACCCGATGCACAAGCCGGACCTGAGTCAGTTCCACAAATTCGAAGTGCCGCTGGACGGACGGCAGCAGCTCTACATCCTGCTGCAGTTCTGCGTCTACATCGCACTGGGCAGCTATTTGATGAACCTGGAGCCGAGCCTGCCGACCGCCGCCCTGGTGTTGGGCTGGGGTGCGGTGGCGCTGGGGTTGTTCGTGTTGGGCGTGGCCCTGGAGAATCGCCCGTGGGCGTTGAAGCTGGAGCTGCTGCGGCTGGCGTCGAATGTGCCGTTGGTGTGGCTGGCGCCGCTGGTGGGGCTGTGGCCGGCCAGCGCGGTGGGCTGGGTCGGCCTGCTCAGCTACAGCCTGCTCAGCGGCATCGGTCTCTACTGCTGCAGAAACCGCTTTACTCGGTTGGCTTCTTAGATTCGCCAGGGTTGGCCTTGTCGGCCTTCAGTGCTTGTTCGTCGGCATAGACCTGTTTGGCCAGACGGGCATTCTTGAAGCGCCGGCGCAGCCACAGGCCCACGCCCAGAATGAGCAGGGCGCCAAGCACCCATAGCTCATATTTCTTCACACTGCCGAGCATGCCTTCGAGCACCGCACCGAAATGATAAGCGGCGGCCGCCAGCGCGGCGGCCCAGATTGCCGCACCAATCCCGTTCAGCAGCAGGTAGCGGCCCGGCGGATAGCCCGACAGGCCAATGGCCACTGGCATCACCGTGCGCAGGCCGTAGACGAAGCGGAAGCTCAGCACCCAGATGTCCGGGTGCTTGCGAATATGTTCCAGCGCCCGGTCACCCATCATTTGCCAGCGGGGTTTGCGCGCCAGCAACTTGCGCCCGTGCTTGCGTCCCAGGAAGTACCACAGCTGATCGCCGGCATAACTGCCGCAGAAAGCGACAACCACCACCAGGTTGATGTCCATGTATCCACGGAACGCGAGGAAGCCTGCGAGCACCAGAATGGTTTCGCCTTCGAAGAACGTGCCGAGAAACAAGGCAAAGTAGCCGAAGTCATGCAGAAATTGTTGGAGCATTGTCTGGGTGCTGGCGAAATGAACGCGCAGCCTAACCCTTCGTACACATTCAGGAAAGTGTCCAAATGTGTCTCGACGTGAACATTTCCTACAAGGACAATGGAATGCGGCTACCTGTCGCAGGATGCACACAACTGTAATGTGTTCGTCATAATGGCCGCTTATAACTGTCACGCTCGCCCGTCTGCGCGGGCTCAGGAGTCTGCCGTGAGCTTTACCCCCGCCAACCGTTTATTCCCTGCAACCCGCCTGCGCCGCAACCGCCGTGATGATTTTTCGCGTCGACTGGTCCGTGAAAACGTCCTGACCGTCGATGACCTGATCCTGCCAGTGTTCGTACTGGACGGTGAAAACCGTCGCGAAGCGGTGGCCTCGATGCCGGGCGTCGAGCGCCTGACCATCGACCTGTTGCTGGAAGAAGCGGCCAAGTGGGTCGAACTGGGGATTCCGGCGCTGGCGCTGTTCCCGGTGACGCCACCTGAGCTCAAGTCGCTGGACGCCGCGGAAGCCTGGAACCCCAACGGCATTGCCCAGCGAGCCACCCGCGCCTTGCGTGCGCAGTTCCCTGAGCTGGGTGTGATCACTGATGTCGCGCTGGACCCGTTCACCACCCACGGTCAGGACGGCATCCTCGACGAAGAAGGCTATGTGCAGAACGACATCACCGTCGACGCACTGGTCAGGCAAGCTCTGTCCCATGCCGAAGCCGGCGCTCAGGTCGTCGCCCCGTCGGACATGATGGACGGTCGTATCCAGGCGATCCGTGAAGCCCTCGAACTGGCCGATCACGTCAACGTGCGGATCATGGCCTACTCGGCGAAGTACGCCAGCGCCTATTACGGCCCGTTCCGCGACGCGGTCGGTTCGGCGTTGAACCTGGGCAAGGCCAACAAGGCCTCCTATCAGATGGACCCGGCCAACAGCAACGAAGCCCTGCACGAAGTGGCGGCGGACTTGTCAGAAGGCGCAGACATGGTCATGGTCAAGCCAGGCATGCCCTACCTGGACATCCTCTACCGGGTCAAAGAAGAATTCAAAGTGCCGACGTTTGTTTATCAAGTCAGCGGCGAGTACGCCATGCACATGGCGGCGATACAGAATGGCTGGTTGAGCGAAGGGGTTATCCTCGAATCCCTGACCGCTTTTAAACGTGCAGGCGCTGATGGCATCCTGACCTACTTTGCCGTTCGCGCAGCTCAATTGTTACGAGAGCAAAAATAGCCCTCCCAGGAACATTCGATGAATACCGAAGGACTCACTGAAGTTGCCGTAAAAGACGCTCAACCTGTGGTGGAGCAACTCGACGAAACCCCGCCGGAGCTGGAACCTGCTCCACCCGCGCCGGTGACCGAGGCCGCTCCGGCGGCGCCCGCGATTGCCATTCCAGGCCTGGATGACAGCAGCCTGTACATCCATCGCGAGCTGTCGCAACTGCAGTTCAACATTCGCGTGCTGGAACAGGCGCTGGATGAATCCTATCCGTTGCTGGAGCGGCTGAAGTTTCTGCTGATCTTCTCCAGCAACCTGGATGAGTTCTTCGAAATTCGCGTGGCCGGCCTCAAGAAGCAGATCACCTTCGCCCGTGAACAGGCGGGTGCCGATGGCTTGCAACCGCATCAGGCATTGGCCCGTATCAGCGAACTGGTTCACGGTCACGTTGACCGTCAGTACGCAATCCTTAACGACATTTTGTTGCCGGAGCTGGAAAAACATCAGGTCCGCTTCATCCGTCGCCGTCATTGGACGACCAAGCTCAAAACCTGGGTTCGCCGCTATTTCCGCGACGAAATCGCGCCGATCATCACCCCGATCGGCCTCGACCCGACGCACCCGTTCCCGTTGCTGGTGAACAAGAGCCTGAACTTCATCGTCGAGCTCGAAGGCATCGACGCCTTCGGTCGCGATTCCGGTCTGGCGATCATCCCGGCACCGCGTCTGCTGCCACGGGTCATCAAGGTCCCGGAAGAAGTCGGCGGCGCTGGCGACAATTACGTGTTCCTCTCGTCGATGATCCACGCCCACGCCGATGACCTGTTCCAGGGCATGAAGGTCAAGGGCTGCTATCAGTTCCGTCTCACCCGAAACGCTGACCTGGCGCTCGACTCCGAAGACGTCGAAGACCTTGCGCGCGCCCTGCGTGGCGAGTTGTTCTCTCGTCGCTACGGTGATGCGGTGCGTCTGGAAGTGGCCGACACCTGCCCGAAACATCTATCTGACTATCTGCTCAAGCAATTCAACCTGAGCGAGACCGAGCTGTATCAGGTCAACGGTCCGGTGAACCTGACGCGCCTGTTCAGCATCACCGGCCTGGACAGCCAGCGTGAGCTGCAATATCTGCCGTTCACGCCACAAATTCCGAAGCTGCTGCAGAACAGCGAAAACATCTTCAGCGTGATCAGCAAGCAGGACATCCTGCTGCTGCACCCGTTTGAGTCATTCACCCCGGTGGTCGACCTGCTGCGCCAGGCTGCCAAAGACCCGCACGTTTTGGCGGTGCGTCAGACCCTGTACCGCTCTGGCGCCAACTCGGAAATCGTCGATGCGCTGGTGGATGCGGCGCGTAACGGCAAGGAAGTCACCGCGGTCATCGAATTGCGTGCACGGTTCGACGAAGAGTCCAACCTGCAGCTGGCCAGCCGCCTGCAAGCGGCCGGTGCGGTGGTGATCTACGGCGTGGTCGGCTTCAAGACCCACGCCAAGATGATGCTGATCCTGCGCCGCGAAGCCGGCGAGATCGTGCGCTATGCGCATTTGGGCACGGGTAACTACCACGCCGGTAATGCCCGCCTGTATACCGACTACAGCCTGCTGACCTCCGACGACGCATTGTGCGAAGACGTCGGAAAACTGTTCAGCCAGTTGATCGGCATGGGTAAGACGCTGCGCATGAAGAAGCTGCTGCATGCGCCGTTCACCCTGAAAAAGGGCATGCTCGACATGATTGCCCGCGAAACCCAGTTCGCCCTCGACGGCAAACCGGCGCACATCATCGCCAAATTCAACTCGCTGACCGATCCGAAGATCATCCGCGCGTTGTACAAGGCCAGTCAGTCCGGCGTGCGCATCGATCTCGTGGTACGCGGCATGTGCTGCCTGCGGCCGGGCATCGCCGGGGTTTCGCACAACATTCACGTGCGCTCTATCATCGGTCGCTTCCTGGAGCACACCCGGGTTTTCTACTTCCTCAATGGCGGCGAAGAGCAGATGTTCCTCTCCAGCGCCGACTGGATGGAGCGCAACCTCGACAAGCGCGTCGAGACTTGCTTTCCGGTCGAGGGCAAGAAGCTGATCATGCGGGTCAAGAAAGAACTGGAGTTGTATCTCACCGATAACACCCACAGCTGGAGCTTGCAGTCGGACGGTCGCTACGTCCGCAACACGCCCACCGGCAACCAGAACCCGCGCAGTGCCCAGGCAACCTTGCTGGAGCGTTTGGGCAGCCCGATCCTGGCAGTTCGCTAACGCGAAAGTCGTGCAATAAAAAATGGCGATCCCAAGGGGTCGCCATTTTTGTCTGATTGCCGAAACCGCTCCCTGCGGATCGCTATTTCTAACTGTCGAAACCGTCCCCTGTAGGAGCTGCCGAAGGCTGCGATCTTTTGATCTTGCTTTAAAAGATCAAAAGATCGCAGCCTGCGGCGGCTCCTACAGGGGGCCGCGTGACTAGCGGATATTCAGTACGAAGTTGACGCGGGTAAGCCATTCCGCTTCCAGGCCGAAGTCGGCCTGGGTCAGCTGGTTTTCGTCCAGCCAGTTTTCCGGGAACCGCACATCGAGGCTGTCGCCATTGGCGTGCAGCACAACCTGCGGCATTTGCTGGGTGCCACGGATGTGATGAAACAGGATCGCAAAGCGCAGCAGCACGCACAGGCGAATCAGTTTGATGCCGTCGTCGCCGAACTCGGCGAATTTGTCCTTGGGTATGTTACGGCGGTGGCCACGCACCAACAGCGCAAGCATTTGCTGGTCTTCGCGTGAGAACCCGGCCAGGTCCGAGTGCTCGATCAGGTAGGCGCCGTGCTTGTGGTAGTGATAGTGGGCAATGTCCAGGCCCACTTCATGGACCTTGGCGGCCCAGCCGAGCAGCTCGCGCCAGACGCCGTCATCAAGGTCCCAATCCGCAGCCACCTGATCGAAGGCATGCAAGGCCTTGCGCTCAACCCGCACGGCTTGCTCCAGGTCAACGTGATAACGCTCCATCAACGAGCTCAGAGTGCGCTCGCGCACGTCCTCGTGGTGATGGCGGCCCAGCAGGTCGTAAAGCACGCCTTCACGCAGGGCGCCTTCACAGTGGTCCATGCGTTGCAGTTCGAGGGCATCGAAAATGGCTTCGAGAATCGCCAGGCCGGCCGGGAAAATCGCGCGGCGATCGGGCTTGATGCCTTCGAAGTCGATTTTGTCGACATCACCGAGCTTGAACAGCTTGCGCTTGAGCCAGCCCAGACCTTCGGCATTTACCTCGCCGGTGCCATGACCGCCGGCCTTCAAGGCCAGGCCGATGGCGCGGATGGTGCCCGAGGAGCCGATGGCTTCATCCCAGGTCAGGCGGTGCAGGGCATGTTCGATGCTCATGATCTCCAGCCGCGCCGCCGTGTACGCCTGGGCGTAGCGGGCCGGGGTGATTTTGCCGTCCTTGAAATAACGCTGGGTGAAGCTGACGCAGCCCATTTGCAGGCTTTCGCGCAGCAACGGCTCGAAGCGCTGGCCGATGATGAACTCGGTACTGCCGCCACCGATATCGGCCACCAGGCGCTTGCCCGGCGTGTCGGCGAGGGTGTGGGACACGCCAAGGTAGATCAGACGCGCTTCTTCACGGCCGGAGATGACTTCTACCGGATGGCCGAGGATTTCTTCAGCGCGGTGGATAAATTCGCTGCGGTTGCGCGCTTCACGCAGGGCGTTGGTGCCGACGATTCGCACGGCGCCAGGCGGCATACCGTTGATCAGTTGGGCGAAGCGTTTCAGGCAGTCGAGCCCGCGCTGCATGGATTCTTCGTTGAGCTTGCGCTCGTCGTCGATGCCGGCGGCCAGCTGAACCTTTTCCCCGAGACGTTCGAGAATACGGATTTCGCCGTTCTGGGCCTTGGCCACGACCATGTGAAAGCTGTTGGAGCCCAGGTCGATTGCGGCGATCAGGGACAGATTCTTGGCTTGGGATTGCGGCATGGTGTGGGGTCTCGGTCGATTACCTCGACATCGTGCCACGATCAAACGCTGCCGCCAACGCGTACGGCGCAAAGCCTTGATATGGCGCAACCCTGTGGCGAGGGAGCTTGCTCCCGCTGGGGTGCGAAGCAGCCCCTAATCCATCCACCTCGATTTTCAGCCAGATATCGCGTGCATGGGTTTTACGAGGGCTGCGCCGCCGAACGGGAGCAAGCTCCCTCGCCGCAGAGGCTTCAGCCGGCGGCTTCCACGGTCCCAATAAAATTCGCCAACTCCGCCGTGCGCGGATTGGCAAACAACACTTTCGGATCACCCACCTCATGCACTTTGCCCTGATGCATGAACACCAACTTGTCCCCAACCTCCCGGGCAAAGCGCATTTCGTGGGTGACCATGATCAGCGTCATGCCTTCCTTGGCTAGTTGCCGGACCACGCTCAGCACTTCATTGACCAACTCCGGGTCCAGCGCCGAGGTGATTTCATCGCACAGCAACACCTTGGGCGACATCGCCAGCGCGCGGGCAATTGCCACCCGTTGCTGTTGCCCACCGGACAACCGATCCGGGAAGGCATCGAATTTCTCTCCCAGCCCGACCCGTTCCAACATCTGACGCGCCAGTTCGGCGGCTTTGGCTTTCGGCACTTTTTGCACCACTTGCGGCGCGAGCATGACGTTCTCGCCGACCGTCAGGTGTGGGAACAGATTGAACTGCTGGAACACCATGCCGACTTTCTGTCGCAGGCTGCGCAAGTCAGCGCGGGCGGCATCGAGGTATTCGCCGTCGACTTCAATGACGCCATCGTTGATCGACTCCAGCCCATTGAGGGTGCGCAGCAGAGTCGATTTACCCGAGCCACTGCGCCCGATGATCGCCACCACCTGGCCTTCCTCGACAGTCAGGTCGATGCCTTTGAGCACATGGTGATCGCCGTAGTATTTATGCAGGGCGGAAATTCTAAGCAGAGGCATGCAGTCTCCTTTCCAGGTAGCGCGCACTGAGGGACAAGGGATAACAAAGGAGGAAGTAACCAAGCGCTACCAGTCCATAAACCATGAAGGGTTCGAAGGTGGCGTTGGCGAGCATGCCGCCGGTTTTGGTCAGCTCGGTGAAACCGATAATCGAGGTCACAGCCGTGCCTTTGACCACTTGCACAGAAAACCCGACGGTCGGTGCCACGGCGATGCGCAGGGCTTGCGGCAGGATCACGTAGCGCAGTTGCTCCAGCGGGTTCAGCGCCAGGCTCGACGAGGCTTCCCACTGGCCGTTGGGGATCGATTCGACGCAACCGCGCCAGATCTCTGCCAGATACGCGCTGGTGAACAGCGTCAGGGCAATCGCCGCCGCCATCCACGGCGAAATGTCCACCCCGGCCAGTGCTACACCGAAGAACACCAGAAACAACTGCATCAACAGCGGCGTGCCCTGGAACAGTTCGATGTAGGTGCGGGCGAAATTGCGCGGCAGGGATTTGTCCGAGATGCGCATGACCATGATCAGCAAGCCGATCAGCCCGCCGCCAATGAAGGCCACCAGCGACAGCGCCAATGTCCACTGCAAACCCGTGAGCAAGTTGCGCACGATGTCCCAAAAGGTGAAGTCGCTCATTGGCTGTTCCTTGCGATGTAGCGGCGGCCGATCCAGTTCAGCAATTGGCGGATCAGCAACGCCATGCACAAATAGATCAGCGTGGTCAGGGCATAGGTTTCGAAGGCGCGGAAGTTGCGTGATTGAATGAAGTTGGCGGCGAAGCTCAATTCTTCGGTGGCGATCTGCGAACAGACCGCCGAGCCGAGCATCACAATGATGATCTGGCTGCTCAGGGCCGGCCAGACCTTGCTCAACGCCGGCAGCAACACCACGTGACGGAAGGCTTCGAAGCGCGTCATCGCCAGCGCCGCAGCGGCTTCGAGTTGACCTCGAGGGATCGCCTGAATGCCGGCGCGGATGATCTCGGTGGAATAGGCGCCGAGGTTGATCACCATTGCCAGCACCGCAGCCTGCCACTCGGAAATCTGCACGCCCAGGGACGGCAGGCCGAAAAAGATGAAAAACAACTGCACCAGAAACGGCGTGTTGCGGATCAACTCGACATAGACCCCGAAAATCCCGGCGAACGGGCGAATGTTCCACGCCCGCACCAGCGCCCCGATGATGCCCAGGGCCACACCGAGTACCGCACCTATGGCCGTCAGCTCAAGGGTGAACAATGCACCGCGCAACAGCAGATCGGTGTTTTGCACCACCGGCAAGAAATCGAACTGATAAGCCATAACGTGTCTCCTGCGCGCCGAATCAGAGGTCGGCCGGCAGCGGTTCTTTCAGCCAGGTCAGGGCATTTTTCTCCAGCGCGCCGTCGCTCTTGGCGGCGACGAGGATCTGATTGACCTTGTCCAGCAACGCCGGCTCGTTCTTGTTTACGCCCACGTAGACCGGCGAGTCCTTGAGTTTCACTTTCAGCGCCGGCACACGTTTCGGGCTCTTCTCGCTGATCGCGACCATCACCACGTTGCCACTGGCGATCAGATCGACCTGGCCGGCGAGGTACGCGGCGATGGTCGAGTTGTTGTCTTCGAAACGCTTGATGGTCACGCCTTCGGGGGCGACCTTGGTCAGCTCGATGTCTTCGATGGCGCCACGGGTGACGCTGATGGTCTTGCCCTTGAGGTCGTCCAGGCTCTTGATATCGGCGTCTGGAGGACCAAACACGGCGAGGTAGAACGGCGCGTAGGCGCGGGAGAAGTCGATGACCTTTTCACGCTCGGGGTTTTTGCCGAGGCTGGAAATCACCAGGTCCACCTTGCCGGTGGTCAGGAACGGGATGCGATTGGTGCTGTTGACCGGGGTCAGTTCGAGTTTGACCTTGAGCTGGTCGGCCAGCAGTTTCGCGGTGTCGATGTCCAGGCCGCGCGGCTTCATGTCCGGCCCGACCGAGCCGAAAGGCGGGAAGTCCTGAGGCACGGCGACTTTGAGGACGCCGCGCTTGACCACATCCTCCAGGCCGTCGGCGTGGGCGGGTGCCTGGCTCAGCATCAGGCTGGCAAACAGGGCGGCGAGGAGGGCGCTGTAGCGCTGGGTCATGGCAAATCTCCGAATCGGCGAGGAGTAATTTCTGCGATTCGACAGAGCATGGGCCATGCCAACATCAGGTTTTGGGGGCGGCAGACCGCGGTTTTACTGGTGTGAAAAGGTATTACTGGTCTGAACAGTCAGGTTGTATTTCGCACCTCGATAGCGCACCCGCAAAAATCGCCGAACCCCCATGGGGCACGACTTGCCGGGCGCCGCGAATAGCTTTACAACTAGCCGCACATTGGCCTGGTTACGTCTGGTAAACCATGAATTCGATATCCCGCGCCGTACCTGAAGTGGCGCTGCAAGCCATCCGCAAACTGATCACCGAACAGGGTTTCGGGCCGGGGGATGCCTTGCCTTCGCAACGCGACCTGGCCGTGCAATTAGGCGTGAGTCGGGCGTCGTTACGTGAAGCGTTGTCATCGCTGAGTGCGCTGGGGGTGATCATTATCCAGCCCGGTAAAGGCGTGTTCGTACAATCGCCGGTGGATCTGCCGCGAGGCGAGGCGACTCTGAGCTGGCCGTTCGCGGCGCAGGCTTCGCCGCTGGATATCTTCCAGTTGCGTTATGCGCTGGAGGGGTTTGCCGCAGGGCTGGCGGCCGTGACGTTGAGCACCGATGAACTTGATGCGTTGGAGGACAATGTCGCCGCCATGCGCCATGAACTGAAGTCCGGCGACTTCGAAGCGGCGGCACGCCTGGACTTCGAATTTCACCGGCGCATTTTGCTGGCCAGCGGTAATCAGGCGATGCTGAGCATCCTCACGGCCAGCGCCGAGATCTTCCTGGAAAGCCAGAAGTTACCGTTCATCCGGGCCGAACGGGCCATGGAGACCTGGCAGGAACACCGCAAAATCCTTCGCGCACTGGCCCGGCGAGCCTCCGGCGCTGCGCAGAAAGCCATGCACGAGCACGTGCGCAATGCCGCGTTGCGCACCGGCATTGCCTTCGTCGCTCCCGCCACGACGTGACTTGGGCTATACCCAAACTCATGGAACACCATAGCGAGACTCAATCAACTGCGGCTTCCTGAACGTGGGAAGGGCAGCTATGATGGGCCACGTTTTTTTGCTTACAACCCTGGAGAATTCCATGAGCAGCGATCTTATCAAACACGTTAGCGACGCTAGCTTCGAGGCCGACGTACTCAAGGCTGAAGGCGCTGTACTGGTCGATTACTGGGCTGAATGGTGCGGCCCTTGCAAAATGATCGCTCCTGTTCTGGACGAAATTGCCGAGACCTACAAAGGCAAGCTGACCGTTGCCAAACTGAACATCGACGAAAACCAGGAAACCCCGGCCAAGCATGGCGTGCGTGGTATCCCGACCCTGATGCTGTTCAAGAACGGCAACGTTGAAGCGACCAAGGTCGGCGCACTGTCGAAGTCGCAACTGGCTGCTTTCCTCGACGCCAACATCTAAGCGTCGTTGTAGCGTGTCACTAAAAGGCCCCGCAAATAGCGGGGCTTTTTCGTTGTCGAGGGCTAGACGCTCCGAAACTCAGGTGTTACATTCGGCCCCGCACTGGTTTCTCCAGTGCCCCCTGCTAGCCGTCGCCGACGCTCTCCTTTTCGAATAAGTACGCGATCCTGTCGCCTTCTCCGCGGCGCGGCCTCATTAAGCCAAAAGCTTAATTTCCCCCCTCCATAAATGATTACGTCATTCCTATATGAATCTGACTGAACTCAAGCAAAAGCCGATTACCGAACTGCTCGAATTGGCCGAACAGATGGGCATAGAAAATATGGCCCGTTCGCGCAAGCAGGACGTGATTTTCTCCCTGCTGAAAAAGCACGCGAAAAGCGGCGAGGAAATCTCCGGTGATGGCGTGCTGGAGATTCTCCAGGACGGCTTCGGCTTCCTCCGCTCTGCAGACGCCTCCTATCTCGCCGGCCCAGACGATATCTACGTCTCGCCGAGCCAGATCCGTCGCTTCAACTTGCGCACCGGTGACACCATCGTTGGCAAGATCCGTCCTCCGAAGGAAGGCGAGCGTTATTTCGCGCTGCTCAAGGTCGACACGATCAACTACGATCGTCCCGAGAACGCGAAAAACAAGATTCTCTTCGAGAACCTGACCCCGCTGTTCCCGACCGTGCGCATGAAGATGGAAGCCGGTAACGGTTCCACCGAAGACTTGACCGGTCGTGTCATCGACCTGTGCGCCCCGATCGGTAAAGGCCAGCGCGGTCTGATCGTTGCACCGCCGAAAGCCGGTAAAACGATCATGCTGCAGAACATCGCGGCGAACATCGCACGTAACAACCCTGAAGTTCATCTGATCGTGCTGCTGATCGACGAGCGTCCGGAAGAAGTAACCGAAATGCAGCGCACCGTGCGCGGCGAAGTGGTTGCCTCGACGTTCGACGAGCCACCAACCCGCCACGTGCAGGTTGCCGAAATGGTGATCGAGAAGGCCAAGCGCCTGGTCGAACACAAAAAGGACGTGGTGATCCTGCTCGACTCCATCACGCGTCTGGCCCGTGCCTACAACACCGTGATCCCGAGCTCCGGCAAGGTGCTGACCGGTGGTGTCGATGCCCACGCCCTGGAGAAACCGAAGCGTTTCTTCGGCGCCGCGCGGAACATCGAAGAAGGCGGCTCGCTGACCATCATCGCCACCGCGCTGGTTGAAACCGGCTCGAAGATGGACGAAGTGATCTACGAGGAATTCAAAGGCACCGGCAACATGGAACTGCCTCTGGATCGCCGTATCGCTGAAAAACGCGTCTTCCCGGCCATCAACATCAACCGTTCCGGTACTCGCCGCGAAGAGTTGCTGACGGCCGACGACGAGTTGCAGCGCATGTGGATCCTGCGCAAGCTGTTGCACCCGATGGATGAAGTGGCTGCAATCGAGTTCCTGGTCGACAAGCTGAAAACGACCAAGACCAACGATGAGTTCTTCCTGTCGATGAAGCGCAAGTAACACGCCAAGCCGTACTGAAAAAGTGGCGCCCTGAGGGGCGCCATTTTTTTGGTTCTTCACGGAATCCCGGGAAACACAGAAACAAGAACGCCGATTTGGTTGATGATGTTCGTGCGAGCAAACACATCTAACAAACCGGCGTTCTTATGCGCGATATTAATACTTTCCTTCCGTTTTGGGAGGGCTTTTCTGTCGTCACGATCAAGCCTGATGGTGACGCCCTCCAGATTGATCTGACACCCCACGCCACCCGATTTCCTTCCTGTGGCGGGTGCCAAAAACCCTGTTCAACCACGCATGAGTATTGCGAGCGAGTCATTCGCGATTTACCCATTCTCGGTCGTGCGGTGCGCCTGAGCGTTTTACTCCGGCGCGTTGATTGCCGCGATTGCGGCAAACGCATGGAGGCCGTCAGTTGGCTGGATCGCTATGCCCGTATGACACGACGTCTGGCAGAGGCGGTCATTCAAGCCTGTGAACGCCTTCCAACGTTGCACGTGGCGCAGATGTTTGGGCTGCATTGGGAGACCGTTCGGTTGCTGGAGCGTCGAGCCTTGCAAGCCGCATTGAGCATTTTGCCAAAGGCGCAACCGAGACGTTTGGTGATGGACGAGTTCGCACTGTTCAAAGGTCATCGTTATGCCAGCGTTGTCCTGGATGCGGATACACGGCGGGTGCTGTGGATCGGCGAAGGCCGCAGCCGGGCGGCCGTCAGGCCATTTTTCGAAGAGCTGGGGCCAGAGGGTTGCGCTCGCATCGAAGCGGTAGCGATGGACATGAACACCGCTTTTGATCTGGAGGTTCGTCAGCACTGCCCACAAGCACGCGTGGTCTACGACCTGTTCCATGTGGTGGCCAAATATGGCCGAGAGGTGATTGATCGGGTGCGCGTCGACGAAGCCAATCGACTGCGTCATGACAAACCGGCCCGAAAGGTCATCAAGCAGGCGCGATGGCTGCTTCTGCGTAATCCGCAGAACCTGAAAACACCGGAACAACAGGTTCGCCTGGAGGATCTGCTGGCGGCTAACCAGGCATTGATGACGATCTATTTAATGAAGGCTGAACTCAAAACGCTCTGGACGCCGAGTACTGCCTGGAGCTGGAGAACGGCATGGAAGCAATGGCTGCGCCATGCTCATGAAAGCGAAATACCTGCTCTGATCCAGTTTGCCAAACGGCTAAAGGCTTACTGGCGGGGCATCGTGAGTCGGGTTCGCTGGCCGATGCACACCGGTCAGTTGGAAGGAATAAACAATCGAATAAAGGTCATCAAGCGGATGGCGTACGGTTACCGGGATAGCGAATTCTTTTTCATGAAGATCAAGAGCGTCTTTCCCGGCAATCCGTGATGAACCAAAAGTAAGGGCCCCACCAATGGACAGGAAGCACTGGAGAACTCAATTCAGGTGAAACCTACATCACCACGCAGAATTGGCGTCGATCCAGAAACAAATGAGTTTATTGTCTTTGACCGTACCGGAGGAGATGTCTACCACGGCCACGTCAGGCCATGGGACAAACTCCACCAAGATATGAAAAACGCGCTAATTAAGGCTAAGAAAGTAGACAACAAGGGCAATACTGCGGGAGTAAAGAAGTGAGCCTGCTCTATCAAGATCCATCAAAAAGCCACGATGAAGCGGCGGAGCTCCTTGCCAGCGGCGTGGACGAAAATGTAATTGCGGGGTTGGCTTCTATCGGTCTGAATGAAGAAGATAGGACTTGGGCTCAAAATACTTGCCTGAAGTACCTCGCCAGTGAGAATGCGTCGGTTGCAGCGTCCGCCGTGACCGCTCTTGGTCACATCGCTCGCAGGCACAGCGAATTGGATCGGGAGACGGTCCTTCCGGCACTCGAAATGGTGAAAAGAAAATTTCCTTTCCTGGAAGGAACTATTGCGGACACGCTTGACGATATTGACGCGTTCACCTGATTCGTCGAGTGGTCCGTATCGGAAATTGTGGCGGGGCTTACCACTCGCCACGTTAGCCCCAGTACTGCTCTCTCCTATTCAATCATCCCGCGTCAGCACTTCCAGCAATTCAATCTCGAATATCAGGTTCGAGTTCGGCGTGATCTTGCCCATGGTGCGTTCGCCATAGGCCAAATGCGCCGGCACCAGCAACTTGCGTTTGCCGCCGACCTGCATGCCCATGATGCCCTGATCCCAGCCCTTGATGACCCGCCCGGTGCCGATCACGCACTGGAACGGTTTGCCGCGGCTGTAGGATGAGTCGAATTCGGTGCCGTCTTCCAGCCAGCCGCGGTACTGGGTGGTGATCAGTGCGCCTTTGACAGCGGCTTTTCCGTCACCCACCTGGAGATCGATTACCTGAAGATCGTCATTCATTACTTTCACTCGTATGCTGAGTGCCCGAAGGCTTGATGGGCGCCGTTTTCCCAGATTTGCCCTCGATTGGCAACCTTTGCGCTCGCTAGCCGAAGGTTTGCAACTGTTGCCGAAGTTACCTGAACTACCCTAACCAACATCTACCCCTACGGTTAGCGATGCCATGATGGCTATTCCTGAATGAGTTTGCTTTGGGCAAGCGCTGCTCTTGGCTTGGTCGTGCTCACGCTGATCATCGTGCTGATATGGCGCGAGCGCGCATTGCGCAGGCAACTGGCCGAGTATCGCGAAATCATCAATAGCCTCTCCGAAGGCCGGAACATCCAACAGGACGGTGATGCCGAGCGTTTCAAACGCAGCCAGTACTTCGCCCGTATCGGCACCTGGGACTGGGATGTCGACACCGACCGGCTCTACTGGTCGGACGCGATCTACGGCATGTTCGGGTTCAAAATTGGCGAAGTGACCCCCTCTTACGCGCTGTTTTGCGCGTGCGTGCACCCGGACGACCGGGCCAGAGTCCGGGCTGGCGAGTTGCGGTGCCTGGAAACCGGCGAAAACCACGACGAGGAATATCGCGTGGTCTGGCCCGACGGCACCCTCCGCTGGCTGCGGGAAACCGGCAACGTGGTCAGGAACAACCGTGACGAAACCATCAAGATGATGGGCGTGGTGCGCGACATCACCGAAGAAAAAGCCTCTGCCAGTTATCTGCGGCACCTCGCCCATTTTGACCCGTTGACCGGTTTGCCCAACCGGCTGGTGCTCGAAGAGCGCCTGGCCGAGGCGCTGGAACAGGCGCGCGTCAGCGCGACAAGGGTGGCGCTGGTGTTTGTCGATCTGAACGGTTTCAAGGCGATCAACGATCATTACGGTCACGCGGCCGGCGACCGCGTCCTGATCACCACCGCAACCCGGCTCAAACACATACTGCGCGGCACCGACACGGTCGCGCGAATCGGCGGCGATGAATTCGTGGTCATCCTTCAGGGCCTGCCCCAAGGCAGTAGCCTGCAGGATGAGGCCCGCAGCATCTGCCAGAAGATCTTCATCGAACTCTCGCCGCCCGTGACCATCGGCAACGACCAACGCCACATCGGCACCAGCCTGGGCGTCGCGGTATTCCCCGACCATGCGCCGAGCATGGACCGGCTGATTCACATTGCCGATTTGGCAATGTATGAGGCGAAACGCAGCGGGAATAATCAGTATCGGCTGGGCGGACAGGTGTTGGGCCATAGTCGGGTTGAATGAGACACCACGATGTCGGTAACTGATCGGCCAAGCCCACATTGATCCGCTTTGCACATCAATACATGCCAAAAACGCACTTATCATATCAATCCCCCTGCTCCACTATCCGCCCCAATAAGAACCGTGCGCTGTGTCCAGGCAGAGCACGTCATAACAGCGGTGGAGTACTTATCTATGACAGCCTCAATTCCGCGTGGACGCTCCCGCGCCAGCGCGATTTTCCGGGTCACCTCGGGCAACTTCCTCGAACAGTTCGACTTCTTCCTCTTCGGCTTCTACGCCACGCAGATCGCGGCCGTGTTCTTCCCGGCCAGCAGCGAGTTCGCGTCGCTGATGATGACTTTTGCGGTCTTCGGTGCAGGCTTTCTGATGCGTCCATTGGGTGCGGTGGTACTGGGCGCATACATCGATGACGTGGGCCGGCGCAAAGGGCTGATCGTCACCTTGTCGATCATGGCCAGCGGCACGATTTTGATCGTGTTGGTGCCCGGCTACGAAACCATCGGGCTGTTCGCTCCTGCCCTGGTGTTGATCGGCCGGTTGCTGCAAGGCTTCTCGGCCGGTGCGGAATTGGGCGGTGTCTCGGTGTATCTCTCGGAGATCGCCACGCCAGGCAACAAAGGCTTTTTCACCAGTTGGCAGTCGGCCAGCCAGCAAGTGGCGATCGTGGTGGCCGCCGCGTTGGGCTACGGTTTGAACCAATGGATGGCGCCCGCCATGATTGCCGACTGGGGCTGGCGGATTCCGTTTTTCGTCGGTTGCATGATCGTGCCGTTCATCTTCTTGCTGCGCCGCAACCTTGAAGAAACCGAAGAATTTTCGACCCGTACACACCGCCCGAGCATGGGCGAGGTGTTCCGCACGCTCGCGCAAAACTGGGTGATCGTGTTCGCCGGCATGATGATGGTCGCCCTGACCACCACGGCGTTTTACCTGATCACCGTGTACGCGCCCACCTTCGGCAAAACCGTGCTGCACCTGAGCACGTCCGATGCGCTGCTGGTGACTTTACTGGTAGGCGTTTCAAACTTTTTCTGGCTGCCGCTGGGTGGCGCATTGTCCGATCGTATTGGTCGCCGCCCAGTCTTGATCACCATGGCTTTGCTGGCGTTGGCCTCGACCTATCCGGCGCTGTCGTATCTGGTGCAGGCACCGAGCTTCATCAACATGCTATTGGTGTTGCTGTGGCTGTCGTTCATTTATGGCTTGTACAACGGCGCGATGATTGCGGCGCTCACAGAAATCATGCCGGTAGAGGTGCGAGTCGCAGGTTTCTCACTGGCCTATAGCCTCGCCACCGCAGTGTTTGGCGGTTTCACCCCGGCAATGTCGACCTTGCTGATTCAGTACAGCGGCGACAAGGCTGCGCCCGGCTACTGGATGAGTTTCGCAGCGCTCTGTGCGTTGTGCGCAACGCTGTATCTGTATCGCCGCACCAGCGGTCGCCTGCAACCGGTTATGTCGTAAACCTTTTCGAGAACGCGCCCATGAAAAAGCTATTCAACGTTGCGGCCCTGAGCCTGCTGGTCAGCCTTGGCCCGAGTGCTGTCGCCCAGGCTGAAGAGATCCGTGTGATGACCTCCGGTGGTTTCACCGCAGCCTACAAAGTCCTCGGCCCGAAATTCGCCGCCTCCACCGGCAATACCCTCGACACGGCCCTCGGCCCGTCGATGGGCAAAGCCCCGGAAGCAATCCCTAATCGCCTGGCACGCGGTGAACACGCCGACGTGGTGATCATGGTCGGCTACGCGCTGGACGACCTGATCAAGCAAGGCAAAGTCGACCCGGCATCTCGCGTGGAACTGGCGGATTCACGTATCGGCCTGGTGGTGCGCGAGGGTGCGCCGAAGCCGGACATCAGCTCGGTCGACGGCTTGAAGAAAACCTTGCTCGACGCCAAATCGGTGGCTTATTCCGACAGCGCCAGTGGCGTGTACATCGAGCAGCAGCTGTTCAAACGCCTGGGCATCGAAGACCAGCTCAAGCCCAAGTCGACCATGGTGCCGAAAATCCCCGTGGGTTCGGTGGTTGCTACCGGCGACTATCAACTGGGCTTCCAGCAGGTCAGCGAATTACTGCCAGTGCCGGGGGTGAGTTTTGTGGCGAAGATTCCGGAGTCGGTGCAGTCGGTCACTCGTTTCGCCGCTGGAATTCCGGTAGGTGCACAACACCCGGCCGAAGCCAAGGCCCTGCTGGAATACATGGCTTCGGCACAGGCTCAGCCGGATGTGAAAGCCACCGGCCTGGACTCGGTCAGTCACTGACTGCAGGTTGCTGGACTTTCATTTCCACCACCAGGCGTTCCAGTTCCAGTGCCGCCGGGGTCAGGGTTCGGCCCCGGCGCTTGATCAAACCGACGCTGCGTATCACCTGCGGATCGGTCAGCGGCACCCGCGTCAGGATCGGGTGATCCGCTGCCGGCATCGCCATCAATGGCACCGCAGCCACGCCCAACCCCGCCTCCACCAGACCGATCATGGTCGTCACATGCCGGGTTTCACAGATGCTCGGTCGCAGCGGCACCACGCGGGTCAGCGCCTGATCCAGCAGAAAACGGTTGCCCGACGTCTTGTCCAGCGAGATGTAATCCTGCTGATAGAACTCATCCCACGTCACGCTAGTGCGCCCGGCCAACGGATGATCGCGTCGGCAAGCCACCACATAGCTTTCCTGCACCAGCGGCTCGAAATCTACTTCGGCCTCCAGGGTGCCCATGAAACTCAGGCCGAAATCCGCCTCGCCATTGACCACCGCGCTCAGCACTTCATGGGCGCTGGAATCGAGCACTTTTACCTTGATTCGCGGAAATTGCCGGTGGTAGTGCGCGATCACTCGCGGCATGAAGTAATAGGCCGCCGACGGCACACAAGCGACGGTGACGTGGCCGAGCCGGGTTGAAGCAACTTCGCTGATGCCCAGCAACGCCACGTCCAGATCATCCAGCAGGCGCTCGACACTGGGCATGAAACCGCGTCCGGCCTGGGTCAGGCTGACCTTGCGCGTGGTGCGCTCGAACAACCGCACGCCGAGGGCGTCTTCGAGTTTTTCGATACGCCGGCTCAAGGCTGGTTGCGAAATACGCACGGTGTCGGCGGCCTTGCGGAAACTGCCCTGCTCGACCACCGCACGGAAGGCTTGCAGGTCGTTGAGGTCGAAGTTGATGGCCATGGCGGGTGCTCGGATGTGGATCAGATTGATGCGCCTATTCTATGAATGTAACCAATTGATGCAAAATATTTGTCATCTGTTAGGCAACATCAATGCATGTGAAAGGCTGACTCCGCCCTTACCACCCTTTATCCTTGTCATCCCCGCCGTACCCAGTTGATGGAGTTCCCCCATGCCCCACGAAGGCAACCTATTGCAAGCCGCTGTCGTATTTCTGCTCGCGGCGGTGCTCATCGTTCCCTTGGCCAAGCGTCTGCAACTGGGGGCAGTGCTGGGATATCTGTTTGCCGGGGTGATCATTGGCCCTTCAGTGCTGGGACTGGTCGGTAATCCGCAAAGCGTCGCCCACATCTCGGAACTCGGCGTGGTGCTGCTGCTGTTCATTATCGGTCTGGAGTTATCGCCCCGACGCTTGTGGGTGATGCGCAAATCGGTGTTCGGCGTCGGTTTGGCCCAGGTGTTGTTGACCGGTTCGGTGATTGGCGTAGTGGCGCTGTTCGTGTTTGGGCAGTCGCTGAACAGCGCGATCGTATTGGGTTTGGGTCTGGCCCTGTCGTCCACCGCGTTTGGCCTGCAAAGCCTGGCTGAACGCAAGGAGCTGACCAGCCCCCACGGGCGACTGGCCTTCGCGATCCTGCTGTTCCAGGACATCGCCGCGATCCCGTTGATTGCCATGGTGCCGCTGTTGGCTGGCGTCGATCACAACACCAGCACCGCGGAAGACGTGAACCACGGACTGCGGGTGCTCGCCAGCATTGCCGTGGTGGTGGTCGGCGGGCGTTATCTGCTGCGCCCGGTGTTCCGCGTAGTGGCCAAATCCGGTTTGCCTGAAGTGTCTACCGCCACCGCGTTGCTGGTCGTGATCGGCACGGCATGGCTGATGAATCTGGTCGGTGTGTCCATGGCGCTCGGCGCCTTTCTCGCCGGCCTGCTGCTGGCGGATTCCGAGTACCGTCATGAACTGGAAGCACAGATAGAGCCGTTCAAGGGCCTGTTGCTGGGGTTGTTTTTCATGAGCGTCGGCATGGGCGCGAACCTGAGCCTGCTGCTGAGCGCCCCCGTCGCGGTGTTGGGCCTGACTTTGCTGCTGATCGCCATCAAGTTGCCTTTGCTGTTTGTCGTGGGCCGACTGGCCGGAGGCCTGGGCAAAGTCAGCGCGATTCGTCTCGGCATTGTCCTGGCGGCCGGTGGTGAGTTTGCTTTTGTGGTGTTCAAGATTGGCCGCGATCAGGGCCTGTTCGAACCGCGTCTCTACGACTTGCTGGTGCTGACCATCACCCTGTCCATGGCGCTCACGCCGCTGTTGCTACTGATTTGCGCACGATTGGTCAGCCCTAAAGTGCAACCCGTAGTGGTGCCGGAGAAATTTCGCGACATCGACACCGACGCCCCCCGCGTAGTGATCGCCGGCATGGGCCGGATGGGCCAGATCGTCGCGCGTATCCTGCGGGCGCAAAACATCAAGTTCGTCGCCCTCGATACGTCGGTGGAAACCATCGAACTGTCCCGCAGCTTCGGCGGCGTGCCGGTGTTCTACGGCGATCCGATGCGCCCGGAAATCCTGAGTGCGGCCAAGGTCGAGCAAGCCGAGTTTTTCGTGATTGCCACCGACGACCCGGACACCAACATCAAGACCGCCGAACTGGTGCGCAAGCTCTACCCGGAGATGAAAATCATCGCCCGTGCCCGTAACCGGCAGCATGTGCATCGGCTGATGGATGTCGGCGCAGTGGCGATCCGGGAAACCTTTTATTCGAGCCTGGAAATGAGCCGGCAAACACTGATCGGCCTGGGATTGACCCAGGCGCAAGCAGATGCACGGATCAAGCGCTTCAAACATCACGACGAACAGGTGCTCGAAGCCCAGCACGCGATCTACGACGATGCGGCGAAAGTGCTGCAGACAGCGCAGGAAGCACGGGCGGAACTGGCGCGGTTGTTTGAGTCGGATGAGTTGGAAGAAAACGCGAAAAAGAAATGAGTGCGGTGTTGCCCCGAAAAGATCGCAGCCTTCGGCAGCTCCTACAGGAGTAAGCGATCTTTTGATCTTTTCCAAATCGTTATCAAATTTTGAATGGAGTCCAAATGGCTGCTGAACAATCCGCCCCCGCCCTCAAGGACATCTTCAACGTCGAACGCCTGCAGCACATCGCCACCGAGATGACCGCGGTCTACCCGGCGTTCGATGCCAAGGCATTCCTGAAACTGGCAAAAATCGGCCTGGCGAACCTTTCGGTAATGCAACGCATGGCCCGCGTCAGCGAGTGCCTGCACGCGGTACTGCCGCTCGATTATGAAGCGTCGCTGGAGGTGTTGCGTGCCCTCGCCCCCCGCCTGAACAGCGGCTTCGTCAGCATGTGCCTGCCGCATTACGTCGCAACTTACGGCGCCGAGCGCTTTGACCTGTCCATGGACGCGCTCAAGTACTTCACTGCCTTTGGCTCTTCAGAGTTCGCCATCCGCCCTTTCCTGCGCAGCGATATCGAGCGCTCGCTAAAGCAGATGCACGACTGGTCGCTGGACGACAACGAACACGTCCGACGTCTGGCCAGCGAAGGTTGCCGGCCACGCCTGCCGTGGTCGTTTCGCCTGGAACAGGTCCAGGCCGACCCGCGCCTGGCCGCCAATATCCTCGACAATCTCAAGGCCGACCCTAGCCTTTACGTGCGCAAATCCGTAGCGAACCACCTCAACGACATCACCAAGGATCATCCCGAGTGGGTGCTGGAACTGATTGAGGGTTGGTCGCTGGAGAACAAACACACCGCGTGGATCGCCAAGCATGCCCTGCGCAGCCTGATCAAACAGGGCAATCAGCGGGCACTGGCCGTCATTGGTGCGGGCGGCAAGCCTGAAGTCGAGATCAACGACGTGCAGGTCAATCCGCCAGTAATTGGCCTGGGAGAGAAGATCACCTTGTCTTTTGCAGTCAAATCGACGGTGGACGCCAGTCAACGCCTGGTGATCGACTATGCCATCGACTACGTGAAAGCCAACGGCAGCACCTCGGCGAAGGTGTTCAAACTCAAGGCCCTGACGCTTGCCGGCAAGGCCACCGAGTCCATCGCCCGCGGGCAGCACATCAAGGAACTCACCACTCGCCGGCATTACGCGGGCAAGCATGCCATGCACATCCTGGTAAACGGCGAACGGCTGGCCAGCACGTCCTTCGAGATCCTCCCTTGAAACACCACCCCCTGTAGGAGCTGCCGCAGGCTGCGATCTTTTGATTTTGTTTTTTAAGATCAAAAGATCGCAGCCTGCGGCAGCTCCTACAGGGATGAGGTTTGCTGTTAAATCACGTGTGTGTTCGGGCCAAGCAATAGATCCTGCTCGTGCTCGCAAAGCTCCACCACGTAATCCCACATCACCCGCAGCCGTACGGATTTGTGCAGCTCGCGGCGGGTGCTGATCCAGTAGCTGCGCAGGATGCTTTCCTCCGGAAAAAGTGGCACCAGCCCCGGATCGGAATTAGCCATGTAGCACGGCAACACGGCAATGCCCAGGCCCGCACGCGCCGCCTGTTGCTGGGCGATGACGCTGGTGCTGTGGAACACCACTCGGGGGTTGCGACAGAAACTGTTGAGGAACATCAACTCCTGACTGAACAGCAAATCGTCGACGTAACCGATCCAGGCATGTCGCCCCAGGTCTTCGCGACTGCGCAGCGCTGGCGAACGGTCGAGGTAGTCCTGACTGGCATAGAGCGCCAACCGATAATCGGTGAGTTTGCGCGTGACCAGCATGTCGGCTGACGGACGTTCGAGGTGGATGCTGATTTCCGCTTCGCGGTTGAGAATGCTGACGAAACGCGGCACCGCCACCAACTCCACTTCCAGCCCCGGATAACGTTCGAACAAGCCGTTCATGCGACAGGCGAGAAACATGATGCCCAGCCCTTCCGTTACCCCGACGCGAATCTTGCCCAGCGGAGCCGTGGACTGAGTGATTTCCTCCTGGGCCAGCAGCGCGACGTTTTCCATGGCTTCGGCGTGTTTAAGCAGCGCTTCACCCGCCGGGGTCATTTCATAACCCTGGGCATGCTGCACGAACAGTGCGGTGCCGAGGCTCTTTTCAATGGCCTCGATGTGCCGCGCCACGGTGGCGTGGGTGGTGTTCAAACGGCGGGCCGCCGTCAGCAAACGCCCGCTACGCTGCAACTCGAGAAAAAACCGCAGGTCATTCCAGTCAAACATGTTTCATCCTTGGGTGCAGGTGTTTAAAAACGCACAGCAGCTGGGTAAAAACTAACATTCTTTTACCGAAAGCTAACAACTAGGATGACCGACAACAAGAACAACAAGATGAGGTCAGGGATGCCATCTTCCCTTGATGAATACGACTACATCGTGGTCGGGGCCGGGCCGGCCGGTTGTTTGCTGGCCAATCGGCTGTCGGCCAACCCGCAACACCGCGTGCTGCTGCTAGAAGCCGGCGGTCGCGATAACTATGCGTGGATTCACATTCCCGTCGGTTACCTGTTCTGCATCGGCAACCCGCGCACTGACTGGTGCTTCAAGACCGAAGCGCAAACCGGCCTGCAGGGCCGCACCCTGAGCTACCCGCGCGGCAAAGTGCTGGGGGGCTGTTCCTCGATCAACGGCATGATCTACATGCGCGGCCAGGCCGGCGACTATGACGGCTGGGCGGCTGACGGCAATCCAGGCTGGAACTGGCAAGACGTGTTGCCGCTGTTCAAGAAAAGTGAAAATCACTTTGCCGGCGATTCGCCGTTTCACAGCGGTGCCGGCGAATGGCGGGTCGAACGCCAGCGTCTGTCATGGCCGATTCTCGATGCCTTCCGCAGCGCCGCCGAACAGAGTGGCATCGCCAGCATTGATGACTTCAACCAGGGCGACAACGAAGGGTGTGGCTACTTTCAGGTCAATCAGAAGGCCGGCATTCGCTGGAATGCGGCCAAAGCGTTTCTCAAGCCGATCCGCCATCGGCCCAACCTGGCCGTATTGACCGGCGTCGAAGTTGACCGCGTGCTGCTGGAAAACGGTCGCGCCTCGGCGGTTAGCGCCCGTTGGCAAGATCAGCCCAAGGCCTTCAAGGCGCGCAAGGAAATTGTCTTGTGCGCAGGCTCCGTCGGTTCACCGAGCATCCTGCAACGGTCGGGGATTGGCCCTCGTCCATTGCTGAAACGGCTGGGCATCGGCGTCGTTCATGAGCTGACCGGCGTTGGCGCGAATTTGCAGGATCACCTGCAACTGCGGCTGATCTACAAACTGGAAAACGCCCGCACCCTGAATCAGATCGCCGGCAGCCTGTGGGGCAAGATGGGCATGGGCCTGCGTTACCTGTACGACCGCAGCGGGCCGCTATCGATGGCGCCAAGTCAGCTCGGTGCTTTTGCCCGTTCCGGGCCGGAGCAGACGTCGGCGAATCTTGAGTACCATGTGCAGCCGCTTTCGCTGGAGCGCTTCGGCGAACCATTGCACGCTTTCCCGGCGTTCACCGCGTCAGTCTGCGACTTGCGCCCGCAAAGCCGTGGCCGCGTGGAAATTCGCTCGGCCAATCCGCAGGAAGCACCGCTGATTCAACCCAATTATTTGAGCCATCCAGAAGACTTGCGCGTCGCTGCCGATGCCATTCGCCTGACCCGGCGCATCGTCGCCGCACCCGCGCTGAAGGCGTTCAAACCGGTCGAATACCTGCCCGGCGACAACCTGCAAAGCGAGGAAGATCTACACGAAGCCGCCGCACGGATCGGCACCACCATTTTCCATCCGGTCGGCACCTGCCGCATGGGCAACGACGCCGACGCGGTAGTCGATGCCGAACTGCGCGTGCACGGCATCCCGGGGCTGCGTATTGCCGACGCTTCGATCATGCCGCGCATCACTTCGGGCAACACCTGTTCGCCTACGCTGATGATCGCGGAGAAAGCCGCGCAAATGATCCTCACCCCCACCACAAGGAGCATCACCCCAGGAATGGAACGCTTCACAATCGCCTGAATCACACCGGTAGGAGCTGTCGAGTGCAACGAGGCTGCGATCTTTTTATCTTGAAAAAGAAAAATCAAAAGATCGCAGCCTGCGGCAGCTCCTGCAGAGGATTTTTGTTCGACGCGGTCAATGTAGGAGCTGGCGCAGCCTGCGATCCTTTGGCGCCTTCAACGGCTTAGGATCGAGATCAAAAGATCGCAGCCTGCGGCAGCTCCTACAGGGGGTTTTTGTTCGACGCGGTCAATGTAGGAGCTGGCGCAGCCTGCGATCTTTTGGCGCCTTCAACGGCTTAGGATCGAGATCAAAAGATCGCAGCCTGCGGCAGCTCCTACAGAGGATTTTTGTTCGACGTGGTCAATGTAGGAGCTGGCGCAGCCTGCGATCTTTTGGCGCCTTCAACGGCTTAGGATCGAGATCAAAAGATCGCAGCCTGCGGCAGCTCCTGCAGAGGATTTTTGTTCGACGCGGTCAATGTAGGAGCTGGCGCAGCCTGCGATCTTTTGCTCTTGAAAAAGAAAAATCAAAAGATCGCAGCCTGCGGCAGCTCCTGCAGGGAATGGTTACACCCGATGCATGGAAAGTAGCGGCACTCGCCCACAAGGCAGTTGCCGACAGTGGAACAACAAAAACAATCACTGTGAGGGATACCGATATGTCAGAACATGTTCAGCCACTGGAAGCCGTGCGTAGCGCGGGCACCAGCCGGGAAACCCAGAAAGTCATCTTCGCCTCGTCGCTCGGAACGGTCTTCGAATGGTATGACTTCTTCCTCTACGGCGCCCTCGCGGCGGTGATCAGCAAGCAGTTCTTCGCCGGGGTCAACGACACCACGGCGTTCATCTTCGCACTGATGGCCTTTGCCGCCGGCTTCATCGTGAGGCCGTTCGGCGCTCTGGTATTCGGTCGGCTGGGGGACATGATCGGACGTAAATACACCTTCCTCGCCACCATTATTCTCATGGGGCTTGCGACCTTCTGCGTCGGTTTGCTGCCGACCTACGCGAGCATCGGCATTGCCGCGCCGATCATCCTGGTGCTGTTGCGCATGCTTCAAGGCCTGGCCCTGGGCGGGGAATACGGCGGTGCGGCGACTTACGTGGCGGAGCACGCGCCCATCGGCAAACGCGGTTTCCACACCAGCTGGATTCAGTCCACCGCCACCCTCGGCCTGTTGCTGTCGCTGCTGGTGGTACTTGGTTGCCGTTACTTCACCGGTGACCAGTTCGAAGTGTGGGGCTGGCGGATTCCGTTCCTGTTTTCGATCATTCTGCTGGGTATCTCGACCTGGATTCGCCTGAGCCTGCACGAGTCGCCGGCCTTCGTGAAAATGAAAGAGGAAGGCAAACTCTGCAAATCTCCGATCCGCGATTCCTTCGGCAAATGGGAAAACCTCAAAGTCGTATTGATCGCCCTGTTCAGCATCAATGCCGGGCAAGCCGTGACCTTCTACGCGGCGCAGTTCTACGTTCTGTTCTTCCTCACCCAGTTCCTGAAAATGGACCCGGCCGTGGCCAACGGTTTGCTGATCGTCAGCGTGACCATCGGCGCGCCGTTCTTCATCTTTTTCGGCTGGCTGTCGGACAAGGTCGGGCGTAAACCGGTGCTGATGCTCGGCCTGTTGCTGGCCACTGCGCTATATTTTCCGATCTTCAAGACTCTGGCCCACTACGCCAACCCGGCAATCGACCTCGCCAGCCGTCAGGCACCGATCACGGTACTGGCGGACCCAGCCACTTGCACGTTCCAGTTCGACCCGGTGGGCAAGGCGAAATTTGATAGCCCGTGCGACAAGGTCAAAACCTTCCTGGTCAAACAGGGCCTGCCTTACAGCAGTGCCGTTGCACCCGCTGGCAGCGCCGTGCAGGTGAGCGTCGGCGACGTGAAGATCGATGGTTTCGACGAAGCCGCACTGCGCGGCGCCGTGACCCTCGCCGGCTACCCGCAACAGGCCGACATGCAGCAGATCAACAAACCGATGATCGTGGCGCTGATTGTCGCACTGATCATCATCTCCGCCATGTGCTACGGCCCGCTGGCAGCGCTGATGGTCGAACTGTTCCCGACCCGCATCCGCTACACCTCGATGTCCCTCCCCTACCACATCGGCAACGGCTGGTTCGGTGGTTTCCTGCCGACAGTGTCGTTTGCCTTGGTGGTGTACACCGGGGACATTTTCTACGGCCTGTGGTACCCGGTGCTGATTACCGGGGTGAGTCTGGTCGTGGGGATGATCTGCCTGCGTGAAACCCGCAACGTAGACCTCGACAAAAACTGACAGCCAGCTCACATGCTGGATATTGTAGGAGCGAGCTCGCTCGCGAAGGTCTCAAGAGCGCTGTGTTTAGCCCGAAGACGCGCGCTATTGTTAACAACCATCGCGAGCAAGCTCGCTCCTACATCGACCGAGGCACCGCATGATCATTTCTTCTGCATCCGACTATCGCGAGGCAGCACGTCGCAAACTTCCGCGTTTCCTGTTCGACTACATCGATGGCGGCGCTTATGCAGAACATACGCTGAGGGCCAACAGCGCCGACCTCACGGGCATCAGCCTGCGCCAACGCATTTTGAAAAACGTCGAAACCTTGAGTCTGGAAACCACCCTCTTCGATCAAAGACTCTCGATGCCGATCATCCTGGCGCCGGTAGGACTGACGGGCATGTTCGCCCGTCGCGGTGAAGTGCAAGCGGTCAGAGCGGCGCAAAACAAAGGCATTCCGTTGTGCCTTTCAACGGTGTCGGTGTGTTCGATCGAGGAGGTCTCGGCGCAAAGCGAACAATCGATCTGGTTCCAGCTGTATGTGTTGAAGGACCGCGGCTTCATGAAAAATGCCCTGGAGCGCGCAAAAGCCGCCGGGGTCAAGAACCTGGTGTTTACCGTCGACATGCCCACACCGGGTGCCCGATACCGGGATGCTCACTCGGGTATGTCCGGGCCCTTCGCGTCATCGCGGCGAATTCTGCAGGCCATGACCCGGCCCGACTGGGCCTTCAACGTCGGGGTCATGGGGCGTCCGCACGATCTCGGGAACATTTCGAAGTACCTGGGTAAAGCGGTCACGCTCGAAGACTACATGGGCTGGCTCGCCAACAACTTCGACCCGTCAATCAGTTGGAGCGATCTGGAGTGGATTCGTGACTTCTGGCAAGGCCCGATGATCATCAAAGGCATCCTCGACCCCCAGGATGCCAAGGACGCGGTCAGTTTTGGCGCGGACGGGATTGTCGTGTCGAACCACGGCGGCAGGCAACTGGACGGCGTGCTCTCCACCACCAAGGCGTTGCCGCCGATCATGCAAGCGATCGGCAATGACCTGACGGTGCTGGTCGATTCGGGTATCCGCTCGGGGCTGGACGTGGTGCGCATGTTGGCGCTGGGGGCAAAAGGCGTATTGCTGGGGCGCTCCATGGCCTACGCATTGGCTGCCGACGGTCAACGCGGGGTGGAAAACATGCTGGATATTTTCGCCAGGGAAATGCGCGTGGCCATGACCTTGACCGGGGTGACATCAATCAACCAGATTGATGAAAGCACGCTGGTACAAGGGCTTCGCTGATTAAAAAAGCCCCAACACCCAGAGGTGATTGGGGCTGTCTGGAGCAGGATCTTCAGACTTCCGCATCGAGTAGCTCAAACTTGACTTGATCAGGGTAGAACGCCATATAGCCGCGGATCTGATCCACCGATATCTTCGGACTTTCATAGCTCCATACCGCATTGGCACCCTCGTGCCCCGGTACTTGCAGGCTGAAGTAGCTCGCATCGCCCTTGTAAGGGCAATAACTGGTGTGATCGGTGCGCGCAAAATACTGCTCGTCGATGTCCTCGCGTGGGACGTAATAAACCGGCGGGTAATTGGCCTCCAGCAACACTAGCGCCCGTGCGGACGCAGCCACCTGGATGCCGTGAAATTTGATTAGCAGGCAGCCGGGCTGCTCCGCGATGGTGATGACTTGGGGGGGACCGGAGCTTTTTGTCATGGAAAACGTTCCTCATGATGCTGATGGCCGCAGTGGTCTATTCAGGTATAACCCATGTTCCGTATTCGCGACTGCTGCGCAGCCGAACGGAGGCCCCTTTGCGCAACGCATCATTGCCTTGCGCGCCTCGACACACAAAGCTGTACATCCATACAGATAAAGATTGCCCCCGCGCGCATCACCGGCCATTCTGTGCACCTTCCGGACACTGATTGACGATGGTGGTTATGCGGCTGTACCTCTGTGAAAAACCTTCCCAGGCCAAAGACATTGCGGCCGTGCTCGGCGCCAAACGACGCGGCGATGGCTGTTGGCTGGGTACGGACGTCACGGTGACCTGGTGCATCGGCCACCTGCTGGAAACCGCGCCTCCAGATGCGTATGACGCGCGCTACAAGCGTTGGGTGCTGGCAGATCTGCCGATCATCCCGGACAAATGGAAAATGACCGTCAAACCACGCACGGCCAGCCAGTACAAAGCGGTCAAACGACTGCTCGGCGAGGCCGATGAGCTGGTCATCGCAACCGACGCCGACCGTGAAGGCGAGATGATTGCCCGAGAACTGGTGGAGCATTGCCGTTATCGCGGGCCAATCCGCCGCTTGTGGCTGTCGGCGCTGGACGATGCCTCCATCCGCAAGGCCCTTGCCGCACTCAAGCCGGGAGCCGAAACCTTCAGCCTGTACCATTCGGCACTGGGTCGTTCCCGGGCCGATTGGCTGATCGGCATGAACATGAGCCGTCTCTTCACCCTGCTGGGGCGTCAATCCGGGTATCAGGGCGTATTGCCAGTCGGTCGCGTGCAAACGCCGACCCTGCGGCTGGTGGTGGATCGCGACCGTAGCATCGCCGACTTCGTCCCGGTCGCCTATTGGGCCATCGATGTGCAACTGCTGCACGACCGCACCGCGTTCACCGCCCATTGGCGAGCGGCCTCCGACGTGTGCGACGACCAGGATCGCTGCCTGAATCAGGCGCTGGCCGGACAAGCAGCGGCGGCAATGGCGGGTGCGGCGAGCGCCAGGGTGATCAAATTGCGCACCGAACGCATGCGCGAAGTGGCGCCGCTGCCGTTTGACCTGGGCACCTTGCAGGAAGTCTGCTCGAAGAAGCTCGGGCTCGGCGCCCAGGAAACCCTCGACATCGCCCAAGCCCTCTACGAAACCCATAAAGTCATCACCTACCCGCGCAGTGACTGCGGCTACCTGCCTGTCAGCCAGCACAGCGAAGCGCCGGGTATTCTCGCAGCGTTGCGCCAGGCCGATCCGGCGCTGAACGCCTTGCACGATCACCTGGAACCCCAACGCCGCTCACGGGCCTGGAACGATGCCAAGGTCAGTGCGCACCACGGCATCATTCCTACCGCTGCGGCGAAAAACCTCGATCGATTGGTCGGCAAGCAGCGCGCGGTGTACACCCTGATCCGCGCGCGGTATCTGGCGCAGTTCCTGCCCAATCACGAATACGACCGCACCCAGGCCGATTTCGATTGCGCCGGTGAAGCCTTGCGCGCCGTCGGCAAGCAGATCATCGAGCCGGGCTGGAAACGTGCGTTGCCCGAAGCGCTTGCCCCGGCCAAGGGCCGCGAAGCCCCGGCCCCGCAAACCCTGCCGAACCTCAGGGAAGGAATGGATTGCGCCGTGGCTGACGTGCTGCTCAAAGACCTCTGGACGCAACCGCCAAAACCCTTCACCGAGGGCGATCTGATCAAGGCAATGAAGAACGTTGCCAAACTGGTGGACGATCCGCTGCTCAAACAAAAGCTCAAGGACACCACCGGCATTGGTACTGAAGCCACCCGTGCCTCGATCATCCAGGGCCTGCTCGATCGAGGTTACCTGATCAAGAACGGCAAGGCACTGGCCGCCACCCCGGCCGCTTTCAGCTTGATCGATGCGGTCCCGCGCGCGATTGCCGATCCGGGCACTACAGCCATCTGGGAGCAGGCGCTGGACATGGTTCAGAGCGGGGAAATGAGCCTGGAAGAATTCGTCACCAAACAAGCCGCGTGGATGAGTAAACAAGTCAGCCGTTGCGCCGGCCTGAGCCTGACCATCAGCGGCCCGGCAAGCCCTGCCGGTCGTGGCACCACGCCGTGGAAAAACAAACGCAAGCCAGCCAAACGCAAACCATCGACTGGCGGTAAGCGCACGGCAAAACCGACGATCAAGGCGTGAAGGTAACACCACCCCTGTGGCGAGGGAGCTTGCTCCCGCTGGGGCGCGAAGCGGCCCCCTTATCCCCAACTGCTGCACCATCCAGCGGGAGCAAGCGCCCTCGCCACAAGTCATTTGTCGTTCGAACTATTCTTGACTGACCAGGCCATCAGGAAGCAGCCAGCATGCCCTCGATAGAATTGCACCCTGCACAGCGCGACGACCTGGAAACCATTGAATGCCTGATGCAGTTCTACACCTATGACTTCAGCGAGTGGTTGCCACTGAACCTGGGTGAACATGGTTTTTTCAACATCGTGCCACTCACGGAATACTGGCGAGCGCCCGCAACCCGGCCGTTTCTGATCAGGGTAGACGGAGAACTGGCCGGTTTCGTAACCGTTGATGCTGAAACCCATCTACCCGGCGCCCAGCACAACATTGGCTACCTGTTTGTCAGCAGACGCTTTCGTGGCCAGGGTGTCGCGAAGTTTGTGGTTTCCACCCTCTTGAGCCAGTTCCGCGGTCAATGGCAAATTTTCCATATCGAGGCGAATCAACCGGCACGGTTGTTCTGGGCTGCCGTAATCCCTGAACTATCGGGCGATGACTTCACCCAGCACAACCTGTCAATCGGCGGTTTTCCGTGCACGGTCTACCGCTTTAAAAGATCGCAGACTTCGGCAGCTCCTACACCCATCCTGTAGGAGCTGCCGCAGGCTACGATCCTGGCGATCTCTAAGACAGCGCGGTCCCCCTTTCCTAATGCCAAATCAGCTTTGTCCGACAATATGTAGTGCCTGAAAATAATCACTACAAAACCGTTGACGCCTTCGATTTGCCCTTGCATGATGCAGACGTCTCCCCGATCGGGAGTACACGCAACACGCTTGAGCAAGCTCGTCTGACCGCCGAGCTGTTTTTTCCGGATACACGCTGCCCACAAGGCAGATTGAAGAAGCTGACCTGGCCAGAACGTCCAGTACAAGGACCAGAAGCGCTAGCGATCCATCCTCATGAAGCTTGTGGCCGACCCTGAAAACGTCGGCAGTGGCCTGAAGGTTATCGCTGCTTCTCTTCGTTGTGACGCTATTGCGTAGCAGTTATTCAACACGACTACATGCAACAGATGCGGGACCCCGCCGATGACGGCGAACGACTGCTGACGTCCTGGTTTCGGTGCCAGGGATCAACTAACCGATGGGCTACTTGTATTAGCGAATCAACTTTGAAAGATCACCAAATGGTCAAGGGGGCTTTATCATGAATCTGAACAATCAACCAACTATCGAAGAACTGGCTCGTATGTTCGCTGCGCAAAAAGACAGCCATGACAGCCATATCCTGTGGATCAGCAAGTCGGGCCAGGTTCATATCGACTGCCTGGCGCCACATGCCCACGAATCGGAATTTGACCAGAACAACCAGAACCTGCTGGCCCGGCTGAAGATGTACCGTCGCGGCCATGGCTACGTCGGCAAGAAAGCCGCAGCCGACAAGGACTTCATCGGTAATGTTCTGCAAACGCTGAAACAGGCCTGGGACTCGATGCAGAACCAGAACGAAGTTCGGGTGATTGACCGGTTCTACTAATTAAATGCGTCATTACTGACTCACCTATAAAAAGGGCCTGCTCCCAATAAGGAGCAGGCCCTTTTTTATGCCTGACTTTCCAGATACTACATACCCTTTGTAGGAGCGAGCCTGCTCGCTCCTACAGGTTTTTCAGCGTTTAACGCCCAGATCGGTTTGGGTCATGCGACTACGGATGGTGAATACACCATCTCCCGAGAGAATCGCGCTACGCGCAAACAGGCGCCCGCTCTCCCAGTTCGACAGGCCCAGTTCCGGTTTATTGAGTGCGTACTGGCCGTCGACCCAACGGGTGATCCCGTTACCGACAAAAGGCGCGTTGACCGCGTTGTAGAAACGCTCCTGAGTCTGCGCATCTTCACTGAGCAGCGACACCGTGAATTGCGGGCTGTAGCGGTTGAACAAAGCGATGGCGCTGTCCAGGTCGTCGACGATATTCAGGCTGACTTCCGGGGTCTCTTCCCACTCCCACTCGCGGCCCAGTTGAGCTTCCGGCAGTGGCTCCGCCAATGCTTCGGTCTGGTAGCCTTCGGCGCGATAGACCTCAACGGTCGCAGATTGCCAATCTGCCGGCAGGAACGACTCGCTGCCCTCGACGATGTGCAACTTGCAGCCCTGGCCCCGTGCCTTGCCGGCCTGCTGCAAAGCGTCGAGAAACAGCGGCACCAGTTCGGCAGCGCGGTCGCGGTGGATCAAGCAGACGTTCAGGGTGTTGCAGACTTTGCGGTCGAGGGAGTTGCGCACCACGGCGGCAAAACGCGTGGCATCGGCGTCAGCGTGGGCGATCAGCCAGGCACCACCGGTGCCGTGCAGGCTGACGGCGGTGCCGGCTTGTTGTGCGATGCTGCCGAGTTGGCTGACGGCGCGACCCGAACCACGGGCCACCGCCAGCGACAGACGTCGATCGGCGAACATCGCCCAACCGGCGGCGTGGTTGACGCTTTCCACCAACGACACCGCGCCGGTCGGCAACCCGGCATCGGCCAATGCCGGATTCAGTGCGTGTGTCACGATAGCCTGGGCGGTGCCCAACGCGTCGCTGCCAATGCGCAATACAGCCGTGTTGCCCGTGCGCAATACACCGGCGGCATCGGCGAAGACATTCGGCCGACCTTCGAAGACAAACGCAACGATGCCCAACGGCGATACCACTTGCTCGACTTTCCAGCCGTCGTGTTCGACACAGCTGACGACTTTGCCGCGCGTGGCGGAGGCGTCGCGCCAGGCGCGCAAGCCGGCAACCATGTCGCGGCGCATGCGCTCATCGGCCAGCAAACGCGTAGTCGAACGACCGCGAGCCTTGGCCCGTTCGATATCAGCCTGGTTCGCCGCTTCGATCAACGCCCAGCAGTCCGGGGTTTCCAGACGTTGGGCAAACACATCGAAGAAGGTGCTGATCGCCTGATCCGACACCGCTGACATCGCGGTAAATGCCGCTTCGGCACGTTCAATTGCCACGGCTGCCGCTTGCTGGTCAGCCACCGGGATCAACAACAACTCGCCGCTGACCTGTTCCACCAACAGGTGGTCCCCGGGCTGAAAGCGTGCCGCCAGTTCGGGGCTGACCACAGTGACACGATTACCGGCGAAAGGGATCGGCGTGCCAGCGACTAGACATTCGAGCGCAAGAGACATGAAGCGGTTTCACCATGCAATGGGCGGCCGGAAAATGTATAGGAAAAGCCGCCCACCGTCATCAGCCGCTCACCGGCGTGCGCAGGGTCACGAACTCTTCCGCCGACGTCGGGTGCACGCCTATGGTTTCATCGAACAGGCGCTTGGTGGCGCCAGCCTTGAGGGCAATCGCCAACCCTTGAATGATGTCGCCGGCATCCGGGCCGACCATATGCGCCCCCAGGACCCTGTCGGTCTGCGCATCCACCACCAGCTTCATCAAGGTCTGCTCCGACGACTCGGTGAGGGTCAGTTTCATCGGGCGGAAGCGGCTCTCGAACACCACCACGTCATGGCCTTGTTCCACTGCCTGCTCCTGGGTCAGACCCACGGTGCCGATGTTGGGCTGGCTGAACACTGCGGTCGGAATATGCCGGTAGTCCACTGGACGATACTGCTCGGGTTTGAACAGGCGACGGGCAACCGCCATCCCTTCTGCCGTTGCTACCGGAGTCAACTGCACCCTGCCGATCACATCGCCCAGCGCCAGGATCGACGGTTCGCGAGTCTCGAAATGTTCGTTGACGGCAATGTAGCCCGCCTCATTCAGCTCGACGCGGGTATTTTCCAGCCCCAGGTTGTCGAGCATTGGCCGCCGGCCCGTGGCGTAGAAAATGCTGTCGGCTTCCAGTTGCCGGCCATCCTTGAGCGTCGCCAGCAGGCTGCCATCTGCCTGTTTATCGATCCTGGCGATGTCCGTGTTGAACTCCAGTTGCAGGCCGCGTTTGGTCAGTTCCTCGGCCAGATGCGTGCGCACCGACTGGTCGAAGCCGCGCAGGAACAAGTCGCCGCGATACAACAGCCGCGTTTCGGCCCCCAAACCGTTGAAGATCCCGGCGAACTCGACAGCAATGTAGCCACCGCCCACCACCAATACCCGCTTGGGCAGTTGCGCCAGAAAGAACGCTTCGTTCGAGGTGATCGCGTGCTCACGACCCGGGATGTCCGGAATCTGTGGCCAACCGCCCGTTGCAAGCAAGATGCGTTCGGCGCTGAAACGCTGACCATTGATTTGCACATGGTGGGCATCGGTCAGCTGCGCGTGACCTTCGAGCAAGGTGACGCCGCTATTGAGCAGCAGGTTGCGATAAATACCGTTGAGGCGTTCGATCTCGCGGTTTTTGTTGGCGATCAGCGTTGCCCAATCGAACTGCGCCTTGCCGGCCGTCCAGCCAAAACCCTCGGCCTGTTCGAAGTCGTCGGCAAAATGAGCGCCGTAGACCAAGAGCTTTTTCGGCACACAGCCGACATTGACGCAGGTGCCGCCGAGGTAGCGGCTTTCGGCAACCGCTACCTTGGCGCCAAACCCGGCAGCAAATCGCGCCGCGCGCACGCCGCCGGAGCCGGCACCGATAACAAACAGATCGAAGTCGTAGGTCATTTCAATTCTCTGGTGAAGGCAGACATAAGGTGCGCGCGAGTCTGCGAGCTATCAAAACCGCGCATTGCTGATGCCATCAGTCTCGCTATGAAACCGGGATTGGAGAATGAGCACGGATGTCATGGCTTAATTGTGTGGGGTGAAACAATGCCGTAAGCCTCCCGGATGATGACGACCACCGGCGCGTTCGCGCCCATTCACACGTTGGCGTATTGGTCTAAATTGAATGGGCTCGCCCAGGGATACGTCATCAGCAATCGCGGTCATGACAGCGTCAAACGGCTGCGGGCCTATCTTGCAGCCCTTAGCCAGCCACTGAAACGTCAGCCTCCCGATCACGTCCTTCTATGATGGAGCAATCGACATGAGCCTCACTCTCTACGGTTTTGATGGCAGTGCGTATGTGCGCACGGTGAAGATGCTGCTTGTGGAAAAAGCTGCCGACTTTGACCAGGTCCAGGTCAATGTGATGAAAGGTGAACCGCATCTGCCGGAACACCTCGCACGTCATGCCTTCGGCAAGGTCCCGGTAATCGATCACGACGGATTCAGAGTGATCGAAACCGGCGCGATCACCGCCTACCTGGATGAAGTCCTGCCCGGAACTTCACTGACGCCAGACAATGCCCGCGACCGTGCCCGATCGCGCATGGCACAAGGGATTTACGACTCCTATGGCTATGGCTCACTAGTCTCGGTCTTTGGTTACCACCTGTTCCCCGACTTCATTGGTGGACAGAACGAGGACTCCCGCCGCCAAGGCATCGAGAAGTCGAAACTGGTGCTACGCGAGCTGATGAAAATCAAAGGCAACGATCCATTTATTGCTGGCCAGGCGCTAAGCATTGGTGACCTTTACCTGGCACCGGGATGCGCTTACATGTCGATGACTCCGGATGCACAGCAAGTCTTCGCCATCGAAGGTTTCGGCGACTGGTGGGAAAGGATTCAGGCGCTGCCAAGCTACAAGGCCACACCGCCGCAATAAAACATCGCCTATTTTTCCAGAACCACCAGCGGCTTGTCTTTCTGCACGATGTAAGTCGCCAGCTCCGAGCCCGTGGTGGTGCCGACGTTTGTCGCGATGTGCGGCGTGCCGGCCGGGATGTACAGGGAGTCGCCCGTTTTGAGTGTGACTGCGGGTTGACCGTCGAGTTGGTATTCGAACGTCCCGCTGATCACGTAGGCCACTTCCACCCCAGGATGGGAGTGCCTGGGTGCTGCGACACCGGGCTCGAAGTCGACACGCACCTGGATGACTTCACGGTCGGAGACGCCGAGGTCCCGGCGCACCAGATCGGTACGATGGAGTCCCGTTTGCCAGCTTTTGGCCGCAGGTGCCTCGTGTGCCGGTTCGGCGGACGAGTTCACTTCTTGAGCGTGTGTCACGCTCGCGAATGTGGCGAGTGCCACGGCAGCAGCAAGGGCAGCGCCCAGCATGCCTTTAGTATTGCGGGTGTTGAAACGGGGCATTGTTTTTCTCCAGAGAGTGCACAGCCAGGGCCGAATACGGGGCCGTTGTGCGGTGACGCCATTTCAAGGCCGCCGTGTGTCTCGCACGTGTCGAGCCCACCGAGGTTTTGTAAGCGAAGTTGGCTGGCGACGCGGCAGATACAGTGCGATACAGGCAACCACCATGTGCTGATTTTCTACTCGCTCACCGCCCTTGCGATTCAGCCGCGCGTACTGGCAACTGCACTACAATTTATCTTCTGCGCGCTGGCTCAAACGATGTAAATCCGATCCCTGACGGATAATTCAACCGGAGTATTTAGCATGGCTGACTCTGAATCGCGTCCCCCGCTCCCTCCTTTCACCCGTGAGACGGCAATCCTCAAAGTCCGGCTGGCTGAAGACGGCTGGAACACTCGAAACGCGGAAAAAGTTGCGCTGGCTTATACCCCCGACACCCGATGGCGCAATCGGGTCGAGTTCGCCGTCAACCGGGCAGAAGCCCAGGCATTCCTGACGCGAAAATGGCACAAAGAGCTGGATTATCGACTGATCAAAGAGCTTTGGGCTTTCACCGAAAACCGCATCGCCGTGCGTTATGCCTATGAATGGCATGATGACTCGGGCAACTGGTTCCGTACCTATGGCAACGAGAACTGGGAGTTCGCTGACAATGGCCTGATGGCGCACCGCTTTGCATGCCTCAACGACATGCCGATCCAAGAGTCAGAACGCAAATTCCGCTGGCCGCTGGGACGTCGCCCTGACGATCATCCAGGCTTGTCCGAGCTGGGTCTGTAACCCCAACAGCGCGGGGCAAGATCAAAAGATCGTCCGAAGGCTTGGGCCGCGTTCGGACGATCTTTTTGATTTGCCTTTTTTTCTGCTGAATAAACCCTCCACCATGTATAGGCACTGCTTATACGCAGCATTGTTTATCGGTCTTGGACGCTATCGATCAATCGGCAGAAGATTGCTTCACACCAAGCAACTAACCGGCAACCTCGATAGGAGATACACCATGCAACAGTCCCACGCTTATAACGATGCCAGTCTGGCCCTGACCACTGAAATCCTGGACGCGAAAGCACGCAAGAACCTGTCCTGGCAGGACCTGACTGACGGCACTGGCCTCGGTCTGGCGTATGTCACCGCCGCCCTGCTCGGTCAGCATCCGCTGCCGGAAAGCGCCGCTAAAGTGATTGGCGAAAAACTCGATCTGGACGCCGACTCGGTCGCTCGTCTGCAAATCATCCCGCTGCGCGGCAGCCTCTCGGGTGTCCCGACTGATCCGACCATTTACCGCTTCTACGAAATGATCCAGATCTACGGCACCACGTTGAAAGCCCTGGTTCATGAGCAGTTCGGCGACGGCATCATCAGCGCGATCAACTTCAAGCTCGACATGAAGAAGGTCGAAGATCCAGAAGGCGGTCACCGTGCCGTGATCACCCTCGACGGCAAGTTCCTGCCCCTGCGCCCTTTCTAAGTGTGCAAGTGACTGTGTGATAAGGCCCGCAATTCTGCGGGCCTGTTCCAAAACTTCTTTGAACTGATTTCAAGCACTCAACCATTCTCGATGGAGGATTCCCCATGAAAAAAATTCTGCTGCTGGCCCTGTCGTTGACCGCCTCGCTGTCGGCTTATGCCCAGCAAAATGTGGTGACGCCGGACGCTGTTTCTTTCGCATACGGCATGCACCTGGACGTCGCTCAAGTGCTCAGCATTTCCCCGACTGCCGATGTCTGCGGCCCGACACCCGTGCAAATGACTTACCGCGATTCTCACGGTGATACCCATGTTCTGGAATACAGCGTGATCGGCACCGGTTGCAGCAATTGATCGCAGTCACAAGTCCAGCACCAGTGGCGCATCGCCCTCCCCGGCTTGCGCCGGCACTGCACAGCAAATCAGCACTTCGCCTGCTGCCGGCATTTCGGCAGGCAGATTCAGATAGTGCACCTGGCCGCTGACCAGTCGGGTGCGACAGGTGCCACACGATCCGCCCCGACAGCTGAACTCCGGGTTGAGGCCACGGCTTTCAGCCAGTTCCAGCAAACTGCCGCCGCCAGGCTCCCAACGTGCTTCTTTGGCCGAAGTTGCAAACAGCACTTTCACCGAACTGCTCGCTGCCGGCACCTGCTCAACGTCTGGGGTCAGATGATCGCGTAGACGCACCAGGGTCGAAGGACCGAAGGTCTCCGCATGAATACGATCATCACCGATGCGCAATTCGCGCAAGCCGTCGTACAACGCCTGGGTAAATGCACCGGGCCCGCACAGGTAAAAATCGTAATCGTCCAGGGGCAGCAACGATTTGAGCAGTGCTATGTCCACGCGTCCCGCCACTTCGAAATCCTCGCCTTCGCGAGCCTGATCTTCCGGCTGACTGAGCAGGCGCAGCGCGCGAATTTTATCTTTGGCGCGGGTCGCGAGTTCATATAACTCGTCACGAAACCCTAGCTCGGCCAGGCTGCGTGCACTCTGAATAAACCAGGTGGGACGCGTGCGGCGTATACGTTCCCCTTCATAAATTACCTCGCGCAGCATCGAAAGCATCGGTGTCACCCCGACCCCGGCAGCCAACAGCACCAGCGGTCGACGCTCATCGGCTTGCACAGTGAAGCGCCCCTGAGGTGCGCGAGCCTCAATGAGATCGCCCACCTGGATACGATCATGCAAATGCGATGACACGCGCCCGTCGCGTTTGACGCTGATGCGGAAAAAACTGTCCGAAGGTGCGCTCGACAGGCTGTAAGTCCTGACCAGCGGGGTCTGCCCTTCGCTCAGGCAAAACCGCACAGGCAAGTGCTGGCCCGCCTCGTATCGCGGCAACCCCGCGCCGTCATCGGGTTCAAAATAGAAGGAGCGAATGGTGCTGCTTTCGTCAACAATGCGCGTCACCCGCAGTTGTCGCCATTGATCGCGCAAGGCGTCGGCCTGCAAGCGACCCTCGGCTTGCTGCCAGCTGCCGGTCAACAGGCTATTGGGTGAAAAACCTTCGAACTGCCAACGCAAGGCCAACGCGGCTTTGCGTCGAACGACGTGTTCCACCGTCAACGTCCACAGTCGCTCGGCACCCTGGAACGCGGCGATTTCCGGGCCGTCGAGAATGATCTCGGTACGCCCGGCGACTTGCAGCATATCGCCTGATGCAAAGTCGACGAACAGCAATCCGGCCAGGGGATTGAGCAGCAGGTTGCCCAAGGTATTGAAATGCAGGTTGCCGGCGAAATCTGGAATCGTCAGCACGTTGCCTTCGAGCCGAACGAACCCCGCATTGCCGCCACGGTGCGAGACATCCACCGAGCGTTTTGCCGGGTCGCCGTCCAGGTCAACGTAGCTTGTGATGAAGAAGGTATCGGCCTGGTTGATCGTCGCCTGCGCGGCCTCGTCGAGCTCGTTGAAGCGTTCGACTTCAACGCTCGTCGAGGACTGTCCCAGGCTGACCGGTTCGACGCTACGCAACTGGATGTACTGCGGGCAGTTGCCGAAAGCGTGCACCACAGAAACGGAAAAACCGCCGGAAGTGGCGGTGCTGATGTGGCCGTTCATACGGTTGCGCCTTCGGGTCTTCAGGTCGATGCCCAGCAGTCCCACGGCGGCGCCTTTTTGCAGTGCCGCTTTGACCGGGTCACCGTCGGCGGGCAGGCGCTCAAGTTGCAACACCTTCGGATCAGGGGAATGGACAAAGCCCGGCGGCCCTTCCAGCATCGTCGCCCAGGGAAGGCCCTGTTCATCGACGGCACCTAACAACAGATAAGGCAACTGGCTGTAGAACAATCGATGCTGATCCGGCATGTAATCGCGCACGACCCTGCGCCCGTTTCTCTCCATCTGTTCCACAACTCCGACGGTCTCCTGCAACCGCCGCTCACCCGCATGCCAGGGCGATACTCCCGACTCGTCCGACTGATTCATGCTCACCTCCTCTAGGGCACTTGTGGCGTTTCGTACCAATCACGATCTGGTGTCGCAAAGCGCATTTTTTTACGAATATGGGCGGCGTTTTCGCTGCTGGTCAGTTGCTCCAACAATACAAACGCGACTTCGGTGGCGGTGCCTGGCCCGCTGGAGGTAATGAGGCGGCCATCGACGACCACAGGCCGATCGACAAACCGGGCACCGGTCTCAAGCAACTGGTTTTTGCGTTTGCCGCCCACCTGGTGATAGGTCGTTGCGTTGCGGTCTCGCAACACGCCGGCTGCACCCAGGCACACCGACGACACACAGACACTGGCCACCGGCTTGCCGGCTTCGACAAAGTGACGGATGGTCGCCAGGAAGGGTTCGCTCAAGGCTTCTTCATAAAACCCTGCCGGTTCAAAACCACCGGGCAACGCCAAGGCATCGAAGGTATTCAGGTCCAGTTCGCTCAACAAGTGGCTGGGGTTGAGGGACAACCCGAACGTTGTGACGATATGCGCGCGAAGGCCCGCGTTGACTAACTCTAGCGGATGATCGCCGAGTAAGTCGGCCCAACCAAGCACGTCGGTGAAGGCCGCCATTTCCAAGGGTTCGACGCCGTTGGCCAGTAACATGAGCACGCGTTTCATCGGAAAAGAACCTCTGTGGTCAGGCGTGATGATCGAAGGATTGCGTGGGGCTCATGCTCTGCCCTGACAGCCATCGAGAGAATCACCAAAAAATACAATCCACTGTTTCGTCCGCTGAAATGGCCAAACAACTGTAGGAGCTGCCGCAGGCTGCGATCTTTTGATCTTGTTTTTGAAGATCAAAAGATCGCAGCCTGCGACAGCTCCATAGCGTCGTGTTCAGTTCATGGCCGGGTGCTGGCGCAGGCCATCGACGATGTAGTCGACAAAACTGCGCACCCGCATAGAGGCTTTGCGCCCTTCGCGATAAACCACATGCACCGGCAGCGCCGGCAATTCAAACGATCGCAAGACCGGAAGCAAGCGCCCGCTGGTCAAATAGTCGTACAACGGATAGCTCGGGCAGCGAGTCAATCCGGCGCCCTGCGCCGCCGCCTCGATGGCCGCCTGCACCGTGGCGCAACTGAGCCGCGTACGGACCTTGACGCTGGTCGGCTCGCCCTGCCGTTGAAAGTCCCACTGAACCCTGTCTCGATAGGCTTTGTTGGCGACTAATCGATGATGCTTAAGGTCTTCTGGCACCTCTGGTTCGCCATGCCCGGCGAGATAACCGGGACTGGCGCAAACGATTGATCGTACGTGGCCAACCGGCCGGGCAATCAATGATGAACTGGGCAGGTGACCGACCAGCACCGCGACGTCCAGCCCCTCCTCATTCATGTTCGGAAATCGATCGTGGTAGTGCGTGAATAACCGGACCTGGGGATACAGATCCATATAACCCACGAGCAAGGGTGTCATGACATGGCGGCTGAACAGCAGCGGCAGCAGGACGGTCAGATTGCCATGCGCCTGGACATGCAAGCCTTTCGCCGACGCCTCGGCTTCTTCGATCCCCTTGAGGATGCGCGAACAGTCGGCCATGAACGCTGCGCCGGCCTCGGTCAGAACCACGCCTCGGGTACTGCGCAACAATAGCGTCACACCGAGACGCGCCTCCAGCCGGGCAATGGCACGCACCACCGTCGGGCCGGACACATCAAGGCGACGAGCCGCCGACGCGAGACTCGGTCGCTCCGACAGCGCTTCGAACATCACCATTTCGTGGTAGCGATCCATCAGGTGCTGACCTTCACAATCGGTTTGAGCGCGACGTTATTTCGCAGCCGTTCAGTAAGGAAATCCACGAAAGTGCGAACCTTTGCCGGCACACGGTTACTCTTCTGGTACACCACCTGAATCGGCAGCGCGGGCGGTTCATAGGCCTGGAGCACTACCTCCAGTTCGCCGGTCGCAACCTGGCTGGCGACCTGATAGGACAACACCCGCGTAATGCCCCAGCCCAGGCAGGCAACATTGATAGCCGCCTGATTCGCACTGACTACCAAACGCGGGTCAAAGCGAAAGCTCAAGGCATGGCCGTCATTCATGAACTGCCAATCGCTTAACAGATGACTGGCCGAAGACATGACAATGTTGGCCGAACTTAACTCTCCGGGGTGATGCGGCCTGCCGTACCGCTCAAAATAAGCGGGCGCGGCGCAGATGACTTGCCGTACCTCCCCCACCTTGATGGCGTGCTGATTATTGTCGAGCAAATGGCCGATGCGAATGGCCACATCAATACCTTCGTCCGCCATGCTCACCACACGGTCGACCAGCAAGGCGTTGACATGCACGGAAGGAAACTGGTCCAGGTATTCAGCCAGCAGCGGCGCGATGTACAACTCTCCGAACAGGACCGAAGCCGTCACCGTCAAATGCCCACAGGGTATTGAGTAGCTACCGGCGGCGGCTTCCTCCGCTTCCTCAATCTCACTGAGGATTCGCCGGCAATCTTCCAGATAGCGTTGCCCCGCTTCGGTCAGGTGCAGGCTGCGGGTCGTTCGCGACAGCAGCTGTGTGCCGATTCGCTCCTCCATGGCAGCGATGGCACGGGTCACGCTGGGTGGCGAAATATTCAGACGCCGGGCGGCAGCTGCAAAGCCTTCGTCCTCGGCCACCGCCATAAATATCTGCATCTCTTGAAAGCGATCCATGGGCGACCCTGTCTTGGTGAAACAACGGCGCTTGCCGCAAACGCCCGCGACAAGCACCAAAAGGGTTGAATCAAGCTTGCTGCAGGCCTGTTGCAGTACGTTGCATGCCGACGAAGTTCGGCAAGGCTTCGATGCTGTTCAGCCAGGCACGGACATGAGGATAGTCAGTCAGTGCGACATTGCCCTCGGGTGCGTGGGCCACATAGGTATAAGCCGCAACATCGGCGACAGTCGGCTTGTCGCCCGCCAGAAATTTGCTGTGCGCCAACTCTTGCTCCATGACCTTGAGCAAGGCGTGGGACTTGCTGATCGCGTCTTCAGCGTTGTAACCGGCACCAAACACAGTGATCAGTCGAGCAGTGGCGGGCCCCGAATTGATCTGCCCCGCAGCCACCGACAGCCAGCGCTGGACCTTTGCCTGGGTTAACGGATCGCTCGGCAGCCATTGGCCGTCGCCATACTTGGCGGCAAGGTAAACCAGAATGCCGTTCGAATCGGCCAGTATCTTTCCGTTGTCATCGATAACAGGCACTTGGCCAAAACTATTGATGGCCAGAAATTCCGGGGTTTTGTGGGCGCCTTTCATCAGGTCCACGAATACCAGTTCGGTAGGCAGGCCAAGCAGGGACAACATCAATTCGACCCGATGGGAGTGGCCGGACAGCGGGTGACGATAAAGTTTGATCGCTTGCTGGGACATAACATACTCCGGATCTTATGGGGTTCGACGCGGTCATCGCGTCGATGCGGGGCCATCTTCCACCCCACTCCCAAATAGAGGAATGACCAGCTTTTACAATCCAGCATTTCACGGTACGAAATGATCAGCGCCTGTACACCCCTTGTGGAAGCGAGCCTGCTCGCGATAGCGGCCCCTCGGATAACACAAAAGCTGGCTGTGCAACCGCCATCGCGAGCAGGCTCACTCCCACAGGTTTTTGGTGTGTTAACTCACCGTTCCCAGCACCAGATTCATAAAGGCCATCGAGGCCGCACTGTGATAGTTGTTTTTGCGCCGAAGCAGCGCCGCATCGCGTCTGGGCGCTTCCCCCACCAGCGGAATCTTGCGCAATGCTCGATCCTGGGTGGCGATGGGTTCCGGCAGGATCGTGGCAATCGCGGTGTGCCGAATGACTTCGAGCAAGGTGTTCACCGAATTGACCTCAATGGCCACCTTGGGCGTGATCTGCGCGTGGGCAAAGTACTCATCAATGCGGGTGCGAGTGACAAAGTCCGAAGTCAGCAGCGCAAAGTCCAACTGCGCCACTTCTTCATCGGTCAGCGCATCCTGACGCTGGTAAAACGGGTGGTCGCGCCCGACCATCACCCCCAGCGTTTCGGTAAATACGGTGATTGACTCGATGTCGGCACTTCTCACCTGATCAAAGGCAATGGCGATATCCAGCGAATCGTCCGCCAGCCCGGCTTCGATGTCGTCCATCGATAACTCGAAAATCTGCAGATTGATGTGCGGAAACTGCGCCACGTAATCGCGCACCAGCGGCCCCACCAAATACGCCATGAAGGTCGGGGTCATGGCCAGGCGCAAGGAACCGCGGGACAAATCCTTTACGTCATGTAACGCACGCTTGCCTGCCGCCAGTTCCACCAGCACCCGCCGGGCGCATTCGATGTAGGCCTCTCCCGCATCGGTCGGTTTGATCGTGCGCGACGTGCGGTCGAACAGGCTGACGCCAAGGGTTTCTTCCAGTTGCCGGATCTGTTGCGACAGGGTTGGCTGGGACACGTGCAGCGCCTCGGCAGCACGGGTGAAGCCGCCGTGGTCGGCGACGGCCAGCAAGTAACGCAGATGACGCAGCAGCATGGGATCACCTTCTATAGGCAGCACTTATGCGCCGCATTGTATATCGGTCTTGGACGCTATGGATTGATCGGCAGAAGATGGCTTCACACCCAAGTAACCCGTCTCAACCAAGAGGACTCACCATGAAAGCGCTCATCGAAGGTTTTTTGAAGTTCCAGAAAGAAGCATTTCCACAACGCACCGATCTGTTCAAACACCTGGCCACCACGCAACACCCCGGTACGCTGTTCATCACTTGCTCCGACAGCCGTGTCGTGCCGGAACTGCTGACCCAGCAAGAACCCGGTGAACTGTTCGTGATCCGTAACGCCGGCAACATCGTGCCGTCCTACAGCCCCCATCCTGGTGGTGTCTCGGCTACGGTCGAATACGCCGTCGCGGTGTTGGGCGTGACTGATATCGTGATCTGCGGGCATTCCGATTGTGGTGCCATGACCGCTGTTGCCAAGTGCAAATGCATGGATCACCTGCCTGCCGTCGCCGGCTGGTTGCAACATTCCGAGTCGGCAAAAGTCATCAACGAATCACGCACCCACGCCAATGAAGCAGCCAAAGTCAGCTCCATGGTTCGCGAAAATGTCATCGCGCAACTGGCCAACATCCAGACCCACCCGAGCGTGCGCCTGGCCCAGGAAAAAGGCCTGCTGAACCTGCATGGCTGGGTCTACGACATCGAGACCGGTTCGATCGATGCACTGGACGCCGGCAGCCGCCGCTTTGTCTCGCTGGCCGAGCACCCAGCCACCTGCGCCGTCTATGGCAAAGCTGTCGAAGCCGCTTGAGTAAGACAATAGCGACCGCCATCGGGGCGGTCGCTGGCCTGCACCGATGATCGCAAAAGCGTCTGCAAAGGCCCGGCCCACCTACGCTTAAACCGTACCCCCCGCGTTTCCTGTTCGAAGGAGGCCGTCATGAGCGATGAATTCACCAGCCATGGCGCAGCGCTTGATGATGAAGGTCTGGAAAATGCCCTGGACCTGGCCAACGTCAGTGCTGCACAACTCTGGGCTGTTCTGGCAGTAGAAACCTCAGGCAACGGATTTTTTTCCGATCGTCGCCCCAAAATCCTGTACGAGCGTCACGTGTTCAGTCGTTTGACCCACCAGACGTTTGACGCGCAACACCCTGATATCAGCAGCAAGATGCCCGGCAACTATGGCGCATCGGGGGCGCACCAATATGATCGGTTGAATCAGGCCCTTAGCCTGAACCGTAACGCGGCGCTGCAAAGTACGTCGTGGGGGCTGGGCCAGACGATGGGCTTCAATTTCGCCACCACGGGTTCGGTGGATGTCGAGGCGATGGTCAAGCGCATGGTGGTGTCCGAGAACGAACAACTGCTGTGCACCGTAGGCGAGCTGATCGGCGGCGGTTCGGTGGCGGCGCTGCGGGCCAAGGATTGGGCAAACTTCGCTCGTCGTTACAACGGCCCCAATTACGCCATCAACCATTACGACTTGCGCCTCAGTGCCGCGTATCAAAAGTTCTCTTATGGCGGGACGCCGGACCTGCGGATTCGCATGGCGCAAACCTACCTGATCTACCTGGGCTGGTTTCCCGGTACGGTCGACGGCATTGTCGGCAAACAGACCCGCGACGCCATGAACCTGTTCCAGGCCAAAGAAGGTCTGGACCAGACCACGGTGCTAAACGATGAAACGCTGGAGCACTTGCGCAACCGAATCCTGGCGTTGTCGCTCTGACTCATTAGCTATTGCCCCGAATGGACCCGGGGCATTAGGCCTCAGACCGTCGATTGCAACCGCGAATGGAGCAATCCCTTGACGGTGCGCATGACCGCGGCATTCGCCTCTTCCATCTGCGCGACCTGCTTCAGCGCCTCTTCCAGCTCACCTCGGGCGTGCGCTTCAAGTGCGGCCTGCCCGCTGCTATGCACCAACTGATGCGGTACTTCCATGCGCCGAAAATCGGCGTCGCGCTGTTGTGTCTGGCTCGCTTCGCCGTAGTACCACTGGCCGAACAGGCACTCGGTTTCGTCCGGCAGGGTCAGCGGTGAATGGGGTTTGGGATTGAGCAGGCGGTCGTACACCGTGACCTTGAGTGTCAGCTCTTGCAGGTTGGCCAGTTCGACGTTGGACAGCAGGTGCGACTGGTCGATTTCACGTTGCATCTGCTGTGCTTCGCCGTACATGCCGGCCATGGCCTCGGCGGTTTTGTCGATCACCGCACCGAAGGCGTTGGAGACCTGATTCTGTTGCGAAATCGCCTGTTTGGCCTGGCTGATTTCCTGCTGGATGGCCGAGGTTTCCTTGACGATTTCCCGAGTCGCTTCGGCGGTTTTTTCCGCCAGCAGCCGCACTTCACCGGCGACCACCGCAAAACCGCGCCCGGTGTCCCCGGCGCGCGCCGCTTCAATGGCCGCGTTGAGCGCCAACAGGTTGGTCTTGCGGGCGATGTCGCTGATCAAATCGACGATGCGGTCAATCTCGCTGGCGCGGCCGACCAAATGGGTGATCACGTCTTCCAGCGCATCGAGCCCGGCGGCCATGACCCGCGATTGCTCTTGCAGGTGACTGACTTGTTCGCGGTTGTCGATGGCGGCCCGGGCCACGGTTTCGGCCCGTTGGTGGTTGAGCTTGAGGCGCTGGTTGAGCATCGAGAAAGATTCACTCACCGGCGACAACGAGTTGCCGCAAGTCAGCAAGTGCTGCGCCAGTCCACGAAAGAAATCACGGTCGCGCAGTTCGGCCTTGCGTTGGGTCAACAGGGCGTCATCCACTTTCTCCGCGATTGCCGGCGGGCTCACCGGCACCGGCGGCGCAGCGTTGTACTCGGCGGTTTTCCTGCGCCATGTGAAATTCATCCCACTCCCCTCCGCCCTGACGCAGCGCGTCAAAAGCGCGGACGATACGAATGATCGAGACCGGGTGAAAGATCCAATTCGACGAATTAAGCACACACCAGCCGTACTCAACCTCAACCATACCGGTGATCCACTTCGGGAATACTGTTCACTTAAGGACTACATTGCACCTGTGGCGAGGGAGCTTGCGCCCGCTGGACTGCGCAGCAGTCCCCTTCTTTTCAAGGATAAGGGGCCGCTTCGCGCCCCAGCGGGAGCAAGCTCCCTCGCCACCGGTTGTTTACTGCTTGCCCTATCTCTTAACTGAACAGCATTACGCTCCCACAGGGGATTTGTGAGGGCTTGGGATGGCTACGTATCACAGTGTGTACAGCCCCGCCCCAGACACACCACGCACTTAAAACCCCGCGCCAGAGACACATCGCAGATACACCCGATTGGTCAAATGTGCCTGTCGATTGGCCAAGCCGATCCTTGCGCTAAACGGGCACAGCGTAGCCCGGCACCCTGACTTGAAGGAGACCAACGTCCATGAGCACTTCGATTTCATCCGCCGTCAAAGGCCTGCACCTGAACCTGGACCGCGCCGGCAACTGGATCGCGCCACTGACTCTGCGGATTTTCCTCGCCTGGGAATTCTTCGAGTCAGGCCTGGAAAAATTCAATGGCGAAAACTGGTTCGCCGATATCCAGGACCGCTTCCTGTTTCCGTTCAACCACCTGCCGGCCACACTGAACTGGGAACTGTCGATGTGGGTGGAATTGATCTGTGCCCTCGCCTTGCTGGTGGGGTTGGCCACACGTTTCTCGGCGATCAGCCTGATCGTGGTGACCATCGTCGCCACTGCCGCCGTCCACTGGCCCGCCGATTGGTCGACCCTGAGCGATCTGGCCCAAGGCTACTCGATCACCAATAAAGGCTATGGCAACTTCAAACTGCCGCTCATCTACCTCGCCGCCCTGGTGCCAATGGTGTTCTCAGGTCCAGGCAAGTTCAGCCTCGATGCGTTGCTGGCCCGATTCTTCTGGCGTCGCAACAGCCAGTGAAACCAAAACCTGTAGGAGCGAGCTTGCTCGCGATGGACTCAAGGGCGCCGCGTGTAACCAGATGCGAGCGTTATCGTTGAGGTCCATCGCGAGCAAGCTCGCTCCTACAGAGTTCTAGCGAACGGTTTCCTCCGCTGCCTCGATTCCGACCTGCTTCGGATGAGCACTGCGCTCATGCACATGGGAATGCGGTGTGCGGTCGATCAGCAGGCTCAGCAGTTCCGGGCGGCTGTAGTGCCCGCGCGAGTCCATCATGCGCTTGCGCTTGTCGATCAGGCCCATGTCGAGGTCGACGATGACCTCGCCCTCGCCTTCGGTCAACGCGCCCAGCACCACGCCGTCCGGGCTGATGATCGCCGTGTAGCAACCACCGGAAATCGGTTCGATCGGGCAACCGGTGTCGGCCATGATTTGTGCCTGTTGCTCCGGATTGAGCCAGGCCGTGGAGTTGACCACGAAGCAGGCGGCTTCCAGTGCGTGCTGACGAATGTTGACTTCCATTTGCGAGGTAAACAGCGGGCCGGCAAATGAGCCTGGGTACATCGAGGCATGGATCTGTTCGCCATCGGCCATCAAGGCGTAACGGGCCAGCGGATTGTAATGTTCCCAGCAGGCCAGTTGGCCGATGCGCCCTACTGCACTGTCGGTGGCACGCAGGCCGGAACCGTCGCCCATGCCCCAGATCATCCGCTCATGGTAAGTCGGCGAAATCTTGCGGCGATGCTGGATCAGCGTGCCGTCGGCGTCGAACAGCAACTGCGCGTTGTACAGGGTGCCGCCGTCGCGTTCATTGACGCCGATGGAAACGACCATGCCGGCCTGCTTGGCGGCGGCACCGATGGCGTCGGTAGCATCCGACGGCACAGTAACCGCCTGGTCCAGCAGCTTGTAGTGTTCAGAACCCATTTCAAACGGCGACTGCACAAAGGAGAAATACGGGTAGTACGGCACGATGGTTTCCGGAAACACGGCGAACTGCACACCCTGCTCACCGAGTTCGAGGATCTTCTGCACGACTTTGTTGACGGTGCCTTCACGGCTGTAAAGAACGGGACTGATTTGTACGGCGGCGGCTTTGACGAGGGTCATGGCGGTGATCTCATTAGGGGATTGGGTTCCAACGAGATCAAGATTACGGCAATAATATTCAGTCTTAAATGTCGTATACACCACCTTTTAGGACATACCAAACCTGTAGGCGCAGCCTGCGCCAGCGCCTACATGGGTCCTCGGTTGGCGCGCTGGATGACTTGGGGCGGCTGGCCGAATGCGCGAAGAAATGCCCGACGCATCCGCTCCCGGTCGCCAAAACCGGTTTCGGTCGCCACCACATCGATGGAGTGCCGACCCGTTTCCATCATCAGCCTGGCCGACTCCACCCGAAGGCTTTCGATGGCCTTGGCCGGCGATTGACCAGTTTCGGCATGAAACACCCGACTGAACTGGCGAGGGCTGAGATGGGCAGCGTTGGCCAACTCCTCGACCGATAACTCGGCCTTGAGGTTTTGCTTGGCATAGCTGAGCGCAGCCTGGATGCGGTCGGTCTTGGGCTCCAGTTCGAGCATCACCGAAAACTGCGACTGCCCGCCGGCCCGGCGGTGATACACCACCAGTTGTCGAGCCACCCGCCGCGCTACTTCGGCACCCAGATCTTTCTCCACCAGCGCCAGCGCCAGATCGACACAGGCACTCATGCCCGCAGCGGTCCAGATGTGGCCATCGTTGATAAAGATGCGATCTTCTTCGACCTTCACCTTCGGATATGTGCGCTGCAAAGACGCGGCATGGCACCAATGCGTAGTCGCCCTTCGCCCATCCAGCAAACCGGCTTCGGCCAAGGCAATGGCGCCGGTGCAGATCGAACCCAGGCGTCGGGTGGATTGGCCGGCGTGGCGCAGAAAATCCACCATCCCCGCCGATGTCGGACAAATCAGGTTATCGCCCATCACCAGCAGCGTATCGAACGGCTGCTGATCAAACGCTTTGGTTTCGACCGAAAATCCGGCGGAGGTCTGCACCATGCCGCCGTGTTCGGACAGCAAGGCGATGCTGTACACCGGCTCTTCCATGGCACTGTTGGCCAACTCGAACGTGGCGCACATGGCCAGGCCCAGCACCTGGAAACCGGGGTAAACGATGAGTCCGATGGGGTGCATGGCGGTTGTCTCAAATGACCGTAAACGCTGCATGACCGTTTATGAAGTCATGGAGCCGCAGTGTACGCCGACCGTTAGCGCACCAAACAAATAACCGGCAGACGGCAAATCGGGCAGACCATCGTTCATATACGCCAGCCCCATTCACTAATCAGGTCTATACATAACTGTACACAGTTGGCCGAAATCAAGAGGCACAGGCCATGGACAGCAAGGGTTCGGGCACCAATCTGGCCTTCTGGTTGCCAGGCAGTGCGGTCATCCTGAGTCTGGTGATATCGATGTTCGCCCTCAACCGCGATCCCTTCCTTGAACCGCGCCCCGTCGGTGCACAGTTCCAGGCACAACTGCCCATCGAAGCACGGCTGTGGCAGGACCCTTTCGATGCCGTGGAGCGCTATCGAAAAAAACTCATCGACAGCAAAAACCCGGATGTCGAGAACGTTTGCAGCCCCGAACTCTCGCCCCTGTCCGGTGCCAAACCGGCACCCGACATCATGGTCGCGCTGGTCGAGGGCGGCCCTTATGCCGATGAGGTCGAACGGCGGCGACGCATTCGTTATGCGTTGCTGGCAGGCTTCAAGAATTCCCACCGGGTGCCGGACCAGGAGCAGTACATCCACTGCTTGCGGCTTGCCGACAACCTGTCGCTCGATGCACCGCAAAAAACCGGCTTCGTCGATGCGCCCTATGAAGTGTTCGTGTCCAACCCCTTCGATCCGCCGACCGCACTCGAAGGCATGTCTGCGCCCCCCGACCGCACCATTGTGTTCTGGCTGAAACAGGACGCCCTCGGCCCGACACCACTGCAACAACTGGAAACCCTGCGCCAGACGCTGACCCATAAAGTCGCCTCGGCCTGCACGCCAACAGCCTGCTCCGAGCCTGCGGCCAATGCCGTCCTGAAAGTCATCGGCCCTTCCACGTCGACGGTTTTGCGGGACATGTTCCAGGACCAGGACATCGGCAAAGCGACGCCGACCGTGGAAATCTACTCGCCGCTGGCCACTGCCGATAACGAGACGCTGGATCGCGGTTACCAAAAGCTATCGCCGCCGCTGGCAACCCGCGAATCCATGAAGTTGCTGCGCACGGTCAGCGACGACGGCACCATGACCCAACTGATGCTGGAGGAACTGAAATTACGCCGCGTAGACCCGGCCGCCGGCGTGCGTTGCAGCGATGGCACACTGCAACGGATCGGTTCCCCCTGTCGCCGCAACTTGCGCCGCAATGGCAACCGCATCGCCTTGATTTCCGAGTGGGACAGTTTCTACAGCCGCGCACTGATCGAAAGCTTCAAGTTGCAAGTAGCCAAAGACGCGCATCTGGGCGATGGCGAAAAAAACCAGCGCGCAGCGGTGGATCAATGGATTTTGCGCTTCAGCTATTTACGCGGTCTGGACGGACGCCTGCCTGATGAATCGGCGAGCACCGATAAACCTGCCAGCGCTGATGCGACCAAGAACGCCACGGGCAATGCCCCAATCGACCTCAGCCCGCTGGAGAAATCCGACGGCAATTCCCAGCTCGACTATCTGCGACGCCTCGCCGATCACATCGCCAGCGAAGACGAAACCTATCGCCGCAACGGCGAAAGCGGCATCGGAGCCATTGGCATATTGGGTGTCGATGCCTACGACAAACTCCTGGTGTTGCAGGCGCTGAAGAGCCGGATGCCGTACAAGCTGTACTTTTCCACCGATCTCGACGCCCGCATGTTGCAACGGGGCCAGGCGCAAACCACGCGCAACCTGATCCTTGCCGCCCCGTACGGCCTGACCCTGACTCGCGCCCTGCAACAGGATGTACCGCCGTTTCGCGACAGCCTGCAAAGTGCCGTGTTTATCTCGGTGCTGGCCGCGTTGGCACCACAATCCTTCGAAGCCAAGCGCGCGAAGTTCGACTATTCCAAGTCGGAGCTGCTCTCGCCGGGCATCTATGAAATCGGCATCAGCGGCTTCATCCCGCTGGCAACCCGGCTGAGCGCAACACGCCCCTCCAGTTGCGAAGCCCCGACACTGTCGCAGTCCGAGCGCGGCATACGCCCTCACGACCTCATGGCCCTGCGCTGCCTTCAGGACCCGTCGCCACCGCCGTACCCCGAACCGTCCCAGTCAATTCGCGAGCGCTTCAAACAGACCCAATCGTTTTTCTGGGCAGGACCGCTGACATTCACGCTGCTGTTGATCGCCGGTTTTATTGTCTGGTGGCGAATCGAAGGCCCGCAGGATGATCACGACACCCGGCTGGCGTGGGTGCGTGGCGTGCCGATTACCTTGTTCATGGTCGCGGCGGGCTGCGCCTTTATCGCCACGCGGTTCTGGCACGCGGAATTCCTCTGGTTCACCTTCGTGCTGATTTTGCTGGGCATCATTTCATCCAACCTGACCCGACGCTCCACGAGAAAACTGGCCCTTGCCCAGGACCCGATGACCAGCGTGAGCCCTGGCCCCTACGACTCCCGCACGTGGTACATCGTGGTGCCGTTGGTGGTGTTCATTCTGGCGTTGATGCTCGCCTACCAAATGCGCAGCACTTTGACCGACAACGGCCTCGGCGAGCCCATGTTTCTCTTCGAAGGCATCAGTGCCTGGCCGACCGTGGCACTGCGGCTGTTGGCGGCACTGATATCGCTTTCGGCGTTGGCCTGGGGCTGGCGCAAGTTGCGCGTCAACCGCGCCGAAATCGAAACCGCCTTCCATTTGCGCCTGCACATGCGCAAATACGAGATGACGTTAGGGGGCCAGGTTCGCCGGTTGATTCGCCGTGGCAAAGGCTGGAGCGTGCGGCGCTGGTGCAACGAACTGGGCCACTGGTTACTGCTGATTTTCTTCCCGCTCATGAGCGCCAGCGAAGACTGGTCAAAACCCTGCGCATCGGCCCAGGTCAATTGCGCAGACGGACGCAAGATGATCTCCATAGCGCGCTTCTGGGGCGAGCATTGCATCTGCGGTTCATTCGGTGCGCGAATGCTGCGGGCGATACTCGCTACCTGGCTGTATGTGGTGGTGACCAGCGTGCTGTATGTGGTCTGGCCAATGGAGGGCATGCCCGTTCGTGGCGAATCGATGTGGTGGATGGTGAGCTGGCTGATCCCGACCCTGACGTTCCAGGTGCTGGTGTTCTGGGTCATGGACGCCAATCTTTTGCTGACGCGCTTCATCCGTCATCTCAGCGAGCACCACGCGATCTGGCCGGGAACGTTGCAGGCCGAGCACAAAAAAATCTTCGGCACGCTCAAGCATCCCTGCATCGATGAGTGGGTGGATTTGCAACTGATCGCCAAGCGCACCTCGGCGGTCAACCGGCTGATCTATGCGCCGACGGTGGTGATGTTGATCCTGCTGGCCTCGCGCAGCAGCCTGTTCGATAACTGGCCGACACCGCCCAGCATGATGATTTCCTATTTACTGACGGCGTTGCTGCTGCTCACCTCCGCGCTGTCACTGCGACGGGCTGCGGAAAAAGCCCGCACCCTGGCGTTGCGGCGACTCGATGATTACCTGCTGGAAACTGCCGAAACGACGCCCTGCTACGGCAAGTTCAAAATGATCCGCGAGCGCGTGGCGACGCTCAATACCGGCTCGTTTTCGCGTTACTCCGAAGATCCGCTGATCAGGGCGCTGCTGTTGTCACTGACCGGTATTGGCGGCTCGGCGATTGTTGATGCGTTGAATTATGCGAAGTTTTAACAGCAAGCCCCTGTAGGAGCGAGCTTGCTCGCGATGGGCGTTAACGATAACGCGTGCTTTGTGAATACACGCGTCGCCCTAGAGTCCATCGCGAGCAAGCTCGCGCCTACATTCCCCGCAACCGTTTCAGAGCTGGTTGGCCATCGCCATGTTCACGTATCGGGTGTCGAAACGCAGTTTGATGTTGTTCTTGTCGCCCAGGGTCGAGCCATCGGCGAACTGCATGCCCACCGCATCCGCACTGGTGGCTGCCTGCCCGAGTAAGCCCTTGGCGAAGGAGAAGGAACGCACCTTGTCCATGGTGTGGCGGATGGCATCGGAGTTGGCGAAATCGAAGGCCGTAGCTGGCGTATAGAACAGCATGGTTTGCGTGAGTTGATCCTCATACCCCTTCAAGTCAGTGCCCGAGCGCTCGGCCATTGAAGTGCGTGCAGCGATGGCCTGGCCATTGTCGCCAGACATCAATTGCAAGGTCTCGAACCATGCCCCTACCAGAGCCTTGCCCAGTTCCGGGTTAGCCGCAAGTGTTTCGGTGTTGACCGCCATCATGTCGATGATTTCCCCCGGAATTTCCCTGGAGGTAAAGACCTGCACCGCCGTCGGTGATTGTTTCATCACCATGCTCAGCTGCGGGTTCCACAGCGCCGCGGCTGTCACGCCCGAGGTGCCGAAAGAGGCCACCGCGTCGGCATCCGAGGTGTTCATGATCTTGATGTCGCGCTGGCTCAGCCCATGAATATCCAGGGCCCGGGACATCAAGTAGTCAGAGACCGACAGTTCCACCAGATTGACTTGCTGGCCCTTGATGTCAGCAAAGGTCTTGCCGTGCTTGAGGACGATCGCGTCGTTGCCGTTGGAGTAATCACCGAGAATCAGCCCCGTGGTGTCCACGCCATTGGCGCTCGGAATGGTCAAGGCATCCATGTTGGTCATGCCGCAAGCATCGAAAGCGCCAGCGGCATACTGGTTGATGGATTCGATGTAGTCATTGAGCTGAACCAGCTCGATTTTGATCCCGTACTTTTTCGCCCATTTGTCGATGATTCCATGTTCACTGGCATAGCCCCACGGCATCCAGCCGGAATAGATCGACCAAGCCACCTTGAACTCCTGTTTTTTCTCGGCCGCAGAGGCACCGAAAGCGAGACAGGACAGCGCCAGCAACACGGCTGCAAAACGATAAAACACGCACGAGAATGCCTTCATGGAAACCTCACGGGTTATGAATGGGGTGACACGTTCAGTTCAAACGAGCGGCTGGGTGTAGCGGCTCAATGTCGGGGATTCGCGCTCATACCATTGCGCGGCACTGCTGCTGAATCCGGTGGCCTGGGTGAAGCTGATACACGGTTCCAGCGTATCAATGATGAACAGGCGTTCGCAGGCCATGCCGTCGACCAGCAATCGCTGGATGACATGAATGCCGTCAGCCTGGCGTTCGAAACCATCCAGCGGGATCAGCGGCTGGCCCACCCGCGCGGCACAGGTCGAAAGCGTGATCTGGTAGCCGTCATCGAGTGAACCCTGGGCCACCGACGTTTCGAAGTTGAACGCACCGTTGAGCCATTGCGGATCATCGACGTGGCGCGAGACCAGCTCTCGCAGGGGCAAACCGCTCTCAAGTGGATCGGCGCGCCCCAGCACCATTGCCGCGTATCCACCACAGACGATCAGGCCGCCACCGCGATGGCGCACGCTGCCCGTTTCGAGCTGCTTTTCCTCCAGCAGCCGCAAGCCGATCAATGCGCCAGGTGCTGACAATTGCAGACGCCAGTCTTCGACATAAGCACCGCTGGGCGCGAACTCGATCATGCAGTTACCAATACGCTTCAACACTGCAGGTTCCGGCCAGCGGTTGTGCACCTGCAAGGACGTGTCGGTGTGCCAACTGAGGGTTTCGCCCTCCCATGAACACAAGGCTTCCCAGCCCTCATAGTTGGCAAGAATCTGTAAGTCCTGGGCGCTGTGTGCCGATAACGGTTTGGCCGGCACTTGGCGATCTTCAAGGGGCAGGCGTAAATCGATGGTGAAGTTACGGCTTTGAAACCAGCACACGTGAGTCTGTGTATCAGTCAGGCCGTTGGCAAAGCTGATTGCCCGGCGCTTGTAAAAGCCGAGCATCCAGTCAGGAACGCCTTGCGCCGGTCGTTGCGCGTACTGCGCGACGAGTTCAGTGAGGTGCATATCAAACCTCCATGGCGTTGGCAGAGCGACCATAGGAGGACAAACCTTTTGCCCCTTCTGGCAAGCGCAATTCACCACAGGCCACCCGCTGCTTGAGGTAGCGAAACGTCTGCAGGGTTTGCGCGTACAGATGCTCGCCACAGGACATCGGGCTGTAGCGGCTGGGCGTTGCCGGATCGACCAGCGTCGCGACAGGCTCGATGATCGTGTCGTAATCACAGGTACAAAACATCGGGAACGAGTAACGCTCCTCGGCGACTTTACGCACCCTATGTGCCGTAGCGACATAGTTGCCGTTGCTCAGCACTTCCATCATGTCGCCGATGTTGATGACAAATGCCCCCTCCACTATCGGCACATCGATCCACTGCCCTGCGCCGTTCAACACTTCAAGTCCCGGCGCGGTCGGCAGCAGAATGGTGAAGCACTCATAGTCGGTGTGAGCGCCGATACCAGGACGATCCACTGGCGCATCCGGCGCGAACGGATAATGGATCAAGCGCAGTTGACTGGGCGGATTATTGACCCATCGGCTGAAGGTGTTTTCCGCCAGTCCCAAGGCCAGTGCGAAGCCTCGAAAAAGCGTTAGGTTGAGGCTGAATACCGCGTCGTAGTAGGCCTTGATGTCTTGCTTGAAGCCCGGCAACGCCGGCCAGCGATTGGCACCCAGCATCGGTCGCGTTCCTTGCGACAACAGGTAATCGAAACCGACATCGAACGCTTCCTTGTGATCAATACTGCCCTCGACGAATTGTTCCTCGCCTTCCGGCACATAGCCGCTGTGATTGCTCGATAGCCCGATGTAATCCTGCATCTTTTGTTCCGGCGACTGCGCGAAATACTCGATTGTTCGCTGCTTGAGGCGGCTGATGATGGTCGGGTCGATGCCGTGCCCAGTGACATACAGAAAACCCGCTTGCGAAGCCGCCCGTCCCAATTCGGCGGCGGTTTCGATACGCTCGGTTTCACTGGCCGAAGACAGACCCTGTATATCCACGAGGGGCAATGTTTTGAATGCTGAGTGCGCACTGGCTATATGAGGGACGGTGCGGGGCGTGGGCGCCATAAGTAACCTCCTGATGTTTAGTCAAAATGTCACCTGGTCGTCCAGATATCGCAGAGCCAAGAGGCCTCCGGGTCGTCCCGGATCAATCGCACCAGAACAGGTGCAGTAAGGATGCAGCAATGTGCGTGCCACGTTTGAGCTGGCGCACAGGCGCACGGTTATCTGTTTGATTTAAAAAGGACAACGCTGATAGAAGCCCATGACACGGCTTCACCCTGAAGCCAATAAAAGCACCACGATGGAGCCACCGCACACCCTGTAGGAGCGAGCTCGCGATGGGCTCAAGGGCAACGCGTTTATCCTTCAAACACGCGTTATCGTTAACCTCCATCGCGAGCAGGCTCGCTCCCACAGCGACAGCGCTGGCTGAACTGCCCTTGATCAATTCACGGCGAATGGCGTCCAGATGAATCGATAGGCCTTGGCTGGCATCTGCGGATGGCATTGGCCGTTATCCGCATCCGCACCCACGATCGACCATTGCGCCCGAGCGTTTTCACCCAGCTCATGCGCCGCCTCGGGGTTGAAGCACTGGCCAAGGATTTCGTTCGCCACCAATGCGTAAGCCTGCGGGTGTTGACGCAGCCATTGCGCGGCTTTCTCGACCGTTGAGTTGTCCATGCCGAAATGCACGATCGGTTGGCGGGCGAACAACCAGTGCCCCTCTTCCCAATTGACCAGCACCAGATCCGCGCCGTGGGTCATGGTCGCGGCCTGCGCCATGATCGCCTGATCAGGGTTGGCGCCGTCCTTGACCGGTTCGATAAAACCCCGGGCGAACCAGAGTACGAACCAGCTGGCGATCAGCACTGCAAGTACGCGGCGCAAGTGCGGTCGCTGATGGAACCAGCGTTTGAGCAGCCAGGGCATCAACGGCGCGGCTGCCAGCACCAATGCCGGCAGCGCCGGGTAGATATACAACTTGCGCTTGCCGGCACTGATGCAAAAGAACAGCACCACCAGTGTCACCCAACCCAGCAGCACCAGCACCCGGCCATCGCGCTTTTGCAGCTGCCGGCGCCAGGCCGGCACGAGCCACGGCAAGACCAGCACCAACGGCAGCCAGTATTGCGGAATGACGTTGGTGAAGAAGTACCAGAACGGTTCCCGGTGATGCCACGCGTTTGCGTAGCGCCCGGCGGTCTGGCGCAAAAGGATCTCCCGCGCGTAAGCCACCTCGTCCGCAGCGCCATTGAGCGCGATGGACACGGCCAGGGGCAGAAGCCAGATCGCGATGGCCGCCAACATCACCAGCAAGCCGAGTAGCCACTTTCGCGCTTCACCCGGCATCGCCACCACGCCCGGCCAATCCTTGCGTACCGCATAGGCATACGGGATCAGCATCAGCGCCGGGAGAAAGCCCACGCCTTTGGTGATCACCCCGATGCCCATCGCGGCGCAACCCACGTAAAACCAGCGCCAGGCCGGCCCCAGCAACAAATGACGGGCCAAGCCGTACAGGCCCAGCGTGGAGAACAGAATCAAAAAGCTGTCGATCTGCCCGGTGCGCAGAATGCTATAGGTCTGATAGGTGGCCAGGTACAACAACGCAGCCGTGCGCCCGATGCGCTGGTGCCACAGCCGGCGACCCAGGTCGTAGACCATCGCCGTGACCGTCACCGCCGAAAACAGCCCCGGAATGTACAACGCGATGTTGGGCTTGCCGGTAAGCCAGACAAAGAACGCCACCGTCCACATGAAAATCGGCGGTTTGTCGCCGTAGATCTCGCCAGCGCGATGGGGAATCAGCCAGGAACCGTTCTGCAGCATCTCCAGCGCCACGCCAAGAAAACGTTCCTCATCGACGTTCTGCGCCTGACGCAGTCCCAGACCCGCGCCGATCAACAGCAAGGCAAGCAGCATCAACCCGAGGCATTCAACCCGGGGCGACAGGGTTCGGCGCATGATTTATTCCTTGAGATGTTTGCTTTTGGCGATCAGTTGCAGGTTGCGCAAATACACGATGGAACCAAAGGCCTGACCGGCGATGAACACCGGGTCCTGGCGGTAAATGGCGTAGGCGAACAGCAAGGTGCTGCCGACAATGCTCAAGTACCAGAAGCTCACCGGAATCACGCTGCGCTTTTTGTATTCGCTGTACAGCCACTGCAGGACAAAGCGCCCGGTAAACGCGATCTGGCCCGCAAAGCCGATCACCAGCCACAGAACCTCGCGAGACATGATCATCCGTCGAGCTCCTGGGCGTGGGTGTTCAAACGGGTGCGTTTGATCAGCCACCAGACACCGATCAGGTCGAGAATGCCGACCAGCGCACGGTCGAGGTTGCCGTATTTGGATACCCCGGCGGTGCGGTGCCGGTGGTTGACCGGGTGAACAACCATTCGGCCGTTATGGCGCTGAATCAGTGCAGGAATGTATCGATGCATATGATCGAAGTACGGCAGGCGCAAGAATGCCGCGCGCTGAATCAGTTTCAAGCCGCAGCCCGTGTCAGGCGTGGCGTCTTTGAGCAGACGGCTGCGCAAACCATTGGCGAAGCGCGACGCCCAGCGTTTGCTCGCGGTGTCGCGGCGATTGACCCGGTGACCGGCCACCAGTTGCAGGTCGGCGTTCCCCGGCTCCCGGCGCACCAGTGCCAACATACCCGGAATGTCCGCCGGGTCGTTTTGCCCGTCGCCATCAAGGGTCGCCAGCCATTGCCCACGCGCCTCGCGCGCAGCGTGGTAGAGCGAGGTGCTTTGCCCCAGCGAGCGCTCGTGATGCAGGATGCGCAACGCATTCAGCCCGCTGTTTCTGATCTGCCGCAGTTCGTGCAAGGTCGCATCGGTGCTGCCATCGTCGACGACGATAATTTCGTAAGACTCGTCGGCCAACGCCACGCGAATTTCTTCCAGCAAAGGCTTGAGGTTGTTCGCTTCGTTCTTTGCTGGAATCAGTACCGATACAAAAATTTCATTGCTCATAGAAGCCCTCTTTTGCCCAATGCTGATCAGTTAAAACACTAAACCTGAGGGAGCGAGCTCCCCACAGGGATTGCTGTGTGCCCAGGTTTAACTGAGCATTACCCTCTGCTTTTTTTATCAATGGCCAATGGTTCATAACTGATAGAACTGGCGATACCAATTAACAAACTCTCCAACCCCGGTTTCAACCGCCACCTGCGGGCGAAAGTCGACCCATTCGGCTAGCGCTGACACATCGGCCCAGGTCTTGACTACGTCACCGGCCTGCATCGGCATGAAGTTGCGCCGGGCCTGTCTGTCCAAAGCCGATTCCAGGCACTCGATGAAATCCAGCAACGCCATGGGCTCACCGCGACCGATATTGAACAGGCGGTTGCGCCCCTCGCCCGATGCGCCCACCACCGGCGGACGCGTGCGCAAGCGGACGATGCTTTCGACGATGTCGTCGATGTAGGTAAAGTCCCGCGCCATGTGGCCCTGGTTATAAACGTCGATGGGCAAGCCTTTAAGGATGGCCTCGGTAAATTTGAACGGTGCCATGTCCGGCCTCCCCCACGGTCCATAAACCGTAAAGAAGCGCAGGCCACTCGCCTTGAGGCCGTACAAATGGCAATAGCTGTGGGCCAGCAGTTCATTGGCGCGCTTGCTGGCGGCATACAACGAAACGGGATGGTCGACCGTATCTTCGACCTTGAACGGCATTTTGCTGTTGCTGCCGTACACCGAACTGCTCGATGCGTAGATCAAATGTTCAGGGCGATGATGCCGGCAGGCTTCCAGCACATTGAGGAAACCCACCAGGTTCGATTGCGCATAGACATCGGGGTTGTCCAGCGAATAACGCACCCCGGCCTGGGCCGCCAGATGCACTACTTGAGTAAATCGCTGATCGTCAAACAACGCCATCAAGGCCGGTTTATCGACGATGTCCATTTTCAGAAAACGAAAACCCGGCAGGCGTTCCAGCTCGTTAAGCCGCGCCTGCTTGAGCGCCACGTCGTAATAGTCGTTGAGGTTGTCGATCCCGACTACTTGATGGCCGTCCAGGCACAAACGCCTGGCGGTGTGAAAGCCGATAAAGCCGGCGGCGCCGGTGACCAGGACGGTCACCGGATAGTTGCCCGAGCAACGAATATCCGCCGATGCGCCTTGATCGACGGCGTGTTCCTGACCTTCACCCAACTCATGTTTTGTCCCTGCCCATGACGTCTCTGCGCTGTTGCGCTGTCATGAAGCTTGTAGAACAAAAACATTTCAGTTTTGGGTCTGGATTAATTTCTTTAAGCAGGCAGGCCTTGAATCAACGCCGTTACTTCGCGTCCCCATCATGGGGTTTGTAAAACCGGAACATGCCGATGTCCACCGTATTGATGTACTCCTTGGCCCAGACCGGCTTCACCGTCCGATCGTGGAAATACAGGGCGCCATGGGTGTGATCCGGCAGTTGCTTGTTGAGTGCCTTGCGCGCAATTTCCTTGGCGATGGCGTAATGCGCCTCTTCCTGAGCCGTATCGGGTTTGCCATCACACCACCAGGAAAACTGACAGCTCTTGGTCTCGGAGCCTTGCTTGACCACCTTGCACACCGTGTCCGGAAAACCCTCGTGCCCCAAGCGGTTCATCACCACGTTGGCGACGGCTTCCATGTCGGTGGGCTCTTTGCCTTTGGCTTCCCAGTAAATGGAACGCGCCAGGCAGGTGATCGCGTCGTCCATCGGTGCGGTGCCGGATGGGTCCACGGCCTGGACTTCAGACTGGGTAATGGCTTCAGACTTGGGCGCGGGTGCCTGGCTCGGGTCTTCGGTGGCTTTTTTCTCAAGCACCTGGGCCTTGTCTTCGGCCACTTTCTGTTTTTGCTCTTGATCCTCGGCAAATGCCGGACCGGCAAGCAGCGTTACAACGAGGCAGGTTGCAATCCAGGACAGGCGCATGATCGGCTGAACTCAATGGGCAGTGTCGCTTCAGTGTAGTAGTGAAATGATTGCACCCCCCCCACAACATTCTGGAAAATCCATTGCCTTAGAGGGTACAACTTCGCGCATCATGGGCGCAGTCAGCTCAAGGGGGATTTCCATGCGTTTTTCATCAGCCGCAATGCGCTTTGCCGGGTTGTCACTGGGCCTGCTGTTCGCCGCCAGCGCGGTGGCCAGCGACGAGTCACAGCTGATCGAATCGATCAATGTCTACCGCAGCCAGTTGCAGCGTTGTGCCGGTCAGGTTTCGTCGGAACTGCCGCCGCTGTCGGCTGATCCGCGACTGGCGTTGTCCGCCACCAGCATCGGTAATCTGCAACAGGCCATGGCGACTGCGGGTTACCCCATGAAAAATGTGCAGGCGATCAGCCTGACCGGGCCGCGTGATGCCGCTTCGGCGATGAAAGCGATCCAGGAAAGTTTTTGCCAGATCGTGCTTGACCCGCAATTCGTCGATATCGGTGTCAGCCGACAGGACCGCGACTGGCGCATCGTCGTGGCCCGCCCACTGTTGAGCGCACGCCTGGGCGACTGGCAGGCCGAAGGCCAGAAACTGCTGGCCGAACTCAACGCCGCCCGCAGCCGTCCACGCCAGTGCGGCACGCAATCCTTTGCCGCTGCCACGCCGCTGACCTGGAACGCTACATTGGGAAGCGCCGCTGAAAGCCAATCCCGGTCCATGGCCAACAACAATTACTTTGATCACAAGGACCGCGATGGCCGCACACCGGGTGACCGCGCGGAACTGGCCGGTTACGACTTTCAGCAAATCGGCGAAAACATCGCCGCCGGGCAAGACACCGTGCGCAAGGTGGTCGACGGCTGGCTGGCCAGCCCCGGTCATTGCGCCAACCTGATGAACCCGCAGTTCCGTGATGCGGGCGCAGCCTATGCGACGGATCCGAAGAGTGATGCGGGGATTTACTGGACGGTGATGTTTGGGGCGCAGTGATTGGGTCAATCACCCGGGACAGAGCGATACTGTTCCGGGGTAAGCATTCTTCATAGATTGCGTCGATCATGAGGTCATTAATAACGATTGGACGCGATGATGTGTAACTCCTAGTCTGCGCCGCTTCAAGAACCTGACTGGCGGTTGAACGCCTTACTCATCACCGCTCTCGCTCAGGCCGAACACCATGATCGTCAGACCCAAACCCAACCTGATCGGCATCCTGACATCCCTCAAGGGCTCGATTGCCAAGCGGATCGCCTGGCGCACCCTGATGGTCACACTGCTCGCCTCGGCTATCGTGCTGGTCGAAATTTCTCACCCGAGCTATTTCTCCAAGGTCAGTGCAACGCCCTTCACGCTGCTGGGTTTGTCGCTGTCGATCTTCATGAGTTTTCGCAACAACGCCTGCTACGACCGTTGGTATGAAGCCCGCAAAGCCTGGGGCGACATGCTGGTGGAGATTCGCTCCATGGCGCGCGAAACACAGGTCCTCAAGGACCAGAATGAGCGCCACAGTCTCCTGAACAACCTGTGTGGTTTCGCTCATGCCCTCAATGCCAGGCTGCGCAAGGAAAATGAACTGAAGGCCAGTGCTGCCTGGGTCACTGCGACGCTCGACGACAATGCCGGCGATCTCTGTGGGCGGATTTTGATGCAGGCCGGTCATCAGTGTTCGGCGCTCGCCGAGTCCGGCGCGATCAATGAATGGCGCTACATGCTCCTGGCCAACCATTTGACCCGCCTGACCCAAGTCCAGGCCATCTGTGAGCGGATCAAAAATACGCCGCTGCCCTTCCCCTATACCTTGCTGCTGCACCGAACCATTTACCTGTTCTGCATTTTGCTGCCCTTCGCCATGGCCGAACCGCTGGGTTGGATGACCCCGGTTTTCACCGCCATTGTCAGTTATACGTTTTTCGGTCTGGATGCGATTGCCGATGCACTGGAAGACCCGTTCGGCGGTGATGAAAACCAGCTACCCACAGATGCTTTGGTGCGCACCATCGAGCGCGACATTCTGGCAGCGCAGGGTGTGACGCCGTTGCCGCCGCCACTGGAGCCCGTGGATTTTGTGCTGAACTGAGCAGTCTGAATCGAATCGACGGCTGACTACCCAAACCGTCCGGGCATGGCTACAGTCACTGACTCAAAACGACTCGCCATAAGGAACTCCGCTTGAGCCCCACGCCATCGCCGGTCGGAGAACAATCCAAGCCTGAGGCCATCAGTCTGCGCGAAGCCTTTCGCTTCTGGCTCAAGCTCGGCTTCATCAGTTTTGGCGGGCCGGCCGGACAGATTTCGATCATGCATCAGGAACTGGTCGAGCGCCGACGCTGGATCTCCGAGCGACGCTTTCTGCATGCGCTCAACTATTGCATGTTGCTGCCCGGCCCCGAGGCCCAGCAACTGGCGACTTACATCGGCTGGCTGATGCACCGCACCTGGGGCGGCGTGATCGCCGGCGTGCTGTTTGTGCTGCCGTCGCTGTTCATCCTGATTGCCTTGTCGTGGGTGTACATCGCCTTCGGTGAAGTGCCAGCGGTGGCCGGTCTGTTTTATGGAATCAAGCCTGCGGTGACGGCAATTGTGGTGCAGGCGGCGCATCGAATTGGATCACGAGCGTTGAAAAACGGCTGGATGTGGGGCATCGCCGCCGCGTCATTCGTGGCCATTTTCGTGCTGAACGTGCCGTTTCCGTTGATCGTATTGAGCGCGGCGGTCATGGGTTATTTTGGCGGACGACTGGCCCCCGAAAAATTCAGGGCTGGCGGCCACGGCGCCGCGAAAAAAACATTCGGCCCGGCGCTGATCGACGACGACACACCGCCTCCCGAACACGCCCGTTTCAACGCCTGGAAACTCGCGCGCCTGGCCCTGATCGGCGCGGTGTTGTGGGCGCTGCCGATGGCTACGCTCGCCGCGTTGTTCGGCTGGGAAGGCACGCTGACGCAGATGAGCTGGTTCTTCACCAAGGCGGCGTTGCTGACATTTGGCGGCGCCTACGCCGTGCTGCCGTATGTGTATCAGGGTGCAGTCGGCCACTATGGCTGGCTGACGCCGACGCAGATGATCGACGGCCTGGCCCTCGGCGAAACCACCCCAGGCCCACTGATCATGGTCGTCGCCTTCGTTGGTTTTATCGGCGCCTATGTCCATCAAGTGTTCGGCCCTGATCAGGCTTTTGTCGCCGGCGCTCTCGCCGCCACGCTGGTGACCTGGTTCACTTTCCTGCCTTCTTTCCTGTTCATTCTTGCCGGTGGCCCGCTGGTGGAATCGACCCACAACGAGATGAAATTCACTGCACCGCTGACCGCGATTACGGCGGCGGTGGTCGGTGTGATCCTTAATCTGGCGTGCTTCTTTGGCTACCACGTGCTGTGGCCCAATGGCTTCAGCGGCCATCTGGATTGGCCCTCGCTGTTGATCGCCATCGCGGCCGCCATTGCCTTGCTTCGGTTCAAGCGCGGAGTGATCGAAGTGTTGATCGGTTGTGGGTTGATCGGACTGAGCGTTTACCTGCTGCGCTGAATCAAAGATTTACATGTGTAACATTCACCCCTAGTATCCAGTCACCCACGGATGGCTGTTCACCGGCCACCGACGTTTTCCATCTGGAAACATGAGTCATGCGTACATCACCGTCAGAGCACTCCATGCTGGACGCCTCACCCCTGATCACCTCCCTGCTGATCGTGGACGGCATTGCCTGATGAAACGCATCGTCAACCTCCCCATGGCCCTGCGCCGCTCAAAACTGCGTCACTCCGCACGCCCGCCGGATAGCTCCCTGCTCGCCTGATTGCGTCTTCGACGCATCGAGCCCCCAGCCTTTTTGCTATCGCTGCCAGCACGCTCCGGATCTTTATCCGTCGTCGTGCGCTGGCCGGAATCCGCGCGTCCACGGGACGCCAACGTGAGTGACGAACTATGAAATTTGCAGCCCTTGAAGATGCCCAACGTTTTCTGGCGAACAACCCCGATATCGACATGATCGAGCTGTTCATCCTCGATGCCAACGGTGTGCCGCGCGGCAAACTGCTACACCGCGAAGAACTGTTGGCGGTGTATGAAAGCGGTCGTCCGCTGCCGAGCACCATCCTCGGCCTGACCTTGCAGGGCGACGACGTCGAAAACTCCGGGCTGGTCTGGGAAGTGGGCGATATCGACTGCCGCGCCTACCCACTGGAAGGCAGCCTCGTGCGCTTGCCTTGGCGGCAGATTCCAACCGCTGCGGTGCAAGTCAGCATGCACCCGCAAGAAGGCATGCCAGCGAGCATCGCCGACCCGCGCCATCTGCTGATCAAGGTGATCGATGGCCTGAAAGCCGAGGGTTACCACCCGGTGATGGCGTGCGAGCTGGAGTTCTATTTGCTCGATGCCAAGCGCGATCACAACGGACGCCCGCAACCGGCGCTGGATGCTGACGGTGGCCGACCGCGACACACTCAGGTCTATGGCTTGCGCGAGCTGGAACAGATCGAACCCTTCCTCGCCGACCTTTATGCAGCGTGCAAACTCCACGACATTCCGGCGCGCACGGCGATCTCCGAATACGCCCCGGGCCAAGTCGAAATCACCCTCGAACACGGCGATGCCTTGCAGGCGATGGACCAGGCTGTGCGCTACAAACGCCTGGTGAAAGCCGTCGCCCACAAGCACGGCATGCAGGCCACATTCATGGCCAAACCGTTCGATCATCTGGCGGGCACCGGCATGCACATGCACGTCAGCATTGCCGATGCCGAAGGTCGTAACCTGTTCGCCTCCGAGGACCCGGCCGGTACGCCACTGCTGCGCACCGCGATTGGCGGCATGCTCGCCTCGTTGCTGGATTCGCTGTTGCTGTTCTGCCCCAACGCCAACTCCTACCGACGTTTCCAGGCCAACAGCTACGCACCACTGGCACCGACCTGGGGCGTGGATAACCGCACCGTGAGCCTGCGCGTTCCCGGTGGCCCGGCCAACAGCCGTCACATCGAACACCGCATTTGCGGCGCCGATGCCAACCCGTATCTGGCGGCGGCGGCGATTCTGGCCGGCATTCATCGTGGCATCAGCGAAAACCTCGATCCGGGCGAACCGGTGCAAGGCAACGGCTACGCGCAAGCCACGCAATTGCTGCCGACCGACTGGCTGACGTCGCTGACGGCGCTGGAAAACTCGGCATGGGCGCGGGATGCGTTGGGGCAGGAATTTCTTGGGGTGTATCTGGCGGTCAAGCGTGCCGAGTATCGGCAGTTCATGGCTGAAGTGGGTGAGCAGGATTGGCGTTGGTATTTGACTGAGGCCTAAGCCTTACCGATGCCAGTAGGAGCTGCCGCAGGCTGCGATCTTTTGATTTTGCTTTTTCAAGATCAAAAGATCGCAGCCTGCGGCAGCTCCTACAGCCCTCTCCTCCCAATTTTGCCTGGATACTCCCATGACTCAACGTTGCAATTCCTACTACACCGCCACCCTCAATCACGAAACCGATTACCCGACGCTGCAAGGCTTGCACCGAGTTGACGTGGTGATCATCGGCGGCGGTTTCACCGGCGTCGCTACTGCCGTCGAACTGGCTGAAAAAGGCCTGAAAGTCGCCATCGTCGAAAGCAACAAAATCGGCTGGGGCGCCACTGGACGTAACGGCGGACAAGTCACCGGCAGCCTCTCGGGCGACGAAGCCATGCGCAAACAAATGCGCCGAACCATTGGCGATGAAGTCGACGATTTCATCTGGCACCTGCGCTGGCGCGGGCATCAGATCATCAAGCAGCGCGTGGAAAAATACGGCATCGCCTGCGACCTCAAGCATGGCCACTTGCACGCAGCCTACAAGCCGAGCCACATGGACGGCTTGCGCAAGGATTACGACGAAGCGGTACGTCGTGGCATGGGCGATGAGGTCAGCCTGCTCGACCGCAGCCAGGTACGCGACCTGCTGCAAAGCGACCTCTATCACGGCGCGATCAAGAACACCCGTAACATGCATTTGCACCCACTCAACCTGTGCATCGGCGAAGCCCGTGCGGCGGAAAGTCTCGGTGCGCTGATCTTCGAAAACAGCGAAGTGCTGGAAATCATCCACGGCGACACACCCGGTGTGCGCACCGCCCACGGACGTATCGACGCCAATCAGGTGCTGTTGGCCGGCGACGTTTATCACAAACTGGAACCGGGCAAGCTCAAGGGCAAGATTTTCCCGGCCATGGGCGGCATCGTCACCACCGCGCCGCTGGGCGACCTCGCCAAACAGATCAACCCTGAAGACCTGGCGGTCTACGATTGCCGCTTCGTGCTCGACTACTACCGCCTGACCGCCGACGGGCGCCTGCTGTTCGGCGGTGGTGCCAACTACAGTGGCAAGGATTCACGGGACATCGCCGCCGAACTGCGCCCGTGCATCGAGCAGACATTTCCGGCACTCAAGGGCGTGGCCATCGATTACCAGTGGAGCTGCGCGATGGGCATCGTGATCAACCGCATCCCGCAACTGGGCAAACTCTCGGACAACGTCTGGTACTGCCAGGGCTACTCCGGCCACGGCATCGCCACCACCCACATCATGGGCGAAATCATGGGCCGTGCGATCACAGGCCAACTGGAGCACTACGACACCTTCGCCGCATGCCAACACATCCGCGTCCCCATGGGTGACCTGCTCGGCAACCCGATGCTGGCGGCCGGCATGTGGTACTACCAAATGCTTGAAAAACTGCGCTGAGTCATAGGTGGATGTTGTCTGTGCCGGCCTCTTCGCGAGCAAGCTCGCTCCCACAATTTGATCGTCGGTGAACGCGAAAAATGTGGTCAAGCATCCACCTGCACCACCTCGATCCCCAGCGTGCGGTAATCCTCGACATTGCCTGTCGCCACATGACGCTCGGTAATCAACGTGTGCACCCGCGAACACGGCGCAACCACAAACGGCTCCACCGCGCCCAGTTTGTCCGCCGTGGTGACGGCGATCACGTGGGAAGCACAGTCGAGCATGGCCTGTTTCACCGGCACTTCATCGAAATGCGGTGAGGTGATGCCGATGTCCGGGTGAATCGCACAGACGCCGGTGAACAGCAGATCAGCCTTGATGCCCTTGAGCAACCGCAGGGCTTCATGCCCACCGGCGGACATCGTTGCAGAATTGAGTTGCCCGCCGGCCAGAATCACCTTGATGCCTTTGTATTCAGTCAGGGCGACCGCTGTCATCGGTGACGCGGTAATGGCAGTGATCGAGATGTCCAGAGGCAGCGACCGCGCGATCTGCAAGATCGTGGTCCCGGAGCCGAACATCACGATCTGGCCATCCTGAATCAGCTTCACCGCCAGTCGAGCCAATCGTGTTCTGGTCTCGTCGGTTTCGCCGATCCGGGTGAAGTAATCCTTGCCCGTGTCTTTAGGTCGCGGCAGCGCACCGCCGTGCACGCGCTGCACCAGCCCGGCGCTGTCCAGCTCGGCCAGATCGCGGCGAATGGTGTCTTCGGAAACCGCGAAATGCTGACTCAATTCGGAGGCCATGACCTTGCCGTCACGTTCAAGAATCAAGAGAATTTTCTGTCGACGCAGATGAGGGAATTCAACCGCGGAGTGCTGGTCGTGCATGGTTATGCCTGTTTGTGCGTGAAGATACGCGTTCGTGCGAGATTAGCCAAACAGCGCAACAAACACAAACCGCCCAAGTATCATTTCTCTCGATCTTTCAAATCACCACGCCGAATTTTTTATTTTTCCCCCGCCTGTTCAAAATAGCGCCACCTTCAAGCTTCGGATGAGCCGGCCATGAACCTCAATTTTGCCTTTGTCTGCATGATCGTGGTCTCGTTCACCATTGCGTTGGTCCATACCTGATACCCCGCTTTCGGTAATCATGGATTCTGCCTTCGCTCAGTCCCAGCTAAGTTTCGGTCGGTAGCCTTACTCCTGCGCACTTTATAGCGCTGCTCAGGAGAATTGACCGACATGAACCCGACCCTAGCCGGCTGGCTCAACAAAGTGCCCGAAGTGACGCTGTCCTTCTGGGTGATCAAGATCATGTCCACCACGGTGGGCGAAACCGGCGCCGACTTTCTTGCCGTCGACGCCGGCCTCGGCGCGGTCTGGACAAGCATCGGCATGGCCATCCTGCTCGCCATCGCCCTGACCTGCCAACTGCGCACCAAAACCTACACGCCCTGGATCTACTGGCTCACCGTCGTTCTGGTGAGCATCGTCGGCACCCAGATCACCGACATTCTCACCGACATGCTGGACGTCAGTCTGTACACCAGCACTGCCGTGTTTTCGGTATTGCTCATCGTCAACTTTCTGGTTTGGTATCGCTTCGAACACAACCTGTCCATCCGCGAAATCGACACGCCACGACGTGAGTTGTTCTATTGGGCCACGGTGCTCTGCACCTTTGCCCTGGGCACGGCAGCGGGCGACCTTGCCACCGAAGCACTGGGCCTGGGCTTCACCGTTGGCGCGGTGATTTTTGGTGCATTGATTGCCGCGACACTCATCGCCTGGCGCCTGGGCGGCAATGTGGTGCTCACCTTCTGGATCGCCTACATCCTGACCCGTCCTTTCGGTGCCTCCCTCGGCGACCTGCTGACGCAAGCCAAAACCTATGGCGGCCTCGGCATGGGCGCAACCTGGACCAGCGCGCTGTTCCTGTGCGTCATCATCATCCTCGTTGCGGTTGCGCAAATCAGCGTCGGCAATCGCAAACAAATCACTCCGTAATCCTTCAAAAGCCATCAAGGAATCGCCATGCGCTATTTTCAAAACGTCATTCGCCATATCGCCATTATCTCGTCGATTGCCCTGCTGAGCATCGCGACCGGTTGTTCAAAACCTGCCGACAAACCCGGTGCCGGTGCCAACTCGGGCGCGGCAAGCAGCCAGACCAATGCGGGTTCGAAACTGGGAGACTTGTCGCCGTTCCGCAACATCGCCGCCGACGTCGCGGCGATAGTCGACAAAAATGATCTGCCGGCGGCGAAAACCCGGATCAAGGACCTGGAGACCTCCTGGGACGAAGCCGAAGCCGGCATCAAGCCCCGCGCCGCCAGCGACTGGCATGTGGTAGACAAAGCCATCGATCATGCATTGTCCGCGCTGCGCAAAAGCAGCCCGAACCAGGCCGACTGCAAAGCGGCGATGGATGACTTGCTCAAAGCGTTTGATTCGATGAAAGCCAAGGCCTGACCGATAGCCGCGTCATGCATGGAGGCCGTGGCGGACAAACCCCGGCACAGGTGCTTCAATACAGGCGCGACGGTTATCACCATCGCGCCTATTTTTATCGGAGCGGAACATGCGGATTCTGTTGGTCGAGGACGACCCGATGATCGGCGATGCGATCCAGGGCGCTCTCAAAGATGCGAGCTACGCCACCGACTGGGTGAAGAACGGCCTGTTGGCCCTCGCCGCGCTGGACACCCAGCACTACGACTTGGTGCTGCTGGACCTCGGCCTGCCGGGCAAGGACGGCCTCGAAGTGCTCAATAACATCCGTGGGCAAAACAACCCCGTGCCCCTGCTCATCATCACCGCCCGGGACAACCTCGATGATCGCTTGCGCGGGCTCGACGGCGGTGCCGACGACTACCTGCTCAAACCCTTCGACATGGCCGAACTGCTGGCGCGAATGCGTGCCGTTCTGCGCCGTCACGGCGGCAGCGCTTTGTCGCGGCTCGACAATGGCGTGGTGTCACTGGACCTGATCTCCAAAGAAGCCAGCACCGAAGAAAACCCCGGCATTCTGCTGTCCAGCCGCGAGTTCGCCTTGCTCCAGGCGCTGCTGATCCGCCCCGGCGCAATTCTCTCGCGCAGCGAACTCGAAGACCGCCTCTATGGCTGGGGCAATGAAGTGGAGAGCAACGCGGTGGAGTTTTTGATTCATGCGCTGCGCCGCAAACTGGGAAGCCATGTCATTAAGAACGTCAGGGGAATGGGATGGATGGTTTCAAAAAACGTTTGAGTGAGTCGATCCAGCTCAGGCTCTCGGTAACGTTGTCGCTGGCGATCCTGGTCGTCGCCGTCGTGGCCGGGATTTTCGCCTACGTGTCGGCCTTCGATGAAGCCCACGAGATGCAGGACGACACCTTGCGCGAAATGGCCGAGCTGTTCGACCGCCAGCACATGACACTCAAGTACCCGGAAACCGTTGCAGAGGACGATGACGAATCGCGGATCATTCTTCAGTATCTGGCCGATGGCAGTAAAGCCACGGGCAAGGGTGACGCCGGCACGCCGCTGCCCTTCCCCACGACACTGGCCGACGGCTTGACGACCGTGCCCATCGCCGGCGAGGCGTTCCGCGTATTGGTGAAAACCACCGCCCAAGGCGAGCGCATCGCCGTCGCGCAGGAAACCGGCGCCCGCGACAAGGACGCCCGCGCCAGTGCCTTGCGCAGTGTGCTGCCGTTCCTGGTTTTATTGCCCGTCCTGCTGCTGGTCGTGGGCGATCTGGTGCGCAAATTGTTCCGTCCCATCGCGACGCTTTCTTCTGAAATCGACCGGCGCGACGAACAGGAACTGCACCCGATTGAAGAACACCACCTGCCCGTGGAAATCCGCCCATTCGTGGTGGCGATCAATCGCTTGCTCACCCGCGTGGCGCAGTCGATGGAAACCCAACGCCGCTTCGTCGCCGATGCCGCCCACGAACTGCGCTCACCGCTGACGGCCCTGTCCTTGCAGGCCGAACGCCTGGCCGCCGCCGACATGCCACCGTTGGCCCGTGAGCGCCTGGTGCCGTTGCGGCGCGGCATCGAGCGCGGCAGAAACCTGATCGATCAACTGCTGACACTGGCCAAGGCGCAATCGGCCTCGAACCCAGCGGTGTCGACGGTTTCCGTACACGACGTCTATCGCCGTGTCCTGGAAGATCTGATGCCGCTGGCCGAGATCAAGCACCTCGACATTGGCGTGGAAATCGAAAAAGACCTGCAGGTGCGCATTAACGCAATCGACCTGATTGCCGTGGTGAAAAACCTGGTGGACAACGCCATCCGCTACACCCCGGAACATGGGCGCGTGGACCTTTCGCTGGTCATGGACAAAGGCGAGGCGCTGTTGCAGATCAAGGATTCGGGGCCAGGCATTGCACTGGAGGAACAGGGGCGCGTGTTCGACCCTTTTTATCGCAGCCTGGGCACGGATGAATCGGGGTCGGGACTTGGGCTGTCGATCGTCAAGGCAATCGTGGACCGCACCGGGGCGCGGGTGCGATTAGGCTTTACCGATGAGCAGGCACAGCGGGGATTGTGTGTGTCTTTATGGTTGAGCGTGAGCAAGGCTTAGCCTGCAGGCGCTGCCGAAGGCTGCGCCTACAGGTGCATCAATTGCTTGCAACATGGTCAGCGTTACCGGATGTCAACAGCGCCTTCAACGACACATCGAACTGTTTCAGCGCGTTCTCTTGCAACACGGTTTGCTGATTGATTTGCGCGGCGATCTGCGGCGCGGCTTTGCCATGCACCCACACCGAAGGCATCTTTTCGGCACGCGAGCCTTCAGCCTGACCGATGTATTGCAGGTTGGCATCGTAGAACTTGGCGACAAACCGCGCTTCAACCTGATTGTTGCGCTTGGACACCAGACGGCTATAGGTGTCGAGCATCACCACCACATCAGGATGCGCCTGCACCGCCGCGTCGAGGTTGTCGTAGACGGTCACCGAGGTGAATTGTTTTTGCAGCGAAGCCATCAACCCGTTGATCGCCCGTTGCGGATCAGAACTGTCAACGAACGCCTTGGCGATGCGTGAATCCATTTCAGGGTTCTTCGCACCATTCACCGCAACGGCGTGGTAGCTCTCAAGGTATTGCTGCGTGTTGAGGGTGTTTTCGCTGTAGAGCACCGCCACGGATTGGGCGTGCTGCAGGCTGGCGGCGCTATCGCTGATCGGCGGGAAGTGGCAGGACAGGTCAGCCGAATAGGCAGGCACGGCGACGGCAATGCTGCCGGTTAATACGGCGACAAAAGCCAACACAGTTGAAATTCTCATCGCACTGATTCCTTCAAAGGCGAGATCGGTATGTGCCTATCCTCCTCCCTTGGCGAAAAAACAGAACTTGCATTCTTTAATGATGAGTATCAAGCAAATGAATGGTCGCTATGACGCAGCTCGCCTTGAGGTCTGCAAATCGCGTAGGACTTTTCTCATTGTGGCGAAGGAGCTTGCTCCGGCTGGGCAGCGAAGCGCTCCTGCCCCCTGATAGCCCATTTCCTCAGGCCTACCCTGCTCCCCCCGCCCAAAAACCGGCTCCCCCAACAAAACCGGCCCGTCACTTCAAAAAGCAGCGCCTACACCGTCCTGTAGGAGCTGCCGAAGGCTGCGATCTTTTGACCTTGATCCCCAAAAACCAGTCCTACACCCCCAATTGCAGCCACCAAAATCACTGCCTATATTCGATCCGTCGCTGACATCTGTTGGCGATAGGGTTTCGCAGCCCTAGCGTGCTAAGTCCACAATCGTCAAAATACGACGCGGCATATTCGCCTGTGTTCTGTTTTATGGCGGCTGTGCGTGGGAGATCTTCGGGTCTGCCGAGTCTTAGCTCCTCGGTCTGCGAACCCACGCATAGCTGCCACCCAATTTGTTTCGCAGCAATCGGTGGCAAATTCATTACTTGAGCTAAGGATTTCCAATGATCAATTCACTTCCGCCACGCCGCTTCACCCCCCTGACCCAATTCGGCACCAGCTACCCTGTCCTCCTGATTGACAGCGACGCCCCACTGCGCGAACTCCACAATTGCGTCAGCGAACGCCTCAACGCCGTCCTGCCCTACCTGAGCCTCATGGCCTGCACCAGCCTCCCCGACTACGCCGAGAACGACATCAACACCGTCGCCAACATCGCGAAAATCCTGCTCCAGGACGTTACCGATGTGTTTCGGGTAATAGAGCAACGCGGGTTTGATACGCCTAAAGGCCAATGACCCGTTGTCAGTCATAAAAAACCCGCATCGCTGCGGGTTTTTACTGCCTGCCCCGTCTACGCTCTCCGACAGATAAAGCGCACCTCAGCGCTTCCCTGCGCACACTTGGAGACATCGTCATGTTCCGCACTCTGCTGACTGCTTTGACGTTATTGGCGCTTAGCCTTCCAGCACACGCAGCGGTGACGCCGTTCCCTGCCGCCTTCCGCACCCAGGACATCAAAGTCGAAGGCGCCACAATCCACGTGCGCGTTGGCGGCAAAGGTCCCGCCGTGGTGTTGCTGCACGGTTTCGGCGACACCGGCGACATGTGGGCGCCACTGGCGGCGGACCTGGCCAAGGATCACACCGTCGTGGTGCCGGACTTGCGCGGCATGGGTTTGTCGTCGCTCCCGGAAAGCGGCTATGACAAAAAGACCCAGGCCGGCGACATCCGAGGCGTGCTGGCCGCACTGGGGATCGAGCATTCAGTGGTCGTCGGCCACGACATCGGCACCATGGTCGCCTTCGCCTACGCCTCGCGTTACCCGCAGCTTACTGATCGCCTGGTGGTGATGGATGCGCCGGTGCCTGGCATTCCACCCTGGAACGACATCGTGCGCTCCCCGATGCTCTGGCACTTCGACTTCGGCGGGCCGGACATGCAGCGGCTGGTGGCCGGTCGGGAGCGCATCTACCTGGACCGCTTCTGGAACGAGTTCGCAGGTAACCCGGCCAAGATCGACGAAGAGACCCGCCAACACTACGCCAAACTTTACGCCCGCCCCGGCAACATGCAGGCGGCATTCGCCCAGTTTCGCAGCATTCGTCAGGATGAAGTGGACAACAAGGCGTCAATGGCAACACGCCTGACCATGCCGGTACTGGCAGTCGGCGGTGAAAAATCCTTCGGCGCCAATGAAGCGATTGTGATGCGCAACGCGGCGGATAACGTCACCGAGGTTGTGGTGCCGGGGGCTGGGCATTGGTTGATGGAAGAAGCACCGGTGCAGACGATCAAGGCCATTCGGGACTTTATTGAAAAGTGACAGCGCAAGCAGAAGAGGTCAGCTCGCGTACTCGTCAAACGGATTGAACCGTGAGCGACATCGTGTTTCGAAACTCTTATAAGCGCCGCTCATTGAGCAAGCAAGGCGCCATTGGAGAGGAAATTCCGATGAACAGTAGACGTCTGCTTCTGATCGCCTGTTTCATTCCCACCTTGGCCGCCGCTGAAGGCTGCGACGTGCTGACCCGCTCTGAAAGCCCTTCCGTACCCGTGGTCGAAACGCACAGCTGCTACGAGTACGAAGGCATGCCGGTCAATTCCATCGACTGGTCATGCAGTAATGAAAGCAAAGACATGCTGACCAGCGCCAAGAAAAAGGTCGAACATTGTGCCGATCACTATCAAGCCACCTGCATTGCGACTCTGACCCAGGAATCGCTGGCCAATCCGCATTCCACCAGCAAGGACAAGAACAGCAAGTCGCTCAACATTCCCAACAATGCGCAGGTCACGACTTACTACTACGGTGCAGAGCACATTGATCAAGCCAGGATTGATTGCGAATCGGGCGGAGGTCACTGGAAAGCGACACCTTAAATTTAATGAACCCTGCGTGCGGGAGCTCACCTAACTGAATGACTATCAGGAGGTGACTCATGCCAAACGAAACGACGTGGATCGTACTCGCAGCCGTGCTTCTGCTGATCGAGTTATGGGCGATTAACCGGGTGCGTAAAAGCGAGGGGAAAGCGAGCACCAAAGGGGTATGGATGGTAGTGATCGTGTTTGTGCCACTGATTGGGCTGATACTTTGGGCGTTGGTGGGACCGAAACATATTGCTCACAGCCCGAATTCAGCGCAGGCAAGACAATAAGCGGCTCATCGCTGCGCGATTTCAAACAAAAGAGCTCACATGAATTCCAATGCTTTTCACTAAAAGATAGAACGAACAATAAGTAACCTGTGGCGAGGGAGCTTGGTCCCGTGGACTGCGCAGCAGTCCCGTTTTTAGGGCCGCTTCGCGCCCCGGCGGGAGCAAGCTCCCTCGCCACAGCCACAGTGTTCGAGTTTGTGAACCGCATCACCGATAAATCGGGCTTTTTAGCTGGCGTTTACTGTTAGAAGTTCGCCGGCGTGTTAGCGCTAATAATCTCCGCCTCATCCGCCCCAATGTTGCGAAACCGATGCGGCAACGTCGTCGGGAAGTAATAGCCATCCCCGGCATTCAATACGCTGATCTGCCCATCGACTGTGAGCTCAACCGTCCCCCGGGTCACCAACCCGCACTCCTCACCTTCGGCGTGCACGATCGGCTCTTCCCCGGAACTGGCCCCAGGCGCGTATTGCTCGCGCAGCAGACGCATTTGCCGGCTCGGCACAGAGGCGCCGATCAGCAGCAGGCGCAGGCCATGGCGGCCGAGGTCTGGTTGTTCGTTGGCGCGGAACACGTATTGATGCTCGCGCGGGGGTTGATCGAAGGTGAAGAAGTCCGCCAGGGACATGGGAATGCCTTCGAGCAGCTTTTTCAATGAGCTGACGGAAGGACTGACGCGATTCTGTTCGATCAGGGAAATGGTGGCATTGGTGACGCCGCTACGCCGGGCCAGCTCGCGCTGGGACAATTTGTAGCTTTCGCGTACTAATTTGAGTCGAGAACCCGTATCCATGACAGCCTTATGTGAGAACGACTTAAGGGTAATGGGGGTGGAAAACAGGCGCAGATCCTGCCGTTTCCCTGTCCCTGAACCGTGAAAGGCGGCTATTAAATCACGTTTGTTGGTGTTGCTCAGCAGGTTCGATAAACGGCGGTAAAAATCAGCTTCGTCAAACAATCCACAAACCTGTAGGAGCTGCCGCAGGCTGCGATCTTTTGATCTTGATCTTACAAACAAGATCAAAAGATCGCAGCCTGCGGCAGCTCCTACAGGGGGTTGCGGTGATTCCAGTATTTAAAAAACCGGCGGCCCCTTTTGGGGGAGGCGCCGGCGAGGTAAAGCTTAGATGCCGAAACGGTCGCGCAGCGCGTAATACGCGGCACCCATGGCGGTCAGCGGTGCCGAGAACGTGCGGCCTCCGAGCATCGGCATGTGCGGCAAGGATGCGAACGCGTCGAAACGCTCGGCGTCGCCACGAATCATTTCCGAGATCAATTTGCCCGCCAGGTGCGAACAGGTGACGCCGTGGCCGCTGTAGCCCTGCATGTAATAGGCGTTTTTCTCGATTCGGCCGAATTGCGGCATGCGCGACATGGTCAGCAGGAAGTTGCCGGTCCAGCGGTAGTCGATCTTCACGTCCTTCAATTGCGGGAAGGTTTTGAGGATTTTTGGCTTGATCAGCTGCTCGATGTCGTTCGGCTCACGCGCGCCGTAGACCACACCACCGCCGTAGAGCAAGCGGTTATCTGCGGTCAGGCGGTAGTAGTCGAGCAGGTAATTGCAGTCTTCGACGCAGTAGTTGTTCGTGATCAGGCTGCGGGCCTGCTGCTCCGACAATGGCTCGGTGACGACGATCTGCGAACCGCACGGCATGCTCTTGCTGGTCACACGGTTGTCGAGGCCTTGTGGCAGGTAAGCGTTGCCAGCGATCAGCAAGTACTTGGCGCGGACCACACCTTTGGCAGTGCGCACGGTGATCGGTTCGCCGTAGGTGATTTCCACCGCCGCCGACTGCTCGTAAATCTTGCCGCCCAGGCCAATGATCGCCGAGGCTTCGCCGAGGGCCAGGTTCAGCGGATGAATGTGGCCGCCCTGCATGTCCAGCAGGCCGCCGACGTAAGCGTCGGAACCGATTTCGCGCTTGATCTCAGCCGCGTCGAGCATCTTCAGGTTCTTGTTGCCGTAGCGTTCCCAGCTTTTCTTCTGCTCGCCCAAGCCTTTGAGCTGCTTCTTGTTCATTGCCGCGAAGATGCCACCCGGACGGTAATCGCACTGGATGTCGTAGTGCTGTATGCGCTGACGAATGATGTCGGCGCCTTCGAAAATCATGCTACCGAGAACTTCGGCAGTCCTGTCGCCATAGCGCTCTTCGATGACATCGACGTCGCGGCTGTAGGAGTTGACCAGTTGACCGCCGTTGCGACCGCTGGCGCCGAAGCCGACCTTGGCGGCTTCCAGCACGGTCACGCTATAACCCGCTTCGGCGAGGAACAGCGCCGAGGACAGGCCGGTGTAGCCGGCGCCGATCACGCAGACATCGCATTCGACCAGTTCTTCCAGAATCGGGAAGTCGCCAGTGAAGTTGCGAGTGGCGGCGTAGTAGCTGTTTACATGTGTCTGCTTCATAGGTTTCTCCGATGGCCGAAGGCAGCGTGCCGGCGACCGTCGTTGTAAAAAGTATTAGAGCTTGATCCAGGTCGCTTTGAGTTCGGTGTACTTGTCGAAAGCATGCAGCGATTTATCCCGACCGTTACCCGACTGCTTGAACCCACCGAACGGCGCGGTCATGTCACCGCCGTCGTACTGGTTGACCCAGACGCTGCCGGCGCGCAAGCCACGGGCAAAGGTGTGGGCCTTGCTCAGGTTGCTGGTCCACACGCCTGCCGCCAGGCCGAAGATGCTGTCGTTGGCGATTTGCAAGGCTTCTTCAGCGGTGTCGAAGGTGATCACCGACAACACAGGGCCGAAGATTTCTTCCTGGGCGATGGTCATGGCGTTGGTCACGCCGTCGAAAATCGCCGGTTCCACGTACAGGCCACCGGTGTCTTCGAGGGTGCGCTGGCCGCCAGCAATCAGCTCGGCACCCTGCTCTTTGCCAATGCCGATGTAGCGCAGCACGTTGTCCAGTTGACGCTGATCGACGACTGCGCCGACGGTGGTCGCAGGGTCAAGTGCATGGCCCGGTTTCCACGCTTGCAGTGCTTCCACCAGCAGCGGGATGAATTGCTCACGAATCGAACGCTCCACCAGCAAGCGCGAGCCGGCGGTGCAGACTTCGCCCTGGTTGAAGGCGATGCCGCTGGCCGCAGCTTGTGCAGCCGCGCGCAAATCCGGCGCATCGGCGAACACCACGTTCGGGCTCTTGCCCCCTGCTTCTGCCCAAACGCGTTTCATATTGCTTTGGCCGGCGTAAATCATCAGTTGCTTGGCAATCGTCGTGGAGCCAGTGAAGGCCAGCACGTCGACGTCCATGTGCAACGCCAAGGCCTTACCGACGGTGTGACCGTAACCCGGCAGGACGTTGAACACGCCTTTCGGGATACCGGCGTCCAGTGCCAGTTGCGCAATTCGGATTGCAGTCAGCGGCGACTTTTCCGACGGCTTGAGGATGAACGAGTTACCCATCGCCAAGGCAGGGGCGAATTTCCAACTGGCCATGATCAGCGGGAAGTTCCACGGCACGATGGCAGCGACCACGCCGACCGCTTCGCGCGTCACCAGGCCCAGTTGATCACGCGGCGTAGCGGCGACTTCGTCGTAGATCTTGTCGATGGCTTCGGCGGTCCAGCGGATCGCGTTGGCGGTGGCCGGAATGTCGACGTTCATCGAGTCGCTGATCGGCTTGCCCATGTCGAGGGTTTCGAGCAGCGCCAGTTCTTCCTGGTTCGCCAGGATCAGGTCGGCAAAACGGATCAGGACACGCTTGCGCTCGGCCGGGGCCAGGTTGGCCCAGACGCCGGATTCAAAGGTGCGACGGGCAACGGCTACGGCCGCGTTCGCATCGGCTTCATCGGTGCTGGCGACGTTCGCCAGAAAACGACCGTCCACCGGGCTGATGCATTCGAACGTGGCGCCGCTGGCGGCCGCGCAATACTGGCCGTCGATGAAGGCACGGCTTTCTATTGTTAGGGACTGGAAGCGTTGCTCCCAATCGCTGCGAGTAATTGTCATTGTTGTGACTCGACGCAGGGGATTAGATGATCGTCGGGCTGAATGCCTTTAATCAAAAATTTGAAACCCGATCCCTGTAGGAGCTGCCGAAGGCTGCGATCTTTTGATCTTGAAAACAAAAGTCAAAAGATCGCAGCCTTCGGCAGCTCCTATAGGGGCAGTCACCCGCCATCAAGGGTGTGGCGGGTAGCTGCCAATCAGACCGTGTGCAAGTACCAGTTGTACTCAAGGTCGGAGATGGAGTTCTCGAACTCCGCCAGCTCGCTTTCCTTGCACGCCACGAACACGTCGATGTACAGCGGGTCGATGTATTTGGCCATGACTTCGCTGTCGTCCAGTTCGCGCAGTGCATCGCGCAGGTTGTTCGGCAGGCTCTGCTCGTTCTGCTCGTAGCTGTTGCCTTCCACCGGAGCGCCCGGTTCGATCTTGTTGGTCAGGCCGTGGTGAACACCGGCCAGAACCGACGCCATCAGCAGGTACGGGTTGGCGTCGGCACCGGCTACACGATGCTCGATGCGCACGGAGTCCGGCGAACCGGTCGGCACACGCACGGCTACGGTACGGTTGTCGATGCCCCAGCTCGGCGAATTCGGTACATAGAACTGCGCGCCGAAGCGACGGTACGAGTTGACGTTCGGGCAAAGGAACGCCATCTGCGCCGGCAGGGTCTCGAGCACACCGCCGATCGCGTGACGCAGCGCGGCGTTCTGCTCGGGATCCTCGCTGGCAAAGATGTTGTTGCCTTCTTTGTCGAGAATCGAAATGTGGACGTGCAGACCGTTACCCGCCTGGCCAGGATACGGCTTGGCCATGAAGGTGGTGTCCATCTCGTGGTCGTAGGCGATGTTTTTCACCAGACGCTTGAGCAGGACGGCGTAGTCGCAAGCCTTGATCGGGTCGGCCACGTGGTGCAGGTTGACCTCGAACTGCGCCGGGGCGCTTTCCTTGACGATGGCGTCAGCCGGGATGCCCTGCTCTTTCGCGCCTTCGAGGATGTCTTGCAGGCAGTCCACGTATTCGTCGAGGTCGTCGATCAGGTACACCTGAGTCGACATCGGACGCTTGCCGGACACCGGCGAACGTGGCGACTGAGGCCGACCGTTCACGTTGTCCTGGTCGATCAGGTAGAACTCCAGTTCGAACGCGGCGCAGATGGTCAGGCCCATTTCGTCGAACTTGCGTACCACGTTAGCCAGCACTTCACGCGGATCGGCGAAGAACGGCTGTCCTTCGAGTTCGTGCATGGTCATTAACAGTTGCGCAGTTGGGCGCTTCTGCCATGGCTCGATGCTCAGGGTGCCGGGGATTGGGTAGCAGATCCGGTCGGAGTCGCCGATGTCCAGACCCAGGCCGGTGCTTTCCACCGTAGAACCATTGATATCCAGAGCAAACAGAGATGCCGGCAGGTTAATGCCTTTTTCGTAAACCTTATGAAGACTGGTGCGTTCGATGCGCTTGCCGCGCACCACACCGTTCATATCCGCAATCAGAAGGTCGACGTACAAAACCTCAGGATATTTCTTAAGGAATGCGTTTGCTTCGTTGAGTTGAACGGTACGCAGAGGGACCGACATGATGCACCTATTTAGCTGTTAATTATTATGTTCACTACCCTTTCACGAGCCCAGTCAATCCGAAAGGCAAAGTGAAGTCAATAGCGAACACTCAGCCTTTCAGCGTTTATTTTCGGGCCTTTCAGCGGCACGAGAGTGCCACATCACCCCTGAAACACGCGTAAATCCTCAACTTCAGACGTATGGCGTTTAGAATTTTTTACATGAGAGTTGTTAATTAAAATCAACAAGGCTAAGCTCCGGAAAAGCTCGTTCAAGTGTGAAACTTCGAGGTGATAAAAATGGCACTCAAGCCATTGATCGGCGTTACAGCATGCGTCAAACAGATTGGTCTGCACCCCTACCACGTCAGCGGCGACAAGTACTTGCGTGCTGTCAGCGTTGCGGCGCTAGGGCTGCCCGTCGTCATTCCTTCCCTGGCTGAACTGACCGAAATCGATGATCTGCTCCCGCAGCTCGACGGTCTGTTGCTGACCGGCTCGCCGTCGAATGTGGAACCCTTCCACTATCAAGGCCCCGACAGCGCTCCCGGCACGGAACACGATCCCCAGCGGGATCGCACCACCCTTCCCCTGATTCGCGCAGCGATTGCGGCTGGCGTTCCGGTGCTCGGCATCTGCCGGGGCTTTCAGGAGATGAACGTGGCGTTCGGTGGCAGTCTGCATCAGAAGGTCCATGAACTGCCTGGCTTCCTCGATCATCGCGAAGCCAACCATCCGGACCTGGCGGTGCAATACGCACCGGCGCATGCCGTTAATGTGCAGCCGGGTGGCGTGTTCGAGGCACTGGATCTGCCAGCCGAGTTTCAGGTCAATTCGATTCACAGCCAGGGCATCGACAGACTCGCCCCCGGCCTGCGTGCCGAAGCGCTCGCGCCGGATGGATTGATCGAAGCGGTCTCGGTCGAACGCAGCAAGGCTTTTGCCCTCGGCGTGCAATGGCACCCGGAATGGCAGGTTCTGTCGAATCCTCCTTATTTGAGAATTTTCCAGGCGTTTGGCGAAGCGTGCCGGCAACGAGCGGCGCTGCGTAACTCACGCTGACGACTCAATACCCGCATTCAACGATTTCACTGCCCCCGTGGGCCAGTCGGGCGCGCCTGTGTGCGCCCGCCCCTCACGACAACAACACACTGCAATAACAACAAGCACTACCAGGCAGCCAGGACGGCGGCGCCGAATAAGCCCGAGCGGAGTGTCCGTCAGGCATGCGCAATACCCTGTAGGAGCGAAGCTTGCTCGCGAAAGCGGTACATCAGGCAACGAATATGTCGACTGACACTCCGTCTTCGCGGGCAAGCCTCGCTCCTACAGGGAACCGCATTCCGATTGACCCGCACTGCACTGCTCGGGTTTGCAATCAACTATTAAGTCAGGCCGCGTTGGCCCGGCGAATGAAACCTGTTGGGAGTTTCACATGGCAAACGCCTCCAGCATCTACCGGAAGGCTCTTGAAGGTCACCAGGCACCGAAAAAGGTGTTAGTGAAAATCGACCGCGTCACCAAGAAATTCGACGAAACCACCGCTGTGGACGATGTGTCCCTGGAGATCTATCAGGGCGAAATCTTTGCCCTGCTCGGTGGCTCCGGTTCCGGTAAATCGACGCTGCTGCGCATGCTCGCCGGCTTCGAGCGCCCGACCGAAGGCCGCATTCTGCTGGACGGTGTCGACATCACCGACATGCCGCCCTACGAGCGGCCGATCAACATGATGTTCCAGTCGTATGCACTGTTCCCGCACATGACCGTCGCACAGAACATCGCCTTCGGCCTCAAGCAGGACCGTTTGCCCGCTGCCGAAATCGACGCCCGTGTTGAAGAGATGCTGCGCCTGGTGCACATGACTCAGTACGCCAAACGCAAACCCCATCAGTTGTCCGGTGGTCAGCGTCAGCGTGTGGCATTGGCTCGCTCCCTGGCCAAGCGTCCGAAACTGCTGTTGCTCGACGAACCAATGGGCGCGCTGGACAAGAAACTGCGTTCGCAGATGCAGTTGGAACTGGTAGAAATCATCGAGCGCGTCGGCGTGACCTGCGTGATGGTGACCCACGACCAGGAAGAGGCCATGACCATGGCCGAGCGCATCGCGATCATGCACCTGGGCTGGATTGCCCAGATCGGCAGCCCGGTCGACATTTATGAAGCACCGGTCAGCCGTATGGTCTGCGAGTTCATCGGCCATTCGAACGCCTTCGACGGCACCGTCGTGGAAGACCTGGAAGGTCACGCGATCATCCACAGCCCGGACCTGGAACAGAAGATCTACGTCGGTCACGGCGTCAGCACTTCGGTGCAGGACAAGTCGATCACCTACGCCATCCGCCCGGAAAAAATGCTGGTCAGCACCACCCAGCCGGACACGCGCTACAACTGGTCCAGTGGCAAGGTGCACGACATCGCCTACCTCGGTGGTCACTCGGTGTTCTACGTCGAGCTGCCTGGCGGCAAAATCGTGCAGTCGTTCATGGCTAACGCCGAACGCCGCGGTGCACGTCCGACCTGGAACGATCCGGTCTTCGTGTGGTGGGAAGACGACAGCGGCGTGGTACTGCGCGCATGAGAACCTTCAATCAGCAATTCCTGCGCCTGGTGCCCAGCGGACGAAAACTCGTCATCGGCATTCCGTTCCTGTGGCTGTGTCTGTTCTTCCTGTTGCCGTTCTTCCTGGTGATGAAGATCAGCTTTTCGGAAGCGGCCCTGGCCATTCCGCCCTACTCGGAGATCTACACTTATGCCGAGCAGAAATTCCAGCTGCTCCTGAACATCGGCAACTACACCTTGCTGGGCGAAGATGAGCTGTACCTCTCCGCCTATCTGGGTTCGTTGAAGGTCGCGCTGTTCAGCACATTGATGTGCCTGGTGGTCGGTTTCCCGATGGCCTACGCCATTACCAAGGCGAGCAAGGAAGCGCAAAACGTCCTGATGCTGCTGATCATGATGCCGACCTGGACCGCTATCCTGATCCGCGTTTATGCGTGGATGGGCATCCTCAGCAACAACGGTTTGCTCAACGCGTTCCTGATGTGGACCGGGCTGACATCGCACCCGATCGAGATCCTCAACACCAACACCGCCGTGTATATCGGCGTGGTGTATGCGTATCTGCCGTTCATGATCCTGCCGCTGTATGCCAACCTGGTGAAGCACGATCAAAGCCTGCTGGAAGCCGCGTCGGACCTGGGTTCGAGCACCTTCAACAGTTTCTGGAAAATCACCGTGCCGCTGGCCAAGAACGGCATCATCGCCGGTTGCATGCTGGTGTTCATTCCAGTGGTCGGTGAGTTCGTGATTCCTGAGCTGCTGGGTGGCCCGGAAACCCTGATGATCGGCCGTGTGTTGTGGCAAGAGTTCTTCAACAACCGCGACTGGCCGGTGGCGTCTGCCCTGGCGGTGGTGATGCTGTTGATCCTGATTGTGCCGATTCTGCTGTTCAACCGCAGCCAGGCCAAAGAGATGGAGGCACGGGGATGAAACGTTTCGGATTTTCAAAGTTGATGCTGGTGCTTGGCCTGTCGTTCATCTACATGCCGATGCTGATTCTGGTGATCTATTCGTTCAACGCCTCGAAACTGGTAACGGTATGGGGCGGCTGGTCGGTGAAGTGGTACGTCGGCCTGCTCGACAACACGCAACTGATGGGCTCGGTGGGACGTTCGCTGGAAATCGCCTGCTACACGGCAGTGGCAGCGGTGGCACTGGGTACGCTGGCGGCATTCGTGCTGACGCGCGTTACCCGCTTCAAGGGTCGTACGCTGTTCGGTGGCCTGGTGACTGCGCCGCTGGTAATGCCCGAAGTGATTACCGGTCTGTCGCTGTTGCTGCTGTTCGTCGCGATGGCGCAGTTGATCGGCTGGCCAATGGAACGCGGCATCGTGACGATCTGGATCGCTCACACCACGTTTTGTGCCGCTTACGTTGCAGTGGTAGTCTCCGCCCGCCTTCGCGAGCTGGACCTGTCCATCGAAGAAGCGGCCATGGACCTGGGCGCGAAGCCGTTCAAGGTGTTCTTCCTGATCACCATCCCGATGATCGCGCCATCCCTGGCGGCCGGCGGCATGATGTCGTTCGCCCTGTCGCTGGATGACCTGGTGCTGGCGAGCTTCGTGTCCGGTCCGGGTTCCACGACCCTGCCGATGGAAGTGTTCTCGGCGGTACGTCTGGGCGTGAAGCCTGAGATCAACGCCGTGGCCAGCCTGATCCTGTTGGCGGTATCGATCGTGACCTTCATGGTCTGGTACTTCAGCCGCCGTGCCGAAGCCACCCGTAAACGTGCGATCCAGGAAGCCATGGACCAGACCGCCAGCGAATCCTGGCAGCAACCTAAAAAGCAAATACTGGAAGCCACCGCCTAATGTAGGAGCTGCCGCAGGCTGCGATCTTTTGATCTCGCTTCTTAAAATCAAAAGATCGCAGCCTCGTTTCACTCGACAGCTCCTACAAGATGAGAGGCTTGTGTTCACTGCAATTGCTTTGCGTATTTGAATAAAAAAGAAATGGAGTTGTACCGATGAAAATGTTTGGCAGGACTCTGCTGACACTGTCCTTATTGGGCGCGATCACCACCGGCGCCCAGGCCAATGACAAGGTTCTGCGTGTCTACAACTGGTCGGATTACATTGCCCCGGACACCGTCAAGAAGTTCGAAGACGAGACCGGCATCCAGGTGACCTACGATGTATTCGACAGCAACGAAACCCTTGAGGCACGCCTGCTAGCGGGCAAATCCGGTTACGACATCGTTGTGCCGTCCAACAGTTTCCTGGCCAAGCAGGTCAAGGCCGGCGTTTACCAGACACTGGACAAATCCAAGCTGTCGAACTGGAAAAACCTCAATACCGTGCTGTTGAAAAACGCTTCCGCCAGCGACCCGGATAACGCCCACGCCTTCCCGTACATGTGGGGCTCGATCGGTATCGGCTTCAACCCGGAGAAGGTCAAGGAAGTGCTTGGCGCCAACGCCCCGACCAATTCCTGGGACCTGCTGTTCAAACCGGAAAACGCTGAAAAACTGAAAGCCTGCGGCATCAGTTTCCTCGATTCGCCAACTGAAATGCTCCCGGCCGCCCTGCACTACCTGGGCTACCCGGTGAACGATCAGGACAAGCAACACATTGCCGAAGCCGAAGCGTTGTTCATGAAGATTCGCCCGTACGTGGCGTACTTCCATTCGTCGAAGTACATCTCTGACCTGGCCAACGGCAACATCTGCGTGGCTGTCGGTTACTCCGGCGACGTCCTGCAGGCCAAGGCCCGCGCCCTTGAAGCCGGCGACAAAGTGAAGATCGACTACAGCATTCCGAAAGAAGGCGCCGGCAGTTTCTACGACATGGTCGCCATCCCACGGGACGCCACCAACGTCGAGAACGCCTACCTGTTCATGAACTTCCTGATGCGCCCGGACATCATCGCCGAGATCACCAACAGCATCGGTTACAGCAACGCCAACGCCGCCGCTACGCCGCTGGTGGATGAAGCGATTCGCAACGAACCGGGCTCCTATCCTTCAGAGGAAGTGATGGCGACTTTGTATGCCATTCCTGACATGCCGATTGGTGTGCAACGGGTGATGACCCGGGGCTGGACCAAGGTAAAACTCGGCAAGTAACCCTGCACCTGTAGGAGCTGCCGCAGGCTGCGAGCTTTTGATCTTGTTTTTAAAAGCAACGTCAAAAGATCGCAGCCTGCGGCAGCTCCTACAGGGAGTGAAAAAACCTTTTGTTCATGCAGCGCCTTACCACCGCTGCATTGCTCACCTGGCTCCTCGGTTAAGGTGAAGTTTGGCGCCCTCGGGCGCCTTTTTTTGTTTGGGCTTACGCAGTGCCCAGCGGCCAATCGGCCAGTGCCCGATAGCGGCCCTTGTGCGATTCGAACAGGGTGAAGCGATCGGCGCGCAGGAAAAACTCCGGCGGTTCCGAGGCTTCCGGAACCGGTGCCCGATAGTCTCGGGCCAGGGTCACGTGCGGACGAAATTCCCGTGGCGCATCTTCCAATCCGAACGGCAGCAAGGCCTGCTCAAGGTCATACACCAGGCGCAATAACCCTGGCGGTGCCTGCTCCGGCGCCAGTACCAACACCCCGGCCCGGTGCCACACATCCATTCGATCAAGCACCACCGTCATGCGGGCAGCCGGCGTGCGCACAGACGCCGCAGCCGCGCAAATGTCGGCAATCTGCGCAGCGCCCACTGAGCCCAAGAACTTCAGCGTCAGGTGAAAGTTCTCCGCCGGCACCGGCCGCCCGCTGCGCAGTTGCAAGGCGCTGCGCCACTGGGCGATGGCCTTGCGCTGCGCGGGTACACAGTCCAGCGCAAAAAACAGCCGTTTGAACGGCTCACGGGATTCGTCAGTCATGCATGACACCTCTGCGGGATCACCTGTAGGAGCGAAGCTTGCTCGCGAAAGCGGTTTTGCATCATGCAGAAGTGCTGAATGTTCCACCGCTTTCGCGAGCAAGCTTCGCTCCTGCAAGGATCGCGTACATGGCGCATTTCTGGCAGCTCCCGGCATGCAAGTTATAGTTGAGGCTAGCGAATTATTCGGAGGGGGCCATGCGACAGATCATCAGCAAGGAACCATGGTGGGCCGCGCCGCCCAAGCCTGGCCAGGACGAGTTCGAGCTGGAATGGGGCTGGCTGGTGCATTACAGCGAAGGCGAACCGCGTTTCGAGTTCATCCGAGAGCGGCCGACGGACAGCGAGATCCGCAATCGCAAGAGCTGCAGGATCACTCCGGCGTCGGAGTGATCCCGGGGTTCGCATCAGGCTTTGACGAACATCTCAAAACCGCCGAACACCATGCGCTGACCGTCAAATGGCATCGGATTGACGTCCGGCTTCATGCGTTGGTCTTGCATCATTTTTTCCATCCCGGCATTGCGGGTGGCCTTGTCCGGCCAGATGATCCAGCCGAACACCACGGTTTCGTCTTCCTTGAGTTTCACCGACATCGGGAACGACGTGACCTTGCCCTCCGGCACGTCATCCCCCCAGCACTCGGCCAGACTCAACGCGCCGTTTTCCTTGAAAATCACCGCTGCGATTTCGGCGTGCTTCTTGAATTTTTCGCGGTTGGCGGTGGGTACGGCAGCGATAAAACCATCTACATAGGACATGGGTATTCTCCTTGGGTCACGGGTTGATCTGCTGGTTAGTCGATTCCGTCGGGCTCCAATCGACAGATTCCCCGCTCGAACCGACCGGCGGTGCGGCACTCTGCGCCAGGTTCCCTTCGATCTGCGCCGCCATGTACAACGTCCCCGCCATGACTCCGGTTCTCGGGTCTTGCACGAGCTTCAACCAGGCTTTGTCGAACGTGTTGCCCAGGCTGCTGCGAATCAGCGCTTCGCTGTCCGGTCGGTCGCTGGCCTGAATCAATGCGCGTATCCCCGCCACCCCCACGGTAATCAAGCCGCCAGCGAGTTTGCCTGCTGCCGCCGCCACCGCACTGGCCGCACCACGCGGGGCCATTTCGGCTTCCATTCGTTGGCTGGCGCGCTTGGCCACCGGCGCCATGGCGGTGTCGGTCGAGCCGACACCTTTATCGCCACCAGCCGTGTGGATCTTGTCGATCAGCGCCGCGTACGCCGGCAATGTGTTCAGGGATTCGGTGTGCACGACCTGATACAGCGACGCGTCCCGGGGCGGTGGCGGTCCGAGGGCAATCGCGGGGATTTTCTGGATGCGGCCATTGAGTTGGGCCATCGGCACGCCATGGCGCTGGGAGATCTTCTGCAATTCTTCCTTGAGAATGTCGACGTAGAACGCCGCTGCGAGGCTGAGGATCGCATCCGGGTCAATTTCCACTGCGGCAGGTGCCAACACCTTTTCCTGGTATTGCTCCAGCAGATAAGCGGCCAGACGCTTTTCCGAAGCATCCTGCTCGCCCTTGGCACTGATGGTGTACCAACTGACCTTCATCGACAGCCATTCCTGGGTCCAGTAACTGCTGAACCATGGGATGAAGTTCTGTTCGGTCAGCTCGTAGACCCGCGTGCGCCAGTAGTCCATAGCGCCTCGGGCGTAGATTCTGGTCTGCTCGGTGGCCGATTGCGACGCCTCGACAATCTCCCGATCGACTTGCTGCCAGGTACTCGGGGAAATCATGACTTGCGGCACTTCCACCGGCGCGCGCGGTGCCGTGACGCAGCCCGCCAACACCACCAGCACGGCGACGATCAGCGAACGCAGGTTCAAGATCGCGGTTTCCCAAGTCTGTTCCGGACAGGATGTCCGGCGTTCAAAAGGTCCTGATTTGAGTATAGGTGCCAGTATTTTTCGGTGCTTTTCCGGGCCCCTTCGCGGGAAAGCCTCGCTCCTACAGGCGCATGTGCGTCCACAGATCCGGTGAACGACACAATAGCTGTAGGAGCATGGCTTGCCCGCGAAGGGGCCCGGAAGAATACCGACAAAAACGACCATCACTTGCGTCGATATTCACCATCGCCACGAATGCCTTCCGCCCACCTACCGTCAGCGTAGGATCGACCTCAACCCAATACGAAACCCTGTAGCGGAGGGTCGAATCATGCTTATCCATCTCCTGACCTGTCTGGCCCTGACGGCCTTCACGTTGAGCGTGTTTGGCTGGTTCGTCCTTTCCGAGGAGCGCACGTCATGTTCAACGCAATAACCCTGTCCGTGAGCTTCCCGGTGTTCGGCAGCAACTATTACTCGCAACCTTTTGAGTCTCGTAAAGTGTTGACCCTGGTGTTCGACAAAAAATTCGCCGCGATGCTGATTCCAGCCGCCGACAACCACTTCAACAATGAAGTGGTCGGGCTCAATGATCAGTTCCGGTTCTTGAACGATGTGCTGGCGGAGCACCTGCTGGCGACCGAAGTCGCCTCTACCGGCCGCCGCAATCAATATTTCTGAGCATTAGCGACTTTCCTGAGCCGTGGCGGTTGCCCGATCAATGGCGATGAAGTCCCCCACCTGCTCCATGAATTCACGGCTGTCAGTGAGCATCTGTTGCCAGTCGGTAGGGAATCGAACATTCAACGGCAGTTGATCGATTCTCCAGCGCGCTGGCAGCGGGCGATCAAACCGGGCAGCAACCTGCAAGCCCATTTCGCTGGCAGCGAACGGCCCGCGTAACACCGTCGGCGTGCGACCGGCGCTGTCCACTGCCTGGACAACATGGGCATTGAGCCAGTCACCATTGGGCATGCGCACACGCAGCGGCTGACCAATGCCGGCGTAGGTGATGTTCAGCGGCTCCAGATAGATCCACAACAGCGGGTCCTCCTGTCGCTCAATGCGCATCAGTAGCGTCCCGGCACCGACGTTTTCGCCGGGGTTGACCAACACTTCTGCAACCCGCCCGCTCTGCGCGGCTTTAACCGGCAACGCGGCGAGGCGCGTCTTCAACCATTGTTGTTCGGCGTTCTGTTGAGTCACCTCACGCTGCTCGCTGACCGGCGCCTGACTGGCCAGTTGCTCACGACGCTCGAACGCCAGCAAATCGGCTCGAAAGCTGTCGAGTTCGGACTTGGCCGCCAGCACTTCACCCGGAGAGACAGCGCCTCGTAACACAAGGTCTTCAAGTACCCTTATGTGCTCTTGCGCCCTGCCTATGCGCGTGCGGAGCAACTGGCGCTCGCTGCCGCCCAATTTGTTGACGGCCGGTTTCGCTGGACTGGTCGGCATCGCCGCCAGTTGCGATAGCCGGGCGCGCCATTCGGGGTTGTCGAGATTGACCAGTGGCTGATCGACCCGCACCTGATCACCGGTAATGACCAACAGTTGTTCGACCCGACCGGCATCCCGTGCGCGCACTTCAAGAATCGGCAAGCGCAACTGCGCCGGCGCGTCAATCATCAACATGCCGTAGGCCAACTTGCCGCCCAGCCAGATCAAAGGGCTCGCAACCAAAAACAGGATCAGATACCAGCGCACGCGAAACGCCGTGCGCTTGCCCGGCGCGTAGAGCACGCTCAAACCCTGCTCCTGAGTCGGGCTCAGTTCCTTACGACTATCAAAACGAATCTTCATAACCGTTCACCGTTTTGGAAAGTCTTGCCAGGCTTGCCAGTCAATGCCGGCAATGCCCAAGGGTTGCAGTTGATCCCGCCAGGCGCTGTTCTGGTGTTGCAACTGCTCGGTTGACGCGCCGGCCCAGCTTTCCGTGGCCTCCAGTTGCGGCTCGGTGCTTTGCGCCAGGCGAAATTGCAGATCAGGCCAGCGCCTGGCGATTTGTTCTGCCAGTTGCGCGCTGTTTTTTGGATTGCGGGTGTAAATCATCAGGCTGACCTGACGCACGCCTGCGTCGGGAAGCGCACAGGGCACGCAGGTTTGGCCGGCCTTCTTTTCGGCGAACCAGCGATGATGACTGGAAATCTCGACCGGCCATGGGCTCTCCCGGGCGGCCATGCGCAAGGTCTCGAGCCAGTCTTTCAAGTGCTGATCCGGGACGGGTACACCCAGTTGCTCGACCTCCAGGTCGAGGTGCAGGCTGATGAAGGCAAGGCCCTTGAGTTTGGTCAGCAAGTCTGTGAGCTGGTGGCGCTCCTGCGGCTCGATCCAGCTTGGGTCGCCCAGCAACAGGCTGACTTGCACCCCGCTGCGCTTCGCGTCCTGAAGCAGTTGCTCCAGGCGTTGGCGCGTGGTGGCAAGGTCCTTGATCTGTGCGGCCTTGAGACCGAGGTAAATCTTGTCCATCCCGGCGCTGCGCAGCGCCTCAAGCTCGGCCGGCCGCTGTTCGGGATCGAGCAACGCTTCGCTGTCCCACACATAGCTGGCCTGGGACCATTTCCCCGACGGCGCGGCCTGGAGCATCACGGGTTGTACCACCAGCAACAGGGCCAGAAGTATCGATCGCATATCAAAACCTCGTGGCTCGCTTAAGCACCCACCACGGTGCCATCGAACTTTCCTCATGCCCGCGCCGGAACATCTCGTTGAGCATGGCGACCACGCTCCAGCAGCGCAGGAGCAGCATGAACAGCGGGAAGAACGGCACCAACAACCCCAGGGTCATGTCCTGTCGAGGACGATCGGAGACCATCAACAACATGGCGCAGAACATCAGCACGGTGATCGTCAGGTACAACGCATAAATCAGGGAAAACAGAAACAGCAGCGTCGTGCCCGGCAGGATAAAAATCGCCAGCAAGGTGTAGCTGAAGATGATGAACGGCAGCACCAACTGGAAGAAGAAACCCGTGACCAGAATCATCAGGAAGGTTTTCCAGCCCAATAATTTCGGGTCGATGTTGCGGTTGTGCTTCCTGATGTAGAGGAAAAACAGGTCCCCGTCCCAGCGCAAACGCTGCATCAGAAACTGACCGAGCGTCGCCGGTGCATCGGTATGACCAATCGCCTCGGGTTCGAAGGGGATCTTCAGGTCATGGCGCTTGAAGTAACTCTTGATGCGCAACGTCAGGTCCAGGTCCTCGGCGGTGTGGGTATTCCAGCCACCGATCTTCACCAGGAAACTGCGACGGAATGCCCCGAAGGCACCCGAGACGTTGTTGACCAGGTTCCATTCGGCCAAACCGATTTTCGACATATGAATCGACAGCAGGTATTCCAGCGCCTGCATGGCCGTCACCCAGGAACTCCAGACATTGCGCACCCGCAGGCTACCGGCAACCGCAGGCACTGAAGGGTCCTCGAAATGCCGCACGATGGCGCTGACCATGTTGTTATCGAACGAGGTATCACCATCGAGCGCCATCACGATTTCACCGCCGGCAAGCGACAGCCCGGCGTTCAATGAAGACACCCGCCCGCCTCGCTGCCATTTGGCAATCGGGCGCAAATGGCGCCGGGGATACAACTGCGGGTCCACGTTGAAACTGCGCACGGCAGCCAGCGTCGACTGGTTCACCGTGGCGCCGTCCACCACCGGAATCATCTCGATGTGGCCGCAATAGGTCTGCTCGCACAAGCTCAGCAGCGTGGTCTGGACGTCCATGCCTTCGCTGTAGCACGTGATGATGCAAGAAACCTTGGGTCGATAAACACTGATCTTCGGCACTCGCGTACGTCGGCGGGCGAACCAGCGCAGAACGCCCAGCATCACCATGATCATCATGGGCAGTTCAAAAATCAGAAACGACGGGAAAAGCATGAAGAACAAGCGGCTCAAGCCATCCGGCCCGACCAGCCCGCCGAACGCGTTGTAGAGAAGTTCCAGTAAAGGCGTCATCACACCAACTCACCGGCCAAACGGGCCAGCAATAGTTCACCATCTTCCTGGTCGAGAAGATCGTGGGGCGCGGTGATGCTGACGACACGCAGGGAAATGTCGCTGACCTCCGGTGCCGAGAACAGCTCGGCGACCCGGCTCAAGCGTTGTTTGACGCATTCCAGTCCCTTGCCATCGGTATGCGGCAGCATGATCCAGAAAAACTCTTCGGTACTTCGCGAGCAGCGGTCCGTTGTCCTGACGGTTTCCTCCAGTCGATCGGCGACGCTATCAATGAAGGCATGCCCGCGTTGCTCACCCAAGTGCGACAAGGTGCCGGCCAGGTTGACGAAGCGCAGGCCGATCAGCGAAAAGGCAGGATCGGGGTGGCGGCGCACGACCTGTATCTGCCAGCTCAGCAGATCATAGAAATCCTTGCCGCCCAGCAGGTTGAGTCGACCAAAGTGCTGACCCGATTGATCACTGAACTCCTGGCGACAGCGGAAGCGCCCGGCCTCGGCCAGGCGGAAATCCCGTACCTCGCGTACCCGTAACTTGTCAGGCGTATGCGACAGGCCACAGTCCAGGCAGCGCGCCTGCACTTCGGCATCGACAAAAAACGCCTGGCATGACCGACAACGATAGTTCTCCATCGGGCGGTCATAATCGGTGCCAATGTGGCGAAGGCGGTTCAGACAATTGGGGCACAACAACACCCCGTCCTTGAGAAAGGATTCCTGCGGTCCGACATGACCACACGTGAAGCAGTGCAGCGACGGTTGCCGCGAAATGTCCAGGGCGTGACATTCGGCACACACGTCGATGTAGTTGAGCCGGCCGGAACCACAATCCGAACAGAGCCGCACGCGATCGACCAGCACGCCCTCTTCCAGCCAGTCCTGCTGTGCCATGAGGCTAAGCCACGCAAACGAGTTGATCTGCTCGTTATCAGCCAGTGCGTCGAGCAATGGATAGCGATAATGCTGCGGCACTTGCGGGTCTCGCAGGGCATAGATGTGCGCGTGGTCGCGCAACCACAGCCAGGCCAGCACACGGCTCTCAAAACGCTCGGGGCCGCTACCGCGCTCGAACAACCTGAAGCGTTCTCGCCATGCGCCCCAGAAATTTTTTATTTCACTGGCGTTGACCGGGCACGCGCCATCGCCCAAGGCCTCACACCAACCATCCTGGTCGCGACAACAGTAAATGAGGGTGTAACGGTAAGAAGAGGCCGAGCGCAACTTTCGCAGCACCCTCCCCGCATAGGCAGCGGGCAAATCCAGCAATACGACATCAAATGCGACGGCAGCCAACAAGCTGCCCAAATCGGCAAAATGTTCAAATTCTGGAAGATCCAGGTTTGGCACTCTATTACCGAGTATCGCAATCCGCGGAGTTGAGGTTGGCATGACGCACGTCCTCTACAGACAGACAAGTGCGGTTAATTGGAGTAACCAACACTAGCACCGCCTCAGAAAATCGCGCAGGTAATTATAAGTTTATTTTGATATTTAAAACGGCACACTTTATGACCAGCTTCAACTGTCCAAATGGCGACGACAACCCCATGAAACCCAAGAAAAAAGATCACCAACAAAAAATATGTTTTTGTTTAAATTCAATTACTTAAATAGTATTTAGCTTAAATAAACACAACTATCAGCCCTAACATTCAATTGCCACTATTTGATAGCCTTGGGCCAGTTTTAGACATTTGCGACATATTGCCACTTACAGAAAAGTTCTTTCGCTGACCGCAATACATTTTCAATTATCGAAAGTTCAAATTATTTTTATAGCAAAACACCCCGTCAATATTCCTAAAAAAACAAAAGCCACCCCCCACAAGTAGTTACATCAGCTTAACAACAACTGTACCAATATTGATCACTTCAAGGATTAAATCAAACCTGTGATTTCCCGATAATTCGTTATTGCGCACAAACATCACGAAGGCAACCACGTAACCAGCGATGTGCCGGATCGGCATCCAGGCGCGGATGCCAGAGCATCGCGACGGTGAAGGTCGGCAACGGCAACCCAAGGTCAAAACTGTGCATACCGACTCGCAGATTGGCGGTGTGGCGCTCCGGTACGCTGGCGATCAACTCGGTAGATCGGGCAAGTGCCAGCGCTGTCGAGAAACCCGCGACAATGGTCGAAACCTGGCGCTCCAGCCCAAGCGCTGCAAGCGCTTCATCTATCGGCCCTTTGTCCCGTCCACGGCGGGACACGCTGATGTGACTGCCCGCCGCATAACGCTCAGGCGTGATCTCTTCATGACAAAGAGGATGGCCGTTGCGCACCACGCCAATGAAGCGGTCGCGGAACAAACCTTGAGTCCGCAGCTCCGGGCTGGTGCCCTTCCCGACTACGCCGGTTTCCAGATCGACAGTGCCGTCACGCAGCGACGTGCTGTCCTTGTCCGGTTTGTGCACGAAACGCAAGCGCACACCCGGCGCTTGTTCGGCGATGCGCGCAATCAGTTGTGCTGCAAAATTTTCGACAAAGCCTTCGCTGGTACGCAGGGTGAAGGTGCGCACCAATTGCATGAGGTCGGGTTGCTCGGCCGGACGCAATACCGCCTCGACTTCCTGCACCAGTTGACTGACCCGTTCGCGCAACTCAAGTGCTCGCGGGGTCGGCACCAATCCGCGCCCGGCCCTGACCAGCAGCGGGTCCCCCGTGGTTTCGCGCAATCGCGCCAGCGCCCGGCTCATTGCCGACGGGCTCAGGCCCAAGCGTTTAGCGGCGCGCGCCACGCTGCCTTCAGCCAGCAACACATCAAGGGTGATCAGCAAGTTGAAATCGGGAATGAGCATGCATTGCCCCTGAATTTTTTGATATGGCGTTCTACACACGTATTACGTGCAAACGGTGCGCCTACCGCCATGTTAGGTGTGGGCGTAGATTTCTGATAGCTCCAATCGGGAGTGGCCGCAAAAGAGGCACGGCATGACAACTACACCGACAGCTATAGAACCTGCGCAACGCACACGCTCAATCAGATGGGCGCTGGCCAGTCTGTCGCTCTCGATGTTGTTGTCCTCCCTCGGCACCAGCATCGCCAACGTGGGCTTGCCCACGCTGGCTCAGGTGTTCGAAGCGTCCTTTCAGCAGGTGCAGTGGGTTGTCCTGGCGTATCTGCTGGCGATCACCGCGCTGATCGTCAGCGTTGGCCGGCTCGGTGACCTGTTGGGTCGGCGGCGTCTGCTCCTGTCCGGGATCGGCCTGTTCACGCTGGCATCGGCATTGTGTGGCCTGGCGCCAACCCTCGGATGGCTGGTTGGTGCCCGAGCGCTGCAAGGCCTTGGCGCGGCAATCATGATGGCCCTGACCCTGGCGTTCGTTGGCGAGACAGTGAGCAAGGACAAAACCGGTAGCGCCATGGGCTTGCTCGGGACGATGTCGGCGATGGGCACGGCGATGGGGCCATCGTTTGGCGGACTGCTGGTGGCGGGATTCGGCTGGCGGGCGATTTTCCTGATCACCGTACCGTTAGGTTTGCTGACGTTACTGCTCGCGCATCGCTTCTTGCCTGTCGATCGTCAGAAGGCGAAAACCGAACGTACCGGTTTCGACCCGTTGGGCACCCTGCTGCTGGCGCTGACACTCGGCGCTTATGCGCTGGCCATGACCCTCGGGCGCGGTCATTTCGGCCCGCTGAACATCGGCCTGTTGCTCGCAGCTTGCATGGGTATCGTCTTGTTTGTCCGGGTTGAGAAACGCGTCGCTGCACCGTTGATACGCCTGGCGATGTTCCGTGACCGCCAGTTGAGCGGCAGCCTCGCCATGAGTCTGCTGGTGGCAGCCGTGATGATGGCGACGCTGGTAGTCGGGCCGTTCTATCTGTCGCAGGCGCTTGGATTGGACGCCGTTGAAGTCGGGCTGGTGTTGTCCGTCGGACCCTTGGTTGCCGCATTGACCGGGGTGCCAGCCGGGCGCATTGCTGACCGTTTCGGCGCGCGGCGCATGACCTTAACCGGCCTCATCGCCATCGCACTGGGCTGCATCATGTTGTCGACGCTGCCGAGAGCGGTCGGTATCGTCGGCTACCTTACGCCGATGGTCATCATCACCCTCGGTTATGCAGTGTTTCAGACGGCCAATAACACGGCAGTCATGGCCGATGTTCCGCCGGATCAACGGGGCGTGGTTTCCGGTCTGCTCAATCTGTCGCGCAACCTGGGGCTGATCACTGGCGCATCGGCATTGGGGGCGGTTTTCGCCCTGGCCTGCGCGGCGGTCGACATCAATACTGCGCACCCGCAGGCCGTTGCCAACGGCCTGCGCATGACCTTTGTGGTCGCGTCGGGGCTGATTGGCATCGCCTGTCTTGTCGCGGTGATCTGCGGGCGGAACCAGCGGGTCTGAAATTATTTTCAGTGTTGCTGATACCTTTTCGGCCGTCGTTCGGTGTGTAGAGGAATTCACATTTTTCCTTTGCATCCGCAGGCATTGCCGAATGACATCCCGATCGCTCCCGCCCCTTTCCAATCTCAGTCCGACCCGCATTCCTTTGAGCGCCCTGAGCCTGGCCGTTGCCCTGTGCGCCATGGCCCCGATGCATGATTCGCTGGCGGCCGATGTCGCGCAAAGCGCTGCGGTGCACAGCTACGCTATCGGCCCCGGTTCGCTGTCCAGCGTACTGGCACAGTTCGCGGTGACGTCGGGCGTGCTGTTGTCGTTCGATGCCGACTTGCTCAACGATAAAACCAGCCAGGGCATGAATGGCAGCTACACCGTGCAGTCCGGTTTTGCCCAACTGCTCCAGGGCAGCGGCTATTCGTTGGTCAGTACGGGGGCCGATAGCTACACCGTGGCGCCACAGGTCAGCAACGGCGCGGCACTTGAATTGGGGGCAACCACGGTCAGCGGCGTGAGCAACGAAACGGTGGACACCTACGCCGGTGGCCAGGTGGCACGTACGGCGCGTCTGGGTGTGCTGGGCAATCGCAGTATCAATGACGTGCCGTTCAGCGTCGTCAGCTACACCGCCAAGACCATCGAGGATCAGCAAGCCAGAACCGTGGGCGATGTGTTGCTCAACGACGCTTCGGTGCGTCAGTCCGCCGGTTTCGGCAACTTCTCCCAAGTGTTCACCATTCGCGGACTACCGCTGACCACCGACGACATCTCGTTCAACGGCCTGTACGGTGTGCTGCCACGTCAGATCATCACCACCGAGGCGCTGGAACGGGTCGAGCTGTTTAAAGGCCCGAATGCGTTTATCAACGGTGTAGCGCCAGGCGGCAGCGGCATTGGCGGCAGCGTCAACCTGGTGCCCAAACGCGCTCAAGACACTCCTACCCGCAGCGTGACCCTGGATTACGCCAGTGACAGTCAGGTGGGTGGGCACATCGACCTCGGCCAGCGCTTTGGCGAAGACAACCGCTTCGGCGCACGGGTCAACCTCGCGCAACACGGCGGCGACACGGCCATCGATGACGAAAACGAACACTCGCAATTGGTCGCCGTCGGGCTGGATTTTCGCGGTGATCGCCTGCGCGTCTCCACCGATCTGGGCTATCAGAAACAGCGCATCAACAACGGTCGCTCGGTGGTCTACCCAACCGGCACCAAAGTTCCGGACGCGCCATCGGCCAAGGACAATTACGCCCAGGACTGGACCTGGTCGCAGCTCGAAGACACCTACGGCATGGTCAACGGCGAATACGACCTCAACGACAACTGGACCGCCTACGCCGGCGGTGGCGCCAAGCACACCCGGGAAAACGGCGAATACTCGTCGCTGTACGTGAACAACGACGGCAGCGGCAAAGTCGGCTTTCTCTACTCGCCCCATGACGAAGACAACAAAAGCGCCATCGCTGGTTTGAACGGCCATTTCAACACTGGCCCGGTCACCCACCAGATGAACTTCGGCTTGTCGGGCACCTGGGGCGAACAACGCTCGGCGTTTGAAGCGATCCTGGTGGCCAACCGCGTCAACGGCAATCTGTATAACCCAGTGCAAGTGCCGCGACCGACCAAGACCTACTTCGGCAGCGACATCCACGACCCCCGCATCGTCGGCAAAAACCAAGTCAAAAGTGTGGCGGCTTCCGACACCCTGGGCTTCATCGACGACCGCGTCCTCCTGACCCTCGGCGTGCGCCGTCAAACCATCGAAGTCGACGGCTGGAACACCACCAGCGGCGCGCGCACGGCCAATTACGAGGAGTCGATCACCACGCCTGTTTATGGTTTGGTGGTCAAGCCGTGGGACCACGTGTCGTTCTATGCCAACCGCATCGAAGGCCTGCAACAAGGCCCGACTTCACCGTCCACCGGCGTGACCAACCCCAACGAAGTGTTCGCCCCCAACCGCAGCAAGCAGACCGAAGCCGGGGTCAAGCTGGATTGGGACAGCTTCGGCGCGACGCTGGGTGTGTATCGCATCGAGCAACCGAACAGCTCGACCTCGACCGTCTCGGGCGCACGACTGCCAACCTTCAGTGTTGACGGCGAACAAGTGAACAAAGGTGTGGAGTTGAACCTGTTCGGTGAACCGATCGATGGCCTGCGCTTTTTGACCGGGGCGACCTGGATGAACACCGAGCAGAAGAAAACCTCGAACGGCGTCAACGATGGCAACCGCGCCGCCGGCGTGCCGCGCTTCCAGTACAACCTCGGTGCCGACTGGGACGTTCCAGGCATTCAAGGCGCGGCGCTCAGCGGTCGCATGCTGCGCACCGGCGGTGAGTACGTGAACGCGGCCAACAGCCTGAGCATCCCGGCCTGGACCCGCGTCGACCTCGGCGCCCGTTATGGCTTTAAGGCCGACGACAACTACATCACCCTGCGCGCCAACGTCGAGAACGTGGCGAACAAGGCGTATTGGTCCTCGGCATCGACCGCCAACAATTATCTGACCCAGGGCGAACCACGGACGCTGAAGTTGTCGGCGACGGTGGATTTCTGAGCGTCAGTCACCACGCAAGCTACGCCGATCAACGGGTTAGGGCGTAGCAGCGCGTGCCCTTGAACATTGTCACTCACGCCATCAACAGGCTTTTAAGAACATCAGGCCTCATCTCCCGCGAAAGGAGATTCCCTTGCGTGATTGCAAAATCACGCTCGGTTCGCAACTGATTACTGTACTGCAACCTCCGACCGCTGCGCATGTAGCTGGCGGGCAGCGGAAAATCTCGAGCGTCATCGGTATCCGTAACCCGTTCGAATGTAAAAAGTCCGCTGCTGCGATTGATAAAGCAGGCTGGCAGACCCACAGGATCAATGATGCATACATGCTGACGATCAAGCTTGGGAGCGTGAAAAACATAGTCTAACCAGTCGCACATCTGCTCCCAACGCGGATGCACGTGTTCCTCTGCTGACTCTGGCGTAATGCCCAACATTTTCTGTATCAAGGAACGGGGTACAACATAACTGATTGAACGACCTTCCCGTACATAGAGGCAAATTTGAAGTAGCTCATAACAGCGCCCGAGAACGCCAGCAGCCACCGCTGCACAATGAAGAGGCCGGTCCTGCGGGCAGGGAGCCCTGGGTAACACCGCACCGTCTCGAATGAGTTCTCGAAAGAGAGCGACGGGTAAGTAACTACGAACCAGTAGCTCGGGATCGACAGTCGCTTTTCGTTCCGCCCGGACTAAATCGCCGATGGCCTTGGCGACGCAAACCCCGTTAGGCAACCCCCCTCCGTCACTTTCAACCCATTGCAGAACTCTGTCCCATGGCTGCCCCATTGGCACACCGAGAAAATACAACCCGATGCATGCACCTGCGAGCAATTCCACGTACAGATGATCCGCTTCCTCTACAGTAATTTGCTCTCCAACATCCCTTAATTGTTCACTGCGCTGGCTTAACAGCGTCCGTGTAGCCGCCATAAAAATATCAGCCATTTTTTCTGGATCCCTTCCCTGAACCGACAATTGGCTACGAATGATCAGCGCGATAGGAGGAGCATCTTCGTTGCGAAGAAATTTGGGCACGATCACTTGATGAACGACATCAGCCAGACACTCCAGGGACTCAAAGAAAATCTTCATTGCAGTACCTTCGCAAGCAAATATTCCGGTTCAAAACGAGAAGTATCAATATCTCCAGTTTTAACTTGAGACTCTCCGATGACCTCGAGAAACCCCTCTAACAACTTCACACACCTCTTTTTCGCCGTTGCGTCGTCTAGTCCTACATTGAACCGAGATTTCTCTTTGCACCACTCATCCCCTCCCAACTGAGCGATAATAGATTCAAGACTAAACATCTTTATCTTTTTTTCGTCGGTTTTTTTCATGGCAACTCTGGCGATCAAAGCACATATATACTCTTCAGCATCCTGACCTCGCGATGCCGTCTCTCTTACTTCACGGCGCGCCCACTCAACCACACGACCGTCCTTATCTCCCATTTCATATGTCAGTTCCCTGACCCTGAGCCGATCTGGAAATTCACCAATAATTTGAAACACCGCATTATCAATTACATGAACCCATAAAGATGTGTACGCGGTGACAATACGATAATTGAAAACCTTGTCATTCTGACGCTGCAACAGTTGAAGCTTACGCAAGACCATCCAGTACCACACCAGGCCTATGAAATTATGAAACTCTTCGGCCTTGTTTGCCCCCCTGCCATCCATATAAGGAAGTTGTATTGGTGATACGATCAGCACATTCTCTCTGTTACCTCTTTGCAAAGCAGTAAAAAGTCCAAGTTGCTGACTGTTGACAATACTGTCCCATTCACCTGTGGCCCACCACGCTTTGTCGATTTCGAAGTGATGATAAAAGGCGTAAATCCCCCGATCACTTGCCGAAGAGTCTGGGTCCGCGAATGCTCTGTAGATTTGCTTTTGCCCTTCCGCCGTTCCCAGCGCATTCTGAATACTGCCCACCGCTTCTTGAATATCGTTAACTTGGTTATCCAACTCCAACTTAACTTTATTTAATTCCTCCACCTGTTTGTCAAGTGAGTCTTTCTGGCTCTCGAGCGAGGCAAAATGCTCACCCGCAACATAGATTGCGGCAATAGCCATTACCAGCACGGCCGAGTCCGGGTGGTGATGCATTACTTGCGTCGCAAAAAAAGCCAACGCCGGCAATAAAAAAAACACGCAGACGACAAACAACTGCGATCCAAATACCCGCCTTAACTTCTCTGACTTTACTTTAGATGTAGAAACACTCAATTTACCCGAGGCAAAATCATTTGCAACCAAATGAGAAAGAAATGCAAGCGCAGTAATGCCGACAGAGATAAAGGCAAGTACAATGCTGGCGGACGCACTTACATGTTCTTCAGATACATTACGATGTTCGGCGAGAATATTTGCAAGAACCCCTAACGGTTCGCCACCGCCATCTTTATTCTCACTGACTTTTAGTTTATCCGGACTGTGCAGAACAGAACCATCTGTTGAGAGAGTCGTGTGATTACTGAACGCACCACCCTCCTGAACTCCGTACCCATACACGCCACACAACGCCAGCGTTAAGACCCAGATAACAACCGTACCCATCAATCGTAATCGTCGATAGTTCTTCACGATTAAACCTCCGGATTGCGACTATCCAATGCGAACGCCATCACCCTTACCGACGAAAATCGCGCAGCACTTGAGGGAAACCCGCACTTAAAACTTAACATTGCCGAATACGACCGGATTTCAGTGTAGTTCACGAACCTTTATACGCCGGGCGTTCGAAAGCACCTGCCAGATTTTTTCACAATAGACATTATTATTTTGTGGAATATCGTCTCTACAACTTTACATCAGGCAAAACAAAAGCCCGATTAGTGTTTCATCGCTGAGAAAAAACAAAATTAGAAAACTGCGAAAACCCTAAAAAACCAGACCATTCATTAGCGAAGTTATGCGAAAAAGGAAAAACAAACAGCCATTATTTATACAAAACAGGTGGCCTTTATTTGATCTTGCCGGAGTGACGGAGTGATTAGGGCCCGCCCTCAAACACCTGAGGGCAGGCTCCTCGTTCATGACTCAATGCGGAGCGCGGTGAATGGTCTTGAGCAAGTCTTCAGGGCTGATGTAACCCACGACTGGCTGCACGCTGCCCGGTTGCGGCAGGTCAAGGATGTGGCCCTTCATCTTGCCGATTACGTGCATTTCACAAGGCTTGCAGTCGAATTTCAACGTCAGCACTTCATCGCCGTGAATCAGTTGCATCGGCGCAACCTTGGTGCGCACGCCGGTGACGCCTTTGGCCTGTTTCGGGCAGAGATTGAAGGAGAAACGCAGGCAGTGCTTGGTGATCATCACCGGCACTTCGCCGGTTTCTTCATGCGCCTCGTAGGCCGCGTCGATCAGCTTGACGCCGTGCCGATGGTAGAAATCGCGGGCCTTCTGGTTATAGACGTTGGCCAGGAACGACAGGTGCGATTCCGGGTACACCGGCGGTGGGCTGGTTTCGGCTTTGCGGCCGCCTCGTGGGTGAGCGGCGATGCGGGCCGCCGTCAACGCTTCAATCACCTCGCGGCGCAAGGCCTTGAGCTGTGAGTTGGGAATGAAGTAGGCCTGCGGCGCGTCGAGCTCGATGTTTGTGGCGTGGTACTCGGTGGTGCCTAATTGACCGAGCAGATCGTGCAATTGCTCCAACGCTTGTTCCGGCTTGTTGGCCGCACCGAAAGGACCGTCCAGCACAACGCTGGCGTTGATGCCCTCCTCGCTGCTGGCGGTCAGTTCCAGGCGTTCTTCGCGCAGACGTACTGCCCAGGAAAGGCCGATCCGGCGTTCGGCGGACGTCTTGACCAGCGCCTGCGCCCAGTTGTGATCCAGGTTGCGGCTCAGCGGATGGTTGGGCCGTAGCTGGTGCAGGCCTTTGGGCATTTCGTTGGGTTCGACGCGATAGCGGTAGCGCTTTTCGCCATCCTCTTCGAATTCGCCTTTAGGTTCGGCGATGTTGGTCCGCCAGCCCACGACCTCGCGCTTGACCAGCACATTGAGGCCGTCGCCGTTGGACAACGGTTCGTGGGTGACCACCAACAGGTCGCGCTTGCCGACTTTTTCCACCACGCCCACCGGCAGGCCGGTGAAGGTCGGCGAGTCGAAGGCACCGATGTCGATCTTGCGGTCGCTGACGAAGTAGTCAGTGCTGCCACGGTGGAAGGTCTTGTCCGGGTCAGGCACGAAGAAGTGCGCGGTGCGGCCGCTGGACGCGCGGGCCAGGTCCGGGCGGTCTTCAAGGACGTCGTCCAGGCGCTGGCGGTAGTAGGCCGTGATGTTTTTCACATAGGCCATGTCCTTGTAGCGCCCTTCGATCTTGAACGAGCGCACGCCGGCTTCCACCAGGGCGCGGATGTTGGCGCTCTGGTTGTTGTCTTTCATCGACAGCAGGTGTTTTTCGAAGGCGACGACGCGACCCTGATCGTCTTTCAGGGTGTACGGCAGACGGCAAGCCTGGGAGCAATCGCCACGGTTGGCACTGCGGCCAGTGTGCGCATGGGAAATATTGCACTGCCCGGAAAAGGCTACGCACAACGCGCCGTGAATGAAAAACTCAATCGCCGCGTCAGTTTCGTCGGCGATGGCGTGAATCTCTTGCAGATTCAGCTCGCGGGCCAGTACCAATTGCGAGAAGCCGGCCTGGTCGAGGAACTTCGCTCGCTCAAGCGTGCGGATGTCGGTCTGGGTGCTGGCGTGCAGCTCGATCGGCGGAATGTCCAGTTCCATCACACCCAGGTCCTGGACGATCAGCGCATCGACACCGGCATCGTACAGTTGGTGGATCAGCTGGCGGGCCGGCTCCAGCTCGTTGTCGTGCAGGATCGTGTTGATCGTGGTGAACACCCGCGCGTGGTAACGATGGGCGAACTCCACCAACCGGGCGATATCGCTGACTTCGTTGCAGGCGTTGTGGCGGGCGCCGAAGCTCGGGCCACCAAGGTACACGGCGTCAGCGCCATGCAGGATGGCCTCGCGGGCGATGGCGACGTCGCGGGCGGGGCTGAGCAATTCCAGGTGATGCTTGGGTAGGGACATTTTTTTTAGTCTGGCTTGTCACGGTCAAGGCACGCATTGTAGCGGCGAAACACCGGACCGGCATCCGGGTGCTGCCCGGTGGTGCCTGAGGAAGCTGGATTGACCAAAATCCTTGTGGGAGCGAGCCTGCTCACGATAGCGTCGGTTCAGTCACCCTTTATGCTGGATGTGCTGGCGCCTTCGCGAGCAGGCTCGCTCCTACGGGTGTAAAAACCGCTGAATTCAGGCTTTTGCCGCCATCGCAGTGACTTCCACCCGCATACCTTCAACCGCCAGAGCGGCCACGCCAACGGCGGCGCGCACTGGCCACGGCTTGGCGAAGAAGCGTTTGTATACTTCGTTGAAGGCGGCGCGGTCGGCCATGTCGGTGAGGTAGATGGTCAGGTGCAGGACGCGATCCATGGAACTGCCGGCACGCTCCAGTGCAACTTTCAGCGCCTGCAGGGTGCATTCGCTTTGCAGGGTAATGTCGCCAAGCTCCAGGCTGCCGTCGGCGTGGGTAGGGATCTGCGTGGAGACCAGCAGGCCACCGAAACCGGCAACGTCGGAAGAGATGGAGTCCGCGTCGGGATCGGGCAGAAAGGAGATGTCTTGATTTGCCATGGGGGAACTCTTGCTTGAGAAGGTAAAAGGGCCGTCGTGATTTCGGCGGCCAGTTTACCGGCTCATCGTCAGGCCGTCCTTGAATGAGCGAATTGATCCATGAGTTGCACGAATTCCGCACCCGGCAGCGGCACCGAGAAGAAGTTGCCCTGCCCGATTTCGTAGCCCTGAGCCTTGAGAATGTCGCGCTGAACGGCGCTCTCAATGCCTTCGGCTACAACCTTCAAGGAAAGTCCCTTGCCGATGCCGATGACGGACTCGCTCAAGGCGCGGCAAGAGGCGTCATGTTCCAGATCGTCCACAAAACTCTTGTCCAGCTTCAGCTCGCTGATAGGCAGATGCCGCAAATAACCGAGGCTGGAATAGCCTGTGCCGAAATCATCAATGGCCAGCCGCACGCCCAGCGCATGCAGGTCGCGGATAGTTTTGTCGGTCCCCGGACTGTTACAAAGCAGTACGCCCTCGGTCACTTCCACGCACAAGTCACTGGGCCGCAAGCCGCAGCGCCGCAATTGCCCGGCAATCAGTTCTGCGAGGTTGAGGTTGTGAAAGTTGATGGGCGACAGGTTGATCGACAAGGACGGGATTGCCAGCCCTTGCTGACGCCACTCGGCGAGCTGGTCACAGGCTTCTTGCAGCACCCATTGACTCAAGTCGTTGATCAGCCCGCACTCCTCGGCAAGCGGCACGAATTGCGTGGGCGAGATGTCGCCCAGTGTCGGGTGTGTCCAACGGGCCAGCGCCTCGACGCCAACCAGGCAGCCGCTGGCGAGATCGATTTGTGGCTGATAGAACAGACGCAGGCTTTCGCTGGCCAGGGAATTGCGCAGTGCCGTTTCCAGCACCAACCGATTTTGCGCGATGCGGTTCATGTCTTCGACATAGAAACTGAAGCTGCCGCGTTCAGTGCGTTTGGCCTGGTACATCGCAATATCGGCGCGGTGCAGCAGGCTCTCCATGTCCTGGCCGTCCGCCGGGAACAGACTGATACCAATGCTGGCCGAAACAACGACCGAGGTGCCGGCAATCGTGGTCGGGCGGCTCAGGAGCGTCATCAACCGCTCAAGAAAATTCGTCAGCTGTGTCGCGTTCATTCGTGGCAGGACCAACACGAATTCATCACCGGACAGACGGCCGACCAGGTCAGACTCGCGCAACACGCTGCGCAGCCGTTGCGCCATGACGCGCAGTAATGCATCTCCCGAGGCATGCCCCAGCGCATCATTGATTTGCTTGAAGCGGTCCAGATCAATAAACAGCACGGCCAGCTCGGCCTGCTCCCGTGCCATTTCGACAATGCTGCGCTGCGCCTGGGCCAACAGGAAGCTGCGGTTTGGCAGGCCGGTCAAGGCATCGTAAAAGGCCATTCTGCGGATGGATTCCCGTGCTTCCTCGCGCTCCAGCGCCAACATGCACAGGTGCGTGCCGGCGGTGACCAGGTGAGCATGCAGGGGATCGGGCCCACGGCTTTCCCTGAAATAGAGGGCAAACGTCGCCGCGATGCGCCCGGAGCCATTGCGCACAGGCATGGACCAACACGCTTGCAAACCGGACTTCTGCGCCAGGAATTTGTAGTCGGCCCAGAGTGGGTCGTTATTGATGTCGGTCACCAACACTGGCTCGCCGCGATAGGCCGCCGTACCGCAGGACCCCGCCACCGGACCGATGGACAGCCCTTCGATGGCCCGGGAATAGTCCGTCGGCAAACCCGGGCTGGCCAAGGGATGCAGAATCCCTTCCGGGTCCACACTCAGCACCGAAACAATCACTTCGGGAGCAATGCGCTCAATTTCATGGCACAGCAAGGTCAGCACATTTTCCAGGGATTCCTCTTTGAGCAGTGCGCCAATGACCTTGTCCTGTAACACCTCATGCAGTTTTGACTGCGTGATGTCGGTCAGCACGATCACAAAATTCTCGACCTGGCCTTGTGCGTCGAAAACCGGTGTCGAAGAGACATGCACCCACAGCCGCTGCCCGTTGCGCTTACTGATCAGTGCGCTGAATTCGTGAGGTTGGCCACAGAGGATTTTGTCCAGCCCCGGCTCCGCGTGTGTTTCCGTCCGCGCGTCAGACACAAAAAACATCATCGGCGATTGGCCGATCACTTCTTCACGGGAATAACCCAGCAACTGAACCAGGCCGTCATTCACGTAGATGAGTTGCGACTGGGTGTCGACGATGCACGTCGCCGAATGGCTGGCATTGACCGACATCGACAGCAGCCGGTGCTCGATGTCTTGCAAGCGCAGTTGCGTGACATCCTTGAGGAACGCCGCGTAGAGGGTTCGGTCTTGCATCGCGATTTTCGAAACGGTCATCACGCCCCAGCGTTCCTGAGCATCCTTGCGCACGATCCGCACATCCCGGCTGATGCCTGCGATCTTGCTGACGCCGCCTTCCTGGTTGATGCTGACGAAACCATCGTGGTGCAGGCTCAGGGCCTGGGGAACCAGTGAATTGACATCACTGCCCAGCACTTCTATGCGCGAGCAGCCCCAAAATCGCTCGGCCGCGGCATTGAAAAACACCACCAGATTGTGATCATCCACAACCACAACAGCATCGATAGCCTGCTCCAGTGTCTGCACAAAAAAGTCTTGCGCCTCTTCGCCACTCGTCAGCTCGACTCTTGTGTTCATCGTTGCCACTTTTATCCATGCAGCCACGGCCTTTCGTCCATAAAAGCCAGTGGGACGCCATAAGACCCCTCATGACCGGAGGGGACCTATCATCGAAGCAACATTTGATGCCTGAGACTCAGGATAGCCTCGAAGCGCAAAAATCACAGGTCAGGTGACCTCCTCGACCTTTTCTGTACGGCTCTTCTTCGCGCCTCCATTCCAGCGCGTCAAAATGACTCGAACGGCCTTGTTCCAGACATAACCCACCGCAATGCCACCGATGATGGCAATCACCACCGCGAGCGCCGGCTGGTCAGAGAGGCGACGGGCCACGGACTGAAACTGAAAATGCGTCAGATAAATAAACAGTGTCGATGCCGCTATTGAAGCGAGACCTCGCGCGAGGATGCCTGGCACCGGAATAGACTTGATCCAGATCAGCGCGAGAATGGCCGGCACGCCTACATCGACGTATTCGCTCATTCCAGGTATGGACGGCAGCCCATGGCCGTAGATTTGCAGAAGGTCTCGCCCCAGGATCACAACAACTGCCACCGCGCTGGCGACCCACTTCTGGGCATTTGAATGGGCATAGTGGATTGCCATGCCCAGCACCATGATCGCCAGGTAATACTGCGGCACTCGGTTGTCGAGTACTGAGGCATCGAACACATAGGCATTAATCAAGATGTCTGCGACGGCCAAAGCACAGGACGCCGTGATCAAGGATCGAAACGGATTCGAAACTATTATTTTTCTAACCCGCTCAAACGACAATGCGAAGCCAATGATGACGATCATTTGCAACAGCACTTCAATGTACCAATAGGTAAAGCTGCCGATGACGCTCGGCGGATACCAATTGGAAATCATCAATAATGATTGCCAATGAAACGTGTCGAACAGCACCTGAGTCAGCGCCGTATACAGGATTGTCGGCACCGCGATCGTGGCAATGGACTTGCCAAGCGTACGTGCATCACCGCGTTCATTAATGGCTTGAAACTGGAATCTCGCCAGGCTGATACCTGACACGACAAATAACACTGCCGTCTCGCCGAAAAACGGCCAATTCTGAAAAACATGAAAATGCCCGACAACGATAAGCACGATAGAAAACACGCGCAGCAACACGGGCAGTTCCATTGCCCGAACGGCAAATCTTGATGGTTTGGTGGTGTTTACCCGTTCACACAGTTCACGAACCGGCATGACTTCCCATTGATCCGGGAGATGCCCGATAAGCTGCTCAAGGACCATGGACGCCTGAACGAACGAGAGCGAATCCCCACCCAGTTCCACGAACGACAGATTTGTGTCGATATGCGGGACTTCGAGTATCTCAGCCCAGGCATTCGCCAGCTTCAGCCCAAGCGGTGACAGAGCCTGCTTCGAGCTTGTGGGCGTCGCCTGCGGGTTACCGACCACTGGCGGCAATGCTCGCTTATCGATCTTGCCGTTGGGTGTCAGTGGTATGGCGTCCAGAAAACCAAATAGGGCGGGCACCATGTAGTCTGGAAGTTCATGACTGACATGCTCACGCAATTCAGCAGCTGAAACAGGTCCTGTTGAAACGCAATAGGCCACCAGCCTGACGTTCGAACCTTCATTGTTGGCGATCACAACGCACTGTTTGACACGGGAATGGCGCGACACTGCGTTTTCAATTTCAGCCAGCTCGATCCGATGACCGCGAATCTTGACCTGACTGTCGCCCCGTCCCAGAAAACTGACACTGCCATCTGAAAGATAAGTGCCGAGATCGCCGGTTCTATAGCAAATGTCGTGCTCTGCATGAGTAAAGGGGTTCACCACAAACTTTTCCCGGGTTTGTGTTGTGTCGCCCCAGTAGCCCATCGACAAATAAGGGCTGCGAATCAGAATCTCGCCGACCTCCCCTTCGCCAACCAACTGATTGGTTTCATTCACGAGCAGCAGTTGTGCGCCTTCAATTCCTTTGCCGAGCGGAATCCTGGCGTTATTGGCATCAGGGTCAACCTGGTAGTACGCCATTGCTTGCGGAGTTTCGGTCGTGCCGTAAAAGTTCACGCTGGTGGCATTGGGTGCAATGACGCGTATTTGCTCATACAGCGTATTGCTTAATGCATCCCCACCCCAAAACAGATAACGCAGGGCGTGGAATCTTGACCCGCTAATTTTCGCCCCGGTTTCTATCAGTTTTCCCAACGGGGGCGTCAGGTGAATGATCGATATTGCATGCTGATGCAACCACGCCGCCAGCGCGCCAGGGTCTATGACCGTGGTCTGTGCCGGAACAACAACTTTCGCACCGATTGAGAGTGGCGTGAACACGTCCCTGTAGACAGGGTCATGACCCAGCCCGGAAAGCAGGGAAAAACGATCGTCTTTTGATAATGCGTGCTGCCGGACATGCCACTCGACGAAATGAACCAAGGGCGCATGATTCGTCACGATCCCCTTCGGTTCACCGGTGCTGCCTGACGTGAAGGTGATGTAGGCCGGCTTGCCAGGATCGACCTCTGGCAATGGCTTTGAATCAGCGGCGAACTGATGCAGCGACTCGGCGGGCGATTCAGGAATTCTGACGACTTGCGGATAACTGCCCGCCGCCGTTGGCTCCAGGTGCTCCAGGTCGAACGTCGCCTCACCGCATAGCAGAATAAACGCAGGCTCCAGCGCTCGAATGATTTGCTCTATGCGCGTGGCCGGATAGGCCATGTCAGCCACGGTGAAGGTCAACCCGGCACGCGATGCACCGAGCATTGCGTAGACCAGAGCCGCACAACGACTCGAAACAATCACCACCCGGTCGGATGCAGTGGCGCCCTGTGCAATCAGGAAGCAGGCAAGGCGCTGACTGATCTGTTCAAGCTGGCCATAACTGCACATCGCATCGTGAGAGATGACAGCCGTTGCATCCGGCGAGTGGGCCGCCTGCTGCAAAAAATCAGTGAATATCGGACGCTCGACACAATATTCCAGGGGAAGTGTGGGGTTTGGACGCACATCCTGCATTTTTCTTGTTAACTCCGCTTGGGGTCGATTGCGGCCAATCAGGAATGACCGCAATCGACCCGACTCGGTTACTCCTTGGTCAGCGCGCCGGGTAATGCAGCGCCCTGCTGGAAGATCACTGTTTGTGCCGGCATCGGTGCCGGGAAGCCTGCTTCGCCAAGAGCATCCTTTATAGTGCGGTTCGTGTCGAAATACACCTGCCAATAATTCTCGTTGTGGCAGTAAGGACGCACCGCCAGCACTGGCCCCACCAGGTTGAACTCCAGAATTTCCACGTCTACCGCAGGTTCGGCGAGCACATTGGGAATGGCCGCGATTTTCTCCTTGAGCAAGGCCGCAGCGGCTTTCCAGTCGGCAGCGCCAGACAGCTGCGCCTTCAGTTCGACGCGGCGGAACGGGTTATGGGTGAAGTTCTGGATGTTGTCGCTGAAGATCTTGTTGTTGCCGACCAGGGTCAACACATTGTCCGGGGTGTTGATCGCGGTCGCGAACAGGCCGATCTCGGTGACTGTACCGACCACCCCGCCAGCACTGATGAAATCACCGACCTTGAACGGACGCAGGACAATAATGAAAGCCCCGGCCGCCAGATTGGCCAGCAACCCCGACCAGGCCATGCCAATCGCCAGGCCGACCGCAGCAAGCAGCGCGGCGAAGGTGGTGGTCTGCATCCCGAGGTAGCCGAGGATGGCAATCACCAGAATAATATTCAGCGTCACGGTGATGGCCGAGCCGACATAGCGCAGCACGGTCGGATCGACCTTCTGCTTGCCCAGGCCTTTCTGCACCATGCTGACTGCAAACCCGATCAGCCAGCGCCCGACGATCCAGAAGGCGATAGCGCCCAGAATCTTGACCGCGAAAGCGACACCGTAGGCCTGTATCACTGCTATGAGTGCGTTGAACTTTTCGGTGGTTACGTTAACGATCGTCTCGTCCATGGCTGGAGCTCGCAAATGAGGGTTGACCTCAAGACGCTAGCACAGCCCGTGAACCCCGCCAGTCAATCGATAAGTGCTCTGACGCCTGCCCTAACGGCCCGGGCCTGCGCCAGGCGACGGAGCGAACGACGCTTATGAAGGACGCAGACAAACAAATGCCCCGATTGGTCGGGGCATTTGATCCTGGCAGCTGCATGTGTCCAGTTGCACAGGTAGGCTTCGAGAGCCAAGTAGGTGGCCAGCGCTGGTCTCTGGCTTACAAGGTTTATCAGGCTTCCCACAGAACAGACATGAAGCTACGCACTGTCCTGCTTCACACGGCATAAGGGCTGGATCTCAGCGCGGAGATCTTTCTAACCGTGTACCCTTCGGGGCGCGCCCCACGCCTCCTCGCTATCCGCTTGCGCATCAGTCTGCGTTTTCACCTACACCTTCAGAGTAGCAAAGCGCTCAGCGTGTGGGTCCTTGTTTTTAGACCGATTTCATCCTGCAAAACCCACGATAAAACGCAATGAAACTATGGCCCATGTGGGTGCTGCCGAAGGCTGCGATCTTTTGATCTGGTTTTTGATTTGGCGCCTCTGGAATTGCTGAAGATTAAAAAGATCAGATCAAAAGATCGCAGCCTGCGGCAACTCCTACAGGTTGTTCATCGGATTAGTATCTTGGCGTGATCAAGTGCTGCGAAAATGCCCATTCGCTGCGATATCGCAGCATTTCAGCTTTGACGCGCGCTCAACGGTCAATATTCATTAGCGTTTCAGTTGGCATGCGATATGCCCTGTCCAGACACCCCTACGCCAAATCGAGCCGATCCATCGATGGATATCCTGAATTTACTGGCCAAGAAAGCTCAGCCCCTCGCAAGCACCATCAGCGCCGACGGGCAATTGCTCAGCCTGTCCGCCAGCCTGAGCGATCAATTGGGCTATGCGCCCGAAGCACTGCTGACGCAACCGATCGAACGCATCTTCAGCGTCGAGTCGGTGCGCACCTTGCAATCACTGTTTGCCAACCCGCCAGCCGACGAACACGTCCAGAGCCTGGAACTCACCCTGATTCGCCACAACGGCGGCCTGCTTCACGTCGTCGCCAGCGGCCTGCTGGAATGGCGCCGCGTGCAACCGGCGCGTCTGCATCTGCTGAAAATCCCCCTGGGGACGCTGGGTCATCGACTGCGGGAAATGCAAAACGCCAACGAAGTGATGAGCCAGATGCTGCAAAGCGCGAAGGTCGCCTACTGGTGCATCGAGTTCGCCGAGGCGGTGGACATCAACAATTCCCCGGACGAAATCGTCCGCCAAGTGTTCGAAAACGACTCCCACTGGCGCATGTGCAACCGCGCCATGGCCGAGGTTTACGAGATGCCGTCGGATGTCGACTTCAACCATCAACCGGTGCGTCTCTACTGGCCGCGCAGCCCGGCCAACGAAGAGTTCGTGCGGCGCTTGATCGAGTCCGGGTTCAGCGTCGACTGCGCGCTTTCGGTGGATCGGCGCCACGATGGCTCGCCGGCCTACGTTGAGAACGACGTACGAGCGACCATTATCAACGGGCAGCTGTTGCGGATGTGGGGCAGTATCCGCGACGTGAGCCAGGAACTGCGCATGCAGCACGACGCCGAGCAGCGCATTGATGCCCTGCGCCGGGTATTCGATGCCGTGCCCGACGCCGTACTGGTGATCGATGAACACCTGCAACCGCAATGGCGCAACGCGGCGTTCGAAGACACCTTCGGCATCACCCATGGTGCCGGTATCGCCCGCTTGCTACTGGGCTCTGCCCTGCCTGAGCGCACCTGGCACAACCTGCCGTTGCCGGATCTGAACGGGCGCGACCGCAATTTCAATGTGCATTGCTCGCGCATCCTGATTCGTGACGGGGTGGCCTGGAAGGTCGCCGTCTTTCGCGAAAGCCAGGGCGTTCGTCACGTCGAAGAGTTGCACCCATGAAAGACTCGAACCTGCCGCCCACATTGCAGATGGGCATGCGTTCCTCGGTCAACGCCAGCAGTGAAGTGTTGGGTGCCTTGCTGGAAACCCCCGCGTTGCACGCCTTGCTCGACAGCTTCAGCGAAGCATTGATTGTCACCGACGGTGAAGGCCGGGTGCGCTTTCTCAACCTGGCCGCCGAGCGCGTCAACCGGCTGTCGAAGCAGCAAGCTGTCGGTTTGTCCGAGAGTGATTTTTACCAGCGTTCAGCATTGAATTACGACGACTTGCTCGGTGCTCTGAATCGCGGCGGCAACAGCGCCCTGACCCGCTCCCGGGAAGGTCGCGTGCTGCTCAGCAGCACCCACGCCATTCCCACGGGCGCCTACGAAAAACCGTTCAGGATGTTGACCCAGAAAGACTTCGACGGCAGCCAGCCGCAGCGTCGAGCGTCACTTGGCAGTCGCCCGGTGGAACCACAAGGCCTGCGCGATCCACAGGACAACGCCCTGCACCTGTCACCGCAGCTGTCGAGCATTGCCGACACCGGCGTGCGCGCATTCCGTCGGCGTGCGCGGCTGTTGCTGCTGGGCGAACCCGGCGTCGGCAAGACCGCCATTGCCCGGCATATTCACCGTGCGGCCGGTTGGGGTGATCGCCCGTTCATACACGTCAACTGCGGGAGCATTCCCGAGAGCCTGTTCGAGTCGGAAATGTTCGGCTACGAGCGCGGCGCCTTTACCGGTGCGTTGCAGGGCGGCAAGCAAGGCTATATCGAGGCGGCATCCGGTGGGACGCTGTTCCTCGACGAGATTGGCGAGATCCCGTTGCACGTGCAGGCCAAGCTGCTGAAGTTTCTTGAAGACAGCACCATTCAGTCGGTGGGCTCGCCGTTGAGCAAAACCGTGCAGGTGCAAGTGATTGCGGCCACCAACAAGGATCTGCGCCACTCGGTGAGTACCGGAGAATTCCGCGCCGACCTTTACTATCGCCTCGCTGTGCTGCCGGTAGAAATTCCGCCGCTGCGCCAGCATCGCGATGATCTGCCGTTTCTCATCGACATATTGCTCAGTCGAATCAACGGTGATCGCGAGCCTTCACTGAGCCTGTCCGCCGGTTGCCGCAAGCGGCTGATGAGCTATGACTACCCGGGCAATGTTCGTGAACTGGTGAACATATTTGAACGGTTGGCGGTGCTCGCTGACGATGAAGCGCAGGAGCATCATCTGCCGGCCGAGTTGCTGCAACCGGCGCGCGTTCAGGAACGATTGAAACCGCCGATCGCAGACGATGACACAGACGAAACCCCTGAACAGAACCTCAAACTTCAGGTCCAGCAATTCGAACGCCAGATCATCCTCCAGGCCGTGGACCTGTGCGGCAGCAAGCGCAAGGCTGCGCAGCACCTGGGCATCGACATCGGCACATTGATTCGCAAGCTGCAACGCGACTAACTGGTTGAAACGCCCCCTGTAGGCGCTGCCGCAGGCTGCGATCTTTTGATCTGATTTTCGGCGCGGCTGGAAGTGCAGAAGATCAAGAGATCGCAGCCTCGTTGCACTCGACAGCTCCTACAGAAGCGCCTGCCAGCCACACGCCCCCTGTAGGAGCTGYCGCAGGCTGCGATCTTTTGATCTTGTTTTTCGGCGCAGCTGGAAATGCAGAAGATCAAGAGATCGCAGCCTCGTTGCACTCGACAGCTCCTACAGAAGCGCCTGACGCCCACACGCCCCCTGTAGGAGCTGCCGCAGGCTGCGATCTTTTGATCTTGTTTTTCGGCGCAGCTGGAAATGCAGAAAATCAAAAGATCGCAGCCTCGTTGCACTCGACAGCTCCTACAGAGGGTGTTTGTTGCGTGTCACCGCTGCAAAAACGCCTACAACCGTGGTTATTTTTGCCTGCATCGCTTTCGCAAAATTATAATTTATCCTTTAAATTCAACATCTTGAGTTTATGGCACGCCCTGTGCTCCTGCTATTGGCAACCCACCATCGTTGGGCTTTGCATCAGAGCCGGCTTTCATCAGCCGCGCCGATAGCCAGGAGGAAAAATAAGAATGTTGATCACCGGGATCAAAAGCCGACCGGTCTATGACCAGTTGCAACCGCTGCCGGGAGGCTTGCGGCACATCATCGTCGGGCAAGGCAGTGGCGGTCGCGCCATGTTGCGTCTGTTGGGCGAAATGGCCGGACTGGATCGGCCCATCACCTTGCTGTACTCCCAGGAATCCTTTTCCGGCCAGGACTTCCTTGCCGAGTTGCAACAGCACCCAGGTCATCAATTGCAGGTCTACGCCAGCAACCAGGCGTTAATCGATGACCTTAACGACCTGCTGTTCGATGCGCGCATGGGCACACGCTTGTACATGGCCGGTTCCGAAAGCTTCCTGGGCAGCGCCATGCAGGTGGCCACCCGTTTCGACCTCAATCGCGATGAAGTGCTGCGCGAACACTCCGGCACCCTCGTGCGCCGCGTCTGGTGCGTGCACTGCGATACCTACACCGAAAACGTCACCCAACGCGTCTACGACTGCCCCGGCTGCGGTGTGACGCTGGTGGTGCGCGACCACTACTCCCGGCGATTGGCGGCGTTTCAGGCGGTCAAGGCCGATGCCGAAGTGCCGGGTGAACTGCCCCCAGCCGAGGAGCTCGACACATGAGCCAGAACAACGGGACTTTGAATCTGCGTGTGGCCCGAATCGAATCGGTGACCCCGGAAATCAAGCGTTTCACCCTGGTCTCCCCGACCGGCGCACACCTGCCGGCCTTCTCCGGTGGCAGCCATCTGGTGGTGCTGATCGACAACGACCGCAACACCTTGCGCAACCCTTACTCGCTGCTGAGTTCACCCTACGACACCAGCAGTTATCAGATTGCCGTACGCCGGGTCGAAACCGGTCGTGGCGGCTCGGTGTCGATGCACGACACTGTCAGCGAAGGCGATGTGATCGAGGTCACCCCACCGGTCAATCTGTTCCCGCTGATCAAACAGGCGCGCCTGCACCTGTTCATCGCTGGCGGTGTCGGCATCACGCCAGTGATTTCGCAACTGGAGGAATTGCGCCTGAGCAAGGTGCCTTTTGAACTGCACTACGCGGTTCGCGGCGAAGAGCATGCGCAAATCGGCAAAGAGTTGCAGGCGACCTACGGCGAACAGGTTCACCTGTACCGCAAGGGCATCGAAGTGCGCATGGACATCGGGCTGATCCTCAAAAACAGGCCGCTGGGTAGCCATGTCTATGCGTGCGGCCCGGACAGCATGATTGACGCCACGCTGGACTGCGCCCGCAAGCTTGGCTGGACCGACAGCCATGTGCACTTCGAACGTTTCCTTGAGCAAAGCAGCGGCGGCGAAGCCTTCAGTTTCACCCTTGGCCGCAGCGGCACGACCATCGACGTCTCCCCCGACCAGACCATGCTCGAAGCGGTGGAAGCCGCCGGTTTCAGCATGCCTTACCTGTGCCGTGGCGGTGCCTGTGGCCACTGCGAAACCGAAGTACTGGAACTCGACGGCGAACTGCTGCACAGCGATGACTGGCTGTCCGACGAAGACAAAATCAGTCGCAAGAAAATCATGCCCTGCGTATCCCGCGCCAAGTGCAATCGCCTGGTCATCGACCTCTGATCGACGGAGACATAACAATGAATATCAAATTCAATCCCGACGAAACCTATCGCGACGACTACACCTTCGCCAACAGCCCGGAAACCATCGCCCGCGCGCCCTTCCCGTTCCCCGATGACGACTACATGTACTCGATGAACCTCGAACCGCATGTGTCGGTGGGCGATGGTGCGTTCCGCGCCGCGTTCGATATCGACGAGCACTACATCAGCGAATGCCGCGACCGCGCGATCACCCTGGAGAAAGATCCAGGCATGCACTACGTCTCGGCACCGCACATGATGGAAGCGCAATGGGACCTGCTGGAACTGATCATGGAGTCCTACGCCCGGGACTACCCGCAGTATTTCAGCCTGGAGCGTGAAGGCCGGGAATGGCACTGGACCAACACGCTGCTGAACATCGACGATCGCTTCATCTTCGGTGACCCGACCACCCTGCCCTATGAGCCGATGGAATACGTGACTCGCCAGGCCCAGGGCGACTGGGTGTTGCAGGAAGAGCGTGATGGCACGCTGTATTGGGGCGCCGGGATTGCCACCCAACGCGCCGATTATTCGCTGCGTTTCAACCTCGGCATGAGCTGGGAAGAGTTCCACGGCCCGGTGCCGCTGGTGAAGGAAATCGGCATGCTCGACCGTGCCTTGAAGTTCCTGCTGCGCCTGCGCACCGGGCACCCGGTGCGTCGCCTGAACTGGTCGCTGACGGTCAACCCGCGCCTCGAAGTCTCGGCTGAAAGTCTGCCGGAATGGGCACCGGACCGGACCATGGTCACCGCTGAAAACGCCGGCCAAATGGTCTACCTGCGCATCGAGTTGCAGCCGTTGCACCGCCTGCCGCGCAGCAACGCCATTGTCTTCCCGATCCGCACTTACCTGCTCAGCCTCGAAGATATCGCCACCAACCCGGCATGGGCGCGGCGCATGCATCGGGTACTGCGGGATTTGAACCAGCAATTGGTCGATTACAAGGGCTTCAGCCGCTACCGCGATGCGGCGGTCGAGTGGCTTTCGCAGTACGACGATGGTGGTGATAGCAAAACCAAATCCTGACGCGATCCCCCTGTAGGAGCTGGCTTACCAGCGAAGGACTTGAAAACGCCGCGTTTATCCAGAACGCACTCGTTTTCGTTGACGACCTTCGCTGGCAGGCCAGCGCCTACAGAAAAAATTGAGCGGCGTTCTTAAGACAACCCGCCAGCACTGCAATCCACTGCCATTGATAATGAGGAAACAACATGAGTGGCTCATCCAATACGCGTGCAAGCGCCAGTGCCGATCAGGATGCGGAACAGCTCCGCGCCCTCGGCTACAGCTCGGATTTCAATCGCAGCATGAGCCTGTGGGAGAACTTTTCCCTGGGCTTTACCTACCTGTCGCCGGTCGTCGGCGTCTATACCTTGTTCGGTTTGTGCCTGGCCGCTGGCGGCCCGCCGATGTTTTGGTCTTACCTGCTGATCGGCGCCGGGCAAATGCTGGTGTGCCTGATCTTCGGTGAGGTGGTTTCACAGTTTCCGATTTCCGGCGGTGTTTACCCATGGGCCCGTCGCCTGGTGGGCAAACGCTGGGCGTGGATGGTCGGCTGGGTGTATGCCTGGGCGTTGTGCGCCACCATTGCCGGGGTCGCCGTAGGTGCAGGGCCGTATCTGGCCATTTTGCTTGGTTTCAAACCCGGTCCCGAGTCCAACATCCTGATCGCCCTGTCGATCATTCTGCTCTCCACCGCGTTGAATCTGGTGGGTACCAAGTTGTTGGCGCGGGTAGCGATGTTCGGCTTCCTGTGCGAGTTGGTCGGCGCGATTCTGGTCGGCGGCTACTTGCTGATCTTCGAGCGTCACCAGCCGTTCAGTGTGCTGTTCAACACCTTCAACCTTGAAGTGAATGGCTCGTACTTGCCGGCATTCCTCGCGGCGTCGCTGGCGGGTCTGTTCCAATACTACGGCTTCGAGGCGTGCGGCGATGTGGCCGAAGAAACGCCGAACCCGGGCAAGCGCATTCCAAAAGCCATGCGCATGACCATTTACATCGGCGGTGCGGCGGCAATGTTCGCCTGCCTGGCGCTGATTCTCTCGGTGCCGGACATGGCCAAAGTGCTGGCCGGTGAAGACACCGATCCGGTCGCCACCATCCTGGCCAACGCCTTCGGCCCGGTCGGTTCGCGCCTGGTCATGGCGGTGGTGATGGTGTCGTTCATCTCCTGCGTGCTGAGCTTGCAGGCTGCCGCCAGTCGTCTGTTGTTCGCCTATGCGCGGGACGAAATGATCGTCGGCAGCTCGCTGTTCAAACGCCTGTCGGCCAATCACGTGCCGTCATTTGCGTTGCTGGTCAGCGGCCTGGTGCCGGCGGCGATTGTCTGCCTGGGGTTATTCATGGCCGATGCCGTGGCGACCATCGTCGGCTTCGCGGCGATTGGTATCTACGTGGCCTTCCAGTTGATCGTGGTAGCGGCGTTGATCGCCCGCGCCAAAGGCTGGCGTCCGAACGGTCAATTCACCCTCGGCGCCTGGGGCCTGTGGGTGAACCTGGCCGCGCTGATTTATGGCGTGTGCGCCATCGTCAACATGGTCTGGCCGCGTACGCCGGATGCGCCGTGGTACATCAACTACGCGATGATCCTGACCACGCTGGTGGTGATGGGCGCGGGCGTTGTTTATATGCTGCTGGGCAAGCCATATGACAAAGGCACGGCGCCGGCGGGTGATGCGTGGAAGTTTTCAAAACCACGGGCCACGTCTGCTGGGCGTTCCGGTGCGTCCGTAAACAGCCCCGTAATCTGACAACCCCCTGTAGGAGCTGCCGAAGGCTGCGATCTTTTGATCTTTTAGCGCCCATGCGATTGCCGAAGATCAAAAGATCGCAGCCTTCGGCAGCTCCTACAGGGTTTGCGCCAATCGCTACAACGTTCTCTGACTATTGCCGATGCCTTTGGCAATATCGATGCCCCAATCCATCGCCGCCTCCATGTCCAGCATGTGGGGCTTGGGATCGTGGTCTTCGTCAATTACCGTGCCGTCCGGCCGGTAGACACCGATGAACATCCCCAGCGAACCGTCCCTCAGTATCTCGGCTTTCACCTCGATATTGCATCCGTTCGAAAGCGTTTCCTTATGGACCAGATGGCGCTCAGTCATTGTGGCATTCCTCCCATTGCTGGATTTCAACCCTACCCGCCATGCTAGCTCAGCCCAGCTGATCAGCGCTTATTCACAGGACCAGAGGCTCGCCCTGACAGCGGCGTAATGCCACCTATACTACAAGCCACCTCCCCCCAGGGGTCTGCATTTCCAACAATAAAAAGCAGAGGTGGAACATGGTCTGGCAGCAAATCTACGATCCGTTCAACAACCCAGTGCTTTCAACCGTAATGGCCGCTGTGCCGGTAGTGGTGATGCTGGCCTCCCTGGCGTTCTTCCACGTCAAGGCACACCTGGCGGCGCTGCTCGCCCTCGCCTCCGCGTTACTGATTGCAATCTTCGCTTTCGGCATGCCCGCCAACATGGCGGGGTCGGCCGCGTTATATGGCGCAGCCAACGGTCTGCTGCCGATTGGCTGGATCGTGTTGAACATCATCTTTTTGCACCGGCTGACCACTGAGAATGGCTCGTTCAAAGTGCTGCAGGATTCCCTGGCACGGATTACCGACGACCGCCGCCTGCAATTGCTGCTGATCGCCTTCTGCTTTGGCGCGTTTTTCGAAGGGGCCGCGGGTTTCGGTACGCCGGTGGCGGTGACCGGGGCAATTCTGATCGGGTTGGGTTTCTCGCCGCTGGCCGCCTCTGGCCTGGCACTGATCGCCAACACCGCGCCCGTGGCGTTCGGCGCCTTGGGTACGCCGATCATCACCTTGGCCAAGGTCACCGGGCTGGATGAGATGGAACTGTCGATGATGGTCGGGCGGCAGCTGCCGTTCTTCTCGGTGATTGTGCCGTTCTGGCTGATCTGGGCGTTTGCGGGGTGGCGCAAAATGCTGGAAATCTGGCCGGCGATCCTGGTGGCAGGGGTCAGTTTCGCGGTGCCGCAATTCATCGTTTCCAACTATCACGGCCCCATGCTGGTGGACGTGATCGCCGCACTGATTTCCATGGCTTGCCTGACGCTGTTCCTGAAAGTCTGGAAACCCGCCACTGTGCACACCTCAGCCGCGCTGTCCGGACGGGTCGACAACTCGAAAATCGATGCCGAGCACGACGCCAAACCCGAACCAACCGCAGCCTTCGCCAGCGATGCCAAGCCTGCCGTGATGCGCGCCTGGATGCCGTGGATCATCCTCACCATTTTCGTTTTCGCCTGGGGCACCCAGGGTTTCAAAAACATGTTTGATGTTCGCCCGGCCATGGACCCTGCTACCCACTCGGCCAAGCTTGACCCCCAGGGCAAACCCGTGAGTGAAGCGAATCCGGTGTTTGCGCCGATCCTGACCTTCAGCACGATTCACCAACAGATCGAGAAGGTGCCACCCGTCGTCCCTGCGCCAAAAACCGAGGACGCGATCTACAAATTCACCTGGTTCACCGCCACCGGCAGCGGCATCTTCCTGGCGGCGGTTCTCGGCGGATTGCTGATGGGCTACTCCATCCCGCAATTGATCAGCCAGTACCTGCGCACGCTGTGGGTGGTGCGCTATTCGCTGATCACCATCACCGCCATGCTCGCCCTTGGTTTCCTCACGCGCTATTCCGGGCTGGACGCGACGATGGGCCTGGCCTTCGCCGCGACGGGGATTTTCTATCCGATGTTCGGCACCCTGCTCGGCTGGCTCGGCGTCGCGCTGACCGGCTCGGACACGGCGTCCAACGTGCTGTTCGGCGGCTTGCAGCGGGTCACTTCCGAACAGCTTGGGCTGAGCCCGGTGTTGATGGCCGCCGCCAACAGTTCCGGCGGCGTCATGGGCAAGATGGTTGATGCCCAGTCAATCGTGGTCGCCTCTACCGCCACCCGCTGGTATGGCCATGAAGGGGAAATCCTGCGTTACGTGTTCTTCCACTCGATCATCCTGGCGATTCTGGTCGGCGGATTGGTGACGTTGCAGGCCTACGTCGCGCCGTTCAGTCATATGGTGGTGGGCGGGCATTGATCCCCGTAGCCCAGCATCCCCGGGCCTTGCTCGCGATGGACGGTAACGATTACGCGTATTCGCAGGATGAACGCGTAGCCCTCACGTCCCTCGCGAGCAAGCTCGCTCCTACAGTTGCCTAAATGGCCCGGGCTTTCGTGAAGGGAGTATCGTAAAGCGACTATGAACATTCTCTACGACGAACGCGTCGACGGCGCTCTGCCTGACGTGGACAAGGCCGGTTTGTTGCAGGCTCTGCACGTGCAGTGGCCGGACCTGGAGGTGCTGCACCAACAGGAAGAGCTCAAACCGTACGAATGCGATGGGCTCTCGGCGTACCGCACCACGCCCATGTTGGTGGTATTACCGCGTGACATCGCCCAGGTTCAGGGCGTGCTGCGGCTGTGCCATGAGCGGCAAGTACCCGTGGTCGCCCGTGGTGCCGGGACCGGTTTGTCCGGTGGTGCCTTGCCCTTGGAAAAAGGCGTGCTGCTGGTGATGGCGCGCTTCAATCAGATCCTGCACATCGACCCCGCCGCCCGGACCGCACGGGTCCAGCCGGGGGTGCGCAATCTGGCGATTTCCCAGGCCGCGGCCCAGTACGGTCTCTATTACGCACCAGACCCTTCTTCGCAAATCGCCTGCTCCATCGGCGGCAACGTCGCCGAAAACGCTGGCGGCGTGCATTGCCTGAAGTACGGCCTGACCGTGCACAACGTGCTGAAGGTCGACATCCTCACCGTCGAGGGCGAATGCCTGAGCCTGGGCTCGAACGCCCTCGACTCCCCCGGCTTCGACCTGCTGGCCTTGTTCACCGGCTCCGAAGGCATGCTCGGGGTGATTACCGAAGTCACGGTCAAGCTGCTGCCCAAACCACAATCCGCCAAGGTGCTGCTGGCGGCGTTCGATTCCGTGGAAAAGGCTGGCAGAGCGGTTGGCGACATCATCGCGGCGGGGATCATTCCCGGTGGCCTGGAGATGATGGACAACCTGGCCATCCGCGCTGCCGAAGACTTTATCCACGCCGGCTACCCGGTCGAGGCCCAAGCCATTCTGCTGTGCGAACTCGACGGAGTTGAAGCCGACGTGCACGACGACTGCAATCGCGTGCGCCAGGTGCTGGAGAGCGCTGGAGCCACCGAAGTACGCCAGGCCAAAGATGAAGCCGAACGCGTGCGCTTCTGGGCCGGGCGCAAGAATGCCTTCCCGGCGGTGGGCCGCCTGTCGCCGGATTATTACTGCATGGACGGCACGATTCCGCGCCGCGAGTTGCCCGGTGTTTTGCACGCTATCGCCCAGTTGTCGGCGGAATACGGATTGCGGGTGGCCAACGTATTCCATGCCGGTGACGGCAACATGCACCCACTGATTCTGTTCGATGCCAATCAACCGGGTGAACTGCAACGCGCCGAAACCCTGGGCGGCAAGATTCTGGAGTTGTGCGTGAAAGTCGGCGGCAGCATCACCGGGGAACACGGGGTCGGGCGCGAGAAAATCAACCAGATGTGCGCGCAATTCAACAGCGATGAGCTGACGCTGTTTCATGCCGTCAAAGCGGCGTTCGACCCCAGCGGTTTGCTCAACCCCGGCAAGAACATTCCGACCCTGCACCGCTGCGCCGAGTTTGGCGCCATGCACGTGCACGCGGGGCAACTGCCCTTCCCTGACCTGGAGCGTTTCTGATGCACGGAACAGGCGATATCGATGACAGCAGCCTGCTGCTGGAGCAGATCAACCAGGCGCTGGAAAACGCCACGCCTCTGCGCATTCAGGGTTCCAACAGCAAGGCCTTTCTTGGGCGCATCGTCGCGGGGGAAATACTCGACACTCGCTCACACCGGGGCATCGTCAGCTACGACCCGACCGAACTGGTGATCACAGCTCGCTGCGGCACGCCGCTGGCCGAGCTGTCGCACGTGCTGGACGCCGCGCAGCAGATGTTGCCCTGCGAACCGCCCTCGTTTGGTGACGACGCTACCGTAGGCGGCATGATTGCCTGCGGACTTTCAGGGCCGCGTCGTCCATGGTCAGGCTCTGTCCGGGACTTTGTGCTGGGCACCCGGGTAATCACCGGCCACGGCAAACATCTTCGCTTCGGCGGTGAAGTCATGAAGAACGTTGCCGGTTACGACCTGTCGCGACTGATGGCCGGCAGCTACGGCACCCTTGGGCTGATCACCGAAGTGTCGCTCAAGGTCCTGCCCAAACCCCGGAAATGTTTGAGTATCAGCCTGGAAATGAACAGTGAACGCGCCTTGCTGCGCCTGGCTGAATGGGGCCAGCAACCGTTGCCGATCAGCGCCGCGTGCCATGACGGTTTGCGCCTGCACTTGCGGCTTGAGGGAGGTGAAGGCTCAGTGGCGGCGGCCCATGATCGCTTGGGCGGCGAATTATTGGATGCATCCTACTGGCTCGACCTCAATGAACATCGCTTGAGCTTTTTCGATGAAGACCAACCGCTTTCGCGCCTGTCGCTGCCCAATAACACGCCGAAACTGTCGCTGCCGGGCCAGCAACTGATCGATTGGGGCGGCGCCCAGCGCTGGCTCAAGTCCGACGCCGAAGCGGCATTCATTCGCCAGGTCGTCGATGAAGTCGGCGGGCACGTGACCTGCTACAGCCACGGGCTGACCGACAGCCCATTCCAGCCGCTGCCCACCGCACTGATGCGCTTGCACCAGAACCTGAAGCAGCAACTTGATCCACGGGGCGTTTTCAACCCCGGTCGCCTGTACGCGGAGTTCTGACCCATGCAGACCACTTTGAGCGAAAGCGCCCGCCGACTGCCCCGTGCTGAAGAAGCCGATAGCATCCTGCGCACCTGTGTGCACTGCGGTTTTTGCAATGCCACTTGCCCGACCTATCAATTGCTCGGCGATGAACTGGATGGCCCACGGGGGCGTATCTACCTGATCAAACAGGTGCTGGAAGGCAACGAGGTCACGCAAAAAACCCAGCAACATCTGGATCGCTGCCTGTCGTGCCGCAACTGCGAAACCACCTGCCCGTCCGGTGTCGACTACCACAACTTGCTGGACATCGGCCGCGCAGTGGTCGATGCGGCGGTGCCACGCCCAATGGGCCAGCGACTGCTGCGTGAAAGTTTGCGCACATTGGTGCCGCATCCGGATCTGTTCAAAGGGTTGGTCAGCAGCGGCCAGGTATTCCGGGCGTTGCTGCCCGATGCGCTGCAAAGCAAATTACCGCGCAGTGTACCTGCGACCAAACTTCGCCCCGCCACCCACCATGCGCGGCAAGTGCTGATGCTCGAAGGTTGCGTGCAACCGGGCCTGTCGCCCAATACCAACGTGGCCGCCGCACGGGTACTGGATCGACTGGGGATCAGCGTCACGCCGAGCCGCGAAGCTGGCTGCTGCGGTGCAGTCGACTATCATCTGGATGCACAGGCTGCCGGCCTCGATCGTGCCCGGCACAACATTGACGCCTGGTGGCCGAGCATCGAAAAAGGCGCAGAGGCCATCGTGCAGACCGCCAGCGGCTGTGGTGCGTTCATCAAGGATTACGGCCATTTGCTCAGCAGCGATCCGGCCTATGCCGACAAGGCCAAAACGGTGAGCGCACTGGCCAAGGACCTGGTTGAAGTGTTGCGCGACGAGCCGTTGGCGCAACTGGGCATACACAGCGCCCAGCGCCTGGCGTTCCATTGCCCGTGTACCTTGCAGCACGCGCAAAAACTCGGCGGTGCGGTGGAATCGCTGCTGATTCGCCTGGGTTTCAACCTGACGTCCGTGCCTGACAGCCATTTGTGCTGCGGCTCGGCGGGCACTTACTCGCTGACCCAACCGGTATTGTCCAGGCAACTGCGTGATAACAAGATGAATGCGCTGGAAAGCGGCTACCCCGAAGTGATTGTCACGGCCAATATTGGCTGTCAGGCACACCTCGACGGTGCGGGTCGAACGCCGGTCCGGCACTGGATCGAAGTGCTCGAAGACGCGCTACGTTAACTCAATCCTGGAAGATGCCCATGAACAGCAAAGCCGTGTTAAGCCAGAGCGAAGTCGGCCAGATTCTCGCTGCCGCCCGCACCGAAGCCCAAAGCAACCAGTGGGCGGTGACCATCGTTGTTGTCGATGACGGTGGGCACCCGCTGGCCCTCGAACGTCTCGACGGCGCATCGCCCATCAGCGCCTACATCGCCACCGAAAAGGCCCGCACCTCGGCACTGGGTCGGCGTGAATCCAAAGGTTATGAAGACATGGTCAACGGCGGGAGGCATGCCTTTTTGTCGGCACCGTTGCTGACCTCCCTTGAAGGTGGCGTGCCGATCATCGTCGACGGCCAGGTGATCGGCGCGGTCGGGGTGTCCGGGGTCAAGGCCGAGCAGGATGCGCAGGTGGCTAAAGCCGGGGCGCAGACTCTCAAATGATCACAAATCCACTGTAGGAGCTGCCGCAGGCTGCGATCTTTTGATCTTGTTTTTTGGTGCCGTTGGAATTGCTGAAGATCAAAAAATCAGATCAAAAGATCGCAGCCTGCGGCAGCTCCTACAGGGGAATATTTTTTTCGATTAAGAGGATGCATACCAATGCCCCGCCTCACCGCCAAAGACTTTTCCCCGCAACTGCTGGAACTCTACGACTACTACGCCCATGGCCTGATCAACCGGCGCGAATTTCTCGACCGTGCCGCGCTGTTCACCCTCGGCGGCTTGACCGCCAGTGCGTTGCTGGCCTCCTTGAGCCCCGATTACGCCCTGGCCGAACAAGTCGAGTTCACTGACCCGGATATCCTCGCCGAGTACATCACCTACCCTTCACCCAAGGGTCACGGCCAGGTTCGTGGCTATCTGGTGCGCCCGGCCAAGGCCAGCGGCAAAGTTCCGGCGGTGGTGGTCGTGCACGAAAACCGTGGTCTCAACCCTTACATCGAGGACGTCGCCCGGCGGCTGGCCAAGGCCGGTTTCATCGCCCTCGCCCCGGATGGCCTGACGTCGGTCGGCGGTTATCCCGGCAACGACGACAAGGGCCGGGAGTTGCAGGCGACGGTCGATCCGGAAAAGCTCATGAATGACTTTTTCGCCGCCGTCGAATGGCTGATGAAACACGACGCCGGCAGCGGCAAAGTCGGCATCACCGGTTTCTGTTACGGCGGTGGCGTGGTTAATGCGGCAGCTGTGGCTTATCCGGAACTGGGGGCTGCGGTGTCGTTTTACGGGCGTCAGCCGGACGCCAAGGATGTCGCGCGAATCAAGGCCCCGGTGATGCTGCACTATGGTGAGCTGGATACACGGATCAATGAGGGATGGCCGGCGTATGAGCAGGCGTTGAAGGCTGGGGGCAAGACGTATGAGGCGTTTATCTACCCCGGCTGTAACCATGGTTTTCACAATGATTCCACGCCGCGTTATGACGAGGCGGCAGCGAAGCTGGCGTGGGAGCGGACGTTGGGGTGGTTTAAAAAGTATCTGGTTTGATGGGCATTTTTTTGGCCAACAGGGTTGGCCTCATCGCGAGCAAGCTCGCTCCCACATGGCGCTGGTGTCGTAAATCAATTTTGTGAACGATACCGCCCCTGTAGGAGCTGCCGCAGGCTGCGATCTTTTGATCTGTTTTTAAAGATCAAAAGATCGTCCGAACGCGGCCCGAGCCTTCGGCAGCTCCTACAGGGTTGATCGTTGATGATTATTTAGGCTGTGCCACGGTCCGCAGATACGGCTTCAGCGTTTTGAAACCCTCCGGGTATTTCTTCTTCGCATCTTCATCGGACACCGACGTCGGGATGATCACATCTTCACCCGGACGCCAGTTCACAGGCGTTGCCACCGTGTGCTTGGCATTGAGTTGCAGCGAATCGAGCAAACGCAGCACCTCGTCGAAATTGCGTCCGGCACTCATCGGGTAGATCAGCATCGCCTTGACCTTTTTGTCCGGACCGACAATGAACACCGAACGCACGGTGGCGTTGTCCACGGCGGTACGCGAGCCGCCGCTGGCATTGGGGTGAATCATGTCGTAGAGCTTGGCCACCACCAGGTTTTCGTCGCCGATCAGCGGATAGTTGACGGCGTTGCCTTGGGTTTCTTCGATATCACCGACCCATTTGTTGTGGTCACTGACCGGGTCGATGCTCAGCCCGAGGATCTTGGTGTTGCGCTTGTCGAACTCCGGTTTGAGCTTGGCCAGGTAACCCAGCTCAGTGGTGCAAACGGGGGTGAAATCCTTCGGATGGGAAAACAGGATGGCCCACTTGTCACCCACCCACTCATGAAAGTTGAGCGTGCCTTCGGTGGTTTGCGCGGTGAAATCCGGTGCTACGTCGCCAATACGGATGGACATGTTCGATCTCCTTGCAGGGATGGTCGGGGCGCCGTTATGGGACCGGATGCGGTTTCAACGGCATGGGGAGTCGGCTAACGCGAAACAGTATAGGAGAGGTTCCACGACACGCCGGTCCCTACTCCACTAGAGCAATCAACTGATGACGCTGCGCATCAGTAAGCATCGGGCCGAAACCGGCGCCGGCGTTTTCCGCCATGTAGCGCGGGTTGCCAGTGCCGGGGATCACGCAAGTCACCGCCGAATGCGACAACAGGAACTTCAGCGCCAGTTGTGGCCAGCTCTTGACCCCGACTTGCGCCGCCCATCCGGGCAACGGTTTGTCCTTGAGGCGACCGAGCAGGCCACCGCCGCCGAACGGCCGATTGCAGATCACCGCCACGCCCCGTTCACGGCACAGCGGCAGGATGCGTTTTTCCACGCCACGATCGTCCAGCGCGTAGTTGATCTGCAAGAAATCCAGCGGTTCGGACTTGAGCACCGCCTCCACTTCCTCATAGGCCGAGGCGGTGTAATGGGTGATGCCGATATAGCGAATGCGCCCCGCCTCCTTCCAGTGGCGCAACGTCGGCAGATGGATTTGCCAATCCAGCAGGTTGTGAATCTGCATCAAATCTATGCAGTCGGTCTGCAATAGCGCGAAGGACTGCTCCATTTGCGCAATGCCCTCTTCGCGGCCACGCGTCCACACCTTGGTTGCCAGAAACGCTGGCGAACGCGGTTCATGGATCGACAGCAATTCGCCGGTGGTCTGTTCGGCACGACCGTACATCGGCGAGCTGTCGATCAGGGTTCCGCCCTTCTCGAACAGCGCATCCAGTACATCGGGCAGGGCTTTGTAGGCTGGATCGCCAGGGGCAACATCAAAACCGCGATAGGTGCCCAACCCGACAATGGGCAGTGCTTCGGCGCTGGAAGGAATGGCGCGGGTCTGCATGGTCTTGCCTCCTGTTCCCGTCGACGGCGTGGATTGCGCCCCGGCCGGACCGAACGTGAAGGCCGCCGAAGCACCGGCAGCCAGCGTAAGTATTTCCCTGCGAGTGAAACCATCGGGATGGCTCATGACCTTGCCCTCATCAGTCGGCCGGCCCCGCCGTCGATTGACTACACTCTGACAGCGATCCAGCGCTAGCCGTGTTCACACCCCGAGCCGTCAATGTCGTCCACTAACGTTAGCCGAATGTCACGCAACCTGATGCTACTCGTCGTTATCCTTGCCGCGTTGTACCTGATGCTTTGCGTTGCGCTGTTCGTATTTCAACGCGCGCTGATCTACTACCCGCAGCCTCGCGCTGTCGGGACCGCCGCGTCATTGCTCACCCTGGCCGTCGACGACGCACAGGTGCAGGTTTGCGTCAGACCACACGACGGTCCCAATGCACTGATTTATTTTGGCGGCAATGCCGAGGACGTTTCGCGCAACCTGCCGGAGTTCGCCCAGGCGTTCCCCGACTACGCGCTGTATTTGCTGCATTACCGAGGCTACGGTGGCAGCAGCGGTTCGCCCTCCGAGGAGGCGATAGCCCACGACGCCCTGGCCTTGTTCGACAAGGTCTACGCCACCCATCCACACGTCGCGGTGGTCGGGCGCAGCCTGGGTTCCGGAGTTGCCATACGCCTGGCCAGCCAACGCCCGGCAGCGCGATTGGTGTTGATCACCCCCTACAACAGCCTTGAAGGACTCGCCGCCCGTCAGTTCCGCTGGTTTCCGGTGAAGTGGCTGTTGAAGGACAAATTCGAATCCTGGCGCTACGCGGCGCACATCTCAGTGCCGACACGGCTGATCGCCGCCGAGCACGACGAAGTGATACCGCGTTCAAGCACGCAGCTGCTCTTTAGCCACTTTGCCAAGGGCGTGGCGACGCTGCAGGTGATTGCAGGGACGGGGCACAATTCGATCAGTGACAGCCCTGATTACCTCAAGGCATTGAGGGACGGTTTGTAAAGATCAAAAGATCGCAGCCGGTGTACGCATTCCCTGTAGGAGCTGCCGAAGGCTGCAATCTTTTGATCTCCAAAGACTGGCAAAAAAATGGTCCGAGGCGCGACCAAACACGCTCGGACCAAAGGTCTACACGCAATCAAAAACGCGGTTTAACGGCCTTCCAGTCCGGCTTGTAACGCCGCATCTGCTTGACGTCATCGCGCTGGCGAATGCCGCAGGTCAGGTACTGATCATGCAACTTGCCCAATTGATCGTGATCCAGTTCCAGGCTCAGGCCCGGTGCACGGGTGATTTTCACGCAGCGATCGACGATCGGTAGCTTGCCGCCCTTGATCACTTCCTCATCCGGTTCCTGCCACGGGTAATGGGTGTCACAGGCGTAGTCGAGGTTCGGCACCGAGGCGGCAACGTGAGCCATGGCCATCAGGCTGATGCCCAGGTGTGAGTTGGAGTGCATCGACACGCCAAGGCCAAAGGTCTCGCACATCTTCGCCAGCGCCTGGGTATCGCGCAGGCCGCCCCAATAGTGGTGATCGGCGAGGACGATCTGCACACTGTTCTGCGCCACACTGCGGCGGAATTCGTCGAAATCGGTGACCACCATGTTGGTCGCCAGCGGCAGCCCGGTGCGTTTGTGCAGCTCGGCCATGCCGTCCAGGCCCGGCGTTGGGTCTTCGTAATACTGCAGGTCGTCGCCCAGCAGTTCGGCCATGCGGATCGACGTTTCCAGCGACCAATTGCCATTGGGGTCGATGCGCAACGGGTAGTCGGGGAAGGCTTTTTTAAGTGCCTTGATGCACGACACTTCATGCTCCGGCGGCAACGTGCCGGCCTTGAGCTTGATGCTCTTGAAACCGTATGCCTCGATCATCCGTCGCGCCTGGGCGACGATTTGTTCCTCGTTCAGCGCCTCGCCCCAATTGTCCGGTTTGTAGGGTGAATCAACATGCTGTGCGTATTTGAAGAACAGATACGCGCTGAACGGAATCTCGTCGCGGATCGCCCCGCCCAGCAAGTCCACCAACGGCACGTTCAACGAATGCGCCTGCAAATCGAGGAACGCCACTTCGAACGCCGAATAGGCATTGCTCACCGCTTTACTCGCATGAGAACCGGGCGCCAGTTCCGCCCCGGCAATGCTTGCCGGTTTGTTCGCCGCTACCGTCGCCTGGACGATGGCGCGCAACTGATTGAGGTTGAACGGGTCAAGGCCGATCAGCTGGCTTTGCAGTTGCTGCTGGATTGCCAGCGCCGGGGCATCGCCATAACTTTCACCGAGGCCGATGTAGCCATTGTCGCTTTCGATCTCGATGATCGAGCGCAGCGCGAAGGGTTCGTGGATGCCGCTGGCGTTGAGCAATGGCGGATCACGGAAGGCGATGGGGGTGACGGTGACTCGGATGATTTTCAAGAGGCTGCTCCCGTTGGATCAGATTTCAGGGCGTGATGACTTAACGGCTTTTTTGCGGGCAAGGTCTCGGCCGACGTGCTCAGGGCATTGCCGCGAGGTGAGGTGCGAGCGAAGAAGATCACGATGGCTGCCAGCAATGAAGTGGCCGCCAAACCGTACAGACCACCTTCAATGGACCCGGTGGTTTGCTCCAGGAAACCGAACGTGGTCGGCGCAACGAACCCGCCGAGGTTGCCGATCGAGTTGATCAGGGCGATCACTGCCGCCGCGATCCGCGCATCCAGATAGCCTTGCGGAATTGGCCAGAACAACGCCGAGGCAGCCTTGAAACCGATGGCGGCAAAACAGATGGCGACGAAGGCGAAGATTGGACCACCGGTTGTGGACATGAACATGCCGAACGCGGCAATCACCAGCGTTACCGCGACCCAGGCCTGCTGGTATTTCCATTTGCTGGCCATGGCAGCGAAGCCGTACATCGCGATGATGGAGATGATCGGGATGACAACGAGCTACGGGTGAATGTCGATTACACCTGGAAGTTGTGGTGAGGAGCAGCTCGCTGAGCCGCTAGTAGTCATGGATTGAAGTGTGCCCCGGTGTCTTTCGCGACACCGGAACACACCAGTCAATCAGAGGTACTCGACGTTCCCGTCAACACTGATGGCCTGGCCAGTGACGTTCACCGCCGCTTGAGACGACAGGAACAACGCCATCGCCGCCACATCCTCCATCGTTACCATCCGGCGTAAGGAGATTTTCTCCAGGTACTGCTCGCGCATGGCTTCGAAGCTGATGTCCAGCGTCTTCGCCCGTGCATCAATCACCCGGTCCATGCGCTCGCCCGCCACAACGCCAGGCAAGATCGCATTGACGCGGATGTTGTGCGGCCCGAGTTCGTTGGCCAGCGACTTCATCAACCCGACAATCGCCCACTTGGTGGAGGCATAAGGCGTTCGGAATGGATACCCCAATCGCCCCGCCACCGACGACATGGCAATGATGTGCGGGTTCTGCTTCGACTGCTTCAAGTACGGAACCGCTTTGCTCAGGAAGTAATATTGGCTGTTGAGGTTGGTCGAAACCGTCTGTTCCCAGGCGTCCGAATCCAGCGCTTCGATATTGCCGGTCGGCCCCGCTATGCCTGCGTTGTTGACCAGGACGTCGACACCGCCGAGCAGGGCAATCGCCTCATCCATGATCCTGTCGACATGCTGCTTGATGCCAACATCCACGACACCGCCATGCATGCCGGGGTACTCGCCTTTCATGCGTTCAACGGCGCTGGCGTTGATGTCACAAATGTAGACTTGCGCATCGACTTCATAAAAAGCCTTGGCAATGACCGCGCCGATTCCTGCCGCACCGCCGGTGATGATGACTTTCAACCGCGCTGGCGGTGTCAGCAAATCAACGATCTTCATAACCCTCTCCTTTTACTCTGTGACCGGCGTTGCAATGGGACTCACTTCAGCATCAATCGCCTTAGCCAGCAGTGGCACCAACAGTAGACCCAACACCGCGGCGGACACGATTACATAGAAACCGGACGAACTTAAACCCGAGGCCTTTTCGGCCAGGCCGAACAGATACGGCCCGGCGAAACCACCCAACAGGCCAATGGTATTGATGAACGCCAAACCTGCGGCGGCCTGAATGCCTTGCAGCCGTTTCATGGCAATGGCCCAGTAGATCGGCAGCACGCCGCCAGCGAAAAAGGCTGTGGCAGTGAACAACGCTATGCGCGCCGACGCATGTTCAATCAGGGTAAACGCCACGGAACTCGCGATCAGGCCGCCAGTGAACAAAGCAAGGCAATAACAATCACGGGCGATTTTGCGGTGAATCCTCGGCAGGATCAAAACGCCGGCCAGGAAACCGATCCCGACGCTGCTGGACAACAAGCCTACGGTCAGTGGCGAGGTAATCTGCATCTGCTGGATAATCGATGGGGTAAAGAATACCAACCCGACGAAAGCCACCTGGTTCAGGAAGTAGATCAGACCGATCAGAATCGTCGTCGGACGCTTCAGTGCCTTGACCCAATGGCCGGAGTATTCATGGGAGTTCTCATGGCCCGGCAGCAACGCATGGGCCTCCAGAGACTCAGCCTCCGCTTTGGTCAACCAGCGTGCATCGCGGGGACGCTCCGGCAGTTTGAACCACAAAATCACGCCGACAATAATGCTTGGCAGACCTTCGAGCAGGAACATCCACTGCCAGCCATGCAAGCCGCCGATGCCGTCCATCTTCATCAGCGCGCCACCAATCGGATTGCCGATGACGAGTGCCAGGGCTGGCGCGATGTAAATCCAGCCAATGGCAATCGCGCGATCCTTGGGTGCAAACCACAGCGTGACCATGTACATCAGCGCCGGAAACAGGCCGGCCTCGGCAATACCGAGCAGCACCCGCAGCAGATAGAAAGACCATTCGCCCTGGACAAACATCATGGCCGAAGACAAGGCGCCCCAGGTCACGGCGATTCTGGCGATCCAGCGACGCGGCCCGATGCGGTGCGCCAACAGATTGCTGGGCACCTCCAGCAACGCATAACCGAGGAAGAAAATCCCGGCACCGAGGCCATAGGCGGCGGCGCTGATACCGAGGTCGGCGCTCAAGGCTGCCTTGGCCAGCGCAACGTTGGTGCGGTCTAGATACGACATGAAGTAAATGGCGCACATCAACGGTATCAGTCGAGCCATCGCCCGCCGGGTGGCTAGCCAATGGATCTCAGCGGTACTGAGCATGATTGTCATGGTGAAACCTCTTTTTTATTTTTTTGGCGGGTTCAAGCAAAAGGCTTACAGGTGAACGTTGTGCTTGCCTTTGAGACCAAGCATCTGACGGGCCTCTTCAGGCGTGGCAATTTCGTAAGACAACTCCTCAAGGATGTGGCGGATTTTTCGCACCTGCTCGGCGTTGGTCTTGGCCTTCACGCCTTTGGCCAGGTAGATGCTGTCTTCCAGGCCGACGCGCACATTGCCGCCCATGATCGCGCCCATGGTCACGAACGGCAGTTGATGACGGCCAGCGCCGAGGATCGAGAACTCATAGTTCTGGCGGCCAAATAGCCGGTCAGCAGTGGATCGCATGATTGCCAGGTTTTCCGGATCAGCACCCAGGCCGCCAAGAATGCCAAAGCAGGACTGAATGAACAGCGGTGGCTTGACCAGCCCTTGTTCGACGAAATACGCCAGGTTGTAGAGATGGCCGACGTCGTAGCATTCAAACTCGAAACGCGTGCCGTATTCACCCAACTCCAGCATGATGTTCTTGATGTCCTTGAAGGTATTTTTGAACACCACGTCTTCCATGCCTTCGATGTGCTCTTTTTCCCAATCATGATTCCAGGTGGAAATTTTCCGGGCGATCGGATGGATTGAGAAGTTCATCGAGCCCATGTTCAGCGAACACAGTTCAGGCTTGGCAATCAGCGGATACGCAAGCCGTTGCGCCAGGGTCATCCGAGTGCTGCCACCGGTGGTGATGTTGATGATCGCGTCCGTAGCCTGGGCAATCGCCGGCACGAACTGGCTGAAAACCCTTGGGTCCGGTGTCGGCCGCCCGTCCAATGGATCACGGGCATGCAGGTGCAGGATCGCCGCGCCTGCTTGCGCCGCTTCGATCGACTGCTTTTCGATTTCAACCGGGGTGAGCGGAAGGAACTCGGACATCGACGGTGTGTGTGTCGCGCCTGTAATCGCGCAGGAAATGATGACTTTGCGGTTCGGCTGACTCATGAAGTGACCTGTATTGTTATGGGCTTTGCAGGCGCGATGACGATTGTGCAATTCGCAGCCGCTGCTTGCAGGACGAAGCTTATTGAATTTTCGCTGCGCCGGTAAGATCATTAACGGACATCAATGAATCCCTAAGGGACAGCGACAGGAATCTACCGATGCCACCGAAAATGCCGTTGCTTAATGATCGGATCTACGCCCCTTACAAAATTGCCGCACTGGTTGAAGTCCTCAGCGAACAAGGCATCGCGCCCGTCGACAGTCTGAGAGGCAGCGGTGTCGACGAGGACCACATCTATGACGCAACGGCACTCACTTCAGTGCGCCAATACGCAGCGGTCTGCGGCAATGCCGTGTCCCTATCGAAAGACCCGGCCACACCGTTCAAGACCGGCTCGCGCCTGCATCTCTCCGCTTACGGGATGTATGGCTACGCGCTGATGTCCTGCCTGTCACTGCGGGACTACTTCCGGCTGGGCGTGAAATATCACTCGCTGGCAACGCCGACACTGACCATCGAATGGCATGAATATGAGGACGAGGCGGTCTGGACCTTTCCCGATGCGTCCAACCCAAGCCCTTCGCGGGAGATCAAACAGTTTCTGATCGAGCAACAATTCACCCAGCACGTCACCCATCTCCAGGATGTCTTCGGCCAAAGCTGTCCGCCGACCAAGGCTTGTTTCTCCTACCCGGCACCGGCCCATGCCGCCATCTATCAGGAATATCTGGGTTGCCCGTGCGTTTTCGATCATGACCAGTGCGAGCTGCATTACGACAGCGCGATCCTCGATCAAAAACCGCATCTGGCCCACCGACTCACTGCCACGGTGCTGCAGGAGACCTGTGACCGCTTGATTGGTCAGGCAAAGGTATCTTCGGGGATTTCTGGCGAGGTATATCAGATGATGATGCAAACACCCGGCGAGTTTCCGAGCATGGAAGTCGTGGCGGACAAGCTGCACATGACCACCCGCAGCCTGCGCCGCAAACTTCAGGATGAGGACACTTCGTTCGTGGCGATTACCGACGACGTGCGCTGCTCGCTGGCTATCGAATACCTGAAAACCACGATCATGAGCACGGACGATATTGCCTTGTTGCTGGGCTTTTCCGAACCGACCAACTTTCGCCGTGCCTTCAAGCGCTGGACCGGGAAAACCACCAAAGACTATCGCCAGGGCTGAAGCGTTACTTCAGCCCTGGCGCGGCGTGTCGGTCTTATAAAATCGACAGCGGATAACTGATGATCAGTCGATTCTCGTTGAAGTCAGCCAGGCTGAAATCGCGCTTGATCACCGAGTTGCGCCAGCGCAGCGAAAGATTCTTCAACGCGCCACTTTGTAAAACATAGGACAGCTCGGACTCGCGCCCCCATTCCTTGCCATCGGTAACGCCACCAGAGTGAACATTTGAACCGCTGATGTAGCGGTTCATCAATGTCAGGCCTGGCACGCCCAAGGCGACAAAGTCATAGTCATGGCGCAGTTGCCAGGAACGCTCGTCGGCAAAGTCATAGCTGTTGCTGAAGCTGTCGTTCGCCAGTGTCGCCCCGCTCGTCCCGTTCAAACGCATCCAGTTATCGCCGTCGACTTTTTGTAGCCCGACGTAAAACGTGCTGGCCTGGTAACGTGCGGACAGCAATGCGGAATACGTTTTGTTATCCAGTTCTCCCGCTAGTTTTTTCCCATCGTCCTCACCGCTGAAAAATCCGAGGTTTGCGCCTAATAGCCAATCTCCCATTTTTTGACTATGGGTGAAGCTGAAATAACGCTGATGGTAGATGTCTTCCAGTTGCGCATACCAGGCGCCCACCTGACTCTGATTGTTATTAAACGCGTATTCCACACCGGAAAAATTGAAGCGATCAGATGTCACACCTGGTCGGTTAAACATCGACATCCGGTCCATGCTCGCATCGTTACGCGGGCTGTTACCGCGAAACTGCCCGCCATAAAACGTGAAGTTATCAAGGTCCTTTGAAGTGATTTGCGCACCGCGAAAGGTTTGCGGCAGCGAACGGCCATCGTCGGAGCGCACCACTGGCAAGGTCACCACCCACTCCCCGATACGCGCCTGGGTCTTGGCGAAGCGTATTTTTGCCGCCAGCGCCAGACGACCGAAATCATCCGCCGGGCGCCCGTCATCGTGCACCGGCAGCAATTGCGTGTTGGTGGTGCCTTTTCCGCCGTCGAGCTTTTGCGAATAGAGGCCCAGGGCGTCGAGGCCAAATCCGACGGTGCCTGTCGTGAATCCGGAGCGCGCGTCCATGATTACACTTTGCGTCCATTCTTCCGCCTTGGCCTGCGGGTATTGGCTTTCAGTGAAATTACGGTTGATGTAATAGTTTCTGAAGTTGGCATTGATGTGTGCATCTTCGAAAACGCCTTCCGCAACAGCAGGAACGGAAGTTAACGAAGCGCTCATGATCAGCAACGTTAAACACCTAGAAACAGCCTTAGCATTGACCAGGGCGCAATATCGCATACGGACTCTCTTTTATTTTTATTTAGAGCGAGATGGTTTCATCCAGAACTTTCGGCAGCCTTTAGCAGGCGTAACTTTGCTCTGGTCAGACGTCTGTCAAAGACGTCGCCAGAGCCTTTACCGACTGTTTTGTACGAGGCGATATTAACGGCATTGCGCCGCACTCATAAGATCCGTAGCAGACAGCATGGGATCTTTAAAGGACATTCTGTCAATCCATGACCGCTGATCAGAGAGTTCAGACCAAAATCATTAAAAACATATTTTTATGCCTATATTGATATTGTTGAACAATCCCACCACACGAGGGTGCCGTCATGAATATCAAAACACTGGCTCTGATCCTGCTGGCTTTCTGTGCGCAACCGGTCTGGAGCCAGACGCCCGGCGCCTCTGCGCCCGCTGCCGATAGCGCTGCACTGAGCACGCGCCTGGCATTGCGCGACTTGTGGGTCGAGCATATTTTCTGGATCAGGAACTACGCGCTGGCCAATCAGGCTGCCGACCAAAAACAAGCCAAAGTGGCGGCGGATCAGGTGGTCGATAACGCCACCAAAATCGCCAACAGCATTGCCCCGCTCTACGGCCAGCCCGCTGCTGATCAACTGCTCAAGCTGCTTGCCGGTCATTGGGGCGCGGTGAAACACTACAGCGACGCCACGGTCGCCAAAGACTCGAAGGGTAAACAGGTCGCCGTCACTGAATTGACCAGCAATGCCAAGGCGATTGCGGCGTTCCTGGCCAGCGCCAACCCCAACCTGCCGGAAGCCACGCTGGTGAATATGCTGTCCGCCCATGGCGGTCATCACATCGCGCAGATCGATGAGTTTGCCGCGCACGATTACGCCGGTGAAGCGCGGACCTGGCAGATGATGCGCACGCACATCCTGGCACTGGCCGACGCGTTGACCGCAGCGCTGGTCAAGCAATTCCCGGACAAGTTCTGACACCGCACGAGGGCACACCATGCTGGAAGGACTGGGCCGAACTCAGCAGGACTTGCTCAATGCGCTGCTGCACCACGGGGGCGGCATGAGCATTGACGAGTTGGCCGAGCATTTGGCCGTCACGCGCACGGCGATTCGCCAACATCTGGCGGCGCTGGAGCGTGACGGCCTGGTGCTGCGCGGCGACACCCGGCCGACGGGGCGGCGGCCGGAGCAGTTGTATCAGCTCACCGACCATGCCAAGGAACAGTTTCCGCGCCAGTATCAGATGCTCGCCCGTGTGCTGATCGATGAAGTCGCCGACATCATCGGGCCCGAGGCATTGGCGACGCTGATGCGTAGCCTGGGCCGCAAACTGGCCCTGGACCGCGAGCATCAGGTGGTTGATGAAGCGAAAATCGTGCAGCACATGAATCAGGCGGGATACGAGGCCGAGGTGTTTTTTCGCTCGTCCGATGCCCCGGAAATCGTTGCGCACAACTGCGTGTTTCACCGTTTGGCTGCGACGCACCCGGTGGTTTGCGAGTTGGACCTGGCGTTGATCGGGGCATTAGGGGGCGGTGAAGTCGAGCACACTGAGTGCATGGTTCGGGGCGGGCATGTGTGTCGCTTCAAACTGCGGCCAACGCAGACGCCGGAACCTGATGCCTGAAGCATTCGCGTCAATTGCGGGTTGAATGCCTGCGCGCCAGGCGTTGCTGCCAGTTTCCGGCATTGGCGCGCTGGCATTGTTCTTCAGAATCGAACTGCACGTGGGCTGCAATCGGTCTGAGCTGAACATCCGCCTCATAGAGTGCCGCGCTGGTTAACTCAATCATGCGTTCGCGTTGCCCGCTCGCCAATGCGAGGTTCATTTGCGCCTGCGTATCGAAGACCCAAATCACCCTGAGACTGGATGGAAAATCGTTGTAGTCGACCTCGTGGGTCAGCCACTCGAAACCGACGATTTCAGCTTTGGCCGTCTCGCACGCCTCGGTCAGGGTAACCACCAACAGACGTTCGATCTGCGCCTGTTCGCGTTTGTTTAATGCCATGCCTGGGTCCTTCTTGCGAGCAAAAAAAACATCATACGTTACGTCTGTCGGATGTAGGCCTTAGTCAACGAATATGCCCTCCCCCCGCGTGAACCAAGTCCCGGAACACCAGTCTTAAACCGGCGCCAATTCCTTCCCCCTAATCGTTGTCATCTCATCAGAGCTGTCCGCCCCATGCGCCATACCTTGCGCTTCACTTCGCTGTGCCTGTTTTCCTTGCTTCCCTTCGTTACCAACCCTGCTCACGCCGGTGCGGAACGACAACTGGTGGAAGCCATCAACGATTACCGCGCTCACCCCCAGCATTGTCAGCGGCCCGCCCAACGTTTGTCGCCACTGGCGCTGAAATCCAGCCTGGCGTTGCCGATCGGCTACGGCGGCGGCTTGCGGGACCAATTGAAAGCTAACGGGTATCAGGCGGTGGCGGTGCGCAGCATCCGCGTGGTAGGTGCGCAAGACGCCGAAGAGGCGTTCGACCTGCTGCAGGATGAACACTGCACCGCGTTGCTCGATAGCCAATACGCGGACATTGGTGTCAGTCGCAGCCGCGGCGAATGGCAAGTGGTGCTGGCGCAGCCAGTGCTGGATAGCCACATGACCGATACCCGGTCTGTCAGCAAAAGCTTGCTGGCACAGGTCAATGCTGCGCGGGCAAAACCGCGCCTGTGTGGTCGCCAACGCTTCGCCGCCGCACGCCCGCTCGCATGGAATGCCAACCTTGGCGCAGCGGCGCAAGGCCACAGCAAAGCAATGGCCTACGGTAACTACTTCGCTCACCAGGACCCGGATGGCGAGATGCCTGCCGACCGAGCCCGAGCCGCTGGTTTCCGTGGCCGCCAAATCGGCGAAAACATCGCCGCCGGCCAAGGCTCACCAAGCAAGGCGATGGCCGGCTGGCTCGCCAGCCCAGGGCATTGCGCCAACCTGATGAACCCGATGTTTACCCAGGTGGGGGCAGCCTACGCGACCGACGCGCGCAGTGATGAGGGGGTTTACTGGACGATGTTGTTTGGGGCGCAGTGAGGGGGCGGCGAGCGGATATTTGTAAGGAATATGGAACGTAAATGGCCGGTGTCAGGCCTCCTGCCGATGACTTGGAGCACCACAATCTTTGCGGGAGCGAGCTTGCTCGCTCCCGCAGGTCTGGTGTTTTAGCTGATCAGCATAGGGCGCCAGACCATCAAGGCCGGCGCACCACCCTCACCTTCCCGCTGCCGCCACCGCCGCAGAAAAACCGCTCGCCGCCATCGTATTCAAGCCCCGACACGCCAATGCCCGTTGGCATCGTCAGGCTCTCCAGCACCTCGCCGGTTTTCGCATCGATCCGGCGCAGTTCACTCTCTTCGCCTTCCCACGTGCCATGCCACAACGCGCCCTCAACCCAAGTCACGCCGGTGACGAAGCGATTGGATTCGATGGTGCGCAGAATGGCGCCATTCTCGGGGTCGATCTGATGGATTTTGCGCTCGCGGTACTGCCCTACCCACAGCGTGCCTTCGGCCCAGGTCAGTCCGGAGTCGTTGCCCCCGCCGGGGGCCGGGATGGTGTTGAGTATCTGGCCGGTGCGCGGGTCGATTTTATGGATTTGGTCCTCGGCGATCTGGAATAGGTGCTCACCGTCGAAGGCGGTGCCGGCATGGGCGGCGACGTCGATTGAACGCAGGGTCTTGCCGCTGTCGGGGTCGAGGGCGTTGATTTTTTCTCCGCTGGCAAACCACACCTGCTGCCCGTCCCAAGTGACGCCGCAGACGTCGTCGACATCGGCAAAGGGACCATATTCACGGAGTATTTCGGCGGCTGACTGTTTCATGCGGGTGTTCCTCGAAAGGGGCTGGTGGGGTTCATCCTAGCCACCCGGCAGCGGAACCGGGAGTAACAAGGTCGTCGCGAAACCGGGCACTGGCGGGGTCATCCAGCGCCGCGCTCGCCCGGTGCCGTACGACTGCACCTTGCCTGTCGCCGCTAATGTATCGAGGGCCCGTTGCACAGTGCGCTGGCTGTTACCCAGCGCCAGCGCCAGGGCAGAACTCGACCATGACTGGCCGTCGGCGAGCAGGGCGAACACTGCCGCATGCGGCTCCTCGACCGGTTGCGCGAGCACCACGACTTCGGTTGAAACCTGAGCGACCAGAACAAATCCGCGCCGGGTTGCGGTTACGCCGGCCAGGGGCTTCAACGCTGCGCGCAGACGCCCGATTTCGACACGTAACCGGGCGCGGTGGGATTCATCACTGAGCCTCAGGCGAAAAGCTTTGGCGATGAGTGTTTCCCTCGGCACGTCCGCCGGCCAGGCTTCGGCAAGCGTGCGCACGAGGGTAAACAGGACCGGACGCGTAGCCAGGGACACCGACATGCCTACACCGCGCACGGCATAGCGGCAAGCATCCACCACCAGCGATGTCGAGGCGAACAACGCCTCTACGTCGTCGAGCAACAATGGCCGTGCTGTTCCATGGGAAATCAGGCGTGCAGCGGGAGCGTTCAGAATCAGCGCTGCACAGTCGACTTCTGCGCTCAATGCGGGAATACCGGACTGTTGAGCGGCGAGTTCGGCCCTGGCGAGTGCATCACGTGCAATGTGCGATTCCAGGCGTCGCATGGCGATGCCGGCCACCACCAGTTCATGGGTGGCCCGCAATGCTGGTGGCAAAATCGTCGGAGCGAGTTCAGCGAGCAAGCCCTGCGCCTCGTCGAGCCGTCCGATCAGTACCAAACGGCGGATTTCCAGGTACCGCGCATGGGCCGCATTGACCACGTCACCGTGAGCCTCCAGCGTTATCCGGGCAGCATCAAGTGCCTTCACCGGCCAGCCCAGATCCCGCGAGGCCAGCGCAATTTCCGCCTCGGCAACGATGCACCGGGCCCGGGCCAACGGCTCCTTCGGTCCGAAGGCCTGCGCCGCCCTGCGCACCAGCGCTTTGGCTCGCAGCAGATCACCCAGTTGCGCCATGGCGATACCGCGTAATGCCAACGCCGGTGCATCGTCGCGCAACGCAACCCGGTTCAGCGCACCCAGCGGATCACCCGCTGCCAGTGCATGCGCGGCGGCGGTGATCAGCGAATCCATTGCAATCGCGCCACATTTGTCACTCCCATCGTTTGATACATCGTGTTTAGTCTAAATCACGACCCTCCACCAGGAGCATGCAGCGATGAACAGATACATCACCGCAACACGAGAAGATTGGCTGGCGGCGCGCCTTGAGTTGCTGGAGGCGGAAAAAGCCCTGACCCGGCTCAGCGACGAGGTGGCGCGCCAACGTCAGGCCCTGCCGTGGGTTCGGATCGACAAGGCATACCGCTTCGACACCGAGACAGGCAGCGCGCCGTTGGCCGACCTGTTCGAAGGCCGCTCGCAGCTGCTCGTCTACCACTTCATGTTCGGTTCCGATTACACGGCCGGATGCCCGTCCTGCTCAGCCATTGCGGACGGCTTCGAAGGCATCTTTACCCATCTCGCCAACCACGACGTCACGCTGATGGCGGTGTCCCGCGCACCGCTGGCGAAGCTGCAGGCGTACAAACGGCGAATGGGCTGGACGTTCCCGTGGGTGTCGGCGGGGGCCAGCGACTTCACCGCCGACTTCAACGTCTATTTCACCGATGCACAACAGCGCGAAGGGCTCGTCGAATACAACTATCAGCGCGGCGGCCATGCGATGGACGCCACACAGATTCCAGAACCCGTCGCCCGCTTCGCCGCCACCTGTGGCACCGACGCGCCGACCTACACCCGCGACAGGCCTGGCCTGAGTGCGTTTGTGCTTGAGGATGGCGAGATTTACCACACCTACTCGACTTATGCGCGCGGGCTGGACGGGCTCTGGAACATGTATCAGTGGCTGGATCGCGCGCCCAAGGGCCGAAATGAAACAGGACCGTGGTGGCGGCGGCATGATGAGTACGAGGGTTGATTGGCGGTGACGACACTGACGTCATCGCGGGCAAGCCTCGCGCCTACGGGGTTTTGCATCGTTCGAAAATTACCGATCGAACCTGTTTCCTGTAGGCGCGAGGCTTGCCCGCGAACAGGCCGGCACAGACAACCATCATCCATCCTGTCTATGCTCAATCCCACCGCAACCTGCCGGAAGCCACGCCATGAACACCTACCAACCGATGAACTGCGACCTGTATGACTATCTGGAAATCGCCTGCATGCGCGGCTATCAACTGGACATCGAGTTGAAGGATGGAACACGCCTGGTCGCCAAGGCGCTGACCACCCGAACGTCCAGCGACAAGGAAGAATTCCTCAGCCTGGAAACGGCTGACGGCCCGCGGGACATCCGCCTGGACCAACTGCTGGCCGTCACGCCACTGGACGCTAATGCACAGTTCGGCCGGGTGGTTTTTTCCGATTCCGTGTGCACGTTCTAACGTCGGCGGACCACCAGCAACCTCCCTGCTTGTGGGTGGCGTCAAGCAGCACTAACAGCCTGTGCTAGGCTCCTTCGTCTAACGTGCGTCGATGCATTTGCATGAAGCACGTCCCCCTGGATGATGGAGTTCGACATGAAAACCACTGCTTCCTGGCTAACGATGATGCTTGCAAGTCTGGTGCTTACCGGCTGTGCCGCTGTGGGTGCCGGGGGCGGAGGGGCTGGCGAGATGGAGATTCGCTCGGGGAAAATCGAGCAGATCACCTTGACCCAAATGCAGACCAACCATGACAGCGGGGTTGGCGCCATCCTCGGCGGTATCGCCGGTGTAGGCCTGGGGAGTCTGATCGGTCGAGGGACCGGCCGGGACGTCGCCATGGTTGCCGGCGCACTCGCCGGCGCGGCGGGCGGCAACTACGTCGAGAAGAAAAAATACGACCAGCCCAAGGAAGCCCAGCAGATCATCGTGCGAACCAAAAGCGGCGTACTGGTTTCGGTGACTCAGCCGATCAACCCTGCGCTGACAAATGGCTCGAATGTTTATATTGAAGGCACCGGTAACGATGCCCGTGTGGTGCCGCAAGGCTAGACGTAAAGCGAAGGGGGCCAGCCATCAGCCAGCCCCCTTTTGCATGAGACAGACATCAGCATGACCTCGCAGGCAGAGTGGGTTGCCCACCAGGAGGGAACATGTCACGTGCACCACTCACGCTGCTGTGGACTTTGCCACTGTGGCTGCAATGTGGCTTGAGCCACGCCGACGACTCGGCAGAGCTGGCCAAAAAAGCCCTCAACCCGGTCGCCGCGATGTACAGCCTTCCGGTGCAATACAACTGGGACCAGAAGATGGGTTCGACCGGCGACGGCATGCACAGTGTCACCAATATTCAGCCGGTGCTGCCCTTCCGATTGAACGACGACTGGAACCTGATCTCGCGCACCATCCTGCCGGTGATCGACCAGCACGGCCTGGCACCGAATGGCGCGGCGGACAAATCCGGCATCGGCGATATAACCCAGAGTTTTTTCTTTTCCCCGACAAAACCTACCGACAGTGGCTGGATACTCGGCGCCGGTCCTGCGCTGCTGATTCCCACCGGCAGCGATAAATTGCTGAGCAACAAACAATGGGGGCTCGGTCCTACGGCCGTCGCGCTCAAGCAGTCAAACGGCTGGACCCGCGGCATTCTAGCCAACCATATCTGGGGCCTGGACGGCAGCCCTCCGGATGACAAGGACAAGGTCAACCAGACCTTCTTGCAGCCCTTCCTCTCCTATACCAACGCGACCTACACCACGTTCGGCGTGAACACCGAATCGACCTATGACTGGCAAACCAGGCAGTGGTCAGTGCCGGTCAACTTGACCGTCACCCAGCTGCTGAAAATCGGCGGTCAACCCCTGACGATCCAGGCCGGACCACGGTATTGGCTCGACAGCCCGGACGATGGCGCACAAGGCTGGGGCTTTCGCATGGCGGTGACCTTGCTGTTTCCACGGTAAGGGCCCCCATCCATATCCTGTGGGAGCGTAGCTTGCGTTAGCTCATTGTTGCCCTCGACCGTTCGTCGCCAAAGTAGACATCTACCCCTTGACGCGGATTAGGTTCTGCGGGAATATTATTTACATCGCATACGATGCAAGCGAATGCGACACTAAATCCAATTAAATGCAGCTTCGAGGATTCACCCCCCATGAGCAAGATCGAAAAAGTCCTGGTTACCGGTAAAACCCACACCACCCTGAGCAGCGCTGGCCGTACTTCGCGCGGCCATAACGGCAACCTCGACATCGAACTGTCGTCACCCGGCTCGAACCAGCCAGCCCATGTATTCGCTGCCACTCAGCCGCACCCGAAAGCAGAGCAACTGTTCGCCGGTGCATGGTCGGCCTGCTACACCGCCGCGGTCGGGCTGGTAGCCCAAGAGCGCAACATCGTGCTGCCGGCGGATCTGTCCGTCGACATCGAAGTCGACCTGGGCCAGACTGGTCCGGCCTACTTCCTTCAGGCCCGACTGACCCTTCGCGTGCCGGGGTTGGCACACGATGTCGCGACCGAACTGGCGCACATTGCTGATTCCATCTGCCCGTACTCCAAAGCTACACGCGGCAATATCGACGTTGCCCTGAACGTAATGACGGCGTGATGTCTGAACCCATCATAAATATCGCATGCGATTAAAGCGCACACGAACTGCAAACTTTTAACACCTGAGGGAATCATCATGAGCAAGATCGAAAAAGTACTGGCCTCCGGCAAAACCCACACCACCCACAACGCCGCGAGCAACACTTCACGCGGCCATAACGGCAACCTCGACATTGAGCTGTCGTCGCCCGGCAGCGCCACACCGGCGCATGTGCTCACCGCCGTCCAGCCACACCCGAAAGCCGAGCAATTGTTCGCCGGAGCTTGGTCGGCCTGCTACATCGCGGCGGTGGGCCTGGCTGCCAAGCAGTTGAATGTGACATTGCCGACAGACACAGCGGTCGACATCGAGGTTGATCTGGGCCAGACCGGTGAGGCTTACTTTCTCCAGGCCCGACTGACCCTTCGCGTGCCAGGGCTGGAACAAAATGTCGCGACTGAACTGGCCCACATCGCCGATTCCATCTGCCCTTACTCCAAGGCAACACGCGGTAACATTGACGTTGTCCTGAACGCAGTCACCGCGTAACGCACCGCACGGCCGGTCCGCCAGGGTCATCCCCAGCGAGCCGGCCGTCGGCCTTTACGGGTCTGAAGTGCAAGCATGACAACTGCCAAGTTTCGCGCCCTTCCGACACCATCGCATACGACGTATAGTTTCGGTCTTGCAAGTTTGGCCAATGAGAACTCCCATGAAAAACACCGAGAAAACAGCCGCGCTGGACCTCAAGCTCTCCGACTTCCTGTGTTTTGCGGTCTATTCCACCAACCTGGCGTTCGGCAAGGCTTACAAGCCGATGCTCGAACAGCTTGGGCTGACCTATACGCAATACATCACCCTTGTTGCGTTATGGGAGCAGGACAACCAGACCGTCGGCAGCCTCGGCGAAAAGCTGTTTCTCGAATCCAACACCCTTACACCGATTCTGAAAAAGCTTGAGGCAATGGGTTTTCTGCTGCGCCAACGCGACCCGGAAGACGAACGCCAAGTGCGCATCAGCCTGACGAAAGAAGGTCGAAAGCTGCGCGAAGGCCTCAGCGAAGAAGGTTTCCCGCAAACAGGGCTTGATCCTGACGATTTTGTGCAAATGCAAAAGGCAATCGTCGCACTGCGCAACAACCTGATTCGAACCACACAAAAACTGTAGGAGCCGAGTTTGCTCGCGATAGCGGCCTGACAGTCAACACAGTCGTTGAATGTTATGGCCTCATCGCGAGCAAGCTCGGCTCCTGCAGTTGTTTGGTGTTTGCAACGCGGGTTATTTATCCGACTTGATGCTGGTCCAGACCCGTGTGCGAACCCGCTCCAGCTTTTGCGGCAACGGCTGCACCACATAGAGTGTTTTCAGGGCTTCGCTGGTCGGCGTCAGGTTCGGGTTGCCGGTGATGTCCTTGTTGATCAGCGCCAGCGAGTCTTTGTTGGCGTTGGGGTAACCGAGAAAATCACTGATCGGCGCGATGACTTTCGGCTCCAGCAAGGTATTGAGGAATTCGTGGGCCTCCTCGACGTTCTTCGCGCTTTTTGGAATAGCGAAGGTATCAAACCAGATCGGTGCGCCCTCCTTCGGCAGACGCCAGTCTACGACCACCCCGTTGCCCGCCTCCTTCGCTCGATTGCCGAACTGGTAGAAGCTTCCCGAATAACCGATGGCGACGCAGATATCGCCATTGGCGATGTCGGTCATGTACTTGGCGGAGTTGAAGTAGGTCACGTAGGGACGAATCTTCAGCATTAGCGCCTTGGCTTTTTCGTAGTCGTCCGGGTTCTGGCTGTTCGGGTCCAGCCCCAGATAGTGCAGGGCCAGCGGCAGAATTTCCGAAGGCGAGTCGAGCATCGCCACGCCGCACGACTTCAGCTTCTCCATGTTCTCGGGTTTGAACACCAGATCCCAACTGTCCACCGGCGCATTGTCTCCCAGTGCAGCCTTGACCTTGGCCGGGTTGAAACCGATCAGCACGGTGCCGTACATGTAAGGCACGCCGTACTGGTTGCCGAGGTCGTTCTTGTCCAGCAGTTTGAGCAGTGCCGGGTCCTGATGCTGCCAGTTGGGCAGTTTGGACTTGTCCAGTTTCTGGAACACGCCGGCCTTGATCTGGGTTTCGATGAACTGATTCGATGGCACCACCAAATCGTAACCGGAGTTACCGGTCAGTAACTTGGCCTCCAGGGACTCGTTGGTGTCGAAGGTGTCCCAGGTCACTTTGATGCCGCTTTGCGCGGCGAAGTCCTTGGGCACGGACGGCAAAATGTAGTCCGCCCAGTTGTACACCCGCAACTCGCGCTGTTCGGCGTGCACGGCGCTGGCCAGTAACGTCAGCCCACAAACCGTGGCGCCCAAAATGCGTTTCATAGTGTCCATGGATCAGTTCCCCAATGTCAGCTCGATGGTTTTTATGTTTTGTACACGGCATGCGGCCCGTAGATGGCCAAGGGCAAGGAAGATCAACGATTCTGGTTATTGGAATGGTTGGGCGGTGTTGCGTCGGCAACCCGCTTCGATTCTTGCTGACAGCCTGGACGGTTCACAGCGTTAGGTTGGCCAAAAGGAGATCGTAATGGCCATTATCCGTGTCCGGATGGATCAAAGCGGAGGCAGATCGAGGGGATTTTCAGCGGACATAAAAAAACGCCAGTCCGATCGGGACTGGCGTTTCTGATAAAGCCGATCATCCTGGCGCCGCACCTGCTGGCTGAGGCAGGCCTGGATGAACGTGTAGAAAATGGCAGGGGCGGCTGGATTTGAACCAACGCATGGCAGGATCAAAACCTGCTGCCTTACCGCTTGGCGACGCCCCTGAAACTGTTGCTTCAAGCCCGGTAGGAGCCTTTGCAAGAGCGGGCGGAAATTTATCAACTTTCTCGCCGTCTGGGAAGCCCAATCAGAAAATATTTGTTTTAAAACAGCCAGTTAATATTTATTCACGTTAAACGCAATCCCACGAGCGGTTTTTTTGGGCGGGAATTCGGTCAAGGCGTTCCCGCCCGTCAACAACCTCATGCATGTGAGGCAAAGTGCGGCAAGACGTACTCACCGAGCTCGTCGAGGATTTCGCCGTAGGGTTGCAGGCTGACCTTGGGGTTGAGCGCGATGTGCGAAACACCGGCCGATTGCGCCTGCTCAAGGTAATTGCGCAGGCCGTTGCGTCCCGCCCGAAAGCCGCCCTGAATGCGCTGGAACGGCTGATCCGGGTTGTCGCTAAGGTCGAGATAGCCGCCAAGTCCTAACGGTTTGAACGCGTTCCGACCTTCGGCCGCTCGCACTGTGCTGTGCCAGCTTTCGCCCAACGATGCCAGGCGTTCGGGACTCTGGACGCCGGCAAGGTAGCCATCCAGGTGCTGAGCCAACCATTCAATAGTCTGTTGTGCCTGGCCGACTGCGATCGAGGGCACGCGTCCGTACGGCGCTTTCGGCACCAGGTCGAGGGTGCCAGGCGAGCCGCCGAATCGTTCGGATTTGAAGCGAGGAAAGCTCTGCTCGGTCAGGGTTCGAAACACCGAAAAGGCATCACGGTAGCGATCACCACGGGTTTCATAATCGATGCCCAGCATCGGGTAATCACTGAATCGATCGCCCGAAGAGAGCCCCAACACCAGGCGACCTTCGCTGAGTTGATCCAGCGATGTCGCTTGCTTGGCAAGGTACATTGGCTCATGCGTGGGCAATACGATGCCGGTGGTTCCCAAGACAATGCTGCGTGTAGCGGCAGCCAGGAAGCCGATGTAGACCAGCGGCTCAAAAATGTGCGCCACGTCGCCATACCCCGGATCATAAAACGGAATGTCACGCATCCATAACGCACCAAAGCCAAGCGCTTCGGCGCGTTGCGCCATTTCCACGTGACCGCGCATGGTCGGCGCCGGTCGGCCGGCATGGGTTTCAAGGGGCAAAATCAGGCCAATTGTCAGCGCCTCTGGCTGAAACAAACGTTGAAAACCAGGGTGACGTTCAAGCGACGGATGAGGGGTTGGTAAGGCAACAGGCGGCGGCGCGACGTGTGTGGCAGTGGTCATGATGGCAGTCTCGTGAGTGGCGATGACTGACATCTTTATTGAATCCAAAGCGCGGATAAACAGCACCTGAAGCCCCGTACAGGGTCCACGGAATCCCCAATCGATTCAGGTTTCCCACGGTACGCCTGACTCCCAACGCTCAACCAACAGATCAATAAATCTGCGAACGCGTGGGGACAGATGACGCTTGTTGGGATAGACGACTCTGATGGGGTCGGGAGGTGCACGGTAGGGTTTCAGTACCTCCACCAGCGTTCCGTCGCGCAGGTCGTCACCCGTGATGTAAGTCGGCAAGTGAATCAGGCCGATGCCCGCGAGCGCCGCTTCGCGCATGGCTTCAGAACTGTCGATGTTCAAGCGCCCCGGCTGTTCGTGTAGATGAAGGCCGGCAGCTGTCTGGTAACGCCAGACAATGGGTCGCTCGCGGCTGATGAACGCGATGGTGTCATGCCGGGCCAGTTCATCAGGTGTTTGCGGTACGCCGCAACGGTCCAGGTAAGACGGCGAGGCACACGTTGCGAACTGCTGCCAACCGACGGTGCGGGTCAGTAATTGTGAATCATCTTTTGGCTCACCGATTCGAATGGCGATGTCGACGCCCTCCTCGACCAGATCGACAAAGCGATCGGTAAACCAGACGTCCGCACGCAGTTCAGGCCACTGCTTCAGATACGCATCCAGAATCGGCAGGATGTGGCGCTGACCAAAGGACAGGGGTGCCGTCAGTTTAAAGGTGCCCGTCGGCCGCCCACGACGCAGGGCCATGGTCGCGTCCACTTCATCCAGATCCTCGAGAATCTGCCGCCAGCGATCAAAGGCCACCTGCCCCTCGTCCGTCAGGCTCAATTTGCGCGTGGTGCGATTGAGCAGTCGTGCACCCAACCGGGCCTCCAGGCGAACAATGCTTTTGCCCACTGCCGATCGAGTCAAGCCGAGCGAGGCCGCCGCTGCGGTAAAACTCCCGGCCTTCACGGCGCAGACGAATGCGGCAATGTCTCCGAATCGGTTGGCTTCCATCAGTCGCGGCTCCCGAACTTATCGACTCAAAAAATCAATTTTCTCGAGTTTGGTTCTCGATAGATGTCCTTGCGAAACCACCTGAATAAGCCGTTTCATGGTGGTCATGGTCTCTTCTGTATCTGAACCCTTTTTTGGCGACATTCCCATGAAAAAAATCGGCTTCCTCTCTTTTGGCCACTGGAGCAACTCTGCGAGCTCGCGGACACGCTCGGCGTCCGATGTTCTTCTGCAATCGATCGACCTGGCAGTAGCCGCCGAGGCACTGGGCGCAGATGGGGCGTTCTTTCGCGTCCATCATTTCGCGCAACAGCTTGCATCGCCCTTTCCGCTGCTCGCGGCGATCGGCGCGAAAACCAGCCGGATTGAAATCGGCACGGGTGTTATCGACATGCGATACGAAAACCCGCGCTACATGGCGGAGGATGCCGGGGCAGCAGATCTGATTGCCGGCGGACGGCTGCAACTGGGTATCAGCCGTGGATCGGGCGAACAGGTGATCGACGGATGGCGTCACTTTGGCTACACACCTGACGAGGGAGAAACCGATATCGATCTTGCGCGCCGCCATACCGAAGTTTTTTATGAAACGCTGCGGGGTAAAGGCTTCGCGCAGCCGAATTCACGGCCGATGTTTGCCAACCCGCCTGGGCTGCTGCGGGTTGAACCGCATTCCGAAGGGCTTCGTGAGCGCATCTGGTGGGGTTCGGGCTCCGATGCAACGGCGGTTTGGGCCGCCAACATGGGTATGAACCTGCAAACCTCGACCTTGAAGAACGACGAAAGCGGCCGCCCGCTTCACATCCAGCAGGCCCAACAGATCCGCGCCTACCGCGAGGCCTGGAAAGCAGCCGGGCATTCGCGGGAACCGCGCGTGTCCGTTAGTCGCAGTATCTTCGCGCTGATGAACGACAGGGACCGCATGTACTTCGGTCGCGACACGCAGAGCAACGATACGATCGGCTTTCTGGACGACGATGTTCAAAAGATTTTCGGTCGGAACTACGCCGCACAACCGGATGTACTCATCGCGGAACTCGCCAAGGATGAGGCCATTGCAGCGGCCGACACCGTGCTCCTCACCGTGCCAAACCAATTGGGTGTTGAGTACTGCGCGCACGTTATCGAGTCGATTCTTACCCATGTCGCGCCCGAACTTGGCTGGCGCTAGGGCTGGACTAAACTGAACAGGCTCAACAGGCAGGTCATGCACCTGCTCCCGTTCATTTATCAACAGGACTGACCATGATCCTCAAGCGCGTAGGCTCGCAGCCATCCATGAAAGGCCCTGAGCAATACTTCACCGGCACCGTGCGTATGGACCCGCTTAATTCCCCGCCGGAACCGGCCCGGGTTTCTGTCGTCAGCGTCACCTTTGAACCCGGCGCACGCAGCGCCTGGCATACCCATCCGTTGGGCCAGACGCTGATTGTCACCGCAGGCTGCGGCTGGACTCAGTGTGAAGGCGAACCGATCGTGGAAATTCGTGCTGGCGATGTCATCTGGTGCCCGCCTGGCCACAAGCATTGGCACGGTGCCAGCGCCACCACATCGATGACCCATATCGGGGTTCAGGAAGCACTGGACGGGGTGAGTGTCGTCTGGATGGAAAAAGTCACCGACGCAGAATACAACGTCGGCCCTCCTGCTCAGTGAAGGTGCTGGCCGGCACTCAATGTCTGGACATCAGGCCATGCAGAACGCCGAACCTCAAACCGGGCTCGGAGGGTGTCATGTGGGAAACACCAAACACCTTGAACGCTGCCAGCATGACCACAAGGCCGCCCGGCAAGATACTCAGGCGATGGGCCTGCAAGCCCGCCAACTTGAGCTGCCTGACATGCCCGGCTTCAAGCAGGCGTAACGACAAACGCAACAGCCCGGCGTAGGTGACGCCACTTTGACTACTGTCGTTGAGCCCATTGGCTTTCAGTATTTTGGCCAGCATGCGGGCGGTGCCTGAAGAGCCGATGACCTGCTGCCAGCCCAACGCGCGATAGCGTCGAGCAATTTTTTCAAACTGCAGCGTGGCGACTCGTTCGGCTTCAAGCAGCGCCTGGGCACTGATCGCCCCATCCGGAAAGTAACGCGCACCAAAGGTGCCGCTGCCAATGGCAATACTTTCGGTGAGCAGCGGCTGAGAGCCTTTGCCCAAAATCAGCTCCGTCGATCCGCCGCCGATGTCCACGACCAGTCGCATGCTTTGCGGATCAGGAAGGGTATGGGCCACACCGGCGTACACCAGTTGGGCCTCTTCATGCCCGGAAATGACATCAATGCGAAAACCCAGGTGCCGCTCTGCGCTGGCGAGGAACAGTTGTGCATTGTCAGCCTCACGCACCGCGCTGGTCGCCACTGCCCGCACTCGCCCCGCTTCAAAGCCGCGTAATTTCTTGCCGAATCGCGCGAGCGCCTGCCATCCGCGATCCAATGCCATTTCGTCCAGCGCTCCGCCCTGAAAACCCTCCGCCAAACGGACCGGCTCGCGCAGGGTTTTCACTTCCTGGATCACCATTTGCTGATTCCGCTTCACCGACTGGCCAATCATCATGCGAAACGCATTGGAGCCCAAATCAATAGCCGCAAATAGAGAGGCGTCGCCTTTCATGGTCGGGATTCCTGGCAAATTCGACAGCCCGTGAACCGAGCGCCACAGGCTGCTCAACGCGGTCTGCGAGGATGTTGCCATGGGTTCAATGACACCCAGATGACACCGCTATTATTGTCTGCTGAATCCCGCCGTCACTATGTCGTCACATCCGCAGGCCTAGCATCGACACTTCCACCTTCGTCGGGAGTTCCAACATGCTTTTGACCAATGAAAACCTGATGCAACGTATCCATCGCGAATTGCTCGATCACAGTGACGAAGAGTTGGAACTGGAGTTGATGGAGGACGATCACGACCTCAACGCCCTGTTTGATCATCACGTCGGCGACAGCAGTGAAAAAGAAGAAAGACGCCGCTACTTCAGCGAACTGTTCCGTCTGCAAGGCGAGTTGGTGAAGTTGCAAAGCTGGGTGGTGAAAACCGGGCACAAAGTGGTGATCCTGTTCGAAGGGCGCGACGCGGCGGGCAAAGGTGGCGTGATCAAACGCATTACCCAGCGCCTCAATCCGCGCGTGTGCCGAGTGGCCGCCCTGCCCGCCCCAAATGACCGCGAGCGCACCCAATGGTACTTCCAGCGTTACGTTTCACACTTGCCGGCGGCGGGGGAAATCGTCCTGTTCGACCGTAGCTGGTACAACCGCGCCGGTGTCGAACAGGTCATGGGGTTCTGCAACGAGGACCAATATGAAGAGTTCTTCCGCACCGTGCCGGAGTTCGAACGCATGCTCGCGCGCTCCGGTATTCAATTGATCAAATACTGGTTCTCGATCTCTGACCAGGAACAGCACTTGCGCTTCCTGAGTCGCCTCCATGACCCGCTCAAGCAGTGGAAACTCAGCCCGATGGACCTGGAATCCCGTCGGCGCTGGGAGGCCTACACCAAGGCCAAGGAAATCATGCTCGATCGCACTCACATCGCCGAGGCGCCTTGGTGGGTCGTGCAAGCCGACGACAAGAAAAAAGCCCGGCTCAACTGCATCCATCATCTGCTGGGGCAAATGCCCTATGAAGAAGTAGAGCTGCCGGCGATCGAACTGCCCGAGCGCGTGCGCCAGGAAGACTACTCGCGCAACCCGACACCGCCGGAAATCATCGTGCCGCAGGTCTACTAAAACCCTGAATCATGGTTCTGGATTCTTTCTTACGCGTTCAAACCAATCCAGCCATGAGCACCGACGTAGAGCCCGACACCGATGATCAGTGCGCTGGAAAGGTAAGGTGCGCGACGAGCAACGGTGCCCAGCCAGGGCCAGCGGTTGGAGGCCTGTTTGGCGCCAATCGCTGCCGCCACTCCGACCGTTACCAACGTCAGCGCCAGACCAATGCTGAAGCACAGGACGAGCGCACCGCCCAAGGCGATTTCCTTCACCTGAAGGCACAGCAGCAGAACGGTGATCGCCGCCGGGCAAGGAATCAGCCCTCCCGTTAAGCCGAACACAATGATCTGCCCGGTGGTCACTTCACGATTTGTGAAGCGCTTACGGATATCGTTGGCGTGCGCACGCTCATGGGCATCTTGATAACCATCGACCGACAATTCCAGGCCTTCGAGTTCAGCGTGCGCATGCCCGTGGGCATGCTCCTGAAAGTCCAGATCGTAGTCGTGGGAATGGCCAGCGTGCCCAAGACTCAAGCGGGCACTGAATTCATGGGGTTCAGGGATGTCAGCGGTCGATTCCAGGAAGCCTTCACGCTCAATAAATGAAAACGCTTGGGTGCTGCCGTCTGGCCGGGTTGTCAGCAAACGCACGTTGGAAGCCGGCCAGGCGTGCCCGCTCAACGTTTTGAGGCGCCAGTGAGGGGGCATGCCCGTTTCGAAGATCGACAGTTCAATACGCCCATGGCCGGTATCGATCCGATGGGTTTCATCAGCGTGATCGTGGCCATGCTCGCCGTGGTGGTGAGGGTCACCCTGCTCGAACTTGAACATCTGTTCGCCACGCCAGGTGCGCCACAACATCCAGAGCGCAATCGCGATGATGAGCGCAGAGGATGCGAGCTGGAAGTAAGGCTCAGTGGTTTGCGCATCGAGTCCGCTGCCCAAGTACATGCCACCGATGGCGACCAGCCACACCACTGCCGTGTGCGAAAGCGTGGCCGCCAGCCCTAACAACACGGCCTGTTTGACCGAGCCACGGACCGCCACAATGAACGCCGCCATCATGGTCTTTGAATGGCCTGGCTCAAGCCCGTGCAGCGCACCCAACAGGATCGCGCTGGGAAAATAGAGCCACGCGTGGGCGCCACCCTGTTGAAGCAGCTCTGCAAAATCTGGCATCACGGGACCTATTTCGAGTAACGACGGATGGCTTCGAGCAAGTCGGCAACGCCTTCGGCGCGCTCTTCATCGCTCAATTCAGGATTGGCGACGTGAGCATGAGCATGCGCCTCGATAATTTCGTCCATCAAACCGTTCATTGCCCCACGGGTGGCTGCCGCAAGATGCAGCGTTTTGGCGCAGTCCGCATCTGCCTCCAGCGCTCGCTCTATCGCTTGCACCTGCCCAGCGATGCGTCGAACGCGTTTCAATAAATCGTCTTTTTGCCCATGCACGTGCGACATACCATACCCCCCCTACCTATCAAGACGCACATCATCACTTGGATTGGAACCGATCACAAGCCACACGCGTGTACCTGGCAAGGAAAGCGGATAACCGCAATTGCCCTACGCCCAACTTGGTGCAAAATACAACGCTCAGTTTCAGACCCAGACTCCGACGCGTAACGCCGTGCAACGAGAATCGATATGAACACCTATTTCAAAAATAATGATGTCCCTGTCCTCATGACCTCGCGTAAGGGAAACCTTGACCGAGTCACCCACCAACAATCGGCGGTGACGGCATGATTGAAGTTACCGAAGTTTCCATTGCTCAACTGCGTGCGGCGCTGAAGTCTGGTCAGACGACATCGGTTGAGCTGGTCCAGGCCTACCTCGCACGGATCGACGCCTATGACGGCGCAGACACCGCCACCGCGCTCAATGCCGTGGTCGTTCGCAACCCCGAAGCGCTCGCCGAAGCGCAGGCTTCCGATGAACGCCGCGCCAAAGGTCAGACGCTGGGGCCGCTTGACGGCATTCCTTACACGGCCAAGGACAGTTATCTGGTCAAAGGCCTCACCGCTGCTTCGGGCAGCCCGGCATTCAAGAATCTGATTGCCTATCGTGATGCGTTCACCATCGAGCGTTTGCGCGGTGCCGGGGCGATCTGCCTGGGCAAGACCAACATGCCACCGATGGCCAATGGCGGCATGCAGCGCGGTGTCTACGGCCGTGCCGAGAGCCCCTACAACGCCGACTTCCTCACCGCCCCTTTTGCTTCGGGTTCATCAAATGGTGCGGGCACTGCCACTGCCGCCAGCTTCGCGGCGTTCGGTCTCGCGGAAGAAACCTGGTCAAGTGGCCGAGGCCCGGCTTCGAATAATGGTTTGTGCGCGTACACGCCTTCGCGCGGGGTGATTTCGGTGCGCGGCAACTGGCCGTTGACGCCGACGATGGATGTGGTGGTGCCGTTTGCCAGAACCATGGCCGACCTGCTCGAAGTGCTCGACGTGGTGGTGGCGGACGACCCCGACACTCGCGGCGACTTGTGGCGCCTGCAACCCTGGGTGCCGATCCCGAGTGTTGCCTCTGTGCGCCCTGCTTCCTATCAGGAACTGGCTGTGAAGGCCGATTCACTCGCAGGCAAGCGCTTCGGCGTTCCACGGATGTATATCAATGCTGATCCTGAAGCGGGCACCAGTGAAGCGCCGGGTATCGGTGGCCCGACCGGGCAACGAATCAACACCCGTGACACGGTGATCGGGCTCTGGAAAGCAGCGCGCAAGGCGCTGGAAGCCGCCGGTGCCGAAGTCATAGAAGTTGATTTCCCGCTGGTCTCCAACTGTGAAGGCGATCGCCCCGGCGCGCCGACCGTGTTCAATCGCGGGATCGTCTCCAAAGAGTTTCTGCATCATGAACTGTGGGACCTGACGGCCTGGGCCTTCGATGACTTCCTGCAGGCCAATGGCGATCCAAAACTCAACCGTCTGGTCGACGTCGACGGGCCACTGATCTTCCCCCACGACCCGGGGACGCTGCCAAACCGTGAAGGCGACCTTGTCGCTGGCATGGACGAGTACGTGAAGATGGCCGAGCGCGGCATCACGCAGTGGAACCAGATCAGCACCGTGCCCGACGGACTGCGCGGGCTGGAACAGACCCGCAAAATTGATCTTGAGGACTGGATGGATCGTCTGGGTCTGGATGCGGTGCTGTTCCCGACCGTCGCCGACGTAGCGCCGGCCGATGCCGACATTGAGCCGAAATCGGCCGACATCGCCTGGAGCAACGGCATTTGGGTCGCCAACGGCAACCTCGCTATTCGCCACCTGGGTGTGCCGACAGTCACGGTGCCAATGGGCGTGATGCCGGACATCGGCATGCCCGTCGGCCTGACCTTTGCCGGCCGTGCCTACGACGACTCGGCGCTGCTGCGTTTTGCTTAGGCGTTTGAGTCGACCGGGTCCAAACGAATGATCCCGCCTCGTACTCCGCCGCTGGCTAACAAGTAACTGGATACAGGCTCCCACAGGGATCTACGGTGATCACAAATTTCGCGTACGCCGAAGATCAAACTGTAGGAGCGAGCTTGCTCGCGATGGCGGTCTTACATCCAACATCAATGTTGACTGTTATGGCCCCTTCACGAGCAAGCCCGCTCCGACAAAAGCTCCAGCGTTCGGGCCCTTGGTTACAACAGCGAAAGCGTGTAGTTGATGATAAAGCGACTCTGATCAACATCCCGCCCCGCGTCGGTGTTTGACTGGCCGTTACGCAACGAGAAGCCGACGTTTTTAAACGTGCCCGACTGAATCACATAATCCAGCGTCATATCACGCTCCCACTCCGACTGATCGCCCGCGTTTTGCGCCTTGATGTCAGTCCCCTTCAGATACACGATCGAAGCTTTCAGACCCGGCACGCCCAAGGGTGCAAAGTCATAGGTGTATTGACCGAAATTCGTCTGCTCGCCCGCGCGCGCAAAGTTCTGGATCATGCGGTCGGTGGGCAAGTAGACGCTGCCGCCACCGGCGCCTTTATCCGGAAGACTGCCCTGGTTGGGCTGGACGAAGTTGCTGCCATCGCCCACACGTTGATGCCCCACTGTCACCGCGTGGCCACCGTTGGTGTAGGTGACCATTGCGGCCCAGGTGCTGTTATCGATTTCACCGTTGTTGTCGTCGGTGTAACCCGACACTCGATAGCCTTGCGCCCTACCGGCCGCCGAGCTGTTTGCCCCGCTCGACGTGGTACGGAAGTAGCGCAGGTCGGTGGTGATGGCGCTCGCGCTGTCGATCGGCAGAACATGGGTCAGGCCCAGGAAGTTCTGGTTGTAGAAATCCTCCAACTGCGCAAAGTAATACTGTGCCTTCAACGTTTTGGTGACTTCATAATCGCCACCGGCGAAGTAGAACTTGTTGCTGTCCCGAGTACCGCCGGCGACCGACAGACCGGTGCGGTCGGTCGAAGCGCGACCCACCGCCTGCTCAAGCAAACCACCGGTCAGGGTCAGGCCATCGATGTCTTTCGACGTGACCTGGGTGCCGGTGAACGACTGCGGCAACACACGGGCATCGTTGGCGAGCAGGATCGGCAACTTTGGCAACAAGGTGCCATAACGCAATTCGGTTTTTGCAATGCGCATCTTCGCGGTCGGGCCGAAGCTGCTCCAGGAATCGGCAGCACTGTCGCCATCAGTGGGGATCATGCCGCTACCGACGTGGCGGCCGGCGCCGCTGTCCAGCGTAATGCCGAGCAACGCCTGGGCGTCGAGCCCGAATCCCACCGTGCCTTGAGTAAACCCGGACTCATAACGCAATACAAAGCCCTGTGCCGTCTCCTCGGTTTTCGACGGATCTGCAGCGCCGTCGCGGTTGTCGCTGTTGAAGTACAAGGTTCGCATCGACAGCGTGGCTTTACTGTCTTCCAAAAAACCATGGGTACCAGGCTCTGCTGCCTGTACGCACATTGAACCTGCAGCCAGCAAGATCGCGGTGGGGATTGCTCGTTTGAACATACGGTGCTCCGGGTGATTTTTTATGTTTTTCTGGAGGGTTCGACGCTGAAACCGGGCGCGCAAGCATCCGCGCCCGATGGATGTCCATGGGCCTCAAGCGTTCGATGAATCGGGTTAAGTGTGTGAGCCGCCAATGCTCAAAGGCGCTGGCTAGATCAGGTAAGAAAGGCCCACGGTCAGACCGAAAGCGACGAGCGAGATCAGGGTTTCGAGCACGGTCCAGGTCTTGAAGGTCTGGGCCACGGTCATGTTGAAGTATTCCTTGATCAACCAAAAGCCGCCGTCGTTGACGTGCGAAAAGATCACCGAGCCCGCGCCTGTCGCCAGCACCAGCAATTCCGGGTGCGGATAGCCCAGACCAATGGCCACCGGCGCCACCACGCCTGACGCGGTGGTCATGGCCACGGTGGCGGAGCCGGTAGCAATACGCATCAACGCCGCGAACAACCAGCCCATCAATAATGGCGACAGATGAAAGTCGTGAGCCAAACCGACGATCTGGTCGGTGACGCCAGCGTCCACCAGAATCCGGTTCAGGCCGCCACCGGCACCCACCAGCAGCGTGATGCTGGCGGTCGGTGCCAGGCATTCGTTGGTGAACTTGAGGATCGCTTCGCGATTAAAACCCTGGGCCAGACCGAGGGTCCAGAAGCTCAGCAAGGTCGCCAACAACAGCGCGATCACCGAATTGCCGATGAACAACAGGAACTGGTTGAAACCRCTGCCCGGCGTGGAAATCAGGTTGGCCCARCCACCCARCAGCATCARCACCACCGGCAGCAAAATGGTTGCCATGGTGATGCCGAAGCCTGGCAGGCGGGCACGCGGTTCGCGGTCGAGGAACTGCCGCTCCAGCGGGTTTTCCRCYGGCAACTGAATGCGCGGCACGATGAATTTGGCGTAGATCGGGCCGGCGATGATCGCGGTCGGAATGCCGATCAAAATCGCATACAGCAAGGTCTGCCCCACCGACGCCTGATAGGCCTGTACCGCMAGCATCGCCGCCGGGTGCGGTGGCACCAATGCATGGACCACCGAGAGCCCGGCGACCATCGGCAAGCCGACCATCAGGATCGACACGCCGACCCGCCGCGCCACCGTGAACGCAATCGGCACCAGCAACACAAAACCGACCTCGAAGAACAACGGCAGCCCGACCAGAAAGGCAATGCAGACCATCGCCCAGTGCGCGTTCTTTTCGCCGAAACGGTCGATCAACGTGCGCGCCACCTGCTCGGCGCCACCGGACTCGGCCATCATCTTGCCGAGCATCGTGCCCAGCGCCACYACCAGCGCAATGTGCCCCAAGGTCTTGCCGACCCCAGCCTCGTAAGAACCGACGATACCGGACGGCGGCATGCCGGCGACGAGCGCCARGCCCACGGAAATCAGGGTGATGACRATGAACGGATTGAGCCGGTAACGGGCGATCAGCACGATCAGCGCGATGATGGCAACGGCGGCATACACCAGCAGCCAATAGCCGAAGGACAGGGTCATGCGGTACTCCTCGAGAGGGTCACGTCGAAAATTTGTGAAACTCTTAAAACATTTCGAGGCGCGATTATCAAACGAGGTGAAAGTAGTTTTCGTGCAGGGATAAGGGTTGTCGTACAGAGGTATGGTGAGCCACCGGTTTTGAAAATCGGGCAGGCGGGTTTTCATGGCTCCCGGTCTGTTCGTCCGCCCGTCGCGTGTGCCCACCGGCCATGGTCAATACTGCAAAGGTTGCCTTGTTTGCAGGAGTTGAAAGATGCCGCTGACTCTTTACTACCACCCGCTTTCGTCGTACTGCCACAAAGTGCTCATCGCGCTGTACGAACACGGCGTCGATTTCGAACGGCGGATGATCGATCTTTCCAACGACGCCGACCGATCAGAGCTGCAAGCGCTGTGGCCGCTGTGCAAGTTTCCGGTCATACGCGATCACACCCGTCAGCGCGACGTGCCGGAGTCGAGTGTGATCATTGAATATCTGGACCGTTTCCATGCAGGCCCACAGCTACTGATTCCCGGCGATTGGGACACCGCGCTGGAGGTACGTCTGTGGGATCGTTTTTTTGACCTCTACATCCAGACGCCGATGCAGCAGATCGTCGCCGATCGGATTCACGCAACCAATGGCGACCTGAGCAGAGAGCGCGCCATGCTGACGACGGCCTACGCCATGCTTGAGCGCCAGTTGACGAGCAGGACCTGGGTGGCCGGCGCGGATTTCAGCCTGGCCGATTGCGCCGCCTGCCCGGCACTTTTCTATGCCAGCACGCTGCTGCCGTTTCCCGACGATCACAGGCACTTGCGCACTTATTTCGAGCGGCTGGTGCTCAGGCCGTCTTACCACCGGGTGATCGACGAAGCCAGGCCCTGGTTTTCTTACTATCCGTTTGCCGAGGCCATCCCGGAGCGATTTCGCTAGCAGCCGCCAGACAGTTGGCCCGCGCCTTGCTTTGGCCCTGTTTGGGCAATGGCGCAATCGGGCAGTGGAGATTGTTCATGACGGTACAAGCAATGGTGGCAGTGTTCATTAGTACGCTGACGACAATAGCGATCATCGTCGCGGCGGTATCAGCGGCAGCAGCGGTAGCATGGGTCACCGCCGCTCTATTTACGGCAATCGGCATCGTGGAGAAGGTTATCCCGGGCTTTCAGCTACTGGAGGCCCTGGCACTCACGCCCAACCAGGTCATGATCATGGCAGCCATGCAAACCGGGAGCCTGGCAACGATCACCGGCCTCATGCAGGAGGTTAACCTGGTGATGATCACGGCAACCCTGTAAGCCACTTCTCCCCCACATGATCAACCCAGCAAAGGGCAATCCCCCGACATCGGGGGTAGTAGCCACCACCGCAGAAACGGATAACTGCCCAAAATCAAAAAACCCGCCCGGAAAAATCCGGGCGGGATTCGTTTAGTCAGACAGCGCTATTGAGCCAACGCCATCAACCACTCAGGCAATCGGAATCAGCGGATCCGCTGCCGCCCAAGCCGTGTGACGATCAGCCGCCGGCGGATAGATCCACACGGTATTGATCTGAGTCTTCAGCGCCTTGCCTTCCTGCTTGATCAGCTTGACCTGACGATCCCAACCTTCGGTGTAAACCGCGCCCCAGGCGCCCAGGTCCAGGCAGGTAACGTATTTCGGCTGGCTGTACGGCGTCGGGTCCACACCCAGGATCTGCGCAGCGACGTTGTTGCCGGCATGGCGGCCCAGGACAATGGCGTGCTGGCAAGTCATCAGCGCGTGGTTACCGATGTCATCACTCGCCGCGTAAGCCACGTCGCCGGTCGCGAAGATGTCTTCCTGGCCGATGACTTTCAGGTGGGCATCGACGTGCAAGCGGCCCAGTTGATCGCGTTCGGCAGGGATTTGCTCGGTCAACGAACTGGCGCGCACACCGGTGGTCCAGATCACCGTTTTGGCGTCGATGCGCTGGCCGTCGGACAGCGTCACACCGTTTTTATCAACGGCGACAACCGACGCGTTCAGGTGCCATTTCACGCCAGTTTCGAGGCTGGCTTCAGCAATTTTTTCGGCGATCTCAGGGCCCATGGAGCCACCCACTTTGCTGCCGCGATCAACGATGATCACGTTGAAGTCGGCACGATCACCCAGGATGGCGCGCAAACGCGTCGGCATTTCAGTCGCAGTTTCGATGCCGGTGAAGCCGCCGCCGGCAACGACTACGGTGTTGCGGGCCTGGCTTTCTGGCTGGTTAACCAGGGATTTAAGGTGATGTTCCAGGCGCACAGCTTGCTCGATTTGATCGACGTCGAACGCATGCTCGGCTACGCCGGGGGTGTCAGGCAGTGCCAGGCGACTACCGGTGGCCAGAACGAGTTTGTCGTAGATGCACACGTGTTTGTTGCCCGACGCATCGGTATAGCCAACCCGTTTTTGCGCCACGTCGATGGTCTCGGCGGCACCCTTGATGAATTTGACGCCGATGGCATCGAACAACTCGCCGATCGGCGCGGCCAGTTGGTGGGCATTCGGCTCGTAAAAGCGCGGACGCACACGCAGTTCGGCCTGAGGCGCCAGCACCGTCACTTCCACGTCGTTGTGACCGTGAATATCGAACAGTCGCGTGGCGCTTAAAGCAGTCCACATGCCACCAAAACCTGCGCCAATTACCAAGATGTGCTGTTTCATTTTTAACTCCAGGGGAAAAACCAGGCATTGAATCGGGTTAAAGGCTCAAGAGGTGGGTGCGAGTTCTCTCTTCAGAACCGCCATCCCTCCTGATCTGACAACGGCGACTCTATTGGTCTGAGTTACATGCCGCAAGAGATTTTTTTCAATGCTTGCCATCGACACAATCGATACTCCGCCGAAGCTGGCCAAAACCCGCACCTGCAAAGGCTTTGCCGATAGAAAAGAAAAACCGGCGCGTTCGTTGTCTGGCTAACTGTCTGCTGTTAACATTTGCGACAACATTAGTCGGAGATCGAGATGTCTCTTTACAGCGCAGGCGTTGAATACGGTATTCACTGCCTGATTTTCCTGGTGGGTAATTGCGGCGATACGCGCGAAGCGAGCGTGCGCGACCTTGCTGAACTGCAAGGCGTACCTCTGGACTATCTGGCAAAAATCTTCACCAAACTGGCCAAGGCAAAACTGGTGGTTGCCACCGAGGGCGTGCGCGGCGGCTTCAAGTTGGCCCGACCGGCCGACGAAATCACCCTGCTGGACATCGTCAACGCCATCGATGGGCGCAAGGCTATTTTCGAATGCCGGGAGATTCGCGGGCGCTGTGCGTTGTTTGAAGGCGATGCTCCCGACTGGGCACTGGATGGGCTCTGCTCGGTGCATGGCGCGATGATGACCGCGCAGAAGCGCATGGAAGAAGCCCTCGCCCAGCAGACCATTCTGGACATTGCCAGAAGGGTCGGGCGCAAGGCCCCGGCGGAGTTCACCGCGCAGGTCGATAGCTGGATGAATGATCGTCGCGAAAAGAAAGGTACTTCTAGTGCCCAGACAAGCGACGATCAGCTTATCCAAGTCACTGATATTTCCGACTGAATCCTACAGACAGTGACGCACCGCCTCGCGCATTGCCCCGGACTTTGCCCAGGGTGGCCCCTGATAAAGCGATACGCGGCTGCCATCCTTGTACTTGACGATGTCCAGAATTTCATCCGCGGTAACGATACTTGGCGCGGTGATCCGGTAGCCGTTGGATATCGACATTTGCGTCGTCTTGGAAATCTCTTTTTGCCAGGCAGGCAGCACACACGCTGCCAGTTCCTTGGGTGCCTTCTCGCTGTACTTGCTTACATTCGGTTCGCCTGGCACCAAAGACGCCGGCAACGAACAACCTGCCAGTAACGCCAACACCAATCCCCCCATCAACATCCGGCTCTGCATAAAGCATCCTTATCCTGAAAACATGAAATGTAGCGCGTCGCTGCCCTGTCATCCATCGGATGCACCGGAAAATCAGCGACTGGCGTTATTATCGCCGGGGTCGGGGTAGGACCTTGTATTGAGATAGGTCATCCATCGCTCATAGGCTTCGTGTTGCCATTGCGTGACCCGCTCCCATTCCGGGCCACTGAGCTGGTGCTCGGAAATGAGCTTCATCATTTCGCTGGTGGCCGCGTCCAGATCGGCAATCAGCCCATGAGCCTGCGCCCTGAAGTCATCAGTAGTGGTCATTTGAACTGTCCCCGCCCAGGCGAAAAATCGTTACTTCAATACGACAGCGGATTTTGTCGAACGCGCAAATTTCCCGACCAAAGGAAATGCCCCAGGATCAGACAAACACAACGCCCCGCCGGAAAAATAGGTCTAAAATTTCCTAGCGCAGACATTCAGGAGGTCATCATGTGGCTCAACGAGTCGGAACAAGAACTTCGCCGCGATTTGCAAGGGCTTGCATCGGATCTGCGCTGGTCCGCCGTAGAGCTGTTGCGCATCGCACAACAGTTGCGCGAGGCCGGAAACGAAGTCGATGCACAAGCCGTCCAGCGACTGTGCGATTTATTCCAGGGTGATGAAAAACGATTGACGGGCTATGCCGAGGAAGTCAAAGCCAAGACCATCAGCCGTAACACAGCCAGCTAATGGGAGCGCAGCCATGTACAAGCGTTTCTACATGCTCGTCAGCCTGATGACTCTGTTGGCAGGCTGTTACACCGACTCCCATGTTTATAGAAACCAGCCCTTGGTGGCCGAGGTCGACACCGGCATGACTAAAGAACAGGTCGTGCAAATTGGCGGACCACCGTTATCGATCACGGAGCGCACCGCCGTGCCCGGCACCTGTTTTGACTACACGTTCATCCAGTCCGGCCAAAAACAGCCGTTCAATGTCAGCTTTAATGGGCAAGGCAAGGTCGACCACACCAGTTTCATTTCCTGTGCGCAATGGAGCCACATCCAGCAAAAGGCCAGGAAACCTTCCCACTCCAGTGGAAGTCACGGTTACTAATGCCCGTTCGCCTCCTGTAGGAGCTGCCGAAGGCTGCGATCTTTTGATGTTGATTCAGAAAAACAAGATCAAAAGATCGCAGCCTTCGGTAGCGACTACAGGGTTTTACTGGCTGTGCGCTTGCCGGTTCGACCGAGACTTGTAGCCAGGAAGCGCTGCTGCAAACGCCAGTGCCTCTTCACGACTGCCAAATGACCCAAGCCGGTCACCTTTGGTGCAAACCCGCCAAGGGCCATTGTTCACGCTGAGGACGTCATAACCGTTCATATGCATTTTATTCAGCATCGGTACGCTCATAGTCACCTCCATTTCGGGTGATATCCAAGGTTGACGTGCCTACCTTACACCCACCTTCCGCCAAAATGCCGACCAGACGTCGTGTCAGGATTACGACTTTCGAGGGCACTTTCCGGAGTTTCCGTACCTCCAAATCCCCAGATAACGGCAATCCGTCTGCGGCCTGAATATTGCATTTTCATGACTGTTTTGTGACAGGCGACCAATTGGGTAACACATGAAAGTACGCGCAACCGTCATTTGCGAACAGGACCGGCACGTTTTGCTGGTGCGTAAACCAAGGTGTCGCTGGACCTTGCCCGGTGGCAAAGTCGAGCGTGGTGAAACCATCGCTGGTGCCGCCGTACGTGAGTTACAGGAAGAAACCGGCCTCGATGTCGACGACATGCTGTACCTGATGGAACTGGATGCGGGCGATACCCGCCACCATGTCTACGAGGCCTCCGTGGTCAACCTGGATCAGGCCCGACCGCAAAATGAAATTTTCGATTGCATCTGGTTTCCGCTGGATGCGGTACAGAACCTGAGCATCACCGACGCGACGCTGCAAATTGTCAGAGCATTTCAGCGTCGCCTGTAGTTTCTGCTGCTTCAGCCCTGATCGCCGCCGCCCACCGGCATGACCATGCCAGTGATGTAGGACGCATCGTCGCTGGCCAGAAACAGAATCGCCCCGGCCTGTTCATCCAGCGTGCCGTAACGCTTCATCAAACTGCTGTCGAGGGTCTGGTCGACAATCTGCTGATACCAGACTTTCTCTTGCGCGCTCTGCTCGGCACTGTTGCGCGGAATAACCCGTGGCGGCGCTTCGGTGCCACCGGGTGCCGTGGCATTGACCCGAACCCCGCGCCCGGCGGTTTCGAACGCCAAACACGCAGTCAGCGCATTAACCCCGCCCTTCGCCGCGCCATACGGCACGCGGTTGACACTGCGTGTGGCGATCGACGAGACATTGACGATTGCGCCGCTGCCCTGCTGAAGCATGAACGGCAGCGCGGCATGGCAACACCACAACGTCGGGAATAGCGAGCGGCGGACTTCGGCCTCGATCTGCGACGCTTCGTAATGCTCGAACGGCTTGGCCCAGATCGTCCCGCCAACGTTGTTGATCAGCACGTCCAGCCTGCCGAAACGCTCGACGGCGGTTTGCATCACCCGGTCGCACTCATCGTATTGCTCAAGGTCAGCGGTCAGGGCCAAGACCTGGCTGCCCTGCCCCAGCGCTTTCTGGACTTCAAACACCAACTCGGAACGATCGACCAGAATCAGCTTCGCGCCCTCTTCAGCCATGCGTTCGGCCACCCGCCGGCCGATACCTTGGGCAGCCCCGGTGATCAGCACGACTTTGTCTTGGAATCTGTTCATGGACACCTCTGAATGATGCACTCCCTCATGTAGGAGCTGCCGATGGCTGCGATCTTTTGATCTTGTTTTTTTAAAATCAAAATCAAAAGATCGCAGCCTTCTCCTACAGGGAACTTGCGTTGTTATTCACGCCGCGCTGGCGGCAAATTTTTCGTAGTAGAAATTCGCCGGCGCAATGCCTTGGTCGCGAATGAACTGGCTGACCGCCTCGACCATCGGCGGCGGGCCGCACAGGTAGACGTCGACATTGCCGTCGTTCAAATGCTTCGGCTCGATGTGCTGAGTCACGTAGCCCTTGAGCGGGTGCTGACTGTCCGGGCTGGCCACGCAAGCGCTGTAGCTGAAATTCGGGATGCGCGCGGCAAAGGCTTCCAGGCGATCGAGCTCCACCAAATCGAAATCGTGGGTCACGCCGTAGATCAAATGCAGTGGATGATCACTGCCTTGTTCGGCAATTTTCTCCAGCATCGCGGTGAACGGCGCCAGCCCGGTGCCGCCCGCCAAAAGCAACAGCGGCCGACGGATTTCGCGCAGATAAAAACTGCCCAGCGGCCCGGCCAGGCTCATGCTGTCGCCGGCCTTGGCCATGCCGGTGAGGAAGCTGCTCATCAAGCCGCCGGGCACGTTGCGAATCAGGAAACTGACTTCACCGTCACGCTGCAACGAGCTGAACGAGTAGGCGCGAGTCTGTTCGCTGCCTGGAATCCCGAGGTTCACGTATTGGCCCGGCAGGAACGCCAGCTTGCTCAGGGCATCGCCCTTGATCGACAGTGCGATGGTGCTGTCGGACAACTGGCGCACGGCGCTGATGGTCGCCTCAAAACTGGACTGTCGAGTGCGGCACACTTCAGAAGAAGTCGGCACACGAATCACGCAATCGCTCTGTGCACGCATCTGGCAGGTCAGGACAAAACCCTGCTCGGCCTCTTCCGGGCTGAGGGCGTCTTCGATGTATTCCTCGCCGAGATCGTAACGGCCAGCCTCGGCAAAACACTTGCAAGTGCCGCAAGCGCCGTCGCGGCAGTCCAGCGGAATATTGATGCCCTGGCGGTACGCGGCATCGGCCACGGTTTCGCCGGCGTTGGCGTCGACGAACCGGGTGACGCCGTCTTCGAAATTGAACGCAATGGAATGGGTCATGACGGCAGCCTCACAAGTGATAAACATCGATGACCTGGCGAACGTAGTCGTTCTTCAGGATCACTTTCTTGGCCTTGATCAACGGGTTCTCACCGCGCACATCAAGGGTGTAGAAACTGCTGCCGAAGTAGCTGTCGACGGTCTTGTAGCGAAAGCTCAAGGTGTGCCAGTTGAAGCGCACCTTGCACAGGCCGTCAGCCTGTTCGAGCAGCTCGATGTTGCTGATGTTGTGCGAAGTGCGAGTGTCCGGAATGCTTGCACTGGAACGCTCGGTCTTGATGCGGAATACCCGGTCTTCGAGGCCGGTGCGGTTGCCGTACCAGATCAGCGAGATTTCCCGCTGCGGATCCTCGGTCAGCTCGTCGTTGTCATCCCACGAAGGCATCCAGAACGTCGCGTCGGGGGCGTACAGTTCCAGCCATTCATCCCATTGTCGGTCATCGAGGTAGCGCGCTTCGCGGTAGAGAAAGTCGCGCACACTGTCGTAAGTGATGGTCATTGCACGGCCTCCACTGCGATCAATTCGGACTGCTCGGCGGCCAGCGCCTTGAGCATGGTTTGCTGCCAATATTTGTGTTGCAGCACGAACAGGCCTTCGTCCTCGGTGCGTACGCCGCTGAGCAACGGGTGCAGGTCGATTTCTTTGGCGGCCTCATCGGCGCCTTCGATCCAGTGTTCGGCGCCACGGGACATGTCGTTCCAGGTGGTCACGCTGCCCTGATAGCTGGTCTGGCAGGAACGGAACTCTTCCAGATCGTCTGGCGTAGCCATGCCGCTGACGTTGAAGAAATCCTCGTACTGACGAATCCGGCTCGACCGGGCGGTGTCGCTCTCGCCTTTGGGAGCGATGCAGTAGATGGTGATTTCCGTACGGTTGACCGAGATCGGCCGGGCAATGCGGATCTGCGAACTGAACTGGTCCATCAGGTACACGTTGGGGTACAGGCACAGGTTGCGCGAGTTCTCGATCATCCAGTCGGCGCGGGCCTTGCCGAAGTCCTGGGCAAGTTCGTCGCGACGTTCGTACAGCGGACGATCCTCGGGGTTGGACCAACGGGTCCAGAGCAGCATGTGGCCCTTGTCGAAGGAATAGAAACCACCGCCTTGCTTGGCCCAGGTGCCGGCGCTCATGGTCGGGTTCTCGTCACCGCATTCGCGCTGCTTGCGCTGGTTCTGGGTGGCCGCGTAGTTCCAGTGCACGGAGCTGACGTGGTAGCCGTCGGCGCCGTTTTCGGCGGTGAGTTTCCAGTTGCCTTCGTAGATATAGCTGGAAGAACCCCGCAGCACTTCCAGGCCGTCGGCAGACTGGTCGACGATCATGTCGATGATCTTCGCCGACTCGCCCAGATGCTCAATCAGCGGCAGCACATCGGCTTTCAGGCTGCCAAACAGGAAACCGCGATAGGACTCGAAGCGCGCCACTTTGGTCAGGTCGTGGGAGCCTTCGCAGTTGAAACTCGCCGGGTAGCCCGCCGCCGCCGGGTCTTTGACCTTGAGCAGCTTGCCGGAGTTGTTGAAAGTCCAGCCGTGGAACGGGCAGGTGTAGGAGCTCTTGTTGCCGGACTTGTGCCGGCACAGGGTCGCGCCGCGATGGCTGCAGGCGTTGATGAAAGCGTTGAGCACACCGTCCTTGTTGCGCGCGATGAAGATCGACTGGCGCCCCATGGTGGTGGTGTAGAAATCGTTGATATTGGGGATCTGGCTTTCGTGCGCCAGGTACAGCCAGTTGCCTTCGAAGATGTGCTGCATCTCCAGATCGAACAACCGAGGGTCGGTGAACATCTCGCGTTTGCAGCGATAGATGCCCTGTTCTTTATCATCTTCAAGCAGGGAGTGAAGGTATTCGGGTCGCAGGGTCATGGCCGCCGCCTCCATTGTTTTTATTCAGGCAGGGCCATGCTAGGACGGGGAGATGCGGCGGACTATCCGCGGGGTGCAGACCAGTATCCGTTTAGTGCAAAACACACAAAACCCCTGTAGGAGCTACCGCAGGCTGCGATCTTTGATTTTGTCTTTTAAAAACAGAATCAAAAGATCGTAGCCTGCGGCAGCTCCTACAGGGGTTGTGATTCAGTTACGGCGTTTGAGGGTGTCGGAGGGCAATTCGCCGAACTGTTTGCGGTAGCTGTCGGAGAACCGTCCCAGGTGCAGGAAGCCGTAATCCATCGCGACTTCGGTAACGTTGCGCACATTGCAGGTCGGGTCGCTCAGGCAAGCGTTGATGCGTTCCAGGCGTTTCTGGCGGATGTAGTTTTTTGGCGTGATACCGGCATTGCGCTCGAACAGGCCATACAACGAACGAAGGCTCATGCTCGCCTGGCGCGCCAGTTCTTCGCTGTCGATCTCTTGCTTGAGGTGGCGAGCGATGTAGTCGGCAATCACCTCGAACGTCGCCGCCGGTGAGCCGAGCGCGGTGCGGCTGACGTTGGTTTTCATCAGGCTGAGCATTTTGCTGACGATGATCTGCGCGTAGTGCTCCTGCACCCGGGGAATCTGCTCGGTGGCTTCAGCCTCCTGGCAAATCATCGCCAGCAGGTTGACGAAACCTTCCAGCTCATCGAGCTGGTAGCGGTTCTCCAGAAAGCGCACGCCCTGCCCCGGATAATGCCAGCGCTGCTCATCGCAGACCGACTCAAACAATCGGGTGGGGACTTTGAGGATGAATTTTTCGCAATCGGCGGAATACGTCAGGTCCACCGGATCGTCGGGGTTGATCAGCAGCAATTCGCCGGGAGCGAAGTAATGCTCCGCACCGTGCCCGCGCCACAGGCAGTTGCCGCGCAACAGCACTTGCAGGTGATAAATGCTCTCCAGCGCACCGGAAGTCACCCGGACACTGGCGCCGTAGCTGATGCGGCACAGGTCGAGGCTGGCGAACTTTCGGTGATCAAGGCTGGCCAGTGGTCGGCCGGCGCGGGGCATCAGAATGCAATGGTTACCGACGTGCTGATTGACGTAGCCGGACACCGCATAGGGGTCGGCGTGGTCGAATACTCTGCTGCGCTGACTCAACAGTTGCGCTTGCATCATCACGGCACTCTCGTTGTTGTTATGGTTTGCTTCGGGTCATTCTAAGGCAGTACTCGCAGCGATGTGTCAGCAGACTGACCTGTGGAGAGTCCGGCGCGCATAACCCTGTAGGAGCTGCCGCAGGCTGCGATCTTTTGATCTTGTCTTTTAAAAAACAAAGTCAAAAGATCGCAGCCTGCGGCAGCTCCTACAGGGCCACGGAAGCTATCAGTCTTCCAGCGCGCGCACTCGCTCGTGGCGCTGCTGCTCCTCAGGCTGGGCGGTCGACTGCAGGGTGAAGTCGAACTCGATTTCAGCGAAACGACCGCTGACACCATGAGCCGCTGCACGCGCCTGGTCTTCGCTGAAGGTGATCTTGGCGATCAACTCGTCACGGGTGGCATAGGCGAAATCGTCGTGCAGGTATTGATCGCCGTCGAGGTTGATCTGAGTAGTCAGGTGACGATGGTCCGGCGCGGAAATGAAGAAGTGCACGTGTGCCGGGCGCTGACCGTGACGGCCCAGTTGATCGAGCAATTGCTGGGTCGGACCGTCCGGCGGGCAGCCATAACCCGACGGCACGATGCTGCGGAAACGGTAGCGACCTTCAGCATCGGTGACGATGCGGCGACGCAGGTTGAATTCCGATTGCGTGGCATCGAAGTACGAGTAGGTGCCACCAGTGTTGGCGTGCCAGACGTCTACCACGGCGCCCGCGAGAGGTTCGCCGGCGGTGTTGAATACGCGGCCCTGCATGAACAGCGTGACGCCCGGATCGACGCCGTCGTCGAGACGCGCTTCACCTTGCGACAGTGGCGCACCGGCCACGTACAGCGGGCCTTCGATGGTGCGCGGCGTGCCACCGGATTTGCCGGCCTGCTCGTCTTCGGCGTCCATCAACAGGTCGAGGTAATGTTCCAGACCAAGCCCGGCAACCACCAGCCCGGCCTCTTGGCGTGCACCCAGCACGTTCAGGTAGTTAACCGCTTTCCAGAACTCTTCCGGGGTCACGGCGAGGTCTTCGATGATGTTCACCGAGTCACGCAGGATGCGGTAGATCAGCGCTTTGGTGCGCGGGTCGCCGGCGTCGTTGTGCAGGCCGCTGGCCTCTTCGAGAAATTTCTGGGCGCTGGCAGTGTGGGAAATCTTGACGTTCATTTTGGTGGGTTCCTCATCTTGTAATTATTGGCGTAGCGAGCTGAGCAGGCTGGGCTCAGCGGTCATCGTCACGGATCGAAGAAGGATGCCGGCACATCGCGTCGATCTCGATCGCCATGTACGGAAACAACGGCAATTGCATGAGCAGGTCGTGCAGTTCCTGGACGCTGTCGACATCGAACACGCTGTAGTTGGCGTAGTGCCCGGCGATGCGCCACAGGTGACGCCACTTGCCTTGTTCTTGCAGGCGCTGGGCCAGGGCTTTCTCGTCAGCCTTGAGTTTGGTGGCCGCTTCCGGGTTCATGTCGACCGGCAAATTCACGGTCATTTTTACGTGGAACAGCATAACGCTCTCCTCAGGCTTGATGAATGGCAGTGGATGTCTTGTCGCGGCGGAAAAACGCCAGGCGTTCTTCATCCAGGCTCAAGCCCAGACCCGGTGTCTTCGGCACGTGCAGTTCGAAATCGCGATAAACCAGCGGTTCGCTGAGAACGTCTTCGGTCAGCAGCAGCGGGCCGAACAGCTCGGTGTCCCACGCCAGTTTGTTCAGGGTAATAAAGGCATGGGCCGAGGCCATGGTGCCGATACCGCCTTCGAGCATGGTGCCGCCGTACAGGCCGATGCCAGCCGCTTCCGCGATGGAGGCGGTACGCAACACGGCACGCGGGCCGCCGTTCTTGGCGATCTTCAAGGCGAACACCGAGGCGGCACCGTCGCGCGCCAGGTTGAAGGCATCTTCGACGCATTCGATGGATTCATCGGCCATGATGGGCGCCGGGCTCATGGCGTTCAGGCGCACCATGCCGCCGCGATTGTTGCGCGAGATTGGCTGTTCGATCAGGTCGATACCATTGGTGCCGAGGATGCGGCAGGCACGCAGTGCGACGGCTTCATCCCAGGCCTGATTGACATCGACCCGCACGCTGGCGCGGTCGCCCAGGGCTTTCTTGATCGCGATCACGTGGGCCAGATCGCGATTGACTTCGCCTGCACCGATTTTCAGTTTGAAGATGCGGTGGCGGCGCAGGTCGAGCATTTTTTCCGCTTCGGCGATGTCTTTCTCGGTGTCGCCGCTGGCAAGGGTCCAGGCCACGGGCAGCGCATCGCGAACACGACCGCCGAGCAATTCGCTGACCGGCAGACCGAGGCGTTTGCCCTGGGCGTCGAGCAGAGCGGTTTCGATACCGGATTTGGCGAAGGTGTTGCCACGGATGCTGCGCTCAAGGCGAAGCATGGCGGCATTGACGTTGCTACTGTCCTGGCCGATCAACAGCGGAGCGAAGTGCGTGTCGATGTTGGTCTTGATGCTGTCCGGGCTTTCGTTGCCATAAGCCAGGCCACCGATGGTGGTGGATTCGCCGATGCCTTCGATGCCGTCGGCGCAACGCACACGAATGATCACCAGGGTCTGGTTCTGCATGGTGTGCATCGCCAGTTTGTGCGGGCGAATGGTTGGCAGATCGACGATGATCGTCTCGATCGATTCAATGGCTGTTGCAAGCATTTCGATACCCGTCAGGTTCTTGAAGTTCTGGTTTCGATTCTCGTACGGCTTTTTTCGGGAAGCCAATATAGAATTGGTCTGACTTGATACCTTAAAGGTATGCAACTGTTTGGCGTCTGGAGGCCCCATGGAACTGCGTCACCTGCGTTATTTTCAGGTTCTGGCTCAAACCCTCAATTTCACTCGCGCGGCCGAATTGCTGCACATCGCCCAACCGCCGCTGAGTCGGCAGATCCAGCAACTGGAGGACGAACTGGGCGTGATCCTGCTGGAACGTGGGCGGCCGCTGAAGTTGACTGATGCCGGGCGGTTTTTCCATGAACACTCCACCGCCCTGCTCGAACAGCTGAACAAGGTTTGCGACAACACGCGGCGCATCGGTTTAGGGGAAAAGACCTGGCTGGGCATCGGTTTTGCGCCGTCGACGCTATACGGCGTGCTGCCGGAACTGATTCGCCGTTTGCGCAGCGGCGAACCGCTGGAGCTGGAGCTGGGGCTTTCGGAAATGACTACCCTGCAACAAGTGCAGGCGCTCAAGGCCGGGCGGATCGACATTGGCTTCGGCCGCATTCGCATTGACGACCCGGCCATCGTCCAGACCGTGCTGACCGAAGACCGTCTGGTGGCTGCCCTGCCCGCCGGCCATCCCCTGCTCGCGGGCCCCATCAGCCTGCGCGACCTGGCCAGAGAACCTTTTGTGCTGTACCCCGGCAACCCGCGTCCGAGCTACGCCGACCATGTCATCGCGCTCTTCGAATCCTATGGCGTGAGCATTCATGTGGCGCAGTGGACCAACGAATTGCAAACAGCAATCGGGCTGGTAGGGGCTGGGATCGGCGTGACCCTGGTGCCGGCTTCGGTGCAGTTGTTGCACCGCGACGACATTGGCTTCACCCCGTTGCTGGAAGACAACGCGACCTCGCCGATCATTCTCAGTCGGCGGGTGGGCGATGTTTCGCCGGGGTTGAATCATTGCTTGCAGATGATCGAAGAATTACAACCACCGAGCCCCCTGTAGGAGCCGCCGCAGGCTGCGATCTTTTGATTTTAAATAACAAGATCAAAAAATCGCAGCCTGCGGCAGCTCCTACATAGAGCGCGGTGTTAGCCAGCGAAGGCCCGGCGTCCGGCACTCATCTCCGTTCGTAGTTCGCCAATGAAATCGGAGATGGCCCGCACGCTGGTCAGTTGTTCGGTCGAAACGCCGCTGATCATCAGTTCGACTCGACCGCTCGCGGGTTCGTAAACCTCGATTCGCAGCAATCCGCCGCTCTCCGTGCACTCACAGGACAGTGGCTCAAAACCGGACTCGACAATGTTGCAAAGGACTGAAATAGGGACCATGGCCGGTGCCTCGGACGGCAGTTGATCGGATCGGATCCAATGAGCATAGATGTGCTTTGCCGATTTTGCGCCCGCCAAAAATGTTATCTGCCTCTCACTTTGAAGTATTTTTTCACTCGGAATCGCTTTTCCAGATCCAATTCCAGATGCCTGGCAATTCAACTGGCTGTGAACTGTCGTGCACGGTACGCGCCATCGCAGCACGTTGCAGCGCGGCGGTGTCGTTGTAAAACGCTTGCTCTGCGACTTTCACACCGGTCGCCTGGGCACTGTCGAGCAGGATATGCAGGTACTCACGGGTGTGCAGGGCGGTATAGCGATTGAGGTCGTGGAAGGTCACCACCACCGGAATCACCCCGTCCACCACCGGCAGTTCGCCCAGGGCGATGCGTTCGCGCACTTCGGACATCGAGCGCAGCATGTGCGACCGACGGCGGGGACTGGCGTTGAAGCCCCAGATTTTGCCGTCATTGGCGCTCAGGTCGGTCAGTAACACGTGCAGGCCATGTTGCTGATACGCGGCAAAGGTCCGTTTGTCGTAGTTCCAGAATGGCGGGCGCAGCAGCGTTGGAGGAGCACCCGTGATTGCGGCAATGTCGGCACAACCATCGGTGAGCGACTGTTCCAACTCCTGCGGATCGAGGGAGCGATGGTTGGTGTGCGAAGGCGTAGCGGTATGGAAACCCAGAATATGCCCGGCATCCCGTTCGTGGTGCATGATCTGGCGCCCTACTTCACTGCCGCCGGCCCGTCTGGCCCGTGTCTGTACGAAGAACACCGCTTTGATATCCGGTTGCAGCGAGTTGCGCGCCAGGCTATCGAGCACGATCTCTGTGGGGTTCCAGTAACTCGATGAGCTGGGACCGTCATCGAAGGTCAGCAGAAAGCGGATCGGTGGCTGTGCGCGCAGACGCTGTTCGGTCTGCGGCGTCATTTCGATGGGCGCTGCGATACAGCCCAGCAGACTGACTGCCATGGCGCACGCCGCGAGAACCTTGACCAACTGTTTCATGTTTTGCCTTGGGCCAGACCGTTTCGGTCACCACTTCAAACGGCAAAAATCCTTCGCCCGTTCATCCTTCGTCGGCCCGCAGGTTGCTGCGAGCCGAGGTTGGATCAGGGTACACAGTGTTTGGTTCCGGTGCTGCCCGGCGTCATGGGTTACTGGGTATATGACTGCTGGAATGAGTTGTCGATGATCGGCGCGGTGGCCAACTCGTTGGGCAGTGCCTTGACCTTGAACAGGAAGTCCGCGGTGCTCTGCAGATCCTTGGCTGCCTGCGCATCCACCGGGCCGACGGACATGTGGGCCTGGCGTAACCAGTGACGGGATACGTCCTGATCGAGGTTGGCCTTCTTCGCCCAGAGGTCGGCGTATTCGTCAGTGTGGTTATCCACCCAGGCCCGGGCCTTCTTCAGGCGACCGAGAAAATCGGCGATGGCTTCGCGCTTGCTGTCGATTGAAGGGGTCGATGCCGCGATGGCACTCAGGCCGGGCATCAGGTTCTTGGCGGTAAGAATCGGCCGCGCACCGGAGAACAGGATTTGTTGGGAAATGTACGGTTCCCAGACCGGGAAGGCGTCAATGCTGCCCTGAGGCAACGCGGCGGCGGCATCGATCGGCATCAGCTTGATGAAGTCGACGTAGTCTTCCGGCAGGTCGGCTTTTTCCAGCGCGCGCAAGGTCAGTTGCTGGCTCCAGGCGCCGGGCCAGTACGCGACTTTTTTGCCCTTCAGATCGGCAATGGTTTTTACCGGCGAGTCTTTGGGCACCAGCAAGGCGATGGTGTCCGGGTTCTGCCGCGACACGCCAATCAACTTGACCGGGGCCTGTTTGGCGGCGAGGAACAGAAACCCCGAATCGCCGAGAAAACCCAGGTCCAGCGCGCCGGTGTTCAGCGCTTCCGCCAACGGTGCAGCGGCCTGGAAGTGTTTCCAGTCGACGGTATACGGTGCCCCTTCCAGTACGCCGGAGGCTTCGACCGAGGCGCGCACGTTGTAGTAGTTCTGATCGCCGACGTGCAGGACGACGGGCTCGGTAGCGTAAGCCAGTGGCGCGGCAAACAGCCCACTGGCCAGCAGACTGCGTACGAAACGTGACAGGTTCATCGGGGGCTCCTTGAAAGTAATTGCGATAGACCATAACGCTCTTACAAGGAGCTTTTTAAATTCTATTTATGCATATGCTAATGACCTGTCCCGCACAGTGTTGGCCCGGCAACAGTGACTCAACAGACTGTTTTCTGGTGTACATCCCCTGCTCCCAATCACCTGGCAAAAACCCTGAAACAGCCTGACTTCGGGAACATGGCACAGAGCCTGCAATATTCCTTTTATGCAGGAAGCATTGGAAACAATTAATTTTTTGGACATAAGAATCCCGACGCCTTGCCCGGAGCAGCCCCATGAAACCCATCGTTCGCTTTCCCACCTTCAGGTACCTGCTCAGCGCCTGCGCCCTGGCCCTGAGCCTCCAACCCGTGGCCCAGGCCGCTGAAGCGCCTCCGGCCGAAGTCCACCTGGATTACGCCTACTATTCGCCAGTCAGCCTGGTGCTTAAACATTTCGGTTTCCTGGAACAGGCTCTGCCACAGACCAAGGTCAGTTGGGTACTGAGTCAGGGCAGTAATCGTTCGCTGGAATACCTCAACAGCGGCGGCGTCGACTTTGCTTCGTCCGCCAGCCTCGCCGCCGTGCTCAGCCGCGCCAATGGCAGCCCGATCAAATCGGTTTACGTCTACAGCCGCGCCGAATGGACCGCGCTGGTCGTGCGCAAGGATTCCCCGTACAAAACTGTGGCCGACCTCAAGGGCAAGAAGATCGCCGCCACCAAAGGCACTGACCCGTACCTGTTCACCCTGCGCAGCCTGCAACAGGCCGGCCTGAGCAAGGACGATGTGGAACTGGTGCATTTGCAACACCCCGATGGCCGCACCGCATTGGAAAAAGGCGACGTTGACGCCTGGGCCGGGCTCGATCCGCACATGGCCGCCAGCCAGGTCCAGGCCGGTTCGCGCCTGCTTTACCGCAACACCAACTTCAACAGTTATGGTGTGGTGAGCGTCACCGACAGCTATGCCAAGGAACATCCGCAGACCATCGAAACCGTCCTGAGCGCCTATGAAAAGGCCCGTGACTGGGCGGTTAAAAATCCAGAGGAACTGGCAAAACTGCTCGCCACTGAATCCGGCCTGCCGCTGGAAGTCGCCAAGCTGCAACTGTCGCGTACCGATCTGAGCAGCCCGCAATTGACTGCCAAGGACGTCATCGCCTCCAAGGCCGCGGCGCCGATTCTGGTGTCCGAGGAACTGGTACGTCGCGGGGTGAATGTTGATCAGGTCATCGATCAGTTGATCGACACGGGTTTCAAAGAAACCGTCGCCCGTCAGTGAACACAAAAGATCGCAGCCTGCGGCAGCTCCTAAATGGGATATGCGTTTCCCTGTAGGAGCTGCCGCAGGCTGCGATCTTTTGATCTTGTCGTGACCGGAGAAAATCATGACCAGCAAGAGCAAAAACCTGCCCACCCACTTGGCATTGCCCACACCGCCCCCATTGAGCAATGCCTGGCAATTACGCCTCAAGGGCCTGGCCCTGCCGGTATTGATTCTCCTGGTGCTGGAATTCGTCGTGCGCATCGGTTGGCTGCCGTCCTACCAAATGCCCGCACCAAGCGAAATCGCCCTGACCCTGCGAGATCTCGGCGAAGGTGCATTGTGGAAACACATCAGCGCCAGCCTGTTGCGGGTGTTGCTGGGTTTTGCCATCGGCGCCAGCCTTGCGCTGATGTTCGCCGCCTGGGTCGGGTTGAGTCGCGAAGCCGAAGCGTGGCTGGAACCGACCTTCGCCGGCCTGCGCTCGATTCCGAGCCTGGCCTGGGTGCCGCTGTTGCTCCTGTGGCTGGGCATCGACGAGACCTCGAAAATCGTCCTGATCGCCATCGGTGCTTTCTTCCCGGTGTACCTCAACGGCGTCGCAGCGATCCGCGACATCGATCGCAAACTGGTCGAAGTCGGGCAAATGTATGGTTTCAGCCGTCGTCGTCTGGTGCGACGGATTCTGCTGCCCGCCGCCCTCCCCGGCCTGTTCACCGGACTGCGCAGCGGCATGAGCCTGGCCTGGATGTTTCTGGTGGCCGCCGAACTGATCGCGGCCACCAAAGGCCTGGGTTACTTACTCAGTGATGGTCGCGAGACATCCCGCCCGGACATCGTCCTGGCGGCAATCATTGTGCTGGCGCTGCTGGGCAAACTCAGTGACGGCATTCTTGCCAGCCTGGAGAAACGCTTCCTGGCCTGGCGTGACACTTTCAATGGCCAGAGCGCGGGAGATTGAGCCATGAGCGAACACTTGCTGGATATACGCGTCGAACGCAAAACCTTCGCCAACACCATCGTGCTTAACAACGTCCACTTGCAGTTGCAGTCGCGGGAAACCGTGAGCCTGCTCGGCCCCAGCGGCTGCGGTAAAAGCACGTTGCTGCGGATCGTCGCGGGCCTGGAAAAAGACTTTCAAGGCGAACTGCGCAACCGCGCCGGTGAAGTCGCTTTCGTGTTCCAGGAGCCCCGTTTGATGCCTTGGCTGACGGTGGAGCAAAACATCGGTTTCAGCGCCGACGAGCATTACGACAAAGCCTGGGTCGCACAGTTGATCGAAGAAGTCGGTCTCAACGGTTTTGCTCAAGCCTTGCCCAAAGCCCTGTCCGGCGGCATGGCACAACGGGTGGCCATCGCCCGCGGCCTCTATTCGCGGCCGCAAGTGCTGTTGCTCGATGAACCCTTCAGCGCAGTGGACGCTTTCACCCGCATGAAATTGCAGGACCTGCTGCTACAACTTGCCGAGCGTCATGCCATCGCCCTGCTGCTGGTGACCCATGATGTCGACGAGGCGCTGTACCTCAGTGATCGCGTGCTGGTGATGGGCAATCGCCCCAGCAGCATTCGCCAGGAACTGGCAGTAGAACTGGCGCATCCCCGGGATCGCCGGGACCCGTTGCTGGCACAACTCAAGGCACTGTCGTTGACCGAGTTGCAACGGGCGCACGTGATCTGAGACACCGACAGCAAGCATCTATGCTGAACACTCCATGCGGAGGATTCGATCAATGTGCGGACGGCTGTCGCAATACAGGGGCATTCACGATTTTGTCGCGGCGCTGAGCATTCCCGACGCGCTGATCAATCATGTCGGCAATGAACCATTGGCCCGTTATAACGCCGCGCCCACCACGCAACTCGCGCTCCTGCATCTGGAAGACGATGGCCTGCACGCCGATCCACAGCGCTGGGGTTGGCGCCCGCACTGGGCGAAGGATCGCGCGGCACCGATCAATGCGCGGGTAGAGAAAGTCGCTCACGGTCCGTTCTTCCGGTCGATCTGGCCGCACCGCGCGATCTGTCCGATCGACAATTGGTTCGAATGGGTCGATGCCGGTGATTCGACGCGGCAACCCTGGCTGATCAAGCGGCGTGATCAAGGGCCGATTTTCTGTGCCGCCATCGGCCAGTTTCCCGTTGCGGGTGCCGCACCTCGGGACGACGACGGCTTTGTCATTATCACCGCCGACAGCGCTGGCGGTTTGCTGGATATTCATGACCGCCGCCCTGTAGTGCTATCAGCAGAACTGGCACGCGAATGGCTTGATCCGGCCACGCCGAAGGAGCGGGCGGAGCAGATGGTACTTTTTCAAGGTGAAGGCAGCGATGCGTTCCAATGGCACAAAGTCGCAAAAGCCGTTGGGAATGTCAGAAACCAGGAAGCGGCATTGATTTTTGAAATAACTTGAGCCTGTCAATAACGACAGGGGCATCGACATAAATAACAATTGTATAGACAAGAGAAAGTACAGGTATTTCACCTACTGTTTCATTCAATTAACACTTATATGTCCGCACGTCTGTGCGAATTAACCGCTTGTCCGACAATCCCTTCGTCGTACATACATTTATAAAAACTACCGATAGCATTCGCGCCGCATTTCCATTGGCGTCACCCAGTTGACCAAAGAGTCAACAACTAAGGAAATCCATCAACACAAGCCTTGCAGAGAACTAAATTGCGCGACGATTTTACAATGAATCAAGTCGTGAGTCTGACGTGCGTGTATCTTTCGCCGACAGAACACTACCAACTCGACTGTTTTATCGGACAATACAAAAACACCCGAAACCTGCAAACAGTCCACAATATCAATAACCTACTGAGTTCTACTCTTGAAAGTTATCCGGGCAATCCGCCGGTGATGGTCAACGAGTTGAATGCCTGGCTCGACAAGACCCTGGGTTATCGGGCTGCTCACCCCGAATTTCTATTGGACGACGCTTGATCGATGCCCGGGGCCTTTTGGCAGAAGAACTGAACGAACCCGGCGTCGAAACACTCCCAATACCAGAGGCTCACTGAGCCTCTCCTTCTTTCAGCCTCCCTATTTCTGCACGCTGTTGACGCAGATCTCTCTGAATCCTTCCTCAATATCGCGCCAGGGCCTCGTTTAGCCTCGGAGGAATCCATGAGCGAACTCGTTCCTTATGCCGTGCATTACCTGCTGGACGGAGTGCGACAGCACTTCTTCAAACTGGCGGTTAAATTCTCGGAGGTGGACGCCATTCATTCGGCGTCCGCCCATGCCTTTCCGGAATACGGGCATCACATCGCCGCACACACGACCCTTGAAACCGCACGCAGCAAGGCGCAACAACTGGGGATTACCCAGATTCGCTGGAATGAAGCAGTTTGATCGAAATCACAAGTCCCCTGTAGGAGCTGCCGCAGGCTGCGATCTTTTGATCTTGAAAAACCAGATCAAAAGATCGCAGCCTGCGGCAGCTCCTACAGGGTTTATTTCAGGGTTTCAGCGGACGCTCCATGTCGCGGTCCGACAACTCTCTGCTGTCGTCATGCTTCCACGTCTGTTCCGAATGTTTCTGCTGCTCAATCTCTTCTTCCGTGGGTTCATCCATGTCTTCATCCGGGTCCGGACGTTTAGGGTCATTTGCCATGTTCACCTCTCTTCCTGAAGGGATCGGTCATCAAATTTAAGCGTAGATCAATTTCCCGTTCCCGGCTCACAGCCACCATCGCAGCAAAAAGAAAAAGCCCATGCTCAACAGCATGCTGAGCAAGGTATTGCGGGTGTACAGCACCAGGCCAACGGCCACCAGCGAGCTGATCAGGTACGGATTATCCCACTGCAAATTCAGCTGCTTGTCCGGCATGAACACAATCGGCCCGCAGATCGCAGTCAACATGCCGGGCACGGCAAAACCAAGGAACTGCCGGGCATTGCTGCTCAAACGCACCGGCAGTCGTGGCTCCAGAAACACATAACGGTTGAGGAAGACCAGCACGCCCATCCCGAGAATCACAGCCCAGACCATCATGTGCGTCCACCGTAGAATTTATTGCAGATAAACCCGGCGGTCATGCCCGCCAGGCCGGAAAGCACCAACGCCGAGCCCCATTGCCAATAGCTGAACAGCACCGAGCAAAACAATGACACCGCCACACAGATCACGGTCGGCACGCTACGCACCACCGGAGTGATCAAGGCGATAAACGTGGCCGCGATGGAGAAATCCAGCCCCAGGTGTTCCAGGCCCGGAATGCTACTGCCGAGCACTATCCCGGCCAGGGTGAAGAGGTTCCAGGCGATGTAAAACGTCAGGCCGACACCCAGCGCGTACCAACGGTTGAACTGTTGTTTATCGTGTTGGCTGGTCAAGGCGAACAACTCATCGGTGAGCAAAAAACCCAACCCTATCCGCCAGCGTCCCGGCAACGGTGAAATCACTGAACGCATGCTCATCCCGTAAAGCAGATGCTGGGACGTCAGCAACAGCGTGGTCAGCAGAATCGAAAAAATCCCGGCCCCGCCCTTGAGCATGCCGATGGCCACCAGTTGCGCCGCACCGGCAAACACGATGCTCGACAGACCCTGGCCTTGCAAAGGGGTAAGATTGGCTTCGATGGCCATGGAGCCGGCCAGCAGGCCCCACGGCGCGGTGGCCAGGGACAACGGCATGATCGCCGCGGCGCCGCGAAGAAACGCGCTGCGCGGCATGAGTGAGTTGGACATAACGCTCTACAACCAGGGAAAGACCTGAGACTGTGCCAGCCGCCGCGCCGAATGGCTTGAACAATCTTGCGCAATTGATCATTCATCGGCGCAGATTTTTCCCGATTGACAAATACCGCGCCGGCTTTTAAAACTGAGCGCCTCATTCAGGGTGTAAGTAAAAATGTCCGCAAGCTCCAACCTCAACTCTGTCGTCATTGGCTTGAATGCCAAGGCGCAAGGTTGCGTTGCGAACGCCCTCAAATCGAAGAAACAGTCGCTCATGTGACCGGGGCGCGCTGTCCCGTCAGATGAGCTGACAGGACATTGAGCGCGACGGACCACCCTCCCTCTGCCAACTGCCTTCTACGCTTCTGACGGTGACGAAATCGGTCAACCATCAGGAGAAAGCGCATGTCATCGTTTCAAGGTATCTGGGTTCCACTGATCACACCGTTCCACAACGGCGCCATCGATTTCGTCGGGCTGCGGAGGCTGGTCAGCCATCTCCTGGAAAAAGGCGTCGACGGTATCGTGGTCTGCGGCACCACCGGGGAAGCCGCTGCACTGGGCAAACACGAACAACTGGCGGTGCTTGATGCCGTGCTGGAGCTGGTGCCAGCCCATCGCGTGGTCATGGGCCTGGCTGGCAATAACCTGACTGAACTGCTGCAGTTCCAGCGCGAAATCCTCCAGCGTCCCATTGCCGGTTTGCTGGTGCCGCCGCCGTATTACATTCGGCCGTCCCAAGCGGGGCTTGAAGCATTTTTCCAGACCGTCGCCGATGCCTCCAGCGTTCCACTGATTCTCTACGACATTCCTTATCGCACCGGCGTGGCCTTCGAACAGGCGACCCTGCTCAACATCGTCGCCCACGAGCGGATCGTCGCGATCAAGGACTGTGGCGGCAATCAGGCCAACACCCTGGCATTACTGGCCAGTGGCAAGGTCGATGTGCTGTGCGGCGAAGACCACCAGATCTTCAGTGCCCTGTGCCTGGGTGCCAAAGGGGCGATTGCGGCATCGGCGCATGTTTATCCCGATCGCTTCGTTGCGTTGTATCAACAGATCCGTGACAACCAATTGGCCGCCGGCCGCGCGACATTCTTCAGTCTGCTGCCGCTCATTCAATGCCTGTTCATTGAACCTAACCCCGCCCCAGTAAAAACAGCGCTGGCTCTCGAAGGCCTGATCGGCGATGAGCTTCGCGCGCCCATGCAACGCAGCAGCGACGCTATGGTGGCGCGCTTGAAGGCAGAACTCGGCGCGCTGAACAATCGTTAGAACGCCCACCACCGGCCCGCGTACCATGGACCGATTCAACTGACGCCTGCGGGAGTCGACATGCTCTACCGAATCGCCGCCGATGGGCTGGTGCTGTTTCATCTGTTGTTCATTGTGTTTGTGTTGTTCGGCGGCCTGCTGGTGCTCAAATGGCGCCGCCTGATGGGGTGGCACCTGCCTGCCGCGGCGTGGGGGGTGGCGGTGGAATTCTTTCACCTGCCCTGCCCGCTGACACAGTGGGAAAACCTCATGCGCCATGCTGCCGGGCAAACCGGCTATGGCGGTGGCTTCATTGAACATTACGTCTGGCCGATTATTTATCCGGCTGGGTTGACGCCTGACATTCAACTCGGTTTGGGCAGTGTTGTGCTGGTGCTTAACGTGCTGGTCTATCTTCGGTTGATCCGGCATCGGTAGTGCCCCCAAAAGATCGCAGCCTTCGGCAGCTCCTACACTCGATGTAGGCGCTGCCGCAGGCCGCGATCTTTTGATCTTCACTCTTTCAAGGATTTGCGAACATGCTGTCGACTGAAGATCTGGCCTTGCTGCAAGCCATCCGCGAAACCGGCAGCCTGTCGCGCGCAGCCGCCCAGCTCGGCAAGGCCCCGTCCACGGTGTCCTATGCCGCACGGCAACTGGAAGAACGCTTCGATGCGTTGCTGTTCGACCGTCGCCGCTACCGCTTGCAACTCACTCCGGCTGGCGAACTGCTGGTGAATGAAGCGGCGCGGCTGATGCAGGACGTCTCGCGCCTGACCCAACGGGTACAGCAAGTGGCCAACGGCTGGGAGAGCCGACTGTGGATCGTCACCGACGAACTGCTCGAGTTCGAAGCCTTGATGCCAGTGATCCATGAATTCGATGCCCTGGGTTCCGGCGTCCCGCTGCGCATCACCCAGGAAGTGCTGCGGGGTGTCTGGGAAGCGCTGCGCGAAGGCCGGGCCGACCTGATCATCGGCGCCACCAACGAGCCGCCGGCGATCCCCACCCTGCGCTGGATGCAATTGGGGGCAATGGAGTGGGTATTCGCAGTTTCGCCAAAACATCCGCTGGCAAAGGCCAGGGAACCGATTTCACGCGCCATGGTGGCGCAGCACCGGGCGATTGTCGTTGCCGACTCGTCCCGCGCCACCGAGGGCAGCACCTACGGCGTTTCCGGCGGGCAACCGGTTCTCGCGGTGCCGACCATGCGCGCAAAAATCCTTGCACAGTGCGACAGCCTGGGCGTGGGTTGGCTGCCAAGGCACCGAGTCAGCTCGTTACTGAAAAACGGCACGTTGATTGAAAAGCAGATGGCCGACCCGCGCGAGCCCAACATTTTGTATGCCGGTTGGCGCGGCGATCATGACGGTCGCGCCCTCGGCTGGTGGCTGGAAAAACTCAAGCAGTCGTACCTGTCCACCAAACTGGTCCAAGGCAGTGACCGGTTTGTCTGAGCGTCAGTTGGCAATCACACTCATGTTGCGCCCGCTGGCCTTGGCCACGTACAGCGCCTTGTCGGCGGCACCGATCAAGTCTTCGCTCTGCGCCTGCGATGCCGGATCGTAACCGCAGACGCCCACGCTCACAGTCACCATGCCTAACGGGCTTTCATCGTGCAGCAAGCCGGCCGCCTGCACCGCGTTACGGATTTTCTCCGCCACCAGAAACGCCCCGACATAGTCAGTCCCCGGCAGCACCACGGCGAACTCTTCACCACCGAAGCGGGCCGCCAGATCACCGGGGCGCTTGATGTTGTCGACGATGATTGCACTGATCCTGCGCAAGCACTCATCACCGGCCAGGTGACCGTATCGATCATTGAATGCCTTGAAATGGTCGACATCGATCATCAGCAGCGCCAGCCCCGTCACGTTGCGCCGCGCGCGGCCCATTTCCGAATGAATGAACAAATCGAATTGGCGCCGGTTGGCCAGCCCCGTGAGCGCGTCTTCCAACGCCAGCAATTCCAGGTTGCGGTTGAGTTCAAGGAGCCTTTCCTGAGTGCCAAGCAACTCAAACTGAATGCGATCCTGCTGCTTCATCAGCTTGATCAGGCGATAACCGAGCACACCTAGAAACCCCAGCAGCAACAGGACGATCCCGGCACTGAGCAGGGTCTGCTTGCGCCAGCCGGCCAATACTTCTTCCTTGTTCAGTGCAGCAAACACGATCAGCGGATAATCATCGACCCGGCGATACCCGACCACCCGCTCGACGCCATCGATTACCGACCTGATGGTAGCCGTCCCTGACCGGGCGCTGGGGAGCAGTTGGGTGAACAGCGGGCTCTTGGCCAGATTGGCGCCGATGTCCGCCTCATTGAACGGTCGACGCACGATAATGCTGGCATCGTCAGCGATCAGGTTGATCACGCCGTTATGCCCCATATCGATGCTGTCGTAGAGTTGCAGGAAATGGCTGAGATAAATCGTCGCCAGCGCCACCCCGGCAAAACTGCCGTCCGGGTGATTGACCCGACGCGACACGGTCATGATCCATTCGCCGCTGGAACGGCTCTTGATCGACGGCCCGATGTGCGGCCCGCGATCGGGATGATCGCGGTGGAATTTGAAATACTCACGGTCGGAATTGTTGGGGATGCCCACCTCGGCACCGTTTGAATTGGCGACCCATTGCCCGTTTTCGTCATACACGAACAGACCGTGGATCTGGCTCAATTCACTGCGCTGGGCGCTGAGCAAACGTTGCAGACGATGCAACCGGCCCGGGTCGACGCCGTCGCTCTCCAGGCGATCGACCAGCGTAAACAGCAGCGTATCGGCCTGTTTGATCGTCGATTGCGCCTGCGAGGCCAAAGTCTGCGCAAGGTTGGACATTGCCACTTCCTTGTCATGCAGATGGTACTGGCGCGAGCTCCAGGCTTCCCAGATCACGATCAACGTCATCGACAGGCATACCGCAACCATCAGCGTCAGCGCCGAGCGAACCTTGAGCCTTGCAACGCCAGGTCGGCTGTTTTCAATATGCTCGTGAATAGAGGGATGCCCCATGTCGCTCGCTCCTTGAATCTTGTGAAAAGCGATGCTTCCTGCCCGCATTTGTCGCTGACTATGCCTGATCAGGGATCAGATTAGTGAGAGGCCAACCTCCACGCCAGCGGATTACCGTGCGCCTTGCTTCACTGCCTCCAGCCACGCCGGATCCAGTGTTGTCTGCTCGGTGTCGATGCCCAGCGCTTCCATCCGCGCCTTGTGCTGCTCCATTTCCCGGTGCAATTGGCCGTGATCGCTGGAGTTGCCATCCAGTTGGTGCATTTGGCTCAACCCCAGATGATAGAAGCGCAGCAGCTTCATCGCACTCGGATCATCCTTTTCTACAGCGGCCGTAACGTGATGCATGACGTTCGTGACGCTCATCAGGCTGCGCTTCAATTGCCAGCTGTAGACCGCCGGTGCCATCCATTGCCGGGTCCAGAATACCTTGCGCATCAGTGCCGCCATCACCAGCACCGCGGCAAACACACCCCCGATGTTGAACCGCAGATTGTCCCCGCCGGGCTCGCCGAACACCGCCACCGCCACGGTTGAGAACGCCAGCGCCAGCACGAGGAAAATCAGCGCGATAATCAGCGTGCTGCGCCGTGTTTGCTGCCGATAGATGTCGGCGTTCATCGGCTGGATTTCGAACATTACGTCGGGTTTCCTTCAGTTGCAGGCAAAAAGAGTGCGGGCATTATCGCCTCTGCGAGGGATTTAGCTATGCTGGGGCTCCTTTTCATCTTTTCATCGTCAAACGGGGACATGGCGAGACCACGCAGTTCGTGCCATCTTCTTTCATGGATACACTCTATTCGGATGCCATTCGTTGTTTTCTGTGGGAATGACATCGTTTTAAGGATCATTGAATGACCCAACGACAAGTAATCAATGCATCGGTCAGCCCGAAAGGCAGTCTGGAAACACTCTCCCAACGGGAAGTCCAGCAACTGAGCGAAGCCGGATCCGGCAGCACTTACAACATCTTCCGCCAATGCGCCCTGGCCATCCTCAACACCGGCGCCCATGTCGATAACGCCAAGACCATCCTCGAAGCCTACAAGGACTTCGAAATCCGCATTCACCAACAAGACCGTGGCGTACGCCTGGAACTGCTGAACGCCCCGGCCGACGCCTTCGTCGACGGCGAAATGATCGCCAGCACCCGTGAAATGCTGTTCAGTGCCCTGCGCGACATCGTCTACACCGAAAGCGAACTCGACAGCCAACGTATCGACCTGAGCAACTCCCAGGGCATCAGCGACTACGTGTTCCACCTGCTGCGCAACGCCCGCACCCTGCGCCCCGGCGTCGAGCCGAAGATCGTGGTGTGCTGGGGTGGCCACTCGATCAACACCGAAGAATACAAATACACCAAGAAAGTCGGCCACGAACTCGGCCTGCGCAGCCTCGACGTCTGCACCGGTTGCGGCCCCGGCGTGATGAAAGGCCCGATGAAAGGCGCGACCATCGCCCACGCCAAACAGCGCATCCATGGCGGTCGTTACCTGGGCTTGACCGAACCGGGGATCATCGCCGCCGAGGCACCGAACCCGATCGTCAACGAACTGGTGATCCTGCCGGATATCGAAAAACGTCTTGAAGCCTTCGTCCGCGTCGGCCACGGCATCATCATCTTCCCGGGCGGCGCCGGCACCGCCGAAGAGTTCCTGTACCTGCTCGGCATCCTGATGCACCCGGACAACGAAGGCCTGCCCTTCCCGGTCATCCTCACCGGCCCGAAACACGCGGCGCCCTACCTGGAGCAACTGGACGCCTTCGTCGGCGCCACTCTGGGGGACGCTGCCAAACAGCATTACGAAATCATCATTGACGACCCGGCCCAAGTTGCACGGCAGATGACCCAGGGCCTCAAAGCCGTCAAACAGTTCCGACGCGAGCGCAATGACGCCTTCCACTTCAACTGGCTGCTGAAAATCGACGAAGGCTTTCAGCGCCCGTTCGATCCGACCCACGAAAACATGGCCAACCTCAAACTGAGCCGCGACCTGCCGGCCCACGAACTGGCCGCCAACCTGCGCCGCGCGTTCTCCGGCATTGTCGCCGGCAACGTCAAGGACAAGGGCATTCGCCTGATTGAAGAACACGGGCCATACCAGATCCGTGGTGATGCGGCGATCATGCAACCGCTGGATCAACTGCTCAAAGCCTTCGTCGCCCAGCACCGGATGAAACTGCCGGGTGGCGCGGCTTATGTGCCGTGCTATCAAGTTGTTGCGTGATTTTGATGTGAAGCGTGATTCAGCGAACCGAAGCCATTGCTTCGGTTCGCTGCTTCTGCGATAGAGAATTGATCTAAATGCCGGGGAAGATAACCTATCCAATGTAGGAGTTGCCGCAGGCTGCGATCTTTTGATCTTGCGTTTCGGTGGCGTTGACAACCCCTAAGATCAAGATCAAAAGATCGCAGCCTTGGCAGCTCCTACGGGAACGGATGTCGGCTCCCACGGTTTGAAAGCGAATAATAAGAGGACCAGAGCAATGGACCACGTCAACCACATCCTGATCGTCGATGACGATCGCGAGATTCGTGAACTGGTCGGCAACTATCTGAAGAAAAACGGCCTGCGCACCACTGTGGTCGCCGACGGCCGGCAAATGCGCAGCTTCCTCGAAGCCAACCAGGTGGACCTGATCGTGCTGGACATCATGCTTCCCGGCGATGACGGCCTGGTGCTGTGCCGCGAATTGCGCGCGGGCAAACACAAAGCCACGCCGATCCTGATGCTCACTGCACGCAACGACGAAACCGACCGCATCCTCGGCCTGGAAATGGGTGCCGACGATTACCTGACCAAACCTTTTGCCGCCCGTGAACTGCTGGCGCGCATCAATGCCGTGCTGCGTCGCACCCGGATGCTGCCGCCCAACCTGCTGATCAGCGAGAGCGGGCGGATGCTCGCCTTCGGCCGCTGGCGCCTGGACACCACGGCCCGTCATTTGCTGGACGAAGACAGCACCCTGGTGGCTCTCAGTGGTGCCGAATATCGTTTGCTGCGGGTATTTCTCGATCACCCGCAAAGAGTGCTGAGCCGTGACCAGTTGCTCAACCTGACTCAGGGCCGCGATGCCGACCTGTTTGACCGTTCCATCGATTTGCTGGTGAGTCGCCTGCGCCAACGGTTGAAGGATGACTCGCGGGAAGCGACCTACATCAAGACCGTGCGCAGCGAGGGCTACGTGTTCTCTTTTCCGGTGGAAATGCTCGACGCCCAGGCGTGAAAGCCAAAGGCAATATGTATCGCACTGTATCGGAACCCCCGCGAGATACGCAGAAGCCGATTTCACGTCGTTTACGCACACAACAGCGATACACCCCGGCGTTTAACTGTGACAACCAGATAGCACGAGCTACTGACCCCTCACACTTAAGCGCACGGAGAATTACCCATGTTCAACTTCTCGAAAGTTTCGTCCCTGGCACTCGGCCTGGCACTGGTGGGCGGTCTTGGCCTGTCTAACCTTGCATCGGCGAACACCCCGGTTACTGCACCCACCGGCCAGATCCAGGCTCTGCTGGCAGAAGGTGGTTCAGACCGCTTGCATCAGAATCGCGTGGCAGAAGGTGGCTCTGATCGCCTGATCCAGAATCGTGTCGCTGAAGGCGGTGCCGATCGCCTCCAGGAACTGCATGAGCGCGTGGCCTCGATCCCGGGCAACGCAGTGCTCGGCGGTGTGATCGTCGCCGAGAACCGTGCCGAGTTCGGTTCGAAATATCAGCGCTACTGATCACGATCTTCAAGACAAAGAGACCCACTGTGGGATCGCGCCTGCTCGCGATGAGGGCGTGACATTCAACATTTTTGTTGCCTGTCAGTCCGCCATCGCGAGCAGGCTCGCTCCCACAGGTTTTGCACTCCAACGCAAAAATCCCGCTGACCAAAGATCAACGCTCTCGATAACAACTATGCGCAAGGGTGTTTTTTCATCGCGGCGCTCCAGCACTACAGTGGCCACAACTTCTCCCCACCCTCTGGAGCAACATCATGAAAAGCATCATCGGTCTTGGACTCGCCCTTTCGGTTCTTGGCGCTACTTCCGCCATCGCCGCCCCACACGCCACTTCGCAAGTCGTTGCAGCGGCTAAAGTCAGCCAACCCGCGACACTGAACGTCAACACCGTGGGCGTCGACCATCAGGATTCGCTGAAAGCAAAGCTCTACGTCGCGGATAACCGCCCTGAGTTCGGCTCGAAATATCAGCGCGATCAATAAGCTTGGGCTGCTTTAAACGAGAAACCCCGCCAAAAGCGGGGTTTCTTGCATCTACCTATCCTGTAGGAGCTGTCGAGCCCCGGCGAGGCTGCGATCTTTTGATCTTATCTTGCGGGTAAAAACAAG
>NZ_JAHTMR010000007.1 GCF_019200975.1 Pseudomonas sp. PD9R | reverse complement strand
GGCCTGTTCACTTTGACGATGCCACGCGGGTGCTGTATTTCAACGCAGATGTTCGATGATGATGAGTGAGATTTTGCCCCAGCCAGCGTGCGATGCTGGCAATCGAAGCGCCGGGCTGGGCACACTCTTGAATGACTTGGGCTTTGAAGGACTTGGAGTAGGAACGGCGTGTTGGCTGCATGAAATACCCGCTTAAAAGGCTAGAACTGGTGCCCACTTAAATTTAAGTGCACACCATGTCTTGGCTTTGCGGGGCTAGGTAGATGACTTGGCCGGACGCATACGGACGAGGCGAAGGAAGGTGAAACCTATTACTTTCTTCCGCATTGCACGGAGAAAACCAACGAGCCAGGCAGCGTCGCCCTTTGGCAGCAAATATATGAAAGGATGGGGCTCAAGTTACAGGTTCAAGCGAGTGGCTGCTGTGGTATGTCTGGCACTTACGGGCACGAGGCACAGAACGCAAAGACTTCTGATGTTATCTATGGTCAATCTTGGGGCCCACTCGTGGAGAAATTCAATCGTTCAGGCCGCCTTCTGGCTGATGGGTATTCTTGCCGTAGCCAGGTTAAACGCAAGGAAGGTGTCACGATTTTACATCCGCTTCAGGCTCTTCTCGCTGTCGTGCGGGAAGCCACTCACTGAGTTAACGCCGCCTCATGTCATCCGTATGAGGCAGTTCAACCGCATCTCTCGAATGAAATACCAAAAGGCCCTTGAAGGGCCTTTTGTACTCAAACCAATATCACTTGTTTAGCCAGGACTGAACGGTCGCCGAACCATCTAGCCCGGCAGCAGCTCAGAGATAGCTTACTGCCGAATATTCTAGGCAAAATGAACACCGTGTCACCTTATCGCGCCCGACAAAAATGACCCTCAAACAGCCCTTTGCGCGCATTCCGACTTATTCGATTTCTCGAAGAAAATCACCTCCGATAGTGAAGTCGGCAACCTTTGTGTTTTTTACCATGCCGCCGAAGCCGTTCCTGCCTCTGAATGTAAGGAAGACCCGGATGAAGGTTCCCTTGTCGATGTACTTGGTCTCGACGTGGTCGTAGCTGTCCGGGTCATTCATGGCATCCTTGATCATCCGCTCAAAGCTGTAATGCACACCTGAGTAGCCGCTGAATTGCGCTTCAATTTTCTTTTGGCGCTCTGCCTTAGCCACTGAAGCAGCCAGCGCTGCAGCGTCCTTAGCGGCTTTCTCATCACGAGCCTTAACGAATCGATCAAGCTTTTGCTTATACAACTTGTTCGTCGGCTCCAATGAGACCAGTTGGGCGTAGATCGTGAACGCCTGGTCGTAATCTGTGGCGCCAACAGTGGACAGTTGCTTGGTTAGCTCGGCAATTTTAGCGAGACGTGTTTTTTCGGCCTCAGCGCGTTCAACATCCTCCCTGAGGCTAACGTAACGATTGAGGATCAGATCAAACTCAGGATCTTGCACCGCGAGGATGAAACGATCTCGGATCGCCTTCGCTGTCGCCAGGTTCTTACCATCTACAGCAGCCGCAAACTCCGACAGCACTGACGTCCGGTTCGCCGCAAAGTACGCTTGGGTGGCGCTCAACTGAGCCGCCGCGTCAGCGGTCTGCTTGGCTTCTGCTGCGCGAGCATTGGCGATGGCCTGAATGTGGCTTTCCTCTGCAGCTTCAGCGGCTACCCTCGCGGTGTGCTCAGAGAGCACGTAAGTCGAGCTCGCTAGCGCGACAAGGACGATTATCACTCGACAGTGCAGCGGATCACCCGCATTGAGCCAGGACAAGATGCGAGAGAAGCCAAAGGGACTCACAACGGCGCCGAACGCGATCAGCATCAGGCCGGCGATCCAACTCTCCTGCGTGACCATTGCGCCTAAGAGCACCAAGGCCACGGTTACTATCCACCACAGGTTGTTCAGCTCATTGAATGGCTGTGGTGAGGTCACAGTAGTAGAATTAGCCATGTCGTTTACTCCTTGTGATCCAGGGTGGCGATACCGCAGTTCAGCTCGTAACCCTTGCCAGTCGACCAGACGCTTTTACTGAGAAATACGCGATAACCATTGAACGCATCTTCGAAGGGCTTGCCCTGACCTACTCGCTTGGCCATGTCAGCGGGCGCCTCCCCCACCAGGTTGGTGACCATCTGAGTGCAGACATCCGCCAGGACTTTGGTGTCCTTCGCTGCGTGGCCGGTTTGATTGACGTTGAGCATGACTTTTACGCGAGTCACTTGGGTGCTGGTGCCACGACCATACAGCGCCAAATTATTAGGGAGGCCGGCAGTGCCCAGTTCCTTGTAAGGGGTCGCGCAGGAGTAGACGCCGTCGCTGAGCTCGGTGTAGCCGCTGGCGTTAACCTGGAAGCCAGGCACCTCGGTCAACGCGTTACAGGCATCCAGAGGGGTGAACGGCGCCCCTGCAGCGGCGTAAGTAGGTTGACCAGGGGTTACCAAGCCTATGGCGAGTACCAAGGCAGCCAAACGACTGACCAAGGCTTTGCCTGGTAGGTACTTTGCCTCGCCACTGAAGAATGCGACGGCGTCGGTCTCACTTTCTATGGAGCGAATAAGCGCTTCCAGGTCGTAGCTTTCAGGAAAGGCCTCCTGAGCGGCGAGGTCTTTTACGAAGTGGTCAACGAAGGTCGTGAAGGATGTACTTAGCGCTTGGGATGCTTTGATGCGCTCTCGGGTGGCAGCCCTGAGCGATTTAAGCACTATGTTGGTAACGAACGTACCAACGGTTTCCGTCCATGCGGAGTCATCGATCATCTTGAAGCCTTTGTCGACGATACCGCTCGCACGCTTCGCCTTCAGCTCGGCGAAGTGCTCCCGAACTCTTTCAAAAGTAACAATTGCGAATTCCGCATAGTCACGTTGACGCACCCAGCGCATGTAGTAACCGCGATAGAAAAAGAAGGCGAACACCGCCCAGATCAAACAAGCCCCGACCATGGTTGTTTTCATACAGACACCTTGCTTCCGCTCCCCAAATTAGGCCAAGTGGCCAAAAGGTGGCAACGATGAGGGCCGAGTTCGGCAAAATCAAGCGAGATGTTTGAAGCGACTTTCTATCCTGCAGATGTTCCCTAGTAGTCTGAATTCGCACAGCCTACAACGCATCCAACAAAAAAGGCCCTTTCGGGCCTTTTTTGTACGCAAACCAAACTCACTTGGTCAGCCAGGACTCAACGGTCGCGGAGCCGTGCTCAGCTTTCCATTCCTTCAGGGTTTTGTGATTGCCGCCTTTGGTTTCGACGACTTCGCCAGTGTGCGGGTTTTTGTAAATCTTCACTTGGCGAGGCTTGCGGCTGCCGGCCTTGGACTCAGCGGTTGGAGCTCGACGGCGAGCCTGAGGATCCAACAGGTTAATCACATTCGGAAGGCTGTAACCGTACTCGGCGAGTAGAGCACGCAGCTTGGTTTCAAATTCGATTTCTTTCTTAAGGCCTGCATCGCCTTTCAGCGCCTCAAGAGCTTCGAGTTGTTCGGCAAGGTGTTTTTCAAGCTGGCGGAATTCTGCGAGTTTAGACATGGAAGACCTCTATGTAGTTAGTATCCTAACGATACACTAAAAACAGCAATTTAAATTTTGACTCAGCGTTCTACTTCAATTTTTCGAACAAATTCACTTCCGCGAACAATGTCCCAGCAGAACTAAAACTCGACGAAATCGATCCAACGGAGGCCAGTAACGATTCCCCAATTACCTTGGTCATTAGGGCGACGCCAACGCGCTGACGGTTGTGCTTTCAGAAAAGCTAAAGCCTCATCGAAATCAGAGATTTTTCGCTCGTCTCCTTTGGCTCCAACTGTGAACCCTCCCCTAACCTCGAGCGCAGGGGAGAACACAGATCCATCTTTCGCCTGTGGAACCTTCAAAGACGAGCGAATTACTTTCCCGAAATTTCTGCCTCAAGCGAATCTGAAAATTCCACAGCATCGTTAGACGCTTCACTGGCGGCCGAATAACTGGAAAAACCTAGTATATCCGCATAGCGTTTTCTCAGTAACATATCGCGCGCGTTGAGAAAATCGAGCAAACGGTCTACCTGATACAGCTCTTTATCATCCGGAATTGAATGCTCATGCGTAAACGTCAGACTGCGACCACTTAGCCAAGCTTCAAATTGCTGATCTGATTTCTCGATATTATCGAGGTATGGCAAAAGCTGGAGATTGCTCAGACGGTCTTTGCCTTTGAGGTAAGCCTCTACGCCCCACTCCGATACACCGTGGCTCAGCAGTTTTGCCTTAGTGAGACTGGCTTGAGGAAATATATGATCCACGTGGTACTGAGCACTTCCCCAACGTTTGTCCGGGTATAGCAGGGACAGAGCGAAGAAGGTAGTCCTATCTTGATAGGTCAATGACAGTAGGTCGTCCAGGCTGCGCGGATCCGTGAAATCGATATGACTCTGCCGACGAAGGCCAAGTAGAAGAGCCCTCTCTGGAAACTCGCTAGATGTCGCGAGGCTTTCTTGAATGATTTTTCGAGACTGACTGATGGTGCCATCAGATGAACCGCCAAAGGTACTCGCGAGCAAAGCTTTGACCAGCCAGCGATGCATCGCTTGTATGGCTTCCAAGTGATTGGCTTCGGTTGAATTAAACCTTACAGACGTTTTGAAAAAATAGTATGCGATTGGCAATAACGCGTTCGAACTGGTCAGCGTCTCACGATCTATCCCGAAATCGTTCGCGAGGCGAACCGTCATCTCTAGCGCGGACTTGATACCTTCCCAATTGTGACGGATGAGATCGAGATTTTTCTTTGTAAAATTGGAGACTTTGTAGGCATTTGGCAAATCTGAAAGAACCAGACAAGCTTTCATCACCCAGTCCTTGTCGAAACTGTTGTTTCGCGCCAAACCACTGTTCAGATAGTCGACGTAGCTGTAGATCTCCTCCCTGGCATTCAGGTCACCCCATGTGGTGGTAATGGTGGAAAGCAAAAGATCAGACTTGCTCAGTTTCGTACCACCCTCGTTAGCACGTACAAAAATGTCTAATACTCGTTCGAGTGAACGGCTGGTCTCGGTAAAATAGGCAACTGACTCGTCTACCCAAACCGCGTGATACAGTTTTTTAAGATTGCGTTCGACAATACGACAGTCAGTTCGGGAAACGTCCTTTGACTCAAGCAAGTCCAGCAGCTTCTCGACGTAGCCGTCAAACCCATCCTTGTCGTCAAATTGCATGATATTTCTGACAGGGAACCAGTGAGTTCCCGCCTGCTCTACAGGTGCTTCATCAAAGAAAGACAGTCCATAGCTGATATCAGATTCAGATTCCTCATCGCTCGCATCCACCATCAGATCGAGATAAAGGCTCTGGCGTACCCAAGAGTCGGGGTTTTGCCAACGCTTCCCCTTGAGTTTGACCTTGTAGCTGCCACGTAAGCCGATCAGCAAAGAAGTCAGCCGTTGCTGGCCATCGAGTACGAGGGTTAAATGCTGGTCATTGACGTCCGCTGTTTCGTTGTGGAAATCACCAAACTTAAAATCTTCAACGAATTTGTATATGTCGAGGCTCCCAGCCTGAGCAGGCTCGACTTCCCAGAAAAGGAAAGAACTGATCGGGTAACCTTTGAGCAAACTGTCGAACAGACGGACGATCTGTTCCGGAGTCCAAACATATGGTCGCTGTATCGCTGGGAGATAGTAGTCTCGATTGAGATGGCGAATAACACCGGCGATGGAACTCGATTTGTAAGCCATTTTTCTCATCCTTGGAGCAGCGCGACGGGTCAATTTCAGCAATGGGTTACAGGCCGAGGCCAACGGTATCCTAGCTACTCGAAGGTCTCAATCCATGGATATATATACGCGACAGTAGCCCTCTGCAACAGCATAAAATTAAATTCTATAAAAATGGCTATTTTTAAAAATCATTGAGCGTATCAATTTTTCCTTTCCCGCTCAAAGCGGTACCCAACTCCCTACCAATCGCGTCGAACTGCCTAACGATTTGCGGGTAGTCTCGTTTAGGCGGAAGAACCCAACCGCACCTTGATGGGTTAGGTGCACCTGGAACCAAAACCAGCTGAAGCCTTGCACGCCCTTCTTTAACGATTATGTAAATATCGTAATTTGAATAACAAGGAATGGAGGTAATCATTAAACCATCTACCGTCATGCTCCAATTTGATACTGCCTTCGCAATAATGGCTCCACGATCTTTATCGTCAACGCGAGAAATGACTTTACTATTGTTAAAGGACACAGCCAAATAATCATTTGCCCGGATATAGAGCTCATCTTTACTTGCCCCTGGAAGGGTGTAATCGAAAAGAAATTCTCGCTTTTCACTCGTAATGGGAAGTTGATCGTTAGGGACTGTCCCGCAAGCTGACAATGAAAGAATGCAGGTAAGCAAGACTAAATTTTTGAACATGAAGCTATTCATCCTTGAGCAGAAACCTGCCAGTTGAATGACCCCTTAGCCACCTACGGGTCTGGAATCGGCGACGATAGCAGATTGCCATAGAGTGCGGGTGAGGATAATTGGTGCGCTAGATTTTTCAAGCGGTCGCGCGTCCGAAGTTGATCCATGATCGAATTTAAGGACATGGGCAAACGCGGGGTCGTCTCGAACATGCAATGACCTACCGGTATGGTTTACTCACTTGAGTCTCATAATTACCAGCACTACGAAATACGCACCTCATGCGGTGTTGCTCTGGCTCTCGTTGTCACTTGCAGTACACCGTCCAAAGCTGATCAACACGCGTCGTAAAACTCTGACTCATCATCTCCCTGCGCATCCCCCAATCCGGATTAGTCGGCACGCTCGCTAGGCGCATCGTCCCTCTACCCCACCTGCCATTGATCGCATCCAAAACACCCATCACTTTTTCTGTGGCTTCCGGTTGAGAGACCGAAAAGAGATCTTCGGTGTACTCGCCTTTTTGGCAGAGGTTGACCAGTAGCACCTCGGCCTTGCTGTATTTGAACCCAGGTCTGAACACACGATCAACAGCATCTACCGCAGCCTTGGTCATCAATCGAACATCGTCAGTTGGATACGGCAATTCCACCAATACACCGTTGGCGTATTTCGCTTCCTCCGGGCTAAACATCCCGGTACGTATGCTCACTCGAATTTTCTTACACAGCGACTGCTGGGCTCGAAGTTTCTCTGTTGCTCGCATCATGTAAGTTGCCACGGCCTCTTTGATCGGCGCTATCTCAGTGAGACGCTTGCCGAACATCCGACTGCAGCAGATCTCTTGCTTGGGTGGATCAGGCTCATCGAGCTCAAGGCACGGTGTACCAGCTAACTCACGAGCTGTCTTCTCGATGACCACACTGAATTTTTTGCGAAGTGTCCAAGGGTCGGTTTTAGAGAGATCCCAAGCTGTCTTGATGCCCATGCCTTCGAGGTGAAGCGTCATCTTGCGTCCAACGCCCCAGACGTCAGAGACCGAACATTTTTTGAGTACCCAATCGCGCTTGGTTTGGTCACGAAGGTCGACGACCCCACCGCTCTGCGCCTGCCATTTTTTGGCCGCGTGATTGGCGAGCTTGCTCAGGGTTTTCGTACCAGCGATACCTACACCGACCGGGATGCCGGTACTCCGATAAACCTGGGCCCTGATCTTTCGACCTAGAGCCTCAAGATCTCCTGGCACACCAGCCAAATCTGCGAAGGCTTCATCGATGCTGTAGACCTCAACGGCAGGTACCAGGGACTCGATCACACTCATCACGCGTTCACTCATGTCGCCATACAACGCATAGTTCGAGGAGAAGGCCACGATCCCGTGCTGCTTGAGTTTGTGTTTGATCTGGAAGTAAGGCTCGCCCATTTTTATGAACGGCTTGCTGTCCGCGCTGCGGGCGATCACACAACCGTCATTGTTCGAGAGCACCACGATGGGTGTCTTCGCCAGATCGGGACGGAAGACTCGTTCACAGCTCGCATAGAAGCTATTGCAATCGATGAGAGCAAAGACGGGCTCAGGCTTTTGGATCATGAGCGCGCACACTGAACGTCACCACGCCCCAGATGATCAGTTCATCACCTTCGAGGATGTATCGCGGAGGGTAACCTGCATTCTCGGACATTAGGATGATGTCGGAGCCTCGCTTACACAGGCGCTTGCACACCGGCTCGCAGTTCACTGCCGCAATCACGATGTGGCCGTGTTCAGCAATGATCGAGCGATCAACCACAGCCATATCACCATCGAATATTCCAGCACCTTCCATGCTGTGTCCTTCAATGCGCACGAGGTAGATATGCGGCGCACGGATGCCCAACAACTCGTCGATGGAGATGTGCTGTTCGAGGTGATCCGCCGCAGGCGATGGAAAGCCCGCAGGGACTTTGAACGAGTAAAAAGGGAGCCGGACTCCCCCTTCTGCCAACGGGCCGAGGATGGTGACGCTCATGGTGGGTGCCTTAACAAAACTGTACATACATACAGTAAACGTTGAAGGCGGGTGACGGTCAATGTCGAGCGAAAAAAATAGACCAAAGGGAATGACGCCACATCAGCGGATGGCACGGCTCTGGTCGTGATGGATACCTTAATTTTATTTGCTGATTCCGGGGCCCGGCTTTGTTGCCAAAAAAACCGCAGTCCACAGCTGTTCCGCCAACCACTGAGCCTCAATTCGACTGAGACTCCAGCCAACCCAACCAAAACACATCAAAATGTATTCGCCATCCAGTCTGATCTGAAAGTCGTAGATAGGCTCTTCACCGTCCTTAAATTCAACCACCGGCTCGGGATCGAGCAGGGCTCCTTCCATTAGGAAGTTTCTACCAGTATTCACAACTTGGAGCAGATCAGATGTTTCCTGTGACCCAAACGAATGGCGCTGTATGAGAGCGTTCCAATAATCATGAGCTGTTTGGATATTAGACTTATCCAATTTTGGGTGATTGTGATCAAACGCGTTGAGTACTGCTTTGATTAGACCTGACGCAATCTCATAAGCTTGCTGTGTGGTGAAGCATGCTTTGAAGTCGTATAGCGTTACACGTATGAGTCTCGACGGGGTGAGTTTGACCCTCGCACGATAATGCTCGCCTGTTGCCGGAAAAGTGAAAAATTCAGAAGACTTGAAGGTGAGGCTGGATTTCAAACGGTCGTTGACGCTCATAGCACACTCGAAGAATTGGCTTACTAAATGCCAATCGGCTCAACTTCTACGAACCTTTAACAGGCTCAAAAAATATTATTTTGCACCTCGGCTTTGCTGTATTTGAATTCTGGTCGGAAGGCTCGCTCCACCGCAGCCCTTGTGATCAATCGCACGTCGCCCGTTGAATAGAGCAATTCCACCAGGGCTCCATTGGCGTATTTGGCTTCCTCCGGATTGGACATGCCGTTACGGATAGAAACGCGGATTTCCTGCACGAAGACTGCAGCGCCCGGAGCTTCTCGGCAGCCCGCATCATGTAGGTCGCAACATCCTCCTTAATTGGTGCAATTTCGGTGAGACGATTGCTGAATATCCACCCAAGCAATAGATCTCTTGCTGGGTGAATCGGGCTCATCAAACTCCAATAGGACGTAGCCTTGCTGGGTAGCATGCTCCAATCTGGAACAATCTTATTGGCCATCAAAAAATGGACTGCTTGCTCAACGGTAAGCTTGGCTATCACTGCTAGGGGAAAATAACGTGCAGACTCAAGAGGAAATTCAACTGGAGCTGGCTCTGGCCGAGGCACTTAGGAGGAAGCAGTGAGAGCAATGGCTTGCAGAGAACAGCGAGGCCGTTACTACCTACAACGAATACGTGGAAGCCCAGGGCGTTTATAGAGCTTCTGATGCATGAGCGAGTTTTGAGAATCCCCAGAAACGACTTTGGAAATGGAACTGTCAGTCGTCTCCCCAAGGATCGAACTTGTCCCCATATTTGGCCTGCAAGCCGCGATTTCGGTTGATCTGCCAGATCCACGGATCGTAGTCATCGGGCAACGTGGCGAGCTTGTCGCTGATGACCATTTGCACTGTTTCGTCGCGCAACAAGCGGCGAGTCAAATCGCGGCATTCCCCGAGCGTAGTAGCGCCATGTGTAACATGATTTTCCTTCACATAGAGGTCAGTCATACCCACACGCATGTGACCGTACTCCCTCACTTCATCAGGGTAAATGTCCTCCAAGCTGAGATGTCCCATATCGTGCTCCAGGGTGAAAAAAACCGCTCGTAAATGAGTACTCAAGTGTTGTCCGAGGACACTATGGATAGGCGTGCACCATCGATGAAGTCGCCCCTGCGCGCCAGCGCCTTCAAAAGCCAGGTAGTCACAGGTGATTTAGTGTGCGCATGACAATCGCCACGTTGGTGCGTTGCTGAATTTCCATCTCAGCACCGCTCACCTGTTTGAAGCAACTCACGAAAACTTTTCCGTCCTACACCACGCATGAAACTTCCGAGGACGTAGTTGCCACTTTGAGTTTCAAGAAGCCAGAAACGCCCCTCTTTCCATGCCTTCTGAACTTTCCCTGTCCGAAGAAGACCGCCATCTACTGGGCGAAAAACGCCACCTTGCTCAACGTGATCGAAGGACACGCCATGGCATGTGTCATTTGCGATGAAGGCATCACTTATGAACGCAGTGACCGGTACCGAATACTTTCGGATGCTCGCTCGCCCGAGGCGGCACAGCTGAAAGTCGGTCAACTCTTTGCTATGAAATTCGACTTCGATGATTTCAGGCATCCAACCAATGCTCCAAACGACTTCAAAATGAATTGTCGGCAAACGTCGCTTACCCAGCCGACATCGAAAAAGCAGCACCTACAGTCGCCTCTTTTCTCTGGCCTGAACCCCACAAAAGGTAGACGGTATTTTTGGTTTCAAACATGCAGCCGTAAATGAAAGACACTCCGAAATTGCTCCGCACCCACATCTTGGGTTGAAAGCGGCCCCTGCTGTCCAGGACAACTTCATGGGCGTACAGCGTCGCGGGAATCAGACCGAGTAACGTCAGCTCTTCCTTTTCCACCGATGTCAAAGTGAGGTCGATCAAGATCCACTGCCGCACGACGCAGTACGCTTTGTCGGGGAAAAGCTTTCCCGCGAAGGAAATCAAGTCCTCTTGAGAGCCATTCCAGCCCGAAGTCTCCCCATCAGTACCGTAGAGGAGCCGAGCGATTTCATCCAACGTGACCATTGCAATACCGATGCTCTCAAATCTCGATCAATAAATTCGGATCAAAACCTGTTTTTTGATTTGGATAGCCTCGTGGATTGGAAACCACGCGGCACCCATTTTTTATGAAGTTCGCTGCGACGTGCGTATGCCCGTAAACCCAAAGATCGGCCTTTCCCAACAGTTCTGGCCAATCATTGGCATAGGCGGCAATCAGGTCTTCAGGAAGCTCGTCACCCACATGATCCAAGGTTGGTGCGTGGTGCGTGACTACGACTGTTTTGCCGTTGAAAGGCTTTTCTAACTCTTGAATCAGCCAGGAATGCGCGGCCCTTGATTTAGCTATCAGGTCATCCGGGTTCAACCGTCGAAAACTTTCATTCGCTCTGATCACGGCGAAGTCATTCATGCATTCCCACGCAGCGCGTTTTGCCGCAACGGCATTCCCAGTTGATGAGTAATCTGTCCACGCGGTTGTGACCAAAAACCGGGTTTGATCCAGGATCAAGGCTTCGTTTTCGAGTACGTGGACGTGAGGCGCTGCCGCCTCCTTCATCTTGCGCAGCGTGTGATCGATGTGGCCACCGTAGTACTCGTGATTGCCACACACGTAGATCACCGGACACTGGAAAACCTCGTTCGCCCATTTCACGCCGCGCGATTTGATATCAATGTCGCCAGCGAGAATGACTACATCCGCATCGGTTGGGGTGGGATCGAACGGAGCGAACTCGTTGTGCAGATCTGAAAAAATTCTGAGTTTCATACCGTATCAGTCTCGAGTTATTCCAGATTTTTTGGCATCAATGCTGTGGAACATTCCTGAACTGTCGATACGTTACGGTTTGGGTCTTCGTAGATGGTTTTCGCTTTCGTGAGCGAACTCGTGCCGCTCGTGCTACCAAAAGACGTGCTGTAAACCACCCCACACTCGACTTTGTGGAGCAGCACATATTCGCCGCCATGGCCGTATCCAGCGGTCAACTCGATCAAAGTCTCCATACGATCTAAAGAAGTGGCGTTCATCCAGGGCGGTGTAATGACCTGTACCACCTCGACCGAATTGGACTCATTGCTATCCGCGAGTATGTCGACCAACACAGAGGCGCTAGTTGCTATCAATTTCTCAATACGGTGCCCTGACCCTTCGCAGATCCGACGTACGACCTGATACCAAGGATCCATCGATTGCCGCTCAAGCATTTTCCAAGCCGATTGCCCGTTTCCGAAAAATCCAGGCAAACGAACTGAGTAAGACTCATCTGAGATAAACATTTTTTAGATACTCGTCTGTGGTACGCACGTGCGGCACCACACTGAAATTTTTGCTTCCATGCCCATTTAACAATCAGCTCGCTGCTTCCATGATCGAAAGAAATTCCAGCGTTTGCTGGTTTGAATCGCGTCAATACATCTAATACGTTTACGATCCTTCGAACTCGATTAGGTCAATGCGAGGCGCCACCGGACGCCTAGAGGCAGCTACAACGGCAGCTCACAAGGCTTTCAACCGGCGTCGTCCCGAATAATAACACTGATCGACGTTTATTTAAACACTTCGAGTGTGGCCCTATCCTCGCTTTTTAGGGGCAATCATGTCGCTCAAGAAAGAGATCGCCGCAACGATTCGGGTAGTCCGGTCGGTGCGCGGGCTGGCATACGAAGACTTGGCGTCCGTCACTGCGCGCACGAACGTCAGTGCGCTTGAGCGTGGGAAGATCAACATCACCGTTGATAAACTGATTGAGCTCGCCGCGCCTCTGAAACTCGACCCTGTGACCCTCTTAGCCATCAGCATATCCCTGAGCAATGGTGAGTCCCCCGAAGCGGCTTTAGAACGAGCACGCGGCGAGCTGGAGAGTTTTCGATCAGAAGGGGGCTTGGATCTACTTGCAACGCAGATTGTTGACGACACTCTAGTGCAGCGCTCCCGAGGGAAACCGGAAGGTTCCAAAAATGCGCAAGCTATTCAGGAGCTCAAGGCGGCAGGATTTAGCCGAAAGGATGTGATGGAAAAGCTCGGGCTGTCCAGGTCAACGGTGTATGGGCATTGGAAGATATAGAGCAAACGGAATCGACCGGCCTTCTAGTGCATCCGACCAAGCAGAAGCAAGCTGCTCCTTTGCAGCTTCGCCATCTAGAAAAGGCGGTGAACCGACTGGATCGACAAGCGGAAGAAGTAGTAGAGTCGGGTGACTATCGCGCACTGATGAGATGCCGGCGCGATGCAACGCTCCTTCTCATTGGATTCTGGCGTGGTTTTCGTGGCGTTGAGTTGGCTCGCCTCAAGTGGAAGATACCCAGGCGGAAGCCGGCATCGGCATCACCTTTTACCTGCCCTATACCAAAGGGGATCGCAACCATTAAGGCAGCACCTATCACACCCCTACCCTCAAGAAGTTGTGCCCAGTCGGGGCGTATATCAACTGGTTCACCGTGGCTGGCATCACCAAGGCCAGATTTTTCGAAAGCTCGATCGGGGGGCAACCTTTCAGAATCGACCAGTCTCATTCCACTGCTAAGACGCATCCTAGAAGATGCTGATATTCCTGCTCGGGTTTATAGCAGCCACTCGATGCGCAGAGGCTTCGCCACATGGGCCTCCGCAAATGGTTGGGACATCAAGGGCCTGATGAGCTATGTCGGCTGGAAGGACATGAAATCTGCACTGAGGTACGTCGATGCTAGGAACTCCTTCGGAGGTCTCGCTGCGCACAACACAGGCGAGATCGAGCTAGATCGTTAGACTTAGGCTGGGATTTCATTTTGATCAGCACCGCCTCAGCTGCTCGCAATTCAGCTGTGACGCTAGACCACATCACCACTAGGGTCGATATCTTTTCAGTAAGCGTCCGGTAATCACGTCTTGCCTGACAAAGATATGCAGTGTGATTGCTGACATTGACGACGTATGTGGGTGATGATCTAAACACGCCGCATAATGTGTGTATCGCTCATTCACATAGAGGGTCGCTGGAAATGACAATTGTTCATAAGGCTGCTCAGGTAGGTTTCTCAACAGAAGCCAGTACCTATACGCAGGGGCGCCCCGACTATCCAAGCGAAATACGTACATGGTTTAGAGATGCGTTGTACATCAACCCTGGATCGACGGTTATTGATTTAGGAGCCGGTACCGGCAAGCTCACTCGAATCCTGGATTCAATGGAAATTGATGTCATTGCCGTCGAGCCGGTCAAGGCTATGCGCATCGAGTTTGCCAAGCATCTACCGGACGCTAAGATTCTGGAGGGAACGGCCGAATCTATTCCCCTCGAGGCTGGAGCGGCGCAGGCGCTCATATGCGCCCAGGCCTTCCACTGGTTCGCGAATGAAACAGCGCTCGGTGAGATTCACCGAGTGCTCAAACCGGAAGGCCGGCTCGGACTAATCTGGAATGTGCGTGATGAGTCAGTGGACTGGGTGGCAGCCATCACTAAAATCATCACTCCCTACGAAGGCGATACCCCACGCTTTCATACTGGAGACTGGCGACTACCGTTCAAGAGAGGCTACTTCTCGGAGCCCGAATTGACCTGCTTTAATTACATCCATTCAGGCAGCGCCAAGTCTGTCATCTTGGATCGCTTCCTGTCAGTGAGCTTCATCGCGGCTCTACCATCCGAAGAGAAAGAGGTGGTGGCTGATCAGCTGATGACTTTGATTCAGACCCATCCGGCTCTGCGCGGGCGTAAGACCATTGAGTTCCCTTATCAGACCCACGCTTATTTATGTCGCCGTCTGGATTGAATCAGACCGTTTCAACTTAACAGCCCCCATTTAAGCGGCAGCATTTCGCTAATCTCACTGGCACGCTGAGTCACAGTAAGCGTCCGCCCAACACACCTTGCGTGATTAAACGGGCACCCACCTGTGCGGCAACAGCTCGGTAATCTCACTCGCCCGCTGCGTCGGCAGGCGTGTAAGAACATCCTTCAAGTAAGCGTACGGATCATGTCCGTTGAGCCGCGCCGACTGGATCAAACTCATGATCGCCGCCGCACGTTTACCGCTGCGTAGCGAGCCAGCGAACAGCCAGTTCGAGCGCCCAAGAGCCCACGGCCGGATTTGATTCTCGCACCAGTTATTATCGATGGGCACAGCACCGTCATCGAGATAGCGCGTCAGCGCTATCCAGCGTTTGAGGCTGTAATCCAACGCTTTCGCGATGGCCGATCCCTCAGGCACAAGCTGTCTTTGGGCGATCATCCAGGTATGAAGTGCGTCGATGATCGGCGCTGCTTTTTCCTGCCGTATTCGCTGTCGATCACCCGGTTCCAGCTCGCGGACTTCTCGTTCAACTTCGTACAAGGCCGCGATGTAGTGCAGCGCTTTTTCGGCGATCTGGCTCTTGTTGGTCGCATGCAAGTCGAAGAACTTTCGGCGGGTATGGGCCATACAGCCGATCTCCGTAACGCCCAGTTCAAAGCCTGCCTTGTAGCCTGCAAAGTCATCGCAGACCAGCTTGCCGTTCCAACGACCCAGGAAGGCTCGGGCATGTTCGCCAGCGCGGCTTGGGCTGAAGTCGTAAACGACCGCCGCCAAGTCGGAGAACTGACTGGTGGCATAGGCCCAGACGTAAGCACGATGAGTTTTCTTCGCACCGGGCGTCAGCATTTGTACCGGCGTCTCGTCGGCGTGGACGACGCCGTGCGTCAGCACGGCTTCGCGTAGCGCATCGACTAGCGGCTGGAGTTGCACGCCGCAGTTGCCTACCCATTGCGCCAAGGTCGAACGGGCGATAGGCAATCCGGCGCGGCCGAAGATTTTCTCTTGGCGATACAGCGGCAGATGGTCGGCGAACTTGGCCACCATGACGTGGGCGAGCAGGCTCGCGGTCGGGATACCCTTGTCGATGACGTGCGCTGGTACAGGCGCCTGGATTAGCGTTTCGCACTGCTCGCAGGCCCATTTCCCACGGATATGACGCTCGACGGTGAACACGCCGGGCGTGTAGTCGAGTTTTTCACTGGCATCTTCGCCGATGCGCTTGAGAGCACAGCCGCACTGGCAATGGCTGTTGTCCGGTTCGTGATGGATCAGCGTGCGAGGAAATTGCGACGGCAGCGCTGCGCGCTTAGGTTGCTGGCGCATTTTGGCTTCGACTGGTGTCGGTTGCAGCGCCTCAAGCTCGGCTTCGATAACGGCAATATCAGTATCGATCAAGTCATCGAGCAAGCTGGCCTGATCTGGACTTAGTTGCTCGCTGCGTTTGGAAAACTTGAAGCGCTTGAGCAGCGCGATCTCGTGGGCCAGCTTCTCGTTGACCGACTTGTGATGGGTGATTTGCTTGTCCATTGTCTCGACGCGCTGGATCAACTGCGCCGCCAGGGCACGCAGTTGTTCAGGGTTTAATTGATCGAGATTTGGATGCAAAGTCATGCCGCCGATTTTGCCAGAGAGGGCTGGTGGCGACGATAGACTGATGGGCCAATTGCGCTGGCAAGCACGCCATGGCAGGTGTTAAAGCATCGAGATGATTCCGCCTGCACCGACGCGCTGCCAAGGTAAACCGAGCACCAGAGCCTGAAGTTGCTCGGCATCCAACTCAACTTCGGAGCCGTGTCGCACACCCGGCCAGAAGAAGCGTCCTTGATTCAAACGCCGGGCGGCAAGCCAAATCCCCACGCCGTCATGCACCAGCACTTTCATTCGATTGGCGCGGCGGTTGGCGAACAGATAGGCACAGTGCGGCTTCGCCGCACCGAACACCGCCACGACCCGTGCGAGCGCGGTTTCAGTGCCGGCGCGCATGTCCATGGGCTCGGTGGCGAGCCAGATGGAGTCGACGCGGATCATCGCAGCAGGTCTCGCAGGAAAGCAGAACACGCCGCTGCATTTTCTGCTGGCCAACTCACCACGACTACACCTTTTGGATGCGGCACTTCGATTCGGATCGTGGCAGGAAGAGCCTGATGCATCGGCATCGGCATCGGCATCGGCACCGGCGGCGAAGTCTTGACCGGGATGAAGGCAGTTTGCAGTGCCAGGTTTTTCTGTGCATGCACCCGAATCCATTTATGGACGAGGTTTGCATTGAGGTTGTGGGTCAAGGCGACATTGGCAATTGAAGTGTCAGGTTGGGCGCACTCAGCAATGACCTGGGCCTTGAAGGACTTGGAATAGGAACGGCGTTCTTGTGGCATGGGCGTCCGCTTAAAAAGGCTAAAAATGGTGTCCACTTATATTTAGGTGGACACCATCGCCTCAAGCGACGGTGTCAGGAAGGTGTGTTGCCCGGACGGTTACTCTTTTCACGACTTGCATACAGTTCATCTACCAGCTCTGCGAGCTCGCTTTGCTGACCAGCGAAATCCCTTCTCGGCCGTCCAATACCCCCATCCGACAGCGCCGCCGCGACTGCGGAGCTAAAAATGCACGGATAAAGAAGCTCATTGATCAGGGCCATGCCAATTCGAGGTGGCGCGACGACTCGGTGTAAGAAGGTAGACGTTTAGCAAGTATTTAAGAGGTTTTCTTGAGGTACTAGCCCACCTGCATGTAGTGCCAAGGCGTACTGGGCGAGGATGAAAAAAAGCCGCTTAAGCCTACTAGAGCCGTTGCTGACCCCAACTGCCGAAGATTCACCCGGCATAATAAATTTGAACTCTATGGCGGTAGACACGTGGCGCAAGGATGGCGTCGTTGTCGTTGGAAGCTGATTTAAAGAGCCGGTCGAAGGTAGAGTCTAGAGTCAGGGTCTGCTGCCAAGTATTATGAGAAAGTATCCATCAAGATGAACGACCTCACTGACGCACAGTACGCTTATTTTGCTTCTTATTTTTGACAGTCTTCTCCTTTCTATTTTTTTCAGACTGTAATGCACGACCGGGATCAATCAACTTCATGATGTCCATAGCGCTGAAGTCATATTGATGAGCCAGGTTGTCCAACTCACCTAGAAATCGTGCAGCCTTAATAACTTCGGGATCGCGCAGGAGAGGCGCGATGGCCTCATACTCCATGGCAATACGGTTACTGAGTGCAATGAACTCTTCAACGCTAGTCATTGAGCTTCTCCCCGTTGCCATATTGATGCCCTTCAACCTCGGCCGAAGCCACTAACGTATGATCAATATTATCGCTTAGCCTAGAACTAGCTTCGTAAGCTATACTATTGCCTCTAATGGAACTCACGTGCGCGGTATCTATACTTGACGGCACGGAAGGTGGCGAAGCTTCTAGACGCTGAATCATTTCCAGTAATCCTGTATTGGTTCGAGCGTTCAGTCCATCTGCATCACCCCCTGAGCCGCTACCCCCACCCTCATACCTGGCCAGAAGCAGGTCAAAAACCTGGCTGAGGGTGTACCCGTAATCCTTGGTCAGCGCTTCCAGCTTGAGGTAGAACTCCACATCAAGCTTGTAATCCAAACCTTCTTGCTGCCTTTTCAGACTACGCAGGGTCTGCTCAAGCTCAAACTCCTTGAGCCGATACTCGACAAGCGTGTGGGTTCTGACCATTAACTACTCCGGCTTCTCATAGAAATTCGGGAGGAGGCACACCCAGTATAATAGGCTTCATGGTCGATAAAAACCCTAGTCTACGGAATGAAATATTCAACAACATCAGTTACTTGGGTGTTTTAAAGTGTCCATACGACCTTTTGTCGGATTAATAATGCCAACTTGATTGTCAGCCCTTACGCATCATGAACAGCGTTCATGATCGAAAACCGCAAAGAAATCACTGTTTCCTATTTTGATAGTAATTGGAGCGAATGGCCGCAGCGTATGTGGATCAGAGGTTTTCGGTGCTTTCAGTCAATTCATAGATAATATGTCGTTAAGGAACAAAGATGTCGACGGAGCGCAACGGGGAGCGGAGATTCAGCGCCATTCCCGCCTAACCTTGGCAAAAAAAAGCTCCAATATACGGGCAATTTATGGCATATGAAATCGACGCACTTCTTCACTTATTGCATTAAATTCAATGACTTGTAACTTTATTGAAAGCTCGATAATCGAGCTTTTTTTCGAATTCCCGTTTCCAGCTTACCGGAAAATTTCTCCCGGGCACCACTGGCAATATTTTTGATAAATCACGTAGCTGGCTTTCTATCATGTATTGACGCAGGCATTCGTGCCGCAGCAGCCGAATGAGGTCGCTTTAGTCGTTCCGCCTTTCTGCTCGCTCGTTGGCGTAGTCTCATCGCTTCAGGGAGCATTAGGGGAATCGCCTAGGATGGGATGGGAGAGGCAATGTTGCGAGTAAACCGCTACTAGCAATAATTAGCTTCAAGCTGGCGTGCTGACCCGAGGAAGAACTTGGACGAGTTTTTTTCAAAGTTTCATCGGATTTTCCAGCACCTTGGCCTGCGATCTATTTCGACCTTTCTAAGAGCGCCCTTTGCACTCCAGAAACCACGCAACAATTATGTAGTCCAGATCATTTAGCGTAGATCTCGCAAACTCCAAGTAGGCATGTCTCTGGCCTCGATTATAAGCCAGCCCTCCAACTGTTGAAACTTCACTTCGACTTGTCGGAAATGGAATCGAATAGGGTCTGGTTGTATCTCGTATGAACTCCGCCTCGGAAGTATCAATGACACCAAATCCAACACCTAACATCCAATATGCCACGGCCACATCACGCGGGCGTGCCGACTCAGGCTTAAGTTGAAGCGATGTCTCTACGGAGCGCTTCTTCGTTACCACCTGTGACTTGCTAAGCCGATAGAAGAAATAAGATCGAGCAAACCCTTGCGCCCCGCTTTCACTTGGATCTTGGAGCCAGTAGGACATCAAGAACTCAGCGGCCTTCGCCGAAGGCGAAGTTTTAGCAGTAAGCCCGAGAAACCAGGTTTGCATCTTGGCTGCCAAAGCCACCAGGCGATCATTGTCCGCTTTGGCCTGGGTCGATGAAGAATGTTGCAACGGAAGCTGAGTGGTAAGCCTGGAGACAGGGCTTCCCGCGTACTCAGCGAAAGCTTTCCACGCCTTGTTCAGAATGGTGAAGGTCGAGGTGGCCAGTCGCTCGAGGAGGACGGGAGTATTGTGCCGCAGGCAAACAATCAGCCGAGGTTGCCGCCAATTCAAACGCAAGGCCGGAGCAAGATCGGCTGCCACATCAACCTTGAAGCACTCCGGGCAGTAGTTCAGCGCATTGGGGTAAGGAGTCATGCCGGCCCTGAGTTTGCCTGGGCCGCTGTTGATGTTGGATCTTTCAGTGCTACTGGCGTCTGTGCTGTCGGAGCGGCAGAAGTTAGTGGAGCTACAACCGGGCCAGGGAAGTGTAAATTGTGCGGAGATGTAGAGTCGATCAGCCAAGCTCAATGACTGCAGCAGTTCAAGGTTATTCCACTGCATGTCAGGGTCGGAGCCACCCTTACTGCAAAGCATAACCAGATTGTCACCCAAGCTGTGCCCGACGCTGTGACTGAGCTCCATGCTTTGCCTGGCGATCCAAGAAGAGAAGGACTCGTTTTCAATAGCCGGGTGGGAATGTCGGAGATCGGTTTCAGGGAGTTCTGAATGCTGAAGAGCCAACTTTGGCGTGTCGTCGCGGAGCCTCTGCCCCTCTCCCGTCCTATTGCTGCCTAAGCTACCGCGCCCTATCAGTCCTTCAACTACGCCTGTTACTTTACCAGTTGCGTGACTTACTGATTTGTCAAGCGAGTGGGTTTTCGCTGATGCAGACTGACCGTGCTGAAGGGTTGAAAACTCCTCCACATCACAGGCCCACATCGCCGGATGCTGACCGTAGTCCGATGCCTCCACTAACGCACCGTCCATAATCTGATGGATCAACACTCTTACCGCGAGTCCGACCTTTCCACCTGACTTCTCATGCACGGCATCTACGTCGAGAGCTTCGATACGATCTGGTGGGCACGGCGGCAGCACGCGCAGGGCGACGCTCGTGATGAAGTGACCAAACTTCGAGTTCGCTGACATGGAATCGAGTCGCACCGTTCTCCACCCCACGGCCGCAGCCTTCAGCTCAAGCTTCAGCCATTCCATCAACTCGGCAACACCGAAGATCACGAATCGCGTGGACTGGCAGGCTCGCACCAATTGGATGATTGCGGCGGCGTTGGCAGCCTGTGCCGTATCGTCAGAAGCGTAAATGTCCACGTCATGGACAATGAAGCATTCGTAGTTCCGTGCCTCCAACACTGCGAGCTGAAGGGCATTTAGGCCTACTGAGGATGACCCCGACATGTTAATGACGTCCGGCGGAATCTGAAGCGCTGCATCCAAATTTGCCTTGAAGCTGCCAGGTTCCAACGTAGAGATCCTGTCCATGGCCAACACTTTACGGCCTGTTCCTCGCAACTCCAGGGCAAGCTGGATGGCCAGGGCAGTAGCACCACATCCTGGATCACCTGTTACAAGCATTATTTCTCGCCGCGCTACGCCTGTCCCACCCTCGCCTGCCCCCTCCGTTGAGGGATTACCTTGGGGCGCCATGAACTTATAACACTCGGTCAGGGCGTCTTCGTTACCAGAGGCTCTAGACCAAAACTCTTGAGGTTCATGGCTGATCAACACCGGGCTCCTGTCGCGCTTTCGCTAGGTCTGGAAATAGCAATTTTCGTAGGCCGTGGTACAGAGGCTTTGGGATGTCACCAAGAGCTAGTCCGAAATGCCAAGTTCGAATGCTGCAAATCCATATCGGTAGCAAACCGAACTGCCTGCTAATGCGATTGACGTACCTAGCCTTCGGACGCTGTTTCCGGAATCACCATTGGCCGAGTTTCCAGCCTTTTGAGTGCCTCGTTGACACCGTGCATACTCGACCATGCCTTTAAGATGCTATCCGCGTTGATGTATTCCTGCCCGCTCTCGATCTCCATCCGACATGCCTCCCTTAAAATCTCCACGACTGCTCGGCGCGACCGGTACTCCACCTGGACACCATTTTCAGTGGTTGTCGTACGCGCGCAGTCATATAGGTTTTTAAGGAGCTTTGCGTTCACGATCGACTTCTGACGCAGAGGCATGTAACACAGATAGCCGTTCACGAATGACTCCCCTTCGAAATCGTTTTCCCATGCGGTTAACGTTGCAGTCCGAAGGCTGAACCGAGTCATTAGTGTTGCATCACCTTTGAATACGTCGACAAAACCATCCGGGGTTCCGCTCAAGATCACGCTCATCTGCCAATCAGGCCCAGCAAGTCCCTTGATCGTGCCATGCTCGCGATTGACCCGCTTCAGCGTTAGGGTCTGGTTAAGCAGCGGGATTTCATCAATGAACACAGCACGAACATTATTTTCCTTGATCAACTGCTGAGCCAGGGCAACATCACGGTATGACAGCGTAAGCGGCCGCTTGTAAAATCTCTTACCCACTTCCGCTAGAAACAGCTTCATGATGTTCGGGTTTGCAATGTTCTGTACAAGATCGATATAGATCACCTTGCCGGGCCATTTTGTGTCTGGCTTGAAGCTTTGCGTTTGCCAGCGCTGACCTAGTAACGATTTGCCTAGGCCTGGATGCGCGATCAAGGACATCCCGGGGTTAGAGGTGCACCTAGGTAACGCTACTAGACGCTGTGCACTCTCCTCAGCTGACATTGCCCTGGGGTGCATGAGGAAGAGCTCCCGCATGCAAGCGAGGGCCCGCTCTTCGCGTGGCAGTTCTAATATCTCTTGGGTCTTCTCACTGAGATGGCTCATAGGTCATCGTCTCCCATCATCGGTGGCGCTGGGCCACATTGTTGCGATGTAGAACATCCATTCGATGTTCCGGCGGATTTTCCAGCCTTTGCATTCATCGCGGTAGCCGGCGATGTAGACTCGATAGATCCTGTCATCAACCCTGGTGATAATGAATTCAACACCCGCTCTTGAAGTGCACGAGACTCTTCAAGCCTTCTTTTCTGCCCATCTGTAATAAGGGTGCTCATCAGCTTCCGCTGCTCATTGACATACACTAACCCTAAGATTGTTAGGTGGCCTTTCCTTTGGCCACTCTTCCTCCTAATATCCCACTCCCACATTGTTCTGGGAATTGAACGAGCCCCATGAAAGACAGGACACCGTTTCCCCCTTACGATAAGGGATAGGCAAACGGTTATGTTTATGACTAACAGCAACGATAAGAGTGGGGAGCTTTTGGGTCAGGAGCGGCGGCGCCGCTGGAGCCCAGAGCAAAAACTGGCCATGGTTCGCGAGAGTCTTGAGCCAGGACAAAGTGTGTCGGTCGTCGCTCGGCGCAACGGCATCAATGCCAATCAGCTGTTTCTGTGGCGCAAGCTTTATCAGGACGGCAGCCTATCGGCGGTCAGTGCTGGCGAAGCCGTGGTGCCTGCCTCCGAGCTGAGCGATGCGCTCAAGCAGATCCGTGAACTGCAACGGATGCTGGGCAAGAAAACGATGGAAGCGGAGATCCTCAAAGAGGCCGTGGAGATCGCTCGGTCGCGAAAATGGATTGCGCACTCACCCTTGTTGCCGGGGGACGACCAGTGAAGCTGGTCAGCGAATGTCTCGGTGTGGCGCGCTCGCAATTAACGGTTCGAATCAAGCAATCGGTGTCGCCCAAAGTACGGCGACGTCGACTCGTGAACGACACGGAATTGGTCGCCGAGATCAAGGAGCAAGTCAGCGAACTGCCCAGCTATGGCTACCGTCGTGTCTGGGGATTACTGCGTCGCGCCCGTGAAACCCAATTGCTGCCCGCGATCAATGTGAAACGGGTCTACCGGGTGATGCGTGATCACAACTTGCTGCTTGAACGCCGGATCAAACAGCCCGGCATGCCGCGTCGGCACGAAGGCCGTATTGCGGTGGAAACCAGCGATACGCGTTGGTGCTCGGACGGCTTTGAGTTTCGTTGCGAGGACGGCGCCAAACTGAGCGTGACCTTCGCCCTGGACTGCTGTGATCGCGAAGCCATCGGCTGGGTCGCCAGTCCGACCGGCTACAGCGGCGATGACATCCGTGACCTGATGCTGGAAAGCGTGGAGAAGCGTTTTGGTGATCAACTGCCCACCACGCCGGTGCAATGGCTAAGCGACAACGGCTCGGCGTACACTGCCGAACAGACGCGCCTGTTTGCTCGACAGATCGGCTTGCAGCCGGTGACCACACCGGTGCGCAGCCCACAGAGCAACGGCATGGCCGAGAGCTTCGTGAAGACGATCAAGCGCGATTACGTGGCGCACATGCCCAAGCCGGATCGAGAAACGGCGCTGCGTAACCTGGCAATTGCCTTCGAGCACTACAACGAGCAGCATCCACACAGCGCTTTGAACTACCGTTCGCCGAGGGAGTTCAGGCGCTTGGCCGTTGGATCAATTTAACGGGGAGTTGGTGTCCGGTTTTGTAGGGGCAAGTCCAGAAAACTACTTGACCACCCTCAGCGGAGACCGCATTCATCGCTGTAGTATTTACGTCAAAAGCTTTGACCTCATGGCCAGTCTTGATGAGATTAAGCGCCATGGGAAGTCCCATGTTTCCTAACCCGACAAATCCAATAGACGACATAACACTCTCCCGACTTTTTGTTATTGGCGTCCCTGCTGAGCAGAGGCGTTTAATTCGCGGGAATAGGTATATCAGTCACGAGTAGCGTCTTGAAGACAGGCCTGACGCACAACCTCTGTGCATGAATGCACAGTGAGGGAAATCCTGATCCGAGGTACAGTGGCACATAAAGTCACAATCTGCCGAGGAGTCATCTTGAACTGGGACGACCTTCGCTTCTTCCTTGACCTCGCCAGAACTGGCAAGTTAACAGCTTCTGCTAGGCGTCTAGGCGTCGAGCACACAACGGTAGCCAGAAAGGTTAGAGCGCTCGAGACAACGCTGGGAGGGCAACTTCTGGTAAGGACACAGGACGGCTACACCCTGACCGAACGAGGCAGGCGAATACTAGAAAGCGCAGAGGATATGGAGCTCGCATACAACCATATCACCGCGAGCGTAGACGAGAATGCGGACGTATCTGGACTCGTCCGCATTGGCTGCAACGAAGCATATGGGACACAGATTCTGCCCGGGTACATTGCGCAGATCATGGCGAGCTATCCAGCACTCCGTGTAGAAACACTAGCCCTCCCCCGAGTAATCCCGCTCCAACGCAACGAAGCAGACATCATCATCACCATTGATAGACCCGAGCGCGGGCCTTACATCGCATCCAAACTCCAGGATTACGAGTTGGGCCTATACGCCTCCCCCCAATATCTGTCCTCGCGCCCGACCGTGTACTCTCAATCAGACCTCTCGGAGCATGATTTCATCGACTACGTGTCGGAGATGGTGCTCGCCAAAAACGTACCTAAACCTGCGGAATATACCGCCCCGGGTCATATCAAATATCGGAGCACCAGCATCTTAGGGCAAATGAAAGCAGCAGAATCTCATCTGGGTATTGCCATTCTGCCGACCTTCATCGCGGAGCAGTCCTCTCTCCTGCGCGTCCTGCCAGAAGAGATCGTACTGAAGAAAAGCTACTGGATCACGATGCATTCGTCCCTGAGAAAGGTCTCTCGTTTCATCACTGTATTCAACCAGCTGCGAGAGCTGGCCCGACAAGAGACCCACACCGCTCAAGTCGAATCCTGATCAAAGCCAATCACAGGACAATGCCGCCACTAGCTCGTCCACGAAGACTCGTGATTTCGCCGGTACCAGCCGACCTGGCGGCAAGATCGCATAGATCCCCCCGTCACCTGCACTTCTCCACTCAGGCAACACGCGCACAAGTTCACCTGACTGCATTTCCTTGGAGAACAGCCAGGTCGGGCCGAGGATGATTCCGGTACCTACGACGGCCGCCATGGACAACACTTCACTGCTATCCGATACCAGCGGCCCTTGAGGGCGAATCGTCCTGCGCTCCACATCATTGGTGAGAATCCAATCCGGCCAGCTCGCGTGATTAGAGAAGCCCAAGCATGCATGCTCACAGAGATCCTCTGGACAGCTGGGTTCGCCGTGCTCAACCAGGTAACCAGGCGAGGCGACGAGGAAGCTGCGATAGGAAGCAATCTTCCGGGCGACCAGCGAACTATCGTCAAGGCTACCAATTCGCAGAGAGACATCAATGCTCTCGCCCACTAGGTCGACATAGCGATCAGTGAAAAACGAGTCGATTTTCAGCTTGGGATATTTCTTCAGGATGGCCGGTAACAAGGGAGCAACAGACTGCTTACCGAAAGTCACAGGCAACGATACGCGTAGATTACCTTGAGGAGTTGAGGTGAAGTTTCGTGCTTCGTTGGTGGCGTCATCGAGGCTTCGAAGCAGCTCGGACACACGAGCGAAGTAGGTTTGACCAACCTCTGTCAGAGCAACGTTTCGTGTGTTCCTGGCAAGCAGACGAACTCCCAGGTGTGTTTCTAACTGGCCCACCCGTCGAGAGATTACCGTCGAATCTTTCCCAAGCGCTTTGCCCGCCCCCTTGAAGCTCGAAAACTGAACCACTGCCACGAAAGCTGCGAGCTCATCGATGGAAACGTTGCCAGGCAACTCATGCTGATTTTGCATTTAACACCTGCTAATACTGGCAATTATCTAATCATAGCGCATGAATTAGCCTGCGAACATCAACACTCGGAGGTTCGTTATGAAAACGTTTTTGAGCATCGGCGCAGGCCCTGGGATGGGTCTTGCAACTGCAGAAAGATTTGGACGCGAGGGCTACCATGTGATCCTTGCTGCCCGCACCAAAGAGAAGACCGAGGCACTCGCCGCCCAGTTGATCGCCAAAGGCATCACTGCCGTAGCGCAGATGGTTGACGCTAATGACCCGACCTCGATTCAGAACTTGTTCAAGCAGGTAGCGGTCTCTCATGGCCGCCTGGATGTCGTGCATTACAACGCCGCAAATCTGCGCGCCTCGAACGTGCTGGATCAACCAGCAGAGACCTTCAACACTGACTTAAGCGTTAACATCGGCGGCGCTCTTACTACGGCCCAGAACACCCTTGCTGCGATGCCTGGACAAGGTGGCGGCACTCTATTGCTGACTGGCGGCGGTTTCGGTCTTGCACCAAGCCCAGACTACCTGTCGTTAAGCATCGGCAAGGCAGGCATCAGAGCGCTTGCTCTTGGTCTTTTCGACAGCGCCCGAGCGCTTGGCGTACACGTTGCCACTGTCACGGTGGCTGCTTTTATCGACCCAGGAAGCAAAGAGGCACAAGACGTAGCTGATCGCTTCTGGGAATTGCATAGCCAGCCATTGGATAGCTGGACTGTAGAAATCGTCTATCCAAGCTAAGTAAACAAAGGGGAGGCAGTTTCACTAACTGCCTTCCTCATCAGTCGTAGTTACAGAACAGCGCCACCTTGTTGCCTGCTGGGTCACGCAGGTACTTGATTAGCGCCGGCGAGAAAAGAATGATCTGAACGCGCGGTACGCCCTCGTAGGGGAGGCATGTGACAGTTGCCACATGAGGAGATTTCAAGCATTGCAGCGGGGAGAATTATGTAGCGTTCCAGCTTTTTTGGAATTCGCAGTGCGTGAAGGGATAGATCACCAAAAGCGAACCGAAAAAACGCGTAGCAGCGAATCACACCACTGACTCGGGAGCAGGCGAATACCTCAACGAAGGTTGTCGAGGTCAGCTGGGCTTACCATCCGACTCTCCATATCCTCCATCATCCCAACCAACAAAAAAGGCCCAAAGGGCCTTTTTTACTCAAACCAAAATCACTTGGTCATCCAGGACTCAACAGTCGCCTGCTGGATCAGTGTTCAAGTTTTACCCCCAAAGATAGAAGTCTCTCAATCTTTTTAGTGGCCTCGCGCATCAACTGAGTCAGCAATGGAAGATCACGCTCATCTTTGCGGTACTGAGGAATCGTGGCTGAAATTGACCCGCGAATTTTACCGTCTGAAAAAAATGGCACAGCCAAGCCGAATGCGCCGAGCACACGCTCACCGTCACCTGTGGCCCAGCCTCTTTCGTGAATGACCTTCAACTCCGCCTTGAGCACTTCACGAGAAGTAATGGTTGCCTCGGTAATTTTTTCAAGCTCGATGGAGTCGACTAATTTTTGATCACAGAAAGCTAATACAGCTTTACCCGCTGCACCGGCATAAAGCGGTACTTCCACGTTGACCTGCAGCTTGTACTGAATCGGTCGCCATCCTTGAATCACGTCAAGAAACTCAGCTTTCTCAGTGGCTTCGTCATAAGCGAGAAACGCGATTGTCTCGCCGGTCTCTTGAACTAATCCTGACAAAATTGACCGGGTAAGATCTGCGAGATTGCGATGATCAGAAGCAATCTTAGCCGCCCACTGATAGAGCTTTGAGCCAGGATACAAGATAGAGCCAGATAGAATTAATATTCCCGCTTGAACTCCAGACTGAATCAGTCGCTTGGCAGTGGCTTCATTGCATAACAGTTGGTCACTTAATCCCACGGAGTTTTTTAGGCCATCCGGAAAAGCACAAGCCAACATCAAAAGCCTTTCGAGACGAGCAACGGTCGACTTAGTGTCCTCGGTCACTATCTCTGGTGCTCGCTGAGCACTGCCCAGAATTCGCGACTTTATAGTCGCTTCTATCTCCTCAGCAACGCGCTGTACATCTGCATCCACTTGAGAAGCGATTTTTGACCCAGGGTTGCCAACAGAATGAACAGAAACCGAGATAATTAGCCCATTAGCGAGGGCCTTTGTGGCAATCGACAGAGCACTAGGAAATTCTGTCTCCGATAGCAATCCGAGGGCATCATGAGCTCTCGAACTACAGTCTGCGTCACCTGCGTTACCCTGCACGCTTGAGTGTGAAAAATCTGCCTCGATAAATACAGAAAATTGCCTACCGATATCCCCGAAAGTAAGCGGATAGATCACTCCCAGCTCAGGCCTGAATGTCAGCGTAGCCTTGGCCTCGCTGCAGGCAGCTATGAAATAACCGCTACTGAGCGGGCAGTACACAGAAACGAGAGCGGTACTTTGTGAGGCCTCAGCCAGCTCACTCAACGATTCCCCGATTAGTCCAAGAAGTACGCTTGAATCGCTGAGCGTTTTAGTAAGAACGTTTATCCTTGGCCCTAAGCTGTACTTGCCTGTTCCCACCTCAATAGCAAAACCCTTCTCAACCAATGAGACTAAAATCCGATTAACGGTACTCCGGCTCTCGGATAGCTCTGCCGCAAGCTCTCGAACACCCCAAGGCTCACCACTCGCTCGCCTAACAAGTGCATCCACTACCTCGATCAGCCTGGCATGGCTGGACGCTGGGGTAGTAGGCGGAGATGCGGTGCTAGAGCTGTTTGATTGCGCCATCATGAGTTAAATCGAGGTTTTGGGCCCCCATTCTGGGGTGTAAAGCGGCCCCACCGCAAATCGCACCTGGCTGTTGACAATCGTCTTGCCGTTCTAGAAGCTAGACAAAACAAAAGCAGGACACTGTCCCATTTTTTGAATGAGGTCGACGTCCGATAACCCGAGGTGCCCATGAACAACAATAATGTTATGGCGGAGCCCGCTGTGCTGACCGTCGTCGATTCGGAGCAAACCAGGAAAGCGAAGAAGGCCACAAGGGCAGCTGTATTCGGCACGTTTGTTGAGTATTACGACTTCAGCGTCTACGGATACGTTGCTGCTACCCTCGCGATGGTTTTCTTTCCTTCGGACGATGCGACCACGGGTCTGCTAAACACCTTCCTCGTATTCGGATCTGCATTCTTGGTGCGCCCTCTCGGCGCTATCGCATTTGGCTGGCTCGGTGACAAAGTCGGTAGACGTGCAAGCTTGATCGCAAGCATCACCTTGATGGGGGCTGCGGCCACCCTGATTGGTCTCCTTCCGGGCTACGCAAAAATTGGTGTCTGGGCCCCTATCCTCCTGGTTGCGTTACGTATGCTTCAGGGGTTTTCTGCCGGTGGTGAAATCGGTGGAGCAGCGAGCTACATCCGTGAATGGGCACCACCTACACGGCGAGCGCTGTACATCTCATTTCTGCCCTCCATTGCTCAATTCGGCAAAGGCCTCGCCGCTGCTATTGCCGGTCTTGCCGCAGCGACCCTTACCGACCCTGAGATGCTCGACTGGGGCTGGCGCATTCCATTCCTGCTGGCTCTGCCGCTCGGCATCATCGGCTTGTACATGCGGTTGAGCATTGAAGACAGCCCTGAGTTCGAGTCCAAGAAAGGCGATGCTGAAGTCAAAAAAAGCCAGCCTTTCAGCGAATTGATTCGCGACTATCGGATGCCTCTGATCAAGGTGATCTTGATTGCTTTGGTACAGAACGTGGGCACCTACATCGGTACTGTTTTCATTGCCGCGTACTTCAGCTCCATTCTCGGGTTCTCCAAGGGACAGGCATCCACCATCGTATTGATCGCGGTGATTTTGGCAGCGTTCCTCATCCCCCTCGCTGGTCAGCTCGGATCTTATAAAGGTGGGAGGAAAGTTCTGCGTTATTCCTATATCGCCTACGCAGTGGTGTCGATCCCTTCCTTCATGTTGATGCAGCAAGGTTCGGTCAATCTGGCAATCGCAGGCCTTGCTTTGGGAATGATTCCCTATGCCCTTTGCCAAGCGGGCACTTATTCCGTCATGCCTGAATTCTTCCCAATGCATATCCGCCACACAGGTGTCGCTTTTGGACACAGCGTGGGCGCGGTCATTGGTGGCGGCGCCGGCCCTTTCTTGGCGACATGGCTCATCGGCGCGACCGGCAATCAATTTACTCCAGCGTTCATCTTGTGCGCGGCAGGTGTCATGGGGTTGATCGTCATATCGACCGTTCGCAAAAACGCTCCTGCGAACACCACCAGTCATCAATATTCTTGAGATGAAATCATGCCTTTAATTTATGTCACCAGCCCAATCCATGAAGATGTACTGCACGAGCTTTCCGCACTTGGTGAGGTTCGTCTTGGCTACGGTAGCAATGCCGTCTCTTACCAAGAGATTCAGAATCAAGTAGACGCCGTATTTCTAAGAGGCGGCCATTTGACTGCTGAAATGATTGCAGCCTCTCCTAAGCTACGCATCATCGCGCGCCATGGTGCTGGTTACGATAACGTCGACTATAAAGCTGCCGCTGAGCTTGGGGTATGGGTTACCAACACACCCGGCGAAAATAGAAGAAGTGTTGTTGAGCACGTATTTGCCCTCCTTCTGGGAATTAGTCGCAAGATCCAGTTGGCATCGGATCAAACTCGAAACAGTGTGTGGGCTGCTGATCGCCTTTCCCTAACCGGCATTGAGCTTGAAGGACGCACCCTCGGCCTGATCGGATTCGGAGACATTGGCCAGCATGTGGCCCCGGTGGCAGAAGCGTTCGGTATGAAGGTGCTGGCGACCGACCCAGCTTATGACTCGAGCTTCGATAAACGCTTGGTCAGTCTCGATACCTTGTTAGCAAATGCGGACGTGGTGAGTCTCCACGTACCCCTGCTACCCGGCACCCAAAACCTTATTGGGAGCACAGAAATCGAGAAAATGAAAAACGGCGCCATCCTTATCAACACCAGCCGTGGCGGCGTGATCGATGAGTCTGCGGTTGCTGATGCACTGATAAGTGGAAAACTGGGTGGTGCAGGTGTTGATGTATTGAATGCCGAAAACACCGACATGATCACGCCTTTCAAATGCAACACCTTTCCGGTTGCCGACCTCCCTAACCTGATAGTGACACCCCATGTTGCAGGACAGACCAATGAGTCGCTTATTCGCGTGGGCATGAGCGCCTTTGATGCCATTGCAGCTGTTCTAAAGGGTGATGCACCAAAGCATCCAGTGAACTCCCCAACGCCAAAGTCGTTTGCCTAATCGACGATTCATACATATCCAGGCCGAGGTCAAAATGTTTATTAACGTCTCTGATGAAAATATTAGTGTGAGCGAGAATTGGGAGCGGGCTGAACTTGGCTTGATTGCAGAGATTTCCCATTACCCGGTTGCTCTTATAGGGGATGTCTTGCAGCGATTGGGCATGATGGCTTCCGCTATCCACCATGTGGCAGGAAAGGCCTCGTTCTTCGGAACTGTACTTCCTGTACTCACGTGGGAAGGTGACAACCTCGCCATCCATAGAGCCTTGGATGATGCCCAGCCAGGTGATGTCCTGGTCATCAATGGCAACGGCGAAACCAACCGTGCGGTTTTTGGCGATCTGCTGGGAGAGGTCTGCCTCGCACGCAAAGTCGCAGCGGTAGTCATCGATGGCGCAGTTCGAGACGTAGAGGAGCTGAACGTCATGGGGCTGCCTACATACGCACGCGCTGTGAATCCAGCAGGCCCTTCCAAATACGGCCCGGGTCAGGTCGGTGCACCGGTCGCGTGCGGCAATGTCGTTTGCAATCCTGGCGATGCCATCTTGGGAGATCGCGATGGAGTCATAGTCATCAGCCGCCATTTGATACCGTCGCTCGCCGACAAGCTGAAAATCCAGGATGGGATTGAAAACAGTTTCAGAGAGAGGGTTCGAGCGACAATTCGCTGAGTTATCTTTCTACAGTAAAGGGGAACACGAGTGCGCTTCCCCTGTTGGAAGTCTCGCAAATTTAAACGTCCCTCACACTCCGTGCCATCTACGTTAATCCACATAAGCAACAGCCCATATGCAACTCAAGGATTCAATCTTCTTCCCGGAGAGGATCGCTTGAGCGCTATGGCACACCCTTGTGTATGGCTGGGCTTACAGAATTAGATTTTTTTGATAAGCCCAATTACCGGTAGGAAATTCACCATGATCTCTCGGTTGTCTCCCCCCAATCTCCAGACCGCAAACTACGACGAATATCTAAGTCAGCTTGCGAAGGAAGGCTTCCGGGGCGAAATCGCTCGCAGTTACGGTGATAGGACGGTATTGGCGACGGACAACTCGATTTACCAACGCCTACCCCAAGCTGCCGTTTTCCCACTGGATGACCTAGACGTCGAAACATTGGCACGGCTCGTGATGCAACCTGAATTCAGGCCTATTGTGCTCACGCCTCGTGGAGGTGGAACAGGTACTAACGGTCAATCGCTCACAGATGGTGTGGTCATCGATTTATCTCGCCACATGAACGCCATCCTTGAAATCAATGTTGAGCAGCGTTGGGTGCGTGTCCAGAGCGGTGTGGTTAAAGACCAGCTCAATGCGGCGCTCATGCCTTATGGCCTTTTCTTTGCGCCCGAACTCTCTACCTCGAACCGCGCCACTATCGGAGGAATGATCAACACCGATGCGAGTGGCCAGGGTAGCTGTACCTATGGCAAAACCCGCGACCATGTTTTGGAGCTTTCGACCGTATTGCTCGGTGGTGATCGCCTTAATAGTACGGTGTTGGATCGCGGACAGTTATCGCAAGTAACCGCTCGTAAAGATCGGGTGGGAGAGGTCTACAGATGCGCTGTGGACATCGCGCACAATCATGCAGATCTGATCGAGCGTACATTTCCAAAACTCAACCGCTGCCTGACGGGCTATGACCTGGCACACCTTCGCGAGGAGAATGATCGCTTCAACCTCAACAGCGTCCTGTGTGGTTCCGAAGGCTCGTTGGGATTCGTCGTTGAGGCCAAACTGAATGTCCTGCCAATCCCAAAATATTCAATTTTGGTCAACGTGCGTTATGCCGGTTTCATGGATGCCCTCAGGGACGCAAATGCCCTGATGTTGTTGAAGCCACTGTCGATTGAGACGGTCGACTCCAAGGTGCTGATGTTGGCCATGAAAGATATTGTCTGGCACGGCGTCGCGGAGTATTTCCCCGAAGACCCAGACGCACCCACACTCGGGATCAACCTCGTTGAATTCAGCGGAGATGATGAAGAGGCAGTCCAGCAAAGTGTTCATGCGTTTGTGCTTCACCTTCAGCGCGATACTTCAGTGCGACGGTTGGGGCACACGCTAGCAATAGGTGCTGATGCGCTCAAACGTGTTTACGCGATGCGAAAGCGAGCCGTAGGGTTGCTGGGCAATGTCAAAGGTGAAGCCAGGCCGCAGCCCTTTGTAGAAGACACCGCCGTACCTCCTGAGAACCTTGCTGATTTCATCCAGGAGTTCCGTGCGCTGTTGGATAGCTATGATCTGCAGTATGGAATGTTCGGGCATGTCGATGCAGGCGTTCTGCATGTGCGTCCAATCCTCGACCTGAAAGATCCCGTTCAGGCCTCCCTGATTCAACCGATATCGGACGCCGTCGCGACCTTAACGCAAAAGCATGGTGGCTTGTTGTGGGGTGAGCATGGCAAGGGATTGCGATCCCAATATGTACCGGATTACTTCGGTGACCTTTACCCTGCCCTGCAGGATTTGAAGGCCGCTTTCGACCCACACAATCAACTTAACCCTGGCAAGATCGCAACGCCCAAGACGGCACCTCATGCTCGTTTAACTCGCGTAGATGAAGTTGAGTTGCGAGGCGAACTCGACCGGACAATTGATGAGCGCGTCTGGCAAAGCTATGACACAGCCGTCCACTGCAATGGTAATGGCGCTTGCTACAACTTTGACCCTGACGACGCCATGTGCCCCTCCTGGAAAGGGACACGTAATCGCATCCACTCACCTAAAGGTCGAGCATCCCTTATTCGCGAGTGGTTGAGATTGCAGGGCCAACAGGACGTAGATGTCATCGCTGCCAGTGATCAACTTCGTTCAAATAGCAATGTAGTCAGCATTGCGCAACGAGCAGTAAATACAGTCGCATACAAACTGGGGCAGCAAGACTTCTCTCATGAGGTCTACGAGGCGATGGCAGGCTGTTTGGCATGCAAATCCTGCGCGGGGCAATGCCCAGTGAAGGTCAACGTCCCAGAATTTCGGTCTCGGTTTCTGGAGCTTTACCACAGCCGGTATTTGCGTCCATTGAAGGACTATTTAATAGGCTCGTTGGAGTACACGATCCCCTACATTTCTCGTATGCCCCGCCTCTACAACTTTGTCATGAGTGCTCGACCAGTTCGCATTGTCCTTGAGCGTGTCGCAGGCATGGTCGACAGCCCGCTACTGAGCTTGATGGACTTTGATGCCGTATGTCAGCGCTGGGGAGTCGAGATTGCCACCTCTGAGCGATTGTCGGCTTTAGGGAAGGAACAGCGAGATCGCAGCGTGATTCTCGTCCAGGATGCTTTCACCCGCTACTTCGAAACCCCAGTGCTTTCTGATTGGATCGAGCTGATATCGAGGCTTGGATTCCAGATTTATATTGCGCCTTTTGCGCCTAATGGTAAGCCGCTGCAGGTTCAAGGTTTCATCAAGGCATTTGAAAAGGCGGCGCATTTCAATGCTGAATCCTTGCGCCAGATCCAAGGGTACGAGGTGCCATTGGTGGGGCTCGATCCTGCAATGACACTGGTGTATCGACAGGAGTACGCCAAGACACTTGGAACCGACCAGGCGCCTGCAGTGTTGTTGCCTCAAGAGTGGCTAGTAGAGGTACTCCCACAGTCGGACGAGGGTAAGCGTCCGGGCATCGCGCCTTGCGTGATTAAATCGGTCGCCACTTATGCGGCAGCAACTGATCGATTTCACTCGCCCGCTGAGTCGGCAGCCGCGTGAGAACATCCTTCAAATAGGCGTACGGGTCGTGACCATTTAGCCGCGCAGACTGGATCAAACTCATGATCGCTGCCGCCCGTTTGCCGCTGCGCAACGACCCTGCAAACAGCCAGTTCTTGCGCCCAAGAGCCCATGGTCGTATCTGGTTTTCCGCCCAATTATTATCAATGGGTACAGCCCCGTCATCGAGGTAGTGCGACAGCGCTGCCCAGCGTTTCAGGCTGTAATCGAGTGCTCTGCTGATGGCTGAGCCTTCGGGCACAAGGTCGCGCTGGGCGATCATCCAGGCATGTAGCATGTTCATTATCGGGACGGCCTTTTCTTGCCGTATTCGGCGCCGTAAATCCGGTTCCAGATCGCGGACTTCGCTTTCGATTTCGTACAGCAACTGGATATAACGCAGGGCTTGCTCCGCAAGCGTGCTTTTATTCGTAGCGTGCAGTTCAAAGAACTTACGCCGCGCATGAGCCATGCAGCCAATCTCGGTCACGCCGAGTTCGAAGCTGGCTTTGTAACCGCCAAAATCATCGCAGACCAGCTTGCCCTTCCAGTCATTCAGGAAGTTGCGAGCGTGCTCTCCGGCGCGGCTGGGGCTGAAGTCGTAAACCACCGCTGCCACGTCCGAGAACTGGCTGGTGGCATAGGCCCAAACATAAGAACGGTGGGTTTTCTTAGTTCCCGGCATGAGCATTTGCACAGGTGTCTCATCGGCGTGAATAACCTGCTGCCCGAGTACCACGTCGCGCAGCGCATCGACCAGCGGCTGCAACTGAACCCCAGTCACGCCCACCCATTGAGCCAAGGTTGAGCGTGGAATCGCCAGGCCAGCTCGACCGAAGATCGACTCCTGACGGTAAAGCGGCAGATGGTCGGCAAACTTGGCGATCATGACGTGGGCGAGCAGGCCCGAAGTCGGGATGCCCTTATCAATGACTTGCGCCGGAACGGGTGCCTGGATCAGCGTTTCGCAGTCGTCACAAACCCATTTGCCACGTACATGGCGTTCAACGGTAAATACGCCGGGCGTGTAGTCCAGCTTCTCGCTGACGTCCTCGCCGATGCGCTTGAGGGCGCAACCGCATGGGCAGTGAGTGTTGTCCGGTTCGTGATGGATCTGCGTGCGCGGAAACTCAGCCGGTAATGCGGTGCGCTTGGGCTTCTGCTTTTTCTCTGCCGGAGTTATCACTGCCTGCAAGCTTTGAAGCTCTGCTTCAATTGCCGCGATATCGGTGTCGATCAGATCATCGAGCAGGCTGGCCTGCTCGGGATTCATCTGCTCGCTACGCTTGGCAAATTTCAAACGTTTGAGCTGGGCGATTTCGTGGGTCAGTTTCTCGATCAGCGTTTGGTCGCGGCTGATCTTCTTGCCCATGGTCTCAACGGTCTTACCCATCGTCTCAACTTGTTGGTCGAGCGTTTCTACCGTCTTGCCCAGTGTGTCGACCTGGTGGTCGAGCGTCTCGACACGCTGCATCAACTGCGCCGCCAAGGCGCGCAGTTGTTCAGGGGTCAGGTGAGCGAGATCGGGAAGCGAAGTCATGACGCCGATTTTGCCAGAGCAGGCAATTCGCGGCGATAGACCGATAGACTAATGGTAGCGGTTAAAGCAGTGTGATCGACCCTCCAGAACCTGCGCGTTGCCATGGCAGACCCAGCACCAATGCCTGAAGCTGCTCGGTATCGAGTTCCATTTCAGAGCCGTGGCGATTGCCAGGCCAGTGAAACTTGCCTTGGTTTAACCGGCGCGCTGCCAGCCATATCCCGAAGCCGTCATGCACCAGCACTTTCATGCGATTGGCGCGGCGGTTGGCGAACAGATAAGCACAGTGCGGCTGCGCCGCACCGAACACCGCTATCACCCTGGCCAATGCCGTCTCGGTACCGGCGCGCATGTCCATCGGCTCGGTGGCGAGCCAGATGGAGTCGATGCGAATCATCGCAAAAGGTCTCGAAGAAAGGTCGCGCAGGCAGCAGCATTTTCAGTGGGCCAGTTCACTTTGACGATGCCACGCGGGTGCTGTATTTCAACGCAGATGTTCGATGATGATGAGTGAGATTTTGCCCCAGCCAGCGACACGGGTAATGGAATAAATGCAGGTTGCAGTGCTGTGCTTTTCTGCGTCTGCAGCCGAATCCATTTGTGGACGAGGTTTGCGTTGAGGTTATGGCTGAGTGCGATGCTGGCAATCGAAGCGCCGGGCTGGGCACACTCTTGAATGACTTGGGCTTTGAAGGACTTGGAGTAGGAACGGCGTGTTGGCTGCATGAAATACCCGCTTAAAAGGCTAGAACTGGTGCCCACTTAAATTTAAGTGCACACCATGTCTTGGCTTTGCGGGGCTAGGTAGATGACTTGGCCGGACGCATACACCGGGGACTGCTAGCAATGCGATCCAGCTCCCGCAGGATAACAATCACCACCGCTGTCGGTGATCTTCCTGCTTCGGACGGAGTGATGGCAAATGAGCAGGTATACCTGCCCTACTGCCGGAGTTGGTCGAGCACAATTGGCTTCTTTTCCATGTCATATACCCCCTTCATTGGCCCATCCCCGACTGCCAAATGCCTAGCTTGTATGCTACGAATGCAGGCTTTTTCTGTGAAAAAGCCTGCTTTTTTCATCGTGATATTGCGAGCTGGGTCATGCTGGTTGTAATGCTAGAAAGCACGTCGCTTTCACGAGTTCCACTGAGTTCAACACACAACCTATCCAGCGTACGCTCCCAGTGATATCCACTTCTCGGATTAAATAAACCAACTTTTGAGAAGCTCATCTCACCCTGCGAAAAAGCCAAGCTGGAATAAATCAATAGCTGTTTCACATCGCTTACTCGGAAGCCCCTATCTCCGGCCTTGATTTCATATAAGCAGTTTTTATAAATAAGATCCCCTTCGCAAGCTGATACTAGTCCGCAGCCTGAAAATTTCGGTCTGAATACACAATCATTGTTGGAAGGAAAAAAATGCATCAAATTTCGTGTGAGACTAAAAACCTCTGCCGTGCAAGCGTCGTCAAGTAGGCGCGCAACTGATTTTTCATCATTGGTTATTCTTAAAATATAATTCGCAACATCTTCAATAGACTCGTGAATAAGCGGTATTATTACCTCCTTTCTTGGTTGTTTTCCAGAAATTTTAGCCTTCTTAAAAGTTTCAAATGCTAGTTCATTTAAGAAGCCCCTTAAGGAAACTGGTGCAATATTTTCGATTGGTGAAAGCTCGCGAGCTACTCTTAGGTTTTCTCGACGCCAGTATGTGTCGGCAAGAGGAATCATTTCGTGCCACACGGATGTAAAGCTCGAAGAGAAATGTTGCTCCGATATCATACTGGGACCCTCCAGTTTGGATGGCTCTTTTGCTTGGATTCTGCGGCCCAATTGAGTATGAGACGGTCAAAGTCGTTTAGGTCGTGCTTTACTGAATCCCGCCAATGCTTTCCTTCGTCTTCAAGTATGTATGAGCTTATAAGCATCGCTCTACGCTCCCAAACAGTTAATGTTGAGTAGCTTTTGCGACAGTTTGATATCCAATGGTCCGCGCCTCGATGAGCCATCATTAAAATGATGTCTCTTTTTATCATCATGTTCAGCGGTTGTTTGTATAGATCCGACAAAAGTATTTCAGTTTCTTCTGAAAGATCGGCGGCCAGAACTCTTAGCGTATACGCCAAATTTGTAGGTACTTGCGTTATATATGATTTTGACGAGATAAGGGCTCTTAATTTTGAAAAAAGCTCCTGCTTTACTTCGGGCTCAAGACTCTCTGTCAGTCCCCGGCATAGCAGCATTACGGCTGGATATATGGGGTATAAAAGATCCAGGCTGTTTATAAGCGATTTTATAGCGTCGTTTTGGACCGCAGGTTTAAGGTGTTTCAGGGCCGAAATTAGTCGTCTTGAAAGTCCCTCGTCAATACGGCTTTTAGAGAGCTCTCGACCAAGCATCCCTACAATGTCAAACCTTGATAGCTCTGCTTTGAGTTGCTCGTAGTCACTTTCCGCAGTTTGAGAATAAGGATCATAGTAAACGCGAAGTCTTCTAAAGGCGCGTTCCTCTGTATCTCCCTCGCCTTCATGCTCTTCAGGTGAAGAAAACTCAGATGTCGACAGGAACTCTTTAGATGTCATTATTCTGGTTTTTGTTTTCTGAAGAGACAGGCCTTCATTGGTCAGTAGTAAGTCACTCAATGAAATTAGTGCGGTGTAAGCTTCTTCTTTGTTTTTGGCAAATATTACGAAGTCGTCTACGAATCTGCAAAAAGTGATTGATTCGCTTATTAGCAGTCGATCGATTCTGTTGAGCAAAAGCTCACTAAGAATTCTTGCAGCTGGGCCCCCTACTGGCAACCCATAGGACACGTTATCGGAAATCGACTGAAGTATGGTCATAATTCGTTTTATTATGACGCCGTTGTTTGTGGCTTTTTTTAACGCGTTTTCAAGGCGATGATGATATATGCGTGGATAAAAATCTGAAATGTCGCATCTGAGCGCGAATGCATTACTTTGCGCATGGCTAACTGCGGTGCGTTGAAATTTTTGCCAGCCGACTTCCTTGTCGAAAAGCGATCCCGTTAACTCATCCGGTTTAAATCGGTATGAAAAAACAATATCGGAAGCTACCCTTTTTGATTCGACTTCGTCAGCGATTGTCATCACTAGCGCAAGTAAGTATGCATTCCATATTGGGTCTATCTGTGTTCCCCACCTGAAGCCACTGTATCCTACGACGGACAAATTTTTTGCCGTCAAGATTGGCATGCTTTTTACAGCTGCATCAAAATCTTTATCGATTTCTTCCAGAACCGAAACAACACCGTCTTCCATGTCGTTGAACATGTGGTTTTCAATTGGGTATGGAAAAATATCTGTGTCGCCAAATTTTGCAATATTTTTTACGGCTAACTTTAACGTCTTTTTTGTTATGATCGGCATGCTCTGCTCCATGAGTTTATCTAGAAAAATTCAAATTTTTATTTGGCCTTAATGGTAATGAGACTAACGCCCCTTCAAAGAAAGCCATACAAGGTCGATCACCGATGCTAGAAACGACCCGCTTTAGGTTTTTTCCAGTCAATAAGGTAGCAAGCCCTTAAAAAAATCGCGATTCAAAGTTCTTCGTGAGTCAGATGTTCGCGTAATTTATGCTTCGGTTGGCGTGCATGCTGCGCGCAGCTCGTCTCCACTGACGTTTCCGGCCGATGCATGCATAGCACCTCAGGCGGTTCACGAGATGATTTAGGTCACGGGGGGGCACCATCAAGACTAGGCGTTGGCATTTGTGCGGTGCGGATTGAGTACGCGGCAAACGCCGAATACTGTTTGTTGTACTGATTCTCTAGGTCGTTATGATCGACAAGGCGTGGGTCGACAATTGAGCTGGCTAGCATCTCGGTAGGTCGGCAACGTCGGTAAGCCATGGTCGCCCTGATGTTGCGAGCCCCCGATGAGCTCCAGTTGACGTGGTTTGTTTTCGTTTCCTCACTAAAGAGGTGGCCGGTGCAATTCACACAGGCTCTGGGGCCAGTGTTAGGACTCGGCGGCAGCCTGGATTTACCGCACTTCGCTTTTTCAAAGTGTGAATTTTATAGGCATTTATAGAGTTATATAGGGACATTAAAAATCAGGCTTACCACATTTTTACATTTTTCCGGGTATTGTTGTCTATATACATATTCTATATGTGCCTGTCTAAAATATTTATACTTGACCCACGCACACATTAAGTTACTTTATATGAATAAGTGTGGCAGGTGTGGCGAAAATCCTGTAAGCCAGTAAGTACGTGACTTTCAACTAATTACAGTTTTTAAAAGAAACGTGGCGAAAGTGTGATAACGCGCAAAAAGCGTGGTTCTCGCGGGGCGGCTCAAAAACAGCCCGACACGAAGGTCGGGCCTGGCGCCTACACGTGTATGTCAGTCGTCCTTGGTTGTATAGTCCCATCCATTATCCGGCTGTTCGCGTCGGTCGGATGGGGTGTCGCGGCTTTTGAGGTGTATCCCTTTAAGGCCTCTAACACTATCGACCCAAGCGTTCTCGCAACCCATTCGGATGAGCGCTTGCGTGAAGGCTGTTTGCTTTTTGGGTTGCTCGCCAACCTCCGCGCAATGCCTCACATAACTGGTGTACAGCTTCCTTTTGGTGTCCATAAAAGGGCGCGCCCCTGATGTTGGACCAAGCTCGGAATACTCGCCTGCCCATTCAGCAATAACGTCCTGCTCGTCAAAGTATTCCGCTGTCGCGTCGGCGACCACCTGCGGGATCACGAATCCGTTGGCCTTTAGGTCAAACCATCCATCAAGCATCCAGCGCAAAATTTCAGGTCCTTCATCGCGTAGTTTCTTTTCCAGGTGTTCATCGGGCGTGATGGGCGTGTACAGAAAAGGGATGATGTAGATCCGACGCCGTATTGCCGCGTCGACATTAGTGAGGTTCGGTTTGTTGTTGCTGATGAATGCCAGCTTGAATTGCGGGAAGTAGGTGAAGTTTTGGCCATATAGAAATCGGGCAGTCAACAGTTCGCCCCCGGTTGCCCGTTTAACTCTATCTTCGTCCCATTTTTGGCCTTCACCCGTCTCGCTGGTGGTCGCCAGACGAGAGCCCATCAACATAGCCAGGTCTGTGGTGTGCTTCTGATAATGGGTCGCTATGAACGTTCCCGGCGCCGCAACCGTCGCGTAGTCCCCGAGAACCCATTGCAGGATATTAAGGAATACTGACTTGCCGTTGCCTCCTGGGCCGTAAATGAAAAAGAATTTGTGCTTATCAGTTATCCCGGTCAGGCAGTAGCCGCAGAACTGTTGCAGGTAACGAATCAGTTCTGGGTCGTTGTTGGTAACCTCCCGCAGGAATTTCAAAAACAGCTTGGGGACTGAACCTACAGGGGCGGGACTAATGGCGGTAATTTTGGTGATGTAGTCCTCGCGCTGTGGATCGTAGATCTCGCCAGTGTCCATATTCACAGTGGATTCAGGCGTACCCAGTAGCAGCGGGTCGCTGTCCCATATCTCGGCGGTGACGGAAAAGTTTTCCAGCGTTCGAGCGATCTGTTCCACGTCGCAGTAGGTTTTGCGGTTCATGAACGATGGTCTGTTGAGGGCGTAGGTGTCGCAGATCAATTTCGACTGAAGCAGGACGTGCCCTTTTTGATCCTTGCGCCAATGGCCATCACTGAATTCGAACCATGCTTTGTTGGTATTGCAGTAGCGCAGAACTTCAAGCAAGTGCCACTCAAACCACTCAGCCAAATACTTCTGGTTCATGTCGTCCGCCGAAATAAACGCCGGTTCGCGTGGCGCTGTCCTCTTGGTATTAAACGGCGGATGTTCAGTCGGTGGCGGGTTTTTTTTGCGCGACTTGCGCTGCCATGGCGGCGCGATATCGCCCAGTTCTAGCGGCATGTAGTCGTCAGTGACCTCTACCAGTCGGGGGTGGTTTTGCCCCTGATCTTCGGGCGGCAGGTCATCGCTCCATGACGGTGACTCGTCCTTTTGCTGTGGGGCTGCCTGCACATTAACAGCGGGGGCATGTGGGGCGGCGCTGTTTTCATCCATGAATTCGTGTACGTCCCGTTCGGTCCAGCCTTCCTCCAGGGCATCTGCCAAGTCGAAGCCGTTACACCAGTCACTACCAGGGTCTGGCACCTTCACCAGATGCACGGTGCAGCCCAGCCCCAGCAGTATGTCGGCGATTTTGGCCATGGCCTTGGCGCCCGGTTGCTCGTTGTACGGCAGATACTCGCCTGCACGCGGGTCGGTGTCCTTGTAGGATTGTGAATCGCAGTCAGGCCATAACCATACCTCTTTGCCGGCAAGCGGGGACCAATCAGCTTGCTTGACGGCGGGACAGCCGCCTGGCCAAGTCATGCAAACCATGTCCGGCACAAGCCTGGACGCCGCATTGCAGGCTTTCTCACCTTCGACCACCAGCACACGGGCGGCGTCCCCCAGTAGATTCAAGCGGTACAGCAGACGCGGCGGGGGAAAGGAAAGTTGCCGCCATTTGTTGTCCTCCTTGCTCCAGCAATGCGGGATCGTCTCCTTTTTGCCGTCGACATAGATCCGACAGACGTAACCGGCCAGCGCGCCGTCAGCCTGCCGATAGTCGTAGGCTTCCGACACTGGCACGTGGCCAATAGACGGGCCCTTCCAGACCATTAGGGGCGGCGGTGCGTCCGGCGGCGGCATGACCACAGTCCATTTTGGCTTTTTGTCCTGGGCTTTGGCCTGCCCGCTCGACGGTGTCGACGGCTGGGCATTAGCTCGGCTCTGCAATACCTTCACCGTTTCTTGCAGGTTCTCGCCGTGAAACTCGCGCCGCCAGTCGAAGTGATCGCCACCCTTCTGGCAGGGGGCGCAATGCCAGCGTTCAGCACTATCGGTCTTGCTGATGTACACGCGCAGGCTGGGGTGGTGGTCGTTGTGCAGGGGGCATAGGCCCGTGTGTTCTCTGCCTGCACTGACCAGCGCCACGTCCTCCCTGATCAGTTCCACCAGGGAGACACTTTTTTTGAGTTTGACCATGTCAGCGCTATTCATGGCTTTCCACCGCATACACAAGGACGATACGCCCACACTTGATTCGCGCTGCCAGTCGCCCCCCTAGACTTTTAACAAAACACCAAAGAGGGAGAGTGTCGAGGGTGGCTATCGTCATCAACTCGTAAGCGTCAACGAAGTCAACGCACGCGATATAGTCCAACGAGCTTTGAAATTTTATCTCCTTCGCTCCTTTCAATTCGTCGTAAAGAATATCGGCTGACGCACGATCTAGACTGACGCAGAAGGGCGAAATTATTCTTTCAAGTTTCGCGTTGTATACAGGCTTTTTAAGCTGTTTTTTTTGCGTCCAAACTAGTGGCAACTCCATTTTTAAGTCCTCCGGGGGCTTACTTCAGGCAAGCCGAAGGCGCCCCATTAACTTATGGTTAAAACGACTGCTCAGAAAATTGGCAGTGCTAGACGACTTCTTCTCGGCTTTCGCTGACGCACACCTCACGCCAAGCCAGCACTTCGGATTCAATCCATACAACGGACTTCGGCCCTAGCGCCACTTGTTTGGGAAACGTACCGGCAGCGATGCGGCGGTAGATCTCAGAGGCGGAAAGGGTTGTCAGCGCCTTCACCTTGGGTAGCTTGATAAAAATGTATGGCTCGACGGGGGCTTTGGCGCATTTGCGAATTTCTTCGACTGCGCTCTGATGATGCAAGGCTTCGCATTGCGTTTCTTCTAGCGCGGCTTTCACGTCTATGCGAGGTTTGGATTGGGTAGGGCTTGCCATGTTTTGCGACCTCTTGGGTTTGCGCGGTAAACATGGTTATTAGTTAAGGACCTCGCGGTGGATCTGGCGACGACAACAATTCGCCAGTGGCTTTTATCCGTCACAACCCTTGCCAGCACTGGCTTCCAGCATTCTTCATCCGTCACTCCAATGGAATTGTTCCATTTGTGACATGGGTGCTGCTTGGGAGGTATCGCTTGAATGCGTATTGGAACTGCTTGAGGTGGTAGCCATTCATTGTTTTGGAGCCCTGGCGAATCTTTCGTGGCCGGATTCCAAATTTCGAAAGCTTGATTGCCAGTTGGCGTTCAGAGACGGGCTTGCCGCGATTACAAGTCACCCAAGTTGATACCCCGCTTGTAACCAAGGCGGCCACTAGATTGTTGCTTGATATCTTGGTTACCTTGCTAGCGTCGAATACTGCATTTACTGCGGGCAATATCTGTCTGTCGAGGCTGAATTTCTTTGGGGGCTGGCGAAACGGGTTGTCCCCCTCTAAGACGTGCCCAAGTGACCGCCAAAGCGCCATCGGCTGGTTCACCATGATATCCAAGTCAGCAGCTAGCGTTTTGCCTCGTGAAAGGGTGCGCGTGCCAACACCATGTTTTTTTGATACTTCAGCGCGGGCTTTTTCGTAGGTTTTTCCATGTGCCACTAAGCCCTCAACTTCCCGAAGGGCTTCCAATTCATGGCGGTATAACTTGGCACCAATGTCCTTCCGTGGGCGCCTTGTTTTCTTTCTTCCAAATTGCTGGGCTTGCTGGGATGTAGCCATCAGATGTTCTCCCGAAGATGAACGTGTGATGGCTTGAGACTAGCTGATACTGCTTGGGAATCACGCTTTGCGCTTGATGCTCACCACGTTGGCGCTCACGCAAAGAGCATCGATGGAGTCAGCCCAGGCCTGCATCATTTCCCGGCGTTGTTCCAAGTAGGTGGCGTGGTTATAGGTGTCGCGTATTTCGTCAGAATCGCCGTGAGCAAGCTGGCGCTCGATCCAGTCGCGGTTATAGCCGCGTCCGTTCAGTTCTGTGCTCAACAGGTGGCGAAAGCCATGCCCCGTCTGACGGTCTTCGTAACCCATTAGGCGTAACGCCTTATTGATGGTGTTCTCGCTCATCGGGCGATCTGGGTTCTGCTGTCCGGGAAACAACAAGGCATAGCCTCCAGAGATCGCCTTTAGCTGGCGCAGGATTGCTACAGCTTGGCGGGGCAGGGGAACCGCATGTGGGCGGCGTGCTTTCATCCGTTCTTTAGGTATTGTCCAAGTGGCGGTGTCCAGATTGAACTCCGACCAAGGCGCGGCTCGAAGTTCGCCCGGCCGCACGGCGGTCAGCATCAGCAAGTGGATGGCGCAGCGAGTGAACAAGTGGATTTTCACTGCTTCAAGTTTGCCCAATAGTTCTGGTAGATCGGCAAACCCAACGTGTGGGTGGTGGCGGACGGCTTTTGCCTGTGCGGCTACCACGTTCAGGTCGGTGGCCGGATTGATCTCTATGACACCCTTGGCTAGCCCATAGCGAAATATCTGGTGCAGCCATTGGCGAATTTTGCCCGCGGCGTTGAGGGTGCCGCGCGCTTCCACCTTTCGCACCAGCTCCACCAAGTCGGGGCGGGCAATGTTGGTAATGGCGCGCGCGCCAATAGCGGGGATAAGGTCGTTTTCCAGATACAGCTTGGCTTTGTAGGCGGTGCTTTCAGCCCAGCGTGGCGCATTGTAGGAGTACCACTCCCGCGCCAGTACCTCAAAAGTCAGCTTAATGGCCTTCTGCGCCTGCTTAGCAGCTTGGCGTTCGGAACTTGGGTCAATGCCATCTGCCAGCAACTGGCGTGCTTCCTCGCGGCGCTGGCGGGCTTTCTGTAGAGGAACAGTTGGATATGCCCCCAAGGCTAAGCGCTTTTCTTTTTCGGAGTGACGGTATTTCAGGCGCCATAGCTTGGAGCCGTTCGGCATGATCTCCAAATACAGACCATATCCATCGCTCAGCTTGTACGGTTTCTCTTTGGGTTTAGCCGCTTTGATTGAGGAATCAGTCAGCGGAATAGTTTTGCGTGGCATCGGGGCATCTCCGTAGGGGCATGTAAAAGACCGAACCGGATGTGCCCCCCGATATGCCCCCAAAAAATGGGGCACGCTTGGGAGGTATAGGAAAGCATAGACAACAAAAAACCCGCACTAGGCGGGTTTTTTGGGGCTTTCGGGTGGTTTAGACACCACCTGAAATTAATTAGTGGTGCCCAGAGACGGAATCGAACCGCCGACACGGGGATTTTCAATCCCCTGCTCTACCGACTGAGCTATCTGGGCAACGGGGCGCATTAAACGGGTTTTTCAGGGGGTCGTCAAGCAAGTTTTCAAAAAATATTTAATTATTACCGTCGCTTACGATCCAACCCCCGATTTCACGGGCTTACTCGGCAGGCGGCACGTAGCCTTCGGCCTTGGCGTATTCCTCGCCGGAGAAGAACTTGTCCATCTCGCCCTGAAGATATTTGCGATCTTCGGCGTTCATCATGTTCAGGCGCTTTTCGTTGATCAGCAGGGTCTGGTGCTTTTGCCAGTCGGCCCAGGCCTTGGCCGAGACGTGGTCAAAAATGTCCTGACCTTTGGCGCCCGGGAATGGAGCGCGCTCCAGGGCTGGCAATTCTTCTTTGTACTTGCGGCACATGATAGTGCGGGTCATGACGACTCTCCTGCGTTCAATACGGCGGCCGCGCGTTCGAGCAAGGTTTTGACCGGGGCGGCAAGGCCCAGGCGCGGCGGGGTGGCGAGGTTATACCAGAGCCAGTCGGCCTCGGCCACGTGATGGCCGACCTTCTGGACCTGAACCAGCCAGGGTTCGATGGATAACTGAAAATGGCTGAAGGTGTGCACCAGGCTCGGCAGCGCTTGTTGGCTGCCCAGTTCCAGCGAGTGCTGCTCTGCCAGATGTTGCAGGTCGTCGAGGTCGTCGAGCTCCGGCAAGCTCCATAAACCGCCCCACAGCCCCGTGGAAGGGCGACGGTAAAGCAGGATCGCGCCGTCATTGTTGGCGAGCAACGGCATCAGTGTGCGTTTCTGAGGGATCGCTTTGCGCGGTTTGGGGATCGGATAGCGCGTCTCCAGGCCGAGCATGTGCGCTTCGCAGCCCTTTTCCAGCGGGCAGAGCAGGCAGCTCGGTTTGCTGCGGGTACAAAGCGTTGCACCCAGATCCATCATCGCCTGGGTGTAGGCGTTGACCCGATCCTGCGGCGTAAAGCGCTCAGCGCTCGCCCAGAGCTGTTTGGCGACCTTCGGCTCGCCCGGATATCCCTCTTGCGCAGTAAAACGCGCCAGGACGCGTTTGACGTTGCCATCGAGGATCGGCGCGCGCAGACCCATGCTGATGCTGGCGATCGCGCCAGCGGTCGACAGGCCGATGCCTGGCAAATCAACCAGCTTTTCGACATCTCGCGGAAATTCGCCACCGTACTCGGCGACGACAATCTTCGCGGTCTTCTGCAGATTGCGTGCGCGAGTGTAGTAACCCAAGCCTGTCCACAGATGCAGCACTTCATCTTCCGGTGCGGCCGCCAGGGCTTCGACCGTTGGCAGCGAGGCCATGAAGCGGTCAAAGTAATTCAGCACGGTGCTGACCTGGGTTTGCTGCAACATGATTTCCGAGACCCACACTCGATACGGGTTGATGTTCTGCTGCCAGGGCAAATCGTGTCGGCCATGGCGGTCGAACCAGTCCAGTACCGCCGTTGAAAACTGCTCGGCTTTCATCGCTTGAACAGCCCCTTCAGCGCGTCTTTGAGTTGCGGGCTGACCTTGTCGCCCAGCTTCTCGTCGATTTTCTCGCTGATCCGGTCACCCGCCAGTTTGCTCGCGACCTGGCCCATGCGTTCGTTGTCCAAGCGGCAGGCCTTGGCCCCCAGTTCCAGCGGACCACGGCAACGCAGCGGCCACTCGATGCCGACAAATTTCTCGCCGACCTGACAGGCCGGGTCTGGCATGTCGCTCTTGTCGCCTTCGACGATGATGCCCACGCGGTAATCCATGCCCAGCACCCGCAAGTCGACATCGCCGTCGCCGTTGACGGTCATGCCCGGGATGCGCACTTTCAGGTCCGGGTTGCTGGCTACGCCGTTGCGGAACGTCAGGTTGCCCTTGAGCTCCTGGAACGGAGTGTCTTTGCCCCGTGGCTCGCCGCTGAGGGATTTGCGGTTGAGCGTGGCGATGCCTTTGCACAGTTGTTGTTCAAGGTTGGCGTTCAGCAGCACGCCATTGTTGATGACGAAACTGGCATTGCCGTTGAGGGTTTCGATCAGCGCTTTCTGGCTGTTGCCGTTACCGGTCAGGGTGCTGTTGAGCGTAACCAGGCCTTTGACCGGTGGATTTTTGCCCTGGCTTTCGAGGATTTTTTCCACCGGCACCCGGCTGATGCGGGTTTGCATGTTCAGCGCGGGCGTCTGCTGACGCACGTCGAGGGTGCCCTTGGCTTCGAAGTTGCCGTCGTAAAGGTCGCCACGCAGGTTTTCCAGGGTCAGCAGCCCACCCTGGCCGGTGGCTTTGAGCGCGGCGTTATGGATCGGCAGTTTTTCCAGGGTTAACTGGCCGAAGGTCAGGTCTGCGTCCACATCCAGTTTGCCGAGGCGTTCCACCGGCAACAGGCGCTCGCTGCTCCATGCGTCTTTGGTCGGTGCCTGTGGCAGTGGCGTGCTGCCGGCGCCTGCCATGGCATCGGCTTCGGTGCTGGCGACTTCGGCCTGACGCACCTGTGTTGCGCTGTTGGCCTCGGCAGATTTAGGTGGCAGATAGCGGTCGACATTGAAGGTGTCGGCCTTGAGGCTGGCTCGCAGCGACTGCTTGGCGAAGTCTTCCACGGCAATGCGTCCGCTAAAAGTGCTGTCGTCGACCTTGAGGTTGATGTCATCGAGCACCAGGCTGGTGGGTGTACCCGCCAGGCGGCTGACCAGTTCGACTTTGCTCAGGCTGCCTTCGGCCATCGGGGGAAGTTTCTGGCCGATGCTGTCGACGAATTTCGCCAGGTCGAACTGGGCGATCGACAGGCCGCCGCTGACCTGTGGCGTTTTGTCGAGGTCGTTGACCTTCAATTCACCCAGCGCACGCAGCAGGTTGGCGGAGATTTTGATCCCGGTCCATTCGGCGACGTTGGCGGCCTTGTCCAGCAGCAGTTGACCCTGGGCGGCGAAGGTCATGGTTTTGCCTTGCAGCGGATCGCCTGCGACTTCACCGGACAGTTTCATGTCCTCGAGTTTGTAACGCTGCAATGCACGCTCGAAACGCAACTCGCCGTTCAGTTCGGTGCGTACCCGCAGAACCGGCTGGTTGGTGCCCAGGAACGCGGTGAGTTTGATGGGAATGTTGGTGGAGTCATGTACCGGACCAGTGCTCAGCTGGATGCTTTCGGCGCTGAACTGCTTGCCGGTCTTTTCGTCGTTGTATTCAACGCGGGCGTTGTTGACGGTCAGGCTGTCGATGTCGAGACGGATCGGCTGGGGCGGTTTTTCCGCTTGGGCGGTGGTTTGCGCGGCAGGCTCATCCGTGGGGGCGGCAGGTGTGGTCGGCGTGGCGGAAGAGGCCGGTGCCGGCTTCTTGCCGATGTCTTCCCAGTTGCCGTGACCGTCCTTGTCACGGTTCAGCCGCAGGTTCAGGCCTTCAACGCGCACGTCGCTCATCTGAACTTCGCGGCGCAGCAGCGGCAATACACGCACCGACAGGCCGAGCATCTGCAGATCTGCGAATGGCTCGGTGGGCTTGATCAGGGTCGCCACACCGGCGTCGTGCAGTTCCAGGCCCAGCCACGGGAACAGGGTCCAGCCGATATCGCCATTGAGCGTCAGCTCGATGTGGGCCTTGTCGCGGGCAATCTGGCGAATCTCGTCTTTGTAGTCGTTGGGATCGAAGAGGTGGGTCAGGGCAAAGCCCAGCGCCACAATGATCAGCAACAGCCCGAGAAGCACCAGACCCAGGATTTTGCCGAACGCTTTCATGGGCGAGTCCTTGTAATTAGTCGAATTCGAAATATAGCCGAGGAGTATAGCGCTCCAAAACGGACGACCGGTCAGTGATCACGCCGACATGACGTCCAGCGGCACGTTCAGCTTGGCCGCCAATGCCTGGGCTTCCAGGTGCCCGGCGGGTGCGAGCAGACGCAGTGCGGCGCCTGATTGTTCAGCCATTTTCTGAGCTTCGCGTACCAGGCGCTCGGCTACCCCACGACGACGGGTGATTTTTCGTACGCATATTTGAGACAAATGCCAGACGTCCGGGTGCCGTTGCAGGCGTGCCGCACCCAGCAGGCGGTCATTGAAGCGGCCGGCAATCATCGAACCTTCGCGCAGGCAACTTTCAATCAGTTGCGCATCTGCGGCAAACGGCGTGAATAGCCAATCCGGAGCGTCGCGGTAAATCTTCAGCAGGTCTTGCTGGTCCTGGCTGGTGGCTTCGTTCAACGATTCGACAATGATCGGCATGGAAATTCCTGTGAGGTCATGTCGGAGCTGCCGAAGGCTGCGATCTTTCGATTTTTTTAACTTGAAGAATGATCAAAAGATTGCAGCCTTCGGCAGCTCCTACAGGGTGAGAGATCGGATAACGTACAAAACGTGATGTCAGTTTGGTATTTCTGTCACGTGCAAATGGTAACCTTCGTCCGTTCGTCGGTCCTTCTGCGACTTGATGCCGCACCAAAATAGAGCTTCATCCTGAAAAAAACGGTCATGCCTGCGTGCATTCAAGGCTGAGGGTGAGGAGCGGCTGGCGAACCATACTAATAATTGGGGGATACACAATGACCACGAGTATCACGGCGGGCGGTTATGCCGACCAGCCCGCGTTCCTCTCCAAGGAGCGCATCATCGCCAAGCCCGGTTTCAACCGTTGGCTGGTGCCACCGGCCGCGCTGGCCATTCACCTTTGCATCGGCATGGCCTACGGCTTTTCGGTGTTCTGGTTGCCGCTGTCCAAAGCCTTGGGCATCACCAAACCGGTAGCTTGCGCGCCGGACATGAGCTTCATCTCGCAAGTTTTCTCTTCGCAATGCGACTGGCCGATCTCGATGCTCGGCTGGATCTACACCCTGTTCTTCATCTTCCTGGGTTGCTCGGCAGCCATTTGGGGCGGATGGCTGGAACATGCCGGGCCTCGCAAGGCTGGCGTTGTATCGGCTTTGTGCTGGTGTGGCGGGTTGCTGATTTCGGCGCTGGGCGTTTATACGCACCAGATTTGGCTGATGTGGATCGGCTCCGGGGTCATTGGCGGTATCGGCCTGGGCCTGGGTTACATCTCGCCGGTGTCGACCCTGATCAAGTGGTTCCCGGACAAACGCGGCATGGCGACCGGCATGGCGATCATGGGCTTCGGCGGTGGCGCAATGGTAGGTGCGCCGTTGGCCGCAGCGCTGATGGGCCATTTCGCTTCGCCCACCAGCGTCGGCGTATGGCAGAGTTTCCTGGTGATGGCGGCGATCTACTTCGTGTTCATGATCGGTGGCGCACTGTCCTACCGCGTACCGCCAACCGGCTGGAAGCCTGAAGGCTGGACCGCTCCGGCGAAGAAAGCTTCGAATGCAATGATCACCCACCGTCACGTCCACGTGAATGTGGCGTGGAAGACCCCGCAATTCCGTCTGGTATGGCTGGTGTTGTGTCTGAACGTTTCTGCCGGTATCGGCATCCTCGGCATGGCTTCGCCACTGCTGCAGGAAGTATTCGGCGGCAAGCTGCTGGGCAATGACCTGACGTTTGGTCAGCTCGATGCTTCGCAGTTGGCCTCGATTGCAGCGATCGCTGCCGGTTTCACCGGTTTGCTGAGTCTGTTCAACATCGGTGGCCGGTTTTTCTGGGCGTCCTTCTCGGACTACCTGGGTCGCAAAAACACGTACTTCGTGTTCTTTGCCCTGGGCTTTGCCTTGTACGCGATGATCCCGAACCTCGGTCACTTGGGCAACGTTTCGCTGTTCGTGGCGGCGTTCTGCATCATTCTGTCGATGTACGGCGGTGGTTTTGCCACGGTGCCGGCTTACCTGGCAGACCTGTTCGGTACGCAAATGGTTGGCGCGATCCACGGTCGCCTGCTGACTGCTTGGGCTGCGGCAGGTGTATTGGGCCCGGTGCTGGTGAACTACTTGCGTGAATATCAGTTGAGCATCGGCGTTGAACGTGCCGCTGCTTATGACATCACCCTGTACATCCTCGCCGGCCTGCTGGTGCTGGGATTCTTGTGCAACCTGCTGGTTCGTCCGGTGGCTGACAAGTACTTCATGACTGATGCCGAACTGGCCGCCGAACAGGCGCTGGGCCACGACAAAGGGACTGATGGCAGCACCGTGCTGGAATGGAAAGCCGCTGCCGGCAGCAAGCCGTTGGCCATTGCCGCCTGGCTGGTGGTGGGCATTCCGTTGGCGTGGGGTGTGTGGGTGACCCTGCAGAAGACGGCAGTGTTATTTCATTGATACCCCGCGCCCGACGTGTCGGGCGCGTTGCTACCCCTGTAGGAGCGAAGCTTGCTCGCGAAGAAGATAACGCGGTGTGCCTGGCATACCGACTTCGCGGGCAAGCCTCGCTCCTACATGTCATTACAGGTATATCGCTGACATCGCTGGACTCTGTCCGTCAGCGATATCACCTCTCATGTTTCTGTTTGGCGCCCGCACGCCTATAATGGCTGCCTTTTTCGCCCAATGATTTTGCGGAGCTGGTGATGGCCGAACGTATGGCGTCTGTCGAGCGCGACACTCTGGAAACCCAGATCAAAGCCTCGATCAACCTGGATGGCACCGGAAAGGCCCGATTTGATATCGGTGTTCCTTTTCTTGAGCACATGCTTGACCAGATCGCCCGTCACGGGCTGATCGACCTGGATATCGTCAGCAAAGGCGACCTGCACATCGATGACCACCACACCGTGGAAGACGTCGGTATCACGTTGGGTCAGGCCTTCGCCAAAGCCATCGGCGACAAAAAAGGCATCCGTCGCTACGGCCACGCCTACGTGCCGCTCGATGAAGCGCTGTCGCGCGTGGTGATCGACTTCTCCGGCCGTCCTGGCCTGCAGATGCATGTTCCGTACACCCGCGCCACCGTCGGCGGCTTCGATGTCGACTTGTTCCAGGAGTTCTTCCAGGGCTTCGTCAACCACGCCCTCGTCAGCCTGCACATCGACAACCTGCGTGGCACCAATACCCACCACCAGATCGAAACCGTGTTCAAGGCATTCGGCCGCGCACTGCGCATGGCCGTCGAGCTCGATGACCGCATGGCCGGGCAAATGCCTTCGACCAAGGGCGTTCTGTAATGCAGACCGTCGCGGTTATCGATTACGGCATGGGCAACCTGCACTCGGTGGCCAAGGCCCTCGAACACGTCGGCGCCGGCAAGGTGCTGATCACCAGCGATGCCAACGTGATTCGCGAAGCCGACCGGGTGGTTTTCCCCGGTGTCGGCGCGATTCGCGATTGCATGGCGGAGATCCGTCGCCTGGGCTTCGATTCGCTGGTGCGTGAAGTCAGCCAGGATCGTCCGTTCCTCGGCATCTGCGTCGGCATGCAAGCCTTGCTCGACAGCAGTGAAGAGAACGACGGCGTCGACTGCATCGGCCTGTTCCCGGGTGCGGTGAAGTTCTTCGGTAAAGACCTGCATGAAGACGGCGAACACCTGAAAGTCCCGCACATGGGCTGGAACGAAGTGAAGCAGACGGTGAGTCACCCGCTGTGGCACAACATTCCTGACTTGGCGCGTTTCTACTTCGTGCACAGCTACTACATCGCTGCCGCCAATGCGCGGCAAGTGGTCGGTGGCGGTCACTACGGTGTCGATTTCGCCGCAGCGCTGGCCGAAGGCTCGCGTTTCGCCGTGCAGTTCCACCCGGAGAAAAGCCATACCCATGGCCTGCAACTGTTGCAGAACTTCGCTGCGTGGGATGGTCGCTGGTAAATGGCCGTCAAGAAATCCAAGCCGCCGATTCTCACGCTCACCCCTGAGCAGGAGAACGAGGCCAACAGCAAAATCAAGCGCTTCATGGAAGACCGCTTTGAGCTCGACCTCGGTTCGTTCGAGGCGGCTGAGATTCTTGAGCTGTTTACCCGTGAAATTGCTCCCCACTATTACAACAGGGCGATTTTCGATGTGCAGACGCACCTCAAAGAGAGGTTCGAAAGCATCGAAAGCGACCTGTGGGCGCTCGAGAAAAACTGATTTCCGAGCCAAGCTGAACATTCAATTCTGAAGGTTTGCCAGATGCTGATTATTCCCGCTATCGATCTTAAAGACGGTGCCTGTGTTCGTCTGCGCCAGGGCCGCATGGAAGATTCCACAGTGTTCTCCGATGATCCGGTGAGCATGGCTGCCAAGTGGGTGGAGGGCGGTTGCCGTCGTCTGCATCTGGTCGACCTCAATGGCGCCTTCGAAGGCCAGCCAGTCAACGGCGAAGTGGTCACCGCGATTGCCAAGCGCTACCCGAACCTGCCGATCCAGATCGGTGGCGGTATCCGCTCCCTGGAAACCATCGAGCACTACGTCAAGGCTGGCGTGAGCTACGTGATCATCGGCACCAAAGCCGTGAAAGATCCGGCTTTCGTCGCCGAAGCCTGCCGTGCGTTCCCGGGTAAAGTGATCGTTGGTCTCGACGCCAAAGACGGCTTCGTCGCCACCGACGGCTGGGCTGAAATCAGCACCATCCAGGTGATCGACCTGGCCAAGCAGTTCGAAGCCGACGGCGTATCCGCAATCGTTTATACCGACATCGCCAAAGACGGCATGATGCAGGGCTGCAACGTACCGTTCACCGCTGCGCTGGCCGCTGCTACCAAGATCCCGGTGATCGCTTCCGGCGGCATTCACAACCTCGGTGACATCAAGACGCTGCTCGATGCCAAGGCGCCAGGCATCATCGGCGCGATCACGGGTCGGGCGATCTACGAAGGCACCCTCGACGTCGCTGAAGCGCAAGCTTTCTGCGATTCGTACAAAGGCTGAGGACTGACCATGGCGCTGGCCAAACGCATCATCCCTTGCCTGGACGTGGATAACGGCCGGGTAGTTAAAGGTGTGAAGTTCGAAAACATCCGCGATGCCGGTGACCCGGTGGAAATCGCCCGTCGTTACGACGAGCAGGGTGCTGACGAGATTACCTTTCTCGACATCACCGCCAGTGTCGATGGTCGCGATACCACGCTGCATACCGTCGAACGCATGGCCAGCCAGGTGTTCATCCCGCTGACCGTGGGCGGTGGCGTGCGCACCGTGCAGGACATCCGTAACCTGCTCAATGCTGGCGCGGACAAGGTCTCGATCAACACTGCCGCTGTATTCAACCCTGAATTCGTCGGTGAAGCGGCGCAGCATTTCGGTTCGCAATGCATTGTGGTTGCCATTGACGCGAAGAAAGTCTCCGGTCCGGGTGAAACCCCGCGTTGGGAAATTTTCACCCACGGTGGCCGCAAGCCAACCGGTCTCGACGCCGTTGAATGGGCGAAAAAGATGGAAGGCCTGGGGGCCGGCGAAATCCTGCTGACCAGCATGGATCAAGACGGCATGAAAAACGGCTTCGACCTCGGTGTGACTCGCGCCATCAGCGATGCGCTGGGGATTCCGGTGATCGCTTCGGGCGGTGTCGGCAACCTGCAACATCTGGCTGACGGCATCCTTGAAGGCCACGCCAGTGCGGTATTGGCGGCGAGTATTTTCCACTTCGGCGAATACACCGTGCAGGAAGCCAAGGCCTATATGGCTCATCGCGGAATTGTGATGCGCTAAACAAACCGATGCAGGCCAGTGGACATCATGGCGGGCTCAAGGCACTCTTGGGTACGCCATGGATTTCGGTAGCCAGATATGCTTAAACGTCTTCTTCTTGTCCTCGCCAGCGCTTCCCTGTTGCTCATCAACGGAGCACGCGCTGCAGAAAGTCCCGATACCGACCTGGTATTGCTGACGGAAAACTTCCCGCCGTACAACATGGCGAAGAACGGCAAGAACTTCGCTCAGGACGAGAACATCAATGGCATCGCCGTGGATATCGTCCGGGAGATGTTTAAACGCGCCGATGTTACCTACAGCCTGACGCTGCGCTTCCCTTGGGAGCGAGTCTACAAACTCGCACTGGAAAACCCCGGTTATGGTGCATTTGTGATGGCGCGGTTGCCGGATCGCGAGAAGCTTTTCAAGTGGGTCGGGCCGATCGGTCCGGACGACTGGATCATGCTGGCCAAGGCGGACAGCAAAATCACACTGGAGAGCCTGGACGACGCACGCAAGTACAAGATTGGTGCGTACAAGGGTGATGCCATTGCGATGACTCTGGCCAAGCAAGGCTTGAAACCGATCGTCGTGCTGCGCGATCAGGACAACGCCAAAAAACTGGTCAGTGGCCAGATCGATTTGTGGGCGACGGGTGATCCTGCCGGGCGCTACCTGGCACGTCAGGAAGGCGTGAGCGGGCTCAAGACCGTGTTGCGTTTCAACAGTGCCGAGTTGTACCTGGCGTTGAACAAGGATGTGCCGGACGAGATGGTCGCCAAGCTGCAAGCAGAGCTGGACCAGATGCGCAAGGAAGGCCGGGTGGACGAAATCATGGCGCAGTATCTGTAGGGTAAATCATAAGATCGCAGTCTCAGCTCCTGCGGTGGACGCGATTTGTAGGAGCTGTCGAATGAAACGAGGCTGCGATCTTTAGCGGTACACACCATCCTTCCCATGTGCAGCCGTTGCCCGGTTGCTGCGTACGCTGATCATCTGCTTGATATCAATCCAGTCGATACCCTGAGCCTTGAGCTTTGGCAGTTCACGCTCCAACACCGCCAGCGTCTGCGGATACGGATGCCCGATCAACACCGCTGAACCTTGCTTGTGCGCCAGACTGATCGCCGTCTGTAGCTGCGTGAGGATCGCCGCCTCTGTCCGTTCGTCATCCAGAAACACATCCCGCGAAACACTCGCCAAGCCGATCTTCTGTGCCTCGGCGGCAGCCACGGTCTGGGCGCTGGTGCGACTGTCGACGAAGAATTTGTGCCGACGCTGCAAGTCCGCCATCAACCAGGCCATAGCGGCCGGTTGCGCGGTCATGCGGCTGCCCATGTGGTTATTGATGCCGCTGGTGTAAGGCACCATTTTGAATGCCGCATTCAAGCGTTTCTCAAGCTCATCGATGGGCAGGTCGGGATGCCAGGCGAACGGGCCGGTAGCCGGGTCCATCGGCATGTGCAGGATGACGATTTTGCCGGCACGATGGGCTTCGCGGGCGAATTCGGTGGCGTGGGGGGTGTCGGGCATGATCGCCGTGGTCACCGGGCCGGGGAGGGCCAGCACGCGACGATCCCGGGGCAGGTTCTGCCCCAGGTCATCGATGATCAGGCTCAAATAGGCTTTTGGGTGGGGGGTCGTGGCGGGCGCTGCCTGTGCAACTCCCGCCAGACAAAACAACAGGCCAAGGGCTAACCGCAGACGCATCTCAACGGCCGGACGTGATGCTCAGCCCTTTGAGCAGGCTCAGGGCCTGGGCCAATTGGTAATCATCGTCCTGCGGCATTGGCTTGGCTTTGCCGCCGGAACCGCTCGGTTTGTCGGCGCCGCCGTTACCATTGCCCAGGTGACCCTGCAAATCGGCTTCCTTGAAGTACTCGCCGTCCTGCTCGTTGGTGATCTTGGCCTTGCGTACTTCGATGTCTGGAACAATGCCCTGGGCCTGGATCGAGCGGCCGTTCGGCGTGTAGTACAGCGCTGTAGTGATTTTCAATGCGCGTTCATTGTTCAGCGGCAGCACGGTTTGGACCGAGCCTTTGCCGAAACTGGTGGTGCCCATCAGTACGGCGCGTTTCTGATCCTGCAAGGCACCGGCGACAATTTCCGATGCCGAGGCGCTGCCACCGTTGATCAGCACGACCATTGGCACGGCTTCGCTTTCGTCTTTGCCGGTAGCTGAGAAGCGCAGTTCGGAGTTGGCGATACGGCCCTTGGTGTAGACGATCAGACCCTTGGTGATGAAGTGGTCGACCACTTCCACCGCCGCCTGCAGCACGCCACCAGGGTTGTTGCGCAGGTCGAGGATGATGCCGTTGAGCTTTTTGCCGTTTTCCTTGCGAAGCTTGGCCAGGGCCTTAGAGACTTCTTCGCCGGTCTTGACCTGGAATTGAGTAATGCGGATGTAGCCGTAGCCGGACTCCAGCAACTGGCTCTTCACGCTCTTCACTTGAATGATGGCGCGGGCCAGGGTCACATCGAACGGCGTGCCGCCGTCGCGAACCAGGGTCAGGGTGATTTTTTGGCCGATCTTGCCGCGCATCTTGTCCACGGCTTCGGTCATGCTCTGGCCGCGGGTTGGCTGGCCGTTGATCTTGACGATGAAATCGCCGGCCTGAATGCCGGCCTTGGAGGCTGGCGTGTCATCGATTGGCGACACCACCTTGATAAAGCCGTCTTCGGCACCGACTTCGATGCCCAGGCCGCCGAATTCACCGCTGGTGCTTTCCTGCAGCTCGGCGAAGTCTTCCGGACCGAGATACGCAGAGTGCGGATCGAGGTTGCTGAGCATGCCTTTGATGGCGTTTTCCAGCAGGGTCTTGTCGTCTACCGGTTCGACATAAGCGGCTTTGATCCGATCCATGACCTCGGCAAAGGTGCGCAACTCTTCCAATGGCAATGGCGCCTTGGTGGTCGCAGCAGTGCCCGCAGGCGCGACCGCCGGGGCTGGTTGAGCGGCAAACGCCAGAGGCGCGCCGATCACCAGGGCGATCGTCAGGGCCAGCGAGGTAAGGCGGGACAAATGCAGCATGTCGAACGAACTCCTGAATTAGGTAACGCGCTTATCCTTGCGCGCGGCACCATTGCGCCGGATCACTCGGGTGACCCTGCTGACGAATAGCAAAATACAGCGCTGGTGTGTCCTGCCCGCCACTGTTACCGACAGTGGAGATGGACTCACCGGCTTTTACCACGTCACCCGCAGACTTGAGCAGCGTCTGGTTGTGACCGTAAAGACTCAAAAAACCGTTGCCGTGGTCGAGAATCACCAGAAGTCCGGCACCGCGCAGCCAGTCGGCGAACACCACACGACCACCATGCACCGCATGCACCGCGCTGCCGGCAGAAGCGCCGATCATCACGCCGTCCCACTTGGTCCGGGCGTCATCGCCACGGCTTTCACCGAACCGCGCCAGCAGTCGACCATCGACAGGCCAGGGAAGTTTGCCGCGGGTTGAAGCAAATGCACCGCCAAAGGTCTCGCCTGAACTTGAAACCATCGCGCCAGGCGTCGATTTAACCGGTTTGCGCGGGGCATCGTCGGTGGCTTCCGCCTGTGCCTGGGCCTCACGTAAACGCTTTTTTTCGGCTTCCTGCTGGGCGATCAGCGCTTTTTGCCGCGCTTCCTCTGCCTCACGAGCCTGGCGAGCCAGGGTTTCTTCAATGGTTTTAAGGACTTTAGACAGGTCTGCCTGATCCTGCTCGCGGGCTGCCAGTTTCTGGTCGCGAGCCTTCACGTCGTCATTGAGCTTGGTCAGGACTTGCTGGCGCTCTTGCCGGACTTTTTCGAGTTCGCCGCGCTGGGTGTCGAGGCTGCTTTGTTGCACGAGCAACTGCGCTTGTTGCGTGGCGATGTCTTTTTCGACATTGGTCAGTTGGCGCAGGGTTTCGTTGAAGCTTTTCAACTGCTCCATGCGAGCCTGACTGAGGTAGTCGTAGTAGGTGAGGGTGCGGGCGAATTTCTCGGGATTCTGCTGGTTGAGCAGCAGCTTGAGGTACTCCTGACGGCCGTTCTGATAGGCCGCTCGGGCCTGGATGGCGATCAGTCGTTGCTGTTCAGTTCGCGCGCTCTGGAGTTTTTTTTTCTCTGCATCGAGCCGCTGCAGCTCGGATTCGCTCTTCTTGAGCTCTTTTTGCAGAGCATCGACCTGCTTCTCGAGCTTGCCCATTTCGGTCTCGGTGCCCTTGAGGTCTTTCTGCACACCGGATTTTTCTTCCTGCAGCTTGCCCAGCAGTTTTTTCAGCTCGGCAATGTCCTGACGCGTGGCGTCCAACTGTTGTTGGGTTTGCGCGCGCTCGTCAGCGAAGGCCGGTTGGAGCAGGCAAGTCAGAGCGAGGGCAATCAGGACGCGAAGCATAGAGGCGGGCGACACCAGGGAAAGGGACGGCCTAGTATGCCCGCCCCACGCTGCAAAAAAAACGCCCAATTGGGACTGTGTGATAACTGGGACGAGCGACAGGGTGTATTCCATTTTGAAAACCCCGTAAACCACTGTGGGAGCTCGCTTGCCAGCGATGGCGTCTGCACATTCAACATAGATGTTGGCTGTCAGATTGCTATCGCTGGCAAGTCAGCTCCCACAGGGTTTGCGGTGTTTTGGAAACTCGGGTCAGACCAGAATCGAAGTCCCGGTCATTTCCGCCGGTTTTTCCAGGCCCAGCAGCATCAACATGGTCGGTGCCACGTCCGCCAGCACGCCACCTTCGCGAACCTTGAGGTCACGCTTGCCGACATAAATGAACGGCACGGGTTCGGTGGTGTGCGCGGTGTGCGCCTGGCCGGTGGACGCGTCGGACATTTGCTCGACGTTGCCGTGGTCGGCAGTGATCAGCGCTTCGCCGCCGACTTTTTCCAGGGCTTCGACGATGCGGCCGACGCACTGGTCCAGGCATTCAACGGCTTTCACCGCAGCGTCGAACACGCCGCTATGGCCGACCATGTCGCCGTTGGCGTAGTTGACCACGATCACGTCGTACCGCTGGTTTTCGATGGCGTCGACGATTCGGTCAGTGACTTCCGGTGCGCTCATCTCGGGCTGCAAGTCGTAGGTGGCGACTTTTGGCGACGGGATCAGGATGCGCTCTTCGCCCGGGAACGGTTCTTCGCGGCCGCCGGAGAAGAAGAAGGTCACGTGGGCGTACTTTTCGGTTTCAGCGATGCGCAGTTGGGTTTTGCCGTTTTTCGCCAGGTAATCGCCCAGGACGTTTTCCAGGCTGCCTGCGGCGAAGGCCGATGGCGCGGGAATGCTGGCGGCGTATTGGGTCAACATCACAAAACCGGCCAATTTCGGCTGGCGAGCGCGTTCGAACTCCTTGAAACCGTCTTCGACGAAGACGCGGGTCAGTTCACGGGCGCGGTCGGCGCGGAAGTTCATGAACACCACGGCGTCGCCGTCTTCGACTTTCACCGGCTCGCCGATGGAGGTGGCTTTGACGAATTCGTCGCTTTCGCCACGTTCGTAGGCAGCTTGCAAGCCTTCCTGGGCGGTGGCGGCATGGAATTCGCCTTTGCCATCGACGATCAGGTTGTATGCCTGAGACACGCGGTCCCAGCGATTGTCACGATCCATGGCGAAGTAGCGACCGATGATGCTGGCGATGCGACCTTTGCCCAGGGCCTGGAAGGTGGCGTCCAGCAGTTCGATCGACGATTGCGCGCTTTTCGGCGGGGTGTCGCGGCCGTCGAGGAAGGCGTGCAGGTAGATTTTTTCGGCACCGCGCTTGAAGGCCAGTTCGGCCATCGCGATCAGGTGATCCTGGTGACTGTGCACGCCGCCGTCGGACAGCAGGCCCATGAAGTGCACGGCTTTGCCGGCGGCGACCGCCTTATCGACCGCGGCGCAGATGGTCGGGTTCTCGAAAAACTCGCCGTCACGGATCGATTTGGTCACGCGAGTGAAGTCCTGGTACACCACGCGACCGGCACCGAGGTTCATGTGGCCGACTTCGGAGTTGCCCATCTGGCCGTCCGGCAGACCGACGTCCATGCCGCTGCCCGAGATCAGGCCGTTCGGTACGGTGGCCCACAAACGGTCGAGGACGGGCTTCTTGGCCGCGTAGATGGCGTTGGATTCCTGGCTTTCACTGTGACCGAAGCCATCGAGAATCATCAGGACCAAAGGTTTAGGCGTAGTAGTCATGGAGTCCACTCGTGGCTGAGTTAAAAGAGGGCGATGGAAAAGGGAGTGGCAGTTTAAAGCGAAGTTCCGGCGGCGTCACCGCCAGACGGGGTTTGGCCCACCATAGGGGCTGTGTATACTGGCCCACTTTTAACGCCCTGGAACCTCCTTCGATGGTTGCTCACCTGATTGAATTTGCCACTAACCACTACATTCTCGTCGGTATCTTCGTCGTTCTGCTGGCCCTGCTGATTGCCTATCAGATGCAAGGCGGCGGCCGTAGCCTGAGCACCGGTGAACTGACCGGCCTGGTTAACAAAGACGCCGGTGTGGTGATCGATATTCGTCCGACCAAGGATTTCGCCGCCGGTCACATCGTTGGCGCGTTGAACATTCCTCACGACAAACTGGCTGCCCGCATGGGTGAGCTGGAGAAACACAAGGCCAAGACCATCATTCTGGTCGACGCCCTGGGCCAGACCGCTGGCACCCACGCTCGCGAACTGGTGAAGGCCGGCTACACCGCCGCCAAGCTGTCCGGCGGTGTTTCCAGCTGGAAAGCCGACAATCTGCCGCTGGTGAAGTGATATGAGCAACGTCGTCGTCTACTCCAGCGATTACTGCCCTTATTGCTCGCGAGCCAAGTACCTGCTCGAGAACAAAGGCGTGGCCTTCGAAGAGATCAAGGTCGATGGCAAGCCGCAGGTGCGCGCCGCGATGGCTCAGAAAGCCGGACGTACGTCCGTGCCGCAGATCTGGATCGGCAGCACCCACGTTGGCGGTTGTGATGATTTGTTTGCCCTTGAGCGCGCCGGCAAGCTCGACGCAATGCTCAAGGCCTGACTGCCGTACCCAAAATAAGCAAACCTAAAAGACCCCTGGATCAAGAAGGATCTGCGATGACTGACCAACAGAACACTGCTGCGAACGAAGAAGAAACTGCACCGCAATTCTCCTTGCAGCGCATTTATGTGCGTGACCTGTCCTTCGAAGCCCCAAAAAGTCCGGCGATCTTCCGCCAGCAGTGGGAGCCGAGCGTCGGTCTGGATCTGAACACTCGTCAAAAGGCGCTGGAGAACGATTTCCACGAAGTCGTCCTGACCCTGTCGGTAACCGTAAAAAACGGTGAAAACGGCGAAGTCGCGTTCATCGCTGAAGTGCAACAGGCCGGGATCTTCCTGATCAAGAACCTGGACGACGCTTCGATGAGCCACACCCTCGGCGCGTTCTGCCCGAACATCCTGTTCCCGTACGCTCGCGAAACCCTGGACAGCCTCGTGACCCGTGGCTCGTTCCCGGCGCTGATGCTGGCTCCAGTAAACTTCGACGCGCTGTACGCACAAGAGCTGCAACGCATGCAGGCGGCCGGCGAGACTCCGACTGTTCAATAAGCGTTCGATGCAGCAACGAAAAAAGCGCCATGACAGGCGCTTTTTTCATGGGGCAAACGAAACCTTTATGTAGGAGCTGCCGAAGGCTGCGATCTTTTGATCTTGATCTGTAAAAAACAAAATCAAAAGATCGCAGCCTTCGGCAGCTCCTACAGGTGATCGGTGTATCGCCAATGATTGCGGTGTTACTTGAAGTCGTTCTGGCGCCACGCTTCGTACACCGCGACGGCCACGGTGTTGGACAGGTTCAGGCTGCGGCAGCCTTCGCGCATCGGTAAACGCAAGCGTTGATCGGCCGGCAGGGCATCCAGCACTTCGGCCGGCAGGCCACGGCTTTCCGGGCCGAACAGGAACGCATCGCCTGGGGCGAAGCTGGCATCGTGAAACGGCCGTGAGCCCTTGGTGGTAAACGCGAACACCCGTGGCTGACCAAGGCTTTCCAGGCAGCTGGCGAGGTCCGCATGGCGTTGCAGGGTGGCATATTCGTGATAGTCGAGGCCGGCGCGGCGCAGGCGCTTGTCGTCCATCTCGAAGCCCAGCGGTTCGATCAAATGCAGGTGGCAGCCACTGTTGGCGCACAGCCTGATAACGTTGCCGGTATTCGGCGGAATTTCTGGTTGGAAAAGGATGACGTGAAACATGCACGGCTCCGAAGGTAAAGATGAGCGGCATTCTACGCCGCCTGTGGACAACCGTTCGAAACTATTCCCGCGGGTAATAGCGTCGTTGGCGATCGTCGGGGTAATGGTAGGGATGATGATCGGTCGCCTGACCACGCCAGACCCCACTGAATTGCAGCAGGTCGAGATAACGAATGATGGGTTGGTGGTGTGGTTCAACAACGAACCCAAGACTCACGGCGAGATTGTCGACGGCAGTGTCGCGTTGCTGTTTGAGGCCGAGGGCAAGGCGCAGCAAGGCCAACTCAAGCTCAACGACAAAGGGGTGAACTGGCGGGTACGCAAGAGTGATGGGGGGTTGTTGCTGACGGTGGTGGCGGCCCGGCCGCTGCAGGGCGACTGGGCCGGCAGTGAGGTCGATGACCGCTGGCGGCTGGAGATCCATCTCCGGGAGCAATAAAAGAGGGAATCCCCGGCCTGCCTGTACCAAGGTTCCCAAAAGGGCAGGGTTCGCGCGTTGCGTCGTGAACCCGGTGTAAAGAAGGAATCCCCGGCCTGCCTGTACCAAGGACCCCAAAACGGGAGGGCTCGTCGCCTGTGCGGTGTGAGCCCGGTGTAAAGAGGGGAATCCCCGGCCTGCCTGTACCAAGGTCCCCGAAACTGGGTAGTGAACCGAATCACTGATAGGACTATTGCAGGGCGCGTGCCAGCTTTTAATAAATAGAAACAAAAAGCCGCTTTGATACGCCGAAAGCCCCGTAAATCGGGGCTTTCGTGTTTTTTCGTTAGAGGTTCGATTGCGAACGCAGACGGGATTTCAGATCAGTTGCCGTGCGCGATTGCAGGTCACGGTGCATTGCGGCGGTGCACGACTAGCAAAAAAAGATCGCAGCCTGCGGCAGCTTCTACAGGGATAAATGTAGGAGCTGCCGAAGGCTGCGATCTTTTCGCGGACGACTAAATACTGAAGGTCAGCTTAACCCTCATCCCCCTCATCATCATCCCCGCCATCAACCTTCATCCCCAATTCCTTGATCTTGCGCGTCAGGGTGTTACGGCCCCAGCCCAGCAAAACGGCAGCATCGCGGCGGCGGCCGGCGGTGTGCTTGAGAGCGGTCTCGATCATGATCCGCTCGAAGGTCGGCACCGCGCTGTCCAGCAAGCTCGATTGACCGCGTGCCAGTGCCTGATCGGCCCACTGACGCAACGCTTGCTCCCAGTTGGTCACCGGTGCCGAATCCTGCGGAAGGCTCAGCAGCTCCGGCGGCAAGTCGCCGATGTGCACTTCCCGACCGGAGGCCATCACTGTGATCCAGCGGCAGGTGTTCTCCAACTGACGCACGTTGCCGGGCCATGGGAGGTTTTTCAGGTACTCCTCGGTTTCGCTCTTCAGCAGCTTCGGTTCGACGGCCAGTTCCTGCGCGGCGCGACTGAGGAAGTGCTTGGCCAGGGTCGGAATATCTTCGCGACGGTCCGACAGGCGCGGGATGTGGATGCGGATCACATTGAGGCGGTGGAACAAGTCCTCACGGAATTTCCCGGCATGGACCAGGGTTTCCAGATTCTGGTGCGTCGCGGCGATGATTCGTACGTCGACCTTCACCGGCACATGACCGCCAACGCGATAGAACTCGCCATCGGCCAGTACACGCAGTAAGCGGGTTTGGGTGTCGGCCGGCATATCGCCGATTTCATCGAGGAACAACGTGCCGCCATCGGCCTGTTCGAAACGTCCGCGTCGCAGGTTGGCCGCGCCGGTGAACGCGCCCTTCTCATGGCCGAACAGTTCGGATTCCATCAGGTCTTTCGGAATTGCCGCCATGTTCAGGGCGATGAACGGCGAAGCCGCGCGCGGGCTGTGACGGTGCAGGGCGTGGGCCACCAATTCTTTACCGGTGCCCGACTCGCCGTTGATCAGCACGGTGATGTTGGAGTGGCTCAAGCGCCCGATGGCGCGAAACACTTCCTGCATCGCCGGCGCTTCGCCGATGATTTCCGGGGTACGGGTCAAGGCGACCGGGACTTCCATGCCTTGTTGTTCCTGGGCGTGCTGGTTGGCGCGCTTGACCAGGGAAACTGCCTCATCGACATCGAACGGCTTGGGCAGGTATTCAAATGCGCCGCCCTGATAGGACGCGACAGCGCTGTCCAGGTCGGAGTGCGCGGTCATGATGATCACCGGCAGCCGTGGGTGCTGTTCGCGAATCCGCGCCAGAAGGTCCAGGCCGCTGGCACCAGGCATGCGGATGTCGGAGATGATCACGTCAGGCTGCTGGCGCGCCAGACGGCTCATCACGCCATCGGCGCTGTCGAAGCTTTGCGTCGTCATGCCCTCTTGCTGCAAGGCTTTTTCCAGGACCCAACGGATAGAACGGTCGTCATCGACGATCCACACGGTTTCACTACGGCTCATGTCGATGTGGCTCCTTGTTCCAGTGGCAGAAAGATCGAGAAAGTGGTGTGGCCTGGGTGGCTGTCACATTCGATCAGGCCCTGGTGCTGGCTGATGATGTTCTGGGTGATGGCCAGGCCGAGCCCGGTACCGTCCGGACGCCCGCTGACCATGGGAAAGAAGATGGTTTCCTGAAGTTCCGCAGGAATGCCGGGACCGTTGTCGATGATTTCGATCTTGGTCACCAGGCGATGGCGCACATGGCCGATGGTGAACTGGCGCATGGCGCGGGTGCGCAGGCTGATGCGGCCCAGGCGCAACTCGTTCTGGCTGCTGATGGCCTGCATCGCATTGCGCACGATGTTCAGGACCGCCTGAATCATTTGCTCACGGTCGATCAGGACATCGGGAATGCTTGGGTCATAGTCGCGCACCAAGGTGATGCAGCCTTGGCTTTCGGCTTCGACCAGGTGACAGACACGTTCCAGCACTTCATGAACGTTGCACATGGCCAGCGACGGCAGTTTGTTGGAGCCGAGCATGCGATCCACCAGATTGCGCAGGCGATCGGCCTCTTCAATGATTACGTTGGTGTAGTCGCGCAGGCTCTCTTCCGGCAGCTCGCGGGCCAGCAACTGCGCGGCACCACGAATCCCGCCGAGGGGGTTCTTGATTTCGTGAGCCAGGCCGCGTACCAGCATCTTGCTGGTTTCCTGCTTGGACAGCTGAGCTTCTTCCTTGGTGATCCGCAACAAGCGGTCACGGGGATGGACTTCAAGCAGCAGCATGGTGTCGCCATTGGCGAGGATCGGCGTGACTGCGTAATCGACCGTCAGGGTCTGGCCGGTAAGGGCGGTGAGCATCGCTTCGCGCTTGGTGAACGGATGCGCCTGCTGTACCGCCTGGCGCAAGGAATTCAGCGCCTCGGTGGATTCGGTGAACAGTTCGCTGATGAACTGCCCATGGCTGCGCTGACCGCTGATGGCCAGGAGCATTTCCGCCGCCGGGTTCATGTACTCAAGGCGCAATTCGGCGTCGAGCAGAATGGTAGCGGTGGTCAGGTTGTCGAGTAGCAAGCGGTGTAGTGCGTCGCTAATGGTCATCAGGACCTCTTTTGGAGCGGAGCGTGCGCAAGAAACAAGCGTTGTTGCGGGGAAAATGCAAAAACCAAACCAAGGCTCCGAAAAGAAGCGTTTAGCGCCTGAAACGGCTGTTTGACGCTCGCTTGCGTGGCGTCCTTGGCGCTATCGCGGGTACTTTCGAACCAAAATGGGCTGCAAAGGGAGAGTGGTGCAACCAATCGCACCAATATAGTGCGCAAACCTGAACGAGGTTAGAAAAAGCGCAGGAACGGATTTTTTTCTTCGGCGGGTTTGTCAGCGAGAGGGCATTCCGGGCGTTGCCCGTAGTCGTCGAGGGTGCAGGGTTTGACCTTGCGTTTCTGAGCGAGCGACATGCGCTGCATATGGAATGGCTGATTGGCAGTGCGCTCGACGATTTGGCCTTGTTCGTCGAGGATCTCTACGGACAATTGATGGGTGCCGCGGTCGATGTTCGTCAGTGGGAATACCGGGCTCAGGCCGGGCTCGGCGGTGGGTTGGCCGTCGAGTAGCAAGCGGTAGCGATGGCCGCGTTGCAAACCCGGCTCGTTGGTGACGCTAACGATAATTTCGCCGGCGGTGCTGCGCACAGTGGTGTCAGGCTCCGGCACCAGGATGCGCAGCATGTCGTAGTGAAACGGCGGTGTTCCCTCGTTGTTTTGCGTGGCGATAACCGGGGCTGTAGCCGGGGCCGACATCCGATTGCCGGTCGCCAGCGGCACACGCTTGGCGTTACCGGGTTTGGGCTGGTCGGTGAACACCCGATTGCCCTGAGCATCGACATAGGTGAAGACCTCCGCCGACACTGGCAGCGCCAACAGGCTGGCGATCAACAGCCAGACCTTCAAGGCTTGTGCACTCGTTGCACGGTAAAGGTCACGGTTGGGCTTTGCTGGACGACGGTATCGCCGTCGATCACTTGCACGGCGAGGCTGTGCAAGCCCCGGTCGATGCTGACCAGTTGCAGGATCGTCACATTGCTTGGCTGGCCGTAGGATTGGTCATCGAGCAGTAGCCTGAAGAGATGCTGGCCTTGCAGGCGCGGTTTGATCAGCACGTTGACGGTGAAGGTGCCGTTGTTGGCGCGCAGGGCTTCGGTGCTCGGCAGGCCGGTGAGTTCCAGTACCTCGTAGGCGCTGGTGGCTCGTTCACTGGTGCTGGTTCGGCTGGCTGGCGCTGGCGGTGCCTGGGGTTCGACGCTGTTGAGCGGTGGCAGCTCGACCGGTTGGGCGGTCACGCCATCAGGTGGCTGATCGCTGTAGGCGGCATTGCCGTCGGCATCGGTGTATTTGTAGATCTGCGCTACAGCGGGCAGGGCGATCAGCAGAAGGATGAAGAGAAAACCGCGACCCATAAATTCGACCGGAAACGAAAGCGTTGGGTTGCAGCATAGGTCAGGGCAGTCGATTGGCCCAGGTTGTTAACATTTGGGAATAGAAAAGCAGGATCAAAAGATCGCAGCCTTCGGCAGCTCCTACATTGACTCCTGTAGGAGCTGCCGAAGGCTGCGATCTTTTGATCTTGCCCAAAAAAAAAGACCTCCCGAAAGGAGGCCTTTTTTGTCACGCCGCTTGCGCAGGCGCTACTGGATTAGCAGCTGTAGTACAGCTCGTATTCCAGTGGGTGTACGAAGGTACGTACTTTGATTTCTTCTTCGCTTTTCAGGGCGATGTAAGCGTCGATGAAATCGTCGCTGAAAACGCCGCCTTTGGTCAGGAACGCACGACCTTTGTCCAGCTCTTCCAGGGCTTCTTTCAGGCTGCCGCAAACTTGTGGGATCTCTTTCGCCTCTTCAGGCGGCAGGTCGTACAGGTTTTTGTCAGCGGCGTCGCCAGGGTGGATCTTGTTCTGGATGCCGTCCAGGCCAGCCATGACCAGTGCAGCGAAGCCCAGGTACGGGTTGGCTGCTGGATCCGGGAAGCGGGCTTCGATACGGCGAGCGCGTGGGCTCGACACGTAAGGAATACGGATCGAAGCGGAGCGGTTACGAGCCGAGTAGGCCAGCATTACCGGTGCTTCGAAACCTGGGACCAGACGCTTGTAGGAGTTGGTCGACGGGTTGGTGAAGCCGTTCAGGGCCTTACCGTGCTTGATGATGCCGCCGATGAAGTACAGAGCGGTGTCGGACAGGCCGGCATAGCCTTCGCCTGCGAAGGTGTTCTTGCCATCTTTGGCGATGGACAAGTGAACGTGCATACCCGAACCGTTGTCGCCGTACAGAGGCTTAGGCATGAAGGTCGCGGTGCGGCCGTATGCAACAGCAACGTTGTGTACGCAGTACTTCAAGGTCTGAACTTCGTCAGCTTTGGCAACCAGGGTGTTGAACTTCACACCGATTTCGTTCTGGCCGGCAGTCGCCACTTCGTGGTGGTGAACTTCGATGACCAGGCCCATTTCTTCCATGGCGTTGCACATGGAGGTACGGATTTCGTGGTCGTGGTCGAACGGCGGAACCGGGAAGTAGCCGCCTTTGACGCCTGGACGGTGGCCATGGTTGCCGCCTTCCACGTCCTGGTCGGACATCCACGAACCTTGGTCCGAGAAGATTTTGAACATGGAACCGGAAATGTCGGACTTGAACTTCACTTGATCGAAGATGAAGAACTCAGGCTCTGGACCAACAAATACGGTGTCGCCGATACCGGTCGACTTCAGGTATTCCTCGGCACGCTTGGCGATCGCACGTGGGTCACGATCGTAGCCTTGCATGGTCGAAGGCTCGATCACGTCACAAACGATGATCAGGGTCGGCTCTTCGGTGAACGGGTCGAGAACTGCAGTGGAGTCGTCCGGCATCAGGATCATGTCGGAAGCTTCGATGCCTTTCCAGCCAGCGATGGAGGAACCGTCGAACATTTTGCCTTCTTCGAAGAAAGCGTCATCCAGCGCGTCGCGAGCCGGCATGGTCACGTGGTGCTGAGTGCCTTTGGTGTCCGTGAAGCGCAGATCAATCCATTTGACGTCATGATCTTTGATGAGTTGAACCGACTTCGACATAGTGTCCTCCGGGTGGCTTCGGGCTTAGTAGTGGATGCCCTTAGAATGTGGGTGATGCCGGCGCGAATACTCTGCCAAGGCAACCTGCCTCACAAGGGAGCAAATTGCATGCCAGTGCCCCACCATGGGTTTTTTGCCCCAAATTCACGCTTATAGAGGCGGAACGCCCCTTAAAGAAGAAATTATCGCCCCTTTATGTGGCGTTAAAATCGTAAAGTGACCCGTTTTGGTGCGCGTAAAACCTTCTGTACATTAACTGGTTAAACCTTGAGCAATTTCCGCTATAATCCGCGCCCCCCTTTTTCGGCAGGCCTCGCGCGCGCTGTTTCCATGAAATTAATCGTAAAAGTCTTCCCCGAGATCACCATTAAGAGCCGCCCGGTACGGATGCGTTTCATCCGCCAATTGGCCAAGAACATCCGTGCCGTGCTCCGCGATCTGGACCCGGCTGTGGTGGTGAACGGCGTGTGGGACAACCTCGAGCTGGAAACCCGCATCAGCGATCCCAAGGCCCTGAAAGAGATGGGCGAGCGCCTGAGCTGCATGCCGGGCGTCGCGCACTTTTTGCAGATCGACGAGTACCCGCTGGGTGACTTCGACGACATCGTCGAGAAGTGCAAGCATCACTATGGTGATGCGCTGGCTGGCAAAATTTTCTCCGTGCGTTGCAAACGCGCTGGCAAGCACCCATTTAGCTCGATAGATGTCGAAAAACATGTCGGCAGCCAGTTGCGCCGCCAGTGCGGTGCCGCCGGGATCGACCTGAAAAAACCTGAAATCGAAGTTCGCATCGAAGTTCGCGACCAACGGTTGTTCGTGATCCACAGCCAGCACAACGGCATCGGCGGTTATCCGCTGGGAGCACTGGAGCAGACGCTGGTGTTGATGTCGGGCGGTTTCGACTCCACGGTGGCGGCTTACCAGATCATGCGCCGCGGGCTGATGGCCCATTTCTGCTTCTTCAATCTCGGCGGGCGGGCCCACGAACTGGGCGTCATGGAAGTCGCGCATTTCATCTGGAAGAAGTACGGCAGCTCCCAACGCGTGTTATTTGTCAGTGTGCCGTTCGAGGAAGTGCTGGGAGAAATTCTCGGCAAAGTCGATAACAGTCATATGGGCGTAGTATTGAAGCGTATGATGTTGCGCGCTGCGTCCCGAATCGCCGACCGCCTGCAAATCGAAGCGCTGGTCACCGGTGAGGCGATCTCGCAGGTTTCGAGCCAGACGCTGCCGAACCTGTCCGTGATCGACTGCGTGACCGACAAGCTGGTGCTGCGCCCACTGATCGCCAGCCACAAGCAGGACATCATCGACCTGGCCAACGAAATCGGCACCGCCGACTTCGCCAAGCATATGCCGGAGTATTGCGGGGTCATTTCGGTGAATCCCAAGACGGCTGCCAAGCGTCACCGGGTGGAACACGAAGAGAAAGAATTCGACATGGCGGTGCTCGAGCGTGCGCTCGAAAACGCCAAACTGGTGCCGATCGATCGCGTGATCGATGAGTTGGGCCAGGACGTACAGATTGAAGAAGTCAGCGATGCGCTGGCCGGTCAGATCGTGATCGACATCCGCCACCCGGATGCCGCCGAGGATGACCCGCTGGATCTCGCTGGTATCGAGGTACAAACGATGCCGTTTTATGCTCTGAACGCTCGTTTCAAGGAACTGGACCCTACTCGCCAGTACCTGCTGTATTGCGACAAAGGCGTGATGAGTCGCCTGCATGCCCACCATTTGCTCAGTGAGGGGCATGCCAATGTGCGCGTTTATCGACCGAGCTAAGTGCCCGGGGCTGTTTGCCTGTGGCTTGCGTCACCGGCCCCCCGACGCCGCCGTGAAGCTGTAACGGCTTTCGCGGACGCTACTGTTAATCGCTGCCAAGACTTGTCAGCACACCGAATCCTCTGATCGAGATACACAAGTGATCGAAAATCTACGCAACATCGCCATCATTGCTCACGTTGACCATGGTAAAACCACCCTGGTAGACAAACTCCTGCGTCAATCCGGCACTCTGGAGCGCAACGAGCTCAACGACGAGCGCGTGATGGACTCCAACGACCAGGAAAAAGAGCGCGGTATTACCATTCTGGCGAAAAACACCGCCATCAACTGGAACGGCTACCACATCAACATCGTGGATACCCCGGGCCACGCCGACTTCGGCGGCGAAGTTGAACGCGTAATGTCGATGGTTGACTCCGTTCTGCTGCTGGTTGACGCTCAAGACGGCCCTATGCCGCAAACCCGTTTCGTGACCAAGAAGGCTTTCGAAGCCGGCCTGCGTCCAATCGTGGTCATCAACAAGGTTGACCGTCCAGGCGCGCGTCCGGACTGGGTTCTGGACCAGATCTTCGACCTGTTCGACAACCTGGGTGCTACCGAAGAACAGCTGGACTTCAAAGTGGTTTACGCCTCTGCCCTGAACGGTATTGCTGGTCTTGACCACACCGACATGGCTGAAGACATGACCCCGCTGTACCAGTCGATCATCGACGACGTACCAGCACCGAAAGTTGACCGTGACGGTCCGTTCCAGATGCAAATCTCGGCACTGGACTACAACAGCTTCCTGGGTGTTATCGGCGTTGGCCGTATCGCTCGTGGTCGCATCAAGCCGAACACTCCGGTCGTCGCTATCGACGCTGACGGCAAGAAGCGCAACGGTCGTATCCTGAAGCTGATGGGTCACCACGGCCTGCACCGCATTGACGTTGAAGAAGCTTTGGCTGGCGACATCGTCTGCATCAGTGGCTTCGACCAGCTGTTCATCTCCGACACCCTGTGCGACCCACTGAACGTCGAAGCGATGAAGCCGCTGACCGTTGACGAACCAACCGTTTCCATGACCTTCCAGGTAAACGACTCGCCATTCTGCGGTAAAGAAGGCAAGTTCGTGACTTCCCGTAACATCAAGGAACGTCTGGACAAGGAACTGCTGTTCAACGTTGCTCTGCGCGTTGAAGAAGGCGACACCGCCGACAAGTTCAAGGTCTCCGGCCGTGGTGAGCTGCACCTCTCGGTACTGATCGAAACCATGCGTCGCGAAGGCTTCGAAATGGGTGTTGGTCGTCCGGAAGTGATCATCCGCATGGTTGATGGCGTCAAGCACGAACCGTACGAAAACGTGACCATCGACCTGCCGGAAGAATCCCAGGGCGCGATCATGGAGCAAATGGGCCTGCGTAAGGGCGACCTGACCAACATGGTTCCGGATGGCAAGGGCCGTGTGCGCCTTGAGTACAACATCCCGGCTCGTGGCTTGATCGGTTTCCGTAACGAGTTCCTGACCCTGACCTCCGGTGGCGGCATCCTGACTTCGATCTTCGATCGTTACGACGCGATGAAGTCCGGCGACATGTCCGGTCGTCAGAACGGCGTTCTGGTTTCGGTTGCTACCGGCAAGGCGCTGACCTACTCGCTGGAAACCCTGCAGGCTCGTGGCAAGCTGTTCGTTGAACACGGCCAGGACATCTACGAAGGTCAAATCGTTGGTTTGAACAGCCGCGACAACGACCTGGGTGTAAACCCAACCAAAGGCAAGAAGCTCGACAACATGCGTGCTTCGGGTAAAGACGAAACCATCGCTCTGGTCCCACCTGTCAAGTTCACTCTGGAGCAAGCTCTGGAGTTCGTACAGGAAGACGAGCTGTGTGAAGTGACTCCTAAGTCCATCCGTCTTCGCAAGAAGATCCTGGGCGAAAGCGAGCGTACCCGCGCTGCGAAGAAGTCCGGTAACTAAGTCATTTAGTTAGCTGACAAAAAAACGCCCCCGACCGCAAGGTCGGGGGCGTTTTTGTTTGTCTGGGGAAAAGATCAAAAGATCGCAGCCTTCGGCAGCTCCTACAGGAGCATGCGATCAATGTAGGAGCTGCCGAAGGCTGCGATCTTTTCGGGTTTAAAACTTTTCTAAGGTCCGACGACTGCTGGTCTCACGTACCACTTCTTTGGGCTTGTACGCGCAATACCCTGGTCGCGGCCCGATTTTCGGGTGGTTGCGGCAAGTATCAGGGCGCTTATCATAAATAGTGCACAGACGACTCTTACGATCCAGGTACAGGCAATCGTTGTTACTCATACGCTGGAGGGTGAAGATCTCGGTCTTCTGGCTGTAACGCTCGACGATCCCTTCCTTCTGCAAGCGCTTGGCGATGTTCTTCGGCGGGTCGCCGCGTTCGAACTCGTCGACGATGCCGATACGGATCAGATCCTTGATCTTGACCTCGACCGGCAGCGTGCAGCAGCTGGATATACAAGAGCCGCACATCGGGGCAGAGTACTTGGCCCAGGTATCGAGTCGGTCGATCTCCGCGGCGGCGATCAGGTTGGGCTTCATCATCGGTTGTTACCAGCGTGTGCATCAGGGCGCGCGATCATACCGGGACTGGTGGATTTTTGAACAACCTTTCGCCAGATTTTTTCGCGAGTGGGCCAATAAGCAGGAAATTCGGCACGGCCCCTGCATTGATTCCGGCACACGACAATGTATTGCCGACCTTAGTCGCACTAACAGGAAAAACTGCCGAACCAGAGCCTCTACCGCCTGTCAGACCGTCTAGGCTCAGACAACTCCAAGCTCGCTCGAGGTCCTATCGATGACTCAAGAACCACTTGTTCGCGAAGCAGAGGTGGCCGCATTCCGCGACGCCGTCTTGACCAAACTCACCTACGCGGTGGGCAAAGACCCGGATCACGCCTTCGACCATGACTGGTTCGAAGCCATTGCGCTGGCCGCGCGCGATCACATGGTCGAGCACTGGATGGATCACACGCGGCAGATCTACCGTAAAGGTCAGAAGCGCGTTTATTACCTCTCCCTGGAATTTCTCATCGGCCGGCTGCTCTACGACAGCCTGAGCAACCTCGGCTTGCTCGACGTTGCGCGCGAGGCCCTGACCGAGCTGGGTGTCGATCTTGAGCGTATCCGCCTGCTGGAGCCCGATGCGGCGCTGGGCAACGGCGGCCTCGGGCGTCTGGCGGCGTGCTTCATGGAAAGCATGTCGACGCTTGGCATCGCCGGCCATGGCTACGGTATTCGTTACGAACACGGTTTGTTCCGACAGGCCATCGTCGACGGTTGGCAGCAGGAACAAACCGAACATTGGCTGGATTTCGGCAACCCTTGGGAGTTCGAGCGGCCAGAAGTGGTTTATCCGATTGGCTTCGGCGGTAGTGTCGAGACCGTCACCGATGAAAGCGGCAAGTCCAAGCAAGTCTGGCACCCGGCGGAAACCGTTCGGGCCATTGCCTATGACACGCCGGTGGTCGGCTGGCGGGGGGCGAGTGTGAACACGCTGCGTCTGTGGCGTGCACGGGCCATGGAAGATTTACACCTGGAACGCTTCAACGCCGGCGACCACTTGGGCGCAGTCGCCGAAGTGGCCCGGGCCGAAAGCATTTCCCGCGTGCTCTACCCGGCGGACAGCACGGAAGCCGGCCAGGAACTGCGCTTGCGTCAGGAGTACTTCTTCGTCGCTGCATCCTTGCAGGATTTGCTGCGCCGCCATCGCAACATGCACACCTCGGTGCTGACCCTGGGCGATCATGCGGCAATCCAGCTCAACGACACTCACCCCTCGATTGCCGTGGCCGAATTGATGCGGCAATTGGTCGACGTCTATGACGTCGCGTGGGATGCGGCGTGGCAGGTTACGGTCGATACGCTGTCCTACACCAACCACACATTGCTGCCCGAAGCCTTGGAAACCTGGCCGGTCGGTTTGATGGAGCGCATGCTGCCGCGGCACATGCAGATCATTTACCTGATCAACGCGCAGCATATCGACTCGTTGCGTGCCAAAGGCATTCATGATTTCGACGTGCTGCGCGCGGTGTCGCTGATCGAAGAAGACAACGGCCGTCGCGTACGCATGGGCAATTTGGCGTTCCTCGGTTCCCACAGCGTCAATGGCGTGTCCGGCTTGCACACGCAACTGATGCGCAAAACGGTGTTTTCCGAACTGCACAAGCTCTACCCGGACCGCATCAACAACAAAACCAACGGCATCACCTTCCGGCGCTGGCTGTACCAGGCGAACTCGGAACTGACTTCTATGCTGGTCGACGCCCTCGGCCCCGACCTGCTGGATAACGCTGAAGCGCGCTTGCTCGATCTGGAGCCGTTCGCCGAGAAGGCCGCGTTCCGCAAGGCATTCGCCGAGCAACGTCTGCACAGCAAAAAGGCCTTGGCCTACATCATTCACGAGCGCCTGGGAGTGGCGGTCAACCCGGCGGCAATGTTCGACGTGCAGGTCAAGCGAATCCACGAATACAAACGCCAGTTGCTCAACCTGATGCACACCGTGGCGTTGTACCAGGCGATTCGCGCCGAACCGGAAATCGACTGGGTGCCGCGGGTGAAGATCTTCGCCGGTAAAGCGGCCGCGAGTTATCACCAGGCCAAGTTGATCATCAAATTGACCAACGACATCGCCCGGGTGGTGAACAACGACCCGACCGTTCGCGGGTTGCTCAAAGTGGTATTCCTGCCCAACTACAACGTGAGCCTGGCGGAAAGCATCATTCCGGCGGCGGATTTGTCCGAGCAGATTTCCACCGCTGGCTTCGAAGCCTCGGGCACCAGCAACATGAAGTTCGGCCTCAACGGCGCGCTGACCATCGGTACGCTGGATGGCGCCAACGTGGAAATGTCCGAGCGCATCGGCATCGAGCACATGTTCATCTTCGGCCTCAGCGCCCAGCAGGTTGAAGCGCGCAAGCAGAACCACGAGTTCAGCGCGGTACCGGACATAGCCGCATCGCATCGGCTCAATGACGTGCTGCAAGCGATTCGTGGCGGGGTGTTCTCGCCGGATGATCCGTCGCGTTACACCGGGCTGATTGATTCGCTGGTGGATTACGACCGCTTCCTGGTCTGCGCCGATTTCGACTCTTACTGGAACGCGCAGATGCGGGTCGAGGCCCTTTGGCACAATTCCAATGAGTGGTGGCGTTCAGCGGTGTTGAACACGGCGCGGATGGGCTGGTTCTCTTCGGACCGGACGATTCGCGAATACGCCACGGATATCTGGAAGGCGTTGGAGTAAGTCTTCGCTCGGCTCGATATACTGCCGCGCCGGAAAAGATCGCAGCCTTCGGCAGCGCCTGCATAGATCAATGCAGGCGCTGCCGAAGGCTGCGATCTTTTTGGGGCTGGCTACGCTAATCTTTCCGGATTGCGCTTAGGGATATCGACCATGCAATGGATGTTCACGCTGATTGGCCTGGTGCTGGGCTGGATACTCGACGAGTCGTTCAGCGATGCGCTGCTGGGCGCGTTGCTCGGCTTGGGCATCGGTCAGGCCATTCGCATTGCGCGCTTGGGGTCCCAGGCCGACGAGCAGCGTCGTCTGCTTGAACAGGCGCAGGTCGCGTTGCAGGCGGTCGAGCAACGGCTGGCCGTGCTGGAGGTGACCGGTGTCGCCGTGCCAGAAGAACCTGTTCTCAGCAAAACCGCTGCAATCCCTGACATCGTTGTCGCGCAAACCCCAGTCGATTCCCCTGAATTGATTTGGGAGCTGCCGCCCGAACTCGAACCCGTCAGCGTCGCGGCCAACGAAGCCAGTCGTCCACTGCCCGTCGATGCCTGGAAACCGGAACCCGTCGACCGCGAACCCCAACAACCCGCCATCCCCCGCAGTCCCAACCTCATCGAACGCGCCATCAGCGGTGCCCGTGCCTGGTTGTTTGGCGGCAACACCGTGTTGCGGGTCGGCGTGGTGTTGTTGTTCCTCGGCCTGGCCTTTCTGCTGCGCTATGCCACCGACGGCATAGTGGTACCGATCGAGTTGCGTTATGCCGGTGTTGCGGCGGCGGCGTTGGGTCTGCTGGGGTTGGGGTGGTGGCTGAAATCACGAAACAGCCAATACGCGTTGATACTGCAAGGTGCTGGCGTCGCGGTGTTGTACCTGACGGTGTTTGCCGCGATGCGCCTGCATCCGTTGCTCGATCCCACGGCGGCGTTCGGCCTGCTGGTGGCGGTGACCGTTTTCTCGGCAATTCTCGCCGTTACCCAGGATGCCTTGGGGCTGGCTGCGGCCGCCGCACTCGGCGGATTCGCGGCGCCGATCCTGGCGTCCACCGGCTCCGGCAGCCACGTCGCGCTGTTCAGTTACTTCGCCCTGCTGAATGCCGGCATCCTGGCCATTGCCTGGTTCAAGGCCTGGCGCGTGCTGAACGTGATCGGTTTTGTCGGCACCTTCGGCATCGGTTTCGCCTGGGGCCTGCGTTCCTACTTGCCGGAACTGCTGTGGAGCACCGAACCGTTCCTGATCTTGTTCTTCCTCATGTACTTGGCCATCGGGCTGTTGTTCGCCCGGCGCAAGTTGCAGGAACTAAGCGACGCGCCCGAAGACGCCAGCCGCGAAGCCATGCTGCGCTGGTCGGCACGCAAAGGCGACTATGTCGACGGCACGATGCTGTTTGGTCCGCCACTGGTGGGCTTCGGCTTGCAGTTTGCCCTGGTCCAGCATCTCGAATTCGCGGCGGCGTTCAGCGCCTTGGCGTTGGGCATTATCTACATGGGCCTGGCTCGGCTACTGATGGGTGGCCGTGCGTTGCTGCTGGCGGAAACCTGCCTGGCCTTGGGCGTGATCTTCACCAGCCTGGCGATTCCTTTAGGGTTGGATGCACGGTGGACGTCGGCGGCATGGGCGGTGGAGGGTGCCGGGATTTTCTGGCTCGGCGTGCGTCAGCAACGCCCGCTGGCCCGAGCGTTTGCCTTGCTTTTGCAACTGGGCGCAGCGCTGGCGTATCTCAGCGAGCTGCGCAGCGGCGAAGGCAGCCTGATCAGCGGTACGCCGTTGGGTGCATTAATGCTCGGCGTCGCGTTGCTGTTCAGTTTCTACCAGTTGCGCAAGGCATTGCCCGAGCAAACGAAGTCATGGGAGCGCAAGGGGGCACCTGTGTTGGCCTGTCTTGGCCTGGCGTTCCTCTATTTGCTGGCACCGCTGTTTTTCCTGGCCCACGGCACGGTCATCGGTTGGGCCTTGGCCGCGCTCGTGACCTTGTTTGTCGGCCTGCGCCTGTCATCGTGGGCATTTCTGTGCAGCGCCGGCGCTGTGCAGCTGTTGGGCGGCACGTTGCTCCTGGCCCTTGGGCTCGATCCGTTGGGTGCGCTGACCCGCGATGAATGGCGACCGTTGGCCCATGGCGGGTTCTGGGCGCCACTGGTGCTGGGGCTGGCGGCATTGGTCGGGGCGTGGCGTTTGCAGTGGGGTAACACGGCGTCGGCGTTGGATCGGTTGAGCCTGCAACGAATGTCATGGATGTCGCTGGTGTGGGGCGCGGCTTGGTGGGCACTGGCGTGGGCCAGTGAAGTGCTGCGGTTTGCGCCGATAACTGTGCAAGCGACGTTGCTGCTGGCGGTTGCTGCTGTGAGCGTCGCCGTGTGGGCAGTGCTGGCGTTGCGTCTGAAATGGCCATCGCTGGGCGTGCTCTGCACCGTGCTGATACCCGCCGCTGCGCTGATATTGCTCGGCGCTTGGCATTCGCGTTATCACCCAGCAGCCAACTTCGGCTGGCTTGTATGGGCAGCCGTGTTTGTCGTGCATTTCCTCTCGTTGCGCCGTCTGGCGCCAATGCTGCCAGCGCGGGTGCAGAGTGCGGCTCATGTGCTCGGTTGTTGGTTGTTGATCGCTGTGCTGGCGCTGGAGCTGCGTTATGGCTTGCTGCTGTTGTCCGAGCAATACAATGCCTGGCGTTGGCTGGGTTGGGCGATTCTGCCGAGCCTGTACCTGGTGCTGATGGCAGCGCCGCGTGCCTGGCCGTGGCCGGTGTCGGCCTGCTCCCGCGAGTACCGCGTCTACGCCGCCACGCCTCTGGCCTTGCTGATGTTGGGCTGGTTCTGGCTGGCCAACATTGCCAGCGACGGCACCGCCGAGCCGCTGCCGTATGTGCCGTTGATAAACCCGCTGGACCTGGGATTGTTGTTTGCGCTGTTCGGCGTTTACGTCTGGTCGCGCAGCGCGGTGGAGCAAGTGGCGATTCGCAAGGATTACGCCGCCTACGCCACGCAGTTGATCTCTGGCGTCTCGCTGTTCGCCTTTTTTACCGCGTTGGTCATGCGCACGGCACACCATTGGGGGGGCGTGCCGTTCGAGTTGGATGCGTTGCTCGAATCCATGTTGGTGCAGGCCGGTCTGTCCATCGTCTGGACCTTGATGGCCCTGGGTTTGATGATCGGTGGTCATCTGCGCCATCGTCGCGAGGTCTGGCTGATCGGTGCAGCGCTGATCGGCGTGGTGGTGGCCAAGCTGTTCTTTGTCGAATTGAGCAACCGCGGTGGGCTAGCGCGGATTGTCTCGTTTATCGGCGTTGGCGTGTTGCTGCTGGTGGTGGGCTATTTCGCCCCGTTACCGCCCAAGCGCGTCGAGCCCGTGCCGGATGCTGAAAAACCGGCGCCGGAAACTGAAGGAGTGTCGTCTTGAGTCAAAAGCTGAAGCTGTGTTGGTTAGGCGCAGTTGCGATGAGTGTGGCGCTGTCGGCGGTTGCTCAGGACAAACCGGCGGACTTCGCCACGCAGGTGCCGTTATCCGTGAGTGGCGAGGGTCCTTGGTATCGCCTCGAACTGCCTTTGGCCGTGCAATTGAATGCAAGGCAAACCGATCTGAGCGATGTGCGCGTGTTCAATGCCACCGGCGATGTGCAGGCTTATGCGCTGGCTCGGGAAACGGCACGAACTGACGACAACCGCACGCTGACCGATGTGAAATGGTTCCCGCTGTACAACTCGGCGGACGCCACCGAACACGCGCCAAACGTGCGGGTGCAATCAAGCGCCAACGGCACGTTGGTCGAAGTGCAGCCCTCCAGTCAGTTGGAGGCCGGCGAAGAAGAGTTGCGCGGCTGGTTGCTCGATGCCAGTGGCATCAAGGCACCGTTGCAGCAGCTGATGCTTGACTGGACCAGCGAGCGTGATGGCTTCCAGCGTTTCAGCATTGAGGCCAGCGACGATTTGCAGCACTGGCAGTCCTGGGGCGAAGGGCAGGTGGCACGGCTGACATTTGCCGATGAGCGGGTTGAGCAACATGAAGTGGGTTTGCCGGGACAGTCAGCGCGCTATTTGCGGTTGCTGTGGGACTCTCCGCACTCGGCGCCGACACTGACGTCGGCGCAACTGCAAAGCGTCAATCCCCGCAACTTGCCGCTGCCGTTGGTCTGGTCGCAATCTTTGGCTGGCAGCAGCGTGAAGGCCGGTGAATACACTTGGCAATTGCCGATGGGGCTGAACATCGAGCGTGTGCAGGTCGAGTTGAGCCAGCCCAACAGTCTGGCGCCAGTGACTTTGTATGGTCGCCGCGACAGCAGTCTGCCGTGGCAGCCATTGAGCAGCGGTTTGCTCTATCGCCTGACACAGAACGGGCAGGACGTGGTGCAGAACGAACTGCAGTTGCCGGGGCAAACCGTGCAGCAGTTGAAGCTGACCGTGGACGAGCGCGGTGGTGGGTTGGGTGCGCAAGCGCCTACGGTGAAGTTCGCGGTACGCGCCACTCAATTGGTGTTTCTGGCACGCGGTCCGGGGCCTTACACGCTGGCGCTGGGCAATTCGACGGTGAAAGCGGCGAACTTGCCATTGGCGACGTTGATCCCGGATTACAGCCCGGCGAAATTGGCAACGTTGGGCAAGGCTTCGGTCGACGGCGGGGCGGTTGTTGCGCCGGTGGCTTCGACAGCATCGGCTCCCGTGGCCACCGACTGGAAGAAGTTTGGCCTGTGGGCGGTGTTGTTGCTCAGTGTTCTGTTTCTGGCGGCGATGGCGTTCAGTTTGCTGCGCAAGCCGCCGGTCAAACCCTAGGCTGGTGCTTCGCACCAGATCGCGGGCAAGCCCGATTAGTCACCGGGAAATATCGAAACTGCCACTTCTCCATGGCTTACATCCAGCCCATTTCCAACTACGCTAATCCCCGCGCATGAACTCTCTTCAGCCGATCACGTCTGATAGGAGGAAATGCGCCCCGACTCGCGTTAAACTGCGCGGGTTTTTAGTCCCCCATTCCACCGGAGCCTTCCATGTCCCGCGTTACCCTGAGTCGCTATTTGATTGAGCAGACCCGCAGCAACAACACTCCTGCCGATCTGCGCTTCCTGATCGAAGTGGTGGCGCGTGCTTGCAAGGAGATCAGCCACGCCGTTTCCAAAGGCGCCCTGGGCGGTGTTCTGGGCAGCATGGGCACTGAAAACGTCCAAGGCGAAGTGCAGAAGAAACTCGACGTGATCTCCAACGAGATTCTGCTCGAAGCCAACGAATGGGGCGGTCACCTGGCCGGAATGGCGTCCGAAGAAATGGACAACGCCTACCAGATCCCGGGCAAATACCCGAAAGGCGCGTACCTGCTGGTATTCGACCCACTGGACGGCTCGTCGAACATCGACATCAACGCTCCGGTCGGCACTATCTTCTCGGTACTGCGTTGCCCGAGCGAATACCTGAGCCAGAACGAAGCCTTGAACGAAAAGGCCTTCCTGCAGCCAGGCACCCAGCAAGTTGCCGCCGGTTATGCCATCTACGGCCCGCAAACCATGCTGGTGCTGACCCTCGGCGATGGCGTGAAAGGCTTTACCCTGGACCGTGAAATGGGCAGCTTCGTGCTGACCCATGAAGACATCAAGATCCCGGAGACCACTCAGGAATTCGCGATCAACGCATCCAACCAGCGTCATTGGGAAGCGCCGGTACAGCGCTACGTTGGCGAATTGCTGGCGGGGGATGAAGGCCCGCTGAAAAAGAACTACAACATGCGCTGGGTCGCTGCGATGGTCGCGGACGTACACCGTATCCTGACCCGCGGCGGTCTGTTCATGTACCCGCGCGACAGCCGCGAGCCGTCCAAACCGGGCAAACTGCGCCTGATGTACGAAGCCAACCCGATGTCGTTCCTCGTTGAACAAGCGGGCGGTGCGTCCACCGACGGCCACCAGCGCATCCTCGACATCAAGCCTGATGGCCTGCACCAGCGTGTTGCGGTGTTCCTCGGCTCGAAAGAAGAAGTCGAACGCGTTACGGCTTACCACAAGGAATAAACCATGGACGCGCCCTGGCAGCCGTTGCTCGAATGGTGGTTCGGTACAGCCGAAACCGCCAGGGCAATCGCGGCTGACAAGGGCAAGTTATGGTTCGGCAAGCGTGACAGCCAGGACCTCGAAGCGCGGACGCGTTTCGGGGACTGGGTCGAGCAGGCACTGGCCGGCGGATTGACCGAGTGGGCGCAACGCCCCGAAGGTTGGCTGGCTCTGGTGCTGTTGCTCGACCAACTCCCGCGAATGATCTTTCGCGATACACCCAAATCCTTTTCCGGTGACATCAGGGCTCAGGCACTGGTGGCGCAAGGCATTGCGGCGGATTTCGATCGGCAGTTGCAGCCAATCCAGCGGGTGTTTATCTATCTGGTGTTCGAACACAGCGAGAATCTCGCCGTGCAGAACGAATGCATCTCGCGTTACATCGATCTGGTGGCGCAGCAGCCGGAAATTGATCGGGCGCTGTTTGCCGATTACCTGGATTTCGCCGAAAAGCATCAGAAGGTGATTGCGCAGTTTGGACGGTTCCCGCATCGCAATGCGGTGTTGGGCAGGACATCAACGGCTGAGGAAGTGGTGTTCCTTTCAAAGCCAGGTTCGAGGTTCTAGTCCCGCCAAAAGATCGCAGCCTGCGGCAGCTCAGGAATCGCGTGATTCTGTAGGAGCTGCCGCAGGCTGCGATCTTTTGATCTTTAAATGCGGAAACTACCCACCAACTGCTTCAACCGCGCCGCCTGCTGCTCAAGATCAGCACACGCACGCAGAGTCGACTGCAAGTTCTCCACGCCTTCCTGGTTCAGTGTGTTGATTTCGGTGATGTCGACGTTGATCGATTCCACCACAGCTGTCTGCTCTTCGGTCGCGGTCGCCACCGACTGGTTCATGCCGTCGATCTCGCCGATGCGCTGGGTCACGCTCCCCAGGCGTTCACCGGCCTGGTTGGCGATGCCGACGCTGTTTTCGCTCTGGCGCTGACTGTCGGTCATGATGCTGACCGCTTCCCGGGCACCGACTTGCAGCTCTTCAATCATCTTCTGCACTTGCTGCGCCGAATCCTGGGTGCGGTGGGCGAGGTTGCGCACTTCATCGGCAACCACCGCGAACCCGCGCCCGGCTTCACCGGCACGTGCCGCTTCGATGGCAGCGTTCAGGGCCAGCAGGTTGGTTTGCTGGGAGATGCTGGTGATGACCTCCAGAATCTGCCCGATGTTGACGGTGTTGCTGTTGAGCGTCTCGATGTTGCCGCACGAATCGCTGATCTTCGCCGAGAGCTGCTGCATCGCGCTGATGGTTTTGTCCACCACCTGCTGACCGTCTTCGGCCAGGCTACGTGCATCGCTCGAATGCTGGGAGGCGAGGGCGGCGTTCTGGGCGATTTCCTGGGCGGCGGCACCGAGCTGGTTGATCGCCGCAGCGACGCTGCTGGTGCGCGAGGCTTGCTGGTCGGAGTTGAACATCGAGGAGTTCGACGCCGCGACAACGCGCAGGGCGACTTCGTTGACCTGGCCAGTGGCGGAAGACACTTCGGTGATCGAGGTGTGAATGCGTTCAACGAAACGGTTGAACGACAGCCCTAGCGCGCCGAATTCGTCGTGACCGTGAATGGTCAGGCGTTTGGTCAAGTCACCTTCGCCTTCGGCGATGTCGTGCATGGCGCGACCCATGGTCAGCAACGGCTGCATCAGGAAGCTGATCAACATGCCCAGCAAGGCGATGATGATCACTACGGCAATCACCATGGCAATAATCGCCGAGGTGCGGAATTCGCTGAGCATCGAGAACGCGGTGTCCTGATCGAGCACCAGCGCCACATACCAATCCGCCGACGGCACGCCGTTGACGTGGGTGAAGGAGATGAACTGGCGTTTGCCGTCGATCTCGACTTCTTTCATGCCCGGGCTGACTTTCGGCGTTTCGTTGGGGTAAGCGTCGGCCAGGCTTTTGAGCACCAGTTTGCTGTCCGGGTGAATCAGGATCTTGCCGTCGGCGCTGACGATGAAGGCGTGACCGTGACCACCGAAGTTCAGCGAGTTGATGATCGCGCTGACGCTGGACAGGTCGATGTCTGCACCGGCCACGCCGATCATTTGGCCCTGGCGCTGCACCGGTGTCGCCACGGTGATCACCAATTTGCCGGAAGACGCGGCGATGTAGGGTTCGGTGACGATGGTCTGCTGCGCACTGTTGGCTGCCTTGTACCAGCCACGGGCGCGTGGGTCGTAGTCTGCCGCACGGTTACCCGCCGGGACCGAGAACATCACGCCATCGGCACCGCCGAAGTAACTCAGCTGGAAATTGCCGGTGTAGGCGGGCAAGTCGATAACGCGTTTCAGGCTGGCGAGTGCATTACCGTCGGCGGTGACCTGCTGGGCCATCGATTGCAGCAATTGCATGCGGCTTTCAAGCCAGGTCTGGATGTTACTGGTGGTCAGGCTGCCAAGTTCCTGCATCGAGGCTTCAGTACTGCTGCGCAACGTCTGGCGCTGGCGATAGTCGTTGAACAGGATGAAACAAGCGAATGCAACGGCCACCACGAGGGCAGCAGCCAACAGGATCTTGTGGCTGAACTTCATGTTTCTGGTCATTAAATGAGCTACCGCGGAGGGGACTGGTCGAACTTTGTGATTATTGCAGGGGCTACTGTGGGAGCGAGCAAGCTCGCTCCCACAAGGTCCTATGTCGACTGGGTGGCGCCAAAGATTAGGCACTTTTTGCCAAAACCGACGAAATGTCCGATAGCGAGACAAAGTCGCTGATTCTTCGGCAAATGACAGACGAGCGGCCCAACAAATAGCCTCTCGCGCAGGGAACCAGACAGGGGTTTTCTCTTCTAAGGTTCTGCTTGGCAGACATGCCAATCCCCTTCGCCCCTGGAGTTACACCATGTCGCTGCGATCCATCGCCCTGCTTTCGTTCTGCGTGCTGTTGGCTGCGTGCAGCAAGGTCAATCAGGAAAACTACTCGAAGCTCTCGGCCGGCATGGCCAAGGCCGATGTAGAAACCTTGCTGGGTAAACCGGCTGATTGCTCGGGTGCGCTCGGCATGTCCAGTTGCACCTGGGGCGACAAGAACAGCTTTATCAGCGTGCAATATGCCGGTGACAAAGTGCTGATGTTTTCCGGCCAAGGCCTGAAGTAAACCGGGGCTGTGCGCCCACGGGAGAAAAATAATGAAGCGGTTGTTGATCATGCTTTTTGCCGGCCTGGTATTGGCCGGCTGTGCCACTTCTGGCCAGGATCCGTTGGCGCCCAAGACCGTCAACAGCGTCAACCTCAAGCGTTACCAGGGCACCTGGTACGAGTTGGCTCGTCTGCCAATGTACTTCCAGCGCGACTGCGCGCAATCCGAAGCCCATTACACACTCAAGCCTGACGGTAACGTGGCGGTGTTGAATCGCTGCCTGACGCCGCAGTGGGAGTGGGAAGAGGTCAAGGGTACGGCTTATCCACAAGTGCCGGGTAAAACCGACAAATTGTGGGTCGAGTTCGATACCTGGTTTTCAAGGCTGATTCCGGGTACGGCGAAGGGCGAATACTGGGTGTTGTACGTTAGTGATGACTACAAGACCGCCATCGTCGGCGACCCGAGTCGCAAGTACTTGTGGCTGCTGTCACGAACCCCGACCGTCAACGGTGTGGTGCGTGAAGAACTGCTGAGCAAGGCGCGTCAGCAGGGTTATGACACGACGCGGCTGATCTGGCGCGCGTCGGATACGCAGATGGCCAAAACCTCGAATTAGCGGCGGCTGCAAAAAGATCGCAGCCTTCGGCAGCTCCTACTTTGATCCGGGTGACCGCAAAAATGTAGGAGCTGCCGCAGGCTGCGATCTTTTGCTTTTAACCGAGCAGTTCGCGCAGGACCTGGGTGAAGGCGCGGTTGCTTTCCTCTTCGCCGGCATGACGCCCGTCACGCACAACCCACTGACCGTTCACCAGCACATCCCGCACCTGACGATCACCACCGGCAAACAACCAGCGATTGAGAATTCCGTCGCCACTGGCTGTCGCCAGATACGGATCATTGCCGTCCAGCACCAGCCAATCGGCACGCTTGCCGACTTCCAACGCACCAATCGACTGCCCCAGCGCCTGAGCGCCGCCATCCAGCGCCGCGTCGTACAGCGTGCGGCCAACCATCGGCTGATCCGCACCATACAGGCGGTTACGCCGCTGGTCGCGCAGGCGCTGGCCATATTCCAGCCAACGCAATTCTTCCACCACGCTCAATGACACATGGCTATCGGAACCAATGCCCATACGTCCGCCTTGGGCGAGGAAGTCCACCGCCGGGAATATCCCGTCGCCGAGGTTGGCTTCAGTGGTCAGGCACAGGCCGGCGATGGCGCGACTCTTGGCCATCAGCGTGACTTCTTCCGGGTTGGCGTGGGTCGCGTGGACCAGGCACCAGCGCTGGTCGACGTCGGTGTTTTCATACAGCCATTGCAGCGGACGGCGACCGCTCCAGCTCAGGCAGTCGTCGACTTCTTTCTGCTGTTCGGCGATGTGGATGTGCACCGGGCACTGCTTGTCGCTGGCGGCCAGCACTTCGCTGATCTGCTGTGGCGTGACTGCGCGCAACGAGTGGAAACACAAACCCAGGGCCTGCGCCGGTTGCTGCGCCAGGACTGGCTGCAAACGTGATTGCAGCTTGAGGTAGTTTTCGGTGCTGTTGATAAAACGGCGCTGGCCGTCGTTCGGGGTCTGGCCGCCGAAACCGGAGTGGCTGTAGAGCACCGGCAGCAGGGTCAACCCGATACCGGCGGAACTGGCGGCCTGGCTGATGCGCAGCGCCAGTTCAGCCGGGTCTGCGTAGGGCTGACCGGACGTATCGTGGTGCACGTAATGAAATTCAGCGACCGAGGTGTAACCGGCCTTGAGCATTTCGATGTACAGCTGACGGGCGATGACGCCGAGTTGTTCCGGGCTGATTTTTCCGACGAGGCGGTACATCAAGTCGCGCCAGGTCCAGAAACTGTCATTCGGATTGCCCGCCACTTCCGCCAATCCGGCCATGGCCCGCTGGAAGGCGTGGGAGTGCAGATTCGGCATGCCTGGCAGCAGCGGACCGCTCAACCGTTCGGCGCCATCTGCATGGGAATCGGCCTGGATATGGGTCAATACGCCTTCGGCGCTGACCTCAAGACGTACATTGTTGGCCCATCCACTAGGCAGCAGCGCGCGTTCGGCAAAGAAGGCGGACATGGTTCAGCACCCCATCGTGTGTTATTTGTATATACATATACAGACGTTTGCCTGCCCGGTAAACTCCGGCAAGCTAGCAACCTCATCCAACGAACAAGGATTAACCGTGCCGACTCCGCCTGCAGTCTCTCCGTTGGCCGCGAACATGGGCGACAGTCCGGCGCCCTTGTACGCCCGCGTTAAACAAATGATCACCCAGCAAATCGACAGTGGAAACTGGCCGCCGCACTACCGTGTGCCATCGGAAAGCGAGCTGGTCAGCCAACTGGGTTTCAGCCGCATGACCATCAACCGCGCGCTGCGCGAGATGACCGCCGACGGTCTGCTGGTGCGTATGCAAGGCGTCGGTACGTTCGTCGCCGAACCAAAAAGCCAGTCCGCACTGTTTGAAGTGCACAACATCGCCGACGAAATCGCCTCCCGTGGCCATCGCCATACGTGCCAGGTGATTACTCTAGAAGAAGAGGCTGCTGGCTCCGAGCGCGCGTTGGCGCTGGACATGCGCGAAGGGCAGAAAGTGTTCCACTCGCTGATCGTGCATTTCGAAAACGATATCCCGGTGCAAATCGAAGACCGTTTCGTCAACGCGTTGGTGGCACCGGAATACCTCAAGCAGGACTTCACCCTGCAAACGCCATACGCCTACCTCAACCAAGTCGCGCCGCTGACTGAGGGCGAGCACGTGGTCGAGGCGATCCTGGCCGAGCCGTCCGAGTGCAAATTGCTGCAGATTGAAAAAGGCGAGCCGTGCCTTCTGATTCGTCGGCGCACCTGGTCCGGCCGTCAGCCGGTGACTGCTGCTCGTTTGATTCACCCAGGTTCCCGTCATCGTCTGGAAGGTCGGTTTCACAAATAGAGAGCCATGAATGAATCAGTTGAAGGTTTTACGCGCCAAGGATTACCCGCGCATGCCGTGGAAAAACGGCGGCGGCAGCACTGAAGAAATCACCCGCGATGCCGGCACCGGTCTCGACGGTTTCGGCTGGCGCCTGTCGATTGCTGATATCGCTGAGTCTGGCGGGTTTTCCACCTTCGCCGGTTACGAGCGGATCATCACCGTATTACAGGGCGACGGCATGGCCTTGTCGGTGGACGGCCAGATCACACGCCCATTGTTACCGCTCGACCCGTTTGCCTTCAGCGGCGAGAGCCACGTCTCCTGCACACTGCTCGGCGGGCCGATTCGCGATTTCAATCTGATTTATGCACCGCAGCGTTACCGCGCACGGTTGCAGTGGCTGGAAGGCGAGCAGCGGTTTTTCAGCGAGGCGGGGACTCTGTTGGTGTTCGGTGTCAGCGAATTGCTGGAAGTGAAGGTCGGTAACAGCACTTCGCAGCTGGGCCGGCATGATTGCCTGCAACTTGTCGGTAACACTGGGTTGCTGGAAGTCTCCAGTAACGGCCCATGCTGTGTGATCGAACTGACTGCGCGCTGATTCAAAATCCCTAAAAGATCGCAGCCTTCGGCAGCTCCTGCATTCGGATGACGTACACCTGTAGGAGCTGCCGAAGGCTGCGATCTTTTGCTTTTGTTTGTTTCCAACCGGCGCACCACTTTGTTACCGAACGCCCCAGCGTGGCGCAAAACCACGCTCAAGTAACAGCCGTCACCCTCCCGCAAAAATCCCCCAAAAAATTTCATCTTGCTCAGAGCCCTTGATCTACAGGCTTCTCAGCCATTCCAAAACTTTTCTTGAACATTCATCCAACAAGTTGGCCGCCTGATTGCATATGCTTGTATGTACAAGTAAAGACGTATGCGTATGAGTCGACCGAGACTCCTCGCAACGTCCACTGATTCGCTTGTGGCGCAACGATGCGCACAGGCTCGCTTACCCACTGCCAGGGTTGGTTTGGATTGATTGCTGAGGAGTGTTTTTCGTGACTGACAATAAACCTACGAAGTTTCGTGACGTTGAAATCCGTGCCGCACGCGGTAACAAGCTGACCGCCAAGAGCTGGCTGACCGAAGCGCCGCTGCGCATGCTGATGAACAACCTCGACCCGGAAGTTGCCGAGAACCCTAAAGAACTGGTGGTTTACGGTGGTATCGGTCGTGCGGCACGTAACTGGGAATGCTACGACAAGATCGTCGAGAGCCTGACCAACCTGAACGACGACGAGACCCTGCTGGTGCAATCCGGCAAGCCGGTCGGCGTGTTCAAGACCCACACCAACGCACCGCGCGTGCTGATCGCCAACTCCAACCTGGTGCCACACTGGGCGAGCTGGGAGCACTTCAACGAACTCGACGCCAAAGGCCTGGCCATGTACGGCCAGATGACCGCCGGCAGCTGGATCTACATCGGCAGCCAGGGCATCGTCCAGGGCACCTACGAAACCTTCGTCGAAGCCGGTCGCCAACATTACAACGATGACCTGACTGGTCGCTGGGTCCTGACCGCAGGCCTCGGTGGCATGGGCGGCGCCCAGCCTCTGGCCGCCACCCTGGCCGGTGCTTGCTCGCTGAACATCGAATGCCAACAAGTGAGCATCGACTTCCGCCTGAACAGCCGTTATGTCGACGAGCAAGCCACCGACCTCGACGACGCGCTGGCCCGCATCGCCAAATACACCAAGGAAGGCAAAGCGATTTCCATCGCCCTGCTGGGTAACGCGGCTGAAATCCTGCCGGAACTGGTCAAGCGCGGCGTGCGCCCGGACATGGTCACCGACCAGACCAGCGCCCACGACCCGCTCAACGGTTACCTGCCAGCCGGCTGGACCTGGGAAGAGTACCGCGCTCGCGCCAAGACCGAGCCTGCTGCCGTGGTCAAAGCCGCCAAGCAATCGATGGCCGTGCACGTTAAAGCGATGTTGGACTTCCAGAAAATGGGCATCCCGACCTTCGACTACGGCAACAACATCCGTCAGATGGCCCAGGAAGAAGGCGTGGAAAACGCATTCGACTTCCCAGGCTTCGTACCGGCTTACATCCGTCCGCTGTTCTGCCGTGGCATCGGCCCGTTCCGTTGGGCTGCGCTGTCGGGCAACGCTGAAGACATCTACAAGACCGACGCCAAAGTAAAAGAGCTGATCCCGGACGACGCCCACCTGCACAACTGGCTGGACATGGCGCGCGAGCGCATCAGCTTCCAGGGGCTGCCGGCGCGTATCTGCTGGGTTGGCCTGGGTCTGCGCGCCAAGCTCGGCCTGGCCTTCAACGAAATGGTTCGCAGCGGCGAGTTGTCCGCGCCAATCGTGATCGGTCGCGACCACCTGGACTCTGGTTCGGTGTCCAGCCCTAACCGCGAAACCGAATCCATGCAGGACGGTTCCGATGCCGTGTCCGACTGGCCACTGCTCAATGCCCTGCTCAACACCGCGAGCGGCGCGACCTGGGTTTCCTTGCACCACGGCGGCGGCGTCGGCATGGGCTTCTCCCAGCACTCGGGCATGGTGATTGTCTGCGACGGTACTGACGAAGCAGCCGAGCGTATCGCTCGCGTTCTGCACAACGACCCGGCGACCGGCGTTATGCGTCACGCCGATGCCGGTTACCAGATCGCCATCGACTGCGCCAAGGAACAAGGGCTGAACCTGCCGATGATTACCGGCAAATAAAAGACCCGATGCAAAACCTGTAGGAGCTGCCGCAGGCTGCGATCTTTTGATCTTGATCTTTTAAAAAGTAAAAGATCGCAGCCTCGTTTCACTCGACAGCTCCTACATAGAACAAAAAACAACACCGACCAACAATCCACAGAGGTTGAACCATGGCTGTTAACAGCGAACGTGCAGGCAGTAAACCGTTGATCGAGAAACGTTCGATCGACTACATCCCGGAAGCGGAAAGACACGGTCGTCTATTTAGCCAGTTCACCCTGTGGATGGGTGCCAACCTGCAGATCACGGCGATTGTCACTGGGGCCCTGGCCGTGGTGCTGGGCGGTGATGTGTTCTGGTCGTTGATCGGTTTGCTGATCGGCCAATTGCTCGGCGGTGGCGTAATGGCGCTGCATGCGGCGCAAGGGCCCAAGCTTGGCCTGCCGCAGATGATCTCCAGCCGGGTCCAGTTCGGCGTTTACGGTGCGGCGATCCCGATCGTGCTGGTGTGCCTGATGTACCTCGGCTTCACCGCAACGGGCACCGTGCTGTCCGGCCAGGCGCTGGGCCAGTTGTTTGGCGTCAGCGACAGCGTCGGCATCCTGATCTTCGCCAGTGTCATCGTGCTGGTCACGGTGCTTGGTTATCGGGTGATCCATTGGATTGGCCGTATTGCCAGCGTCATTGGTGTGATTGCCTTTGTTTACCTGTTTATCCGTCTGATGAACCAGACGGACGTTGGCGCACTCCTGCAAATCCGCCACTTCAGCTGGAGCAGCTTCCTGCTGGCGGTGTCGCTCGCGGCATCCTGGCAGATCGCCTTCGGCCCATACGTGGCTGACTATTCACGCTACCTGCCGAGCAAGACTTCTTCGGTGAAAACCTTTTTCGCCGCGGGTGCGGGTTCGGTCATTGGTGCACAGGTGGCGATGATCCTCGGCGTGTTTGCCGCAGCTTCGGCCAATGGGCAATTCTCCGGTCACGAAGTGGCTTACATCGTTGGCCTGGGCGGCACCGGTGCGACCGCTGCGCTGCTGTACTTCAGCATCGCGTTCGGCAAGGTGACCATCTCCACGCTGAACTCCTACGGCAGCTTCATGTGCATTGCGACCATCATCAGCGGTTTCCGTGGTGACCTGAAGGTCACGCGCTTGCAGCGTCTGGTCTTCGTGCTGGTCATCGTCGGTGCTGCGACCCTGATGGCGTTGCTCGGCCAGCATTCGTTCCTCGGTGCGTTCAAGTCCTTCATCCTGTTCCTGCTGGCGTTCTTCACGCCATGGAGCGCGATCAACCTGGTGGACTACTACTGCATCACCCGCGAGCGCTATGACGTGCCGGCGCTGGCCGATCCGAACGGCCGTTACGGCCGCTGGAACCTGCTCGGTATCGGCGTCTACGTGTTCGGTGTGCTGGTGCAATTGCCGTTCATTTCCACCAAGTTCTATACCGGTCCGCTGGTGGCAGCGCTGGGTGACGTGGATATTTCCTGGATCATCGGCCTGGTGCTTCCCGCCGCGCTGTATTACGTGTGCGCAAAAAAATGGCACGGCTCGGTACCTGATCAACTGATTCTGCCTGTCGAGCAGGACAGCGCTGTACAACCTGAAACAAGCGGGGCGGGTCGCGCTGCGGCGCAGGCCTGACTGGACGTGGACAGGGCTGGATGCCTCTTGACTGCCGTAAGCCAATTCATGATTAGGAGCGTCACAACAATGAAATCGAACAAGACCCTGCTGACCACTTTGCTTTCCATGGGCCTGCTGGCCAGCGCCGGCGCCACTCAGGCAGCGGGCTGGTGCGAGTCGGGTAAACCGGTGAAATTCGCCGGCCTGAACTGGGAAAGCGCCATGCTCCTGACCGACGTGCTGCAAGTCGTGCTGGAGAAAGGCTACGACTGCAAGACCGACAGCCTGCCGGGCAACTCCATCACCATGGAAAACGCCCTGAGCAGCAACGACATCCAGGTGTTTGCCGAAGAGTGGGTTGGCCGCAGCGAAGTCTGGAACAAGGCTGAGAAGGCCGGCAAAGTCGTCGGTGTCGGCGCTCCGGTCGTCGGCGCTATCGAAGGCTGGTACGTGCCGCGCTACGTGATCGAAGGTGATGCCAAGCGCAAGCTGGAAGCCAAGGCACCAGACCTGAAAAACATTGCTGACCTGGCCAAGTACTCCGCCGTATTCAAGGACGCCGAAGAGCCATCCAAAGGCCGTTTCTATAACTGCCCGGCCGGCTGGACCTGCGAACTCGACAACAGCGAAATGCTGAAAAGCTACGGCTTGGAAAGCAGCTACACCAACTTCCGCCCAGGCACCGGCCCGGCACTCGATGCCGCCGTGCTGTCGAGTTACAAGCGTGGCGAGCCGATCCTGTTCTACTACTGGTCGCCAACCCCGCTGATGGGCCAGGTCGACCTGGTCAAACTCGACGAGAAGCCAGGCGTGGACAAGCGCGTGACCATCAAGGTCGGCCTGTCCAAGACCTTCCACGATGAAGCCCCGGAACTGGTGGCTGTGCTGGAAAAGGTCAACCTGCCGATCGACCTGCTGAACCAGAACCTCGGTCGCATGACCAAAGAGCGAATCGAGTCGCCAAAACTGGCCAAGATCTTCCTGAAGGAACATCCTGAAGTCTGGCACGCATGGGTGAGCGAAGACGCAGCCAAGAAAATCGACGCGGCCTTGTAGGTTGAGTGTTTCCGGCTGCTGGCAACGGCAGTCGGATGCTTGATCGCAACCCCTTGATTGAGAGTCTCTTATGTTTCCCGAAAGCTTTACCTTTTCCATCGCCGACTGGGTCAACGGTTGGGTCGATTCGCTGGTTACCAACTACGGCGACGTGTTCCGGCACATCTCTGACACCCTGTTGTGGGCCATCGTCAATCTCGAAGGTCTGCTACGCGCAGCGCCCTGGTGGCTGATGCTGGCCATCGTGGCAGGCGTGGCCTGGCATGCGACCCGTAAAGTCGTGACCACCGCCGTGATCGTCGGCTTGCTGTTCCTGGTGGGTGCGGTCGGCCTCTGGGACAAGCTGATGCAGACGCTCGCGCTGATGATGGTGGCGACGATTATCTCGGTGTTGATCGGCATTCCGCTGGGCGTTCTTTCGGCGCGCAGCAACCGTCTGCGTTCAGTGCTGATGCCGCTGCTGGACATCATGCAAACCATGCCGAGCTTTGTGTACCTGATCCCGGTGTTGATGTTGTTCGGCCTGGGCAAAGTTCCGGCCATTTTCGCGACCGTGATCTACGCCGCGCCGCCGCTGATCCGCCTGACCGATCTGGGCATTCGCCAGGTCGACGGTGAAGTGATGGAAGCGATCAACGCTTTCGGTGCCAACCGCTGGCAGCAACTGTTCGGCGTGCAACTGCCGCTGGCCCTGCCGAGCATCATGGCCGGGATCAACCAGACCACCATGATGGCCCTGTCGATGGTAGTGATTGCCTCGATGATCGGTGCCCGTGGCCTGGGTGAAGACGTACTGGTAGGTATTCAGACCCTCAACGTCGGGCGTGGCCTGGAAGCCGGTCTGGCGATCGTGATTCTGGCAGTGGTGATCGACCGCATTACACAGGCGTACGGTCGTCCACGGCATGAGGTGAGCAAATGAACAATGCAAGCGTGAGCAAGATCGAAGTCAAAAACGTCTTCAAGATTTTCGGCAACCGCTCCAAGGATGCTCTGGCGATGGTTGGCCAGGGCAAGACCAAAGACCAGGTGCTGTCGGAAACCGGCTGCGTGGTTGGCGTGAACGACTTGTCGTTGAGCATCGGCACCGGCGAGATCTTCGTGATAATGGGCCTGTCGGGTTCCGGCAAGTCGACCCTGGTGCGCCACTTCAATCGCCTGATCGACCCGACCAGCGGCGCGATCCTGGTGGATGGCGTGGACATCCTGCAATACGACATGGAAGCGCTGCGCGAATTTCGCCGGCACAAGATCAGCATGGTGTTCCAAAGCTTCGGCCTGCTGCCGCACAAAACCGTGGTAGACAACGTCGCCTACGGCTTGAAAGTGCGTGGCGAGAGCAAGCAAATGTGCACCGAGCGTGCGCTGCACTGGATCAATACCGTGGGCCTCAAGGGCTACGAAAACAAATACCCGCATCAGCTTTCCGGTGGCATGCGTCAGCGTGTCGGCCTGGCCCGTGCATTGGCGGCAGACACCGACATCATCCTGATGGACGAAGCATTCAGTGCCCTCGACCCGCTGATCCGCGCCGAGATGCAGGACCAGTTGCTGGAACTGCAAAAGACCCTGCACAAGACCATCGTCTTCATCACCCACGACCTCGACGAGGCCGTGCGCATCGGCAACCGCATCGCGATCCTCAAGGACGGCCGCCTGATCCAGGTCGGCACGCCGAAAGAGATCCTGCATTCGCCAGCGGATGAGTATGTCGACCGGTTCGTACAGCGGCGGGCGGCGGTGGTTTAAAACTCTAAAAGATCGCAGCCTGCGGCAGCTCCTACATTGAGCTCGGTGGGCTTCTGTAGGAGCTGCCGCAGGCTGCGATCTTTTGATTTTATTTGGATGAGGTTAATGATGTCCCAGGCTGAAAAAATCGTTATCGCCGATGCCCCGTTGCATTGGCAGGATGTGGTTGCCGTAGCCCGCCATGGCGCACAGCTTGAGCTGTCGGCGCAGGCCTGGGCCCGTATCGAAAATGCCCAGGCAATCGTCCAGCGCATCGTCGCCAGCGGCGAACGCGCCTATGGCGTCAACACTGGCCTGGGCGCGTTGTGCAACGTCTCGCTCAAAGACGAACAACTCAGCCAGTTGTCGCGCAACACCTTGCTCAGCCACGCTTGTGGCGTTGGCGCGCCACTGGCCGACGAGCAAACCCGCGCGATCATGTGCGCGGCCATCCTCAACTTCACCCAAGGCAAATCCGGCGTGCATCGCCGGGTGGTCGAAGCGCTGCTGGCGTTGCTCAATCGGGGCATCACTCCGCAAGTGCCATCCCAAGGTTCGGTCGGTTACCTGACCCACATGGCGCATATCAGCATCACGTTGCTGGGTGTCGGTAATGTCAGCTATCGCGGGCAGATCACCTCGGCACAGCAAGCGCTGGCGGAGGAAAGCCTGCAACCGGTTCAGCTCGGCGCCAAGGACGGTCTGTGCCTGGTCAACGGCACGCCGTGCATGAGCGGCCTGAGTTGCCTGGCCATTGCTGATGCCACGCGCCTGCTGCAATGGGCCGACGTGATCAGCGCCATGAGCTTCGAAGCCCAGCGCGGTCAGATCGCTGCATTCGATGCCGAGATCATCGCGCTCAAGCCCCATCCGGGCATGCAGAAGGTCGGCGTTAACCTGCGCGCGCTGCTTGATGGCAGTGAAGTGATCGCCAGCAGCAAAGGCATTCGTACTCAGGATGCGCTGAGCATCCGCTCGATCCCGCAGGTGCACGGTGCCGCGCGCGATCAGCTTGAACACGCGATCAAACAGATCGAAACCGAACTCAATGGCTGCACCGATAACCCGTTGCTACTGGGTACACCGGACAACTTCCGCGTCATGTCCCAGGCCAACCCGCACGGCCAATCGGTCGCGTTGGCGGCGGACTTGCTGGCGATTGCCATGGCGGAAATCGGCTCCATCGCCGAGCGTCGTCTGGACCGTTTGATCAACCCGCACGTCAGCGGTCTGCCAGCATTTCTGGTGGCCAATCCGGGGGTGAATTCCGGAATGATGATCGTGCAGTACGTCGCCGCATCGCTGTGTGCGGAAAACCGCCATTTGGCGCAACCGGCGGTGCTCGACAACTACGTCACCTCGGGGCTGCAGGAAGACCACCTGAGCATGGGCACCAACGCCGCGCTGAAGCTGCACCGCGCGTTGGAAAACTGCACGCAGATCCTCGCCATCGAGTACCTGCTGGCGGCCCAGGCGTTTGAGTTTTTGAAAGAGCAACGCTTTGGCGCCGGCACCGATGCGGCATGGCGACTGCTGCGCGAGCGCGTTCCGGCTTACGATCAGGATCGCTGGCTGGCACCGGACATCGCCGCTGCTGCGGGCGTTTTGAAAGACCCGATTTTGCTGCACAAGGCTTTACCGAATCTGAACTGATTTCCCCGACACCAGCGTGCCAAGGCGCCAGCCCTTTCAAAAAGAGGGAAGCGACGGACAACGGACATCTCCGGAGCGTCTGGTAGTTAATTAAAAAACTCTCAAAAGGAGCATAAAAATGACTGCGCTTAATTTGATTCCCGGCCAACTGAGCCTTGCCCAACTGCGTGATATTTATCAGCAGCCGGTGAAACTGACCCTCGACCACAGCGCCTCGGCCCAGATCGAAGCCAGCGTGGCCTGCGTGGAACAGATCCTCGCCGAGAACCGCACCGCGTACGGCATCAACACCGGTTTCGGTCTGCTGGCTTCGACCCGCATCGCCAGCGAAGACCTGGAAAACCTCCAGCGTTCGCTGGTGCTGTCCCACGCCGCCGGTGTCGGCGCGCCGATCAGCGACGCGCTGGTGCGGCTGGTCATGGTGCTCAAGGTCAATAGCCTGAGCCGTGGCTTCTCCGGTATTCGTCGCGTGGTGATCGACGCGCTGATCGCCCTGATCAACGCCGAGGTTTACCCGCACATCCCATTGAAAGGTTCGGTCGGTGCATCCGGCGACCTGGCACCGTTGGCGCACATGTCGCTGGTGCTGCTGGGCGAGGGCAAGGCGCGCTACAAAGGCGAGTGGATGGAAGCCACCGAAGCGCTGAAAGTTGCCGGTTTGACCCCGCTGACCCTGGCCGCGAAAGAAGGCCTGGCACTGCTCAACGGTACTCAGGTGTCCACCGCGTTTGCCCTGCGTGGCCTGTTCGAAGGTGAAGACCTGTTCGCCGGTGCCTTGGCACTGGGCGGCCTGACGGTTGAGGCGGTACTCGGCTCGCGCTCGCCGTTCGACGCACGCATCCACGCCGCCCGTGGCCAGAAAGGTCAGATCGACGCCGCCGCCGCTTACCGCGACCTGCTGGGTGAGCGCAGCGAAGTCTCCGACTCCCACGAAAACTGCGAAAAAGTTCAGGACCCTTATTCCCTGCGCTGCCAGCCGCAAGTCATGGGCGCCTGCCTGACCCAGTTCCGCCAAGCCGCCGAAGTGCTGGCGGTTGAAGCCAACGCCGTTTCCGATAACCCATTGGTGTTTGCCGCTGAAGGCGACGTGATTTCCGGCGGCAACTTCCACGCCGAACCGGTGGCCATGGCTGCCGACAACATGGCCCTGGCCATCGCGGAAATCGGCTCCCTGAGCGAACGCCGCATCTCGCTGATGATGGACAAGCACATGTCGCAACTGCCGCCATTCCTGGTGGCCAATGGCGGCGTGAACTCCGGCTTCATGATTGCCCAGGTGACTGCAGCGGCATTGGCTAGCGAAAACAAGGCGTTGTCCCATCCGCATTCCGTGGACAGCCTGCCGACGTCTGCCAACCAGGAAGACCACGTTTCGATGGCGCCGGCGGCTGGCAAGCGTTTGTGGGAAATGGCTGAAAATACGCGCGGGATTCTGGCGGTGGAATGGCTGGCGGCGGTCCAGGGCCTGGACTTGCGCAATGGTCTGAAAACTTCGGCAAAACTGGAACAGGCACGGGCGATTCTGCGTAAAGAAGTGCCGTTCTATGAGAAGGACCGCTTCTTTGCACCGGACATCAATGCGGCCAGCGAGTTGTTGGCTTCGCGTTGTCTGAACGAGCTGATCACGACCAAGCTGCTGCCTAGCCTGTAACGACTTATTCGCGGGCAACTCTGTAGGAGCTGCCGCAGGCTGCGATCTTTTGATCTTGCTTTTTAAAAGATCGCAGCCTCGTTGCACTCGGCAGCTCCTACAGGAGAGTGCGTGCCGCTTGCTCGCGAATCGATTTTGAATAAAACGAGGAACCCGGGATGAAAACCCTCTGGCAACACTGCCACGTCGCAACCATGGCGCAAGGCGTCTACTCGATCATTGAGGATGCGGCCATCGTGACGTCCGGTGCGCTCATTGAGTGGGTTGGCCCGCGCGCTGAACTGCCGGCGGGCGAATACCCGGCCGTCAACGATTTGAACGGGGCCTGGGTCACACCGGGCCTGATCGACTGCCACACCCACACGGTGTTCGGCGGTAACCGCAGCGGCGAATTCGAGCAACGCCTGCAAGGCGTCAGCTACGCGCAAATCGCGGCTTCCGGTGGTGGCATCGCCAGCACCGTGCGCGCCACCCGCGCCGCCAGCGAAGACGAGTTGTTCGCCAGCGCCGCCAAGCGTCTGAAGAGCCTGATTCGCGATGGCGTTACCAGCATCGAGATCAAGTCCGGCTACGGCCTGGACCTGGCCAGCGAGCGCAAGATGCTGCGGGTCGCCCGTCGCCTTGGTGCCGAACTGCCGGTCAGTGTGCACAGCACCTGCCTGGCGGCTCACGCCTTGCCGCCGGAATACGCCGATCGCGCCGATGATTACATCGAACACATCTGCAGCGAAATGCTCCCGGCCCTGGCTGCTGAAGGGTTGGTGGATGCGGTGGACGCGTTCTGCGAATACCTGGCGTTTTCGCCGGCGCAGGTCGAACGCGTATTCATCACGGCCCAGGAACTGGGTTTGTCGGTGAAACTGCATGCCGAGCAATTGTCGTCGCTGCACGGTTCGAGCCTGGCGGCGCGTTATCACGCACTGTCGGCCGATCACCTGGAATTCATGACCGAGGAAGATGCCATCGCCATGGCCGAATCCGGCACGGTGGCGGTGCTGTTGCCCGGCGCGTTCTACTTCCTGCGTGAAACGCAATTGCCGCCGATGGATGCCTTGCGCAAACACGGCGTGAAAATCGCTATCGCCAGTGACCTCAACCCCGGCACCTCGCCGGCGCTGTCGCTGCGCTTGATGTTGAACATGGCGTGCACCTGTTTCCGCATGACCCCGGAAGAAGCCCTGGCCGGCGCAACGATTTATGCCGCGACTGCATTGGGCTTGGCCGACACGCATGGTTCGCTGGAGGCCGGCAAGGTTGCGGATTTCGTTGCCTGGCAAATCGATCGTCCGGCCGACCTGTCGTACTGGCTGGGCGGCGACCTGGAAAAACGCGTCGTGCGTCACGGCGTTGAAACAAGTCTGTAGGAGAGCAGTTGTGGATAAGGTTCTGAACTTCAAACAAGGCCGCGTGCCGCTGCTGATCAGCATGCCCCACGCGGGTGTGCGCCTGACACGAGCGGTCGAAGCCGGGTTGATCCCCGATGCTAAAAGCCTGCCGGACACCGACTGGCACATCCCGCAACTTTACGATTTCGCCGCCGAGCTGGGCGCCAGCACACTGGCTGCCGAGTACTCGCGGTTTGTCATCGACCTGAACCGGCCGTCCGACGATAAACCTTTATATGTCGGCGCGACCACCGGTCTGTACCCGGCGACGCTGTTCGATGGCATTCCGTTATTCCGGGAAGGGCTGGAGCCTTCTGCCGAGGAGCGCGCGACCTATCTGGAGCAGATCTGGACGCCCTATCACAGCACCCTGCAGCAAGAGCTGGCGCGTCTCAAGGCCGAGTTCGGCTACGCGTTGCTGTTCGATGCGCACTCGATCCGTTCGATCATCCCGCACCTGTTCGATGGCAAGTTGCCGGACTTCAACCTCGGCACCTTCAACGGCGCCAGTTGCGATCCACAGTTGGCGTCGCAGTTGGAAACGATCTGCGCCGGGCATCCGGATTACAGCCATGTGCTGAACGGGCGCTTCAAGGGCGGGCACATCACCCGGCATTACGGTAACCCGGCGGAAAACATCCACGCGGTGCAGCTGGAGTTGGGCCAGTGCACTTACATGGAAGAGTTCGAGCCGTTCCGTTATCGGCCAGACCTGGCCGAGCCGACGCGGGTGGTGTTGAAGGAATTGCTGCAAGGCCTGTTGGCGTGGGGGCAGCAGCACTACAAATCCTAGAACCCGGCGCCATTCCCCTGTAGGCGCTGCCGAAGGCTGCGATCTTTTGATCTTCAGTTTTTCAGAAGCAAGATCAAAAGATCGCAGCCTTTGGCAGCGCCTACATGGGCGTGCGGGAGCTGCGATTTTTTTGTCGCCACCGTGCAAAACACGGTCGCCACAGGTCGCTTTTATGCGCTCGACGCTGCGTAATGTTTCGGGCACGGTGCGCTAGACACCGGCCCGACAATAAACCGCTGCCGCACGAGAATGCTCTTTATGACAAGCAAAAAAGGTTTGTTCACCCGCTGTCTCTCAATCTTCTGCGGTACCGCTTTGCTGAGCGCCAGTGTCCTGGCCGCTGACGACCCTTCCTGCAAGGCTGTGCGCATGGGCGTGGTCAACTGGACCGACGTGATCGCCACCAGCGGCATGGCCGATGTGCTGCTCAATGGCCTTGGCTACGAAAGCAAACAGACCAGCGCCGTGCAGCAAATCATCTTCGCCGGCATCCGCGACAAGCGTCTGGATATCTTCCTCGGTTACTGGAAACCGGCGATGGACAAAAACATCGCGCCGTTCGTAGCCGCCAATCAATTGAAGGTCATGGACAAGCCAAGCCTGGCCGATGCCCAGGCAACGCTCGCAGTCCCTGACTATGTCGCGGCTGCAGGTCTGAAAACCTTCGCCGACATCGCCAAATTCAAAGACCAGCTCGGCGGCAAGATCTACGGCATCGAGCCGGGCAGCGGTGCCAACACCACGATCAAAACCATGATCGAGACCAATCACTTTGGCCTGAAGGACTTCAAACTGATCGAGTCCGGTGAAGCCGGCATGCTCGCGGCCGTGCAGCGTGCGGTGAATCGCAAGGAATTCGTGGTGTTCGTCGGTTGGACCCCGCACCCGATGAACATCAACATGAAAATCGCCTACCTGACCGGCAGCGAAGACGTCTACGGGCCGAACGAAGGGGCGGCGACCGTTTCCACCGTCACCGCGCCGGATTACGCCGAACGTTGCCCGAACGTCAATCGCCTGCTGGAAAACCTGACCTTCACCGCTGCCCAGGAAAGCCAATTGATGGTGCCGATCATGGAGCGCCAGACGGCTCAGGACGTGGCCAAAAAATGGCTGCGCGAGCATCCACAAGATCTGCAGCGCTGGCTGGCGGGTGTCAGCAGTTTTGATGGCAAGGACGGTATGGCAACGGTTCAGGCCAGTCTGAAAAACTGACACCAGAACCTGTAGGAGCGAGCTTGCTCGCGATAAGTCGGAGTACGCCGCGGGGTATCAGGCTTACCGCGTTATCGTTGACGATCATCGCGAGCAAGCTCGCTCCTACAGGGTGTTGTCCCCTCATATCCCCTGAATGGGCACCCGGCTCATGACTCCTTACCCGCTTAGCGAACAAATGACGGCGTTCGTCGAGAAAACCGTCAGCTTCAACAGCACCGACAGCAGTCTCACCGGTTTACGCCAGGCCTACAGCGAGATGTGTCGGGCGTTCACTCCTGCGCGGCCCACTGGTTTGTACGTGGTGGATGTCGAACTGGCCGGGGTGCCGGTACGCACTTATCAACCGCCGGTTTCGCTATCGACCGACGCTGCGCCGTGCATCCTTTATCTGCATGGCGGTGGCTGGGTAGTAGGGGATCTGGACTCCCACGACTTCATCTGCGCCGAACTGGCGTCGACCTTGAGTGTGCTGGTGATCGCCGTGGACTATCGATTGGCACCGGAGCATCCGTTTCCTGCGGGGTTCAATGACTGCCTGAAAGTCTGGCGAGCATTGCGCACCGGCCCCTTCCGTCTCGACCCGGAACGAACGGTGGTGGCCGGCGACAGTGCCGGTGGCAATCTCGCGGCTGCGCTTTGTCTGGCATTGCGCGACGCGGGTGAGCCATTGCCGGCGGCGCAGGTGCTGATCTATCCGGGGCTCGGTGGCGATCAGCAACTGGCGTCGCGCAGTGAGTGCATCGATGCCCCCTTGCTTAGCAGCAGTGACGTGGATTGCTATCACGCGTTGTACCTGCGCGGCACTCGGCAGCCGGGACCCTATGCGATGCCGTTGCTTGCAGCGGACCTTCGCGGGTTGCCCCCGGCATTGATCGCGGTGGCGCAATTCGATCCGCTGCGCGATGACGGGGTGCAATATGCCGAGCGATTGAACGCGGCCGGCGTGGCCGCAACGTTGTATTACGGAGAGGGGCTGGTACACGGTTGTTTGCGGGCGCGGGGGCAGGTCGCCGAGGTCGATGCGCTCTACCAAACCCTGTTCGGGTATCTGGCCGGGAAACTCTGACGCTGCAAGGGCATGCTCATTGGCGTAATTCGGGTTTATGATGCCCAACGGCAGAATAATAGAAGTCCCCCCAGGGATGACCTAGACCCCTTACGGAGCGCGCAATGCAGACTTTGTACCCGCAGATCAAACCCTACGCCCGGCACGATCTGGCCGTCGATGAAACCCATACGCTGTATGTCGACGAAAGCGGTTCACCGGAAGGTTTGCCGGTTGTGTTCATCCACGGCGGCCCTGGTGCCGGGTGTGATGCCCAGAGTCGGTGCTACTTCGATCCAAACCTGTATCGCATTGTGACCTTCGATCAGCGTGGCTGCGGTCGGTCCACCCCGCACGCCAGCCTCGAAAACAATACCACCTGGGATCTGGTCGCCGACCTGGAGCGCATTCGCAAACACCTGGGCATCGACAAATGGGTGCTGTTCGGCGGCTCCTGGGGTTCGACCCTGGCGCTGGCCTATGCGCAAACCCATCCGGAGCGCGTGCATGGTTTGATCGTGCGCGGGATTTTCCTCTGCCGTCCGCAGGAAATCGAATGGTTCTATCAGGCCGGCGCCAGCCGTCTGTTCCCCGATTACTGGCAGGACTACATCGCGCCGATCCCGCTGGAAGAACGCCACGACTTGCTCAACGCTTTCCACAAACGCCTGACCGGCAACGACCAGATCGCCCAGATGCATGCGGCCAAGGCCTGGTCCACCTGGGAAGGCCGGACCGCGACCCTGCGTCCGAACCCGATGGTGGTCGACCGCTTCTCCGAGCCTCAGCGTGCCTTGTCTATCGCCCGCATCGAGTGCCACTACTTCACCAACAATGCGTTCCTTGAGCCGAATCAGCTGATTCGCGACATGGGCAAAATCGCCCATCTGCCGGGCGTGATCATCCATGGTCGCTATGACGTGATCTGTCCGCTGGATAACGCCTGGGAACTGCATCAAGCCTGGCCGAATAGTGAGTTGCAGATCATTCGCGACGCGGGGCATGCCGCCGCCGAACCTGGTATCACCGACGCTTTGGTGCGTGCCGCCGATCAGATGGCCCGGCGCCTGCTCGACCTCGCTCCCGAAGAAGCATGAAGGGCTTGCTGCAGCGCGTGCGTGGCGCGCGAGTCGAGGTGGCAGGTGAGGTAGTGGGCGCGGTCGATCAGGGTTTGCTGGTGTTGGTCGCCATCGAGCCCGATGACACACGGGCCAGCGCCGACAAACTTCTCAATAAGCTGCTTAACTATCGTGTGTTCAGCGACGCCGAGGGCAAGATGAATCTGTCTTTGGCGGACGTGGGCGGCGGGTTGCTGCTGGTCTCACAGTTCACCCTGGCTGCCGACACCAAGAGCGGGTTGCGCCCGAGTTTCTCGACCGCGGCCCCTCCGGCCCTGGGCGAGGAACTTTTCGACTATCTATTAGGCAAAGCGAAACAGGTGCATGGCACTGTGGCATCAGGTAGATTCGGCGCGGATATGCAGGTGCACCTGGTCAATGATGGCCCGGTAACCTTCCTGCTACAGACCTGAAAGCGCTTGAAACATCTTTTTAAGCGCATTTCGACTGAAAACAGGCGTTTTTCCCGATAAATACTTTGTTACCCCTGATGCGTTGTAACGCGGCCTACTAGATAATCGCGCGCTACGGGGATCAGCGTTCGTTGGTCCATTTTGACTTAGGTAGAGACTTGTCCTGAACCGTTTGGGGAATCATTCAGCCCCATCGGAGTCGGAATAATGCTCGCCAACTTGGCAAGAGTGGTCTGCAGGCCCGGTTTTTCGTACCGGATACCGTACAGACCCTTTAACTGGCCGTTGGTTTTTTGATCTGTTTTCGGCGAGGGTTGCTCGTGATTGTTAGTCCCTGTAACGCACCAAAATTGTCTGCCAAACGGCTACGTAGCGCTCTGGTAGCGGGCTCGGCTCTGCTCTGCCTGCTCAGCGCCGGCCAGCTTTGGGCATTCAATCTGGATGATGTGTCGGCCAAGGCAAAAGAGCTGGCCGGTCAGAAATACGAAGCGCCGCGCAGTAACCTGCCGAACGAATTCCGCGAGATGAAATTCGCGGACTATCAGAAAATTCGTTTTCTGACGGAAAAGGCTGAGTGGGCAGACCAGAAAACCCCGTTCAAGCTGTCTTTCTATCACCAGGGTATGCACTTCGATACACCGGTGAAAATCAACGAAATCACGGCCAACACCGTCGAAGAGATCAAATACGACCCAAGTCGTTTTGACTTCGGCGATCTGAAATTCGACCCAAAAGCCACCGAACAACTCGGCTATGCCGGTTTCCGTGTGCTGTACCCGGTCAACAAGGCTGACAAACAAGACGAAATCATGACCATGCTCGGCGCGAGTTACTTCCGCGTTGTCGGCAAGGGCCACGTCTATGGTTTGTCCGCGCGCGGCATGGCTATCGACACTGCATTGCCGTCCGGCGAAGAATTCCCGCGTTTCCGCGAGTTCTGGATTCAACAGCCAAAGGCAGGCGACAAGCACCTGGTGATTTTCGCCCTGCTGGATTCGCCACGTGCCACGGGTGCGTATCGCCTGACCTTGCGTCCGGGCAGCGACACCATCGTCGACGTCAAGGCGCAGATGTTCCTGCGTGACAAAGTCACCAAGCTTGGCGTTGCGCCGTTGACCAGCATGTACCTGTTCGGCGCCAACCAGCCGTCAAAAGTGCTGAACTATCGCCGCGAACTGCACGACTCCAGCGGCCTTTCGATCCATGCCGGCAACGGCGAGTGGATCTGGCGCCCACTGAACAATCCGAAACACCTGGCCGTGAGCAATTTCTCGGTCGAAAACCCGCGCGGCTTCGGCTTGCTGCAGCGAGGCCGTGACTTCAGCCACTTCGAAGACCTCGACGATCGCTACGACAAGCGCCCAAGCGCCTGGATCGAACCAAAAGGCGATTGGGGCAAGGGCTCCGTCGATCTGGTAGAGATTCCGACCGCCGACGAAACCAACGACAATATCGTGGCCTTCTGGAGCCCGGAAACCCTGCCTGAACCTGGCCAGCCGCTCGATGTCGCTTATCGTATGCACTGGACCATGGACGAAGCCGCGATTCACGCTCCGGACAGCGCCTGGGTCAAGCAGACCCTGCGTTCCACCGGTGACGTCAAACAGTCCAACCTGATTCGTCAGCCGGACGGTAGTGTCGCTTATCTGGTGGACTTCGAAGGCCCGTCCCTGGCGGCATTGCCGGAAACGGCCGACGTTCGCAGCCAGGTCAGCGTTGGCGACAATGCTGAGCTGGTAGAAAACAGCGTGCGCTACAACCCTGAAACCAAGGGCTGGCGTCTGACCCTGCGCATGAAGATCAAGGACCCGAGCAAGGCTACCGAGATGCGTGCTGCACTGGTTCAGAACATCGTACCTGCCGACCTGGCCAAGACTTCGATTCCAGCGTCCACTTCCTCCGTTGCCAAGGCCGACAAGGTCGCCGCCAAGCAGCAGGAGAAAACGGACAAGGACGCCAAGTCGGGCGAGGCCAAGCAGGCTGACGCCAAACCGGTTGCAGATGCCAAGGACAAGGCCAACAACAAAGACGCCCAGCAGCCTGCCGCTGCCGGCGCGGCCCCAGCCACACCGGAATCGGCATCGACTGAAGAAGTCCTGACCGAAACCTGGAGCAATCAGTTGCCTGCCGATGAGTAATTCTCAAGTACAGCCAGAAACTCTTTCCGAGTATCTGGCACATCTGCCGATGACCGACCAGCAGCGCGCGGAACTCGCGGGCTGCAAGTCTTTCAGCGAATTGCACGAGCGTCTGTCGTCCTCCACCTTCGACGCCCCGACCGAGGCCGCCCAGGCCTCGGTTGGCAAGCGCCTGACCCTGAGCACCGCCGAAGAGCTGCAGGACGCCGAAATGCTGGCGCTCGACGCCAGCGGTCGGGTCTGCCTCAAGGCGACCCCGCCGATTCGTCGGACCAAGGTCGTGCCGGAGCCGTGGCGTACCAATATTCTGGTGCGTGGCTGGCGCCGGTTGACCGGTCGCACCAATCCGCCGGCACCGCCGAAGGACGAGCGTGTTCTGCCGGCTGCGCGCTGGCGCACCGTCGGTTCGATCCGCCGCTACATTCTGTTGGTGTTGATGCTCGGTCAGACCATCGTTGCCGGCTGGTACATGAAAGGCATCATGCCGTACCAGGGCTGGTCGTTCGTTGACCTGCAAGAAGTGCTGCATCAGCCGCTGCTGCAAACCGCCACGCAAGTGCTGCCGTATGCGTTGCAAACCAGCATCCTGATCCTGTTCGGTATTTTGTTCTGCTGGGTGTCGGCCGGTTTCTGGACCGCGCTGATGGGCTTCCTTGAGTTGCTCACCGGTCACGATAAATACCGTATCTCCGGTAAAAGTGCTGGCAACGAGCCGATTCCAAAGGATGCGCGCACCGCACTGGTGATGCCGATCTGCAACGAAGACGTGCCACGGGTATTCGCCGGTCTGCGCGCGACATTCGAATCGGTCGCGGCCACGGGTGACCTGGATCGCTTTGACTTCTTCGTCCTCAGCGACAGTAACGACGCCGATATCTGCGTCGCCGAGCAGCAGGCCTGGCTGGACGTCTGCCGAGAAGCGAAAGGCTTCGGCAAGATTTTCTATCGCCGCCGTCGCCGTCGCGTTAAACGTAAAAGCGGCAACCTCGACGACTTCTGCCGTCGTTGGGGCGGTGACTACAAGTACATGGTCGTGCTCGACGCCGACTCGGTGATGAGCGGCGAGTGCCTGACCAGTCTGGTGCGCCTGATGGAAGCCACGCCGGACGCCGGGATCATCCAGACCGCGCCGCGAGCGTCGGGCATGGATACCCTTTATGCGCGTATGCAGCAGTTCGCTACCCGCGTGTACGGTCCGCTGTTCACCGCCGGCCTGCACTTCTGGCAGTTGGGTGAATCGCACTACTGGGGTCACAACGCGATCATCCGCATGAAGCCGTTCATCGAGCACTGCGCCTTGGCGCCGTTGCCTGGTAAAGGCGCATTTGCCGGCGCGATTCTGTCTCACGACTTCGTCGAAGCTGCGCTGATGCGCCGTGCTGGCTGGGGCGTATGGATTGCCTACGACTTGCCGGGCAGCTATGAAGAGCTGCCGCCAAACCTGCTGGACGAACTCAAGCGTGACCGTCGCTGGTGCCACGGCAACCTGATGAACTTCCGCTTGTTCCTGGTCAAAGGCATGCACCCGGTACACCGTGCGGTGTTCCTGACTGGCGTGATGTCTTACCTGTCGGCGCCGCTGTGGTTCTTCTTCCTCGTGCTGTCCACGGCGCTACTGGCAGTCAATACGTTGATGGAGCCGCAGTACTTCATGGAGCCTCGACAGCTTTATCCGCTTTGGCCGCAATGGCACCCGGACAAGGCGGTCGCGCTGTTCTCGACTACTGTCGTGCTGCTGTTCCTGCCGAAGCTGTTGAGCATCATCCTGATCTGGGCCAAGGGCGCGAAAGAGTTCGGTGGCAAGTTCAAAGTGACGATGTCGATGTTGCTGGAGATGCTGTTCTCCATGCTGCTGGCGCCGGTGCGGATGATTTTCCACACCCGTTTCGTGCTGGCTGCGTTCCTCGGCTGGGCTGCGACCTGGAACTCGCCGCAACGTGACGACGACTCCACGCCATGGAGCGAAGCGGTCAAGCGCCACGGCCCACAAACGTTGCTCGGTTTCTTCTGGGCACTGTTGGTGATCTGGCTGAACCCGAGCTTCCTCTGGTGGCTGGTGCCGATCGTCGGTTCGTTGATGCTGTCGATCCCTGTTTCCGTGATCTCCAGCCGTGTCGGTCTGGGCCTGAAGTCGCGAGACGAGAGCCTGTTCCTGATTCCTGAGGAATACAATCCGCCACAGGCGTTGCTGGCAACCGACCAGTACACCCACGAAAACCGCTGGCACGCGCTGAACGACGGCTTTGTCCGTTCGGTGGTCGACCCTCAGCAGAACGCCTTGGCGTGCTCGCTGGCGACCTCCCGTCATCGTCAGGCCGAGCCGATCGAATGGCTGCGGGTCGAGCGGGTACGGCACGCGATGAAAGTCGGTCCAGAAGGGCTGACCAACAACGAGCGTGTGGCGTTGCTGAGTGATCCGGTGGCCCTGGCTCGCCTGCATGAGCAGGTCTGGAGCGAAGGTCACGCCGAGTGGCTGGGCGCTTGGCGCAAGTCGGTGAAAGCCGACCCCCATGCACCGATGCTGCCGCTCAAACCGTTAAGCATTCAGGCGCAACCGGCCTAAAAGAAAAACCCCGCGAAAGCGGGGTTTTTTTTGATCTGAATTTGATCTTCCGCTCGCGCGGGGCATTGAATGGCATGTAGATGCGGGCGTTCTGCGGCAGGTTCTGTAACGCTGGCGCCTGTCAGATTGCAATCGCCTCGGTCCATAGCAAACCGAGGCAATTGAATCACCTCAAACCTTGAACCGCCCCACCAGCATCTGCAGATGGGTGCCCAGTCGCGCCAGCTCAACGCTGGACGCCGCCGTCTCTTCACTGGCTGCCGAGGTCTGATCCGACACATCACGTACGTTCAGCACGCTGCGGTTGATCTCTTCGGCCACGGCGCTTTGCTGCTCGGCGGCGGCGGCGATTTGCTGGTTCATCGCCTGGATCGCCGACACCGTGCGGGTGATGCTCTCCAGCGAACCACCGGCGCGGCGTGTCAGTTCAACGCTGCTGTCGGTCAGGGCGCGGCTGTTGTCCATGATCGTTGCTACTTGCTGCGTGCCGTTTTGCAGGCCGACGATCAGCTCTTCGATTTCTTCGGTGGACTTCTGGGTGCGCTGCGCCAGGCTGCGGACTTCGTCGGCGACCACGGCAAAACCACGCCCGGCTTCACCGGCACGGGCGGCCTCAATCGCCGCGTTCAGCGCCAGCAGGTTGGTTTGCTGGGCCACGGACTTGATCACATCGAGCACGCTGCCGATCTTGTCGCTCTCGCGCTTGAGCTCGCCCATGGCTTCGGTCGAGTTGCCGACTTCCTTGGCCAGTCGCTCGATCTGGGCGATCGCTTCACCGACCACTTTGTCACCTTCGCGGGCCTGTTGGTCGGCGGCGACGGCAGCCTCGGAGGCTTCTTCGGCGTTGCGTGCGACTTCCTGCACGGTGGCAGTCATTTCGTTCATCGCCGTGGCGACCTGATCAGTCTCGACCTTCTGGCTGTTGACCCCGGCGCTGGTCTGCTCAGTGACCGCCGACAACTCTTCGGCGGCGCTGGCGATTTGCGTGACGCCATCACTGATGCCGCCGATCAATTCGCGCAGGCCGTGGGTCATGCTCTGAATGGCGCGCTGCAACTGGCCCAGTTCGTCGAGGCGCGGGGACGCCAGGTTGTGGGTCAGGTCGCCGGCGGCGATGCGTTCGGCCACTTTCAGGGTCTGGTTCAGCGGAATCACGATCTGGCGGGTGATGGCCCAAGCGGCAAACAGACCAAAGACCAGCGCCAAAGCGGTGGCCAGCAGCAGCATGTTCTTGGCGTGCGCTACGTCGGTATCGCGCACGACAGTTTGCGAAATCGTGAGCTTCTTGCTGACGTCGAGCAGGATCTCGCCTTGCGCTGCCATGCGCTTGAGTGCGTCGGCACTGGCAACCTGGGAATCACGGAACTGGCTGACTGCTGCGCGGTAGGCTTTGAGGGATTCGGCGGCCTGTTGCAGGTTGGCGATGTGTTGTTCCGGCAGTTTGGACGGCAGGCCTTCGAGGTATTTCAGCGCGTTGTCGATGGCGTCGAGTGCCGGCTGCTCAGCTTCGGTCTTGCCGCTGTAGGTGTAGCCGCGAACCTGAAAGCGCGCCTGCTGCAGCAGTTTGCTCAGGTCGATCACGCTGTTGAACTGCGTAACGCTGTCGCCTTGCAGCATGGACTTTTCGACTTCCGCGACCTTGGCTACAGCATTGTCGGCGGTGGCGCCGAGTTTGCTGCGGGCGTCTTCACGGTTGGCGCCAGCCTGAGTCATGGCAGCGAAGGCTTGCCGGTACTGACCGACGGCAGCCAGTTGCTGCTCGATCATGGCCACGTCGGCGGGTTGCTCGATCATCTGACGCCCGCTTTGCAGGCCGGTATCGAGCTTGCCCAGCAGGTCGTTGACGGCACCAGGACCTTGTTCGCCACGGCGCATTTCGTAGTCCAGGCGGGCAATACGCAGGTCTTTGGTCAAGTCATTGAGACTGGAAATGTACCCCAGTTTGTCGCCGCGACTCGTCACGTCACTCAGGCCGGTCCAGCCGGTGACGGTGATCAGCATTGTCAGCAGCAGCACCAGCCCGAAGCCGACGCCCAGTTTGCGATTGACGCCTACGTTTCCCAGCTTATCGGCCAGCCATTGGTACATGCTGCAACTCCCCCGGACCATACATTGGTTTTATGGACGTTGTATCGGCAGGCGAGCGCGAACCTGTAGGAGCTGCCGCAGGCTGCGATCTTTTGATCTTGATCTTTGGCGGACTCAAAAACGCCAGAATCAAAAGATCGCAGCCTTCGGCAGCTCCTACATGGGGGTGGTGTATGGCTAGAAGAGGCGGGCAAGCAGCGCGGTGACGGCGGTTTCGACGCGCAGGATGCGCTCGCCGAGCTGCACGGGTTGCAGGCCGGCCTTGCCCAGCAGGTCGATTTCGTAGGGGATCCAGCCACCTTCCGGGCCGATGGCCAGGGTCACCGGTTCGTCCAGGCCCCGGGGGCAGGGCGGGTAATTGCCGGGATGGCCGACCAGGCCGAGCGTGCCTTCGGCGATGGCGGGCAGGCGATCTTCGACAAACGGTTTGAAACGCTTCTCGATGACGATTTCCGGCAGCACGCTGTCCCGTGCCTGTTCGAGGCCGAGAATCAATTGCTCGCGAATCGCTACCGGCTCAAGGAACGGGGTTTGCCAGAAGCTCTTCTCGACGCGATAGCTATTCACCAGCACGATGCGTGGCACACCCATGGTCGCCACGGTCTGGAACACCCTGCGCAGCATTTTGGGCCGTGGCAGGGCCAGTACCAGCGTCAATGGGAGCTTGGTTGGCGCCGGTTGGTCGAGGACGACGCGCAACTCTGCTTCAGCAGCGTCCAGGCGCAGCACCTCGGCGGAGCCCATCAGCCCGCCGATGCGCCCGACGCGCATGCTGTCACCGACTTCACAGCGATGTACTTCCTGCATGTGCGTCAACCGCCGATCACGCAGGATCACCCGGTCGGCCGCAATGAAGTCGGCCTCTTCGAGTAACAGCAGGTTCACGGCTGGGTTGCTGGTGGCTGGTCGTTGTGATCGTCAACCGGTTGGTCGTCCGGGTGTTCGCCACGCTTGCTGACCAGGCTGCCAAACAGGATGCCGATCTCGAACAACAGCCACATCGGTACGGCGAGCAGGGTTTGCGAGAAGATGTCCGGCGGCGTCAGGATCATACCGACCACGAAGCAGCCAATGACCACGTACGGGCGGATTTTCTTCAGGTATTTGACGTCGACCACGCCGATCCATACCAGCAACACGACGGCGACCGGAATCTCAAACGCCACGCCGAAGGCGAAGAACAGCGTCATGACGAAATCGAGGTAGCTGGTGATGTCGGTCATCATTTCCACACCGGCCGGGGTGGCAGCGGCGAAGAACTTGAAGATCAGCGGGAACACCAGGTAATAGGCGAATGCCATGCCGGTGTAGAACAGCGCGATGCTGGAGACCAGCAAAGGCACCGCGATGCGCTTTTCATGCTTGTACAGGCCCGGCGCGATGAAGCCCCAGATCTGGTGCAGGATCACCGGGATCGCCAGGAACAGCGAGACCATCATCGTCAGCTTCAGCGGCGTCAGGAACGGCGACGACACGTCGGTGGCGATCATCGTCGCGCCCGCCGGCAGGTAAGCCCGCAGCGGTGTCGAGACGAAGGTGTAGATCTGCTGGGTGAAGGCGAACAACCCGGCGAAGATGATGAAGATTGCCGCTACGCAGCGCAGCAGGCGGGTACGCAACTCGGTGAGGTGCGAAACCAGCGGCATGTGCTGGTCGTTTTCAGGAAGATCGCTCATGGGGCTCGCGGCGGCAATGTTGGGTCATGAGGGGCCGGCGCAACAGGCTCAGCCGCGGGTGTTACGGGTTCAACTGGTGTCGCTGCAACAACGGGCGCAGGTTCGGCAATCGCTACGACGGGTGCTGGTTGCGCAGTCGCGGCGGGAGCCTGAATCGTCTGCTGCGCCACGTGTTCGACCGTCGTCGGCTCTTGCAGGGGCGGGGTGAAAATCTTCCGTGCTTCCTGCTCAAGCGACATGATGTGCTCGTTGTGCAGCTGCCGACGAATCTCGTCGGCACCGATTTCACGTTCAACTTCCTGTTTGATCGCGTTGAAGCTGCGCTTCAGACGCCCGACCCACAGGCCTGCGGTTCGCGCAGCGCCCGGCAGACGTTCGGGGCCCAGCACCAGCAGGGCAACGAGGCCGACGAGCAGCAGTTCAGAGAAGCTGATACCAAACATTAGTCAGTGCTCACACGTCTTTGCGGATTGGCTCTTCGACTTTTTGCGCCTGCACGTCGATCGTGTGCGGCTGGTTTACAGAAGCTTGTGGCTGCACCGGCGGAACCGGTTGGGCCGGGGTCGCAGTCGGGTCGGCCGGTTTTTCGTCGTCGTTCATGGCTTTTTTGAAGCCCTTGATCGACTCGCCGACGTCGGTGCCGAGGTTTTTCAGTTTCTTGGTGCCGAATACCAGTACCACGACGACCAGGATGACGATCCAGTGTTTCCAGTCAAAAATGCCCATGTTGCTGCTCCTCTCTAATAGTTATTCAGGCGGACGGGCGCGAGGCTTTCTCAGCGTGTCCGGACAGACCGAAACGACGGTCCAGTTCATCGAGTACAGCCTGTGGATGCTGCCCCAATTGGGCGAGCATGACCATGCTGTGGAACCACAAATCGGCGGTCTCGTAGATCACATCGCTGCAGTCGCCGCTGACGGCGGCGTCCTTGGCAGCGATGATGGTTTCGACCGACTCTTCGCCGACTTTTTCCAGAATCTTGTTCAAGCCCTTGTGGTACAGGCTGGCGACATACGAGCTGTCGGCGGCGGCGCCTTTGCGCTCTTCCAGTACCTCGGCCAGACGGGTCAGAGTGTCACTCATGTTTGTGTCCTGCGGAATAGATGGCGTGCGGATCTTTCAGGACGGGGTCGATGGTTGTCCAGTCGCCGTTCTCATAAACGCGGTAGAAGCAGCTCTGGCGGCCGGTATGGCAGGCGATGTCGCCGATCTGCTCGACCATCAGGATGATGACGTCGGCGTCGCAGTCCAGGCGCATCTCATGCAGGGTCTGCACGTGGCCGGACTCTTCGCCCTTGCGCCACAGCTTGCCACGGGAGCGCGACCAGTAAATGGCGCGGTTCTCGGCAGCGGTCAGTTCCAGTGCTTCGCGGTTCATCCAGGCCATCATCAGGACGCGCCCGGTCTTGTGATCCTGGGCGATCGCCGGCACCAGGCCATTGGCATCCCACTTGATCTCGTCCAGCCAGTTTTTCATCTTCGACTCCGACAGCGGGTTTGACACTTCATTAGTCAAACCCAGGCGTTCAAACAGTGTGCCAGTCGTTCACGCAACTGGCTATCGGCGAACGACCAGATACAAGCCGACGGCCATCATGATTCCGGCCGGCCAGTAGGCCAGATCGTTCAACGGCCCGCCGGCGGCCAGTATCGCACCGCCGGCCAGGTGGGCGGTGCCGAGCAGGCGCAGGAACCAGTCGTCGCGGCGACGGTGCCACGGTGGTGGCGGGTCATAGGCGTGGGGCTGGGACATGCGTTCGAGCAGGTCGCGAGCCATGTTGGCCAGGTGCGGAATCTGTTCGAACTGGCTCTGTACATTGCCAAGCAAGGCTTTGGGGCTGACGCGCTCGCGCATCCAGCGTTCAAGGAACGGCTGGGCGGTGTTCCACAAGTCGAGGTCCGGGTACAGCTGACGGCCCAGGCCTTCGATGTTCAACAGGGTTTTTTGCAGCAGAACCAGCTGCGGTTGCACTTCCATGTTGAAGCGTCGGGCGGTCTGGAACAGGCGCATCAGCACCTGGCCGAAGGAAATATCTTTTAACGGTTTTTCGAAAATCGGCTCGCACACGGTGCGAATCGCCGCTTCGAATTCGTTGAGTTTGGTTTCCGCCGGCACCCAGCCCGAATCGATGTGCAACTGCGCTACCCGTCGGTAGTCACGCTTGAAGAAGGCGAACAGGTTGCGCGCCAGATAGTCCTGGTCTTCCGGGGTCAGGCTGCCGACGATACCGCAGTCGATTGCAATGTATTGCGGGCTCCATGGATTGACGGTGCTGACGAAGATGTTGCCGGGGTGCATGTCGGCGTGGAAGAAGCTGTCGCGGAACACCTGGGTGAAGAAGATCTCGACGCCGCGCTCAGCGAGCATTTTCATGTCGGTGCGCTGGTCGGCCAGGGTCGCCAGATCGGTGACCTGGATGCCGTAGATGCGCTCCATCACCAGCACTTTCGGCCGGCACCAGTCCCAATAGACTTGCGGCACATACAGCAGGGGCGAACCTTCGAAATTGCGTTTCAACTGGCTGGCGTTGGCGGCTTCGCGGAGCAGGTCGAGTTCGTCGTAGATGGTTTTTTCGTAGTCGCTGACCACGTCCACCGGGTGCAGCAGGCGTGCATCGGCGGAGAGTTTTTCGGCGGCACCGGCGAGGATGAACAGCCAGGCCAGATCCTGCGCGATGATCGGCTTGAGGCCCGGTCGGATCACTTTGACCACGACTTCTTCGCCGGTTTTCAACTGCGCCGCATGCACCTGCGCCACCGAAGCCGAGGCCAGCGGTTCAACATCGAAACGGCTGAACACTTCGCTGATTTTTTTGCCGAGCTGCTCTTCGATCAGCTTGACCGACAGCTGTGAATCGAACGGCGGCACGCGGTCCTGCAACTTCATCAGCTCGTCGGCGATGTCTTCGGGCAGCAGGTCGCGACGGGTGGACAGGATCTGCCCGAACTTGATGAAAATCGGCCCCAGGTCCTGGAGCGCCAGGCGCAAGCGCGCGCCTCGGCTCAGGTCCAGCGTCTTGCGCGGGAACCAGCGCCACGGCAAGGCATAGCGCAGCGCCCGCAAAAACCAGGGCAGCGGCAGGGCGAACAGCAGGTCATCGAGGCGGTAGCGGATCACGACGCGCTGGATGCGCAACAAACGGCGGACGGCAAGCAGCTTCATGCGTTATCGCTTGGGTCGAGGGATCGGGAAAGGCGCTCGAAACGCGCCTCGAGACGTTCCAGATCGAGTTTGATCTGGTCCAGTTCACTGAATCGGGCTTCGGCTTCGCGCTGACCGACGAGGGCGCGCGATTCTTCGGCCAGGTATTCGCCCAGGTTCTGGCCAAGACTGGCGAACCCTTGCTTGTACCAGCGGGCGCGGCTGCGCAGGTGACCGCCGACCAGTTGCGTGGCGACGGGGCCGAGCCAGCGAGAGAGTTCGTACTCCCAGTCGAGCTCCAGGTCCTGGAGGATGGCCGCCAGTTCCAGCAGCACGCCGCTGTCACCATCGAGCTCGACTTCGGGGCCATGCAGGATCGAAGTCTTGTCCTTGCTCATTGCCAGCTTCAGCAGGCTGGAAGCCGGTGCACGCAAGGTGCAGTCGGCGCCGGTTTCCCACTGGGACGCGAGCATCAGGCCTTCATCGCTGGGCAGGATGAACACTTGCAACGCCGGGCTGCGGCAATCAACGGCAATCACTTTGCCGGTCAAATGCGCCAGCCGCGGCAGCGCCGTGCTGTCGAGGCGCAGCACCCGGTTCAGACCGAGTTCAACGCTGGCGAGCAGGCCGGCGAGCAGCATCAGGGCTTGATGCCGCGGTGCAGGGCGACGATGCCTGCGGTCATGTTGTGGTAGGTGACGCGGTCGAAACCGGCCTCGACCATCATCGACTTCAGGGTTTCCTGGTTCGGGTGCATGCGGATCGATTCGGCCAGGTAGCGATAGCTTTCCGAGTCGTTCGTGATCAGCTTGCCCATCAGTGGCATGAAGGCGAACGAGTAGGCGTCGTAGGCTTTGGACATCAGCGCGTTGGTCGGTTTGGAGAACTCCAGCACCAACAAACGGCCGCCAGGCTTGAGCACGCGCAGCATCGAGCGCAGGGCATCTTCTTTGTGCGTCACGTTGCGCAGACCAAAAGCGATGGTCACGCAGTCGAAATGGTTGTCCGGGAACGGCAGTTTTTCTGCATCGGCCTGGACGAATTCGACGTTGCCGGCGACACCCAGGTCCAGCAGGCGGTCACGACCGACCTTGAGCATGGACGCGTTGATGTCGGCCAATACCACCTGGCCGGTCGGGCCAACGAGGTGCGAGAATTTTTTGGTCAGGTCACCGGTGCCGCCGGCGATGTCGAGCACACGATTGCCGGTGCGTACGCCCGACAGTTCGATCGCAAAACGCTTCCACAGACGGTGCATGCCGCCCGACAGAAGGTCGTTCATCAGGTCGTACTTGGCGGCTACCGAGTGGAAAACTTCAGCGACTTTTTCCGCTTTCTGGCTTTCCGGAACGTTTTTGAAGCCGAAGTGAGTGGTGGGTTCGGCATCGCTGCCTTTGCGCTGATCAGTCATATCGCTGTCACCAAAAGAGAATGCGCGACATTCTAATCCCCAAGGGATGCTTTGTCTTGGAATGGCTAAAGGTAAGATAGGCAATCGCCGGGACGATTTGACGCAGCAAGGGTCAAGATATCCCGAACAAGCATTCATAAAGCAGGAGTCATTTGATGGCCCGTATTAGTGTTGAACGTGCCCACAGCCTGGGTAAGGACGCGGCGCGCGAGAAGGCCGACAAGCTGGCGCAGAAACTCTCCGATCAATATGGTCTGGAGCCGCAGTGGTCCGGCGACACCCTGAACCTCAAACGCTCGGGTGTTAAAGGCGCGGTGCATGTCAGTGAGGATTCGATCAAGGTTGATGTGGAACTGGGCCTGATGATGTCGGCCATGAGCAGCATGATCAAAGCGGAAATCGAGAAGGCGCTGGATAAAGCGTTGGTGTGATGGATGAAAGATCGCAGCCTCGTTGCATTCGACAGCTCCTACATGCGGCGGCATCCACCTGTAGGAGCTGCCGAGTGCTACGAGGCTGCGATCTTTTCCAAAAGCCACCATCGATTCATGTCAGTTGTTAGGGTGCCGTTTCTAATTTTTCTCCCTACTTTGTGCCAGAGCCCGACACTTTCGCGGGCAGTTCCTCAAACCTTCTGCGCGTGAGGTGCACCATGGCCAAAGTTATTTTGAAGAAAAAAATCGACGCATCGACCACTGCTCTGGGCGACGTCAAATCCTATGCCCGCAAGATCTGGCTGGCAGGCCTGGGTGCCTACGCCAAGGTTGGCCAAGAGGGCAGCGAATACTTTCAAGAGTTGATCAAGGCTGGTCAAACTGTTGAAAAGAAAGGCAAAAAAGTAGTCGCTGAGAAACTCGAGGCGGCGAATGCCGAGATCGATGAAGCGAAGACTGAAGTGAGCACTTTCAAAGGCAAGGTCGAAGTTCAGCTCGACAAGGTCGAGAAGGCGTTTGACTCGCGTGTCGCAAGTGCCTTGAATCGTATCGGCATTCCGTCTAAACATGACGTTGAGACACTCTCTGCTAAGCTCGATGAGCTGACGGCATTGCTCGAACGCGTCGCGCGTAAATCTTAAGGAGAACGGGATGGCTGGTAAAAAGAACACTGATAAAGAAGGCAGCTCGTGGATCGGGAAAGTCGAAGACTACTCCCGCAAAATCTGGCTGGCTGGTTTAGGCGTGTACTCGAAGATCGACACTGACGGCAGCAAACTCTTCGATGCATTGGTTAAGGACGGCGAGAAAGCCGAGAAACTGACCAAGAGCGCTGTTGGCAAAACTGTCGACGCCGCCAAGGACTCCGCTTCTTCGGCCAAATCGCGCATCAGCGGCGTGAAAGATCGCGCACTGGGCAAGTGGGATGAGCTGGAAGGGGCTTTCGACAAGCGCCTGAACAGCGCCATTTCGCGCCTGGGTGTACCGAGCCGCAATGAAGTCAAAGCACTGCACAGCAAGGTCGATACCCTGACCAAGCAAATCGAAAAACTCACCGGTGCCAAGGTTGCGCCTGTTGCGGCGAAAACCGCAGCGGCCAAGCCAGCGGCCAAAACTGCTGCCAAGCCACTGGTAAAAGCAGCGGCTAAACCAGCAGCCAAACCAGCGGCAAAAGCTGCTGCCAAGCCAGCGGCCAAAACTGCCGCCGCCAAACCTGCTGCTGCCAAGCCAGCGGCAAAACCGGTTGCTGCAAAAGCAGCGGCTAAGCCAGCAGCGAAACCTGCTGCCAAGCCTGCGGCCAAAACTGCCGCCGCTAAACCTGCTGCAGCCAAGCCAGCGGCAAAACCCGCTGCCGCGAAGAAACCCGCAGTGAAAAAACCGGCTGCTCCGAAAGCCGCCGCACCAAAACCAGCAGTGGCTGCCGCCAAACCGGCCGCCCCGGTCAGCCCGTCGAACTCCGCGGCTGCACCAACCCCTGCTGTAACCCCGACTGCCGCGCCAGCTCCGTCGACGCCAACCAGTCAGTCCTGATTTCAGGGCTCAAAAAAACGCCCGGCCTGCCAAGGTCGGGCGTTTTTGTTTGATTGAAAAAGTCAAAAGATCGCAGCCTTCGGCAGCTCCTACATTGAAACGCATTCCCCTGTAGGTGCTGCCGAAGGCTGCGATCTTTTGATCTTAATGGTCTTCGAGATACTGCATCGCCATTTGCTCCGTCGCCACCTTGATCGGCGGCAGCAAATGCGGCGCCACCAGCATCATGATCTGGTAAACCACCAACCGCACTTCGCCTTCACGATCCAGAATCCGCTGATAGTCCAGTGAGAACAGCAACGTCAGGGTGATCTGTTCCACCAACTGCCCCAGCGCCTGAGTATCGCTGACCAACTGACCCTGTGCCTTCAATCGCGCCAATAACGACGCCAATGTGCGTTTCAACGCATTGAGCAGGTTGCGAATGCCCTTGGCGAGCTTCGGCAAGCGTCCGGCGAGGTTAGACAAGTCCTGGAACAGAAACCGGTAGTGAGCCAGGCGTTCGACGATCAGGTGCAGGAACAGCCAGTAATCGTCGGGTCCCAGTTCAACGTCGGACGGTGGGTCGAGCAGCGGCGCCAGCTCGCTCTGGAAGCGTTCGAACAGCCCGAGAATCAGCGGCTCCTTGCCGTGGAAGTGGTAGTAGAGGTTGCCCGGGCTGATGCCCATTTCGTTGGCAACTTCCATGGTGGAGACGTTGGGTTCACCCTTCTGATTGAACAACTGCAGGGCACATTCAAGGATCCGGTCGCGGGTTTTCATCCAGTCTTCTTAATGATCGGGTCATGTCACGGCCGATGACGGCCGTGGGTCGTTGAACGTCAGCGCACGCGCACGTAAGTACCGGGCGCCGCCTCCATCGGTGGATAGTTCTGGTTGCCCAGCGCCATGTGGGTTTCTTTCTGCGCGCCCGAGCGTTCCTGAATCCAGCTCAGCCACTGGGTCCACCAGCTGCCATCGACCTGCTTGGCGTCGTAGTACCAGGCCCGTGGGTCGCTGCTCAGCTTTGCGCCCTCGACGTAGTTGGCTTTCGGATTGCTCGGCGGGTTGAGAATGCTCTGCACGTGACCGCTGTTGGACAGTACGAAGCGGCGCTCGCCACCTAACAGCAAGGTCGAGCGATACACCGCGTCCCACGGCGTGATGTGGTCGTTGATACCGGCGACGCTGAAGCTGTCGACAGTGACCTTCTGCAAATCGATCGGCGTGCCACACACTTCGAGACCGCCTGGATGGCTCAACGGGTTGTGTTTGAAGAAGTCCAGCAAATCGCCATGCAGGGCTGCCGGCAGGCGTGTGTTGTCGTTGTTCCAGTACAGGATGTCGAAGGCTGGCGGCTCTTTGCCCAACAAGTAATTGTTGACGAAGTAGCTCCAGATCAAGTCGTTGGGACGCATCCAGGCAAAGATCTTGGCCATGTCTCGACCGTCCAGCACGCCCTTTTGATAGGAGCGACGCTTGGCGGCTTCCAGGGTCTGTTCGTCGGCGAACAGGGTCGCTGGCGAGTCCAGCTGACTGTCGAGCAGACTCACCAGATACGTCGCGCTGGATACCCGGCGCAGCTGTCGCTTGGCCTGCAAGTGGCCTTGTAGCGCGGCGATGGTCAGCCCGCCGGCGCAGGCACCCATTAAGTTCACCTCACGCGCGCCGGTGATCGCCCGGCAAACGTTCATGGCTTCTTCCACCGCTTCCACGTAGGTCGACAGGCCCCATTCACGGTGGCGCACATCGGGGTTGCGCCAACTGATCACGAAGGTTTGCAGACTGTTCTTGAGAGCGTACTGGACGAAGCTGTTGTGAGGGCTCAGGTCGAAAATGTAGTACTTGTTGATCTGCGGCGGCACCACCAGCAGCGGCTTGGAATACTGTTTTTCGCTCATCGGCTTGTACTGGATCAGCTCCAGCAACTCATTGCGAAACACCACGGCGCCAGTGGTGGTCGCTACGGTCTTGCCGACCTCGAACGCCTGCTTGGTGACTTGCCGGGGCAGGCCGTCGTTGTGCAGCAGGTCGTCCACCAAGTGGCTGATCCCGCGCACCAGGCTGTTGCCGCCGGAGTTGAAAATCTCCTTGATCGCCAGTGGATTGAGCAGGCTGTTGGACGGCGACACGGCGTCGTTGAGCAGGGCGAATGCGAAGTGCGCGCGGGCACGATCGTCCGGGCTCATGCTGCTCTCGTCGATCCAGTTTTTGACCTGCTTTTGCCAGGCGAGATAGGCCTGCAGACTGCGGCGATAAAACGGGTTGAGGCTCCATGCCGGATCGGCAAAACGACTGTCCTGCGAGTTGGTCGGGTACAGGGTTTCGCCCAGCAGCACGCGACCCAGTTGGCCGCCCAGTTTCAACGCGTGCCGGGCGCTGTGCACCGGGTTGCGCAAGCCATGGGCGGCGACGCTGCGCAAGGTCGAAATCAGGTCCCGGCCACGCAGGCCGGTAATCGCACTCTGTGCGTTGATGAACGCGGCGGGAGTGGGCATAGAGTCCCGCGCTGCTTTGTCACGCATGAGTCAACACTCCTTCGTCTTCAGGCCAAAAACTAACAACCGAACCAGAACACCATAGTCGCTGTAATGGGTTGTTGCGCGGCGCGGCATCCTGCCGACTGACAATGGGGCGACTAACCGCCCAATGGCGATGGATGCGGATGCATCACGGCGCGTTGTCGTTCTTCCTCGAGAAATTTCATGATGATCGGTGCCACGGCTTCTGCACGGGTGATCAGGAACAGATGGCCGTCATCGATGATGTGCAATTGAGCGTTTGGAATTCGCCAGGCCAGCAAACGCATGTTGATCAGCGGAATCAGTGGATCGTCGTCGCCCGCCAGTACCAGCGTCGGTTGATGGATCTTGTGCAGCCAGTGAATGCTGGTCCAGCCGAGACCGGCGAACAGCTGCCAGTAGTAACCGAGCTTGCCCGCCGAACGCACTTTCGCTGCGTGGCTCGCGGCCAGCGTCGGGTCGCGACGGAACGAGCCGCCGTAGATCATCGGCGCAATGCGGATCACGTGCGACGGCTGAATGTAGCGTCGCGGGCTGGCCATCATCCACAGCACCTTCGGCTTGCCCGGCACCATCACCGCACCCGCCGCCGTGGCCGCCAGCACCAGTTTCTTGCAGCGCTCCGGGTAGTCGAAGGCGAACTGCTGGGCGAGGGCACCGCCCCAGGACACGCCGATCACATTGACCTGCCCGTAGTCGAGATAATCGAGCATGCGTGCCGTGAGCTTGGCCAGACCCGGAAAGCGATAAGGCCGATTCGGTGTCGACGAACCGCCGACACCGGGCACGTCGAAAGCGATGACTTCCAGGTCCGGGTCCAGCGCCGCGACGAACGGAAACACCAGCTCCAGGTTGGCGCCGATGCCGTTGAAAATCAGCAAGGGCGTCAAGTGAGGCTTGCCGGGGCGTACCGCCGTGCGGAGGGTCTGGCCATCCAGGTCGACGGTACGGAAAATGAACGGTTGCGGCATGCTCTGGCCCTGTTTATGAATTCATCCTCGATCCCCTGTAGGAGCTGCCGCAGGCTGCGATCTTTTGATCTTGATCTTTTAAAGATCGCAGCCTGCGGCAGCTCCTACAGAGTAGGGAGGTGTGTCAGTTACCGCTCGTGTACGTAAGTGCCCGGCGCCGCTTCACCTGCCGGATAAGCCTTGTTGCCCAGTTTTGCAGGCGCTTTTTTCAGTTCGCCCGAACGCTGGGCCTGCCACGCCTGCCAATGCAGCCACCAGGAATCGGTGTGCTTGGTGGAGTTTTCTTGCCACTCATCGGCAGTGGTCGCCATTTTTTCGGTGCTGGTCATGTAGCGCGATTTCGGATTGCCCGGCGGGTTCAGGATGCTCTGAATGTGCCCGCTGCTGGACAGCACGAATTCGACATTGCCGCCGAACAACTGCGCCGACTTGTAGCAGGACTTCCACGGGGTGATGTGGTCGTTGGTGCCGGCCAGGGAAAAGATGTCGGCCGTCACCTGCTTGAGGTCGATGGCGGTACCGCACACTTCCAGTGCATTCGGGCGAATCAATGGGTTGTTTTTGAACATCTCGATCAGGTCGCCGTGGAACGCTGCAGGCAATCGCGTGGTGTCGTTGTTCCAGAACAGGATGTCGAAAACCGGCGGCTCGTTGCCCAGCAGGTAATTGTTGACCCAGTAGTTCCAGATCAGGTCGTTGGGGCGCATCCAGGCGAAGACTTTCGCCATGTCGCGGCCTTCCAGCACACCGGCCTGGTACGAGTGGCGCTTGGCGGCTTCCAGAGTCTGTTCATTGACGAACAGGGCGACGTCGCTTTCCAGGGTGGTATCGAGCACGCTCACCAACAGGGTGAGGGCGTTGACCTTGTTCTCTCCGATCGCCGCGTAGTGACCCAGCAGGGCGGTGCAGGTGATACCGCCGGAGCAGGCGCCAAGCATGTTCACGTCTTTGCTGCCGGTGATCGCGGTGACCACATCGACCGCTTCCTTGAGAGCCTCGATGTACGTCGACAGGCCCCACTCGCGTTGTTCTTTGGTCGGGTTGCGCCAGCTGACGATGAAGGTCTGCACATTGCTGCGCAGGCAGAAACGCGCCAGGCTCTTGTCCGGGCTCAGGTCGAACACGTAGAACTTGTTGATCTGCGGCGGCACCACCAGCAATGGGCGCTCGTGGACCTGCTCGGTGATCGGCTTGTACTGGATCAACTCCAGCACATCGTTGCGAAACACCACCGCGCCTTCGGTCACGGCGAGGCTCTTGCCAACCTCGAACGCGCCCATGTTGACCTGACTCGGCATGCCGCCGTTGTGAACCATGTCCTTGGCCAGGTGCGACAGGCCGTCGAGCAAGCTCTTGCCGCCGGTTTCGAAGAAGCGTTTGACCGCCGCCGGGTTGGCCGCGCTGTTGGTCGGGGCCATGGCTTCGGTCATGAGATTGATCACGAAGTGCCCGCGAGCAGAGTCACTGGGTGAGAGGCTACTGTCGTCAATCCAGTCGTGGAGTTCCTTGCGCCACGCCAGGTAGGTTTGCAGATAACGTTTGTAGAGCGGGTTCTGGGTCCAGGCCGGGTCGGCAAAGCGACGGTCATCACTGGTCGGTTGCAGCGCGGATTTGCCGAACAGCACGTTCTTGAGTTCAAGGCCGAAGTGCGCAACATGCTTGGCGCTGTGAATCGGTTGTTTGATGGCCTGCCTGAGCACCATGCGAGCAGATGCCAGTAGATCCTTTCCACGCAGCCCAACGACAGGATTCAGTCCCAAGGTGTTTTCCGAGGCCTGATACTTCAAGTCATCGTTATTCTTGTTACTCATCTACGACGCTCCATTGTCCTGAGACGAGTACCCGGGGCCTTGCTGTGTAGTCACACAGCAAATGCCAGGTACTACTGCTCGGGTGACCGTTAATTCTGCATCGCTGCTTTTTAGTTCGCAGAGAGCACTGCAGGGAACTTGCCAGCTCCATTGGTTACCCGAGTTTAATTTTTTTCGCAAGCAGGCCAATCAACAGCCCTGAAGCGGAGCATTCAAACAGATGGAATTAGAAAATGCCCTCTAAAGAGCAAGAGGCTCAGGCTAGAGCATCAGCTTGACGATGGATTCATTCGGGTCGCGGGTTTTGCCGGCGGCTTTTAGCTCGGCAAGATAATCCTCCCAGAGTGCGTCATAACGTCGCCCCAGTTCGTAGAGGTATTCCCAGGTGAACAGGCCGCTGTCGTGACCGTCGTCGAAGGTCAATTTCAGTGCGTACTGACCGGCCGGTTCTATCTTGCTCAGGCCTACGTTGATCTTGCCAAATTGCAGGATAGGTTTGCCGTGGCCCTGGACCTCGGCGGAGGGAGAGTGCACGCGCAGGAACTCGGCGGGCAGGGTGTATTCCTCGCCGGACGCGTATTTGAGCGTCAGGGTTTTCGAGGCTTTGTGCAGTTTGATGTCGGTGGGGAGCTGGGTCATGACAGATCATCCAAAGCATCTGTAGGAGTTGCCGCAGGCTGCGATTTTTTGATCTTGAAATACAACGTCAAAAGATCGCAGCCTGCGGCAGCTCCTACAGGGGTGTAGGTGACCTACAGGATATAACGGGACAGGTCTTCGTTCTGCGCCAATTCGCCCAGGTGGCTGTTGACGTAATCAGCGTCAATCTGGATCGCCTTGTCGTCATGGGCACTGGCCAGGTCGCCAGCGCTGAACGACACTTCTTCGAGCAGGCGCTCAAGCAGTGTATGCAGGCGACGGGCACCGATGTTTTCGGTTTTCTCGTTGACCTGCCAGGCGATCTCCGCGATGCGCTTGATACCGCTCGGCTGGAACTCGATGGTCAAACCTTCGGTTTTCAGCAGCGCGCAATATTGCTCGGTGAGCGAGGCGTGCGGTTCGCTGAGGATGCGCTCGAAATCTTCTGGCGACAGGGCCTTCAGTTCAACGCGAATCGGCAACCGACCTTGCAGTTCCGGCACCAGATCGCTCGGCTTGCTCAGATGGAAAGCACCGGATGCAATGAACAGGATGTGGTCGGTCTTGACCATGCCCAGTTTGGTGTTGACGGTGCAGCCTTCGATCAACGGCAGCAAATCACGCTGTACGCCTTCACGGGACACGTCGACGCCGCCGGAATTACCGCGCTTGGCGACCTTGTCGATTTCGTCGATGAACACGATGCCGTGCTGCTCGACCGCTTCCAGCGCCTTGGCTTTCAACTCTTCATCGTTGACCAGGCGGCTGGCTTCTTCGTCGCGCACCAGCTTGAGCGCTTCCTTGACCTTGAGCTTGCGGGCCTTCTTTTTGCCCTTGCCCATATTGGCGAACAGGCTTTGCAGCTGGTTGGTCATTTCTTCCATGCCCGGTGGCGCGGAGATGTCGACGCCGGCCATTTCGGCGACTTCGATTTCGATCTCCTTGTCATCCAGTTGGCCTTCACGCAGACGCTTGCGGAACAGCTGACGGGTGTTGGAGTCGGCAGTCGGGGTGTCGTCGTTGCTGAAACCCATGCGCGCCGGCGGTAGCAGTGCGTCGAGGATGCGTTCTTCGGCGGCGTCTTCAGCGCGGTGGCGAACCTTGGTGATTTCCTGCTCGCGCAGCAGCTTGATCGCCGCATCGGCGAGGTCACGAATGATCGATTCAACGTCGCGGCCGACATAGCCGACTTCGGTGAATTTGGTCGCTTCGACCTTGATGAACGGGGCGTTGGCCAGCTTGGCCAGGCGACGGGCGATCTCGGTTTTACCGACACCGGTCGGGCCGATCATCAGGATGTTCTTCGGCGTTACTTCAACACGCAGCTCTTCTGGCAACTGCATCCGGCGCCAGCGATTGCGCAACGCAATGGCGACGGCGCGTTTGGCATCGTCCTGGCCGATGATATGGCGATTGAGTTCGTGGACGATTTCACGGGGAGTCATGGACATAATAGTTGGCGGACCTCAAGCAAGAATGAGCCGTGGCACAAAGGCCGGAACAGGCTTATTCGGCGCAGTCCTGCTCCTCAATGGTCTGGGTGTGGTTGGTGAATACACAAATGTCGGCGGCGATGCCGAGGGCGGTTTCGACGATTTCACGGGCCGACAGGTCGGTCTTTTTCAGCAGGGCGCTGGCAGCAGCCTGGGCGTAACCACCGCCAGAACCCATGGCGATCAGGCCGTTTTCCGGTTCAACCACATCGCCGTTGCCGGTGATGATCAGGGAGGCGTCTTTGTTGGCGACTGCAAGCATGGCTTCGAGGCGGCTCAGGGAGCGGTCGGTGCGCCATTCTTTGGCGAGTTCGACGGCGGCGCGAACCAGGTGGCCCTGATGTTTTTCAAGCTGGCCTTCGAAGCGTTCGAAAAGGGTAAAGGCGTCGGCGGTGGCACCGGCGAAACCGGCGATGACCTGGCCGTGGTACAGGCGACGAACTTTCTTCGCGTTGCCTTTCATCACGGTATTGCCGAGGGAAACCTGGCCGTCGCCGCCCATGACGACTTTGCCGTGGCGGCGAACTGAAACGATGGTGGTCAAGGGAAGAGTCTCCACGCAGCGGGGCGAAAATGCCTTATGCCAACTCATATGGGGGTGGTGGAGAGGATTTCAACCGCAGGACGCGGCGGGGGACGAGTGGTGCGAGGCGTGTAGGAGCTGCCGAAGGCTGCGATCTTTTGATCTTGCCCTTCGTCTTGCCAAACCAAACACGCTGCAATCTTAGAAAAGATCGCAGCCTGCGGCAGCTCCTACAGGGATTTGTGCCACCCATGGAAGCTGCGGTGGCAGTTGATCAACGGCTCTGGCGTTGTTGTAACAACAGGTTGCTGAACCCGGCGCCGGCCAGTTGCTTCTGCGCGGTGGTCAGTTGTTCGCGGTTGCTGAACGGCCCGACCAATACCCGATACCAGGTCTCGTCTTTCACCGTACCTGACTCAACCGCCACAGCCTGGCCGAGCAGAATGATCTGTGCCCGAACCTTGTCGGCATCCGCCTCTTTGCGGAACGAACCGGCCTGCAGGAAGAACTTGGTCACTGGCGCGGCTTTGGTGACCGGTGGTGGCGGTGGCGGGGTGATCCCGGCCAAGGCTGCCTGAGCCCGTGCAGTGTCGATCTTCGCCGCTTCCGCTGGCGTAACCGGCGTGGTCGGAACGGCCGGCACTTGAGGCGTCGGCAGGGTTTTTTCCGGCACGGCATCCGGCGGCACAATGACTTCCGATTCCGGCAGCAAGGTGTAGAAGTCGTACTTCGGCTTCACCGGTTGCGTCGGGCTCGGCGGAGTCTTGTTCGCTTCGGCGATCTTGGTGGCTTTCTGTTGTTGCTCCACTTTCTCGCGCTTGACAGTGTCACTGCCCTTGCCCGGTTCCAGCTTCATCAGAAAAACGACGAAGGCACCGACCGTCAGGCCGATGGCCATCCACAGCCAACCCGGGATCGGTTGCTTCGCTGGAGCTTGGTAACGGCTGGCGCCACGCTTGGGTGCAGGTTTTTTCTTGGCAGCCAACTTACATACGCTCCAGAGTTTCCAGACCCAAGAGTTCCAGGCCTTGCTTGAGAGTGCGACCGGTCAGCGCAGCGAGGCGCAAGCGGCTTTGCATTTGTTCCGGGGTGTCGGCGGCGAGGATCGGGCAGTTCTCGTAGAAACTGGAGAACAGGCCGGCGACGTCGTACAGGTAGGTGCAGAGGATGTGCGGCGTGCCTTTTTCGGACACGTTGTTCAGGATTTCGCCGAATTGCGCGAGTTTCGCTGCCAGCTCGTGTTCGTGCGGTGCTTCGAGAACGATCTGGCCTTCGACTTCACTGAAGTCTTTGCCGAGTTTGCGGAACACGCCGGCCACGCGGGTATAGGCGTACAGCAAGTACGGCGCGGTGTTGCCTTCGAAGTTCAGCATCAGGTCAAAGTTGAAGCTGTAATCGCTGGTGCGGTGCTTGGACAGGTCGGCGTATTTCACTGCGCCGATGCCCACGACCTTGGCGATGTTGCGCAACTCTGCTTCGGCCAGTTCCGGGTTCTTGTCTTTTACCAGTGTGTAGGCGCGTTCCTGGGCTTCGGTCAGCAGGTCGATCAGCTTCACGGTGCCGCCGTCACGGGTCTTGAAAGGACGGCCATCGGCGCCGTTCATGGTGCCGAAGCCCATGTGTTCCATTTCCATCGGGTGCGTCACGAAACCGGCCTTGCGCGCCACGGCGAACACTTGCTGGAAGTGCAGGGCCTGGCGTTGGTCGACGAAGTACAGCGCACGATCAGCCTTGAGCTTGCCGCTGCGGTAGCGCACGGCGGCCAGGTCGGTGGTGGCGTAGAGGTAGCCGCCGTCGGCCTTGACGATGATCACTGGCAGCGGATCGCCGTCAGCGTTTTTGAACTCGTCGAGGAACACGCACTGGGCGCCGTTGCTTTCGACCAGCATGCCGGCGGCCTTGAGGTCGTTGACCACGTTGATCAGGTCGTCGTTGTAGGCGCTTTCGCCCATCACGTCGGCCATGGTCAGTTTGACGTTCAGCAGCTCGTAGATTTTCTGGCAATGCGACAGCGAGATGTCTTTGAACTTGGTCCACAGCGCCAGGCAGTCCGGGTCGCCGGCTTGCAGCTTGACCACCAGGCCACGGGCGCGGTCGGCGAACTCTTCAGACTCGTCGAAGCGTTGTTTGGCGGCGCGGTAGAAGTTTTCCAGGTCCGACAGTTCGTCGCTGGTGATCGGGTTTTCTTGCAGGTAAGCCATCAGCATGCCGAACTGGGTGCCCCAGTCGCCGACGTGGTTCTGACGGATCACGGTATCGCCGAGGAACTCCAGCACGCGAGCCACGCCGTCGCCGATGATGGTCGAACGCAAGTGGCCGACGTGCATCTCTTTGGCCAGGTTCGGTGCCGACAAGTCAACCACCGTACGCTGCACCGGGCCGGCCTTGCGTACGCCGATGTTGGCGTCGGCGAGGGCGGCGTCCAGGCGAGTGGCCAGGGCTTGGGTGTTCTGGAAGAAATTGAGAAAGCCAGGGCCGGCGATTTCGGTCTTGGTGATGTTTTCGTCAGCCGGCAGCGCGGCAATGATTTTTTCCGCGAGGTCGCGCGGCTTCATGCCCGCTGGCTTGGCGAGCATCATGGCGATGTTGCTGGCGAAATCGCCGTTCTTCTTGTCGCGAGAGTTTTCCACCTGGATCGCCGGCGTCAGGCCTTCAGGCAACACACCTTCGTTGACGAGTTGGGTGATGGCTTGTTGGATCAGCTGGCGAATGGTGTCTTTCATGGTCTTCTCTTTCGACCGCTAGCGCGGCGGCGCATCAATGCGCGGGTGGAAAAACTGGGCATTATCCGTTGCCAAGGCAGGCTTGCCAACCTTAGCAGGCAGGTTGTGGATATGTGGTGACAAAAGCGGTAAAGATCGCAGGGTAGGCGCTGCCGCAGGCTGCGATCTTTTGATCTTGCTGTTAATACAAATCCACCGGATCCACATCCAGCGACCAGCGTACCGCCCGCCCGCTCGGCATCTGCTCCAGCACCAGCAACCAACTCGCCAGCAACCGATGCAGCGGTGCCCGCGCCGAGGCCTGCAACAACAGCTGTGCACGATAACGCCCGGCCCGACGCTCCATTGGCGCCGGCACTGGCCCCAGCAGCTCGATGCCGGTCAGATTATGCTCGCCCAGCAAACGCTCGGCCTCGCTGCACGCTTCATCGAGAAAACCTTCGGCCTGCCCTGGCTTGTGCGCCTCGGCCCGCAGCAGCGCCAAATGCGCAAACGGCGGCAGACCCGCCGCGCGCCGTTCACTCAAAGCCTGTTCGGCAAACGCGAAATAACCCTGCTCGGTCAATTGCACCAGCAGCGGATGGTCAGCCAGATGGGTCTGGATGATCACTTTGCCCGGTTCTTCTGCCCGTCCCGCGCGGCCGGCTACTTGCACGATCAGTTGCGCCATGCGCTCGCTCGCGCGGAAGTCGCCTGAGAACAACCCGCCGTCGGCGTCGAGAATCGACACCAGCGTCACCCGTGGAAAATGGTGCCCTTTGGCGAGCATCTGCGTGCCCACCAGAATGCACGGCTGGCCCTTTTGAATGGTCGCGAATAGTTGATTCATCGCATCCTTGCGTGACGTGCTGTCGCGGTCGACCCGCAGCACCGGATAGTCCGGGAACAGAATGCCTAATCGTTCTTCGGCCCGTTCGGTGCCGGCACCCACCGGCCGCAGATCGACCTTGTTGCACTTCGGGCACTGGCGCGGCACGTGTTCGACGTAGCCGCAGTGGTGGCAGCGCAGCTCGCCATGACGCTGGTGCACGGTCATGCGCGCATCGCAGCGCTGGCACTCGGACATCCAGCCGCAGTCGTGGCACAGCAGGGTTGGAGCGAAGCCGCGACGATTGAGGAACACCAATACTTGCTGACCGGCTGCCAGGGTCTGACCGATGGCTTGCTGCATCGGTCCGGAAATACCGCTGTCCAACGGGCGACTTTTTACGTCCAGACGCAGGAAACGCGGTTGTTTGGCGCCACCGGCACGTTCATTCAGCCGCAGGAGGCCATAACGTCCGGTGTAGGCGTTGTGCAGGCTCTCCAGCGAAGGCGTGGCGGAGCCGAGGACAATCGGGATGTTTTCCTGCCGGGCGCGCACCAGAGCGAGGTCGCGGGCGTGGTAGCGCAGGCCTTCCTGCTGCTTATAAGAGCCGTCGTGCTCTTCGTCGATGATGATCAGGCCAGGGTTTTTCATGGGCGTGAACAACGCCGAGCGGGTGCCAATAATAATGTCGGCCTCGCCGTCGCGGGCGGCGAGCCAGGCGTCGAGGCGTTCTCGATCGTTGACTGCCGAGTGGATCAGAGCGATGCGCGCATTGAAACGCTGCTCGAAGCGCGCCAGGGTCTGGGGGCCGAGGTTGATTTCCGGGATCAGCACCAGCGCCTGTTTGCCGGCCTCCAGGGTTTCGCGGATCAACTGCAAATACACTTCGGTCTTGCCGCTGCCAGTGACCCCGGCCAGCAAGAACGCGTGATAACTGTCGAACCCGGCGCGAATCGCTTCGTATGCTGCGCGCTGCTCGGGGTTGAGCGGCAGTTCCGGTTGCGCCAGCCAGTGTTCGTGGCGGGCGCCGGGGGCGTGCTTGCGCACTTCTACTTGCACCAGATCCTTGGCCAACAGCAGATCGAGGCTGTCTTTGCTCAGCATCAGTTTGCTGAGCAATTGATGGGCGACGCCGTGGGGATGCTGGGCCAGGGTTGCCAGGGCTTCGCGCTGGCGCGGGGCGCGAGCGATGCGCGGGTCATCGAGGCTGGCACCCGGTGCGGCGGACCAAAAACGTTCCTGGCGCGCTTCAGCCAGTTCACCCTGGCGCAGCAAAACCGGCAGTGCCCAGCTCAGGGTGTCGCCGAGGCTGTGCTGATAATACTGGGAGGTCCACAGGCACAGCTTGAACAGCGCGGGCGGTAGCGGCGGTGTGGCGTCGAGCAACGCCAGGGCCGGTTTGAGTTTTTCCGCCGGCACTTCGCTGGTATCGGTGACCTCCACCAGAATCCCGATCATCTCCCGTCGGCCGAATGGCACCCGCAGGCGCATGCCCGGGTGCAACTGGGCGCGCAGAACACCGGCCGGTGCGCGGTAATCGAACAGGCGGCGCAGTGGCGAAGGCAGGGCGAGGCGCAAGATGGCGTCGGGCACGCGGGGGGATCTCGATCAGCAAAAATGGGTGATATGACGCATACCCTGTAGGAGCTAGCCTGCTCGCGATAGCGGTTTGCCAGTCGCTGCAATTTTGGCTGAAGATTGCTATCGCGAGCAGGCTCACTCCTACAGGGGGCCGCGTATTGGGTCGGGAGCCTAGCAGACGACCGGTTTGAGGGACAGCTTGCGTGATTGGCATTGTCTGGTAGAATCCGCGGCCTAATTACGTGCGGTATTCAACAATAGTGTTGGGTGGCGGCACGCTAGCCTGAGGAAGACACCATGAAAGCTGATATCCATCCAGAATACCCAGCAGTTGCTGTTACCTGCAGCTGCGGCAACAAGTTCGAAACCCGTTCGACCTTCGGCAAAGCCCTGGCGATCGACGTTTGCAACGAGTGCCACCCGTTCTACACCGGTAAGCAGAAGACTCTGGATACTGGCGGCCGTGTACAGCGCTTCGCAGACCGTTTCGGTGCTTTCGGCAAGAAAGCTCCTGCTGCTGCAGAGTAAGGTTGCAAAGCCCGATGGGCTTTTCCTTGCTAATGAAAAAGGCGTCCCTTGCGGGCGCCTTTTTTGTGTCTGCAATTTGGCTCTCGGGTGCCCAGGCCTTCTGCCCGGCGCCAAGTGGGCTGCCATCCGTCGCAGTGCAGCGGGTGGTGGACGGCGACACGTTGCGCCTCGCCGATGGCCGCAGCGTACGCATGATTGGCTTGAATACGCCGGAGCTGGGCAAACAAGGTCGCACCGACGAACCGTTCGCCGTGGCTGCGCGCAAACGCCTTGAAGCCTTGGTCGCGGCAAGCGACGGGCGGGTCAGTTTGCTGCCCGGTAAAGAAGGCAAAGATCACTACGGCCGCACCCTGGCCCACATTTACGGCACCGACGGCACCAACCTCGAGGCGCAAATGCTCGCCGAAGGCCTGGGCTTTCAGGTGGCGGTCGCACCCAATGTGGACTTGGTCGAGTGTCAGCAGGCTGCGGAACGCAGTGCTCGTCAGGCCGGGCTCGGTGTGTGGCGCCAGTCTCCTGTGCTGAAAGCGGAGCAGATCAACACCTCCGGTTTTGCTGTGCTCAACGGGCGAGTAAGCAAGGTTCAGCGCAATCGCGGCGGGGTTTGGATCGAGTTGCAGGACTCGGTTGTATTGCGCATTGCGCCCAATTTGCTGGGCCGCTTCGACGCTTCCGCGCTTGATGGGCTTAAAGGCAAGCAAATCGAGGCGCGTGGCTGGGTGCTGGATCGTTCGCGCCGGGGTGGGCTCAAGGACGGTCAGGCGCGGTGGATGTTGCCGCTGACCGATCCGGTCATGCTTCAAATCATGCATTGATAAAAAATTGTAGACATTTTTTATGGCGATTGTGAACAGTCTATCCCTTGTGTTCCGCGGCTCTTGGCCCAAAGTCGTAAGGCAGGGCGCTTGACAGGGGTGACCGGTCAGTCTTGTGGGGATTTTGCGAGGCGCGTATCCTCGCTGACCAGTCTGTCCAACAGTAAAAGCGGAATGCCCACATGTCTGATTTGAAAACTGCCGCTCTCGAATATCACGCTAATCCTCGTCCAGGTAAGCTGAGCGTCGAGCTCACCAAGGCCACCGCTACCGCCCGCGACCTGTCGCTGGCCTACAGCCCCGGCGTAGCCGAACCAGTACGCGAAATCGCCCGCGATCCTGAACTGGCCTACAAATACACCGGTAAAGGCAACCTGGTTGCAGTCATTTCCGATGGCACCGCGATTCTCGGCCTGGGTAACCTCGGCCCATTGGCTTCCAAGCCAGTGATGGAAGGTAAAGGCGTGCTGTTCAAGCGTTTCGCCGGCATCGACGTTTTCGACATCGAAGTCGACTCCGAAAGCCCGCAAGCCTTCATCGACACCGTCAAGCGCATCTCCATCACCTTCGGTGGCATCAACCTGGAAGACATCAAGGCACCTGAGTGCTTTGAGATCGAACGTGCTCTGATCGAGCAGTGCGACATCCCGGTATTCCACGATGACCAGCATGGCACCGCGATCGTAACCGCAGCCGGCATGATCAACGCCCTGGAAATCGCTGGCAAAACCCTGCCGGAAGCCAAGATCGTCTGCCTGGGCGCCGGCGCTGCCGCCATCTCCTGCATGAAATTGCTGGTGAGCATGGGCGCCAACATCGAAAACATCTACATGATCGACCGTACCGGCGTGATCCACTCCGGTCGTGACGATCTGAACCAGTACAAAGCCGTCTTCGCTCACGCGACCGACAAGCGCACCCTGGCTGACGCCCTGCAAGGCGCAGACGTGTTCGTTGGCCTGTCCGGCCCGAACCTGCTGAGCGCTGAAGGCCTGCTGTCGATGGCGCCTAACCCGATCGTGTTCGCGTGCTCCAACCCGGATCCGGAAATCTCCCCAGAACTGGCGCACGCTACCCGTAACGACGTGATCATGGCCACTGGCCGTTCGGACTACCCGAACCAGGTCAACAACGTACTGGGCTTCCCGTTCATCTTCCGTGGTGCCCTGGACGTTCGCGCCAAACGCATCAACGAAGAAATGAAAGTGGCTGCTGCCAACGCCCTGCGTGAACTGGCCAAACTGCCAGTGCCTCAGGAAGTGTGCGACGCCTACGGCGGTATCAAGCTGGAATTCGGTCGTGAGTACATCATTCCGAAGCCAATGGATGCCCGTCTGATCACCCTGATCTCCGATGCCGTGGCCAAGGCTGCAATCGAGACTGGCGTAGCAACCCTGCCGTATCCGAAGAACTACCCGCTGAAAAGCGTGGATGATGTGTTCAACGGCTAAGTAGCAGCGCAATAAAAACCCGGCCAATGGTCGGGTTTTTTTTTTGAGTAAAAATCAAAAGATCGCAGCCTTCGGCAGCTCCTACAGGGGGGGCGCATTTTCATGTGGGAGCTGCCGAAGGCTGCGATCTTTTGATCTTGCCGCCAACAAAAAGCCCCGCTCTTCTCTCGAAGGCGGGGCTTTTTGTTGGCGGCAATCAGAACAAATCGATCGGTGCCGCTTCATCCGCTGGCAGCGGGCTGCCCGGTGCATTGCCGTTGCCCAGTTCGTTGACCGACGGTGGCGTGTCTTCGGCCTTGAACAGTTCGAAGTAGGCCCCAGGCGTGCTTGGGGCGGCTGCGCGGCCGCTGACCGGGTCCACGCGCAGGCTCAGGATGCCTTCCGGCTCTGGCTGCGTGTGAGGTGGCAAGCCCTTGAGCGCTGCGCCCATGTAATTCATCCAGATCGGCAGCGCGACGGTGCCCCCGAATTCCTTGCGGCCCAGGCTTTCAGGCTGGTCGAAACCGGTCCAGACCGTGGTCACGTAGTCGGCGTTGTAACCAGAGAACCAGGCGTCCTTGGATTCATTGGTGGTGCCGGTTTTGCCGGCGATGTCGCTGCGACCCAGGGCCAGTGCGCGGCGACCGGTGCCGAGCTTGATCACGTCCTCAAGCATGCTGTTGAGGATAAACGTGGTGCGCCCGTCGACGATGCGCTCGGCCACGGCCGGTGCTTGCGGCGTCGGCTGGGCGGTCAGCGTTTCGTCCGGTGTTGCGTTGACCGTAAAGGTATTGGCAGCAGGTGCGGCGATACCGTCGGTGGCGGCGCCGCCCTTTGGAACGCTCGGCGGGTTGGCGACGAACAGCGTGTCGCCATTGCGGCTGTCGATCTTGTCGATGATGTACGGGGTGATTTTGTAGCCGCCGTTGGCAAAGGTGCTCCAGCCGGTGGCGATTTCCATTGGCGTCAGGGTCGCGGTGCCCAGGGCCAGCGACAGGTTGGGCGGCAGATCCTGCTTGTTGAAGCCAAAACGGGTGATGTAGTCGATGGTCTTGCCAACACCCATCGCCTGCAACAGGCGGATCGAAACCAGGTTTCGCGATTTGTACAACGCTTCACGCAGGCGGATCGGGCCGAGGAACGTATTGGTGTCGTTCTTCGGGCGCCAGACCTTGTCCAGATACTCGTCGACAAACACGATCGGCGCATCGTTCACCAGGCTGGCGGCGGTGTAGCCGTTATCCAGCGCAGCGCTGTAGACGAATGGCTTGAAGCTCGAACCTGGCTGGCGTTTGGCTTGCAGCGCGCGGTTGTAGTTGCTCTGTTCAAACGCAAAACCGCCGACCAGTGAGCGGATCGCGCCGTTTTGCGGATCAAGCGACACCAGTGCGCCCTGGGCCTGCGGGATCTGGCTGAACTTCAGCGAATTGTCCGCCTGGCGCTGTACGCGAATCAGGTCGCCGACCTGGGCCACATCCGATGGCTGCTTCGGATTGGCGCCCATGCTGTTGGTGTTCAGGAACGGGCGAGCCCATTTCATGCTGTCCCAGGCGACGTGTTCGCTGCCGGTGCGGGTCAGTACCTGCAAGCCGTTCTTGTCGACCTGAGTGACGATGGCCGGCTCAAGGCTGCTGATGGTGCGCTGTTTGGTCAGTTCGGTCGCCCACGCCTCGTGTGTCTTGCCCGGCAGACGCGACTCGGGGCCGCGATAGCCGTGGCGCTGGTCGTAGGTCATCAAGCCTTCGTGGACGGCGGTATTGGCCATTTCCTGAAGATTGCTCGGCACCGTGGTGGTGACGCGGAAGCCTTCGGTATAGGCGTCGCTGCCATAGCGCCCGACCATTTCGGCACGGGCCATTTCGGCGATGTAAGGCGCATTCACTTCCGGCGTCGGCACGTGATAGCTGGCGTTCAGCGGCTCGTTGATCGCGGTGGTGTAATCGGCTTCGGTGATCTTGCCGAGCTTGTACATACGGCCCAGGATCCAGTCGCGACGCTCCTTGCTGCGGGCCGGGTTGGCCAGGGGGTTGAAGCGCGACGGGGCTTTCGGCAGGCCGGCGATCATGGCCATCTGCGCCAGGCTGACGTCACGAATCGATTTGCCGTAATAAACCTGCGCCGCCGCCTCGATGCCGTAGGCGCGGTTACCCAGATAGATCTTGTTGACGTACAGCTCAAGGATTTCATCTTTGGTCAGCTGCCGTTCGATCTGCAGGGCCAGGAGAATTTCAGTGGTTTTGCGCGAGAAGCTGCGTTCGCTGGTCAGGAAGAAGTTCTTCGCCACCTGCATGGTGATGGTGCTGCCGCCGGACTGAATGTGCCCGCTTTTAACCAATTGGGTTGCGGCACGCATCAGGCTGCTGGGATCGACGCCGTAGTGATTGGCGAAATTATCGTCTTCAGCACTTAGTAACGCATTAATGAAATTGGGGGGAATGTCGGCGAAACGGATCGGTGTGCGGCGCATTTCGCCGAATTCTGCGATCAACTTGTTATCGCTGCTGTAGACCCGCAAAGGAATCTGCAACTGGATGCTTCGCAGCGCCTCCACTGAGGGCAATCCAGGGCTAAGGTAAAGATACGCCCCGCTCAGACCCAAAAGGAGTCCGCAGAAAACCGCGACGATGGACCAACCGAAAAATTTCAGCAGACGAATCAAGGCTTTTGGATATCCAGGGCAAAGAATGAATTAGGCATCAGGGTTCAGGCTAAAGGAGAACGACCCGCGCTTGAGAAAAAGCGGAAAAAAACGCTGGGCATTATAAGCATTTTTCCATCGCAGGCGTCATTGGCGGCTGCTGTCAAGACGGGTGGATGGAACGCAACACACATTACAGAGTCCGTAACTCACGGATAGTCATAGGGAATTGCTAGTGCTAGGACTCTTCAACAAAAAGGCCAATACGCTTTTAGGGATCGACATCAGCTCCACTTCGGTGAAACTTCTGGAGCTGAGCCGCCAGGGCGACCGTTATCGGGTCGAGGCTTATGCGGTCGAACCGCTGCCCGTCAACGCCGTTATCGAGAAAAATATCGCCGAACTCGAAGGTGTGGGCCAGGCCTTGTCGCGCGTACTCGTTAAAGCCAGAACCAGCCTGAAGAACGTCGCCGTGGCTGTGGCCGGTTCGGCGGTGATCACCAAAACCATCGAGATGGATGCTGGACTTTCCGACGACGAGATGGAAAACCAGCTGAAGATCGAGGCTGATCAGTACATTCCTTATCCATTGGACGAAGTCGCCATCGACTTTGAAGTTCAGGGTGCGTCAACGCGCAACCCCGAGCGGGTCAGCGTACTGCTTGCGGCCTGTCGCAAGGAAAACGTCGAGGTTCGTGAAGCGGCCCTGACCCTGGCTGGCCTGACGGCTCGCGTTGTCGACGTGGAGGCCTATGCGCTGGAGCGTTCATTCGGGTTGCTGGCGAACCAGTTGGCCGCGTCCAGGGACCATCTGGTGGCGGTGGTCGACATCGGTGCGACCATGACCACCCTGAGCGTGTTGCTCAACGGGCGCATCATCTATACCCGCGAACAATTGTTCGGCGGCCGGCAGCTGACGGAGGAGATTCAGCGTCGATACGGCCTTACCGTCGAGCAGGCGGGGCTGGCGAAGAAGCAAGGTGGTTTGCCGGACGATTACGTCAGTGAAGTGTTACAGCCGTTTCGCGACGCATTGGTGCAGCAGGTGTCACGTTCGTTGCAGTTTTTCTTCGCCTCCGGTCAATACCACGCGGTCGACCACATTCTGTTGGCCGGCGGTACCGCATCGGTCGCGGGCCTTGATCGTTTGATCGAGCAGCAATTGAGCACACCGACCCAGGTGGCCAACCCGTTTTTCGAGATGACACTAGGCAGCAAGGTCAACGCTGCCGCCCTGGCCAGCGATGCGCCGGCCATGATGATCGCCTGCGGGCTGGCCCTCAGGAGTTTCGACTGATGGCGCGGATCAACCTTTTACCCTGGCGCGAAGAGCAGCGCGAAGAGCGGCGCAAACGTTTCTTGCTGATGTTGGTCGGTGTAATCGTGGGGTCGGCAGGGGCGGTGCTGATCGCTGATCAGGCCATCAGCGGCGCCATCGAACGGCAAATCGCCCGTAATGACTACATCAATAAGCAGATCGCCGTGGTCGACGAGCGGATCAAGCAGATCGGTGATCTCAAGGCACGTCGCCAGCAACTGGTCGAGCGCATGCGCATCATCCAGGACCTGCAAGGCAATCGACCGATCAGCGGGCGAATTTTTGATCAGCTTGCGCGCACCTTGCCCGACGGGGTGTACTTCACCGAAGTCAAAATGGTCGGCAAAACCCTGTCCATCGCTGGCGCGGCTGAATCCAACAATCGTGTTTCCGACCTGATGCGCAATCTGGATGCATCCGACTGGTTCGATGCGCCCAGCCTGACTGAAGTCAAAGCGACTACCGCCGGTCAGTTGGATCAAGCCAATGTCTTTCAGTTGACCGTTCGTCAGACGCAACCCGCTGCCGTGGAGGATGGGAAATGAGTCCGTCCCAATGGTTAGAAGGATTGCGCAAGATCGATATCAACGATCTGGACACCAGCAACATGGGTTCCTGGCCATCTGCGATCAAGGGCCTGGTGGTTGTGTTGGTCATGATGATGGTGCTTTCGCTTGGCTACAGTTTTTCGACGAGCGAACTTGAGAGTCAGCTCGAACTCAAGCGTGAAGAAGAATCGACCCTCAAGGAGCAGTTCGCGACCAAGGCCCACATGGCGGCGAACCTTGAGCTCTACACCCAGCAAATGAAGGAGATGGAAAACTCATTTGGCGTTCTGCTGCGGCAATTGCCCAGTGATACCGAAGTGCCCGGTTTGCTGGAAGACATCACCCGCACGGGTCTGGGCAGCGGCTTGGAGTTCGAAGAGATCAAGCTGTTACCCGAGGTCACCCAGCCGTTTTATATCGAACTGCCGATCCAGATCACCGTCACCGGCGCCTATCACGACCTGGCCACGTTCGTCAGTGGCGTCGCCGGGTTGCCGCGCATCGTCACCCTGCATGACTTCGATCTGACGCCGGTCAATCCGGACGGCGGGCCGAAGTTACGCATGAGCATTCTCGCCAAGACCTACCGCTACAACGACAAGGGGGCGCATCAATGAGCCTTCTGCGTTGTTTATCGGCGGCCGCTCTATTGGTCAGCGTGGCCGGTTGCGGTAGCGGTGGTGACTTCAGTGATCTGGACGCGTACATGAATGAAATGCGCCTGCGGGCACCGGGCAAGATTGAACCAACGCCGACATTCCGGTCTTACCCGACATTCACCTACAACGCCGCCAACCTGCGCAGCCCGTTTTCCCGGCAGGTCCGGATCGACCTGGCGGCTCAACAGCGCGGCTCGCGCAACGTCAAACCGGACCCCAGTCGGGTCAAGCAATACCTCGAGGGTTTCAACATCGAGCAGTTTGAAATGGTCGGCACGATGTCGAATGCGGCGGGCTCTTTTGCGCTGCTGCGCGGAGCCGGCGGTGTGCATCGATTGAAAGTCGGTGATTACCTGGGGCGTAACGATGGGCGGATTGTCGCGATCAGCGGTTCACAAGTCGATGTGGTCGAAATCGTCCCCGACGGTGAAGGCGCCTGGCTGGAACGGCCACGGACCATTCCTTTGAAAGAGCACACATAGTGGAACTCGAAAAATGAACAGGATTTTCTCCACCTTCGGAATATCGCTATGGATAGCGTTGCTGTCGCCGATGGTACAAGCGGCCAACCTCAAGGCGCTGGATGTCGCGGCGTTGCCAGGTGACCGGGTCGAGTTGAAGTTGGCGTTCGATGAACCGCCGCCAGTGCCTAACGGTTACACCACTGAGTCACCGGCACGGATCGCACTGGATCTGCCCGGTGTCGTCAGCCAGTTGGCGAACAAGACGCGCGATCTGGGTAGCGGCAATGCGCGCAGCGCGACAGTGGTGGAGGTCAAGGATCGCACGCGGCTGATCATCAACCTGACCCAGTTGACCCCGTACAACACACGAATCGAAGGCAATGACCTGTTTGTGGTGGTCGGGCAGGGTGCCAAAAGCCAGGCGTCCAGACCTCCGGCGGCCGTTGCAACGCCAACTCCTGCGCGAACACGAGCGCCTGCACCGTCGAGCAAGGCCATCCGCGGTGTGGATTTCCAGCGTGGCACCCAAGGCGAAGGCAATGTGGTGATCGATTTGTCGGATCCGTCCATTGCGCCGGACATTCAGGAGCGTGACGGCAAGATCATCCTCGGTTTTGCCAGAACCCAACTGCCTGAGCCCTTGCGCGTACGGCTGGACGTCAAGGACTTCGCCACTCCGGTGCAATTCGTCAATGCCAGTGCCTCCGGTGATCGGGCCACGATCACCATCGAGCCCGGCGGCGGCGCCTTCGATTATTCGACTTACCAAACCGACAACAAACTGACCGTCAGCATCCGGCCGATGACTGTCGACGATCTGCAAAAGCGCAACGCGGACCGCAATGCCTACAGCGGCGAAAAGCTCTCGCTGAATTTCCAGGACATCGATGTCCGCTCGGTGCTGCAACTGATTGCTGATTTCACCAATCTCAATCTGGTGGCCAGCGACACGGTGCAGGGCGGCATCACTTTGCGTTTGCAAAACGTGCCGTGGGATCAGGCGCTGGACCTGGTGCTGAAAACCAAGGGTCTGGACAAGCGCAAGATCGGTAACGTCCTGCTGGTGGCGCCGGCTGACGAGATCGCCGCCCGAGAGCGTCAGGAACTGGAATCGCAAAAACAGATCGCCGATCTGGCACCGCTGCGACGGGAGTTGCTACAGGTCAACTACGCCAAGGCTGCCGATATCGCCAAGCTGTTCCAGTCAGTGACCAGTGCCGAGGCGAAAGTCGACGAGCGCGGTTCGATTACCGTCGACGATCGTACCAACAACATCATTGCCTACCAGACTCAGGATCGCCTCGATGAGCTGCGACGGATCGTTGCGCAGCTGGATATTCCGGTGCGCCAGGTAATGATCGAGGCGCGAATCGTCGAGGCCAACGTCGACTATGACAAGAGCCTGGGCGTGCGCTGGGGTGGTTCGGTTCAGAACAAGGGCAACTGGAACTCTTCCGGGGTCAGCAACGGCGCCAATGCGTCATCGACCATCGGTACGCCGGGAAGCACCAGCACCAATTCGCCGTTCGTCGATATGGGCACGGCAGCGAATACCTCGGGGATTGGCATCGCGTTCATCACCGATAACGTTTTGCTGGACTTGGAGTTGACGGCCATGGAAAAGACCGGCAACGGCGAAATCGTCTCGCAACCCAAGGTGGTCACGTCCGACAAGGAAACCGCGAAAATCCTTAAGGGCACCGAGATCCCGTACCAGGAAGCCAGCTCCAGCGGCGCGACATCGGTGTCATTCAAGGAGGCCTCGCTATCGCTGGAAGTGACGCCGCAAATCACCCCGGACAACCGGATCATCATGGAGGTCAAGGTCACCAAGGACGAACCGGACTACCTGAACAAGGTCCAGGATGTACCGCCGATCAAGAAAAACGAGGTCAACGCCAAGGTCCTGGTCAATGACGGCGAGACCATCGTTATTGGTGGCGTTTTCTCAAATACTCAAAGCAAGGTTGTAGATAAGGTGCCATTTCTTGGCGATGTGCCGTATCTTGGCCGCCTTTTCCGGCGTGACGTGGTTTCGGAGAAAAAATCCGAGCTGTTGGTGTTTCTCACTCCGCGTATCATGAATAACCAGGCGATTGCTGTGAGTCGTTGATTCTGTGCGAAATTTGATTCTTGTAGGACCGATGGGCGCTGGAAAAAGCACCATCGGCCGGTTGCTGGCCAAAGAGCTGCGCTTGCCATTCAAAGATTCCGATAAGGAAATTGAATTACGCACGGGCGCCAATATCCCATGGATCTTCGATAAGGAAGGCGAACCGGGCTTTCGTGATCGTGAGGAGGCAATGATTGCCGAGCTCTGCGATTACGACGGTGTGGTGCTGGCGACCGGCGGCGGCGCAGTCATGCGCGAAGCCAATCGTCGGGCGCTGCACGCCGGTGGGCGGGTTGTTTACCTGCATGCGTCGGTTGAGCAGCAGGTCGGCCGCACGGCTCGCGATCGCAATCGGCCACTGTTGCGCACTGCCGATCCAGCCAAGACCCTGCGGGATCTACTGGCGATCCGCGATCCGCTTTATCGGGAAATCGCCGATCTGGTGGTCGAAACCGATGAGCGGCCGCCGCGAATGGTCGTGCTCGATATTCTCGAACGTTTGCAGCAGCTGCCTCCCCGTTAATGCGCAGCGCGAAATGCGCTATCCTCGGCGTCCTGCCACAACCGCTCAAGGTTGTGGCGGATGGCTACCGAACGGCGTCACACCAGCAGATGCCGTGGGCTTTCGATAATTCAAGGCGGGACGCCTGATTTCATCTTCACTGTGGGGACACATGCAGACACTCAAGGTCGATCTAGGCGAGCGCAGCTACCCGATTCATATTGGCGAAGGTTTGTTGGATCAGCCCGAGCTGCTGGCCCCGCATATTCGCGGACGGCAAGTGGCAATCATCACCAACGAAACCGTTGCGCCGCTCTATCTCGAACGTCTGAACCGCAGCCTGGCGCAGTTCTCGGTAATTTCCGTGGTGCTGCCCGACGGCGAAGCCTTCAAAACCTGGGAAACCCTGCAACTGATCTTTGATGGTCTGCTGACCGCACGGCACGACCGCCGCACCACGGTGATCGCCCTAGGTGGCGGCGTGATCGGTGACATGGCCGGTTTTGCTGCCGCCTGTTACCAGCGCGGGGTCGATTTCATTCAGGTGCCGACCACATTGCTGTCGCAAGTCGACTCTTCGGTGGGCGGCAAGACCGGGATCAATCATCCTCTGGGCAAGAACATGGTTGGCGCGTTCTATCAGCCGAACGTCGTGCTTATCGATACCGCCTCGCTCAATACCCTGCCGGCCCGCGAACTGTCCGCAGGCCTGGCCGAAGTCATCAAGTACGGGCTGATCTGCGATGAGCCGTTCCTGACCTGGCTCGAAGACAATGTCGATCGCCTGCGCAATCTCGATCAGCAAGCGCTGACCTATGCCATCGAGCGCTCCTGCGCGGCCAAGGCGGCCGTGGTTGGTGCGGACGAGAAAGAAAACGGCGTGCGAGCCACGCTCAACCTTGGGCATACCTTTGGTCACGCCATCGAAACCCATATGGGCTATGGTGTCTGGCTCCATGGTGAGGCGGTCGCTGCTGGCACCGTAATGGCCTTGGAAATGTCTGCGCGCCTGGGCTGGATCAGCGAACAGGAGCGCGATCGTGGCATTCGTTTGTTCCAACGCGCCGGCCTGCCGGTCATCCCGCCTGAAGAGATGACGGAAGCTGATTTTCTCGAACACATGGCAATTGATAAAAAAGTGATCGACGGTCGTTTGCGCCTGGTGCTGCTGCGCCAAATGGGCGAAGCGGTGGTGACCGACGATTATCCGAAAGAGGTTTTACAGGCCACGCTGGGAGCGGATTACCGCGCCCTGGCTCAGCTTAAAGGTTAATAAGATCGCGATGACTAGTTTGCATGCCGACGAGGCTTTCCTCGGCCACTACCAGTTGAACCACGACCCTTTTGCTCCACGGGTACCTGGCTTCAAATTTTTCCCGGCCCAGCGCAAACCAGTGTTGGGGCAACTGCACCACCTGGCGCGTTACAGCCAGTTGTTGCTGGTGGTCACCGGCCCGCAAGGCAGCGGCAAGACCCTGTTGCGCCAGGCCTTGGTCGCCAGCACTAACAAGCAGTCGGTACAGAGCGTGGTGGTTTCCGCCCGTGGCGCCGGTGATTCGGCTGGCATCCTGCGTCAGGTAGCCCAGGCGCTGGACGTTGCCCAGGCCGAGATCGGCGCGATTCTGGCGCAGGTGGTACAGCTGGCGCTCACCGGTCAGGCAGTCTATCTGCTGGTGGATGATGCCGAGCAGCTCGACGAATCCGCGCTCGAAGCCTTGATGGCTTTGGCGGCTGGCGCACCGGAAGGTCGCCCGCATGTATTCCTGTTCGGCGAGTCGTCGCTGATTGCTCAGCTTGAGGCTCTGCATCTCGAGGAAGAACGCTTCCACGTCATCGAATTGCAGCCTTACACCGAAGAAGAAACCCGCGAATATCTGGATCAGCGGCTCGAAGGTGCTGGCCGCGGTATCGAACTTTTCACCGCGGATCAGATCTCTGATATTCACGAAAGCTCCGACGGTTGGCCTGGCAACATCAACCAGGTCGCCCGCGATGCAATGATCGAAGCCATGATTGCCAGCCGCTCAGCGGTCAAGCGTCCAAGTATGGGGTTCAATATGCCGAAGAAACACGTATTGGCGATTTCCGCCGTCGTTGTGGTCGCGGTAGCCGCCGCCTGGTTGATGCCGGGTCGCAACAAAGCACCGACCACGGGTGCGCCTGCCAACGAACAGGCACAACTGCCGTTGGGTCAAGGCAAGCCACAAGCTAACGGTGGCGCTCCGGCCGTCGAATTCGCCGGCAACACGCAACCGATGCCTCTGCCGTTGGTCGGTAATTCGCAGCCGGTCATGCGGGGCCCGCTGGCCGAAGCCGCCGGTGGCATCACCGAGGGTGACGATGGTGTGCCGGTCGAAGGTTCCAGCGCTACGCCGCCGACCGTGACCACGACCGCACCGCCTGCGGGCGTTTCTGCTGGTCCAGCGCCTGCACCCGCCGCCAAGCCGACGCCGGCACCGGTTCAGGTTGCTACTGCCAAGCCAGCACCGGCACCAGCAGCCAAGCCTGCACCCGCTCCAGCCAAGCCAATTGCTGCCGCTGCATCCAAGCCTGCCGAGAAACCAGCCACCGTGGCCAAAGCTGCAGGCGGTACCTGGTACGCAGGACAGGCGCCGGGTAACTACGTGGTGCAAATCCTCGGTACCAGCTCTGAAGCGACCGCGCAAAACTTCGTCAAAGAGCAGGGCGGCGAGTACCGCTATTTCAAGAAAGTGCTCAACGGCAAACCGCTTTACGTCATCACCTACGGTAACTTCGCCAACCGCGATGCAGCCGTTACCGCCATCAAGGCCTTGCCAGCGAAGGTTCAGGCTGGTAAACCTTGGCCTCGCTCTGTCGCCAGCGTCCAACAGGAACTGGCAACAGCTCGCTGAAGATTCGGCGGCCTTACCCAGGCCGCCTCTCCAAGCACCTCAAAATTTCTGCACGGCATGCCGCCTCTACAGGCCGCGTGCCTTGTGGTGTCTGCGTCACAGTAGTCTTTGAGTCGTTGCAGTCAACATTAAAAAAGTTTTGACTAGCACAGCAGATCGCTTTAAACCTTTCATAAATGCGACATAGATTTGCGACATTTCGTCGTCAAATTTGTGAGCCTGAGTGTCGGTGTGTACAATGACCTCCCTTTTGCCCCCGCAAAGCTGGCGTACGTTCGGCGCGGATGGTAAGTGGTTGAATTGAAAAGAAATTTGCCTCGACAAGAGGCAGCCTGGTGAGAAAGTGTCTATGAAAGCAGGTCTGTACCAACCAGATGAATTCAAGGATAACTGCGGTTTTGGCCTGATAGCCCATATGCAGGGCGAGCCCAGTCATACCCTTTTGCAAACGGCCATCGAGGCCCTGACCTGCATGACCCACCGCGGTGGGATTAATGCCGACGGCAAGACCGGTGACGGTTGCGGTCTGCTGATTCAGAAGCCGGATGTATTCCTGCGAGCCATCGCCCAGGAAACGTTCGGCGTCGAACTGCCCAAGCAATATGCCGTGGGCATGGTCTTCTTCAACCAGGACCCGGTCAAAGCCGAAGCCGCTCGCGAGAACATGAATCGCGAGATCCTGGCCGCCGGCCTGCAGTTGATTGGCTGGCGCAAAGTGCCGATCGACACCAGCGTCCTCGGTCGCCTGGCCCTTGAGCGTCTGCCGCAGATCGAACAAGTGTTCATCGGTGGTGAAGGCCTCAGCGATCAGGACATGGCCGTCAAGCTGTTCACGTCCCGTCGTCGTTCGTCGGTGGCCAACGCCGCTGATACCGACCACTACGTCTGCAGCTTTTCTCACAAGACCATCATTTATAAAGGCCTGATGATGCCGGCGGATTTGACCGCCTTCTATCCAGACCTGAACGACGAGCGCCTGCAAACCTCGATTTGCGTGTTCCACCAGCGCTTCTCCACCAACACCCTGCCGAAATGGCCGCTGGCTCAACCGTTCCGCTTCCTGGCGCACAACGGCGAGATCAACACCATCACTGGTAACCGCAACTGGGCCGTGGCCCGTCGCACCAAGTTCACCAACGATCTGATGGACCTGGAAGAACTCGGCCCGCTGGTCAACCGTGTCGGTTCCGACTCCTCCAGCATGGACAACATGCTTGAGCTGATGGTCACCGGTGGTATCGACCTGTTCCGTGGCGTGCGGATGATCATTCCGCCTGCGTGGCAGAACGTCGAAACCATGGACCCGGATCTGCGTGCGTTCTACGAATACAACTCGATGCACATGGAACCGTGGGACGGCCCCGCCGGCGTAGTAATGACCGACGGTCGCTACGCGGTGTGCCTGCTCGATCGTAACGGTCTGCGTCCGGCGCGTTGGGTTACCACCAAAAACGGTTTCATCACCCTGGCCTCGGAAATCGGTGTCTGGAACTACCAGCCTGAAGACGTGATCGCCAAGGGCCGCGTAGGTCCGGGCCAGATCTTTGCCGTGGACACTGAAACCGGTCAGATCCTCGACACAGACGCCATCGACAACCGCTTGAAGTCTCGTCATCCGTACAAGCAATGGCTGCGCAAGAATGCCTTGCGCATCCAGGCGACCATGGAAGACAACGACCACGGTTCGGCGTTCTACGACGTTGATCAGCTCAAGCAGTACATGAAGATGTATCAGGTCACGTTCGAAGAGCGCGATCAGGTACTGCGTCCGCTCGGCGAGCAAGGCTACGAAGCCGTTGGCTCGATGGGCGACGATACGCCGATGGCCGTGCTGTCCCAGCGCGTGCGCACGCCGTACGACTATTTCCGCCAGCAGTTCGCGCAGGTCACCAACCCGCCGATCGACCCGCTGCGTGAAGCCATCGTCATGTCGCTGGAGATCTGCCTCGGTGCCGAGCGCAACATCTTCCAGGAGTCGCCGGAACACGCCTCGCGTGTGATCCTCAGCTCGCCGGTCATCTCCCCGGCCAAGTGGCGCTCGCTGATGAACCTCGATCGTCCGGGCTTCGAGCGCGCGATCATCGACCTCAACTACGACGAAAGCGTCGGCCTCGAAGCGGCGATCCGCAACGTTGCCGATCAGGCTGAAGAAGCCGTGCGCTCCGGTCGTACCCAGGTTGTATTGAGTGACCGTCACATTGCCCCGGGCAAGTTGCCGATCCACGCTTCGCTCGCCACCGGCGCGGTGCACCACCGCCTGACCGAAAAAGGCCTGCGCTGCGATTCCAACATCCTCGTGGAAACCGCGACCGCTCGCGATCCGCATCACTTTGCCGTGCTGATCGGTTTCGGCGCGTCTGCCGTTTATCCGTTCCTGGCCTACGAAGTGCTGGGCGACCTGATCCGTACCGGTGAAGTGCTGGGCGACCTCTATGAGGTGTTCAAGAACTACCGTAAAGGCATCACCAAAGGCCTGCTCAAGATCCTGTCGAAGATGGGTATCTCGACCATTACGTCGTACCGCGGTGCGCAGTTGTTCGAAGCCATCGGCCTGTCCGAAGAAGTCTGCGACCTGAGCTTCCGTGGCGTGCCAAGCCGTATCAAGGGTGCGCGTTTCGTCGACATCGAAGCCGAGCAGAAGGCCCTGGCCACCGAAGCCTGGAGCCCGCGCAAGCCGATCCAGCAAGGTGGTCTGCTGAAGTTCGTCCACGGTGGCGAATATCACGCGTACAACCCGGACGTGGTCAACACCCTGCAAGCCGCCGTGCAGCAGGGCGACTACAGCAAGTTCAAGGAATACACGTCGCTGGTGGACAACCGTCCGGTGTCGATGATCCGCGACCTGCTGAAAGTCAAAACCCTCGACACGCCGCTGGACATCAGCGAGATCGAACCACTGGAATCGGTGCTTAAGCGCTTCGACTCCGCGGGTATCTCCCTGGGCGCCCTGTCGCCGGAAGCTCACGAAGCCCTGGCCGAAGCCATGAACCGCCTCGGTGCGCGTTCCAACTCCGGCGAAGGCGGCGAAGACCCGGCGCGCTACGGCACCATCAAGAGCTCGAAAATCAAACAAGTGGCGACTGGTCGCTTCGGTGTAACCCCGGAATACCTGGTCAACGCTGAAGTGCTGCAGATCAAAGTCGCTCAAGGCGCGAAGCCGGGCGAGGGTGGTCAACTGCCAGGCGGCAAGGTCAACGGTCTGATCGCCAAGCTGCGTTACGCAGTGCCGGGCGTGACCCTGATTTCACCGCCGCCGCACCATGACATCTATTCGATCGAAGACTTGTCGCAGTTGATCTTCGACCTGAAACAAGTCAACCCGAAGGCGCTGGTGTCGGTGAAGCTGGTAGCAGAAGCGGGCGTCGGCACCATCGCCGCCGGTGTGGCCAAGGCCTATGCGGATTTGATCACCATCTCCGGCTACGACGGCGGCACCGGTGCATCGCCACTGACCTCGATCAAATACGCGGGCGCACCGTGGGAACTCGGCCTGGCCGAAACCCACCAGACCCTGCGCGGCAACGACCTGCGCGGCAAGGTCCGGGTACAAACCGACGGCGGCCTGAAAACCGGCCTCGACGTGATCAAGGCGGCCATCCTCGGCGCTGAAAGCTTCGGCTTCGGCACCGCGCCGATGATTGCCCTCGGTTGCAAATACCTGCGTATCTGCCACCTGAACAACTGCGCCACCGGCGTTGCGACTCAGAACGAGAAGCTGCGCAAGGATCACTACATCGGCACCGTCGACATGGTGGTGAACTTCTTCACCTACGTCGCCGAAGAAACCCGTGAGTGGCTGGCCAAGCTGGGCGTGCGCTCCCTCGAAGAGCTGATCGGTCGTACTGATCTGCTGGAAGTCCTCGAAGGCCAGACCACGAAGCAGCATCACCTCGACCTGACGCCGTTGCTGGGCAGCGATCACGTGCCAGCGGACAAGCCACAGTTCTGTGGTGTAGAGCGCAACCCACCGTTTGACAAAGGCCTGCTGGCCGAGAAAATGGTCGATCTGGCCAGCTCGGCCATCAACGACATGAGCGGCGCCGAATTCGCCCTGGATATCTGCAACTGCGACCGTTCCATCGGCGCGCGGGTCTCCGGTGAAATCGCTCGCAAGCACGGCAACCAGGGCATGGCCAATGCGCCAATCACCTTCCGCTTCAAAGGCACTGCTGGCCAGAGCTTCGGTGTGTGGAACGCCGGTGGCCTGAACATGTACCTGGAAGGCGACGCCAACGACTACGTCGGCAAAGGCATGACAGGCGGCAAGCTGGTGATCGTTCCGCCGAAGGGTAGCGTCTACAAGACTCAGGACAGTGCCATCATCGGCAACACCTGCCTGTACGGCGCCACTGGCGGCAAGTTGTTCGCCGCTGGCACCGCAGGTGAGCGTTTCGCCGTGCGTAACTCCGGTGCCCACACCGTCGTGGAAGGCACTGGCGATCACTGCTGCGAGTACATGACCGGTGGTTTCGTCTGCGTACTGGGCAAGACCGGTTACAACTTCGGCTCTGGCATGACCGGCGGTTTCGCCTACGTGCTCGACCAGGACAACTCCTTCGTTGACCGGGTCAACCACGAACTGGTGGAAATCCAGCGGATCAGCGGCGAGGCGATGGAAGCCTACCGCAGCCATTTGCAACGCGTGCTGAACGAGTACGTCGAGGAAACCGACAGCGAGTGGGGTCGTGAACTCGCCGAGAACCTCGATGATTACGTGCGTCGTTTCTGGCTGGTCAAGCCTAAGGCTGCCAACCTGAAATCGTTGCTTTCCAGCACCCGTGCCAACCCGCAGTGATATGCGCCTGAAGAGTTTGATGAGGTTTTAACAATGGCTGAACGTCTGAATAATGACTTCCAGTTCATCGAGGTCGGGCGCAAAGATCCGAAGAAGAAACTGTTGCGTCAACGCAAGAAAGAGTTCGTGGAAATCTACGAACCGTTCAAACCCCAGCAGTCGGCCGATCAGGCCCACCGCTGCCTGGGTTGCGGTAACCCGTATTGCGAATGGAAGTGCCCGGTGCACAACTTCATTCCAAACTGGCTGAAACTGGTGGCCGAGGGCAACATCCTCCAGGCCGCCGAGCTGTCGCACCAGACCAACACCCTGCCGGAAGTCTGCGGCCGGGTGTGCCCGCAAGATCGTCTGTGCGAGGGTGCCTGCACCCTCAACGACGGCTTCGGCGCGGTGACTATCGGTTCGGTTGAGAAGTACATCACCGACACCGCGTTCGCCATGGGCTGGCGTCCAGATATGTCCAAGGTCAAGCCGACCGGCAAGCGTGTCGCAATCATCGGCGCGGGCCCTGCTGGCCTGGGCTGTGCTGACGTGCTGGTGCGCGGCGGGGTGACTCCGGTGGTGTTCGACAAGAACCCGGAAATCGGCGGTCTGCTGACCTTCGGCATCCCCGAGTTCAAGCTGGAAAAAACCGTGCTGAGCAATCGTCGCGAAGTCTTCAGCGGCATGGGCATCCAGTTCCGCCTCAACACCGAGGTGGGCAAGGACGTGACCATGGAGCAACTGCTCGAAGAATACGATGCCGTATTCATGGGCATGGGCACCTACACCTACATGAAGGGCGGCTTTGCCGGTGAGGACCTGCCGGGCGTGTATGACGCGCTGGACTTCCTGATCGCCAACGTCAACCGCAACCTGGGTTTTGAAAAGTCGCCGGAAGATTTCGTCGACATGAAAGGCAAGAAGGTCGTGGTGCTCGGTGGTGGTGACACGGCGATGGACTGCAACCGTACGTCGATCCGCCAGGGTGCCAAATCGGTGACCTGCGCTTATCGTCGTGACGAAGCGAACATGCCGGGCTCGCGCAAAGAGGTGAAAAACGCCAAGGAAGAAGGCGTGAAGTTCCTCTACAACCGCCAGCCGATCGCCATCGTGGGTGAAGACAAGGTCGAAGGCGTGAAGGTGGTCGAGACCCGTCTCGGCGAGCCTGATGCCCGTGGCCGTCGCAGCCCTGAGCCGATCCCCGGCTCCGAAGAGATCATCCCGGCTGACGCCGTGGTCATCGCGTTCGGTTTCCGTCCAAGCCCTGCGCCGTGGTTCGAGCAGTTCAGCATTCAGACCGACAGCCAGGGCCGCGTTGTTGCACCGGAACAAGGCCAGTACAAGCACCAGACCAGCAACCCGAAAATCTTCGCCGGTGGCGATATGGTGCGCGGTTCGGACCTGGTAGTGACGGCGATCTTCGAAGGCCGTAATGCGGCTGAAGGGATCCTGGATTACCTGGGCGTGTAAATCTTCTGGATCGGCGTCGCCCCATTCGCGGGCAAGCCTCGCTCCTACAGGGGTTGCGTAAACCCTGTAGGAGCGAGGCTTGCCCGCGAAGAGGCCCGCCGTATCAGCACACATCTAGCCGACGAAACCCGCGACAAATTGACCCGATAGACAAAAGGTGCGGCGCTTGCCGTGCCTTTTGCGTCGCGCTCTGAGAAAATGCCCGCACTTTTTTTCCGGATGCCGACATGACTGCCCTGAAGAACGACCGTTTCCTGCGCGCCCTGCTCAAGCAACCCGTAGACGTCACCCCTGTGTGGATGATGCGTCAGGCCGGTCGCTACTTGCCTGAATACCGCGCCAGCCGCGCCAAGGCCGGCGACTTCATGAGCCTGTGCATGAACCCGGCGTTCGCTTGCGAAGTCACGATGCAACCGCTCGACCGCTATCCACAGCTGGATGCGGCGATCCTCTTTTCCGACATCCTGACCATCCCCGATGCGATGGGCCAAGGCTTGTACTTCGAAACCGGTGAAGGTCCGCGCTTCAGAAAAGTCGTCAGCACCCTGGCCGACATTGAGGCCCTGCCGATTCCCGATCCTCATAAAGACCTCGGTTACGTGATGGACGCGGTCAGCACAATCCGCCGCGAACTGAACGGCCGTGTGCCGCTGATCGGTTTCTCCGGCAGCCCGTGGACCCTGGCCACTTACATGGTCGAAGGCGGCTCGTCGAAAGACTTCCGCAAGACCAAAGCCATGCTCTACGACAACCCGCAAGCCATGCACCTGCTGCTGGATAAACTTGCGCAGTCGGTCACCAGCTACCTGAACGGCCAGATCATGGCCGGTGCGCAAGCGGTGCAGATATTCGATACCTGGGGCGGCAACCTGTCGGCGGCGGCCTATCAGGAATTCTCCCTGGCCTATATGCGCAAAATCGTCAGCGGCCTGATCCGCGAGCACGAAGGCCGCAAGGTGCCGGTGATCCTGTTCACCAAGAACGGCGGCCTGTGGCTGGAAAGCATCGCTGATGCCGGCGCTGACGCGCTGGGCCTGGACTGGACCTGCGACATCGGCAGCGCTCGTGCCCGCGTAGGTGACAAAGTCGCCCTGCAAGGCAACATGGACCCGACCGTGCTCTACGCAAAACCGGAAGCGATCCGCACCGAAGTCGGGCGTATCCTCGCCAGTTATGGCAAGGGCAGTGGCCATGTGTTCAACCTCGGACATGGCATCACGCCAGAGGTAGATCCGGAGCACGCTGGCGCTTTCTTGCGCGCGGTACATGAGTTGTCGGCGCAGTATCACGAATAAATTTATAACGTTGTAAAAAAGCCTGTCCGGCTTCGTGCCGGACAGGCTTTTTTTGTTTTTAAAAACGGCATGTTTAATTTGGATGTTGCTACTTGTAAGAAGTTTTTCATTCTTTGTCGGATAAAGGTATAGAGAGACTGTTCCCGCTCTAAGCAGAGACTTTCCCTACATAGAAAACGCTTTTATCCAAGTAAGGTTCCGGCTTCTTGCTCAGCCAAATACTGAGCAATATCGCAAATATCGGCGCCAGCAATGAGCGTCTTAATCTTCGATAAGTAGTCCGGAATTCATTCGATGAAAAATACTTCTTATAAAGGAAGTGCATTAGCAGCCTGCACTTCTTCAATGATCCTGTTATCGGCAATGATGGCTTCACAAACCGCTTCCGCTCATGGCTATCTGGACGTGCCGCCTTCGCGTGCGTTGTTGTGCCAGAAAGGGGCAAATACCAACTGTGGCGCCGCACAATACGAACCACAAAGCGTGGGCGAAACCTTCAAGGGCTTCCCGGCGGGTGTTGGTGGCGCGCCGTTACAGGGGCCGATCGATGGCAAGATCGCCAGTGGTGGTCACCCTAGCTTTTCGGCCATGGACGCCCAGTCGGCCACTCGCTGGGCCTTGACGGAAATCCGGGATCGCAACATCGATTTCGAATGGCAATACAAGGCACCCCACCCAGTCACCAAACACGAGTATTTCATCACTCGCAACGGCTGGAATCCTAACGAATCCCTCAAGCGCGTCTCGTTCGAAAATACGCCGTTCTGTGCTTTCGACGGCGGCCATCAGATGCCGGTTTCCGGCACCAAACAAAACTGCACCATCCCTGAAGACAAAACCGGCCAACACGTGATCCTGGCGATCTGGACCGTCGGTGACACCGATGCGGCGTTCCATAGTGTTGCCGATGTGAATATTCTTGCCGAACCTTCGCTTCCGGGTGGTTGGTCTTCGGTAGGTGGTATCGCCCCAACCACCCAATTGCTGGTCGGCGACAAGGTCAAGGCTCGTGCATTCACCGCCAGCGGCGAGAGTGCGCAATACAGCGTCGAAGTCAGCATCGACACTGCCGAAGAAGGCTCACCAAATAACTGGGCGTTCAAGCTGGCAGAGAAAATCAACAGCACTCACACACTTATCCGCGCCGGTATTCGCGACGAGAACGGCAACATCGAGCCGATCCGTGGCAACAACAGCCTGTACGCGCAAAAAGAAAGCGGTGTAACCCGTTACGAAGTGCAGTTGAACATGCAGGAAGATGCGGCGGCTCGCATGTCCGTTGCGTCTCAGCAATCGGAATACGTCCTGGAAAAAGGCCTGGCCAAGGTCGAGTTCAGCATGATCTCGAATCGCAAAATGAACATCGAGGCAACCTTGTTCGACGAGCACAACAAACCCGTCGGCTCCACTTCGGCACAGGTGGACAGTGGCCCGACATGGTTGGCCATGGATGTTCGCAGCAATCCAGGCGCGCACACGCTGACGCTTGTCGGCACCACGCTGGATGGCCGAACCACTCGCCAGGATACCCAAGTCACCAACATCACCGGTGAAGGTGCAGGTGCCGACTATGAGTTCGTGTTCCCGGAAGGCATCAGCGGCTACACCGCCGGTACCAAAGTGCTGCAACCAAAGACCAACGAAGTCTTTGAGTGCAAGCCGTTCCCGGAGTCGGGCTACTGCAAGCAATACAGCCCAACCGCCAACGGCTTTGAACCTGGCGTCGGTGCGCACTGGCATATGGCGTGGGACAAACTCTAAGTCCCCCCGGTAGTACTTCAGGCGACCTGAGTCGGGTCGCCTGAAGGCTGGTTTTCCTGTTGGTAATCGAGATGAAAATTAAGAATTCGGGCTACTCCAGGCAACGCGTGCTGCTGCACTGGCTGTCGGCGGTGGTCATCTTGTGGACTTTGGCATCCGGTTTTTATGTGACCGGAATTGAAGTTTCAGCCGGGGTCAAATATTGGGTCGGATTTATCAATGTGTCACTGACCACCGTATTCATACCGTTTTTTGTCTGGCGGCTGTGTATTTTTGCCGCTCATGCCCGCTACACGCGTGTGAGCGCTCTATTTTTTGAAGAAAAACTCGCCTTATTCGCGCACACGCTGATCTACCTCACGGTGAGTATCGTGCTGGTGACGGGTGTGTTGATGATGGATCGCCCGATCAATGTGTTCGGTGTGGTCGAGATTGCACAGCCGCTCAGTGATCCTGAGCTGATCGCGCAGTTCTTTACCGCTCATGTGTGGGCGTGTGTCGTGCTTTCGGGATTGATTGCAGTGCATGTCGCTGCGGTGATCGTGCATGAGGTGTGCGGACACCGCATATTGCGGCGAATGTCCTTGCGACTGTGCCCGAATCGTCCGAACGAGCGGTTCGAGTGAACCGTTCGTGAACTTTTCTCTGAAGGCGGCTGCCCGACTCGGCTTGCGCTTGAGCAATGTCTGCCTGCTGGCCTTGCCGGTGGGCTACGCCGTGTTTGTGGTGTGGCAGGAATGGCAGTTTCGCCAATATTTTGCGCGGCCATCACTGGCAGCCGCTACTGCAACAGCTGCGCCCGATCTTGCGCCGCTGGACGCAACGGCGGTCGCAACGGTGCTTGGCCTGTCGACGGATACCGCGTTAATGGCCAGCGCCGAACCGCTGATCTTGCAGGCGAGTTTTGTCGTCAGCAGTGGTTTGTCCAGAGCGCTGCTGGCCGATGCTCAAGGGCCGCGCATGTATCAGGTGGGCGAGCGCTTGCCGGGCGGCAGTACCTTGCGCCGCGTCGAGGCCAATCACGTGGTGCTGTGGAACAAGGGCCGGGAAGAACGTTTGACCCTGCAGCCGTCAGCTGCACGTTTCCTGCGTCCAGTTGAATCGTCAGCTGACACCCAAGCCTCTACGGTTTCTACACGTTTTCTACGCCCGCTTTCCGGGCCGTCCGAGTGATCAAACTCATGAACAGCTTCGTTGGCGCGCACGCCCTGCGCTCCATGCTTCTTCTTGCCGTTTTGGCGGCTGCGACCTTACCTGGCGTGCTTCGGGCCGCGGAAGAGAAATGGCAGTTGGCGATGAACAATGCCGAACTGCGGGACATTGTCGAAGAAATCTCGTCCATTCTCGGCACGACCGTGGTGCTTGATCCCCGAGTCTCCGGGCGCATCACCGTCATGTCCCATCAAGCCCTTGATCGCGAGGGTGTGCGCCGCTTGTTCTATGCGGTGCTCGATGCCCATAACTTCACCGTGATCGATGAAGGTGACCGCATTCTGATCACCCCCGTGGCTGAAGCCAAAACCCGCGCCGGCAGCGGTTCTGTGAAAAACGCCACGGCCTCGCAATTTGTCACCCGCGTCATTGAGCTCAACACCAACAGCGCTACCGATATTGCCGGGCTGGTCCGGCCTTTGGTCTCGACCCATGGCTATGTCGGCCCATCAGCATCGGCCAATGCGTTGGTAGTCACCGACACCGCCGCCAATGTGCAACGTATCGCCCAAGTGGTCCGGGAACTGGACGCTGGGCAAAACAACATGCATGCCGTGGTTCAGCTACGTCACGCTCAAGCCAGTGACGTGGCTCCAGTGATGGAAGCCGCCATGGGCAAGCGCAACGCCGATAGCGCAACCCAGGTGTTGGCCGACAGCAGAACCAACCGCCTGATCCTCATTGGCCCGCCCGCCGTTCGCCAACGCTTGGCCGACTTGGCGCGCAGTCTCGATACGCCAGCCATGCAGGCCCTCGACAACGCCCGGGTCATCCGCCTGCGCCACAGCGATGCCAAGCAATTGGCCGAGATTCTGGAAAGTATGGGGCAGGGCAGAAAAGCGCCTCCGGCCCTTGGTGGCAGTAAGGACGCCTCGCCTGGTGCAACCTTCATGATCAAGGCCGACGAAAGCCAGAATGCGTTGATTTTGATTGCCGACCCGGCGCAGGTCCGAACCATCGAAAGCATCGTGCGTCAGTTGGACCAGCCTCGGGCGCAGGTGCTGATCCATGCCGCCATCGTCGAGATTTCCGGCGACATCGCCGAGGCGGTGGGTGTGCAGTGGGGTGTGAGTACTGGCGACGCGAAAGGCTTCATCAACTTCCCGGGCACCGACATCCCGATCGTCGGCGGCCTGACCTTTGACGAGAAAAAATCGGCACCGGAAGGCGCGCTTTTACAACTGGGTGGTGATCGCTTTGGCGCGCTGATTTCGGCTTTGGCCAGCAGTACCCGGAGCAATCTGTTGTCCACGCCAAGTCTGCTGACACTGGACAATCAGGAAGCGGAAATCATTGTCGGCCAGAACGTCCCGTTCAAAACCGGCTCCTACGCCACCAACAGCAGCGGCGCCGATAATCCGTTTACCACGGTCGAGCGCAAAGACGTCGGCATCAGCTTGAAGATCAAGCCTTACATCAACGAAGGGTCGACCTTGCGGCTGGAGGTCGAGCAGGAAGTGTCAGACATCGCGCCTTCGGTGTCAGGCATCGATTCCTCGGACCTGATCACCAACAAGCGTGCGCTCAAGAGCACCATCCTGGCCGACGATGGCGAAATCATTGTCATTGGCGGGCTGATCCGGGACAGCGTGCGCACCCAGAAAAGCGGAGTGCCGCTGTTGCGTGACATTCCTTACTTGGGCGCGCTGTTTCGCTGGACCCGCGATACCCAGACCAAAAGCAATCTGATGGTGTTTTTACGACCGACCATCGTGCGCAGCAAAGAGGACCTGGCCGACGTCAGCCAACAGCGGTACAACGCACTGCATGACTTGAGCCAGCGTGGCGCACGGGACAATAACTCGTTGCTGCTGCCAGCGGACGCGCGTCAGCTGTTCGAACCGGGAGCCGAAGCGCCGGTGTTCGACCTGCGCAAAGCAGCGCCGGGTACGCCATGACCGGCACGAGCGAAATCCGCGCGCCGTTGCCCTTCGGTTTCGCCCGGCGTTTCGGCGTACTGCTGGAGTGCGACGACGGCGAATGGGGGTTGGCACTGCGGGCCGATACACCGCTCACCGCTGTCGCTGAAGCACGCCGCATGTACGGTCGGGCGCTGCCACTGCGGTTGCTGCAACCGGCTGTGTTTGCGGAGCGACTGGCAGCCGCCTATCGCGAAGGTCAGAGCGCGGCAGAGCAGGTTGCCCAAGGGCTGGATGAAGAACTCGACCTGCTCAGCCTGGTGGACCAAGTCCCGCAAACCGCCGATCTGCTGGAGCAACAGGGTGACGCACCGATCATTCGCCTGATCAACGCGCTGCTCAGCGAAGCGGTGCGCGAGCAGGCTTCGGACGTGCACCTGGAAACGTTCGAGCAGTACCTGTCCGTGCGCATGCGGGTCGATGGGCAACTGCGCGAAATGCTTCGACCACGGCGTGAACTGGCGACGCTGCTGGTGTCACGGATCAAGGTCATGGCACGCCTGGATATCGCCGAAAAACGTGTGCCGCAGGACGGTCGTATAGCCCTGCGCCTTGCCGGTCACGAAGTCGATGTACGGGTCTCGACCTTGCCATCGGCACACGGTGAACGGGTGGTCTTGCGCTTGCTCGACAAACAGGCCGGGCGCCTGGAGTTGCAGCGTCTCGGCATGCCGGACGAAACCCTTGCAGCCCTGCGCCAACTGCTGAGCAAACCCCACGGCATTCTGCTGGTCACCGGGCCCACCGGTTCCGGCAAAACCACCAGCCTGTATGCGGCGCTCAGCAGTCTGAACGACCAGACGCGCAATATCCTCACGGTCGAAGACCCCATCGAATATCACCTGCCGGGTGTCGGTCAGATGCCGGTCAATCCGAAAGTGGACATGACCTTTGCCCGGGGTCTGCGGGCGATCCTGCGCCAGGACCCGGACGTGGTGATGGTCGGCGAAATCCGCGATCGCGAGACCGCGGAAATTGCTGTCCAGGCCTCACTGACCGGGCATCTGGTGCTTTCGACGTTACACACCAACAGTGCGGTCGGTGCGGTAACGCGGCTGGTGGATATGGGCGTTGATGCCTACCTGCTGGCGTCCTCGCTGGTGGGTGTCCTGGCGCAACGTTTGTTGCGTACGTTGTGCCCGCACTGCAAGGCGACTTACATCGCGGATGCAACGGCTTGTCGGCGACTGGGACATGACAGCGCAATGCCGCTGCAATTGTTTCGGGCCGTGGGCTGTGAGCAATGTCAGCACGGTTATCGCGGGCGTATCGGGATCTATGAATTGATCAGCGTGACGCCGGCGATCTCGGCGCTGATTCATCAGGGTGGCAGCGAGCTGGCGTTGACCAACGAGGCACGCAAGCTGTCGCGCAGTTTGTTTCAGGATGGTCGCCAACGAGTGATCGACGGCCTGACCAGCCTCGACGAGTTGCTGCGCGTGACTCGGGAGGACTAGGAGATGCCGACCTTCGATTACCGCGCTGAGGATGCGCAAGGGCAGCGTTGCAAGGGACGGCTTGAGGCCGACAGCCCACGTCATGCGCGGCAACTATTGCGCGAGCGCGGATTGTGGCCACGTGACTTGAATGAGATCCGGGTGGCGGGTGGCACGCATGCACCGCGTAGCGTAGCGCGGTTGAATGCGGCAGACCTGGCGCTGCTGACACTGCAATTGTCCACGCTGGTTCAGGCCGGGTTACCGCTGGAAGAAGCCCTCGACGCAGTGGCCAAACAGAGCGCGAAACGTCGGGTCGCGAGTCTGTTATCGGCAGTCAGAAGCCGGGTTATGGAAGGTCATGCCCTGGCCATGGCATTAGGTCAATTTCCCAAAGCGTTCCCCGAATTGTTCCGCGCCACGGTGGCTGCCGGTGAACGCTCGGGGCATTTGGGTCACGTACTGGAACAACTGGCCACGTACACCCAGGCCCGTCAAGCCTCGCGGCAAAAAATCCAGATGGCCTTGGTGTACCCGCTGATCCTGATGCTGGCGAGCGTGGTGATCGTCGGGTTTCTGCTCGGCTACGTGGTGCCGGACGTGGTGAAAATATTCGTCGACAGCGGCCAGCCATTGCCGTGGCTGACACGTGCATTGATCGGCATCAGTGATGGGTTACGCCATTACGGCCTGCTGTTGCTGAGCGCATTGGCCATGCTGATGGGTCTCTGGCGCTGGAGTCTGCGCCAGCCCGTGTGGCGGCTGCGTTGGCATCGTCTGGCATTGAACATTCCGCTGATCGGCGAAGTACTGCGGACGATGGAAGCCGCGCGATTTGCCAGCACCCTGGCGATCCTCGGCAAGAGTGCGGTGCCTCTGGTGGATGCACTGGAAATCGCCGCCGCCGTCATCGGCAACTTGACCATTCGAGCACGCATGGCCGATGTCGCCCGCTCCGTCCGCGAAGGCGGCACCTTGACCCGTGGCCTGGAACTGAGCGGCGACATCCCTCCGATGATGCTGCACATGATTGGCAGCGGCGAACGGGCCGGCGAACTCGATCGCATGCTGGCGCGTGCTGCCGAGCAACAGGAAAACAGCCTTGCAGCACGCATCGCGCTGGTGGTGAGCCTGTTCGAGCCCGCCATGCTCGTGCTGATGGGCGGCGTCGTGCTGCTGATCGTCCTCGCCATCCTGCTCCCGATTCTTAGTCTCAACCAATTGGTGAATTGACCCATGAACGCACAACGTCACAGCGCTGCGCAGCGCGGTTTTACCCTGATCGAAATCATGGTGGTGGTGGTCATCATCGGCATCCTCGGGGCCATCGTGGTGCCGCAGTTCATGAGCCGCCCCGACCAGGCCAAAGTCACCGCCGCCAAAGTCGACATCCAGGCGATTGCCACCGCGCTGGAAATGTATCGCCTCGATAACTTCCAGTATCCCTCGACCCAGCAGGGGCTGGAGGCCTTGAGCAAACGCCCCTCCGGATCGCCGGCGGCGCGGAACTGGAACCCTCAGGGTTATTTGAAAAACGTGCCTGTGGACCCGTGGAACACTCCCTATCAATACCTCAATCCCGGTGTGAAATCAGTCGATGGGACCTACGATTTGTACTCTCTGGGCGCCGACGGTGTGGTGGGCGGCGAAGGGCACGCGGCCGACATCGGCAACTGGGGCGGTTGATCCATGCGGCACCGCTGTCGAGGGTTCACCTTGCTGGAATTGATGATCGTGATCGTGCTGATCGGCGTATTGGTGGGCATGGTGAGTTTTGCCACGGGCGTGAATCCGGCGCGTCAGGCCAGGCAGGAAGCGAACAACCTCGCAGGCGTGATTCACCAACTGCGCGAGCGGGCGGTGCTTGAAGGTCAGGAATACGGCGTGCGGATGAGTGTCGATGGCTATCGGGCAATGCGGCTTGCAGTACGGGGCTGGGAACCGGTGGCGAGTTTTTATCGATGGCCGGATAACCTGCGCCCGCGACTGCAACACGGCGGGTATGTCGTGAGCCTGGGCGCTGACGAAGGCTCGCCGCAACTGTTGATGCTCAGCAGTGATGAAACCAGCAGCTTCACGCTTACGTTCGAGAGCAAAGACCGGGTCTGGCTGAGCCTGTCCAGCGATGGTCTCGGCGAGGTGGTGATCGATGGCTAAGCCGTCGCTCAAGTCGCGCATGGGCGGCTTCACTCTGCTGGAAATCATGGTGGCGCTGGCGGTATTCGCGACGCTTGCGACGGCCGTATTGTCCGCGAGCCAATACGTTGTGAAACAGACGCGCGCCATCGAGGAACGCCAACTTGCCGCGTGGGTGGCGGACAACCATTTGAACGAGTTGCGTCTTCAGTCCGCACCCGCCATTGGGCAGCAACAAACTGTTGTGCCGATGGATAGGCGCGACTGGGTCGTGCGTCAAAACATCCGTGTCGCCAGCGACCCTCGTCTACTGGCGGTCGAGATTGAGGTCAGCCTAGCCGGTCGCGACCAAACCGTGCACCGCGCCAGTGGCTGGATACCCGGCCCTCATGAATAAACAGGCCGGGTTCACCTTGCTGGAATTGGTGATTGCCATTGCGATCTTCGCGTTGCTCGGGCTGGCCAGTTGGACCCTGTTCGATGGCGTGGTGCGCGTGCAGCGGGGCGTGAGCGCTCACGCGCAAGAGTGGCGAAGCCTGCAACGCGCCATGGCCATGATCGAGCGCGACTTGCTGCACATCACCGAACAACCCCTCTCGCTTGAGCAGACGCAACTGCAATGGCAGCGTGGTAACTGGCGCAATCCGCTGGACCAGCCGCGCAGTGAACGACAGGCGCTGACCTATCGTCTCGACAACGGCGCGCTGTGGCGCGACAGCCGTGGCGAGGGCACGCAGATCGTGCAGCGGCAAAAACTGCTCGACGATGTGCGGCACTTGAGTTGGCGCCTGTTCGACGATCAGACCGGTTGGCGCGGCGATTGGCCGACCGGGCTAAACGTGAAGGCACCGCTGGCGGTGGAAATGCGGGTGTCGACGGGGCGTGTCGAGGCGATCCGTCGAGTGTTGCTGTTGCCGGGAGCGTTGCCATGAAGTGGCGCCAACGTGGCATGGCGTTGATCAGCGTCTTGCTGGTGATGAGCCTGGCGTTGTTGATCATCGGCGCAATGCTGCGCAGCCATCATCTGTTGCTGCAAAGCAGCTCGCTACAACTGCAGCAGATGCATCTGCGACAACTTGGTATGGCTGGGGAAACCTGGGCGTTGTCGCTGCTGCAAACTCAGCAACAAAACAGCGCGCTGGTGCCTGATCAAACTCGTTCTTTCGACATCGAAGAGGCGCGGATCCTGGTCGACATCGAAGACCTGGCCGGACGCTTCAATCTCAATGCCGTGTTGATTCAGGGGCAGATCGATCAGGTCACGCTTAACCGTTGGGCGCGTTTGCTGGAGCTGCTTGATCGGCCTGCACTGCAATTGGATCAAGTAGGTGCGTTGCGAGAACTCAGTCAGCTGCGCCTGCTGCCGGGTGTCGACGGTCCGCTACTGCGCCAACTGGAACCCTGGGTCGCCCTGTTGCCCAAAGACGCCGCGCTGAACATCAACACAGCTCCAGCGTTGGTGCTGCGCACGCTCGACGGCATTGAAGCGACAACCGCAGACGCACTGCTGCGCCAGCGTTCCTCGTCCCCATGGGCGAGCGTTCAGGCCTTTACCCAGGACCCGCTGCTCGCCGGTGCAGGTGTGAGCAGTCACGGTTTGGGCATCGATAGTCGCTGGTATCGGATCACGGTTCAGGTGACCCAGGGGCAACGTCGTTTACGCCTGGCCACCGATGTCGAACGCGACGCCAAAACTCATCAACTGAAGGTCCTGCAACGACGCTTACTGCCGTCACATTCCTCTGAGATAACCCAATGAAAACCTGGCTCTACCTGACGGCAGAAGGTCTGTCCGCACCGTCGCCCGACTGGCCTTGCTGTGTGTGGTCGTCGACCGGTCAACGACAGTTCATGCCCGTGAGCGAAGTGGCGCAAGCGTTGAATGGACAGGCGATCGATGTGCTTTTGCCCATGGAATTTTGCAGTTGGCTGCGCACTGAACCGTGGCCCTCCAAGCGTCGGCCCGATGCACAAGCCATCGGGTTCGCCGTTGAAGAGCAGCTGTGCGAAGCGCTGGAAAAGCTGCACCTGAGCGTTGGCGCGCGCGACCCGCAAGGGCGCTATCCGGTGATGGTGGTGGACCGGGAGCGCTTTGCTGCCGTGCTCGCGCTGCTGGTCGAAGCGGGAATTGAAGCGCGTTCTGTATTCGTCGACGCTGATCAGTTGCCGCAGGAGCGGGCGCTCGGTGTCTGGTGGTTTGGTCGCTGGATGTTAGGTGGCGGGCTGCCGGCCCGGTTGACGCTGTCAGAGGATGGATTGGCGCTACTCGGATCGGGCCTGCCTTCGGACATTCAATGGCGCGACGAACGAGCGGACATTGCCGCTATCGATCAATGGCTGACGTTGGAAAACCGCCAGGCGATCAATCTGCTGCACGGTGATTTCGCCGCCCGCCGCAAGCGTCTGTCCTGGCGTCTCGGCGGGTGGGCAATATTGATGTTGATGCTGTTGAACTGGGGCGCCAGTGAGGCACGCATCCGCTTCCTGCTAAGCGAAAGCCATCAGCTTTACAGCCAGAGCGAGCAGCGATTCAAGACGCTGTATCCGGAGCAGACCCGCATCGTTGATTTATCGGCTCAGCTCAAAGCGCTGCAAGGCCAAGGCGCGCAGACGCAAGGCAGCCGTGTCGCCGGGCTGGTCAATCTGGTCGAGCAAGTCATTGGTGCCAGCAATGTCGACGTCCAGCGCATCGAATTTCGCGAAGGCGACGGCTGGAAAATCCAGCTGACGGCCAACAGCTTTGCCGAGCTGGAACTGTTGCGCGAACGTGGGCGACAACAAGGTCTGCCGGTGCGACTCGAGAGCGCCAGCAAGGACCGCAACCGGGTGCAAGCGACTCTGACGATGGAACAAGACTTATGAAGCAAACGAGATTGAAGACAGCGGCAGCGATGTGGCAACGCTTGTCTCTTCGCGAACAACGGCTAGTGTTGGCGCTGAGTATTTTTGTCCTGGGCGTTACGGCGTTCAGTCTGATTTGGCAACCGACACAACAACGCATGGCGATCGCCGAGCGTCAGCATCACCAGCAATTGGCACTGGTCGCACAGTTGCAACAGGCGCTGCCTCGCAGCCATATCCCCGCGCCTGTCACTCAGCCGTTGTCGCTGCGCATCAGCGAAAGCGTCACCGCAGCGGGGCTTGAATTGCAGCAGATGGACAGCGACAACGATCTGCTGCGCCTGACCCTCAGTGGTGAGGCCAAGGTGTTGCTGTCATGGCTGGACCACATCGAGCGCGACGGCGTTGCGCTGCAATCGCTGACCCTGGAAAAACGCGACACCGTGCTGGAGGCGCGGGTGGTGCTTAGGTAGTTGTGCCGCTTCCCGGTAACGGCGGCAACTTCGCCAGTTTCAGCGCGACCACCAGCGCGACCACCAGCAACCCGCCGATGAACAAGCCAATCCCGTTCCAGCCGCCCAAGTGCCAGAACACGCCACCCGCCGTACCGGCAATGCTCGATCCGGCGTAGTAGCTGAACAGATACAACGAAGACGCTTGCCCTTTGGCCTTGGTGGCGCGGCGGCCGATCCAGCTGCTGGCCACCGAATGCGCGCCGAAGAAGCCGAAGGTGAAAATCAGCATGCCGACGATCACCAGCGGCAGCGGCGTGAACAGGGTCAGGGCGAGGCCGGCGATCATCAGCACGATGGTGCTCCAGAGCACTTTGCGCCGGCCCAGTTTGTCGGCCAGGGAGCCGATTTTCGCCGAACTGTAGATGCCCGAGAGGTACACCACCGACAGCAGCCCGACGAAGGCCTGTTCCATGTGGTACGGCTCGGCCAACAGACGATAACCGATGTAGTTGAACAGGGTGACAAATGCGCCCATCAGCACAAAGGCTTCGAGAAACAGCAGCGGCAGCCCGGCATCGCGAAAGTGCATGGTGAAGCCGTCGAGCAGGCTGCGCGGGTGTAGCGAACGGGCGCGAAAGTTGCGTGATTCCGGGAGGATCTTCCAGAACACCGCCGCCGCAATCAGCGCCAGCCCGCCGATCACCAGCATCGCCGTATGCCAGCTCACAAAGTCGATCAACACCCCGGTAATCAATCGCCCGCACATGCCGCCGATGGCGTTGCCGCCGATGTAGAGGCCCATCGCCAAACCGATGTGCTGCGGGTGAATTTCCTCGCTCAGATAGGTCATGGCCACCGCCGCCAGGCCGCTCAACGACAAGCCGATCAGCGCGCGCATCGCCAACACGCCATGCCAGCTCGGCATCATCGCGCTGGCCATGGTGCACAGCGCCGCGGCGAACAATGCGGCGACCATCACTGGTTTACGCCCGACGCGGTCGGAGATGGGGCCGGTGATCAGCAGGCCGATGGCGAGCATGCCGGTGGCCACCGAGAGGATGAGGCTGCTCTGCGCAGCATTGATGGAATACTCGTGGGACAACAGCGGCATCATCGGCTGCACGCAATACAGCAGGGCGAAGGTCGCGAAGCCGCCGCAGAACAGCGCCAGTACCGTGCGCATGAACGCCGGCGTGCCTTTTTCGATAAAGATTTCCTTCAGTTCAATGGCGACATCGTCCAGTGCTGAGGGCGGAACTTCATGGGCAAGTGGAGCAACAGCAGTTTTCACGTTGGACCTCGAAGGGGCGCAGCCGGGCAGGCAATGGAAAAATCATATAGCTGGCTAATGATTCAATCCAATATATTGTTCGACCTGTTTGATAGCTTTTACGACCTAATGGAAATCCCATGGAATTGCGTCATCTGCGCTACTTCATCGCTGTCGCCGAAGAACTGCATTTTGGCCGCGCCGCACAGGTGCTGGGCATCTCGCAGCCACCGCTGAGCCAGCAGATTCAGGCACTGGAACAAGAGGTCGGCGCGCGGTTATTCGAGCGTACCAATCGTCGGGTCGAGCTGAGCGAGGCCGGTCGGCTGTTCCTTGAAGAGGCGCGGCTGGTGCTGGCGCAGGTCGACAAAGCGGCGGATGTCGCGCGACGGGCGCAGTTGGGCGAGTTGGGAGAATTGAAAATCGGCTTCACGTCATCGGCGCCGTTCAACTCGACGATTCCCCAGGCGATTTTTTCGTTCCGACAGCGCTTTCCGGCGGTGCACTTGAACCTGCGGGAAATGAGCAGTACCCAGGTGGCCGATGCGCTGGTGGACGAATCGATCGAGGTCGGGATCATGCGACCGTTAGGCCTGCCTGATTCCCTCAGCGTCGTGGAGCTGATGCGCGAGCCATTGGTGGCGGTGCTCAGTTCCAAACACCCGCTGGTCAATGACAGCGAAGAGGGCTTGTTCCTGTCGGCGCTGGCGCTCGAACCTTTCGTATTTTTCCCGCGCAGCTATGGCAGTGGCTTGTACGCGCAATTGCTCAGCCTGGCCCGGGACGCCGGCTTCAGCCCGCACTTCGCCCAGGAAGCCGGCGAGGCGATGACCATCATTGGTCTGGTGGCTGCGGGGCTTGGGGTGTCGGTGTTGCCGGCGTCGTATCAGCGGATGCGTATTGATGGTGTGGTGTATCGGCCATTGCTCGATTCGGCGGCGGTGTCGGCGGTTTGGCTGGTACAGCGCAAGGACCAAAAGTCGGCGATGGCCAAGGCCTTTGTGGAGTTGCTGACGCGTAAGGTGGAGCCGCTGAAAGCGTGACTGCTGCGCAGTCAATCGCGAGCAGGCTCGCTCCCACAGGGACCGGCGATGTGCACAAGATTTGTGTCCCGCCACCGATCTACTGTGGGAGCGAGCTTGCTCGCCAAAGCGCCCTCAATAGCGACTTGACCTGCGAGGACAGACGGATGCTGTAAATGCCATTCGGTGGGCGATTACAGGTGGAGTTTTTGATGTGAATAACCAAGCGCTTCCGACAATGAAATTGGCGTTTGAGGATATTTCCTACCTACCTCAAAGCAATTTCCTCGCACTCGGAACATCTCGTCTGCCAACAATTTCTGATTTTTGGCCTGCGTGATCTGAGCGGGTCTATGGCTGATAGGCTTCAGGGATTATCTGATAGACAGGTCTCCTGCCATGACCCTGTGGTTCAAAGATCACCCCAGCGATGAACAGTTTTACAGGCGCGGCCCAGCATCGCTTCACTTTGCGGCTATCTGACTCACTCAATAAAAATCGTTATCAACCAGTGCTTGAACACTGACTTTCTGCAACTACTTTTCGGCCCTCACAAATGGATTTGACTTGGATGGAGTGCCGATAATGTCCCAGAAGTTGTCTGAGGAAAGTGATGAATCGCTCAAGCGCCGAGGCTTGATACGGTCTAAAACATGGCCCTATGTCATTCGTGTTTTACCACGCGAAATGGAACCATCCAGGCCCACCAAAGTAAAAACTGCCTTAGCACGTGAGCGGGAACAAAAGGAAGTTACACGTCGATACGAAGCGCTTCAAAAAGCCGAGCGTGCTCGACAAGATGAATTCCTTCGCCCCTGTGACGAACGTGAAAAAGCCGAGCAACTGAAATTACCTCACAGTCAGGACTGCACATTCGCCAAATCCACCAGCGTGGCTATGGGGCAGGTCTGCCATCCGAACGGTACTGCTCCTTTTGAGAGCCTGGACAATTACGGCACCTACGCAGTGCTCAGCACCCGTGAGGCCATCACCTCGGCGGGTACACCGCTCCAATTGATTGGCGGCTCAGCCACCGCATTGACCTTGGCGGGGCGACTTGGCGGCTCCATGTCGCTGGGATTGGCCGATATTGCTATCACCACAGGCGTTGTCGCAGGTGGCATGGCTGGCACCGTCGCCATGCTCTGGCCCAATGCCTTTGCGTCTGACACCGCGTTTTACAGCACCGAAGAATTCGCCAATCTGACCATGGCTAACATCGGTGTACGAGTCAACGTCAAACACCTGCCCGGGGAATCGGTCAGTGCGTTCGGGGTGTACACCGGTAACAACTCCGCGTGGCGAAGTGTCCCGGTGATTGCCGCAACCGCGCGCGGTGATCAACTCGTCGCGGATCTGGGCGACGGCGTAGAGTTGATCTGGACACCCTCCGTCGATACCAGCAGGTTGCTGGGCATTCCAGCGCTGGAAGGTGCCCCGCAATTACCTGCCGCGTTCGTCTTTCCCGTAGCCGAACAGGCCGAGCAACGTTATGAGCATCCGGCAAACCCGGCGGACTTCCGGGATGCCATTATCTGGTTCCCGGGCCAGCCGCAAATCCTGCCGGTCTATATCTCGCTCAACGTGCGCGGTGCGCCGGGTGTGGTTACGGGTGTTGGGCAAGATGTGATGGGGATTTGGTTGGCCGGGGCAGGTGTCGGAGAGGGTTCCCCAGTTCCAACACGGATTGCCGACCAACTCAGAGGTCGTGAGTTTTCTAGTTTCGATGCGTTTAGGAAGGCGTTTTGGAAAGCAGTAGCAGACGACCCTGAGCTGAGTCGCCAATTTAATGAAGACAATTTAGACCGTATAAAGTCAGGCTATGCACCAACTGCTCGCGATAAAGATACCGTAGGGAAAAGAAGTACCTTCGAGTTGCACCACGTTGAGCGTATTGCTGACGGCGGAGCCGTGTATGACGTGGATAATCTAAGGGCCAATACTCCTAGAAACCACATAGCCAATCACCGAAAAGTGGATCTATGAAAAAAAGTATCTCTGATTACACCGAAGCTGAGTTTATTCGCTTCATACAAAAAATACGTGCGGCAAACAAAAGCGCGTCAGACGAAGTTCTAGGTGAACTTCTAGAACAATTCAGGCAGCTCACAGGCCACCCTGATGGCAGTGACCTGATCTACTACCCTGAGCACGGAGCGGATAATTCAAATGAAGGCATCACTGAAACTGTGAAGAAATGGCGCGAAGCTAACGGTCTACAAGGTTTTAAACCGCGGTTTTAATCGCAATGCTGCTCAGTTAATTGTTAGTGCTTAACTGAACAGCATTGTACTTCTGATCCAATGTTTCTCACCGGTGACTATCACGCCAAATGTCCGTGGTGCGTCGGAGGTGGTCCCAGATGTTGGTTAAGGCGTGACGCAGGTTTGACTCATATGGAGACTCAGTGATGAAGCTTAAGGGCGCACTTTCTGATTACACCGAAGACCAGTTCAAAGCATTGATTCAATCTATAAAAGACTGTGAAGGGACAGAGGATTATCAGGCTGGATTGGTAGAACACCTGAACAGCCTTGCTGCGGGTGCAGGTGGTTCTGATCTGATCTATTACCCTGAGAATGGTTCTGACAGCTCAGCAAAAGGCGTCGTGCAAATAATTCAGGCTTGGTGCTTGGCCAACGGCCTGCCTGGCTTTAAACCTCGTTTCTGAGCGACCGTTCAGAGAGGATCCCAGTTTCGCGCCTGCGAAATCCCGTTTTCCGGTTGTGTCATTTTTTGCTGAGGAAATGAAAAGATCGCAGCCTGCGGCAGCTCCTACATGGATCAGTGTAGGAGCTGCCGAAGGCTGCGATCTTTTGATTTTGCTTTTACGACCAGCGCTTGAAAATCAGCGAAGTATTTACCCCGCCAAACGCAAAGTTATTGTTCATCACATACTGATTACTCATCTGCCGGAACTCGCCGCGCAGGTAGTCCAGCTTGCCGCAATGCGGGTCGACCTCGTCGAGGTTGAAGGTGTGGGCGTAGAGGTCGCGGTTCATCATTTCGATGCTGAACCAGGATTCCAGTGCGCCGCAGGCACCGAGGGTGTGGCCGAGGAAGCTTTTTTGCGAACTGATTGGCATGTGTTCGCCGAACAGGCTGCTGGTCGCGATGGTTTCGGCAATGTCGCCTTGTTCGGTCGCGGTGCCGTGACCGTTGACGTAGCCGATGTCCGAAGGCTTGAGCCCGGCGTCTTCGAGCGCCAGTTCCATGGCCCTGCGCATGGTGACTTGTTCCGGACGGGTGGTGTGCTGGCCGTCGGCGTTGCTGCCGAAGCCGACAATTTCGGCATGGATGTGCGCGCCACGGGCCAGGGCGTGCTCCAGTTCTTCAAGCACCAGCATGCCGCCGCCTTCACCGATCACCAGCCCGTCACGGCCCTTGTCGTAAGGGCGTGGGCTGGATTGCGGGGCGTCGTTTTTCAGACTGGTGGCGTAGAGGGCGTCGAAGACCATGGCTTCGGTCGGGCACAGTTCTTCGGCACCACCGGCGAGCATCAACGGCAGACGCCCGAACTTGATTGCTTCATAGGCATAGCCGATGCCCTGGCTGCCGCTGGTGCAGGCGCTGGAGGTCGGAATCAGCCGGCCGGTGAGGCCGAAGAAAATGCTGATATTCGCCGCCGTGGTGTGCGGCATCATGCGCACGTAGGAGTTGGCGTTCAGGCCCTCCGCCACCGAGTTGAGCAGCATGTTGCCGAATGCCTTGATCTCGTCGGTGCTACCCGTGGATGAGCCGCACGCGACGCCCATGCGCCCGTCCTTGATCGACGAGTCGCCCAGCAACCCGGCATCGGTCAGTGCTTGTTCCGCCGCGCCGACCGCCAAGCGTGATACCCGGCCCATGCTGCGCAGTTGCTTGCGGGTCCAGTGGCTCGGCACCTTGAAATCATCGATGGGGCCAGCCAGTCGGGTGTTGAGTTCGGTAAAGCGATCCCACTCGTCCATGCGGCGAATGCCACTGCGGTTGGCCGCGAAGTTGCCGGCGATGGTCTCCCAATCGCTGCCAAGGGACGTGATGCCGGCCATGCCGGTGACGACAACGCGCTTCATCAGCACAGGCCTCCATTGACGGCCAGAACCTGCCGGGTGATGTACGAGGCTTCCGCCGACATCAGGAAATTCACCGCGCTGGCCACCTCTTCCGGGGTGCCCATGCGTTGTGCAGGAATCATTTTCATCAGCTCTTCCACCGGCACGTTTTCATCAAGCATCGCCGTGTCGATCAGGCCGGGCGCGACACAGTTGACGGTGATTTTGCGTTTACCCAATTCAATCGCCAGCGCCTTCGCCGCACCGATCAGACCGGCCTTCGAGGCGCTGTAGTTGACCTGGCCACGGTTGCCAATCAAGCCGGACACCGAGGTGATGCAGACAATCCGCCCGGAGGCGCGACGACGGATCATAGGCATCATCACCGGGTGCAGCACGTTGTAGAAACCATCGAGGTTGGTGCGCATCACCACATCCCAATCATCCTCGCTCAACGCTGGAAAAGCACCGTCACGCGTCAGGCCGGCGTTGAGTACCACGCCGTAGTAGGCGCCGTGGGTGTCCACGTCGGCTTCAAGAATTTCTTTGCAGCTGGCGCGGTCGGACACGTCGAATTGCAGGATTCGCGCGTTGCGGCCCAAGGCTTCTATTTCAGCCTGCACCGCTTGCGCGTCTGCCAGGCCGCTGCGGCAATGCAGCACGATGTCATGCCCGGCCTGCGCCAGGCGCAGGGCGATGGCGCGGCCGATACCACGGCTGGAACCGGTGACCAGTACGGATTCAGTCATGGCTGCGTTCCTTGTGAAGAACCTTCGGGTTCAGAAAGATATTGAGCTGCCTGCGGCGGACGGTACACGTTCAGACGGGCGGTGGCGTGAATGCCAGGGGCGTTGATGTGGCATTCGAACACGCCCATGCCGTTATCGTCTTCCAGCGAGCGGAGGCCGTGGATGGTCAGCTCGGTGCCGGCCGGAAAATGCTCGACGTTGCATTCGAATTTGCGGCTGCCGAGCAGGAAGCCGAGTTCCACCGCATCGCCACGCTGACGCGCCCGACAGCCGGCGTAGGCGGCCACGCTTTGCGCCATCAGTTCAATGCCGACCCAGGCCGGCAGGCTGCCGTCGGCACGGTTGAACAGCCCGGCTGATTTGACCGTGAGACGGGTATAAATCTGCTCGTCATCAAACGCCAGGATCTCATCGATGAGGATCATGTCGCCAGCGTGCGGCAGCAGTTCGGCGAGCGGCCAGTCAATCATGGGGCGTCTCCGATAATCAGGCTGACGTTGTTACCACCGAAAGCGAAGGAGTTGCTCATCAGGTAGCGGGGATGTGTGGACGCCAGGCGAGTGGCCGGGGTCACCCAATTCAGCGCAGGAAGTTCGGGGTCCGGTTGGCCATCCCAGACATGCGGCGGCAGGGCGTGCTCGCGGTTGCCCGTGCTCAGGCTCAACCAGCAGAACGCCGCTTCCAGCGCGCCAGCCGCACCGAGAGTGTGGCCAGTCATGGGTTTGGTGGAAGAACACGGCACTCCGTCAGGGAACACCGCCGCGACGGCCTGGCTTTCCATGGCGTCGTTGTGTTGAGTGGCGGTGCCGTGCAGGTTCAGGTAACCGATTTGTTGCGGTTGCAGTCCGGCGCGATTCAATGCTTTGCGCATTGCCTGTTGGGCACCACGGCCGGAGGGTTCCGGTGCAGAAATATGGTGCGCATCGGAGCTGGCACCGCTGCCGAGCAAGGCAATCGACGGGCTGTCGCCGGGCTGTTTGCTCATCAGGAACAGCACGGCTGCTTCGCCGATGTTGATGCCGTTACGGTTCAGCGAAAATGGGTTGCAGCGCTGCGCGGACACCGCTTCCAGCGCCGAAAAGCCATTGAGGGTCAGTTTGCACAGGGTATCGACACCGCCGCACAGCACCACGTCGCACACGCCAAGATCGAGCAGGCGTTGGGCGCTCATCAGTGCGCGGGCGCTGGAAGTGCAGGCCGTGGAAATCACATAGGCCGGCCCACGCAATTGCAGCCACTCGGCAAGAAAATTCGCCGGTGCGCCGAGCTCCTGTTGCTGATAGTCGTATTCCGGAGGGAACTGCTGTTCGCGGATGAAATGGGCCAGGCCCTGGCTGGCTTCGTCGATGCCCGACGTGCTGGTGCCCAGAACGACACCGATGCGCTCGCGGCCATAGGTCTGAATGGCTTGATCGATGTCCTGACGAATTTGCAGGGCGGCTTCCAGCAACAATTGATTGTTTCGGCTGTGTTGCCGGGGCAGTTCGGCTGGAATTGCCGCCAGTTCGCCACGCACCGCACCCACCGGCAACGATCGCTCCGGCACCCAACCGGCTTCGTTGCGCATCCCCGCGCAATCGCCGGCAAACAGGTTGCGCGCGACTTCGTCCTTGTCACGGCCCAAGGAACAGATGACTCCGAGAGCATTCAGGTAGGCGGTCATGGTGCCTCCCCGCTCAGGGGCGTGACTTGATATTTCGGGCCTTTGGGCAGGTTCAATACAAAGCTCATCGGTTGTGAATAACGAACGTCCCAGCGCTCAGGCAGGGAGCGTTGCGCGCCATGCTGCCAGGCATCGGGATAGTTGCTGTGCAGTTCGTCCTTGGGCGTCAACGCAAACAGCAGCGCCGCGAACAGCTCCCGGGCTTCCGGGTTGGGCGGCAGCAGGCCATCGGCATGCCATGCGCCATCGACCAGTTTCTGGCGTGCCTGGGGAATGCCCAACAAGTCCATCATCGACCAGCGAATACCCGGGCCTTCACGCTGGATCACCAGCACCCAGTCCTGACGTTGGTCGGCTTGCAGGCGCTGGATGTGCAATTGCAGTGGCAACGACAGGCCTGAGGTTTGCTTGGGCAGCGGTGCCTGGCTAGCGCAGGCGCTCAGCAACAGGATGCAACCCAGCAGCAGCGCAGTACGCCCTGTAGGAGCGAGCTTGCTCGCGATGGACGCCAGCGATAACGCGGGCGGTCTGAATAAACGCGTTGTCCAGACGTTTTTCGCGAGCAAGCTCGCTCCTACACTAAACATCACGCAGCACCTTCCAGCGGTTTACGTGCCACCACATTGACCAGGGTTTCTTCCCGCTGGCCGAAAGGTTTTGGCCTGCACAGTCCCAAGACTTCCAGCAGGCCAAAGTCCTTGGCGCGACTCCACCACAGGTACGGATACGACACGTTTTGCGCACCGAATTCGAAACCCTGGCCACGGATCATTTGCAGATACTGCGCGGCACTTTTTTGTACCTGCATCGGGTGGCGAAACAGCCAGCGAATCACCCAGGTATCAATGTAAGCCTCGGTTGATTCCGCAAACAGCAAGTAACCGCCGGGCTTGAGCACGCGATAGAACTCGGCCAGTGCCTGTTCCTGCTCCACCAGATGATGAAAGGTCTGGTGACAGAACAGCAGATCGACGCTGGCATCCGGTACGGCGAGGGTCGCGCAGTCGCTGCCTATCAACTCCACCGTCATACCTTGATTGACTGCTTCTTCACGGCTCTGGTTCAGGCTGTGGGGGTCAGCGTCCACGCCTATCAGACGTTCGGGCATGAAAGCTTCGCGCAGATACTTGAATGATTTGCCCTGACCGCAGCCGGCATCCAACAGCACCGGATTGCTTGGCGGTGCTTCGCTGAACAGGTTGCGCAGATCGTTGATCGCAACGCGCAATACCCGGTATTGCCAGGTGTGACTGCGCAGGAACCACAGGCCAAAACGGGTTTCTTCGACGTAGTTGTCGCTCAAGTAGCTCATGTCGCATCCTTTGCGCAGAATTCGGAAATCACTTTCAGCCGGCGCTTGGCTTCGCTGACGAACGGGTTGCGTTCGTCCCAGGCATAGCCGGCCAGGATCGAGCTGATCATGCGGCGGATTTCCGCTGAGCTGCCCTCATGGTAAATCACGTCCTGGAAGGTTCCGGCGTACCAGCCTTCGACATAGCAACGGAACGTATCAACGCCGCGCTTGAGCGGTTCGGCAAATTCCTTTTGCCAGTCGACGGCTTCGCCTTGCAGTTGGCGGTGCAGAACTGCGGCCGCCATGCTTGCCGAACGCATGGCAATAGTCACGCCGGAAGAGAACACCGGGTCGAGGAATTCCGCCGCGTTGCCCAGCAGTGCAAAACCCGGCCCGTGCAGTGTTTTGACGTTCGCCGAATAGCCACCGATGGTTCGGGCAGGCGTGTCCCATACCGCGTTGTTCAGCACGCCGGAAAGGCTTGGCGTTTCGGCGATGAAGCCGCGCAGGCAATCGTCCAGATTGTCAGTGCGGCCATCAAAATGTTCCGCCGCCGCGACCACGCCTACCGAGCATCGGCCGTTGCTGAACGGGATGGTCCAGAACCACACATCGCGCTTCGTCGGGTGCGTGGTGACGAGGATTTTGCTGCGGTCGAAGGTTGGACTGTCGATGCAGTCTTCGACGTGAGTGAATACGGCTTGGCGCACCGGAAAATTCGACGGTGCTTCGAGGTCGAGCAAACGCGGCAGGACGCGACCATAACCGCTGGCGTCGAGCATGAAATCAGCCTCGATGCGGTACTCGCTGCCGTCCTCGCGACGTACGCCGAGCTGCGGTTTCGGCCATTCGACGTCGACGCTGACGATGGTTTCGCCATAGCGAATTTCTACGCCTTGCAGCGCCGCCTGATCGGCCAGCAGCTTGTCGAAATCGGCACGTTGAACCTGAAAGGTCGTTGGCTTGCCGTGGCTGAAGGTGTCACCGAAATCGAAGGCGCTGTAGCGTTCGCCCCAGGCAAACGCTGCGCCGGTTTTCACCTGGAATCCGGCGGCGTTGACCGCATCAAGCATGCCCGCTTCTTCGACGAAATCCAGGCAGTGCGCCAACAGGCTTTCGCCGATGGAAAACCTTGGGAAATGCTGACGCTCGATCACCAGTACGTCGTGGCCCTGGCGCTTGAGCAGCGCGGCGGCGATTGCACCCGAAGGGCCGGCACCGATGACCACGACCTGGCGATTTTCCATCTCAATGATTGGCATGGGGGCTCCTTGCCGGGGCGGCAGCTTTCAAGGGGATCCGGTGCATGCCGGCCAGTGCCGGCAGCAGTGTTGCGATCAGACCCATCAGCATCAGCGCAAAGTACAGCGCCGGGCTGATGAGCTGTTGTTGCAGCAGCAGGTTGAGAAAGACGATCTCGCTCAAGCCGCGAATGTTCAGCAATACACTTTCGCGCCAGCGGCTGGCGCCTTTGAACGAAGCGCCGGCCCAACCGAGGCCGAGCCAGTTGCCCAGCAACTTGCTGGCAATCGGCAACAGCAGCAGTGCCGCCATTTGCAGCCAACCCAGGCTGTCCATTGCACTGTGCACATTGATCTGCACGATGCCGAACGTAAGGATCAGCGGGATGGCGAGGTACGTCTGCAAGCGACTCATCCAGATTGCCGGCAGCGGCAACACCAGCGGTGCCTTCAGTGCGGCCATGATCAGTACATAACCGATGCCGAAAATCAGTGCGTTGAGCTTGTAGTGCTCGGCGACCATCAGCAGGACAAAAAAACTCACGCTGTAGAGCCAACGTTGACGCAGGCCGAGCAGCCGCAGCAGGACGGGCAGGCAAGCGCCGGCCAAAGGCAGCAACAGGCTGCTCAGGTGCAGGGTGCCTTGGGCGAGGGCGAACAGGGTCCAGCAGGCGAGGTCGATAAGGATCGCGGTTTGCACCAGTCGTCGGGTAGCGGCGGGCGGGTAGTCGATGTGGCGCAGGTACAGGTACAACACTGGAATGGCGGTGATGGCAAACAGCAAACCGACCGCCAGCGAACTCAGCCACGGCTGTGGTGGCAATAGCCAGATCGCCGTGGCCAGACCGCAGGAAAACGGAATGCAAAAACTTGGCAGGGCGATTTTCAGGCTCTGGCGGTCCAGTTGCAGGTCGATCACATCGCTGAGAATGTAGCCCAGCAGCAGCGCGAAGCTCAGGCTGTAGAGGTTTTTCAGCCAATCCGCAGACACCAGCGCCGCACCACTCAATTGCCAATGGGGTTCAACCCAGAAATACATCAGCAACGGCAGGCCGACGGTGGCCAGCAGCAATTGGCTGACAATCGGAATCAAGCCTAAATGGCGACCGACGCCGGTCGCCACGGCGAACAGCGCCAGGGCCATTACCCAAAACAGCACGACCATCATGCTGCCGGCTCCGCGATTGCAACGGCGTGCGGATGTTTTCCGGCCCAGGGTGCCAGCATGAAACTGAAGGCCAGGCCGAGGCTCACCGACAGCCCGAAGTTGCTCACTGCCGGCGTGCTTGAAACCGCCAGCAAGCCGAACGACAGCCAGGTGGTCAACGCCGCCAGTAAGGTGCCCAGCAGGCTCACGGCGGCACCGCCGACCTGTTCACGCATGAGGATCGCGTAATCGACGCTGATCGCCGTCACCAGCAGCAGGCCGAACAGGCTGAACAGGGTCAATGGCTGCCCCAGCCAGCCGAGGCTGGCCAGGCTGCACAGGGCGGCCAGCAACGGCAGGGAAACAATACGCAGCGCACCACTGAGACCGAATGGCAGGATCAACACCAACACGATCAACACACAGGAAGCGAGTTTCAGTTCGGCGGCACTGACCTGCGTCGCGGCGAACACCGTGTTCAACTCACCCAACCGATCCACCAATTTGACGCCCGGCAAATCCTCGGCCTGAACCCGCAGCAAGCCAGGGTTGTTCAGGCCTCGCAGGCTGACCATTGCAGCCACACCGTCGTCGTTCTGGCCGAGCCACAGCGGGCGATAAGGTTCTGCCAAAGGGCCGACCAGCGCCGCGTCGATGTCTTCCGTTGGCAGCGCCTGCAACGTCGCCAGCTCTGCTTGCAGCGCTTCGACCGGCACGCCGACGTCGAGCAATGGTTGCCAGAACTGCGGCAGTTTGTTCAACGCTTCGCGCACCTGACGCTGCTCGCTCGGTTGGCTGACCAATTGATTGAGCGACAGGTAGCCCTGAAGTTTGTCCAGGTTGACCAGTTGATCCAGACGGTCGCTCAGGGCGATCTGGCGTTCGAGCAATTGCTGTTGATTGTCCCCGCGCACCAGGAAGAACTGGCTGGTGGGTTGATAACCGGTGATGCGCGCAATGGTCTGGGCTTCGTCCGTCAATTGCTGCGGTGCGCCGACCCACTGGCGAATGTCGTTTTTGCTCCCGAGCTGCAACAGGCCACCGACGCAGAAGGCAATCAGCAGTGCAGTCAGCACAGGCGTGCGTGCGCGCTGAAGCAACGCGTCGCGCACCTCAAGCAAATACTCGCAAAGTCGCAGCGGCCACTGCGCCGGGCGTAAATCCACACCCTTGAGCAGCGCCGGCAACAGGCACACGGCGGACAAGTACGCACCTACCAGACCGGCGGCAGAGAACACGGCGATCTGCGTCAGCGCCGGAAATGGCGTCCAGGCCAGGGCCAGGTAACCGATGGTGCTGGTGATCAGGCTCAGCGTCAGCCCTGGCAAGGTCAGGCGCAGGGCAGGCCAACTGTGCCAGGGTTTCAGGCTCCAGCTCTTGGACAGGTAATGCAGCGGGTAATCGACCGCGACGCCGATCAGGCTCGAACCGAGCACCAGTGTCATGACGTGCATGTGGCCGAACAGCGCGACACAGGCCACCGCGCCAAACAGCATGCCCACCACCACCGGGACAAACGCCAGCAATACGCGCCAGCGGCGGAAGGCCAGTAACAGCAGCAACAGAATGCCCAGCGTGGCGCCGCCGCCGACCCAAGTCATCTCGCGGCTCGCTTGTTGCTGACCGTTGGCTGCATAGAGCAAGCCACTGGCGGCCAGCAGTTGCACGCCGGCTTCGGCGGCCTCTTCACGGCTGTGCTTGAGCAGGTCGGCCACTTGCAGCGGCAGGTTCATGTCGAAGGCATTGCCGGTGGTCCGCGCGCGCAGCAGCACCCAGCTCTTGCCGTCGGCATCGGCAATCAACGCGCCGCTGCCGATATCCAGTTGTACTGAGCCGTGTTGCGGCTGGCTGTTCTGAATGCGCCCGGTCAGGCCCAGCCAGTCGTCCTGGCTTGGCACCAGGCTGAAACCGGTGAAGGGGTCGAACAGCGCTTGCACCCGTTGCTGGATGAACAGGTCGGGATGCTCGATCAGTTGCTGGCGATCTTCCGCCGAGAGCATCGCCAATCGGCCTCGCAGCAGTTGTGTGCGCAGGGCCGGCAAGTCGGCTTGCAGGTTCCACTGGACCTTCTCGAACAAGCCGCTGGCCTGCCACTGATCACCGAGTTTTTGCGCCATCGCGATGGCTTGCTGGCGGTCGGCATGGCCCACCAGCACCAGCATTTCGCGGTTCAGTGGTTCTTGCATGCGTTGCTCGGCGCGCAGCTCCAGCGCGTCCGGTGCAGTGCCAGGCACCAGTTCCATCAGGTTGGCCGACAGCGGTGCGCCGTCACGCCATTGCCAACCGGCGAGCGCAAGCACCGCCAGCAGCAGGATCAGGAACAGCCTCGGCAACATGCGTTCACTCGGCAAAGTCGTGTTGCTCCGCGTCGCTCAACGGTTGGGCGCTGGTGCTGTCCTGCATGCGCAACAGGGTGCTGTCGCCCTGGGTTTCCAGCAGCTCGATACTATGCACCAGTTCGCCACCGGTGATGTTGATCTGATTGAACACCTGCTTGAGCAACATCGAGCGCGGCACCAGCGTCAGCTGCCAGCCCTGTGCGTCGCCGCTCAGCGACAGTTCGAAATCACGTTGTAGCCCGCTGCTGTCGCCTTGCAGTACGGCGAGGAACAAACGGTTTTGCTCGGCACCGGCACTCTTGCCCGGCAACATCTGCCAGCCGCTGGCGTCACGCCGGGCAATGCCTTTGTCGTTGATGCGGTAATCCTGTTGCAGCGGCGTTTTCAGCAGCCACAACAAACCGTGGTTTTTCGCGAGGACGAACGTGCCTTTGCTGGTCAGCGGTTGAGGCAGGGCACGCAAGTGTTTTTCCTGGATGAAGTTGCCGTGAATCACCTCGGGTTTGGCCAGTTGATCGCTGAGCTGTTGCAGATCGAACGCGTGAGCCAGCCCTGGCAGGCCCAGTAACAGACAGAACACTGTAGAAGCGAGCTTGCTCGCGATAAACCTGAGGGCGCTGCGGAGTGTCAGGTGCCTAGCGTCATCGTTGACGACCATCGCGAGCGAGCTCGCTCCTACAGGGGAGCGGGGGTGGCAGAAGTTCATGGCAGGGCCCTCTCTACGGCGTCGGTGAATACCTTCGGCGAGGCCAGCAGCATTTCGCGATTGCTCATGTCGACGGCGACTTGCACGGAAACGGCACGGGTCAGGCGTTCGCCGGTTTCCAGGTCGCTGATGAGGTAGTTGATCTTCAATCGATTCTCCCACTCCACCAGATTGGCTCGCACGTTGAGCTTCTGGCCAAACACCGCGCCGCGCACATAACGCAGTTGCAAGTCGATCACCGGCCACGCGTAGCCCGACTTGGACATGGCGCTGTAGTTGTGGCCGATCTTGTCCAGCAGCGCGCAGCGGGCGACTTCCAGGTATTTGACGTAGTGGCCGTGCCAGACCACGTTCATGCTGTCGACGTCAAAGAACGGCACGAGGATTTCCGTATCGGCGTGAAGCACTCCCTTGCTACGCATGCAGCCTCCAGTGTTGTTCGGCGATACGTTGCAGGCACAGGCGCAATTCGCCTTCCAGTGCGCGGTCTTCGATGACCGGCGGGAAATCCTTGGCCAACGCTTCGTGCATGGCGGCCAGCGCCGGTGGCAATGGCCGCGCGTCTTCAGCCTTGCTGCGCAGCCACACGCCTTGATTGGCGGCCAACAGCGTGGCGGCGGCGACCTGCTCGGTCAGCTCCAGCACACGAATCGCATCGCGGGCGGCGATGGTGCCCATGCTGACTTTGTCCTGGTTATGGCATTCGGTGGAGCGCGAGAACACGCTGGCCGGCATGGTGTTTTTCAGCGCTTCGGCGGTCCAGGCACTGGTGCCGATCTGCACCGCTTTGAAACCGTGATTGAGCATGGCGCGCTCGGCGCTGGCACCGGACAGGTTGCTCGGTAAACCGTGGTTGTAGCGTTCGTCCACCAGCAGCGCCAGTTGGCGATCCAGCAGGTCGGCGACGTTGGCCACGAGGTTTTTCAGGCTGTCCATGGCGAACGCGATGTGGCCGCCATAGAAGTGCCCGCCGTGCAGCACGCGTTCGGCTTCGGCGTCGATGATCGGGTTGTCATTGGCACTGTTGAGTTCGATCTCGATGAACGAACGCAGCCAGTTCAGGCTGTCTGCCAGTACGCCGAGCACGTGGGGCGCGCAACGCAGGGAATAGCGGTCTTGCAGGCGATGCAGCGGCGCGGTCGGGGCGTCGATCGCCAGGTCCTTGCGCAGCCACGCGGCGACTTGCATCTGCCCCGGATGCGGTTTGGCGGCGAACAGGCGTTCGTCGAAGTGCTCCGGATTGCCTTGCAGGGCGACCACGTTCAGCGCGGTGATGCGCGTGGCCAGTTGCAGCAGGTAGTCGGCGCGGGCGTAAGCCAGGCAGGCAAGACCGGTCATCACGGCGGTGCCGTTCATCAACGCCAAGGCTTCTTTCGGGCGTAGCACCAGTGGCTGCCAGTTCAGTTCACGGTGCACATCGGCGGCTTGGCGGCGTTCGCCACGGAACATCACTTCGCGCTCGCCGGACAGGGTCGCGGCGACGTAGGACAGCGGCGTCAAATCACCGCTGGCGCCCACCGAGCCCTCTTCAGGGATCAGCGGCAGGATGTCGTGTTCGAGGAACGCTTGCAGGCGTTCCAGCAGTTCCACGCGCACACCGGAGACGCCGTGGCACAGCGACTGCAAACGCGCCGCCAGCACCGCGCGGGTCGCCTGGGCGTCGAGCAGTTTGCCCAGCCCGCAGCCGTGAAAGGTGTACAGATGACGCGGCAATGCTTCGACATGGTGCAGCGGCACCGCGACCACGCAGGAGTCGCCGTAACCGGTGGTCACGCCGTAGATCACGCCTTCCTTGTCCAGCAGGGAATCGAGGAATCGCGCGCCCTTGGCAATGCGTTCGCGATACGCGGCGTCGTTCTGCAACCGCGTCGGCGCCTGACGGTTGGCCAGGGCCAGCACGTCTTCGATGCGCAAAGGGAGTTCGCCGAAGGTTACCGGCTCAAGCGTTGGCGTCGTCATCGGTCTTCCAGAAAGGGTAAAAGTTGAACCATTGTTGAGGCGCTTCGAGGCAATAGTGACTCAGGCGCCCGGCATAACGGGAGGCGCACTGATGAATGACCTGCTCGCGGTCGCTGCGCTTCCAGGTGATTGCGTCGGCGAACGGTTCGATGGTCAGCCGATAATCACCGTCGGGCTTTTTCAGGCACAGCAGCAGGTTGATCGGGCATTTCAGCAAGCCGGCGAGCAGCCACGGCCCTTGCGGGAATTTTGCCGGGTGGCCGAGGAAGTCCACGGTCACGCTGCGCCCGCCATGCAGTGGTACGCGGTCGCCGGCAATCGCCAGCCACTCACCGCGCTCCAAGCGTTCGCTCAGTTGCAACATGATCAGCGGGTCGAGCTCGCTGACCTGAATCAGGCGCAGATTGGTCGCCCCGGCTTCGCCCAGCAAGCGATTGAACTGCTCGGCGTGCTTGGTGTGCACCAGCACGTTCATCGTGACCTTTTCGCCGATCTCCGCCAGCGCGCGGCAGACTTCGAGGTTGCCCAAATGCGCACCCACCAGCATTTGCCCACGCGTGCCGCGCAACTGATTGCGCAGCAGCGCCGGGTCGATGATTTCGATCTGATCGATGCTCAGCTTGCCGTTCCACACGTCGAGTTTGTCGAGCATGGAATCGGCGAAGGCCATGAACTGGCCAAACACTCGCCAATGGGTCGGGCGCAATTCGGCGCGGCCGCTCCAGTCGGCGAGGCGTTGCTGGTATTGCCAGGCGCTGTGACGGGCGGTGCGGCCGAACAGGAAAAAGTACAAGACGATGCCATACAGCACGGGGCTCAGCAGTCGGCGACCCAGTACCTTGGCACCGAACGCGGTGAGTTTCATCAGCCAGAAACTGCCGCGCTCCTCGCGGTCGGCCCAGTGCTCTTTATCAGCGTTGCTGCTCATGCTCGCCACCGACGCCAGAGGATCACGGGGGAGCGCAACAACATGCCGAAAAACAGCCGGGTGTGCATGCTCGAAATCAGTACGTTGTCGTGGAACATGCGGAAATGCGAAACGCCATCCAGCGGGTAATGGACTTTGGTTTGCAGCCATTGCATTGGCTGATTGCGCCAAGCCAGACGCACCAGAATGTCCGAGTCGAAATCCATCCGTTTGCCTATTTTGGCGGTGTCGATCAGTGCCAGGGCCGGTGGTAACGGATAGACCCGGAAGCCGCACATGGAATCGCGGATCTGTAACGACAAGGTGTTGATCCAGACCATGACGTGGGTCAGGTAGCGTGCATAGAGGCGGCCTTTTGGGACGCTGGCGTCGTATTGCGGATAACCGCAAATCACCGAATCAGGATGGGCTCGGGAGCGTTCGATAAATCGTTCGACGTCTTGCAAATCGTGCTGGCCGTCGGCGTCCACTTGCAAGGCGTGGCTGAAGCCCAGGCGCGAAGCTTCACGCAAGCCGGTCATTACGGCGCCACCCTTGCCCTGGTTGGCGGCGAGGCGGATCAGGTAAACGTTGTCGCGTTTGGCCAGTTCATCCAGCACTTGGGCGCAGGAAGGGCTGCTGCCGTCGTCCACCAGAATGCACGGCAGATGACTGCCGAGCAGGGCGTCGACCACCGTGGTGATCGCGGTTTCATGGTTGTAGACCGGGATGATTGCGCAGGGGTTATGCATGTTCTGAAGCCTCCGCAAAACCCTTGTGGCGAGGGAGCTTGCTCCCGTTCGAGTGCGAAGCACTCGCCATGAAGCCCGAGCACGGAGGTTTTGGGGCAGCTTCGCAGCCCAGCGGGAGCAAGCTCCATCGCCACATTAAGCCTGCTTTATGCATAACCGGCAGGCTCCAGCAATATCCGCCCACTGGAGCAGGTAGCCGTTTCATTGCGGTAGGCGAAATACAGCTTGCTGCGTACCGGGTCAAAGCGCAGGTGCAATTGGACTTCATCCCCAGGACGCACCAGTTGCTGGAATTTCAGCACTTCCATGCCGGCGAATTTTTCTGGCAAGTTCATCAGTTGCTGACCCAGGCTCAGTGCCCACTCTACCTGCACCACGCCGGGCAAGACGGGCGCGGTCGGGAAGTGGCCGCTGAAGTAAGCCAGGTCCGGCGGTACAGCCAATTGCAGGCTCCATTCACCGTCAGTTTCGAGCTGCTGCAACACTTCCGGGCATTTGGGGCGCGGCGCTGACAACAGGGCTTCGACATCGGCCTGGGGCAGTTTGCCTTGAGCATTCAGCGGCAACTGTCGCAGCATGCGCCAGCGGCGTGGCAGTGCCAGCGCCTCGCAATGCTGGCTCAGGTGTTGGCGCAACGCTTGAGTGAGGGTGCGTCGGCCTTGATTACGCAAGGCGTGCAAACCTGATTCGCTCAACACCAGCAGCGCACCCAGTGATGCACGGTTTTCCTGGACCACGCCAAGCCGCGCTTCGGCGACCCAGTCGTGGTCCGTCAATGCCTTTTCCAGCATCGGCAGCGAGATACGCTTTTCTTCCAGTTTGACGATGCGGTCCAGCCGCCCTAGCAGTTCAAAACGACCATCGGCAGCGATTCGTGCCGCATCGGCGGTGTGTTCGATATGGCCTGGCGGCAAGTATGGCGAGTTGATGAGCAGCGCGCCGTCAGCGTCCTGGCTCAGCGTGACATCGGCAAAGGGCTGCCAGAGATCATGCCCCTGACGCCAGGCAATGCCGCCGGTTTCCGAGCTGCCGAAGATTTCCGTCGGCCATTGCTGAAGGCGTTGATGCAGGCTCTGCGCGGCGTCGGCCGGCAGTGCCCCACCGGAAGAAAACACCCGCCGCACCGCACTCAGGGCCTGCCAGTCGAGGTTATCGCCCATGCGCTTGAGCAGCGCCGGGCTGGCGACCCATGCAAAAGCCGGATGCTCGCGGCTGGCGCGCTGCAAGTCTTCGGGGAAGGCCAGTTGCTTGCGCACAAACGAGCGCCCGGCGCACAACGGCCACAGCACCCGAAACAGCAGGCCGTAGATATGTTGGGTGGCGACGCTGCCGATGATACACGCCGGGCCCAGGTCGGCCCCCCACAGTTGTTCAAGGGCTTCGACTTCATTGGCCAGCTGGCGCAGGGTTTTTTCGATGCGCTTGGGTTCGCCGCTGGAGCCGGACGTGCACAGGCTCAGCGAACAATGATCGAGGTCCAGCGCCTCGGCGCTGAGCGGCGGATCGCGATAGACGTTGAGGTGGGCGTCATCGGGGTGATCCGTCAGCCACAGATCAACTTCGCTCGACCAGCGTTCGCGTGTCCCGGCTTGCAGATCGGCCGGCAGCAACACGCTGACCCCGGCGCGCCAGGCACCGAGCAGGGCAATCGCCAGGTCGGCGGCATCTTCAAGGTGCACGGCGATGCGCTGCACGCCTTGGGTTTGCAGGCCGGCGGCCAGGCTCAAGGCCTGTTCGCACAGGTGTGCGTGATTGAGCAGGGGGGCGGCCGTGATGGCACGCTGCGCTTCAGCCTTGAGCAACAGGTGCTCAAGTTTTATCCAATTCATGGGCGGCCTCGTACCCGTTGTCGTATGAGCCATTCAATGGCAAACATCAGGCCGATCAATCCGTAGGAGATCAGGCCTGTGTACAACATCCACCAATTCAGCGGCGCCCACAGGGTCAAAAGGGCGGCGCACAAACCGTTGCAGAAAAAAAACACGCTCCAGGCCACGGTGACCTGACGGGTGTAGCGGATCGCCTCGGGCGGTAACTGCGATTCCCGTAGCCGCGCCAGGCGTTCAACCATTGGCGGACCCCATTTCAGGCTCAGGCCGAACAGCACCAGCATGAAGCCGCTGATAAGCACCGGATACCAGCGCAACAACAATGTGCTGTCGAACACCGCCAGCAACAGGCAGAACACCATTGCCACACTGGCCATCCACAGGCTGCCGGGCTTGCGCTCGCCGGTCAGTGCTCGCGCCAGCCACAGGCTGCCCAACAGCAAGCCAAACTGCCACGGCGCAAAGTGCTCCATGCCGAAATACACCGCGAAGGGGTACAGCAGGCCCGCCAACAGCAGGCCGAGGCCAATCAATCGACTCATGCGGCCGGTTGAACCAGACGGTAGACCGCCTCGACCACGTCGCTGACGGTACGCACCGATTTGAATTCTTCGGCGGCGATTTTCTTGCCGGTCTGGCGTTTGATGTGATCGATCAGGTCGACCGCGTCAATGCTGTCGATTTCCAGGTCCTGATACAGGTTGGATTCGAGGCTCACACGCTCGGGATCCAGTTCGAACAGCTCGACCAAGGCATCGCGCAGGGTGTTGAAAATGTCGTCACGAGTTTGCATGGTCCGGTCTCAAGCTGCCTGTTTTGCAGTGACGAACGCCGCAAGGCTCGCCACGTTGCTGAAGTGATTACGCGTGTCTTTGGCATCGGCATCGATTTTGATGCCGTACTTTTTCTGGATCGCCAGACCGAGTTCCAGGGCGTCTACCGAGTCCAGTCCCAGGCCTTCGCCGAACAACGTCTGATGGTCGTCGATGTCCTGGGCACTGATGTCTTCGAGGCCCAGGGCTTCGATGATCAGGTCTTTGATTTCCAGCAACAGGCTATTGGTGTTCAGATCGCTCATCTTCGGCGAGCTCCTTAATAAAGTAAGAATGCAGATAATCGTTGAGCTTGCGCGAGGCCTGAGGGGCTGGGCCGAGCGCGGCGAAGGCCTGTGGGTCTATATCGGCCCCGACGCGGAAACTGAAGTGCACGCGCCGATTCGGAATGCGATACCAGGGTTCGGCCTTGGTCAATGTGGTGGGGCTGACCTTGATGACGACCGGGGTGAGGATTTTCGCACCTCGCAGGGCAATTGCCGCCCCACCCCGATGAAAGGCCGGCGCCTGGCCCGGTTGGGTGCGGGTGCCTTCGGGGAAGATGATCAGGGTCTGGCCGTCTTTCAGCGCATCGGCGGCGGCATCGAGCATGTCCATGCTGCCATCATTGCTGATGTATTCAGTGCTGCGCAGCGGGCCACGGGTGAAGGGGTTTTCCCACAGGCTTTGCTTGACCACGCAGTTGGCATGGCGCACGAGGCCGATCAGGAACACCACGTCGATCAGCGACGGGTGATTGGCGATGATCATCTGCCCCGGCCGGCCCAGTTTTTCCGCACCTTGAATGTCGTAGGTCAGCACCCCGGCGCGCGCCATGAAGCGCACGAAAAACCAGAAGCAGCGACTGACCGTCTGCCGTGCGCGCAGGCGGTGAGTCTGGGCGTCGCCCGGCAGGCAGCCGAGCAGCGGGAAAATCACCAGCCGCAGGCACAGCCCGCCTAGCCCGAACAGGGCGAAGCTCGCGGCGGTGGCCAGCAGGCGCCAGTAGTAGGCGTCGCGGTTTTTTTCGGTCACGGGTTGCGTTGCCAGGTCCATACACGATTTTTCCAGGCATGTTGGCAGGTGGTTTGCTGGCCAAGCATCGCGCGCAACAGATTCAGCGCATGGGGCCAGCGGGATTTGGACAACGCATCCGTGGGGCTGTTCAGGGACAACTGCCAGTCACGACCGGGGGTAATCAACAGGCCGACGGCATAGGGAAACGGTACATCGTCGATCCAGGTCGAGTAGGCCTCGGGCGGTTGTTCTTCGGTGATCACCAGCAGTACGGCGGGCGCGCCTTCATTCAGTAGCGACGCGGCTTCCAGCATCCCGTGTTCCAGGCCATCGCCCGCAGCGGCGAGGGCCGTCATTTCGCTGGTTTCCCCGCGCATGATCGACCACAACCCGATGATCGCGTTGTGCACCGACAGGCTGAACTGGGTCGGTGACAGCGGCTGATCGACGGCCAGATCGCTGAGAATGTCGAACGTGCGCGGGGTTTCGCCGTGACGGGAAATAAAGACCAACGGTAGATCCTGACGACCCTCGGCCAATGGCCAGCCGACGCTGAACGCCATCCGTGCCAGACGGCTCAGTCGCCGGCGCTGCATGGCCGGCAGAAATGACACGTCGGGTGCGTCATCGCTGCCCGGGAGCACGACCGGCTGCCGGCTCCAGGCCTGCCAGTCGTCCACGCTTTCGAGCCCTGGGGCCCATGCGCGCCACTGGGCGATGTTGAAGTTGATCACAGACATTCATCCCGCCCTTGCGGGCTTCCTTGACGCGGTGAGTGGTTGAAGGCCACGACACACCCGCGTGGCGCATTGCGCCGAGTGGCGCGCATTATCGCGGTGCGGCGAACGTGTAGCAAATACTGGTTACATTTTGCTCAGTAAGATGTACCGGTTAGTTCGCGAAAACTGAACGTTTGACAATTATTCACATCGCCAACGGCCCGTCTGTCGGCTCTGTCGTCGAGCCAGCCACCCTATTGCGGCATTTTCCGCGAGAGATTGCCTATGACTGTGTAGTCCCTGTCTCTGCGAGGTAGCTAAGCAACGTCGAGGACCACTACACTCGGTCATTCTTTGATACACGGAGGTTTTGACATGCGGCGCGTGGTGTTCAATCAGAAAGGTGGCGTGGGCAAATCCAGTATTGCCTGCAATCTGGCGGCGGTCAGTGCCAGCGAGGGTTATCGCACCCTGTTGGTGGATCTCGATGCCCAGGCCAACTCCACTCAGTACCTGACGGGACTCACCGGCAATGACATCCCGATGGGGATTGCCGATTTCTTCAAGCAGACCCTGTCTTCCGGGCCGTTCTCCAAGAAAAACCAGGTCGACATCTACGAAACCCCGTTCGACAACCTCCACGTCATCACCGCCACCGCCGAACTGGCGGACTTGCAGCCCAAGCTTGAGGCCAAGCACAAGATCAACAAGCTGCGTAAGTTGCTCGAAGAGCTTGATGAGGATTACGACCGGATTTATCTCGATACACCGCCCGCACTGAATTTCTATGCGGTTTCTGCGCTGATTGCCGCCGATCGCGTGCTGATCCCCTTTGATTGCGACAGTTTCTCGCGTCAGGCGCTCTACGGCCTGCTGGCGGAAATAGAAGAATTGAAGGACGACCACAACGAAGGCCTCGAAGTCGAAGGCATCGTAGTCAACCAATTCCAGGCCCGCGCCAGCCTGCCGCAGCAAATCCTCGACGAGCTGATCGCTGAAGGCCTGCCGGTGTTGCCCGTTTACCTGGCCAGCTCGGTGCGTATGCGCGAGTCACACCAGGCGAACACACCGTTGATCCATCTCGATCCGCGGCACAAGCTGACGCAGCAGTTTGTCGAGCTGCATAACTTGCTGGAAAACACCTGAGTCTACTGACTGCACAGAACCACTGTGGGAGCGAGCTTGCTCGCGATGAGGGCTTCACATTCAACATCTTTGTTGACTGATCCACCGCTATCGCGAGCAAGCTCGCTCCCACAATGATCGGGGTGTTTTCAAATCCCTTGGCTGGCCAGCCAGCTCATCAACTGCGGTAACGAAAAGGCCCCGCTCTGGCGTGCGACTTCCCGGCCGTTCTTGAGCAGGATCAGGCTCGGAATCGAGCGAATCCCCAACTGCGCCGACAACTGCTGGTTCGCCTCGCTGTCCAGCTTGGCCAGTCGACACTTGCCCGCCAATTGCCCCGCCGCCTGCTCGAACACCGGCGCAAACGACTTGCACGGCCCACACCAGTCCGCCCAGACGTCTACCAGCAACGGCAGATCGCCCTTGATCTGGCTGGCGTAGTCGCCTTGCTTCAATTCAAAGGGTTTGTTCAGCAGAACTTCAGCCTTGCAGCGACCGCATTTGGGGTGATCGTTGAGGCGTTCGGCGGGGATGCGATTGAGGCCATTGCAGTGGGGGCAAGGGATGAGGAGTGGGTCGGTCATAAGGGGGGTCCTGTGAAGAGTCCGATTGATCCTATTTGGAGACGTTTGCTCATGTTTTCAATCGTGCAGCGTGCTGCGATCAAACTAGGCTGGGTCGTAATGAGCGCGACCGTTGGTCCACCCATGATTATCGCAACTTGCGATATTTTTGATCTGTGATTAACTCCCCATAGCAGAATGCGATAAGGATGTTGCATGCGTGTGTTCTCGGAAAAAAGGATTTGGGATTCAAAAGCGAAATGGCCCAATGCGGCGACTGCACTTGATCACTGGTATCGACTAGTCAGGCGAAATAGCCCTTGTGATTTTGCCGCGATGAAATCGCTGTTTTCTGCGACCGACAAGGTCGGTGAGTTTCATGTGTTCGATATCGGAGGAAACAAGCTGCGCTTGATTGCATATGTACGGTATCGGGGTCAGAAGCTGTACATCAAATACGTATTGGATCATCGCGAATATGATCGGGAAAAATGGAAGGAGGGAAAGGAATGAGTGTACTTATCAAGCAGGCCGCTGAGCATTGGGAATTTGTCTCGCCATTGCTGCGCAAACCAAAAAACGAAGATGACTACGACAGGCTTGTCCTGGCGCTCGACGAATTGCTCGAGATAACCGGTGACGACGAATCGCATCCCTTGATGAGTCTTGTAGATATCATCGGTGACTGGATCGAGGAATGGGATCATAAACATCGTCCCATGCCCGAGGCCAGCGGTGCCGATGTCCTTGGTTACATGATGCGCGAACACGGCCTGACCCAGAGCGATCTGCCGGGCGTCGGCCCTCAGTCAGTGGTATCCGAGATATTAAGCGGCAAGCGCCAGCTCAACCTGCGGCAGATCCGCTGGCTGGCTGAGCGCTTTGGTGTGTCGGTGGAAACCTTTATCTGACCGCCTCACGACGAACAACTGATCTCAAGATGCTTGCCCCACTCTGGCGGCCGCTCGGCGTAGCTTTCCATTCCAGGCTGTTCTTCGAACGGCTTGCTCAACACAGCATGCAGTCGCCGAACCTCTGAATAGTCGCCGCTCTCTGCCGCGTCGATAGCCTTTTGCGCCAGGTAGTTGCGCAGGATGTACAGCGGATTGACCGCGTGCATCCGGGCGCGACGCTGTTGCTGATCAACCTCGCCTTCACGGGCGACCCGGGCGAGGTAAAGCTCGCCCCAGGCGTCGAAACCCTTGATGTCGACGAAGTCGTCGCGCAAGCGGGCGATTGCCAGTTCTGGTGCCTGGTCGCCCAATCGGCGGAAAAACAGCGTGTAATCGACGCCGCTGTTTTGCATCAGCTGCAGCAGGTGTTCCAACAACTTCTGGTCATCGTCTTCGGCGGTAGTGAAGCCGAGGCGGCGGCGCATCAGGTCGAGGTAATGGGCCTGGAACAGCGGGAGGTACAAGCCAAGGGTTTCGCGCAGTGCCTCGACGCTGATGAACGGTGTCAGGGCCTGAGCCAGCGCACTGAGGTTCCACTGGCCGATCGGCACCTGGTTGCTGAAGGAGTAGCGTCCTTGATCGTCGGAGTGATTGCAGATGAAATTGGCGTCGAAGTCGTCGAGGAAGGCGAACGGGCCGAAGTCGAAGGTGATGCCGAGGATCGACATGTTGTCGGTGTTCATGACGCCATGGCAGAAGCCATAGGCCTGCCACTTGGCGATCAGTTCGGCGTTGCGCTCGACGATTTCGCGGAACATGGCCAGATAGGGTTCTGGCTGTTCCAGGCACTCGGGAAAATGCATGGCCAGCACATGCTCGCCCAGCTCCTTCTGCATCTCGGGACGTTTGGTGTAATAGAAATATTCAAAATGCCCGAAACGCACATGGCTCGGTGCCAGGCGCAGGACCATGGCTGCGCGTTCCTGTTTTTCGCGCCAGACTGGCGTATCGGAGCCGATCACACACAGCGCCCGAGTGGTCGGGATTTTCAGGGCATGCAGGGCTTCTGAAGCGAGGAACTCGCGGATCGACGAGCGCAGCACCGCTCGTCCGTCACCCATGCGCGAGAAAGGTGTTTGGCCGGCACCCTTGAGGTGCAGGTCCCAATGCTCGCCGGCCTCGTTGTACACCTCGCCCAGCAACAAGCCGCGACCGTCACCCAGCTGCGGGTTGTAGGAACCGAACTGGTGGCCGGAATAGACCATCGCCCTCGGGATCGCGTCGGCCCAGAGCTTGTGGCCGCTGAACAACTCGGCAAACTCCGGGGTGTCGGCCACGGCCGGGTCGAGGTCCAGCAGCGCCATGGCGGCGGGGCTGGCGACCACCAGTCGCGGATTGTCGATGGGCTCGGGCAGCACATGGGCGGAAAACGCATCGCCCAGGCGGTCGAAGCGATTATCGAAGGTCAGTTCGTCGAGGGCTTTCAAGGGCCGTCTCCAGCAGAATGTCCGAGCATTCTGCTGGGGAATGTCCGGTTAGTCGAGCTTGGCGGCCGGTGGCTCTTGCGCCGGTTTGCCATCCACCGGCGGTACGATGGTTTTGTTTTCCGGTTCGATGGGCACCATTTTGTATTCCTGGCCTTGCATGTTCTTGAGGTAGACCTCCATCTGCCGGAACGAGATGTTGATGTGCTGTTTCTTGAACTCGCGGTTGATGAAGCGGTTGACCTCATCGAGCACCGGGTTGCGGTCGCCCAGATCACGCACATGCATGCGCAACTCGTGGTCGAGGGTGCTTTCGCCGAAGTTCAGGAAGTACACGTGGGGTTCCGGGTCTTTCAGCACGCGCGGGTTGTCGCGCGCGGCTTTCAACAGCAGTTCCTTTACCAGGTCCAGGTCGGAGCCGTAATCCACGCCGAGCTTGAGGGTCACCCGGGTGATGGTGTCGGTCAGCGACCAGTTGATCAGTTGCCCGGTAATGAACGTCTTGTTCGGGACAATGATGTCCTTGCGATCGAAGTCGGTAATGGTCGTGGCGCGAATGCGGATCTTGCTCACGGTGCCCGACAGGTTGCCGATGGTGATGGTGTCGCCGATCCGCACCGGGCGTTCGAACAGGATCATGATGCCGGAGATGAAGTTGGCGAAGATTTCCTGCATGCCGAAACCGAGGCCGACCGACAGCGCCGCCACCAGCCACTGCAACTTGTCCCAGCTCACGCCGAGTGTCGACAGGGTCGAGACAAAACCGACGCCGGCGATCACGTAGGACAGCAACGTGGTCGTCGCGTACGCACTGCCCTGGGCCAGATTCAGCTTGGACAGGACGAACACTTCCAATAGGCCGGGCAGGTTGCGCGCCAGGGCGAAGGTGATGCCGATGATGATCAGCGCGCCGAGCATGTCGCCGATGCTGATCGGCACCATGCTCATGTTGGCGCCGGTGCCGCTGGTGTATTCGTAGAGGGTGACGTTGTCCAGGTACGAAAACACGGTGATCAGGTCGGCCCAAGCCCAATACAACGCGGCCATGAAGCCGCCGAGCAATGCCAGGCGGATCAGGCGCAGGGATTGTTCGTTGACCTTCTCGATGTCCAGGGCCGGCTCTTCGATCACCGCTTCGCCATCGCCAGCTTCTTTCGCTGCCTGCCGTTTGGCCAGCGCACGTTGATAGGCCAGGCGTCGTGCTGCCACGCTGAGACCGCGCACGAAGGTGGCTTCGATCACCAGCCAGAACATCAACAAATAAAGCGTGTTGATCAACCGATCGCTGAGTTTCAGCGCGGTGTAGTAGTAGCCGAAGCACACCGCCACGAACAAGGCGATCGGCAGGGCGGTGAACAGAATGGCCACGGTTTTGCGGAACAGTGACGCGTGTTCGTGGGTCGGGCTGCTGATCAGCAGGCGGCTGAGCAGCCAGGTCATCAAGGCGTAGCAGGTGAGCACCACCGGCATGCCGAGCACGTCGTCGGCCAGCGTCGCCGGTTGCAGTTCGGCAACGGCCACCACGGCGACGAGTGCCATGACCACCATGCCGAGCCGGCGAACCCAGCCGCGAAGGAATTCGACCTGGGGTTTTTCCCAACGGAAATGCAACTCGGCCACGCCACCGGGTGCCAAGACCCGGTACGCGGTGTAAAACACCAACCAGGCCTGGGCCATTTGCAGCAACGCCGCACCCATGTTGGCGTTCTGCCCGCGGGCGTCGATTTGCAGGGCCAGGCCACACAAGGCCAGGCCCAGGGCGACCGGCATCGCCAGCAGGATATTGATCAAGATCGCCTGAGGCGTGTGCAACTGGCTGTCGCGCTTGAAGTGGCCGATGTCCTGGTGAACCTTGTTCAGTCGGGCATACAGGTGCTTGCGCCGCCACAGCAAGGCACCGATCACCAGCGCCAACGGCAGGAACAGCAGCGGCCGCTGGGTCAGGCCATCGGTCAGTTCGCTCAGGCTCGACGCCCACGGCAGTGTGGTGACCTGGCGTTGCAGGCGCTCTGGCACGGCGCGGATCCATTCCAGGTCCAGCGGTTTGTTGCTGGGAATCCAGAACATCTGTTCATCGAGCGTCGCCCGCAGGCTTTGCGCGGTGCTGAGCAGTTGCTTTTGATTCAACTGGAGGGTGATGGATTCGTTAAGCACGGCGCTCAATTCGCGGTTCAGCCGCTCCAGAAGGTCAGCGCGCGTGGTCGCCAGCTCCAGCAGGTTTTTACGCAGTTGCGGGGTGACTTGCTCCGGCGGTTGGGTCGAGAGCAAGTTGTCGACATAAGTGGTCGGATTACTGAGCAGCTCACGTTGCTGGCTGACTTCGAATTGATACAGGCGAATGTCGGCGATCTGGTCGGCCAAATCACGGTCGACCTTGAGGCGCGGCAGGGCCAGTTTCTGTTTGTAGAGGATTTTCGAGAGCAGCAGGCTGCCCTTGAGCACGTTGATTTGTTCGTCGAGAGCCGAATCGCTCTGGGTCACACTGTCCAGCTGCTGTTTGGTTTGCAGGTTTTGCTGAGTGACGACGTTGAGGCGGTCAGTGCTTTTGAGCAGGTAGTCGGAGAGCTTCAGGTTGGCCGCACTTTCGGTGGCCAACAGGCTGCTGCTGCCGGCCTTCTGCGCTTCGATGGACTGCTGCGTCACTGTTTCCTGGGATTGGGCCAGGCGCTTTTGGTTGATCAGGTTTTGCAGCTCCTGGATCTCTTGATCCAGGCGGTCGGATCGTTCCGACAGCAAGTCATGCTGGCTGTTGCCCAGGTCTTGCAGTTGGTTGTTTCCGGCCAGTTCCTGACGGCGCAGCGGGATCAGCGCATTCAGTGCCGCAAGCTCGGTGCTGAGCTGGTCGCGCTGTTCGGCGCTCAAGGTTTTGCCGCTGTCCTTGCCAGCCTTGAGGATGTTGTTGATCTGCTGGATGCGCGTCTGGCTGGCAGAAATTTCCGCCTGCGCGCGCTCGGGGCGAGTCTGTGCAGTAATGATCAGGCTGTTGGCATCGCCCAGCGCCTTTTGCAGATCACTTTGCTGGGTCGCGCGCTCGGTCAGCAACTGCTCAAGCTGTTGAATCGACTCTTTGGTAAAGCGCTGCGCCACCGGCACCACGTTGCTGGCCTTGAGGCGAGCCAGCTCTCGCTGGTTCTCAATGGTCTGCTTGGGCGCGGTAGCGATTTGCTGCTTGAGATCGCTGAGCTTCTGCTCGTAATCACGCCGGTTGTTGAGCTGGGTCAGCGTATTTTGCAGGACCGATTGCAGGGCCTTTTGATCGGCCTCCGGCAATTTACGGTCGGCGATCTTGTCCAGGCTCGCCTGCACGGATTCACGGGTGGGCGGTTCGGCGGCTTGCAACGTGCCGACAGAGAGGCTCAGGCCCAACAGGACCATGACAAAAAAGGTGCGCAGGCTTGACATAGAGACCGATTAAAAAGCGAGACGAAGAATGGAGTTTAGAGGAACAAGCCGGGACCCGGGCGACTTCCTTCGGGGAATCTGACGCCCACTTTGCCGATCTTGTTCCCGTCCATGACCGCGACGGTCCAGATGGTGTTGTTCCATTCCACCTGGTCACCGACTACTGGCGCACCGCCCACTTTATGGGCAATGAAGCGGCCCAGGGACATGTCCGGATCTATACCTTCGACTTTCAACCCGTACAGGGCAGCAACCGCAGCCAACTGGGCGTCTCCTTCGAGTACGAAGTCGCCGAAGAAGCGCAAATCGAGGCCACGTTGCGGGGCCTGGCTGAAGAGTTTTCCGAGGGCCGCAAGGTTGTGTTCATGCCCGATTACACAGAGTAAATCGTCGACTTCGAGCACCGTACTACCCGACGGATGGAGCAGTTGCTGGCCACGAAACAGGGCAGCGATACGGGTCCCTTCGGGCATTTTCAGTTCACGAAGGGGCGAGCCGATGCACCATTTCTCGGCACCGAGGCGATAAACGAATAGCTCCCACTCGCTGGTGACGTGCACTTCCAGGGCGGAGCGGGAGATCGGCGCAGGCTCTGGCGGGACAGTCACTTTCAAAAGCTTCGCCACCCACGGCAGGCTTGTGCCCTGCACCAGCAGCGACACCAGCACGATAAAGAACGCCAGGTTGAAATAGAGCTGGGCGTTGGGCAGGCCGGCCATCAACGGGAACACCGCCAGAATGATCGGGACCGCGCCGCGCAGGCCGACCCAGGAAATGAAGGCCTTTTCGCGCCCGTGGAACGCCTTGAACGGCAACAGGCCAACCACCACCGACAGCGGCCGGGCAAACAGAATCATCCACAGCGCCAGGCCCAGAGCCGGTAGCGCAATCGGCAGCAAATCGTGGGGCGTGACCAACAGGCCCAACACCAGGAACATGCCGATCTGCGCCAGCCAGGCCATGCCGTCGAGCATGTGCAGGATGCCGTGGCGGCTGCGCACCGGGCGGTTGCCGATCACCAGGCCGCACAGGTACACCGCGAGGAAGCCGCTTCCGTGCAGGGCGTTGGTCAGGGCAAACACCAACAGACCGCCGGCGATGACCAGAATTGGATAGAGGCCGGTGGCCAGATTGATGCGGTTGACCAGTTGCAGCATGAGCCAGCCGCCACCGAGGCCGATCACGCCGCCGATGCCGAATTCGCGCAGCAGGTGAGTCAACAGGCTCCAGTGCAGGCCGGTCTGGCCGCTGGCGAGCATGTCGATCAGGGTCACGGTGAGGAACACCGCCATTGGGTCGTTACTGCCGGATTCGATCTCCAGGCTGGCGGTTACCCGCTCGTTCAGGCCTTTACCACCCAGCAGCGAGAACACTGCCGCGGCGTCGGTCGAGCCGACAATGGCACCGATCAGCAGGCCTTGAATCAGGTTTAGGTCGAACAGCCAGGCGGCGGCCATGCCGGTCAGCCCGGTGGTAATCAACACTCCGACGGTGGCCAGCGACAGCGCCGGCCATAACGCCACGCGGAAACTTGAGACCCGCGTGCGCAAGCCGCCATCGAGCAGGATCACGGCCAATGCCAGATTGCCGACCAGATAAGCCGTTGGGTAGTTGTCGAAGATAATGCCGCCGCCATCGACACCGGCCGACATGCCCACGGCCAGGATGATCACCAGAATCGGGATGCCGAGACGAGACGACAGTGAACTCACCAGAATGCTCGCACCTACCAGCAACGCGCCGATCAAGAACAGGCTGTTGATGGTCGTCGCATTCAAAGGCAGTACTCCAGAAAGCTGAAAGGCGGGCACAAACTGACCATGCAGTCTGCGTGCCAGCGATTCTAACCTGTTGAAATGTGATGCTGTCAAAAAGCTTTTTGAAGATCAAAAGATCGCAGCCTGCGGCAGCTCCTGCATTGTTCTATGTAGGAGCTGCCGCAGGCTGCGATCTTTTGCTTTAACGGATTACAGGCTAAAGCGCCCAACCATCGAGTTCAGATCCACCGCCAGCCGCGACAGCTCACTGCTGGCTGCGCTGGTCTGGTTGGCGCCGGTGGCCGATTGCACCGACAGGTCGCGGATGTTCACCAGGTTGCGGTCCACTTCGCGGGCCACTTGGGCCTGCTCTTCGGCAGCGCTGGCGATCACCAGGTTGCGCTCGTTGATTTCGACGATGGCGCTGTTGATGGTGTCCAGCGACAGGCCGGCGCCACGGGCGATATTCAGAGTCGATTCGGCGCGCTCGGTGCTGTTGCGCATCGAATCCACTGCGTGTTCGGTGCCGCTCTGGATGCTGCCGATCATGCGTTCGATTTCGCTGGTCGACTGCTGGGTACGGTGCGCCAGCGCACGCACTTCATCTGCCACCACCGCGAAACCACGACCCGCCTCACCGGCGCGAGCGGCCTCGATCGCGGCGTTCAGGGCCAGCAGGTTGGTCTGGTCAGCCAGGCCGCGAATCACGTCCAGCACCTTGCCAATGTCCCGGGACTCGTTGGCCAGATCGCCAATCAGCGTGGCGGTGCTTTGCACATCAGCGCTCATGCGCTCGATGGCGCTGACGGTTTCCTGCACTAGATCGCGACCATCACCGGCGGAGGTCGTGGCGTTCTTCGAGGCTTCGGATGTGCTGACGGCGTTGCGCGCGACCTCTTCCACGGCGCTGGTCATCTCGTTGACGGCGGTGGCGGCTTGTTCGATTTCGTTGTTCTGTTGAGTCAGGCCTCGGGCGCTTTCGTCGGTGACGCTATTGAGTTCTTCGGCGGCGGACGCCAATTGGGTCGCCGAGCCGGAAATGCGTTGCAGGGTGTCACGCAGTTTGTCCTGCATCTTCGACATCGCCAGCAACAGGCGGCCAGCCTCGTCTTCACCGTCGACCGTGATCGGGCGAGTCAGGTTGCCTTCGGCGATTTGTTCGGCGGCGTCCAGTGCATTGGCAATCGGTTTGGTGATGCTGTTGGTCAGTAGCCAGGCGAACAACAGAGTCAGTGCGGTGGCGGCCATCAGCAGGATGATCACCAGATTGAACGCCGAATCGTACTGATCGGCGGCCTGCTTGTTGGTGTCGAGGGTCTGTTGGGTGTTGATCTCCAGCAGCTTGTTCAATACCGCGTTGACCGCTTCGGAGTTGCTCAGCAAATCGGCATTGAGCAGGTTGCGCAGTTCATCGACCTGATTGTTGCGCGACAGGGTCTTCATCCGGTCTTCGATCTGCCGGTATTGCCCCAGCAACTGCACGTACTGATCGTAAGTCGCACGCTCCTGGGGGCTGGCAATCAGCTTTTCGTAAGTCGCTTGGGCGGCGTGAATCTGCTGGTTGCGCATCTCCAGCAGCTCCATGGTTTTCTGCTGAATGTCAGGCTCGCGATTAACCAGCAGGCGATAAGACAGCACCCGCAGGCGCAAGGTGAGTTGGGTGAACTCGTCGAGGCTTTTGATGCTCGGAACGCTGTTGGTAGTGATGTCCTCGGCAGCGCCGCGGATTTTGCTCATCTGGTTCAAGGCAAACACCCCTAGAACCATCATCAGACCGCCGATCAGGGCAAAGCTGAGGAACGCACGCGGCGCGATATTCATATTACGAAGGGACATGGCGTTTACCGAAAAGAGCGCATCCGTGCGGGGCTTAAACTGCTGTATGGATGACTTATCGGTCATGCGACTGAAGTCTTGAGCTTTACCGCCGTCCGACCATTACTTGTAGGATCGAAGCTTGCTCGCGAAGGGCGTTAACGATGACGCGCACAGTCTGGATAAACGCGTTGTCTGGACGCCTTTCGCGAGCAAGCTCGCTTCTATAGGAAGATCTTTGTTTTTGTTGGCGACGAAGTGCAGGAACCAGATACGCCAATCACAGTCTTTAAAGTTCGCGAGAACGGTCACTCGTCAGGAAAATCAAGGTCTTGCGCCTGTATAACCCTGGCATCCACGGTGACTTTTCTTTATCGTACGCGCCCTTTGAAAATGCCTGGAAAATCAAAATGTTGGAAGCATCTCTAAGCCAATTGGAACAGCTGGTCAGCGACCTGGTGCAACAGAACCAGACCCTGCTCGGTACTAATCAGACCCTGAGCGCCGAATTGGCTCAGGCCAAGGATGAAAACGAAAGCCTGCAACTGAGCCTGATGGAGCAGGAAGAGAAGCAAGGCGCCACCGCAGCACGCATTCAAGCCCTGGTTGAGCGTGTCAGCGCTGGCCCAGTCAGCGCATGAGTTACGGCGCAGGGGTAAAAGTCGTCTCTATCCTGGGGGAGGACTATTCGATCAAGGCTCCGGCCGGGGAAGAGCAAACCCTGCTGGACGCTGCAATGATGTTGAAAGCTGCCCTGGCCGATACCAAAAGAAAGTACCCGACCCTGATCGGTGACCGACTGCTGGTGCTGGCCGCGATGAATCTGTGCTCGCAGCAGATCGAAATGCAGAAGCAACACAAGCTCGAACTCGACCGTTACCAAGAGCAAGTCAGCGCCACGGTTGAAGTGATCTCCAAGACGATCAATCAGGCCTGATCGGCTTTGCGCACAACCAAAGAATAGATTGTCGGTTTGGCTGTATACAATCGGCACGGCTGTTGCAGTGTTTAAGCCACTTATTCTTTGGGGGTGCTCCATGCAGTTCTGGCGACGCAGTATTCAGTGGCAGTTGATCTTGAGTATGGGCACGGCCCTGCTCGTCAGTATTCTGATCGTGGTTGGCATTTATACCCTCGTGGTCAACCGCCTCGCCCAGAGCTATCTGGTCGAACAAGCGCTGCCGTCGAGCATCGAAGCGATGCGCAACGACATCGAGCGCATCCTCGTGCAACCACTTACCGCCGCCAAGGACATCGCCAGCAACAGCATGGTGCGCGACTGGCTGGCCGGGGGTGAAGACAGTGCCCAGGCCAATACCTTCGTGACCTACCTGGAAGGTATCCGCGCTGAACACAAGGCGTTCACGGCGCTGATTATCGGGGCCGCTTCCAACCACTACTACACGGAAAAAGGCCTGGACCGGACCCTCAGCCGAGCCAACCCCAAAGACGCCTGGTTCTACTCGTTCCTCGACAGCAACCAGCCGCGCACCCTCAATATCGACAACGACACGGCTACCGGAGAATTGGCGCTTTTCATCGACCTCAAGGTCGAGCAAGCCGGCAAGGTCGTGGGCGTCGCCGGGCTTGGGCTGAGCATGAAAGAGCTGTCGGAGCTGATCCACAACTTCAGTTTTGGTGAGCGCGGCAAGGTCTATCTCGTGCGTTCCGACGGTTTGATCCAGGTTCACCCCGAGGCGCAATTCAGCGGCAAACGCACCCTCACCGAGCAAATTGGTGGGTCGGCAGCGCAAGCGGTCATGGGTCAAAAAACCGCCACCAGCAGCGGCTTCCAGCGCGATGGCGAAGAGTTCCTCGCGTTGAGCTTGCCGCTGCGGGATCTCGGTTGGACTTTGGTGGCCGAAGTACCGCAATCGCAGATCTACGCCGAAGCCCGCCGCGCCATGTGGATGAGCAGCGGCATCGGCCTGGCGGTGGCGCTGGTGTGCCTGTTGCTGGTGGTGTTACTGGCCCGTGGGCTGGTGCGACCGATTCGTCAGGTAACAGCGGCGCTGGTCGCCATCGGTAGCGGCGGTGGAGATTTGACCCATCGTTTAGATTCCAGTCGTGCTGATGAGTTGGGTGACCTGGCGCGCGGCTTCAACCGGTTCCTCGACAGTCAGCGCGAGATGATCGGTGAAGTGCTGACCACCAGCGAGCAATTGCGCACCGCGGTCGGCCAGGTGGCGCGGGTGGTGGACAACACCGCCGAACGCTCCGGACGTCAGCAGGAGATGACCGACATGGTCGCCACGGCGGTCCACGAAATGGGCCTGACCGTGCAGGAAATCGCGCAGAACGCCGGCAACGCCGCCGTTGCTTCGCAAAGTGCTCGTGATGAGGCGATGCTGGCTCGCGAAGTGGTCGGTGGTTCGATCCGCCATATCGAAAGCATGTCCGACGAGATCGGCGTCGCCGCCAGTGCGGTGGGCGAACTGGCCAATCAGGTGGCATCGATCGATCAGGTGTTGGCGGTGATTCGCGGGATTTCCGAGCAGACCAATTTGCTGGCGCTCAATGCGGCCATCGAAGCGGCCCGGGCCGGGGACATGGGTCGAGGCTTTGCGGTGGTCGCCGATGAAGTACGGACGTTGGCGCGGCGTACGCAATCATCCACCGACGAGATTCAGCAGATGATCGGCAACCTCAAGCAAGGTGCAGAGAACGCGGTGTCGTCGATGCACACCGGGCAAGCGGCCACCGGCACCGGTGTCGAGTCGAGCCAGCGCACCGGCGCGTCGTTGACCGCGATTACCGGGCAAGTCGAACGCATCAGCGACATGAATCATCAGGTGGCGACGGCGACGGAAGAGCAATCGGCGGTGACCGAGGAGATCAACCGTAACGTGCAGGGGATTTCTGATTTGGCGCGGGCGACGGCGGGGGAGGTCAGGGCTTGTCGTGAGGATTGCCAGACGTTACAGCGGTTGGCGGATGATCTGGCGCGGCAGATGGGTGGGTTTCGGTTGAGCTAAAAAGATCAAGATCAAAAGATCGCAGCCTTCGGCAGCTCCTACAGGGAGCGCATTCCCATGTAGGAGCTGCCGAAGGCTGCGATCTTTTTTGTGGCCGTTAAACCGATCTATTGCCTATCAAAACCACTCATCCTGCATTCCCAAGCACACATCATCCCGCGCCTCAAGAATCGCCAACTCATGGTGGCAACCCGGCACTTCCCAGGTCAGGAAATACCGCGCCGCCTGCAGCTTGCCTTTATAGAAACTCACATCCGCTGCATTGCGCTTGGCCAGCCCTTCCTCGGCGCGAATCGCCTGTTCCAGCCAGCGCCAGCCGATCACCGTGTGGCCGAACACTTTCAAGTACAGCGCCGAGTTGGCCAGGCTGCTGTTTACCTTGCCCTGAGCCAGATCGGTCAGCAGGCCAATGGTCACGGTTTGCAGGCGCGCCACCAGTTTTTCCAGCGGTTCACGCAACGCGGTCAGTGACTCATATGCCTGGGCGCGTTCGGCGGTGTCGGCGATCAGGCGGATCAGTTGCTTGAGCCCGGCGCCGCCGTTCTGCGCCAGTTTGCGCCCCAGCAGGTCCAGCGATTGAATGCCGTGGGTGCCTTCGTGGATCGGGTTCAGACGGTTGTCGCGGTAGTACTGCTCCACCGGGTATTCGCGGGTGTAACCGTGGCCGCCGAGAATCTGGATCGCCAGTTCGTTGGCCTTCAGGCAAAACTCCGACGGCCAGGATTTGACGATGGGCGTCAGCAGATCCAGCAGCTCGTGGGCCTGTTTACGCTCGGCTTCGGTTTCGAGTGTGGTGGTGTCATCGAACAGCCGTGCGGCGTACAGCCCAAGATCGAACGAACCTTCGACGTAGGCCTTTTGGGTCAGCAGCATGCGCTTGACGTCAGCGTGATTAATGATCGCCACCGGTGCGGTGGTCGGGTCCTTACTGTCCGGCACGCGACCCTGCGGACGCTCGCGGGCGTACTCCAGGGAGTACAGGTAGCCAGCGTAACCGAGCATCACCGCGCCCATGCCGACGCCGATCCGTGCCTCGTTCATCATCTGGAACATGTAGCTCAGGCCATGGTGCGGCTTGCCCACCAGGTAGCCGACACACTCACCGTTATCGCCGAAGTTCAGCGCCGTGGACGTGGTGCCGCGCCAGCCCATCTTATGGAAGAGCCCAGCCAGCAACACGTCGTTGCGCTTGCCGAGACTGCCATCATCGTTGACCAGAAACTTGGGCACGATAAACAGCGAAATACCCTTCACCCCGGCCGGTGCGTCCGGCAATTTGGCCAGGACCATGTGCACGATGTTTTCTGACAGCGGGTGATCGCCGCCGGAGATAAAGATCTTGTTGCCCTTGAGCCGATAGGTGTCGTCAGACGCCGGCTCTGCACGGGTACGAATGTCCGACAGCGACGAACCGGCGTGCGGTTCGGTCAGGGCCATGGTGCCGAAGAAACGCCCGTCGATCATCGGCTGCAGGAAACGCCGCTTCTGCTCGTCAGTGCCGAAGCTTTCGATCAGGTTCGCCGCGCCCATGGTCAGGAACGGATAAGACGTCGACGCAGCGTTGGCTGATTGAAAATGCGCAAAGCAGGCCTGGGACAACAGCGTAGGAAGCTGCATGCCCCCCGCCTCGAAACTGCGTGCCGCGTTGAGGAAACCCGCTTCGAGAAAGGCGTCCACCGCCGGTTTCACTTCCGGAATCAAAATCGCCTGACCGTCCTCGTAGCGCGGTTCGTTCTCGTCACCCTTGCGGTTGTGCGGGGCGAAAAACTTCTCGGCGATGTTGCGGGCGGTGCCGAGGGCGGCATCGAAGGTTTCGCGGTTGTGCTCGGCAAAACGCTCACGCTGAGTCAGGCCCTCGGCATCGAGGACTTCATACAGCTCGAAAGCCAGATTGCGGGAACTGAGCAACGTCTCGGACATGGCGGTCTACCTTTTATTGGAGTGGGCCGAGTCTAGGTGGGGGAATAGAGGCTGAACAGGATGATTGATCTTGGTGATGGAGAAGCAAAAGATCGCAGCCTTCGGCAGCTCCTACAGGAAACGCGATCCCATGTAGGCGCTGCCGAAGGCTGCGATCTTTTGATCTTGCTTCTAAAAAACCAGGCACCCATCGCAGGCGCCTGGCTCTACAGGAAACGCGATCCCATGTAGGAGCTGCCGAAGGCTGCGATCTTTTGATCTTGCTTCTAAAAAACCAGGNCACCCATYGCAGGCGCCTGGCTCTACAGGAAACGCGATCCCATGTAGGAGCTGCCGAAGGCTGCGATCTTTTGATCTTGCTTCTAAAAAACCAGGGCACCCATTGCAGGCGCCTGGCTCTATTACGGTTTAACCAATCGTCATCAAGCTGGCATTGCCACCCGCCGCAGCCGTGTTAACGCTCAACGCCCGCTCGATCACCAAGCGCTCCAACGCAATGTTGGTCTCGCCCTGCGACAGACCCTGCACGCCAACGATGGCACCGGCACGCTTGGCCACTTGCTGGCAGACAGCACGCAACTGATCGGAATGGCCGTGATGCAGCACTGCATCAAACACCACTTCGTCCTTGTTCCAGTCGGAAACCAGCTTGATGCGCGCCTGAATCTCCTTCGGCAGGCGTGCGAACAACGCCTTGCTCAGATCAGTTTCCGGCCATACCGCCGAACCGCCAACGGCCAGTACCGCCGCCAGTTGCGTCAGCAGATCGCCTTCGACTTCCGCCAGGCACAGCACGTGTTCACGCGGCAGAATCGCATAGCTGTTGCGCTCGCCGGTCGGGCCGGCCAGCAGGCGGGTGATCCCGCTTTGCGATTGCGCGGCGAACTGCACGCACAAGGCGCTCAAGTCGGCGAACTTGTTGCTGTCAGCCCAGGCTTGCAGGGCGGTCAGCGGCTTGCTCATGGCTTCACGCAGGCGAACGTCCGGCGCTGCGATAGCGTCACCGCGAGCGAAGGATTGTTCGATGGCATCGGTAGGACGCGTCGACAGCAGGCGGTACAGGTACAGCGGACCACCAGCCTTCGGACCGGTACCCGACAGGCCTTCGCCGCCGAACGGCTGCACGCCGACCACGGCACCGACGATGTTGCGGTTGACGTAGACGTTACCGGCGTTGACGTTGTCGATCACCTTGGCGATGGTCTCGTCGATGCGGGTATGCACGCCCAGCGTCAGGCCGTAGCCGGAAGCATTGATCTGTGCGATCAGTTGATCGATGTCTTTGCGCTTGTAACGAACCACGTGCAGCACCGGGCCGAAGATTTCCCGTTGCAGTTCGTCGAAACTTTCCAGTTCGATCAGGGTTGGCATTACGAAGGTGCCGCGTTTGACTTCTTCGGCATCGGCGATGGCCACCTGATACACGCTGCGACCTTTGTCGCGCATGGCTTGGATGTGTTTCTCGATGCCGGCCTTGGCTTCGGCGTCGATCACCGGGCCGATGTCCACGGACAGGCGCTCCGGATTGCCGAGACGGCTTTCAGCCATGGCGCCTTTGAGCATTTCGATGACACGGTCTGCGGAATCTTCCTGCAGGCACAGAACCCGTAGAGCCGAGCAACGCTGACCGGCGCTGTCGAAAGCGGACGAAACGACGTCGATGACCACTTGTTCGGTCAGCGCCGAGGAGTCGACGATCATTGCGTTCTGGCCACCGGTTTCGGCGATCAAAGGGATCGGACGGCCCTGGTTGTCCAGACGGCCAGCGATGTTGCGTTGCAGCAGACGAGCGACTTCGGTGGAACCGGTGAACATCACGCCTTTGACGCGATCGTCGCCCACCAGGCCAGCGCCGACGGTTTCGCCACGGCCCGGCAGCAGTTGCAGCACCCCTTGCGGAATCCCGGCTTCGAGCAGCAGGCGCACGGCTTGAGCGGCGACCAGCGGGGTTTGTTCCGCAGGTTTGGCCAGTACCGGGTTACCGGCGGCCAGTGCGGCAGCGACTTGACCACTGAAAATCGCCAGCGGGAAGTTCCACGGGCTGATGCACACCACTGGACCCAGCGGACGATGAGCGTCATTGGTGAAATCGTTGCGGGCCTGCACCGCGTAGTAGCGCAGGAAATCCACGGCTTCACGCACTTCGGCGATGGCGTTGGCGAAGGTCTTGCCGGCTTCACGAGCCAACAGGCCCATCAGCGGCTGGATCTCACCTTCCATCAAATCGGCGGCACGTTCCAGGATCGCGGCGCGTTCGGCTGGCGGAGTGGCCTGCCAGATCGGCGCGGCGTTCAGGGCGCACTGAATGGCGTTGTCGACGTCTTCGACGGTGGCTTCCTGCACATGGCCAACCACGTCACGCAGATCGGACGGGTTCAGCACTGGCGCAGGGGTTTCAGTGCTGGAGGCGCAACCCAGCATTGGCGCGGCTTTCCAGCTGTTGTGTGCGGTGGCGAGCAGGGCGCAGGACAGCGAAGCCAGACGATGTTCGTTGGCCATGTCGATGCCGCTGGAGTTGGCGCGTTCCGAACCATAAAGGTCACGCGGCAAAGGAATGCGCGGGTGCGGCAGACCGAAGCCGCCTTCCAGCGTGGCCATTTGCTCGATGCTGGCTACCGGATCGGCCACCAATTCCTGAATCGAAATCGACTGGTCGGCGATACGGTTGACGAACGAGGTGTTCGCGCCGTTTTCCAGCAGGCGACGTACCAGGTACGCCAGCAGGGTTTCGTGGGTGCCGACGGGTGCGTACACACGGCACGGACGGTTCAGCTTGCCTTCGGAAACTTTGCCTACAACTTGTTCGTACAGCGGTTCACCCATGCCGTGCAGGCACTGGAACTCGTACTGGCCCGGGTAATAGTTCTGGCCGGCGATATGGTAAATGGCCGACAGGGTATGGGCGTTGTGCGTGGCGAATTGCGGGTAGATGACTTCCGGCACCGACAGCAGCTTGCGTGCGCAAGCGATGTAGGAAACGTCGGTGTACACCTTGCGGGTGTAGACCGGATAGCCTTCCAGGCCTTCGACCTGAGCGCGCTTGATTTCGCTGTCCCAGTACGCGCCTTTTACCAGGCGGATCATCAGGCGATGGCGGCTGCGGCGAGCCAGGTCGATCACGTAGTCGATCACGTACGGGCAACGCTTCTGATAAGCCTGAATCACGAAACCGATGCCGTTCCAGCCGGTCAGTTGCGGCTCGAAGCACAGGCGCTCCAGCAGATCCAGCGACAGCTCCAGACGGTCGGCTTCTTCGGCGTCGATGTTCAGGCCAATGTCGTATTGCTTGGCCAGCAGGGTCAGCGACAGCAGGCGCGGGTACAGCTCATCCATCACGCGCTCGTACTGGGCACGGCTGTAACGCGGGTGCAGTGCGGACAGCTTGATGGAAATACCCGGGCCTTCGTAAATCCCACGACCGTGGGACGCTTTGCCGATCGAGTGGATGGCTTGTTCGTACGAGGCCAGGTACTTCTGGGCGTCATGTTCGGTCAGTGCGGCTTCACCGAGCATGTCGTAGGAATAGCGGAAGCCCTTGGCTTCGAACTTGCTGGCGTTGGCCAGGGCTTCGGCGATGGTTTCGCCGGTGACGAACTGCTCGCCCATCAGGCGCATAGCCATGTCGACGCCCTTGCGGATCATCGGCTCGCCGCTCTTGCCGATGATGCGGCTCAGGGACGAAGTCAGGCCAGACTCGTTGTGGGTGGAGACCAGTTTGCCGGTCAGCAGCAGGCCCCAAGTGGCGGCGTTGACGAACAGCGACGGGCTGTTGCCCAGGTGTGGCTGCCAGTTGCCGGTGCTGATTTTGTCGCGGATCAGTGCGTCTCGGGTGCCTTTGTCCGGGATGCGCAGCAGCGCTTCGGCCAGGCACATCAGTGCAACGCCTTCCTGGGACGACAGGGAAAATTCCTGCAACAGGCCCTGAACAATCCCTGCGCGACCGCCAGCACTTTTCTGATTGCGCAGTTTTTCGGCGATCGAAGAGGCGAGCTTGTTGGTGGCTTCGGCCATCGGTGCCGGCAGGCGCGCCTGCTCGATCAGCATTGGCACAACTTCCGGTTCGGGGCGACGGTAAGCGGCGGTGATCGAGGCGCGCAGCACTGATTGCGGCAGGATGCTTTCGGCGAATTCGAGGAAGCACTGATGCGCGTGATCGACGTGGGCATCGCCTGCGTCATCAGCGTCTTTAGTGGTCAAACCGTTCAGCTCGGTCAGGGTTGCACCACCCTCGAGTTTTTCCAGGTAATTGAAAATTGCCTGCTTGATCAGCCAGTGCGGCGTGCGATCAATCGAGGTCGCGGCAGCTTTGAGGCGTTCGCGGGTCGGGTCGTCAAGTTTGACCCCAAGGGTGGTGGTAGCCATGTTTTTATCCTCATGTTTGCCACGACTGCGTGGCATCAGCTGCCGGCAAGATTAGCCGTGCGCCGAAAGAGGTGCAACCGGGTGCAACCCTTTTTTGTCGGAATATTAAGCAGTTCGTCAGGAAATAAATTCTGGTACGAACGTGCTGCTCCTGCTGGGTGTTTTTGCTGTAGGAGCGAGCTTGCTCGCAAAAAAACTGAGGGCGTCCGGAGAGTCCAGCGCCTAGCGCCATCGTCGAGGTCCATCGCGAGCAACCTCGTTCCTACAGAAAAGCATCAAAAACAGTCGGTTATGGTGAATAACGTCTTTGGGTGCAACTAATTCTCAAGAAATGGGTTGCACCTTATTTGCTTTGTTGAATAGCATTCGCGCCCAAGGTGCAACCAGTCAAAAAAGACAGGCGCGCCGGCTGATGGCTTTCCTGGGGAAACATCAGTCATAAATGCGCGGGATCCAGGATCGTCTGTAAACGAATGCGTTTGCGAGCGGTTCAGCAGCCGCCGCTACATAAAAACAAAGCCAGGGCGTAACTCAATGAGCGTAAGCAATCCAACCCTGATCACGTTCGTGATCTATATCGCAGCAATGGTGCTGATCGGCTTGATGGCCTATCGCTCCACCAACAACCTTTCTGATTACATTCTCGGCGGTCGCAGCCTGGGCAGCGTGGTTACAGCACTGTCTGCCGGCGCTTCCGACATGAGCGGCTGGTTGCTGATGGGCCTGCCAGGCGCTATCTACATGTCCGGTCTTTCCGAGAGCTGGATCGCCATCGGCCTGATCGTCGGTGCGTACCTGAACTGGTTGTTCGTCGCTGGCCGTCTGCGCGTGCAGACCGAGCACAACGGCGATGCCCTGACGCTGCCGGACTACTTCTCCAGCCGATTCGAAGACACCAGCGGCTTGCTGCGCATCATCTCTGCGGTGGTGATCCTGGTGTTCTTCACCATTTATTGCGCTTCCGGCATCGTGGCCGGTGCCCGTCTGTTCGAAAGTACTTTCGGCATGTCCTACGAGACTGCGCTGTGGGCCGGTGCGGCGGCGACGATTGCCTACACCTTCGTGGGCGGTTTCCTGGCAGTAAGCTGGACGGACACCGTACAAGCCACGCTGATGATTTTCGCGCTGATCCTGACGCCGATCATCGTGCTGCTGGCCACCGGCGGCGTAGACACCACGTTCCTGGCCATCGAAGCGCAAGATCCAGCCAATTTCGACATGCTTAAAGGCACAACCTTCATCGGCATCATCTCGTTGATGGGCTGGGGCCTGGGCTACTTCGGCCAGCCGCACATCCTGGCGCGCTTCATGGCGGCGGATTCGGTCAAGTCGATTGCCAAGGCACGTCGCATCTCCATGACCTGGATGATCCTGTGCCTGGGCGGCACCGTCGCTGTAGGTTTCTTCGGTATCGCCTACTTCTCGGCTCACCCAGAGGTGGCCGGTGCTGTCAGCGAAAACCACGAGCGCGTGTTCATCGAGCTGGCCAAGATTCTCTTCAATCCATGGATTGCCGGTGTCTTGCTGTCGGCCATTCTGGCTGCCGTAATGAGCACCTTGAGCTGCCAGCTGCTGGTGTGCTCCAGCGCCCTGACCGAAGACTTCTACAAAACCTTCCTGCGTAAAACCGCTTCCCAGGTTGAGCTGGTCTGGGTCGGCCGTGCCATGGTGTTGCTGGTTGCCCTGATCGCTATCGGTCTGGCGGCTAACCCGAACAACCGCGTACTGGGTCTGGTGAGCTACGCCTGGGCCGGTTTCGGTGCTGCATTCGGTCCGGTCGTGCTGATCTCGGTGATCTGGAAAGACATGACCCGCAACGGCGCACTGGCTGGCATCCTGGTCGGCGCGATCACCGTGATCGTGTGGAAACACTTCGAGCTGCTGGGTCTGTACGAAATCATCCCGGGCTTCATCTTCGCCAGCCTGGCGATCTACATCGTCAGCAAACTGGGCAATCCGACTGCCGGCATGCTGCAACGCTTTGCCGCGGCCGAAGGTGATTACCGCCTGAACAAGTAATGGTTCTGAGCCAATGCGCTGAGCCACTGCTTGAATGAAAACGGCCCGCTTCCTTTGGAAGCGGGCCGTTTTTTTGTCTGCGAGGATCCTTGTAGGAGCGAGCTTGCTCGCGATAGCGATTGATCATTCAACATTGTTGGCGTCTGACCTGACGCTTTCGCGAGCAAGCTCGGCTCCTACAAAAGACAGCGGTTGTCTGTAGCCGGATAAACCGTTTTCTGAAGGCCAATGCGTCAGCTGAAGTAGGGCGAATCTGATTTTCCTGCCCCTCGGCCAGCACCCCTTGCCACTCATGCAGAATCGCTCGCCTTCATTCTGCAGAGACACATCGGATGTTCGCTTCTGCTAATCAACCACGCTTCACATTGACCGTCGACGGTTTCCAGGGTGAGCTCAAGGTGCTTGAGTTCAAAGGCAAAGAGGCCATCAGCCAACCCTACCGCTTTGATCTGGAGTTGGTCAGCGAACGGTCGGACATCGATCTCGAAAGCCTTTTGCATCAGCTGGCGTTCTTGAGTTTCGATAACCAGGGTTCGGGTATTCACGGTCAGATTTATCGGGTTGGGCAAGGCGATTCCGGTAAACGCCTGACACGCTACCAGGTCAGTCTGGTACCGCGTCTGACCTACCTCGGCCAACGCATCAACCAGCGGATCTTCCAGCATAAGAATGTGCCGGCGATCATCACGCAAATCTTCAAGGACCACGGCATCCTCGGCAATGCCTTCGAATTTCAGCTTGGTAGCGAATACCCCGAGCGCGAGTACTGCGTGCAATACGCGGAAAGCGACCTGGCATTCATCCAGCGCCTGTGTGCCGAAATCGGCATCCACTATCACTTCCAGCACAGTCAAGACGGACACTTTCTGGTGTTCGGCGATGACCAGACATTTTTCCCGCGCCTGCCTCAGCCGACGTCGTACCGGCTGGACAGCGGTACCGTGGGGGATGAGCCGGTGATCAATCGTTTCAATGTGAACCTGGAAACCCGGACCACTGCGGTCGCCCGCAACGATTACAACTTCCATAAACCTCGCCTGGAACTGGAAAGCCGTTTCGATAGCAAGCAACAGCCGGTGCTGGAGGATTACGGTTTTCCTGGTCAATTTACCGACCGCGAAGTCGGCAGGCGCATGGCTCAGCGTGAACTGGAGCGTCACCGCGCGGATTACCGTCAGGCACGAGGCAACAGTGACCAATCTGCCTTGGTCAGTGGGCATTTTCTAAAGCTTGCAGAGCATCCTCAGGGGGAATGGAACGATCTGTGGTTGCTCACTGAAATCGAGCACCGTGGTCGGCAGCCGCAAGTGCTCGAAGAGTTGGCCAGCGGTGGCAGCCCGAATGAATTCCAGGGTTACCGCAATACCTTTCTGGCAACGCCGTGGGAGGTTTTCTTCCGTCCGCCACGGATCAACAAACCCCGGGTCGCCGGTTATCAATCCGCCGTGGTCACCGGCCCCAAGCACAGTGAAATCCATTGCGACGAGTACGGTCGGGTCAAGGTTCAACTGCACTGGGATCGCGACGGCCAATCGAACGAGCACTCCAGTTGCTGGCTGCGGGTGGCCAGCGGTTGGGCCCATGACCGTTACGGCAGCGTGTTGATCCCGCGAGTCGGCATGGAAGTGCTGGTGGGTTTCGGCGATGGGGACGCCGACAAGCCAGTGATCATCGGCTGCCTGCCCAACGCCTCGACGCCGGTGCCGCTGGACCTGCCTGCGGACAAGACCCGCAGCATCTTCCGCAGCCAGACCAGTCCCGGTGGCGGCGGCTACAACGAACTGCGCATTGAGGATCGCAAGGGCGCCGAGGAAATTTACCTGCGCGCCCAGCGCAACTGGACCCAGCATGTGCTGCATGATCAGCGGGTGCAGATCGACAACCAGCGCAGCATTGTCGTAACCGGCGCCGCCCATCATGAGTTGAAGGCAGACGAGCAACGCATCACCCACGGCCGGCGCCAGGTCGAAATCAAACAGGACGATCATCTGCTGGTGACCGGCGACCGCCACATTCGCGTGACCAGCCAGGCGCTCAACGCCACTCAGCAATTTCATGTCAGCGCCGGCCAGCAAGTGGTGATTGACGGAGGCGCGAGCGCGACCATTCAGGCAGGTGGGCACTGGATCAATATTGGCCCTGCCGGGATCTTCAGCAGTGTGCCGATCCAGGTCGGCGGCGCGCCAATGATGGCCATGACCGCCACGCCGGACCTGCCCGGCGCGCCGGAAAAACTAAAGGCTGCGCCACTCAGCACCGCGCAGGCCCAAAGCCTGAAAAACAGTGCGCCGTTTTGCGAAGAATGCGAGCGCTGCAAGGACGGCCTCTGCGACATTCCCGACACCGTGCTTGGCGCTCCCAAAAACACGGCGAGCGAAGGCGCCGAACCTGGCTTTCATATCGTCGAACAACCCCTGTCCCGCGCGGCGCTGGAAGCCCTGCTGTTCCCCCAATCGAACCCGGTCGTGCTGCAAAAATTCCGCAGCCTGAATCCGCAACTCGGTAACTACGCCAAACCGGGCCAGTTGATCGTCCTCAGCGACCCAAACAACAGCCAGTGCACCCGCGAAGAAGCGTTGTTGATGGAAGCCGCGCAGAAGGTTGATGCCGCATTGGAGCCGATGAGTGATGCAGAGGCGGAGTTTATGGTGCGGCATTACGGGCTGATTGAATCTTTTATTTCAAAGAGCTCAACCGGTCTTGGAATTAGTGCCGCGATGGTCAGTAGTCACTTGGACAGCCTGAAGCAGACTTTGGTAGACATTGAAGCCCTCCACCAACGCACCTTCGAAAGGCATGGAAAACTTAAGGGTGATGATTTCTTTGCCAAACGCAGGCAGTTGATGAAACAGCTTGATAAAAGTCTCAGCTCACTTGTACGCACAGGTGTAGGCATTTCAGATCATCCGAAACTTAAAAACGCACTGGGTATTTCCAAACACAGCCTGGTACGTCATTGGAGCAAAGCCGGTACGGCGGGCGGAATACCGGGCTATGCCACGCATATTGATGGAGTTAGCAGGGCAAGTAAGGTGATTAAGGCGGGTGGTTGGATTGGGGTTGGATTGGGGGCTGGGGCTTCGGGGCTTAAGGTTAAGGAAACTTGCAGGGTGGGGACGGAAGAGGCTTGTCGGAAGGTAAAGTTTACGGAGGCAGGGAAGTTTGGTGGGGGGGTCGCTGGCGGTGCTATTGGCGGTGCTCTCGGTATACCAACATGCGTTGCCATCGGAGTAGGTACGATGGGATTTGGAGGAATTGCCTGCGGGCTTGTGTTGGCTGGAGTGGGTGCGGCGGTAGTAGGTAATGGGTTAGGGAGTGTCGGTGAACGTGTTGGTGAGCTCATGTATGAGGTGACAAATTGAGGACTGACTCTGAGGTGGCATTCTTATTAGTTAGTTTTGTATTGATAGTGCTTATTTTTTTTGCATTAATAGTTTTTATATATATTGCTTATTTTCGGTTGAGGGAGATTTTTGACGGTCTGAGTAATTCATCTGGGGTGATTGGCAAGAAAAAATACTTAGGCTGGGACCCCTTTAGTCGTTTTTATATAATTACTACCGTAGGTGCACTGATAATGTTTTCGCAGCAATCTTTGCGAACTGGCGAGCTAGACTTGCAGGACTACCAACTCCTTCCCGTTAGGTTGAAACGAATAATAATGGCCTACAGTTGGTCGATGCTAATACTCGGAGTGTTCGCTGTAGCATTGATATTGGTGGGTAAGTCAATGAATTGGATAAATTAAGCGTTCTGGCAGATGCCTGGCATGTTTAAGGGGTAAGCAACGCGCCAATAGAATCTTTAAGGCAGGTGGGCGGATGAGGAGGCTGGTACTTCGGGGTTTAAGGTTAAGGAGACTTGCAGGGTTGGGACGGAAGAGGAACGTAGGAAGGTGAAGTTTACGGAGGCGGGGAAGTTTGGGGGTGCATTTGGAGGGAGTATCGCTGGCGGGGTGGCAGGAGAGCTGGTTTGTTTGGGAGTGGGGGTTGTTACAGCCGGAACTGGCTTGGTTGGATGCTCGTTGCTCTTAGTGGGTGTAGGGACCTTCGTCGGGGGATTAGGTGGAGAGATGGTGGGAGAGAAAGCTGGAGAAATAATTTATGAGAAAATCTACTAATGACGAACGATGATGAGGTTTGGTTTGTCCTGACTTTTGGTGGGATGTTTTTTGGGCTTGGCTTTATATCTATTTTTGGTCAGGTTTATTTGTGTTTTTTTAAAATGCAAGAAATCCTGAGCTTGCTTCGCAACTCTTTTGGGATTCTGGAGCGCAAGCCTTTCTTGGAGCGAGGGGTGTTTGGTTCCTATCTTATGCTTACTTGCGTAGGTGCTTTCTTGACATTGCCCTCATGGGCAATAAAGGGTGGTGGATTGGATAAAGAGGATTATTTAAATTTTCCTCTTGGATTGCTGACATTGATTCGTTTTTTTTATGTGGCGGCACTGGGAAGTGGAGCGGCGATGCTTGTGATGTTGATTGGTTGTAAATACATGGGGTGGATTGACTGAGTTTGGGGTTTTATGAGGGGCTAAGTTTAAGTTTCGCTTCGCTTGGTAGGAGTTGTTAATGGGTGTTTTATTCTTCGTCAAGTGATGGACGCTAATTTTGTTAGTGTGTTTTTTTATTTTGATTGAAATTTGGTATTGAGATTTTTTATTTTAATCATGTTTCATTCTGAGTTTTCCCTATGATAGATCCCGGTATTTGGCAAAAAATTATTCCGCTATCTGGAAGTGAAAAACTCTTCGCCATCTTCAGCAGCGCCAGTGCCGCTGAGCCGTTCAAGGTTTGGCGGCGTTCGAAGTGCGGTTCGTCGCCGACGCCGGTTTGGGCCGGTACTGTTTATGCCGAGTGGGAAGAGGTAATGCCTTATGTGGGAATCGTCGCGGCGGACAGTGAGTTTTTGCAGTGGGTGGCCACGACCGAGTCGCAGGACTGGGGTTGGTTGGCTGTTTCGTCAGCGAGCCTGGAGGTGGTGGTCGAGCATTTGCGCAGCTTGAGCCAGGTGAAGCTGCCGGATGGCAAGGCTGTGTTTTTCCGCTTTTGGGATGGGCGGTATTTGTTGCCGATCCTGCAATCTGCCGAGGTGGATGCTGCGCAGTTACTGCCGGTTTTTGGGCGGTGTTTGATCAATGGCCAGTCGGTGGAGATTGGCGGTAGCGCGATGACAACGGAGCGGGTTTTTCCGTGGTGGGAAGTGCCGGATGCTCTGTTGCAACAGCTTGGCGCCGAGGATGCTTCGACCCGGATCGACAACCTGATGCAGTGGCTGAGTGAAGAGCAACAGAATGTTTACGAGGCGTTTTCTGAGCGTGTGTTGCGCAGCAAGGTGGCGAATTTTCTGACCGTGGAGGGTTTGCCGCCCGTGCCGAAGGCTGAATTATTGGAGTATTTGACGGAGGAGCTGTGCTGAAAATGAGATTGGTCCTAGGACGTTTCCGGGCAAGGTCTTCGGATATTTCCTTCAAGCTGTAGCGGTTTGCGTGAACTGGTGGGCAGTGAATTAGGGGGATAGTCTTTGGCTGTCGCTGCAAATTCAGTGACAGGGTGTGGAAGCCCTTCTATCGTTAGGCGCGTCAAACGCCGCCAGTCCGACGGATTATCGTCTGTGTTTTATGGTGGTTGTACGCGGGGCGCTTTCGAGTGCGCCGGGTGCCTAACGTCCCGGTCTTCCACACCTGCGTACAGCCGCCACCTATTGCGTGGAAGTGAAAGGTGACGGCTTCATTCCATACGTTAGGAATTCAGAAATGACCAAACTTCATCCCGATCCACCCTACGAAAAACCAGTCCCGCACCCCGAAAACCGCTTCATGGCCCTCACCAGCAACTGCGACGACATGCCGACCCTGTTCGTCGACGCCCACGCGCCACTGGATGTGTTGTACGACGCCGCGACTTACCGAATCGAAGCGGTCACCCAAGTGCTTGAGAACCTGTCCATGCGCGGTTCGATCGAGTGTCAGTCGTTCATCCTCAGTGACTTTGCCTTGTTGTGCGCCATTCCGTTGCGTGATGGGTGTGACGTGCTGAATGTGCTCGGGCGACGGTTGCGAGCTCGGCCTTCGTCGTAGCGTTTTAAAATATCCAACTGTAGGAGCTGCCGAAGGCTGCGATCTTTTGATCGTAGCTTTACAAAAACAAGATCAAAAGATCGCAGCCTTCGGCAGCTCCTACAGTGGGGGCGTTGGTGCTGGGTTGGCCGCTCGGCTGTGAGGCCCTGACTTGCGGGCCGGTAGGAGGTAAACTTGCCGGCCTTCGCAGGAGCAACCATGAATTATCGTCACGCCTTCCATGCCGGCAATCACGCCGATGTGTTCAAACACCTGACCTTGACCCGCCTCATCGCCCTGATGTCGCGCAAGGAGCAGCCGTTTGCCTATCTCGACACCCACGCCGGCATTGGTCTGTACGACCTTCAGGGCGATCAGGCCAACCGTACCGGCGAGTACCTGGAAGGCATCGCGCGTTTGTGGGATCAGCCGGACCTGCCGATCCTGACCGCCGATTACATGCAGGTGCTGCATGAGATGAACCCGGATGGCCAGTTGCGCTATTACCCCGGTTCGCCGGAGTTGGCGCGGCGCCTGACTCGCCCGCAGGATCGCGTGATGCTCAACGAGAAGCACCCGGAAGACGGTGTACTGCTCAAAGACAACATGGCCGGTGATCGCCGCGTAAAGGTTCACCTGGGCGAAGGCTGGCATGTGCCGCGGGCGATGTTGCCGGTGCAAGAGAAGCGGGCGGTGATGCTGATCGATCCGCCGTTCGAAAAGCTCGATGAGATGCAGCGCTGCGCGGCGTCGCTGAAAGAGGCGATTGGCCGGATGCGTCAGACGGTGGCGGCGATTTGGTACCCGGTGAAGGACCAGCGCATGTTGCGTCGTTTCTATCAAGACCTGGCCGGCACCGGCGCGCCGAAACTACTGCGGGTGGAATTGCTGGTGCATCCGCTGGACACGCCCAACAGCCTGAACGGCTCCGGGATGGCGATTGCCAATCCGCCGTGGGGGCTGGAGGAAGAATTGCGCGAGTTGCTGCCGTGGTTGTCCCAAAAGCTTGGGCAGACCCAGGGCGGGTGGCAGATGGATTGGTTGATTGCTGAGTAGCAGCTGCAAGTTTCAAGCTGCAAGCGGCAAGACAAGAACAACAAGATCAAAAGATCGCAGCCTTCGGCAGCTCCTACAGGGTTATGTGTAGGAGCTGCCGAAGGCTGCGATCTTTTGTTTTAAGCGGTTAGATCGGGCAGGTCACGCCGGTGCCGCCGATCCCGCAATAGCCTTCCGGGTTTTTCGCCAGGTATTGCTGGTGATAGGCCTCGGCGAAGTAGACGGTCGGGGCTTCGTCGATTTCGGTGGTGATGATGCCTTTGCCGGCCTTGGTCAGTTCGGCCTGGAACACTTTTGCGCTGTTCTTCGCCGCTTCCAGCTGAGTTGGGTTGGTGGCGTAGATCACCGAGCGGTACTGGGTGCCGATGTCGTTGCCCTGGCGCATGCCCTGGGTCGGGTTGTGCAGTTCCCAGAACATCTTCAGCAGTTCTTCGTAGCTGACTTTTGCCGGCTCGTAGACGACTAGCACGACTTCGCTGTGGCCAGTCAGGCCCGAGCAGACTTCTTCATAGGTCGGGTTTGGCGTAAAGCCGCCAGCGTAACCCACCACCGTGCTGACCACGCCTTCGCGCTGCCAGAAGCGGCGCTCCGCACCCCAGAAGCATCCCAGGCCGAAGATCGCGAAATCCACGTCCATGGCGAACGGACCCAGCAGCGGGGCGTCGTGGACAAAGTGTTTTTCCGGCAGGTTCATTGGGGTTTCGCGGCCAGGCAGAGCTTGTTCTTTGGTAGGGAGCACGTTTTTGTTCACCAGGATTTCCGAGCGCAGAACCATCATCAGTCCTCTCAGTCAGGTTGAAATAATTAGAGATGCAGTTTGCCTGAGAGTTGAATCGATGTCAGGCGATGGGACCGCGCGGGTAGCGTTTGAGCTTCTCGATCAGCTCGGAGCCCGGGATCGGTTGGTCGAACAGATAGCCCTGGCCAACGTCGCAACGGTGGCGACGCAGGAAGGCCAGTTGTGCGGCCGTCTCGATGCCTTCAGCCACGACCTTGAGTTTGAGGTTATGGGCCATGGCGATCACCGCGGAGGTGATCTCCATGTCGTCCTGGTTGTCCGGGATTTCGTGAATGAAGCTTCGGTCGATCTTGATGATATCGATCGGGAATTTTTTCAAGTAACTGAGCGAGGAATAGCCGGTGCCGAAGTCGTCCATGGCCAGGGTCAGGCCCAGGCGCTTGAGTTGGTCGAGTTGCAGGTGGGTGTCTTCAGTGGCCTCCAGCAGCAGGCCCTCCGTTAACTCAAGCTCCAGCAGGTGGGCTGGCAGCGCTTCTTCCTTGAGGATGGTGGCGATGGAAGCCACCAGGTCCGGGTCGGAAAACTGTTTGGGTGACAGGTTGATTGCCACCTGAAGATTGCCCAGCCCTGCGGCGGTCAGCTCTTTGCTCTTGCGGCAAGCCTGGCGAGCGATCCATTTACCGATGGGAATGATCAGGCCGGTTTCTTCGGCAACGCTGATGAACTGGTCCGGGCGGATCATGCCTTTTTCCGGGTGATCCCAGCGCAGCAGCGCTTCCATGCCCAGCAGGCGACCACTGCGCAGGCACAGCTTGGGCTGGTAGAACACGTCGAGTTCGTTCTGGGTCAGGGCGCGGCGCAGGTTGTTCTCCACGAACAGCTTGTAGCTGGCCTCGGCGTTCAGCGCTTCGGTGAACACTTGGACCTGATGTTTGCCGTTGGCCTTGGCTTTGTGCAGCGCCAGGCCGGCGTTGCGCATCAGGGTTTGCGGGTCTCGCCCGTGCAACGGCGCGCACGCCAGGCCAACGGAGCCGGTGACGCTGATCAACTGGTTGTCGACGAACATCGGTTTGTCGAGGGTCGCCAGCAGTTGATTGGCCACTTGCTGGCCCACCGAGAGGTCGCTGTTGTCCAGTAATACGGCGAATTCGTTACTGGCAAAACGCGCCAGGCTGCCGCTGGGGATCAGGCTGTTGCGCAGGCGTCGGGCCAGGCTGATCAACAGTTTGTCACCGGTCTGGTGACCGAGGCTGTCGTTGATCCGCTTGAAGTTGTCGATGTCCACCAGCAACAGGCAAATCGGCGTATCGCTGTCTCGGGCGAAGCGTTCATCCAGGTTGCGGATAAATGCCGGACGGTTACCCAGGTTCGTCAGATTGTCGGTGTAGGCCAGGCGCTCGATACGTTGCTGGGCGAGCTTGGTCTGGGTGATGTCTTCGTAGATGCCGATGTAATGCGTCAGTTCGCGGTTGTCGCCATAGACTTTGGAAATCGACAACTGACCCCAGTAGGGTTCGAGGTTTTTGCGACGACTCTTGAATTCACCTTGCCAGCTGTTGCTCTTGGCCAGCGCGGAAGGGGCGTCGAACAGCAGCTCACTGAGGTTTTCCAGCGCCGGCAGTTCCGACAGGCGCTGGCCGTGGACTTCTTCGGTGCTGTATTGGGTGATCGCCGTAAAGCTCGGGTTGACGTACTCCACGACGCCGTCGCAATTGACCAGCAAAAAGGCGTTGGCACTTTGCTCGACCGCACGCTGGAACAGGTGCAGGGCGCTGGTGGCGGTACGTCGGTTGTGGTTACTGATGACTTGGGCGAACTGATCCGCCAGTTCGCCGGCAAAGGCGATTTCGTCCGACTGCCAGGCGCGGGTGGCGCCGGTTTGCTCCAGGCACAGCACGCCGACCACTTGGCCGTCGACGCGGATGCTGGCGTCGAGCATCGCGTTGACATCGCGAGGGCGCAGGCTTTCGGCCATGTCCCGGGTGCGCGGGTCACGTATGGCGTTGTGGGCGTCGATGGCGCGGCCGGTGTGCAAGGCGTCGAGGTAGTCGGGAAAGCCGCTGACGTCGATGGGCTCCGGCAGCAGGTATTCCCCGTCGGCGCGGTGATAGGCCGAGATCGGCACCAGCATCGGGCCTTCAAGATTCCATAGGCTGGCGGAGTCGATCTCGTAGATATCACAGGCGCTGCGGGTAATCAGTTCGGCGGCTTCTTGCAGTGAATTATTGCTGCTGTAGCGCTGGCGGGTGAGTAGCAGAATCAAGTCCTGCTGGGCGCGCACCCGTTCCAGATGCTGCAGTTGTTCCTGTTGGGCGATCTGGTTCAGTTCCAGGGCGATCTGCAGGCGCGAGTTCTGCGTTTCCAGGTCGAGCGCCGGCAGCAGCGGATCGTCATCGAACAAGCCATCGATCACCAGCAGGTAACCGCGCAGCAGGTGTCTATTGTGTTGCTTGTAGGGTTCGCCCATTTCCAGCAGGTTGAGCGAGCCTGAGGCGGTGTGCAGGGTGTAGCGAATCAGGTAATGCGAGTGTTCGGTCAGTTGATGCTGCACCGCATCGTGCAGTTGATAGCGCGCTTCGGGCTCCATCAGGCTGGCGTAGGGTGAGCCGACCAGAGCACACAGCTCCATGGCCGGCAGGCCGAACTGGCGTTCGCAATTGGGATCAAGAAACAGCAGCGCCCAGCTTGGCTCATTAAGCCGTTCGAAACGCAGCATGCCGAGCCGCGAGGGCACAGGCAACTGCGTCACTACCTCGGCCACCATACGGCTGGCGGCATCGGGTTGGCTTTTCATGGAGGGAAACTCGCTTCGAATTTGCTGAACGCGCCGGGCTCTCGCCCTCTTAACTGTTGTCTGCGGCAAGGTTGCATCATTGCGACACCGACTGACAAGAGACATGAAGGCCAAGTGCTATAAGAATATGTCGGCAGGAGGGAAGATTTCTCCAGTTAATGAAAAAAGTAATGCTATTTACGGAAAAGATCGCAACAGCGGCAGGATCTACGCTGCTTCTGTAGGAGCTGCCGAAGGCTGCGATCTTTTGATTTTAATGCAACGCAATGCTGATCGATTGCAGCAGGCTGCCATCCCGATCGTGATACCTCACTTGAATCTGCTGTGCGTCGACGACCAGATGAGCAAAATTATCCTGGCTCACCACCTCACTCGTCAGCTCATGCCGGTAATCACCCGCAGCAGTGCGCGCCAGCGGTTGATCGAGGATGAACGTGGAGGCCTTGGCATAAGGCAGCAGTTTGCTGTTGCACAACGGTGACGAGACGATGGTGTGGACTTCGAAATCCGGGTTTTCGCTGTGGCTCAGGCGGCTGGTCAGTGAACCGTGGACATCGCCGGAGATGAAGATGACATTCTTGATGCCGTTAGTACGAATAGTCTCCAGCAACCGTAGCCGTTGTTCGGGAAAGGCTTTCCATGCGTCGTCGCCCAAGCGTTGGCGGTCGGGGTAGAACATGACGCTGGTGACGACGAATTTGACCCGGGCCGGGCTGTTGATCAGCCATTTACACAGGGCCTGTTCCTGCTCGTTGTCGAGGATGCGCCGGTCGTTGGCCGAGAGATTGCGTCGGGTGCGGCTATCGGTGACAAACCATTCGATGTCACCGTTGCTGAACTGATACCAATATTGTTTTAACGGATGACTTATTTGCCCAAGGGAATTCAGTGAATGAGCCGGGCTGTGACTGGCTTGATATAACTCATAGGCCGCGATGGCGTTTTTATATAAGTGGTTGTCGACTTTGCTTTTATTGGCGGGCCAATTGTCTTCAATTTCATGGTCGTCGAGGATCATGTAAGTCGGCGTGCCAGACATTAACTTTGAAATATTGGGTTGAGAAAACGCCGTGCGGTATTTGGCGAGTATTTCCTTGTACTCCCGATCCGGCGCAATAAAGTTAAGGTCATCGACATAGACTTGATCGCCGGTCATCAACAGGGCGCTGAGCGGTGGCTCGGCGTGCTGTGCCAGATTTGAGATTGAGGCGAAGATTCGGTCGCCCAGGTGCGGGGCCGATGGCACGCCGGCGGTCATACGCAGGTAACGGCATGAACCGACGATGTAGGCCCGTGATATCTGGGGTTTGCTGGACTGTGTGCGCAGGGGGTAGAGGTCCCGAGGCCATTGCAGCGGCAATTCCTGCACGGTGTCCGTGGTGTGCACCGGGCTCATGGGGCTGAACCAGCCGGCCTGGTATTCGTACTCGGTGTCGGCGGCAAGGTCGTGGAGAACAATCACATCCGACATGTCGCGCGAGGCCTCAAGTTGGGTAAATACACCTTTGTTCCAGTGCTCGTCACCGCTCTTTCGATAACGAATACCTGCAAATACCAACGTGTCTTTTTTCCATTCTCCGCGTAAGAAAATGCGGGCATGGTCAGTTGTAGTGTGGCCAATAATTGGGCCGACTGTAGGTTTCAACATATTCGAGTCCATTCGAAATAATAGTGGCTAAGTTGTTGCTGTAATAAATCTATTTATAGCGGTTGAACTAAGGCTAGTGGTTTGGTTGGAAAAAATACCGGGCTGAAGTCGACTCGCGTTGTGGCCGATGTAAGCCGCGAATGTAGGAAGGGTGTTTTCTTGAGGGCAAAAAAAGCCCCGCCAAATTGGCGGGGTTGAGGTACGAGCGTGGCGCTCGGAAAACGTGAAACGCGGCAGGCCCCCCGGTGAAGGAGGGCCGGCCGGTGTTACAGCAGAATGGTGCGGATGTCCGCCAGCAGGCTGCTCAGGCGCTGGGTGAAGCGTGCAGCAGCAGCGCCGTTGATCACACGGTGATCGTAGGACAGCGACAGCGGCAGCATCAGTTTCGGCTGGAAGGCTTTGCCGTCCCAGACTGGCTGGATGGTTGCCTTGGAAACACCGAGGATCGCCACTTCCGGCGCGTTGACGATCGGCGTGAAGCCGGTGCCGCCAATGTGGCCGAGGCTGGAAATGGTGAAGCAGGCGCCTTGCATGTCGTCAGCGGTGAGCTTTTTGTCGCGGGCTTTGGCGGCCAGCGCAGCGGCTTCGGCTGCCAGTTGCAACAGGCTCTTCTGATCGACGTTCTTGATGACCGGTACCAGCAGGCCTTCAGGGGTGTCGACCGCGAAGCCGATGTTCACGTACTTCTTGCGGATGATCGCTTTGCCGCTTGGCGCCAGCGAACTGTTGAAGTCCGGCAGTTCCTTGAGCAGATGCGCGCAGGATTTAAGCAGCAGCGGCAGGATGGTCAGTTTGACGCCGGCCTTCTCTGCAACGGCTTTTTGAGCGATACGGAACGCTTCCAGCTCGGTAATATCAGCCGAATCGAACTGAGTCACGTGCGGGATGTTCAGCCAGCTGCGGTGCAGGCTCGACGCGCCGATTTGCATCAGGCGGGTCATCGGCACTTCTTCGGTTTCACCGAAGCGGCTGAAGTCCACGACCGGAATTGGCGGAATGCCCGCGCCGCTGGTTGCGCCAGCAGCAGCGGCCGGTGCTTCCTTGGCTTTCTGCATCATGGCTTTGACGTAAACCTGCACGTCTTCTTTCAGGATGCGACCGTGCGGACCGCTGGCGCCGACGGCGTTCAGCTCGACGCCGAATTCACGGGCCAGTTGGCGTACTGCCGGGCCCGCGTGAACCTTGGCACCAGGCTTGGCTGGAGCCGCGACGGGTGCGGCAGCAGGTGCAGCAGGTGCCGCTGCAGCCGGTGCGGCAGCAGCAGGAGCGCTCGGTGCAGCAGCGGCAGGTGCCGAAGCAGCAGCCGGGGCGGCACCTTTGACTTTCAGCTTGAGGATCAGGTCGCCAGTGCCAACTTCGTCGTCGAGCTTGATGGAAACGCTTTCCACCACGCCAGCGGCAGGCGATGGAATTTCCATGCTCGCCTTGTCGGATTCCAGGGTGATCAGCGACTGGTCGGCTTCAACGGTGTCGCCGGCCTTGACCAGGACTTCGATGATCTTGGCCTTGCCCGACGAACCGATGTCCGGAACGTGGATATCCTGAACGCTGTCGGCAACCGGAGCAGCAGCGGCAGCCGGAGCCGGCGCCGGCGCAGCAGCCTGAGCTGGCGCGGCAGCAGCCGGTGCCGCAGCACCCGCCACTTCCAGATCCAGAATCAGGTCGCCAGTACCGACTTCGTCGTTGAGCTTGACGCTGATGGCTTTCACCACGCCAGCGGCTGGCGACGGGATTTCCATGCTGGCCTTGTCGGACTCCAGGGTGATCAGCGATTGATCAGCCTCGACGGTGTCGCCGACCTTGACCTGGATCTCGATGATCTGGGCCTTGCCCGACGAGCCGATGTCCGGCACGTGCACTTGCTGAACCGAAGCTGCGGCAGGCGCGGCGGCCGGTGCAGCTGCTGCCGGAGCAGGAGCGGCAGCCGGTTTCGCTTCAGCCTTGGCAGCCGGCGCGGCAGCCGCAGGGGCCGCAGCAGCGGCACCTTCGACTTCCAGCTCCAGCAGTTCGTCGCCTTCTTTCAGGCGGTCGCCCAGCTTCACTTTCAGGCTCTTGATGATGCCGGCCTTCGGCGCAGGCACTTCCATGCTCGCCTTGTCCGATTCCAGCGTCAGGATGCTCTGGTCGGCTTCGATACGGTCGCCGACCTTCACAAACAGTTCAATTACTTCACCTTCACCGCTGCCGATGTCAGGTACGCGAATGAGTTCGCTCACAGAATCTCTCCTCAGCAGTCCAGTGGGTTGCGTTTTTCCGGGTTGATACCGAACTTGGCGATGGCTTCAGCCACAACCTTGGGTTCGATGTCACCACGGTCAGCCAGTGCTTCCAGGGCTGCCAACACCACGAAATGACGGTCGACTTCGAAGAAATGACGCAGTTTCTTGCGGCTGTCGCTGCGACCGAAGCCGTCGGTGCCCAGGACTTTGAATTCCTTGGACGGTACCCACTGACGGATTTGCTCGGCGAACAGTTTCATGTAGTCGGTAGAAGCGATCACCGGACCTTTACGGCCGTTCAGGCACTCTTCCACGTAGCTCAGCTTAGGCTTCTGGCCAGGGTGCAGACGGTTGGTGCGCTCAACGGCCAGGCCGTCGCGACGCAGTTCGTTGAAGCTGGTAACGCTCCATACGTCGGCGCCGACGTTGAACTGTTCACGCAAGATTTTCGCTGCTTCACGGACTTCACGCAGGATGGTGCCGGAGCCCATCAGCTGAACGTGGTGCGCCGCTTCGCGGGTGTCTTCTTCGAGCAGGTACATGCCCTTGATGATGCCTTCCTCGGCACCGGCCGGCATGGCTGGCTGCTGGTAGGACTCGTTCATCACGGTGATGTAGTAGAAGACGTCCTGTTGCTCTTCGGTCATCTTCTTCATGCCGTCCTGAATGATCACCGCCAGCTCGTAGCCGTAGGTTGGGTCAAAGGTGCGGCAGTTCGGGATGGTGGCAGCCAGGATGTGGCTGTGACCGTCTTCGTGCTGCAGGCCTTCACCGTTCAGGGTGGTACGGCCGGCGGTGCCGCCGATCAGGAAGCCGCGGGTACGGCTGTCGCCGGCAGCCCAGGCCAGATCGCCGATACGCTGGAAGCCGAACATCGAGTAGAAGATGTAGAACGGCAGCATTGGCTGGTTGTGGCTGGAGTACGAAGTACCGGCAGCGATGAAGGAGCTCATGGCGCCCGCTTCGTTGATGCCTTCTTCGAGGATCTGGCCCTTTTTGTCTTCCTTGTAGAACATCACCTGGTCTTTATCGACTGGCTCGTAGAGCTGGCCGACAGAGGAGTAGATGCCCAACTGACGGAACATGCCTTCCATACCGAAGGTACGGGCTTCGTCCGGGATGATCGGAACGATGCGCGGGCCGATTTCCTTGTCCTTGACCAGTTGCGCCAGGATGCGCACGAAAGCCATGGTGGTGGAGATTTCACGGTCGCCCGAGCCGTCGAGGATCGCTTTGAGCGTATCCAGCGGTGGAGTCGGAACGCTGAAGCTCTGCGCGCGACGCTGTGGCACGAAACCGCCCAGTGCAGTACGACGCTCGCTCAGGTAGCGGGCTTCGGCGCTGTTTGGCTCTGGCTTGAAGAACGGCAGGTTTTCCAGCTCTTCGTCTTTGACCGGAATGTCGAAACGATCGCGGAACAGCTTCAGGCTTTCAACGTCAACCTTCTTGGTGTTGTGCGCGGTGTTCTTCGCTTCGCCGGCACCGGTGCCATAACCCTTGATGGTCTTGGCCAGGATGACGGTCGGTTGATTCTTGTGGTTGACCGCCTGGTGGTACGCCGCGTAGACCTTGTACGGGTCGTGGCCACCACGGTTGAGCTTCCAGATTTCGTCGTCGGACAGGTCTGCAACCATCGCCTTGAGTTCTGGCGAGTTGAAGAAGTGTTCACGTACGAACGCGCCGTCTTTGGCTTTGTAGTTCTGGTATTCGCCGTCGATGACTTCGTCCATGCGGCGTTGCAGGATGCCGTCGACGTCTTTGGCCAGCAGTGGGTCCCAGAAACGGCCCCAGATAACTTTGCTCACGTTCCATTGAGCACCACGGAACACGCCTTCGAGTTCCTGGATGATCTTGCCGTTGCCGCGAACCGGGCCGTCGAGGCGCTGCAGGTTGCAGTTGATGACGAAGATCAGGTTGTCGAGCTTCTCGCGGCCAGCCAGCGAGATCGCGCCCAGGGATTCCGGCTCGTCGCACTCGCCGTCACCCAGGAAGCACCAGACTTTTTGCTTGCCTTGCGGAATGAAGCCACGGGCTTCCAGGTATTTCATGAAGCGTGCCTGGTAGATCGCCTGGATCGGGCCCAGACCCATGGATACTGTCGGGAACTGCCAGAAGTCAGGCATCAGCCATGGGTGCGGGTAGGACGACAGGCCCTGACCGTCGACTTCCTGGCGGAAGTTGTTCATCTGGTCTTCGGTGATGCGACCTTCCATGAACGCGCGGGCGTAAACGCCTGGCGAGGTGTGGCCCTGGAAGTAGATCAGGTCGCCGCCGTGTTCGTCGGTCGGGGCCTGGAAGAAGTAGTTGAAGCCGATGTCATACAGGGTCGCACTGGAAGCGAAGCTGGAGATGTGACCACCGAGGTCAGAATCTTTCAGGTTCGTACGCATTACCATGGCCATCGCGTTCCAGCGTACCAACGAGCGAATGCGGCGTTCCATGAACAGGTCGCCAGGCATGCGTGCTTCGTGGGTTACCGGGATGGTGTTGCGGTAAGGCGTGGTGATGGCGTAAGGCAACTGCGAACCGCTGCGGGTTGCGAGTTCACCCATACGGGTCATCAGATAGTGAGCACGGTCTTCGCCTTCTTTGTCGAGAACCGATTCCAGGGCGTCCAGCCATTCCTGGGTTTCGACGGGATCGAGGTCTTGCATGGCTTGCTCCAGGGCGGAAAGGCTACCAGAATCGGTTGCCTGAGTTAGCGACTGGCCTTGTGGGCAGACGTTATGAATTCTTGGATTGCCGATAGGTTGTTCCGGCGGTGTGTAGTTTTACTACAAATCATCCGGCATTTCAGCCTTACTAATGTATATACGAGTAGTAAAACTACAGATGAGCGGCTTGTGGCCCATGGCTGCGTTGTGAGAATAATCGTTAAGGTTGGTCTTTTGCCAACCAGAAAAGGTGAAAGCTTGATGTTAGCTGCCAAAAAAAAAGAATTTTCAGCTATTTCTAACTTTTGTTCGACAGTCCTCCGGGTAGTGCTTTTGCAAGATTCACTACATACAGGTCAATACACGCCGATCAAGGATAGACCATGAGCCTCCCTTCGCTTGCCGAACTGCCCCCCATTCTTCTGCCGTTTGTCACCCGCGCCGAGCAGTCGTTCCGTGCCGCCGTTGCCGAGTTGGACGACGACCATGGCCTGTCAGCCTGGACGCCTGAGCGCTGGGCACAATTGGCCCGTGTGACCGCTGCCAGCGACTTCGTGACCGAGCAAACCGTACGCGACCCGTTGATGTTGCTGGAGCTGGTGCGGTCCGGTGAACTGGACCGCAACTTCGCCCCCGGCGAATTGTGTGCGCAGATTGCCGCGGCGGTGAGCGCTGCCGAAACCGACGACGCACTCGGCCGTGCCTTGCGCCGCCAGCGCGCGCGGCATCAAGTGCGGATCATCTGGCGCGACCTCACCCGTCAGGTTGATCTGGTCCAGACTTGCCGCGACCTCTCGGACATGGCCGATGCCAGCATCGATCAGGCCTATCGGTGGTTGTATTCACGGCACTGCCAGCAGTTCGGCGTGCCAACCGGTCGACGCAGCGGCGAGCCGCAGCAGATGGTCGTCCTCGGCATGGGCAAGCTCGGCGCGGTGGAACTCAACCTGTCGTCGGACATCGACCTGATTTTCGCCTACCCCGAAGGTGGCGAAACCGTCGGCGTAAAACGTCCGCTGGATAACCAGGAATTCTTCATCCGTCTCGGCCAGCGCCTGATCAAGGCCCTGGACCCGATGACCGTCGATGGTTTTGTGTTCCGCGTCGACATGCGCCTGCGCCCTTACGGTTCGGCCGGCGCGCTGGTGCTGAGCTTCAATGCGCTTGAGCAGTATTACCAGGATCAAGGCCGCGACTGGGAACGCTACGCGATGATCAAGTCGCGAGTGGTGGCCGGCGATCAAGTGGCCGGCGCGCAACTGCAAGACATGCTGCGGCCGTTCGTTTATCGGCGTTATCTGGATTTCTCGGCGATCGAAGCACTGCGCACCATGAAGCAGCTGATTCAGCAGGAAGTCCGGCGCAAGGGCATGGCCGACAACATCAAGCTTGGTTCGGGCGGCATTCGCGAAGTGGAATTTATCGCCCAGGCCTTCCAGCTGATTCACGGCGGTCGCGACCTGAGCTTGCAACAGCGACCGCTATTAAAGGTACTGAGCACGCTCGAAGGGCAGGGCTATCTGCCGCCGGCGGTGATCAGTGAGCTGCGCGAAGGCTACGAATTCCTGCGTTACACCGAGCATGCGATCCAGGCGATTGCCGACCGCCAGACTCAGATGCTGCCTGACGGCGCTCAGGATCAGGCGCGCATTGCCTTTATGTTGGGTTTCGCCGATTGGTCGGCGTTTCATGAACAATTGATGTACTGGCGCGGCCGCGTGGCCTGGCACTTCGGTCAGGTGATCGCCGACCCTGATGAAGAAGAAGGCACCGAAAGCGAAGTGGTGGTGGGCGGTGAGTGGTTGCCGCTGTGGGAAGAAGCTCAGGATGAGGAGGCCGCTTGCCGGCAGTTGCAAGAAGGCGGTTTCACCGATGCCACCAAGGCCCTGAAAGCCTTGGCCAGCCTGCGCATCAGCCCGCAGTTACGCGCCATGCAGCGCCTGGGGCGCGAACGTCTCGATGCATTTATTCCACGTTTGTTGGCACAAGCGGTAGAGCACGCCAATCCGGATTTGGTGCTGGAGCGGGTGCTGCCATTGGTGGAAGCCGTGGCCCGACGCTCCGCGTACCTGGTGTTGTTGACCGAAAACCCCGGCGCGTTGCGACGCTTGCTGACGCTGTGCGCGGCGAGCCCGTGGATCGCCGAGCAAATCACCCGTTTCCCATTGCTGCTCGACGAATTGCTCAATGAAGGCCGGCTGTTCAAGCCACCCTTGGCGCCAGAACTGGCCGCCGAGTTGCGCGAGCGTCTGACGCGCATTCCCGAGGATGACCTGGAACAGCAAATGGAAGCCTTGCGGCATTTCAAGCTGGCGCACCGCTTGCGTGTTGCTGCCTCGGAAATCGCCGGCAGCTTGCCGCTGATGAAAGTCAGCGATTACCTGACCTGGCTTGCCGAAGCGATTCTGGAACAAGTGCTGGCGCTGGCCTGGCGTCAGACCGTGGCCAAGTACGGCACGCCGCTTCGCACTGACGGCACCCTGTGCGATCCCGGCTTCATTATTGTCGGTTACGGGAAAGTCGGCGGCCTGGAACTGGGGCATGGTTCGGACCTGGATCTGGTGTTCATCCATGACGGCGATCCGCAGGCGGAAACCGACGGGCCGAAACCTATCGATGGCGCGCAATTTTTCACCCGGCTCGGACAGCGGATCATTCACTTGCTCACGGCGCAGACCAACTCCGGTCAGTTGTATGAAGTGGACATGCGGCTGCGACCGTCCGGTGCGTCGGGGTTGTTGGTGAGTTCGCTGGGGGCATTTTCCCGTTATCAGGAGAACGAAGCCTGGACCTGGGAGCATCAGGCGCTGGTGCGGGCGCGGGTGCTGGTGGGCAGCGAAGATGTCGGTCGCGCGTTCGAGCAGGTGCGCGCGGCGATCCTGGGCAAGGCACGGGATCTGCCGACCTTGCGCCAGGAGGTCAGCGAGATGCGCGCCAAAATGCGCGATAACCTTGGCAGCAAGGGCACTGCCGCCGGCACCGGGGCAAATGCCTTCGAGGCCACGGCGCCGTTCGATCTCAAGCAGGACGCCGGAGGTATCGTCGATATTGAATTTATGGTGCAATACGCGGCCCTGGCGTGGTCCGAAACACACCCGCCATTGCTACGCTGGACGGATAACATCCGCATTCTGGAAGAGCTGGAACACGAAGGGCTGATGCCTGCCGAAGATGCCAGCCTGTTGCGTGAAGCCTATAAAGCTTACCGCTCCGCCGCTCACCGGCAGGCCTTGCAGAAGGACGCCGGGGTGATCCCGGGCGACCAGTTCGCGGACGAACGGCGACAGGTCATGCGGATCTGGCGTGAGCTGGGGCTAAGCTGAAGCCGGATTTTTGAAACGCTGAGTACCCTGTGGGAGCGTGGCTTGCCCGCGATAGCGGAGTGTCAGTCACCATCATTGTCGGATGTGACGGCCTCATCGCGGGCAAGCCACGCTCCCACAGGGATTAGTGGTGATTTGTAGGTTGAGGCACCAATACCCAATGTGGGAGCGAGCTTGCTCGCGATAGCGGAGTGACAGTCGACAGCAATGTTGAAGGTGATGACCCATCGCAAGCGTGCGTTGCCCCCGCAGAGATTCTCGAGGCGGGGAGGCGTAGGCCTCCCCGGTTCGTTTTTGGAAACCACATGAAAATTCTGATCGTTGGGCCCAGTTGGGTCGGTGACATGGTGATGGCGCAGACACTGTTTCAGTGTCTCAAGCAACGCCACCCGCAATGCGAAATCGACGTACTGGCCCCCGAGTGGAGCCGGCCGATTCTTGAGCGCATGCCCGAAGTCCGCCAGGCCTTGAGCTTCCCGCTCGGCCATGGCGCACTGGAGCTGGCAACGCGTCGGCGCATCGGTAAATCCCTGGCTGGCCAGTACGACCAGGCGATCCTGCTACCCAATTCCCTGAAGTCGGCATTGGTGCCGTTCTTTGCCGGCATTCCCAAGCGCACCGGTTGGCGTGGTGAGTTCCGTTACGGCCTGCTCAATGACGTGCGTACGCTGGACAAAGAACGTTACCCGCTGATGATCGAGCGCTTCATGGCCCTGGCGTATGAGCCCGGTTCTGAATTGCCGACACCTTACCCGCGCCCAAGCCTGCAGATCGACCCGGTGACCCGCGAAGCCGCGCTGGCCAAGTTCGGTCTGGCGCTGGATCGCCCGGTATTGGCGCTGTGCCCCGGCGCCGAGTTTGGCGAGTCCAAGCGCTGGCCGTCCGAGCACTACGCCAAGGTCGCCGAAGCGAAGATCCGCGAAGGCTGGCAAGTCTGGCTGTTCGGTTCGAAAAACGATCACGCCGTGGGCGAAGACATCCGCTCTCGGTTGATCCCCGGTTTGCGTGAAGAGTCGGTGAACCTCAGTGGCGGTACCTCGCTGGCCGAGGCTATCGACCTGTTGTCCTGCGCCGACTCGGTGGTGTCCAACGATTCCGGCCTGATGCACGTTGCCGCCGCACTGAATCGCCCGCTGGTGGCGGTCTACGGCTCGACGTCGCCAGGTTTCACGCCGCCGCTGGCCGAGCACGTGGAGATCGTGCGACTGGGCATCGAATGCAGTCCATGCTTCGACCGCACGTGCCGCTTCGGCCATTACAACTGCTTGCGCCAACTGATGCCGCAAGCAGTGAACGAAGCCTTGCAGCGGTTGCAAGGCACTGTGGTCGAGGTCAAATAGTTTGCGGGTACTGCTGATCAAGACTTCATCGCTGGGCGACGTGATTCACGCGCTGCCAGCGCTGACTGACGCGGCGCGGGCGATTCCCGGCATCAAGTTCGACTGGGTGGTGGAAGAAGGCTTCGCCGAAATCCCGAAGTGGCACCCGGCGGTGGGCAAGGTGATTCCCGTGGCGATCCGTCGCTGGCGCAAGAACATCTGGCAAACCATCAAGAGTGGCGAGTGGAAGCGCTTCAAGCAAAGCGTTCGCGCGACCAAATATGATTTGGTCATCGATGCCCAGGGTTTGCTGAAAAGTGCGTTGCTGACCCGCTATGTCAAAGCACCGGTTGCCGGGCTCGACAAGCACTCCGCTCGCGAACCGATTGCCGCACGCTTTTATTCCCGGCGACTGGCCGTGGCCCGTGGACAGCACGCGGTGGAGCGGGTGCGTCAGCTGTTCGCCGTCGCCTTGGGTTATGACTTGCCCAAAGGTCTGGGCGATTACGGTCTGAGCGTCGAGCGTCTGGTGGAATTGCCGCGCAGGAACCCTTATGTGCTGTTTCTGCACGGCACCACCTGGGACACCAAACACTGGCCGGAAGCCTATTGGCGCGAACTGGCCGAGCGTGTCGGTTACCTCGGTGTCGGCGTGAAGTTGCCGTGGGGCAACCCGATCGAGAAGGCCCGCGCCGAACGCATCGCCAAAGACATGAAGCACGTTGAAGTACTGCCCAAGCTGAATCTGGCGGGCGTCGGCAAAGTGCTGGCCAGCGCGGCAGCCTGCGTCGCGGTGGACACGGGCCTCGGTCACTTGGCGGCGGCGCTGGATGTACCGACCTTGTCGCTTTTCGGCCCGACCAATCCCGGCCTGACGGGCGCTTACGGCAAGTCGCAGATTCATCTGGCCAGCGATTTCCCCTGCGCGCCCTGCCTGCAAAAGAAATGCACCTATCAACCGACGGCCGAAGATGCCCGCCGGTTCGACCTGAAACGCGAGTGGCCACTGTGCTTCACGCGTTTGAATCCAGAGCGTGTCGCGACTCGACTGAGCACTTTGTTACTGGCTGAGGAGCTGCGCTGATGCAATTGGCATTTGTCCTGTACAAATATTTTCCCTTCGGTGGCTTGCAGCGCGACTTCATGCGCATTGCCCTGGAATGCCAAAAGCGTGGGCACCAGATCCGTGTCTATACGCTGATCTGGGAAGGCGATGTACCGCCGGGCTTCGAAGTGCTGGTGGCGCCGGTCAAGGCGTTCTTCAACCATCGTCGCAACGAGAAACTCAGTGAGTGGATGGAAGCGGACCTGGCCAAGCGTCCGGTCGATCGCCTGATCGGCTTCAACAAGATGCCGGGCCTGGACGTCTACTACGCCGCCGACGGCTGTTTTGAAGACAAGGCGCAAAACCTGCGTAATTCGCTGTACCGTCGTTGGGGCCGCTATCGCCACTTCGCCGAGTATGAGCGCGCGGTGTTCGCCAAGGACGCCAAAACCGAAGTGCTGATGATTTCCGAAGTGCAACAGCCGTTGTTCATCAAGCATTACGACACGCCGCTAAAACGCTTCCATTTGCTGCCTCCGGGCATTGCCCAGGACCGTCGCCGGCCACCGGATGCGGACGAAATTCGTGCCGGGTTCCGCGCTGAATTCAACCTGAAGGACGATGAATTGCTGCTGGTGCAGATCGGCTCCGGGTTCAAGACCAAAGGCGTGGACCGCAGCCTCAAGGCACTGGCGGCATTGCCCGCTGATCTGAAGAAGCGCACCCGGCTGTTTGTAATTGGCCAGGACGACCCCAAGTTATTCCAGATGCAGAGCGCCACATTGGGGCTTGGCGATAACGTGACGTTCCTCAAGGGGCGCAGCGATATCCCGCGCTTCCTGCTCGGCGCCGACCTGTTGATCCACCCGGCCTACAACGAAAACACCGGTACTGTGCTGCTTGAAGCGTTGGTGGCCGGTTTGCCGGTGCTGGTAAGTGCGGTTTGCGGTTACGCGCATTACATTGCCGAGGCCGATGCTGGCCTGGTGCTGGATGAGCCGTTCGAACAGGCGCAATTGACGCAATATCTGACCGGCATGTTGAACGACGCTCAAGCACGGGCGGCCTGGAGCCGCAACGGTCTGGCTTACGCCGAGACGGCCGACCTCTATAGCATGCCGCAACACGCGGCTGATGTGATTCTGGCGGAGCACGCTGAATGAAGTTGATGCTGGCTGAACCCTTCAAGAGCCTTTGGGATGGGCGCGATCCGTTCGCCGAAGTCGAGGGGCTGCAAGGCGAGGTGTACCGCGAACTTGAAGCTCGCCGTACCTTGCGCACTGAAGTGGATGGCAACGGGTTTTTCGTGAAAATTCACCGCGGCATCGGCTGGGGCGAGATCTTCAAGAACCTGCTCACCGCCAAGCTGCCGGTACTCGGCGCGGGTCAGGAGTGGAAGGCGATTCAGCGTCTGCAGGAAGTCGGCGTGCCGACCATGACCGCCGTGGCCTACGGTGAGAAGGGCAGTAATCCGGCGGATCAGCACTCGTTCATCGTCACCGAAGAACTGGCACCGACGGTCAGTCTCGAAGACTTCAGCATCGATTGGCTCAAAAATCCGCCGGATCCCAAGCTCAAACGCGCGCTGATCGCCGAAGTGGCGCGCATGACCGGCATGATGCACCGCGCCGGGGTCAACCATCGCGACTGCTACATTTGCCACTTCCTGCTGCACACCGACAAACCGGTGACGGCTGATGAATTCAAGCTTTCTGTGATCGATTTGCACCGGGCTCAGACCCGTCCGGCGATCACCCAGCGCTGGCGTAACAAGGATCTGGCAGCGCTGTACTTTTCGGCCCTGGACATCGGCCTGACCCAGCGCGACAAAATGCGTTTTCTCAAGGGCTACTTCCAGCAGCCGCTGCGGCAAATTCTCGCCGAGGAAGCCGGATTGCTGTCCTGGCTCGAAGGCAAGGCCAACAAGCTCTACGATCGTAAGCAGCGATACGGAGATGCGCTCTGATGGCGGGTTGGACACTGGAGCCTGCTTACAGCGATCTGGCAGAAGATTTTGGCAGTCTTGAAGCCGTGTTTGCGCTTGAGGGCGAACGCTTGACCCGTGATCCGCTGTCCGAGGTCATTCGCGTTCAGCGCAATGGCGTCAACTATTACGTCAAACGCTACGTCGGCGCGGGCAAAGGCCTGCGCCGCTACCTCGGCAAACCGAGGGTGAAAATGGAATGGCAGAACCTAAAACGCTTTGCCAAATGGGGCATTCCCACCGCTGAAGTGGTGGCCTGGGGCCTGGAGCGTCGGGGGGCGGCCTACGATCGCGGGGCGATGATCACGCGTGAACTGCCGCATACCGAAGACTTGTCAGCACTGGCTGACCGTCATGATCCGAAGCTTGCGGATCGCGTCTGGGTCGACAACGTAAGCCGCCAGTTGGCCGGCTACACCCGAACCATGCACGATCATCGTTTTACCCATAACGACTTGAAGTGGCGCAATTTGCTGATCGACGATCAGGCCAGACTGTTCCTGATCGACTGCCCCAACGGTGATTTCTGGCGCGGTTTCTGGCTCAAGTACCGCATCACCAAGGACCTGGCATGTCTCGACAAGGTCGCCAAGTATCATCTGTCGGCCACCCAGCGCTTGCGCTTTTACCTGCAATACCGCCAACGGACCCGGCTCAACGCCGCCGACAAAAAACGGATCCGGCACGTGGTGAGATTTTTCGAGGGACGCGAATGACTGATTTCCTGGCTGCCGAAGACCGTGCGCTGCTTGAACGCCATGGTCTTGGCACTTTCGATGCGCTCTGGACTCGGCAACTCGATGCCGTGGATGAACCCAACGCCGTTCGCGGTGGCTGGAGCAGTGTGTTTCGACTGGATCTGGAAGGTCATGGCTTCTACCTCAAGCGCCAGAGCAACTACTTGATGCATACCCTGTATGCGCCGTTTGGCGAGCCAAGTTTTGCCCGCGAATTTCGCAGTATCAGCCGCTATGAAAAGCTCGATATTCCGGCGCTCAAAGCGGTGTTCTTCGGTCAGCGCAAAGTCGGTGGCGAAGTCCGGGCGATTCTGCTGACGCGCGCGCTGGACGGCTGGGATGATCTGGACTCGCTGCTGCAGCGTTGGTCGGATCTCAGCGAGGCGCAACACTCAGCCATCCTGCGTGCCTGCGGGCAACTGGCGCGGCTGCTGCACAGTCGGCGTCAGGTGCACGGCTGCTTTTATCCCAAACACATATTTCTTCGGGCCACTGGCGACGGCTATGAGGCTCAACTGATCGACCTGGAAAAGACCCGGGCGTTGCTGTTCGGTCAGCGTGATCGGGTCAAGGATCTGGAGCCGTTGCTGCGTCGGGCGCCGGAGTGGAGCGAGGCACAGTTGCGCGAAATGTTGGCGGCTTATCTGGATCAATCGCAGGACAGTTCGCTGATCGACAGCTGGCTGGCGCGTTTGACTGCGCGGCGCGGCCACAAGGAGAAACGCTGATGCGTTTGTCCGAACTTAGAAACGCTGGCCGTAGCCCGAGCCTGCCGCTGAGCCTTTCGCTGGCCGATGCTGCCGGGCCAGCCGATTTGCAACTGCTGAGCCTGTTGCGGGTGCTGCCTGGGCAGCGTTATGTCGGTGCCGGTGTCTGGCGCGGCCGTCCGGTGTTGGCCAAGTTGCTGGTCGGCAGTAAAGCGGCGCGGCATTTTCAGCGTGAGCGTGATGGCGTGCGATTGCTGGCCGATCAGGGCCTGACCACCCCGAAACTGTTGGTAGATGGCTTGAAGGACGGCGAAGGTGGCTGGCTGCTGTTCGAGTTCATCGAAGGCGCCGAAAGCCTGGGCGATACCTGGAAACAGGTCGAACACTTACCGGTGCTGGCGGATATGCAGGGGGCCGTATTGGCGGAGGCGTTGGGCGCCATTGGCCAAATGCACCGCAAAGGCCTGTGGCAAGAAGACCTGCACCTGGACAACCTGTTGCGCCAGGGCAATCGGCTTTATTTGATCGATGGCGGCGGGATCTGCAGCGAAACGCCAGGCCAGCCGTTGTCGCGGCAAAAAGTCCTGGAAAATCTCGGTGTGTTTTTTGCCCAGTTGCCCAAGTCGCTGGAGCCGTTCACCGAAGAATTGCTGGTGTACTACTTGTTAAGCAACGGTGAGCACGCCTTGCCCATGGAGGCGTTGCAGAAGCAGATCGACAAGGTCCGCAACTGGCGTCTCAAAGACTTCCTGATCAAGGTCGGTCGCGAATGCACGCTGTTCAGCGTCCAGCGCGGCGCATTCGGGTTGCAGGCTATTCGTCGCGAGGAAGAAGTGGCAATGATGCCGGTGTTGGCGCAGGCCGATGCCTTGCTCGATCAGGGCCATCTGTACAAGACGGGCGGCGCGGCGAGCGTCGGCAAGGTCGAGGTGGATGGTCGTGCTCTGGTGATCAAGCGCTACAACATCAAAGGCTTCGCTCATTGGCTCAAACGCTTCTGGCGCCCGAGCCGTGCCTGGCATTCATGGCGTGAAGGCAATCGCCTGGCATTCCTCGGTATCGCCACGCCCAAGCCGCTGGCATTACTGGAAAAACGTTTTCTCTGGTTGCGCGGCCGGGCTTATCTGGTCACCGAGTACCTGCCGGGGCCGGATATCATCGAACGCTTTGCGCCTTACGTTGAAGGCGGCGACGCGCCCGAAGTGGAGCTGGCGGCGCTGGATCACTTGTTTGCCGAGCTGATTCGTTTACGCATCAGCCATGGCGATTTCAAGGGCCACAACTTGTTCTGGCAGGATGATCGTTGGGCGCTGATTGACCTTGATTCGATGTGTCAGCACAGCTCGCCCGGCAGCTTTGGTCCGGCGTATGCGCGGGATCGAGCGAGGTTCATGCGGAACTGGCCGGAGAGTTGCGCTCTCTATCAAGTCATCGACCAGCGACTTCCCAAAGATACCTCTGGCGCTGTCTGAACCGGACCTTCGGTCCTATCGCGAGCAAGCTCGCTCCCACAGTGTCTTAGTGTCGAACGCATGATTCATTGTGTGCGAGCTTGCTCGCGAACGGGCCGGAGCAGCCGGCCGAGATTGCGGACAAGTTTTTATGAACCGTCCTACGCGATCTTCGGAAGCCATGAACTGTGGCCCGATTCACCCCGATGCTAGTTTGCCCTGACGTTCTCGGAGGGCGGACTTTGACAATCAAAACTGCAGTGGCATCAGGTGCTATCACACTGGCGTTGACGGGGTGTGGAACCGTCGCAACGGTTTTACAGGATGAGGCGGAGGCGGCCCAGGGGCTTCGAAGGCAAAAGACCTACTGCCAGTCCATTCCCAGGATCTACAGCGGCCTGGCCTACGATTTTTGCGCATTGAACGCACCGCCCGATCCCACGGGAATCCTCGTGCCGCTGGTTTTGCTGGATCTGGCCCTTTCTGGTGCACTGGATACCGTGGTCTTGCCATACACCGTTTACCGGCAGGGAATGGATGGCAATATCCGCATTTACTGGCGGCCCGCGCGTGGCTAAGTAACGCAAGGGCATCGCCAGCTCGTCTTTCAGCTTGTGGCTTGCAGCTAGAGGCTTACCACTGCTTTTACGCTATAATCCCGCCCTTTAGCTGTCTCTCGCCCCTTGCGAGGGCACATTAATTTTTGAGGCGCGTTGCGCCTGCATGCAGACTAAAGAGGCTAGACCCCTGTGGCATTGACGATTCTTGGCCTGTCCGGCGCCCTTAGCCATGATCCTTCCGCAGCCTTGTACATCGACGGCAAGCTGGTCGCGGCGGCGGAAGAAGAGCGCTTCGTACGCGATAAACATGCAAAGAACCGCATGCCCTACGAATCGGCGAAGTTCTGCCTGGAGCAGGCCGGCATCAAGCCGTCCGACGTTGACGTGGTCGCGATCCCGTTCGCGCCGATCAGCCTGTTCGGCAAAGCCCGCTGGCATTACGCCAAGCGTTACTGGTACGCCCCGGACCGCGCCCTCGATGCAATCCTGATGGGCAACCGTCGTTACAAGCGCTATCGCAACAAGATCGTCTGGTGCCTTGAGCAACTGGGTTTCGACCCGAAGAAAATCAAGATCGAGCCGGTCGAGCATCACCTGGCCCACGCCTCCAGCGCCTATCACTGCTCCGGTTTCAAAGAAAAAACCGCGATCCTGGGGATCGATGGCAAGGGCGAGTACGCCACGACGTTCTTCGGTTATGGCGAAAACGGCAAGATCCACAAGATCAAGGAATTCTTCGACCCGGACTCCCTCGGTGGCCTGTATGGCGCAATCACCGAGTTTCTCGGTTTCGAGATGCTCGACGGTGAATTCAAGGTCATGGGCATGGCGCCGTACGGCGACGCCAGCAAGTACGACTTCTCGCGCCTGGCTTCTTTCGAAAACGGCGAACTGGTGATCAACACCGATTACGCCAACGTCATCGGCCTGCGTCGCTACAAAGAGAAGGGCAAAGGTTTCTACTTCTCGCCGAAGCTGATCGAGTGGCTGGGTCCGAAGCGCGAAGGCGACATCGCCGACGAACCCTACATTCATTACGCCGCGAGCATGCAAGCGCTGTTCGAAAAGATCTCGCTGCAAATGATCGATCACTATCTGGGCGACGTGCTCAAGGAAACCGGCAAGCTGGCCTTCGCCGGCGGCTGCGCGTTGAACGTCAAGCTGAACCAGAAAATCATCGCTCGCGACGATATCAAAGAACTGTTCGTGCAACCTGCGTCCGGCGATGCCGGCACCGCAGTCGGCGCTGCGGCTTATGTATCCCACGCCCGTGGCGTGCCGGTCGAGAAGATGGAACACGTCTACCTCGGCCCTGAGTACAGCAACGAAGATGTGATCGCCGCCTGCGCCCGTCATGGCGACAAGCCGAAATGGCGCAAGCTCGACAACATGCCGGAGCAGATCGCCAAGATCATGGTCGATGGCAACCCGGTGGCCTGGTTCCAGGGCCGCATGGAGTTCGGTCCGCGCGCACTGGGTGGTCGTTCGATCATCGGTTGCCCGAGCATCCCTGGCGTAGCCGACCGCATCAACCACCAGATCAAGTTCCGCGAGCGCTGGAGGCCTTTCTGCCCGTCGATGCTCGACACCGTGGCGCCGCAAATGATCAAGATCGATCACCCGGCCCCGTTCATGACCTTCACCTTCGAAGTGGCTGAAGAGTGGAAGACCCGCGTGCCGGAAGTCGTTCACGAAGACGGCACTTCCCGTGCCCAAGTGCTCAAGCGCGAATACAACCCGCGCTACTACGACATGATGAAAGCGCTAGAAGTCTTGACCGGCAACGGCGTGTCGTTGAACACCTCGCTCAACCGTCGCGGCGAGCCGATGATCTGCTCGCCGACGGACGCCTTGAACATGTTCTTCGGTTCCGATCTACAGTATCTGATCATGGAAGACATCCTGGTCGTCAAAGAGGGCGCGAACGCATATGACACGCTCGGCTGAACGCCATGTGTTGCAGTTCTGTCACGGCTATGACGGGCCGTTTCTGGACTGCGCCCGGCAGTACGCCAGCCTGTTCGCGGGGACCGGTTATCGCGTGACCACGGTGTTTCTGACCGGGGTCGCCGACGCCGAAGTCGCCGCGTCTTGCGCCTCCGATGAAGTGTTGTTCATGGAATACAGCTCCAAGGCCATTCGTGGCCTGAAGCTGGGCGCCATCGGCGATCTGCGCAAGATCGCCGCTTCACGCAACTTCAGTTTCTGTATCGCCCATCGCTTCAAGCCGATCTATATCGCCTTGCTTGGAACCTCGTTGCCGGTGATTGGCGTGCATCACGCGTTTGACGATTACAAACGCGGCAGCCGTAAACTCTTCGCGAATATTTTCCGCAAGCGCTTGAGCCTGCTCGGGGTATCCGATGCGGTGCGCGATGACATGCGTCAATGTCTGCCCAAATGGCCGGCGGCGCGGATTCGGACACTCTATAACCGTATCGACGTGGATGCCTTGCAGGACAGCCAGGTGTCAGCGCGCGAGGCCCGTGAAATTCTCGGCCTGCCAGCGGATGCCTGGATTGTCGGTAACGTCGGTCGGCTGCATCCGGACAAGGATCAGGCCACATTGCTGGACGGTTTCGCCACGGCGCTGCCCGGTTTGCCGGCCAACAGCCAACTCGTGATCCTCGGTAGTGGTCGTCTGGAACAGGACCTCAAGGCTCAAGCCCGAGAGCTGGGGATTGGCGACCGCGTGCTGTTCCTCGGCCAGGTGCCAGAGGCGCGGCGGTATTTTCGCGCCTTCGACGTGTTCGCCCTGAGCTCCGATCACGAACCGTTCGGCATGGTGCTGCTCGAAGCCATGGCCGCGGGTGTGCCATTGCTCGCCACCGCTTGTGGCGGTGCGAAGGAAGTCGTCGAAGGCGTGGGCATTCTGTTCCCGCTGGGCGATGCCGAACACCTGGCGCAAGGGCTGCAACATCTGGCCGCGATGGACGAGCAGCAACGCCAGCAGTGTGCCGAGATGATGCTCGATCGCCTGCGTGAGCGCTTCTCCGACCGTGCGGTACGCGATACTTTCTGGCATTTGCCGCACGTAATCGAACTGGCACCGAGGGGCTGATGCTCAACCGATTTCAAGGCTGGCGCGAACGTGGCTGGTCGGTAGCCGACGCCTCGACTTACGCCGAGACCTGGCAGCGTTATGGCGGCAGCGTCGCGACTCATCCGATGGTGGTCGAGCGCCTGGCGCAACTGGCGGATATTCCGGTGCGCTACCTGGCCTGGGAGCAAAACGGCGAAGTCAAAGCGGCGATTCCGACCTGGGGGCGCGACCTTGCACTGTCCAAGGATGTGCTCAAGCGCAATGGCAAAAAAGGTCTGTTCGACCTCGGCAATGCCGAGATCATTCTGCCCGCCGCTGCCGATGCCCAGGCACCGTTGCGTCATCGCGGTCGTTATTTGTCGGCGCTGAACGAAAGTCGTTTCACCGGCATCAAGTTGCAGGCCGAGCAACTGGCTATGGCCCGCACCCCCGAAGAACTGTCAAAGAAGTTTCGCTACAACCAGCGCCGTGAACTCAGGTTGCTGGAAGAAGCGGGCGGGGTGGTGCGAGCTGTATCCGATTTTTCCAGTGTTGAACTGGCGGCAATCTATTGCGACCTGTTCCAGCGCCGCTGGGGTTTCCCGGCGACCGGCGCCGAGCGCATGGCCGAAGTCATCGAGTTGTTGCGCGAATTGCTCATGGGTTCAGTGATTTTTCTCAACGATGCGCCGATTGCAATTCAGCTGGTGTACCGCGTCGAGACGCCGCAATGGATCAGCGTCGAGTACATCAATGGCGGCGTCGACCCCGAAACCCGCGAATTCAGCCCCGGCAGTGTGCTGAGTTTTCTCAATACCCAAAGTGCCTGGGAGCATGCCCGGGCGCTGGACAAGCCCTTGCGTTTTTCCTTCGGCCGCGCCGATCGGGAATACAAGGATCGCTGGTGCAACCCAGTACCGGTCTTCACCGTATGAGTCAGCCCATGAGCCGCAAACAGCAATTGCTCAAACGCCATCGACGTAACAAACGCATCGGCCTGTTGATCGCGCTGATGCTGTTGATTGTCATCGGTGTGCTAGTGGCCTGGTGGTTGCCGTTGGTGCTCGCGGTTCTGGGCTGGATTGCTCACGAGGCGTGGTTTGCCGACCATCTGTTCTATTCACCCAAAGACGATTACCAATACAGCTTTGCGCCGTACACCCCGCAACCCAAGGTGCATCTGAGCGGTGAGCGTTTGCGCCTGGATGACGGTGTCATGCTGGTCGACGACGCGACGCTGGTGCTGGCGCTGCGGGTTAAAAGTACCTGGTTGGGGCGCTTTATCGACCCGGTGGTCGAATTGTCGGGTGGCGAAAACCCGGACCGGCAAACCTTCGAACGCGGTGTGAACGGCTTGAGATATCTCAATCTGAGTGGTCAGGCGCAGGTGTTGTCGCGCGGTGAGCTGCGTTTGCGCGGGTGGTTCTGCCGGTTGCTCGGCGAACCTGTGCTGTGGGCTTTCGAACATCCTGACTACCGCCGTCAGCGGGTGATGGTGATTGCGCCCCATGCCGATGATGCCGAGCTGGCCGCGTATGGTCTGTACAGCCAGGCCGATGAGGCGTGGATCGTCACGCTCACCGCGGGTGAGATCGAAGCCGAACACTACCAGCAGATTGGCCTGAGCAAGGTCGAGGCGGCGCGTTTGAAAGGCCGTTTGCGGGCCTGGGACAGTATTGCCGTGCCGCGCTGGGCCGGGGTACCCGAAACCCATTGCGTGCAGCTGGGTTATTTCTGCATGCAACTGGCGGCCATGCAGGCGTCGCCGGCTCAACCGATGGGTTCGCGGGAAGCGGATCTGAGCGACACCCGATTGTTCCGCCATTTGAATCCCTTTGCACTGCCAGGCGACACGGACGGCTCACCGACCTGGAACAATCTGCTGGCCGATCTTCGCGAGCTGATATTGCGGGCGCGCCCCGAAGTCATTGTGTTGCCGCACCCGACACTCGATCCGCACCCGGACCATATTTGTGCCCGCCAAGCGATCCTTGAGGCGCTTCGAGGACTGGCGTGGCAGCCGACCACCGTACTCGGTTATGCCAACCACCTGCACGATAATGATCGCTGGCCGATGGGGGATGCAGGTCAAGGCATTGCATTGCCGCCGGCCTTCGATTCGTCCGTGTCGATGCAGCCCTTTTGCCTGCCAATACCTTTGGCGCTTCAGCGCGATAAAGCCATGGCGCTGGGCATGATGCATGACTTGCAGCCGCCGATGCCGTTCAAGCGTCGATTGCGCCGGTTGATACAGTGGCTCCTGGCCAGTAGAGTGCCGTCCATCTATGGAGAGAATGAGTTCTTTCGCAAGGCGGTCAGACGCCAAGAGTTGTTCTGGCTTCTGAAGCATGATGAAACATCTGTGAAGCAGAATTGACGTGTCGCGCCGCCTAAGATGGCGGCGTTTTGAGCATTTACAGGTGAGTTTCTGTGATCAATCCGTGCCCGCGTATCTTGTTCCTGATGCCTTATTTCGGTCGCTGGCCATTCTGGATGCCGTTTTTTCTGGAAAGTTGTCGCCGCAATCCTGACATCGACTGGTTGCTGTTCAGTGATTGTGGGGTTCCGGAAAATCTGCCGCCCAACGTCACCGTCGAGTGCATGATGTTCAGTGATTATTGCGGGATAGTGTCCCAGCGGCTGAATATCGACTTTGCGCCAAAAGAAGCTTACAAGCTGTGCGACATCCGGCCCGCATTTGGTCATATTCATGCCGATCGCCTGGAAGGCTATGATTTCTGGGGCTTCGGCGATCTGGATCTTGTGTATGGCGATTTGCGCAGTTACTTCACTGCGGATCGACTGGCCTCTTTCGACCTGTTCTCCACCCATGAACGGCGAGTAGCAGGTCATCTTTGCCTGATTCGAAACACCTCCCGCAAGCGCGAGTTGTTCAGGCAGATCAAGGACTGGGAAGCGCGGTTCGTCGATCAGAAGCACCATGCGCTGGACGAGGGAGCATTCAGTCGAATTTTTCTCTGGCGCAAGAATTTTCCGCAGCCCCTGTTCAAACTGGTTGGCAAGTTCAACCCGTGGCGTCGACGCAGCGAGTTCACCGAGGCATTCAGCACGCCCGGCGGTTGCATCAAGTGGCATGACGGCACGGTAAATTTCCCGCTTAAATGGTATTGGCGAGAAACCTGTGTGACAAATGATCGCGATGGCGATCGCCGGTTTCCGTATTTCCACTTTGCTTGCTGGAAGCGCAACGAGTGGTCACGGTTGCCCGAACCCGATCCGGCCGAGGTCAGGCGCATCGCCGCTGAACCGGCCTGGGTTATCGATGCGACTGGTTTTCACCGGGGAGAGTTATGAGTCAACGATCAAAGGTTCTGCAATTGCAGCCTGACTACAACGTCAAGGCTCATGATTTTGCTGACCTCGCGGAGCAGATCGTCAAGGCCCTGCCCAGCGATCGCTATGAAGTGACTGCTGCGTTTTTGAGGGGTAAGCCCGGGCCTGGCGAGGCGGTGAGTCGTGCCGACCGCTCGGTGTATTTCGAGTTTTCCGACAAGTCTCTCAAAGGCATGCGCCTGCGTGCCATGTGGCGGCTGTATCAGTTCTGTCGCAAAGAAAAGTTCGATGTGGTGATCTGCAATCGTTTCAAACCAGTGAACATGATGCTGACGCTCAATCGCTGGTTGAAGGTGCCGCTGTGCATCGGTATTTCCCACGGCTTTGGCGAGTACGACCGTTTTTATCGGCGCCGCCAGACTCAGCGTCTGATCGACCGGCACTGGCGGTTTGTCGGTGTGTCGCCGGCGGTCAAGCAGTACCTGCTGGAGTGTGACTGCGGCTTCACCGACCAGAATACCTACGCCATTACCAACGCCATCGACATCGAACAGGCCGAAGGTCTGCAGCACAGCCGCGAGCGTGCCCGCGAGCTGTTAGGCATCGACCCGTCGGTACGCTTGATTGGTGCATTGGGCCGGTTGGTGCCGGTCAAGGGGCACACTTATCTGTTGCAGGCGTTCGCCGCCCTCAAGGACAAGTATCCAGCAACCCAGTTGGCGATTATCGGTGCCGGACGCGAAGAGTCGCGCCTGGCTGCCGAGATCGAGCGCCTGGGTTTGAGCGGCCGCGCGCATTTGCTCGGGTTCAAGGAGAACGCCTTGCAATATGTTCGCGCGTTTGACATCTGGACCATGCCATCGCTGGCTGAAGGCCTTGGCCTGGCGCTGCTCGAAGGCATGAGCGGGCATCTGCCGGTGATTGCTTCGAACGTGCCGGCCATGCTGCCGTTGATTCAGGGCGCGGGCGGTCTGGCGATTACGCCAAAGGATGTGCCGAGCCTGGTCGCGGCACTGGATAATTACCTGGGCCTGTCAGACGAAGCGCTCAAGGCCAAGGGTGAACAGGCCTATCGTTATCTGCAGGAACAACATGATATCGAGGTGTTCCGCCAGGAATACCTGAATCTGATCGATTCTGGTTTGAGCCAGGCCGCAAAGGAACAACCATGAGCGACACGCAACCTCTCGTAACGGTCATCATTGCCTCCTATAACCACGGTCGTTATATCGAGGACAGCATTCTCAGCGTGCTCAACCAGAGCTACAGGAACATCGAGTTGCTGGTGGTCGATGATGGCTCCAGCGATGACAGTGTCGAGCGGATCAACGTTTTGCAGGCGCAACACGGTTTTGATTTCCGGGTCCAGCAGAACCAGGGGCTGACGAACACCCTCAACGGTGCGATTGCCCGTTCCAGTGGAAGCCTGATCGTACCGTTCGGTTCCGACGACATCATGCTGCCGGAGCGCATTGCCATCCAGGTCGAGTACATGGATGGCAAGCCGGAAGTCGGGATTTGCGCCGGCAACATCGAACTGATCGACGCCGACGGCAACCTTTACCCGGAAAAGCGCCAGCGCCGCGATGTACCGTTCCGCCGGCTGGACTTTGATGACATGTTCCTGGAGCGCAAGCCCTATCCGCCGGCGCCGACGCTGATGATTCGCCGCGAAGCACTGGACAAGGTGGGCGGGTTCGACCCGAACATTCGTCTGGAGGACTTGCTGATCGAACTGAAAGTGACCCGTGCCGGCTACTTCATCGATGGCCTGAATGTGCTGATGGCGCGTTATCGCAAGCACGCCACCAACTCCTACAAAAACCACCGCTTCATGATCGACAACATCCTGCGTTCCTACGCGCTCTTCAGCGACCACCCGCTGTACGACGAGGTGCGCTACAAGTTCCTGAGCTCCATGTTCCTGAAAACCGCCAACCGCGATCGCAAGCTGGCGCGGGAACTGCTGACGCAGATCCCGTTCAAGGCGTGGAACAAGAAGACATGGCGTGGCCTGGGTCGCTTGTATTTCTCCCCGTTGGAAAAAGACTGAGCCAAGGGTTACAGCCGTAAAAAAGGCCGTTCAACGTTGTTGAATGGCCTTTTCTGCGTGTTTTTTCTGACCTTTCCTTTTCTGGCGTAACCACTGCAGGGTTTGCTTGCCTGCATTGATGCCTGGCTTCTCGATATACAGGAAGGTCACGCTGCTGATAATGATCAGCAGGCAACTGCACAACGCAAGCAGTGGCAGGAAAATCCAGCTTTCCCGGGCGTCCAACTGTAATAGCGGCGGCAGTCGCTGCACCAGTACCCAGATCAGAAACCCGTGCAGCAAGTAAGTGCTGTAGCTGATCTCGCCGAGCCAGCGGATGCTGCGCGGTTTAAGGGCTCCGAACAGAGGGTTTCCGGATGCCACGACCACGAAAAACCCGGACATCAACAGTATCGGTCCCAGACTGAAGGCGCGGTTGAATGCCGTGAATGCAATGGCCAGCGCCAGCAAGGCGATCAGCCCCGCCAGAGGTGTTTTGCCCCAGGCCGCCAGCTGCGGCCGGCGAATCCAGTACGCCGCCGCGATGCCGCCGAGGAAACTGGCCAGGAAGTGTTTCTTTAGCGAGTGCTCCCAGCCGACTACCTGGTAAAGGACGTAGATACCGATCAGGCACAGCACGGTCTGGATCCAGTTGCCGCGATAAATGAAAATCATGGCGGTCAGTGGCAGGGCCAGATAGAAGAACACTTCGTAGCCGAGGGTCCAGGTGACGTTGGCGATCAACATGCCAGTTTGCGGGTACTGATTGACGTCTGGCCTGTCGAAGGTCAGCCAGGACAGAATCTGGCCGATGAACTCAATGCCAGGCTCTTTGAGCTCCCAGTTCTGCAGGTAGAACACCGTTACGAAAACGATCGCCATCAATGGCAGGTAGAGCGGGTAAAGGCGAAATATCCGCGATACCGCAAATGCCAGCCAGTCGTGCCGCCGGCCCAGGGTGAGCAACCGGTCCCAGAACAGAAAACCGGTAATCATGAAAAACAGCGCGACGCTACCCTGGCCAAGCTGTGAGTAGAAATTGCTCGGCGGAAAACCAAACTCACCGGTACTTAGAAAGAACCAGGTAATGATTGAGTGGTGAATGAACACACCGAACGCCAGATACCCGCGCAGGCCATCAATGCTCGCAAAACGGCTTTCGCCAGAGTGCTCCAGATGGCGGGCTATTTTCGGGATTAGGCGCAGCAAAAGTGCGGCGGTCACGATGGCAAGCAGGTAGGCTGCCAGCGCAATAAGCGGGTTGGTTTCAGTCATCAGTGAGCCCGAGCCGGGGAACCCCCGGCCAGCACTTGCCTGTGCAGATTATCCACGTCGGATTTTGATGCCGCCGCAGCGTATCCCTTGAGTAACGCCTCGAAATGTTCCTCGAACAGCCAGCGCCGATCCACCGTGTAGCGCTGCATATGACGCAGATTGCGCCGTCGCAGGGAGGGGCTTAATGACGACGGGTAAATGCGCATGTCGGCCAGATCGATCAGGCCGAACTCACCATCATCCAACACCAGCACGTTGCCCAGGTGGAGTGAGCGGAAGTACACGCCTTGCTCATGCAGTTGCGCCATGAATTTGCCGAACCGCTCCACCAATGCCTGACGAACCGCTGGAGCGGTAATGCCTTGCAAGACCTGGCGCAGAGTATGGCCTGGCAACGGTGAGTAGTGCACGGCGGTGCTGCCGTCTTCGAACCGGTAAAGATTGAGAATTTCCGGGGTCGGGATGCCCACATTGCGCAACTGCAGGCTATTCAAGGCAAAGCGTTCGGAATACGGATTGAAGCTGCCTGAGGTGTACCAGCGGCGGTGGCGAAACAGCTTGAGGAAAGAGCCTTCAATCAGGCGCAAGACTTTCGGGCCCAAACCATCTTCTTCGATGACTTGGGCGTTGGCGGTCAGCTGTTGCAGGTCGCTCGACGTCATCGTCTTGATCGGCATCGCAAGCAGGCGTTTTGCCCGTTGATTGATGCTTAACGCGGCAATCAGTGCCAAAGGAATCCACAGCAGGAACCAGTGCTCCTTGGGGCGGGAGATAATGCCGCCACCTTCGGTCAGGCCTGCACCGATGCCGAATGCCAGCCAGGCTGAAGCGATGATAAACAGTGGTTGTACACGATTGCGCCAGCCAATCAGCAAGCCACGGCCCAGGAAGAATAGCCATGGCAACAACCCGACAATGCCTACGTAATAAAGAACGCCGAGGGCAAAGCTGTGGGGCTCTTGAAGGGTATAACCGATGCCGGGGTCGAGGGTCAGATCGGCGTTATAACCATGGCCGATCCACGGATGGTCGGCAATTTGTTTCAGCGCCAACTGCCAGATTTCCAGGCGATAGGAATCGCCCCGTCCATTGAGCATCTGCGAAAACAGCACGGTAGTCGTCGCACTTGTAGCGAGAAATGCGCCAAACAGTACCACCGAGCGCCGGCTCCCGCAGATTATGCTCAACCACAACGCGGTCAGTGAAAGAGCTACCAGTGGCGTCCTGGAGCCCGTAGCGATCACAGCGGCGAACATGATCACTATCGCCGGGATGCTCAGCCAAAGTATCTGGCGACGCTTGCAGGTCATGCTCAAACTGAGCCAGTAGGCGCAGAAAAAGCCGAACACATGAGAACTGAGCAATGGATTGTCAAAGGCGCCGACACCGATCATGCGCATGCCGGGTTCGTAGATGCGGGTGAACATGTAAAGGTTGTAGATCGAGGCAATCAACGCCACGGTCGCGGCGCAAAACAGCAGCGGCTGGATAATCTCGCTGCGATAGCGCACCAGCAGGTAGCAGCCGACAAACAGCAGTAGCGTATGCAAAGGTGGTTTGAGCTGGCCACTGATGCTGTCGTTACCTGGCCCCCAGCACAGACTGAGCAATGCCCAGGCCGCGAACAGCAACACCGCGATGATGATCGGCTCGTTCAACAGTTCTTTGGTCATTCGCGGGCGCAAGCACAATGCGATCAGCGCGGGAATGCTGAACAGGCCGTAGAAAAGTTTGTGATGCAGGCTGCGTCCAGGAAGGAAAAACAGAGAACAGAGCAGCAATAAATAGCCGAGCGGAAGGATCCACAGACAAATGAGATCGAAAACTCGATTGAAGGGTTTGTTCAGACCATTTAATTGCATGCTGTGTAATTCATTCCGAGTTGAACGACCATTTTAAGGCTGGGGTTGCTGAATGTGTGTTTCGGGGCGCCACAATAACAGTCTTTATGCGATTGCCAGAACCCTGAAGAAGCTGTGCTAAAGTCAGCGTCCTTTTTATCGACATTCGCGTGATATGACCGACTCCAGTCTCTCCGCAAGCCCATCGAGCTTGAAAATCTACTTACGCCTGCTCGGCTATGTCCGGCCGTACATCAGTCTTTTCCTGATCAGCATCGTCGGATTTCTGATTTTCGCTTCGACGCAGCCAATGCTGGGCTACATCCTCAAGTACTTCGTCGATGGCCTGTCCAATCCCGAGGCAGTGCTGTTTCCGACCGTGCCATACCTGCGTGATTTGCAATTGTTGCAGGCGGTGCCGTTGCTGATCATTCTGATCGCGGCGTGGCAGGGGTTGGGGTCGTATCTGGGCAACTACTTCCTGGCCAAGGTTTCCCTGGGGTTGGTCCATGACTTGCGAGTCCAGTTGTTCAACAACCTGCTGGTGTTGCCTAACCGGTACTTCGACAAGCATAACTCGGGGCATTTGATTTCACGTATCACCTTCAACGTGACCATGGTCACGGGGGCGGCCACAGATGCGATCAAGGTCGTAATCCGTGAAGGCATGACAGTGATCTTCCTGTTCGCCTCGTTGCTGTTCATGAATTGGCGCCTGACGCTGGTCATGGTCGCCATCCTGCCGCTGATCGCGGTCATGGTGCGCACCGCGAGCAAGAAATTCCGCAAGCAGAGCAAGAAAATCCAGTTGGCCATGGGCGACGTGACACACGTGGCATCGGAAACGATCCAGGGCTATCGCGTCGTTCGCAGTTTCGGTGGTGAGGTCTATGAAGAAAAACGCTTCTTCGACGCCAGCCAGAGCAACACCGACAAGCAACTGCGCATGACCCGCACCGGTGCCATCTATACGCCCATGCTGCAACTGGTGATCTACACCGCGATGGCCGTGTTGATGTTCCTGGTGCTGTTCCTGCGCGGTGATGCGTCCGCCGGTGACATGGTTGCCTACATCACGCTGGCCGGCCTGTTGCCCAAGCCGATCCGCCAATTGTCCGAGGTCAGCTCGACCATCCAGAAGGGTGTGGCGGGTGCCGAGAGCATCTTCGAGCAGCTGGATGTCGAACCCGAAGTCGACACGGGCACCATCGAGCGTGATGTCGTCAGCGGTCGTCTGGACGTGCGCAATCTCAGCTTCACTTACCCTGAAACCGAGCGTCAGGTACTCAATGACATCAGTTTCTCGGCAGAACCCGGACAAATGGTGGCGCTGGTGGGGCGTTCGGGCAGTGGCAAGTCAACCCTGGCCAACCTGATTCCGCGTTTCTATCACCACGACAAGGGTGAAATCCTCATCGATGGCGTTGAAGTGGAGGAATACAAGCTGCTGAACCTGCGCAAGCACATCGCCCAGGTGACTCAGCATGTGACGCTGTTCAGCGACACCGTGGCCAACAACATTGCCTACGGCGACCTGGCCGGTGCCCCTCGTGAAGATATCGAAAAAGCCGCCAGAGACGCCTACGCGATGGACTTCATCGAGCAACTGCCTCAAGGGCTTGATACTCAGGTCGGCGAGAACGGTGTGTTGCTGTCCGGTGGCCAGCGCCAGCGTCTGGCGATTGCCCGCGCGCTGCTGAAGAATGCTCCGTTGCTGATTCTTGACGAGGCTACCTCGGCACTCGATACCGAGTCCGAGCGGCATATTCAAGCGGCGCTGGACCAGGTCATGAAAGGGCGTACTACGCTGGTGATTGCCCACCGCTTGTCGACTATCGAGAAGGCCGACCTGATCCTGGTCATGGACCAGGGGAAAATCGTCGAGCGTGGTACCCACGCGCAGTTGCTGGCGCAAAACGGCTATTACTCACGCTTGAATGCGATGGGCCTCGACGCCCCGGCCGAAGACATCGCCTGATATCCACAGGAGGGTGGGCAGCGCTCACCCTCCTTGTACACCGAGCGTGCAATGCGCCCGGTGGTATGTATCCAGGTCTTTACGTTTCTTGACCAAACCGGAATAAATCTCGGCAACGCGCTTGTTAAGGTTCCGCAACGAATTTTGACTTCAATCGAAGGGGTCATCCCTTTCGCGCGGGTGCCGCAATGCTGCAACGTTATCTTTGGAAGCTATTGCCCAAGTCGCAACGGCATTTCTTGCTGGGTCGACTGTCGGTCGTGGATCGACAGGTCGTTAACAAGTCGATGTCAGCCAATCTGCGTTTTCCCCAACCTTTCGCCCAGCGTTCCTGCCTCTTCATCCATGTTCCCAAATGCGCCGGCAGCAGTGTCTGTGCCGCGCTGTTCGATCGCTGGCGGCCGGGGCACTTGCCGTTGTACTGGTACGAACAGCAATTCCCCGAGCAGTTTGCCAACAGTTTCAAATTTACCTTTGTCCGCGACCCGCTGGAGCGGGCGTACTCGGCCTACGCTTTCCTGCGTGGCAACGAATTGGGTCGGCGCGATCATTCAGCGCAAAAACTGGTTAGCCATTACCGCGACTTCGACGATTTTGTCGCGCGTTGGCTGCACCCCGAGACGATTCAACGGCAACTGCATTTCGCCGCGCAGACGGATTTCCTCACCGACTCTTTGGGGCACCTGGCACTGGATTTCATTGGCTATCAGGAGCAACTGGAGCGGGATTTTCGACTGGTTTGCGAGCAGATAGGGCACGAGGTCCTACTGCCCCATCTCAATAGTTCACAGCAGCGGCGTCCGATGGTCGCCCGTGATTTCTGCTCGACCCGTACCCGTCGCCTGGTACGGCGGGTGTACCAGCGCGATTACGAGATGCTCGGTTATGAATAAAGCGCCGTCGATTTCGGCTTCCCGGATCAAGCCCTATGCGTTATCGCTTTCGAGCTGCGCCCGTGCATTACTCAAGTCGCAGCGACCTCGTTGTCTCTGGTTGACGGGTTTGTCCGGGGCGGGGAAGTCGACGCTGGCCAATGCTCTGGAGCTGCAACTCAATCAGCTTGGGTTGCACACCTTTGTACTCGATGGCGACAACCTGCGCGCCGGGCTTTGCCGTGACCTGGGGATGAGCGCCGAGTGTCGTCGGGAAAACATCCGGCGCATGGCGCAAGTGTCGCGGTTGATGGTCGATGCCGGTCTGATTGTGATTGTCGCGGCGATTTCACCGTTTAGGGCCGAACGTGCGGCGGCGCGCCAGTTGTTCGCCGGGGGCGATTTTATTGAGGTCTACGTGAGCACGCCGTTCGCGATTTGCGCCCAGCGTGATCCCAAAGGGCTGTACCTGGCGGCCCGGCAGGGACGGATCAAGGATTTCACTGGTGTCGACAGCCCTTATGAGGCGCCACTGAATGCCGAGTGTGAAATTGATACCCAGGTGCTGGGCATGTCAGATGCCTGCCAGCGGCTATCGGGGTTTCTGGTCAAAAAATAAGCAGAAAACCCTGGCGAAAGATCACGTTGCAGCCGTCACACAAGCCTGTGCCAACCCTGTGTTAATATCGCGCCCCTGTTCATTTTGTATGTGGGTTGCTCCATGAAGTTGTCCATGCCGCGATTCGATCAAGCCCCTGTCTTGGTGGTCGGCGATGTCATGCTCGACCGTTACTGGCATGGTGGTACCTCACGGATTTCCCCTGAGGCGCCAGTACCGGTAGTCAAAGTCGATCACATCGAGGACCGCCCGGGCGGTGCCGCCAACGTTGCGTTGAACATTGCCGCCCTCGGCGCGCCGGCCTCGCTGGTTGGCGTGACCGGTGACGATGAGGCCGCCGACAGCCTGGCCAATAGCCTCAAAGGCGCTGGTGTGCGGGCGTTGTTCCAACGCGTCCCTAACCAGCCGACCATCGTCAAGCTGCGGGTCATGAGCCGGCACCAGCAATTGCTGCGTATCGACTTCGAAGAACCGTTTGCCACCGATGCCTTGGCGTTGTCGGTGCAAGTCGACGAATTGCTCGAAGGCATCAAGGTGCTGGTGCTGTCCGACTACGGCAAAGGCGCGCTGAAAAACCATCAGGTACTGATTCAGGCCGCCCGTGCCCGTGGCATTCCGGTGTTGGCCGATCCCAAGGGCAAGGATTTTTCGATCTACCGTGGCGCGAGCCTGATCACGCCAAACCTCAGTGAATTCGAAACCATCGTCGGTGGTTGCGCCGATGAGCACGAGCTGGTGAGCAAGGGCGCGCAGTTGATGCACAACCTGGAGCTTGGCGCTTTGCTGGTGACCCGTGGCGAACATGGCATGACCTTGCTGCGCCCGGATCATCCGGCGTTGCACCTGCCGGCCCGCGCCCGTGAAGTGTTCGACGTGACCGGTGCCGGCGACACGGTGATTTCCACCCTGGCGGCGGCGATCGCTGCTGGCGAAGAGCTTCCCCACGCGGTGGGCCTGGCCAATCTGGCGGCCGGCATCGTGGTGGGCAAACTCGGTACGGCGGCCATCAGCGCGCCGGAACTGCGTCGCGCTATCCAGCGCGAAGAGGGTTCCGAGCGCGGCGTGCTGGGTCTTGAACAGCTGTTGTTGGCGGTCGACGATGCCCGTGCGCACAACGAGAGAATTGTCTTCACCAATGGCTGCTTCGACATTCTGCATGCCGGCCACGTGACTTACCTCGAACAGGCACGCGCGCAGGGCGATCGTCTGATCGTTGCGGTCAACGACGATGCGTCGGTCAGCCGCCTGAAAGGGCCGGGCCGGCCGATCAACAGCGTCGATCGGCGCATGGCTGTGCTGGCAGGTCTGGGTGCCGTGGATTGGGTGATCAGCTTCCCTGAAGGCACGCCGGAAAACCTGCTGCGCGAGGTCAAGCCGGACGTGCTGGTCAAGGGCGGGGATTACGGAATCGATCAGGTCGTCGGCGCAGACATCGTGACGGCTTACGGCGGTACTGTGAAAGTGCTGGGACTGGTGGCAAACAGCTCCACTACGGCGATTGTCGAGAAGATCCGCCAGTCCGAGTAAAGCCATAAAAGATCGCAGCCTTCGGCAGCTCCTACAGGGGTACACATAACTCTGTAGGAGCTGCCGCAGGCTGCGATCTTTTGCTTTAAGAGCTGACTTTTTTACGCGGCACGATTTTCTTCAGCAGCAGTTTCGCCTTCCCGCGCAACCGCGCCAAACCCGAATCCTTCCCCGGTGGCGTCAAGCCTTGCTGGCGCACCCAATCCTTCCAGCGAATCCGTTCATCCCTCACCAGCCAGCCCTCCTGTCGGGCAAAGCTTTCGGCCAAGTACAGGCCGCGAGTACTCGCCGGGTACAGTTGATCTTTCTTCAGGGTATAAAGCTCGGCCATCGGATGGCCATCCTGCAAGGGCATCAAGTACAGATCGGGGCGTTTGCGATCAAGGCGGGCCACCAGTTGATCGCCTTCCAGCCGTTCATCGACATGAAACAGGCTCAGGGATTTGGCTTCCTTGGGTACTTCCAGGCGCAAGTCATAGATCAGTTGCAGCGACGCCGTTGGCAAGTGCACATAGGCTCTTGGCCGTTCGATCAATTGCAGGTTGGCGCAGCGCACTGGTCGGGCCGAGCCGGACAGCGGCGACAGGCGAAACGGTAGCGCTTCGCGGTAATGCAGGGCCGAGGAGTAGGGCGCCGGCAGCCAGGTGTCATTGAAACGTCCGCCGAGCCAGCCTTCCGGGGTTTCCAGCAGGCATTCCTCGGCAATCTCCTGGATCGCCGTGTGCAGCGGCAGGTTCAGTTCATGCGCCGGCACATACCCGGAGATCAACTTGAGTACCACGTCACCACGGTCTTGCCGGCGTTGCCGCACCAGCACCCAGTAATCGCGATTCTGCCAATGCAGCGTCAGGCGTACCGAAACCCCGAGGTTGGCCAGCTCAAGAGAAAACCGCTCCGTGTCGGCGACGGTGACCGGGCGGCGGCGTTGCAGGATCTGGGAGAAATTAAGCGGTCTCCCGACGCTCTGGTAACTCAGGCCTTCGGGAGTCGCTTCGACGAATAACGGCAGGGTCTTGAAGTTGCTCGGGTTCTTTCTTATGAGCGTACGCGGCATGTCGGCTCCTGCTTAAGGCCGCGTGGGGCGGCATCAGTTGCTTCGTAGGACCTGGGCAACGGTCGCGACGTTGTGGGCGAGGTGCAGCGGATTGATGGTCCCGACAATAGCACTGGCCACACCCGGATGTTCAAACAACAACTCGAAACTGGCGCGCACCGGGTCCACGCCCGGGCTCAGGCACACGTGACCGCTGGCGAGGGCTTTTTTGACCAGAATGGCTTTGCCGTGAGCAGCAGCATAGTCAATGACGGGCTTCTCGGTCTGCTCGTTCAGATTGTAGGTGACCATCGCGCAATCACCTTGCTCCAGCGCCTTCAGGCCGCCGTCGACGGTTTTGCCGGAGAAGCCGAAGCCGCGAATCTTGCCTTCGGCCTTGAGCTCGGCGAGGGTCGCATAGACTTCGCAGTCGTTGAGGATCGCCAGGTCATTGCCGTCGGAATGCACCAGCACCAGGTCGATGAAATCTGTTTCCAGGCGTTGCAGGCTGCGCTCCACCGAGCGCCGGGTATGCGCAGCACTGAAGTCGTGGCGCGACTGGCCGTCTGCAAACTCTTCGCCGACCTTGCTGACAATCACCCAATCCTGACGCTGACCACGCAGCAACGGGCCGAGGCGCTCTTCGCTGCGACCGTAGGCCGGGGCAGTATCGATCAGGTTGATGCCCAGGTCGCGAGCGAGTTTGAGCAGCATGCGCGCTTCGTCATCGTCGGGAATCTGAAAGCCATTGGGGTATTTCACCCCTTGATCGCGGCCGAGTTTTACCGTACCCAGGCCCAGAGGCGATACCCGCAGGCCGGTACTGCCCAAGGGGCGATGCAAGTCGTGCAGAGTCGGTAGGCTCATGGCAGCAGTTGCTCCCAGGCCGGGACGGCCAGCGGCGGTTTTGGCAATTCGGGCAGCGGTGTCACCGGCCCCGGTTGGATGCCATCGCGGGCGAGGCTGGCGATCACGCGGTCGGCGAAGTCCGGTGCCAGGGCCAGTTTGGTCGGCCAGCCCACCAGCAATCGACCCTCTTCGGCAAGGAATGCGTTGTCAGGGCGCGTCAGGCCGGTTTGCAGCGGTTCGGCACGGTCCACGCGCAAGGTCGCCCATTGCACGGTGCTCAGGTCGATCCAGGGCAGCAACTGGCCGAGTTCTTTCTGCGCCGTGGCGATTTGTTCCGCCGGTTCACGGTTCACGCCTTCGGTCTCGGCGATATCGCCGCCCAGGTACCAGACCCATTGGCCGTCGGCGGCGGGGTGCGTGGTCACGGTAATGCGCGGTTTGGTGCCGCCGCCCAGGCAGTGGGCGTACAGCGGTTTAAGGCTTGGGCCTTTGGCAATGATCATGTGCAATGGCCGGCGTTGCATGGCGGGCTTGCTCAGCCCCAGCGCTTCGAGCAGCGCCGCTGTCCCGCCGCCAGCGCTCAAGACGATGCGCTGGGCGCGGATCTCGCGCTCGTCCACTTTCAGGCCGACCAGTACACCACCGTCCAGCAGCGGTTCGATTTTCTGACCGGCGAGCAAACCGTCACCGGCCAGTTCGGCCAGGCGCTGGATCAGGCTCGGCACGTCGATCACCAGTTCCGCGAGGCGATAGACCTTGCCTTTGAAACGCTTGTCTTGCAGGGCGGGCGGCAGTTGGTCGCCCGTGACCTGATCGACGCGACCGCGCACGGCTTTGCTGGCGAAGAAACTGGTGAGGTTGCCCGCGATGGTGCCGGGGGACCAAAGGTAGTGGGCCTCAGAGAGCAGGCGGACGCCGGACAAGTCCAGTTCACCGTCGCCGGCCAGGGCTTCACGCCAGCGGCGCGGCATGTCGGCGATGGCTTCCGAGGCGCCAGTCAGGGCACCGTGCAACGCGTACTTGGCGCCGCCGTGGATGATGCCTTGGGACTTCACGCTTTGCCCGCCGCCGAGGCTGGCGCTTTCCACCAGCACGGTCGAGAAACCCTGGCGGCGCAGTCGCGCATTCAGCCAGAGGCCGGCGACACCAGCGCCGACAATCAGAACGTCGGTGGAAATAACGGATGGCATGCGGCGACCTCAGGATTCAAGACGAGGGCGCAGTATACAGAGCTCAGACAGGAAAAAAGATCGCAGCCTTCGGCAGCTCCTACAGGGGATTGTGTTCCAAATGCAGGAGCTGCCGAAGGCCGCGATCTTTTCTTTCAATGCCCCGCGGTTTTCGAAAACAGCTGAATGACCACGACGCCCAGCACAATCAACGCCATCCCCAGCATCGCCGGCACATCCAGCTTCTGCCCGTAGATAAACAGCGCGGCCACGCTGACCATCACAATGCCCATGCCGGCCCACACGGCGTACGCCACGCCCACCGGCACACTTCGCACCACCAGAGTCAGCATCCAGAACGCAATCGCGTAACCGACGATCACCAGCACCAGCGGCAGCGGCGTGCTGAAGCCTTTGACCGCTTTCATCGAAACAGTGGCAATCACTTCGGCGCAGATGGCAACGGCCAGGTAGTAGTAAGCGGTCATGGTTCGATCCTCGTATGAAGTGTTGCTCTCTGAGTTCGGCATTTTAGAGATTCTCCAGATGCGGTAAAGTCATTACCTATCTGTTACGAAGATGGGTTTGGGCATGCAATGGAATCTGGAACAGCTGCGCTTGTTCGTCAGCGTAGCGGAGCAACGGTCGTTTTCTGCGGTGGCGCGGGACCAGCGCAAGGCGCAGTCGGCGGTCAGCAGTGCAATCGCGCTGCTGGAGGAAGATCTGGGCGTGAGCTTGTTCGACCGCAGCAGCGGCCGCCAGCCGAAACTCACCGAGGCCGGCAATGCCTTGCTGGACGAGGCGCGGGAGGTTTTGCGTCAATGCGAACGGCTCAATGGTCGGGCGCTGGCAATGATGCGCGGGCAGGAGGCTCGTTTGCGTCTGGCCCAGGACGAGGCTATGCCCTATCAACCGATCATCGAAAGTTTCGAAGCCCTGGCTGAGCGCTTCCCCAGCCTCGAAGTACAACTGACCAGCGCTGCCCAGGGTGAAGTTGCACGCAAACTGGTGGAGCGTCGCGCGGATCTGGGGTTGCTGTTTTTTCACGACCAGATCCCCGAAGCGCTGGAGCGGCGCGTGCTCGGCAGTGTGGAGATGGTCACCGTGTGCGGCGTCGACCATCCACTGGCGAAACAGACGCAGGTCGATTGCCAGCAACTGGCGCAGCATCGTCAATTGCTGATGTCGACCCAGTCCAGCATCTATCCCGGCAGTGAGCCCGCCAGCCCGCAAGTCTGGCGGGCTGACAGCTTTTACGTGATGGCTGAATGGCTGGTACGCGGCCTCGGTTGGGCCTGGCTGCCACGGCATGTGGTGCAGTACCCGACGTATCACGGCCAGATGGTCGAATTGACCAGCGAATGGACCCCGCCGGCGCTGGTGGTGGAACTGGTCTGGCGTCGCGACGAACCGCTTGGTCCGGCCGCTCGCTGGCTGGCGGAACGTTTTGCCGTGCACCTGCAGGCGATCGGCGAAAAAACCGATAAACTCCGCCGCCATGAATAGAACTCTCTACACCGCGCTGTTTTACCTGGGGCTGCCATTGGTAGCGATTCGCCTGTGGCTGCGCGCGCGCAAAGCGCCGGCCTATGCCAAACGCATCGGCGAGCGATTCTCCTATGGGATGCCGACGATGAAACCGGGCGGCCTGTGGGTGCATGCGGTGTCCGTGGGTGAAAGCATCGCCGCCGCGCCGATGATTCGCGCCTTGCTGCAGCGCTATCCGACTCTGCCGATCACCGTGACCTGCATGACCCCGACCGGTTCGGAGCGCATACAGGCGTTGTTCGCCAACGAGCCGCGCATCCAGCACTGCTACCTGCCGTATGACTTGCCATGCGCTGCCAAGCGTTTCCTGGATCGGGTCCAGCCCAAACTGGCGGTGATCATGGAAACCGAGCTCTGGCCCAACCACATCCATCAATGCGCCAAGCGCGGGACTCCCGTAGCGCTGGCCAATGCGCGTCTCTCCGAGCGTTCGGCCAAAGGTTATGGCCGCTTTGCCAGGCTGACTGGGCCGATGCTGGCCGAAATGAGCCTGTTCGCGGTGCAGACCGAAGCCGAAGCCCAGCGTTTTCGTGAGTTGGGTGCAAGGGCGGAAACGGTCGAAGTCACCGGCTCAATCAAGTTCGACCTGACCATCGACCCGCAACTGTTACTACGTGCCGCCGAGTTGCGCGGGCAATGGCAGGCGCAGGAGCGCCCTGTGTGGATCGCCGCCAGTACCCACGACGGCGAAGACGAGGTGGTGCTGGCGGCCCATCGTCAATTGCTGGCGGGTCATCCTGACGCCTTGCTGATTCTGGTACCGCGTCATCCCGAGCGTTTCAGCCCGGTGTTTGAATTGTGTCGCCAGCAGGGATTCGCCACGGTGCGTCGCTCCGTTGGTGAGCCGGTCACCGCCGCTACATCGGTGTTGCTGGGCGACACCATGGGCGAGTTGTTGTTTCTTTATGCCCTGGCCGACAGCGCATTCGTCGGCGGCAGCCTGGTGCCCAATGGCGGGCATAACCTGCTGGAGCCAGCGGCCTTGGCCAAACCCGTGCTGAGTGGCCCGCACCTGTTCAACTTCCTTGAAATCGCCGCGCAATTGCGCAGCGCCGGCGCGTTGCAGGAAGTGGAGGACGCCGAGGGGTTGGCGTTGGCGGTGCAGCGGCTGTTCGAGTTGCCGCGCGATGCGCAGCGCATGGCGGAGGCGGGGCTGAAAGTGATGCGCACCAATCAGGGCGCGTTGCAGCGGTTGCTGGATGGGCTGGGAAGATTGATCGACCGCTAGGCCGGGTCGTCAGGTAAAAAAGATCGCAGCCTTCGGCAGCTCCTACAGAGGAATACGTTCCAAATGCAGGCGCTGCCGAAGGCTGCGATCTGTTGCTTTTTACTGACCGGGGCGGGCCTTGAGTTGCTCAGCCGCAGCCTTGGCCAGATCCGGCGGCAGGAAATCCTTGTCCGGGTTGTAGTTGGGATTGAGCCAGCGTGCCAAATCCTGCAAATCCCCCGGGTTCAATGTCCCTGCCTGTTGCTTCAATTTCAGGTTGTCGAGGATGTAGTCGTAGCGGGTGTTGTTGTAGTCGCGCACCGAGGTGTACAGCGAGCGCTGCGCATCCAGCACGTCGACGATGTTGCGCGTACCCACCTGGTAACCGATTTCGGTCGCTTCCACCGCGCTCTGGTTGGAGATGATCGACTGCTTGCGCGCCTGCACCTGCTCGACGTCGGTGTTTACGGCGCGGTGCAAGTCGCGGGTGTTCTCCACGATGCTGCGACGCAGGGATTCGCGCTGCTGCTCAGTCTGGTCCAGCTGCGCATACGACTGGCGTACCTGGGAATTGATCAGGCCGCCGGTGTAGATCGGAATGTTCAGCTGCAGGCCCACGGTCGTTTGCTCGACGTTGCCGCCATATGGCTGGCCCAAGGCGTTCGGGTTGCTGAAACCCAGTGCGTCGTTGTCGCCTTTCTCGTATTTGGCAATCGCGTCAACCGTTGGCAAGTGCCCGGCCTTACGCTGTTTGAGGGTTTGCTCGGCAGCGCTGACGGCATAGTTGCTGGCCAAAAGATTGAGGTTCTGCTTGCCCGCCGTTTCGACCCAGGCTTTGGCGTCGTTCGGAACTGGCGGCAGGATCGGCAAGTTATGGCTGATACCCCAGATCGAGTTGTACTGACGGTTGGTCAGGGTGATCAATGCTTCAAACGCGTCGTCCACCTGGCGCTGCGCAACGATCCGGTTGGCGCGTGCGGTGTCGTAGCTGGCTTGTGAGTTCAATACGTCGGTCTTGTCCGAGAGGCCGACATCGAAGCGCTCGTTGGATTGATCGAGCTGGCGTTTGAACGCCGCTTCTTCGGCCTTGGTCGAGGCCAGGTTGTCCTGGGTGCGCAGCACGTTGAAATAGCTGTTGGCGGTTTGCAGGATCAGGTTTTGCTCGGTGGCCGAGAGTTGCAGGGCGGCCTGTTCGTTGACCTCCTTGGCGGCCTGGAACTGGAACCAGCGATCGGCGCGGAACAAGGGTTGCGCCAGGGTGGCCTGGTACGAATGAGCATCGCGGTTGCTGGTGCCCGAGGGTTGATCAAGCGACGTACGCACCTCGGCAACATTGGCACCGCCCGAGAGGTTCGGAAGCAACCCGGCGCGGGCCTGGGGCACGACTTCTTTCTGGGCACCGTATTGAGCGATCGCGGCGGCGAGGTCGGCGTTGTTGTTGACCGCTTCCTGATAGACGCTGACCAGGTCGGTTTTGGTTGTTAAGGGCGCTTCTGCTGCCCAGGCCATTCCGTTGGACGCACAAGACACGGCAAGGGCCAGTGAGAGTTTGCGCAGCATAGGCGTTCCCTAGAAAAATATTACACGAGTAATTTGAGCGCCAAGGCTAAGGCGCGGCACGTGCAGCGTCAATGCGCGGCTTGGCGTAGCGAGTGTAGTTGGGCATTGGGGTGGCAACAATCCTGTCGCTCCCGCAATTGCGCCATTCATCATGGTGTTTGCAGCGGTGTTGGCGTTCTTTGCCAGTTGTGTCTAGACTGGCCGGGTTCTTGTCGGGGTGCCTTGCTATGAGGCTGAGATCGAATAATTTCGGATCCCGTTGAACCTGATCAGGTTAGCGCCTGCGTAGGGAACAAGATTTCTCGTCACCCGGCGAGTCCTCTTGTGCTTCGTCCGGGATGTTGTTCGACAATCGAACACCCCTCGAGCACTGAGCACAGCACTGTTGGTTTTCCCAACGCACGTGCGTCCATTCGTTTACAGGTTCACTCCGACAAAATTCCACTGCCTGGATGCTGTCTGGAGAGCCCGTGATGACCACAAAAGCAAAAATCGCTACCAACCTGAGTGAATCGGCCAAGGTCGATGAACAGTCGGTCAAGCCGTTTACCCGCTCGCAAAAAATTTATGTCCAGGGTTCTCGCCCGGACATCCTCGTGCCGATGCGCGAAGTCAGCCTCGACGTGACCCCGACCGATTTTGGTGGCGAAATCAACGCACCTGTCGTGGTCTATGACACTTCCGGCCCGTACACCGACCCGAACGTCATCATCGACGTGCGCAAAGGCCTGGCCGATGTACGCTCGCCATGGATCGAAGCGCGTGGCGACACCGAACGCTTGCCTGGCCTGAGCTCAAACTTCGGGCAGGAGCGCCTTGCCGATCCGGAGCTGACCAAACTGCGTTTCGCCCACGTCAATAACCCGCGCCGCGCCAAGGCGGGGGGCAATGTCACGCAGATGCACTACGCGCGCCAGGGCATTATTACGCCCGAGATGGAATTCGTCGCCATCCGCGAAAACATGAAACTGGAAGTGGCCCGCGCCGCCGGCCTGCTGGATCAGCAACACGCCGGCCACAGCTTCGGCGCCAGCGTGCCGAAAATCATTACCCCCGAATTCGTCCGTGAAGAGATCGCCCGTGGTCGCGCGATTATTCCGGCCAACATCAACCACACCGAACTGGAACCGATGATCATCGGCCGTAACTTCCTGGTGAAGATCAACGGCAACATCGGCAACAGCGCTCTGGGTTCGTCCATCGAAGAAGAAGTGGCGAAACTGACCTGGGGCATTCGTTGGGGCGCGGACAACATCATGGATTTGTCCACCGGCAAACACATTCATGAAACTCGCGAGTGGATCATCCGTAACTCGCCGGTGCCGATCGGTACAGTGCCGATTTACCAGGCCCTGGAAAAAGTCGGCGGCGCGGCCGAAGACCTGACCTGGGAGCTGTTTCGCGACACGCTGATCGAGCAGGCGGAGCAAGGCGTCGACTATTTCACCATCCACGCCGGTGTGCTGCTGCGCTACGTGCCGATGACCGCCAAGCGCGTGACCGGCATCGTCTCCCGTGGTGGTTCGATCATGGCCAAGTGGTGCCTGGCGCACCACAAAGAGAACTTCACCTACACCCATTTCGAAGAAATCTGCGAAATCATGAAGGCCTACGACGTCAGCTTCTCGCTGGGTGATGGCCTGCGTCCGGGCTCGATTGCCGATGCCAACGACGAAGCGCAGTTCGGCGAGCTGGAAACCCTCGGCGAGCTGACCAAGATCGCCTGGAAACACGACGTTCAAACCATGATCGAAGGCCCTGGCCACGTGCCGATGCAGTTGATCAAAGAGAACATGGACAAGCAGCTTGAGTGCTGCGACGAGGCGCCGTTCTACACCCTGGGCCCGCTGACGACCGACATCGCGCCGGGTTACGACCACATCACCTCCGGCATCGGTGCGGCGATGATCGGCTGGTTCGGCTGCGCCATGCTCTGCTACGTGACGCCGAAGGAGCATTTGGGCCTGCCGAACAAGGATGACGTGAAGACGGGGATCATCACCTACAAGATCGCCGCACACGCCGCTGATCTGGCAAAAGGTCATCCAGGCGCGCAGATTCGCGACAATGCCTTGAGCAAGGCGCGCTTCGAATTCCGTTGGGAAGACCAGTTCAACCTGGGCCTCGATCCGGACACCGCGCGTTCGTATCACGATGAAACCCTGCCGAAGGATTCGGCCAAGGTCGCGCACTTCTGTTCCATGTGCGGGCCGAAATTCTGCTCGATGAAAATCACCCAGGAAGTCCGCGAGTACGCGGCCAACCAACGGATCGAAGCGGTGGACGTGGACGTCGCCCAAGGCATGGCTGAACAGGCCAAGCGCTTCAAGCAGGAAGGCAGTCAGCTGTACCAGAAAGTTTGATCTGACCTGAAAGGGTGGGGTCTGCACAGACCCCATCGCCAGCAGGCTGGCTCCCACATTGGATCTGTGGTGTTCACAAGTCCCCTGTGGGAGCCAGCCTGCTGGCGATAGCGATCTACACAACAACAAATGTCCCTCTGAGATAACACCCTTGAGCATTCAACCGAGTACTTATTCACCCGATATCGCGGTACCCACCGACAAGCGTGTCTTCGGCGGCCGCGATCTGTTTTCCCTGTGGTTCTCCCTCGGCATCGGCCTGATGGTGCTGCAGACCGGCGCATTGCTCGCGCCGGGTCTGGGCCTGTCCGGCTCGTTGCTGGCGATTTTCCTTGGCACGCTGGTCGGCGTTTTGCTGCTGGCAGCGGTCGGCGTGATCGGCAGCGACACTGGCCTGTCGTCGATGGCCGCGCTCAAACTCAGCGTCGGTGCCAAAGGCGCGAGCCTGCCGGCGGTGCTGAACCTGCTGCAACTGATCGGTTGGGGGGCGTTCGAAATCATCGTCATGCGCGACGCCGCGAGTTTGCTCGGTGCCCGTGCATTCAGCGAAGGCAGCCTGCTGTCGAATCCAGTGCTGTGGACGCTGGTCTTCGGCACATTGGCGACCTTGTTGGCGGTCAGCGGTCCGTTGACCTTCGTGCGGCAGATCCTGCGCAAGTGGGGCATTTGGCTGCTGCTGGCGGCGTGCATCTGGCTGACCTGGAACCTGTTCGCCAAGGCCGACCTGGCTGCGTTGTGGGCTCAGGCCGGCGACGGTTCGATGCCATTCGCCGTGGGTTTCGACATCGCCATTGCGATGCCGCTGTCGTGGCTGCCGTTGATTGCCGACTACTCGCGTTTCGGCAAGCGTGCGAAAAACGTCTTCGGTGGCACCGCGATCGGTTTCTTTATCGGTAACTTCTGGCTGATGAGCCTGGGCGTGGCCTACACACTGGCGTTTGCGCCGAGTGGTGAAGTCAATGCCTTGCTGTTGGCATTGGCCGGTGCAGGCCTGGGGATTCCGCTGCTGCTGATTCTGCTGGATGAGTCAGAAAACGCCTTTGCCGACATTCACTCGGCGGCGGTGTCCAGCGGGATTCTGTTGCGCATGAAGGTCGAACACCTGGCCCTGGCCATCGGCGTGGTCTGCACCTTGATCGCCTTGCTGGCACCCCTGGCTCAGTACCAGAACTTCCTGTTGCTGATCGGTTCGGTGTTCGCGCCGTTGTTCGGCGTGGTGCTGGTGGATCACTTCATCCTGCGCAAGCGTAGTGGCCTGGTGGCGTCATCTGCATTGCGCTGGCCGGCACTGCTGGCTTGGCTGGGCGGGGTCAGCACCTATCATCTGCTGGCCAATCTGTATCCAGACGTTGGCGCAACCCTGCCGGCGCTGGTCCTGGCAGGGCTGCTACAACTGGTGCTGGGTCGGGCCTTCAGTTACGGCCGGGAAACAGCTCGGGCTTGAGAATGCCGTTCAGGCGCGGGTAGGGAATCTTCAGTTCGACGTGGCCCAGCGCATACGGCGCAATGGTGCTCACGTCGTACTTGAGGATCACGCCACCGTAGGTCAGCGCCACGTTCTGGGTTTTCTGGAACGGCCAGCTCTTCACGAACTCCGGTTCCTGATCGAGCTTGGTGCTGATCAGCCAGCTGTTGTGCGCGACCTGCGCCGCTTTCCAGAACGCGTCTTCCTGCCCCGGCACCAGCATGTCCGACAGTGTCAGCACTTTATGCTGCTGGCGTGAATAGTTGATGAAGCTGCGGCCAGGCGTGCCGTGCGCGCCACCGGTGTCCAGGTAGCTGGAAAACTCGATGATCACCAAGCCGTCATGCTGCTCGCGTACCTTGGCCTGCAAGTAGCTGCTGTTACGCGGGCCGGCGCTGCGCAAAAACGCGTCACGATAGGCTGCCAGCGTCGGTGCCGCCGGGGCATCAGGCGAGGTGCGGGTCATTTGCAGCAGGCGTTTTTCGACGATGCCGTCAAGCTGCGGCTCGGTGGGGAAGTGCAGGGTGTCGATGTTCACCAGCGGGCAATCCTGATCCTTGCAGCCGGGCTTGAGCTGTTCGGAGGCGTCGCGAGTGGTATCCAGCGGCGCCCGATAATTGGGCTGGAACAGGCTCTGGCAGGCACCCAGGGTCAGGGCGATAGCGGCCACGGAGGCGATTTTAAAAAGCGACATGGTTGTCCTTCATAAAACAGGGAAAGGCGAAAAGTTACCCGCTTCGACTGTTAACGAAGCAGTCAGTTCGCCACTAAGCTAATTAGAGTGGGTTTCGTCCTCACCGTCTATCCCGCTGACGGGAAAGGGGCTGCATCAAACGTCGCGGGCGCGTTAGGATGGCGCGAAGTCGAGGCTTGGAGCCTTGTATCGGATGTGTAGTAACGAGGATTGCCATGACTGATTTTGCCAACGCCATTCCGACCGCCGTTGATATCGTTCGGCGCGAAAAGTGCTACGAGGGCTTTTACAAACTCGATCGCCTGCACTTGCGCCACGAATTGTTCGCCGGCGGCATGAGCCGCGAGATCAACCGTGAAGTCTTCGTTCGCCACGATGCTGTTTGCGTGCTGCCTTACGATCCGCAGCGCGACGAAGTGGTGTTGATCGAGCAGTTTCGTGTCGGCGCCATGGGCAAGACCGACAATCCGTGGCTAATCGAACTGGTCGCTGGTCTGATCGACAAGGAAGAAGTGCCGGAAGAAGTTGCTCGCCGCGAAGGGCAGGAGGAAGCTGGGCTTGTATTCGGGGCGCTGTGGCCGATGACCCAGTATTTTCCATCGCCGGGCGGCAGCAATGAATTCGTGCATTTGTACCTGGGGCGTTGCGAGACAACCGGGGTCGGCGGCCTGCATGGGCTGGAGGAAGAAGCAGAAGATATTCGCGTAACGGTCTGGGCCTTCGAAGATGCCTTGCAAGCCGTGCGCGACGGACGTATTGCCAACGCGGCCAGCATCATTGCCTTGCAATGGCTGGCTTTGAATCGCGTTGAAGTGAGGGGGTTATGGTCGTAAACAAGCTGCGCGATCGCTATCGGGTAGACCTCATAGGGCTGCAAGCGTCCTGCGAGGCCAACTACGCGCGCCTGATGCGACTGTTGCCTGACATGCGCAGCGAGCCTGCCGCGCGCCGCATTGCCGTGACCCATGGCGAGCAGATGCTCGGCGTACTGGCCCTGGAAGTGCTGCAAGTCTGTCCTTACACCACCACGCTGCAAGTGCGTCAGGAACACAGTCTGCCCTGGCTGCCGGTGCCGCAACTGGAAGTGCAGGTCTATCACGATGCCTGCATGGCCGAAGTGGTCAGCGCCGAGCATGCGCGACGCTTTCGCGGCATCTATCCTTACCCGAATGCCTCGATGCACCAGCCGGACGAAAAAGCCCAGCTGAACATGTTTCTGGGTGAGTGGTTGAGCCATTGCCTGGCGTTGGGGCACGAGTATGAAGTCGTACGCTAAATGAAGTGCCCTGCTTCAGCGCACTTGCCGCAGTTGTGAACTGCGTCAGGTTCACAGGTTTCCACTTTCGATCGTCCCCCAGCATAATTGCGCCATTGATCCAATCCCGCGATCACGCCCAGGGAGAACGCCTTGCCGAGCGTATCCACATTGACCACCGCCGAGCCGGCGTTGTTGGTGCAAATTTCCGACAGTCATCTGTTTGCCGAGGCGGACGGCACATTGCTGGGCATGAATACCCGCGACAGCCTGCAAAAGGTCATCGAACTGGTGCAGCTGCAACAGCCGCAGATTGATCTGATCCTGGCCACCGGTGATCTGTCGCAAGACGGGACGCTAGAGTCTTATCAGCAGTTCCGCGACCTGACCCGGCAGCTCGATGCACCGGCGCGCTGGATTCCCGGCAACCACGACGAACCGCTGATCATGGCGGAGGCGGCGGTGCAAAGTGCGTTGCTGGAACCGGTGGTGGACATAGGCAATTGGCGGGTCACGCTGCTCGATTCGGCGGTGCCCGGTTCAGTGCCGGGGTATTTGCAGGACGAACAGTTGCAGTTGCTGGCCCGCTCCTTGAGCGAAGCGCCGGAGCGCCATCATTTGGTGTGTTTCCACCATCATCCGGTGTCGATCGGTTGTGTATGGATGGAGCCCATCGGGTTGCGTAATCCCGAGGCGTTGTTTGCCGTACTGGACCGTTTTCCACAGGTGCGCGCTGTGCTTTGGGGGCATGTGCATCAAGAAATCGATCAAATGCGTAACGGTGTGCGACTGATCGCTTCGCCATCGACCTGTATTCAATTCGAACCGCGAAGTGAAGCATTCAAAGTCGGGGAGCAGGCGCCGGGCTATCGCTGGTTGCGGCTGTTGCCGGATGGCCAGCTCGAAACGGGCGTAGAGCGCGTCACCGGCTTCGACTTTACGGTTGATTACGGCTCCAACGGCTATTGAAACCACAAATCCCAATGTAGGCGCTACCGAGAGCAACGAGGCTGCGATCTGTTGATCTTGCTTTTAAAAAACAAAATCAAAAGATCGCAGCCTCGGTGCACTCGACAGCTCCTGCAGGGATCACATTCATCAGCAGCCAACGCGCCTCCATCCCTGTAAACTCCGCCTCTTTACCCGACGCACAGGGAGTTCAAATGTCCGGTTCGATCCTTTATATCCACGGCTTCAACAGCGCGCCGGCCTCAAAAAAGGCCACGCAGTTGAGCGAAGTGATGGACCGTCTGGGTTTGAGCAATCAATTGCGCGTGCCCGCCTTGCATCACCATCCTCGTGAGGCCATCGGTCAGCTGGAGCAGGCGATTGCCGAGCTCGGTCGGCCACTGCTGGTCGGCAGCTCACTCGGCGGCTACTATGCGACTCACCTGGCCGAGCGCCATGGCCTGAAAGCCCTGTTGATCAACCCTGCCGTCAGCCCGCACCGGATGTTCGACGGATTTCTGGGAACCCAGAAAAACCTGTACACCGATGAGGCCTGGGAACTGACCCAGGACCACGTGACGGCCCTGGCCGAGCTGGAAGTGCCGGCCCCACAGGACCCACAGCGCTTTCAGGTGTGGTTGCAGACCGGTGATGAAACGCTGGACTATCGCCTCGCCCAGCAGTATTACCGGGCCTGTGCCTTGCGTATCCAGGCCGGTGGCGACCATAGTTTCCAGGGGTTTGCCGCACAACTTCCGGCGATGCTGAGTTTTGCCGGCATTGGCGCCGATTTGTATCAGGCGATTGATTTCAACGCACTGTGAACCGTTGCCCTTTTTTCATTGAATCACTGACGACGAGACCCTATGGCCACTCCCAGCGCTAGCTCTTATAACGCAGACGCCATCGAAGTCCTCTCGGGCCTCGACCCGGTGCGCAAGCGCCCGGGCATGTACACCGACACCAGTCGGCCGAACCACCTCGCCCAGGAAGTCATCGACAACAGCGTCGACGAAGCCTTGGCCGGGCATGCAACCTCGGTGCAGGTCATCCTGCACGCCGACCACTCACTGGAAGTCAGCGATGACGGCCGTGGCATGCCAGTGGACATTCACCCCGAAGAGGGCGTGTCGGGCGTTGAGCTGATCCTCACCAAGCTCCACGCGGGCGGCAAGTTTTCCAACAAGAACTACCAGTTCTCCGGCGGTCTGCACGGGGTGGGTATTTCGGTGGTCAACGCCTTGTCGACCGAAGTCCGGGTGCGCGTAAAGCGTGACGGCAATGAATACCAGATGACCTTCGCCGACGGCTACAAGAAAACCGAACTCGAAGTGGTCGGCACCGTCGGCAAGCGCAACACCGGGACCAGCGTATTTTTCGCGCCGGACCCGAAATATTTCGATTCGCCAAAATTCTCCATCAGTCGCCTCAAGCACGTGCTCAAGGCCAAGGCCGTTCTGTGCCCGGGGCTGCTGGTCAGTTTCGAAGACAAAGCCACCGGCGAAAAAGTCGAATGGCATTACGAAGACGGTCTGCGTTCCTATCTGGTCGACGCGGTCAACGAATTCGAGCGCCTGCCGGATGAACCATTCTGCGGTGCCTTTGCCGGTAATAAAGAGGCGGTCGACTGGGCGCTGTTGTGGCTGCCGGAAGGTGGCGACGCGGTGCAGGAAAGCTACGTCAACCTGATTCCGACCGCCCAGGGCGGTACCCACGTGAACGGCCTGCGCCAGGGCTTGCTCGACGCCATGCGCGAGTTCTGCGAGTTCCGCAGCCTGCTGCCACGCGGCGTGAAGCTGGCGCCGGAAGACGTCTGGGAACGCATCGCTTTCGTTCTGTCGATGAAGATGCAAGAGCCGCAATTCTCCGGCCAGACCAAGGAACGCCTGTCGTCCCGTGAAGCGGCGGCGTTCGTTTCCGGGGTGGTCAAGGATGCTTTCAGCCTGTGGCTCAACGCCAACCCTGAAACCGGTCTGGCCCTGGCCGAACTGGCGATCAACAACGCCGGCCGTCGTCTGAAGGCCAGCAAAAAGGTTGAGCGCAAGCGCATCACTGCCGGGCCGGCCCTGCCGGGCAAACTCGCCGATTGCGCCGGGCAGGACCCGATGCGTTCCGAGCTGTTCCTGGTGGAAGGTGATTCCGCCGGCGGTTCGGCCAAGCAGGCGCGCGATAAAGAGTTCCAGGCGATCCTGCCGTTGCGCGGCAAGATCCTCAACACCTGGGAAGTCGACGGCAGCGAAGTACTGGCCAGCCAGGAAGTGCACAACATTGCCGTGGCCATCGGCGTCGATCCGGGTGCCGCGGACATCAGCCAGCTGCGCTATGGCAAGATCTGCATCCTCGCCGACGCCGACTCGGACGGCCTGCACATTGCGACCTTGCTTTGCGCACTGTTCGTCCAGCATTTCCGCGCGCTGGTCGATGCCGGTCACGTCTATGTCGCCATGCCGCCGCTGTACCGTATCGACTTGGGCAAAGAAATCTACTACGCCCTCGACGAGGCCGAGCGTGATGGCATTCTCGATCGCCTGGTAGCCGAGAAAAAACGTGGCAAGCCGCAGGTCACCCGATTCAAAGGCCTGGGTGAAATGAACCCGCCGCAGCTGCGTGAAACCACCATGGACCCGAACACCCGACGCCTGGTGCAACTGACTCTGGACGATTTCGAAGCGACGTCGGAAATGATGGACATGTTGCTGGCGAAAAAGCGCGCGGGTGACCGCAAGTCCTGGCTGGAATCCAAAGGCAACCTGGCCGAGGTTCTGGGCTGATGCGTCTGGGCTTTGCCCTGGCGTGTGCGTTGCTGCTGACCTCGATCACGGTGTCTGCCGAGCCGGCACCGCAGTTGCGTCTGTTGTCCGAGCATGCTGTCGAAGGCATGCGCGGCGGCAACCTGTCCGGGCTGGCTCAGTGCGGGAATGAACTGTGGACGGTCTCCGACCGCGACGATGATCAGATCTATCGGCTCGATACTCGCGAGAGTCTCTGGAAAGCTGAAACCGTGCATATCGACGTGCCGCCGGTGCCCGACAGCGGCTTGCCCTGGGGCTTGAAGTCGCGGGTTTGGGGTGCGTCGTTCGTGCGTGGCGGTGATCTGGATTTCGAAGGTATCACCTGCGACAGTGCCGGCAATCGCTACATCGTCAGCGAAGGCCATGCCGCTGTGCTGCAAGTGCCGCCGACAGGTCCCGCATCCTGGCTGAAAATCTCGCCGATGCTGGTTCGCGAAGCGCGGGCCAGTGGTTTGCTGCTGCAGTTCAATGCACTGTTTGAAGGGCTGGCGATCAATCCGGCGGGCGATCAGATGTGGCTTGCTGCCGAGCGTCAAAGCCGCGGTTTGCTGCTGATCAAGCGCAAACAGACGGTATGGGACTGCGATGGTGGCTGTGTGCTTTTGAGCGAAGGCGGCATGGAAATGCAGCCACCGCAGTTTCCCAAGGCCAAAGCGGTTTCTCGGGATTTCTCCGACCTGTCTCTATTCAACGGCAAGCTGTTTACCCTTGAGCGCAACGCCTACCAAATCTGTCGCCGTGATGCGCTAACGGCCAAAGTCGAGCGCTGCTGGTCATACGCCGCCGAGTTGTTGCAGGAAAACCGTCGTTACTCACAGAGTTACGGGCTGGAAGAAGCGCTGATCGTCGATGCTGACGGCGCCTGGATCGGTGTCGACAACAACAACGGTGCCCGCGCCGATGGCGAGGTACGTCCTGTCGTCTGGCGCTTTGCCGCGCCTGAAGGTGGCTGGAGTGCCAAGCCGTGAGCCAGCAACCGCCAGGCAAACGCGCCGGTCGAGTGTTGATGGTGCTGGCCTGGTGCGCTGCGTTGTTTCTGGCGACGCGGTTTTTCGGCCAATGGGAAGAGCGTCAGCAAAACCCGAATGTGGTGGTGAGCTCGGAACAGGGCGAGGGTTTTGTCGAGGTGAAACTGGTCAGCAATGGCCAGGGGCATTTCGTCGCCAGCGGCCATATAAACGGTCAGCCGGTGGATTTCATGCTTGATACCGGGGCGACCGATGTGTCGATCCCGGCAGAGGTGGCAAAGCGCTTGAAGCTGGAAGAAGGTTTCGGGGTGACCCTGAGCACAGCCAACGGCCTGAGCCAGGGTTATCGAACCCGCATCGACCGGCTGCAACTGGGCGACATCGTGCTGCACGACGTGCGCGCGCTGGTGGCACCAGGACTACATGGCGATCAAGTGCTGCTCGGCATGAGCGCATTGAACAAACTTGAATTTACCCAGCGCGGTGGCACCATGCTGCTGCGCCAGACAACGAATTGACGAGGCCCGCATGAGCGACTCACTTGATCTCAGCCTGGACGGTGTAGAGCGCCGGTCACTGGCTGACTTCACCGAAAATGCCTACCTCAACTACTCCATGTACGTGATCATGGACCGTGCCTTGCCGCATATTGGCGACGGTCTGAAACCGGTACAGCGGCGCATCATTTACGCCATGAGCGAGTTGGGGCTGGACGCCGATTCCAAGCACAAGAAATCGGCGCGTACTGTCGGTGACGTGCTCGGTAAATTCCACCCGCACGGCGATTCGGCTTGCTACGAAGCCATGGTCCTGATGGCCCAGCCGTTCAGCTATCGCTACACGCTGGTGGACGGCCAGGGTAACTGGGGTGCGCCGGATGATCCGAAATCCTTCGCCGCCATGCGTTACACCGAAGCGCGGCTGTCGCGCTATTCCGAAGTACTTCTCAGCGAGTTGGGCCAAGGCACTGCGGACTGGGGCCCGAACTTCGACGGCACCCTCGACGAGCCGCTGGTGTTGCCGGCACGTTTGCCGAACATCCTGCTCAACGGCACCACCGGCATCGCCGTGGGCATGGCCACCGACGTTCCGCCGCACAACCTGCGCGAAGTCGCGACGGCTTGCGTGCGTTTGCTCGATGAGCCCAAAGCCACGGTCGAGCAACTCTGTGAGCACATTCAGGGCCCGGATTACCCGACCGAAGCGGAAATCATCACGCCGCGCGCCGACCTGCTGAAAATCTACGAAACCGGCAAGGGCTCGGTGCGCATGCGCGCCGTGTACCACATCGAAGACGGCGACATCATCGTCACCGCGCTGCCGCATCAAGTCTCCGGGGCCAAGGTGCTGGAGCAGATCGCCGCGATGATGCAGGCCAAACCGTCGAAAGCGCCGCAAATTGCGGATTTGCGCGATGAATCGGACCACGAAAACCCATGCCGGATCGTGATTATTCCGGGCGCCCGGAAGAATTTCGACCACGATGCGTTGATGACTCACCTGTTCGCCAGCACCGAGCTGGAATCGAGTTACCGGGTCAACATCAACATCATCGGGCTGGACGGCAAGCCGCAACTGAAAAACCTGCGCGCGTTGCTGGTCGAGTGGCTGGAGTTCCGGGTGCAGACCGTGCGTCGTCGTCTGCAATTCCGTCTGGACAAGGTCGAACGTCGCCTGCACCTGTTGGACGGTTTGCTGATTGCCTACCTCAACCTGGATGAAGTGATTCACATCATCCGCACCGAGGAGCACCCGAAAGCTGCGCTGATCGAGCGTTTCGCCCTGAGTGAAATCCAGGCCGACTACATCCTCGACACCCGCTTGCGGCAGCTGGCACGCCTGGAAGAAATGAAACTGCGTGCCGAGCAGGATGAACTGCTCAAGGAGCAAGCCAAGCTGCAAGCCTTGCTGAGCAGCGAAGCCAAGCTGAAGAAGCTGGTGCGCACCGAATTGATCAAGGATGCGGAAACCTATGGCGACGACCGTCGCTCGCCAATCGTCGAGCGCGCCGAAGCCAAGGCGCTGACCGAGCACGACCTGCTGCCGAACGAGAAAGTGACTGTTGTACTGTCGGAAAAAGGTTGGGTTCGTTCCGCGAAAGGTCACGAAATCGACGCCACCGGGCTTTCCTACAAGGCCGGGGATGGTTTCAAGGCCTTGGCGCCGGGACGCTCCAACCAGTTTGCGGTGTTTATTGATTCCACCGGTCGCAGCTACTCGGTGGCCGCGCACACCTTGCCGTCGGCCCGTGGCCAGGGCGAACCGTTGACCGGTCGTCTGACGCCGCCACCAGGGGCGAGTTTTGAATGCGTGCTGATGCCGGAAGACGATGCGCTGTACGTCATCGCCTCGGACGCCGGTTATGGTTTCGTGGTCAAGGGTGAAGACCTGCAGGCCAAGAACAAGGCCGGCAAGGCGCTGTTGAGCCTGCCGAACAACGCCAAAGTGATGTTGCCGCGTCCGGTGGCCGATCGTGAGCAGAACTGGCTGGCTTCGGTCACCACCGAAGGTCGCCTGCTGATCTTCAAGATCAGCGATCTGCCACAATTAGGTAAGGGCAAAGGCAACAAGATCATCGGCATTCCTGGTGAGCGTGTGGCCAGTCGCGAAGAATATGTCACGGACATCGCCGTTCTGCCGGATGGCGCCACGTTGGTGCTGCAGGCCGGAAAACGTACCTTGTCACTGAAAGCGGACGACCTCGAACACTACAAGGGTGAGCGTGGGCGTCGTGGTAACAAGTTGCCACGTGGCTTCCAGCGGGTAGATGCGCTGCTCGTCGAAAACCTCAATTAAGCGTCCTAGAGCGCTCGATCTACGATTTAACGCGTAGATCGACGCTTTCGCGCTGGAGTCGGAACGCATATTCACGGATGATATGGCCTTTCAAGCGCCGGCGTGGCCGCGCGTTCTTCATATTTATTGAGTATTTTCACTGTGATTAGCCTTGTGGCAATCACCTGGATGGGACGATGACTGCTCTGCGCCTTCCTTTTATTTTGATGCTCGCCGGCGTTCTTGGCCTGGCGGGTTGCAGCGTTCACCAGCCGGTGTCGCTGTATCAACTGGACAGCGGAAGTCCGGTTCAGCCTGCGCAAAGCGCGGGCATGGCGGTTTTGTTGGGCCCGGTCACCGTGGCCGATTACCTGCAACGCGAAACCCTGTTGCAGCGTCAGCCGGATGGCAGCCTGCAAGCCTCGGCTGACGGCCGTTGGGCGGGTAGCCTGTCTTCGGACATCGACCAGCTGTTGCTGCGTCAGGTCGCCGGTCATCTGGACAGTCAGCGCGTAGTGCTGGCACCGGCAACCGTTGGTTTCACACCGGACGTCCAGGTGCTGTTGACCATCACACGCCTGGACTCGGGGGCGTCGCAGCCGGCGATCCTCGATGCGCAATGGCGTTTGATCGACCGCCGTGGCCAAGTGCGCGATAACCGCATCATTCACCTGCAGGAACAACATGCCGGCACTACCGCGGCCCAGGTACAGGCTCAAGGTGTGTTGTTGCAGAAACTTGCCGAACAGCTGTCGACCGCGCTCAAACCGCTTGCCAACCAGCCACCGATCGCCGAAGCCCCTCGTAAGCAGCCAGCCAAGCCTGTGGCGCCTGCGGCGGAACAGGAAAAGCAGCCGAAGATCCCGATGGCAGCACCGATTCGTACGGATATGGAAGTGTTTCGCTTCTAAGCCGGATGGATTCGAAACAAGGCCCGCATTGACGCGGGCCTTGTCGTATCTAAAGCTCAACAGATCGCAGCCTTCGGCAGCTCCTACAGGGGCCATGGCATTGCCGACCCTGTAGGAGCGGCCGAAGGCTGCGATCTTTTCAGAGACCAACAAAAAGCCCGCAGACGATCACTCGTGTGCGGGCTTTTTTACAGCGGGGCTTTTACGCCCGGCGCTCGTGCATCCGCGCCAACTGCCGCTCCAGCATCGATGGATAAGGCTCCATCAAGCGCTCCACGCAGCAAGCACCTTCAGGGCTGGCAATCGGCCGGATTCGTGCGCGTTGGCGGATCAGTGCGTCGTCGCTGATCTTGCGCTCAACCAGCAACAGATTGCGGCTGTGTTGCGACAAGGCCAGGGCGTCCTGAGCAGTGTCGGTCAGCAGCAGGTCGATCTGGCTCAGGCCGAACAAGTCGTCACCCAAGGTCAGGCCCAGCTGCAATTGCAAGGTGATGCCGCTGTCGGCGACTTCGATCTGCAACTGATGGCCCAGCGCTCGCAGCAGTTCACCGCAGCAAATTGCGTTGGTCAGGTAATCGTCGCCACTGTCTTCGGTGTGGAACAGCATCAACGTGCTGCCATCGTTCAAGGTATGCACTTCGCTCTGATAGAGCGAGGCGGCCTGGTCGAGGCAGTCGCGATAACGTTTGAGCAGTTCTTCCAGGCGCGTGCGAGGCAGGCGACGCAGTTGTTCCTGAGAGCCCAGTTGCACCGCCAGTACCGCGCTGTGCTGCGGAAGGTTCGAAGCGACGGCGCGTACGACCGGCTTAGGTGCACTGTCTGCGGATTCATCGCGCAGGTCGGCGAACGGATCTTCGTCGTCTTCGTCTTCGACGGTGCTGACAACGTGCCGTGGTGCGGGCTTCATCGCGGCCATTGGGCGGCTTTCGTCGAAGCTCGGGTCACGCAGGTTGCGGACTTCGAAGCCCGGTTCGGCATCATCGTAATCGCTATCGTCGAACTCGGGCTCCGGCACGGGTTCCGGTTCGGCCGGTTCCGGTGCGAAGTTGGCGTGGAGCTGGCGAGCCAGATCGCCGATCTCGTCCTGACGCTCGGTGGCCGGGGTGTATTCGTCGATATTGCGCAGCCACACCCGCAATTGCAGGAGTGGCGTGGAGATATGCCGCCCCAGGCGCAGGCTCAAGGCCAGGGACAGCGCCAGCAGAATCGCGCTCAGGATGCCCATGCTTTGCAGGCTGATGGTCATCGGTTGCTGGAACTGATCCATGTCCAGGCTGATGCGCAACTGACCGGCGGTCACGTCCTGGAAAGTGATCTTGCTCTGGTACATGCCCTCGGCTTCGCCCAACAGGCCGTGCTTGGGACGCTGACCGGCTTCGGCGAGGATGCGGTTATCCACGCTATAGATGGCGGCGTGAGCCACCAGCTTGTTCTTGGTCAGGTTATTGAGCAGCACGTTGAGGCTGAGGATGTCGTTGGACACCAGCAGCTCGGTGGCCGAGGTGGCCGTCTGCGTGGTCAGGCTTTCGCCCAGCGCATCCGCCTGCTCGTGCATGGCCTGCTTGAACTGCAAACCCATCACGCAGGCGTAGATCACCAGGGCCAGAGCGACCAGGATCACATTATGGCTGGCGATGCGTAATGCAATCGGTACACGGCGGTGGCGCAGTGCCCGGAAGATCAGCAGAAAGAAGTTATCGGTTTTTACTGGCGTGGGCCGGTTCACTTGAGCTCGGCTCTTTTGTCCGTGAAGTTGACGCGCAGTATAGCGAGAGGCCCTAGACCGGCAAAGCGCTCACGGTGCCCGATGGTCACTGAAAGTGGGTAGAATGCGGTTTTTTTCCACCTGCGGGGGTGCGCCTTGCGCGAAATCGTCCTGATAAACATCACGGGAGTCGACCGTCCGGGTCTGACTGCGGCCATTACCGGCGTTCTGGCCCAGGGTGGTGTGAACATTCTCGACATCGGTCAGGCGGTGATCCACGACACCCTGTCGTTCGGCATCCTGGTTGAAATTCCCGACACCGAACAAGGCAAGTCGGTACTCAAGGACATTCTGTTCAAGGGTTACGAGCTCGATCAACAGGTGCGTTTCACGCCGGTGTCCGAAGAGGATTACCAGCAGTGGGTCGGTAACCAGGGCAAAAAACGCCACATCGTCACTCTGCTGACCCGCAAAGTAACGGCCGGGCAATTGCAGGCCGTGAGCTCGATCACCGCCAAATATGGCTTGAACATCGACCATATCGATCGGTTGTCCGGGCGCATGCCGCTGGATACTCCGGCTGACAAAGGCAAGGGCTGCATCGAGTTTTCCGTGCGCGGAGAAGCGGCTGATCCGCAGGCCCTGCGCGCCGAATTCCTCAGCGTGGCCCAGGAACTGAACGTCGACATCGCCTTCCAGGAAGATTCGCTGTTCCGTCGTAACCGTCGTCTGGCGGTGTTCGACATGGACTCGACCCTGATCGAAGCCGAAGTCATCGACGAATTGGCCAAGGCGGCCGGTGTGGGCTACAAGGTCTCGGAAATCACCGAAAGGGCGATGGCCGGTGAACTGGATTTCCGCGCCAGCTTCAAAGAGCGTCTGGCCTTGCTCAAAGGCCTGGACGTCGGCGTGCTGGATTCGATCGGCGCTTCGCTGCGCCTGACCGAAGGCGCCGAAACCCTGTTCGCCGAACTCAAGCGTCTGGGCTACAAGACCGCGATTCTGTCGGGCGGCTTCACCTACTTCGCCAAGCAATTGCAGGCCAAGTTAGGCATCGATTACGTGTTCGCCAACGAGCTGGAAGTAGTCGATGGCAAGGTCACCGGCGTGGCAATCGAGCCGATTGTCGATGCGCAACGCAAGGCTGATCTGCTGAAGGAATTGGCACATAAGGAAGGCTTGCGTCTGGAGCAGACCATAGCCGTCGGCGACGGGGCAAACGACTTGCCGATGCTGGCGATTGCCGGGTTGGGTGTGGCATTCCGCGCCAAGCCGCTGGTCAAACAGTCGGCGAAGCAGGCGATTTCCACCCTCGGGCTGGATGGCGTGCTGTATTTGCTGGGCTTCCGCGATCGCGACGGGCAGCTCTAACACACCGGCTCAGTTTGTGGTTCGACATGTAGGAGCTGCCGCAGGCTACGATCTTTTGATCTTGATTTTTTAAGATCAAAAG
>NZ_JAHTMR010000006.1 GCF_019200975.1 Pseudomonas sp. PD9R | reverse complement strand
ACCCGTTATACCGCCGCGCGCGGTATTCCAGAACTGCGTGAGGCCATTTCAGGCYYKYRYCAGCAACGCCATGACATGGAAAGGTTCGATCGCGCGACTGCGAGCACTGTAGGACTGAGCCATTGGCCTTCCTTCAACGGGGAAAAGAATCAATTCTACCCAAGCTCAGGAACGAGCGAGAAGCTAAAGCGGTCAGAGGCGTTATAACCCAGACCGAAAACGACTCAGGCGAGTACCCAAGGTTTGACTAAAATCAATAATTGAGCAGCGCTCCAGAGCCACCAGACGGCGCTTTGCCACTCTTTGCAAGCGTCGCGGGCCGCAGGCTCGACATCCGGGAGTAGCGCGGTCCGATTTGATCTGGTAAGTTCGCCCGCTTGCAGCCGCAGGGCCGGCAGGTGTCGGTGATGGAGCAATCCTGCGCAGATGGATTACAAGAGTAGAGGCGGTCCATTTCATGCCCACCCAAGCAAAGCAGCAACAGCCGACGATCAGCGGCTTCGAACCCTACAAAGAAGTGAAGGGCGAGGAGTACATGGGCAAGCCCATGCGCGCGCACTTCACCAAGGTCCTCAACAAGTGGAAACAGGACTTGATGCAGGAAGTCGACCGCACGGTTGATCACATGAAGGATGAAGCGGCCAACTTCCCGGACCCGGCAGACCGTGCCAGCCAGGAAGAAGAGTTCGCCCTCGAACTGCGAGCCCGCGATCGCGAGCGCAAGTTGATCAAGAAAATCGACAAGACGCTGCAATTGATCGAAGACGAAGAGTACGGCTGGTGCGAGTCCTGCGGCGTCGAAATTGGCGTCAAGCGACTGGAAGCCCGTCCTACGGCCGACATGTGCGTCGACTGCAAGACCTTGGCGGAAATCAAGGAAAAGCAAGTCGGCAAGTAATCGCGACTTGAACGAAAAACGGAGCGTGCGAACGCTCCGTTTTTGTTTCTGTAATCCACCGATACCTGTAGCGTCTATGAAATCGCCATCACTGTAGGAGCGAGCTTGCTCGCGATGAACCTGAGGACGCCGCAGGACATCAGGCTTACAGCGTTGTCGCTGACGACCATCGCGAGCAAGCTCGCTCCTACAAGGTGTTTGGCGCCAGCCCGGAAAAAGTAACATTACCTCCATGACCTCCTCTCCCTACATCGGGCGGTTCGCCCCCACGCCCAGTGGCCATCTGCATTTCGGTTCGCTGGTCGCAGCATTGGCCTCGTACCTCGACGCGCGCTCGGTGGGTGGTCGCTGGTTGATGCGCATGGAAGATCTCGATCCGCCCCGCGAGGAACCTGGTGCTCAAGCAGCGATCCTCAAGGCCCTGGAGAGCTATGGCTTTGAGTGGGATGGCGAAACGGTCCGCCAGAGCGACCGCCACGACGCCTATGCCGAAGTCCTCAATCGCCTGTTCAATCATGGCCTGGCGTATGCGTGCACCTGCTCGCGCAAGCAGCTGGAGCCGTATCACGGCATTTATCCGGGGCTGTGCCGCAATGCCGGGCATGGCACCGAAGACGCCGCCATTCGAGTGCGCGTTCCTGAGCTGGACTATCACTTCAATGACCGGGTGCAGGGCGAATTCCACCAGCACCTGGGCCGGGATGTCGGTGATTTCGTGATTCGCCGCCGCGACGGGCTCTACGCTTATCAACTGGCGGTGGTGCTGGACGATGCCTGGCAAGGCATCACCGATATCGTCCGTGGCGCCGACCTGCTCGACTCCACGCCGCGCCAGCTCTACTTGCAGGAATTGCTTGGCCTGCGGCAACCGCGCTACTTGCACATCCCGCTGATTACCCAGCCCGATGGCAACAAGCTCGGCAAGTCCTACCGCTCGCCGCCGTTGACCGAAGATCAGGCCACACCTTTATTGCTACGGGCCTTGCGCGCACTGGGGCAGAACCCGGGCACCGAACTGGCTTATGCCACGCCACGGGAAGTCCTGAACTGGGGAATCGCCCACTGGGATGCCCTGCTGATCCCGCGCACACTGAACCTGCCCGAGGCGCAGCTACAGTGATCGTACTTGCAGTGGCGCGCCCATCCGTTACCATCGCCGCACGTTTTCGGGCACGCGCATAAAAAAGAGAGGCCGGGATGTACATCTATCGCTTGGTCCTGCTCCTGGTAGTGGGGATTTATCTGTTTTCCCCAGCCATCATGGATTGGTGGATCGACGCCACTGGCGCCTGGTATCGCCCTTATTTGCTCTGGCTGATTCTGATCGTCGTGACCTTCATCCTGCAGAGCCAAAAAGATGCCGATGAGCTTTAGCCTGACCCAGATGATCCTGATCAGTGCCGCGTACCTGGCGGTGCTGTTCGGTGTGGCCTGGATCAGTGAACGGGGCATGATCCCCCGGGCGATCATTCGCCACCCGCTCACCTACACCCTGTCGCTGGGCGTCTATGCCAGTGCCTGGGCGTTTTACGGGACCGTGGGCCTGGCCTATCAGTATGGTTACGGTTTCCTGTCCAGTTACCTCGGGGTTTCCGGGGCGTTCCTGCTGGCACCGGTGTTGCTGTATCCGATCCTGAAGATCACCCGCACCTATCAACTGTCATCTTTGGCCGATTTGTTCGCGTTCCGCTTCCGCAGTACCTGGGCCGGCGCGCTGACCACGATCTTCATGCTGATAGGGGTTCTGCCGCTGCTGGCCCTCCAGATTCAGGCGGTGGCCGACTCCATCGGCATCCTCACCCGCGAGCCGGTGCAGCACCGCGTGGCCCTGAGTTTCTGCGCATTGATCACCCTATTTACGATTTTCTTCGGCTCCCGACACATCGCCACCCGCGAGAAACATGAAGGCCTGGTGTTCGCGATCGCCTTCGAGTCGGTGATCAAGTTGATCGCCATCGGCGGCGTCGGTCTTTATGCGTTGTATGGCGTATTCGACGGCCCACAACAGCTTGAGGTGTGGCTACTGCAAAACCAGACCGCCCTCGCCGCCTTGCACACGCCATTGCAGGAAGGTCCGTGGCGCACGCTGCTGCTGGTGTTCTTCGCCTCGGCGATCGTGATGCCGCACATGTATCACATGACCTTCACCGAAAACCTCAACCCGCGCTCGCTGGTCAGCGCGAGCTGGGGCTTGCCACTGTTCCTGCTGCTGATGAGCCTGGCGGTGCCGCTGATTCTCTGGGCCGGCCTGAAACTCGGTGCCACCACCAACCCGGAATACTTCACCCTGGGTATCGGCATCGCCGCCAATAGCAAAGCCTTGGCATTGTTGGCCTATGTCGGTGGGTTGTCCGCCGCCAGCGGCCTGATTATCGTCACCACTTTGGCGCTGTCAGGGATGGCCCTGAACCACCTGGTGTTGCCGCTGTACCAGCCGCCAGCCGAAGGCAACATCTACCGCTGGCTGAAGTGGACGCGCCGGGCACTCATCGTCGCGATCATCATGGCCGGTTACGGTTTCTATCTGCTGCTGGGCGCTGAGCAGGACCTGGCCAACCTCGGCATCGTCGCCTTCGTCGCGACGTTGCAATTCCTGCCCGGCGTACTGTCAGTGCTGTACTGGCCGACCGCCAACCGCCGCGGCTTTATCGCCGGTTTGCTGGCCGGGATACTGGTATGGCTGGTGACCATGTTGCTACCGCTGGTCGGCAATCTGCAGGGCTTCTACATTCCGCTGCTGAACATGATTTACGTGCTGGACGACACCAGTTGGCACATGGCGGCGATCGCTTCGCTGGCGGCCAACGTGCTGATGTTCACCCTGATCTCACTGTTCACCAACGCCAGCACCGAAGAGGCCAGCGCCGCCGAAGCCTGCGCTGTGGATAACGTACGTCGCCCACAACGCCGCGAGCTGCACGCCGCCTCCCCCCAGGAATTTGCCACGCAACTGGCCAAGCCATTGGGTGCCAAAGCGGCGCAAAAGGAAGTCGAGCAGGCCTTGCGCGACCTTTACCTGCCATTCGACGAGCGCCGGCCTTATGCCTTGCGCCGCTTGCGTGACCGTATCGAAGCCAACCTCTCCGGCCTGATGGGACCGAGCGTTGCCCAGGACATGGTCGAGACATTCCTGCCTTATAAGGCCGGCGGCGAAAACTACGTCACCGAAGACATCCACTTCATCGAAAGCCGCCTTGAGGATTACCACTCACGCCTGACCGGCCTGGCCGCTGAGCTCGATGCCCTGCGCCGTTATCACCGCCAGACTTTGCAGGAATTGCCGATGGGCGTCTGCTCGCTGGCCAAGGATCAGGAAATCCTCATGTGGAACAAAGCCATGGAGGAGCTGACCGGGATCGCCGCGCAGCGTGTGGTCGGTTCGCGCCTGAGCACCATTGCCAACCCGTGGAAAGAGCTGCTGCAAGGTTTCATCAATGTGCCGGACGAACACTTGCATAAACAGCACCTGGCGCTGGATGGTCAGACCCGCTGGTTGAACCTGCACAAAGCGGCAATCGATGAACCGCTCGCGCCCGGTAACAGCGGCCTGGTGTTGCTGGTAGAAGACCTGACCGAAACCCAGATGCTCGAAGACAAGCTGGTGCATTCCGAGCGCCTTGCCAGCATCGGTCGCCTCGCAGCGGGTGTGGCCCATGAAATCGGCAACCCGATCACCGGCATCGCCTGCCTGGCGCAGAACCTGCGCGAAGAGCGCGAGGAAGACGGCGAACTCAAGGAAATCAGCGGGCAGATCCTCGAACAGACCAAACGTGTGTCACGCATCGTGCAATCGCTGATGAGTTTCGCCCATGCCGGTAGTCATCAGCACAGCGACGAGCCCGTCTGTCTGGCCGAAGTGGCCCAGGATGCCATCGGCTTGCTGGCCTTGAACCGACGCAATTTCGAGGTGCAGTTCTACAACTTGTGCGATCCCGATCACTGGGTGGAAGGCGACCCGCAACGGCTTGCCCAAGTATTGATCAACCTGCTCTCAAACGCCCGCGACGCCTCGCCTCCCGGCAGTGCTGTGCGCGTCAAAAGCGAAGCCGGCGAACACACGGTCGATCTGATCGTGGAAGACGAAGGCAGCGGTATTCCGAAGAACATCATGGACCGATTGTTCGAACCCTTCTTCACCACCAAGGACCCTGGCGAAGGCACCGGTCTGGGCCTTGCACTGGTCTATTCCATCGTTGAAGAGCATTATGGACAAATCACCATCGACAGCCCGGCTGATGTTCAGAGCCAACGCGGCACCCGTATCCGGGTGACATTACCGCGTCATGTCGAAGCGACGTCCGCTGTGAACTGAGACCGTCGAGAGAATCGAATCAATGCCGCACATTTTGATCGTCGAAGACGAAACAATTATCCGCTCCGCCTTGCGCCGCCTGCTGGAACGAAACCAGTACCAGGTCAGCGAAGCCGGTTCAGTGCAGGAAGCACAAGAACGCTTCACTATTCCCACGTTCGACCTGATCGTCAGTGACCTGCGTCTGCCAGGCGCACCGGGCACCGAACTGATCAAACTTGGCCAGGGCACTCCGGTGCTGATCATGACCAGTTATGCCAGCCTGCGTTCGGCCGTCGACTCAATGAAGATGGGCGCGGTGGATTACATCGCCAAGCCTTTCGATCACGACGAAATGCTCCAGGCCGTCGCGCGCATCCTGCGTGACCGGCAATCGGTGCAAGCCAGCGGTGAACCGGTTGCCGGCAAAGCCACCAATGGCGCGGCAAAACCGGGTGTCGATAACAGCAACGGCGAAATCGGCATCATCGGCTCATGCCCACCGATGCAGGATCTGTACGTCAAGATCCGCAAAGTTGCGCCGACCGACTCCAATGTCCTGATTCAAGGTGAGTCAGGCACCGGTAAAGAACTGGTAGCGCGCGCACTGCACAACCTCTCCAAACGGGCCAAGGCACCGATGATTTCGGTGAATTGCGCGGCCATTCCGGAAAGCCTGATCGAGTCCGAACTGTTCGGTCACGAAAAAGGTGCGTTTACCGGCGCCAGCGCCGGCCGCGCCGGTCTGGTAGAAGCTGCGGATGGCGGCACCTTGTTCCTCGATGAAATTGGCGAGTTGCCACTGGAAGCCCAGGCGCGACTGCTGCGTGTATTGCAGGAAGGTGAAATCCGTCGAGTGGGTTCGGTTCAATCGCAGAAAGTCGATGTACGCCTGATTGCTGCGACTCACCGTGACCTCAAGAGCCTGGCGAAGATTGGCCAGTTCCGTGAAGACTTGTATTACCGTCTCCATGTGATCGCCTTGAAACTGCCTGCCTTGCGCGAGCGCGGCGCGGACGTCAACGAAATTGCCAATGCGTTCCTGGCGCGGCAGAGCGCGCGGATCAACCGCACGGACCTTAAATTCGCACCCGACGCCGAACAAGCCATTCGCCATTACTCATGGCCAGGCAACGTTCGGGAACTGGAAAACGCGGTCGAGCGTGCAGTGATTCTGTGCGAGAGCCCGGAGATTTCTGCCGAACTGCTGGGTATCGACATCGAACTGGGTGATCTGGAAGACGACGAGTTCATTGGCCTGGCGCCGCAGCAAGGCAGCAATGCCTCCAACAACAGCCATGAGCCGACTGAAGATTTGTCGCTGGAAGACTATTTCCAGCATTTCGTGCTCGAACACCAGGACCACATGACCGAAACCGAGCTGGCGCGCAAACTCGGCGTCAGTCGCAAATGCCTGTGGGAACGCCGTCAGCGCCTGGGCATTCCACGGCGCAAGACCGGGGTGGCCAGCGAGAGCTGAACCGCACCTGTCTCATGTGCGGGTAACACGTGACAATGTGAAAAAACTGTTACCTCAGCTTTTTCACGTAACAGAAGCCGGGGCTTACGGTAACGAAGCCCCGGCTTTTTTTGGCCCGCACAAACCCCACCCACCGACCTAAGCCCTTGTTTTGTTGGGGCTTGCAAAAGTTGGCACGCACCCTGCTATATGTTTGGTACAAGAACAATAACAAGCAATGCAAAAGACAATAAAAATAAGACGAATCGACTCACGCACAATAAAAACAAGACGGCGAGAGGCGCAGCTAACTGATTCTTTTGGAGAGGCGTTGTATTTGGGGCTTGCCCCACGACCAGGCCGAGAACAACAAAAAACTGTCTTAAGACAGAGCCTGTACTGGTTGGATCGCGAGATCACTGCAACACAGCGACCAAAGCAATCCGTTTGCTCTTGGCTCCCGATTGGGAGGGTCATGAAGGAAAGCTTCATGGCGTGGGCACTCAATAAAAACAAAAAGCCCGAAACCAATAACAAAAATAGAGCATGCAACTACTTCTTGGGGAGCTTCGGCTCCCCTTGTAGTTTCCGCGATTCGTAACTCGCTCCCTGTAAATGTAGGAGCGAGCTTGCTCGCGAAAAACCCAAAGGCAACGCTGGGCATCCGGTTTAACGCGTCATCGCTCACGACCTTCGCGAGCAAGCTCGCTCCCAAAGCTTGCGCCTTACAGCTCATATCTGCTGTGTCCTACACCATCCCCCGACTAAATGCTAGAATCCCCGCCCATCATGCGGTCATTCTTCGTTTTTGGCCGAACATTCCTTCAAACAGTGCATCCCATGCTGAAGAAGTTGTTCCAGTCATTCCGCACTCCCGTGCGTCGTACGCAACACATCCGCAGCACGCCTGAAGTGCTCAACAGCGGCCAACATTCGCTGCAAAAGGCGCAATTCAGCCGTTACGCGGTGAACATCGTCGAACGTTTGCAAGGCGCCGGTTACCAGGCTTATCTGGTCGGCGGTTGCGTGCGCGACATGCTGCTCGGCATCACGCCGAAAGACTTTGACGTCGCCACCAGCGCCACCCCCGAACAGGTACGGGCCGAATTCCGCAATGCGCGGATCATCGGTCGCCGGTTCAAACTGGTGCACATCCACTTCGGCCGCGAAATCATTGAAGTCGCGACCTTCCGCGCCAATCATCCGCAAAACGATGAAGAGGAAGACAGTAACCAGTCTTCCCGCAATGAGAGCGGGCGCATCCTGCGCGATAACGTCTACGGCACTCTGGAAGAAGACGCGCAACGTCGCGATTTCACCATCAACGCCCTGTATTACGATCCAGTCAGCGAGCGCATCCTCGACTACGCAAACGGCGTACACGACATTCGCAATCACCTGATCCGTCTGATCGGCGATCCGAAGCAACGCTATCAGGAAGATCCTGTACGCATGCTGCGAGCCGTGCGTTTCGCGGCCAAGTTGAATTTCGGCATCGAAAAACACAGCGCTGCACCGATCCGCGACCTGGCACCGATGCTTCGCGAGATCCCGTCGGCTCGATTGTTCGAAGAAGTGCTCAAGTTGTTCCTCTCCGGCCATGCCGCGGACACCTTCGAGATGCTGGTCGACTTGCAGTTGTTCGATCCGCTGTTCCCGGCCAGTGCCGAGGCGCTCGAATACAACCCGACTTACACCCACACCCTGATCAGCGAAGCGCTGATCAATACCGACTTGCGCATCAAACAGAACAAACCGGTGACCCCGGCGTTCCTGTTTGCGGCTTTGCTCTGGCCTGCCCTGCCGGCGCGCGTACTGCGCTTGCAAGAACGCGGCATGCCGCCGATTCCAGCGATGCAGGAAGCGGCTCATGAACTGATTGCCGAACAATGCCAGCGAATCGCGATTCCGAAACGCTTCACCATGCCGATCCGCGAGATCTGGGACATGCAGGAGCGCCTGCCACGGCGCAGCGGTAAGCGTGCCGACCTGCTGCTGGACAATCCACGGTTCCGTGCCGGTTACGACTTCCTGCTGTTGCGCGAAAGCGCAGGCGAGCAGACCGATGGCCTGGGCGAATGGTGGACCGATTATCAGGATGCCAATGAAAGCGAACGTCGCGACATGATCAGCGACCTCAGCGGCAAGGACGACGGCAGCGGCGCACCGCGCAAGCGTCGTCGCAGCAGTGGCTCCAAGCGCAAACGTGCCGCAGGCGCGTCGAGCACCACGGGCGAATAATCCATGGAACGCATCTACATCGGCATGGGCAGCAATCTGGCCGCCCCCGCCGAACAACTGCGCAGCGCTGTCGGCGCACTGGCGCGGTTGCCGCAATCGGAGCTGGTCGGGGTTTCCGCGTTTTATCAAAGCGACTCGCTGCTTCCCGGCCAACCGCGTTACACCAACGCGGTCGCCGCCATCGACAGCACGCTGCCACCTCTGGAGCTGCTGGACGCGCTGCAAGCCATCGAGAACGAACAGGGCCGCGAACGTCTTGAACGCTGGGGGCCACGTACGCTGGATCTCGATATCGTACTGTTCGGGGACCGGCTGATCGACGAACCTCGCCTAAAAGTCCCGCACTACCATATGCAGGAACGGGCCTTTGTGCTTTATCCGCTGGCAGAGTTGGCACCTGCGGATTTGCGTCTGGCGGATGGTCGCAGCTTGGCCGAACTGCTCAAGGCATGCCCGTTCGTCGGCCTGGAACGCCTCCCCCTGAATTGAGTCGGATCCCTATGGGAGCGAGCCTGCTCGCGATATTGGTCGTACATTCGACAATGATGTGGGCTGACACACCTTCATCGCGAGCAGGCTCGCTCCTACAGTGGTGTGCGGCGAACACAAAAGAACGGCTACCGCCGAACCGAACAAATGTGCTGAAACGCATCAGTCCCCTCCGGTAACACCCCACACGTAACATTGCGGTAACACACCCAATTGACTTCCCGAGTTCTCCTCACGACTATAGGCGTCCCGTTGCCGCCAACACGGCGTTGAAGGGCGCAATCCGGGCCTTAAAAGCACGACAACAGACCGTGCGCCTGTATTTAACGAAGAATCACGCGCGTTACTCGCAGTAGTTTCCACAGCGCCTGAATGAGGAACTTTTCATGCCAGCCATCACCCTGACCACTCTGCAAGGTCTCAAGCAAAAAGGTGAAAAAATCACCATGCTGACCTGCTATGACGCGACCTTCGCCCACGCCTGCAACCAGGCTGGCGTTGAAGTGCTGCTGGTGGGCGACTCCCTCGGCATGGTTTTGCAAGGTCACGACAGCACCCTGCCGGTTACCACTGCCGAAATGGCCTACCACGTGGCCGCCGTCAAACGCGGTAACACCGACGCATTGATCCTCGCCGACCTGCCATTCATGGCCTATGCCACCACCGAACAAGCCATGACCAACAGCGCCCTGTTGATGCAGGCCGGCGCGCACATGGTCAAGGTCGAAGGCGCGTTGTGGCTGGCGGATTCGATCCGTCTGCTCGCCGAACGTGGCATTCCGGTGTGCGCACACATGGGCCTGACGCCGCAATCGGTGAACATCCTCGGCGGCTATAAAGTCCAGGGCCGCAATGAAAACCAGGCACGGCAGATGCGTGCCGATGCGATCTCGCTCGAACAGGCCGGCGCGGCAATGTTGCTGCTCGAATGCGTGCCAAGCGAACTGGCAGAAGAAATCACCCAGGCAGTGAAGATTCCGGTGATTGGTATCGGCGCCGGCCATCGTACTGACGGCCAAGTGCTGGTTCTGCACGACATGTTGGGGTTGTCGATTACCGGCCGCGTACCGAAATTCGTGAAGAACTTCATGGCCGGTCAAGAGAGCATTCACGGCGCCTTGACCGCCTACGTCACCGAAGTCAAAGCCGCGACTTTCCCTGGTATCGAACACGGATTCTCTGCATGAACACCGTAAAAACCGTACGCGAACTGCGGGCCGCCGTGGCCCGTGCCCGCAGTGAAGGCAAACGCATCGCCTTCGTGCCGACCATGGGCAACCTGCACAGTGGCCATGTCGCACTGATCACCAAAGCCTCGCAACGGGCAGATTTCGTGGTCGCGAGCATTTTCGTCAACCCGCTGCAGTTCGGCGCCGGTGAAGACCTCGACAAGTACCCGCGCACCCTTCCTGCCGATCAGGAGAAATTACTCCAGGCCGGTTGCCACTTGCTGTTCGCGCCAACGGTTGAAGAGATGTACCCCGACGGCATGGCAGGCCAAACTCGCGTCAGCGTCCCGCAACTGTCCGAAGGCCTGTGTGGCGCCAGCCGTCCGGGGCATTTCGAGGGTGTGGCGACGGTGGTCAGCAAGCTGTTCAACATGGTCCAGCCGGACCTGGCGATCTTCGGCCAGAAAGACTTCCAGCAACTGGCAGTCATTCGTGCGCTGGTGCATGACCTGAACATGCCGATCCAGATCATCGGCGAGCCGACCGTTCGTGCGGCCGATGGCCTGGCGCTGTCGTCGCGCAATGGTTTCCTCAGCGAAGAGCATCGGGCCATTGCGCCGGTGGTGTATCGCACGCTGAGCGCGATCGCCGAGTCGATCAAGCAAGGGGAACGTGACTTCCCGGCATTGATCAACGCGCAGCTCAAACAGCTTGAAGCCGCAGGTCTGCGTCCGGATTACCTGGAAATTCGTAATGCGCTGAATTTGCGTCCGGCGACTGCGGAAGATCGGGATATGGTGATTCTGGTGGCTGCTTTCCTGGGCACGACGCGGTTGATTGATAACCTGCACCTGAACCTCGATTCACCCGCTTAAAAGGCAAAATCAAAAGATCGCAGCCTTCGGCAGCTCCTACATGGAATTGTGTGGGCGCTGCCGAAGGCTGCGATCTTTTGCGTTGTATTGCCGCCCACAAAGCCTTTGGGCACAATGCCCGCCGTTCGATTCCGACCTGGGAAACACTCATGCACGCCATCATGCTCAAAGCCAAGCTGCATCGCGCCGAAGTCACCCACGCTGTCCTCGATTACGAAGGTTCCTGTGCCATCGACGGTGAATGGCTGGACCTGTCCGGCATCCGTGAGTATGAACAGATCCAGATCTACAACATCGACAACGGCGAGCGTTTTACCACCTACGCCATTCGTGGCGAAGAAGGTTCGCGCATGATCTCGGTCAACGGTGCCGCCGCCCACAAGGCCAAGGTCGGCGATCGCGTGATCATCTGCGCTTACGCCCATTACAGCGAAGCCGAACTGCTCAACTTCAAGCCGCGCATGCTCTACATGGCACCGGGCAATGAACTGAGCCACACCAGCAATGCCATTCCGGTGCAGGTCGCCTGACCGCACCCGCAATTCTGCACACTGGAAAAGCCCGCCTGTTGCCCTCGCCTGCCGTACCGGTATAAAAAAGTACCGGTCGCAGGTCAGACAAAGCCAAGACAGATCACCCCGTGAGGTTTACTGTTACCGGCCTGCGCCATTTAATCGTGCACGCAGGCAGACCGGACTTCGTCTAAATTGTGGCCAGGACATTCCGGGACTTTCAGTGTCTCAAAGGCAGTTCAAGTAAAAAGGAAACCCGCAGCGATGGCGTACTACCGCACTCCTAAAGACGTTACCGCTCTGCCTGCCTGGCAAGCGTTGAATGACCACCGCCAAGCCATGCAGGATTTCAGCATGCGCGAGGCTTTCAATGCCGATCCGCAGCGCTTTACCCAATTTACCCTCAGCAGCTGTGGCCTGTTTCTCGACTACTCGAAAAACCTGATCAATGCCGAGACCCGCAATCTGCTGGTGGGCCTGGCCAACGAAGTCGACCTCAAAGGCGCGATCAAGTCGCTGTTCGACGGCGAAATCGTCAACGCCTCGGAAGGACGTCCGGCCCTGCACACCGCCCTGCGCCGCCCGGTTGGCGACAAGTTGTCGGTCAACGGCGTCAACGTGATGCCTGAAGTGCATCGCGTGCTGAATCAGATGACCGATCTAGTGGGCCGTATCCACGACGGTCTGTGGCGCGGTTACACCGAGAAGCCAATCACCGACGTGGTGAACATCGGTATCGGTGGCTCGTTCCTCGGCCCCGAGCTGGTATCCGAAGCGCTGTTGTCCTACGCCCAGAAAGGCGTGCGCTGTCACTATCTGGCGAACATCGATGGCAGTGAGTTCCACGAACTGACCATGACGTTGCGCGCCGAGACCACGCTGTTCATCGTCTCGTCAAAATCCTTCAACACCCTCGAAACCCTGAAAAACGCCCAGGCCGCCCGCGCCTGGTATCTGGCCCAGGGTGGTTCGGAAGCCGAGCTGCATCGTCACTTCATCGCGGTATCGAGCAACAACGCCGCCGCCGTGGCATTCGGCATCCGTGAAGAGAACATCTTCCCGATGTGGGACTGGGTGGGCGGGCGTTACTCGCTGTGGTCGGCCATCGGTCTGCCGATTGCCCTGGCCATCGGCATGTCGAACTTCAAGGAACTGCTGTCCGGTGCCTACACCATGGACCAGCATTTCCTGACTACGCCGTTCGAACAGAACATGCCGGTGCTGCTGGCCCTGCTCGGCGTGTGGTACGGCAACTTTTGGGGCGCGCAAAGCCACGCGATCCTGCCGTACGACCACTACCTGCGTAATATCACCAAGCACTTGCAACAGCTGGACATGGAATCCAACGGCAAGCGCGTGCGTCAGGACGGCACCCCCGTCGCCACCGACACCGGTCCGGTGATCTGGGGCGGCGTTGGTTGCAATGGCCAGCACGCCTACCACCAGTTGCTGCACCAGGGCACCCAACTGATCCCGGCCGACTTCATCGTGCCGATCGTCAGCTTCAACCCGGTGTCCGACCACCACCAGTGGCTGTACGCCAACTGCCTGTCGCAAAGCCAGGCGCTGATGCTCGGCAAGACCCTTGCCGAAGCTGAAACCGAGCTGCGTGACAAAGGCATGAGCGAAGCCGAGGTGCAGAAACTCGCACCGCACAAGGTGATCCCGGGCAACCGTCCGAGCAACACGCTGGTGGTCGAGCGCATCAGCCCGCGTCGCCTCGGTGCACTGGTGGCGATGTACGAACACAAAGTCTTCGTGCAAAGCGTGATCTGGGGCATCAATGCCTTCGATCAGTGGGGCGTGGAGTTGGGCAAGGAATTGGGCAAAGGCGTCTACAACCGCCTGGTCGGCAGCGAGGAATCCCCGGCTGATGATCCGTCCACCCAAGGGCTGATCAACTACTTCCGTGGTCGCCACCGCGGCTGATAGGCTGAAGGGGCGGTTTACTCGCCCCTTCAACTTGCAACATGGACAGTTCCACGGCACCGGGTTTACTGCAAAATCGGTGGCGTGCGCTATCACTGTGTAGGAGCTGCCGAAGGCTGCGATCTTTTGATCTTGTTTGTAAAATCAAAAGATCGCAGCCTTCGGCAGCTCCTACGAGGGTCGCGCAGCTCCCCCTCTTGTCGCCCACAACAAGAATAAGGAACCGTCATGTTCGATATCAGCACGTTCCCCAAAGCCGATGCCGTCCGCCGGGCTGCACAATTGAGTCAAGACGACTATCACCGCCTGTACCGCGAATCCATTGAACACCCCAGCACCTTCTGGGCCGAACAGGCCACCCGCTTCCTCGACTGGAGCGCACCGTGGCAGACCGTCCAGCGCTATGACCTGAAAACCGGTGAGGCCAGCTGGTTTGCGGGCGGCCAGTTGAACGTCAGCTACAACTGCATCGACCGTCATCTGGAACAACGCGGCGATCAAACTGCGATCATCTGGGAAGGCGACGACCCCGCCGAATCCACCCAGGTCACTTACAAAAAACTCCATCACAACGTCTGTCGCCTGGCCAACGTGCTCAAAAGCCGTGGCGTGAAGAAAGGCGACCGGGTGTGCATTTACATGCCGATGATCCCCGAAGCGGCCTACGCCATGCTCGCCTGCGCGCGCATCGGTGCGGTGCATTCGGTGGTGTTCGGTGGTTTCTCCCCCGACTCCCTGCGCGACCGCATTCTCGACGCCGACTGCCGCACCGTGATCACCGCCGATGAAGGCGTGCGCGGCGGCAAATTCGTGCCACTGAAACAGAACGTCGACAAAGCCCTGCAAAGCTGCCCGGACGTCAGCACCGTGGTGGTCGTTGAACGCACCCAGAATCAGGTGAACTGGGTCGAAGGCCGCGACATCTGGTATCACCAGGCACTGCGCGATGTCAGCGACGATTGCCCGCCTGAGCCGATGGACGCCGAAGACCCACTGTTCATCCTCTACACCTCCGGCAGCACCGGCAAACCCAAAGGCGTATTGCACACCACCGGGGGTTACCTGCTGCAAGCAGCGATGACCTTCAAATACGTGCTCGATTATCGCGACGGCGAGGTGTTCTGGTGTACGGCCGATGTTGGCTGGGTGACCGGTCACAGCTACATCGTCTATGGCCCACTGGCCAACGGCGCCACCACACTGATTTTCGAAGGCGTACCGAGTTATCCCAGCTGCGCGCGTTTCTGGCAGGTGATCGACAAGCACAAGGTCAACATCTTCTATACCGCCCCCACGGCCCTGCGCGCGCTGATGCGTGAAGGCCCCGAACCCTTGAAGGAAACGTCCCGCGCCAGCGTCAGACTGCTCGGCACCGTCGGTGAGCCGATCAACCCGGAAGCGTGGGAATGGTATTTCCATTCCGTCGGCGAAGAGCGTTGCCCGATCGTCGACACCTGGTGGCAGACCGAAACCGGCGGCATCATGCTTAGCCCGCTGGTCAGCGCCCAACGCATCAAACCCGGCTGCGCCACACAACCGATGTTCGGCGTGCAACCGGTGCTGCTCGACGAGCACGGCAAGGAAATCAAAGGCGCCGGCAGCGGCGTGCTGGCGATCAAGTCGAGCTGGCCGGCGCAGATCCGTAGCGTGTACGGCGATCCGCAAAGGATGGTCGACACTTACTTCAAGCCCTACCCCGGCTACTACTTCACCGGTGACGGCGCACGGCGCGATGAAGACGGCGATTACTGGATCACCGGGCGCATTGACGATGTGATCAACGTTTCCGGGCATCGCATCGGCACCGCCGAAGTGGAAAGCGCCCTGGTGCTGCATGACAGCATCGCCGAGGCGGCAGTGGTCGGTTATCCCCACGATGTCAAAGGCCAGGGCATTTACGCTTTCGTCACGCCCATGAACGGCATCGAGCCGGGCGATGAACTGAAAAAAGAGCTGCTGGCCCTGGTCAGCAAGGAAATCGGCAGCTTCGCCAAACCCGACCTGATCCAGTGGGCCCCGGCCTTGCCGAAAACCCGTTCAGGTAAGATCATGCGGCGCATTCTGCGCAAGATCGCCTGCAACGAACTGGATAGCCTGGGGGATACCTCGACCCTCGCCGACCCGAGCGTGGTACAAGGCTTGATCGAAAAACGCCTGAACCAATAACTCACTCTGTAGGAGCTGCCGCAGGCTGCGATCTTTTGACTTTGCTTTTTAAAATCAAAAGATCGCAGCCTGCGGCAGCTCCTACAGAGAAATACCGGGGCACCATGGAATTCATTCGCACCCGCATCGAAAGCCAGGTCATGAGCCTGACTGGTCTGTCCCTGGGCAAGCTCGACCTGGAAAACCCCAAGGGCGATCCCGGCCTGTTCGGGCCAGACTCGGTCAGCTGGCAAGTCCATGGTGACTTCAGCAGCATGCTCATCGGCGGCATCAGTGCGCTGATGCTGCAAGCGTTGCACCCGTTGGCTCTGGCCGGCGTGTGGGACCATTCGAATTTTCGCGAAGACATGCTGGGCCGTCTGCGCCGTACCGGGCAGTTCATTTCCGGCACCACCTTCGGCTCGCGCCAGGACGCCGACTGGTTGATCGAGAAAGTCCGCACCATCCATCTGCAAATCACCGGCACGGCGCCCGATGGCCGCCCTTACGCCGCCAGTGACCCCGATCTATTAACTTGGGTGCACGTGGCCGAGGTCAGCAACTTCCTGGCCGCGCATTTGCGTTATCGCAACCCGCACCTGTCCCTGGGCGATCAGGACCGCTACTACGCCGAAATCGCATTGATCGCTGAACGCCTGGGCGCCCGCGATGTGCCTCGCTCCCGGCAGGAAATTTCCGATTATCTTGAGCGCATTCGCCCGCAACTGCTGTGCGACGAACGCAGTCGTGAAGTGCTGCGACTATTGCTGAACGCACCGTCCCCCAGCCGATTGGCCAAGCCTTTCGGTGGGTTGATGATGCAGGCCGGTATCGACCTGCTGCCGGACTGGGCCAGTGACATGCTCGGCGTCAGCCAGAACCCGCTGCAACGCAAACTGATCCGCGCCAGCGTCAATCGCAGTGCGCCGATGCTGCGCTGGGCAGTGCGTAACGGCTCGGTGCATCGGGCCAAGCGACGTATGGGGCTTTTGACCTGACCCCATCCTTGTGGGAGCGTGGCTTGCCCGCGATGGCCGCACCGCGGTTCAACCGACGAACCGCGTTATCGTTCATCGCGGGCAAGCCACGCTCCCACAGGTTCTTCATCGCTCAAGCTGTTAAACTCCCGCGCCCCAATCACCTCCTGCAAGGCGCCCGCATGTCTTCCTTGAATCAGGCGCTGCGCGCCGCCCTCGAACATCGCCAAGACCTGCTTGCTGAGCTGCATCAGCAAGGCACCGACTGCTATCGCCTGTTCCACGGTAGCCAGGAAGGCGCCGGCGGCCTGACCATCGACCGCTACGGTCCGCAACTGTTGGTGCAAAGCTTTCACCAGTCGCTGGATCGCGATGCGCTGCTGCAACTGCACGAGACCGTTAATCAACACCTGGGCCTCGACCTGCTGCTGGTCTACAACGATCGCTCCCGTGGCAACTCGCGCGTTGATCGTGAGGACACCGTCTACCAAGCTGAAGACACAGCGCTGCAAGACCTCGTCGGCCACGAATGGGGCCTCAATTACCGGGTGCGCGGGCGCCACGCCGGGCAGGATCCGTTGTTGTTCCTCGACCTGCGCAACACTCGCGGCTGGGTCAAGGATCACAGCAAAAATAAAAGTGTGCTGAACCTGTTTGCCTACACCTGCGGCGTCGGCTTAAGCGCTGCGGCCGGTGGCGCGAGTGAGGTCTGCAACCTGGACTTCGCCGAAGGCAACCTGGCAGTCGGTCGTGAAAACGGTCTGCTGAATCCACAGCTGCCGACCATGGAATTCATCCAGTCCGATTACTTCCCGGCCATCCGCCAATTGGCCGGCCTGCCCATCAGCCAGCGGCGCGGGCAAAAACTGCCAAGCTATCAGCGCCTGGAACAGCGCCAATACGACCTGGTCCTGCTTGATCCGCCAGCCTGGGCCAAGAGCGCGTTTGGCACCGTGGACTTGCTGCGCGACTATCAGAGCCTGCTCAAACCGGCGCTGCTGACCACCGCTGATAATGGCGTGCTGATCTGCTGCAACAACCTGGCAAAAGTCAGCATGGACGACTGGCGCGAGCAGGTTCTGCGCTGTGCCGAGAAAGCCGGCCGACCTGTACGCGAATGGACGGTGATGAAGCCGGGCGGCGATTTCCCGTCGATGGATCAACAGCCACCACTAAAGACGCTCATCCTGCAGCTCTGAACTAACAGGACAATTCCTACACTCATTTCTGATCAGGGCGATTACTTCGGAACCGGAAACGCGTGCCATACTCCAAGGCACTTCGGTTCAGACAGATGAAGCCACACATGTACAAAGGATTGATTCGCGCCATCGGCGCCTTGTTGACTGCTCTGGCCCTCTACAGCCTGCTGGGCTTTCTGATTTTGCCGGGCATTGCCTTGCGCATTGCCAACCAACAACTGGCCAACTACGCCACGACGCCCGCCACGATCCAGCGGATCGAACTCAACCCGTTCAGCCTCGAAGTGACACTTTGGGGCCTGAACATCGGCGAACCCGGCAAGGAACAGATCGGCTTCGAACGCCTGTACGCCAACCTGCAACTCGATAGTATCTGGACCAAGGCGCTGCACCTGTCCGATATCGAACTGGAAAAATCCAAGACCGAAATCGTCTTCGGCAAAGACGGCAAGCTCAACTTGCTCGGCTTGTTCAAACTGCCCCCAAGTGCACCGACGCCAGCCGACCCCAACGCCAAACCGTTCCCGCTGCGGGTAGACCGGATCAAACTCGCTGGTGGTGCCGTGCACTTCAAGGATGAACGCCCCAGCGAAACCATCGAATTCCTCTACGACAAACTCGATTTCGAGCTGAAGAACCTCAGCACACTGCCCGAAGACAGTGCTGACATGACGTTGGTGGCCGTCGGTCCAAACGGTGGGCAGATCGACTGGACCGGCAATTTCAGCCTGATCCCGATCGCCTCCGAAGGTAAGTTGAAAGTCACCGACGGCAAGATGAAGGCCTTTTGGCCCTATGTGCGCGACGCGGTGCCACTGGAACTCGAAAGCGGCGTCTACAGCCTCAGCACCGATTACAAACTCAACCTGTCCAAGGAAACCGAACTGCTGCTCAACAACGTCGCACTGAGCGTTGCTCCGTTTGCGATCAAAGCGCCGGATGGTCGGCCGCTGGTGAAACTTGAGCGGCTGGATGTCAGCGAAACCACGGTTGATCTGGCCAAGCAGCAAGTGGTGGTCGGCAAGATCCGCAGCCATAAACTGGAAACCTGGGCGGCCCTGGAAGCCGATGGCCAGCTCGATTGGCAGAAACTGTTTGCCAGCCAGCCCTCCAAACCGGCCGCCAAGGCCAAAGCCGAACCGGCCAGCACGCCAGCGTCAGCCGATTCACCGAAGCCCGAGCCTGCGCCACCGAGTAAGCCATGGCAGGTGCTGCTGAACGATGTGCAACTGCGCGACTATCAAGTGCATCTGGCCGATCGCAAGGCGCAACCCGCCGTGGCACTGGAACTGGGGCCGCTGAATCTCGACCTGCAGAAATTCGACAGCCTCAATGGCTCGCCGTTTACGCTCAAACTCGACACCGGCGTGGGCAAGCAGGGCAAGCTGATAGCCGATGGCGAGGTCAACCTGGCCCCGATCAGCGCCAAACTCAACGTACAAACCAAGGACATCGACCTTCGCATCGCTCAGTCCTACATCACGCCATTCATTCGCCTGGAACTGCGCAGCGGCATGCTCGGCAGCGATCTGGCGGTCAACCTGAAAAGCACTGAGCCGCTGGCCTTCAACGTCACCGGCCGTGCTCAGGTCGATCAGTTGCATACCCTCGACACCCTGAAAACCCGCGACTTCCTGAAGTGGCAGCAAGTGGTGGTCGAAGGCCTGAACTATCAGCACGGCGACAGCCTGTCGATCGACAAGATCAACCTGCTGCAGCCATATGCGCGCTTTATGATCAACGATGACCGCACCACCAACATCGATGATCTGCTGATCCCGCAACCGCCCGACACCGGAGCCAAGACCGCCGCTGCCAAACCCGCTGCCAGCAAGGACAAGCCGCTGGGTATCCACATCGGGGGAATTGCCATCAATGACGGCTCGGCCAACTTCGCCGACTTCAGCCTGACGCCAAACTTTGCGACCGCCATTCAACAACTCAACGGGCAAATCGGCACCATCGAAAGCCGTCAGGCGAAACCGGCCAGCGTCGATATCAAAGGCAAGGTCGACCGCTATGCACCGGTGACCATCAAAGGCGCGGTCAATCCCTTCGACCCGATGGCCAGCCTCGACATCGCCACCAGTTTCAAACGCGTGGAACTGACCACGCTGACGCCCTACTCCGGTAAATTCGCCGGTTACCGCATCCGCAAGGGCCGACTCAATCTTGATCTGCACTACTTGATCACCAAGGGCCAGCTCAAGGCCGAAAACAAGGTGGTGGTCGAGCAACTGCAACTGGGCGAAAAAGTCGACAGCCCGGACGCCGTGAGCCTGCCGCTGAAGCTGGCGATTGCCTTGCTCAAGGACGTCGATGGCAAGATTTCCATCGAACTGCCGGTGACCGGCGACTTGAACAATCCGCAGTTCAGCGTCATGCCGATTGTCTGGCAGACCTTGCGCAACCTGATCGTCAAGGCGGCCGCTGCGCCATTCAAGCTTATTGGCGGGTTGGTCAGCGGTGGGGGTTCGGAAGACTTGGGCAGCGTCTCGTTCGCGCCGGGTTCCAGCGATTTGAGCAAAGACGCCGAAGGTGCACTGGTCAAGCTGTCCAACGCTCTCAAGGAACGCCCGGCCCTGCGCCTGGAAATCGAAGGCACGGCGGCTCAGAGCAGCGACGGCCCGCTGATCGCCGAGCAACGCCTGGAACGGGAATACCAGTACAACTATTACAAAATGCTCCAGCGTCGCGGCGACAAGGTGCCAGCCCAGGCTTCATTGCTGGAAGTGCCGGACAACGAGAAAGGTCCGCTTCTCGAAGGCATATACCGCACACGCCTGAAGGTTCAGCCGCCTGCCGAATGGAAGGACCTGGGCAAAGAGGAGCGCACAGCCAAAATGCGCGCCGACGTGATCAAGTTCTGGAGTTCCAGTGACGTGTTGCTGCGTCAATTGGGGCAGGACCGCGCCAGCAGCATCAAAGACTATATCGTCGACAAGGGCCAGCTTGCCGATGACCGCGTGTACTTCATCGATGCCCAGTTGGGCGAAGCAGAAAAGGACGGCAAGGTCATCACGCCATTGCATCTGGACGCTGATTGATGTTCAGGAAACTGCTACTGGGCCTGGCGCTGACAATGGCGACGCATCAGGCCTCGGCGGCGGACACCTTGCGCTGCGGCAGTCAGTTGATCAGCGTCGGCGACCGCTCCAGCGAAGTGCTGCACAAATGCGGTGAACCCGTCAGCCGTGATCTGCTGGGTTACAAGCGCAGTGCCAATCGGCGGGAAGAGTTTCAGGTCGAAGAGTGGACCTACGGGCCGAATGGCGGAATGTACCAGTACCTGCGTTTTGAGGGTAATACGTTGGTGCAGATCACCAGCAAGCGCGGAAGCTAAGCAAAAGATCGCAGCATGCGGCAGCTCCTTCATGGATCACATTTCAATGTAGGAGCTGCCGCAGGCTGCGATCTTTTGATCTTCGCAAATAGAACAGGCCCCGACACGAATGCCGGGGCCTGTAATGGCCACATCCTTATGGCCGTTCGCATGAACTCCTCAGATGCGGCAGACGTATGACTCGGCCCGTCTACCGCGCCTTCTCCCAGTCCAGGCGAGAAGTCTTGCCTTAATCGGCTTTCAGGCCGTCAGCGGAGACCGCTTTGACGCCTTTGATTTTCTTGGTGATCGCCACGGCAGTGGCTTTCTGAGCGTCAGTCACCGCAACGGTGGACGACAGGGACACGACGCCTTTGTTGGTTTCAACTTTGATATCGGTGCCAGGAATGCCTTTTTCAGTTACCAGGTCACTTTTGACTTTGGTGGTAATCCAGGTATCGGAAGTAGCTTCCTTGGCTTTGGTCATTTCACCGGCCGCCAGCGTCATTGGGGCCTGAGTGGCTTGAGTTTGTGCAAATGCAGCATTAGCCATGGTCAGGGTCAACGCGGTTACAGTAGCGGCAGCGATAGCGAACTTCTTCATACGAGTAACTCCTGTTTTTCTGGAAATTCTGCTGGGTGTCTTTTCAGCAGGGTTACCAGAGATATTGCGAACGCTGTGCCAACTTTGAGACAAACAATAAATTCTTATAAATCAACAACTTAAAAAACATGCGATTTCTCGAAATCATGCAAAATGCATGACTTCGAAATTCCCTACATGCAAGTTGCGGGTTTTTCGGCAGGCCTAAAGCCATGAATTGTCGGGGTTTTCCTGTACCGCTACGCAGTTGGCAAAAAAATGCCCCGTCATTGCAGGCGAGGCATTTTTCAGCGATGCCGGACGGTGATTATTTACCGCTGGCGACGCAACCTTTAGGCGAATAGTCCGCATTGACGGTGGTCGCGCAAGACCAGCCAGTTGTCGCGCTACGGGTCAGCGTAATGGTCTGATTAAGGACCGGCGCAGGCGCATTAAGGATGGTGCAACCAATCGTGCCTGTACCATCCGCGGCTTTGCCGGATGCTGTCGTTGTGCAGTTAGTACTGGTTGCGGTGCCCCCGACCTTCGTCAAATCAGGATCGGTCCCTTGATTGATAACGTCCTCGAATGGCACCTTCAATGCCGAGATCTCCGCCAGCCCAGCCGTTACCTTGGCACGCGCCTGGTACTTCGAATAAGCCGGTATCGCGAACGTCGCGAGAATCCCGATGATCGCCACCACGATCAACAACTCGATCAGGGTAAAACCTTTTTGATTGTTCATAGACAGCCTCCGTGCATGAGTCGAAATCTCATGATCTAAAGCTGTCGCAGCACAGCCCATGCCAGCCCTCGCGCGCCCTGCTGACGGGGCGCGCGATCGCAACAACGCCCTTTCCTACCCCCAGGATCCGCACTATCTGACACTTTTTGTCACCTCACGGTCGCTGGTTTGGTTCCGCCGGTTGACTAGGCTATAAGTCATGAACTGTCTCGTCCGGTATCCCAATGAATGACATCGCCCTCAGCGGTTTGGCCAAGCAATTGGTTCTGGCCGAGCTGCTTACCGACAAAAGCGCGCAACAGGCGTACCAGCAGGCCCAACGCAATCGCATCTCCCTCGTCAGTTACCTGGTGCAGAACAAACTGGTGAAAAGCCGTCAGGTCGCCGAGATTGCTTCAGAGCACTTCGGCATGGCCCTGATGGACCTCCACGCCCTGGACAAGGAAACCCAGCCCAAGGGCCTGGTCAGCGAGAAACTGGTCCGTCAGCACCACGCGCTGCCCCTCTGGCGCCGTGGCAACAAGTTGTTCGTGGGTATTTCCGATCCGACCAATCACCAGGCCATCAATGACATCCAGTTCAGCACCGGGCTGACCACCGAAGCGATCCTGGTCGAAGACGACAAACTCAGCGATGCCATCGAGAAGTTCTTCGATAGCCATGGCACCGGCCTGGAGGACATGGCCGATGTTGACCTCGACGGCCTGGACGTCGAGACGAGCGATGACAAGCGTCAAGACACCATCGCCGGCCAGGATGCCGATGACGCGCCGGTGGTGCGCTTCGTCCACAAAATGTTGCTCGACGCGATCAAGAGCGGTTCGTCCGACCTGCATTTCGAGCCTTACGAAAAAAACTACCGCGTGCGCATGCGTACCGACGGCATGCTGCGGGAAGTCGCCAAGCCGCCGATTCAACTGGCCAGCCGCATCGCCGCACGGCTCAAAGTCATGGCCAGCCTCGACATCTCCGAGCGCCGCCGGCCTCAGGATGGGCGCATCAAGATGCGTTTGTCGAAAAGCAAATCCATCGACTTCCGGGTCAACACCTTGCCGACCCTTTGGGGCGAGAAAGTGGTGATCCGGATTCTCGACCCGTCCAGCGCGCAAATGGGCATCGACGCCCTCGGCTACGAGCCCGACCAGAAAGACCTGTATATGGCCGCGCTCCGGCAGCCTCAGGGGATGATTCTGGTGACCGGCCCTACCGGCTCCGGCAAGACCGTGTCGCTCTACACCGGTCTCAACATTCTCAATACCGTGGACATCAACATCTCCACCGCCGAAGACCCGGTGGAGATCAACATGGAGGGCATCAATCAGGTCAACGTCAATCCGAAACAGGGCATGGATTTCGCCCAGGCGCTCCGCTCCTTTTTGCGCCAGGACCCGGACGTGATAATGGTCGGCGAAATCCGTGACCTCGAAACCGCCGAAATCGCCATTAAGGCTGCCCAAACCGGCCACTTGGTGCTGTCGACCCTGCACACCAACAGCGCCGCGCAAACCCTGACCCGATTGCACAACATGGGCATCCAGGGCTTCAACATCGCCACCTCCGTCAGCCTGATCATCGCCCAGCGCCTTGCGCGCAAGTTGTGCAGCCACTGCCGGGTTCCACTGGAAATCCCCCGAGAGACATTGCTCAAGGAAGGCTTCCCCGAGGAACGCATCGGCACATTCACGATCTATGAGCCGGTCGGTTGCGATCACTGCAACGGCGGTTACAAAGGGCGAGTGGGGATTTATGAAGTGGTGAAGAACACAGCGGACTTGCAACGGCTGATCATGGCCGAAGGTAACTCCCTGCAAATCGATGACCAGATGCGCAAGGACGGCTTCAACGACCTGCGCACCTCTGGGCTGCTCAAAGCCATGCAGGGCATCACCAGCCTGGAAGAAATCAACCGGGTCACCAAGGACTGAACATGGCGGTCAAAGCAGCGAAAATCAGCGTGTACGCCTGGGAAGGCACCGACCGTAAAGGCACGAAAATCACCGGCGAGTTGAGCGGTCAGAACCCGGCACTGATCAAGGCGCAGTTGCGCAAACAAGGCATCAACCCCGGCAAGGTTCGTAAAAAAACCACCTCGCTTTTCAACCTGGGCAAGCGCATCAAGGCCCAGGACATTGCCCTGTTCACACGGCAAATGGCGACCATGATGAAAGCCGGCGTGCCATTGCTGCAGTCGTTCGACATCATCGGCGAAGGCTTCGACAACCCGGCCATGCGAACACTGGTAGACGAGGTGAAACAGGAAGTCGCGGCGGGCAACAGCTTCGCCGCTGCCCTGCGCAAAAAACCTCAATACTTCGACGAGTTGTACTGCAACCTGGTAGATGCCGGCGAACAGGCTGGCGCCCTGGATACCCTGCTGGAGCGCGTGGCCACCTATAAGGAAAAGAGCGAAAGCCTGAAGGCCAAGATCAAAAAAGCCATGACCTACCCGCTGGTGGTGGTGTTCGTCGCGATCATTGTGACCGGGATTCTGCTGGTCAAAGTGGTGCCGCAGTTTCAGTCGGTGTTCGAAGGCTTCGGGGCCGAACTGCCCGCTTTCACCGTAATGGTCATCGGGCTGTCGCGGTTCATGCAGGACTGGTGGTGGATGATGCTCGGGGTTTTGATTGTGGCGTTCTTCGGTCTGCGTCATGCCTTCAGGACATCGCAAGGCTTTCGCGACCGCACGGACACCTGGCTGCTGAAACTGCCGCTGGTGGGCACCTTGATGTACAAGTCCGCCGTGGCCCGTTTCGCCCGTACGCTGTCGACCACCTTCGCCGCTGGCGTGCCCTTGGTGGAAGCCCTGGACTCAGTGGCCGGGGCCACTGGCAACATCGTGTTCAAGCGCGCGGTGCAGCGCATCAAGCAGGACGTTTCGACGGGTATGCAGTTGAATTTCTCCATGCGTACCTCGGGAATCTTTCCGAACATGGCCATTCAGATGACCGCCATTGGTGAAGAATCCGGCGCCCTGGACGAAATGCTCGACAAGGTCGCGGGTTTCTACGAGGACGAGGTCGACAATATGGTCGATAACCTCACCAGCCTGATGGAGCCGTTCATCATGGTGGTGCTGGGTGTTATCGTCGGAGGCCTGGTAGTTGCGATGTACCTGCCTATCTTCCAACTCGGCTCAGCGATCTGACATGCCCTTGAACGAAATACTTGCCCAATACCCGCTGGCCTTCATCGTCATTGCCGGAGTGATCGGACTGCTGGTCGGCAGTTTCCTTAATGTGCTGATCTGGCGCCTTCCAAAGATGCTTGAGCGCGAGTGGCGTGTGCAGGCCCATGACATTCTCGGGCTGCCCAGCGAAACGCCACTGCCCACCTACAACCTGATGCTGCCGCATTCCCAGTGCCCGCACTGCGCTCATCGGATTCGTGCCTGGGAAAACATTCCGCTACTCAGTTTTGTATTGTTGCGCGGGCGCTGCTCGGCCTGCGCGACGCCAATCAGCAAACGCTATCCGTTGATCGAACTGGCGTGCGGCCTGTTGTCGGCATTCATCGCCTGGCACTTCGGTTTCGGCTGGCCAGCCTGTATGACGCTGGTGCTGACTTGGGGTTTGTTGGCCATGTGCCTGATCGATGCCGAGCATCAATTGTTGCCGGACGTCCTGGTGCTGCCGCTGATGTGGCTGGGATTGATCGTCAACAGCCTCGGGCTGTTCGTGCCACTGCAAGACGCATTGTGGGGTGCCATCGCTGGTTATATGGCGCTGTGGTCGGTGTTCTGGCTGTTCAAGCTGATCACCGGCAAGGACGGCATGGGCTACGGTGATTTCAAGTTGCTGGCGATGTTTGGCGCCTGGGGCGGCTGGCAGATCTTGCCGCTGACCATCCTCCTGTCATCGCTGGTTGGCGCGGTGATCGGCCTGATTTATCTGCGCCTGCGCAACGCGAAAACCTCGACACCAATCCCCTTCGGCCCCTATCTGGCCATTGCCGGCTGGATTGCCTTGCTCTGGGGTGTTCAAATAACCGACTTCTATTGGCAGTTTGTCGGTTTGAAATGAATACCCCTGTGGAAAAACCCTGGATTCTCGGCCTGACCGGCGGCATCGGCAGCGGCAAAAGCGCAGCAGCCCAGCATTTCATCGATCTGGGCGTGCACGTGGTCGATGCCGATCATGCCGCACGCTGGGTGGTGGAGCCGGGGCGGCCGGCGCTGGCGAAGATCGCCGAACACTTCGGGCCCGGCGTGCTGCAGGCAGACGGGCAACTGGACCGCGCTGCATTGCGCAAACTGATCTTCGAAGTACCGGATGAGCGCCGCTGGCTGGAAGCTTTGCTGCACCCGCTGATCGCCGAGGAGATCGCTCATCATCTGGCGCTGGCAAAATCAGCGTATGCGATTCTGGTTTCGCCGCTGCTGATTGAGTCCGGGCAGTACGCCATGACTCAGCGAGTGTTGGTGATCGACGCGCCCGAACAGCTCCAGATCGAACGTACTTTGCAGCGTGACCAGACCAGCGAACAGCAGGTCCAGGCGATCCTCAAGGCACAATCCAGCCGCCAGGATCGTGTCAGTCATGCCAATGAGGTGGTGGTCAATGACCGCGACCTCGCCTGGTTGCACAGCGAGGTCGACCGCCTGCATCACTATTACCTTACTTTGCGTGGAGGCCAATCATGAGCCAGACCCCAACCGTCGAATGCCCGACTTGCGGCGCCCCTGTCGAATGGAGCGCCGAGAGCAAATTCCGGCCATTCTGCTCCGACCGTTGCAAACTGATCGACCTGGGCGCCTGGGCGTCGGAAGAACACAAGATCCCGGTGGCACCGGATGCCGAAGATGAGTTGTTCAGCGGCGATTTCGATCCGCGTCACTGATTCATAGCAATGACGACGATTTCAGCGCTGTGGCGGTTTGGGATCGTCGTCATTCCACGGTGCCGAGAGGTAGCGCGTACGGTTGAAGGTTTCCAGCCACTCGGGACAAAAAACCACCAGCGCGCTGACCACCATCCCGTTGATGAATGCCTCCGGAAAAATCAGCAGCCACAGATAACCGACAAAATCCTCCAGCCAGTACGGCATCGCGAAAATCTCGTCGAACCACAGTAACCACAGCGCCAGCAGCAGACACAGCAACGCCGAGAGCGCCGCCGCAAAAAAACCGGAAACGAAGATATACACAAAAGGATTGCGCGGTTGTGCACGCTCCACCAGGATCGCGCAGCACTCGGTGACCAGCACCGGCAACACAATCAACAGCGCGCCGTTCACCCCCATCGCCAGCAGATCCTGACGCCCCAACAGCACAAGACCGATTTGCGCCACCAGGCCGCCGAGAATCGCCAGCGGCCAGTCCAGCAGCAGCGTCACCGCCGTCATACCGAGGAAGTGATAAGACACACCGGTATCAAAATCCCGCCGTACCAGCCACAACATGAACAACGCAAACACTGTCCCGAACAGCAAATGCTGACGTCGGCTGTCGGTAAACAATTCGACCCACGGCGCACGCCAGATCGCCCAGAGCAGCACCGGCACATAAATCAGCCAACCGACCGTCAATGTCTGCGGCGAGAGCAGTTCTGCACCGATCATGTGGCTAACCCTTTGTGCTCCACCGCAGGCCCCTTGTTTGATACCAACCGTTGCCAAGCAGTCTACTACGGCGACGAAGTGGCTTCAGTCGATGCAAAGCTTTCTGCTTGTCGCATTTGAACGCTAAGCTTGGGCCTATGGATGACTCAGATTATTTACGCCTGCTGACCATCGCGGCCGAGCAAGCCAACGCGTTCCTGTCCAATGCCCGCAAATGGGAGCGCGAGCGTTGGGTCTGCCAGCGCCTGCTGCAAGGGCTGAACATTCCCTACCGCACTGATGAATTCGCCCCGGCCGGGGAGCCGCCGGACGTGCTGTTTCGCGATGCAAACTTTGAAGTTTTTTTTGTGCTCGACGAAGGCCGGCGCCTCAACGACGAATGGCGCGACGAACTGCAACGCCGGCGCAGCGCGTTTTCCCTGAGCCAGCTGGTAAGGCGCGAAGCCAAACCCCGGCGCATCCCGGCCAACGAGTTCTTGCTGCGACTGGCGCCGACCTTGCGCAAAAAAGCTCACAACTACAAAGAACGCGGTATGGACCTGGGCGAATTGGACATCATCGCCTTCGCCAGCCTCAAGCGCGAAGTACTCGACCTCAACAGCCATTTCCCGCCGCCCACCGAATACCTGCGTCAGGGCTGGCGCTCACTGTCGCTGGTGGGGCCGACGTTCGCCCGGGTCTTGTTCGCCCATCCGGATGCACCGGACTTCCTGCGCAGTAACCTGGGGCGCAGCATTGTTTTCGACGTCGGGATCAGCCTGTGAGTCCATTGCAGGAACTGATTGCCGAAGTCCCGCAAACCGGCCGTGTGCGCTGGATCGGCGTGCGCCCGGAACCTCGTGTGCCGATGATCGAACTTGAGGCCGTGGAAGCGCGGCTTGAAGCCGGTTTAACCGGTGATCGCGCCCGTCCAGGCGTACGCAATGCTCGGCAGGTAACGTTGATTCAGTGGGAGCATCTGGCGGTAATCAGTTCGCTCATGGGGCGCCCGGACGATCAACCGATCAAGCCTGGAGATCTGCGGCGCAATCTCGTTATCAGTGGAATCAATTTATTCAGCCTCAAGGGGCGTCGCTTCAAAATCGGCCAGGCGATTTTCGAAACCACTGGCTGGTGCCAGCCCTGCGCGCGTCTGCAAAACAACCTGGGGCCCGGGACCTTTCAGGCCGTTCGCGGACATGGCGGAATCACTGCCCGAGTGTTACAAAGTGGCATCATTCGCCTAGGCGATACGGTCAGCGTCGAGCCAATTCCCGACAGCGGCTATGCTCCGTTCAACGTTCGTTAAATCAGCCTGTAGCTTCTACACATTCAGCAACGTCTACCTGACGAGGCCCAATATGACCAGCCGCCTGAACCCCGACGACCAGAAGCATGTCGAAGAGTACCTGCATCTGTCCCAGCACCAAGTCGAGCGCCGGCCTTTTCGGCCGTGGATGCTCCTTGTGCTGGTGTTAGCAGTGACCATTGGTCTGGGCCTGTTGAGCCGACTTATCAGTTACCTGACGCTATGAGCTGCCTCGCGCTCGCTCGGGTAATTGCACCGATTTCTTTTAGCCTTGTGAGATATCCCCATGACTCATCGTATTGTCATCGTTGGCGGCGGCGCCGGCGGTCTGGAGTTGGCTACCCGTCTGGGTAAGACTCTGGGCAAGCGTGGCACGGCCAGTGTGATGCTGGTCGACGCGAACCTGACCCACATCTGGAAACCGTTGTTGCATGAAGTGGCTGCCGGATCGCTGAACTCTTCCGAAGACGAACTCAACTATGTTGCCCAAGCGAAATGGAACCACTTCGAGTTCCAACTGGGGCGCATGAGCGGGCTCGATCGCGCGCAGAAAAAAATCCAGCTGGCCGCCACCTATGACGAAGCCGGGCTGGAACTGGTGCCTGCGCGTGAAGTGCCATACGACTCGCTGGTGATCTCCGTTGGTAGCACCACCAACGATTTCGGCACCCAGGGTGCGGCGCAGCATTGCCTGTTCCTCGACACTCGCAAACAGGCCGAGCGTTTCCACCAGCAATTGCTCAACCACTACCTGCGCGCACACGCTGGGCAGACCGACAAGGTCGAGCAGATCAGCGTGGCCATCGTCGGCGCTGGTGCCACCGGCGTAGAACTGGCCGCCGAGTTGCACAACGCCGCCCATGAACTGGCCGCCTATGGCCTGGACCGGATCAAACCGGAAAACATGCACATCACCCTGATCGAGGCCGGGCCACGGGTGTTGCCAGCGCTGCCGGAGCGGATCGGCGGGCCTGTGCATAAAACCCTGGAGAAACTCGGGGTCAACGTCATGACCAACGCGGCAGTCAGCGAAGTGACGTCGGACAGCCTGATCACCGCCGATGGCAAAGTGATCAACGCCAGCCTGAAAGTCTGGGCCGCGGGTATTCGTGCGCCGGGTTTCCTCAAGGACATCGATGGCCTGGAAACCAACCGTATCAATCAGCTGCAAGTGCTGCCGACCCTGCAAACCACCCGCGACGAAAACATCTTCGCCTTCGGTGACTGCGCGGCCTGCCCGCAGCCGGGTACCGACCGCAATGTGCCGCCTCGCGCCCAGGCTGCGCATCAACAGGCGTCGTTGCTCGCCAAATCGCTGAAACTGCGGATCGAAGGCAAGGCGCTTCCGGAGTACAAATACACCGACTATGGCTCGCTGATTTCGCTGTCGCGTTTTTCGGCTGTGGGTAACTTGATGGGCAACCTCACTGGCAGCGTGATGCTGGAAGGTTGGCTGGCGCGAATGTTTTACGTGTCGCTGTACCGCATGCACCAGGTGGCGTTGTACGGACCGTTCCGCACGGCGATGCTGATGCTGGGCAGCAAGATCGGGCGCGGAACCGAGCCACGGCTCAAACTGCACTGATAACCTGACCACTGTAGGAGTTGCCGAAGGCTGCGATCTATTGATCTTGCCGTTCAAAAAGCAACGTCAAAAGATCGCAGCCTTCGGCAGCTCCTACAGAAACCGTCCCGCAGTTTTACACCCGGAAACGCCGCACCATGCCCTGCAACGCATTGGCCAGTTGCGACAGCTCATGGCTCGACGCACTGGTCTGATTAGCCCCAGCAGCGGATCGTACCGACAGATCGCGAATATTCACCAGATTGCGATCAACCTCACGCGCCACTTGCGCCTGTTCTTCAGCGGCACTGGCGATTACCAGGTTGCGTTCATGAATCTGATGCACCGATGCGGTGATGGTTTGCAACGCATCACCTGCGCGCTCGGCTAGCACCAGCGTACTGGCGGCACGAGAGACGCTGGTGTTCATGGCATCCAGGGCCTGACTCGAACCGTTGCGCATGCCTTGCACCATTTGTTCGATTTCCTGGGTCGATTGCTGCGTGCGATAAGCCAGCGCCCGTACTTCATCAGCCACCACCGCAAATCCGCGACCGCTCTCACCCGCCCGCGCCGCTTCAATCGCTGCGTTAAGCGCCAGCAGGTTGGTTTGCTCGGCGATGGCACGAATCACATCCAGCACTTTGCCGATATCCTGTGATTGATTGGCCAACGACTGGACCAGCTCACCGGTGCTTTGCACGTCGTTGGCGAGTGAACTGATCGCACTGGCCGTTTCGCTGACTCGTTCCTGCCCCAGATGCGCCGACTCACTGGACTGGCGGGTGGCATCCGATGTGGACACTGCGTTACGCGCGACCTCTTCCACGGCGGCGGTCATTTCATTGACTGCCGTGGCAGCCTGTTCAATTTCGTTGTTCTGTTGTTGCAGGCCCTGGGTGCTATCGAGGGTGACGGCATTCAGCTCATCGGCCGCCGTAGCCAATTGCGTCGCCGAACCGCTGATACCCTGCAAGGTTTCCCGCAAGTTCTGCTGCATGGTCGCCAACGCCTTGAGCAAACGACTCACTTCGTCATTGCCGTGGGTTTCGATAGGACGGGTCAAATCACCCTGTGCCACGTGTTCTGCGGCGGTCACGGCTTCAGTCAGGGGGCGCACGATGCTACGGGTCAGCAGCATGGCCAGGCCTACTGTCGCCAGCGCTGCCAGGGCGACAAACAGACTGACGATCATGCGCGACGTTTCGTAGTGGTCTTTGGATTTGTCGCTTTCAGCGGCGACTTGTTTGGTGAACAGATCCGCCAAATCACTGAGTTGTTTGCCGGAACCATCGACGACGGTTTTCATGTCGACCAGCAATAATTTGGTCAGCTCGTCGCGACGTCCCTGCTCGGCCAGGGAGAAAGATTGGGCGATACCGGCACGATAGGCGGTGAAGGTACTTTTGAACTGTTCGTACAACGCCTTGCCTTCAGCTGTGGTGACCAGCTTGTCGTAGGCGGCAATCTTTTCGCTCAGATCCTTGTCGCGGGTATCCATCTGGCTACGGTATTGCGCAATGTTCTTCGGGTCCTGGTCCAGGGCCATGCGCAGAGAGATCGTACGAATGCGCAGCATGATCTCGCGAATTTCGTCACCGCCGCGAATGCTCGGCAGCCACTGTTTCTCCACCGCCACCTCGCTGTTGCGGATGCTCGACATTTGCCCCAACGCAAATATTCCGAGCAGCGCCACTAGCACCGCGATCAAGGCAAACCCCAGTGCAGCACGGGGGGCAATATTCAACTGACGAAGAAACATAACGAATGCCTTTGTTTTTGTTGGCTGGAGTGCAGGGCCGTGCACCGACAGCTCGTTATCGGCAAGTCGTACGATGACTTGAAGTCGGTGAGGTGCTTTTTCGCACGCAAAAAAAAGGCACCTTCGAAAGGTGCCTTCTGCGAACAGCGCCGTGGGCGTCTGCTCTCAAGATTTGATTCCAGCGTTAACGGGTTTCAAAAATGGTGGCGTATCTATCAATCGCCCTCAGAACTCTCTATCGCCTGTCGACGTTGATGAATCAGGTCGACAATATGGCACTCAGGCACGTAGCCGTTGACCGTACTGCACAGCAGCGTGCGGACCTGCCCATAGTCATCCTCCGCGACAGCCTTCAATAGGGCAGAAATCGCCAGCTTGAAGTCCTCCCACGGTAGATGTTCCTCGTCGGCACGCATGATCATCGAGTGTTCGGTCGGGCTTACGTTGTCGCCGATCAACAGCTCCTCATAGAGCTTTTCGCCACGGCGCAACCCGGTAAATTCGATCGCAATGTCACCGTTAGGGCGCTCCGGACTACGCAAGGAAAGGCCGGACAGGTGGACCATTTTTTCCGCTAGGTCGGCAATCTTCACCGGTTGCCCCATGTCGAGCACGAACACGTCCCCGCCCTGGCCCATGGAGCCCGCCTGGATCACCAGTTGCGCGGCCTCGGGAATGGTCATGAAATAGCGGGTCATGTTTGGATGAGTCACCGTGATCGGCCCGCCACCCTTGATTTGCTCGCGGAACAGCGGGATCACAGAACCGGACGAGCCCAGCACGTTGCCGAAACGCACCATGGTGAACCGGGTGGTGTTGGCGCAAGGCGCCGTGATGTGCTCACCCAGCAGCAGCGGATGGGACTCACGACTGAGCGCCTGCAGCGTCATTTCAGCCAGCCGCTTGGTGCTCCCCATGACATTGGTAGGCCGCACCGCCTTGTCGGTGGAAATCAGCACGAAGTGCTCGACCCCCGCTTGCACGGCCGCCTGCGCGGTCTGCAAGGTTCCGAGAACATTGTTCAGCACGCCTTCGGCAACGTTATGCTCGACGATCGGCACGTGTTTATAGGCCGCCGCGTGATACACCGTTTTCACGCTCCAGGTGCGCATCACATCCAGCAGCCGCTCACTGTTGCGAATCGAACCGAGGATCGGCACCAGCTCCAGGGTCAGCCCCTCGCTGTGAATCAGCTTTTCCAACTCGATCTGGATGGTGTAGAGATTGAATTCGCTGTGCTCGAAAAGGACCAGCGCCGTTGGCTTGCTGGTAAGGATTTGCCGGCACAGTTCCGAACCGATCGAGCCGCCGGCCCCTGTGACCATGACTACGTGATCACGGATGCAGCGCTCGAAAAGCGTTTGCTGGGCCGCAACCGTGTCTCGTCCAAGCAGGTCGACGATATCGACTTCCTGAAGATCGCTGACACTGACCCGGCCACTGGCCAGGTCCATGAACCCTGGAATCGTCCGCACATGCACGGGATAAGATTCAAGCGCGGCGAGGATCTCACGCCGTCTGGCGCGCGACGCCGAGGGGATGGCCAGCAATACTTCCGTTGCGCCGGTATCCTCGATCATCTGGTCAATATCCGCTGACGTGTAGACCTTGAGCCCGGCGATCACCCGACTCGCAATACTTACGTCATCGTCGATAAAGGCCACCGGACGAATCGCCTTGCCCATGCGCAGTGCTGCAGCCAACTGATTGCCGGCAGCCCCGCCACCATAGATTGCGACCTTGGGAGAGGTGTCATCCTGGCGCAGGAAGGGCACGTGCTGTCCGGCAAGAAGCCAGTCGCCGAGAAAATACTGGCGCATGAACAAGCGCAGGCCGCCAATCATTAACAAACTCAACCACCAGTAATTGATGATCAGCGAGCGAGGTACCAATACATCCGGGCGGTACAAATAAACGTAGACCGTCAACATCAGGGCCGACAATGTTACGGCCTTGAAGATACTGATCAGGGCGTCATTGCCAAAATAACGCATCACCGCACGATACAAGCCGAGGTGGATAAAGATGGGGATCGCAATGACCGGCGCGGCGACGAACAACCAGGCATAACTGCCGAGAGGATTGACTGGCCGCTCAATCCCCAGACGCACGACAAACGCCAGCCAGAGCGCAGCCCAGACCAGCACAACATCAACCAGCAACTGCAAGGCACGCTTGTAGCTTCGTGGCAGGCTTAATAAACGCTCACGCATTACAAGATTTTCCTTTGCTCGACTTCCTGTTAGCAAACCACACGCTCCCTCTCACACCCGCTGCTCCAGAAAGTCTTTCGCGGTCTTGGCCAACGCACCATCCACACCGATCGCCGGCGTCCAGTCGAGCAATGCTTTGGTTTTCCGGATATCGACCTGCAGCGATCCACAGAGACGCTGGGACAAGGCCTTCTTCCCCAGCAGTTGCGCAGTGGTGCTCAACAGCCACATCGGCAATGGCAACAGTCGCGCCGGCCGACCCAAAGCCCGGCCCATACGCCGCAGCAGTTCGCTGGTGGACAGGTCCTCATCGTCACTGACCAGGAAAACCTGGTTGGCCGCGCCGGGATGCTGGATGCAGGTCACTACCAGGTCGACGAGATTGTCCAATGCCACCAGGCTGCGCTTGTTGGTAATGGCACCCAACGGCAATGGCACACCCTTATTGAGCCAACCCATCATGTTGCGAAAGTTGGCCTTCACCCCAGGGCCATAAACCAGTACCGGGCGAATAATCACCACTTCCATGCCGGTTTTCGCCGCCAGGGCCTGCAATGCCTGCTCGGCCTCCAGCTTGGAGACGCCATAGGGATCCAGAGGGGCGGGCTGGTCATCGGCCGTATAAGGGTGGCCGGGCAGCGTGCCTTCACCGTTGACCTTGATTGAACTCAGGTAGATGAATCGACGAACCCCGGCCTGGGCTGCCTGCTCCGCCAGACGTAACGTCCCCTGCACATTGGCACGCCGAAAAGCGGCCAGTGGATCGGCTTCGTTCTCGTTCATGACATGAACGCGGGCGGCAGAGTGAATCACCACCTCGACGTTCTCAAGCGGCACTTGCCAGTCGGTGTCCGGCTCAAGTCCGGGCACCTGACTGACCTCCAGGCCGATCGGCACCTGCGTCGGTACCCGTCGATAGACTGAGCGCAGCGAAAACCGCTGATCTGCCAGCAGATTAGCCTGGACCGCAGCCCCGACAAAACCGCTGGCCCCCGTTAAAAGGACTCGCATCATAGTGGGCTCAAGCCTTGCTCCACACCGTGCGATTGATGTAGTCGGTATAACTCAGCACCACACGAACCACCTGCAACGACACCGGCCCACCTTTATAGTCAGGCACCAGTGGCACTTTGCGCTGCTCGCGAGAATGCTGGCTGGTGATCACACGCACCGCATCCATCACGGAACCGCGCTTCAGGCCGCTCATGATCAGCGTGCCTTCATCCATCCCTTCTGGACGCTCATGGGCATTGCGCAGGGTGACGGCAGGCAGATTCAGCAGCGAAGCTTCTTCGGTGATGGTGCCGCTATCGGAAAGCACGCAGAACGCCGACATTTGCAGCTTGATGTAATCCAGCAGACCAAACGGCTTAACGAAGCGGATCAACGGGTGATCAAGCGATTCACCCAAGGCTTCGAGACGTTTGCGCGTACGAGGATGAGTCGACACGATCACTGGAAAACCATAGTGATCAGCCAGGGCCCGCAGGGTATCCAGCAGATCGCGCAGATTGTCCGGCGTATCGACGTTTTCTTCACGATGGGCGCTGACAATAAAGAACTTGTCCTGCTCCAGGCCACTGCGCGCCAGCACATCGGACTGCTCGATCTTCGGCATGTAGTAGTCGAGGACTTCCTGCATGTGCGAGCCGGTTTTGATGATTGTTTCCGGGCGAATACCCTCGGCAATCAGGTAACGGCGAGCATGCTCGGTGAGCACCATGTTGATGTCACTGAGGTGGTCCAGCACCTTGCGGTTCAGTTCTTCAGGCACACGCTGATCGAAGCAGCGGTTACCCGCCTCCATATGAAACACCGGGATCTTGCGACGCTTGGCGGAAATCACCGCCAGGCAGGTATTGGTGTCGCCATACAGCAGCAATGCATCAGGCTTTTCCAGCTCGAAGATTTCATCCGACTTGGCGATGACTTCGGCGATGGTCTTGGCGGCGGTATCGCCGGCAGCACCGAGGAAGTGATCCGGCTTGCGGATCTCCAGGTCGTCGAAAAACACCTGATTGAGTTCGTAATCGTAGTTCTGCCCGGAGTGCACCAGGACATGATCGACCTGGCGATCCAGTTCAGCGATAACACGGCTCATCTTGATCAGCTCGGGACGCGTGCCAACCAGCGTCATGACCTTAAGCATTGAGCTGCTCCTTGATGTAGTCGAGCTTGAGCAGAAGCTCCTTGATCCCCGATACGTCCAGGCGTGTCGTGTTGTGGGAGGTGTAATCGTCCAGCTCGGAGATCCGCTGTTCACCTTCGACAAAGTACTTCTTGTAGTTCAGGTCACGGTTATCCGCCGGAATCCGGTAGTAACGCCCCATGTCCTCGGCCTTGGCCATTTCTTCGCGGGACACCAGCGATTCGTAGAGTTTTTCGCCGTGGCGAGTACCGATGACCTTGACCTCGTTGGTTTTGCCGAACAGCTGCTTGAGCGCCTCGGCCAGGTCGCCGACGGTAGAGGCCGGGGCTTTCTGGATGAACAAATCACCTTGCTGACCATGCTCGAAAGCGTGCAGAACCAGATCGACCGAGTCTTCAAGCGACATGAGGAAGCGGGTCATTTCCGGGTCTGTAACCGTCAGCACTTCACCTTTGTAAAGTTGATCGACGAACAACGGAATCACCGAGCCACGCGAGGCCATGACGTTGCCATAACGCGTCGCACAGATAACCGGGCCCGTGGTCGGGATCATGCGCGACTTGGCCACCATCAACTTCTCGGCCATCGCCTTGGAGATGCCCATGGCGTTGATCGGATAGACCGCTTTGTCAGTGCTCAACACCACAACCCGCTTAACACCGCTGGCGATGGCGGCGTTCAGTACGTTCTCGGTGCCGAGTACGTTGGTGCGCACCGCTTCCATTGGATAGAACTCGCAGGATGGAACCTGCTTCAAGGCCGCGGCGTGGAAGATGTAATCCACACCGACCATGGCCTGGGCCAAGCTGTCGTAATCTCGAACATCGCCGATGTAGAACTTGACCTTGTCATTGGCCAAGGCAATGCGCATGTCTTCCTGCTTCTTCTCGTCACGACTGAAAATGCGAATCTCGCGCACAGCGGTATTGAGAAAACGCTTGAGGACCGTATGGCCGAAAGAACCGGTACCACCGGTGATCATCAATACCTTGTCGTCGAACATGTAAACCTTCCGAATTCGTTAGCGAGTGGCGTGCATCAGCTCAATAAGCTGAGGCCAGATTGGGGCTTTGTACCCGGTCGCCTGGGTGAAGCGTTCGCTGTTGAGCGAGCGATCAATCACCAATGTGGCGTCTGGGCGGATCTCGATAGTCTTGCCATATTGATTGGCAATAAGGGTCAACAAGTCCAGCTTGGCTATCGGCTCTGCGGCGACATGATACAGGCCATTTAGCTCCGGGTGCGGCAGGACGAAGTCTTTCATCACCCGAGCCAGCTCAACGGTGGGCAAACCGGAGAAGATAGCTTCGGAAAAACCGCGCACACTCCCCTCCTGAGCCAGAAACCAGTCCACCAGAGAGTAACTGGAACCCAACTCGTGCCCGATGATCGAGGTTCGCAGAGTGATTGCATTCGGTAGATCGTGCAGCTCGCCAATGTACTTGGACTTGCCATACAGGTCTTCGGCATCCGAAAGATCGCTTTCCAGATAGCCGCCTTTGCTGCCAGAGAAGACGCAATCGGTACTGACCTGGATCAGGCGCGCACCGCTCAGCGCACAGAGCCGCGCCAGTCGGTGCGGCAACATGGCGTTGATCGGCAGCGCCGTCAGCGGGTCCTTGGCATCAGCCAGCTGCTTGATCAAGCCGACACAATTGATAACCACGTCCGGACGCACCTGGGTAAACGCAGCCACAAGCGCGTCCTGATCCAGCACATCAACGCCAGAGAGCAAGCGCTCGCGGCTTGCTTCGGGGAAGTTCCTCTTCCCCGCCGAGCTGCGCAATGTCCCCCAGACCTCATGCTCTGGATCAGAGCTGAATGTCCTGAAGACCGCACTGCCCAGCATGCCAGTGATACCCAGCACCAAAATTTTCATGCGAACTCTCAGAATATTTTACACAGTCAAACAAATATACATCGACTCAGGAAGCGAATCGAGAGCGCCTATAGTCGAGAATCCCCACGGCAACACCTGGGAGGACGATCAAACACTTTATTCTTCATTTTTTCTATCAACTAATACTCCATCATTCTCACTTTCTGCCTTCCCACTCCTGTACTGGGAAAGAACCGTAAGAATAATACCCCAGAGAAAAAACGTTATTATTCCAGGATAAGGCTGGCGCATGCCTACCTTCAACATGTTGTCCGCAAGCACAAAAAACAGAACCACACCCAGCACACCGAGCACCTCAGAGGACGCCCAGATACGGAAAGTGTTACGCACCGCATTCCACACTGTAAACGCTACTAATCCTAAAAGCGGTAAAACCGCTAGAAAGCCAAAATTATAGATAAAATCGAGATAATAATTATGCGCGCTCGGAAACTTGGTTCTATCCGGAGCGCCCGCATGACCTAGCCAAAACGAGCTGAAACTGTCGAAGATCTGGGAGAGATAGAAATGCCAATATACCAGTCGTTCATCACGGTTATTTAGAACTGTAGGCGCCTCTGTAATTTCCTTCGCCGATATGTGGACACCAAAAATATTAGCAACGCCAGAAACACCGGGAATGCTAGAAACGAACGACAGATCGATGCCGAACTTCGCCCGCAAGAATGCACCATTGACAAAGGCAAGACTCATGGCGATACCCAGACCCACCATTAGCACCATCGACGCACCATGCCAAATGCCTTTTCTTAATAGCAAGCTGCGAATAAAGAAAACCAGCACTCCCGTCACAATCAAAGCGTACGCAAGCATAGAAAACGCGAAGGCTGCATACATCCCAATGATAACTGACAACAGCAACAACCCCTTCCGATAACCCGCCTCCTCGGACAGAGCAAACAATGCAATGACATACCCGCCGGCAAAAATAACTGGCACATATTGCAAGTGCTGATAAATGCTAAACAAGTACACGGACGGAGACAAAATTCCGATATTTTTTGCCATCGTCGATATAGTTTCTAACGGCACGAAAATCAAAAGAATGAAAAACCACACTTTAGCCATCTTTGAAATAGCGCCCTTCTCCATGCCATATTGCTGCCCAAGCACAAGCGCAAACACAGGGAGAATATACTGAACAAGCAAAATCAACTTTGATTGCGTTTCGATACCGGACTCTGCTGCCAACAGCAAGCTTGTAAATAACATCCCCATAAACAGAAAAAATACGGTAATCAGCGACAAGCGAGCTTTTGTGTAACCACCCAAAATGACAATGCCTGCATAACATGCCAGCACTGAAACCGGAATAGGCAATAATGCCAGCTTTCCTTCACTGGAAAAATAAGGGTGTTCCCCTTGATAAATCCCGCCAGACAACTGGAAAAACAAAGGAATAAACAATACAAATGCTAAACCTGGCAAAATCCATCGCCCCGCCGTTTTTAACACTTTGGCACTGAAAAGACCGTCCTTTTCGCTTACGTAGAATACTAACGACAATATAGCCCCCAACAAGTAAAGCCCAGCCAACGAGGTGGCTCCCAGGCCGTAAAAAAGAAACGGGATACAACCGATAAGCAAGATATTGGCTAGCATATCAGAACCAAAAGCATCCTGACTTTCGCTATTTTGCAGTAAGCGTAACCGTACTCGTTGAGCTTTAACCATGATTGCCCCCCCCGTAAGCGAGCAACCTACCGCCAACCAAAACAATCCTCCCTTTCCGGTCCACAGCAGTAATTCCGGCCGCAGTAGCGCCATCGCAGCAACCAGTACCCCCACTAATAGTGAGCCCCCAACGATCAGGTTTACCCACCGCACCAAAGGACTCGAACGTCCGGAATTGCTCTCGTTACGCACCAAGGTTGGCCCCAACGCCTGGGTAAATACCGCCCCGAGTATGCCCCCGAGAGCGAAGGCCGAGAAAAGGTCACCGGCCATATGCCTTCCAACCAGAAGAACAATAAAAAGCCTGAACACGTAGACTGAAACACCGATCGCTGCCGTCGAACCAAAATGCGGCAACAGTAGTTTTAAATACTTCTTCCCATGAGGAGTTTTTTTGAATGCCGCCGCGAACATCTGAGGACGAATGCACCAACAAAGCGGCGTAACGGCCCATACAGCCAGCACCCAGAGGCCAACGGTGCTATCAAAAGAAAGCGCCAACAACACCAAGAGGCTTGCTACGCCCTGGGTAAGAAAAAAACGTACCGCCTGCGTAGACTGATGATCGTGCTCCTGCTCGCTGAGAAAGACTTCCGCCAACCATTCACACGCGCGGCGCACAATCAACAACAGGACAAACAGCCAACCTGAAGCCACCAACCCGATACTGAGCACAAAGGCCAAAGCACCGAGAGGAATTACCAATAAACAACGCAAGCGCAAAATGTAAGCGCTGTCTACGACCCTCGTTCTGGCCAGAATGATGCTTCGGGCATTACCGGAAAACGAGTAAAAAAGCGCCACCGTAGCACCGTGGACAATACCGAAGTCCGCAGCCAGGTCCGGCCTGCCAAATAGGCTCAAGCCAATCATGATCAGCATCATGGCGAAGGTGTTGGCCATGAATGCGGCAGGAAAAATGAATAGATTTTTCAAATGTCAGGCACCTGAATTCGAGAGTATCCTGAGTTTTTTCAACTCAGCGTAGGTCATCCAAGCGTCAAAGCCGCACATTCATATCACATATCAAAATAGTGATCAAAGCAGGCACGACCGCATGCCCAACCTTCCCTTTAGCCTGCACTCTTGCGCCTCGACGAACTAGCGCTGTGCGTGTGCTCAGCAGATCAAATGCTCTGTTGAGGAAGACGAGAAGCACAAAATTTAAAACACAGAGCGGCAGTACTATAAAACAGCGCGATCGCAGGATATAGGCGCTGTCTACCTGCCTATTTCCGGCTAGGAAGATGCTCCTGGCATTACCGGAAAATGAGTAAAAGAGAGCTACAGTAGCGGCGTAGACAATACCGAAGTCCCAAGCTAATTCCGGCCTGCCGAACAGACTCAAGCCAATCATGATTAGGATCATGGCGAAAATATTGGCCATGAACACATCAGGAAAAATGAATAATTTTTTCACAAGGGCCTGGTACCAAAATATAAGTCTGTGGCAAAACAACACTCGTCTTCTTAGCGTTGAAGTAGATCTATCAGGCGTCGAACTTGGTTACCCATGTCGAAATGCTGTTCAAAATAGGCTCGGCCAGATCGCCCCATCGTTTCTCTTTCGACTTCATCCAGACTGTGCATCTCACGGATAGCAGCCACTAACGGCGACACCTGTTCAGCCGGTGAGGAAAGCCCCGCACGAGCTTCTAGGACAATGCGAGCCCCCTCACCGTTCAAACAGGCAATGATCGGCCTTCCTGCCGCCAGATAAGCTTGAATTTTGCTCGGAATGGTTTGGCTGAAAATACGCTCATCATTGAGCGAAACCAGTAGCGCGGCGGAGCGCGAAAAAATACCCGGCATCGCTTCAGCGGGAAAGCGACCTGGCAAAATCAGATTATCCAGACCGTGAGCCTGTTTCTGCGCCTTGAGCCAATCCAAGCGACTACCGCTGCCAATAAGCACCAAACGGATATCACCCTCATCACGCAGTTGAATTGCCACTTGCAACAGGGTGTCCAAAGCTTGGGCCGTGCCAAGATTGCCAGCAAATACCACGCAAAAATTCTGCTCAAGTACCGAGGACAGCTCATGCGGAATTGGCACATCGGCTCGGGGTGAAAAGGTATCTATTGAATTAGGGTAATAAACAATTTTATCTCGAGCGGCGTAGTGAGCCACAGGATCGATGAACGCATGAGATTGAACCAGCAATCGATCACAGCCGGAGTAGATCGACCTGACCAATGAGCCAACCACTTTCAACAAAAATCGGTTTTTCACAAACCCCGTTGCCGCGAGACTCTCTGGCCACAGATCCTGTATCCACAAAGCAAGGTGCGCCTTCTTCAACCATTTGAGGGCGATGGCGGGTATTGCCTGGGTGATAGGCGACGGAGCGAACACCAAAATGGCATCAAACTCTCGCTTTCTCAGTAGCCAGGGGAAAAGAGCCAGCCCAGCAATGACAAACGACAAATAATTGAGAACCATATTTTTAGCTCCGCCTTTGCCGCGCGGCCATAACGGCACTCTCACAACATCGACGCAATCAAGATACCGTTCTCGCTGACAACCCCAAGCGCGATAACCAGGAAAAATTTCCCCGTCCGGATAGTTGGGCTTACCAGTAGCCACCACCACTTCATGCCCTTGGGTGACAAGTACCCGAACGATATCATTGATAATGAAGTGTTCAGGGCTGAAATATTGGGAAACGATGAGTAACTTCACAGTCTTCAGACCCTATTAACAGCGTTTCGAGACTCGAATACTAGCTTGCTATACAGCACAAGAACTTGCTGGGTCAGTCCGTCCCAAGTGTAACGAGACAGTATCGCGGCGCGCAGTCGTTGACCTTGAGCACTCAAGCGCTCTGGGTCTTGAAGCATGAACCGCATCCCTTCGGCAAGGGCGTCGACATCCACGGCGACGACACGACCACCATCCAATTCTTGTACTTCATCGAAACCACATTGATCAGTCAATAACACGGGAGTACCGCACAACCCTGCCTCAAGCGCCACTAGAGACATCGCCTCCTGACGGGACGGTACTACCAACAAGCTAGCCGCAGCCAGGGCATCCTGTTTCTCCTGACCGGCCAGGAAACCAGTAAAGGAAATGCGATTGGATAACCCGGTCTCAATAACAGAGTTTCTTAGCTGCGCGCTCAACTCGCCATCGGGTCCTGCGAACACCAAATGAACATTCCCCAACTGTTTGGCGATCTTGGCGAAGGCGGCAAGGAGCAGATCTGGACCTTTGATCGGACTCAGACGACCAAGAAACAAGATAATTTGTCGGTTGTGAAGACTATGAGCGTCTCTGAAGGCTTGTGGATTGGTAATGGATTGAGTGGGTTGGACGCCGTTTGGCAGAAGCTCTACCCGTGAGTCATCGACGCCATATTCAGTGAATTGCTCGCGTTCAAGGTTAGTCACCGCCAGGCAGCGAGAAGCCCCTTGCACAATACGTTTGCCCACCACCCGGTTGTAAATTTTCTTCAGTAACGCTGATCGACCAAAGACCCTTAACGACCCGGCGGGACAATAAACGTAGGGGCGACCCAACTTAAGGGCAATTAAACAAACCATGGCGCCAAGGACACTCCAGTGTCCGGTGACGTGAATGACGTCCGCATCAGCCACAAGACCCTTTATCCGCCGATAGGAAACCAGAGGCGTCAAAAATCTCCGGATCAGTGTCGGCACGGCAACGAGTTCAATGTTCCTAAGCTCTGCTTTACGCTTGTCTCCCAACCCCAATTCTGTACAAAGCACTGTACAGGCGACGTTGGCACGGTGCAGCGCCAAGGCCAACTGGAAAGTACGCTCCGCCGTTCCGCCACCGAGAGAAGGATCGATGGCGTCCGACACATGCAAAATTTTCAAGAGGTGCAATTCTCGGCTAGATAGTTTTGTGCGAAATATTGAAGTTCCGCCTCGAAATCCACCGATCGACGAAATCCCCAAGAATACAATTTTCCGGCATCGTAAATTAACCGAGGGTCGGCTTGGGAACGCCCCACCAACTTGAGCAAGGTTTTCAGTACAGTGGCAGGCAAACACAGTCCGGAGTCAGGCATGGGCTTACCCAACACCGCACCTAGAATAGAGTCAACCGCCTGGTAATGATTGGTTGGTTCATCATCTGCTGAAATCAAAAAAACATTCCCCTCCAGGGGTCTTTTCCCGAAAGCCAGAAAAACGATCGCAGCCACAACCTCATTGACACTCACCAGATGCATATGACGTTGGCCATGAATGAAACGGAACAGTCTTCTCGAAAAAAAGCTGTTCCCTGCAATCGTGCCAGCCAATTTCAACAGATTTTGACCTCCGCGACCAAAAACGGCAGTAGGCCGTAAAATGCCTAGATCGGCGATGCCGTGCAGTTCGCGGTGAAAAATTTTCTCCGCATTCAGCTTTTGTCGCTCGTAATCTGTGACGGGATGCTCTGTCGTTGACTCGCTGACTACTCGTTGCGGCGGGACGCCGACAACCATTGCAGTACTGATATGCAGCACGCGGTGTACGCCTGCCTGCTTGGCAGCTTTGGCAAGATTGCCAATGCCTTCGGAGTAACGTTCATCAGACAGTTGACCTGAAGGATGGGCGAGATTGATCAACAATCGAGCATCCGCCAGGAATGCTCCGAGACTGATGGGATCGAAAAGATCGCCAACATGGGTCTCAACGCCCTCCACCGCATTTCGACCTACATTGCGAGTCAATATGCGGACCGTCACCCCCTGCCCTATCAGCATTGGAAGAAGATGCTGACCTATAAAGCCAAAAGCACCGGTCAAACAAATGACATGCCTTTCTATTGCCATAACCGGCATGTCTCCCTTGAAATTTGGTGTCAAATTAGCTCAGCGAAGCAAGGAATTTTTCCAACGAACAAGTCGATGGAGGCTACGATTGAACAGGCTATTAAGAATTATCTTGCCCGTCCGAAGACGAGTAAAGTTACGTGGGTAGATTATAAAAGCTTGTTGAAACGCCTGCCAGCCTAGAAAAAAACGGCCCGCACGAGTTTGCAATTGTGCTACGGCAATCCACGCATTACTGAGCGCCACAGCCTTCAACGGTTCGAGCTCGGGCGGCAATTTTCCGGATTCAATAAACCCAGAGATGATTTGCAAAGGCTCCAACGCTTTTTTCTCATCGGCCACTGCAAAGGTCTGGGACTGCTCATGCACACGGAAACAAGCCAATACTTCTGGCACCCTTACAAAGCGACCCTGCAGCCCCAACCTTAGCCAATAATCATAATCAGGCATCTGTCGGTAAGCACTATTCCATTGACCAGTCGCTTCAAATGCTTGACGAGTCATAAAAACCCCAGGGCCGGGATGACAGATTAACTGACTGAACATATCGCGAAAGTCAAAGTCCGGGGCTGTAACTTTTCGGATCAATCGAGATGAAGGGTCAAACAAATTAAAATCACAATACGTGAGGACCGCGTCATCCTGTAAAAAACGCAAAGAAGTACTAACAGCATTGGGTAAAAGTTCATCATCGGCACTTAGGTACGAAAGCACATCGCCCTTTGCCATACCCCAGCCTTTATTGAGCGTCTTGGCTTGCCCCATATTTACATGCGATTGCCAACGAAAGGCATCACCATACCGCTCAAGAACCTCCCGAGTATTGTCAGTAGATCCGTCATCTAGAACGATCAATTCTATGTTCGGATAGTCTTGACATAAAACACTTTCAATCGCTCGCTCAAGAAATGAAGCATAGTTAAAAGCCGGAATCACGATTGAAACAAGCCTAGCTTCTGCTTCCAACCCAACCAACTCTCTCACTTAGGCTCCCCCAAAAACGTATCGCGCGTCGCACCAATATAAAAACAGGAATGCAACTAGAATCAATGTAACTCTTCACACTGCTGCGAGAAAGCAAATATATCATTAGGAACAACAGTACTATTCTGTATCTGAGGCTGCGATTTCGATCGCCACTTTGACCTGAATTTATTAAACGCGAAAGCGCTAGCGTAATAAAAATAGCCAAATAGACTCACATCACAGACACGGCGAATTGACTTCCAGTTCGCCAACACTCGGAAGCCATACTTTCCATACATTACACTTTCGATAAACGCCCACATACCGTTATGATTGAGCTTAATATCGCGATAAAAATCAGGAAAGCTATCCTTTGCAACAAAAACAACATCAAGAAGCAAAGTAATTTTTTGACTTATATCCTTCGGAAGACCTTCATGAACCTGGTAACCATCGCATTCTTTCATAAACGCATTCAATGGACCAGATCCGACTCCTTTCAGTAAAACAGATCCAGCGTTAGACTTGGATGAGTGCCCGCTTATTGTAACCGGTACACCAAGATCAATTGAAACCGGAGAAAAGACAGGAATAGCGTAAGACATGTATACATCAGGCGCTGTTGTCTTAAAATAACTACCAGTGGCACTCTTGATCGCCTCAAGAACATCCCGCCGAACAGCGGAATGATACAAATGAGGTAAAGGCAAGTAATTACAAAGCCCCCATTTCAATGCAAATTTCACCAACCGATGCAAATCCAACTCTTTCACAGCACCGAGTGGTGACAATTCAATTCTTGGTGGCTGATCACCAATAGGCCAAATATAAACATGTGTTGGCCAACTATACACAGGAGCGGCAGATTTTGAAATCTCATCCAACAAACATCTAACCCCTCCCTTACTTACAGCATCATCATCGCCAATAATGCATACATACTCACCCAAAGCATGTCCGACTGCAAACTCCCAGTGTTCAGTCATAGCCAGACGTACGCCAGGGTTAATATAACGAATACGCCCACCACCCAAGGACTCAACAAGCTCCTTGGTACCATCCTCACTGACATTATCACTAACAATTATTTCAACATCATCGACAGCCTGGCTCAAAATTGACTTCAACGTATAAGCCAATGTCTCAACCCGCTCTCGCGTAGGCACTATCAAAGACAATTTCACCGACATAATAAAACCACCGCTAAACAATAAAACATACAAACTAGTTAAAAATCAAAGCGACTGACTTTACAATATAGCGTCTAACCAATGGTGCCGCCAATGAGCACGCTACAACTGCACCACCGCAAACCCCAACTATAAAGAAAATACGTCCAACACCTCCTACCCCATCAATATCAATAAGAGAGGCCAACCAAACAAAACCAAAACCAACTGCCGCTGGGATACATACATCTTCAAAAAACCAACGCCATTTTTCTTCCGTGAGAATTCGCCGAAACATGAAGCTCATCCCAATGGCAATGTAGCCTATATTGAGTACGAGCCAAACATATGCAGCACCGATTCCCCCGTAGACAGGTGCAACAACAATAATAGCAGGAACAACAAAAAGCGCGGCCACTGCATTGACTCTGACCCCCAAACTGGTCCAACCATGAGCTAATTGAGCCTGATAAGGGATCCACAGCAAGCCATTCAACAATGACCCCATAGCCAAGATAGAAACCAAAGGAGCGGATTTCTCCGCAAGCTGGGGATTTTGAGTCCAAAGGGTTATTATCTGGACGCCAAAGAAAATCAAAGTACTTGCTAGAGCTACCAGCAATACAGTTACTAACTGCGCACCTTGGTGAAAAGACTTAGATAAATTGCTGATATCTTTTTGTGCATACAACTCCGAAAACCGCGGAAAGAAAGCCTGCGTTATAGGCATGACAAACATAAACAAACCACTGGATATTAATGCCGCAAAGGTGTAGCTGCCGAACTCAGACAATGAAAGAATCTTTGACAAAATAATTTTGTCAGCCTGTGTCAAAAGTAACGCAAAAAAAGTAGTCAGCATCATACCAACGGCAAAACTTCCGACCTGCCGCAAAGACTCAACTGAAAACTGTGCAGTTGCCGATATAGAAGGTAGCTTCTTATAGACAAGAAAAGACAAAATCAACACAGTTAAAATAGAGGCGACGCCCTGCCATATAAAAAAGGCGCGAATATCCGACTGCACCCAAATCAAAACCAGGACAGCACCACCACTTCTTAGAGTAGCCATTGCAGCCCCAACCAAATTAACAACCACTTGCTGTTGTAGTCCGACAAGGCTACTACGATATACATTTTCAATAAGTCTTAACGATGCGACAACGCCCATTATAAAGAGAGATTGAGAAACATCTTGAAGGGGCAAAGTATCAACTTTTAGCCAACCTTCTGCCAACCAACCAGAAACACCCCATGCTGAACAAATTATAATTACAGCGAATATGCACACCAAAAATTCAATACTTCGTAGCAAATCCCATATTGACTTCGCAGAATGAGCCCCTCCCGTATGCCTGGCCATCTCGCGACTAAGAGTGGGCGCCATCCCCATATCCAAGATGGTCAGCCATGCCTGAAGCGCAGTAAACAATCCAATAAGTCCGTAGGACTCAATCCCCAAATATTTTATATAGATAGGAACAAAGGCAAGACTAATAAGCGCTGACCAGCCCTGACCCAAAAAATTTGAAATTATATTACTGCGCATCATAACGAGACCACGCGCTTATTTAACTCGCTTCAAAAAGCCATCAGGTGCCACGCTTATCTGAAGCTTATGATCTATTTTCTTGTCGATTTCAAATTCAGCATGCGTCTTCAAGTATTCCTTAACAGCGCTTTTAGGGCTGTTCCCTGGACCCCATGGGCGCTCCTGAATCAAATCTACAGGCATGTCTTCGATCAAGGTATCAAATACCACGCAGTAACTTCCTACGCTAACCAGATCAGCATAAGCCTCGAGTTCTGCGAGAACATGGTCATGTGTATGGTTCGAATCTAGGCAGACCAAGATACGCTTGTAACCTTTAGCATATTCACGGACTTTTGAAATCGTATCAGTATCGATACTCGACCCCTGAACCATTTCAATCATATGCGACATGGGGTGAGCTTTAATCGCATCATGGTTATGCTGACGAATATCGATATCAATACCCAGCACACGACGCTTACTAGCCTGTGGATCAAGGGTTTTACCTTGTTCAACAGCTTCGCAATAGTCGAGCATCGCCAGCATCGAGGCGCTAAAAATCAATGACCCGCCATGAGCGATGCCAGTCTCTATGATCAAATCCGGTTTGATATCCCAGATCAACTCCTGCATTGCCCAGGTATCATTAGGAAACTGAATCGCCGGACGACCGAACCAGGAAAAATTATAGGCCCACTTGTGCCGGCTGATTTCACGCACCCAAACACGGGACAGCGCTTGCAGATCGGTATCAGCGCCCAGCGCTTCAATGTTTTCTGCGACTTCCTGACGAAACTGATCATGCGGATTCATTTTTAAAGCTTCTCCAATCTGTAGTTCCAGAATTTATTGACTCAAGCCCGAGCTTGCCACAGTTCGCCACCAGATCCAGGGCGGAAACATAGGGCGTAAAATCGCCATGCGCTTGGGGGTAGGGCATGCAGTTATAAGCCATATATTCGACGGCAACGCCCGAACGCTCGAACAGCTCATGATCGAGGTAGCGTCCGGCGCCATGACCAGTGATGTATTTGTCCCCTTCCAGACGCTTTACCACTGAAAGGACACGATCACTGCTACTTCCCGGAATATCCAAGGACTGCACATCGATAAAACGACAGTTAACATCCAAGCCAAAATACTCGACCAGCGCCATCAACGACGCACGAGCCAGTGCTCCGACATCTGCATAATCGCCAGCATAAACATTTGCAACGAGCTCAAGGGCATCCTGACGAAATGGAGCGTTTGCAAAGCTGTTTTCCAGCAACGCTATATGTGTGTCTCGCCATTTCGAAGTCGGAGGCACCTGAACTTCATTTATCTTTTGACCTAAATGAAGGTCCACTAAAGGGACCGTCATCCATCGTATACCTTGGGGTGTCTTTATTTGTACCCGGTTGACAAAGCTGCCTTTGGAAAACTGCACGTCATCGTAATGAACAAAAACGTCCGCCAGGCGAACTTGTTCCAAGAGACCTACCCATGGAAAAAGCATCGATTGTGAAATGACGATGTTCATAATTCACTTAACTCAAAAAGAGCTCCATAAGCACCACATCATGCCAAGCCCCTGAAATGAACACGTGATTCGAGAGCATTCCACAGTGTGCAAAGCCAGCTTTTTCATAACACTTTATTGCTGCGGCATTGTCGCCTCTAACTTTCAGCCAGATTTTCCCAAGCCCCCAAGTGTCACGCATATAGGCGCTGGCCAAAGCAAGCACCTCACTGCCAATACCACGCCCTTGGGCACTGGAAGCCAAGCAAATACCCAGCTCTGTATTACGACTGACAAAATCGGTGTTTTTAAACTGTAAAAACCCCAAGGCCGTATCGTCGGCAGGGTCCGCCAGAATAAAAATGAAACTATCGGAAGCCCCCGAAAATCCTTTCAGCCATTCACGTACCTGGTTTTCATCGCTGCCCCGCGGGCGGGCCAACAACTGCGCTTGCAAAGAAACGTCGTTGCGCATGCTCCGGAGTAGCGCAAGGTCGCCCTCGTTCCAGCTACGTAGAAGGACGTTTTTCCCTGTGATCATGCATGTTGCTCATCAAGGAAGACCAGAGAGATGTCTCGATCCTGCAGCCAGCGCATGTCATTCATGACGGCGCGAGCAATGCTGGGATTCAAGCCAACGTAAAGTACCTTCACGTCTTCCGGAAGCGACTGCGGAGAAAGAATCGGCTTACCGAACAGCTCTTTTCCCTGCTGGAAAGGGCTAGCGTCCAAAAAGCAGGTAACGCTATCAAAGTCACTCATTGCACTGGCGATATAGGCGCCATAGAAGCCCGAGCCGTAAATAGCCTTGGTTACACCTGCATTGGCTTGTGATGTTTGGGAGATACGCTGATTAACAGCCTCCCAATAACGAGCCAATTCTTCTGATCGCACAAGGGTTTCGGCTATGTTGAGTCTGGCTGAGTTCTGGGGACCTTTACGAGCCGTAAAGACAAGGGCCCCGCGGTGTGCAGCATCATCGATCTGAATATCAGTGAAGCCAGCAGCATCAAGCAGGTAGGCTAGCGAAGGAGCCGTGAAGTGGTTGACATGGTCAATCACTACAAAGTCCGCAACGTTGCCGAAGGTATCAGGGACAATGCCATAAAACACTCCATTGTCCTTAAGCAATGCATGAACTTTCTTTACTGTATCGATCGGCTCAGGGATATGCTCGAGGGCGAAGAAGGAGGTCAGGACGTCAAAGTTGGATGCCCAGGATTCAGGTGTTGTGTGAATCGCGTACTTATCGGCACTGACGAATTTATTCCAATATTCTTTGTACATCGAACTGACATCGAATAAATGAATATTCAAATCAGTACGTACCCCACTCAACTTCTTGAGTGTAGAGGCCTTGGCACAGCCATAATCCAAAACTGTAGCGCCAGCGGGCAAATTCAATTTGCTCAGCAAGGTTGTTATCTGATGATCCGTCCGATAGACAATTTCACCTGCTTTTACCTCGTAAATCTGATCCTCTTCTTCGTCACTCAGAAGAATTTTGTAATCGGACTCGTAATAAGCAACAGTATCGGCGAACGCCTCGCTACGCAGATGCGAGCACACCGGGCACGACCAAACATTGACTTGTCCATCGCGAAGCTCACACAGCGAAGTCAGGGACTGATTCGAGTTAGCCGTATAGACAGGCTTCTCGATTTCAGTGAGACAAACATTGCAGTGCATCATTTTTTACTCCGCGTGAAATAATTCTGGATGTACGGCGCGAAAATCAACGCCAGCTGCATAGGACCCTTTCCAACCGTGTGAACGGCCTACAGGATCTGCAAAATTGAAGTATCTGAATTGCATAGACCAACGGGCCCGATCGCTCTTGTTATAACCAGAGCAATGCAAGAGCATGAAATCGATGATGACCAAATCACCAGGTGAAGTCAGTGGCGCAATTTTACTGTACTTTTCCAGGTACTGTTGCTCGTCTTTAATCATCAACGCGTACGCACCGGAACGCCCTGCGCCGTCAGGATCAGCACTGTAAACGGGCAACGGTCCCAGCTTGTGAGACTCAGGGCAGAATACGACCGGCCCCATCGCTTCGGTCAAATCCAGTAGTGGGCTCCAGAAAACCAGGCCATCTACACTTCGCAGCTGAGCCGGGTATTCCTGATGCCACATCGCACGGTATTTGTCTTCGAATGGGCAATCGATACGAATACCGTACCCACCCGCCGCAATGCCTGGAATAGCCCCCTGTCTCAATTCCGAAAATAACGACTCGTGCCGAGGATGCGCGACCAGTCGCATGAACGCAGGGATTTGTTTCACCGCATCATAGATCTCTCCGCCCCAGGAGCGATTTATTTTGATCAGGTCCAGATAACCGCTATCGAATTTCAACGGGTTATAAGCGCCTCTCTGGTCGGTAATTCCGTACTTGAGCATGACCTGACCAATGACATCGTGGATACCACGCTGAACCGCCCCAATGTCACACTCGTCATAAAAGTTCCGAATTATCAAAACGCCATTGCGTTCAAACTCGGTAATCTGCTCTGGGCTCAAGTATTTATTCATGGTGCGCTCTGGCTCAGGGTCTACCATCACAATGTCGAAAAAACCGAGCACACCCGCTCTAGTTCAACAGCGGTCAGGTCGTGGTAACTCGGCAGATTCATCGCACGTAGCGGAATGGAATAGGCATTCACATTCTCAGGCCGCGGCTCGAACATCGGTAAGCTGGACAGCGGGTGAAAAAATACCCGAGCGTCGATATTGGCCGCCTGAAAAGCCAGCTGCAAGCGCTCACGGGTCATCCCGGTATGCTCTGCAAAAACGACTGTTGGCATCCACGCGCCAATGATCGTTCCTTCAGGCTGCGCATTGAGCGCAATGCCCGAGTAGGATTTCAGCCCTTCTCGGTACAGGCCCATGATCTCCTGCTTTCGCCGGATCAACTGGTCAATGCGTTCGGTTTGCGCACAACCAATCGCAGCCTGAATATTCGACATCTTGTATTTGAAACCAACCATGTCCGGCCAGAATTGCTTAGTCTGCCCCCTTGCCCTGCCATGGTTTGAAAGCGTCAGCACTTTCTCGTAAAGGGCTGCGTCGTTAGTAACGAACATGCCGCCTTCGCCCGTCGTCAACGTCTTGGTGCCATGGAAAGAAAAACTGCCAAAAGCCCCCATGCTACCGGCACGCTTGCCGTGATACTCAGAACCAATTGCCTCGGCCGCATCCTCTATTACGGGAATACCATGACGCTCGCCGATTTCCAGCAGACGATCCATATCGCAGAGATTGCCGTACAAGTGCACCGCGACGATGGCTTTGGTTTTAGGGGTGATAGCTGACTCAACCTGATCGGGATCAAGGCACCAGGTGTCGGGAAGAATATCGACGAATACCGGCGTAGCGCCCAGGTGCTCGACAGGAGAAACGGTGGCGATCCAGTTGGTGTCCGCCATGATCACTTCATCACCTGGCCCTATGCCCAAAGCAGCCATGCCCATGTGCAGGGCCCCCGTACAACTCGAAGTGGCAATCGCATACTCAACGCCAAGATGGGCCTTGAATGCATTTTCGAAACGCACGATATATTCGTAGCACTTATCGCCCCAACCGTTTCTTGCCGCGTCAGTGGCGTACTCGACTTCTAGCTCGGTTATCGAAGGCTTGGTGTAAAAAATCCGCTCGCTCATTTGACCTCCAGTGCCGGAACAGCGGTGACAAACTGTCCGCCCCACTCTCTGACGTAGCCGTGATGACCGATCACTTCGTCGGCGATGTTCCAGGGCAGAATCACCACGGTGTCGGGTTTAGTTTCTTTCAGCTTCTGCGGCGAGTAGACCGGGATATGGCTCCCGGGAAGGTATTTACCTTGCTTGGACGGCGCTGCATCACACACATAGGCCAAGAGATCCGGTTTAACGCCTGCATAATTCAACAGCGTATTGCCCTTGGCAGCAGCACCATACGCAACGACCTGTTTGCCCGCGCGCTTCTGCTCGATCAGGAAGCTGAGCAATCCATTCTTGACGTCATCGGCCCGCAATTGAAAAGCTTGATAAATTTCGAGATTCCGCAGCCCGAATTTCAGCTCTGCATCAAGAAGACGAGCGACTCCGAGACTGTCAATGCGACCATCCTCAACATGACAGCCATGTACGCGCAAGCTGCCTCCATGTGTCGACAACTCTTCCACATCACTGATCCGCAAACCAGCCTGGGCAAAGATTCGGTCTACCGTGTAGAGCGACAGATATGAAAAGTGCTCGTGGTATACGGTGTCGAACTGGGTGTGTTGGATCAGGCGCATGAGGTGCGGAAATTCAAGGGTAATGGTTCCCCCTGGTTTCAATGCTGCTTTCAGACCACGAGTGAAGTCATTGATATCCGGGACATGGGCAAAAACATTGTTGCCGGCAATCAGATCAGCCTGTCGCCCTTCTTTCGCCAGTCGCTTGCCCAACTCCTCACCGAAGAATTCACGCAATACCGGAATACCGATTTGCTCTGCAGCAGCGGCAGTGCTAGCGGTTGGCTCGACCCCAAGGCATGGGATATCAGCAGCCAGAAAATTCTTCAGCAGGTATCCGTCGTTAGAAGCCACTTCGATGACAAAGCTGTCAGCTCCGAGGCTCAATCGCTCGATCATGGTCTTCGAATAAACAGCCGCATGTTCGAGCCAACTGGTCGAAGTGGACGAGAAGTAGGCGTAATCCTTGGAAAAAAACAGGTCTGCCTGAGCGTAATCTTCGGTCTGCACCAGCCAGCAGTGCTCGCACACTTTCAATTTGAGCGGAAAGTAGATTTCTGGTGCGCTCAACTCCGCTTCGCTGAGGTACGAATTGGAGGGTGGAGCAAAACCGAGGTCCAGAAAAGTGTGCTGCAGCGGCTCAGAGCAGTGGCGACATTTCATACATGAAGTCCGGCGAATTCGTTAGATAACAAAGCGTGATTCTTGTCGCGCTCGGAAAGATCAGTAACAGCCAACGGCCAAGTGATTCCAAGCCGAGGATCATCAAAACGCACAGCCCCCTCGGCCGCTGGCTCATAGAAAGCGGTGTGCAGGTAAAGAAGCTCACTCTCGGCTTCCAGCACTTGAAAGCCGTGAGCGCAGCCTTGAGGAATCACTAACATACGACCGGTTTGCGGGCTCAACTCTTCAGCGTGCCAGCGCAAAAATGTCGGAGAGTCGGCACGCAAATCAACGACCACATCCCATACCCGCCCTTTCAAGCAACGGACCATTTTCATCTCTGCATGGGGTGCGTGCTGAAAATGCAGCCCTCGTACGGCACCGACGGTTGAGGTACGAGAATGGTTGATCTGCACGATATGTTGCGAACCTAATACCTGAGCCAGGCTTTTTTCGCAGAACAACCGACTGAAAGCACCACGGTGGTCCTGGTAAGGTTGGGTTTCAACCACCAGTGCGCCGTTTATAGCTGTTGGCCTGATATTCATGAGTCAACCCAGACACAGCCGGCTTGTGCTGCCGCCGCGATATAGCTCCCCAATTGTTCACGGGTGATCGCTTGGCCGGTGGAAGATTGGTGACGATACCAGTCAGCCGTCATTTCCAGGCTTTGCTCGAGACTCCAGACCGGCTGCCAACGCAACTGAGCTTTTGCCTGCGCGCAGTCGAGGTACAACAGGTTGGCTTCGTGAGGCTGTGGTACCGAGGTAGTATGCCAGGCGAGTTCAGGCCAATACTTCTGCAGCCCTGTCAGAACCTCGGCAACCGTACGATTGTCTTGAGGGGCGGGACCAAAATTCCATCCGCTTGCGATAGCCTTATCGACCATCAGAAGACGCTGACCGAGCAAAAGATAGCCGGACAGGCATTCCAGCACATGCTGCCAAGGCCGGGTGGATTGAGGAGAACGGATTTCCAGAGATGTACCGGCTTGAACAGCCCGGACCAGGTCAGGAATCAGACGATCTTCAGACCAGTCGCCCCCGCCAATGACATTACCAGCACGGGCTGAAGCGATCAGCGGCGCATCTTCACTGCTCCAGAATGCCTTGCGATAGCTGTCGACAACCAATTCGCTGGCCGCTTTGGAAGCACTGTAAGGATCATGACCGCCGAGACGATCATTTTCACGATAGCCCCAAGGCCACTCATTATTGGCGTATACCTTGTCCGTCGTGATGACAATCACTGTCCGCACACTAGGCGTAAGTCTGCAGGCCTCAAGTACGTTGGCAGTACCCATTACATTGGTCGACCAGCTTTCCAGCGGATCGCGGTAGGAGCGACGGACCAGCGCCTGGGCCGCAAGGTGAAAGACGATTTCTGGCTGGGCTCGTTCGAATGCATCCCGAACCACCGCCGGATCGCGAATGTCACCCCGTAAATCAATCGATGGGTTGTTCAGCAAATCCCAGTGAGCCGGAGCGCTTTCAGGCGCCAGGCCAAGGCCGGTCACTTGCGCCCCTAGCTCGCAGAGCCAAGTCGCCAGCCAACTGCCCTTAAAGCCCGTATGGCCGGTGAGCAGGACCTTGCGCCCCCGATAGAGATCGCCGAACTGTTTCATGCCCAGTGCTTCCAGGGTGCGTTACCTTTGCTCCACAAATCTTCGAGGTGATTTTTGTCGCGCAAAGTATCCATCGCCTGCCAAAAACCACTGTGCTGGTAAGCCATGAGGTTACCCTCATTAGCCAACCGCATCAGCGGCTCGGCTTCCCAACTGGATTGATCATCAGCAATGTAATCAATGACCGACGGATTGAGCACAAAGTAACCACCGTTGATCCAGGCACCATCGCCGGCCGGTTTTTCCTGGAAACTCTCAACCTGATCGCCTTGCATGTTCAAAGCGCCGTACCTTCCAGGCGGCTGAATAGCCGTGACGGTTGCAAGCTTGCCATGAGCATGGTGAAAATCGATCAATTCACGGATGTTCACATCCGATACACCGTCGCCATAGGTAAAACAGAACGGCTCATCGCCCAGATGTTCGCGGACTCGCTTGAGGCGCCCACCGGTCAAAGTATCCTCGCCGGTATTGACCAACGTGACGCGCCAAGGCTCAACGTAGCGCTGATGAACTTCCATGGTGTTGTTGGACATGTCGAATGTCACATCGGACATGTGCAGGAAGTAGTTCGCGAAATACTCCTTGATCACATAGCCCTTGTAGCCACAGCAAATTACGAAATCATTGATTCCGTAAGAAGAGTAGAGCTTCATGATGTGCCAGAGGATTGGTTTGCCACCAATTTCGATCATCGGCTTGGGACGCAGATGAGACTCTTCAGAAATGCGCGTGCCAAGTCCGCCCGCCAGAATTACCGCCTTCATGGAAAACCTTACCTGCAAATGCTTATGGAAACCGCTCAATCAATCTGAGGGTCGCGACAGTGACCCTTGATGCGCGAGCACTACAGACGGACTGGCAAACAGGAAGGTTTTAGCATGGCCTCGATGCATTGAACAGTCCTTGATCCAGCGCACACGCTTGATTCCAAATATAAAAAAGGCGTCCTATTGGACGCCTTTTTTATGTATGGTCGGGGTAAGGGGATTCGAACTCCTGACATCCTGCTCCCAAAGCAGGCGCGCTACCGGACTGCGCTATACCCCGGTAAAAAAAAGGCGACCTTTCCAAGTCGCCTTCTTCGATCAGCGCTTTTGGCCTCTGATCTTAAGATTCGATTCCAGCGTTAACTGGTTTCAAAAATGGTGGGTCGTGTGGGATTCGAACCTACGACCAATTGGTTAAAAGCCAACTGCTCTACCAACTGAGCTAACGACCCAAAAATGGTCGGGGTAAGGGGATTCGAACTCCTGACATCCTGCTCCCAAAGCAGGCGCGCTACCGGACTGCGCTATACCCCGGTTTGAAATTGGCTCCGTGACCAGGACTCGAACCTGGGACCCAATGATTAACAGTCATTTGCTCTACCGACTGAGCTATCACGGAACTACATATTTCAATTTACAACTTTGAAGCTTTACTGCGTTCTCTTCGACCCGTTCGCATCGCTGCGTTCGTGTGTCTGAGGCGCGCTATTCTACAATCTTAAGCACCTCTGTCAACCCCCTAAATTGCTTTCAAGTTAATGATTTGCAACTTATTTCAGATTCCTGCTTGGGGAGCAGAAACCCTTCCGGGTGACTTACTGCGGGGCGCACTTTACAAGCCTTTTCCTTTGAGTTCAACAGCCTGGCGAAAAAAAGGCCTCGCAATGCGAGGCCTGATGTTTAGGCTATGGATTGTGTAGGAGCGAGCTTGCTCGCGAAGTACTCAATGACACCGCGCTTATCCAGGAAGTCCGCGTTATCGTTATCGCCCATCGCGAGCAAGCTCGCTCCTACAAAAGTGGATCAGACGAAGACGATTTCGTCGTTTTCCACGACACCCTTGGCGGTATCGCCCGGCATGAAGCGACCGGACAGAATCAGCTGAGCCAGCGGGTTCTCGATCCAGCGCTGGATCGCTCGTTTGAGCGGCCGTGCGCCGTACACCGGGTCGTAACCGACTGCGATCAGCTTATCCATCGCCTCAGGGCTGAGTTCCAGCTTCAGCTCACGCTCGGTGAGGCGACTGCGCAAACGACTCAACTGGATCTCGGTAATGCCCGCGATCTGATCCCGCGCCAAAGGCTCGAAGATCACCACTTCGTCCACCCGGTTGATGAACTCCGGCCGGAAGTGCGAAGAAATGGCATCCATTACTGCGGCACGCTGCGCCTCACGATCACCCACCAGCTCCTGGATCTGCACCGAACCCAGGTTGGACGTCATGACGATCACAGTGTTTTTGAAATCCACCGTGCGGCCATGGCTGTCGGTCAGGCGACCATCTTCAAGCACTTGCAGCAAGATATTGAACACATCCGGATGCGCCTTCTCGACCTCGTCCAGCAGGATCACCGAATAAGGCTTGCGACGCACCGCCTCGGTCAGGTAACCGCCCTCTTCATACCCCACGTATCCTGGTGGCGCACCGATCAAGCGAGCCACGGAATGTTTCTCCATGAACTCGGACATATCGATTCGCACCATCGCCTCTTCAGTATCGAAGAGAAATTCGGCCAGCGCCTTGCACAGCTCGGTTTTACCAACACCGGTCGGGCCGAGGAACATGAACGAACCGCTTGGGCGATTCGGGTCGGACAACCCGGCACGGGAACGCCGCACCGCGTTCGAAACCGCGACCACTGCTTCGTCCTGGCCGATCACACGTTGGTGCAACAGGCTTTCCATCTTCATCAGCTTGTCGCGCTCGCCCTCGAGCATTTTCGACACGGGGATGCCGGTCCATTTCGACACGACTTCAGCGATCTCTTCCTCAGTTACCTTACTGCGCAGCAACTGGTTTTCACTTTTGCCATGCTGGTCGACCATCTGCAGGCTGCGCTCCAGGTCCGGGATTACCCCGTACTGCAATTCGGCCATGCGGTTCAGGTCGCCTTTGCGGCGCGCGGTTTCCAGTTCCTGACGAGACTGTTCGATCTTCTGCTGAATCTGCGCAGAACCCTGAACCTCGGCTTTTTCCGAGTTCCAGATTTCTTCCAGATCCGAGTACTCACGCTCCAGACGAACAATTTCTTCCTGGAGTTTTTCCAGGCGTTTGATCGCCGCTTCGTCGCTTTCTTTCTTCAGCGCCTGGGATTCCACCTTCAGCTGAATCAGCCGACGCTCCAGACGGTCCAGCACTTCCGGCTTGGAGTCGATTTCCATGCGGATGCGGCTGGCGGCTTCGTCGATCAGGTCGATCGCCTTGTCCGGCAACTGCCGGTCAGTGATATAGCGATGGCTGAGCTTGGCCGCCGCGATGATCGCACCGTCGGTGATCGCCACCTTGTGGTGAACCTCGTAGCGTTCTTTCAGGCCACGCAGGATCGCGATGGTGTCTTCTTCGCTCGGCTCGTCCACCAGGACTTTCTGGAAACGTCGTTCGAGCGCGGCATCCTTCTCTATATATTGGCGGTACTCGTTGAGCGTGGTCGCGCCGACGCAATGCAACTCACCGCGAGCCAGTGCCGGTTTGAGCATGTTGCCCGCATCCATCGAGCCTTCGCCTTTACCGGCGCCGACCATGGTATGCAGTTCGTCGATAAACAGAATGATCTGCCCTTCCTGCTTCGACAGTTCATTCAGCAGGGATTTCAGGCGTTCTTCGAACTCACCGCGATACTTGGCACCGGCGATCAACGCGCCCATATCCAGAGACAGCAGGCGCTTGCCTTTCAGACCATCGGGCACTTCACCATTGATGATGCGTTGGGCCAGGCCTTCGGCGATGGCGGTTTTACCGACGCCAGGCTCACCGATCAGCACCGGGTTGTTTTTGGTGCGGCGCTGTAGCACCTGGATGGTCCGGCGAATTTCATCGTCACGGCCAATCACCGGGTCAAGCTTGCCGTCTTCGGCGCGCTTGGTCAGGTCGACGGTGTATTTATCCAGGGCCTGGCGTGACTCTTCGTGGTTGGGGTCATTGACCGCCTCGCCACCACGCAGGTTATTGATCGCGTTTTCCAGGGCTTTCTTACTCACGCCCTGGCCGAGCAACAATTTGCCGAGCTTGCTGTTTTCATCCATCGCCGCGAGCAGCACCAGTTCGCTGGAGATGAACTGGTCGCCCTTCTGTTGAGCCAGGCGATCAGCCTGGTTAAGCAGACGCGCCAGATCCTGCGACATGTTCACGTCGCCGGTCGGGTTCTGGATTTTTGGCAGTTGGTCGAGCTCTTTGGTCAGCTCTTTACGCAGGCTGTTGACATCGAAACCCACTTGCATCAACAGGGGTTTGATCGAACCGCCCTGTTGCTCGAGCAGGGCTTGCATCAAATGCGCCGGCTCGATGGCCGGATGATCAAGACCGACGGCCAGGGATTGGGCGTCGGACAAGGCTAACTGCAACTTGCTGGTTAAACGGTCTATACGCATGGGTCACCTTCCTTTTGAGCAGGCCGGACCTATAAAACATCCTGAATGAAGAAACCTGCCAGATACCACAATAGATGCGGTCGATTCTGGGAGTTTCAAGCGCCGTGATATTGATGCAGGTCAAGGAAGTCTAGCGGTCGTGCCCTGTCTTACGAATACGTTCCTCTTTGGCGAGTGGCTGTTGTCGTCAGGCAAGGCGCCGCGACGAGTCATAGCCCGCTATGGCGAGGAGCGGCAACGCAGCATGACGGCAACAGACGCCGTCAAAGTGGAACAGTATTCGTGAGACAGGGCACTACAGCCAGATCAAGGAGGCGAATCGACCGGTGCGGGGCGCACGGCGGTAAGAAAAGAAGCGCGGATCGGTCACGGTGCAGAAACCGCCACCGTAGACAGCCGTAACACCACGAGCCGCCAGACGCAGGCGCGCGAGCATATAGATGTCGGCCATGAACTTGCCGGCGTTTTGGCTCGGCACAAAAGCATCAGCCGCTTGCGGCAACTGCTGAACGAAGGTTTCGCGCACTTCCGGACCGACTTCAAAGGCTTGCGGGCCAATGGCCGGACCGAGCCACACCAGCACCTCGGAAGGCGCTACCGCGAGGCTGTCGAGAGTGGCTTCCAGAACGCCAGCCGCCAGCCCTCGCCAACCGGCGTGGGCCGCCGCAACGCGAGTTCCGGCACGATCGCAAAACAGCGCAGGAAGGCAGTCGGCGGTCATCGCCGCACAGGCGATGCCGGGGGTCTCAGTCCAACTGGCGTCGGCAGTGACCACCTGGCTCGGGTCGGCATGGGCCACGACGATGCCGTGAACCTGTTGCAACCAGGCCGGTTGAATAGAGAAGTGATCGGTGAGGCGACGGCGATTTTCGGCGACAGCTTCGGCGCTATCGTCGACGTGATCGCCGAGGTTGAGGCTGTCGAACGGCGCCAGACTGACGCCGCCCGCACGGGTAGTCACACAGGCTTTGACCCCGGCCGGCGCGGGCCAGTCAGGAATCAGCCAGTCACTCATCCGATGAACGCCTCGCGGTCCTGCTTGAGCAACGTCAGCAACCAGACGAAATCGTCCGGCAGTGGCGATTCCCAGCTCATGCGTTTACCGGTGGTCGGATGATCCAGTTCCAGGAACCGCGCATGCAGTGCCTGACGCGGGAACGTCTTCAAGGAGTCGACCATGGTTTGGCTGGCGGCTGGCGGAATACGGAAACGACCACCGTAGGCCGGGTCTCCGACCAACGGGTAGTTGATGTGCGCCATGTGCACACGAATCTGGTGCGTACGGCCGGTTTCCAGTTTCACCCGGACATGAGTGTGGGAGCGGAAACGCTCAAGCACACGGTAATGACTGACGGCTTGCTTGCCACCTTCCATCACGGCCATGCGCTGGCGTTGCTGGCCGTGGCGACCGATCGGCGCGTTGATTTTGCCGCCTGCGGTTACCACACCAATCACGATGCATTCGTAGATCCGGCTGACACTGCGGCTCTGCAACTGTGTAACCAGCTGCGTCTGCGCCTGAATGGTCTTGGCCACCACCATCAGACCGGTGGTGTCCTTGTCCAGACGATGCACGATACCGGCGCGCGGCACATTGATAATGTCCGGCACGTGGTGCAGCAAGGCGTTGAGCAAGGTGCCATCAGCGTGGCCGGCGGCGGGATGCACCACCAGACCCGCAGGCTTGTTGATCACCAGGATGTCGTCGTCTTCATAGACGATGTCCAGGGCAATGTCTTGAGCGACCCATTCGCCCTGAGCTTCCTGCTCGGCAGTGAGTTCAAGAATGGCGCCACCGTGAACGATGTCTCGCGGGCGGATTACCGCCCCATCCACAGTCAGGCGGCCGTCTTTGATCCAGGCGGAAAGGCGCGAGCGCGAGTGCTCAGCGAATAATTGTGCGGCGACTTGATCGAGGCGTTGGCCGCCCAATTCGGACGGCACCTCTGCGCGAAGTTCAATTTTATCGGACATGCTCAGACTAGGCGTCGGCACAGCCTTTGGTTTCGGCTGCGCGCTTGTGGTTAAATACGGCGTCTTTTGCCCCGAGGCTATTCAACGGGGCGCTCATCATAACAGGACGGCCACGCCCAAGACAGCGGCCGTCATAGGGACGCAAGCCGCCATGCAAGTGAAACACCTGCTGCTGATCGCCATCCTCGCATTGACCGCTGCTTGCTCATCGAAGGAAGTCGTAGACGAAAACCTGAGTGAAGTCGAGTTGTACCAACAGGCTCAGGCTGATCTGGACAACAACAGCTACACCAGCGCCACCGCCAAGCTGAAGGCTCTGGAATCGCGTTATCCGTTCGGCCGCTACGCCGATCAGGCTCAACTCGAACTCATCTACGCCAACTACAAGAACGCCGAGCCAGAGGCTGCAAAAGCCGCTGCCGAGCGCTTTATTCGTCTGCACCCGCAGCATCCGAACGTCGATTACGCCTACTACCTCAAGGGCCTGACTTCTTTCGACCAGGACGTTGGCCTGCTGGCGCGCTTCCTGCCGCTGGACATGACCAAGCGTGACCCGGGTGCCGCTCGCGACTCCTACAACGAGTTCGCCCAGCTGACCAGCCGCTTCCCGAACAGCCGTTACGCGCCGGATGCCAAGCAGCGCATGATTTACCTGCGCAACCTGCTGGCCTCCTACGAAATTCACGTTGCCGACTACTACCTGACCCGTCAGGCCTATGTAGCGGCCGCGAACCGTGGCCGTTACGTGGTGGAAAACTTCCAGGAAACCCCTTCGGTCGGCGACGGCCTGGCGGTGATGACCGAAGCCTACCAGCGCATGCACCTGGACGAACTGGCCGCCACCAGCCTCGAAACCCTGAAGCTTAACTACCCGAACCACCCAAGCCTGGTGGACGGTCAGTTCGTGCCGTCGGTCGCCGAAGCGGATAACCGTTCGTGGCTGAGCAAGGCCACTCTGGGCCTGATCGAATCCCGTCCACCACTGCCGCCGGGCGAAACCCGCGCCAACCAGGACGTGCAGAAGCAGTTCCAGGACGCCAAAGACGCGATTCCTAGCGACCTCAAGCCAAAAGACTCAAATGGCGATGTGATCGAAGAAGAGAATCACGAAGCGGAAGGCAACAACAGCGACCGCTCGTGGTTTAGCTTCATGACCTTTGGTGTGTTCGACTGACACAACGGGTTGTACGAAAGGGAGACTCTTGAGTCTCCCTTTTTTATTGCTGTTTTTTTGTGCACAGCAATTGCGCTGTGCGCCTGTCATGTCCTTGGCTAAACTGCCGGTTCATCCGCCAAGAAAGCAGCTCACCATGCTTCGTTTACTATTCTGGATCGCCGTGATTGCCGCCGCCGTGTGGTTCTGGCGCAAATACAAGGGCCAGGCTTCCGTGCCCAAGTCTCCTGCCGAGCTGGAAGCGGCGCCGATGGTCCGTTGTGCCCACTGCGGCGTGCACCTGCCCCGCGACCGCGCATTGAACCTTCAAAAACAGTGGTACTGCAGCCAGGCTCACCTTGAGCAAGGCCCCGGCTCCAGTGATCGCTGAGACACCCAGTCCCGGCGGCAAACAGGCCCAGCGACTGCTGCGCCTTTATCACCTCTACCGTTTAAGTGTCGGCATCACCCTGGTGCTGTTGATCTCCAGCAACATGGACAACCAGTTGCTGACCTCGGCCAATGACGACCTGCTGCGCAGTGGTAGCTGGTTATACCTGGTGCTGAATATCCTGCTGGTGGTGTTTTTCGAGAACACCCGGCGCCCTGCGCAATTGTTCAGCCTGGCGCTGCTGGATGTGCTGCTGTTGTGCGGCTTGTTCTATGCCGCTGGCGGAATAGCCAGCGCCATAGGCAATCTGTTGATTGTCTCGGTGGCCATCGGGAACACCCTGTTACGCGGACGCATCGGCCTGCTGATTGCCGCCGTCGGCGCACTCGGCATCGTCGGCTTGAGTTTCCTGCTGAGCTTCAGCCATCCCGCCAGCCCCAACGACTATCTGCAAGTCGGCACCCTTGGTGCCCTGTGCTTCGCCGCCGCCTTGTTGGTGCAAGGTTTGATCCGACGCCTGGAAGTCAGCGAGACCCTGGCCGAACAACGGGCCAGTGAAGTCGTCGGCCTGGAAACCCTGAACGCGCTGATCCTGCAACGCATGCGCACTGGCATTCTGGTGCTTGACGATCAACAACGCGTACAACTGGCCAACCACAGCGCGCTGACCCTGCTCGGTTGCGAGCGCCTCGAAGGCCGACGGATTGACGACCACTTCCCCGCCCTGGTCGAACGCCTGCACCTGTGGTTGAACAATCCGACGCTGCGCCCCCAGAGCCTGAAAATCGCCAGTAGCGGCCTGGAACTGCAACCCAGTTTTATCTCACTGGACACTAACCCGAATCACCAGACCCTGGTCTTTCTCGAAGACCTCGCGCAGATCGCCCAACAAGCGCAACAACTGAAACTTGTCGCCCTCGGCCGCCTGACTGCCGGCATTGCCCATGAAATTCGCAACCCGTTGGGCGCCATCAGTCATGCTGCACAGCTATTACGAGAATCGGAGGAACTGAACGGCGCGGATCGACGTCTGACGCAGATAATTCAAGACCACTCTCAGCGAATGAACCGGGTTATCGAAAACGTCCTGCAATTGTCCCGCCGCCAGCAAACCGTACCGCAACGACTCGACTTGAGGCCGTGGTTGGAGCAGTTCGTCGCCGAAACCCGCGAGGGTGCAACCGAGCGCCAACAGATTCACTTGAGCATCGCTTCCGGGGATATCAAAACCCTGATGGACCCGAATCAACTGCACCAGATCCTCGACAACCTGATACGCAATGCCTGGCGCCACAGCGCCTTGAACCACGATCAGGCGCAAGTCTGGCTGGCGTTGTTTGTCGATCCAAACAGCCAGTTGCCGACGCTCGAAGTCATCGATGACGGCCCCGGCGTGACACCGGACCACCAAGCGCAGTTGTTCGAACCTTTCTTCACCACCAGTCACCAAGGCACTGGCCTGGGCCTCTATCTGTCCCGTGAGCTGTGCGAAAGCAACCAGGCCCGCCTAGACTTCAAACCACGCCAAGACGGCGGCTGCTTTCGCATTACCTTTGCTCACGGACGGAAACAAGGTTGAACATGAGCCCACGGCCAAAAGTCCTGATCGTCGACGACGAGCCGGACATCCGCGAACTCCTGGAAATCACCCTGGGACGGATGAAACTCGATACCTACAGTGCCCGCAACGCTGCCGAGGCACTGGCCTTGCTGAAGCGCGAGGCGTTCGATCTGTGCCTGACCGACATGCGCCTGCCGGACGGCAGCGGTCTCGAGTTGGTGCAACACATCCAGCGACATTACCCGCAAGTCCCGGTGGCCATGATCACGGCCTACGGCAACCTCGACACCGCGATCAATGCGCTCAAGGCCGGTGCTTTCGACTTCCTGACCAAACCGGTGGACCTCACCCGCCTGCGAGAGCTGGTCACCAGTGCCCTGCTTCTGCCCGCACCCGGTATCGCCATCGATCGCCGCTTGCTCGGCGATTCGCTGCCCATGCGCAATCTGCGCAAACAGATCGACAAACTGGCGCGCAGCCAGGCGCCGGTGTACATCAGCGGCGAATCCGGCAGCGGCAAGGAGCTTGTCGCGCGGTTGATTCATGAGCGAGGGCCGCGAGCCAATCAGGCTTTTGTTCCAGTCAATTGCGGCGCCATCCCGTCGGAACTGATGGAAAGCGAGTTTTTCGGCCACCGCAAAGGCAGTTTCAGCGGCGCCATCGAAGACAAACCTGGCCTGTTCCAGGCCGCTCATGGCGGCACGTTGTTCCTCGACGAAGTGGCTGACCTGCCGCTGCCGATGCAAGTCAAACTGCTGCGAGCGATTCAGGAAAAGGCCGTACGCCGTATCGGCGGACAACAGGAAATGGTGGTCGATGTACGCATTCTTTGCGCCACCCACAAAGACCTTGATGCCGAAGTCGCCGCTGAACGCTTTCGCCAGGATTTGTATTACCGCTTGAACGTAATCGAACTACGGGTGCCGCCCCTGCGCGAGCGCCGTGACGATATTGAGCGACTGGCCAGCCACGTGCTCAAGCGCCTGGCTGCTGACACGGGGCAACCGGCGGCAAAACTCCAACCGCAAGCCCTCGATGCACTGAAGAGTTACCGCTTCCCGGGCAATGTGCGGGAGCTGGAGAACATGCTCGAACGAGCGCATACGTTGTGCGAGAACAAACAGATCGAGGCCGGCGACCTGCGCCTGGCTGAAGGCAATTGCGCGGCTGAAGGTGGCGTGGCGGATTTGACGCAGATCGACAATCTGGAGGCTTATCTGGAAAACGTCGAACGCCAGCTCATTCTTCAGGCACTGGAAGAAACCCGCTGGAACCGCACGGCGGCGGCTCAGCGGTTGAATCTTTCATTCAGGTCGATGCGCTATCGCCTCAAGAAATTTGGTTTGGATTGAGGCCTAAAAGATCGCAGCCTTCGGCAGCACCTACATGAAAATGCATTCCCCTGTACAGGCTGTGATCTTTTGATCTTGCTTAGATTCGCCCAGCGGGCGCATACGGCGCCGGATCAATTATCGGCGCCCTGCCCAACATCACATCGGCAAACAACTGACACGACGCTGGCGCCAGCACCAGCCCATTACGGTAATGCCCGCAGTTGAGCCACAACCCATCAAACCCCGGCACTCGGCCAATGTAGGGAATGCCTTCCGGCGACCCCGGTCGTAACCCGGCCCAATGCCCCACCAGCTCGGCATCCGCCAACGCTGGGATCAACTCCACCGCCGATGCCTTGAGACTTTCCAGCGCCGATTCGGTTGGCGTCTTGTCGTAGCCTTCGTGCTCCAGCGTGCTGCCGATCAGAATATGTCCGTCGCGCCGCGGGATCGCATAACGCCCCTTGGCCAGCACCATGCTCGGCAGGAAGTCCGCCGCGCACTTGTAGAGAATCATCTGCCCTTTCACTGGCTCGACCGGCAGCACCAACCCCAGGCTCTTGAGCAAATCACCACTCCAGGCGCCGGCGGTCAGGACCACCTGATCACCGTTAACAGTGCCCGCCGAGCTCTGCACACCAACGACTTTATCGCCGTCGCGGACAAACCCGCTGACTTCACACTGCTCATGAATCGTCACGTTCGGCAGCGCCAGCAACGCTGCCTTGAGCGACTTCACTAGTCGTGGATTGCGCACGTTGGCCACATCGGCCATGTAGATCGCCCGGGAAAAACCGCCACCCAGCACCGGCACCGCGTCGTGCGCCGCCGAGATATCCACAGCCCGTAACGGACGATTCTCTCGCACAGCCCAGGCCAGCGCCTCGGTTTCGTCGTCGAGGTCCAGCCAATACAGGCCAGTGGTGTGCACTTCGGGATCAACACCCGTTGCGGCAAACAAGCGCTCGCCCAGCTGTGGATAAAAGTCCTGGGACCAATGGGCCAGCGCGGTGACCGCCGGGCTGTAACGCCAGGGATAAAGCGGCGAAACGATGCCGCCGCCCGCCCAGGACGACTCCTGACCGACATTCGAACGATCCAGCAGCACAACGCTTTGCACTTCGGATGCGAGATTGAATGCCGTCAGCAGCCCGATTACCCCACCGCCGACAATCACCACTTGCTGTTGCCTGGTCATGTTCTGATCCAACCGTTAAATAGACAGGGGACGCAAAGGGCGCCCGGAAAAAGAACTCAGCGGCCCCAGCAATCCTTGGTGGTCAAACCCGCCGTTGCGTTGACCATACTGCGGACACCGGTATTGGTGAGGGTGAAATCACCGCACTTGTCCGTGGCCATGCTGGTGCCAGCCTTACGCACTGCCGTCAGCACGAAGGTCTGGTCGGTCAGCGTCGGCGTGATGGTGTAATAGTCATTGCCGGCGCTCAGGCCGGTGGCATTGGTGTAGACATTCTTTTGTGAATAGAAGCGCTCAAGAATCTGCGCTTGCTCAGAGAGCAGGCCAGCCACTTCGGTACGGCGGCCCTTCTTCAGATATTCGGTAAAGCTCGGGGCAGCAATGGTCATGACAATCCCGATGATCGCAATCACAATCATGATTTCGATCAGGGTAAAACCGCGGTTGGATCTACGCATGCCTCAAGTCTCACTTACTGTATTTGTCGCCACATGATGCGACGGCTGCCGCCGCCGGATTTTTCCACCAGCGTGCTGATGCCGCCACTGGAATCGTTCACGATTTTGCGGGTCGCGCCATTGACGATGGCGTTCAGGGTCGGGATGCCGCCGGTGAAAATCACCCCGCTGGACACTGTGTCAGTGCTGTCGACCACCCCATCGCCATTGGTGTCGAGCACCGCGTAGTTGAGCATCTTACCGCTGAACGCATCGAGTTCGACCAGTTTGCCAGTGCCGAAACTCGCGCAAGGGTCTGTGGTGTCCACACTGGCGGTAGTAAACACGATCCGCCCGAGCACCAGACTGGCCTGATTGATCACCCGCTCCCCCGTCAGGACGCTGTTGTACGCCAGTGGCAGATACCAGCCCTTTTCCGCCGGATAAGTCACTTCGTTCTGACTGGTGGTGATGAACTGACCGGTGCTGCCGGAGAACACACCGGTCACCGCCTGAGCCTGCAAGCTGGACGTAGTGATCTGCCCGGAACCGCCATCCGCGTCCCACACCGCGTAGAACGCCTGCAAATCCTTATTGGTCTTGTCCGCCATTTCGTTGAATTTGCCGGTGCCAAAAAACACTTCCTTGCCGCCCAAGCCGTTGTCCGCCAGCAATGGTTGCGCGGTAATTGGCTGAGTGGCCCCGCCCGCCGTGGTAAACAACGGCTTGCCGGAGAACGCCACACCCCATGAATCAGTGCTGGTGCTGCTCAAATCAAACTTCCACAACCGTCCTTTCAGGTCGCCGCCATAGGCCGCTTGCACCACATTCTGCGAATTGACCTTGAGCTTCACTGAGGACAAACCGTTGGTGGTTTCGGTGCTGTCGAGGACGATTTTCTTGATCAGCGACCCGTCGCGAATATCCACCACGTACAACGCCGCGACACCGGTGTTGCTGCCATAGCCATTGGAGATGAACGCAGCCCATCGACCGTCGGCCAAGCGTGCCACTTCCGGACGGGCGTAGGCATAACCCAGATCATTGAAAGCATTTGCTGTACTGGCCGTGGCGGGTGCGCTGATTTCCCACAATGCCTTGGTCACGTTACCCGCCGACGCGTCGAACAATTGCAACGCATAGAAGGCTTTCCCTCCCGCCCCCGTCCCGCCGAGCGCGAGGGTTTTCCAGGCGCCGTTGAGCTGGGCATCGAACACGCCGACTTGCCCATCCACCAGAAATTTGTGGCTGACGCCGTTGATGTACGCGGTGTCGGCGATATAGCGCAGCGATGGCAACACACTGGATGGCATGTAGGCATACCGCCGCCCGCCGTTGCCGGCATTGATGACGTTTACAAAACCGTCGTTGGCGTTGACCACCAGGCTAGCGATCATGGTGGCCGCCTTGGTCGCCAGGTAGGTGCTGTAGGTGGTGTCGCCTGACAGGTCGGACGCGGTTTTATCCGAGGGCGACGCAAGGGCCAGCGGCGAGTTGATGATGTCACCGAGTAGCACGCTGCGCACTTTCAGACCGGTTTTGTTGGTGCCTTTACTCCATTCCACCAGATCACTGCCGGTGATGCCGGTGGGCAAGCCCTGATTGAGGGCGGTTTGCTGGGTAGTGGAAAAGTTGGTGTAGGCCAAGGTCACTGCGGTGCTGGTTTGACTGTTCCAGGATTGATAGGTCGGCGCCGTGGCACCGGGCACAATGGCCGTGTCAGTGGTCCACAGCACCGAGCTGGTGTTGACCGCGCCGCTGGAAGTGAAGCCGTAAGCCCTGATCGTGCCACGCCAGTCCTTGGGGTCGTAGCTGGTCTGGAAATAACTCGTGCCGCTGACGAGGGTCGTCCCGCTCGCGACGCCACTACCGCCAGAGCCTGCCTTGGAGGTGATGTCGCTGAGCGCTGAAGACAACGCTGCATTGAGCCCGACGCTGTCAGTGGCCTGGTAGTACTTGCCCTGACCATAACTGGCAGCGTCGGACAGCATTTGATTTGCCGCCGTGAAACCCACCGTGTAGGTGTTCATGTTCTGCTTGGGAAAGTCGGCGGCGTTCCAGCTTTTGCCCGCCAAGTCTGTCCCGGTGGAGCGCATGTCGATGTCGAAGGCGAACTTGGCGATGTCATCCAGGTACAGGGTGTCACCCTCCCCGTCGCCGTTGAGGTTGTCGCCGTCGTTGGCACTGTTGCCGTCCCAGTTCGGCAAGCGACTGCCGCCGAGCGGGTCGTTGCTCGGGAACGTTCGGTCGTAAGTCGGTAAGCCGTCAGTGATTACCACGCCATAGTTTTTCTGGCAGCGATATTGGATTGGGCTGGTGTAGGTGGCCGGCGTGGCGTTGTAGTACGGTGCCATGCCGCGCATGTAGCGGGTCACTTCGTAATAGGTCTCCGCCAGCGGCGTATTGGCGACGGCACTCAAGCCGTTTATCGAGGTAATCAACGCGTTGTAGTTGGCATCCACAGACAAATCACTGACAGCACGAGCGATGTAGCCACCATTACCCGGACTGTTACTGGCCGGCGGATTGAAAGTGGCCAGGCCAATACGTAATGAGCGATTGCTGCCAACCAGATTTTTGGAAACGTCCTGCGCAACGCTAATCCGGTAATCGTTGGGAATGGCATTGGCACCCGTGGTGAAGTCCCGGTTAGAACCGTTGGCCAGACTCAGCAAATAGGCCAGGTAGTTCGCCGTGTAACGGGTTCCTTCGTTGCCGACAGGATCAGGCAGTTTCAGGCAGATCGGCGTCAACCCGAGAAAACCGCGATAAAAACCGTACCAATTACCGCTGGTCGAGCACCCGCCGCGGTTCAGGCTCGACAACGCAATATTGCTGTCTGTCATGTCCAGATTCTGGCCGCCGAGACACAATGTGTTTGAGTTGCATATCGCGATCTGCGCCCGACTGATCGTCGGATCGAAACCTGGCGCCCAGATGATGTTATTCATGCTGCCCGAGTCGTCGATCAGCAACATCACGTTTGGCGCGACTGCGGCGGCGCTCAACAACGGCGAATCCGAGGGCGTGAAGGCACAGGCAGGTGCCGACAAGTACAGTGCCAAAACAGCGCCGCACAACTGCTGCCATAAGCCTTGGCGCCTGTTAGTACTTCGCATAAATACTCTCCACCACGCTGCGCGAAGTACCCGCGAGGCCAACCGCAGTTACCCGGTACAACGTTGCCGAGGTATTGCTCGGCACGTTCACCGCCGTCAGGGTGGTGCCAATGTTTTGCACGCCATAAAAACCAGTACCGGAGGCGATCCAGGTCACCCCCGAGGTGGAGTTCAACCCGGCGACAAGGACTGACGAAGACTCGGCTGGCGGCGAGCATTGGCTAGTACCGCTGCAAACCGGCAATGAATAGCTGTCCAGTTGCACCGCGCTTTCGCCCACGCGCAACGCCGCTTCGGCGCCCTGAAACGACTGATTACGCAAGCTCACGCTACTGGCCATTTTTTCCTGCAGGGTGGCGTTCTGCATCGATGAAATACCGATGAGCGTCAGCAACAACAGGAACACCAGACTGACCAGCAATGCCATGCCGCGCTGGGAGTGATCGCTCACAGATGAAAGATTCATCAGCCCTCCCCTCATGGCAGACGGTTGCGCAGCGCGGCAACCACGTTGAAGGTTTGATTGCTGACCCGGTTGTTCGGGTCGGTGAGGGTCAGCGTCAGGCGAACGCTGCGAATGCGTGCCGGGTCCGATGGGTTGGAGCTGTAACTGGATGCCGCCGTGTCGGTGGCGGAACTGGCGAGTCCGAAGCTGACGTTGAAGGCACTGACGTTATCCACAAGTACTTGTTGGGCCGGCGTGCCTCTGCCGGTGCCCATCGTCAACTGACCGCTCTTGAGGCTGTAGATCAATCGACGGATCGGAAATGCCAACTGCCCCGACGCAGGCGTGCGCGAATCGGTGTAGGCCGTCGCGCTGTTACGACAATCGGAAACCACCGTCCAGGCTGGCGTCCCGCCGCTGCTGCCGACATCCGCCGTCACCAACGTCAACTTGAGACTGGCGTTATCCCAACTGATCGGCGTGATCTGAGCGGCATTGAAATCACCCGCCGTGCTGGCGTCGGTGATCGACCCCAAACAACCGAACATGCCGACCATGCGGATTTCCTGGATCATTTTGCTCAGCACGAAACGTGCATCTTCCTGCATTGCGGCGGCGGAGTTCTGGCTGACAAAGGTATTTTTTGCGGCGATGAATACCTGCACCACGCCTAGTACCACCACCAGACTCAATGCCAGGGCGATCAACAACTCGATCAGGCCGAACCCTCTGTTGAAGCGGTTCATGGCGTGGCCACCGGATCGACGGTTGCGCGGCTGGTCAGCACAAAGCTGCGCCGCGAATTGGCCGTGTTGGCCGCCCGGGAGTCGTCCCAGGTGATGGTGATGGTGTACACCCGTTGATTGAGGGTGATGCTGCCGGTAGCACTGGCACCGCCGAAATTGACGATGTTACTGGTGAAGTCGTAGAGATCTTGATCCCGGGCGACACTCAGGTTGCCCGAGGTCGGCGGCGTAACGGTGTAGTCGGCGGCGGAGTTGGCGCGAATGCGGTCCATCATGTCGTATGCAATAAAACTGGCCTGGCTGGTCATGCGCGCGCTGTCCGTGTACTTCAGCGCATTCAGTTGAAACGCCGCCGCGCCCAACAGCCCCACGCTCAGAATCAACAACGCCACCAGCACTTCAATCAGCGTCATGCCCTCCTGTGCACACTTGCTCCATTCCCTCATCCGCAACTTCCACCCAATAGAATTCGTCCGTTCAAACACACGTTCAGCGTCCTGCTTTGCGTGCCCAGCACATAATTGATCACCACCCCCGTGGACGGTGACGACAGGCCGCCCAGATTGTTGAAATCGATAGCGGTCACTCCTGAGGTTAGCGTCAGAGTCGCACCGCTGCTCATCGCTGGAACAACCCGCAATACATTCGCCGGAGTGCCAGTACCGTCATAGACCGACAACTCCCCGGTCCAGACGCCACCGCCCACCGTCGGGCGCATTCGTGTTGTTACGCCCCGGTCGATGGCTTCCAATCGGGCGAAATTCAGACCACGTTGCAGGTCACTAACCTCTGTGTCGGCCTTGGTGATTTGCGCCGAACGGGTAAACGCCGGGACAGCCAGGGTGATCAGGACCAGAAATATCGCTATCGCGACCAGCAGCTCTACCAACGTGAAACCTTTTGAACGATGTTCCATCGGTGCCCTCCGTTGCCGTCGGCTATACCTGCCTGTGTGGAAGCAAGCTCACTCACACAGGTTTGACGCTAGAACATTCGACCGCCAAGGCACGGTTGATTTGCCATTACTCGCGCAGGGAAGGCGCGGGGCACCACGCTCCAGGGAGGAAAATGTCATGCATCAGCAAGGCTTCAGCCTGATCGAACTGCTTATGGGACTGACGATTGCCGGGATTGTTCTGCATTTGGTCAGTCCGGCGTTTGCGTCAGTCACCGAATCGAACCAACGCGAGCAAGCGGCACAGTCGCTTTTCAGCGGTATACGCAGCGCCAGGACCGAGGCTGTCGCTCGTCACCAAAGCGTGGTGATTCACGCCATCGACGGCGACTGGGGCCAAGGTTGGCGGATCATTCTGGATATCAGCGGCAAGGGACATAACGACAGCAGCAACCCGTTGCTGGTCGAAAACAGAAGCGGCAAAACGCTGCCGATTGTAGGCAACCAACCGGTCAGCCAATTCGTGCGCTTTAGCGATCTGGGCGAACCACAGTTCGCCAGAGGAGAGTTTCAGGCAGGGACTTTACACATTTGCGCAAACCGCGAACCGGTGAGTCAGTACCAAGTGGTTCTGGCCCCGTCCGGCCGCGTCAGCCTGCGCAGCGAAAAGGCTGAACAGGCGTTGTGCACAGAGAAGAAAAAACTCAGAGCAAAGAGCGGACGCGCAACTCTTTAGGCATGGAGAACGTAATGTTCTCCTCGCGACCGGCCAGTTCATCGGCACCGGTAGCGCCCCAGGCCTGCAACTGCTGGATCACACCACGCACCAGAACTTCCGGCGCCGAAGCACCAGCGGTAATGCCTATGCGCTCGACACCGTCGAACCAGCTCTTTTGCAGGTCTTCGGCGCCGTCGATCAGGTAGGCCGGGGTGGCCATGCGTTCGGCGAGTTCACGCAAACGATTGGAGTTGGAGCTGTTCGGGCTGCCAACCACCAGCACCACATCGCATTCATCCGCCAGTTGCTTGACCGCGTCCTGGCGGTTTTGCGTGGCGTAGCAGATGTCGTCCTTTCGAGGACCACCGATTGCCGGGAAACGCGTACGCAGTGCGTCGATGACGCGACTGGTGTCGTCCATGGACAAGGTGGTCTGAGTCACGAACGCCAGTTTTTCAGGGTTGTGTACTTGCAGTGCCGCGACGTCTTTCTCGTCTTCGACCAGATAGATCGCGCCGCCATTGCTGACGTCGTACTGACCCATGGTGCCTTCGACCTCCGGATGACCAGCGTGGCCGATGAGAATGCACTCACGGCCGTCGCGGCTGTAACGCGCGACTTCGATGTGCACCTTGGTCACCAGCGGGCAGGTGGCGTCGAACACTTTCAGGCCACGGCCAGCGGCTTCGGTACGTACGGCCTGGGAAACGCCGTGAGCACTGAAGATCACGATGACGTCGTCCGGCACTTGATCCAGCTCCTCGACGAAAATCGCCCCGCGCGCGCGCAGGTCTTCGACAACGAATTTGTTATGGACCACTTCGTGGCGCACATAGATCGGCGGCCCGAAGACTTCCAGGGCGCGGTTGACGATTTCGATCGCCCGGTCCACACCGGCGCAGAAGCCACGGGGATTGGCGAGTTTGATTTGCATGCTGTGCCTCGTGTCTTGCCCTGTAGGAGCGAGCTTGCTCGCGAAAAACTAAAGGACACCGCGTTAATCCAGAAGAGACGCGTATTCGTTGACGATCATCGCGAGCAAGCTCGCTCCTACAGAAAAGCAGTTACAGCGCTTTGACGGAAATGATTTCTACATCAAAGGTCAGGGTCTTGCCAGCCAGCGGGTGGTTGAAGTCGATGGTCACTTGCGCGTCGTCGAACTCTTTCACCACACCCGGCAATTCAGTATTGGCCGCATCGTTGAAGATCACCAGCAAACCCGGCGACAGCTCCATGTCCGTGAACTGTGAGCGCGGAATGATCTGTACGTTTTGCGGGTTGGGCTGGCCGAAGGCGTTTTCCGGCTCGATGTTCAGGGTGCGCTTGTCGCCCGCCTTGAAACCGAACAGCGCCGCTTCGAAACCTGGCAACAGGTTGCCATCACCGACCTTGAAGGTCGCCGGGGCTTTGTCGAAGGTGCTGTCCACTGTGTCGCCGTTCTCCAGGCGTAATGCGAAATGCAGAGTGACTTCCGTGTTCTGGCCGATGCGTTGCTCAGCCAATACCTGTTCAGTCATGAACGGCTTCTCCGGTCTTTTTACTTTTGAACATATCCAGTGCCAGCATGACGGCACCGACGGTAATTGCACTGTCGGCAAAGTTGAACGCCGGGAAATACCAGCGATTCTGCCAATGCACCAGGATGAAATCGATCACATGGCCCAGGGCGATGCGGTCATACAGGTTGCCCAGCGCACCACCCAGCACCAACGCCAAGGCGATGGCCAACCAGGTTTCGTTGCGCCCCAGGCGTTTGAGCCAGACCACCAGCACCGCACTGACCGCCACGGCGATCATTGCGAACAACCAGCGTTGCCAGCCCGAGCTGTCAGCCAGGAAGCTGAACGCCGCGCCGGTGTTGTAGGCCAGGGTCCAGCTGAAGTAATCAGGGATGATTACGATCTGCTGGTACATCTGGAGCTTGCCTTCGAAGTAGAACTTGCTGGCCTGGTCGATGACCAGGACCAGCAAACTCAACCAGAGCCAGCTCAGCCGCCCAAAGCGGCCAACGCCATTAGGCATAGTGACGAACCTCGCCAGCGCCGCTGATGTTGTCTACGCAACGGCCGCAGATTTCCGGATGCTCCGGGTTCACGCCAACGTCTTCACGGCAGTGCCAGCAACGGGCGCACTTGGCATGGCTCGACTTGACCACTTTGAGTTTCAGACCGGCGACTTCAGTGACCACGGCATCGGCCGGCGCCTGCACGAACGGCGCAACGCTGGCTGTGGACGTGATCAGGACGAAGCGCAGTTCGTTGCTCAGCTTGGCCAGGTCGGCGCTCAGCGCCGACTCGGCGAACAGCGTCACTTCGGCTTGCAGGTTGCCACCGACGGCCTTGGCCGCACGCTGGATTTCCATTTCCTTGTTGACCGCGACCTTGACCGCCATGACCCGATCCCAATACGCACGGCCCAGCTCAAAGCCTTCCGGCAACTCGGTCAGGCCTTCGTACCAGGTGTTGAGCATCACCGATTCGTTGCGCTCGCCCGGCAGGTATTCCCACAGCTCGTCGGCAGTGAACGCCAGGATCGGCGCGATCCAGCGCACCAGCGCTTCGCTGATGTGGTACAGCGCGGTTTGCGCCGAACGGCGAGCCTTGCTGTTGGCGCCAGTGGTGTACTGACGGTCCTTGATGATGTCGAGGTAGAAACCGCCCAGCTCCTGCACGCAGAAGTTGTGGATCTTCGAGTAGACGTTCCAGAAGCGGTATTCGCTGTAGTGCTCCTGCAACTCGCGCTGCAGCAACAGCGTGCGGTCCACGGCCCAACGATCAAGCGCGAGCATTTCTTCGGCTGGCAGGATGTCGGTGGCCGGGTTGAAACCGGTCAGGTTCGAAAGCAGGAAGCGCGCGGTGTTACGGATACGCCGGTAAGCGTCCGCACTGCGTTGCAGGATCTGCTCGGAAACCGCCATTTCGCCCGAGTAATCGGTAGATGCGACCCACAGGCGCATGATGTCGGCGCCCAGGGTGTCATTGACTTTCTGGGGCGCGATCACGTTGCCCAACGACTTGGACATCTTGCGACCGGACTCGTCGACCGTGAAGCCGTGGGTCAGCAATTCGCGGTACGGCGCGTGGTTGTCGATGGCGCAACCGGTTAGCAGCGACGAGTGGAACCAGCCGCGGTGCTGGTCCGAACCTTCCAGGTACAGGTCGGCACGCGGGCCGGTTTCGTGGCCCATTGGATGCGAACCGCGCAGGACGTGCCAGTGCGTGGTGCCGGAGTCGAACCACACGTCGAGGGTGTCGCTGATCTTGTCGTATTGTGGCGCTTCATCGCCCAGCAGCTCGGCGGCGTCCATCTTGAACCAGGCTTCGATGCCTTCGACTTCGACGCGCTTGGCCACTTCCTCCATCAGCTCGACAGTGCGTGGATGCAGTTCGCCGCTTTCCTTGTTCAGGAAGAACGGGATCGGCACGCCCCAGTTGCGCTGACGGGAGATACACCAGTCCGGACGGTTGGCAATCATCGAGTGCAGGCGCGCCTGGCCCCAGGCCGGGACGAACTTGGTCTCTTCGATGGCTTTGATCGCCCGCTTGCGCAGGGTTTCGCCGGTCGCAGGCTCTTTGTCCATGCCGATGAACCACTGCGCCGTGGCGCGGTAGATCAGCGGCGTCTTGTGGCGCCAGCAGTGCATGTAGCTGTGTTCGATGATAGTGGTGTGCAGCAGCGCGCCGACTTCGGTCAGCTTATCGACGATGGCCGGGTTGGCCTTCCAGATGAACTGGCCGCCGAAGAATTCCAGCGATGTCGCGTAGACGCCGTTGCTTTGGACCGGGTTGAGGATGTCGTCGTTGACCATGCCGTATTTCTTGCAGGTCACGAAGTCGTCCACGCCGTAGGCCGGAGCGGAGTGAACTACACCGGTACCAGCGCCCAGTTCGACGTACTCGGCCAGGTAAACCGGCGACAGACGGTCGTAGAACGGGTGGCGGAAGTTGATCAGCTCCAGCTCTTTACCGGTGGTGATCGCAATGACCGAGCCTTCGAGGCTGTAACGTGCCAGGCACGATTCGACCAGTTCTTCAGCCAGCACCAGCAGTTTGTCGCCGACATCGACCAGGGCGTAGTTGAACTCTGGGTGAACGTTCAGCGCCTGGTTGGCCGGGATGGTCCACGGGGTGGTGGTCCAGATCACGATCGAGGCAGGCTTGGCCAGCGATGGCAGACCGAAAGCGGCAGCCAGTTGAGCTTCGTCGGCAATCGGGAATGCCACATCGATGGTCGAAGACTTCTTGTTCTCGTACTCGACTTCCGCTTCAGCCAGGGCCGAACCGCAGTCAAAGCACCAGTTCACAGGCTTGAGGCCCTTGAACACGAAACCGCCCTTGACGATTTCGGCCAAGGCGCGGATTTCACCGGCCTCGTTCTTGAAGTCCATGGTCTTGTACGGGTTGGCGAAATCGCCCAACACGCCCAGACGGATGAATTCGGATTTTTGCCCTTCGATTTGCTCGGTGGCGTAGGCGCGGCACAGTTCGCGAGTTTTGTCCGCACCCAGGTTCTTGCCGTGGGTCACTTCGACTTTGTGCTCGATCGGCAGGCCATGGCAGTCCCAGCCCGGAACATAAGGCGCGTCGAAGCCCGAAAGGGTCTTCGAGCGGATGATCATGTCCTTGAGAATTTTGTTCAGTGCGTGACCGATGTGGATCGTGCCGTTGGCGTACGGAGGACCGTCGTGCAGGACGAACTTAGGACGATCCTTGCCAATCTCGCGCAACTTTCCGTACAGGCCAATGCTGTCCCAGCGCTGCAGAATCTGCGGTTCGCGCTGAGGCAGGCCGGCCTTCATTGGGAAGGCGGTGTCCGGAAGGTTTAGCGTGGCTTTATAGTCGGTCATTTAAGGCTCTTCATTAGCGATTGGCGCTAGGTGCGACAGGGCACGGGCGGCGGCGACATCCGCATTGATCGCCGTCTTAAGCGCCTCCAGAGAGGCGAAACGCTGCTCTTCACGCAGCTTTTGGTGGAAAACCACCGTCATACGCCGGTCATACAGATCGCCGGCAAAATCTAAAAGATGGACTTCGAGGTGGGCTTTGCCATCCCCTTGAACCGTAGGCCTTACGCCGATGTTGGCGACGCCGGGCCAGGTCTTGCCGTCGAGGTCGACGCTGACCAGATAGACCCCGGTGAACGGCACGCGACGACGCTTGAGTTGAACATTGGCCGTCGGCGTACCTAACTGTCGCGCCAGCTTCTGCCCGTGCAACACGCGACCGGCAATCCGGTACGGGCGCCCGAGCAGACGCTCAGCGAGGGCGAAGTCGGCAGCGGCCAGCGCGTTACGCACCTGGGTACTGCTGACGCGAATGCCATCGAGCTCGACGGTTTGCGCTGCTTCGACGGTAAAGCCCTGCATAACGCCGGCCTGTTGCAGGAAATCGAAATCGCCGACCCGGTCACAGCCGAAACGGAAGTCGTCGCCGACCTCAAGGTGCTGCACGCCGAGGCCGTCGACCAAAATGGTATCGACGAACTCACTGGCGCTGAGCTTGCTCAGGCGCTGATTGAACGCCAGGCACAGGACCCGATCGACGCCTTCGGCGGCCAGCAACTGCAGCTTGTCGCGCAAGCGGGCCAGACGGGCAGGCGCCGTATCCGGAGCGAAAAATTCCCGGGGCTGCGGCTCGAAAATCACCACGCAGCTGGGTACGCCCAACTCAAGCGCACGTTCACGCAGCCGCGCCAGGATAGCCTGGTGGCCACGGTGTACACCGTCAAAGTTGCCAATAGTGGCGACACAGCCCCGATGCTGGGGGCGCAGATTGTGGAGGCCTCGAACCAGCTGCATAACGCGCTTCTTGCTCATAAAGTGGTCGATTATAACCACACCCGGCGGCCGACGACAGGCAACACCGTATCCCAAAGTAATCGAGCCGACAAAAACGTCGGCCCGCCCGTGTTTATTGCAGCCCTGGCTTCAGCCAAGCGCCTTGCGATTGAAGTCGCGCAAGCGGAAGCCCATCAACACTAACATGCCGAAATACGCCACCACACCGGCGACCACCAAGGCCCCCAGGCGCAAGAAACGCTCGAACATATGCCCTTGATCCCAAGCTGGCATGAAATGCATTGCGCCCAGCAATACCGCAGACATCACCGTTACTGCGATCACCAGCTTCAATCCGAACTTCCCCCAACCCGGTTGCGGCTGATACATCTGCTGCTTGCGCAGTTGATAGAAGAGCAATCCGGCATTAAGACAGGCACCGGCGCTGATGGCGAGCGCCAGACCGGCATGGGCCAGCGGACCAATCAGCACAAGGTTGAACAGCTGAGTGACGATCAGGGTGAATATCGCGATTTTTACCGGTGTGCGGATGTTTTGTTGCGCATAAAAACCCGGCGCAAGCACTTTAATCACGATAATCCCGAGCAAACCGACGGAATAGGCGACCAAAGCGCGCTGGGTCATGGCGGCATCGAACGCACCGAACTGGCCGTATTGGAACAATGAAACTGTCAGCGGCTCAGCCAGAATCCCCAACGCCAGGGAGCAAGGCAAGACCAGCACGAAGCACAGGCGCAGGCCCCAGTCGAGGATTCGCGAATACTCGTGGCGATCCTTGTTGGCGTACGTCTTGGCCAGCGTCGGCAGCAGGATCGTGCCCAACGCTACGCCCAGCACGCCGGATGGCAATTCCATCAAACGGTCCGCGTAGTACATCCAGGACACGGAACCGGCAACCAGGAACGAGGCAAAAATAGTGTTGATGATCAGCGAAATCTGGCTCACGGACACACCAAGAATCGCCGGCAGCATCTGCTTCATCACCCGCCAGACGCCACTGTCACGCAGGTTCAGGCGCGGCAGCACCAGCATGCCGATCTTTTTCAGGTGTGGCAGCTGGTAGAGCAACTGCGCCAGACCGCCCGCCAGCACGGCCCAACCGAGCGCCATTACCGGTGGATCGAAGTACGGCGTCAGGAACAGCGCAAAGATGATCATGCTGACGTTAAGCAGGGTCGGCACAAAAGCCGGCACCGAAAAACGGTTCCAGGTATTGAGAATCGCGCCAGCCAACGAAGAAAGGGAAATCAGCAAAATGTAAGGAAAGGTCACCCGCAGCAGACTGGAGGTCAGCTCAAATTTTTCCGGAGTGTCGGTGAAACCCGGCGCAGTCACCCAGATGACCCACGGCGCGGCGATCATGCCCAATGCGGTGACCAGCGCCAGCACCAGCGTCAGTAGCCCCGAGACATAGGCAATGAACGTTCGCGTCGCTTCCTCGCCTTGCTGACTTTTGTATTCGGCAAGAATCGGCACGAACGCTTGGGAAAATGCCCCCTCGGCGAAGATCCTTCGCAGCAGATTGGGCAGTTTGAAGGCGATAAAGAAGGCATCGGTCGCCATTCCGGCGCCAAATGTGCGCGCAATGAGGGTGTCACGAACAAAGCCCAGAATCCGGGAAAGCATCGTGATAGAGCTTACGGCGGCCAACGATTTGAGCAGATTCATTGAAAGAGTTTGTGCCTGTCGATAAACAGCAGGCGAACTACGCGCCTACTTATGCGATACTCCGCGCCGCAACAGCACAGAGCCAAAGCTCGCGAGTTTACAGGTCAAGCGCCGGAAATAAATATCCCGCCTCTTTATACCTACCACTTAGCGGAACGTCTCAACCGCCCTTGACAAGACATCAACTCATCGGCATGATTCGCGGCCTATTTTGTTTGCTATTTCCTAAAAAGTCTTTCGAGGAGCTCGACGGTGGCCAACTCACCTTCCGCCAAAAAACGTGCAAAACAGGCTGAGAAGCGTCGCAGCCACAACGCCAGCCTGCGTTCCATGGTTCGTACCTACATCAAGAATGTAGTTAAGGCCATCGACGCAAAAGACGCTGAAAAAGCTCAAGCTGCTTACGTTCTGGCTGTGCCAGTTATCGACCGTATGGCCGATAAAGGCATCATCCACAAGAACAAAGCTGCTCGCCATAAGAGCCGCCTGAATGGCCACGTCAAGGCCCTGAACGTTGCCGCTGCTGCCTAAGCGACACGCTCATTAAAAAACCGACCTCAGGGTCGGTTTTTTATTGCCTGCGATTTGATGAACGCCGCGCAAAAAAATGTAGGAGTGAGCCTGCTCGCGATAGCGGCGCAACATTCAACACCGATGTCGACTGCTGCACCGCTATCGCGAGCAGGCTCACTCCTACAATTTGGATCTTCGTCTGATTACTGAGCGTGCGCCCACGGCAAAATCGGAATCGCCGTCACCGCATTCTGCGGACTGCCCTCGATCAAGCGATCGCTGTAGACAAGGTACACCAGCGTATTGCGCTTCTTGTCGAGGAAACGCACCACCTGCATGGTCTTGAACACCAGCGACGTGCGCTCCTTGAACACCTCGTCGCCGTCCTTGAGCTCGCCCTTGAAGCTGATAGGACCGGCCTGACGACAGGCAATGGACGCCTCAGCGCAATCCTCCGCCAACCCCAAGCCTCCCTTCCCCCCCTCCTTTCACGCCTCCGGTCTTGGCACGCGACAGGTAACAGGTAACAGGTAACAGGTCACGCTTTCGGCCTTCGGATCATCAAACGCTTCCCCCACCTCCTCACAATTTTTTCTATTTGCTGAATTCAGTTATTCCGTAGAAAAGCACTCCCTCCAACAAATAGAATCTTTACATATAAGCATTTACGATAATGCGTACAAACTCACATAAGCAGTCTCCGCCAAAGACATTTGCTAGTTTAAATAGCCCTACAGCTCTCCTACAAACTTTAAAGAAAAAGCTTACGTACTAAATAACACGTTCGCTGCAAAAACAAGAGGTTAAGAGCCAGCAAAAGAAGAACTCTTTCAGCGACGCCAAATAAATCCAGACCCAACCTACAGCTATATAGGAACGATCCTACAACAGCATTCAAATCCAAAAAAGCATCAATCGTACCAACTACAAGATCAGAAATATTAGGTTACACCCGACTACTTGCGAGCGTATCTATGATGGATCAACACTGAAGGCGTGAAACATCGAATATCAATTAACACACCTATACAAATAAAGGACCACACCAATGAAACTATTAGCCGGGGTTACCGTAATTCTTCTCGGAGCATCTAGTATTGCAAACGCGACCCCCATATCTGCATACAACGCCGAAACGCCCTCAGAACTTCAATGCCCAAAAGCGAACGACATTCTCCATACAGAAAACGTTAAAGACACGACCAAAAGCAAAGCCCAACTAACTTCAATCTTAACAAATCACCTTACAGACGAATATAAAATACTAAATGCCAGCTGTAATTAACACAAGCGCGCACTACGCGTCAACACAAGCCATCGAGATTTCAATCAATGAGTTTAGAGCAAGACATAACACTGGATGACTACATCTTCCTTAACGAAAGAGGAAAAGCCATCGGTATCATAGCGCCATCGACGCTTTACTGCCTGATGAACAACACCACCTATATCAACGGCCCAGACAGTATCATTAAGCTAAACCAACAGAGCATCCCTGCACTAACTGAAGGATTGATAACATCAGGCTCATTGATTGAGGGGACACCGAGCGAAATAAATGAAGTAGTTCGCTTACTAAAAAATCCTGACACTAGTCGAAACACGAGTTTCTTCATGTGCATCGCAAAAAACTGCGGCCAGATACTAAAAGATTCTCAATCATTACAAGATTCTAAAATCTTAATTGTAGGCTGTGGCGGAATAGGGAGCAGTGTCGCACTGTTATTAGCAGGCTGTGGCGTTAAAAGCTTCACACTCGTAGATTCAGACACCATCGAAAAAAGCAACCTAAACAGACAATTATTTTGGAGAAAAAAAGACATTGGTAAATACAAAGTACTCGCTTTAAAAGCGGCTATTGAGGAGCGATTTGATAGCACTAAAATCGAAACAATCAACAGAAAGTTATCTTTTGACGATTTACTACAACTCTCTACCATTGTCAAATACACAACAATTGTTGTAACCGCCGACGACCCAGCGACGCTGGCGGCGCGTTGTGGTGAGCTTTCCAAAAAAACGTCAACTCCAGTTGTTAGCGGCGGTTACCTACATACACATTGTTCTGCTAATTTTTTTTCAGGAGACACCACTCAATCTGAGTTTGATTTACATGAAGACGCTGAACACTGGCAAAGGCTGCCAACATCTGTAATGCCAAGCTTTGGTCCTATGAACTTCAGCATCGCTTCCTTACTTGCCTATGGAGTAATTTCATTCATAGCTACAGAATCGTTTCAAAGAAAAAAAACACTACTTACACAATGGAATGCAAGCCACCTACCAACAAACTTTAATGTATTCGACACTTTTACCTAATTACAAGCCCTAAAAATATCTAGGTAGAACAGCCTCTATCAAAACCAAGAAAGGACTGCCATGAAAGTAAAACATATCGCATTGGCATTTAGCGCTGTATATTTATTAGACATACCACTAACCCTATCAGAACAGAGGATAGTCGATTCTCCGGATTTTTTAAAATCTCTAACCATAATATTTGAACCACCCAAAGGAATGGAAAATGAATTCCTAACTCCTTTGTAAAAGATCAATCAAAGTACATGACCGCATATTCAAACTACAATAAAACAAACACCGAAACAGTTAACATTATCCCTACAAAATTAGGAGAGCCACTTATCCACCTCATAATTTATCACGACAAAGGCTCTTATGATCGCGCGACTAAAATTTTCAGCACGTTCGAAAATTTGCAAAACTACATGAGTGGACATGCAAACACCTATGGAGGAACCAAAATACCAAAAATGTACTTACAAAACTCAAAAATCTATTTCGGCGATGTCGTAAGAAACCAACAACCCCACAAAACCAAAACGACACATTAATCGAGCAATAGAGCGTAAATGCCGAAAACTTACATTTATTTATTAATGTTTGCGCTGCCCTTTTCGGAAAGACTACTAGCCACTGAAAAGCCAAGCATTCCAATGATTGCTAATAGCTGTACAAACTGCCATGGCATGCGCGGGGTTAGCACGAAGGGAATCCCATCCATTGCAGGATTACCAAAAAAATATCTCATTGACAGACTTCAAGGATATAGAGACAACTCTATAAATGGCACAATTATGAATCGCATCATGGAGAAACATAACGACAAAGAAATAACCGAACTAGCAGATCATTATTCAAAAATAAACACTTTAAACTCGTACAACACAGATAAAAGCACTTGTGGAAAATGCCACGAACACAAGCCATTAATTTAGCAATTCAAAAATGTATTACCAAACCAATAGAGTGCACACGCCCCTACTCCCTACTTAAGCAACCATTGACAGTTGAATATGAGCCAAAAAACCCTATTGGATGCAATCACCCGTAGAAATGCGTTAAAGCTTTTACTAGCAAGCTTTGCAAGTGCGCCAGCGAAAACTCCAGCATCTAATAAAAAACCAAAGAAAGTAGTTATTATTGGAGGAGGTTTCGCTGGTGCTACATTTGCCCGCTCCTTACGCATACTAGATAAGTCCATCGAAATAACACTAATAGAACCCAATAAAATTTATCACACCTGTATTCTAGGAGCTGAGTATCTCATAGGCCGACGCTCAGCTAATTCATTAACGTTCAGCTACAAAACACTGACAAGTAACTATCAAATAAATGTAGTCCATGATTACGCCACACTTATTGACCATGAATCTAAACGAGTATTTACAAAGGAAGCTGGAGCCTTCAGCTATGATAGATGCATTGTAGCATCAGGCATTGGATTTCATTACGAAGCAATAGATGGTTATAGCAAAGAAGTCGCGGAAAGAATCCCCCACGCTTGGCAAGGTGGCCACCAACATTCGTTGCTAAAGAATCAGATTTCTAATATGACCGACGGTGGTGTGATTATTATTACAGCTCCACCTGACGACTACAAGTGCCCTCCTGGCCCATACGAACGCGCCAGCCTGATAGCTGAATATCTCAAAATCAACAAACCTCGATCACGCATTATTATTCTGGACAGTAAAGATAGTTTCCCGAAGCAACAGCAATTCGAGTCAGCCTGGGAAAAGTTATATGGCTACGGTACTTCCCATAGCTACATCAATTGGATAGGAAGAAAACAAGGAGGCACAATACTTGCGGTTGATGAACGACATTTAGAAATAACTACTGACTTTGGAAAGATAAAAGGAAACGTTATAAATATAGTCCCACCTCAGCATGCCGACACTTTTTCATACAAAAATGGACTAGCACAACAATATAACTGGTGCCCTGTTAACACAAAAACATTTGAATCATTACTTATACCAGAGATACATATTATAGGAGACTCAGCTTATGCTGAGATGTTACCAAAGTCTGCCTTTGCTGCTGCATGCCAAGCACGAGTATGCGCAATAGCAATTTATAGTCTATTCAAGGAGCAAGAGCCCCCAGACCCTGAGTTCATGAACGTTTGCTATAGCCTTTGTGCTGAGAACTACGGTATTTCAGTTCTAATAAGCTACTTAAGAGATAAAAATACCAACATACTTGAGATAAACAACCTAAAGAACACCCCCATTACTTCCACTGATGAACACCACCTAAAGGAATCGGAAGCTGCATATAGCATGTTTAACACAATAACATCTGAAGCTTTTGGCTAATCCTAGGAAAAATTTTGTGAAGAAAGCACGTGCAGACATTCCACGTATCAGCGACATGTCCTACCCCGACTTCATAGCTTTTATGAAACAAGATAATACACCGCCCGGGGGAGACGCTACACTCAACTATTGGATCAGAAATAGCAATATAAAACCCCACTCATATCTACTGGACTTGGCATGCTCAACGGGATATAGCTCAAGATACTGTTTTGAGAAAGTTCATTGCTCTGCAGAAGGTATCGATATATCAAAATCATCAATTGAGATTGCGCGAGAAAAAACTATCGAATTAAAGGCGACGACTCACTTAGATTTTCTTGTCGCCGATGCATGCAAACTCCCGTTCAAAGACGGCGTGTTCACTCACATATTGGCGGGATGCAACTTCGCATTCATACACGATAGAAATATTGCACTTTTAGAATCCGCTCGGACGTTATCAAACCAAGGAATTCTTTGCTCTTCCAACTTTTTTTATCGAAAGCTCCCGCCCGAGGATCTATTGGACTCAGTTAGCCACTCTTTGGGTTTCAAGCCAGGACCTCACTGGGACTTAAATTTCTGGACTGATTTTTTTAATAGCGTCGAACTGGAGCTAATTGACGAAAAAAACTATGACTTACATCGCTTTTCTGACGACGATCTTTATCGTTCAATAAGGCAATATATCTTCAACACAAACAACTTTACATCGCTCCTTCCCACCGAATTAAAAGAAGAGATTCTCTCCCACTTCCTTGAAATACGAAGGCCACTAAACATTCAACGTGACTACCAAGGAGTATCATTACAGCTATGGCGCAAAAAATAATACCGCGGCGTGTAAAAGCCACCGCATTAAAGATCATTGAGAGCCAATCTGTACTACCGGACGCGGCTTTTCAGCTTATTGACATGATAGAAGTCCGCAAAAGAGCGGTTTCATTTCAAACCTTCGCCATTAAAGAGTTTAGTAAGTTAGAAATCGCTTACTCGTATAAAACAAACAATATTTCCTCTATTGGGAGCACCCTGTGCTCCTTAGGTTTTTCTGCAGAAACTGTTTCGCTGGAAGAAATTCACTGTGCATTGGCGGATGGCTTCTCACCTTCGAAAATTATTTTCGATGGCCCTTTAAAAACTCGATACGAATTAGAATTCGCTATTGAAAAAAAAATCAGAATTCAAGTGGACAGCATAAATGAACTTCAAACAATCAATGAAATTTGCTCATCTCAAAATATAAAATATGACGTATCGCTGAGGCTATCTCATAAATACGGAAGTTCGTACTCCAGATTCGGCTTCGATAGATATGAAGTAGAAGAGGCCGTACAAAGAAACTTACTTAACAACAACCACGTAAACTTAACTGGTTTCCACATACATGTTGGTTCGAACTTGACATCAGCTGAGAGATTAGTGTCCGAACTATCCGAATACTCCCTTCTCATCCTACGTTTTTTACCAGATGACGGATGGCTTGACCTTGGAAGCGGCTTCCCCGCAGATTCATTTTCATCTATTACGAACGAACCTACACCCGCAATCAAAGAATTCATGCAAACAATACAGTTAGCAGTTGACCGTACATTAGGGAGTCGAGCTAAGAAGATTAAAATCATATTCGAGCCTGGACGTTGCCTAGTCGAAGATTGTGGTTATTTTGTAGCTAAAATTATTTCATCAAAAAAAAGAGAAAACACGCAACTATTACAAAGTAATATAGGAATTAACTGGATTCCATCCATAAAAAACTGGGCACACTCCATAGAACCGCTCAATGCTATGCCGCCACTTTCATCAAGCAGGCAAGTCATAACTGGCTTTAATTGTTTCGAACAAGATTACCTTACTTCTAATGCTAACAATATAGGTCTAGAGGTCAATGAATATTTTATAGTTAGAGGATGCGGCGCATATGACCTCCAGACGGCGAACTATTGGACTCGTGCTGCTGCGAAAATATTTTCTTTTGATGCAAACGGGTTTTACATCAGCAGAGGAGCCCATGAAACTACGAATTTCAGGGATAGGGACATACCTTACTTGAGTGAAACGCTACATGCCTCAGAGCATATAAAACTGAGAGCGGCGAACGAAAAATACGCTAACGATCTACATGCTACTTATATAAAAAATAAAAACCATCTTCAAGCCTTTCTAGACTGGCCCCGCTACACAAACTCAATAAGTGATACACGAGATTTTTTGACAAGCTCCGCAAAACAGCACAAGGCTGGCACATCAAAAACGTATTTAATTTATTATCACGAGAAATGTGTCGGGACAATATCAATCAATTCGATTGACACTCAGAACTCCACCGTTTATCTAGGATACTGGCTAGATGTAAAAGCGCAGGGGAAAGGCATTATCTCCTGCAGCCTGACATTTTTAATTGATCATTACTCTAAATCTTGTTCAATTCAGCGCTTCGTCATTAAATGCGCCGTAGCAAATAAAAAGAGCAATAGAGTTGCACTAAATAACGGCTTCTCTCTTGAAGGAACTTTGATGAAAGCAGAAAAAATCAATGCCAGATTTCATGATCAAAATATATACGCAAAAATTACCGATCTTTAAGTATTTTACTATGTGCTACAGAACTTTATACGGAGCCAGTCTACCGGCTCCATAATACGACATACCGGAATCTGTTCTACTCTTCCCACGGCAAAATCGGAATCGCCGTCACCGCATTCTGCGGACTGCCCTCGATCAAGCGATCGCTGTAGACAAGGTACACCAGCGTATTGCGCTTCTTGTCGAGGAAACGCACCACCTGCATGGTCTTGAACACCAGCGACGTGCGCTCCTTGAACACCTCATCACCGTCCTTCAACTCGCCCTTAAAGCTGATCGGACCGACCTGCCGACAAGCGATGGAGGCCTCGGCACGATCCTCAGCCAGACCCAATCCACCCTTCACGCCGCCCGTCTTGGCGCGAGAGAGGTAGCAGGTCACACCCTCAACCTTCGGATCATCAAACGCCTCAACGACTATCCGGTCGTTCGGGCCGACAAATTTGAAAACCGTCGACACCTGGCCAATTTCCTCGGCCGATGCCAGCAACGGCACCGCCAGCAGCAACCCCAACAATCCTTTTGCCACGCGCATTCAGTATTCCTTCAGACCAGAATCAGGTTATCGCGGTGAACCAGTTCCGGCTCCGCCATGTAACCCAACAGACCGACAATCGCCTCGGACGACTGACCGATGATTTTTTGCGCTTCCAAGGCACTGTAGTTGGCCAGGCCCCGGGCGATCTCACGCCCATCCGGCGCCACGCACACCACCATCTCACCGCGACGGAAGCTGCCTTGAACCAGCTTGACCCCGACCGGCAGCAAACTCTTGTTGCCCTGGGACAATGCCGTTACCGCCCCCGCATCCAGCACCAGAGTGCCGCGAGTTTGCAAATGACCAGCCAGCCACTGCTTGCGTGCCGCCAGCATGCCTCGCTCAGGCGAGAGCAAGGTGCCGATGCGCTCACCTGCCTTCAGGCGATCCAGCACACGCTCAAGGCGCCCACCAACGATGATCGTATGCGCACCGGACCGCGCAGCCAGACGCGCCGCACGCAACTTGGTCTGCATGCCGCCGCGCCCCAGCGCACCCCCAGTGCCGCCCGCCACAGCATCGAGTGCCGGATCATCGGCGCGCGCTTCGTAAATCAGCTGGGCATCAGGGTTATTGCGCGGATCAGCGTCGAACATGCCGTCGCGATCCGTCAGGATCACCAGCAAGTCAGCTTCGACCAGGTTGGCCACCAGCGCCGCCAGGGTGTCGTTATCGCCGAAACGGATTTCGTCGGTGACCACGGTGTCGTTTTCGTTGATCACCGGAATGACCTTCAACTCGACCAGCGCACGCAAGGTGCTGCGGGCGTTCAGGTAGCGCTTGCGGTCGGACAGGTCATCGTGGGTCAGGAGAATCTGCGCAGTGTGCCGGCCATGCTCGGCAAAGCTCGACTCCCAGGCCTGCACCAACCCCATCTGGCCGATTGCAGCAGCAGCCTGGAGCTCGTGCATTGCACTGGGTCGCGCGGTCCAGCCCAGACGACTCATACCGGCAGCCACTGCCCCGGAGGACACCAGCACCAGTTCGACACCCGCCTCGTGCAAGGCCACCATCTGCTCAACCCAGACACCCATTGCCGCGCGATCCAGGCCCTTGCCGTCCGCCGTCAGCAAAGCGCTGCCGATCTTCACGACCCAACGCTGCGCACCTGTCACCTTGCTCCGCATCATCTTCAACCTTAGCTTGAGGACAGCGCGACTTAGCGCTACCCATGACGTTATTCGTGGTAATTCCTGACTTCCGATTTCCAGATACTAAAACGCCGCTCAATTGAGCGGCGCTTAAGTTTACTGCAACGAATCAGTCACGCACGTAAATGATTTCCGGACCGTCTTCGTCATCCACATCTTCTTCATCCCAATCATCGTCGCCGATGTCGTGAACCGACTTCACGCCGCTACGACGCAGGGCACGCTGATCATCCAACGCCTGCAACTGCGCACGGGCTTCGTCTTCGATGCGTTGATCGAGGTCAGCCAACTCTTCTTTGTAGGCCGGGTCATTAGCCAGGCGATCGGCACGATCTTCCAGGTAACGCATGATGTCGTGGCACAGACGCTCGGTATTCTGCTTGGCGATGGCCGAGATCACGTAGACCGGACCGGTCCACTCCAGGCGATCAACGATCTCCTTGACGCGAGCATCGTGCTCTTCTTCGAGGATCTGGTCACACTTGTTCAGGATCAACCAACGATCACGCTCAGCCAGAGACGGGCTGAACTTGGTCAGTTCGTTAACGATCACTTCCGCAGCGTCTGGGGCACTGGTTTCATCCAGCGGCGCCATGTCGACGAGATGCAGCAGCAGACGAGTACGCGACAAGTGCTTGAGGAAGCGAATCCCCAGGCCTGCACCGTCGGAAGCACCTTCGATCAGGCCCGGAATGTCTGCGACCACGAAGCTTTTCCAGCGATCGACACTGACCACGCCCAGGTTTGGCACCAACGTGGTGAACGGGTAGTCGGCGACTTTCGGCTTGGCGGCCGAAACCGAACGAATGAAGGTACTTTTGCCAGCGTTCGGCAAGCCCAGCAGACCAACGTCCGCCAGCACTTTCATTTCCAGCTTGAGGTCACGCTGCTCGCCCGGCTTGCCCGGCGTAGTCTGACGTGGCGCACGGTTGGTACTGGATTTGAAACGGGTGTTACCCAGACCGTGCCAGCCGCCATGGGCAACCAGCAGCTTCTGACCAGCCTTGGTCAGGTCGCCGATCACTTCCTGGGTGGCAGAGTCGATCACCGTGGTGCCAACCGGAACGCGCAACACCAGCTCTTCACCTTTCTTGCCGGTGCAGTCGGTGCTGCCGCCATTGGAGCCACGCTCGGCATCGAAGTGACGGGTGTAACGGTAGTCCACCAGGGTGTTGAGGTTTTCATCGGCGATCATGTAGACCGAACCGCCATCACCACCGTCGCCGCCGTTCGGGCCGCCGTTCTCGATAAACTTCTCGCGACGGAAGCTCATGCAACCGTTGCCACCGTCACCGGCTTTTACTCGAATGGATACTTCATCAACAAACTTCATAACAAAACGCCTCTCGCCATACGGACGAGCCGAAAAAACCTAGACATAAGACTCTTGCAAAAATGAGCGCAGCGACCTCAATCAACGACCGCAAATCCAGCGCTGGAGCCCATTACAAACAGCTTTGCAAGAGACTCACCCCACAAACGAAAAAGCCCCGTCGCAAGACAGGGCTTTTCCAGCAACCACGTAATTATGCCGCGACGACGTCAGTCTTCGGGACAATGCTTACGTAACGGCGATTGAAAGCGCCTTTTACTTCGAACTTGATCACGCCGTCGATTTTAGCGAACAGAGTGTGATCCTTGCCCATACCAACGCCGTAGCCAGCGTGGAATTGGGTACCGCGCTGACGCACGATGATGTTGCCCGGAATGATAACCTGGCCGCCATACATCTTCACGCCAAGGCGTTTGGCTTCTGAGTCGCGACCGTTACGGGTACTACCACCAGCTTTTTTGTGTGCCATGAGTTCAATTCTCCTAGTGAGGAATTAGGCTGAAATTAAGCCTGAATACCGGTGATTTTGATCTCGGTGTACCACTGGCGGTGGCCCATACGCTTCATGTGGTGCTTACGACGACGGAACTTGATGATGCGGACTTTATCGTGACGACCTTGGGAGATCACTTCAGCCACAACGGTAGCGCCAGCAACAACTGGAGCGCCGATATTCACGTCGTCGCCATTGGCAACCAACAGAACGCGATCAAAGGTAACGGATTCGCCGGTAGCGATTTCCAGTTTTTCGATCTTCAGGTATTCACCTGGGGCGACTTTGTACTGCTTGCCGCCAGTAACGATTACTGCATAAGACATGGTATTTCTCCGATAATCCTGCTCACCCAGCTCTTTATAAGAAGAGGTATTGGCTGGCATGGCTGCATTGGGCTGGAAGGCCCGTTTGCAATTGCGTAAGGCAGGTGCTGCCCAGGAAGTTCAGGGTGCGCGATTGTACGCAAGGCACGAGCGCCTTGCAATAGGCCGTCCATCGCGCCTTGACACCTGCCGACGTGGGTCCTAGCATGCCGCGCAACCCTTCTGGAGCAACTGTCGCTGATGCAACCCCAAGCTTTCTACCGCGCGGTGGCGGACGATTTTAGCGCCGTCGACGGCATCATCAAGAAGCAGCTGACTTCCCGAGTGCCGCTGGTATCGAAAATCGGCGATTACATCACCTCGGCTGGCGGTAAACGCCTGCGTCCTTTATTAGTGCTGCTGTGTGGCAAGGCCCTGGGCCGCGAAGGCGATGACCTGCGCCTGCTGGCCGCCACCATCGAATTCCTGCACACCGCGACGCTGCTGCATGACGATGTGGTCGACATGTCCGGCATGCGCCGTGGCCGCTCGACCGCCAACGCCATGTGGGGCAATGCGCCAAGCGTGCTGGTGGGCGACTTCCTGTACTCGCGCTCCTTCGAGATGATGGTTGAGCTCGGTTCGATGCCGGTGATGAAGATCCTGTCGCAAGCTACGCGCATCATCGCCGAAGGCGAAGTGTTGCAGCTGTCGAAGGTCCGCGACGCCAGCACTACCGAAGAAACCTACATGGAAGTCATCCGTGGCAAGACCGCGATGCTCTTCGAAGCCTCGACCCATAGCGCCGCGGCCCTGTGCGAAGCCACGCCGGAGCAGGCTGAAGCCCTGCGCACCTTTGGCGATCACCTGGGCGTAGCGTTCCAACTGGTCGACGACCTGCTGGACTATAAGGGCGACGCCGAAACGCTGGGCAAGAACGTCGGCGACGATCTGGCCGAAGGCAAGCCGACCCTGCCACTGATCTTCACCATGCGCGAAGGCACGCCGGAACAGGCCGCCCTGGTGCGCAAGGCGATCCAGAAAGGTGGCATCGAAGATCTGGAAACCATCCGCGAAGCCGTAGAAGCCTCTGGCTCACTGGAATACACCGCGCAATTGGCCCGTGACTATGTGGCCCGTGCGATCAAATGCCTCGACGCGCTGCCTGCCAGCGAATACCGCGATGCATTGGTCGAGTTGAGCGAGTTTGCGGTCGCGCGTACGCACTGATCGCGACAGCAAGATCAAAAGATCGCAGCCTTCGGCAGCTCCTACAGACGCCCATGTAGGAGCTGCCGAAGGCTGCGATCTTCTGCTTTCAGCTCCCCGCGCCCGAAAAACCCTATACAATGTGCGCTTTTTAGCGATCCTGAATCCAAGGAGCCTTAGTGAGCACGTTGCCACCCTGCCCGAAATGCAATTCCGAATACACCTATGAAGACGGCGCCCAGCTGATCTGCCCCGAGTGCGCCCACGAATGGTCCGCCAGCGGCGAAGCCGACGCTGTGTCCGATGATGCGGTGAAAAAGGATTCGGTCGGTAATGTCCTGCAGGACGGCGACACCATCACCGTGATCAAGGACCTCAAGGTCAAAGGCACATCGCTGGTGGTCAAGGTCGGCACCAAGGTCAAGAACATCCGCCTGTGCGATGGCGATCACGACATTGATTGCAAGATCGACGGCATCGGCCCGATGAAGCTGAAGTCCGAGTTCGTCAGAAAAGTCTGATTACGCTGTATTCCATCCCACGCCCGGCGTGGGATGGTGCTTTGCCCTCCCCCGCTCCACCCCACACTCCCTCGCTATAGCCAAACGCCAGCCGTTTTGACCTGGACGCAATCTTTACCCAGGAAAAACCACAATCCGCTAATAGGCCCTTGCTATTTGATGAATAAGAATTATTCTCATTGAAACCTTTCAATGGAGATGAGAACCATGACTTATTTGATCGATGCCTGGCTGGACCGGCCACACCCTTACCTCAGAATCCTGCATCGGGAAACCGGGGAAGTCTGTGCGGTACTTGAAGAAGAAGCCTTGAGCGAACTGCAGGATCAGGGTGACCTGGACCTCAACGGCTTGAATTCCAGCGAGCCCGTGGTGCTCAAGGAAGTGGTGCGAAATCTGTTTCTGTTCTGCTATGCCCGGGCGTTGCGCCCTGCGCATGAACTGCACCACAAGATCGAAATATGAGCAGCGCTGCAAAACCTGTAGGAGCGAGCTTGCTCGCGAAAACTCACCGACACCGCGTTCATTCGGAATGCTCGCATTATCGTTGACGCCCATCGCGAGCAAGCTCGCTCCTACAGGTAATTAGCGCTTCTTACAGAACGTCGAGCAGCTCGACGTCGAATACCAGTACGCTGTGCGGCGGAATGCTGCCAACGCCTTGAGCGCCGTAAGCCAGTTCGCTCGGCACGTACAGACGCCATTTGCTGCCGGCATTCATCAGTTGCAGGGCTTCGGTCCAGCCAGCGATCACGCCGCCGACCGGGAATTCTGCAGGCTGACCGCGCTCGTAGGAGCTGTCGAACACAGTGCCGTCGATGAGAGTGCCGTGGTAATGGGTACGCACGGTGTCTTCACGGGATGGCTTGGCGCCTTCACCGGCAGTCAGTACTTCGAACTGCAGGCCGGAAGCCAGAGTGGTGATGCCATCACGCTTGGCGTTTTCAGCCAGGAAGGCCAGGCCTTCGCCAGCGGCCGCTTCAGCCTTGGCTGCAGCTTCGGCTTGCATGATTTCGCGAATCACTTTGAAGCTGGCGGACATTTCTTCCTGGCCAACACGGCTTTCCTTGCCAGCAAAAGCGTCAGTCAGACCCGCCAGGATCGCGTCCAGGTTAACGCCCGGTGGCGGGTTATCGCGCAGTTGGTCGCCCAACTGACGGCCAATGCCGTAGCTGACGCGGGTTTCGTCGGTGGACAGATTTACTTCGGACATGACACTGCTCCGCTGTGCGGACGGCCCGGAGACTTGCCGTGCGTGCACAGCGCGTCCCGGAGCGCCCGGAACCAAAAGGGCCAGCAGACTAGCACAGATGCCATCGTGTTGATGAGGGCCGTCAGCCCTGTCGCGAGGAACGGAGGTCGATCGGTACTTTCAGGCTTTCTTCAATATCACCGAGGCCGCACATTTCGTCGTGCACCAAGGTATGCACGAGATTGAAGTTCAGCTTGGGAAAGGAGCGCAGCACGTCACGGGCATGCTCCACCGAACGCAGGTGCATCATGTGGTCGTGAGCATCCTTTAGTGGATACGCCGCGCCATGCATCCGTGCTTCGAGCAGGTAGATACCACCTTCCATCGAGATCAGGTTCAGCTCATCGACCTTCCCGGCGACGGCATAGGCATTCAACTCTTGCAGGTTCATGAACGCACCTCACGCATTGGCGAGCCAAGACCTTTACAGGGATATGCCTCGGCGCATCAAAGCACAAGCCAAAAACCATGCCGTTTGTCTGTTTTGCTCTCTGTAGGAGCGAGCCTGCTCGCGATGAACTCAAGAACGCCGCATTCAGCCAGTAATCACGCGTTATCGTTAACGACCATCGCGAGCAAGCTCGCTCCTACAAGTGGTGATGCAGGATCAGTGCTTGGTCAGCTTATCCAGGTAACCCATGGCAAATGCCGACACCACAAAGGTCATGTGAATAATCACGTACCACTTCAAATGCTCAGGATCGACGTTCTTGGCGTCCATAAAAATCCGCAGCAGGTGAATGGAGGAAATCGCCACGATAGACGCGGCCACCTTCATCTTCAGGGAAGACGAATCCATGGTGCCCAGCCAGTTGAGCTTTTCCTTGCTGTCATCGATATCCAGTTGGGAAACAAAGTTTTCGTAACCGGAAATCATCACCATCACCAGCAAGCCGCCTACCAGCGCCATGTCGATCAACGACAGCAGCACCAGGATCAGGTCCGACTCGGCCATCGAAAAGACGTTAGGGATGACGTGGAAAACTTCCTGAAAGAATTTCAGTGCCAGCGCCAACAGCCCCAGCGACAGGCCGAAATAGATCGGCGCCAGCAGCCAGCGGGAGGCATACATTGCGTTTTCGATAAAGCGTTCCATTGAATCTCACACGTGGTCTGAAAATGGCCGCGAGTATAACAGTCACCCGTCAATCCCAAGAAGCCAGCCAGAAACCGTCATGGAATCCGCCACCTGCGCGTGTGTATCAAGGTTTTTCTGCTAGTGTCCAAACCATCGACAGCTGCGTGATATCGGACAGGAAGACTGGAAATGGATGTGCGTTTACCTTTAACCAGCGCCGGAATTTGCCTGGCCTTGCTGATGACTGCTTGCTCGCCCAGCGACGAGAAGCATCAAGTCAGCCTTGAGGAAAAAACCGCGCAGTTCGAGAAGTCTCTGGATGCGATCACAGACCCGAAACTCAAGGATGCAGTAGCCGAACTCGGCGGCTCGCTGCTGTTGCTTGAACGCGCACAACTCAAGCTCGACAGCAAACCCGCGGAAACCGAATACGGCGAAGACGTCCTCGCCGTGCTAAAGCATTACCCCACGCCACAAGCCCTGGTCGACACGTTCATCAACGGATTGTTCGTGCTGCGCAAAGACTCCAGCTCCGATTACCTGACCGACCTGCAACCGGTGTTTCCTTTCGCGTTCAGCATTCCGGCAGCGTTCCTGTTCCCCCATGGCCTGGAATGGCAGTCAGTCACTCTGAGCAACAAACGGGTAATCGCCTTCCAGCCGGAATGGTCGGAAACCGATCCCGGCATTCAGCTGAGCCCGTCGAGCTCCACGCTGACCAACCCTGATGACCTGACTGTGGCCTACCCGTACATAGAAGGCCTCGACATCGACCCCAATAAACAGCCCCAACCGGTAAGCCTGCAAGGCAAGCTGGAAGTCATTGCACCGCGCCGGCTCTACAGCTTCGACCTGACGAAGAAGGACGTTGGCCAGCCCCGCACCAACGATAACCTCAGCGTCACGCTGCTGAAACTGACCAATAATTATGCCGAAGTCGAGTTCAACAACAGCGCGCCATTGGCTCCCGAGATTGGTGAAACCCCGCTTAACCCGCTGATCGTCCAGGCCAGGGATGCTACCGGACAATTTCTCACTCGCTCCGGCTCAATCAATGAGACCGCCGCGCAAATCGCCTTCTATCAACAACAGCTGGCGAAAATGCAGCAACAGAAGACCTGGAGTGAGGCGTTCGGTAAGCAACTGGATGAAGAACAGCGCCAGTTCGAGAAACAACAAACCCACCATTACTCGAAGGTGTACTTCAACGGGCCGATCGAAACCCTTGAAGTCAGCCTGCTGGATTTTTCCGCCGCGACCGTGACTCGCAAGGACTTGAACCTGCCGGTCCGGCGCTTCGACCGCCACACCACGGAGAAGACCATCCAGCCCCTGAACATGCCGGTGGTGGTGTATGACGATCAGGCCACGGCCTGGCTCAAGGGCGCGACGCTGACCGAGGAACAACTGAAGAAAGGGGTCAGCATCAGCCAATCGGTTGAAGACCCCAGCGCTGCGCGAGTCGAGTTCAGTCACCTCAAGAGCTTCAATGACGAACTGCTCGGCACATCCTTCAATCCCGGCGACAGCCCGGTCAGCTTCTTCACCGAGGACAGTCGCGGCAAACGTGATGAGCCGATCGAGTTACCACCGGAGGCGTATCAAGTCGATCCCCTGCGCGGCACAATCACTTACGACTTGAACCTGTTTCCGGAAACACCGGCTTACGTGGTGGGTTCCGTACCGCTGTTTCTGGCCACGGTCGAAAAGAAGGCCCTCGATGCCCATCAATTGCCGAAAGGACTTGAGCTCAAAAACAACGCACTGGTGGTGGATCTGAAAGTGTTTCCCGATCAGGACTGGCGTTTTTTCGCCAAGGACGATAGCGGCAATTACCTGAAGGAAATTCTCGCGGTCAACCATGACGCGAGCACAGAAGGCCCGGCGCTGTTTGCCGTGCATTACTTCTACGGGCAACCCACGCACCTGGAGACCTATCAGCGAACTGACCTCGCCACCGTGCAATATGGTTTTGAGGTCAAGCTCGACAAGGCCGACATCTCCCACCTGGCCCAGTAGCGCAGGTCAGTGCTCAGGCCGGAACTCGAAGCCGCCGACGTTTCGGCAACGACCACCGTTGATTTCCCGCAGCTGGGCTTGCAGATGCAGGCACCAGATTTGCGGATCATCGGCCAGTTCATAGCCATGCAGAGTCAGGCTTTCAACGATGGTGTCGAGGATCGATTCAGCCACGAAAGGGCCATGAAACGGGCCTTGGGCTTTGATGGCTGAAGGTTGCTCGCCGGCCATTCCGGCGGCAAAGAGCAAGGTCCACATGCCCGTATCGCCGGCCAGCGGCTTGATGGCGCATTCGATACGGGTCACAAGACCCAGGCATTGACGGGTGAGGCAGAGGTTGCGCGACATGGCGGCGACCCTCGGTAGATCCGGTATTCAGCCTCCACGGGAAGGCTGTCTCGATCCAGTGATTACTGTCGATATCCCTGAGCAGATAATAGAAGAAAAGTCTGAAGAGCACGCCTGGCGAGACCAGAAGGTGCCGAATGGTCACTGTGTGAATATTGACGTCAGAGTGATGGCACTTTGCGGATTAATCAAAGATCCCTGTGGGAGCCGAGCTTGCTCGCGATAGGTCACTGACATTCAACATTTATGTTGACTGAAAGTCCGCCATCGCGAGCAAGCTCGGCTCCTACAGGGGTGGGTGTTACGCAGGTTTGGCCTCCGCCAGCGCCTCGACCGCCAACTCTTTCTCTGCTTCCTTGAGGTCTTCTTCGCTGATCATTTCCGCAATGACCCGCAAGCGCTCCACCACCCGTGCGTTGACGCTGCCTTCAGGAAACTCGCCATTTTCATCCGGCGCACCCGCTGGCTCACCGACCAGCAGGCTCAAAGCCTCATCGGCCTGTCTCACCGCGTAAACATGGAACTGCCCCGCGCGCACCGCGGACAGCACTTTTTCGTCGAGCATCAGCGTGGCGACGTTGGCATGCGGAATGATCGCTCCCTGTTCGCCGGTAAGCCCGCGGGCCTCGCAAAGACGGAAGAAGCCTTCGATCTTCTCGTTGACTCCGCCCACCGCCTGCACTTCACCGAACTGGTTGATCGAACCGGTGATTGCAAAACATTGCTTGAGCGGGGTTTTCGACAAGGCCGAGATCAGCGTGCACGCCTCACCCAAGGACGCACTGTCACCATCGACGTAACCGTACGACTGCTCCAGAGCGATACTCGCGGAAATCGCCAGCGGGAATTCCTGGGCGTAACGGCTGCCCAGGTACCCGGTGAGGATCATCACGCCTTTGGAGTGAATCGGCTGACCGAGGTTGACCTCACGCTCGATGTCGACGATGCCGCTGCCGCCCGGATACACCGTGGCGGAAATCCGCGCCGGCACACCAAAGGCCGAGTCGCCGACCTCAAGCACGGTCAAGCCGTTGCACTTGCCGACCGCTGCGCCATCGGTGTCAATCAGGATGATTCCGGCCAGCATGTCATCGAGAATCCGCGCCGACACACGACCGGTGCGGGTGGCCTTGGCCTTGAGCGCACGCTCGATATGACCGGCATCGGTCATTTCGTCCGAGGCCAGGTGACGAATGAAGTCCGCCTCGCTGACCAGTTGAAACAAATCACCGATGCGCGCCGACAATCGTCCCTGATGCTCGGCCAGACGCGCGCTGTAAGTCGCCAGACGCGCCACCGCATCGGCGGTCAACGGCGCCATGCCTTCTTCCGAAGTACGGGTTTTCAGCAACTGGGCGAACTGTTCCAGGCTTTCGTCGACCATCGGGATGTCTTCATCGAAATCCACCAGGACGCGGAACATCTCCTGGAAGTCCGGATCGAGGTCTTGCAACGTGTAATAGAGCGAACGAGCGCCGATGATCACCACTTTGACCTGCAACGGAATGTGTTGCGGGGTCAGGGTTACGGTCGCCAGACGACCCAGCTCACCCAGCGGCGATTCCATTTTCAGCTTGCGCGATTGCAACGCACGTTTCAGCGCGTCCCACACGAACGGCTCGCTGAGCATTTTTTCCGCTTCGAGGATCAGGAAACCGCCGTTGGCCCGGTGCAATGCACCTGGTCGCAACTGCCGATACGTCGTGTACAGCGCGCCTTGATCGGTGCTGTATTCGATGCGGCCGAACAGGTTTTCGTAGGTCGGGTGCGGTTCGAACACCACGGGCGCACCGCCGCTGGCGGAGTGACCGACAACCAGGCTCGGCGCGTATTGCTCTTCCAGCAGCTTGCGAGCGACGGCGTCGGTCTTGCTGTCGTCCACCAGTTGCTCGACCACGGTCTTGAGCAAATACACCTGCATCGCTTGCAGGTAACCGCACACGGCGGCGTTCTCGGCGTATTTCTCCGACAACGGCGACAGCAACGGCTGCAAGGCCAGGGTGATGGTTTCTTCGTTGAGATGACGCAGTTGATTGCTCGACTCGCGCTTCCATTGCGGCAGGCTGGCGAGCTCTTCATTCAAACGTTCTTCGAGGGCCGAAATGTCCTCGTGGAAGCGTTCACGCTCAGCTTCCGGCAATTGGGCGAATTCCGCTTCGTCCAGCGCCTTGCCTTCTGCCATCGGCGTGAAAGCGATGTTGCTGCTGTCACGGTAGAGCGCGACGTCTTTTTCCAGGGCCAGGCGTTCGATGATGTCCAGCGCCTTGTCGTAGCGCTGATTGAAGGCGCGGTCGATGGCGCTCTTCTTTTGCTGGTACGACGGGTGTTCAAACACCGCTGGAAAGGTTGCCAGCAGGTTATCGATCAAGCCGTTGATGTCACCGATGAAAGCGCCAGCAGTGCCTGACGGCAATTCCAGTGCGCGAGGCTCGCGCGGCTCATCGAAATTATTGACATAGACCCAGTCCGCCGGGGTCTGCAGGCGCTTGCCTTCGGCTTTCAGGTAGCGTTTGACGAACGAAAACCGGCCGGTGCCTGGCTCGCCCATGACGAATACGTTGTAACCGGGGCGTGGCATGGCCACGCCGAACTGCAACGCTTCGACCGCACGTTCCTGGCCAAGCACACCGCGAAAGGGCTCCAGATCATTGGTGGTAGAGAAGCTGAACTGTTCAGCGGAAAACGGACGGGTCAGCGCTTCGGGCGCTAGACGCAAGCTGGCAGCAACAGGATCAGGCATCGGGCTTCCTTACATCAGGCGGGGCAGATAGCGGCATTCTGGCGCTGCCTATGCCCGACTGGCAAGGAGCGCCTCAGGCCAAAGCATAGACAAGTCGAAACCTCGATGCAGAGCGGCGCCAAATCCCTGATTTCAACGATTGTTTTGCAAAAAATCACGGAACCCCGTGATCGTGCCTAAACTCCAAACTGCGCGGCTGGACTAATAACCGGCCCAACTGGCGCCGACACGGGCCAAACTCCCTTGTCCATTGGTATGCACATAAAGAGAACAAAGCTATGAAACGGATTCTTCTCGGTACTCTCTTCACCGTTGTATCCCTCAACGCCATGGCTCAGGCGCCAGGCGGGCCGGATTGCGGTTGGGGCAACATGCTGTTCGAAGGTCAGCGTGGTACTCCGGCTCACTTCCTGGCATCCACCACCAACGGCACCTCCGGCAACGCAACCTTCGGTATGACCTCCGGCACCAACGGTTGTGCGACCAACGCGTCGCTGACCTATGGCGGCAAATCCTGGTTTGCCATGAATGGCATGATGAATGAGCTGTCCGAAGACATGGCTAAAGGTCAGGGCGAAGCACTGACCACTTACGCCGTGGTACTGGGCGTGGCGCCGGAAGACCGTGCGCACTTCGCCGCCGTCACTCACGAGCACTTCCAGCAGATCTTCAGCAAGGCTGACGTCACTGCGGAAGACGTGCATACCAACACTCTGGCCGTGCTGAAAAACGACCCTCGTCTGGCCAAGTACGCGACTCAAGCTTAAGCTCGACCCACCCCGCTTCTTTCGGGAAGCGGGTTTTATTTTTGGGCCCGCCCCTCTTTGGGTAATGCCATGCACCTGTAGGAGCTGTCGAGTGCAACGAGGCGGCGATCTTTGCTTTTAAAAGATCAAAAGATCGCCGCCTCGTTGCACTCGACAGCTCCTACCCGCAAGTGGCATCGACCGCGCCGGGTCTTTGTTTTTTCCTGTTTAAGTTGCCGACTATGCTCAAACGCTTTGCCTGGCTGGCGCTCTGTGTCTGCGCGCCGCTGTCCGCCGCGCCGCTTATCGACAATCAACGTTTGCAGCAACTGGCCAACGACCCTTTCTGGATTTCCCTGGGTCATTACGAAACCGCCAAACTCGGTGGCTGGCGCAGCTATGTCAGCGACAAAAAATTCTTTCTTGCTGCCGATGGCAACGAACACCCGGACCATGAACTGGCGGCCACCGTACAAGCGCTGTATGCCCCGGCGAGCGCTGGCGAACAGCATGCACAGTGCGTTTACCCGGCCCGTACCCGTTGGCTGAAGGCGCAACTCAACCTGACCGATCTGCCGACGCTGGACTGCGCTGAGTTCAAGCAATGGTTCAAAGACGTTTCGCCGCATAGCGCGGTGATGATTTTCCCGGCGGCGTACCTCAACAGCCCATCGTCGATGTTCGGCCACACCCTGCTGCGCATCGATCAGGCCGACGTACAGAGCGACAAGACCTCATTGCTCAGTTACGCGATCAACTTCGGCGCCTACATCGAAGGCTCGGACAACAGCATCCTCTATGCCTGGAAAGGCTTGATGGGCGGCTATCCCGGTCTGTTCGCGCTGGTGCCGTATCAGGAAAAACTCTCGGAATACCGCAGCCTCGAAAACCGCGACTTATGGGAATACCGTCTTAATCTGACCCAGGAAGAAACCGCGCGCATGGTCGAGCACGTCTGGGAGTTGAAGCAGATTCAGTTCGACTATTTCTTCTTCGACGAAAACTGCTCCTATCGCCTGCTGGAACTGCTGCAAGTAGCCCGCCCGAGCCTGCGCCTGACCGAGCAATTCCCGCTGACCGCCATTCCTACCGACACCGTCAAAGCGGTGAAAGAGGCCGGGCTGGTGGAATCGATCCAGTACCGCCCGTCTCGCGAGCGCGAACTGCTAAGCCGCGCCGAGCCGTTGAGCGATGAAGAACAGCAGTGGGTGCTGAAGGTCAGTGCCGACCAGAAACAATTGCAAACACCGGCGTTCAAGGCTCTACCCCGAGGACGCCAGGCATTGATCATCGATGCCGCATATCGTCTGGAACGCTACCGCGCCAATGGCCAGGAGCGTGATCCGCAACGGGCACAACGCAGTTTCGAACTGCTGCGGGCGATCAACCAGAACCCGGCACCGGAGCTGGACATCCCGCAACCCGGCCTGCCCGAGGACGGCCACGAATCGCGCACCTGGCAGGCGGGCCTCGGCACTCGTGGTGACAAGGCCTTTGGCGAGTATGGCTTACGCATGGCCTATCACGACCTCAACGACAATGCCGAAAGCTTCCCCCTCGGTGCACAGATCGAAATCCTCCAGCTGAAACTGCGTCAGTACGAAGGCAATGACTGGCAGGTGCAGCAACTGGACCTGGCAACCATCCGCTCACTGACGCCGCGCAACGAGTTACTGCAACCACTGTCGTGGCAAGTCACGGGAGGCCTGGAACGGGTGCCGGGCAAACATGACGACGAAAATCTGGTCAGCCATGTGAATGGCGGTGGCGGTGGCACTTGGCAACTCGGCGACGACACACTTGGTTTTGCCTTGGGTACGGTGCGCGTGGAACACAACAATGACTTCGCCGGTTTTATCGCCCCGGCAGCGGGTTTCAACACAGGATTGCTGTGGAAAAACCCGCTGGGCAATTTCAGCCTGGAAGCCAAGGGCGACTACTTCACCAATGGCGAAGTGCGCCGCAGTATGAGCCTGAATCAACAGTGGGAGCTGTCGCGCAACTTGGGCTTGCGGCTGAGTGCCCAGCGTGAATTCAGCCACTTGGCTACGCCGGAGAACGAAGTGATGCTTGAGGTGAAGTGGTATCACTATTGATCTGAAATTTGGTCGGAGCCAAGGTAGATCAAAAGATCGCAGCCTTCGGCAGCTCCTACATTGAAATGCGACTCCCGTAGCTGCCGCAGACTGCGATCTTTTGATCTTTCTTTCACACCCCGCCGACGAACCCGCTTCTAGACTTTCCTTATAGGCCGTATTGCGGCCCGGGAGTCCAAGATGTGGCGTTGTGCAGGTGTAGTCGGTTTATTGCTGTTGATCGCGGGTTGCCAGACGACCCACGAAGATCTGATTGCCAAAGGTTACCCACCGGCATTCGCCGATGGTTTCGATGACGGTTGCAGCAGTGGCCGGCAGGCCGCCGGTGCCATCACCGGTGAGTTTCGCAAAAACGTCCCGCGCTATCTGAAAGACAAAAACTACGCCGAAGGCTGGGGCGACGGCTTTCGCCAGTGCCAGGCCATGCGCGAAAGCGAGGACCGTGATGACTATCGCAATCGTCATTGGGACGAACGAGATAAAGCCTGGCAGCAGCAGAAGGATCAGGACGCCGCCCGGGCCTATCACTCGCAATAGGTCGCTGCCCTATATCCCTCGAAACTAAAAGCCTGCGACGATGGCCCAAACCCTATATCGGGAGAAAACCATGAGTCGCGCCTTCGTCAATGAAGATAATGCCGCCGCACAAGCCGATCAGCCGGTCGAACGGCAGGTCAGCGAGCAGCCCAACTACGTCACGCCAGAAGGCCTGACCCTGCTGCAAAACAAGGTCACCGAGCTGCAAGCACAGCACGGCGAGCAGTCCGCTTTAGGCGACCAGTCGGATAAACAGCTGCTGGCCAACCTTGAACGCGATTTGCGCTACTTCCATCAACGCCTGCAAAGCGCTCAGGTGGTAACGCCAGCGACCTCCACCAGAAAGGTGCAGATTGGCAGTTGGGTCACCTATGCCGATGAAAACGGCACTGAACGCCGCGTACAACTGGTCGGCGAAGATCAGGCGGCTGCCGCCAAAGGCCTGATCAACTGGGGTTCACCGCTGGGCCGGGCGTTGCTCGGGGCACAACTCGGTGACGAGGTGCTATGGCGACGCCCGGCTGGCGATCAACTGATCGAGATCATCCGTATCGAACCGGCTTAAACCACGCCTTGGGCGAGCATGGCGTCAGCGACTTTGACGAAGCCGGCGATGTTCGCGCCTTTGACGTAATTGACCTGACCGTTTTCCTCACCGTAGTGCACGCACGCGTGGTGGATCGATTGCATGATCGCGTGGAGTTTGCTGTCCACTTCACCACCGGTCCACAACAGGCGCATGGCGTTCTGCGACATCTCCAGCCCGCTCACCGCAACACCACCGGCGTTGGACGCCTTGCCTGGCGCAAACAAAATACCTGCGTCGATGAACAGGTCCACGGCCTCAAGTGTGGTCGGCATGTTGGCACCTTCGGCGACGCAAGTGCAGCCATTGCGCAGCAACACGCGAGCGGCTTCGGCATCCAGTTCGTTTTGTGTGGCGCAAGGCAGGGCGATGTCGCAACTCAGCCCCCACGGGTGCTGGCCCGAGAGGAACTCCAGGCCAAAACGACCGGCCAATTCGCTGATGCGTCCGCGCTGGACATTTTTCAGTTCCAGCACCGCTTGCCATTGCGCTTCAGTCAAACCGCTTTCGCAGTACAGCGTGCCTTCGGAGTCCGACAAGGAAATTACTTTGCCGCCCAGGTCCATGACCTTGCGCGCCGCGTACTGCGCGACATTGCCAGAACCCGAGATTGCCACGCGTTTGCCCTCGACAGTTTCGCCGCGCCGTTTGAGCATTTCCTCGGCGAAGTACACACAACCGAAACCGGTGGCTTCCGGGCGAATCAGGCTACCGCCATAGCTCGGTCCCTTGCCTGTCAGGACGCTGGTGAACTGATTGCTCAGGCGCTTGTACTGGCCAAACAGATATCCGATCTCGCGGGCACCAACGCCGATATCACCGGCGGGCACGTCAACGTCGGCACCGATGTGGCGGTACAGTTCGCTCATGAAGGCCTGGCAGAAGCGCATGACTTCCGCATCGCTTTTGCCTTTCGGATCGAAGTCCGAACCACCCTTGCCACCGCCCATGGGCAATGAGGTCAGCGAATTTTTGAAGGTTTGCTCGAAGGCGAGGAACTTCAATACGCCCATGTTCACCGATGGATGGAAGCGCAAACCGCCCTTGTAGGGGCCGATGGCGCTGTTCATCTGAATACGGAAACCGCGATTGACCTGCACTTTGCCCTGATCGTCGACCCAGGAAACCCGGAACACGATAGCTCGCTCCGGTTCACACATCCGCTCCAGAATGCCCGACGCCAGGTAATGCGGATTGGCCTCAAGAAACGGCCATAGACTGCGCAAGACTTCTTCCACGGCCTGGTGGAATTCTGGCTGGTCCGGGTCACGTTTTTTCAGGCGGGCAAGGAAGGATTCGACGGATTCGATCATAAAAAAGTCTCGGCAAATTTGTTGTCGTTGGAAGAGATTGGGCCGGACTGTAACAAACGAATTGTGCACAAGAAAAGGACGACGTGTCGCCATTATGAAATCAAATGGCGCACAACATAAAACACCCTCCAAAAAAACCGGCAGTAATGCAGCTAACTCGTGAACCACAACAGAGAGTCCGCTACATAATCAAGCCCCGTAGATTCAACGGAGCTTGATCAAAGCCTGCTATCGAGTGCGTTCCTGCTGTGCAATCGAAAGCAACACGCACAGTACAAGGACTTGAGCAGCTACTCCGAGAGTTTCAAGATCCAGATAAGTGGGTGCCAGCCGAATGTTGCTATCAAGGGGGTCCAGTCCTTTGGGGTGGGTTGCTCCTGCTTGCGTCAGCGCGAGGCCCACTCGTAGCGCAAGATCCACGGCCCTGCTAGCGCATCCTTGGGGCAAGTCCAGACTGACAAAGTACCCACCTTGCGGTCTCGTCCAACTCACCTGACCTACCCCGTTAAATCCTTTTGATAACTCAACCTCAAGCCTCTCGAATTTTGGTGCAAGTAACGAACGGTGTTTCTTCATGTGATTCGACACGCCTTTGTCGTCACGAAAAAACAACAGATGGCGTAGCTGATTGACCTTATCTGGACCGATGGTTCGGCACTTGCGATGGTTTAACCACCAAGTCAAATTTGTCGTAGATGAGCCGATAAACGCCAAACCTGCTCCAGGCAGGACAATTTTCGAGGTTGAAGCGAAAATAAAGTATCGATCGGTATGCCTGGCCTCCTCACATAACTGCGCAATGGGCTGGTTCTGTACCTCATCGTCAGTCAAATGATGAACCGCATAGGCATTGTCCCAAAACAATACGAAATCGTCTGCGGCGGTTGGCATTCTCGCGAGTCTTGCCACTGTCTCGCCACAGTAAACGGCACCTGACGGATTGCTGTATTTGGGTACACACCACATACCTTTTATCGTGGGATCCGACGCCACCAAACGTTCGATCATGTCCATGTCCGGACCCGTTTCGAGCAGGGGTACCGGGATCATTTCGATGTTGAATTCTTCGCACATCGCAAAATGTCGGTCATAGCCTGGGACAGGGCAGAGAAACTTTACCAATGGCTCTTTTCCCCACGGACGCGGACTCGTGCAGAGCCCATGGCTAAATGCGTAGCCGAGCGTCTCGTGCATCAATGCAAGACTGGAGTTTTCACCGACGGCAATCTGATCGGCCGGCAGCCCCAGCAATGCTTCAGCAACTAACTTGCGCACCTCTGGCAAGCCCTGCAGGCAGCCATAATTTCGCCAATCGACAGCATGAGCAGAAACGAAGCTTGATTGGCCGGGTAGAAACAGGAATGAGTTAGCCAAATCCAATTGCGCGGGCGAGGGCAAACCTCGAGTCATATTGATATCAAGCGGGTTATTCATGACTCGATAATAGCAATCCTCAAGTTGTTGGCGAGTCAGTTCGCCAGGTCGCTTATCGAAACCTGCAAATATATTCATTATTAAATACTCTCTTTAGCGATGTTCAGAGGCGGAACGAAACCCCATCAGAGCAAATACAAGGCGACACCGTATATCGACGCACAGCAGACTAACGACTTGATGACACTGCGGGTAAAAGCCGCAACAAAAAATGAAAGCAGGATAACTATCAACTTCATCAACTGAACATCTTCAAAATGTCCTGACCAATCCAGAAACAATGCATCTCCAAATGCGATTGAGTAAATTATCCCGCCCATCACTGCGCAGGCTGCATAGCTTAAAAACACATAAACATTTCCATCGCCATTGATCTTGTATTTTCGAAAAATCAAGACAGGCAAAAAACGCAAGCAATACGAAACGCTTGCAGCAACCAGTATTAGCCCCCAGTTACTCATGATGTCTTACCACTCAGTCGCTCGACGGAAAGAAATATAGCACCCAGAAACAATGGAACAACAAAAACGTGATAAACGCCTAGCCATGAACCGACAATTGGCGTAGCGATAAACCCGATAGCGGTGGCAACAACAGGGCGCCACTTCGGCCAGGACATTCCGACAAGAGCCGTGAAATGGATAGGCAATATCATCGCAATGACTGCATATGCCATAACCCCCAAATCGGCACGTATGAGATACCCCATAATCGTTGCAAAAACAGCAACAGACAGACTGGTAATACCGCAGCCCAAATAATACCGGTAACTGTCCAGAGCACTGGTTTTCGTGGAGTTTGCAAGTGTGAAGGTTGATACGGACAGCAACTGCACCGACCACATCATCTTAGTCAGAGATATTGACTTGAATTGCTCACACAGTACTGAAGACATGATCATGAATCGAAAATTCACCAAGAGCGTAATCATGATCAACGCGCCAACACCTATACCTCCATCCGATTGTCCAATAAACACTTGAAGTGGAGCAGCATGCACGGCAAGTGTCATGACAATTGACTGAATCAGCGAAAATCCGGCCGAAGCCAACAGCACGCCAATGGAAAAAAACATGAACATAAACGCGAGGCAAACCGGGATCGAATCTATACAACCTTTTACAAAATCGGCATTACCGGGGAAAAATTTCTCTCGAACGGCACTCACAGAGGTCACCTCTATTCGACGGGAAGTAAGCAGAAAATCAGGTCACTATCGCTAAATGACCTGAAGGGATTCCTGTATCAAGCAACTTTATCGGTGATCCTGCTGCCTATCGAGTTGAGGTAGGCAACGCTGTCTGACAGCGTGCTTCCGCGCGTCTCAAACCCAACCAATCCACGCCATTCATGCTTCAATATCGCTTTCACCAACCCGGGATAGTCCAACGACCCTCTTCCCAGCGGAAAGTGCGAATCACGTTCGCCTTTATTATCACTGAAGGACATGCCGACCACATATTGATGCAGCCGGTCGAAAACCTTGACCGGGTCACCATCATTGACATGGGCATGAGACACATCAAAAAAGAACTTTAAGCCCGGAACATTACCCAGAACCTCCGCGTATTCATCTTCGGTAACGCAGATATAGTAGAACGGATGAAACTTTGTATAGTTACTGAGATTTTCCAGCCATATCTCAACATTCCGCTCACGCGCATAATCTACAAGTTCCCCAAGATTGTCGATAAAGGCAGTCAACCCCATACGCCGAGCCTCTATCACCAAGCGTGGCTCAACGACGCCACCACCATGCACGATAACAGGCGCGCCACCCAATGCGGCACTAAGGTCAACCTCCCGTTTTATATAGTCAAGTGCAGCCGTGCCTATTTCCTGAACATCACTTCCAAGGGGTGCTTTAAAATTCCCATGATAAATAGGTTTTACGCCAGTTTTCAAAATTGTTTCACGCAACGCGTCGATGCGACTTTCCGTCCAGTCGGAAGGCCGCTCCCCCGGCAAACTACCGTCTATATACCAGTGACTGTAACCTTGCTTGGCAGCCTCAAGAATTCCGACCTCAGCCTTTAAGTAATTTTGTTGGGCTGTACCACTTACGTACTCCGGCCACACACCACCATGGTTATTATCTCTGACTTTTATCATTATGATATTCCTTTCAGCTTATATTCGGCATCGCCAGAAGGCGATACCAACAATGGAATTAAATTACTGAAACAAGATGAAAACTGTCTCTCCAGCAATACTCCGGCGAACAATAGCCCACTGAAAAAAATATTGAACCCTCCAATCATTTCAGAATATAAAACAAACGGAAAACCCACTAACTAAAGCAACCTCATGTAACACTCCCTCCTTACAATACTTCGTTTAGGAGGTTTGGTTTTCTCACACGCAACAGTCATTTCAAGGTCGAAGAACTGATCCGGACCACGACGAGCGGGCAAAAAAAAATCCGATGCCTTACGAGGCATCGGATTTTTATTTCAAGCAATCAACAATGAGACGTTACATCTTAGATACCCGAAAGAACTGCTCTCAGTTCAAACAATTCAACCGAATCAGGCCAACTTCTTGTGCCGTACACGATGCGGCTGAGCTGCTGCTTCGCCAAGGCGCTTTTTGCGATCGGCTTCGTATTCGGTGTAGTTGCCTTCGAAGAACACCGCTTGCGAGTCGTCTTCGTACGCCAGGATGTGAGTCGCGACGCGGTCAAGGAACCACCGATCGTGAGAGATCACAATGGCGGCGCCCGGGAAGTCCAGCAGGGCTTCCTCCAAAGAACGCAGGGTTTCAACGTCGAGGTCGTTAGACGGTTCGTCGAGCAGCAGGACGTTGCCGCCCTCCTTCAGGGTCAGGGCCAGGTGCAAGCGACCGCGCTCACCACCGGACAGGTCCTTGACGAACTTCTGCTGATCGCCGCCCTTGAAGTTGAAGCGACCGACGTAGGTACGCGACGGGATCTCGTAGCTGCCGATGCGGATCTGGTCGGAGCCGTCGGAGATCTGCTGGAACACGGTCTTGCTGCCGTCCAGGTCTTCGCGGCTCTGATCCACGCAAGCCAGTTGCACGGTTTCGCCGACTTCGATGCTGCCCGAATCCGGCGTTTCCTTGCCCATCAGCATGCGGAACAGGGTCGATTTACCGGCACCGTTACCGCCGATCACGCCAACGATGGCGCCTTTCGGCATAGAGAACGACAGGTTGTCGATCAACACGCGATCGCCGTAGCCCTTGGTGACATTCTTGAACTCGATGACCTTGTCACCCAGGCGCGGACCGGCCGGGATGTAGATCTCGTTGGTTTCACTGCGCTTCTGGAATTCCTGCGATTGCATTTCTTCGAAGCGTTGCAGGCGAGCCTTGGATTTCGACTGGCGGGCCTTGGCGCCTTTGCGCACCCACTCCAGCTCTTCCTTCATGGCTTTTTCGTGAGCCGACTGCTGCTTGGATTCGGCAGCCAGACGATTCGACTTGGCTTCCAGCCAGCCCGAGTAGTTGCCCTCGTAAGGAATGCCCGCGCCGCGGTCGAGTTCCAGAATCCAGCCCGCAACGTTGTCCAGGAAGTAACGGTCGTGCGTGATCGCTACCACGGTGCCCGGGAAGTCGTGCAGGAAGTGCTCCAGCCAGGCGACGGAATCGGCGTCCAGGTGGTTGGTCGGTTCGTCGAGCAACAGCATGTCCGGAGCGGACAGCAGCAGGCGGCACAGGGCCACACGACGTTTTTCACCACCGGACAGGAATTCGACCTTGGCATCCCATGCTGGCAGACGCAGCGCATCGGCGGCGACTTCCAGTTGGCGATCCAGGTTGTGCCCGTCGCTGGCTTGCAGGATGGCTTCAAGTTTGGCCTGTTCAGCAGCCAGCTTGTCGAAATCGGCATCTTCATCAGCGTAAGCCGCGTAGACCTCGTCCAGGCGAGCCTGGGCGTTCTTGATCACGCTGACCGCTTCCTCGACCACTTCACGCACGGTCTTGGTCGGGTCCAGGATCGGCTCTTGTGGGAGGTAGCCGATGTTCAGCTCCGGCATCGGACGCGCTTCGCCCTCGAACTCGGTGTCGACGCCAGCCATGATTTTCAGCAGCGTGGACTTACCCGAACCGTTGAGGCCGAGCACACCGATCTTGGCGCCGGGGAAGAAGGACAGAGAGATGTTTTTCAGGATTTCCCGCTTCGGCGGAACAACTTTTCCCAGCCGATGCATGGTGAATACGTATTGAGCCATGGAGAACCTAGGGTCAGTGACTGATGAATGATTGGAGCGCAGGCTTATGCCCGGCCAGACCGTGCGCGTCGTCCGATTGATGAGTCCAATTCGTGTGCGCTGAAAAAGTCTGAGTCTAGGAGCTGGAACGCTCCCGCGTAACCCGCAAAGCTACCTTATTGATAGAAGGCAGTCCAGCCGAGCGGGGCTGGCACTTTGCCACAACTCAAGGCATGCTAGCCGCCCTTCGGGCGTCCGGCTTATAGTGCACGTCGCGCCAGTCCAGCCAAACCGCAGGATTACAGTTTGTCCAATGTCCCTCCGTCCCTGACCACCAGTGCACCGACAGCGGCGCCCGGCTCGCCCCTGCGCGGAACACTAAAAGGTGCATTGGCGACGCTTGTGCTGTTGCTGCTTGCCCTGCTGTTTTGGCAGTTGCTGGATCAACTGCGCGAAACCCAGAAAACCCAGCGTCAATACACCATTGACTACACCGCCGACCTGGCCGCACAAGTCAGCCTGAACATGGCGCTCAGCGCGCAGATTGCCCTGAACCTGCTACCGATCGTCGAGCAACCGCAGAGTGCCGACGAACAGCAGGAGCTGCTGCGCAAATTGCAAAAATCGCTGCCCGACCTGATCAGCCTGGCATTGCTCAGCCCGTCCGGCAGAATCATCTCTGACAGTGCCAGCAACAGCGAAGACGCGGATTTTCTGAGCGACCTGGTCCGCCGTAGCCGCGCGCAGCCTCATTATTTCAGCAACGCCATCGACGGTTCGATGGTGCATGTGCTTTTGCATCAAGCCAGCGGTAGCACCCGTGGCTACTGGGCCTTACGCCTGAAACCGACGTTTTTTTCGTCATTGACCAAGCTCAACGAAGCCAGCGATCGCCCGCTATGGCTGGTGGAAAACCGCCTCAATCACCAGATCATCAGCCGCGATGAAGCGCTGCCCTTGATCAACCCGGGCACACTGACCCAGGACGATCTGGCCAACAGCGTGCTCACCGTTCCGCTGAGCAGCAGTGACTGGCAACTGCGCGGGCTGTTCGATCGGCAGCGCGTGCTAGAAGAGCTGCTGCCGGCCTTCATCGGCAAATGTTTGCTGGGCCTGGCATTTTCCTTACTGCCGTTCATCGTCCTGTTGAACATGCGCCGCCGCCAGCGCCAGTTGCATGAGGGGCGCCGACGTTATCAGGAGATTTTCGAAGGCACCGGCGTAGCGCTGTGCGTGCTCGACATGTCTGGTCTCAAAAGCGTATTCGAAAAAGCCCAATTACAAAGTAACGAGCAACTGCAGGCATGGCTGGCGGTCCCCGAGCAACGCCGACAATTACTGCAGGAATTACGCATTACCGAGGTCAACCAGGTCGCCCTGCAACTGCTCAATGTCACGACGGCCGGTCAAGCCTGGAAACAGCTGATCGATGGCAGCCCGCTCGACGACAACGCCATCGGTAATCAAGTGCTCGAAGCGCTGCTCAGCCATCAGAAGAAGCTTGAACTGGAAATCAAACTCCAGGATGCCAACGGTCGTGACCAGCACCTGTGGTTGGTGCTGCGCCTGCCGGAAAATTCCGAGGACTATAGAGCGGTGATCCTGAGCATCACCGACATCACCAGCCGCAAACTTATCGAGCTGTCCCTGCTGGAGCGTGAAGGATTCTGGTCCGACGTGGTGCGTACGGTGCCGGACCACCTGTATGTGCAGGATGTGATCAGCCAGCGGATGATCTTCAGCAACCACCATCTGGGACAGACGCTGGGCTACAACCGCACTGAGCTGCAACAGATGGGCGAGTACTTCTGGGAAATCCTCCTGCACCCCGAAGACGCCGACTTCTATCACCGTTCGCGCCAGACCCAAAGGCAAGCCGGTTATCGCCAGTTGATGCAGTGTCAGTTGCGCTTTCGTCACCGTGACGGCGAATGGCGGCGATTCGAGATTCGCGAACAGGCGCTGGCGCGGGACAAGCACGACCAGGTCACGCGAATTATCGGCGTAGCCAAGGACATCACCGATCAGATAGAGGCCAGCGAATCGCTGCGCGACAGTGAACAACGCTACCGGATGCTCGCCGAAAGCATCAGCGACGTGATTGTCTCTACCGATAACCGATTGGCGCTCAACTACGTGAGCCCTTCGGTGCAAGCGGTGCTCGGCTACGACGCCGAGTGGATTTTCCAGAACGGCTGGCAATCGACCATTGCCAACCCACAGCAGCTGGCCGGCATTTTCAGCCTGATGGACCGGGTCAGCAAAGCGCTGGATCAACCTGATCAGCTGGCGTTGTTGCGCAGCCAGGTGCAGACCCAATTGTTCCTGTTCGACTGCCTGCGAGCCGACGGGCGCAAGATCCCGATCGAGCTGCGACTGGTGCTGGTCTGGGACGAACACGGGGTATTTGAAGGTGTGCTGGGGGTCGGACGCGACATCAGTCAGCAACGCCGCGCGGAGAAAGACCTGCGCATGGCCGCCACGGTATTCGAACATTCGACGTCGGCAATCCTGATCACCGACCCGGCCGGCTACATCGTCCAGGCCAACGAAGCCTTCAGCCGTGTCAGCGGTTATGCGGTGGAGCAAGTGCTAGACCAACTGCCGAACATGCTGACCGTCGACGAGCAGCAGGAAGCCCACCTGCGTTACGTGCTCAAGCAGCTGAATCAACACAGCACCTGGGAAGGCGAAGTCTGGCTCCGACGCCGCAACGGCGAGCACTACCCGGCCTGGGTCGGTATCACCGCGGTGCTGGACGACGAAGGGGATCTGGCCAGTTATGTGTGCTTCTTCAGTGACATCAGCGAACGCAAGGCCAGTGAGCAGCGGATTCACCGCCTCGCCTATTACGACGCCCTGACCCACCTGCCCAACCGCACACTGTTCCAGGATCGCCTGCACACCGCGCTGCAAGCAGCCGATCGGCAGAAGTCGTGGGTGGTGCTGATGTTTCTCGACCTCGACCGCTTCAAACCGATCAACGACTCCCTGGGCCACGCCGCCGGCGACCGCATGCTCAAGGAAATGGCCACGCGCTTGCTCGGTTGTGTCGACGATGACGACACCGTGGCGCGCATGGGTGGCGATGAATTCACGCTGCTCCTGCAACCACGGGCCAACCGTGAAATCGCCTTGAACCGGGCGATTCACGTGGCGGAACAGATCCTCGCCAGCCTGGTGAAACCCTTTGTGCTCGAAGGCCGCGAGTTCTTCGTCACGGCCAGTATCGGCATTGCCCTGAGCCCGCAGGACGGCAATGAACTCAGCCAGTTGATGAAGAACGCCGACACCGCGATGTACCACGCCAAAGAGCGTGGCAAGAACAACTTCCAGTTCTATCAAGCCGACATGAACGCCAGTGCCCTGGAGCGCCTGGAACTGGAAAGCGATTTGCGTCACGCCCTGGAACAGGACGAATTCGTGCTGTATTACCAGCCGCAATTCAGCGGCGATGGCAAACGTTTGACTGGCGCCGAAGCCCTGCTGCGCTGGCGTCATCCGCGACGCGGCCTGGTACCGCCCGGGGATTTCATTCCGGTGCTCGAAGAGCTCGGGCTGGTAGTGGATGTGGGCGACTGGGTGATCAGCGAGGCGTGCCGTCAGCTCAAGCACTGGCATCAGGCCAAAGTGCGGGTGCCAAAGGTATCGGTGAACATTTCCGCCCGGCAATTCTCCGACGGTCAGCTCGGCACGCGAATCGCCACCATCCTCAAGGAAACCGGCCTGCCGCCGGCGTGCCTGGAGTTGGAACTGACCGAAAGTATCCTGATGCGCGAAGTCAGCGAGGCGATGCAGATCCTCGACGGCCTGAAAAACCTCGGCCTGAGCATTGCGGTCGACGACTTCGGCACCGGTTATTCCTCGCTGAACTACCTCAAGCAGTTCCCGATCGACGTGCTGAAAATCGACCGAACATTCGTCGACGGTCTGCCGTCGGGTGAGCAGGATGCGCAGATTGCCCGCGCTATCATCGCCATGGCCCACAGTCTGAACCTGGCGGTAATCGCCGAGGGCGTGGAAACCCATGAGCAGCTGGACTTCCTGCGCGAGCACGGTTGCGATGAGGTTCAGGGCTACCTGTTCGGTCGTCCGATGCCGCCCGACAAGTTCGAAGTGCAGTTCAGCAATGACGCGCTGTTCATGTTCGATTGAGTGGCTGCGCCTCCCCTGAAAGGATCGCAGCCTTCGGCAGCGCCTACAGGAGAACGCATTCCAAAGTAGGAGCTGCCGAAGGCTGCGATCTTTTGGCTCTCACACCGACCATGAAAACCACTTGTCTGCGACATGATGCCGTTTCATATGCCATCTAAAACCCATTGGGTTAGAATGCCCCCCTTTTCTGCCCCGATCCTTGAGGACCGCCATGTTCAGCCGTGATTTGACTATTGCCAAGTACGACGCCGACCTTTTTGCCGCCATGGAGCAAGAAGCTCAGCGCCAGGAAGAACACATCGAGCTGATCGCTTCGGAAAACTACACCAGCCCAGCGGTCATGGAAGCTCAAGGCTCGGTTCTGACCAACAAGTACGCCGAAGGCTATCCGGGCAAGCGCTACTACGGCGGTTGCGAGTACGTGGACGTTGTTGAACAACTGGCCATCGACCGGGCAAAAGAGCTGTTCGGCGCCGATTACGCCAACGTTCAGCCGCACGCCGGTTCGCAAGCCAACAGCGCCGTTTACCTGGCCCTGCTGTCGGCTGGCGACACCATCCTGGGCATGAGCCTGGCCCACGGCGGTCACCTGACCCACGGTGCCAGCGTTTCGTCCTCCGGCAAGCTGTACAACGCCATTCAGTACGGCATCGACGCCAACGGCCTGATCGACTACGACGAAGTCGAGCGTCTGGCGGTTGAGCACAAGCCGAAAATGATTGTGGCCGGTTTCTCTGCCTACTCGCAGATCCTCGATTTCCCGCGTTTCCGCGAAATCGCCGACAAGGTTGGCGCTTACCTGTTCGTCGACATGGCCCACGTGGCCGGTCTGGTCGCCGCTGGCGTCTACCCGAACCCGGTTCCATTCGCTGACGTCGTGACCACCACTACCCACAAGACCCTGCGCGGTCCACGTGGCGGCCTGATCCTGGCTCGCGCCAACGCCGACATCGAGAAGAAGCTGAACTCCGCAGTATTCCCGGGCGCCCAGGGTGGCCCGCTGGAACACGTGATCGCTGCCAAGGCGATCTGCTTCAAGGAAGCGCTGCAGCCTGAGTTCAAGACTTACCAGCAACAAGTGGTGAAAAACGCCAAGGCCATGGCCGGCGTATTCATCGAGCGCGGCTTCGACGTAGTTTCCGGCGGTACTGAAAACCACCTGTTCCTGCTGTCGCTGATCAAGCAGGAAATTTCCGGTAAAGACGCCGACGCCGCTTTGGGCAAGGCTTTCATCACCGTGAACAAGAACTCCGTGCCAAACGACCCTCGCTCCCCGTTCGTCACCTCCGGCCTGCGCTTCGGCACCCCGGCTGTGACCACCCGTGGCTTCAAGGAAGCAGAGTGCAAAGAACTGGCCGGCTGGATCTGCGACATCCTGGCTGACCTGAACAACGAAGCGGTGATCGATGCCGTTCGTGAGAAGGTCAAGGCTATCTGCAAGAAACTGCCGGTGTACGGCGCCTAATCAGCCCCGCTAAACCGCAGTTGAAAAAACCGGCACCTGTGCCGGTTTTTTTATACCTGGGATTTTTAATCGCCACATTCCCCCTTATAAACCGTCAAACACACCCCCTCTCTAAAACAGCAAACTTCTTCTCCATTATCACCACAAAACAAAACCTATTATTTTGCAACACACCAAAAACCATCACCCCAAAATCTTCATGATAGCCTGACCAAACTTTTTACAGGACAACGAATCGCCAACCCACAATGTAACGAGCGGCCTAAGTTATTCAACTATCAAGGAAGAGATACCACCATGCAAAAAACAGATAAGAACCAATCGTTTACGGCTCAACTTTTTGTGGATCACAAGCCGGTAGCGCTAGCCAGCAAGGTCATTCGAAAAATGCTCGAAGCCCCTGACATCGCTGAGGATTTCAAGCTTATCCTTGAAAAAAAGCTCGAACTTTATGGAGACGTTCTTCTGAGTTACACAGAGAATGTAATCCCTGAAACGTTCCTCTTCGATTATCACGATGATGTCTATACCATCAAGATTGAAGGCAGTGACGGAAACTTCCAAAGCACTGCAAGCATGGAAGGCGAGCTTCGCAATTTGTCAGTTTTCAACGGCAATGACCCTACTTACTTTCGCATCATCAACAGACTGGGTGAAAGTTCTAATCTGGACGACCTGCCAGACGAACTCAATACCATTCGCCTTCATACCGGGCCACAGCGCCGAGAGGTTCATACTTATGGTGACGCACCAAACTTCCCGGTTCTTACCGATTACGAAAAGCGTGGTGGAAAATTAGTATTCTTCGAACTTAAAATCATTAAGCGCAATATCGCCATGTAAAAAAATCGATCGAGTACCTTCGAGAGCAGAACTCTGAAAACCGGCCAGCGATGGCCGGTTTTTTTTCATCCGCAAACTCACGCTCACCTTTATGGAGCTGCCGAAGACTGCTCCTACAGGGACCGGCGCCACTGGTCAGACCGGTCATGCCAATTTTGCCGCCACCCCTTGTAATCCTAAAAAAATCGAGCGTAGACTGCGCCTGCACTGGACATACCGGTAAGACCACAATAATTAAATCCTGAAGCTGATGCGCTCTGCGCCCCGGCAGCCAGGACACCGACCAGGATTCCTCCCATGCTCAGATGGTGCTCGCGTTCAATCTTCCTCCAAGTGGTTCTCGGACTGGTGCTCGGCATCGTCTGCGGGCTGACCCTTCCCGAATACTCCGCTCAACTGAAACCGCTTGGTGACGGTTTTATCAAACTGATCAAAATGCTCATCGGCCTGATCGTGTTCTGCGTGGTGGTCAGTGGCATCAGTGGTGCCGGCGACCTGAAGAAGGTCGGGCGCATCGGCCTGAAATCGGTGATCTATTTCGAAGTGCTGACCACCATTGCTCTGGTGATTGGCTTGGTGTTCGCTTTCAGCACCGGTATTGGCAGCGGCGCGAACATTCATCTGGAGCAGCTTTCCGCCGCCGACATGGGTGATATCGCCCAGCGCGGCCAGCACATGCACACCACCACGCAGTTCCTGATGGACCTGATTCCCACCTCGGTGATCGGAGCATTTGCCGACAACAACATCCTGCAAGTCCTGTTGTTTTCAGTGCTGTTTGGCAGCGCGCTGAATCTGGTAGGCGAAGCAGCGTCAGGCATTTCACGTCTGATCAATGAACTCAGCCATGTGATCTTCCGCATCATGGGCATGATCGTGCGCCTGGCACCGATCGGTGTGTTCGGCGCGATTGCCTTCACCACCAGCAAATATGGCCTGGATTCGCTGCAACACCTGGGCAGCCTGGTCGGCCTTTTCTACCTGACTTGCACAGCGTTCGTGGCGTTGGTGCTCGGCCTGGTGATGCGCCTTTCCGGGCTGCGGATGTGGCCGTTGCTCAAATACCTGCGCGAAGAACTGCTGATCGTGATGGGCACCGCCTCTTCCGACGCCGTACTGCCGCAAATCATGCGCAAGCTTGAACATTTGGGCATTGGCAGTTCGACGGTCGGACTGGTCATTCCTACCGGTTACTCTTTCAACCTTGATGGTTTTTCTATCTACCTGACGCTGGCCATCGTGTTCATCGCCAACGCCACCGGCACACCGCTGGCCATGACCGACCTGCTGACGATTCTGTTGGTGTCGCTGATCACGTCCAAAGGTGCGCACGGTATTCCTGGCTCAGCCCTGGTGATTCTGGCGGCAACCCTGACAGCAATTCCGGCGATTCCGGTGGTGGGCCTGGTGCTGGTGCTGGCCGTGGACTGGTTCATGGGCATCGGTCGGGCACTGACCAACCTGATCGGCAACTGCGTGGCCACCGTGGCCATCGCCCGCTGGGAAAAAGACATCGATGTGCAACGAGCCAACAAGGTGCTTTCCGGCCAGGCGGGTTATACCTTCCAGCCGCGAAAGCCGGTTGCACCGGCACATCAGCAGGAATTCTGAAGCAACGGCGTGCCTGCCTCACGGTAGGCATGCCCTCACTCTCTTCGATGCTCCTGGAGCGATCAGTGATTACCACTTCAACCGTTGTAAATTCAGTCGTAGAAAAACTCAGGGCCGCGTTGGCTCGAGGTCAGTGGCGCTCCGGCGAAATGTTGCCGGGGCAACGTGAACTGGCCGAACAACTGGGCATCAGCCGCCCGAGTTTGCGTGAGGCGGTCATCGTTCTGGAAACCCTCGGTCTGGTGCGTTCCATGCCGGGCAAAGGTGTGGTGGTACTCGAGGCCAATCTCAGCGACAGCCAAACCCACGACAGCGCCGTCGCGGCGGCAAGCCTGGAGGACGTGCTGCAACTGCGCTACACCCTTGAACCGTTCATCGTCGGCCTCGTGGCGCAATCGATCAGCAGCAAGGAAGTCGGGCAATTGCGCCTGACTTTGATGGACATGCGCGAAGCGCTGGACGCCAACGACAGTGAAGCGGGAGTAAACGCCTACATCGCGTTCCACGAAGAGTTGTTCACACTGACGTCCAACCCGATTTTCCAAAGCGTGGTTCAGCAGACCAGCAATGCCCTCAAGCAAAGTGCCGAGGTACTGCGCAACTCCCCGGAACATTTGGCCGAACGCCTGGAAGAAAACGAAGCCGTGGTGCGGGCGATCCGCAGCAAGAACAGCGCACAGGCCAGCGCCGAGATGCGTCGGCACATCCTGCGCGAAGGCCAACGGATGGGCATCGAGTTGAACATCCCGGACGACAACCTTCGCAGTTGAATTCTCTTCGAACTGGAGACAGGCCATGAACAGCTTCGCCACAGCGCAGTACACCCGCGAATTACCAACGGCCCTGCCCTTTTGCGGCGGGCATCGTGCCAAGCCCTTGGTGGATGACCTCTACCCGCGTGTATTCGATGCCATTCTTGAGCAACGCATCACCCCGACCAGTCGTTTTACCGAAGAGAGCCTGGCGCAGATGTTCGACGCCAGCCGCAGCCAGATGCGTCGGGTGCTGACGCGTCTGTCCCATGAACAGGTAATCATCCTGCGTCCCAATCATCGTCCACGCGTCGCAACGCCTGCTCCCGAACAAACCCGGCAGATTCTCCACGCGCGTCGCCTGACGGAAACCAAGCTCATCCAACTTGCCTGCCAGCAGCCTCGCCGTGGCGGACTGTATGCGCTGCGTGAATTGATCGAAAAACATCGCCAATACCTGGAGTGCGACCAGCGCGGCTCGGCTATCCGCGTCTCAGGCGAATTTCACCTGCAACTGGCCCACCTGTCGGCTAACACCCCATTGGCGCACTTCCTCCACAGCCTGGTACCACTGACCTCTCTGGCGATTGCACAGCACAAGGAAAAGGCTGATGGTTACTGCTCCTGGAGCAAACACCTTGCGGTTGTCGACGCCCTGGAGCAAACCGACGCTAGTTCAGCGGTTCTGTTGATGACTCAACATCTGGATGATCTTGAACAACGGCTGATCAGGACGACTCCCTGAGTCCATCGACCGGAACAATGCTCAAGCGACGGTAATCGGCCTTGCAAACTCCATCGACAACACATCCGGCAAACTGTCATCCACGGTATTCAACAGGGCCAGGCCGACACCCGAAATTCCCAGCATCAAGCCGAGGTCGGGGACATTGCGCTCATCAAGAAAGTCTTCATTGAAGAAGTTATGGGCCACCTGAGACAGCGCCTGCTTCACTCTGGCGATACCCTCCTCATTGCGGGTCTCGCGATAGAACTTCAGCAAGCACAAAAGATTGCCGAAATCGCCATGGCACAGGCTATATCCAGAACCCAGCCCCTGATCCCACAGATGGCGTTCGCAGCGTTCGATATCCCGCGCAAGTGCAGCTTTGGTGTCGTCGTCGAATGCCTCACCCATCACCTGAACCAGCCAATCTCGTGCAATGAGGATGCCTGCATCGCCATGACACCATTTGATGGTGGATATCGACTTCGCCGTTTCACGCAGATCAACCCAGAAGCCATTGACGGTGAGGCGATTTTCCGCCTGCAGCCACTGAGCGATCAATTTCGCCAACAGTGGATCTCTCGTCACTTCCCACACTTTGCCCATCGCCAGTAACGCTCCGGAGATACCGTGGGAAAAACCGGTCCACAGAGGTTTACCCGTGGCCTTGAGCAGCAATGTTCCGTTTTCCAGCGTGAAAGCAGACTGAATGGCTAGCGAGAACTTTTCGATCAAATGCCGCAACGTTTCGCGTTTTTCAATTTGATAGAGATTCACCAGAACAGTCACAGTCCCGCACCAACCATGAATGAAATCGAACTCATCGCCCTCGCGCGGAAAAACTTCCAGCTTATGCAGTAACTCGTCGACAGTCGTCTGGTACGTTTTCCGGCCAGTCATAAGCTGGTAATTCACCAGAACGTATAAATAAGACGTCAGCCCAAAATAAGCACCCACGGTTAGCTCATTTGCAAAATGCCCATGGGACTTGACCATCGCACAGAGGATTTTCTCGGCCTCGTCCCGATAATGCGCCGCCCCGCTAACCCGGAACAGGCTCAGGTAGAAAATCGCCAATCCCCCCATCCCGCTGTACAAACCGCTGCCCATCGGCGAAATAAAGTTGCGCCGGGTTCGTGGGTGCGTGTCCATGAACGTCCAGCCAACATCACCCTCATCCCCCTCTATGCGCCATTTTTCAATGACCTCGGCAATGCGTATGGCACCTTGAAGGTAGTGTGCGCGGCTCAGGTGCGGCACTGCCTTAAGTTGATGCGCCCGGTTCAACGGTAGGTCTTCATTGGCAACAGGAAACAGGCACATCTGCAATATGTGTATCTGAAAAGCTTTGTCTATGAGCGAAAGGCTATCCAACTTGCGGTGGCAACTGTCGAACGGGCGCTCAATCGCCAAAGAGGCAACGGTCTGCCCATGTGCATTCAACAAGTGGTTGGACAGCAAGGGCAAGGTAAAACAGGGAAAGTTGGCCTTCTCCAGATCGATGATTTCATGCCTTGGAATCTCGTAATCGTTGAGTGTTTCACTCAACTCCGACCACAAGGTCGCCATTAGCAATTCCTGCTGGACCCGGCATTGCGTAAATCTGGGGTGGAGCATCATTGCGATGAAGTCGGCGTAACGTTGGGTGTTTTTGATCAGGACACGGGATTTCAATGCCCCTGCATGCTGCGTGAGCAACTCAAGGACAGCGTTGCGACAGTTCACCATTTCATCGTAACCGCGCTCGAAGCCAAGTAAAAATGCATCCTTGTAGTCAGCTACCGAACGCGTCTCACCTTCGAAAATGGGCAAGTGCCGAATAATGGGTCGATTGTCGACCTCAACCTGTTTCAAGCGGTAGAAACCCTGCTCACGAACCAGCTGCTTTTTTCTGCCTACGAATTGTTTCTGCCGACTCAGCCCACTGTAGTCATTGTCGGAATCCGGCGAATATGGCACGAAGCCGCTAGAGAAAACCGACTGGCTATTGAGCTTGATCGTTTTGAATAGCGCGCGGCTGTGAGGCAAATTGACCCTCAAGTCGACCATCACCGGTGTGAACAGGCACTCCAGATCGATCATCACCGGGCTGCTGCCGCAGGCAATGATGTTCTCATAGTGGAAGTCGATCCCATTCAAGGCGTGGATTACCGCAACTTGGGCACCGAGGCGTTGAAAGAAAAGCACCAGATCATTTTCGTTTTCGCAGACCAGGTTTTCGACGTTTTCAATCCAGCAACGGTTCTCTAGAGACACCATGATTGGTGAGTAAACGGTAAAACAGGCATTGCCTGAGGAGCACTGCAGTTGTGCAAGCAATGCATTGTAGAAAACCGCTTCCCGGTTGCTTCTGGGCTTGTACACCAATGAATAACCGCTGACCTGAACGCGGCAGACTGTTTCGCCATTACCGTGAGAATCCCCCAGACCAAGGTCTATCGAATCTATCCGCTTGCCGACCAATGGGTAAGCTGCCTCGAGTCGATCAATGTCTGCAACGAAATGTTCGATGACCTTGTAAAGGTAGGCCACTGTATCTTCGATCCGCTCCAGCAGCAGGTGTGTCAGCAGCGGGTACGATGTCAGAAACGGCACCAGTGCCTCATCTGCCAGCTCTCGGTTGAAGGTTTCCAGATCGAAATCGGCGTCTTCGGCGATCCGGCTGTTCAACTGATGAACCAGTGACTTGTCCGACAAGCCTTTAACCAGAGCGGTTATATGCGGACGGACACTGGGCAGAAATCCCTCAACGCTAATCCACTCACAAACGGAACTGTATTTACTGTCGTGTAAAAAAACGTATTTGAAATAACTATACCAACGGGCGTAGAAATTGCCGAAAGACTCATCCCGATCAACGTCGCAACCGAATGACAGCGAAACAACTAGCGTGATTTTCTGCTCAACCGCTCCAACTTTAAAATCATTTTCCTTATTAGCCGAAACTGAAAGGTTCTGACAATCTTTCAACAGTGCCTGTCGACCAAAACCAAAGTAACGCTGGATAGCCTTATCATCTTTATGCAGAAGCTCCAGTGTCTTGCGCAACATATCTTGATCTAGCGCAGTTATCACACCAGATGTTTTACGCTCTTTGAAATCTAGAACATTAGCCAACATCACTAATCACTCTCGACGAACAAGGCGGGTCACTGACCCACCCTGTATTATTGGAGGATCAGCAGCAGCCGAGGACGGTGCAACCCAAGGTCTCGCAAGAAAGCATAGTGCACATGACTTCACCACCTTTAGCACCGGCGCTACCAGAATTTACATAGGCTTCGAACTCAGCATCCAGTTCACCGGAAAGATCCATAATTTGTTCTTGCATAGTGTTTCTCCTGATAAAAAAGTCGCCTTGAATGGCGCCGACAAAAGGTAGCACTCACTAGCTTGCTGTACCTCCAGCCAATCAAAACCAAATGTAAAATGTAGATTAAAACTTTCCAACCGGTGAGAAATTCAACTAACAAAAAGAAACAACAAAACACCCATTCAGCACTAGAACCCAACAAAACCGAAACTCTGCATATCTTGCCGAATGAAACAAACCTTGAATTCACGCAAACCCGAACCAAACAAATCCAGGAGATTTTATTTAAATAAGTTAACTATTCTCACTTTCAAAAAAACAAAACGCCCGCATCAGGCGGGCGTTCGATATTCCGTTGTTCGTTTCAAGACAAGTACAGGCTCTCTCAGGCAGCCTCGACCCGCGCAAACCCTTCCCGAATTTTCTCTGCCGGCAAATCATCGGCGATAAACACAATCACGCTCTCGCGCACTTCGTCCTCGGCCCACTCAGTGTCCCAGTCAAAGCCGTACAGCTTCAGCACACCCTGAAACACCATGCGCCGTGGCTCGCCAACGATGCTCAGCACACCTTTGTAGCGCAACAATTGCTTGCCATGCTCTTCCAGCAGTTCGTTCATGAACTCGCTGAGTTTGTCGATATCCAGCGGTTTGTCGGTACGCAGCACCAGGCTGGAAATGCGGTCGATGGACGCGGCTTGGCTAACGGGTCGCAAACTCACGCCGCCACCGAGGTCGGCATTGAGGTTGAAACCGCGCACGTCGAGCAACTCGGCCAGGTCGATGTTGCCGTGGTCGACCACGCGGATGGGTGCACGGCGGTTGATTCGGGTCAGGCGCTCGCTCAACGCGGTAAAGGTCGGTTCATCCACCAGATCACGCTTGCTCACCAGCAAGCGGTCAGCGAAACCGATTTGTGCCTGAGCGATGGTCTGAGTCAGGTGCAGCTCGGCATGTGCCGCGTCCACCAGGGTGATGATGCCGTCGAGAATGTAGCGCTCGCGCAATTCTTCGTCGATGAAAAAGGTTTGCGCCACCGGTGCGGGGTCGGCCAGGCCGGTGCATTCGATCACCAGACGATCGAAGGCGATGTCGCCGCTGTCCAGGCGTTCGAGCAGCAAGTACAGGGCCTTGGTCAGGTCGGTGTGGATGGTGCAGCAGACGCAGCCATTGGACAGCGTCATGACTTGTACCGGCTCATCGCCCAGCAACTGGGTGTCGATACCGGCGTCGCTGAATTCGTTTTCGATCACGGCGATTTTAAGGCCGTGCTCGGCCTTGAGCAGGTGGCGCAGCAGGGTGGTTTTACCAGCGCCTAGGAAGCCGCTGAGGATGGTGACAGGGATTGGAGTGAGCAAAACAGAATCTCCCATACGCTAAAAAACTGTAGGAGCACGGCTTGCCGGCGATGGCGTCCTGAAGATCGCTATCGCCGGCAAGCCGTGCTCCTACAGTGCTGTGTTGCCTAGGCTTGGTGCATCAACAGCACTTCGGCCCACCCTTGCCACCGTAACGGGCTTCTTGGCGTTCGCGGAAGAACATCTCGTAGCTCATCACCGGTTTGTCCGGGTGTTTGGTTTGCATATGCTCGACGTAATTGTCGTAGTCGGGCATGCCGACCATCAGGCGTGCAGCCTGACCGAGGTATTTACCGAGGCGACTCAGGTCATTGAACATGCTGCAATCCTCAGGTTACGCATCCGGCAGGGCCTGGAATGGTGATTCTTTATCCGTACGCTCTTTTTGACCCCAGGAGGCAATGCCGACCTTGAGTGCATAGAACAGGATGCTGAACACCACGAACAGGAACAGCGCGGTCAGCGCTGCGTTGGTGTAGGCGTTGAAGATCACGTGCTGCATCTGCGTGATGTCCTTGGCCGGGGCGAGGATCTGACCATTGGCCAGGGCATCGCTGTATTTTTTCGCCAGCGACAGGAAGCCGATCGCCGGGTTGGCGTCGAACAGCTTGATGAAGCCGGCGGTGGTGGTACAGATCAACAGCCAGGCTGCTGGGAGCAAGGTCACCCAGATATAGCGCTGGCGTTTCATTTTGATCAGCACAACCGTGCCGAGCATCAGCGCGATACCGGCCAGCATCTGATTGGAGATACCGAACAGCGGCCACAAGGTGTTGATGCCGCCTAGCGGATCGATCACGCCCTGATACAGCAACCAGCCCCACATCGCCACGCAACCGCCGGTGGCGATCAGGTTGGCAGTCCAGGATTCCGTACGACGCAGCGCCGGCACGAACGAGCCGAGCAAATCCTGCAACATGAACCGTCCGGCACGCGTACCGGCGTCCACCGCGGTCAGGATGAACAGCGCTTCGAACAGGATCGCGAAGTGGTACCAGAACGCCATGGTGTTTTCACCCGGCAGGATACTGTGCAGGATTTGCGCGATACCGACCGCCAGGGTCGGCGCACCACCGGCACGCGCCAGAACGGTCGTTTCACCGATGTCATGGGCCACGGCTTGCAGAGCTTCCGGGGTAATTGCGAAACCCCAGCCGCTAACCGCTTGCGCCACGGCCACCACATCGCCGCCGACCACAGCTGCCGGGCTGTTCATGGCGAAGTACACACCTGGCTCGATCACCGACGCAGCAACGATGGCCATGATCGCCACGAACGACTCCATCAGCATGCCGCCGTAACCGATGTAACGGGCGTTAACCTCGTTATCCAGCAGCTTCGGCGTGGTGCCGGAGGAGATAAGCGCGTGGAATCCGGAGACCGCGCCACAGGCAATGGTGATAAACAGGAACGGAAACAGCCCGCCCTTCCACACCGGTCCCGTGCCGTCGATAAACTGGGTCACAGCCGGCATTTTCAGCTCGGGCATGGTGATCAGAATGCCAATCGCCAGGGCGATGATGGTGCCGATTTTCAGGAAGGTCGACAGGTAGTCGCGCGGTGCCAGAATCAGCCACACCGGCAACACCGCGGCGACGAAACCGTAGCCGATCAGCATCCAGGTGATCTGAATCCCGGTGAAGCTGAACGCTTTGGCCCACACCGGATCGGCGGCAATCTGCCCACCCAGCCAGATCGAACCCAGCAGTAACAGCACGCCGATGACGGATATTTCACCGATGCGGCCTGGGCGGATGTAGCGCATGTAAATGCCCATGAACATCGCGATCGGAATGGTCGCCATCACCGTGAAAATGCCCCACGGAGACTCGGCCAGGGCTTTGACCACGATCAGCGCCAGCACCGCGAGGATGATGATCATGATCAGGAAGCAGCCGAACAGCGCAATAGTGCCGGGGATACGGCCCATTTCTTCGCGGACCATGTCCCCCAGGGAACGGCCATTGCGGCGAGTGGACATGAACAGAACCATAAAGTCCTGCACCGCACCGGCCAGCACCACGCCAGCAATCAGCCACAGCGTACCTGGCAAATAACCCATCTGCGCCGCCAGTACCGGACCGACCAAAGGCCCCGCGCCAGCGATGGCCGCGAAGTGGTGACCGAAGAGGATATGTTTGTTGGTAGGAACGTAGTCCAGACCATCATTATTGAGCACGGCGGGGGTGGCCCGTCGCGCATCAAGCTGCATCACATTGTTGGCGATGAACAGACTGTAGTAGCGATACGCGACCAGATAGATGGCCACCGCAGCAACCACAATCCACAAGGCGTTGATCGCCTCACCTCGGCGCAATGCCACGACACCCAGGGCGCACGCACCAATGATTGCCAGCACCAGCCAGGGTAGGTGGCGTAGCGGGCTATTATTATTTTTCATTTTATTATTCCAGCCAGAGTGGACAAGAAAGACAGCCACCCCGAGTTTAGCTCTCCTGACGGCAAAGGCCATACCCCGACAATGGTCTAGCGCCCCCTCTGCGCTGGCAGCCTTGCGCAATGCGGGTCTATAGTCAGCGAACATCTCGAGGATTGCGCCATGAGCGACCACCCTGCCGACCGCCGCCGCTTCAAACGTATTGCGTTCGATGCCAAAACCGAGCTGAGTCAGGGGGATTTCACCTGGCCTGTAAAGCTGATCGACCTGTCACTCAAGGGGTTGTTGATCGAGCGGCCTGAGCCGTGGCTGGGCAATCCGCAGCAGGATTTTTTCGTCGACATTCACCTGAGTGAAGACATCGATATCGCCATGGATGTGGAATTGACCCACGAAGACCACGGCCAGCTCGGCTTCGTCTGCCGGCACATCAGCCTGGAGTCTATTGAACGCCTGCGGCGATTGATTGAGCTTAATCTGGGTGACGAGGCCGAACTGGAACGAGAGTTGGGTGCCCTGATCGAGGTTTGACCGCTTTACGTAGGAGCTGCCGAAGGCTGCGATCTTTTGATCTTGTTCTTTAAGATCAAAAGATCGCAGCCTTCGGCAGCTACTACAGGGGATTGACGCTATTCGAATAACGCGTCGAGGGCCTGTTCGAGACGGGTCACGGCGATGATCTGCAGCCCCGGCGGCGACTCTTTTGGCGCATTGCCCTTGGGCACGATGGCGCGCTTGAAGCCGTGCTTGGCCGCCTCTTTCAGACGCTCCTGACCGCTCGGCACAGGACGCACCTCACCCGACAGCCCGACCTCACCGAATACCAGCAGATCATGGGGCAGCGGCCGGTTACGCAGGCTGGACATGACGGCCGCCATCAGCGCCAGGTCGGAGGCCGTTTCCAACACCTTCACGCCGCCAACCACATTGAGGAACACATCTTGGTCGTGGGTGGGAATACCGCCATGACGGTGGAGCACCGCCAACAACATCGCCAGACGATTCTGATCCAGCCCCAGCGTTACTCGACGCGGGTTGGCCAAGTGGCTGTCGTCCACCAACGCCTGGACTTCCACCAACATCGGCCGCGTACCTTCCCACGTCGCCATGACCACACTGCCCGGGACTTCTTCCTGAGCGCGGGTCAGAAAAATCGCCGACGGGTTGGAGACTTCTTTAAGGCCTTTGTCGGTCATGCCGAACACGCCCAGCTCGTTGACCGCGCCGAAACGGTTTTTCACCGCTCGCAGCAAGCGCAACCGCCCATCGGACTCGCCTTCAAAATACAGAACGGTATCGACCATGTGCTCCAGCACGCGAGGCCCGGCCAGCGCACCTTCTTTAGTGACATGGCCCACCAGGAAAATCGCCGTACCGCTTTGCTTGGCATAACGCACCAGTAATGCCGCACTTTCGCGGACCTGGGAAACGCCACCCGGCGCCGATTGCAGTTGCTCAGTGAAAATCGTCTGGATCGAATCGATCACCATGACTTTGGGCTTTTCCTGCCGGGCCGTGGCGATGATGGTTTCGATGCAGGTTTCGGTCATGACCCGCAACTGATCTTGCGGCAAGCCAAGGCGTCGGGCACGCATGGCCACTTGCTGCTGGGATTCTTCGCCTGTGACGTAGAGCGCCGGCATGACCTTGGCGAGGTTGCACAAGGTTTGCAGCAAAATGGTCGACTTGCCGATACCGGGATCACCGCCGATCAGCACCACAGAACCATCCACCAGGCCACCGCCCAGCACCCGATCCAGCTCGCTGGAGGCAGTGGAAAAGCGCGGGATCTCTTCGACGCTGACTTCGGCCAGGGTCTTGATCTGCGCCTGCTGGCCGGTCCAGCCGGTGCGACCGCTGGGCGCTGCTGCCCCGCCACTTTCCACCATGGTCTCGGTCAGCGTGTTCCAGGCGCCGCATTCACCGCACTGGCCGGCCCACTTAGGGAAGGTTGAGCCGCACTCGGTGCAGCCGTACATGCGCTTGGCCTTGGCCATCTGAACCCCCGACAAAAAAACGCGATGATAGCTCAGGTGAGCCGGATCAGCGCGAGCGGTTGTCCTGGCATGCAGCTCTTCTCCGGGCTTAAGAAGCAGCAGGTGTTGAGTGGGAGAATCAAAAACGGCTTCATCTATATAACAAGAAACTTTACCAATTAAACAACGACAGCTAACGACTTAAGCTTTGGATGACATCTGTACTTTTACCATTCAGATAAAATTGTCTAAGTTTTCACTGCGTAAAGTTCAAAGAAACCAAGCCACCCCGCTACAAAACTTGTACACCCCCTAACAGCATACGAACAAAATGTATAAGTTAATATTGAAAAGCACCCTCAATCAAAACCAGAACAACCGCATTCGATCCGATCTTAATACTAAATTAAAATTTACAACTGTTCGGCAGACAAAATTTCTCCGGACTGTCCGCGAGTGGCTACATGCTTATAAGCCTTTATAGAGTGTTAGCTCTTTTCGAATCGGGATTGTCATCGATATCATCAAGGCGAATCGCGGAGGCTGCTCATTTGCGACCAGGACAGTACCGCCGGAGCAGCTAAAAGCACCTATGGCGACGATCGCAAAATGATCGAAAGCCCAAAGCATTCAATGTCCTGCAAACTTTTCTACCTTGCTCTGGTCGACTACAGGCAAGCGCCGTAAGCAGTTGTGTCGAGCAGGATGCACCTTGCTGATTTACACTGCGTTCACCAACCTCATCTGTAACAAGGAAATAACCTATGGGCGTGCTAAGTGAGTTCAAGGCCTTCGCGGTCAAAGGCAATGTGGTCGACATGGCCGTCGGGATCATCATTGGCGCCGCGTTCGGCAAGATCGTTTCGTCGTTTGTCGGTGATGTGGTCATGCCCCCCATCGGGCTGCTGATCGGCGGAGTGGACTTCAGTGACCTGGCCATCACGCTCAAGGCCGCTGACGGCAATGTCCCGGCGGTCGTGCTGGCGTACGGTAAATTCATCCAGAGCATGATCGACTTCATCATCGTCGCCTTCGCGATCTTCATGGGCGTCAAAGCCATCAATCGCCTGAAACGCGAAGAAGCCGTCGCCCCTACACTGCCGCCAGTTCCGACCAAGGAAGAAGAGTTGCTGGGCGAGATCCGCGACCTGCTGAAGGCCCAGAACAACCGGCCTTGAATGCTTTAGCTGCACAAAAACGGCGCCCTTGAGGCGCCGTTTTTTCTACCAGAAATTTTCCACTGCCACCTGACCGGGCCGTCGGCTGAGGCTCAAGTGCATGTCGCGTTGCTTGAGCAATTTGCGCGTGTCATCAATCATCTGCGGGTTGCCGCAAAGCATGACTCGCGAGTGTTCGGGCGTCAGCGCCACTCCCGCAGCGCGCTCCAGCTCGCCATTTTCGATCAGCGTGGTGATCCGCCCTTTCAGGGCGCCAGGATGCTGCTCGCGAGTCACCGTATTAATGAGCTGCAACTTGTGCGCGTACTCCGTCAGATACTCGCGCTGTGCCAGTCCGGCGATCAACTCCTGATAAGCCAGCTCCTTTGACTCGCGAACGCTGTAAACCAGGATGATTCGTTCAAATTTTTCCCACACCTCAAAGTCCTGCAGGATCGACAGAAACGGTGCCAGCCCCGTGCCGGTGGATAACAACCACAGGTCCCGCCCGTCTACGAAACGGTCGAGCGTCAGGTACCCGAAGGCCTGGCGGTCTACCAGCAGCGTATCGCCAACGCCCAGTCGACAGAGCTCGCTGGTGAACTCTCCTCCCGGTACGACGATGGAAAAGAATTCAAGGAACTCATCGAAGGGCGAAGACACCATGGAGTAAGCGCGCCAGACCGTGCTGCCATCCGCTTTGGTTACGCCCAGCCGGGCAAACTGCCCTGCACGAAATCGAAACCCCGAGTCCCTGGTGGCGCGCAGGGTAAACAGGTTCGGGGTCAACCGTTGAACGTCGAGCAACGTCTGGCGAGTATATTTTTCTTCACTGGCGGTCATGGGGGGCTCCATCAACAGATAGGCGCAGTGTCTCGCAAAGCAGGCGCCACAAACACCGGTGTTTTGTAGTGTCTTTTAGGCAAGCAGTCTTATTCTCACTTATATCAAAGCCCCAGCTAACTACTTGGTTAAGCAGAAAGCATTGATATTAATATCAACATACAAACAACCCTTAAGAACCAGACATATGTTTAATTTAACGCCAGCAAACCAAAAAAGTCTCAACACGAATATAAGAATTATCCTACACTCCAAATCGCGCCGATCCATTGGATCCAAACGCCAATTCCAACCTAATGTAGGGAGCCGATCATGGAACGATGGAAGGAACTACAACTCACACAGTTGTCCAACACGACTGAAATTGAGAGCGCCTACCGTATATCTCTAAGTTTCGCGAAAAATATTGGGTTTAAATTTTTTGCTTTTTCAACAAGTTATCCGACAAAAAACGAGCAGTTTCACACCGTACGATTCAACAATTACCCGACTGACTGGAACACCGAGTATGAAAAAAACAAGTGCAGCGCAATCGACCCAGTAGTAGCGCATTGCAATCACTCAATGCTGCCGGTTCTCTGGGATGAAGATCTTTATAGCGACACGCCATGGTTATGGGATGCACTTGAGCAACAAGGCTTGCAGCACGGCTGGTCACAAGCCGTTCATGACGAACAGAGCGGTCTGTGCAGCATTTTGAGTCTGGCCAGAAGCCATTGCCCAGTCAGCGCATGGGAGCTGTATGAAAATTTCGGTTTCTCCGTGTTCATTGGGCAACACCTGCACCGGTTGATCGCACAGACACTGCCCAAGTCATCTGCCAAACCTCCCATACCGCATTTATCACCACGGGAAGTTGACGTTTTGAAGCTGGCGGCGGACGGCAAGACCGCCTATGAGAGCGCCAGAATTCTCAATCTCAGCGCCCGTACCATCAATTTCCATGTGCAGGAAGCGATCCGAAAGCTCGGCGTCAGTAATAAGGTTTCCGCCGTCATCGCCGCCGTCAAGGCCGGCTATCTCAGCAGCGGCGCAATGCGCTGAGCCAAAAAACCTGCGAGTAATCCGATTCAAAAAAACGTACCATTCGCGGTCCCATCCTGAGTGATGACGTGTGAATTTTCCACGACGCAGTGCACTCGGACGGCCCCGCCCGCTACAACGCCCCTGAGCCGCGGGATACCCGTTGATTACCCAGAGCCCCGCCCCATGCCTTTGCTCGAAACACCTTTCGCCAGCCTCGACCTGATCCGCCAGCCCGAACAGCAGAACGAACCGCTGCAGGCTTTTGATGCGGCAGACGAGTACCTGCTCAACCATCTGGCCGAACAGCAGCCTTCGATCGACACACGGGTTCTGGTGCTAAACGACAGCTTTGGCGCACTGGCCGCCAGCCTGGCAGGCAAGGTCAACGTGACCAGCAGCGGTGATTCATTTCTGGCCCTTCAGGGGCTGGAAAAGAACCTGGTCCGTAATGGCCAGGCGTTTGATGCGGTGGCACACGTACCCGCAAGTCAAGTATTTGCCGGTCCATTTGACCGCGTGCTGATCCGCGTCCCGAAAACACTCGCGTTGCTCGAAGAACAACTGATTCGTCTGCAAGGCCAACTGGCGCCGGGTGCCCAAGTCATTGCGGGCGCGATGATCAAACACCTGCCGCGTGCCGCGGGCGATCTGCTGGGGCGTTACATCGGCCCGGTTCAGGCTTCGCTGGCAGTGAAGAAAGCACGTCTGTTGATTGCCACCGCAGAATCAAAAACGCCGGTCACCTCTCCTTACCCGACACGCTATCAGCTCGACTCGCCGGCTATCGAACTGCTCAATCACGCCAACGTGTTCTGCCGCGAAGGCCTGGACATCGGCACCCGCGCGTTTTTGCCGCACTTGCCGAAGAACCTCGGGACAGCACGGGTTGCTGACCTCGGTTGCGGCAATGGGGTACTGGCCATCGCCAGCGCCCTGCAAAACCCCGAGGCCCAGTACACGCTGGTCGACGAATCGTTCATGGCCGTGCAATCAGCCGCCGAAAACTGGCGTGGGGCGCTGGGTGATCGCGACGTGACCGTACGTGCTGGCGATGGTTTGGCCGGGCAAGAGCCCGAGTCACTGGACGTGGTGTTGTGCAACCCGCCGTTTCACCAGCAACAAGTCGTTGGCGACTTCCTGGCGTGGCGGATGTTCCAGCAAGCCCGGGAAGCGCTGGTGGTCGGCGGGGCGTTGTACATCGTTGGTAATCGCCACTTGGGTTACCACAGCAAACTCGCGCGGTTGTTCCGTGGCGTCGAGCAAGTGGCATCGACACCGAAATTCGTAATTCTCAAGGCCCGCAAGTAACACGGCAAAAAAAACCCTCCCATCGGAGGGTTACAAATCGGCGCCTGAAGGCGACGGGATGGAATGCAGGTTTTCAGTGAGTGGTCAGGCCGGCGGCGTTCATGAACATGCGCATCAGGCTGGCCACAATGAACAAGGTTCCGACGCTGCAAACCCAAATCAGGGCTAACCAGCCAAGCCGCTGCCACAGCGGCTTTTTTTCGGCGTGTTCAATTTCTTGCAAAGAATGTTTGCCGTTCATTGCTTCGATCTCCTTCAGATCAATGGCGCCGCTGCCGACGCCATCGCGAGCAGGCTCGCTCCTACACGGAACCGGGGCGCGGAGACTAGTGGTAACCGTCCTCGTGGGTGACCTTGCCGCGGAACACGTAGTAGCTCCAGAAGGTGTACCCAAGGATGAACGGGATGATGAACAGCGTGCCCACCAGCATGAAGCCCTGGCTCTGCGGCGGCGCGGCGGCGTCCCAGATCGAGATCGACGGCGGCACGATGTTCGGCCACAGGCTGATTCCCAGGCCGCTGTAACCGAGGAAGATCAGCACCAGCGTCAGCAGGAATGGCGTGTAGTGCGCATTGCGGGCCACCGCGCGGATCAGACCGTACAAGGTCACCAGCACCAGAATCGGTACCGGCAGGAACCAGAACAGGTTCGGTAATGTGAACCAGCGTGCCGCGATCTCGTTGTGGGCCAGCGGAGTCCAGATGCTGACGACGCCAATGACTGCCAGCAACACGAACGCCAGGGGCCGCGCCAGATCGTGCATCTGCTCCTGCAACTTGCCTTCGGTCTTCATGATCAGCCAGGTGCAACCCAGCAGCGCATAAGCCACCACCAACGCAGCGCCGCAGAACAGGGTGAACGGTGTCAGCCAGTCCAGTGAGCCACCGGCAAACTGGCGATTGACCACCGGCAAGCCGTCGATGAATGCGCCCAACGCCACGCCCTGGAAGAACGTTGCGGCAATCGAACCACCGATGAACGCTTTGTCCCACAGGTGTCGTTTTTCGTCCCGGGCCTTGAAGCGAAACTCGAAGGCGACGCCACGAAAAATCAGCCCGATCAGCATGAAGATCAGCGGCAGGTACAACGCCGAGAGCACCACCGAATAGGCCAGCGGGAAGGCGCCGAACAACGCCGCGCCACCCAGTACCAGCCAGGTTTCATTGCCGTCCCAGACGGGTGCGACGGTGTTCATCATTACGTCACGATCAGTCTTGCCCGGGATGAACGGGAAGAGAATCCCGATCCCGAGGTCGAAACCGTCCATAACCACGTACATCATGATGCCGAAGATGATGATCACGGCCCAGATCAGCGGAAGATCAATACCCATGATTCAAATCTCCTTGGTCAGGCTGTGGTCGTCTTCGGCCGCGGACAGCGGACGCGCCGGCGTGCGTTGCTGGCCAGGCCCACCGTCGTTGGTTTCCTTGCCTTCGTCGATCTTCGGCCCTTTGCGCACCAGGCGCATCATGTAGCCCAGGCCGGCACCGAACAGCGCGAAATACACCACGACGAACAGGATGAGGGTGATGCTCATCTGCACGAAACTGTGGTTGGAGGACGCGTCCGCCGTGCGCATCAGCCCGTAGACCACCCACGGCTGACGACCAATTTCCGTGGTGAACCAACCGGCGAGGATCGCGATCAGGCCGGACGGCCCCATCCACAATGCCAGGTACAAGAACGGTCGCGACGTATACAGCTTGTCGCGTTTACGCAGCCACAGGCTCCACAAACCGGTGAAGATCATCAAAAAGCCCAGACCGACCATGACCCGAAATGACCAGAACACAATGGTCGAATTCGGCCGGTCTTCAGGCGGGAATTCCTTGAGTGCCGGCACCTGCTTGTCCAGCGAGTGGGTCAGGATCAGGCTGCCCAGATAGGGAATTTCTACGGCGAATTTGGTCCTCTCTTCCTTCATGTCCGGCCAGCCGAACAGGATCAGCGGTGTCGCCTCGTTACCCTTGTTTTCCCAGTGGCCCTCGATCGCAGCGATTTTCGCGGGTTGATGCTCAAGGGTGTTGAGGCCGTGGAAATCGCCGATGACCGCTTGAATCGGCGCCACGATCAACGCCATCCACATGGCCATCGAGAGCATGGTGCGGATTGCCGGGTTGTCCTTGCCGCGCAGCAAGTGCCAGGCCGCCGAGGAACCGACGAAGAACGCCGTTGCGACGAACGCCGCCGTCGCCATGTGCATCAGGCGGTACGGGAACGACGGGTTGAAGATCACGGCCAGCCAGTCGGTCGGAATGACCTGGCCATTGATGATTTCGAAACCTTGCGGGGTCTGCATCCAGCTGTTGGAGGCGAGAATCCAGAAGGTCGAAATCAGCGTGCCGATGGCCACCATGACCGTGGCGAAAAAGTGCAGGCCGCGTCCGACCTTGTTCCAGCCAAACAGCATGACGCCGAGGAAACCGGCCTCAAGGAAGAATGCCGTCAGCACTTCATACGTCAGCAGCGGCCCGGTCACGGAACCGGCGAAGTCGGAGAAACGGCTCCAGTTGGTGCCGAACTGATAGGCCATCACCAACCCCGAGACCACGCCCATGCCGAAGTTGACGGCAAAGATCTTCGACCAGAAGTGGTACAGGTCGCGGTAGGTGTCGTTATGGGTTTTCAGCCAAAGACCTTCGAGTACCGCGAGGTAACTCGCCAGGCCAATGGTGATGGCGGGAAACAGGATGTGAAACGAGATGGTAAACGCGAACTGAATTCGGGCGAGATCAAGTGCCTCTAAACCGAACATAAGTCTTCCTCTGTCAGGTAGTACGGCTGCTGGCTGGGAGCCTGCATCCACGGTTCCCACGGTATGGAGTGCGGCGAATTCGAATTCGTTCTTTTTTTTACCGGCATCACAACTCAGGGAGTCTGGCCACCGGATCAATTCCTTTTGAGGGTTTTGATCTGGATCAATCAACGTTGAAAGAGTAGTCCCATTTGCGAGGTTGAACCGCGTGGTCTTTTGCCGCGTGACAAGTTGCCTCATAGGGCATCAACACTATCCCTGTAGGCGCGAACCTGCTCGCGATAGCGGAGGGTCAGTCAACATCATCGGTGGATGTCACACTGCAATCGCAAGCAGGCTCGCTCCTACAGGGAATTGCAGGGCTCAGAATATCGATGTCTGGCTAACTAAATTTTTTGTCATGGCAACTTCCTGTTACAGCTTGGTGATAATCTCGCCCTTCCCCTCCCCCAGATCTGCCTTCAAATGCCCAGCCAAGAGCCCTTGCTGTTACGTCATCACCGCCCTTTCCTCGCGTTCTGGCTGGCCCGGGTTTTTACTGCGAGCGGGTTTCAGATGCTCACGGTGGCGATTGGCTGGAACCTGTACCAACTGACCGGTAACGTGCTTGACCTGGGTTTGGTCGGGCTGGTGGAGTTCGCCCCGCGCGTGCTGTTCATGCTGCACACCGGGCACGTCGCGGACCGCTACGACCGGCGCAAGGTCGCGGCAATCTGCCAATCCCTGCAAGCGCTAATCGCCTTGTCGCTGGCTATTGGTAGCGCGACCGATCACGTCACCCGGGAAATGATCTTCATCCTCGCGTTCCTGCTCGGCGCCGCCCGTTCCTTCGAGATGCCGACCACCCAGGCCCTGCTACCAAGCATTGTTCCCAGCACCCTGTTTCCCCGGGCCGTTGCCGCTGCGCAGTCGGCCCAGCAATCGGCGACCATCGTCGCTCCGGCCCTCGGTGGCTTGCTTTATGCCTTCGGTAGCGTCTGGGTTTATGGTCCGACCGTGATCCTCTACATCATCGCCTGCACGCTGATGCTCAACCTGCCCGCGCGACAAACGCCACTGAACAAGGGCAAGGCCACCCTGGACTCGCTGTTGGCGGGTATTCGCTTCATTCGCAGTCGCCCGGACATTCTCGGTGCGATCTCCCTGGACCTGTTCGCCGTATTGCTGGGTGGCGCGACAGCGTTGCTGCCGGTATTCGCCAAGGACATTCTGCTCACCGGCCCGTGGGGGCTGGGCCTGCTGCGCTCGGCACCGGCGGTGGGTGCGCTGCTGATGTCGCTGTTTTTGGCGCGGTTTGCCGTGGAGCGCAACGTCGGGCGAGTGATGTTCACGGCGGTGGGTGTTTTCGGTGTCGCGACCATCGCCTTCGGCCTGTCGACCTCGTTCTGGTTCTCGCTGGCGGTGCTGGTGGTGTTGGGCGCGGCAGACATGATCAGCATGGTGATCCGCGCATCATTCGTGCAACTGGAAACCCCTGACGAAATGCGCGGCCGGGTCAGCGCCGTGAATGGTCTGTTCATCGGCGCTTCGAATCAGCTAGGCGAATTCGAATCCGGCCTCACGGCCCACTGGTTTGGCACCGTGCCAGCAGTGGTCATGGGTGGGATCGGCACGCTGGTGGTAACCGGAACCTGGATCAAACTGTTCCCGAGCCTGGCCAATCGCGATCGTATGCATGTGCCGAAGGAAGAGGCGACGGTCTGAGACTAAATCAGTAACTCCCCCGCCACCGCCGCCCGCGTGGCCTTGCCGCAGAGCTGTTCCACCAGCGTCAGGGCAAACGCCAACGCGGCCCCCGAACCCTGCGCCGTGATGCAGTTGCCATCGACCACTACCGGTTGATCGACGAAGTTGCAGCCCGACAGTTGATGGCTGGCCGAAGGCAGGCACGTCATGCGCCGCTGGCGCAACACGCCAAAGGCTTGCAAAGCCAGGGCCGGCGCTTCGGCGATAGCGGCGAACAGCCGGCCGGCGGCGGCCTGGTCCTTGATCAATTGTTGCAAGGGTTGATGCGCAGCCAGATGCTGCGCCCCTACAGCGCCGCCCGGCAGAACGATCAAATCAAATGGCTGGGCCAGTAAATCCACCAGCATCGCATCGGTGGTCAAGCGAGTGCCGCGCGCGCATGTCAGCATGCGCCGCCCCTCGATGCTGGCTACCACCACCTCCACCTTGGCGCGGCGTAGCACATCGACCAGGGTCACTGCTTGCAGGTCATCGATGCCCTCGGCGAGGGTAATCAAAGCTCTAAAGGTCATGAGTGCAATCCACGGAATGATCTTTAAAGCGTAGTCAGCTTTCCCGCCCCTTGTTCGAGCCCAGCCGTTACTTGATGTAAAGCTGCGTCGACATTTTATTGCCCGGCGCGTTGATCGAGGTGTTGCTGAAGGTGAATGTGCCCTCTTGCTTGCCCGCGAGATCGAAGACGTACAGATAGCCGACGGTTTTTCTGCCGACGGTGCAATCGGTCAGGTTGCCGTTATCAAAAGCACAGACCGGCGTCCGGGTTCCATTTACTGCAAAACCGTCCAGTGCGACATGCGGCTCACGCCCGTAGCCGACTTCCAGCACAAAAACCCGGATGTTCGGCCCAGTGTGATCGCAGCGTGTCTGCGCCAGCCCTTCGGCAATGTCCTCAAAACCGCAGGCCGGCGATTCGACCTTGAGCACTTTCAACTGAGTCAACGGTGGTGCCGAGGCCGCCGAGACGGTTTGTGCACCCAACGCCAACAAAAATCCTATGCCGATAAACAGACGCTTTTTCATGCGTGACCCACCCCAAAAATCAGCGCGCAGTATGGCTGACTTGGGCCAAACGCAAAACATCGACGACGATCACTGCCATCAGCAGCCATAACCCTGTGCTGCTGGTATGATGCGCGGCTTTTTCCGACCGATAGAAAATTCCCAGGCGCCTGCAGTGGTCTGTGCTTTGCTGTTGAGGTCAATACATTCACGGCGCCGGGCGCGCCACGGGGAGCAGACATGCTGGAAAGGCTGTTTCAACTCAAGGCACACAACACCAACGTACGCACCGAGATTCTGGCGGGCGTCACGACCTTCCTGGCCATGGCCTACATTCTGTTCGTCAACCCGAGCATCCTCGGCGAGACCGGCATGGACAAGGGCGCGGTGTTTGTCGCGACCTGTCTGGCAGCCGCCATCGGCTCCACGATCATGGGCCTGATCGCCAACTACCCGATCGCCCTCGCACCGGGCATGGGCCTGAACGCCTTCTTTACCTACACCGTGGTCCTGCACATGGGCCACACGTGGCAAGTGGCGCTGGGCGCGGTGTTTATCTCGGCAGTGTGCTTCTTCCTGCTGTCGATCTTCCGCATTCGTGAATGGATCATCAACAGCATCCCGCTGCCGCTACGCTCGGCTATTGCCGCTGGTATCGGGCTGTTCCTGGCACTGATCGCCCTGCACAACGCCGGCATCGTGGTCAGCAACCCGGCGACCATGGTCGGCCTCGGTGACCTGAAACAACCAGCGCCGATCCTCGCGACCCTCGGCTTCGCCCTGATCGTCGCCCTCGAAGCGCTCGCCGTGCGCGGTGCGGTACTGATCGGCATTCTCGTGGTGACCATCGCTTCGATCGCTTTGGGCTTCACCCCGTTCGGCGGCGTGATGTCGATGCCGCCTTCGCTGGCGCCGACCTTCCTGCAACTGGACATCAAAGGTGCACTGGACATCGGTTTGGTCAGCGTGATTTTCGCTTTCCTGTTCGTTGACCTGTTCGACAACTCCGGCACTCTGATCGGCGTCGCCAAGCGTGCCGGCCTGATGGGCAAGGACGGCCACATGCCGAAAATGGGCCGCGCCCTGATCGCCGACAGTACCGCCGCCATGGCCGGTTCCCTGCTGGGCACCTCGACCACCACCAGCTACATCGAATCCGCTGCTGGCGTCAGTGCCGGTGGCCGCACCGGCCTGACCGCCGTGGTCGTGGCGATCCTGTTTTTGCTCGCGCTGTTCTTCTCGCCACTGGCCGCCAGCGTTCCGGCCTTCGCCACCGCACCAGCGCTGCTGTTCGTCGCCGTGCTGATGACTTCCGGCCTGGCCGAAATAGACTGGGACGACATCACCGTTGCCGCGCCAGTCGTAATCACCTCTTTGGCCATGCCGTTCACTTACTCCATCGCCAACGGCATCGCCTTCGGTTTCATTTCCTGGACAGCCATCAAGCTGATGTCCGGTCGCGGCCGTGAACTGAACCCGGCGCTGGTGATTCTGTCGATTCTGTTTGTGATCAAGTTGGGTTGGTTCAACGCATGACTTTTGATTCCCAGGCCTACGCCGTTCAGCTCGAAGAAAAGGTCACGCGTTTGCGTGACCTGCTGGCCCCGTTCGATGCGCCGGAGCCGACCGTGTTCGACTCGCCGCTGCAGAACTTCCGCTTGCGCGCTGAATTCCGCCTGTGGCGCGAAGCCGGCGAGCGCCACTACGCGATGTTTTCCCAGGAAGACAAACGCACGCCGATCCTGATCGAAGAATTCCCCATCGCCAGCCTGCGCATCAACCAGTTGATGCCGCAGCTCAAAGCGGCGTGGCAAGCCAGTGCTGCCTTGAGCCACAAGCTGTTCCAGGTGGAGTTCCTGACCACCCTGGCCGGCGATGCGATGATTACTTTGTGCTATCACCGCCCGCTGGACGAGCATTGGCATGCCGCCGCCACCAAACTGGCGACTGAATTGAATGTCAGCGTGATCGGCCGTTCCAAGGGCAAGCGCGAAGTCATCGGTCACGATTACGTGGTTGAAAAACTGGATGTCGGCGGCCGTACTTTCAGCTATCGCCAGCCCGAAGGCGCGTTCACCCAGCCAAACGGCACCGTGAACCAGAAGATGCTCAACTGGGCTTACGACGCGTTGGGCGATCGCTGCGACGACTTGCTGGAGTTGTATTGCGGCAATGGCAACTTCACCCTGCCGCTCGCGACCCGCGTGCGCAAGGTACTGGCCACCGAAATCAGCAAGACTTCGGTCAACGCGGCGTTGAGCAACCTCAGCGAAAACGCTGTGGATAACGTCACGCTGGTGCGTCTGTCCGCCGAAGAACTGACCGAAGCGCTGAACGAAGTGCGCCCGTTCCGTCGCCTGCACGGCATCGACCTGAAAAGCTACGAGTTCGGTAGCGTCTTCGTCGACCCGCCGCGCGCCGGCATGGACCCGGACACCTGCGAGCTGACCCGGCGCTTCGACAACATCCTCTACATTTCCTGTAATCCGCAAACCCTGGCGGCCAACATCGCCCAACTGCACGACACGCACCGCATCACCCAATGCGCGATGTTCGATCAGTTCCCGTGGACCCATCACATGGAATCCGGGGTGTTGTTGACCCGGCGGTGATTGCGGATGCCAAACATAAAAAAGCCGTCTCTAATGACGGCTTTTTTGTTTTTTAACCGAATCACCCCGGCTGATTTTTTCGAAACTCCGTCGTGGTGATGCCCTTATATCCCCAGTTATCGGTGTCGATTTCCTCGATCACGATGTGGGTCAGCTCCGGTGGTTTGCCGAGGACGCGCTGTAGGGTCTCGGTGATTTCGGCGATGACCTGGGCTTTCTGCTCTCGGGTAACGCCATCGCGGGTAATACGTACGCTGACAAAAGGCATGCTGCTTCTCCTGCTCGCTGATTAAGAAAGGCTGACCACTCCAAACTCACTGTATCTGTGTGCAAGCATTTGATAAATACTGATTCACACACTTCATTTGATCCCCGGTGTAATCAATCATGCAGCGACAATTCGACGATCTTCAGTTGGGCAGCATCGAGCTGTTTTGCCTGGCCGCCGAGGCTGGCAGCTTCACTGCTGCCGCGCTGGTGGCAGGCGTCACGCCGGCTGCCGTGAGCCGCTCGGTGTCGCGCATGGAAGAACGCCTGGGCGTACGGCTGTTCGCGCGCACCACCCGCAGCGTCAAAATGACCGACAGCGGTCGCCGTTATTACGAAGAATGCCGTCAGGCACTGGCGCAATTGGTCGAAGCCCAGCGCGAAGTCATGGGCCAACAGCAAGTGCCGTCCGGGAACCTGCGGATCAGTATCCCGACCACCTATGCCCACCATCGAATCCTGCCGTTGTTGCCGGCGTTTCGCGCGCGGTTTCCAGCGGTGAAGGTCGAGTCGCACATCAGCAATCGCAACATCGATTTTGTCGGCGAAGGCTATGACATGGCGATTCGCGTGCGGGCGATCCCGGATTCCGGCCTGATCGCTCGGCCGCTTGAGGACGCAGCCCTCGTAATGATTGCCAGCCCCGATTACCTCAAGCTGGCCGGCACACCGCAAACCCTCGACGATCTGCAACAACACGAATGCATTCAGTACGAACTGCCCAGCAGCGGTCGGCGCATTGCCTGGCTGTTCAACGACAATGGCGTGGAGCGGGAGATTCTGGCTGAGGGCAACTTCAGTTGCTCTGACGATGTGTTGGGCGGCGTGACATTGGCAAAAAACGGCGCGGGATTGTTCCAGACCTATCGGTTCATCGTCGAGAAAGAACTCGCCGATGGCTCGCTGGTGGAAGTGCTCAAGCCTTATGGCGGACGCTCGCGGCCCTTTACATTGCTCTACCCGCAAAGTCGCCATATGCCTCTACGGCTGAGGGCGTTTATCGATTTTCTGGTAGAGCATTTACCCCGATAAAAGATCGCAGCCTGCGGCAGCACCTACAGAAAAATGCGCTCCCTGTAGGTGCTGCCGCAGGCTGCGATCTTTTGCTTTGTTCGATTACCGAACACAATAGCTTGCGATCAGACCTCTTTAATTGACCAAACTAACTAGCTAGTACAATTTATCTCCACAGGCTGAAACCCTCGGCCAATGCCAAAAATAATAAGTGGAGAAACACCGATGCCCCCGATCATTCTGGTGCTCAACGGCCCGAATCTGAACCTGCTCGGCACCCGTGAACCGGCGACTTACGGTCACGAAACCCTCGCTGACATCTCCGCCCTCTGCGGCCGCGCCGCCGAAGAGTTCGACCTGGCGGTGGAGTTTCGCCAAACCAACCATGAAGGCGAATTGCTCGACTGGATTCACGCCGCCCGTGGCCGTTGCGCCGGGATCGTGATCAACCCCGCCGCCTGGACGCACACCTCGGTGGCGATCCGCGATGCATTGGTCGCCAGCGAACTGCCAGTGATCGAAGTGCACTTGTCCAACGTCCATGCCCGTGAAGCTTTCCGTCATCACTCGTTCGTCTCGGCGATTGCCACCGCCGTGATGGCCGGTTTCGGCAGCCATGGCTATCGCCTGGCGTTGGAGCATTTCAGTCTGCGTCTGAAGGGGTGAGCATCGTGAAGCAGAACCACACGGTATTGGCCGGACTGATCGGTGCCGGCATCCAGGCTTCGCGCACCCCGGCTTTGCACGAACATGAAGGCGATGCCCAGGGCTTGCGGTACCTCTATCGCCTGATCGACCTCGATCAATTGCAACTCGACAGTAACGCCCTGCCCGATTTGTTGAATGCCGCCGAACGCATGAACTTCACCGGGCTGAACATCACCTTTCCGTGCAAGCAGGCGATCATCCCGCTGCTCGACGAATTGTCCCCAGAAGCCCGAGGCATTGGCGCGGTGAACACCGTCGTCCTGAAGGACGGCAAACGCATCGGCCACAATACCGATTGCCTGGGTTTTGCCGAGGGCTTTCGCCGTGGCTTGGAGGGCGTCGCCATTGAACGGGTAGTACAAATGGGCGCCGGTGGTGCCGGTGCCGCAGTGGCCCACGCGCTGTTAAGCGAAGGCGTACGGCAACTGAACATTTTCGATGTGGAAATCAGCCGCGCCCAGAGCCTGGCCGACAACCTCAATCAACATTTCGGCAGTGGTCGTGCGGTGGCCGGACATGATCTGGCGCTGACTCTGGCCGAAGCCGACGGCCTGGTGAACACCACGCCAATGGGCATGAAAAAACTGCCGGGCATGCCGGTGCCGGTCGAGATGCTTCGGGCGCAGTTGTGGGTGGCGGAGATTGTTTACTTCCCGCTGGAAACCGAACTGCTGCGCAACGCCCGCGCCTTGGGTTGCCGCACGCTGGATGGCGGAAACATGGCAGTGTTTCAGGCGGTGAAAGCGTTCGAATTGTTCAGCGGTGTGGTGCCGGATGCCCAGCGAATGCTGGCGCATTTTCAAAGCATGAAGGGTTGAAAAAGCAAAAGATCGCAGCCTCGTTTCACTCGACAGCTCCTACATGGGGTTTGCTATAGGCGCTGTCGAGTGAAACGAGGCTGCGATCTTTTAATAAAGCATCAAGCCTGCAAATACCGCAAAACCGACTCGCAAATCATCTCGCGATGACGCTGCTTGATGCGTTCGTCCGGCAAGTCGATCTGAAAAATCTCACCAAAGGTGTGGCGGTTCGAGACGCGATAGAAGCAGAACGAACTGATCAGCAAATGCACATCCAGCGGCTCAAGGCCCGCGCGGAACAGCCCTTCTTCGGCGCCACGGCGCAAAATCACACCCAGTGAGTCGAGTACGGTGTTGTTCATTGCCTTGATCGCATCGGAGCGCTTTACATACTCGGCGTTGTGAATGTTCTCGATGCTGACGATGCGCACAAAATCGACGTTGCGATCATGGTGATCGAAGGTGAATTCCACCAACCGCCGAATGGCTTCCACTGGCGCCAGCTCGGTCAGGTGCAAACGATTTTCGGTGCTGCGGATATCGCCGTAAAGCTTCTCCAGCACCTCGACGTAGAGTTGCTCCTTACTGCCGAAGTAGTAATAGATCATCCGTTTGGAGGTGTGGATTCGCTCGGCGATGGCATCGACGCGCGCACCGGAAAGCCCCTGCTGAACGAACTCGACAATGGCTTCTTGAAGGATGTTCTCGCGGGTTTTTTCCGGGTTGTTCTTGCGACTCTTGCGCGGCTCGGCAACAGGTTCGTCGGGCGTTACGGAGAGTTCTGAAGTCATTGTCATTGCGGGCTCACGGCCATCACTGCACAAGCTGGCGATTATGGGCTGCGCCGCACACTGAAGGAAGCCATGCGGCAATGGATTACCCCCGCGGTTACGAATTTCCTACAACTTCGCCTGACGGACGGCACCACTTCGAGACTTGGCCATGGCCGCCAGTCGCACCGCGACGTTGGCTGCGCCGTAACCGGCATAGCCGTTCTTGCGCTGGATGATCTCGAAGAAGAACCGCCCCTCGAACGGCTCGGTATAGACATGAAACAACTCCCCGCCCTGCGCGTCCCGGTCATACAGAACGTTGTAGTACGCCAGCTCGCTGAGGAATTCGTCATCGAAATCGAACCGCGCCGCCAGGTCATCGTAGTAGTTGAGCGGAATATCCAGCAGCGGGACGCCCGCCTCTTTGGCCCGACTGACCTCGGCAAAGATATCGTCGCAATCAAACGCAATGTGATGCACGCCGGACCCGCGATAACTCGACAGTGCGTGTGAGATCGCGGTGTTGCGGTTCTCGGAAATGTTCAACGGCAGACGAATCGAACTGTCACGACTGCGCAATGCACGGCTCTTCACCAGGCCATAAGGATCGGGCAACACCACTTCATCGTCGGCCTCAAAATCCAGCAGGCTCTTGTAGAACAGCACCCAACTGTCGAGGCTGTCGGCGGGTAGCGCCATCGCCATGTGGTCGATGCGCTTGAGACCGCCGCTGGCCGCCGCGTTCGGCTGCAGGTTGAAGTCGGTGCCATAGACGTCGGCGTGCTGATCCACCAGGTAAATCAGGCTGCCATCCGGCGCGCGCACCGCGGCAAGTTCCAGCTCATTCGGGCCGACGAGCCCGCGATAGGGCTGACCTTTGTAAGCCACGGCCCGGGCCAGCGCACTGGCGCTGTCTTTGACCCGTACGGCGGTAGCGCACAGCGATGGGCCGTGCGCTTCGAAAAAGCTGTGGGCGAACGAGTACGGTTCGGAGTTTAGGATCAGATTGATATCACCCTGACGCAGCAGACTGACGCTTTTGGAGCGATGCTGGCCAGCCTTGACGAAGCCCAGGCGTTCCAGCCAATGGGAGAGCTTGGCGCCGAGGCTTTCGTCCACGGCGAATTCGAGAAACTCGATACCGTTGTACTCGCTGGCCTTCGGCGTCTCGAACAGAATGTCGAGGTTGTCTGCCGGTTTGGCTTCCTGCTCCAGGCGCTGACGGGTTTTCTCTTCGAGGTACAGCAGCGAGCGCAAACCGTCGGCGGCATTGGCTCTTGGCGGCGCGGCACGGAAACCGTCGTTGAAGATCTCCAGCGATAACGGCCCGGTGTAGCCACTCTTGATAATCGGTGCGAGGAAGCCCGGCAAATCAAATTCGCCCTGACCCGGGAAGCAGCGGAAATGCCGGCTCCACTCCAGCACGTCCATGGCCAGGATTGGCGCATCGGCCATTTGTACGAAGAAAATCTTGTCGCCGGGAATCTCGGCGATGGCACTCGGATCGCCTTTGAGCGACAGCGTGTGGAAGCTGTCGAGCAACACACCAAGGCTCGGATGATCGGCCTGTCGGACGATGTTCCACACCTGTTGATACGTGTTGACGTGACGCCCCCAGGCCAGCGCTTCGTAACCAATGCGCAAACCGCGAGCACCGGCGTGTTCGGCCAGCAGACGCAAGTCGTCGACTAAAATCTGTTCATCACCGATGGAGTCGGCCGACGCATTACTGCACACCAGCACCAGGTCGGTGCCCAGTTCCTGCATCAGGTCGAACTTGCGCTCGGCCCGCTCCAGATTGCGCGACAGACGATCACGGCGGCAGCCTTCGAAATCCCGGAACGGCTGAAACAGGGTGATGGCGATCCCGAGATCGGCGCACATCTGTTTAATTTCCCGAGGGCTGCCGTCGTAGTAGAGAAGGTCGTTTTCGAAAATCTCGACACCGTCAAAACCGGCGGCGGCAATGGCTTCGAGTTTTTCCGGCAGGGTACCGCTCAAGGACACGGTGGCAATGGAACGCTGCATGTTTCGACTCCCGGTGTTGTTTTATGCAGGAGCTGCCGCAAGCTGCGATCTTTTGATCTTGCTCTTAAAACAGAATCAAAAGTCGCAGCCTGCGGCAGCTCCTGCAGGGATCGCGTTTTATCTTGAGTAAATTATTGGCTTCTCAATCTCTCACAGCAATTCAAAGTGTACTACCCGGTTAGTTTTGTGTTCGATTATCGAACACAATGGCCGTTGGCGAATTGACGATTTTTCGTCCACTGCCCAACATCGACTGCACATTGAGTCCGGACACACACCAACGGCCACGATGACCAAAACACCAAATAACAAATTCAAAAAACGGGTGGTACACATGATTCCTTCCCAAAGCTCACGCATGGCTCCGGCCGTGAACGTCACTGCCGGTGGCATCGGCGATAAAATCCGCGGCGCCATGGCCGTCGGCAAAACCCGTTGGGGCATGCTGGCGCTGGTGTTCTTCGCCACCACCCTGAACTACATCGACCGCGCCGCCCTCGGCGTCATGCAGCCTATCCTTGCCAAGGAAATGAGCTGGACGGCGATGGACTACGCCAACATCAACTTCTGGTTCCAGGTCGGCTACGCCATCGGTTTCGTGCTGCAAGGCCGCTTGATCGACCGGGTCGGCGTCAAGCGCGTGTTCTTCTGCGCCGTGCTGCTCTGGAGCATTGCCACTGGCGCCCATGGCCTGGCCACTTCAGCGGCCGGTTTCATGGTCTGCCGCTTCATCCTCGGCCTGACCGAGGCCGCCAACTACCCGGCCTGTGTGAAAACCACACGCCTGTGGTTCCCGGCGGGCGAACGCGCCGTGGCCACTGGCATTTTCAACGCTGGGACCAACGTCGGCGCGATGTTCACCCCGATGCTGCTGCCGCTGATCCTGCACGCATGGGGTTGGCAAGCAGCGTTCCTCTGCATGTCGGCACTGGGCGGCATCTGGCTGGTGTGCTGGGGGCTGAAGTATTTCAACCCGGAAGATCACCCAAGCGTTAAACAGTCGGAACTGGACTACATCCAGAAGGAAGTCGAGCCGGAACAAGCCCGCGTGCCGTTCTCGAAAATCCTGCGCATGCGTGGCACCTGGGCCTTCGCCCTCGCCTACTCGATGACCGCGCCGGTGTTCTGGTTCTACCTGTACTGGCTGCCACCGTTCCTCAATCAGCAATACAACCTGGGCATCAACGTGACCCAGATGGGCATCCCGTTGATCATCATCTACCTCACTGCCGACTTCGGCAGCGTGGGTGGCGGGATCCTGTCTTCGTTCCTGATCGGCCGCGGAATCAACCCGATCAAGGCGCGCCTGATGTCCATGTTCCTGTTCGCCTGCTGCATCATCGGCGTGATCATGGCAGCCGGTTCAAGCAGCCTGTGGGTCGCAGTGTTCGCCATCTCCCTGGCCATCGGTGCGCACCAGGCCTGGACCGCAAACATCTGGAGCCTGGTGATGGATTACACGCCCAAGCACATGATGAGCACGGTGTTCGGTTTCGGCGGCATGTGCGCGGCGATTGGCGGGATGTTCATGACCCAGTTGGTCGGCCATATCCTGACCGTCACCAACAACAACTACACCGTGCTGTTCACCCTGATCCCGGCGATGTACTTCATCGCGCTGGCCTGGATGTACTTCATGGCACCGCGCAAGATTCCGGACGTCACTGAATAAAACGCCATCCCCCCGGTAGGAGCTGCCGAGTGAAACAAGGCTGCGATCTTTTGATCTTGTTTTTTAAGATCAGGATCAAAAGATCGCAGCCTGCGGCAGCTCCTATACAGGCCGCTCGTTTCCGTTTGAGTTAACGACGGCTTTGCTGCCAGGCCGCCGCCAGGCCACTGCAGCAAATCACGGCGATCCCGAGCACGGTGGTCACGGTCGGCGTATGGGAAAACAGCAGCCAGCCCAACAGACCGGCAAACACAATCTGGCAGTAGCTGAAAGGTGCCAACAGGGCCGGTGCGGCAAGGCGAAAAGCTTGGGTCAGAAACAGGTGCGCGGTCATCCCGCACGCCCCCAGCGCCAGCATCATCGCGCCATGCGTCAGGCTCGGCATTTGCCAGAAGAATGGCACCAGCGCACTCATCACCAAGGTGTTGCACAGGCCGGCGAAGAAGTTGCTGGTGGTCGGGCTGTCGATATCACTGAGCTTGCGGGTCAGCAGTTGATAGAAGCAGAAAAACAGCGCCGAACAGAACGGCAGCAGCACCGCCGGGGTGAACAACTCTCCACCGGGGTGAACGATGATCAGCACCCCGCTAAAGCCGAAAATCACCGCCAGCCACTGGCCGCGCGTGACTCGCTCCTTCAGCAGTGGCACCGATAACGCTGTCACCAGCACTGGCGCGAGGAAGTTGACCGACGTCGCCTCGGCCAGCGGGATGTACATCAGCCCGGTGGTGAAAAACAGGCTGGTACCCAACAGGCATAGCGCCCGGATCAGCTGAAGCAACGGCCGTTTTGTGCGTAGGACGCGCAGCCCGGATTGCGGCAGAAAAATCCCGGCCATCAGCAAGGTGTGCACCACGTAGCGCGCCCAGACCACCATGACAATCGGGTAGAACCCGGAAAGGTATTTTGATATCGCGTCATGGCTGGAAAACAGGAAGGTGGCGACAACGATCAGCAAGATGCCTTTGAAGGGCTGATTGACGCCGGATAGCGGGGTGCTGACGGTCATTGAGTTTCCTTTTTCCCAAAATCAAAAGCTGCGCGGGCAAGCCTTGCTCCTACAGGTTCCATGTTGACCGTGTGGAAGCCCGGCTTGCCCGCGAAAGGTGCGCAGTACCGATTACAGCCGCGCCAACAATTCCCGGGTTTTATCCAGCGCCATCTGCGCCCGCTGCAACCCGCTGACGCCCTGCTCCAGCAGGTGCACGGTGGGAATCTCCAGGCTCAATGGAATGTTAGCCGGCAAACAGCGCAACAGCCCCGGCAGATCACAATCGCCATCGCCGGGAAACCGCCGCTCGTTACGCGCCTGACGCAAAATCTCGGCCATGTCTGCCGGACCCGGCCCGGCAACATCGCACAACTGCGCATACCGTAACCGTGATGGGGCAACCCTGGCCAGATCTTCCAGCCGTGAACCGGAACGGTCGAAGTGGAACGCGTCCACCAGCACCGCACCGTTTTCGCGCTCGGCGTTCTCGACAATGCGCACGGCTTGCTGAAGATTGCGCGCATCGGTCCAGGGCATGAACTCCAGGTGTGGATGCAGGCCATAAGGGGCTGCCAGATCACAGAGTCGAGCGAAGTTTTCCGTCATCCGCTGTTCGTCAGAATCGTTACCGGCCACCAGCAATTCTGTCGCGCCAAATTCAGCACCGACTGCCAGAACTTTCTCGAATTCGGCGACGACGGTGTCCGGTTTCAATCGCAAGATTTCAACATCCAGCACACGGATGCCGGTATCGCGCAAACGCGCCAGGGTCTGGCGTCGCAAATCCGCATCGGCCACCAGGGCAAAATGATGTTCCTCCGGTGTCGCCGGCACCAGGCGCAAGCCGACGTGGCTGTAACCGGCGTGCGCCGCGACTTCGACCATGTCCGGCGGTGACAACTCCAGCACGGTCAGACTTGCGAGGGAAAAAATTCGATCGCTCATGGTCAAGCCTCAATCAAGGACGGTGTGCGGGCGCGGCCGGTTTCGGCGGCTTCACGGATGGCTTCAATCAGCGCCAAAGTGCGGGCGGCATCGGCGGCACTCACCAACGGCTCGACCTCCCGACGCGCAACGCGCACGAAGTGCTGCAACTGCAAACGCAAGGCTTCATCAGCACTGAAACTTTCCTGTGTCGCCTGCAACGATTGATGCCAGCCACCATCGGCTTCGGTGTAGTGCCAGCGCTTGAGTTGCGGAATGCTCAGCGCGCCTGCGGTCCCTGCCAGCAAGTAGCACGGCTGATCGGCCTGACGCGGATACACCGGGTTCTCGCCGGAATCCAGCTCCCAACTCCAGGGCGCCGCCACCGCATCGGAGCCGGTCACGCTGCCCAGCGCACCGTTATCGAATTGCAGCAGCACCGCCGCGCAATCTTCGTTGGCAAAGCCACGGACGGCGTTGCTGGTGATGGCCTGAACCTGGCGCACTTCGCCACACAAATGCCGCAGCAGATCGAGGTCGTGGATCAAGTTGGTCAACAGCATTCCCGCTCCGGACTCGCGGCGCCACGGCGTCTCGAAGTAAGTGTCGGGTTTGCGCAACTGCCAGAGTGCCGTGATCGTGGTCAGCCGTCCCAAGGCGCCGCTGTGGATAAGCTCATGGGCGCGGACGATCAACGGATTATGCCGACGGTGATGCCCCACCAGCACCGGTACGCCCGTGGCTTTCGAAGCCGCTACCAACTCGCGGACTTCATCCAGGTGAACGCCCACCGGTTTCTCCAGTAGCACCGGCACACCAGCGGCAATGCAATCGAGGGCCGTGCTGACGTGCAACGTATTCGGGTTGGCGACGATGACGGCGTCCGGTTTCACCTGCTCCAGCATCTGACAGTGATCGGCGAAATACGCCACCCCCCATTCGGCCGCGAGACTTGCCGCTTGCGGACCGGGATCAGCCACGGCGCACAAACTCGCTTCGGTCAGGGTTTTCAGATGCTGATAATGCTGCTGACCCATGTTGCCAGCGCCAATCAGGGCGATTCGAAGGGGCGAACTCATGCTGAGGTCCTCTTGTGCTTATTGTTGGAAGAGAATTCCAATAATTTAGAACCGAGTTCCACAATCTTACATACACCAACAATGAAAGTGTTCGAACAGCGCACAGCTTCAACCTGACACCCGCTCTTTGCAGGCGCTGCCGAAGGCTGCCCCTACAGTGGTCGCGTCGGACAAAAGGACTTAGCTGAACAATTCCGAAGCCAGGCTCGCCGCCGACAATTCTTCAGTAAACGCCAACAACAACGGCGCCAGTTCATGCAGCCGCGCGCCCGGCATCCGCGCACTCGGTCCGGCAATACTGAGCACCCCGATCACCCGGCCATCAGCCGGATGGCGCACCACTGCCGCAATCGCCGAAGTGCCCACCGCCGAACTTTCCTCGACACAGGCGTAGCCTTGCTCCCGCGCCAGGCGCAGGCGCTCCAGCAATTCAATGTTGGAGCGCGGCGCATTCGGCCCCAGCTCCAGCGGCTGATTCACGGCCTGGCGCTCCACCAGCGACAAAGCCTCGGCATCACTCATGCATGCCAGCCACGCATGGCCTGAAGCGGTGTAAAACAGCGGCGCATCGCGGCCCATGTCCGGGTCGTAACGCAGGCCGGAACGGGCGCCCTGGGACTTGGCGATCCACGTCTGCCGCTCACCGTCGATCACCCCGAGACGCACCAGTTCGCCGGTCTCCTGAGCCAGCCGATCGAGCACTGGCTGCACGATATCGGCGCCGCTGTTGGAGAGATAACGGAAACCCATTGCCACCAATTTGGTCGACAGGTGGTAACGCAGATTCTCCGGATTTTGTCGCACATAACCCAGGCGGATCAGCTCCGCGAGCAGGCGGTGAGTCGCGCTCTTGGGGATGTCCAGTTGCTCCGCCAACGTCTGCATCGGCAGGCCACGAGGGTCGCTGGTAAGGCTTTCAAGCACACTGAAAACACGTTCTATCTGACTGCCGGCCATGGGAGTTTCCACACGAAATTTGCCCGATTCTAGAAGACAACCAGCCGAATGCGAAATCTGGAACCGAATAACCGATAACCGCCCGCTTTAACGCATCCGGGACTTGCCCAGCTCAGCCATGCTCTTATATTTTCTGGAATCGAATTCCAAAATAATAATCTGCTGGAGATCAACTAATGCCCGCCGAACCGCACTTTCTTCCTGACATCGATTGCGATGTGCTGATTGTCGGCTCAGGCGCGGCCGGCCTGTCGGCAGCCGTCACTGCGGCATGGCACGGGCTGAAAGTCATCGTCGTAGAAAAAGACCCGGTATTCGGCGGTGCGACAGCGTGGTCTGGCGGCTGGGCGTGGGTGCCGTGCAATCCTTTAGCCCGACGTGCCGGCATCGTTGAAGAAGTGGACCTGCCGCGTACTTACCTGAAACACGAACTGGGCAAACGATTTGATCCGGCAATGATCGATGCGTTTCTGGAAGCCGGCCCGCGCATGGTGGCGTTCTTCGAACAGCACACTTCACTGCAATTCGCCGACGGTAATGCCATTGCCGATATCCATGGCGACACGCCGGGCGCCGGCACCGGTGGGCGCTCAGTGATCGCCGCACCCTATGACGCACGAAAAGTCGGCAAGCTGCTTAAGCGTCTTCGCAAAACCATGCGGGAAACTTCGTTCATGGGCATGCCGATCATGGCCGGTGCGGACCTTACAGCTTTTCTAAACCTGACCCGTTCGTTGCCGGCGGCCTGGCACGTCACCCGGCGTTTCACCCGTCACCTGTTTGACCTCGCCGTACAGGGTCGGGCAATGCAATTGGTCAACGGTGTGGCGCTGGTGGCACGTCTGGCGAAGTCCGCCGAAGACCTCGGCGTGCTGCTGTGGGAATCGGCGCCGGTGACTGAGTTGCTGCGCGAAAACAATCAGGTGTGCGGCGCGGTGATCAGCACCATCAAGGGATCGGTGCGCATCAAAGCGCGCAACGCCGTGGTGCTGGCGGCCGGTGGATTTGCCAATGACATCGAACGACGCAAGGCACTTTTCCCGCGCACACCCACCGGCCATGAGCACCTGGCCTTGCCGCCACTTGCCGTGTCCGGCGATGGGTTGCGATTGGCAGAAGGCGTGGGCGCTCAGGTAAATACCGACATGGCCTCCCCTGTCGCCTGGGCTCCGGTTTCGCAAGTGCCGCACAGCGACGGCAGCATCGGTCATTTCCCGCACATCATCGAGCGCGGCAAGCCGGGAATCATCGGCGTATTGAGCAATGGCCTGCGCTTCGTCAACGAAGCCAACGGTTACTACGACTACGTCACCGCCATGGTCGCCGCTGCCCCGCCGGGTGCAGAAGTCGCCTCGTGGCTGATCTGCACCCATGGCTTTCAGCGCCGTTATGGCCTGGGAATCTCTCGGCCCTTTCCGGTGCCGCTGTCATCCTTTATCCGCAGCGGCTATCTGAAAACCGGCAACACCCTTGAGGAATTGGCATCAGCCTGCGGCATCGACCCGGGCGGATTACGCAGCACCGTAGCGGACTACAACCGTCACGCACGCAACGGTGAAGATCCATTGTTCGGGCGCGGCACGACCCCCTACAACCGCAAACAGGGTGATGCGGCGCAGCAACCTAACCCGTGCGTCGCGCCCATTGAACAAGGCCCGTTCTATGCCGTGAAGGTCCAGCCAGGCTGCTTCGGCACCTTCGCCGGGCTCAAGGTCAATCAACACGCCCAGGTCCTCGACGACTCCGGCCAGGCCATCAGCGGGCTGTACGCGGCGGGCGGCGACATGGCCAGCATCATGGGTGGGCATTACCCCGCCGGCGGCATCAATCTTGGCCCGGCACTGACCTTTGGCTACATCGCCGCGCGCCACATCGCAGGTATCACCGCATACGAACAGGAGATCGACCATGCAGCACATCGTTAATGCCCAGGGATTGAACATGCCCAAGCTCGGACTCGGCACCTGGCCGATGCTAGGCGAAGAATGCACCCACGCTGTGGAGCAGGCTTTGGCATTGGGCTATCGGCATATCGATACGGCGGCGGCTTACAACAACGAGGACGCGGTCGGTCAGGCGCTGGCGAACAGTCCGACGCCTCGTGATCAGATCCACCTCACCACCAAGGTCTGGTGGGACCAACTGCAACCCGATTCCATGCGTCACTCCATGGACCGCAGTCTCAAGGCTTTGCGCAGCGAATACGTCGACCTGTTCATGATTCATTGGCCGACCACCGATTGGGACTTGCCGCGCACAATCGAAACGCTGGTGTCGATCAAGGAACAAGGTCTGGCCCGCAACATTGGTGTGGCGAACTTCCCACTGCCGCTGTTGCGCAAAGTCGTCGAGGAACTGGGCGCGCCGCTGTCAGCGATCCAGGTCGAATACCACGTCTTGCTCGGCCAGAACGCCTTGCTGGACTATGCCCGTCAGCACGAACTGGCGCTGACGGCCTACTCGCCGCTGGCACGCAACAAGGTTTCCGATGTTCCGCAGATTCGGCAGATCGCCGCGAAACATGGCGTGCTACCGACTCAAGTAGCGCTCAAATGGTTACTGGATCAACCGAACGTGGCCGCCATTCCCAAGGCCAGCAGCGAGGCCAATCAACTGGCCAATCTCGCGGCGCTGCACGTGCAACTGGATGACGAGGACCGAGCATTGATCGCCAGCCTGTCCAAACGCGAGCGTCTGGTCAGCCCGGACTTTGCCCCGGCGTGGGATGCATTCGACGAATAAACCGTCGCCTGACGGAATTCGTTGGGTTATCCGTGTTCAATACAAGCCTGAAATGTTCTCGGCAACCTGTCAGGGGTTGCCGGGAATCGGGGCGTGCGCGTCAAAAGCCGGACGACCGGACTGGCGCCGCTCCCACTCAGCGGCAACACTCATCGCACGGACAAACTGAGGATTCTCACATGCTATGGAAAAAAGGCCGACGCAGCGACAACGTGGTCGATGCCCGTGGCGATGATGTCGGCGGCGGTGGCGGCGGGATGCGCTTTGGAGGCGGCAAGGGCCTGAGCCTGACCGCGATCATCCTGATCGTCGGGATCGGCTGGATCACTGGCCAGGACCCATTGCAGATCCTCGGTCAACTGACCGGGCAAACGAGCCAGCAATCGGCACCGACCACCAGCCAGACCCGCAAGGCGCCACCGGCCAATGATGAAGGGGCCGAGTTCGTCCGCTCGATCCTTGGCGATACCGAAGACACATGGGGGCAGATCTTCCAGCAGGCCGGCCGGCAATATAAAGAGCCGACCCTGGTGCTATTCAGTAATCGGGTCAATTCGGCCTGTGGTCTGGCGACCTCGGCAACCGGCCCGTTCTATTGCCCGGCCGACCAGAAGGTCTATCTGGACATGGCGTTTTTCCAGGAGATGTCGCAACGCTTTTCCGCCGCGGGCGACTTCGCCCAGGCCTACGTGATCGCTCACGAAGTCGGACACCACGTGCAGACCTTGCTCGGTGTTTCCGCGAAAATTCAGGCAGCCCGCCAGCAGGGCCGACAGATGGAAGGCGATGGCGGCTTGCTGGTGCGTCAGGAACTGCAGGCCGATTGCCTGGCCGGGGTCTGGGCCAACAATGCGCAGAAACGCCTGAACTGGCTGGAACCGGGTGACATCGAAGAAGCATTGAATGCGGCAAACGCCATCGGCGACGACCGTTTGCAGCAACAGGGTCAAGGCCGCGTGGTGCCTGATTCATTTACCCATGGTACGTCGGCGCAACGGGTGCGCTGGTTCAAAACCGGTTTCGCCCAAGGCCAGGTTGGCCAGTGCGACACCTTCGCGGCGAAAAATCTGTAAATGAAAAAATGGTTGTTGGCGTTACTGATCACCTGCACAAGTACTTGGGCCGCCGAGCATGGGGTCAAAGAGGTCAGTCCGGGGCGCCTGTTGTTGAAGGCCGGTGAAATGGCGGTGGGCATCAGCCCGGCGCCGGCCAAAATCGAGCGAGTGCTGATCATCGTTCACGGTCGTTTGCGCAATGCGCAGACCTACCTGCAGAGCGGCGAACACGCAGCGGAACTGGCGGGGCAAAGCGCGACGACGCTGGTGATCGCCCCGCAATTTCTCAATGAAACCGACGTTGCGATGCACCCAATTGCCGATACGGTGTTGCGCTGGCAGGGCAATGAGTGGATGGCCGGTGGCGACTCCACAGCGCCGCTTCGAATGAGTTCCTACGAGGCACTGGACGAAATCGTCGCCCGCCTGGGTGATCGCGAGCAGTTTCCGGATGTGAAGCAAATCGTTATCGCCGGCCACTCGGGCGGCGCTCAGGTGGTTCAGCGTTACGCCATGCTGGGGCACGATCAGCCGGTTCTCGACGCTGCCGGTGTGCAGGTGCGCTACGTGATTGCCAACCCGTCTTCCTATGCGTATTTCGATGAGCGTCGACCTGTCGCTTTCAACCATGCCAAGTGCCCGGATTTCAATCGGTGGAAATATGGCCTGACCGATTTGCCCGCCTACGCCGAAGGGAAAACGCCTGCGCAGCTGCAAGAAAGGTACGTCAAACGCGACATCGTTTATCTACTAGGACAACAGGACATCGACCCGAATCATCCGGCACTGGATAAGGGTTGCGAAGCCGAGGCACAGGGCGCTTATCGATTGGCCCGTGGGCGTAGTTATTTCGAGTATTTGAAGCGGTTGCAGCCACAAGGATTGAATCAGCAGCTGATCGAAGTGCCCGGGGCCGGGCATGACGGGTATGGGATGTTTACATCACCGGAGGGGCAGAAAGCGTTGTTTCAATAAAAATCAAAGATCGCACTCCCCCTGTAGAAGCTGCCGAAGGCTGCGATCTTTTGATCTTGAAAAACTAGACCAACAACATCTGCCGCAACGCCAGACAATCCGCCGCATGCCAATCAGTCAATTCCGGCCACGGATTATCCGGCAAATTCACCAACACGGTCCGCGCGCCCGCCGCTCGCCCGCAATCCAGATCAAAGCGGTAATCACCGACCATCACCATCTCACTCGCCGGCACATTCCACGCTTCGGCCAGTTTCAGCAAACCACCGGGATGTGGTTTCGGCGGTGCTTCGTCACGGCCCAGCACATCTTCAACAGCAAAGCAGTCCGCCAGGCCGATGGCCTCCAGCGTGACATGCGCCAGCTCACGGGCATTGCGCGTGAGGATGCCCAGACGATAACCGCGCCCGGCCAATTCACGCACAAGTGCCACGGCACCCGGTGCCGGTTTCGACCCGAGCGCGAGATCCCTCTCATGCTCCAGCAACCACGCATGCTTCGCTGCTGCTTCTTCAGCCGGCAACGCGGCAAGGTGGGTCAGGATGTCGTCTTCGGCAGGGATCGCCAATGCCACGCGAATGGCCGCGAAATCATGCACGGCCACCGTCAGGGTGCCGTCCATGTCGAACACCCAGTGGCGCACATCGGCCAGGCTCATGCCCAATCCTTGCGATGACGAATCAGGCCTTCCTGAGTGACCGAAGCCACCAGTTGCCCAGCGCGGTTGAACACGCTGCCACGGGAGAACCCACGGGAATTGCCGGCCCACGGGCTGTCCATCGCGTACAGCAACCAGTCATCGGCGCGCAGATCGGCGTGGAACCACAACGCATGATCAAGGCTGGCAACCTGCATGTCCTTGTGCCAGACCGATTTGCCATGGGGCTGCATCGAGGTGGTCAACAGACCGAAATCCGAGGCATAGGCCAGCAGGTATTTATGCAGTGCCGGGGAATCGGCCAAGGCGCCATCGGCGCGAAACCAGACGTACTTGATCGGATCGGAAGGCAGCGGGTTGTAGGGATCTTTCTCGGTGATCGGTCGGAATTCGATCGGTTTGGGGCACAGCAGTTTTTCGCGCATCTTCTCGGGGATCAGGTGCGCGCGTTGCTGAGTCAGTTCCAGCTCCGATGGCAGGTTTTCCGGGCCGACCACTTTCGGCATTTCGGTTTGATGCTGGAAGCCTTCTTCGTCGTACTGGAACGAAGCGCTGCAAGTGAAGATCGGGTGGCCCTTCTGGATCGCCGTCACCCGGCGCGTGCTGAAACTGCCGCCATCGCGCACCCGGTCAACCTGATACACCACCGGTAACGCGGCATCGCCCGGACGCAAGAAGTAGCCGTGCATCGAATGCACATGGCGCGCCTCTTCGACAGTCTGACTGGCGGCCGACAGGGACTGGCCGAGTACCTGGCCGCCGAACAACTGACGGAAACCCAGGTCCTGGCTGCGGCCACGGAACAGGTTTTCTTCAATCGGTTCCAGGGTCAGCAGGTCGACCAGATCATCCAACACTTGGCTCATTCAGACTCTCCTCACACAACGCAATGCCGCGCAGTCTTGGCTGCGGCGGCCGATTCAGTTTCTGGCCAGGGCCGATGGGGCCATTGTAAACGTCCGAGCCGGCTTATCCATGCAAGGTTTGCAGCCATTGTTCACGGCTGATGCGATACAGCACGTGGTGACGCAGGGGATGATCGACGATCAGGTTCGGGTGTTCGAAGTCATCGGCCGGGGCATGATGCATGCCGATGGCCTGCATGACTTTCTGCGATGGCAAGTTGCTGTCGGCGGTAAACGAGACCACCTCGTTCAGCGCCAACCGGTCAAACCCGCAACGCAGAGCGGTCCACGCCGCTTCACTGGCATAGCCCAGCCCCCAATGTTCCCGCGCCAGACGCCAGCCGATCTCGATGGCCGGGGTGAACGGTGCATCGAAACCCACCACACCGAGCCCGGTAAAGCCAATGAACTGCCCGGTGTCCTTGCGTTCCAACGCCCACAAACCGAAGCCATGCTCGGAAAAATGACCTCTGATTCGCCCGATCAATGAAGCACTTTCCAGTCGACTCAGCGGCTCCGGAAAATAACGCATGACCTGAGGATCGGCACACATCGCCGCAAATTCCGGCAAATCCTCATCGCGCCACTGCCGCAACAGCAATCGCGCGCTCGCAAGTTCCAGTATCGGCTCCATCGTGTTCCCCCGTTTCCATGTCGCAAGTCTACAACGCTGGTAGGATCCTTCATTCATTCCTGAATGAAATCATCATGCCCCTGCCGTTGATCTATCACGAAGACTACAGCCCCGAATTTCCGGCGGATCACCGCTTCCCCATGGACAAGTTTCGCCTGCTGCGTGATCACCTGGTGGACAGCGGCCTGACCCGCGACACTGACCTGCTGCGTCCCGAACTGTGCCCGGCGGAGATTCTCGCTCTCGCCCATGACCCTTCGTATATCGACCGCTACATGGGCGGCGAATTATCCCGCGAGGATCAGCGCCGACTTGGCTTGCCATGGAGCGAAGCGCTGGCCCGGCGCACGGTGCGCGCGGTCGGCGGCTCGATTCTGGCGGCCGAACAGGCGCTGGAACATGGCTTGGCCTGTCACCTGGCGGGCGGCACCCATCATGCGCACTACGACCATCCGGCCGGGTTCTGCATCTTCAATGACCTGGCGGTGATCAGCCATTTCCTGTTGGAAAGTGGCCGGGTGAATCGGGTGCTGATCTTCGATTGCGACGTGCATCAGGGCGACGGGACTGCACGCATCCTGCACAACACCCCGGAGGCGATCACCGTTTCCCTGCATTGCGAAAAGAACTTTCCTGCACGCAAGGCCGAAAGCGACTGGGACATTCCATTGCCCAACGGCATGGGCGATGCCGATTACCTGAAGGTGGTGGATGACGCACTCAACTATTTGTTGCCGCTCTATCAGCCGGATCTGGTGCTGTACGACGCGGGTGTCGATGTGCACAAGGACGACGCCCTTGGTTACCTGAAGCTGACAGATGAAGGCGTCGCCGCCCGCGACGAAAGCGTGATGCGCCATTGCCTGGGTCGCGATATTCCGGTGGTTGGAGTGATCGGCGGCGGCTACAGCAAAGACCGCCAGGCCCTGGCCCGCCGCCACGGCATCCTGCATCACAGCGCGCAGCGGGTCTGGGAGTCTTCAGGTTGTCACTGAGTTGTGGATGCTTTTACCCACAATGCCTGTGGAACTGCCTGTGGATAACCTGAGTGAAAGGGACTACAGCCCACGCAGTGCGCAGGCTACAGAACACAGATCATTTTTTGACCACCCCCTGAAAGCACCACATAACAAAATGCAGGAGCTGCCGCAGGCTGCGATCTTTTGATCTTCAGCAATCAAGATCAAAAGATCGCAGCCTGCGGCAGCTCCTGCATGACAACTCCCAAGGATGGGTGCTGGTAGAATGCCCGGCTTGTTCAGCCTACCCGCAGCGCACGCCATGACCCAGCACGCAACCTCCTCCCCTTCCCACGTCGCCATCATCGGCGGCGGCCCCGCCGGTCTGATGGCGGCTGAAGTGCTGAGTCAGGCGGGGGTCAAAGTCGATTTGTACGACGGCATGCCTTCAGTCGGCAGGAAGTTTCTGCTCGCGGGTGTAGGCGGCATGAACATCACCCACTCCGAAGCCTACCCGGCGTTCCTCTCACGCTACGCCGAACGTGCACCGCAAATCGCACCGCTGCTGCGCGCCTTCGGCGCCGAGGCGTTGTGCCAGTGGATTCATGAACTGGGCATCGAAACCTTCGTCGGCAGCTCTGGCCGGGTCTTTCCCACCGACATGAAAGCCGCTCCCCTGCTACGTGCCTGGCTCAAGCGCCTGCGCGACAGCGGCGTAGTTATCCACACCCGCCACCGCTGGCTCGGTTGGGATGAGCGTGGCGGATTGCGCATCGCCAGCCCTGAAGGCGAAAACACCATTCAAGCCGACGCTACCCTGCTCGCCCTTGGCGGCGGCAGTTGGTCGCGTTTGGGTTCGGACGGTGCCTGGATGCTGCCTCTGGAGCAGCGCGGCGTAGGACTTGCGCCACTGCAACCGAGTAATTGTGGCTTCGAGGTGCACGCCTGGAGCGAGTTGATGGTCAGCAAATTCGCCGGTGCTCCGCTGAAAAACATCGCTATAGGCCTCAACGATGACGTACCACGGCTCGGTGAATGTGTGATCACGGCAACCGGGATCGAGGGCAGTTTGATCTACGCCCATTCGGCCTCAATTCGCGAGGCGATCAACCAGCACGGTTCGGCAACCATTCATCTTGACCTTCTGCCGGGCAAGCCTGTGGATAAAGTCCAGGCTGCATTGAGCAAACCGCGCGGTTCCCGTTCCATGGCCAAACACCTGCACAGTCAGTTGGGAATCGATGGGGTGAAAGCGGCGTTGCTGCGGGAACTGACATCTGCCGACACCTTTGCAGACATGACGTCCCTGGCCAGATCGATCAAGGCACTGCCACTGCCCCTGGTAAAAACCCGCCCACTGGACGAAGCCATCAGCAGCGCTGGCGGTGTGCTGTTCGAAGCGATGGATGAACGGTTGATGCTCAAGCAACTGCCTGGCGTGTTCTGCGCGGGAGAGATGATCGATTGGGAAGCGCCGACGGGCGGCTATCTGCTGACTGCGTGTTTCGCCAGTGGGCGAGCGGCCGGACTCGGAATGCTTGAGTGGTTACAGCGCAAGGACTGAAGATTGCGGCGCGCCCATCGCGAGCAGGCTCACTCCTACAGGAAAATGCATTCCAAATGTGGGAGCGAGCCTGCTCGCGATGGCAACCTAACAGACGCCGCAGCTAATCAAGGCTTGCGCTTACGCGGCCCGGTATTGAACACCGGCACTTTTCGCACAGGCTTGACCGAAGGTTCCGGTGCCGACGCCTCGCCGGTATCCACCCACTTGCCAAGGTTGCGCTTGCCGCCACCACCGGAGGTCTTTGGCTTTTTCGGTTTTTTCGGTTTCTTGATTACCTGACCGCTGGCATCCGTGTCCGGCACGCGGTGCTCAGGTTCGAAGTCAGGCTCGTTCTGACGCTTGAGCGTCTGACGGGTCAATGTCTCGATGGCCGACAGAAGATTCACTTCATCAGCACAAACCAGGGAAATTGCCTCGCCGGTAGAGCCCGCGCGCCCGGTACGACCGATGCGATGGATGTAATCCTCTGCCACGATCGGCAAATCGAAATTGACCACCAACGGCAGGTCTTCGATGTCCAGCCCACGGGCGGCAACATCAGTGGCCACCAGGATCTGCACTTCACTGAGTTTGAAACGGTCCAGCGCACGCTGACGGGTCGCCTGCGGTTTGTCGCCATGGATGCCGTCGGCATTGATGCCCAGACCCTGGAGTTTTTCCACCAGTGCGTCCACGCCGTTGCGGGTTTTGGCGAACACCAGCACCTGCTTCCATTTGCCCTTGCGCATCAAGTGCACGAACAGTTCCGGCTTGCGCTTCTTGTCCACCGTTACCACCCATTGCTTGACGGTGTTGGCAGCGACGTTGCGCGGGCTGACTTCGACGGTCAACGGGTCGTTGAGCATTTGCCCGGCCAGCAGGCGGATGTCATCAGAGAAGGTCGCGGAGAACAGCAGCGTCTGACGTTTCTTCGGCAGCGCACGGTAAATGTTCGCCAGCTCTTCGGAAAAACCCAGGTCGAGCATGCGGTCGGCTTCGTCCAGCACCAGGGTTTGCAGCTGGTTGAACTTCAGCGCGTTCTGGCGGAACAGGTCGAGCAAACGGCCCGGGGTCGCCACCAGCAGATCGACACCGCTGCGCAATTTCATCATTTGCGGGTTGATGCTGACGCCGCCATAAACCGCGTAGGTGCGCAATGGCAGGTTTTCGGCGTACTGGCGCACGGCTTCGTGAACCTGTTCGGCCAGTTCGCGGGTCGGCACCAGAATCAGCGCACGCACCGAGTTGGCGGTGACTTTCGGTCCTTCCATGGCCAGCAATTGCAGCAGTGGCAGCGCGAAACCGGCGGTCTTGCCGGTGCCGGTCTGGGCGGCAGCCATCAGGTCGCGACCGGCCAGCACCGCCGGAATGGCTTGCGCCTGAACCGGCGTCGGAGTCTGGTAGCCGAGCGTCTCAAGGGAGCGCAGCAAGGGTTCGATCAGGCCAAGGGTGGCGAAAGTCATGGGAATACCGTAGGGAAATTCAGCGCGATTGTGCAAAACGAGTGTGCAAAACAAGATGCAATGGCGCGCAGTTTACCCTAATTCACACGGGATTCTGTTGGCACTGACTTGACCACCGGCCGTTCTGGCTTGCGGCGCCATTGCGGCAAGCCGATCAGTACCACGGCGCTGATGATCACCAACATGGCCAGTGCTTCCTCGATGCCAATCGTCTCGCCAACAAACACGATGCCCAGCAGCACCGCCACCGCCGGGTTGACGTAGGCATAACTGGTGGCCGCTGCCGGCCGCACATGCTTCAGCAGGTACATGTAAGCGTTGAACGCGATGATCGAACCGAACACGGTCAAGTACGCCAGTGCGGCCCAGCCTTCAATCGGCGGCATCTTTTCCAGGTGTTCGCCGCTGACTGCGCTGCCAATCAGCAACACCACGCCACCCACCAGCATTTCCACGGCACTGGCCATTGCGCCTTGGGGCAACGGCAAGTGTTTGCTCCACACCGAGCCGAAGGCCCAAGTGGCGGCGGCAAATATCAGCAACGCAGCGCCCAGCGGACTCGATTGCAGGTTGGAACCGAGGTTGAGCATGCCAATGCCGATCAGCCCGAGTGCAATCCCGGCCCATTCGAGACGGGTATTACGTGCGCCCCAGAAATATCCGAAGAGCAAGGTAAACAGCGGCACCGTCGCCACCGCCAGCGCGGCAACGCCAGAGGCCACTCCGGTGTGCTCGGCCACACTAACCGCGCCGTTGCCGCACGCCAGCAGCAACACGCCGATGATCCCGGCGGCTTTCCATTGCGCCCACGTCGGTGCCGGTGCCCCGCGCCAGCGCAGGAAGGCGTACATCAATGAACCGGCGATCACGAAGCGAATACCCGCGAGCAGCAGTGGCGGCCAGTACTCCACGCCGATGCGGATCACCAGGTAGGTCGAGCCCCAAATCACGTACAAGGCGAAAAAGGCAGCGATCAACGGTAAGGGAAAGCGACGAAGGCCAGACATCGGGGCAGCTCACAGGCAAGACAAGTGAACGGCTATTCTAGAAAGGCTGACACCGGAAAATAAGTTACAAAACCTGTTTAAAGCGGCCGTACACTTTTCAAGACACGGAGTTCAACGCTATAAACCGTGCTTTCGAAAGTCGCTCATTTTTCATGACTGCATGACTGCATGACTGCATGACTGTAGGAGCTGTCGAGTGAAACGAGGCTGCGATCTTTTGACTTTGATCTTAAAAATCAAAAGATCGCAGCCTCGTTTCACTCGGCAGCTCCTACAGACCTACAGACCTACAGACCTACAGACCTACAGGTTGCCGCTAGAACCCGCGATGGCGCTTGAGATGCTCATTGACCTTCGCCGCCGGCACTTTTTGCAACTTGCACAGCAAATCATGAGACAGCTCGCGCAAGCCATGCTTCTGACGCAACTCTTCAGCCAGGTGAGTCGTCAGGTTGGCAGCCATTTCGGCATCGGCCATGGCCCGGTGAGCCTTGCCGGTATGGGGCAGGTTGGCGAAGGTGGTGAGGGTGCCGAGTTTGTGGTTCGGCGCGGCAGGCATCAGGCGTCGTGCCAGCAGCAGCGAGCAGGCAAAATTCTGCAAGCGTGTGCGTTTGATCCGCCCCAGCTCGAAGTCCCAGAATTTCTGGTCGAACGCCGCGTTATGCGCCAGTAACGGTGTGGTGCCGACGAATTCGTTGACCTCGTTCATCACCGTTTCAGCCGAGGGCGCGGTGCGCAGCATGGCGTTGCTGATGCCGGTGAGTTGTTCGATGAAGGCCGGGACGCGTACGCCGGCATTCATCAGGCTCTGGTAACGCTCGACGATGCGCCCCTGTTCGAGGATCACCACGGCAATTTCCGTGGCCCTGCAGCTGCTGCTCGGCGAGATCCCGGTGGTTTCAAAGTCGATGACTGCTATGCGTTCCAAACCTGTTTCAACTCCGTAAAAATCAATTCTTGAGCAGCAACGCGCCTTCGATCGGCACGTAGCGGCTGGCGGCGCGGATCAGCGAGTTGGCGGTCAGCCCCGGTACGCCGTAGGCCACCGCCTGCACGCCGTGCTTGCTGATGATGCGCTCCAGCAGCATGTCGAAATCACCGTCGCCGGAGGCCAGCACCACTTCGTCGACATGGTCGGCAGCGTCCATGATGTCGAGGGTGATGCCCACGTCCCAGTCGCCCTTGGCCGAGCCGTCGCTGCGCTGGATGTAAGGCTTGAGCTTCACGGTGAAACCGAGGTTGCGCAGGATCTGCTGGAACTGCTGCTGTTTGCTGTCGCCACGATCGATGGCGTAGGCGTAGGCCTCGACGATCTGCCCCTGTTTGCTGATTTCAGCCCACAGCGCGGCATAGTTGAAGTGGCAACCGTAAGCCTGACGCACGGTGTAATAGAGGTTCTGGACATCGGCGAACACTGCGATTTTTTTCACCGGACACCCTCATCAGCACACAGGCAGGATCAGGCACCAGGCCCGAAAAGTCGCCCAGTATGCCAGCCTGAAGGAGGGTTCCGCGAAAAATCGGCTACGTGGCAAGGGAGCAAGCTCCCTTGCCACGGATGTATCAGACGAAGGAGTCGTCGTCGCCGCCGAAGAGCCATGAGCTGTCATCGTTGTAGTCGGTGTCGGTAAAACCGCCCTGATCATTGCCGTAGGAATCATTACCGGCCATGCGCTGGTCATCGCCCCAGCCATTGTTACCCTGGTCGTTGACCTGGGCCGGCTCTTCCTTGATCACTTCGACGATTTCTTGCGGTTGCTGATTGTGATGAAACAGGCTGCTGATGCCTTGCGCCAGCATTACGCCACCCGCTACGCCAGCTGCGGTTTTCAGCGCGCCGCCGAGAAAGCTGCTGCCCGCTGCCGGAGCCGGGGCCGTTTGTTGTGGTGCGTAATTCTGCTGTGGCGGGGCAGCGTAGTTCTGCTGTGGTGGTTGCGAATTGAACGATGATCGCCCCGGCTCACGCCAGCCGCCACCGCTCGACGCCGGCGCGCTTTGACTGGGTGCAGGCTGTGGATCACGACTGCTGCCACCGAAAATGCTCGACAGGAATCCGCCGCTGCTCGGCGCCGGAGCAGCCGTCTGCGCCTTGGCCTGTTGCAGTTCGGCCTGCAACTGCTGAACTTGCTGGGTCAGCTGTTTGTTCTGTTCGTCGAGGCTCTTGATTGCCGCCTCTTGCACCAGAATCGCCTGGGTCATGAAATAACCTGCCGCCGGTTGGCGCGTCAGGTGTTCCTTGATCCGCGCCTCGGCCTGGGCGTCGCGCGGGGCTGAGTCCGTTTCGGCCTGTTGCAGCCGGGAAAACAGTCCATCGATCAGGGTTTGCTCTTCGCTGTTCATGGCGACCTCGTAGATTGCCGGGAAAATCGTTGCCTTCGTCCACTGAGGATAAGGTGCTCGACCTTAATGGAGGCTGAAACAAGTTGTTTCAATGACCTTTACCGAACGTTTACGTTTGCTTGTGTCGGTATAGGTTCGGTTACAGTGTGTCACTGCTTATGACCAGCGATACCGACTGATGAATCCGTTCGATGTACTGCGTGACTCCCTGTATTTCTTCAAGCGCAATCTGGGCCAGATCGTGCAGCTGTGCCTGCCGCTGGTGATCGTCGAAGCCCTGTTGCAACAAGTGGTCGACCACACCACCGAACCGGACAGTTTCCCCGGCATCAGTGTGATCGTCGGCTTGCTGGTTTATCCGCTGTACACCGCCGCGCTGATTCTGTTTCTTGATTCCCGCAGTCGTGGCGAATCGCCGAGCAACCGAGAGCTGCTGTCGCGGGCTGCCTACCTCTGGCCGCGCTTCGCCCTGCTGACCGCCCTGAACACCTTGTTGATCCTGCTCGGTTTGTCGCTGTATTTCCTGCCGGGCATCTACCTGATGGTGACCCTGGCATTCGGCGAGTACCTGCTGGTGCTGCGCGGCCTGGCCCCACTAGCGGCGATGAAGGAAAGCCTGCGCCTGACCCGCGGTCATTTCATGCGCATTCTGGTGTGCATTCTGTGTGTGATGGGGCCGTTGTGGCTGCTCAAGGGGGCAACGCTGGCGGTGTACCCCGAGCCGCAGAACCCAGTGATCTCGGTATTGATCGACAGTGCGCACAGCTTCCTGCAACTGTTCACCAGCGTGGTGTTGTTCCGCCTGTTCATGCTGATCGGCGATGCACCGGCAAAAATCGATGGGGCACGCTAACCGTGTGCGACCGTCCGTCAGTCGGGTATGCTCAGGGTCATTTTTCGTAACGCTATAAGCCGAGACATGACCCGATTACTGCGCTACGCCTTGCTGGGATTGTTGATCGTGATCGGCCTGACAGGCGCGATGATCTACAGCCTGACCTGGCACCCCGAAGCCAAAGAAGCGCTGCCCGTCAGTTGCACCGCTCAGGCACCGTCATTGGTCCCAGGCCAGGCACTGAAGGTGATGACCTGGAACGTCCAGTACCTGGCGGGCAAGCGCTATGTGTTTTGGGATGACCTGGCCACCGGCTCCGACGAATCCCCCACCCCCGAAGACATGGCTTTCAGCCTCGATGAAGTGGCGCGGGTGATTCGCGACGAGCAACCGGACATCGTGCTGCTGCAGGAACTCAATAGCGACGCCAAGGCCAGCCACTACCAGAACCAGCTCAAACTGCTGCAAGAACGGGTCGCCGACCTGTATCCGTGCAGTGCCCAAGCCTTCGACTGGAAAGCCGACTTCGTACCTGATCCGCACATCTTCGGCAGCGTTGGCCGGCAACTGGCAACCCTGAGCCGCTACGAAATCGAACACGCCGAGCGCCTGCAACTGCCGGTCGAACAGGTCAACCTGATCAGCCGCCAGTTCAAACCGAAAAACGCTTTGTTGATCACCTACCTGCCGTTGAGCGACGGCGGCCAGATGGCCGTGCTCAACACCCACCTCGACCGCGCGACTCAACCGGACGATACCCTGCAAGCGCAAATTTCGGCGGTGGCCAAAACCCTAGACAAGTTCGAAAGCCGTGGCACGCCGTGGCTGATCGGCGGCGACTTCAATCTGTTGCCGTTAGGGCAATACCAGCGCCTGCCCAGCGAGCAACGCACCCCTTACTCCGCCGACAGCGCACTGCATGTGCTGTGGGACAAATATCCGATGATCCCCAGCAACAACGAAGCCGGCGGCATCGACCGTGCGCGTTGGTTGACCCATTACCCGAACGATCCGGGCGTGAATGGTCCGGACCGGACGGTGGATTACCTGTTTTACAGCCCACGGATCAAACGGGTTGAGGCGATGGTGCGGCAGGACGATACGTTGCGCATCTCCGATCACCTTCCCGTGATCGCCCGATTCCTGCTCCCCGCCGCGCCATAGAATGTAGGAGCTGCCGCAGGCTGCGATCTTTTGATCCTGATTTTTCAAGATCAAAAGATCGCAGCCTGCGGCAACTCCTACAGGGGTTATTTATCGACCATCATCACTTGCGCGGTTTGATCCGCGCGGTTGCTTCGGCCACTAGCGGATCATCCGGCCAGTAATGCTTTGGATAACGCCCCTTCAAATCCTTCTTCACCTCGGCGTAGGTGCTGCGCCAGAAGTTCGCCAGATCCTGGGTCACCTGCACGGGCCGCCGCGCCGGTGACAACAGATGCAACTTGACCACTTGCCGGCCGCCGGCAATGCGCGGGGTCTCGGCCAGGCCAAACAGTTCCTGCAAACGCACCGCCAGAATCGGTGGCTGCTCACTGTAATCCAGACGAATCGATGACCCCGACGGCACGCTCAAATGATGCGGAGCCCACTCATCGAGCCGCTGCGGTAGCGGCCACGGCAGCAGGTTATGGACGATGCTCGACAGGTCGAGATTGGCGAAATGGCTGAGCCGCGAGACTTTGCCCAGATACGGCATCAGCCAGTCTTCAAGGTTTTTCAGCAACGCGACGTCGCTGACATCCGGCCATTCGCTTTCGCCCTTGCCGCCCAGATCCAGCTGACGCAACAACGCGACCCGTGCCTGCCACTGACGCAGTTCCGGCGTCCACGGCAACAGCTCGAGACCTTTGCGCCGTACCAGATTGACCAGCGCCTGACTGCGGGCCGTTTCATCCAGCCCGGTCAGCGGTTCGCGGCTGAGGATCAGCTCGCCGACCTTGCGCTGTCGCTCGGCACGCAATACGCCTTCGCGCTCGTCCCAATCCAGTTGATCGACGCAGCGCACCTGTTCGGCCAACACTGAATCAAACAACGCCGGATCGAAATCCGCCGCCAGATAAATTCGTTCTTCACGCTGGCCCTGACGACTGCCGAGATCGGCAATCACCAACCACGCTTGTTTCATCAGGCTGTCCGCTTCGGCGAACAGGGCCGCGCGACCATTAGCCAGGCGGTACTCGGCACCACCGGCCCGGCGTTGCTGGGCGACGCGGTCGGGATACGCCAATGCCAGCAGTGCGCCCAGCCAGCGAGGGTGATCAGGATCACCGACCGGCTCTGACGCTTTGCCACGCAGGTAACCACGATATTGCCGCGCCAGTTGCCGGGCACGCTGCACTCCGCCCTGCGCACCGCGAGCGGCCCGCTCTTCGCCGGACAACAGCACCAGCCGGCTGTGCAAATCCGCCCCGGCACCGCGCAGGATATCGCGCTCACCGAGCAACGCCGCGACATCGCAAGCCATGTCCGCCAGGCCGAGCGCCTGCCCGCGCAGCAGCAAATGAGCGATCCGCGGATGCGCCGGCAATTCGGCCATGGCCTGACCATGTCGGGTCAACGCGTCACCCTCCAACGCGCCCAGACGTTCGAGCAGATCCTGCGCCTGTGCATAGGCTGCGGCGGGTGGCACATCGAGCCAGACCAGTTGCCCGGGCGTCACCCCCCAACGACCAAGTTGCAAGGCTAAACCGGCGAGGTCTGCCGAGAGAATTTCCGCACTGCCATAAGCGGCCAATTGCTCGTGCTGATCCTGCGACCACAGGCGATAACACACGCCGGGTTCCAATCGCCCGGCCCGGCCTGCGCGCTGAGTGGCACTGGCCTTGGAAATGCGCTGGGTGTCGAGGCGGGTCATGCCGCTGCCGGGGTCGAAACGCGGCACCCGCGCCAACCCGGCATCGATCACCACGCGCACACCGTCGATGGTCAGACTGGTTTCGGCGATGTTGGTGGCCAGCACCACTTTGCGTTTGCCTGTTGGTGCCGGGTCAATCGCGGCACGCTGCGCGGCCAGGTCAAGTTCACCGTGCAACGGGCAGAGCAACACCTGCGTGTTATCCCCCAGTGCATCGGCCAGTTGTTGATGGACGCGACGGATTTCCGCCTGCCCCGGCAAGAACACCAGCACGCTGCCGGTTTCATCGTTCAAGGCTTCAAGAATGGTTTGCACCAGACGCGGTTCGATGAACTCGCCTGCCTGGAACGGCCGGCCCCAGCGCATCGCCACCGGGTACATGCGACCTTCGCTGCGCAGGATCGGCGCATCGTCGAGCAACCCGGCCAGGCGTTCGCCTTCCAGGGTTGCCGACATCAACAGGATTTTCAGCGGTTGATCGTCGCGGAACAGTTCCCGGCCATTCAGGCTCAGGGCCAGCGCCAGATCGGCGTCGAGGCTGCGTTCGTGGAACTCGTCGAAGATCAGCAAACCCACGCCGTCCAGCGCAGGATCGTCCTGCAAGCGCCGGGTGAGAATGCCTTCGGTGACCACTTCGATGCGGGTATTGGGACCGACCTTGCTGTCGAGCCGAATGCGATAACCCACGGTTTCACCGACTTTCTCGCCCAGTTCACTGGCCAGACGCTCCGCCGCCGCCCGCGCCGCCAACCGGCGGGGTTCGAGCATCAGGATGGTCTGCCCGGCCAGCCAGGGCTCGTTGAGCAGGGCCAGTGGTACGCGGGTGGTTTTACCGGCACCGGGCGGTGCTTCGAGCACGGCTTCGTGGCGTGTAGCGAGGGCTTCACGCAGGGCAGGTAAAACTTCATCAATCGGCAAAGAAATCATGCTGGCTCCCAAACAGAGGGCCGAGTATAACGGCGAACTGCTTGGCGTTTATCACGGTCCTAATTCATATCGATGACGCTTCGTTTTTAGATGACCCAGGAGATTTCATATGCGTGCTCCCTTTCGCCTGATTGGCGGTGTACTGGTCGCAACCCTGCTGACCCAAGTGACAGCCTGCGGCTCGATCTTCTACCCCGATCGCCGTGGTCAAATCGACGGCAAGATCGACCCGGCCATCGCCGTGCTTGATGCCGTGGGCCTGCTGTTCTACATCATCCCCGGCCTGATCGCGTTTGCCGTGGACTTCGCCACCGGCGCGATTTACTTCGAGCCGGGCAAGACCGCCCAGGTCGATCCGGAACAACTCAAGGAAGCCATCGGCGCCGACGGCAAGGTCGATAACCTCAAGTTGCAGACTATTCTGGAGCGTGAAACGGGCCGCCGTTTGCCGCTGGATGATCCGCGCCTGATCCAGCACAAGGGCAGCACCCAGCAACTGGCCATGTTCGGCCTGCAACCCGCCGCGTAATCGGTGCACTTAAAGGAATAGCCGCACATATGACCTCCAGCTCCGAACACGCCCGCCTGTTGCGGCTGGCCACCCGCGCCTCGGTGGCGGTGGCTTGCACACTGATCATCGCCAAAGCCATTGCCTGGTGGCTGAGCGGTTCAGTGAGCATGCTCGCCGGGCTGACGGACTCGGCACTCGACGGCGTCACCTCGTTGCTCAACCTGCTGGCCGTGCACTACGCCCTGCGTCCCGCCGATGATGATCATCGTTACGGGCATGGCAAGGCCGAATCGCTGGCCGGCATGGCGCAGGCGCTGTTCATTGGCGGCAGTGCGGTGCTGATTGCGTTGCAGGCGTTCGACCGGCTCAAGCATCCAGAACCGGTGGGCGCACCGTGGATCAGTATTGGGGTGATTGTGTTCTCCCTCGCGCTGACCCTGGCGTTGCTGATGTTGCAGCATCGGGTGGTCAAGGCCACCGGTTCCAACGCGGTACGCGCCGACTCCCTGCACTACCGCTCGGACATGCTGCTCAACGGCAGCATACTGGTGGCGCTGGTGCTGGCGGGTTTTGGCTGGAATCAGGTGGACGCCTGGTTTGGCTTGGGGATTTCCGCGTACATCCTCTGGAGCGCGGTACAGATCGCCCGTGAGAGTTTTACAGTATTGATGGATGAGGAACTGCCGCCGGATATCAGTCAGCACATGCTGGAATTGGCGTGCAGCGTACCGGGGGTGTTGGGTGCGCATGACCTGCGCACGCGGATTTCCGGCAACCAATGGTTTGTGCAGTTGCACCTGGAATTACCGGGGGAATTGACCCTGTCAGTCGCCCATGGCATCAGCGATCAAGCCGCCGATGCGATCCACACCGCTTACCCGCGAGCCGAAGTGCTGGTGCACGCTGACCCGCAGGAAGTGGTGAAGGCTGCCCGAGCGGCTCAGTCACTGACCTGATAACCGCGACTGCTCAGGCAGTTGCCTTGGGCCTGACGATAGGCTTGCACAACCGACGGATCTGGCTGATAAGTCGCGGTTCGCGGATCCAGGCCACTCTGCTGCACCGCGTACTGATAGCACTCGTAGCCATCCCGACTGACTTGCTCCTGCGACTGGCCGTTGGCCGGATACGCGACCACGTCATAACTGTTACTGGCAGGTTGTGGTGGCTGTTGTGGCTGCGGTTGCAGGTTGCCAACCGGAGGCTCTACCACGACGTAATCCTGGGTGCTCTCCTGATAGGCGTAATACGAACCCGCCGCGAGGAACAGCACCGACCCGCCGATCAAGACCTGCTCGGCGTAATCCGGCAAGTAGCCGACCCGGATCCCGCGCGGCGGTTCTACCACCACATAGCGTGGGCCTAACGGGCGATACCAGTAGCCACCGGAGTAGAAGTAATCCATGCCACGGTAAGGCACGCGGTATTCATGATCCGGGAAACGATCAATCACGTGTCCTGGACGATACTGCGGGCCGGGGCCCCAACCGTTGCCGTGCCCATTCGGCCGACCCTGACCTTGACCTTGACCTTGGCCTTGCCATTGATTGTTACTCGACGGTGAGCCCACGTAACCGTTCCAGTGCTGGTTGTTATCGTTACGTCGCGGAACGTCCTGATAGTACCCGCGCTGCGGCTGCTGGGTCTGATGCACGGCATCGGGCCGTGGCTGGATTGGCAGATCGTTGGCTGGTAATTGCGGTGACGGCGGAGGCGATCGGACCTGACTGTTGAAATCGGGCGGCGGACGTTTCTGCCATTGGCCGTTATTTGAATTCTGGCCGTTGTTTTGCGGATACGGCTGATTCTGTTGCTGACCATTTTGCGGGTGCGGTTGATTGTTGCCGCCATGGCCCTGATTGTTGCCCTGATGACCGCCCTCTCCGTGCTGCCCGCCTTCGGGACCACGGTTCTGCGGCTCATCGGCAAGCGAAAGCGCAGTGACACTGACACACAGCAAACCAACACCGGCCAAACGCCAGATGCGCGACTTCATGCTTTTCCTCACTGCGGGTTAGGGCCTGTACGTAAGACTGGAAATCCACAGGCCGGTTCTGCAACAGGTTATCAGTCGCGAAACTTATTTATTGAGCGGCAAATAATGAAAGGGCGCAAAAAATCGCGGGCAAGAAAAAGGGGAGACCCGTCGGCCTCCCCTTGAGAACTTCGTCCGTGCTCGACGCTTTTGACGTCGGCTCACCTCACGCCGTCTTCTGGACAGTGTGTAGCTCGGGGGCCGGCACATCCCCTGTGGGGGTAGCGGCCGCGACAGGCCTGATTGGGCGAGTCGCACTGGACTGTTTGTCCGAGCAGTGATTCTGGTGATAAGAATAGGCTCGGAGCGCCGGCAGCGGATTGCGAAGATTGCTGAAATAAACATCACTTGCGCAATTTTTAACCCTGGATAGATAATCTGTCGCAATAGTTATGACAAAGGCCTGATTGATGAGCAAACTCGACCGATACGACCTGAGCATTTTGGCTGAATTGCAGCGTGATGCACGCATCTCCAATCAAGAGCTGGCCGAGCGTATCGGCCTGTCGCCTTCGCCTTGCTCACGACGGGTCAAGCAACTGGAAGACGACGGCTACATCACCCGCCAGGTCGCCCTGCTCGACCGCAAGATGCTGGGCCTGAGCCTGACAGCGTATGTGCTGATCGGCATGGATCGTCACACGCCAGAGCGCTTCGAGAACTTCGAAGCAGCCATCCGCACCTTGCCGCAAGTACTGGAATGCAGTTTGGTGACGGGGATGGATGCCGACTATCAGCTAAAGGTCGTCGTGCCGGACATGGACCATTATCAGAAACTGCTGCTGGGGCACCTGACACGGATTGAGGGCGTGACCAGTGTAAGGTCGAGTTTTGTGCTGAATCAGGTACTCAACAGCACCGAGTTGCCGTTGACCCACCTGCGCAGCTGATCTGCTTCTGCATGAACTGCCGCTCATGCGTCTGCTCATCTGATTTTCTGTAGGAGCTGTCGAGTGCAACGAGGCTACGATCTTTTGATCTTGTTTCTTAAAATCAAACGATCGCAGCCTCGTTGCACTCGACAGCGCCTACCAGCGCCTACATGAGCCGACGCAGGTCAATGTTGCCCGAGGGCCCCTTGGCGTATACTCGCCCCGCCCTTTTAGCCTCGCCCCCGCTGGAGATGTTCGATGGATCCTGCCGTTTTCGAAGAGTGGATGATGACCGGCCTGGTCACGATCCTGATCATATTCATGGGTTTCATCGTCTGGGATCTGGCGAAAAAATCCAAGGCTGGCAAATTCGGCACGTTCATTCTGTTCTTTGTGCTGGGCCTGGGGATTCTCGCGTTCATCATCAAAAGCGTAGTGATTGCGTACATCGAAAACGGCTCATAAACGCGCCGGTACTTCCTTCCACTGGCCCTGATCGAGCCCTTCGATCGACCAGTCACCGATTCTGACCCGCACCAGTCGCAGGGTCGGCAACCCGACCGCCGCCGTCATGCGTCGTACTTGCCGATTACGGCCTTCGCGAATCACCAGTTCCAGCCAACTCGTCGGCACACTTTTGCGAAAACGCACCGGCGGATTGCGCGGCCATAACTCGGGCTCATCCAGTTGCCGCGCCTCGGCGGGCAAGGTCATGCCGTCGTTCAGTTCCACGCCATCGCGCAAACGCTGCAACTGCTCGGCGCTCGGCTCGCCTTCGACTTGCACCCAATAGGTCTTCGCCAGTTTGTGTTTCGGGTCGGCGATTCGCGCTTGAAGCTGGCCGTCGTTGGTCAGCAATAGCAAACCTTCGCTGTCGCGATCCAGTCGTCCGGCCGGGTAAATCCCCGGAATCTCGATGAAATCCTTGAGCGTCGACCGCCCTTCGCCGTCGCTGAATTGCGTCAGCACATCGAATGGTTTGTTGAACAGGATCAGCTTCGGCTCGGTCGGTGGCGCTTTGGCGACACGGCGCGGGGCTGAAGTGGCTGGCGCAGGTTTCGCGCCTGGACGGCGGGAAACGGGACGTTGAGGACGGGACATGGGAAAAGGAACATCTAACGGTCAGGGCTGCTAATGCTAGTAGCCCGACCGTTAAATAACCATCGGCAAATCAGCGGAACGGCGGCTCGTCGAAGCTGCGCAGTTTGCGCGAGTGCAGCGAATTGAGTTCGGTGCGCAGCAGATCCACTGCCTCGATACCGATCTTCAAGTGCTGGCTGACCGCGCGTTCATAGAAGGCGTTGGCAGAACCCGGCAGTTTGATTTCGCTGTGCAGCGGCTTGTCGGACACGCAGAGCAACGTGCCGTACGGCACCCGCAAACGGTAACCCTGGGCAGCGATGGTGCCGCTTTCCATGTCCACGGCCACAGCGCGGGACAGGTTGATCAACGGTCGTTCCTGAGCCCAGCGTAGCTCCCAGTTACGGTCGTCGTAGGTCAGCACGGTGCCGGTGCGCAGGCGTTTTTTCAGCTCGTCACCCTTCTCGCCGGTGATATTGGCCGCCGCTTGCTGCAAGGCCATCTGCACTTCGGCCAGGGCCGGAATCGGGATGTTGGGCGGCACCACCCGGTCGAGAATCCCGTCGCGGCGCATGTAAGCGTGGGCCAGCACATAGTCGCCGATAGTCTGCGACTGACGCAGGCCGCCGCAGTGGCCGATCATCAGCCAGCAATGCGGACGCAGTACGGCGAGGTGGTCGGTGATGTTCTTGGCGTTGGACGGGCCGACACCGATGTTCACCAACGTGACGCCGTGACCGTCGGTGGCAATCAGGTGATAGGCCGGCATCTGGTAACGGTGCCAGACCACACCAGCGGCGATTGCCGAGGCTTCACCGTGATCCATGCTCTTTTCGATGATTACGTTGCCCGGCAACACCATGCGCACAAAACGCGGGTCGCTGCGCAACTGCTCCAGGCCATGCACGATGAACTGGTCGACATAACGGTGGTAGTTGGTCAGCAGAATCCACGGCTGCACATGCCGCCAGTCGCTACCGGTGTAATGCACCAAGCGGCGCAGGGAGAAATCCACTCGCGCGGCGTCGAACAACGCCAGCGGCAGCGGATCGGTGTTTTCCCAGTCGTACAAACCATCGGCAATGCCGTCCGTCGCCGCCGACAGGTCGGTACTCGGAAATACCCGCGCCAGCACGGCAGCGGTCACGCCGGAGCCGGCCAGTTCATCGCCCTGCTCAACCACGTACGGATAAGGAATGTTCTGCTGGCTGACACCGACTTCGACGGTCACGGTGAAGTCATGCATCAACGGCACCAGCTGTTCCAGCAGGTACTTACGAAACGCGGACGGATGGGTGACGGTGACGCTGTAGGTGCCCGGCAACTGAACCTTGGCGTAGGCGCGCGTGGTCTGCGGGACTTCGCCCTGGCAGAGGTAGGTCAGACGCAGTTCGGGATAACGAAACATCGCCCGCTGCTCGGCGTCTGGCTCGACACGATCCTTGAGGTAACGCTTGAGCGCCTGACTCAGCGCGGTGGTTGCACGATTGTGCAAGAGCGCAAGCCGGTCAACGGCTTGCTCGGCGGTTTGAACGACAATAAAAGCTTCGGTCACGATCAGCATCCTGTGTTCTGACTTGCAGAGCTTCATCTTGCCTGCATCGTCGCGTCACGGGAACAGCGAAAAAGATCGCAGCCTTCGGCAGCTCCTACATTGGCTAGTCGTAAACCTTTAGGAGCTGCCGGAGACGGCGATCTTTTAGCACTTCAAAATGCTTGAGGGGTTGAGCGCGCGACAATCGCTTCGACATCCAGCCCACGCGGCAGCGCGCCATACACCCGCCCCGCCGAACCAAGACGACTGGCAATAAACGCATCGCTCACTACCGAATTCCCCGCCTCCAGCAGCAACTTCGCCTGCAATCCCAAGGCAATGTCTTCGGTCAACTGCCGGGCGCGGTATTGAATGTCGCCGGTGTCCTTGAAGGCCGTCTGCAGCTGACTGATGTGCGCGGCCAGGCGTTTGTCGCCATGACCATCGCCCAACTCGCTGAACAAGGCATCCAGCACGCCTGGCTCTTTCGACAGGGCACGTAGTACGTCGAGGCATTGCACATTACCGGAACCTTCCCACGTCGAATTGACCGGTGCCTCACGGTAGAGACGCGGCAGGATGCTGTCTTCGACGTAACCGGCCCCGCCCATGCACTCGGCGGCTTCGTTGATCATCGCCGGCGCGCGTTTGCAGATCCAGTACTTGCCCACGGCCGTCACCAGCCGGGCGAATTTCGCCTCCTGCGAGTCGTCCAGATGATCCAGCGCTTGCCCCATGCGCAAGCTCAAGGCCAAGGCGGCTTCGCTTTCCAGCGCCAGATCCGCCAACACGTTTTGCATCAACGGCTGTTCGCTGAGCAGCTTGCCGCCGACCGACCGGTGAGCACAGTGATGGCTGGCCTGGGTCAGTGCCTGACGCATCAGCGAACTCGAACCGACCATGCAATCGAAGCGGGTCATCGCCACCATTTCGATGATGGTCGGAACACCTCGGCCTTCTTCGCCGACCATCCACGCCAGCGCGCCGCGAAATTCCACTTCGCTGGAGGCATTGGAGCAATTGCCGAGTTTGTTTTTCAGACGCTGGATGTAGAACTGATTGCGCGTGTCATCCGGGCGATGGCGCGGCAGCAGGAAGCAGGTCAAACCCTTGTCCGTTTGCGCCAGCGTCAGGAAGGCATCGCACATCGGTGCCGAACAGAACCATTTATGCCCCACTAATTCGTATGCCTGGCCGGGACCGCTGGCCCCCACCGGATACGCCTTGGTGGTGTTGGCGCGCACGTCGGTGCCGCCCTGCTTCTCGGTCATGGCCATGCCGATGGTGACGCCGGCCTTGTGGGCCATGCCGACATTGCGCGGATCGTATTCGGTGGCGAGGATTTTCGGCAGCCAGTGTTTGGCCAGGTCCGGCTGCAGGCGCAGTGCCGGCACGCTGGCAAACGTCATGGTCAGCGGGCAGCCGCTGCCCGCTTCGGCCTGGCTGTGCAAGTAAGTCATCGAAGCCCGGGCAACGTGAGCGCCGTCCTGCGGGTGAGCCCACGGCAGCGAGGTCAAACCGTGCTCGATCGCCGTGCGCATCAGCTCGTGATAGGCCGGATGAAATTCCACCAGGTCAATGCGGTGGCCATAGCGATCATGACTGCTGAAAACCGGCTTGTTCTGATTGGCCAGAAACCCCGCTTCCATCAGCGGTCCGCCGGCCAAAGCGCCGTACGCATCGATCCGCGACTCGGCCCAACCGGCCCCGAAACGCCGCGACCATTCCTGCAACGGCAAGTCGATGCGATACAGGTTGGTGCCGTCCAGGGATGGAGGCTGGTTGGTGACTTCGTGGGTTTCGGCGAACTGATGCAGGTTCATGACGGGGCTCCTTTGGTCAGCCAAGGGATTTCAGTTAATCACCGCCCCCCGGCCGAACAAAGTGTCATATCTGCCTAACTGCCGGCGCTTTCGCCCTGCTGCGGGCAGAGTACCCGGCGATAGAGCGCCGCCTGCAAATCTTCGAATTTCACCGGCTTGCTCAGGTAGTCGATCAGTGAGCCGGTCGGGCAACGTTCTCGGTCCACACCTTGGGCAATCATGAACACTGGCAAGTCGGCGCAGCCCGGCAAGGCGCGGATCTGGCAGCAGACCGACACGCCATCCATCGTCGGCAACTGACAATCGAGCAGTACCGCGTCGAAAGTTTCACGTTGCAGAACATCCAGCGCGGTGATGCCACTGTCCGCCGTGCGAACCCGAAAACCGAGCTTGAGCAACATGCCGCGCATCACTAACTGATTGACGTTGTTGTCGTCCACCAGCAACACGGTGCAGTCCTGCGGCAGCCGCAGGCGCGGGAAGTCTCGCGCCATCAATGGCACTGTCGAACGTTCCACCGCCGGCACTTCAAATTCGACGTCGAGCTGGAAACGACTGCCACTCCCGGGCTCGGAGCGGTGCGTCAGTCGCCCGCCGAGCAATTCCACAAGTTGTCGGCAAATGGCCAGGCCGATGCCCAGACCGCCGTATTCGCGGGTCATCGAACCGTCGAGCTGGAAGAAGCGCTGATACAGGGTCGCCTCCCCCAAGTCAGTGAAACCGATACCCGTGTCGATCACCGCGATAGTCAACGCCAGCCGATCGGGTTTGACGGTTTTACCCGACACCCGCAGCGCCAGCCCCCCTACCTTGGTGAACTTGATGGCGTTATCCAGCAAGCATTCCAGGCATTGCGCCAGCTTGGCGCTGTCACCGTGCAGGCGATCCGGCACATTCGGTGCGACGTCGACTTTGAAATCCAGCGACTTGCCCGACGCGTTGCCGTCGAACTGCACGCGCAACGTCTCGACCACACCGCGCAGGCTGAAGGTTGCCGGATAGGCCTTGAGCTTGCCGGCCTGCAACTCGGTCAGGGTCAGAATACCGTTGACCATACGCATCATTTCCCGTGCCGAGCCCGCAGCGGTCTGCTGGTACTGCTCCAGCTCCGGGTCCATCTCGACGGTTTGCATCAGCTCCAGCGAACCGATCACCCCGTTCATGGGCGTACGCAATTCGTGGGTCAAGGTGGCGAGGAATTCGTCCTTGAGCTTGTTACTGTGTGCCAGTTGCTGGTTGAGCACTTCGAGCTTTTGCCCGGCGTCGAGCAGGGTTTGCGCTTGCTGCTCGCGCATGGCGTTGATGCGGTCGGCCAGGGCCAAAGACAGCAGCGCCACTTCGATGGCCGAGCCGATCTGGCTGGAATACATGGTCAGGAACACGTTCGGCAGGTAACCCAACACCATCAGGGTGTTAATGATGCCGCCGAGCAAAAACGCCGACCAGGCGATGATGAAATACCGCGCCACCCGCAGGCCGCGCAGCCAGGCGAAAATCCCGGCGGCAAAAATCACCACTGTGAAGGTCAGCGCCAGCGCCGTCGCCAGGCGCAAGGCCAGGGCGTAACTGGTCATCAAGGACAAGCCAACCACCAGTGCGCTGAACGCTACCAACGCCAGCAACAAACGATCGAGCCAGCGACTGTGAGTGGCTGTCTGCAAGAAACTGCGGGCGAACTGACTGCCGAACAGCCCGGCGCAGCCGATGAAAAACGGCGTCGCGGCATTGGCCCACCAGGGATTGTCCGGCCAGAAATACTGCACGGCCGCGCCGTTCACCGACAGCTGATACAAGCCGAACGAAGCGATGTAGACGATGTAATAGAGGTAACTGGTGTCGCGCACACTGAGGTAGATGAACAGGTTGTAGACCAGCATCCCCAGCAGCACGCCGTAAATCAGCCCCAGCACGTAAAGTCGAACGGGCTGCTCTTCCAGGTACGCGGTACTCGACCACAATGTCACCGGTGCCTGGATCGAGCCTTCGCTTTGCAAACGCAGGTACACGGTTTGTGTTTGGTCCGGGGTGAAATTCAGACTGAACAGGTAATTGTTCTGGCGGATCTCACGACTGGCGAAGGGCAAGGCATCGCCGGTCTGCCGAACCAATTGGTAGTTTCCAGTAGCGTCGGACAGGTAGAGATCAAGGTGATCGAGGGGCGGATAGGCCAGTTCCAGCAGCCAGGTCCGTTGCGCCGACGGATCGGTCGGGCGGTAATGCAGGTCGATTTTCAGCCAGAATACCGAACGTGAATACCCGGCGTTGAGGGTGGCTTTGTCGTGAGGTTTGAAGTTGCCGGCCGCCGCTTGCGCACGCACATCCGCGATGGTCGCCTGACCACCTGCGTCTTCAAAGACCTGCAGGGATCGGCCCAGGGGAAGGCTTTGAGTGGACTCATCGAATTCGACGGCGCTCGCGAAAAAGGGCAAGCACAACATCAACATCAGCAAATAGCGCATTTATGCCCCAGCGTGGCCTGTCCGGTTCTGTCAGGAAGCCCCCCCATTCCTTTTGAGTAGACGTAAAACCGGTGTTACCTGTTATTGGTTTGGATCCACTCTAGCATAGCCGTTGATGGCCATTGAGCACTACAGAAATTTTTCCTACAAAGGCTCTAGCACGGGCGTTCCAGCGAAGATTATTGAGATAGAGCTGTTGACTCGGTCAGAAAGATTCAAAAGACCGCAGCCTTCGGCAGCTCCTGCGGGATTGCAGTATGTAGGAGCTGCCGAAGGCTGCGATCTTTTGATCATTTTCAACCGCTGCAACGGGTGTGCATGCGCACCCGAAAAAAGATGTTTGGTGGTAAGCTCGCGCACCATGAATATCTACAGCTCTCGCCCCGTTGTCCTCTGTCTCTCCGGCCACGACCCAAGTGGTGGCGCCGGCTTGCAGGCAGATATCGAAGCCCTGCTCGCTCAGGGTTGCCATGCGGCTCCGGCCGTCACCGCCCTGACCGTGCAAGACACCGTCAATGTCACTGACTTCCGCGTCCTCGACCGTGAGTGGGTGCTGGCCCAGGCCAATGCCGTGCTCAACGACTCCGAAGTCGCAGCGGTCAAACTGGGCATGCTCGGCTCCCTGGAAATGGTCGACACTGTCGTCGAACTGCTTTCGGCGCACCCGCATTTGCCAGTGGTCTGCGACCCGGTACTGCGCGCCGGCGGCGGCGGACGCCTGGGCAAGGACGAAGTCGGCTACGCCATGCGCGAACGCCTGCTGCCCCTGTCGATCATCGCCACCCCCAACCTTCCCGAAGCCCGCATCCTCGCCGAACTGCCAGACGGCACCGCGGACGAGTGCGCTGAAAAACTCCTGCCATTCGTCAAACACCTGCTGATTACCGGCGGCCATGGCGATGAAACCGAAATCCACAATCGCCTCTACAGCCGCGACGGCCACCGCGAAACCTTCACCTGCCAGCGCTTGCCCGGCAGTTATCACGGTTCCGGCTGCACCTTGGCCAGCGCCCTCGCCGGCCGTCTGGCCCAGGGTGAAAACCTCGCCAGCGCCGTACAGACTGCACTTAACTACACGTGGCGCACCCTGCGCGATGCCGAGCAGTTGGGCAAAGGCCAATTCGTGCCGCGTCGCCTGCCGCTGGATTTCTGTTCGTAACGTCATGGGGGCTGTCTGATGAAACTACGTGGCCTGTACGCCATCACCGACAGCCAACTGCTGGCTGGCAAATTTCTTTCGTACGTGGAGGCGGCGCTGGAAGGCGGCGTCACCCTGCTGCAATACCGCGACAAGAGCAGCGACGAGGCCCGTCGATTGCGTGAAGCCGAGGCTCTGCGAGATCTGTGCGAACGCTACAAAACCCAGCTGATCATCAATGATGACGCCGAACTGGCCGCGCGCCTGAACGTCGGCGTGCACCTGGGGCAGACCGATGGCCCGCTGACCCCGGCCCGCTCGCTGCTCGGTCGTCAGGCGATCATCGGTTCGACTTGCCACGCGCAACTCGAACTCGCCGAACAGGCCGCCAAGGAAGGCGCCAGTTATGTCGCGTTCGGCCGCTTCTTCAATTCCAACACCAAGCCCGGCGCGCCGACCTGTAGCCTCGACCTGCTCGATCAGGCCCGCAAGCAACTGCACTTGCCGATCTGCGCCATCGGCGGCATCACCCTGGAAAACGCCGCCCCGCTGGTGGCCCATGGCGTCGATCTGCTAGCGGTGGTGCATGGCCTGTTTGGTGCCGAGAGCACGGCTGAAGTGACACGCCGCGCCCGCGCCTTCAATGAACTGCTTTCTATTAAGTAGCTTAAAATCTGATTTGAGAGTCCGAACATGTCTCGTTCCGAAACCCTGTTTGCCAATGCCCAGAAACACATTCCCGGTGGCGTGAACTCGCCGGTTCGCGCGTTCAAGAGCGTCGGCGGCACGCCGTTGTTCTTCAAGCACGCCGAAGGCGCCTACGTCACTGACGAAGACGACAAACGTTATGTGGATTACGTCGGTTCCTGGGGCCCGATGATTCTCGGCCACAGCCATCCGGACGTGCTGGATGCAGTGCGCAAGCAGCTTGAGCATGGCCTGTCCTACGGCGCGCCGACCGAGATGGAAACCCAGATGGCCGATCTGGTTTGCTCGCTGGTGCCGTCGATGGAAATGGTACGCATGGTCAGCTCCGGCACCGAAGCGACCATGAGCGCTATCCGCCTGGCCCGTGGTTTCACTGGCCGCGACAGCATCATCAAGTTCGAAGGCTGCTACCACGGTCACTCCGACAGCCTGTTGGTCAAGGCCGGTTCCGGCGCCTTGACCCAAGGTGTACCGAGCTCGGCGGGCGTACCGGCGGCCTTCGCCAAACACACCCTGACCCTGCCGTTCAACGACATCGACGCCGTTGAAACCATGCTCGCCGAAGTCGGCCAGGACGTGGCTTGCATCATCGTCGAGCCGGTGGCCGGCAATATGAACTGCGTGCCGCCAGCCCCCGGTTTCCTCGAAGGCTTGCGCACTTTGTGTGACAAGCACGGCGTGGTGCTGATTTTTGACGAAGTGATGACTGGTTTCCGCGTTGCCCTCGGCGGCGCCCAGGCTCACTACGGAGTAACGCCGGACCTGACCACTTTCGGCAAGATCATCGGTGGCGGCATGCCGGTCGGCTGCTTCGGCGGCAAACGCGAAATCATGTCGCGCATCGCTCCGCTGGGCCCGGTGTACCAGGCTGGCACATTGTCGGGTAACCCGCTGGCGATGGCGGCCGGCCTGACGACCCTGCGCCTGATCAGCCGTCCTGGCTTCCACGCCGAACTGACCGACTACACCACTCGCCTGCTCGACGGCTTGCAACAGTGCGCTGATGCGGCGGGCATTCCGTTCGTGACTACTCAGGCTGGCGGCATGTTCGGCCTGTACTTCAGCGGCGCCGACGACATCGTGACCTTCGATGACGTGATGGCCAGCGACGCAGGCCTGTTCGGCCGCTTCTTCCACTTGATGCTGGAAGGCGGTGTGTACCTCGCACCGAGTGCATTCGAAGCCGGCTTCACCTCGATCGCCCACGGCGAAGCCGAACTGAAACTGACTCTGGACGCCGCCGAGCGCGCTTTCGCTGCGCTGAAATAACGCTGTTGACGCTGACGTTGGCCATTGCTGGCGTCAGCTTTCACCTACATTCCCACGCTTTTTCCTACTCATCTGCCAATAATCCCCAGCAAAGTGGGCGATATATTTCCCGCGCAGCAGAAAAACGAGTAAAGACTTTGTAAGGTTGGCCCTGCTTATTTCATAATGCGCGCTTATTGGATCCCCTCGATGGGTCCGCGCGCCCTCCAGAGGTAAGTCGATTCCCATGAACCGCACCGGCCGCGCCCTTTCACTGGGCTGCCTGTTGCTCCTTCAGCCGCTGCTCGCGCTCGCACAAGCAGGCGGTAACTCGTTGTTAATCCCAGCGATGGGTCGCTGCACCCTCAATACCCAGCCGCAAGACCTGGCACAGGCGCTCGCCGCCTGCCAGAAAGCGTCTGATGAAGGGGATGCCCAAGCGCAATACGAGTTGGGTGAGTTCTACTACGAAGGCAAAAACGCGCCGCGCGACCTCAATCAAGCCCTGAGCTACTTCGAAAAGGCCTCGCTGCAAGGCCACGCACAGGCGCAATTCAAACTCGGCACCATGTTCTTCCACGGCGAAGGCGTGCCGGCCAATAACATTCAGGCGTATATCCTGCTGAAAATGGCGGCGGTCAATGGCGCTGAAGATGCGCTGGATACCGCTGACGAAGTCACTGAAAAGATGCCCCGCCAGGAACTGGAAGTCGCCACCCAGGTGCTTGGGCAAATCTTCCGCAAATACCTGATGGAATTGCAGAGCGCCGATGGGCGTACGCCGTTTTCGCCACTGCCCTGAAGCAACACGGCCACCTGTGGCGAGGGAGCTTGCTCCCGCTCGGCTGCGAAGCAGTCGTAAAGTCAGCCATTGCGGTAGGTCAGAAATACGGCGCGCGTAGAGTTTAGGGACGCTTCGCGCCCCAGCGCGAACAAGCTCCCTCGCCACAGAAAGCCTCTCACCTCAAAAATTTACTTTTTACTTCTCAGGCATCGGCATCGGAAATGGCATGACATTGCCGACCGCGCCGCGGGCTTCGCTGATTTTCGGTGTACCGAGCCGCTCGACTTCATCGATGCGCACGATCGAATGCATCGGCACAAAACTGCGCACCACGCCTTCGAACTGAGCCTTGAGCTTCTCTTCGCTCGGATCGACGACCACTTGCGTGCGCTCGCCAAAGACGAACTCTTCCACTTCCAGAAAGCCCCACAGATCACTCTGATAGATCTGCTTGGCGTACATTTCGAACACCTGGCCCTGGTTGAGGAAAATCACCTTGTAGATTGGAGCTTCACGTTTGGTCATGGTGGGCGAGCAACACATCGGGGGATAAAAATGAGGGCGCGAACTATAGCATAGCCGCCGGACGCGCAACGGTAGGAACCTGGGTACATGTTCCCTATAATGCGCGGTTCTTTGAATCACGTGATGACTCTTTCCATGGCCAAGAAGCTTTACATCGAAACCCACGGTTGTCAGATGAACGAGTACGACAGCTCGCGCATGGTCGATCTGCTGGGCGAACATCAGGCCCTGGAAGTCACTGCTCGCGCTGAAGACGCCGACGTAATCCTGCTCAACACCTGCTCGATCCGCGAACGTGCGCAGGACCGCGTCTACTCGCAACTCGGCCGCTGGCGCGAACTGAAACTGGCCAACCCGGACATGGTGATCGCCGTCGGCGGTTGCGTGGCCAGCCAGGAAGGCGCGGCGATTCGCGATCGCGCACCGTACGTCGACGTGGTATTCGGCCCGCAGACCTTGCACCGCCTGCCGGAAATGATTGACGCCGCGCGCCTCACCAAGCTGCCGCAAGTTGACGTCTCATTCCCGGAAATCGAAAAGTTCGACCACTTGCCCGAGCCGCGCATCGACGGTCCGAGTGCCTATGTGTCGGTGATGGAAGGTTGCAGCAAGTACTGCACATTCTGCGTGGTGCCGTACACCCGCGGCGAAGAAGTCAGCCGCCCATTCGACGACGTGCTTGCCGAGATCATTCACCTGGCCGAAAACGGTGTGCGCGAAGTGACCTTGCTGGGGCAGAACGTCAACGGCTATCGCGGCACGACACACGACGGTCGCCTGGCAGACCTGGCCGAACTGATCCGCGTGGTCGCCGCCGTCGACGGCATCGACCGCATCCGCTACACCACCTCGCACCCGCTGGAGTTCTCCGACAGTCTGATCCAGGCTCATGCCGATGTGCCGGAACTGGTGAAACACTTGCACCTGCCGGTGCAATCGGGCTCGGACCGCATCCTTGCGGCGATGAAGCGCAACCACACCGCGCTGGAATACAAATCCAAACTGCGCAAGCTGCGGGCCGCCGTGCCGGGCATTTGCATCAGTTCGGACTTCATCGTCGGTTTCCCCGGTGAAACCGAGAAAGACTTCGAACAGACCATGAAACTGATCCAGGACGTCGGTTTCGACTTCTCCTACTCGTTCGTCTACAGCCAACGCCCCGGCACACCGGCCGCCGATCTGGCCGATGAAACACCGGAAGAGCTGAAAAAAGAGCGCCTGAACGCCCTGCAACATCGCCTGAACCAGCAGGGTTTCGAGATCAGCCGACAAATGGTCGGTTCGATCCAGCGGATTCTTGTAACCGATTATTCGAAAAAGGACCCCGGCGAGCTGCAAGGCCGGACCGAAAATAACCGTATCGTCAATTTCCGTTGCGACAATCCGACGTTGATCGGCCAGTTTGCCGACGTGCACATCGACGCCGCACAGCCGCATTCGCTGCGGGGCTCGCTGATCTAACAAGCGCCGCAAAACCTGTAGGAGCGAGGCTTGCCCGCGAAGGTCACGCCGCAGTCTGATAGATAGACCGCGTTATCGTTCTTCGCGGGCAAGCCTCGCTCCTACAAACTTTGGTCTGTATAAGAGCTTTCGCACCCAGGCCACTGGCGCTATCCTTGATTTCATCACTATTGCCCCAGGGCGGCTAAATACGACCTTGAACGCACCCATCGAACCACATCGTTTTATCCTCGAGCCTTTTGAAGCTCGACGCTTCGCCAATCTGTGCGGGCAATTCGACGAGCACCTGCGCTTGATCGAACAGCGCCTGACCATCGAAATCCGCAACCGCGGAAACCAGTTCGAGCTGATCGGCGAGCCCAAACACACCACCTCTGCGGAAAACCTCCTGCGCCGTCTGTACCGGGAAACCAAAGGTACGGAACTGTCGCCGGACATGGTTCACCTGTTCCTGCAGGAATCGGCCGTCGAAGAACTGGACAACCATTCCCCCGCCGAAGCCTCCGTTGCCCTGCGCACCAAGAAAGGCATGATTCGCCCTCGTGGCTTGAATCAAGTGCGCTACGTGAAGGAAATCCTCGGCAACGACATCAACTTCGGCATCGGCCCGGCCGGTACTGGCAAGACCTATCTCGCGGTTGCCTGCGCGGTGGATGCGCTGGAACGCGAGCAGATTCGCCGCATCCTGCTGGTACGCCCAGCAGTCGAGGCCGGTGAAAAACTCGGTTTCCTTCCGGGCGATTTGTCGCAAAAAATCGACCCGTACCTGCGCCCGCTGTACGACGCACTCTACGAAATGCTCGGCTTCGAATACGTTGCCAAGCTGATTGAACGACAGGTCATCGAAGTCGCGCCGCTGGCCTACATGCGCGGTCGCACGCTGAACAACAGCTTCATCATCCTCGACGAAAGCCAGAACACCACGGTCGAACAAATGAAGATGTTCCTGACCCGAATCGGCTTCGGCTCTACCGCCGTCATCACCGGTGACATTACCCAGGTCGACCTGCCGAAAGGCACCAAGTCCGGGTTGCATCACGTGATTGAAGTCTTGAAGGACGTGCCAGGTATCAGCTTCACCCATTTCCTGGCCAAGGACGTTGTGCGTCATCCGCTGGTGCAGCGCATTGTTGAAGCCTATGAACGCTTCGAGAACCGCGCGACCGATGAAGCGCCAAAGGACAGCCGCCGCGATGCTTGAGCTTGATCTCCAACTGGCTACCCAAGCGCCTGCCCCCAGCGAAGCCGAGTTCCGCCAATGGTGCGAACTGGCCCTGCGCCAGCGCACCGCCGACTCCGAGATGACCATTCGCCTGGTCGACGAAGCCGAAGGCCGCGAGCTGAATCACACCTGGCGGCAAAAGGATTACGCCACTAACGTCTTGTCATTCCCTGCCGACGTGCCGGACGAATTTCTCGATATCCCGCTGCTGGGCGATCTGGTGATCTGCGTGGCCGTGGTCGAGCGCGAAGCCGTCGAGCAAGGCAAAGAACTCAAGGCCCACTGGGCTCATCTGGTGATTCACGGTTGCTTGCATCTACTGGGTTACGACCATATAGATGACGAGGAAGCCGAAGAAATGGAAGCACTGGAACGAACGTTGCTTGCAGAATTGGGCTATCCCGATCCGTACGCGGACGACGAAACCGAAACATCCCCTACTGTTACAACAAAGGATTCAGAGTAATCGCTATGAGCGAAGATCGATCGAGCAACGGGCAGAAGTCATGGCTGGGTAAGCTCACCCAGGCTTTTGCCCACGAGCCGAAGAACCGCCAGGAGCTGCTTGAGCTGCTGCGCGACGCACACCAAAACAAATTGCTGGACAGCGAAGCGCTGGCCATCGTCGAAGGTGCCATCCAGGTCGCTGACCTGCAAGTACGGGACATCATGGTCCCGCGCTCGCAGATGATCAGCATCAAGGCGACCCAGACACCCCGCGAGTTCTTGCCTGCGGTGGTCGACTCGGCTCACTCGCGTTACCCGGTCATCGGCGAAAGCCACGATGACGTAATGGGCGTCTTGCTGGCCAAGGACTTGCTGCCGTTGATCCTCAAGGAGAACGGCGACAGCTTCAACATCAAGGATCTGCTGCGCCCGGCGACTTTCGTACCGGAGTCCAAGCGCCTGAACGTGTTGTTGCGCGAGTTCCGCGCCAACCACAACCACATGGCCATCGTGATCGACGAATACGGCGGCGTGGCGGGCCTGGTGACCATTGAAGACGTGCTGGAGCAAATCGTCGGCGACATCGAAGACGAACATGACGTCGAAGAAGACAGCTACATCAAACCGCTGCCCAGCGGTGACTTCCTGATCAAGGCCCTGACGCCGATCGAGAACTTCAACGAGTTCTTCGACAGCGAGTTTTCCGATGACGAGTTCGATACCGTCGGCGGCCTGGTGATGAGTGCGTTCGGGCACTTGCCAAAACGCAACGAAATCACTGAAATCGGCGCCTATCGCTTCCGCATCCTCAATGCCGACAGCCGTCGTATTCACTTGCTGCGCCTGACACCTATCGCCCGGTAATTCTAAGGATTGAAATGCATCGTATGACCCGCCCCGGCTGGCCCGGTAACCTGCTGGCCGTGGCGGCCGGTGCAATCACCACCCTGGCCCTGGCGCCGTTCGATATCTGGCCGCTGGCATTGCTGGCGGTCGGGCTTTTCTATGCCGGCTTGCGTGAACTGAGCCCCCGTCAGGCCTTGGGCCGTGGCTGGTGTTTCGGCTTCGGTCTGTTCGGTGCCGGCACCAGTTGGATCTACTACAGCATTCACCATTTCGGCGGTGCCTCGGTGTTGCTGGCCGGTTTCCTGATGCTGATATTCACGGCCGCGATAGCCTGGTTTTTCGCCCTGCCCGCCTGGCTCTGGGCACGCTGGCTGCGACGCAACGAAGCGCCGCTGGCCGATGCCTTGGCGTTCGCGGCGTTGTGGGTCGGTCAGGAAGCATTCCGCGGCTGGTTCCTCACCGGTTTCCCGTGGCTTTATTCCGGTTACAGCCAACTCGACGGTCCATTGACCGGGCTCGCCCCTGTCGGCGGGATGTGGCTGATTTCCTTTACGCTGGCGCTGACCGCCGCGCTGATCTACAACGGCATGCGCCTGGTCCGCACGGGGCGTAAAGGTTTTATCGCGATCGGCGCACTGCTGCTGGTCGGTCCTTGGGTGGCCGGCATGGTGCTCAAGCATCACGCCTGGACCAGCCCGTCGGGCGCACCGCTGAGTGTCGCGGCAATTCAAGGCAATATCGAACAAAGCATGAAGTGGGACCCGGCGCAGCTCAATGCGCAACTGGCGCTGTACCGCGACATGAGCTTCAGCTCCAAGCGCGTCGACCTGCTGGTCTGGCCGGAAACTGCAGTCCCGGTGCTCAAGGAGTCCGCCGAGGGCTACCTGAACATGATGGGCAACTTCGCCGCCGAACGTAAAACTGCACTGATTACCGGCGTGCCGATTCGCCAGGAAGTCCGTCACGAGAAGCGCTTCTTCAACGGTATCACCGTGGTCGGCGAAGGCGATGGCACTTATCTCAAGCAGAAGCTGGTGCCGTTTGGTGAGTACGTTCCGCTGCAAGATTTACTGCGCGGGCTGATCGCTTTCTTCGACTTGCCGATGTCGGATTTTGCCCGCGGCCCCGCCGATCAGCCGATGTTGCAAGCCAAGGGTTACCAGATTGCACCGTTCATCTGCTATGAAGTGGTGTACCCGGAATTCGCCGCCGGCCTCGCCGCACAAAGCGACCTGCTGCTGACCATCAGCAATGACACCTGGTTCGGCACCTCCATCGGCCCGCTGCAACACGTGCAGATGGCGCAGATGCGGGCACTGGAGGCCGGGCGCTGGATGATCCGCGCCACCAACAACGGCGTGACCGGCTTGATCAACCCGTTTGGCCAGATCACCACCCAGATCCCGCAGTTCGAACGCGGCATCCTGTACGGCGAAGTGGTGCCGATGCACAACCTGACGCCTTACCTGCAATGGCGTTCGTGGCCGTTGATCATTGTTTGTGTGCTGTTGTTTGGCTGGGCGTTGATTGCCAGCCGGATGGCCAAGACAGTCTGAAATTTTGTGGTGCCTGCAAAAGATCGCAGCCTCGTTTCACTCGACAGCTCCTACAGAGTACGCAATCTCCTGCAGGAGCTGTCGAGTGAAACGAGGCTGCGATCTTTTGACTTTCAACGGTAGAAAAGCCAATACCCAATCTGCCCTACCGCTTCATTCAACAACTGTCCGCTCTGCCAGATGGACTTGAACTCCGGCATCCATCCGCCCAATGGCCGGGCATTGTCCCCGCGTAGAAATCCGACTGGCGCGGGCACTACGTCAAAGCCTGCCTTTCGGAAACTCCAGACTGCACGAGGCATATGCGCAGCCTGAGTGACCACTACCACGCGCTTGATGCCTTCAGGCAGCAACACTTCGGCGCTGAATTGCGCGTTCTCCCAGGTCGTACGGCTGCGCCCTTCCTGCCAGCGCACGGTCACGCCGAAATCATCGTGCAGTGAGTCGGCCATCATTTTGGCCTCGCTTGGCGGCGTACCGAAATGCAGCCCGCCACTGGTCAACACCGGCAAGCCCGAGGCCTTGGCCAGACGTGCGGCATAACGTTCGCGCCCCAGACCAATGCCGGTTGGCTGATCGCTACCCCACGCCGGGTCGCCCCGCTCGCGCCCAGAACCCAGCACCACAATCGCATCCGCGTGCTGAGCCAGCGTTGCCCATTCGTCGAATGCCAGCGGGGGCTCACGCTCAAGCAGTTCGGCGCTCCATTGCACCACGATCGGCAGGCTCATCAGCCAGAAGCCGCCCAGTCCCAGCGCAAAGCACACGCCGGCGAGCCTCGGCCTTGAGCGGCGAAACCACCAGGCAAACGCCAGCAACAGCAGCAAGATGCCCGGCGGCAAGAGAAGTTGTTTCACAAAATAACGAAAAGGCATCGAGCATCTCCTTGAAGATGCCCGAAGCCTAAGTGGGTTGACGCAGCGCGACAATAAATACGGAAGGACTATGCTTCAAAAAACCCTGGAGCATGGCTCTGTGCCTTACTTGAATTGCAAAGACCGGACCTTTACCGCGTCTTTGCCAGGTATTTTGTCCTTGAGCCAGATGATCTTGGCTGAACGTGGTGCGTCGAGTTGCTTCACTGCCTCGGACAAGCATCCGTGTGTCTCACGCTCACTGCGATCCAGGTACGCCTTGACCAGGGCAAACTCTGCGGGGCTAAGGCCGCGCAACTCCAGCTCCAGTGGACGCTCATCACGCAACCGGCCTGCGGTTTTTGCCGCTTCCAGGGCCATTCCAAGACGATCTATCAGTCTTTCGTACAACTCCGGCTTTGAAGCTTTTTGCTGTGAATCAACCATCCCTCACCTCATTGGAAGATAAGACCTACTCCCCAGTTAGAGCTTAGCTTCCATGAACAAACCGGCTGGACGCCGCGACCAACGGCCCTCGCAGCGGTTTTTGCGAGACGCGCGACAGTAATCAGGGTTTCCCTCGATAGAGTGCGGTCATGTATGCTACGGCGCTTCCTGTAACTCCACTTCCAGCTACTCTGGGCAGCGAAACGCCGAATTGGCGTACCCATCGTCCAGCGTCGCTTTGAAGAGGATTAGGCCACCCCTATTCAGTTCAAAAGTAGCCATGCACGAACAATATCAGCCCCGTGAAATCGAAGCCGCCGCCCAGTCGTTCTGGGACGAGCAAAAGTCCTTTGAAGTCAGTGAACAGCCAGGCAAGGAGACCTTCTACTGCCTGTCGATGTTCCCTTACCCCAGCGGCAAGCTACACATGGGGCACGTGCGCAACTACACCATCGGCGACGTGATCTCCCGCTATCAGCGCATGCAAGGCAAGAACGTCCTGCAACCCATGGGTTGGGACGCTTTCGGCATGCCGGCGGAAAACGCCGCGATGAAGAACAACGTAGCGCCCGCCAAGTGGACCTACGAAAACATCGCATATATGAAAACCCAGCTGCGTAGCCTGGGCCTGGCGGTAGACTGGTCGCGCGAAGTGACCACCTGCAAGCCGGATTACTACCGTTGGGAACAATGGCTGTTCACTCGCCTGTTCGAAAAAGGTGTGATCTACAAAAAAAGCGGCACCGTGAACTGGGACCCGGTCGACCAGACCGTTCTGGCCAACGAACAAGTGATCGACGGTCGCGGCTGGCGTTCCGGCGCGCTGATCGAAAAGCGCGAAATTCCGATGTACTACTTCAAGATCACCGCTTACGCGGATGAGCTGCTGGAGAGTCTCGATGATCTGCCGGGCTGGCCTGAACAGGTCAAGACCATGCAGCGCAACTGGATCGGCAAATCCCGCGGCATGGAAGTTCAGTTCCCCTATAACGTCGATTCCATCGGCGAAACCGGCGCGCTGAAAGTCTTCACCACCCGTCCGGACACCCTGATGGGCGCAACCTACGTTGCCGTGGCTGCCGAGCATCATCTGGCGGCGTTGGCTGCCCAGAACAACCCTGAGCTGCAAGCGTTCATCGCTGAATGCAAAGGCGGCAGCGTTGCCGAAGCCGACGTCGCTACCCAAGAGAAAAAAGGCCTGCCAACCGGCCTGTTCGTCGAGCACCCGCTGACAGGTGAAAAACTGCCGGTGTGGGTCGCCAACTACGTGCTGATGCATTACGGCGATGGCGCGGTCATGGCCGTTCCGGCTCACGACGAACGCGACTTCGAATTCGCCCACAAGTACAACCTGCCGGTCAAATCCGTGGTGCGCACTAGTTCCGGCGACACAAACCCTGCACCGTGGCAGGACGCCTACGGCGAGCACGGTTCGCTGATCAATTCCGGCGAGTTCGACGGCCTCGACTTCGCAGGCGCTTTCGACGCCATCGAAGTCGCACTGATCAAGAAAAACCTTGGCGCCTCGCGCACCCAGTTCCGCCTGCGCGACTGGGGCATCAGCCGTCAGCGCTACTGGGGCTGCCCGATCCCGATCATCCACTGCAATACTTGCGGTGATGTGCCGGTGCCGGAAGACCAACTGCCTGTGGTGTTGCCGGAAGACGTCGTACCCGATGGCGCCGGTTCGCCGCTGGCACGCATGCCAGAGTTCTACGAGTGCAGCTGCCCGAAATGCGGTCAGCCTGCCAAGCGTGAAACCGACACCATGGACACCTTCGTCGAGTCCTCGTGGTATTACGCCCGCTACGCCTCGCCGCACTATGAAGGCGGCCTGGTTGAAAAGTCCGCGGCAGACCACTGGCTGCCGGTGGATCAGTACATCGGCGGTATCGAACACGCGATTCTTCACCTGTTGTACGCGCGTTTCTTCCACAAGCTGATGCGTGACGAAGGCCTTGTCAGCTCCAACGAGCCGTTCAAGAACCTGCTGACCCAAGGCATGGTAATCGCCGAGACTTACTATCGTCGCGAAGCCAACGGCGCTTACACCTGGTTCAACCCGGCGGACGTCGAACTTGAGCGCGACAGCAAGGCCAAGGTCATTAGTGCCAAGCTGATCGCAGACGGCTTGCCGGTGGAAATCGGCGGCACCGAGAAGATGGCCAAGTCGAAGAACAACGGCGTCGACCCTCAGTCGATGATCGACCAGTTCGGCGCAGACACCTGCCGCCTGTTCATGATGTTTGCCTCGCCACCCGACATGAGCGCGGAATGGTCCGACTCCGGCGTAGAAGGTTCGCACCGTTTCCTCAAGCGCGTCTGGCGCCTGGCTCAGGCCCACGTCACTCAGGGTCTGCCGGGCAAACTGGACATCGCCGGCCTGAACGACGAGCAGAAAGCCGTTCGTCGCTCGATCCACCTGGCCATCAAGCAAGCCAGCCACGACGTTGGCCAGAACCACAAATTCAACACGGCCATCGCTCAGGTGATGACGCTGATGAACGTGCTGGAAAAAGCCGCGCAGGGCACCGGACAGGATCGTGCGCTGGTTCACGAAGGCCTCGAAGCTGTGACGCTGCTGCTGGCTCCAATCACACCGCACATCAGCCACGAACTGTGGAATCAACTGGGCCACGCCGAGCCTGTGATTGACGCCGGCTGGCCACAGGTGGATGACAGCGCACTGGTACAGGACAGCCTGCAACTCGTCATTCAAGTGAATGGCAAACTGCGCGGCCATATCGAAATGCCGGCCAGCGCCAGCCGTGAAGAAGTCGAAGCCGCCGCACGGGCCAACGAGAACGTGCTGCGTTTTGTCGACGGTCTGACCATTCGTAAAGTGATCGTGGTGCCCGGGAAACTGGTCAACATCGTCGCCAGCTAACTGGATCAGGCGTCAGGTCATGCCTGGCGCCGCGTAAAGCCTTTCGGGCCGCATCATCGGCCCACATGGTTTCAAGGGGAGCAACACAATGATCAAACGCAATTTGCTGGTGATGGGCCTCGCGGTCCTGCTGAGCGCCTGCGGTTTCCAGCTGCGCGGCACCGGCGGTACAGAACTTTCGATCAAGGAACTCGACCTGAGCGCACGCAACGCCTACGGCGAAACCGTGACGCAACTGCGTCAGGTGCTGGAAGGCAGCGGCGTCAAGGTCTACACCGGTGCACCGTACAAACTGGTGCTGACCGATGAACAGGAAAGCCAGCGCATCCTCAGCTACGCGGGTGCTGGCCGCACTGGCGAGTACCAGGTGACCACCGTCCTCAACTACGACATCCTCAGCGAGGGCAACCTGCCACTGCTGAGCGACAAGCTCGAAGTCCAGAAGATCTTCATGCACGACGGCAACAACCTGGTGGGTTCCGATCAGGAAGCCGTCACTGCCCGGACCGAAACCCGTCGCGAGCTGGTTCAGCGCATGATGCTGCGCCTGCAACAACTGACACCTGCACAACTGGACCAGTTGCAGCAAACAGCCCAGGCCAAAGCCAAGGCTGAAGCGGCGGCCCTTGAAGCGGCGCAAAAGGCTGAAGCGGCTACTCCGCGTCAGTCGCCTATCGAACTGCCGCGGCAGTAAGACTTTCGGGGCGCTCAGGCGCCCCGTTTGCCCTCTCTTATGAAACTTGCCCCCGCCCAACTCGCTAAACACCTGCAAGGCGCCCTCGCGCCGGTCTACGTCATCAGTGGCGACGATCCGTTGCTGTGTCAGGAAGCCGCCGATGCCATCCGTGCCGCCGCTCGCCAACAGGGTTTCGATGAACGTCAGGTGTTTGCCGCCGATGCCAGTTTCGACTGGGGTACGCTGCTGCAAGCGGGCGCCAGCATGTCGCTGTTTGCCGAAAAGCGTCTCTTGGAATTGCGCCTGCCTTCCGGCAAACCCGGTGACAAAGGCGCTGCTGCATTCATCGAGTACTGCTCGCGACCGGCCGAAGACACCGTCTTGTTGATCAGCCTGCCGAAACTTGATGGCAGCGCGCAGAAAACCAAGTGGGGCAAGGCGCTGGTCGAAGGCCAGCAAACCCAGTTCGTGCAGATCTGGCCGGTGGATGCCAACCAGCTGCCGAGCTGGATTCGTCAGCGCTTGTCCCAGGCCGGGCTGTCCGCCAGCCAGGACGCGGTCGAGCTGATCGCTGCACGGGTTGAGGGCAACTTGCTGGCCGCCGCCCAGGAAATCGAAAAGCTCAAGCTGATGGCCGAAAGCGGCCAGATCACCGTCGAAACCGTGCAAGCCGCGGTAGCCGATAGTGCGCGCTTCGATGTCTTCGGATTGACCGACGCGATTCTCAACGGCGAGGCAGCCCATGCCCTGCGCATGCTCGAAGGGCTGCGCGGTGAAGGGGTCGAACCACCGGTGATTCTCTGGGCGCTGGCGCGTGAGCTACGCCTGCTGGCTAACATTTCCCTGCAATACAGCCAGGGCACGCCGCTGGACAAAGCCTTCAGCCAGGCCAAGCCGCCCGTTTGGGACAAGCGCAAACCGCTGATGAGCAAAGCCCTGCAACGCTACTCGGCGCAGCGCTGGGCTCAGTTGTTGCTCGAAGCACAGCGCATCGATGCGCAAATCAAAGGCCAGGCTGCCGGTTCGCCGTGGATGAGTTTGAGTCGGTTGTCGTTGTTGATGGCAGGGCAAAGATTGTCGTTGCCCGCCGAATAAGATCAAAAGAAAAATCAAAAGATCGCAGCCTTCGGCAGCGCGTACACGGGATCATGTAGGCGCTGCCGAAGGCTGCGATCTTTTGATCTTGATTTGCCCTATAGACACAACCCCAACTTCGGCCGATGATTTGCCCCGCAAAAACCACTCACTTGCGAGATTCCATCATGAGCAAAAAGCCATCTAAACATGGCCCCAACAAGGCCAAATCCATCATCGCCCAGCCACTGTTCCGTAGCCGTCAGGAACGAGCCGGCAAGGGCAAAGGCAGCTACCGCCGCGAAGCCTTCCAGTCTAATAGCTGGGAGGCTTCTTACTTTCTGGCAGCCTGAAAGGCATGCATCCGCTCAACATGTTAAGGTCTGCACCTGATCCGTTTTTCCTGGACCCGTGCATGCCCCTTTGTCTTTCCCGTCGTTGGCACCTGCGCCAATTGATTGCTGCTTCCAGCCTCATTTTGCTAGTCGCCTGCGCGGAAAAACCCACCGCCGCCGACGCCCAGCCGCTTCAGTCCCTCCCCGTCGCCACCGCCCCTGCGGTCATCCCACCCGTGGTTCCAAGCGACGAAAACCTCGATATCCAGCCGACCCAGACGTTCGCCGAATGGCAAGCGGGTTTCCGTAAGGACGCGCTGGCCGCCGGTATCCGTGCCGATCTGTTCGACCGCGCGTTCGCCAACGTCAGCTTCGACCCCAGCGTCATTCGTGCCGATCGTAGCCAACCGGAATTCTCCCGCCCGGTGTGGGAATACCTCGACGGTGCCCTGTCGCCACTGCGGGTACGCAAAGGCCAGGCCTTGGTCAGCCAATATGACGGCATCCTGCAAAGTATCGAGCAACGCTACGGCGTCGATCGTCAGGCACTGGTCGCCGTGTGGGGCATGGAGAGCAACTTTGGCCAGTTCCAGGGCAGCAAGTCGGTAATCAACTCGCTGGCAACCCTGGCCTACGAAGGCCGACGCCCGGGCTTCGCCCACGCGCAATTGATCGCTGCCCTGCAGATCCTGCAGCAAGGTGATATCGAACCCGAGAAGATGCTCGGTTCCTGGGCCGGCGCCATGGGCCAGACCCAGTTCATCCCGACCACCTATAACACCCACGCCGTCGACTTCGATGGTGACGGCCGCCGCGATATCTGGGGCAGCGCGTCTGACGCCCTGGCCTCGACCGCGCACTACCTGCAAAGCTCCGGCTGGCAGAAAGGTCAGCCGTGGGGCTTCGAAGTGCAATTGCCGAGCGGTTTCAACTACGTGTTGGCCGACGGCACGATCCGCAAAAGCGTCGCTGAATGGCGGCAATTGGGCGTCACCTTGCCCAATGCCGGCCAGGTTCCGGCAGGGTCCGAACAGTTGTCGGCGGCGTTGCTGCTGCCGGCCGGTTATCGTGGCCCGGCATTCCTGGTGCTGGATAACTTCCGCGCGATCCTCAAGTACAACAACTCGTCGTCCTACGCGCTGGCGGTGAGCCTGTTGTCCGAGCGCTTCAATGGCGCCGGCCTGATCAGTGGAACCTGGCCGAAAGATGACTTGCCGTTGGGCCGAACCGAGCGGATCGAACTGCAAAACCTGCTGAGCGCGCAGAACTACGACGCGGGCACCGCCGACGGCATTATCGGCGCCAATACGCGCAAGGCGATCCGCAGCGCCCAGCAGTCGTTTGGCTGGCCGGCGGATGGTTATCCTACGCACAAGTTGCTGGAAGGGTTGCGAAGCCGCTAAAAGCAAAAAATCGCAGCCTGCGGCAGCTCCTTACAGAGGATTGCGTATTCCTGTAGGAGCTGCCGCAGGCTGCGATCTTTTTTTTGCAGCGCGTTATTGCCTGAACACCACATCCTGTTCCAACACCAACTCCTTGTTCCCCGCATCCAGTCGCACCAGCGCCCCCATTGGCAACGTCAGGTTCGGATCACAATGCCCACTACGCCACCCGGACAATACCGGGATCCGCAACGGCCCGAATGTCTGCTTGAGCAAACGCTCCAGCGCAGGCGCATCAACCCCCGCCACATCCCCGACCAGAACCCCGCGCAGCTTGTGCAGTGTCCCGGCCAGCCGTAGATGGGTCAGTAACCGGTCGATGCGATACAACGGCTCGTTGATATCCTCGATAAACAGAATGACGCCCTCTGCATCGATCTCATAAGGCGTGCCCATGGTTGCGGCGATGATCGACAGATTGCCCCCCAGCAAACGCCCATGAGCGATGCCAGGCTCGATTGTGGTCAATGGATAGGCCACCGGGTGCGCCAGCACGCTGCCCGCCTTCAGCTGTCCGCGCAGCATGTTGAAGAACGAAGACTCTGTGGGTTGCTGACGACTGCCCAGCAGGTCAGCGTTGAGCAGCGGACCGTGGAACGTCACGAAACCCGCATAGCGACTGATCGCCAGATGCAGTGCAGTGATGTCGCTGTAACCGATGAAGGGCTTGGCGTTGTTTCGCAATAACTCGAAATCGATACGGTCAAGCAAACGCGGCGTGCCGTAGCCGCCGCGCAGACAGATGATGGCGTCGACCTCACTGTCGGCGAACGCTGCATGTAAATCATCGAGGCGTACATCATCACTGCCGGCCAGATAACCCTCTTTCTCGTAGACGCCGGGAAACACCTTCAGCCCATAGCCTCGGGCGCGCATCCACCGCACGGCTTTATGGGTGTCCAGCGTGGCGGGACCGGCAGGCGCTATGACGCCAATCAGGCCTTCCGACGCCAAGGCCGGAACCGGCGCATTCGGACAAAGTGTATGGATTGGTTGAACAGTCATCCATGAATCTCCCTGCGTAAAATCTTCTACACACAGTAGTCAGGAACGGGGACAAACAGAAGAGGGTTTGTTGCCCCGCGAGTTGCAGGAAAAAGCCGCGATTGCCGTGGGCAACGCAAAAAAACGCCCGCCAGACTGAAAAGCCTGGCGGGCGTCTTTTATTTCTAGCTGCAAATCAGGACGACATCAACTCGGCCTTGACCAGTTTCGCCTGCTCGTCGGCGTGGTACGACGAGCGCACCAATGGACCGGAAGCGACGTTCTTGAAGCCCATCTTGTAGCCTTCTTCGGCGAACCAGGCGAAGGTATCCGGGTGTACGAAACGCTGAACCGGCAAGTGGCTGCGGGATGGTTGCAGGTACTGACCCAGAGTCAGCATATCGATGTCGTGTTCGCGCATACGCTTCATGACTTCGATGACTTCCTCGTCGGTCTCGCCCAGGCCGAGCATCAGGCCGGATTTGGTCGGAATGTGCGGCATCATCTGCTTGAAACGTTGCAGCAGGGTCAGCGACCACTGGTAGTCCGAACCCGGACGAGCAGCCTTGTACAGGCGCGGCACGGTTTCCAGGTTGTGGTTGAACACATCCGGCGGCTCGGCGGCGGTGATTTCCAGGGCGACGTCCATGCGGCCACGGTAGTCCGGAACCAGGGTTTCGAGCTGCACGTTCGGCGACAGCTTGCGGATTTCACGGATGCAGTCGGCAAAGTGCTGGGCACCGCCGTCACGCAGGTCGTCGCGGTCAACCGAGGTGATCACAACGTACTTGAGTTTCAGGTCGGCAATGGCAATGGCCAGGCTTTCCGGCTCGTTGACGTCCAATGGTTTCGGACGACCATGGCCAACGTCGCAGAACGGGCAACGACGGGTGCAGATGTCACCCATGATCATGAAGGTCGCGGTGCCACCGGAGAAGCACTCGCCCAGGTTCGGGCAAGAGGCTTCTTCGCAGACACTGTGCAGCTTGTGTTTGCGCAACAGGGCCTTGATGCGGTCGACTTCCGGAGAGACCGGAATTCGTACACGAATCCAGTCGGGCTTTTTCGGCAGTTCAGTGGTCGGAATGATCTTTACCGGGATGCGTGCAACCTTTTCGGCGCCGCGCAGCTTAACGCCGGCTTCAACCTTGGCACGCGGGGCCGGACGCTCGGTGACATCCAGCGTCGGGATCATGGTTTGCACTGCATCAGTAGTCATATCAGTCGATTCCGCCCGTTAGGGTCGTCTGCTCAGCATAGTCGAGGTGTTTGACGAGCTGCGCGCGCAGCCGGGCACTTACCTCGGCAAATTCAATCGATCCTGCGTGATCGCTCAGCTGGGTCATCGCCAGCCCGGCGTAGCCGCAGGGATTAATCCGTCGAAACGGTTCCAGGTCCATGTCCACGTTCAAGGCCAGGCCATGAAAGGAACAACCGTGGCGGATCCGCAGACCCAGGGATGCGATTTTCGCACCGTCGACATAGACGCCCGGTGCATCAGGCTTCGCTGCAGCGGTCACGCCGTAACTGGCTAGCAGCTCGATCAGGCACGACTCCATGCGGGTCACCAGATCACGTACGCCGAAACCCAGTTTGCGCACGTCCAGCAACAGGTAGACCACCAATTGCCCGGGGCCGTGATACGTCACCTGGCCACCGCGATCGACCTGCACCACCGGAATATCTCCCGGAAGCAGCAGATGCTCGGCCTTGCCGGCCTGTCCCTGAGTGAACACTGGCGGGTGCTCGACCAGCCAGATTTCATCGGCGGCATCACTGCCGCGTTCGTTGGTGAAGCGCTGCATGGCATGCCAGACCGGCTCGTAAGCCATCTGGCCGAGCTCGCGAAAGCCCAGCGTGCCAGACATCACAGCACCATGTGCACGAAGCCGGTAGCCCGCAGTTCGCTGTTGATGTTGTACAGCTGGTCCTGGTCGGTGGCGACGATGTGCAATTGAATCGTGGTGTATTTGCCGTTGGTGCTTTGGCGTTCATCGACACGCTCATCGTTGATCTTTGCGTGTTTCTTGACGATGTCGATGATTTTGTCCTTGTTGCCGACGCCCGTATCGCTGATCACCTTAATCGGATAATCAACCTGGGGAAATTCGATCTTTGGCGCCTTTACTTCGGTATCGGTCATGGCGTAACGGCCTCGTAAGCGTAAGCCGTGGCGACGGGCATGGCCGCGCGCTGGATCAGCGCGGGGCCATGCAGGTGCACACTAAATTCAGTTGAACAGGCTGTAGAAGAATAGACGGATGCTATCCCACATGCGGCGGAAGATACCACCTTCCTCAACAGCGTCCAGAGCGATCAGATCAGCGCTGTGCACGACCTTGTCGTCCAGTTTCACTTCGACTTTACCGATCACGTCGCCCTTGGCGATTGGCGCGACCAGTTGCGGGTTCATGGTCATGCTGGCAGCGAGCTTTTTCAGCTGGCCTTTTGGCAGGGTCATGGTCAGGTCTTCAGCCAGACCGGCCTTGACCTGATTGGTGGCGCCTTTCCAGACAGGTGCCTGAGCCAGCTCGGCGCCTTTCTGGTAGAAGGTCTGGGTTTCAAAGAAACGGAAACCGTAAGTCAGCAGCTTCTGGGTCTCGGCGGCGCGGGCCACTTCGCTGTTGGTGCCGAACACCACGGCGATCAGACGCATGCCATCACGCACGGCCGAAGACACCATGCAGTAACCCGCTTCGTCGGTGTGACCGGTTTTCAGACCGTCAACGGTCTTGTCGCGCCACAGCAGCAGGTTACGGTTGGGTTGCTTGATGCCGTTCCAGAAGAACTCTTTCTGCGAGTAGATCGCGTAGTGAGCCGGGTCTTCGTGGATGATCGCGCGAGCCAGCACGGCCATGTCGTGAGCCGTCGAGTAGTGCTCAGGGTTCGGCAAACCGGTCGGGTTCATGAAGTGGGTGTTGGACATGCCCAGGTCGCCAACGGTTTTGTTCATCAGGTCGGCGAACGCGTCTTCGCTACCGGCGATGTGCTCGGAGAGCGCAACACTGGCGTCGTTACCCGACTGAATGATGATGCCGTGCAGCAAGTCGCTGACAGTGACCTGCGAGCCGACCTTGATGAACATCCGCGAACCGCCGGTACGCCAGGCGTTTTCGCTGACGGTCACCGGATCGTTTTCGCCGATCTGGCCACGACGGATTTCCAGGGTCGCAATGTACGCGGTCATCAGCTTGGTCAGGCTGGCTGGCGGCAGACGCTGGTCACCGTTGTTTTCGACCAGCACGTTGCCGCTGCTGGCGTCCATGAGCACGTAGGCCTTGGCGGCCAGTTGCGGTGGCGACGGCATCATCTCGACCGCGAAGGCGGCTGGCGAGAGGAGCAGCGGGACTAGAAGGCACAGGCGTTTGGCAAAGGTGGTGATGTTCATCCGTCTCTCGAAATCGCTAATGGAAACTGCCCTGGCGGGCAAAACTAATCAAATAACCTTCTAACGGGTTATCGCGTGTTCAGTTGCTCACTCAAGTCACCCTTGCCGGGCTTTTGTTCTTCGAAGAGCCAACAACCTGGTTCACCCCCCAATCGCTGGTGAACCGTCAATCAAGTTCTACGTTATTACTCTGTGACCACACTCGGCGAACCCAGGTTGGCCATGCGCACGCTGTTTTGTACTTGCTGGATTTCACCCTGAGAACCGATTGGCCCCAGGCGAACCCGATGCAGCGTCTGTTGATTGCGTACGATCGAACTGATGAACACCGGAGTGCTCACCATCCCGCTGAGCTTCGACCTCAGGAGTTCTGCAGCGTCCGGGTTGGCGAATGCGCCCACCTGCAGATACTGGCCAGAGGCTGGTGCAGAAGCGTTTTTTTTTGCATCGAGCTGCACGGGCACAACGGCGGCAGCGTGTTGCTGCGGTGGTGGTGTCCATTGTTCGACGGTGCCGGCCGAAGCCGTGATTACCGGGGCGCTATTCTGCGCGACTTGCGGCTCGTTGAGCATCAAAGGTGCCGGGCGGCCTTTCGCGGCCCAATATTGTTGCGGGTCGATGCCTTCAACCTTGACCCGCGCGGTACCGATTTCGGCATAGCCGAGCTTTTTCGCGGCAGCGTAGGACAAGTCGATGATCCGGTCCGAATAGAACGGCCCACGGTCATTGACCCGCAGGATCACACTCTTGTTATTGTCCAGGTTGGTCACCCGAACGTAACTTGGCAGTGGCAAGGTCTTGTGCGCGGCGCTCATGCCATACAGGTCATAAACTTCGCCGTTGGCGGTGTTCTGACCGTGAAACTTGGTGCCGTACCAGGACGCCGTGCCCGAGGCGACGTACGTCTTGGACTCTTGCAGCGGGAAATAGGTTTTGCCCAGCACGGTGTACGGGTTGGCCTTGTACGGGCCGGAGTGCAAGGTCGGCGTAGCATCCGGAATACGCGATACGTCGACGTCCCACCACGGCGCGCCATCCTTGTGCGCCCGGTTGATGTCCAGCCCCGGCGCCGAACGCACGGCATTGGAAGACGTCTGGGTAGGCGCGCGACTGGTCGAGCAACTGGCGACCAGCACAGCCAGCGCGGCAAATGCCATCAGCTTCAGGGGTTTATTCATAGGCAATGCCCGCATTACTTGACGCCCCGTGCTTGGACCAGCTGTTCAGACAGTTGATGTACAGCCATGGCGTACATCACGCTGCGGTTATAACGCGTGATTGCGTAAAAATTCTTCAGGCCCATCCAGTACTCGGGGCCATTGTCGCCTTCCAGGCGGAACGCGGTAACCGGCATATCATCGCGCAGCGCATCATGACTTGACCAGCCCAGCGCCCGCAACTCTCCGACGGTTTTAGTCGGTTCAATGCCGGTGGTCAAACCTTCATCCGCCTGATCGCCCCGCACATCGGCGCGGCTGACCACGGGTTCACCCGCGACCCAGCCATGTCGCTTGAAGTAACTGGCGACGCTGCCGATGGCATCGTCCGGGTTGGTCCAGATATTGATGTGGCCGTCACCGTCGAAATCCACCGCGTAGGCGCGAAAGCTGCTCGGCATGAACTGCGGCAAACCCATGGCCCCGGCGTACGAGCCTTTGAGGGTCAACGGATCGACCTGTTCTTCACGTGCCAGCAGCAGGAATTCACGCAGCTCCTTGCGGAAAAATTCGGCACGGGGAGGATAGTCGAAACCCAGGGTCGACAAAGCATCAATTACCCGGAAATTACCGGTATTACGTCCGAAAAACGTCTCAACGCCGATGATCGACACGATGACCTGAGCCGGCACGCCGTATTCCTGTTCTGCACGAGCCAATACCGCCTCATGCTGACGCCAGAAGTCCACACCGCGGGCGATACGCGCATCGGTGATGAACATCGGGCGATATTCGCTCCACTGCTTGACCCGTTCGGCGGGTTTCGAAATCGCGTCCAGAATCGACTGTTTGCGCTCGGCTTCGCGGAACACACCCATCAGTTGTTCACCGGCAAAACCATAATCACGGGTCATTTCACCGACGAACTCGGCCACCTGAGGTGAGCCTTCGTAATCGCCTGCCAACGCTTCCTGCGCACTGCCAAGGATGCTTACCAGGCCGACCCATTGCGCGTTTCGAGTCGCCCAGCCACGCATTACTTGCATTGAAATCTTCACCTTATTCAAACCTGTGCGATCCACTTACGATGGGTATGGATCGACATCAAAACCCCAAACGCTGACAGCAGCGTCACCAGCGAAGTTCCTCCGTAGCTAATGAACGGCAACGGCACCCCCACCACCGGCAACAGGCCACTGACCATACCGATGTTCACAAAAACGTATACAAAAAACGTCATGGTCAGGCTGCCGGCCAGCAATTTGCCAAACAAAGTCTGGGCCTGGGCGGTGATCACCAGCCCGCGACCGATCAACAGCAGGTAAATCAGCAACAGAGCGCAGATACCCACCAGGCCGAATTCTTCGCCCATGACCGCAATAATGAAGTCGGTGTGGCTTTCCGGGAGGAAGTCCAGGTGCGACTGGGTGCCCAGCAACCAGCCCTTGCCGAACACGCCGCCGGAACCGATGGCGGCTTTTGACTGGATGATGTTCCAACCGGTGCCCAGCGGATCGCTTTCCGGGTCGAGGAAGGTCAGGATCCGCTGCTTCTGGTAGTCGTGCATGATGAAGAACCACATCGCCACGGCCACGGGAATGGCGGCGGCCAGCACGCTGAGAATCCAGCGCCAGCGCAGCCCACCCATGAACAGCACGAACGCGCCGCCGGCCAGAATCAGCAGCGAGGTGCCGAGGTCCGGTTGCCGCACGATCAGGATGAACGGCAAACCGATCAGAAACAGACTGACACCCACATGCTTGAGCTGCGGCGGCAACGTGCGTTTGGACAAGTACCAGGCGATGGTCGCCGGCATCAGGATCTTCATGAATTCCGAAGGCTGGAAGCGGATCACCCCCGGAATGTTGATCCAGCGTGTGGCGCCCATGGCGTTGTGGCCCATCACGTCCACCACCACCAGCAACAACACGCCAAGCACATAGCCGACGGGCACCCAGCGCGCCATGAAACGTGGCTCGAACTGGGCAATCACGATCATCGACACCAGGCCGATGCCGAACGAAGTTGCCTGTTTGGCCAGCAAATCCCAACTTTTGCCACTGGCCGAATACAGCACGAACAGGCTGCCAGCGGCGAGGGTCAGCAACAGGATCAGCAGAGGGCCGTCGATGTGCAGGCGTTGCAGCAGCGTCGCGCGACGACGCATCACATCCTCGCTAGAGAGCATGCGATCAAAGTTATTCATCACGGGCAGTAGCCTCTGCGCTGTTAGGGCTGGCGTATTCGGCCTTGAGATGGCCGCTCTCATCCAGCAGCCAGGCGTCCATGACTTGACGGACCACCGGCGCGGCGACGCCGGAGCCGGACTCACCGTTTTCGACCATCACCGACACGACAATTTTCGGGTCATCGGCCGGCGCGAAGCCGACGAACAAGGCGTGGTCCCGGTGGCGTTCCTGAACCTTGGAGCGGTCGTATTTCTCACCCTGCTTGATCGCGACCACCTGGGCCGTACCACTCTTGCCGGCAATCCGATATTGCGCACCGATCGAGGCTTTGCGCGCCGTACCACGGGCACCGTGCATGACTTGCTGCATGCCGTGGTTGACCTTGTTCCAGTCGGACGGGTCACGCAGGATGATGTCCGGCATCGGATTCGGGTCCACAGGCTTCTCGCCTTCGATGGTCTTGGCCAGGTGCGGGCGATTCCAGATGCCTTTGTTGGCCACCAGCGCCGTAGCCTGTGCCAGTTGCAATGGAGTCGACTGCATGTAGCCCTGGCCGATCCCCAGAATCAGTGTTTCGCCAGGGAACCATGCCTGACGACGCGTCGCACGCTTCCACTCGCGAGACGGCATCAGCCCTGGCGACTCTTCAAACATGTCCAGCGAGACCTTCTGGCCGATACCGAATTTGCCCAGGTACGTCGACAACCGATCGATCCCCAGCTTATGGGCCAGGTCATAAAAGTAAGTGTCGTTGGAGCGCATGATCGCCGTATCGAGATCGACGTAGCCGTCGCCGGTGCGGTTCCAGTTGCGATACTTGTGATCGTAATTGGGCAGCATGTAGTAACCGGGGTCGAACACCCGAGTCGACGCGGTCACCACACCAGAGTCCAGGCCCGCAATCGCCACCGCCGGTTTGATCGTCGAGCCCGGAGGATACAGACCGCGCAGCACGCGGTTGAACAGCGGCCGATCGATCGAATCTCGCAGCTCGGAATAAGCCTTGAAGCTGATGCCGGTGACAAACAGGTTCGGGTCGAAACTCGGCTGGCTGACCATCGCCAGCACTTCACCGGTTTTCGGGTCCAGCGCCACTACCGCGCCACGTCGACCACCGAGCGCAGTTTCAGCGGCTTCCTGCAACTTGATGTCCAGGCTCAGGACGATGTCCTTGCCGGGAATCGGATCGGTACGCTTGAGCACGCGCAACACGCGGCCCCGAGCGTTGGTTTCGACTTCCTCGTAACCCACCTGGCCGTGCAGTTCCGGCTCGTAAAAGCGCTCGATGCCGGTTTTGCCGATTTGATGGGTGCCGCTGTAACTCACCGGGTCCAGAGACTTCAGTTCTTTTTCGTTGATCCGCCCCATGTAACCCACCGAGTGCGCAAAGTGCGCACCCTGGGGATAGTGACGAACCAGCTGCGCGACCACTTCTACCCCTGGCAGGCGGAACTGGTTTACGGCGATCCGCGCGATCTGCTCTTCGGTCAACTCGAACATGATCGGCACCGGCTCGAACGGTCGACGCCCCTGACGCATGCGCTTCTCGAAAATCACCCGGTCCTCGGGTGTCAGCTCCAACACCTGGACGATCACATCCAGCACTTGCGGCCAATCACCAGAGCGCTCGCGGGTCATGCTCAGGCTGAAGCTAGGCCGGTTATCGGCAATAACCACACCGTTGCGGTCGTAAATCAACCCACGGGGCGGCGGAATCGGCTGCACATGGACGCGGTTGTTTTCCGACAGGGTCGAGTGGTACTCGTACTGGATCACCTGCAGGAAATACAGCCGTGCGATCAACACGCCGATCAGCGTCACGACCGCAATTGCCCCGAACACGACGCGGCCACGCACCAGACGGGCGTCTTTTTCGTGGTCCTTGATGCGGATCGGCTGAGTCATTCGGGCAGAACTACTTGTGGTAAGGGTGGCCGGACAAAACAGTCCAGGCACGATACAGCTGTTCGCCGATCAGGATGCGCACCAGCGGGTGCGGCAACGTCAACGGCGAGAGTGACCAGCGTTGATCAGCTCGGGCACACACTTCCGGCGCCAGCCCTTCGGGGCCGCCGACCATGAAATTGACCGTGCGCGAATCCAGCCGCCAACGATCCAGTTCGACCGCCAGTTGCTCGGTGCTCCAGGGCTTGCCGTGGACTTCGAGGGTGACAACGCGCTCGTTCGGCCCAACCTTGGCCAGCATGGCTTCGCCTTCCTGACGGATGAAGCGCGCCACGTCGGCGTTCTTGCCACGGGTGTTGAGCGGTATTTCCACCAGTTCCAGCGCCAGCTCGGACGGAAGACGCTTTGCATATTCATGCCAGCCTTCTTCCACCCACTTGGGCATGCGTGAACCGACGGCGATCAGTCGCAGTCGCACAGCCGTTCCTTATTCCTGGTCTTTGTTGAGCTTGGTGAAATGCTCGTGACCAACTTCAGGGCTGTGGTGTTTGCCATCGGCGGCACGGCTCTGCTCGGCACCTTTCCACAGGCGCTCCAGGTCGTAGAACTGACGGGCGTTGGAAGTCATCATGTGGACGATCACGTCGTCCATGTCCAGCAGAACCCAGTCGCTGTCGCCCTTGCCTTCTTCACCCAATGGCTTGATGCCCAGGGCCTTGACCGCTTCGCGGACCTTGTCCAGCATCGCGCCGATCTGGCGGTTGGAAGTACCGGTGGCGATGATCATGAAGTCAGTGATGCTCTGCTTGTCGCGAACGTCGATGACCAGCACGTCCTGAGCCTTGACGTCTTCCAGGGCTGCTACGGCGATCTTGACCAGATCGTCGCCTTTAGGCGGCTCGGCAGCGAGGACTTTCTCTGGCAGCGGAGCGCTCTTGAACGTGCCTTTGCGCTTTACTTTGTTTACGTCGTTGTTCGTCATAAAAAACTCGTTTTGCTCGTATGTTCGGGCGCTTCAATACACGTTGTTGCTACGTGCCTTGAGGCACTCCTATTCAGTTCGACGCACGGTAAAGTCCGTGCGCATCGATGTAGGCCAGGACCGCGTCGGGCACCAGGAAACGTACCGACTTACCGCTGGCCAGCAGTTGACGGATCTGGGTGGCGGATACCGCGAGCGGCGTCTGCCAGACGAATGCAATCTGTCCGCTCGGCCCTTTGAGGGCCAGCGGGTCGCTCACCGAGCGCGCTGCCAGCAGGTTGCGCAAGGCATCCGGCGGTTCGCTGTCGGCATCCGGGCGTTGCAGCACCAGGATGTGGCAATGCTGGAGCAACTCTTCCCAGCGGTGCCAAGTAGGCAGGCCGCAAAATGCGTCCCAACCCAAAAGCAGAAAAACCTGGTCATCCACGGCCAGTTCGCCACGCATCAGTTCCAGGGTATCGATGGTGTAGGACGGTTTGTCCCGCTGCAATTCGCGGGCGTCCACCACCAACGGTGCCACACCGGCCACCGCGCACTCGACCATCGCCAGACGGTTCTTCGCCGACACCTGCGGCGTATTGCGATGAGGCGGTCTGGCACTGGGTGTCAGACGCAACTCATCAAGTGCCAGCGATTCGGCGACTTCCAGTGCACCGCGCAAATGGCCGATGTGCACCGGGTCAAAGGTACCGCCCAGCACACCAATGCGGCGAGATACGGGCGCGCTGGCGATTACCGGGGCTGACGGGTCGAAGTCGCCCAAGTCAGGCCGGCTCCTGTCCGCGCAACTGGCCATCACCGACCACGATGTACTTCTCGCAGGTCAAACCTTCGAGGCCGACCGGGCCGCGGGCGTGCAGCTTATCAGTAGAAATGCCGATCTCGGCACCCAATCCGTATTCGAAGCCATCGGCGAAGCACGTCGGCGTGTTGATCATCACCGACGACGAGTCGACTTCAGCCACGAAACGCCGGGTGTCGCCCTGGTGTTCGCTGACAATCGAATCGGTGTGGTGAGAGCCGTAATGGTTGATGTGTTCGATGGCTTGTTCCAGCCCGTCGACCACGCGGATCGACAAGATCGGCGCCAGGTACTCGGTGTTCCAGTCTTCTTCAGTGGCTGGCACTGCATCGATGATTGCCCGGGTACGCTCACAACCACGCAGTTCAACGCCTTTTTCGCGGAACTGAGCAGCCATGGCTGGCAGGAAATCTTTGGCAACGGTTTGGTCGACCAGCAGCGTCTCCATCGCCCCGCAGATGCCATAACGGTAAGTCTTGGCGTTGAATGCAATGCGCTGGGCTTTGAGCAGATCGGCGTGGGCACTGACATAAACGTGGCAGATGCCGTCCAGGTGCTTGATCACCGGCACGCGGGCATCGCGACTGACCCGCTCGATCAGGCCACGGCCGCCACGCGGCACGATGACGTCAACGTATTCCGGCATGGTGATCAATGCGCCAACAGCGGCACGGTCAGTGGTTTCGACCACTTGCACCACGGCGGCAGGCAGATCGGCCTCGGCCAGGCCGCGCTGGATGCAGGCGGCAATGGCACGGTTGGAATGAATGGCTTCGGAGCCGCCACGCAAAATGGTCGCATTGCCAGACTTCAGGCACAGGCTGGCGGCGTCGATAGTCACATTCGGCCGCGACTCGTAAATAATCCCGATCACGCCCAGCGGCACCCGCATCTTGCCGACCTGGATACCCGACGGGCGATAGCTCATGTCGCGGATCGCGCCGACGGGGTCCGGCAGTGCCGCCACCTGACGAAGGCCGACGATCATGCCGTCGATACGAGCCGGGGTCAGCGCGAGACGTTCGAGCAATGCTGGCTCCAGACCATTGGCGCGGCCAGCCGCCAGGTCGAGCTCATTGGCAGCGGTCAGCTCGGCGCGTGCAGCGTCCAGCGCATTGGCAGCAGCCTGCAAGGCGCGGTTTTTCTGCGCAGTGCTGGCACGGCCGATGACGCGGGAAGCCTCGCGGGCAGCGCGGCCCAGGCGGGTCATGTAGTCGAGAACGGACTCAGTCATGGTCTGGCGTGGTCTTTTCTAAGGTCTTGGTAAAGAGTAAAGCGGCAGATTATAGCTGTCGCGTCCCCCGACTAACAGCGGTGACGGGCGGATGGTCGAAATGGAGGGCAATTTGCCGACGTTCAGCCGGGATTAAGCTGCAAATTGTTATCATCGCGACTCAATCAGCCCTGATAAACGCCGTTCATCATGTCTAACCTGACTGTTCATGCGTCCGCTGAAAGCCCGCCAAAAGGCCTTCCGGACGCGTTTTTCGACCGCGACGCCCAAGTTCTGGCCCGGGATTTACTCGGCAAAGTAATCCGTCATCGCGTCGGCGACCTGTGGCTCAGCGCGCGAATTATCGAAACCGAAGCCTATTACTGCGCAGAAAAAGGCAGTCACGCCTCCCTCGGCTACACAGAAAAGCGTAAGGCTTTGTTTCTGGATGGTGGGCACATCTATATGTATTACGCGCGGGGTGGTGATTCCTTGAACTTCAGCGCTCAGGGTGCGGGCAACGCCGTCCTGATCAAATCCGCTTACCCGTGGGTCGACGATTTGAGCGGCCCGGCGAGCCTGGCGCAAATGCTGCTGAACAATCCCGACGCCCACGGCCGCCCTCGCCCATCGCAAAAGCTCTGCGCCGGGCAAACATTGCTGTGCAAGTCTCTTGGCCTGAAGGTGCCAGTGTGGGATGCCAAGCGCTTCGACCATGAAGTGCTGCTGGTGGAAGACGTCGGCCAGACACCCGCCCACGTTATTCAGGCCACTCGCCTGGGCATCCCCAACGGGCGCGACGAACACTTGATGTACCGCTTTGTTGATGGTGCCTACGCGGCCTATTGCACGCGGAACCCGCTGCGACGGGGGCAGGTCGAAGGTCGCGACTATTATTTGCTGTAAACACAATCCGTGTAGGAGCTGCCGCAGGCTGCGATCTATTGACTTTGGTTTTTAAAGACAAGAGCAAAAGATCCCAGCCTGCGGCAGCTCCTACAGAGGTTTATAGCGCTGTGCCGATTGATTGATCATTCAATGGAGTTGTTTTTATGGGCCCATGGCTCGATAGCGTGACCGCCTGGTTGACGGTCAACCCGCAATGGCTGGCGGCGGCGGTGTTCATAGTGGCCTTTGTGGAGTGCCTGGCGATTGCCGGATTGATCGTGCCCGGCACGGTTTTGCTGTTCGCTGTGGCGGTACTGGCCGGCAGTGGTGCGCTGTCGTTGAGTGAAACGCTGTTGCTCGGCTTTGTGGCCGGCGTTCTGGGCGATGTCGTTTCGTATTTCCTGGGGCGCCATTTCCATCAGAACATCCGGCGCCTGCCAGGGCTGCGCCATCACCCGGAGTGGATTGCCGGGGCCGAGTCGTATTTCCAGCGCTACGGTATTGCCAGCCTGCTGGTCGGGCGCTTCATCGGGCCTTTGCGGCCGATGTTACCGATGGTCGCTGGCATGTTCGACATGCCATTTCCACGCTTCTTCGCCGTCAGCCTGCTGGCTGGCGCGGGATGGTCGGTTGCCTATCTATTACCAGGCTGGGCCACCGGCGCGGCAATTCGCCTGCCGTTGCCCGAGGGGTTCTGGCCCGAGGCGGGGATCGTCGTCGGCAGTATCGCGGTGATGGTGGGACTGAGCGCAACCAGCAGCCTGCGCCGCCATCGCAAGGCTACGATATTCATCGCGGGGATGAGTTTGCTGATTCTGGCGGGACTGTTTATTGGTTATCCGCATCTGACCGCTCTCGATCAGGGTGTGATGACCCTGATACAAGAACACCGCAGCCCGATGCTCGATGAAGTAGCCGTTGTCTTCACGCTGATCGGTGAGTTCCGCAACATGCTGGTATTCAGCGCCTTGCTGGTCGGGCTGCTGCTTGTCACCCGACAATGGCGCCAGGCCATTTTCGCCGGCAGCACTCTACTTTGCACGGCGCTGGGCAACACCGTGACCAAACACTTTTTTGCCCGCATGCGTCCGGAAATATTGAGCGATCCTCTGACCAGTTACAGCATGCCCAGCGGCCATGCGTCGGGTTCCTTTGCGCTATTCCTGACCCTCGCCGTGCTGGCCGGCCGCGGACAGCCGCCACGGATGCGCCTGACCTGGTTGTTGGTCGGCTGCCTGCCGGCGCTGGCAATCTCCCTCTCCCGCGTATACCTGGGTGCGCATTGGCCGACGGATGTAATGGCCGGCGCAATGCTGGCGGCATGTGTCTGCGCAGCGAGCCTTTGGTTGTGTCAGCGCCAGACATCGCTCAACGCCATGCCAGCAAAAGTCTGGTGGCTGGTATTGCCGGCGTTGGTGGCGTTGTTTGGGTTTTTCGTGCTGCGGCATTTGCCGCACACGATGTTGCGGTATGCGTATTGAAGATCAAAAGATCGCAGCCTGCGGCAACTCCATAGGCTGCGATCTTTTAGCCGTCAGGCAAATAACTCACCCTGCAACTCATCCAGCAACGCCTGAATCGCATCCAGCCGTTGCTGTGGATCATCGAGTTGCAGCAAGTCAATCTTGTCTACTTCCGCAAACGGCAACAGATACGCCAGCTGATTGGCCAGCGACTGTTGCCCGGTCGCTTCGGTGCCCATGTTCAGCGCTTCAACCATCGGGTGTTCCGCCAAGGCATTGAGCAAAGCCACCAGATCGGCGTCCTCATCCTGTAGCGGTTGTTCTGGCTCGTCTTCCAGCCACTCGACTTCCGCGAGAATCAACTGGTCGCGCTGCACGTCAGTGCTCAAGACATTAAACCGCCGTCCTCCTTCGACCCGAATGCCCAGCAAGCCGTTTTCCTGCGTCTTGAAATCAGTGATCCGCGCCTCGCACCCGACCAACGCGTAACCTGCCGGGGCGATGCCGACTTCTTCGCCGTCGAGAATGCACACCACGCCGAAGCCGCCGTCCTGTTTCATGCAGCGACCGATCATGTCCAGGTAACGCGCCTCGAAAATCTGCAAGTCGAGGATGCAGCCAGGGAACAGCACCGTATTCAGCGGAAAAAGCGGCAGACTCATAGACATTTCCTTTACACCACCATCGACACCGCCAGCGGCAGGAAAACTGCCGTGGCCACGCCCATCAAACTCATCGCCAGCGCCGCAAAGGCGCCGCACTCTTCATTTTCCTGCATCGCCACTGCCGTGCCGACCGCATGGGCGGTCATGCCCAGTGCCATGCCGCGCGCCTCGGGACTGTGAACACCGAGCCGGGTCAACAGGCTCGGACCGAAGATCGCCCCGATCACACCCGTAATCAACACGAATACCGCAGCCAGCGCCGCGACGCCACCAATCTGCTCGGCCACCAACATCGCAATCGGCGAGGTTACCGACTTCGGCGCCATGGTCATCAGAATCATGTGCTCGGCGCCGAACCACCACCCCAGCAGCACGCCCATACCCGTGGCCACCACCCCGCCTATCACCAGCGTAGTAAATATCGGCCAGAACAACTGCCGAATCCGCCGCAGGTTGAGATAAAGCGGCACCGCCAGTGCGACTGTCGCCGGGCCCAGGAGGATGCTCAGGATCTCGGTGCTCTTGCGATACTCGGCATAGGTCAGCCCGCAACCCAGCAACACACCAATCACTAGCAACATGGAGACCAGCACCGGCTGCAAAAAGATCCAGCGGGTTTTCTCGAACGCCGCCAACACCAGCTGATAGGCACCAAGGGTAATACCGATGCCAAACAATGGATGATGAATCACGGAGGTCCACGCGCCCTGCCAGTCGAGGATCATTGGCCGTCCTCGGGATGATGCGTGTGACGCTTGATCAGGCGCTGCATCAGCACACCCGCGAACGCCATGGACAGCAGCAACGACAACACCAGCGAGCCGGTGATGGCCCAGAAATCCGCAGCAATGTCTTTGGCATAAACCATCACCCCCACGGCCGGCGGCACCAACAGCAAGGGTAGGTAACGCAGCAGGCTGCTGGCCGCCAGGTTCAGCGGCTCACCAACCTGGCCGCGACTGATCAAAAACACCAGCAACAGCAGCAGGCCGACAATCGGCCCCGGCAGGATCGGCAAAAACAAATGGTTGATCGCGGTGCCGAGCAATTGGAACAGCACCAGCCAGGTCAGGCCACGTAACAGCATCTTTCATCTCCCGCAAAACCCGTCACCCGCAATGGCGGGCCGGGCATTATAAGCATGCTGCCCTATACACCGGCATTCGCCAAAAGCATGGTCAGTTGACCTGAGCAATTTGCCATGTTGATCTAAAGTGGTAATCCGGGAGGTCAAATCCCCCCACCTCAAAACTATAAAACCGATGAACCCAAGGAGAGTCTCAATGCCCTATGTTCCAGTTGCAGAGCTCAATGATTATGTCGGCAAGGAACTCGGACGTTCCGAATGGCTCACCATCGATCAGGAGCGCATCAACCTGTTCGCCGAAGCCACAGGGGATTATCAGTTCATCCACGTCGACCCGGTCAAAGCCGCGCAAACGCCTTTCGGCAGCACCATCGCCCACGGTTTCCTGTCGCTGTCGCTCATTCCGAAACTGATGGAAGACATCCTCGTCATGCCCGAAGGCTTGAAGATGGTGGTCAATTATGGCCTCGATAGCGTGCGCTTCATTCAGCCGGTCAAAGTCAATTCGAAAGTGCGCCTCAAGGTCGATCTGACCGAAGTCACCGAGAAGAAACCCGGCCAATGGCTGCTCAAGGCCACTGCCACACTGGAAATCGAAGGGTCGGACAAACCGGCGTACATCGCCGAACCGTTGTCACTCTGCTTCGTCTGATACCCGCCCGATTGCGAAACAGCTCATGCTGTTTCGCACCTGCTTATTTTCTTCCAGCTATATAAGGACACATAGCTGCGGCATACTCGGTCGCCTAATTGCCCGGATCCCGCTATGCGCTCACTTGCACTCCTTGCCTTGACCCTGATGCTCACCGCTTGCGGCGACGGCGAATCGCCGCTGCCCCCTGACGCCCGCCTGCCGGATGGCGGACGCTACCGTGGTGATCTGGTCAATGGACTGTTGCAAGGCCAGGGCCGCATCGATTACCCGAACGGCAGCTGGTATGCCGGTCAATTCGACAAAGGCCAATGGCATGGCCAGGGCGAATGGCACGGCAGTAACGGCGAAGTCTATCGCGGGCCTTTCAATCAGGGGCTGTTCGATGGCCAGGGCAGCCTTACCACCAACGGCAGCAGCTATACCGGTGGTTTCAAACTCGGTCGCCGCGATGGCGAAGGCACGCTCAAAGAAAACGGCATGACCTACCGCGGCGAATTCAAGGCCGATCAATATTCAGGGCTCGGCCGTCTGGAACTCGAAGACGGCAGCGCCTATCAAGGCCAGTTCGCCCATGGCAAGCCTAATGGCGAAGGCCAGCGCAGCGACGGCAACGGCAATCAGTTCACCGGGCACTTCGTCGACGGTCAACTGGAAGGCAACGGGACATTCAACAGTGCCGATGGCGACATCTATGTCGGCGGTTTCAAGAACAACCAACTGCACGGCAAGGGTCGCTACGAAAATGCCGACGGCGATGTCTGGCTCGGTCAATTCAAGGAAGGCTCGCTGAACGGCAAGGGCGAATTGATCGGCGCCGACGGCAGCCATTACATCGGCCAATTCAGCGACTGGCGCTTCGCCGGCCAAGGGCGCTTGAACCTGGCTGACGGCAGTTTCTACATCGGCCAATTCGACAGCGACAGCTATTCCGGTCGCGGCACCCTGGTGTTGACTGACGGCACAGTGCAAAGCGGTACGTGGGTCAACGGCCAGCGCGTGCGCGACGCCGATGGCAAGTTGCTGCCTGACCCCCTCGAACTTGGCTTGCTGGCCCAAGGCCGCTTGCTGGAGGACGCGCTGAGCAACGTCCCCGCCTCGACTCCGGCGGTGGAGCTGTACACCTTGACCCTTGGCGGCGACGGCAAGCAGAGCGTGTTCTTGCGCGAATCCGACTACGTCGCCAACATGCTAACCAGCCGCTTCGGCGCCTTTGGTCAGATCCGCCTGGTGAACCATCGCGACCACCTCGCCGACCGACCAATGGCCACCCGGGAAAACCTGCGTCGCGCAGCCCTGACCCTGGCCGAGCGCAGCGGTCCGGAAGACCTGATCTTCATCTACCTGACCAGCCATGGCACCAGCGAACACGAACTGGTGCTCGACCAGCCGCGCATGGAACTGGCCGATCTGCCGGCCGACGAACTGGCCGCCGTTCTTGCCCCACTGAAAAACCGCGACAAAATCATCGTGATTTCGTCCTGCTACTCCGGCGGCTTCATCCCCGCCCTCAAGGACGAACGCACCCTGATCATGACCGCCTCGCGGGCCGACCGTGTGTCCTTCGGCTGTTCGGAAGAAGCCAACTTCACCTACTTCGGCGACGCTCTGTTCGCTCAGGCCCTGAACCAGACCGATGATCTGGAGCAAGCCTTCAAGCTGGCCAAGGCCACCGTCGCCGAACGTGAACTGGCGGATGGCTTCGAAGCCTCCGAGCCACAGATCTGGGCACCGAAAACCGTCCTCTCGCACTGGCAATTGTTGCGCAAACAACAGGCACGCAAAGCACTACAAAGTGTCTCCATTGACAGCAAGGATGCAAAGAGCAACTAAGCTGATGAGTATCAAGGGAGAAACACTATGTACTTGACGCCACAGCACGTACTGCTTGCCGGAGCCACCGGTTTGACCGGTGAACATCTGCTCGACCGTTTGCTCAATGAGCCAACGATTACGCGGGTTCTGGCACCCTCACGCCGGCCACTGGTCAAGCATCCCCACCTCGAAAACCCGGTCGGCGACCCGACGGTATTTCTGCCGCAGTTGAACGGCCGCGTCGACATCGCCTACTGCTGCCTGGGCACCACCATCAAGCAGGCGGGCTCGGAAGAGGCGTTTCGCGCGGTGGACCTGGACATGGTGGTGGCCTTCGCCAAACGTGCCCGGGAGATGGGCGCCCGGCACCTGATCGTGATCAGCGCCTTAGGGGCTGATCGCAGATCGCCGATTTTCTACAACCGGGTCAAAGGCGAGATGGAACACGCATTGCGGGCCCAGGACTGGCCGCAACTGACCATTTGCCGGCCCTCGTTGCTGCTGGGCGAACGCATCGAGCCACGCTTGGCGGAGAAAGTCGCCGGTCCGCTGTCACGCTTGATCCCCGGCAAGTACCATGGCATCGAAGCTTGCCAAATGGCCCGCGCCATGTGGCGATTGGCGCTGGAAGAACAGGATGGGGTGCGGATTGTCGAGTCGGATGAGCTGAGGAAACTGGGCAAATAAGATCAAAAGATCGCAGCCGGCGGCAGCTCCTACATGATTCCTTGTAGGAACTGCCGCCGGCTGCGATCTTTTGATTTTTACAAACCACCCGTCGCCTGAAAATTCACCCCCAACACCGTCAGCACCGACAACGGCAAAAGCAGCGTATCAAGCAGCGCGCTGGCCGGCAGGTCGACGCCAGGATAGCCTGGCGCTTCGGCACCGAAACGGTCCTTGGCACAGCAACCACCGTTCATCGCGTACAGATCCAGCCGTGTTCCCGAGTACACCACCGGCGCTCCGGGTTTGGCGGCATCCAAGGTGCGCGCAGTCGCGCACCCTGCCAGCTGCAAGGCCAGCAGAATCGTCAGCAGCTTATTCATCGCTGGTCAGATGGTGTTCGCCCCAACGCGGCAGCATGTCTTGCGGAATGTTCAGCAGGTTGAGAATCCGCGCGACGACGAAGTCGATCAGGTCGTCAATGGTTTGCGGCTGATGATAGAAACCTGGCGATGCCGGCAGAATTGTCACACCCATGTTCGACAGCTTGAGCATGTTTTCCAGGTGAATGCTCGAATACGGCGCTTCACGCGGCACCAGAATCAGCTGGCGGCGCTCCTTCAACGTCACGTCGGCGGCGCGCTCGATCAGGTTGTTGCAAGCCCCCGTCGCAATCGCCGACAAGGTGCCCGTGGAGCATGGCACCACCACCATCGCGGCGGGCGAACCAGAGCCCGAGGCTACCGGTGACATCCAGTCCTCCTTGCCGTACACACGAATCTGCCCGGCAGCAGCGCCGGTGTATTCCGTGAGGAAGGCCTGCATCATCTGCGGTTTGGCCGGCAGCGTGACGTCAGTTTCGGTGGCCATTACCAGTTGCGCCGCCTTGGAAATCAAGAAGTGCACTTCACGGTCTTCGCGCACCAGGCAGTCGAGCAGGCGCAACCCGTACTGAGCGCCGGAAGCGCCAGTCATCGCCAGCGTAATGCGGTCCGGGCCGTTGTTCATTTGAGCGCCTCGGCGAGTTTGCCGTGCAGGCCGCCGAAGCCGCCGTTGCTCATGATCACCACATGTGTGCCGGGCTGAGCCTGACTTTTCACGCGTTCAATGATGCCTTCCAGCGAATCGCTGACAATCGACGGCACGGTGCATAGCGCCGCGGTAGCGCCCAGATCCCAGCCGAGGTTGGCCGGTGCATACCAAATCACCTGATCGGCATCGACCACGCTTTCCGGCAAACCATCGCGATGAGCGCCAAGTTTCATGGAGTTGGAGCGCGGTTCGATGATCGCGATCAACGGTGCATCGCCAATGCGCTTGCGCAGGCCGTCGAGTGTGGTGGCGATGGCGGTCGGGTGGTGAGCGAAATCGTCATAAATAGTGATGCCACGCACTTCCGCGACTTTCTCCATCCGGCGCTTCACGCTCTTGAACGCGCTCAACGCGGCGATGCCCATGGACGGCACCACACCGACGTGACGTGCGGCGGCCAAGGTAGCCAGTGCGTTGGCGACGTTGTGCTGGCCGGTCATGTCCCACTCGACCACGCCCTGGGAAACACCTTCGAACATCACCTCGAACTTCGAGCCATCTTCACTGTGCAGTTTGACCTGCCATTGACCGCCGGCGCCGGTGGTTTGCACCGGAGTCCAGCAGCCCATCTCGATCACGCGCTGCAACGCGGGTTCGGTGGTCGGGTGAATCACCAGGCCTTCGCTCGGGATAGTCCGTACCAAGTGGTGGAACTGCCGTTCGATGGCTGGCAGATCGGGGAAGATATCGGCGTGATCGAACTCCAGGTTGTTCAAGATCGCCGTGCGCGGGCCGTAGTGCACGAACTTGGAGCGCTTGTCGAAAAATGCGCTGTCGTATTCATCGGCTTCGATTACGAAAAACGGTGTACCGCCCAGACGCGCCGACACCGAGAAGTTCTGCGGTACGCCACCGATCAGGAAGCCCGGGCTCATGCCTGCGTGCTCCAGCACCCATGCGAGCATGCTGCTGGTCGTGGTCTTGCCATGAGTGCCGGCGACGGCCAGCACCCAGCGACCTTGCAGCACGTGATCGGCCAGCCATTGCGGGCCGGAGACGTAAGGCAGGCCTTTGTTCAATACGTATTCGACTGCCGGATTACCACGCGACATGGCATTGCCGATCACCACCAGATCGGGTGCCGGGTCCAGTTGCGCCGGGTCGTAACCTTGGGTCAACTCAATGCCCTGAGCCTCAAGCTGAGTGCTCATCGGCGGATAGACGTTGGCATCGGAGCCCGTCACGTGATGGCCCAGCTCTTTGGCCAGAACCGCCATCGAACCCATGAAAGTGCCGCAGATACCAAGAATATGAATGTGCATAGTCGACCTCGTAAAACATGGCCGCAGGTTAGCTTAGGGAGGGGAAAATCGCACCTTTGTTTCGGGCTGATGCAGAACCTGCAGGAGCGAGGCTTGCCCGCGATGAACGATAACGCGGTCATTCAGGCAGGCCCTGACGCCGCCATCGCGGGCAAGCCTCGCTCCTGCAGGAACCGGTTCACCTAGCGGGCAATCCCGTGTTTGCGCAGTTTCCGATAAAGGGTGTTACGACTCACACCCAGCTGTTCAGCCGTATGCGTCATATGCCACCGCGTATGTTCCAGCGCATTCAACAGCGCCAGCCGCTCGGCATCTTCCAGCGGATGCTCGGACGGCTCTTCAATGGCCTGCACCGCAGCTACCGGCCGGGCCTGGCGAATCATTGCTGGCAAATCTTCCAGGCCGACCCGTCCGCCTTCACACAACGCCGCCAAGGTACGCAGCACATTGCGCAACTGCCGAACGTTGCCCGGCCAGGCAAAGCCCAATAATGCCTGCCGTGCCGGCCCGTCAATCAGCACGGTTTCCCCGCCTGCCTCTTCGGCCAGTAAAAAGTCCAGCAACTGCGATTTGTCACTGCGCTCGCGCAATGCCGGCAGCGCCACCTCCAAACCGTTGAGTCGGTAATACAAGTCTTCACGGAAGCTGCCATCCTCAACCCGCTCCAGCAGATTGCGGTGCGTGGCGCTGATGATCCGCACGTTGACCGACTCCGGCTCGCCGCCAATCGGCACCACCTGGCGATCTTCCAGCACCCTCAATAGACGCGTCTGCAAGGCCAAGGGCATATCGCCGATTTCATCGAGGAACAAGGTCCCGCCATCTGCCTGCTGCAACTTGCCGCGCATGCCTTCCTTGCGCGCGCCGGTGAAACTGCCGCCGCGATAACCGAACAACTCGCTTTCGATCAGGCTTTCGGGGATAGCCGCACAGTTGAGGGCGACGAAGGCTTTGCCGGCCCGCTGACTGGCGTGGTGTACGGCTTTGGCGAAGGCTTCCTTACCCGAACCGGTTTCGCCGTTGATCAGCAATGGCACGTCCCGTTCATACACTCGCAGGGCTTTGCGAAAATCCGCCTGCAACGCGGCATCACCCAGGCAGATACCGGACAACTGCGTACGCTGTTCAACCACTGGACTTGGCGCCAATGACACCGGCGCGCGGCGAGCTTGTCCACGCAACACGGCAAACAGGTTGCGCCCGTCACGGGTGCGCAGCGGCCAACTGGCGCTGGCATTGACGCTGGCGCGACCAAGCAGTTCATCCAGCGCGCAATCGAAAAACGCCTCCACCGGTTTACCCAGCAACCCACCGCGAACATGCCCCAGCAGGTTCAGCGCACTTTGGTTGACCGCGCAGATCCGCCCTTCCCCGTCGAACGCCAACAGCCCTTCGCTGAACAGCCCGACGGACTCGGCCTGCAGATGAAAACGCAGCAACCATTGATTGTCGAAATAACGCAGGAAATAACAGCTCTCGATCATCTTCGCCGAAAGATTGACCAACGCCATGGTATGGAACTGGCTCTGCCGCGACATTTCATGCCGCGCCGATGAAACGTCGAGCACCGCCAGCAGCTCGCCGTGCGGGTCGAACACGGGGCTGGCCGAGCAGGTCAGGCCGGTGTGGCGGCCGCGAAAGTGCTCATCCTGATGGATAGTCAGCGACTGGCGCTCCACCAGGCACGTGCCGATGCCATTGGTGCCTTCGCAGGCTTCGCTCCAGTCGGCTCCGAGCCAGAGACCGGCGCGTTCAAAAATCTTCCGTTCGGTGGGTGCGGTCACGCAATTGAGGATCACGCCACGAGCGTCGGTCAGCAACACCGCATGGCCAGCCCCGGAAAGCTGCTGATGCAGGCTGGTCATTTCATTGCCGGCGATCTGTAGCACTTGCTGCAGGCGTTCGCGGCTTTCGAGGACGCGACCATGCTCCAGCACCGTCGGCGCCATGGTCAGCGCCGGATCAAGGTGATAGTCCTCAAGACAGCGCAGCCAGGAACGGGCAATGGACGGATCGCTGCCGGGACCGTGCAGGTGGGTTTTCCCCTGAGTGACGGTCAAGACTTGCTGGGCATGGCGACTCAAATGGTTGTCGTGCATTTCTTATTATTCTCCCCGAAAGGTGTACACGGCCCTGTAGGAGCTGCCGAAGGCTGCGATCTTTTGACCTTGCTGATTCGAGATCAAAAGATCGCAGCCTTCGGCAGCTCCTACGGTCCATCACAGGCACCGAGCATCCTCCAGCCATCCATGCTTTGCAATGCCGGCGAGACCGACCCGTCACACGCTGTGCCAGAAGCAGTACAAACTGTCACCAAGGCTGTACCGAAACCGTCACAGACAGAGTCCGTCGGTCCGACAAAAACCGCGTAAGGCCTTGATTTGCCTGACCTGCAAGGCAGTGGCCCGGCCTTTGCTCTACGCTTAAAGCAAGCGCACATGCGCGTCTTCCTAATAAGTACAAAAGCCAAGGAGAACCCACCATGCGTTACGCTCACCCCGGTACTGAAGGCGCTATCGTTTCGTTCAAAGCCAAATACGGTAATTACATCGGCGGCGAGTTCGTCGCGCCTGTCAAAGGTCAGTACTTCACCAATACTTCGCCAGTCAATGGCCAACCGATTGCCGAATTCCCGCGCTCCACAGCCGAAGATATCGACAAGGCCCTGGACGCTGCCCACGCCGCTGCCGATGCCTGGGGCGCCACGTCTGCCCAGGCGCGCTCGCTGGTGCTGCTGAAAATTGCCGACCGCATCGAGCAGAACCTCGAACTGCTGGCAATCACTGAATCCTGGGACAACGGCAAAGCCGTTCGCGAAACCCTCAACGCCGACATCCCGCTGGCTGCTGACCACTTCCGCTATTTCGCCGGTTGCATTCGCGCCCAGGAAGGCAGCGCTGCCGAGATTGATGGCAACACCGTGGCCTATCACATTCACGAACCACTGGGCGTGGTCGGGCAGATCATCCCGTGGAACTTCCCGATCCTGATGGCGGCCTGGAAACTCGCCCCGGCCCTGGCTGCCGGTAACTGCGTAGTGCTCAAGCCTGCCGAGCAAACCCCGCTGGGCATTACCGTACTGATGGAACTGATTGGCGACCTGCTGCCGCCAGGCGTGCTGAACATTGTGCAAGGCTTCGGCAAAGAAGCTGGCGAAGCCTTGGCCACCAGCAAACGCATTGCCAAGATCGCCTTCACCGGCTCGACCCCGGTCGGCTCGCACATCATGAAATGCGCCGCTGAAAACATCATTCCGTCCACCGTGGAGCTGGGTGGCAAATCGCCGAACATCTTCTTCGAGGACATCATGAAAGCCGAACCGTCCTTCATCGAGAAAGCGGCCGAAGGTTTGGTGCTGGCGTTCTTCAACCAGGGCGAAGTCTGCACCTGCCCGTCCCGCGCACTGGTTCAAGAGTCGATCTACGACGAATTCATGCAAGTGGTCATGAAGAAAGTCCTGCAAATCAAACGTGGAGACCCGCTGGACACCGACACCATGGTTGGCGCCCAGGCATCCGAGCAGCAATTCGACAAAATCCTTTCGTACCTGGAAATTGCCAAGGGCGAAGGTGCCGAGCTGCTGACCGGCGGTAAGGTGGAAAAACTCGAGGGCAACCTGGCGTCCGGCTATTACATCCAGCCGACCTTGCTCAAGGGCACCAACAAAATGCGTGTGTTCCAGGAAGAAATCTTTGGCCCGGTGGTGAGCATCACCACCTTCAAGGACGAAGCCGAAGCCCTGGCCATCGCCAACGACACCGAGTTCGGCCTGGGTGCCGGCCTCTGGACCCGCGACATCAACCGCGCCTATCGCATGGGCCGCGCCATCAAGGCCGGTCGTGTGTGGACCAACTGCTACCACCTGTACCCGGCACACGCCGCGTTCGGTGGTTACAAAAAGTCCGGCGTCGGCCGTGAAACCCACAAAATGATGCTCGACCACTATCAGCAGACCAAAAACCTGCTGGTGAGCTACGACATCAATCCGCTGGGTTTCTTCTAACCCAGCGCGTAACGGCCATCGCGGGCAAGTCTTGCCCGCGACGGCATCTCCAGGCTGACACAACACAAATGCCCTGGCCGTTCCTGGCACGGGCATTGCCTATTTTTATCCGGGTTTGCTCGCACACGGCCCTTGTAGGAGCTTCCAAAGGCTGCGATCTTTTGATCTTGCCTTTTTAAAGAGCACGATCAAAAAATCGCAGCCTTCGGCAGCTCCTGCAGGGGAATTGCTTTCAACCAGGAGGACACCGCCCCATGGCCGCATTTGCCCATACTGTCGGCGCCCAGACCTATCGCTTCGACAACCTCAAAGAGGTGATGGCCAAGGCCAGTCCGGCGCGCTCAGGGGACTTCCTGGCGGGTGTCGCCGCGCTCAACGATGGTGAGCGTGTGGCCGCACAGATGGCTTTGGCCGACATTCCATTGAGCCACTTCCTACAGGAAGTACTGATTCCTTATGAAGATGATGAAGTCACCCGACTGATCATCGACACCCACGACAAAAACGCCTTTGCCGTGGTCAGCCACCTCACGGTCGGAGGTTTTCGTGACTGGCTGCTCAGCGACGCCGCCGACGAAACGGTCCTGCGCGGCCTCGCCCCCGGCCTGACCCCGGAAATGGTTGCCGCCGTATCGAAGATCATGCGCGTGCAGGATCTGGTGCTGGTGGCTCAGAAAATCCGTGTGGTCACGCAGTTCCGTGGCACCCTCGGCCTGCGCGGCCGCCTGTCCACGCGCCTGCAACCCAACCATCCCACCGACGAACCGGCCGGCATTGCCGCCAGCATTCTCGACGGCCTGCTGCACGGCAACGGTGATGCAATGATCGGGATCAATCCGGCCACCGACAGCATCGCCTCAATCTGCGCGATGCTGGAAATGCTTGACGCGATCATTCAGCGCTACGAAATCCCGACCCAGGCTTGCGTGCTGACCCACGTCACCACGTCGATTGAAGCGGTAAATCGCGGTGTACCGCTGGACCTGGTGTTCCAGTCGATCGCCGGCACCGAAGCGGCGAATGCCAGTTTTGGTATTAATTTGAACGTGTTGAAGGAAGGGTACGACGCCGGGTTGAGCCTCAATCGCGGCACGCTGGGCCAAAACCTGATGTATTTCGAAACCGGCCAGGGTAGCGCTCTGTCGGCCAACGCCCACCATGGCGTCGATCAACAGACGTGTGAAACCCGGGCCTACGCGGTGGCGCGACATTTCAACCCGTTCCTGGTGAACACCGTCGTAGGATTTATCGGCCCGGAATACCTCTACAACGGCAAACAGATCATCCGCGCCGGCCTTGAAGACCACTTCTGCGGCAAGCTCCTGGGCGTACCGATGGGTTGCGACATTTGTTACACCAACCATGCCGAGGCCGACCAGGATGACATGGACACCCTGCTGACCCTGCTGGGCGTGGCCGGGATCAACTTCATCATGGGCATCCCCGGCTCCGACGACATCATGCTCAATTACCAGACCACCTCGTTCCACGACGCGCTTTATGCCCGCCAGACCCTGGGCCTCAAGCCTGCGCCGGAATTCGAGCAATGGCTGGCGAAAATGGGCATTTTTACCCAGCCGGACGGCAAGGTGCTCTTCGGCAACGGCCTGCCGCCCGCCTTTCGCCAAGCATTGGCGCAATTGGGATGAGTGTTGACATGGAAAAAATACCCTTCGATCCGCACAACCCCTGGCTGGAACTGCGACGCCTGACACCGGCGCGAATTGCTTTGGGCCGTACCGGCACTAGCATGCCTACCCGCGCACAACTGGACTTCCAATACGCCCATGCCCAGGCGCGGGACGCGGTGCATTTGCCATTTGACCATGTGGCACTGCGCTCGCAACTGACTGAACGCGGTCGTGACAGTATTCTGCTGCACAGCGCAGCGATCGACCGCAACAGTTACCTGCAGCGCCCCGATCTGGGGCGAAAATTAAGCGAGGCGTCCGCACAAATCCTGCGCGATTACACCGCGGCCCATCCTGGCGGAGTCGATCTGGCCATCGTGGTCGCCGATGGCTTGTCGGCATTGGCGGTTCATCGTCACACGCTACCGTTTCTGGCGCGGCTGGAAGAACAGGTCAACGCCGAAAACTGGTCCGTAGCCCCGGTGATATTGGTGGAACAGGGGCGCGTTGCAGTGGCCGACGAAATCGGCGAGCTGTTAGGCGCAAAAATGACAGTGATTCTGATAGGAGAACGCCCTGGCCTCAGCTCGCCAGACAGTCTGGGTTTATATTTCACCTACAATCCCAAAGTCGGCCTGACGGATGCCTACCGCAACTGCATCTCCAATGTGCGCCTCGAAGGGCTGAGTTACGGCATGGCGGCACACCGTTTGCTGTATTTGATGCGTGAGGCCTGCCGGCGCCAGCTTTCAGGGGTCAATCTGAAGGACGAAGCGCAAATTCAGACGCTGGATTCGGATATGAGGGCGGATATGAAAGGTAATTTCCTACTCGGCCCGCCGGATGGATGAATCGCTTCCGCATTGCACTTTCGTTCCATTTTGAGGCAGGATCGACGCACGGCTGCCAGTGAGTACCCTTTGCCGCCAGAGCACGTGAAGACAGCCACTTGAAGACGAGACCTACCATGCGGATTATTCAAGCGACCCTCGAACACCTGGACCTGCTGACCCCGTTGTTCGTCAAATATCGCGAGTTTTATGGTTCCCTGCCGTATCCGGACTCGTCCCGGGCGTTTCTCGAGAAACGCCTGCGTCGCAAGGAGTCGGTGATTTACCTTGCACTGTCTGATGACGACAAAAACAAACTGATGGGTTTTTGTCAGTTGTACCCAAGCTTTTCGTCGCTTTCGCTGAAGCGCGTGTGGATCCTCAACGACATCTACGTCGCCGAAGATGCCCGTCGTCAGTTGGTGGCCGACAACCTGATCCGTACTGCGAAGAAAATGGCCAAGGAAACCAACGCCGTGCGCATGCGCGTTTCCACCAGCAGCAACAATGAAGTCGCGCAGAAAACCTACGAATCCATTGGGTTCAAGGAAGACACCGAGTTCAAGAACTACGTGTTGCCGATCAGCGACGAGTTGTAGGCGTTTCAAAAAGATCGCAGCCTTCGGCAGCGCCTACAGGAGCAAGGTTTGTCCCAGCCAATGTAGGAGCAGCTGAAGGCTGCGATCTTTTCGTCAATACACCACGACATCCCCCGCTACAAACTCGACGCTCTTTTCACTTATCAGCCCGTATAATCCCGATCTTTCCGGCTTGTAAGAAAAACTACCCCTACCCGTAGTCTTACGCGAAGTCATCCGCACAGGCCTGCTGAGTCGGGCCGCTAACACAGGTGCCCCCATGGATTTCAACTTGATCGACATTGTCCTGCATCTCGATGTGTACCTCGACATGCTCGTAACCAACTACGGGGCCTGGATCTACGCCATTCTGTTCATGGTGATTTTCTGTGAAACCGGCCTGGTGGTGATGCCTTTCCTGCCGGGCGATTCCCTGCTGTTCATCGCTGGTGCCGTGGCGGCTGGTGGAGGCATGGACCCGGTGCTGCTCGGCGGCCTGCTGATGCTGGCGGCGATTCTTGGTGATAGCACCAACTACATCATCGGACGAACGGCTGGCGAAAAGCTGTTCAGCAATCCGAATTCGAAGATTTTCCGCCGCGACTACCTGCAACAAACCCACGATTTCTACGACAAGCATGGCGGCAAAACAGTAACCCTGGCGCGCTTCCTGCCAATTATCCGTACCTTTGCACCGTTCGTCGCTGGCGTAGGGAAAATGCCATATCCGCGTTTCTTCGCCTTCAGCGTCTTCGGCACCATCCTGTGGGTTGGTGGTCTGGTCACCCTCGGGTACTTCTTCGGTAACGTACCGTTCATCAAGAAAAACCTTTCGTTGCTGGTGGTCGGCATCATCCTGTTGTCACTGGTACCGATGATTATCGGCGTAGTCCGCAGCCGCTTGGGCGGCTCGAACTCCAAAGCCGAATCTCGCTGATTCACGATGTGGTCCCTGAGCGCCTGGCGACGCCAGCGCACCCTGGCCAAGCACCCGATTGCCGACGACATGTGGCAGCGGGTGCGTCATCACTTGAGTTTTCTCGATGGCATCAGTGCCGCCGAAGACCGATGGCTGCGTGAAGCCTGCGTGTTGTTCCTGCAAGACAAACACCTGACCGCCCTGCCCGGTGTCGAATTGCATCAGGAGCAACGTCTGCTGCTTGCCGCCCAGGCGCAATTGCCGTTGTTGCACCTCGGCGACCTGAACTGGTATCAGGGTTTTCACGAAATCATCCTTTACCCCGACGACTTTCTCAGCCCGCAGCGTCATCGCGACGCCAGTGGTGTCGAGCACGAATGGGACGGCGAGCACAGTGGTGAAGCCTGGCAGCAGGGCCCGATCATCCTTGCCTGGCCCGGCGTCATGGCCAGCGGCGGCTGGGAAGGCTACAACCTGGTGATCCACGAACTGGCGCACAAACTCGATATGCTCAACGGTGACGCCAATGGCCTACCGCCATTGCATGCCGACATGCGGGTCAGCGACTGGGCCAAGGTCATGCAAGAAGCCTACGACGACCTCGACCGACAACTGGAGCGCAACCCGGAAGCCGAGACCGCAATAGATCCTTACGCCGCCGAGAATCCGGGCGAGTTCTTCGCGGTCACCAGCGAATACTTCTTCAGCGCCCCGGATTTGCTGCATGAGGCTTATCCTCCGGTCTACGAACAGCTGAAGTTGTTCTACCGCCAGGACCCGCTGGCGAGGCTCAGGCAACTTCTCGCCGACGACCCTGTCTATCAGGCACATGACTAAGGTCTACAGGACCTGCGGTGCATAGCAACGTTGGCGGAATATGCCTATAATCGCCGCCACTTTTTGGTCAATCCGGCCAAGTGTTTTTGGTCAACTAACGGGGGCAACGCCCAATGAGCTACAGCAAGATTCCGGCTGGCAAAGACCTGCCGAACGACATCTACGTCGCGATCGAGATTCCGGCCAACCACGCGCCGATCAAATACGAAATCGACAAAGACAGCGATTGCCTGTTCGTTGACCGTTTCATGGCCACCCCAATGTTCTACCCGGCCAACTACGGTTACATCCCGAACACCCTGGCGGACGACGGTGATCCCCTCGACGTACTGGTTGTAACCCCTTACCCGGTTGCTCCAGGTTCGGTGATCCGCGCACGTCCAGTCGGCATCCTGAACATGACCGACGACGGCGGCGGCGATGCCAAAGTCATCGCGGTTCCGCACGACAAGCTGTCCCAGTTGTACGTCGACGTGAAGGAATACACCGACTTGCCACCGCTGCTGATCCAACAGATCGAGCACTTCTTCGCGAACTACAAAGATCTCGAAAAAGGCAAATGGGTGAAGATCGAAGGCTGGGCCGGCGCAGACGCTGCCCGCGAAGCGATCACCAAGTCGGTTGCGGCCTATAAAGGCTAAGAGCAGTCGCGAGCTTCAGGCGGCAAGCCTCAAGAGAAACCCCGGTTGATCCGGGGTTTTTTGTGGGCGCTTGCAAAGCAGCTTAAACAGCTCGTTTAACACCCTGCCATTGAGTTGTTTTTTGTTTAATTTTCCCTGAAAGCGTCTTACATCCCGTCTTAAATTTCCGCCGATTTTGAACGGTTCGTTGATTCAAAGCCTTATTGCGCGCCAGTAGACTCGCGCTTATGAAAAACAACAAATCCAGCGGTCCTCGGTTCAAAGCGCTTCTTGGGATAGCGAATATCACCACAACAGGATTTGCCGAGTTCTTGAACACGGCACCACAAAATGTGCACAACTGGTACACCCGCGGCGTGCCTGCTCACTGCATGGAAGAAGTCGCCAGAAAACTGTCCGTGAACAGTGACTGGCTAAAAACTGGAGAAGGCCTGAAAGACGCCAAGCATCTGCGCCTGGCCGATGAGTCTGGCAACATCTTCGACGCCCAGGCCATTCGCGGCGTTTATACCGTGATTGAGCCCACCGATCTTGACTTGCCGTTCTACAAGGAGGTTCCTACGGCAGTCGGCTCTAACAAAACTCACGTTGTCGAGGACCGCGAAGAATCCATCCGCCTTCCTCGCAGTCACCTCGATTCCCTGGAGATCAACCACACTGACGCCATCTGCGCCCGCATGGTCGGCAACAGCATGGCCGAGAAGATCGAAGACGGCTCCACCATTGCTATCGACCGGGGCCTTACGCAAATCATCGACGGCCAGATCTACGCCATCGAGCACGACGGCATGCTTCGTATCAAATACCTGCATCGAGTCCCGGGTAACGCATTGCGGATGCGCAGCCACAACAGCGCCGAGTATCCAGACGAGATTCTCAGGCGCGAACAAATCGAAGAGCAGAACTTCAGGGTATTGGGCTGGGTGTTCTGGTGGTCGACACTGAACAAGCGCAGACCGGAAGTGCCGTTCCTGTAACGCCGAGGCGTCTTTTTCGCGAGCAAGCCCGCTCCCACAAGGATTACGCGATCCTTGTGGGAGCGGGCTTGCTCGCGAATGCTTTGCAACATTCAACCTACATCTCGACCCCGTCAGCAGACCCGCAACGATCGGATAGCTCTACAACGCACACCATGCTGGGAATTTCCCCAAAAAATCAGTATGCTGCGCCCCACATTTGCGCATCGACCCGCTCCGCGGCTCATGATCGCACCGACAAGGCAGATGATTTTCTCGCTGAGTCCCACAGCCGGACGCAAGATCCGGGTGTACGTTTTGAAGGCTGGCGCGGTTTACCAAAAATGATCCAAGCCAGTCCCCGAGAAGCCGGCCACAAGCCGGCTTTTTAATGCCTTTCAGAAAACCCGTATTGATTGACAGCAACGCAGCTGATTTAAAAGCCACCGCTTGAATCGGTACAGAGCGTTCCGATCGCAGTGCACTTTTTATGGCCTGCGTCTTCTATCAATATCCGCACCGAAATAGCGGCGAACGCACCCCCGAAAAAGCAAAAAGGGAAAGCAAGCATGAGCGATACCCCAATTAATCAGAGCATGCCACTCGATGGCTATGGCGATTGGCTGGTGGACCTCAAGGGCCGTATTCATAATGCCCAGCAGCGCGCCAATTTGATGGTGAATCGTGAACTGGTGTTGATGTACTGGCAGTCTTCCTCCGTTGCGTCATCAAACGCCAGTTCGCGCCCGTGGAAGGTCGCTCAGGTGCCCAGTTACCATTTGTGATGGGTTGCCAAGGGAATCCCTATACTTTTACGGATAACTAAACCCCTTAACCAGCGTCAACTCCCCCACCGCCCGCATCGGCACCAGAAACGTTTCCATCTTCTCGCTCGGCGTCCCCTCTTCGGTAATTACCGTCACCTGCGCGGTGGTCAGCGGTTGTACCGCGTCTTCCTGCCCTTCTTCATCACTGCGATAGCCGCCGCCAAAGTAGTTCACATACACCAGATACTGACCCTTGATCGGCGCCGGCATGGCGAAGATTTCCGGGCCATAGCCGGTTGTGACATCGACATCCAGTGTGGCGCCGTTAGGGGCGACGCGGTCGCCGTACCAGATATGCGCGCCGTCGGGGGTGATGAGGTGGAGGTCCAGGTCGGTGTTGTCGCTGTCCCAGGCCAGCAACACGCGCAATTTGGCCGGAGTAGCGCCGCCGCTGGTGTTGAGGAATTGCGTGCGGTGGCGTTGCTGGCCATCGGGGCTGCGCACTTCCACGCTGTTGCTGCCGTTGGGGAATGAGAACGGTCGGTCGAAGCGGCCGGCGGCGTCGATCTTCAGGGGCATGCTGACGCCGTTGACTACCAGGCGACCAGGCTCAGCCGATTTGGGCGTAGTTTTGATCTGGCCGCTGATGCGCGCGGTGTTGGCCTGGCCTGCCGGGGTGTTTACCGAAGAGGCCGGGTAGTTGACGGTCTGACGGAAGTTTTCGCCCTCGCCTTCGGCCGCACCGGTTCGCCAGCCGCCTGCGGGAGTATCGAGCTTGATGCTGTCGGCGGCGATAACCGGCGTTAACGCGGCAACCGTGCAAAGCATCAGCAAGACCTGTGGGTAACGGAGTGTCATGGTCTATTCCAGCAAGAGGTGGCGGGCGAGCCCTTCGATGTAGGTTTCGTCCTGGCCATTGGGGTGTGCTTCGAAGGCCAGGTGCAGGTATTCGTGGGTCAGGTCGAGACGGTCTTGCAGCGAGAGCACGCCGCGCACGTAGATCCGCTGGCGTTCGCGGTCGACATAAGGGCGGCCGAAGGCCAGGCGGCACACGGCGAAGGTGCTGACTTCGTTGTAGCCGGCTTCGCTCTCAAGGCGTGAGCGCCAGCCCTGACGTTGCTTTTGCAGCCAGTCTTGCGCCGCGGGCAATGCTTCGCAGGAGGCCACCGGATTGTCCCACCGACTGAGGCTGGCGCGCGGATAGGCGTGCAGCAGGATGGCGTCGTACCGCTGGCCGGCCTTGGCCTGTTCGACCGCTTGCTGCCAGGACAATCTGTCCGGGCCGGGTTGGTCGGAGTGGTAAGTGACGGGGCTGCCGGCCAATACCAGATCGCTGGTCCACGCAGCGATGTTGCGGGCTTCGGCGCTGGCCGGCCGTGGTGCGACGCGCTGACGGCTGCTGCTGTCATCGATGCTCAGGCAGTCGCCATTGCGCGTGGCGTTTTGCAGCAAGTAGGTGCGGATGGCCACGGCCAGGGCTTTGGCGGCTTCGACGGGTTCGGGGGTGGCTTCGCGCTGCAGCACGCGGGCGACGTATTCTTCGCGATCCAGGCGGGCGATGAGCTTGTCGTTGAGTAAAAACAGTTCGCCATCGCTATGGATATCGAGCTGATTACCGTTGGCGAATTCGACGCGGTAATCGCCCTGCAAAGGACCGGATCCCAGAACGCGATCCCCCGTCAGCACTCGCTTCAATGGATGACGCGAGAACAGGCTGACCTCAACACATTTTCCCGCTTCGGCCGGCCATGACGACGGCAAAACAGTCGCCAGCGCCGGACCATAATTGCGCAAAACCATCTGACTGGTCCCACGTCCACCAGCCCAGATCGGCGTACCGTCCGCCGTCCATCCGGCGAATCCGCCCTGACGTGACGACGGATCCTGATCCCCCAACCAGCTCCAGGTTTTCACCCGCAAGCCGCTGCCAAGTTCACCGACCGCATTACCGTCGGCAGCATTCAACAGCACATCCAGCAGCACGCGCCGGGCCTGATCTTGCGCCGGTATCACCGTCAACATGCGCAACAACTCAACCACCGAAACCCGGGTGGCGGGCTTTAATGACGGTAAATTCAGCAACCACTCCGGCGCTTGCCGCGCCTGCCAATAGGCTCGCCAATCCGCGCTGGATATACCCAACCGCGCCGGTTCAAAATACAACCCGCAGGATTTCACCAACGCCTGATCGCGCTCGATCTTGCCGCCCGCCGTGCAGCAATAAACTTCCTCTTTCGATTGCCCACGACATTCATAAGCCGGTTCGCGAGCGGCGGTGTCCACCAACCAGCCGTAGACAAACAGCTTCCACACACTGCCCAACGGCGTCTGCACGGTGTCGGGCAATGGCTCACGCGATAGCAACTGAGTGCGGTTCAAGGACAGCAACTCTCCCTTGTAGGCCACGCGCAGCGGTTCGTCCTGCGCCGTGACCAGCGCGGGGACCAAACACAGCAGCCAACAGATCAGCAACCGATGCATGTCAGTGGACCGTGACCTGACCGAGCGCAGGCTTCTGTTCCTGGGCTTGATGCTGTGGCGCGTACACCTGAGTGAAACGCACTGGCGGCAGGTTGAACTGGCCTTTCTGCGAGAAACGCACCAGGTGACGCAGGCGCAATTCGCCACTCAACGCATCCACCGGTACCGCATAGGCCAATTGTCCCGGCTCGAAACGTGCCTTCTCCAGCGCCGTTGGCTCGGTACCGGCCTTGCCCATCAGCTTGATGCCCCACGTGGTGCGCTCAACGTCGGCGCCCGGTGGCAGCGGCACTTCGAGCATGCCGTAGCGCAGCGGTTTGCCGGCCTTGCTGGTGAGGATTACTTCGTCCAGGTACAGGCTGTCACTGGACAACGGCGTGTTGCCGACCGGCTCCAGTTTGAAGGTGAATGCTTCGTCACCCGGCACCAGTCGCGACAGGCGACGGGTGATGGTCACGGCCATCGGATCGGCTGCCGGTTGCTTGGTCTGGTAACTCAGCGCGGCACGGAGCGGCCGTTCTTGGCTGCCGGTCACCGACAACACCGCCGGCACCGGCGAAGAACCCTGCCACGTCCAATACGTTTCACCGGTATCACCGTGTTCTTTTTTCCAGCCGTCACCCGGTGCCAGTGCGATGGTGGGCGAGGCCTGTTCGATGCTGCGTTGCAGCCAGGTCAGCGCCAGCGCCCGTTCCAGAGTCGACTGCTGTGGCAGCAAGCGCTGTAACAACGTCGACGCGCGGGCCTGATCGAAAGGTTGCAGCGACAGGTTCAACGCTTCGGCAAATGGCTGTGAGCTGACGGCCAAACGTTGTTGCGCATCGGCCAGTTGCCGGTTGAATGCGTCCGGCAACGCGACTTTCGATTGCTTGGCCAGGGCTGTGGTCAGTACCCGAGCCGCGGCCAGACCCAACGCCGAATCCGGATCGTTAATGACGATACTGTCTTCGCCATCGTCCATCAGGTTCGCGGCATTGCCCTCGCCCGCTTTTGCCAAATCCTCCATCAAACCGCTGAGCAAGGTATTCACCGGCAACTGCATTTGTTTGGCGAACGACAAAATCAGCGCGCGTTGCAACAGCGGCGTGTTTTTCGCCTGTTTGGCGTAGACCTCCAACACCCGCTGCCAATGCTCCGCAGGCAAGCTCAATTCCAGCACTTTGCTGGCGTGCCAGTCAGCGTAATAGGCATAAGCGGTGAGGAATGCATCCGGTTCGCCGTCCATGCCCCACCAGGTAAAACTCGCCGAAGGCCCGGCCATTTGCACCAGACGCAAGCGGCTGTTCTGCATGATCAGGCGCAAGCGATCGCGCACTTGTGGGTTCGACGACAGGGTTGGATAGGCGATGCTCAGTGGCAGCAGTTGACTGGCCGTTTGCTCGACGCCGCCATACGGATAGCTCAGCAAATCATCGAGGGCCGAGCGGAACAGCGCCTGCGGGCTGTCATCCAGACGCAAGCGAATATCCGTGGCGTCTGCCGGCAGCGTCAGCGGCGTATCCCCGCTCGCCACGTCCAGGCTTTGACTTTGCGTGACCTGCCAACCGTCACCGGTTGCAGTCAGTTGCACCGCCAACGCATCAGCGATTTTACCGTCCTGCACCAGTTCGGCGGTCCACTCGCCATTCGCCAACGTGAACGCCGGCAACGGGACGTAGTTAATGCCGCTGTTAAGCGTAACGGGAACGCGCTGATCATTGCCCGCGTAATGAATCACCAACTCTGCCTTCACCGGGTTCTCTGCCTGACTGAAAGCAAACACACCGAGATCCGGCTTGTCGCCCGCGCGGAATTTGCTTGGCCCGCTCCACTTGAGGTACAGCGGTTTATCCGAACGCACGAACTGCTTCTTCTGCCCGACCTGTCCGTCATCGGCGATAGCCCGGGCGGTGATGCGCCAGCGGGTCAGTGAGTCGGGCATTTTGAAAGTGAAACGGGTTTTACCGCTGGCGTCGGTCAACAATTCCGGTTGCCACGCGGCGGTGTCGACGTCCTCTCGACGCGGCCGCTCCAGCACTTTTACGCCGCGTTCACTGCGGTTGGCTTTGCCGGGCGCGCCCGGGCTACCCGGTAGTGCAACGTCATAGCTGATGAACGACAGACTGGCGCTGGTGCGCACGTTGTTGCGGCGCGGATGGTAGAAAAACTGGTCGATGGTTGGCGCGACTTCCGGTTGCAGCGCGTAAATCATTTCGTCGACCACGCTGACCGTCAAATGCGCCGGAATCGGCTTGCCGGCGAACAGCGTCGTCAGGTCTACCGACACCGTATCGCCGGGCTGATAGGTCTCTTTGTCAGTCGCGATGGCCACATCGATTTGCGGCGTAATCACCCTGATGCCGGCGTTCTGAAAACTGTATTGACCGCCCTTGGTGTACAGCACCGAGAAGGTCAGGTTCGGCGCGAAGCGGTCCTTCACCGCAATGCGCGCGCGGTACTGGGTGTCGCTGAGTTTTTCCATCTTCAGCCAGTCGCCGCCCTTGGACAGCAGCGCCGTAGCTTCGACTTTGTCGCGTTCCAGCGACAGCAGCGCATCGCTGATCGGCTCGGGGAACGTGATCAATGCCAGCACTTCATCACCGGCCTTGTACTCGGGTTTGTCGAGGACGATTTCCACGGTGCCGGGTACGGCTTTTACGCCTTCTCCGGTGACTGAATGACCGGTCCCACCGAGGGTTCGACCATGGTCATCCCTGAGCGTCAGGTTGTAGGTGCCAGGCCTTTCGAAGGCCAACGTGAAGCCCTTGTCGCTGGCGGCAAGCTTGCCTTCGCCGGTGCTCTGATCCTCCAGTCGTACCCAACCGTAGCTGCTCGGCGTGATCGATTTTTGCTCTGCAGCGTTTTCATTCGCGTAGCTGAACACGACCTTATCGCCCACCGCACTGAAACGTTGCGGCGCGCCAAGACGGAAGTTCGCGGCACCACGGTCGATGAGGATTTCCTTGGTGGTCTTGACCCGATACGCCGCACCATCGCTGGCGAATACCGTGAGCATGTAACGGCTCGGTTTCTCGGCGGCTGGCAGGTCCAGAGTGGCGTTACCCTTGGCATCGGTGGTCAGTTCGGTGCTGGTCAACTCCACAGGAAATTGCCCGAGGTATTGCAGTTCGTTGTCGACCATCGACAGTTGCTGGGCGCGCAAGCTCAGACTCAATTTGGCGTTGGCCACCGGTTTGCCGTCCGGGTACAGCAGCACCAGGCTGCCTTGCACCGGTTCGCCCGTGCGGTAATCCTGCTTGGCCAGATTCAGCGAAATTTCGAAATGCGGCTTGATGTATTCGGCCACGCGAAAGGCGCTGCTGTAGGCCTGATCCTTGTAGCTGAAGCGCAATTCATAACCGCCGGCCACGGCGTTGTCCGGCAGCTGGAATCGGCCTTGGGTGCCAGCCTTGGAATCGAGTTTCAAGTCCAGGCTTTGCAGTGCCGTGCCGGTCGCATCCAGCACGGTCACGTTGACGTCGGCAGCCGTTGGTTGCACCGAATCCCGGGCGTTTTTGAACTCGCGGCCGACGATTTTCAGCGACACCCAATCTCCCGGCCGATACAACGGCCGGTCGGTGAACGCATAGAGTTTGGTGTCATAGATTTCGCTGTCGTAGTAGAAGTTTTCCGAGACGAATACACCGCCCTCTTCGTCCTCGCCGATCAGGAACGAACGCTCGGGGCTGACGTGTTTCAGGCGCAGCAAACCATCGGCATCGGTGGCACCGCTGCTCATTACGCCGAGGCCATCGGTCCACAGCACATTGACCTTCGGCACTGAACTGCCTTCGTGTTTGCGCGCGGCCCAGACCAGCAATTCATCGCCAGCAATCTTGCTCACGGCCACGGTGTTGGAGACGAAAACCATGGTGGTCGCACGGTACTTGCCGATCAGCGCTTCCACCAGATACAGGCCCGGTTTCAGGTTGCCCAACGGGATATACACGTTGCCCGGCGCGACACTGACGAACTCACTGGAAGACCCGGCCAGATTCACGCCCTCGGGCGGCTGGATCGGCTTGGCTTGCCACAGCGGATAACGGAATTGGCTCACCACTGGCAAACCTGGAATCAACGCGAATTGCGGCTGCGCATCGTAGGGCGTTGGCGCCGCAATGGCGGCGCCCATCTTCAGTTCCGGTACTTGCTCGGTGACTTGTTTACGCGACTCGAAGGAGAACGCCCGCTGCATCACCCGTCGGGATTTGCGATACCAGTTGTCCCACAAATAAGCGAGGGTGTTGGACAGGCCTTCGCCCTTGAACTGGCCGTCACTGACCACCCGGTGCAGGTTCTTCTGGCGCTTGAGGAAATCCAACGGTTTGTCGATGCGATACACCCGAATATCGGCACCACCGTAAGGCTCCATGCGGAACCGGCGATAGTCGCGACCCGGCGCTTCGAGACGTACCATCGCTTGCTCGTCACTGGCGAAACTGCTGTCGGCCAGCAGGAAAAAACTTTCACCGGCCACCGGCGTGTAGCCGCTCGGCTCGACCGTATCTTCGGCATTGGCCGCCGAGAAAGGCAGCAGCAATACCAACAAAAGAGGCAGAAAACGCAACATGCGGGCACCGATCATTGGGAGAGAAAATTCAGTCGATAGACGCCGATGAAGTTGGGGTTGGCTGCATCGGGTATCCATCGGGTGTCCTTCCATGTCATGAGTTGCTGCAGGCTTGCGGAGCGCATGCCGTTGTCGGTGGGGGTGGTAGTGCCGGTGTGATAGGCGATGTAGCGGCCCATCCAGATCATCAGGTGCTGGTCGTCGCCCTGATCGAAAAACATCAGGTCGCCGGGCCGGGCTTGCGCCAGATCGCGGCCGACCAGATGACTGTTGAACTGAATCAGTTTGATCGCGTTGACGTACGGCCCGACCTTGCCGCCGCCCTGCTGCCATTGCTGGGCGAGGCCGCGTTGCGCCTCGCTCAGTTGCAGCTCTGGCGGCAGATAACGGTTGGACAGGCCATTGCTGCGCAGCCATTTGTCGTCGTGGACTTTCAGCGCTTCGTTGGCGGCAAAACGTACCAGGCCCGCGCAGTCCTGCTGATACCAGCGCGGGCTCGGACCTTGGGTCAGTTGTTCCTGGGCGATGCGCACGAACCAGGCACGGAACACCTGGGATTGCTGCACGTCCAGCGGCGGTGTATCAGTGGCAAAGGCTCGGGTGCCCAGTAGCAACGCCAGCAGGCCGAGGCCTCGGATAAGTGCTGTCACAGGGCTTTCCATTCCAGCGGCAGCCACTGCCAGTGGCCATCGGGTTCGCTGCCTTCCGGCAAGGTCAGGGCGTATTTGCCGTAGCCGCCGAGCTTGCGCAGTTTCGGGATCAGGTAGGTTTGCGCGGCGTTATAGAACACCGGTTCCATGTCCTGCGGCAGGCTGTCGAGGGTTTCCTGTTGCATCAGTTGCGCCATCGAATCCGGGCCGAAGTAGACCGGCATCAGCAGGTCTTTCGGCACCACGTCGGCCATCGGCGGGAATCGTTTGTCGAGAGTACCGAGGGCCTTGTCCACCAGCTTGTCGTCGAGGGAGAACAGCAGCGTCGAACCGTGGCGCGCCAGGCTGACTTTCATGAACGCCTTGCCGGTGATGGTGTCCGGGTCCTCGGCATCCTTGGCTTTGTAAGGGCCGAAGTTGGAGCTGACCTGGCGCTGCCATTGGTGGGTTGGGCCGTCCTGTTTCTCGACCACCGGGAATGCGTGCTCTTCGATGTTGCCTTCATAGGCGCCGACCATCGAGCCGAACAGATTGCCCAGGTCGCCGTCGAGTTTGGCGCTGTCATCATCGTTCAGACTGGCCACCAGCAACGGCGTGTACAACCGCGAATCGGCGTACCAGCACAGGCCGGCGGCACCGGCCATGTGTTCGGTCAGGGCTTGGGCTACAGACTCTTCAGCGCCGAGTTTCACCAGCAGCGGTTTCTGTTGTTCGGCGGCGAGCGGCAAGGCGACACAAGCACTGGCGCCCATCGGCATGGCTTGCCAGATCGGCTTGAAATCGAAGTCCGGCTGGTCGTCCAGTTCGTCCATGGCGAGGAAGCTGTGCCAACCCTTGTCGTCCATGTCGAAACGCAGCCCGGCGAAGTTCGGTATGAAGCGCTGATAACCCATGGCCAGGACGCTGGCATTGACCGACAGACGCTGTTTTACCTCAGGCGTGCGCGGTGGCAGGCCGAAGGCTTCGGGGAAGAGTTTGTCACCGTTAAGCAAGGCGGCGATGGCCTTGGTCGAAACGCTGCCTGTCTCTTCCGATGAACCGCTTTCCGGATCGTAGAGTTTGGTCGGATTGGACAGCACCACCAGTTTGTCGCCATGAGAGGCGAACAGCAGCGCTTTGCTGTGGTTGTAGGTGAGTTGATAAAGCGGCACCACATCGCCGGCAACTTTGATTTCAGCCAATTGGGTCAGCTGCGAATCATCCAGCGCTACTTTCGCCAGCGGCTCCAGCACCTTGGCCAGACCACCGCGATCCATCACCAACAAAAAGTCTTTCAGGCGACCATCCGCCCCACGCCACAGCGCCACGTCTGCCGGTTGATCGAAGAGCTGCTCGATCAAACTGTCCTGCAACTTCAGGTCATGTTCGTAAATAATCCGCCGCAAACTGCCGATCAAACCGAGACGATCCGCATGCGCTTCGTAATAGAAGACGAAATCTTCGGTCAGGGTTTCCTTGAGGAACGGCACCGCCAGCAAGTCCTTGGGCAATTGGCTCAAGGAATGGGTTTCGAGCAGACCGTCCGGCCGGCTCATGCCCAGTTTGTCGCTGGCCAACGCCGCCGGCGGCGCCTTGGGTTTGTGCATGAACCAGCCCAAACCGCCCGCCACGCCGGCCACCAGGACCAACCCGACCAGCAGCGCCGGCCAGCGGCGAGGAGTTTTGGCTGCAGGCGTTTCGGCCGCCGGAGAAACAGTGTTATCGCTCATGTTCACAAAGCCCAATTCATCCGTGGAGCGGGATGCTTAATAGTTGAAAGTCTTGACCAGCAGCAGGTCACCGATGGCCCGCAGGGGCACGATGAAGGTCTCGCGTTTTTCGTCGACGGTGTTTTCGTTGAGCACCAGATTGATCTGCGAGGTGATCACCTCGTTCTGGTTGCTGGTCTCATCGAAGTTATAGCCGCCACTGCCGAAGTTGCCCCAATAGTTCACGTAAACCAGATAGGTGCCATGCATCGGCGCGGTCATGGTGAACATTTCCGGGCCGGGGCCATCGACACCGTCCGGGTCCAGACCGCCGCCGTTGCTCATCGCCGGGCGAGCCCAGAACGCATGCTGGCCGTCGGGGGTAATAATGTGCAGGTCGAGTTCGGCTTTCGGGTCATCCCAGCCCAACACCACGCGAATCCGCGCCGGAGTGCGCAGGTTGTTGGCTTCGTAGAATTGAACGCGCTTGAGCGATTTGCCTTCAGCGCTGCGTACTTCAACGCTGTTGGAGCCGGCGCCGAACGCATACGGCCGGGCGAAACGCCCTTGGTCGTCGGTGTACAGATTCAGAGGATTGCCGTTGACGGCCAGGGTATGCGGCCCTCGCTGAGTGCCGATGGCCTTGAGCTGGCCCTGGATCATGGTGCGATTGCGCTGCACACCGCGATCGATCGGTGGCGTGGGATAGGCGACTTGAGGATGTTCACTGCGGTCCAGCAGGCCGGAATAACGCCACCCACCCACCGGTTCCGACACCTCGGCCGAAGGCTCGGCTAACGCCGCGGACGCGCAGGCGAGCCCCATCAGCAATAGAAGAAATGAACGCATGTGACGCCTCCTGCCATGCATAACGAAACCTTGCGCCCGATCCTCGGCGCGTTACAGATCCAAAAACTGCGTTTCGTCAGAAAGACCCATGACTATCGGGTCGTAGAAGGCGCGAAGATTAGCCATTCGGCGGTTTTTTAACAATCGGATACCTCTATATTTGCGGTGGGATTCACGCTGGCAGGTGGACGGTGAGCCGAATAGGCGTCATGTTCGGCTCACCATATGAGCCGAATAACGTTTCTATTCGGCTCACCCACTCCAAGAGCACCGAGTTCATGGCACCTCACTGGATCTGGCAGCAGCCCGATTGGCCGAATTTCAACTGGCAAGCAGAGCGGTTGGGGCCGTTTTTGCGCGAGTGTGTCCAAGCACAAGGGCGATTGATGGGCATGGCCAGCTCAGTGGGCAATTCGCTGAGCGCTCAGAGCGAACTGGATGCGCTGCTGCAGAACATCGTGACCTCATCCGCTATTGAGGGTGAGCAGCTGAATGTCGGCTCGGTTCGCTCATCATTAGCGCGCCGGCTGGGCCTGGAACTGGTCGATGGCAATAATGTCAGCCAGCGCAGTGAAGGGTTGGCGCAATTGATGCTCGACGCCACTCAGCATTTCGCTGAACCGCTGACGCTGGAGCGATTACTCGATTGGCACGAATGGCTGTTTCCCGAGCAAGAGACCGATCTCGCTGCCCGGCCGATCCGTGTCGGTGCGTTACGTGGCGATGATCCGATGCAAGTGGTGTCCGGCCGCCTCGACAGACCAACCGTTCACTTCGAAGCCCCGCCTCGTCAGGGCCTTGAGCGACAGCTCGACACCTTCCTCGCCTGGTTTACCGCCAGCCGAAATCAGGCGGGACTTGATCCATTGCTGCGGGCCGGCATCGCGCACTTCTGGTTCGTGACATTGCACCCTTTCGACGATGGCAACGGGCGCCTGACGCGAACGATCACCGATCTGGCATTGGCTCAGGGTGAAGACCAAGCCATCCGCTTCTATGCCATGTCCGCGAGCATTCTCGAAGACCGGTCCGGCTATTATCGAGTGCTCGAAACCTGCCAGAAAGCCACGCTGGATATCACCGAGTGGCTGGAATGGTTTCTGCAAACCCTGCTGCGCAGCTTGCAACAGGCCATGGCGCGGATCGAAAGCGTGCTGGGTAAGGCGCGTTTCTGGCAGGCGCATCGGGAATCAGAGTTGTCTGCGGCACAGACCAAAGTACTGAATCGCTTGCTTGATGGCGGGGAGCGCAGCTTTGTGGATGGCATTAGCGCAGCGCAGTATCAGGCTGAAGCTAAAGTATCCAAGGCCACGGCAACCCGTCATTTGGCTGAGCTGCTTCAAAAGGGTGGCCTGAAACGCTTACCCGCTGGAGGCCGAAGTACGCGATACAAAATCGACGATCCGAATCCCTCCCAATAGTGAACAACCGTCCAGTTCTCAAACAAAGATTTCAACTGGAGCTCAAGCTCATCTCATGATCAACTACGGCCAGAAAAACCGTCGGCGAGGACGGCAAAACCAGAGGTAAGCCTGTGATATTGCGCAAACTGAAACTCAAGGATTTCCGTCGATTTGAAGACATTGAGATCGACTTCCATCCTGAACTGACGGTAATTGCCGCACGTAACGGGCAAGGCAAAACCACGATTCTGGAAGCTATTGCTACCGCTCTCGGGCCCTTTGTGGGCGCATTTGACATGGGAAAGTCCAAACACATCGAGCGCACAGATGCTCGCTACGTTCGCTTAGACAATAGTTTCGAAAATGAGCAGCGATTCCCGGTCATCATCGATGCCGCTCTGGATGCCCCGGACATTCAGTGGCAGCGGGCATTGCACGGTCCAAAAAGTCGAACAACAACTAAGGAAGCAACACCGCTGGCCAACTGGGGCAAGAAGCTTCAGGAGTCATTACGCTCGGAAGCAAAGACAGCCTTGCCGCTGGTCAGTTATTACCCTGCTGGCAGACTTTGGATCAATCACAACAACAGCATGCGCAAAGCGGTTGTCAGCGCTAGTAGAACCACGGGCTATGAAGACTGCCTCTCCTCCGCATCCAACTTTGTACAAATGCAGCAGTGGATGAGTAAAGCGACCCTGGCGTTGGTACAGCAGCAAGAGCTGCCGGGATACGAGCATTCAGATTTGAAACCGCGTATTGCCGGGATTCAGAACGCCGTGAACTTGGTACTGGAAGCTGAAGGTTGGAGTAACTTCCACTACAGCTTGAGTTATGAAGAACTCGCGATGTCTCATCCAGACCATGGGCTTTTGCCTATAAGCCTCCTGAGCGATGGTGTACGGGCCATGATTTCGCTAACGGCCGACATGGCCTTCCGTTGCAGTCGCCTTAACGGGCACCTCAAGGAACAGGCTTCCCTACTGACAGAAGGGATTGTTTTGATCGATGAAGTGGACCTGCATCTGCATCCGGCCTGGCAGCAACAAGTCATAGCGTCTTTGCGCAGGGCCTTTCCAAAAATTCAATTCATTCTCAGCACCCATAGCCCCCAGGTACTGACAACCGTTAACCGTGAGCAAATTCGGGTCATTTACAGGCAGGAGGATATCTGGATTGCCGAACGCCCCAAAATGAGTCCCCTTGGGCAAGAAGCCGGAGACGCTCTTGCGGGCATTATGGAAGTGCCTGAGCGTCCAGACATTCCCATTACAGAGACTGCTCAAGCCTACGAACAATTCGCCCGTGACGGTGAAGCTGACAAGCCCCAGGCAAAAGAACTGAAAGCAGAACTCGACAAGGCCGGCTATCAAATCCCACAAATCGAAGCCGAGCTTTGGGACTTTCTTGCTGAGCATGCCGAGAGTCAAAAGGATGATTGAACTGATTCATGCTCCAGTTCCGGCTGAAGCGAGCAAAGCACTATCGGACTACGCCGCTGCCGCTCCCGGAGCAGGGCCGAACGAATTCGATACACTGGCTTTTCTTCCGTATAAAAAAATCGTCAAAGCCTGCCTGCATAAAATCCAGGCAGGCCTTTGCGCCTACTGCGAGACATCATTGCAGGCAGATAAGGGCCAGGTGGAGCATATAAAGCCAAAAGGAGGAACAAACGCTCATCCGCACCTGACGTTCGACTACACAAACTACGCGCACGGCTGCATCAGCAGCAACTCGAAAACCTGCGGCCAAAAAAAGGATTCGGAAATTCTGCCGATCGAACCTAGACCCGGCTGCAATAGTTTTTTTTCGATATCTACAAAGGGTGACCTGAGCCCAGTGCCGACACTGTCAGATGCAGACAAACATCGAGTACGTGAAACAATCCGAATACTCGGGCTACAGCACCCACCGCTGGTTCTTGAGCGAAAGAAAATGATTGATGCGGTTTTGGAATTGAAGGCCAAAATGCCTGCACTTGTGCCGTTATTTCTAAGCACTAGAGAATTTCGGCACATCCTCAAACGCCTTTAAAACATAGTCAGACAGAACCTGCATAAAGCAGCTCAAGCAGCCCGCGCGTTGCTGATAACCCCCATGTCTGCTAGTGTCGCGCCGGTTTAACGTCAACCGGAAATCGCCGCCATGGCCCGCAAAAAAGCTGCACTGGATTTCGAACAATCCCTCGCTGACCTGCAAACGCTGGTCGAGCGTCTGGAGAATGGCGAATTGTCGCTGGAAGACTCGCTGACCGCTTTCGAGCAAGGCATCGGTCTGACCCGCGATTGCCAGGCGGCGCTGGCCCAGGCCGAGCAAAAGGTTCAGGTGCTGCTCGAGCGTGATGGCGAGTTGGCCGAGGAACCCTTCGACGCGGATCAACCAGAATGATTGAGGCGTACTCGGCAACCAGCCAGGCCCGCGTCAACGCGGCCCTGGAAACCCTGTTCACTGCGCCGGGCCCTGAGCTGGCGCGTTTGTACGAAGCCATGCGTTACAGCGTGATGAACGGCGGCAAGCGCGTGCGTCCACTGCTGGCTTACGCCGCGTGCGAAGCGCTCGGCGGCAAGGCCGAGCAAGCCAACGGCGCGGCCTGTGCGGTGGAGCTGATCCATGCTTACTCGCTGGTGCACGACGATTTGCCGGCGATGGACGACGACGACCTGCGTCGCGGCCAGCCAACCACCCACAAAAAATTCGATGAAGCCTGCGCAATCCTTGCCGGCGACGGTTTGCAGAGCCTGGCCTTCAGCGCCCTGCTCGACCCGCGCCTGAGCAACGCCGACGCAGAAATCCGTCTGCAGATGGTCAGCGCCCTGGCATTGGCGGCAGGCCCGGCAGGTATGGTGGGCGGCCAGGCCATCGACCTCGGCTCGGTTGGTCTGAAACTCGATCAAAAAGCCCTCGAATACATGCACCGGCACAAGACCGGTGCGCTGATTGAAGTCAGCGTCAAACTCGGCGCCCTGGCCAGTGGCCGTGCCGAGAAAGACGAACTGAAGTCGTTGCAGACGTATGCACAGGCCATCGGCCTGGCGTTTCAGGTTCAGGACGACATTCTCGACGTCGAAAGCGATACCGAAACCCTCGGCAAACGCCAGGGCGCCGACATTGCCCGCGACAAGCCGACCTACCCGGCCCTGCTCGGCCTCGACGCCGCCAAGGCCTACGCCTTGGAACTGCGCGATCAGGCACTGCACGCGCTGCGACCGTTTGACGCGGCAGCCGAGCCGTTGCGCGACCTGGCCCGGTATATCGTCGAACGCCGAAGCTGACGGCGTATCGGTCAAAAAATACCAACGCGTGGGCAGGGGGCGAAGCATCAGGTAAACTGCCGCATCTTTTATACCTATAACGATTCGCCTGATGCCCACGACGTTTCATGAGATTCCCCGCAAGCGCCCGAACACGCCGCTGCTCGACCGCGCCAACACGCCGGACGGCCTGCGCCGGTTAGGCGAAGCCGAGCTGGAAACCCTGGCCGATGAGTTGCGCCTGGAATTGCTCTACACGGTCGGCCAGACCGGTGGGCATTTCGGTGCAGGCCTGGGCGTGATCGAGCTGACCATCGCGTTGCATTACGTCTTCGACACTCCGGACGACCGTCTGGTGTGGGACGTGGGTCATCAGGCTTATCCACACAAGATCCTCACCGGTCGTCGCGAGCGCATGGGCACCCTGCGTCAGAAGGACGGCATCGCCGCGTTCCCGCGTCGCTCCGAGAGCGAGTACGACACCTTTGGCGTCGGTCACTCCAGCACCTCGATCAGTGCAGCGCTGGGCATGGCAATTGCCGCCCGCCTGCAGAACAGTGATCGCAAGGCCATCGCGGTGATCGGCGACGGCGCGCTGACCGCCGGCATGGCGTTCGAAGCGCTGAACCACGCGCCGGAAGTGGACGCCAATATGTTGGTGATCCTCAACGACAACGACATGTCGATCTCGCGCAACGTCGGCGGTCTGTCGAACTATCTGGCGAAAATCCTCTCCAGCCGCACCTACGCGAGCATGCGCGAAGGCAGCAAAAAAGTGCTGTCGCGTCTGCCCGGCGCCTGGGAAATTGCCCGCCGCACCGAAGAATACGCAAAAGGCATGCTGGTTCCTGGCACGCTGTTCGAAGAGCTGGGCTGGAACTACATCGGCCCGATCGACGGCCACGACTTGCCGACCCTGATCGCCACCCTGCGCAACATGCGCGATCTGAAGGGCCCGCAGTTCCTGCACATCGTCACCAAGAAAGGTAAAGGCTTCGCTCCGGCGGAAGTCGACCCGATCGGTTACCACGCCATCACCAAACTCGAACCGCTGGACGCCCCGGCCGCCGCGCCGAAAAAGGCCAGCGGGCCGAAGTATTCCGGTGTGTTCGGCGAGTGGCTGTGCGACATGGCGGCCGTCGATCCACGACTGGTGGGCATTACCCCGGCAATGAAGGAAGGCTCCGATCTGGTGGCCTTCAGTGAGCGCTTCCCGCTGCGCTACTTCGACGTGGCGATTGCCGAGCAGCACGCTGTGACCCTCGCTGCCGGCATGGCCTGCGAAGGCGCAAAACCAGTCGTGGCGATCTATTCGACGTTCCTGCAGCGAGGTTACGACCAACTGATTCACGACGTCGCGGTGCAGAACCTCGACGTACTGTTTGCCATCGACCGTGCAGGTCTGGTGGGTGAAGACGGCCCGACCCACGCGGGCAGCTTCGACCTGTCGTTCTTGCGTTGCATCCCCGGCATGCTGGTGATGACCCCAAGCGACGAAAACGAGTTGCGTAAAATGCTTAGCACCGGCCATCTGTACAACGGCCCGGCGGCAGTGCGTTACCCGCGCGGCAACGGCCCGAATGCGACCATCGAGAAAAACCTCGAACCGATTGAAATCGGCAAAGGCGTGGTTCGTCGCCAGGGCAGCAAGGTCGCCCTGCTGGTGTTTGGCGTGCAACTGGCCGAAGCCCTGAAAGTTGCCGAGACGCTGGATGCCACCGTGGTCGACATGCGTTTCGTCAAACCTCTGGACGAAGCACTGGTGCGTGAAATCGCTGCCAGCCATGAACTGCTGGTGACCGTCGAAGAGAACGCGATCATGGGCGGCGCCGGTGGTGCGGTCAGCGAATTCCTCGCCCGCGAGAACATCCTCAAGTCGATGCTGCATCTGGGCTTGCCGGACGTTTACGTCGAACACGCCAAGCCTGCGCAGATGCTGGCCGAGTGCAGGCTGGACGAGGCCGGGATCGAAGCTTCGATCCGCGAACGCCTGCAATTGCTCGACCTGTAAACCGATCCCCATGTAGGAGCTGCCGAAGGCTGCGATCTTTTGATCCTGCTCTTCGGCGGCTTCAAATCTGAAAAAAATCAAATCAAAAGATCGCAGCCTTCGGCAGCTCCACAGGGGTTGTGTCGTATCTGAAATTTCGGATCATCCATGAAACTCTCTCCCTTTGCCCTGACGCTGACCCTCTTGCCGGCCGGCCCGGCCCTGGCCGACACTTTCGAACGCGATCAAGCCTTGAAACTGCCCGACGTGCTGATCAGCGCCAACCGCCAGGTCGAAGCGCGTAACGACAGCAGCGCCGCCAACACCGTGTTCACCCGCGAAGACATTGATCGCCTGCAACCCGATAGCGTCACTGACCTGCTGCGCCGTGTACCCGGTGTGCAAGTCTCACAAACCGGCGGGCGCGGTAGTTTGCCGGGGGTTTACATTCGCGGTACGCAATCGGCCCAGAGCCTGGTGCTGGTCGACGGCCAACGCATCGGCAATTCGACCTCCGGCGACAGCAACCTGCAACACATCAACATCGAACAGGTCGAGCGCGTGGAAGTGCTGCGCGGCTCCCGTTCGGCGATTTACGGCAGCGATGCGATTGGCGGGGTGATCCAGATTTTTACCCGTCGCGGTGGCGAGCCTGGTTTGCAACCGCGCCTGCACGTGGGTTTCGGCAATAACCAGACTTGGGAACGCAGCCTCGGCTTGTCCGGTGGCGATGAACGAACCCGCTTCAACCTCGGCGCCAGTCTCGATGAAACTGCCGGGATCAATCGCAGCCACGAGTCGTACCCCAGCGATAGCGATCACGACGAGTACCGCAACAAATCCCTGAGCCTGAGCCTGAGCCACGTCCTGAGCGATGACATCGAAATCGGCGCCAACCTGCTGGATAACCGCGGTAAAAGCGAGTTTGACAACCCGTTCGGCCGCTTTGACCTGGACACCTTCGAGTCGGTCCAGCAACAGCCTTACAGTGAGTTCGACGTCAGCAGCGTCAGCAGTTACGTCGACGCGCGGGTCAATGACCTCTGGAAAACCCGCCTCGAATTCGGCCACAGCGAGAACCGCGAAAAGACCCTCGACAAACTCAGCGATGAGCGCAGCGTATTTAATACCTACCGCGATTCGGTGACCTGGCAGAACGACTTGAAGCCCAGCGAGCGCAACAGCCTGATCCTCGGCGGCGACTGGTACGAAGACCGGGTCAACAGCAGCACAGACTTCGACGAGGACAGTCGCTGGAACCGCGCGGCGTTTATCCAGCATCGTTATCAGGCCGACAGTTTCTCCACCGAACTGGGCCTGCGTCATGACGATAACCAGCAGTTTGGCAGCCAAAATACCTGGAGCGGCACTTTCACTGTGCCGCTGAACCCGGACAACGATGTGCTGCTCAGTTACAGCGAAGGCTTCCGCGCGCCGACCTTCAACGACTTGTATTACCCGGACTTCAGCAACCCGGACCTGAAACCTGAAACCTCGAAAAGCTATGAACTGCAATGGCGTAGCCAGCTGACTGCAAACAGTCGCCTGGAAGCTTCGCTGTACCGTACGGATCTGGAAGACGCGATTATCTTCGGCAGCAACAGCCGCCCGGAGAACGTGGCCTCGGCGCGCATCAACGGCTTCGAAGCGGCGTTGAAACAGGAGTTGTTCAACTGGCAGAGCAACCTCGGCGTGGCGATCATCGATCCACGGGATCGCGACACTGGCCACACGTTAGCCCGCCGTGCACGTCGCACGCTGAGCTGGGATCTGGATCGGCAGTTCGACCGCCTCGGCCTCGGTGCAAGTTGGCAAGCGGTGAGCAGCAGCTACGACGACTTGAATAATCAGCAACCACTGGGCGGCTATGCCCTGTTGGGGTTGCGCAGCAGTTGGGAACTTAATCGTGAGATCACGTTGGAGCTGAAGGTCGATAACCTATTGGACAAAGGTTACAGCCGGGCGCTTTACAGTCATGAAGACGTTCAGTACGGCTATCGCGAGGAAGGTCGGGCGTGGATGTTTGGGGTGACGTGGACGCCGGAGATCTGATCCGACCTTTGTTCTGTCTGGGCTGGCCTCTTCGCGGGCAAGCCTCGCTCCTACAGGTTTTACGTGCCCCCCACAATCGAATACGACACAACCCCTGTAGGAGCGAGGCTTGCCCGCGAAGGCCGCAACTCGGTCTCAGCGGTCAGGCGCGATCAATTGGCACAGCTTGGCTGTCGCTTCAATCATCTGGCCGCTCGGCCGTTCCAGGCCTTTATCTGTCACCAGCAGCAATTGCCCCTTTGCCACCGCCGTCACCTGCGGCCAGGCTTTCCACGCATCGAGCTGCGCCAGGTCACTGGCCAGAATCACCTCGGGATTGCGCTGCAACACCGCCTCCACACTGACCTGCGGTGCTGGCAGCGTCAGGTCGGCAAACACGTTACGAGCCCCGCAAACTTCTAGCGCATCGCTGATGATCTGCCCGCCGCCAACCGTATACAGCGGCCGATCCCATACTTGATAGAACACCCGCAGCGGCTCATCCCGTCGATAGCGCTGGCGCAGCGATTCCAGTCGCGTACGTAAATCGGTGGCCAATGAAACACCGCGCTCAGGCCTGCCGAGCTGTGTGGCAATCGCCTCTATCTGGACGGTAAGTTGTTCAAGGTTGTGTGGTTCGGCGACGTAGGTCGGGATGTTCAAACGCTTGAGCTGTTCACGCTGGGCCGGGCCGACGCTGCCGGGCCAGAGCAACAGCAAATCGGGTTTCAGGCTCAGCAGCCGCTCCATGTCCAACTGGCCGTAGCGGCCAACGGAAGGCAAACCCTTGAGTTCGGCAGGACGCTCTCCGGCATCCAGCACGCCCACTAAAAGATCGGCTGAACCCAGTTCGACAACGATTTCAGAGAGAGACGGCGCGAGACTCACCACGCGCTCGACCGCCGCCACCGAACCGCTGACGGCCAGCAACAAAACCGCCAGCCAGACAGAACGCATCAGCCGAGTTGACGCGGAATACGGTAGAGGTAGAACAGCACGGTGGTCGACAGTGCCAGCAGCACCAGCGGTACGGCTTCAAGGCCGACGAAAACGGCCACTGCACCGATCCAAGCGGGCAAGCCGGCCGCGAGGAAGGCCGCACGGCGCTTGGCAGCGAGGCTGATCCACGCGGCGGGTTCTTCTGGGGTGTCGAGGGCTTTTTGGGTGGCAATCAATGCGTGTTTGTAGCCGCCAAAGAACTTCAGGCTGACAAACATCGAAGCGACACCGGCGATGAACAACGGCATCGCCAGCACTGGCAAGATCGCCTCGCTCTGTCCGAACACGCCATTGATCACAAACAGCGGCAACAAGGCCAGCGCCAGGTATTGCCACCAACTGACGGACAGTCGCCGCCGCACCTGACCGCGCGTCACGCCCGGTCTGCCTCGCCCTGATGTTCGTTGCCCATCATGTGGTCGAGCTTGCTGGCCTTGGTCGCCAGGTACAGCTTGTTGTGCGGGTTGTGACCGGTGTGCAGCGGCACGCGCTCGGCAACCACGATAGCCATGTCGGTCAGGGCTTTGACCTTGCGCGGGTTGTTGGTCATCAGGCGCAGGGATTTCACACCCAGGTGCTCCAGCATCGGCAGGCACATGGCGTAGTCACGCTGGTCGGCGGCAAAGCCCAGACGCTCGTTGGCTTCAACGGTGTCGGCACCGCCGTCCTGCAACTCATAGGCGCGGATCTTGTTCAGCAGGCCGATACCACGACCTTCCTGACGCAAGTACAGCAATACGCCACGCCCTTCACGAGCGATGGCCTGCAGCGCGGCCTCCAGTTGCGAGCCGCAGTCGCAACGCTGGCTGAACAAGGCATCGCCGGTCAGGCATTCGGAGTGCAAACGGCCGAGTACCGGGGCACCGTCGGCGATCTCACCCAGGCTCAGCACAACGTGCTCGAGGCCGGTGGCTTCGTCGAGAAAGCCGTGCATGGTGAATTGCGCAAAAGGCGTTGGCAGCTTGGAAGCGGCGACAAAAACGACAGGCACCGGTGTGCTCCTGATCTAAAGAGTCTGAAGATTCGCAGGCCGGCATTGTAACAGCAGGTTCCGGACGACGCTTAGGCTGAATTATCGGCCATAACAATCAAAAAGTTTGATGTCTGGGTGCAATCGACTTGTGTAGGAGCTGCCGCAGGCTGCGATCTTTTGATTTTGTTTTTTAAAAAGACAAGATCAAAAGATCGTCCGAACGCGGCCCGAGCCTCCGGCAGCTCCTACATTGACCGTTTTCAATCCGAATCAAACGGGTACGGCTGTTTCCAGCGTTCGAAGATCGGTTTGAGCTCTCCGCTTTTCACCAGTTCTTCCATGCGCTGGTCGAACAACGCCATCAGCGTGCGGGCCTGTGGAGTCTTGGCAAAGCACAGATACAGCGGCAGTTCCGCGATATGTGTCTTGCGGAACTGGGACGAGTCCTTGGCCCGATTGAGGACGTAATCGACTTCGGTCAGTGCATCGATGTAGAAGTCGGCGCGATTGTGGGTGAGCATCGACACGATCCCGGTACGGCGGATCACCTCGTCGTAGTGGCGCACATTGGGCAAGTAATCCTGGTAGTCATAGCCACGTACCCAGGCCAGTCGATAATTCCCCAAAGTTTCCGGGGTCGGCACCGGACTGCTGGCCAGCCCCAAGGCATAGATGTGATCGGTGTCGAAGTTCCAGTGTGGATAGAGCACATCGCCGGACTCATCACGATAGGAGCCAACACATGCATCCACTTCGCTGCGCTCCGCGAGGCCCAAGGAACGCAGATAAGGCTCGGTGCGGATGTCGAGCTTGACACCCGCCGGTTCGAAGACCTGCCTTAACACATCCCAACCCAGCCCATGGCCATCGGCAGCGGTGTAGTCTTCCCAGTCTTCGCTGGCCAGGTGAATAACAGACGGCAGCGTCGCGGCGTCCTCCGCCTGCGCGAGCGAACAAAACAAGGTGAACACCATCACCATCAAACCGCGTAGAGCCATCCTTAGTTCTCCCGTTTAATCCTTTAGGCGAAGATCCTTACCAGCCCTTGCATTGCCAACCACGCAAACACCCCGGCCAATACGTCGTCGAGCATGATCCCGACGCCACCATGCACGTGCCGGTCGATCCAGCGAATCGGCCACGGCTTGAGAATATCGAAGAAGCGGAACATCAGGAAACCCACCAGCAACCACTGCCAGCCTTCCGGCACCAGCCACAGGGTGATCCACATCCCGACCATTTCATCCCAGACGATGCCTTCGTGGTCGTGCACACGTAAATCATCGGCCACTTTGCCGCACAGCCAGAAGCCGAACAGCATGGTGGCGCCCAACATCAGCCAGTAGCCCCAATCGGGCAACATCTGCCATAACGGAATAAAGGGTAGCGCAACTAACGACCCCCAGGTGCCGGGCGCCTTTGGCAAGGTGCCCGAGCCGAAGCCGAACGCGAGGAAATGCCATGGATTGCGCCAGACCGACGGCGGTACGAATTCCGCCGGGGTTTGCTTGGGATGGTCTGTCACGGTGTCTCCCGAAAATGTTGATAACCCCGGGTTTGCGGGGTGATGTCTTGTCCAGCGGCGTCCAGCAGTGTGACGCCCTTCCCGCTCACGACGCGCCCGACCACATGAATCGGCCAGCCATCGGCCAGCAATGACGGTAACTCAGTGGACGGCAAGGTGAAGGCCAGCACGTAATCGTCACCACCGCTCAGGCCAGCATGTTCTGCGCCTGACTGGCCGAGAAACGCGACCAACGCCTTGGACAGCGGCAAACGGTCGAGCTCGACCTCAAGGCCGACCTGCGACGCCAGGGCGATGTGCCCACAGTCAGCGAGCAAGCCGTCGGAGATGTCCAGCGCCGACGTTGCCTTGCCACGCAACGCCTGCCCCAAACCAAGCTGTGGTTGTGGCGACCAGTAATGCGCCAGCAGCGGGTCGGCGATGTCCGCCTCGGCGGTGCGCTGGCCAAGCACTAACGGCAAGGCTCCGGCGGCACTACCCAACTCGCCGCCAACACACAGCAAGTCGCCGGGCTGTGCGCCGCTGCGGGTCAGTGCTTTGCCGGACGGCACACGACCGAACACCGTCATGGTCAGGCTCAACGGCCCACGAGTGGTATCGCCCCCCACCAAAGCCACGCCGCAGCGTTGCGCCATCAGGTTCAACCCACGGGCGTAGGCATCCAGCCAATCGGCGGTTACCGTCGGCAAGGTCAGGGCAAGGGTAAAGGCAACAGGGGTGGCGCCCATGGCAGCCAGGTCGCTGACCGCAACGGCCAGCGAGCGCTGACCGAGCAGAAAGGGGTCGCAAGGATCTGCGAAGTGCACACCGGCCACGAGCGTGTCGGTGGAAATCGCCAACTGTTCCCTGGGGGGAACAGTCAGCAAGGCACAGTCGTCACCGATTCCGAGAGCAACGCCTTCGCCGCCCTGCGCACAAGGCGCGGCGGCGAAGAAATTGCGGATCAGCTCAAACTCGCCCATGGCAATGGCAGTTCAAGCGCAAATCAGCGCTTGAACGCCTTTACTTCAGCTTCACGCAGACGCGGGGCCAGCTTGTCGAGCACACCGTTGACGAACTTGTGGCCGTCGGTGGAACCGAAGACCTTGGCCAATTCGATACCTTCGTTGATCACAACGCGGTATGGCACGTCGACGCGCTTGAGCAGTTCCCAGGTGGACAGGCGCAGAACCGCCAGTTCAACCGGATCCAGCTCTTCGATGGTCAAGTCCAGGCAAGGCTTGAGCGCGGTGTCGATTTCGGTCTTGAACTGCGGAACCCCGTGGAGGATTTCGCGGAAGTAGGCGCCATCGACATCGCTGAAATCGTTATCGACCCGGAACTGCGCTTCGATCTCGTTCAGTGACTGCTTGGCCATGTGCCATTGGTACAGTGCCTGAGTCGCGAGCTGACGAGCCTCACGACGCTTGACGCTTTTCGATGGCTTGCCGGCATCCGCAGGCTTTGGATCGCGCGGGTTGAAACGATCGCTTTCGTCGCTAATCACTTGGCCTCCAACTGCGCCAGCAGGCTGACCATTTCCAGAGCGGACAGGGCAGCTTCAGCACCTTTGTTACCGGCCTTGGTGCCGGAACGTTCAATGGCTTGCTCGATGGAGTCAACGGTCAGGACGCCGAAAGCGACCGGAACGCCGAACTCCATGGACACCTGGGCCAGGCCCTTGGTGCATTCGCCCGCCACGTATTCGAAGTGCGGAGTACCGCCACGAATGACTGCGCCCAGGGCGATGATTGCCGCGAACTCGCCTTTCTGAGCGACTTTCTGCGCAACCAGCGGAATTTCGAAGGCGCCAGGCGCGCGGATAATGGTGATGTCGCTTTCGCTCACGCCATGGCGAACCAGGGCATCAACTGCACCGCTGACCAGGCTTTCAACAACGAAGCTGTTGAAACGGCCTACTACCAAAGCGTAGCGGCCTTTAGGGGCGATGAAGGTACCTTCGATGGTCTTCAGGGTCATTCGTCAGATCTCTTAAAGAGCCGGGACGCGTCTTCTACGCGTCCCTCAGTGATTTATTTGCCGCGAATTCAGGACCGGAAACAACCGGTCATTATTCGGAGGGCACGTATTCTACAACTTCCAGATCGAAACCGGATATCGCATTAAATTTCATCGGTGCGCTCATCAAACGCATTTTGCGCACGCCGAGGTCACGCAGGATCTGCGAACCGGCACCGACCGTGCTGTAAGTGGTCGGTTTTTTCACGGCCGCGTGATCGGCGGTTTCACGGATGTGCGCCAGCAACACGTCGCCATCGAGCGGATGACCGAGCAACAGCACCACGCCACTGCCAGCCTCGGCGACCGCAGCCATGGCGGCACGCAGGCTCCAGCGGCCCGGTTGCTTGACCATCAGCAGGTCGCGCAGCGGGTCCATGTTATGCACGCGAACCAGGGTCGGTTCTTCGGCACACACGTTGCCCAGCGTCAGCGCCATGTGCACGTCGCCTTCCACGGAATCACGATAGGTCACCAGGTTGAATTGGCCCAGTTCGCTGTCCAGCGGCTGTTCGGCAATCCGCTGAACGGTACGTTCGTGGATCATCCGGTAGTGAATCAGGTCGGCGATGGTGCCGATCTTGATGCCGTGTTCGGCGGCAAAGGCTTCCAGTTCTGCGCGACGGGACATGGTGCCGTCGTCGTTCATCACTTCGCAGATCACGCCGCTCGGCTCGAAACCGGCCATGCGCGCCAGGTCGCAGGCGGCTTCGGTGTGGCCGGCGCGAGCCAGGGTGCCACCGGCCTGGGCCATCAGCGGGAAGATGTGACCGGGGCTGACAATGTCTTCAGCCTTGGCGTCTTTCGCGGCGGCTGCTTGCACGGTGCGCGCGCGGTCGGCGGCGGAGATGCCGGTGGTCACACCGGTGGCCGCTTCGATGGACACGGTGAACTTGGTGCCGAAACCGGAACCGTTGCGCGGAGCCATCAATGGCAGCTTGAGCAGTTCGCAGCGCTCGCGGCTCATCGGCATGCAGATCAGGCCACGGGCGTGCTTGGCCATGAAGTTGATGTGCTCGGGCTTGCAGCACTCGGCGGCCATGATCAGGTCGCCTTCGTTCTCGCGGTCTTCGTCATCCATGAGGATGACCATCTTGCCTTGGCGGATATCTTCAACCAGTTCTTCGATGCTATTGAGCGCCACAAGGCACCCCCCTTCTTTCGAAATTTGAGCTTCAGGATTTGAGGTAGCCGTTTTGGGCCAGAAAGCTTTCGGTGATGTTACTGGAGGTTGGCTCTGCGGCCTTGTCGCCCAGCAACAGGCGCTCCAGGTAACGGGCCAGCAAATCCACTTCCAGATTCACCCGGCGACCTGGCTGATAAGAAGCCATGATGGTTTCGCTAAGGGTGTGCGGAATGATCGTCAGCAGGAATTCGGCGCCATCGACCGCGTTCACGGTCAGGCTGGTGCCGTCGACGGTGATCGAGCCTTTGTGGGCGATGTACTTGGCCAGTTCTTTCGGCGCGCGGATGCGGAATTCCACGGCACGCGCATTCTCGGTACGGGCAACCACTTCGCCCACGCCATCGACGTGACCGCTGACCAGATGTCCGCCGAGGCGAGTGGTCGGGGTCAGGGCTTTTTCCAGGTTGACCGGGCTGCCACTTTTCAGGTCGTTCATGGCGGTGCAGTCGAGGGTTTCGCGGCTGACGTCGGCGGCAAAGCCATTGCCCGGCAGTTCAACGGCGGTCAGGCACACGCCGTTGACCGCGATGCTGTCGCCCAGTTTGACGTCGCTCAAATCGAGCTTGCCGGTTTCTACGTGAACCCGCACATCTCCGCCCTTTGGGGTCAATGCACGAATACTGCCGATGGATTCGATGATGCCGGTAAACATGGAGTCCTCCTCGAGAACAGGGCTGTCGCGTGGCGCAGCCCGGGAATTATACGCTCGCTGCTGGCACAGGAATGGCGATGACTCGCCAGTCATCGCCAACCGCACGAATTTCGGTGATTTTAAGCTCGGGTGCATCCTTCATTTGCGCGAGCGGCCAGTCCAGCAGCGGCCGCGCCGAGGAGCCGAGGAACTTGCCGGCGATGAAGATCTGAAACTCATCCACCAGACCTTGCTGGGCAAACGCCCCCGCCAGGCGCGGACCTGCCTCGACCAACACTTCATTGACCCCGCGAGCCGCGAGTGCCACCAGCAACTGGCGCAAATCAACCTGACCGTCATAGCCAGGCACGATCAGGCATTCAGGGCCATTGGCGTATTGCTCTTCCACCGCAACACAAGTGGCAACCAGCGCCGGGCCAGCCTTGAAGAACGCTGCATCCAACGGCACGCGAAGACGACCGTCGACCAGCACGCGAAGCGGTGTACGGCTCATGGCCAGCGCGGTTTGTTCCGCGTCCAGACCCAGCTCATCGGCACGTACGGTCAAACGGGCGTTGTCCGCCAGCACCGTGTCGGCGCCAGTCAGTACCACACTGGCCTGGGCACGCAGGCGTTGCACTGCCGAACGCGCCGCCGGGCCGGTGATCCATTGGCTTTCGCCGCTTTCCATCGCCGTACGACCGTCGAGACTCATGGCCAACTTGACCCGCACGAACGGCAAGCCGTGTTCCATACGTTTCAAAAAGCCTTGATTGAGCTTGCGCGCCTCGCCTTCCAGCACACCGCTTTCGGTGGCGATGCCAGCCTGTTGCAGGCGTTGCAGACCGCGACCGGCGACTTCCGGGTTCGGATCCTGCATCGCCGCGACCACCCGCGCCACACCGGCATTCACCAGTGCATCGGCGCAGGGCGGCGTACGGCCGTGGTGGCTGCAAGGTTCGAGAGTGACATAGGCGGTTGCGCCGCGGGCCTTGTCGCCAGCGGCGCGTAAGGCGTGGACTTCGGCGTGGGGTTCGCCAGCGCGCTCATGCCAGCCCTCGCCGACAATCTGCCCGTCACGCACGACCACGCAACCGACTCGCGGGTTGGGGTGCGTGGTGTAATGACCTTTGCGCGCCAGTTCCAGCGCGCGGGCCATGTAATGGGCATCGAGGATGGCTTGTTCTGCGGATGTGGTCATTCTTTCACCGGCTCACGGGCCAGGCGATCGATCTCTTCGCGGAACTCGTTGAGGTCCTGGAAGCGGCGATACACCGAAGCGAAGCGGATGTAGGCGACTTCGTCGAGCTTTTGCAGCTCGGCCATCACCAGTTCACCGACCACGAGGGATTTGACCTCGCGTTCGCCGGTGGCGCGCAGTTTGTGCTTGATGTGCACCAGCGACGATTCGAGGCGCTCGACACTCACCGGGCGCTTCTCCAGCGCACGCTGCATGCCGGCGCGAAGTTTTTCTTCGTCGAACGGCTGGCGACTGCCATCGGTTTTGATCAGGCGCGGCAACACCAGTTCAGCGGTCTCGAACGTCGTGAAACGCTCGCCGCAGGCCAGGCATTCACGCCGGCGGCGCACCTGTTCGCCCTCGGCGACCAGACGCGAGTCGATGACCTTGGTGTCGTTGGCACCGCAGAAGGGACAGTGCATGGTGGCAGGCAACAAAAAAAGGGAGGGCCATGGTAGCGCATCCCGGTGGCAAGACAAGCCATAGGGTTTGCGGTATACAGACGGGATATATCGATTGTTCCATGGATGACACCTTGCTGGAGCCGCAAATGTCGTTACGACCGCTCGTATTGATCAGTCTTTTCAGCCTGTTGGTGGCCTGCGGCAGCGATGCGCCCAAACCTCAGCCACCGACACCCGGCCCCGCGCCAGTAGAAGCGCAAAAGAAAGCCCGGGAGTCGGCCAACCTCGGCCCGCTGCCAGCGTATCAGCGTGAACTGAGCGGCACCCTGCAAGGCGTGCCCGAAGGCGCCGAAGTCGAACTGGCGTTGCTGGTGATCGACGAAAAAGATCGCCCGCAGCAATTGCTCGCCAGCTCGAACCTGATCGGCACCAATCAAGTGTTGCCGTTTCGCCTGCGCTTCAACCCCGAATCCTTTCCAGCCGGTGCCCGCGTTGAACTGCGCGGCCGTGCCAGCCAGTCCGGCCAGTTAATCCTGCATCTGCCGTCGCAATTGATTACCCAACCCACCACCCAGGCGCTGGGCCAATTGCAATTCGTCAAAGCCCCATGAGTGCACCGCTAGACCTGCAACAGGCGTTGGGTGAACTGCTCGGCGATGCACAGTTGAAAGCCTGTGAGTTGCCGGGCACCGAGCTGAAGCTGTGGCTGATCGACGGCGACAACATGGATCGCGCTTTCAGCCCCGAAGAAACCCGACGCATTCTGCATGAGCCGCCTTACTGGAGTTTCTGTTGGGCCAGTGGCCTGGCGATGGCCCGCTATCTCGCCGAATTCCCCGAGTGGGTCAAAGGCAAGCGGGTGCTGGATTTCGGCGCCGGTTCCGGTGTGGCGGGGATTGCTGCGGTGAAGGCCGGGGCGCTGGACGTAGTGGCTTGTGATCTCGACCCACTGGCGATTGCCGCCTGTCGGGCGAATGCCGAACTGAACGGTGTGCAGCTCAATTATTCGACGGATTTTTTCGCCGAGGCCGACCGGTTTGATCTGATTCTGGTGGCCGATGTGTTGTACGACCGGGCGAATCTGCCGCTGCTCGACGAGTTCCTCAGTCGTGGCCAGGAAGCGTTGGTGGCCGATTCGCGGGTGAGGGATTTTCGTCATCCGTTGTACCAGCGGATCGAAATGCTCGAAGCCATGACCTTGCCGGATCTGGCCGAGCCAGAAGAGTTTCGGCATGTGAGCCTGTATCACGCGCGGCGTATTTAAAGCCGCCAAAAGATCGCAGCCTTCGGCAGCTACTACATGAGATTGCATTTCAAATGTAGGAGCTGCCGAAGGCTGCGATCTTTTGCGGCACACCTTATAGTGCATGTATCCACGCTTCCAAGAGATCGCCCATGAGTCAGGAAACGCCGTATATCTTCGATGCCACGACTGCCGATTTCGACCAGTCGGTGATCGAGAACTCTTTCCACAAACCGGTGCTGGTGGATTTCTGGGCCGAATGGTGTGCGCCCTGCAAGCAACTGATGCCAATGCTGCAGACCATTGCCGAGAGCTATCAGGGCGAGTTGCTGCTGGCCAAGGTCAACTGCGACATCGAGCAAGACATCGTCGCCCGATTTGGTATTCGCAGCCTGCCGACCGTGGTGCTGTTCAAGGATGGTCAGCCGGTCGACGGCTTTGCCGGTGCCCAGCCGGAATCAGCCGTGCGCGCGTTGCTTGAGCCCCACGTCCAGATGCCGCCACCGGCGGCGGCCGATCCGTTCGAACAGGCTCAGGCGCTGTTCGACGACAGTCGTTTTGCCGACGCCGAAGCCGTCCTCCAAGCGCTGCTGACCGAAGACAACACCAACGCCAAAGCGCTGATCCTCTACGCGCGCTGCCTCACCGAGCGCGGTGAGCTGGACGAGGCGCAAGCCGTGCTCGGTGCGGTCAAGAGTGATGAACACAAGGCTGCCCTGGCCGGTGCCAAGGCGCAGATCAAGTTCCTCGGCCAGGCCAAGGACTTGCCGGATGCCGCCGACCTGAAAGCACGCCTGGCGAAAAACCCGCAGGACGATGAGGCGGTCTATCAATTGGCGGTCCAGCAGCTGGCCCGCCAGCAATACGACGCGGCGCTGGATGGTTTGCTCAAGCTGTTCATTCGCAACCGCAGCTACAGCGAAGGCTTGCCGCACAAAACCTTGCTGCAGGTGTTCGAGTTACTGGGCAACGACCACCCGTTGGTGACTACATACCGTCGCAAGTTGTTTGCTGCGCTTTATTAAGATCAAAAGATCGCAGCCTTCGGCAGCTCCTACATGGATCCCTGTAGGAGCTGCCGAAGGCTGCGATCTTTTGCGGTTTATTCGATCCAGCGGTAAAGCGGCGTATCCCCACCGTTTTCCACTTTCACATCCGCGCTGTGTCGCAAGCGCACTAACAGTCGCTTGCCCGACGCCGCGCTACCGGTCAGCCCTTCCAGTTGCTCCAGCAGATCCGGCCCGCTCATTTGCCCGGCCTTGCGCAGCAAATCTCTGGCGATCTGCCAGACCGCATCATCCTGATTCAACGGTTTGGCCGGCGCGATACTGACTTCGGTTTTTTCTACCTTCAACTGCGCACCCAGGCGCGCCCAGTCGGCGTCATCCATCTCCAGCGTCAAATCCACCGGCCAGTCGCCGATGCTTCCGCGAATTCGCAACATAAGTCTGCTCCTGCACATTTCTGACTTGCATGCTCCCACGGGGCTTGTGCAACGCCAAGCAGGCAGTCAAACTCCCCGCACTTACGTTATAAGATTACATAACAATTTCTTCATTTTACTTTTCGGAGATTCGCCATGCGTCGTCTGCTGCTCGCTCTGCCGTTTGCCTTGTTACCGCTGGCTGTCGCCCACGCCGCTGAAGAACATGATCACGAGCATGGCAGCCTCGGCACCCACGAGCATGGTGTCGGCCGGCTGAACGCGGCGCAGGATGGTCAGACTTTGGAGCTGGAGCTGGAAAGCCCGGCGATGAACCTGGTGGGCTTCGAACATGTCGCCACCACCGATGCCGACAAGGCCAAAGTCGCCGCCGCTCGCGCTCAACTGGAGAAACCGTTGGTGCTCTTCAGCCTGCCGAAGGCTGCCGGTTGCGTAGTAGCGAGTCAGGAACTGAACAGCCCGCTATTCGGTGACAAACCGGACGCCGATGATCACGACGAAGATGAAGAAGAGGCCGACAAAGACGGCCACGAGCATCACCACGATCACAGCGAAATCCACGCCCACTACCAATTCAACTGCGCCACCCCGGGTGCGCTGAAGACGCTGGATCTGGCGAATATTTTCAGCACCTTCCCGGCTACCCAGAAAATTCAGGTACAACTGATCAGCCCGAGCGGGCAGCAAGGGGTTGAAGTGACAGCCAAGGCTGCCGCCCTGCAATTCTGAATCACTTTAGGTCCCCCGTAAGAACTGTGTAGGAGCTGTCGAGTGCAACGAGGCTGCGATCTTTTGATCTTGATTTTTAAAGTCAAAAGATCGCAGCCTCGTTGCACTCGACAGCTCCTACATAGGCCATCAATATTTATGAAATCGGCGCTATGACCCAAGCACTCATCGAACTGTCCGACCTGGGCTTCAGCTGGCCCGGTCATCCGCCGCTGCTGGATATTCCGGCGTTTCGCCTGGAGCCGGGTGAAACCCTGTTCCTCAAAGGCCCCAGCGGCAGCGGCAAAACCACCCTGCTCGGCCTGCTCGGCGGCGTGCAGAAACCCAATCGCGGCAGCATCCGCCTGCTTGGCCAGGAACTGACCGAACTCTCGGCCGGTGCCCGCGATCACTTTCGCGTCGATCACACCGGCTACATTTTCCAGCAGTTCAACTTGCTGCCGTTTCTCTCGGTGCGTGAAAACGTCGAACTGCCCTGCCACTTCTCCAAGCTGCGAGCACAACGGGCGGTCCAGCGCCACGGCAGCATCGATCAGGCCGCCGCGACGTTGCTCGCACACTTGGGCCTGAAGGACGAAAGCATCCTCAGTCGCCGCGCCGATTCGCTGTCCATCGGCCAACAGCAACGGGTCGCCGCAGCGCGTGCGTTGATCGGGCAACCGGAACTGGTGATCGCCGACGAGCCGACCTCGGCCCTGGATTACGACGCCCGCGAAAACTTCATTCGCCTGCTATTCGCTGAATGCCGCGAAGCCGGATCGAGCCTGTTGTTTGTCAGTCATGACCAGAGCCTCGCGCCACTGTTCGATCGTCATCTGTCGCTGGCCGAACTCAATCGCGCCGCCACCCCGTCCGAGGTCTGAGATGTATTTGTTTCGTCTTGCCATGGCCAGCCTGGCTAACCGCCGCTTCACCGCGATCCTCACCGCATTCGCCATCGCTCTGTCGGTGTGCCTGCTGCTGGCGGTGGAACGGGTACGCACCGAAGCCAAGGCCAGTTTCGCCAGCACCATCAGCGGCACCGACCTGATCGTCGGTGCGCGTTCCGGCTCGGTCAACTTGTTGCTGTACTCGGTGTTCCGCATCGGCAACGCCACCAACAACATCCGCTGGGACAGCTTCGAACATTTCGCCAACAACCCGAAAGTGAAGTGGGCAATCCCGATGTCCCTCGGCGATTCCCATCGCGGTTATCGGGTGATGGGCACCACCGAGGCGTACTTCGAGCATTACCAGTACGGCCGCCAGCAGCACCTGGAACTGGCCGATGGTCGCGCCTTCGCCACCGATCCTTTTGAAGTGGTACTCGGTGCCGAAGTGGCCGATGCGCTGCACTACAAACTCGGCGACAAACTGGTCCTGGCCCACGGCGTGGCGGCCATCAGCCTGGTCAAACACGACGACAAACCGTTCACCGTGGTCGGCATTCTCAAGCGCACCGGCACACCGGTGGACCGCACGTTGCACATAAGCCTTGGTGGCATGGAAGCGATTCACATCGACTGGCACAACGGCGTGCCGGCCCGGGGCGAGGGGCGGATCAGCGCTGATCAGGCACGTAACATGGACCTGACGCCGCAAGCGATCACCGCGTTCATGCTCGGCCTCAACAACAAGATTTCGACCTTTGCCTTGCAGCGCGAAATCAACGAGTTCCGTGGCGAACCAATGCTGGCGATCCTGCCGGGCGTGGCGCTGCAAGAGCTGTGGAGTTTGATGGGCACGGCGGAAAAAGCCTTGTTCGTGGTCTCGCTGTTTGTGGTGCTGACCGGGTTGATCGGCATGCTCACAGCGATTCTCACCAGTCTCAACGAACGCCGCCGTGAGATGGCAATCCTGCGTTCGGTGGGCGCGCGGCCATGGCACATTGCGACGCTGCTGGTGCTGGAAGCCTTTGCCCTGGCGCTGTCGGGTGTCATCGCGGGCGTGGCGCTGCTTTACGTCTGCATCGCTGCGGCGCAGGGTTACGTGCAGGCCAACTACGGCCTGTTTCTGCCGCTGGCCTGGCCAAGTGAATATGAATGGACGCTGCTCGGTGGCATCCTGATCGCCGCGCTGTTGATGGGCAGCGTGCCGGCCTGGCGCGCTTACCGCCAATCCTTGGCCGATGGCCTGTCGATCCGTTTATGAGGACGTTGAAAATGCCCCGCGCTTTGCTTGCGCTGTTGATGCTGGTCGCCCTGCCCCTGTGGGCGGCGCAGCCCAAAGACCTGACCTGGTCGGAAATGATCCCGCCAGACGCGGCACCCGAAGTGCCGAACATGACGCCGCTGCACGACCTGTCGCAGATGAGCAGCACGCTGTCCGCCGAGTCGGCGCCAGCGGCCAAGCAGGACATGCCCAATGCGCCGGTGGTCAAAGCCCTCGACGGGCAGAACATTCGCCTGCCGGGTTATATCGTACCGCTGGAAGTGAGCGAAGACGGGCGCACCACGGAGTTTCTGCTGGTGCCGTACTTCGGCGCCTGCATCCACGTGCCACCACCGCCGTCGAACCAGATCGTGCACGTCAAAAGCGAAGTCGGCGTGAAGCTGGATGAGTTGTACCAGCCGTACTGGATCGAAGGTGCGATGCAGGTCAAGGCGTCTACCAGCGAGCTGGCGGATGCCGGGTATCAGATGGAGGCGGACAAGATTTATGTGTATGAATTGCCGGAGTGAATCCGGTGGTTCTTTGGTGTCTGTAAGGACGCCTTCGCGGGCAAGCCTCGCTCCTACAAGGACACCACTAACCCTGTAGGAGCGAGGCTTGCCCGCGAAGGGGCCATCAAAAACACCCACAAACTCAGGGCAATCACTGTTTCATTGAGCTGAGTCAAAAGACCGAATCAAACGACTGTTTACCATTGGACATCGAACATTTTCAACGTCCTTTGGAGCCCCCCATGAACAAGTCCCTGCTCAGCGCCGCGCTGTTTTCCCTCGCGCTTGCAGCCCCGCTCGCCCACGCCCACGAGGCCGGCGACATCATCCTTCGTGCCGGTGCAATCACCGTCAACCCGAAAGCCGACAGCTCCAGCGTCAAGGTCGACCAAGGGCCATTGGCGGGTGCCGATCTGGGTGGCAAGGCGACCATGAGCAGCGACACGCAATTGGGTCTGAACTTCGCCTACATGATCACCAACAACTGGGGGATCGAGTTGCTCGCGGCCACGCCGTTCGAGCATGACGTCAAACTCAAGGGCACCGCACTGGGTGCGGCCAATGGCAAGCTCGGCACGCTGAAACACTTGCCGCCGACCCTCAGCCTTGTGTACTACCCACTGGACGCCAAATCCGCATTCCAGCCGTATGTCGGAGCGGGTATCAACTACACCTGGATCTACGACGAACACGTCGGCAGCGAAGCCCAGTCCGCAGGGTTCAGCAACTTCAAGGCGGAAAACTCCTGGGGCATGGCGTTCCAGGTGGGTGCCGACTACATGATCACCGACAAGATTATGCTCAACGCCCAGATGCGCTACATCGACATCGACACCCGCGCCACCGTGGAAAACGACGCGGTAGCACCGGGCACCCGCGCACGGGTTAACGTGGATGTGGACCCGTTCATCTACATGGTGGGTTTGGGTTACAAGTTCTAAGCAGCAATCATGTGGTGGTGAATGCGCGCCATGGTGGCGAGGGCGCTCGCTCCCGCTAGGCTGCGAAGCGGCCCCAAAATCGGTAACAGCGGTGATTCAGACAAACCGAATTGCCGGACTTACGCCTGCTGCGCAGCCGAGCGGGAGCAAGCTCCCTCGCCACAGATTTTTATGTGCTGCCTATGAAACAGGCCCCGAGACGGCACCTTTTTGTGGCAGTGAGAATCTCAGCGACCCAGCAACCGCGCCAACCCGACGCTCATGGGCGTCTGTTGCGGCGGAGTAAAGCGCTCCAGCAAACGCCGATTGTTCGCCCGTGAATGGCGGATATCACCGGAGCGTGCCGGGCCGTAGGTCACCGGCGGCAACTCACCGACCACTTCTTCAAGGGCTGCAAGCATTTGCTTGAGACTGGTCGCCTGATTCCAGCCGACATTGACCGCGCCCACTTCCACCTGCGGCTTCTCGATGGCTTGCACCAGCAGGCCGACCAGATCCTCGACGTAGACAAAATCCCGCGTCTGCTCACCGTCGCCAAACACCATGATCGGCTGGCCGTTCTGCGCGCGCTCGCTGAAAATGCTGATCACCCCGGAGTACGGCGATGAAGGGTCCTGGCGCGGGCCGAAGATGTTGAAAAAGCGGAAAATCACCGGTTCCAGCGCATGCTCGCGCCGGTAGAAATCGAAGTAATGCTCGCTGGCCAACTTGTCCGACGCATAGGGCGTCAACGGCGCCTTGGGCGTGTCTTCATCGATCGACTCACCTTCGCCATTGTTGCCATACACCGCCGCACTGGAGGCAAACAGCACGCGCTTGACGCCGGTCTGGCGCATGGCTTCGCAGACATTCAGCGAGCCGATGAAGTTGCTCTGGTGTGTCTTCACCGGATCGTCCACCGACGCCTGCACTGACGCCACCGCCGCCAGGTGCGCCACGGCGCTGCACCCCGCCATTGCCCGGGCCACCAACGCGGCATCCGCAACGTCGCCGACGATCAGTTCGAGCTTGGGATTATCCAGCGGCAGGTTGCTGCCCTTACCGGTCGACAGGTCATCGAGCACGCGCACCGAATGACCTTTGGCCAGCAAGGCATCGGTCAGGTGCGAGCCGATGAAACCGGCGCCGCCGGTGATTAGAACGGGACCCTCAGCCATGGCGATAGAACCTGTCGAGCAGGCCCGGAAGCGCCGCACGCCAGGCGCGTGGCTTGATCCCGAACGTATGGAGAATTTTCTTGCAGGCCAGCACCGCGTGTTGCGGCTCTTCGGCGGCGTCCGGTCGCGCGGCGTGGGCCTGGGCGGTCGGGGCTTCGATGGCCAGCGAATGCAGCGTGCGCGCTTCGGTGAGGATCGCCTGGCCTAACGCCAGCGGCGTGGTCGCCTCATGCCCAGCGTAGTGATACGTGCCCCAAAGCGGCGCCGAACAGTCAAGTTGCTTGAGGACCGAAATGATCACCCGCGCGGCGTCGTCAACCGGGGTCGGATTGCCTCGGCGGTCGTCGGCCATCAGCAGTTCTTCCGGGTGTTCGGCCCGACCGAGGAAACGCCCGAGGGTGCCGTCCGGACTGTCATCAAGCAGCCATCCGAATCGCAGCAGCACGTGTTGCGGGCAGGTGGCGCGAACGCTTTGCTCAATGCGCCACAAGGCTTGACCGCGCAGGCCCAATGGCACCGGCTCGTCTTTTTCGCTGTAGGCAGTGGCCCGGGAGCCATCGAACACGCGGTAGCTCGAAGGTTGCAGCAACACGATGTTGTGGTGCTGGCACAATTCGGCCAGACGCTCGATCGCCCGCTCCTGCCCGGCCAGACGCTGTTCGCTGACCGACTCCGCCTGGAACCAGTCGAAGTAGTAGGCAAGGTTGATCAACGCGTCGGGGCGGGTGTCATCGAGCAGTTGCGTCAGGCTCGCGGCATCCCAGCCGTCTTGCGGCGGGCGGGGGGCGAGGAAACCGATGTCTTCCTCCGCACCGAGGCGAATCAGCGCCTGCCCAAGGGCATTTCCGCCGCCCAGTAACATAAGGCGCATTCGCATAGAGTCAGCAGGCCCAGTCTGATTGGAACGAGGGTTTGTCGACAGCGCCACAGGGCGGTGTCGTTGAAAGTTGCAGGAATCGTTGCATTTTGCGGGTTTAGTGCGCAACCGTCATCCGTAAAGTGTAGATGTGTGGGATTTGTACTGCCTGTGCCGCCCCCTTTGCGGGCAAGCCTCGCTCCTACAGGTTTAGCGCTGCCCTTGCAGGAGCGAGGCTTGCCCGCGAGGGGGCCCTCAATATCCTTGGAGATCCCCAGCGGTACTTGCATCTTCGAACCCCCGCCCGCATAACTTGCCCCATGAACCTGCCCATCCCCGCCGACAGTGCCCTGGCCGGCTTTCATCCCGCCGTCAGCGCCTGGTTCAGCAACACGTTCGCGACGGTCACCGCCGCCCAGGCCCGGGCGTGGCCGCTGATCCGCCAGCGCCGCTCGACCCTGATCGCCGCGCCCACAGGTTCCGGCAAAACCCTCACCGCATTCCTCGCGGTCATCGACGACCTGGTCCACCGTGGCCTGGCCCACACCGAAGATCAGCCTAACGGCCTGCCGGATGAAACGCTGGTGGTCTATGTCTCGCCGCTCAAGGCCCTGTCCAACGACATCCGCATCAACCTGCAAAACCCGCTGGCTGGCATCTGCGAACAATTGCGCCTGATGGGCTTGCCCGAACTGCAGATCAGCATCGCCGTGCGCACCGGCGATACCCCGCAAAAAGACCGCTCGGCGATGCGCAAAACCGCGCCGCACATTCTCGTCACCACCCCCGAATCCCTTTACGTATTGCTCGGCTCCGACTCCGGACGGCGAATGCTCGGCACCACGCGCACGGTGATCGTCGATGAAATCCACGCCATCGCCGCCAGCAAACGCGGCAGCCACCTCGCTCTGAGCCTCGAACGCCTGCAAGCGCTGTGCGCCGAACCGCTGGTGCGCATCGGCCTGTCGGCCACGCAAAAACCCATCGATGCGGTCTCGCGTTTTCTGGTGGGTCGCGACCGCCCTTGCGAGATTATCGACATCGGTCACGCCCGCCCACGGGACCTGGACCTCGAAGTGCCGCCCGTGCCGCTATCAGCGGTGATGGCCAATGACGTCTGGGAACTGGTCTACGACCGCCTCGCTGCCCTCGCCCGCCAACACCGGACCACACTGATTTTCGTCAATACCCGGCGCCTGGCCGAACGCTTGAGCCGGCACCTGAGCGAACGCCTGGGCAAAGAGGCCGTGGCCGCGCACCACGGCAGCCTGGCCAAGGAGTTTCGCCTGGATGCTGAACAGCGACTCAAGCGTGGCGAGCTGCAAGTGCTGATCGCCACGGCGTCGCTGGAGTTGGGCATTGATATCGGCGATGTCGATCTGGTCTGCCAGATCGCCTCGCCGCGTTCGATTTCCGGATTCTTGCAACGGGTCGGTCGCTCCGGTCACCAGGTCGGCGGCACGCCCAAGGGCCGTTTGTTCGCCACCACCCGCGACGACCTGATCGAATGCGCCGCCCTGCTCGACTGCGTGCGCCGGGGTGAGCTAGACATTTTGCAGATCCCCGAGGCACCACTGGATGTACTCGCGCAGCAGATCATCGCCGAAGTGAGTTGCCAGGAATGGCAGGAGCAGGCACTGCTGGAGATGTTCCGCAAAGCCTCGCCCTACGCCGGCCTCGACGAAAAGCACTATCAAGCGCTGTTGCAGATGCTCGCCGAGGGCTACAACGGTCGCCAGGGCATCCGCAGCGCTTACCTGCACCGCGATGCCGTGACCCGCAGCCTGCGAGGTCGTCGGGGTGCGAAACTGACGGCCGTGACCAGCGGCGGGACGATTCCCGACAATGCTGATTACAGCGTCCTGCTGGAACCCCAAGGCCTGAACATTGGCAGCGTCAACGAAGACTTCGCCGTAGAAAGCATCGCCGGGGATGTTTTTCAGTTGGGCAACACGTCGTACCGAATTCTGCGGGTCGAAACCGGCAAGGTCAGGGTCGAAGATGCGCAAGGTCAGCCACCGACCATTCCGTTCTGGCTCGGCGAAGCACCGGGGCGCAGTAACGAACTGTCGTTTGCCGTGGCGCGGCTGCAAGCGCACCTTGATGGATTGCTCGGAGCCACACCGGGCCACTTGCAGCCGAGCATCGACTGGCTGACCGACACCCTCGGCCTGAACGTCGCCAGCGCCGAACAACTGGTGGAATACCTGGCCCGTGCGCGCCAGACGCTCGGCGCCCTGCCCTCGCAAGACACGCTGCTGATGGAACGTTTTTTCGACGAGTCCGGCGGCACGCAACTGATCATTCACACGCCGTTCGGAAGCCGCCTCAATCGTGCCTGGGGCCTGGCCCTGCGCAAGCGCTTTTGCCGCACGTTCAACTTCGAATTGCAGGCCGCCGCCAGTGAAGACGCCATCGTCCTGTCGCTGTCCACCAGCCACAGTTTTGAGCTTGATGACGTCTGGCGCTATCTGCACAGCAACAGCGCCGAGCACATCCTGATTCAAGCGGTGCTGGAAGCGCCGTTGTTCGGCGTGCGCTGGCGCTGGAATGCCGGCGTTGCCCTGGCGTTACCGCGCTATACCGGCGGCCGAAAAGTCGCACCGCAGATCCAGCGGATGAAAAGCGAAGACCTGATCGCCAGCGTATTTCCGGATCAGATCGCCTGTGTGGAAAACCTCGCCGGCGAACGGGAAATTCCCCAGCATCCGCTGGTGGAACAAACACTCGACGATTGCCTGCACGAGGCCATGGACACCGAAGGCTGGCTGGCACTGCTGCGGCGCATGGAGCGCGGTGACATCCGCCTGATCAGCCGCGACTTGCCCGCGCCTTCGCCACTGGCGGCGGAGATTCTCAGCGCCCGGCCCTACACCTTTCTCGACGATGCGCCGCTGGAAGAACGCCGCACTCAAGCGGTGCTCAACCGCCGCTGGAGTGACCCGCAGTCCACCGACGATCTCGGTGCACTGGACGCCGAGGCGATTGCCGCCGTACGCGAAGAAGCGTGGCCGGCACCCAACAACATCGATGAAATGCACGAGGCGTTGATGAGCCTGGCGTGCATCACCAACGCCGAGGCCCGGCTCCATCCGAACTGGCTCGACTGGCTCAATACCTTGACCGACAGTGGTCGCGCCTGCCTTCTCAATCAATCGTTGTGGCTGGCGCGGGAAAGGCTGACCTGCCTGCGGGTGATTTATCCACAGGCTGATTTGATACCGCCGCTGGAGGCGTTGCCGGGGTTCGATGAAGCCTGGGAAATGGATGCCGCCGTGCTCGAAGTGATCCGCGCACGACTGAGCGCTTTTGGTCCATTGCCACTGAAGGCGATTGTCGAGCCGCTCGGTTTGCCGGCGACTCAAGTCACCCAGGCACTGGCACAGCTGGAACGCGAAGGCTATGTACTGCGCGGCCGCTTCACTCCGGGCACGTCTGAAGAAGAATGGTGCGAGCGACATCTGCTGGCGCGGATTCATCGCTACACGGTCAAGCGTCTGCGACGGGAAATTGAACCCGTTGCCTTGCAGGACTTCATGCGCTTTCTGTTCGACTGGCAGCATCTGTCAAGCGCCACTCAAGGACAGGGCAGCGCGGTGTTGCCGGCAATCATCGCGCAGTTTGAGGGCTACCCCGCCGCCGCGTCTGCCTGGGACAGCGACATCCTGCCGGCACGGCTCAAGGACTATTCCCCGACCTGGCTGGATGATTTGTGCCGCAGCGGCAAACTGGTCTGGACCCGCCTTACCGCACGCAACAAAAGCACCGGCACCGCGCTGCGCAGCACGCCGGTTCTGTTGTTGCCGCGCAACCGGGTCGGGCTCTGGAGCGACTTGACCGAGCAGACGCCCGTCAGTGAGCTGTCAGCGAAAACACAAAAAGTCCACGCCGCGCTCAGCCAGCACGGCGCGCTGTTTTTCGATGAACTGATTCACGAAGCCCACCTGCTGCGTTCGGAACTGGAAATCGCCTTGCAGGAATTGGTCGGCGCGGGACTGGTGAACGCCGACAGCTTCGCCGGCCTGCGAGCGCTGATCACCCCGGCCAGTAAACGGCAGAACCGCAGCAGTCGGCGCGGGCGCGGGGCGTTTGTCGGCGGCATGGACGATGCCGGGCGCTGGGCGTTGTTGCGGCGCGGGGCCGTCGCTCCGGTTGTGGATAACCAACGTCCGGCGCCCACACCTGCCGATACCCTGGAACACATCGCCATGACCCTGTTGCGCCGCTACGGCGTGGTGTTCTGGCGCTTGCTGGAACGTGAGGCGGACTGGCTGCCGAGTTGGCGCGAATTGCTGCGCACCTTCCATCGACTGGAAGCGCGAGGCGAGATTCGCGGCGGGCGGTTTGTCAGTGGCCTGGCGGGCGAGCAATTCGCACTGCCTGAGGCGATTCCGTTGCTGCGCGAAGTGCGGCGTCGGGCCCATGACGGGAGTCTGATCGCGGTGTGCGGGGTCGATCCGCTGAACCTCGCGGGCACGCTGTTGCCCGGCATGAAAGTACCGGCGCTGGCGAGCAATCGGTTGGTGTATCGCGATGGGTTGCCGGCGGCTGCGGAGATTGCCGGTAGACAGCATTTTTGGTTGGAACTGGATCAGCAGGTGATGGCTGAAGTGAGGAAAAAACTGGTCCAGCACAACCACCCGTAGGAGCGAGGCTTGCCCGCGAAAAACGATGACGCGATCTTGCTGATACACCGCAGCGCTCCTTTCGCGGGCAAGCCTCGCTCCTACAGAACCATCCTGTTACGGGACATGCGGGCGGTCCGGCATCAACACCGCCGAATGCTCCGGCGTCGGCCCATCCTCGTGTAGCGGCTCAACCGCATGCCTTGGCATCAAAACCTGCTGTGGATAAGTCTGCGCGAAATGCACCCATGGGCTGTTATCCACAAGCTTTTTCAAACGCTGGTTGAACGCCCGGCTCACCGCGTATTGCCCACCGGACACCGTGCGAAATTGCGCCGTCAGCACCACGCCGTTGAGGTCCATTTTGTCGACACCAAACACATCCAGTGGCCCTTGCAGGTTGTACTTGAGAAACGGGTCGTCGCTGATGGAATGCCCGGCCTCGCGAATCAACGCGATAGCTTTGTCGACATCGGTGTCGTAAGTGAACTGCACCGAGAAGAACGCATAGGCAAACTGCCGCGATTGGTTGGTCACGGCTTTGATCTGGCCGAACGGCACCGAGTGCACAAAGCCCTTGCCGTCGCGCAGACGCAGGGTGCGGATGGTCAGGCCTTCGACTGTGCCGGCATGCCCGGAGTCGAGCACCACCCAGTCGCCGATGGACAGCGTGTCTTCGATGATGATGAACAAACCGGTGATCACGTCCTGCACCAGTTGCTGGGAACCGAAACCGATCGCCAGCCCGATCACCCCGGCACCGGCCAGGAAAGGCGCAACGTTGATGCCCAGATTGGCCATGGTGGTGATCGCGCAGATCACCACCAGAACGATTTTGATCGCATTGCGCAACAACGGCAGGATGGTCTTGACCCGCGTACTTGGCTGGCGCGCCGAGCGTTTATTGACGGGTGGTTTCAGTGCTTCCTGGATGGCCGTGTCCAGCACCACCCATACCATCCAGGTCACCAGGAAGATCAAACCGATGTGGCTCAGGGAATCACTGATCGCCCGACCCACCGAATTGCTCACCGCGAATTCGAACAACGACACGCCCCAGATACGCCCGAGGATATCGATGAACACGATGGACATGGCGATCCGCAGCAACGCGTGGGAGAGGTTCAAAAAGCGCTCTTTGTAGGCACTGCTGCGGCGCAGATCCGTTTCACTTCGTGCCTTGAACAGATGATGCAGCGTGGTGCTCAGAAATACCGTCGCAATCAGCAATATCGAGGTAAACAGCGCACTGCGCATGACCTTCTGGTTGTCATCGCTGATGCTGATCAGGTTGATGATCGAGACAAACACCATCAACAGAATCGGCCAATACCAGAGCCCGGAAAAAATCCGCAATGTTTCGCGCAGAGCCGGCTGGCCGAGACGTTGCGCCAGCGGCAGAATCCGGATCACATGCGCCACCGGGCGGCGCATGCGGATCACCAGCAAACCGAATGAAATCGAGGCGGCGAGCCCGGTGAATACCGCGATGCTGCTGGTGAGGTTGTTGCCCAACTGATGGGCGATCTGCGGGCTGGTCAGGGCATCGCTCAGCGCCACCAGGAAACCGGTCGCGAACAGTGGCCGGGGGCTGTGCTGACGGATGATCTGCACCGCTCGGCGCTTGTGGCCGGTATTGAACAGCACCACCAATGACATCACCAATGACGCGGCAAAGATCCCGCTGCTGGTGGCATAAGCAAAGCACAGCGCCAATGCGCGCCCGGCCGACGTCGGTAAAAACTGACTGGCATAAATGGTCAGCGGCAGGCTGATCAGCGCCGGAATGCTGTAGGGCAACACGTAACGGAGCAATGCCTGGCCACGTTCACGACTGAGCAGCAGGCGATGCCGGCACAGGCGCTCGGCCAAAAACCGCCCCGACAGCCAAAGCAGGCCGAAGACACCCGCCCATACAGCAGTCAGCAACAGGAAATCCCTCGCTACGCTCCAACTCGAACGGGCCGATGGCCGATTGACCAGTTGATCCACCTCATCCGCCGCGCGGTCGGCACGCAGGCGCCAGGCATCGACAAGGTTTTCGTTGAGATCGAGCTTGCTCTGGACTTCGTCAATGCTTGAACTGATAGCCCCCAGCAACCCGCCCTGAACCAGCGGCTCAGGGTGCGCCGGCGGTGTGGCGGCAGTGGCGGCGGCCGGTAACCCTGGTATCGCTGCCGCTTCCAGTTCCTCACTGCCCAGAAACAACAACGCCCCCAGCAGTATCGCGGTCTTGAGCTTGATCAAAGTACCCGCTCCTTTGAATAAGACTGTAAGGAACTGATCGAGAAATGCCGGGCAAGTTCGCTGTTGACCACAGAAGCCCGTCGAACGATCTTTGCGCTCAAAACAAATATCAAATGCTCATCCCTGTATTTTTCCGCACAACCCAAACCCCGACACTGCGCTCCATCAAATCAATTCACCGGAGTTGCAGCCATGCCCATTGCCTTACTCGCGCTGACCCTCAGCGCCTTTGCCATCGGGACGACCGAGTTCGTCATCGTTGGCTTGTTACCCACCATCGGCGCCGACCTCGGTGTCAGTCTGCCGTCCGCCGGCCTTCTGGTCAGTTTGTATGCGCTGGGTGTGGCCGTTGGCGCCCCGGTGCTGACTGCCCTGACCGGAAAAGTACCGCGCAAATTACTGCTGCTGTCGCTGATGGTGCTGTTCACTCTCGGCAACCTGCTGGCCTGGAAAGCGCCGAGCTACGAGTCGCTGATCATTGCACGGATCGTCACCGGCTTGGCGCACGGGGTATTTTTCTCGATTGGTTCGACCATCGCCACCAGTCTAGTGCCCAAGGAAAAAGCCGCCAGCGCGATCGCCATCATGTTCACCGGCCTGACCGTAGCGCTGGTTACCGGCGTACCGCTGGGGACTTTCATCGGTCAGCATTTCGGCTGGCGTGAAACCTTCCTCGCCGTGTCGGCACTGGGTGTAATCGCCTTTATCGGCAGCCTGCTCTATGTGCCGAAAAACATCGCCCACAGCAAACCCGCTTCGCTGTTGCAGCAATTGCAGGTGCTCAAACAACCTCGCCTGTTGCTGGTGTACGCCATGACAGCGGTCGGTTACGGCGGTTCGTTCATCGCCTTCACCTTCCTGGCGCCAATCCTTCAGGACATTTCCGGTTTCAGCGCCAGCACCGTCAGCCTGGTGCTGCTGGTGTACGGCATCTCGGTCGCCGTCGGCAACATTTGGGGCGGCAAACTGGCGGACAAACGCGGCCCGATCAGCGCCCTGAAAATCATCTTTGCCTTGCTCGCCGCTGTGCTGTTTGTACTGACCTTTACCGCTGGAAATCCATGGCTGGCGCTGGCAACCGTGCTGGTCTGGGGTGCCGTGGCGTTCGGTAATGTGCCGGGGTTGCAGGTGTATGTGGTGCGTCAGGCCGAGCATTACACCCCGAATGCCGTGGACGTGGCTTCCGGTCTGAACATCGCCGCGTTCAACCTCGGCATCGCCGGTGGCGCGTGGGGTGGCGGCTTGATCGTTGCGCACATGGGCTTGATCCATACCGCGTGGATCGGTGGCCTGGTGGTGTTGGTGGCGCTGGCGTTGACTGCGTGGAGCGGTCGCCTTGACCGGTTAGGCCCGGTGTATGCCGAGAGCTCAACCCGAACCGTCGCCAGCCACTAACCCTCCTGTAGGAGCTGTCGAGTGAAACGAGGCTGCGATCTTTTGATCTTGCTTTTTAAAGACAAGATCAAAAGATCGCAGCCTTCGGCAGCTCCTACATGGCGAATACCATCCGTAGTCCCGCCGAAACTTTCGTCGCCACCCGACAGTCATCAAAAGATCAGGGGCACTCAGACGGGAGGGCGACATGGCGGCGATTCATATCGGTATTTCAGGTTGGCGCTATACGCCGTGGCGGGGGGACTTCTACCCAAAGGGTTTGCCCCAGAAACGCGAGTTGCAGTTCGCGTCACGGGCCGTCAACAGCATCGAAATCAATGGATCGTTTTACGCCCTGCAGCGGCCTGAGCGTTATGCCCAGTGGTACAGCGAAACTCCGCCGCACTTTATATTCAGCGTCAAAGCCCCACGGTTCATCACCCACATCAAGCGTCTGCGCGATATCCATAAACCTCTGGCAAATTTCTTTGCTTCCGGAGTTCTGGAGCTGAAGGAAAAACTCGGTCCGATCCTCTGGCAGTTTCCACCCAACTTCAAATTCGATGCCAGCCTGTTCGAAACCTTCCTCGAACAATTGCCTCGCAATACCGAACAGGCTGCCGCCCTCGCCCGCCAGCACGACTCGCACGTGAACGGCCACACCAGCCTCAAGGCGCAGAAGAAACAGGCCTTGCGCCATGCCGTGGAAATTCGCCACGACAGCTTTGTTGATCCCGCCTTTGTCCGCCTGCTCAAACGCTACAACACCGCTCTGGTCATCGCCGACACCGCCGGCAAATGGCCGTACCGCGAAGACATCACCAGCGACTTCGTTTACCTGCGCCTGCACGGCGACGAAGAACTCTACGCCAGCGGCTACACCGCCCAGGCATTGAAGCGCTGGGGCGAGCGGATCGAGGCCTGGCATGGCGGGCACCAACCGACGGATCCACACCTGATCGCACCTCGGCAAAAACCCAGGGCGCGCAAGTCCCGCGAAGTCTTCTGCTATTTCGACAACGACGTTAAAGTCCGTGCGCCCTTCGATGCGCGTCGTCTGCTCGAACGCTTCGACCTGGACAAAGACCTGGCCACTGCCCCCGGCGAACCGGCGGCCGAAGGAGTGCTGTCATGAGCATTCCCGAGCCGGTCGGCGTCACCGATGAACAGACGCCAATCATCAATGCGGTGCACCGTTTTACGGTACTGACGGTCAACACCCACAAGGGTTTCACCGCGTTGAACCGGCGTTTCATCCTGCCGGAGTTGCGCGAGGCGGTGCGCAGTGTGTCCGCCGATGTGGTGTTTTTACAGGAGGTTCATGGCACCCACGAACAGCATCCGCAGCGCTACAGCAATTGGCCCGCGATTCCACAATACGAATTTCTCGCCGACACCCTGTGGCCGCAGTTCGCCTACGGACGCAACGCGGTTTATCCGGCGGGAGATCACGGAAATGCGCTGCTGTCGAAATTCCAGATCGTGCGCCACGACAACCTCGACGTGTCCATCAGCGGCCACGAGAATCGCGGCGTCCTGCATTGCGTGTTGCGACTGCCCGGCGAAGGTCCGGAGGTCCATGCGATATGCGTTCATCTGGGCTTGCGCGAAACCCACCGCAGCGAACAACTGAAGCTGCTGGCCCGACGCCTGGAAGAATTGCCAGACGATGCGCCGGTGATTGTCGCGGGCGATTTCAACGACTGGCGCCAGCGCGCCGATGCCTTGCTCAAACCCTGTGGTCTGCGTGAAGTGTTCGCCGAACATCATGGCAAACCGGCACGCAGTTTCCCCGCGAGACTGCCGGCCCTGCGCCTGGACCGTATCTATGTGCGCAACCTCAAGGCCAGCCAGCCGCAAGTGCTGACAACCCGCCCCTGGTCGCACCTTTCGGATCACGTACCGCTGTCGGTGGAGATTGAGCTATGAGCGCCTCGCTGATGGATGAAACCACCGTGGAACCGATTGCCGCGCCACCGATGAACGAGCCCGCAGCGGTCGACGTCGAGTATCGCTGGCAAGGCAACAACCGCGTGGAATTGCTGGAGAACGGTGAAGCCTATTTCCCTCGGGTGTTCGAGGCCATGCGTCAGGCCAAAGACGAAATTCTCCTGGAAACCTTCATTGTGTTTGAGGACAAGGTCGGCGAAGAACTGAAGGCCGTGCTGATCGACGCGGCACAGCGCGGCGTGCGCGTCACCGCCAGTTTCGACGGGTTTGGTTGCGGAGAACTCAGCACCGGTTATCTCAGCGCCCTCAGCGCCGCCGGTGTGCATTTGCAGATGTTCGACCCGGCGCCCAAGCACTTGGGTATCCGCACCAACTGGTTTCGCCGACTGCACCGCAAGATCGTGGTGGTGGACGGGACGATTGCGTTCCTTGGCGGGATCAACTTTTCCGCCGACCACCTGGCCGACTACGGCCCCGAAGCCAAACAGGATTACTCGGTTGAAGTACAAGGCCCGGCGGTGGCCGATATTCATCACTTTGCCCTGCTGCAATGCGGTCGCCCGAACCGAGCCAAATATTGGTGGCAACGACGCCGGCAGCGACGCTCGGAAATGGCCTTCAGCGATCACGATGGTCAGGTGCGGTTGGTCTATCGCGACAACGGTGAGCACACCACCGATATCGAAGAGGTTTACCGGCAAGTCCTGCGCAGCGCAAAACGGCGCGTGGTAATCGCCAATGCCTACTTCTTTCCCGGTTATCGACTGCTGCGTGAGATTCGCAACGCCGCCCGCCGAGGCGTGGAAGTGAGGCTGATTTTGCAAGGTCAGCCCGACATGCTGGTGGCTAAACTGGCGGCGCGCATGACCTACGATTACCTGCTCAAGTCGGGCGTGCAGATTCACGAATATTGCCAGCGCCCATTGCACGGCAAGGTTGCGCTGGTGGACGAAGACTGGAGCACCGTCGGCTCCAGCAATCTCGACCCGTTGAGCCTGTCGATGAACCTGGAGGCCAACGTGCTGATCCGCGACCGCGCCTTCAATCGCCAACTGTTTGATCGCCTCGAAGATCTCAGCAACAACCACTGCAAGGCGATGTCTGCCGACAAGGCGCCGCGCGGTCGGGTCTGGCACATGACCGTAGGCTTTCTGGTGTTTCACTTCCTGCGGCATTTTCCGGCGTGGGCCGGTTGGTTGCCAGCCCACAAGCCACGCCTGAAAGCCGTCCCCCCATCCGACCGGGAGCGATCACCATGAGCCGCGCTGACACTCACTCCGCGTCCCATGCCGAGCACCCGCCCAAGTCACGCCTGGGCCGCTGGAAACGACCGCTGACGATGCTGTTTTTTCTGGCGCTGATCGCGCTGTTGACGATGTTCGCCGAGCGCATCGAATGGAACGAAGTGTTCGATACCCTGGCCGATTTCAAAGTGCGCACCTTGATCATCGCCTCCGCGCTGACCCTGGTGAGTTTTCTGGTGTACGCCTGCTTCGACCTGATCGGCCGCACCTACATTCGCCAGGACCTGACATGGAAGCAGATCCTGCCGGTGGGCATCATCAGCTACGCCTTCAACCTCAACCTGAGCGCCTGGGTCGGCGGCATTGCCATGCGTTATCGGTTGTATTCGCGACTCGGCGTGAGCAAAGCCAACATCGCGAAAATCCTCGGCCTGAGCCTGGCGACCAACTGGTTTGGCTACATGGTTATCGCCGGGGCGATATTCAGCAGTGGCCTGGTGCGCATGCCGCCCGGCTGGAAGCTGAGCAGCGACGCGCTACAGGGCATCGGCGTGTTGCTGCTGTTGGTGAGTGCGGGGTATCTGGCGGCTTGCCGGTTCTCCAAGCGCCGGGAGTGGGCGATTCGCGGGGTTGAAATCAACCTGCCGTCGCTGCGCATGGCGGTCCTGCAGCTGGCCCTCGGCGCGCTGAACTGGTCGCTGATGGCAGCGGTGATATTCACGCTGTTGCCGAGCAAACTGGACTATCCGCTGGTGCTTGGCGTTTTGCTGATCAGCGCCATCGCCGGGGTCATCACCCATATTCCGGCGGGGCTTGGGGTGCTGGAAGCAGTGTTCGTGGCGCTGCTGCAACATGAGGTGTCGCGAGGCAGCCTGGTGGCAGGCTTGCTGGCGTATCGGGCGATTTATTTTCTGTTGCCGTTGTTGATCACGCTGGTGATGTATCTGCTGGTGGAGGCCAAAGCGAAGGCGTTACGGATCTCGAAAAAGCCCAAGGATTAGAAGCAAAAATCAAAAGTTCGCAGCCTTCGGCAGCTCCTACAGGATCGGTGTGGGAGTTGCCGAAGGCTGCGATCTTTTTACGATGATTGAATAATGCTCAACCGCTCGCCCACCACCATTTCCGTGATCCAGTCCACGAGGATCGAGGTGTACGCCTGCTGTGAAACCGGATCACTCAAGGCATGGTCAGCACCGTCGATAATGCGGTGTGTCAACGAGTGAGTCTGCTGACACGCCGCGCGATAACTCATGATGGTCGCGTGGGGCACATAGTCATCGGTTTCGGACTGAACCAGCAGTACATCCCCGGTAAATTGCGAACAGGCATGCAGCGCCCGATTACTGTCGGCTCGTACCAAGGTGCTGCGGTAATCGCGCAGGTCGAGTTTGTCCAGATCACGCTTGGGCGTGTGCCATTTATCATCGCGATACAGCGCCGGCACTCGCAGCGCCAGCCAGCGCACGGGACGCAAAGACGTGAGGATCGAGGCCAGGTAACCGCCGTAACTGGTGCCGACCACGGCAATCGCCGACGTGTCGAGCGCCGGATGGGAGAGCAATCGGTCATAGGCTGCCAACAGGTCGCGCAGGTTGTCCTCACGGGTCACCCGCGACAGCGCAATGCCGGTGCCGCCAGTGTGCCCGCGCAGGTCGAAGGTCAGGCAAACACAACCCAACCCGGCAATCCCTTTGGCCCGCTCCAGGTCCCGCTCCTGACTACCGCCCCAACCGTGCACGAACAACACGCCGGGGACCTTTGATTTAGGACTCAGAAAAGTCCCGCTCATTTGTTCATCGTCGATGTCGATTTGAATGCTTTCGCTTCTAGCCGTCATAGGATTTGACCGTTACGTACTTGAGTAGAAAATCGCTGTTTTGCGCCGGCCCGCGGTACACCTCGATAGCGTCCACCGGCAGCGGTTGATCGATGTAGGTTTCTACCGAAGACACGCGAATCGCGCGCATCCCCGGATCATTGATGAAGCTCTGCAACGCAGCCACTTCGGCACTGCTGGCGCCGCCCATGCGCCAGGATTGTTCGAGCACGCCGCTGCGTTGCTGGCCGTCACTGCCCACGCCTTGGGCGATGTCGTAATTGCGTCGTGACGCGTAAAAACCGGGATAGGCTTCATCGGCGGCACTGTCGAACACCTGCGCCTGCTGGATCGCCAGTCGCACATCGTCGGGTAGATCCAGCGCCAGCAGATCGTCATAGCCACCTTGCACCACCAGCAGGTTTGAGCCGCCATACACTTGCTCGCCGTGAGCATCCTCGGTCAAGTATTGATCACCGCAGTAACTCAGCACCGTGTCGCCGATGAAACTCTGACCGACGCTGTGGGTGATCACTTGATCGAGATCCTGCTCCAGCACCACGCCTTCAGTGAACAGGTTTTGTGCCTCGGGCCGAGCGAGGATTTCATCGAACTGGTCGAGGCTTTTGATTACTTCCTGGCCACGTCCGGCGCAAGCATGAATCGGTTTGAGGCGGATCGGACCGCTATAGAGCAAATGCTCCGCCGCAGGTCGCGCATCGTCGAGGGAAAACACACTCAAGCCATCGAGCACCACATTGCGCACCCGCTCGGAAAACAGCGGCGCCCAGCCTTGCGGGGCATGCGCAAGGTGATTGCGTAAACCATGGCTGATGGCTTTGGTGCAGATGAAGTCATGCTCGACGTAACCGCCCCACAAATCTTCCGGACCTTTCACACCCAACTGTCGGGCGGCAGCAGCACCCACCAGCGTCTGGGTCGGCAATAGATAAAGATCGCGACCGCGATGCTGCTGCGGATCATAACTGCCGCCATATTTGAACCCGAGAATGTGCGCCAGCCAACGGGCCAGCGCGCGATTGGTTTCGATTTCATGCTGCGGCGCATCGGCGTTCACCGAATGGGCGACCACCAGTTTTTTGCGGCTTGTTGGGGTCATGCGTCCCCCTTCAATCGGCGCTAGATGAATGTAGCTCTAAGGGTGCAGAGATCAGGCCAACGGTGGATGTCGAAGAACGCTTTTCATATCAGTGAGTTGCAAAAACGGTGATGGCACAATCCCGTTTTATTCTGCACGACGGCTTTCAGGATTCCGGCAATTTGCACGATTCACGGTCCACTGCTGAACCTGTGGGAGTGAGCCTGCTCGCGATAGCGAACTATCAGGCAGCACTGATTTTGAATGTGACGGCCCCATCGCGAGCAGGCTCGCTCCCACAGGATCTGAGGTGTTGGGACTAGCGGGTCGCAGCACTCGGCATCACCCCAAACCGCGTCCGGTAATCACTCGGTGCCAACCCGGTAATCTTCTTGAACGTTGAACGAAACGCCCCTGGGTCCTGATAGCCCACCGTCCAGGCAATGTGATCAATGGTGCCGTTGGTAAATTCGAGCATTTCCCGGGCCTTGCCGACTCGCAGGTGCTGGCAGTATTCGGTCGGTTTGAGCCCGGTCGCCGCGCGGAATCGGCGCAGGAACGTGCGTTCTTCCAGCCCTGCCCGCTCGGCCATCACCGTCAGCGAAACGTCGGTAGCGCCGGTGCTTTGCAGCCAGTGCTGCACCTTGAGAATCGAGGCATCGCCATGGCTGAGAATCGGCGCGAAATTGCTGCCACACTCGCTGGCGCTGTCACTGTGTTCCACCACCAGAAAACGCGCGGTGCCGGTAGCAATGCTCGGCCCCAGCAGGCGGTCTACCAACCGTAGCCCCAGTTCAGCCCAGGCCATCAATCCGGCGGTGGTAATCAGGTCGCCGTCATCGACGATCGGCGTATCAGCCTTGAGCTTGATCGTCGGGTAACGCTCGGCGAAGGTCTTGGCGGACGTCCAATGGGTGGTAGCGCTACGACCATCGAGCAGGCCGGTTTCGGCCAACAAAATGGAACCCACACAAACACCGCCGAGGGTCGCACCGTTGGCGTGTTGCTGGCGCATCCAGCGAATCAACGCCTGCGGTGCCTGGCCTTCGGAAAACCCGGCAATCGACGGCGGAATCAATACCGCGACCAATGCGCCGTCCACGCCAGGATAGCTGTCGAACACCCGCGTCGGCGCTTGCTCGCCGTCAACCAGCCAATGGCTGACCCGCAGTAACGGCAACTGTGCAGCCTGATGTTCGGCGGCGATCCGGTTGGCGACCCCGAACAGGTCCGTCAATCCATGCACCGCCGCCATCTGCGCGCCGGGATAGATCAACACGCCCAGTTCGGCGATTGCCCGTTGTGCGTCCATTGTCAGTTTTCCCCCTTCTATTGTCGGTGCGGCCAATCCTCGAATGGCCTGCCACAGCCAATACTTGATTCCACACCAACAAGCACTTCGAGGAAACAGTCATGGCCAAGCAAGCACTCATCGTAGTCGATATCCAGAACGACTACTTCCCCCAAGGCAAGTGGCCGCTGGTCGGCACCGACGCCGCTGCGGACAACGCGGTACGCCTGCTCAAAGCCTTCCGCGACGCCGGTGATTCGGTGGTGCACATCCGCCACGAGTTTACTTCCGAGGAAGCACCTTTCTTCACCCCAGGCTCCGACGGCGCGAAGCTGCACCCTAAAGTCCTCAATCGCGCCGACGAGCCGGTGGTGCTCAAGCACTTCGTCAACGCCTTCCGCGAAACCGAGCTGAAATCGATCCTCGATGAGCAAGACATCAAAGAACTGGTGGTCGTCGGCAGCATGAGCCACATGTGCGTCGACGGTATCACCCGCGCAGGCAACGACCTCGGCTACAGCGTCACGGTGATCCACGATGCCTGTGCCTCCCGCGACCTGGACTTCAACGGCCTCACCGTGCCAGCGGCCCATGTTCACGCTGCCTTCATGTCGGCCCTGGGTTTTGCCTATGCCAGCGTGGTGTCCACCGACGAATTCCTGGCCGCCAGCCATTAAACAATTGGCGTTGCCGCAAGTCGGGCAACACCCGGAAACACAAAAGGCCAGTAGCGCTTGCACGCTACTGGCCTTTTCTTTCATACGTTCAAAAATCTCACGCGTGAGCCATTGTGAGCCGCAAAAATTGACTGTAGTGTTTTCACGCGTGAGATGTTCACAACGGAGTTGGCACCATGAAAAGCAGCTCTCCACCAGGTTCGACCGTCGGGCCTGCAAGCGATACAGCGAGCAAAAAGGGAGAGCGCTCGAAACCGGCCGCGAAAAAACCATCGAGCTTTTATATGAAGCAGATGCGTGCGGGCCTGAGTGCCGCCGGTTATGTGAAACACGAGACTTGGGTGCTTCCCGAAAACCGAAGCCTGCTCAAGCAGATGGAGAAACAGCTACGCCAACCGATTCTGGCTGGCTCATTCATGTCGGAGAATTACATGAGCGCAGGTAACAACTGGACCATCGATCGCCTGTTCAGCGCCCTTCAGGCCCTGGATGAAGTGGTATCTCAAGAAATCACCCTTTCCCTCGTTCAAGGCTCCGAGTCCAGCATCAAGCTGGAAATGAACGAGTTCGGCGGCCTGCCGATTTACATCGCCGTGGTGGGCGAGCAGATCATTGTCGACACCGTGCTGATCGACATTGAATCGATCAGCGACGTAAGCGGTTTCAACGATGCCGTGCTGCGCAGCCGTGAACTGTTCCCGCTGTCCTCGATCGGCATCGAGACCATGCCGAACGGGCAAACCGTCTACAACATGTTCGGCTCCCTGAGCTCCGATTCCAGCCTGACCAACGTAGTCACCGAGGTCAAAACCCTGGTCGACAACGTGCATCGCGCCAGCGAAGCCTTCGAACATTTCTTCAAGTAATCATTTCTTCCAAGCTATCAGGAACAGGGAATATCCAATGACTCAGTCCATCTGGAGCAAGTTGTTCACCGCATTGCGTGGCGGCGCCAGCGAAGTCGGTGAATCGATCGTCGACCAACAGGCCCTGCGCATCCTCGACCAGGAAATCCGCGACGCCGACGCCGCTTTGGCCAACGCTCGCCGCGAGCTGGTCACGATCATGGCCAAGCACAAACTGTCGGCCGATCGCGTGAGCGAGTACAACGCCAAAATCAAGGACCTGGAATCCAAGGCACTGGCTGCGATCCAGGCCAACCGCGAAGACCTGGCGCTGGAAGTGGCCGAAGCCATTTCGACCATCACCAATGAACTTGATGTCGAGCAAAAGCAGTGCACCGAATTCGGCACCTACGTCGACAACATGCGCAAAGACATCAACAAGGCTGAATCGCGCATCAAAAGCCTGCGCCAGCAAGTGGACATGGCCAAGGCCCGCGAAAGCGTGCAAAAGGCCCAGGTCAGTGCCTCGATCGCCAGTGGCGGCGCCAACGGCAAGCTGGAAACTGCCGTCGGCACCTTGAACCGCCTGCAAGCCAAGCAGCAACAACGCGCGGCTGAACTGAACGCCCAGGACGAACTGGCCGATGCGTCGACCGGCACGGACCTGGAACGTAAACTGCGCGAAGCCGGCATCACCCCGGATCAGGGCAGCGCCAACGCGATTCTGGAACGCCTGAAGAAACAATCGGCCGAGTAACTGGCCCACGTTGCCGGATGCATAACCTGTGGGAGCGAGCCTGCTCGCGATGAGGGTGGATCAGTCGACATCAATGTTGCCTGACAACACGCTTTCGCGAGCAGGCTCCCACAATCGATTGCGTTTCAGTTTTCGTTGAGCCGAGGTCAAGGATGGACGCCCTGAAGGGTTTCAAGACAGTCGCCGCTCTGGCGATTTTCATGGTCGCGCTGCAAGTATTCAATGCGGCGACCGGCTACAGCCTTTTGGCCTTCGGCCTTGTGCCACGGACCCTGCATGGCCTGACCGGCATCATCGCCTCGCCTTTTTTGCACGCCTCCTTTGCGCACCTTGGCGCCAACCTGATTGCTTTTTTAATCCTGGGTAGCCTGGTGATTGTCGAAGGGCTCCACCGGTTCATCGTCGTCAGCGCAATCGTCATTTTGCTGGGTGGCGGCCTGGTCTGGCTGTTCGGTTTTTCCGGTGCGCACATCGGGGCCAGCGGCTGGGTATTCGGGCTGTGGGCATATATTCTGTCGCGCGCCTGGTTCCAGAGGAGCTGGGGCAACCTGATCACGGCCAGTGTTGTGGCCCTGCTCTATGGCGGTCTTATTTTTGGTTTTCTACCCCGTCAGGGCATTTCCTTCGAAGGACATATCTTTGGTGCGCTCGCCGGGTTTATTGCAGCCAAGGTACTTTTCTCTGCGCCGCGCAGTAGGTTAAATGCCGCCCGGTGACAACACTTGAACATGTCTGCATCGCCTCTATTCCCCTCAAGGAAGTCTGTAATGGGATGGTTTAAAAAGTTGATGGGGCTTGAAGCCCCGAACGCGAATACACACTCGCAGTGGACAGAAAACCCGACAGGCAACCTCAACCTGCCCACCGGCCCCTTGGGCCTGGCGTTTGGCAAGAGTCTGATGTTCGACTCAACCCTGAAATTGCTGATCGATGGCAAAACCACCGTCGCCATCCCCGACTCCCAGCAGATCTGGAGCGCCGGCACCATTGAGCTCGGTCAGTCGACCTGGCTGTCGCGCTACTACATGAACGACGAAGACCACTGGTTGCAAGTGCACACCACCGGTGACATCGCCGGGCAGGTCGAGTCGGTCATCCTGTTCAACTATCTCAGTTATGTCACCGTCAGCAGCGAAGGGGAGCTGCGTCGCCTGGCCGGCCCAGACAGCCTGATCGGTTTGCCGACGTACACCCACGACGGCATCGAGTACACCCGCGAATGGGGGACCGAGGCCGGCCAGACAGAACTGGTGGCACTGAGCGAACACCTGAGCAATCCGGATGACAGCTACCGCATCGAGCATCATTCGATGCTGTACGCCCGCGAAACCGGCCTGACCAATCGCCGGGAGTTCCTGCTGTTTTCCGTAGAAGAAGATGCCGAGGGCACCATCAGCCTCAGCACTTCGCTGGGTATCTCGCTGTACACAACCGACATCACCATTTTTTAAGACGGAAGACGTCCATGCTCGAAGCACTCTCCATCTCCTTGAACAAAGCCGCGGTACTCGGGTTCGTTTCGTACATTGTCGGTGCGGCCGTACTGTTCGCATTGTTCCAGTTCATCTACACCCGAATTACTCCGCACAAGGAGTTCGAACTGATCCGTGAAGGCAATGTTGCGGCAGCGATTGCCCTGGGCGGCGCGATGATCGGCTTCGCTATTCCGGCCAGCAATGTCATCGCTTACTCGATCAGCATTCTGGATTTCGTCGTTTGGGCGGTGATCGCCGCGTTCGTCCAGCTGTTGGCGTTCCTGACGACCAGCCTGGTACTCAAAGGCGCCTCTGAGCGCATTCAAAAAGGTGAAATCGCCGCGGGTATCTACGTCGCGGCAGTGGCCATCAGCGTCGGCATGTTGAACGCCGCGTGCATGACCCCTTCCCAGAACTGATTGCGCGGAGATCCCGATGAAACGAAGCAAGTACGTTCAGCTGTCGCTGGCGGCGTCGGTTGCCATGGCAATATCAGGCTGCGGGCCGACGGAAAAAACCTACGCCGTGCAGAAAAAGTACAACTTTCAGTCCGTTCAACAGTGCGCCGATGAAAAGCTCCCGGTCGACGTTTGCTCTGACGCCTACATGACCGCCATGGCCGAGCATCGCCGTATTGCACCGGTGTACGACAATCAGGCTGATTGCGAAGCCGACTTCGTCGCCGACTGGTGCCAGCAGGACTCCGCCGGCAAATTCATTCCCCGGCTGGGCGGTTTCGAACTGACGGCGGATGGCCAAGTCACGCAATCCCAAGTCGACGCGGCCACGGCACAGGTGTCTGCTGCGCAGGCCAGCAACGGCGGCTCGGGTTTCTCCACCGGCAGCCTGCTGACCGGATTGCTGATCGGCAACATGCTGAGCAATAACCGAAACAGCTACTACTCCGAACCGGTGTACCGCTATCGCGATGATCGCGGCAGCTATGCATCCTCTACGCTCGGCCAGCGGATTGCCAAAGGCACCACCTTCACTCGGTCCGACCAGGCGAAGTACGGCGGCGGTTACAGCGCCTCGACCAGCCGCACGACCAGCAAGCCGATTTCAGTGGCCTCCTCCACGTCTCGTGGTGGCTTCGGCAGCAAGGCCAGCGCACGCAGTGGCTGGGGCGGCGGGTCGAGCAGTTAAGGAAACAAGGCGATGAAAAAAATCCTCTGCGCAGAACGGCATGACTGGAAACAGACCGCCGAAAGTCTCGGCTTTCTGTTCCACACCATCGACGACGAACCCTATTGGGACGAGCGCGCGTATTACCAGTTCACGCTCAAGCAGATCGAGAACGATCTCGAAGACCCGACCACCGAGATCCATGAGATGTGCATGGACCTGGTGGCCCGTGCGGTGCAGAGCGAGGAGTTGCTGGAACGCCTGAGCATCCCCCCGGCGTACTACGACCTGATTCGAACGTCATGGCTCGAAGGCCACCCGCATCTGTACGGGCGCATGGACTTCTCCTACAACGGCAGCGGCCCGGCCAAACTCCTGGAACTCAATTACGACACGCCCACCAGCCTGTATGAAGCTGCGGCATTTCAGTGGGGCTGGCTGGAGCAATGCATCGAGCGCGGTTTGCTGCCCACGCACGCCGACCAGTTCAACAGCATCGACACCAAGCTGCATCAGGCCTTTGCACAACTGCAACTCAAGCAGCCCTTCTATTTCGCCTCGATGAAAGACTCGGTCGAGGACAAGGGCACGACCGACTACTTGCGCCTGATCGCGGAAAAGGTCGGAATCGAATCAAGGCACATTGATCTTGAAGACATTGGCCTCACCAGCAACGGACGTTTCGTCGACCTGGAGGATCGATGGATTCCTCACCTGTTCAAGCTGCATGCCTGGGAGTTCATCTTCCACGAACCCTTTGGTGCAGCGATTGCCCAAAGCGATACGCAGTTTTTCGAACCGGCCTGGAAATCGATCATTTCCAATAAAGGCATCCTGCCGCTGCTGTGGGAATTCAACAAAGGTCACCCGAACCTGCTGGCGGCCCATGTGGATATCGATCCCGGCAAAGATGTGCCCAAGGGTTGGGTGCGCAAGCCATTCTTTTCCCGGGAAGGTGCCAACATCGAGTTGCAAACCGCCGAAGGCCTGATCGTAAAGGAAGACGGTCCCTACAACGACGCGCCATTTATCCTTCAAGAGTTCGCGCCACTTCCGAAGTTTGGCGAGAGCTATACCTTGATCGGTTCCTGGGTGATTGGCGATCAGGCTGCCGGCATCGGCGTGCGCGAAGACAACAGTCTGATCACCAAGGATTCGAGCCGGTTCCTGCCGCACCTGATACTCGGCTGATCGATTTATCGCCCACAAAAAAGGCCCGGGCTATTAGCGTGGGGCCTTTTTGTTTAGAGCGGGTGCAGCGGCTTGTCAGAACGGAATATCGTCATCAAAGCTGTCGAAATCCGGAGCCGGTTGCGGTGCGGCCTGCGGTGGAGCCGGGCGCGACTGTTGCGGTGCCGACTGCTGCGGACGCGGAGCTTGCTGACGTGGAGCCGACTGCTGGTAGTTGTTACCACCCCCGCCCTGTCCCTGTTGGTCGCCCTGAGGACGGCCGCCCAGCAGTTGCATGGTGCCTTGCATGTCGACCACGATTTCAGTGGTGTAACGCTTGATGCCGTCTTTTTCCCACTCGCGGGTCTGCAGTTTGCCTTCGATGTAGACCTGCGAACCTTTACGCAGGTACTCGCCAGCGATTTCTGCAACTTTGCCGAACATCGACACGCGGTGCCATTCGGTCTTTTCGACTTTCTGACCCGTTTGCTTGTCAGTCCACTGCTCGCTGGTCGCCAGACTCAGGTTGGTCACGGCGTTGCCATTCGGCAGGTAACGAACTTCAGGATCCTGGCCGCAAGTGCCGACCAATATGACTTTGTTAACCCCACGGGCCATTACGTTCTCCTAGGCTACGCACGCTGCCTCGGCCGGGTTGTTCACCAGGCGCTCAAGGGTGGTGCGATCCAATAATTCGGTGTCCAGTTTGATGTAAATCGCGGCTTCATCGGCGACGATTACTGCATCTGTTACCCCTACGACCGCCTTAAGGCGCTCAACCAGACCCGCTTCGCGGATCGCCTCAGGCGACAACGGCAAGCGCAGGCTTGTAACGTAGGGAGGTTCGCGCATGGTAACAGCAAAGGCCAGCCAGAGGGCAGCCAGACCAGCGCATCCGAGGAACACAACCGACAAACCGCCGTGCTGGAACAACCAGCCGCCGAGAATGCCCCCCAGTGCCGACCCAAGGAACTGACTGGTAGAATAAACCCCCATCGCCGTGCCCTTGCCGCCTGCCGGTGAAACCTTGCTGATCAGCGACGGCAGCGAGGCTTCCAGCAAATTGAACGCAGTGAAAAACACCACCGTTCCGATCACCAGAGCGCGCAAGCTATCGCCGAACTGCCAGAAGAATAGCTCAGTGAGCATCAGCGTCACGACGGCACCGAGCAAAACTCGTTTCATTTTGCGTCGTTTCTCACCGTAGATAATGAACGGGATCATGGCGAAGAAGGAAATCAGCAGCGCGGTCAGGTACACCCACCAATGCTGCTCCTTGGGCAGCCCGGCTTTTTCGACCAGCGCCAGCGGCAAGGCAACGAAACTCGACATCAACATCGCGTGCAGCACAAAAATACCCAAGTCCAGGCGCAGCAGGTCCGGGTGCCTGAGCGTCGGAATCAGCGCCTGGCGCGCAACACCGGATTCACGGTGCTGCAACGGGCCAGTGGAGCGCGGCACCATGAACATCACGATCACAATGCCGAACAGCGCCATGCCACCGGTGGCCAGGAACAGCCCCGACAGGCCGAAGGCACGGGTCAGCAACGGCCCGACCACCATGGCGACCGCGAACGACAGACCAATCGTCATGCCGATCATGGCCATGGCCTTCGTCCGATGCTGCTCACGGGTCAGGTCTGACAACAACGCCATGACCGCCGCGGAAATCGCACCGGCACCTTGCAGGATTCGACCGGCAATCACGCCCCATATCGAATCCGCGTTGGCGGCCAGCACGCTGCCGAGGGCGAACACGATCAAGCCGAGGTAAATTACCGGACGACGGCCGATGCGATCGGAAATGAAGCCGAAAGGAATCTGGAAGATCGCCTGGGTCAGGCCGTAAGCGCCAATCGCCAGCCCAATCAGGGCCGGGGTCGCTCCCGCCAGATCCATGCCATAGGTCGCCAGGACCGGCAACACCATGAACATGCCAAGCATACGGAAGGCGAACACCAGGGCCAGACCGCTCGCCGCGCGGGTCTCGCTGCCACTCATGCGTTCGCTGTGGGGATCGTGCATGGAAAAACCTCATGTGAACCGGCGGCGATTCTACCAGTCCCATCGATTGCCGGGGTATATCGCGACGCTTTGACGCGTGTAGATGACAGAGCTTTCATGTAAGCCAACTATCTCATCGCTCGATAGTGTGCATCCATCCAGTATTTCGCCGTATACTCCTACGTTTTCGACGCCCGCCAAGCGAGGCCACTTTGGACAAGATCCTGATTCGTGGGGCTCGAACCCACAACCTGAAGAACATCGACCTTACCCTGCCACGGGACAAGCTGATCGTCATTACCGGTCTGTCCGGTTCGGGCAAGTCGTCACTGGCATTCGACACGCTGTATGCCGAAGGCCAGCGCCGTTACGTCGAATCGCTGTCGGCCTATGCCCGTCAGTTCCTGTCGATGATGGAAAAGCCTGACGTCGACACCATCGAAGGCTTGTCACCAGCCATCTCGATCGAACAGAAATCGACCTCGCACAACCCGCGCTCGACGGTCGGCACCATCACCGAAATCTACGACTACCTGCGCCTGCTTTATGCGCGCGTCGGGATTCCACGCTGCCCGGATCACGACATTCCGCTGGAAGCGCAGACTGTCAGCCAGATGGTCGACCTGGTCCTCGCCCAACCGGAAGGCAGCAAACTGATGCTGCTGGCCCCGGTGATTCGCGAGCGCAAGGGCGAACACCTGTCAGTTTTCGAAGAGCTGCGTGCCCAGGGTTTCGTGCGAGCCCGGATCAACGGCAAGCTCTGCGAGCTGGACGAACTGCCGAAGCTGGATAAACAGAAGAAGCATTCGATCGACGTCGTGGTTGACCGTTTCAAGGTTCGCGCAGACCTGCAACAACGCCTGGCCGAATCCTTCGAGACCGCGCTAAAACTGGCGGACGGCATCGCCCTGGTGGCACCGATGGACGACGAACCGGGTGAAGAGATGATCTTCTCCGCACGCTTCGCCTGCCCGATTTGCGGCCACGCCATCAGCGAACTCGAGCCGAAGCTGTTTTCCTTTAACAACCCGGCCGGCGCCTGCCCGACTTGCGATGGCCTGGGTGTTAAGCAGTTCTTCGACATCAAGCGACTGGTCAACGGCGAGTTGACCCTGGCTGAAGGCGCGATTCGTGGCTGGGACCGGCGCAACGTTTATTATTTCCAGATGCTCGGCTCGCTGGCCGCGCACTACAAGTTCAGCCTGGAAGTGCCGTTCAACGAACTGCCAGCCGATCAGCAGAAACAAATTCTGCACGGCAGCGGCTCGCAAAACGTCGACTTCAAATACCTGAATGACCGTGGCGACATCGTCAAACGTTCGCATCCGTTCGAAGGCATTGTGCCGAACCTTGAACGTCGCTATCGCGAAACCGAGTCGGCTTCCGTACGTGAAGAGCTGGCCAAGTTCCTCAGCACCCAGTCTTGCCCTGACTGCCGCGGCACCCGTCTGCGCCGTGAAGCGCGACACGTGTGGGTCGGCGAGAAAACCCTGCCGGCAGTGACCAACCTGCCTATCGGTGACGCTTGCGATTACTTCGGTGAGCTGAAGTTGACCGGCCGCCGTGGCGAAATTGCTGACAAGATCCTCAAAGAAATTCGCGAGCGCCTGCAGTTCCTGGTCAACGTCGGCCTCGACTATTTGTCGCTGGATCGCAGCGCAGACACATTGTCCGGTGGTGAGGCCCAGCGTATCCGTCTGGCCAGCCAGATCGGCGCCGGTTTGGTCGGCGTTCTGTACATCCTCGACGAACCGTCGATCGGCCTGCACCAGCGCGATAACGACCGCTTGCTCGGCACGCTCAAGCACCTGCGGGACATCGGCAACACGGTAATCGTCGTCGAACACGATGAAGACGCGATTCGACTGGCCGACTACGTGGTGGATATCGGCCCGGGCGCCGGGGTTCACGGCGGGCATATCGTCGCCGAGGGCACGCCAGCAGAAGTCATGGCTCACCCTGATTCATTGACCGGCAAGTACTTGTCGGGCCGGGTGAAGATTGCAGTCCCGGCCAAACGCACGCAGCGCAACAAAAAACTGTCGCTGTCGCTCAAGGGCGCTCGCGGCAACAATCTGCGCAATGTCGATCTTGAGATTCCAATCGGCCTGCTGACTTGCGTAACCGGTGTGTCCGGCTCAGGCAAGTCGACGCTGATCAACAACACGCTCTTTCCACTCAGCGCCACGGCGCTTAACGGCGCGACGACGCTTGAAGCTGCCGCTCATGACAACATCAAGGGCCTTGAGCATCTGGATAAGGTCGTTGATATCGACCAGAGCCCGATCGGGCGCACGCCGCGCTCCAACCCGGCGACCTACACCGGGTTGTTCACTCCGATTCGCGAGCTGTTCGCCGGCGTGCCAGAGTCGCGTTCTCGCGGTTACGGTCCAGGGCGTTTCTCCTTTAACGTCAAAGGTGGACGCTGCGAAGCCTGCCAGGGCGATGGGCTGATCAAGGTGGAAATGCACTTCCTGCCAGACATCTATGTGCCGTGCGACGTGTGCAAGAGCAAGCGCTACAACCGCGAGACTTTGGAGATCAAGTACAAGGGCAAGAACATTCACGAAACCCTCGAAATGACTATCGAGGAAGCCCGGGACTTCTTCGACGCCGTACCGGCTCTGGCGCGCAAGCTGCAGACGCTGATGGATGTCGGCCTGTCGTACATCAAGCTAGGGCAGTCGGCGACTACGTTGTCCGGTGGCGAAGCTCAGCGGGTGAAACTGTCCCGCGAGTTGTCCAAGCGCGATACCGGCAAGACCCTGTACATCCTCGATGAACCGACCACGGGCTTGCACTTCGCGGATATTCAGCAATTGCTCGACGTACTGCATCGTCTGCGTGACCACGGCAACACAGTCGTGGTGATCGAGCACAATCTGGACGTGATCAAGACCGCTGACTGGCTGGTGGACCTGGGGCCGGAAGGCGGTTCCAAGGGCGGGCAAATTATTGCCGTCGGCACACCGGAAGAAGTTTCGGAGATGAAGCAGTCTCACACCGGCTACTACCTCAAGCCGCTGCTGGCTCGCGACAGGGACTAAGTCCGACTCACGAAAAAGCCCCTGTCACTTTGCCGGTGACAGGGGCTTTTTTGTATCTGCTATCAGGTGTGGGACTGCAGGTAGTTCTCGAGACCGATCAACTTGATCAGACCCAACTGCTTTTCGAGCCAGTAAGTGTGATCTTCTTCGGTGTCATGCAGCTGAACCCGCAACATTTCGCGGCTTACATAGTCCTTGTGCTGCTCGCATAGCTTGATGCCTTTGCACAGTGCAGCACGGACTTTGTATTCCAGGCGCAAATCGGCTTCTAGCATCTCGGTAACTGTGGTACCGACATCCAGATCATCCGGACGCATGCGCGGCGAGCCCTCGAGCATCAGGATTCGGCGCATCAGCGCATCGGCGTGCCCTGCTTCCTCTTCCATCTCGTGGTTGATACGTTCGTAGAGCTTGGTGAAACCCCAGTCCTCATACATCCGCGAATGGACGAAATATTGATCACGCGCGGCCAGTTCGCCGGTCAGCAACGTGTTGAGGTAATCGATAACGTCTGGGTGGCCTTGCATCGCCCTACATCTCCCTGCTTGAAAGTCTGTAGTTTGAACCACGACGACTGTTTGGTCACTCCGTTTACGCGATAAAAGCGAAGATATTCTGAGAAAAGTGGTTTAAATAACGCAAAAACCGCCAAAACAAGGGCGATTCTGCTTCTCATTTAGACTTCGCTCACCTGTACGTTGAGTAGCGTTGCGATTGCTTCTCCATACGCCGGATCAGCCTTGAAAAAATGCTGCAATTGGCGATCAACGACATCGCTCGACACCCCAGCCATCGCCCCCGCAATGTTACTGACCAACAACGCCTTCTGCTCATCGCTCATCAGACGGAACAGCGCACCGGCATGGCTGTAGTAGTTGGTATCTTCGCGATGGTCGTACCGATCGGCAGAACCGCTTAAAGCTAATGCAGGCTCAGCGTAACGAGGTGCTTGTTTCGGCGAGTCCACATAGCTGTTTGGCTCGTAATTCGGAGCCGAACCGCCATTACTTCCGAACGCCATCGAACCATCGCGCTGGTAGCTGTTTACCGGGTTGCGTGGGGCGTTTACCGGCAATTGCTGGTGGTTGGTGCCCACACGGTAACGATGAGCATCTGCGTAAGCGAACACTCGACCTTGCAGCATGCGGTCTGGTGACAGACCGACACCAGGCACCATGTTGCTTGGGCCAAAGGCTGCTTGCTCGACCTCAGCGAAATAGTTGAGCGGATTGCGGTTCAGTTCCAGTACACCGACCTCAATCAGCGGGAATTCTTTCTGCGACCACGTCTTGGTTACATCAAACGGGTTCTCGTAGTGCGCCGCAGCCTGCGCCTCAGTCATGACCTGGATGCAAACACTCCATTTTGGGAAATCACCGCGCTCAATAGCCCAGAACAGGTCACGCTGGGCATAATCCGGGTCAGTACCGGCCAGGCGTGCAGCTTCTGCCGGCGCAAGGTTCTTGATCCCTTGCTGGGTTTTGTAGTGCCACTTTACCCAACGACGTTCGCCGCTGGCATTGATCAGGCTGTAGGTATGACTGCCGAAGCCGTGCATGTGACGGTAGCCATCAGGAATGCCGCGATCGGAAAACAGGATGGTGACCTGGTGCAGCGCCTCAGGAGAGTGCGACCAGAAGTCCCACATCGCCTGCGCGCTTTTCAGGTTGCTTTGCGGCAGACGCTTTTGAGTGTGGATAAAGTCCGGGAATTTCAGCGGATCACGGATGAAAAATACTGGCGTGTTGTTGCCGACAATGTCCCAGTTGCCTTCCTCGGTGTAGAACTTCAATGCAAAACCACGCGGATCGCGCTCTGTATCCGCCGAACCGCGCTCACCGCCAACGGTGGAAAAGCGCAGGAAGGTTGGCGTTTGCTTGCCAACAGCTTCGAACAGTTTGGCGCTGGTGTATTGGGTGATGTCGCGAGTAACGGTAAACGTTCCGTAAGCACCCGAGCCTTTGGCATGTACACGGCGCTCAGGGATGTTTTCACGGTTGAAGTGGGCGAGCTTCTCGATCAGGTGAAAGTCGTCGAGTAGCAACGGGCCACGAGGTCCGGCGGAACGGGAATTCTGGTTATCGGCGACAGGAGCGCCACTGGCGGTGGTAAGCGTTTTATTTTGGCTCATGCGATCTCTTCCTTTGTCTGTCTCAAACTGCCGGCTATCGGCTGAGAGGAAGTATTAATGAACCACATGACACCTTCTAATTCATTGATTCACAGCAGTCGATAGAAAATAACTAACTTTAGGTTGGGCACTTTTCGTACGCGCACAAAAAACCGGGCACTAGGCCCGGTTCTTCGTTTCAGACTGACGTTTTACTCGGCGGATACAGCTTCGCCTGCAGTAGCACGATCAACCAACTCGACGTACGCCATAGGCGCGTTGTCGCCAGTGCGGAAACCGCACTTGAGGATGCGCAGGTAGCCACCCTCACGGGTAGCGTAACGCTTGCCCAGGTCGTTGAAGAGCTTACCAACGATAGCTTTCGAACGAGTACGGTCGAAAGCCAGACGGCGGTTAGCCAGGCTGTCTGTCTTGGCCAAAGTGATCAGCGGCTCAGCAACGCGACGCAGTTCTTTAGCTTTCGGCAGTGTAGTTTTGATCAGCTCGTGCTCGAACAGCGACACCGCCATGTTTTGGAACATGGCCTTGCGGTGCGAGCTGGTGCGGCTCAGGTGACGACCACTTTTACGATGACGCATGGTTCATTCCTTACCAAACACTACGTTCGGTGATTACGACGATCAGGCAGTCGCCTTGTCGTCCTTCTTAAGACTTGCAGGCGGCCAGTTGTCGAGGCGCATGCCGAGGGACAGACCGCGGGAGGCCAGAACGTCCTTGATTTCAGTCAAGGATTTCTTGCCAAGGTTCGGAGTCTTCAACAGCTCTACTTCGGTACGCTGAATCAGGTCGCCGATGTAGTAGATGTTTTCCGCCTTAAGGCAGTTAGCCGAACGTACAGTCAGTTCCAGATCGTCAACCGGGCGAAGCAGGATCGGATCGATCTCGTCTTCTTGCTCGATTACCACTGGTTCGCTGTCACCTTTGAGGTCGACGAACGCAGCCAACTGCTGTTGCAGAATGGTTGCAGCGCGGCGGATAGCCTCTTCAGGATCCAGAGTACCGTTGGTTTCCAGATCAATAACCAGCTTGTCCAGGTTAGTACGCTGCTCGACACGGGCGTTTTCCACCACGTATGCGATACGGCGAACCGGGCTGAACGAAGAGTCAAGCTGCAAGCGACCGATGCTGCGGCTTTCGTCTTCATCGCTCTGACGCGAGTCTGCCGGTTCATAACCACGACCACGAGCTACTACGAGCTTCATGTTCAGGGCGCCGTTAGACGCCAGGTTAGCGATTACGTGATCGGGGTTAACGATCTCGACATCATGATCCAGCTGAATATCGGCAGCGGTAACCACCCCCGAACCCTTCTTCGACAAGGTCAGCGTAACTTCGTCACGACCGTGCAGCTTGATAGCGAGACCTTTAAGGTTCAACAGGATTTCAATTACGTCTTCCTGTACACCTTCGATGGCGCTGTACTCGTGGAGCACACCGTCAATCTCGGCCTCGACTACTGCACAGCCGGGCATTGAGGACAACAGGATGCGGCGCAGCGCGTTGCCCAGGGTGTGGCCAAAGCCACGCTCGAGAGGCTCGAGAGTGATCTTGGCGCGGGTTGGACTGACAACCTGCACATCAATGTGGCGGGGTGTCAGGAACTCATTTACCGAAATCTGCATGGATGCACCTATTTTCTAGCCCTTACTTGGAGTAGAGCTCGACAATCAGGCTTTCGTTGATGTCGGCGGACAGATCACTGCGAGCTGGAACGTTCTTGAAAACGCCCGACTTCTTCTCAGTGTCTACTTCTACCCATTCTACGCGGCCACGTTGGGCACACAGATCGAGAGCTTGGACAATGCGAAGTTGGTTTTTTGCTTTCTCGCGAACAGCAACCACGTCACCAGCACGAACCTGGTAGGACGGAACGTTAACGGTTTGACCGTTTACGCTGATCGACTTGTGCGATACCAGCTGACGGGATTCGGCACGAGTAGAACCAAAGCCCATACGGTATACAACGTTGTCCAGACGGCATTCGAGCAGTTGCAGCAGGTTTTCACCGGTTGCACCTTTTTTGCCAGCAGCTTCTTTGTAGTAGCCGCTGAATTGACGCTCGAGAACGCCGTAGATACGACGGACCTTCTGCTTTTCACGCAGTTGGGTGCCGTAATCGGACTGGCGACCGCGGCGTTGGCCGTGGATACCAGGTGCTGCTTCAATGTTGCACTTCGATTCGATCGCGCGCACGCCGCTCTTCAGAAAGAGATCGGTGCCTTCGCGACGAGCGAGTTTGCATTTTGGACCAATGTAACGAGCCATTCTTTACAATCTCCTGGATTACACGCGGCGCTTCTTCGGCGGACGGCACCCGTTGTGCGGGATTGGCGTCACGTCGGTGATGCTGGCGATCTTGTAGCCACAGCCATTCAAAGCGCGGACTGCGGATTCACGACCTGGACCTGGACCTTTGACGTTTACGTCGAGGTTTTTCAGGCCGTATTCCAGCGCAGCTTGACCAGCACGTTCAGCAGCTACTTGAGCAGCAAACGGGGTGGACTTGCGGGAACCGCGGAAACCCGAACCACCGGAGGTAGCCCAGGAAAGAGCGTTACCTTGACGGTCGGTAATGGTCACGATTGTGTTGTTAAAAGATGCATGGATGTGGGCGATGCCATCAACCACTGTCTTTTTAACTTTTTTACGAGGACGAGCAGCAGGTTTTGCCATGATTAAATTCCTGTCGATTCGCTGGGGCGATTACTTGCGGATCGGCTTACGCGGACCTTTACGGGTACGCGCGTTGGTCTTGGTACGCTGACCGCGTACTGGAAGACCACGACGATGACGCAGACCGCGATAGCAACCGAGGTCCATCAAGCGCTTGATTTTCATGTTGATTTCGCGACGCAGGTCACCTTCAGTGGTGAACTTCGCCACTTCGCCACGCAGCTGTTCAATTTGCTCGTCGCTCAGATCTTTGATCTTTGCTGCTGGGTTTACCCCAGTCTCTGCACAAATTTTCTGTGCAGTAGTGCGACCAACACCATAGATGTAGGTCAGCGAGATAACAGTATGCTTGTTATCTGGAATGTTAACGCCTGCAATACGGGCCATTCAGTGGGACTCCAATTGACAGCTACCTACGCCCCGGAAGCCAAGAAATAGGGCGCGAGATAATATCGCTGTAATAACAAATAATCAACCCGGCAGCGCACTAGCTGCCGGGCTTGAAGCACAATCACACTCAGCCTTGGCGCTGTTTGTGACGCGGTTCCGCGCTGCAAATTACTCGAACAACACCTTCGCGGCGAATAATCTTGCAGTTACGGCACAGCTTTTTCACCGATGCACGAACTTTCATCACCAACTCCTCGAACCTTATGGGTACTCAGCGCAACATGCCGCTGCCGTAGCCCTTCAGGTTGGCTTTCTTCATCAGGGATTCGTACTGGTGCGAAACGAGGTGCGATTGTACTTGGGACATGAAGTCCATCACAACCACGACGACGATCAGCAACGAGGTCCCGCCAAGGTAGAACGGTACGTTGGCTGCAACCACCAGGAACTGGGGCAACAGGCAGACGGCCGTCATGTAAAGAGCACCGAACATGGTCAAGCGAGTCAGAACGCCATCAATGTAGCGCGCAGACTGCTCACCTGGACGGATGCCCGGAATAAAGGCACCGGACTTCTTCAGGTTTTCCGCTACGTCTTTCGGATTGAACATCAACGCCGTATAGAAGAAGCAGAAGAAAATAATCCCTGCACTAAACAGCAGAATATTCAACGGCTGACCAGGAGCGATCGACTGCGAGATGTCCTGCAACCAGCCCATACCTTCAGACTGGCCAAACCAGGCACCCAACGAAGCCGGGAACAGCAAGATGCTGCTCGCGAAAATAGCCGGAATAACACCGGCCATGTTCACCTTCAGCGGCAAGTGGCTAGTCTGTGCAGCAAAAACCTTGCGGCCTTGCTGACGCTTGGCGTAGTGAACAGCAATACGACGCTGACCACGCTCAATGAACACCACGAAACCGATAATCGCTACTGCCAGCAAACCGATGGCAACCAGAGCGAAGATGTTGATATCGCCCTGACGTGCAGACTCGAAAGACTGCCCGATCGCTCTCGGAAGACCGGCGACGATACCCGAAAAAATCAACATCGAGATACCGTTGCCAACACCACGCTCAGTAATCTGCTCACCCAGCCACATCATAAACATCGCACCAGCCACAAAAGTGGATACCGCGACGAAATGGAAGCCAAAGTCACCAGTGAACGCTACACCCTGCCCCGCCAGACCAATGGACATGCCAATAGCCTGAACTAGAGCGAGGACGACAGTGCCGTAGCGGGTGTACTGGCTGATCTTGCGACGGCCAGCTTCACCTTCCTTCTTCAACTGCTCCAGCTGCGGGCTGACGGCTGTCATCAGTTGCATGATGATCGATGCCGAAATGTACGGCATGATCCCCAGCGCAAAGATGCTCATCCGCTCCAGCGCGCCGCCGGAAAACATGTTGAACAAGCTAAGAATGGTCCCCTCATTCTGTCGAAACAGGTCCGCGAGTCGGTCCGGGTTGATACCTGGAACCGGGATGTGTGCGCCTATTCGGTAGACGATAATCGCCAGGAACAGAAAACGCAGACGAGCCCAGAGTTCAGACATACCGCCTTTGCCGAGCGCAGAGAGAGCACCTTGCTTAGCCATTTATTCCTCGAACTTGCCGCCAGCTGCTTCGATAGCCGCACGCGCACCTTTGGTGGCGCCGATTCCCTTGCCGATAGTGACAGCGCGAGTCACTTCACCGGACAGCATGATTTTCACACGCTGTACGTTGACGTTGATCACGTTGGCATCTTTCAGGGACTGCACAGTGACGATGTCGCCTTCCACTTTAGCCAGCTCGGACAGACGCACTTCTGCGCGGTCCATGGCTTTCAGGGAAACGAAACCGAACTTCGGCAGACGACGATGCAGCGGCTGTTGACCGCCTTCAAAGCCTGGAGCAATGGTACCACCGGAGCGGGAAGTCTGACCTTTATGGCCACGGCCACCAGTCTTACCCAAACCACTACCGATACCACGGCCCGGACGATGCTTTTCGCGACGGGAACCCGGCGCTGGACTCAGATCATTGAGTTTCATCGATTAACCCTCGACACGCAGCATGTAGTAAGCCTTGTTGATCATCCCGCGATTCTCGGGAGTATCCAGGACTTCTACAGTGTGACCGATGCGACGCAGACCCAGACCCTTAACGCACAGTTTGTGGTTAGGGATGCGGCCGGTCATGCTTTTGATCAGCGTAACTTTAACGGTAGCCATGATCAGAAGATCTCCTTGACGCTTTTGCCACGCTTGGCGGCAATGGATTCAGGAGATTGCATAGCTTTCAAACCTTTGAAAGTGGCGTGAACCACGTTTACCGGGTTAGTCGAGCCGTAGCACTTGGCCAGAACGTTCTGAACGCCAGCAACTTCGAGAACGGCACGCATTGCGCCGCCAGCGATGATACCGGTACCTTCAGAAGCAGGCTGCATGTACACCTTCGAAGCGCCGTGACCGGACTTCATTGCGTACTGCAGAGTGGTGCCGTTCAGATCAACCTGGATCATGTTGCGACGAGCAGCTTCCATTGCCTTCTGGATCGCAGCAGGCACTTCACGTGACTTGCCACGGCCGAAGCCAACACGCCCTTTACCATCACCAACCACGGTCAACGCGGTAAAAGTGAAGATACGGCCGCCTTTAACGGTTTTGGCTACGCGGTTAACTTGAACCAGCTTCTCAATGTAGCCTTCGTCGCGCTTTTGGTCGTTATTTGACATAACTTAGAACTCCAGCCCAGCTTCACGAGCAGCATCAGCCAGCGCTTTAACGCGGCCGTGGTACTTGAAGCCAGAGCGGTCGAAAGCCACTTGCGAGACGCCAGCGGCTTTAGCACGCGTAGCGACCAGCTGGCCAACCTTAGTGGCCGCGTCGATGTTGCCAGTGGCGCCATCACGCAGTTCTTTATCCAAAGTCGAGGCACTTGCCAGGACTTTGTTGCCGTCGGCCGAAATGACCTGGGCGTAGATGTGCTGCGAAGAGCGGAACACGCAGAGACGCACGACTTCGAGTTCGTGCATTTTCAGGCGTGCTTTGCGAGCGCGACGCAGTCGAGTAACTTTTTTGTCGGTCATTTGCTATGCCCTACTTCTTCTTGGCTTCTTTACGACGGACGACTTCGTCCGCGTAGCGCACACCTTTGCCTTTGTACGGCTCTGGTGGACGGAAGTCGCGGATCTCGGCGGCCACTTGACCTACCAGCTGCTTATCGATGCCCTTGATCAGGATATCGGTCTGGCTAGGAGTCTCAGCGGTGATGCCTTCCGGCAGTTCGTAATCCACTGGATGCGAGAAGCCAAGAGCCAGGTTCAACACTGTGCCTTTTGCTTGCGCTTTGTAACCAACACCGACCAGCTGGAGCTTGCGCTCGAAGCCTTGGCTTACGCCTTGGACCATGTTGTTAACCAACGCACGAGTGGTACCAGCCATTGCGCGAGTTTGTTGATCGCCATTGCGAGCAGCGAAACGCAGCTCACCAGCTTCTTCAACGATCTCAACGGACGAATGGATGTTCAGTTCGAGAGTGCCCTTGGCACCCTTCACCGAAAGCTGTTGGCCTGCGAATTTTACTTCGACACCGGCTGGCAGCTTAACGGGGTTCTTAGCGACGCGAGACATGCTTATCCCCCCTTAGAACACAGTGCAAAGAACTTCGCCGCCGACACCGGCAGCGCGCGCAGCACGATCCGTCATCACACCTTTGTTGGTGGAGACGATAGACACACCGAGACCGCCACGAACTTTCGGCAGATCTTCGACGGACTTGTACTGACGCAGGCCTGGACGGCTGACGCGCTTCACTTCTTCGATAACCGGACGGCCTTCGAAGTATTTCAGCTCGATAGACAGCAGTGGTTTGATTTCGCTGCTGATCTGATAACCCGCGATGTAACCCTCGTCCTTCAGGACTTTGGCAACAGCTACCTTCAACGTAGAAGATGGCATGCTTACGACGGACTTTTCAGCCATCTGGGCATTACGGATTCGAGTTAGCATGTCCGCTAACGGGTCCTGCATACTCATGGGCTAGACGCTCCTAATACAGAAAAATTAGCCTTGCGGCTACTACTTGTCGCCGAGAATCTCCGAGCATAGAAAACACGGGCTCAGGCGAGCCGCATATTCTAGACACACCCCGGAAATGAATCAAGCCCCAAAAGGGGCTTGATTCAGATTCAAGGCCACCGGCGGTCAGGATCTTGCGAACCCGAGCGCCGAGACTTCGAAAGTACTTACCAGCTGGCTTTAACCAGACCTGGTACGTCACCACGCATTGCCGCTTCACGCAGTTTGTTACGGCCGAGGCCGAACTTGCGGTAAACGCCGTGTGGACGACCGGTCAGGCGGCAGCGGTTACGCATGCGCGAAGCGCTTGCGTCACGTGGCTGCTTCTGCAGAGCTACTGTAGCTTCCCAACGCGCTTCTGGACTTGCGTTCAGATCAACGATGATTGCTTTCAGTGCTGCACGCTTTTTCGCGTACTTGGCAACCGTGAGCTGACGCTTCAGCTCGCGGTTTTTCATGCTCATCTTGGCCATTTTCCTACTCCAATCAGTTGCGGAACGGGAATTTGAAAGCGCGCAGCAGAGCGCGACCTTCATCATCGTTCTTGGCAGTGGTGGTCAGGGTAATGTCCAGACCGCGGAGAGCATCGATCTTGTCGTAGTCGATTTCCGGGAAGATGATCTGCTCTTTAACGCCCATGCTGTAGTTACCACGACCATCAAAGGACTTGGCATTCAGGCCGCGGAAGTCGCGAACCCGAGGCAGGGAGATCGACAGCAGACGATCCAGGAACTCATACATACGCTCACGGCGCAGGGTCACTTTGACGCCGATCGGCCAACCTTCACGGACTTTAAAGCCAGCGATGGATTTGCGAGCGTAGGTCACAACGACTTTCTGGCCGGTGATCTTTTCCAGGTCAGCAACAGCGTGCTCGATGACTTTTTTGTCACCGACCGCTTCGCCCAGACCCATGTTCAGGGTGATTTTGGTAACGCGTGGAACTTCCATCACGTTCGAGAGCTTAAGTTCTTCCTTAAGCTTCGGTGCGATTTCCTTCCAGTAAATCTCTTTTAGTCGTGCCATGGTCTTCTACCTAGCAGTGTTCAAGCATCAACCGCTTTTTGGGTCGACTTGAAGACACGAATTTTCTTGCCGTCTTCTACTTTGAAACCAACGCGATCAGCCTTGTTGGTTTCGCCGTTGAAAATGGCGACGTTAGAAGCGTCCAGTGGAGCTTCTTTTTCGACGATACCGCCTTGTACGCCCGACATCGGGTTAGGCTTGGTATGACGCTTGACCAGGTTCAGACCGCCAATAACCAGACGGTTATTAGCGAGGACCTTAAGCACCTTACCGCGCTTACCTTTGTCTTTGCCGGCGATCACGATGATCTCGTCGTCACGACGAATCTTTTGCATGTCGGATCTCCTTACAGCACTTCTGGGGCGAGCGAGACGATCTTCATGAACTTCTCAGTACGAAGTTCACGGGTCACTGGCCCAAAGATACGGGTGCCGATCGGCTCTTGCTTGTTGTTCAGAAGAACAGCAGCGTTGCCATCAAAGCGGATAATGGAGCCATCAGCACGACGTACGCCGTGACGAGTGCGGACTACAACAGCAGTCATCACTTGGCCTTTTTTCACTTTCCCGCGAGGAATCGCTTCCTTCACGGTAACTTTGATGATGTCACCGATACCAGCGTAACGACGATGGGAGCCACCCAGCACCTTGATGCACATAACGCGGCGTGCGCCGCTGTTATCGGCCACATCGAGCATGGATTGAGTCTGAATCATATAATTTCTCCGACCCCTAGTCCTTAGACTTCCACAGCGCGTTCGAGAACATCAACCAGCGCCCAAGACTTGGTCTTGGCCAAAGGACGAGTTTCACGAATAGTGACTTTGTCGCCGATGTGGCACTGATTGGTTTCGTCGTGCGCGTGCAGCTTAGTCGAACGCTTAACGTATTTACCGTAGATCGGGTGCTTTACGCGACGCTCGATCAGAACGGTGATGGTCTTGTCCATTTTGTCGCTGACAACACGGCCAGTCAGCGTACGGACGGTTTTTTCGGCTTCAGCCATGATTACTTACCTGCCTGCTGTTTGAGCACAGTCTTCACGCGAGCGATGTCACGCTTAACTTGCCGGAGCAGGTGAGACTGCCCCAACTGGCCAGTTGCTTTCTGCATGCGCAGATTGAACTGGTCGCGCAGCAGGCCGAGCAGTTGCTCGTTAAGCTGCGGCGCGTCTTTTTCACGAAGTTCGTTCGCTTTCATCACATCACCGTCCGTTTAACAAAGGCGGTGGCGAGCGGCAGCTTTGCAGCAGCCAGGGCAAAAGCCTCACGCGCCAGCTCTTCAGAAACGCCCTCGATTTCATACAGGACTTTGCCTGGCTGAATCTGGGCAACCCAGTACTCCACACTACCCTTACCTTTACCCATCCGAACTTCGAGTGGCTTTTTGGAAATAGGCTTGTCCGGGAATACACGGATCCAGATCTTGCCGCCACGTTTAACGTGACGGGTCAGTGCACGACGCGCTGACTCGATCTGACGAGCGGTGAGACGACCACGAGCTACAGACTTCAGCGCGAACTCGCCGAAGCTGACTTTGCTACCGCGCTGAGCCAGACCACGGTTGTGGCCTGTCATCTGCTTGCGGAACTTCGTACGCTTTGGTTGCAACATTTGGCGTACCCCTTACTTAGCAGCTTTTTTACGAGGCGCTGGTGCTTGTGGTTTCAGTTCTTCTTGGCGACCACCAATTACTTCGCCTTTGAAGATCCAAACCTTTACACCGATCACACCGTAAGTGGTGTGAGCTTCGTAGTTGGCATAGTCGATGTCGGCACGCAGGGTGTGCAATGGCACACGACCTTCGCGATACCATTCAGTACGTGCGATTTCAGCACCGCCGAGACGACCGCTCACTTGGATTTTGATGCCTTTGGCACCAATGCGCATGGCGTTTTGTACAGCGCGCTTCATAGCGCGACGGAACATTACGCGACGCTCCAGCTGCTGAGCTACGCTCTGCGCAACCAACATACCGTCGAGTTCCGGCTTGCGGATTTCTTCGATATTGATGTGCACAGGCACACCCATTTGTTTGGTCAGGTCCTGACGCAGTTTCTCAACATCTTCACCTTTCTTCCCGATAACGATACCTGGACGAGCGGTGTGGATGGTGATACGTGCAGTTTGGGCCGGACGATGGATATCGATACGGCTTACGGACGCGCTTTTTAGTTTGTCTTGGAGATACTCACGCACCTTCAGATCAGCGAACAAGTAGTCCGCATAAGTCCGACCGTCTGCGTACCAGACGGAGGTGTGCTCCTTGACGATTCCCAGGCGAATGCCAATGGGATGTACTTTCTGACCCATCTCTTCGACTCCGTTACTTGTCAGCAACCTTGACAGTGATATGGCAAGACCGCTTGACGATGCGATCAGCACGGCCTTTGGCACGTGGCATGATGCGCTTCAGCGAACGCCCTTCGTTGACGAAAACGGTGCTGACTTTAAGGTCATCAACGTCTGCGCCTTCGTTATGCTCGGCGTTGGCTACGGCCGACTCCAGCACTTTCTTCATGATCTCGGCGGCTTTCTTACTGCTGAAAGCCAACAAGTTGAGCGCTTCGCCCACCTTCTTCCCGCGGATCTGGTCGGCGACCAAGCGGGCTTTCTGGGCGGAGATTCGAGCGCCCGACAACTTAGCGGCTACTTCCATTTCCTAACCCCTTAACGCTTGGCTTTCTTGTCAGCCACGTGCCCACGATAAGTGCGGGTACCGGCGAACTCGCCCAGTTTGTGGCCGACCATGTCTTCGTTAACGAGAACTGGGACGTGTTGACGACCGTTGTGTACTGCGATGGTCAGACCGACCATTTGTGGCAGGATCATCGAACGACGCGACCAGGTTTTAACTGGTTTGCGATCGTTCTTTTCCGCCGCCACTTCGATCTTCTTCAGTAGGTGAAGATCGATAAAAGGACCTTTTTTCAGAGAACGTGGCACTGTCGTATCCCTCTATTTACTTGCGACGACGGACGATCATTTTGTCGGTACGCTTATTACCACGAGTCTTCGCGCCCTTAGTCGGGAAGCCCCATGGCGATACCGGATGACGACCACCAGAGGTACGACCTTCACCACCACCATGTGGGTGGTCAACCGGGTTCATGGCAACACCACGAACGGTTGGGCGAACGCCACGCCAGCGTTTGGCACCAGCTTTACCCAGCGAACGCAGGCTGTGCTCGGAGTTCGAGACCTCACCCAGGGTCGCACGGCATTCAGCCAGCACTTTACGCATCTCACCAGAACGCAGACGCAGGGTCACGTAGACACCTTCACGAGCGACCAACTGAGCCGAAGCACCAGCGGAACGAGCGATCTGAGCGCCTTTACCTGGCTTCAATTCGATGCCGTGTACGGTGCTACCAACTGGAATGTTGCGCAGTTGAAGAGCGTTGCCCGGCTTGATCGGCGCCAAAGCACCTGCGATCAGCTGGTCGCCAGCACTCACGCCTTTAGGGGCGATGATGTAGCGACGCTCGCCATCTGCGTACAGCAGCAGAGCGATGTGAGCAGTACGGTTTGGATCGTATTCGATACGCTCGACAGTGGCAGAGATGCCATCTTTGTCGTTACGACGGAAGTCGACCAGACGATAATGCTGCTTATGACCACCACCGATGTGACGAGTGGTAATACGGCCATTGTTGTTACGACCACCAGACTTCGATTTTTTCTCGAGCAGCGGTGCGTGAGGAGCGCCTTTATGCAGCTCCTGGTTGACCACCTTGACCACAAAACGGCGGCCAGGGGAAGTCGGTTTGCATTTAACGATTGCCATGATGCACCCCTTCCTTACTCAGCACTGCTGCTGAAATCGAGATCTTGGCCTGGCTGAAGGGAGATAACTGCCTTCTTCCAGTCATTACGCTTGCCCAGACCGCGAGCTGTGCGCTTGCTTTTACCCAGAACGTTCAGGGTAGTAACACGCTCAACTTTCACGCTGAACAGGCTTTCGACGGCCTTCTTGATTTCCAGCTTGGTTGCGTCAGTAGCAACCTTGAAAACGAACTGGCCTTTCTTGTCTGCCAGAACCGTAGCCTTCTCGGAAACGTGCGGGCCAAGCAGAACTTTAAATACGCGTTCCTGGTTCATCCCAGCAGCTCCTCGAATTTCTTCACGGCCGACACGGTGATCAACACCTTGTCGTATGCGATCAGACTAACTGGATCGGAACCTTGCACGTCACGCACATCAACGTGTGGCAGGTTACGAGCAGCCAGGTACAGGTTCTGATCAACAGCGTCCGACACGATCAAAACATCGGTCAGGCTCATGTTGTTCAGCTTGCCCAGCAGGTCTTTGGTTTTCGGCGTTTCAACAGCGAAATCCTGAACTACTACCAGACGGTCAGTACGCACCAGCTCAGCAAGGATGGAACGCATTGCTGCGCGATACATCTTCTTGTTCAGCTTCTGAGAGTGATCCTGAGGACGAGCCGCGAAAGTGGTACCGCCGCCACGCCAGATTGGGCTACGGATAGTACCGGCACGAGCACGGCCAGTACCTTTCTGACGCCATGGGCGCTTACCGCCACCACGAACGTCGGAACGGGTCTTTTGCTGCTTGCTACCTTGACGGCCGCCGGCCATGTAGGCCACGACTGCTTGGTGAACCAGCGTCTCGTTGAATTCGCCGCCAAATGTCAGTTCGGAAACTTCGATCGCTTGAGCGTCATTTACATTTAATTGCATGTCAGCTTCCCCTTAACCGCGAGCCTTGGCTGCTGGACGTACAACCAAGTTGCCGCCAGTAGCGCCAGGAACAGCGCCCTTGACCAACAACAGATTGCGTTCAGCGTCCACGCGCACTACTTCGAGGGACTGCACGGTCACGCGCTCAGCGCCCATATGACCGGACATTTTTTTGCCCTTGAATACACGACCAGGAGTCTGGCACTGGCCGATAGAGCCTGGAACGCGGTGGGATACGGAGTTACCGTGGGTGTTATCTTGCCCGCGGAAATTCCAACGCTTGATCGTACCCTGGAAGCCTTTACCCTTGGACTGACCGGTCACATCAACCAGTTGACCAGCGGCGAAGATTTCAGCGTTGATCAGATCGCCGGCCTGGTACTCGCCTTCTTCAAGGCGGAATTCCATTACGGTACGACCAGCGGCAACGTTCGCTTTAGCGAAGTGGCCAGCCTGAGCTGCTGTTACACGCGAAGCACGACGCTCGCCGACAGTGACTTGCACTGCACGATAGCCATCGGTCTCTTCAGTTTTGAACTGGGTGACGCGATTCGGCTCGATCTCAATGACCGTGACCGGAATGGAGACACCTTCTTCGGTGAAAATACGGGTCATACCGCATTTACGACCGACTACACCAATAGTCATGTTGTAAACCTCATGAGTGTACGGGGCTTTCACCCGCTATGGCCGCCCATTTCAGAGCGTTACACGACTAAGACCGAGTCTTAGCCGAGGCTGATCTGCACTTCCACACCGGCCGCAAGATCAAGCTTCATAAGTGCGTCAACGGTTTTATCCGTTGGCTGGACGATGTCCAGAACGCGCTTATGAGTACGGATCTCGTACTGGTCACGCGCGTCTTTGTTGACGTGCGGGGAGACCAGAACGGTGAACCGCTCTTTACGGGTAGGCAGTGGAATTGGACCACGCACTTGAGCACCAGTACGTTTCGCGGTTTCCACGATTTCCTGGGTGGATTGGTCGATCAGGCGATGGTCGAAAGCCTTCAACCTGATACGGATTTGCTGATTTTGCATTGGATTTCAGACTCCGGCTGCTATTCCCACCGAGCGCAATACGCCCGTTAAAAGGAGGCGCAATTCTATAGACGCCCCAGAAAGGTGTCAACCCAATAAAAAAGCCCCCGCTGAGCGGGGGCTTTTTCAAAACATCAAAGCCAACTCAAAAAAGAGCTTACTCGATGATTTTGGCTACGACGCCAGCGCCGACGGTACGACCGCCTTCACGGATAGCGAAACGCAGACCATCTTCCATTGCGATGGTTTTGATCAGGGTAACAGTCATTTGAATGTTATCACCTGGCATTACCATTTCAACGCCTTCTGGCAGCTCGCAGTTACCGGTCACGTCAGTAGTACGGAAGTAGAACTGTGGACGATAGCCTTTGAAGAACGGAGTGTGGCGACCGCCTTCTTCCTTGCTCAGAACGTAAACTTCTGCGGTGAACTTGGTGTGCGGCTTAACCGAACCCGGCTTAACCAGCACCTGGCCACGCTCAACGTCGTCACGCTTGGTGCCACGCAGCAGAACGCCGCAGTTCTCACCAGCACGACCTTCGTCGAGCAGTTTACGGAACATTTCAACACCGGTGCAGGTGGTGACAGTAGTGTCACGCAGACCAACGATTTCCAGTGGATCCTGAACGCGCACGATACCGCGCTCGATACGACCAGTCACAACAGTACCGCGACCGGAGATCGAGAATACGTCTTCGATTGGCATCAGGAATGGCTTGTCGATCATACGAACTGGCTCTGGGATGTAGCTGTCCAGAGTTTCAACCAGTTTACGAACGGACGTGGTGCCCATTTCGTTATCGTCTTTACCTTCCAGAGCCATACGAGCAGAACCGATGATGATCGGAGTGTCGTCGCCTGGGAAGTCGTAAGTGCTCAGCAGATCGCGCACTTCCATCTCAACCAGTTCCAGCAGCTCAGCGTCGTCTACGAGGTCAGCCTTGTTCAGGTAAACCACGATGTACGGAACGCCAACCTGACGGGACAGCAGGATGTGCTCACGGGTTTGTGGCATCGGACCATCAGCAGCCGAACAAACCAGGATTGCGCCGTCCATCTGGGCAGCACCGGTGATCATGTTCTTCACATAGTCAGCGTGACCTGGGCAGTCAACGTGAGCGTAGTGACGGATCTTCGAGTTGTACTCAACGTGCGCGGTGTTAATGGTGATACCGCGAGCTTTTTCTTCTGGCGCGCTATCGATCTTGTCGAAGTCAACGACAGCCGAACCGAAAATTTCGGAGCAAACACGAGTCAGAGCAGCAGTCAGCGTAGTTTTACCATGGTCAACGTGACCGATAGTGCCAACGTTGACGTGCGGTAGGGAACGATCAAATTTTTCTTTAGCCACGACAATTAACTCCTTGCCTAAAGGACTGAATCAGCCTTGTTTTTTGGTTACAGTTTCGACGATGTGCGACGGAGCTGTATTGTATTTTTTGAATTCCATAGAGTAGCTTGCGCGACCCTGGGACATGGAACGAACGTCGGTCGCATAACCGAACATCTCGCCCAGCGGAACTTCGGCGCGAATTACCTTGCCGGAGACCGTGTCTTCCATACCCAAAATCATGCCGCGACGACGGTTAAGGTCGCCCATCACGTCACCCATATAGTCTTCAGGCGTAACAACCTCTACCGCCATGATCGGCTCAAGCAACTCACCGCCGCCCTTTTGGGCCAGTTGCTTGGTCGCCATGGAAGCAGCCACCTTAAACGCCATCTCGTTAGAGTCGACGTCGTGGTAAGAACCATCAAACACGGTAGCCTTCAGGCCGATCAGCGGATAGCCGGCAACAACGCCGTTCTTCATCTGCTCTTCGATACCCTTCTGGATAGCCGGGATGTATTCCTTAGGAACCACACCACCCACTACTTCGTTCACGAATTGCAGACCTTCCTGACCTTCATCAGCCGGTGCAAAACGGATCCAGCAATGGCCAAACTGACCACGACCGCCGGATTGACGAACGAACTTGCCTTCGATCTCACAGTTCTTCGTGATGCGCTCACGATAGGAAACCTGAGGCTTACCGATGTTGGCTTCGACGTTGAACTCACGGCGCATCCGGTCAACCAGGATGTCCAGGTGCAACTCGCCCATGCCAGAGATGATCGTTTGACCAGTCTCTTCATCAGTCTTGACGCGGAAAGACGGGTCTTCCTGAGCAAGTTTGCCCAGTGCGATACCCATTTTTTCCTGGTCATCCTTGGTCTTAGGCTCTACGGCAACCGAAATAACCGGCTCCGGGAAGTCCATGCGAACCAGGATGATTGGCTTGTCAGCGTTGCACAAAGTTTCACCAGTGGTGACGTCCTTCATGCCGATCAAGGCCGCGATGTCGCCAGCGCGTACTTCCTTGATTTCTTCACGGGCGTTTGCGTGCATTTGCACCATACGACCCACACGCTCTTTCTTGCCTTTAACCGAGTTGATCACGCCGTCGCCGGAGTTCAACACGCCCGAGTAAACACGGACGAAGGTCAAGGTACCCACGAATGGGTCGGTAGCGATCTTGAACGCCAGAGCCGAGAACGGCTCGCTGTCGTCCGCATGACGCTCCATCTGCTTTTCCTCATCATCCGGGTCAGTACCCTTGATGGCAGGAATGTCGACAGGAGCAGGCAGGTAGTCGATAACGGCGTCGAGAACCAGGGGAACACCCTTGTTCTTGAAGGAAGAACCGCAAACAGCCAGAACGATCTCACCAGCGATAGTACGCTGACGCAGAGCGGCCTTGATTTCCTCGATGGAGAGCTCTTCGCCTTCGAGGTACTTGTTCATCAGCTCTTCGCTGGCTTCAGCCGCAGCCTCGACCATGTTGCTGCGCCACTCTTCAGCCAACTCCTGCAGTTCAGCAGGGATAGCTTCACGACGTGGAGTCATGCCTTTGTCAGCATCGTTCCAGTAAACCGCTTCCATGGTCATCAAATCGATCTGACCCTGGAAGTTGTCTTCGGAACCGATAGCCAACTGGATCGGCACCGGAGTGTGACCCAGACGCTGCTTGATCTGAGCGATCACGCGCAGGAAGTTAGCGCCAGCACGGTCCATCTTGTTCACGTAAACGATACGTGGAACACCGTATTTGTTGGCTTGACGCCATACGGTTTCGGACTGAGGCTCAACGCCCGAGGTGCCGCAGAACACAACGACCGCGCCGTCGAGAACACGCAGGGAACGCTCAACTTCAATAGTAAAGTCTACGTGGCCCGGGGTATCAATGACGTTGAAGCGGTATTGGTCTTTGTGCTGCTTCTCGGAACCCTGCCAGAAGGCGGTAATAGCAGCAGAAGTAATGGTAATACCACGCTCCTGCTCCTGCACCATCCAGTCTGTGGTCGCGGCGCCGTCATGCACCTCGCCCATCTTGTGGCTTTTGCCGGTGTAAAAAAGGACGCGCTCGGTGGTGGTGGTTTTACCAGCATCCACGTGAGCTACGATACCAATGTTACGGTAGCGGTTAATCGGTGTAGTACGAGCCATAAAGCCCTCGCAAAATTAGTGACGCTAAAATTAGAAGCGGTAGTGCGAGAAAGCTTTGTTAGCTTCAGCCATACGGTGCACGTCTTCACGCTTCTTAACTGCAGCACCTTTACCTTCGGCAGCGTCCAACAGTTCGCCAGCCAAACGCAGAGCCATAGACTTCTCGCCACGCTTACGTGCGAAGTCTACCAACCAGCGCATTGCCAGAGCGTTACGACGGGACGGACGAACTTCAACCGGAACCTGGTAAGTTGCACCGCCTACACGGCGCGACTTTACTTCGACCAGCGGAGCGATGGCGTCGAGAGCTTTCTCGAAGATTTCCAGGGGGTCGCTGTTCTTGCGTTCTTTAACCTTTTCCAGCGCGCCATAAACGATACGCTCGGCAACGGCTTTTTTGCCGCTTTCCATAACGTGGTTCATGAACTTGGCCAGAATTTGGCTTCCGTATTTTGGATCGTCAAGCACTTCGCGCTTGGCTGCTACGCGTCTTCTTGGCATGGATAAGCCCTCAAACGGTCTTCAGGTTCGCTCGGAATCGGTGCCCTTGCGGGACGCCTCCGACCTTACTCTTATCGACTCAGAAAAATAGATAATTCAGTTTTTACAAAAAGCCACTACTACTTAGGCTTCTTGGTACCGTACTTCGAACGACCCTGGTTACGACCTTTAACGCCGGAAGTATCCAAAGAACCGCGTACGGTGTGGTAACGAACACCTGGCAAGTCTTTTACACGACCGCCGCGGATCAGTACCACGCTGTGCTCTTGCAGGTTGTGGCCTTCACCGCCGATGTACGAGGAAACCTCGAAACCGTTGGTCAGACGCACACGGCATACTTTACGCAGTGCCGAGTTAGGTTTTTTCGGCGTGGTGGTGTACACACGGGTGCACACGCCACGACGTTGCGGGCAGTTCTGCAGCGCAGGCACGTCGGATTTCTCGACGATACGCTTACGCGGCTGACGTACCAGCTGGTTGATAGTTGCCATCTACTAGCTCCACTGTTGTCTTGCGACGCTATTGTCTTGCAAGAAAAGCAAAATGGCAGGAACGAATTCCCGCCAAATTTAGGGGTACAAGAGTCTAAAGAGGATCTTGCCCCCAGTCAAGGCAAGGCCCCGACCTCCCCGCTCATCCAACCTCGACAAATCGTCTCGATTCGATGAACGGAGTTACCAGGGCCTCACGCTCATTTACCGCAGAACTCAGTTACCGCTCGAGTTCAGCGCTTCGGTCAGTGCAGCTTCCACTTCACTGGCGCTTACGCGTAACGGCTTGTCTGCATCACGGCGACGCTTACGCTCGCTGTGATAAGCCAGACCGGTACCAGCCGGGATCAGACGACCCACGACCACGTTTTCTTTCAGGCCACGCAGGTAATCGCGCTTGCCGGTTACCGCCGCCTCGGTCAATACGCGAGTGGTCTCCTGGAAGGAGGCCGCCGAGATGAACGATTCGGTGGACAACGACGCCTTGGTGATACCCAGCAGAACGCGAGTGAATTTGGAGACAAATTTGTCGTCCGCGCCCAAACGCTCGTTCTCTACCAGTACGTGAGTCAGTTCCATCTGGTCGCCCTTGATGAAACTGGAATCGCCGGATTCAGCGATCTCAACTTTACGCAGCATCTGACGCAGGATCGTCTCGATGTGCTTATCGTTGATCTTCACGCCTTGCAGACGGTAAACGTCCTGGATCTCGTTAACGATGTACTTGGCCAGCGCGCTTACACCCAGCAGACGCAGGATGTCATGTGGATCGCTCGGGCCATCGGAGATAACTTCGCCGCGGTTTACCTGTTCGCCTTCGAAGACGTTCAGGTGACGCCACTTCGGAATCAGCTCCTCATACGGATCGCTACCGTCATTCGGGGTGATAACCAGACGGCGCTTGCCCTTGGTCTCTTTACCGAATGCGATGGTGCCGCTGACTTCAGCCAGAATCGACGCTTCTTTCGGACGACGAGCTTCGAACAAGTCGGCAACACGCGGCAGACCACCGGTGATGTCTCGGGTTTTCGAAGTCTCTTGCGGGATACGAGCGATAACGTCACCGATCGCGATCTTCGCACCATCCGCAACACCGACCAGGGCGTTGGCTGGCAGGAAGTACTGAGCGATTACGTCAGTGCCTGGCAGCAACAGATCCTTGCCGTTGTCATCAACCATCTTCACAGCAGGACGAATATCTTTACCTGCAGCCGGACGGTCTTTGGCGTCGAGTACTTCAATGTTCGTCATACCGGTCAATTCGTCTGTTTGACGTTTGATCGTGATGCCTTCTTCCATGCCCACGTAGGTCACGGTACCTTTCATTTCGGTAACGATTGGGTGAGTGTGAGGATCCCACTTGGCCACGATTGCGCCAGCGTCGACCTTGTCACCTTCTTTAACCGAAATCACAGCACCGTATGGCAGCTTGTAACGCTCGCGCTCACGACCGAAGTCGTCAGCGATGGCCAGCTCACCGGAACGGGACACAGCTACCAGGCAACCATCCACTCGCTCAACGTGCTTCAGGTTGTGCAGACGGACGGTACCGCCATTCTTCACCTGAACGCTGTCAGCTGCGGAGGTCCGACTTGCCGCACCACCGATGTGGAACGTACGCATCGTCAGCTGGGTACCCGGCTCACCGATAGACTGGGCAGCGATAACGCCGACCGCTTCACCGATGTTCACCTGGTGACCACGAGCCAAGTCACGGCCGTAGCACTTGGCGCAAATGCCGTAGCGGGTTTCGCAACTGATCGGCGAACGCACGATCACTTCGTCGATGCTGTTCAGCTCGATGAACTCGACCCACTTCTCGTCTACCAGAGTGCCGGCAGGAACGATAACGTCCTCGGTACCTGGCTTGAATACGTCACGGGCGATAACACGACCCAATACGCGCTCACCCAACGGCTCTACAACGTCACCGCCTTCAATGTGCGGAGTCATCAGCAGACCGTGCTCGGTGCCGCAATCGATCTCGGTTACAACCAGATCTTGTGCTACGTCTACCAGACGACGAGTCAGGTAACCGGAGTTAGCGGTTTTCAACGCGGTATCCGCCAGACCTTTACGAGCACCGTGAGTGGAGATGAAGTACTGAAGTACGCTCAAACCTTCACGGAAGTTCGCTGTAATCGGCGTTTCGATGATGGAACCGTCAGGCTTGGCCATCAGGCCACGCATACCGGCGAGCTGACGGATCTGCGCAGCAGAACCCCGTGCGCCCGAGTCGGCCATCATGTACATCGAGTTGAAGGATTCCTGGTCGACTTCGACGCCATGACGGTCGATGACTTTCTCTTTCGAGAGGTTGGCCATCATCGCCTTGGAAACTTCGTCGTTCGCCTTGGACCAAAGGTCGATCACTTTGTTGTACTTCTCGCCCTGAGTTACCAGGCCCGAGGCGTACTGACTTTCGATCTCTTTCACTTCATCAGTAGCAGCATTGATGATGCGGGCTTTTTCATCCGGGATAACGAAGTCGTTAACACCGATGGAAACGCCGGAAATGGTCGAATAGGCAAAACCGGTGTACATCAACTGGTCAGCGAAGATCACGGTCTCTTTCAGACCAACCACGCGGTAGCACTGGTTGATCAGCTTGGAGATCGCCTTTTTCTTCATCGGCAGGTTGACGACGTCGTATGACAGACCTTTTGGCACAACCTGGAACAACAGCGCACGACCAACAGTGGTGTCGACGATACGGGTGTTGCTTACGCTGCCGCCATCACGGTCGTTGACGGTTTCGTTGATCCGCACTTTGACTTTCGCGTGCAGTGCCGCTTCGCCAGCACGGAACACACGGTCAACTTCCTGCAGATCCGCGAACACACGACCTTCGCCCTTGGCGTTGATCGCTTCACGAGTCATGTAGTACAGACCCAATACAACGTCCTGCGAAGGAACGATGATTGGCTCACCGTTGGCTGGCGACAGAATGTTGTTGGTCGACATCATCAACGCACGCGCTTCCAGCTGGGCTTCCAGCGTCAGCGGTACGTGCACGGCCATTTGGTCGCCGTCGAAGTCGGCGTTGTACGCGGCGCAGACCAGCGGGTGCAGCTGAATAGCCTTACCTTCGATCAGTACCGGTTCAAACGCCTGGATACCCAGACGGTGAAGGGTCGGTGCACGGTTGAGGAGCACTGGGTGTTCGCGAATTACTTCAGCGAGAACATCCCAAACTTCCGGCAGCTCGCGCTCGACCATCTTCTTGGCAGCTTTGATGGTGGTCGCGAGACCACGCATTTCCAGCTTGCCGAAAATGAACGGCTTGAACAGCTCGAGAGCCATTTTCTTCGGCAGACCGCACTGGTGCAGACGCAAGGTCGGACCTACGGTAATTACCGAACGACCGGAGTAGTCAACACGCTTACCGAGCAAGTTCTGACGGAAACGACCTTGCTTACCCTTGATCATGTCAGCCAGGGATTTCAGAGGACGTTTGTTGGAACCAGTGATAGCGCGGCCACGACGACCGTTGTCGAGCAGTGCGTCGACGGCTTCCTGCAACATACGCTTTTCGTTGCGCACGATGATGTCCGGAGCGGACAGATCCAGCAGGCGCTTCAAACGGTTGTTACGGTTGATCACTCGACGATACAAATCGTTGAGGTCGGAAGTCGCGAAACGACCGCCATCCAGCGGGACCAGTGGACGCAGATCTGGCGGCAGAACCGGCAGAACGGTCAGCACCATCCACTCTGGCAGGTTGCCGGAACCCTGGAAGGCTTCCATCAACTTCAGACGCTTGGACAGCTTCTTGATTTTGGTTTCGGAGTTGGTTTGCGGAATTTCTTCACGCAGACGGCCAATCTCGTGCTCCAGATCGATAGCGTGCAACAGTTCGCGGACAGCTTCGGCACCCATGCGGGCATCGAAATCGTCGCCGAACTCTTCCAGCGCTTCGAAGTACTGCTCGTCGTTCAGCAGCTGACCTTTTTCAAGGGTGGTCATGCCTGGATCGATAACGACATAGCTCTCGAAATAGAGAACGCGTTCGATATCACGCAGGGTCATGTCCATCAGCAAGCCGATACGGGACGGCAGAGATTTCAGGAACCAGATATGAGCAACCGGCGAGGCCAGTTCGATGTGCGCCATGCGCTCACGACGAACTTTTGCCAGCGCAACTTCAACGCCGCACTTCTCGCAGATCACACCACGGTGCTTCAAGCGCTTGTACTTACCGCACAGGCACTCGTAATCCTTTACCGGGCCAAAGATCTTGGCGCAGAACAGACCGTCACGCTCAGGTTTGAACGTACGGTAGTTAATGGTTTCCGGCTTTTTAACTTCACCGAACGACCACGAACGGATCATCTCAGGCGATGCCAGTCCGATACGGATGGCGTCGAACTCTTCGACTTGACCCTGGTTTTTCAGCAAATTCAGTAGGTCTTTCAAGGCCTTTCCTCCTGGCGGAGCAGAGAGCGGGCAATCCTGCCCCGCTCTCGATTCGCGTCACGTGTTATTCGGTTTCCAGATCGATATCGATGCCGAGGGAACGAATTTCCTTGATCAACACGTTGAAGGACTCGGGCATGCCCGGCTCCATACGGTGATCGCCATCCACGATGTTTTTGTACATCTTGGTCCGGCCGTTCACATCGTCCGACTTCACTGTGAGCATTTCTTGCAGAGTGTATGCAGCACCGTATGCTTCCAGTGCCCAGACCTCCATCTCCCCGAAACGTTGACCACCGAACTGCGCCTTACCACCCAGCGGCTGCTGGGTAACCAGGCTGTACGAACCGGTAGAACGAGCGTGCATCTTGTCGTCTACCAAGTGGTTCAGCTTCAGCATGTACATGTAGCCAACGGTAACCGGACGCTCGAACTTGTTGCCGGTACGGCCGTCGGTCAGCTGCATCTGGCCGCTTTCTGGCAGGTCTGCCAGTTTCAGCATGGCCTTGATTTCGCTTTCCTTGGCACCGTCGAACACCGGAGTGGCCATCGGTACGCCGCCGCGCAGGTTTTGAGCCAGATCCAGGATTTCCTGGTCCGAAAAGTCATCGAGGCTTTCCTGACGACCGCCGATCTCGTTGTAGATCTCGTGCAGGAACTTACGCAGCTCGGCAACTTTACGCTGCTCTTCAATCATGCGATTGATCTTCTCGCCCAGACCTTTGGCCGCGAGGCCCAGGTGGGTTTCGAGGATCTGACCAACGTTCATACGCGAAGGTACGCCCAGCGGGTTGAGAACGACGTCGACCGGGGTGCCATTGGCATCGTGCGGCATGTCTTCAACCGGCATGATCACGGAGACCACACCTTTGTTACCGTGACGACCGGCCATCTTGTCGCCCGGCTGGATGCGGCGACGGATTGCCAGGTAAACCTTGACGATTTTCAGCACGCCTGGAGCCAGGTCATCGCCCTGCTGCAGCTTGCGCTTCTTGTCTTCGAACTTGTCGTCCAGCAGACGGCGACGATCAACGATGTAGGCCTGAGCCTTCTCGAGCTGCTCGTTCAGAGCATCTTCAGCCATGCGCAGTTTGAACCACTGGCCGTGCTCAAGACCGTCGAGTACTTCGTCGGTGATGTCCTGGCCTTTCTTCAGACCGGCGCCGCCTTCGGCTTTATGGCCGACCAGAGCGGAACGCAGACGTTCGAAAGTAGCACCTTCAACGATACGGAACTCTTCGTTCAGATCCTTGCGGATCTCGTCGAGCTGGGACTTCTCGATCGACAGGGCACGTGCATCACGCTCAACGCCGTCGCGGGTGAAGACCTGTACGTCAATGACTGTACCTTTGGTACCGGTAGGTACGCGCAGGGAAGTGTCTTTAACGTCGCTGGCTTTTTCACCGAAGATCGCACGCAACAGCTTCTCTTCCGGAGTCAGCTGGGTCTCGCCTTTCGGAGTGACCTTACCAACCAGGATGTCGCCTGCGCCAACTTCAGCACCTACGTAAACGATACCGGCTTCGTCCAGTTTGTTCAGTGCCGCTTCACCCACGTTCGGGATGTCGGCAGTGATTTCCTCTGGCCCAAGCTTGGTGTCACGCGCCACACAGGTCAGTTCCTGAATGTGGATCGTGGTGAAACGGTCTTCCTGAACCACACGCTCGGACAGGCAGATGGAGTCTTCGAAGTTGTAACCGTTCCAGGCCATGAACGCGATGCGCATGTTCTGACCCAAAGCCAGCTCACCCATATCGGTGGACGGGCCGTCAGCCATGATGTCACTGCGCTGAACCCGATCACCTTTACGCACCAGCGGACGCTGGTTGATGCAGGTGTTCTGGTTGGAGCGGGTGTATTTGGTCAGGTTGTAGATGTCGACACCAGCTTCACCGGTTTCAACTTCATCATCAGCAACACGAACCACGATACGACTGGCATCAACGGAGTCGATCACGCCGCCACGACGAGCCACGACGCAAACGCCGGAGTCACGAGCTACGTTACGCTCCATGCCGGTACCGACCAGCGGCTTATCTGCGCGCAGGGTTGGTACAGCTTGACGCTGCATGTTCGAACCCATCAACGCACGGTTGGCGTCGTCGTGCTCGAGGAACGGGATCAGAGACGCTGCAACCGAAACTACCTGCTTCGGCGATACGTCCATCAAGGTGACATCTTCCGGCGCCTTGACGGTGAACTCGTTCAAGTGACGAACAGCCACCAACTCATCGATCAGCATTTTTTTGTCGTTCATCGTGGCCGAAGCCTGAGCGATCACGTGATCAGCTTCTTCGATGGCGGACAGGAACACGATCTCGTCGGTTACCAGTGCGTCTTTCACTACACGGTACGGGCTCTCGAGGAAGCCGTACTGGTTAGTGCGCGCATAGGCCGCCAGGGAGTTGATCAGACCGATGTTCGGACCTTCCGGCGTTTCGATCGGGCAAACACGACCGTAGTGCGTCGGGTGTACGTCACGAACTTCAAAGCCAGCACGCTCACGAGTCAAACCACCAGGGCCGAGTGCAGAGACACGACGCTTGTGGGTGATTTCGGACAGCGGGTTGTTCTGGTCCATGAACTGGGAAAGCTGACTGGAACCGAAGAACTCTTTCACCGCCGCAGCCACTGGCTTGGCGTTGATCAAGTCTTGCGGCATCAGGCCTTCACTTTCAGCCATCGACAGACGCTCTTTGACCGCACGTTCAACACGTACAAGGCCAACGCGGAACTGGTTCTCGGCCATTTCGCCTACGCAGCGAACACGACGGTTACCCAGGTGGTCGATGTCATCGACGATGCCTTTACCGTTACGGATGTCGACCAGAGTCTTCAGTACCGCGACAATGTCTTCCTTGCACAGCACGCCCGAACCTTCGATTTCGGTACGACCGATACGACGGTTGAACTTCATCCGGCCGACCGCAGACAGGTCATAGCGCTCAGGGCTGAAGAACAGGTTGTTGAACAGGGTTTCGGCAGCGTCTTTGGTTGGCGGCTCGCCAGGACGCATCATGCGATAGATCTCGACCAGCGCTTCCAATTGGTTGCTGGTGGAGTCGATCTTCAGCGTGTCGGAGACGAACGGACCGCAGTCGATATCGTTTGTGTACAGAGTCTCGATGCGAACAACCTGAGCCTTGGCGATTTTCGCCAGGATTTCGGTGTTCAGCTCAGTGTTGCACTCTGCCAGGATTTCGCCGGTTGCCGGATGCACGATGACCTTGGCGGTGGTGCGACCCAGGACATAGTCCAGAGGCACTTCCAGCTCTTTGATCCCTGCTTTTTCCAACTGGTTGATGTGGCGAGCGGTGATACGACGACCCTGCTCGACAATAACCTTGCCCTTGTCATCCAGGATATCCAGGACTGCGATTTCACCACGCAGGCGCTGAGGCACCAGTTCCAGGCTCAGGTTTTCGCCTTTCACATGGAATACGTTGGTGGTGTAAAACGCGTCCAGCACTTCTTCGGTGGTATAGCCGAGCGCGCGCAGCAGTACCGATGCAGGAAGCTTGCGACGACGGTCGATACGCACGAATACGCAGTCTTTCGGGTCGAACTCGAAGTCCAGCCACGAACCGCGGTAAGGAATGATACGCGCGGAGTACAGCAGTTTACCGGAGCTGTGCGTCTTGCCACGGTCGTGGTCGAAGAACACGCCAGGGGAACGGTGCAGCTGGGAAACGATTACACGCTCGGTACCGTTGATTACGAAGGTACCGTTCTCAGTCATCAGGGGGATTTCACCCATGTAGACTTCTTGCTCTTTGATGTCCTTGATCGCTTTGTTCGACGATTCTTTGTCGAAAATGATCAGGCGCACTTTTACCCGCAAAGGTACGGCGTAAGTTACACCGCGCAATACGCATTCTTTGACATCAAATGCCGGTTCGCCCAGGCGATAACCGACGTACTCCAGCGCAGCATTGCCGGAGTAGCTGATGATCGGGAAAACGGATTTGAAGGCCGCATGCAGGCCCACGTCGCGGAACTGATCTTTAGTCGCTCCCGCTTGCAAGAATTCACGATACGAATCCAGCTGGATGGCCAGGAGGTAAGGCACATCCATGACGTCCGGCAACTTGCTAAAGTCCTTGCGGATACGTTTTTTCTCAGTATATGAGTAAGCCATCAGCGTTCCCCAGCTTGGTCACCTGCTTGTTTGGCCCCTCCCGACGGGAGCAGCCAGAAAATCGTGCAAACCCCATGGTTTGCGCCACCGCATCGGGTGGTTACAGCTCGTTATCGGCACCGACCCAGTCGGCTGACAATAACGGAAAAAGGCCGGTGGCAAGAGCCACCAGCCATCAGCCTTTCGCTTAACGCTCGGGCTGGAGACGCAAAGTCGATGCTTATTTCAGCTCGACTTTAGCGCCTGCTTCTTCCAGAGTTGCTTTGGCTTTGTCAGCTGCGTCTTTGGCAACAGCTTCCAGAACCATGGCAGGAGCGCCATCAACTACAGCCTTGGCTTCTTTCAGGCCCAGACCGGTCAGTTCACGTACTGCCTTGATCACGTTAACTTTCTTCTCGCCAGCTTCGGTCAGCATGACGTTGAATTCAGTTTGCTCTTCAACAACAGCGGCAGCAGCAGCTGGACCAGCCGATGCAGCAGCAGCGGTAACACCGAATTTTTCTTCGAAAGCTTTGATCAGCTCAACAACCTGGATAACCGACATTTCAGCTACGGCGTTGAGGATATCGTCTTGAGAGATAGACATGAATCTAATTCCTGATTTGGGGACGGCCTACGCGACCATCGAAAAAAACAAAAAACGCGAGAAGTTGACGAGCCTTAGGCTGCAACAGCTTCTTTCTGGTCGCGAATTGCCGCCAGAGTACGAGCCAATTTGCTGGTAGCGCCTTGAATCACGCTCATCAGCTGAGAAATTGCTTCGTCACGGGTCGGCAGGGTTGCCAGTACGTCGATTTGGTTAGCTGCGAGGAACTTGCCCTCGAACGCAGCTGCCTTGATCTCGAACTTGTCCTGACCTTTAGCGAACTCTTTGAACAAACGGGCAGCAGCGCCAGGATGTTGGGTGGAGAACGCAATCAAGGTCGGGCCGGTGAACACGTCATTGAGAACACTGTATTCAGTGTCAGCAACAGCGCGCTTGAGCAGAGTGTTACGTACAACACGTACGTAAACGCCAGCTTCACGAGCCTCTTTACGGAGTCCGGTCATAGCGCCTACTGTCACACCACGGGCATCAGCCACGACAGCGGACAGGGCAGCTTTGGCAGCCTCGTTGACTTCAGCGACGATGGCCTTCTTGTCTTCGAGATTAATTGCCACGGGTTTAACTCCTGCTTGTTACCGTTTCATCTGGCCGGAGCCGGATGTCGTTTTGGTGTCTGATTCGGTAAGGAACCGGGAGCACCATCTGCGTAGGCTTGAGGTTTAAGACTTTCGTCGCCTACGGTCTTGGATAGCCCCCGCCAGGCAGGGACCCCAATTTTTCAATTGGCGCAATCGCTTGCGCCAATTTGTGTCTTACGCGTCGAGCGAGCTCTGATCGATAACCAGACCTGGGCCCATAGTGGTGCTCAGGGTAACGCGCTTGACGTAAATGCCTTTCGAAGAAGCTGGCTTGATACGCTTAAGATCGGCGATCAGGGCTTCAACGTTTTCCTTCAGCTTGACGGCGTCGAAGCCAATCTTGCCAACGGAAGTGTGAATGATGCCGTTTTTGTCGGTGCGATAACGGACCTGACCAGCCTTGGCGTTTTTAACCGCGGTAGCTACGTCTGGAGTTACGGTGCCGACTTTAGGGTTAGGCATCAGACCGCGTGGACCGAGGATCTGACCCAGTTGACCTACAACGCGCATGGCATCCGGGGATGCGATCACTACGTCGTAGTTCAGGTCGCCGCCTTTCATTTCGGCAGCCAGGTCATCCATACCTACGCGATCAGCGCCGGCAGCCAGCGCAGCTTCAGCAGCTGGACCCTGGGTGAACACAGCAACGCGAACGGTCTTGCCAGTGCCGTGTGGCAGCACAGTAGCGCTACGAACAACCTGGTCGGATTTACGCGGGTCAACACCCAGGTTTACAGCAACGTCGAACGACTCGCTGAACTTGACAGTCGACAGCTCGGCCAGCAATGCTGCGGCGTCTACAAAGTTGTAGGCCTTGCCTGCTTCGATTTTGCCGGCGATAGCCTTTTGACGCTTGGTCAGCTTAGCCATTACACACCCTCCACGTTAAGGCCCATGCTACGAGCAGAACCGGCGATAGTACGCACGGCTGCATCCATATCAGCTGCAGTCAGATCCGCGTTTTTGGTTTTCGCGATCTCTTCCAGCTGAGCACGGGTAACGGTGCCAACCTTAACGGTGTTCGGACGAGCGGAACCGCTAGTCAGACCGGCCGCCTTCTTCAGCAGAACCGAAGCAGGGGTCGATTTGGTTTCGAACGTGAAGCTACGGTCGCTGTAGACAGTGATGATCACTGGAGTCGGCAGACCTGGCTCAAGACCCTGAGTACGGGCGTTGAAAGCCTTGCAGAATTCCATGATGTTCACGCCGTGCTGACCCAGTGCAGGACCAACAGGTGGGCTTGGGTTAGCCTGAGCGGCCTTCACTTGCAGCTTGATGTAAGCGGTAATTTTCTTGGCCATGAGGCACTCCAATTACGGGTTCAAACGCCTCGAAAGGCTCCCCGGTTACTTGCGCGTTTATCCCAGTGACGACAAAACCCCACAGCCTAGGGCTGCGGGGTTGGGATGCTTTCTCAGCTAGACCTTCTCGACCTGACTGAACTCCAACTCTACCGGAGTAGAGCGACCGAAAATGAGCACCGCGACCTGGATCCGGCTCTTTTCGTAGTTAACTTCTTCGACCGTCCCAGTGAAATCGGCAAACGGACCGTCATTGACACGCACCGACTCACCTGGCTCGAACAACGTCTTCGGCTTTGGCTTGTCGCTACCATCAGCGACGCGACGCAGAATTGCTTCCGCCTCTTTATCAGTAATCGGCGCAGGCTTATCGGCAGTACCGCCAATGAAGCCCATCACCCGAGGAGTATCCTTGACCAAGTGCCAAGTACCCTCGTTCATATCCATCTGTACCAGCACGTAACCTGGGAAGAACTTGCGCTCGCTTTTGCGTTTCTGGCCATTACGCATTTCAACCACTTCTTCAGTGGGAACCAGAATTTCGCCGAAGCCATCTTCCATGCCAGCCAGCTTTACGCGCTCGACGAGCGAGCGCATTACATGCTTCTCGTAACCGGAGTAAGCATGCACAACATACCAACGCTTAGCCACGGGACACCCTTAGCCGACAATCAAGGAAACAAGCCAGCCTAGCAGGGAATCAAGCCCCCACAACAGCAACGCCATAACCAAAACAACAGCCACAACGATCAACGTGGTCTGCGTAGTTTCTTGGCGAGTTGGCCATACGACTTTACGAATTTCGGTGCGTGCTTCCTTTACCAGTACGAAGAAAGACTTGCCCTTAACTGTCTGCAGGCCTACAAAGGCAGCTACAGCAGCAATGACCAGCAATGCGAGTACGCGGTACAGGATCGGCGAAGCAGAATAATACTGATTGCCAACAACGCCAACAACCACCAAAGCGACTACTACTAGCCACTTGAGCAGATCGAAGCGAGAGCCTTGAGCTTCAGCTTTAGGAGTCATCTATGAAGATCCTGTGAAAAGAAAGCCAGATACACCGCGTGAATCTGGCAGGTCAGGAGGGAATCGAACCCCCAACCTACGGTTTTGGAGACCGTCGCTCTGCCAATTGAGCTACTGACCTAGAACAAAATCAGGCCGACCATTATGCCGACCCGAAAAAGACTTTACAACAACTGACTTGGGCTACGACATCAGCGCCGGCGACACGACCGCCCTCACCGACTACAGAACGCAACCACAACCCCTTAAAACAAAGGCAGATATTTTCATATCTGCCTTGTTATATGGAGCTCTTGAGCGGATTTGAACCGCTGACCTCACCCTTACCAAGGGTGTGCTCTACCAACTGAGCTACAAGAGCGCAACACGGTGCAAGACCCGTAAACTTGGAGCGGGTAGCGGGAATCGAACCCGCATCATCAGCTTGGAAGGCTGAGGTTCTACCACTAAACTATACCCGCGAGCTTACAGCTCTCGCTTAAAATGGTGGAGGGGGAAGGATTCGAACCTTCGAAGTCGTAGACGTCAGATTTACAGTCTGATCCCTTTGGCCGCTCGGGAACCCCTCCTAAGCGAGCCGGCATTCTATATCATGCCGGCCTTCTGTCAAGCATTTTCTCATTAAAAACCTGAGGTTAGCTGCGTTGACCTCGCTTCACACTGCCGACCGTTTTAGGTCTTCACTGTGGAGCGGGCGCCATTCTATGCAAACTATTCAGCGGGTGCAACCCCCTCGCAAGGCATTATTTTATGTTTTAACTCATTGAATTCTTTAGAAAGGTTTTGCAACTGCAAATCATCCAGCCAGCGCCGGCTTTCCGGGGCGACACGCACCCAGTATCCGGCTGACTCGCCCCCTCCCTTTGGGAGCTCCTGAAATTTGACATCCATGCCGCTCAACCTACGCCCCAACCCCTGAGCGATCTCTTGACGATTAAAACCGCCTAAATATAGACATCCCACATCCGCCTGGGCTGGCCTCCCCTTATCCTTGGCTGCATCCGTTGCTTCACTCAGAAGGCGTATGTCCTGCTGGGATCCTCGATACAAACTCAAGGGCGTTACATCCTTCGCACGCAGAGGAGCCTCTTGTTGGTGCCAGATGTAATAAAACACATTGAGAACAAGCAGCAGCAAAAACAACCAACGCATAAGTACCTCAGGACAAAGGACACGCCATAGCCAAGCCTACAAATACCAGATCCGGAACCACTCGGGCCCCAGGTACGATTTCGGAGACCAGAGCTGCGTCCCCACCAGTGAGGAACACCGCAAAATCTTCCCCCCAGTAGCTACGCGCCAATTCCAGCTGAGTCAGCACAAACCCTCGAAGCATCAGCAGGCAGCCACGCTCGACTGCCTCAACAGTCGTACGACCCGGCATGAGACTCTCCAGCGCTCGCTCAGCCGCAAGATCGCCGTAACGGATTTTACGGGTATGAGTACGAAGCTGGTTACGCATCAACGACATTCCAGGGCATATGAAGCCACCGAGATGATCACCATTCCTGGCGACGAAGTCCGCAGTAACGGCCGTACCAAAATCCAGCACAAGACATGCGCCCGCAGCAAGATGGAACCCTCCGAGTAGCGCAAGCCAGCGATCAAGACCTAGCCGCTCGAACTCCTCATAACCATTGCGAACACCGGACATTTCCCGCGTCGGCGATGCACACATTACCGACACATCAAATGACTCCTTCAGGAGGGAAATCAGCACACTGGTTTCTTCGGCAGTCCTAACACTAACCAATCGACAGAATTTGAGAGAGAGCCCCTCGAAACTCTTCAAGCCCACCATCAATGCATTGTCCGAATCTACAATGCCCTCCCCCACAACCTGCCGGACATTCGCATCGAGCACGCGCCATTTGATAAAGCTATTTCCGCAGTCGAGCTCAAGAATCATTGCGCAACCTCAGGCTCAGCTCACCGCCGCTGAAGACTTTCTCCACACCATCTACCCTCAAGCGCAGGGCGCCCTGACTATCGATCCCCAGCACTTCGCCATCTATCCGGTTAACACCGGCGATTAACGACACGGCGCGCCCCTGCCACAGATGGTTCTGTTCCCACTCAGACTGGACAGCTGAGAACCCGCCGACTTGGTGACGAGCCAAATACTTCTGCAACATCACTCCAAGCTCTGCAACCAGTTGATTGCGATCAAACATCTTGCCCGACTCAAGCCGCATCGAAGTCCACTGCTGATCGACCTCTTCAGTCATCTGCATGTTTACATTAATTCCGACACCCAGCACCACGTGACACACATCGGCAGGATCTCCCACCAATTCCAGCAGTATCCCAGCGATTTTCTTCTGTCCCACCAGGACGTCGTTGGGCCATTTCAATCCAACCTCTGGAACACCTTGCTCGCGCAAGGCCTGCATGACAGCGAGCCCAACAACAAGACTCAAACCTTCAAGCTGACGCATCCCACCATCAATGCGCAGTACCAGGCTGTAATATATGTTCTCCGCAAATGGACTTACCCACTTCCGCCCGCGTCGCCCACGACCCGCGGTCTGTCGCTCTGCAAGCACCAGAAAGGGCGCAGCATGTTGCCGCTCTATGAGACGCAGTGCTTCAGCATTCGTAGAGTCAATCGAGTCGGAAACCAGTGCAGGCCAGGCACAAGATGGTGCCAGGTGTTCTATCTCCGCAGGGTCTAGCAGCTTCAACGGCGAAGCCAGCTGATAACCGCGACCTCGAACTTTATGAATGGACAGCCCCAGCTCAGCCTCCAAATGCTTAAGCTGCTTCCACACCGCACTGCGACTAACACCCAAGGCAGCACCCAGCGCCTGGCCCGAATGGAATCGGCCATCCTTAAGAAGCTTTAACAACGTCAGCATGCAAGTCTCGCCTCACCATGAGGCCCGCATGATAGCCACGCCCGGGGCAGTTGCATAGAAACCCGAGGAGACAGATTTTCCTGCGGACAAAACAAAACCCCAACTGCTTTCGCAATTGGGGTTTCGGAATTTAATCTTGACGATGACCTACTCTCACATGGGGAAACCCCACACTACCATCGGCGATGCATCGTTTCACTACTGAGTTCGGGATGGGATCAGGTGGTTCCAAGGCTCTATGGTCGTCAAGAAATTCGGGTACTGAAGCGTCTTTCAACGTTTCAGCAAATTGGGTATGTAATAGATTTGTGTGTTGCTCTTGAACTTTCGGTTCATTGCGTCTTCACAC
>NZ_JAHTMR010000005.1:369120-369267 GCF_019200975.1 Pseudomonas sp. PD9R | reverse complement strand
GCCGTTGTCGTGGCTGGCCCTGACCAGGGTTGTCGGCGTATTGTCGTTCGCCAGTTGCAAACGAACTTCGCGCAATTGGCCGTCGATGGTCTGGCTGAAAAACTGCTGTCTCTTATACACATCTCCGAGCCCACGAGACGCTCATGA
>NZ_JAHTMR010000005.1:197500-369097 GCF_019200975.1 Pseudomonas sp. PD9R | reverse complement strand
CGTSWCSWGGGYTSKSRGMKKWKTRTMRKWSRCMRGYTGCAAACGAACTTCGCGCAATTGGCCGTCGATGGTCTGGCTGAAAAACTGTCGGTGGCCTTTGGCGTCGGTCTGGTCGATCACCTCGCCCAGTGCATTGAAATGCGAACGGCTGGTGGCACCCTCGCCCGGCTCCAGCAATCGCTGGCGATCTGCAATCGACTCGGGCCAATCGGGCGTCGCCAGGTCGTTCAGAAAATGCCGAGTCTGCTGCAGCGCTCCACCGAGCAATCCAAATTCCGCGATCAACTGAACACCCGCCGGATCATCGTGACGAATCAATTGCCCGCATTGGTTGTGCTTGGTGAAAGGGTGATCGCTGGTGCCGTAACTCAAGCGCTCCGTGCAAATCGCTTCGTCCTCCACTGCCTGCTCAAACACCGATAACGGGCGTATCTGTGTGTCGTACAACATCCAGCGCTGCGAGCCCCGGTCATCCCAGTGGTGGACCGGTTGCCCTGCCTCACCCAACAACGCAACACGCCATCCGACATCGACGCTGTTCGTACTCAACACCGCGTGGGACAGGGTATGAATCGTTTGCAGATTGGCCGGTGCCGATGCGTCCAGAAACAACCGCGGGTCACACTGCGCAATCGCGCGCCCTGCCGAATCATGCACCGTGCGGTTGACCCGAACCTCGGCGGGTTCGTCAGGTTCGGCTCGGTAATAGTCCACCGAACGCCCAGCTAAGCCGCGCGGATCAATAACTATCAGCTTTGGGGTACGGCTATGTATGTTTCTTGGCTGAGGTTGCATCGCACTGGCTCTGATAGCTTAACGGGAGCTAATACCGAAAGCTCACGTGTGACTACTGTCAGAAATTACAGTCCTGACTATTGGTAGCGTGGGCCAGTGGGTGCCACCACCTTGCCGAATACTAGATCGTAGTCAGTGGCATTACTGAAGTAACCTGTAATTAGAACGTGTTTTTGCTGACTGAGAACCAGTCGACTTATATTCCGATTGCTTCGGTGCATCGTTTGCGCAATCCGGGGAAGATTCCGCAGGAGATTATTGAGGCTCAATCGGAGAGTTATTGAGCGGTAAGACTATATCTACGGGCGCTCGACGCTTATCAAACGTGTTTAGGTGTCAAAGGCTATAGTCGTTTGTCAACCGGCTCCTTACCGGAAATCATTGGCACACCCTCTAACTTGGCAATATAGAGCCATTTAAAAACATCCACAATCGCTTTATTCCAAAAAAATGAAGTTCCAGATAGACTGCTGCACATCAACCGTTTGGTACAACTACAAGTCTTCGATCAGCCTGTACTACGACCACCACTTAAATATCGACGCGATACTCCAATTATTTTTTCTATTGTACTTTTCAACACTGACACCAACAAAACCTGCCACATTTGCCTTCTTTGCTTTCTGCGGGACAGGACTTATCCCATACTTAGCTACTGCATCAGCCACCATCTTATCAAGCTTTATTTTTTTTCCAGTATCCATAGCGCACGGAATCTCTCCCTCATCCATCCCAAGATAGTTGAATTTACCAACATAAGACAAACCTTTATCCACCTGATATTTACCCAATTTCATATATCGCCGAACACCTCTCTCCTCCTTTTCCAACAAAGTTGAAAACAATAAATTATCTTCATGATGTAGAAATTTTTGTTCACCCTCGGTAAATCTCTGATCATTAATTCTATCCGAAATAATCGCCATCTTCGTGACAACACTAGCTTTCGTCGAGGAATAATACTGATCAACTAATCTATATGCGGCATAGGCACTTGAGCCAGTTATACCTTGATCAATAACTACGGCAGCATCGACCCCAACTGCCTTTACTCCTAGCGATCTCTCCAAAAAAGCAAGTCGATTATCTCTCTCTAAATCTTGCAAATCAACGACTTCCTTTATTTCAACTCCACCTGCGAGACCAGAAAGTTGCAAGTTCGCAACTTTAAATCCACTATACTCAATATACGCACCTAGCGTCAAAGGGCTTCGCCCAACTAAAACATACAGTGTCTTATCAGGGTCTAAACCCCTTTTTTCCAGCCCTTGCCTTATAGATGAAAAAATGGAGGAAAAACCTTCGACATCTTTACTATCGAACATTACCCGCTTGGCCTCCATCCCCCTTTTATCCACATATATTGAAGGATTGTTTTTCACCATACAGTACAAGTTTAATCCATCGACATCCTCCGCCGGATCCGTATTCAGCCAGCGCTGCAACCACGGTAAGTARTACCTKAMCCCATAATAATAAAGCCCCGTYGCATCSCGCTCTTTSCCCGAATARCGCACGGTTTTGTAACTCGCTTCAACTTCCCCTCGTCCTGCGAACCACGCCGTAGTGCCAAACGGGTGATASCGYTCCTGGCTGATTACTTCACCCTTATTGTCGAGTTCAAGGGCGCAGGAGCCCAGATGGTCATTCAGGCTGTAACGATATTGGTCATTCGCACTGAGTGGCACCGATTCCCAATGCAACACCCGCACACTGCTGCGCCCGGCGCGGACGCTGATCACCTGCAGCACTTCACCCGTACCGCTGTGGCTTCGCAGTTCCAGATTCGGTAGATAACGGACTTCGGAGATCAGCATCCGCGCATTGGTTTGCGCCAAGCGGACTTTGCGCACGCGCATGCCGTCGGCGCCGTAGATGTAGCGTTCGCTGGCGCGCTCCACGGGGCGAACCTCGGATAACTGATTGCGCAGGTCCCAACGCAACGTTTGCCCCGGTTGCAGATTGAGCAGATTACCGTTGGCATCGAAGCTTTTGCGGAAGTCCTCATCACCCGGTTCCACGCCATAAAGCACTGGCAGGCAGCGGTTGCTATGTGCTGCCGCGACCAGTCGATGACCATGGCTTTGCGGACCTTCGTGGATCAGCTCCAGTAAATTCCCGCCCGCATCGTAGTAGTAGCGCTGGCGGTAATTGGCGCAGGGCGCAGGGTCATCGAACGTCGAAAACTGCGGACCTTTGTTGGCACCTCCCGCCTCCCAACCGGTGGCTTCGATCAGTTGATAAAGGCTGTCGTAGCGATAGTGGCTGATCGGTTCGATACGCTGGTTGGCGAAGTAACGAATGGGCAGGGCGGCGTCTTCGATGCTAAGCACATTGCCCACAGGGTCGTATTCGTAACGCAGATCTTGCAGGGTTTCGTTATCACGTTTGGCCTGAAGGCGGATCAGGCGACCATCCTCCAAACCGTATTCCAATAGGGTGATCACACCATTGCCCGCGACTTCCCGTTCGGTCTGGCCGTGGCCGTTGTAGTGGATGGCACTGACCAGGGTTGTCGGCGTATTGTCGTTCGCCAGTTGCAAACGAACTTCGCGCAATTGGCCGTCGATGGTCTGGCTGAAAAACTGTCGGTGGCCTTTGGCATCGGTCTGTTCGATCACCTCGCCCAGCGCATTGAAACGCGAACGGCTGGTGGCACCCTCGCCCGGCTCCAGCAATCGCTGACGGTCTGCAATCGACTCGGGCCAGTCGGGCACTGCCAGGTCGGTCAGAAAATGCCGAGACTGCTGCAGCGCTCCACCATTCAATCCAAACTCCGTGAAAAACTGAGCACCCGCTGGATCATCGTGACGAATCAATTGCCCGCATTGGTTGTGCCCGGCGAAAGATTGATCACTCTCGCCATAACCCAATCGCTCCACACAAACCGCATCGTCACCCGCCGCCTGCTCGAACATTGCCCTCAGTCGCAACTGCGCGTCGTAGTGCATCCAGCGCTGAGCCCCCCGGCCATCCCAGCTACAAATCGGTTGACCGGCCTCGCCGAATAGACCGACACGCAGCCCGGCGTCGACGCTGTTCGTAGTCAAAATATTTCCGGACAGAGAATGAATGCTGAGCAGATTGGCCGAGGCCGGCGCATCCAGAAACAACCGTGGATCCCACTGCGCAATCGCACGCCCCACGGGGTCGTGGACCGCACGGTTAACCCGCGCGTTGACCGATTCACTTTCTGCGACTCGGCAATAAGTCACCGAACGCACGGCCAAACTGCGCGGATCAATGACTGTCAGCCTTGGGGTGTGGCTATGAATGGTTCGTGGTTGAAAATACATTGCACGGAGTCTGTCGGGTTTAGGAGAGCTAATACCGAAAACTGATGCCTGGCTACTGTCAGAAATTACAGTCCCGATCCATGGAGACGTGAATAGGCTGATGCCAGAGCGCCGACCACTGAATCGTAGAGCGACACGGCTGGCGATGAAATTTCAAGTGCAATCGGGAGGGTATTTAGGTGAAGACGATATCGATCGGTATGACGATATCTATGGCCGGTCTACGCCGATTGAGCGTGGGGTTTCGGTGAAGACAATCGCGCAGTAAGCGATTGGTAGAAAAAAGCCCCCATTCAGTCCGCTGCGTTCCCTATCCGCAGTGGGTTGGGTGGGGGATTTTTTGTTGCTTCCTACTTAGCTGCAACTATCAGTTTGATATCGCAGCACTGCCTTTTGGCTTGTACTTGCTCCATCTCGCACGGTCCGTGCGCCAAGGCGCATCAACAAGCCTGCCTTCCTTATAAAACAACACCTTATCCACCAATTTCTCGCGATTTCGAAAAAGATAACGCAGCTCTGACGAGGTTGCGGAGGGTCGGGTTTTCAGCACCACCTGCTCCATATCCAAATCATCAATCGTGAAATGAATAACATCCATGTGCCCTGAGTTCAGTATCGTTGACAAACCCGCTTTACTCGCTCGACTTATAAGTTTCTGGCCAAATTTATCATCAGCATCAACATACTTTTCAAAAGTCTTACGTACCGAATAATGACCACTGGCAAGTTCAGTCGTATAGCTTTCTGCAAATTGCCTATTAGCGCTACTCGCCGTTCGCCCCCCATAACGAACCCTTATATTTTCGTAGTATTTTTCTTCCATTCTAAAAACAAGTTTGGCGATCGGCGTATATTGCCCCTCCCAAAATCGATCATTGCTATTGCTTGCGCTCCGACCTTGAGAATAGATGGCCATCATTCTGCTTGAGTCCCGAATCGAACTATAGCTATGACGTTTAGAGTTCAAATTTTCTTCTAGGCGCGCAATGTCATCGCCATTGAGATACTTCGCCAAGTAATCACCGCGACTGGTCATCGCTGCCCACAAACTCAAATATCCCCTGTCCAAAACCTTTGCCAGTCCAAAAATCAGATCACCTTGTTCAGGCTTGAAAAACCTCTTGAAATCACTTTGTCTTCCGTCAGCGTCCTTAAGACTGGTCGGATTGTTTCGAACCATGCAAAAGAGGTTCAGACCATCCACATTTCCTGCCGGATCCGGATTCAACCACCGCTGCCACCACGCCACGTAATACCTGAACCCGTAATAATAAAGCCCCGTTGCATCGCGCTCTTTGCCCGAATAGCGCACGGTTTTATAACTCGCTTCAACTTCCCCTCGTCCTGCGAACCAGGCCGTGGTGCCAAACGGGTGATACCGCTCCCGGCTGATCACCTCGCCCACATCGTCGAGTTCCAGAGCGCAGGAACCCAGATGATCATTCAGGCTGTAACGGTACTGATCATTGGCACTGTCTTTCGGTGGCGCGGACTCCCAATGCAACACCCGCACGCTGCTGCGCCCGGCGCGGACGCTGATCACCTGCAGCACTTCGCCCGTGCCGCTGTGGCTGCGGAGTTCCAGATTCGGTAGATAACGGACTTCGGAAATCAGCATCCGCGCATTGGTTTGCGCCAAGCGGACTTTGCGCAAGCGCATGCCGCTGGCGCCGTAGATGTAGCGTTCGCTGGCGCGCTCCACGGGGCGAACCTCGGATAACTGATTGCGCAGGTCCCAACGCAACGTTTGCCCAGGTTGCAGATTGAGCAGATTACCGTTGGCATCGAAGCTTTTGCGSAAGTCCTCATTACCCGGCTCCACCCCATCCAGCACTGGCAAACAACGGTTGCTGTGCTGCGCCGCGACCAGTCGATGACCATGGCTTTGCGGACCTTCGTGGATCAGCTCCAGTAAATTCCCGCCCGCATCGTAGTGGTAGCGCTGACGGTAATTGGCCCGGGGCGCAGGATCATCGAAGGAGGAAAATGTCGGACCTTTGTTGGCACCTCCCGCCTCCCAACCCGTGGCTTCGATCAGCTGATAAAGGCTGTCGTAGCGATAGTGGCTGACCGGTTCKATACGCTGGTTGGCGAAGTAMCGAATGGGCWGGGCRGCGTCTTCRATGCTRAGCACRTTGCCCACAGGGTCGTATTCGTACCGCAGATCTTGCAGGSCTTCGTTATCACGTTTGGCCTGAAGYCGGRTCAGKCGACCATCCTCCAGACCGTATTCMARTRKGGTGATCACGCCATTGCCSGCGACTTCCCGTTCGGTCTGGCCGTGGGCGTTGTAGTGGATGGCACTGACCAGGGTTGTCGGCGTATTGTCGTTCGCCAGYTGCAAACGAACTTCGCGCAATTGGCCGTCGATGGTCTGGCTGAAAAACTGTCGGTGGCCTTTGGCRTCGGTCTGKTCGATCACCTCGCCCAGTGCATTGAAATGCGAACGGCTGGTGGCACCTTCGCCCGGTTCCAGCAATCGCTGACGATCTGCAATCGACTCGGGCCAGTCGGGCGTCGCCAGGTCGTTCAGAAAATGCCGAGTCTGCTGCAGCGCTCCACCATTCAATCCAAACTCCGTGAAAAACTGAGCACCTGCCGGATCATCGTGACGAATCAATTGCCCGCATTGGTTGTGCCCGGCGAAAGATTGATCACTGGAGCCATAACCCAATCGCTCCACACAAACCGCCTCGTCACCCGCCGCCTGCTCGAACATTACCGTCAGTCGCAACTGCGCGTCGTAGTGCATCCAGCGCTGAGAACCCCGGCCATCCCAGCTACAAATCGGTTGACCGGCCTCGCCGAATAGACCGATACGCAGCCCGGCGTCGACGCTGTTCGTAGTCAAAATATTTCCGGACAGCGAATAAATGCTGAGCAGATTGGCCGAGGCCGGCGCATCCAGAAACAACCGTGGATCCCACTGCGCAATCGCACGCCCCACGGGGTCGTGGACCGCACGGTTAACCCGCGCGTTGACCGATTCACTTTCTGCGTCTCGGCAATAAGTCACCGAACGCACAGCCAAACTGCGCGGATCAATGACTGTCAGCCTTGGGGTGTGGCTATGAATGGTTCGTCGTTGAAAATACATAGCACGGAGTCTGTCGGGTTTAGGAGAGCTAATACCGAAAACTGACACATGGCTACTGTCAGAAATTACAGTCCAGACCAATGGAGACGTAGATAGGCTGATGCCACCAGAGCGCCGACCACTGAATCGTAGAGCGATGCGGCTGAAGTGACTTGCGATGAAATTTCAAGTGCAATCGGGAGGGTATTTAGGAGAAGGCAATATCAAGCGGTATGACGATAACTATGTTCGTTAGACGCAGATTGAGCGCATGGATTCGGTGAGGACTATTGGACAGTAGGCCATTCGTAGAACAAAAAAGCCCCATCCAGTCCGCTGCGCCCCTATCCGCAGTGGGTTGGGTGGAGCTCTTTATAAACGTTAACTAAATGATGCCCTTCGCAATACTGGCGGTCGGCGGAAAATGGATTCACCACTGCCGTCGACCGGCTCAAATTGCCCGGACTCAAAGGTATCGGGATCCGCATTATCCATGGCGTAGTACACCAACCCCGGTCCGGTAATCATTACCGTTTCGTCAACACGAGAGGAACGGGAAAAAACCTCCGGGGCTGCACCTTTTGCATCTTCGTAATCGGTACGTCTTTGATTGAGCAGTGTAAGCAGGGAAGAACGCTCAGTAGGTGAACTGTTGTTGATAGCGGGGACCATTGCCAACATCTCGCTTCTCATACCCTCCAAATAGGCAGCTTTGGCTTTATTCTGAGCGGCCCTTTCAGCGCTCCCTGGATAAGCTCGTTTTTCCATCCATGTGATTGAAGCTGGATTCGAGTATTCATTGGCAATCTTGGTCAAAGCTCTGGTAACGACCGGAGAACTCTTCCCGGCCGCTAAAATTGCGTTGCCAAAATTATCATTTCCATCCACATATAAACGCATTCCCGCTGGCGCGTTTAACGACGCAGGAAAACTCCGCGCTAACGATACGTCTACGTCAAAGTAAACTCCTCCTTTTGAAATCACTGCAAGTCGTGCGATATCGCTGGCCGCCGGATAATTTTTCATTGGCCCTGAGCGTTCCCGCTCAAAAGCCGCATGCACTTTTGGATTCAGTTCCTGAAAAACATCCGAAACGTTCGCAATGCGAATCCGTTTGCTGAGATTTTCAAGTGCAGCCCCGTGCCCACTGGACCAAGCCTGATTATCGACCCACAGCGTGGCGCTGTATTCCGGGACGGTATTCGCAAAATTATTGATGTTAATCGCCGCCTCTACGGGCAAAGGTGCTCCCAACCATATCCAATTGAGCTGTTGAGGTACTTCGCTATTGGTGCCAGCTCTATCAATAAAACTGACGGGATTATTCAGAGTCATCACATAGAGATTCAACCCATCCACGCTCCCTGCCGGATCCGGATTCAACCACCGCTGCCACCACCCCACGTAATACCTGAACCCATAATAATAAAGCCCCGTTGCATCGCGCTCTTTGCCCGAATAGCGCACAGTTTTATAACTTGCCTCAACTTCCCCTCTGCCGGCAAACCATGCGGTTGTGCCAAACGGGTGATAGCGCTCCTGGCTGATTACCTCGCCCACATCGTCGAGTTCCAGAGCGCAAGAACCCAGATGATCATTCAGGCTGTAACGGTACTGGTCATTCGCATTGGGCGGCGTCGACTCCCAATGCAACACCCGCACACTGCTGCGCCCGGCCTGAACGTTGATCACCTGCAACACTTCACCCGTGCCGCTGTGGCTGCGGATCTCCAGGTTCGGCAGATAGCGGACTTCGGAGATCAGCATCCGCGCATTGGTGTGCATCGAACGCACTTTGCGCACGCGCATGCCATCGGCGCCGTAGATATAGCGTTCGCTGTCGTGCTCCACGGGTCGAACTTCGGATAACTGATTGCGCAGGTCCCAGCGCAACGTTTGCCCTGGTTGCAGATTGAGCAGATTGCCGTTGCCGTCGAAGCTTTTGCGGAAGTCCTCATCACCCGGCTCCACACCATCAAGCACTGGCAGGCAGCGGTTGCTATGTGCTGCCGCGACCAGTCGATGGCCATGACTTTGCGGACCTTCGTGGATCAGCTCCAACAAATTGCCGCCCGCGTCGTAGTGATAATGCTGGCGGTAATTAGCGCAGGGCGCGGGGTCGTCGAAGGTCGAAAACTGCGGGCCTTTGTTGGCGCTTCCGGCTTCCCAACCCGTGGCTTCGATCAGTTGATAAAGGCTGTCGTAGCGATAGTGGCTGACCGGCTCGATACGCTGATTGGCAAAATAACGGACCGGCAGGGCGGCGTCTTCGATGCTGAGCACATTGCCCACGGGGTCGTATTCGTAATGCAGGTTTTGCAGGGTTTCATTGCCGCGATGGGACTGAAGCCGGGTCGAGCGACCGTTCGCCGCGTCGTATTTCAGTGCGGTGATCACACCATTGCCGGCGACTTCCCGTTCGGTTTGGCCATGAGCGTTGTAGTCGATGGCGCTGACCAGAGTTGTCGGAGCGCTGTCGTGCGCCAATTGCAGGCGAACCTCGCGTAACTGGCCGTCGATGGTCTGACTGAAAAACTGTCGGCTACCTTTGGCATCGGTCTGTTCGATCACCTCGCCCAGTGCGTTGAAGCGCGAGAGGGTAATGGCGCCCTCACCTGGCTCCAGCATTTGCTCGCGATCCGCTATCGACTCGGGCCAGTCGGGCATCGCCAGTTCCTGCAGAAAATTCCGTTTTTGCGCCAGCGCCGTACCGTTCAAACCAAACTCCGTGAACAACTGCGTGCCGGCCGAATCATCGTGACGAATCAATTGCCCGCATTGGTTGTGCTTGGCGAAAGATTGATCGCTTGCGCCATAACTCAATCGTTCCACACCAATCCCTTCGCCATTCTCGGACGCCTCGAACAGCGCGGAAATTCGCAGTTGCTCGTCGTACTTCACCCACTGCCGAGAACCTCGACTATCCCAGTTTTGTATCGGTTGACCCACTTCGCCAAACAGCCCAATTCGCCACCCGGCATCGACGCTGCTCGCACACAACACCGTACCGGACAAGCCGTAAATTGTAGAGAGATTGGCTAGAGCCGATGTATCCAAAAACAGCCGAGGGTCCCACTTCGCAATCGCCCGTCCCAATCGATCATGTACTGTGCGACTGACCCGAACCTCAGGGATCTCGTCAGGTTTGACCCTACAATAATCCAACGAACGCACACCAAAACCCCGCGGATCAGTGACGACCAGCGTTGGAGTGTGGAGGCTACTTGCCGATACTCGAAGCTGCATGGCCGATCGTCCTGTCGAGTTACGTCACGCTAATGCTGGAGGTTTATGTTTTCGCCGCTGTCAGAATTCACAGTAGCGATTAGAATTCGAAATATCGGCCACTCGCCTATGGGACTTATTTTACGATTTGAAACGCCAATTCCACGAATGCCAGACTTGTGAACGAACGAAACTTTCAGGAAGCTTATCTGCCCCCGCGCGTCGTCCCTGCGACGAATAATCCAGTGCTAAGTATTCATCGCCCATAGAAAATAGATGTTCGTAGTTTCCTTTCTGCGCTCTGATTGATTCTCCACGCCCCGAGGGTGGCATGTCTGGAATTAAGACCTGACTGTTTTTCAATAACATTTCATCATCCAGTTGATACTTTGGATCAGCATCCGCTGAAGCAGATTTTTTAATATCGCCAATGCCAAAACACCCAAATTCTGCTGTATGGGCCCGGGGAAATGTTACCCATCCATCTGCAATAACAATTTCTTTCAACGGCAACTCACGCGGATCGCCAATGGTGACAAAGGCGTGATCAAAACCCTCTGCGGCGACCCAAAAAACTGGCTGCCGGGTTTTTGTACTTGCCAATAGATGAAAGTTAACCATTGCATGCTCTCCGCAGTTTCCGACGCTAGACTTTAGTACACTGCTTAAATGCTTATCCTCACCTTGCATACGACTAAAGACCACCTTACGCTTCATTGATCGCGGATCCAAAGGAGACTTCCATAAATCAATCATTTGATTTGACGCACCGTGCATCAAGAATATTTTTGTCAAAATATTTGCTGTTTTTGCTTGTTGAATAGAAGTTAATAGCTCTTCGCCTACCTCTTTAACTTCCTCAGGAGGTGAAGTTTCCAGCAACCCGGATGTATAGAGTTCCACGGAAAATGCTAACTGTGGTTCATCTATTGCAGCAGCCTGCGCCTGTTCTGGGGTGAGTGCGTTTATGTCAACTCCGTGCTCTCCCTGTATATCCTTATATCTAAGTGGGTTACCACTGACGAAAGCGAACAGATTGGTCCCATCCATGTACCCCGCAGGATCCTGATTCAACCACCGCTGCAACCAAGGCAGGTAATATCTGAACCCAAAATAATAAAGCCCCGTTGCATCTCGCTCTTTCCCTGAATAGCGCACGGTTTTGTAACTCGCTTCAACTTCCCCTCGTCCTGCGAACCACGCCGTGGTGCCAAACGGGTGATACCGCTCCTGGCTGATTACTTCACCCTTATTGTCGAGTTCAAGGGCGCAGGAGCCCAGATGGTCATTCAGGCTGTAACGATATTGGTCATTCGCACTGGGTGGCACCGACTCCCAATGCAACACCCGCACGCTGCTGCGCCCGGCCTGGACGCTGATCACCTGCAGCACTTCACCCGTGCCGCTGTGGCTGCGCAGTTCCAGATTCGGTAGATAACGGACTTCGGAAACCAGCGACCGTGCATTGGTTTGCGCCAAGCGGACTTTGCGCAAGCGCATGCCGCTGGCGCCGTAGATGTAGCGTTCGCTGGCGCGCTCCACGGGGCGAACCTCGGATAACTGATTGCGCACGTCCCAACGCAACGTTTGCCCCGGTTGCAGATTGAGCAGATTACCGTTGGCGTCGAAACCATTAATGAAATCCTGCTCACCCGGTTCCACCCCGTCCAGCACCGGCAAACAACGGTTGCTGTGCCGCGCCGCGAGCAGCCGATGACCATGGCTTTGCGGACCTTCGTGGATCAGCTCCAACAAATTGCCGCCCGCGTCGTAGTGATAATGCTGGCGGTAATTAGCGCAGGGCGCGGGGTCGTCGAAGGTCGAAAACTGCGGGCCTTTGTTGGCACCTCCCGCCTCCCAACCCGTGGCTTCGATCAGTTGATAAAGGCTGTCGTAGCGATAGTGGCTGACCGGTTCGATACGCTGGTTGGCGAAGTAACGAATGGGCAGGGCGGCGTCTTCGATGCTAAGCACATTGCCCACAGGGTCGTATTCGTACCGCAGATCTTGCAGGGCTTCGTTATCACGTTTGGCCTGAAGGCGGATCAGGCGACCATCCTCCAAACCATATTCCAATAGGGTAATCACACCATTGCCCGCGACTTCCCGTTCGGTCTGGCCGTGGGCGTTGTAGTGGATGGCACTGACCAGGGTTGTCGGCGTATTGTCGTTCGCCAGCTGCAAACGAACTTCGCGCAATTGGCCGTCGATGGTCTGGCTGAAAAACTGTCGGTTGCCTTTGGCATCGGTCTGGTCGATCACCTCGCCCAGCGCATTGAAATGCGAACGGCTGGTGGCACCCTCGCCCGGTTCCAGCAATCGCTGACGATCTGCAATCGACTCGGGCCAGTCGGGCGTCGCCAGGTCGTTCAGAAAATGCCGAATCTGCTCCAGCGCTCCACCGAGCAATCCAAATTCCGCGATCAACTGAACACCCGCCGGATCATCGTGACGAATCAATTGCCCGCATTGGTTGTACCCGGCGAAAGATTGATCACTCTCGCCATAACCCAATCGCTCCACACAAACCGCCTCGTCACCCGCCGCCTGCTCGAACAGCGCAGTCAGTCGCAACTGCGCGTCGTAGTGCATCCAGCGCTGAGAACCCCGGCCATCCCAGCTACAAACCGGTTGACCGATCTCGCCGAATAGACCGATACGCAGCCCGGCGTCGACACTGTTCGTAGTCAAAATATTTCCGGACAGAGAATGAATGCTGAGCAGATTGGCCGGTGCCGACGCGTCCAGAAACAATCGCGGATCCCACTGCGCAATCACACGCCCCGCCCAATCGTGCATCGAGCGATTAACCCGCACCTGAGGGGACACGTCGTCATTACGCCAGTAGCCCACGGCTCGCACCGCCAGCCCCCGAGGATCAATCGCCGTCAGGTTCGGTGTATGGCGGTGGACAGACAACGTTGTGGGCACAGGCAGACCATCCTCGAACAGTGCCCCCCATCTAACCCAGCCCGGCGTACGCCTGACTACTGTCAGAAATTACAGGGCAGACCAACGGTCGTTATCACCTGGACCAGCCCTCGCCCATCGCCAATTCCACCTGAGCTTAGGTAGGATGACCGTCTCTACCCCCGAGGTTGCGCTTCATGTTCATCGGCATCCTGCTGGTCATCACCTGGCTGATCCTGTTGCTGCGTTATCCGGCCAAGGCCTTGCCGGTCTCCCTGGCAGCCGCCGTGGGGCTGGGCATCGTCGCGACCTGGGTGATCTGGATGGACCATCGCGAACTCAAGCAGCTGCAACGCCTGGAATTGCGCATCATCTATGCACCGCAACACTGCCCGGCTGATCGGCCGCTGCAATTGACCCTGAACAACGGCAACGACGTGCCCCTGACCGAATTGCGTTGGCGCGTCGCGGCTTACGCGCCGGGTGACACGGTCAACCTCGCCGACAATCAATACACCGCCCCGCGTTATCGTGGCCCCGGTGAATTGCAGGCGGGTGGCAACTGGGAAGACTGTTTGCCCATGCCACCCCTGCGTCCCGGATACCGGCCGGAAACCCTGGAGTTTCGCGCCGAGCGCTTGCAGGGCAGCTTTTCCGACTGATCCCCTCCCCCATTTGTTGCACAAGGAATGCGCCATGCCCGTTGCGTTGATTACCGGTTGTTCCAGCGGCATTGGCCGCGCCCTGGCTGATGTGTTCAAGGTCGCCGGCTATGAAGTCTGGGCCAGTGCCCGCAAGGCCGAAGATGTCGCGGCACTCACTGCCGCGGGGTTTGCCGCCGTGCAGCTGGATGTCAACGACGCTGCTGCGCTTGAAGCCTTGAGCGAGCGAATCAACCAACAAACCGGCGGCCTCGATGTGCTGATCAACAACGCAGGGTATGGCGCCATGGGGCCGTTGCTCGATGGCGGCGTGCCGGCGATGCAGCGCCAGTTCGAAACCAATGTGTTCGCCGTTGTCGGCGTGACCCGCGCACTGTTTCCGGTGCTGCGCCGAGCCAAAGGGATCGTGGTCAATATCGGCAGCGTCTCCGGTGTTTTGGTCACGCCATTCGCCGGTGCCTACTGCGCCTCGAAAGCCGCCGTGCATGCCTTGAGCGATGCCTTGCGCATGGAATTGGCGCCGTTTGGTGTGCGGGTCATGGAAGTTCAGCCGGGAGCCATTGCGTCCAGCTTCGCCAGGAATGCCGGGCATGAGGCGGAGCAATTGATCAACGAGCAATCGCCGTGGTTTCCGCTGCGTGAAGGCATTCGTGCGCGGGCCAAGGCATCCCAGGACAACCCGACGCCAGCCAGCGAATTTGCTGCCGGGTTGCTCAAGGCTGTGCAGCAAAGCAAGCCGCCGAGATTGGTGCGTCTGGGGAATGGCAGCCGGGCGCTGCCTTTACTCGCAGGCTTGTTGCCCAAAGGGTTGCTGGAATCGGGGTTGATGAAGCGGTTTGGATTGCGTGGGCAGCTTTAAGACCGAGTTATCGTTCTTCGCGGGCAAGCCTCGCTCCTACAGGTTTTGCGCAATTCAAAATCTGCGCGTACCTGTAGGAGCGAGGCTTGCCCGCGAAGTCGTCAAAACAGACTCCACAGAATTTCAGGAATCAAAATGACCGACTACACCCAATATTTTGACGAAGTCATCCAGGCCCATGTGGCCATCGAAAAATGGCTCGCCGAGGAGAGAGACGAGTCCGAACTGGAACAATTGCTGGCGCGTTTTTCGCCGCAGTTTTCCATGGTCTCGCCGATGGGCCGGGTACTCGATTTCGACGAACTGAATGAGCTGTTCCTGCAAGCGGGCGGCAAAAAGCTGGGGTTCAGGATCGAGCTCAGCGAGTTGCGGGGCATCGCGTTGTACGACGGCGGCGCGACCGTGAGTTATCGCGAGCAGCAGACCGATGCGACGGGGTTGCGAACAGATCGGCGCTCGACCGTGGTGTTTGAGAAACGGGCCGATAGCCGAGTGATCTGGCGGCATCTGCATGAGACGTTTTGCAGCTGAATAAACGCCTAGAAATCGCAGCCTGCGGCAGCTCCTACATGGCCCGTGCAGGAGCTGCCGCAGGCTGCGATCTTTTGATCTTGATTTACTGCTTAACCACAACCGTACACGTAATCCCCGCCGCCAGCAGTACCCCTTCCGGCACTTCATCAATGTGAATCCGCACCGGCACCCGCTGCGCCAGACGCACCCAGTTGAACGTCGGATTCACATCCGCAATCAGCTCACGGCTTTCCGGGTTATCACGGTCGTAGATGCCGCGAGAGATACTCTCCACATGCCCCTTCAGCACTTCGCCGCTCATCAACTGCATGTCAGCTTTATCGCCGACCCGCACGTGGGGCAGTTTGGTTTCTTCGAAGAAGCCATAAACCCAGAACGAGTTCATATCGACCACGGCCATTTTCGCTTCGCCGATGCGCGCGTAGTCGCCGCGATGGACGTTGAGGTTGGTCACGTAGCCGTCCACCGCCGCGCGCACTTCGGTACGTTTGAGGTTGAGTTCGGCCGATTCGAGTTGTGCCTGGGCGTGCTGGTAATCGGCCAGGGCCGAGTCGGCGATGTTGCTGGCGTCGTCGCGGTTTTCCTTGGAGATCACCATCGCGTCCATGTCGGCACGGCGGTGGGCGTTGACCTTGCGCATCTCCCACGTCGCCTTGCGCGAAGCCACCATCGACTGCGCCTGCTTGACCGCGAGGCGGTAGTGCTCGGGATCGATTTGCATCAACAGGTCGCCCTTCTTCACCAGCTGGTTATCGCGCACCGGCACATCCACCACTTCGCCGGTTACGTCGGCGGCGACGTTGATGATGTCGGCGCGCACGCGGCCGTCACGGGTCCACGGGGTTTCCATGTAATGCACCCACAGGGTCCGGCCAATCCCTATCGCGAGGGCCAGTACCAGCAAGGTGGCGATCAGGCTGAACAGCTTTTTCATCAGGACGATCTCAACGGTAAACAGTCAGCGCGAGAACGCCGAACAGACAGGTAAACAAACTCAGGCGCAGCAGCGCCGGGTGCCAGAAGAAGCGGTACAGATCGAAGCCGGACAGGAATCGGTCGAATGCCCAGGCCAGCACCGCCGCAATCAGAAACATCAAGGTCATGGTCGGCATGTACACGCCGTGGAAGGCGATTTCACGAGGCATGTTCAAGTCCTTGCGGCGTGGCAGTGGCAATGGCAATGGCATGTGTGTAGCCCGCGAGCGGCGATTGCGGGTTGAGCAGCGAGGTGCGGATGAAGTGCAGATAGCTCTTCACCCGACGCAATGCCGAGGTATCGAAGTGCGGGGCGAAGGGTTCGTCGGTGGCTTGCACGCGGCTGATGGCATGGTCGACGGCGATCAACGCGCGTTCCAGATTGCTTTGGCCCGGCCGCAGAAACAGCCGCACCAGCGAACGCCCCATCACGCGGATGGACTGACGCCACGGCTGGGATTCGGCGTACGCCGGATGCACCGGCAGCGTCGCCTGCTCCTTGCGCAACTCGATGATCGCGTGGCCGACTTCCAGCACCACGAACATCCAGCGCAGCAAGTTGCGCTGGACCAACGGCTGCCCCGCCGCGAAGCCATAAGCCTGATGCACCAGGTCGCGAGTGCGACTTTCGAAACTCGACGCCAGGCCTTTGAGTTTGCCGCTGATGGCGTACACCACCTGACCACGCAGATCCTGCTCCAAACGGTGCCACAACCAGCGGCTGTTCGGCGGCAGAATGATCGCCCCCGCTGCCGCGCACACCAGCATGCCAAGCACCATGGCGATGTAGTCGTTGATGAAGGTGTACGGGTTGTAGACCGTCAGGTTGTCCGGCACTGAACCGGTGCTGAAGAAAATCAAAAGCCCCAGCCCGACCCCGGCGTACTGCGGCCGCGACGCCAGGAATGATCCGAGCACGATCACCGGCGCGAGCATCACGCACAGCAATGGAAAACCATCGATCCACGGGAAGATGAAAAACATCTCGACGAAGCCGATCAATGCCCCAAGAAATGTGCCGCAGGCCATCTGGAAGGACATGCGTTTCGGGTTCGGCGTGGCGGCGGACAAACCGACGGTGGCGGCAGCGATCAGGGTCATGGTCGCCCCGCTCGGCCAGGCCGTGGCTACCCAGTAGCTGCCCAGCACCACCAGAATGAATGCCGCGCGAATCCCCGAGGCCGCCGACACCAGCCAATTGGTTTGCGGAGTGAACGGCTCGTCCCAACGCTCCCGTTCGTGACTGTGATCGGCCAGGGACGCGTGGGTCTGGGCATAACTGTGCAGGTCGTCGACGAAGCGATAGAGCAGTTCGTACGCGGTGTGGAAATCCAGTTGCTCGGCGTCGCTCGGATTGCTCTGCTGGAAAATCGCCCGCAGGCTGCGCACCCGCGCTGGCAAGCCTTCCTTGTAAGCCGTCAGAACCATGACCAGACGCGCCGCATCGGCACTGGTCAGCGCCCGGCCACTGAAGCCGTCGAGCAATTCGGCGAGATCCTGCAAACCCGGTTTGATCGCCGCCACCGCATGATCGCTACCGCTGCTGCGCAGGCGTTCCAGCAATTGGTGCAAGGCGTTGAACCGCGTGGTGACGCCCATGAACTCACTGTTCAAGCGGCTGAGCCGACCGTTGCGCCGACGCATGTGCGGGTCTTCGAACACGGTGACGCTGCGCAACCCTTCCAGGCCGACCGCCTCGGAAATGAAGCGCACGTTGCCGGCCTCGAAGGCCTCGCGCTGACTGCGCCCGCGCAAACCATCGGTGACAAACAGCGCGAACACGCCGAAGCGCTGATACAAAGCGTTGCGCATCGCGGCACTGGCGGATTGCGGCAGAATCGCGGCGCTGACCAGGGTCGAGCAGAGAATCCCCAGGGAAATTTCCAGCACCCGCCAGACCGCCATCATGAACGCCCCGTCCGGGTGCGCCAGTGCAGGCAAACCGACCATCGCCGCGGTGTAGCCGGCCAGCACAAAACCATAGGCGCGGAAGTTGCGGCAGCGCGCCGCACCCGCTGTACAGACACCGACCCAGATCGCCAGCGCGCCCAGAAACAGTTCAGTGTTTTGCGCAAACAAGGCAATCAACGCCACCATCACCGCCGAGCCGGTCAATGTCCCGAGGAAACGATAAAAGCTCTTGGCGAACACATGACCGCTCTGCGGCTGCATGACAATGAACACGGTAATCATCGCCGTACGCGGTTGCGGCAACTCCAGGCGCATGGCCAGCCACAAGGTCAGGAACGCCGCGATCAGCACCTTGAAGATGTAGACCCAGGTCACGCCGTCGCTGCGTGCCCAGTCAAAGAAACCCCGACGCCATTCCAGGGAATACAGCCAGCGCAAAGGTGCGGGCAAGGGAGTCATGAAATCCTGCTCAGTGAAATCCAGACACGGTTCAGAATCTGTGGGAGCCAGCCTGCTGGCGATAGCGGAATATCAGTCGACATCCTTGTTGAATGTGCCGCCCTCATCGCGAGCAGGCTCACTCCCACAGGTTTTGTATTCAACGCAAAAGGCTCGGGGTTTTCGGTGCAGCAGTCTGGCTGTCTTTCGGCACATCATTGCCCGCCCCCAGTCCGCCACCGAGTGCTGTCACCAGTTCGGCATGCGCACTCAATCGCGCGGCCTGTACCTGCTGCTGCACTTGCTGCTGCTTGAACAACAGCGTTTGGGCGTTGAGTACGTTGAGGTAGTCGGTGAGCCCACGCTGGTAGGCGATCATCGCGATGTCGTAGGTCTTCTGCGCCGTGGCCACCGACTCGGCGGCGAAGGATTGCTGCTTGTCCATCGACTCGCGGCGGATCAACTGATCGGAGATGTTCTTCAGCGCATTGACCAGCGTCTGGTTGTACTTGGCCACGGCGATGTCATAACCGGCCGACGCTTCGCCCAATTCCGCGCGCAAACGCCCGCCATCGAAGATCGGCAAGGAAATCGCCGGACCGACGCTGTAGTTGAGTTTCTTGCCGGTCAAGAACTCCAGCATCCCGCCGCCAGTGGCCATGTAGCCGAGGCTGCCCACCAGATCGACGTTGGGATAGAAACCGGCGTGGGCCACATCAATACCGCGCGCCTGTGCCGCCACTTGCCAGCGACTGGCAACCACGTCCGGACGTTGACCGAGCAATTGCGCGGGAAGCGACGACGGCAATTTCAGCGCCGCACCCAGCGACAGCGTCGGTCGCTGCAACTGCGCACTCTCCCCCGGGCCTTTACCGGCCAGGGCGACCAGTTGATTGCGGCTCAAGGCGATCTCTTCGTCCAGCGCGTCGATCTGGCGATGGGTTTCCGGCAGCGGCGTCTCGGCCTGACTGACTTCGAAATGCGTGCCGATGCCGCCGTTCAAACGTTTTTGCGCCAGGTCGAGAATTTGCTGTTGCTGCTTCAATGTCGCTTCGACGATGTCCCGCTGTGCGTAATGCAACGACAACTCGATATAGACGCGCACGATGTTGTTCTGCAATTCGAGCTGGGCCTGGCGCGCTTCAGCCACGGTCATGTGGGCCATGTCCACGGCGCGCTCGGTGGCATTGCTTTCGCGGCCCCAGAGGTCGAGGGCATAGCTGAAGCCCAGTGCGGCGTTGTTGTCCCAGGTGGTGGTGTTGGCCAGGTCACCGGGGCCATAGAACTGATCGGTGGGCCAGTTGTGGCGCTTGAGGGTGGATTCGCCATTGACCTGCAACGACTCAGCCGATTCGGCCACGCCGGCCATGGATTTGGCCTGACGCACCCGCGCAGCGGCCATGGCCAGGGTCGGGCTGCCCTGCACGGCGAGGTCGATCCAGCGGTTCAGTTGCGGGTCGCCATAAGCCTGCCACCACTGGGCAGTGGGCCAATGCGCATCCTGAGCGGCGCTCTGGATGGCTTCGTCGGTGGCCAGTGAATTGGCCTCCAGCGCCTTGCCCTGCGGGGCAATACCTCCGGTTCCGATGCAGCCGCTGATAATTGACGATAAAACCAGAACACTGAGAGCCTTGAACTCTACTGCGACACGACGCGGCACTGCTGCGAATTCCTGAGGTGAGGGAGATCCCATGTATGGACCGATTGAAACCCGGTCCCTGTAGGAGCTGCCGCAGGCTGCGATCTTTTGATCTTGCTCTTAAAAACAAAAATCAAAAGATCGCAGCCTGCGGCAGCTCCTACAGGGGTGGCGCAATTCTAGGGGTGGGCTTTGATGGCGATAAGCTGGGATTCTTGTGAATCTTTGTTACCGTTAACGAGATAATCCGTAAGTCGGGGGTCTCAGCCCCGGAAACTTCGTGTCACAATTTGCCATCGAACCCGAGAGCACCCCATGGACACCTTGCAAAACATGCGCGCCTTCAGTTACGTGGCCGAGGCCGGCAGCTTCACCGCCGCCGCCGTGCAACTGGACACCACCACAGCCAACGTTTCGCGCGCGGTCTCCAACCTGGAAGCCCACTTGCAAACCCGTCTGCTCAACCGGACGACCCGACGCATCGCCTTGACCGAAGCCGGCAAGCGCTACCTGCTGCGCTGCGAACAGATCCTGGCCTACGTCGAAGAAGCCGAAGCCGAAGCCAGCGACGCCCATGCCCGACCGGCCGGGCAGTTGAAAGTGCACACCATGACCGGCATCGGCCAGCACTTCGTGATCGACGCCATCGCCCGCTATCGCAAAACCCATCCGGACGTAACCTTCGACCTGACCATGGCCAACCGCGTGCCAGACCTGCTCGACGAGGGTTACGACGTGTCCATCGTCCTCGCCAGAGAACTGCCGGACTCGGGCTTCGTCTCCCAGCGCCTGGGCATCACTTTCAGCATCGTTTGCGCGTCGCCGGCCTACGTCAAAGCCAACGGCTGCGCACAGAAACCCAGCGACCTGCTCAACCACGCCTGCCTGCGCCTGGTGAGCCCGGTCATCCCCCTGGAAAAATGGGCCTTCGACGGCCCCGACGGCCAGGAAATGGTCACCATCAACAGTTCACCATTCCTGGTGAATTCCGCCGACGCGATGAAATCCGCGATCACCAGCGGCATGGGCGTCGGCGTCCTGCCGCTGTACGCCGCCATCGAAGGCCTGCGTAATGGCACGCTGGTACGAATGATGCCCAAATACCGTTCGCAGGAACTGAACCTGTACGCGATCTACCCGTCCCGGCAGTATCTGGATGCGAAGATCAAGACCTGGGTCGAATACCTGCGCGGCTCGCTGCCGGAAATATTGGCGGCGCACCAGGCGGAACTGGCGGCGTATGAGCTGAGCGGGAGCCTGGCCGGGGCGCGGGTCGCAAACTGACACATCCCCCCTGTAGGAGCTGCCGCAGGCTGCGCCTACATAGGGCCACTCTAAATCCAGGTCGGCTGTCCGGTTCTCATCGCGGGCAAGCCTTGCTCCTACAGAAGCGGCGAACATCATTCACGTACCTCCTGTAGGAGCAGCCGCAGGCTGCGATCTTTTGATCTTGCTTTGTGGAGCGCCACCTCGGCCCAAACTGACAGCGCCGTCAGTTAGCAGTCACCTTCCTGACCGCCAAACAGGTTTATAAAGGAAAGTACCAAACTAACGACCACCCAGCCCCGGCACCCCACTCCCATGCGAATCCAGCAAAAACCCGCCCTGCTCGTCGCCCTCCTGATCATCCTGGCAGCGCTGGGCCTGTGGTACGCCAGCAAGCCCGCCAAGACCAAACTCGTCACCTCGACCGCCATCCCCGTTCGCGTGATCAACGTCACCGAAAAAGACGTCCCGCGCTATGTCAGCGGTATCGGCTCGGTCCTGTCCCTGCACAGCGTGGTGGTCCGTCCGCAAATCGACGGCATCCTCACCAAACTGCTGGTCAAAGAAGGCCAACTGGTGAAACAAGGCGACTTGTTGGCCACCATCGACGACCGCACGATCCGCGCCAACCTCGACCAGGCCCAGGCGCAACTGGGCGAAAGCCAGGCGCAACTGCAAGTCGCGCTGGTCAACCTCAAGCGCTACAAGCTGCTGAGCGTCGACGACGGTGTCTCCAAACAGACTTACGACCAGCAACAGGCACTGGTCAACCAACTCAAGGCCACCGCCCAAGGCAATCAGGCCTCGATCGATGCGGCCAAGGTGCAACTGTCCTACACGCAGATTCGCTCCCCGGTCACCGGCCGCGTCGGTATTCGCACAGTCGACGAAGGCAACTTCCTGCGCATGACCGACGCCCAGGGCCTGTTCACCGTGACCCAGATCGACCCGATTGCCGTGGAGTTCTCCCTGCCGCAACAAATGCTGCCGACCTTGCAAGGCCTGATCGGCGACCCCGAGCGTGCACAGGTTAAGGCTTACATCGGTGCCGACACCGACGGCGAAACCGGCAATTTGCTGGGCGAAGGACACCTGACCCTGATCGACAACCAGATCAACGCCAACACCGGGACCATTCGCGCCAAAGCCGAATTCAACAACCCCGGACAGAAACTTTGGCCTGGCCTGCTGGTGACGGTAAAAATTCAGACAGCGCTGGATAAAGATGCGCTGGTGGTGCCGCCGACGGTCGTACAGCGCGGCCTCGACCAACACTTCGTGTATCGGGTCAATGGCGACAAAGTCGAAGCCGTCCAGGTGCAAATGGTTTACCAAGGCAGCGGCCAGGACATCATCAAAGGCGTTAACCCGGGTGATGTACTGGTCAGCGACGGCCAGTCGCGGCTCAAACCGGGTTCAACCGTGCAAGTGCTGACTGACCCGCCACAAGTGGTACAAACGGAGGCTCAACCATGAAGGGCCATGGTTCGGTTTCAGCCTGGTGCATTGATCGCCCGGTTGCCACCATTCTGCTGACCTTCGCCTTGGTGCTGCTGGGTGTAATTGCCTTCCCGAGGTTGCCAATCGCGCCGCTGCCGGAAGCGGAGTTCCCGACCATTCAGGTGTCTGCGCAACTGCCCGGCGCCAGCCCCGACACCATGGCTTCATCGGTAGCCACGCCGCTTGAGGTGCAATTCAGCGCCATTCCCGGCATGACCCAAATGACCTCCAGCAGTGCCTTGGGCTCAAGCCTGCTGACCCTGCAATTCACCCTCGATAAAAGCATCGACACTGCCGCCCAGGAAGTACAAGCGGCGATCAATACCGCCGCTGGCAAGCTGCCCAAGGACATGCCGACGCTGCCGACCTGGAAAAAGGTCAACCCGGCCGACAGCCCGGTACTGATCCTCAGTGTCAGCTCCACGCAAATGCCCGGCACCGAACTCAGCGACCTGGTCGAAACCCTGCTCTCGCGTCAGATCAGCCAGATCGATGGCGTAGGCCAAATCAACATCACCGGTCAGCAACGTCCGGCAATCCGCGTACAAGCTTCAGCCGACAAACTCGCCGCCATCGGCCTGACCCTGGCGGACATTCGCCAGGCGATCCAGCAAACCAGCCTCAATCTGGCCAAGGGCGCACTGTATGGCGAGTCGAGCATCTCGACTTTGTCCACCAACGACCAGTTGTTCCACCCCGAGGAGTACAGCCAGCTCATTGTTTCCTACAAGGACGGCGCCCCGGTTCACCTCAAGGATGTCGCCAAAGTCGTCAATGGCTCGGAAGATGCCTACGTCCAAGCCTGGTCTGGTGATCGTCCCGGGGTGAACCTGGTGATATCCCGCCAGCCCGGCGCGAACATCGTCGAGACGGTGGACCGCATTCAAGCCGCCCTGCCCGGCCTGGAAGCCATGTTGCCGGCCTCGGTGCAGGTCAAGGTATTGATCGACCGAACCCAGACCATTCGTGCGTCCTTGCATGAAGTGGAAATCACCCTGCTGATCGCGATCATGCTGGTGGTGGCGGTCATGGCGCTGTTCCTGCGCCAATTGTCGGCAACCCTGATTGTCTCGGCAGTGCTCGGGGTTTCACTGACTGCCAGTTTCGCCCTGATGTACATCATGGGCTTCAGCTTGAACAACCTGACCCTGGTGGCGATCGTGGTCGCCGTGGGGTTTGTGGTCGACGATGCGATTGTGGTGGTGGAAAACATCCACCGACACCTGGAGGCCGGCGACGGCATGCGTGAAGCCGCGATCAAGGGTGCCGGCGAGATTGGCTTCACCGTGGTTTCGATCAGTTTCTCGCTGGTGGCGGCGTTTATTCCCTTACTGTTCATGGGTGGCGTGGTTGGCCGGTTGTTCAAGGAATTCGCCCTGACTGCGACCTCGACCATCATGATTTCGGTGGTGGTGTCGCTGACGCTGGCCCCGACTCTGGCTGCGTTGTTCATGCGCGCGCCGGTGCATCATGCCCACAGCAAACCGACGTTTGGCGAGCGCTTGCTGGCAGGCTATGAAAAAGGCCTGCGTCGGGCACTCGCCCACCAGAAATTGATGATCGGCGTGTTCTGCCTTTCCCTGGGCCTGGCCATCACCGGTTACATCTTGATCCCCAAAGGTTTCTTCCCGATCCAGGACACCGGTTTCGTCCTCGGCACCACTGAAGCAGCGGCCGACATTTCCTACAGCGACATGGTGAAAAAGCACCTGGCCATGGCCGAAATCGTCGCCGCCGACCCGGCCGTCCAGGCGTTTTCCCACTCGGTCGGGGTCTCGGGCAGCAACCAGACCATCGCCAACGGCCGTTTCTGGATCGCCTTGAAACCACGCGGTGAACGCGACGTGTCCGCCAGTCAGTTCATCGACCGCATCCGGCCAAAACTGATGAAGGTGCCGGGCATCGTGCTGTACCTGCGCGCCGGGCAGGACATCAACCTCAGTTCCGGCCCCAGCCGTGCCCAGTACCAATACGTACTCAAGAGTAACGACGGCCCGACGCTCAGCACCTGGACCCAGCGCCTGACGGAAAAACTGCGAACCAATCCTGCGTTCCGCGACATTTCCAACGACCTGCAACTGGGCGGCAGCATCACTCACATCAGCATCGACCGCAGCGCCGCCGCACGCTTCGGCTTGACTGCCAGTGATGTCGACGAAGCGCTGTACGATGCCTTCGGACAGCGGCAGATCAACGAATTCCAGACCCAGATCAACCAGTACAACGTGATCCTGGAACTGGACACCAAGCAACGCGGCAAGGCCGAAAGCCTCAACTATTTCTACCTGCGTTCGCCACTGAGCGGGGAAATGGTGCCGCTGTCGGCGTTGGCGAAATTCGATGCGCCGACCATCGGTCCGCTGTCCATCGCTCACGACGGCATGTTCCCGGCCGCCAACCTGTCGTTCAACCTGGCGCCCGGCGTGGCGTTGGGCGATGCGGTGATCATGCTCAACCAGGCCAAGGCCGAGATCGGCATGCCGGCGGCCATCAGCGGGAATTTCCAGGGCGCGGCGCAGGCATTCCAGAGTTCGCTGGCCAGTCAGCCATGGCTGATCCTGGCGGCGCTGGTGGCGGTGTACATCATTCTCGGCGTGCTCTACGAGAGTTTCGTGCATCCGCTGACGATCATTTCGACGCTGCCCTCAGCGGGCCTCGGCGCGGTGATCATGCTGTGGATCTGCGGCCAGGACTTTTCGATCATGGCGCTGATCGGCCTGGTGTTGCTGATCGGGATCGTCAAGAAAAACGGCATCCTGATGATCGACTTCGCCCTCGACGCACAACGCAACGGTGGTTTGCCGCCCGAAGAGGCGATTTTCCAGGCCTGTATTACGCGGTTCCGACCGATCATCATGACCACCCTCGCCGCCCTGCTCGGCGCCCTGCCGCTGATGCTCGGCTACGGCACCGGCGCCGAACTGCGCCAACCGCTGGGGATCGCGGTGGTTGGCGGTTTGCTGGTGAGCCAGGCGCTGACGCTGTTCACCACGCCGGTCATATACTTGTGGCTTGAGCGGTTATTCCATCGACCTGAACCAGCTCCCCTTCCGGCGCTGGCGACCACAGACTGAGGCGGGGTCATGCGCGTTCTGATTATCGAAGACGAAGAAAAAACCGCGGACTATTTGCACCGCGGCCTGACGGAACAGGGCTACACCGTGGACCTGGCCCGCGATGGCGTGTCAGGCCTGCACCTGGCGCTGGAAAGCGACTACGCGGTGATCGTCCTCGACGTGATGTTGCCGGGCCTCGACGGCTTCGGCGTACTGCGCGCCTTGCGTGCGCGCAAGCAAACCCCGGTGATCATGCTCACCGCCCGCGAGCGTGTCGAAGATCGCATCCGGGGCCTGCGCGACGGTGCTGACGATTACCTCGGAAAACCGTTTTCCTTCCTCGAACTGGTGGCACGTCTGCAAGCGCTGACCCGTCGCAGTGGCGGCCATGAACCGGTGCAAGTGAGCATCGCCGACCTGTGGATAGATTTGATCAGCCGTAAAGCGACCCGCGCCGGCACTCGTCTGGACCTGACCGCCAAGGAGTTCTCGCTGCTCAGCGTGCTGGCCCGCCGCCAGGGTGAAATCCTCTCGAAAACGGCGATTGCCGAGATGGTCTGGGACATCAATTTCGACAGCGACGCCAACGTCGTCGAGGTCGCGATCAAACGCCTGCGCGCCAAACTCGACGGGCCGTTCGACCAGAAACTGCTGCACACCATTCGCGGCATGGGTTATGTGCTGGAGAGCCGCGGTGTCCAGTAACTCCATAGCCCTGCGCCTCAGTGGGATGTTCACGCTGGTGGCGCTGTTGGTGTTCCTGTTGATCGGCTGGGCGCTTTATCAGCAAGTCGACAAAGGCCTTGGTTTGCTGCCCGAAGCCGAACTCGACGCGCGTTACAGCGTGCTCGAATCCACCGTCGGCCGTTACGGCACGCCCGAGCATTGGGTGAAGATCAACAACAAACTCAAGCTGCTCGGCGAAGAAGACAAACGCATCAGTTTCTGGATCACCAGTGGCGATCCGGAGTACGAATACGGCAACCTGACGCCGCAGATCCGCGCCTTTGCCGATGGGCCGCTGGGCATGCGCGACATGCAACTGCCGGATCAACCCTACCCGCTGAAAGTGCTGGTCAGCCAATTCCCGGCCAAGGATCAGCGCCCGCCGCTGCGCTTCATGATCGGCATCGACACCGAGACGTTTTACCAGACGCAACACCATTTGCTGATCGCCCTGATCAGCCTGGCAATTATCGGCGTGCTGTTAGCCTCGGCGCTGGGTTACTGGGTGGCGCGGATCGGGCTCAAGCCGTTGATCAAGCTGTCTCATGAAGCCCAGCGCCTGGCTCCGCCCTTGCGTTCCGGGCGTTTGCGAATGTCATCACTGCCACCGGAACTGAATCAGTTCGTCAACTCGTTCAACTCCACGCTGGAGCGGGTCGAGCAGGCTTACTCACGTCTTGAATCGTTCAACGCTGACGTCGCCCATGAGCTGCGCTCGCCCCTGACCAACCTGATTGGCCAGACCCAGGTCGCGCTGACCCGTGGGCGCTCGGCGGAGCATTATTTCGAGGTGCTGCAGTCGAACCTTGAAGAATTGGAACGCCTGCGCTCGATCATCAACGACATGCTGTTCCTCGCCAGCGCCGATCAGGGCAGCAAGGCCACCAAACTGACGTCTACTTCGCTGGCGAATGAAGTGGCGACGACCCTTGAATACCTGGATTTCATCCTTGAAGACGCCCAGGTTCAGGTGCAGGTCAGCGGCGATGCCCAGGTACGAATCGAGATCGCGCATCTGCGCCGGGCCTTGATCAACCTGTTGAGCAATGCGGTGCAGCACACCGAGCCCGGGCAAGTGATTGAGGTGCGAATCGAAGTCGAGGAGCATCAGGTCAGCATCGGTGTTGCCAATCCTGGCTCACCGATTGCCAGCGAGCACTTGTCGCGATTGTTCGAGCGCTTCTACCGCGTCGATGCTTCGCGCAGTAACAGCGGCAACAACCATGGATTGGGGCTGGCGATCGTTAAAGCCATTGCGCTGATGCATGGCGGCGATGTGTTTGTGCGCAGTGATCATGGGATGAATACTTTCGGGATTCATTTGCCTGTTTGATCGGCCTTTAAAGTCAAAAGATCAAAAGATCGCAGCCTTCGGCAGCTCCTACATATGGAATGCGTTCACATGTAGGCGCTGCCGAAGGCTGCGATCTTTGCTTTTTCAGCAACAGTCCTTTCTTGAATGAAGTCTGTTTCCCGTCGCGCAAGATCTCTATCTTTGCCGCACCAAACAGCACTTGCCAAGCAAGAAGGTTTTAAAGATGTCCAACACTATGGGTATTGCCAGCGCTTTCGTTTTGTCCTCTTTGTTTCTGTCTCCGTTCGCCATGGCTGAAGAGTCGCACGCCTTTGTCGCACAAAATTCCGCACGCGCCACCGCGTACGAAGAGCATCAGATCGAGATGACGGCTAAAGCTCAGGAAGCCACCCAGGCCCCGCAAGCATCCAGCATTCCAGCCCAGCCTCAGGCTCTGAAAGACAGCTGATTTCTGCGCATAGCTCCTGTTTCCCTCGACACTTTTCATCGGCTCTTCCCTTTGAAAAGTTGTCTTCAAAGCCGCTGCTATCAGCGGCTTTTTTTCGATTATTTTTTCCTGATAGGTATTAACCCGTTTCGCCGGCTTTTTTAAGGCTTGCGCGGTTATGGAACTACGCTTACAAGTCATTCCAGCAGACATCAGTCCTATGACCGTACGCCGTACTCCACATCGTTCAGGCATCGCCGGTCGACCTGAGATTCTGGTGATCCTCGGCAGCAGCCTGACGGTCTTTGCGATTCTGAGCATCGTGACCTTCCTGCTGATCCGCGAACACGCGAACGCATATCAAGCGGCAACTCGCAGCGCGACCACCATCGCGCAATTGATCGACGCCGATGTCTTACGCACAGTGGAGCTCTACGACCTGACCTTGCAAGGGCTGATCGCTGCCGCGCAGCGTGACGACCTCAAACAGGTTTCTGCGCAGATCCGCCACCTGGTGCTCTTCGACCGCTCCGTCACAGCGCGCTACAAGGGCGACATCCTGTTACTGGACAAGCATGGCGATGTACTCGCCGATTCGTCATTGACCGACCCCAAGCCGGGGAACTTCGCCGACCGCGATTATTTCATCGCCCACGCCTTCAATCGCGACACCGGCATGTTCATCAGCCGGCCGTTCAAACCCCGGTGCGACTGCGACGACAAGGACGAATGGCGAATCAGTTTCAGCCGCCGTCTCTCATCGTCCACGGGAGAGTTTCTCGGTGTCGCCGTCGCGTCAATGCGCATGGCTTACTTCGATCAATTGTTCAACAGCCTGGACATCGGCACCGACAGCACGCTGGCCATCATCAACGATGACGGCATCTTGCTGGCGCAGAAACCGTTTCTGGAAGACAACTCCCTCGGGAAAAACCTCGCCGGCCGGCCTAACGTCGTGCGAATGCTGCGCGAGGGCAGCGGCAGCTTCAACGGCGAGTCGAGTGCCGACCAACAGCAGCGCCTGTACACGTTCAGCAAAGTGGGCAACCTGCCGTTGACGGTTATCGTTGCACTGTCTATCGACGAGGTATTCGCGACCTGGCGGCGCACGGCCATCGTCATCAGCGGTGCCACTGGTGTTTTGTGCATTGCCTTGTTTTGGCTGACCTGGCTGCTCTGCCGCGAGCTGCGCTTGCGTCATACCGCCGAGCAGGAATTGGCGCAATTGGCCGCCACTGACGCATTGACTGGCGTGGCCAACCGCCGGACCCTCGACCAAACCCTGCGTCATGAGTGGTTTCGCGCACAACGCTCCGGCAAACCAATGTCGGTGCTGATGATCGATGCCGACCACTTCAAGGCCTTCAATGACCGCCATGGCCATCAGGGCGGGGACGAAGCCCTGCGTGCATTGGCCGGGGTAATACTCGCCAATGTCCATCGCCCAACGGACCTCGTGGCCCGCTACGGTGGCGAGGAATTTTCGGTGATCCTGGCGGAAACCGACAATGACGGTGCACGGCAGATTGCCGAACGCATTCGGGCGGACGTGGAACAGTTGCCGTTGGTGGGAGGCGATGAATTGCCGATGACGGTGAGCATCGGGATCAGCACCTGGACGACGTCGAGCGAGATGAGCCTGGAGCAGTTGCTGTTTGCGGCGGACAAGGCGTTGTATCAGGCCAAGGAAGGGGGCCGTAATCGGGTGGTGAGTGCCACCTGAAAGCAGAACATCAAAAGATCGCAGCCTTCGGCAGCTCCTACATTTGGAATGCGTTCTCTGCAGGAGCTGCCGCAGGCTGCGATCTTTTGATTTTAAAAGGACATAAAAAAAGGCCACCCGAAGGTAGCCTTTAAAAAACTAGAGAGGTTTTTTACTTACACGGCCGCGACAGGACGCATGTAAGAGATCGGTGCAGTGCTGGCGTCTTCGAAAGTCACGACTTCCCAAGCATCTGTCTGCTCAATCAACTTGCGCAGCAGTTGGTTGTTCAATGCATGTCCGGACTTGAAGCCCTTGAACTCACCAATCAGGCTATTGCCCAGCAGGTAGAGGTCACCAATTGCATCGAGGATCTTGTGCTTCACGAATTCGTCTTCATAGCGAAGGCCGTCTTCGTTCAGTACACCATCCGCGTCGACCACAATAGCGTTTTCAACGCTGCCGCCGAGTGCGAGGTTGTGCTTGCGCAGGTACTCGATGTCACTCATGAAACCAAAGGTACGGGCGCGGCTGACTTCTTTTACGAACGAAGTGCTGGAAAAATCCACGCTTGCACTTTGTGTGCGGTCACGGAAAACCGGGTGATCGAAATCGATCTCGAAGCTCACCTTGAAACCTTCGAAAGGGACGAAAGTGGCGCGCTTGTCGCCGTCTTCCACTGTCACTTCACGCAGGATGCGGATGAACTTCTTGGCGGCGTCCTGTTCTTCCAGGCCAGCCGACTGAATCAGAAATACGAAGGGTCCAGCGCTACCATCCATGATTGGAACTTCGGACGCGGAGAGCTCGACGTAGGCGTTATCGATGCCCAGGCCAGCCATGGCCGAGAGCAAGTGCTCAACCGTGTCCACTTTGACATCACCGTTAACCAGTGTGGTCGACATAGTGGTTTCGCCAACGTTTTCCGCGCGTGCAGGGATCTGCACGACCGGATCGAGGTCGGCACGACAAAACACAATGCCGGTGTCGATCGGTGCAGGCTTGAGGGTCAGGTAAACCTTCTCCCCGGAGTGCAGACCTACACCTGTGGCACGGATAATATTTTTCAGTGTGCGTTGTTTAATCATGGCTTGGGCCGCTTCAGCGCAAATTGCGAACTGGTATCAACAAAGGCTGGCGATGATAGCAGACCACGCCTTTGCTGAACACCAATCACCTTCATAGCCCTGATACATTTCATCAATCGGCCTGACGACGCAGGAATGCCGGGATGTCCAGGTAGTCCAGATCATCTTGCGGATTCATCTTCGCGGCAGTCGCAGCACCGGCCTGAGCCTGGTTGCGCATGACGGTCGGACGGTCCAGGTCACGGTAGTTAACCGCTGGAGCTTCCTGACGAACAGGGGCCTGTTGTGGTTGGGAGGCCATCGACGTGTGAACGGTATTGTCGATGACCTTCACAGGCTTCTCGATTTTTGCGCCCAGACCGGTGGCAACTACAGTCACGTGCAGCTCGTCGCGCATGTCCGGATCGATAACGGTACCGACCTTGACCATCGCGTGCTCGGAAGCGAAGGCTTCGATGATGCTACCCACGTCGGAGTACTCACCCAGGGACAGGTCAGGACCGGCGGTGATATTCACCAGGATGCCGCGTGCACCTTGCAGGTTAACGTCTTCGAGCAGCGGGTTGCGGATAGCTGCTTCAGTCGCTTCACGTGCACGGTTCGGACCGCTGGCGCAGCCAGTGCCCATCATCGCCATGCCCATTTCGCTCATCACGGTACGTACGTCGGCAAAGTCGACGTTGATCATGCCCGGACGCTTGATGATGTCGGAGATACCGCGAACGGCACCGGCCAGAACATCGTCAGCCTTGGCGAAAGCCGACAGCAGGCTGGCGTCTTTACCGAGGATGGTCAGCAGCTTCTCGTTAGGAATGGTGATCAACGAGTCAACGCTTTCGGACAGCAGACGGATGCCTTCATCGGCGATCTGCATGCGCTTGCGACCTTCGAACGGGAACGGACGGGTCACCACCGCAACGGTGAGGATCCCCATTTCCTTGGCCACTTCAGCAATGATCGGCGCAGCACCGGTACCGGTACCACCGCCCATGCCGGTAGTGATGAACACCATGTTGGTGCCCTGCAGGACTTCGGCAATGCGCTCACGATCTTCGAGAGCGGCCTGACGACCTACTTCAGGGTTGGCGCCAGCGCCCAGACCTTTGGTCACGCCGGTACCCAGTTGAAGGATGGTCCGCGCGCCGATGCTCTTCAGCGCCTGGGCATCAGTGTTGGCGCAGATGAACTCAACGCCTTCAATGTTGCTCTTGACCATATGATTCACGGCGTTGCCGCCGCCACCGCCAACACCGATAACTTTAATAACCGGGCTTGCGGGGATGTTGTCTACGAGTTCGAACATTTTCCCTCTCCTTTACGTTCTCTAGTTTTTCGCCTACTGCCTGTATCTACAACGGTATTGCGGTGAATCTTAAAAATTGCCTTGGACCCAGCTCTTGATGCGATCGAGCAAGGCGCCTTTCGGTTCTTCGTTGCTGTAGCTGTCGCGGCTGCCGATACCCGAGAACGAAATGCCGTCGGATTGCTTCTGCAGGCCGTACATCAACAGGCCGACACCGGTGGAATAAATCGGGTTGCGGACCACGTCATCCAGGCCTTTGACGCCGTGAGGCACGCCCAGGCGTACCGGCATGTGGAAGATTTCCTCGGCCAGCTCGGTGGCACCTTCCATCTTCGACGTACCGCCGGTCAGCACGATGCCGGCCGGGATCAGGTCTTCGTAGCCGCTGCGACGCAGTTCGGCCTGGATCAGCGTGAACAGCTCGTCGTAACGCGGCTCGACCACTTCGGCCAGGGCCTGACGGGACAGCTCGCGCGGTGGACGATCACCGACGCTTGGGACTTTGATGGTTTCACCGGCACCGGCCAGTTTGGCCAGGGCGCAGGCGTAGCGAATCTTGATTTCTTCGGCGTACTGGGTCGGGGTGCGCAACGCCATGGCGATGTCGTTGGTCACCTGGTCGCCCGCAATCGGGATCACCGCGGTGTGACGGATCGCGCCTTCGGTGAAGATCGCGATGTCGGTGGTGCCGCCGCCGATGTCCACCAGGCACACGCCCAACTCTTTCTCGTCGTCGGTCAGAACCGAGTACGCGGAAGCCAGCTGCTCCAGGATGATGTCGTCGATTTCCAGACCGCAGCGACGCACGCATTTTTCAATGTTCTGTGCAGCGTTGACGGCGCAGGTGACCACGTGAACCTTGGCTTCCAGGCGTACGCCGGACATGCCCAAAGGCTCGCGGACGCCTTCCTGGTTATCGATCACGTAATCCTGCGGCAGAGTGTGCAGCACGCGCTGGTCAGCAGGGATTGCCACAGCCTGGGCGGCGTCGAGCACGCGCTCAAGGTCGGCAGCACTGACTTCGCGATCACGAATCGCCACGATGCCGTGGGAGTTCAGGCTGCGGATGTGATTGCCGGCCACGCCGACAAACGCCGAGTGGATGCGGCAACCCGCCATCAGCTGCGCTTCTTCGATCGCGCGCTGGATCGACTGCACGGTGGACTCGATGTTCACCACCACGCCTTTTTTCAGGCCACGGGACGGATGAGTACCGATCCCGACGATTTCCAGCGTGCCGTCGTCCGAAACCTCGCCTACCAGCGCCACCACCTTGGAGGTGCCGATATCGAGACCGACGATCATTTTGCCGCTTTGCACGTTTGCCATGGGTCCTGCCTCTTCTTAATTCTTCGCGACAGCGGGTTGGGCTGTCGTGGGCGCTACAGGTTCCCGCCAGCCAACAGCGAGGCCGTTGGCGTAGCGCAGATCGATGCGCGCAATGTTCGTAATCTGTTCTTTGAGCGTCTTGTCATAGATGGCGATAAAACGGCGCATCTTTTCCACCAGGTTGCCGCGTCCCAGCAACAGCTCGATCCCGGGTCCCGAACTGCCGGGGCCGGTGGTCAGGAACCAGCTGCCGCGTTCACGCAACTCCAGGCGTGCAATCGAGAAGCCCAGCGGCCGGAGCATCTGGCTCAGTACCTGGTATTGCTGCATCACTTGCTGTTGAGCCCGTTGTGGGCCAAACAGCTGAGGCAAGTGCTCGTAGTTTGCCAACTCACGCGGAGTGAACGCCTGGCCCTGGTTGTTCAACAGCGATTCGTCGCCCCAACGGGCTACGGGCAATTGTTCTTCCAGGCGAATCACCACTTGATCCGGCCATACCCGACGCACTTCGGCGTGGGCAATCCATGGCATCTGTTCCAGCTCGGTGCGCATGCTCGCTAGATCAATGGTGAAGAAGCTCGACGCCACGTACGGGGCAATTCGCTGCTGTACCGCTTGCTGGCTGATGTAACTCAAGTCGCCCTGCACGTTGATCTTGGTGATCGGTCGGTCAGCGTACGGCAACAAACGTTGTGCGCCTTCGTAAGTACCGAACCCCAACGCGACCAGCAGCACCGGCCAGAACAAAGCTTTGAGAAAACCAAAATTGGCTTTCGGCAGACGCACGGACATCGGCTCTTTGGCCACCATTCGGCTGGCACCTCGCGGCACCGGCTTGCGGCCGGGCGGTGCGGGGGGCTGATGTCTCAGCTGTGCGCCTTGCATGGTCTTAACCTCGCGACTCTTTATTACCGGCAGCGTTACAGGCAACGCTCTCGGCCAAAATGGCCAGGACCAGTTGCTGGAAATCCAGACCGGCAGCCCGAGCCGCCATTGGCACCAGGCTGTGATCGGTCATGCCCGGTGCGGTGTTGACTTCCAGGAACCAGAACTGCCCGTCGGCGTCCTGCATCACGTCCGCCCTGCCCCAACCGGCGATACCCAGCGCCTCACAGGCTTTCGCCGTGAGATCCATGAGTTCCTTTTCCTTGGCACTGTCCAGCCCGCACGGAATGCGGTACTGGGTATCGTTGGCGATGTACTTGGCGTCGTAGTCGTAGAAACTGTGCGTCGTGCCCAGGGCAATCGGTGGCAATACCTGGTCACGCAGGGTGGCGATGGTGAACTCCGGACCTTGAATCCATTGCTCGACCAACACTTGCGAATCGTAGGTACTGGCCGCTTTCCATGCGTCGATCAATTCGGACGCGGAAGTCACTTTGGCCATCCCGATACTTGAACCTTCATGGGCCGGTTTGACGATCAAAGGGAAGCCCAGTTCCGCAGAAGCAGAAATACAATCGGCCTCGCTGCTCAGTACCGCGTGACGTGGCGTCGGAATGCCCAGGCTGTGCCAGACCTGCTTGGTGCGCAGCTTGTCCATGGCCAGCGCCGAGGCGAGGATGCCGCTGCCGGTGTACGGAATGCCCAGGCATTCGAGCAGGCCCTGCATGCTGCCGTCTTCACCACCGCGACCGTGGAGAATGATGAAGGCGCGGTCGATTTTTTCGTTCAGCAGACGCTGCAGCAAGTCATCGCCGACGTCGAGGCCGAACGCGTCCACACCCGCGCTTTGCAGCGCATCGAGAACAGCGTTGCCCGACTTCAGGGACACTTCGCGCTCGGCACTCTTGCCGCCGAACATCACGGCGACGCGGCCGAAGTCCTTCGGCGCAACAGTGGAGACGAGGTTGGCGTAGGCAGCAGTCATTTCAACTTCCCCTCGACCGACGCAACAACAGCGCCGGCGAACAACTCACTTTTCAACAGTTTTGGCGCAAGACCGCCGATATCACCGGCGCCTTGGCACAGCAGAATGTCGCCCGCACGCAGCAGCGGCTTGACGATTGGGGCCAGGTCGACGCCACGCTCGATGTAGATCGGGTCGAGCTGCCCGCGCTGACGGATGCTGTTGCACAACTTGCGGCTGTCGGCGCCCGGAATCGGCTCTTCGCCGGCCGGGTAAACTTCCATCAGCAGCAGCACGTTGGCATCGGCCAATACGTTGACGAAATCGTCGTAAAGGTCGCGGGTGCGGCTGTAACGGTGCGGCTGGTAAACCATCACCAGACGGCGATCCGGCCAGCCACCGCGCACGGCTTTGATCACGGCCGCGACTTCGGTCGGGTGGTGGCCGTAGTCGTCCACCAGCATGACGTTGCCGCCCTCTACCGGCAGTTCACCGTAGACCTGGAAACGTCGACCAACACCCTGGAACCCGGACAGGCCCTGGACGATGGCTTCATCACTGACGCCTTCGTCAGAGGCGATGCAAATGGTCGCCAGTGCGTTCAGCACGTTGTGGTTGCCCGGCATGTTCACCGAGACATCCAATGGCTCGCGATCAGGGCGCAGCACGGTAAAGAAGGTCTGCATGCCTTGCTGGCGCACATTGATGGCGCGCACGTCACAGTCTTCGCCGAAGCCGTAGGTAACGGTTGGACGCTTCACCAGCGGCAGGATTTCACGCACCACGGGATCGTCCAGGCACACCACGGCCAAACCGTAGAACGGCAGGTTGTGCAGGAACTCGACGAAGGTTTTCTTCAGAACATTGAAGTCACCCCCGTAGGTCGCCATATGGTCGGCGTCGATGTTGGTAACCACGGCCACCAGCGGTTGCAAGTGCAGGAAGCTCGCATCGCTTTCGTCGGCTTCGGCGATCAGGTAACGGCTGGTGCCGAGCTGGGCATTGGTGCCCGCAGCATTCAAACGGCCACCGATGACGAACGTCGGGTCCAGGCCACCGGCGGCGAACACCGAAGCAATCAGGCTGGTGGTAGTGGTTTTGCCGTGAGTACCGGCGACGGCGATGCCGTGGCGATAACGCATCAGCTCAGCCAGCATCTCGGCGCGTGGCACTACTGGAATGCGGCGTTCCAGCGCGGTAGCGACTTCCGGGTTGGACGTATTCACGGCGCTCGACACCACCAGCACGTCGGCGGCGGCGGCGTTTTCGGCGCGGTGGCCGATGAAAATCTGCGCGCCGAACGATTCCAGGCGCTCGGTCACCGGCGAAGCTTTCAGGTCGGAACCGGACACTTCATAGCCCAGGTTCAGCAACACTTCAGCGATCCCGCACATGCCCACGCCGCCGATACCGACGAAGTGGATACGACGGATGCGGCGCATTTCCGGTTGCGGCATGGCTTTCTGATTCTCAACCATGGGCCACCTCCAGGCAGGTATCGACCACGTTACGGGTGGCATCGGGTTTGGCCAGGCGGCGGGCCGCAGTGGCCATATCGTTTAGACGTTGTGGTTGCATCAGGACCTCTGTCAGGCGCGCGGCAAGATCCGCTGCGCCAGTCGTTCTTTGCGGCATCAGGAAGGCAGCGCCTTCACGGGCCAAATAATCGGCGTTGCGGGTCTGGTGATCGTCGATAGCGTGGGGCAAAGGCACCAGCATCGAGGGCAGACCGGCGGCAGCCAGTTCACTGATGGTCAGCGCGCCTGCGCGGCACACCACCAGGTCGGCCCAGCCATAGGCTTGGGCCATGTCTTTGATGAAGGGCTGCACCTGCGCCTCGACGCCAGCCGCGCGATAGCGCTCTGCAGTCACTTCATCGTGGTTTTTGCCGGCCTGATGGAACACTTCCGGACGCAAATCGACGGCGACTTGCGACAGGGCTTCAGGCAGCAACTTGTTCAACGGTTCTGCGCCCAGGCTTCCGCCGAGGATCAGCAAACGCGCCTTGCGACCGGCCAGGGCTGGTCGCAGTGTTTCGAGGAACAGCTCGGTGCGCACCGGGTTACCGGTGGTCCGACGGCTGCCCGACAGGGTAAAGGTGTCGGGGAACGCTTCACAGACTCGGGCGGCCAACGGCACCAGCAACCGATTGGCGGTACCGGCCACGGCGTTCTGTTCGTGAACGATCACTGGCACGCCAGCCAGTTTCGCTGCAACGCCGCCAGGACCGGTCACATAACCACCAAAGCCGACCACACAGACCGGCCGCAACTGACGAATGATCGCCCGCGCCTGCCAGACCGACTTGAGCAACATGAACGGTGCCTTCAGCAGGGACAATTTGCCCTTGCCACGAAGGCCGCTGGCGTTGATCCGGTGCAGCTCGATTCCGGCCGCAGGCACCAGATCGTTCTCGATGCCGCGCGGTGTGCCGAGCCAATGCACGGTGTACCCGCGGGCCTGGAATTCACGCGCGCAGGCCAGTGCCGGGAACACATGCCCCCCGGTGCCGCCCGCCATGATCAAGACGTTAGCGCCCATGGTTCGACTCCTCGGCAAAGTCGCTCTCATGGAACTCCATCTCCTCACTGCCCAAGTGGGTTCGACTCTCCCACTCGATACGCAGCAACAAGCCGAGACAGGCACAGCAAATCACCAGCGAACTACCGCCATAACTGAGGAACGGCAGTGTCAGACCTTTGGTTGGCAGCAGACCGACGTTCACCCCAATGTTGATCAGGAATTGACCGATCCACAGGAACGACAAGCCGTAGGCCACATAAGCCGCGAAAAACTGCTTGGCTTTCTCGGCCCACAGACCGATGTACATGCCGCGAATACAAACGAAGACGAACAGTGCGACGGTGCACAAGGAACCGACAGCACCCAACTCTTCGGCCAGCACCGAGAACACGAAGTCGGTGTGGGCTTCGGGCAGGTAGAACTGTTTCTGCACGCTGTTGCCCAGGCCAACGCCCAGCCATTCGCCACGACCGAAGGCAATCAATGCTTGCGACAACTGATAGCCAGCACCGAACTGATCGGCCCACGGGTCGGCGAAGTTGGTCAGACGCGCCATCCGATACGGCTGCACTTGAATCAACAACACCACCGCCGCGACCGCCAGCACAACCATCAAGGAGAAACGGAACAGCCCGACCCCGCCGAGAAACAGCATCGCCGCCGCAGCGCCCATCATTACGACGGTGGCACCAAAGTCCGGTTCCATCAGCAACAGACCTGCCATCGGCAGCAGCACGATGAACGGCTTGAAGAAGCCCATCCAGCTTTCGCGCACTTCTTTTTGGCGACGCACCAGATAACCGGCGAGATAAATCACCACGAACACCTTGGCAATTTCCGAAGGCTGAACGTTGAAGAAACTGAAGCCGATCCAGCGCATCGAGCCGTTCACTTCGCGGCCGATCCCCGGGACGATCACCATCACCAGCAAACCGAACGCACCGATCAGCATCAACCAGCCCAAGCGTTGCCAGGTCGCGATCGGAATCATCATGGTGACGATGCAGGCACCCAGGCCCAGCACGATGTAGATAAGGTGTCGAATCATGTAGTACAGGGCGCTGCCTGACTGCACGGCACCCACTTCGGTCGATGCCGAGGCAATCATGATCAGCCCCAGGCCGAGCAGTGCCAGGCAACCGGCGAGCATAGGGAAGTCGAGGTCAATACCGCGCCCGGTAATGAGCGGTGATGGATAAGGCTTGATGATGTTCAACAGGCTCATGCCAGATCCTCCACAGCGCGGACGAACTGGTGACCACGGTCTTCGTAATTCTTGAACATGTCGAAACTGGCGCAGGCCGGCGACAGCAGCACGACGTCGCCCGGCTGGGCAGCGGCGCGGCATTGTTCCACGGCTTCCACCAGCGAACCAACACGGATCAGCTGCACGGCGTCGCCGATGGCTTCGCCAATCTTGTCGGAGTCGCGGCCCATCAGGATCACGGCGCGGCAGTTTGCCGCCACCGGATCGCGCAGGTCCTTGAACTCGGCACCTTTGCCATCGCCACCGGCGATCAGCACGACTTTGCCGTCGATGTCCGCACCCAGCCCTTCGATGGCAGCGAGTGCGGCGCCGACGTTGGTGGCTTTGGAATCGTTGTAATAGCCGACGCCATCGAGATCGCGGACCCACTGGCAACGATGCTCAAGGCCTGCGAAGGTGCGCAGGCTCGACAGCATGGCGTCGAACGGCAAGCCCACCGCATGACCGAGGGCCAGTGCCGCCAGGGCATTGGACTGGTTATGCGCGCCACGAACTTTCAGCTCGCGTACCGGCATCAGGTTCTGGAATTCGAACGCCAGATACTTCTCGCCGTTTTCTTCGCGGATACCGAACGCCTTGAAATCCGGTTTGGTCAGGCCGAAGGTCCAGCATGGCTGGCCTTCGCCCATCAGCGGACGACTCAGGGCATCCTGACGGTTGACCACGAACTGTTTGGCACCGCGGAAAATCCGGTGCTTGGCCAGGTGATAGGCCGGCAGACCGCTGTAGCGATCCATGTGGTCTTCGCTGATGTTGAGCACGGTGGCCACTTCGGCGTTGAGTTGATCGGTGGTTTCCAGTTGGAAACTCGACAACTCCATCACGTACAACTCGACATCGTCGCGTAGCAGGTCCAGCGCCGGGGTGCCGAGGTTGCCGCCGACGGCGACACGCTTGCCGGCCGCAGCCGCCATCTCGCCGACCAGCGTGGTCACGGTGCTCTTCGCGTTGGAACCGCTGATGGCCACGATCGGCGCTTTCGCATTACGCGCGAACAACTCGATGTCACCGGACAACTTCACGCCACGGGCAGCGGCAGCCTGCAGGGCCGGGGTCGCCAGCGCCAGGCCGGGGCTCACGTAGAGCTCGTCGGCACGGCACAGGAATTCGACGTCCAACTCGCCACAACGCACTTCCACGTGCGGATAGTCACGCTTGAGCGTGGCCAGTTCCGGTGGATTTTCCCGCGTATCGGCCACAGCAAATGACACGCCCCGGTTCGCCAGGAAGCGAACCAGGGACATGCCGCTCTTGCCGAGGCCGACAACGATGCGGAAGTGGTCAGAAGCGATCAGAGACACGAGTTTCTACCTCAGCTTCAGGGTGGCAAGGCCGACCAGCACGAGAATCACGGTGATGATCCAGAAACGGACGATCACACGTGGCTCGGGCCAGCCCTTGAGTTCAAAGTGGTGGTGTATCGGCGCCATGCGGAATACGCGGCGACCGGTCAGCTTAAAAGAAGCGACCTGTATGACGACTGACAGGGTTTCCATCACGAACACGCCGCCCATGATGAACAGAACGATTTCCTGACGGACGATCACCGCGATGGTGCCCAGCGCCGCACCCAGCGCCAATGCACCGACGTCACCCATGAAGACTTGCGCCGGATAGGTGTTGAACCACAGGAAGCCCAGGCCCGCACCGATCAGCGCGCCGCAGAACACGATCAATTCACCCGCGCCTGGCACGTAAGGAATCAACAGGTATTCGGCGAACTTCACGTTACCCGACAGGTAGCAGAAGATGCCCAGGCCACCGCCGACCATCACGGTCGGCATGATTGCCAGACCATCGAGGCCGTCAGTCAGGTTGACTGCGTTGCTCGAACCGACGATGACGAAGTAGGTCAGTACGATGAACCCAGCGCCCAATGGAATGCTGTAATCCTTGAGCATCGGCAGGATCAGGGTGGTTTCCACCGGCGTCGCGGCAGTCATATAAAGGAAGATCGCTGCGCCCAGGCCGAACACCGACTGCCAGAAGTACTTCCAGCGACTCGGCAAGCCACGGGAGTTCTTCTCGATCACTTTGCGGTAGTCGTCAACCCAGCCGATGGCGCCGAACAGCAAGGTCACCAGCAGCACGACCCAGACATAACGATTGCTCAGGTCAGCCCACAGCAAAGTGCTGACGCCAATCGACGAAAGAATCAGTGCGCCGCCCATGGTCGGGGTGCCGGACTTGGACAGGTGCGATTGCGGGCCGTCGTTACGAACAGACTGACCGATCTGGCGGTTCTGCAGGGTGCGGATCATCCACGGGCCATAGCACAGCGACAAAACCAGCGCGGTCAGCACACCGAGAATCCCGCGCAGGGTCAGGTACTGGAAGACCGCGAAGCCTTTGTAGAACTGTTGCAGATACTCCGCTAGCAGCAGCAGCATTAGTGTTTCTCCAAACGGGTCCCGCACAAAGCGGCGACGATGTTTTCCATCGCAGCGCTGCGCGAGCCTTTGATCAAAATGGTGGTGTTTGTATCTTGCTCGGCACCCAGCGCCTCGATCAGCTCAGCCTGTGTGCTGAAGTGAAAGGCCTGTGGGCCAAACGCATTGACGGCGTGGACCATCATGGGTCCGACGGCGTACAGCGCGGAAACCTTGCCACGGGCGTACTCGCCCACGTCGCGGTGCCCCTGCTCCGCCCAATCGCCCAACTCGCCGATATCCCCGAGCACCAGAACGGTGCGACCGGAAAAGCCGGCGAGTATATCAACGGCAGCGCACATGGAGGTGGGGTTCGCGTTGTAAGTGTCATCAATTACGCGCATGCCATTGCTGGCCAGTTGCGCGACGGTGCGGCCCTTGACCGGCTGTACCGCGCCCAGACCAGTGGCGATGCCGAACAGCGACACGCCCAGAGCATGAGCGGCCGCCGCCGCGGCCATGGCGTTCGCAACGTTATGAGTGCCGAGCAGGTTCAACTGAACACGCTCCATACCTTCAGGCGTGTGCAGGTTGAACGCTGGGCAACCGCGAGCATCGGTGGCCAGGTCGCTGGCATAGAAATCGGCGCTGCTGTTGCTCAGGGCAAACGTCAGCACCTTGCGACCGGCAGCACGGGTCTTCCAGATTTCAAACGCTTTGTCGTCAAGATTGAGAACGGCGACGCCATCGGCATCCAGCCCTTCAATAATCTCGCCTTTGGCTTCGACGATTTTTTCCGGACCGCCGAACTCCCCAACATGGGCGGTCCCGGCATTATTCAGAATGGCCACGTGCGGCTTGGTCATGCCAACGGTATAGGCGATTTCGCCGAGGCGCGAAGCACCCAACTCGATCACCGCAGCGGTGTGCTCCGGCGCCAGTTCGAGCAGGGTCAGCGGCACGCCCAGGTCATTGTTCAGGTTGCCGCGGGTCGCCAGCACCGGACCGCGCGTGCGCAGGATGCTTGCGAGCATTTCCTTGACCGTGGTTTTGCCGCTGGAGCCAGTGATTGCTGCAACAGGAGAGGTGTAGGCAGCACGGTTCAGCGCGCCCAGTTGACCGAGGGCCTGACGGGTATCGCTGACCAGCAATTGCGGCAATGTGCTGTCGGCCACTTCGCGCTCGACCAACGCCGCCACGGCGCCTTTGGCCGCTACATCATGGAGATAGTCATGACCATCGAAGCGCGGACCGGTCAGGGCAATGAACAACTGGCCCGGTTTGATAGCGCGACTGTCGATACTGACACCGTCGAAGCTGGCATCAGTGCTGATCAGGCGTGCATTCAATGCGCCGGCCAGTTCGCTCAGTTTCAAGGCTTTAAGCATGGGCCACCTCCCACGCGGTCAAGGCATGATCAGCCTCGACCAGATCGGAGAAAGCGTGGCGCTCGCCGTTGATTTCCTGATAGTCCTCGTGACCTTTACCGGCCAGCACGATCACGTCATCCGCCGAAGCGCCGGCGATCAACTGGGCAATCGCCTGGCCACGGCCCGCAACGAACGTCACCTTATCCACAGCCGTGAACCCGGCGCGGATGTCGTCGAATATCACTGCAGGGTCTTCGGTGCGCGGATTGTCGTCGGTGACCAGTACGCCATCGGCCAGACGCTCGACCACTTCCGCCATCAGTGGGCGCTTGCCGCGATCGCGGTCGCCGCCACAGCCGAACAGGCAGAGCAAACGGCCTTTGACGTGTGGACGCAGGGCTGTCAGCACTTTTTCCAGGGCATCCGGGGTGTGGGCGTAATCGACCACCACCAGCGGCTGAGTGCCGCCGCCCAGGCGCTGCATGCGACCGGCCGGGCCTTCGAGTTTCGGCAGCACCTTGAGAATTTCGTCCAGCGCATAATCCAGGCCGAGCAAAGCGCCTACTGCCGCCAGCACGTTGCTCAGGTTGAAACGGCCGAGCAAGGTGCTGCGCAAATGGTGCTCGCCTTGCGGCGTAACCAATGTGGCGCGCACGCCTTCGTCGTCGAATTGCGATTCACGGCAATACAGGTAGGCACTGCTGTCGAGCAGGCTGTAGGTGATCAGCCGCGACTCACGTTTTTGGGCAGCGAGTTGCCGACCGAATTCGTCGTCGAGATTGACCACACGGCACTTCAAATCATTCCAGGCAAACAGCTTGGCCTTGGCTTCGCCATAGGCCTGCATGGTGCCGTGGTAATCCAGGTGATCGCGGGACAGGTTGGTCATCACCGCCACGTCGAATGCGAGCGCGGTAACCCGACCCTGGTCCAGACCGTGGGACGAAACTTCCATCGCCACTGCTTTGGCACCGGCCTTTTTCAGGTCGCCCAGGGTGGCTTGTACGGCAATCGGGTTTGGCGTGGTGTGCAGGCCGCTTTGCAAAGCACCGTAGAAACCGGAGCCCAGGGTGCCAACGATGCCGCAATGCTGGCCGAGCAGGTCCAGTGCCTGGGCCACCAATTGGGTCACGCTGGTTTTGCCATTGGTGCCAGTCACGCCGATCAGGTTCAGGTGATGGCTCGGTTCGCCGTAAAAGCGCCCGGCGATGTCCGACAATTGTGCCGCCAGGCCCTTGACCGGAATCAACGGCACGTCGGTGATTGGCAGCACGGTCGCGCCTTCCACTTCATAAGCAACAGCAGCAGCACCGCGCGCAAGCGCATCGGCAATATGTGCACGGCCATCGAATTTACCGCCGGGCACGGCGAGGAACAGATCACCCGCGCGCACGTTGCGACTGTCTAGCGCCAATTCACGGATCAACAGATCGTGGCCGGCGTGGGGGAAAATTTTGTTCAGACTTAATGACATCAGCCGCGCCCTCCATTGGCTTTCAGCGGAACGACCGGGGTGGCGTTGGCTTGTTGTGTCGGCGGCAAGTTATCCGGGGTGACGTTCATCAGGCGCAGGGTGCCGGACATCACGCGGGAGAACACCGGCGCCGAAACCAGACCACCGAAGTAACCGGCCTTGGTCGGCTCGTCGATCACTACCACGATGGCGTAACGCGGATCGCTCATCGGGCCGAAACCGGCGAACAGCGAGCGGTACGAGTTCTCGGCGTAGCCTTTGGTACCGACCGAAGTTTTACGCGCCGTACCGGACTTGCCGGCCACGTGATACGCCGGCACTTGCGCACGGAACACGCCGCGCGGCGCTTCGATCACTTGTTGCAGCATGCCTTGCATGGTTTTCGCGACGGCTTCCGGCAGTACCTGAGTGGTCTGCGGGGCCTTGTCGGTTTTGATCAGGGTCAATGGTGCGATTCGGCCGTTGTTGGCGAGGGCCGAGAACGCGTGGACCAACTGGATCGCCGTCACGGAAATACCGTAGCCATAGGACAACGTGGCAGTTTCAGCCTTGCGCCACTCGCGGTAGTTCGGCAGGTTGCCGACGCGCTCGCCCGGGAAGCCCAGGCCGGTATCCTGGCCAAGACCGACTTTCTGCGCCAGACGGAAAATCGTCTCGCCGCCGATATCGAACGCGACCTTACTCATGCCGACGTTACTGGAATTGATCAGAATTCCGGTCAGGTCGAGCACTGGGCCTTCGGTTTTCGATACGTCCTTGATGGTGTACTTGCCAATCTGCAAGCTGCCCGGATACACCTCGACGGTGTCACTCGGTTTCCAGCGGCCGGTTTCGATGGCGGCGCTCATCGAGATCGCCTTCATCGTCGAACCCGGCTCGAACACGTCGATCATCGCGCGGTTACGCATCATCGCCGGTTGCAGGTTGCGGCGGTTGTTCGGGTTGTAGGTCGGCTGGTTGACCATGGCGAGGATCTCGCCGGTCTTCACGTCCATGATCACCAGGCTGCCGGCCTTGGCGCCGTTCTCGATGATCGCGTTGCGCAGTTCACGGTTGGCCAGGTATTGCAGGCGCAGGTCAATGGACAACGCCAAGGGCTTTCCGGCCTTGGCGTTTTTGGTGACCTGGACATCCTTGATCAACCTGCCGCGCCGGTCCTTGATGACCTGGCGCTTGCCGGCGACTCCGGCCAGCCATTCGTCATAAGCCAGTTCGACACCTTCCCGACCGTGATCATCGATGTCGGTAAAGCCGACCATATGGGCGGTGACTTCACCGGCTGGATAGAAACGACGAAATTCTTCGATGCCGTAGACACCCGGTACTTTCAGGTCGAGCACAGCCTGACCCTGCTCAGGCGTCAGCCCGCGCACCAGGTAAATGAATTCTTTATTGGCTTGAGCCTCAAGGCGTTCCGCCAAGGCCTTGGGATCTTGGCCCAACGCGGCGGCCAGTGCCGGCCACTTCTCTTTCGCCAGCTGCATTTCCTTGGCGTTGGCCCACAGGGTGGTGACCGGCGTACTGACGGCCAGCGGCTCGCCGTTACGGTCGGTGATCAGACCACGGTGAGCCGGAATTGGAATATGACGAACACTGCGCGCATCACCCTGACCTTTAAGGAAGTCACGGTCGACGACCTGCAGGTCGATGATGCGCCAACAAATCGCGGCGACCATGACGCCGAGCAAACCCAGCACCACGCGGAAACGCCACGGGAACAGTGCACCTTCGAGTTTCATCATGGCGCCACCATCTTCACGTCGGCAGCACCAGGAATGTGCATTTTCAGTTGTTCGGTTGCCAGCACTTCGATACGGCTGTGGGCAGTCCAGGTGCTCTGTTCAAGAATCAAACGGCCCCACTCGGCTTGCGCTTTGTCGCGCACGCTCAACTCGTTGTACAGCGAGTTCAGCAACTGGCGATTCCAGTGCGCGCTGTAGGACACGCCGATGGCCGATACGAGCACACCGATAAACAACAGCAGCATGAAAAAGCTTCCGCCGGGAAGTGGCTTGGCGAAAAGCTTGCTCACCGCAGCTTCTCCGCCACGCGCATGATGGCGCTACGGGAACGTGGGTTGGCTTTGAGTTCGGCCTCGGAGGCGGACTGCGCTTTGCCATGGACTTTGATTTTGGGTTCGAAGGCGACGTGACGTACTGGCAGGTTACGCGGCAGGTTGTCGGCCTCGCCTTTCACCAGTTTGCGCATGAACAGTTTGACGATGCGGTCTTCCAGCGAATGGAAGCTGATAACGACCAGACGACCGCCGACTTCCAGGGATTCCAGCGCGGCTTCGAGACCGGTTTCCAGATCGCCCAGTTCGTTATTGACGTGTATGCGCAGCCCTTGGAACGCACGGGTTGCAGGGTTCTTGCCCTTTTCCCACGCCGGGTTGGCGACTTTCAGGACTTCGGCCAGGTCGGCGGTGCGCTCGAATGGCTTGATGTCGCGACGTTCAGCCACGGCACGGGCCATGCGACCGGAAAAACGCTCCTCGCCGTATTCCTTGAAAACCCGGGCGATTTCTTCAACCGGCGCGGTGTTTACGAATTCGGCAGCGCTGATCCCGCGGGACGGGTCCATGCGCATGTCCAGCGGACCGTCGTTGAGAAAACTGAAGCCACGTTCAGGGTCGTCGAGCTGTGGCGAGGACACGCCCAGGTCGAGCAAAACGCCGCTGACCTTGCCGTTCATGCCGCGCTCGGCAACTTCCGAACCGAGCTCGGCAAAGCTGCGCTGCACAACGACAAAGCGGCCGTCTTCGGCCGCTAGCGTCTGCCCGGTGGCAATCGCTTGAGGATCTTTATCGAATCCAAGCAGCCGACCATCGGGACCGAGCTGACTGAGTATCAACCGGCTATGCCCGCCGCGCCCGAACGTGCCGTCCAGATAGCAGCCATCAGGACGTACGGCGAGAGCCTCGACGGCTTCGTCAAGCAGTACGGTGATGTGGTTAAAGCCGCTATCAATAGTCACAGGATCAAATCACGCAGTTCATCAGGCATCGCGCCCGGTTGTTGAATAGCAGCCAGGTCAGCGGCAGAAACCGCATTCCAGGCATCCTCGTCCCAAAGCTGGAACTTGTTCAGTTGGCCTACCAACATCGCGTGCTTATCCAACTTGGCATAATCACGAAGACGCGGCGGAACCAGAAAACGACCACTGCCATCGAGCTCGAGGTCGACGGCATTACCAATCAGTAAGCGTTGCAGGCGGCGGTTCTCTTCGCGAAGCGAAGGCAGTGCGCGCAGTTTGGTTTCAATAATTTCCCACTCATCGAGGGGGTAAACACACAAACACGGATCAACGGCATCAATTGTGACGATTAACTGACCGGAACTACGCGAAACGAGCTCGTCACGGTACCGGCTCGGCATGGCGAGACGGCCCTTTGCATCGAGACTGATAGCGTTGGCTCCGCGAAACACGTCAGCGTTTCTCCAAATTCTAGCGTTTTGAGTTCAAAAAACCCACTTCATGCCACTTTCCGCCACTTGCGCACACTATAGGAATGCGCCCACCACACCGTCAAGGCGCGGATTAAAGGAAAACCCTTACAGAACTGAGATTTAGGAGCATAAAGGGAGGGGTAACGAGAATCCGGCAGATGAAACTGCCCGATAACTTGAATCAGCACAGATGGCTGCGTTCGGAAGTTAAAGTAATTTATTAAGAGTAAGATTTTTTCGGTATTACGAAAGTGCTTCTGCTGACGATTCTGAAAGGAGGGAAATTGCTATCACCAGCACCCTGCTCAATGATTTAAGCAGAGGGGAGAAAAAGGTGGAGAGTCGATCTGTAAGCCGGGTTCTGTCTTGAACAGTCATTCGTCTACGATGGCCATCACTGGACATCTTTAGCAACCTACCCGGTCCCAGCGCGGGCCACGCCTTGGGACCCTATTTGGTCTTGCTCCAAGTGGGGTTTACCTAGCCACGAACTGTTGCCAGACGTGCGGTGCGCTCTTACCGCACCTTTTCACCCTTACCGGCGCCGAAGCGCTTAGGCGGTTATTTTCTGTGGCACTTTCCGTAGGCTCACGCCTCCCAGGCATTACCTGGCACTTCGCCCTATGGAGCCCGGACTTTCCTCCCCCCCCTAATTTTCATAGAGGGCAGCGACTGTCCGATCGACTCTCCGCCGCGAAGGTTAACGGCAGAGCGCCCGAAGAACAAGCGCTAAAAGCCTCTAGCAGCGCCAGCACGTCGGGTTTTACTCGCCCTTCTGTTTATCCAGCGCGACCTGATAGAGAACATTCTTGCGCTCACCGGTAATTTGCGCCGCCAATGCCGCGGCACGCTTGAGCGGCATTTCTTCAAGCAAGAGATTGAGGATGCGCATTGCCTCGCTGCTGACAGCGTCTTCACTTTCGGGAGCCGTCCATCCCGCCACCAGCACCACGCACTCCCCACGCTGCTGATTACTGTCCGACTCGACGAACTCGCGCAACTCGGCCAGCGGCAAACCCTTGAGCGTTTCAAAGGTCTTGGTCAGCTCCCGCGCCAGCAACGCCAAACGCTCAGGACCGAACACCAACTCCATGTCCTGCAGGCATTCGAGGATACGGTGCGGCGCCTCGTAGAAAATCAGCGTGCGCGGTTCTTCCTTTATGAGTTCAAGACGTGCGCGGCGACCCACTGCCTTGGCCGGAAGAAAGCCTTCGAAGATAAAACGGTCCGACGGTAACCCCGCCGCCGACAGCGCTGCAATCAAGGCACAGGCACCCGGCACCGGTACCACTTTGATCCCTGCCGCACGAGCCTGGCGCACCAGGTGATAACCCGGATCGGAAATCAGCGGCGTACCCGCATCAGAGATCAGCGCCACATCGTCGCCTGCCAGCAGCCGGGTAATAAAGCGACTACCCTCATCGCGCTCGTTGTGTTCATGGCAAGCGGCCAACGGCGTTGCAATACCGAAATGCTGCATCAAGCGCTGGGAGTGACGGGTGTCTTCGGCGGCGACCAGGGCGACTTCACGCAGAATTTTCAGCGCACGCGCACTGATGTCGTCCAGGTTGCCGATGGGCGTCGCCACCACATAAAGCGAGCCAGCATCGGAATTCAAAGCACCTGGAGCAGTCAAAGCGCACACCTCATGATCAATAAAGCCGCCATTGTAACGCGTAGCGACGTTTGCGATACGCGTATGGAACACACGCTTTTGAGGCCTTTTACGCCATGGCGCAACATTTGTACGAGCTAAATTGATCGATTCACGCCAGTAACATCGCGCCCCGGCCAGTGCTTGGGTACAATTCCACGCTAATTTGATCGAGTATCAGGAACGCTTACATGATCGCTTGCCTGCGGCTGTTCACTGCCCTCTGCCTTGCTGCCTTGCTGGCGGCTTGCGCCAGCTCGCCCTCCTCCGGCCTTGGCGACCTTCCACGGACCCCGGATGCCAGTATCGAGCAATTGCTCGAACAGGCCACTCAAAGCAAGGATCCGGAAAAAGCCGCTCTGTTGCGCCTGAGCGCAGCGGACCTGGCCTACCACCAGGGGAACCCCGGCCAGTCCGCGCAGATTCTGCAACAAGTGCCGGTTGAGCAACTCAAGCCAGGCCAGCAGATCTTCGCCAGCACGCTGACAGCTGAACTGGCCATGACCCGTAATCAGCCCAAAGCGGCGCTGACGGCTTTGAGCCATCCGAGCCTGCAGCGGTTGGGCGAAATGCCTGCCGAGCAGCAGGTTCGCACCGGCACCGTCCACGCCCGCGCCCTGGAAGCCGATGGCCAGACCCTGGCCGCCGCACGGGAACGAATTTTTATCGCGCCAATGCTGAGCGGTGACGCCGCCCGCAAGAATCACGAAGCAATCTGGACCCTGATCGCTTCGCTTCCGACCGATCAATTGCAGCCGACCACCACCGATGACCTCGGCGGCTGGATGGCACTGGCGCTTGCAGTGAAAACCGCCGGCACCCTGGAACAACAGCAGGCCGCGATCGACAACTGGCGCAAACAGAATCCAAAACACCCGGCTGCCATCCAGTTGCCACTGCCCCTGACTAACCTCAAGGAACTGGCCAGCCAGCCCCTGGGCAAAATCGCCCTGCTGCTGCCGCAAGACGGCCCGCTGGCCTCGGTCGGCAAAGCATTGCGCGAAGGCTTCATGGCCGCTCACTACCAGGCACAGCAGGCCGGGCAGAAACCGCCAGCCATCGAGTTCTATGACAGCTCGAAACTGACGTCCCTCGACGAGTTCTATCGCAAGGCCCAGGCCGATGGCGTGCAACTGGTCGTCGGCCCGCTAGAGAAGCCACTGGTCAAACAGCTCAGCACTCGCCCGCAACTGCCGATCACTACCCTGGCGCTGAACTACAGCGAAGGCGAACAAGGCCCGGCCCAACTGTTCCAGTTTGGCCTTGCTGCGGAAGACGAAGCTCGTGAAGTGTCCCGCCGCGCTCGCGCCGACGGCCTGCACCGCGCCGCGATCATGGTACCGAAAGGCGAATGGGGCGACCGCGTACTGAAGGCGTTCAGCCAGGACTGGCAAGCCAACGGTGGCAGCATTGTCGCCACCGAACGCGTTGACCAGCCGGTTCAACTGGCCCAGCAGATTGCCGACATGTTCCAGCTGCGCCAAAGCGAAGGTCGCGCCAAGAGCCTGCAAAGCACCGTAGGCTCACAGGTCGCAGCCCAGCCTTCTCGTCGTCAGGACATTGAATTCATCTTCCTGGCCGCCACGCCGCAACAGGCTCAACAGATCAAACCGACGCTGAACTTCCAATACGCCGGTGACGTTCCGGTTTACGCCACGTCCCATGTTTTCAGCGCCAGCGGCGATGTGAATCAGTACAACGACATGAACGGCATACGCTTCTGCGAGACCCCATGGTTGCTGGATGCGAACGATCCGCTGCGCCGTCAAGTGACCGCGCAATGGCCACAAGCGGCCGGCAGCCTTGGCCGCCTGTACGCCATGGGCGTCGACGCCTATCGTCTGGCGCCGCGCCTGGGGCAACTCAAGGCCCTGCCGGACAGCCGTGTCGAAGGTCAATCGGGTAGCTTGGGCATGACGCAAAATCAGCGCGTCGTGCGTCAGTTGCCGTGGGCACAATTCGTCAACGGCCAGGTTCAGCGTCTGCCGGACACCCCGCGCTAATGCCTGACAGGTCTCGCCAGCAAAGCGGCAAAGATGCCGAGCGCCATGCGCTCGAGCATCTTCAACAACAGGGTCTGCGCCTGCTGGCGCAGAACTGGTTGTGTAAACGCGGCGAGCTTGATCTGGTCATGCTTGATGGCGATACAGTAGTATTCGTTGAAGTTCGCTACAGAAAAAACACTCAATGGGGTGGCGCGCTCGATAGCATCGATGAGCGCAAACGGCAGAAACTGATTTTTGCCGCGCAGTATTTTCTTCAGCGCGAGTCGCGCTGGGCCAATTCCCCTTGCCGCTTCGACGTGGTTGCCATCGACAGCAACCTCGATCAGTTGAACTGGTTGCAGAATGCCTTTGACAGCTGATTGCTTGCGCCCCGAACCGGACAACACCCAACACTTTTGCTCTTTGCTTTGCGGGCTGCACATTTACGTGCCGGACAGCCGCGCTCATTAAGGTCACACAGATGGACATGCAATCCCGAATTCGCCAGCTTTTTCAGGCCAGTATCGACACCAAGCAACAGGCGATGGAAGTACTTGCACCGCACATCGAGCAAGCCAGCCAGGTGATGGTCAACGCCCTGCTCAACGAAGGCAAAATGCTGTCTTGCGGCAATGGCGGCTCTGCTGGCGATGCCCAGCACTTCTCGTCCGAGCTGCTCAACCGATTCGAGCGCGAGCGCCCAAGCCTGCCAGCCATTGCGCTGACCACCGACAGCTCGACGCTCACCTCGATCGCCAACGACTACAGCTACAACGAAATCTTCTCCAAGCAGATCCGCGCCCTCGGCCAGCCGGGCGACGTACTGCTGGCGATTTCTACCAGCGGCAACTCGGCAAACATTATTCAAGCCATCCAGGCCGCACATGATCGCGAAATGATTGTCGTAGCATTGACCGGTCGCGATGGCGGCGGCATGGCGTCACTGCTATTGCCCGAAGACGTCGAGATTCGCGTACCGGCCAACGTCACCGCACGTATTCAAGAAGTCCACCTGCTGGCGATCCATTGCCTTTGCGATTTGATCGACAGCCAACTGTTCGGGAGTGAAGAATGACCCCTAATCGCCTTGGCCTACTGGCCCTGACCCTGTGCCTCGGCATCAGCGGCTGCACCTCGGTGGTGAATGCCAGCCGTGAAGCGCCGATTGAAGATGACCGCGGCACTCGCACCTTCGGCAGCAAGATCGATGACTCCCTGATTGACACCAAGGTCGGCGTAAACATCGCCAAGGCTGATCCGGCCCTGGACAACGACTCGCACATCGTCGTCACCAGCTTCAACGGTGTCGTACTGCTCGCCGGGCAAACCCCGCGCGCCGACCTCAAGGCCAAGGCCGAACAGGCCGCTGCCGCCGTGCAGCGGGTGAAGACGGTGCATAACGAACTGCAAATCCTGCCACCCTCCGGCTTCCTTGCCCGCCAGAACGACACCTGGCTGACCTCCAAGATCAAGACCCAGATGCTTACCGACCCGAACATCCCGGGTTCGCGCATCAAGGTTGTCACCGAGAATGGCATCGTTTACCTGCTGGGCCTGCTGACCAAACAGGAAGCCGCTCAGGCGACCAATCTGGTTCAAGGCGTTTCCGGCGTGCAGAAGATTGTGAAGTTGTTCGAATACATCGACTGACACTTCGCCATCGAGCTGTAGGAACTGTAGGAGCTGTCGAGTGAAACGAGGCTGCGATCTTTTGATCTTGAAAAGCAAGATCAAAAGATCGCAGCCTGCGGCAGCTCCTACGCAGCAATAAAAAAGGCGATCCTTTCGGATCGCCTTTTTTATTACTTCACCACTTTCAAACTAGGCCGACCGCTGGGACGCGGCGGCTCGCTGCCTGGTGGCGGCAGATCGTCATCCGGTTCGATCTCTTCCTCGTCTTCCCCTGGCGATTCCAGATCGAAGACCATGCCCTGACCGTTCTCACGGGCGTAGATACCCAGGATCGATGCGATAGGCACATACAGCGTGTGCGGCACACCACCGAAGCGGCCTTCAAAACTGACCGCCTCGTTGTCCATGTGCAAATGACGCACGGCTTGTGGCGAAACGTTGAGGACAATCTGTCCGTCGCTGGCAAAACCTTGCGGCACCTGTACCGATGGATACTCGGAATTGACCAGCATGTGCGGGGTGCAATCGTTGTCCACAATCCACTCATAGAGCGCGCGGACCAGATAAGGTCGACTGGAGTTCATAGCGGCTCCTTAAGCCTTAGCGCATATCGCGTTCGACACCAGACAGACTCGCCTGGAAAGCCTCACGCGCAAACTGGCGCTCCATGTAATCAAGCAGCGGCTTGGCTGGCCGCGGCAGTTCTATACCCAGAATCGGCAATCGCCAGAGTATTGGCAATAGGCAGCAATCCACCAGGCTTTGTTCCTCGCTGAGGAAAAACGGCTTGTCGGCGAACAGCGGCGACACGCCGGTCAGACTTTCGCGCAGCTCTTTACGTGCCACGGCACGAGCCGCTTCCTTGGACCGAGAATCCAGGATCAGATCCACCAGCCCGCACCAGTCACGCTGAATACGATGAATCAGCAGACGGCTGTTGGCACGCGCCACCGGATAAACCGGTAGTAGTGGCGGATGCGGGTAACGCTCATCCAGATATTCCATCACCACCGTAGACTCCCACAACGCCAGGTCACGATCGACCAGGGTGGGCAAGCTGCCATAAGGGTTCACTTCGATCAGTTTAGGCGGGTGGCGGCCAGCTTCCACGTAGATGATCTCGGCGCTGACACCCTTCTCTGCCAGTACGATTCGCACTCGGTGGGAATAGTGGTCGGCGGGGTCGGAGTAACAGGCCAACCGATTGGTCACGCCCATGGCGGTCCTCCTCGCTTGTAGAAATTATCGAAAGCGGAAAAACGAGCGCGCCCAGAGGGCGCCTCCCGTAACGCCTGGGTTACCAGACTCGTTACATTTTCAGAGGCGCCCTTGGGCGCGCGCGATTAACAGCAATAGCTTGTAGCTTTATCAGTGCACATCTTTCCAGTATTCGCGCTTAAGCAAGTAGGCGAATACGAAGAAGAACGCCAGGTACAGCAATACGTAAGTACCAATGCGCTGATGTTGCAGCTTAACCGGGTTAGCCGAGTAAGCCAGGAAGGTTACCAGATTCTTGACCTTCTCATCGAACTGCTCTTCGGTCAGCGCACCTGTTTTCGGCACAATAGTCATCTGATCGCACGCTTCATGAGTCAGCGGCGTACCGGTCAGCGGGTCATATTGCTTCTTTCCGTCTTCAACGATCTGAACCTGCTTGCAACCGATAACCTGACGACCTTGCAGGCCCGCCAGGACGTTCGGCATGCCGACGTTCGGGAAGACCTTGTTGTTCACACCCCAAGGGCGCGACGGATCTTCGTAGAACGACTTCAGGTAACCATAGAGCCAGTCGGTACCGCGAACGCGAGCGACCAGGGTCAGGTCGGGCGGTGCCGCACCGAACCAGGTCTTGGCGTCAACCGGCTGCATGCCGATGCTCATGTGATCGCCGATTTTGGCACCTGTGAACACCAGCTTCTCGAGCATCAGTTCATGAGGGATACCCAGGTCATCGGCAACACGCTCGTAACGCTGGAACTTGGCGCTATGGCAACCCATGCAATAGTTTGCGAACGTACGCGCACCATCCTGCATGGCCGCTTTATCGGAAACGTCGATGTCGACTTTTTCCAGCTCAGGGCCACCGTGCTCCGCTGCGAAAGCGAACACTGGCAACGCTGCAAGCATCAATACAGCAAATAGTTTTTTCATCAGCCAGTCACCCTTTCCGGAACCGGTTTGGTCTTCTCGAGCCTGGTGTAGAACGGCATCAGAATGAAGTAGGCGAAGTACAGGAAGGTACATACCTGCGACAGCAGCGTCCGCTCAGGCGTAGGCGCCATGACACCCAACCAGCCAAGAATCACGAACGAGATGCAGAATACCCAGAGCCAGATCTTGCTCAGCCAACCCTTGTAGCGCATGGACTTGACCGGACTACGGTCAAGCCAGGGCAGAACGAACAGAAAGGCAATCGAAGCACCCATGGCCACAACGCCAAGGAGCTTGTCCGGAATCGCACGCAAGATCGCGTAGAACGGGGTGAAGTACCAGACCGGAGCGATGTGCTCTGGGGTCTTGAAGGCGTTCGCCACTTCAAAGTTCGGCTTTTCGAGGAAATAACCACCCATTTCCGGGAAGAAGAATACGATCGAGCAGAAGATGAACAGGAACACCACCACGCCGACGATATCTTTCACGGTGTAGTACGGGTGGAAGGCAATGCCGTCCAGCGGTACGCCGTTTTCGTCTTTGTGTTTCTTGATGTCCACGCCGTCCGGGTTGTTCGATCCCACTTCGTGCAGCGCCAGAACGTGCAGCACCACCAGACCGAGGATCACGATCGGCAAGGCAACCACGTGCAGGGCGAAGAAGCGGTTCAGGGTGATTCCGGAAATCAGGTAGTCACCACGGATCCACTGGGTCAGGTCGTTACCAATGACCGGGATCGCACCGAACAGCGAGATGATCACCTGGGCACCCCAGTAGGACATCTGGCCCCACGGCAGCAGGTAGCCCATGAAGGCTTCAGCCATCAGCGCCAGGTAGATCAACATACCGAAGACCCACACCAACTCGCGTGGTTTCTGGTAGGAACCGTAGAGCAGTCCACGGAACATGTGCAGGTAAACAACAATGAAGAACATCGACGCACCGACAGCATGCAACAAACGCAAGATCGGCCCATAACTGACATCACGCATGATGCCCTCTACGGAGGCAAACGCTTCCTCCGCCGATGGGGTGTAGCTCATGGTCAGCCAGACACCGGTAATGATCTGGTTGACCAGAACGAGCAATGCCAGGGATCCAAAGAAATAGAAGAAGTTGAAGTTCTTCGGGGCGTAGTACTTGCTGAGATGGTCTTCCCACATCTTGGTGGCGGGAAAGCGCGCATCAACCCAATCCATGAACTTGCTCATCACGCTTTCTCCGTATCGACGCCAATGACAATAATCTCATCGGTCTCATAGGAATGCGGGGGAACTGGCAGGTTCAAAGGCGCAGGTTGCGACTTGTAGACGCGACCAGCCAGGTCGTAGTGGGAGCCGTGGCAAGGGCAGAAATAGCCACCTACCCAGTCCTTGCCCAGATCTGCGGGGGCGACTTCGGGACGGAAGGTCGGCGAGCAACCCAAGTGCGTGCAGATACCAATCAGCAGCAGAATCTCAGGTTTGATCGAACGGTTTTCCGGATCGACATACGTCGGTTGAGTCGAGTTCTTGGAGGTCGGGTCGGACAGCTGACCCTCGATCTTCTTCAGATTCCCCAGGATTTCCGGCGTACGGCGGACGATGAACACCGGCTGGCCGCGCCACTCAGCAATCATCTGCTGGCCTGGCTCGATTTTGCTGACATTCACTTTCACCGGTGCACCTGCGGCTTTCGCCTTGGCACTGGGAAACCATGACCCCACGAACGGGACCGCAGCCCCCACCGCTCCTGCAGCACCCACCACGGATGTGGCTGCTACCAAGAAGCGACGCCGGCCTGCATTCACGCCGTCATTGCTCATTCAGTCCTCTCCCATCAGCTTTGTGGCCTGTTAAATCAGGCATCTACTAAGTAAATCTATGTACTTATAAAAATTTTGCCGAATGGTAATGAAAAGCCCCAATTCTGACAAGGTAATTACCCAAGGGCCCCACTCCCAAGCCTTGTAGTATAGGGGCTCTACGGATGTGGCAAGTTGTCACAGCGCAATTCTTTGAGAAATCGCACGCATAAAAAAACGCCCAGCTCCGTGAGGAGACTGGGCGTTCTTTTTTGAACGTGGAAGCGAATTAACGCTTCGAGTACTGCGGACGCTTACGCGCTTTACGCAGACCAACTTTCTTACGTTCAACTTCACGGGCATCGCGGGTTACGAAGCCAGCTTTGCGCAGAGCGCCACGCAGGGTTTCGTCGTAATCCATCAGAGCGCGAGTGATGCCGTGGCGGATTGCGCCAGCTTGACCACTTACACCACCGCCGATCACGGTGACGTAGATGTCGAACTTCTCGACAGTCTCAGTCAATTCCAGCGGCTGACGAACTACCATGCGGGCAGTTTCGCGGCCGAAGAAATTATCCAGCGAACGGTTGTTGATGGAGATGTTACCAGTACCCGGACGCAGGAAAACGCGTGCGGTTGCGGTCTTGCGACGGCCAGTGCCGTAATTTTGAGTCGCCGACATAATGAACTATTCCGTTAAAACTTCAGTTCTTGGGGCTGCTGAGCAGTATGAGGGTGTACAGCGCCCGCATAGACTTTCAGCTTACGATACATGTCGCGACCCAGTGGGTTCTTAGGCAGCATGCCTTTAACCGCGGTCTCGATCACGCGCTCAGGGGCTTTAGCGATCAGCTTTTCAAAGTTGATCGACTTGATGCCGCCCGGGAAACCGGAGTGGGAGTAGTAGATTTTGTCGGTGGTTTTAGCACCGGTTACACGAATCTGCTCGGCATTGATAACGACGATGTAATCGCCAGTGTCAACGTGAGGAGTGTACTCAGCTTTATGCTTGCCACGCAGACGGCTCGCGATTTCGGTGGCCAGACGACCCAGGGTCTGACCTGCAGCGTCGACGACAAACCAGTCGCGCTGTACTGTTTCCGGTTTAGCAGTAAAAGTTTTCATTCTTTATAGCCTCAGGGGCCGCCCTGTAAATTAGACGGCGGATCTTACTGAATAGTGCGTACTTTGACAAGTCAAAGGCAGCCGGATACAGACGCTTTCGGGGGCTCGGGTCGGCGCGTCCGTTCAACGGCAAGATTCTTCGGCGGCGGCGCATCACTTCCACTGCAGAAAGAGGTGCGCAATTATGCAGATTGCGAAAAATATTTCAACCTGCTTTTATGATTGTTTTGCCCAAGGAGCACCCGATGGACTATCGCCAGCTAGGCCGGACCAATCTCAACGTGAGTGCCATCTGCCTCGGAACCATGACCTGGGGTGAGCAAAACAGCGAAGCTGAAGCCTTCGCCCAGATTGAGCGGGCCAAGAGCGCCGGGATCAATTTCATCGATACCGCCGAGATGTACCCAGTGCCGCCCAAGGCCGAAACCTACGCCACTACCGAACGTTATATCGGCAATTACTTCAAAAGCCGTGGCGATCGTGCCGACTGGATCCTGGCCAGCAAGATCGCCGGCCCCGGCAACACCATCGATTACATTCGCGATAAAAACCTGAGGCACAACCGCCAGCACATCACCGAAGCCGTGGATGCCAGCCTCAAGCGCCTGCAGACCGATTACATCGACTTGTACCAGCTGCACTGGCCGGAACGCAGCACCAACTTTTTTGGCCAGCTGGGCTACAAGCACCAGACGGAAGCCAATCTGACGCCACTCGAAGACACCCTCGAAGCGCTGGACGAGCAGGTCAAGGCTGGCAAGATCCGCCACATCGGCCTGTCCAATGAAACACCATGGGGCACCATGCGCTTCCTCGCTTTGGCAGAAGCGCGCGGCTGGCCGCGTGCAGTGTCGATCCAGAACCCCTACAACCTGCTCAACCGCAGCTTCGAAGTGGGTCTGGCGGAAATCGCCATTCGTGAACAGTGCGGCCTGCTGGCCTATTCGCCGCTGGCGTTCGGCTTCCTGTCGGGCAAATACGAAGGGGGCGCACGCCCACCGAAGGGTCGCCTGAGCCTCTACAGTCGCTTCAGTCGTTATTTCAACCCGCAGTCGGAAGCAGCCTGCAGCCGTTATGTCGCTTTAGCCCGTGAGCACGGTCTGGACCCGGCACAGATGGCGCTGGCCTTCGTCACGCAGCAGCCGTTCGTGACCAGCAACATCATCGGCGCTACCACCCTGGAACAACTGGAAAGCAACATTGCCAGTTTTGATTTGAAACTGTCGGAGGAAGTGCTGGAAGGGATTGAGGCGATTCACAAGGACCACCCGAACCCGGCACCATAAATTGCGCTGATTGCAAAAAGATCGCAGCCTGCGGCAGCGCCTGCATGGGTTGACGTACACCCTGTAGGCGCTGTCGCAGGCTGCGATCTTTTCAACCATCACAAAAAAATCAAAGCGCCCGCGCAATAATCTCCTTCATGATTTCATTGGTCCCCGCATAGATCCGCTGCACCCGCGCATCCGCCCACGCCCGGGCGATCGGGTATTCCCACATGAAGCCGTAACCGCCATGCAACTGCACGCACTCGTCGAGGACCTTGCATTGCAGGTCCGTGCCCCAGTATTTGGCCATCGCCGCCGTCGGTACATCGAGCTTGCCTTGCAGGTGCAGCTCCAGGCAGCGATCGACAAAGACCCGACCGATTTGAATTTCAGTCGCCATCTCCGCCAGTTTGAAACGGGTGTTCTGGAAGTCTGCAATCGCCTTGCCGAACGCCTTGCGTTCACGGGTGTAATCCAGCGTCCATTGCAGCGCCGCTTCGGCTGATGCCAGGCCGCCGATGGCGACGGTGAGACGCTCCTGCGGCAACTCCTGCATCAAATACGCGAAACCCATCCCGGCCTGACCTAACAGGTTTTCCTTGGGCACCCGGACGTCCTGAAAGAACAATTCCGAGGTGTCCTGAGCCTTCATGCCGACTTTTTCCAGGCGCTGGCCCTTGTCGAAGCCTGGCGTGTCGGCCTCCACCAGAAACAGGCTGGTGCCCTTCGCGCCGGCCTTGGGATCGGTCTTGGCAACCACGATCACCAGATCGGCGAGAAAGCCATTGGTGATAAAGGTCTTGGAACCGTTGATCACATACTCATCGCCATCCAGTACCGCCGTGGTCTTCACGCCTTGCAGGTCGGAGCCCGCGCCCGGCTCGGTCATGGCAATGGCAGTCACCAGTTCTCCGGAGACCAGTTTCGGCAGGTATTTGTGTTTCAACTCTTCACTGCCGTAATGCAGGATGTAAGGCGCCACAATGTCCGAATGCAGGGAAAAACCGATTCCGGTCAGGCCGAGGCGCCCGATCTCTTCAATCACCACCGCGCTGTAGAGAAAGTCCGCCCCCAGACCGCCGTACTCTTCCGGCAGGTGCGAACACAACATGCCCGCCTCCCCTGCCTTGTTCCACAGTTGACGGTCGATATAGCCCTGTTTCTCCCATTGTCCATGGAACGGCACCGCCTCTTTTTCGAGGAACGTTCGCACGCTGTCACGAAAAAGTTCGTGCTCGGAACTGAACAAGGTTCTAGGGATCATGCGGCACCTGTTGATATTTTTAGAGGGGATTGACCTTCAGAGACTAAGCCCCGCATCCGATACAGGACACTGGACACATCCGACAAAAAATAAGACGATCCAGCCGTCTGGTGACCACTTTCCCCTATAAGAATAAAGTTGAATTATGTCTAACCAAGCCTCCACGTCCCTGCGACGCGTCTGCATTCTGGCCATTGACGGGGTCTTCGCTTCAACCCTCATGCAAGCCAAGGATTTCTTCCACTTAGCCAGCCTGCGCTACGGCAAACAACTGGGTCACGGCCTGACACCGGCGTTCGAGACCCGGCTGGTCAGCCCCGATGGCAAACCGGTAAACAGTTTCAGCGATGTGATCATGCCGGTGGACGGCGGGCTGGAAAACGCCGATATCATCGTGATCCCCGCCTTCTGGGACGACTTCGAAACCCTGAGCCTGCGTTATCCGCAAGTGATGCCGTGGCTGCGCCAGCAACATGCGCGCGGTGCTGTGCTATGCGGCGAAGCCACAGGCGTGTTCTGGCTGGCCGAAGCCGGGTTGCTCGACGGCAAGGAAGCGACCACTTACTGGCGTTTTTTCAACGCGTTTGCCGAGCGCTTCCCGCGGGTCCAGCTCAATCAAGACAAACACCTGACGGACGCTGACAACCTGTATTGCGCAGGCGGCACCACCTCGGCATGCGATCTGTACATCTACCTGATCGAGCGGTTCTGCGGTGCCAATGTGTCGCAGGCTGTGGCACGAGACATCCTCTACGAAGTGCAACGCAGCTATTCGCCAGGACGTATCGGCTTCGGTGGGCAGAAGCTGCATCAAGACGTGATCATCCTGCAGATCCAGCACTGGCTCGAAGAGCACTACGCCGACAAATTTCGCTTTGAAGACGTCGCTCGCGAACATGGCATGAGCATCCGCAACTTCATGCGCCGCTTCCAGACCGCCACCGGCGACAAGCCCCTGCATTACTTGCAACGCCTGCGCATCGAAACCGCCAAGGGCCTGCTGTCCGGCAGCCGCAAGAGCATCAAGACCATCAGCTATGAAGTCGGCTACGACGATGCGAGCTTCTTCGCACGACTGTTCCGCCAGCACACCGAGCTGTCACCGAACCAGTATCGGCAGCAGTTCCAACAGGCCGCTTGAAACCTCGCACGACCTGTAGGAGCAGAGCTTGCTGGCGATGAACGATGGCGCGGTCTATCTGATACATCGCGACGCGGCAATCGCGGGCAAGCCTCGCTCCTACAGGTTTCTTTTTCCCACAATAAAAAAAGAATATGGAGCCCTGGTGAACCGGAACTGGCTCATGTACGCCGGCCACTGAAACACCCAACCTATTCCCTGAAAACACCACCAGGACTTTCAGGGAAGATCAACAGTGACTATCGGATCAAGCTACAACTACCCTTCATTGGTCGCCAAAGAGGCCACTCGCAAGAAGCGCTCGACTCAAAACAAATGGGCCGCTCGTTTCCCCAGTCCACCCGACCTGTGCTTCGACTACCGAGCACTGGTCGAGCAAGAAAACGGCATCGCCAAGGCCACCGACCCGCAACATCGAATCTGCATCATTGGCACCGGCGTCACCGGGCTGACGGCTGCCAGAGAGCTTTATCGGTGCGGCTTTACCCAGATAACCCTCATCGAACAATCCAGGCGCATCGGCGGCAGACACCTGACCGTACCTGGCAGCCCACACTCCACGCAAAGTCATACACCATTTGAAATGGGCGCCATGCGCATGCCTTTCTTCAACCGTACAGACGAACCGCCGACCGAAGGCCGTTCGCTGATGGCTTACTACGCCAAGGCGTTTGACCTGGCATTTTCCGACTTTGCCAACCCCGGAAGCCAATGGGTCAGCTCGACCGGCATCTATCTTCGCGAAGGCAGCATGGGCGGCGGACCAACGCCGCAGATGTTGATCTGGAAAAATACTGACGGCCTGACCCCACCGCCCGGTGAAGCACTGCAAAAGGTGTATGCCAAATGGAAAGCCTTTGCCGACCGCATGACCCGACACGTCGCAGAGGTTTACGCCAGCCAGGAATGGGAAACCATGTGGGCCGCCATGGTCGAGAAGTACGAGCGCGTTTCGTTTCGCGACCTGGTAAGCATGCCGGTGCTGGACGCTTGGGATGAGCTCTCGCCCGGGGATTTTGGAGGGATGGGAATGTCCGCGGATGAGTCCGCGATTTTCTATGCCATCGGCATCGGTGATGGCAGTTGGGGCGCTTTTTACGACGTCTGCTGCCTCTATCCTTTGCGTACCGCCATTTTCGGCTTCAGCAGCCAGTTGCAACTGATCCATGGCCGGGTGGACGCTAATGGCAATCCGCTGGACTCGCCTCACCTGCACAGCGAAGCCGTTTTTGACTCAACGGGTCTGAGTTTCGACAAGCCCCGCTATATCGGACTGGCCGCACTGGATGAATGCCTGCTGTTCATGAAAACCGACGAAACCGGAAAATCCGTCTACGAACACTGCCGTGAGCGGAGTAACGGCCTGCTCACCGATTCATCCGTCACCCAACTTAAAAAGCTGACCAACCAGAAAATCCGCGTCTATTTCAACTGGAAACACAGCCAGCCCGAGCACACCCAAGAGCACTTCGATGACTTCGATTCGGTCATCATGACTCTGCCTTCCTGGCTGATCGAGACGCGAATCAAGCTTGAAAACTTCACTCAGGAAATGCTGCCCTTCGAGACGATCAATGCCTATAAAACCGCGCACTGGGAAACCAGCTGCAAGGTCTATGCACCGCTGAAAAAGTCATTCCTCTCGAAAAACAGCAACATCCCGCAAGCCATCGTTACTGACAGCTTTATCCACGACGTCTACACCTACCGCTACAACGATCACTACAGCTATGACTGCATTCTCCTGAGTTACACCTGGGAGGATGACGCCACCAAGCTTGCCTCCTTCACCGACAAAGAACTGGTGATCAAGTGCGCCGAAGAGCTGGACCGCATCCTGCTGAACTCCGCCAACATTCAAGAGAAAATTTCGCCTTACATCGGAATTGATCAAGCCGTGGTCCAACGCTGGGTCACCGACAAAAACGCCTTGGGCTGTGCGAAGCTGTACCGACCCGGCACCTACTACGACGCCGTCAGCCTGATGAAATACAACCGGGATTTCGCCCATGTTTCTGGGCTGTATTTGTCCGGTGAATCATTTTCGGTGGATGCCGGCTGGACGGAACCCTGTTTTCGCGGAGCCGTTGATGCCGTCATTCACATTTGCAACAAAACCGCCGCGACGTTCAACGGCGGCTTCTCCATGAGCAACTACCCGCACTACCAGGTCAAAGCCTGATCCCCCCGCCCCAGAGCCATGCACGACCTGCATCGGCTCTACCTTTCCCGCCCCTTCGGGCATCCCCTTTAAACACCACGCGCATGCATCTTGGGATAAGGACTACAACCTAAACGGAAGCCGCTGACTTACACCCCCCTCCGTTTCAACTCTTATAAACACGCCATTAAACGGCGTGAATAACAATAAAAAGAGGTTATCGGAATGAGTGAGCCAACAAGCCCTGTTCGTGTAGCAGTCGTGCAATTCGATCCACAAGTCGGCATGGAGAATCGAGAGGGCAATCTGTGTCGGAGCCTTGAACTGGCGCTGGAGGCGGTGTACGGCGGAGCCAACCTCATCGTGCTGCCGGAGCTTTCCTGTACAGGCTATTTCTTCAATAACCGGCAGGATGCCTTCGACCATTCGGAGTCGGTTCCCGAAGGGCCAAGCGTGCAGAGCTGGATGGACTTCGCCCGCAAGCACAAGGTCTACCTCGTCGCCGGCTTGACCGAACGCGACGGCATGCGGCTTTTCAACACCGGCGTTTTGCTCGGGCCTGACGGATTTATCGGCAAGTACCGCAAGGCCCATCTGTGGAACCTGGAGAAGCTCTGGTTCACCCCGGGTGATCTGGGTTTCCCGGTGTTTGACACGCCCATCGGCCGCATCGGATTGTTGATCTGCTGGGACATCTGGTTCCCGGAAGTACCTCGCATCCTCAGCCAGCAAGGCGCCGACATCATTTGCAGCCTGAACAACTGGGTCTGGACACCGCCGCCGCTGTTCGACGATGCCGGCAAGTGCATGGCGTCGTACCTGACGATGACCGCAGCTCATGTAAACAACGTGTTTATCGCGGCTGCGAGCCGTATCGGCGAAGAGCGTGGCGCTCGCTACCTCGGCTGCTCACTGATTGCCGGCACCAACGGCTGGCCGATTGGCCCAGTGGCATCGGCAGACCAGCAGGAAATTCTGTTTGCCGACATCGACCTGACCAGCTCCCGCAGCGCGCCCATCTGGAACAATCTGAACGACCTGCATCGCGATCGTCGAACGGATCTCTTCGATCAAATGCTCGGTTACACCCAACACCCCTGCCTCCCGCGCTGATAAAAGGAGGCATCCGTCATGGACATCACAACCGACAAAAACCGGCCTGCCCGTCGATTGCCTTTTGACACGGCGGTCATCGTGCTGCTGATCGGCACGATACTGCTGATCATCTGGCTTTCACTCACCTATCGTTCGTTTTGGTCAGCCCATTGGCCGGGTTACAGCGACATGGTATCCGGCCTACCCGAGCCGAGCGCCTGGTTGCGCTGGGTATTGGGGGACATCAGCGAAGTGGCGTTCTACAAACACGAGTTCGCTTCCATCGGGTTGTTGGCAGGCGCCTACCTCGCCTACTGGGCGAATCGGACGGGAAAATCCTGGCAAGGTTTTGCCATTTCCTATGGCACTGGATTATGGCCGTGGCTGGTGACCAGTTCATTGCTTGGCCTGCTGTTGAGCAACCTGCTTTGGGGCTGGACGGTGACCGCCACCAGTTGGCAGCCCACGTTTGCTGCTTTCGTTTCGCTACCAGCGGCAATGGTGCTGATGTTTGGCGGTGGCTGGAAAGTCACGATCAACGGTGCACTCATGGGCGCAGTGCTCGTCACCCCAATGTGTTTGTTGATCGTCAATTACGTGTGCAATCCATTGAGCTTGCCAGTGGTGATCGGCAATGTCTCGGGGATGGCAGTCGCCAGCGTGTTGGCTTTTTTACTCTGCCGCCATCTGCCGAGCCTGGTGAAGTCAACCGCCTCCGAGAAGCCATCCGACCCACCGCCGGCTCCCGCCACCACCAAAACGCCTGACTACGGTGTGATCTGGAGCCTGCGCCGCATCCTCGCCGACTTTTCGGAAGCACCGTTCTTTGGCAATGAACTGGCCAGCCTTGGATTGCTGTTGGGCGCAGTGCTGGCTTACAGCTTGAACCCGATGAGCCCGGTTTACGGCTCGGGTCTGTTGCCTCAACTGATCGGTGCGCAGGCGTTGACCTCGGCCATCGGCGTCGTGATCTGGCGTCGACAATGGATATCACTCGGCTGGTATCCCACCTACGTTCCACTGGTATCAGTCGTACCGGCAGCCGTGTTGACCTATGGCGGCGGCTGGCAGGTCATTGCGTCAAGTGCGCTGCTGGGGGCGCTGATCGCGCCACCGCTGGCGTGCGCGCTGGCCAAGCGAATGCCGGCTGACATGCACGCTTACATCGGGAATGTCCTGTCCATGGCCATCAGCACGTTGATGATTCTTCCACTGATCGGCTGGCTGATCGCTGACTGAGCCCGTCAACCTTTCGGCTGTATCGCAGCCTCAAAAGCGGATACAGCCACTTTCCAACTCAAGCAAGCGAGGTAAGACATGAACCTGCCCAAACTGGCCATCGCAGCGCTCGGCGGCACGGTGAGCATGCAAGCCAGGAATGCCGGCGAAGGCGTTATCCCGACGGTCAGCGGTGAAACCTTGCTGGCCTGCGTACCGCAAGTAACAACGCTGGCCCGGGTGACGGTGGAAACGCTCGGCCTGTTGCCCAGCGCATCGTTGAATTTCGAGGTCTTGCTGAGCGTCCTTTCCTGGGCGAAATACCAGGTAGAGCAAGGTGCAGCCGGGGTTGTTATCACCCAAGGCACCGACACCCTGGAAGAAACAGCGGTGTTTTTCGATTACCTATGGGACCGCGACGAGCCTTTAGTCTTGACCGGTGCCATGCGCTCGGCACAACAGGCTGGAGCCGATGGACCGGCGAATCTGCTGGATGCTTGCCGCGTCGCGCTGGCCGACAACAGCCGTCGACGTGGCGTTCAAGTGGTAATGAATGGGCAAATTCATCAAGCGTGCAGCGTGCGAAAAACCGATTCGCTGGCCTTGCAGGCGTTTTCCTCCCCAGTATTCGGCCCCGTCGGTCTGCTGATCGAAGACGTTGTTCGTTATCTGCGTCAGCCAACACAACGGATGTGCTTGCCTTTGCCACAACACACCACGCAGAAAGTCGCCTTGCTGGAGGCTTCGCTTTCGGCAGACACCCTACTGCTGGAGAACATCCTCAAGCTGGGCTACGACGGCTTGGTGATCGCTGGTTTCGGCGCCGGGCACGTTTCGCAGAAATGGGCTGAAGTGGTCGAACACATCGCCGAAAAAATCCCCGTAATCATTGCGACCCGCACCGGTTCTGGCGCCACCGCGCGAGCTTCCTATGGGTTTGTTGGCAGTGAGATGGATTTGATCGGCAAGGGAGCTGTGATGGCTGGGTTTCTGTGCCCGCGTAAAGCCCGGATTTTGCTTTGGTTGCTGCTTGGTTGCCAGCGGCAGGATGAGCTGGCGCGCTATCTGAACAACGACACCTGTTTTCAAAACCAACGCTCTTCTGTAGGAGCACAGCTTGCTGGCGATGAACGATGACGCGGCCTTTCTGATACACCGCGGCGCGGCATTCGCGGGCAAGCCTCGCTCCTACAGAGGATCTTTGGCGTACAAAAAAAGCCTGCAATGCAGGCCTTTTTGAGTTTTCGAATCGCCTTACGGCTTGTGCGCCCGGGACAGGAATTCGTGAGACTGCATTTCCAGCAGACGACTCAAGGTACGCTGGAACTCGAAGTTCAAGCGACCGCCGGTGTAGAGATCTTTGAGCTCGACTTCAGCAGAAATGATCAGCTTTACGTTACGGTCGTAGAACTCGTCGACCATGTTGATGAAGCGTCGGGCGATATCGTCGGTAGTCACGCTCATCTGCTCGACACCGCTGATCAGCACGGCGTGGAAGATCTTACCCAGTTCGATGTAATCGTTCTGGCTGCGCGGGCCGTCGCACAGTTCGCGGAATTCGAACCATGCCACGTCATCGCAGGTGCGCAGCGCACGGATTTTGCGGTTTTCGATGATCAGGTCATCGTTTTCCACGGCGGCCGTGCATTCCGGCGTCAGCGCGCGGAAGCTTTTGCGCAGGCTTTCGTGGGACGCTTCGTCGAGCGGGAAGTGGAACAGTTCCGCTTGCTCAAGGTGACGCAGGCGATAGTCGACGCCGCTGTCGACGTTGACGATCTCGGTGTTCTGCTTGATCAGCGCGATGGCCGGCAGGAAGCGCGCCCGTTGCAGACCGTCCTTGTACAGGCCGTCCGGCACGATGTTCGAGGTCGCGACCAAGGTCACGCCGTTCTTGAACAGCTCTTCCATCAGGGTGCCGAGAATCATGGCGTCGGTGATGTCGGAAACGAAGAACTCATCGAAGCAAATAATCCGCGACTCATCGGAAAAACGCTTGGCGATGATGGTCAGCGGGTTTTTCTCGCCGCCCAGGGTCTTCATCTCTTCGTGCACGCGCTTCATGAAGCGGTGGAAGTGAGTGCGGGTCTTTTCCTTGAACGGCAGCGCTTCGAAGAAGGTGTCGACCAGGTAAGTCTTGCCGCGACCTACGCCGCCCCAAAAGTACAGGCCTTTGACCGGGGTCGGAGCCTTCTTGCCAAACAGTTTGCCCAGTAGGCCCGGTTTGTTCTGATCGGCGGCGATCAGATCGTCATACAGGCGCTGCAAATGACGCACAGCCGTTTCCTGCGCGGCGTCATGGAAGAATTCCGGGCGTTTCAGATCAGCTTGATATCGTTCTAGGGGCGTCATAATTCGTTAGCAAGGCAACAAAAACGGGCCGCCACTGTAGCGATGGCCCGTGGGAATGGCAATCAGCCCTTGGTCGGGCCGAGCCGTTGATTATTCCTGAACTGGCGTCAGAGCAATCCGCAACGCCTCTACCGCAGCATCGCGCGCGGCGCTGTCAGCGAAAGCCGGGCTGTCGCCGACACACTCGCCTTCCAGCCAGACGCTGAAGCTCAGGTCCTCACTGCGCACGTCCAGAGCCTGGCCCGCTTGCAGTTGCTTGGCCACCTGGCCAGCGGTTTTGCCATCGGCAAAGTTGCGCGACAGCAATAGTTGCTCGCCATCGGCCGCCAACAGACGGAAGCGGAAGCTGCCATCATCTTCGCGGAAGCTGACAAAACGCGCCGCTTTTGCAGCTTTCTTCTTGGTGGTGGCCGCCACTTGCGTTTGAGCAACGAAAGAACGCAGGCCCACCGCTTCTCGCAGTTCGTTGAGGAACGGTGTCGCGACCGCACGGGCCTTTTTTGCGCCGTGTTGCAGCATGTCTTCCAGGTCCGCCGGACGCTCGATCAGGTGGTGATAACGCTCGCGCGATTCGCCCAGTTCGCTGTCCAGCAACTGGAACAGACGATTCTTCGCCTCGCCCCAACCCAGGCCCTGCAGCAACTCACTGCGGAACTCGTCGGCCTGCGCCGGGGTGGCGAACGCCTGGAACAGGGTGAACAGGTGCGAGTTGTCCGGATCTTTGGCTTCGCCCGGCGCGCGGGAGTCGGTGACGATCCGCGAAATCGCGTCCTTCATCTCTTTGGCGCTGCTGAACAACGGGATGGTGTTGTCGTAGCTCTTCGACATTTTTCGACCGTCGAGGCCTGGCAGCGTAGCGACGCTTTCTTCAATCAGCGCCTCGGGCATGGTGAAGAACTCTTTACCCTGGCCGAACAAGTGGTTGAAGCGCTGGCCGATGTCGCGGGCCATTTCCACGTGCTGGATCTGGTCACGCCCGACCGGCACCTTGTGCGCGTTGAACATCAGAATGTCCGCGGCCATCAGCACCGGATAGCTGTACAAGCCCATGGTGATGCCCGCATCCGGGTCTTCGCCGGTCTCGACGTTCTTGTCCACCGAGGCCTTGTAGGCGTGAGCACGGTTGAGCAGGCCCTTGGCGGCGACGCAGGTCAGCAGCCAGGTCAGCTCTGGAATTTCCGGAATGTCGGATTGGCGGTAAAACGTCACGCGGTCCACATCCAGGCCACCGGCCAGCCAGGTCGCGGCGATTTCCAGACGCGAGCGCTGGATGCGCAGCGGGTCATCGCATTTGATCAGGGCGTGATAGTCGGCCAGGAAATAGAACGAATCGGCATTGCTGTCACGGCTGGCGACGATCGCCGGACGGATGGCGCCGGCGTAGTTGCCCAGGTGCGGCGTGCCGGTGGTGGTGATGCCGGTGAGGATACGGGTACGAGTCGTCATGGGTAATCGCTTGTCAGACTGCAATCAGTTCGAAAGACGCGGCAGGATCAGATCCTTGAGATCGGTCAGCTTGCCATGAAAAAAGTGTCCGCATTCTGCCACTTTCAGCAGCTCATGGGGACGTTCGAGCTTGTCGGACCAATCGTAAACAACCTGCGGATCGATCACTTCGTCGGTTTCCGGCTGGATCAGGGTCAGTTCGCCGTGTTGCGGCAGTTGATCCTGATCGCCCAAACGCATGACCGCTGGCGCGACCATGAACAGGTGCTTGAGGTGCTCGCCCTGGGCTTCCAGACGTCCGCCGAGACTTGCTGCAACAAATCCGCCGAAGGAAAAACCGAACAGGGTCAATGGTAATTCTGGGTGTTTGGCACGGAACCAATCGGCCACAGCCTGGGCATCATCGACTTCACCGGTGCCCATGTCGTGTGTGCCTTGGCTGGCACCGACGCCACGGTAATTGAAACGCAAGGTAATCAAACCGGCATCGCGCGCGGTGCGTTGCAGGGTCGAGACCACTTTGTTGAGCATGGTGCCGCCCTGCACCGGGTTCGGATGGCAGATCAGTGCCAGGCCGCGCGGCTGCTCGTTATCCAGGTAAAGAGCTTCCAGTTTCCCGACCGGGCCATCAATCACTACAGGGGTTTCACGCATAAGCAAGGAAGGAACTCCGTGACCTCGAATCGGGTCGACTCGTCTAGCAAATTGTCTGTGGCTGTCTATTGCGAGTGAATCGCGGTATACAGCGCAGGTTCGAGCCGTTAACGTAAAGCAAAGCCGTTTATAGAGGAAGGACTCGTGGAACACTCGCTCTTAGTTTGGTTGTTGCCGACTCTTGCCCTGGTTGTGGGTGTCGCCATTGGTTTCCTGATCGCTCGCCTGGCGCCGAATGCCGCGCCTAGCAGCACGCAACGTCAGCTGGACGATATTCAGGAACGTTTCGACAGTTATCAGAACGAGGTGGTCACCCACTTCAACAGCACCGCGACACTGGTCAAGAAACTGACTGCGAGCTACCAGGAAGTGCAGGATCATCTCGCCGAGGGTGCCAATCGCCTGGCCCTGGACGAGCAGACCCGCCAACGCTTGCTGGCTTCCCTGCACGCCGATGCGGCGCAGGCTCCACGTGAACGCCTGACGCCGCCGCGCAGTCAGGAGCCGCCGCGCGATTACGCGCCTAAAGCCCCGAACTCGCCGGGCATGCTCGATGAGCATTACGGCCTGAAGAAGTAATCAGGTTCGCGTAACACCAAAAAGCCCTCGGACGAGTGATTGTCCGGGGGCTATTTTATTTCTGAATTCTTCTTTGCCTGTCGGGCCCCATCGCGAGCAAGCTCGCTCCCACATTTGAAATGCGTTCCCCTGTGGGAGCGAGCCTGCTCGCGATGGGGCCCGAACTGTTAACACAAAAAAAACCGCCCGATCTGTTGAGGATCGGGCGGGCTTTTTTACGCCTGGGGTTCAGTCAGACTATTTCGGATATTGCTGAACAGTGCTTTATTGCTGACCACCATACTGCTGACCCGGAATCGCCTTGAGGTTGACCTCGACACGGCGGTTCTGTGCACGGCCATTGACGTCTGCGTTGCTGGCCACCGGGTTATCCGGGCCGGCGCCACGGGCAGTCAGGTTGGCACCGCCCACAGATTGCGACGTCAGGTAAGTCGCCACGCTCTGCGCACGACGCTGGGACAGGTCCATGTTGTGCTGGCGGCTGCCGGTGCTGTCGGTGTAGCCGACGATTTCGATCTGGTTCTGGTTGAACTCTTTCAGCGAGCCGGCGAGATTGTTCAGCGGCTGGTAGAAGCTTGGAGCGATGTTCGCCGAATCGGTAGCGAATGTGATGTTGCCCGGCATGATCAGCTTGATCTGGTCGCCCTGACGCTGCACTTCAACACCGGTATTGGCCATGCTGGCCCGCAGTTTTTTCTCCTGCTGGTCGGCGTAGTAGCCGTAACCGGCAGCAGAAGCGCCCACGACCGCAGCGCCAATCAGCGCGCCTTTACCACGGTTGTCGTGGTTAATGGCTGCACCCGCCAGCGCACCGGCCAGAGCGCCGAGGCCACCGTATTTCGCGGTTTTGCTCATGCCTTGAGAGCCACCATCAGCCTGCCCCTGACTCTGACCGTCATAAGGGTTAGGCGTGGCACAGCCAGACAATAAGGCCACAGCAGTAGCGACAAGAATCAAACGACGCGTGGTGAACATGTAAAGCTCCTACTCTTTTGCATTCTGTGGTGCAACGGACCAAGGCCTGGGCCTTTGCGGGCGTTGGATCATTTGGATGGGCAAAAATTCCGCCCCGCCTTGGATAACGAGAAAAATCAGGCTCTGACAAACGGGTTTTCACGCATTTCATCGCCCAGGCGAGTATCCGGACCGTGCCCGGTTACCACGGTGGCCTCTTCGTCGAGGGTATACAGACGCTGCTTGATCGAGCGCACAATGGTCGCCTGATCGCCCCCCCACAAATCCGTGCGCCCTACTCCGCGACGAAACAGCGTATCACCGGCAATCAGCAGCTTAGCCTCGGAAAACCAAAAGCTCATGGAACCTGGCGTATGCCCCGGCGTGTGCAGCGCTACACCGCAGCCGCAAGCCAGTTCTTCATCGTCTGCCAGCCAGCGATCCGGTGATGGCACCGGCGTGTAAGGAACGCCGAACATCTGGCATTGCATTTCCAGATTGTCCCAAAGGAACTGGTCTTCTTTATGAAGGTGCAGGGTTGCGCCGGTTTTCTCCTTCAACTGACCCGAGGCCAGGAAGTGATCGAGGTGCGCATGGGTATGAATGATGCTGACCACCTTCAGGCCCAAGGCATCAAGCCGTGCGAGGATCAGTTCGTGATTGCCACCCGGGTCGACGACGATTGCCTTTTTCGTCACCGGATCGCCGATGATCGTGCAGTTGCACTGCAAAGGGCCGACGGGGAAGGTTTCGCGAATGAGGGTGGGTTGCTGGGACATCGGGGCCTGCTCGATAAAACGGGGATGGGCAATGTTCGCACAAATCGGCACCCGGCTATTTACCGCGATATGTAACTTAAGTTTTACCCTCAGCCCAACACTCCCAACTCCTTGGCCCGCGCCACTGCCTGCGTACGCCGTTCAACCCCCAGCTTGCTGTTGATGTGGCTGGCGTGGGTTTTGACTGTGTGCAGGGAGATGAATAACTGGTCGCTGATTTCCTGGTTCGAGCAACCTTGGGCAATCAGACGCAGAACGGCCATCTCGCGCGTGCTGAGCTGTTCCGCCGCCGGCGTGGGTTCCAGCGCCGGGCGAGCCACCAGAACCGGCAGCCTTTCGGAAAGATCCTGGGTAACAGTGGTTGGCGTACAGAGTTGCAGTTGCCCGCGCAACCAGTCCGGGTGCTCGGCCAACAATCCGTCAAACGGTTGCAGGACGCCGCCGGTGGAAGCGTCCAGTGCCTGGCTCAGCGCCTTACGTGCCTCGGGTTCGCGTCCGGAACCCAGTAGTAACGAGACTTTTTGCGTCAACGCCATCGCACTGAGCATCTGCCGACCGCTTTGCTGGCCATGTTCGAGTAGCGCATTCAGCCGACCTTCGGCCAGCATCGGTTGGCCCTGAATAACCTCCAGCAAGGCTTGTTGCAGTTCGATATGCAGCGGCAATTGTGGGTGAAATTCCGGGGGTGCTGCCGGGTGCTCGCCGTTATAGGTCTGCCCAAGGCGCGCCAGCCAGGCTTCGGCCAGATCGGTGCGCCCTTGCGCCAGCCAGAGTTCGCATTTGACCAGTGTGATCATCGCCAGATAGTAAATCGGCGGCACATCCCAAATGTGCATCAACCGTTCGGCTTCGGAGAGCTCGGCGAAGGCCTTGGCGAACTCGCCACTGCTGCCTTCAAGCCGGGCGATCACGCAATGGCCGATCAGTACGCTGATGTCGCGACAGGCACGCGCCTCGTTCAAACCGACCTGTAAACGGCCCCTTGCTGCTTGTGGTTGCAGGCGTAGCGCCAGCAGAAATCCTTCGTACAAAGTCAATCGGGCGCGCACTGCATAGAGCCGTTGAGGTGATAACCCCTGCAAGCGTTGCAACCCTTTGCGGACTTCATCCAGCGCACGAAGGATTTCCCCCCGCGCTTGCAATACTCGGGCGCGGTCGTAATGGGCCAGCGCTTCGAACAACGGATTGCCGACCCGTTGCGCCAACTCCAGAGAGTCCCGGTTCAACCCGCGCGCGCGCCACAAGTCGCCGTCGGCAATGGCCAGGTTGGACAGGGTCGAGAGGCACATCAAACGTTGGCCGTAACGCTTGCACGGGAGGCTCTCCAACGCTTCGGTGCAATAGAGCAACGTGAGTTCGCGGTTGCCGCGCCCGCGAGCGATGATCCCGCTCAACGCCAGCCATTGCGCCAGCATCGACTTCTGCGCAGTGGCCGACGGGGCCGGCAAGAAACGGCTCAAATGGCTGGCCAGCTCCTCGGCGGCGTCCAGTTGACAGGCCAGTCCCAATGCCCAGCTGTAGAGCACGATCAGCCGCGGTGTGCTGACCAGCAGGCTGTCCGGCAAGTCCATTTTCCAGCGCAGCAACATGCCGACGTTCTGTTCGGCCAGCAATTGTTCTTCGGAGAGGTTTTGCACCAGGTTCGCCGCAACGTCCAGATGCCCGGCACGCAATGCCTGTTCCACCGCTTCGTCGAGCAATCCCTGGGCGTTGAACCAGCGACACGCGCGCAAGTGCAGGCTGGCGGCCGGCACCATCGTTTGCGCGGTTGGCCGGGTGCGCAACAGATCGGAAAACAGATGGTGATATCGATACCAGTGACCATGTTCGTCCAACGGCACCAGGAATACTTGATGGGCCGCCAGAAACCGCAGTATCTCGGCGCTGTCATGGGCATCGCGAACCGCATCGCACAATTCGCTGCAAAAACGCTCCTGAGGCGCCGTGTCGTAAAGAAAGGACTGCACTTCGGCGGGCAGGCAGTCGATCACTTCTTCAAGCAAATAATCGCGAATCAGGCCTTCACCGCCGTGGAGTGTCTGGGGCAATGCACCCTGACTGCCGGCTTCGGAAGCCGCCAGCAACCAGAAACGCAGCCCGGCCACCCAGCCTTCGCTGCGCTGGATAAGACTTTCGAGCGCCTCACCGCGTAACGAACTGCTGTGCCGGTCGAGCAGGCTCAAGGCTTCATCGTGGGTCAGGCGCAAGTCCTGTTCATGCAACTCAAGCAGTTGTCGCGACAAGCGCAAACGCGCCAGATGCCAGTCCGGACGCTGACGACTGGTGACCATGACCAGCAAACCGTCGGGCAGGTGATTAAGGAAAAACTGCAGGCAACGATCAAGCACCGGCCCTTGGGCCAAATGATAGTCATCGAGTACGAGTAACAGCGGCGTCGCCGTCGACAGGTGTACGGCCAGCTCGTCAAGCAAGCCATCCAGCCATTCTTCGAAAGCGAATGGCTGGTGCCGCTGGCGCATTTTCAGCAACCCCAGGGACTGCCTGCCCAGTTGCGGAAAATAATCTTGAAGGCCTTCGAGCAACCGCTCGAGGAATCGACCCGGATCGCTGTCTCGCGGGCTCAGACCCAGCCAAAGACTTTGCCAATGAGCCGGCAGCGCCTGACAGAACTCCACCGCCAACGAACTTTTACCGAAGCCTGCCGGTGCGCTGACCAGCAACAGCCGGCCATTGAGCCCCGCACTCAGGCGCTCGCACAAGCGAGGCCGCAGCACATAGCCGTCGGGCAATGGCGGTCGGAAAAAACGCCCGTCCAGCGTAGCGACAACAACGCTTGCAGGACCTGGTAGTGGGGACAGATCAGTCATGGCCGGCTCTTGTTTGAATTGCGGATGGCGGCGTTGCAGATGTCCGCAGACTAGCGGTAAACGAAGAGGTAATGAAGGTTATTGCTACAAATGGCTACAAAAAGTCTACGAAACAATGTTCCCTTCGGATTTACGCGATCAATGTAGGAGCTGCCGCAGGCTGCGATCTTTTGACTTTGCTTTTAAAGAACAAGATCAAAAGATCGCAGCCTGCGGCAGCTCCTACACAGGGGACGCTTTTTTGACGAAAAAAAACGCCCCGAACCAGTCGGGGCGTTTCTAGAGGATGCGGCCTCTGTTCAGTGCAGGTTAACGAACACCATCCTGACGCAATGCCGCCGGGGTGAAGTCGCTGGTGGTTGCCTGGAAGCCGAAGTCATACGCCGATTTCTCTTCGTTCTTCATGCCCAATGCCAGGTAGCGGCCCGATTGCAGGTCGTACAAGGCTTCCAGCGCGTACCACGGCACTTGCTTGTCGTAGTAGTTTTCGGCATGAGCTTCCGCGACGCGCCACAGTTGGTTACGACCGTCGTAATGGTCGATCACTGCGGCTTGCCAGGTATCTTCGTCAATGTAGAAGTCACGCTTGGCGTAGATGTGGCGCTGACCTTCTTTCAGGGTTGCAACCACATGCCAGACGCGACGCAACTCGTAGCGAGCCAGGTCCTGGTTGATGTGGCCGGCCTTGATGATGTCGGTGTATTTCAGGTTCGGATCGTCAAGCTTGTAGGCGTCGGAGGCGATGTACATCTCTTTCTTGCCTTCGAGCTTCCAGTCGTACCGATCCGGTGCACCGTTGTACATGTCCAGGTTGTCGGAGGTACGCAGGCCATCGGCTGCGGTACCCGGCCCGTCATAGGACACTTGCGGTGCTCGGCGCACACGACGCTGACCGGCGTTGTAGACCCACGCCGAACGTGGCTCTTTGACCTGGTCGAGGGTTTCGTGCACCAGCAGTACACCACCGGCCAGACGTGCCGGTGCGGTCACTTTCTGTTTGAAGTAGAACAGGATGTTGCCAGGGTTTTTCGGGTCGTAATCCTTCATCTTGTCGCGGAATACGAACTGGTCCTGGAAGTACACCAGGCTGAACGAGCCGTTTGGCTGCGGGGTCGCCTGGGTAACCAGACGGGTTACGCTGCCACCGCGATAGCGGGTGATGTGGTTCCAGATGACTTCAACACCGCTTTTAGGAATCGGGAACGGTACTGCGGTTTCGAAGTTTTCCAGACCGTTGCCGCCGGACACCAGGTTGGTGTTGGTGGCGTTTTTCTTGATGGCCGCAAATACGTCATCCGGCACGGTAGCGCCACGGTGGGACGTGTAAACCGGCATCTTGAAGGTTTCCGGGTAGCGCTTGAACATCGCGTACTGGCCCGGGGCGAGCTTGTCCTTGTACTGATCAACGTTCTGCGCCGTGATGGTGAACAGCGGCTTTTCACTGGCGTACGGATTGGACAGGAAACCCTTGCTGTCGACAGTGCCCGCGTTCTTCGGCAATGGCTTCCAGGCCGGAATCGAACCGTCGGCGTTACCCGCCATCTCGGCTCCCATCGGGGTGAGGCTCTTGCCCAGCTTGTCCGCTTCGGCCGCAGGTACCGCCGCCATGACGCCGGTCGCCAGCAGCGACAGCCCCAGAACACCGGCGTGGAACAGACTCTTTGTTATTTTCATATGTGTGTTCGTCCTGAAAATACAGTGCTTAGAAGTTCACGCCGACGCTGAGCGCGACGAAGTCACGGTCATCCACGGTGCTGTACTTGCCGTCGAAGAAGTTGGTGTACGCCAGGCTTGCGGTGTAGGTGTTCTGGTACTCGGCGTCGAGACCCAGGCTGACTGCTTTGCGACCTTCCTCGAAGTTGCCGCCAGGGCCAGGCGAGTAACCTTCCACGTCATGGGACCAGGCCACGTTCGGCTTGAGGTTCACACCAGCGAATACGTCGTTGTATTCCCAGATGGCACGACCGCGATAACCCCACGAGGTAGCTGTAGTGAAGCCATCGTCGTTGCAATTGCGGCTGCGGTTGTTGGTGGCAGCACCCGGACCGGCACCCGCGATGGTGCTGCTGTTGAGCGCCACACAGGTATTTTGACCACCGGTAGCAGGCAGTTCGCCAGGACCGAAGACAGGATCTCGGCCATAACGGACGTCGGAGCTGTCTTCCAGGCCGCCGACGTGGGTCACACCCACCTCACCCACCAGGGTAAGGCGGCTCGCGCCCATGACCTGATCGAAGAAGTGCGTCAGGGTGGTTTGGAACTGGGTGACTTCCTTACGGCGATAGCCGTGCAGATCCTGACCAGGTGGCGCGGAGAGCAGCGAAGCATTGGTCAGTGCGCCGCCCAAAGGACGTACGCCGGCGAACAGAATGTCAGTGGAGTTGAGCTGCACTGGCGCGTTCGGACGGTAGCTGACCTCACCGCTCCACGCCGTACCGGTAGGCAGGGTGGTGGAGAAGCTCAAGCCGTAGAGGCGAATGTCTTCCGGATATTCGACGAAGTAGTTCGAGTTACCCGCGACGATCAGTGGCGCCAAAGCTTGCAATTGCGCCGGCAAAGCCCTTACCCCGGCGAAGGTGGACGCCGGAGCACCGGTGGCACTGAAGATCGGCGCACGGCTGTGGTAGTTCATGAAGTAGGCGCCGAACTCGGTGTCCAGCGGGTCGAACATGTACTTGAAGGACGCGCCCCACTGACCGCTGTCCCGTGCATCACGGTCGCCGCCACGGCGCACCAGCACACCTTCGTTGTCGACATCGACGCCCAGTCGAGTCAGCGTAGGCAAGGCCGCGGCCGGGATGGTCGAACGCTTGTTCAGCACCCGCAAGTTGTTGTCGCAGCCGTCGGCGATGATGTCAGGCTGAGAGAAGAAGGTGCCGCAGTTGTCGACGACGGTCTGGTCCCATTCCAGCTGATAGAAGGCTTCGGCCGACAGGTTTTCGGTAAGGCTTTGGGACAAATAGAACATGTTGACCGGGATCAGGCCTTCCTTGATCTCGGCACCTGGACGACGGAACGCGGAAACGTCGATCGGGTTGATCGAGTTGATGCCGCCGCCGATGAAGGTACTTTCACCCCAGCTCACAACTTGCTTGCCCAGACGCACGGAACCCGGCTCATCGGCAATGGAGTAGTTGTGGTAGATGAAGGCGTCCAGGATTTCTCCGCCAGAGGATTTGGCGCCTTCCTTGCGACCGTCGTTGCTGACGTTCTTGAATTCCAGGTCTTCGTTTTGGAGTGCGAAGTCGTACCAGTATTTACCCCGAACGAATATGCCGGTGTCGCCATATTTCAGTTCAAGGTCATGGATGCCCTTGAAGATCTTCGAAAAGGCCTGCCCGCTCTTGAAGTTCAAGTGACCGTCATCGGATGTCTGGGACAGACCATGCCCCCCGTTGTTGACACCAATCAGGTTCTTGTTTGGCTGCTGGGTCGACACACTCATACCCAGGGAGAGGGACGAATCGAACTGACCTTCGATTTCACCAACGTTGAAACTGACGCCGAATGCTGGCCCGGCGAGCGTAGAGGCAAGACCGACAGCCAGAGGCAGTTTTGCCCGGCGCCAGAACTGGTTTACTGATGTCATCGACGCTACTCCATGTGCATTATTGTTATGGCAGTGAGCACTTCTAAAAACGTTGTGGATGACGAGGAGCCAAGGCATCCCAAAGTCATTCCAAAATTGCATCGCCCCGGTGTGTGCGTTTGCTCCGTTCTTAAAAATCCTTGAGCGGACTATAGCCAGCAGGTAGTAGTGCTTGATCCCTCTAAAGTGTGATTTGCAGCTGCCAGCCACTCTGGAACAGTCCTTTCGCCAGACCGACACCCGTCGGCACGGCAAGGATGGCTCAAATTTCTGATTTGACAAGCCAAGCGCTTGCTTGGTGGGGCTGGCGTGCCCTTTGGGGCACGCCAGAAGACGCTTAAAGCGTCGAGAGGAAGGTACTGTTGTTGGCCTGCCATTCGGTGATGTCGACGCGGATTCGCTTCTTGTCGAGTTTGCCGACACTGGTCTTGGGAATTTCAGTAACAAGGGCGATCTGGCTCGGGATGGCCCACTTGCTCAGATGCCCCAGCTCCACGAATGGCTTGAGGTGTTCCTTGAGTTCCCTGGCCCCGATCACATGGCCTTCGCGTACCACCAGCAAGGCAAACGGCCGCTCGCCCCACTGCGGATCGGCGATACCCACCACTGCTACTTCGCGTACCGCCACATGGCGACTGATCAGGTCCTCGAGGTCGAGAGAAGAGATCCACTCGCCTCCGGTCTTGATCACGTCCTTGATCCGGTCGCGAATATCGATCACGCCCATGCTGTCCAGAGTCGCCACATCGCCGGTATGCAGCCAGCCCCCGGCCCACAACTCGGCGCCCTTCTGTGGCTCGTTGAAATATCCTTCCGTTAGCCACGGAGCCCGCAACACCAACTCGCCCTGGGTCTCGCCATCAGCGGGCAGGAAGTTGCCGTCGGTGTCGACGATCGCCGCCTCCACCAATGGTCCCGGCACGCCGGCCTTGATCCGATAAGTCGTGCGCTCGTCTTCAGTGCCGGCCATCAGTTCGTCGTTGAGGTGTGCGCACGACACCAAAGGCCCGGTTTCCGACATGCCATAGGCGGCGGTCAATTGAATGCCCTTGGCCTTGGCCGCATCGTACAGGGCTCGATTGAGCGCACTGCCGCCGATGACGATTTTCCAGCCGCCGAAGTCGGTGTCTTGCGCACCCTTCGCGTTCAGGACCATTTGCAGGATGGTCGGCACGCAGTGCGAAAAGGAGACCTTTTCCTTGCGCCACAACTCCACCAGATACTCCGGGTCGTAGCGGCCGGGATAAACCTGCTTGAGCCCGAGCATGGTCGCCACATAAGGCAAGCCCCAGGCGTGCACATGGAACATCGGCGTGATCGGCATATAGACGTCGCTGGTGCCCAACAGGCGCACGCTGTCGATCGCGCCCATGATGGTCGACACGCCCATGGTGTGCAGCACCAATTGCCGATGGGTGAAATACACACCCTTGGGATTACCGGTGGTGCCGGTGGTGTAGAACGTGGTCGCGACCGAATTTTCGTCGAAGTCCTGGAAATCATACTGCGGGCTCGCGGCCGCCAGCAGTTGCTCGTACTCGCCGATCAGGTTCGGCAGGTCTGCGGTTTTCTCCGGCAGGTCGGTGAGCAGCAGGGTTTTCTCGACGGTGGTCAGGTGCCCGGCGATTGCGTTGTAAAGTCCGACGAACTCGCTGTTGACCAGCACAAAGCGGTCCACGGCGTGGTTCATGGTGTAGAGGATCTGTTCCGGTGACAGGCGCACGTTGATGGTGTGGATCACCGCGCCGATCATCGGAATGGCAAACATGCACTCCAGATAGCGATGGCTGTCCCAATCCATCACCGCCACGGTGTCCCCGGGTTTGACCCCGGCTGCCGTCAGCACGTTGGCCAGCCGCGCGACCCGTTCGATCAGGGTCGGATAGCTATAGCGCAACTGGTCGCGGTACACGATCTCGCGGGTTTTCTCGTAACGCGCGCCGGACATCAACAGCCGTTTGATCAGCAGCGGATACTGGTAAGCGCCTTCGGCTGGGGGGATAACGCGAGTCTGCAACATAAGAATCCCTTTTCTGACTGCACGGTCTTGGCTGAAAGTACACACTGTAGTGCGCCTCACCGCCAGCCAAATCAGCCAAAGGAATGATTTGCAGAGCCGTATAAATGCTAGCGTTGCGCCAGCACACAGGGAATTTACATCCGCCCTGGAACAAAGATATTGCACGAACCCTGTAGGAGCTGCCGAAGGCTGCGATCTTTTGATTTTCAGCGGTATCAAGACCGCCAAAGATCAAAAGATCGCAGCCTTCGGCAGCGCCTACAGGGGACCGTGCCAGGCGAGATATAGGTGTTTTTTCAGTGCATTTCGGTGAAGGCGAGCTTCACGCCAATCGCGATCAGTACCGCACCCATGGTCCGGTCGAACCAGTGGCCCATGCGGGCGAAACCGGCACGCACGCGCTGTTGGCTGAACAGCATCGCCACCAGGCAGAACCAGGTCGCCGTCGCCACGGCGAGGTAAACCCCGTATCCGGCTTGAACCGTTAGCGGCGTGTGCGGATTGATCACCACGGTGAACAGCGACAGGAAAAACAGCGTGGCTTTAGGGTTGAGACCATTGGTTACAAAACCGGAAGTGAAGGCACCACGCGCGGTGCGCTCGCCGGCTTCCTTGTGCAGATCGTCCGCTACCGGTTTGGCCGGTTGCGCACGCAGCGCCTTGAAGCCGATGTACAGCAGATAAGCGGCGGCGGCCCATTTCAAGGCGTTGAACAGCACGATTGACTGCGACACGATCAACCCGATACCCAGCAACGAATAGCCAACGTGCAGGAAAATCGCCGTACCGACGCCCAGCGCCGTCCAGGTACCGGCGCGACGACCGTGGGTCACGCTCTCACGCACCACCACGGCAAAGTCCGGGCCGGGGCTGGCTACGGCCAGCAGGTGAATCAGGGCAACGGTCAAGAACTCGGTCCAGTACATGGGGGCTCCTTTTGGCCAAGCGTAAGAATTTGTTTCATCTGGTAGGCTCGGCAGATTACGCCTTCAGTTCATTGCACAAAAGGTACAGTTGATGACGAACACTCGCCGCGCCGTTTTCCTCGACCATCCGTCTCTAGACCTGGGCGACCTCGATCTCAGCCCGCTACGCGAATGTTTCGGCGAGTTGCAGTTGTATGCCCAGACACTGCCGGATCAGGTGATCGACCATCTCAAGGGTGCCACCGTCGCCATCAGCAACAAAATCCTGATCGATGCCGCAGCCATGACGGCCAGCCCCGAACTGAAGCTGATCCTGATCACTGCCACCGGCACCAACAACGTCGACCTCGCTGCCGCCCGCGCCCACGGCATCACCGTGTGCAACTGCCAGGGCTACGGCACGCCGTCGGTGGCGCAGCACACGATCATGTTGCTGCTCAACCTGGCAACACGCCTGGCCGATTATCAGAAAGCGGTCGGCGAAGGTCGCTGGCAGCAGGCCAAGCAGTTCTGCCTGCTGGATTACCCGATTGTCGAACTGGAAGGCAAAACCCTCGGCTTGCTCGGTCATGGCGAACTGGGCGGCGCGGTGGCGCGCCTGGCCGAAGCCTTTGGCATGCGCGTGTTGCTGGGGCAGATTCCGGGGCGTCCTGCCCGGCCGGATCGTTTGCCGCTGGAAGAACTGCTGCCGCAAATCGACGCACTGACCCTGCACTGCCCGCTCAACGAACACACCCGCCACTTCATCGGTGCCCGCGAGCTGGCCTCGATGAAACCCGGCGCTTTCGTAGTCAACACGGCCCGTGGCGGCCTGATCGACGAACAAGCGCTGGCCGATGCCCTGCGCAATGGCCATTTGGGCGGTGCCGCCACCGATGTACTGAGCGTTGAACCACCGACCCATGGCAATCCCTTGCTGGCCCACGACATCCCTCGGCTGATCGTGACGCCGCACAATGCCTGGGGCAGCCGCGAAGCGCGGCAGCGAATCGTGGGGCAAGTCACCGAAAACGCCCAGGGCTACTTCAGCGGTAAGGCGCTGCGGGTCGTCAGTTGATAAACTGCGGCACTTTTTTTCACAGGAGCAGTTATGGATCCGCGCAGTGAAGTACTGCTTCGTCAGGCTGAATTATTCCAGGGTTCGGTGCTGCTGGCCGGTTTGCCCGCCGACGACTTGCTGGGCCGCCTGCCCGCCGCCCATGGATGGTGCTGGCATGCAGGCGATCAGGCGGCGCTGGATGCACGCTTTGCCGAGCGCAGCCATTTTGGCGTGAACGTGCCGGAGCGCGAGTTCGATAGCGCCGTAGTGTTTCTACCCAAGTCCAAGGACCTGACCGATTACATCCTCAACGCCGTGGCCTCGCGCCTCGAAGGTCGCGAGGTGTATCTGGTGGGTGAAAAACGCAGCGGCATCGAAGGTGCAGCCAAGCAACTGAACCCGTTCGGCAAGCCACGCAAGCTCGACAGTGCACGGCATTGCCAGCTCTGGCTAGTGACCGTGGCCAACGCACCACAGGCAAAATCGCTGGAAAGCCTGGCCGAAGAATACGAACTGCCGCTGGCCGAAGGCCCGCTCAAGGTCATCAGCCTGCCGGGCGTGTTCAGCCATGGCCGACTCGATCGCGGCAGCGCGCTGTTGCTGGAGCATCTGGACAAACTGCCGAGCGGCCATTTGCTGGACTTTGGTTGTGGCGCCGGGGTGTTGGGGGCTGCGGTAAAACGTCGCTACCCGCACAACCAGGTCACTTTGCTCGACGTTGATGCATTTGCTGCTGCCAGTAGCCGACTGACTCTGGCTGCCAACGGCCTGGAAGCCGAGGTGCTGACCGGTGATGGGATCGACGCAGCCCCCATGGGTTTGAGTGCAATTTTGAGCAACCCGCCATTCCATGTCGGGGTTCACACCGACTACTACGCCACGGAAAACTTGCTGCGAAAAGCAGCCAAACATCTGAAAAACGGCGGCGAACTGCGCCTGGTTGCCAACAGCTTTCTGAAGTACCAACCGCTGATCGAAGAGCATCTGGGCGTGTGCGCAATCAAGGCTGAAGGACAGGGTTTCAGAATCTACCGGGCCAAACGCGGCTAACACTTTTTTTGAAAAAGAAGGCTTGCCGAATGGATTTTGCCTAGGCAGAATCCGCTCCGTCCTAGGGGAGTAGTCTCCCACGAGCGCCATGCTCGTCCGGCATACGTCAACATACTTGGTCCTCAGACCATGGCGTATGCGACCCAAGCGTCCGCATCAGACGGATCGCAGGGTTTGACAAGACCTATGACACGAACACCTTACCCGGGGCGGGAAGGCTGTACGTGTCATAGCCGTGTCGACCCGCCCCTTAGGAAAACCCTGATGCTGGATTCTCTTCTCGTTCCCACCGCAATCGTTGCCTTGGCCGAAATCGGCGACAAGACGCAACTGCTCGCGCTCATTCTCGCTGCCCGTTTCCGCAAGCCCTGGCCGATCATCGCCGGCATCGTCGCCGCGACCCTGGCCAACCACGCTGCAGCCGGTGCGGTAGGTGCCTGGGTCGGTAGTTTCTTCTCGGATACGTTGCTGCACTGGATCCTTGCGGCCAGCTTCACTGCTACCGCTTTGTGGACCCTGGTGCCGGATAAAATGGACGACGACGAAGCCAGCACCGCCCGCAAGTTCGGGCCGTTTCTGACCACGCTGATTGCGTTCTTCCTCGCGGAAATCGGCGACAAGACACAAATCGCCACCGTGATGCTCGCCGCGCAATATCCGGAACTGTGGCTGGTGATCATCGGCACCACACTCGGGATGTTGATTGCCAACGTGCCGGTGGTATTGGCGGGTAACTTTGCGGCGGACAAATTGCCGTTGACGCTGATTCGCCGGTTGGCAGCGTCGGCGTTCTTCATTCTGGCAGTTGTCGCGGTGTACAAGGCGATGCAGAGCAGCGGCTGGGTTTGACGTTTTTAGTCAGTAGAACCGCGTAATCGTTCTTCGCGGGCAAGCCTCGCTCCTACAGGATGGGTGATCTGTAGGAGCGCGGCTTGCCCGCGAAGGCGTCAGCGGCTTCGACGCATGACGATCAGGACTTCTTGGCCTGTTCGTAAAGCGGCATGACTTTCGGAATCGCCGCCTGCAACGACGCAATTCGGCTGGACGAGTTCGGGTGCGTACTCATGAATTCCGGTGGCGAGCCTTCCGAAGCCTTGGTCATTTTGTTCCACAGCGTGATCGCCGCATTCGGGTTGTAACCGGCGCGCGCGGCCAATTCGAGGCCGATCAGATCTGCTTCATTCTCATTGGCACGACTGTTGGGCAACGTCATGCCGTAGTTGGCCACGGTATCGGCCAGAGCCAGGCTGTCCTGACCCAGGCCAAGCAGCGCCCCGGCGCCCTGTTTGGCCATTTCAATGCCGTACGCCTTGGACATTGCTTCACGACCATGTTCACGCAAGGCGTGGGCGATTTCATGGCCCATGACCGCCGCGATTTCATCGTCGGTAAGTTGCAGTTTGTCGATCAGCCCGGTGTAGAAAATGATCTTGCCGCCTGGCCCGCAGTTGGCATTGAGCTCATCGCTCTTGATCAGGTTCACTTCCCACTTCCACTGAGCCGAATCCGGTCGAAAATTCGGCGCCTGGGCAATCAGCCGATCGGCAATCGCCTGGACGCGTTTGGCATCGCTGCTGGTTTTGTCCAGCACACCCTGACTGGTCGCTTCTCCCACGGTCTTTTGATAAGACTGGGCGTACATCTGGTTGACCTCTTCCGAGGACAACATGCTGAACATGTACTGTTTGCGCTCAACACCCACAGCCCCACCGCTGGTGGTGTTGACCGACTGACAGCCGGTCAGTAGCAGACCTGCGCTCAACGCGCACAAAACCAATGTCTTGTTCATTAAAAAACCCCTTGAAAACATGCCCGTATCCTAGGCGTGGAAATGTATCGGCGCCAGATACAAAGGACATAAGACGCGTAATTCGGATAAAGCTCTCTTCGCCGTAGGAAAAAATGCATATACCCGGCCAAGCCACCACGGTCGGCAACGACCCGCAACGGCTCATTTGCGACATAGCGCTTTGCTAAACAGTCAATTCACCCGCTTCCGCTCATGCCCATCCCCCCCGGGCCGATACATCTCCGCAGACGACCTATTGCGTGCGGAGCACCCATGAAATTCAAGTCAATCCAGTTTTCCGTGGCCGCCCTTGCCGGCGCCATTGTTCTTAGTGTCGTCGCGGCTTTGGTCGTGTACGCATTGTTTTCCGGTGCACGGACGCAAGACATGGTCCAGGAGCGGACCCAGGCGCAATTCGAGCAAGTGATCGAACAACGCCTGACGTCACTGGCGCAGACCCAGGTCAGCCAGATTCAACGTGAACTCGAAGCACCGCTGCTGATTGCCGGCGGCCTGGTGCGGGTCAACGCGCTGATTGGCACGCCGGGGGCCGACGGCCAGCCCGCGCTGAGCCTCAGCCGTGAGCAGTTGATCGGCCTGATCAAGGAAAACGTGGCCAAGAATCCTAAAATTCTCGGCACCTACATCGGCTGGGAAAAAGACGCGCTGGATCACAACGATGCGGCTTACGTCGGCACTAAAGTGGTCGGTATCGACGCCAGCAACGGGCGCTTCCTGCCGTGGTGGTTCCGCAACGAGGACGGCAGCCTCGGCCTGGATAAACTGGTGGACGTCGACGACCAGAAAACCCTGTCCACCGGCGTGCGCGCCAGCGAGTACTACCTGTGCTCGAAGGAAACCAAAAAGTCCTGCGTGATCGATCCGGCACCTTATAAGGTCGGCGACAAAATCGTCATGCTCGCCTCCTTCATTGAACCGATCATGCTTAATGGCACCTTCCAGGGCATCGTCGGTGCCGACCTGTCGGTGAACTTCATTCAGGAAATGCTCCTGGGCGCCAACCAGAAACTCTACAGCGGCGCGGGCGAGATGGCCCTGATCGGCGGCAATGGCCGGATCGTTGCCTACACCAAAGACCCGAGCAAATTCGGCGAAAAAGTCAGCGATATCCTCGATAGCAAACAGATTGCCAACATGGCCAATCTCAAGCGTGGCGAAGTCACCTACACCGTCGACAAGGCCCAGGGCCGGATCGAACTGTACCTGCCTTTCGGCATCGGCCAGACCGACGCCCGCTGGACCCTGATGCTGCAACTGCCGCTGAACGCCGTAATGGCCGACCTGCAAAAACTTCAGGCTGACCTGAACACCCAGCGCAAATCCGACACGTTCGGCATGGCCATGGTCGGCCTGCTGATTGCCGGTATCGGCTTGCTGGTGATCTGGCTGGTGGGCCACGGCATCGCCCGCCCACTCAAGCAAATGGTCGCCATGCTCGACGATATCGCTCAGGGCGAAGGCGACCTCACTCGCCGCCTGACCAGCGACCGCGCCGACGAACTGGGCTCGATTGCCAAAGGCTTCAACACCTTCCTGGCCAAGTTGCAGGTGATGATTACTCAGGTAGTGGCCTCGGTGCAGAGCGTCAGCGACTCGTCGGAACACACTGCCGACATCGCCATTCGTACCAACACCGGCGTGCACAAGCAGATGGCCGAGATCGATCAGGTCGCCACGGCGGTGCACGAAATGACCGCCACCGCCCAGGACGTGGCGCGAAACGCGACCCAGGCTGCACAAGCCGCCAGTCATGCGGATCAGGCCGCCAGTCAGGGCATGCAAATCGTGCGCGACACGTCGAACTCCATCGGCGCGCTTGCAGTGGAAATCGGCCGCGCCGTCGGCGTGGTGCAGACCCTGGCCAAGGACAGCGAAAACATCAACGCGATCCTTACCGCCATTCGTGGGATCGCTGAGCAGACCAACCTGCTGGCCCTGAACGCCGCCATCGAAGCGGCACGAGCCGGGGAGCAGGGTCGCGGGTTTGCGGTAGTGGCCGATGAAGTGCGCAATCTGGCGCAGAAGACGCAGAAAGCCACCGAAGAAATCCAGACCATGATCCAGCAGCTGCAACAAGGTACGCGGGATGTGGTGCGGGTGATGGAGGACAGCCAGAACCGCACGGACGAAAGTGTGCAGCACGCGGCCAAAGCGGCAGAAGCACTGGAAACCATCACCAAAGCGGTGTCAGTGATCAACGACATGAACACCCAGATCGCCAGCGCCGCCGAGGAACAAAGTGCGGTGGCCGACGATATCAACCGTAACGTGATCAACATCGGGCAAGTGGCCAACGAAGTGGCGGGTGGCGCGGATGAATCGAGCGCGGCCAGTGCGGATCTGACCAAACTGGCCGAGCAGCAGCGGCGGTTGATCAATCAGTTCAAGGTTTAGGATTTAGCAGCAAGATCTAAAGATCGCAGCCTGCGGCAGCGCCTACAGGGGATCGCTGCCACTCAACCCGGGGTCAGACACTCTGGCCCATTAAGCTTCGGATCATTCACCATGTTGGCCAGCACCCGTTCGCGCAACGCAGCGGGTTCGCTGGCGAGCAGCGCCTGCAAGGCATGCAACGGTGTTTCGGGATTGAGCCAGATGTCCTGCGCCGCCGCATCGAGAATCAACGGCCGACGCTGACTGGCCGCCGGCTGGGTAATCACCGCCGTGCTCAGCCACACCTGTTCCTGCACCGGATAGGCTTCCCAGATCGCCGCAAAGAACAACGACGAGCCCTCCCCCGGCGTCAACCAATATGGACGCTTGCGCGTGGTGCCGCGCCATTCGTAGAAACCATTGGCTGGCAACAGGCAGCGGCGTTCGCGCAGGGCCTGGCGAAACATCGGCTGTTCGGCCACGGTTTCGGCGCGGGCATGGGCCGGTGTGCGGGACAGGTCGGTCAACCACGGTGGTGTCAGGCCCCAGCGCGCGCGGGCCAGCTCGCGCTGACCGTCTTCGCCGGCACGCACCATCAACACCGAATCATTGGGGGAAATGTTCCACTGGGCCTGCTGATCGGCGGGAAAGCCTGGCAGGGCCGCGAAGGCGGAATTCCAGCGAAACAGGGCATAACGTCCACACATGGGGCAGCACAACTCTTGATCAAACGAACACCAGCCTAACAGACCAGCGTGCCGGGAAAGCTCTCCGGTTCATCGCCGGACAGCGGCAGCGCGGCATTGTACGCGGTGATCAGCGCCCGGGCGTATTCGGCCTGGTCGTTATCCACCGATAATCCCAGCAGGCCGAAGATCGGCAGCTCACCCGTGCCGCCCACCAGATCACGGCCGACCAGATGCGCCTCGATGCCTTCGCTGGCAAGCATGCCTTTGAGCAACTCGCCTTCCATCAGGTTTTCCGGTTCATAGATGCGCTGCATAGTCGCCCCTCAATCGTTTTCACTGAAAACTTCGAGATGCCATTCCTCATCGTGGACCTGCAAAACGAACGTTATCGGCCGGCAGCACACCTGACAATCTTCAATATAGGTCTGGTCCCCACCGGACAAATCCAGAGAAGTCTCGACTTCCTCACCACAATACGGGCATTCGTAAACTGCGGGTTCCAGCATCGCGGTCTCCCAGGTGACTTGTGCGTATAATCGCCGGTCTATTTGCAGGGCTATTTTTGTCTGACTACTTTTTCAGACCGTACCCCGCTGGTTTTCGATCAAAACCTTTACTTACCCTAGCCGTTTCTAACAAGAGAGCATGATGGGCGAATTCGATGCCATCCGACCTTACGACGACAGTGAAGTCCCAGCAGTGCTGGCACGGCTGCTCGGCGACAAGGCGTTTCTAGATATCCTCACCCACTTTCGCTTCCCGCGTTTTGCCGGCGCTTTAGGCTGGGCACTCAAACCTCTTATAGCTCATCGGCTGCGTCGTGAGTTCGCCGGCGTCAATTCAGTCGCGACTTTGCAGGACAAAGTCGAAGTTTACGTCGACCACACCATTGAACGGGCCACGGACGGTGTGACGTACACCGGCGTCGAGCAGTTCAAGTCCGGCAGCGCCTACCTGTTTATCGCCAACCACCGCGACATCGTGATGGACCCGGCCTTCGTCAACTACGCCGTGTACCACGCCGGCCTGCCGACGCCGCGCATCGCCATTGGCGACAATCTGCTGCAAAAGCCTTTCGTCAGCGACCTGATGCGCCTGAACAAGAGCTTCATCGTGCACCGTTCGATCACCGGTCGTCGCGAGAAAATGGCGGCGTACCAGCTGCTGTCGGCGTACATCAACCATTCGATCCGCAACGATTGCGCCTCGATCTGGATCGCCCAGGCCGAGGGCCGCGCCAAGGACGGCGACGACCGTACCGAGTCGGCGATCCTCAAGATGTTCCACATGAGCCGCAAGGACGAGCCATTCGGCGAAGTCATTCGCTCACTGAACCTCACCCCGGTGTCGATCAGCTATGAATACGACCCGTGCGACCAGGCCAAGGCTCGCGAACTCTACACCCGCGCCACCACCGGCACCTACACCAAGGCGCCAGGCGAGGACGACGTGAGCATCGCCAAGGGCATCACCGGCTACAAGGGCCGGGTGCATGTGAACTTTGCCGCGCCGATCACCGAACTGTTCGATGACACCAAGCAATTGGCGGTTGAAATGGACCGGCAGATCCTGGGCGGTTACCGCTTGTTCCCCGTGCATTACCTGGCCTATGCGCAGTGGCAGGACGCGGATCCGCTATTGCAGGTGCCAAATGCTGCCGAGTTGTTCCCCGCCGATGAATTGGCCAAGGCTCAGGAACAATGGCAGCAACGCCTGGACGCCTGCCCCGAAGAGCATCGTCCGTTTCTGGTGCTGCAATATGCAACGCCGGTGCGAAATCAGTACCGTGTGAAGGCAGGATTGCCGCTGTAAGGCAATTCGCAGATACGACAACGGCGCCTAAAGGCGCCGTTTTTTTTTGACTCAAAATCAAAAGATCGCAGCCTGCGCCAGCTCCTACAGGGTGAACGTCGACTCCATGTAGGAGTTGTCGCAGGCTGCGATCTTTTGCCTTTAAAACCTAAACCCGCGTGCTAATCCACGACACCAGCAACGCCAACCCCAGGCAAGCAAACCCGAAGCGGTAGAAAAACCGGTTCATGCGCGTGGTTGCGCCATCGAGCATCAACATAGGCTCATCGATACGACGGCTCTGGGTCTGCACCTCCAGATTGGCCAGCGCGCGCTGTTCGCGGCGACGGGTCGCGTGCAACAGCCATCCGCCGGGGCATGCAAAGAGCAAGGCCAGCAGGTTGATCAATTTGGCAGGATGGGCGGTAAACAGCGTCATCAAATGCAGCGACATTACAAACCTCGGGCAAAACAGGCGTGGCAGACGCCGAACCGACGACCGCGGCGCGGATTCTACCGAAAGCCTCCGCGTCTGCCCTCACCTTTGCGACAAATAACGACACAATTGACCAATGGCTGTCCTGCGTCACAGCGCCGTCATCTGAATGCGCCAGTCTGTCGCCCCTCGAAACCGACACGGACCTTGTCATGCTGCACGCTGAAAACCAGGATCGCCTCTATCTCATCAATCACAACGACGAACAACAAACCCTCGTCGGCAGCCTCGCCTTCAACGTGCAGGACCGCCACTGGCTGGTCTACTGCGCCCTCGGCGGCCATCAGCATGCAGACTTGCCGGAAGCAGATCTGCTGACCGGTGTCAGCGTGCTGGACTTTTATTCGCAAGCCGCCTGACCCCGCAGATACCGTGTAGGAGCTGCCGAAGGCTGAGATCTATTGATCTTGATCTTCTGTGGTCAACAGCAAGATCAAAAGATCGCAGCCTGCGGCAGCTCCTACAGATTCGGTGAAGGTATGAAAAAGCCCGGGGCCATTGCTGGCACCGGGCTTTTTTACATCTGGCGAACAGTTATTCGCCGAGGATCTGACCCACGGTCGGGTCCTTGAACAGACGGGTCAGCGCATCGCTCAACACATCGCTGACCAGCTTGGTGTTGGTTTCCTGGTTCGGAGCCATGCCGAAACGCTGGTCCAGGGACGCGCCATAACGACCGCTGTAGCGACGGTTGGCATTCTGCACATCGGAGCGGAACGTCGCGCCAATGGTCGCCTCTGTCACGTACATGCCTTCTTTAGGCGACTGGTACTTCAGCTCGGCCAGGGTCACGGTCAGTTGCGGTGCATTCATCGCATTGGCGGTTGGGGTAAAGCCCAGCAGGCGTACGGCCGCTTCAGCCTGAGCTTGTAACTTGGGCAGAATCTGCGCGCCCTGCACAGTAATCGCGCTGGTTTCCGGGTACAGGCCACCGCGGGTGCCCAGGGTTGGCGACGGACGGCCGTCCACCACACGCACCACCACTGGCTGACCGTGGCCTACCGGTGCCAGTTGAGCCGTGAGCTTGGGTTCCGGGCTCAGTTGTTGCGGGCTGTGGGCGCAGCCGACCAGCGTCAAGCTGGTCACAGTGATCAAACCGAACAACAGGCGTTGCAACATGCTCTTCTCTCCAGAATCAGGTACAAACAGGCCGGCAGTATAGCGGTGCGCCACTGTGGCTAACTAGCGTCTTGCAGTGATTGCTGAAATCTCTGACAAACCCTTCAGACCGCGGTTCCTGTCATACATCTGTCACCCCTCATACACCTGCATGTAACTGCTCGCTGGCAATCTTCGTAGCAGTCCCCAACACGGTACTTACCCATGCGTTTTCTCATTTCATTGTTTGCCCCACGTCCGTTGCACCGCAGCTTTGCCCTGCTCGACAGCAACGGCCATTGCCAGGCATTCAAGCAATGCAGCCTGCAGCCCATGGGCGATGGCTGGGTCGAAATCGAAGAAATTCGCCTCAACTGGCTGCACCAACCATTGCCTGCCAGTGCCCGCGTCAGGCAGCACACACCCCGCTCACGAGCGCAGCAACTGTTAACCACCTGACCAGACGCCTAATAAAAGTCATTAAACACGACCAATTCCCTGCGTTTCTTAGATACAATCTCCCCCCGATTATAAGGACGTCTCCTGATCGGGCCTCGCAGCATCGTCAATGCCTCGGTATTGGCACCCCGCACCGCCCACAGAGAGCCGCCCACACAGATCGTGTGAAGCTGGCGCGCTTGCTGTTCCTCTGGCAAAAACCCACTTTTCGCGAATCTGCAGAGCTGTCATTACGCTCGGTCACTGAGCTGTTTGCCCGTTTTGCCTGCCATGTATTCCCTGGCGGCAATCCATCCGGGTACGGTGCCAGGCTGGGACAGCCCTTTTTTGAGGTTCACGTCTTCAAAAGAGCGTGAAAAAAACGGGTTTTCACAACTTCACAAGAGTGTGGCGAGCAAATGAATAGTTTTGCGTCTGAACATGCACCATTAGCGTCTACAACAGCCCAACGACACAGGACCGAGTATTCCTCGAACACCGGAGCCTGAAGCCTGTCCGCTACGGATTTGGTTGCACAAACGGATGTATCGACCATAAGTCGAATTGCCAGCCGCACGTTGAAATGAGTTCATAGGGCTCTGATTAGACCCGGCAGGTAGCGTCCGTCGAAGTTGCAAAAAATTGCGAAGATTCGGACATGGCGATCCTGCCATGGGTACCTGGGGCATTACTGACACGCCCCGTCACTCCTGGCAGCCATGCCGTCAATTTGGTGCTGCAGATTTTGGAGACGCGTTAAATGGCGCATAACGAAGCAGTCGACGTAGTACTGGTTGGGGCGGGCATCATGAGTGCCACCCTCGCGGTATTGCTCAAAGAACTCGACCCCGCGATCAAGCTGGAAGTCGTCGAGTTGATGGATTCCGGTGCTGCGGAGAGTTCCAACCCGTGGAACAACGCCGGCACCGGCCACGCAGGCCTGTGCGAGCTGAACTACACGCCGCAGTCTGCCGATGGCAAAGTCGACATCAAGAAAGCCGTGCACATCAACACCCAGTTCGAGGTGTCGAAGCAGTTCTGGTCGTACCTGACCAAGAAAGGCACGTTCGGCTCGTGCAAATCGTTCATCAGCCCGGTTCCACACCTGAGCTTCGTGCAGGGCGACAGTGGCGTTTCCTTCCTCAAGGAACGCTTCAATGTGCTGAGCAAGCACCACGCCTTCACCGACATGGAATACACCGAAGACAAGGCCAAAATGGCCGAGTGGATGCCATTGATGATGCCGGGCCGGGCCGCTGACGAAACCCTGGCGGCCACTCGCGTGCTCAACGGCACCGATGTCAACTTCGGCGCCCTGACCAACCAGTTGCTCAAGCACTTGACCAGCGCACCCGATGCCCAGGTCAAGTACTGCAAGCGTGTGACCGGCCTGAAGCGTAATAACGGCGGCTGGACCGTCAGCATCAAGGACGTCAACAGCGGCAACACCCGTGAAGTCGACGCCAAGTTCGTCTTCCTCGGCGCTGGCGGCGCGGCATTGCCGCTTCTGCAAGCTTCGGGCATCGAAGAGAGCAAAGGCTACGGCGGCTTCCCGATCAGTGGCCAGTGGCTGCGTTGCGACAACCCGGAAGTGGTCAAACACCACCAGGCCAAGGTCTACAGCCAGGCCGCCGTAGGTTCGCCTCCGATGTCCGTGCCACACCTGGACACCCGCGTCGTCGACGGCAAGAAATCCCTGCTGTTCGGACCGTATGCCGGTTTCACCACCAAGTTCCTCAAGCACGGCTCCTTCATGGACCTGCCGATGTCGGTTCGCGCCGGCAACATCGGCCCGATGCTGGCCGTGGCGAAAAACAACATGGACTTGACCAAGTACCTGGTCAGCGAAGTGATGCAATCGATGGAACAGCGCCTGGATTCCCTGCGTCGTTTCTACCCGGAAGCGAAAGCCGAAGACTGGCGCCTGGAAGTGGCCGGCCAACGGGTGCAGATCATCAAGAAAGACGCGAAAAAGGGCGGCGTTCTGCAGTTCGGTACCGAACTGGTCGCGTCCAAGGACGGCTCGCTTGCCGCCCTGCTCGGTGCTTCGCCAGGTGCTTCGGTGACCGTCTCGATCATGCTGGAACTGATCGAAAAATGCTTCCCGGGCAAAGCCAAAGGCGAGTGGGCTGGCAAACTGGCGGAAATCTTCCCGGCCCGTGAAAAAGTCCTGGAAACCGACGCTGCGCTGTATCGCAAGATCAACGCGCAGAACAACGTCGCGCTGGAACTGGTTGAAGCCAGTAACGAGACCGAAAGCTACGCTTGATTCGGCCTCACAAAAAACGCCCCGCTCTCGTTGAGAGCGGGGCGTTTTTTTTTGCGCCGTCTAAAAGATCGCAGCCTCGTTTCACTCGACAGCTCCTACATAGATCAGTGTAGGAGCTGCCGCAGGCTGCGATCTTTTGATCTTGATCTTGATCTTAACCGCGAGCTTTCTCGATCAGCTCAATGTATTCCGGCGCATTACGCTGATCCTTGATCAGTGCGACGAAGTCATTGCCCTGCTCATCCTTGCCGTTCACGTCGAAACCGGCTTCGACGAAGAACGTCAGGAAACGCTCGAAGTCATCGATGCGCAGGCCACGGTAGGCCTTGATCAGCTTGTGCAACGAAGGCGAAGTGGCGTCGACCGGTTCGAAATCGAGGAACAACTTGATCTGCTCATCGCCGATCTCGTCACCAATCACTTGTTTCTTATCTTTACGCATTGCCGACTCCAGCTCGCAGACATTTCACGGGGCGGGCAGTTTACCCCCGCGCAGGCTTGGCACTCAACGCGAACGAGTGCTGCCTGTGTGCAGATCGCCCCAGACATGGCCGTTAGCGTAACTGAGGAACTGGCAATACACCGTGTCATTGCGCAACAAGTCGATCACCACCCGGTACTGAGCCATCGGGTAGAAAAGCGTCAGGGTTTTACTCTTGTCGTCGTAGACCGGTTTTTTCAGGCTTTTGCTTTCGCCATCGAAATTGACCAGCACCTGACTGATTGTTGCGCCTTTATTCAAGGATTTGCCCTTGAGGCGGATCAACAATGGCGAAGTGACCGGGATCGGCTGCTGGGTTGACTGACGCTGACTGCCGACCACTACCGAATACTCGGTGACTTGCAACAATTGTTGTTGCTCGGGTTCTGCTTCACGCAGGGTCAAGTCATCCGGCGGCAGAAATTGCGCGTGCATCGGCGCCGGGGCGGCGGCCAAAGGCAGACTGAGGGCCAGCAACAAGGCGGCGCAGCTGCGGATCAAAAGGCTCATGACAGGCTCCGGAATCGGGGCCGAGCACTCTAGCACGGGTTTTATGGGTCCTCGCAAAGCAAAAGATCGCAGCCTTCGGCAGCTGCTACAAAAGTCCGTGTAGGAGCTGCCGAAGGCTGCGATCTTTTGATCTTGCTTGAGTCTTAATCGAACTGCGCGCGCATCCAGGCGTGATACTCGGCAACACCCGGCTCACCTTCGCGCGGTGCCCAGTGCGCCAGTTCACCTTCACCGACCGGGCGATAAGGCCCAGCCTTGCATTCGAACATCAGGCTGTCAGCTTCAAGCACCACCAGCCCATGGAACACACCTGTCGGCAGGTCGACACCGATGCTGTCGCCACCGGCCCGCAGCACACGCTTGCTCACCACCGCACCAGACTCATCGAAAATCAACAAGCCCAACTGTCCTTTGAGGACCAACAGGGTTTCAGCCTTGTTATCGCCCAAATGCCGGTGAGGCGGGATGTACGTAGACGGCTGCAATCCCACGGCCATGCGATGGCAAGCGTCTTCCATCTCATGAAAATTGTGATGTTGACGCCCACGAGCGCTGGCCACCGCTTTCTCGGCCAACTCGGCGAACAAGGTCTGATCAAGAAAACGCGGCGCGGTCATGTCTTACATTCCTTTAACGGCAAAAATCCCGTTGGCGTTGCGCCAGTAGCCTTTGTAGTCCATGCCGTAACCGAAGATGTAACGGTCGATGCACGGCAGACCGACGAAATCAGCCTTCAGGTCCGGGCGAGCCTTGCGGTCGTGGTCCTTGTCGATCAACACGGCGGTGTGCACTTTACGTGCGCCGGCGTGTTTGCAGAAGTCGATGATCGCGCCCAGGGTGTGACCTTCGTCGAGGATGTCGTCGATGATCAGCACGTCACGGTCGATGAACGACACTTCAGGCTTGGCTTTCCAGAACAGGTCGCCGCCGCTGGTTTCGTTGCGATAGCGGGTGGCGTGCAGGTAGGACGCTTCCAGCGGGAAGTGCAGGTAGGTGAGCAGTTTGCCAGAGAAAATCAGCCCGCCGTTCATCACACAGAACACCACCGGATTGCTGTCCGCCAGTTGATCGTTGATTTGCGCACCGACGCGGGCGATGGCCGCCTCGACTTCAGCTTCGGTGTACAGGCAGTCAGCCTCTCGCATGATTTGACGGATATGCTCGAGATCAGCGGACATGGCGCTCTCCAAGGGGGTGGTAAAGGGAGGGACGGATTCGGAAAAGCGGGCAAAGGTACGCATCCCGCACGGCCAGATCAAGCGTTTGTGGACTAACGTACTGTATGTCTATAGGACAACACCCTCGGATAGATTAATCTAGGCCGGTTTTTTTGCCCGCCGCCGGAGCCTTTCCCATGCCCATCCTCGAGATCCGCCATCCGCTGATCCGTCATAAACTTGGCCTAATGCGCCGCGCAGACATCAGCACCAAGAATTTCCGTGAGCTCGCTCAGGAAGTCGGCGCCCTGCTGACCTATGAAGCCACCAAAGACCTGCCGCTGGAAACCTACGATATCGAAGGTTGGTGCGGCACGGTGTCGGTCGAGAAAATCGCCGGCAAGAAAATCACTGTAGTACCGATCCTGCGCGCGGGTATCGGCATGCTCGAAGGCGTACTCAGCCTGATCCCGGGCGCCAAAGTCAGCGCGGTGGGCGTGGCCCGCAACGAACAGACGCTGCAAGCCCACACTTACCTGGAAAAACTGGTCCCGGAAATCAACGAGCGCCTGGCGATGATCATCGACCCGATGCTCGCCACCGGCAGCTCCATGGTCGCTACCATCGACCTGCTGAAAAAGGCCGGTTGCCGCGATATCCGCGCCATGGTGCTGGTTGCCGCGCCGGAAGGCATCGCCGCCGTAGAGAAGGCCCACCCGGACGTGACCATCTATACCGCCTCGATCGACGAAAAACTCAACGAACACGGTTACATCATCCCGGGTCTGGGCGATGCCGGTGACAAGATCTTCGGCACCAAGCAGAAGGACGCGTGACCATGCAGCAAGAGTTCAACGATCCGCTCTGGCGCACGGTGCTGTCTGGCGCACAGATGCTGTTCGTGGCCTTCGGCGCCCTGGTGTTGATGCCGCTGATTACCGGCCTCGATCCGAACGTGGCGCTGTTTACCGCCGGCCTGGGAACTATTCTGTTCCAGATCGTCACCGGGCGTCAGGTGCCCGTATTCCTGGCATCGAGTTTTGCATTTATCACCCCGATCATTCTCGCCAAGGGCCAGTTTGGCCTGGCCGCGACCATGGGCGGCGTGATGGCGGCCGGCTTCGTCTACACCTTCCTCGGCCTGGCCGTGAAGATCAAAGGCACCGGTTTCATCGACCGTCTGCTGCCACCGGTGGTGATCGGTCCGGTGATCATCTCCATCGGCCTGGCCATGGCGCCGATTGCCGCCAACATGGCGATGGGCAAGGCCGGCGACGGTTCTGAGCTGATTCATTACCAGACGGCGATGCTGATCTCGATGCCGGCGCTGCTGACCACCCTGATCGTCGCGGTGTTCGGCAAAGGCATTTTCCGCCTGGTGCCGATCATTTCCGGCGTGCTGGTGGGCTTTGGCATGGCGTTCTACTTCGGCGTGGTCGATACGGCGAAGATTGCCGCCGCACCGTGGTTCGCGATCCCGCACTTCACCGCGCCGGAATTCAACTGGCAGGCGATTCTGTTCATCGTTCCCGTCGCCCTGGCCCCGGCCATCGAGCACATTGGCGGGGTCATTGCCGTCGGCAGCGTGACCGGTCGCGACTACCTGAAAAAACCCGGCCTGCACCGCACCCTGCTCGGCGATGGCATTGCCACTACCGCTGCCGGCCTGTTCGGCGGCCCGCCCAACACCACCTACGCCGAAGTGACTGGCGCGGTAATGCTGACCAAGAACTACAACCCGAAAATCATGACCTGGGCGGCGATCTTCGCCATCAGCCTGGCGTTCATCGGCAAATTCGGCGCGCTGTTGCAAAGCATTCCGGTGCCGGTGATGGGCGGGATTCTCTGCCTGTTGTTCGGTTCGATTGCGGCGGTGGGCATGAACACGCTGATTCGCCACAAGATCGATCTGGGCGAAGCGCGCAATCTGGTGATTGTGTCGGTGACCCTGGTGTTCGGGATTGGCGGTGTGCTGGTAGGGACGGGCACCGGTCCTGATGACTTCGGCCTCAAAGGCATTGCGCTGTGCGCGGTGGTGGCGATTGCGCTGAACCTGATCCTGCCGGGCAATGACAGCTGGAAGCACAAAAAGGCGGATGAGCCGCTGCTCTAAGTCAGCTTCAAGAATGCCTTCGCGGGCAAGCCTCGCTCCTACAAGTCTTGTGTCGATCTATTGAACGACATACCCCTGTAGGAGCGAGGCTTGCCCGCGAAGCTTTTAAAGCGCCAGAGGCGCCCTTTCACACAACGAACTCAACGCCCGTGCCCACTGCGGGTCATCGTTGAGGCAAGGCACCAGCACCAACTCCTCCCCTCCTGCTTCTCGGAATTGCTCCAACCCGCGATCACCGATCTCTTCCAGGGTCTCGATGCAATCGGCAACAAAGGCCGGGCACATCACCAGGATCTTCTTCACCCCACTCTTGGCCAGTTCATCGAGGCGCGCTTCGGTGTAGGGCTCAATCCATTTGGCACGGCCCAGACGTGACTGAAACGACACCGACCACTTGCCGTCCGGCAGGCCCATGCGTTTGGCGAACTCGGATGCGCTGCGCAGGCATTGAGCGCGGTAACACGTCGCAAGGACGGAGGGTGAAGCGTTCTTGCAGCAATCCTCATTCTTGAAGCAATGCTGGCCGGTCGGATCAAGCTTGGTCAGATGCCGTTCGGGTAAACCGTGGAAACTCAACAGCAAGTGATCGTAATCCTGCTGCAAATAAGGCTTGGCACTGGCGACTAAGGCATCCAGGTATTCCGGCTGATTGTAAAACGGCTGGAGAATCGACAGTTGCACGTCGAGTTTTTTCTCGCGCAACACACGCTTGGCCTCTTCGATCACGGTGGTAGTGGTGCTGTCGGCGAACTGTGGATAAAGCGGCGCCAGGGTGATGCGCTTGTGCCCCGCCGCCGCCAGACGCAGCAGCGATGTCTCAATGGACGGTTCGCCATAGCGCATCGCCAACTCGACCGGGCCGTGATGCCACTGGGAAATCATGGCCTGTTGCAGGCGACGGCTGAGCACCACCAGCGGCGAGCCCTCCTCCCACCAGATCGACGCATAGGCATGGGCCGACTGTTCCGGGCGCTTGATCAGGATCAGCGACACCAACAGGCGCCGAACCGGCCATGGCAGGTCGATCACATAAGGGTCCATCAGAAACTGATTGAGGTAGCTGCGCACATCCGCCACCGAAGTGGAGGCTGGGGAGCCCAGATTGACCAGAAGCAACGCGTGATCCGTCATGCAACGTCCTATATCAAAGGCGGCTGGACAGATCGTCCAGAGCCGCGCGCAAATCAGTGAACTGGAAAGTGAAACCCGCCTGGAGCAAGCGCTCCGGCGTCGCACGCTGGCCACCCAGCAACAACAATGACAACTCGCCCAGGCCGACCTTCAGCGCCAAGGCCGGCATCGGCATGAACGCCGGGCGATGCAGCACGCTGGCCAACGTTTTGGCAAATTCGCGATTACGCACCGGCTTCGGTGCGCAGGCATTATATGGACCGCTGGCGTCATTGCGATGCAGAAGAAAGTCAATCAGGGCGATTTGGTCGTTGATATGAATCCACGGCATCCACTGCCGACCATTGCCAATCGGGCCGCCCAGACCCAATTTGAACGGCAATAACAGCCGCGACAAAAAGCCGCCCTCCGCCGACAGCACCAACCCGGTCCGGATAAGAATCACCCGAATACCCAAGGCCTCGGCGCGCTGCGCGGTTTCTTCCCAGGCGATGCACAACTGGCTGGCGAAATCTTCGTTGACCGGCGGCGAATCCTCGGTGAGTTCGCGCTCACCGCCATCGCCGTACCAACCGACTGCGGAACCGGAGATGAATACCTGCGGTTTCTGCTCGCGGTTTTCGAGCCAGGTCAGCAAGGTTTCAGTCAGTGTGATGCGGCTGCTCCACAGCAAGGCTTTGCGCTTGTGGGTCCACGGGCGGTCGGCAATCGGGGCGCCAGCGAGGTTAACAATGGCATCGACCGGAGCGTCGCCAAGGTCTTCGAGTCGGGCAACGCCACGCACTTGAGCGCCACAGATTTTCGTGACTTTTTCAGGCTTGCGACTCCAGACCGTCAAGCGATGACCCTGACTCATCCACTGTCGACAGAGCTGACGTCCTATCAAACCAGTACCGCCGGTCAGCAATATGTGCATGACTTCTTCCTCGCGTGGCGTTTTACCCTGATCACTAGTCTATTTTTATAAGTAAGGGATCTTTTGGTATCGGGCAGGCTCTGTGTTTAACAATAGGCCAAGCTGTCAGAACAAGAACGCTAAAAGTTATACCAAAAAACAATATTGTACAGGTTTCAACCCCGGCGTAGTCTGTACAGAAAGGTAAACGAGGCCCTTATGACTGTACCTATCGCAATCATCGGCACCGGCATAGCCGGGCTCTCAGCCGCACAAGCCCTGACAGATGCAGGGCACGTCGTGCAACTTTTCGATAAAAGCCGCGGCAGTGGCGGACGCATGTCGAGCAAGCGCAGCGATGCGGGCGCCCTGGACATGGGCGCGCAATATTTCACCGCCCGCGATCGCCGTTTCGTCACCGAGGTCCAACGTTGGCAAGCCAATGGCTGGGTCGCCGAATGGACGCCGCAGCTGTACACCTTCCAGGGCGGCCAGCTTAATCTGTCACCGGACGAACAGACCCGGTGGGTCGGCACGCCACGCATGAGCGCCATCACCCGCGCCCTGCTCGGCGATCTCGAAGTGCATTTCGCCTGCCGGATCACCGAGGTCTATCGCGGCGAAGAGCATTGGCATCTGCAAGACGCCGAGGGCTTCACCCATGGGCCGTTCAGTCATGTGGTGGTCGCCACGCCGGCGCCGCAGGCAACTGCGTTGCTGGCCTCCGCGCCGAAGCTCGCCGGTGCCGCCGCCGGGGTGAAAATGGACCCGACCTGGGCCGTCGCGCTGGCGTTCGAAACGCCACTGGATACGCCTATGGAAGGCTGCTTCGTGCAAGACAGCCCGCTAGACTGGCTGGCGCGCAACCGCAGCAAACCGGGGCGCGACAACACCCTCGACACCTGGGTCCTGCACGCCACCAGTGCCTGGAGCCGCCAACATATCGACCTGCCCAAAGAAGCGGTGATCGAGCAATTGCACGGTGCCTTCGCCGAGCTGCTGCACGATTCCATGCCCGCGCCGACTTTCAGCCTCGCCCACCGCTGGCTCTACGCCCGCCCCGCCAGCAGTCATGAATGGGGCACGCTGGCCGATGCCGATCTGGGCCTGTATGCCTGCGGCGACTGGTGCCTGTCCGGGCGTGTTGAAGGTGCCTGGCTCAGCGGCCAGGAAGCCGCCCGCCGCCTGCATGAACACCTGCAGTGAATCGCATCGACCCGAGCAAGTTGCTGCTGTCGAAATGGACAGCAGCCCACCCGTAAAATCTCGCGCCACACACCACCGAATGTAGGAGCTGCCGAAGGCTGCGATCTTTTGATCTTGCTTTTAAAAGGCAAAATCAAAAGATCGCAGCCTTCGGCAGCTACAGGGCCGCTACAAAAACCTGTACAAAAAATTTGACTTGTACACCTTTGAATCTATTATGAACTTAAGTTGTACAAATTTAACGATCTGTACAGGTTTAGATTTCGAGGTGCGCCAATGCTCCTGTCCCCTGCCAAACCGAAAATCGCCATCAGCGCCTGCCTGATGGGAGCCGAGGTGCGCTACAACGGCGGGCATAAGGCGTCGCGACTGTGCAGCCAGATCCTCACCGACTATTTCGACTTCGTGACGGTCTGCCCGGAAGTGGCGATCGGCCTGGGCATTCCCCGCGAGCCAATTCGGCTGGTAGGTGATCCGAATCACCCCGAAGCCGTTGGCACGATCGACCGCGAGATCAACGTCACCCAGCCGCTGGCCGATTACGGCCGGACGATGGCGGCGGAACTGGACGATATCTGCGGCTACATTTTCATGCAGAAATCCCCGTCCTGCGGCCTGGAGCGGGTCAAGGTCTACCACGCCAACGGCACACCGGTGGACGGTGGTGGCCAGGGTATCTACGCCCGGGCATTTTGCGCACTGCACCCAAACTTGCCTGTAGAAGAAGACGGTCGCCTCAACGACCCGGTGCTGCGCGAAAACTTTCTCACCCGCGTGTTCGCCTACAGCGCCTGGCAGCAGCTGTTGCAGGAAGGCCTGACCCGCCGCTCGCTCACGGAATTTCACTCGCGTTACAAATACCTGCTGATGGCCCACAACCCGGTGCAGTACAAAACCCTCGGTAACCTGCTGGGCAATATGGGCCGCACCGATCCAAAAGAGCTTGGCCCACGCTATTTCAGCGAGCTGATGGCCGCCCTGAAAAAGTGCGCGACACGGCGCACCCACACCAACGTCTTGCAGCACATCAGCGGCTACCTGAAACAGGCGATCAGTGCCGAGGACAAGCAGGAGATGCAGCACGTTATTGGCCAGTACCGCCACGGCATCGTGCCGTTGGTGGTGCCCTTGACTCTGCTCAAGCATCACTTTCGCCAGCACCCGGACCCGTATATTGCGCAGCAGGTTTACCTGCAACCGCACCCGGAAAACCTCAGCCTGCGAAATGCGCTCTGATGAAAAACGCACTCGACTCCAGTGCCAGCGAAGACCTGGGCACCGACTTCAAAAAGGCCCTGGACGAGGGTTGGCTGCCGATCCGCGAAGTGGCGCGACAGACCGGCGTCAACGCCATCACCTTGCGCGCCTGGGAGCGGCGCTATGGCCTGATCGTGCCGCAACGGACGCCTAAAGGGCATCGACTGTTCTCGGCCGAACATGTGCAACGCATCCTGACCATCCTCACCTGGCTCAATCGCGGCGTTGCCGTCAGCCAGGTCAAGCAACTGCTCGACACTCCGCAGGCCTTCAGCGAATCCGTGGAAAATGATTGGCAGTTGCTGCGCCAGACCTTGCTGCAAGCGGTCATGCAACTGACCGAACGCACACTGGACGACACCGTTAACCAGGCGATGGCTCTGTATCCGCCACGGACCTTGTGCGAGCAATTGCTGATGCCCTTGCTCACAGAACTGGAGCAGCGCTGGCAAGGCCAGTTCGGCGCGCAGATGGAACGGGTATTTTTTTACTCCTGGCTGCGCAGTAAATTCGGTGCGCGCATCTACCATAACAACCGTCAGCTACACACCGCGCCGCTGCTGTTGATCAATCATTCGAACCTGCCACTGGAACCTCATCTGTGGCTGACCGCGTGGCTGATCAGTAGCGCCGATTGCCCGGTGGAAGTGTTCGACTGGCCACTCCCGGCCGGTGAACTGGCGTTGGCGGTCGATTATCTGCAACCCCGCGGCGTACTGCTGTATTCCAGCAAAGCCATAAACCTTTCGCAGCTGCCGAAACTTTTGAACGGCGTCAGTTGCCCAAAAATGATCGTCGGACCAACGGTATGCATCCACCAAGCCGAGTTGTCCGTAAGAACTTCAGAGATCGCTGATTTGTACCTGGCCGAAAATCCGTTGGCGGCCCATCAGGTCCTGGCTCAGCGCGGGCTTATTTAAAGTGAAGAACATCATGCAATTGATCTGGCTGCGCAGCGACTTGCGCCTACATGACAACACCGCCCTCTCGGCCGCCGCAGCGCGGGGCCCGACGGTGGCGGTCTACCTGTTGAGCCCGGAGCAATGGCTGGAACATGACGACGCGCCATGCAAAGTGGACTTCTGGCTGCGCAACCTGCGCGAGTTGAGCCTGGCGTTGGCCCAATTGAACATTCCCCTGCTAATCCGCAACGCCCCTCGCTGGGATGACGCGCCGGCGGTCTTGCTGGATGTATGCCAGCAGTTGCAGATCGATGCGGTGTACCTCAATGAGGAATACGGCATCAATGAATCCCGTAGGGACGCCGCGGTGGTCGAGACCCTGAATGCAGAAGGCATTGAAGTGCGGCGTTACCTCGATCAATTACTGTTCAAGCCTGGCAGCGTACTGACCAAAACCGGCACTTACTTCCAGGTCTTCAGTCAGTTCCGCAAAGTCTGCTACGAGCGCCTGCACCGGTCGCTGCCCAGCCTTGTCAGTACGCCAATGGCGCAAGCACCGCTGAACATTGCCAGCGATACGATTCCGACCCGTATCGAAGGATTCGCAACGCCAACCGAAAGTTTGCGTGCATTGTGGCCGGCCGGCGAGGCCGAAGCCCGTCGCCGCCTTGACACCTTCGCCGACACTCAAATCGACTATTACCAAAGCGAGCGGGACTTCCCGGCGAAACCCGGCACCAGCCAACTCTCGGCCTACCTTGCCGCCGGCGTGATTTCCCCCCGCCAGTGCTTGCACGCCGCGCTGCAAAGCAATCAGGGCGAGTTCGAAAGCGGCAAGGTCGGTGCCGTCACCTGGATCAATGAACTGCTGTGGCGCGAGTTCTACAAACACATTCTGGTGGGTTATCCACGGGTTTCCCGGCACCGTGCTTTCCGGCCGGAAACTGAAGCGCTGGCCTGGCGCGACGCTCCCGAAGAACTGACCGCGTGGCAAGAAGCACGCACCGGCCTGCCAATCATCGACGCCGCCATGCGCCAACTGCTGGAAACCGGCTGGATGCACAACCGCCTGCGCATGGTTGTGGCGATGTTTCTGACCAAAAACCTGTTGATCGACTGGCGTGAAGGCGAACGCTTTTTCATGCGTCACCTGATCGATGGCGACCTGGCGGCGAACAACGGCGGCTGGCAATGGAGTTCATCCACCGGCACCGACTCGGCACCGTACTTCCGGATCTTCAACCCCCTGAGCCAGTCGGAAAAATTCGACGCCGAAGGGTTGTTCATCAAGCATTGGTTGCCGCAGCTGGCCGGGTTGAACAAAAAAGAAGTGCACAACCCGGCACAACTCGGTGGTCTGTTCAGCGTTGCCCATTATCCAGTGCCAATCGTCAATCTCGGTATGTCTCGCGAACGGGCGCTGGCTGCGTTCAAGAACCTGCCGTCGCGGCAAAGTGCCGGAGACGACCATGAGTAGTTTCTTGCGGCAATTTGCCCGGCAGTTTTCAGCATTGGACAAAGACAATCTGCAACGCCTCGACGAGCTCTACACCCCAGACGTGCGCTTCACTGATCCGCTGCACGACGTACAAGGCCTTGGCCACCTGCGCACTTACTTCGCCGAGCTGTACGCCAATGTCAGTGAACTGCGCTTCGATTTTCATGGCTTTGACCAGATCGGCGAAGGCGAAGGTTACTTGCGCTGGGTCATGAGCTACCGTCATCCGCGCCTGGCAGGTGGCCGGCTGATTCGGGTCGACGGCTGCTCACATTTGCGCTGGCGCGACAAAGTTTATTGCCACCGGGATTACTTCGATGCCGGGGCACTGCTTTACGAACATCTACCTGTGTTGGGCCGAGCGATTGCCTGGCTGAAAAGGAGAATGGGATGAGCTTTACAACGCCACGAAGGTATTGGCTGACCGGCGCCAGCAGTGGTATTGGCGCTGCGTTGGCCGAAGAAATCCTCAAGACCGGCGCCCACCTGGCCGTCAGTTCACGTACGTTGGCACCGCTGAAAGTCTTGTCTCAGCGTTATCCGGGGCAAGTGCTGGTGGTGGCCGGCGACTTGACCAACAGCCAGACCGTGCGTGAAATCGGCGAACAGATCGCCGAGGCTTGGGGGTCGCTGGACACGGTCATTCTGAACGCCGGCACCTGCGAATACGTGGATGCAAAGCAGTTCGATGCCTCGATCATCGAGCACGTGGTACGCACCAATTTGCTGGCCAGCAGCTATTGCATCGAAGCCGCTTTACCGCTGCTGCGGGCGGGTATTGCCCCGCATCTGGTGGGCGTGGCCAGTTCGGTCACATACCTGCCGCTGCCCCGAGCGGAAGCCTATGGCGCCTCGAAAGCTGGAATGCGCTATCTGTTCGAGTCGTTGCGCATCGATCTGGCACCGGAAGGTATTGAAGTCACCGTGGTCAGCCCGGGATTCGTCGACACGCCGCTGACGGCGAAAAACGACTTCCCTATGCCCATGAGCTGGCCTGCAGATAAAGCCGCGCGACACATCTTCGCCAAGCTCAAGGATCGGCCGCTGGAAATCGCGTTTCCAGGGATGTTCATGGCGGCCCTCTGGCCAATGTCGAAATTACCCGACCGGATAAAACTGGCGATCGGCAAGCGTATGGTGCGCAGCAATCCGCCCATCAAGGACCAGCCGTGAACATTGCCATCATCGGCAGCGGTATTTCGGGACTGACCTGCGCCTATCTGCTCAATCGCAGTCACGAGATCACCCTGTTCGAGGCCAGCGACTGGGTCGGCGGCCATACCCACACCGTGGACGTCACGGTTGATGGCCGCAGCTACGCGGTGGACACCGGTTTTATCGTGTTCAATGACTGGACATACCCGAACTTCATTCGCTTGCTGGGGCAGCTCGGCGTGGGTTTCAAACCCACCGAAATGAGTTTCTCGATCACCGACCCGGACTCCGGCCTGGAGTACAACGGCAATAATCTCAACAGCCTGTTCGCCCAGCGATGCAACCTGCTTTCCCCGGGGTTCTGGGGCATGCTGCGGGACATCCTGCGCTTCAATAAAGAAGCCCTGCGCGACCTGGAAGAACAACGGATCAAAGCCGACACCACGCTGGATGATTACTTGCAGGCCGGCGGCTACGGCGAGCGTTTCATCCTGCATTACATCGTGCCGATGGGTGCCGCGATCTGGTCGATGCCGATGGCGGACATGCTGGCCTTCCCGCTGCAATTGTTTGTCAGGTTTTTCAAGAATCACGGCCTGCTGTCCGTCAACCATCGACCGCAATGGCAGGTCATCGAGGGCGGCTCTAGCGCTTACATCGACCCGTTGACGGCCAGCTTTCGCGAAAAAATTCGTCTCAACTGCGCCGTCACGCGGGTCGAGCGCGATGTGGACGGCGTACTTATCCACAGCCGCGACGGTAGCGAGCGCTTCGACAAAGTGGTGTTCGCCTGTCACAGCGATCAGGCGCTGAAACTGTTGGCCACACCGAGCGAGGCCGAACAATCGATCCTCGGCGCGCTGCCCTATGCCGACAATGAGGTGGTACTGCACACCGATACGCGCCTGCTGCCTGAGCGAAAACTCGCCTGGGCCAGCTGGAACTTTCGCCTCAGCGGCTCGGGCCATACACACGCCGCCGTCACCTATGACATGAACATCCTGCAAGGCATTCAGAGCGATACCACATTCTGCGTGAGCCTCAACCAGAGCGCCGTCATCAGTCCGTTCAAAGTGCTCGCCAAATACACCTACGCTCATCCGCAATTCAGCCTGGCAGCGGTGGCCGCGCAAGCGCGCCGGGAGGAACTGGAGGGCGCACAACACACCTATTATTGCGGTGCCTATTGGGCGAACGGTTTTCACGAAGACGGTGTGGTCAGCGCACTGCGGGTTGCCCATGCGTTCGGAGAATCCCTGTGAACAGCGCCCTGTATAGCGGCTGGATCGCCCATCGGCGCTTCGCCCCGCGCCGCCACCAGTTTCGCTATCGGGTTGGCCTTCTGTACCTCGATCTCGACGAACAGGACACCGTCTTCAGCTTGTCGCGACTGGCGGGGTTCGGCCGCTTTGCGCCGTTTTCGTTTCGTGAAAGCGATTACCTCAAAGCCCATACCGGCAACGGCATGCGCCTGATCGACGCGGTTCGCCAACAGGTCAGCGAGGCCATCGGGCATGCACCGCAAGGCTCGGTTTGTCTGCTGACCCAACCGCGCAGCTGGGGTTTGTCGTTCAACCCGGTGAGTTTTTTCTATTGCCATGAAGCGGACGGGCAACTGGCGGCGATTGTCTGCGAAGTCAGCAACACGCCGTGGCGCGAGCGCTATCACTACGTGTTGCCGGCCAAGGCCCCGCAAGACCTGCTGGATTTCCATCAACATTTCAGCGTGCCAAAAGCCTTTCATGTGTCGCCCTTTATCCCGCGCGACATCCAGTACCGCATGAGTTTCAGCCCGGTCGCCAAAAAACTTGGCGTGCATATGGCCGACTGGCAAGGCGAGGAGAAACTGTTCGACGCCACGCTCACGCTCAAACGTGAAGCCCTGGATCGCGCCAGTCTGCACCGTTACTTGCGACGCTTTCCGTGGATGACCGCAAAAACCGCGCTGGCGATCTATTGGCAAGCCCTGCGCCTGCTGCTCAAGCGCGTGCCGTTGTTTGCTCATCGTGACGCCGACGGCAGCTTTCAAACCGCCACCGTCCTGACCAAGGATCGCCGCCATGAAATCCTCTAGCGTCACGGTCAAAGGCAACCTGTTCAGCCCCCACGGCCTGACTGGATCGCTCCTGCGGCGTGGCGTGTTGCGTCAACTGGCGCAGCTCAAACATGGGCAATTGGTGCTGATTGAAGACGGTGAACGCCACGTCTTCGGCAGCGCCGGCAGTCGATTGCTGGGGGAAATTCATATCCTCGATGCCGCCGCCTGGGGGCTGGTCGCAAGCAACGGTTCGATAGGCGCGGGGGAAGGGTTCATCCAGGGTTACTGGAGTTCACCGGACCTGACCTCGGTGGTCAGGGTGTTCGTCAGCAACCTGGACGTACTCGACGGCATGGAAGGCGGCCTGGCGAAACTGGGTCGGCCTCTGGTTCAAGCGCTGCACTGGCTGAACCGCAACACGCGCAAGGGCTCACAGAAAAACATCGCCGCCCACTACGACCTGGGCAACGACCTCTTCGAACAATTTCTCGATCCGACCATGATGTATTCGGCGGCGCAGTTTTTGACCGACGAGGACAGCCTGGAACAGGCGCAGCTGAATAAACTGGAGCGGATCTGCCAGAAGCTGGCCCTGAAGCCGACGGATCACCTGCTGGAAATCGGCACCGGTTGGGGCAGCATGGCGCTGTATGCGGCGCAGCGTTACGGCTGCCAAGTCACGACCACCACGTTGTCCAAAGAACAGTACGCGTTTACCGCACGAAGGATCATCGACCTCGGCCTGCAAGACCAGATCACCTTGTTGCTCAAGGACTACCGCGACCTCACCGGCCAATACGACAAACTGGTGTCGATCGAGATGATCGAGGCCGTCGGCCACCGCTTCCTGCCGACCTACTTCAAGCAGTGTGCACACCTGCTCAAGAGCAACGGCCTGATGTTGTTGCAGGCAATCACCATCCGCGAGCAGCGCTACGAACAGGCCAAGGACAGCGTCGATTTTATTCAGCGCTACATCTTCCCGGGCGGTGCCCTGCCCTGTGTGCAGAAGATGCTGGAGATCGTCAGCCGTGACACCGATATGAACTTGCTGCACATGGAAGATTTTGGCCTGCACTACGCGCGAACCTTGCGCCTGTGGCACGAGAATTTTCGCCGAGCCCATGGCCGCTTGAGTGAATTGGGCTACGACGACTATTTCCTGCGGTTGTGGGAGTTCTACCTGTGTTACTGCGAGGGTGGTTTCCTGGAGCGCACCATTGGCACCGCGCAGTTGCTGTTGGCAAAACCCTCGGCGATCACCGCGCCGCTGCTCGGCCGTTTCGATGCCTGAACGCAGCACGGGTCATCTACCCGGCTGAAACCTGGCGTCACATGAGCGTCCGTCAGAGCTTTCACACAGTGCCGAGCGACTGCCTTACACTGCGCGCCATGAAAACCATTCCCCATACACAAATCGCCGAGCCAGTGGTCACCTGCTCGACTTGCGCAGCCTGCTGCTGCCAGCTCGAAGTGATGCTGATCACCGACACCGGCGTGCCCGAGCGGTTTATCGACACCGATGACTGGGGCGGGGAAGTCATGCTGCGGCTGGATGACGGCTGGTGCGCCGCGCTGGATCGCAACACGATGATGTGCACCATCTACGAAAAACGCCCGCTGATTTGCCGAGAGTTCGAGATGGGTGCGCCGGAGTGCATCGAAGAGCGCCAGGGGATTTCGACGGCGTATCGCTGAAAGTGAATCAATTTGCCCACTGTGGGAGCGAGCCAGCTCGCGATGGCGGTATATCTGCCAACTCAATATTGAATGTCAGACCGCAATCGCGAGCAGGCTCGCTCCCACAGAGTGATGTGCTTACAACGGCATCGTGTAATGCAGCGCGTAGCTTTCTATACCGTCGTTCGGGTTGCTGATGCCGGCGTTTGAATAGTGTGTCGCTCGAATCCCGACTTCATGTCCGCCAGCAAAGCGCAGACCAAAACCGAGGCGGTCTTCAAACTGAAAGGCTGTGCCGAGGTGGTTGTCTTCAACTTGAGTATGCGAGAACACCGCCACACCCACTCCTGCTTCGACGTAAGGTTTGACGTTCTGGCCGGAAAACTCGTAAACAAACACGGGCGAAAAAGAGAGGCTGTTATTGCTGGACGCCTCGTCACCTTCCCAATAGGTGTAAGCGCCGCTCCAGTAACCAGTCAGGCGGCCGACATCGGTCTGCCACCAACTCTTGTCCCAATCGAATTGCATACCCAATCGATACGTCATGGTCGAATCGCTGGTCTGGCCGACGCTGAACTCTACGCCTGCCGCCTGCGCGGTAAAACTGTGCCCCATCAGTGCGGCCGCAATCGCAGCCAAGCAGAACAGTCGCTTCATTAGAAACTTCCTTTTCCGAACGATTTCGTTTGGTTTTTTTGTTGCTCGACACTCACTGCTATAGAAGTCGGCGATTTATCAGAAGTTCACCCCGATTTTTCGTATGCCCCCGAGACCTGCTTACCCTTTGAAGCTTTGCACAACGCCAGCGTTATTCCACAGTATCGGCAATATATTTCTGAAATGCAGGGGATCGGCGCTGGTCCAGAATTGCGCCGCACGCGCAGGACCATCGGCGAGCAAATCACGCTCGGCCAAAAGACGTTGAAGTTGTCGTGCAACAGCGGCGCCGGTGTCGATCAGGCTGATGTCGTCGGGGATCATCTGCTTGAGCAGTGGCTTGAGGAAAGGGTAATGGGTGCAGCCGAGAATGATGGTGTCCGCGCCTGCTGCGAGCAGCGGCTGGACGTAGCGCTCAAGTAATTGACGCAGGACGGGGCTGTGCAGATCACCGTTTTCAATCAATTCCACCAACCCGGGACAAGGCTGGGTGATCACTTGCACATCGGTGGCGAAACGGTCGAGCAACGCGGCGAACTTGGCGCTCTGCAACGTGCCGGTCGTAGCCAGCACTCCAACCACGCCACTGCGGGTCGCGGCAGCGGCCGGTTTGACCGCGGGCTCCATGCCGACGATGGGCCACGTGGGGTAGTCGCGTCGCAGATCGGCAACGCCCGCGACGGTGGCGGTGTTGCAGGCCAGCACCAGGGCTTTGGCGCCCTGCTGTTGAAAAAACCTGGCCATGACACTGCAACGCTGCTGGATAAATTCCGGCGTTTTCTCGCCGTAGGGAATATTGCCGCAATCGGCAACATACAGCAGAGACTCGTTGGGCAATAACTGCTGGATCTCGGCCAGCACCGAAAGCCCACCGACGCCGGAGTCGAACACGCCAATTGGCGCTTCACGCATGCTTCGGCCCGCAAACGCTACAACCCGGATCACGCTTGACTCGCAACTCTCGAAAGCGCGAGCCCAAGGCATCGATCAACAACAGGCGCCCCACCAGCGGCTCACCGAAACCTGCCAGCAGCTTTAGCGCTTCGAGTGCTTGCAGGCTGCCGACCAACCCCACCAGCGGACCGACCACACCCGCTTCGCTGCAGGTCAATTCAGCCTCGCTGCCATGCCCGTATAAACAGTGGTAGCACGGGCTCTCCGGCCGACGCGGGTCGAACACCGACAATTGCCCTTCGAGGCGAATGGCCGCGCCGCTGACCAAAGGTTTGGCGGCGGCCACGCAAGCGGCGTTGACGGCTTCGCGAGTTGAGAAATTGTCGGAACAGTCGAGTACCAGATCCACCCCCGCCACGGCGGCGGCCAAAGAGTCTTCATCCAGCGCATTGCGATGGGCGACCAGTTGAATCTCGGGGTTGATCGCGCTCAGGCGTTTGATCGCCGAATCGACTTTGCTCATGCCGACACTGTCGGTGTCATGAATGATCTGGCGTTGCAGGTTGGTCAGGTCGACCGTATCAAAGTCCGCCAGATGCAACTCGCCGATGCCTGCGGCAGCGAGGTACAGCGCCACCGGCGCGCCGAGACCACCAAGCCCGACGATCAGCACGCGACTTTCTTTCAAGCGCAATTGCCCGTCGATGTCGATGTGCTGCAACAGAATTTGCCGGCTGTAGCGCAGCAATTCCTGATCATTCAGCATGGCAGGCGCCCCAGACTGATGCGTTGATGACCGCCCAGATCGGTGCGGCTGTGGACGTCTTCAAAGCCGCGGGTCAGCAACAAATCACGCACGGCCTCGGCTTGATCGTAACCGTGTTCGAGCATCAGCCAGCCACCCGCCTCCAGATGATCCGGCGCCTGGGCCACGATCAAGCGCAGATCGTCGAGGCCGTCGACACCCGCCACCAATGCGCTGGCCGGCTCGAAGCGCACATCGCCTTCCACCAAATGCGGATCGGACGACGCAATGTAGGGCGGGTTGCTGATGATCAGTTGGAAACGCTGACCTTCCAGAGCGCTGAACCAATGGCTGCTCAGCACTGTGGCGTTGTTCAGGTGCAGGCGCTGGCGATTGCGTTCGGCCAGGGCCACGGCCTCCAGCACGCGGTCGACGGCGGTGACCTTCCACGCCGGGCGTTCGCTGGCCAGGGCCAGGGCAATTGCACCGGTGCCGGTGCCAAGGTCGAGGACGGTGGCGGGTGTGGCCGGCAACAGTTCCAGAGCCGCCTCCACCAGCAACTCGGTGTCCGGGCGCGGAATCAGCGTGTGCGGCGCGACTTCCAGATCCAGCTTCCAGAAACCCTGCTGCCCCAGAATGTAAGCCACCGGCTCACCGCTGCGACGACGCTGCAAGTACTCGGCAAAGGTCAACGCCGCCTCGCTGGGAACAATACGTTCCGGCCAGGTGTGCAGGAAGCTGCGGGACTTGCCCAACGCGGCCGCCAGCAACAATTCGGCATCCAGACGCGCGGTGGGCGAGTCGGGCAATTCAGCGGCGCGCAACAAACTGGCAATGATCGTCATTTACTCACCTATCGCTGCCAGTTGATCGGCCTGATATTCGGCCAGTAACGGTTCAATCACCGCATCGACGCCACCGGCGAGGATTTCGTCGAGGGAATACAGCGTCAGGTTGACCCGATGGTCCGTGACCCGGCCCTGGGCAAAGTTGTAGGTGCGAATACGCTCAGAGCGATCACCCGAGCCCACCAGCAATTTACGCTCGCTGGCGATGGCATTGGCGGCGGCGCTGGTCTGCTGGTCGTTGAGCTTGGCCGACAGCCAGGACATCGCCCGCGCACGGTTCTTGTGCTGCGAACGCTCTTCCTGACACTCGACAACGATACCGGACGGCAAGTGCGTGATGCGGATCGCCGAGTCGGTCTTGTTGACGTGCTGGCCACCGGCACCGGAAGAGCGGTAAGTATCGACCCGCAGATCCGCCGGGTTGATCTCGATCGCTTCTTGTTCATCCGGCTCGGGCAATACCGCCACGGTGCAGGCCGAGGTGTGAATGCGCCCTTGGGATTCGGTCGCCGGAACCCGCTGTACACGGTGGGCACCGGATTCGAATTTCAGCTTGCCGTACACGTTATCGCCTTCAACCCGGGCAATGACTTCTTTATAGCCGCCGTGTTCGCCTTCGTTTTCCGAAAGGATCTCCACTCGCCAGCCGCGCCGCTCGGCGTAACGCGAATACATGCGGAACAGATCGCCGGAGAAAATTGCCGCCTCGTCGCCACCGGTGCCGGCGCGGATTTCGAGGAACACGTTGCGCCCATCGTTCGGGTCTTTGGGCAGCAGCATGCGTTGCAGACTGGCTTCCAGTTCAACCAGACGTTCCTTGGCTTCGCGGACTTCTTCCACGGCCATTTCACGCATGTCCGGGTCGCTGTCCTTGAGCAGAGCCTGAGCGCCTTCGAGGTCGCCCTGAACTTTGAGCAGCTGTTTATAGGCTTCGACAATCGGTTCGACTTCCGCGTATTCCTTGGAATAGGTGCGGAATTTGTTCTGATCGGAAATGACCTCGCCGTCGCCAAGCAACGCAGTCAATTCCTCGAAACGGTCCTGGAGGATGTCCAGTTTATTGAGCAGTGACGCTTTCATTGCGGTTTCTTATCCGAAAAGCTTTCCGATGGGCCCTCACCGAGGGCAAAGAGTTCCTGGGCCATCGCCAGCGCATCAAGGCGACCTTCGGCAGAGAGCTTTTTCAACTGCACGCTCGGTGCGTGCAACAGTTTGTTGGTCAGGCCGCGGGCCAGTTGCACCAGCACTTCTTCGGCGTTGCTGCCGTTAGCCAGCATGCGCTGGGCCTTTTGCAACTCTTCGTCGCGCATGCGCTCGCTTTGTTGACGATAGGCCTTGAGCACGTCGACCGCCGCCAACTCGCGCAGGCGCACCATGAAATCTTCGGCGCCCACCGAGACCATTTCTTCCGCCGCTTGTGCGGCGCCTTGACGGCTCTTGAGGTTCTCGGCGACCACTTCGTGGAGATCGTCGACGCTGTACAGGTAAACGTCGTCCAACTCGCCGACTTCAGGCTCGATATCCCGTGGAACGGCGATATCCACCATGAAAATCGGTTTGTGCTTGCGCAGTTTCAGCGCACTTTCCACGGCGCCTTTACCGAGAATCGGCAACTGGCTGGCCGTGGAGCTGATGACGATGTCGCTGCGCACCAGCTCCGCCGGAATATCTGACAGCAGCACAGCATGGGCACCGAACTGCTCAGCGAGCATGCTCGCGCGCTCCAGCGTGCGGTTGGCCACGACGATGCGTTTTACCCCCAGTTCATGCAGATGACGGGCGACCAGGGTGATGGTTTCACCGGCACCGATCAGCAAGGCCTGGCTGCGTTGCAAGTCGCTGAAAATCTGTTTCGCCAGGCTCACCGCGGCAAACGCCACGGACACCGGGTTTTCACCAATGGCCGTGTCGGTGCGCACTTGCTTGGCCGCATTGAACGTGGCCTGGAACAAGCGCCCGAGCAACGGACCCACGGTGCCGGCTTCGCGAGCCACGGCGTAGGCCGATTTCATCTGACCGAGAATCTGCGGCTCACCCAACACCAGCGAATCGAGCCCGGAAGCCACCCGCATCATGTGACGAACTGCCGCATCATCTTCGTGCACATAAGCGCTCGCGCGCAGTTCTTCGAGGCTCAAATGATGATATTCGGCCAGCCAGCGGAGCACGATGTCAGCCGACAGGTGATCCTGTTCTATATAGAGTTCACTGCGATTGCAGGTGGAGAGGATCGCAGCTTCGCGGCTGTCGGTAAGTCGGCAGAGCTGCTGTAAGGCCTCCACCAGCTGCTCAGGAGTAAAAGCCACGCGCTCGCGGACGTCTACTGAAGCAGTCTTGTGGTTAATACCGAGTGCAAGGAAGGCCATTCAAAGTCGCTGATGGTGACGTGAAGCCGGCAATTGTCCTACTTCGCCAGATTCAGAACAACTACTCGATATCTATTGGCGTGGTAGGTGCTGCCGCAGATTGCGAGCAGTTCTCGTTCAGCCTTCATGTAGGAGCTGCCGAAGGCTGCGATCTTTTGATCTTGAAAAACAAAATCAAAAGATCGCAGCCTTCGGCGGCTCCTACATGGACTGGGTGACGGGGTAAATTTCGGGGCCGGTTATGTTTGGCCGAAGGCTTGTGTCATGATGATCCGACCGCAGGTTAGTCGTCCTCTTCCTATATGAATAGATCTTCCGCGTTGCTCCTCGCTTTTGTCTTCCTCAGCGGCTGCCAGGCCTTGGCACCCGTTTCGTCGGACGGCACGTCGCCGGTCGAAGACAGCACTCCGGCCCCTGAAAAGCCCAAGGTTTACAGCTCGTTCAGTGAAGACACAGTCTTCAGCCTGTTGAGCGCCGAACTGGCTGGCCAGCGCAATCGTTTCGACATTGCCCTGGACAACTATGTGACCCAGGCCATCAATACTCAGGATCCGGGCATCTCGGAGCGGGCATTCCGCATCGCCGAATACCTGGGCGCCGATCAAGCCGCCCTGGATACCGCCCTGATCTGGGCAAAAAACGCGCCGAACGACCTCGAAGCGCAGCGGGCTGCCGCCGTGCAACTGGCCCGGGCCGGTCGTTATGACGACTCCATGGTTTATATGGAGAAAGTCCTGCAGGGCAAGGGCGACACCCATTTCGACTTCCTCGCCCTGTCCGCCGCCGATACCGACCAGGACACGCGCAACGGTTTGATGAAAAGCTTCGACCGTTTGCTGCAGCGCCATCCGAACAACAGCCAGCTGATTTTTGGCAAGGCGTTGCTGATGCAACAGGATGGCGACACCAAAGGCGCGCTCACCCTGCTGGAAAACAATCCGCCGGAGGACGGCGAAATCGCACCGATTCTGCTGCGCGCGCGGTTACTGCAATCACTTGATCGCGGTGGCGAAGCATTGCCATTGCTGCAAAAAAGCATCAAGAAATACCCGGACGACAAACGTCTGCGCCTGACTTACGCGCGGATGCTGGTTGAACAAGACCGCATGGACGACGCCAAAGCCGAGTTCTCGAGCCTGGTTCAGCAATACCCGGAAGACGACGAACTGCGTTACTCCCTGGCGCTGGTCTGCCTGGAAGCCAAAGCCTGGGACGAGGCCAAGGGTTATCTGGAAGACCTGATCGCCCGGGATAGCCATGTCGACTCAGCACACCTGAACCTCGGTCGCATTGCCGAAGAGCGAAATGATCCGCAAGGCGCGTTGATCGAGTACGCCAAAGTCGGACCGGGCAACGATTACCTGCCGGCACAATTGCGCCAGGCCGACATTCTGATGAACAACGGCAAGACCGCTGAAGCCCAAAGCAAACTGGCGGCTCAGCGCGACGAGCAACCGGATTATGCGATCCAGTTGTACCTGATCGAAGCTGAAACCCTGTCCGCCAACAATCAGGGCGACAAGGCCTGGAATGTCCTGCAAAAAGCCCTGCAGCAATATCCGGACGATCTGAACCTTCTTTACACCCGGGCCATGCTCGCGGAAAAACGCAATGACCTGGCGCAGATGGAAAAAGACTTGCGGCAGATCATCAAGCGCGATCCGGACAACGCCATGGCGCTGAACGCGCTCGGCTACACCTTGTCTGATCGTACGACGCGTTACGCTGAAGCCAAGGCCCTGATCGAACAGGCTCATCACATCAATCCGGAAGATCCGGCGGTGCTCGACAGCCTTGGCTGGGTGAATTACCGCTTGGGCAACCTCGACGAAGCTGAACGCCTGCTGCGTCAGGCACTGGAGCGGTTCCCCGATCAGGAAGTCGCCGCACACCTGGGCGAAGTCCTTTGGGCCAGCGGCAAGCAACGCGAAGCCAAACAAGTCTGGGGCAAGTTCCTCAAGGAACAGCCTGATAGCCCAGCTCTGCGCAGTACCATCAAACGCCTGACCGGATCAGAGACTCTTTAAGATTATGTTCTTGCGCCACGTTATCGTTTTCAGTTTCATCGCCCTGCTCGCCGGTTGCGCAGGTTTCGGCGCCCGCGAATCCGTCGAGGGTCACGGCAACACTGCCCAATGGCGTGAACACAAGCAGCAACTGACCGGCCTCGACGGCTGGCAGATCGACGGCAAGATCGGCATCCGCGCACCAAAGGACTCGGGCAGCGGCACGCTGTTCTGGTTGCAGCGCCAGGATTACTACGATATCCGCCTGTCCGGCCCTTTGGGTCGTGGTGCTGCACGCCTGACCGGGCGTCCCGGCAAGGTTTCGCTGGAAGTTGCCAATCAGGGACGCTATGAAGCACCGAACCCGGAAATCCTGCTTGAAGAACAACTGGGCTGGAAATTGCCGGTGTCCAACCTGGCCTGGTGGGTCCGCGGGCTCCCGGCCCCAGACAGCAAAAGCCGTCTGACGCTGGACGCCGATAGCCGTCTGGCCAACCTGGAACAGGATGGTTGGCAGGTCGAGTACACCGCCTACACCGAGCAAAATGGCTACTGGTTGCCCGAGCGGATCAAACTGCACGGCACCGACCTTGATGTCACCCTGGTGATCAAGGCTTGGCAACCGCGCAAATTGGGGCAGTAACATGCCAGTCAATCGCCTGACCCTGCCCTCACCGGCCAAACTCAATTTGATGCTGCACATTCTCGGTCGCCGTGAAGACGGCTATCACGAGCTGCAGACGCTGTTTCAGTTTCTCGACTATGGCGACGAAATCACTTTCGCCGTGCGCGATGACGGCGTCATTCGATTACACACCGCGTTCGAAGGTGTCCCGCACGACAGCAACCTGATCGTCAAGGCCGCCAAAAAACTTCAGGAACAATCCGGCTGCGCGCTCGGCATCGATATCTGGATCGACAAGATCCTGCCCATGGGCGGCGGAATCGGTGGTGGCAGTTCGAATGCAGCAACGACGCTGCTGGGCCTCAATCATCTCTGGCAGCTGGGTTGGGATGAAGATCGGCTGGCTACGCTCGGCTTGACGCTGGGTGCTGACGTTCCGGTTTTCGTACGCGGCCACGCGGCTTTCGCCGAGGGTGTGGGGGAGAAACTGACCCCTGTAGAGCCGGAAGAACCGTGGTATCTGGTGCTCGTACCGCAAGTCTCTGTAAGTACGGCAGAAATTTTTTCAGATCCGTTGTTGACACGTAACTCACCGCCCATTAAAGTGCGCCCCGTTCCCAAGGGAAACAGTCGAAACGACTGCTTGCCAGTAGTAGCAAGGCGTTATCCAGAGGTACGTAACGCATTGAATTTGTTAGGTAAATTTACCGAAGCAAAACTTACTGGCACTGGAAGTTGTGTGTTTGGGGGCTTCCCAAGCAAAGCTGAAGCTGATAAAGTCTCGGCCCTTCTTACAGAGACCCTTACAGGGTTTGTAGCAAAAGGAAGCAACATCTCGATGTTGCACCGCAAGCTGCAAAGTCTGCTCTAAAGGAACCGATTACTGGGTAATCGTTGCAACAGATACAGGGGCGTCGCCAAGCGGTAAGGCAGCAGGTTTTGATCCTGCCATGCGTTGGTTCGAATCCAGCCGCCCCTGCCATTTTCCTATACTCATCCAGGTTACCCTCAGCCTTCAGGTACTGCGCGTGTCCAAGATGATGGTCTTTACGGGGAACGCTAACCCCGATCTGGCTCGGCGTGTTGTACGTCAGCTGCATATCCCTCTCGGTGACATTTCTGTCGGTAAGTTTTCCGACGGCGAAATTACAGCCGAGATCAATGAAAACGTCCGCGGTAAAGATGTCTTCATTATTCAGCCGACTTGCGCTCCGACCAACGATAACCTGATGGAACTGGTAGTGATGGCTGACGCCTTCCGCCGCTCCTCGGCTACTCGTATTACTGCTGTTATTCCTTACTTTGGTTATGCCCGTCAGGATCGCCGTCCGCGTTCCGCACGTGTGGCTATCAGCGCGAAAGTCGTTGCTGACATGCTTACCGTAGTCGGCATCGACCGTGTTCTCACGGTTGATCTGCATGCTGACCAAATCCAGGGTTTCTTCGATATTCCGGTAGATAACATCTACGGCTCCCCGGTTCTGGTGGATGACATTGAAGATCAGCGCTTCGAAAACCTGATGATTGTGTCCCCGGACATTGGTGGCGTCGTGCGTGCACGTGCTGTTGCCAAATCCCTGGGCGTGGATCTCGGGATCATCGACAAACGCCGTGAGAAAGCCAATCACTCTGAAGTGATGCATATCATCGGTGATGTCGAAGGGCGTACCTGTATTCTGGTCGATGACATGGTCGATACCGCCGGCACTCTGTGCCACGCGGCCAAGGCCTTGAAAGAGCATGGCGCAGCCAAGGTTTTCGCTTATTGCACGCACCCTGTGTTGTCGGGTCGGGCGATCGAAAACATTGAAAATTCCGTGCTGGACGAGTTGGTGGTAACCAATACCATTCCTCTGTCCGCTGCAGCACAAGCCTGTGCACGTATCCGTCAACTGGATATCGCACCGGTAGTTGCCGAGGCGGTCCGCCGCATCAGCAATGAAGAATCGATCAGCGCGATGTTCCGCTAAGGGCCCTGCCCTTCTCGAAATGTCTCGTTGACGAAAAGCGCCCCGCCCCGGCATTCCTGTCGGGGCGGGGCTTTTTTGCCCATATCGCCTTTAGCGCTGGTCGCAAACGCTGGGGCGAATGTGGTTATTTTGGAGATACAACATGAACGATTTTACTCTGAATGCTGAAGTGCGTTCCGACCTGGGGAAAGGTGCGAGCCGCCGCCTGCGTCGTCTCGCAAGCCTGGTTCCAGCTGTAGTTTACGGTGGCGAAAAAGCCCCTGAATCCATCAGCATGCTGGCTAAAGAAGTTACCAAACTGCTCGAAAACGAAGCGGCTTACAGCCACATCATCGAGCTGAACGTTGGCGGCACCAAGCAAAACGTAATCATCAAGGCTCTGCAGCGTCACCCGGCCAAAGGCCACGTGTTGCACGCTGACTTCGTACGCGTAGTTGCCGGCCAGAAGCTGACCGCTATCGTTCCTGTGCACTTCATCAACGAAGCTGCTCCAGTGAAGAAAGGCGGCGAGATTTCGCACGTTGTTGCTGAAATCGAAGTGTCCTGCCTGCCAAAAGACCTGCCTGAATTCATCGAAGTTGACCTGGCTAACGCCGAAGTCGGCTCGATCATTCACCTGTCCGACATCAGCGCTCCTAAAGGCGTTGAATTTGTTGCTCTGGCTCACGGTAACGACCTGGCTGTTGCCAACGTTCACGCTCCACGTGTTGCTCCAGAAGCTCCAGCTGAAGGCGCTGCAGAGTAATTTCACTCTGTACGCCGGAGTGACCGGAAACATCGCGGACTAGAGCGTAGCGAGAAAGCGGGCGAGAACGCGGAGTTTACATAATGGTAAATGAGCAATTTTCGTCCACTTTCGCCGCACACCCTGATTGCGGCGATGTTATCCACCACTCCAAGGAAGGGCCCCTATCGTGACTGCCATTAAACTGATCGTTGGCCTGGGAAATCCAGGCGCTGAATACGAACAGACCCGGCATAACGCAGGGGCCCTTTTTGTTGAGCGCATCGCGAACGCGCAAGGTGTGAACCTTGTAGCCGATCGCAAATATTTCGGCCTGACCGGGCGCTATTCGCACCAAGGTCAGGATGTTCGTCTGTTGATTCCCACCACCTACATGAACCGCAGCGGCCAGGCCGTAGCGGCACTCGCCGGTTTCTTCCGCATCAAGCCCGAAGAAATCCTGGTGGCACATGACGAACTCGACCTGCCTCCGGGCGTTGCCAAACTCAAATTGGGCGGCGGCCATGGCGGTCACAACGGGTTGCGCGACATCATTGCGCAATTGGGCAATCAGAATACGTTCTACCGCTTGCGGCTTGGCATTGGCCACCCGGGCGTTGCCAGTATGGTTTCAAATTTCGTCCTGGGTCGTGCGCCACGCGCCGAACAGGAAAAACTCGATGCCAGCATCGACTTTGCCCTCGGCGTGCTGCCGGATATCCTCGCCGGTGAATGGAACCGCGCGATGAAAAACCTGCACAGCCAGAAGGCCTGACTCTTATCCGAGGGGAAACACCATGGGATTCAATTGCGGCATCGTCGGCCTGCCTAACGTCGGCAAGTCCACCCTGTTCAACGCCCTGACCAAATCCGGTATCGCGGCCGAGAACTTCCCCTTCTGCACCATCGAGCCCAACACCGGTATCGTGCCGATGCCGGACCCGCGCCTGGAAGCTCTGGCAGCCATCGTCAATCCAAAGCGCATCCTGCCGACCACCATGGAATTCGTCGACATCGCGGGCCTGGTTGCCGGCGCGTCGAAAGGTGAAGGCCTGGGCAACAAATTCCTGGCCAACATCCGCGAAACCGATGCCATCGCCCACGTGGTCCGCTGCTTCGAAGACGAGAACGTGATTCACGTCTCCAACAGTGTCGACCCGAAACGCGACATCGAAATCATCGACCTGGAACTGATCTTCGCCGACCTCGACAGCTGCGAGAAGCAATTGCAGAAAGTCGCCCGCAACGCCAAGGGTGGCGACAAGGATGCCGTGGTCCAGAAAGGCCTGCTGGAGCAACTGATCGCTCACTTCACCCTCGGCAAGCCTGCGCGCACGCTGATGAAGAACATGGGTGCCGACGATAAAGCGGTGATCAAAGGCTTCCACCTGCTGACCACCAAGCCGGTCATGTACATCGCTAACGTCGCTGAAGACGGTTTCGAGAACAACCCGCTGCTGGACATCGTCAAAGCCATCGCCGAAGAAGAAGGCGCCATGGTGGTTCCGGTCTGCAACAAGATCGAAGCCGAAATCGCCGAACTGGAAGATGGCGAAGAGAAAGACATGTTCCTCGAAGCCCTGGGCCTCGAAGAGCCTGGCCTGAACCGCGTAATCCGCGCTGGCTACGAGATGTTGCACCTGCAAACCTACTTCACCGCCGGCGTCGAAGAAGTCCGCGCCTGGACTGTCCGCGTGGGCGCCACCGCACCGCAAGCCGCTGGCGTGATCCACACCGACTTCGAAAAAGGCTTCATCCGCGCCGAAGTGATCGCCTATGACGACTTCATCCAGTACAAGGGTGAAGCCGGGACCAAGGAAGCCGGTAAATGGCGCCTCGAAGGCAAGGACTACATCGTCAAAGACGGCGACGTAATGCACTTCCGCTTTAACGTCTAAGTTTTCTCAAGACGAAGCACCTGCCCAAGAAAAAGCCGCGTTTGATACGCGGCTTTTTTGTACCTGTCAGATTGCCAAAAGATCGCAGCCTTCGGCAGCTCCTACATAAACAGGCAATACCCTGTAGGAGCTGCCGAAGGCTGCGATCTTTTGATCTTATGCTTTTTTGGTTCGTGGCAAAAAGATCGCCAACACACCCAGCAACGGCAAAAACGAACACAGGAAATACACGTACTCAATGCCGTGGATATCCGCCAGATGCCCCAGCAGTGCAGCGCCAATCCCGCCAAAACCAAACATCAAACCGAAGAACACCCCGGCAATCATCCCGACATTGCCCGGCACCAGTTCCTGCGCATACACCACAATGGCCGAGAACGCCGAGGCCAGGATGAAGCCGATGACCACGCTGAGAATACTGGTCCAGAACAGGTCGACGTGCGGCAGGATCAAGGTGAACGGTGCAACGCCGAGGATCGAGAACCAGATCACCGCCTTACGCCCGATCTTGTCGCCGATCGGTCCGCCGAAGAAGGTGCCCGCGGCGACCGCACCGAGAAACAGGAACAGGTGCAGTTGCGAACTGGCCACGGACAGGTCGAACTTTTCAATCAGGTAAAAGGTGAAGTAACTGGTGAGACTGGACATGTAGAAATACTTGGAGAACACCAGCAACCCGAGCACCACCAGCGCACTGATTACGCGCCCCTTGGACAAACCGTGAGTCGCTGCCTGCCCCTGTTTGAGCTTGAACAGGTTCAAGTGATTGGCGTACCAACGGCTGATCCGGTAGAGCACAAACAGCGCAAACACGGCGAACAAACCGAACCAGGCCACATGCCCTTGCCCATAAGGAATGATGATCGCCGCCGCCAGCAACGGACCAAACGCCGAGCCCGCATTGCCACCGACCTGAAAGGTCGATTGCGCCAGGCCGAACCGCCCGCCTGAGGCCAGCCGCGCCACCCGAGAGGCCTCCGGATGGAAGGTCGAGGAGCCAACACCGATCAAGCCCGCCGCCAGCAAAATCAGCGGAAAACTGCCGACCACCGACATCATCAGAATCCCGATCAGGGTGCAGATGGTGCCCGTTGGCAACAGCCATGGCTTGGGATGGCGATCGGTGTAATAACCGACCCAAGGCTGCAACAGCGAAGCTGTCAGCTGAAAGGTCAGCGTGATCAGCCCGACCTGGGTGAATGTGAGGCCGTAATTGGCCTTGAGCATCGGATAAATTGACGGCAACACAGACTGAATAAGGTCATTGATCAAATGCGCCAGCGCCACCGCGCCGATGATGCGCATGACCAAGGGGCTGCTTTGTGGAGGTGCGGACGCCGACGTAGCGCCGGTCTGGGCATTGCTGATAGCCATGAGGTTTTCCGTACAGCGGATGGGGACAAACGGGCAGGTGCGCCAATGTGCCATTTTTCGGTGCGATCGCGCCATCCCCTTAGCCTGCTAACGACATCGTTTTTTTGCCATGGAAAAGTTGATAGCGCAAAGCCATGGTCTGAATCTTGCCTTGCTTATCCGCTTCAACGCGGCCCCCTTACAAAGGGGACCGGAATGGGAAGTTTCACCACAGAGTCGGCCTACAGAGCTGACAAAGGTGACCTTTCGAGGCCTTTTACAAGGGCACAGATCGGGGTCGCAAAGACCTCGACGCACGCCGATGGTGCGTGGTGCCCAAAGGAGTCATGGGGCATGCAGGCTTTTTTATCACCGGGGATCGGGCTGCTGGGGCGTTTTGGCTTCGCACGTAAATTTCAGCTGCTGTTTCTGCTGTTTATCCTGCCACTGGCCGGCAGTCTATTGATGATCGGCCAGGAGTATCGCGACAAATTGAACCTGATCTCCGGCGAACGTGCCGGGGTTCGTCAACTGCTCGCGCTGGATGCTCTTGATAACCTGCTTGCAGCCCAGCGTGATCGCGCGGCTCGCTGGCGCGCGACCGAAACCAATCGCCAGCCGACACCGGCGACTTTGGCCGCCATGGCCGCATTCGACGCGGTTCAGCCTGCCGTCGCCCAGGCCGCCTCGGACCTGAATAGCGCCCTGCAAAAAGAGGACGCCGAAGGTGAAACCCTCGCGCGCTTTCAAGCACTGCAAACCGCCCTCAATGGGCTCGACTCGAAGAGCCTGAGCAGCGTTGGCTGGTGGCCAGACGGCTACGATCGCTTTACCAACGCGTTGAGCGCTTTGCAGGCTCTGCGCGAACAGATCGCCATGGACAATCGCCTGACCCTCGCGCCATGGCTTGAGACTTATCTACTGACGCAGATTTCCACTCAACATGCACCCGACCTTATCGAGCGCGTGGGCCGCTTGGCCAGCGTCGGTCAGGCTTCGGTGGTGTCCGGGCAATTCACCCTGCAAAGCCGCCTGCAATTGCGCGACTTGCGCAGCCGTATCGGCGACGCCAGAGAGCAGCTTGTGAAAACCGCCGGCTTGCTCGAAGCGCGGTTACCCAGCGCCCTGCAAAACTGGGCCGGGCAATACCATGACAGCCTCAAACGCCTCGACGCAGGCTTGAAGGTTCTGGATGACGGTGTATTCGGCGGCAGCATCAACCTCAAGCCGGACGACTTCGAGCGCAGCCTGGACGCCCTGCTTACCGACCTCGCCTCGTTGCGCCAACAATCGCTGCTGTCGCTGGATCAGCGCCTGGACTACTACCACGATTCGGCTATACGCCAGTTCATCATCGTCGCGACCATTTTTGGCTGCCTGCTGCTGGCCGCGCTGTATCTGTTCATCTGTTTGCAGGCGTCGATCCGTCGCAGTGCCAGCGGCATCACCTTGCTGGCCGAGGCCCTGCGCGACGGCAATCTGAGCTTGCAAGTACCGGTTCAAGGCCGGGACGAACTGGCGGCGATCAGTACCGCCCTCAACGTCGCCGTGGTGCAATTGCGCGCCAGCCTGTTGGGGGTCGATCACGAAACCCTGCAACTGAGCAACGCGGTGCAAACCCTCAACCATCACTCCGCAGATGCCTTGGGTGAAGTCGAAGCCCAGCAATTGCAGATCAGCCAGATCGCTGCTGCCGCGACGCAACTGGCCGCGACCTCCCAAGGTGTCTCCGAGAGCTGCGTACGAGCCTCTGGCAGTGCGCAGCACACTCAGCGCATCGCCGCCGACAGCAGCCGCGACAGTCAGCGCACGACCGCGAGTATTCAGCAGCTCAATCAGCGCTTGAACGACACTGCGGCGGCGCTGGGCCGCGTCAGCGAGCAAGGCCAGCAGATTCAACTGGTGGTCGACACCATTCGCGGTGTCGCCGAGCAGACCAACCTGCTTGCACTCAATGCTGCCATTGAGGCTGCTCGCGCGGGCGAACAGGGGCGCGGCTTTGCGGTGGTGGCCGATGAAGTGCGCAGCCTGTCGCAACGCACACAGTCCTCGACGGCGCAGATCGCCGGTACGGTCGACAGCCTGCGCAGTACGGTGAATGAAGCGGTCAGCCTGATGGAAGCAGCGTGCGGCCAGGCACAATCCGATGCGCATGCTGTCACCGGTCTCGGTGAACGGTTGGGGGAAATTGCCAGCGCCGTGCAGGGCGTTACCGATACCCTGGCGCAGATCGCCACGGCGGTCGACGAGCAAGCGAGCACTGCCGACGAAGTCAGCGGCAACATCCAGCAAGTGGATCAGGCGGCAGTTCGCTTGCTCGAAGGCGCACGGGCAGTGAACCTCGCGGCAGACACCTTGAGCCACGGCAGCAAGGCCTTGAGCGCCAATACCGGCAGATTTCAGCTCAGATGATGCCCTCCCCTGACCCGTTTTTTCGGGTCAGGAGGATAAGCGGTTGAAAGTGTAGAGAAATATTTTAGATTTACGCTTGACGCATCTGCATTACCGGTGAATAATGCGCGCCACTTGGCTACATAGCTCAGTTGGTTAGAGCATAGCATTCATAATGCTGGGGTCCGGGGTTCAAGTCCCTGTGTAGCCACCAAGTACCGATTTATAGATGTCTACAGCAGTCTATAAATCACCTCAAGAAGCCCGCCTCGTGCGGGCTTTCTTGTTTCTACCTGTCTCTATTCGTCTCTATCTATCTCTACCCTTCCTGTATCCCCCAGTGTATCCTCGAAAAGTAATTGAACCGGGGATACACGCCTAATGAAACGGTCCGAAATAAAGCGCCGACCTCTCTCCGACACGGCTTTAGCCGGGCTAGAGCCTGACGCCAAGGAATACCGCGAACTCGACGGGAACAGCCTTTATTTCCGAGTGAAAATTGATGGCCAAAAATCCTGGCAGCTTCGATACAAGAAACCTGACGGAAAATGGTCGTGGCTTGGGTTGGGCGGATACCCCGATGTAAGCGGATCGGTCGCCAGACAGAAAGCTGCCGAGCTACGCGCCGACGCGGCAGACGGAAAGAACCCAATCGTCACAAAGCAGGCCCGCAAGAAAGCCGAAAGTAGCACCGCCGGCGAAACATTCGAGCCGCTGGCGCGGGAGTGGTACGCCTCACGTCTCACCAACTGGGACACAGGCACAGCGAAGCGAATCATTGGCGCCCTGGAGCGTCACGTTTTCCCGGTGTTCGGTAAGCGCCCCTATGCGGAAATCACCCCGCTTGAGTGGATGGAATTTCTGCGCGGCATGGAGCTGCAAGGGATTCTTGAACAGATGAGCCGGGTTCGCTCGTACTGCAGAGACGCCTACGACTTGGCCAGGGTGACTGGACGAGCCACTCACAACCCACTTGAAGGCCTGCAAAAATACCTACAGTCCGGCAAGGCCGAGAACTACGCTCACGTCTCCCCTGATGAACTCCCGGGCCTAATACGCGCCATCGTGGCCTATCCTCACGCTCACGATGTGCGCCTCGGCCTGCGCCTCCTAAGCCTGTTCGCCGTGCGGCCCAGCGAGCTGCGCGAGGCGCAGTGGTCGGAGTTCGATTTCGCGAAGAAGGTTTGGACAATTCCCGTAGAGCGCAAAGGTCGTAAAAAAGGCCTTGAGCATCTGGTACCGCTTTCATCTCAAGCGATCGAGGCGCTGGAGGAGCTGCGTCAGTACACAGGCAGATATCCACTTTTGTTCCCGGGCCGCAGTGACCACACAAAGCCGCGGAGTGACACCGTGTTTCTGATGGCGCTGCGCCGGATGGGGTATGAAGGCCGGCAAACCGGCCACGGCTTCCGGCATATCGCGTCGACGGTGCTCAATGAAAACGGGTTCGACGAGAATCATGTCGAGGCTCAGCTATCGCACAAGAAGCCGGGCGTTGCTGGCGTCTACAACAAAGCCCAGTACCTGCCGCAGCGCACGACGATGATGCAATGGTACGCCAACTATCTCGATGAGATTTCAGCCGGCAATTTGGCCGAGAGGAAGCGAGCATGATCGAGCCGACATTTCTCAGCGTCCCGGAACTAGCGGAACGCTGGGGCGCTTCTTCACGCCAGATCCTTGAGCACGGAATCAGCCGTGCACTCCCGATTCTTTTTGCATTCGAGGGCCTGGCTTTCGACCAAGCAGATAGGTGGCTGATGAGCCACGGAGCGCACGACGAGGCTATGGAGTTGGAAGCCAAAACTAAATCGGTTGCAAGTAGCGAGGCTCATCTGCGAAGGAACGCCGCTGGCAACGTCGACGAGTTCAGTCGGATGGATCAAGACGAGGTGGTCGCTTTACGCCAGTCGATAAATGCGGACCATAATCGAATACGAGAGCTAAGCGATCGCCTTGAGCAACGAGATCGTGCTCGCCTCGATTACCGATTCATGGGTTATATGCGAGCGCCCCCGCGGGTACTTTGGGAGTTGATGCAGAACGACGACACCCCTTTTCCTCACCTGGCATTCCATCCTATTTCGGATGTTCAATTGGTAAACATCGATGGCAGGACGGTTTGGGAAGGTCGGATGATGACGCTAGAGCCGGATATCACCGGAGCGTGGAAAGGAAGGCTCCGAGTATCGGACTTGCTGATCCCATGGACATCGGCAAAGGCATTGGAAGCAGCCCAAAAAAGCTTTCAGGGAGAAGCTGATTCTCCCCCCTCGACCTCAGATCACGATGCAACAAAGCCCGTACCCCGCATGAAAGCCCAAGCGGCCGCAATCTTGGCTGAAATTTCTAGGCTTGGTCACGATCCCAAAGCCTTGCCTCTGGGTAGTCCGGGGAAACCAGGTGTACGCGCCCAAGTCTCGAACGTCATGAAAGAACAACGGCCCGATCTATTCACCACCAGTTCATTCAAGAGGGCTTGGGAAGACCTGAGGTCCTCCGGCGAGATTGCCGATGGCAAGTCAGCCACCCAGTGATTCCTTGATCCGGAGCACCGTCGTCGTTGAGCAGTCCGCGTGCCGGGCAGTAGCGCGTATGCCCAAGCCTGCCTTGAGTAGCTCAGTGACCCGCTTATGTAGATCGGCGTCGACTGGTCGGCCTTGGTACTTTCCAGCAGCCTTGGCTTTCTCAATACCCTGCGCCTGGCGCTCTCGACGCTGCTCGTAATCCTTGCGCGCAATCGCTGCCATCATTTCTACCAACATCGAGTTGATCGCTCCCAGCATCCGCCCGGTGAACTCGTCTCCCTTGGTGTCCTGCATTCCCTGGTGACTGGTTGGCAGATCGAGCGCGACGATGCGCAACCCCTTGGAGTCGATCGCAGCCTTGAGCTTTTGCCAGTCCTCCACCGGCAAGCGGGAGAGCCGGTCTATCGACTCAACCAGCAGCACGTCACCCTTACGCGCATCTTTGAGCAGGCGCAGCAGCTCAGGCCGGTCAGCGGTGGCGCCGCTGGCGTTCTCCAGGTAAACACTCGCGATGACCTTGTTATGGTCGGTGGCGAATTGCTCGAGTGATGCCCGGGCGCGTCCGGCGTCCTGCTCTTCGGTCGATGCTCTGAGGTATGCGCGGATGAACATGATGTGCGTCCCGTATCAGTTGAGGTGTCTCACTAATACTGTTGCACTTTGAGTGTTACTTATCAAGCGGAAAGGGCAAATAAACGCAAATTTGCGCGTATCAGCTCAGGCATACTCATCGAATCACATGGACATCTGCTCGGACTGCCAGTAGCGTCCGAGCGTTGCATCATTACCTTATATGGAATAGGAGCCCGCGATGGACCTCAACGCTTACCGGCAGCACCCCATTCATTCATCGGTGCTCCGTTTGCTGGCGATCCAAGAAAGCAAAAAACTGACTCAGGAAAGTGTTTCTTCGACCCCTCCATACGCTCTTGCTCGCGACAAGTGTTTTGCGATTGCGCATGTATTAAATGAATTCATTCAGCAAACGCCTCCAGAGCTTGTCGTCATCTCCGCCATTGATACGATGCAGCCGCATTTAGATGCGGTGGTATCCGCGCTTACGTCGTTCTTGGGGGACGAAAACCCTGAGCATATTGTTAATGCCAGCAACATTATGGAGCGAAATGTAGTTCCATTTTTTTGGGCTTTCATCCAAGGGCCGCGCGGAGTCAGCGAAGGGTCTAATTACTTAGCTGAGAGTCAGTCTGAGTTTGCGGCGAAATCCATACAGCAAATAGCGGAACAACGTGACTCACTTCGAAATATGCTTAATGTCGTAGAGGATCATACGAAGGCTCTTGCAGCAAAAATCGACGACCTCTCAGAGAGCGTTGCTAGAGAGAGAGGAGAGTCTGCGGCGGCTGTGGCAAAGCTCGATCAGTCATTTTCATTGAACGAGAGCCAGAGACAAGCAACGTTCGACACTTCAATCCAAGCTCAACACAATTTCGCCAAAAATGAGCTGGATATACAGGCCATTGCTGCCTCGAAAACTCTCGAAGACTTAAATGTATTCAAAGAACAAGCTGCGAAGATTGTACAGGTGGTGGGCAATATCGGCGTAACCGGCAACTATCAACGCATTGCGACCAGTGAGGGTGAAAGTGCAAATTTCTGGCGATGGATTACGGTGGCAATTTTTGGAACAGGCATTGCGCTCGCGATGGCCACATTCTACAAGTTCTGGCATGAGCCATTTTCGCAAGATACTGCCGTATCGGTACTCATTCGCTTGTTCTACGCCATCGTCATAACGTCACCAGCAATCTATACCGCGCGTGAATCTGCTCGGCATCGTACTAATGCTGATAGAGCCAGGCAGACAGAGCTTGAACTCGCTTCGATTGGGCCGTTCATTGAGCTTCTACCAGAAGAAAGCAAAGTGGCGATCCGTACGGGGCTTACATCAAGCTATTTTGGTCGGGCCACAGAGGCTCATACAGTCAGCAGTCCTCTTGATCCGGAGCACTTCAAAAATCTGGTTGAGATGTTGAAGGCGGTGAAGCCAAGTTGAGAAAGTAGTCTGGGGGGAAACGCCACAGTGTGTAGGTTTCAACACACTGTGTTGTTTTCGACACGGTGGCAGGTGACGATCATGTTGCGGGTTCAACGCCCGTAGTCGACGTAGGGGCCCAGGTAGAAGCCTTGCATATCCCCATTGATTCGATAGATGGATTCCTTCCCGGGCTTGACGTTGGCCGCCACTGTTTTGATTGCTGCGCCCGCGCATAGCCATGACTCGACGAGCCCTGTACCAAGATTCACTTCGCCAGCCGGCAGGTTGAAAGTAGCCTTCTGGCCCGGGCCAATCTTTGCCGCACGCTGGCCATCGATGTAAAACACGACGTCGCAGCCAGATCCGACAAAGCCGCTATCCCTGAACACGGTTACGCTTCCAGACTCTTTCGCTCCTGTGTCGTTGAAGCCATAAACCTCATCGGCCGGAACTGGTTTCGCTTCAGAAAACGGCATTGGTGCAGATACGCATCCGCCCAAGGCCAGTGCGATTAACCCCGCCGCAATAATCCTTTGCATGGTATTTCTCTCCTGGGAAAGGGCGAATGTAGCACTGGCCGCCGATCAATGCCGGCCTTCGCTCATACCGCAACGACCTCCGCCCAGGTGCCGACAGCAACCACACTGGAGCCGACCAGCATCCGGCCATAAACGATGGGCACGGGGAGGCCTTGCTGAGTGGAGTTAAACGCGCCGTTGAAGAGGTAGCTGGGTTTGTTTTCGGTGCTGGCTTGGTCTTCTTGGTTAGGGGTTTTAGGGGTAGGAGAGAGCATCTGTACGACGCCTCCGATGGTCATGGCGATGCCCATTGAGATCAGGCCGGCAGCCAGCGGCGAGGCTGTGCCGCCGCTTGCGATTGTCATCACCGCCCCGACCGCAATCAGCACAACCCCTACGACAGTTTGGAGCAGGCCGCCGTTTTTGCTCCCGGCTATAATCGGAACGATGCGGATCTCGGTCGTTCCGCTCAGGGCGAACTCGTCCTTTCCGACATTCACGCGGTTACGGAAGATGGCGAAGCGTATGCCCGCCCGTGACATTCGCATGATCTCATCCGTCCAGCCTTCGACCGTGTGTTGCAATGCACTGAACACCTCGCGTGTCGTACCACTTTCAAGTAATCGATCGTATTTACGTCCAAATTTTTGAGCCAGGCTGCCGGATAGGAGAATGCGTGTCATGGGTCGTTTGACGATATCGCTCATTGCTGCACCTCAAGAGTATTTACGTGTGGCTGGGTGTGGGAACTGTCACGCCCAGGCGGATAGCCAGAAGGTCTCGCGACATCAGCGCCTGATCGAGCTGCAGTTGTTCACGCTTGGGGTCGTAGTTCCATATCCGGTCATAGATTCCTTGGTAGGCCCTAGCGCCGCGGAACGTACCGCGGAGCAGGTCGGCCGATACCCGCGCTTCTTCCTCGGTGAGGAAAGGACCGTCGATGCTCACCTTCTCTCCGTCGCGGACGTGCCGGACATCCCACACCAAGTATCCGGAATCAGGTCCCTGGGCCATGTGATGTGATTGAAACTGAGTTGTCTTGCACGCCTCGGCGAAGCGTTCTTGATAGGTCACTTTGTGGTCTCCATGCCCTACTTCCCGGGCTTAGCTTGCGGTGATTTGAAGCCTTCAAGCAGCGCTAAAAGCTCGATAGTCTCCGCCTCCGCTGCCTCAAGCTCATCCCATGTCATGTGCGCTTTCGGCTCAAAAGCCATGGCTTCGCACCAATCCATTACTTCCTCGATAGCCCTTTCGATTGGGTTACCTTGACGTTCGTCAAGGTTCTTGCGAATCCTGCGGAGTTGTTCGCGCTTGCTCATCGCGTCATTGCCTCCACCTGCTGACGGAGCTCTTCGATACCTTTCTGCAACTCCGCCACCTCGATTACGCGGGCAACTGCGCCCAAGCCCTCAATGAGAGATTTGCCCTGGTCGGGAGCGAGGTGCCCGCCGGCGATCGCACGCATGATTGACTGGGCGGCGCTGGGAAGGTCGGTGTCGTCTAGTTCGAATTGCACGGGTTCGGAGGTGGGCTTGAGCGGCGGCACCAGGCGCTCAAGGATAAGGCGGCAGGCCTGCATATCACCCTTCTTGGCCGCCGCCAGAACCTTTCGTGTGACAGCATCAGCACCGGCCGCCAGCTGCGCGCGAATGGCCTGGGTTTGGCCGGAGCGACCGCCAGGGTTGCCCGAGTACCCAGGGGCAAACTTGCCACCTGCTGCGCGTCCCGGTACCACCTTTGGCAGGGCTGGCTCTTTCAATGGTTATGCCCCTGCCGCCAGTCGATCGCCGTCCGGAGTGTTCGCCAGGCTGCCGAGGATTTCCGCCTTGCGCTTGTCGTCTTCCCCGTCCGCCTCCTCTTGAGCGCGCGCCAAACGATCCTGAATGCGCTCAATAGTCGATTCAGCCGGCCCCTTCACAAGTTCCTTGGCGCCTTCCCCGGCGAGCTCAACTCGCTCATCAAGGGTAATGCCTGCCTCCTTACCGATGATCTCGAAGGCGTGCTGAAGTGTTTCCTGCGCAGCGCCGACAGCTTGGTAGAGATCCTCGAGCTCATCGGCCTCGCGAGGATTGGAACGCGCCACCGCCTCTTTGACGATACGCGCATACCACTCGCCGCTGATGCCGGTGAGCTCCCTGGGCAGGCGCAGCGCCGCGTCGACGAATGCTTTTTCAGTGCCCATTAGCAGCGTGGCGTTTCGTTCGGCTGGGCCCATCGCGCGAAGCTGGGCTGCCAGCGCAATGTCGATGTGTACCGCGGCCGGGTCACTGTCGCGATAGGACTTAACCGCCGTCATCTTGCTGGCGCGTTCGTCTACGTGCCCCTTGAACACTTCGAAATTGCGCTGCAGTTGCCCAAGGAAGTACAGACGATCCTTGGCGGTGGCATAGGTGTCCTGCTTTTTCGCTTGATCTGAAAGGCGGGCATCGTTGCGGATGTTATCTGTCGCGATGCTCAAGCCTTCGACGTGGTTACGAGCTTCGCGGGCGATCGAGAACAGATCCTTGAATGGCCCGTCCTCGCGGGTTGGCCAGAGCCCAATGATGCGCTCACGGCCGCCAATATTTGCTCGAAGTTGCTTAATTGCCATTACAGAATTCTCCTGATGGGGTCAGGCCCAGCGCCGCGGCGCCAGGTCTTCAAGGTGAACGTCGGCCAAATCATTGACCAGAAAGTCGATGAACCTGTTGCGGCCGTGGATGCGATAGCCGCCAGTGGGCAGATGATCGATTTGAATCCCGGCCCGGGCGGCGCGCTGGCGGACTACTTCGCGCTTTTCCTCCTTCATTGGATTGAGCATCCGTAAACCTCTTCGCCTTTTTCGGTGCTGATGCGCTTCTTGACTGCGCCGGCGACGGTGGCCACTTCACGGCGGACAGACTTCAGTTGCGGGTCGCCGCTGTATTGGTCCAGGGTCGCGTCCACTTTTTGGAGCAGGTCCAGGGCGTATTTCATGTCATCGATAGCTGTAGCCAAGTTGGTCACCTATGCGGCAAGGATTGTGGCGGTGGTCATGAGGGGACGTTGCTCGGCCAAGGCGATCAGCAATGCGCTGGCCTGCAGGTCGCCACTGGCGGCGGCTGACCGGATTCGATCCCAGGCGAGTTTCAGCTCGGCCTTTGTGAGGCTGCGGCTCGGGCCGCGCCCCTTTGGTGGTTGTGCTGTTGCGGAAAAAGACATTGATGCGCCCTCTCAAGCGATGAAATTGGCTTTTCGAGGAGTAGATTTGCGCTTATTTGTGTATTCGTACAGCGCTTTTTGGGTGCACTTTATGTGATACACAGATATAGATTGATATAGACGAAAAAGACTAGGCCTAGAGGCTTCAATCGAAGATGGTTTTGTTGCAGTAAGTCGTTGGCAGGCAAAGTGATACAGGGCTGGGTTTTCAGCTGAGTTCGCAAATCGCAGGTGGGGAGTTGCCTGGGGGGGGGGACGTCGATGGGGAAGTCTCCCCAATGGGGGAAGTTGCGCGACGACTACGAAGCTGTCCCGCTTGTAGACTTGGTACTGCTCGACGAGCTGCTGCAGATGATTTTTAACTTCCACCAATGGCGGGAGTTGAATTGCCTGTTCCGGCCTGCTGTCAGGTGTTGTCTAACGTTAGATAACGGTTGGGTAACGTTAGGAGCGTTACCTGAGTGTGTAGTCGCGAGCGTGAACGAACTCCACCGCGACCCTGGCAGCCGGCGTGATGGAGTTGAGTTGTGGCGGGCGCTTGACGTACATATCGCCAGACTCCTTGGCTGCCTGCTCGATCAATTGAGCGGCCAGCGCCAAATTGCCGCGCTCCTCGGCCTCCTCAACCATTCGCCCGAGTGCGCGCAGGCGATAGGATCGGTTAGCAACGGGGATCTCAATCATCGCCTCGCGGAATCCTGCCCGAGTGTCCTCGAACATCGTCACCCAGCGCTTGGCCAAGCCTTTGCTGCAACGCTTGGTCGGGTCGTGTGCTTCGACCTGCTGGCGCGATACCACAACGCCAAAGCTCTGTTTCACCGCGGTTGCGACCTGGGTGGGGGAATCGAAGCAGGCAAGGGCCTGGACGATAAAGGCTTTGATTTCGTTGTTGAGCGCGGCCATGGGCTTGGATCTGTCTAGGGTCTGTCAAGAATGTGCCCTCATGGTTGCGCGGAAACTGGGCAAAGGCAATCGAATAAGTGGCGCGAAGGCTCACTGAGTCGAGATATTTCACTGCATTATCGTGCCTTAGCAGGGGTTTTACCTGCACTTCGCAGATACACTCAAACCTGAGTACATCTCCCGGAGTGCCTATGTCCGTTATCGATTGCCCGTACCTGGATGAAGCGAAAGTGGTGGTGCCGCCAGAGCTGGCGCTGCTGATCGTGCGCAAGGCTACAAAGCTCGCCGCTGACTTCGAGGAGCAGGCCCTTGACCAGTTGACCAATGACGCACTCCGCGAGCTGCGACGTGGCACTGACGCCCAGGTGATCTATCGCCAGTTGTGCCTGTGAAGGAGCTTCCTCAATTTGAGGGAGTTGGAGCCCACGCTTCGTGCCCGGTGCGTGATGGGTTGCCGTGACACCTGCAATTATTTTGTACCTCTCCCTTGCTATATGTAAGACACTGTCTTACATTTGATTCATCGAAACGAAGGAGGGGAACAGATGGCAAACACACCCACAGTCACACTCAGGTTGCCGGCAGACATAACCGCCCGCGTCGATGCCTACGCCAAGAGCGTGGAGGCGGAGACAGGTGTGGAGGTGACTAGGACAGCAGCACTCAAGGCGCTTGTGATTGCAGGCCTAGAGTCGAAGGAAAAGCGGAAGAAGTAACGGTACAGGGAAATATTTCCCGCTACTCAGAAGAGGTGCCAACCCGGTGCGCTAACACCGGGAAGGCGATCACACGACGGAAACTAGAGGTAAACGTCATGCAATTTAAACAGAATACCATCCAAATCCTCGATGCGCGTGGGGAAATCATCGGCACCATGGTGCTGCCCTCCAACATCAAATTGAACGACCTGGCCTCGCTGAAAATGCTGGGCGCAATCAGCGTGAAAGTTGTTCCTTGCTCCACCCCTTTCAACGGAATCAGTGCCGGGGGTGTGCAATGAGCCGCACTCTGTTTGACATCGCTTACGCGTCTCTCGATGACCTGTACGAACTACAGGGCGCATTCAGCGAAATGAACGCTCTGTTTACCCTGCTCGCAAAAAATTATCCGGCCGGCATCCTTGCCAATGACATCGCTCAATTGGGGCTGGCCAGGAATGAGCACTGGTCCTCAACGGTGGCTCAGTGGACTGACTGCCTGGATGACGAGCTAGATGGCTTCCCGGAGCAAGCCCATGCCTACATCGCGAAGAACCTGCGCCGTGAAGCGCTGCGCGCGGGAGGTGCCCAATGAGCAAGCCATCTCTCAAAGCCATCCCCAAGTCAAAACGCTCACTGGCAAAGGGTAAGCAGATTGGCCTGCGGTCGAAGCCAGAAGGAAAACTGGCGTGGGATAGGCTTCCATTTGTAGGCAAGGATCACAGCAAGTACGCCTCCTGCTGGGATGTCCCGATGTCGGGTGGATTCTTCGGCGGGATCGCGGTTGGAGAGTCAATTGCTCGGATGTATTTGAAATATGTCAGGACCGAACGCGGCAATCCTGTCGCCCTATCGTCAACGCTGCTCTCTTCAATGCTCGCTTCTCTGGCTGCAAAACAACCGACTACGGAAGACGAGGAATACGCGTTAAAGGGGCAGCGCACGGGCTTTTTGAGCGAGCTTTCGAACTGGATTGAAACGGCGGTGGACCGGCTTGGGTCGAACCTTGACGCCATTCCTGAGCAGTCGTTTGTCCAACAGGCAAATGAGCACCTCACCAGAACGGATGCGGCGCTGATGGCTGCCATTGAGTCGAGAGGTGCAAAATGAGCACTGTCGACACTCTCATTCTTTCGGAAACCCAGCGCGCCGTGCTGGCTGAACTGATCACCGCGGAGCAACGCCACGCTACCCGCTGGTGGACGCATATGAACGAATTGCGGCGACGGAACGAGTTACCCGACTGGGCGAAAGGAAAGGACGTAGGCAGCTCACACGACCACGACCTATGGTGCGAGAGCCGGAAGGCGCTGAATCAGGCACTATTCGGTTCGGACGATCCGGGCGGCGATTGCCGGATAGAGGTAAAGGTGTAAGCCGGCAAGCAGCGAAAACATTGTGATAACCGGCTGGGTTATCACTGGGTTTAAAGGGCGCTCTCCGCGAGGACTGCGCCCTTTTCGTCTCACTGAGACGTTTCGGTCTCACTCGCCAGTTGTGCCGCCCGGGTAGAACAAGTCCTGCTCTTTGGGCGCTCGGGATAGTTCGGGCGCGGTACCGAGCAAGTGAGTCGGACCATATGATCCGAGTCGGACTGCATCGTGGGTGTTGACGCCTGCACGCTGTACTGGTTACTCGTTTTTGATTTTCGGGAATTGAATCAACACACATCCTCCTGACAGTACTCGGGCGTCCGGCTTGCGCTCACTGATTACGCGCTTTTGCTCTTCCCGATTCTTCATCGCCTTCCACATGATGATCAATGAGCTCATTCGTTGATACCTCGGATTCCGCTGCGCGTCGTGACTGTACTTACTCCACTTGATATCCCTTGATATCAACACTTAGGCTACTTGACCAACCTTGAGATCCCTTTAAAAGCCTTTATAAGCCTTGATATCAACAACAACGCCTTTTGGCCTACAGATCGCCTCAACATTCGCCACCATCGCCTCGGTCTGATCCCGCTCAAGCGCCCACCAGCGTGATGTCTTGCCGGTTTTTGGCCTATAGGTCATGCGATATAAGCCGACCATGGCAGCTTTCCCAATATGTTTCGGGGCAAGCCCTATCGCGCCATAGACGCCAATCTGTCGCGCAAATCCATCACCACCGTTTTCTTCGAGCCAGCTGTGAATGACTCCGATAGCCTGGTTTGTCTCATCGTTAACCGGGTATATGAACTCAGAGTCGCACTCATCAGATTCAGCTATGTAACTGACCTTCTGAAGAAGCCCCATGCTCGCCAGAGGCGAAAGAACAACCCAAGCGCCTTCATTACCTGCGGCATCCTTAACCCCGCTGAACTCGGCAAACGGACCGGAAGGTCTCGCTCTCATCTCTTCCGACTCAAAGCCATAAAGGATGAATGGGCCTATCGGGCAAATAGTCTCGCGGGAATACGTCTGCCAAACCAAGCTTCTTGGCAGGCCACCGTCGTTGTCGATGTCGTGTTCGGCATATAGCTCGACAAACTTCTGAAGCAGAACCAGTTCTCCGGTTTCACGGAGCTTGGTCACTGGCGGGACCTCACCTCCGGCGCCGTCGATCAGTTCGTTCGGGAGCCAGATGAGCTTAGCATCGTCCTTGGGCTTACTGATTTTGTAGCGCGGCTTTTTCCCAGTCTTGAGCACTTTGACAATGTCGGCCGCTACGAGAGCCTCAATCGCCTCCTTTGCGCGCCGCCATGCTATGCCGGCTTTCTCAAAAATAGCCTGGGCGCTCCATGAGGTAGTGGAGTTGTCCTTCCCCGTACCTCGAGCCATGACAAGCAGGGAGACTGCCGGCTTTATTCCTAAATCACAGGCGGCCGCAAACTCATCCGCCCCTATCGCAAAAAAGTTGCCATGGCTCATTTGGCTAAATCCTTTTCCTTTTGATCGAGGCCTGCTGTGAGCAGCAGCCGGACGACATCCGACCTTTTTACGTCGAGCCCAGTTTTTTGTGACAAGGCCTTTGAGAACGCCTCAATACGGTCCAATAAATCCGTAGGAAGACGCATCGTTACATGTTGCTTCATGGCTGCAACCTTGTGTTACGTTGTGGCACAAACTCTACGCTTGTGCCACAAAATTAACAATGTGTCACCACGCTAAGCTTGTCGAGCGAATGACTCTTGAGGCTCAGCCAGCAACGTGTAGAACGCAACTCTGGGGTGCTTGCGCCCCCACTCGTCCTCAAGCGTTATGAGCTGCGTATAGATGACATAGCCCACACTGCGTAGATCGCATATACGGGCGCCCGGGCGACAGATATTCAGCTCTCGCATGATCATGAAGGTGTCCGCAGATCCAGCACGAAGACGCGAAACGAGTCGTGTATTCTGTGCATTGCGACTGTTATCATTGATACTAGAGTTGTTGTGGCTGGCCTGTTGGTCGGCCATTTTTTTTGTGGTCATTTTATGCCGCCTCCCCACGAAGGGCGATGCGCTGAAGCACCCACTGCTGAACTTCGGCCAAAACCCAGGCGACCGGAGCGCCGCGATGCCTGCTGTCACTCAATGGAACCGGTTTTGGGAAGGTGGGGTCGTCTTTCAGGCGCTTGTAAACGGTGGGCCGCTTGTAGCCCGTGAGGGCCTCAAGCTCCTGCATTCGGATGAGGGTGGTCGCCGGATCGCAAAATGTGCGGATGTCGAAGCTGTTGGAGCGTTGGCTGTGCATATCAATATCCCGATGTTGATAACGTCGGGGTTGATGCTCTTGGGTGAGGTATGCCCCCTCGCAAGTGTCACCCTGTGCCTCTTTTTCGGGGGGTATACCGGGGCCAGCAGCGCGCGCCTTGTATCCCCACGTGTATCCCTCGAAAATACACGCCAAAACATAACCATAAAAAACAACAGCTTGCGAAACTGGTTCAAATGCCTGTGTAGCCACCAAGTACTAAAAACGGCTTACCGAAAGGTAGGCCGTTTTTTTATGCCTCGAAAAAAAGCCTCCTTTCGACTCCCTGCAGGAGCTGCCGCAGGCTGCGATCTTGCTTTTGAAAAACAAATCAAAAGATCGCAGCCTCGTTTCACTCGACAGCTCCTACAACGCCCGAGTAGTCGGTCAATCGTGGGAGCGAGCCTGCTCGCGAAAAATCGTCGGCAGCGCCGACAACGCCTTCTCCCATATCTGCCACGTGCGCAGCCAGACCATCGCCTGCCAGTCGTTGTCGGCGGGATAGAACTGTTCGAGCAGATTCAGCTTGATCGCCTTCCCTACCGCATCGCTTGGATTGCCGTGCAGATGCAACCAATGATCATCGCGCAGATGGCGATGCACGTCCGCCCCCGGATACGTTCCGCACTCGATGACGAACGGCATCATCCGCACCTGCGGCAACGCATTGATCAATGCCTGCGAGGTGTAGCCGGTAGCGGTGGCCGCAACGCCGGTTTCACTCAGCGTGTCGGCACCGGTGTGCAAGGTATAGAGCCACGGACCATAAAGCGCCTGCGCATCAGCCAACCCCGGATAGGCCGATTCGGTGATGGTCAGCAACATCGGATGACCGTACTCGCCAGCACCGGTGTGCAAGTCGAAACACATGGCGACGTCGGCGTGAGCGGCATGTTGCTGAATGATTTGATGCAAGGTGCGATTCGACCAGCTCGGCGCCAGCCCACCGTAGAACAAGCCATCGGGATGCGCATGCTGCCCGCCTTCGACAATTGACATTACCGCTGGCCAGCCATGCTCGCCAATTTGCGCCTCAAGCAAGGCATCAGTGCGATCCCGTTCGGGGCCGAGCAGCTCGGTGCAGGCATAGATGTCGTGTAACGCGTTATAGGCCTGATTGTCCGGCAGCGGACGCTCGAAGTTCAGGTGATTGCGGTTCAGGTCGATGTTGTCTTCGTTGACCCGACGTAGCCACGCCGTGCCCCAAGGATTGATCAGATGGATCATCACCACGGCAACATCGGCGGGCAGCGAGCGTTTGCCCAGTTCTTGCAGCCATTTGATCTGGCAACCCGAGCCATAGAAGCCTTCGACCCCATGGGTACCGCTGAGCGCAATCAGCAGGCGTTTGGCGCCAGGATCGCCGAGCACCGCCACATCAGTGCTCAAGGGCTCGCCAAATGGGCCTTTGAGCGGATGCGGGTATTCGGTCAGCGTTGCACCGGCTGCGGTTGCCGTCGCAAGGAATTGTTCGCGCTGGGACCGGTAACTTGGCTGGGTGGGGAACTCAGTGTGCATGTCTGCCTCTTGTTGATTTTCTGGCCTGCCTATTGCCAATGACCCTACAGAAATTCCGCCCGTTGATGAAGGACAAAAGCGAGTTTGTCTTGGGACCCGGTTTGCGTCACTTCGTGGTGGTCGATACAGTCCACGCTACCTTTATCCAACGGACGGAGTGCCCAACGTGTTCTCAGCCTTCCACTTGAGCCGCTTTCGCCTGCCAGCGTTGTCGCTGATCGCTGCCGCTTTAACCCTGACCGCTTGTAATGCTCCGTCGGTATCAACGCTCCCGGTCGCGCCGGAAAGCGCTTCCGGTTTTCGCACTGACCTGCAAACCCGGCACGCTTCGAAGCACATGGCGGCAGCCGCCAACCCATTGGCGGCCGAGGCCGGGCGGGAGATGCTGCGTCGCGGTGGCTCGGCGATCGATGCGGCGATTGCGATGCAAGCGGTGTTGACGCTGGTCGAGCCGCAATCGTCGGGTATCGGCGGTGGCGCGTTGATCGTGCTTTGGGATGGCAAGTCCGTACGCACTTACGATGGCCGCGAAACCGCACCGGCCGGCGCCACCGAGAAGCTTTTCCTGCAAGCCGATGGCACGCCGATGTCGTTTACCCCGGCGCAGATTGGCGGTCGTTCGGTGGGCACGCCGGGAGTATTGCGAGCCCTCGAACTGGCGCACCAAAAACACGGTCGCCTGCCTTGGGCACAGTTGTTCGAACCGGCAATCAAACTGGCCGAACAAGGTTTCGCCATTTCGCCACGCCTGCACCTGTTGATCGCCTCGGATTCGTCGATGCGAAGTTCACCCGATATGGTGGCTTACTTCCTGAACGCCGACGGCAGCCCGAAAGCCGTCGGCACCCTTTTGAAGAACCCTGCGCTGGCCGCCGTGCTTAAACGCATCGCCAACGAAGGGCCGGATGCGCTGTACAAAGGTGCCATCGCCCAAGAGATCGTGAGCAAGGTCCAAGGGCACAGCAACCCCGGCAGCCTGTCGCTCGTCGACCTCAAAAACTACACGGCCAAGGAACGCGCGCCACTGTGCACCGACTACAAACGCTGGCAGGTCTGCGGCATGCCGCCACCGTCATCAGGCGGGATCGCCGTGGCGCAGATCCTCGGTACGCTGCAAGCGCTGGAGACGCGCGAGAAGCATTTTGCACTGGCGTCAATGAAACCGCTCAAAACCAGCGCTCCGGCCGGCATCGAACCTTCCCCGGAAGCCGTGCACCTGATATCGGAAGCCGAGCGCCTGGCGTATGCCGACCGTGCGCAGTACGTCGCCGATACCGACTTCGTCCCGGTTCCGGTCAAAGGCCTGGTGGACCCGACTTACCTGGCCAGCCGCGCTGCGCTGATCGGTGACCGCAGCATGGGCACCGCCAGCCCCGGCACTCCGCCAGGTATTGAGGTCGCCTATGCGCCGGACCGTTCGCCGCTGCGCATATCCACCTCGCAAGTGGTGGCGGTCGATGACCAGGGCGGCGCGGTGTCCATGACCACCACCATTGAATCCGCTTTCGGTTCGCACGTGATGGTTCAAGGCTTCATGCTCAATAACGAGATGACCGACTTCTCGTTCATCCCCGAAGAGAACGGGCAGAAGGTCGCCAACCGCGTCGAACCAGGCAAACGCCCACGTTCGTCCATGGCCCCGACGCTGATCTTCGACCGTCAGAGCGGTGAGTTCCTCGCCACCATTGGTTCACCCGGCGGTTCGCAAATCATCGAATACGTCGCCAAATCCACCGTCGGCCTGCTCGACTGGAACCTCGATGCACAATCAGCCATCAATTTGCCCAACTTCGGCAGCCGCAACGGCCCGACCGAATTGGAGCGTGGGCAGTTCAGCCCGGCATTGATTCAGGCGCTGAAGGACAAAGGGCATAGCGTGAACGAAATCGACATGACCAGCGGCACCCAGGCGATTGTTCGGGTCAAGGATGCCCAGGGTAAGGCATCGCTGACGGGCGGTGCCGATCCTCGGCGGGAGGGGGAAGCGTTAGGGGATTGAATCGTACGACGGCGTGAGAAAGGGCTTACCGGGAGGTAGGCCTTTTTTTATCGATATAAACGCACGATCGTGACCTCATTCAGCCTTTTCCTACCCGAATTTGTCGGCACTCACCAACAATACGACGCAATCGACGCCGAAACCGTTGAGATGGAGTAACCCATGAACATTCGTCCGATCCACACCGACGAGGATTACCGTGAAGCCCTCAAGAGCGTGTCAGCCCTGTTCGACAACGAACCAGAACCAGGCACCCCTGAGGGTGATTATTTCGAAATCATGATTACGCTCATCGAAGCCTACGAATCGAAGCAGTTTCCGTTGGACTTGCCCAATCCAATCGACGCAATCAAATTTCGCATGGAGCAATCCGGTCTTTCCGCTGCCGACCTTGCGCCAGCCATTGGCCGAAAAAACCGCGTCTATGAAGTACTCAATGGGAAGCGCGCATTGACGCTTCCGATGATATGGAAACTTCACGAACTGTTCGGGATACCCGCACAGAGCCTGATCAAGCCGGTAAAGCAAGCTTGATCAAGCGCCAACTAAATCCTGAAATCAGGCCGGCACACCCAAAATAATGTGCGATGCCTTGATCACCGCCGTCGCACTCACACCCGGCGCCAGGCCCAGTTCGGCCACGGCATCGCGCGTCACAATCGAATAGACCTCGGCTCCGCCGTCGAGCTGGATGACCACTTCGGCGTTTACCGCGCCGTCAGTAACGCTGGTGACCTTGCCCTCAAGGCAGTTACGGGCCGAGAGGCGGATGTCGCTGGAGTCGGTCATCAGCATGACCCATGGGGCTTTCACCAGCGCGACCGCCTCCTTGCCGACAGCCAGGCCGAGACTCTTCACACTCTCCATGGTGACAACGGCCACCAGTTCGTTGCCGCCAGGAAGTTTCAGGGATATCTCTGCATTGACGGCGCCGGACTGCACTTGGCTGATGGTGCCTTTGAACACGTTACGCGCGCTGACCTTCATGAATTTGTAGCCTCTGATGGTTATTTTTGTATACAACCTACAACATCATTCTGTCTGAGCGGGCATGACGCGATGTCGCACCCCATCTAACGACTGATTTTCAGCGCCTGCCGAGCCTGGTGTTTTTCCAGCGCCAGATCGATCAGCCGCGTGACCAATTCACTGTAGGTCATTCCAGCGGCCTGCCACAGTTTCGGGTACATGCTGATGCGCGTGAACCCTGGTAGCGAATTGATTTCGTTGATCAGCACTTCGCCGCTGTCGGTCAGAAACACATCAACCCGCGCCAGCCCGGAACAGCCCAACACCTGAAACGCCTCGATGGCCATGGCACGAATGCGTTCGCTGGCCTCGACGCTGATCTGCGCCGGGACCACCACTTCAGCCGCCTTGTCGTCGATGTACTTGCTGTCATAGGAATAGAATCCACTCTTCACCACGATTTCGCCGCAACCACTGGCGATGGCGTCTTCATTGCCGAGCACCGCGCATTCGATTTCACGGCCACTGACCGCGGACTCGACCAGCACTTTTTCGTCGAAGCCCAACGCCAGTTTGATTGCCGCCGAATATTCCGCTTCATCGGTCACTTTGCTCACGCCGACGGAAGAACCCTGATTCGCCGGTTTGACGAACAGTGGCAGGCCTAATTTGCCCGAGACCTCGGCAAACCCGGTACGCGCGGCGGAGCTGCGCGTCAGGGTCACGAACGGCGTGACCGCCAGCCCGGCATCGCGCAGCAGGCGCTTACTGATGTCCTTGTCCATGCAGACGGCCGAACCGAGCACGTCGGAGCCGACAAATGGCAAATCAGCCATGCGCAACAAACCTTGCAGGCAGCCGTCCTCACCGAGGGTGCCGTGGACGATCGGGAAGATCACATCAACATGACCCAACAATTCCTGACTGGCGGTTTCCACCAGTTGTTGGCTGGTCTTGCCCGGCACGACGGCCAACTCACGGTTGGACTGATTGAGGGCGATCAGGGCCGGGTTTTCCTGATTCAACAGGAAGTTCGACGGGTCGTTCAGGTGCCAATGGCCTTGTTTGTCGATGCCGATCAGCACGGGTTCGAAGCGCGAGCGATCCAGCGCATCGACGATGTTTTTCGCCGACTGCAACGACACTTCATGCTCAGCGGAACGCCCGCCAAAGATAATCCCTACACGCAGTTTGCTCATTCAAAATTCCTCAACGATGCGCCACACATTGCAACATTTACCCACGGCTTTCTACTCGCGCGAGTCCATCCATCAGGCAGAAGACAGGCGGCGGGTGACTGGGGTAAGTTGTTTTGCATCGAGCTTGAGGCAACGATAACCATGGTCCGCCCCCCTCTCCACAATGACTGGTTCCATCGCGCGCCCGACGTCGGCGGGCTCCAGCGTTTCGAGGCGTTTTTTGCCGGGCATGGTTATGACCTGCATCGCCACGACACCTATGCCATCGGCCGAACCCTGGCCGGCGTGCAGAGTTTTCAGTACCGCGGCGCCTGGCGCCACAGCCTTCCCGGCGGGACCCTGGTGCTGCACCCGGACGAAGCCCACGACGGCGAGGCCGGCACCGAGGCCGGTTTCAAATACCGCATGATGTACATCGAACCGGCGCTGATCCAGCAGATGCTCGGCGGTAAGCCGCTGCCATTCATCAAGAACGGGCTATCGAACGACCCGCGTTTATTCGCCGCCACTGACGTGCTGCTGCGCAGCCTCGACTCACCGCTCGATCCGCTGGAGGAACAGGACGCGCTGTTCGATCTGGCGCAAGCGCTGAACGGCGCTGGCGGCGTACCTGTCGCGCGCCAAAGCTTCGACTATGTGGCGGCGGAACGTGCACGGGAATATCTGCACAGCGCACTGGATCGCACCGTGACTCTGGAGGAACTGGCACAGCACAGCGGCCGGGATCGCTGGAGCCTGTCGCGGGACTTTCGCCTGTTGTTCGGCACCAGCCCCTATCGCTACCTGACCATGCGTCGCCTGGACCTGGTCCGCTCGTTGTTGATCCAGGGCCAGCCGCTGGTCACCGCAGCCCTGATCGCAGGCTTCACCGATCAAAGCCACATGACTCGGCAATTCAGCAAAACCTACGGCCTCTCACCGGCGCGCTGGATGAAAATGCACCGTCGCTGAGTCACGCACAATCGTACAAGAAGCGCCGCGAAGCACTGGTTATCGTGGGTTCACGATCAACCACGAGAGCCGTTCCATGAAAGCTTATGAAAGCCTCAACTTCGCCGAAAAAATCTCCCGGATCGACGCGCACTGGACGCCTCGGGTCATCACCGAAATGAACGATTACCAGTTCAAGGTGGTGAAACTGCTGGGGGATTTCATCTGGCACGACCATCTCGATACCGACGAAGCCTTCATCGTTCTCGAAGGCCAATTACGCATCGATTTCCGCGATGGCCACGTGCTGGTAAACGCGGGAGAAATGTATGTGGTGCCAAAGGGTGCCGAACACAAACCGTTCGCCGAGCAGGAGGTAAAACTCCTGCTGATCGAACCCAAGGGCGTATTGAACACCGGCAGCGAAGGGGGCGAACGTACGGCGCAGAATGACGTCTGGGTGTGAACGCCGCCGGCTTACGACGCCAGGGACTTGCCGTCCACCGGATCACCGATTTTCAGGAAATGCCCGCCAGCCACGTGGTGCAGGGTACGCAGCGCGTCCTGGCCTTCGAAGTGCCAACGCCCGTCACTGAATACGCGCTCGTCGGCCTGAGCGGCAATCACTTCGGCCAGGAACAGGTCGTATTGCTGATGGTTGTTGGGTTCTGGCAGCAGTCGGCATTCGAGCCAGGCAACGCAGCCGTCGAGCATCGGCGCATCAATCAGCTCGGCACTGAAGGTCGGTAAACCGTAGACCTCGAACTTGTCGCGTCCCTGGTCCCGGGTGATTTCCAGGCCAGACGTCGAGCCGACGGTTTGTACGATATCGGCCTGTGCTGCGCAGGGAACGTTCAACACGAAGGTGCCCGAGGCCTCCAGCAGTTGACGGGTCCAGGTGGACTTGTCGAGCACCACGGCGATTTTCGGCGGTTCGAAATCCAGCGGCATGGCCCAGGCCGCCGCCATGATATTGCGCTGCCCGCCATGGGCTGCGCTGACCAGCACGGTCGGCCCGTGATTGAGCAGACGGTAAGCCTTGGGCAAAGGGACCGGACGGCGGTGGGAAACGCTCATGGATGTCTGCTCCTGGGAAAAGAGCCGATTGTAGCGAAAAGATCGCAGCCTTCGGCAGCGCCTACAGAGAACGGATACCTATGTAGAAGCTGCCGAAGGCTGCGATCTTTTAACGGTCAAGACATTAAGTCGCCAACTGATTGGCAAACTGCCCCACCGCATTCACTACTTTCTGCGCACCGTCCTGGATCTCGACGATCACGGTGCCCGCTTCCGCCGCCAGTGCCAGGCCTTGTTCTGCCTGAAGCTTGCCGTCGGTCATCAGGGCCACGGCGTTACGGGCCATGTCCTGGTTCTGACGCACCACGATGACGATTTCATCGGTGGCCTGGCTGGTGCGCGAAGCCAGTTGCCGGACCTCGTCTGCTACCACGGCAAACCCTCGGCCCTGCTCTCCGGCGCGAGCCGCTTCGATGGCAGCGTTAAGCGCCAGCAGGTTGGTTTGCTCGGCGATCCCGCTGATGGTTTTGACGATGGTGCCAATCACCAGCGATTGTTCGTTCAGGGCTTCGATTCCATCACCGGCGGTTTGCATGTGTTTGGCCAGGTCGCGCATCACGTCCACCGCCTGAGTCACCACGGCCGTCCCGCGCTGGGCACTCTGATCGGTTTGTTGCGAGGTGCTGTAGGCGATGTTCGCGGCTTCAGACACAGCAGCTTCCTGATTGACCTGATCGGTAATCACCGTGGCGAACTTCACCACTTTGTAGAGCTTGTTGTTGGCATCAACCACCGGGTTGTAGGAAGCCTCCAGCCAGACCGTACGACCATGGCTGTCTACGCGTTTGAAACGTTCGGCCACGTACTCGCCCGCATTCAGGCGGCGCCAGAAGTTCTGATACTCGGCGCTGTTGTAGTCCTCCGGCAGGCAAAAGGTGCGGTGATGCTTGCCTTTGATCTGCACCAGGCTGTAACCCATGCCGCTGAGAAAGCGGTCGTTGGCTGTCAGCACGTTGCCATTGAGGTCGAACTCGATCACCGCCGTCGAACGCACCAGCGCGCCGATCAGGTTTTCATGCTCACGCGAGGCTTCAATGGTGCGGGTCAGGTCACTGGAGAAAATCGAGAAATGCTTGATTCGGCCATTTGGGCACCGCACTGGCTGCACGATCGAACGCAACCACGCTTCCTGGCCAGTGCCACGCAACAGGCGCACAGTGCCGGCAAAGTGCTCGCCACGGGTCAGCGCATTCCTGAAACGCTGCTGGAATTCGTCTTTCTTCACATGATCCGGGACGACTTCATCAATGTGCCGGCCGACCAGTTCGTTGCTTTTGTAGTGCATTTCGCTGAGGAAGTTCTGATTGACCGATTGCACCCGCCCATCAGGATCAAGGGTCAGTACGAGCATCTCGCTTTCCAGACTGTCCCTCACTTGCTGAAGGCTGGAGAGTTCTTCGCGAAGAGCCGACAGCTCCTGCTTCAAGCGTTTATTGAACATGGGGACGCACCGATGGACTGGGATGAAAAGCGGTTTACAGCCAAGCCATCGGCCTTGAGGATCTTTTCTGAAGAGTGTTTCAGCTTTGTCCTACAAAAATAGTTACACCCTGTAGGTCGTCCCCCGTACTCACATCGCGTCAGCGGTCGAACAGCAGGAGGTTCTCGGCATCCGTGCTCCAAAATACACCGCACTGCTTGCGCCCACCGCGCCCATTACCGCGCAAAAAATCACACAGATCCAAGGGCTCCACGGCATCAGGCCAATCAACAACAGCGGTGTGATACTCGCCCACGCGGCGTAGGCAATGTTGTAGGTGAAGGAAATACCCGACACGCGAATCCGTGCCGGGAACAGGCTGACCATCACCGACGGTACCGCGCCGACCACCCCACAACTGAGCCCGGCCACTGCATAGGCCAGGCCGAGCCAGTTGCCGCCGCTGATCAGGCAGGCATAGAGCACGCCGATCCCCACCGGCAGCAGCAGGCTGTACACCATCACCGTGCGCCAGGCACCAATACGGTCGACCAGCAATCCGGCGAGCACGCAGCCAATGTTCAGAAAAACGATACCCAATGCACTCAGGGCAAAGGTGTGGCTGGCGGTCATGCCGAAGGTTTTTTGCATCATGGTCGGGGTGATGACCACGAACACCACCACCGCCGAAGTCAGCACGCAGGTGAGGATCATCGCCGGGAACATGGCCAGGCGATGTTCACGCAAAACCGCGCGCAGCGGCAGTTCGACGTCGTCCTCGCGCCGGGCCTGCATGGCCATGAACACCGGGGTTTCGCTGAGCCAGCGGCGCAACCAGACACCAATCGCACCGAACACCCCCCCGAGCAGGAACGGGTATCGCCAGGCGTAATCGAGGATTTCTGCCGGCGTGAAGGCCTGTGCGAGAAACGTTGCCGTCAACGCACCGAGCAGATAGCCGAAGGTCAGTCCCGCCTGCAAAAAGCCCAAGGCGTAGCCGCGATGGCCGACCGGCGCATGCTCGGCAACGAACACCCAGGCACTCGGCACTTCACCGCCCACCGCCGCGCCTTGAAGAACTCGCAGCAGCAACAGCAGCAGCGGTGCGAAATAACCGATTTGCGCGTAGGTCGGCATGATCCCGATCAGCAGGCACGGCAGCGCCATCATCAGGATGCTCAGGCTGAAGACTTTCTTGCGCCCCAAACGGTCGGCGAAATGCGCCATCAGGATGCCGCCCAGTGGCCGCGCCAGATAACCAGTGACGAAAATGCCAAAGCTTTGCAGCAAGCGCAGCCATTCGGGCATTTCCGGCGGAAAGAACAGCTGGCTCAGGGTCAGGGCGAAGAATACGAAAATGATGAAATCGTAGATTTCCAGTGCCCCGCCGAGGGCCGCGAGCCCCAGGGTCTTGTAGTCCGAGCGATTGAACGGCGTCGGGCGCGAATCGATGTTGGCAGTCATGAAAAAAACTCTGAAACAGGCAAAAACCAAGGCGCCCATGGTCTACGCAAACGCGCCTGTGGACAACCCTTAGACCAAAGTCCCATAGCCGCAAAACAGCCCCGCAAAAAACCTCAGGTTGAATTAATGTTGGCATCTGTCCAGACGGGCCTCCGCCGCCCCGAAGACCACAATAAACATAAAAATTCGAGGTACTCCCGTGGCCGCTGATATCGAAGATAGCCGCTCCGCCCGCTTTGCCCTGCGCTGCTCCAGTTTTGCCGAACGCTGGTTCCCCGATTCCTGGGTGTTTGCCGCGCTGGCCGTGATTATCGTGGCCCTGGCCACCATGGCCATGGGTGCCAAACCCACCGACGCCGCCATGGCATTTGGTGACGGCTTCTGGAGCCTGATCCCGTTCACGATGCAGATGGCTTTCGTGGTGATCGGGGGTTATGTGGTGGCCAGTTCGCCGCCGGCGGTGAAGCTGATCGATCGTCTGGCGAAGATCCCGAAAAACGGTCGCTCGGCCGTGGCCTGGGTGGCGCTGATTTCCATGGTCGCATCGTTACTGAACTGGGGCTTGTCGCTGGTCTTCGGCGGTTTGCTGGTGCGTGCCCTCGCCCGCCGTACCGATCTGAAGATGGACTACCGCGCCGCCGGCGCTGCTGCGTATCTGGGACTTGGCGCGGTATGGGCCTTGGGCCTGTCATCGTCCGCGGCACAATTGCAGGCCAACCCGGCCAGCCTGCCACCGGCGATTCTGTCGATCACCGGGGTGATTCCTTTCACCCAGACGATCTTTCTCTGGCAGTCCGGCGTGATGTTGCTGGCGCTGGTGGTGGTCTCGATCATCATTGCCTACGCCACCGCCCCCGGCCCGAATTCGGCACGTGACGCCAAGGACTGCGGCGTCGACCCGAGTTTCAACCTGCCACCGCTGCAACCGCGTACTCGTCCTGGTGAATGGCTGGAACACAGCCCGCTGCTGACCATCCTGCTGGTGTTGCTGGCCGCTGGATGGCTGTTCCATGAGTTCTCGACCAAACCGGCGATCAGTGCGATTTCCGGCCTCAACACTTACAACTTCCTGTTCATCATGCTCGGCGCTCTACTGCACTGGCGCCCGCGCAGTTTCCTCGACGCGGTGGCCCGTGCGGTGCCGACCACGACCGGCGTGCTGATCCAGTTTCCGCTGTACGGCTCGATCGCCGCATTGATGACTACGGTCAAAGGCGCCGACGCGCAAACCCTGGCTCATCACATCTCGACGTTCTTCGTCAGCATCGCGTCCCACGACACCTACGCACTGCTGATGGGCGTGTATTCGGCGATCCTCGGCTTCTTCATTCCGTCCGGCGGCGGCAAGTGGATCATCGAAGCGCCGTACGTCATGCAAGTGGCCACCGACCTGAACTATCACCTGGGTTGGGCCGTGCAGATCTACAACGCCGCCGAAGCCTTGCCCAATCTGATCAACCCGTTCTACATGCTGCCGCTGCTGGGCGTGCTGGGGTTGAAAGCGCGAGACTTGATCGGCTTCTCGTTCGTGCAGTTGCTGGTGCACACGCCGCTGGTACTGTTTCTGCTATGGGCGCTGGGGACGACGCTGGCATACACAGCGCCGGTAATGCCGTAACGCCGAGCCAAAGAACCGCACAAATCCTGTGTGGGAGCGGCCTTGTCCTCTCCCACATCAAGGATGTTTGACAGTGCAATGCTGCCCAAACCCTGTGGCTCTGATTGCGCTTCGTCGCAAATAATAGCTCAGTGCCACTACTCTGCTTTACCCCTCCGCTGCTCCGGTAATATCCTTGCGCGAAAATTATCTGTTTCAATTTTTTGCACGCGGAAAGGGAGTTCATTAAATGATCGTAGGGATTGACCTCGGGACCACCAACAGCCTTGTCGCCGTATGGCGTGGAGAGTCCAGCGAGTTGGTGTCCAATGCGCTGGGCCAGTTCCTGACGCCAAGCGTTGTCGGTCTCGACGATCAGGGTCGCATCCTGGTCGGTCAGGCCGCGCGCGAGCGATTGCACACCCATCCGCTGCAGACCACTTCGCTGTTCAAGCGGCACATGGGAAGCGCCACGGAAGTGCGTCTTGGCAACCGGGCATTCCGCCCCGAAGAACTCTCGGCACTGGTGCTGAAAAGCCTGAAGGAAGACGTCGAACGCGCCTTTGGTGAAACGGTGCGTGAAGCGGTCATCAGCGTGCCGGCCTACTTCAGCGATGCCCAGCGTAAAGCCACGCGCATCGCTGGCGAACTGGCGGGCTTGAAAGTTGAAAAGCTGATCAACGAACCGACTGCGGCGGCGCTGGCTTACGGGCTGCATCAACGGGACAAGGAAACCTCGTTCCTGGTGTTCGACCTCGGTGGCGGCACATTCGACGTGTCTATCCTGGAGCTGTTCGATGGCGTCATGGAAGTGCGAGCCAGCGCAGGCGATAACTTCCTGGGCGGCGAAGATTTCGACAGCGTGTTGCTGGAGCACTTCGTCCAGCACCATCGCAACACCGACCATTTCCCTGACCGCCACAGCATCCTTCAGCCACTTCGTCGCGAAGCCGAACGCGTGCGCAAAGCCCTGGGCCAGGAGGGCAGTGCCGAGTTCACTCTGCGGTTCGATGGCCAGCAATGGACACAAACCATCACCCAGCAGCAACTGGCCACGCTCTACACGCCCCTGCTCGAACGCCTGCGCGCGCCCATCGAACGGGCGTTGCGAGACGCGCGGATTCGGGTCAGTGATCTCGATGAAATCCTGCTGGTGGGCGGAACGACGCGTATGCCGCTGGTTCGTAAACTGGCGGCCGGTCTGTTTGGACGCTTCCCTTCAATCAGCCTGGATCCTGACGAAGTGGTTGCTCACGGCGCCGCGATACAAGCGGCCCTGAAAGCCCGCTCCGCTGCGCTGGAAGAAGTGGTGTTGACGGACGTCTGTTCCTACACCCTGGGCATCGAGACTTCCAGTCAGATGGGCCAGCACTTCGAGGGCGGGCATTATCTCCCGATCATCGAGCGAAACAGCATCGTGCCGGTGAGCCGGGTCAAGACCGTTTACACCCTGCACGATAACCAGGAGCAGGTGCTGCTGAAGATTTATCAAGGCGAAAGCCGGCTGGTCAAAGACAACGTGGCGCTGGGTGAACTCGACATCAAGGTCCCGAAACGCAAGGCTGGCGAAGTCGCCCTCGATGTGCGTTTCACCTACGACAACAACGGTTTGCTGGAAGCCCAAGTGGTCGTGCCGCTGACGGGGGACTTGCACTCACTGGTGATCGAGAACAACCCCGGCGTGCTCACGCCCGAGGAAATTCATCAGCGTTTGCAAGGCCTGGCTTTACTGAAAATTCATCCGCGCGATCAGCAGGTCAACACCGTGTTGACCGCGCGCCTTGAGCGTCTCTATCAGGAAAGCCTGGGGCACATGCGTGAACAGATCGCTCACTGGGCCAAACAGTTTCAGCACGTGCTGGAGTCCCAGGACGAGCGGCGGATCCGTGAAGCGCGCAGCGAACTGACGCAACAATTGAGTGCGCTGGACAACGGCCTTTGGCATTGAGGAGTATCAACATGGATTGCTGGTCTGTGCTGCAACTTCGCGAAGACGCCGACGCGCGTACGATCAAACGAAGTTATGCGCGGCTGTTGAAAACCTTCCGGCCCGATGAAGATCCCGAAGGTTTCCAACGCTTGCGTGAAGCCTACGAGCACGCGCTGAGTGTTGCCCGGTGGCGAGCCGAATACGACGCGGATGACATTGAAGTTGCAACGACAGAAGTCGTTGAAGAGTCGAATCAGGCCAACTTGCAAGCCTGGTCCGAGACGCTGGATCTTCGACCTTTGAACCTCGAAAAACAGCCTGGCCTTCAATCTCTGAACCTTGCACCCCTGAATTCCCCGCAACGACACCACGAACCGGTCATTGCGCCGGACGAGCAAGCGGCGCGGGTGCTACTCGATGGGCTCTCGGACCAAAACCTGGCCGAGCGCTGGGAGCAGGCGCAACAACAGCAATGTGCCCAGGCGTTCGAGAAGTTGCTGTTGCAGTTGTGTTTCGACCATCCGGGCCTGCGTAATTCAATCGCCGGGTGGGCCGTTCAGCACCTGGGTTGGCTTGCGCCCTGGCAAAACGTCGCCATGACCAATTGGCAGCAAGACGCCCTCGCCAGCGGCTTACTGCAGGACTACCGGCAGGCTTTGCAGGAACTGCTCGAAGCCGGCAAGGAGCGAGAGTTCCTCACGCGCCTGAAAAGTTACACCGCACAGCCCTGGCTGCAGGTGTTCGATCGACGCCAGGAGTGGCAGCGAATCATCCTGCAACTGTTCAACGACTCCGAATGGAGCCTGCCGCTGTTCGACCGAGTGGGTGACGTATTTGGCTGGGACGAAAAGAAAGGTATTCATCCGGAACCGGCATCGATCTGGCAAGCGTTGATCGAGCGCTGCAATCAGGAAAGCTTCTACGAAAACCTGCGGGCCAAGGCGCAGGATCGCCGAACCTGGGCTGCCGACGTTCAGGCCGCGCATTTGCTGATGAATCCGCTAACGACCAGCCAGCAGAAGCAGATGATCGACGGATTTGGCCAAAACGAATGGCAAGCCTGTCATGACCTCGGACAAACACTGACGTGGCGCTATCCGCAATTGCTCTCCCGATTGCCAAACGCCGATGTGTTTCTCTGGCGACGCTTTCTGCCTCGGCCCATCGCCGACGAAACCTGGATACGCGTCTGGGCCGGCATCGCTCTGGCGATGTATTTGTTTTACTTCCCTGCCGAACACAAATCATTGGGCTACAGCCTCAGCATGCCGTTGCTGTTGGCATGGGTTCCGATCGGTTTCTTACGGTTTGGCCTGAGCTGGTGGGTACCGATTTCCTCGCATTTCATCGTCTTCGACCTTTGGTTGACCGAAAATATCGTGCCCCGACGCTTCAACCCGGGTACGCGCTGGTTGTTGCTTCGGCATGGCGCTGCGCAAGTTGTCCTGACGTTGCTATTCGGGATCTTGCTCGGCTGGCTGGGTGTTGTGACGTACGTCGGTTTTATTCTGATCGGGCTTTTTCACAAGCGACGAATTGGCCAGCTCAACCCTGAACTCAGTGCCCGTCGTCCATGGCTGACCGCTCTGCACTGGGCACACTTCAGTCCACTGCAGCTGGTATTTTTGCTGGTGATGGTCTGCATTACCCTCGCATGCCAGATCTATCTCCCGGAGTACCACCTGACAAATCTGAAGTTCAGATGAGCGAAGCCGATACGGCACTGGATCACCGACCAGGGTGATCCGCCGAACGCCGACGGCCAGGTGTTTTTGCAACACTGGCGTCGGCCAAATCTCAGTTGAGCACAGTTATTGCGGCTCGATCGGACGCAAACGGTATTGCGGTGGCAATTGCTCGAAACCACTGATGGTGGCGTTCAGGCTTTTCCAGCGACCGTCCTTGATGCCGTAAATGCAGCCGTGGATCGACAGACTCTGCCCACGGTGCCAGGCGTTTTGCACGATGCTGGTGTGACCGACGTTAGCCACTTGCTGAATCACGTTGAGTTCGCAGAGCCGGTCGACTCGCTCCTCTTCAGTGGGCAACTTGGCCAGCTCTTCACGTTTTTCGTAGTAGAGATCGCGAATCGAGCGCAACCAGCCGTCGATAAGGCCCAGCTGGCGGTCCTGCATCGAGGCGCGTACGCCGCCACAGCCATAGTGGCCGGTTACCAGGATGTGTTTGACCTTGAGCACGTCCACTGCGTACTGAATCACCGACAGGCAGTTGAGGTCAGTGTGCAGCACCACGTTGGCCACGTTGCGGTGTACGAACAAGTCGCCGGGCAGCATGCCGACGATCTCGTTGGCCGGCACCCGCGCATCGGAACAGCCAATCCACAGGAATTCCGGAGTCTGTTGGCGGGCCAGCTTGGCGAAGAAGTCAGGATCTTTTTTAGTGATCGCGTCAGCCCAGCGCCCGTTGTTATCAATCAGATCTTGTAATTCGTTCATGCTTTAGAAGCCTCAAGAATGATGCGCTGCTTTGACTGACAACCGTCCGTCGAGGTCACGCGCTTAATGCTGTTCCTTTCCTGATACCTGCATACGACGCTCCACGCCGGTGGAATTCCCGGTGGCCCAGTGGGTCCACCCTAGTAAGGCCCACAGTATGAGGAATTGCCATGACTGATTCACGACGTCCGTACGATGCGGTGCAACCGGAACCCATCGACGACAACGAAGACCGCATGGGCTCGATGCATGAGCTGGATTTTGATGATGATGAACCCAGCGCAAAAATCGGTGACGAATTGCCGGACAAGGAGCGCGAGCAGTTGATGTCCCGTCGGCGCGTGCGTGAAGCAGGCATGACCGGCGCTTCGACCGATGACCATCAGTCTACCGACGATGATATGAGCCCGGAAACCCTGATCCGTGAAGACGGTGCGCGGGATGCCCAGGAGGCCGGTGACGGTGACCCGTCGGATTGGGACTTGAGTGTCGTCGATGAAGACGACATTGGCGGTGGCGATGGCCTGGATGAGGCCGAGATGGCGCAGCGCGATCCGTTGGACCGCAAGCGTTGATCAGTCTTCATGCAGGAGCTGGCGAAGAATGCGATCTTTTGATCTTGCTTATAAAAAACAAAATCAAAGGATCGTATTCTTCGGCAGCTCCTACATGATCATCAATCCACCAGGGTACAGGCCATGACCACCGCGTCTTCGCGCCCCCCCACCGCCGGGTAGTAATCCCGCCGACGGCCAATCTCGTTAAAGCCATACCGTTCATACAACCGAAACGCTGACCGATTACTGTCGCGCACTTCCAGAAAACATTCCCTGGCCTCTGCTTTGTAGGCAATCGACATCAAATGCTCCAGCAACGTCAAACCCAGGCCACGGCCCTGGTTTTCCGGTTTGACGGTGATGTTCAGCAGATGCGCCTCATCAAGAATGATCTGCACCACACCGTGCCCCACCTGCTGCTGGCCTTCGAACATCAACCAGATCTGGTATTTGCCCAGGCCATCGAGAAAAATCCCGCGGGTCCAGGGATGGCTGTAGGCCGCGTATTCGATTTTCAGCACAGGTTCCAGGTCCGCCTCGGTCATCGGGCGAAACGTTACAGCGTCACTCATTCGATTCTTTCCAGCGCGCCATCAGCCGACGCATGGCTTGCCAGACATCAGCCTTACGCTGTGGCTCTTCCATTAATAATTCCAGGCCCGGCAAGGCCCAGACCGAGCCCAGGCCTTCGACCTGGAGTTCGCGATTGAACGATTCGGCGTTCGCCTCACCGGCAAAACGCACCGCTGGCAGGCCGATCAGCCACAGGCAGACGCACGGCGCATCCTCCAATCGGGCCGAAAGAAAGCCCTGCACGAAGTCACGCGCCGCTTCCGGGCCTTGATCCATGGTGCCCCGGGCCAGCAATGGCCAGCGTACCGGTTCGCCGACGATCTGCGGGCTGTCCGGCAGACCGGCGGCGCGCAACATGTCTTTGAGCAGCAAATAAGCAGGATCGCGGGTCTGGAAGGCTTCGCCTGTGGGTAACTCCACCAGCAGCAGGCAACGCCCGGCCCGCAGCAATTGCAGGGCGAAACGGGGTGGCGGTACTGGAGCAACTTTGGCGACGACCGGTGCTTCTTCGACCTCTTCCACCGGTTTGGCCCCGGTACGCATGCTCGACAGCGATGGTCGCGGCACTTCGATTTTCATCCGCTCGGCCGGTTTGACCAGCGGTTCCGCTGGCGCATCGGCCACCGGAGCCGGCGCTACCGGGACGGCGACCAACGGTTCCAGCGGCGCCAACAGTTCGGGCCGTGACGGCGCAGCAAAGGGCAATTCGGTGCGCGGCAGCCAGTTGACCACCTGCATGGCGGTCAAATAAGCGCGGCGACGGGACTCGATTAGCAAGGGTCGGCCACTTGTGGATAACAAAAGTGGAGGGATTCTACCGCCCTTCGCTCAAGATCGCCTGCTGTTGATCGAAAGACTTCACCGATAGTCTTTCCACCTGCGAAAAATGGCGACAGCCCGTCCCGAGAGTGAATCGCATCGCCCCCGATGCAGTACAATCGCCGCTTTTAATCGCCAACCAGCCGGCCATTCCGATGATCGAACCCAAGCGCGTCTTGCGCGCCCTCGCTGAACACTGGGCACTTCTGGAGCCACTGTGCGAGCACTTCGACCAAGGCACATTGAGCCTCAACGAACTGCGTTCACAGTTGGCCGCCCAGCAACTCGACAGTACGCCGCAGGACATCACCAGCCTGCTTGACGTGTGGATTCGCCTCGACATTCTGGTTCCCGTGGCGAAAAGCCCGAACCGTTTCGAGCTCAATGCGCAGATCCACGATTTTCTCGCCTATCTGCGCCGTGAACACCGTCTGGGCCTGTGCCTGGAGATCGAAGCCTATTTGCGCCATCTCGAACGCCTGGCCGGCTACATCCAGGACGCCTTCGACATCCGCGACGGCAATGACCTGGCTCGCCAGTTGCGCCTGCTCGACATGCGCGTGCGTGACGTGCTGAAAAAACTCGATAACGACGAACAGGCGCTGGTGGCCGTGGCCGAACGGGCCAAGACCAGCGACCGGCAGATTCCGCTGCGTCAGCGTTATGCGGAAGTCCTGGCGACCTGGGACGAATACGTCGAGCCGATGATCGATCTGGTGAACGCCGACGGCGCCTTCGAACAAGGCGTACGCAAGGTCGAAACCGTGCTGCTGAAGATGCTCAGTGAACAGCAGCGCCTCGGCCATCTGGTTGACGATGACATGCTGCTGCGCACCCACGCACGCATCCTCGAAATGCAGACCAGCGCCCAGCTGACCTTGCGCCACGCCCGCGAGCTGCTGCTGCCGCTGCGTGAAGAAGCGCGACGCCATAACGCCGTGACCCGTGGCGCGGCGCTGGCGCTGTCGATGATCCGCCGAAAAGGCATCGACGCCGTGCCACAAGCCGCCATGCCGATGTTTACCCGCCCGCAGAGCACCTTCCTTGGCAGCGCCAGTCAGGTCGAAGCCTACGTTTACGCCCTGGCCCGCTTCGAGCCGAAACCGGCGCGATTCCCCAAGGCGCACAAGACTCAGAAAGGCGAAGCCCCACGCGCACCACGCACCGTCAGGGAAATGCTTGACCGCTGCGAAGACGCACTGCCGATGCCGGACCTGATGACCTGGCTGCTGGAACAGGAACCGGACGGTGCCACCGACGAATTGTTGTACTGGTTCTCGCGCCTGTCCCGGGAAAAACGCTTCAAACGCGAGCGTCTGGAGCGCCGCGATTACCACACACACGAGCACCAGGTCAGCCTGCGCTCCTTCGCCCTGCTCTCGGCCGGTGATGACGCCCCCGAGAATTCTGCGAGCACCCCATATGCATCTTGATCTTTCCGAACTGTCCCAGCTGGCGCCGATCTTTCGCGAGCTGTTCAAGGGTTACCACGTCAGCCGCCGCGATCCGGAACTGTACGCCCAGCTGTCGAACTTTCAGGATCAGTACCGAACGCTGTTCAAGGCGCTGGGTTTTGAACTGGTGTGCGACACCCGTGGCTTCTACTACTTCGTGCCGGACCTTGCTGCTGCGGCGGTAAACAAAACCGCACAGCGTCTGGCACTGTTTACCTTCATCCTTGTAGAGCACCTGGCCGATCAGGGCCGCGACCCGATCGCCGTGCTTGATGGTGGCAGCCTCGGCCGCGATGAACTGCCGTCGCTGCTGGAAAAGTATCGCGACCTGTTTATCCAGGCCGAAGTGCAGACCGTCGAAGAGCTCGAAGAAAAAATCATGCGGCGCATGACTCAACTCGGCTTCGCTGGCGAAGAAAACGGCATCTACCGTTTCCTGCCGCCGATGCACCGTTTCCTTGATGTTTGCCTGTCGGTTCAGCAGGACCGTGACTTGGCGGCCAGCCTGCACAGCGTGCTGCCGTTGCCGGTGCCGGTATTGATCGATGACGACAGCGACGAAAAGCTCTTGGAAACCGATGACCCGCTAGACCTCAGTGACTTCGAGGAAGAAAGCGAAGAAGACGCCATGGCCCGCGCTATTGCCGAAGAACAGGAGCTCGACGCATGAGCAAGGAACGTTACGGCATCCGCCGCTTTGCCCTTTTGAACACCGCCGGTTACAGCCTTGGCCTGTTCCCGCTGGAAGAGCCGCTGTCGGTCTACGGCGCGAACAACCTCGGTAAATCCGCCTCGATCAACGCCTTGCAGTTCCCGATCCTGGCACGCATGTCGGACATGAGCTTCGGCAAGTACAGCCTGGAGCAATCACGGCGTTTCTACTTCGCCTCGGACACCAGTTACATCTTGGTCGAAGTGAACTTGCCCCACGGCCCGCATGTGATCGGCGTGGTCGGTCGCGGTCCGGGTGGCGGCTTCGGCCACCAGTTCTTTGCCTATGCCGGCAAACTGGACCTGGCCCATTACCAAAAAAACGACACCTGCCTGCGCCAGAAAGAACTGTTCACCAACCTTGAGCGCGAAGGCCTGAAAGCCTATGAACTCAAGCCGGACGAACTGCGTCGTTTGCTGGTCGGTGGTCATACGTCGATTCCGCTGGACCTGACGCTGATCCCGCTGCGCTCCACCAGTGAACAGAGCCTGAAGACTTTCCGGGCCCTGTTCATCAACCTGCTGCACATGCGCGAAATCACTGCGGCCAAGCTCAAGCAGTTGTTCCTCGATGCCTTCGAGCACAGCCTGCGCTCCGGTAGCGTGGACTACATTGCCGCGTGCGAAGAAGCTTTCCGCGATGTACGACGCATGGAGCAGGACTACAACTCGCTGGTCGCCGCGGGTCCATTGGTCGAAGCGTTGGCCAATGGCGTGAAGCAACGCGACATCCTGCGTGGCAAACTGCATCGCCTGTCACCGCTGCTCGACTCGCTGCTCGGCACTTGGTCGGATTATGCCGGTGCGCGCAAGGAAGAGCTGACCCTTCAGGCCGAGCACTACCGCAATGAGCAGGACACCCTGCAAAACGATCAGCGCGGCGGCACTCAGGAGCTGATGCGTCTGGAACGGGAAATCACCGGTATCCAGCGCTGGCTCGGCGAGTTGTCGGTGCTCAAGCATCGTTTTGCCTTGGTCGACGACGTCAAAGTGCTGGAGCAACAATTGCTCGCAGCCAAGGACGCTCACGATGAATTGGCCGGTGCCCTCGCGCAGTCGCGCCAGTTCAGCGCCGAAGACCTGGAAGAACGCCTGCGGGATCTGGAAAAACGCCTGAAGTCGGTCAAGCAGCAACTCGATCACGCCGACAACAACAGCTACGCCCGCCTGCGCGAAGAGTTCTCGCAACAGGACGTCGAACGCCTGATGCGCCTGTTCAACAGCGCACTGTTCAGCCTGCCATTGGGCGAGCACGGCATCACCCTCGACGACGACGGCGAGTGGGTGAAGTCCGTGGAGCTGATCCTCGACGGCTTCAAGGGCGAGCGATTCGAAGTGCCGGGGCTGTCCATCGACATCTCGCACATCGAACCGCCTGCCCTGCAAGCCCTGGCCGACCGTGCGGCACTGCGCGACCAGAAAGAGCGTCTGGAAAAAGAACTCAAGCAACTGAAAACTCAAGCTGCCGTGGCCGCGGACCGCGCCGCGAGCAAGACCCAGACCGAAGCGCTGTACCAGCAAGTGCTGGATGCGCAAAAGGCGCTGGAAGATTTCCGTCGCTCGCAGACCCTGAGCGCAGAAGAAGGCGACAAGCTCGAACAGCTGGCCCAAATGGAAGCCGCACAGGACGAATTGAAGCGCTCCAGCGATGCTTTCACCGAACGCGTCCAGCAACTGTCGGCAAAGCTGCAACTGGTCGGCCGGCAGATCGGCGACATGGAAGCCAAGCAACGCACGCTCGACGACGCTTTGCGCCGTCGTCAGTTGTTGCCCGCCGACTTGCCGTTCGGCACGCCATTCATGGACCCGGTCGACGATTCCATGGACAACCTGCTGCCGCTGCTCAACGACTACCAGGACAGCTGGCAAGGTCTGTTGCGCGCAGACGGTCAGATCGAGGCGTTGTACGCTCAGGTACGCCTCAAGGGCGTGGCCAAGTTCGACAGCGAGGACGACGTGGAGCGTCGCCTGCAACTGCTGATCAACGCGTATGCGCACCGTACCGATGAGGCTCTGACCCTCGGTAAGGCACGTCGCGCCGCCGTGACGGACATCGCGCGGACCCTGCGCAACATCCGCAGCGACTACGACAGCCTCGAACATCAACTGGCGCTGTTCAACCGCGAGATCAACAAGCGTCAGGTGTCCAACCTGCAAAGCTTCCGCATCGTGCTGGCGCCGAACAAGGAAGCGCTCAAGCACATTGATCAAATCATCCACAGCGCCGGTCAGTACGAAGAAGGCGAAACCCTGTCGGTATTCGACCTGAGCCAAAGCGCCGAGCAGGACAACAAGAACGAAGAGGCCAAGGAATATCTGGCGCGGTTGGTGGCGGCGAATCACAACCAACTCGGTCTCAAGGACTTGTTCGAACTGGCGTTCGAGATCACCAAGGTCAACGGTCAGCCGGTGATCCACACCGACATCGACGGCGCCGCGTCCAACGGCACCACGATGACCATCAAGGCACTGACCAACATGTACTTGTTGCTGCACTTGATGGATCGCGACCTGGCCGGGCGTGTGCGCTTGCCGTACTACCTCGACGAAGCGGCGGACATCGACGAGAAGAACCAGGCAGCACTGCTGGAAACCAGCCTGCAACTGGGCTTCGTGCCGATTCTGGCGAGTGTGAAACCGCAGGTTTGTGCCAGTGTCGCCATCGACCTGGAAGGCGGCAGCGGCCCGGCCGGCATCTACATCGACGAGGCGGACTGGAAGTACATCCGTCGTCACGATCAGGTGAAGGCGACCGTCAATGTCGAAGCGGATGAACCAGAGCTGGATGCCGTTTAATGCGCTTTAGTTGATGGCAACAAAAAGGCCGCGATCCAATGGATCGCGGCCTTTTTTGTCTTCGTGCCTCTTGTAGGAGCGAGGCTTGCCCGCGAAGACGTTTAACCAAACGCCGTCATCTGCCGAGCGAAATTTTCGGCGCCCAGGTCAGCCATTCCTCTTCAAACTTGTCGAACAACGGGAATGTCTGTTCGGCCCGCGCAGCAATGCCCATGCGGTCCCCATCCGGTGTGGCAAACGCAACACCGCCTTGAATGATGGTTTCCAGCGACTCTGTCCGCACCGTCGCGCCTTTGAACAGGCCGACATCCAGGTTAAAACCGCTGGTGTTCCAGAAGCGAGTACCGTTGCGCACCAGCGGCGCGTATTTGGGCTCGATCAAGATGTGGATCAATACACGATCCGCGGTCTGACCCAGTTCATACCCGGTCACCTTGCCTACGGTGACCTCGCGATACGTGACCGGCACACCGGTCTTCAACGAACCACGTCGCGCCGCACTCAACACCAGACTCAAACCGGCTTCCGGTTTGGCCGTTTCCGGTGGGCTGGCCAGGGCTACGAAGTTTTTCTGCGGCCCCTGGTTTTTCGCTGCCGGTTGTACTTCGATGTATTGGCCGGTCACCAGCGTTTCAAGGTTGGAAGTCTTGATCAGCCCGAGTTCTGGCTTGACCACCCAGAACTGACTGCCAACCCGCGCAATGCGCTCCGGGACTTCAGTAATCCGCGCAGTCAGCAGCACCGATTGCAGATCATCCGTGAGGTCAACGCCCTCAATCTTGCCGACATCCAGGCCTTTGAACCGAATCGGTGTACCGGCACGCAAGCCATCGGCGCGGTCGAGCCTGATCGTGATCACCTCGCCTTTTTGCGTCGCGTCATCATGGCTGGCAAACAAGCGGAACCGTGGAATCCGCTTCTGCAGCGGCGCTTTGGCCTGCGGCGTTTCAAAGGCAATACCGCCAGCCATCAGGCTTTGCAGCGACTCACTTTTGACTTGAATCCCGCCGGTCAATCCGCCTGTCAGCGTAATGCCGCTGGCATTCCAGAACCGTGTCGAGGCATTGACCAGGTTTTCGTATTCCTTCTCGATATGGACACCGATCACCAATTGGTTCGTTTTGCGGGAAAACTGGTAGCTCTGTACCGAACCGACCTTGACCTGCTTGTAGAGCACCGGACTGCCGACTTCCAGCGAACCAAGATTCTCGGTGAACAACACCAGGTGCAGGCCCGGTGAACGAAGGTCGAGCGGCGGCGCCTTGGGTCGCGCAACGAACTCCCGTTGAGGCGCCGCACCTTTGTCCCCTGGGCGCACGGCGATGTAGTTACCTTTTACCAACGCCTCCAGGCCAGTGATGCCCGCGAGGGAGATCGACGGTTTGACCACCCAGAACTGGGTGCCGTCCACCAGGTAATCCTCGGCCAGCGGATCGAGCGTCAGCTCCGCGGTAGCGCCGGACAGGTCCGGATCGACCTTAAGTGCTTTTAACGTGCCGACCTGGATGCCTTTGTACATCACCGGCGTGCGACCGGCCTGCAAGCCTTCGAAGTCGCTGAGTTTGACCTTGATCTTGATACCCGCCGCAGCGGCATCGAAGTCTTCATAGAGGCGGAATGGCAGGCTCGGATCGGTAGGCGGGCTGTCCTTGCGGTTTTCCGGCGTGGCGAATGCGATACCGCCCGCGACGATGCTGGCCAGGGATTCGCTGCGCACCTTCACGCCTGACAAGTTGGCGTCGATGCTGATGCCGCTGGCGTTCCAAAACCGTGTGTGTTTGCGCACCAGTTTTGCGTAGGTTGGCTCAATGAACACTTTGAGCTCAACGGTACTCTGGTCCTCGGACAATACGTAGCTTTTGATCTGACCAACTTTGATTTGCTTGTAGAACACCGGGCTGCCACGGTTCAGTGAGCCCAGGCGATCAGCCTTGATCGTCAGGTGCAGCCCCGGTTGCGCGTCGGATAGCGGCGGCTCTGCGGCCAGCGCCTTGAACTTGCGGGTGGGCTCGCCCTCACCGGGGCTGATCGCGACATAGTTGCCCGAGACCAGCGTCTCCAGGCCAGTGATCCCGGCCAGGGTAACACTCGGTTTAACCAGCCAGAAACGGGTGCTGGTCCGCAGGTATTGCTCTACGTCCTTGTTCATCTCAACGGTCGCGATTACTCCTTTGGAGGCACCTTCGTCATCGAGCTTTAAAGTCTTCACCTTACCGACTGGCATGCCTTTGTAGACGACTTCGGTTTTGTTGGCCTGGATGCCTTCGCCACTTTCAAAGCGCACCTCGATCTCGATGCCGGTCTCGTTATAGGCACGCCAGCCCAGCCATCCGCCGATGATCAAGGCGATCAGGGGTAACACCCAAATGGCAGACCAGTTCGAAGCAGGTCGGGTTTTCGCTACAGGCAAATCAGTCATGGTCGTCGTCCGACTCCGTGTTATCCCAAATCAGTCGGGGATCGAAAGTTACTGCGGCCAGCATGGTCAAAATCACCACACTGGCGAAGGCGATGGCGCCGAGATTGGCTTCGACGCTGGCAAGCCGTCCAAAATTCACGACCGCCACCAGAATGGCGATCACAAAGATGTCGAGCATCGACCAGCGGCCAATGAACTCGATAAAGCGATACATCCATATCCGCTGACGGGCCGAGAGTGGCTGGCGCCGCTGTACTGAAAACAGTAGCAATGCGATACCCACCAGTTTGAAGGTGGGCACCAGGATGCTGGCGATAAAAACCACAGCTGCAATGGGGATCATGCCGTGCTGAACCAGTTGGATCACACCGGACATGATGGTGCTGGGGTCGCCCTTACCCAGAGAGCTCACCGTCATGATGGGCAGCACATTGGCCGGTATGTAGAGAATCGCGGCGGTGATCAGTAACGCCCAGGTGCGTAGCAGGCTGTTCGGCCGCCGGGCGTGCACCAGTGCTCCACAGCGGGTGCAGACCTGCTCGTCGGTGTCAGCTTCCTGCTTGTTCAATTCATGGCATTCAGCGCAAATCAGAATGCCTGCATCAATCGCCCGCATGGGCATCCTCTCCTGATAATGCCTGCCAGATCTGGTGAGGCGACATCACGACCTCCAACCACACCTGAATCAATAACAACCCAACGAAACACGCCAACCCAAGACCTATGGTCATTGCTGCCATATCTGCCAGCTTGACGATCGCCACCAGCACGCCCATGAGGTAAACCTCGAGCATTCCCCAATCTCGCAAATGGTGATAAATCCGGTAGAGCAGCAAGCCGTAACTGCGTCCGATATCGAAACGAATACTCAGCAAGACGACCAGTTGGCAAAGCAACTTAAGCAGCGGGATACCCATACTGCACAGGAACACAATCACGGAAACGCCCTGCATCCCCGTGTTGAACAGGCCGACAACGCCGCTCCAGACAGTATCTTGCGATGACTGCCCGAGTAGATTGAGCTGCATGATGGGTAAAAAGTTCGCCGGCACATATAACAATAGCGCCGCGATGACCAAGGCAAGGCTGCGCTGCACGACATTGTACCGATGGGCGTAGAGCTCATAGCCACAGCGCGGACACAGCGCTTTCTCGCCATGAGCGAGCTTGGGTTTGCGCATCAGCAGATCGCACTCATGACACGCCACCAAATCGTCCAGTGGTAATTCTGACAGCCCGGAGGCGTCAACCGGATCTGGCATAAAGGCTCTGACTCCGAAAAAGTTAGACCTATTCTAGTGTCCTGAGTCGAAAATAACTTTGCAAATTTGTGCGCAGGTTCATCTTGCTTTTCCTGCGGACAAAACAAAACCCCAACTGCTTTCGCAATTGGGGTTTCGGAATTTAATCTTGACGATGACCTACTCTCACATGGGGAAACCCCACACTACCATCGGCGATGCATCGTTTCACTACTGAGTTCGGGATGGGATCAGGTGGTTCCAAGGCTCTATGGTCGTCAAGAAATTCGGGTACTGAAGCGTCTTTCAACGTTTCAGCAAATTGGGTATGTAATAGATTTGTGTGTTGCTCTCGAACTTTCGGTTCATTGCGTCTTCACACACCGCAATCTGGTGCTCTTTCGCTTTTGGGCTCGAAGCAAGCAAATTGCTTGGGTGTTATATGGTCAAGCCTCACGGGCAATTAGTATTGGTTAGCTCAACGCCTCACAGCGCTTACACACCCAACCTATCAACGTCGTAGTCTTCGACGGCCCTTCAGGGGACTCAAGGTCCCAGTGAGATCTCATCTTGAGGCTAGTTTCCCGCTTAGATGCTTTCAGCGGTTATCTATTCCGAACATAGCTACCCGGCAATGCCACTGGCGTGACAACCGGAACACCAGAGGTTCGTCCACTCCGGTCCTCTCGTACTAGGAGCAGCCCCTCTCAAATCTCAAACGTCCACGGCAGATAGGGACCGAACTGTCTCACGACGTTCTAAACCCAGCTCGCGTACCACTTTAAATGGCGAACAGCCATACCCTTGGGACCGGCTTCAGCCCCAGGATGTGATGAGCCGACATCGAGGTGCCAAACACCGCCGTCGATATGAACTCTTGGGCGGTATCAGCCTGTTATCCCCGGAGTACCTTTTATCCGTTGAGCGATGGCCCTTCCATACAGAACCACCGGATCACTAAGACCTACTTTCGTACCTGCTCGACGTGTCTGTCTCGCAGTCAAGCGCGCTTTTGCCTTTATACTCTACGACCGATTTCCGACCGGTCTGAGCGCACCTTCGTACTCCTCCGTTACTCTTTAGGAGGAGACCGCCCCAGTCAAACTACCCACCATACACTGTCCTCGATCCGGATAACGGACCTGAGTTAGAACCTCAAAGTTGCCAGGGTGGTATTTCAAGGTTGGCTCCACGCGAACTGGCGTCCACGCTTCAAAGCCTCCCACCTATCCTACACAAGCAAATTCAAAGTCCAGTGCAAAGCTATAGTAAAGGTTCACGGGGTCTTTCCGTCTAGCCGCGGATACACTGCATCTTCACAGCGATTTCAATTTCACTGAGTCTCGGGTGGAGACAGCGCCGCCATCGTTACGCCATTCGTGCAGGTCGGAACTTACCCGACAAGGAATTTCGCTACCTTAGGACCGTTATAGTTACGGCCGCCGTTTACCGGGGCTTCGATCAAGAGCTTCGCGTTAGCTAACCCCATCAATTAACCTTCCGGCACCGGGCAGGCGTCACACCCTATACGTCCACTTTCGTGTTTGCAGAGTGCTGTGTTTTTAATAAACAGTCGCAGCGGCCTGGTATCTTCGACCGGCGTGGGCTTACGCAGTAAATGCTTCACCCTCACCGGCGCACCTTCTCCCGAAGTTACGGTGCCATTTTGCCTAGTTCCTTCACCCGAGTTCTCTCAAGCGCCTTGGTATTCTCTACCCAACCACCTGTGTCGGTTTGGGGTACGGTTCCTGGTTACCTGAAGCTTAGAAGCTTTTCTTGGAAGCATGGCATCAACCACTTCGTCACCCAAAGGGTAACTCGTCATCAGCTCTCGGCCTTAGAATCCCGGATTTACCTAAGATTCCAGCCTACCACCTTAAACTTGGACAACCAACGCCAAGCTGGCCTAGCCTTCTCCGTCCCTCCATCGCAATAACCAGAAGTACAGGAATATTAACCTGTTTTCCATCGACTACGCTTTTCAGCCTCGCCTTAGGGACCGACTAACCCTGCGTCGATTAACGTTGCGCAGGAAACCTTGGTCTTTCGGCGTGGGTGTTTTTCACACCCATTGTCGTTACTCATGTCAGCATTCGCACTTCTGATACCTCCAGCAAGCTTCTCAACTCACCTTCACAGGCTTACAGAACGCTCCTCTACCGCATCACCTAAGTGATACCCGTAGCTTCGGTGTATGGTTTGAGCCCCGTTACATCTTCCGCGCAGGCCGACTCGACTAGTGAGCTATTACGCTTTCTTTAAAGGGTGGCTGCTTCTAAGCCAACCTCCTAGCTGTCTAAGCCTTCCCACATCGTTTCCCACTTAACCATAACTTTGGGACCTTAGCTGACGGTCTGGGTTGTTTCCCTTTTCACGACGGACGTTAGCACCCGCCGTGTGTCTCCCATGCTCGGCACTTGTAGGTATTCGGAGTTTGCATCGGTTTGGTAAGTCGGGATGACCCCCTAGCCGAAACAGTGCTCTACCCCCTACAGT
>NZ_JAHTMR010000005.1:0-192500 GCF_019200975.1 Pseudomonas sp. PD9R | reverse complement strand
GCAGCATTGGAGAACAGATGCACCAACAGACTGCGGAGTATGAGGGAAATTACATCACTCGACGGTTTTGCGCCGACGAAGATGTAACAAGTATTGCACCGGACCAGACGCTGCGTAGGCAAGGAAAACCAGCAGCAGAATACGCGGTGGATCACTGAACACTACGGCGAACACCAACACCACGGCAAGGATCGCCACGAAAGGCACACGCCCTTTCAGATCCAGCTCTTTGAAGCTGTTGTACTTGATGTTGCTGACCATCAACATGCCGGCCGCAGCGACCATCAGTGCAACCAGGAAGGACATCTTGGAACCCTGGATGCCGTAGTCACTGAACGCCCAGACGATCCCCGCTACAACACCCGCAGCTGCCGGGCTGGCCAGACCGATGAAGTAACGCTTGTCGGCGGTGCCGACCTGGGTATTGAAGCGCGCCAGACGAAGCGCCGCACCTGCCACATAGATGAAGGCGACCATCCAGCCAACCTTGCCCATGTCGCCCAAGGCCCAACCGAATGCCAACAATGCAGGTGCCACACCGAAGGCAACCATGTCCGACAGCGAGTCGTACTCGGCACCGAAGGCACTCTGGGTATTAGTCATGCGGGCAACACGGCCGTCGAGGCCGTCGAGCACCATGGCAACAAAGATCGCGATGGCAGCGAACGCAAAATACTTGCTCGCCCCGATCGAATCACCCGCACTCAAGGCACTCTGCGCACTCATGGAGTTGATGATGGAGTAGAACCCTGCGAACAGGTTCGCAGTGGTGAACAGGTTCGGCAGAAGATAGATACCACGATGCCGGACTTTACGGCCGTCAGCATCATGCCCTTCTTCGACATGTTCATCGATGGGCAGCAGGCTTTCGGCGTCAGAGGCCTTGTTTGGCTCTTCGGGACGTTCGCTCATGGACAATACCTTGCAACGGGGTGGAAAGTTTCGACAGATGCCTGCGACAACGGTTCGCTTCGCAAACGATGCAGCTTTATACCAGAACCGGCCAGCCAAACGAAAAAACGCGGCCTAGGCCGCGTTTTTCGTACAAGTGCGTGACTTAGTTTTTGGCTTTGTCGACGATCTTGTTGGCACCGATCCACGGCATCATGGAGCGCAGTTGCTCGCCGATGATTTCGATACCGTGAGCGGCGTTGTTACGACGCTTGGCGGTCATCGAAGGATAGCCGGTAGCGCCTTCACTGATGAACATCTTGGCGTATTCGCCATCTTGAATACGTTTCAGGGCGTTGCGCATGGCCTGACGGGACTCGGCGTTGATAACTTCCGGGCCCGTAACGTACTCGCCGTACTCGGCGTTGTTGGAGATCGAGTAGTTCATGTTGGCGATACCGCCTTCGTACATGAGGTCAACGATCAGCTTCAGTTCGTGCAGGCATTCGAAGTAGGCCATTTCCGGCGCGTAGCCAGCTTCAACCAGAGTTTCGAAACCGGCTTTAACCAGTTCAACGGTACCGCCGCACAGAACGGCTTGTTCGCCGAACAGGTCGGTTTCAGTCTCGTCCTTGAAGGTGGTTTCGATGATGCCGGTACGACCGCCACCAACGCCAGCAGCGTAGGACAGTGCAACGTTTTTAGCGTTGCCCGACGCGTCCTGGTAGATAGCGATCAGGTCAGGGATACCGCCGCCTTTCACGAACTCGGAACGCACGGTGTGGCCTGGAGCCTTCGGCGCGATCATGATCACGTCGAGGTCAGCGCGCGGCACAACCTGGTTGTAGTGGATCGCGAAACCGTGGGAGAAGGCCAGGGTGGCGCCTTTCTTGATGTTCGGTTCGATTTCGTTTTTGTACAGAGCGGACTGGAACTCGTCCGGGGTCAGAATCATGACCAGGTCGGCAGCTGCAACAGCGGAAGCAACGTCGGTCACTTTCAAGCCGTGAGCTTCGGCCTTGGCAACAGTGGCCGAACCTTTACGCAGGCCAACGGTAACGTCAACGCCGGAGTCTTTCAGGTTGCACGCTTGAGCGTGGCCTTGGGAACCGTAACCGATGATGGCAACTTTCTTGCCCTGGATGATCGACAGGTCGCAGTCTTTTTCGTAATAAACTTTCATGAAATTCCCCTATATATCCAGGCCGTTCAGGCCATTCGCTAATTTGGTTTAGATGCTGAGTACTTTGTCGCCGCGAGCAATGCCGGTCACGCCGCTACGGACGGTTTCCAGAATCGACGCAGTGCCGATGGACTGAATGAAGCTGTCGAGCTTGTCGCTGGTACCGGTCAATTGAACGGTATACACGCTGGCGCTGACATCGACGATCTGTCCACGGTAAATATCGGTGGTGCGTTTGATCTCGGCGCGCTGGGCGCCGGTAGCCTTGACCTTGACCAGCATCAGTTCACGCTCGATGTGAGCACTTTCCGACAGGTCGACCAATTTGACCACTTCGATCAGCTTGTTCAGGTTCTTGGTGATCTGCTCGATGACCTCATCGTGACCCACGGTGGTCAGCGTCAGACGCGACAGAGTCGGGTCTTCGGTTGGCGCCACGGTCAGGCTTTCGATGTTGTAGTTGCGCTGCGAGAACAGGCCGACTACACGGGACAAAGCGCCGGGTTCGTTTTCCAGAAGCAAGGAAATAATGTGCCGCATGATTAAGTACGCTCCGTCTTGCTCAGCCACATATCGCGCATGGAGCCGTCTTTGATCTGCATCGGGTAAACGTGCTCGTTGGCATCGACCTTGATATCAAGGAACACCAGGCGATCCTTCATGGCGAACGCTTCCTCCATCATCGGCTTCAAATCCTTCAAGTCGGTGATGCGCATGCCGACATGACCGTAGGCTTCGGCCAATTTGACGAAGTCGGGCAACGATTCCATGTAGGAATGCGAATGACGTGCGCCGTAGCTCATGTCCTGCCATTGACGGACCATGCCGAGCACGCCGTTGTTGAGCAGGATGATCTTCAGCGGCAAGCCATGCTGCAGGCAGGTCGACAGCTCCTGGATGTTCATCTGGATACTGCCTTCACCCGTCACACAGGCGACATCGGCTTCCGGGAAGTTCAGCTTCACGCCCATCGCCGCAGGCAAGCCGAAGCCCATCGTGCCCAAGCCACCGGAGTTGATCCAGCGATTCGGCTTATTGAAGCGGTAGTACTGCGCCGCATACATCTGATGTTGGCCGACGTCGGAGGACACATACGCATCGCCATGAGTCACTTCGCTGAGTGTCTCGATAACGGTCTGCGGTTTGATGATGCTGCCGTCACCCTTGTTGTAAGGGAACATGTCGCGATCACCACGCCACTCTTCAACTTGCTTCCACCAGGTAGCGACCGCTTCCTTGTTGGGGGTCTCGCCGATTTCCTTGAAGGTAGCGACCATTTCGGTCAATACGCTTTCCACCGGACCTACGATAGGAACGTCAGCCTTGATGGTTTTGGAGATCGAAGCCGGGTCGATGTCGATATGAATGATCTTGGCATTCGGGCAAAACTTTGCCGGGCCGTTGATCACACGATCATCGAAACGCGCGCCGACAGCGAGGATCACATCAGCATGGTGCATCGCCAGGTTGGCGGTGTAGCTGCCGTGCATACCGAGCATGCCGAGGAACTGGCGGTCGTTACCCGGATAAGCGCCAAGGCCCATCAGGGTATTAGTCACTGGCGCATTCAGCAGTTGAGCCAGTTCGGTCAACGGCGCGGAGCCGTTACCCATGATGACGCCGCCGCCGGCATAGATGATCGGCCGTTTGGCCGCCAACAGCATTTCCACGGCTTTGCGGATCTGGCCGGAATGACCACGAACCGCCGGGCTGTAGGAGCGCAGCTTGGCTTTTTTCGGGAAGATGTATTCGAACTTCTCGGCCGGGTTGGTCATGTCTTTCGGGATGTCGACCACGACCGGGCCAGGACGACCGGATTGCGCCAGGTAGAACGCCTTCTTCATGACTTCCGGGATTTCCGACGGATGCTTGATCATGAAGCTGTGTTTCACGATCGGCCGGGAGATACCGATCATGTCGGTTTCCTGGAAGGCATCGGTACCGACCATGGTGCTAGGCACCTGAGCGGTCAGGACCACCATCGGGATCGAGTCCATGTACGCCGTGGCGATACCGGTAATGACGTTGGTCGCGCCGGGACCGGAGGTCACCAGTACGACACCGGCCTTGCCGGTGGCACGCGCGTAGCCGTCAGCCATGTGAGTGGCTGCCTGCTCATGACGGACAAGAATATGTTGAACAGTCGGCTCTTTAAACAGCGCATCGTAGATATGCAGTGCGGCACCGCCCGGGTACCCATAGATATACTTGACGCCTTCGTCACGCAAAAAGCGGACGATCATTTCACCGCCAGATAAAAGCTCCACGTTGTCCACCTCTAAAACGCCAGAATACCGCCCACGAAAAATGGGACGGGTCTTAATAGGTTTACTTCTCAGCAGAGCATGAGCGACGGTGGTCGCCGACTACGTCAGCACTGACTGAGCAAGTATTGGGATCGTCCCAAGTGTTGCGGGGCTTTCCCACCCAGCGCGAGGTAACGCGTTGCGGGTGTAACAGGTCGGCGCGGGTGTGCGCCTCATGATCTGCCGAGTGGGCCTGCTTCTGGCAGTCCCTCTACAGCGGACTTTGGATTCTTCTGTTTCGTCCCCTGCAAGTCAAGTCGTCTATGTGCTTTATTGAACTAAGCACATGAGAAAGCAAGAAAAAACCGCGAAAGTGCATGTGTGTTAGCTTCAATTGCGCAACCAGAGACAAGGAAATGGCATGCGAACGTTTTTCCTGACCGCCGGACTGCTGCTTGGTCTGAGTCCCTTGAGCATGGCTGCTCAAATTTACAAATGGGTCGATGCCCAAGGCGTTACCCATTTCGATGCACAGCCGCCGCCAGGCCAGCAAGCCAACACCATCGTGACGCCCTCCCCACCTGCCAAACCGGCCACACCCACGAGCGGCCGCACGATTGGTGATCAACAGACCATCGACAACACTGTCAAAAAGCAGGTCGCCGAGCAGCAAGAACAATTGAAAGTGTTTTGTGAACAGGCACGAACGAATCTGGCGCAGTTACAGAACAACCCGCGGCTAAGAGAGGAAGTGGACGGAGAAATGCGTCGCCTGGATGACACTCAACGGCAAGAGCGCATCAGCGAAACGCAGAAACAGATCGCGGATAATTGCCAGTAAACACCTGTAGGAGCTGTCGAGTGAAACGAGGCTGCGATCTTTATAAAGAACAAAATCAAAAGATCGCAGCCTCGTTTCACTCGACAGCTCCTACAACAGCTCCTGCAAAAGATTGGGCTCAGCGGGCGGCGGTGATCAGTAAGTCGAAATCTTTGAGCAGTACCTGCAACTGTCGATCCTTGCCCTGAACATTACGGCCGGCGAAGACCATTTCGGCCATCTCCTGAATTCCCGAGGCATTGGGTAACGGCAGATCCTGCTCCAGAATCGCTTTCATGCGAGGCAGGAAGATCCATTGCAGCCATTGCTCGAAATCCAGCGTATCGACGGAAAAGGGTTCGACACTCGAAAGCGCTTCAGCGCTTGGCGTGACATCGTCCCACCAACCCTGGATCCGCAATTCACGCTCGATCAGTAGCAATTGATCGGCGATCTTCGAAAAACGTGGGTCCATCACGACGTTACCTTGGCCTTCTGACGCGCGAGTGCCGCGCCGGCAGAATCACCCTGCTTCTCACGCGCCTGAGCGATCAATTCCCACAGACTGGCCTGAAGTGCCGGACGACCGTTGGCGAAGGTCAGGCCACGGCGAGCGAATTGCTCGGCTTGCGGCGCATCGCCTTGAGCCATGCGCACTTGCGCCAGGCGATAAAGCACTTGCGGCTCCCGCGGCGCAACACGTTGCGCGCGCTCAAGGCTGGAAGAGGCGCCGTTGAGATCGCCACTGGACTGTTGCTGCTGAGCAGTGGTCAACAGAGCCAGTACCGGGCCGTCCAGTTGCTCGTCGGCGGACAGGCCGCCGGCGCTGGCCGACGGAATCCCGCTCGGCGTCGACGGCATGCTGTAGCTGCCCTGATCGATCGGCGCGGACTGAACCGGAGCGGTATCAATCGGCCCCGGCGTGATCGGGCCAGGAGTAATCGGTGTAGTGCTGATCGGCGTCGACGTTGTTGCGCCACCCCCTGGCACCATCACGACTACACCGGAATCACCTTGCGGAATTTCCTGCGCCTGGGCTTGTGCAGGACGCTTTACCGTCGTCTGACGGAAACCGCCATTCGCCGAAACCCGTTCACTGTTCGACACGCCGGTGCCGGAATCCACAACCGGAATCGAACCGCGCTGTACGGTGGAACAACCGCTGAGCAACGCCACGGCGGTAATCACTGGAATCAACCACTTGTTCACTTGAAACCCTCTTTGCTTAATTCATCCAGCCTTTGACCCAATCCATCACCGTTTCGCCGGAAGCAGGGCTTTCGCCACCACAAGCGGCGCCGGGAGGCGGTTCGCTGCCGCGAATATACGGCATCTGCACCGCACCTGGGCAGTTGGCATCAGAGCCTTGTCCGGTGCGCGAATCGACCCAGGCCTGAACGATGTTATCCGGCTGCGGCATGTCCAGCGGTAGCGGGTCAGCCTTACGCATGAAGCTTGTCCAGACCTGCAAGGCACCGGTAGCGCCCGTGAACGGTGTCTTGCCGTTGTCATCGCGCCCCAGCCAAACCACCGCTAGCAAATCCTGGCTGAAACCGGCGAACCAGCTGTCCCGAGAGTCGTTACTGGTGCCGGTTTTGCCGGCCAGGGTCAAGGTTTTCGGTAGCACGTTATAAACCGAGCTGCCGGTGCCTTCACGCATGACTCGCTGCATGGCGCTCTGGATCAGATAAATAGACGCAGGGTCGAAACGCTGCTGAATCTGGAAAGGATAACGCTTGAGCGGTTCGCCTTCGGCCGTCAGCACGCTGCGAATCCCGCGCATCGGCGTGTTGAAACCACCATTGGCGAGTGTCTGGTACATGGTTGCGACTTCAATCGGGGTCATGCCACCCGCACCCAGCAGCATCGACGGGAATGCCGGGAACTCGCGGCTGACACCCAAACGCCCCAGCGTCTTCAGCACATTCGGTACGCCCACCGCCAAGCCGAGGCGTGCGGTCGACAGGTTGTAGGAATGCGCCAACCCCTGATAAAGGAAGACCGTGCCATGGGAGCGACGATCATAGTTCTGTGGTTTCCAGACCTGACCGTCAGCACCCTTGACCGAGAAGGATTCGTCTGACAGCCAACTGGTCAATGTGTACTGGCTTGGCTTCTCAAGCGCTGTCAGATAAACCGCCGGCTTGATCAACGAACCGATCGGTCGCACAGCATCCAGCGCACGGTTGAAACCGGCAAAACTGGCCTGGCGGCTACCAATCATGGCCTGCACTTCACCGGTTTCCGGGTTGGTTACGACCATGGCCGCTTCAACGTCATCGGAGCCTTTGCGTCCAGACAGACGCTTGAAGGTGTCGTTGACTGACGCTTCGGCCTTCATCTGCAGGATAGGGTCGAAGCTGGTGAAGATGCGCAGGCCTTCTTCGGTCAGGTCTTCGTCGCGATAGTCTTCGCGCAGTTGACGCTTGACCAGATCGAGGAAACCAGGGAACGAGCTGTCCGCCAGACTGCCGCGCTTGGTCACGCCCAATGGCATTTTCTTCGCGGCTTCGACCTGTTCAGCCGTGGCAACGCCCTGTTCTTGCAACACATCAAGCACCAGGTTACGTCGCTCCAGAGCACGCTCTGGGTAACGGCGCGGGTTATAGGAGGACGGCCCTTTGACCATACCCACCAACAGCGCGACTTGATGCAGCTTCAGCTCGGACAGCGGTTGACTGAAGAAGAACTGGCTGGCCAGACCGAAACCGTGCACCGCACGCTGACCGTCCTGACCGATAAACACCTCGTTGAGGTACGCCTCAAGGATTTCACGCTTGTCGTAATGCAGTTCAAGCAGCAGCGCCATCATCGCTTCGGTCAGCTTGCGGCTCAGGCTGCGCTCGTTGGTCAGGTAGAAGTTTTTGACCAACTGCTGAGTCAGCGTACTGCCACCCTGACGCATCCGGCCCGACGAGCCGTTGACCCAGATTGCCCGAGCAATCGACTTCGGCGAGACGCCAAAGTGATGATAAAAATCGCGATCCTCGACGGCCACCAAGGTATCGAGCAAATACGGCGGCACCTGATCGATCTTGATCAGAATCCGGTCTTCGAGGTTTTTCGGGTAAAGGCCACCGATCAGCAGCGGTTCCAGACGCACCACCGACAGTTTCGTACCATTGGTCGCCGACAGTTCCGCGACGTAGTCACCGGAGAACCGCACGCGCACCGGCTGAGCCTGTTCCATCCCTTCATAGAACTGGAAGCCGCGGGTATTCAGATCAACGGTATTGCCGTTGACCGACGCCGCGCCCGGACCGTTGGCCACGCCTTCACGGCGATAACCCAAGGCATCCAGCTCGGTCAGAAAGTCATCCCGGCTGAGCTTTTGTCCGACGAACAGCTCGAGCGGACGCGCGTAAACCTTGGCCGGAATGGTCCAGCGCTTGCCGGAGAACTTCTCCTGCACGATGGCATCGAGGTAAACCGCGAACCCTGCCAGCACCACAAGGCCGACGAGGCTGAGTTTAAGGGCCCAGCCCAGCCAAGGCCGCAAGCCTTTGGAGGGTGGTTTTTTTGGGGTACGGGGAGATCGGGTACGAGTCATGGCGGCGGATTATACGCACTTTATTCATACTCAACAGGAGCCCGCCGAGTTTGCGTTAGGCTGGCTAGCCGCCATAATGGCGGCCTGAATTTTTCCAGACTCTGAAGGATCGCCTGTGAGCCAGTCCCTGATCGCCGCCCTGCAAAACCCGGCCCTCTATCCGCATCCAGTAGAGGCTTTCCAGCTCATCGAAACCCATATTTCCTGGGTGCTGCTGACCGGCCCCTACGCTTATAAAGTGAAGAAGCCGGTGAACTTCGGCTTCCTCGACTTCACCAGCCTTGAGGCTCGCGAGCATTTCACCGGCGAAGAGCTGCGCCTGAATCAGCGCCTGACCCAGGATCTTTACCTCGAAGTGTTGCCAATTACCGGCAGTGCCGAAGCCCCACAATTTGGTGGCGATGGCCCGGTTGTCGAATACGCCCTGAAGATGCGTCAGTTCCCACAAAGCCAGTTGCTCAGCACGCTGCAAGCCAATGGCGAATTGACCACCGCCCACGTCGACGCGATGGCAGAACAAATCGCCCGGTTCCACCTCAACGCACCGAAAGTCTCGGCCGAACATGAAGCCGGCACGCCGGACAGCGTCATGGCTCCCGTGCTGCAAAATTTCGATCAAATCCGCCCGTTCCTCAGCGACAAGGCCGACCTGCTGCAACTGGACGCTCTGCAAGCCTGGGCCGAGAGCAGCTTTGAGCGCCTCAAGCCACTATTAATGCAGCGCAAGGCTGACGGTTTCATCCGCGAATGCCACGGCGACATCCATTTGGGCAACATCACGCTGATCGACGGCAATGTCGTGATCTTCGACTGCATCGAATTCAACGAACCCTTCCGCTTCACTGATGTATATGCCGACACCGCGTTCCTGGCGATGGACCTGGAAGACCGTGGCCTGAAGTCCCTGGCACGCCGCTTCATCAGCCAATACCTGGAGCTGACCGGCGATTACCAGGGCCTGGAACTGCTGAACTTCTATAAAGCCTACCGCGCCCTGGTTCGCGCCAAAGTCACCTTGTTCACCATGCCGGCCGACGCCAATCCGGTGCAGCGCGCAACCTCCCTGCGCCAGTACCGGACTTACGCCAACCTGGCGGAAAGCTACAGCACCATTCCTTCGCGCTTCATGGCTATCACCCACGGTGTTTCCGCCGTTGGCAAAAGCCACGTAGCAATGCGCCTGGTGGAAGCGTTGGGGGCCATTCGACTGCGCTCCGATGTGGAACGCAAACGCCTGTTCGGCGAGCAAACCGTTCAGAACGACGTGCAGGCCGGTATATATAGTGCCGATGCCAGTTCCGCGACCTACGATCGCCTGCATGAGGTTGCTGCCGTGATCCTGCATGCAGGGTTCCCGGTAGTGATTGATGCCACTTACCTCAAACGCGACCAGCGTGATAGCGCGGCAAAAATTGCCGAAGCGACCGGCACGCCCTTCCTGATCCTCGATTGCAACGCACCGCAGGCTGTGATCGAAAGCTGGCTGGCCTTGCGTCAAGCAGACAAAAACGATCCATCCGACGCCACCCTGGCGGTTATCGAAGCCCAGCAAGCCAGTCGTGAAGCCCTGACACCCGCGGAAATTCTGTGCAGCAAACGCGTCCAGACCAATGAAAGCGGAACCCTCGACACCGTTGTCGCGCAGATTCGTCAACGCCTGCCAGGACTGTAAAAAGTATTTCAGTCGTGAAGCCTTCGCCGGCTTCACGGCTGTCAAATAGTGGCACTATACTGGCGTCATAAAACCAACAGGTGATGTGACATGAACCAGCCGAAACTTCTCGATACGCCGCTTTATGCCTTATTGCACAAAGACGACATCACAGGTTTCAACAAAGAACGCCCCAAGGACGGACCTATCGACATGGTCGGTGGCGACTTTCGCGGCCTGGATCTTCGTGAGTTGAATGCTGATGGTGTCGACTTCAGCGATGCTTATTTCCGCTCCGCCGATTTACGTGGCATCGACTTTCGTAACGCCTCGCTCGAAGGCGCGAGTCTGGCCCACGCGCAGATCTCCGGCGCCTACTTTCCTGTAGAACTGAGCGCTGACGAAATTCTGATGTCGATGAATTTCGGTACACGCCTGCGTTATCGCACCCGCTAAAATCCGCAACACTTCCCGGTTACGACGCAATCCCTGTGGGAGCGAGCTTGCTCGCGAAGGTCGTGTGACATTCAACATTGATGTCGATTGACACTACGTCTTCGCGAGCAAGCTCGCTCCCACAGTGATTGCGTTGCCTTCCTCTACTGCGCTCGCAGATATTTCCCTTCTCTCCAGACATCTGCTTCTTAGAAGCTTTTGCGTCCAAAACGACCAAACAATCACGCTTTTCCTACTGATGGCTACACTCCTCAGAAGCTTGCCCACGCACCATTCGGCCATCGCAAGGAGGCTTGATGAATGATGAACTGCAACACCTGAAAAATCTTGGCAAGACGTCAGCGCAGTGGCTGCATGCCGTGGGCATCCACAGCGCTTCGGACTTGCGTCGCCTGGGGGCGGTGGACGCTTATCGGGCCGTGCGTACGCGCGGGTTTCGGGCGTCCAAGGTGTTGTTGTATGCAATCGAAGGCGCTCTGATGGATGTGCACTGGAATGACATTCCCGCCGAACGCAAGGAAGCCCTGAACAAACAGCTGGAAGCTATCTCGTCACGCCACAAGAATTGAACGAGTACCGCTCGCCATGTATTTACTTGGGGAACAACCGGCCTACGCCGACGCACTGATCAATAGACTGCAAAATATTCCTGGCAGGCTGCTGGAGGGTTTGGCACCTTGCGGCCCATCCATCGAGTTCTCCGCCGTCGACGACCTCACCGCCGCATTACCCGACGATCAACTGTTCATCCTGGAAAATGGGCTGCTGCATGGATGCATCGAGAATCGTGCCCTGTTTTATCTGCACGAAGGCGATCTGATCGGGTTGCGCCAGGACATGGAATTGCCGCGTTGCCGCTTGCGCAGTGACAACCCGCTGGCGTTGATACCCTACCTGCGATCTGCGGTTTTCCAACATATCTACGCCAACCCGCAGCGTTCGGAGTTGTTCCTGCAATACATGGCAGGCCAGACCGCCTTGCTGTCCGACGCCGTGGCGCGCCTCAAGCAACCGGAGTTTCGAAGCACCAACGGCTTCCAGCGCGTCGCCAGTGGCGAAGTGCTCATCCAGCAAGGCGATGAAGCGGACCATGTCTTTGTCATTATCGATGGTCACGCCGAAGCGTTTGTCGACGGACTGAAAGTCGGCGATGTACCCAAGGACGAAATCTTCGGCGCCATGGCCGTGTTCACCGGTGAGAAACGCAACGCCAGCGTCATCACTCGCGAGCCAAGCACCATCATGCGCATTCCCAAGGATCAGTTTCTGGGCCTGGCCCAAAGTAATCCAAAGATCGCCAGCAGCTTGATCGAGAGCATGGCCAGGCGCATCGACCTACTGAACAAGCAAATCATCCAACTGAGCGCACTGAAAACGACAAGCAAGCCTCAATGATTACAAGGACTTGCAGTGGGAGAGCGACACGACCCCAACAAATCAAAAATCATCTGTTGACTTGGTAATGAGAATCGCTATGATTATCACAACTGGTCGCGAGACTAGTGGATTTTCTGAAAAGCCCTTGGTTCGGACTCTCAGATTATCTCCTCATCAGGCTAATCACGGTTATTTGACCCGGCTCTTGCCGGGTCTTTTTTTGCCCGCTGAAAAGTCGACCGGGCGGCGATTAAACAGGTCACGTATCCTAGGCATCCTGCAGCCGTACTCAATCGGCATCTCCGCCGTTTGATCACTGCATGCGCATGAACACCAAGCTCGCGCGCCTGTGCTCACGAGCCGTGTGACCTGAGGATAACCATGAAATTTCTGTGTGCCGGCATTGAGCTGGCCGACGCCAGCAGCCGCGGATTTGAGGTCAATGGGCAAAAGTTGTTTGCCGTGCGCCGAGACGGGCTGGTGTACGTTTATGTCAATCGCTGCCCGCACCGTGGCGTCGGGCTGGAATGGACCCCTGACCAGTTTCTCGACCCTAGCAACAGCCTCATCCAGTGCGCCACTCACGGTGCCCTGTTTCTCATCGAGGATGGTGAATGCGTAGCCGGCCCATGTGCAGGCCAATCGCTGACCCGCATTGATTGTCGCGAGGACGCACAAGGAATCTGGGTCCGTATTTAGTTGCCGAGCAACACGCCCAGCCGACGATCCACCACCATCTCTTCATGGCTCAGGCGCACGCCGTAGGCCAGCACTTCGACGCCGCACGCCACCGCTTCGCGCAACGCCTCGGCATAGGCCGAATCAATTTCTTCGGCAGGCCGTACGGCGTCGATACCCGTCAAGTTCACGCAGTACAACTGCACTGCACGGATTCCGTCCCGAGCCAAATGGGCCAGTTCACGCAAATGCTTGGCCCCCCGCTGCGTCACGGCATCGGGAAACGCTGCGACCGATGAACCTTCGAACCCCAAAGTGACACTTTTGACCTCAACATAAGCCGGGCCATCGGGGTAATCGAGGCGAAAATCGACGCGGCTGTTTTCCTGGCCGTAAGCGACTTCGCGTTTCAGCCCAGTGAAACCGTTCAGCTCGGTGATGAATCCGGCAAGTAGTGCTTCTTCGATCAAACCGTTGGCCCGGCCGGTATTCACACAAAACTGCCGTCCGTGCGGGGTTTCGCCAATTTCCCAAGTGCCTGGCAACTTACGCTTGGGGTCATTGGAGCGACTGAACCAGACCTGGCCGCCTTCCACCTGGCAATTGAGCATCGAGCCGGTATTGGGGCAATGAATGGTGAGTAACTCGCCGCTAACGGTTTCGATATCGGCGAGAAAACGCTTGTAACGACGAATCAGGCGACCTTCTTCCAGTGGGGGATGAAAACGCATCAGCCTTGCCAACTCCGTAGACCGCGACCGATTCGCTCTACCGCTTCCTGAAGGCGTTCGAGGCTCTGGGTATAGGCAAACCGAACATGATGCCCAGCCTGATAGCGCCCGAAATCCAGCCCTGGAGTAATCGCAACGTGCTCGGTTTCGAGGAAATGTCGGCAGAACGCGAAGGCATCACCGCCGAAACTGCTGATATCCGCATACAAGTAAAACGCCCCTTCAGGCTCCACGGCGATCCCAAAGCCCAATTCGCGCAGGGCGGGCAAAAGGAAATCCCGCCGCCGACCGAATTCGGCGCGGCGCTCCTCCAGAATGGCGATCGTATCTGGCTCGAAGCATGCCAGGGCAGCATGCTGGGCCATGCTCGGCGCACTGATGTAGAGGTTCTGCGCGAGTTTTTCCAGATCACCAACCGCTGCATCGGGCGCTACCAGCCAGCCGAGTCGCCAGCCGGTCATGCCGAAATATTTGGAAAAACTGTTCAGCACAAAGGCGCTGTCATCGACTTCCAGCACGCTGGCGGCATCAGTGCCATAGGTCAGGCCATGATAGATCTCGTCCACCACCAAATGGCCGTGGCGCTGCTTGATTGCGGTAGACAACCCCGCCAGTTCGTCGCGGGTCAGAATTGTCCCGGTCGGGTTGGCGGGGGACGCCACCAGCGCGCCAACACTGTCGTGATCCCAATGACGCTCAACCAGATCAGGCGTCAGTTGATACCGTACGTCCGGACCGACAGGCACAAGCTGCGCGGCCCCTTCCACCAGACGCAGAAAATGCCGGTTGCACGGATAACCCGGATCCGCCAGCAGCCAGTGCTTGCCCGGATCCACCAGCAAAGCGCTGGCAAGCAGCAACGCGCCAGAACCGCCCGGCGTGATGAGGATGCGCTGTGGGTCAATGTTCAAACCATAACGTTGCTGATAAAAGCCTGAAATGGCCTCACGCAGTTCTGGAATACCGCGCGCGGCGGTATAACGGGTTTTCCCTGCTGTCAGTGCGGCCTGGCCGGCCCGGATGATCGGTTCGGCGGTGGTAAAGTCCGGCTCGCCGATTTCCAGGTGGATCACGTCGTGGCCGGCCGCCTGCAATTCATTGGCCCGCGCCAGCAACGCCATGACATGGAAAGGTTCGATCGCGCGACTGCGAGCACTGTAGGACTGAGCCATTGGCCTTCCTTCAACGGGGAAAAGAATCAATTCTACCCAAGCTCAGGAACGAGCGAGAAGCTAAAGCGGTCAGAGGCGTTATAACCCAGACCGAAAACGACTCAGGCGAGTACCCAAGGTTTGACTAAAATCAATAATTGAGCAGCGCTCCAGAGCCACCAGACGGCGCTTTGCCACTCCTGTCTCTTATACACATCTCCGAGCCCACGAGAYGCTCATGAAAGCGAAATACCTGCTCTGATCCAGTTTGCCAAACGGCTAAAGGCTTACTGGCGGGGCATCGTGAGTCGGGTTCGCTGGCCGATGCACACCGGTCAGTTGGAAGGAATAAACAATCGAATAAAGGTCATCAAGCGGATGGCGTACGGTTACCGGGATAGCGAATTCTTTTTCATGAAGATCAAGAGCGTCTTTCCCGGCAATCCGTGATGAACCTTTTTTTTGCCTGCGATTTGCTGGATTCGCATGAATCTGTAGGAGCCGAGTTTGCTCGCGATGGCGGTGTATCAGCCGACATCATTGTTGATGGACACACCGCCATCGCGAGCAAGCTCGGCTCCTACAGGGGGCATGTGTCATTCGCCATCGATGGCGACTGACAGTCCGTATTCGCGAGCAAGCCTGTTCCCACAAGGGTTTTGTATTGTTTGACTGTTCGCGATCAACGGCAAAACCCGCTATCGTCGCCGCCATTCAAAACGAGGCGAGCATGGGCTATCTACTTTTTGTCACGCTGATCCAGGCGTTTTCCTTCAGTTTGATCGGCGAATACCTGGCCGGTCACGTCGACAGTTATTTCGCGGTGCTGGTGCGTGTGCTACTGGCGGGACTGGTGTTTATTCCGCTGACGCGCTGGCGCTCGGTAGAACCGGCATTCATGCGCGGCATGTTGTTGATCGGTGCGTTGCAGTTTGGTGTGACTTACGTCTGCCTGTATCTGAGTTTTCGGGTGTTGACCGTGCCGGAAGTGCTGCTGTTTACCATCCTTACACCGCTGCACGTGACCCTGATTGAAGACGCGCTGAACCGTCGCTTCAACCCATGGGCACTGGTCGCGGCACTGGTGGCGGTGGCGGGGGCAGCGGTGATTCGCTACGACCGGATCAACCCGGACTTCTTCATGGGTTTCCTGCTGCTGCAACTGGCCAATTTCACCTATGCAGCCGGGCAAGTACTCTATAAACACCTCGTGGCTCGCCATCCGAGCGAACTGCCGCACTATCGGCGATTCGGCTATTTCTACCTCGGCGCGTTGGCAGTGGCATTGCCGGCATTCTTGCTGTTCGGAAAACAGAATTTCTTGCCCGAAGCCCCCCTGCAGTGGGGCGTGCTGGTCTTCCTCGGTCTGGTCTCGACCGCGCTCGGGTTGTACTGGTGGAACAAGGGGGCTTGCCTGGTGAGTGGCGGGACGCTGGCGGTGATGAACAACCTGCATGTGCCAGTGGGGTTGCTGATCAATTTGCTGATCTGGAACCAGCATGAAGAGCTGGGGCGGCTGTTCTTGGGTGGCTCGGTGATTCTGGCGGCGGTTTGGGTAAGCCGATTGGGTATCAGGCCACACGCCAAACCAATGTAGGAGCTGGCGCAAACTGCGATTTTTTGATCTTGAACTCTTAAAGGCAAAAGATCGCAGCCTTCGGCAGCTCCTACATGATGTGTTTTTCGGCCTCTGGGATGTGGCTCGCCCCCAGCATTGCGGGCAACAACCCAGCCCGCAAATCCGCCCCGCTCGGCTGCTGATAAAGGCTCAAGCCAAACTCCGGCAATACCGCCAGCAAGTAGTCGAAAATATCCCCCTGAATCCGCTCGTAATCGGCCCACACCGTGGTGCGGGTGAAACAGTAGATTTCCAGCGGAATCCCTTGAGCCGTGGTTTGCATCTGTCGAACCATGCAGGTCATGTTCGGCTGGATGTCCGGATGGCTCTTCAGATACGCCAAGGCATAGGCTCGAAAGGTCCCGATATTGGTCATCCTACGGCGGTTGGCCGACATCGCCGCGACGCTGCCCTGAGCTTCGTTCCACGCCTTGAGTTCGGCCTTCTTGCGGCTCATGTAGTCGGTCAGCAGATGCACCTGGGTCAGTTTCAGCTCTTCGTCATCGCGGATGAAGCGCACACCGCTGGCGTCGATAAACAGGCTGCGCTTGATCCGCCGCCCCCCGGATTGCTGCATGCCACGCCAGTTTTTGAACGACTCGGACATCAGGCGCCAGGTCGGAATCGACACGATCGTCTTATCGAAATTCTGCACCTTGACGGTGTGCAGCGTGATGTCCACCACGTCGCCATCGGCACCGACTTGCGGCATTTCGATCCAGTCACCAACCCGCAGCATGTCGTTGCTGGTCAACTGCACGCTGGCAACGAACGACAGCAGGGTGTCCTTGTAGACCAACAGAATCACCGCCGACATCGCGCCCAGGCCCGACAGCAACAACAGCGGTGAACGGTCGATCAGTGTGGCGACGATGATGATCGCGCCAAACACGTACAAAACCATTTTTGCCAGTTGCACATAGCCTTTGATCGAGCGCGTTCGGGCGTGTTCGGTGCGGGCATAGATGTCCAGCAAGGCATTGAGCAGGGCAGTGATGGACAGCAGCAGGAATAGAATGGTGAACGCCAGGGCGACGTTGCCGAGGAACACCATTGCCGTTTTGCTCAGTTCCGGCACCAGGTGCAGGCCGAACTGGATCACCAATGAAGGCGTCATCTGCGCCAGGCGCTGGAACACCTTGTTTTGACGCAAGTCGTTTAGCCAATACAACGCCGGTTGGCGGCCGAGCAATTTGACGGCATGCAGGATCAGATAACGCGCCGCTCGTCCGAGGGTCAGCGCAATCACCAGCAAAACCATCAGCGCCAGGCTGGAATGCAGGAGCGGGTGTTGATCAAGAGCGCCCCAAAGGTCTTGGGCATCGAGCCAGAGCTGTTTCATATCCATGGGCAAAAACGATTCTTCTATAAGGCGCGAGTGGCGATTAGAGCATTTAAGACGCTTTGTATTACCGTCGGGGACAAATCAGGCAACAAAAAAGCCACTGTTTACTGTCGTTTGCATAAAGAAACTCGGCCTACGCGCTCGAAACCGTTACCCTATGCAGCTGATTTTTTGCATTTCTTCGAGGTAGCACCCGTGTTTTCCCAATTCGCCCTGCACGAACGCCTGCTCAAAGCCGTGGCCGAGCTTAAATTTGTCGAGCCAACGCCTGTGCAAGCAGCGGCTATTCCGCTGGCGCTCCAAGGGCGTGACCTGCGGGTGACAGCGCAAACCGGTAGCGGCAAAACCGCTGCATTCGTTTTGCCGATCCTCAACCGCCTGATCGGCCCGGCCAAGATCCGCGTCAGCATCAAGACCCTGATCCTGCTGCCGACTCGCGAACTGGCCCAGCAGACCTTGAAAGAAGTTGAACGCTTCGCGCAGTTCACTTTCATCAAGTCTGGCCTGATCACGGGTGGTGAAGACTTCAAGGTCCAGGCTGCCATGCTGCGCAAGGTGCCGGACATCCTGATCGGCACACCGGGCCGGATGATCGAGCAACTGAACGCCGGCAACCTCGACCTGAAAGAAGTCGAAGTGCTGGTACTCGACGAAGCCGACCGCATGCTCGACATGGGTTTTGCCGAAGACGTACAGCGCCTGGTCGAGGAATGCACCAACCGCCAGCAGACCATGCTGTTCTCCGCTACCACTGGCGGTTCAACCCTGCGCGAGATGGTCGCCAAGGTCCTGAACAACCCTGAGCACCTGCAGGTCAACAACGTCAGCGATCTGAACTCGACCACTCGTCAGCAGATCATTACTGCTGACCACAACGTGCACAAAGAGCAGATCCTCAATTGGCTGCTGGCCAACGAGACCTACCAGAAGGCCATCGTCTTCACTAACACCCGGGCCATGGCCGACCGCATCTACGGTCGCCTGGTGGCGCAGGAGTACAAGGCGTTTGTCTTGCACGGTGAGAAAGACCAGAAGGACCGCAAGCTGGCCATCGACCGCCTGAAGCAAGGTGGGGTGAAGATCCTGGTCGCTACCGACGTTGCTGCTCGCGGCCTCGACGTGGAAGGCCTGGACATGGTGATCAACTTCGACATGCCACGAAGCGGCGACGAATACGTGCACCGTATCGGTCGTACCGGCCGCGCCGGCAACGATGGCCTGGCGATCTCGCTGATCTGCCACGGCGACTGGAACCTGATGTCGAGCATCGAACGCTACCTCAAGCAGACTTTCGAGCGCCGCACCATCAAGGAAGTCAAAGGTACCTACGGCGGACCGAAAAAGGTCAAGGCCTCGGGCAAAGCTGTCGGCGTGAAGAAGAAAAAGACCGACGCCAAGGGTGACAAGAAAAAAACCGCCGCCAAGACCCCGACCAAGCGCAAGAGCGCCAACCGGCCGAAGAGCGACTCTTTGGTCAGCAAGGACGGCATGGCACCGCTCAAGCGCCGTAAGCCGGAAGCGCCGGCTGCTGAATAAAGCGCCGTAGCGACCATAAAAAACCCGGACAGTGTCCGGGTTTTTTTGTGCGCGCAATCCATGTTGGAGCTGCCGAAGGCTCGGGCCGCGTTCGGACGATCTTTTGATCTTTTGATCTTTTACATTAGCCCTCAGCTTTTTTCCCCGCCGACTCCAACTCTTTCAAACGCTGATCAATCAACTGGCACTTGTCCGGCAAATCCTTGGCGGCAGTCCCCAGGTCCATCTTCTGCAACTCGTCATTGATTTCTCTGGCTTTGGCCGGATTCTGTTGCGTGATTTTGGTGACTTCCTGAGCCAGTTGTTCACGCTTGGCGGTGGCTTCCTCAGGCGTACAGGCCCAAACAGGCAGGGCGCAAGCGAAGGTGGCGGCGAGGGTGAGTTTCAGCAGGATTTTCATGGAGTAGGCCTCAGTTCCGGTTAAGGCGGGTTATCTGGTTGAGGGTTGGATAAGGTGAAAAGTTCAGAGGTGCGCCAATTCCTGTAGGAGCGAGCTTGCTCGCGATGGCGATTCAGCGGCCAACGCTATGTTGAATGTGCCGGCATCATCGCGAGCAGGCTGCTCCTACAGGGGATGAGGGGTGTTGAAGAAAATTGTGCCTATCCCCCATGACAGCAGCTGGGTTTTGCCTCTTCCTCGTATCGGTCGTGATGTTTCACCCACTCCATGATTTCCTCTTCATTGCGGCCCTTGGGCGTCAGGTCGAGGTAGTTGTAAGCACCCACCAACATGTCCAGGCCGCGTGCGTACGTCGAGTAAGTGTGGAAAATCTCACCGGCGTCATTGCGATAAAACACACTGAGGCCGGGGAGTTCTTCTTCGGCGCCGTCAGTTTTTTCGTAGTTGTACGTAGCCTTGCCAGCAGCAACGTCTTCGGCCCGGGCCGTCACCCCAAAGTCATAATTGAAATCGCAACCGGCTGACGATACCCAGTCGAATTTCCAGCCCATGCGTCGTTTGAATGCCTGGAACTCGGCGAACGGTGCGTGGGAAACCGCCACCACAGCAATGTCATGGTGAGCCAAATGTTGGTTGGCACCGTCGATGTGGTCGGAGAGGAACGAGCAACCGGGGCAGCCTTCATCCCAGCCTTCGGCGAACATGAAGTGGTAGATGACCAATTGGCTGTGGTTGCCGAACAGGTCGGCGAGCTTCAGTTCGCCATCTGGTCCCTGGAAGTGGTAGTCCTTGTCGATTTTCACCCAGGGCAGGGCGCGGCGTTCGGCGCTGAGTTTGTCCCGTTCCTTGGTGAAAGCCTTTTCGCGGGCCAAGTGTTGCTTGCGCGCGGCGAGCCATTCTTCCCGGGACACGACGGGATGATTCTGGATGTTCATGGTGATTTCTCCTGCATGCTGTGGCGAAAGTTGATCCGCGCTGCGGGTTAAACCTCTTACCCAACCTAGTCGCTTGACCTGCCGGGAATTCGACAGACCACCGGTCGGTAGTGACAGAAACCTAAGCTGAACGGCTGCCGAGCCAGTCGGTCACAACCTAAGAAGGCCCTCTTACTCTCGGGCACCGGAGGTTGAATCAGGATGACGACTTATAACTGGGATTTGATTGAACGCTTGCTGCATGAAGTGCAGCACGGTGAAGCCAGCTTCACGCCACGACCTTATGCCGAGCAATACGCGGCAGAAAAGGCCTCTGAAGGCGAGCAGACTGAAAACCTCGACCATCTGAAAGCGGTGGCCGGCGAGTATGAAAAGTTGCTGCTTGAGCGCGGTTATATCGAGCCTAGGCCAGAAGAGCAGGGTGGCACCGGATCGAACTACATTTTGACGATGCGTGGTTCAAGGTTGTTAAGCCTGATCGACAGCAGCATTCCGGGCAACGACCACCCACGCCAGGTGCTGGATGAGCAGCAAGATGCGTTGGACGAGATGACGTTTGATGAGCTGGCTTCGAAGGCGCAGATTGCCTGAAGCAAAAGATCGCAGCCTGCGGCGGGTACGCATTCCCATGTAGGAGGTGCCGAAGGCTGCGATCTTTTGATCTTCCTTTACTGCTTTACCACCTTCAAACACTTCAAATCACCGAAGTCCTTCCTCACACCCTCGATTTTTTTCAGCAACCGCTGCCGCTGAGCCGGCGTACTCTCAGCCATCAAGTCTACGAACAATGAGCGCGCCTGGGCTTCGGTATTGGCGAAGGCCTGGCGGTATTGCGGTGTCCACAAACTCTCGCGATTCACCAGAAGCGTCTCGATTCGTTGTGGGAATTCTGGGCTTTGGCGTTGTGCAACCGCCGCACTGAACTGCTTTTGCCAATGGTCGCGATTGGCGATCCATTGAGTATTTTGGTCGCCCAAGGTTTTCGACCAGGTCATGACCCGTTGTCGCTGGGTTGGGCTGAGTGGTCCTAACCAGTCATCCAGTCGTTTTTCCATGCGCTCAGCGCGTTCCTTTATTTGCTGATCGAGGGGCGGTTTGAGGTATTCCTCCTGGCGTTTGCGCTGGTCCTTGGCGAAAGCCTCGTTCATCTCTGCGACTTGCTTGTCATCCAGTCCTTGTAACAACTCGATCGCCGAGGGGGTGATTTCCCGAGCGGTTTCGGCGATGGCCTGTTTGGCTTCCACGGTCCGGGCCTGCAGTGCGGCATCGGTGACCTGATTGGTCGCGACCATGGTCTGCAGGCGGTCGAGCCAGTCGAGGTAACCCGGCATTTGCGTGGTGCAATGCCAGCTCAGGTGCTCCTTCAGGCGTTCGTTGAGCCAGCCTTTTTGCTCGCCGTTCATGTCCAGGTAATCGCTGAGCGTCCACGGAATGATCACGTCGAGGTTGCGGTAGGCAAGGCCCATTCGGCTGCAACCGCAGAGGGCGAGGGTGACGGTAAGCACAAAAGCGATGTGTCTTAACCAGCGAGACATGGGCGAATCCTTGCGTAAGCCTGGCTTCGGGGTCTGATTCTCATGTGAACGCAGGATGAGCCCGGCAGTTCAGCCGATCAATAGAAGCTGCGTTCGGCCTTGAGCGTGACCAGCCCATCGCATTGGCTGTTGTGTCCAGAATAGGCCGAGCAATAGCTGCCACTGAGGCTGGAATCGCTGTAGATCAAATCGAGATCGATGCCCATAAATGGTCGGGACAATTTCACTGACCAATCGGTAAAACTGCCTACATAGCCACCGTCCACCGCGACCGGTGTGTTGAGTTGGTGGGTGGTGTATTTCAGGCTGATCCCGATGCCGAATGGCTGATTACCGCCCAGGTCGGCGAACACGGTGCTGTTCTGTTTGTCCGGATCGTTGCTGATCGCGGCACCGAAACGGCTGCCGAGCAAGGTCAGGCCACCGAACAATTCCTGACTGTCGAGGGTGTCCACTTCGGGATAGCTGTAGTGGATGATGCCCACTTCGTAGCCAAGGGTTTGGTCGAAGGGTTGTTTAAAACCCGCGTAGGAATCGATTTCGAGATTTTTGCCGGGGCTGATGCCCATGCTCGGCGCCCATTGGCCAACGTAGAAGCCGCTGTCGTGAGTCAGGTCCAGACCGCCATGGAACGAACCGACGGCAGAGGGCTTGACCAGCCCTTGCGCCATGCTGCGACTGGGGCTGGTGCCAAGTTTGAGGTCGAAAGCACCCAACTCGCGCTGGAAAATTTGCGCGTGCGCCAATGAATACGGCAGGAGGCTGCCGAGCAGTAACAATAAGCAGGAGGGTTTGCGCATGCGTCACTCCATGAACAGCGAGTGCAGGTTGAAGAGTCTGCTGGAACGCTTGATCTAGACGCGTGCAAGGATACCGGCGAATGACTGGCTTCGAGGGCCGTTCGTCGATTTTTTAAAAATGATTGGTTTTCGAGGGTTCCAGTCCAAGCGCTTCGAAGCTCAAAGCGCTTACGGACCAGGTGACGCGGAGGGTGTTACTTTTTGCCCAAGGTGATCTGCTTGGACGGGCCGAATGTCTGGCCGCTGACGCCTTTGGCAATTTGCTGGATTTCACCGCCGGACTTGAGGAACGCAGCAATCTGGCTGTTGATCGATTCGCTGGTTTCGACGGCTGGAGCTGGCTTTGCTTTGCTGGTGGATGCTTTTACGCGCATGGCGGCCATTAACCTGTAGAAATTTAACTTGGCCAGGCATCGTACAGGAAACACCGAATATTTGCTTGGCAAATATCCCTCGAAGGACAGCGGAGAACGCTCGATTATCGCTGGTTATTAATTTGAATATTTCTCTAAGCTGCTGTTTTAACTAAGAACAGGGGTGGCTAAATTACGGTTTTCGCGTCTGTGGTTGCGACATGAATCACTGGGCCTGTCGGACGAGTGGCCACGCGATCCGGCAAGCCCAGGAAAATGAAGGCCTTCAGAGGATTTTCTTGCGCCTTCACGCCAGCCGCCGAACGCGGCCGGTAAAACCGGGTAGAATGCGCCCACGCAATGAGGGTATTGAACATGGCTTTAGTCGGGCGTTACAACAGTTTGCAAGTGGTTAAACACACTAACTTCGGTTTATATCTGGACGGTGGCGCGGAGGGCGAGATTCTTCTGCCTAATCGTTATATTCCAAAGGATATTCCCAGCGAAGATGAAGACTGGCTCAACGTTTTTATTTATCTGGACAGCGATGACAAACTCATCGCAACAACTGAAAAACCGAAAGTTCAGGTGGGCGAGTTCGCCAGTTTGAAAGTTGTTGAAGTCAACAGCATTGGCGTGTTCCTGGATTGGGGATTACCGAAAGATCTGTTGCTGCCGTACTCCGAAGAAAAACGTCAGATGACCGCTGGCGAATACGTCGTGGTGCACGTCTATCTCGACAAGCACACCCGCCGCATCACCGCAACAGCGCGTCTGGATCGCTATCTGGACAAGACCCCGGCCAATTACACCGCTGGCCAGGAAGTTGACTTGCTGGTAGCCGAAGCCACCGACATGGGTTTTAAGGCAATCATCAACAACAAGCACTGGGGCCTGATCCACAAGAACGAAATCTTCAAGTTCATGCGCGCCGGTAAAGAAGAGAAGGGCTTCATTAAGGAAGTTCGCGCCGACGGCAAGATCAGCCTGAGCCTGCAACCGGTTGGCCAGGAAGCGGCCAGCAGCCTGAACTCGAAGATCCTCGCCAAGTTGCGCGAGAACAACGGCACCTTGCCGATCAGCGACAAGAGCGATCCGACACTGATCAGCAGTATGTTCGGCGTCAGCAAGGGCAACTTTAAAAAGGCCATTGGTGCGCTATACAAGAACGGCCAGATTGTCATTCACGCCGATCGCATCGATCTAAGCTGAACCCCGGAAGCCCTGTAGGCGCTGTCGAGTGAAACGAGGCTGCGATCTTTTGACTTTGTTTTTTATAAGCAAGATCAAGAGATCGCAGCCTCGTTTCACTCGACAGCTCATACAGGGGATTTTTTTTGAGTGACTGCCATGTTCTTTGTTGTCGAGGTACTACGGTGATCGCCACCCGGCGTAGCGCCGATGGTTTTGCCCTGCAAGTGATGCTGGGGTTGTGCCTGGTTTGGGGCGTTCAGCAGGTAATGATCAAGTGGGCCGCACCTGATATCGCGCCGGTCATGCAGGCGGCGGGGCGTTCGGGCATGTCCGCGTTGCTCGTAGGATTATTGATCTGCTGGAAGGGCGGTTGGGATCAGGTCGGCAACACTTGGCGCGGCGGGCTGTTGGCCGGCGCCCTGTTTGGGCTGGAGTTCTTCTTCATTTCCGAAGGCCTGCAACTGACCACCGCTGCGCACATGTCGGTGTTTCTCTATACCGCACCGATTTTTACCGCGCTGGGCGTGCATTGGCTGTTGCCCAGTGAGCGTTTACGGCCTGTTCAATGGTTGGGGATTATTCTCGCCTTCATCGGGATCGCGATCGCATTTGCCGGCGGCGTGTCCTGGGACAACCTCGATCACCGCATGTTGATGGGCGATGCGCTGGGCGTGCTGGCCGGAGCCGCCTGGGGTGCGACCACCGTGGTGGTGCGTGCTTCGCGGTTGTCGGAAGCGCCAGTGACCCTGACCCTGTTCTATCAATTGATCGTCGGTTTTGTCGGCCTGTTGTTGATCGCGCTTGTCAGCGGCCAGATCACTCACGTCAGCCTGACCACCGTGTCGGTGGCCAGTGTGCTGTTTCAAGGCGTGGTGGTGTCGTTCTTCAGCTACTTGATCTGGTTCTGGCTATTGCGCCGTTATATGGCAGCGAACCTGGCGGTTTTTTCGTTCATGACGCCGTTGTTCGGCGTCACGTTCGGCGTGGTGTTGCTGGGGGAAAAACTCAGCCTCAACTTTGTCGTCGGCGCAGTGCTGGTACTGCTGGGCATCACGTTTGTCAGCGCTGAACAGTGGGTGCGCCGCCGTTTGCGCAAAGCGCTTGGGCAGCACTGACCGGACTGAATAGCAATCCACCCGCCAGCAGCAAACCACTGCCGGCAATCAGCAGCGCAGGTTGCAGGCCACCACTGAAGTGGCTGCTCAACGCCGCCAGCAATGGCCCGCTGAGTTGGCCCACGGCAAAGCAAGCGGTCAGCAAGCCGGCGTTGCGTTGGGTGTTATGAGACGCCAGCTCCCGGGAACGTTGCATCACCAGTTGCATGCACGCCAGGAATGGCGTGCCACACAAAATCACCAGCAGAGCGAGGCCAGGCCCGTTGCCCAACAAGCATGCGAAGACCCCGACGGCTTGCATCCACAGGGTCGCGATCAGCCAGTGACGGGTAGCGTTGGCACTTTGCCGACGCAGGCTCACCAGAACCACGCCAATCGCTGCCGCCAATCCGAAGCACGGCCAGAACAGGTCGGCCTGCCACTGACCATCGAACTGCGCACTGGCCATTTGCGACAGGAAAGTGGCCGGGATGATGTAGCCCAAACCGTACAATCCATAGACCACGCCTAAACGGCCGATGCCTTGGTTGTGCGAGCTGACGACGTTCGCAACAGCAGGCACCATCGCGCTCGGTTGCGGCAGAAAAGGCAGAATCGCCAGCAACATCACCAGGGCAACGGCGGCATATACCAACCACAACGTGGCGGAGGTCTGGCCGAGCAGGTTGGAGCCTAATGCCAACAATCCTGTCAGAAAAATCCCCAAACCCGGTCCGGCAAATACCAAGGCACCCAACCGAGGGCGACCGGCGGCAGCGGCCAGCGGCTGGCTCAATGCAGTGATCATCACCAACACCCAGGCGCTGGCCACGCCAGTGCCGAAGCGCAGTATCAGGTGCGCCCAGAATCCGTTGGCCCAGAACGAGGCCAGGGTCAGCAGCACGCAGAGCCACAAACCACCCAGCAGACGGCGACGGACTTGCGCCGGACGACGGGAGAACATCGCGTCCACGGCGCCCACGAAATAACCAAGATAGTTAGCGGCAGCAATCAGCCCGGCGGCAGTCAGGTCGATCTGGCCTTCACTGAGCAAATGCGGCAGTTGCGGCGTCAGGGCGAAACGGCCGATGCCCATGGCCATCATTAGCGCGACAAAACAGGCGATCAAGCGAATCAAGGGAGACATGGTCAGCGTTCCGGTGGCGAATCCATGACCGTTAAGCTAGGGCAGATTGACTTTCTTTAAAAATGAATAATAGTGAGTAACTTGTTCTTGTTTGGAGAATGTCGTGGAGTTCAGCCAATTGCGGATCTTCCAGGCTGTAGCAGAGGAAGAATCCATCACCCGTGCGGCTGAACGCCTGCATCGGGTGCCGTCCAACCTGTCGACCCGGCTCAAGCAACTGGAAGAACAGCTCGGTGTAGAACTGTTCCTGCGTGAGCGTCAGCGTTTGCAACTGTCACCTGCGGGAAAAGTCTTGCTGGACTACACCGCCAAGCTGTTCGCCTTGCACGACGAAGCCCACGCCGCCGTGCAGGGTGGGCAACCGGCCGGTGACTTCGTGCTCGGCACGATGTACAGCACCGCTGCGATTCATTTGCCGCCGCTGTTGGCGCGCTATCACCGAACCTACCCGGCGGTGAACCTGCAAGTGCAGTCCGGGCCCAGTGGCGAATTGCTCGAAGGCTTGCTCACTGGCCGGCTCGATGCAGCGCTGGTGGACGGTCCGCCGGAACTGGCGGGGCTTGATGGTGTGCTGTTGTGCGAAGAACGGCTGGTGCTGATCAGCGAAGCCGATCATCCACCGGTTAAAAGTGCGCGGGATGTGGAAGGGCGTTCAGTCTTCACCTTTCGCCAAGGTTGTTCTTACCGAATGCGCCTGGAGTCCTGGTTTTCCCACGATAAAGCGGCGATGGGCCGAGCGATTGAAATTGAGTCTTATCCCGGGATGTTGGCCTGTGTGATCGCCGGTTCCGGGGTGGCGCTGATGTCCGAATCGATGCTTGCCAGTCTGCCGGGCCGTGAAAGTGTGGCGGTCCATCCGCTGGCCGAACCGTTTGCCACCGCTACCACTTGGCTGATGTGGCGCAAGGGGATGGTCGGCGCCAATCTGAATGCGTGGATCGAGCAGCAACAGGCGGTCTTTCCGTCGGCGCAAATTCAGGCGCGTGCGATTGCATGATTTAATGCCGGTCAATTGTGATGGATTCAGTAACAGATCATTGCCACTTTGGGTGAGCATTGCGCAGCACTTCAGACTATTATCAGTGCGAAGGGGCTACAGAATTCCGGCCGCTCGGCACTACCCTGAAGGGGGCATCATGAAAGAGAAAATCCAAAACTGGCTGCATGACCTGGGTGTCGCACTCGGTCTGATCGAACCGCCTCTGCAACCTGTGCCAATTCGTACTGACGACGAACAACGCCGACGCCAGCAGCGTCGCCGGTAATCCTGTGGGAGCGAGCCCGCTCGCGATGGGCGTTAACGATAACGTTGGCTGTCTGGAAGCACGCGGCGCGTGGAGATTTTTCGCGAGCAAGCTCGCTCCTACGGGTACGCGTACAGGGTCGGCAGCAGGCTGCGATCCTTGCCGTCAGTGCCTACCAATCTGAAACAAAAACCGGCTCAAGTCATTCGCCGTCCTGGCTGTCTTGAGCATCTGGTCCTCCTCGGCAGTAAACGCCGTCAAGCCAAATTCATCTTCCAGATGGAAGATCAGTTCTTCGATATCCGCTTTATCCAATCCTAACTGCGCCAGGCTGGCGTTGTCGTCGAAGTCATCCTGACCCTCCAGCAGACGGCTGATGAAACGATGCACGGCGGCACGAACGGCAGCTTTTTTCATGACGGTTCTTCGAGGGCGTTTTTGTTGTTGTCCCTGCGGTGTATTTCCTGAAGGTGAGTACAGCAGGCTTCAGTCGTGCCGGCGCTGCCACTCGTCAATCATGTTGCGCAAATGCTCCCCGGAGAAACTGCCGAAGTGCCCGCCATGCACGGTGCGGATCGGCAGTGCATGCAAGCGCTGCAGGCTGCGCGCGTAGTCATCGAGATTGGAGTGGTAGGCGTCTTCGATCAACGGTCCGTCGTAGATGATGTCGCCGCTGAACAAAGTCTCGGTCGCCGCTTCGTACAGGCTGATACCACCTGGCGAGTGCCCCGGAGTGTGCAGCACGTGCAATACCCGATTACCCAGGTCCAGCACGTCGCCTTCCTCGATCATGCCCGTGGCCGGCGCGGCTTTGACCCGATATTCGGCATAACACAACGGACAATCGGGGTGCGCCTCGAACATGTCGTCGCCGACAAACGCTTTACTCAGGTCATTCTCACCGTCCGGTGCAGCGAGGATGTCAGCCTCGGCCGGGTGCACCAAGCGTTCGGCAAATTCGTGATGGCCGGCGATGTGATCGAAATGGCAGTGACTGGCCACGGCGACCAATGGTCGTTCGGTGATCCACGGCAATTGCTCGCGCAGGCTGACCAGCCCCGAACCGCTGTCCAGCAACAGGTCCTTGTCGCGACCCTGGACATGCCAGAAATTGCAGCGATAGAACGGACGAATGTACGGCTCGTGAATCAGGCGGATGCCGTCGCTGAGCTGTTTGACTTCGAACCACTGGTCGCGAGAAACAATCTTCATAAGGGTTTTCTCCAGACGAAAAAAAACGAGTGTGGCAACCGACGCCACACTCGTCGAAGAAAAAGTTAATCCATTCTTTTCAGCTTAGATGGCGCTCGCGACCACAGCAGGGCGACGGGACATCAGGCTGACCAGCACGAAGCTCACCAGACCTACGCCGAGGCTGTAGTAGATCGGGGTATTTGCGTCCAGACCGTCCTTGAACATGAACAGCAAGGCAGTGGCAAAGCCCATGCCCATGCTGGCGATGGCACCGGAGGTGGTCGCGCGTTTCCAGAAAATCGCACCGATCAACGGGATCAGCATGCCACCCACCAGCAGGTTGTAGGCCAGGGTCAGCGCGCTGATCACGTCGTTCACGACCAGAGCGATACCCAGCACCACGATACCCGTCAGCAGGGTGACCAAGCGGTTCAGACCCAGGCTCGATTGTTTGCCGCCGCGCAGTTTCGGCAGCAGGTCTTCGGTCAGGGTGGTGGCAGCGGCCAGCAGGCCGGCGCTGGCGGTGGACATCATGGCGGCCAGTGCAGCAGCGATTACCAGGCCACGGATACCGTCCGGCAGGGACAGCTTGACGATGGCGGCGAAAGCGTTGTTGACGTTGTCCAGATCCGGGATCAGTACGTGTGCAGCCATGCCGATCAAGGCGCAGGCCAGACCGTAGACGATGCAGTAGATACCGGCAGCGGTACCGGCGACTTGAGCCACTTTAGCGCTCTTGACGGTGAACACCCGTTGCCAGATGTCCTGACCGATCAGGATGCCGAAAAAGTAGATCATGAAGTAGGTGATGATGGTGTCCCAACCGATGGTGGTGAGGCTGAAAGCGCTCGCCGGCAGTTTCACCACCAACTCATCCCAACCACCGACGCGGTACAGGCAGATTGGCAGCAGGATGAACATCAGGCCCACGGTCTTGATCACGAACTGGACGATGTCGGTCAGGGTCAGGGACCACATGCCGCCGATGGCCGAGTAGATCACAACTACGCCACCGCCGAGCAGTACCGAAATCCAGAACGGCAGGCCGAACAGTACTTGCAGTACGGTGCCGATCGCCAGGATCGAGACCACGCCGATCATCAAGGCGTACGCCAGCATGATCACCGCGCTCGCGGAGCGGGCCATCGGGTTGTAGCGCTTTTCGAGCACCTGGGTAACGGTGTAGATCTTCAGTTTCAGCAACGGTTTGGCGAGGAACAGGTTCAGCGCCACGATGCCGCAACCCAGTGCGGCACACAGCCAGAAACCGGAGATGCCATGCACGTAGCCCAGACGCACGGTGCCCACGGTGGACGCGCCGCCGAGGACGGTGGCCGCCATGGTGCCCATGTACAAGCTCGGGCCGAGGTTACGACCGGCGACCAAAAAGTCTTCGTTGGTCTTGGCCTTGCGCATGCCGTAGTAGCCGAGTAGCAGCATCGCGGCGGCGTAGATGAGTACGACGAATAAATCCAATGCCATGATGGCGTGTCTCCGATTGTCTTTTTTATGTGAGGCTGAAAATCAATCCCTGTGGATGTGCCCATCCATGTAGGAGCTGACGAGTGCAACGAGGCTGCGATCTTTTGATCTCTCATTTTGAAATCAATATCAAAAGACCGCAGCCTCGTTGCACTCGTCAGTTCCTACAGGTGGTGCATCAACCACAGGTAATGCGTTTAATCAGGCGATGGGTTGCATCGCCGGTTTTACGAGCGGGTCCGTGCTCTTGCTGCGTGGATCATTCGGGCCGAACACCGCAGTTGTTTCCGGGAACAGACTCAGCAGCGCCAGGTACACCACCGAGGCCAGGCCCAGGGTCACCGGCAAGCTGATGTCGATACCGCCAGCCATTTCGCCCAGTGGACCGACAAACTGCCCTGGGAGGTTCACGAAGCACAGGCCAACGGCCGCGCTCGGGATCCAGGCACCCAGGCCACGCCAGTTCCAGCCGTGGGTAAACCAGTAGCGGCCACCTTTTTCGCCACGGGTGAACACTTGCAAGTCATCCGGGCAGTAGAAGCCGCGACGCACCAACAGGCCGATGATCATGATCACCATCCATGGAGTGGTGCAGGTGATGATCAGCACGGCGAAGGTCGACACGCTCTGCACCAGGTTCGCTGCGAAGCGACCGATGAAGATGAAGGCAATCGACATCACACCGATCAGCAGCGTCGCCTTGACCCGAGACAGTACCCGCGGAAACACGCTGGACATGTCCAGCCCGGTGCCGTAGAGCGAAGTGGTGCCGGTGGACATGCCGCCGATCACCGCAATCAGGCACACCGGCAGGAAGAACCAGCTCGGCGAAACCGCCAACAGACCGCCGACGTAGTTGTTGGCCGCGATGTAGTCCGGTGCCTTGATTGCCACGATGGTGGCGGTGGCGAGGCCGAACAGGAACGGAATGAACGTCGCAATCTGCGAAATCACTACCGCTGCCATGATCCGGCGCTTGGACGTTTCACGCGGAATGTAGCGCGACCAGTCGCCGAGGAACGCACCGAAGGAAATCGGGTTGCTCATGGCCACCAGGGCTGCACCGATGAAGGCGGCCCAGAAACCTGGCTGACCCATGTTGACGGTGCCGGGGTAATTCACGTCGAAAGGACCGGCGAAGGCAAAGGCGCCCAGCAGGAACAACAGGCTGGCACTCCACACCGCGATCTTGTTGACCCACAACAAGAAGCGGAAGCCGTAGATGCACACGGTCAGCACCAGGATCGCGAACATTCCGTAGGCCAGGCCCAGGGTCAGGTCGGTTTCCGGCAGGCCGATCAGGCGTTTGGCGCCACCGATCAGCGCATCACCCGAACTCCACACCGAGAGCGAGAAGAAGGCGATGGCGGTCAACAGCGACAGGAACGAACCGACGACGCGTCCGTGCACGCCAAAGTGTGCGCCGGAAGACACGGCGTTGTTGGTACCGTTGATCGGGCCGAACAGGCCCATTGGTGCGAGGATCAGCGAACCCAGCAATACGCCCAGCACAATCGCCCAGACGCCAGCCTGGAAAGACAGGCCGAACAGTACCGGGAAACTGCCGAGCACGGCGGTAGCAAAGGTGTTGGAACCACCGAAGATCATCCGGAACAAGTCCGTCGGATTTGCGGTGCGTTCGCTGTCCGGGATCTGTTCGACCCCGTAGGTTTCAATTTGCGTAAGGCTTTGGTCGTTGTTGTTGTTATTCATGATCTGCTCCGATCATAAAGGCGCGCTCATCGTGTGTGAGCGTTCGCCTGTTTGGCTAAGGGGTTGGCAGCCCTTCCGGCATTGCGGACAAATGTTCGTGGCAGGCCAGCCATAGGCCTTGTTGTTCTTGGCCAGACGCTTGTTTCTTGAAAACAATCGTCTCGCGCTCCTGGCTGAAGTGTTGCTCCCCTTGCATGCGCAGCTCGGTGGCGACGTCATGGATGAAAATCGCCACATCACCTTGCAGGCTGACGAAAGCGTTGCTCGACGTGCACGAAAGCACTTCGAAGCCATCCTCGGCACGCCAGCTATCCCACAACGCCTGATAGGCATCGCGCGACAGCAGGGGGTGGTCGAGGGTGTAGAAAACGAAGCTGGCATCGGCGCTGAACGCGCCGAAGTAGGCTTCGCGATCATTACGGGCGAAGGCGGACACCAGATCGGCGGCGGCTTTCAAAACCTGATCACGTTCATTCATGGCCAATCCTCAGCGGTGGACTACGCCAGGCAGTACGCAGAGCATTTCGTACAGCAGGTTGGCGGCCAGCAGCGAGGTATTACCGGTGGTGTCATAAGCGGGCGAGACTTCTACCAGATCGCAACCGACCAGGTCGAGGCCTTGGCAGCCACGAACGATTTCAATCGCCTGAATGGTCGTCAGGCCGCCGATTTCCGGGGTGCCAGTGCCAGGCGCCCAGGCCGGATCGATGCCGTCGATGTCGAAGCTCAGGTAAACCGGACCATTACCGACTTTCTCGCGCACTTCAGCCATCAGTGGCGCCAGGGATTTGTGCCAGCACTCTTCGGCCTGAACCACACGGAAACCCTGGTTACGGCTCCAGTTGAAGTCGTCAGCGGTGTAACCCTGGGCACGCAGGCCGATTTGCACAACGCGGTCCGGGTCCAGCAGGCCTTCTTCGACGGCGCGACGGAAGGTGGTGCCGTGGGCGATTTTCTCGCCGAACATGTGATCGTTCACGTCAGCGTGAGCGTCGATGTGCACCAGGCCAACCTTGCCGTGCTTCTTATGGATGGCACGCAGGATCGGCAGGGTGATGGTGTGGTCGCCACCCAGGGTCAGGGGGATCACATCGTGTTCGAGGATGTTGTCGTAGGATTCTTCGATGATCCGTACGGCATCCAGCAGGTTGAAGGTGTTGATTGCGATGTCGCCGATGTCGGCTACCGACAGCGAGTCGAACGGCGCAGCACCGGTGGCCATGTTGTATGGGCGAATCATCACCGATTCAGCGCGGATTTCGCGAGGTCCGAAACGGGTGCCAGGGCGCAGCGAAGTACCGATGTCCAGTGGCACGCCTACGAAGGCAGCGTCCAGGCCGGCAGCGGTATTCAAATGGGGGAGTCGCATCATGGTGGCGATGCCGCCGAAGCGCGGCATTTCGTTGCCGCCCAGTGGTTGGTGAAGAATCTTGTCCACGGGTAGGGCCTCATCGTCGTTGTTTTATTTATAGGGTTGCGCCGTTCACGGAAGGTACGGGCACCGTTGTGCGGCGATTCTGCGAAATGTAGTGACCGGGAAGAATCGCTACGCGCAAATACTTAGTTCAGATTTTTCTAAACTAATGGTAATAGTTGGCGATAGGATGTGTGCCTGCGAAAAGCAAGGCTAACCCTGTAGGAGCTGCCGAAGGCTGCGATCTTTTGATTTTCGGCGGCTTAATGGGTGTAAAAAATCAAGATCAAAAGATCGCAGCCTTCGGCAGCTCCTACAGTGGAGCGCGGATATAGCTGAAACTCGACCGGTGTTTGGAGTACCCATGGCCAACGCTTTACCCGACCTGAAACTATTGCGCATCTTCGTCAGCGTGGTGCGTCATCAGGGATTCGCCAACGCCCAGCAGGAGCTCAATCTCTCGACGTCGGCCATCAGCACTTATATGAGCCAGCTCGAAGCCGCCCTTGGCCTGGTGCTGTGCCATCGGGGGCGCGGTGGTTTCAGTCTGACCAGCAAGGGTGAATTGTTCCATCAGGAAACCCTGCGTCTTTTGGGCGAACTTGAAGGCTTCGAGCAGTACGCCGCCGCGCTCAAGGGCGAACTGCGCGGCACGCTGAACCTGGGGGTGATTGACTCCACGGTCAGCGACAAGGCTTTGCCGTTCGCTGAAGCCATCGGTGCCTACAGCCAGGAACACCCGGCGGTGCATTTGCATTTGTCGGTAATGAGCCCTTACGAATTGCAACTGGGCGTGCAGGACAACCGTCTCGACCTGGCCATCGGCGCGTTCTCCACGCGTATGAGTGGCCTGGTGTACATGCCGCTCTACCGCGAACAGCACTGGTTGTATTGCAGCACCCGTCATCCATTGTTCAACGAGCGGCGCATCCCCGAGCAGGTCATCACCCAGCAGCGCATGGTCGGTCGTGGCTACTGGAGCCAAGCCGAGCTGGCGCGTCACGGTTTCAAGCACAGCGCCGCAACCGTGGAAAGTATGGAAGCGCAGCTGATTCTGGTGCTGTCCGGCGCCTACATCGGCTATTTGCCGGAACACTATGCCCAGGCCTGGGCTGACAAGGGCGACTTGCGCGTGCTGCTGCCGGCGACGTTCGGTTATCAGGCGCCGTTTTCGATGATCGTGCGCCGTGGTCGCAGCCGCGAACCGCTGATCCAGACCTTTCGCGACCTGCTCAAAGCCCAGCTCAATCAGGCCGCTTAAAGGAAAACCAAGCGATGTCCCGAATTCAATGTCCTCGCTGTTCGCGTCCCCAAAGCCATTGCCTTTGCCCTTTGATTCCGAGCCTCGACAGCCGCACCCGGGTGTTGCTGCTGCAGCATCCGAGTGAAGTGAACCATGCGCTGAACACGGCGCGGTTGGCGGCCTTGGGTTTGAACAATGCCCAACTGATTGTCGGCGAGGTGTTCGAGGATTTGGCGGCGCTGTTGAACCAACCGGGGTATCAGGCGCGGTTGTTGTTTCCGGCTGAAGACGCGCGGCCGTTGCAGGCGTATGGCGTCGCGGATAAACCGTTGTTGCTGGTGGTGCCCGACGGCACTTGGCGCAAGGCGCGCAAAATGCTGCACCTCAACCCGCTGTTGGCGGCGTTGCCGAGGGTGACGCTGGCCGAGGGGGGGGTGTCGCGTTATCGGTTGCGCAAGGCACCGGGGCCTGGGGCTTTATCGACGGTTGAAGCCATTGTTCAGGCGCTGCAAACACTTGAAGCACCGGCGTCATTCGAGCCTTTGTTGAAACCGTTCGATGCGTTGATCGAGGGGCAGATAGCGGCGATGGGGGAGGCCGTTTTTCAGCGGAATCATGGTGAGTAAAAAGCAAAAGATCGCAGCCTTCGGCAGCTCCTACAGGGTATTGCGTTCACCCTGTAGGCGCTGCCGAAGGCTGCGATCTTTTGATCTTATCTTTCGCGCATGGCCTCAGTCCGCGCCTTGAGTACCGGCTTCAACAGATAATCCAATACGCTCTTCTCGCCAGTGATGATATCCACCGTCGCCACCATCCCCGGAATGATCAGCAGCGGGTTTACATCGCCGCCCAGGTGATTTTTATCGGTGCGCACCTGAATCAGATAAAAGCTGTTGCCCTTGTCATCAGTGATGGTGTCGGCACCGATCAATTCCAGCTTGGCGCTCAAACCACCGTAGATCGTGTAGTCGTAGGCACTGAACTTGACCATGGCTTTCTGGCCCGGATGCAAAAACGCTACGTCTTGTGGCCGGACCTTGGCTTCGATCAGCAGGTTGTCTTCGATGGGTACGATTTCGACCATGTCATTGCCCGGCTGAACCACACCACCAATAGTGTTGACCTTCAGCGTTTTGATAATCCCGTGAACCGGCGAGACCACCGTGGTGCGGGTTACGCGGTCGTCGATAGCGATACTCGATGCGGTGATTTTTGACAGGTCGGTGCGTTTCTCATTGAGGTCCTTCGCCGCTTCCGAACGGAAGGTTTGTTCGGACTCGTCGATCTTGCTTTTGATCTCGTTGATCGCCGATTCAGCCCGAGGAATCGCCAGAGTGGTGGCGTTCAGCGAGCCACGGATTTCCACGGCGCTGCGCTTGAGTCGCAGGATTTCCACCGGCGATACCGCGCCGGTGCCCACCAGCGGCGTGGACATGTTCATCTCTTGTTGCAGCAGCGCCAGGCTGGAGCTGTATTGCCCCTGTTTCGAGCGGAATTCCGCCAGTTCCTGGGTTTTTTGCCGAAGTTGTTCCGACAGCGTGCGTTGTTCGCTGGCCAGTCGACGTTGCCGTTGGTCGTACAGAGAGCGTTCGTCTTCGGCCACTTGCGGCGCCTTGGCGATCACTTCGTCCGACAGCTTGAACGGTCGGCCTTCAGCTTCCGCCGACAGCCGCTCGACCTGCGCGGTCAATGCGTAACGATCAGCTTCGCTTTCGCCCTTATTTGACAGGTAGCGCGTGTCATCCAGGCGCAGCAGGGTGTCGCCCTTGTTCACCATTTGCCCTTCGCGCACAAAGATTTCGGTGACGATCCCGCCCTCAAGGTTCTGGATCACCTGGACCTTGCTTGACGGAATCGCCTTGCCTTCGCCCATGGTGACTTCCTGCAGCACGGCAAACTTGGCCCAGACCAGCGCGCTGATCAGCAGCGCCGCCGCCAGCCACACGGTGATCCGCGACCAGCGCGGCGAATCCTGCAACGATGCGCCGGCGGTTTCCGGCATGAATTCGGCTTCGGCGCTTTTTCCGAAACTGTCGAAGTAGCCGCGTCCTTTGGGTGTAGCGGGTTGTGAAGCAGACATAGGCGACTCCTAGACGGCCGCAGAGCCGACACGGCCCTTGCGCAGTGCATCGATGACCGCTTCTTTCGGCCCGTCGGCGACGATCCGTCCGTTATCCAGTACAACCAACCGATCCACCAGGCTGAGCATCGACGTCCGGTGGGTCACCAGCAGCACGGTTTTGCCCTGGACCCAGCCGTGGAGTTTTTGCCGCAGAACGTCTTCACTGCTGTTGTCCATGGCGCTAGTGGGTTCGTCGAGCAGCAAGATCGGCGGGTCGAGCAACAATGCCCGGGCCAGCAACACGGCCTGGCGTTGGCCGCCGGACAGCAACTGCCCGCGTTCACCTACGGGCCGGTCGAAGCCTTGCGGATGCTGACGGGCCAGCTCGGTAACGCCAGTGAGTTCGGCCACTTCGAGCATGCGCGAGTCGCTGATATATCGTGCACCGAGGGTCAGGTTGTCCCGCAGGCTGCCGGCCAGCAGCGGCAAGTCGTGAGCGACGTAACCGATCTGGTGGCGCAGGTCGGCGACGTCGAGTTGCCGCAGGTCCAGGCCATCCAGCAGCAATTGACCTTCTTCCGGTTCATAGAAACCCATCACCAGTCGCGCCAGGGTACTTTTGCCTGAACCGCTGCGACCGATGACGCCGATCCGCTCGCCGGGTTTCACGCTGAAGCTGACATTGGCCAGCGCCGGCGCGTTCTGGCCGTTGTAGTGGAAAGTCACGCCGACGACATCCAGCGCGCCTTGCAGTTGCGTGCGCTCCAGCGGCCGTTGTCTGGCGTCGCGTTCCTGTGGCAGCGCCATCAAAGCGTCGGTGCTTTTCATGGTCAGTTGCGCTTGCTGGTAGCGGGTGATCAACCCGGCAATTTGCCCCAGCGGTGCGAGTACGCGGCTGCCGAGCATATAACTGGCTACCAGCGCGCCGACGCTCAGGTTGCCGGCGATGATGCTATAGACCCCGGCAACGATGGTCGCCATGCCGGAAAACTGCTGGATGAATAACGTGCCGTTGGTGGCCAGCGCCGAGAGATTGCGCGCATGGCTGTCGAGGCGGGTGAGGGCGCCATGGGTGGTTTCCCATTTGTGTTGGCGCTCACTTTCGGCGCTGCAGGCCTTGAGGGTTTCCAGGCCGCCGAGGGTTTCGATCAGCAGCGCCTGGCGTTCGGCACCGAGGCTGAGACTCTTCTGCACGGTGTCGCGCAGGCGCACCTGAATCACCATGGCGAAAATGATCGTGATCGGAAACGCCAGCACCGGAATCACCACCAGCCAGCCACCGAGCAAGCCGATCACTAGCAGCATTAGCAGCACGAATGGCAGGTCGATCAGGCTGGTGAGGGTCACGGCGGTCAGAAATTCCCGTAGCCCTTGAAAGTCATGAATGCTCTGGGCAAAACCGCCGATGGTGGCCGGCCGCGCTTTCATCGACATGCCAGTGATGCGTTCGAACAGGGTCGCTGACAGAATCACATCGGTTTTCTTCCCGGCGGTGTCCAGCAGGTGCGCGCGCACCACGCGTAAAACCAGTTCGAAACCGGTGCCGATCAGCAAGCCGATGGACAGCACCCACAGGGTCGACGTGGCCTGGTTCGGCACCACGCGGTCGTAGGTCTGCATCACGAACAGCGGCACCATCAGGCCCAGCAGGTTGATCAGGAAACTCGCAAGAATGGCATCGCTGTACAGCCATTTCGACAGCTTCAGGGTGTCACGAAACCACGCCTGTACACGGGGCACCAGCGGTGAGCGCAGGTCTTCGAGTTCATGCCGTGGTCGGGCGAACAACGCCTGGCCGCTGTAGTGTTCGGCGAGTTCTTCAGGGCTGATCCACTGTTCGCCGCCGTCGGCTTCGCTGGGCAGAATCAGCACCTGGCCGTCGTCGCCATAACGACGCAAAACCGCCGTGCGGCCGTTGTCGAGCAGCAGCAGCACGGGCAGGTTGAGCGGGGAGATGTCTTTGAGGTCGCGGCGCAGCAAACGTGCCTGCAAACCGGCCCGGGCCGCTGCACGAGGCAGCAGGTCCAGGCTAAGACGTTGGTGTGCCATTGGCAGCCCGGCACTCAGGCTGGCACGACTGACCGTCGCGCCATGAAGTTTGCAGAGAATCAACAGACCGTCCAGAAGCGGGTCATCGAAGCTCAAGCGCGGATCGACACCGGTGTTGGCGGTTTCCATGCTGGTCAAATTAGTCGCTCCGGTAATTGCATGAATACCTGTAAATCGCACTGTAGGAGTTGCCGAAGGCTGCGATCTTTTGATCTTGTTTGTTCAAAATCAAAAGATCGCAGCCTTCGGCAGCTCCTACAGGTGACTTCATTTGAGTTCAGGCAGGCGAGCTTCGTTTTTCACCTCGGTCTGGGCAACCGCGTCGGCGGGCAGCACCACCCGTTGTTTACTCAACAACTGGCCCATGTTCGCCAGGACACGGTACATCGAAAACTCTTCGGTGTAGCGCACTTCGGTGTAGCGGCGGTTGGCGTTGTAGAGTTCGTTTTCGCTGTCGAGCAGGTCGAGCAGGGTGCGTTGGCCGAGGCCGAACTGATCCTGATAGGCCACACGCACGCGTTTGCTGGTGTCGGCGTATTCACGGGCGGTCGGGGTTTGTTTCTTGGCGTTGACCATGGCGTTCCAGGCCAGGTGAATGTTCTCGTTGAGCTGACGCAGGGCGTTGTTGCGGATGTCCATCGCCTGATTGATCTTGTGCGCGTCGGAAGCCAGGCGGGCCTTGTCGCTGCCGCCGCGGAACAGGTTGTAATTCATCACTACGCCGACTCGCCATTCGTTGTCATGGCCTTCATCGCCCTGGATGTTGTTGTTCGCCCCCACGGCGGCTTCAGCGTCGAAACGCGGGTAGAACGGTGACTTGGCGACTTCGTACTGGCTTTCGGCCGATTGCACGTCAGCCTGCGCGGATTTCAGGTACGGGTTGTTTTCGACCATGCTTTGCTGGGCTTCCAGCAGCGTGGCCGGCAATTCGCCACGGGTCGATGGCGGTGTTTCTAGCTCATCGGGCAGGCGCCCGACGACGACAGCGAAATTCGACTCGGCATCGGCCAGATCGACTTCCGCCGTATCGAGGTTGTTCTCGGCCAGTGCCCGGCGAGCGGTGGACTGATCCGCATCAGCATTGCTGCCAATGCCGCGCTGGGTGCGCAAGCCAATCTGATCGTTGACCCGCAAGTGCGCTTGCAGGTTGTTCTTGGCGAGTGTCACCAGTTCGCGGCGCTTGAGCACTTCGAGGTAGACCTCGATGGTGCGCAGGGCCAGGTCCTGGGCGGTGCCCTGAGCGTAATAGGCCCGGGAGTTGACCACGCCTTTGGTGCGCTCGACTTCGTTGGCGGTATTGAACCCGTCGAAAAGCATCTGCCGCAGACGCAGTTCCGATTGGGTGTAGTTCAGGGTTTCGGTGTTGTGCCCGTTCGGGGTCAGCGCCCGGGTATTGGTGTTATCGCTGTACCCGCGCCCGTACGCGGCATTCAGGTCAACCGATGGATAAAAGCCCCCCTTGGCGACCTTTACGTCTTCATCAGCCGACAGACGGCTGTCCACCCGCGACGCCAGCTCCGGATGGGTAGCGATGGTGCTCTGGATCGCCTCGGTCAACGACATGGCATGAGCTTGAGAAGTGCAGGCCATGGCCAGCAGAACTGCGCTGCAGAGGGGGGTTAAGAGGCGCATGGGTACATCTCCCTGATTCCTGATGGTTCTTTATCAGTCGCCAATTATTTGACGACATTTATAGGTAAACCGTTTCATGCTTTTAACAACAGAGCTAAGAACATTCTAGAGAGAAGCTAAGAACTATTTCTCATAACGCATATGCCAAAAAAAACTTATGCGCTCTGCTAAATCCAGCACATTGTTCAACTCGAAAGCCCTTGATTTATGAGCTTTAGGGCGCTCATCGGGGCCAAAGGAAAAGTTCAAATCCACTTATCGAAACAGGGCGGAGAAGTGCTGGAGGGGAGGGACGCGAAACGGACTGGGGTGACGGTTTTTTGTCACTAGAGTGATTCAGGACCGTTACGCATTGCTCGCAGGGCAAGTTTTTTCGGAAGGGAACCCCGATGCCATTGATTGCAAAGGGGTTTATCTCAAGCCGCAAACGAAGTCCGTGAGCATCACGTTGGGCGGGATTTTCGCCAGGGCAGCGGCGTACTCAATGACGCTGACCGGTAGACGATCCGCCAGGCAACCCGCCTGAGCCATTGAGCATGTTCTCCGCATCAAACAGGGTGCCGACAGCGGTTGGCAGCGGAGGAAATGCACATGGCTACGCTCATCGGTATTGTCAGTAAGGTCATCGGTCAGGTGTTCGCGGTGGCGAGCGACGGCACACGTCGCGCGCTGGTCGAGGGGGACCGGTTGTTTGCCGGCGATCAACTGAATACCGGTGCCGAAGGCGCGGTGGCAGTGCATTTGCAAAACGGACAGGAACTGACCCTCGGACGGGGCAGCAGCCTGCAAATGACGTCTCAACTGCTGGCGGATCATTCGCCCCATGTGGTGGACACCACTGAGTCGGTGACGCCAAGTCAGGCGCAACTGACCGATGTCGAGCAACTGCAGAAAGCCATTGCTGCCGGTGACGACCCGACGCAAACCGCTGAAGCCACGGCAGCAGGTCCAGGTTCGACCGGGCCTGGTGGCGATACGCTGGGCGGCGGCCACAGTTTTGTCATGCTCGAAGAAGTGGCGGGGCGAGTCGCGCCGACCGTCGGCTTCCCCACCGCTGGCTTCAATGGCATTCCTGAATTTCCCGAAGTGCGGCACAACGCCGATATCAACAACGGCGACGGCACCCCGGGTACTCCGGCGCCGGTGATCACTCCCCCCGTCAACAATCCGGTCACACTGAACGGCTTGTCAGTCGAGGGCGGCGAACTGACCGTCAACGAAGCCAATCTTGCCGACGGTTCGGCAAAAAATACGGCTGCGTTGACCCAGAGCGGCACGTTCACCGTCACCGCGCCCGATGGGCTGAGCAGTCTGAACGTCGGTGGGATCAACGTGATCAGCGGCGGCGTGGCCGCCGGTTTTCCGCAGTCGATCACCACACCGTTGGGCAGCACCCTGACCATCACCGGTTACAACCCGGCCACTGGCGTGGTGAGTTACAGCTACACCCTCAATGGCAGCGAAAACCATTCGACGGGTGACGGCACCCACCTCAGCGAACATTTCACTGTAGTGGCAGGCGACAGCAACGGCGACAGTGCCACGGGTTCGCTGGACGTCAACATCACCGACGATGCGCCCAAAGCCGTCGACGACAGCAACGCCGGCACGGCATCGGAAACCCAGCTGACCCTGAACGGCAGCGTCCTGACCAACGACGTTCAAGGTGCCGACCGCATTCCAACCGGACCGGAAAGTGGCCCCGTGGTCGGTGGCACTTTCACCGGGACTTACGGCACGCTGGTGTTGAACGCAAACGGCACCTACACCTACACCCTCAACACCAGTGACGCCGATTTCAAAGCCCTGCACGGCGGCGGCAACGGCACCGAAACCTTCACCTACACACTCAAGGACGCCGACGGTGATACCAGCACCGCCAACCTCGTTTTGCAGATTCACAACAACGACGACCCGGTCACGATTGGTGGCCTGAACGTCGAAGGTGGTGAGCTGACCGTCTACGAAAAAAACCTCACCTACGGCAGCGACCCGGATGCCCCGGCGCTGACCCAGAGCGGCACGTTCACCGTGAATGCGCCGGATGGCCTGCAAACCCTGACGGTGGAAGGTGTCACGATTATCAGCAATGGCGTTGCGGTCGGGTTCCCGCAATCGGGCACCACGGCGTTGGGCAGCACGCTGACAATCACCGGATACGACCCGGCCACTGGCGTAGTGAGCTACAGCTACACCCTGAATTTCACTGACCCGCATCACCCCAACGCTGACGGCGCGAACAGCGTCACCGAGAACTTCCACGTCGTCGCCACCGACGCCGACGGCAGCACGGCCAGCGGGCAAATCAACGTCAACATCGTCGATGACGTGCCGACCGCTCACCCCGACTCGGCTTCGGTCGCCGAGGGGGGCGTGGTCACTGGCAACGTGTTGTGGAACGACGTCGGTGGCGCTGATGGCGCGGCGCCTGGTGCTGGCGTGGTCGGCGTGCGTGCCGGCTCCGACACGTCGTCTCCGGTGATTGGCGGTTTGAACACCCAGATCAACGGCACCTACGGCTACCTGACGCTGGATGCCCACGGCAACGCCGAATACCACAGCAACCCGAACGCGGTGAACGGCCCCGGTGCCASCGACACCTTCACCTACACYTTSCGYGAYKSCGAYGGYGACGWAAGCACCACSACSATCACCATCGACGTCAACAACAGTTGCATCAAAGCGGTCAGCGACAACGACGTGACCGTCTACGAAAAAGCCCTCGACTCGATCAAGGATGGTCAGGACCTGACGGCTGGCTACACCTCCGGCAGCGAACCGGGCAATACCGGCGAAACGGCCAGCGGCACCTTGGTTGGCTCGGTGACCGGCGCCACCGGCGCGATCACTTATGCACTGGTCGGCAGCGCCCAGGGCAGTTTCGGCGTGATCCAGCTCAATGCCAACGGCACGTACACCTACACCCTGACTAACCCGGCCAGCACCACGCCGCATGCGAACGATGGTGCCAACACCGTCACCGAAACCTTCACCTACCACGCCACCGATTCCCTCGGAAACGTGGTCACCAGCACCATCGTGGTGAACATCGTCGACGACGTGCCGAAAGCCAACGCCGACACGGCCTCGGTCGCCGAGGGCGGCGTGGTCACCGGCAACGTATTGGTGAATGACGTCGGCGGCGCTGATGGCCCGGACGTGGGCGGCGGCGTGGTCGGCGTGCGCGCCGGCTCTGACACCTCGACCCCGGTGATCGGTGGGCTCAACAGCCAGATCAACGGCACCTACGGCTACCTGACSCTSGAYGCCCACGGCAACGCCGAATACCACAGCAACCCGAACGCCGTGAACGGCCCGGGTGCGACGGACACSTTCACCTACACCTTGCGCGACGGCGATGGCGACGAAAGCACCACCACCATCACYATCGACGTCAACAACAGYTGCATCAAAGCGGTCAGCGACAACGACGTGACCGTCTACGAAAAAGCCCTCGACTCGATCAAGGATGGTCAGGATCTGACGGCTGGCTACACCWCCGGCAGCGAMCCGGGCAATACCGGCGAAACGGCCAGCGGCACSYTGGTCGGCTCGGTGACCGGMGCCACCGGCGCGATCACYTAYRCMCTGGTYGGCAGCGCSMMSGGYASYTTCGGSSWGATCCWGCTCAAYCCCAACGGCACGTACACCTACACCCTGACGTCGCCCGCCAGCACCACGCCGGGCGCTAACGACGGTGCCAATTCCCTGCACGAAAGCTTCACCTACAAAGCCACCGATGCCTTGGGCAACAGCACCACCAGCACCATCGTGGTCAACATCGTCGATGACGTACCCAAAGCCGTGGCATCGGAGCGTTCGGTGACGGCGGTGGAGGTCGACTCCAACGTGCTGATCGTGCTCGACATCTCCGGCAGTATGGCCGACGCCTCCGGTGTGTCGGGTGCACCGGGTGCGCCGGGTGTGTCACGGCTGGAGTTGGCCAAGGAAGCGATCAGCGCCTTGCTGGACAAGTACGACAACCTCGGTGATGTCAAAGTACAGCTCGTGACCTTTAGCAGTAGCGCCACCGACAAGACTTCGGTGTGGGTCGATGTGGCCACTGCCAAATCGCTGATCGCCGGCCTCAGCGCGGGCGGCGGCACCAACTACGACGCGGCTGTGGCGACCCTGCAAACAGCGTTCAACACCTCGGGTAAACTCGACGGGGCGCAGAACGTCGGCTACTTCTTCTCCGACGGCAAACCCACCAGCGGCCAGGGCATCGGCACCTCGGACGAGATCGCGTTGAAAGCGTTTCTCGATGCCAACGGGATCAAGAACTACGCGATCGGCCTGGGCAGCGGCGTGAGCAACGCCAACCTCGATCCGTTGGCTCATGACGGCAGCACCCATACCAACACCAATGCGGTGGTGGTCACCGATCTCAATCAGCTGAACTCGGTGCTGTCCGGCACTGTGATCGGCGCACCGGTGACCGGCTCGTTACTGGGCGAGGGCGGTACATTCGGCGCTGACGGCGGCTTCATCAAAACCCTCACCGTCGACGGCACCACTTACACCTATGACCCGAAAGGCCAGGGTTCGCTGAGTTTCAGCGGCGGCGCCAATCACGGCACCTTCAACACGGTCAATAACACCCTGAGTATCGCCACTGACAACAAGGGCACCCTGGTGGTGAACCTTGATACCGGCGAATATAACTACGTGTCGCAGAAAGCCACAGCCGTGGTGATCACCGAAAACATCGGGTTCACCGTCAGCGATAACGACGGCGATCTGGCCAGTTCGAATCTGGTGGTCAAAGTCATTCCGAATGCGCCACCGGTGGCGGTCGATGACCACGTCATCACCAACGTGCTGTCGGGCAGCGTGACGGTGCCGGGCGAATTGCTGCTGGCCAACGACACCGACGCCAATGGCGATCCGCTCAAGGCATCGCCGACAACTTTCAACACCGGGTGGATCTCCAAGGCGGCGGACTTCTCCGGCACCGGTGCAATCAACTTCTCCGGCACCAGCGCCCAGCTTGCCGCTAACCAGACGCTGGTCAACGTGCGCAACTCGTTTTCTGCCAACGCCGCGACCATGACCGCGGTGCTGGTGGTCAGCGGTTACCTCGGCAAGGTCGACAACACCAACGCTAACGATGAAGACCGCATCACCGTCAACCTGAAACAGGGTGAAACCCTCAACCTGGATCACAACCTGGCGGCCGGTCACGTCACCATGGAGTACTCGGTCAACGGCGGATCGTGGATCAACCTCGCGGACGGGCAAACCCTCATCGCCGGGTCGGATGGGACCTATCAGATCCACATCACCAATATCAGCAACACCAGTGGCGCCAACCCCACAGCGGCAGAAAACTACCAGCTGACGATGACCCTCAACTACGCCGGGGCCCACGACATCGCTCCGGACTATCACGGCACCTACACCGCCAGCGACAGCCATGGTGGCAGCGACAGTGCCAACGTGACCATCAGCTATCAGGACAGTCACACGCTTACTGGCTCAGTCGGAAACGACACGCTGGTGGCGGGCGAGGGCAACAACATCCTCAATGCCGGCGACGGCAATGACATCCTCACCGCAGGTTCCGGCAATAACGAACTGCACGGTGGCGCCGGCAACGACTTGCTCTACAGCGGTCCAGGTAACGACCTGCTCGACGGCGGCATCGGCAACGACACCGCCAGCTATGCCCATGCCACGGCCGGGGTCACGGTCAACCTGAGCCTGCTCGGCGCGCAAAACACCCTCGGCGCCGGCACCGATACCCTGACCGGAATCGAAAACCTCACCGGTTCGAATTACAACGACACCCTGACCGGCGACAACAACAGCAACGTGATCAACGGCGGCCTGGGCAACGACGTGCTCAACGGCGGGGGCGGCGACGATTTCCTGATCGGCGGCCTGGGCAACAACACCCTTACCGGCGGCAGCGGCGCCGACACCTTCCAGTGGCTCAAGGGCAACAGCGGCCACGATGTGGTCACCGACTTCACGCCAGGCACCGACAAGCTCGACCTGTCGCAACTGCTGCAAGGAGAAAACAGCACCGCAGCATCACTGGATGACTACCTGCACTTCAAAGTCACCGGCAGCGGTGATTCACTGGTCACCAGCATCGACGTCAGCGCCATGGCCGGCGCGGCACCGAATCAGACGATCGATCTGGCGGGTGTGAACCTGGCCAGTCATTACGGCGTAACGCCGGGGGCAGGTGGGGTGATTACCGGGGCGGATACGGCGACGATTATTAACGGGATGCTTAATGATCATTCGTTGAAGGTGGATACCGTCTGACCTGAAAACTGAGACGCAAAAACCCGCCATCCCTATGGAAGGAATGGCGGGTTTTTTATCGCCCGTAATCTGAACGCTCTGTAGGAGCTGTCGAGTGAAACGAGGCCGCGATCTGTTGATCTTGTCTTTAAAAAGCAAAATCAAAAGATCGCAGCCTCGTTTCACTCGACAGCTCCTACACGATACGTGTGGTTGAACTGCGCTCGTTTGCGCATTAGTCGGCTGCCTGGCATTTCGAAAATAAACCCGAGCGACCTGTCAACTTTGACAGTTACGCGTCCTGCGCAAAAGGTGCTTAATCCGGACATGGCTCCAGCGGCAATGCGCCTTCCGGACGGTGCGTTGATCCCGCCCCGGCAGTGCTCATGCCTGCCGCCACAGCCTCTCGTGGCCATCGCAGTACTCATGGCAAAAACTGATCCGTGATGGAGAGCAACAGACATGACAGCCGTGGATAAAAACCGTCAGTCAGCGCTGGCGCGGGAAGAATATCGAAGGGTGCGGATTCAACGTGCGCAGGAACTGCTGGTCCTCAAACCCTCGGTCATTGATGCTGTTCTCGATGCTGAAGGTCGTCTGGACGGTCCCAAGATCAAGCAGTTCGGGATGAAGTTGAACATTCCGTTATGGGATAACTATGCCGAGTATCCCGGCGATGGCACCTTTCCTCCCGATGAAGATACGCTGGAGTTGTTCATGGCTCCCGGGCACACACCTGATGAGGCCGACTTCGTCAGCGTTCTAGGTCCATTAATATTCACGGGGGGCTTTGCAGCGAGTTATACGGGCGACTTCATTGTCCCGTTAAGCGCATTGCTACCTGAGGGCCCGTGGTCTTTCAAATACAAGTTGATAATCTATACAGGGCAACCAGATGAAAGCAGTCCGGTCGCGCTAATCAGTGATATCACCAAACCGTACGAACATACGTCCCCACCCGAACCGCCGCCCATGGAGTTCGCGGTTGCGGACAAATGGATAACCGACGCCAATGTCGGTGCAATATCCGGCACCATTCCGGTTTATGTAGGCGGGGACCAGGCCCCCGGTGACACAGTCGTGTACTGGTATGCCAAAGCGCCTTTGCCGGAAGATCCCGCAACACTTCCTCCCGTTTCCGGCCCGATAACAATTGGTGCTGACCGCAAAGTACCTTTTCCAAGGGACTACATCATTGCAAACGGAGATGGCGAGTTTTACATCATCTATGTGCTGTTCGACAGTCATAAGAATCGCAGCAATTTATCGGGGTACACCAAGCTCGACGTGACGTTGGGGGCTCTGCCGACTAATTTGCAGAAACCCAAGGTGCCTGTCGCGGCCGATGGTGCGGTGATCGATCAGGAAACTGCCGCCGGGCCGGTGTTGGTAGAAATCGACAGGTATGACGGGTGGAAAGCGGGAGATATGGTTCATGCCTCCTGGGGCGGTGTCCCGCTGGAGCCCTACAGGGTTGGCACCGAGCAGCCCATTCTTATTCTGATTGATGTTCCCGCCAGCACCATGAAGGCCGAGTATGGGAATGTCTCTGCCGGTGAGAAAGATGTTGTGGTCGGCTACAGCGTCAAGCGTGGCGAAGTGGTGTTTGGCCCGAGTGCAGACATTTTCAAAACCAATTTTTCGCTCATTGGGCCTCCTCGTCCGGACCCCGACCCGGATTGGCCTGACTCGCCAAACCCTGCCTTGTTGGAAGGGGTAGTGACCGGTAAGTCGGGTGTCGGTGGGGACGATGAGTTGGTAAGAGATGATGAAGGGGAGAGCGCCACATTCACTTTTAACCTCTATACCCCTGTTACAGCGGGTGAAACGATCGAGTTCTTCTGGAACGGTGAGCTGGTAACAGAAGCGACATTCACGATAACAACGGAATCGGCCGGTGCGGAAGTCTTTGTCTTCATTCCATGGTCTTACATTTTCGCCGCCGGAAAGGGTCGGATACCCGTTCATTACACTATTGGTGGGCCCAACGTCCCCGTTGCCAACAGACAGAAGTCGAAGGTCACTACTGTCGTTGTCGACGCCATTTCGGTGAACCCTGTAGCTCCAAAATTCAAGGCGCTCGATACAGATCCGCCAGCGCGATTTCTCATATGTGATCATCTGGATGGGCCGGACCATGCTCTTGTAGTCACAGTTCCGGATCTGTCCTCGTATGACATTATCGACGGTGAAGTTACGTTGCGTTGGACCCCCTACTCGGGACGCTTCGGAACGACGCCGATCTCGTCGGCAATCAAGACAGAGACAATTACGTTGGGAGACGCGGGGTTCCCTGCTACGGGGTTCGAATGGCGGATTGAGCCCTACAGCACGCACATTGCACCAACTTACGACCCGGCAGACGAAAGAGAGGCCAATGCCGTGGTGACATACTCTTTCGAGATGGTTGGTGAAACAGGCCCCATCACATCTCTGGAGGCAAAGTCTTGGATTGCCATGTTTGATGGTAGCGGCGCTTGTCCGATACCCTGAGGTGAAACTGAAGATGAAACTGACAGAAAGCACTCAGAGGCGTAAGCCTCTGGGTGTTTCTGCGCGCCTGGCTTGTCCATGGTTGCCTTCAGATAAGTCCTACATACCTTACCCAATCACCCCGATATTCTCCCCGCCTTTGTCAGTCTTGGCCGATTTCCCTGTGCGATTTTTCCGTGCGATATCCGCCGAATTTGAAACCTGATTTTCAGTTCAAGGGTGTTTTTCACTATGTCGATCCCGAACGCATTGAGCCTCAATCCCATCACGATCACGCTGAAGTTCATCAGTGTGGCACCGCTGCTTTTACTCGCCCAACAAGCCTTGGCCGCAAACATCCCGGTGGATAACCGCATCGAAGATATCAACGCGGCGACGCCACTTAACAGCTACTCACTGTTCAATTCGGCCACCTTGAACGCAACGTCCGCTTCCACCGAGCAAATCAGTGCTGCTTCGGGCTCTACTGTCAATCTCAACGGCAGTGTCGTCACAGCCACCGGCACGAACGTTGGTTTAACGCTGGTTGACAGTAAGGGCGTCATCAATAACAGCGTTATCAACGGCACCACGACCGCGATAAGCCTGGGCGCCACACCAAGTGGTGCCGGCTCAGAGGCCACAGTCGAAAACAACAGCATTATCCGCGGTGGTGCACGGGGCGCGCTGGTCGGTAACGGCAGCACCCTCAATCTGCGCAACAGCACAGTGCAAGGCACCGATGCCAATGGTGTTGGTCTGGTGATGTTCGACAGTACCTTGTCGGCGACTGCTGGCAGCACTGTTGTGGGTGGTCAGAACGGTATTATGGTACGCGACGATCCCACTCAACCCCGCGGTAGCACGCTGAACCTTGATAACACTCATGTCGTGGGGTTGAACGGATCAGCGATTGTCATTCAAGGCATCGGTACCGACGCACCGCAGGCCGATATCAATGTAAGCAACGGCTCAACCCTCAGGGGCGGGAACGGCACCCTGCTGGACGTCAGGGGCGGCAATGCTTTAGTCAATGTCAACGTCAGCGACAGTAACACCCATCTGGTGGGCGATATCGTGGTGCAGGCCGGTAATACAGCCAATGTCACGCTGCAGAACGCCTCGACATTGACCGGTCGCCTGGAGAATGTCAGCCGCCTGTCCGTGAACAGTAATGCGACATGGATAATGGTCGGCGATGGTGACGTTGCCAACCTGTCAATGGCTGGCGGCAAGATCCAGTTCGGCAGCCCGACTGACTTCTACAAGCTCAACGTAGGAAATCTGTCCGGTAACGGCACTTTTATCATGGATGTGAATTTCGCCACCGGCCAGGTCGACACCCTCAACGTTATTGGTACCGCCACCGGCAGCCACACGGTGGCAATGAGCAGCAGTGGTGCCGACCCTGTCGGTCTCGACACTATCCCTGTCGTCCACATTGCCAGTGGCGACGCCACCTTCTCGTTGCTCAATGGCCCGGTTGAGCTGGGTGCTTTTTCCTACGACTTGATCAAGCAAGGCAACAACGACTGGGTCCTGAATACGGCTTCACGCGTCATCAGCCCGGGCACACAGTCGATTTTGGCGTTGTTCAACACCGCACCTACCATCTGGTATGGCGAACTGAGCACTTTGCGCACGCGCATGGGTGAAGTGCGCATGGACGAAGGCAAGGCGGGTGGCTGGATTCGAGCGTATGGCAACAAGTTCGATGTCAGTGCCAGCTCCGGCGTGGGTTATCAGCAAACCCAGCAGGGCTTTTCGTTTGGTGCCGATGCGCCATTGCCAGTCGGCAGCGGCCATTGGCTGGTGGGTTTGCTGGGTGGTTACAGCAAGTCCGACCTCGACCTGAGTCATGGCTCGACCGGCAACGTCGACAGCTACTATCTGGGTGCCTACACCACGTGGCTGGATGACAAAGGCTACTATTTTGATGGTGTGCTTAAGTTCAACCGCTTCAAGAACGAGTCAAAGGTGCTGCTGAGTGACGGCAAACAAACCAAGGGTAGCTACAACAACAACGGTGTCGGTGCGTCGCTGGAGTTTGGCCGCCACATCAAACTGGACAATGAATACTTTGTTGAACCATTCGCCCAACTGGCAGGCCTGATCGTTCAGGGTCAGGATTATGACCTGGACAACGGTCTTTCAGCGGACGGTGATCGTACCCGATCCTTGCTCGGCAAGCTGGGCGCAACGGTCGGGCGAAATTTTTTGCTGGATGATGGCAAGCAGCTGCAGCCTTATTTTCGTGCGGCCTATGTTCATGAGTTCGCCAACAACAACGAAGTTCAGGTCAACAACAACCGGTTCAACAATGATCTATCGGGTTCCCGAGGTGAATTGGGGCTGGGTGTCGCCATGACATTGACCGATAAGGTCTCAGTGCACGCTGATTTCGACTACAGCAATGGTGACAAGATCGAACAACCCTGGGGCGCTAACATCGGCGTTCGTTACAACTGGTAAAGCAGCGATAGCAGTACCTGTTCGCTTCAGTATTGGCACAAATGAAAAACGTACAGGCACCGGGTGCTTGTACGTTTTTTGGTCTGGTCAACCTGTTATTTATGACAGTATACGAACGTCAAAAACTGAGCGTAAATGGACACTTCCTACATTCGGGTGAGCGCAGGCAAGTTGCTGATTTTGCCCTTGATTGCTGGAGGTGGTTGCTGTGTCCCAGCCTTTTGACGAATTCGCTCTGCTCCCGAAACCTTTTAATGACGACATCCTTGATGACATCAATGGCGGGCAAACAGGACTGTTACCCAGTAGTGCCTTGGGCAAGGAGCTCAAGATTGAGTTTGATATGTGGCCCATTTCCAATCCGTCACCCGAAGAGTTGGAGAAAGTGGTGCTCCATTGGGATGGCGCCAGCACACCCATCGGTTCTAAATCCTGGACCGCACCGGTCCCCGCTTCCGATCTCTTCATCATGGTGCCAATCAGGTACCTGGACGATGGCGAACACACGGTTCAATACACGGTAACGATATATACCGGTCAAACGGTGGAGTCGGAGGTGCTCACGCTCACCATCGATTCCAAAGCGCCGGTGCTTAACCTTGTCGGTAATAAATTGATCTTTCCAGCAGAGGTCATCGAAGCAGGTGTCACAACCCACTATCTGGAAACCCATGACGACCAGGTTGAAACCACGGTCCCGACTTACGCCACCCAGTCGCCGGGAGACGTCATTATAGGAAAGTGGGAGGATCCGCTCGATGGGGCTTCACAGCAAATCAACAGCGAACCGCTGACCAGCGCCAATTACACCCAGCCAGTGGTGCTGACATTGACCGGTGACCTGATCCGCAACATGGGCGAAGGGTTGCGCCACGTGACCTATGTTGTGATGGACCGTGCGGGTAATCCGAGTGGCGAGTCGACGCGGCAACCCGTAGAAGCCGCCCTGAAACCCTTGCCGTCTCCAGTGCCATTACCTGCTCCGACAGTGCCGCTGGCAGACATCGATGGCGTGATTGATCGTCGAGATGCCATTTACCCCGTGCAGGTCAGAATACATAAACTCGACAACTCGTTGCCCGAGGATCGAGTGATTGTGACCGTCGGGACGACCGAACTTGAACCGCATTACCTCGGCTCCCAACCGGCATTCCCAGTGGCTATCGATGTGCCATGGTTAGCACTCAAAAATCAGTATGACTTCATAACAGGAGGCGAACAGGATCTGAACGTCAGTTATAAATTGATGCGTCGATCGCTTTCCTTTCTGGCTGAAAACGCGCCGCCTGTAAGGTTCAACTTATCGAAAATCGGCCCGGAAAATCCCGATGAACCCGACCCGCTCAACCCCAATCTGCCCAAAGTCCTGGTATGCGGAGCTGTTTCAGAACTTGAGAACAAGTTGATCGTCGACGACTACGAGCAGGATGCAAACATTACCCTGGAACTCTACCAGCCAGCAAAAAAAGGCGAAAAAATTCGGGTCTATTGGATGAGAACAGCCGTCAGGCCTTACATCGTATCGGGGGAGGAACCTCCTGGGGGCGACATCAAAATAAAGGTGCCCTGGATTATTGTGCGGGATACGGGAAATCACCCTGCGATACGGGTTTATTACGAAATTTATGATGACCAGAACCCTAATGCCGAGCGCTCGCCAGTGACGTTGGTTGATGTGCTGATTTAATTGAATGAGTTGGTGTTTGTAGTGTTTTTACCTGCCTGTGAGTTGCACAGGCAGGTAGTCCGCGTAAGTGATGGTGGTTAAACTTTGATCAAGCAAATGTCATCAATGTCATAAATATTGCCTTCAAAAGGGTTGGCGAGGTTGATGATTTGGAATCGAATGTTCGTCTGCGGGACATAGAGTGAATAGGAGAAATCGGTCCACTCCATGCTTGTTAATGTGAATGTCTCTTTCGATTCCCCGGTGCTTAATTGAATGGAAAAATTAGGCGCGTGACTTTTTAGATCAACTCTGCGCATGGGGACGACAAGTTTGTATAAGGCGCCGATTGATAATCCAGCGAAGTGTTTATATAAAATCGTACTGTCGCCATGTGCAGTCGATACGGTAGTGCGGGCAAAGTAATGATTGTCCTCGTTAATAATGCTTGTGGAGTTTCCAGGGCCAAACGGGTTTGCTACCCATTTGTCCCAGTTGTTGGCGCTAAATGTGGTTCTGCTGACAAAGTCAGTAATAAGTTTCGGTGCCAGTATTTTGAATTTCGTGGCATCGTTCACTGCTACGCTTCCGTCACGCGTGATATCAAGAGTGAAGCTTAATGGACTGTGGTTAGCGAGCGATTTAAGGACGTCCGGATCCAGTGTCGCGGAAAGACCATCACGGGCTTCCTCAGCGGTTAATGAGTGGCCCGACAGTAACGGATAATCGAGATGATCGTGATTAGCGGTCAACCAAACTTTTTGCCCTGGTGAAGCGCCCCAGGATTCTACGCTGAACTTGATTCCTTCCGACCCGATAGTATTTAGAAAAAGCAGATTAGTCTGGATATGACTAATAGTCGGTATGGGCAGCTCCTCCATGATCAAGGTGATGTCGTCCATGTCAAACGTAAACAGATTATGCTCTTCTTTAGGTATGGAAATGCGGATTTGAGTGTTGGTTGATGCAATGCTCGCAATGTACGCAGATGCCCACCAGAATCCGGTGTTCGCCGCCATATATTTTATGGGGCCGTCGCCCGTGCTCACGCCCAGGGCCCCAGCACCAAGAACTCTCTTGTTGCATATGTAAATTGTGTAAGCCAGACGGGGCAGAAGTGCGGAAAAATCTTTATAAAGAATTGTCTTTTCGATTTTTGAATTGGCTTCGGTTCGGTCATACCTCAGTACATCGTTTGATTCATTATGCTGAAAAGTTAACTCCTGGGCGGTTACATCTGTACCAAAACTCCAGTCGTTCAGGCTGCCGGTAAAGTTTGTTTGGTCGAAAAATTTTTTAATCAGGCTGATTGAGTTTGGTGGAAATTTTGTTGCCTCTTCTTCACGTTGACTGCCATTAAGTGACACTTTAAAACCAATACTGATCACCGAGGAATGAGCAAAGTGCTCTAACTGCTGCTGAGTAATGTTTCTGGATAGGCCGTTTATAGCTTCGTCTGGGGTCAAAGGTTCGGCTGAATATATCGAAAGAATTGATACGCCGTTCTCGGATGCTCCTGTTAAGTTTAGCCAAAACCGTTGTCCTGGCGCGATTTCTGCCCAAGGCGCAACGGTCAATGTGGCTCCACGCGAATCCAGTTTTGAGAGACATAACAAACTTCTGGGGGCCTCCATGATATGTGGTTGAGGTAAGGCCGAAAACGGCAAAGATTCGCTGTTATCACCTGATGTGTACTCGTCGTTCATGGCGTCAACTCCAATGGCTGAACTTAAACGGAAAGATAGGGCCTTTCCATTGGACACCCGAGGTGAACGCCGTTGCTACTGTCAGAAATAACAGATCCACGAGTCTTTCGATCAGCGGTAAGAGGAACGCAACTGACGCCTATTGTCCGGGCGCACTGTCACTGTCACTCTCAGTTTTTAGGTCGACTTTGATCAAACATATATCATCGATGTCATAAGCGCTGCCTCCGGAGGGAGTGTCAAGGCTAATGATGTCGAATCGAATGCTGGCTTGGGGGACGTAAAGTGAATAGGCGAAATCGGACCATTCCATGCTTGTTAGCGTAAATACCTCTTTTGATTCAGCAGTGCTCAGTTGAATTGAAAAACTGGGTGCGTGACTATTCAGGTCTACTCTGCGCATAGGCACTATAAGCTTATATAAGGAACCAGTGGCTAAACCGGAAAATGTTTTGTTTAGAATTATGGTGTCACCATGTGCCGCGGACTCTGTAGTGCGCACGAAATCGTGAGAGCCTTCGGTTTTAATGTTTATATTAAAAATCGGGTCGCTTGATTTATCCCACCTGTCCCAATTGTCCGCACTAAATGTGGATCTGCTGATAAAGTCAGTTATGAGTTTTGGCTCCAGTACTTTGAATTTTGTGGCGTCGTTTTCCGCAACGCTTCCATCACGAGTGATGTCAAGGATGAAAGTTAACGGAGTGTAATTTGAAAGTGATAGTAAATCTTTTGGGTGCAGTACGACCGAAATCCCCTCGCGGGCTTCATCTTCAGTCAATGAATGACTGACAAGTAAAGGGTAGCTGACCTTGTCGTGATACGCAGTCAACCACACTTTCTGTCCGGGTAGCGCTCCCCAAGGTGCGATCCGGTACAGAAGGCCTTCAGCGCCTATGGTATTAAGGAATAGTAAATTGGTTTGGACATGGCTAATAGTAGGGATTGGCAAATCCTCCATGACCAGAATGATATCGTCCATGTCATAAACATATTCATACTCATCTCGAGCCTGTGGAGACAAGCGAATTTGAGTATTCGCCGATTTTATACTGACTGGGTACTTTAAGGGGAACCAATATGGGGCGGCTAGAGAGTAATATTCGCTTGCTTGGCTGTCAGTGTTTACAGCGAGTCCCCCAGCCAAATGAAAATTTTTCATGCAGATGTAAAGATAATATTTTCGATTGGGAAGTAGTCCGGTAAAGTTTTTATACAGAATTGTCTTTTCAGTTGTAATTGTGGCTTTGGCACGGTCGTATCTTAATACCAAGTCGGAATCGACTTCTATGCGATACAATTCTTCGCTGACTACATCTGCGCCTTTCTCCCAGTGATTAAGGCCGCTGGTGAAGTTTGTATAGTCAAATATTTTTTTTGTGAGATAAGTTCTTCCTAGTGGAAATAGTGTTGCGTTATTTTCATTGTCGCTTCCGTTGAACGTCACTTTAAAGTAGATGTAGAAGTGCTCTGAAAAATAATCAAGTTGCTGTTCGGTGATTTTTATGGAGAGTCCATCGGTAACCTCAGTTGAAGTCAGTGGTTCTCCGGAGCAAATTGAAAGGCTCGTCGTATTACCCGTGACATTATTTCCTGTTATTTTCAGCCAGAATCGTTGTCCTGGTGTGATTCCATCCCAAGGCTCAACCTTGATCGTGGCACCAAGCGAACCTTGTTCTGATAAAAACAACATATGTTTCGGTGCTTCGGCGACGTACGGTGTGGGGAATGCCGTGCTCGGGTTGTTTTCGTCAGTATCGTTCGAGGTTTGCTCAGCGTTCATGGCGTCAACTCCTGGGGCGAGTTTCAACAGAGAAGTGGGAACCTCTCCATTGGACACCTTGGACAAACTGCCTTGCTACTGACAGAAATAACAGGTTGGCGATGGTTTCCGATCAGCGGATGGGCTTACAGGAATCAACGCACCTGACAAAAGAAATCACATCGGCTCCGGCGGCCCGATCAAACGTCCCATCAACCCAAACACGCCCAGTTCCTTAATCGTATCCAACTCCCCTTGGGACTCGACCATTTCGGCAATTAACGGCAAATCAATACTATTGGTGGCCCTGAAAATCGCCTCGATAAACAACCGTTTATCCCGCAGTTCATCAATTCGCCGAATATATGCACCATCTATTTTCAAGTAGGCCAGACCCAGTTGTGTGAGGTTGCCGATCTGGCTGAAGCTGCCGCCAAAGTGCTGGAGGCCGATGCGGTAACCGGTTTTGAGCAGGCTATGGCTCAGACGCTGGAGTTCGTCCGCTGGCGGTAATTGTCGTTCATCGATTTCCAGGGTCAGCAACGGTGCCAGTTCCGGCAATGATTCAAGCGTTTCGAGGATCAATTGCAGTTGCGCCTTATCGCGCAGGGTGCTGCCGGACACACTCAGCGCCAGGGGCCAACGATTGGCGGCGAGGTATTCGAGGGTGGCTTCGAGCATCGCCAGGTCGAACCGTGCTGACCATCCCAGGCGTTCGATCCACGGCAGGAAGTGTGCGGCGGCAATTGCCTCACCCTGCGGGTCGAGCAGGCGTGCGAGGACTTTGTGATGCAGCACTTGGCTGGTGTCGGCACACTGCACCACTGGCTGAAAGTACAGCAACAGTTTGCCTTGGGTCAGGGCGTCGTCGATCCAGTTGTGCCAATCGTGTTGATGCTGATTCGGTGCTGCCTCGTTTTGGCTCAGTAGCAGCCAGGGTTGTTCAGGGCGTTGTCGGGCTTGGGTCAGCGCGTGATCCAGGCGCAGCAGCACGTCGCTGACCGGTTCGCCGGGATGGTAGGCGACGACGCCCAAATGGGCGACCGGCATGCAATCGCTCGCGCCGGTCTGGCGCAGGTTTTCCAGGGTGGCGCTGATCTCGGCGGCCAGACGCGCCGCGTCCTCGGCGTCAAGGCCCGGCGTCAGCAGGCTGAATTCGCCACCGCGATTACGTGCCGCCAGCCAGGTGCGTCGCTCTGGCAGTTGGGTCAGACGCTTGAGCAGTTCGCCTACCGCACTGATCAACGCATCCGTACGTTGCCCGCCAAGGCGTTGGTTGAGCCCGGCCAGGTCGTTGATCTGTAACATCAGCAAATGGCCTTCGCAGTTTTGCTCGTCCACCAGCAAATGGTCAGCCAGTTGCTCATCCAGCAAACGGCGGTTGGCCAGCCCGGTCAGGCTGTCCTGGTAGGCGTCGTTGCGCAGCTTCTCACTGCGCTCGACCTCTTCGGCGAACAACGCTTTCAGTTTCTCGACCATCTGGTTCATTGCCAGCACCACGCGTTTCAATTCCGGGGTGCGTGGCAGTTTCGGCAGGCTCAGGAACTCGCGTTTGCTGATGGCTTCGGCCTGTTTGACCAAGGTGTCGAGCGGGCGAAATTGCCGACGCAACAGCCAGCCACCGAACACCGCGCTAAGCAGTCCACACACCAGCAGCCAGAGCAGGCTGCCGAGGGTGCTGTCCCAGAGTTTGGCCAGGGCGAACTGCGGATTGCTCAGTACTTCGACCCGCGCGGCTTGCTCCCAGCCGCGCATGACCAGTGCGTCGCCGCCTTCATGACGCAAATTGACCAGGCTGACAAACCAGGTAGGCACACCGTCGATTCGCCCTGTTGCGCGACGCTCTACCAGCACCTGCTGATCCTTGACGTCGATGATGCGGATGCTGCTGAAATAGCCACTGTCGAAAATCGAACTGACCATCAACTCCATCATCGCCGGGTCATTGATTTGCGCTGTCAGCGACAAACCCAACGCGGTGGCCGCGTCCTGGGCATGGGAGCGAAGCTGGCCGAGTGTCTGTTCGCGAGAGCTTTCCAGACTGACAAAAAAACTGCCGCTGAACGCCACCAGGAGGAACAGGCAAATGGCGAGAAACAATTGGTTGCGCAGTTTCATGGAACGCTCCTTGCCATGGTCGTCAGCCGTGACCCACGGTGAACCCTTCGGCCTGCATCTTTTTCAGCACGTCCTGCCAGCGCGACAGTTTTTTCGAATCGCTGCTGCGGTTGCCGCCATTGACGCCCGGCAGGTACAGCCCTTCGGCGTTGAAGGCGTACACCGGCAACAAGTCTTTGCGTTGGGACGCGGGGCGGATGTCACCGATCAGGTTATCCAGCACCAATGGGTCGGCCGTGGGGCTGCTGTAGAAGGTCAGCACCATGTGCGCCTGGTTCTGGGTCAGTGCCTTGACGTAGGTAATGCGCAGCTTTTCGCTGGGAATCCCGAGCTGGCGCAGACTGAAATATTTCGCCAGTGCGTAGTCCTCACAGTCGGCAGCGCCCTTGATCAAGGACTCGACCGGCGTGGCCCAGTAATCGGTCTGATGCCAGATGCGAGTATCGTCTTGAAAGCTCAATTGCTGATTGAAGAAGCGATTGACCGCATTCAATTGCTCGGGCTCAGGTGCATCACGCTCGCCTTGCAACAACTGACTCCAGGCCTCGACACGGCCCCGTGCCGGGCCGAGGGTGCCATAGCGCGTTTCGACGGTTTGCAGTATTTGCGAAAAATCCCAGTTGGCCCAGACACTGCTGAGTCCGGTCAGCAGCAAAGCGGCCAGCAACAGCCATCCGCCGAACCGAAATCGGAGCGTTGACCCTCCTGGACTACGCAGGCTGCGAGGCATGTCCGGCTGCTCGGGTGCAGAGATTTGAAGTCTAGGTGGTGAATCAGATACGGCGCGGCAGGTCGTCGGCCTGTCATGCAAAAGATCGCAGCCTTCGGCAGTTCCTACATAGGTTGCCTACGCACTGTAGGAGTTGCCGAAGGCTGCGATCTTTTAAGTTCAGGACTTGTGCAGGGTTTTCTGCCGAAGGATGTAGATCGTCACCAACACCGCGCTGGTCAGCATGAACCCGCGTGCCCAAGGCAGGGGCACCAGATAGCAGGAGAACAGAATGCTCGCCCACATCAGGCTAATGGCGTAGACCTTGCCCTTGAGTGGAATGCCGTTGCCGTCGAGGTAGTCGCGAATCCAGGGTCCGAGCCGTGGATGTTCCACCAGCCATTGATAAAAACGCGGCGAACTGCGGGCGAAACAAGCGGCCGCCAGCAGCAGGAAAGGTGTGGTGGGCAACACCGGCAGGAAAATCCCGATCACCCCCAACGCTACGCTCAGCCAGCCGATGGCCAGCAGCACGTAGCGCAACATCAGGGAGCGGTTGCCTATGGGGTTGTCCATAGGCAAAACCTTAGTGGTGACGTGGCTTGAGGATCGCCGGTTTTTCGTCTGGCGCGTTGCACAGCAGGTACAGCGCAGTCAGGGCTTCCGGGATCTGCACGATCATGTCGTCCATCAGGTTGGCGTCGGCGGCGATGTCGGAGAACTCCGGCTGCTCGTCGAACAGGCCCGAACCGACCATGATCGGCAGCAGCATTTCGCTGACTTCGTCTTCGGCGGTTTCGAACCAGGCTTCTTCGCGCAGGAACACGCCTTCCATGAAACCGATGCACCAGCCGCGCAGATCGGAATCATCCGGCTCTTCGCCCAGGTCCAGGTCGCAAGGCAACTCGAACTCTTCATCGGAGGCCAGTTGACGGGCGATGTGGGCCTTGAGGGCCAGCAGCGTGGATTCGATCGCTTCACGCTCGGTGTCGTCGGCGTAATGCGGCTCTTCGGCGAAGAGGGCATCAATCCACTCACGATCAGGAACCACTTCGGAACAGATCGACAGCGCGGTGAGGTAGCCGTGGGCGGCCACGTAGTCCAGCGCCTCGTCATGCAGTTCGTCGGCGTCGAGGAAGACTTGCAGGCGGGTTAGTTGCTCAGCGAAGGACATTAAAGGGCTACCTTGGGGAATTAACAGATGCGGGAATTCTAGGCCTTCTTGAGCGCTCAGGCCAGCCGCGCGGCATATTTGCCCACCGCGTATCTACCTTCACTGCACCGCGTCTCCTGTTGGAGCTGCCGAAGGCTGGGATCTTTTGACTTTGCCTTTAAAAACAAAATCAAAAGATCGCAGCCTTCGGCTCTCCTACAGGGGATCGTCGATTCCTGTCTTATCAGTGGTGCCCTTTGCCGGACGGTGCTCGGGTATACTCGCGCGTTTTGTGATGCCCTGCTGCTGTCACGGCTGGAATGTTAAGTGTCATGCAACGCGCCCTTACGATTTGTCGGTGCAGCGTTGCGGATCCTGAACCAGCCTTGCGGGGATGTTTCGGTGATTTTTGGAGTTTTTATGCTCGAACAGGCTCAACGCGTCCTCAAGGACATCTTCGGCTACGACAGTTTTCGTGGCCGTCAGGGTGCAATCATTGAGCGCGTGGCCAGCGGCGGCGATGCCCTGGTCCTGATGCCTACCGGCGGCGGCAAATCCTTGTGCTTCCAGGTCCCGGCACTCTTGCGCGACGGTCTGGCCGTGGTGGTGTCGCCGCTGATCGCCTTGATGGACGATCAGGTCGCGACTCTCGAAGAGCTGGGCGTGGCTGCCGCCGCGTTGAACTCCACCCTCAGCGCCGAGCAACAGCGAGACCTGGCCGCCCGCATCAAGCGCGGTGAAGTGAAAATGCTTTACCTCGCCCCCGAGCGGCTGGTCCAGCCGCGCATGCTGTCCTTCCTGCAAGGCTTGAACATCGCCCTGTTCGCCATCGACGAAGCGCACTGCGTGTCGCAATGGGGTCACGACTTCCGCCCGGAATACCTGCAGCTGGGCCAGTTGGCGGAAATGTTCCCCGATGTGCCGCGCATCGCCCTGACGGCCACCGCGGACAAACGTACCCGGGAAGAAATCGTCACTCGTCTGCATTTGCAGAATGCCGAGCGTTTCCTGTCGAGCTTCGACCGCCCGAACATTTTTTATCGCATCGTGCCCAAGGAACAGCCGCGCAAGCAGTTGCTGGCGTTCCTCGCCGAGCGCCGCAGCGACGCAGGCATCGTCTATTGCCTGTCGCGCAAAAAGGTCGACGAAGTGGCGGTGTTCCTCAGTGAACAAGGCTTCCCGGCACTGCCGTACCACGCCGGTTTGCCCAACGACACGCGGGCTCATCACCAAAAGCGCTTCCTCAACGAGGAAGGTCTGATCATGGTCGCCACGGTGGCGTTCGGCATGGGCATCGACAAGCCCAACGTGCGGTTCGTTGCGCATCTCGACCTGCCGAAATCCCTGGAAGCCTATTACCAGGAAACCGGGCGCGGCGGCCGTGACGGCCTGCCGGCGGATGCCTGGATGGCCTACGGCCTGCAAGACGTGGTGATGCTCAAACAGATGCTGCAGAACTCCGAAGGTGACGAGCGCCATAAGCGTCTGGAGCAGCACAAGCTCGACGCCATGCTCTCGCTGTGCGAAGAAACCCGCTGCCGCCGCCAAACCCTGCTGGCCTACTTCGATGAGGATATGCCCGAGCCGTGCGGGCATTGCGACAACTGCGTCGACGGCGTGCAAACCTGGGATGCCACCGAGCCCGCGCGTCAGGCACTCTCGGCCATCTACCGCACCGGCCAGCGCTATGGCGTCGGGCATCTGGTGGATGTGTTGTTGGGCAAGGACAACGAAAAGGTCCGCAGTTTCGGTCACCAGCACCTGTCGGTGTTTGGCGTCGGCAAGGCCATGGCCGAGGGCGAATGGCGTTCGTTGTTCCGACAGCTGGTTGCCCGTGGTCTGGCCGATGTCGATCATGAAGGCTACGGCGGCCTGCGCCTGAGCGACACGTGCCGGCCGCTGCTCAAGGGTGAAGTGACCCTCGAACTGCGCCGCGACCTCAAGGCGCAAACCACGGCGAAAAGCAGCAAGAGCCAGGCGAGCCAATTGGTGCGTGGCGAAGAGCGCGAACAGTGGGAAGCCTTGCGCGCGCTGCGGCGCAAGCTGGCCGAGGAACATGGCGTGCCGCCGTACGTCATCTTCCCCGACTCGACCCTGCTGGAAATGCTCCGCAGCCAGCCGACCTCGTTGGCGGAAATGGCCACGGTGAGTGGCGTCGGCGCACGCAAACTGGAGCGTTACGGCGAGGCCTTCCTCGAAGTGCTCGGCGGCCAGGTGGAGGCGCCGAAACCGGTGGCCGACGTGCGCCACGAACTGATCACTCTGGCACGCGCCGGCATGACGCCGTTGCAGATCGCCGGCCAGTTGCAATGCTCGGAAAAGAACGTCTACACCATGCTCGCCGAAGCGATTGGCAAGCAGCAGTTGTCGCTGGAGCAGGCATTGGATCTGCCAGAAGACCTGATGGGCGAAGTCCAGGATGCATTCCTCGACGGCGAAGGCGAGTTACCCCCGGTGTCGGAGATTTCCGAATTGTTTGCCGGGCGGGTGCCGGAAGGGGTTTTGTACTGTGTTCGGGCCGCTCTTCAGTCCGAATTTGAAATGTGAAAAATCCGTTTCGTTGATGTAACGATTCACTACAGATCAAGCCTTGCCTCAAAGCAAGGCTCATGCTTAGCTGACTAATAATTAGTATTTCTATATTTTCAGTCTAACCATGAGTGTTTTATGCCGTTAACCGATCAACACCGCTTTGGCATGCAACTGGCCCAGATGTCGCGCGGCTGGCGTGCCGAGCTGGACCGCCGTTTGGCAGGTCTGGGATTGTCCCAGGCACGCTGGTTGGTGCTTCTGCACCTGGCGCGTTTCGAAGAAGCTCCGACCCAACGTGAACTGGCGCAAAGCGTCGGTGTTGAAGGGCCGACACTGGCCCGCCTGCTCGACAGCCTGGAAGGCCAGGGCCTGGTGCAACGTCAGGCAGTGCTGGAAGACCGTCGGGCGAAGAAAATTGTGCTCTGCGCCCCGGCGCGTCCCCTGATCGAACAAATTGAAACCATTGCCACTCAACTGCGCCACGAGCTATTCCAAGGCGTCGATGAGGCGGATTTGAAGGTTTGCATGCGGGTGCACGGGCACATTCTGGGCAACCTTGAAAAATCTTGAGGCATAACCCCGCGCCAGACTTTTGAGATACCGCGTTGAGCAGACTATAAGAACTACTGCGCAATATCGTGTTCGTACCGGATGTGCGAATACGCGCAGATTGGTTCTGGTTACCTAAGGGATGCTCATGCTTGAAAGTCGGCTAGTCGTTGTACGGTGTTGTGCCAGGTTATTGCTGGTCGGTGCTGCTGTCACCTACTCGGCGCTGGCATCGGCGCTGGGCCTGGGTGAGATCACCGTGCATTCTGCGCTGGATCAGCCACTGCGCGCCGACATTGCGCTGGTGGATGCAGCGGGCCTGGAGGAGGGCGAGCTGTCGGTCAACCTGGCAACGGCGGACGAGTTCAGCCGCGCTGGCGTCGAGCGGGTGTTCTTCCTCAATGACTTGAGATTCACGCCCATCCTGCGGGGCAACCGCAGCGTGATCCAGGTGACGTCTAATAAACCGGTCAATGAACCGTTCCTGAATTTCCTCGTGCAACTCAATCAGCCCAATGGCCGATTGCTGCGTGAGTACACGGTGCTGATCGATCCGCCGGGTTCTCCGGGGATTGTGCCAGCGAATGACGAACCATTGGCCAGTCGACCCTCTTCCGCATTTCCGAGTGTCCAGCCCGCCGTCGCGCCAGTTCCAACGCGTAAGGAACCCAAGCCTGCGACCGCTCCAGCGAGTGATCCCCTTGCCGAGCAACTGGCCGCCAGCGTGCTGGCGAACCAGCAATTGCAATCGACCATTGATGAGCTCAACGCTAAGCTTCAGGCACAGGACGAACAGATCGCCGCTGATAAAAAACAAGTGAGCGAGCTGCAGACTCAATTGGCGGAAGTCCAGCAGGCTGCCGCGAAACCGTCCGAGCCGCCAGTGATCGCGCCAGCGCCCGTCGTGGCCTCAGAACCTGAAACGAACTGGCTGTTGATTGTTGGGTTGATGACCTTGCTGGCATTGTTGCTGCTGGGGTGGTTTGTTCGGCGTCGACACCAAGTCGTGGCGTCGCCAGAGCCCGCGACAGACTATCAACCAGCACCGAGCCCGGCGCAACCGCTGATGCCGACGCCCGCACTGCAACCAACGCCCGCAGAACGTGACGAAACGCCTGCAAGCGATGTGCTTGAAGGGGTCGACGTCTACCTGACTTATGGGCGGTTTAGCGAAGCGATTGGCCTGTTGCGAGAGGCGATGGTTAAAGAACCGCAGCGCAAGGAGCTTGCTGTAAAGCTGCTGGAGGTTCTTGGGCGCCAGGGTGATGTGGCGGCGTATGCCACGCATGAAACCAGTCTGCTCAACGCCGGGTTCGACACACAAAAGCTGCGCGATATCCGCGCCAGTTATCCCGTTATGAACGCGCTCAAGCCAGTCGCTGTAACCGCGATTCCCGTTCTGACAGCCGGGGATGAGTTCCAGTTGAACCTGGATGATCTGTCGATGGATGCCAGTTGGGACTTGGGGCCGTTGGAAATCCCTTCGACCACGGCGCTGTCCGAGTCCGACATTGAATGGGAGGTCGAACCCGTCTCGCCATCCCTCGATGACAGCTTTCTCGACGAGTTCGCAGAGCCTGTCCCATTGCTGGCGCTTGAACCGCTGAAGCTGGAGCGAGCCGAACCGAACAATGCCGGCAAGCTGGAAAAAGCCCAGGCCTGCATCAATGATGGTGACCTGGACAGCGCCATCGAACTGCTCAACGAGTTGCTCAAAAACGCTGATGAACCGCTCAGGCAGACGGCCCGCAATTTGTTGGCCGGTATTCGTTGAAGATCAAAAGATCGCAGCCTTCGGCAGCTCCTACATGGATTGACGTACACCTGTAGGAGGCTGCGATCTTTGCTTATGATGACGACGCCCATTGGTTCAAGAGAAGTGCCCACCATGACCGCAAGCAAACCCGAAATCATCATCACCTATTGCACCCAATGCCAGTGGCTCTTGCGTGCTGCCTGGCTGGCTCAGGAACTGCTCAGCACCTTCGGTGATGACTTGGGCAAAGTGTCCCTGGTGCCCGGCACGGGTGGCGTCTTTCACATTTTCTGTGACGACGTGCAGATCTGGGAGCGCAAGGCTGATAGCGGTTTTCCCGAGGCCAAGGTTCTGAAACAACGGGTCCGGGATCAGATTGATCCGGACCGCGACCTGGGTCACAACGACCGAACTCAGTGAGACGCGGCCTCGGCGGCAACGGCTTTCTTGCCTGAACTGCTGGCGAGCCGACTGGACACCACAATCGCGACGATGATTAACGCGCCGCCAAGTAGCATGCGCAGGGTCGGATTTTCATCGAACAACAGCCACGCCACGGTAATGCCGTAAACCGGCTCCAGTGCGAAAACCACAGCGGCGGTGCGAGCCTTGATCACGGCCAGGCTGGCGACAAACAGGCTATGGGCAACGCCGGTGCAGAACACCCCAAGCAAGCCGATCCACAGCCAGTCGATGGCACGCACGTCGCTCAATTGCGGTGCCGCCACCGGCAGCAGGCACAGGGCGACCACCACGTTTTGACACAGTGCCGCCTGAACCGGAGGGATTCGTCCGGAACTGACGCGGTTGGTCAGCGACAGCAACGAGAACAGCAAACCGGACCCGACCGCCCAGAGCAGGCCAGTGGTCGCGCCGCTGGCCAGGTCGAAATCAGGCGTGACCAGCACCAGGCCAACACTGACTAGCGCCACCAACACGATTTCGTTGGCGCGAATTCGCTCGCGGAAAATCAGCCCTTCGAGAATCACGGTAAAGGCCGGGAAGCTGGCAAAACCCAACGTTGCGATCGCCACGCCAGCGACCTTCACTGCAATAAAGAAGCTTACCCAGTGCCCGGCCAGCAGCAAGCCGCTGAGCAACAGACGACGCCAGTCCACGGCTTCGAGTTTTTGCCAGCGAGTGTTGCTGGCGAAGCGTGCGAAGAACGCCAGCGCCAACACCGCAAACGCCGCACGGCCGAAAACGATGATCGCCGGGGACGCTGCGGCGAGTTTGCCGAACACACCGGTCAGGCCGAACATCAATGCGCCGATATGCAGGGCGCCAAGGGCGGTACGGGGAGTCATGGCAATCCTTGTTATACAAATGAACGCGGCCTTATGTAGGCGCTGCCGCAGGCTGCGATCTTTTGATCTTGTCTTTAAAAAGTCAAAAGATCGCAGCCTTCGGCAGCTCTTACATTGAATCGTGGGAAGCCAGGCGTGTCTGTCGGCAAACTATCGTCTTTTGTCGCCAGCCTCGCGCCGCAATTTTCCCGGTGAAGCGCCGAACTCGCGCAGCATCGCGGCAGCAAAGGCACTCTGGGAGCTGTAGCCGACTCGGCAGGCGATCTCGCCAATGGGCAATGTCGATTCGCGCAGCAAGGTCACGGCTTTGTGCAGGCGTCGGCTGCGAATGTAATCCATCGGCGTCTGCCCGCATTCGGTCACGAACCGCGCATGCAAACGAGCATTGGAGAGACCGGCCACGCGGGCCAGGTCGGCGACTTGCAGGGGGTAAGCGGCATATTGATCAATGTGCGCGTTCAGCGCGGCATATGGCAGGCGCCGACCGCCGATGCTGTCGGGTCTGGCGTTGTTCAGGCTGGCCAGCAACAGCACTGCGCCTTGTTGCGCTATCACCGGGTCATCGACCGGGCTGTTGGCCAGCCAATGGACCAATTGGTTTTGCCCGGCATCCAGTGACATCCGGCCAGCGTTGTCGAGCAAGCGCCGGCTGGCATCGGCGTGATCGCCCAGGGACTGGGAAACCCATTGATCGCTGGGCACATCCAGCACCAGGCAACGGCTGCCATTGGCGCTGCCGCACGCATGATGAAAACCCGACGGCACCACCACGAAACTCTGCTGCACCACCTGACTGCCATGCCCGTCGACTTCGAAATCCAGCGCACCGGACAGCCCAAACACCAACTGCGCGTGCTCGTGGCTGTGGACGATCAGGTCGTGGCTGTATTGGCGAAGGGTAAGGATCGGTCTCATCGCGGGTCTCGTTGCAGGTTTGATGAGTTAGGCCGGCAGTTTACACCGAGGTGACTGGCGCGCGTTGTCACAGGACTGACTTGCCGCTGTCATAGGCCATTAACCCGACCGGCGCAAGCTTGCCGAAACCAGTCCTGAGGGTTGCCCATGACCAGCGCCGAGCTCGCCAAACCCAGCCGTAAGCAACGTGTGCGGACCCTATGGATATCCGACGTGCATCTGGGCACGCGTGATTGCCAGGCCGAGCACCTGTCGCAATTCCTCAAGGGTTACCACGCGGACAAAATCTATCTGGTCGGCGACATCATCGACGGCTGGAAACTGCGCGGTGGCATGTACTGGCCGCAGGCTCACACCAATGTGATCCGGCGCCTGTTGACCATGAGCAAGCGCGGCACCGAGGTGATCTACGTCACCGGCAACCACGACGAATTCCTGCGCCGCTATTCGAAGCTGATTCTGGGCAATATCCAGTTAGTCGACGAAGCCGTGCACGTGACCGCCGATGGTCGCCATCTGCTGGTGATTCACGGCGATCAGTTCGACGTGATTACCCGCTACCACCGCTGGCTGGCGTTTCTCGGCGACTCAGCCTACGAATTCACCCTGACCCTCAACCGCTGGCTGAACCATTGGCGCGCCCGTTATGGCTACGGCTACTGGTCGCTGTCGGCCTACCTCAAGCACAAGGTGAAAACCGCGGTCAGCTTCATTAGCGACTTCGAAGAAGCCATCGCCCATGAATGCGTCAAACGCGAATTGCATGGCGTGGTCTGCGGGCACATTCACCATGCCGAGATTCGCAAGGTGGGTGAGGTGGATTACCTCAATTGTGGGGATTGGGTGGAGTCGTGCACGGCGCTGATCGAGCATTGGGATGGCACGATCGAGTTGTATCGATTGGCGGATGCACAGGCGCGGGAGATGGCGAAGGTTGCGGAGTTGGCGTGAAAAGCAAAGTCAAAAGATCGCAGCCTTCGGCAGTTCCTACATGGACACTCGTTCCTCTGAGCTGCCGAAGGCTGCGATCTTTTGATCTTAGGCAGGTAAATGTTCTTCCATCGCCGCCTTGTAAATCGAGTTCTTCGGTTGCGCAAACAACCGTTCCATCATCGGCTCGAAGAAGCTCAGCGGCAGGGTGTCATACGCCGGATCAAACGCCGCCGCATCGTACCTGGCGCAGAACTCGATGGTCGCCTTGTACTGCGGATGGTCGCTGAATTGCTCACGCAAGTGCCGGTCCATGCCCAGGTGATGAAAGAAATAGTAGCCCTGGAATATCCCGTGTTTCTCCACCATCCATAAATTCTCGGCGCTGACGAACGGCTTGAGGATCGCCGCCGCAATGTCCGGGTGATTGTAAGAGCCGAGAGTGTCGCCGATGTCGTGGAGCAGGGCGCAGACCACGTACTCTTCATCGCGGCCATCGCGCCAGGCGCGGGTGGCGGTTTGCAGGGAATGGGTCAGGCGATCCACCGGAAACCCGCCAAAATCACCCTCCAGTAACTTCAGGTGCGCCACAATCCGTGTCGGCAATTGTCGGGCGTAGGCACTGAAGTCGGCGGCAATGATTGCCCAGTCTTCCTGCGTGCCATCCTTCATGTGGGTGAAACGGGCGTTGGCATTCATCGGCAATCCTCTTGTGACTGATGGGCTCTAGAACGCTACGCGTCCCAGAATCATGTCCCGATACATGACGAAATCGCCGAGCAGGCTGTAGAACGGATGCTGGAAGGTTGCCGGACGATTTTTTTCGAAGAAGAAATGCCCGATCCAGGCGAAGCTGTATCCCGCCAGCGGCAAGGCCCACAGCAGCATCCAGGCACCCCGACCGATGGTCAGCGCCAAAATGAAAATGACCAGTGTCGTGCCGATGAAGTGCATTCGTCGGCAAGTGCTGTTGCTGTGTTCGCTGAGGTAATACGGGTAAAACTCAGCGAAGCTGTTGAAACGCTTGATGTTTTCCACGACTGCGATCTCTGTGGTTATTGTTCTGATTGCAAGTTGTTCGGCGGGTAGCTTATTTAAGTCTAGAGTGATCAATGGCATCAGCCAGTGACAATAGGCGCCACTTTAGTATCCTTCGGAAATTGGCCGTAACATGCGGCTCATCATGTAAGAACCCGACATGAGCGAACGAACGACTTCTGCAAGCTGGGCGATGGGGATTGTCAAAGCACTGGAAATGGACGGCCTGGATTGCCGGGTTCTGTTCAAACAGCTAGGGCTCGACTACGCGGCACTGGATGATCCGGATGCCCGCTTCCCGCAAGATTCCATGACACGACTCTGGCAGCGTGCGGTTGAGCTGTCCGGCAACCCGGCAATCGGCCTGAACATGGGCAAGGTGGTGCGGCCAGCGCAGTTTCATGTGACTGGCTACGCCTTGATGTCCAGCCAGACGCTGGCCGAAGGCTTCAAGCGCCTGGTGCGCTATCAGCGCATCATCGCCGAAAGTGCCGACCTGAGTTTTCGACTCCTGGATGAAGGTTATGCACTCATTCTGACGGTGCATGGCGACCATTTGCCGCCGACCCGCCAGAGCGCCGAAGCCTCGCTGGCCTGTGCGCTCGCACTGTGCGGATGGCTGACCGGGCGCACGCTGCATCCGCGCAAAGTGCTGGTGCAGGGTGATCAGCCGGCCAATCTCGAACCCTATAAACAAGCTTTCCACGCACCGCTGGTGTTCAACGCGGCTTACGATGCGTTGATTTTCGAACGAGCGGACATGGAAGCGCCGCTGCCGACGGCCAATGAAGCCATGGCGCTGCTGCATGACCGGTTTGCCGGCGAGTACCTGGCGCGGTTTTCCGAGAGTCGGGTGACCCATAAGGCACGGCAGGTGTTGTGCCGTTTGTTGCCCCAGGGCGAACCCAAGCGCGATGCCGTGGCGCAGACGCTGCACCTGTCGCAACGCACTTTGCAGCGCCGTTTGCAGGAAGAGGGCACGAGTTTTCAGACATTGCTCGACGACACCCGCCGTGAACTGGCCGAACAGTATCTGGCGCAACCGACCATGACCCTGCTGGAAATTGCCTACCTGCTGGGGTTCGCTGATCCGAGCAACTTCTTCCGCGCCTTCCGCCGCTGGTTCGACACCACCCCCGGCGAATACCGGGTGCGGCTGATGCAAGTACCTGCGCCGGTCAGTGACGCCAGAACGCCGGAATACACAGCACAAACACCGTAATGATCTCCAGTCGGCCCAGGAGCATGCCGAACGAGAGAATCCACTTGGCGGCGTCCGGCAGCGAGGCGAAATTGCCGGACGGGCCAATGGTTTCACCCAGGCCCGGGCCGACGCCGGACACGGTGCTGGCCGCGCCGGTAAGGGCAGTCATCCAGTCAACGCCGAGCAGCGACAGCAACAGTGCGATCACGCAGATGGTGATGGCGAAGAAGAAGGAAAAGGTCAGGATCGAACGAACAATTTCTTCATCGAGCCGGTGACCGTTGTACTTCTGCTTGATCACCGCGCGCGGGTGAATCAGTTGATTGAGGTTGGCCTTGAGCAGGATATAGGCGACCTGAAAACGGAAAATCTTGATCCCGCCAGCGGTAGAACCGGAACAACCGCCGACAAAACCCAGATAGAAAAACAGCATCAGTGAGAAATTGCCCCACAGGCTGTAGTCCCCCAGCGCGAAACCTGTAGTCGTCACCACCGACGTCACGTTCAGCGCCACATGCCGCAGCGCATCCAGCCAATGCAGGTCAGTGGTCCACCAGTACCAGGTGCCGAGCACCAGCCAGGTCACCAGCAACATGCCGAGCAAGCCTTGAACCTGCTGATCCTTGATCAGCGCCCGACGGTTACCGCGCAAGGTTGCCACATACAGGGTGAACGGCAGGCTGCCGAGAATCATGACCACCACCGCCACCCAGTGCACCGCCGGTTGTTTCCAGTGGGCCAGAGACTCGTCGGAGGTGGAGAAACCGCCGGTGGAAATCGCTGACATCGCATGGTTGATGGCATCGAACAGGTTCATCCCGGCCCACCAGAACGCCAGGCTGCCGAGAATGGTAATGCCGACGTAGGCCGCCACAATCAAACGCGCAACCATGTGCGAACGGGGCATGACTTTTTCGGAACGGTCTGACGACTCGGTCTGAAACAGCCGCATGCCACCGATGCGCAGCAGTGGCAGAATCGCAACCGCCATACCGATAAAACCGATGCCGCCGATCCAGTGCAGCAGCGAGCGCCACATCAGGATGCCGGGGGACATGGTGTCCAGGCCGTTGAGCACGGTCGAGCCGGTGGCGGTAATGCCGGACATGCTTTCGAAGAACGAGTCGGTGTAGCTGATGTGCTGGGTCAACAGAAACGGCAGTGCGGCGAAGATGCACACCACCAGCCAGCTGCTGACAGTCAGCAGGTACATGTCCCGTGGCCGCAGGTGTATGTGCTCGGGGCGCCCCGGAATAACCAGGGCCAGGCCGGCGACAAAGGTGATCATGCTGGCCCAGAGAAACGACGGCAGATCGCTGGTGCGGTCGAAGATTACCAGCGTGGCCATGGGCACGACCATGGCGATGGCCAGGGTTATCAGGAAGATGCCGATGATGAAACCAATGATCCGTAAGGTCGGCAACGCCATGAGGTCCGCTCGGCTGAATGTGGGAAGGCCGCCATTCTACCTGCGGGGGGTGCCATGTAAACCGGCACTCCTGAGGTGGATACCGCTAGAATAGCCGCACAATTTTTTCAGGAGGTGGCCGATGCAGGCTCTCGACGTTTTGCTCAACCGTGTTTCCGTCCCGCGCCTGGTCGAGCCGGCCCCGACTCAAGAGCAGCGTGATGTGCTGTTTGCCGCCGCGATGCGCGCACCGGACCACGGCCATTTGCAGCCTTGGCGCTTCTTGACCGTCGAAGGCGCGGCACGTGAGCAAATGGGCGAGTTGCTGGCCGAAGCGGCAAAACTGCAGGATAGCGAAGTCACCGAGGCGGCTATCGACAAGGCGCGCAACGGCCCATTGCGGGCACCGCTAGTGGTTGTGGTAATTGCGCGGTTGCAGGATCACGTCAAATATCCGAAATCCGAGCAATTGCTGGCGGCCGGCTGCGCGGCCCACGGGATTTTGCTGGCGGCCTATGCGCAAGGCATTGGCGCAGTCTGGCGCACCGGTGATCTGGCCTACTCGGCGCATGTGGCCAAGGGTTTGGGCTTGGCTGAAGGGGAGGAGGTGATCGCGTTTCTTTATCTCGGCACACCGCAGAAGGAGCCGCGTGTGGCGGAGAAGGTCGATTTGACCGAGTTTGTAAGCGCCTGGAAAGCCTGAAGATCAAAAGATCGCAGCCTGCGGCAGCTCCTACAAGGTCACACAAACCCTGTAGGAGCTGTCGAGTGCAACGAGGCTGCGATCTTTTTGCATCACACCACCACTTTTAGGGCTGAACAACAGCCCCCGGCACCAACGGCAATTCCAGGCTGGCAATAAATCCGCCCTCCGGGTGATTGGCCAGCACCAGACTCCCGCCGTGCCGCTCCGCCGCTCGCCGAGCAATGGCCAATCCCAGACCGTGTCCGGCGGCGGTCTGCCCCGGCGCCCGGTAAAACGGCTCCCCGAGCTGACTCAAATGCTCATCACCGACTCCCGGCCCATGGTCGCGAACGGTAACCACAATCCGTTCACCTTGCCGCAGCGCCAGCATTTCAATCGGTTGCCCGCCCACCGGATTAAAACGCTGGGCGTTGCGCAGCAGATTGTCGACGGCGCGTTCGATCATGGTCGGCCAGCCTTTGAGGTTCAGTTGCGGCTCGGTCTCAAGGCGCACGCTTTGCTCGGGTGAGCCCAATTGCGCATCCCGTTGCAGTGTCGTCAGCAGGGCATTGAGGTCGACCTCTTCAGCGCTGGCGTTGTCGGCATCGACCCGCGCCAACACCAGGATTTCACTGATCAACGCTTCGAGCCGGTCGCATTCGCGAGTCAGGCGCGGCCAGAGTTTTTCCCGTTCTTCCGGGGTGGCCCGTTCGGCCAATGCCAGTGCAATACGCAGCCGGGCGAGGGGCGAGCGCAATTCGTGGGACACGTCTCGCAGCAATTGCCGTTGGCTGCCGATCAGGCTTTGCAGGCGCGCACCCATGCGGTTGAAGTCGTTGGCCAGCACCCCGAACTCATCGCGGCGATTCGCCAGTTTGACCAGGCTGTTCTGCTGGTAAGTGGTTTGCCCCAGATCATGCACCGCGCCGCGCAAACGGCTGAGCGGCCGGGTGATGGAAAGGGTCACTAACAAACTGAAAAGTGTCAGCACCACCAGCGCGATACCCAGCGCACTCAATGGCCAGAGCAAGCTTTCGCGATGCCATGAGTCCAGTTCCGGGTGCGGAATCCGATAAATCAGCAGGTAGGTGTCGCCGGTTTTTTCACTGGTGTATTCAGCGGTCAGACGACGCCATGGCAGGCGGCGGTCGTCGTTGTTCTGGCGTGCTTCGAAGGCAGCAGCGCGTTTTGGGAAGGTGCCGCGTACCACCGGATCGCCGCTTTCGTTGAGTACCTGAACGTCGATGTGATATTGACGTTTGCGCTGTTCAAGGATGTCCTGAGCGGCTTCTTCACCTTGGGTTTCGTAGGTTTGAGTCCACTCTTCGGCCAGCGTGTTGAGGCCCGGATGACGACTGAGAATCCACGCATCCTGGTTGAGCATGTGCCCGAGCAAAATGGAGAGCCCTGCAACCAGAGCGATGGCCAGCCAGAAACTGGCCAGAATCCGCCAGAACAATGAGCGCACAGAAAATCCTCAAACAATCACAAAATCCAGATGTAGGCGCGAGCTTGCTCCGGGCGGCGTTCCGACGAAAAACGGATGAACGACACGTGCAGTCAGATGCCGCGCGTTATCGTTGACGTCCACCGCGAGCAAGCTCGCTCCTACATTAGATTGAATGGCAATAGACCCAACGGTGTTCAGCCGTTGGGTCCGGGTTAGCGCATTATTGCGCTTTTTGCGGTTGTTGCGCTTTCCAGGCCTTGAACTCGGCCCATTCGGCGCGGCGCTCAGCTTGTTTCTTCTGGATCTCGTCGAATTTCTTCTGTTGATCCGGTTTCAGCACGGCGCGTACGTCGGCTTCCGCTTTCTGATGCTTGGCGGTCATTTCGTCTTTCATGGCTTTCTGGTCGGCTGGCGAGAGTTTCTCCAGGTACTTGTCGACCAATTGCTGACGATCATGCATCTGCTCGCCCATGATCTTGCGGATCTGATCGCGCTGTTCGCGGCTCAGGTCCAGTTGGCTGTATGGGCCTTTACCGTGCATGCCGTGCATCTGACCGCCGTGGCGCGAACCGTCCATCGGGCCACCCATAGGGCCGGTGCCTTCAGGCATGGCCATGGCAACGGTCGGCAGAGCGGCAGCGAACATCAGAGCGATAAGAGTCTTGCGCATGGTGAATCTCCTTTGTCTCATTCCCGGTACGTTCCGGATGTGTGCAGATTACGGAGATCAAGGTCAGCGGCGGTCAGCGGAGGGTAAAGCTTGGGTAAAGACAGTTTTGCGCCGTCCTTACACACAACCCTGCAGGAGTTGCCGCAGGCTGCGATCTTTTGATCTTGATCTTTAAAAACAAGGTCAAAAGATCGCAGCCTGCGGCAGCTCCTACATGAACAGGGTGCAGTCAGCAGGCATTGGTCGGGTTTCAGAGGCTGTAGTAGTAACCGCGGCTACGCAGGGCGACGATGCGCGGGCGACCGTCCGGATGCGGACCGATCTTCTTGCGCAGGTTGCTGACGTGCATGTCCAGGCTGCGGTCATACAGGGTCAGCTTGCGGCCGAGGGCGATTTGCGCCAGTTCCTGTTTGTCCAGCGGTTCGCCAGGTTGCTTGAGCAAGGCTTCCAGCAGACGGCTTTCGGAAACCGTGAGGGTAAATTCCTGCTCATCAATGCTGACCACGCCGCGCACCGGGCTGAAACACAGATCGCCCAGTTCCACTTGGCTAGACACTGCCGCCGGATGGCTGCGACGCAATACCGCGCGCAGGCGGGCTGTCAGTTCCCGCGGGTCACAGGGTTTGGCCAGGTAGTCATCGGCGCCGAGTTCCAGGCCAAGGATACGGTCCAGCGGTTCGCCACGGGCCGAGAGCATCACAACCGGCAAATCGGGGTGATCGCTGCGCAACTGCTTGAGCAGTTCCAGGCCGCTGCCATCCGGCAGCATCACATCCAATACCACGGCCGCTGGCGAAGTTTCCGCCAGCGCACGACGAGCGCTTTGGCCGTCGTGACAGGCGCGGACCTGAAAACCTTCCTGGCTCAGCCAACTGCTCAGGAGCTCGCACAGCTCCTGGTCATCATCAATTAGTAACAGCTCGCTCATGACTCACTCAATTTAGCCATTGTCGACGTTTTCGACTTGCACCACTGGCGAAGATACCGCAGAGCAGGGCCAATAGCGCAACTCCGGCGCCAATGACGAACCACTGCTGCTGATCGGTCAGCAAACGCGGTATCGAACTGCCGGCCTGTACCTCTTTGAGTTGCAACTTCAGGCGTTGGTTCTCCTGGCGCAACCGGGCCAGCTGGGCGCTCTCGCGTTCGCCATCGGCATTCTGCAATTGTTTGCCCAGTTCTTCTCGTTGCCGTTCGCTTTCTTTCAAGCGTTGTTGCAGCTCAGTGATCTGGCTGCCGGCGCTCAAGGACAGTGGCGTCGTTTCTTCACCGTGGGCAGGCGCCACGATCGACAACGTCACCAACATCAGACACAACGGACCTTTGCGCATCGCGACTCCTGAATTCCCATCGAATTATTGGGCAGGTTATCGGCGGGCAAACGAGAATAATGAGCGATTGAGAGCGCGATGAACCAATAAGGTTCACCGCGCAGGGAATTGCGGGAAGAAATTACGGCAGGACTTGCTTGAACGGCTTGACCGAAACGTTGACGTAGACGCCTGCGGCGATATACGGATCAGCATCGGCCCAGGCCTGGGCGGCGCTCAAGGAGTCGAATTCGGCGACGATCAGGCTGCCGGTGAAACCGGCTGCGCCCGGATCATTGCTGTCGACCGCCGGGTGCGGACCGGCCAAAACGATGCGACCTTCACCTTTGAGCACTTGCAGGCGCTCAAGGTGTGCAGGCCGTGCGGCCAGGCGGGCTTCCAGGGAGTTGGCGACGTCTGTGGCAATGATTGCGTAAAGCATGTCAGTCCTCGGTTTTCGGCGTTGTGGTATCGGCGTCATGCAGGTGGCGGGACAAGTAGATGCCCTGGCCGACCAGGAACAGCAAAGTCATGCCCAGGCTGCCGAAGACCTTGAAGTCGACCCAGTAGCTCTGGAAAGTGAACGCGACAAACAAATTGGCCGCGCCGCAAAACAGGAAAAACACGATCCAGGCGATGTTCAGGCGCGTCCACACCGGCTCCGGCAAGGTCAGCGCGTGGCCCATGATGCGTTTGATCAACAGGCTGTCACCGATGAAATGGCTGCCAATGAACGCCAGCGCGAACAGCCAGTTGACCACCGGAGCTTTCCATTTCAGAAAGGTTTCGCTGTGGAAGGCCAGGGTCAGGCTGCCGAAGACCAGGCAGGCGATCAGGGTCAGCCACTGGCTCTTCTCCAGCTTGCGCTGCTTTATGAACAGCGTGCCGTAAACCACCAGGGAACTGATGATCAGCATTGCGGTGGCGCTGTAAATACCGCCTACAGTGACCTCATGGCCGGCAATGTCGATGACCCGTGGATCGATTTTGAAGACGATGAAAAACAGCAGGAGCGGGATGAAATCGATGAATTGTTTCACAGTGGCAGCCAGAAGCAGGATGTGGCGGCATAATAACAAACATATGGGCGCGCGATAGCGCCAGCTGATTTGAGGTTACAAAGCCCCGTGAATGTTGATTTGCACTGCCATAGCACGGCCTCCGATGGCGCCTTGGCGCCTGCGGTACTGGTTGCGCGTGCGTTCGAGAAAGGCGTGCGAGTCCTGGCCTTGACCGATCACGACACCCTTGAAGGCCTCGACGAGGCCCGCAGCGCGGCGAATGCGCTGGGGATGCAGTTGGTTAACGGCGTCGAATTGTCCTGCACCTGGGGCGGGGCGACCATTCATGTGCTGGGCTACGGTTTCGATGTCAACGCTACGCCGTTGGTCGAGGCAATCGCCAAATTGCACGATGGCCGCTGGCTACGTTCTGAAGAAATCAGCCGCAAACTGGCGCTCAAAGGCATGCCCGGGGCGCTGGAAGGTGCCCGGGAAATGCAGCAGGAACTCGGTGACAGCGGCAACGCGCCGGCCCGTCCGCACTTTGCCGACTGGATGGTGCGCGAAGGTTTCGTCAAGGATCGCGCCGAAGCGTTCCGCAAATGGCTGGGCGCCGGCAAGCTGGGTGACGTCAAGCAACACTGGCCGACCCTGGAAGACACTGTCGAAACCCTGCGCGCAGCCAAGGCCTGGGTCAGTCTGGCGCACCCTTGGCACTACGAATTCACTCGCAGCAAACGTCGCCGCCTGATTGCCGACTATATTCAAGCAGGGGGCCACGCGATCGAGGTGGTCAATGGTTATCAGCCCGCTGATCAAGTGGGCAGCCTGGCCATTCTGGCCCGCGAGTTCGGTCTGCTGGTCAGCGCCGGCAGTGATTTTCATGGCCCTGGAGGCTGGTCCGAGATCGGTGAATACCGCCCGGTCCCGGAGGATCTGCCACCACTGTGGTGTCGATTCAAACATGACCCAATTATTGCCGCCGTCTGAACAGGTAGAAAATGTGAGTCAATTTTTCCAGATTCATCCGGAAAACCCGCAAGCGCGCCTGATCAAACAGGCTGTCGAGATCATCCGCAACGGCGGGGTGGTGATTTATCCCACAGACTCCTCCTACGCCATTGGTTGCCAGATCGGCGACAAGGTTGCCGTGGAGCGCGTTCGTCGTCTGCGTCAGCTGGACGAAAAACACAACTTCGCGCTGATATGCAGTGACCTGTCGCAACTCGGCCTGTTCGCCAAGATCGACACCGGTACTTTCCGCATTCTCAAGGCTCACCTGCCGGGGCCGTACACCTTCATTCTCAATGCCACCCGTGAAGTCCCGCGGCTGTTATTGCACCCGAAAAAACGCACCATCGGGCTGCGGGTGCCTAGCCATCCAATCGCGCTGGCGCTGCTGGAGGAACTCGGTGAGCCGCTGATGAGCGTGACCTTGATCATGCCCGGCGACACCGACCCGATGTCCGATCCCTACGAAATGCGCCAGTTGCTTGAACATCAGGTCGACTTGATCATCGACGGCGGTTTCGGCGGGATCAAGGCGTCCACCGTGATCAACCTCGCCGACGGTGAGCCGGAAGTGATCCGCATTGGTTGCGGCGACCCAACGCCGTTCATGGCCGAGGCCTAGATGTCCGCAGTAGAACCCGTCGACAGTCAGGCCGGCGCCCAGCAAGAGCTGCCCTTCGCCATGGTCTATGGCCAGGCGGTCCTGGAAATGCCGCTGGACCTGTACATTCCGCCGGATGCGCTCGAAGTCTTTCTTGAGGCCTTCGAAGGCCCGCTCGATTTGCTGCTGTATCTGATCCGCAAACAGAACATCAACATCCTCGACATCCCGGTGGCGGAAATCACCCGCCAGTACATGGGCTATGTCGAGTTGATGCAGTCGGTGCGCCTGGAGCTGGCCGCCGAGTACCTGGTGATGGCCGCGATGCTGGCCGAGATCAAGTCGCGGATGTTGTTGCCGCGTGCCGAAACCATCGAAGACGAGGAAGACGACCCGCGCGCCGAACTGATCCGTCGCTTGCAGGAATACGAGCGCTTCAAGGCGGCTGCTGAAGGCATCGATGGTTTGACCCGCGTCGGTCGCGATGTAATCGTGCCCAAGCTCGACGCCCCGGAAGCCCGGGCGCGCAAGCTGTTGCCGGATGTGCGTTTGTCCGAATTGCTGTTGTCGATGGCCGAGGTGTTGCGTCGTGGCGACATGTTCGAAAGTCACCAGGTCAGTCGCGAGGCGCTTTCCACCCGCGAACGCATGAGCGATGTACTGGAACGGCTCAAGGGCGGCGGTTTTGTGCCCTTTGTCGAGCTGTTCACCGCCGAGGAAGGGCGCCTGGGGGTGGTAGTGACCTTCATGGCGATCCTTGAACTGGTCAAGGAGTCCTTGGTCGAGCTGGTGCAGAATGAGCCGTTCGCCGCGATCCACGTGCGAGCCCGAGCCGAATAACGAGTTGAATCATGAACCTGAGTGAACCCCGCGAGCTGGCACCTTTGCTCGAAGCCTTTCTGTTGGCCTCGGGAAAACCGCAGTCCCTGGAACGCCTGTTTGAACTCTTCGAAGAGGCCGAACGGCCGGAGCCACCGGTTTTCAAGAAGGCGCTGACAATTCTCGCCAAGTCCTGCGACGGCCGCGCTTTCGAGCTGAAGGAAGTCGCTTCGGGCTATCGCCTGCAAATCCGCGAGAAATTTTCGCCGTGGGTCGGTCGTTTGTGGGAAGAGCGCCCACAGCGCTATTCCCGCGCCATGCTCGAAACCATTGCCCTGATCGCCTATCGCCAGCCGATCACCCGGGGCGAGATCGAGGACGTGCGGGGTGTGGCGGTCAACAGTCAGATCGTCAAAACGCTGATGGAGCGTGAGTGGATTCGCATCGTCGGTTACCGCGACGTGCCGGGCAAACCGGCGATGTTCGCCACCACCAAAGCGTTTCTCGATCACTTCAACCTGAAAAACCTCGACGACCTGCCGCCGCTGGCTGAACTGCGCGAGCTGGAACCTGATCCGGTGCTCGATTTCGACGACGCGCCCGTGCCAGCCAGTCTTCAGGAGCTCGCCGACGCCAGCGCCGAACCGGAAGAGCCCAAGGAGGAAACCAGTTTCCATACGTTATTGCTGGAACTGGACACCATGGAGGAAGGGCTCAAGACCGACTTCGACGATTTGTTTCGTGAGGACCCGGTGACTGAGTTTGATTCGGAGCAGCCCGACGTTGAGCCGCAGATCGAAGAGCCGCTGATCGAGCCTGAGCGGGAAATCGAAGACAAGCCCGAAGTCGAGCAGGAAGACGATATCCTCGGCGTTGCCGAAGCCCGTGAAAAACTCCTGGCCGCCGTTGCCGCGCTCGAAAAGCCCAAGCCAGAGCTCAGCGATGAAGAAGCCGAAGCACTGGCCCTCGCCGAAGCAATCGAAGCCGAGCGCCGCGAATTCGAAGATTGAGGTGCCACCAAAAGATCGCAGCCTGCGGCAGCTCCTACATGGAATTGCACTGTAGGAGCTGCTGAAGGCTGCGATCTTTTGATCTTGACCTACAGGCCACCGGCCGGCGGAAAAGCCAATAACCTTGCGCTGATCAGCTAGTCTCTGATGCGCGAACGTCCTCATGAGCGTATGATTCGCGGCCCTTCGGCGATCCCTTCGCCCAAGTTAAAGATTTCAATGCTTCAGGCAACGCCTGAACAGACCACACCGGGAGGTGCCCAGATGAGTATCAACGACCAGAAAGACGACCAGGAAATCGGCCCAGCAGGCGAAAAACTGCAGAAAGTCCTCGCCCGTATCGGCGTCGGCTCGCGCCGTGACGTGGAAGCCTGGATCAGCCACGGCCGCATCAAGGTCAACGGCAAAGACGCCACCCTTGGCCAGCGCGTCGACATGCACGACGCCATCACCATCGATGGCAAGGTGATCAAACGCGAAGAGGCCGCCGAGTCGGTTCGCCGCGTGATCATGTACAACAAGCCCGATGGCGAAATCTGCACCCGTGTTGATCCGGAAGGCCGTCCGACCGTTTTCGACAAGATGCCGCGCCCGAAGGAAGGTCGCTGGATCAACATCGGTCGCCTCGACATCAACACCACCGGTCTGTTGATGTTCACCACCGACGGTGAGCTGGCTAACCGCCTGATGCACCCGTCCTACGAGATGGACCGCGAATACGCCGTGCGTGTACGGGGCGAAGTCGATGACGAGATGATCGAGCGCCTGAAAGCGGGCGTGGTTCTCGAAGACGGCCCGGCCAAGTTCACCGACATCAAGCAAGCGCCAGGTGGCGAAGGCTTCAACCACTGGTACCACTGCGTGGTGATGGAAGGTCGTAACCGCGAAGTTCGTCGTCTGTGGGAATCCCAGGGGCTGGTAGTGAGCCGTCTGAAGCGCGTGCGTTTCGGTCCGGTGTTCCTCAACTCCGACCTGCCGATGGGCCGCTGGCGCGAAATGAGTCAGTACGAAGTCGACATTCTCAGTGCTGAAGTTGGCTTGACCCCGGTGGCCATGCCGCAAATGAACGCCAAGAGCAAAGACAAGCTCGATCGGATGCAGCGCAAGTCGTCGCGGCCAATGGGCAAGACCGAGCGCGTGCGGACCCTGCGTCCAGCCGCTGGCGGTCCTGCCGCTCCTGTCGCTCCGCGCGCAAATCGCGAGCCGCAGATCGAAGGCGAGCGTCCAGGTCGCAAGCCTGCTGCGCGTCAGGACGGTGAGCGCGGTCCACGCACGCCGCGTCCGGCCAACGGTCGCACTGAGCGTGGCGAAAGTCGTGGTACGCCGGTGGCAGAGCGTCCGTCCGACACCAATCGTCCAGCCAAGCCTGCGCCGAAAAAGCGTCCGGGCATCAAACTGGTCGACGATGCGCCTTCAGGCAAGCGTCGTGGTGGGCCGGCCGGTTCCGGTCAGCGTCCAGGTTTTGGTCGTCGCAAGCCGGAGTGAAGCAGCGGTAAGCTTCAGGCTGCAAGTGAAAACGCCAACCTTCGGGTTGGCGTTTTTTTTGTCCGGCCTTAACTGTTTAGGTGTTTTGAGGGCCTCTTCGCGGGCAAGCCTCGCTCCTACAAGTTATGCGGTGTTCACGACCTAAACTGGGTGCTCACGACCTAAACTGTAGGAGCGAGGCTTGCCCGCGAAGGCGTCAGAGGCAATGCCGCTAACCTCGAATTGGAAATCCACCGTTACGCCCTGTAACGAAAGCCTGACGAAATCCCCGGATCGGAGCCGTGAAATCGCTATCTGCCGGAGTCTGTAAGAAAATTCTTCCGTTTTACTCCCGTTGCGGACTCTTCCCACGCTCTAGCCCGCTTGTTTCACCGCCCCATGCAAGGTGTTATGCGCGCCATGCCTGTCGTGCAGGTGCATAACAAAAAGGAGGCGCAATGAACGCCGCAATCCATTTTCACCTCGCAGCAAAAGGCGAGTTTTTCGCCGTCCCCGTCCATGACCCGCAAAGGTCTGAGTCCCTTTTTGCAGCCGCCCGAATCGTTCGCGGCGGACACAGGCAATCCCGGCAACCGACGCGCTGATCCAGCGGGTCTGGCAGCAGGGGGTTAGCGGTGTACAATGCGCCGCGTTTTACCTGTGACCTCCTGCGCATCTGCGCAAACCTCAAGGCTACCCGTCTTGTTCACTCCGCCGCGTCACGAGCGTGTCGGGTTCGATTTCGTCACAGATAAAAACAAACAGGTGACGCATGACCGTTGTAAATACGCTGAACTCCTGGTGCCTGCGCTGGGGTTTGATCGGTGCCGCTTAACGCCTTTGCTGAGCAGCAACGTCTACTGAACATCATCAAACCTTGCGTGAGACCCTTTTCATGAGTGGACAAAACTCGCATTCAGGCGAGCTGAAACGCGGCCTGAAAAATCGCCACATTCAATTGATTGCCCTCGGTGGCGCGATTGGTACCGGTTTGTTCCTCGGCTCGGCCGGGGTCCTGAAATCCGCCGGACCGTCGATGATCCTCGGCTATGCCATTTGCGGCTTCATTGCCTTCATGATCATGCGCCAACTGGGCGAAATGATCGTAGAAGAGCCGGTGGCCGGTTCCTTCAGCCACTTCGCCCACAAATACTGGGGCGGTTTCGCCGGTTTCCTGTCGGGCTGGAACTGTTGGATTCTGTACATATTAGTGGGCATGTCTGAGCTGACCGCAGTCGGCAAATACATCCACTACTGGGCGCCGGACATCCCGACGTGGGCCTCGGCGGCTGCCTTCTTCGTACTGATCAACGCGATCAACCTGGCCAACGTCAAAGTCTTTGGTGAGGCCGAGTTCTGGTTCGCGATCATTAAAGTCGTAGCAATCGTCGGCATGATTGCCCTGGGCAGCTATCTGCTGGTCAGCGGTCACGGCGGCCCGCAAGCGGCGGTGAGCAACCTGTGGTCCCACGGCGGCTTCTTCCCGAACGGAGTCAGCGGTCTGGTGATGGCCATGGCGATCATCATGTTCTCCTTCGGCGGCCTGGAAATGCTCGGTTTCACCGCCGCTGAAGCCGACAAGCCGAAAACCGTGATCCCGAAAGCCATCAATCAGGTGATCTACCGGATTCTGATTTTCTACATCGGTGCCTTGGTGATTCTGCTGTCGCTGACGCCATGGGACAGCCTGCTGGCAACCCTGAACGCTTCCGGCGATTCCTACAGCGGTAGCCCGTTCGTGCAAGTGTTCTCGATGCTGGGCAGCAACACCGCCGCGCACATCCTCAACTTCGTGGTCCTGACCGCGGCATTGTCGGTGTACAACAGCGGCACCTACTGCAACAGCCGCATGCTGCTGGGCATGGCCGAGCAGGGCGATGCACCGAAGGCTCTGGCGAAGATCGACAAGCGTGGCGTGCCGGTGCGTTCGATCCTGGCTTCGGCTGCCGTGACACTGATCGCGGTGCTGCTGAACTACCTGATCCCGCAAAACGCGCTGGAACTGCTGATGTCGCTGGTCGTGGCGACCCTGGTGATCAACTGGGCAATGATCAGTTTCTCGCACTTCAAATTCCGCCAGCACATGAACAAAACCAAACAGACGCCGCTGTTCAAGGCCCTGTGGTATCCGTACGGGAACTACATCTGCCTGGCGTTCGTGGCATTTATCCTGTGTGTGATGCTGTTGATTCCGGGGATCCAGATCTCGGTGTACGCGATTCCGGTGTGGGTCGTGTTCATGTGGGTCTGCTACGGCATCAAGAACAAGCGCAGTGCGCAGCATGCATTGCAGGCTGCCAGCGCGAAGTAGGCGTTGAGCGCAGAAACAAAAAACCCGGCCATGCGCCGGGTTTTTTGTGCTTGATAGGCGGTGTTTTCGTTGCGCTGACATCTCGTTCCTACATGGGCAGTCGCTATTCACTACAGTCATTTCGGAAACTTTTAAAAGCGCAAGCCAATTCTCGTTGAATCAGAAACGGACTACACGCGGGTTAATATTTTTTTGCCATAGTCTGACGCTCGAAATACAACAAGGAGCAGCGCTAATGGCGAGCCATAGTTACATGAGCATTACCGGAAAACGACAAGGTTTGATTTCCGCAGGTTGCTCGGGCCATAGCTCTATCGGTAACAAATGCCAAACCGGCCATTTGGACGAAATCATGGTGCTGGCTTACTCGCACGATATGGTGACGGGTAGCGATGGCAGCATTTTGGGTGGTCGTGGTAAACACTTGCCGATTGTGATTACCAAGAGCATTGATAAATCATCACCATTGCTGGCAAATGCATTGCATGAACGTGAGGAGGTGGACTGCATTCTCAACCTCTACCGTACCGCCTCGGCTGGAGGGGTGGAGCGTTATTATTCAATACACCTGACAGGGGCGCGTATTGCGCATATCAGCCAACAAGTTCCTCACGCTATTCGCATGAACGATGCAGAGCCGCAGGAGTTGGTGTCCATACGTTATAGGGATATCGCTTGGGCACACATACCGGGGGCTACAAGTGCTTATAGCTCCTGGGGGCACGAGGGTGAATGAGGACTCTTGTGATATTCATGATGTGACGAAAGCGGCTTCTGATCTGGTGGCGGCTGGATGCAATATTGGCATGACGCATTTTTTGGATGGGGTTACGAGACTTCGCTTCAGTTCGATTATTTCATCCTATGCCAATGAGGTTGTCCGGGCCGTTGATGAAAGGCTTATAAGTGCGTGGCAAGGGCTTCAGGAGATAAGTCTAGAGTATGAGGAACTGACGTCGAAGGTTCAGTTTTACATGCAAAACGGGATCGGCGTAGTGGCGGGAGTAATGCAGATTAGGACGGGTGTTTCGATCATTGGCGGCTCGGGAGGGTTAGCTCTGGTTCCTGGTGGGCTAATGGTCGGCCATGGTGCGAATAATATTTATGAAGGCTTAGGGAATATTTATCATGGGCCTGGTGCTCCCAGCGTTCTTGGGCCTGTTAGATACCTTTACCAAGCATCATTGAAGGATAAAACGCGCGGGGATGTCGTTTATTACTCTGTGGACTTGTTTTTATCCAGTTACGGAGTGTTTAGGCAGGTGCCGAGGCCTGGGGTGTTCGAGTTATTCAGGCATGATCCAATTAATTATGAGCAGGCATATCACCAGTCGGGGAAGCTGGCGTTGGCTTTTGAGGCGCTGGTTGACTTTCTTGCATTGAATTCAATAGTTGAAAAAGGTGTTTCTCCTCGAGGTAAATAGACTTTGACGCGTTAAATTTTCTTATGTCTTACCGCGCATCCTGGGGATGTAAAATCGCAACCCAAGAAAAACAAAAATTATGTATGTGATCAAGTAAGCGGCATCTAGGTATCTGTCGCTAATGTGGACAACACTTGTTATCCCCCAGACAGCAAGACCTGAAGGTAATCCACAGGTACCTAAAACCAATAACGTTACCGCTATGTGATAGCGAATATTTTCAAAGTTCATTAGCTAACCTGACCCGTTGATGCGAACCCTTAGACTAGTGTCGTCATTCGAGACAAGGCAACTTCCATTTTGTAAATCCGACGACGCTGTAAGAAAAGTCTGAGTGCTTTCAAAGTCTCGTCTGTCTCGGTGATCATCTGCAATTCAGACCGACATTCGCGGTATCCTGCACGCTCTGAATACGGACGCTTTTCCATGCTGGTGATTTCCAACAATGTGCATCTGCCGGATGCCGAGATCGAATTGACGGCCATTCGTGCCCAGGGCGCCGGTGGGCAGAACGTCAACAAGGTCTCCAGTGCCGTGCACCTGCGTTTCGACATACCGGCCTCGTCCTTGCCCGAGTTCTACAAGGAGCGGCTGCTGGCGCTGCGTGACAGTCGCATCACCAGCGAAGGCGTGTTGATCATCAAGGCTCAGCAATACCGGACCCAGGAACAGAACCGGGCCGATGCGCTGGAGCGCTTGACCGAGCTGATCCTCAGCGCCACCAAGGTCGAAAAGAAACGCCGCCCGACCAAACCAACCCTCGGTTCGAAGACTCGTCGGCTCGAATCCAAGAGCAAGCGCGGCAACATCAAGGCCGGACGCGGCAAGGTAGATTTCTAGTTAGACATCCGTGCTTCGCGTTGCTTCGGTGCCTGCCGGTACAAGTAAATGCTCAGCATCAAACCGCTCAACGCGGCGAGAGCGGCGAACAGGAAGATTGAAGCGAAACCAAACCCCGCCGCAATTGCACCGGCCAGTGGCCCGGTGATCCCCAGCGACAAGTCGATGAACAACGAGTAAGCCCCCACCGCCGCACCACGACTGGAGGCGGGCACCAGATTGACTGCCTCAACCCCCAGTGCCGGAAACACCAGTGAGAAGCCAAAACCACTCAGCGCCGCACCCGCCAGCGCCCAATGCGCGTCCGGTGCCAGCCACAGCAGCAACAGGCCCAAAACTTCCACCGACAGGCAGGCAATCGCCACACGAAAGCCGCCGAGGCGGTTGATCAGGTTGCCGAACAGCAGCCGCGCGCCGATGAAACTGGCACCAAATAAACTCAGGCACAGCACCGCGTTTTCCCAATGCTGAGTGGCGTAATACAGGGTGATAAAGGTGGCGATGGTACCGAAGCCGATGGAGCCCAATGCCAGGCCGCAACCGTGGGGCAGCACCCGCCCGAGCACGTGCATGAACGGCAAGCGCTCGCCGACAACAATCGGTGCAGCGGTTTTCGGCCACGCCAGCAGCAGGCCAAACACGGCCAGCAACACAATGCTGACCCCCATGCTCCACAAACCCATTTTATTGACCAGCAGCACGCCCAGCGGCGCCCCGACCGCCAGCGCGCCGTAACTGGCAATGCCGTTCCAGGAGATAACCTTGGCGGTGTTGGCCGCACCAACCCGGCCGATGCCCCAGCCAATCGAACCGGAGCCCACCAGGCTTTCCGCGCTGCCGAGGACCAGACGACCGATCAACAAGCTGGTCAGGCTCACCATCGGCAGGCTTTGCGTCCAGGCCGAAATCAGCATGAACACACCGCTCAGGCCACAACCGGCGAGGCCGTACATCACCGCCAGTTTGCTGCCTTTGTTATCGATGATTTTCCCGGCGTACGGACGGCTGAGCAGGGTGGCGAGGTATTGCACGCTGATGACCAAACCTGCGATCACCGCGCCGAAGCCGAGGTCGCTGTGGACGTAACCGGGCAGTACGGCGAGGGGAATCCCGATGTTCAGGTAGCCGATAAAGGTAAATAAAACGATGGAGACAACTTGCAGCGTGACCGCCAAGGGGCGCTGGTTTTCAGACATGGGTAAAGGTCCACGGGAAAGCAGGATAGATAGGCTGCTTATGATAACGGCGCGGGCGGTCGTGGGTTGTGAAAAAGTAAAACTATTTGCCGAACGGGATCAGTCGGGTTTGGCAGGCGCCACCAATTGCGTGGTGACCAGGGCGGCCAGCGCATTTTCTTCACTGCCGAAACGGGCAAGCAAAGTGGCTTGTTTTTCGGGGGAGAGGCGATTCCAGATCTCGATCATTTTTTCGGCGGTGCCGATCAGAACGCTGGCCTGCGCTTCGCTAAAGTCGTCGGTCATGGGGAAGGCTCACTGTTCAGGCGGTGTGGAAAGCGCATGTTAGCGCTTTCCACACGGTCTGTACGGCGGGTGTTTCAGTCTTCGCTGTCAGCCTTTCGACTGTCAGTGGCTTCTTTCGGCTCGGGCTGTTGGGCACCGGCTTGTTGCGTGGTCGTCTGCTCAGGTTCGTGCAGGCTTGGGAAGGGGAGATTCGGAATCTCGTGCATGGTCGCGCTCCTCGCTAAGTCTGTTGATAGATCTGGTAGATCCGCGCTTTTAAAAAAGCCTCGGCAGGATACAGCACGGGAAATGACAAATAGACTTTTATATCCATTTGTTTCGACGGATGGGGTTGTATAGACAGATCTAGGTGTTGATGACTCCCGCCGTAGGAGCTGTGGAGTGAAACGAGGCTGCGATCTTTTGATTTATATAAGCAAGATCAGAAAATCGCAGCCTTCGGCAGCTCCTGCAGGGGAGGAGGGCAGCAGGGGGTTACTTGCAGACTTCGGCGATTGCCTCGGCCAGCAAATCCAGGCGCGTGGCATCAATCCCGGCCACGTTGGCCCGGCCGGAGCTGACCATGTACACGCTGTGATTGTCCCGCAGGTTTTTCACTTGTTCAGGCGTCAACCCGGTGTAGGAAAACATCCCGCGCTGCACACCAATGTGCGCAAAACGCTCGCGTAAACCGTGCGATTCAAGTGCTTCCACCAGGCCGCTGCGCAATTGGGCAATACGCGAGCGCATGGTTTCAACTTCGTCGGCCCAGAGACTTTTCAGTTCCGGATCGCCAAGAATGGTCGCCACCACTGCAGCGCCATGATCGGGTGGCGTCGACCACAGATTACGAGCGATGTTGGCCAGTTGGCTGCGGATATCCGTCAGTTTGTCGGCGTTTTTCGCGCAGACAATCAGCGCACCGGTGCGGTCGCGATAAAGACCGAAGTTCTTCGAGCAGGAACTGGTGATCAGCACTTCCGGCAACTCGGTCGCGAACAGTCGGGTAGACCAGGCGTCCTGCTCCAGGCCATCGCCGAAACCCTGGTAGGCGAAGTCGATTAGCGGCAGCAGTTCACGCTTGCGCACCACGTCCAGCACTCGGTGCCAGTCGTCTTGGGTCAGATCGAAACCGGTCGGGTTGTGGCAGCAGGCGTGCAGCAATACCACGTCGCCCTTCGGTGCTTCGCTGAGTACTGCGAGCATGGCATCGACGTCGAGACGGTTGTCGCTGCCCACATAAGGGTAATGGCTGACCTTGACCTTGGCTGCCGCGAAAATGGTTTCGTGGATCGGCCAGGTCGGGTTGCTCAGCCATACGCCACGGCCCGGAAGGCATTGGGCGATGAAATCCGCGCTCAAGCGCAGCGCGCCAGTGCCGCCCGGCGTTTGGGTGGCCCCGGCGCGTTTTTCACTGATCAGCTCTGACTGGGCACCGAGCACCAGTTCACTGATGACTTTGCCGAAGGCCGCATCACCATGACCACCGATGTAGGTCTTGGTGGTCTGACGATCCACCAGTCGCGCTTCGGCGAGTTTTACGGCCTGGGGAATCGACGTCAGGCCTTGGGCGTCTTTATAGACACCCACGCCGAGATCGAATTTGCGCGGGTTAGGGTCCTGCGCATAGGCCTCCATCAGACCGAGGATCGGGTCGCCGGGCACCCGGCCGATGGCGTCGAAGTGCATTATTTGCGGCCCTCGGCGTCCTTGGCCACTTCGTCAGTGCGCGCAGCCATGATGAAGTCGTTGCGGTGCAGGCCTTTGATCGAGTGGCTCCACCAGGTCACGGTGACCGAGCCCCACTCGGTCAGCAGGCCAGGGTGGTGACCTTCGGCCTCGGAAATTTCACCGACGGCGTTGGTGAACGCCAGGGCGTGCTTGAAGTTTTTGAACAGGAAGATTTTTTCCAGCTGCATGATGCCGTCGCGTACTTCGATGTTCCAGTCCGGGATCTGCTTGATCAGGGTCGGCAACTCTTCGTCGCTGACTTGTGGGGCGCCGGCTTGGCAGGCTTCGCAGTGGGCTTGGTTCAATGTGGACATGATGGATTCCTGAAATCGAATTATTGGCATTCGGTCGTCAATGTCACCACGCTAAAGCAAAGCGTGGATTGCTGACAGACTCACTTGATCTTAAAAGTCGCGGATCACGCCGCTTTTGGCTTCGGCGGAAATTTCGGTGCGTGCAACCCCATCTGCATGCCTTGCTTGACCATGCCCATGATGTCTTCGTGGGCGAGATCGAACAGGCGCTTGAGGTCCGGCAGGACGAAGTACAGCGGCTGCAATATGTCGATGCGGTACGGCGTGCGCATGCATTCCAGTGGGTCGAAGGCCTGATGCTCAGGTTCGTCCGACAGGCTGTAAACGGTTTCTTTTGGTGAGGACAGAATGCCGCCACCGTAGATGCGTCGGCCTTGCGGGGTTTGCACCAGGCCGAACTCGATGGTCATCCAGTACAGACGCGCCAGGTAGACGCGTTCTTCCTTGGAAGCCTGTAGGCCAAGTTTGCCGTAGGTGTGGGTGAATTCGGCGAACCAGGGGTTGGTCAGCAGCGGACAGTGGCCGAAGATCTCGTGGAAAATGTCCGGCTCTTGCAAGTAATCCAGCTCTTCGCGGGTACGAATAAACGTTGCCACCGGAAACTGCTTGTTGGCGAGCAATTCGAAAAATGTCTGGAAGGGGATCAGCGCGGGCACCCGGGCGACCTGCCAGCCGGTGGTTTCACCGAGGACCCTATTGATCTCGCCCAGTTGTGGAATGCGGTCGTGGGGCAGACCGAGTTTTTCGATACCGTCCAGGTATTCCTGGCACGCACGCCCTTCGATCACTTTCAGTTGGCGAGTGATCAGCGTGTTCCACACCGCGTGCTCTTCGGCGGTGTAGTCGATAAAACCTTGCGCATCGGGCTCGCGAGCCACGTATTGCGTCTGCTTCATGCTGCTCTCCTGAGAGGGGGATTCGTTCTTGTTATGTCCAGCTATGGACTTAGAAATACCTCAAGGATTTCGGCATTGCAGCAGGAGGCAAGTGCCTCGCATAGGAAAAATCCTCGAAAATCGTAAAGTATTCGTTACGAATTGGCCGGTGTCGCGCAGCTATTGAGATTTGACGGTTTGAAAAGCGCTTTGACTGTCACATAATCTTGACGACTATCTGCGTGCCTGATCAGAAAAATCGGGCGTTAACCCTGTGGGAGCGCCTGCTGGCGAAAGCGGTGTGTCTTCGACATCAATAGGGCCTGATGCGACGCCATCGCCAGCAGGCTGGCTCCCACAGGTCAATCATCGTTTGTCAGGTCTTTTACATGCGTATCAAAGTTCACTGCCAGAACCGCATCGGCATCCTGCGCGACATTCTCAATTTGTTGGTGGAGTACGGCATCAACGTCGCTCGCGGTGAGGTGGGCGGTGAGCATGGCAACGCGATTTACCTGCACTGCCCGAATCTGATCAACATTCAGTTCCAGGCGCTGCGACCGAAATTCGAGTCGATTGCCGGGGTCTTCGGCGTCAAGCGTGTAGGGCTGATGCCCAGCGAGCGTCGGCACATGGAGCTCAATGCCTTGCTCGGCGCCCTGGAGTTTCCGGTGCTGTCGATCGACATGGGTGGTTCCATCGTTGCGGCCAACCGCGCGGCGGCGCAGTTGCTGGGCGTGCGCGTCGATGAAGTGCCGGGGATTCCGTTGTCGCGGTATGCCGAAGACTTCGATTTGCCGGAACTGGTGCGCGCCAATAAATCGCGGATCAATGGGCTGCGCGTCAAGGTCAAGGGCGACGTGTTCCTGGCCGACATTGCGCCGCTGCAATCGGAGCATGACGACAGCGAAGCCATGGCCGGCGCGGTGCTGACGCTGCACCGCGCGGACCGCGTAGGCGAGCGCATCTATAACGTGCGCAAACAGGAATTGCGCGGCTTCGACAGCATCTTTCAGAGTTCGAAAGTGATGGCGGCCGTGGTGCGTGAAGCCCGGCGCATGGCGCCGCTCGATGCGCCGTTATTGATAGAAGGCGAAACCGGGACCGGAAAAGAGTTGTTGGCGCGAGCCTGTCACCTGGCCAGTCCGCGTGGGCAGTCACCCTTAATGGCGCTCAATTGCGCCGGCCTGCCGGAGTCCATGGCCGAGACCGAACTGTTCGGCTACGGTCCCGGCGCTTTCGAAGGGGCGCGAGCCGAAGGCAAGCTCGGCCTGTTGGAGCTGACGGCGGGCGGTACGCTGTTTCTCGATGGCGTCGGGGAAATGAGCCCGCGCTTGCAGGTGAAATTGCTGCGCTTCCTGCAGGACGGCTGCTTCCGTCGTGTAGGCAGTGATGAAGAGGTTTACCTCGATGTGCGGGTGATCTGCGCGACGCAGGTCGACCTGTCCGAGTTGTGCGCGCGCGGCGAGTTTCGCCAGGACCTGTATCACCGCTTGAACGTGTTGTCGCTGCACATCCCGCCGCTGCGCGAATGCCTCGACGGTTTGACGCCGCTGGTGGAGCATTTCCTCGATCAGGCCAGTCGGCAGATCGGTTGTCCGCTGCCGAAACTCGCGCCGGCGGCCATGGAGCGGCTGAGTCATTACCACTGGCCTGGCAACGTACGGCAGTTGGAAAACGTGCTGTTCCAGGCGGTTTCCCTGTGTGAGGGCGGCACGGTCAAGGCCGAGCATATTCGTTTGCCGGACTACGGCGTGCGTCAGCCGCTTGGCGATTTTTCGTTGGAGGGTGGGCTGGACGAGATTGTCGGGCGATTCGAGAAAGCGGTGCTGGAGCGTTTGTATTCCGAGCATCCGAGCAGTCGGCAACTGGGCAAGCGGTTGGGGGTTTCGCATACGACCATTGCCAATAAGTTGCGTGAGTATGAGGTTGGCAAGGACCTAAGCTGAAGATCAAAAGATCGCAGCCTGCGGCAGCTCCTACAGAGTTCAATGCAGGCGCTGCCGCAGGCTGCGATCTTTTGATCTGTTGCCGCGAAACGGCATAACACCGCCGGTTTTTCGTCTTTGATACATTCCTCGAATTCCCTCTGAATCCTCCAAGTCCTTTATTTGCCGGGCCCCGCGCCGCAAAAAACAAGTTGGTCTGCAAATTGCTTATGGCTCATCAGTACAGCAGCGGGCGGCAAACGTCCGGCAGGCAGAGGAAAGATTGTGGACAAGTACCTTTATGTGGCAATGACCGGCGCCAGCCAGAATGCACTGGCGCAAAAGGCTCATGCCAACAACCTCGCGAACATCTCTACCAACGGCTTCCAGAAAGACCTGGAGCAGGCGCGTTCGATGCCGGTGTTTGGTGACAGCTTTCCGGCGCGCGCGTTTGCGATGTCCGAACGCCCGGCCACCGACTTCTCCCAGGGAGCCCTGATCGAAACCGGTCGCGACCTCGATGTTGCTGTGCAGGGTGGCGGCTGGCTGGCGGTGCAGAACCCTGATGGCGGTGAAAGTTACGTGCGCACCGGCAGTCTGAACGTGGACGCCCTGGGCGTGCTGCGGGCCGGCAACGGCATGCCGGTGATCGGCAATGGCGGCCCGATTGCCGTGCCACCCGAGCAGCAGATCGAAGTCGGCGAAGACGGCACCATCAGCATTCGTGCGATGGGTGAAGGTCCGCGCGTGATGGCTGAAGTCGATCGCATCAAGCTGGTCAATCCGGACATCAAGAACATGACCAAAGGCCTGGATGGATCGATCCAGACCAAGGACGGCAAGCCGGCGCAAGCCGATGCCGACGTCAAACTGGTGTCCGGGTTCCTCGAAGCGAGCAACGTCAATGCCGTGGAAGAAATGACCTCGGTGCTGGCCTTGTCCAAGCAGTTCGAGCTGCATATCAAGATGATGAACACCGCCAAAGACGATGACCAGGCCATGGCTCGGGTCTTGCAGATCAGCTAATTATCAGAACGTCGCGCCGTAAAACAGGCGCACGAGGAGAATCGAATGCTTCCGGCTCTATGGGTTGCCAAAACCGGTCTGTCCGCCCAGGACACCAACCTGACCACCATTTCCAACAACCTGGCCAACGTGTCGACCACGGGTTTCAAACGTGACCGCGCCGAATTCCAGGACTTGCTCTACCAGATCAAACGCCAGCCAGGCGCCCAGTCGACCCAGGACAGCGAACTGCCGTCGGGCCTGCAATTGGGTACGGGTGTGCGTATCGTCGGCACCCAGAAAAACTTCACCGCCGGCAGCCTGCAAACCACCGAGCAGCCACTGGACATGGCCATCGACGGTCGCGGTTTCTTCCAGATCCTGCAACCGGACGGCACCACGTCCTACACCCGTGACGGTACGTTCCACCTCGACTCCAATGGCCAGATCGTCAACGCCAGCGGCTTTGCGCTGGAACCGGCGATTGTCATTCCCAACGACGCCCAGACCTTCACGGTCGGTCGCGACGGCACCGTGTCCATCACCGTTGCCGGCAACGCGGCCAGCCAGGTGATCGGCAACCTGCAAACCGCCGACTTCATCAACCCGGCCGGCCTGCAAGCCGTGGGTAACAACCTGTTCCTGGAAACCGCCGCCAGTGGTGCGCCGCAAGTCGGCACGCCTGGCCTGGCAGGTTTCGGTACCACGCTGCAGAACACCCTGGAAACGTCCAACGTCAGCACCGTTGAAGAGATGGTCAACATGATCACCACTCAACGCGCTTACGAGATGAACTCCAAGGTGATCTCCACCGCCGACCAGATGCTCTCGTTCGTAACGCAGAATCTGTAATCAAGTCTATGAGGCGGCCATGAGGTCGCCTGCAACACCGTGAGGTAGGGTCATGAATCGTTTCGTTTCTGTTCTGGCATTGAGTGGGATCACCGTGCTCGCGGGCTGCGTTCCTTCGACACCCAAACCCAATGATCCCTACTACGCTCCGGTGTTGCCGCGCACGCCGTTGCCGGCTGCGGCGAACAATGGCTCGATCTATCAGGCCGGTTTCGAACAGAATCTCTACAGCGACCGCAAGGCGTTCCGGGTCGGTGACATCATCACCATCACCCTGAACGAGAAGACCCAGGCCAGCAAAAACGCCAACTCGCAAATTGCCAAGAACAGCAAGACCGGTATCGGCCTGACGTCGCTGTTTGGCTCGACACCCAACACCAACAACCCGTTCGGCAGTGGCGACCTGAGTCTCAGCGCCAGCTATGAAGGCGATCGTGCGACCAAAGGTGACAGCAAGGCCGGGCAGGGCAACAGCCTGACCGGTTCGATCACCGTGACCGTCGCCGATGTATTGCCTAACGGCATCATCGCGGTGCGTGGCGAGAAGTGGATGACCCTCAACACCGGTGATGAGCTGGTGCGGATTGCAGGGTTGGTTCGCGCCGATGACATTGCGACCGACAACACCGTTTCGTCGACCCGTGTCGCCGATGCGCGCATCACCTACTCGGGCACCGGTTCGTTTGCCGATGCGAGTCAGCCAGGCTGGTTCGACCGTTTCTTCCTCAGCCCGCTGTTCCCTTTCTAGGTGGCTTTCCAGGTGAGCATGTTGAATCTCAAAAGCCTTATGGTGGCCGCTGTTTTGTTGTCGACGGCCTTCAACGCCCAAGCCGAGCGACTGAAAGACATCGCCAGTATTTCCGGCGTGCGTTCCAACCAATTGATCGGTTACGGCCTGGTGGTTGGGCTTAATGGCACCGGCGACCAGACGACGCAAACGCCGTTCACCCTGCAGACCTTCAACAACATGCTCTCGCAGTTCGGCATCAAGGTGCCGCCGGGTTCGGGCAACGTGCAGTTGAAGAACGTCGCGGCGGTGTCGATCAGTGCCGACCTGCCCGCGTTCGCCAAGCCGGGGCAGCAGGTCGATATCACCGTTTCGTCCATCGGTAACTCCAAGAGCTTGCGTGGCGGTACGTTGCTGCTGACACCGCTCAAGGGTATCGACGGCAACGTCTATGCCGTCGCTCAGGGCAACCTGGTGGTCGGCGGTTTCGATGCCGAAGGTCGCGACGGTTCGAAGATCACCGTCAACGTTCCGTCGGCCGGTCGTATTCCGGGCGGTGCATCGGTTGAGCGCTCGGTGCCGAGCGGTTTCAACCAGGGCAACAGCCTCACGCTGAACCTTAACCGTTCCGACTTCACCACTGCCAAGCGCATCGTCGACAAGATCAACGACATGCTCGGCCCTGGCGTGGCCCAGGCCATTGATGGCGGCTCAATTCGCGTCAGTGCGCCTCTCGATCCGAGCCAGCGCGTCGACTACCTGTCGATCCTCGAAAACCTCGAAGTCGATCCGGGCCAGGCGGTGGCGAAAGTCATCATCAACTCGCGTACCGGCACCATCGTGATCGGGCAGAACGTCAAGGTTTCCCCGGCCGCCGTTACCCACGGCAGCCTCACCGTGACCATCACCGAAGATCCGATCGTCAGCCAGCCAGGCCCTCTTTCCAATGGTCAGACGGTGGTTGTGCCGCGTTCGAAGATCAACGCCCAGCAAGAAGCCAAGCCAATGTTCAAGTTCGGCCCAGGCACCACCCTCGACGAAATCGTGCGTGCGGTGAACCAGGTCGGCGCGGCACCGGGTGACTTGATGGCAATCCTTGAAGCACTGAAGCAGGCCGGCGCATTGCAAGCCGACCTGATCGTGATCTGAGGACGGCGCTCATGGATATGCGCAAAAGCGGTCTGGTCAGCAGCAACGATTCGGGCTCCTACTCCGACCTGAATCGACTGAATCAGCTCAAGGTTGGCGACAAGAACAGCGACGGCAACATGCGCAAGGTTGCGCAGGAATTCGAGTCGCTGTTCCTCGGTGAAATGCTCAAGTCCATGCGCTCGGCCACCGAAGCGCTGGGTCAGGACAACCCGCTCAATACGCCGGCAGCCAAGCAATACCAGGAAATGTACGACCAGCAGTTGGCCGTTTCCATGTCCCGCGAAGGTGGTGGTATCGGTTTGGCCGACGTGCTGATGCGACAGATGTCAAAAAACAAGCCGATGGCGCCGGGTGAGGCAGCGGCTGCGTCGGCGGCCAAGCAGGAAGCGGCGAAAGCGGCGGTGCAAACCCCGGTGGCTGCCGGGACGGTTGCGCTCAACGGGCCGCTGTCGCGGGTCAATGGCGAGCGTCCGTTGTGGGCTTCGCGTTCGGTCAAGGCACCGACAGGCGAGGGCACCCATCGCAATGACATGGCGCTGATCAATCAGCGGCGCCTGGCGTTGCCACCCAAACTGGCTGACCGTTTGCTGGCAGGTCTGGTGCCATCGGCCTCGACCACGGCGACGACCGCAACTACCGCGCAAAACAAAATCCAGATGCCGCCGAGCACCCGCAGCGGTTCCGGGCCGTTGTACAACGGCGACTGGCTCGCTGCGCAAACGGACACGACGTCCGGCGCCGGCATGCAGATTTATGGCCGTGCCATGGCGCAGATCCCGTTGGCGCCGGCGAAAAAGGCGTTCAGTTCCGCCGACGAGTTCGTCAACACCATGCTGCCGATGGCCAAGGAAGCCGCCGCGCGCATCGGTGTCGATCCGCGTTACCTGGTGGCCCAGGCCGCACTGGAAACCGGCTGGGGTAAATCGGTCATGCGCGCACAGGACGGAAGCAGCAGTCACAACCTGTTCGGCATCAAGGCCGGCGGCAGTTGGCAGGGCGATTCGGCGCGGGCGATCACCAGCGAATTCAAGAATGGCGAGATGGTCCGGGAGACGGCGCAGTTCCGTTCCTACGATTCCTACAAGGACAGCTTCCATGACCTTGTGACTTTGCTGCAAACCAACAATCGCTATCAAGATGTCGTGAAGTCGGCCGATAACCCAGAACAGTTTGTACGCGAGTTGCAAAAGGCCGGTTACGCAACCGACCCAGACTACGCAAGCAAGATTTCGCAGATAGCCAGGCAGATGACGAGTTACCAGAACTACGCTGCGGCGGGCGCCTCCACTACGCCTTTATAGGCACAAGCTATAAGGTCTGAACCATGAGTTTGCTCAATATCGGGATGTCGGGTCTGGCTGCTAACCATTCCTCGTTGGTGACAACCGGCAACAACATTGCCAACGTCGACACCGCTGGATACTCGCGCCAGCAAACCGTGCAGGGCACCAAAAGCTCTATTCAGTACGGCAATGTGTTCATCGGTACCGGCACGACGCTGGCCGATGTGCGTCGGGTGTACAACTCCTATCTCGATTCGCAATTGCGCACGGCGACTTCGCTCAACAGCGAGGCAACCGCCTATCAGGCTCAGGCCACACCGCTGGACGCCACGCTTTCTGACACCAATACCGGTTTGACCGGCGTGCTGCAGAAGTTTTTCACGTCGATGCAAGGTGTCGCCACATCAGCGACCGACGACACGTCTCGCCAGTCGGTGCTGACCGGTGCGCAGGCCCTGGCCAGTCGCTTCAACACCATTGCCAAGCAGTTGAACGACCAGAACACCGACCTCAACGGCAGCCTGTCGGACATGGCGTCGCAGGTGAACAAACTCGCCACTTCGATTGCCAGCCTCAACCAGAAAATTTCCGAACTCTCCACCGGCAGCAGCCAGCCGAACGACTTGCTCGACAGCCGCAACGAAGCGGTGCGTCAACTCTCCCAACTGGTCGGTGCGCAGGTTGTCGAGCGTGACAACAGCTACGACATCTACGTCGGTAGCGGCCAACCGTTGGTGATCGGCAACACCACCAACACCCTGGAAACCGTGCCAAGCAAGGATGATCCTTCGCGCATGGCGCTGCAGATGAATCGTGGCTCCAGCACCATCGACATCACGTCGGTGGTCAGCGGCGGCTCGATCGGTGGCCTGCTCTCTTACCGCAAGGAAGTACTCGACCCGTCGCTCAATGAGCTGGGGCGTGTGGCGCTGGTAGTCGCTGACCAGATCAACAGTCAGCAGGCGCAAGGCATCGACAAGAACGGTGACTTCGGTGCGGCGATTTTCAACAACATCAACAGCGCCGCGCTGATCAGTCAGCGCAGCATTGGCCAGTCCGGCAACAGCACCGGTTCCGGCAACCTGGATGTCACCATCAAAGACACCGGCAAGCTGACCACCAGTGACTACCAGGTGACGTTCACCAGCGCGACCAACTACACCGTCAAGCGCTCCGACGGCACCGACATGGGGGCTTTCAGCACCACGACTACGCCGCCTCCGGTAATCGACGGCTTCAGTCTGTCGCTCAACGGCGGTGCGCTGAGCGCCGGTGACTCGTTCAAGGTGACCCCGACGCGCGGCGCGGCGAGCAGCATCCAGGCTGTCCTTACCGACCCGAAAAAAGTCGCCGCCGCCGCACCATTGACCGGCGTGACCAGTGCCAATAACACCGGCACCTACACACAGCCAACGCTGAGCAGCACCCTGGATATTTACAATCCTGCGGCTCAGGCAGAAATGCAGACTGCGCTCAAGTATTCGACACCCGTCAAACTGGTGTTCGGTGCCGCGAGTGGTGGTAGCCAGAGCTACAACATGGTCGATGCCAAAGGCAATTCGATCGGGACGGGAACCATTGTTCCTGGCCAGAGCAACACCTTGAACCTGAAGGTAGGCATGGTCGACGGCACTGGCGCTCCGATCATGGACACCACCGTGACTCCGGCGGTGCAGAAGACGTTCACCGTGCAGACCACGGTCGGCGGCACACCGACAACCGGCGAAAGCTTCACGATCAACCTGACCGGCGCTGCATCCTCGGACAACCGCAATGCTCAATCGCTTGTGGCGCTGCAGACCAAGCAGACCGTTGACACCGGCAGTGCGAGCAAGGGCATCAGTTTGACCGATGCTTACAGCAAGCTGGTGACCAACGTCGGTACCAAGGCCGCTCAGGGCAAGTCAGACAGCGACGCCACCACGGCGATTCTGGCCAACGCCAAAGGCGCCCGTGATTCGGTCTCCGGGGTCGACCTGGATGAAGAAACCGGCAACCTGGTCAAGTACCAGCAGTACTACACCGCCTCTTCGCAGATCATCAAAGCTGCGCAGGAAATTTTCAGCACGCTGATCAACAGTCTTTAAGGAGTCGTAATTCATGCGCATTTCCACCGCCCAGTATTACGAAATCACCGCTGCCAACTACCAGCGCAACTACAGCAACGCAATCGCGACCAGCAACGAAGCCAGCAGCCTGACGCGCATCAACACCGCCGCCGATGATCCGATCGGTGCAGGGCGTTTGCTTAAACTGGGTCAGCAAAGTTCGGCGCTGGATCAGTACAGCACCAACATTGATAACACCAAGAGTGCGTTGAGCCTGCAGGAAACGACTCTGACTTCCATCGGGACGGCTCTGCAGCGCGCCAAGGAACTCGCCCTGGCTGCCAGCAATGGCACGGCTACTGATGCAGACCGCAAAGCCTTTGCGTCGGAGTTGGGCCAGATCCAGCAACAAGTACTGGGCCTGATGAACTCCAAGGACTCGAACGGCAACTATCTGTTCTCCGGTTCGAAAACCGATACAGCGCCGTACTCGCAAAACTCGGACGGCACCTTCAGCTACATTGGTGACCAGACCAGCATCAACCTTGGCATCGGCGACGCCAACTCGGTGGCTACCAACACCACCGGTTGGGATGCTTTCCAGCAGACCATCAATACCAGTCGCACCCAGACCGCCATGACCGCTCCTGCGGTGGATGATGGTCGCGTAGTGCTGTCTGACGGTACGGTGGGTGCCAGCTCCACCTACAACGCGAAGTTCTCCGGTGGCCAGCCATACACCGTCAGCTTTCTGAGCAGTACCCAGTTGAAGATTACCGATGCACTGGGTAACGACGTGACGGCCGAAGCCAGCCAGAACGGTGTCATCAGCAACGCCAACGGTGCCAACCAGACGGTGAGTTTCCGCGGCGTTGATCTGAAGCTGAACATCAACCTCAAATCCACTGATACCAACCCGGATGCGGTCATCGCCGGTCACAGCTTCCAGCTGTCGGCCACGCCGGACAGTTTCAATACCTCGCGCAGCGCCGGTAATACGTCGACCGCGGTCATCACTGGCTCCAGCGTGACCAACCAGACGGCGTACAACAACGCCTTCCCGGCGGGCGGCGCAATCCTCAAGTTCACAAGCGCCACCAACTTCGACCTGTACGCAGCTCCGATCACCGCCGACAGTAAACCGGTATCGTCGGGCACCGTGGCAGCTGGCAACGCCACCGCGGCGGGCGTGACCTTTGCCTTGGGCGGTGGAGCCCCGGCACCCGGTGACCAGTTCGTGATCCAGTCGAACAATCATCAAACCCAGAACGTGCTCGACACCCTGGGCCAGATGGTGACCGCACTGAATACGCCGATCGACGGCGATCCGGTGGCCAAGCAGAATTTTCTGGGGGCCATGGAGGCTGGCCTGGGTAACATCGACAGCGCTGCCAACCAGATTGGCTCGGCCATCGCCTCGATTGGTGCTCGCGGTCAGTCGCTGGATGAACAGAGCGCGACCAACGAGAGCCTGAGTCTGGCGAACACCAGTTCCCAGTCGTCAATTCGCGATTCGGATCCAGCGGAAGTCATGACTCGCCTGACCTTGCAGCAGACGATGTTGCAGGCTGCGCAACTGGCGTTCAGCAAAATTAGTCAGTTGGGTCTGTTCAACAAGATCTGACGGTGATCGGGCGCTGAGGCGCCCGATTGCCTTGCCCCTCAGTATTTATCGTCTTTTTTGCGGTTTCAGAGGGCTCGTTTTTCGGGGCGGGCTCTCGCCGCCTGTGAGCCCGCCGTGAATTCACTCCCGCTTGTCAGCCTGGTCATTCCCGCCTTCAATCCACGCTTTTTTGGTCGTGCTCTATTCACGGCTGTCAGTCAGAGCTATGGCAATCTGGAGATCATTGTTTGCGATGACAGTCGCGGCCATGAGATCGAAGACATCGTCGCTTCTGTGGTCGAGCAGGGCGCCAGCGTGCGTTATGTACGCAATGCACAAACCCTGGGGTTGGTGGGCAATCTGCAAGCTTGTCTGGAGCAGGCGCAAGGCGAGTTCATCAAGTTTCTTTGTGATGATGATCAATTGTTCTCCGCCTGCATCGAGCGCCAGGCACAGGTGCTTATTGATTGTGCAGACGTCAACCTGGTGGTGGCGCAGCGGCTGTTCTGGGATGCCGACGATCTGGTGCTGCCTTCGCGCCTTGAAAACACCCCGCTTTCCCCGGTAGGGGGAGTGTTCAAGGGCGACGACCTGCTGGCGATTTTCGAAAACTTTCCGGTCAATATCCTCGGTGGCTTCAGCAACGCCCTGTTCCGCCGGGCGGATCTGCTCGAACTGTTCCCGGCATTGACCCAGCCCGGTCATTGCTTTGTAGCGACGCTCGATTTTGCCTTGTACGTATGCCTGATGCGCCGTGGAAATCTGGCGGTGTCCAATCATGTGCTCGGCGTCGAACGCCTGTACCCGGAGCGCTTGAGCAGTCAGCAGGCGATGATCGATGCGGCGCAAACCGAGCGGGAATGGCTGTCGCAGATGCTCAAGGCGCGTAGTGGCGAGTCTGCGCCAGCTCAGGGCTGGGTTCGCTATCTGCCGCTGACCAGGGTCGCGGAATCGCCTCGGGTGTGGGAAGAGTTGCCGTTGAGCCGGACGCTGGGCACAAAGCAGACCACCCAGGGTTGGCATGTGGGTATTGCCAGTGTCAGCTTCAGCGATCTCTACGCCGAGTGGCTCAAATGCCGCGTTCTGACTGATGGTCAGAGGGACTTGCTGCCGGACACACTGACCGCTTGGCCAAAAGTGCCGAAAATTGTTCCGGTGATCATCGATGAGAACGGCAGTCGTTCGGCGCTGGAGGTCACTCTGCAGTCGCTCGCTGCGCAGGATTACGCGCCGGAGCTGACACTGGTTCTGTCGAGTTCCTGCACGCAAGCCGAGCTGGATGAACGGGTTTTCCGATTGCCGCTGCAAGACGATTGGCAGCAGCAGCTCAACGAGTTGCTACCGCAACTGGGAGGTGCCGACTGGTTCTATCTGTTGCGGGCTGGTGATCGTTTGGTGGTGCCGGCCTTATTGGTAATGGCGGAGCGAATTGCCCTCACGCACACGCTTACTTGCTTGTACAGCGACGAAGGTGGGCTGCGTCAGGGTGAATCCTCAGAACCTGTGTTCAAGCCCGATTTCAACCTGGATCTGATGCGCAGCTACCCCTATGTCGGGCGGGCACTGGCGTTTGAACGTGAACGTTTCCTGGCCCTGGGCGGTTTCAATTCGGCGTTCGCAGAACTGGCACCTCACGATGTGCTGTGGCGTATGGTCGAAAATGACGGTACTGAGGTGGTCGGTCATATTGCCGAAGTGCTGCTGGAGTCGGCACTGGATCTGGCCAAATGGTTGTCGCAGCCGCAAGTGCAAGACACCAACCCCCTTTTGCTCGAGGCGCATCTGCAACGCCTGGGTATCGCCCATGAGATTCGCCCTGGCAGCTCGACCCTGCTCAATCGTGTTGACTACCTGCATGGTGATCGCCCACTGGTGTCGATAGTCATTGTCAGTAAAGACCAGACCAGCGCCTTGCAGCGTTGCGTCGAGAGCCTGATGGAGAAGACTGCCTACGGCGAGTACGAGTTGCTGCTGGTGGACAATGGCAGTGAAGGTGCCGAGGCGCGCACCTGGTTCGATGGCATGGCGCAATTGGACAGCCAGCGGATTCGCGTTCTGAGCTACGGGCAGCAGGGTGCTGCGGCGGCCGTGCGCAACTTCGCTGTTAATCAGGCTGCTGGCGACTATGTCCTGATGCTCAATCCTTACGCGGTTATCACACAGGGTGACTGGCTTGGCGAGTTGCTCAATCACGCGCAGCGTCCGGAAGTCGGCGTGGTCGGGGCCAAGCTTTTTAACCCGGATGGTCGAGTGCTGCATGCCGGCCTGATACTGGGTTTGCAAGGGCCGGCAGGGGTGCCGTTTTATGGTGAGACACTGCAATCAGCGGGTTACATGTACCGGTTGCAGGTCGCTCACGATTTCAGTGCCGTTGGCGGTGATTGCCTGATGGTGCGCAAGGCGGTTTTTGATGCGGTCGGCGGTCTGGATGAGCAGGGTCTGGCGCATTCCCTCAACGAGATTGATCTGTGCCTGCGCATCCGCGAGGAAGGTTACCTGGTGGTTTGGACGCCATACGCTCAACTGGCTTTGGGGGCGCAACCGGTCTTGGCTACGCAAGAAGGTGATCAAGCCCGGAGCGATCAGGAACAGGAGGTTTTCTATAAGCGCTGGCTGCCGGTCGTTGCCCGTGATCCAGCCTACAATCCCAACCTGGCGCTGCACGGGCTGGGGGGGGCAAGCTTCAGTCTTGAGCCGGGTCTGCGATCCGGTTGGAGCCCGTTTTCCAAGGCTCAGTTGCCGAAGGTTCTCGCGTTGCCGGTCAATGCGTCCGCTATTGGTCATTATCGAGTGACTCAACCGCTGATTGAGCTGGAGGCGGCAGGCAGGGCGCACGGGCGCATTCACTACAACCTGCCGACCATCATTGAAGTCGAGCGCCATTCACCTGACGTGATCATCTTGCAGGGACGGTATTCCGAAGGGGCGATCAACGAAATTCCTGGCCTGCAAAAATACTCCAACGCGCGACGCATCTATGAACTGGATGACTACGTGATCAAGGTGCCTCATCGCAATGCCCATATCCGCAACATGCCGGGCAAAGACGAGATGGAGAAACTGGTCCGTCGTGCAATCGGCATGTGCGATCGCGTGGTGGTTTCCACCGCGCCGCTGGGCAACGCGTTGTCGGACATGCATCACGATATTCGAGTCGTGCCGAATATGTTGGCGGCGCACCTGTGGCCCAACCTTCGCAGTCAGCGCCGCACTTCGAAAAAACCTCGGGTCGGTTGGGGAGGCGGCACCAGTCACCATGGCGATCTGGCGGTGATCGCCGACGTGGTTCGCGAGCTGGCCAATGAAGTCGACTGGGTGTTCTTCGGCATGTGCCCGGATGATTTGCGTCCCTACATGCATGAGTTCCATGGGGTGATCGGGCTGGATGCGTACCCGGCCAAACTGGCCAGTCTGAATCTGGATCTGGCGCTGGCTCCACTGGAGTTCCATATCTTCAACGACTGCAAGAGCAACCTGCGCTTGCTGGAATACGGCGCTTGCGGCTACCCGGTGATCTGCACCGACACGGAGGCTTATAGCGGCTACTTGCCGTGCACTCGCGTCAAAACCAATTCCACGGATGAGTGGCTGCAAGCCATTCGTATGCATCTGGCTGATCCAGACGCCAGCTATCGCATGGGCGATGAGTTGCGAGAGGCGGTATTGCGCGACTACATGCTGCGCGGGGATAACCTGCGGTACTGGGAGCAAGGCTGGTTGGCGGACTGACAATAAACCGCCTTTAGCCGCCAGGCTGCTATCGGTCCGGACCTGGCTCGGACGAAGCGTTCGTCATCGCAACCGTTCAACGAGGTATGTTCGTGCTATCCGTGACCGTCTGGCGGCCTTAAGCAGCCAGGCGGCAGCTACGACAGACTTTACCGTTTCGGGCAATCCGAGGTGGCGCGCTTCCTGCAGGTCTCCCCAATATCGCCATAAATCGTGCATTTTCGGCGCGGCCAGAAGGCTGCCCGCCTGGCTTGAAGCGTTGTACTTCAGGTCCGAGCCAATTCTCTGGCACATCAATGGTCACTGGGTGGGACAAGTTTCACCACGCCGCCGTTGTGGCAAAAACATCATTGTTAAGTTCATCGGGCGATTCGCCGATTCTGGGGACACGTTATGCAAGGCAAGTACGGTTCTGAACACGCTTTACCACTGAACGAGCAGTTGACGGTGGTGTTGATCACCCATAACAGGCCCGCATTCTTGCGCAGGGCGTTGCAGTTCTACAGTCCCTTGCCTTGCCGGATCATTGTGTTGGACTCCTCGACCCAGGCAAGCGAGGGGGTTGCCGACGCTTTTCCGAACGTCGATTATCTGCACCTGCCACAGTTTGGCTACTGGGATGCCCAGGCCAAGGTCGTCTACGGCATCGATCAGGTCACTACACCGTATATCGTGTTTGCCGCGGACGATGATTTCCTCGTGCATGAGTCACTGAAAGAGTCGGTGGCGTTTCTGGAGGCGAACCAGGACTACGGCATGTGCCATGGCTACTGCCTGATGTACCTGGCGCTGGCGGGTAGCGTGACCTACTACCGCCGCGACAAGAAAGTCTGCGAAGACTATTCGTCCGAGCGGGCCCAGGACCGTGTGCTGGACTTCATGGGCCAGTTCATTCCGCCCTTCTATGCCGTTCACCGTACCTCGCTGTTTCGCGACTGGTATGCGGCCATGCCCCATGACGCGAAGTTCGAGTGGCAGGAAATCGGCCACTCGTACTACATGCTGGCCCGGGCCAAGGCACGGATTCTGCCGATGCCGTACGTGGTGCGTGAGATCAACTACATGCAGTCGGAGCACAAGACCGATGTGTATCACTCGCTCACCTTCACCGATGCCAAGTCAGTGGCTGAGCGTGAGGCTTTTGCCGAGTTCCTGGCGGCGCTGCCCACCGAGATTGCTGAGCTGGAGCCGGAGCAGGGCAAACAATTCGCGCTTCAGTGTTTCGAAGCGATGGCCGACAGCCTGAGAACGGGGAAGGCGCTGACGGCCGAAATCATTTTCGAGTCCCACTGGAACAGAGCCTTGAAAGTGCCAGAGCGACGTTTCGCGCCCAAGCAGTACGTCGAAATGCCCTTTTATAACCAGACCTTTTTCGATCAGTTGACCCACATTGAGTTTCTGCTCCATGCGATGCCAGCGGGACGTGTTCAGCTACAGCAGCTTGAAGGGGTGTGGACCCATCAGTACGACTTGATGCGTGCACGCAACAACGATACGCCTGAGAGTGTCGTCGACCGTCTGTGGAGTGCCCACGATTTCAATATGTTCAACCGGCACGTGATCAAGTGCCTGGTGGGCCAGTTGCAAGGTCTTGGTGAGGAAGAAGAGGCGCAAAAGATGGTCGCCTGGGCCGAGCGCCTGGATACGCTCCCGCCTCAGCTCATCCGCCAGACATTCGATTCCACGCTATCCGGGCGTTTACTCAAGTGGCTGGAGGCGCGAGAGCCGGACGCCGGGCAGCGAGAGGCCATCGCCCGGCATCTGGCGGTCCAGCACGGCGGCCCGCAGTTCGGCATCCTGATCCTCGACCTGGAGAACGATGTCGGCAAATTGCAGGTGACCCTCGACAGTCTTCTGGAGGGGCATTGCAAGGCGTTCAAGATCGTGGTCTTCACCACCGGCGAACCGTTGGCGGCGACGACGGCGCAAAACACTCTGCACTTTGTCCGGGTCACCCAGGGGAATTACGTCGACAAACTGAATCAGAGTACTCGTCAGTCGTCTTGCGATTGGCTGCTGCTGGCCGAAGCGGGTGACGAGTTCACCGCCGGTGGCTTGCTGCGTGCGAGCCTGGAACTGTTGGAGGCGCCGCAATGTCGTGCGGTGGCGACAGATGAAATCCAGCGTCAGGCCAATGGTTCGCTGGTGGATGTGTTCCGACCGGGCTTCAATCTTGACCTGCTGCAAAGTTTCCCGGCGATGATGTCACGCCATTGGCTGATACGCCGTGAGGTGCTGGTAGAAGCTGGCGGTTATTCTGCGGACTTCAGCAAGGCCCTGGAATTCGACTTGTTGCTGCGCATCATCGAGCAGGGCGGCCTCAACGGGCTGGCGCACCTGGACGAACCGCTGCTGATTACCCAGGCGCCGACGCTGGAAGAAAACGCCGATGAGCGCCTGACGTTGCTGCGCCACCTGGGCAATCGTGGCTACAAGGCCAAGATTACTTCGACGGTGCCAGGCACTTATCAGATCGATTACCGCCATAGCGAGCGTCCGCTGGTTTCGATCATCGTGCCGGCCGGGGACGATCTGTCCGCCTTGCAACAGTGCTTGCAAGGTGTCCTGTTGCGTTCCCGCTACACCCAGTACGAAGTCGTGATTGCGGTTAACCAGAATCAGTCGGCCGAGGTCAACGACTGGCTGGGTATTTATCAGCATCCGAAAGTCAGCATTCTGCGAACCGATCAGCAGATGAGTGTTCCGGCGTTGTTCAACGCTGCCAGTCAGCAGGCGCGAGGCGAATACCTGGTGTTGTTGGCCGCCGACAGTGAAGTGGTCAACCCAAACTGGCTTGAGTCGCTGCTCAATCACGCACAGCGCCCGGAAGTCGGCGTGGTCGGTCCCAAGTTGATCGACCGTGATGGCAAGGTCACCCAGGCCGGCCTGATTCTTGGCATGAATGGTGTCGTGGGCTCAGCCTTTGTCGGCGAGAAACACGACACCAATGGCTACATGCACCGGTTGGCTTTGGAGCAGAACTATTCGGCTGTATCGAAGGCGTGTCTGATGGTGCGTAAAGCGTTGTTCGACGCCTTGGGCGGCCTGGACGGCGTGTCCTTCGCCGACGGGATGAGCGACGTCGATCTATGCCTCAAGGCCGGCCAGGCGGGTTACCTGACTGTATGGACGCCGCTGGTTCAGGTCATTCATCCAGGTGAAATGTCGCAAGCGCCGCAAGCGCTTGCTGCGCTTCGTGAGAAGTGGGCCGCTGCGTTCGAGAGTGACCAGGCGTACAACAAGAACCTTGTATCGACCGGCAAGGCTTTTACGCTCGGTGAGGTGTCCGGTGTGGATTGGGCGCAGTTACTGGTTTAGGTCTGGGTGATCGCTAAAAGGAGTCACGGCATGTTCAATCTTGTCTCCAGGCCTGTGGATCAGCTTGCGGGTCCACGCGCGGAGCCGCATTTATGATTCCTTATCAGATCCCCTATGGCTGCCAGAGCATCGATCAGGCGGACATCGACGCGGTGGTGACGGTGCTCAAGTCTCCCTGGTTGACCCAGGGACCGACCATCGAGCGCTTTGAAACCGCAGTGGCCGAACATTGTCAGGCTGACTTTGCGGTCGCCGTTTGCAATGCCACGGCGGCCTTGCACATTGCCTGTCTGGCGGCGGGCCTGGGGGCGGGTGATCGTCTCTGGACCAGTCCCAATACCTTCGTGGCGTCCGCTAACTGCGGGCGTTACTGCGGCGCCGAAGTGGATTTCGTCGACATCGATCCAATGACCCTGAACCTCGACGCGGGGCTGCTGGCACAAAAGCTGGAGGCCGCCGAGCGAGTGGGGCAATTGCCGAAGGTGGTCATCGCGGTGGCTTTTTCAGGCCAGAGTTGCGATATGCACGCCATTGCCGCGCTCTCCGAGCGGTACGGCTTCACCTTGATCGAGGACGCTGCCCACGCGATAGGCGCCTCTTATCGGGGGCGGCCGGTGGGTTGTGGCGCTTATGCGGCGATGACGATCTTCAGTTTCCACCCGGTCAAGATCGTGACCTCGGCCGAGGGCGGGATGGTCCTGACCAATGATCCGGAGCTCGCCGCGCGGCTGCGGCGCCTGCGCAGCCATGGCATCACCGGCGACCCGGCGCAAATGACGGCGCCTGCCCAGGGGCTCTGGTATTACCAGCAACTGGAGCTGGGGTTTAATTATCGAATGACCGATCTGCATGCGGCGCTCGGGCTTTCGCAGATGACCCGGATCGATGAGTTCATCGCCCGACGACGTGAACTGGCGGCACGCTACGACCACCTGCTGGCGGGGTTGCCACTGACAGTGCCTTTCGGCCAGCCGGGAGCAGAATCGGCCTGGCACCTTTACGTGGTGCGCTTTAAGTTCGATCTGATCGAGGCGACTCAGCGAGAGGTTTTTGATGCGCTGAGAGCTGCGGGGATTGGTGTGAACCTGCATTACATCCCTGTGCATCTTCAGCCTTATTATCGCGAGCAGGGGTTCACTGACGGAGATTTTCCCGAGGCTGAGCGCTACTTCCACGAAGCGATCAGCTTGCCGTTGTTTCCGGGGCTGAGCGAAGAGCAGCAAGACTATGTGGTGGCGCAGTTACGACGGATTGTCGGCCAGGTGCCTTCGGAAGACTCAAGGGTAAGACATGCGTGAATTGAGCGAACAAGAACGCTTCTGGCGTGGCGACTTCGGCGACCAGTATGTCGCCCGCAATCAGGGCCTGCCATTGATCGCGGCCAACCTGGCGCTGTTTGCCAAGGCCCTGGCCCGTACCGGGCGGATCGAGAGCCTGCTGGAGTTGGGCACCAACACCGGCAACAACCTGCAGGCCTTGCATCAACTGTTGCCCGATTGTGTCCTGCAGGGTGTCGAGATCAATGCCAGTGCTCAAGCACAAGCCCAGGCCCTGGAAATCGCTGATGTCTGGCACGGCTCCCTGTTCGACTATCCGCGAGAGCGCACCTATCAGCTGACTCTGAGCAAGGGTGTATTGATTCACCTGGATCCGCAGTTACTGCCGGCGGCCTACGCGCAACTGTATGAGCTGAGTCGACGCTATATCCTGATCTGCGAATATTACAACCCGGTGCCGGTCGAGGTGCTCTATCGCGGTAACGGCGGCAAGCTGTTCAAGCGTGATTTCGCCGGTGAAATGCTCGACCGTTACAGCGATTTGCAACTGCTGGACTATGGCTTCAGCTATCACCGCGATCCGCAGTTCCCTACTGACGATATCAACTGGTTCCTGTTGGAAAAACGTCCTTGAGTACGATCGCAATCATCCCGGCCCGGGGCGGTAGCAAGCGGATCCCGCGCAAGAATCTCAAGCCGTTCCATGGCGAGCCGATGATTGTCCATTCAATACGGGTTGCCCTGGCCTCCGGGCTGTTCCAGCAGGTGGTGGTCAGTACCGATGATGAGGAGATCGCGACGCTGGCCCTGGCCCATGGGGCGCAGGTGCCTTTTATGCGTCCGGTGGCACTGGCCGATGATTTCGCCGGGACGGCGGCGGTGATCGCCCATGCGGTTGAAACATTGAAGGGACAGGGCCGGTCGTTCGATTTTGCCTGTTGTATCTATGCCACTGCGCCTTTGTTGCAAGCCCGGTATTTGTGTCAGGGTCTTGAGTTGCTGGAGCAGAACCCTGAGAAGTCCTTTGCTTTTTCGGTCTGTGAGTTCGGCTTTCCCATCCAGCGTGCCTTGATGCTGGATGGACAGGGTGCGCTGTTGCCCATCTATCCAGAGCATCGACAGACTCGCTCCCAGGACCTGCCCCCAGCCTTTCAGGACGCCGGGCAGTTTTACTGGGGGCGCAGCGCGGCGTGGCAACGGGGGGACGTCTTGTATTCGGAAAAAAGCCTGCCGGTGATCTTGCCCAGGCATCTGGTTCAGGACATCGATACGGAAGAAGATTGGCGGCGTGCCGAATACCTCTACAGTGCGCTGAAAGCGGGTGGAGAGTTTGATTCATGAGGGTATTGATTCGTGCTGATGCGTCGCCGGCCATTGGCAGCGGACATGTGGCGCGCTGCCTGACGCTAGCCCACGCGCTGCGCGACAGTGGTGCCGAGGTGGTATTCGCCTGTCGGGCGCTGCCTGGCAATTCCTTGGCGCGGCTGGAGGGCGAAGGTTTTCGTGCGGTTGTTCTACCTGCCCAATACGCCGGGGAAAATCCGCAACTGGGGATCGAAGCGCTATTGCCTTGGCAGGCGGATATCGAAGCCCTGAACGTTGGCCTGGCGCTGGAGCCGCTCTTCGACTGGATCGTGGTCGACCACTACGGTCTCGATCACCGCTGGCAGACTGCAGCCCGGCAATGGGCGCGGCACATTGCCGCGATCGATGACCTGAACAATCGCAAACACGCGGTGGACGTGCTGTTCGACCAGAATCTCACCGCCGGCGATCCGGCCTACGCACAGCGCTCTTTGAACCCCTGCCGTCAGTTGTTCGGTCCACGCTATGCGTTGATTCGTGATGAGTTTCGCCGTGCTCCTTTGCCACAAAGGACTCGCCCGAGCCGGGTGCTGGTGAATTTCGGCGGCTTCGATAGCGCCGGCGAAACCTGGAAGGCCATGCGTGCGCTGGCGGATTTCAGCGAGCTGGAAGTGGATTTTATCGCCGGCACCGCCAACCCGGCCCTGGCGCAGATGCAGGTCATGGCGGCGCAACGTCCCCAGTGGCGATTGCAAACCTATGTCAGCGACTTCGCGTCCTTGATGGCCCAGGCCGACCTGTTCATCGGTGCTGGCGGTGGAACCAGCTGGGAGCGCGCCGTGCTGGGGTTGCCGACGATCTGCATTGCGGTGGCGGGGAATCAGCAAGCCAATGCCGAACGCCTGGCCGCCGCCGGGGGGCATGTGTACCTGGGGACCAGCGACGAGGTGGATGTTGAGTGTCTACGCCAGGCCGCTGGTTTTTTGCTGAGCAATGTCAGTTTGCGTCGAAGCCTGGCCAAGCAGTCGCGGTGCCTGGTGGATGGTCTGGGAGCCCGTCGATTTGCGGCGGCCCTGGCCGGGTCGAGTTTGAGGGTGCGGCGGGCGACGATCGAGGATTCACGCTTGTTGTTCGACGGGCGTAACGCCGAAACGGTGCGGCGTTGGTCGGCGAACGCTGAACGCATCGACTGGGAAACGCATCAGGCCTGGCTGGCCGCGAGCCTGACCAATCCCCGGCGTTTACTCTTGATCGCCGAGTTCGTCGATGGCCCGGTCGGGATGCTGCGCTACGATCTCGACGGAGCACGGGCCGAAGTATCGGTCTATTTGTTCGAGGGGCGTTTCGGCCTGGGCTGGGGCAGGGCGCTGCTGGCCCGTGGCGAGGACGCCGTAATCGGCTACTGGCCTGAGCTGACGGCTGTCGAGGCGCGGGTGCTGCCCGGCAATCAGGCGTCGCTCAAATTGTTCCGCGACTCAGGCTATGTTCAATCGAGTTGCCATTTCGAACGTGTATTGAAGGATCAGCTCCATGACTAGTTTCAAGATCGGCAATCGGTGGATCGGGCCGGATGCGCCGCCGTTCATCATTGCCGAGATGAGTGGCAACCATAATCAGTCCCTGCAAGTGGCGCTGCAGATCGTCGACGCCGCAGCCAAGGCCGGCGCTCATGCCTTGAAGCTGCAAACCTATACCGCCGAGACAATGACTCTGGATTTGTCCGAAGGTGAATTCTTCATCAAGGATCCGGACAGCCTCTGGGCAGGCTCCTCGTTGTATGCGCTGTATGAGAAGGCTCATACGCCTTGGGAGTGGCACGCGCCGATTTTTGCCCGTGCCAAAGAATTGGGGATGCTGGCGTTTTCCACGCCATTTGATGAGACCGCGGTGGACTTCCTCGAAAGCCTCGATGTGCCGGCCTACAAGATCGCCAGTTTCGAAAACACTGACCTGCCGCTGATCCGCCGGGTTGCCGCCACGGGCAAACCGCTGATCATCTCCACTGGCATGGCCAGCCTCGCCGAACTCGATGAAACCGTACGCGCCGCCCGAGAGGCCGGTTGCAAGGATCTGGTGTTGCTCAAGTGCACCAGCACATACCCGGCGACGCCGGCCAACAGCAACGTGCGGACGATTCCACACTTGCGCGAAATGTTCGGCTGTGAAGTTGGGCTGTCCGATCACTCCATGGGCGTTGGGGTTTCCGTTGCGGCGGTGGCAATGGGGGCCACGGTGGTGGAAAAGCATTTCACCCTCGACCGTTCAGCGGGCGGCGTGGATGCCAGTTTCTCTTTGGAACCAGCGGAAATGGCCAGCCTGGTAATCGAAACGGAGCGGGCCTGGCAGTCCATGGGTCAGGTGCATTACGGCGTAACCGAGGCCGAGCGCAAGTCTGTGGTGTACCGCCGCTCGCTCTATGTCACGCAGGACATGGCTGCCGGCGAAGCGTTCACTGCCACCAATCTGCGGGCTATTCGTCCTGGCCTGGGACTGGCCCCCAAACACGCAGAAGCCGTTGTCGGTCGGCGCGCCCGTCAGGCCATCAAGCGTGGAACGCCGATGGATTGGTCATTGGTCGAATAACCGGTCGTGGGGCTGATTCGGCAAAATAGCGTGACCTGCGAGTCATTACGCGCATCTTCACTGTATTGTATTAACCGGGAAGGTGGCGCCTGAGGTCGGTCTGACTCAGTGATAGCCCTTAATTCTTCCCGTTGTCGCCGTCTCGGGGGTGACGTTTTTCTCTGTTTGTCGGCGCCCCTCGAATCCTTGCGAGCGGTGGTATTGGGCTGTTTATTATTGGGAAGCCGTAATGATTGGCATAAAAAGCATTGCGAGCTACGTTCCTGTAGCCGGCGTGGACAATTACGCACAAGGTGCAAAATTCGAAAAGGATGAAGAATTCATCCTGGGCAAAATCGGTTCGGCCTTCTTGCCGCGCAAAGACGCCGAGCAGGAAACTTCCGATCTGTGCGTTGAAGCGGCCAATGCGCTGTTTGCCAGTAACCCTGATCTGAAACGCGAATCCATCGATGCGCTGATCGTCGTCACCCAGAACGGTGACGAAGAAGGCCTGCCACACACGTCTGCAATCGTTCAGGACAAGCTGGGCCTGCCAACTACCGTGGCGGCATTCGATATTTCCCTGGGCTGTTCCGGCTACGTCTATGGCATTTACGCGATCAAGGGCTTCATGGAAGCCGCCGGTTTGAAGAACGGTCTGTTGATCACGGCCGATCCGTACTCGAAGATTGTCGACCCGGAAGATCGCAACACCACCATGCTGTTTGGTGATGCGGCGACCGCTACCTGGATGGGTGAAAACCCGATCTGGGAGCTGGGCAAGGCCAAGTTTGGTACCGATGGTTCCGGTGCACCGCACCTGAAGGTGACTGACGGGGTGTTCTTCATGAACGGTCGTCAGGTATTCAACTTTGCCTTGCTCAAGGTTCCTGCGCATCTGCACGAACTGCTGGGCGAGTCAGGACTGAAATCCGACGACATCGATGCCTTCTGCATTCACCAGGGCAGTGCGGCGATTGTCGATGCGGTGGCACGACGCTTCGAAGGCGAGCCGGAGAAGTTCATCAAGGACATGGTCGAGACAGGCAACACCGTGTCTTCGAGCATTCCGTTACTGCTGGAAAAACACGCCCTCGACTCCAGCTGGAAACGCGTTGCGCTAAGCGGTTTCGGTGTAGGACTATCCTGGGGCTCGGCAATTATTTATCGTCCCTGAGTGAAAGACTTTTCATAAAAAGGCTGATACAAAAAAAGCGCTCAAGGGTTAACCTTGAGCGCTTTTTTGCTTGGAAGGGAATGCGAGGCTGCATGAGCGAATGGTTTGAAGACAATGCTCAGGTCATACAGCGGCGCTGGCCGGCGTTGTATGCGCGATTGTTGACGCAAGACGGTGCGGTCCAGGTCGAGCTGCTGAAAGGTCGAGACTCGACGTTAAGTGTGGACGGCATTCAGCTCACCAGCCGACATGATCGCCTTCGCGAAGCCAGGGTGCAGGCGGCCAGTCTGCCGCTCGACAAACCACGGCTGCACGTCTACGGCACAGGCCTTGGGGATCTGCCTCGGGTTTTAATGGAGCGCCCCGGGCTTGAGACGTTGTATGTACACGTCCTCAATAGCGCGCTGTTCAAGCTGGTGCTGCAGCTGCTTGATCATCGGGATTGGCTTGAATCGGCGCGTGTGGAACTTCTGTTTGCCGGCGATCTGCCAGACATTTTCACGCCATTTTTTGCGTTGCCGGCCGAGCTGCTGCTGGCGGATGACTTCAATGCGAAAATTCGTGATCGGCTGGTCAGCGAAGTGCATTTGAGCTTCAACAACCGCGAGTTCGATCCGCAGTCACCGGTCATTCAGCAACGCTTGAAGGATTGCCTTGAGGTGTTACTCGCCGACGACGATGTGGCGCAATTGTTTGGCACCTGTGCCGATCGGGAAATCTACGTGATCGGCACCGGGCCGAGTCTCGAAGGGCATTTCAAGCGGTTGGCAGCGATACGCGGGCAGGCCGTACGGCCCCTGTTCATTTGCGTCGACACGGCGTATCGACCCTTGCGCGAGAACGGGATCAAACCGGATCTGGTGGTGAGCATCGACCAGCGCATCAGTGTTCTGCATTTACCGTTCGAAGAATCCGACGACATCCCGCTGGTGTACATGCCCCTGAGCGATCCGCAGATGTTGAGGGCCTGGAGGGGCAAGCGTTATGGCAGTTATTCCGCCAGCCCGATTTACGCGCAATTGCGCCAGCAGCACGCAAGGGCTCAATTGCATGTGGGAGGCAGCGTGATCCACCCGGCGGTGGACCTGGCGGTGAAAATGGGTGCTGCGCGCATTACGTTGTTCGGCGCTGATTTTGCCTTTCCGATGAACAAGACCCATACCGGCTGGAATGACGGCGACCTTGGGCCAGCGGTCAGCCAGGCACGGTACTGGGTATTGGATGGGCAGGGTGAGCGAGTCAGGACACAGCTGAATTTTCGCGGCTACCTGTGTGTACTTGAACGTTTTATCGCCAGGCACCCGCAAGTGAGTTTCTTAAACAGCAGCCGTGCGGGGGCGATGATTGCCGGGACACAGTTCAACACGGAGTTCGTGCAATGAATGCCAGGTTGAAATGTATCAATGGATGCCGTCAGTGCGCCGGATTGTTCCGACTGGGGCGTGATGTCGAGGCTGCGTTGACCATGGTCGATGTGTTCGATGAGGCGCAGACGTTGGTGTTGTCCGCCTCTCAGGATGTTCAACAGGCGTGGACATGCGTGTTGACCAAAATGCTGGCCTGTCAGGAGCGCCAGGATTGGTTGGGGCTTGCCGATTTCCTGGAGTACGAGTTGGTAGAACTGCTGGAAAGTGTTCCGGCCTGAGGTCGGTCGGCCGCACTGGCGCGCGGGTTTGCGTCGTGGATGGTTTTATGGCGTCATTTTTTTGCGGTTGAGGGGCGCTAAGCCCCTGTTTTCTCGGGGGTGGCAGGGTGATGGCAATTTTTTTTTAAAAAACCCTCAAGCAACCTGCCAACCCGACGATAACTATTACGAAGGTTCTCTAGGCCATACCCGGCGGTTGCCAGGGCCGGAAGCCGCAGTACCCAACCAACGAGGAATTCGTCATGGCTTTAACAGTAAACACCAACACCACGTCGCTGAACGTTCAGAAAAACCTGAACCGTGCTTCCGATGCGCTTTCGACCTCGATGCAGCGCCTGTCTTCCGGCCTGAAAATTAACAGCGCCAAAGACGACGCCGCTGGCCTGCAGATCGCAACTCGCATGACTTCGCAGATCCGTGGTGGTACTCAGGCAATCCAGAACGCCAACGACGGTATCTCCGTTGCCCAGACCGCTGAAGGCGCTCTGCAAGCATCGACCGACATTCTGCAACGTATGCGTGAACTGGCTGTTAAAGCACGTAACGGCACCAACGGTACTGCTGACCAGACCGCTACCAACTCCGAATTCGGTCAGATGTCTGACGAATTGACCCGTATCGCTGCTTCCACCAACCTGAACGGCAAAAACCTGCTGGATGGTTCGGCTGGCACCGTGCAACTGCAAGTCGGCGCCAACACTGGCTCGGCCAACCGCATCGACCTGGTACTGAGCTCCAAGTTCGACGCCGTCAGCCTGTCGGTAGCTAGCGGTGGCGCAGGTGCTATCGTTCTGACTGGTGCTACCTCCGCCACTCTGTCCGCGAACATCGACAACGCGATCACCGCGATCGACGCTGCAATTGCGAGCATCAACGCCACCCGCGCAAACCTGGGTGCTTCGCAAAACCGTCTGACCAGCACCATCTCCAACCTGCAGAACATCGTGGAAAACACCACTGCAGCACAAGGTCGTGTACAAGACACCGACTTCGCCGCAGAAACCGCTAACCTGACCAAGCAGCAAACCCTGCAACAGGCTTCTACCTCGGTTCTGGCTCAGGCCAACCAACTGCCTTCCGCTGTACTGAAACTGCTTCAGTAATTTCGGAATGAGTTTAAGCGGGGGAGTGTGCTGGTCACGCTCTCTCGCTTTTTACGTTAAGAGGTGACGGGCATGGATATGAGCGTAAAGCTTGGCGTGTCTTATCCGGCTTCCCAGCCGGCGAGTGTCGTTTCGGATAAGCCGGTAGAGGCGCCTAAAGCTGCCAGTGTGACTGCGGTGGCGGAAAAAAGCCGGGACTCGGATGACACCAGGCTCAAGCAGGCAGTGCAGCAGATCGAGAAGTTTGTGCAATCGATCAAGCGCAATCTGGAGTTCTCGATAGACGAGCAATCCGGAAAAGTCATCGTCAAGGTGATTGCGAGTGAAACGGGCGAAGTCGTGCGACAGATCCCCTCCGCAGAGGCTCTTAAGCTGGCAGAGAGTCTGAGCAATGCGAGCCACGTATTGTTCGATGCCAAAGTCTGATAGCTGGCATGAATAGTGTTTGTACGTTCTTTGGAAGCTGGTAAAGGCCAAAAGACTGGCAGTAACCTGAAGGGAGACGCAACATGGCAAGTCCAATTTTACCGGGTTCTGGCCTGGGTTCTGGCCTGGACATCGGTGCAATCGTCACGGCGCTGGTCAACGCCGACAAGTCGGCCAAACAGACGCAGATCGATACCCAGACTAAAACCAACACGCTGAAGATTTCCGGTGTCGGTTCATTGAAGAGTGCGCTGACGGCCTTTCAAACGGCGTTGACCAACCTGGGCAGCAAGACTAATCCTGCGTTTGCGGGTTTTACGGCAACGTCGGGTACTCCGTCGATCCTCGGTGTGACTTCGGATAACACCGCAGTTGCCGGTACCTACAGTGTTGTCGTGCAGAATCTGGCCACAAGCTCGAAAGTAGCCAGTGCTTCTTTTGCCGGCGGTGCTGCCAGTGCCATTCCGAGTGGTACTCTGAAAATCAGTCAGAATGGCACTGATTACAATGTCACGATTCCAGCCAATGCGACCTTGCAAAGCACTCGGGATGCGATCAACTCCGCGCAGGCGAGCAACGGTATTTCCGCCAACATCGTGACCGACAGCAGCGGTGCGTCGCGTCTGGTGATCAGCTCTACAAATACTGGTTCGGGTTCAGACCTTAAGGTCAGCGGCATTGCCGGCCTTGCAATCGACGGTACTCAACCGATGGGTGCTAACCCCTCGGCTTCCAGTTCAGGGGCTGTCAATGGGGTTGCCACGGATGCAAAACTGACGATTGATGGTCTTGCAGTCACCAGCAAGAGCAACACGGTTACCGGTGCAGTGAGTGGTTTGACCCTGAACCTGGTTTCTGTGAGCCCTGGTACTCCGCCGGCTGCGGCCACAGTCACCGTTGCGACCAATACCACCGGTTTGCAAACGTCGATCCAGTCCTTCGTTGATTCCTACAACACCCTCATGAAAACCATCAATTCCCTGTCAAAGGCGACACAGGATGCCGATGGCAAGCTCACGGTTTCAGCGGCGTTTACCGGTGACTCGATGCCACGCGCGTTGATTTCCGATATTCGGGGCGTGCTGACCGCTCCTGGAGCGGGTGGTCCATTAGCCGTGCTGTCCCAACTGGGTGTGATGACCGACCGGAACACTGGCAATCTGGCGTTTGACACCGTTGCGTTCGGCAAGACGATGGCCAGCGGCGGTACGAGTGGGCAGGTGCAGCAGTTGTTCAATGGCACTGATGCAACCAATGGTTTGCTGGCGCGCATGGGCAAGGCGATTACGCCTTATGTGCAGACGGGCGGTTTGCTTGATCAGCGCAACTCCAATCTGCAGAACTTGAGCAAGAACCTCTCGGATCAGCAGACCGCATTGAACTTGCGTGTCACTAACATGACTGCGACATTGACCGCTAAATACAACGCCATGGACCTGCTGGTCGGGCAAATGAAAGCGACGGCGAGCAGCATCACCTCGTTCTTCACTTCCCTGAACGCGCAGAAAGCAAACAGCTAGTCATGGGCTAACGACAAAAACCCGGCTACGCATTCTGGCGTGCGCCGGGTTTTTGTCTTTTGATCTAAAGTTTCCTGGCTCGCAGACGATACACTGGTTATACGAGTCATTGTGGTAATGAGGTAGAACATGAATCCAATGTTAGCCCTTCGGCAATATCAGAAAGTGGGCGCACACGCCCAGACGTCCGAAGCGAGTCCGCATCGTTTGGTGCAAATGCTCATGGAGGGTGGTCTGGATCGTATTGCCCAGGCTAAAGGTGCCATGCAGCGCAAGGATATTCCTGGCAAGTGCGTTTCAATCAGCAAGGCCATCGGCATCGTCGGTGGCTTGCGTGAAGGCCTGGATCTTGAAAACTGCGCCGATGCAGTTGGCGAACTCGACCGTCTTTACATTTACATGATGAAACGTCTCGCTGAAGCGAACATCAGCAGCGACCCGAAGATTCTCGACGAGGTTGCCGGCTTGCTGCGCACGGTGAAAGAAGGCTGGGACGGTATTGCTACGCCAGGTCCGCAGTTCTAAGGAGATCACCATGAGTCTTGTATTGCAGCGAATAGAACAAACTCGCGAAGCGCTGGTCGATGCCCTGGCCGAGCGCAACTGGGAGGCTATCGGTCAATTGGACCTGGATTGCCGTTCCTGCATGGAAGACGTCTTGAGTGAGGCTTCGCTGGACGAGGCGGTTCTTCGCACCAATCTTGAGGAGTTGCTGTATGTCTACAAGCAGCTACTTGAGGTGGCGATGGGTGAGAGACAAGCGATAGTCGACGAGATGTCGCAGATCCATCAAGCACAAAACGCGGCAAAGGTTTACCATCTGTTTGGTTAATTAATCCCCGGTTAATCCAGACATGTGCGCCATAAATTTGACTGTGCACGGTTTTTTGACTTAACTAGTGGCTGGTTCCAGATTTCAGTCGTCTTCAGGCATAACGTGCCTGCAAGCGTCTAGCTTGCCCCAGCATTTTGGGCATTGAGTTGACTAGGGAAGTTGCTATTGCATGTGGCGTGAAACCAAAATTCTGCTGATAGATGACGATAGCGTCCGTCGCCGCGATTTGGCGGTGATTTTAAATTTTCTCGGTGAAGAAAATTTACCCTGCGGTAGCCACGACTGGCAGCAGGCTGTCGGTTCATTGGCATCTAGTCGTGAAGTAATCTGTGTCCTCATCGGGACGGTCAATGCTCCTGGCGCACTTTTGGGCCTGTTAAAGACACTCTCCACCTGGGATGAGTTCCTTCCGGTTTTGCTAATGGGCGATAATTCTTCCATTGACCTGCCGGAAGACCAGCGTCGCCGAGTGCTTTCGACCCTCGAGATGCCGCCCAGCTACAGCAAACTGCTCGACTCCCTGCACCGTGCCCAGGTCTATCGCGAGATGTACGACCAGGCCCGCGAGCGCGGCCGTCATCGCGAACCCAATCTTTTCCGCAGTCTTGTCGGCACCAGCCGGGCGATTCAGCACGTCCGCCAGATGATGCAGCAAGTCGCGGACACCGATGCCAGCGTGCTGATCCTCGGTGAGTCCGGGACCGGCAAGGAAGTGGTTGCGCGCAACCTGCATTACCACTCCAAGCGCCGTGAAGCGCCGTTCGTGCCAGTCAACTGCGGGGCGATTCCCGCAGAGCTGCTGGAAAGCGAACTGTTCGGCCACGAGAAGGGTGCCTTTACCGGCGCTATCACCAGCCGTGCCGGCCGTTTCGAACTGGCCAATGGCGGCACCCTGTTCCTCGACGAAATCGGCGACATGCCGTTGCCGATGCAGGTCAAGCTGTTGCGGGTATTGCAGGAGCGTACCTTCGAGCGCGTGGGCAGCAACAAGACCCAGAGCGTTGATGTGCGCATCATTGCCGCGACCCACAAAAATCTCGAGAGCATGATCGAGATCGGCACCTTCCGCGAAGACCTGTACTACCGCCTGAATGTGTTCCCGATCGAGATGGCGCCGCTGCGCGAGCGTGTCGAAGACATTCCGCTGCTGATGAACGAGTTGATCTCGCGCATGGAGCACGAGAAGCGTGGCTCGATCCGTTTCAATTCCGCAGCCATTATGTCGCTGTGCCGTCATGGCTGGCCGGGCAATGTTCGCGAGCTGGCGAATCTGGTCGAGCGCATGGCGATCATGCACCCGTACGGTGTAATCGGCGTGGTCGAGTTGCCGAAGAAATTCCGCTACGTCGACGACGAAGACGAGCAATTGGTCGACAGCCTGCGCAGTGACCTTGAAGAGCGGGTGGCCATTAACGGTCATACCCCGGATTTCACGGCCAATGCCATGTTGCCGCCGGAAGGCCTGGACCTGAAGGACTACCTCGGTGGTCTGGAGCAAGGGCTGATTCAGCAGGCGCTGGATGATGCCAATGGCATTGTTGCGCGAGCTGCTGAGCGGCTGCGTATCCGTCGCACCACACTGGTGGAAAAGATGCGCAAGTACGGCATGAGTCGTCGTGATGGTGATGAACAGGCGGATGATTGACGCCTGTTTTTCAAGTCCTTCATTTATAGGTAGTTTTTTTTAGGCACGGGTATTGCTAAGTCCCTCGCAACGTTCCGTTTCACTGACGGTCAGCCAAGCGAGAGAGCACGATGCCCCAAGCCGCCCAGATGTCTCCTGTCCCTGACTCCCTGGGGCAACCGTCGTCCGTAGAGCAGGCGAGCCGGCTTGGCCTGGAGCAGGCGTTTGCCCTGTTCAACCAGATGTCGAGCCAGTTGACCGACTCGTACAGCATGCTCGAAGCCCGGGTCACCGAGCTTAAGGGCGAGTTGGCGGTCGTCAGCGCCCAGCGCATGCAGGAACTGGCGGAAAAAGAACGTCTGGCCAACCGTCTGCAAAATCTTCTCGACCTGTTGCCCGGTGGCGTCATCGTTATCGACGCCCAGGGCATCGTGCGCGAAGCCAACCCGGCGGCGTGCGAGTTGCTCGGTCTGCCCCTTGAAGGCGAGCTGTGGCGACAGGTCATTGCCCGCTGCTTTGCACCTCGCGATGATGACGGTCATGAAGTTTCCCTCAAGGACGGTCGGCGTCTGTCGATTGCCACGCGATCGCTGGACGCTGAGCCCGGGCAACTGGTGCTGCTCACCGACCTGACTGAAACCCGTCATCTGCAAGATCAATTGGCCCGTCATGAACGTCTGTCGTCCCTGGGCCGGATGGTCGCGTCCCTGGCTCATCAGATTCGTACGCCGCTGTCTGCCGCGTTGCTCTACGCCAGTCATTTGACCGAGCAAGCGTTGCCGGTCGAAACTCAGCAACGTTTCGCCGGGCGCCTCAAGGAGCGCCTGCATGAGCTGGAGCATCAGGTGCGCGACATGCTGGTGTTTGCGCGCGGCGAGTTGCCGTTGACCGATCGCGTAACTCCCAAGCAACTGATGCAGTCATTGCAAGCGGCCGCGCTGACCCACGTGCAGGACTTGCCGATCCGTTGGCAGTGCGACAGTCATGCCGGCGAATTGCTGTGCAGTCGCGACACACTGGTCGGGGCCATTCTCAATCTTATCGAAAACGCTGTTCAGGCCAGCGGCGCGAACGTTCGCTTGAAGGTCCATCTGTATACGCGTGAAAACAGCTTGCACCTGTGTGTAAGCGACAGCGGCAGTGGCATCGAGAGTGCCGTGCTGGCGCGTTTGGGCGAGCCTTTTTTTACCACCAAATCCACTGGAACCGGACTCGGGCTGACCGTGGTCAAGGCGGTTGCGCGAGCCCATCAGGGTGAACTGCAGTTGCGCTCGCGGCTTGGTCGCGGAACGTGCGCGCAGGTGATTTTGCCGTTGTTCAGCAGCGCTCAGGGAGCGGAGTGAAGGTCATGAGCATCAAGGTTTTACTGGTCGAGGATGACCGCGCATTGCGTGAAGCGCTGGCTGACACGCTGTTGCTCGCCGGGCACGATTACAAGGCCGTTGCTTCGGCAGAAGAGGCGCTGGCTGTCGTCAGCGCCGAGGCATTCAATCTGGTGCTCAGTGACGTCAACATGCCGGGCATGGACGGTCATCAATTGCTTGGCCTGCTGCGGGCGCGTCAACCGCAATTGCCGGTGTTGCTGATGACGGCGCACGGTGCGGTGGAGCGGGCGGTCGATGCGATGCGTCAGGGGGCGGCGGATTATCTGGTCAAGCCGTTCGAGCCCAAGGCTTTGCTCGATCTGGTCGCTCGCCATGCCCTGGGCACACTTGGCGCATCCGAGAGTGAAGGACCGGTCGCGTTCGAGCCGGCCAGCGCGCAACTGCTCGAACTGGCGGCGCGGGTCGCCCGCAGTGACTCCACCGTGCTGATCTCCGGTGAGTCCGGGACGGGCAAGGAAGTATTGGCACGCTACATTCACCGGCACTCCCATCGTGCCAGCCAGCCGTTCATTGCGATCAACTGCGCGGCGATCCCGGACAACATGCTGGAGGCGACGTTGTTCGGCCACGAAAAAGGCTCGTTCACCGGTGCCATTGCGGCGCAGGCGGGCAAGTTCGAACAGGCCGATGGCGGCACTATCTTGCTCGACGAAATTTCCGAAATGCCCCTCGGTCTTCAAGCCAAATTGCTGCGTGTGCTGCAAGAGCGCGAGGTGGAGCGCGTAGGTGCGCGCAAGCCGATCACGCTGGATATTCGCGTCGTCGCGACTACTAACCGTGACTTGGCCGGGGAAGTGGCGGCAGGGCGGTTTCGCGAAGACCTTTACTATCGCCTGTCGGTGTTTCCGCTGGCCTGGCGTCCGTTGCGCGAACGCACCGCCGACATTTTGCCGCTGGCTGAGCGTCTGCTGACCAAGCACGTCAATAAAATGAAACACGCCGCCGCGCGCATGTCGCCCGAGGCGCAGGCCTGCCTGATCGGTTACTCGTGGCCCGGCAATGTGCGTGAGCTGGACAACGCCATTCAGCGCGCGCTGATCCTGCAGCAGGGTGGCTTGATTCAGCCTCAGGATTTCTGTCTGGCCGGGCCGGTCGCCTGCGCACCATTGCCGACCCTGGCGCCAGTGCCGACGTTTGTCCGGGCGGTAGACGTTGAAACAGAGTCTGGCGGGGCGCTGGGTGATGACCTGCGTCGCCGCGAGTTCCAGTTGATCATCGACACTTTGCGCACCGAACGCGGTCGTCGCAAAGAGGCTGCCGAGCGTCTGGGCATCAGTCCGCGCACCTTGCGTTACAAGCTGGCACAGATGCGTGATGCCGGAATGGACGTGGAAGCTTATCTGTTCGCCACCTGATGCCAGTTTGTAGTAGCGAGCTTGCTCGCGATGGGCTTGGGCGCGCCGTGCTTAACCGGAAGACCTGCGTCATCGTTACTGACCATCGCGAGCAAGCTCGCTCCTGCAGATTGAAATGAGCGCTATGGATGGGCTTTTGTTCGGGGCTGGCCACGGAGCTGGCACCCTTGTTGCTAACACCTCACTACCCGCCGAGTGAGTGTCAAAAAATTGCGGGTCGTCAATGAGAGCAGATCATGAGCCAAGGTATTGAATTCAATCGGTTGATGCTGGACATGCGCTCCATGCAAATGGATGCCATGTCTGCGTCGAAGTCGACTGCCGCAGTCCCTGAAATGAGTGGCAGCAGCTTTTCCGACATGCTCGGTCAGGCCGTCAATAAAGTGAACGACACCCAGCAGGCTTCCAGTCAGTTGGCCAATGCCTTCGAGATTGGCAAGAGCGGCGTCGACCTGACGGACGTGATGGTTTCTTCGCAAAAGGCCAGTGTGTCTTTTCAAGCATTGACCCAAGTGCGTAACAAGCTGGTTCAGGCTTACCAAGACATCATGCAGATGCCGGTTTAAGGACGAGATTGAGTCATGGCAGAAGCAGTCGCCGATAATGTTCCGGCCAAGGCCACACCGATAGACGGCAAACCGCCGCTGTTCGGCTTGTCCTTCCTGGAAAACCTTTCCGAGATGACCATGTTGCGTCAGGTGGGCCTGCTGGTCGGCCTGGCTGCGAGCGTGGCGATTGGTTTTGCCGTGGTGTTGTGGTCCCAGCAGCCGGACTACCGGCCTCTGTACGGCAGCCTTGCCGGTATGGACGCCAAACAGGTGATGGATACCCTGGCTTCCGCCGATATCCCTTATACCGTTGAACCCAATTCCGGAGCCTTGCTGGTCAAGGCCGATGACCTTTCCCGTGCGCGACTGAAGCTCGCGGCTGCTGGTGTCACTCCCAGCGATGGCAACATCGGTTTTGAAATCCTTGATAAAGAGCAAGGCCTGGGCACCAGCCAGTTCATGGAAGCAACCCGCTACCGTCGTGGCCTTGAAGGCGAACTGGCTCGGACCATCTCCGCGCTGAACAACGTCAAGGGCGCCCGCGTGCACCTGGCGATTCCGAAGAGTTCGGTGTTCGTGCGCGACGAGCGCAAACCAAGTGCATCGGTTCTGGTAGAGCTTTATTCCGGTCGCTCGCTGGAGCCGGGTCAGGTCGTGGCAATCATCAACCTGGTCGCCACCAGTGTTCCTGAACTCAGCAAATCGCAGATCACCGTCGTCGACCAGAAGGGCAACCTGCTCTCCGATCAGGCGGAAAACTCCGAACTGACCATGGCCGGCAAGCAATTCGATTACAGCCGCCGCATGGAAAGCATGCTCACCCAGCGCGTGCACAACATTTTGCAACCGGTGCTGGGCAACGATCGCTACAAAGCCGAAGTCTCGGCCGATGTCGATTTCAGCGCCGTCGAATCGACCTCCGAGCAGTTCAACCCGGATCAACCGGCGTTGCGCAGCGAGCAGTCAGTCAACGAACAGCGTACCGCCAGCAATGGCCCGCAAGGTGTGCCGGGTGCCCTGAGCAACCAGCCACCTTCGCCGGCGTCCGCGCCGCAAACCACGGGTGGCGCCACTGCGTCGGCCGGCATGGTGCAGCCGGGCCAGCCATTGCTGGACGCCAACGGTCAGCAAATCATGGACCCGGCCACCGGTCAGCCGATGCTGGCGCCGTACCCGGCGGACAAGCGTCAACAATCCACCAAGAACTTCGAACTCGATCGTTCCATCAGCCACACCAAGCAACAGCAGGGCCGATTGAATCGCCTGTCGGTGTCGGTCGTGGTGGATGACCAGGTCAAGATCAACGCGGCCAACGGTGAAATGACCCGCGCGCCATGGAGCGCCGATGAATTGGCGCGCTTCACTCGTCTGGTACAGGACGCGGTCGGTTTCGATGCCAGCCGCGGTGACAGCGTCAGCGTGATCAACATGCCGTTCTCCGCCGAGCGCGGTGAAGTGATCGCCGATATTCCGTTCTACTCCCAGCCTTGGTTCTGGGACATCGTCAAGCAAGTGCTGGGCGTCTTGTTCATCCTGGTGCTGGTGTTCGGTGTGCTGCGTCCGGTGCTCAACAACATCACCGGTGGCGGCAAAGGCAAGCAGCTGGCCGGCATCGGCAGCGACGTCGAGTTGGGTGGCATGGGCGGCCTGGATGGCGAACTGGCCAACGACCGCGTGAGCCTCGGCGGTCCCCAAAGCATCCTGCTGCCGAGCCCGAGCGAAGGCTATGACGCTCAGTTGAATGCAATCAAGAGTCTGGTGGCAGAAGACCCGGGTCGTGTGGCTCAGGTCGTGAAAGAGTGGATTAACGCAGATGAGTGATAACAGAGCCGTTGCCGCCAAACTGTCCAAGGTTGACAAAGCTGCAATCCTGCTGCTGTCCCTGGGGTCTACCGACGCCGCACAAGTGCTGCGCCACATGGGGCCCAAAGAGGTCCAGCGTGTGGGTGTGGCCATGGCGCAAATGGGTAACGTGCATCGCGAGCAGGTCGAGCAGGTGATGAGTGAGTTCGTCGATATCGTCGGCGACCAGACCAGCCTGGGCGTCGGCTCCGACGACTACGTGCGCAAAATGCTCACCCAGGCCCTGGGCGAAGACAAGGCCAACGGCCTGATCGACCGCATCCTGCTGGGCGGCAACACCAGTGGCCTCGACAGCCTGAAGTGGATGGAACCGCGCGCCGTCGCCGACGTGATCCGTTACGAGCACCCGCAGATCCAGGCGATCGTAGTGGCGTATCTCGATCCGGACCAGGCCGGTGAAGTGCTCGGTAACTTTGACCACAAGGTACGACTGGACATCATCCTGCGGGTTTCCTCGCTGAACACTGTGCAGCCAGCGGCCCTGAAAGAACTCAACCAGATTCTCGAGAAGCAGTTCTCCGGCAACTCGAATGCTTCGCGCACCACCTTGGGTGGTATCAAGCGCGCCGCCGACATCATGAACTTCCTCGATAGCTCCATCGAAGGTCAGCTCATGGACTCGATCCGCGAAGTCGACGAAGACCTGTCCGGTCAGATCGAAGACCTCATGTTCGTGTTCAACAACCTGGCCGATGTCGACGATCGCGGCATCCAGGCGCTGCTGCGCGAAGTGTCTTCCGACGTATTGGTGTTGGCCCTCAAAGGCTCGGACGAAGGCGTCAAAGAGAAAATCTTCAAGAACATGTCCAAGCGTGCGGCCGAACTGCTGCGCGACGACCTCGAAGCCAAAGGCCCGGTACGCGTCAGCGACGTGGAAACCGCGCAGAAAGAAATCCTCACCATCGCGCGCCGTATGGCCGAAGCCGGAGAAATCGTTCTCGGCGGCAAGGGCGGCGAGGAAATGATTTAACACCATGGCCAAGAATGATGAGTCGCCCACTGACCTGATCCGGGCCAGGGATGTCAGTGGTTTCGATATCTGGGCGCTGCCCAGCTTCGATCCGCCTGCACCCGAGCCAGAACCGGAGCCGGAACCCGAACCGCCGGAAATGGAAGAAGTGCCGCTGGACGAAGTCCAGCCGCTGACCCTCGAAGAGCTGGAAAGCATTCGCCAGGAAGCCTACAACGAAGGCTTCGCCACCGGTGAGCGAGAAGGCTTCCATAGCACCACGCTCAAGGTTCGTCAGGAAGCCGACGTGGCGCTGACGGCCAAGATCGCCGGTCTGGAACAGTTGATGACGCACCTGTTCGAGCCCATCGCCGAGCAGGACACGCAGATTGAAAAGTCCTTGGTCGACCTGGTTCAGCACATCACCAAGCAGGTGATTCAGCGCGAACTGGCCATCGACTCGACGCAGATCGAACACGTCATGCGCGAAGCCCTCAAGCTTTTGCCGCTGGGCGTGGGCAATGTGCGGCTGTACATCAATCCGCAGGATTTCGAGCAGGTCAAAGCCCTGCGCGAGCGCCATGAGGAAACCTGGCGAATCGTCGAGGACGAGGCATTATTGCCTGGCGGTTGCCGGGTCGAAACCGAACACAGCCGGATCGACGCCACCGTCGAAACCCGTGTCGCGCGAGTGATGGACAAGTTGTTCGATCAGTTGCACGAGCAGGCTTTGCACCCGTCCGCGCCGGACCTGAGCCTTGAGTTGCCGATCGAAGCCAAACCTTCGATTGCGCCAGAACCGGACGCTCTCGATGCGCCTTGATCGCACCAGTTTCGCCAAGCGCCTGGGCAGTTACGCCGAGGCCACGGAACTGGAGGGCGCGCCGATTCTCGAGGGCCGTTTGCTGCGCATGGTCGGCCTGACGCTTGAAGCCGAAGGGTTGCGCGCCGCCATGGGCAGTCGTTGCATGGTCATCAACGACGACAGCTATCACCCGGTGCAGGTCGAAGCTGAAGTCATGGGTTTCTCTGGTAGCAAAGTCTTTCTGATGCCAGTTGGCAGCGTTGCCGGCATTGCGCCAGGCGCTCGCGTCGTTCCCCTGGCGGACACCGGCCGGTTGCCGATGGGCATGAGCATGCTCGGACGGGTGCTTGACGGTGCTGGTCGTGCGCTGGATGGCAAGGGTGGGATGAAGGCCGAGGACTGGGTGCCGATGGACGGCCCGACCATAAACCCACTCAAGCGTGAGCCGATCAGCGAACCGCTGGACGTGGGCATTCGCAGCATCAACGGTCTGTTGACGGTCGGTCGCGGCCAGCGGCTCGGCCTGTTCGCCGGTACCGGTGTGGGTAAGTCGGTGCTGCTGGGCATGATGACCCGTTTCACCGAGGCCGACATCATCGTCGTCGGGCTGATCGGCGAGCGGGGTCGCGAGGTTAAGGAATTCATCGAGCACATTCTCGGTGAAGAAGGGCTCAAGCGTTCAGTGGTGGTGGCGTCCCCTGCGGACGATGCGCCGCTGATGCGTCTTCGCGCGGCCATGTACTGCACGCGCATTGCTGAATATTTTCGCGACAAGGGCAAGAACGTCCTGCTGTTGATGGACTCCCTGACCCGATTCGCCCAGGCCCAGCGGGAAATCGCCTTGGCCATCGGCGAGCCGCCGGCGACCAAGGGTTATCCGCCATCGGTGTTCGCCAAGTTGCCGAAGCTGGTGGAGCGCGCTGGTAATGCCGAGAAGGGCGGCGGTTCGATCACCGCTTTCTACACTGTGCTGTCTGAAGGCGATGACCAGCAAGATCCGATTGCCGACGCGGCGCGGGGCGTGCTCGACGGGCACATTGTGCTGTCGCGGCGGTTGGCCGAAGAAGGTCATTACCCGGCCATCGACATCGAGGCATCGATCAGTCGGGTCATGCCGGCGGTGGTGTCGCCGGAGCACATGGTCCGCGCGCAGTATTTCAAGCAGTTGTGGTCGCGCTATCAACAAAGTCGCGACTTGATCAGCGTTGGCGCTTACGTCGCCGGCGGTGATCGCGAGACCGACCTGGCCATTTCGCTGCAACCGCAGCTGGTCAAATACCTGCGCCAGGGCCTCAACGACAGTATCAGCCTGGGCGAAAGCGAAGCGTATCTCGCCTCGATCTTCGCGCCCGCGGCGGGCGGCTAACCGGCCATGGCCCAGAGTCGTGCAGGGCGCCTGGCCCCCGTGGTGGAAATGGCCGAGAAGGCCGAGAAAACCGCGGTCCAGCGTCTGGGGCATTTCCAGGGTCAGGTACGTTTGGCGGAAAGCAAACTCGCCGACCTTGAGGCCTTCCGTCTCGATTATCAGGAACAATGGATCGTGCGCGGCAGCAGCGGCGTGTCGGGCCAATGGCTGTTGGGCTATCAGGGATTCCTTGCGCAACTGGGCACGGCCATCGACCAGCAGCGGCAAAGCCTGGCCTGGCACCAGAACAATCTGAACAAGGCCCGGGAAACCTGGCAACAGGCATTCGCCCGGGTCGAAGGTTTGCGCAAACTGGTTCAACGCTACGCCGATGAGGCGAGGGCGCTGGAAGACAAGCGCGAGCAAAAGCTGCTGGACGAACTGTCCCAACGGTTGCCGCGTCAGGATGCGTATTAAGCATTGTTTGCATAAAAGATCGCAGCCTGCGGCAGCTCCTACATAGAATGCGATCCCTTGCAGGCGCTGCCGCAGGCTGCGATCTTTTGATCTTGCCGCAACCTCTACCAAATGCTAAACCTTGTACCAGCATGTCCACCTATGACAAGGAAGCCATGAAATGTCAGTTATTACAGAAGTCTCCCCGGATGGGCAAAAGCTGACGATATCGGTCAAAGGACGATTCGATTTCGCCAAGCATCAGGAATTTCGCGAATCTTACGAAGACAAGGACCTCTCTGAGGTCGTGGTCGACCTCAGAGAAGCCACCTACCTCGACAGCTCTGCTCTGGGTATGTTGTTGCTGTTGCGAGATCACGCAGGCGGCGAAGACGCCTATATCCGCGTGGTCAACAGCAGCTCTGACGTGAGGAAAATCCTCGCCATCTCCAACTTCGACAAGCTGTTCGACATCAGTTGATTGCCGTGCAGCCTGCACTCGAATCCCTGACGATCCTGATCGCTGAAGACAGCGCGGCCGATCGCATGCTGTTGTCGAGTATTGTCCGTCGCCAGGGGCATGAAGTGCTGACGGCGGCCAATGGGGCTGAAGCGGTCGAAGCGTTTCGCCAGCAACGGCCGCAGTTAGTGTTGATGGACGCGATGATGCCAGTGATGGACGGCTTCGAGGCGGCCCGGCAGATCAAGGAATTGGCTGGGGAAACCCTGGTGCCGATCATCTTCCTCACCTCGTTGTCCGAAAGCGAAGCCCTGGCCCGATGCCTTGAAGTTGGCGGCGACGATTTTCTGGCGAAGCCCTACAACCAAGTGATTCTTGCCGCCAAGATCAAGGCGATGGACCGCTTGCGGCGGTTGCAAGCGACCGTATTGCAGCAGCGTGACCAGATCGCCCGGCATCACGAGTATTTGCTCAATGAGCAGCGGGTGGCGAAGGCGGTGTTCGACAAGGTGGCCCACGCTGGCTGCCTGAATGCCCCCAATATTCGCTACCTGCAATCGCCTTACGCGCTGTTCAACGGTGATTTATTGCTGGCCGCGTTCACCCCGGCCGGTGACATGCATGTGTTGCTCGGGGATTTCACCGGTCACGGCCTGCCGGCCGCTGTTGGCGCGATGCCCCTGGCCGAAGTTTTTTACGGCATGACCGCCAAGGGCTATGGTCTGGCAGAAACCCTGCGCGAGATGAATGCCAAGCTCAAGCGCATCCTGCCGGTGGACATGTTCTGCTGTGCAACGCTGCTTAGCCTGAGTTTCCAGCGACGCTCGGTGGAGGTCTGGAACGGCGGTATGCCGGACGGTTACTTGCACAGCATTGCCAGTGGTGAGCGTACGCCGCTGACCGCCCGGCATTTGCCGCTTGGCGTGTTGAGCCCGCAAACATTCGATGATCGCACTGAAGTGTTTCCGATGGCCGTCGGTGATCGGGTCTTTCTGCTGTCCGACGGGGTCATTGATACCTGCGATGCCAACGAGCAGTTGTTTGGCGTGCAGCGGTTGCAGCAGGTGTTTGCGGCCAATCGTGAGCCTGATGCGTTGTTCGAGGATATCGAGCAGGCACTGCGCGATTTTCGCGGTGAAGCGCGTGACGACGTCAGCATGGTTGAAATCACGCTGCTGGAGCCTGCGCAACTGAGTCCGCCAGCCCTGGTCTATTCCGACAGCGGTCAGTCCTGCCCGCTGGACTGGTCTGTGAGTTTCGAATTCCGCGCCGCTACGCTCAAGCGCTTTAATCCGCTGCCGTATCTGTTGCAATTGCTGCTTGAAGTTCACGGGCTGCGGGCTCAGAGCGGGGCGCTATACAGTGTGCTGGCCGAGCTGTACTCCAATGCGCTGGAGCATGGCGTGCTCGGTCTGGATTCAAGCCTCAAGCGCGATGCCTCGGGTTTCACTCGCTATTATCAACAGCGCAATGCGCGCCTGGACGAGCTGCAAGACGGCTATGTGCGGGTGCATTTACAGGTCACGCCGAAAGGCGAGGGTGGCTGTCTGTCGATTCGCGTCGAGGACAGCGGCATGGGATTTGATGTCGAGCGGGTGATGGAACGTCCCGTTGATCCTGTCCGTTTGTCGGGACGCGGTGTGAGTCTGATCCGTCAGTTGGGGCGTAATGCCAGTTGGTCCGACGATGGTCGAAGTGCCTGCGTGGAGTTTTTCTGGGAGGCTCTGGCATAATCCACGCATTCTTGATCAAGGAGTGAGCAAGTGGCTGAGATACATTTGGACCCTGACGTGCTGAGCGCGTTGCAAGAGGTCATGGAGGACGAGTATCCGACATTGGTGGATACCTTCCTCGCCGATTCCGAAGAGCGGTTGCAACGCTTGACCGGGGCAACAGACGCCGCACAGATTCTTGAGGCTGCGCATAGTTTCAAGGGCAGCAGCAGCAATATGGGCGCGGTTCGCCTGGCCGAGTTGTGCCATGAACTGGAACAGCGAGCCAACGACAAAAAGCTTCAGGGCATTGAAGTGCTCGTCGGGAAAATTGCTGAAGAATTCGCCTTTGTCCGGCCGCTCTATGAAACAGAGCGTGAGCGTTCTCTGGCGACCGCCCGGCGTTTTTGAGTCCGGTCTGAAAAAACTGGCGCGCCCCTTGCAGTGAACTCCCTCAACTGTACCTACGATCCCAGTGCAGCGGAGAGCGTTTCATGCCCGTTACCCCCAATTTACTTCTTCAGGCCGCCGCGCAGGCCAAGACTCAAGCTGCCGCCAACTCCACGGCGCCGGCTACTGAGCCCGGGGACAAGGCGTCCAGCTTCGCTCAGGTCTACGCCAGGCAAGCCCAGAACAAGCCCAGTGCGGCTGCTGACGGAGTGGTCAAGCCTGCACGTGATAAAACCCCGGACAGCACCAACAAAAAAGAGGTGGCTGACGACAAATCTGCCGCCGCGGAACCAGTCGTTGCCGATAGCGGCAAAACCTTGCCCGCCGATAAACCGGCGCAGACCGACGACAAGGCTGCCAGTGACGACGCGTCGGATACCGCGCAGCCTCCGGTCGCCGATGCCGTGCCTGTTGACCCGGCACTCGATCCTGCGTTGATGCAGGTGGTGCAGCCTGTGGTGACTGCGCCAGTTCCGGTAACGCCGCCGGTGGCCGAAACTGAGCAGCCATCGGTTGAGGCGCCGGTCGCTGCCGCGGTTACGGCGGCAACCACAGCGGCTTCCGGCACCGATACCGATTTTGATCCGGAAGCCGATCCGCTCGACGCGCTGCCGGCTGTACGCATGGCCATGGAGCAGAGCGGGCACGTTTCCGCATCCAGCCAGGCACAGCCAAAAGCCGCGCCGACCTCCGCACAGGATCAGACTGATGGCGAGCCAACCTCGGCGCAGAACTTTGCCGCCGGCATGGCGAGCATGCTTGATGTGCAGGCCGACAAGGACAGCACCAGCAAGGATGGCGACAAGGCGTTCAGTGGTCTGATCGACGACGGTCTCAAGGACATCAAGTCAGCCAGCAGTGATACCCGGGTCGACGATTTTGCCAGCCGTCTGGCGGCACTGACGCAGGCGGCCACACCAAAAACCGCGAATGCGTTACCGGTTAATCAACCAATCGCCATGCATCAGAGTGGCTGGACCGATGAAGTGGTGAATCGGGTGATGTACCTGTCCAGCGCCAATCTCAAGGCGGCCGACATTCAGTTGCAACCGGCTGAACTTGGGCGCCTCGATATTCGGGTGAACATGGTGCCGGATCAGCAGACCCAGGTGACGTTCATGAGTGCTCACCCGGCTGTTCGTGAAGCGCTGGATGGGCAGGTTCATCGCCTGCGCGACATGTTCGCGCAGCAGGGCATGGGTCAGGTTGATGTCAACGTGTCCGACCAGTCCCGTGGCTCGCAGCAGGGTCAGGAACAGGCTCAGCAGGGGCAGGGCGGACGTACCAATGCCAGTGGCGGTCGCCTTGATTCCATGAATGACGAGGTGGCCCCGAGCGTTGCTGAAGTAGCTGCAACGGCTACCAGCGTGATTGGCTCCAGCGCCGTCGACTATTACGCCTGATCCAGCCCCCCCTTGTAGGAGCGAGCTTGCTCGCGAAGGTCGCCAACGATAACGCGCCAAACCTGGTACTCGGCAGCGTTCTCCGGTTTTTCGCGAGCAAGCTCGCTCCTACATGGCATAACACTTGCTCTTGCCTTGCCGTGCGACTGTGAAAACTCGAATAGTGACGGATTATTGGCATGGCGAAGAGCGAAGCAGCATCAGTAAAAGACCCCGCAACAAAAGGCAAACTCAAGCTGATCATCGTGATCGTGTTGGCTGCGCTGCTGGCAATCGGTTTGTCCGTGGGGGCGACCTGGTACTTCATGCACAGTGCCCAGAGCAAGCCGGTTGTTGCGGCCGAGACCGCCCCGGTCGGCAAGCAGCCGGCGATTTTCGAGTCGATGGCGCCAGCGTTTGTAGCCAACTACAACCAGAACGGCCGTCAGCGCTACATGCAAGTGAGCATCACCATGCTCGGTCGTAACCAGGCTGATCTGGACGCGCTCAAGGTTCACATGCCGGTCATTCGCAATAATCTGGTCATGCTGTTCTCCGGCCAGGACTTCGCCACGCTTGCGTCGCCGGTCGGCCAGGAAATGTTGCGGCAGAAAGCCACGGCCAGCGTCCAGGAAGTGGCGCAGAAAGAGCTCGGCAAAGTGGTGATCGAACAGTTGCTTTTCACTAATTTCGTACTGCAGTAGGAACACGACATGGCCGTGCAGGACCTGCTGTCCCAGGATGAGATCGATGCGCTGTTGCATGGCGTCGACGACGGTCTGGTACAGACCGATACCGCTGCCGAACCCGGCACGGTCAAAAGCTACGACCTGACCAGCCAGGATCGCATCGTCCGTGGACGCATGCCGACCCTGGAGATGATCAACGAGCGTTTCGCCCGCTACACGCGCATCAGCATGTTCAACATGCTGCGTCGCTCGGCAGACGTGGCGGTCGGTGGCGTACAGGTGATGAAGTTCGGCGAATACGTGCACTCGCTGTATGTGCCGACCAGCCTCAACCTGGTCAAGATCAAACCGCTGCGCGGCACAGCACTGTTCATCCTTGATGCAAAGCTGGTGTTCAAGCTGGTGGACAACTTCTTCGGCGGCGATGGCCGTCACGCGAAGATCGAAGGGCGTGAATTCACCCCGACCGAACTGCGTGTGGTGCGCATGGTGCTGGAGCAGGCCTTCGTCGACCTGAAGGAAGCCTGGCAGGCGATCATGGAAGTGAACTTCGAGTACATCAACTCGGAAGTGAACCCGGCCATGGCCAACATTGTCGGCCCGAGCGAAGCCATTGTGGTGTCGACGTTCCACATCGAACTTGATGGCGGTGGCGGTGACCTGCACGTGACCATGCCGTACTCGATGATCGAGCCGGTACGCGAAATGCTCGACGCCGGCTTCCAGTCCGACCTCGACGATCAGGACGAGCGCTGGGTCAACGCCCTGCGCCAGGACGTGCTCGATGTGGACGTGCCAATCGGTGCCACGGTTGCCCGTCGCCAGTTGCGCTTGCGCGACATCCTGCACATGCAGCCGGGGGATGTGATCCCGGTGGACATGCCGGAAGAAATGATCATGCGCGCCAACGGCGTGCCGGCCTTCAAGGTCAAGATGGGTTCGCACAAAGGCAACCTCGCGTTGCAGGTGATCGAGCCGATCGAGCGCCGCTAAGCGGTGCCCCAACCCTATTTAACTGACTGCTTCTGATTGAACAGTTGCCCGCCGAGGACAAATGATGGCTAACGACATGAATACCCAGGACGACCAGGCGCTGGCTGACGAATGGGCCGCGGCCCTGGAAGAAACCGGTGACGCCGGGCAGGACGACATCGATGCCTTGCTGGCCGCCGACTCAGCCAGTTCTTCGTCCAACCGCATGCCAATGGAAGAGTTCGGCAGCGTGCCGAAAAACAACGAGCCGGTGAGCCTTGACGGTCCGAACCTGGACGTGATCCTCGATATCCCGGTGTCGATCTCCATGGAAGTCGGCAGCACCGACATCAACATCCGCAACCTGCTGCAACTCAACCAGGGTTCGGTCATCGAGCTCGATCGCCTGGCCGGCGAGCCGCTGGACGTACTGGTCAACGGCACGCTCATCGCCCACGGCGAAGTGGTAGTGGTCAACGAGAAGTTCGGCATCCGCCTGACTGACGTGATCAGCCCAAGCGAACGCATCAAGAAGCTGCGCTGAGTGAAAAAGGTTCCGGGTTCTTTGCTTGGGTTGGCGCTGGCGTTGCCGTTCAGTGTGTTGGCCGCTGAGCCGGTTGCGGCGGCTGCGGGTGCCGTCGCTGCGCCTGCGGTCAGCAGTGGTGTGGGCGGGCAATTGACGCAACTGGTGTTCGGCTTGCTGCTGGTGCTGGGGCTGATTTTCTTCCTCGCCTGGCTGTTGCGCCGGGTCCAGCAGGCCGGGCCGGCCGGCAAGGGGCAAGTGATCGAATTGATCGGTTCCCGCGCGCTGGGTCCACGTGACCGCTTGATGCTTGTGCAAGTGGGTAGCGAGCAGATTCTGCTCGGTCTTAGCCCGGGCAGCATCACGGCGTTGCATGTGCTCAAGGAGCCCGTGCAAGTGCCGAGCACAGCTGTGCAAGCGACCCCCGAGTTCGCCCGGCGCCTGATGGAGCTGATGGGCAAGGATCAGAAGGATAAGAAGTAATGGGTGCGTTACGCATCGTCTTGACGCTGGCCCTGATGCTGGCTGCGCCACTGGCGTTCGCCGCCGATCCGTTGTCGATCCCGGCGATCACCTTGGGCACCAATGCGCAGGGAGCCCAGGAATACTCGGTCAGTCTGCAGATCCTGCTGATCATGACTGCGCTGAGTTTTATCCCGGCGTTCGTCATGCTGATGACCAGTTTTACCCGGATCATCATCGTCTTCTCGATCCTGCGTCAGGCGCTGGGCCTGCAACAGACGCCGTCGAACCAGATTCTCACGGGTATGGCGCTGTTTCTGACCCTGTTCATCATGGCACCGGTATTCGATCGGGTTAACCAGGATGCCTTGCAACCCTATCTGGCGGAAAAGCTGACCGCACAGGATGCGGTGGCCAAGGCGCAGGTGCCGATCAAGGACTTCATGCTCGCCCAGACGCGTACCAGTGATCTGGAGCTGTTCATGCGCCTGTCCAAGCGCACCGACATTGCCACGCCGGATCAGGCGCCTTTAACCATTCTGGTGCCGGCGTTCGTGACCTCGGAGCTTAAAACCGCATTCCAGATCGGTTTCATGATCTTCATTCCATTCCTGATCATCGACCTGGTCGTGGCCAGTGTGCTGATGGCCATGGGGATGATGATGCTGTCGCCTCTGATCATTTCCTTGCCATTCAAGATCATGCTGTTCGTGCTGGTGGATGGTTGGGCGTTGATTATCGGCACTCTGGCCAGCAGCTTCGGCGGTGTATCGCCATGACGCCTGAAGTAGCGGTCGACATCTTCCGTGAAGCGCTATGGCTGACCACGATGATGGTCTCCGTGCTGGTGATTCCGAGCCTGCTGGTGGGCCTGCTGGTAGCGATGTTCCAGGCCGCCACCCAGATCAACGAACAGACCCTGAGCTTTTTGCCGCGTCTGTTGGTGATGCTGGTTACGCTGATCGTCGGCGGGCCATGGCTGGTGCAGACCTTCATGGACTACATCCTGCAGTTGTACGGCAGCATTCCGCAGGTCATCGGCTAAACCATGTCTCTGCTTGCGCTGACCGACACGCAGATCAGCACCTGGGTGGCGACATTCATGTTGCCCCTGTTTCGCGTGGGCTCCCTGTTGATGGTCATGCCGGTGTTCGGCACGACCCTCGTGCCCAAGCGTATACGGCTGTATTTCGCTCTGGCGATTACCGTGGTCATTGCCCCTGGCCTGCCGCCCATGCCGCCGGTAAACCCGCTGGATTTGAGCGGGTTGCTGCTGATTGCCGAGCAGATCCTCGTCGGCGCGGTGATGGGCTTCTCGTTGCAGTTGTTCTTCCAGGCGTTCGTCGTAGCGGGGCAGATCGTAGCCATTCAGATGGGCATGGGCTTCGCCTCCATGGTCGACCCCACCAACGGCGTGTCGGTTGCCGTGATCGGGCAGTTTTTCACCATGTTGGTGACGCTGTTGTTCCTGTCGATGAATGGCCATCTGGTGGTGTTCGAAGTGCTCACCGAAAGTTTCACCACGCTGCCGGTGGGTAGCGGGTTCATGGTCAATCATTTCTGGGAGCTGGCCGGCAAGCTGGGCTGGGTGCTTGGCGCGGCGTTATTGCTGGTGTTGCCGGCGATCACGGCGTTGCTGGTGATTAACATCGCCTTTGGCGTAATGACTCGGGCGGCACCGCAGCTCAACATCTTCTCTGTCGGTTTCCCGCTGATCCTCGTGCTCGGGCTGTTTACCGTCTGGGTCGGGCTGGCGGACATTCTCAATCAGTATCAACCGCTGGCCACCGAGGCCCTGCAGTTTTTACGCGAACTGGTACAGGCGCGTTGAGTCATGGCTGAGAGTGAAAGCGGTCAGGACAAAACAGAAGACCCCACGGCAAAGAAGAAAAGTGACGCCCGTGAAAAGGGTGAAATTACCCGCTCCAAGGAACTCAATACCCTGGCAATCATGCTCGTCGGTTCCGTCGCGCTACTGAGCTTTGGTGGAGCAATGGCCCGGGACATGATGGAGTTGATGCGCCTGAACTTCTCGTTGCCTCGGGAAGTGATCCTGGATCAACGCTCCATGGCCACCTATCTGATGCACTCAGGGCTAATAGCGCTGTGGTCGATCCAGCCCTTCATGGTCGCAATGGTGCTGGCCGCCATTATCGGCCCGATTTCACTGGGTGGCTGGCTGTTTGCTGCCGGGTCCATGGCGCCCAAATTCAGCCGCATGAATCCTGCTCCGGGCATCAAGCGCATGTTTTCCACCAAGGCGCTGGTGGAGCTGCTCAAGGCTCTGGCCAAGTTCATCATTATTCTGTTCGTGGCGCTGGCAGTGTTGTCCTCGGACATTGATGACCTGCTGCGTATCGCCCATGAGCCGTTGGATCGGGCGATCATTCACAGCCTGCAAGTGGTCGGCTGGAGCACGTTGTGGATGGCGTGCGGGCTGATCATCATCGCCGCGGTGGACGTCCCGGTGCAGCTGTGGGAAAGCCACAAGAAAATGCTGATGACCAAGCAGGAAGTGCGCGACGAGCATAAAGACCAGGAAGGACGGCCAGAGGTCAAACAGCGGATTCGCCAGTTGCAGCGTGAAATGTCCCAGCGGAGGATGATGGCGGCGATTCCCGAAGCCGACGTGGTCATCACCAACCCGACGCACTACGCCGTGGCCCTCAAATACGATCCGGAAAAAGGCAGTGCGCCGGTACTGCTGGCCAAGGGCACTGACTTCCTGGCCCTGAAAATTCGCGAAATCGCCACGGCCAACGAGATTCTGCTGCTGGAATCTCCGGGGCTGGCGCGGTCGATCTACTATTCCACCGAGCTTGAGCAGGAAATTCCGGGTGGGTTGTATCTGGCGGTGGCGCAGGTATTGGCCTACGTCTACCAGATCCGGCAATATCGCGCCGGCAAGGGCAAACGCCCGGATCCGCTCAAGGATGACTTGCCGATTCCGCCAGATCTGCGGCGCGATTCCTGATCTGAAAATCAAAAGATCGCAGCCTTCGGCAGCTCCTACCTGGGAATGCGTTTCCCTGTAGGAGCTGCCGAAGGCTGCGATCTTTTGATTTGGCCTCTGAAAACCGTCTATTTCCTACCTCGGCAAAAGTTGGAAAGCTTCTTGCAGTAGCCGCCCTGCGCCCGCTTCAGGCGTCAAAAGTTTGCTTTAAAGGAACGGGGAAAACCGGTGGATCGCTCTCAGTTAATCAACAGTGCCCGCAGCAACATCGCAGACCTCAGTCGAGGCAATCTGGGCGTGCCGCTGTTGCTGCTGGTCATGCTGGCGATGATGATGTTGCCGGTGCCGCCGTTCCTGCTCGACGTGTTTTTTACCTTCAACATCGCCCTGTCGATTGTCGTGTTGCTGGTGTGCGTGTACGCCTTGCGGCCGCTGGATTTCGCGGTATTCCCGACCATTCTGCTGGTGGCGACGTTGCTGCGACTGGCCTTGAACGTGGCCTCCACGCGAGTGGTTATGCTCCACGGTCAGGACGGCCACGCCGCCGCAGGCAAGGTGATCCAGGCCTTCGGTGAGGTGGTGATCGGCGGTAACTACGTGGTCGGTATCGTGGTTTTCGCGATTTTGATGATCATCAACTTCGTCGTGGTGACCAAGGGTGCCGGGCGGATTTCCGAGGTGAGTGCGCGTTTCACCCTCGATGCGATGCCTGGCAAACAAATGGCCATCGACGCCGACCTCAACGCCGGCCTGATCGACCAGAACCAGGCCAAGCTGCGCCGGCTGGAGGTTGCGCAGGAGGCCGAGTTCTACGGCTCCATGGACGGTGCCAGCAAATTCGTTCGCGGTGACGCCATCGCCGGTCTGCTGATTTTGTTTATCAACCTGATCGGCGGCATGGCGGTCGGTATCTTCCAGCACGGCATGACCTTCGGCGACGCCGGCAAGGTTTACGCGCTGTTGACCATTGGTGACGGTTTGGTGGCGCAATTGCCATCACTGCTGCTGTCCACCGCGGCCGCGATCATGGTGACCCGTGCTTCCGGTTCGGAAGACATGGGCAAACAGATCAGTCGCCAGATGTTCGCCTCGCCCAAAGCGTTGGCGGTGGCTGCGGGCTTGATGGCGGTCATGGGCCTGGTGCCCCGCATGCCGCATTTCTCTTTTCTGAGCATGGCGGCCCTGGCGGCTGGCGGTGCCTATCTGTTCTGGAAGAAGCAGAGCGTGGCCAAGGTGCACGCGCTGCAAGAGGTCAAGCGGCAGCAAGAGTTGCTGCCTTCGCCGGCCCGCGCGCAGGAAACCAAGGAGCTTGGCTGGGACGACGTGACGCCCATCGACATGATCGGCCTGGAAGTGGGCTATCGCCTGATTCCGCTGGTGGACCGCAATCAGGGTGGTCAGCTGCTTGCTCGAATCAAGGGTGTGCGCAAGAAGCTCTCCCAGGACCTCGGCTTCCTGATGCCGACCGTGCACATTCGTGACAACCTCGATTTGGCGCCAAGTGCTTATCGTTTGACCCTGATGGGGGTGATTCTGGCCGAAGCCGAGATTTACCCGGAGCGCGAACTGGCGATCAACCCGGGGCAGGTCTACGGCTCGCTCAACGGCATCACCGCCAAAGATCCGGCTTTCGGCCTGGAGGCGGTCTGGATTGAAATCAGCCAGCGTGCCCAGGCGCAATCCCTTGGTTACACTGTGGTCGATGCCAGTACAGTAGTGGCAACGCACTTGAACCAGATTTTGTATAAGCATTCGAGCGAGCTGATCGGTCACGAAGAAGTGCAGCAGCTCATGCAGTTGCTGGCCAAAAGCTCGCCAAAACTGGCAGAAGAGCTGGTGCCGGGCGTGGTTTCGCTGTCGCAATTGCTCAAGGTATTGCAGGCGCTGTTGGCCGAGCAAGTGCCGGTGCGCGATATCCGCAGCATTGCCGAAGCCATCGCGAACAATGCCGCCAAGAGTCAAGATACTGCCGCCTTGGTGGCCGCTGTGCGCGTCGGCGTATCCCGCGCAATCGTGCAAAGCATTGTAGGCACTGAGTCGGAGCTACCAGTTATCACTCTGGAGCCAAGGTTGGAACAAATATTGCTCAATAGTCTGCAGAAGGCAGGACAAGGCTCGGAAGAGGGCGTTCTGCTGGAGCCAAGCATGGCTGAGAAGCTGCAGCGCTCGTTGATTGATGCGGCGCAGCGTCAAGAGATGCAAGGTCAACCGGTGATTCTGCTGGTGGCCGGTCCGGTTCGCGCGATGCTTTCGCGATTTGGCCGACTGGCAGTCCCGGGTTTGCATGTGTTGGCTTACCAGGAAATCCCTGACAACAAGCAAGTGACCATCGTTGCGACAGTAGGGCCCAACGGCTGAGGTAGTGGTTTATGCAAGTTAAGCGTTTTTTCGCCGCCGATATGCGTCAGGCCATGAAACTGGTTCGTGATGAGCTGGGCGCTGATGCCGCCATCATTGGCAACCGCCGGATCGCCGGTGGTGTCGAGCTGACGGCTGCCCTGGATTACAAGCTGTCGGCGCTGGCCCCTCGGGTTCCGAACATGGAACTTGAAGACGAGCTGCGCAAGACTCAGTCGCGGATCGTCACCGCCCAGGCGGAACTGAGCCTGCGTGGCGAAGGCGAGACCGACGGCGACAAGTCGACCAATCGCCAGTTGTTCGCCGGCCTGCCACTGACCGCCGCCGAGCCGCTGATCGAGCCGACGTATGCCGAGCCTCGCCGCGCCGCGCCGGCTCCTTCGCCCGCCTCTGGCGGCGTTGATCCGCGTGCTTTCGATTCGATGCGTTTCGAGCTCAACAGCCTGCGCGAGCTGATGGAAGTACAACTCGGCTCCCTGGCCTGGAATCAGCTGCAAGGCAGCCGCCCGGCCCAGGCCAACCTGTGGCGGCGCCTGCAACGTATCGGCTTGTCCGGCCCGTTGTCCCGCGACCTGCTGGCAATGATTACCGATATTGAAGAGCCTCGTCAGGCCTGGCGCATGTTGCTGGCGCACCTGGCGCGGATGATCTCGACACCGGAAATTGAACCGCTCGAAGAGGGCGGGGTGATTGCCATGGTCGGCCCTGCAGGCATGGGCAAGACCACCACCCTGGCCAAACTGGCTGCCCGTTATGTGCTCAAGTACGGCGCGCAGAACATTGCGTTGGTGAGCATGGACAGCTTTCGAATCGGGGCTCAGGAACAACTCAAGACCCTCGGTCGGATTCTCAACGTGTCGGTGACCCACGTCGATCCGGGGCAATCGCTGGTGCAGGCACTGGATCCATTGCTGCGCAAACGCGTGGTGTTGATCGATACCGCAGGCCTGCAGGCCAGCGATCCAGCGCTGCGCATGCAGCTTGAAAGCCTGGCCGGTCGCGGCATCAAATCAAAAAATTACCTGGTCCTGGCAACCACCAGCCAGAAACAGGTTCTAACGGCCGCTTATCACAGTTACAAGCGCTGCGGGCTCGCTGGCTGCATCCTGACTAAACTGGATGAATCGGCAAGTCTGGGCGAGGTGTTGAGCCTGGCGATCAGTCATGAATTGCCGGTGGCGTATCTGACCGACGGCCCGCGGATTCCGGATGATTTGCATCTGCCGCGTCGTCACCAATTGGTCAGTCGCGCCGTTAGCGTGCAAATGCAGGAAGAACCCAGCGAAGAAGCCATGGCTGACATGTTCGCTGACATCTACCACAGCCCGACCAAGCAGGTTGGCTGAGGTAACAATGAATAGTTTTTGTACCTACATCGATGGTCTGCCATGCATTGTTCCGTTAGTGAACGCGCAGCCAGTAATGTGGCCTCCGTCTATGCAAGACAAGGTAAAGAAATAACATGGGCAGCATGCATCCCGTACAGGTGATCGCGGTGACCGGCGGCAAAGGTGGCGTCGGGAAAACTAACGTGTCAGTGAACTTGTCCCTGGCTTTGGCTGAGCTCGGCCGGCGCGTCATGCTGCTTGACGCCGATCTGGGACTGGCGAACGTCGACGTTCTGCTGGGTCTGACACCCAAACGTACCCTGGCCGATGTGATCGAAGGCCGCTGCGAGTTGCGCGACGTGCTGTTGCAAGGCCCTGGCGGCATCCGCATCGTTCCGGCCGCATCCGGCACCCAGAGCATGGTTCACTTGAGCCCGGCGCAACACGCCGGCTTGATCCAGGCCTTCAGTGACATCGGCGACAACCTCGACGTACTGGTGATCGACACCGCTGCGGGTATCGGTGACTCGGTAGTCAGTTTTGTCCGCGCCGCCCAGGAAGTGTTGCTGGTGGTCTGCGATGAACCGACGTCAATTACCGACGCCTACGCATTGATCAAACTGCTGAACCGCGATTACGGCATGAACCGTTTTCGCGTCCTGGCCAACATGGCGCAGAGCCCGCAAGAAGGCCGCAACCTGTTCGCCAAACTGACCAAGGTTACGGATCGCTTCCTCGATGTCGCCTTGCAATACGTTGGCGCCGTGCCTTACGACGAAAGCGTGCGCAAGGCTGTGCAGAAGCAGCGTGCCGTTTACGAAGCGTTCCCGCGTTCCAAGTGCTCGCTGGCGTTCAAGGCCATCGCGCAAAAGGTCGATACCTGGCCGTTGCCGGCCAACCCGCGTGGGCACCTGGAGTTTTTCGTCGAGCGCCTCGTGCAACAAACCGCAGGGCCTGTGCTATGAGCGCAAGCGGTTACAACCTTTACAAGAAGTCGGCACGTGACGCGCAGTACGAGTTGATCGAGCGTTACGCGCCACTGGTCAAGCGCATTGCCTACCACTTGCTGGCGCGTCTGCCGGCCAGTGTCCAGGTCGAAGACCTGATCCAGGCCGGGATGATCGGCCTGCTGGAAGTATCGACCAAATACGACGCCAGCAAAGGCGCCAGTTTCGAGACGTACGCGGGCATCCGTATCCGTGGCGCCATGCTCGATGAAGTCCGCAAGGGCGACTGGGCACCACGTTCGGTCCACCGCAATACGCGGATGGTCAGCGACGCAATTCGCTCGATTGAAGCTAAAACCGGCCGTGACGCTAAAGATCACGAGGTTGCGGCCGAACTCCAATTGAGTCTCGACGATTACTACGGGATTTTGAACGACACCCTGGGCAGCCGGTTATTCAGTTTCGACGATCTGTTGCAGGACGGCGAACATGAAGGGCTGCACGAGGATGGCGCGAGTGCTCATCTCGAGCCGTCACGCGATCTGGAAGATGAACGCTTCCAGGCGGCGCTGGCGGACGCGATTGCCAATTTGCCGGAGCGCGAGCGACTGGTGTTGGCGCTGTACTACGACGAAGAGTTGAATCTCAAGGAAATCGGTGAGGTCCTGGGGGTTAGCGAATCTCGGGTCAGCCAGTTACACAGCCAGTGCGCGGCCCGTTTGCGGGGGCGTTTGGGAGAGTGGCGAGCGCGTTGAAGGCAGTGTGGGGGCACTGCGACGTGGCTGGTGGGGTGTTGAACCGCGCCGGTTTCGATCCGTTGTACTCCAGACAGTCATTGAGTGCTTTGCCAGATTGATTGAAATGGCGCGTCCAGGTGCTGGGCGCGTTTTAGTCTGCTTGGAGGTCGAATTGGACAAGAACATGAAAATCCTCATCGTTGATGACTTCTCAACGATGCGGCGGATCATAAAAAACCTGTTGCGTGACCTTGGGTTCACCAACACGGTCGAGGCCGACGATGGCACTACAGCCATTCCGGTTCTCAACAGCGGGAGCATCGACTTTCTGGTAACGGACTGGAACATGCCTGGCATGACCGGTATCGATCTGCTGCGCCACGTGCGTGCCGATGAAAAACTCAAGCACCTGCCGGTGCTGATGGTGACCGCTGAAGCCAAGCGCGAGCAGATCATCGAAGCGGCCCAGGCCGGTGTTAACGGCTATGTGGTCAAACCCTTCACGGCCCAGGCGTTGAAAGAAAAAATCGAGAAGATTTTCGAACGCATCGGTTGAACTGCGCCACGGGGGAGCTATGGGGCATAACGAATCATCACAGGGCGATTTTGAATCGACCCTGAAGAAACACGCCGTCGAACTGGTCGCAAGCCTTGAAAAAGGCAGGTTTGGCGATGCTGTGCAATTGATCCATGAGCTCAATCAGACCCGTGATCGCGGCCTGTATCAGGAAGTGGGCAAGCTCACCCGCGAGTTGCACAGCGCGATCGTCAATTTCCAGATTGACCCGCACATGCCGCAAGCCGAGGAAGTGTCACAGATCACCGATGCCACCGAGCGTCTGGGGTATGTGGTCAAGCTGACCGAGGCCGCGGCCAACCGCACCATGGACCTGGTGGAAAACGCCACGCCGCTGGTCAACCGCCTGAGCGATGAAGCCCAGGCCTTGAGCACGGACTGGGGACGTTTCATGCGCCGCGAAGTCGGGGCTGAAGAGTTCCGCGAGCTGGCGCGGCGAGTCGACGGGTTCTTGTCACGCAGTGCTGAAGACGGGCGCGCCGTGTCGAGCAACCTCAACGACATCCTGCTCGCCCAGGATTATCAGGACCTCACAGGTCAAGTGATCAAGCGCGTGACCCAACTGGTCACCGAAGTTGAAAGCAACCTGCTCAAGCTTGTGCTGATGGCCAGTCAGGTGGACCGCTTTGCGGGCATCGAACATGACCGTGAAGCGATGCTTGCAGAAAAAGATCCACAAAAACATCTCTCTCAGGGTGAAGGTCCGCAGATTCATGCCGATAAAAGAGAAGACGTTGTGTCCGGTCAGGACGATGTGGACGATTTGTTATCCAGCCTGGGATTTTAGAGTTTTTGAATTTTAGGTTTTTTGGGTTTTTAGACCTGTAGGAGCACACCATTAATGAGCTTCGGCGCCGATGAAGAGATCCTTCAGGATTTCCTGGTTGAGGCCGGCGAGATTCTAGAGCAACTGTCCGAGCAACTGGTCGAGCTGGAAAGCCGACCGGATGATGCGGATTTGCTCAATGCAATTTTTCGCGGTTTTCACACTGTAAAAGGGGGCGCCGGCTTCCTCCAGCTCAACGAGCTGGTGGAGTGCTGTCACATCGCCGAGAACGTGTTCGACATCCTGCGCAAGGGCGAACGTCGCGTTGACTCGGAACTGATGGACGTGGTTCTCGAAGCACTGGACGCGGTGAACAGCATGTTCAGCGAAGTCCGCGAGCGCAGCCCAATCACGGCTGCCACACCCGAATTACTTGCTGCCCTGGCCCGTCTGGCGGAGCCGCAAACGGCTGACGAGGCCGCTCCTGCGCCTGTGGCTGAAGCCGTCGAAGAGCCTGTTACGCAAAGCGAATCGGGCGACATCACCGACAACGAATTCGAACAACTGCTGGACTCACTGAACGCCGTGAAGGCTCAGGCCGAAGCGCCATCAGCTGCTCCGGCACCGGCCAGCGATGTCGCGGCCAGTGACGAAATCACCGATGCCGAGTTCGAGTCGTTGCTCGATCAATTGCACGGTAAAGGCCAGTTCGCCGTCGATGCAGCTGCTGCACCCGCTGCGCCGTCAGCCCCGAAAGCGGCAGGCGACAGCTCCGACATCACCGACGACGAATTCGAAGCCTTGCTCGATCAGCTGCACGGCAAGGGCAACTTTGCTGTCGATGCGCTGGAATCGGCCATTGCTTCGGTGCCGACGCCTGCGGCGCCAACCGCTGCTGCGGTCGGTGGCGATCTGATCAGCGATCACGAGTTCGAATCGCTGCTCGACGAATTGCACGGCAAAGGCAAGTTCACTGAAGTCGGCGTCGCTACCGGTGCCAGCGCTTCGGTTGCAGCGCCTGTCGCCAAGGCTGCGGCACCGAAACCGGTGGCCAAGGCACCCGAACCAAAAGCCCAAACACCGGCCCCAGCTGCCGCAGCTGCACCGGCACCCGCCCGTGCACCGGCTGCGCCACCAGCGGAAAAACCGGCCAGCGAAGCCGAAACCACCGTGCGGGTCGATACCGCGCGCCTCGACGAAATCATGAACATGGTCGGCGAGTTGGTTCTGGTACGTAACCGTCTGGTGCGCCTGGGTGCCAACAGCGCCGATGAGGCGATGTCCAAAGCCGTGTCGAACCTCGACGTGGTCACGGCCGACCTGCAAACCGCGGTCATGAAGACCCGGATGCAACCGATCAAGAAAGTCTTCGGGCGCTTCCCGCGTCTGGTTCGCGACCTGGCTCGCCAGCTCAAGAAAGAGATCAACCTGGAACTGGTCGGCGAAGAAACCGACCTCGACAAGAACCTCGTCGAGGCCCTGGCCGACCCGCTGGTCCACTTGGTGCGCAACGCGGTCGACCACGGCATCGAGTCGCCGGAAGAACGCGAAGCGTCGGGCAAGGCCCGCGGCGGCAAGGTGATCCTGGCTGCGGAACAGGAAGGCGACCACATCCTGCTGTCGATCTCCGATGACGGCAAAGGCATGGACCCGAACGTCCTGCGTTCCATCGCGGTAAAACGCGGTGTGATGGACAAGGACGCGGCCGATCGCCTGAGCGATACCGAGTGCTACAACCTGATTTTCGCTCCGGGCTTCTCGACCAAGACCGAGATCTCCGACGTATCGGGTCGTGGCGTGGGCATGGACGTGGTGAAAACCAAGATTTCCCAGCTCAACGGTTCGATCAACATCTACTCGGCCAAAGGCCAGGGTTCGAAGATCGTCATCAAGGTGCCGTTGACCCTGGCGATCATGCCGACACTGATGGTCATGCTCGGCAACCAGGCATTCGCGTTCCCGCTGGTGAACGTCAACGAGATCTTCCACCTCGATCTGTCGACCACCAACGTGGTAGACGGCCAGGAAGTGGTGATCGTGCGGGACAAGGCGCTGCCATTGTTCTACCTCAAGCGCTGGCTGGTCAGCTCCGCCGCTCACGAAGAGCAGCGCGAAGGCCATGTGGTGATCCTTTCGGTGGGCACTCAGCGGATCGGCTTCGTCGTCGATCAACTGGTGGGCCAGGAAGAGGTGGTCATCAAGCCATTGGGCAAAATGCTTCAGGGAACCCCGGGCATGTCGGGCGCCACCATTACCGGTGACGGCCGCATCGCGCTGATTCTCGATGTTCCGAGCATGCTCAAGCGTTACGCCACGCGGCGTATTTGATTCTGGTGGAGCGGGGCGACTGAGCCTCGCTCCGTCTAACGGAGTGTTTATGGCAGTCAAAGTCCTGGTGGTGGACGATTCGGGGTTTTTCCGCCGCCGCGTCTCGGAAATTCTTTCAGCGGATTCGAATATCCAGGTCGTCGGTACGGCGACCAACGGAAAAGAGGCGATTGATCAGGCGCTGGCGCTCAAGCCAGACGTGATCACCATGGACTACGAGATGCCAATGATGGACGGCATCACAGCGGTGCGGCACATCATGCAGCGCTGCCCGACCCCGGTCTTGATGTTTTCCTCGCTGACCCACGAAGGCGCCCGGGTAACCCTGGATGCGCTGGACGCCGGCGCGGTGGACTTCCTGCCGAAGAATTTCGAAGACATCTCGCGCAACCCCGAGAAGGTCAAGCAACTGCTGTGCGAGAAGATTCTCAGCATCTCGCGCAGTAATCGTCGCGTCAGTACCTATGCTGCCCCGACCCCTGTCGCTGCACCTGCCCCGACGCCAGCGCCTTCGAGCCTCGGCAGTTACGGAAGCAACGCGCCTGTGCGTCCGGCACCCGCTCCGCTGCCGACGCGTACGCATGCGGCGGCACCGTCGTCGCCGGCACCGAAACGCAAAGCCTACAAATTGGTGGCCATCGGCACGTCCACTGGCGGCCCGGTTGCCCTGCAGCGGGTCCTGACCCAGTTGCCGGCCAACTTCCCGGCGCCGATCGTGCTGGTTCAGCACATGCCGGCAGCCTTTACCAAGGCATTCGCCGAACGTCTGGACAAACTCTGCCGCATCAGCGTCAAGGAAGCCGAGGATGGCGACATCCTGCGTCCAGGCCTGGCGTTGCTGGCACCGGGTGGCAAGCAAATGATGATCGACGGCCGTGGCGCGGTGAAAATCCTGCCGGGCGACGAACGTTTGAACTACAAGCCGTGCGTGGACATTACGTTCGGTTCGGCGGCCAAGACTTACGGTGACAAAGTTCTGGCGGTTGTATTGACCGGCATGGGCGCGGACGGTCGCGAAGGCGCGCGCCTGCTCAAACAGGGCGGCAGTTCGATCTGGGCTCAGGATGAAGCGAGCTGCGTGATCTACGGCATGCCGATGGCCATCGTCAAAGCCGAACTCGCCGATGCGGTCTACGGGCTTGACGATATTGGCCGGCACCTGGTCGAGGCGTGTATCTGATGGACGTTCTAAGCCTTATCGGGATCATCATGGCGTTCGTCGCCATCATCGGCGGCAACTTCCTCGAAGGTGGTCACCTCGGTGCCCTGGCCAACGGCCCGGCGGCATTGATCGTGCTCGGCGGGACCATCGGCGCGGCGTTGCTGCAATCGCCGATGAGCGCGTTCAAGCGCGCGATGCAGATTCTGGCGTGGATCCTGTTCCCGCCACGCATCGACCTGGCCGGCGGCATCGATCGCGTCGTGAACTGGAGCCTGACCGCACGCAAGGAAGGTTTGCTCGGTCTGGAAGGGGTGGCCGACACCGAGCCCGACAGCTACTCGCGCAAGGGCCTGCAACTGTTGGTGGACGGTGCTGAACCCGAAGCCATTCGCAGCATTCTGGAAGTGGATTTTTACACGCAGGAAAGCCGCGACATTGAAGCTGCCAAAGTCTTCGAAAGCATGGGTGGTTACGCGCCGACCATCGGCATCATCGGTGCGGTGATGGGCCTGATTCACGTCATGGGCAACCTGGGCGATCCATCTCAACTGGGTAGCGGCATCGCCGTGGCGTTCGTTGCAACCATCTACGGTGTGGCCAGTGCCAACCTGGTGCTGCTGCCGATTGCGGCCAAACTCAAATCCGTCGCATTGCGCCAGTCGCGTTATCGCGAAATGTTGTTGGAAGGCATTCTGTCGATCGCCGAAGGTGAAAACCCTCGCTCCATTGAGTTGAAGCTTCAGGGCTTCATGGATTAAGGGAATAACCTCATGGCTCGTCGTCGGCAGCATGAAGAACATGTAAACCATGAACGTTGGCTCGTTTCCTATGCCGACTTCATCACCTTGCTGTTCGCCTTTTTCGTGGTGATGTACTCGATCTCGTCGATCAACGAAGGCAAGTACAAGATCATTTCCGAGGCATTGATCGGGGTTTTCACCGACACCGATCGTGCCCTGAAACCGATTCCGATCGGCGACGAGCGACCGAAGACCGTGACCCCGGCCAAGCCACTGGTCAAGGACAGCGACCAGGTCGATGCCGGTGTTGCCGGTACGAGCGATCCGCTGAAAAGCATCGCCGATGACATCAGTGCGGCATTCGGCGACCTGATCAGCTCCAATCAGATGACCGTGCGCGGCAACGAGTTGTGGGTCGAGATCGAACTCAATTCCAGCCTGCTGTTTGGCAGCGGCGACGCTATGCCCAGTGACATCGCATTCAACATCATCGACAAGGTCGCGACGATTCTGAAGCCGTTCGACAACCCGATTCACGTTGAAGGTTTTACCGACGATCAGCCGATTCGCACCTCGCAGTATCCGACCAATTGGGAGCTGTCCTCGGCTCGTTCGGCGAGCATCGTGCGCATGCTGGCGATGCAGGGTGTGAACCCCGGTCGTCTGGCGTCGGTGGGCTATGGCGAATTCCAGCCGGTGGCCAACAATGCCACGGCCGAGGGCCGGGCGCGTAACCGTCGCGTGGTGCTGGTGGTGTCGCGCAATCTCGATGTACGTCGCAGCCTTACCGGAACCGGCACCGCCAATGCAAAACCGGATGCCGCGTTGAAGCGTGCTGGCACACAAACTGCACCGACCCCGGTCAAGTCGCCGGGACGAGAGAGCGCCGTCAATTCTCCGTCACCCGCATTAACACGTTGAGCTATTTCTCGGCCGATCCATTCGGTCGGGAGGAACAATCCGAATGAGAGTCTGGGCAGTCGCCAATCAAAAGGGTGGTGTCGGTAAAACCACTTCCTCTATCGCTTTAGCCGGGTTGCTGGCCGAGGCGGGCAAGCGCGTGGTCGTGGTCGATCTCGACCCTCACGGCTCCATGACCAGCTATTTCGGTTACGACCCGGACACCCTGGAACACAGCAACTACGACCTGTTCCTGCACAAGGGCAGCGTGCCTCAGGGCTTGCCCGGTCAGTTGCTGCTGTCCACCAGCCACGAACATATTTCCTTGTTGCCGTCGAGTACCGCGCTGGCGACCCTTGAGCGCCAGTCGCCGGGCCAGAGTGGTTTGGGCCTGGTGATCGCCAAGAGCCTCGCGCAACTGTGGCAGGACTTCGATTACGCGGTGATCGACAGCCCGCCGTTGCTCGGCGTGCTGATGGTCAATGCCTTGGCGGCGAGCCAACAACTGGTGATCCCGGTGCAGACTGAACACCTGGCGGTCAAAGGCCTGGAGCGCATGGTCAACACCCTGGCGATGATCAACCGCTCACGCAAGCAGGCCTTGCCATTCACCATCGTGCCGACCCTGTTCGACCGCCGTACGCAAGCATCCCTCGGCACGTTGCGCGTCTTGCGCGACAAATTTCCGGAAGAAATCTGGCAAGGCTACATTCCGGTGGACACGCGTCTGCGCGATGCCAGCCGGGCAGGGCTGACGCCTTCGCAATTCGACGGCAAGAGCCGTGGCGTTCTTGCGTACCGCGCGTTGCTCAAGCATCTTTTGGCGGCACAACTTGTTCCGCAGGTGGCGTGAAATGAGCCCAATCCCTGTAGGAGCTGCCGCAGGCCGCGATCTTTTGATCTTGCTTTGTGGCGAACTTGAAAAGATCAAGATCAAAAGATCGCAGCCTTCGGCAGCTCCTACAGAGGTGCGCACATGAACCGGCCGCTGAAGATCACCTCGCGTCCGCAATTGGCGCTTCAGTCGTATCTGGACAACCTGCTACAGGAAGCGACCGATGAACTGCCGGTTGAAGTTCAAGTGCTTGCTGAAGTCGTCGAAGTTGTCGAAATCATTGAAGTAGAAGCCGCGCTGGACGAGTTCCAGGCAGCAGTGCTCGAAGAGCAGGCCCGGGATGCGCAGCAACCTGCCGCCATCGCCGCGCCTGTGGTAGCGCCTGTCGTTGAGAAAACACCGGTCGCCGTGATGGAAGCGCCTGCACCGATTCTGGCGCCGGTATCGACCATCGCGCCCTTGCTTCAAGCGTTGGTGCCACCCGCCGTTGAACTGCAACACGCCGTGGTGCCGTCGACTGTCGAAGTACATCAAGCGCTGATACCGCCGGTCGTCGAAGTTCATCTGCCACCCTCGAACACGCCACCTCCGGTGGAAACCGACGGGCGTCCGACATGGGCCGCCGAACCGTTCGAATGCCTGTTGTTCGATGTCGCCGGGTTGACCCTGGCGGTGCCACTGGTGTGCCTGGGGTCGATTTATCCGTTGGCCGGTCACGAGTTGACGCCGTTGTTCGGTCAGCCCGAATGGTTCCTCGGTATCCTGCCGAGCCAGGCCGGCAACTTGAAGGTGCTGGACACTGCGCGATGGGTCATGCCCGACCGTTATCGCGATGACTTCCGCCAAGGCCTGCAATACGTCATTTCCGTTCAGGGCTACGAGTGGGGGCTGGCGGTGCATCAGGTCAGCCGCTCGCTGCGCCTGGACCCGAACGAAATCAAATGGCGCAGCCACCGTGGTCAACGGCCATGGCTGGCGGGCACCGTGATTGAACATATGTGTGCGTTGCTTGACGTTTCCGCGTTGGCCGAGTTGATCGCCAGCGGTGGGGCAAAGCACATGAGCAGCGTCAAGCCGATCCACAAACAGACATAAAAAACACGTGACGGCAGTCACTGCCGCCGCACTGAACACACCGCTAGGGCGGTTTTTCGAGGGGTCAGGGTATGAATGATAAGGCGACGGCGGCAAAGGGTTCCGAAGATCCGATCCTGCAATGGGTAACCTTCAAGCTGGACAACGAAACCTACGGCATCAACGTGATGCGCGTTCAGGAAGTCCTGCGTTACACCGAGATCGCCCCGGTTCCGGGTGCCCCGAGCTACGTGCTGGGCATCATCAACCTGCGCGGTAACGTGGTCACCGTGATCGACACCCGTCAGCGCTTCGGCCTGATGAACGCCGAAATCAGCGACAACACCCGTATCGTCATCATCGAAGCCGACAAGCAAGTGGTCGGGATCATGGTCGACAGCGTGGCCGAAGTGGTTTACCTGCGTCAGTCGGAAATCGAAACCGCGCCAAACGTCGGTAACGAAGAATCCGCCAAGTTCATTCAAGGCGTGTGCAACAAGAACAACGAACTGCTGATCCTGGTCGAACTCGACAAGATGATGAGCGAAGAAGAATGGTCGGAACTGGAGAGTATCTGATTGATTCTTGAGGTGGCGGTCATTGTCCTGTTCCTGTTTTGGGCAGGCACGCTGGCAATGTTTCTGGCGTACATTCGCGGTCAAAAGCTTATCGCCGCGCAACAGGCCCAGGGTGATGCGCTGCGCGATCAGCGCATCAAGGACCTGGCCAAGCGCGTCGACAACTATCAGAACGGCAACGTGCGCATGGGTGAAGACCTGCACGAACTGCGCGCGATCGTCGCCCCTCTGCCTGACAAACTGGCTCAGGTGGAACAGCGCGATCCTTCCAGCCTGTCGTTCGCCCAGGCGGCACGATTGGTCGGCATGGGCGCGAGCGTCGACGAACTGACCCAGTCCTGTGGCTTGACCCAGGCTGAGGCGGAGTTGATGAGCAAATTGCATAAAAGCAGCTAGTTACTTGCAGGAGCGATCCTGCTCGCGATGGACGTCAACGATAACGCGGGCTTTCTGAATAAACGCGTTGCTCATGCCTTCATCGCGAGCACGCTCGCTCCTACAGTGATTTCAGGCTGGGAGCGGGCTGCCCGTGAAGGCGTCCTCCAGACTTCAGTAATCATCCTGCCCTCGGTAACTTCATCGCCGCTGATCAACAATGACTGTTTAGGCTACATGCACTGCCAAGGAGGCCTATGTTCGACATTTTGCGTGGTACCCCGCTGTGGGTTTATGCGGTCTTTTTTATCCTGACTTATTACGGCGTCAGTGCCTGCTTCAAGAGTCATGAGTCGAAGAGGTCGTTGCAAATCACGCCGCTGATTTTTGTCGCCATTTCCCTTGTCTCTCTGAATTTCTCCCAAGGTGCCGCAATTCCGCTTTCGGTGTATGCATTGGGGTTGCTGGCGGGTTGGATATTGGCGTTGCGCTTTTACTCGTATCAAAGCGTGGAGCGTGATGGTGAGCGTCTGGTGCTGGGTGGCACGGTCAAGGTGCTGGTTGTGTACTGGGGGTTCTTTGCATGGCGTTACTACAGTGGGTACCAGGCGGCCATGCATCCGGAACTGGCGGATGAAGTTTTGGCGGTGGCATGGTCAGCATTGGGAGCGGGTCTGATCAATGGTTTGATTGTCGGCCGCAGCCTCAGGCTTTTGCGTTTTTTCAAGGCTGATTACGAGACGCTGGCCTAATTGCGCAAGAACTGGTTTTTGCGATTTGGCTGAAATCGGCAATCGCGAGCAGGCTCGCTCCTACAAGGGATCGGTGGCGCGTCGCCAATCTAGTGTGGGAGCGAGCCTGCTCGCGAAGGCGTCCTTAAAACCTCAGTAATCATCCCCACGCTCAGTCACATCCTTCTCCACCCGCGGCGCATTCGGATCCTGCCCCGCCGGAAACTTGCCCTTCAAATTCCACGCAAACGCAATGATCTCGGCAATCGTCCGGTACAACTCTTCCGGAATGCTGTCTCCCAGCTCCATCCGCGCCAGCAGTTTCACCAGTTCGGCGTTTTCGTAGATCGGCACTTCGTAATCGCGGGCAATCCTCAGGATTTCTTCCGCCAGTTCTTCGTCGCCCTTGGCCGTGAGGGTTGGGGCGTGGGTGCCGTCGTATTTGAGGGCGATGGCCTGGCGCGGGGCATTGGGGTTTTTCATGCGGTTTCGTCGACCCAGCGTTGTTCGAGGCGGGTTTGCGTGCCTTGGGGTGGCGTGCCGAGGTGGCAGTCGAGATCGCTGACGTTCAGGCCGGATGCCAACAAGCGTTCGCGTAATGCCGCCAGATTGCTTTCGATCAGGCTGGCGGTGTACGGCCGTTCGGCCCACAGCTGACTGGACAGGCTGCTCTTGATCAACTGCGCCTGGATTTGCAGCGGCCCTAAAGGCTCCATGTCGAACGCCAGTTCGACGCGCCATAATTGTTGCTTGGGCTCGCGCTCATCGCGGCGTTCCTGTGGGGATTCTTTTTCAGGGGCTTCTTCGCGCTGGAACTTGACCTGTAGCGGCACGATGTCCTGCAGGTTGCGCATCGGGATTTCCAGTTGCCAGGTGCTCATCAGGCGTCCGTCGCTGGTGACACCAGTCTGTTCCAGGCTCGACAGCTGATGGCTTTGCAGACGTGACACCGCCGCCGCCGCCAGGCGCAGCAGGTGTTCGAGATCGTCTTCACCTTCTGCGCTTTGCAACAGACGTTCGGGCAGCGGAAAGCTGCTTGGCGGCGATTTGGCACTGACTTGCCCGAGCATGCCAAGGGCATTACGCACGAAATTTGGCATCACTTGGGCCAGGGTATTGGCCGCGATGATTGCGCCGAGATTGGTGTTGGCTGGCAATCCCGGCGTCAATTGCGCGATCAGCTTCAACAGGTTGCCTTTCAGATCAGGCGTCAGTGTCGGGTTCTGTCCGGTCAGCAGTTTCGTTTCGAGGAAAACACCGCTTCCGGCCAGCGCCAAGGCCAGGCCTTTTGCCGTGCTCAGTTGTTGAACGTCGGGCAGGCCCGCGAGCAATTTGTCGGCGATGGAACGCAGATCGGCGGAAGTCTGATCCGAAGCCGGCAGGTCTTGCAGGAGTTTCAGCAGACCGTCCAGCGAGCCCTGGCGGCTTTGTTGGCCGGCCAGTTGTTGAGTCACGGCCAACTGTTCCTGACGGTTGCTCAGCGGCACGAACTTCAGCGTCTGGGTGTCCTGTACTTGCGCGCTCAGCAAGGTGCCGATGCGCAATGGTTGCGGGCTGTCGATGCTCAGGGTGCTGCCGCTGAGGGCGGTGTTAAGCAGGCTCACCAGCGAGCGGAACACCGTTGGCTGGCCCGGCACCTGCGGCAGCACCTGGGAGGTCAGCACTTTGCCCTGCAACAGGGTGCCGATCGGCAATTGCGCGGTGTCGAGGCGGGTGAGGGTGGCGACGCTGGAGGCAATGGCCTGTTGCACGGTGACTGCCAGGTTGCTCGCCGAGGGCTGGGTGACCAGCAGGCTGGTGCCTTGGGCCAACGGTTGATTGCTGGTGGCCTGGACGGTGGTCTGGCGGCCGCTGTCGAGGGTGACTTTGAGCAACAGTTGAAAAGTCTGATCCGCCTGCTTGAGCGACAGCACTTCAGCCTTTGCGGACTGACCAGCGGTGATCAGGCCCTCCATCGGCGTCAACAGCTTGATCAGCTCACCACTGATCGCCAGCGGACGCGATGTCGCTGGCGTGATCTGCGGCACTGGGGGGATGTTCATTTCGCCTGTCATACGCGGTCACAACCTTGGGAAAATGCACTCTTGAGAGTAGGAGATGGCATGTATAATGCCGCCGCGTTGTATACAGAGTGGCGGAAACATTGCAATTATTTGACGCAGCTCTCTCGTTGAGTCTGCCAATACATCTATTCTGCATCTCTATTTAACGGCCGCTCCAGAGCCGACTTGAACCGTATAAGGCCCGCGAATCCTTGACCAGTCCTGTCCTGCAAACCGTTGCCCTTGCTTGTGAGCGAGACCTCCGGCTGCTCTTCGAAAATCTCGATTTGAGACTGGCCAGTGGCGAAATGGTACAGATCAGCGGCCCCAATGGCAGTGGCAAAACCAGCTTGTTACGCCTGCTGTCGGGGCTCATGCAGCCGACCGCCGGTCAGGTTCTGCTCAATGGGCAACCGTTGAACGAGCAGCGTACGGAGCTGGCGCGCAACCTGCTGTGGATCGGCCATGCCGCCGGCATCAAGGACCTGTTGACGCCGGAAGAGAATTTGAGCTGGCTCTGCGCCCTGCATCAGCCGGCCACGCACGAGGCGATCTGGCAGGCACTGGCAGCCGTCGGACTGCGTGGTTTCGAAGATGTTCCCTGTCACACCCTGTCCGCTGGCCAGCAACGGCGAGTCGCACTGGCGCGGTTGTTTCTGGACAGCCCGCCGCTGTGGATTCTCGATGAGCCGTTCACCGCTCTCGACAAACAAGGCGTGGCGCAGCTGGAAGAACATCTGGCCGCCCACTGTGAACGTGGCGGCATGGTGGTGCTAACCACTCACCACACACTGAGCCGGATGCCGGCCGGTTATCGCAATATTGATCTGGGGAACTGGGCCGTATGAGTGTTTTCGGCCTGTTGGTCGCCCGCGAGGCCCGCCTGCTGTTCCGCCGTCCTGCGGAACTGGCCAATCCGCTGGTATTTTTTGCCATCGTCGTTTCACTGTTCCCGTTGGCGGTCGGCCCCGAGTCTCAATTGTTGCAAACCTTGTCTCCGGGACTGGTCTGGGTGGCAGCCCTTTTATCGGTTTTGCTCTCGCTGGACGGGCTTTTCCGCAGTGATTTCGAGGACGGATCGCTGGAACAGTGGGTCCTTTCGTCGCACCCCCTGGCTCTTCTGGTTTTGGCCAAGGTGCTGGCACACTGGGCGTTCTCTGGCCTGGCACTGGTTTTGCTCGCACCCTTGCTGGCGTTGATGCTCGGTTTGCCTGCCGCTTGTCTGCCAGTGTTGCTGCTTTCTTTATTGCTGGGTACACCGGTGCTGAGCCTGCTCGGTGCGGTGGGCGCGGCCCTGACTGTCGGCTTGAAGCGCGGTGGCCTGTTACTGGCATTGCTGATTCTGCCGTTGTACATCCCGGTGTTGATTCTTGGCAGTGGCGCCTTGCAGGCAGCATTACAAGGCATGCCAGCGACCGGGTATCTGCTGTGGCTTGGTAGCCTGACCGCCCTGGCGATAACCCTGACACCTTTTGCAATAGCTGCTGGCCTGAAGATCAGCGTCGGCGAATAATAATGAGGTCTGGTTAAATTTTAACCACTCTTTTTGAAAGAAAAGCAGACCCTGGCTACTCGTGACAACGAGTGGCAACCGTGATGGAAACAGTAATGAACTGGACCTGGTTTCATAAGCTCGGCTCACCCAAATGGTTTTATGGCATCAGCGGCAAACTACTGCCATGGCTGAGCGTCGCGGCGTTGCTGCTGATCGGCGTTGGCGTAGTTTGGGGCCTGGCCTTTGCGCCGCCGGATTACCAGCAAGGCAACAGCTTTCGCATCATTTATATCCATGTTCCGGCCGCCATGCTGGCGCAGTCCATCTACGTGATGCTGGCCGTGTGCGGCGTGGTGGGTCTGGTGTGGAAGATGAAACTGGCCGACGTCGCCCTGCAGTGCGCGGCGCCCATTGGTGCCTGGATGACAGCGGTTGCGCTGGTCACCGGCGCGATCTGGGGTAAACCGACCTGGGGCTCGTGGTGGGTCTGGGACGCACGACTCACGTCTATGTTGATCCTGCTTTTCCTGTACTTCGGTCTCATTGCGCTGGGCAACGCCATCAGCAATCGCGACAGCGCGGCCAAGGCCTGCGCGGTGCTGGCGATTGTTGGCGTGATCAACATCCCGATCATCAAGTACTCGGTGGAGTGGTGGAACACCTTGCACCAGGGCGCGACCTTCACCCTCACCGAAAAACCGGCGATGCCCGCCGAGATGTGGCTGCCACTGCTGCTGACGGCGCTGGGCTTCTATTGTTTCTTCGGCGCGGTGCTGCTGCTGCGCATGCGCCTTGAAGTGCTCAAGCGTGAGGCGCGGGCCAGTTGGGTCAAGGCCGAAGTGGAAAACAGCCTGGAGGCCGTTCGATGAGTTTTGCTTCATTCGGCGACTTCATCGCCATGGGCCATCATGGTCTGTATGTCTGGTCAGCCTATGGCATTTGCCTGGCGGTCCTGGCCCTCAACGTGGCGGCGCCGATTCTGGCCCGCAAGCGGTATCTGCAACAAGAGGCGCGTCGTTTGCGCCGGGAGAACGGCAAGTGAATCCGCTGCGTAAAAAGCGTCTTATCATCATTTTTGCGATTTTGGTCGGGGTCGGCGCTGCCGTTGGCCTGGCCCTGAGCGCCCTGCAGCAAAACATCAATCTGTTTTACACCCCGACCCAGATCGCCAATGGCGAAGCCCCGCAAGACACGCGCATTCGAGCGGGTGGCATGGTCGAGAAGGGATCGCTGCAACGTTCCAACGATTCCCTGGACGTGAAATTCGTGGTCACCGACTTCAACAAATCCGTGACCATCACCTACCGCGGCATCCTGCCGGACTTGTTCCGCGAAGGGCAGGGCATCGTCGCCTTGGGCAAAATCAACGCCGAGGGCGTGGTTGTCGCCGATGAAGTGCTGGCCAAGCACGATGAAAAGTACATGCCGCCTGAAGTGACCAAGGCCCTCAAAGACAGTGGCCAAACCGCTCCAACACCTGCGAAGGAGGGTTGATCCATGACTGCCACCATTTTCATTCCTGAATTGGGCCATTTGGCCATGATCCTGGCGCTGTGCTTCGCGCTGGTTCAGGCCGTGGTGCCGTTGCTCGGTGCCTGGCGCGGCGACCGTTTATGGATGAGCCTGGCCCAGCCCGCCGCGTGGGGTCAATTCACTTTCCTGGTGTTCGCTTTCGGTTGCCTGACCTATGCGTTCATGACGGATGACTTTTCCGTCGGCTATGTCGCCAGCAACTCCAACAGCGCCTTGCCGTGGTACTACAAATTCAGCGCCGTGTGGGGCGCGCACGAAGGTTCGTTGCTGCTGTGGGCGTTGATCCTCGGTGGCTGGACTTTCGCCGTGTCGGTGTTCTCCCGGCAGTTGCCGCAAGTGATGCTGGCGCGGGTGCTGGCGGTGATGGGCATGATCAGCACCGGTTTCCTGCTGTTCCTGATCCTTACCTCGAACCCGTTCAAGCGCATTCTGCCGCAGATCCCGAGCGACGGTGCTGACCTCAATCCATTGCTGCAAGACATTGGCCTGATCGTTCACCCACCGATGCTGTACATGGGTTACGTAGGCTTCTCGGTGGCATTCGCCTTCGCCATCGCGGCGTTGATGGGCGGTCGCCTGGACGCGGCGTGGGCTCGCTGGTCGCGTCCATGGACCATCGTCGCCTGGGCTTTCCTCGGTATCGGCATCACCCTCGGTTCGTGGTGGGCCTATTACGAACTCGGCTGGGGCGGCTGGTGGTTCTGGGACCCGGTGGAAAACGCTTCCTTCATGCCTTGGCTGGTGGGTACCGCGCTGATTCATTCGTTGGCGGTCACGGAAAAACGTGGCGTATTCAAGAGCTGGACCGTGTTGCTGGCCATCGCCGCGTTCTCGCTGAGCCTGCTCGGGACTTTCCTCGTGCGTTCCGGCGTGCTGACGTCGGTGCACGCCTTTGCCTCCGACCCTGAACGCGGTGTGTTCATCCTGATTTTCCTGCTGTTCGTGGTCGGTGGTTCACTGACGCTGTTCGCCCTGCGCGCACCGGTGGTGAAGAGCCAGGTTGGCTTCAACCTCTGGTCCCGGGAAACCTTGCTGCTGGGCAACAACCTGGTGCTGGTGGTGGCGGCGTCGATGATCCTGCTGGGCACCTTGTACCCGCTGATTCTGGACGCGATGACCGGCGCCAAACTGTCGGTCGGCCCACCGTACTTCAACGCGCTGTTCATTCCGTTGATGGCGTTGCTGATGGTGGTGATGGCGGTCGGCATGCTGGTGCGCTGGAAAGACACGCCGGTTAAATGGCTGTTCAACATGCTGACCCCGGTATTGCTCGGCAGCGCCGCGCTGGCCGTTGTGGCCGGCGTCGCTTACGGCGATTTCAACTGGGCGGTGATTGCAACCTTCATGCTCGCGGCCTGGGTATTGCTGGCCGGCGTGAGGGATATCCGCGACAAGACTCGCCACAAAGGCCTGATCAAAGGCCTGCCGGCCCTGACTCGCAGCTATTGGGGCATGCAGCTTGCTCACCTGGGTATCGCGGTCTGTGCCCTCGGCGTGGTGTTGTCGAGCCAGAACAGTGCCGAGCGCGACCTGCGTCTGGCACCGGGCGAGTCCATGGACCTGGCCGGTTATCACTTTGTGTTCGAAGGTGCCAAGCACTTCGAAGGCCCGAACTTCACGTCCGACAAGGGCACCATCCGGGTGATCCGCGATGGCAAAGAAGTCAGCGTGCTGCATCCTGAAAAACGTCTGTATACCGTGCAAAACTCGGTGATGACCGAAGCCGGGATCGACGCCGGTTTCACCCGTGATCTCTACGTCGCACTGGGCGAACCGCTGGGCGATGGCGCCTGGGCCGTGCGCGTTCACGTTAAACCATTCGTGCGCTGGATCTGGTTCGGTGGGTTGCTTACTGGTCTCGGCGGGTTGCTGGCGGCGCTGGATCGTCGCTATCGGGTCAAGGTGAAAAGCCGCGTGCGTGAAGCACTGGGCATGACGGGAGCCACTGCATGAGACGTTGGTTGATGCTGCTGCCACTGGCGATTTTTCTGGTGGTCGCTGTTTTCCTTTATCGCGGTCTGTACCTGGACCCGGCCGAGTTGCCGTCGGCGATGATCGGCAAACCTTTCCCGGAATTTTCACTCCCTGCGGTGCAGGGCGAAAAGACCTTGAGCCGTGCTGACATTCTCGGCAAACCGGCACTGGTCAACGTCTGGGGCACCTGGTGCATTTCCTGCCGGGTCGAGCACCCGGTGTTGAACAAACTGGCCGAGAAGGGCGTGCTGATCTACGGCATCAACTACAAGGACATCAACGCCGATGCCTTGAAGTGGCTGACGGAATTCCATAACCCTTATCAACTCGACATCCGCGACGACGCCGGCACCCTGGGCCTGAACCTCGGCGTGTATGGCGCGCCGGAAACCTTCTTCATCGACGCCAAGGGCATCATCCGCGACAAGTTCGTTGGCGTGATCGACGAGCAGGTCTGGCACGAAAAACTGGCGGCCAAGTATCAGGCGCTGGTCGATGAGGCCAAGCCATGAAGCGCTGGATCGCTGCCGTCGTTTTGGGCCTGAGCATGGCGGGTGTGGCTCACGCCGCAATCGACACCTATGAGTTTGCCAAAGAAGGCGACCGTGAGCGTTTCCGCGAGCTGACCAAGGAGCTGCGCTGCCCCAAGTGCCAGAACCAGGATATCGCCGACTCCAACGCACCGATTGCGGCCGACCTGCGCAGAGAGATTTTTCGCATGTTGGGCGAGGGCAAGGACAACCAGCAAATCATCGACTTCATGGTTGATCGCTACGGTGATTTCGTCCGCTACAAACCGGCCCTGAACGCCAAGACTGCACTGCTCTGGTTCGGCCCCGCCGGCCTGCTGCTGGGCGGTTTTGTGATCATCGCGGTGATTGTCCGCCGTCGTCGCGTGCAACGCGCTGAAACTCCGGACTCGCTTTCTGCCGAGGAGCGTGAGCGCCTCGACCATCTGTTGGATAAAAACCAAGAATGATTGATTTCTGGCTCGCTGCAGGTCTGCTGCTTCTGGTGGCCCTGAGTTTTCTGCTGATCCCCGTTCTGCGTAGTCGTCGCGCCCAGCTCGAAGAGGATCGTACTGCCCTGAACGTAGCGCTGTATCAGGAGCGCGTGGCTGAACTGCACGTTCAGCAGGAAGAGGGCATTCTCGATGCCGCGCAAATGGACGCCGGCCGCGCTGAAGCTGCCCGTGAATTGCTCGCGGATACCGAAGGCGTTGCCGCACCACGGGTGTCTCGATTGGGCAAACCGGCGCCTTTGCTGGCGGCGATTCTGGTGCCGGTTTTGGGCCTGGGCTTGTACCTGCATTTCGGTGCCAGCGATAAAGTCGAGTTGGCCCGGGAATTCTCCCAGGCACCGCAGTCGATGGAGGAAATGACCCGACGCCTGGAGCGCGCAGTCGCGGCGCAGCCGGATTCGGCTGAAGCCTTGTACTTCCTCGGTCGCACTTACATGACTCAGGATCGTCCCGCCGATGCGGCGAAGATCTTCGAGCGCACTGTCAACCTCGCCGGTCGTCAACCTGAATTGTTGGGCCAATGGGCCCAGGCCCAGTACTTCGCCGATGGCAAGACGTGGTCGGACAAGATTCAGGCGCTGACTGACGAAGCGTTGAAGGCTGATCCGAAAGAAGTCACCAGCCTCGGCCTGCTGGGCATCGCGGCCTTCGAAAGCGAGCATTATCAACAAGCCATCGATTACTGGAATCGCCTGCTGGAGCAACTGCCGCCGGACGATAAATCCCGTATCGCATTGCAGGGCGGCATTACCCGCGCCACCGAAAAACTGGTGGCCAGCGGCGGCAAAGTCGCACCGGCGCCGGTGGCCAAGACAGCGGCGCTGCTCAAGGTCCAGGTGGATCTGGCGGCCGAACTGAAAGGCAAAGTCCAGCCGGGCGACAGCGTGTTCATTTTTGCCCGTGCTACCTCTGGCCCGCCTGCGCCGCTGGCGGCCAAACGCCTGACTGTCGCAGACTTGCCGGCGACCGTTGAACTGGGTGATGCCGACGCAATGATGCCGCAGTTGAAACTGTCGAACTTCCCTGAAGTCCAACTGGTTGCGCGCATCTCCCGTGCCGGTCAACCGACGGCGGGCGAGTGGGTCGGTCGCAGCCAGCCTCTGGCCAGCAGCACCACCGCGCCGCAAACACTGACCATCGACAGCCCGGACAAATAACAGGACACGCACCATGACCGCCATCGCTCGTATTACCCTGCTCAGCGTTGTTTTAGGGCTGAGCGCTTGTGCGGTCCATCGGCCACCCGAGCCGCAGACGCCACCACCGATCCCGCCGTCGCAGCCCAGCCCCACGCCATCGACGTCGCCTGCACCGGGCAAACCTGCCATTCCCGCCAAACCCGCCAAGCCGTTGCCGCGTACTTCCGCCAGCTTCGCGCCGCCGCCGGGGGGCAACAGTCATTGGGACCCGAAACTGGGTGTCTATGTGCTCGATGATCAACCGAACACCTTCTACCGCCAGCGCACTTACTACCGCTGGGACAACGGCTGGAGCCGCTCGATCAGCCCGAAAGGGCCGTGGGAAGAGACAGATATCCACGGCGTGCCTGGCGGTCTTGGGCGGCAATTCGGGCAGTAATGAAAAAGGCGACCTTCGAGGTCGCCTTTTTCTTGTCTGTAATTAGCGCGTCGCCCGGCGCGGTGCCCCGATCCAGTGGATTGCCAGAGCAAGCAGCCCCAGGGCAATGCCGAAGATCACGATGCCGGACCAGCCATAACGGGTCATCAGCCAGCCGCTGATCGCTGCGCCCACCGCACCACCAAAGAACGTGGCCGTCATGTAGAGGCTGTTGATGCGGCCCTGTGCCTTGGGGTCTACGGCGAAGGCGCGAGTCTGGTTCGACACCAGGCCCGACTGCACGCCGATATCGAGCACGATCACGCCGAGTACCAGCAACGTCAGCGAGGTCTGCGCGCCAGAAAGCAGCAGATAGGCCAGCGTCACGATACCGATACTGGCGCCAATCACGCTGCGCGAGCCCAGCCGGTCAGTGGCTCGGCCGCCGAGTGACGCGGCCAGAGCACCCGCCGCGCCGATGATGCCGAAGCCCCCCGCCCAGGCGCTGCCAAGTTGAAACGGACCGTTAGCCAGCAGTGCCGCCAGGTTGACCCAAAAGGCGTTGAAGCAGGCCCACAACAGCGCCTGGACAATCATTGACTGGCGAATCGCCGAATTGTCCCGCATCAGCGGCCACAGTGAAGCAAGCAGGCGCGGGTAGGAAAGGTTGGTGCTGGGCACGCCTTTGGGCAGCAATGCAGCCGCCGCAATCCACACCGGAATCATAAATGCCGCTTCCAACCCATACACCGCACGCCAGCCCCAGGCTTCACCGACCACACCGGCAATCGTGCGCCCGAGCAGGATGCCGACCATGATGCCGCTGACCACCGTGCCGACGTTTCGCCCACGTTCGCTGGGCTTGGACATGACGGCGGCGAATGGCACCAGTTGTTGAGGCACGCAGCTCACGATCCCGAGGCCGAAGGACGCGGCGATGAGCGTGCCGACGCCGGGTGAGATAGCGGCCGCAAGTGCGAAGCACAGCGCCATGGCAATCTGACCCAGCACCAGTTTGCGCCGATCAAAACGGTCGCCCATTGGCAGCAGCAGCGCCAGCCCGGTGGCGAAACCGAGCAATGCCGAGCCCGCCACCAGATCGACTGTCGTCAGGTCGAGCCCCAGGTCTGACGCAATCAAGGGCAGGATGGGCTGTGTGCAGTAGATGTTGGTGATCACCGCGCCGGCGATGATCGCCATCATGATGATCTTGCCGCGAGACGCTAACGCGGGTGCTGTCGTACTTTCGGAAGTTAAGGGCAGGGCGCTCACGGCACTCTCCATCAAGGTTGCCTTTCCCGCCTGTGCGACGGGATATCGCGCGCGGGAGATGAGTGCCCAACCTTACGCAATCGCTTAAATATGGATAATCCCCTAGGATTGGGAATCATCCTTCCATAATTTGATAGGGTTCCATGAACCGTCTTGAATCCATGTCTGTCCTCGTAGCGGTGGTTGATTCGGGCAGTCTGTCGGGCGCCGCGCGTCGCCTCGGCATGCCGCTTGCCACCGTCAGCCGAAAAGTTGCGGAGCTCGAATCGCACCTGAAGACGCGCCTGCTTCACCGCACCACGCGCCAACTGTCTTTGACGGAAGCTGGCAGTTCTTATGTGGCGGCGTGCAGACGCATTCTTGAAGAGATCGGTGAGGCCGAGCGCGCGGCGACCGGTGAATACGCCTCGCCCAAGGGCGAGCTGGTGGTCACGGCGCCGGTGGTTTTCGGGCGCTTGCACCTGGTGCCGGTCATTGCAGAATTTCTCGCGCAGTACCCCGAAATTGAAGTCAACCTGATGCTGACTGATCGTGTGGTGCATCTGATGGAGGAGCACTGTGACGTCGCGGTGCGGATCGGCAAATTGCCCGATAGCTCACTCATGGCTACACAAGTCGGGACAGTGCGTCGGGTGGTGTGTGCAAGCCCGGACTACCTGGCAACCCGTGGCGTGCCGGCCACGCCACGGGATCTCGCCGAGCATAATTGCATCACTTTCGAAGTCCTTGCCTCCGTGGGCGCCTGGGTTTTCGGGGCGGGCAAATCAGAGCTGTCGGTGCCTGTTCATTCACGACTTGCCGTCAATACAGCGGAGGCGGCTATCGGTGCCGCGGTGCTTGGCGTCGGGGTGATACGCGTCCTGTCTTATCAGGTCGCTGATGCCCTGCGTGACGATGCGTTGCAGGTAGTGCTCGAACCCTTTGAGTCATCTCCATTGCCCATCAACCTCGTGCACAAGGGGCAAACACCGCTGCCCTTGAAGCTTCGTGCATTCTTCGACTTCGTAACTCCGCGCCTGCGCGCTCGCGCAACCCGGGCTACTTAACGTCGCAAGCGTTCAAATCCATAAGATCGCAGCCTGCGGCAGCTCCTACAGGAGATATACGTATCCATGTAGGAGCTGCCGCAGGCTGCGATCTTTTGATCTTGATCTTGTTGCTCCTCACACGCTCCCAACCTTTCACAAATCCTTCATCAAATCGTTATTGCAGCGACTTGTGCGAGTCATAGGGCTGACACAGCCCGTGCCTAAAGTCGGTTGAACTCAAATACGGCCATGGATGGCTGTTCAACCAGACAGAGAAGCCCATGAACGCAGCTATCCATGTCGATCATCTGAACAAGACCTTTTCGCGTAAAACCGCACTGGTCGACCTCGAGCTGACCATCGCGGCCGGTGAGATGGTCGCGCTGATTGGCGCTTCCGGCTCCGGTAAGTCCACCTTGCTGCGCCACCTCGCGGGCCTGGCCTGTTGCGATCGCAACAACGGTGGCAGCGTCAAAGTGCTGGGTCGAGAGGTGCAGGCGAGCGGGCGGCTCAATGGCAAGGTGCGGCGCCTGCGTGCCGACATCGGCTACATCTTTCAGCAGTTCAATCTGGTCAACCGCCTGAGCGTACTCGACAACGTACTGCTCGGTTGCCTGGGGCGCATGCCGCGCTGGCGTGGCAACTTGAACCTGTTTAATGCCGAAGAAAAACAGTTCGCCATGGAGTCCCTGGACCGCGTTGGCCTGGCCGATCTGGCAGCGCAACGAGCCTCGACCCTGTCCGGCGGCCAGCAGCAGCGCGTGGCGATCGCCCGGGCATTGACCCAGCGTGCCGAGGTGATTCTGGCGGATGAGCCCATCGCCTCGCTCGACCCGGAGTCGGCGCGCAAGGTCATGGAAATCCTCGCCGACATCAACCGTCGCGATGGCAAGACTGTGGTGGTCACCCTGCATCAAGTGGATTACGCCACCCGTTATTGCCCGCGTGCCGTGGCACTCAAGGGCGGACGCATCCATTTCGATGGCCGCGCCGCTGAACTCAGCGGGCAATTTCTCAATGATTTGTACGGTGCCGATATCGACACCAGCCTGATGTGTTCCGACCACATTCGCGCCGCCGAACCCGCACCCCGCCTGGTACTGGCGCGCGCGTGAACACTTCCCGTTTTCCCAACCGTTCACCCTCAGGAAACCTTTCCATGTTGAACCGTATCGGTCGCGTTTTTGCTGGCGCAGCACTGCTCGCCAGCTGTGTGCTGGGCACCGCCCAGGCTGAAGAAAAAGCCATCAACTTCGGCATCATGTCCACCGAGTCCTCGCAGAACCTCAAGAGCATCTGGCAGCCGTTTCTGAATGACATGCAGAAGAAAACCGGCCTGAAGATCAACGCCACCTTCGCTTCTGACTATGCCGGTTTGATCCAGGGCATGCGCTTCAACAAGGTTGACGTTGCCTGGCTCGGCAACAAGGCCGCCATCGAAGCCGTGGACCGTTCCAACGGCGAGATCTTTGCCCAGACTGCTGCCGCCAGCGGTGCTGCCGGCTACTGGAGCGTATTGATCGTGCGCAAGGACAGCCCGATCAACTCCGTCGACGACATGCTGAAAAACGCCAAGAACCTGACCTTTGGCAACGGTGATCCGAACTCCACTTCGGGTTATCTGGTGCCGGGCTACTACGTGTTCGCCAAGAACCACGTCGACGCCGCCACCGCGTTCAAGCGCACCCTCAACTCCAGCCACGAGGTCAATGCCTTGAGCGTGGCCAAGGGGCAACTGGATGTCGCGACCTTCAACACCGAAAGCTGGGATCGCCTCGAAGTCACCCAGCCTGACAAGGCTGCAATGCTCAAGGTGATCTGGAAGTCGCCGCTGATCCCCGCCGACCCGCTGGTATGGAGCAAGGCGCTGAGCGACAGCGAGAAGCAAAAAATTCGCGACTTCATCTTCAGCTATGGCGACACCGACTCCGAGAAAGCCGTGCTCGCGGGCATGCAACTGGGCAAGTTCTTGAAGTCCAGCGACGACCAGTTACTGCCGATCCGTCAGCTTGAGCTGTTCAAGCAGCGCACCACCGTCAACGCCGACATCCAGCTTGAAGCGGCAGGCAAAGCCAAGCGCCTGGCCGAGATCGATGCCGAACTGGCCAAGCTGCAAGAGCGCATCACTTTGCTTGAGAAAACCAACAAGACAGCCGCCAACGCCGGCTGATCCACCGCGCGGTGCTTTTTGTAGGAGCGAGCTTGCTCGCGATGCACTCAAGAGCACCGCGTTTCTCCAGGTTGCCCGCGTCATCGTTAACGACCATCGCGAGCAAGCTCGCTCCTACATTGAGGGAGACTCATGACCACTCTTCACGCTGAAGCCGTCGGCAAACAAACCTGGCCGCGATACGCCGGTTGGGGCCTGTTCCTGGTCCTGCTGGCCTGGGCCTGGCACGGTGCCGAAATGAACCCGATGGCGTTGTATCGCGACTCGGGAAACATGGCGACCTTCGCCGCGGATTTCTTTCCGCCGGACTTTCATGAATGGCGCGCGTACCTCAAGGAAATGATCGTCACCGTACAAATCGCCCTCTGGGGCACGGTGCTGGCGATTGTCTGCTCGGTGCCACTGGGCATTCTCTGCTCGGAAAACATCACGCCCTGGTGGATTCACCAACCGCTGCGCCGGGTGATGGATGCCTTCCGTTCGATCAACGAAATGGTCTTCGCCATGTTGTTCGTGGTGGCGGTCGGGTTGGGTCCGTTTGCCGGGGTATTGGCGCTGTGGATCAGCACCACCGGTGTGCTAGCCAAGCTGTTCGCCGAAGCGGTCGAGGCCATCGATCCGGGCCCGGTTGAAGGCGTTCGCGCCACCGGTGCCAGTGCCTTGCAAGAAGTGATCTACGGCGTGATCCCGCAAGTGATGCCGCTGTGGGTGTCGTACGCGCTGTATCGCTTCGAGGCCAATGTGCGCTCGGCGACGGTGGTGGGCATGGTCGGCGCTGGCGGCATCGGCGTGATCCTCTGGGAGAACATCCGCGCCTTTCAGTTCGTACAAACCTGCGCGGTGCTGCTGGTCATCATCGTCGTGGTAAGCCTGATCGACATCCTGTCGCAACGCCTGCGCAAGCAGTTCATCTGATCTTCGGAGGGGTGCCCTTGGGCGCTTTTTTTTAAGCATGCAGTTGTCTAGACAAGATGAACCGGTGTACCGCGAGCTGGCCGACATCCTGCGCCGTGAGCTGAGCGACTACAGCGCCGGCGATTTTCTGCCAGGCGAGGTGCAGTTGGCCGAACGCTTCGGCGTCAACCGCCATACCTTGCGCCGCGCCATCGATGAGCTGGTGTTCGAAGGCAGCCTGCTGCGGCGTCAGGGCAAAGGCACCCAAGTGCTGGAACGGCCGCTGATCTACCCGATGGCCGCAGACAGCGCCTATAGCCAGTCGTTGTCGGCGCAAGGGTTGGGTGTCGAGGCCGTCTTGCTCAAGCGCCGCTATTGCTACGCCAGCCGCGGAGAAGCGCAGCACCTTGGCATTGCCGAGATGGCGGCGATGATCGAATTGCAAACCCTGCGCAAGCTCGATCACCAACCCGTCAGCCTGATTCGCCATCGCTACTGCGCCAGCCACGCGCCGTTGCTGGCGGACTACAACGGCGGCTCCCTGCGCCAGTACCTGAGCGAACGCGACCTGCCGCTGACCCGCACCTTGAGTCTGATCGGCGCCCGGTTGCCCAACCGTGAAGAAGCCGCGTTGCTGATGATGCCCCGGCATTTGCCGGCGCTGAGTGTGTTCACCCTTTCCCGCGATCGCGACGGACGTGCGGTGGAGCTGGCCCAGTCCACCAGCCGTTCGGATCGCTTCCAGTACCAGATCGTCACCTGATGGAGAACCCACCGATGAACCTTGCTTCTCAGACCGCGCGGCAGCACTGGATTGGCGTGCTGGCCCTCGCCCGTCGCAGCGAACTTCAACCCCATGAAGCCGCACTGCGCGACATCGAATACCAACTGATTCGCGCCCCGGAAATCGGCATGACCCTGGTCCGTGGCCGCATGGGCGGCAACGGCGCGCCGTTCAACGTCGGCGAAATGAGCGTGACCCGCTGCGTGGTGCGCCTGGCCGATGGTCGCACCGGCTACAGCTACCTGGCGGGGCGCGACAAGGTTCACGCCGAACTGGCCGCTCTGGCCGATGCGCATTTGCAGGGCTCGCAACAGCGGCACTGGCTGGCGCAAATGATCACGCCGCTGGCGTCAGCGCAGGCCGAACGCCGGGCGCAAAAAGAGGCGGAAACGGCCGCCACCAAAGTTGAATTCTTCACCCTCGTACGAGGAGAAAATTGATGAGCGCACAGTTGTTGCAACCGGCCTTCGCCGACCCGGTGCTGGATGCCCAGCGCGGTTTTCGCGCGGCGCTCAAGGCACTCGCCGGCCCAGGTTTGATCCAGACCCTGCACGCCGCGCCGAGACTCGAAGGGTTGGCCCCGGCCACTTACGCGCTGTGCCTGGCGTTGCTGGATGTCGACACGCCGCTGTGGTTGGCGCCGTCCTTCGACACGCCGCTGATCCGCGCCAACCTTGCGTTCCATTGCGGTTGCCCTCTTACCGCAAACCGAGAGGCCGCGCGTTTCGCCTTGCTCGCCGCCGAGGATCTGCTCGACCTGAGCGGCTTCGATGTGGGCAATGACCGCTATCCCGATCAGTCCTGCACCTTGCTCGTACAACTGCCATTGCTGGACGGCGGAGAAGGGCTGGCCTGGCGTGGACCGGGAATCGAAATCGAACACGGGGTCCGCCTGCCACTGGCGGAGGGCTTCTGGATTGAACGCGAACGTCGCAACGAATTTCCCCGTGGCCTGGATATGTTTTTTACCGCCGGTGATGACCTGATCGGCCTGCCGCGCAGCACTCGCATCACACAGGAGCGTGCCTGATGTACGTAGCCGTCAAGGGTGGCGAACAGGCCATCGACAATGCCCACCGTCTGCTGGCGAAAAAGCGCCGGGGCGATACCTCTGTCACTGAGTTGAGCGTCGAGCAAATCCGTCAGCAACTGCCGCTCGCCGTGGCGCGGGTGATGAGCGAAGGCTCGCTGTACGACGAAGAACTCGCTGCACTGGCGATCAAGCAAGCGGCGGGCGATCTGGTGGAAGCGATCTTCCTGCTGCGCGCCTATCGCACCACGTTGCCACGCTTCAGCCCGAGCCTGCCGATCGACACGTCGAACATGCAGCTCAGCCGGCGCTTGTCCGCGACGTTCAAGGACGTGCCCGGCGGGCAGCTGCTGGGGCCGACCTTCGATTACACCCACCGTCTGCTCGACTTTGCACTGCTTGCCGAAGGCGAGTATCCGGGGCCAAAAACGACGCCGAACGCCAGCCTTGAAGCCTGCCCGCGAGTCCTCGGTCTACTGGCCAAGGAAGGCTTGATCAAGAACGAATCCGACAACAGCGAAACCGTGGCCGACATCACCCGCGACCCGCTGGAATTGCCTGCCAGCCGCGCTGAACGTTTGCAGGCTTTGGCCCGTGGCGATGAAGGTTTTCTGCTGGCGCTGGGTTATTCGACCCAACGCGGTTACGGCCGTAACCACCCGTTCGCCGGGGAAATACGCATCGGTGAAGTCGAGGTGTGGATCGATCCTCAAGAGCTGGGTTTCCCGATCAATCTGGGCAGTATCGAAGTCACCGAGTGCGAGATGGTCAACCAATTCGTCGGCTCGGCCACCGAATTGGCGCAGTTCACTCGCGGCTACGGCCTGGCCTTCGGGCATGCCGAACGCAAGGCGATGGGCATGGCGCTGGTCGACCGCGCACTGCGCGCCAAGGAGTTCAACGAAGAGATCGAGTCGCCGGCGCAGCAGGAAGAATTCGTGCTGATGCACTGCGACAACGTCGAGGCCGCAGGTTTTGTCTCGCACCTCAAGTTACCTCACTACGTGGACTTCCAGGCCGAACTGGAACTGATCCGCAAACTGCGCAAGCCTGCCGAGGGGAAAAGCCATGAATGACCTGAGCAACCCCATGAAAGGCGGGGCGCCCGTTCGCGATGAGGCATACAACTTTGCCTACCTCGACGAACAGACCAAACGCATGATTCGCCGCGCCTTGCTCAAGGCCGTGGCGATCCCTGGTTACCAAGTGCCGTTCGGTGGCCGCGAGATGCCGTTGCCATATGGTTGGGGCACCGGCGGCATGCAATTGACCGCCGCGATTCTTGGCGAAGACGACGTGCTCAAGGTCATCGACCAAGGCGCCGACGACACCACCAACGCCGTGTCGATCCGCCGCTTTTTCGCCCGCACCGCCGGCGTCGCCACCACCGAAATCACCCCGGACGCGACAGTGATCCAGACCCGCCACCGCATCCCGGAAACCCCGCTGCACGCCGATCAGATCATGGTCTATCAGGTGCCGATTCCAGAGCCGCTGCGTTTTATCGAGCCGTCGGAAACCGAGACCCGGACCATGCACGCTCTCAACGATTACGGGGTGATGCACGTGAAACTCTACGAGGACATCGCCACCTTCGGCCACATCGCCACGGCTTACGCCTACCCGGTGATGGTCGACGAGCGCTACGTGATGGACCCGTCGCCGATCCCCAAATTCGACAACCCGAAACTCGACATGAGCCCGGCGCTGATGTTGTTCGGGGCCGGTCGCGAAAAGCGCCTGTACGCGGTGCCGCCGTACACCCGAGTCACCAGCCTCGACTTCGAGGATCACCCCTTCGAAGCGCAGAAATGGGACGAAAACTGTGCCATCTGCGGCAGCCATGATTCGTTCCTCGACGAGCTGATTCTCGACGACGCAGGCACTCAGAGCTTCGTCTGTTCCGATACCTATTACTGCGCCCAGCGCGTCAGCCAGCAGGAGCAGGGCCAATGAACCAGGCGCTGAAAAACCAACTGTCCGTGTCCACTGAGCCCTTGCTGAAAGTGCGCAATCTTTCGCTGTTGTACGGCCCGGAAAAAGGTTGCCAGGACGTCAGCTTCGACCTGTACCCGGGCGAAGTGTTGGGGATCGTCGGCGAATCCGGCTCGGGCAAATCCACGTTGCTCTCGCTGCTCAGCGGACGCCTGCCGCCGCAAAACGGACGCATCGGTTACCGCGACAAACAGGGCCAATGGCTGGACCTGTACAGCGCCAGCGAAGCCGAGCGCCGCACCTTGTTGCGCACCGAATGGGGCTTCGTCGAACAGAACCCGCGTGACGGTTTGCGCATGGGCGTGTCGGCGGGCGCCAACATCGGCGAGCGCCTGATGGCTCAAGGGGTTCGCAATTATCAGCAACTGCGCGGTGCCGGCATCGACTGGCTGAGCCAGGTGGAAATCGACCCGCAGCGCATCGACGACTTGCCACGCACGTTCTCCGGCGGCATGCAGCAACGCCTGCAAATCGCCCGCAATCTGGTGTCGAGCCCGCGCCTGGTGTTCATGGACGAACCCACTGGCGGCCTCGACGTGTCGGTGCAGGCGCGTTTGCTCGACCTGTTGCGCGGTCTGGTGCGTGAGCTGGATCTGGCGGTGGTGATCGTCACCCACGACCTGGCGGTGGCGCGTTTGCTGGCGGATCGGTTGATGGTGATGCGCCGCTCGCGGGTGGTGGAAACCGGCCTGACCGATCAGATCCTCGACGACCCGCAGCACCCTTATTCGCAACTGCTGGTGTCTTCGGTGTTGCAGCCATGACGGCCCGTCCAACTGTGGAAATTCCGGCGATGAATACCTTGATCGAGGTCCGTGACCTCTCGAAAACCTTCACCCTGCACCAACAACATGGCGTGGTCCTGAATGTGCTGCGCGGGGTGGATTTCACGGTGGCAAGTGGTGAATGCCTGGTGCTGCATGGCCAGTCCGGCGCCGGTAAAAGCACCTTGTTGCGCACGCTGTATGGCAACTATCTGCCGGCCGGCGGCAGCATCCGCGTGCAGCACGATGGGCATTGGCTGGAGCTGGTGGGCGCCGAGCCACGGGACATTCTTCAGGTGCGCCAGCGCACCCTGGGTTATGTCAGTCAGTTTCTGCGGGTGATCCCGCGCGTGGCGTGCCTGGACGTCGTGATGGAGCCGGCACTGGCCCGCGGCTGGTCGAAACAACTGGCGCAATCCCGTGCCGAGTTGTTGCTCAGCCGCCTGAATATTCCGCAACGCCTGTGGCAACTGGCACCCGGCACCTTCTCTGGCGGCGAGCAGCAACGAGTCAACATCGCTCGCGGTTTCATGGTGGCGTGGCCGGTGATGTTACTCGATGAGCCCACGGCGTCCCTGGACGAAAACAATCGCCAAGTGGTGCTGGAACTGATGAACGAAGCCAAGCAAGCCGGTGCCGCATTGATCGGCATTTTTCACGACCGCGTCGCCCGCGAGGCGATCGCCGATCGTCATCTCGACATGACTCCGACTGCCGTGAACGACAAGGAATACGCCAATGTCCGTTGAACAGATCCTCAGCAATGCGCAATTGGTCACCGCTGACCGGGTGTTCTACGGCACCGTGGTATTGCGTGACGGCTTGATCGTCGACGTCGCCGAAGGCCCGAGCCGCTTGCCCCAGGCCCAGGACCTCAACGGCGATTATCTGCTGCCCGGCCTAGTGGAATTGCACACCGACAACCTGGAAAAGCACATGACGCCGCGCCCCGGCGTGGACTGGCCGTCGCGCTCGGCGGTGCTCAGCCACGATGCGCAGATCATCGCGGCCGGCATCACCACGGTGTTTGACGCGGTGTCCATCGGCGATGTGAACCCCAAGGGCAAGCGCATGCAGAAGTTGCCGGCGATGCTTGAAGCGATTTCCAGCGCCTCCGATGCGGGCCTGACCCGCGCCGAGCACCGCCTGCACTTGCGCTGCGAGTTGTGCCACCCGGACACCCTGAGCGTGTTTCGTGATCTGGTGGAGCATCCGCTGGTGCAGCTGGTGTCGGTGATGGACCATTCGCCGGGTCAGCGCCAATTCGTGCTGGAGTCCAAGTACCGTGAGTACTACATGGGCAAATACCACCTGACCACCACGCAGATGGACGAATTCATCACCTTGCAGATGGCCAACTCCCGCGAGTACAGCGACCGTTATCGCGCGGCGATTGTCGAGCATTGCCTGGCCCGTGGCCTGTCAGTGGCCAGCCATGACGACGCGACCCTGGCCCACGTCGAGGAGTCGGCGCGCTACGGCATGACCATCGCCGAGTTCCCGACCACCGCCGAAGCGGCGCGTGGTTGCCGGCAAGAGGGCATGAAGGTATTGATGGGGGCACCGAACATCGTGCGCGGCGGTTCGCACTCGGGTAACGTGGCGGCCGCTGACCTGGCGGCAGAAGGGCTGCTGGATATCTTGTCCAGCGACTACTATCCAGCGAGCCTGCTGCAAGCGGCGTTTGCCCTGGCGACGCAGAGTGATCGGGTCGATTTGGCTCAGGCGGTGCGTATGGTCAGCCTGGCGCCGGCCAGTGCAGCCGGGTTGACCGATCGCGGCGAAATTGCACTGGGCCTGCGGGCGGATCTGGTGCAAGCGCGCAGTCAAGACGGGCTGCCGGTGGTCCAACAAGTCTGGCGACAAGCGAAGAGGGTGTTTTGATGACGGGCAGGTTGATCTATCTCATCGGACCTTCAGGTTCGGGCAAGGACAGCCTGCTGGATGCTGCACGAACGCGGTTGGCCGAACGCGGCTGCCGTATCGTGCGGCGGGTCATCACCCGCTCGGCGGAAGCCGTGGGGGAGGCGGCGCAAGGCGTCAGCCCGGAGCAGTTCGCCGAGATGGAGGCGCAGGGCGCGTTTGCCCTGAGCTGGCACGCCAACGGCCTGGCCTATGGCATTCCAAGGGAGATTGATGATTGGCTAGCGGCGGGGGACGACGTATTGGTCAACGGCTCTCGTGGGCATCTGCAGGACACTCGCGAGCGCTATCCCGACGTGCTGGTGTTGTTGCTGACCGTGGATCAAGCCGTGTTGCGCCAGCGCTTGTTGGCGCGTGGGCGTGAATCGGTGGCCGAGATCGACCAGCGGTTGGCGCGCAATGCGCGCTTCAGTGAAGGTTTGCTGGCCGACAACGACCCGGCGGTGCATTTGCTCGATAATTCCGGGCCGCTGGAACGCACGGTCGAACGCCTGTTGGCCTGCATCGATGAGTCTGCCGCATGCGCCTGACGCTACTGGGCACGGGGGATGCGCGACAGGTGCCAGTCTATGGCTGCGAATGCCCGGCCTGCACCCGGGCACGCATCGATGAACGCTGGCGACGACAACCGTGCTGTGCGCTGATCGAGTGTGGCGATCAGCGCTGGTTGATCGACAGCGGCCTGCCTGACCTCACCGAACGCTTCCCGCCGCGCAGCTTCAACGGTATTTTCCAGACCCATTACCACGCCGATCATGCTCAAGGTTTGCTGCATCTGCGCTGGGGCCAGGGACTGGTGATTCCGGTGCATGGCCCGGAGGACCCGGAAGGCCTGGCCGACCTTTACAAGCATCCAGGCATTCTCGATTTCAGCCAACCGTTCGAAGCATTCGAAACCCGGTCCTTCGGTACGCTGAGCGTGACGGCGCTGCCATTGCTGCATTCCAAACCAACCCTCGGCTACTTGCTTGAAGGCGAAGGTCGGCGCATTGCCTATCTGACCGACACCGTCGGCCTGCCACCGGCGACCACCGCGTGGCTGCAGCGTGAACGGCTGGACGTGCTGGTGCTCGACTGTTCAATCCCCCCGCAGCCTCAAGCGCCGCGTAACCACAATGACTTGAATCTGGCTTTGCAGTGCATAGATGAGCTGCAGCCTGAATCGGCGGTATTGACCCATGTCGGGCATACGTTCGATGCGTGGTTGATTGAGCATCGCGGTGAGTTACCAGGCAATGTCAGTGTCGGCTTTGATGGGTGTGTGTTGTAGCGGCATCGCCGTTTGTATTTAAAGCATCGCTCGGTAACCGTTCAGTGCTCTAACTGACTGAACCAATCCCAGGCGCAACAAAAGATCGAGATAGGTGCTGACATCCAATGGGGGTGTCTTCAACTGTTTGCGTTGACGGTGGGCTGCAGCGATTACGGCCGCCTGATCCAGGCCAAAGAGATTTTCGACGAATTCGTCAGGGTGCTGAACCTCGATACCGAAAGGGTTCAATGCTGCATCGGGGAAGTCCTTCTGATTGAAAGTCACGATGACGCTGGCATTACATCGGATCGCAGCAGCAAGTACATGTCGGTCATCAAGGTCGGGCAGTTTCAGTCCTTGAATCAGGCCTTCGTAGCCGGTGACACATGCGTCGGGTATGGCCTGATCCATTAAATCGGATGTGCGATCCAGCTGTACTGCGGTCAGGTCCGGGCGATTTTTCAGCAGATTACGTTTCCATTCGTTGTGTATCTCCAGGGTCCATCGCGCTCTAAAGCAACCGGAGAGTGCGAGCCACATCAGAAAATCTCTCAAAGGCGCCGGGTAAAGCACGCAAGCGTCATATACAGCGGTAAAAGAAGAGTGCCTCACTCGTATCCTGTCCTTAACGCTTGTGCCTGCTCGGCGAGAAGCCTCATTGCCTGCTCGCTGGCAGCGTCGCGCCGGTTTTTATAGTCCATCAAATCGGCAAAACGCACACGTCGGTGCTTGCCGGTTTTGTGGTAGGACAACTCGCCAATTTCGAGCAGTTTGATCAGATGCGGGCGTGAGACGTTGAGCAGATCTGCTGCTTCCTGGGTGGTCAATTCAGCGTGAACCGGAACCACTTTCACGGCGTTGCCCGCAGCAAGCTCCGCGAGGATATCGACGAGCAATCGCAGCGCCGAAGTGGGCAGTTCGACACTGTGAGCTTCATTCTGATCGTCGAAAATCTGGATGCGCTGAGTTTCGAGTTGGGTAGCGAGCCAGGCAACCAAGGCGCGCTGGCCCTCGATTGCAGCCTTTACTTCGCGCTCCACGGGCAGGTTGAACGGCGGATGAATGACTGTCGACATGATGGACCCCAATATTCGGAATAATCGATGTCGGCAGGCTATTCGAATTAATCGAAAATCGCAATAAACGAAAAATTGACGATTCAAGCCCCAGATCGCGGTACTTGTTATTTACACCGCCATCGGTATTCAGATCCCCGATATTCCTGGTGCTGTAACGGCCGGGGATACTTTTGAAGACGCCTATAACGCGGCAGTCGAGATTGCTCACATCCTGCTTCAGGAAGTTGCAGCGGACGGGGCACCGATTCCGATGCCGACGTCGGCAGCCGAGCATCGTGGCAACCCGGAGTTTGCCGACATGGGATGGGGGATGCTGGAGCTGGATATCTCGCCATACCTGGACAAGACCGAAAAGGTCAACGTGACGCTACCGGGCTATGTGATCCAGCGAATCGACCGTTATGTTCGAGAACACAATGTAAAAAGTCGCTCGTCATTTCTGGCGGATGCGGCGATGGAAAAACTGGTTCGATATTGAGTTGTACCGTGAGCAAGCCACGCTCTTGCAGGAGTGAGGCTTGCCCGCGAAGCTTTCAGCGACTTAAGCCGTTGCCAGGGACGGTTCTTTCGAAACACTCAAAAACCGCAGTAACGCCAACAACGGAAACGCACTGCCGACCACCACGATCCACAACCAGCCGCCGTGTTCATAAACCGGGCTGGCCACCGAAGAACCAAACGCACCACCGATAAAGATGCTGGTCATGTACAGCGCATTCAGGCGACTGCGGCTTTTGGCGTCGAGGGCGTAGACCGCGCGTTGACCAAGGACCATGTTCATCTGCACGCAGAAGTCGAGCAGCACGCCGGTTACGGCAAGGCCGATGACGCTGTAGACCGGATGGATGAAGGCCGGCAAAAAGCTCAGGCTGGCGAACAGCAGGGCCAGCAAGGAAGCAATGCGTGTGTGGCCCGCATCGGCCAGTCGACCGGCGATCGGTGCAGCGATGGCACCGATGGCCCCGACCAGTGCGAAAATCGCGATTTGCGATTGCGACAAGCCATGATTGCGCGCCAGTTCCAGCGGCACCGCAGTCCAGAACAAGCTGAACGTGGCGAACATGCAGCCCTGATAAAACGCGCGCTGACGCAATACCGGTTGTTTGCGCAACAACGTCCACAGCGAGCCCAGCAGTTGACCATACGAAGCACTGTGATCAGGCTGGCGCTTGGGAATGGTCAGGGCCAACACGATGCTGATGGCCGCCATCAATACCGCCGCGATGACAAACATTGCCCGCCAGCCGAAGTGGTCCGCAACGACGCTGGACACCGGCCGCGCCAGCAGAATCCCCAACAACAGACCGCCCATGATCCCGCCGACCACCCGACCGCGAGATTCTTCCGGCGCCAGGTGCGCCGCCAGCGGAATCAGAATTTGTACCGACACCGAACTGAAGCCCACCAGTAGCGAAATCAGCAAAAACACATTCGGCTGATCGGTGAGCGCGGCGCCCAGGAGACTGACAATCGCCACCACGGTGGTGATGATCATCAACCGGCGGTTCTCCAGCAAATCACCCAGCGGCACCAGGAAGAACAGGCCCAGCGCGTAACCGATCTGGGTCAGCGAAACGATCAGGCTGGCCATGGTGTTGGTCAGGCCGATGTCCGGCGCGATCAGGCCAATGATCGGTTGCGCGTAGTAGATGTTGGCCACAATCGCACCGCAGCAGAAGGCGAACAGCAGCACCATGCCTTTGGTCATTGTCGCGGTGCCGTGAGGCACTTGGGTCGCTGGGTTCATAACGTGTCTCGCTGAACAAATGGGAATGCGCGCAGGCTAATGGTCTGGCTGGAACGGCGGAAGTGAGATTGGAGTGATAGCAATCATTCCGTTGCGGAATGAGTGACGTGGTCATGTGCCGCTGGCCCGTGAACCTGGCGTCAAAACTTGAAGGGCTGATGATACATTCACTTACATCTTGTTCGATAGCATGCTTATGTTTGCCTCTCCATCTTCTTAACGTTCATTAACGGAAGCCACTTCCATGAATGCGATGTTTCGTCACCTGATTCGCGGCGTCTCCACGGCCGCCTTGATTGCTTCGTTTACGACAGGTTTGGTTCAGGCAGCAGATGCGCCGGGCACGCGCATCGGCGTGCGTGGCGAGATCACTGAGGTCAATGCGGACGAGCTGAAGGTGCATACCAACGGCGGCGACAACGTGGTTATCAAACTGACCAACGACACCAAGGTCCGCGCCGTCACCTTGGCCAATATCGAAGACATCAAACCCGGGAGCTACATCGGCTCGGCAGCTATTCCTCAAGAGGATGGCAGCCTGAAGGCGCTGGAAGTCCACGTCTTTCCACCGGAGTTGGCTGGCAGCGGCGACGGTCATCGGCCCTTTGATCTGGTCAAGGGCAGCAGCATGACCAACGGCAGTGTTGGCGATCTGGTGGTCAGCAATGGCCGGGTCTTGACCGTCAACTACAAGGGCGGCCAGCAAAAGATTCTGGTGCCGGAAGACGTGCCTATCGTCAACCTGATGCCGGGGGATCGCGGTTTGCTCAAGGCCGGCGTGAAGATCGTGACCTTCGTCACCCAAAGTGCGGACGGCACGCTGACGGCGCAATCGATCTCAGCGGGCAAGGATGGCGTCACACCGCCGATGTGACAGGCGTTCAGGGTTCCTTGTCGAACAACCCTTGAACATACGTCACAAACGCCCGTGCCTTGGCACTGGCCATCCGGCCTGTGGGAAACACCGCCCACAGGCCCTGGTTCGGCAAGGTCCAATCGCCCATCACTTCCCTGACGGCACCGCTGGCCAGTTCAGGTGCAAACATCCACTGCGATGCAATGCTCAGGCCCTGATGAGCCAGAACCGCTTCGCGCAGCGCTTCGGCAGCATTGACGCGAATGCGGCCACTGAGGGTGACCGACTGTTCTTCGCCGGCGTTGCTGAGTTGCCAATGGGCGCCGCCGCTCAAGCTGTAGACGATTGCCTGGTGGTGCGTCAGATCTGCGGGGCAAGTGGGTTCGCCGTGTTTTTCGAAGTACGCAGGCGTGCCCAGCACCTTGCGTCGACATTCGGCGATCTTGCGCGCAGTCAGGCCGGAATCGCTCAAGATGCCCAAGCGCAGCGCGACGTCAACGCCTTCCTCCACCAGGTTGACGTTGCGATCATCGAGCATCAGGTCAATGTTCAGCTCCGGGTTCTGTTCAAGAAACGGCCCCAGGTGCGGAACGATGTGCAGTCGACCGAAGGTCACGGCGGCGCAAATGCGCAGGTTGCCGGTCAGGCCGCTGGCGGCACCACGGGCGGCATTGTCGGCTTCATCCGCTTCTTCGAGGGTGCGCTTGGCTCGCTCGAAATAGGCCAGTCCGGCTTCGGTGGGGGTGAGGCCGCGGGTCGAGCGCAACAACAGGCGCACCGCGAGCCGGGCTTCGAGTTGAGCGATGGTTTTCGACACGGCGGGCTGGCCGACATTCAGGCGCCGGGCCGCAGCGGAAAACGAACCGGTTTCCACGACATAGACGAAGGTTTCCATTGCGGCGAGGCGGTCCATTCCAAATCCTTGTATTGCTTTGATTACTGTTGGAAATCCCTGTGGGAGCGAGCTTGCTCGCGATGGAGGCCTGACATTCAACATTGATGTTGCCTGTCATTGCCTCATCGCGAGCAAGCTCGCTCCCACAGGGATTGGTGTCAAGGCTGCGTTTGCTGACCGACCATCCGAAGAAATACCCACATTCCCCTGACAACTAGAATCTACAAGGGGGATCACTTCAACGCGTCCTTACAAAGCGGGAGTATCACGATGAAAATCGTATCTTCGCTAGCGTTGGTGGTAGCGGTCGGGTGCATCTCCGGGTGTTCGACAGTGCCTGATAATCAGGTCACCCACGTTCCCTTGAACGCTACTTCCATCAATGCCGGGAATATCGCCCGGCCAATCATGATGCCCGATGGTCATGCAACAGTGTTCTGGTTTGCGGTCAGCGGCGAGAGCATGGGCAGCGCATTGCCGGGTCGTTTGATGGCCTACATCTATCCGGGCAGCTGCGCGAACCTGGGTTCGAAGCCGGCCTATGACATGAACGACGGCCCGAATGCACGGTTTTACTCGCAAGCATCGCACCAGTACTTCTGGAAAAGCGCACCCGTGGCCGTCGAGACGCTTCGAGCGGGCGGCTATGCGCTGGTCGTGCGTGAAAGCCCGGCGGATGGTCACCAGGCTATCTTCTGCGGGAACCTGAGCTAAAACCCTGTATGAGCGGCCGCAGGCTGCGATCCTTTGACTTTGATCTTAAAAACAACATCAAAAGATCGCAGCCTTCGGCAGCTCCTACATAGCCCACAAAAAAGGCGACCTTCGCAGGTCGCCTTTTCATTTGAAGCTCAAATCTTACTGGGCGTAGATCTGGTCGAAAATCCCGCCATCATTGAAGTGGGTTTTCTGCACGGTGCGCCAGTCGCCGAAGGTTTTCTCGACCGACAGGAAGTCGACTTTCGGGAAGCGATCGGTGTACTTGGCCAGCACGGCCGGGTCACGTGGACGCAGGTAGTTGGCGGCAGCAATTTCCTGGCCTTCCGGTGACCAAAGGTACTTCAAGTACTCCTCGGCGGCGGCGCGGGTGCCTTTCTTGTCGACGGTTTTGTCGACGACCGATACAGGCGGCTCAGCTTCGGCGGAGACACTTGGGTAGATCACTTCGAACTGGTCACGGCCGAACTCGCGGGCGATCATTTCCGCTTCGTTTTCGAAGGTCACCAACACGTCGCCGATCTGGTTGGTCATGAAAGTGGTGGTGGCAGCACGGCCACCGGTATCGAGCACGGGCGCTTGCTTGAACAGCTTGCCGACGAACGCTTTGGCTTTGTTCTCGTCGCCGCCGTTTTTCAGTACATAGCCCCAGGCCGACAGGTAGGTGTAGCGGCCGTTGCCCGAGGTTTTCGGGTTAGGCACGATCACTTGCACGCCGTCCTTGAGCAAGTCCGGCCAGTCTTTCAGGGCTTTCGGGTTGCCTTTGCGAACGATGAATACGGTGGCCGAAGTGAACGGCGCGCTGTTGTTCGGCAGGCGCGTGACCCAGTTGTCCGGGACCAGTTTGCCGTTGTCCGCCAGGGCGTTGATGTCGGTGGCCATGTTCATGGTGATCACGTCAGCCGGCAGGCCATCGATGACGGAGCGCGCCTGTTTGCTGGAGCCGCCGAAGGACATTTGCAGGGTGATGTTTTCGTTGTGCTCGGCTTGCCAGTGTTTCTGGAACGCAGTGTTGTAGTCCTTGTAGAAATCGCGCATCACGTCGTAGGAAACGTTGAGCAGGGTCGGTGCGGCCTGAGCCATGCTGGTCAGTGCCAGGCCAGCGGCCAGAAGTGAGGCGCCAAAGAGTTTTTTCACTGCGAAGTCCTTTTAATGTAGGAGCTGCCGCAGGCTGCGATCTTTTGATCTGGATTGTTAACAGCAAGATCAAAAGATCGCAGCCTGCGGCAGCTCCTACAGGGGTTATTTGTTAGTTAGCCAGCGACTATAGCCGGGGTTGCATAGTCCTTTAAAGATTAAAAAGTACTTTGCTTATTCCAGTTTCTTGAACAGCGCATTGCCGCATCGGGAGCAGAATGCAGCGCCATGTTCGTGGCTGTTTTTCCGGCACACCGGGCAGTCATGTTGCAGCTGTTCGCCGCGCATGGCGTTGGCCAGTTCGGCGGTGAAAATACCGGTCGGCACGGCGATGATCGAGTAACCGGTAATCATCACCAGCGACGAAATCACCTGACCCAGCGGCGTCTTTGGCACGATGTCACCGAAGCCTACGGTGGTCAGGGTCACGATAGCCCAGTAGATGCCTTTCGGAATGCTGGTAAAGCCATGTTCCGGACCTTCGATTACATACATCAGCGTGCCGAACACCGTCACCAGGGTACAGACGCTGACCAGGAACACGACGATCTTTTGCTTGCTGCCACGCAGCGCCGACATCAGGTAATTGGCTTGTTTCAGGTAAGGGCTGAGCTTGAGCACGCGGAAAATCCGCAGCATCCGGATGATCCGGATAATCAGCAGGTACTGCGCATCGGCGTAATACAGCGCGAGGATGCCGGGCACTATAGCCAGTAAATCCACCAGCCCGTAAAAACTGACGGCGTAGCGTAGTGGCTTGGGCGAACAGTACAGGCGCAGGCCGTATTCGATGGCGAAGATGAGCGTGAAACCCCACTCGATGTACGCCAGCACATTGGCATAGTTCTGGTGAACGGCATCGATGCTATCGAGCATCACAATCACGATGCTGGCAAGGATGATCAACAGCAAGATGCCGTCGAAACGACGTCCGGCCTTGGTGTCGCTCTGGAAAACCATGACGTAAAGGTCTTCACGCCAGTTTTTGCTGCTGTCCATGGAAAACGCCTGAACCAATGATCAGCGCAGCCTAGGTTGATTCTCCCCAGGAGCGCAAGGCGCATGGGCGCCTGTGGTTTTGAAGATCACTTGAACAGCCGTGTGGATCAGCCAACAGGCGAGGATGAACGGCGCGGTCAGAGTTGGCAGGCCCATAGCGGCAAACATCGGCGTGAGCAACAGCGCCAATGCAATTCCTGCCAGGGGCCGCCACGGTTGTTGGCGCTGTGAGCTGAAGGCAAGGGCCGCGAGCACGGCGTTGTAACCACCGAGGCCGAGCAGTGCGGTGTAGAAGTCGTGGTTGAGCAGACTCCAGCCCATGCCCGCGACAGACGCCAACAACGCCCAGCAAAATGCGCGGCGATCAGCGATCAGCAAGCCTGCGGCAATCATCGCACCGGCCAGCGGATGACCGAGGAACATCACCTGACCAATCCCTTTGAGTGGTGCGACGAGCATGTTCAGCGTATTGATTTCGATCAAATGCGCCTTTGTCGAAGGCGTGGCGAAGCACAGCAATAACCAGCTCAGCACCACGAATGGCGCAGTGTAGGCAGGCAGGTATTGGCTGACGCGGACGCGTCTGAGCCACTGTTGAGTGATCATCGCGCTCAGACCGCCAGCGGCCAGAATCAGCGGTGGCAGCATCGCCGACCAAGGGAAGTAAAGGCTCAGCAGTAGACCCAGCAAAACTCCGTTGTAGCTGAACAGCCCGGCCTGACGATCGGCCTTGGCATAGCCGCGACGTTGTGCGGTGAGCAATCCGGCGACGCCACCGAGCAATGCACCGCCGAGCAGGGCGGGTGCGGTGAATAAAATGGCGGACAGGCACAGCAAGCCGCACAGCGGATTGCGCTGGAGGAAAATCTGACTGAAGCCGTTGAGCATGGCTTCAGCCCAATCGGGGCAGTGGGTGTTGAAATGATTGGCAGGCATGGCAGTTCTGAAAGTCAGTGGGACCGAGTCACCTGCATCGCCAGCAGGCTGGCTCCCACACTGAATCTCTGTTCAGTCTTGATTCCGTGAACGACACAAAACCAATGTGGGAGCCAGCCAGCCTGCTGGCGAAGAGGCCGGTATGTGCGCTCTAGATCAACGTCTCGATACGCAAAGAGTTAGTCGACCCCGGTTGCCCAAACGGCACACCCGCCGTGATCAACAACGTATCGCCGCGCTGCGCCATGCCCTGGGCCTGGGCAATTTCCAGCGCCGTCGAACACACTTCATCAACCTGACGCAGCCGATCATTGACCACCGAATGCACGCCCCACGCCACGGTCAGGCGGCGGGCGGTTTGCAGGTTCGGCGTCAGGTTGAGGATCGGCACTGTTGGTCGCTCCCGCGCCGCACGCAGACTCGACGTACCTGATTCGCTGTAGTTCACCAGCACGGCCACCGGCAGCACGTTGCTGATGCGACGGATCGCGCAGCTGATCGCATCGGACACGGTCGCTTCGGCTTTCGGTCGGCTGACGTCGAGTTGAGTCTGGTAATCCGGGCCGTTTTCCACCTGACGGATGATCTTGCTCATCATCTGCACGGCTTCCAGCGGGTATTCACCGGACGCGGTTTCAGCCGACAGCATCACCGCGTCCGCACCTTCGGCAACGGCGTTGGCGACGTCAGTGACTTCGGCGCGGGTCGGGGCCGGTGAGAACCGCATCGACTCCAGCATCTGCGTCGCCACCACCACCGGCTTACCGAGTTGGCGGCAGGTGCTGATGATGTTTTTCTGAATCTGCGGCACGCTCTCGGCCGGTACTTCTACGCCGAGATCGCCACGGGCGACCATGATCGCGTCACTCAATTCGGCGATTTCCCGCAGTTGAGTGACCGCTGATGGCTTCTCGATTTTCGCCATCAGAAAGGCTTTGTCGCCAATCAGTGCGCGAGCTTCGCGGATGTCATCCGGACGCTGCACAAACGACAGCGCCACCCAGTCCACACCCAGCTCCAGACCGAAGCTCAGGTCGCGGCGATCCTTGGCCGTCAGCGGGCTCAGGTCGAGTACCGCTTGTGGCACGTTCACGCCTTTTCGGTCCGACAGTTCGCCGCCGTTGAGCACGGTGGTGTCGATGGCGTCGGCGTATTTGGTCACCACCCGCAGGCGCAGCTTGCCGTCGTCCAGCAGCAGGTCCATGCCTGGCTCCAGCGCGGCGATGATTTCCGGGTGGGGCAGGTTGACCCGGCGTTCATCGCCTGGCGTGGCGTCGAGGTCCAGGCGCAGGGCTTGCCCACGCACCAGTTGCACCTTGCCTTCGGCGAACTTGCCGACCCGCAGTTTCGGACCTTGCAGGTCCATCAGAATACCCAGCGGATAATTCAGCTGACGCTCGACTTCACGGATCCACTGATAGCGCTGGGCGTGGTCGGCGTGATCGCCGTGACTGAAGTTGAGGCGGAAGATATTGACCCCGGCCTGCACCAGCTCACGGATGTCGTCGATCCCGTCAGTGGCCGGGCCGAGGGTGGCGAGGATTTTGACCTTTTTATCAGGCGTCATGTTTAGGGCTCTCGAGAATCAGAATGGCGCGGAAGTCGTTGACGTTGGTGCGGGTCGGCTCGGTGACGATCAGTGCGTCCAGTGCCTCGAAATAGCCGTAGCCATTGTTGTTGTCCAGTTCGTCACTCGCGCTTAAACCGAGGGCGGCGGCGCGGGCGTAGCTGTCCGGGGTCATGATCGCGCCGGCGTTGTCTTCGGAACCGTCGATGCCATCGGTATCACCGGCCAGCGCGTAGATACCGGGCAGGCCTTTGAGGCTGTCGGTCAGGCTTAGCAGGAACTCGGCGTTGCGTCCGCCGCGACCATTGCCGCGTACGGTCACGGTGGTTTCACCGCCGGAGAGAATCACGCAGGGCAACGGTAGCGGTTGCCCGTGCAGCACGACCTGACGAGCGATGCCGGCGTGAACCTTGGCCACCTCGCGGGACTCGCCCTCCAGGTCACCGAGGATCAGCGGGCTGAAACCGGCCTGACGGCATTTCACCGCGGCCGCTTCAAGCGATTGCTGCGGGCGGGCAATCAGCTGGAAATGACTGCGGGCCAGGCTTGGATCGCCAGGTTTGACCGTCTCCGATTCCGGGCTTTGCAGCCAGGTGCGCACGGAGGCCGGCACCTCGATGTTGTAGCGCTTGAGGATCGCCAGCGCTTCGGCCGAGGTGCTCGGGTCGGCCACGGTGGGGCCGGAAGCGATCACCGTGGCAAGGTCGCCCGGCACATCTGAAATCGCGTAGGTATAAACAGTGGCGGGCCAGCAGGCTTTGCCGAGACGGCCGCCCTTGATCGCCGAGAGGTGCTTGCGCACGCAGTTCATCTCGCCGATGGTGGCGCCGGATTTGAGCAGCGCTTTGTTGATCGACTGCTTGTCGGCCAGGGTGATGCCGGCAGCGGGCAGGGCGAGCAACGCCGAACCACCGCCCGAGAGCAGGAAGATCACGCGGTCGCTTTCGTTGAGGTCGCTGACCAGCTCCAGCACGCGTTTGGCCACGGCCAGACCGGCCGCATCGGGCACCGGGTGCGCGGCTTCGACCACTTCGATTTTTTCGCACGGAGCGCCGTGACCGTAGCGGGTCACCACCAGACCAGACACTTCACCCTGCCAGCAACGCTCGACGACTTGCGCCATGGCGGCTGCGGCTTTGCCGGCACCAATGACGATCACCCGACCGCTGCGGTCTTTGGGCAAATGGGCTTCGAGGACTTGCTGCGGATGGGCCGCGTCGATGGCTGTAGCGAACAGCTCGCGCAGGAATTGTTGCGGATCGACCGACATGGCGGGCTCCCGGAATTCTTGTTATTGGAGGGCAATTCTGATCTCTGTAGGAGTGAGCCTGCTCGCGATTCAGGCACCGCGGTGTATCAGGTTCACCGCGGTGATTTCATCGCGAGCAGGCTCGCTCCTACAGGTTTTGTGGCGAATGTTATTTATCGCGAATCGAGAAGTTCGCCATGTGTTCCAGGCCCTTGATCAGCGCCGAGTGGTCCCAGTTGCTGCCACCGATGGCCGCGCAGGTGCTGAACACTTGCTGGGTGTTGGCGGTGTTCGGCAGGTTGATGTTCAGCTCCTTGGCGCCTTGCAGGGCCAGGTTCAGGTCCTTCTGGTGCAGGCTGATACGGAAGCCCGGATCGAAGGTGCCTTTGATCATGCGCTCGCCGTGCACTTCGAGGATTTTCGACGACGCGAAACCGCCCATCAGCGCTTCACGGACCTTGGCTGGATCGGCACCGTTTTTCGAAGCGAACAACAGGGCTTCGGCCACGGCCTGGATATTCAGGGCCACGATGATCTGGTTCGCCACTTTCGCGGTTTGACCGTCGCCATTGCCACCCACCAGGGTGATGTTCTTGCCCATGGCCTGGAACAGCGGCAGGGCACGTTCGAAGGCATCGGCATCGCCGCCGACCATGATGCTCAGGGTCGCTGCCTTGGCGCCGACTTCACCACCGGAAACCGGTGCGTCGAGGTATTGCGCGCCTTTTTCATTGATTTTGGCGGCGAAGGCCTTGGTGGCGGTTGGCGAGATCGAGCTCATGTCGATCACCACTTTGCCTTTGCCAACACCGGCGGCAACACCGTCGGCGCGGAACAGTACGTCATCGACCTGCGGGGTATCCGGAACCATGACGATGATGAATTCGGCTTCTTGCGCGACTTCTTTCGGGCTCGCCAGGGCAATGGCACCAGCGGCGACCAGATCGGCAGGCGCGGCGTCGTGGTGCGCCGACAGGAACAGGCTGTGACCGGCTTTCTGCAGGTTCGCCGCCATTGGGTGGCCCATGATGCCGGTGCCGATAAATCCGATTTTAGCCATGAGAAAATCCTCTTGTATTTGTACGACTCATGTAGGAGCTGCCGCAAGCTGCGATCTTTTGACCTTGAAAAAAGCCGAAGATCAAAAGATCGCAGCCTGCGGCAGCTCCTACATTGATGATCGTGTTCGATCAGAGCAGTGATGACCGTGTTCGTTTAGATCGCGTTATGGGTTTTCAACCAGCCCAGGCCCGCTTCCGTGGTGGTCAGCGGCTTGTATTCGCAACCGACCCAACCCTGATAACCGATGCGGTCCAGGTGTTCGAACAGGAAGCGGTAGTTGATTTCACCGGTGCCTGGTTCGTTGCGCCCTGGGTTGTCGGCCAACTGGATATGGTTGATCTCGCCCAGGTGCGCGGTCATGGTGCGGGCCAGGTCGCCCTCCATGATTTGCATGTGATAGATGTCGTATTGCAGGAACAGGTTGGCGCTGCCGACCTGTTCGCGAATCGACAGGGCTTGCGCCGTGTTGTTCAGGTAGAAACCCGGGATGTCGCGGGTGTTGATCGCTTCCATCACCAGTTTGATGCCCGCCGCTTGCAGCTTGTCGGCCGCGTACTTGAGGTTGGCAACGAAGGTTTTTTCCACGGTGGCATCGTCAACGCCTTGTGGGCGGATGCCAGCCAGGCAGTTGACCTGGGTGTTGCCCAGCACTTGCGCGTAAGCGATCGCCAGATCGACCCCGGCGCGGAACTCTTCAACCCGGTCCGGCAGGCACGCGATACCGCGCTCGCCCTTGGCCCAGTCACCGGCCGGCAGGTTGAACAGCACTTGGGTCAGACCGTTGGCATCGAGCTTGGCCTTGATTTCGGCCGAGCTGAAGTCGTACGGGAACAGGTATTCGACACCACTGAAGCCGGCCTTGGCGGCCGCTTCGAAACGGGCGAGAAAGTCCTGTTCGGTGAACAGCATGGACAGGTTGGCTGCGAAACGCGGCATGGTGGTCTCCCGTTGCAAATTTAAATGATGGCCCTTTGTAGGAGCTGCCGGAGGCTGCGATCTTTTGATC
>NZ_JAHTMR010000004.1 GCF_019200975.1 Pseudomonas sp. PD9R | reverse complement strand
CGCCAGCACTGACCGCCGATAGGCTGCCGTCCTGATAAAGCTTGCGCCACAGAAACAGCTGATTGGCATTGATGCCGTTGCGCCGAGCGACGACCGACACACTTTGTCCTGGCTCAAGACTCTCGCGAACCATGGCCAGTTTTTGCTCTGGGCTCCAGCGGCGCCGCCGCTCCTGACCCAAAAGCTCCCCACTCTTATCGTTGCTGTTAGTCATAAACATAACCGTTTGCCTATCCCTTATCGTAAGGGGGAAACGGTGTCCTGTCTTTCATGGGGCTCGTTCATTTTCAGTGCTGTTGCTGCTATTGAAGGCAGCGAGATTGTAATCACTATGCTGCCCAATAGTAGTGTTGTAGAAAGCGTTTATCTTGGCGACAGTGGTTTCGCTGCCTATGGTGTAAAGGGCAAGTTGTTTATCGACTGTTCGACAATCGACCCGTCAACTTCGAAGAAGGTTGCCGCTGCGCTAGAAGCTCTTGACAGCGCCTTCCTAGATGCGCCAGTTTCAGGTGGGATCATGGGGGCGCAGGCCGGCACCCTCTGTTTCATGGTCGGTGGCCGTGAAGATGTCCTATCCAGGGCTCATCCAGTTTTCGAATGCATGGGCAAGAAGATCATCCATGCCGGCGGGCACGGCTCAGGTCAGCTCGCCAAGATTTGCAACAACTTAATGGCGGGTATCCTCATGGCTGGCACCGCAGAGGCGCTGGCTCTCGGCGCGAAAAATGGCCTTTCCCCCAAAGTCCTCAGCGAGGTGATGGTTGGTAGCAGCGGGGGGAATTTCATGGTCGAGAAGTGGAATCCTTGGCCAAACCTCATGCCTGGCGTACCAGCGAGCAACAACTACCACGGCGGCTTCCACGTCACGCTGATGCTGAAGGACTTGGGGCTGGCGATTGACTGTGCCCAGCACTCCGGTGCTGCAGTGCCGCTGGGCGCTGCAGCCCGAAATCTCTTTGCGCTTCATGGCAGCTTGCAGGAGGGTAATGAACTCTTGGATATCTCGAGTATCCAGAAACTGTACTTCGCAAATATCGATAACTATAAGGAGTGGTGAAATGCCAAAGGCTTACTGGATTGCTCATGTTGATGTCGTAGAAGCTGAGCCTTACTCCGTCTATGCGAAGTTGGCGAGTGCGTGCTTCGCTAAGTACGGTGCAAATATTCTGGCGCGTGGCGGTAAATGCCAGAGGCTCGAGGGTAAAGTTCGGGCTCGAAACGTAGTGATTGAGTTTGAGTCGATGGATCAGGCGTTGGCCTGTTATAATTCTCCTGAATACCAGGAAGCGAAAGCTCATCGTGAAGGTAACGCGCAAGCAGAGCTGCTCATCGTAGAGGGGGCTTAAGCTCCTACTACTGCATTTTCTGCACATTTGTTTTTCGTGGGGTGAAGCAAATGTGCAGCTTGTTCTGTGTTTTTGACCTGACCACACATTGGTCTGTGTCCAAGTCATGATGCAATCAATGCTGTTTAGTCACTGAAGACCGTTATGCAGGGGGTGCCTGGGATGGTTTAACCTTCAATTCTTGCGCTTGGCGAAACCAAGAGGTTACGTGCTAACGCCAGCCATGCCTTTGCGGCAAACGACAACTGGCCTTGGCGGCGCCATGCAAGGGAGATCTTCCAGGTGAGTGAGGGGGATTGAATTTCCGCAATGGTGAAACTACTGGCGTCGAGCGTATCGCAGAAGACCTTAGGAAGCAGCGTGACGCCCACTCCCAAATTTACCAGCGAAGCCATGAAATCCCACTGGCCACTACGTCCACTGACGCGGGGCGTGAAGCCGGCCTCAGCGCAAGCATTAGTGACCAGGTCATTCAACGCGAAAGTGTCGCCGTAAAGGATGAACTCGCTTTCTGACAGCTCTTTGAGATCAACAGCGGATCGGCCTTGCCACGGCGAGTTCTTCGGGGCCAGGAGGCAAAGCGGAGATTCAAAGAGAGGTAGCGAATCGAACTCAGACCACAGGTCAGTGGCGCCCGAGAAATCCAACAGAGTGCCCAACTCCAGCACGCCATCCCGCAGGTACCCAAGGGTTGCGTTACTGCCGATCTCGAAAAGCTTGAGTTCTATCTTGGGATAGGCGGAGTGGTATTCCCCGAAAACTGGGGCCAAGATGGAGTGAGTGGAGGGTGATAGGCCCATACGCAGCACGCCCCGTTCGACCTTCTGAAGGTCATCTACCTCGAGCTTCATCCGATCGTGCAACGTCATCATTTCTTTGGCGCGTTGGTACACGATTTCGCCGGCATCGGTAACCGTGAAGCGCTTGCCTTCTCTAGCCAGGAGAGAAACGCCGAAGCTCTGCTCAAGCACCTGAATCATCTTGCTTACCGTCGGCTGGGTGAGGTGCAGACGAGTGGCTGCCTTGGTGAAGCTTTTCTGATTCACCACCTCCACGTAATAGCGCAACGCACGGATATCCATAGATCATTCCTTTATTGCATGATTTTAATAAACTTAATTCATTTTTTCTTTGCATGCCAATTACGTAGCATCCACTTAATCAATTCAGCGACTCCTTCAGGAATTCAAACGATGTTTTCTGCGACCCGCTTGACTGACCCTAGCCCCGCGATGAAATGGGTGAGAGTTGTAGGTCAGGTGTTGCTTTTGAGTGTGATTTGGTTCGTAGCTGATCGTGGCGCGAAGATGTTGGAACTCCCAATCTCTGGCGGCATTTTTGGCTTGGGAATTCTCGTCGTGCTTTTGCTGACAGGCGTCATCAAACCGGGCTGGATCGAGGGCGGGGCGGAGCTGATTCTTGCCAACATGCTTCTGTATTTTATTCCCTTGGTAGTGTCGGTGGTGCAGTACACGGATCTACTCGAGGCCGAAGGTTTGAAGCTCATGCTCGCCATCGGCATTGGCTTTGTGTCCGTCCTGCTGATCACTGCTTTCGTTGTGGAGTGGATATGTCAGTTAATCAGGAAGCGGCAATACAGAAATATCACTGAAGCTCGAAGAAATCGTGCGTTCGTGGCGGGGCAGAAATGATCATGAAAGACTCAATGCTTTCGCTGCTTTTCTTATTTATCACGATCGCTGTGTTTTACGGAAACCAAGCCGTTTACAAGAAGCATCAACGCATCTGGCTGATCCCAGCGATCCCTACATCGATCTTGCTAATTGCGCTTGTGCAGGCGACATCCTCCAGCTATCCGCTCTATTTTAAGGACACGCAGTGGTTGGTATGGCTGTTGGGGCCGGCAACGGTCGCTTTCGCTCTCCCGATTTATCAGAATCGGAGGATCGTCCGGAAATATTGGATTGCACTGGTGGCAGGGAGCTTGGTCAGCATCTTGGTATCGGTTGTGGTAACGCTTCTGGTAGCTCGAGCGCTGAGCTTGGATGACGTGATCACGCGGAGCCTGCTTTCCCGATCGGTGTCCACTCCCTTTGCTCTTGAAGCTACTGCGAACCTCGGAGGTACCGCACAGCTGACAGGAGTATTTGTAGTCATCACTGGTTTGTTCGGGATCGTCCTCGGAGAGCTCATTCTGACCTTGATTCCGTTGCGTAGTCGTCTTGCTAAAGGAGCCCCGCTTGGCACAGCCGCACACGGATTTGGTTTGAGCATTGCTCGAAGCCTGGGCCGCGAGGAAGGCGCGGTAGCGAGTCTGACGATGATATTCAGTGGTGTACTGATGGTGGTGCTTTCACCAATGATCGCGGGGCTTGTGGCATGACGGAATGTAGCTAGCCCAATGGATATTTCTGCTCCAACAATACCCCTCCAGAGGAGTGCAGGGGGTATGTGTCAGTTTTGGTCAATGAAGATTGGCGGTGACAGGCAGGCCAAGCTGACGTGTGGGCGTTAGGTTAGATCAGGACTTGGATATGGCGCATGCAGCACCGAATCCAGCGTTTTTGAGCTGACAAAAGAAGGTAGAACAATGTCCAACGCAAGCAAACCGAACGGCCTGGGAATCCCGGCTCCAACGCCGGACGACATCCTGTCAATCTCGGCAAACCTCGGCCTGAAAATAAGCCAGGAAGATGCTATTGCATATGCTGAGGTAGTTGGTACAAGCCTTCACAACTACGACATTGTGGATGGGTTGCTGGCAGATCACATCAGTCCATCGAAGATCCAGCGCGAATTCTTGATCCCCTCAGTGGGGGATAACAGAAACAACGCCTGGTACGTTCGCTCGAACGTTCAAGAATGCAAAACCGGTAAGCTTGCTGGTCGTACCATTGCTGTAAAAGACAGCATTCCAGTGGCAGGCTTGCCGATGCTAGCCGGCTCCAACATCTTCGACGGCTACGTGCCAGACTTTGATGCAGAAGTCGTGAAGCGGATTCTCGCCGCTGGCGGCACTATCACTGGAAAAGCGAATTGCGAGTATTTGTGCTTCTCCGGTAGCAGCCACACCAGTGTTGGTGGCCGCATCGGAAACCCTTGGGATGAAAGTCGTTCTGCCGGTGGTTCATCTTCGGGCTCGGCTGCACTGGTCGCCTCTGGCCAGGTGGATATGGCCTTGGGGGCTGACCAAGCGGGCTCCATCCGTATGCCTGCGTCTTTCAGTGGCATCGTAGGACTGAAGCCAACTTTTGGCCTGGTTCCCTATACCGGCATTCCTTCGCTCGATGCTTCATTCGACCACGTCGGCCCAATGACCGCCAACGTGGCGGACTGTGCTCTTATGATGAGCGTGTTAGCAGGCCCAGACGGTATAGATGGTCGGCAGCAAGGTGTTGAAGCTTCCGACTACGAAGCAGCACTCACTCAAGGGGTGAAAGGCCTGCGCATTGGCATTCTCAAAGAAGGCTTCGAAGTGCCTGGCAGCGACCCTCGTGTGGGGGCTCGGGTGCGTGATGCTGCTGGCATCTTGGAGAAGCTGGGCGCTACTGTGGTGGATGTATCTGTCCCCATGCATCGCCATGGACTGGATATCTGGACGACCGTTGGTTGGACGGGCATGACTGAGACCGCCATCAAGACCAATGGCTTCGGAATCATGCGTAATGACCAGTATCCGGTTCACCTGATGAAATGGGTGCACGAACAGGGCGCAGGCATCCACCTGGCTCCGCCAAGTATTAAGCTTTTCTTCCTGATCTCCGAATATGCGCGTAAGCACATCGGTTGCGTTGGTTATGGCAACGGTATCAACGCCGCGCGGATCCTTCGTGGACAGTACGACAACCTACTCAACAAGGTTGATCTGCTCCTCATGCCGACCACGCCGATGACAGCGCTGACGCTCCCTGATGCTGGTACGACGGTTGAGCAAGAACTCAAGACTTCGCACCCGATGGCCTTGAATACGGCGCCATTCGATATGACTCATCACCCAGCGATCAGCCTGCCTTGCGGTGGCATTGAAGGTCTTCCAGTAGGACTGATGCTAGTCGGTCGTCACTACGATGAGTCGACCATTTTCCGTGTTGCTCAAGCGTTCGAGAGTACCGGCGAAGGCAAGTTTCGCTAAGTAAGAAAGTTCTACTCCTAATAAGAATACGTGTTCATGGCGGCAGCTGCTCCAGCTGTCGTCGTGTTTCTCTGCCCGCGACAAAACAGCTGCCTACCCAGGCGGTACTACAAAAGTGTGAGGGTGGTTTATGAGCAAGCTCAAAGATTGGTTCCAAGGGCCTCAGGATATTACTGAGGCTGAAGCGGTTGAAGACTATGCGGTTGGCCGTGTGCCGGCGCGATATCGGTGGCCTATCCCTGCCATCATCCTAGTTTTGCTCGGCAACTCTACTGCTATGTTCTGGTTCAGCCTTGGAGCCGATATGGGTTATGAGGTGGGTTGGCCAAACATGATTTGGCCACTGCTATACATGACTGTCATCGCTACGGTCATCGGCTCCTGCATCATGAAGCTCGCGAGCAAAGAAGGTCTGTCGATGAACTTGATGACCCGAGGGTTGGGTTTCGGGTACATGGGGTCTGCTTTCACCTCGCTCATCTACGCGGTCAACTTCATTTTCTACTTCCTTTTCGAAGGTACCATCGTCTCCCACGGCATTGCCCATTACGCGGGCATAGAGGTCGCCTCGCCGGCGGGGATCGGAATCTTCGCAGGTATCGGGATCATCACTATTTGGTTTGTCTGGAAGGGCATGTCTTCCATGCAGTTCCTTCAGACTTGGGGTGTGCCGATCTTCATCGTTCTTTTTGGTTTTTGTCTCTACCAGTTGACCCACAACTACGATGTCGTGATGCCGAGTGACTGGAAACCTAAGGGTGAAGTTAATTCTGCTGCTTTCTGGGCGGTGATGAACATGGCCAATGGACAGATCGTGTTCCAGGGCTTACTGGCGACTGACTATGGACGTTTCGCCAAGCCAGGCATTACCCACAGGGGGACTTCGGTCATCATGCTCGGCATGCTGCTCCCTATCGTGTTCGTGATGCTTTGCGGGGCATTCCTCGCCTATACCTTGATTCCAACGCTTGGCTCGGGTGATGTATTTGCACTGGCGAAAGACCCAGGTTTTGTTTTCCCAGCTGTCATGGCGCTGACAGGTGTCGTCTTCACCATCATCACCCAGGTACGCATCAACGTACTGAACCTGTACTCAGGCTCGATCGCCTTGTCCAACACCATGGACATGACCTTCAATTTCCGACCTGGTCGTCAATGGTGGATGCTGCTGGTACTGGCACTCGGGATCGTGTTCTACGTATGCAATATCCTCCAGTACACGGGCACCTTCCTTGCCATCACCGGCATCCTCACCAACACCTGGGTATTCATCATCCTTGCTGACTACTACATCTGTCGGAAGGTCATGAAGCTCGCTCCTGACGACTTCATCGAATTCCGCAAAGAGTATCTTTGCAAGTGGAACCCTTGCGGCGTGTTTAGTCTGCTGATAGCGGTGGCGATTGGTGCAGCAGGTGTACTCGGAGCATATCCAATGTACTACGCATCCTTCATTGCCATGATCGTCGGCCCGATCTTGCATGTCATCGCAACCAAGATGACGGAAGGGCGTTACTACTTCTCCGAGTTTCCCCAGGATGTGGAGACAAATTGGAAGCCGAATGTTACCTACCAGGGTACTACGACAGTGGGCTCTTCGAGCTAGGGTGATCTCGCCAGAAAAGGGCGCCCTTCGTGGCGCCATTTTTTTGGGGCTCAAAGCGGCCTCCTCTGTGCCGGGCCCTGGATACAGCCCCGTCGACAACCATCAGGTCGAGAATCAGATCCTGCCATTGACGCTTGGCCGCTCGAATTGGTTGCATGCTGGGTCGCTGCGCAGCGGCTAGTGGGCGGCGGCGATCATGAGTTTGATCCAGTCTGCGGGTATGAACGGGCATGATCCGTACGCGTATCTAAAAGGGCGTTCTGACTCGTCTGCCAGCGCAGCGGGCGAGTGAAATCACTGACCGCCTGCCGCATAAGTGGGTGAATGGCCTGGACTGGCCCGCAAGCCGTTTTTCCATAATGATGGTGCGCTCAGCCCCATGAAACTCGTCGCGGATTATCTGATAACCCAGCGCAGCGTAAAACTATTACGCTGTAATCGAAGACGGCACCCGCAAAGCTCCAACACCAGAGCTGGTAGCAGTAGCATGAATGGCATCCATCAACTGCCCACCGATACCGCGACCTTGGTACGCAGGATCAACGAAAACGCTTCTAACTACATCGCCGTCGAGGCTTGCAGTACCGGTGATATTTTCGCCTAGCAAGGCTACGAAAATCTTGCGCTTATCGAACAGTGCGCCGATGACTTCAGGAGCAAAGCTCCGCTCTACCTGAGCGATAACGTCAGGTGAGTAATCCTGTGAATTTGACTCACGCAGAGCGGCGATCACCACACTGCTAATCGCTGCTGTATCTTCGCTTGTAGCGGGGCGAACCTCACATTCCATGTTGGGAGCCTCAATCTTCAACGATCACAGCGTAGCCCATGACGATGTACCTTGACCGGACGCTTGCCTACAACGGCGATGATCGGCCTCCTCATCGTCGAAGCATGCCGATGGACAGGGTATTGGCTCTAACATCTTAAAGACGCGCTGGACTGCCTGATGTCAAAGAGTGTTGAGTGTGTATTCTTGTGCTATGCAAAAACTAATGAACAATCGCGAGGTTTTTGGGAACGACACAATTTCCTCCCAAACGGCGATGTTGATGAGTATGAGGACATTGAGTTTGTTGCGATGCAAAGACGCCTTGCGCCTGAGGGAGTCAGAACACTATTTGGGGGCAAGAACTGAGAATAGGGAAAGCTGCAGCGGGGAGAGTAGGCTACCTGGCTTGCGCCAGGTAGCCTCGTGCCGTTTTACTTGAGATTGATGGTGGTGTTCACACCGTCATTGACGGTGGAGTCATCAAACCAGCGGCTGGTGACGGTTTTGGTCTGGGTGTAGAACTGAATAACCTGCTTGCCGTACGGGCCGAGGTCACCCAGCTTGGAGCCCCGAGAGCCAGTGAAGCTAAAGGCTGGGACGGGTACCGGGATTGGAATGTTGATACCCACCTGACCGACGTCGATCTCGCTCTGGAACTTGCGAGCAGCAGCGCCGCTTTGAGTGAAGAGACCAACGCCGTTACCGAATGGATTGGCGTTCACCAACTCGATTGCATCGTCCAACGTCTCGGCTTCCAGAACAACGAGCACCGGGCCAAAGATTTCCTGGGTGTAGATGTCCATTTCAGTCGTCACACCCGAGAATAAGGTAGGGCCGATGAAGTTGCCATCTTCGTAGCCTGGTACCTTGATGTCGCGGCCATCCAGTTCCAGTTTGGCGCCTTGACGAACACCGCTATCGATCAGATCCAGAATGCGTTGTTTTGCGCGCTTGGAAATCACTGGGCCGATATCGGTGCCAGGTTCAGAGCCGGCGTTCACTTTCAGTTTCAGAGCCAGCTCCTTGATGTCCGGCAGCCAGGTGCGGGCCTCACCCACCAATACAATTACTGACGTCGCCATGCAGCGCTGGCCAGCAGCACCGAACCCAGCACCGACCAATGCGTTTAGGGTGTGCTCACGGTTCGCATCAGGCAGCACCACTGCGTGGTTCTTGGCGCCCATCATCGATTGAACGCGCTTGCCGTGCTGGCTGCCCAAGTTGTACACGTGGGTGCCGACGTGGGTCGAGCCTACAAACGAAATGGCCTTGATGTCTGGGTTAGTGCACAAAGCATCGACGACTTCTTTGCCGCCGTGAACGACGTTAAGGACGCCTGGAGGGATCCCGGCTTCGAGGCCCAGTTCCACCAGCATCATGGTAGACAGCGGATCTTGCTCCGAAGGTTTCAGGACGAAGGTATTGCCGGTAACGATCGCCATTGGGAACATCCACAGCGGGATCATCGCCGGGAAGTTGAACGGAGTGATGCCGGCGCAGACGCCGATCGGTTGGCGCAGGGTGTAGGTATCAACACCACCGGCGACGTTCTCGGCGAACTCACCCATTTGCAGAGTGCTGATCGAGCACGCGTGCTCCACAACCTCGAGACCACGGAAGATATCGCCTTCAGCGTCGGCAATCGTCTTGCCTTGCTCCGCGCTCAGGACAGCCGCGATACGCTTGGAGTTCTCGCGAATCAAGGCTTGGAGCTTGAGCATGATGCGCATGCGGGCGCCGAGCGGCGTTTTTTTCCAGTTCTGGAAAGCGCGTTCTGCGGAGTCGATTGCGGCCTTAACTTCTTCCTGGGTGGCCAGAGGCACTTTTGCCAGTACCTCTTGCGAGGCAGGGTTTACCACTTCGAGCCACTCGGTGGTTTTGGAATCAACCCACTCGCCGTTGATCAGCAACTTAACCTGAGCCACTGTGGTGTCGTTCTTGTTCAGTGAAGCATTCATGAGTGTCTCCTTGGGTAGCAGTTTTTGAAATCGATGCTTTTACTTCGAAGTTTCGACGGCATCGAGATCGACGTTTTTTGTCTCTTTCAGCGCGATGGTGCCGATCACGAGGCTGATGCCAGTTACGAGCACCGGGTACCAAAGGCCGTAGTAGATGTCGCCGGTGTACACCACCAGGGCGAAGGATACGGTCGGCAGAAGACCACCAAACCAGCCGTTACCGATGTGATACGGCAGAGACATCGAGGTGTAACGGATACGGGTCGGGAAAAGCTCAACCATGGTTGCTGCTAGAGGGCCGTATGTCATACAGGCAATGAGGATCAGAGCAACAATGATAGCTACCACCATTGGCTGGTTTACCAAGGCGGGGTCAGCAGTCGCCGTGTAACCAGCCTCTACAGTCACCTTCTTGATAGCCGCTGCGTCAAAGCCGCTGAGGACTGTGCTACCTACGGCGATTTTTATGTCGCTACCTACTGGGCCTGCAATTGACTCATATGGGATGCCCATTTTGGCCAGGTATGTCTTAGTCTTATCGCAAGCACTATCAAATTTGGCTTTACCGACTGGATCGAATTGGAACGTGCAAGTGGCCGGGTCAGCGGTAACTGTGACAGGAGCTGTTGCGGTGGCTTGCGAGATCTGAGGATTCCCGTAGTAGCTCAGAGCTTTGAACAGAGGGAAGTACAGAAGAGTGGCAAGTAATAAACCGACCATCAGAATTGGCTTACGACCAATCTTGTCGGAGAGTGAGCCGAAGATGACGAAGAAAGGTGCTCCGATAACCACGCTAATAATCAGCAGGGTGTTGGACTGTGCCGGATCCATCTTCAAGAACTGGTTCATGAAGAACAAGACGTAAAACTGAGAGGTGTAGAAGGTCACCGCCTGGCCGGCGTTGATGCCGAACAGCGCAGTCAACACTATCTTGAGATTTGACCAAGAGCCGAACGAGTCGCGAATTGGCGAGCTGCTCGTCGTACCTTCTTCCTTCATTTTTTTGAAGGAAGGAGACTCATGCATGCTCATGCGAATCCATGCAGAGATACCGACCATCACTAGGGAGAGCAGGAAAGGGATTCGCCAGCCCCATTCTTCAAACTGATCGCCGGTGACCTTACGGCAGATCAGGATGACCAGAAGGGAAAGAAGCAGGCCGAAGGTTGCGGTGGATTGAATCCAGCCGGTAAACATGCCGCGTTTGTTCCTAGGTGCATGCTCGGCAACGTAAGTGGCGGCGCCACCATATTCGCCACCGAGCGCAAGGCCCTGGAGCATACGCAAAGCCACAAGAATGATCGGCGCAGCGATACCCCAAGAGGCATAGGTCGGAAGTAAGCCAACAAAGAACGTCGATACGCCCATTAATATAATGGTGACCATGAAAGTGTATTTTCTGCCGATCATGTCGCCCAGGCGCCCAAACACAAGCGCACCGAAAGGCCTTACGAGGAAGCCGGCGGCGAAGGTCATGAGCGCGAAGATGAAGGCGGTTGTATCGTTGACGCCGGAGAAGAAGTGCTTGCCGATGATGGCTGCCATGGCGCCATACAGAAAGAAATCGTACCACTCGAAAATCGTTCCAAGAGAAGAGGCGAAAATAACCTTCTTGTCTTGGCGTCCTATTTCGGATGAGCCAATGGCTCGCTCTTGGGCTATCTCATTCATTTTGCAGTTCCTCGGCCCTGTGGGCTCGTTTTGTTTTTGTTCTTGACTGCCGGCCAATTGAACTGGCCGCCATCGTTGGATTTATCTGAAGCTGGCGCCCCGATAACTCGGTCATGCTCGATGGTTCGTAGTGCGGACAGCGGGGGGCAACGTCTCCAATTACCTGTGGTAGTGGAGCCGAGTCTATGAGTGGTCTAACGAGTGGCACAGAGCAGAATCTGCTCAATGGATGTGCATAAAATAGGGGATGCACTGTGGGTCGCCCTATATCTGCTGCACAGCCGTTTAAACGGGTCACGGAGAGGTATGGCGGCTTATTTGTGCAAATGGTGCAGCTCTGTAATGCATGGGGTGTGGCTTGTTGCAAATGGTGCAAGGTGCGACCTTGGGTGCAGTGCAATCACTGGAGGTGAGTCATGGTCGATGTAGTGCGTTTAGAAAGCTTTGGCGGTGCCGAGCAACTTCATCTGGGCAGCATCCAGGTCGGTGAGCCGGCTGAGGGGCAGGTGCGTCTCAAGCAACATGCTGTAGGTGTGAATCCTCTGGATATCAGTCAGCGCCGTGGTGAGGTGAAGATTCCTCTTCCGTCTGGCATTGGCTTGGAAGGCGCTGGCGTTGTAGAGGCCATTGGGCCAAACGTGACGAACGTTAAGGTTGGTGATCGCGTTGCATACGCAACTGGCCCTATCGGTAGCTATGCAGCTGTCAGACTTTATCCAGCTGAGCGATTGGTTAAGCTGCCTGACTCTGTGAGTTTTGAAGAAGCGGCCTCTATCCTGTTTAAAGGCATTACCGCTCAATACCTGCTAAAAACCACTTACCCGGTTAGCAAGGGCACAAACATTTTGCTCTACGGCGCTGCAGGCGGAGTTGGCCAGCTGATGGCATCGTGGGCGAAATACTTGGGTGCGAACGTAATTGGTGTTGTGTCGAAAGAAGCCAGCGTAGAGCGGGCACGTGCTGCTGGTTGTGACCATGTGTTCGTGTTTGATAGCGCGACATTGGCAGCAAACGTCCAAGAAGTTACCGGCGGAAACAAGGCCGACGTTGTTTATGACCCGATCGGCAAGCAAACCTTCGACACTTCGCTGGATTGCCTGAGAGTGCGTGGTCTGATGGTTTCCTATGGCATCTCCAGTGGTGTGCCTGAGCCCATAGCAGTAGGGACGCTCAACGCCAAAGGATCGCTGTACCTCACACGACCTTCCTTGTTGGCACATACTGCTACTACTGAAGCCTATCAAGAGCGTGCAGCAGATGTGCTGGATGCTATTGCCAAGGGCATCATCAAGGCCAATGTCTCGAAAATTTATCCTTTGAATGAAGCCTCCAAGGCCCAGCAGGACATTGAGAACGGACATTCAAAAGGTTCGATCGTCCTTGTTCCTTAGTTAGCAAACCGCACTGGTGAGGTTGTTGATGGATCCGTTCGATAGCCGTAAAGCAGATGAGCTCTCCGCAATCCTTGCGCTTGCAGATCATCAGACGTTTTCAGCGGCAGCGAAGGTTCTCGAGCGGCATCCATCCGTTTTGTCCAAGCGTATTTCAGCCTTGGAAATGAGGTTGGGTGTTCGTCTGGTGGAGAGAACTACCCGGACTGTACGGTTCACCGACGTCGGTGCTCGTTTCGTTGAGAACATCCGTTTCGCTGCTCGATTGATAGGAGAGGCTCAATCTGAAGCGTTACAGAACTCTTCGCAGATTCAAGGAACGCTCAGGATGTCCCTGCCCTCCGCGATGGGGCGGATGTGGTTGAGCCCGCTGATTGCCGAGTTCGCCAAACTCCATCCCCATCTCTCCCTGGAGCTCGAGTACACGGATGATTTCGTGGATATAGTCTCGAAAGGTTATGACTTGGCGATACGTATCGGGGATTTGCCGGACAGCCGGCTAATTGCACGGAAGCTTTGCGATCAAAGACGCATCATGTGTGCCTCGCCTGAGTACATTGAGCAACATGGAGCGCCCACGCACCCTGACGACTTGGTGAAACACCAATGTCTGTCCTACACCGGATTTAGCACTTTTCCTGATTGGCGCCTCGTGTCCGGCGGTAAGGCCGTCACAATCAGGCCAAAAGGGTCGATCAAAAGTAATGACAACGAAGGTCTTCTCATTGCTGCCAGTCATGGATTGGGCATCGTGGCTGGTAGTACGTGGTTGATGGCCAAGGGGATTAAGAAAGGGCAGCTAGTTCGAGTTCTTACTGAGTGGACATTCAGTACCGACTCAGGCGTGTACTTTGTTAGACCTTCATCTGCTTACACATCTGCGAAAGTCGATGCTTTCAAAACCTTCATTGAGTCCCATTTTTCTGCCAAGGCACCTTGGGAGGTTTCTGATGAGTAAGTTTTTACCGTCATTGAGAGTTGAGTTATGGCAAAAAAACAAAAAAACGAAAACTGGGATGATTTTCGATACTTTTTAGCTGTAGCAAGAGCTGGCACGCTTTCAGGTGCTGCCGAAAGACTTGGTACCGAGCATACAACGGTAGCGCGTCATATTTCAGCCTTGGAAGAAGGATTGAAAATAAGACTATTCCACAAAAGTAATTCTGGTTACGAATTAACTCCCGAAGGGGAGCGGGTTTTAAATGCTGTTGAAAGTATGGAAAGCATTTTACTTTCTTATAAAAGCGACGAGAGTGATCCTGGACAAATTTCGGGGCTCGTCAGGATTGGTGCTCCAGATGGTTTCGGAAGTGTATTTCTAGCACCTAGAATGGCAGAACTCACAAGGAAGTATCCTAATCTAGAGGTAGAGATCTATGCAGCGGCGCGGGTATTTAGTCTTTCCAAACGAGAGGCGGATATCGGCATCAGCTTGGCGACTGCTGAACATATGCGGGTTGCTTCTCGACGCCTGACGGACTATCGCCTTCAGATCTATGCGACGCGTCAGTACCTTGATGAATCTCCCCCGATACATACCCAGAAGGATCTCGAGCAGCATCCCTTTGTGGGGTACGTTGAGGATCTCTTGTTCGCCCCCCAGCTCAATTTTTCCAGTGGATTGGACGTGGAGTTAGTCTCGCGCCTGCGCAGTACCAACCTGCTAACCCAAGTGCATACGGTTTTGGGTGGTAAGGTGCTCGGTATCCTTCCCGCCTATATCGCGACCTCATTTCCTAAACTGATCGCCGTCCTTCCAAACGAGGTCAGCATCAAGCGTTCGTTCTACATGCACGTTCATGAGGATCACAGAAAGGCCGCTCATATCCGAGAGGTCGCGAGGTTCATCGCAGAGCAGGTGGATGCGAACCGGGCGATCTTTCTCTGAAAAATTTGCTGATGGCTCGCACCGCCATCAGTGAATTTTTGCACGCCGGCTGTGTGTTTATTGTGTTGTGAAGGCACAACCAGCGGGAGTAATGTGAGTTCCATCGAGTTAAGCCATTTATAAGTGACTTAGATTCGTTCACAGAGCCAAACAAATAATAATAGGTGCAACATGCTATATGTCATCTACTGCAAAGATGATCCGTCTACGCCTACCCGGCGTGATGAGTTCTATGACGCGCACCGCACTTATCTCAAGAGTGCCTCCATCAAAATTGTGGTAGCTGGCCCTTATACCGCTACCGACAGTGACAAAAAAATCGGCAGCATGCTTGTTGTTGAAGCCGAGTCGCTTCAACAAGCTATCGACTTTCAGAAAAACGACCCTTTCGCTCTGAATGGTGTCTGGAACAGCGTAAGCGTAAATCCCTATTTAAAGTCGATAGATCAGCGCTAAAGATAATGTCACGAAGCTAATTGATAAGTTGTGCTCGACGTTAGTGCGCAGGAAATAGTTGCATTACCCAATTAATTTGTACAATCCCTCGTAAGCAATGGAGAACAAAAATGAAGACTATCGCTTGGATCGGCCTGGGTTTCATGGGCATTCCGATGTCCAAACATATGATGAACGCTGGCTACGCTGTCAAAGGTGTAGACATCGATCCAGCTGCACGTGAACTTGCAGCCAAAAACGGTGTTCAGATCTGCCAAACGATTTCCGAAGCTTGTAAGGGCGTGGAGGCAGTCTTCACCATGCTGCCCACCGGCGTTGAAGTGAAGGAAGTTCTTGCTGGGCCGAACGGCGTGTTTGCTAGCATCGATCCCAACACCATCGTTATCGATTGCTCCACCATCGGAATTGAAAATGCTCGGTCACTCCATGCTTCTGCCAAGAAAGCAGGGCGTATCTTCGCCGAAGCGCCAGTATCGGGCGGCACCGAGGGCGCAATCGACGGTACCTTAACCTTCATGATTGGCTGTGAAGATCCTCACGTCGCTCGAGCCAAAGAGTTGCTGGGCCCAATGGGCGATTACGTTGCTCACGCTGGTGGCCCTGAAGCTGGTCAGGCTGCAAAGGTTGTGAACAACCTCATTATGGGTGTTTGTGTAGCGGTAAACTGTGAAGCTACTGCTTTAGCCGAGCGCTTGGGTCTGAATCTCAAAGAGTTCTTTGAGATCGCAATTCGCTCGACCGCTGATAACTGGACATTCCGCGTCTGGAACCCAGGCGAGGGCGTTGTTCCTAGCTCACCAGCTTCTAAAGGTTACAAGGCCGGCTTTAAAACCTGGTTATTGGCCAAAGACCTGACTCTTGCCATGGACGCTGGTCGTGAAGTCGGCGCTACCATCGCCACTGCCGAAGCTGCGCATGCACTACTCAAAAATCACATGGAAAGAGGCGGATCCGATATGGACGCAACCTCGTTGGTGTTGACGCTGAAAGAAGCTGCGGAAAACGCCATGCCTAAGAAAGCAATCGCCTGATTTATCATTCATTTCGCCGAATTTCACTCTTTGGCCCGGGGCTCATACTCCGGGCTTTTTTTCTTTAAAAGGGGCTGGCACGGGAAGATGCTGGATAGGGCGCAAACTGTGTTGTAGGGACTCAATTTGTGAAGTGTGAATGACGGTTTTGGTCAAGGCAGCTTGTCAGTCCCAGCCAAGACACATTCCTCGCCCAAGACTATTCTCGTCTTCAGAGCCTGCCTCCGGATGTCGGTAGTAACTGTGCCGCCATCGACCCAATCACCTCGAGTGGGTCTGCCGATGTAGGTCAGTCTGACTATAAAACCAACCGTAGCATGGCGGGTGAGGGGAAAATTATGATTGGTATTCATGATATAGGCGGCCTGCATCACCTTGGCCCTATCAATACTCGTGATGACGAGGTCTTTCATGAGCACTGGGAGGGTTTGACCTTCGCATTACTACTTGTCTCCGGGACTGTGGGGACGTGGGCGCTTGACGAATTCCGTCACATTATCGAGCGTATGCCACCAGCAGATTATTTGAAAACTCCCTATTACATTCACTGGCTCGAAGCGATTGAAGAACTGTGCGTAAGGGATGGCCACGTCACTAGAGAAGAGCTCGCAGAAAGGAGTATGTCTATTCTGGCCGGACAGACCAAATTTCCTGAATTTAAAGGCAAGCTCGATCAAGAGGTTGTCGACCGACTCATCGCCGGAGCCCGGAAAATCGCTTACGTGGGATTGGAGGCTCGGCGCCCAGACCAGCCGCAGGCATTCTCAATCGGCGCAAAGGTCAGAGCTCGGACATTAGCAGTGCCAGGACATACCAGGTTGCCTCGTTACATTTGGGGCAGGGTTGGGGTGATCCTCTCTTATAGCGGTACCTATCCTCTTGCGGACACGGTTGCTCACCGACGTGGTGAACATGCCCAACCGACATATGCCGTCCGCTTCGAGGGCAGTGAGATTTGGGGTGACAGTGCGGAGCCGAATACCTCCATCACCATAGATCTCTATGAGTGCTACATGGATCCCGTCACAGAACAATAACCAGTTTCGAGGAGCAGCTATGTCCGAGCATAAACATCATCAGCATGACCTTTCTGAAGGGGAGGTCAGAGCGAAAGCGTTAGAGTCCTTGCTTAAGGAAAAAGGGATTCTGCAGGGGGATGTAGTCGATACCATCGTATCCATGTACACCCAGGATATTGGGCCTATGAATGGTGCTAGAGCCATCGCCAAGGCGTGGGTCGACCCTGAGTACAAACAGCGACTTCTGGCTAATGCAACCAAAGCTGTCGCAGAGCTTGGGATCAGCGGTATGGAAGGGGAAAACCTGGTTGCGGTTGAGAACACTGATGATGTTCATCACGTCATCGTTTGCACTCTCTGCTCTTGCTACCCTTGGCCGGTTCTGGGACTACCCCCTCGCTGGTATAAAGATGCTCCCTACCGCTCTCGAGTTGTGCGTGAACCTCGAGCTGTTTTGGCTGAGTTCGGTACTGAGATTCCCGCCTCTAAAGAGGTGAAAGTTTTGGACAGTAATGTTGAGGTGCGCTATTTCATCATGCCTCAACGACCCTTGGGCTCCGAAAGCATGTCTGAAAGTGAGTTGGCTAGCCTCATCACTAGGGACTCGATGGTTGGTGTCACAGTGCTCCCAGCAATTGTAGGGGATAAGTAATGTCCGTCCAATCGACTACCAACTGTCAGCCCGCATCATCAGGCGATGCCGTAAATCTGCAGATCAGTTCCATGACTGGATCTGAATCGATGCCTCGAGTAAACGGAGAACTAATCTTTGAAGCGCCATGGCAAAGCCGGGCTTTTGGTATGGCAGTTAGTCTTTCACAGCAGGGGCTTTTTACTTGGGCCACATTTCGGGGAGAACTGGCCAGTTCGATAAAGCGGAATAACCAGAATGGTCTAGATGAATACTATTTGTGTTGGCTGGAAGCACTAGAAATGTGTTTGACTCGCACTAAAGTCCTTGATGCGGAAGCCATCCACCAGAGGGAGCACGAGTTCGAGCATCACGAGCGTGATGAGGTTTTCTGACGAAATAAATGATCGTTGGGTCAAATGCCCCCGATTCTAGGTAACAAGTGTTTCCATCGTAAACATTTAATTTGTGCAGTACCTTTATGGGGAGCAGGTAGCTTAGCTACAGCTCCCCTTTTTTGTTTAGGAGTTTGGAGTGTTGCTCTCATCTGGTGCGCACCGAACCAGTCTTGTGCGGTATTTTATTGATTGTTTGAGATGTTTTCGCGTAAGTGCTGGCCCCTCTCTGAGGAGTCGCGGGGGCAGGGTGTATAGCCGAGCTCTTGGCCCTGATTTTGCTTGGTTAAAGGGGGTAGGCCGCGTCAGGCTATGCCTGGCGTAAGCTTTTGAGAGGATATAAACATGGCTAATTCAGTTTCTAATAGTGTTGAGCTATTGCACGCTCCACAAGGAAATTCGAAGATGTCCAGCGGGCAATTTCTCTATGCGACTTCGTTAGTTGACTCCCCGCAGCGTTTTGAATATTGGCATCATGCTATTTGCACGCATTTTATTCCTGCTGAAAGTTGGAAGCCAAAGAGTAATGGGTTTGTTGGTGAGCTGAAAGGTCATAACTTGGGTAGTTTACTTGTCGGTCAGTATGATGCCAGTGAACACTCCTGGCATAGGACACCAAATAACATAAGATATAGTCCTGGGGATGATTTAGTAGCGTACTTTGTGGAAGATGGTTGTGTTAGGTTGGAGCAAAATGGCAATAATATCACCTTAGGCTCCGGCGAAATGGCGCTGTATGACGCTGCTACTCCCTTCATACAAGAGGTTTCCGCTAAGTCGTTGCTGCTCATGAGAATGCCACGTAGTGCGCTTATGGCAAGAACCAATCGTGCTGAACGAATCGTAGGCATGAAAATTGGAAATCAGAATGGTATGGCCAATGTACTTGGCGGCCTGATGAAAGCCTCGCTTTGCCTTCCCGACGGTTCAGACAGCTCTTCTCTTGGGCGTTTGGCGACGGCGTTCCTTGAAACTCTGTCGGTGGCGATAGACCTGCAGGCGGGGGAGGATTTCTCATGCACTCACGCGGATTCACTCTACATTAAGACTATGGCTTATCTACAAGCAAATATTGAAGATGAGACTCTGAGCATGGGGACGATTTCGTCTGCAATGCATGTGTCTGAGCGCACGCTGTTTCGTGCTTTTGCTAAGCATCAGTCAACACCGATGCAGCAGCTATGGCTTGCACGTCTGAAGCGAAGCTATGACTTATTGGAGACTGGACAAGTGAAGCTTGTCACTCAGGCCGCCTACCAAACCGGGTTCAATGACGTCTCGCACTTCTGTCGAGTTTTCCGCAAAGAATATGGCGTATCTCCTGGCAAGGTATTTTCGCGAGTTTAGTGATCACAGTGGTGCCCAGCGCCGCTTTCCACGCTCGGAATATTGGCGGTTTCAGACCAATGAATTGGCGGTGGTAGCCAAGCAGTTACAGCGAGTTTTAGGCGATTCTTGGGCAGCGTACCTATCCCCTACATGCTTTGCTGGAGGCTGTCATGACTCTGAGTGCCATTTCCAAAATCGAAGTTGCTGTCCCCGCTATCCCTCTACGTGATGTTTTGCCATGGGCAATCTTCGCAGGTTTTCTACTGCTACTCGCTCTCTATTTCGTTGGTGCCGAGCAGGGTGCTGTGTCGATGTTCGCCGGTACCGATATCCACGAGTTTGTGCATGATGGCCGGCACTCTCTTGGCTTTCCTTGCCATTAGGGGGCAGCCATGACTGGTCGTTTACTTTTCCGGGGTATGTTGGCAGGGCTTTTGGCAGGCCTTCTGTCATTTGGCTTCGCTAAGATTGTTAGCGAGCCTCTCATCGATCGTGCCATCGCGTTTGAAGAGGCAGTTCCGCACTCGCACGATGTCGAGCACTCCCATGAACATGCTGCGCCCTCTGATGAGGGCGTTAGTAGGGAAGTCCAAAGCACCCTCGGGTTGTTCGTTGCGATCATCGCCTACAGCGTCGCCATGGGCGGAATCTTCGCTCTGGTCTACGCGTTTTATGTGGGACGGATCGTGAAAGCGAGTCCCAGGACGCTGGCGGTGCTGCTTGCCTTGGCAGCCTTTGTGATCATCTACCTGATACCCGCCCTCAAATATCCGCCCAATCCTCCAGCGATTGGTAACCCTGGGACATTCCAAGAGCGTACCCAACTTTTCTTCTTGATGATTGTGATGTCAGTTGTTGCGGCATTGATTGCCGTGAATGTCACTCGAAAGCTTGCGGAATCGTTGGAGCATTGGCGCTCGGTCGTTGCAGGCCTTTTGAGCTACGTAATCATCATGGTAATCATTGGTGGTTCCTTCCCGTCGTTTAATGAAGTACCTGATCAATTCCCTGTCAATGTGCTGTGGGATTTCCGGCTTGCATCAATTGGAGTTCAAGCTGTGCTTTGGGGGACGATTGCTGTGGCTTTCCCGCTGCTAGCTAACCAATTGCTAGGGGCCTTCCCTAAACCAATGAAGTGCGGCCTTAGACGCGCCTGAGATGTTGTCCAACAAAACTGCCGGCCATTGCCGGCAGTTTTCGTTCGCGCGAAAAACCCACAAAATGTCGACAATCTCTCCATGGTTCGTTTTCGAGCTATTTCGTTTCGTGCACAACACTTTTTCATGATCTGCAAAAAACCTTTAAATAAAACATCGTAATTGCATGAATTAGATAGATATTTTTATTGTTAAATCTTTTGTCTGAGGTGTTTTTTCAGGTTTTTATGGTTTTTCAGTTTTTGCCATCTATTTCAATGTGTCGACAATCTGGCTATGTTGATCCTGGCCAAGAGGGTCGTTCTAGGTCGGCTGACCGTAAGTGTCGACACTATGGGAAGAGAATCAGTGCTTCTCTGGCAGCGAATTAGAACGATGTCTGAGCAGACAAAGTAGTCAGCTATTGCCAAAGGCAATATCGAATCTGGCAGTAATTTTTTGAACCCGAACTGACGAGAGAGTACGGGCGATCTAATGCGACGACATATCGGCGCATCACGCCGCAACATCGAATTCCACTGACTGAACACAGCTCAATAAAAATAATGGAGGTAGGTATGACTGCACTTTCTGCCGGTAAGCGTTTCCGTGACGCCGTTGCGCAAGAGCATCCCTTGCAGATCGTGGGGGCCATCAACGCCAATCACGCACTGCTCGCCAAGCGTGCTGGGTTCCGAGCCATCTATCTGTCTGGAGGGGGAGTTGCTGCTGGTTCTCTTGGTATTCCGGATCTGGGTATCAGCAGTCTCGATGACGTTCTGACCGACGTTCGACGTATCACCGATGTATGCGACGTTCCTTTGCTTGTAGATGTGGACACCGGGTTTGGCTCTTCAGCGTTCAACATTGCACGCACAGTGAAGTCGATGATCAAATTTGGCGCGGGGGCGATCCATATCGAAGACCAGGTGGGTGCCAAACGCTGTGGTCATCGGCCCAACAAGGAAATCGTCAGCCAGCGTGAAATGATCGACCGGATCAAAGCGGCAGTCGATGCTCGGACAGATGAGAACTTCGTGATCATGGCCCGTACCGACGCGCTTGCAGTTGAGGGGCTTGAGTCGGCCCTAGATCGGGCATCGGCATGCGTCGAGGCCGGTGCTGACATGGTGTTCCCAGAGGCCGTCACTGAACTCTCCATGTACAAGCAGTTCGCTGAACGAGTTGGTGCACCTATCTTGGCCAACATCACCGAGTTCGGCTCAACGCCTCTTTACACGACTGAAGAGTTGGGCTCGGTCGATGTGTCGATGGTGCTGTACCCGCTTTCAGCATTCCGAGCCATGAACAAGGCAGCGGAAAACGTGTACCAGTCCCTTCGCCAGAATGGCACACAGAAAAACGTTGTGGACACCATGCAAACCCGAATGGAGCTGTATGCATCCATCGGTTACCACGAATTTGAGCAGAAGCTCGACGAACTCTTCGCACGTAGCCGGGCTTAACGGCCTGTTCTCAGACATCACGTTAATCCGGAATCCCGACCGTGTTAGAACAATACCTGAATCATGTGCGTGAACGAGCAGACGATGGCCTGCCTCCATTGGCATTGAATCCAGAACAAACCTCAGGTTTGGTCGAGCTTTTGAAATCTCCTCCGACTGGGCGAGAGCAGGAGTTGCTCGATCTGATTACCCACCGCGTGCCGCCAGGTGTAGACGAGGCCGCCTTTGTGAAAGCTGGGTTCCTGTCCGCCATCGCAACAGGGAAGGGGAGTTCACCGCTTATCGAACCTAAGCATGCAGTTGAGCTACTGGGTACGATGCAAGGTGGTTATAACATCGCTACGCTTGTCGACCTTCTAGACGATGATGAGCTGGCGGAAGCTGCTGCCGGGCAGCTCAAGCACACCCTACTCATGTTCGACGCGTTCCATGACGTTGCGGAGAAAAGGAAGGCGGGAAATCGAGCGGCCCAGGAGGTGCTTCAATCCTGGGCTGATGGCGAATGGTTTACTAAGCGGCCAGCGATTGCGCACAAATACACGCTGACCGTATTCAAAGTGCCTGGTGAGACGAACACTGACGATCTGTCGCCGGCTCCCGATGCATGGTCGCGTCCAGATATTCCTCTTCACGCTCGAGCGATGCTCAAGATGAGTCGTGACGACATCGAGCCCGAAGTGCCGGGAGAGGTTGGCCCTCTCAAACAAATCGAGAGCATTCGAGCCCAAGGCTATCCAGTTGCGTATGTTGGCGATGTGGTTGGTACAGGATCGTCTCGAAAGTCCGCCACAAACTCGGTGCTCTGGTTCTTTGGGAATGACATCCCCTACGTGCCAAACAAGCGGGCTGGTGGATTTTGCTTTGGGAACAAGATCGCTCCGATTTTCTACAACACCATGGAGGACGCCGGTGCGCTGCCGATCGAATTCGATGTCTCGGGTCTCAACATGGGTGATGTCATTGATGTCTACCCTCTGTCAGGAAAGGTGTGCCCGCACGGTACCGATGAAGTTCTGGCTACGTTCAGTCTGAAAACTCCTGTGCTCCTAGATGAGGTTCGTGCAGGTGGACGCATCCCCTTGATCATTGGTCGAGGACTCACAGAGAAAGCCCGTACAGAGTTGGGGCTCGAACCTTCAACACTCTTTCAAAAACCAGAGCAGCCTGTTGATACCGGAAAGGGATTCTCCCTCGCGCAGAAAATGGTAGGACGCGCTTGTGGAGTGGCAGGCATACGTCCTGGTACTTACTGCGAGCCGAAGATGACTACTGTTGGCTCCCAAGACACTACCGGGCCAATGACGCGAGACGAGCTTAAGGATCTGGCATGCTTGGGGTTCTCAGCTGATTTGGTCATGCAGTCGTTCTGCCACACCGCTGCTTATCCGAAGCCAGTGGATGTCGTAACTCACCATACCCTTCCGGACTTTGTGAAAAACCGAGGTGGTGTGTCGTTGCAGCCTGGCGATGGAATCATTCACAGCTGGTTAAACCGTATGCTTCTGCCTGACACAGTTGGCACAGGCGGAGATTCTCATACTCGGTTCCCGATTGGCATTTCGTTCCCTGCTGGCTCCGGGCTCGTCGCATTCGCAGCGGCCACTGGCGTGATGCCTTTGGACATGCCCGAATCTGTTTTGGTGAGGTTCACCGGAAAACTGCAATCGGGTATCACCTTGCGAGATCTCGTGCACGCGATCCCGTACTACGCCATCCAGGAAGGGATGCTTACTGTTGAGAAAAAAGGAAAGCTCAACGTCTTCTCAGGTCGGATCTTGGAGATTGAAGGCCTGGATCATCTGACGGTTGAGCAAGCCTTTGAGTTATCCGATGCATCAGCCGAGCGCTCTGCTGCCGGGTGCACAATTAAGCTTCCCGAAAAGGCGATCTCTGAGTACCTGAGCTCTAACATCACATTGCTTCGCTGGATGATCACAGAAGGTTATGGGGATGCTCGCTCGCTGGAGCGTCGCGCAAGAGCCATGGAGGAGTGGCTGAGTTCACCGTCTCTGCTATCGGCAGACCCCGATGCCGAATACGCAGCTGTACTTGAAATCGATTTGAGCCAGATCCGTGAACCCATTCTCTGCGCCCCTAACGACCCAGATGACGCGAGACCACTATCGAAAGTCGCGGGTAACAAGATCGATGAAGTATTCATCGGATCATGCATGACCAACATCGGTCACTTCCGGGCGGCGGGTAAACTTCTTGACAGTGTAGTCGGCTCTATTCCCACACGGCTTTGGCTTTCGCCACCGACTAAGATGGATCAACACCAACTGATCAAAGAGGGCTACTACGGCATTTTCAAAAGGATCGGCGCCAGAACAGAAATTCCAGGCTGTTCGCTTTGCATGGGTAACCAGGCTCGAGTCGCTGCTAATTCCACTGTTGTATCTACCTCAACCCGTAATTTCCCCAATCGCTTGGGTGATGGCGCGAACGTCTACCTAGCTTCTGCTGAGCTGGCTGCTGTTGCGTCAATCCTAGGCAGACTACCAGAGGTGGACGAGTACATGCGTTACTCAGAGGTCATAGGGAAAATGTCGTCAGACATTTACAAATACCTCAGCTTCGATCAAATCGCGAGCTTTAGAGTGGGAGCAGAAACAGCGAGAATCGCCGCGATGTCCTTGTAATATTCGGATGAACGAATGATGCCGCAGGGGTGATGTCCTCCTGTGGTGTCATTCGTTTTTCCGTGTAACCCTGTGCCGACTGTTAGGTCTTCCACTGCCAGCTAGCCATGATGAATCGATGACAATTATAAAAAATGGTGGTCGCTATGAATTGCCTAATTTGTGTCAGTACCGCAGAGCGCATCAAGTGCCACGGCCCCTGGGAGGAGAGGAATTGCCCGGAATGTGGACGTTATCGAATTTCTGATGAGCTCGTACTGGCTTTGATGGATCTTGGCCAAATTTTTGATGTAAGCAGAATGCGGGAATGGCTGGAAAATCAGCGCGTGGATGTTGCGATTCCCTCTATTGAAATCCACCAAGCTTTGCTTGTGCCCTGATGAATTCGAATGGCAGCTCGGTTAGGTGCTGCGACCATGCTGACTCAATTGGGCAATGCAGCTGCAGCCGCTCATCCCGATGGATCAACTCGCGGATTGGGCCGCACCATTCGTAGGATCTCCTTCGGCAAGCATTTGTTTGAGGTGACAGCGCTCCGGAGCTCCGGGCAGCACACCAGAGGTATTGGCCTCTAGCACGGTGACACCTTCTGCGTTGAGTATTCGTACTTCAGCCTTGGCATGTCCACGATCATCAATATCCGCGATGAGCCAATGACAGGTGAGCTGCTCCCCCACGTAAACCGGTCGCTTAAATTCGAAGGTCATCCCGGTTGCCAGCCAGCCTATCTGTCCGCCAATTTCAGTGACGAGGCTTGCCGTCAGAAGCCCATGGGCTATAGGCGCTTTGAATCTTCGCATCTCTGCATAGCGCGCATCGCAGTGAACCGGATTGTAGTCCCGAGAAATCTGCGCGAATTGACGAATATCGTCATCTGAAAAACAGCGGGCTATCTCGAACCGGTCTCCGACTTGGAGGCCTTCTGCAGCACGTTCTCTTAGGCTCTTCATGTCGAATCCTTAGCAGATGATGAGGGTGGTTAAAACGTATGTTCAGGGCCTGGAAATGTTCCGTCATCGACCTCGCGTGCAAAGTCGGTTGCCGCCATGTGAAGTACCGAACGAAGGTCGGCGTACTGTTTGACGAATCGCGGCATGCGACCGGTGCGCAGGCCGGCCATATCCTGCCAGACCAGCACTTGGGCATCACATTGGTTTCCTGCACCAATTCCGACAGTCGGAATTGAAATCGCCTCAGTGATCGCCCGCCCCACATCACCGGGTACCATCTCAATCAAAACAGCGAATGCACCGGCTGCTTCAAACGCTTTGGCAGTCTCAATCAGGCGCTGCGCATCCTCGCCCCGCCCCTGGACGCGGTAACCGCCCAGTTGATGTTCCATCTGTGGTGTGAAGCCGATGTGCGCCATTACAGGAATTCCAGAGCTGACGAGCTTCTCAACCTGAGGCAGCATCTCAATACCACCCTCCAGCTTGACCGCATGCGCATCAGCCTCTTTCATGAAACGTACGGCTGTGTGGAAACATTGCTCAGCCGAGCCCTGATAAGAACCGAAAGGTAGATCTGCAATCACCAGCGCCCGCCGTGTCGATCGGGTGACCGCGCGAACCAAAGGGATAAGTTCGTCAACGGTGACTGATAGCGTGGAGTCGTGACCGTACACATTGTTTGAGGCGGAATCGCCTACCAGCAGGACAGGTATTCCGGCTTCTTCGAAAATGGCAGCGCTGTACATGTCATACGCGGTGAGCATCGCCCATTTCTTGCCCTCCACTTTCATCTGTTTCAGATGCGGGATTCGGACTCGTATCGCCTGTTGGGCGGGAGGGGCGCTGCCATACGGTGAAGGTTGGTCGCTCATTGGTGTTCTCACACTGAAAATTGGATCATCCCAGCGCCTGTTGGCTGAGTAGAATGACGGCGATGATGATCATGGCCGTTCCGGAGAAGCGACTGACAACTCGAGCGGCGGCGGGGCGGGCATGTAGAACGACCTGTGAGCCAAACCCGACCAGCAAATAAATCACACCACAACTGACCGTGTGGATCAGCCCCAGCGCAATCATCTGGATCGGCACCGGCCAGGCAGCGGTGGCGTCGGTGAATTGAGGCAAAAGCGCCAGGAACAGCAGGAACACTTTCGGATTCAGTCCGCTCACGCAAAGCCCCTTGATGGCCCAGTGCTTCCAGGAAGCCGACACTTGAATGCCATCAACATGCGGCGTAGCGGGGTGGGCAAGCATATTTAGACCTAACCAAAGCAGGTAACACGCCCCGGCAACGGTCAGTACGATCAAGGCAGTGGGATGGTTGGCAACCAGCGTGCCGACACCACCGGCAACGATCATGGTTGCGATCAAATGGCCGGACAAGAGCCCGCCCACGGCGGGTATGACGACTCGGCCCTTCAGGCCCGCCGAAATCGCATAGGCCCAATCTGCGCCCGGAGTGATGACGAATAGAATCGACACTGCCCAAAATGCAGCGAAAACGCTCAAGGTCATGGCGCTACCCACCGCTGCTGCTGACACACCGCCACCTGCATCGTCCTTCTCCTCTAATTATTGACACGAGGAAGAATAATGAATTCTTGTTAGAATTTAATTCCAAAGTTGCTCATCAGATTGCTGCTGATTAGGAGATTCTTCTAGATGGATAGGATTGATCGAAAGATTCTTTCTGAGCTGCAAAAGGATGGGCGCCTTTCTGTCACCGAACTCGCCGAGCGTGTAGGGCTGAGCCTTTCCCCTTGTCATCGACGGGTACGAGCACTGGAAGAGTCAGGTGTGTTGCTCGGATATCGAGCACAACTAGATCCAGGCGCGTTGGGCCTCAACTTTTCTGCGATGGTATTTGCCACTTTGCGTGAAGGTGATAGGCAGGCAGTTGAAGCCTTCGAAAGGGCACTTGTTGATATCCCGCAAGTCGTCGATGCTCAACGATTGTTTGGCGAGCCCGACTACCTGTTGCACGTCATTACTCAGGATTTGCCTGCGTTTCAACGGCTCTACGATGAGAGCCTTTCGACGCTGCCCAACGTGCAACGTCTGACCTCAACGCTTGTAATGAAACGAGTCGTCCAGGATAGGCCCCTTCCTTTGTGATCGGGGCCAGGGAATCAGGAGTGGCTGACCGACTTAACGATAGGCTGATTGTCACGTAGCCTTCTACGAGGCTGCTTTGATTTCACGAATCAAGTCATCAACAGCGGCAAGCATGAAATCAATCGTTTTTTCATCAGTGAAGCTTCCGTCCTGGATCTTTTCATTGACACTTGGAATGACTATCTGAGGGCCGCGAATGACTCTGGAAAGGGTCGCTGATAGCGTCTCCCTCAGTTGTGCCTGGGCGCGCACCCCGCCGAGCACGCCTGGTGACGACGTCATGATGAGCACGGGTTTATTTTTTAACGTTGAGTTGAATCCTGGGCGGGATGCCCAATCCAGCGCATTTTTCAGTACGCCGGAAGTGCCGTAGTTATATTCAGGCGAGCAGATGATCAAGCCATCGGCTTGTGCGATAGCATTTTTCAGCGCCGCCACCGATGCAGGCATCTGCGCTTCAAGATCTGCGTTATAAAGGGGTATCTCATTCAGTGCGAAGAGACTCATTTCTGCCTGATTGCTCAATCGATCAGAGAGGGTCTTGAGTACCGCTGTATTAGATGATTGTGAACGTAGGCTGCCTGAAATACCGAGTAGACGATGAGGGACAGTGGCCATAAAAATCCTTACCAGAGAGTTGGATAAATCAAAAAACTACACGGCCTATTTCTCTCGATTTGACACACCGATCATCACAAACAGTGCCCGGGCAATCCGCTCACTTTTATTGCGCCACGCATGCCGTGTGCCATTTTGAATCACAATGTCGCCGGCTTTGACGAGACGGCTCTGACCGTTATCCAACTCCAGCCACATCTCACCCTCCAGAATGATTCCGTAATCGATGGTGGTGGTGGTGTGCATGCCCGGATTTTCCGGTTCAAAGCTTTCGATCAAGCCAGGCAACGCCGCCCCCAACTCCTCGTAAGCCAGGACACCATCGACAGGGTTCTGCATGACCAAGTCAGGTGGAAAGTCGAACATGGCAATGCTGGTGCCGCCCTGAGGAGGAATCAGCGAAGAGTAATCAAGCGTAGGATCACGTTCTTGTTCGAGGCTTACTGGATTTGCTGGGGTCGCCCACAACTGCGCCATGGCATGCCCCGGGATTGAGGTAAAAGATTGAGCTCTCGGGGCGTAGTCATCTGAGGCGAACACAGAGTTTCCATGTTCGTCATGACCGGTCACGATTCTTCTTATTTTCATGTGGATTACTCAACGAGCAGTCAAAGAGGGCTGCGAGGGGAGGGCGAACCGCTCCGCTCGCTGCGTTGCATCAAGGACAGATGACGTAGTTGCTGAAGCCACCGTGGCGGTTTTCGATACCGGTAATTGCGTTGTTGACGTCCTCAAGGTTGAAGGCCGTGTTTTCAAAAAATGAGAGATCCAGCACTCCTGATTCAACCATGTCCGCCATGGCTTGGCCTTGTCCTGTGGTGAACCAGGCTGACCCGCTGATCTGGATGTCGTTGTCCATGATCCAATGCAGGTCGATGGGGACTTCGCCGGCGATGGCGCCGACGTTGACTAGGTGCCCACCGCGATGGAGAGATTTAAGGGCTTGGGTCAGGCTTTCGTGGGGGGCCCCTGGGCCCAAGGCATCAATGACCACATCGACGCCTTCGCCATGGGTGACTTCGAAGACCCATTCATTAGTGGGAATCGTACCAAGGGTATGAATTTCAATCCGACCTGGGGCAGCTAGGTCTTTCACTTTTTGGAACAGTTCCTGGTTTCTCGCAGTGCCGAGGATTTTACGCACACCCATTGCCAGCGCCAGGGCGACCGCACCTAAGCCAAGTGTGCCGCTGATCCCGTTAATTAGCACCGTGCTGCCGGGGCCCGCGTTGGCCTTGATCAAAGCCTTGTAGGCGGTGCCCAGATAGCCTAAGCGCGCGGCAGTTTCGAAACTGATGTTGTTCGGCAGTTTGACCAGACTGTATTGCGGGGCCGGGATGTACTCGCAAAGGCCGCCGTAGGGGTAGTCTTCAAACATGCGCGGGCTTTTCGGTGTGAAGCCAAAATAGCCGTTGAAGGTATAGGCGGTGCAGGCAATTGTGTTACCCGCACGGCAAGCCCTGCAGGAGCCGCAGTGTCGGCCCGGATTGACATACACCCGGTCGCCGACCTTGAAGTCGTAGACTTGAGCACCTACCGCTTCGACGACACCCGACGGATCGAGTCCGAAAATGGCAGGAAGTTTCGGTAGCGGATTTTGAGGGAACCACTTAACCCAATTGGTGAGAATGTTGTGCAGATTTGGGACGATCCCACATGCTTTAACCTTGACCAGCACCTCGGTAGGGCGAATTTCGGGTACTGAAACTTGCTCGATGACCATGGGTTTACCGCCTTCGTACAGGCGTGCAGCGCGCATTGTTTTTGCAGTCATGATGTTCTCCAACACATATTGTTTTTGTAGTGATACGTAACCTTGGAGCAAGCTTTAAAGCTTCGACACTAGCGCAGTCCGTCTTCGCCCTTCACATCGGAGGCCGCTAGACCGCCCAATCGTGCATGTATCCGGCCGCCTGTAGCCATAGCTAAACCAAAGGCGATTTCGCCACGGCGAGGGCCGTCCCATACGGTCATTTCAGCCACACCGAAGTGGCTACGAACATAAGCAGCCTGTGTATGGCCCAGAGGGATCATCACCCGGCAACCTGGGCCACCGATGGTCTTCGCCGCCGGCACGATCGCCTTCGGGTTACCGAGGGCTTCGCGCATTGCCCAGCCACCGGCTTCATGCCAGACAGCTCCGTGTTCCAACTCGCCGTCTTCGCCGACGATTGCACCCTTGCCATAGGCTTGTACCTGCTTTGCACCACCAAGCGCATGGATCAGTTGCTCGGACAGCTCTGCTCCTAAAGCTCGCAATTCCTGCATAAACGGCAACAGGTCTTCGACATATCGGCCTGCGTAAGGATTGGTAACCACGGCAGTGGCCACAGCAATCCTGAGCGGAACGGACGAGCGGGGCCCGCCTTCGTGGAATACTTCTTCGACGTCCAGTTTGACCTTACGAACCATCACAAGCGGCATACCTAACCTCCAGAACCGAGAGCCTCAAGTGGCTCGCTATTTTTTAAACCGGCCTTTTGCATTATGCATTTAATGATGTATGGTGCAAGAAGTTAGTTTTTGTGCATAAAAATAGGAGAAGAACATGAAGCTGATTTCGTACCGCAAAGAGGGAAAGGCCCATTTCGGCGCCGTGTCCGGCGATGGGGTGGTCGAGCTGACTCGTCGTTTTGTACAGGTTCCGGATCTCGCCTCTTTTCTGGCGGAGCCGACGATGATGCAGGAGGCTCGGCAGATGGTAGAAGCAGCGCAGCCCGATTACCCCTTTTCAAGTGTCGAGCTGGAAGCCGTCATACCGAATCCCGGTAAGGTCATTTGCGTCGGCATTAACTATGTCGCTCACGCGGAAGAGGCCGGCAGAAAGGTTGGAGAGTTTCCGGTGATTTTTCAGCGTTTTGCCGAAACCTTGCTTCCCCATGGAGAGCCACTGGTAAGACCTCAGGTTTCAGAGCAATTTGATTTCGAAGCAGAGTTGGCCGTTGTGATCGGAAAAGGCGGCGCGCACATCGATCCGAAAGATGCGATGGATCACGTTGCCGGTTACACCTGCTTCAACGACGCCAGCGTTCGCGACTGGCAGTTCCATACGCACCAGTACGGTATGGGCAAGACCTTCAGGAAAACCGGTGCGCTAGGCCCATGGCTGATTCCGGCTTCAGAAATTCCCGATTACCGTAAGCTGGTAGTGCGCGGAGTACTCAATGGCGAGCAGTTGCAGGAAGGCAGTCTTTCGGAGTTGGCTTTTGACATTCCCCATTTGATTTCTTATGTATCGAAGGCACTTCCCTGGAACCCGGGAGACATTTTGGCAACCGGAACGCCAAGCGGGATTGGCTTCAAGAGGAAGCCTCCAATCTTCCTGAAACCCGGTGATGTTTTTGAAGTGATCATCACGGAGATCGGAACGCTATCGAACGGCGTTATTGACGAAGCCTAAGCGTTGTCCTCTACACAATCATAAAAACTGGAGGTTCCATATGCCCGCACTGCCCACTATCAATTTCACCCACACCGGCGTGTTTTGCGCAGACCTTGATCTTATGGTCGATTTTTACTGCCGTACCCTGGGCTTCATCGTCAGTGACAAAGGTGTCGCTTCTACGGGGCATCGGCTGTTTTTTATGACTCAGAACCCCGAATTGCATCACCAGGTGGTGCTCTTTGACGGCAAACCTGTCGACCTACCATTCAATCCGATCAACCAGCTTTCGTTTCTGCTGAACTCTCTGGATGACCTGAAGGCCTACTATCAATTTGCTAAAAAGAGCGGCATTGAAGGGATTGCTCAGGTGGATCACGGCAATGCATGGTCTATGTACTTCAAAGACCCTGAAGGCAACCCCATCGAAATGTATGTCGATGCGCCGTTTTACACCGCTCAACCTTGCAAAGAGCCCCTTGATCTTGAGTTGCCGACTGAGGTCATCCTGGCCCAGACCGAAGCCATGTGTAAGCGACGCCCCGGCTTCCAGACGCGAGAGCAATGGATGGATTCCATTCGGGCGAAGATCGAAGAGCAACGGATTCGAATCGGTTAGTCGTGTAGGGAAGGGCCATTAGGCTGTTCTGATTGTTGGATGCCGAGGTCTGGTGGGTGAGCGTGTGAAAGTCAGTTCATCGGCCAGACGTTGCGATAGATAAAAACAAAAAGCGGAGTAGACGATGGACTACGATGTCATCATTGTTGGAATGGGGCCGGTCGGTGCTCTGTGCGCGAATCTCGCCGGCATGTGGGGGCTGAATGCTCTCGTAGTGGACAAGTCCGAAACGGTGTACACCAATCCAAGGGCTATGGGTTTTGACCACGAGGTGATGCGTGTCTTCGGCAACATTGGCTTGGCCGATGACATTGCCGAACATGTCATGCCTTATCGTCCCTCGGAGTACCGCACTACCGGTTCTCAGCTGATCAAACGCATTGATGCCGCCAAACCTCCATTTCCGTTGGGTTGGGCACCAAACTACGTATTCTCGCAGCCACCTGTAGAGCGTGCGCTGCGCCATAAAATTTCGGACTTCGAGTCTGTAACGGTAGAGCTCGGTTCGGAGGTTTTATCGGTTAATTCCACAGGCGTACAAGCTGATGTTCGCATCCAAGCCAAGGATGGAGCCGAGCGCACTGTGACTGCGGAATATGTCTTGGCATGTGATGGGGGCACCAGCCCGATCCGAACCCGTCTAGGTTTGAAAATGGAGGATCTCGCCTTCGATGAGCCGTGGCTCGTCGTCGACGTGATCCTGAATGAAGGTGCAGGTGAACATCTACCAAAGACGAATGTGCAGTTTTGCGAGCTGGCCAGACCTTGCACCTTTGTCGTCGGGCCGGGCCAACATCGGCGTTGGGAGTTCATGATCAATCCTGATGAACAACCGACGGAAATTTCCCAGCCAGAGGCGATCAAGAAACTGATCTCCCGTTGGTTGCCTGAGGGCGACTATCAGCTTTGGCGAGCTTCTGCTTACCGATTCCATGCACTGATTTTGGAACAGTGGAAGTCCGATCGAGTGTTTTTTCTAGGGGATGCCGCACACATGACGCCGCCCTTCCTGGCTCAAGGCATGTGTCAGGGAATCCGCGATGCGCTGAACCTGGTCTGGAAGCTAGCGCTGGTAAAAGGAGGTCTGGCAGCACCGGCCTTCCTGAATACCTACCAAACCGAACGGATTCCACATGTCCGCCAAACCACCATGGCAGCCAAAGAGTTTGGTGGTGTGATCTGTGAGCGTGATAATGAGAGAGCAGCGATCCGGGATGCGCGATTGATCCAGCAGATGACGGAAAATCCGGGAGGCACCATCAGGCAATCGCTGATTCCTGGGCTGTCGCAAGGCTTTGTCGCGCAAGTCGCTCCTGCCGGTGAGCTGTTTCCTCAGCCAATGGTCATCAACCATACGGGTAAAAAAGCTCTGCTGGATGAATTTACCGGGCAATCCTTCCGAGTGGTGGTTGCGCCTGGATTCGACGCTAGCGCGTTACTGAGGTGTCTGCGCAGCAGCCAATCCCTTAAAGGTCTGCCCATCCAGGTCGTACGATTGGTCACCCCTCAGCAGACTGGAGCTCGCACTGTTGATGATTATGAAGAGGTCGACGGCGTACTGACACAATGGCTTGAGTGCCGAGGCTGCAATGTGGTCATCGTGCGGCCGGATCACTACGTGTACGGCGGGGCGGTCACTGTCGCCTGGGCGATGGAGCTGCTAGAGGGAATGGAGCTTGCCTTGTGGTGCAAGGAGCCTGAACAGGCTAGGCAAAGTAATGGTGGAGCTTGCGACACGACAATCAGGTTTGCGCAGGCGTAAACCTGCAAGGGGCTGTAGACCCTTCGCATTGCACTGTCCATGAAAGCAGTTGCGATGCGAAGGGCTTTTTGGAGCTTGAATTCGACGCGGAGAGCATTGAGTGTCGCCCCGAATGGGAGGTCGACAGGTTATCGATTCAGCTATTGGAGCGTGGCTTGTTGGCGTTCGATAGCTTCGACAGTTCGGCCCAAAGTGCCTTGGATGTGATTGCGCAAGAGCGTCACCGCTTTGTCTGAATCACGTGCAAGCGCAGCATCCATTAGCTCTTGATGCTCATTTCCCTTGTGTCTTGGAGTCTGCCGCTGCTTGGCTGAGAAGCGTCTGTAGCGTTCTGCTCTGTCGAACAGGGAGTCAACCATCTTCAACATCAACGGTGATGGGCAGGCCGCGAACAGCGCAAAGTGGAAAGCCTTATGCCGGATAGACCACTCATCATCGAGTACGAGCACACCGCTTCCGAGTTTTTTCTCAATCAGATTCAGGCGGTGAAATGCACCCAGTACATCGGCTTCCCAAGCATCGTCGCCATACTGGATGGCATCGCTTAGCGCTTCGCACTCGAGCAGGCAGCGCAATCGAGTAATGTCGCGAAAGTCTGTCGTGGAAATCGGAGCGACCCTGAATCCCTTGTTATCGCTGGCCTCGACGACACCGTCCTGAGTCAGGCGATTAAGGGCTTCACGAATAGGGGAGCTACTGAGCCCATACGTTTTAGACAGTTCGGCCACTTTGAGTTTTTCGCCCGGGGCCAGCTCGCAACAAACAATCGCTTTTTTCATCTTCGTCAACGCGACATCGATCAGCGGACTGCCGGGTGAGGTGATCATGGTCGGAGTCATCCTGAAATTTGCACTAAATCAATTTTATGCGCAAAACCTTATTTAGTGCAAAGGATGAATTTCAGAATTGCTCATAATTTTCAGCGAGCGGCAAGCAGAAAATCTGCTGACCATTGTTTCAACCACATTGACTCGCTGTGTGCCCTATAGCTGCTAGCTGTCCCCCTTTCAAATTCCCCTCTCCCATTGCTTTACGCGCTCTACGCCCTTTGAGCCCCCTTACCAGCCCTATTTGCGTGCATCCGTATCGATGCGTGGAAATGCTTGCGCTCGAGAATCTCCTTGACTTTGAATTTGCCCAGGATTACTTTTTGTGCACAAAGTGATTTGTAATGCAGTAAATATATTTTTACGCACGATTGTTCCACGCATAGGCTGACCACAAACCATAGGCTCAAGAGGTGCGTCATGAAAACGAAGCGGGTACTCGAGTTGGACGACGCTGAATTGATGCTTGTGGCCTCCTTGGAAAAAGCCACCCGGGAAAGCTGGAAGGTTTCCATGGCCGTGGTTGATGAGGCGGGCTGCCTCATGACGTTCAGAAAGCTTGATGGCGCATCCGTCTCGTCTGTCCAAACGGCCATTGAAAAAGCCCGCAGCGCAGCTGTCACACGCCGACCAACGAAGTTTTTTGAGGACATGGTCACAGAAGGAAGATCTGGCGCTTCGATGATCCACGGGGTCTTTCCCATCGAAGGCGGGCTTCCGATCGTTGTCGATGGGGAGGTCGTAGGAGGGTTTGCTGTGAGCGGGTTGATGTCTCAGCTGGACATCGTCCTTGTGGAGGTCGGCTTGCAAGCGCTGGCTGCTCATCAGGAGCGGTAGGTAAGGAAGAAGCCGAGAGCGTCATGCAGTACGCAGAAGTATTCGCAGCTGAGGCTGCGAGTTGATGACCTTTTACAAAAACAAAAAAACAGGAACATCTTCATGAAAATAGCCAACCAACGGCTCTGCCCGTTGCCGGTTTCCAGCATTGCTTGCGCGGTCAGCGCAACGGTATTGCTGAGCCTCTCAACGTCATCGCAAGCCTTTCAGATCGACACAGGTAACCCCGATCTTTCGGCGACTTGGGACAACACGATCAAGTACAGCAACGCCTGGCGTGTAAACAAACTTGATCACAAGGTCGCGGTTGGCCCAGGCACTTCCAACAGTAATCCCAACCTGGACGACGGCGACCGAAATTTTGATCGCGGGCTCATCTCCAATCGCCTGGATGTCTTGTCCGAATTTGACATCAAGTACAAGGACGTCGGCGCGCGTCTCAGTGCTGCTTCTTGGTACGACACTGTTTACAGCCACGACAATGATAACGACTCCCCTAGTACCGCCAACTCCGTGAGCGTCGATCACGATGAGTTCACCAGCGACACCCGCCGCATCCATGAACAGAATACCGAAATCCTCGATGCGTTTGTCTACGGCTCTAAGGAGATCGGCAGCACTTCGTTGTCTGGGCGGCTGGGGCAGTTCACGCAAATCTATGGCGAAAGTCTATTTTTCGGGGCCAACGGTATCGCTAACGCGCAGTCCACTGTCGATCTGGTGAAGCTTCAGTCCGTCCCCGGTTCCCAGTTCAAGGAGATCCTGATGCCCACCAAACAGGTGTCAGGTAACTGGCAGCTGAACGATACAGTCAGTGTCGGCGCTTACTACCAATTTGAGTGGAACAAAACTCGTCTTCCTGCGGCGGGCAGCTACTTCAGCGGCGCGGATTTTGTCGGCGAAGGAGGCGAGCGTGTATTTTTCCCCACGGGTGCGCTACTTCACGGCAAGGACATTGAAGCCAAGGATTCAGGCCAGTTTGGCGCTCAACTGAAATTTGCTATCGAAGACTGGGAGTTTGGTCTCTACGCGGCTAAGTACCACGAAAAAACTCCGGTGTTTTACTTCCGACCAGCAGCTTTGGTGCCCGGAGCAGATGACACTTTCGTCAACGTTTATCCCGAGGATATTAAGGTATTTGGCGCAAGTTTCAGTACCTTGGTCGGTGAAGCGAACATTGCGGGTGAGACGTCAATCCGGGTCGATACACCGCTGGCAGGTGTTGGTGGAACGATTATTACCGGCTTGGAATCTGACAACGATTCCAACCCGGCTTACCCCATTGGTCGCTCGTGGCATGCCCAAGTGTCGATGGTCAATGTGTATGGCGGATCGGCACTTTGGGATGGTGCCTCATTCATCGGCGAGCTTGCATTCAACCGTCGGTTGAGTGTGACAAAGAATGCCGATCAGCTGGATCCCAACACAACGCGTGATGCCTTCGCACTGCGGTTCACCTTTGAGCCTCAGTACTTCCAGGTCTTTCCTGGGATCGACGTTCAAGCCCCAATCACCATTGGCTACAACCCGTCCGGGCGCTCTTCAGTCACACCTCAAGCATTTGGCCCTGAGCATGGTGGGGATCTGACGCTAGGTCTCAAGGCTGATTACAAGAAGCAATGGTATGCGTCCCTGAGCTACACCAATTTCTTTGGCGAAGCGGGGCCTGTCATCAACTCCTCCAACTCATTCACCTACCAGCAAAACATGAAAGACAGAGACTTCGTGGCGTTCTCGATCCAGCGAACCTTTTAAGCAAAGTAAAGGCGGGCCCTGATAATGACAAAAATTAAATTGCTGCTGCTTTCCACCCTGTCTATCTCAATGTGTGCCAGCACCGCATTCGCGGCAGTGAGCCCTGAAGAGGCGGCGAAGCTCAAGACCACATTGACCCCCATGGGCGCCGAAAAAGCAGGAAATGCTGACGGCTCCATCCCCGCCTGGACAGGCGGGTTGACCAAGGAAGTGGCAGGGGCAAAGTTGGGCGATATGCCGGCGGATCCGTTCCCAGGCGAGAAGCCGGTGCTGCAGATAACTGCCAAAAACGCTGGGCAATACGCGGACAAGTTGAGCGAAGGCACGAAAGCCTTACTGGCCAAATATCCCGATACTTTCCATTTGGATGTATACCCGACCCACCGTACTGCCGCAGCACCTGATAGCGTTTATCAGAACACGTTCGCCAACGCGACTCGTTGCAAAACGACCAGCAACGGTTTGTCAGTAGAGGGCTGTTACGGCGGAATTCCGTTTCCTATTCCGAAAACAGGTAATGAGGTCATCTGGAATTTTCTGCTGCGCGTAGAGGCAGAATCCATTCAGATGGGGTATGCCAACGTCATTGGTAATGCTGACGGAACCCGTACGCTCGCAAGCCGTGGCGTCGAAAATTGGCAATATCCGTATTACTACAAAGACGGCAGTGCAGATAAATGGTCGGGACAATATGCGCTGTTGCGCTTTTTGACCAACGAGCCACCCTTTAAGGCTGGTGAGTCGCTGGTGACTCACGACAGTATCAATGTGCAAGAACCACGTGAGGCCTGGCAGTATTTGGTAGGCCAGCGCCGAGTGCGCCGTGCTCCCACTGTCGGCTATGACACACCCGATTTTGTAGCGTCGGGAGCTAACTACTTTGATGAAGTGCATGGCTTCATCGGCCATCCGGATCGCTATGACTGGAAGCTCGTTGGCAAAAAAGAAATGTACATCCCGTACAACGACAACAAGTTCAATGCCGAAAAACGTGACGACGCTTTCGTGGCTAACCACCTCAATCCAGACAAGGTGCGCTGGGAACTCCATCGTGTTTGGGAGCTTGAGGCCACTGTTGCACCAGGCAAGCGCCATGCAGTACCTAAACGCAAATTCTTCATCGATGAAGATAGTTGGACGGTCTCTCTGGCGGATGGCTACGACGCCGAGGGCAAACTGTGGCGCGTCTCCCAAGTGCTTCCCTTTGTTGTCCCTTCGATCCCAGCAGTAGTAGTAAAACCGGTGGTGATCTACAACCTGCAAGCCAAGACGTACAGCGTCGTGCAAAGCCTCAACGGCGAAACCTATAGCGTAATTCCGCGCAAGCCCGAGAACTTCTTTACCGGTAACTCGGTAGCGTCAGGGTCAGTGCGCTGAGCCTCGAAACAGCTAATTCACACATGGGTTACTTGGACGCTGGGTCACTGACGCGGTGTCCAAGGAAACGCATCATCGAGGCTCACAAATGAGTAATCAAACACTAAGGTTAAACTCAGGTCTTCCGCTCAAGGCACTGTTGTTGGGCGCGTCGGTCGTGGCGGCGTTCCTGAGCACTTCAGCATCCGCACAAACCGATGGCTTGCCAATGCAGCCATCGATAATCAGTTCAATGGCGGCTCAATCGGTCATGCTCAGCGTTGCGCGGGCTGGGCATCGCTTGGTAGCTGTGGGCGAGCGCGGGTTCATCATTGTTTCCGATGACAATGGCGTTAGCTGGTCACAAGTTGGTTCCCCTGTCAGCGTGACGCTGGTCAAGGTTCGGTTCATCGACGATGTCGAAGGATGGGCCGTCGGGCATGCTGGCGTCGTTCTACACACTCGCGATGGCGGACTGAGCTGGAACAAGCAACTGGATGGCGTCCAAGCGGCCGAAATCGAACTCCAGGAAGCCAAGCAGGCAACTGAAGGTTCCGACGACGCTGAAAAGATGCAAGAGCGTTTAGCTCAAGCACAGCAACTCGTGGACGATGGCCCCGACAAACCGCTGCTCGATACGCTCTTTCTGGACGCCAAAAACGGACTGGTGGTGGGCGCTTACGGTCTGGCGTTTGTCACCCATGATGGCGGGCTCAGCTGGCAGTCGATCCGTTCTCGTATCGATAACCCAAACGGATTGCATCTCTACAGCATCGAACGGGTGGGAGGGGATCTCTTCATTGCCGGCGAACAGGGCACTCTGTTGCGGTCAAGTGACGAGGGAAAAACCTTCGAGCCGCTGACATCACCTTACGAGGGAACGACCTTCGGGCTCCAAGCGACAAACAGCAATTCCATTGTGGCATTTGGGCTTCGCGGCAAAGCATTTGAGTCTAAGAATCGCGGCGATACTTGGCAGCCCCTCGACACCTTACAGCCCGTCACTTTGACCAGTGGGTTGCGTCTTGCCGATGGATCGGTGCTGCTCACCGATGAGTCGGGAAGAGTGTTGCGATTCGCAGATGGCAATGCCAAAGCAGCTGTCCTCCAAATTGCTCAACCCAGTTATTTCACAGGCATGGCACAAGCCGCGAACGGCAACCTGATCATCAGTAGTGCGCGCGGCATGCTTTCGTCCGCAGTTGCAGTGGACTTGCCGGAGCACGATCAATGAATAGCTATACACGTTCTGCGGAGCATCACACCATCCCTCAGCCAGATGCTTTCGATCCTTCGTCTGGCACCTTGGTTGAAAGGCTTCTATTCAATCATCGCAGCATCATTTTGGGCATTTGCGTGTTGCTCAGTTTGATACTGGGTTATCAGGCATTGAGCCTGAAGCTTAATGCCGCCTTCGAAAAAATGATCCCGACAGATCACCCATATGTGCAGAACTACCTGAAAAACCGGGGGCAGTTGGGGGAGGGTGGCAACACTTTGAGGATTGCGGTTGAGGCCAAACAAGGCAGTATTTTTGATGCTGCCTACCTCGAGACGGTCAAAAAAATCAACGATGAGGTGTTTCTACTCCCCGGCGTCGACCGCTCATACATGAAGTCTTTGTGGACTCCGGCAACTCGTTGGATCGGCGTGACTGAAGAGGGTTTCGATGGCGGGCCAGTCATACCTGACGATTACGATGGCTCTGCCAAGAGTCTTGATCAGGTTCGGCAAAACGTTGATCGGTCGGGCGAAGTAGGTCGGCTTGTAGCCTCCAATTTCAAATCCAGCATCGTACTGTTACCTCTTCAGGACATTACGTCGGACGACGGCAAACCTCTGGACTACAACGCTCTTTCCGGCCAGCTCGAACAGATCCGAGCCAAGTACGAAACCGATAACATCAAAATACACATCACTGGCTTTGCCAAAGTGGTGGGCGATCTGATTGACGGCATGCGGCAGATGCAGCTGTTCTTCGCCGCGACATTGATAATTTGCGGCATCGTGCTGTTCTGGTACACCCGTTGCGTACGCAGCACATTGTTGGTGTTGCTGTGCTCGATTATCGCGGTTGTTTGGTTGCTGGGATTACTGCCCACCTTGGGGTTTGATCTCGATCCATACTCGATCCTCGTCCCGTTCCTGGTGTTTGCGATCGGATTGAGTCATGGCGCCCAGAAAATGAACGGTATCATGCAGGACATTGGGCGCGGAGCCGACAAGCTTGTGGCCGCACGTTTCACCTTTCGCCGGCTGTTTTTGACTGGGCTGATGGCACTGGTGGCGGACGCCGTAGGTTTTGCCGTGTTGATGATCATCAAAATTCCAGTCATTCAGGATCTAGCTGTTGCCGCGACGATTGGTGTTCTGACGCTGATCTTCACAAACTTGATTCTGCTACCGATTCTGTTGTCATACACTGGTGTCAGCAAAGCCGCTGCACAGCGTGAAGCGGCGAACGACGAGTTCTCGCAGCTAGATACTCATCACACCCGCCATCCATTTTGGGCTTTTCTGGATCGATTCACCGAACGTAAATGGGCCAGCGGAGCAATCATTGTCGCCGTGATTCTAGGAGTGGCAGGTTTTGCGGTGAGCCTTCATGTGAAGATTGGCGATCTGAATCCTGGGGCACCGGAACTGCGTCCTGAATCGCGTTACAACAGCGATAACCGCTTCATGGTTAGTAACTTTTCCGCCAGCAGTGACAAGTATGTAGTAATGGTGAAAACGCCCCAGTACTACTGCGCCAATTACCAAACCTTGGTGTCAGTCGATGCGCTGGAAGCGCAGCTTCAGCAGTTGCCGGGTGTGGTATCCACGACGTCTTTAGCGGCGCTGAGTAAGCAGGCAGCTGCCGGCATGAATGAAGGCAGCATGACCTGGTACGAGATACCCCGTAACCAGGGATTGTTGAATGCAATCATCACCCGAGCGCCGCGAGAGCTATTCAACCAGAATTGCGATCTGCTGACGGTGTATGTCTATCTGAAGGATCACAAGGCAGACACGCTCACCAGCGTGGTTCAGACCGTCGAGCAGTTCGCGGCGACCCATAACTCGGATCAGATCCAGTTCCTCAATGCGGCAGGCAATGCCGGCATCGAAGCGGCTACCAATATCGTGGTGAAGCGTTCGAACGTGCAGATGCTGTTCATGGTGTACGCGGCCGTCATCGCGCTGTGCTTCATTACGTTCAGATCCTGGCGTGCGGTCGTGTGCACGGTACTGCCGCTGATGCTGACTTCCATTCTGTGTGAAGCCTTGATGGTGGGACTGCACATCGGCGTGAAGGTCGCGACGTTGCCCGTGATCGCGTTGGGGGTGGGTATTGGTGTGGACTACGCGTTGTACATCCTCAGCGTAACACTCACCAATCTGCGAAATGGCTCAAGCCTGTCGGATGCTTACTACCTGGCCCTGCTTTCCACGGGGAAAGTGGTGGTGATGACCGGGATCACGCTGGGCATTGCCGTCCTCACCTGGGTGCTGTCACCTATCAAGTTCCAAGCTGATATGGGCATCTTGCTCGGGTTCATGTTCATCTGGAACATGGTGGGCGCGCTGGTACTGGTTCCGGCACTGGCGCACTTTTTGCTCAAGCCAAAATCTTTTCCTGCAACAGCGTAATTTCCAAATACGAGTGCGGATTCAGCAGCGCTGAATCCGCACTCGTTGTGCATCTAAAACACGATGGCTTGATTAACTCAATGATCAAATATGCAGCGAACCTAACCTTGCTCTTTACCGAATGGTCTTTCCAGGATCGATTTAGCGCCGCACGGGACGCTGGCTTTGAGGCTGTTGAGTTCAGTTTTCCTCGCGACATGGCGGCAGCAAAAATAGCTGGAACTTTACGTCGCACAGGCCTTCAACAAGTATTGGCAACAGTTCCTCTACGACCTGGTAGTAAAGGGCTAGCTGCTCAGTCCGGAATGGCAAGGGACTTTCGTGAGGATTTTAACCTGGGACTTGAGTATGCCGTCGAAGGACGAAGTCCACTGCTTCACGTGCTATCTGGAGTGGTTGAGCAGAAAAATTACGCTGTATCGGGGGGGCAGTTTGACGACAACATGCGCTGGGCCATCGAGGAGGCTGGCCGTCATGGCGTAAAGGTGGTGATTGAAGCCATCAATCAAAATTCAGTGCCAGGCTATTTCATTCGGACACTGGCGGGAGCCGTCAGTTGGACGCAGAGACTTGAAGGACTAGGCCTGATCTTGGATCTTTATCATGCAGCGATGGAACGGTTGGATCCTCTTGCTTGCCTCGATCTCCTTCTTCCTCAATCCGACCATTTACAGATTGCCGGATACCCAGGACGGCATGAGCCAAATATCGGTAATTTGAACCTAGCTAGAGTTCTTGATTTGGTAAATTCACATTCTTATACAGGGTGGGTTGGGTGTGAGTATCAACCTGCTATCGGCACACTCGAAGGTATAAGCTGGCGTGATCGTGTCGTCGTTTGATAATGAGACCCGGCCTTGGTTTCGCAAGGCCGGGTACTGATGGGCGTGCCCATAGCTAAGCTGCGGTATGAAGTGGCGTCAACGGGGAGGTCGATCCTTCGGGCCAATGGGCCCGGCTCATCAATTAGCTAAGTATTTCCTTCACAATGGAGGCCACATTTCTAGCATCGTCGATCCCTCGGTGATAAGTACCCAGCCAAACCAGGCCCAACGACTCTACCGTTTGCTTAAGTGATTTCGTTCGATCGTCATATAGGCCGGCATGCCATTTCCTGGCATTGAAATGTGGCAAGCCTTCGAGCAGGGAATGCGGAATGTATGATCTGGTGCTTCATATAATGGGATTTACAGACTAACGGTGCCGATTGCGGATGTGAGCGATATTTCTGCTAGCCCGCATTGCAAAGGAATGGATTGGATGAATTTCGACGACTATGAGCGTGACGGTAGGGCGGCCTATGCTGCTTTGGCGACGACAATTGCCACGATCCTAACGGCGGCAATTGAGGCGGAGGAGGGGTATCGCCTTCAGCAGGTGAAAGATCGTGCCAAGCAACCTGGCTCTCTCCGTAAGAAGCTTGAGCAGCGTGGCATTGCAGCGACTACAACGCTTGAAGATGATATTAAGGATCTAGCAGGCTGTCGTACGGTTTTCTATACAAACAGCGATGTCACGCGATTCATCAGTTCCGGCATCATCCACCAGAATTTCGAAGTATTAGAAACGAAGCTCCATCACCCCCAGCGAGAGGTAGAAGACGCAGCTGAGTTGTACATCTCCAATCATTATCTTGTTAGCCTTAAGCAGGAGCGGATCAACCTGCCTGAGTATTCCCGCTTTGCTGGGATGCGATGTGAAATCCAGATCCAGACGATTCTCAATCATGCTTGGGCAGAGATGGCGCATGACACGATCTATAAGGCCCCGACACTCAACAATTTTGGAGGAAAAGAGTTCGAGGGCATCAAGAGCCGGATGCAAAAAGTCGCTCGTAAATACCTAGTGCCAGCGGGCTACGAGTTCCAAAAGATCGCGAGTGATTTCCAGCGCTTGATCGACGGAAAAGCTCTATTTGATGGTGATGCCTTAGAGTCCATCGTACAAGCTGCGGATAACAACATTCGGGCTGAGGCCCTTGAGACGTTTGCTGAAAATGTCCTTCCATTCTACGACGATGTACTAGAAGTCTATCCTGACATTGTTTCGCAGTTACTCCTCGCTGCGGAGCGTTCTAAGGCTACCCAGCCGCTCACCATCGAGACACCCTACGGCGCACTACCAGCGAAGACCCATAGGGACATTCTTGAAGCTATCGCACACATCCTCACACGCTATCGATATCTGAATATTCAGTTGACGTTTGATGGGCTGTGTAGGCTCTATTCAACAGCAGAGACTGATGAAGAACGAAAGCCGCTACTGAAGCTAGGTGAGGAGCTTTCTAAGCATCAGATGGAGGTATGGAAGCGCTATGGCCCAGCTGCACAGCTTGTATTGATCGATCGCATAGAGAGTCTCGGAAAAGACTCGCAGGAGGCACTGAAGCCTTTACTCATCGAGATGCTCGATCAGATCTTGGGGGTAGAGATAAGCGGTACCACGAGCAATTTCGAGGGATTGATTTTGCATCGGGGAATCGTCATTGCTTCCGTTGAGCTCTGTGCAATACGGACAAAAGCAATCGAATTACTGAAAAGTTTTTTCGCGTTGGCCGGCAGTGAAGTTGAACGTCGTACTGTGTTGTTGGCTCTGCAGACCGCGACTCACGGCCCGCTTGGCTCAGGGTATACCAAGGAGCTTGCAGAGATTTTGCTGGAAAACACGAAGACCATCCTCGAGTTCCAGGCCGCGATTGCCACCACGCTAAACTATCAGCTGTTACAGGCGACAGAGGAAAGGGTTCACCGCTGCTTTTGGATGCACGGAGAACTGCCCGCCTATATGGCTAATGACGTAGATCTGGAAGCCGCGCGTGCACGGGTGCAAACCGCCGCTCTTTCATTTCGGGATGTGGCGAACGCCAATCCGGATTTTGTGATTTACAAGACGTTGGTGGGATTCAATTCGGTGTTTCCTCCCGCCTGGAATAACAAAGACTTCCACTATGAAGAAGCAGAGGCCTATAGGGCCGAGCAGGTGGATAAACTTCTTCAGTCGGTCGAGGAGGGTAGTGCAGATGTCTGGTTCGACAGGGTCTGCCGCTATTCGCAGACAGAGTCCAATGACGCCGCTACCTTCCCTGTCTTCGGCAAATTCCTTGAGCGAATGGCTGAGTCGCAACCATCGATTGTCCTCAAGTTTATTGATCACCTCGAGGGAACGCTTCAAAACTTCCTGCCAGGGATGCTTTCGGGGCTCATGCGTAGCACTGAACGTACGGCTGCATTATCCCGTATCAATATATGGTTGGCGGAGGGCAAGTATGTTGGTGATATCGCTTGGTATCTGAGGTTTACGGATCAGTTTGACGAAGTCCTTCTACGTTGCACTCTCGACAGTGCGATTGCCCATAGTGACCTACACGCGTTGCGGAATGTCTTGGTGGCGGCGGTTACTCAGTTCCCCGCAAATCCCGGGAAATTGATTGAAGACGTATTCCTGCCGGCGCTCTCCGTTCTTGTTGTGGAGGGAGACTTCAGTTGGGTTCGGATGCCATGGTTTTCCTGGCTTGGAAACCCATTGATTCAGGCGCTTGACGAGGAACAGGCCCGCGTCGTACTCAAGGGCTTAGTCAGTTATCCAGAACTCGGATATGGCGCCGAATATATTGCAGCCTCCATTGCAAAGCGTTGGCCCGCAAACGTTGCCGCCTTCATTGGGGAGCGACAAGTTTTCGCACAAACCGACGAAGCGCCACCTCGGTACGATGCCGTTCCATTTTCAGTTTATGAGCTACGGGTACCGCTCGCAGCTGCCCCTGAGATCATGTTGGAAGCTGCGCAGACCTGGTTTAATCGATCTCCTAAACATTTCCCTTACGACGGTGGAAAGCTTCTCGCCTCAGTGTTTCCAGACCTTTCGGACGGGTTTGAGGAGAGACTGAAAGCGTTAGTCACGGGTGGTAATGAGCACGATATGGCGTTTGTTCTGGGAGTGCTCTCTGCTTATGAGGGGCGGCCCTGCGTGTACGAACTGGTGCGAGCGGTAATCGCATCCTTGGCACCAGGGAGCGTTTTGTTGCGAGAAGCTAGAGCTGTGCTCCAGGAGTCGGGGGTGGTGTCAGGTGAGTTCGGCTTTGCTGAGCTCCACGAACAGCGTAAGGCATTGCTAGGTAGTTGGATGGATGACCCCAGCGAGTTAGTGCGAAGTTTTGCCGCCGAACAGATCCGCATTCATGATCAGCGGATTGCGGCAGAGAACCGTTCAGCAGAAGCATCAATAGCTCTTCGCAAACTTGAGTGGGGCGAGGAACTTGACGGCGACAATGTTGGTTGAAATAGCTCATGGAAATGTCTTCCCTAACGACGCCTATACTCCGCTGGCAAAGTAATCGAAAGCGGTGGATTTGATGAACAAGAATAGAAATATCAGGGAAGACCAGAGCCTAGGCGACAAGATGAAGGCGGGCGAGCCGTTGATGGAACGCGCGGTGCAGGCGTCACGCCGCTACCACGAAGTGCAAGAGACGAAGCCTGCGGAGAAAGTGGAGAAGCTGCGCCTTGAGGCAGAAGCACTGTTCGCTGCTATTCACGAGTATCAGCGCTAAGCCCTTGGCGGGCCTTCATCTTGGTTGCATTGAGCGAAACCTAAGATAGCGAATCTCGTCTCAAGCCGAACAGTGTGAGGGCGGTTTACTACGAAGGATGCATAAAACATGCGCTAGCGCGCCGATGATGAGTCAGAGCGCATTGAGCAGGCGCTCAAGCCGTTCACGTTCCCAGCCACTTAATAGGTCGACAGGATCAGTGCCATAACGCTGCCAGGTTTCAAGATACCCGACACGGCCGTCAGGCAACCAGCACTCCTCACAGTATTCCAGGCTGTCGCAATCATTGAAAAGCGTGAGCCGCGAGCCATCGATCTCAACAGGCATGTGTCCGTTATAGATTTCGTTCCAAGACTGGATGGAACTTCGCATCATGATGCGTTTGCCGAGCGCGACGTCCTTCAGCACCTGGCAGACTTCGCAGGCGGTAAGAGGGAAGGTTGTGTTCAAGTCATTCCGCGTTCGAGGCATCACATGCTCAAAGCTAAGTTTTGATGTGACGTAAATGGAGGGATCGCTCCTTCGGGCCAATGGGCCCGGCTCACCTAATCAGCAGAGCATTTCTATAACGATGGACGCAACATTCCTGGCGTCGTCGATTCCTCGGTGATAGATACCCTGCCATTCCAGACCTAACGACTCTACTGTTTGCTTAAGTGATGTAGGTCGATCGTCATATAAGCTGGCATGCCATTTTCTGGCATTGAAGTGTGGCAAGTCTTCGAGCAGGGAAGGGCACCCAGCTAAGCCAGCATCGCGCTCAAGCTGTCTTGCATCATAGTCACCCCATGACGCCCAGGCCGCGTTTGAATATCGCACTGTAAACATTCGTAGCTCGTCGCCAACCTCTTGATAGGTTCGGGCACCGTCCACGTTTGCTTGTTGAATGGTCGTAAGCTTTCTGCAGAAATCGGTGAGGGTAGGATTGATCAGAGGCCGGACGAAACGCTGGAATTCGTCGACGATCTCAAGCGACTCCAAATCGATTACCACCAGGCCAATCTCGATCGTTTCCATTTGATCGGGGACGACTGTAAGCGGCCTAGGTGATTCCGATTTTTCAACCTCGTCACAGGTTGCCTCAAGGTCTACGCAATAGAGGTAGCGGTATGGCGCGAGGAGGCTTTGGATGGCTTGGAGATGAAGGAGCTCTGCTTCAATGCTCATAGTATGGGAGACCTTACTTGGCGTTTGGTCAGGTTACACCGAGCCATTGATCCTATGCAGCATTGGGGGGGAAGGAGCAAAAATTACAGAGCAATGAGCAAACCGTTGGCCTAGATGCATCTATAGCGCTCATCTTGCATTTCCATTACTCGAAATCCGTCTTCGCTCGATAGTCCCTGCCTGAGATAAAGGTCTTAGTTTATGGGCTTTCGGGCGCGACCACGCTGCCACGAGAGCAGTTTTATGTGGCAATCGCGGAGGTTTATTTCTCTTCAGCGTTAAAGATTGACCCAAAACCATCCGATTTGATTTTAAGAATCATAATTTGTGGCGGTGTTTATGGGTAAAGATGAAAGCGAGTCTCGAATATTCCACGCGGCTCGCGATTTTACATGCTGGCGCGATCGTGAGTACAACGACCAATATCCATGTCAGGTTTTCAGGCAGGGCGAGAATACTGTAAATCTAAACTTAGATATTGTATCAATCGTGTTCGCCGGCGCCGTAGCTGAAGAGATCGCGCGATGTCTTTACGATGCTGTCCTCATCACAGTCGGAAACCTGGCAGGATTTGCGCCTACTCCGGCTGCGCGGAACAGCCTACTTAAGAGAAAATATCGAAAGGGGTTTTTTGGATGGACTTACAACGCCGACGGAGATTTCAACTGTCACGGTTCGGACAGTGACGTTTACTTTGTTGAACTCGTTACGGATGCGAATGATACAACTAAAAATGTTGGCGTCTACACAGTTGATGAAGGTGGAGTGGAGCTTGTATTCGAGTTTATGTGCTATTCGTTCAGCATGCTTGACGCGGTTTGGCTAGCTAACAGTCTGATGGAAGCCATTGGAGGTGAGCCACTGGATGTACTGGAAACTACTAGCGAGAGCTACGTGAGTCAAGTGCCGCTGGCGGTACTAAGACACATGGGCTTGTCTGAAATCTAAGAACCTCGGCAGCCCAAATTAACGCTATCATCGTTATCGCACTCTCCGGGCTATTAGCGCGCCTTACCGTCAAATTAATGCCAAATCAACATCGGGAAGGAGAACCTGGGCAAACCAGGCCGGTAAGCCAACCTCCAGCCTTTGGAGGTTCGATGGCGGGCTCACCACGATATCGAGGTTAAGCAGCCGGTTAAGCTGGTCACTCGCTATTTTGGGCGGAAGACCCGTAAAGGTTATGAATACGCTGCGAGGTAGTGTGCCTTGTATCAGCAACGCTAGGAGCGCCGGCATCGTTTTTAGGCTAACGCCTGCTTCCGTCAATCGCGGGTTTGTTCTGTACGCATGGGCAACAGACCGACGAAGCTGGTGACGATTTAGAGCGGTAGTCATGTAATCCACTTCTTGATGGCAGACATCAAGCATGAGCTCAATGAAGCCGAGAAAGGCTTTGTCAGATAGCTGGACACCACCGGCAACCTGTAAATCTTGAGTGCTATCAGTCGTGTTCAGGGCGGCGTGATACTCCTCTTGCCTACGGGCCAAGCCGCGAGAAAGTGACCAGAGTTGAGAATGTAACCGGAGCTGAGCCAAATGCTGGTGAGCAATTATTCTCGCCACAACCCCATTCCCAGCTGGAGTTTGTAGAAGGCGATAGTGGTGGGCTAGCGCCGCTACGATACGTCGACGAAGCTCTGGTACCTTCTCCAGCGTGGAATGCTGGTTCGCTGAGTTCAGTGCATTCTTCAGAACTTCTGGCTTTGTGTGGTACTCGTCGATGACCCTTGAATAATGGGCGTCAGAGTCCATCAACAATTTGCTCAAGCACGCTGCGGTTTCAGGCGCGACCATGCCGGCTAGGTACGCTGTCTTCGTTACAAGCAAGTCTGCGCTCGCCAGCATTGACGGAGGAATGGAGTCGGGAAGGGCCGGGTTTGAGACATTCATGGCGCTGACACTATCCATGCTTGGAGCGCTTGTCATGCAACAACTGTAGATTTCTAAAACGAGCTTAGAGGTGCATAGCGTTTCGAGGGAGGTCACGAAAGCTCACAAGCTAGGATGAACTAACTACCTCTCGATACCATGTTCTCCTGGGGCGGACAGATCCTACGTGGCGAGGAATGAGGATATCGCTGATTCGGGCCACTTGGCCCGGCTCGGTGGTAGGTTTTCAGGTGGAGGTGAAAGTGCTGTCATCGATCAAGGAATACCAACCAGTGCCTCAGATCCCACAGAGCATTTGGATGATCCTCGGGCTGCCGTCACGCGGCACCAGGCTTCATGACCTGGTTCGCGAAGGACTGCCTTTCGAGTACCTCGAGCGGATAGCGAGAGTTCTGCAAATGCAGCGAGTGGATATCTCCAAGGCTATTTGTGTATCTCCCTCAACGATGGCGCGAAGGGCGAAAGCAGCACGATTCAGCGCTTTAGAAAGCGACCGCCTGATCGCATTGGTAGCTGTCTTTCAGGAAGCCCTTTCCCTGTTCGAAAACGATGTCGCCGCTGCAGCGAAATGGATTAGTACGCCGGTTCGTGGGCTTGGTTCGAAGCGTCCTCTGGATATGATGAGGACGAGTGTGGAAACGGAGGCCGTCATCGACCTTATCGGTCGACTGGAGAGGGCGATACTCGTGTGAGTTTCGTCAGGCCAGGGTTTAACGCATCTCTCTATGTGCTGCGAGATGCTGCATCTCCCGCTCCCATAGTCGTAAAAAACGACGCCAATCTCCCGCATAGCTACCCTGCCGTAGACGGGTAGATCCAGTACTCGCTTCTTGGAACCGAGTCTTCCACGGTTCCGGTATGTGCTCGTCAAGCACGACTACAAAGTGGGATCCGCTGACTCCCTCGATCTCGGTTTCTGGAACAAGTTCACGTAGCTCATCAACCGACATGTCGACTGCATCGCCAATGGGGTCATCTCGATCTTGTTGCTCAATTTCATCAAGAATCGCAAGGTACTGAATCGCTCGATCAGATCCAGGCTGCAGCCTTTCTAAATCCCACAAGGCGTAGCGTCGTTTCCTTTCGCGTTGCCAGAGACGATTCGCGTCAATCATCATAATTGTCCGCTATTCCAGGTCTCAGTGAGTTCGTCTATTCGATCCACGATTTGAGGCGTTTTTGAGAGGACAAGGCAGCGCGTGTTGCCGACAAATTCTTCTATCAAGTACACAGCATCGCCGACATCCAGTTCGAGCTCCTGCAATACCTCATCGGGAATTCGAATCGCACCGTCACCATCCCAATCTTCGATCATGATTTTCATAGGTGGCTTTCTCACGTGTGGTCTCCATTGCTTTAAGTCAACAATGGTACCGTGCTTTTGCGTACAGGCTCAGAGCGCAGCGAGTAAACGCTCGAGCTGCTCATGCTCCCTGGTACTCAATAGTTCGACAGGATCGGCTCCGTCGCGCTGCCAGAGCTCGAGTGTACCGACTCTACCATCAGGCGACCTGCAGTACTCGCAGTAGTCCAGGGTGTCACAGTCATTGAAGAGGGTAAGTCGCCAGCCATCAATTTCCACGGGCATGAGACCGTGGTAGATCTCATTCCATGACTGAATGGTGCTTCGCATCATGATGCGTTTGCCGAGTGCGACATCCGTCAGCACTTGGCTAACCTCGCCGGCGGGGAGAAGAGGGGTTGTGTTCAAAGTATTCTGCGCACGTGACATTAACAACTAAATGGATCGCTTCCGGATTACGGACTTAAACTGAGACTTGCCTCGGCGGTAGACGACTCGTTGCCATAGCAGCAGCGCCACGCATCCGTGAGTGGTGCGATGCACGGAGAGAGTACAGATGTACTCCGTTGGCGCTTTAGGCAAATGAGCTTCTCTGCGCTTCGAAGTACGGATGGTCAACCGCTATTTTCTCGCCAAGATGCATCGGGCTGGGCAATCGGATGTACCAGTCCCAGAGGGGAGCATGCCGGCACAGCAGGCCGATCCCTTCCGCTACGACGGCGTCACTTCCGAAAACCCCCGACTTGAGCACAACCAGCTCAGTCACGCCAAGTTGATGCCATGGTTTATCGAGCCATTCATCAGCGATGTACCGGTTGGCATTGCGATGCGACGACTCCTTGTTGTGGTGCCTGGATGGGGACACTAAGTAGTGAACGTGGCCATCGTCCTCCGCTCGGTACAGGCCAATGTGATTTCCGACATGCGCCGGCGCATCAGGGGATTTCGAATGGTTAGCTGTCACCAGCGCACTGTTAGCGTCGCAACGAACTCTGACTATGGCTGCGTCATCCGGTACGGGGGCAGGTCGCCAGCGGGCGTGTTTTGCAGTCCCTTGTAGATTCGAGAGAGTCATTTCTCCAGCAGACGATCAAAGGTTGTCCCTGGATCTGTCTTGGTGCAAGTAACGCTTGATTGACCAGGCGCACCCTGCTGACTCAAAGACCATTGTTACGTAATCACCTCAGCAACGATGTGGATGAATGGCGTATTGACATCGGTGCGTGTGCTTGGCCTACTCGCGGCATAAATTTCATACCTGTAACCGTGATGTGAGTACGGGCGCTTTCCGGCGCTGAGTTCACGCTTGTGGTTTAATCTCAAATGCTAGGAAGGGAGTTCTCTGCATGTTCCTGAACGACCAGGAAACAGCCACTGACCTGCTGTATTACACCCCAATTGCCAAAACAGTGGAGCGCCTACTTCGCGAATCACGCGGAGCTCCGGTAACCATTGGTGTGCACGGTGATTGGGGGGCGGGTAAATCCAGTGTCCTGAAGATGACCCAGCAACTCCTCAATGCTGATGAGCGCGTATGTTGTATCTGGTTCAACGGGTGGACATTCGAAGGCTTTGAGGATGCGAAAACTGTCGTTATCCAGACCATTGTCGATGAACTGCGCCGCGCTCGCCCTAACTCCACAAAGGTCGCTGATGCTGCGAAGAAGGTGTTGCGGCGCGTTGATTGGTTCAAGCTGGCCAAGCAAGCAGGAGGGCTTGGGCTTACCGCGTTGACCGGCCTCCCCAGCATTGACCAGCTAAAAGGGGCCGTGGAGTCGATTTCCGCCTTTGTGCAGAACCCGGGCGACCACCTGAGCATTGAAAGCCTCACGGGCCTTGCTGAGAAGGCTGGGGGCTTCATAAAGGATGCTGAAACCGAATCTGAGCAACTTCCCGAGCACATGCATCAGTTCCGGGCCGAGTTCGAAGAGCTTCTAACAGCCGCTGACATTGACCAGTTGGTGGTCATCGTGGATGACCTGGATCGATGCCTGCCCAAGACAGCCATTGCCACGCTTGAGGCCATCCGCCTCTTCCTCTTCGTCAATCGGACAGCATTCGTGGTAGGTGCTGATGAGGCCATGATCGAGTACGCGGTGCGCGAGCACTTCCCAGACCTACCTCAGGGCACCGGGCCAGTGACCTATGCACGTAACTACCTCGAAAAACTCATTCAGGTACCGTTCCGCATCCCGGCCCTGGGGCTGGCAGAAACCCGTAGTTACATCACGTTGCTCCAGCTCGAGAGCTTCGTCAAAACGGATGACGATCGATTCAAGACGCTCTTGAACACCGCGCAGCAGGACATGCTCCGGCCCTGGAAGAGCACAGGCCTCGACCGCAAGGCTGTAGCTGGTGCGTTCGGTAACCCGCTTCCCGAATTTGCCCAGGAAGCGTTGGATACCAGTGCCTTGCTGGCCCGGATCTTGAGTGAGGGTACCCGCGGCAACCCCCGGCAGATCAAACGCTTCCTGAACTCAATGATGCTGCGCTACGCCATCGCCGAGGCTCGTGGGTTTGTTGAGGATATCCGGCGTCCAATACTTGCGAAAATCATGCTGGCTGAGCGTTTCCACCCTGATTTTTACGAGCAACTTGCTCGAATCGCGAGCCTGGATGCGGACGGCGCGGTACCGGCCATCGCTGAACTGGAAAAGCGGGCCAAGAAGTCCAAGGGAGCCGCCTCAGAGCCGGATGAGGGGAAAAGTTCTGGCAAGCTCAAGGCAGTGGCCAATTCTGGCGATGTGAACGATTGGGAGAAGAGCGATTGGATCAGCAACTGGGCGGCGATCGACCCCGCGCTAACCGGAGTTGATCTGCGCCCCTACATTTTCGTGACTCGCGATAAGCGCAGCTCCTTGATGGGGCAGGTCGTAGTGAGTCATCTCGAGGCGCTCGTCGACAAGCTAATGGGCCCACCATTACTGATCCGGCAAGCGTCCACGAAGAAAGAAATTGTGGGATTGGCTGAGGTTGATGCCGAGAATGTTTTTGACGCACTCCGCGATCAGATAATCCAGGCGGACGATTTTTCGGATCAACCCAAAGGTGTCGCGGGGTTGATCGAGCTTGTCAAACAACGCCCCGTGCTGCAGAAACGCCTGGTCGAATTTATCCGATCTCTGCCCACGCCAAAACTCGGGATGTGGGCTCCCGCCCCATGGCATGAGTGCCTCAAGGATACAAATGCTATACAGGGTCTCGATGCAATTCTGAGAGGTTGGAGTCAGCAGATCGAGAACGAGAATCTTCAGAATGCAGCTAAGCGCGTACTTACGCTTAGCGGGAAATCATAAGGATTGATATGGGTACCTCCAAAGGATATGGAGGCCCGAGCTCCGGCTTGGTGCCCTCCTGGATTGATGATGTAGCGCAGCCAGCCGCCCCGGCCGCTCAACCGAACGGGCCAAGCCAAGCAAATCCATCTCAGTCCGGTTCTACGCCATCTCAGCCAGGCTCAGCTCCGTCAGGGCCGGTGAACAATGACGGCACTGGCTCACTTCGAGGGGCTCGCAGCAGCTTCACCCGGTTCGCCCGCACTGGAAGCCCCAGCGATTTGGGGAATGCCCTGTCTTCCTATGTGCGTAAAGGCGTAGGGGGATCATCGAGAGGCGCGCGCCGCATGGGGACATCTCGCGCTACTGCGGCAAAGCTGCTCAGCATCTTCGGAGATGTTCAGCGCAACGGGGCAGCGGAAACACTGCGGCGGTTGCAGCTCACCGTGGCGCCAGGGCAACCGGCATCCCAGGTGCTGCTCACACTGCTTGAGTTTATCTGCCCGCCTGGCGGCGCGATTGACGAAGGTGTTGCTCGCCAGGCCGCACTGAATACGATCGCCGAACTGGACGAGGCAGGCAGCGGTAGCTTCGAGGACATGACTCAAGCTGATCGGCAGAACTTCTTCCTCGACTTCGTAGCGAATTCGATTGAGAGCATGATCATGGCGGACTTGGGTGGTAGGGGCATCACCATGCCAGATGATGTGGAAGCGGTTGAACGCATCCAGTCTCAGCTGAGTTCGTTCATCACGGGTTGTACGCGGGGTCAGCTCGCCAACCGGCTGGAGCAATGGCCGGCGCCCACAGACCAAGAGGTCAATCAGGTTACGTCTGCGATCTATGAGGCGGCATTCGATCTTATCGCGAGTGCAGCGGAGGGGCTGGAATGAGGCACCACAGCATTATCTGCCGGCTCGGCGAAACGGATGACCAGGATCTAGCGCTGCTGGAGCCAGGTAGTGTCATCACCAATATCCAATTCCTCGACGGACACGGACGGCTGCAGTTCGGGATCGGCCAAGCCATCGAGCAATTAGCTGACCTGGGACTTAGCCCAGGAGAGACTGCCGTCGACCTGGCACTGTTGGCGGCGACCCTTACTGCGGCGGACACCAGAATCTCACGAGACACCGAATCGGAGAATTCCTGGACGAGGGAGATCGACCTCTACGTCCCCGTCGCAGATCCCGCAGTATGGACAGCAACGTCCGACTTGCTGGCCTCGACCTTGAAATTCCTCACTGGTGATCGCTGGCGCCTGGTCTTCCGCGAGCGGCCCACAGATATCGATGAGCTATCTCGCGCTCCGGAGAGCTTGAGAACAGATGAGTCGGACAGCGTCTGCCTGTTCTCAGGGGGGATGGACAGCTTCATTGGGGCGATCGATCTACTCAGTGGCGGCGGCAAACCATTGCTTGTGAGCCATTACTGGGACACCAACAGCACCAGCACCTATCAGAACGACTGCCGGGCAGCGCTGCAGGAGAGGTTTTCCGAGACGTCGATCAACCACGTCCAGGCCCGTGTGGGGTTCCCGCACGATCTCGTGGAGGGGGGAGGTAGTGAAGATACGCTTCGAGCGCGCTCATTCCTGTTCTTCGCGCTGGCGGCCATGGCCGCGGAAGCGATCGGCGACTCGATCACCATCCATGTGCCTGAAAATGGCCTGATCTCTCTGAACGTTCCCCTGGATCCGCGCCGCCTGGGTGCATGTAGCACGCGCACGACTCATCCATACTACATGGCGCGGGTGAATGAGCTTTTCGGTCGTTTGGGCCTGAGCACGAGGCTATTCAACATGTTCAGCCATCTCACCAAGGGCCAGATGGCAGAGCAGTGCTCTGACCCTGAGTTCCTAGCGGATCATGTGCATCTCACGATGTCGTGCTCCTCGCCAGGAAAGGCAAGGTACCATCCCGACCCCTCGAATCGATCACCCAAGCACTGCGGGTTCTGCGTCCCCTGTATTATCAGGCGGGCAGCAATTCATCGTGGGTGCGGGCCGGATCAAACCCGATATGTCATCCCGGATCTACATGCGCAAACGCTGGACACGAACAAATCTGATGGCGAACATGTGCGCTCTTTCCAGCTGGCCATCGCGCGCCTCAAACGTACGCCACACCGCGCCAAATTCGCAATTCATGAGCCCGGGCCTTTGATCGACCATCCTGACAGCTTGGATGACTTCGAACAGGTTTATCGAGATGGACTGCTGGAAGTCGACAATTACCTCGAGGGTGTGACAGCCATACCACTATGAAACCGCAGAAGAGCTCGATTCCAAAGTGGGTGGATTTCCACTGCCACCTTGACCTCTATCCCGATCACGAGCGTCTCATCGTGGAGTGCGATCAGGCAGAGGTCGCTACCTTGGCCGTGACTACTACACCGAAAGCATGGCGGCGCAATCGTGAGCTTGCGGCCTCGGCTCGGCATGTCCGGGTGGCATTGGGGCTACATCCCCAACTGGTGGCAGAGCGTGAATCGGAGCTGCCACTCCTGGAGCGCCTGCTTGAGGAGACTCGATACGTTGGAGAGGTGGGGCTTGATGCCGGGCCCCAGTTCTATCGAAGCTTTGAGGCCCAGGAGCGGGTGTTCAAGAGGGTGCTCGAGGCTTGCTCGGAGCAGGGCGGGAAGATCCTCACTGTCCACAGCGTACGCAGTGTGGGAAAAGTGCTGTCCCATATCGAGCGCCTACTTCCAACTGACCGGGGAACGGTGGTGCTTCACTGGTTCACCGGCTCCGCTAGCGAGGCCAGGCGGGCTGTGGAGCTTGGATGCTATTTCTCGATCAACTCGCAGATGCTGAGCTCCGCCAGGCATCGCAACCTTGTCGCCTCGCTGCCATCTGACCGGCTTCTCACCGAGACCGATGGCCCGTTCGTGCAAATCGAAGGACGGCCAACCAGGCCTGCTACCGATATCCCCAAAACGGTACAGGCGCTGGCGCTGCTTCGAGAGCAATCGCCAGAGCAAGCTGCAGCCCAAATCATTAGTAATCTGCGAGATCTAGTACGTACCTAGTATTAGGTTTGAATGCCTTGCCAGGCAGCGTCTAGGTCTACGAGCTCGTTTTACTACGGCCCGGTCTTCACTCCGAGGAGTTGCGCTTCGACGCGCGAAACTCGCCGCCTGAAAACTGAGAATCTAATCAGCAGTGTTCTCCTGCCCAGGCCCTCCAGAGGATTTGTCGCTGTACTGAAGCAGGATGCTGAGTTTTTCTCCACGCACCCGGTCAGGTGAGTTGAAGTGCTTCTCCTGATAGTCGGATGGGCCAAATACTCGGAAATGCTCATCAGGCAGGAACACGGGCGCGTAGACGAAATCCTTACGATGGCCACACTCGTCAGGCAGGGGAATCACAATCTGGTACTGGAAATTCCCGTACTGAAATATGAACTGATACCTATATGTCGATTCTTGAAACGCCTCTCTCACCTTGGCAACGATGCAGGTGATTTTGTTTGGATTGACGCCTCCGCTTATCCCCCACTCGATAACCGGCACGGAGCCACTCAAGCCAGGCTTATGGTTTTTACTCAGAAGCCAGGGTTTCAGGTAATCGAATTGGCGGTGGTCATCGTCTGGCATCATGGCCAATGCCATTTTGATGAGCATCTTGTGAATGGCGGTCGGGTAGTAGGGTTGGCGCACAACCTGGAAACGGAGTTGATTCTTGCCCTCGACCTCCAACGCATCGACTCCACCTTTATCACCGACACAGATGACTAGGTTGGATTGGTCGACAGCCGAAACCTCTAAGTCTGGGGCTTTGTACTTTGGGATGCCATTGCGCCCCCGGATTCGCTGAAATGGACGGTGAGGGTGGGTGTAGGCTGCGAAGCTGTTTTCAAGATGATCCCCGAAGTGGTGATTGCACTGATCACACTCCAGATCATCGATAATCGTCTTGTTCCCCAGAAAAATGGGTATGGCATGCGACTCTTCGCGGAAGGTCGTGGATCTCTCGTCTTTCCCGCAATACCGACACACTTTCGGTTGCTTGTGCCCCAGCCTGCGTTTCAGCTGAGTGGGAGAGAACACGTTGAACACATGGAGAACGTAGCGCTCAGTCAGCTCTCTGCCTCGCTTTTCGTTGAACTCAATGAATTTTTCGATCACGCCGCGTGGCTCCACTGAAAATTGAGCAGCACCCTGGTGAGGGTCGTTCTTTGGAGGTTCGGCCACACCTGAGCCGCACCATTTGAGGATGTTAAATGATACCGCTCTGCCGGCATCACGCGTAGAGCGGCGCTAATGTGCCCCAGAGATTCTGTGGATTGGCAGGCTTGCGTGCGCTTTTGTCCGCTTCAACTGGAAGCTAAAGCCCCATCTACAGGTAGGCCCTGATAGCCAACCGGTGTAACGTATTGCCACTATTCAGCTAGGAGTCGTTCATCGAGGCCTAGCGCCATCTAGGCGCGGCCTCTGCTCGCCACCGGATGACTCCAGATAGAAGGGATTCTCATGTATCTACGCGCGTTGGACGTTAGAGGTTTCAAGTGCTTTGGCGAACCCTTCACTATCGAATTTCACGATGGGCTGAACGTGTTGGTGGGCGAAAACGGCGCGGGCAAGACCGGTGTAATCAGCGCGGTGCGTCAGCTCTTCAATGACTCGGAGTCGGGCAAACGAATCATCGGTGAGCACGATTTCTACAAGGGTTTTGAGGCAGGTGCTTTCGCCTCGGAGGAGCTCCAGATCCAGGCCACGTTTTCCGACCTGGATGATAAGGATGCCACTGCCTTTGATGAGTGGTGCGGGAACTATGATGAAGCGAAGCTCACCTTCATTGCCAAAAACCAAGAGTCACGTGGACGCTTCAAGTATCACACTTATGGCGGTCACGAATTCACCCAGCCCTTAGATCCTGAAACACTCGACTTGATTCACTGTGTTTATCTGCCGCCACTACGCGACGCAGAGAGCAAGCTCCGAGAGGGGCGCCAATCACGTTTGTCCAGACTGTTGAAGGCCCTATGTCGGAAAGAGCTGGACGCTGCCAGAAAGGCCGGTACTCAAACTGCGCTGGAGCAGCGCGTTGGCGACTTCAACCGCGAGCTTTCTCAGAGCGACGACTTTGCTATCAAACTGGCCAACCAACGCATCGGTGAAAGCCTGAAGGCCGCGCTCGGAATGCATCTGTCCCAAAGCACGTTGATCCAATTCTCCGAGGTGAGCTTCTCCCGTATCGTTGAAGGATTGAGACTACTTTACTTCCCCGACCTCACAAATGCCGACCCCACCCAGTTCCGATCTCTGGGGGAGAACAGCCTGGGGTACAACAACCTATTGTACATCGCATCCATCCTAGCGGAGCTCGTCCTCGAGGTAGAGGAGGGTCGTGGTGAAGAGACCTACCTGCGGCTGCTGCTCATCGAGGAACCGGAGGCGCACCTACACCCGCAGCTCCAACTACGGTTGCTACGACACCTCAAAACAGAGGCGGAAGCTCGAGGTATCCAGGTCATCATCACAACCCACTCAACTGTGATTTCGGCTGCGGTGTCTGTGGAGCACCTGATTCACCTCTCCAATGAAGGCATGCCAACAGCCGTTCCTCTGAGAAAAACAGGGCTTCCTGAGCAGAGCCGGCGTTTTGTAGATCGCTGGCTCGACGTCACCAAGTCAAATCTTCTTTTCTCAAAAGGCGCGATCCTCGTCGAAGGAATTGCCGAGGCAATCGTTGTCCCCGAGCTGGCTAGGATCGTCTTGCATGCTCAAGGGAAGGGCAGGGACTCTTTGGACGATTACGGCGTGTCCGTCATCAACCTTGGCGGTATCTATTTCAAGCATTTCATGCAGCTGTTCTGCGATGTCACGGGCGCCCAGCCTGGTGGTAATGTGCCTATCAGGTGCGCCGGACTCACGGACAATGACCCTCCCAAATCTTTCTCGACCATTGACGATGGCGAAGGCGGGGAAAAACAAGTTCCATTCCTTCCGCATGCCGAAGATCACCGGCTGGGAAACAATCCGGCATTGGAGCTTCAGGGGCAGATCAATCAGTCTCAATTCGCTCGGTTGTTCGCCGGCAAGTACAAGACCTTCGAGTACGATATTGCGCTGGAGGGCGGCAACCTCACGACCATGTTGAATGTGGCAGCAGATCTCTGGCCCGTTCAGGATGGCAAGGTGGCCGGGAATTTGAGGGAAGATGCAAAACGGGATTTCGCCTCCATGTCCTCTGCTGACAAAGCCCCTTTTGCTGGCGCTTTGCTCGCCAGGCTCGACTCCGAAGAGATTGGCAAGGGGTTGTACGCCCAAGCGCTCGCGGATGCGCTCTTGGCGCGCCCAGCTGATTTCGTCGTGCCGGAGTACATCCGACTGGCTATCCTTTGGGCCTGTGGACTGGAAGTGGGACAGGCATGATCGCTCGAGTTGCTGAAGAAACCCCACGCAGGGTGCTCCCCCAATGAACTTCACCCAGGAGCAGTTGGATTATCTCGCCTCACCGCTCGACAGGCACGTTTACCTCAAGGCCTGCCCGGGCAGCGGAAAGACGGAAGTGGTTGCCGCGATGGTGGCCAGAATTGTCCAAGAATGGTCTCGTTCACCATCGGGCATCGCAGTGCTGACGTTCTCCAACAGTGCCACGGACGAACTCAGGAGCAGGGTTCATCGGTACCTGGGGGAGCCGATCGGCAAACCTCATCTAATCGCTACGTTCGACAGCTTTGTGCTGAACCGGCTGGTGGCGAGCATTGCCAGTGAGATGACTGGATATACCGGCAAGGAGGGTGACTTTCGCATTCGGATTCTGGACAAAGCAGCAAACATCTATCGCACGCGAAATAGCATTTGCGATCGTTGGATCTCTGCGTGCAAATACGACTACGACCTTGGAACGACCAAGTTCGTATTTTCCACTGGCGAACGCGGCCTCGATAAGCAACTGAACGCCGAAACCCTTAATCAGGTTACCTTCGAAGATCTCATTGCCACTAAGAAGCGGCTGTGGCGAGGAGGTTTTGCCACCTTTGGTGACATCGACATGCTTGCCCTGAAGGCATTCAAGGATAGGAAATTCGACCCCTATTTTTCGCGGATCGCGCGCCGGTTTCCTCTGGTCATCGTGGACGAATGCCAGGATCTCTCTGCAGAGCAACTGCGAATCGTGGAGCATCTCGCACGGTTCGGTATGGCGTTCCATTTCGTGGGTGATCTGAACCAGTCAATCTATGGCTTTCGCAAGTCGAACCCTGAGAATGTCACCGACCTCATGATCAAGCTGAAATTCGCCCCGTATGAGCTCAAGGCGAACTGGCGGAGTGGACAGGTCATAGTCGATGTGTGTACCAACATCCTTGGCGGCGAAGGGATCAGGGGCAATGCAGATATTGCTTCCCTGCAACCACGGATACTCGAATATGAAGTGTGTCCCTCTGAGCTGCTGCCTACGATTCGCACCATGACACAGGGGTACACCAAAGTGGTACTGGTGGCCCGGGGTCATACGACCCTGCAGCGTTTGCGTAATGGTGAGACCTTCGAAGGCATCGAACTATTGGCAGTCGCGTGCATCAGCGCCAGCACAGGTAACCTCAAGGACATCAAGCAAAGCCTGAGGACGTTTGCAAAGTGGCTGGCCGACAAACTCCAGCTGCAGGTCACCAAGGTCGGCCCCTATTGCCCCATTGTCATGGAGTCCAAGCTTTTTTGGCGGAAGTTCCTCCATGAAAGCCTGAAATTCATGGTCGCTAATGGTGCTGGCAAGTCCGATCAGACCTGGTCTGCTTGGGTGCGCACGGCGAAGCTGGCGATCCGACAGCTCCCAGATCAGCCTTTCGTACCTGCGGAGTTACGAGAGGAGCTGGATGCCCTGAAAGATTTGAACCTTGTGGCTCGCAAGGGGCAGGGTGACAAGCCTGTCTCCGTGCGAGTGGTGAGCCAAGAGGTGCTGGAGGGGCCACCGGACACGTTGCGCTACGAAACAATTCACCAGGTGAAAGGCGAAACTCACGATGTCACCGTGGTGGTTTCATCACAACAGCCCGGGGTTCATCAGTCCCATTGGCAAGACTGGTTGCGGGATCGCGGATCAGAAGCAGCGAGGTTCGCTTATGTGGCGAGCTCCAGGCCCCAGCATATGCTGATATGGGCGGTGAAAAAGCTCAAAGCAGAGGATCGACCTGTGCTGGCGCAGTTGGGGTTCGAGGTGCCGCAACCACCTCGCTAAAACCTTCCCCACAGAAGACACCGATACAAGCGGGGCAGCCGGCAGTGCCGTCAGGTTTTCAGATCGTCTGGATAATCCCGCACCTGGAACTGGACAACCAACTCATCCCGGTCATGTTTCGCCTGAGACTCTTCGAAATGCATGGCCAGACAGAGATAGATCAGGGCGGCGCGAGACTGCTTCAGCATGAGCAGTGTCTTGGCTGCAAGATCGTCTCTATCGAGCACGTATGCCAAATGATCCTTCCAGAGCTCTGACGGCTCACCAATCCAATGGCAGCAATCGACGACCTTGGCGTACTTGTGCTCGAGGTGATTTCTCAAGTCATCGAGCGCCTGCGCGTCAGGTCGAGCCACATCCTTGAGCACCTTAGAGTAGATGTCCTGGGATACCCAATACAACGCGCGAAGTGGAAGGTTGGGCGTGGATCTGAACTCATCGCGAACAACCCGTGGCTCAATCGGCCGGCTATTCTTGCCCAGCTTGAACCAGACAGCCCGAAAGCCCACAGAGTGCTGGGGTATGCCCAGCTTCCAGTAAGCGTTGATGAAGTAGGCGACTTTATCCAGGAGCGAGTAGGCGCTGCGATAGGCAGTCTTGATCTGTTCGAGCCCAATGCCATAGAGCGCGTAGTCACAGTTGAAAGCCAAAGACAAGCCCTTGTCAGCCATATGCGCTGGCTTTGCATACTCGCCTTGGTAAAGGCAATGACGAGCGAAGCCATATTCCTGCTTGAGCTGGTTAAAAAAGCCGAGATAGGTAATCCCGACTTGAGCATCATGATCTGGCAAACTCATAACGTCGTAAGCGGCGACGGGTAAGGCTCCCAGGTCATTCATGGGATTGAGGAAAAGCTCTGACTCAAGACACCACTGGCGGTAACGGCGCTCCTCCTTCGAAGTGCCCAAGCTGTTCTCAAACAACTCAGCGTCATCTTCGTCGTCAACTTCCTCTACAAGCCTAGCGTGGTGCAGCTTGAAAAACTCGATGGCCTCGGGATATGTGGCGCCATCGCGACCCACACCACCTGCAATCGCAGCTTCCAACTTGCGCCGCGCGTGCACAAGAAGCCAGTAGGTGTGACCAGGGTCATATAGCGCTCTGCCGTACTGCGCCAAGCCTATACCGAGGTTGCCGAGGGCCATACCCAGAATCGGATTGTCGACCAAGGCGTTACGCCATTCGGTCAGTGCCTCGATCCACCGCCCGCATGCCTTAAGCGCGTTGCCTAGATTGCAATGGATTTTGGCCCGGAGCATTGGTGCCAGCTGTTTGAAGCCTTCGTGCTGAATCGCGGCCCGTAGGAAAAAAAGCTGTTCCAGCAGAGTAGGATGGTCAAGAGTGTCATCCTCCCATGACTGAACTTCAAATCTCCTCAGCAGTCCCCAAGCGTTAGAGCACGAGTAATGAATAAGGCACGTGTCTTCCGGTTCGACGCGGGCCGCTATCGCCTCAGCTAGCTGGGTCGCTTGCCGTAAAATGCTTTCATCACCGGCATCACCAGCAGCGTCGATCAATGCTTCATAAAGGTGTCGAAGGCGAGGAGGAGAGTCCGGACTGTCGATCTGTTCAGTTAATGCCTGCAGCAGGTGATGTCGGTCTTTTACTTCGGGTTCGTATCCCTGCTGTGCATAACGGTGGGCGAAATCTTCCATGATTGATCACTGCTATCGAGAATCTGATCAGCTTAACTTCCCTGAAGCCATTCCGCGCCCCCTAATTCACTTCAAGCAGTACCGGATTGCTCGACATCAATGCTTAACGGGAGGGCATAGGGATCATGACCAGTCGCCGTGCCGACTGGCTCAAAACCACCATCGCCGTCGCTCGTTTTTCGTTGCGTAACACGGTAGGACGATTACCCTGCTGATGCTGTCAGCATTTTTTCTAGTGATTATCGAACCTACAGAGAAAAGTCAAAACATTTTAGGAAGCAGAATCTGAAGTTGAAGAACTACAAACGAAACAAAGAAGACACCGCTCATGAGGTACAGCGCCATTAGGATTAGTCGACGAATCGGATGCATCGAGTTCTGCCAAAATGCAATCGTTTGAGCAAACGCTAAAGCCCCTGTGTGATCTGAAAACAAGTGATCTAACCCTTCAGCTTCGTAGCGAATGTTTACGGAGCTTCGACTCGGGAGGTTGGAAGAAATGTTGAGAGGGCATCTGCGCCAATCCAATACCAGATCCCCAACCTTCAATTTTGGATTACCTTGAATGTCGTACTCGTTGAGAGCGCGAATAGTCAGGCGGCGCATCAAGGGTCGGTTGCCCTCGTAGCTGCGCTGTGGCGTGAACTCCCGCAAGTCAGATGAGTGATCGCCTTTCCGCCAGATGGTGACCTTAAGCAAATTGCGATATTCGAAAAGGGCACGCTCAATATGAGCACAGGCGTAACTGTCGAATCCGGCGAATGCTGGCACTCCATATCCGGACATGATCACGATAGCCGTCTTGTCTTCGGTCATTTGCCCATCTAGCAGGTCAGGATGTGGCCACCAATCACGCTTGCTCCACCACCGTCGTAACTCATCCTCCACCAAGGTGCGAAGCCAGGCACTAGATTGGTTTGCGAGTAGTCCAGGTTTTGAGGAGAGGGCTTGTTTTAATAAAAGAGGGCACCAGATTTCATACCAAAGCACAGCTACTAAGTAGGTCAGCCCCGCCAGTAGAAGCCACCCGAATGTGGCGGCTGTGTCTCCAGTCTCACCGTGTAAACCGGGAGCAGCTTGGTAAAATGCGCTAACCAATCCTCCAAAAGCTGCAAATCGGACTGCAGTGGTAGTCTTTAGCTGAGACCAGAAGATCCAACCTGTCCGCTGCCTCAACCAGTGATACCGAACCTCCTGCCTAGTGGAGCGCTGATCAGCTAGAGTGTTTTTGTACATGTCTTGAGCTGGGAACTCGTCGAAATACCATGCCAAAGGATTCTTCTCTCGGAATCTGGCAGCACGCTCCCGTCTGCGGTAAGCCCTTACCATGGCGTAGTATTGTTCTGCTGTTTGATAGGGGTGGTCAGATTGTTCCTTGTCTTCAACATTGTTGCCATCAACTTCAGGCATACGCATTCCCTCTTCATCAAAATGACGGATTCTATCTGGTCTTCCTATGTCAAAAATGGTTGGAAAGCGGAGCGCGCAGACCAGGAAGGTCGGAGGGCGAGAGGATGGAAGCTCGCAGGGCCACGCCTCGTCGATAGACAGGTCGTGGTTTACGACAGTCGTCCACGACGGGGCACGGCCCAAAACGATATTGAAAGACGACCTTAAAGGATTTCCACTTTAGGCGCTGACGACTTCAACGCAAGGCCGCCAAAAGAGGAGCCCGCATCAACGTACCTCAGCGCTGACTTGATGTCCTTCCAGCCAACATAGCTCATCAGAGACTTGATATCCCAACCATTAGCGGAAGCCCATGTGGCAAACCCGCGCCGCATTGAGTGGCTACTGTAGATGTCCGATGGCACACCTGCCTGAGTGAAGATACGACGGAGCATCGGGATCAAGCTGTTGGAATTGATGCCCTCATCAGCAAGGTTGCCCCAGCGGTCGATCTTTCTGAAAACAGGCCCATGGGCAATGCCGGCCACGGTGATCCAGTTGATGTAAGCCTGGACTGGACACAGTTTCTTAAGGGCAGGGGTGTGGAACGCCGTCCCTTGGTGCTGTCGATCACCTTTGGTGTAAGGCAGATAGAACGTAATGCCGGCGCCGGCTTCTGCCTGAGTATGCTCGACTTGGAGTCGTGCCAGCTCGTCTCCGCGAAACCCCCGCCAGAATCCGATCAACACCAGGGCAATGTCGCGTCGACATTTCATCACGCTTCGGTAGTCATTCCGCTCAGCCGCAAGACTCGCTTCGCGTTCAAGCCAGCTCACTGCCAGCTCTAGGTGGTTCAGGAGGAGAGGGGCCGCCTGTTTTTCTTGGGCTGGATGCAATGTCCTTATGCCTTTAAGCATCTGCCGCACGTTCGGCGTTTTTGTTGGATCTGGAAATCCCTGCGTGATGTGCCACTGAGCTAGGGCAGCTAGACGCTGCTTTAGTGTGCTGATGGTGTGCTTATCCGCGTACTCGGCCAGGTAACGCACGATGCCATCGCCAGTCGCCGGCAGAAAGCCTCCCCAGGTCACTTCGAAATGCTCTACGGCGGCGCGGTAACTACGCCGGGTGTTATCCCGGGTACCGGCCTGCAGGTACCGATCAGCCTTGTTCATCTCGACCCTTCTACGCGAAACGTAATTTTTCCAGTGATGGAAATACAAAAATTAGCTTTATGATGCGATAAGCCTCCATTATTTGATCATAGAAATTCGATTTATGTGACTACATTTTTTGTCTAATGTAAGATGTAATTATGTATTACGTTTTACACTACGAAATCGTAGGAGATGTCATGGCACGCGGCGGTATCAACAAGGCAATCGTTCAAAAAGCGCGGGATGCGCTGATTGCACGTGGTGTAAACCCCAGCATCAACGCAGTGCGGGTCGAGCTTGGAAATACAGGCTCGATGACCACCATCGCCCGGTATCTAGGCGAACTTGGAAAAGGGGGGCCGCTGCCAAAGGAGCGCCGCGAACGCTTGAGTGATGAGCTCAGTAGGCTGGTTGGCCAATTGTTGGATCGCTTGCTCGAGGAAGGCGCCGAAGAAGTAGCCGAGGCTCGAACCGAGCTCGATAAGCACCGAGCTTCCGTGAATGAACAGCTAGCGCAAACTCAAGCCGCCTTAGCGGATTTGCAGCGCCAGCACGGCAACCTTCAGGCAGCGTTCGACGTCCAGGCAAGTGAATTGAGTACATGCCAAAGCAGCTTGCAATCCGAGCTCACTCGCAACGCGCGCCTAAGTCAAAGTTGTGCTGACCTGGAAGTGCGGGTGAACGAGAAAGACGAGCAAATTCGCTCGCTGGAAGAAAAGCACCTGCATGCTCGTGATGCACTCGAGCACTACCGCACGGCAGTGAAAGATCAGCGTGAACAAGAACAGCGCCGTCATGAAGGCCAGCTCCAACAAATCCAGGTTGAGCACCGTCAGTTGCAACAGACACTTTCGGTGAAACAGGATGAGCTCAGCCGCTTGAATCGAGACAACGAACGACTGCTCAGTGACTCCCGACAGCAGACCAAGATAATGACCACCCAAGACGCCACCATTGCGCGGCTCACAGGTGATCTCAATGCCTTGGCCATCGCGTCAGCTAGAGAAGAGGGGGCTAAAGAGCAGCTTATCGATCAACTCGCTAACTCCCGCGAAGAATCAGCCTCCCTACGTGAATCTGTCACTCAGGCCGATACACGAGCCAAAAATGCACAGTCGCTTCTGGAAACGACTCAGCATGAGCTCGACCAGCTCCAGCAAAAACTGAAGCAACTTCAACACGAAAAGAAACAATCACAGAGTGAGCGAGCTGATGATCAACGCCAAGAGTGATATGCATCTAAATGAACCACGCGCATCCGGATTTCGGGACGCGCTTCAGAAACTTAGAGAGTATGCGGTTGCTGGACATCTACAGCAACGGGTAGAGCCGCGCTCCGGAGAGTGTTATTCGAAAAGTAAGGCTGTGACGAGCTGTGCATGAGAAAACCTGACAATCAGCGTGCTTTTTGAGTAAGGGCATGCAACGAGGCGGGGCACCTGACCGAGAGTTTTTGTTGCAGATGCGAGACAAGTCTGTAGGCAGAAAATTTGCGTGAAGTTGAAGTTGAAGTTGAAGTTGATGTTGAAAGGGCACCGCCCAGCGTCAGGAAAGGAGTCGCGAGGCGTTACTTACTACGTGTCATACCTGCATCTCTGCGCTTGTCACGAATCTGGCGATCCTGATTCCGCGAGCGCGGCCGTTCACCCCCACCAGGCTTCGGACGTTCACATTTTTGTCGATAGGGCGTCGATCAGTCATCTGAAAGCGCAACAGTAGTTTGGGCATGTTTATGGCTGTTTTTTGAGCTCTCACCATATACGACGAATCACACATATTAAAATGCAATAACAAACCACACCCTTAATAATTAAATACTCAAAACTAGGCGGGGGTTTCTGACAATATAACTATATTGTTTTAGGTCTCAAAGCAAAGATTAAATTGGAAATATTGCCTGACTGGCAATTGATTACAAAATAACAGCCAGCACTAACGACTATCTCACCATCTAACCTATTGATTTGTCTCTACTAGCACACACCCATAAAACATTTACTACGAATTGACAACACGCCGATTGAAAAAAACTACGGACTAGCGAAATCTCCCCTCGTTACGCGCTGGAAACGTAATTTAACTATTTCGCCCTTTTACTAAGCTCTTGAAGTTGAAATCCGCACCTTGACTCTTCAGGAAAAAATCCTAGGCTAGTGATCTGGAGTAAGAAACTGCTATTCGAACTAGAGGAAACAAGAATGAATAAGAAAAATCAAGTTCGCTCATTAAACGGTGGCATACCCCTAAGTAGAATCCCGTACAAGCTCAACCAGCTCCCGTTCAAGCCAGTTGTCACACTCGCGGTCGATAAATTAACTCAAAGTGTTATCAGTTTCTCAATTCAGGAAGCACCGATCGCTAAAAACTTTCAGATTCAGACTCGGCGACTGAAAGCCATGCCTACCAAGTATGTTCGGAATTCTTTGGGACGCCACTTAGCTGGTAACCGACTCTACCTCAGCGTTGACAGTTCGCTTGAGCTCAGTAATGCCAGCTTTTTGAAAGCAATGAAAGATCATGGTTTGCATCCAAAGCATGCTGGGGATAGTAGAGTAGTTCTAAATAGCGAAATCGAGCGCATTCTGAAAAACGTATTTTTGATCCTATCACAGTCCCTCCGCGGACATCCCCGACCATCGCCTAAAAATCCTCCGCTTGTTGAACTGTGGCGTCAGCGCGGCCACCGCTTCCCTCGGAATTAGTATAGATAGTATTGAAGGTGCTCATGTGTTCAGCACTCCAAGCAGTAGGGCTGAGCACGTGAATCGAACATCAGTAATTAGTACTTATCCGTACCTATGTAGAGTCGATGGTAGTGAATGCTCTGCTGAGGGGAACCTGAAGTCCAATTCAGAGTTAGCATTTTTGCTGAGTGGGACGACATAATGGTTCACCGTAAAAAATTGGTCGTCTGCTGAACAACAACGACGGGGCTTTATCTGCTATTGAGGTTCCACGCTTATCCCTGGCGCGTGGAGAGAAGTGTTATATAATACGTTTGTGACAGTCGAACTAATCGTCTGACGGCCGTGCGCCTTCCGGCAAGGTTGTGATCTTCTAATCATTGCCAGCGTTAGTTTCGGGAATACATCTCTCTTTGCTAAGTAGTTGATATTCTATCCGACACAGATTCCTGAAAAAAACGACCCGGAATGGCGAAAATGAACACCTATCCCTCGTATAACATCCTTGGCTCAATCTAGTAGAGCGAGGACTTGCCTCTTTTTAGGCTGATAGCCAAGGAACGGGTGAGGGTGCCTGCAGCAAAATATGCCTAGGCCTCACCGATCAAGCGGCTCGACACCATGGCTGCAGTCATTCGCCGGATGTTTTCAGACGCTTGGGAGATAGTAGGTTTTTCTGAGGCCTGCGCCATGTCCGCAAGTTTCTCCCTGATCGCGCAAGTCATGCGCCAGAGGGCCCTTAGGTCGTAGGCGCCGGCCGTGTTCTCCTTGGGAAACAGGCTTAAAGCAGGCAATGGCTGCTTGGCATCTATATTTAGGTAAGAAAGGTACCGCTCGAATACCCAGCCAAACGCCGGCGGCAACGGGGTTGAAACGCCAGTTTTGGGGTGCGTTTCCAACCAGATGCCTTGAGTATTTCGACTGAACTGATTTACACACCCAGGACTTGAAGCGTCACCCAGCACTTGCCACATGTGGCGGGCAGAGTACCGCGCTATCGTCAGGTACATCGCAATCAGGTGAGAGTGATGGGTGCTTAGCGGAAGACTCGGGAGTATCCATTCCATGACTTCGTCCGAGATGCTGCCTCGGGACACTGATACCTTGAAAACTAGGGATTCGAGCTTTTCTAAAGCAATATTTTCCCGATTAGCGGACACGTCCTTGAGGTAAAAATCCATGAATTGCGTGATGCATCGAATCTCGCGTTTCCACACGTTCTCGTCGATTTCGTTGGAGGAATCAGCGGCACGGTCGCTTTGGAAGAGCTTCCAGTTCGGGTTGATCGGCCAATCTCGGAAGTCCATGGCAGGGCTTCCCTGGAATCGGGCTTGTTTCCCAGGAGAGACCCAGTCGCTAGGTGGGCTTCGGATAAAGTCCGAGTAGTTCTCGAAGTCCGTACGCGTCCAATCGAGCAAATAGAGATCGCTTGCGAAGCTCCAGTTGAGCATCTTTTCCAGACCATGGATGCAGATGTTGTACTTCCGGTGGGGATTCAGTGAACTCCAATTGTGAGCGCTCCAATTGATGAACCGGTCGACGTACCAGGTACTAATGAAGGGATGACTCAACGGGCTGACTTCGCTCAAGCGAGCTGAGACTTGGAGATTGCCAGGGAAACTGGTTTCGCGATTAGGTCGCCAGTGACTGTATGGAGGAAAGATCGGGAACGGGATGAATGGCCGCGTCATAGATAAACTCGCGAGCTAAAATTGTAGTGGTGAATCTACGTTAAGCAGACGTACTTCGCACTAGCCAGTCTTGGGAGCGTGAGAAACGGAATCGGAGTTTCGTGACAGAGCTATCTAAGGGAGGGCGTGAGGATGGGACGGCAAGAGCCTGATTTTTTGGGAACCGGAGTTTTGTGGAAAAGCAACCGGGGGTTGGTGGAAATGAACACCTTTATAAAGGTTCCGCCCTGACACATCATTTAACATAATATACATTATGCGCACCCATGGGGTTCACCGTGGGGGTCGTTGCTGGACAGATTTTGTGGCCGTCAGCAGTTATCTGGACTTTTTAACGGTTCACTGGATATTTAAGAAAAACAGTGACTTATCGAGTGAAAAACAACCATGTACGAGTAATTGCTAAATTTATCAACCGCAACAGTTCTCAGAAGTAATCGTGTAAAAAATGTGAAGTAATCGTGTAAATCGAGCCTTTCGCCTCACGTTCATGGATTTGCTTACAGATCACTTGTCCGGCAATCATCAGCGCGCTACAGGCCCTGGCGCGGCCTTTGTGACCGTCATCGTTCATGATTCTACGTCATGAGCAGCGGATCCAGATTTGATTGAAGTAGCTTTTTTGGGACCAGCTCGCTCGTTTACGGCATTACTTACGCGGCGAGTCCATCCGAAAACACGTCGCTGTGTGAAATCTGAAGCGTTCAGCGTGGAGTTGGTGCGCCGATTTCAAGGGCTGCCACACGTGCAAAAGCGCCGCCTGATTTACTTGCAAATACTTACGGTTTGGCGGTGAACACCTCGCGTTTGTAGGCTTTCTAGCTTTCCTCCCGCCAAACACCCTGGAAACTCTCCTGAATCTGGCTAGATTAAAAGCTCAGTAAAATGCCAATCCGGTACCGTTGTTAACCACAATTTTGACTTGTTAACTACGGTGGTTAACAAGTCAAAAAACAAGTTAACAGAGTAATTCTGATCCTGCATGTTCGCCTTGATTTGCCTGGCGCGTCTGGGGTTTCAACGCTCTGTAATGCTGTTCCAACTCCGGGATTTGCCGCTTGGAACGGTTACATTTATCATTACTCACGCTGCTCTGTCAGTCGTGACTTCCAGTTTTTGGCACCCCGCGAGATTAGGGGGGGACCACATCAAAGCGCCCTGACAAGAGATATGTGCTCTTGTAGGTGGTCTACCGCCAATGGCAACGTAACGACCTCTACGTGAAATCATTAGCTAGCTCAACTAAACATCTATTTAGTTGAGTTAATTTTAGGCCTCAATTTTTTCTCATAATAGCCCTAGGCTCGTCCCTGCCCAGCCAATTTTTTGCTAGCTGGAAAGGTGGAGGAACAAATGAAGAATGGGCTCACTCCCCCCTTCTTGAGCTCTACGACCGAAGGTAGATATGTCTAAATCCCTGCGACGCCGTCTCGAGAGCTAAGCCTTTGAAAAAAGCAGGAGCTTGCTAGTTTTTTGCGCAAAACTGGTAAGTGGTATGTCTGTTACCGCCAATATCGTCAAACGCATCAAGTACACTCCCAAAGGGCAACCATTCGGCATCGGTCGATTTGTTGACGCAGGTTCTCGCACAGCTGTGGCCAAAACCTTATCTCGCATGGCTGCATTAGGTAAGTTGGAGCGATTGAGTCGCGGTATTTATATGCGACCAAAGCTCAGTCATTTCGCTGGTTACGTGCGACCAAGTACCCAATCAGTTCTCCGAATAGTCGCTAGACGTAATCGCGAGATTATTCAGGTGCATGGCGCAGAAGCGGTCAGGGCTTTCGGGTTGAGTACCCAGATGCAAATCAAACCCGTTTTTTACACAAGCGGTGCGAGTCGCCAAGTAAAAATTGGGGCGAGGCATGTACGCTTGCTCCACGTCGCCCCTCGGAAACTGCAGCATGCCGGTACCCACGCTTGATTAGCGCTTTGCGCCCTCTTCTACTTAGGCAAAAAGGGGGTAAATGACACTGTCATTGGTAAGCGTCCAGCCAACACACCTTACGAACTCCAGCATTAAGGGCGATGGTGTCCGCGTATTTTTAAGCGGACGCGATAGCCCTTAATGTCAGGATTTCCATGCGCCAACGAAGCTCCTACCCCAAACCGTTCAAGCCTAAGTTGTTCAGGAATGCCTGGAACCCGGTGCGACCATCTCCAGCGTTGCCATCACCCACGGCATCAACGCCAACGTCATTCGCAAGTGGCTGCCGCTTTATCGGGATCAGTCAGCAGCGGCGCTGCCGGCGTTTGTTCCTTTGAGGGCTTCGCCTAAACGGCCGGCTGAGGCGTTGGCGATCATTGAGCTGTCCGTTGGTGAGCAATCAATCACGGTGAAATGGCCAACTTCCGATCCTGAAGGATGCGCACGCTTTGTCCGTGAGCTTGCCCAGTGATCCGCATCGACGCCATCTGGCTTGCCACTGAACCAATGGACATGCGCGCCGGTAACCACGCAAGGTGTGTTCGGCAGACGCTTACGGTGTGACTGCCGGACGCTTATGCAGATTTCACACAGCGACGTGTTGGAAGTAAATATCCAAAACCGGAAGGGGTTACACGGTTTTGGATATTTACATGCCAGAAATTTCGATATTTACTTCCGGGTAGTTGAAGGGCCAGAAACGACGAATCCCGCTCTAGGCGGGATTCTCAGCCGTCGATTGCATGCGTTCGACGGGGCAGGACGCTGTTACCTGGCACTGGGCCATCTGACTTTCATCAGAAGAGGGGTGCGATCCGAAGATCCCTGTAACCACCCTGTGGTTCACGCCTAGGCGCAGATGAACGATAGTCAATCCATAATCGCTATGTCAATCCTGCTGTCACCTCCTGGATCACCTAGATTCACCCCCGATCATCCCTCAGCCCCCGGTTCAGAGGGCTCTTAGCCGCAAGAACTGGCTCTTCGCCGGATCGCTACGCAGCGGAAAACGGGCTGCGGCGATCATGAGCTTGATCCAGTCGACGCGGCCCAACGGGCATAATCCGTATGCTTAGGTGACTTGGTCGGAAGCTTACTGTCATTGCCCGTATCAAAGCCAAGATAACCCCGTCTGAATTCAAGCAGCTCGTAGATAGTGAAATTCCCGTCTGGATGCAGGTCGCGTTCCGCCAAACTACTTAATGACTGTCGCCTTATGAATTCCACTCAGTCCCTCTGTCTCTTGGCTGTGGATTCAATAGGTCGACACAACACATTCAGTACTGTGGAAACAGGCTTCGTGTGCAGATTGAGCAGAGACCTTGAACTCACAGCCAAGCGATTGATAGGAGATGCGCCAGTGGCGATTGGGACTGTCTTAAATTCGAGGAGTGTTGTCCCCCGGCGTCAGACCTCCAGGCATTGAGCAACACTCCACCGATACAGCCAATTCAGTGCAGCATAAAACTCCGGTTGTGTACGCCCCGCCCAAAGCGAATTGCGCACAGTTCGCTCGACACCTTTGGCATGGTAGAGACGGCCCATTTCACGGGTCGACCACACGACTCGCGCAGTGCGTGGTATCCGTACCGATTCGTACAGGCTGAAGGAAGCCTGAAGGTTTCCATCGCAGGCCTTAACGGCTTCACCCAGTGTCACGGCATCCTCCAGAGCCATACACGCGCCTTGAGCCATGTACTGCGTCATTGGATGAGCCGCATCCCCAAGCAAGGTGGCCCTGGCGTTCCCCCAGCGCTCCACGGGTTCGCGATCTGCCGTCGCCCAGCGACGCCAGGATGTCGGTGTGTCCAAGAGTTGCCGTGGGACAGCGTGGATGCCTTCAAAATAAGAAAGCACTTCCTCTTTGCTGCCATCGCGCACACCCCACTCCTCCTGCTCGCGACTGTGGAACGTCACCACCAGGTTGTACTGTTCTCCGGCGCGCAGCGGGTAATGGACCAGGTGGCAATGAGGGCCAGCCCAAAGCATCGGTGCATTGACACGTAACTCAGGCGGCATGTTCGCCGCATCGACAACGGCCCTATAAACGACGTGTCCGGTCACCCGCGGGGCATCACCCAGCAGGTTTTCCCGGACAACCGACTTCACACCATCACAGCCGATGACCGCATCGCCTTCGTGGCGATTACCGTGGCTATCAACCAATACAACCCGACTCTCGCTGACGTCCATGCTGACAATACGCGTCGAGGTGCGGAACTGGATCAGCGGGTCTTTCTCGACCGCTTCCAGGATGGACAGATGAATGTCCGCACGATGTATCACTCCGTAGGGATTGCCGAACTGCTGACGGAACGCTTCGCCCACCTCAATACGCACGACCTCACTGGCATCGACGGCGTCCATCATGATGATGTGATCGGTGAATACCGAACGACGACGTGCGGCTTCGCCGACGCCAAGGGCATCCAGCGCCGCGTAGGCATTAGGTCCCAGCTGAATGCCGGCACCGATCTCGGCAATCGTGTCAGCTTGTTCGAGCAGCAGGACTTCCAGCCCCTGACGAGTCAATGCCAACGCAGCAGCCAGACCACCAATACCACCACCCACAACGATTACTTTTTGTTTTTGTGCGATGTTCATCATGTTCTCCGTTATCCGGCTTATCAGGCAATGTAGTCAGGTTGGTTGCTGGGCTCGGCGAGCATGAAAGCCGGGTGAACCAGGCAATGACGATAAATCGCCATGACTAATTCAAAGCGCTCCATATCACACCCCATCCGCAGGGCATTAGCGACCTGTGGCACCAGGCAACAGTCAGGCAGCGTGGGCTCGTCGCCGAAGCAATAAGACCCGTGGCCGTGTCGGTGCAGTAACGCTTCCAGCGCCTCCATGCCCTGCTCGACCCAGTGCTGGTACCAAGTACTTTTTTGCGCGTCCGTAACGCTCAGGTTTTTTTGCAGATAACCCAACACCCGCAGGTTGTTGATCGGGTGAATATCGCAACCAATCAAGCTGGCGACCTCCAGCACCCGAGCCCTGGCGATGGGATCGCTTGGGATGAGCCGCGAAGCGGGTTGAACAGCGTCCAGATAGTCGATGATTGCCAGTGACTGACTGATCGCCACGCCCTCGTCAGTGACAAGCAATGGCACGCTGCCCGAAGGGTTGAGCTGCAGATACGCCGCTGAACGCTGCTCCCCTGCCCGCAGATTGACCCCGTGGTATTGATAGTCGAGACCTTTCAGAGCCAGGGCGATTCGTACCCTGTACGAGGTGGAGCTGAAGAAAAAACTGTAAAGCTGCATTTTGAATTCCTGTGACTAGGTACACGGTCAGAGAGGTGTCGAGGCTTGATTCAGGGCGAGAGGGGTCGCCACTTTTCGGTAGCGCCTGCCCATGCGAAAGACCGCACCGGCCGCCAGCAGCGCGGGCAGCATCAAAAGCGTAAATATCTCGTTGAAACCCAGGCCCAGACCGAGCATCACACCGCCGCCCAAGGTGCCGACAATCGAACCGATCCGTCCGACGCCGTGGGCCCATGCCACGCCTGTGGCACGACTGGCCGTGGGATAAAAGTTGGACGCGAGGGCATTGGCGCCCACCTGAGAACCACTGATGCAGAACCCCATGGCCGCAACACAAGCAATCAGCGGATAGAAGTGTTGATAGACCTGTCCGATCGCCCACAGAAACCCCGCTCCGCAAAGGTAGGCGAAGGCGAGCACGCGCCAAGCGTCGAATCGGTCCATGGCATTTCCGAGCATCACGGCACCCAGGGTGCCGCCCACTTGAAACATCGCCCCCATGAGCGCGGCCTGGCTGAGGTTCAGGCCGGTGTCCTTGATCAGCATCGGCAACCAGTTGGTCATCAAGTAAATGATCAACAAGCTCATGAAGAACGAAGCCCATAACAGCACAGTGCCCAGGCTCAGTTCACCGCGCAGAATCAATCGGATCGGCGATTGCGCTCGCCCTTTCCCACTCACGGATTCCCCCAATTCAAAACGGCCATTCCAGGTCGAGGGTAATGGCGCGATGCGCCGCAGAATCCTTTCTACACGCGAATGAGTCGATCCTCGCAGGACCAGAAACCGCACAGACTCGGGCAACAGCCAAACCAACAGCGGCAGCAACAACAGCGGAAGCGCACCACCCAGCGCCAACACGCTACGCCAGCCATAAAGCGGAACCATGTGGGCCGCCACGATGCCGCCCAGTGCAGAGCCCAAGGTAAAGCCACAGAACATGCTGGTGATCATCAGGGAACGACGACGCGCCGGGCAGTACTCCGAAGTGAGCGTAATAGCGTTCGGCATCGCCCCGCCCAGCCCCAGGCCGGTCAGAAAACGCAAGACTGCCAGGCTCTCGACATTGCCAGCCCAGGCAGATGCCAGACTCCAGAAGCCAAAGAACAGCACTGAAAACAGCAACACCGTCTTGCGCCCTACCCGATCGGCCAACGGACCTGCGGCGAACGCTCCCAGCATCAAACCCAGCAGCGCTGCACCCATGACCGGGTTGAGTTGTGAGGGCGACAGGCCCCACTCATCACGCAAGGCTGGTGCGATAAACCCGACGGCGGCGGTGTCCAGGCCATCGAGCGCCGTAACGAGAAAACACAGCAGCAGAATCAGCCACTGATAGGCAGCCACGCGCTGGTTATCAATGAAATCCTGTACATCCACACTGTTGTTTTTGTCAGTGGAAGACATGATCGGCTCCAGCACGCCACAACAACCTGTGTGGCGCGCGAATACAGAACTTGAGAAAAACCGGCAGGCAAACCGACAGTGATTAAACAATGCGAACGCTGAGTTCGCCGAGGTGATCCACCCCCCCCGTCATCAACTCACCTGCCACGACCGCGCCCACACCTTCAGGTGTGCCGGTCATGATCAGATCGCCGGGTTGAAGCTCGAAGAAACGAGACAGGTAGCTGATGGTTTCCGGGACCGACCAAATCAGCTTGTCGATATCGCTGCGTTGTTTGTCCTGGCCATCGACCTGCAACCAGATGGCCGCGCTTTTTGGGTGTCCCGCGGCTGCCGGGGTCAGCGGTCCGATGGGTGCCGATTGATCGAATGCCTTGCCGATTTCCCAGGGGCGCCCCATCTCGCGCATTTTCATTTGCAGGTCACGGCGGGTCATATCCAGACCCACGGCATAGCCCCACACGTGCTCGTAAGCCTGATCCGGGGAAATATCGCGCCCTCCATTGCCAATCGCCACGACTAATTCGATCTCGTAGTGGTAATTGCTGGTTTCTCGCGGGTATTGCAGTTCCAGGGTCTGGCCCGGCTGGACCGGCACCACCGAGTCAGCGGGTTTGCAGAAGAAAAAAGGTGGCTCGCGGTCAGGATCGAAACCCATTTCTCGCGCATGGGCGGCGTAGTTTCGGCCTACGCAATAAACGCGGCGTACCGGGAAAGCATCGTCACTGCCATGGATGTGCAGCGCGGTGACCGCTTGAGGTTCAACAACGTAAGTCATGGTCATTTCCTGATGAAAACGAAAGGGAATTAGCGGGTTTCGCGGGATTCACGGAGGATACCCAGCGCTTCCTGCACCGGACGGTCGGAGAAGCTGAACAGCACGCAATCATCACTGGCCTGAAAACTCACAGCTGCCCAACTGGGCACCACGAAAATGTCGCGCGCTTCAAACTCATGGCGCTGCCCGGCAATGCTGACGCTGCCCTTGCCTTCCACTACGGAAAAAACGCTGGCGTCGGTATTGCGATAGGTCTGGCCACTGAAGCCACGGGGAAGAATTTGCATGAACGCCGCAATCGTCGGCATCGCCCACCCGCCCGTCTGCGGGTTGATGTAACGCATCTTCACCCCATCCCACGGATCGACCTGATCCTGACGTAGCAGGGTGTCGAGCGCCTCGCGGGTGCGCGCATAGGGGTAGTTGAAAATGGGTGATGTCTTTGACCGCGATGCATGCCGCACCGGTAGCAGATTCATGCCATAGCGCGCGAGGCTGTTGCCTTCAGGCCGTGTCAGTGGCTGAACGGGTTCTTCGTAGTTCTCTGCAAAGCCGGCACCAAAGAAACGCACCATCGGGATGTCCAGGCCGTCGAGCCAAATCACTGGCTCGCCACCTTCGGCCTCTGTCGGGTTGCCATGGTCGTGCCAGGTCCAGGACGGCGTAATGATGAAGTCACCCGGCTCCATGGTGGTGCGCTCGCCGTCAACCGCCGTATACGCACCGCGTCCCTCCACCACAAAGCGCAGCGCGGATTGGCTGTGACGGTGGCTTGGAGCGATTTCGCCCGGCAGGATCATTTGCAGCCCGGCATAGAGGCTGGTGGTGATGGACGCCGAACCTCGAATGGCCGGGTTCTCAAGCACCAACACTCGGCGGACTGCTTCCTCGGCGGTGATCAATCGACCCGCTTCGGTCAAGTACGGACGCAACTCCCGATAACGCCACAAGGCGCCAACGCAGGCGTCGGCAGGCTCTTTGGGGACCAGGTTGTGCAATTGCTCCCACAACGGGAAAAGATGGTGCTTGTCGATGCGCTGGTAAAACTCGGCACGAACATCGTTGGTTTTATTATTCACAGGAGCACCTATGAGAAATGACCGGTAGTCGAGCCCGACATCTGCGGCTCAAGCGTTGTGCCCTCGTTGCCTGGCGAGTGGAGCGGTGGGCACGGCTGAAGTATTAAGTAGTTAGACATATCCGAATAATGTTATTTTTTGATGCACCCATACCCATAAAGGCATACAAGGCAAATGGACTGGACGCGTCGAATTCGGGTGCAACATCTGCAATTGCTGGTGACGCTTGCTGAAACGGGAAGCATTAGCGAGGCCGCGCGAATCTCCTTCAGCACGCAACCTGCCCTTTCGAAATGGCTCAAGGAACTGGAAGAGAATGTCGGCGCCCCGCTCTTTGAACGGCATGCTCGAGGTCTGAAGACGACCGTCCACGGCAATATGCTGTTGGGGCACGCGCATCGCGTGCTCAGTGAAATGGATCGTGCGCAGCACAATCTCGCGGCTTTGCTGGATGGCAGTTCGTACCGCGTGGCTATCGGTACTTCGCCAGCTTCAGCGCCAAACCTGGTGCCCGCTGCCATCATGCAGTTCCTGCGTCTACACCCCAAGGCGCAGGTGGAACTGCAAGAAAGTACGATGAACACATTGCTCGACAGGCTTGAGCTGGGCGAACTGGATTTAGTGGTCGGCCGGCTCGATAACTACGCACCACGCAAAAACCTGCGCAGCGAAATGCTCTATGACGAAGCGATGAAGGTGATCTGCAGGCCTGATCACCCGCTGACTCATGTCGAGAATCTCACGTGGGATGAGTTGTACGCTTGCGACTGGATTGTGTGGCCAGCGGGCACTCCGATTCGCAGCAAGCTGGACATGGCACTGACAAGCGCTGGCCGAGGTCCCTTGCCGTATCGAATAGAATCGTCATCCTTGGTCGGCAATCTTTGGCTTTTGCAATACAGCGACATGCTGTCAATTGCTTCGGAGCGTGTGGCGGAACACTTCACTCAGCGAGGCCTGGTCGTACCGCTCCCCTTCGAGCTCGACGCGACAGGCTCGTTAGGCATGTGTTGGCGTGATGAAATTCATCCTGATCCAAGCCTGCCGAATCTGCTGGAGAGTTTGCGTTACGCGGCGTCTAGTCAGGCATCTACACAATTGCATCTCACGTGATCACCCAATTGATATCAATTTGCTCATGATCCGTCTGGTGAAGATACATTTGCGATGATTTACGTCAGCACTGCGTTTTTTCAGATAACAACACTGTCAGACAGTAAATACGAAATCGACGATCGCACGCTCGGCAAAGCGTCCCAAATAAATCTCATATTCGAATGGTAAAGGAGGGTCATTTAGATTGTCCTGCATGGCAACTCCAGTCGCGATTAAACGATAAACTTTAGCGGTTTCAAGTGTTCTTCCACCGTACGCAGGTAGACGCATAGAGTCTGCAAAAAACACTCCCCTAAAACGCCGCCAGATACTTGTATGCTCATCAATGACACCAGCAATTGGGGGTTGGAGCGGCGTAGTAACATCCTGGGCAGCAATTTCCTCAATATGGATTCCGATCTCCCCCACTGCCCGCTTGCGTATAATCCGCACGGAGACCCACGCCTTGCCCGCCGCTGGAGCTGGTTTTTCTTGTAGAGACTCAACGGGTGGGCGTAAACCCAACGTTTTAAAAAGTTGATATATGGCTGCGCTACCACCTGCGAGAACGCAAGCAGAAAGAAATTTTGATAAAAAGCCTGGATTGCCCTCTCCACCAGCCATTCCTATGATTCGAGCGAATAAGTCGTAGTTGAACTGACGAACGACGGCATAGCCAACGACAATCATGATTAGCGTCTTGACGGCTCTTCCATTGAAAAACTCGAGGTAAAGACGCCATTGAAACAACGTCGTCAACGCTGACTCCATCAAAGTTGCCACCACAAACACTCCAATCAGAAGCGGCAGCAAATCGCTTGTATTGCTCATAAGAACGCTGTCCTCCAAGCAAATCTACGCGACAGGAATCAAACCCAGCTGATGGTAAATTTCGAGCCAGCAAATGAATGCCAAAATTAAGATCAATAACGCAATTTTAGGTTAGATCACCCTTCGACTACTCGGGGGTAGCTACACTTAGAATTTTTCAGTATTAAGCGTATTACCGATCAGTGTCCAACTCGTAGAAAAGATCCGTGAGCACGGATACGTTGAAATACCCACTCTGTTGGAAGCGCACCTTGAACCCGACCAGGCAAGCCCCAACGACCTACGATGTCATGGCAGGCCAGCAACACTTATATGGTCACTCACCACCGTGTATGACTTCTCCAATGGATCAACCACCGGCCTCACCAATGGCCTTTGTAGGTTAGGAGGGTTGTATGCAGGTACGCCATTCAAACGCTCCTCCAGCGAGCTATGAAGCAAAGCATCCAACGCAATAAAACGCGGCTTGGGCTTCCCAAACGGTGGCATTTGCCCGATTCGCAATACGCGCTTGGACTTGCTCCAATCCCAAATAAGTCGAGGTACCCATTCAGCAACCTTCCAACCGTCGGTCATGGAATCATGCATCGGTCCGCAAGCGTCTCGAACACTGCCGCTGATCATGATCATCTGTTTCCTGGCTTTGTTCAGATCAACATGCAATCCCACTGCCATTGCTTCGCCCAACATCCAACGGAACGCCCCAAGTGCCAACTGTGCTTCATTTGCCGCGTACCCTCCTCCGACGTCCGAGTGAACTCCTGGAAACCAGACTTGTTTGACATCGGTTCGGGGGGCATCGTCCGTCCAAAGATGCTGGCGGAAAAAACTTCTCTTTTCGTCCACCGACATCGCGTGGCGAACTATCTCTACATTTCGGTTATTGATGGTGAAAGGAATGCTCACAGGATCGTAAACCCAGCCGACGGATTTGACCGTATCGAACAAGCCTAAAAAATGCACATTTACTCGCCGGCTGAACGTAGATTTGAAACGCTCCTGCAGCTTGAAGTCAGGCTTGTTCTCCTTCCCGTTCCGCGCCATGAGTATCGACCAACCGTACTCAAAAAGATGCGCTTGATGGCTTGGTACCACCCCTACCGCACGTATCACTGCAGCCAGCGCTCTGGCCGCGTAGGCACCGCGAGAAAAACCAAATATATACAGTTCGTCATCGTCTCTTAGATTTTCAGCAATGAAGCGATACGCCCCTTCGATCGTGCGCTTGATTCCCCATCCGAAAGCCAGACCGAATATCCGCGATGGAATTTTTTGCCACTCGAAAAGTGTTTCTTTCAAACCAAACGTACCGACCCCCTGATCGTAGTAGGTGAGCACCTGTTTAGGATCGTCCGACAACGAACGTACCAACCTGATTATGTTGGTGGGACAGTGACTGAAACGATTTCCGGTACCGTCCAGGAAAATGACCAGTTGTCGTGCCATACCGCCCCCCCCCGCTACGCTGCTGGATGTCCCGACACTCGCAAAGAATTCGGTGCTGGCACAATTGGTGTAGGTTGCTACGATTAATAAACGTGTTGGAAACATAGATAGATCAGCGTTCTCTGAATAGCCAGTTAAAGCGAACGAATCACTGAATGTGCGTAATCTGGCGTTGCTGTTGAGTCGTCAGCACTCGCAACTCTTTTTGGTGAGGTACTGACAGATGAACCCTCATTTCCGCGGATACGAATACCAAGCTCAACCAAATCTGCAGCGCGCCTATGCTCGGCTCGATCACTTCGAAACGGAGGCCGCATCGGGTCATTTTTTGCTTGCATTCGATCTTGTCGACGCAAATTGGCTGGACCAGCAAGGATCTCAGAATCATATCTTTGATTTGGACCGTCCTGAGGAACGTTCGAAAGCCTGGAAAAAATGGGAAGAAACACCGCGCCACAAAGCCCAAAACCCTTTTGACACCATGCCAGTGTTTCGACTCGAGCTAGAAATACGACACGGTGAAGATCTGGATGAGTTTTTTAACCTACCCGATCCCCTAAAAGACAGATTTCGCCTTCTCAAAAGGGTAGCGTTTTTGGAAAAAAGTTGGTTCGAATTTGCAGTGTTTAACGACAAGCAACCCGACAGCAGCCCAGCTGACCTCTATACCAGTATGTTTACGCCTCCCACGGCGGTCCATATCAAAGGCAAGATGCCATCAGTTCAAAAAGGTAATGCGTTAACGGGAATATTTTCTCTGGCCCACCTCCCCAAACTGCCCAAAAAGGATTTCAAAGATTTGCTCTCCGACAAAGAGGCCGACTTGCTGGCGGTCTATGATGTGGGACAGGGCAACGCTAATGCGATTTTGTCAGACAGTCGGATACCAACGCTTTACTATGATTTGGGTGCTGGCGTTTACAGAAATCAACGTACGACTCCCTATCCTTTGTTCTTTTGCTTTAGCGCCAAGCCTCCCATCGTACTTTCCCATTGGGATGCTGACCATTGGGCAGGCGCTTATGCATGTGTAGTCGGTGACAAGTATCCCGCACTGGAGCAAACCTGGGTCGCCCCCGATCAGACCGTTGGCCCGGTGCATGTGGCCTTTGCCTACGATGTTCTTATCAATGGAGGAAAATTTTTCATATACAGCGCACCTGTCGGAGACGTAGGCATCGCTCAGCTACTGGATGACAGGCAAATCAAATTCATCCTGGGTAAGGGGCCAGACCGCAACGACACCGGCATCGTGCTGGCAGTGGAGGAGATAAACCAGCGGCCTCATAGAAGTTGGTTGCTAACCGGTGATTGCGACTATCTGTACTTCGTCAATGAACTGCTTCCAGAGTCACCGGTGGGAATCGTGGTACCGCACCATGGAGCAGACCTTGACCCAAACACTCTCGTTCCCACACCTCCGACCGGTGCTATTTATAAACGCCTGATTTATTCATTCGGTCCTGATAACAGGCACGGCGGGACGAGAGTTCGGCACCCGACGGATCAGGGCATCGCCATACACAACAACAAGCACAACAATGTCTGGAACCACAACAGATGGAATAATTCCAAACCCGGAGAGTGGGTCCCCGGTGGAGACGTTCTGGCGACGTGCGAGCATCAGAAAGGTGGTATTAGAGGCGGTGTGCTGATCGGCTGGGATAGCCCCCCTACCTTACTAAGCACGCCATGTAGTGGAATGTGTCAAACCCCGACCCAGGCGTAGGCTAGCGAAAAAACCCATCATGCGTTCCGACGGTGAGTTGCAACTCGCACTCAGCGACCAAACCATGGCAGAGTCATTAGTTCATCACGAACGCATCCCCTTTTCCCCTTAGACGAATCGGGCACTACCGAATTCGCTCCACTTCCAGCTGTACCTTGCCAAAGTTATTGAAGTAGAAATTCGGAGCGTCGTTCGCACAGCAAAAAAGACGACCGCTCCTGCTCGCCTCTATCTCGTTGCGACGACCTATGACAAATGCAGGCCCATCCGTCTCTTTGACTACACCGACCAAACAGAACCAAAGCGCATCGGGTACCGGACGCTGAGATTCGTAATAGGCCTGGGGCCAAACCTTTGTGGGATAACCATCAGCGTCGGTGCGAATGACGAGATCCCACCATGTACCGTCAGCCGTAAAGCGGTAAAGGCTACCCTCAACCAGATCAATTTTGGTGTCGTTCCACGGGACACGGGCATAAATCGTAGCTTGGGAGGTTTGTCCTACTTCCATGCTGCTTCTCCGGAGCAATCAAGGCGCATTCATCTCAGGCTAGATCAGAATTGCTGCGCTGCCAGACTGACAACCGGCCCGCCCCTGGAAGCGTCGAAAACGGCAGGTTCTTGCGCCGTTCGTTCAACATTCCCGACGACTGGTTACTGCCGTACTGGCCGTAATGCCAAAAGCGTGTCTACGCTGATACGTGCAATCGCAAACAGCCAGTAGTGAGCGCGATTGTGGATGCGGCTTCAGCGGTGCCGCAATGGACTGTACTGCAGCGCGCGGAGCCCCGGCCCATGCCTAGCGTCCAACGATTCCTCGTCAAAATGCTGCCTGCGCCAAATAGCGCGAAGCTATCCTTGGCTGGCAAACGACTTAATGTCCTCCCCCTATACCAATCTAATTCGCAGGCACAACCCGGTATAGCGGCGCAGCCCGTATGGCATCTGGTCGAGCCCAGTATCCCACTCGACACCCTCAACCCTTGGGATGTCTGTCATGCATTGGTATCCGGCGGCATGGGTATCAGCGGAGCGCCACATCCCGAATTTGCCGAGCCCGACTTTGCCCAAACCTGGCTCTCCGGTTCCCGGGAAGATCAAGCGTTGGCGCTGGGTGCTTCTTGCTCGCCTGAAGAACAAGAAGAGAAATATCCATGGGAAACGAACAAGTTCTGGTATCAGGACCCTCAACACGGTCAGTTCGACAGTCTGCTGGCGAAAATCGGTACCGTTGCGCCCGCCAAGGTACGGGTGGCGCATTTGGACACCGGATATGACCCCCACCACATATGCCTGCCGGTCAATCTGGAACACAACCTGGAGCGTAATTTTGTAGATGCGGATCGTCCCAATGACGCCACTGACGATTCGTCCGGTCTGGTGAACAATCTTGGTCACGGCACAGCAACAATGAGTGTACTTGCCGGAAATCCATTACCCGGCACGACCCGCCTTGGTGCAGCCCCTTTTGTGAAGGTTGTCCCCATTCGTGTGGCCAACCGGGTCGAGTTGTTCTACAACAGCGCCATCGTCAACGCACTAAGGTATGTCCGAGACCTTTGCCAGGATCCCAAAACAGCCGTTCAGGTTGTGACGATGAGTATGGGCGGGTTACCCAGCCAGCTGTGGGCGGAAGAGGTCAACGCCCTTTATGAAGAAGGTGTGGTGCTGATCACCGCAGCAGGCAATAACTTCGGCAATGCACCCACTCACCACATCGTCTATCCGGCTAGGTTCAATCGGGTCATTGCGGCGTGTGGCGTGATGGCAAATCACAAACCTTATGCTGATCTTCCAGTCACATTGATGGCCGGCAACTATGGACCGGACAGCAAAATGCGAACGGCGATGGCAGCGTACACACCGAACATACCGCGAGCAAAACTAGGTTGTTCAAACACGGTTGATTGGAACGGCGGCGGCACCTCCTCGGCCACACCACAGATAGCGGCCGCTGCCGCTATCTGGATTCAAAAAAACTGGACAAAGTGGAACGCTTACCCAGACAAATGGATGCGGGTGGAAGCCGTTCGTACAGCGTTGTTCATCACTGCGAACAACACTGATTTTTCCAGATTGGGACACGGGGAGCTACGAGCACTTGACGCTTATGGTGTCGCCGCACCGACCGCCGCGGCCCTGGAAAACAAAAAAGAACAAGTCGATGCCGTCTCGTTCCCTTTTCTGCGGGTCCTGACTGGACTTGGCATGACGCAGTTTGGAAACACGCAGCAAAAAATGCTCGAGCTAGAGGCCTTACAGCTTTCCCAGTCCGCTGCAATTCAGGCGATCCTGCCAGATCCTGATGTCGATCCGGACACCCTCAGCCTTGCTCAGCGTGTTGTCCTTGCCCAAGCACTATCTCAACACTCCAAAGCGTCCCAAGCGCTACGGCGAGCCCTGCAACTAGGGCATTCCAATTCGCCGTCCGGACCACATCAAACACCTTCAAAATCGCAAGCGACGCCAATGCCAAATACTGGCATTGGCGATCAGCACCTTCAGCACGCATTACTACCCGTGCCACCCACACCGGTGTCACGCAGGCTGCGTGTTTACGCCTACGATCCATTGCTAGGCCGCACCCTGGAAACAGTCGGCATTAACGAAACAACGCTACAAATACCGTGGGAGACTGATCTGCTACCAGGGCCAATCGGTGAGTACTTGGAAGTCGTGGATGTCGATCCCGCCAGTGGCTGCTGTTACGCACCGGTAGATCTAAACGATCCGCGTCTTTTGGCTACCGACGGCCTACAACCTTCCGAGGCGAACCCACAGTTCCATCAACAAATGGCGTATGCCGTTGCCATGAAAACGATCCGTCATTTCGAAAATGCATTGGGTCGCGTTGCACTTTGGGCGCCACGTTTCGTCGGTATAAAGTCGGATTACGTTCAACGCCTGCGTATCTATCCGCATGCCTTACGCGAGTCCAATGCCTACTACAGCCCTCAGCGTAAAGCGCTCTTGATGGGCTACTTCAGTTCATCCGACGGTAATAGTGGTGTGGCCAGTGAGTATGTGTTCACTGCGCTCTCCCACGATATCGTCGCGCATGAAACGACCCATGCGTTGCTCGACGGGCTGCATCGGCGTTTCATAGAACCGACCAATCCAGATGTGCTGGCCTTTCACGAAGGGTTTGCCGACATTGTTGCCCTCTTCCAGCATTTCACCCTGCGCGACTCACTTCGGGAGTTGCTTGCGCACTCTCGTGGGGATCTCAGCCAACAGTCGATGCTGGCTTGGCTGGCAGTGCAATTCGGCCAAGCCACCGGTCACTACAAGGCGTTGAGGGATGCTATTGGCACTGGCAGCGTGAACGCCGACAGTCAACCGACCTGGACACGCCGTTTGCCGAAATCGAATGATTACCAGAGTCAGACTGAGGCCCACGATCGGGGAGCGGTGCTGGTGTCGGCGGTGTTCGATGCATTCTTGCAGGTCTACACCAGACGAGCCCAAGCGCCTATCCGGCTTGCCACCCACGGCTCAGAAGTTCTACCCCAAGGTGCACTCCAGAGTGACCTTGTCGATGCACTTACAGACGTGGCCAGCACCGTAGCCAGGCACATTCTCACCATATGCATACGGGCACTGGACTACTGCCCTCCGGTAGACATCACATTTGGTGATTTCCTGAGAGCATTGGTAAGTGCTGATCATGACTTGGTGCCCTCAGATCCTTACGGCTACCGCGTTGCGTTCTCTTCCGCGTTTATGGCTCGCGGAATTTACCCCGAAGGCTTGCGCAGCTATTCAGTTGATACATTGCGCTGGGAACCGCCCCTGGAACCCCTGAGTACGCTGAATGAATTGCTGCCGAAACTGAGCCTTCAATGGACGCTTCAGACACATCGCGAATCGGCATGGAAGACATCGCGGGACAACGCCAAGGAATTCCATGGCTGGTTGATGAGCCCCAAGCACGTGAGTGAAGCCGAACTGTCAGCACTCGGGCTGTATCGCCACGCGAACCGGAATTTTCAGCTTCAAATTGGCGACCGTACAGTTGCATGCGACATGCGCGGGATCGAGGTTCATTCGGTGCGGCCTTTGCGGCGTGTGGGGCCGGACGGGCAGCTGCTATCGCAAATGGTCGTTGAGTTGACCCAATCCCTCCATGCGAAGGATGGCAGCGGCAATATATTTCGTGGTGGCGTCACGTTGGTCATCGACCTGAACAGTCGGCAGGTGACCTATGTGGTGCGCAAGCGTATCAATCAGCCGGCACGTCTTGCGCATCAACAGCAATTCCAGGATCAGCGCACGCAATCCATGCAGGACAAGTACCGCGGTCTTCGGGCGATGGCCAATGAACCTTTCGCGCTCGTACACCGAAGCATCGACGGAGGTGGTCATGAGCACTAAACAGCCTCGTGCCACGGTACGGATTTATCGTCATGGATTGGGCGACTGCCACCTTGTGACACTGTACGGAGAAGAAGGGGCGACCTACAGAATTCTGATCGATTGCGGCGTCATCATCGGAACCTCCAACGCCACGAAAATGATGACGGATGTGATGGACGATATCCTGAAGGAAAGCGGCGGCAAAATTGATCTTTTGGTGGCCACCCACAAACATTGGGATCACCTCTCTGGCTTTATGCAGGCGAAGGATAGTTTTGCAAAGTTGAACGTCGATGAAGTCTGGATGGCCTGGACGGAGAACCCTGACGACAAACAAGCCAACGCCCTGAAAAAGGATAACGACCAAGCGCTTGCCATGCTGCAATCGGCCGCCTTGCGCCTTCACATGGACACTCCGGACGTCGAGCATCCCTTGCTTGAGTTGCTCGGTTTCTTCGGTGCCTCGGCACGTATAACCACCCAATCCGCACTTGAAGCAGTGCGCAGCAAGTCCGCGAACGTAAGGTACTGTGATCCGAAGGACAAACCTCATGATCTAAAAAGTTTTGGCGCAAGAATTTATGTACTTGGCCCGCCGCGCGACGAGGACAAGCTGAGAAACATGAACGCGCCTAAAACCCCGGGCGACAAGACCACCTACAAAATGGCCTTGGATGCCTTTAATCAATATCTCACTCCAGCAATCAACGAAGACGAGTCGCAGTTACCTTTTTCCCGTCCCTACAACATTCCCACCCAGGTGGCACAGACGGTTGCATTTTTTCAGGAGCGCTACTGGAATCAGCAGGACTGGAGACGCATTGACGATGCCTGGTTAGACGATGCCACTAGCCTTGCTCTGCAACTCGACAACGTCGTCAACAATACGAGCCTGGTGATGGCCGTCGAACTGAATGATGGAGAGGTTTTGCTCTTCGCAGCCGATGCGCAGGTAGGCAACTGGCTCTCTTGGGGCAATCTCGCATGGACTGATCAGAAAGGTACGCGAGTCACTGGCCCTGACCTGCTGCGCCGCACTATTTTTTACAAGGTTGGACATCACGGCAGCTCCAACGCCACCGCCCGCGAAAGCGGAATTGATCTGATGACGAATCTGGCAATAGCCGTGGTACCGGTCGACCATGACATGGCACTGAAGCGCAAATGGGGAGATCTCCCCTTCAAAACCTTGATGGACGCTTTGGAGCAGGCAACGAAAGCTCGTGGCTATACCCTTCGAACTGACCGCTCACCCAGTAAGGCCGCAACATTGAAAGGTTTGCGTAGTGATCCCCTCTATTTTGAGATTGACCTATGAAGCAGTCCACCCTACTTCTTTCAGTTAAAATTTATATTTTTCAAGAAAATTAAACACAAACCACCATTGAAAAGTGAGCTTTGAATCTGGCAACAAATCAAGTTGGATAACCGCCCAATGACTCATCCGCCATCAACGGCTGAAGAAGACATGCAATTGGCTTCTAAATTTTTTTAAACTGATCGCTTGCCGCATACCCCAGAATAAACAAGTAGCAGTTAGTAAGACACGCATCCCAAAAGGCGTCCAAGCTATATCGGCATTATGAATTTAGATGAGTAAGGAAAGCTTATATGAAAAAACGATTTGCTAGAGGGATTTTATTCACTTTGAGTGCCATCTTGGTAGGCTGCGTTTCAACGCCTCCGCGCGAGGCTTTAGAAAAGGTCGCTAAAGATTGGAGCATGACAATCAGAGCAAGCCAGATAATGCCTGTCTACCCGCTAGATGAAGATATCCGGCCTGGTGATGTATACATTTCAAAAAACGATGTAGATACAGAAATTGCAACTTGGGAGGCGAAAGGCTTTCTACCTCTCATAAATCGATACGATAGGATTCCCATAACCGCATCAGAATATGACACCCAATATGCAAATGGATTTAAAAAAACAAATGATGTTTCTTTTAATCGTGCGCCCGGCACAGCCTTTCCTAGCTACACGTTCTCTGTCGACAAGAGGGGCGCCCTCGGGCTGGCGATACCACTAAACTCCGTCCCGGTGGCACTGTCCGCCTCTGGAGCCCAAAGCGCCACGGGGTCTGTGGTATTTAAGGGCGCTTCCAATCAGGGACTTAGCGACAGAACAATGCAGTCGATCATTAGTAGATGGGCTGCCAAAAATCAAAACCTGCTTGCCTCAAAATATAACAACAATAGCCCAACGGTACTTCGGGTTATCACACGCATTTACAGCATTCAGGGTGCAACCGTAACACTTGCTTTCAGTGAGGCGGTCGGTACACAAACTGACGTCGGGGCAGGAGCTAATACGCCCGGCCTATTGAGTGCCTCCGAGGAACAGTACAATTCTTTAATTACGTATCTCAATAAGCAGGTAGAACTTAAGAAAGGTGCTGTCGTTGCATCGCCCCCACCAGCGCCACCAATTTCGAACCCCACGACTACGGATTCTGAAATAGCAGCTTTGGAAACAGACATTGCAACCGTTAACAAACTCAAGACTGAGCAACAGCTGCAAGCTATTAAACAGCAAATAGCGAACCTTGAATCGGAGACTAAATATGGAGGCTACATTCTTCCGGGAGCGTCCTTTAAAGTAGCCTCTCGTACGGCGCGTGGCGTGACCATGGATGAAAATTTTACTACTCCATTGGTCGTAGGTTACCTGGCTATGGAGTATCTGATATTGCCTTCTGGCAGGCTATTGGAGGTAGGTAGCGTAGAGGACCTGATAGAAAAGCCCCAGCTTTACCAAAGCCTTCGTAGTCAGGCAACAGAGGTAGCGAAAGCCTCTACACGGACCCCACAGGTCGACAATCCTGCCACCCCATTACCAATCAAACAATAAGGAGAGCTCCTATGATTTTTGGAAAAGATGCCAACATACAATGTCACTTAATAGACATTCAACACATGCAAGAAGATGAGGCTATTTTTGAAGAGCTACTCTTAGCAGGCCAAGCACGACATTGGGAACCCGTGAAATATTGGGCTGACACAGCCCATACACATAAAATCCTGGTCCTTTGTCGGACCGTAAGACTAACATCAAAGATCAATTTGTTAATTGACATAAGCGCAAATAATGTACAGAGGCGGCAAACCGAAGCAAACAACGCCGGTTTTACTTCGTATACAACAGTTGTGAACGGGCTATCTGCAATGGTTTATTACCGTCCAAACTAACGCTATGTTTCATGGCGATAGCCGGGATGAAACAGCACCCTTGACCTGAAATCGTTATTCTGGTTTGACGAGCAACCCGACTTAGAGAGAGCGGTTCAATCCACAGTCGCTTGCGACCATCCGCGACAGGCAGCAATCGACCAATAGTCGACGTTCGCGTGTCGCCGCAGGGGCTTGTCCGTCCTCCTTCGCATGGCTGCGAGTGCGCTCCAAGTGAGGACACGAATCGAGTCCTACATCCTGTTGGCGTCTCACCACTAAGGTACATTTTCTTTTAAACCCGGTCAGATTATTTTCTCAGAGGCCTCACGTCGATTGCGAATTTCCTTCAGATCTCGAATCGATAATATTCCGAGATAAAGAAGTAGCGGAGCAGAGATCCCACAAATCCACAAAAGCGCGGTGAAATAAGTGAAAAATATGGCCTCAAGGATACATGCTATGAACGGTAACAATACAATGCTCCCTGCCGTAAATAGCTTATCAGTTAATCCATTATAGAAGCCGATCCAAGGAAATTCCGGAACATCATCTTTCATGCATCGCAAATGCCACAAGTGCGATCGCAAATGAACGAGCAAGCAAATTAACAGTATTGGACCTAGAACCAGGGCCGATTGTCCCGATGCCTTCAGCCCCTCGATTGGCAAGTCCTGAGTATAGGTGGCGCGACGGTCACTCAGATATGCCTTCGCTTTTTCAATAGTCATAAAACGCACTTCAGACCAAATCAAACGAAGGTTTCTGAAATAGTCCAGCCTGACGTCTCCCTTTCCCCTGTAAAAAGCGAACTGCTTCGTGATCTCCTGATTGGCAATCCAGTCTTCGAGACTCGAACCGATAATGGGCACACTTTCTCCTCGCACTTCTGACAATGCGAATATTCTCTCCTCTTTGGTATCCGCTTTTGTATTGGCGACAGAGCAGCGCCGCGGCTCCTGTGGTGGGACAATGCTCGCCGAACAGATGACAAGCACGCCAGCTGGCACCATTGTTGCTGTCTGAACGTCAAGGACAGGTTTAATTTCATCAAAATAGACCGCTCCAATTCCAAGCTTCTTCGACTTATATGCCGGCAACCATTCGCTGAGTTTCTCTTTCAATTGCTCATCACTTGGAACGAAGAGCTCGAATGGGCTTCGAGCTTCTCTTGATGTAAGCGTGTCGTATATTTCCTGCAGCGTCATTGCATCGGTGATATAAATGGTTTTACGCGGATCGGAGAAAGGAAGGAATTGTGTATCACGAAAATTGAATCCATCTACAAAGTTAACCCCTGCTTGCTCAGTCGTTTTTATAAGGACTTCCTTAGAGCTTTTTTCCATTTCAAGATAATACTGTTTATTATCAAAAAAAGCGTTACCAAACCCGGCAGAAAAAAGCTCCTGCATAAATTTTGGCATGGAGTGCGAGATCATGCCACCCAATGATGTATTTGGGCCGCCGACTGGAATATCCCAGTTCTTAAATTCGAAAAAGCGTTGAATTTTGAGTTTTTCAAATGCAATTACTTCATCACTCGCGGATTGATAGATCCGAGTCAGATATGCAGAATAGCTAAGTAAAATAAGCGCAAGGCATGCGAGCAATAGAAGGTAATGACTGTTTCGTATTGTTTTCAATAACTCATCCATTTCATTCCTATCTCATAGCAGTAGCCGTTCCTCTAATTGATGTTCCCAGCTTTCGCGCAAGCGGGAGATGATTCCGCTTAGTCGTCGCCTGATAGCCAGTGCACCTATTCTAGTACCGAATTAACGCAATGACGCACTTTGTGCGATGAATTTTTTGCCGTAGTCAAATACTGGCGTCCCGTCAACTAAATATCCGATTGACTACCGTGCACGCTTATCAACTCGAATGCGAATGTCTGATCAATGCCTTGCAAGCACGCAGTCACGAAAGCCACGGTTTCACAACAAATGTGTACACCATGGCGTTCAATCCAAATCAAATTAATGTGGAGCCTTAGAAAGACAAGGGATACTCAATCATAACCCTCGTTTCATCCAGGCTCGGCAGATCGACACGCTGCACACTCGCGTCGGCGCGATGTGCAGATTTTCCCACACGAATAACAAGATCTTTCGCCGGACCACTTTGCACCACGTATGCCACTTCCAGGTCGCGCTCCCAGCGACTGCCATCCGTTACGGTCTGGTACCTGGAATAGGCACCACCGCCGTAATGACTGCCGTCGATGCCTTCGCTGGTTATGTAGCGCGCCATGAAGGTCAACCCTGGCGCCCCAAAGCTCACCAGATCGAGGTTATAGCGCAACTGCCAGGACCGCTCGTTAGGAAGGTTGAAGTCCAGATTCTGGGCCTTATTGGCGAGGAAGCCGATGGCATCACCCGGCATTGATGCAAACCCTAAATAATCGAACGGCTCATCTCCATGAACCTGTTGCCTGGCCAGCGTGAATTTCTGAATGCCGACGCTGTACGCCAATTCCGCTGACCATGTCGTATTGTTGATATTGCCAGCAATGCTCTTGCCACTGTCATCGGTATGGTAGGCCGTCAATTGCAGGCCGATGGCTTGCAGGTCGTTGATTGGAAGATTCAGTGCCGCGCTCAGGTAGTACTGATTCCAGATGTCTGCATAATTAGCGGCGAAAGCCCCTAGCGTGAGTTGACTATTGACTTTGTACCAACCACCGACATAGTCAATACTGCTCGCGTCGCGCTGGGCATAAAACGCTTTCAATGGACCATCTCTGTTTGTTGAGTTGACATCATTGCCCGACGTGAAATGCCCGGCATCCAAACGCAAGCCTGGTATATCACTGCTCACCACCTGCAGACCTTGGGCGCTGGCGGGGAAAAGTCGAGAAGTTGCAATCGCCATGACCGGATTGTAAGGCGCTAAATCACCTGCTTTCAGTTCTGTGTCAGACAAGCGCATTTTCAAAGCAGCACCGACTTCTGAATATTCGTTTTCCGGGTTGCCGTTGCTGTCTCTCGCTAATAATAGAAGGGGTGGCCGGCCCGCACCGCCATCCAGTTTCAGACCTATATTGGCGAAGGTATCCACGCCGAAACCAAACAATCCCTGTGTATAGCCCGAACGAAAGGAGAGTGTTAAACCCTGCGCCCACTCCTGAGCTACCTTACCGGGACCATAGTCGCTACGAAAATCCCGATTAAAGTAGAAGTTACGCATAAACAGCCCGACATGACTGTCTTCAATAAACCCCTCAGCCTCACTTTGATTTTGCGCCATCGTTACAGATGAAACGCTCGCCCACAGCAATATCAACAACCACTTTGATTGGGTAATAAGCATGCCGATCTATCCTGTTTCTTGGAATTGTTCAGGATTTAAAATCATCGTCAGTTCAATTCCAGCGCCCATACCAAATAGCGCCGAAATCTTTCACGACGTGTTTTGAAGCGTGTACGGATAGGCTTTACCGAGGATTGAGGCCGGCTATAGAGATCATCTTGGATTTCCTGTTGTTTTTGTTATTGGATTTACTTTTATCCATCAAACAATAGGGGGCCATGCGGCTGCATTTCTCAGCATGAGCCGCAGTAGACACCCTGCCTGAAGTCACCACCCAAAGCGGATACCGAAGGTTCCAGCGTTATCGATAATTCTACCGATATAGGGATCTTCAAAATGACCGGGTAGAAGAAGCGCATTATTCTCTACACAAAAAGACAGCAATTCGTGACGACTGCGTGCGGCCTGGGCTGGATCCTCGCAAACTCTGCTGCTCCAGTGCCAGAAGGGAACCTGAATGGGGGAATGAATCATGTCGCCACAAAACACGCCGTATTGATCACCTGACTTCAACTCAATTCGCACATGCCCTGCGGAATGTCCTGGGGCATGCCTGATGAGAAAAGTATCATCCAGGGCATATGTATCATCGAAAAACGTTGCCTGCCCTGCTTCGATGATCGGCAACACACTATCGTTATACATGTTCGTAAACCACGCGGGCGCCCCTAAAGAACTATCGCGGGCCAATCTTTCCGTATGATCATGTTCGATTTGCGAAATCACATATTTGGCATTTGGGAATGTCGGAACCCAAGTACCATTCACCAGCTGTGTATTCCAGCCTGTATGGTCTGCGTGTAAGTGTGAGCACATCACGAAATCAATATCCTCGGGCTGGACGCCGAGCGACTTCATCCGTTTGAGATAGCCGGTATTCAGCTGATGCATTTCAGACAAACCAGGTCGTACTTTGTGATTGCCGACACAACTGTCGATCAAAATCGTGTGTTTGTCGGTACGAACGATCCAGCTATGCACTGGCATGAAAATACGCCCGCTTTCGGGATCATAGTGATTGGGTGCCAGCCAATGCTCATGCGCCTCGACAAGTTCACGATCGAAGTCAGGAAACCATGATTGGGCCGTCTCTCCCAACAGGGATGTGTCGTAGAGTCGTATTATTTCAACTGCGCCAACCCTCCCCCTGACTATCTGGCTGAGTGCTGGACAATCGTTGTGATGGGCATGACCGAGGTGGTTACAACCTTGAACATCAGATTTCATTATTTTTATTCTCCGATTCATCGTTGTAGCAGACGTAGTGACGCGGACTAATTGCTCGATCAACAACCGCCAGCGCATGAGTGATCGCCCTGCGGTTGTTGTCTATCCCGATTCTGGGTAACCTCTCACATAGCTTCTAATAGTTAATAAAGCACTTTCCCATAGCTCATCGACGATGAATAAGGTGTTTATGCGCGGATTTGACCCTTACCTCACTTTTCAGAAGCTTGAAGTTTTTTGCACCGTTGCTGAACTCGGGAGTGTCACCCGGGCAGCAGATCAGTTGTGTGTGACACAGCCGGTCGTCACTGCACATTTACGCAGCATGGAGGCCAAAATTGGATGTGCGCTGGTCGAGCGCGTGGGACGCAACATCGCCCTGACGGATGCTGGCCACCGTATTCATCGATGGGCGGTGGAGGTCATTACCCGCACGCGCGAAATGGAACGTGAACTGGCTGGGGTTGAATCTGGCTCTCGAGGTAACGCCGTCGTCGCGACGTCGATGTCGGTCGGTTCTTACTCGTTGCCGCCGCTTATTTCAGAGTTCTCGCGCCAGCATGCAGAGGGGGTGGTCACTGTCCAGGTCTCCAATCCAACCGCCGCCCTGGACGCTACTCGTACCGGTGGGTGCGATTTCGCTGTAACGCTCCTGGAGCCGAACCAGGACCTGGACCGATTGACGACACACTATCTCTGGAACGAGCCCTTGGTCCTGGTCTGCGCCCCTGAAACTCGATGGCTGGATGAGGTCAACCTGTTGGCCAGTCTGAAAAAAGCCGCATTTATCAGTGCGCCGCAGAATACGGTCCGTCGTAAGGTAGAAGACGACCTGCTGCGTAAAAAAGGCTTGGAAAATCGCAATATCATTCTTGAGTTCGGTCATCCGGAAGCGATCAAGCACGCGGTCAGAAATGACCTCGGTGTGTGTTTCATGTTGCATTCATCGGTCCAATCGGAGATCGAACAAGGCACGCTGAAACTGCTGGACCTGCCTGATTTTCGTTTCAACATGCAGGTACATTTGGTGCACCGTGAAGACAAGCTGTTCTCTACCTACCAAGCCGCGCTGATTCACCATATTGTCCTGTCGACACAAACGCCCGAAAGCGAAGTCTGGACATGTAAGTGCTTGCGGCCAGCCAAATCGCCATTGGTTCAAATCTGATTAGACTCCACCGTCAAAGGTGACTGATGACTCGCTTCGCAAGCCGAATCAGATCAAATGGAAAACAGCGCCATAACCAGCGCTTTTTCCATACTTGAATGGCTATGAATATAGCCAATCCTACCTAATAGACGCCTCTCCACGTGCTTCCTATTCTGAGGCGACGATCGGCCACTCTGGGCGTTGTGCCCACCTGATCGCCTCCGAATCGCAACCTGGAAGCAACTCATGTGCAATTTAGATAATCCGAACAAAATATCTTCCATCATTAATGACCTTGGGTCTCCTGCCCCGGCACCTGCCGCCGAATTGCTTGATGATCTGGTAAGTGCAAATCACATCCTTTTCGACCAAGGCATTGTCGACGCTTTCGGCCATGTCAGTGTTCGCCACGATAAAGACCCTGAACGCTTTTTGCTGTCGCGTAATATGGCCCCAGCCACTGTAAGCCTTGAAGACATCATCGAATTTCATTTGGATGGAACACCGGTCAATGCCCACGGCAGAGCGGTCTATCTGGAGCGGTTCATTCACGGTCAGATTTATCGCGCTCGTCCTGACGTCATGGCGATTGTCCACAGTCATTCACCCACCGTTCTTCCGTTCACGGTGGTCAGTGATGTCAAGTTTCAACCGGTTTGTCATATGAGTGGTTTCCTCGGCCAAGGCGTACCAGTGTTTGAGATTCGAGACACCGCAGGTACCGCTTCCGACCTCCTTGTACGCAGCAACGAGCTGGGACGCGCGCTGGCCGACTCTCTGGGTGAAGCATCCTTTGTATTGATGCGCGGACACGGTTCCACCACCGTCGGCCCCTCGATCAAACACGCTGTTTATCGGGCCGTTTACGCCGAAGTGAACGCCAACCTGCAGCGCGATGCATTACGCCTGGGTCGGGTGGTGTACCTGAGCCAGGAGGAAGCGCAAACATCGCGTATCAACGTCGAGACCCAAATACAACGCCCTTGGGATTTATGGAAATCTCGGGTGACTACCCGCGTCAAATAACTCAACACCTTCTCGTCTAAAAACAATGCGGAGAATCATTTTGACTAGCCCAAATATTGTCGGTCGCCTGCTGATCGATGGTGAATTAGTAGAAGGCGAAGGCGGCTGGGAAGACTCGATCAACCCTGCCAATGAAGAGGTTATAGGCCAGGTTGCTATTGGCAGCAGAAAGGATGTTGATCGCGCAGTCGCAGCGGCTCGGGACGCATGGCCGGAGTGGGCTGCTAAAACAGGTGAAGAGCGCGGAGAGCTGCTACGAGAGTTTGGCGTGCGGTTGAAACAAAGAGCCGAAGAAATTTCCAGAATTGAAGTACTCGACTCAGGCAATACCTATTTGCCAACATTGGCCAGCCTCAACGAGACCGTCAGAAGCCTTAATTATTACGCCGGTTTGGCCTACAGTATGAAGGGTGAAACCATCCCCTCTACTCGCCAGCATCTGCACATGACCGTTCACGAACCTTACGGCGTGGTAGCAAGAATTGCAGCTTACAACCACCCTGCGATGTTCTCTGTCGCACGAACCGCAGCGGCATTGGTTGCCGGAAACGCAGTTGTCGTCAAACCGCCTGAAACCAGTGCCCTTTCCGTTCTTATCCTGGGTGAGATTGCAAAAGAAGTACTCCCCCGAGGTGTCTTCAACATTGTGAACGGTCCAGGTGCCACGGTAGGCGATGCACTCGTGCGCCACCCAGACGTGAAGCGTATTGCCTTGATTGGCTCTGTGCCGACCGGTCAAGCCATTCAACGCAATGCCGCAGAGTCGGGGGTGAAACATGTCACCTTGGAACTGGGTGGCAAAAATCCAATGATCATCTTCCCGGATGTGGATTTGGACGCAGTAGCCGACAGTGCTGTGCGGGGCATGAACTTCGACTGGCAGGGGCAATCCTGTGGTTCGAATTCTCGCGTATTGATCCATGAGGATATCTACGAAGCGGTACTCGACCGAATCGTGCAGAGAGTCAGTGCGATCAAGCTCGGTGATCCAATGCTCACCAGCACCGGCATGGGCCCCATAAACTCGAAAAAGAGCTGGGACCATGTCATGAGCTTTCTGGACCCGCAGCAGACTGCCGGCGCGCGACTGATGACGGGGGGCAAACGTCCGCAATCCGCGGAGTTTGCAAAAGGCTTCTGGGTTGAGCCAACGGTCTATGCCGACGTGTCGCCAGACATGCGCTTATGGAAAGAAGAGGTTTTCGGGCCCATTTTGTCGGTGTCCAAATGGCGTGATCTCGACCAAGTCATTGCCATGGCAAACGACACCACGTTCGGACTGTCAGCGGCCATCTGGACCAACGATATTAAAACCGCACTCAACACGGCCAAACGCCTGAGGGTTGGCAGCATCTTCATCAATGGCAGCAATGCACATTACATCGGGGTGCCGTGGGGCGGGTTTAAAAACAGCGGTGTCGATCGCGAAGAAGGCGTCGAGGAGTTACGCAGCTACCTTGAAACCAAAGTCATCAACATTTTACTTTGACTGATTTTTTCCGTGCAGCCCCACGGCTGCGCGGCAGAAGAACGTCCGACGCCGATTGTTTCCGAGGTGATCTCTCAACGACCATGAACACACACAAACTTGCATTGGCCGACTTCAACCTGAACTTGCTGGTCACTTTTTTGGTGATGTACAACGAGTGCAATGTTTCCAAATCTGCGCAACGCCTGGGGCTGGGTCAACCTGCAGTCAGCGGCGCGCTTGTGCGATTGAGAAAACACTTCAACGACCCCCTCTTTATCCGGGAAGGTAAACAGATGCGCCCAACAGCCAAAGCCCTGGCATTGGCAGAGGTCCTGGCGCCTGCCATGAACAGTATTGAAAACGCCATCTGTAAAGAAAATAGCCAGCCCTGTCCCGAAGCAGGTGAAGACCAGTGCACCACGCACTGAAGTGCTCATGCTTCGCGTACAGATAGTATTCGACCCACCAATAAAAAGCCCTTTGGAACATTCATTCCAAAGGGCTGTATTCAAGGCAATATCAGTTATCCATGCTCAGGACAGCTCGGTACTCGCCACCAAACCCAAACTTTCCTGCTCTTCTTTGATAAGCCTGTCCAGGACTCGACGAGCCCTCACTGCTCCACCATCGCTCGGCAGAAGCACGGGATTTAACGACCAGAAATCCCGATCACCGATTGTCTGCTGCTGCGCTTCCAGCATCGGCATGTCTTCTTTGGAGAAGGGTTGAATCAGCCACTTGATGTTCTGCTCAGCTAACGTTTCCCCTTCCGGCCCCATGGAGCGAGGAAAGGCGATGCCAAACCAATAATGGGTAGTCGACTCCGTTTCGGGCGTGAACAGGTGAGTCGAGAATAATTCACGTCCCTCCTCCTTTGGTCTCCCGGTATAGGTAAAGCCCGTCGTCAACAACATACTGGCTGGCGCATTCCAGCGAACATCCAGCCATCGATCGACCAATTGCCCGGGCGGAATTCCACGCATTCTTTCCAAATCGGCAGTGAGCTTTTCTGCGCTCGTGGATCGCATGGAGTGAACCGTGTCACCGACCTGAACCACATCGATCTTCCCTTCGGAAACCTTACTGCTGCCCAGTGAGGCTTTGTGAAGAAACTCGATATGGCTGAGGTCCATGATGTTGTCGTTTTCCAATACGTAGTTCGCATTGACCAACAGGTAACTCTTACCGACGAATTTCTTCACCGGATCAAGCTCGGTGAAATCAGAGATGAGTGCCTGGTCTGCCTTGTCCGCGTCGCCCATCCAGATCCATACCAGACCGTAGACCTCAGCCATCGGGTAACTGCGAACTTTTGCCGCCTTGGGAATCGCACCGTTCCCGTGCGGGTTCAGCACACACGCGCCGGAGCAGTCAAACGTGAGCCCGTGGTAAGCGCATTGAATCGTATCGCCTTTCAATTCGCCCAGATGCAGAGGGACGAAACGATGAGGGCAGCGGTCTTCCAGGGCCTTGACCACACCCTGACTGTCTCGAAACATCACAATGCGTTGATTAAGGAATGTTTTAGCAACCATCTTCCCTGTTTCGATATCGGTGGCCCATCCGGCCGGGTACCAAGCGTTGTAGAGAAACTTCATGAACCTCTCCTTTTCTTATTTGAATAATACGAAGATCAATTAATACAATCAGGCATCAGAACAATTATTTTTTATCGCGGTGGCACGTATCAGATATCCAGCACCAACTCACGGGAATGTGAGCGAGAGCAGCACACCGTCATTTGGTCGTTATTAGTCTTTTCAGCATCGGTCAAAAACAAATCTCTATGATCTGGCGCCCCCTCCAACACTTTCGTCAAACACGTTCCACACACGCCTTGTTCACAGGACATTGGTACATTGACTCCAGCCGCAATCAGAACTTCTGCGATGGTTTTATCGGGTGGCACCTGAAGCGAGAGACGGGTTTTTTTGGTGTGTACGGTGAAACCTGTTCCCGAGGTATCTATCTGGGCACCGAAATGCTCAACATGAATATTGTCACCTGCCCATCCCTGGCCCTTTGCCGTGTTGACAACAGCTTCCATGAACCCGGCAGGTCCACACACATACACATGGCGATCCGGGGCGCGTGCATCCAGCACGGCGGAGAAATTACAGAACTTGCTGGGGTTGCCCTCATCGAAATGGCCAGTGACATGGGCTGCGAAAGGCGTCTGCTTGAGCTGATCATAAAACGCGGCACTCACCTGATCACGGGCGCAGTAATGCATTTCAAACGATGCACCTTGGGCATGTAGATGCCACGCCATCGCGATTAAAGGGGTAATTCCGATACCGCCGCCAAATAAAATCGAATGCCCTGCCGACTCATCCAGCCCGAAGTTATTTCGAGGCGGGCTAATGCTGAAAGTTGTACCAACATCAAACTCTTCATGAATGGTTTCAGATCCACCCCGGGAAGCAGTTTCGCGTAATACACCCAAAACATAACGATCATGATTACGCGGATCATTACACAGTGAGTAATGCCGATTAACACCTGCCCTGACATTAACCTCAACATGTGCACCGGCTTCAAAAGAAGGCAATGGCTCACCTGTAAGGGTGACCAGTTCTAGTGATATAACCCGCTCAGTCTCCTCACTACGACGTGCTACTTTCACAGTCAGCGTGGGCTCGGATGTTTGCATAAACATAAACGCCTCAGAGTGTGCTTGATAACTTTTCGTGCCACCTGACGACAGGCAAGTGCAAGAACACAGAAAATTTAAGTTTCATCGCCTTCGCACGCAGACTTGCAAACGAGCAAGCCCAGCCCGAAGGCGGCGCCATTGGGTGCTGGCCGGACTAAACGCTCGCCGCGGACGGCATTGACGACTTTGCCTTGCCAGCAACGGCTGGCAGCTCTTTTCCAACAATCAAGTCACTCACCTTCTCAGCCATCATGATGATGGGTGCATTGGTAGCGGCACGCATGACCCGTGGAATGGATGAGCCATCAACCACACGGAGCCCCTGTACGCCTCGCACTCGCATCTGCTCATCAAGTACGGCCATCGGGTCGTCATCCGAGCCCATCTTGCAAGTGCCTACAGGGTGATGGAGCGTAATGGCGGTTCGCCGAATGAACGCATCAATTTCGTCATCGCTGTTGCAGTTCGCACCAGGCCATACTTCTTGCTCGACAAATGCCTGGAGGTAGGGCTGGGCGGCTATTTCACGCATGCGCTTGAACATTTCACGCACTGAACGGCGATCATTCTCCGTGACCAGGAAGTTCTGCTCGATCAACATCGGCGCTGCCGGGTCCGCGCTGGCAAGCCTGACTCGCCCACGGCTCTCGGGGGTGAGGAACACCCCTTTTATCCCGAAGCCGTCACGATACGGCTTAACGAATGGATGGAAATAAGGGGCTGCGGTCATCGGCCCCGCCGCGAGAATCAACTGAGCGTCCGGGAGATCCAATTGGCTTTGAGTGCGGATCAAGCCGACCGCGGCGGCCGGTATTTTTCCGGAAAAACCGTTGCCAAAAAGAAAGTTCTTTGCAACATCCAGAGCGATGCGGTCGTATCGCATCATTCGATGCAAGGTGCCTGTCTTCAGTCGGTTGAAACGTAAATCAAACACCACATGATCGTGCAAATTCTGCCCTACGCCTGGCAATGACACTCGCGCCTTGATTCCGTGTTCTGCCAGTGCGACCGGATCGCCAATCCCGGAGAGCATGAGCAATTGTGGAGAGTTGATCACACCACCAGCCAGGATCACTTCGTGACGCACGTTCGCGAGGAATCGCTCGCCATTGCAGGTGTACTCCACACCGGTGGCCTTGGGTGACGGCGACTGGTCGAGTACGACCCTGCTGACCAATGCCTCCGTAATCAGTGTGACGTTCTGGCGCGCCAGCGCCGGACGCAGATACGCAACGGCGGCACTGCAACGCTTACCGTTGCGAATCGTTGCCTGCATAGGACCGAAGCCTTCGACAGAACTGCCGTTGTAATCAGGGTTGGAGTGATAGCCACACCGTTCGGTCGCCCTGAGAAAGCCGCCTACCAGCGGGTCTTCAAAGTTCAGATTCATTACAGTCAGCGGACCTTTTCCACCCCGTAACTCGCTTTCCCCTCCTTCCCAGGACTCTGAACGCTTGAAGTAGGGAAGCACGTCGTCATAAGACCAACCAGGGAGTCCAAGACCGTCAGCCCAGAAGTCGTAGTCCTCACGAGCGCCACGCCCATAGGCCATGCCATTGATCGACGAACTGCCACCTACGACCTTGCCTCTGGCGCATTCAACCCGGCGGTTATCCATCGCGGCCTCGGGTTCTGAAAAATAGCCCCAATCAAACAAGCGATTTTTAAGAATCAGTCCCCACAGTAAAGGGGTTTTGATGACTGAAGAACGGTCTTCCCCACCCGCCTCCAGAACCAGAATCCGCAACGCGGGATTTTCTCCCAGACGATAAGCCAGTGTGCAACCAGCGGAGCCGGCACCGACGATGACGTAGTCAAATTCCTCAGTCTTCACAGCGCTGCCTCCACGACTGGCAAAGGCTCAAGCGTCATCGAGGCAGACACGTCACCAGACACCCTCCAAGTCAAAGCGGTAGCAGTGAAAAAATGGGCAAGATCCAAGCTGCGCGACCGATTCTGGCCGGTGCTCGCGTTTTGAAGACACATAACGTTCTCCCAGAAATTTGCTGAATCGTGGTCATCCACCACTGCTCAACATTTGTTTTTGTTGCCTCCAATTCTGAGTAACGATTAAGCGATCTTCTAATAGATATAAATCGCCCCTTTCATAGCCATTCACCTATTTGTTTCGTTACCAACACCCTTATTTGCAATCAGTCATCGGCGCCTTCCCTGCCCATCAGAGCAGTCAGACGCCCCCCGTCACATCGAGGAGCGTTCCAGTGTTGTACGAAGACAGGTCGCTGAGGAGCCAGATAATGGCTTCAGCCACTTCCTCCGCACAACCAGGCCGGCCCAAAGGGGTATTCAGCCCTCTTCTCCTGGCGCGATCCGGTTGGCCTGCGTTGGCATGAATTTCGGTGTCGATCAGGCCGGGACGCACAGCATTCACTCGAACGCCTTGCGGACCGAGTTCCTTGGCAAGCCCCTTGGTCAACGTGTCTATAGCGCCTTTCGAGCCTGCGTAATCAATGAATTCATTTGGGGAGCCCGACACCGCCGCGATCGACGAAACCAGCACGATGGAGCCGCCATTTCCGCCTCGGCTTTTGATCATCTGTCGTGCCGCTTCACGGGCACATAAATAGGCGCCGAGCACGTTAACGTCGAACATTCGTTGCAGTCGTTCGAGCGTCATATCTACAAGCGCAAGGGGTGGAGCGACGATGCCCGCGTTAATGACGACGCCATCCAGAGGGCCAAGCGTGGAGGCTTCCCGGAACACTCTGATGACATCGTCTTCACGGGCTACATCACCCTGGATTTTGATGGATTTAGCGCCAAGCGTTCTCACCATATCCACAACTCGCTGCGCAGCAACATCGTTGTGAAGATAGTTAACGATGACAGACCAGCCCTTCTGTGCTGCCAGAATCGCGACGGCGCGGCCGATCCCGCGACTGGCGCCCGTGATAAGAATCGTCTTCGCCGTCATCTTTCCGCCTTTATAGTCAACTATTGGTCGAAACAGTAAAAACCTGCACGTCCGGGCACGTTAGCCCAATTCAACAATGGAAGATGAATGGCGACTGTCAATCTGCTCAAAAGGAATCCGTGGATAGACTCCGCTGAGAAGCGAACCGGCGTTCGGCACGATTGCATCAAGATTCAGATGATCCAGCATGCGCCTTACCGTGCATACGGCAGTAGAAACTGTCGGGATACCCATCATGTCTTCAATCGCTTGTATGGCGGGAAGTGAGGGCATCTGCACGCATGCCGAAGCGACGATTACATCAGCGCCTTGAGTGTTCAACCGCGTCACGTCATTGAGAAGTTGCATAGGATCACGCTGACCCACCTCAAGGTTGTCGGGGATTTCAAAGCTGAGCGAATCAATAACTTCAATACCCTCGCTCTGAATGTAATCCACCACCAACTCCGTCAAGGAACATATGTAAGGCGCCATCAGCGAGATACGCTTCGCGCCCATGATCTTCAGGCCCTCGATCAGCGCACCGGCAGAGGTCATGACGGTTGCCAGGCAATGATTCGCACGAGCAATTTCCAATAGCTCACGCTCGGTTTGTCGGTGATACCCACGACCGCTTGCCATGATCGCGACCAGGCACGCCGTGCTCATCACATCCATACGCGCGTCCGACAGCTCGGCAGCACAGCGCAGCGCCTCCTTGTTCATTGCGGCCAACTCTTCCTTGGTCACTTTGTGCATGCGCATACGGCTGGAGTGGAAGGTAAATCGCTCGGGGAGTATGGCTTCCCGCGCATGCAGCATGGCGGGAATCTCAGTCTCCATGGTGGTGTTGGAGCTCGGAACAATCTGACCAATGCGAAAAGGGCGTATGAGTGTCATGAATCTCTCCGAAACGTGAATCTATCGACAGTATTGTCAAATCAATCTATCAAATTTGACGTTTGTGTCAAATAAAAAGCTGACATGTCGACACAAGGCTCATTCAGTAGAGAAATGGAATTTTGCTGCTGAGGAAATCAATCAACACACGAAGCTTGGGCGGAACGAAACGCCCAGATGGCCACAGCAGGTTAAAAACGCTGGTTTCCAGAGTGTGTTCATCCAGAACAGTGGTCAGCTCCCCGGCCAACAACGCGTCTTTCACCATGAAATCCGCGGCGTAAGTGATGCCCAATCCTTTAAGGGCGAAACAGACCCTCCCCTCGACAGAGTTACAGATAATTGACTTGGGCAGGTCCATTCCCTGCTCTTCCATGCCATCCCAAATCGACCAACTTTGCAGCTTGCCGGTTTGGGGAAAGCGAAAATGAATACAGCTATGTTCCAGAAGGTCTCGCGGAGTTACCGGTTTTCCATGCATGGCAAAGTACGCGGGAGCACCAACTGCAACCATTCGATAACGACCCAGACAGCGTGAGGACAGGCTGGAGTCCTTCGGGGCCCCGCTACGAATCACTGCATCAAACCCTTCGCCGATGACGTCCACCAACCGATCAGTGAAATCAAGATCCAATTGAATTTCGGGGTAAAGCGTCTGGAATTCTGCAAACACCGGCAGAAAGTGCCCGCCGATCATGGGCAGGCTCACACGCAAACTGCCACGCGGTGTCGAGGACGTTTGCTGAAGTTCATCGCCCGCGGCGTCCAGTTCTGCGATCACGCGCCTGCAGCGGTCCAGAAACAATGCACCTTCAGCCGTCAACGTGATGTTGCGTGTGCTGCGATGAAATAAGCGCACCCCCAGTTTTTCCTCGAGCCGGGAAATGCTCTTGCTCACTGCTGAGGCCGAAATCCCCAAGGCCCTGCCCGCCGCCACAAAACTGCGAATTTCAGCGGCCTGCACGAACACCCCAATCGCACTCAAACTTTCCATCAATCCTCCATTGATGACATAGAGGTCCGTTGTAAAGGGACACCTAGCCGATTTTTCTATGGCGGTCACCCGGTTAGGTTACACGCCGGTCTACATCACTTTTTCAGCACCGGAGACACGCCACGTGAATCAAGCTGCCGATACCCTACTGTTCGAGCTCGCCACTGAACTGGAAAACGGACGATTAGGTCTTATGATTGACGCTGACGTCAATACATTTGCAGAACTGCTGTCCGAAGACGTCGTTTACGTCCACTCCAGCGGTTTTACCGATGACAAAGCCAGCTACCTGAAAAAGTTTCGCGATGGTGCATTCATTTACCACAGCGCGGCACTGCAACTGAAAAAGGTCAGCGCCTTGGGTGAGGATGCATTCATGGCCACCGGCACTATTGAGATGGACGCCACCGTGGGTGGAGTGCTCAGGCATTTGCACACCTTACTCCTCGTGGTCTGGCGCAAGGAGTCCGGCACGTGGCGGCTACTGGGTCATCAAACTACATCGCTGCCGCAGAGCTGACACCTGCTTGCGGTCGAACTGTCGTTCATTCAATCAGCCACCGCATCTAAACAAAGCATATCAGGCTCACTCCGTTCCTGAATTGAGCCTGGCAATCCCCAACGCCTAGAGAAAAGTGCATGAATTCGTCACTCGCACTCCCAGAAGCGCTCGCCAATCACCCGGGATTCTCCCGCGTGTTTAAACCGGGTCACTTGAGCATTGGCTTCGTCGCGCCACTGGAGGGTTACCCGGATAGCGCAGGGCCCACGATGGCTAACCACGCGAGCATGGCCAAGCTGGCTGATGATGTGGGTATTGCCGCTCTGTGGCTTCGAGACGTGCCGTTTTACGACCCGACATTTGGTGATGTTGGCCAGATTCTCGACCCGATGGTTTATGCGGGATGGTTAAGCGCCATGACTCGTAATATCGCCATCGGGACTGCCGGTATCGTCGCACCATTGCGTGATCCACTCATCGTTGCCAAGCAGGCAGCCAGTGTCGATCAATTGCTCGGTGGACGTTTCCTTCTGGGCCTTGCCTCCGGTGACCGACCTGAAGAATATCCCGCGTTCGGGCAAGCATTCAGTCAGCGCGCAAGTCGTTTTCGTGAAGCGCTGGAGATTATTCATACCGTCAGCGAAGACAGCTTTCCGAGCTATCGCTCACAACTGCACGGAAGCATGAACGGTAGCCTGGACTTGATTCCAAAGCCTGTTGCCAAACGATTTCCCTACATTGCTACCGGCCGAGCCGGGCAAACGCTTGAATGGCTTGCCGCGAATGTCGATGCCTGGATTTGGCACGGTTTTGACCCGCAAGGGATGACCGATGTCATTCCGCAATGGCGCGATGCCTGCGCAGAGCGTGGCTATAAGCCGTATGGCTATGGCTGTTGGTTCGATCTCGATCCCGACCCTGATGCTCCGATAGAGCCCGGTCGGGTGTTACGTGGCGGGCGCCACGCGCTGATCGAACTCTGGCAAAGACAAGAGCAAGCCGGTGTTACTCATCTGGTGCTCAATCTCAAGCCGACTCGACGTCGACCTGAAGACATTTTTGATGAGTTGGGTCGGTATGTCCTGCCGCTATTTCCTGCACACACCCAGCGCTTAGCGGAGTCAGCTCGATGAAAACGGTGAAGGCTATTGGTTTCATCGTTTTAGGGTTGTTCGGCCTGTATACCCTGGAGTTCGGTGTGGTCGGTATTTTGCCCATGATCATGGAACGTTTCGCTATCTCGACATCGCGTGCGGGTCTGTTAATGGGGGTGTTTGCGTTAACGGTAGCCGTGCTGGGTCCCGGATTAGTACTGGTTTCTTCGCGGTTGCGACATAAAAACATAGTCGTTGTTTCGCTCTTCGCTTTTGCAATATGCAGCCTGTTTTCCGCATTCACCTACAGCTTTGACCTGCTGTTGAGTTTGCGCGTGGTGTCCGCGATTTTTCATCCGATGTTCTACGCCGCTGCTCTTGCATCGGCGATCGCTCTTTATCCGCCTGAGCGAGCTGGACACGCCGTTTCACGAGCAGTGCTAGGAGCAACCTTGGGGTTGATCCTGGGGGTGCCGGCCATGAGTGCGGTCGCCAATACGTTCGGTTATGAAGCGGCTTATCTGTTTTGCGCAGCGGTGTGCTTTTTCGCGGGTCTTGGCGTGCTGATATTGCTCCCGTCATCTCCAACCGGGGAACTACCGGGGTATGGCGAACAGTTGATGATTCTTCGTAAACCCGCGTTGTGGTTGAACCTGATTTCCGGTGTTCTGACATTCACAGCACTGTTCGCGGTGTACAGCTACGCCGCGGAATATTTGCAGCGTCAGGTCGGGCTCAGTCCACATGCGATCAGCCTGATGCTGGTCGTGTTCGGAGTCGGTGGCGTAGCGAGCAATCTTGGGATTGGTAAGTTACTGGATAGCCACCTCATTCAAGCGACTTTGCTGCAACCTCTGATGTTAGCGGTCGCTTATCTGTTGTTGTTCGCACTTGCCAGTCAATGGCTACCCGGCATGGCAATGATCATGTTGTTTTGGGGCGCCTCCCACACTTGTGGGCTTATCAGCAGCCAGATCTGGCTGCGCTCGGTTTCAAGGGAAGCGCCAGACTTTTCCACCAGTCTTTTCATTACTGCGGCCAACATCGGAGTGATGCTGGGTTCAAGTCTTGGCGGCTGGGCGATTGAGCGTTTGGGGTTGCCGGCAGCCCTGTGGCTAGGCGTGATGTTCTGCGTTCTGGCAACGCTTCTGATTGCCTTCAAGGCCACCTTTTACGGGGCGCACTCCAGCAGGCGGGAAGCTCGCCAGGCACGAACGTCGCTCACTTGACGACAAGAAAACCCACTCAATATCGTTCTCCCTGGAGCTCCCATGAATAGTGTTGCCTCATCCCTGCGCATAAACATCCTTGAGATGTTTGAGCACTTCCTCACAGTCTGGGCGAGCGGAGACTCGTACCACATAGCCAACGTATTCGAACTTAATGCAACGTTTTCCAGCAGTGCCCATGGCTCGCTGATCGGTTCCAACGCCGTTGCTGAAGTGCTCGCTCTGGATGGGTCTCACCCGCACAAGATCAAAATCGCGTCCACAAACCATTACGTAGGTTTCGACGAGAATCGCGCAGTCCTTGGCGCCTACTTGTACGGACACGTAGCAACGTCCGAATCATCGACAGCAGCGCTGTTGTTCGGTGCGTTAGTGGTGGGTGAACTGAGAGCTACTGACCGTGGCTGGCTATTCACACGCCTGCAGCTGTCTTTCAGTTGGCTGGACGGGGATCGCTCACTCGTCCCACGGTGGAACCTGCCACGACCACGACGCTTCTGGGACGAAGGCGACAAAGCGCCTCATCTGGTCAACGAACTGGACTCACCATGGGTGCGTCTGCCGGCGGCCAAAGTCGCTGGTTCTGCTCAGGATGAAGTCGCCGAGGTTTTCATGCGCTACATCTGGGCCATGGACCAGGCCGACTTCGGGCAAATGCGCGACACCCTGACTGAAGACATCGCCGGCGCATTTCCTCCTATCGGCGATCTCAAAGGTCGACATGAGGTCATGGGCCAGCTCAAGGATTTCCGACAGGCATGGCCGTGGATGCAGCACTTTTGCGTGCCATTGCGGATCGACATCAATGGTGACCAGGCACAGATGCTGTTGGGCCGAGTGATTGCTCAGCGCCCCACGACCGCCGAAGGTCTACCGCTTTTCGGTGCCCATTACCGTATCGAGTTGCGCCGGGAAAACCAAAGCTGGCGCATTTTCTGGTTCGAATACGTCGAAGGCTGGATTACCAGCCCTCCCCACATGTGACGCCTTAATTTTTGATAATCAGGACACTCCAATGACGCACGCTCCTCTGATCACTCTGAACGATGGTGTCCAGATCCCCCAATTGGGACTGGGCGTCTGGCAACTCGACGACAAACAGGCTTACGCATCATCAAAAGCTGCCTTGCTGGCGGGCTATCGGCATATTGATACGGCCGTGATCTACGGCAATGAAACTGGGGTGGGTCGCGCTGTCGCTGAAAGCGAAATACCCCGCAAGGACATCTTCATCACCACCAAGCTTTGGAACGCCGATCACGGCTTCGATCAGACCTTGCATGCGTTCGACGAAAGCCTGAAACGCCTTGGTTTGCAAACACTGGATCTGTTCCTGATCCATTGGCCGTTGCCGAAGAAAGATGCCTACCTGGACAGCTGGAAAGCCATGGTGCGTCTACGCGATGAAGGTCGTGTGCGGTCGATCGGCGTATCCAACTTCCATCAGGAACACCTGCAGCGCGTTATCGGTGAAACCGGCGTCACACCGTCCGTGAACCAGATCGAGATCCACCCGGACTTCGTTCAAGCGCCACTGGTGGAGTTCTCCCGGCAGCTTGGCATCGCCACCGAATCCTGGAGCCCTTTGGGTCAAGGTGGAGCGCTGCTCCATGAGCCGGCACTGGCGCGCATCGCCGCCAGACTCGGCAAGAGCACCGTACAGGTGATCCTGCGTTGGCATTTGCAAAGCGGTCATGTGGTTATCCCGCGCTCGACCAACGCCGAGCGCATTGCGGCGAACATCGACGTCTTCAATTTCGAATTGAATGCCGAAGACTTGCGGCAAATCTCCAATATTCCGCAGACCGGACGGCTCGGGCCAGATCCCGACAATTTCGAGCTGGGTGCCTGATTTATTTTCCCTGTCAGTAGAGGTTTTCATGTCCATCCCTAGAACCTATGTCATCACCGGTACTGCGTCCGGCATTGGCCGCACCACCAGACAGCTACTCGAATCCCAAGGGCATCGCGTTATTGGTGCCGACATTCGCGATGCAGAGATCATTGCGGATCTTGCCACTGCCGAAGGTCGTCAAATTCTGATCGATAAAGCTACCGAGCTCAGCGAAGGCGTCATCGACGGAGTACTGGCAGTAGCCGGTGTCGACATCGCCGGACCTGCCACCGTTGCGATCAATTACTATGGCGCACTGGCTACGCTGGAAGGCTTGCGACCATTACTACTCAAGTCAAAAGAGCCTCGTGCGGTAGCGGTATCGTCCATCGTGTCGATTCACGCCTTCGATCAGCAACTAGTGGACGCGATGCTGGACGGCACCGAACCTCAGGCTCTGGCCCGTGCTGAAGAAGCGCCTTACGCCTACGCCAGTACCAAGCAGGCACTGTCACGCTGGATTCGCCGTGTGGCACTGAACACTGAATGGGCAGGCGCAGGGATTCCCTTGAACGCCATTGCCCCCGGTCTGGTCAAGACGGAATTACTGTCACGCCTATTCGAAGACCAGGCCACCAAGGATCGGATCAACGCCGGCTGCCCAATGCCATTGAAAGGGCCTTATGAACCTATCGCGGCGGCAGAATTGCTGGCGTTTCTGGCCAGCGAGAAGAATGGTCATATGACCGGTCAGACAATCTTCATCGACGGTGGTGCCGATGTGGCGCTGCGTGGGGATTCAGTCTGGTGATGACGTAACGTTTGCGCTCAGTTGTCACTTCTACCTTGACTGCATTGCTGGATATGGAGCTAGTGGACCGCCACGAGCACAACATCGTAGTTCGATGTACAAATGCAACGTAATGCATCGCAACACCTAGTGCCGACGGTAACGTCGGCACTTCTTTTTGCAATCGGATTACTCCGCCCCCTGCTCCTTGCACGAGCGCTTTCTCGTCAGCGCTGTGTAAGTTGGAGACGTAAGTCGTCGGCTATTCCTCTTCTGAACCGCTCGATTGATTAGCCAATTTGGTCCAGTCCGACGTGAAGGTGACAACGATGCCGGTTGCGTTACAGGTAAGAGAGAATTCTGCATTCAAGGTAATGTTCAAATCATCGCCGCGAATCCCCTGCCACTGAGCCAGGTACCGCAAAGAACCAAACTTTTGCTTTTTCTTTGTTACTCGAGAAACCCCGCCTTTCCAGTTCAGCATGGGCAGAGTCCCAGCTTTGCATTGCGCCACCAAATGAGGGTCTTTACGGGCCAGGCTGCGGCCAATTTCCCAGCATTTGATCAGCCCTCGATCGTTCGCCTCCCAAATCTGCTCACGGCTCAGGCCTGTTCGATCAGACTCGGAGAAAGATCGGTGCAGCACAAATGCTGCAGGCACCATCAGTTCTGCTATGTCTGCGGTTTTGACACCTGGAATCTCATCTGGAACGGCTTTGATCTCTGACGCCGTGAACCAGCCACCTGCTTTGATTTCCTCAAGTGCCCGCTGAGGATTTGATGACCAGAGCACCAGAGCAAGACTTTCGCGTGCTCGGCTGCAGGTGACGTACAACAAGCGTAATGTGCGGTCAATGGAGGTTTCCTTGTTGCTCTTTACGTTCCCTATGTCGGTGGCATTCAAGGGCTCCGCCCTGAACACCTTGTCATATGAGAATAAGGAGCCCGCGGCCTCCTGATCATCCATTACAACCAATACATGCTCGAACTCGGATCCCTTAACTACCTGATGAGTCGACAGATTGGAGTTCCCTTCCAAGTAATTCCGATAACGTCCAACTTCACACCAACGCGCCTTGAATAAAGCGTGCCAACCACGTCGTTTTCTGTCTTCGGAAGCTTCGGTGGTACCACGGCCAGGTGCTTCAGGAGGAGGACCAGTGTCTCGAAAGGCTGCGGCAAGCCGATCATCTATCTTGAACAATTCAGCGCTGATAATTGGTTCAAGGATTTCCCTTACGGTAGCTTCGGTTTTGGCACATAGAACTGCGAACTGCTTAACCGCATTGCTCAGCTTTGCCAGCTGTTCTTTCTGGGTTTCGGTGTCCGTTGATAGCTCACGTAGTCGATCAAATTGGTGGAGTACCTCAATGACGGAGAACTCATCGATATCCCGTTGATCATCAAAGCAAGCTGCAAGTGTCATGGCTTCGCGTAGCAGTATTCGCACCGCCGCAGGTCCAGTGTTTTCCCCACTTCCTTGCGGGGAAGTAGAGTCTGGATCTATGAGCAAAAGCGCATTGAAGACATCAAGAAAGCCACCGCGTCGGGCAGCAAGCTTGTGCTCAAGAGCCAACACCTGATAGCCGCGACGTGGGTTACACCATTCGCGATGGCTTGAAACCTCAGCCATCTCCTCAGCGCAACGAGCTTCCCCTCGAATCTTTTCGTCCGCGGACAGATTTGTGTCGCCCACGAATATACGTACTGTTCCAGCATTCTTTTCTGTTCGTGGATGCTGTCTAACTCCCGTAGTCGGTTGTGTTCGACCATCCATTTCGGTTTCCCAAATCTGGTTGATTAAGTCCACAATTCGCTTTTGGCTTCGGTGATTCATCTGCAATGCCGGGCGAGCCCATTCATTGGGGATCAAGCCGGGCAAGTCTTGATGGCCATCAAGGTAAATGCGCTGACGGTGATCACCGAGAAACCCCAGGGCAAGCATTTTTGGGGTTTCTTCAGCTATCCTCAAAAGGGCACCAAGCATACCCTTCATGGTGTCTTGGGATTCGTCGATCAGAATCACTGGATGTCGATCAGCCAATACACGCCTTAGGGTCGGACGCTCCGCAAGCAGCCATTCCGCTATGGCAATAACCTGAGCATGTTGCAGGGCTCCTTCGCCATACGTGTTACGGTCTGGGTGATAGATAAACCGGGGAATAGTTTTGATAGTTTCGGCTTTCTCTTGGAGCTCCTGGATCGTACGCTCGTCCTTAGGTGTTGGCCCTCGCGCGCGCCCTGCAGCAGTCTGTTTTGCCTCCTCTAGACCCTGCGCATTGATGCCAAGCATTGCTTCTCGGATATCGTCGTCGAATCCAGCAATCAGACTCCAGCAGAAACCATGAATGGTGGATACAGTCGTAAGGTCGTTCTCTCCAAGCCGACCGTTAATCACGGCAACCGCATTTCTGGTGTAGGTAATTACACGGATTGATTGCCCATGAGACCGAAGTTGAGCGGCAAATCGAGCTCCAGAATCGTGAGGCTCAACACCAGTAAGCCGGCGTAGGGTCTCAACAAGTGTTCGTGTTTTACCAGAACCGGCGCCCGCGAACAGAAAGAAGCTGCGAGGCTGTATTGAGGCCAGGTAACCGGTGATCTCATCGACGACCCCCGCATCCCTATCATTTCCCTCCTGCAGCGTCATGGCTGTTCCCCTGTCGGGGCGGGAGTTAGCTCCGCCTCGAGCCATGCGAGTGCGTCGGCGATATAGCTCGGACACGTAAGCGGCTCACCTAAAGACAGGTGTTCAAATAGCGTTGCAGCGAAATCACCTTTGTTGAACGAACCGCGGAGCATTTTGTGTAGGTTCTCGTTCAAAACCTTGGGATCGGAATGTTCCTTAGCTTCGCGTGCAGCTCTTCCAAGAGCTCCCTTCGCGTCGTTTTTGGATTTGAACCAGTCAAGATTGGAGAGGATGAAGGAGTCTTCGAAAGAACTTGGCCACGGGCCGTCAGCCGGGACCGGGACCTGCCAGGCAAACAAAACTCGACTGCCTTTTGGGCTGGTCCAAACTTTCTTATCTTGAGCGAGTTGGGCATAGCCCGAAAAGTCTGTCAGCTGAGGATGCCATTGAGTTAGGGTGTCATTCCCCGACAAAAGTGCTGCTGAATCGGAGATCGCCGTCGCAACCCAGATTGTCTTACCTTTTTCACTTTTCGCTTCACTGACGGGATCAATGTCCGTGATCACCAGTGTGGGGATACCCAGTCTCTCTACAAGTGGTTTGAGCCTATGGGCATGACTGCCGCCAACCCCGAGGAAGGATAAGTAACGGCTATTTAACTCCTGATAGTCGCGCTCGATGAAAAACGGCACGAGCATCCGCTCAGCTGTCCCTTCAACGAAGATTGCGGCATCGGCAAAGAGCAGATCGGTATGCTGTACTTGGAAATATCTCTCTGCAAACGTACGTGTATCGGTGTCGGTGCCGAAGGCATCGGCCAAGTTGATTACCTCAGCGCTGGGCATTTCACCAGGTGTAATAGCCTGGACACGACGAACATATCGGAGTCGATTGAAGCTTCCAGCGTGGGCCATGTGACTTGAATGGGTGCTGAGCAAAATCTGGCTGGACAGGTGAACGTCAGTAGTTTCCTTGGGAGTAATTAGCTCAAGGGCTCTTTTGGGGAAAATTCGCTGAACCTGAACATGAAGATGCGCTTCTGGCTCCTCTATAAGCACAAGATGCACCGCTGCTGGTGCTCCCTTTTCGGGTGCCAGCCGGGTCTCACGGAAGGACACCAATTGGTAACTGAGGGACTGGAGATTCTGATAGCCAAGGCCGATCGCATGCTCAGGAAGGAACTCATTGGGCTGGCCATCTAGCCGGTACTGAACAGCGGTGCTGTGATCGAGCAAATCCGCCGTTTGGATACGTGTCCGGAAGTGGATCTCCTGCGGGTCATGAAGGCCTGGGTAACCTAGCTTCCTGACATCCTTGATCGATGGTTCCAGGGCTGTTCGAATCTTTTCATCGAGAGCGCCCTGGGCGTTGGCAACCGCCAAAACCAATTCCGGGTGATGTCCAGCGCCAGGAGTAGAGCTGTTCAGATGTCGGCGGGCATACTGGAGCATCTGGTTCGAGAACAGCCCAACACGGTGCGGGTCGGATCCGGGTCGTGCATCAGCCTCCTCGGAGCCAAGACCTCGCTGTGCGGCAATAAAATTGACCTTAATTAACGGAGCGAGGTGCACGCGTTCGATTGGCATCGCGTGGGTGGATAGTGCCTGCGGCTTGCCTGGAGGATTTGCTGATAGCGGTCCTTTTGCCGGATCCAGGCGATACAAAACAACGTGGCTCAGATCTCCAGGAAATCGTAGCCAGTAATCCAGCAGGTCCGTTGGCCACGGCCTCGCAGCTGCATCCAAGGTCCGAATGAGTTGGCGGGCTTCACGGTAGCGCCAAGCGAGCTTCTGTAAGTCATCAATGCTGGATGCGGGCTCTAGACGTAAACGGATACCAACCGGCCCTCCTGCCCACTGGAGAGAGGGCAGGAAAGGACAAACGATATGGTATGCGCCAGGCTGCACATTGAACCAGAGGTCCAGAGTTGGCATAGCCCCCAAAAGGTCCTGCAGGTACTGATCCCATACCTGTACGCCGGCCTCCCCCAGACTAGGGGGCTCATCCAGAGCTTCCCAAGCCTCACCGAGCTTACGGAGCTTCGACCACTGATCAACACTCAGGTCGAACGCGCCGAATGCAGGCGAATCCGCGAGGAATTTTCTTAAGGCCAGTAAGATGGAAGTCTTTCCGCTGTTATTCGCCCCCACGAGAATCGTGGTTTCAGGATCAATCTTGACCTCAACTGCCCCTAATCGGCGAAAGCGATTTATCTCAACACATGCGAGGCGCACATTTGGGGTAAGAGAAGTTTTTTTTCCTTCGGCGGGCATAAAAATTCTTCCTTGAATACAGCATCATGAGGAGGCGCTCAGTACGTACCGAGCTGGGCATGGGTAGCTTTTATTCCTGGCACCGTCCGGATGTTGGCTGACTGAAGCCAATGCCACAAGCGAGCGATTCTCTTGGGTCTTAACTACCTCTGAAACCCTTTCAGATTTTGGCTAACAGTGGTTCATTCAGCGACAATCATGCCTTCAAGGCGGTCGATGTCTTCGCGCAATAAACCGATCATCTGTGCAATGCCGCCCGCCCCTGACGCATCGCGTCCGGCTACCAGGCCCTCAAGCGCAATCGCCGTCAACTGGCTGGAGAGCTGCTCAGGGGTCAAGTCGCTGGTCTTTTCGCCATGGGGGTACCAGAAAGCCACCCAATTACAGACGCCCAAAAGTGAAAATGCCGCCATTTCGTCGTTCACGGCGCGACAGGATCCTTCGCGGATCGACTGCGCCACCAAATCGGTCAATGCAGCCAAGGTGCGCTTACGAGCAGTTCGGTATTGCTTGGCCAATGCCTCCGGAAACGCGCCTTCACTGGTCAGCAGTAAACGAAATCGCTGCGGATGCTGGGCCACCTTGCATGCCATGTTGGTCACACCTTCGCGCAATCGGTCCATTGCGCTCGCGCTATCCTCACTGGCTAAACGCTCTAGATCCCGCGCAGTTTCCAACGTGAATCCACGCACCAGCGTCTCGAGCATTTCATCCTTGCCCTTTACGTAGTGGTAGATGCCGGTGCGCGTCAAGCCAACGGCTTCGGCCAGCTCCTGAAGCGAAGTGCCCGCTACCCCCTTCTGCGCAAACAGGCGTTCAGCGGCTTCCATCAACTGGTTCATCACCAGCTCGTAACGGGCCGGAGCTTTAGTTTTTGTGGTATTGGACATGAGGTGCGGTAGATCCCATTCAAAGTAGCCGAAGAATGCCAGCGCCAGCGGCACAGGACAAGATCGGTGATGTCTGCTGCGCACCTATTGGCGAACGCAGCAGACAGTTTTTAGAGTTTCCAGCCGCAATTCAGTGATATCACCTACCTGGCGCCAAGATGCTCTTCAAAATACTTGCATTAACCGAACATTTATTCGGTCACTCTCCTTGAAGCCATTTTCTACGCTGAGATCCTGACCGTAGTTGATCATAATTTGAGTTTTTGGTGTGGGTGACCAAGCTGCACCAAATGTGTACTTGCTGGTATTCGTCCGGTCATGTTGGCGAACGCCCTCCAATCGGGTTTCGCCAACCCATGATTCGGAATAGCCCACACGAAGATCTAACGACGGCGTCAGGTTATAACGAACATAAGCCTGAGTTTGATAGAGATTGGACTGGCGCATAGTCTCCCCGTCGGGAGTGGCATCATCGTTAGGTCCACACCAGGTGACATCCGTATACAAATCGAACCACCACTTATCACCAAGGCCTTGCATGAATCCGACATTCACTGCGGCTTTCCAGCGGTTCTCACCCAAATTCAGCGGGTCATTGCGATCGTAGTTTCCCGTCGGCACATACAGCACAGGGGTGATACCAAAATAAGTGCGTTGCTGCGGTTGCTCGACTAACCAGACTGTAGCAAGCAGCATCAAATCCCCGATTCCATTAGCCTCCCCAAGGTCAGATGAATCACGCTTGCCCTTGAATTGACCAAAAGGTAATAGAAACTGAGGGTCGACGGTAAAACGCCCGAGTTTCCTAAAATGTACGGCGCGCAATATTCCAATGTCGGAATCGAGTCTGGGATTTCCCGATTGTTTATGTCCGTCTTTATAGAACTCACCCCGCTCAACATGCTGGTAATAGACGAGCCCCAGATCAGTCCCTGCCGGCATCGGCGTCAGGTCGCCGGCATCAACGTCAATGGCACGTGCATTACCTGTTACAAGCATATTGATACAACTAGCGAGCCATACTGCGATCAAAAACTGGGCACACAAGCGCTTGCCCCTGCAATTGAGGGGGGTGGCAGAAACGTGATTCATTGCATTACCTTCCGTTTTTTGTTTTTGTTTGGAAAGGCTGCCCGGCAGAGCAGCACAATGTAGCGTCGCTCTTACTTTTTATTCGAATGAGTTGGAACAGATACCGCTGTGACCTTCACTGGAAATAACTGCTCCTGGCAACTAACAAGCAGGTATTAACTCAGCCAACCCACTCAGATCTCAGAAGGCACAGCGGACGTTTTTAGAGCGTCCAGCCGCCGTCGATGGCAATTTCAGCGCCAGTGATGAAGGCACTCTCATTGCTGGCTAAAAATGCAACCAAGGCTGCAATTTCTTCGGGAGTGCCTTGACGCTTGAGTGGTGTTAGCAACGTTCCGGCATCATTACTCTCGTCACTATTGGCCTTGAGCATCTCGGTGCTGACGTATCCCGGATGAACCGAGTTAACCCGGATTTGGTGTTCAGCAAACTCATTGGCTGCGACTTTGGTCATGCCTCGTACTGCCCATTTGGTGCTGCCATAGGCTACGGTCGCCGCCGAACCTCGCAGCCCAACCACCGATGAAATGTTGATAATCGATCCACCGCCGCGTCGCTTGAGGGGTTCGACGGCATACTTCATGCCCAGCAACACACCGAGCTGATTGACGCGGAACATTTTCTCCATCAGTTCGGTATCCGTTTCGGCGATCGTAGCCGGTCGGTAAATCCCGGCGTTATTCACCAGAACATCGCAGCCACCAAAGGTCTGTTCGACCTGGCTGAACAGTTCGCGCCATGAACTTTCACTGGACACATCGTGGTGAATGAAAATGGCGCGCTCGCCCAGGCTCGCGGCGAGGGCCTTACCGTCATCGGTGAGCACATCACTGACCACGACATTCGCGCCTTCCAGGTGAAACCTTCGAACCTCCGCCGCGCCCTGCCCTCGTGCCGAGCCGGTCACTACCACTGTCTTGCCTTTGAATCGAGTCATGGGTGTGTCTCCCTTTCTTGTTGTTTTCACGTCGATTGACTGCCTTTTGGCAGGCGCGGCAGATCCGTCGTCGGGTTTGCCGGGTGCAAGGTTCCCCTGCCAGGCTCGTCGAGCGGACAGACTGGAATCAGTTCAAGATTGAAGAAGGCTGGTTTTCAGGCGGCGGAAGCAGGCCTGACCGTATCCGCAGAAGGAGTGCGCAACACAGGTCCTGGCAAGCCCCCTCTGGACCAGAACAGAAGGCTGGCCACCATAGCCAGCAGCGCTGGGATAGCGGCCGCCAGCAACATCGATTGCGGGCTCCAGCCCAGACGCATCAACTCGCCACCGATCACCGGTCCGAAGATCGATCCCAGTCGCCCGATGCCCAGCGCCCATCCTGCCCCGGTTGAACGCATTTGCGCCGGATAGAACACGGTGGCCAGTGCATTGAGTGCGCTTTGTCCGCCAAGAACACAGAAGCCGGCGATGGCGATGACAACGCAGGCGCTAACCATCGACGTCGCCACTTGGCCTAACGTGGCGATCGCCATTGCGGCGACCGCGAACATGCAGACGATGACCGGCCCAAAGCCGCGGCGATCGACGAACCAACCCAAGACAAGATTGCCGACGATACCGCCCGTCCACAGCAACGTGCCAGCGAGTACCGCCGATGAAGCATCGTGCCCGGCATCGCGCATGATCACGGGCAGCCAACTGGCGAGAAAATAAGCGCCCAACAAGTTCATGAACAGGATGATCCACAGCATCGCCGTGCCTAAGCCTCGCGAGTCACGAATCAGGTCAAGCATTGACGAGCGCTTGCCGAGCGGCGCGTCCCTAACTTTCAAGTGAGCATCGTCCAGACTGAGTGTGCTATCGATGCGGCACAACCACTGTTTGACACGGCTCAGCTTACGCTGGCGGATCACCAGGAACTGGATCGATTCCGGCATCAGAATCAGCATGAAAATCGCCAGCAGCAAAGGCGCAACGGCTCCGACCAGAAAGACAGATTGCCAACCCAGCGGTTCGATCATCATCACTGCCAGGGTCCCGCCCAGCGCGCCACCGACCACGAACCCGCAGGAAGTCAGCATCATCAAGGTGACACGGTTGCGCGCTGGGCTGAACTCACCGGCCATGGCCATGGCATTGGGCACGATGGCGCCCATACAGAAACCGGCGAGAAAACGAAGGACCAGCAAATCGCGAACGCTATCGGCCGTCGCCGTAGCTGCCATGCCGGCGCTCAAACCGAGCAGAGCAATGATCAGAATCAGGCGTCGCCCAAAGCGGTCGGCAAGAATCCCCGCCAAGGGAGCGCCCAAAGCCATCCCGACCAGTCCCGCACCGAACACCGGTCCAAGGTCCGACTTATTGATACCCCACTGTTGAATGACGGTTGGAGCGACATAGCCCATGGCCTGAACGTCGAACCCGTCAATGATCATGCACAACCCGCACATCACCAGCACCAGCACTTGCAAACGACTCAGCCGGCTGTTGTCGATAACCTCACCTACGTCGATCGTGTTCATGATTGGCTCCATCAAGCATTGTTTGTTGTTGTTATTGATTGATACGCGTCGACCACCTCGTCGAAGGTGGACGACGCTACTGCCTTGAGTTCAACCGGCTTCGCCCTGCAGCGCCGGAACGCGTTTTTCCACGGCTGCGATGAAGTGCGGGTCGCGCTGGCGCAAATCATCATGGGAAACCTGGCCGGTACGCCCCATGTAGTCATAAGCAAAGCTGACCGGGTCCAGATGCAACTTGTCGGCGACGTTTTCGTACCAGTCCAGACTACGTGCCGCTGCGGATTGGAAGCTTGTGGAGGCGCCGCGCCGAGCTGACTCGAACAGAGTGAATGCCGCGCGCACATCGGCTGGATGTTCGACCAGCGCGCGATGCAACGCGATGGCGTCTTGCATGGCCATGCGCGTTCCCGAGCCCAGGGAGAAATGCACAGTGCGCAGGGCGTCGCCCAGCAGGACTACATTGTCGTGAGTCCAGCGTTCGTTACGCACGACGTTGGCTTCGAACCACAGGGAGCGGTTGCTCAACAATTCGTTGCCACCCAGGTCGGCGGCGAAAATCTCACCACAAATCCTCCGGCTCTCCTCCTCACTGGCGTGCTCCAGACCGGCCCGCTGCCAGGTCTCGGGGTCGACTTCCACTAGAAAGGTGCTCAACTGCGGGCTGTACTGATAACTGTGGGCAATGAACACACCGTATTCACTCTCACGGAAAATCAGTGACACCGGATGGAAGCGTTGCCGAGTGCCGTACCAGGCGAACTTGTTGCGCCGACCCTCGAAGCTCGGCTTGAAGTGGTCGGCGTAATGGGTGCGAACACGGCTGTTGGTGCCATCAGCCGCAACCAGAATATCGACCTGGCTTGCCAGGGTGTCGAAGTCTTCGATGCGCTGGCCGTAATTGACCTGAACACCGGCACGCTCACAAGCGTTCTGCAGGGTATGCAGCATGTCGATCCGCGAGGTCCGGGAAAAATGATTGCCGTGGACCTGCACATGCGTATCGCGATGTACGATTTCGAGAAAATCGCAGGCCACGTGGTGCGCGATGAATTCCTTGTGAAACTCCGGATCCGCCTCCGCAAACGCTGCTAGCCCGACATCGGAAAACACCACGCCCCAGCCGTAAGTTGCATCGCGGGAATTCTGCTCGTAGACCACGATGTCATGACGCGGGTTATGTTTTTTCGCCAGAAGTGCGAAGTAAAGGCCGGCAGGACCGCCACCGACGATTGCAATTTTCATGAGGACACCTCGGAACCAGGCGCTTTGAGCACCTGTGCGTGATTACTCTGGTAGCTCAGCAGGGCTTCGCGGAACACGTCCGGGATTACGATGCCTTTGCGTTCATCCCGGGCGATGCACACAGGGGTGTGAGTGGCGATGAATACGATGTCACCGGTCTGAGTGCGCGCGGTCAACGTCAGCACGAAACTGCGGCTACGAACTTCGCTGACCTCCACTTCGGTATCGAACTCGTCGTCCGGGCGCATTGATCCACGAAAATCGAAGGCCAATGCCCGTGTCGGCGTACCGAAGCCATGGTGCTGTTTGGCATGCTGCGGAGACATGCCCAGTAGCTGTTCGTAGAACAACTCGGCAGTGGAGATCACGTACTCGCCGAACACCGGTGTGTAAACCACGCCAGCCGGATCGCAATCGCCCCACTTCACCCGGCGCCGAACAATGAACGGCACCTGGCTGATCACTGCTTCCGTGGTATTCATGATGCTCGGGCCTCTTCAAGTGTCATGCGTTCAGCCAGAACACGCTTGAGCGCAGGTTTGTCCAGTTTTCCGACCTTGGTCACCGGGAACACGTCGATCAGTTCGATGCGCTCTGGAGATTTGAACTTGGCCAGGCCCTGCCCTACCAGGAAGTCGCTGAGTCCCTTGAGATCCGGCAACACTGCGCCGGTGCGCGGGATGATAAAGATGCAGCCCTTCTCGCCGTAGATCGGATCGGGCATCGCCACCAATTTCGCGTCGGCAATCGCCGGATGGCGACAAACAAAGCTTTCCACTTCTTCACAGCCGATCTTTTCGCCACCGCGATTGACGTTATCGCGCAGGCGACCTTCGAAGGTGTAGTGAGTCATCCCGTCGACCACATGGGCGGTCATCATGTCGCCCGAGCGGTAGAAACCGTCCGAGGTGAATGCACCGTGATTGGCGGCCGGATCATCGAAATAACCGTTCAGGGTCGAGGGTCCGCGGAAGCACAACTCGCCCATCTGACCGGGCCCGACAGGCTGTTCACTGTCGGGATCGAGCAGCCGCAGTTCGTCGTAGACGCAGCCCGAAGACCCCTGAGTCTGATGCCGCACGTACTCCGGCGCATCGGGGGCTGCGCCGAACAACAGGCCCTCGGTCAGGCCGTAGAGGTTGGAACATGGCACGTTCAGATGAGCTTCGAGAATCTCCGAGCGGCTCATGGTGGCGAACATCTTTAGCGAGCTCAGGTCGTGCTTGTTCACCTCCTGATAGGCCAGCAATTGTGGGGCAACCGGGCCGATGGACAACGCGTGGGTCACCTCGTGCCGCTCGATCAGATCGAGCATCAACGGAATATCGACCCGAGACATCAGAATGGTGGTCATGCCAAACAACAGCGGCGGCAGCAATGCATAGAGCTGCCCGGCGTTATGCAACAGCGGCAAAGACCAGATGACCTTGCTTTGCTCATCGACCTGATACAACTTGGCCAAGTCCCGAGAGTGACCCAAGTACTCGGCGTGAAAACGCGGAATGATTTTTGGCGTCCCGGTGGTCCCACCGGACAACTGGAAGCTCAAGACGTCCTCACTGCCCAGTTTCACTCGCGCAAGACGTTGACGGGCGAAGTTCAGCGGCATGTCGGCAATCAGCGATTCGACGTTGGCAAGTCCGCCGAGTTGTCCGCGGACCACAATCAGGTGCTTGAGGGTGCTGCTCTGGGCCAGCATGCCACGAGCGAATGCCACCAGATCGTCACGACCGAAATCCGCTTGAACGAAGTAACCCCGGGCCGACGCTTTATTGGCCAGTTGACCGATTTCGACTTCGCGGTGTTGGGGCAACGAACACACAGGAACGATACCGGCCTTGAAGCAAGCCATGAGCACGATCACGGTTTGCAATGATGTGCCAAGCTGGAAGATTGCCCGGTCACCGGTGTTCAGGCCCATCTCCAACAGGGCTGCACCTAGCCGTTCGCTGTGCTCGTCCAGTTCGGCAAACGTCAGGCTGGCGTCGTCGCAAATGAACGCAATACGATCAGGGTGACGCGCGGCAGTTTCACGAAGGACCTGGCCGACGGTCGCGTCGACCCAGGCATCGTTGGCAAAATATTCAGCGGCACGTTGCGCCACTGGATAAACCACCCCGGCGATGGGGCTGTGTATACCTTTCATTACTTCTTGCCTCCTGCTCCGGAAAACGATCCCGGCGCGGTTACTTATTTTTATGCAAGTGCACGGTGTTCAGGGCATTTTTTGGACGGTTGCTTACATGTCAGCTGTGCAACTCGATGTCCCGTTTTTCTCAGTTCGCCAGGGCTGGTGCGATCCTTACGAGATCCCGATCCAGTATCTCGATAGTGCCGTGAACCCCACCGGTGAACAGCCCGTACCAGATAGCCGGTTTCACTCCCAGCACGCTTCGGCGAAACTCGATGGGCGCTTCGGCATCGATACGGTCATAACCGGTCATCGGTACTACCCGGCAATCACTGCGGTTAGCCGCGTCTTTGACGATCGATGAGAACTCCTCAACCTGCGGGATATACAACCGAATCGGTGCACTGCCGCTGCCGCTGCGGGCGTCAATCAGTTGGGCCTTGCGCGCCCATACCTCGTCGATTTCAGTGACCCGGCGACCTTCGTTCCGAGCCTTGTCTTCAGCGTCCAGCGCGGCCTGCAAGGTCAGCAAACCGTCACTGGCGTCCAGTGCACCCAACGCGCGCAACTTGCGGGTGAACTCGATGAAGTACCCATTGGGGTCACGCACATAGATCGATTCGATCACTTCGTGGCGGGTTTCCACAGAGACGTTCAAACCCTGGGCTTCCAGTCGCTGTTTCCAGGCCTGCAACTCACCTTCGCTCTGGACTTCCCACGCAGTGTGGGTAGCGTCGAATACATGGTCGTCCGGCGCCGGGCGCATTTCGCTGCGGCCTTCAAGTGCGTCCGGCTGATCCGAACCCAAATAGTAGAAAAAGGCGATCGTGCTGCCTTTGCCACTGTCGAAGAAAAAGTGCAGGAAGTCAGGGTGGGTATCTGGGCCCCAACCTCTTGCAGAAATCACATGAATCAATGGCAAGCCTAGCTTGTCGCGATAGAACTCGATGGTTTCTCGCAGCTTCCAGGTCGGACGCGCGGTGTGGTCGACACCATGCAGCTGTAACGTGACGGGTGTGGGTTCCAATGCGGTCATGGACGCCTCCAGCGTGGATGAAAGGGGTTTCAAAGTGAGTTACTGCGCAAACTTCTGGTGCAGCCAGGTGGACAGGCGTTGGCCCGCCTCACGTCGGCCTAACGGCCCATCAGGCTGAATCGAGCGGCCGTGGTGGTCGCCGCTGACACGATGGTGTTGTTTGTCCGCGGAGCCCAGTGCGTCAAAAATCTTCTGCACATCCCCAGGAAAACAGGCCTGATCGCCGGTGTACTCGACCACCAACGTCGGCTGGGTCAAGGCATAGGCCGTTCTCGCTAGCGATGCATTGGACGACAACGCCGACCACGTGGAGAGCCAGCTCTCAGGGGTGCATTGGCGGGCAAAGCCGACTGCACCGTAATTGGAGACATAGGGGTCGCTGCCCCACAGAGAACCGAACCGGCGCTTGGAAGGGTCCAGGCTCAGGTCAAAGCAACGCAGGTCTGCGTCAGTACGCCAGACATTGATGATCGGTGTATGGGCGGCAATGCGGCGGTCTTCGACACTGGCATCGCGCCCCAGCTCCTTGACCCGCTGACGCGCGGCCTGACGCCGCTGAATCAACTCACGAGCCCGCTGATCGAGCCGCGCGACGCGCTCATGTTGGGCCTCGCGGTAACGCTGTATGAAAGCAGGCGAATAGTGGGTATCGCTCGGGCCATTGAACCCGTTGCCCGGATTCAGGGGGTCCAGCGTCAGGTCGATCGACAGAGGATCGTTCTCATCGGTCACCGACGGGTCGATGCAGTTCATCAGCAAAGCACCCTGCCCCGGATGTGGGCCGATGAACACCAGTCCTGCCGGGATCGGCATGTTCAGTCCAGCCAGTAAAGTCGGGCGGCCACCTGGAGTCTTGGCGATGCGCTGCTCGCTCGGCAGCGAAGCCTGCTCGGTGTAGAACGCATACAAACCGGCACCACCGGAGTTACCCAGCAGAATGATGCGTTTGAAACCGATGGATTGCAGATGATTGAGCCCCGCGGCCACATCGTGCAGGGCCAGTTCGTGTTCCAGGCGCAGGTCATTGCCAACCGAACGAGGCGCCTGGGACCAGGCGGCATAGCCAGCTTCGACAATGTCGGGAATCAGGTAATGGCAGGCCATGAATTCACGCGGGTGCATGACGCATACCACGGTATCAGTGGCCGTAGCTGGCTGGTACAGCGAACCAGAGGTTGCGGCCTTGTCGGCGGTACGCAGCACTACGTTGGTGGTTTTGGTACCAGCGGGCACGTTACGTGGATTCCAGTCGGTATTGAGGAATCCGGCAGTGGCTTGGGAAGACGCGTGACTGTTCATTATTTTTCTCCAAACATCCGGGCAGCGATGTGCATGAATCTAAAATCGCTCAAATCGACACGCATGTCAAATATAAAACTAATACGTCAATTATCGAGAAAAAAACCCAAACTCCTGGCTCGCCAGAGTGAGGAATCTGGCGAGCTCAGGTATCAAGGGGCAGACAACCTCAGGAATCAGTGCCCTGCTTCGATTTCCAGCCGGTGAGTGGCGCCTGGTAATGCAGCTCAAACCGGCGCACGACAATGCCCCAGCGTCCATTGCGGCGCTCGAAGGTATCGGTGTAGAGGCCGCCAATCTGTGTTGGACCGTCTTCGTTGTCGATGACGAAGCAGTCCAGCGCCGCACGAGAGGTGGCTTTGTCACCGTCGACATCGATGATGACGTTGGCCATCCAGTGGTGCATGTGACGGATCTGACTCCAGAAGCCGTCGGCGGCTTTGACGATAGCGTCAAGTCCGTCGTAGTCACCAAACGATCCCATCAATAACTTGGAATCGCTGAACCACAAAGACCTCACCAATTCCGGGTCTCGGCTGTCGAATCCCTGGGCATAACTGTTGATCAGACGTTCGATGGCGATGCGACTTTCCAGGGCATCCAGGCGGGCGAGCAATGCTTGATCAGTCATGATTGTGTTCTCACTATTATTGAATGTTATGTTTATTAATAGACTCAACTGTCAATTTACAGACACAGCAAATCGACACTCACTGCGCGGTGTAGCCACCGTCGATGTACAACTCGGTACCGGTAATGAATGCCGCGTCATCGCTTGCAAGAAACAGCATCCCCGCCGCGATGTCTTCCGGTCGTCCCATGTGGCCCATGGGTGTTTGAGCGATGACCCAAGCGTTTTTCTCGTCCGCTTGTTGATCGACGATAGGCGTTCGGATCAGCCCCGGGTGCATTGAGTTGACCCGAATGCCACGCTTGGCATAGGTCAATGCCGCGTTTTTGCTCAAATGGCGTACTGCGCCTTTGCTGGCGTGATAACTGGCAACGCCCTCAACCGCCACCGTGCCCCAAATTGAAGATGTGTTGACGATGGCGCCCTTGCCCTTCTTCAGCATGCCGGGAATCACCGCCCGCATGCCCAGCATCACAGCGGTCTGATTGACCGCGATGACCTCGTTCCATTTTTCCAGCTCAACCTCGTGCAATGGCGTGTGATCGATGATCCCGGCATTGTTGATCAACACATCAATGCTGCCGAAGCGATCTTCAAGCTCCGCGACCAATGTGCTCCAGAACTCGGGATCCGCGACGCTACCTTGCCGGAACTCCTGGCCCGCAAGCAGTTCGTAGCCGGGTTCGGCGCGATCAACCACTACCACCAGCTTCGCGCCCTCGGCAGTGAAACGGTCGCAAACCGCACGGCCGATACCGCCGGTCCCACCCGTAACGATGGCAATTCTTCCTTCAAGCTTCATCGTGACTGTCCTCTTGTTGTTATTGGGTTCTAGACGGTGCCTGCCCTACAAACGCACCAATCCCCCATCCGCCATGATGGTCTGGCCCGTCACCCAGGCACTGTCCTCGCTGGACAAGAACATCACGGTTCCGACGATATCCTCAGCGGTGCCCGGGCGTTTGATGGCCTGGGTCGCGGCGAGCATCTGGATCACCTCAGGATCGATGCCCGATTTGCCCCCCGGTGTCAGCGACGCGGTAGGCCCAACGGCATTGACGGTGATGCCATGTTCGGCAACGTCGGTAGCAAGTCCGCGAGTAAAACCAATGACCCCGGCCTTGCTCGACATGTAGTGGGCCAATCCCGGTGCCGCCAGCCCCAAAGAGTTGCTGGTCAGATTGACGATGCGTCCCCAGCTGTTCTTGATCATCGACGGCAGCACTGCCTTGACCATCAGGAACTGCGAATCGAGGTTGACCCTGTGCACACGCTGCCATAGGGCGAAGTCCACCTCGGCAAAAGGTTTGTTCGGATAGATGCCGGCGTTGTTGACCAGGATGTCGCAGCGACCGAACGTGCTGTCGATCAACTGCTGTAGCATCTCAGTCGATTCCGGATTCGACACATCGGCCTTCAGACCGATGAAGTCGGCTCCCAGTGCGGTCACTTGCTTACCGGTTTCGGCGCAATCGGACAAATCAACGCCGATCACATCAATGCCACGCTTGGCGAATCCGACACTGATCGCCTGGCCAAAGCCCTGCGCAGCGCCAGTCACGACGGCCACTCTACGAATGTCATTCATGATGGTTCTCCAGTGATGGCCGACATTCAGCCGGCCAATAAATGATCAGGCTGAAATATCAGCGGCACGTTCAGCGAAGGCTGGTCGCACTTTCTGTCGGGCTGCATTGAGCCCCGCGACATAGCCCATGGTGATGATCGGGCCCAGCGTGGCGCCGCCTGCCCAATAGCTGCCACCGGACATGGCGCCCGCGCAATTGCCCACCGCGTACAAACCGTCGATGGGAGCGCCAGCGCGATTCAATACCTGTGCGGTGACATCGGTGCGTGGGCCACCTTTGGTATCGAGGGTCGCGGGCGCGAGCAGCGTTGCGTAGTAAGGCCCTTCGCCAGAAATCGGCCAAAGCGTTTCGTTCTTGTCGTTGCCCGGTCGCGCGCCCATGTTGAAATAAAGCTCGATAGGCGTCTCGCCACGATGAAAGTCTTCGTCGCGACCGTTCTCGGCAAAAACGTTGAATCGTTCGATGGTGCTATGGAGTTTATCGAGGAAGCTTGCATCCAGATTAAATCCACCGGTATGGCTGGCAAATCTGTCCAGTCGTTGACTGATCTTGCTTTCCAGTTCGGCCAGCGTGGCCGCTTCAAGAATGTGAGAGGTGTCGCCGCCATCCGGGCCGGTACCACCGGAACTTTTGGCCCGGCCGATGGGGTTGCCGTATTTGTCGCCAGCATGGAATTGCCGGGTTGCCTCGTCCCAGAGCATCACCAGCACCAGGTTCGGGTACTCGGCTTTTTGTGATTCCCATGCCCAAAACGTCGGCACGATATCCTGGTATGGAGCCTTTTCGTTCACCACACGACGACCGAAGCGATTGACGAAAATCATGCTGTCGCCAGGAATGCTGAATGAGCAGGTAGCGTCCGGCCGGTTGGCTATGGCGCGATCCAATACCATTGGTGCCAACCAGGAGCCATTCATGTTGACCAGGTCAGCCCCCAATGCCAGGGCAATGGGTATGAAGTCGCCGGTGTTGGACTTGGCCGCACAACCACCGAAGATCGGCCCCGGCAGCGACTGGGTACGCAGTTCGACGTTATGGGTGAAACCACCGCTGGCAAAGATGACCGCTTTGCGGGCTCGAATGGCAACGGTACCCACGTCGGTCTGAGCGACGACGCCCACCACCTGCTGTTGATCATTGACCACCGCCTGAATCACGCGATGCCCGGTACGCAGGTCGATGCCCTGCCCTTCTGCGGCTCGGGCGAAGACTTTGATCATATCCGTGCCATCGCCGACTTCATTGACGCTACCGCCGAACAGGTGCGGATAAATGATGCGACCGTAGGGCGCCTTGTTTTCCGGCATCTGTGAGTAGTAATCAGGCTGTATATCCCAACGTACCGGCTCAAGCGCGCCCCATTCGGTCAGTTGCTCGATGGCGAGACCGGCGTTGTCATAGAACGCTTCGGTCATGCGGTATTCCCATTCGGTCAGGCCCAAATGAGGCTTTGCCGGGTCGTATGAAGCAGGACGGGTCAGACGCGCCATGTACTTCAGGGCATCGACCTTGGGATCCTCGCGGCCATCACCACGCATGAAGTGGTTGTTCGGCACCCAGTAGGCGGCAGCGGCCTTTTTCGTCGTGCCGCCGATGTGCGCGGCTTTTTCCAGTTGGATCACTGAAGCGCCGTGCTTGCTCGCGCTAATCGCGGCAGAGAAAGCGCCGGCTCCGGAGCCGACAACAACTATGTCCGCTTCGTCATCGAAGCGAACGTTGGATTCGTGAATCAATTCAGTAGCGAACGCTGAAAGGGACATGGTGCTTCCTCGTTGTTTTTGTTTTCGGGAAGGCTGGCCTGTCGAGCCAGCCTAAAAGCGTGGTCTCGTGTCTTGATCGACTGTCGCAATCATCAATAGGGGTAAGGTGGAACCTCCATTCGTGTAGTCACCCACTGCCACTCGGTGAACTGATCGGCGTTGGTCAGCGTGCTGTGATTGAAGCCGTTACCAGATACGCCGACACCACCGATGGGGCCGTAAACCTCATGCAGCACGGTCTGGTCGTTGATGTGAATGATCCCTGAGTGCAGACAATCAGCTATGCGCTGGGCGCGTGCCAGATCCGGGGTGACAATGGCGGCGCTGAGGCCATAGTCGGTCTGGTTCGCCAGTGCAATGGCCTGCTCGTCGTCACTGAACGTGGTGATGGCAGCCACTGGCCCGAAGATCTCTTCGTCGAACAGCGACATGCCCGGTACGACATCGCGGATTACTGCGGGCTGATAGAACAGCCCATCGCGTGAACCACCGGCAACCAGTGTGGCGCCTTTGGCCAGCGAAGCGGCAACGATCCGGTCGACGCCTGCAGCCTGGCGCTCATTGACGATCGGCCCCAAGTGCACTTCACCCGTCGCAGGGTCGCCCACCACCAATTTCCTCGCACGGGCAGCCAGGGATTCGACATACCTGTCGACAATCCGCTCATGCACCAAATGGCGACCGGTGGTCAGGCAAATCTGCCCTTGGTGGAAGAACGAACCCCAGGCACCCGCACTGGTGGCCGCTTCGATGTTGGCATCGTCGAGGACGATGTAAGGGTTGTTGCCACCCAGTTCCAGCGATACCCGCTTGAGCATCTGGCCAGCAATGCCACCGATCTGACGGCCGACTTTAGTGGAACCGGTGAAGCTGATCATGTTGACCAACGGGTCGCGAACCAGTGCGTCACCGGTTTCAGCGCCCCCTGGCAGCACATGGAACAATCCTTTGGGCAGACCAGCCTCTTCCAGCAATTGGGCGAAAAACACGCCACCGCAAATCGGCGATTGTGGATCAGGCTTGAGAATGACCGCATTACCCATGGTCAACGCCGGGGCTATGGCGCGGGAGGCCAGCAAGAATGGTGAGTTCCACGGAGTAATGATCCCGACGACACCGATCGGAATACGACGAGCCACGCTTTGTCGTCCGACCTCTGCCGTCGCCGTGAGCACACCGCCCGGTTGACTGGCCAATGCCGCAGCCTCTAGCACTTCACGTGCCGTCATGTGCACTTCCCATTGGCCTTTGGGCCGGATGGAGCCTGTTTCACGGACGATCATTTCAGCAATTTCGTCGCCGTGCTCAAGGACCAGTTGCGAGAAACGCCGGATCACGTCACCGCGTTGTGGCGCTGGCAAAGCGGCCCAAGCGACTTGAGCGGCTTTTGCTGAAGCGGCGGCCGCCGCCACATCGCTGGCAGAAGCGAAACCGATACGCCCAAGTTCAGCACCTGTAGCCTTCTCGAAGACCACTTCCGTTCCCAGGCCGGGTTCGACCCAACCATCACTGTAGATCTTGCCGCCCCACAAGGTAGAGGGCGCAAGCTGTTGGTTACTCATGTTCAACTCCTTTCGTTGTTATCGATCGCGGGCCGAAAGAGCCAACCCGGTGAAGTCGTCTTGAAATAATCTTGCTCCGCAGAAAAAACACTGTCAATCACCAAGGTCTAATATTAGACATATATGTCAAATACAAGGCAAAAAAACACAACCACTAGAAAGAGAACGGGTAATCAATGATCACCCGCACCTCATCCAGATTCGGCAGGTCTGCACGCTGCACGGCAGCATCCGATCGCAGAGTGGCTTGCCTGACACGAAAGGACAGGTCCTTTGCCGGTCCGCTCTGAACCACGTACCTCACCTCCAGATCGCGTTCCCAACGGCTGCCATCGGTAATGGCCTTGAAGCGCGAGTAGGCCCCCGTGCCATAACCGCTGCCATCGATTCCGTCGCTGGTGAGGTAACGCCCCATCAACGTCAGGCCGGGAATACCGAATGCCACCATGTCCAGGTCATAACGCAATTGCCAGGACCGTTCGTTGGGCAGGTTGAAATCGGCGTTCTGCGATTTGTTGGCGAGAAAGGCAACGGCATCACCCGGCTGGTTACCGAACCCAAGGTAGTCATAGGGCTCATTGCCGTTGACCACCTGCCGCCCCAGCGTCAACTTGTGCGGGCCCCGTTTGTAGGCCAGGCTCGCCGACCACGTGTTGTTGTCGATATTTCCCGCCAGTGATTTGCCGCTGTCTTCAGTGTGAAAACCGGCCAGTGACAAACTAACGGACTGCAAATTATCGATGGCCCAAACGTAATCGGCGCTGGCGAAATACTGGTTCCAGATGTCCTGATAATTGGCGGCGAATGCTCCCAATTTAAGGCTATCCGAAGCCTTGTAGAAGCCACCGAAATAGTCGACACGCTTGGCGTCGATGCGGGCGTAGAAGGCGCTGAGCGGTCCGTTGTCATTGGTCGAGTTGACGCCGTTTCCCGAGGTGAAGTGCCCGGCATCAATGCTCAATCTCGGGATGTCGGTACTTAGTAACTGAAAGCCTTCGGCACTGGAGGGAAACAGTCGCGCGTTGGCCATGGCGAACACCGGGTTAAGCGGCATCAGATTGCCGTATTTCAACTCGGTAGCGGACCATCGCATTTTTACCGCCCCGCCGCCTTCCGACCATTCATCTTCCGGCTCGCCTTTGCTGTTAATCGGCAACAGATTCAGGGGCGAGCGCTGGCGACTGCCGTCGAGCTTGATGCCAAGCATGCCGTAAGCATCGAGGCCGAAACCCACAGGGCCCTGGGTGTACCCGGATTTGTAATCAAGGAGGAAGCCTTGCGCCCACTCCTGGCGCAGATTGGTGGGACCGTAGTCGCTGCGAAAATCACGGTTGAAGTAGAAGTTACGGCTCAAAAGCTTCGTCTTGCCGTCTTCGAGAAAGCCGGCTGAATCGCTCTGATCGACAGCGAAAGAAGCCGTTGAGAAACCCATGAGCACGGCAGCCCATGTCACCTTTGAATAGATAACAGTCATGTTTTGCTCATCCTGTATTTTTTGGATTTGTTCAGGATTTATGTGTGGAGTACGGCCTGGTCATCACGGTAGCAATGCACCGGCACGGCGCTCCCGTCGTTTTTATCGTCGTGCTTAGGACAATTCCAAGTGTTGGATGGCGCTTGTGTGAGGCGCCCGACAAGCCTTCCCTTCATGCCGGAATCCATCTTGATCCTGGCGTACACACCAGTCAATCACATTCGTCTAATATTTGACATGTTAGTGAATTTACTGACCGACAGATTGCAGTCCAATCCGTACATTGATGACATCTGCATCACTTCTCAGACGACTTGTCCCCCCCTTATTCCCCCCACCTTTCGCCGATAGATTGGCCGTCACCGAGCGCCAACGGGTGCTTACGGATTCAGTCATCAACCCAATGAGGTACACATGAGCATATTTCTGACAGGCGCAAACGGTTATGTAGGCGGCACCGTCGCCCTGCGGTTGATACGCGCTGGCTACTCCGTTCGCGGACTGGTTCGCGACGAACAAAAAGCCATTCAGGTGAAAGCCCTGGGCATCGAACCGGTGGTCGGCAGTCTCGACGATCGCGACCTGCTGATCCGCGAATCCAGTGCATCCGACGGTGTCATTCACACCGCCGACAGTGATCACCCGGGCGCCATCGACGCGTTCATCCACGCACTCAAGGGATCGGGCAAACCGTTGCTTCACACCAGCGGGTCCAGTGTGATCGGCGATGACGCTCAAGGCATCGCAGTAAACCCAAGCGTGTTCGATGAAGACACACCGTTTGTAGTCGCTGAGTCCAAGCAGCCGCGTCGCGACATTGACCTCAAGGTGCTGGGAGCGGCTGAGCAAAACATCCGCTCGGTGGTGATCTGCCCCAGCACCATCTACGGCATCGGTTCCGGTGTACACAAGGAAAGCGTACAGATTCCCTGGCTTGCGCAGCAGGCACAGCAAAGCGGCGTGGTACGCATTGTCGGTACTGGCGTGAATCGCTGGTCCAACGTGCATGTCCTGGATGTCGCCGAATTGTTCCTGCTGGCCCTGCAGAAAGCACCCGCAGGTGCTTTCTACTACGTGGAAAACGGCGAAGCCGCTTTCCTCGATATCGGCCAGTCGATTGCCCGCCGTCTTGAACTGGGTCCGGTGCAGTTCTGGACAGTCGCAGAAGCTTCACAGTACTGGGGCCCGCTGCACGGGCATTACACCTTCGGCAGCAACAGCCGGGTTCGTGCCAAACGTGCACGCCAGGAGTTGGGTTGGGCGCCTGTATACAGCTCGGTGCAGAACTGGATCGAACAGGAAATGCCGAGATGAGCAAGGTCTGGCTGGTTACCGGCAGCGCCGGTGGCATTGGTGCCGGCATTGCCAGGGCGGCACTGGCGGCGGGAGATCGGGTGGTTGCGACCGACCTTGACCTCGGGCGTCTGAACGTCGTTTACGCCGGCTTCGGCGATCACGTCCTCACGGCGCAACTCGACATTCGTGACCAGGCTCAGGCGCATGCCGTGATCATTGCTTGTCTAGAACATTTCGGTCGCATCGACGTATTGGTCAACAACGCAGGTTATGGCCAGTTCGGGCCGTTCGAGGAAATCGAATCCGGAGCCATCGAACGCCAGTTCGCCACCAACGTCCTGGGCACATTCAATGTCACCCGCGCCGTGCTGCCGGTGCTGCGCAAACAGCGCAGCGGGCATGTGATCAACATGTCCTCCAACGGCGGTTTCAAAGGTGTCGCCGGGGCGTCGATGTACTCGGCCACCAAGTTCGCCCTGGAAGGTTTCTCCGAATCACTGGCGCAGGAGATCGCCAGTTTCGGCATCAAGCTGACCCTCATAGAACCCGGCGCGTTTCGCACCGACTTTCTCGACAGTCGCTCGTTGAAACTGGGAAGCGGCGAAATACCCGACTACGACGAATACCGGGCCAGGGCGCAAGCGGTGTTCGCCGCACGCAACCACCAGCAGGTAGGTGATCCAGCGCGTCTGGGTGTCGCCGTGGTGCACCTGGTGAATGAGCCGCACCCTCCTCTGCGGTTTATTGCCGGTGCCGACGCACTCAAGGTCGTCGAAGACAAACTGAGCGCCGTGGCCGAGGAAACTGCCCGCTGGCGTGAGCTGACCCTCAGTACTGATTTTCAACACTGATCAAGAGAGAAACACCATGAGCAAGCAAGATCTGGAATCCCGTCTGGACGCAGTAGAAAGCGAGTTGGCGATTCAACGCCTGGTCGCCGAGTATGGACACGCATTCGACGGTCATGATGAAGCCCTACTGCGCAGCATCTGGCACGAAGGGGCGGTTCTGGCCCTGGGCGATGCGTTCGGCAATTTCGAGGGTATCGACGCCATTGTTGCGTCCGCGCATCAGAACTGGTCGCAAATGCCGCATATGCATCACTGGATGGCCAACACTCTGATCAACCTCGACGGTGATCGCGCTACCGCCAAGGTCGCTGTGGACTGCCTGGTGACTCACGTTGAAATGGGCCAGACGCAAATCAGCGGCCTGTATCACGATCGCCTCGAACGTCGAAACGGACGCTGGGCCTTTGTCGAACGCCGATTCGAGCTGCACTTTCTGACGCCGTTGCAGAACTGGAAGCCTGTTGCCGGCGGCGAAGTCAGCAACGTCTGATTGCCTGCCTGACGGGGCGCTGCGCATCAGCGCCCTGTTCAGGTCAACTCACCAAACTCGTCGTGCCATCGCCTCCACCAGAAAATCGATGAACACCCGGGCACGCCCCGGCAGGTGACGTTTAGCGGCATAGCAGATGTACAGGTCGATGGAGTCGCTGGCGAATTCAGGCAGGCATTCCACCAGCCGGCCGGCGGCGAGGTCTTCAACGATGTCGTACTGCATCTTCACCACAATCCCGTAACCGCTGAGCGCCCATTGATGGGTGACTTCACTGCTGCTGGTGAGCATTCGGCCGCGCACCTGGAGCTCATAGGCATTGCCGTTATTGACGAATTGCCAGCGATCAAACACCCGGCGCCCGCGCACCAGCAACAGGCAATCATGTTTGAGCAGATCTTCGGGTACCCGTGGCCTGCCCTTGCGCTCGAGGTAGTCCGGCGAAGCAACGATCACGCGGCGACTCGGCAGCAGTCTGCGCCTAACCATCGATTGTGAATCCGGCTCACCGACGCAGATCGCGATATCGATGTCCTCTTCGACGAGATTGACCTCGGCATCCGTCAGCACCAGTTCAACACTGACATGGGGATAGCGTTGCGTGAACTGTGCAACCAGAGGGCCTATGTCCGTTCGACCGATGTGTACCGGGGTGCAGACCCGCAAGCGCCCACTGGGCTGGCTGCCGACACTGATCTCTGCTTCGACCTCATCGACCTGCGCAAGGATCGACAGCGCACCCTCATGCAACAGCACGCCCTCTTCGGTCAGCCGAAAACGCCGGGCATGACGATCAATCAGACGAACCCCCAAACGATTTTCCAGAGCCGTGAGACGACGACTCACAGCCGCGGGCGAACTGTTCAAAGCGATCGCCGCCTTGGTCACACCTGCCGAGGAGACCAATTGCACGAGCAATCGTAAATCGTTGATTTCATCCGCCATGAACATGCTTCCGAAAATCGGAAGCATAGCCGTCGGTAGTAGCGACGCCAAGGCAGTAGCACCCGTGATGTCATCCACCTCAATAATTCTTGCTGGAGCATTTACATTGGAACAATCCCGATCAGTCCCCTCATCCAGGTCATCCACACGACTCTGGGCCATTGTCCTCATCGCCTCTGCCTGCCTTGCATTCGCCGTACATGCAGCGGTTCGCTACTGGACCAGCGGGCGTTTTATCGAAGGCACTGACGACGCTTACGTGAAAGCTGATTTTTCGGTGATCGCGCCAAGGGTGTCCGGTTACGTAACCTCGGTGGAGGTCGAGGACAACCAGCCAGTCAAGGCGGGCCAACTACTGGCTCGACTTGACGACCATGACTTCAAGACGGCGCTGGCAGCCGCCAGCGCCGCCCACGCCGCGGCAACCGCGAGCCTCACCACCCTGGACGCCAAGGTGCTGGAACAATCGGCACGATTTGACGAAGCCAACGCTCAGGTTGCCGCCATGGTTGCGCAACTGAACATCGCCTCGATCAACCGCAGTCGCTCACGCACGCTCAACGGTATTGGCTACACCTCGCAACAGAGCGCCCAGGAAGACGACGCGAAACAACAGGTCGCGGTTGCTCAATTGGCGCAACAACGGGCTGCGGCCCGAGCCAGTCAACGCAAGATCGATACCCTCAAGGCCGATAGAACCGTCGCACAGGCCCGAGTGCAACAGACCGCTGCCGCGCTGCAACAAGCCGAACTGAACCTGGCCTACACCCGGATCATCGCGCCAATCGATGGGACAGTGGGTTCACGCACGATTCGCCCCGGACAATGGGTTCAACCGGGAAGCGCCTTGATGGCTGTCGTACCGCTGCAAACGGTCTATGTCGTCGCCAACTTCAAGGAAACCCAACTGGGTCGCCTGCGCGAAGATGATAAAGCGCGCATTCACGTCGACAGTTTCAACGACGAAAGCCTCACCGGGTACGTACACAGCCTGTCCCCCGCCAGCGGATTGGAGTTCAGTCTGCTGCCCTCCGACAACGCCACCGGCAACTTCACCAAGATCGTTCAACGCATTCCGGTCAGGATCGCGGTCGATGTGCCGGTCCAACTGCAAGGCCGGTTGCGTCCTGGCATGTCGGTGCAGGTCGATGTCACTACCCGCCATGAGGGGTAAGTCGACGATGACCTTTCAGATAACCCAGGCCAAGGGAGCGTGCCATGACTGTCGACAGCATTGATCCGCCGCACCCACCCGTCGGTGCTTCGTTCAAAACGTGGATGGCCGTGTGCGGGGCTGCCCTGGGCGCGTTTCTCGCCATCCTGAACATTCAGATCGTCGGTTCTTCGCTGGCGGATATTCAGGGCGCAATCGGCGCCGGGGCCGACGAAGGCGGCTGGATCACCACCTCGTATCTCGTCGCGGAAATCATCGTCATTCCCATGAGCGGTTGGCTGACACGCATTTTCTCAATGCGCACCTACTTGATTGGCAGTGCCATCGCGTTCATCACCTTCACTGTCGCCTGTGCCTTTACCCATACCCTCGGGCAGATGATCGTGATGCGTGCCGTGCAGGGTTTTGCGGGCGGTGCACTGATCCCGCTGGCCTTCTCGATCATCATGACCAGTCTGCCTCGTCATCAACAACCGATCGGCATGGCGGTGTATTCCCTGGCCGCGGTGCTCGCGCCCTCCATTGGCCCGGTCGCCGGTGGCTACTTCAACGATCAATTCGGCTGGCAATCGATCTTCTACATCAGCGTGCTCCCCGGGTTGCTCACCGTGGCCATCCTCTGGTCCACGGTCGCCGCGACGGAACGGCAATGGCATCTGCTCGCCAAAGGCGACTGGTGGGGCATTGTCACCATGGCGATCGGCCTCGGTTGTCTGCAAACGGTACTGGAAGAAGGCAATCGCAAAGACTGGCTGGGTTCGCCGTTCATTTTCAATCTGTCGGTTATCGCGGCGCTGTCGCTGACAGCGTTTACCGTGATCCAGTTCTGGCGCAAGGAACCACTACTGCATCTGCGCATTCTCGGCCAGCGCAATTTCGGGCTGGGAACGGTGCTGAACTTCGTGTTTGGCTTCACGATGTACGGCTGGATCTTCACCTTGCCGATGTATCTGGCACGGCTGCACGGCTACAACTCGGCGCAAATCGGCGCCGTGATGGCCTGGCTCGGGCTGCCCCAGCTGTTGCTGATCGCTTTTCTTCCCCGGCTGATAAGCCTGATCGATCCGCGAATACTCGCAGGCCTGGGATTTCTGTTGTACGGCTTCGGCACCGTCTTGGCGACGCCGCTCTCACCCGACTTTTCCGGCGAACAGTTCATGCTGTCCAACGTCGTTCGCGCGCTCGCCCAAGTACTGGTGATGACGCCACTGGCGGCGCTCGCCACCGGCAATATCGATCGTCAATTCGTCGGCTCGGCGGCGGCGATTTTCAACATGATGCGCAATCTCGGTGGCGCCATCGGCATCGCTTTGCTGCAAACCTTCATTTCGCACCGCGAGCAGTTCCACTCAGAAATCATCACGACCCAGGTCAACGTGTTTTCCCAAGCAACCAACGCCAGGTTACAGAACCTGACTCAGCACTTTCTCAGCGTTGCCAGTGCAGATCCCGCTCGCGCGCAGCATCAAGCCTTCATGACCATGGGCACACAGATCAAAACCCAGGCCTCACTGCTGGCCTTCGCCGACACCATCTGGTTGCAAGGCGCCTGCCTGTTCGCGGCGTTCGTGGTGGTGCTGTTTTTCAAACCCCAGCATGCCTGATGCCGTTTCAATGACTTCAATGGAACTCACGACCATGAGATTGATTCCCCCAGGAACACCGCCCGTCTTTGCAACTTTGCCCTTGATCAGCGCACTGCTGGTGGCTGGCTGTTCCACAGGGCCGGACTTTCACGCACCACAGGTGCCGACAACTGCGACTTACCTGGCTGTACAGCCTCCACAAAACGGCGCTCCGACACTGCACAACACCAACGCGATTGGCTGGGGTTGGTGGCGAGTAATGGGCAGTGACGAGCTGAGCCAAAAGGTCGAGCACGCGTTGCAGAGCAATCTGGATATCCGTGCCGCGCGCGCCCGCCTAGAGCAAGCCGCCCATCTCACTGAGGCCGTGGCAGGACGTGCCAAACCGCAGTTGAACGTCGATTCGGTCATCGGTAGAACCCGTATCGGCGCCGCTGAATTGGGCCCGGATTATCGCCAAACACCACCTTTCAGCGCGTACTCCGGTGGATTGGCAGGCACATTCGACCTCGATCTTTTCGGCACGATAAAACGTTCTGTGGAGCAGCATCAGGCCCAGGAAACATTGGCCAATGCCGAACTCGACGCCGTGATGCTCAACGTCAGCGCACAGGTCGTGTATCAATCGATCCGCTCAGCATCGGCAAACTCCAGGCTGCGCATCATCGCAACGCTAATGGGCATTGAGCGCAACCGGTTTGCACTGATGCAACAGGCCTTGCTCAGCGGTGCGACCACACAGGATGAATTGGATCGCCAATGGCGGTTGATCAGCGATATCGAGGGGCAAGCCGCTGTGGTCCGACAAGAGCGGGCAGTAGCAGAAAACACGCTGGCTGTGTTGTCCGGGATACTACCGGCCCAATGGACTGAAAGTACCCTTGCCCTGGAAGATCTTGTATTGCCTGCTGACTTGCCATTAACGCTACCCTCCGCCCTGGCCAGTCAACGCCCCGACATCCTCGCCGCCGAAGCCCGCCTGCATGCCGCCAGCGCAGCCGTGGGCGTCGCCACCGCCAATCGCTATCCCCACATCGAACTGCGTGCCTCACTCAGTGAACAGGGGATATTTTCCGGACCGTCAGGGCTTGCCTGGAATGCTGTCGGCGTCCTGACAGCTCCGCTATTCGATGGTGGCAGCCTGCATGCAGCGCAACAAGCCGCCAAGGCCGACTATTCAGCGGCACTGGCGGGCTATCAACAGGTGGTGATCAAGGCATTCGGACAGGTTGCCGATAGCCTGCAGGCGCTCAACCATGACGCCATGCTCAGCACAGCGAGCGAAACAGCCCTGGCTTCGGCCACAGGATCGCTTGATCGAACGAAAAAAGCGTATTTGATGGGAGGGGCCAGTCAATTACAGCATCTGGACGCAGAGCGAGAGCTGCATTCGCGCAGATATCTGAATGTCGGTGTGAGGGCGCAGCGGCTGACCGACAGCGCCACCTTGATCCTCAGCACAGCTGGATCGATTGCTCACCCGGCAGGCTGACGACCCGTTGATCAATAAAAGCCAGGGCGAGATGCCCTGGCGATTTCAGCGCAACACTCAAACCATCATGGTCGCGATGTGCTCGGCAGCCGCGATAGTGGTCACGTTAGTGGCAGCGGACATGGCATCCGGGAATATCGAGGCATCGACCACTCGCAATCCCTTGAGCCCGTGTACACGCCCCTGCATATCCACGACCGCGGCCGGATCGCTGACCAGCCCCATGGGCGCAGTACCTGCCGGATGCTCGTAGCTGTCCAGCGTGGCCTTGATGGCGGACAGTAGTTCTTCATCACTCTGGGCGCCCTCACCCGGCATCAGTTCGCTGGCGATCATCTCGCTCAACGGTGGACGTTTAGCAATGCTGCGCGACAGTTTTACCCCCTCAAGCAACCGCTCACGATCGTGTTTTTCAGCCAGGAAGTTCAGGTCGATACGCGGCGCGACGGCTGGATCGAGGCTATCGAGCCAGAACTTTCCACGCGACAGTGGACGAGTCAGGGCGACCGCCAATACAAACCCCGCACCGGTAGGACTTTTGTCCTGGGGAAACAGGTGCGTCGCCGTGATATGCAGGTCCAGTTCACCGCGAGAGGTTGTCGAACTGTGGGTCCAGAGAAAGGCCCCAATCGGCGGTGACTGGCTGCCAAGTTTTTCCGGGCGCGCCGCGTAAGCGTTGAAGTAAAACGGATGGTCAACCAGGTTCTGCCCCACCGGCAAATCTGCCACCACTGGTAGCCCCAGACGGCGCGAATGCTCGGCAGGCGCAACGCCTGAACGCATGAGCACCGCAGCGCTGCCGTAAACACCAGCGGACAACACAACCTCATGAGCGCTGTAGGAGGCTCCATTGGCCAGTCTGATGCCGGTTGCGCGTTTTTTATCGAACAGCACCTTATCTACCAGACCATCCGAGATGATCGTCAGGTTGGGGCGCGCACGTACAACGGTGGTCAGGTAGGCCATCCCGGTATTAATACGCTCGCCATCGACGACGTTCATGGCGTAAGGGCCGACACCGTTTGCATCCTCACCATCGAAGTCAGCAACTGCCTTGTACCCTGAGGCCACTGTTGAATCAATAAACGCGCGCTGCATCGGCGTGACTTCGGCGCGACTGAGTTGATGAACCGGCAACGGCCCTTTTGCGCCATGTCGCCCCGTCGTCCCGCCACTGTGCGTCTCAAGCTTGATGAACGCCGGCAGGACTTCATTGTAGCTCCAGCCCGGGAGATTCCAGCGGGCAAAATCCTCTGGCCGAGCTCTCGCGGCTACAGCGCCATTGATGGCAGAACTGCCGCCGACGACCTTACCCCGGATGGCCAGAATGGGATGCCCAACATAACCTGGCTCGGTCTTGTAACCCCACTCGAAGCGCGGGTCGAGATTAGCGCCCACCGTGGCCGACTTTACCAGCTCCTTGGGGTAGCTGTCGGGTGCATAGTTGTTGCCCGCCTCGAGCAGCAACACACGACGCTTGGGATTCTCGCTCAAGCGCGCAGCCAGCACCGCACCTGCCGATCCTGCGCCGACTATGATGACGTCAAACGCGGCATCACCCTGGCCGTTACCGAGCTTGCTGTCCGCGTACGCATCGCGGCCGACGCCCAAAGCACCACCGACGAGGGTGGCAGCGGATAACGCCAGCGTTTGCCCGAGGACTTTTCTTCGACCGGGATTGATTAAATCGGTTGGATCACTCATGAAATCACCTCATATGGCCGGCTCTGCCGGGAATGGTCCAGGCGAAATCTATGCGTCGTGGCGTACAAGGAACAGGCAGTAAAAACCGATCCGCTGTTCGCTTTTTACGAACGACAGGAGAAATGACCGATTAGAGGGTCATGGCATAAACTGGCATGCCACACGCCTTGCTCTCAGTAAGGACGGTGGCGTCCCGCCAACAGACAGAGCAAAAGGCGAAGCGATTGAATAAGCTGGTCGAAATGAGCACGTTCGTCGCAGTGGTCGATGCGGGCAGCCTGGCAGCTGCTGCACGGGCCTTGGGCACAAGCAAATCAGTGGTCAGCACTCGACTCACGGCATTAGAGTCGCGACTGAAAGTAGCATTGTTCAGACGCGATCGTGAGCTGCATGTCAATGATGCCGGCCTGCGCTTCTACGACCACTGCGTCAGCATCTTGGACGACGTGGCCAACGCCGAAGATGGAATGCAATCTACCTATGCCGGCTTTAGCGGAAACTTGCGGATCGCGACACCCATGGTGCTTGGACATCGTTATTTGTCCCCAATTCTGACCGAGTTCGCTCTCGCCCATCCCGACCTGAGACTCGATATTCGGGCCAGTGATGACTTCGTCAATCCGTTGGATGAAAGCTTCGATCTGATCATTCGTGCTGGCCGAATTCCTGACGGCGCGGTCGTCGCCAAACCTCTGATCCCCAACCGCCACGTCCTATGCGCCAGCCCTGACTACTTGACCAGACATGGCGTTCCACAACATCCCGTCGAGCTGCGCGATCATCATGGTTTGTTCTACAGCCTTAGCCAAAACGACCGTTACTGGAGCTTGCCAGTGGGTGACGAGCTACAAAGGTTCAGTATTCGTTCGCGATTACGAAGCGATAGCGGCTTCCAGTTGCTGGATGCCGCAAAAGCCGGCTTGGGGATCACTATCATGCCCACCTTTCTCGTTGCCGATGCCATCGTCGCGGGCGAGTTGGTGGTCGTACTTGCGGATTACGCGCCCAAGGGCAGTACGTTCTCAGTCATATTCAAACCCTCCAAGCGAGGCTCACAGAGAATCAATGCGCTGGTCGATTTGCTCAAGGCTCGCCTGGGCAACCCGACGATCTGGGATCTGGCAATAGACGCACTTAAACAGTAAGTGCATGCACTAAAGGCTAAAGCGCAATTCCATTTGATTAAGGTCTATCGCCAGACGCGAGAGATCTCCGCTGGCAGCGGAAGCCTGATTCGCTCCCACGGCAGTTTGCCCCGAAGGCACCCAATTCGACCAAGGGCTGCACCGAACTCGGCGAGCGGTTCCAGACCCAAAGTTCGTGACCACCCTTGAGCAGGTTAGCGGCCATGGTCCGGCCCATGCTGCCGAGGCCGACGAAACCGATTTTCATGAGCTGTTCTCATGGATAAAGGTTGTGTATCTGCGTCCGACAAAAGATCGCCTTGCAAACATTCGGAGGCAAGCTTGCTCCCACAGTCGCATAGTTGTTGCTTGCCTCAAGTAACACTACGCGACGCTTCGGATTTTTGCTCAATCGCGCAGTCATCACGGCACCGACTGATCCTGCGCCGACGATAATTACGTCGTACTCAATATCACCGTTTCCCTAGCTGAGTCTGGCGCTGGCAGAAGCATTGCTGGTGATGCCCAGTCCGCCACCGCCAATCAGGGTTGCAGCGGACAGCGCCAATGTTTGTCCGAAGACTTTTCTTCGCGCGGGATTGATTAAATCAGTTGGGTCACTCATGAAACCATCTCGTTTTGCCGGCTGTGCCGGGAAAATTCAAGGCAGAATCTATGCGCCGCGCCGCGCTGGGGACAGGCAGTAAAAACCGATCCAGCGTTCGGTTTTTACGAACCACATCAGCGCTGATCGATTAGGTTGAGCGGAAATGGTTCGCAAACTTTTCAGAGCTTGTGACCTATCGTAATCGCCTCTCCTCTCGGCTGCGCCTGGTTCAGCATAGCTTCACCATTCGCAATCCACCGCCGGGAGGTATGAACTCGCTACCGCCTGGCATCGAACCAGACAACGGATTTTCAGAAGTTCGCTACCGATTCTTTGACGTAAGCGCTCCAAGGAGACGTGGAAGATAGGAAATGTCGCGAGCCGTGACCGCTGGGTCAGCGTTTACTTCCGTCCTAACAGGAGCCAGCTTCTGGCCTAGCTCCCCCGCTGCTACTGCGGGGGAGCGTTGGATGGCCAGCTCCTAAAAAGAAATTCTTCGTGTCCTGATCAGATTTTCCCGCAGGTAGTACGCCCTCGCGGAACCGGTTTCTACCAAGCCGGTAAGCAATCCTAGACAAGCGTTGTACATGCTGCGCGTCAACGCTGCTCGGTTCTCAATTTGCAAGTAACGAGCCATGGACATTTCGAGATAGAAAGCCGTATTTAGCTGTCGGGAAATAATCGCAGTATCGGCTGAAAACTTCTCCGCCAAGATGAAAATACCATCCTCAAAAAACAGTTCATGGAAGTTGTACATCAATGAACTGAGTGCCTCGAAAACGTGGCTGTTATGCCCCGAGGTCCGTACAAAGTCTAAAAGATCGTAGGCGCCAACCTGAAGGCACGCAGTCTCGCTGGGGTGGCGCTGCCAATGGCTGTCGGAATAAAGCATGCCCCGAAGCAACGTATTCAAATCATGCTGGTGGCCAGCGTAGGGATCATTGACCTCTGTCGCCGCAATGGCGTGTAGCCCAGGTGCAAGTACCCTCCACAACGTCCAAATCGCATCGAAATCGCTCTTCTTCTCCATGGCAATATCAAAGGCTAATTTGACCAGGTAAGTAAAGGTGGGCGCCTTCGAGCACCCGACACGCAAAACCTCGCGCACCGGCTCGAAATTTCTATGTTTTGAATGCACCACATGCTCTGCCAAGCAGTCCTGAATTTGTTTCTTTATCTCGTAGTGTATTTTTTCCTGGCTACCTTGCCGCGGCTCCCGGTATTGATCCTCGTAAACAAAACCGACGATTTTCTTGAGTAGCCGAATGTGGTCTTCTTCCTGATTGTTGTAAGGAATGAGCAACATGGGCAGATGAATTAGCCACGGAGCATGGCTTTCGAGCGAGCAGTCTTCGACACTCAACGGGAAATGCCCTGCCAATATATCATCCCTGAATCGAGCAATCGTCTCGCTCCAATCCTCACGCGACTGAGCGGAAACATCGCCGACGTAATGATGATGTCTGCGGGTTTTCGCCGTTTCCAGCCTGAAGCGAGCATGCTCCACTGCCCCAGCCAGACAGCGGGAGGCGAAGTCATGGTTGCTTGACCAAAGGTAGGTCCTTACCCCTTTCGCGGCGGACGCACATACATGCAAATTGGCATGAGTCAATGCGGTGACGATTACAGATTCCAGAATTACCACGTCTTCAGCATGCAGCTCAAAATCGAACATTTTGGCCAGTACGAATGCGCACGCCGCCGCGCCATCCTGATCAGTCGCATCAACCGCAGAGTGATCGTCTAGATTGTCTGCATGCATGCAGACTGTGTCGAGGATGATCTCAAAGCACCATTCTTTGTCTTCATCTGACAGTTCGGCCCCAGCGTCTCGAATGCAAACAGCTGCCGTGGTTGTGATAGCGCCGACGGCCATACTTTGAAAACCTAGAACCATCCCTGTCTCAAGCGCAGTTATGAGCCCTCGCGCCTCCGCGACAGCATCCTGGTAGGTGGCATAACGCGCGGTGTCGGGGCTGAGGTCGTCGAACGCCTTTCTGGACCACACGTACAATCGCTGAACCACCGAATCGTACGAATGCTTGTCATTGAACTCGCGTTGAACCTGCTGAAGGTCCTCAGGCAATGCAGCACTTGATTGTAGAATTAGTCGATTGTTCTTCCGGTCTTCTACCGCTTCCCAAGCGCGAGTATCCACACGGTGGATCATGAACCGTAAATCACTGTCCTTGGTAACTTCCGCCTCAGCGATGAAAGCGTCGACTATCTGCAGAGCTTCGCCCCGCAAGCTCTCATGAAATTGGAACTTGACCAGTAACTCTTCCAGCGTCTCTGCGCGCCATGGCCGAAGGGCTGCCTCTCTGCGCTCCTCCGCGTAAAATTTCGCCATCACGTCACGATGCATCATGGTCCCAAACCAATTCATCTCGGCGCCGCCCATCTCCTGGACCTTACGCTGCAAATCCAGGTTATAAAGTCGGAAACTTCTCAAGAGGGGCAGCGCCGAGGCCCCCACCTTACTAGAACAGGCAACGGCGACAGAGGCTAGAACGGAAGTCGGCATTACCGAATTGCTCGACCGTAGGAGGTAGTCATACAGCCAAACAATTTCACGTTCCTGCGTACAGGCGTTAACCCACGCAAATAGCCAATTTTCCAATGCCATCATCGCGCATTGCAGTACGCCCGGTAACGTGGAATGCCCCCTGTAGCCTTTCCAGAGATGCGGGGAAGCATACTGAAGCACGCGATGCCCATCAGCCAGTTGCAGTTCAATTCGCTCCACGGCCATTTCTTCGGTAAAACCGAACCCCAATGTCTGTTCAGAACGTGCACCAAACTCTGACTCGGCTTGCTTCTGTGCCGTGGTATTACACAAGTTGATGATGAAATCCAAAGCCTTTCTGGGATGTTGCCTCAACAGATATTTGAAAGGGCCCTTGGCGCCGCTGGCAGGTGAAAAGCCACGTTCGACGTCTAGCCCATAGGATTCCTCAACGTCCAGTCGCTGACGCGGCATGGGCCACGAGGGGTCAGATTCAGGCTCCTCCCTCTTCCATTCATGCAGCGCCAAACGGATGACGAAATCTGGGCTACGCATGCAGAGCATCGGCATAGCATCGCCCATCAGCGCCAACTGAGTCAGCTCATCCACGTAGCTCGGTCGCTCTGAGCGCTTCTTGGACCGGAATACGTCGCGCTCGACCAAGGCACTAAAGTCTTGCTCGACCGCCGCCGAGACCTTCAATAAAACCTTAAGAATTTTCTTCCTGAGTGAGTCACGCCGGTAGTCATCCTTGATGCGTTCAAGCAGAAACAGCGCTAGCAGCCCGACGCATTGCGAGCCGTGGGGAAGCTCCTCCCAGATATTTATTTGCTCGCACCAAGTGCTCAGCACTTCCGCGACTTGGGTACACGTCGGCTCGGCCAGCTGTTGCCTGGCGGCGTAGGTAAAATCAACCAAGGCATTCCACCCATCTCCATAAGGCCTTAAGAGCAACACTTTGGCCAGTCCAGTCTTTTCATCTATGCCAAGCGGGACATTGTCTCCTTCAACGGGGCGCTGACAGGTGATCCGCAATATGAAGAAGAAACGGATCAGCATGTCTTCTTTGTTTTGCAGTAGCAGAGGCTTGAGTGAGACTAAAAAGTCTTGGGGATCCGGACATTGCAGGACGGCCGCAATCGCCTCATCTTTCCAATAATTTTCGATGCCCCCATCTGTAAGTATCGTTTCCAAAAAGCCGTTCAGCCCTCTGCGTGACTTCAATTTGTGGTGCAGCCACAGTCTAAATCCGCGGTTGATTGCGGGTTCATTGCCGATGTTGGTCAGGAAATTTGCGGGATGCCCTTCGCTGTCAATGTATTCACCCTCGATGAACTCCTCCAGCGCCCAGTCTTCCAAAACGTCGTGACTAGGGCTGATCAGCGAAGTACGCGGGTCCCGGTAAATGAGATGGTCTTCTTCTAGCTTGGCAATGACTTCCGCATCGAACTCAGCGTCCCTCACCCCGAAGACCATGCGTTTGGCGCGCAGCTTGGCCACGGCAATAAACGTAGCCTTGCGTCTACCCGGCATGCCGGCCTTGCGTTCTGTGCTTTTCGCAATCACTGAGTCCCAGACAATGGTCCGAAATTCTGCTTCAGTATCTTGCGGTTTAAAATGCGCACCGTTACCAATCGCTCTGACCGCCAAATCGATGAAAAAAGGGATTTTCAGAATGTCGAAGAGCAACTCATTTGAAGTCAGGGCGTTTAGCTCTGGGGTCTGCTCACAAAGCTGACTGACCTGATCTTTTGAAAAGCCTTCGATGTTGACACTGCTGAAAGCAATGCCGCTTGGCTGTAAATAGTTGAACGTCAGTTGCTGGTACGCATAATCGCGGCCGGTGGCAATAATGGTCCAGCCCTGTTGGCCCTTGATGAAGTTGAGTAAATCAATAAATGCCGATTGATGCTGGAGCTCTAGGATCTTCTCCACCGACTCGATCACCAAAACCTTCTTACTCAACAACGCTAACTGCCCAGCAATCTGACTCAGGGTTGAACGCATTCCGAACGCAGTGAAAACGTCGTTTAGGTGGGACTTATCGAGATCTTCTGCGCGAAGATAAAATACGGCCGTGTCTTGAAGTCTGACGGACACAAAGTCTTTGACGATGCCCGATTTGCCGGCGCCCCTCCCCCCGGTGACGAAAAGGAAGCCACCTGGATTATAAGCATCGGCGATAGCAGCCAACTGCTCATCCCGATGAATATGCGTCCCGTTGATCGAATTGGATATTCCGGAAACAATACGTTCGCCGCGATCGCGCAACCTTTCAATGTCGCTATCAAGTTCAAGTGCGACAGGTCTGGCGAATAACGTCGCCAGCTCTGGCGGTGCATTATCAAGGGTAAGCGTGCCCCCGTTCTGGTTATATTCCTGCACTGTCGTGATGACTTTCGCCAGGACCAGATGGGGAGGCTGGTGCGAATGACACTGGATCAACGCTCCCAGCAAGCTGGCCACCACAGACGCCTTGGCGTCCACGTCATAGGAGAGCAAGTAAAAGATCTTTAGAAAGCTCCACAGCTCATGGTCACTGAGTTCCTGACCGCCGTTGGCTGATTGCAATTGGCTTTTGAAGATGCGTAACCGTTCGAGCTTGGTCTTGCTGGTGAAGCCTTTGGTCTGGGATTTACGGATGAATTCATCAGCGTTTGCTGAGTACCGAGCCCACTCGAGCACGGGCAATGTATGGTTTACATCGAGTTTGGGGAGTGGCCCGGTGATCAACGCAATCGCATCGTTTTGCGGATCGAAAGTATCACTGGTGAAATCCGCCCAAGCCCCCTTCACCACTTGCGCAAACATTGAATCTTCAGCGTCACTGGTCGTGATTTCGTGCTTAACCTGCGCATAAAGCCTGCTCACAGTGCTGTGCGCTTCGCCGGCGACGACGACAAAGTCATCGGTCTGCACCCCGTCGTATTTGTTCTGGAACTTGATTTGCTGCGCTTTTGCACTGGACGGTAGGCAAGGCAGAGGCGAGCCTGCCAGCAACGCGACGGCAAATGCAGCTTGCACACGAGTTTCGAAGTTAACCCCACCACCACCAGTTGAGAAGGGGTTGCTTTGAGCTTTTAGATCATCATTCATGCCGCATTTTTCCTAGTGCAACTGATGGTTTCGGTGGCCGGCCGACACTCTCGGTTTTCATTTCCACTCGCTTAATGACTTACCACCGGTGGTTTGTAATCGCATTTTTCTCGGGTGAAGTCGGTGGGCACAATCACTGATGCCTCAAAGAAGGTGCCAAAGTCAAAATCCTCCAGGCCATAAGGCGCTATAAGCACTGATTCCTGCGCGCTGCCCAGAAACACCACCGGGCGCGCGGGGTCGACGTTTGCGCACTCATGCGCGTAATTAAAATCCAGCGCATGCGCCATCAGATACACCTTCTCTGGTAAGCGGCTGTCATTCAACTGCCCTCCCGACCAACTCAATCCAAAAAACAGGATCACCCCGGAAACCCCGATGAACAACAGTGAGTACAGCGGTACCGCCGCAAAAGGATCGCTACCGACATGTTTGTCTTTAAGCCAGGCCAGCACGGACAAAACATGCGCGGCGGCTGCCATTCCGGCCACCGCCAGGGCGAAAGGTACCAAAAGCTTGAACAACACCAGTCCGGTGGTCATGACCAAGGTAATTGGGAATGCCGAAGCATCAACGTGAAAAACCCCATTGACGAAGCCTGCCGCCTTCCCCCGAGCATAAAAGATGGCGCCTGATAAGATCAGCGAAAGCAGAAACTTGGTGACCGAGAAGCGCCACAACGATCTGACCAAGGTCGAGCGCTCCAGCGAGACCCCGACGAAAATCGTACTCAGCGCCACTGCCCACAGCCGCAACGCCAACGTATGCTGACTGAGCCACTCAATGTCACTACTTGCAGATCGCGTGATCGCAAGGATGATGCTGACACAGCCGATGACCCCCAAGGACCACCTGACATCGAAGGACTCATCCTCTTGGCGCCGCTTCTGTGCGTTCAGGTGCTCGGCCAAACGAGCGCTGATGTGTCGCACAAAATACTTCAGCGAATTGTCATCCTTCCCATAAAAATCCAGCTCGCTCCCTTTCAGCTCTTGGTGTATGCCTTCAACGCTTCGCTCAATTTCCTTGGTCATTCGCTAATCCATTCACATACCTAATACTCATGTCGCGATTCGGAAGCCTTCAACTCCCTGCCGCCTCCGGATCATTCCCTAATGGTAAGAGCAATGGAAGCGCGGCCGTTGAAGAGAGGACACTCCGGACTGTCTATGCTGTGCAAACCTTTCACGCCTCAGCCAACTCATATCCCCAACCAAGAGCTAGCTATGACTGAGCAAATCTCAAAAAACAAGAAAAGCCCACAGTTCTTTTTCAGGTGTGGGAGCCCTTTCGGCAGTCAGTAATAGAAGAAAACCGCTTTTACCTTGAGCAAGCGAAAGGCAGGCTGCTCTCGCAGTTCAACGACATAGACAGAGAGGCTGACGCAGTGGGAGAACGGTGGCTTGAAGATCAAGCCCCATATTTCGATTCAGGCAGAGACGATCCGGGAAGTGCCTATGAGAGCGCCTACGACCATAGCGTCGAGTTTTATCGGCTGTTGAGTGAGATGCGCGATCAAACTCGGCTGAGCATAATCGCCGGCATGCTCCATGAGTGGGATAAGAAGCTACGTAGCTGGCTGGTGAAGGAGATTAGGCATTGGCACGATGGTGAGGAAGTCCTCAAGAAGACATGGTCAGCCAACTTCGACGAAATTGCCGAGCTTCTGGACGCTACGGGCCTAGCCAAACAGAACACAGACTACATGCGAAAACTCAGTACGTATCGCTATGTGATCAATGTCTATAAGCATGGTGATGGCAGTGCTTTCGAAACGCTGAAAGCCAACCATCCAGAGTTTTTGAGGAAGTCCCCCATCGACGAAATTCTTCCAGAATTCACGTGGATGGATCACACGGACCTCACTGCAACGGACCAACAGCTAGATGAGCTTTCAGATACGATCATCGAGTTCTGGAAATCCATCCCACACGAGATTAACGACGATACGGTGACTTGGGCGCCACAGTGGTTTGTTAAAGCTCAAACCAGAGATAGCGCAAAGAGCCAACCTAAGAAACCGACATCTAGCCCGGCTGGTTAACCTAACCTCATGAGTTTCGGGGGGGATTTATCCCTCCGTGCGTATCTGCTATTGGCCTATTGTTACGTGTCGCCACCGGCAGAAATGGACAGCTCTTCGCCGATCAGGGTGACAAAGCGTGCTGGTCAAATCTGATGCTATCGCTGATTAGGTCGAATGTTGGCATCTGGCCGTGAAGTGCTATTTCACATGAATAGCTCGACTTCGGCACCCTAGTGGCTTACCAGGTGGCAGAAGCTATGCTCCTGTGAGGTATCGACCGAGTATCGTTCTTATCGCATGGAGGCGCGCCAATGGCACGGATTCGCAAGCTAGAAATACAGAACTTCCGTTCGATCCAACAGCTGAGCTGGTCACCTTCCCCTGGATTCAATTGCCTAATTGGGCCGGGTGACAGCGGAAAGTCTACCATTCTGGATGCCGTTGAGCTTTGCCTAGGCGCCAGGCGCAGTGCCCCCTTTGGGGACAACGACTTCTACAACCTCAACGTCAATGCGCCGATCACTATCTCAATTACACTGGGCGATCTGCCCGACGACCTGATCAATCTTGATAGCTACGGCGACTTTCTACGTGGTTTCGATGCTGCATCTGGTGCCATCGAAGACGAGCCACGGTTTGGCATCGAGACCGTTCTGACTCAACGCTTGATCGTTCATAGCGACCTTGAGCCATTATGGGGACTCTTCTCCAATCGGGCCGAGCAGCAAGGTCTGGAGCGCAACCTTTCCTGGAAAGATCGCTCCCGCATCGCACCTGCGCGTATTGGTAGCTTCGCGAACACAAATTTGTCGTGGAGTCGCAACTCGATCCTCAATCGGCTCACTGATGAGCGTCCGGCATTAGGGGAGGCGCTCGCAAATGCTGCGAGGGAGGCGCGAAATAACTTCGGTGCTCAAGCGGGTGAGCAGCTTCAACAGCCCCTTCAGGTCGTCACGGAAACAGCCAGAAACCTTGGTGTTCCAGTGGGTGTATTCGCACAAGCGCTCCTGGATGCGCACTCAGTGTCCATCGGGGATGGTGCAATCGCACTGCACAACGAGCAAGGGATACCGTTGCGCTCCTTAGGTACAGGCTCATCTCGTTTGCTTGTGGCCGGACTTCAACGCCGAGCCGCTGAAGCTGCCTCAATCGCGTTAGTTGATGAGGTGGAATTTGGTCTTGAACCGCACCGCCTGGTTCGATTCATGGATTCTCTCGGAGGTAAGGAGCCCCAACCGCCACTTCAGGTGTTCCTTACGACCCATTCGCCCGTGGCGCTGCGCGAGCTTTCGGGCAATCAACTTTTCGTTGTTCGAGCTCAAATTGGATTCCATGAGGTTCGTCAGGCAGGCATTACCGATGACGTTCAGAGCACCCTTCGAGCTGACCCTGAGGCGTTTTTGGCCAAGCGGATCATCGTATGCGAGGGTGCAAGCGAAGTCGGTCTTATGCGAGGGCTCGATCAGTTCTGGGGGGCACAGAGGTTTCCCTCTTTTCTGGCCACTGGAGGCGCATACGTAAACGTAAGCGGAGGAAGTACCGACAACTGTTATCTGCGAGGCAGTGCGTTGTTGAGCTTGGGCTACCAGGTTTTCGTGATCGTTGACGCTGACAAACCGCCAACCCCAGCTGTTCGAGATGCCTTCCACTTTGCGGGTGGTCAATCAGCAACATGGGGGCAAGGTCGTGCCTTGGAGGACGAGCTATTCCTTAGCCTGTCCGATTTGGCGATCGACGCCTTGTTGGCCAAAGCGCTCGAAGTCAGGGGGCCTGACATCGTGGCAGCGCACATCCGTGAGAAGTCGGAAAATGCACTTTCGCTAGACATGATTCAAGCTTCACGACCGGGTTTGCCCTATTCGCCATTGGTCCGAGGCGTTCTCGGAAGTGCTTCACGTATCCGAAAGAACGGCTGGTACAAATCTGTCACCACCTACGAATACATTGCCAAGAACATCATTGGCCCTGACTTACCTAACGCGAACCCAGGCTCCCAAGCGATCATCAACAGGATTAGGGATTGGATTCATGCCGCCTGAGATCAATATTCTGGCGTTCCAACGGGGCTCTGTCACGGCGCCTGCTGGGTGTGGAAAAACGCAGCTCATTGCCGATACCTTGGCACTGCATATGGGCCTCAAACCTGCGTTGATTTTGACCCACACCAACGCTGGGGTGGCAGCATTACGCGCCAGAATGTCACGAGCGAACATCCCGAATGCATCGTATGTAATTGCAACCTTAGATGGCTTCACCATGAAGCTCATCAGTCGGTTTCCGGCGAGAAGCGGGCATGACCCAGCGATCATGCTTTTGCAAAATCCCAGTCATGACTATCCCGCTATTCGAGCCTCCGCGATTGCGCTTTTGAGTGGACGCCATCTTGATAGCGTACTGCAGGCCAGCTATGCGTATTTGCTGGTCGATGAATATCAGGATTGCAATGAAGCACAACATGCGATCGTTACCTGGTTGGCGCAAGCACTCCGCACCTACGTCTTGGGCGACCCGATGCAAGCGATTTTCAACTTTGGGGGAAACAGGCTTGTCGATTGGGCTGCTGAGGTGATCGTTCATTTCCCTCCTATCGGGGCTCTAAGCACCCCTTGGAGGTGGCGCCGAGCAGGTACAGAAGAGTTCGGGAGGTGGCTACTTCAGGCAAGAGGGCTGTTGGAAGCGGGACAGCCTATTGACTTGGGGACGGCGCCCGATGAAGTCGAGTGGGTGCGAATACAGGCTGCTACAGCTGATGCTCAACGACGCACAGCTGCCCTGGTGCGACTTCAGGATGGCGAATCGGCCTTGATAATTGGGGATTCCAGAAACACTGCTGGCCGCCAGCGACTCACGAGCCAAACTGCTGGAGCCACTACCGTCGAGAGCGTCGATCTTCCAGACCTCATATCATTCGCCAGAACCTTCGTTCCCACCGTAGAGCAGTCGCTGAATCAGCTTGTTAATTTTGCAGCGAGTGTGATGACGGGCGTTGGCGCGGCCGCGTTTTTACCTAGGATTGAGATCATTCGCAATGGCCGAAATCGCACTGCTCCGACTCCGGCTGAGCACTGCGCGATTACCTTCCTCGACACGCTGACACACGGTAGCGCGGCCGAGCTTCTGCAATGCCTATCTAGACAACAGGGGGCGCATGTATACCGACCCGAGTTACTGCGCTGTTGCCTGGCAGCGTTGAGAGTTGCGACGATAGAAGGGCAGTCCCTGTACGCCGCTGCAGCTCAAATTCGCGAAAGAAATCGTATGCTCGGCCGACCACTGTCACGTCGTGCGGTAGGCAGCACATTGTTGCTCAAAGGCTTAGAAGCTGAAATTGCAGTTATCCTGCAACCAGATGAGATGAACGCTAAGAACCTCTACGTGGCGATGACCCGTGGGGCAAAGAAGCTCCTCATTTGCTCTCAAACTCCTATCCTTCATCCCCCAAGATAACTACGAACTTGGAAATGCTGGCCAAAGGCACCACATCGGAAAATGAGGTGGGTTGAACGTTTAAGGAAACAGGCTATGCAGCAGGTTAGTCAGAAGGAAAAAGCCAAGCTCTGGCTCTCACAGTTCGACCAAGGGCCGAATGACCGCGCGCTCGCCGAGAAGCTGCTCAACTCAGTGAACTACTGCCCGTTGAATGAGTTCAAGGACAGCATGGTCAAACTCACGCGCAAGGTATTGCCACTCAAACAACCTTCCGCGCTATTCATCGAGCGTGAGCTCCAACCCACCAAAGCCAAGCTCCCGCCCCCGCTGTACAAGGAAATGAAAACCTACAGTAAGCGATCGAAGAAAAAGCACATCAGGGCTTACGGAGCTGCCATCCAAGCGGTCAAGTCAATCAAGTACAAAACTCAGGATATTGGCAGTGAAGCGCTGACTGCCTGGATAGCAAATACCCTGTGCCGTCAGAACGATGTGCGCTTTCTCTTGCAGCCCACCGCTGACAACATTAGAAACTCGAAAGTCAGAAATTTCGTCGTGCTCACAGACTTCATCGGCAGCGGTGATCGGGCCCGGAAAATCTTGGATGCGATGTGGGGCGTGGCCTCCATCAGGAGCTGGTATTCGGGCAAATTCGTCAAATTCTGGGTCTTGGCTTACAGCGGGACGGAGCAAGGCATAATCAATGTCCGCAGCCACAGATTTGCGCCTCAAGTGCATGTGGTCACTGACTGCCCCACCATCTTCAACAGCTTTGATGAAGACAAGGACGAAATAATCGCCCTGTGTAAGGTGTACGGCGCTCATAGCGATAATCCGCTGGGATATCAAGGCGCAGCAGCACTCCTGGCTTTCGAGCATGGTGCGCCGAACAACATGCCGGCAATCTTCGTGTCTGAGAAGAACCGTGGTGCCAAACGCTGGGCACCTCTTTTCCCCAAGCGAGTGACCGAGTACTACTGGCGATCCACCGACGTCGACATGGCTCCCGTCATTACCAACGCACTCGAAGCACTGAGACTGCCCGAAATCCAAGGCGCACCGAGTTTTCGGCGTGCAAGCAACACGCTCAAATTAGCCGTGATAACTCTCCTCGCGTTCTCGCAGAAGAAAAGGCGAGCAACGGATCTACGGCGGCTGCTCCCGCTATCACTGGACACGTTGCTGCTTGCGAAAGATCGAGCCGTCAAACGGGACTGGATTACGGTAGAGGGGGCCCTCACGCTAGCGGGCCGAAAACAGATAAGAACGTTGCGACGGCAAGGAGCCAAATTTTTTGTAGCCCCCGACCCCTTCGCTCCGTATCATCCGGAGCAACTGAGGGGTCCGCAGTAGCGGAATCTAGTATCCCGCACGCTGTGCGGGACGTTTAGGGAGCAAACTCTGCTTTCCGTTGGAACGATCTCACGCTGACAGGAGGTTAAGAGCCTTAAAATGACGCTATCGATGTCTGGCTATTTTAAGGCTCTCATCCGCCAGGCGGAATCTAAAGGTAGATGAAACGCTGGAGCCCTCAGCCCTATTTAAAAGCAGGACGTGCCGCAGGCATTCCTGAGGACGTTCTGCAGAACGCGGTGAAGATCGCCGCTGAAATGCATGATGATTGTCCCCCTGTCTTCTCCCTTAAGCACCTGGCCAACCTGACAGGCGTTCCTTACCCCTTTCTGCACAGAACCATTGGCAGAACGTACCAGACAGAAGCCTACACCGTGTTCCGGCTACAAAAGGCCAACGCGGGCCACAGCCCTGATCGCTTCCGATACATCTGCGCCCCAAGTCCTGAGCTGCTCCGAGCTCAGCGATGGATCAACAAGCACATCCTGTCGAACCTCACGCCTCACCATGCGAGCTATGCCTATGATGAGCGCAACGGCGTTTTGGAAGCGGCTAGCGTCCACTGCCAGGCAACTTGGTTGATTAAACTCGACCTCACCAATTTCTTCGAGTCCATCTTGGAGCCACAGGTTTTTAAGCTTTTCAGGTCAATTGGGTACCAGCCGCTTGTGGCTTTTGAGTTGTCGAGACTCTGCACTCGCACTCGCGTCAGCGGTAATCCAGACAGCAAGTTCTGGCGCGGGGAGCTCTCGGCGAACTTGCCATATAAAGACTCCAGGATCGGCCATCTACCTCAAGGTGCTGCAACCTCGCCCAAGATTGCCAACCTGGTCATGCGATCGCTCGACGAACAGCTCTACGACTTCGCCTCAAGAAATGAGCTCATCTACACTCGGTACGCGGACGACCTGATTTTCTCTTCAAGGCAGCCTTTCGATCGAGCCTTAGCCTCCACCCATATTCAGGCCGTCAACCAGGTGCTGCGTGCCGCGGGGTACTGGCTAAACCGTGCCAAAACCAAAGTCGTCACCCCTGGGACAAGAAAGGTAGTGCTGGGTTTGCTGGTGGATGGCCCTGTACCGAGACTCACGAAAGCCTACAAGAAGTATGTCAGTGACCACCTCTATTACCTGTCACATCCGGAGATCAGCGCCGAGGCCCATGCAGCGCGCAAAGGGTTCAACTCGCTTCAGGGGCTGATCAACCATGTCAGCGGCAAGATCGCCTACGGCATCAGCATCGAACCGCGGTGGGGGGCTGAGCACGGACAGAAGCTCAAGCAAATTTGCGATAGGTTACTTGTTGATCATGTTGTGTTTCCGTGATGCCGGATGGCGTGGGTTGGCTGAACAAGCCACGGTACTGCTACCTCAGGTCGATGCAAGAAGATCCACCGCATTGAAACGACCATGAACAACTCGTCCACGAAATCGTCATCCTCAAGGGCTCATCGGCTAGCCAGCCGTTGAAGCTTAGGCGCCTTATGCTGAAGATTTAGCCTGGCGTGCTTACTTCGCTGGCTCGGGCTTGGGCTTTTTCCTCACGCGTGTCTTGCGTTCGCTGACCGGCGATGAGCGCAGTTGCGCTAACTGTTGCTCCAGCGTGTCTCCCCGTGCCTGTTGAGCAGCGCCGTTTTGCTGTGCTTGACCCAGCGCGGCCTGAACTCCTTCAATCCTCTGCTGCAACTGCTCAAGTTGGTTACCTGCCTCCTTTACTTGGGCAGCCCAGTGCTTGCCCTCCTCCCGGGCGCGATCTATCTCGCGGTGCGCACGGTCCTCGACCCCGCGAAGGTAGCTCTCCTGCGCCACGCGGTCTTGCTCGGCCTTGAGTCGCAACGCCTGCAGTTCCCCCTGCAGTGTTTTGCTGTGCAGCAGCGCTTCACCGCGTTCACGCAGCAGACTTTCACGCTGCTGCTGCAGGTCCTCGATCTGCGTCTGGCGTTGCGCCAGCATCTGTTCCAGATCAGCCAGGCGCGACTCGGCCGCCTGGCGTCCCGCCACGGCCTCCGCCGCCTGCTGGCGAAACTGCACCGCCTCCAGACGCGCCTGGTCCTCGACTGCCGCCACCCGTTCGCGCTCGCCGGCCAGCGCTTGGCGTTGTTCGCCCAGCGTTTGTTCGACGACACCTTGCGCCAGATGAATCGCCTGCTGCCACACCGCAACAAAGGCCAGCGACAACTCACCAGGCAACGCTGGCAGGCGGGTCTCGCCATTCAGGCGTTCGGCCAGGCGCGACCACCACTGATCCAGCAGGCTGCCGACTCGCGCCGGGCTGCCCCGGCCGAGTTGCAGGCGCACCCGTTCCACCGTCGGCCGTTCACCCCGCGCCAACACCGCGTCCGCCGCGGCAAACACCTCGTGTTCCGGCACTCCTACTGCCATGGCTGATCTCCGCGTATATTAGGTCTGATAATGAAAGATTATCCGACGTTATTTTCTGAATACTGGAATTATCATACGTTGAACGTATTAAATATTACAGACCAACTACTCTTGGTCGACGAAACCCCGCTGGACCCGCACTTTCTGGCGCTTAGCGCCCAGCAAGCCGCCGCGGCGTTTATCGCGGCCGGCACCGCAGCCAACACCGTGCGCAGCTACCGCAGCGCCCTCGCCTACTGGTCGGCCTGGCTGCAGCTGCGTTACGGCCAGGCGCTGGGCGATGCGCCGCTACCGACTACGGTCGCCGTGCAGTTTGTCCTCGATCACCTGGCGCGGCCGCTGGCCGACGGCGGCTGGGTCCACCTGCTGCCGCCGTCAATCGACGCGGCACTGGTCGCCGCCCGAGTCAAGAGCCGGTTGGGGCCGCTGGCGTTCAACACGGTCAGTCACCGTCTGGCGGTGCTGGGTAAATGGCACCGGCTCAACGAGTGGGACAGTCCGACCGAGGCGCCGGCGCTGAAGACCCTGTTACGCGAGGCGCGCAAAGCCCAGTCGCGCCAGGGCGTGAACGTGCGCAAGAAAACCGCGATCGTGCTCGAGCCACTGCAGGCGCTGCTCGCCACCTGCGACGACGACGGCGTGCGCGGGGTGCGGGATCGCGCCCTGCTCTTGCTGGCCTGGAGCGGTGGCGGTCGCCGGCGCTCGGAAGTGGTCGGCCTGCAAGTCGGTGATGTGCGCCAACTGGATGCCGACACCTGGCTGTATGCCTTGGGTACGACCAAAACCGACACTGGCGGCGTGCGTCGCGAGAAGCCGCTGCGCGGCCCGGCCGCCACCGCGCTGACCGCCTGGCTGGCGGCGGCACCGGCCGATTCCGGCCCGCTGTTTCGTCGCCTATATAAAGGCAACACCGTGGGTCGCACGGGACTGTCGGCGGACCAGGTGGCGCGTATCGTTCAGCGTCGTGCCAAGCTCGCGGGGCTAGACGGGGACTGGGCGGCACACAGCCTGCGCTCGGGCTTCGTCACCGAGGCCGGCCGCCAGGGCGTGCCGTTGGGCGAAGTGATGGCCATGACCGAACACCGCAGCGTGACCACGGTGATGGGCTACTTCCAGGCGGGGACTCTGCTGCACAGCCGAGTCACAGACCTCCTCGGCCCGAAAACCTGACCAAGCACACCAAAGCGCACTAGGGATGAAATGATAAGCCGGATCGGCAAGCGCACCGCTGAGGGCTATGCCGCCTGTACTCTAGTATGGCTAGCGAGGCCAGCCGCTCAGTGAGGCGGCGACTTCTGGGCGCTTCATGGCGCTCCGGTAAGCTCCGCCCTGATCCTTTCCAGGATCACGTCAAGGCTCTCGCCTGACTGGAGAATATAGCCTTCGACGAGGATGCTCAGCGGATGGACATCCATTGTCTGAGCGATGGCCGTGAGCTTGTTCACGGTCACCGCCCTGATGCCCCTTTCCAGGGAGCTGATGTAGGTTCGGCTGCTGATCGCGCCAAAGTCCTCCTGGGTAAAGCCCCTTCTTAGTCGAGCGTTCTTCAGTGCTTGCCCGAGGGCATTGTTAAGTTCCATTTGCGCAGCCTGCAAAGGGAACGATGAGGCGACATTGAACACTAAAGGACTACAATCTATAGTGTTCATTTTATGCGGGGGGTGGTCTGAATGTTTATGACTCATCCAGGCGCTGAGCTACACGGCAGGCTGCAATTCGGAGATGGAACTAAACAATGGGCGATCATCGAACAGCAGTTATCGATACCTTGGCTATACGTTTGCATCACACAAACTGACCACTGCTACGACTATCGGCGGATGTTGTTGGTATCGTGCGTTGAACATTTTGCGAAACTGCTGGAGGACCTACCCCAGAACGCGAGCGTGACGGGGGTTATGAGCGTTCTGCCCAATCGCGATGGTATGGGTCTTTGGTCGATGGTTCAGGTAGACCGCATCGACGCCCATGCCAAAGACGGCATGCCCGTGGCGACCGTCACGCTCGCCAACGGTGAAGCGTATGAAGAAGTCGGGGGCGCCAACCTCCTCGGGGCCAACTGCAATCCGCTGTACCGGGCGAGCTGAAAGCCGGTCACCCCGCAGCAACAAACGGCGACGGACGCCCTATCTTGATGTGATCACCATACCAAAAGCGTAGAAAGGTCGCCGGCTCGGGTACGTAGCACCAGAACTCAACTGTCTCATGCGCGCGAAAGTTGCTCTGGTCGCTGACGCGCAACCTCATGCCGCATCGCTTGTCCGTACAGCGGGACAGCAACGCGGGGCAAGCGTGCCAGCAGGTCAGATCGGAACTCAGCCGAGAACCAGCACCAATGACGCTGATAGCTTCCGCACCTAACACAAGTGAGCTGCTGCCCGACAGCTCAACTGAAAAACGATCCAAATCTAGATTGCAGGCCGTGCACATGAGTTCGATGCCGGCCCAAATTGCGTAGAAGTGCGTTATCCAGAGTGTCATGGTCTGACGAGGCGTGGACGGACGGTCATGCCAGTTCGGCGCAACAAGATTGATCCCTTCCTCCTCTACGAATCGATAGCGCAACGCGGCACGCCATGCCAAAAAGGCCGCGGAAACCGTACAGGCGCATTGGCAATCGAGGCCATGCCGACCCCGCGCAGAAAGGCTCGACAGATACCTGTAGCAGCTCGCATGTGGTCTCACGTAGGCGTTGTACAGGTAACGACGGACGCACCGGTACAACAGGAAGACTTGCCGCGCACTGAAGTCAAAACCAGCAGCCTCTTGGGCGCTGTAAGTCGCCCAGGTCATTTCGTATCGGGGAATCGGAATCAGGTTGATGGCATTGGGGGCGGGAAAGCCTCCCACTGCGGTAACTGCTGAATTGAGACCGATGTTGATCAACCGCTCTTCTTCGTCACTGTTCCCGCCTTTCACCTTGGTAGCATGGAGCGAAGAAATTGCATAGTTGACCAAGGGGTCCTGCATCGCTCCCGCAGCATCGAGCCATGCTTCTATCCTCGCGCCCAACTCCGCATACTTACGTCTCTGGTCCGGGGTGGCACAAATCAAGCGAACGGATCCAGCGGAGTCGAACAAAAAGTGACCGCAGCGCATCTTGGTGCTGAAGCCGTCCGGCGCATGGGTGACAACCAGTCCACGTACGATGGCGTTGCTGCAGCGTGAGCAAGGCTCAAGCAGCTCGTTATGCCAAGGACACCGTTTTACTATCTGGAGAAAAAAGAAGACCGAGTGATAACCGACGGCCACACATTTTGCGCAGTGCCGGATGCATACCGGGGACATCCGCGGAGTGCACTCCACCAGGTTGTCGATAAAGGCTCGTCTGATTGCTGGATATGGCAGGGACAGCGCCGCCGCCAGTTTCGCGTCGTCAACATCACAGGCTCTCCAATACTGGGAGGGATAGCTGGGCTGTTGGGTTCGGAACAGCCCGCTGAGCAATTGCAGGGGCGATGCAAGGTTCAAGGCGCTCGCTTTAAGGAGAATCCCCCAAGACGACTCAAAAGGAATGTGGTTGAATCGCCCATATGTGAGTTTCATCTACTCGCTACTTGGAGCTTGTTGCATGAAGGACACGAACTCAGCAATCAGGCTGGAATCCACGGCCTCCTTGACGATCCCCTCGGTGAGCTTGAACTCTGAGCAGTCCATGTGGCGGGACCTGATCAAGATACGTTCGATCACACGGAACATGTGTTCCATGGGTAACGCGCCGGGGCCACTCTCCCCTGCCACGCTCATCAGCCCAGACCAGATCAGCTTGTTGTACTGGACAAGGCGGAAACTTGCCGCGAAGGCCTTGGGCAAGAAGAAGTTTGTGTAACTGCAGCCAGAGTCCAGCGGAAACTCTTTATTCGCATCATACTCATTGAGCATGGATTCGAAATCGGCTTCGGACATGCAGCCGTTGAACCGAATCGGCTCACACAAAAACCGGGCGACCAAGTTGGTGGCTCCCAAACCAAAGAAAAAATGTCGTTTTTGGAGTATTTCTTCCTGGCCGAACCCCAGCGTCGTCATGCTGATGCCGTGCATTTCCAGACGGTTATGAATGACCAGCAGTTCATTCCAGCTGTCTGTCGACAGCAATTGGTTTTCGTCAATGATAATTACAAAATGACCGCCGCCCCGGGACTCCACCTCGGCACGCACATGGACAATAAATTTTTCCATCAAGGCGCTGTACGACTCTTTTGGATTTTTGAACAGGCCTACTTCCACGACCAAGTCCCGGATCAGCTTGGCCGACTTATTCCCATCCGCGGTGTGATACAGAAAGTACTTCTTGGGGAATTCGGCCGCCAGCAGATCCCTAATGATTCTGGCACACCTGGTTTTGCCCATTCTCGGCTTCGCGTACAGAAAAGTGCCCGTATGCCTCGAAAAGACCCGCTCGCGAAAAATCGAATATGCTTTGGCGATCATCGGAGTAATCAATGTATAGAGAGTGCTCACAACCGGATGGTTCTCTAGGTAAAGCTCCCGGTCAAAACCATTGTTGGTAGTATTCATTCTTTAAACCTCCTCTGCTTGAGCAATGCGTTCAGATCAGGAACCTTTTTGCCAATGATCAATGTGTCCGAAAACTCCAACGGTTTTCCCTCGATAGCCGGCAGAGGGGCGGGGCGGGGTCCGGCAACTACCAACGGCACTCCCCCTTCACTCGCTACCCGTTTTGCCTCGGTTACCGCGTCGGCCGAAATAACAACGGACTTCTTGCTCTTTGAGGCACTTAGGTAAGCCAGGTAAACCAGAACCGGGTCTTGCTCGAGACTGACCTGCAGCGTCCTGTCCGCCATTTTTGAGTTGATGGCTTTACGGGTTCGCATATCGTGCTTGGTATCAGCCCATTTCCCTAACGCAACCAGGTTGCCAAGCAAAAAGCCTTCCATTGTGAATGCCGTTACGAACCTCAAGTCGTTCTCATTAATATGGAGGACAATTTTTTTCCCAATCATGGGCCATGCGTCGTACAAGTAGTTGGAGGTGTAATGAACCCTCAAAAACTGAACATACGGATGACGTCCGTTTTTTGTGTTACCGCGAACAGTGACGATTTTCTTCAGTTGCAATATCGTAACTCCTCTATCACTAGCGTCAGGTAGTGTTCTTACCAAAAAATGATGCCGGTTCTGTTCCAGCTTTTGCCGGATAAAATCCAATGGCGACAGAAAGAACAACCCTTCACTGATCCTCGCATTGTGCTGCGCGATCTCAACGTCAAGAAGGTGCAGCAGGTGTTCCGCAAGTACTGGAGCCTGTGTGGCATACTCTTCGCAATTATCTGCACGCCCGTTGTTCGGGCCGTGTCCGGTTGTGCTTAAAAGCCGGCAGAACACATTGTTGGAGAGCAGGCCAAACAAGTGCTCTACATATGGTCGCCTTTCAAAGTGCCCTGGAGGGCCGAGCGTCCAAAAATAGCCCAGCTCCTTTCTGGCGGCATTCGTCACTTTTTCAGATAGATGCGCCAACGCCCCATCAAACTTTACGACTGTGAACAAGGCACCTTTACATTCTTGAATGACTTCATTTGGTAATCCGCTACCTTCGGGATATATAGTCCTTCAATAACTGGCTCTGGCCTGGACTGTCCCACTATCGAATAGCGCATGACATCGATCACGTCGGTGGCAGAGACCTCACTTCTGAAAACACACTTGTAAGCCAAGACGGCTTCGGATGCGCACTCACACATGAGGACAACCCATATCCGGTTAATTCTCTTGGCGACGTAGGTGCCGTTTGGAGCCTTCATCAGCACCGAGGAATGGCTGTCAAATTTGTACCCGTCGATCTCAACGGCATCGAAGGGCTCGGTATAGATCAACCCGGGCCTCGGCCCTTTTCCGACTGCCATGTGGGCCTTCGCCTCGCGCTCGCCCTCTTTGCGCACCACGCGACTGAAGTTACCCTCCCTAACATTTCTGATGTGTTCGCATACTGAACGCTGCCCCAACCATTTGGTATTAAATGGCCACTCAGGTTCTTGAATATCGAACTCTTCGAGTAGGGAAAGGAAAAATCTATGCAATGTCTTTGGTTTGATTGCGTATTCGTTTTCAGACTCAGGATCTACATGAGAGAGAATTTTCCGGTTGAACCGCTTCTCCAGTTCCGGGTATTTGTCAAATACCATGCCCAATGCGCCTGCATGACCGCCTTGCGCTTCCGAAAGTTTTGGGGCCACCGATTTGGTTCTGCCGTAGTTTTTTATGTGCAAGTATGGCAACAGCGCGCGACACCCCCACCACATGCCATCCGGCGCCGACTGCAGACAGCGTGCGGCATAGTAGTTTATGCACTGCCTGTTTATGCCCGTTGCGGCGACGATGTCCTTAATGGGCACTCCCTCGCAATAGAGTTTCATTGCTAGAGACTTTATCTGAAAATCCTCTAACTCAACTTCCGTCAGCCCAATCAGCTCTGGCTTTTGCCAGTCATGAAAGGTTCCAAACGCTATCGCCCTTTTGCTTAAGGATCCGACCCAGTTGTTAGCCTCAACGTCTTTATTGGTCATGTTCGGCACTTCCATTGGGTATAGCGACCGAATGAAGACTCTCTCGTTAGATCAATCTCTATGAGTCCGGCGATGAAATGGCGGACCAAGACACCGCATATTATGGGTGGGGCGATAAGCGGGGCGTTTCTAAGCACAGCCTGAACATCTCCAGCTCCCAGTGATACTTCAATTGCACGCACGGCATTTGAAGCTGCCGTACATGCAGATCCCCTGATCGCCGCTGCATATGCCATCGCTTTCATGGCCTTGATAGCCAAAGGTGCCTTTGCCAGAAGCTGTCTCCGTGAAATACGAATGGGGTGTCCCTCTTCGCTGCCTGAAGGTTCGTCCAGATCCGAAAAAACCACTTCAGACACACTTCCTGAATGTTTTTTCACCAGAAAATCGAAGCCATCCCCGCCTTCAGACTGGCTAAATTCTACTACGTCTAAATTAGTCTCCAGGAACACTACCCAGTAAATTAGAGCGCTGTCAGACGGCAGTACCAAATCTCTATTCAGCTTGACGCTATACACGTACCAAAGGTTGCTACTTCCATGTCCGCGCGCTCGCGCTTCCTGCAGAATCCTTCTTCTGTGCTCTTGCTTGAGAGAATGCTTGCCCGCGTTCATACACCCGCCTCCGGCTGTCCACGCTTAAATCTAACGTGAAATTTTTATTTCGCTATATCAATTTATAATATGAACACCTCAACTAATTGCCGAGCAGCCCAGACGTTAAAATCATCGCGCGACACTCCTAAAAGTTGCCAAGCTAATATTTTGCTTGCTGTTTATGCGTACGTGATTAGTATCCTCTCAAGCACATCAATCGCGACAAGCACAATACGCGTACGTGTAATGCATTAATATCACCACCATATTTAAATGGTGTTGATCTGACACTTTCAGCCATCCAAGCTAAAGCAAATGGCCAAAACAAGCGATTTGACCACACGAAGCGCTTTCGACGGGTGAGCATTTGATTTATATGACATTCCAAAGCTGTTCCGCCATCTGCGTATAACGGCGCGAGGAGGCATGAGCGTAATACTTGTCCAAGCCAAGTTGGTTTCGCTTCCGCTATAGCATGACCGCAGCTTCGAAAAAAAATTTGTTCCGGCGCTCTCTTGGAAAAGCAATCAGTTCTCAAGATTGAACTAATTGTTTTTCCCAATGCATCGTGCGCTGGTTCAAAACAGTGTCATCTCTTTGTATTTATTGGTAATATTATGTAAGGAAATGTCAATAATTTACTTCTGAGCACTACTTAAAAATGGAAAAGGCATTTAAACTTGGAAAACTCTTAAAAATCATTGTCTTGTGGATCGCCACACGCTAGGAATTCAGAGTATTTTGGGAATTTAACGTGAAAAGTTATTTAAATGCGAAACGACAAAGTCGTGCTTCGCTCCTCAAAAATCAGCACTGAGCCGATACTTCTAAGTTTAGCTTCTCTGCTAGGTGTTTCCACCTCGGCAGTTTTGAGAAGTCATCATGGGAAAAATGTGAGGTTGTCGTGTAAACCAAGCATGGCATTTCTTACGTCACAAACCCGTCTTGAAGCACGCCCCTCTATGAAATCTACAGCGTTCAACATGGAGTTGGTGCGTAGATTTCAGGAGGTTCCAATCGCTGGCTGATTTATATGCAGGTGCGCAAGGTTTGCCAGAAAACTCCTTGCGCTTGGCGCGCTGATCTCCGATTCCTCTCCAATGTAAGCAGGAAGGCTTGGTTAATGGCATTGTTCATCATGACGAACCACAAACTTTACGTAATTCTCATGCAAAATTGCGGCTGTTCGAGAGGAACACTTGCTGTGCGCATCCTCTGCTACAGATTTATGCTTCAAATTCGGCGCAAGCAGGCGAAACGATCATCGACTTCTTTTTTTGTATCACTACTTCGCGAAAGCAGCGGTCACACTAACGCATGCCGCTAACTCATTGATAATTCAACTAAACGTCTATTTAGTTGAGCTAAGTTTGGATTGGCTTTAATCGCATTAAATTGTGCAACAACCAAAACCGCGCTCACCCTCTATATCCATCACTGAAATTACAAAACGCCCGACGCGGTGCATCGGGCGTTTGATTGAAACCGGTGTAACACTAAATAATCAGCGCAGTGGCAGGCCCTTGGTTTCTGGCATGCGCAGATAGACGACGGCACTGATGGCGCTGATCACCGCCAGGTAGATCCAGAACAGGTGCCCATATCCCCAACCGGCCATCGAGGCCATAAGATACGGCGCGGTTCCACCAAACAACGTCACAGACAATGCGTACGGCAAGGCGATTCCGGTCACGCGAACCTCAGCCGGGAATTGTTCCGCCATTGTCACTGCAGAGGCCGCGCCGAAGCCTGTCATGATGATCATGGAAATGGTTTGCAGGATGGTCACTTCCGTCAGGCTGATGCCAGCATGCAACAGTCCGAAACTTGGCCACGCCCAAAGCACCGATGCGACTGCGAATGCAATCAGTACCGGCCGGCGACCGACACGGTCGGCCAGTTTCCCGGCAAAGGGCAGCAGCACCAGTGACACCCCTACCGAGATCACGCCTGCCAGCAACGTGTCACGGATCGACATCCCGGTGATCAGGTGGACCTGCGAGGGATAGCTCACCATCCATACATAGTTCAGCAAATTACCGGCCATGGCGATGCCGATCACCCGCATCGCATCTTTCCTGTGGCTGAAGAACAGTTCACGCAGAGGCCGTTTTTTGACGTTACTCGCGGCGCTCGCCTTGAAGATTTCAGTCTCGCGCACCGATAGGCGGATCCACAGCGCGATCAGTCCCATCAGGGCGGCAATGATGAAGGCAACGCGCCAACCCCAGTCGTTCAACGCAGCGTCACTGCCCAGCGATGCCAGACCAAAACCCAGCAGGAACGAGACCATGGTCCCGGCATTGATCGCGAACCATTGCCACGAACCAGCAAATGCGCGGCGGTGTGCAGGTGCCGACTCGATCAAGAACGCGGAAGCGGAGCCGAATTCACCGCCAGCGGAAAACCCTTGAACCAGGCGCGCGAAGACCAGAATGATCGGCGCGGCAATTCCGATGCTGTCATAGTTGGGGCAAAGGCCGATGACCAGCGAAGCCAGCGACATCAGCAGAATAGACAGCGTCAAGCCTTTCTTGCGACCGTAGCGGTCGGCTACCTGACCGAGAACCGCACCACCGATAGGCCGCATGATGAAACCGACGGCAAAGATCGCCAATACCGACAGCAAGCTGGTAATACCATCCCCCGCCGGGAAGAACTGGCGGGCAAGGATGGAAGAAAACGTGGCGTAAATCACCCAGTCGGTATATTCGACGATGGTGCCAAGCGTTGCGGCGACAATGGCCTTTTTTTCAGCATAGGTCAGTTGTCGGCCTTGAACATTCTCCCTGGCGCCTGAGGCAGACTCCGGTGCCAGTGCACTCATTAAACTATTGTCGTTGTTCATTTCTACGGCTCCCGTGGGCGCTATTATTATTGACCTTTAGTCGCGGCCTTGTTGCGAGTTAATACTGCTATTTACCCACCCCCCGGTGAACCGACATTTACGCCCTGTACCCTTGACTAAATCTCAATGCATAGGCGTCTATTGAATATTTCAGGTTATTTGAAGACGTTTGATATTTGCTCAATCGCCAATGTCATAAAACTCAGTTGAGCAATAAGAGGCCGCTGGATGTAATAGGAATTCGTAAAGGAGTTTTAAACAATAAAGGCGAGCCTCACTGCAGTTTTAGAGGAGACACACAATGTTTGTAAAAGTTAACAGCTTCGTCGATGGCCGTTCCCTGGCGCCGGCTGATGGGCAGTATGTCGACAAAATCGATCCGCGCACCGGCGCCAAGATCAGTGAAGTCGCCAACAGCGGACCGAAGGATGTGGCTCTGGCAATCGAGTCGGCAGCCTCGGCGCTGCAAGGCTGGCGCGACATGCGCCCCGCCGAACGTGGGCGCATCCTCAATGAATTCGGGCGCATCATCCGTCAAAGCGAAAATACGCTGGGCGCGCTGGAAAAGGCCGATACCGGTAAACCCGGCAGCGAGATGGCGGCGCTGATGGACCTGACCGCCCAGTACTTCGAATTTTATGGTGGCATCGTCAACGTCATGGACGGGGACGTCATCAACCAAGGTCCTGACTATCACATTTATACACGCCGTGATCCGTTTGGCGTGATTGGCGTCATCCTGCCCTGGAACGCCCCGCTCCATCAGGCTGCGCGCGCTATCGCACCCGCCCTCGCTACCGGTAATACCGTGGTGGCCAAACCCTCCGAACACACCTCTGCCTCACTGGTGGAGCTGGCGCGTATTGCCGTGCTGGCGGGAGTCCCTGCCGGTGTCTTCAACGTCATTGTGGGTAAAGGCAGCGTGATCGGCCCCGCCATGGCGCACAACCCGCACATCCGCAAAATCTCCTTTACTGGCGGCCTGCGCGCGGGTCAGGAACTGGGGCACATCGCCGCTGACCGCATCCTGCCACTGACCCTCGAACTGGGCGGCAAGTCCGCCAACATCGTTTTCGACGACGCCGACCTCGATGCCGCCGCCAAAGGCTCGACCAAGGCATTTACCTGGAACAGTGGCCAATGGTGCGCGGCAGGCACGCGGTTGCTGGTCCAGGAAAGCATCCATGACCGCTTCGTCGACAAGCTGATTTCCGAGGTGGGTGCCTTGCGCGTCGGCCCGGAGGATGACTCGACGTCCGGGCCGATTACCACCCACGCGCAATTCGAGAAGATCCAAAGCTACTTCGCCATCGCCGAGCGCGAGGGGCTCAAGCCGGCCATCGGCGGCAAGGTGGCCACGCGAGCAGGCTATGAGAATGGCTGGTACATCGAACCGACGGTCTACAGCGGTGTGACCAACGATATGACCCTGGCGCGCGAGGAGATCTTTGGGCCTATCGTCTGCGTCATTCCCTTCAAGGACGAAGCCGATGCGTTGCGGATTGCCAACGACAGCGAATTCGGCCTCGGTGCCGGCATCTGGAGCCGTGACATCGGCCGGGTGCATCGGGTTGCCGCGCAACTGGAGGCTGGCCGGATTGTCGTCAACGAGTACAGTGGCGGTTTCGTCCAGACGCCTTGTGGTGGTTTCAAGCAAAGTGGCTACGGTCGAGAGCAAGGTATCGACGCCCTCTCCCACTATACCCAGCTCAAGTCCGTGATCATTCGCCTTTAAGTCCTTTCCACACAAAAAACAAAAGGGCGCAGCCATTGGCTGTGCCCTTTTCGTTAACTATTTACCAGATCGCCAGGGAGTAGCTGACAATCAACCTGTTCTCGTCGATATCGCTGGCAAAGTTGCTGCGCGTGCTGGCGTTCTTCCATTTCACGGCAAGGTTTTTCAATGCACCACTCTGAATGACATACGCCAATTCCGTGTCCCGCTCCCACTCCTTTCCAGCCTGAGCCCGGTTGTGCACAGTCACCTCGTCACCCGACAGATAGCGGGTCATGAAGGTCAGGCCAGGAATGCCAAGCGCCGTGAAGTTGTAGTCGTAGCGTAGCTGCCAGGAACGCTCATCCTGATTGCCGAAATCATTGATCTGCACCAGGTTGATCAAATAAGCGTCGGTGCCATTGAGGTTGGCGAAACCGGTGGCCCCGCTCATACGTTGATAGCCAAGGCCTACCGAATGCCCGATCGCGCTGTAGGTAAACATTGCGCCCAGGGCGGAGTTTTCGACGTTGCTGCCGCCCTCATCGAGGCTGCGCGCCCAGCGGATATCGGACGTGAGCGATTGTCGCTCGGTGAGCGCCAGCTTGTGGCTCAACGTCAGGTAATGTTGGCGGTAGATGCCGTCCAAGGCGCCATAGTGGTAAGCCGTATTCAACGTCGGCGTCCAGCGATAGGTCACGCCGGCGAAGTCGAAGCGCTCACTGCTTGCCTGCCGACCAACCCTGATATTGCGTGCGGCGCCGTTGAAGACCGTCATGGGCTCATTGTCGGTTGAGTTGCGCAGATTGATCCGGTCTAGTCGCCCGAGATCGAAGGTCGTGTTGCTCAACTCGACACTGTTGAGCCAGGCACCACGAAAAGTCTGTGGCAACAAGCGCGTATCGTTGTACATCGCCACCGGCAGTTTGGGCATCAGGGTGCCGGCTTTCAGCGTGCTTTGCGCCACGCGTAACTTGGCGGTCAGCCCCAGCTTGCTGTATTCATCCTGGGCCCGGCCGTCACGGTCGGTAACGAGCAACCCCGTGCCGGTCCTGGATGGACTGGAGTCCAACTTGACGCCGAGCATGCCCAACGCATCCAGGCCAACGCCGATCGCTCCGGGGGTAAAGCCGGACTCATAGCGCAGGACAAAACCCTGTGCCCACTCCTCTGCCTTGCTTTGCGCCGCACCTGATTGGCGAAAGTCGCGATTGAAGTAGTAGTTGCGTAAATCAATGCTGGCTTTGCTGTCGGCGATGAAGTCCGCATATGCCGGCGAATGCACAGTGCTGACTGCGCCGCACAATGCCAGTCCTGAGGCTCGTTGAATATGCTTGCGATGGCGCGTTCTAGCGATCTTCATAGATGGATCTCTTATTGTTGTCGGGAGCTGCAACACGACCAGATGGCGCGTGCGCGCCGATCGTAGAAATCGCAGACCCCGGACGACAATCGATTAAAACGAGCGCCCACCTTGAGCTTTTATCAAGCGTTCACTTTATTGTTGGGATGCACCGGGCAATTAAATACACTCCGCGTCCTCGTTTTTTCCAATACAGTAACTTCCAACAACAAGAGATGACTTCCATGGACCGACTGCCGCCACTGAATGCCATCCGCGCCTTTGAGTCCGTAGCGCGTCATTTGAGCATCACCCATGCTGCCGATGAGTTGAATGTCACGCCGGGTGCGGTGAGTCGGCAGATCCGCGCGCTCGAGGAGTTTCTCGGACTCGACCTGTTTGTCCGGGGGCACCGGCAAATCACCTTGACCCATTCCGGCGAACAATATTTCCGTGCGGTGGCCAGGATGGTCGAAGACTTGCGCGGCGCCACGAAGAAACTCATGTCGCCGCCCTTGCGTCGGCAAATCAAGGTGCGTGCCTACACCACGTTTGCCATGCAATGGTTGATACCCAGGCTGGCCAGCTTTCACGCCGAACATCCCAAGATCGAGGTGTTGTTGACCGCATCGCTTGAGCCGGTCGACTTTTACAAGGAAGACATCGATGCCGCGATCCGTCTTGGTTCCGGCGAATGGCCCAATTGCAATTGTTACGTGTTGAGCGACAACCGCCTTGCACCAGTCTGCAGCCCTTCGCTTTTGCAACACGGCCCGGGCCTGAACACACCCGCCGACATCGCGCAGTACACCATGCTGCATTCGATCGCCAGACCCGAGGACTGGCGCTACTGGCTGGAGGCAAGTGGTGTGAGCCGAGACGTCGATGCGCTTGCCGGCATGTCATATCAGAGTTCTTCGATGGTCTATGCCGCTGCCGTCGGAGGCCAGGGCATTGCCATGGCGCAGTTGTTCCTGGTCGAGAAAGAGCTACGGGACGGCACCCTGATCAGGCCTTTCGAGCAAATCGTCGACATGGGCGTGTACACCTATTATCTGCTCACGCCCAAGCACCGCGAAGAAAGCGATGACACGCGGGTTTTTCGCGAGTGGATCCTCGAACAGGCACATTTGACCCGTGAAAGCGCTTGAGTTTTTGTCAACCAAAACGGGCCAATAACTCCTTTGTCGCAAGGTGATCGCCGCACCTAGGATGATGTCTTTCCAATAATAAGGACGACACCCCATGAGCCCACTTCCTGCGCATTCAACCTCTGCATCGAACGAAACCATCGGTTTTATCGGGTTGGGCGCCATGGGTCAGAAAATGGCCCACCACCTGCTCGACAATGGCTATGGCCTAAGTCTCTTCGACCCCAATCCGCAAGTATTAGCTCCCTTGCTCGCACGCGGAGCGCACAACCATGGCAGCCCCCGCGAAGTCGCCGATCACGCACGGATCGTTCTGATCTGCGTGCCGACGCCGGATATTGTCGAGCACGTGGTATTGGGCGACAACGGGGTCATCCACGGTCAAAAGGTGAAAATCCTGGTGGACCACTCGACCACCGGACCGAGTATGGCCAGGCGTATTGAACAGGCTCTGCGCGATCGCGCAATCCAGGCATTGGACGCGCCCTTGGCCGGTGGCGTAACAGGCGCTCTCAATGGCACCCTCTCGGTCATGGTGGGGGGTGACAAGACCGCCTACCAACAGTGCGAGCCGGTGTTCGCCTGTTTCGGCAAAAAAGTCGAGCATATCGGCACTACACCAGGTCTGGGCCAGACGTTGAAGCTGGTCAACAACATGATCGTTGGCGCCACCCTGGTGGCCACCAGCGAAGCACTGCTGTTCGGTGTCAAGTCCGGGCTCGAACCCGGGCAAATGCTGGAAATGCTCAATGCCAGCACCGCGCGCAGCTTCAGCAGCGAACAGATATTGGCCGGTACTGTCATGCAGCGCCAATTCGACTTCGGCTTCCGCCTAGACCTAATGCGCAAGGATGTACGGCTGTTTCTCGCCGAGGCGGAAAACATCGGCACGCCGGCGTTCACCTGCGCCGTGGTCAAACAGTTCTTCGATCAAGCCATGAGCGAAGGCGACCCGGCCCGCGACATGACCCATGTGGTCAAAGTGCTCGAGAAAATGGCCGGGGCAACCATCGAAGGGCATCCCTCGACATAGCCTCACTCCCCTCCTATCTGGAGGCAGGCAAGTTGTCTTCGCTGACTGATTTGTCGGCATAAAGTAACCCGGACGGGCCGGTGAGGCCCGCTTCCATCACTGTCACTCAATGAGCCCTTCTCCCCCTGTTGGTTTGATTTTTTCTCAACTCAACAGCGTTTTTATATCGTTTGTCGCCCATTAAGGCGTGCCCGAACATACCTCCAGGCGTTCGCTATCGAGCGTCAATAAAAACAGGAGGTCACATGAACAGTCCGTCACCTATCTGGGCATCCACCACACCGCCCGGTCTTGCTGCCTCGCGACATCTTGGCACTGACGAAATCTTCTTTCCCGCGGTACCTGCCGATTCGCCCCTGGCTGATCAGTTCCAGGACACCACCCTGAGCGTGGAAGGCCGCGTGTACAGCTTCACCATCATGCACCCCAGCCCCAAGAGCGGGCTCAACCCCTTCGTTCTGGCCTACGTCGACCTGCCCGGTCCGGTCCGCCTGTTCGGTCGCCTCAATGGCAGCAGCGGCCGTCCGTTCATTGGCGAAAAATGCCGTGTGATTGCCGACGAGACTTTTGGCTACGTATTCGAATCCCTGGAGGTACGTCCATGACCCAGATGCATGTAATGGGCGCCGCGATGACGCCATTTGGCCGCCACATTGATGTCATGGCACCGGAGCTTGCCCAGCGAGCGATTCTTGACGCGGTGGCCGACGCCGGCATTGCCTTGGCCGACATCCAGGCGGTTTATTGCGCCAATGTGTTGGGCGGGATGATTCTCGGCCAGGTGATCCTGCGTGACCTGGGCCTCAAGGGCATTCCGGTTTACAACATCGAAAACGCCTGCGCTAGCGGCGCCACGGCGGTCCACCTGGCTCGGCATGCACTGCTGGCCGGGCAATACGAGCGGGTACTGGTGTTTGGCATCGAGCAATTGACCGCGCTGGGCGGCGGTACCATCCCCATGCAGCGCAACGATCGCATGACCGACCTGTACGCAACCGCCGGTATGGTGCTGCCTGCGGTGTACGCCATGCGTGCCACCCGCTTTATCCATGAGCGCGATGCCAAACCAGCCGACCTCGCGGCTATCGCTGTGAAAAACCGCCACCACGGTTCGCTCAATGAGTATGCGCAGCAGCGTACCGAAGTCACCCTGGAACAGGTGCTGAGTTCGCGGATGATCGCCGACCCGCTGACCCTGTTGCAGTGTTGCCCGTCGCAAGTCGATGGTGCTGCCGCGATGGTGCTTGGAACGCAGCCGGGACCACAGGCCAAAGCCGTCAAGGTGCTGGGGTCGATCGTTGTCTCGGGCATGCGTGAAACCGGCGATGACGACATTCTCGATGCCGAAATCACCGCGAGGGCTGCACGCATGGCCTATGAGCAAGCCGGTGTAGCGCCTGCTGACATCGGCGTGGTTGAACTGCATGACGCCTTCACTATCGCCGAATTACTCTATTACGAAGCCCTCGGCCTAGCGGCGCCGGGCGAAGCCGTGTCGCTGTTGCACTCGGGGGCTACGGCGCTTGGCGGCCGCGTACCGGTTAACCCAAGTGGCGGTCTGCTTGCCAAGGGTCATCCGCTGGGCGCTACCGGCGTCGCGCAAATGGTCGAGCTGACCTGGCAATTGCAAGGGCGCGCCGGCAGTCGTCAGGCTGGCACACCGAAGTTGGGCCTGGCGCAATGCACCGGTGGCGGTATTGCTGGCGTCGATCACGCCGCCTCTGCCGTCCACATTCTGGGAGTTTGAGATGAGCACTCGAAATTTCACTGCCACACAGGTCGCCGCGATCACCGGCGCCGCTCGCGGCATCGGCCTGGCTATCGCCGAACGACTGGCGCGCCAAGGCGTATTTGTCTATCTGTTGGACCGCGACGAAGCAACACTCGCCGCAAGCGTTGAGGCCTTGACGGGGCATGGTTTGAAGGTCACTGGCATTGCGCTGGACTTGACCGAAGGTGAGGCTGTCACTGCGGCGTTTGCACGGATCCACGAAGCCCACGGGTCGCTCGACTTTCTGGTCAATAACGCCGGTGTGGTCAGGGACAAGCGTTTCCTGAGCATGACCGAGCAGGACTGGGATCTGGTTGTCGATACCAACCTGCGTGCCCAATTTCTGTGCTGCAAGGCCGCCCTGCCGTTGATGCTGGAAAAAGGCTTCGGCCGTATCGTCAACATGTCCTCCAGGGCCTGGCTCGGCGGTTTCGGCCAGGCCAACTACTCGGCGGCCAAGGGCGGCGTGGTGAGCTTAACCCGCAGCCTGGCCATCGAGTTCGCCGCCAAGGGCATTACTGTCAACGCCATCGCGCCCGGCATTGTCGATACCCCGCTGTTCCAGAGCTTCGCCCCTGAGGTTCAGGCAAAACTCAAGGAAACCGTGCCGGTAAAACGCATTGGCACCCCCGATGACATCGCCAACGCCGTGGAGTTTTTCCTCGACCCAGCCAGTTCCTATGTGACCGGACAAACCTTGTATGTCTGCGGCGGACGCAGTCTGTCGTCGGCCAGTGTCTGAGGTGAGCGCCATGTCAGTTTCAATGCAAATACAGGGGGCGATTGCGCTGATCACACTTGATCGCCCGCAGGCCTTGAATGCCCTGGACCTGGACTCGCTCCTGGCCCTTCGCGAGCACCTGGTGCACGTGCGCGACAACCCCGCGCTGCGTGTCGCCGTCATCACCGGCGCCGGCGAGCGGGCGTTCTGCGTCGGTGCAGACCTTAAAAGTACCCGCTCTTCGTCCGCCTCATATGCCCAGGCGCTGTTCCTGGCCAATGAGCCTGCTGCCGATGCCGGTCTCTACATTCGCTTGATGGACCTCACCGACCTTGACCTGCACAAGCCACTGATTGCCGCGGTCAACGGTCACTGCCTGGGCGGTGGACTGGAGCTGGCATTGCAATGCGACCTGCGAATCTCCAGCAGCAGCGCCTCCTTCGGGCTGCCCGAGGCTGCCGTGGGCTCTATCCCTGCAGTCAGTGGTTTGCACCGGCTGATGCGGGCGATACCGGCGGCCCCTGCCATACAGATGGCGTTGACCGGGCAACGCATCGATGCACATCAGGCACTGAGTGTCGGACTGATCTCCGAACGACTGGACAGTCACGAGGCATTGCTGGCACGCGCCATGGAGCTCGCCGAACGTATTGCACAACAGGCGCCCCTGGCCATACAGGCACTGCAAACCCTGTCACGCAACACAGCGCACCTCAGCGACCGCGATGCCCAGCGTTTGACCGAGTTGTATTGGGGGGTACTGCGCGATACCGAAGATCGTATCGAGGGGCGTCAAGCCTTTGCCGAGAAACGTGTACCGCACTACAAGGGCCGCTAGATGGCCCGAGGAGCGATCATGCAATTGCACAATCCCTTTCTTCAGGGCCTGGGCGTGACGTTGGTCCGCTGGGTGCCGGGAGAGGCTGAATTCCAGCTGCACATCTGCGAGCAACATCTCAACCGTCAGGGCGCCTTGCACGGCGGGATGATCGCCACGTTGATGGACGCGGCTTGCGGCTATGCAGGCCTGCACACTGGCGAAGGCGAAGCAGAGATTCATGGACTCACCGCGATGTTGAACATTGCCTACCTGCAACCGGCATTCGAGGGGAGCGTTAGCGCATTGGGCCGGGTTCGCCGCGCCGGCAGGAGCCTCTACTTCGCCGAAGCCGAGCTGCTGTCCGACACCGGCGTACTTCTGGCCACCGCCCAAGGGACCTTCAAGAAACCCCGGGCGTCGATCCGTGGAGGTAATCATGTTACGTAACGCACTGGACGGCCTCACCGTCCTCGATTTCACCCAGATCGCCGCAGGCCCTACGGCGACCATGCTGCTGGCCGACATGGGCGCCCGGGTGATCAAGGTCGAACCCCGCGAAGGAGAGTTGGGGCGCACCCTAGGGCCCGCCTGGGTGGGCGAAGACAGCGCGCTTTACCACGCTTTCAACCGTGGCAAGCAATGCATCGGCCTGGACCTAAAGCACCCCGACAGCATCGAGGTCATCAAACGGCTGGTACTGCAAGCCGACGTGCTGATCGAAAGCATGCGCCCGGGCGTGATGACCCGGCTGGGCCTGGGTTATGAAACCCTGGCCGCGCTCAAGCCTGACCTGATCTATTGCTCAATCTCGGCCTACGGCCAGGAAGGTCCCTATTCGGACCGGGCGGGTGTCGACGGGATTCTACAAGCGGATTCCGGACTGATGAGCCTGATTGGCACGCCAGGGTCGGCTCCCTGCAAAGTGCAGGCTCCAGTGGTAGACGTAGTCACCGGCTACATGGCCTGCATGGCCGTATTGGCCAAGCTACACGCCCGTCAGCACGATGGGCTGGGCGGCCATCTGGATGTCAGCCTGATGAACTCGGCGCTGGCACTGCAACAGTCGTCCATCACCAGTTATCTGAGCGATGGTAAGTTGCCGACTCGCATCGGCAGCGGCGCACCCTACTCGGCTCCCAACGAAGCCTTCCAGACCGAGGATAGCTGGCTGATGGTTGCGGCCTACAACGGCAACCGCTGGCCGACATTGTGCAAGGTGCTGAACCACGAAGAATGGATTACCGACCCACGCTTCGTCAGCTCCGCGCAACGGGTCATCCACCGCGCCGAAATGTGCGCAGCGCTGACCGACGTGTTCATGAGCAAGCCAACGGCCCATTGGCTGCAGGTGTTGCATGAAGCGGACATTCTCTGCTCGAAGGTGGCCGACTACAGCGATCTGATGAAGCATCCGCAGCTCGCCAGCAATGGCATGCTGGTTGAGCTCAACCATCCTGTACATGGCGCCGTGCGCGTCCCGGGGTTTCCCATCAACAGCGTGCAGGCTGCGCAAACGCCCTATGCGCCAGCCCCGCAAAACGGTGAACATTCTCGCTCGGTACTGCGCGACTTTGCGTTTTCCGAAGCGCAGATCGCCGCGCTGGAGGCATCGCAGGCATTGCACTGTAGCGAACCCCTCTGATCGCCAGTGGCTAAACCCCGAGTCCTTTCTTCGCGATGCGCTGAAAGGCCCCGGGGTTTTTCTTTTCTGCAAAACACTCCGTTATTGAAACGCGCTGCACATGTCGCGGGCTTCTTCACGGTTTACGATGCATCATGGCCGACCGCCACAGTTACTGCTCGGAAAGCTGGGCCTGGATGGCAATGATCGCGGGATCCGCTTGATCACCTCAGTACTCGTCGAGGCAGGATTTCGGGTCACGATGCTGCCACTGTTCCAGAGCCCCCACTGAACTGCTGGCGTCCAAGGACGGCGCCGGGCCGGTCGACCTGATCGGGTTTTCCAGCCTGACGGGCGTGCACAACGAAATACTCTACGACCTGCTCGAATATCTGCCTCAGCGGCGCATCGACGTCCGCGCGAACGGGATACGGCAAGGTTCAGCGACGCCGAAACAACGGCCGCGGCTCAATCACCGAACGCCCATACAGCACGCTCATACCAGCCAGTCCTTTAAGGGCATCTTCAGAGGATTTGTCTTCACGCACAGCAAAGCTGGTGAAACCGCACTGGCGCATGTGGCTGAGCTGATCGCGCAGCACATCGCCGATGGCGCGCAACTCGCCCTCCCAGCCCAGTCTCGTGCGCAGTAGATAGGCCTGGCTGTAGCCCCGTCCGTCTCGAAAGCTGGGAAAATCCAGGGCAATAAGGGGCAAGACATCCAGCCACATTTCAAGGCTTTCCAAGTCGTCATCGGGGCCAAGCCACACGCCATCCACGCTGATTGTATGCAGCGCGCCTCTCTCCTGTCGTTGACGCCAGCGAGCCAGTGGCAGGATCAGAGGGCCGGTCGGGAGTTCGCCCTCGGTGTCGCGGATCAAGGTCCAGTGATCATCCAGAACGTGACGCGCACCGCCTTCGGACAGCATCAGCAAGTTGTTCATGCCAGGGCCTCCACGTGCTTGGGGTACACCCGCTCCTTGAACGGCTCGATACCGATGCGGGAGAAGGTATCTATAAAGTTTTCATCGACTTCGCGATAGTCGACGAAGGTGTCGACGATGCGCTCGATAACATCCGGGATTTGCTCGGCGCTGAACGACGGGCCGATCACTTTGCCCAATGCCGCCGCTTTGCCCTGGGCGCCACCCAGGGTGATCTGGTACCACTCCATGCCGTTTTTATCGACCCCAAGGATGCCTATGTTGCCAATGTGGTGGTGACCGCAGGCATTCATGCAGCCGGAAATGTTCAAACTGAAATCGCCCAGGTCATGCAGGAAGTCCAGGTCACTGAAACGCGCCTGGATCGCAGCGGTAATGTGTAGCGAGCGAGCATTGGCCAGGGCGCAAAAATCGCCACCGGGGCAGGCAATGATGTCAGTCAACAAGCCAGCATTGGCCACACCCAGCCCGTGATCGCAGGCCAACATCCACAGCGCGAGCAAATCGCTTTTGCGCACGTCCGGTAAAATCAGGTTCTGCTCATGAGCGATACGTATCTCACCGAAACCGAAAAGCTCCGACCAGCCGGCTACCGCCTCCATCTGTACTGCCGTCAAGTCGCCAGGCGGAGTATCCGCACCGGGTTTTGTCGACAGTACGACACTCACGTAGCCGGGAACTTTATGAGCTTGGGTATTGCGCGAGACCCAGCGTGCAAAGTTAGGAAAAGCCATCAGCTCACTGCCAAAACTCAGCGTGGTATCACTCAGGGATTGATACGCCGGCGCGACAAAAGCTCCGGCAACGCGCTGGTACTCGACTTCAGTCAGTTGCGCCGGACCATCTTTGATTTGCTGCCATTCCTGTTCGACTTCAGCAGCAAAGGCTTCGATGCCCAGCGACTTGACCAGGATCTTGATTCGGGCCTTGTACTTGTTGTCACGCCGCCCGTGGCGGTTGTAGACCCGCAGCACCGCTTCGACATAAGACAGCAAATGCTCCCAGGGCAGGTCCTCGCGGATCTGCTGCGACAAGATCGGAGTGCGCCCCAATCCACCGCCGACCATCACCCGCAAACGCATATGGCCTGCTTCGTCGGCATACAGGTACAGGCCGATGTCGTGCATCATGATCGCCGCACGATCCTGTTTTGCGGAACAGATCGCAATCTTGAACTTGCGCGGCAGGTACAGAAACTCCGGGTTGATCGTCGACCACTGCCGGAGGATTTCGGCCAAAGGTCGCGGATCCATCAGTTCATCGGCCGCGACGCCGGCAAAGGCTTCGGTGGTGATATTGCGCACACAATTTCCCGAGGTCTGGATCGCATGCATGTCCACTTGTGCCAGGTGCTGCAGAATCTCGGGTACCTGATGCAGCTCGATCCAGTTGTACTGCAGGTTTTGCCGGGTGGTGAAATGCCCGTAGCCGCGATCATAGTCGCGAGCGATTCGCGCCAGGGTCCGCAACTGCCGCGCCGACAGAGTGCCGTAGGGAATTGCGACCCGCAGCATATATGCATGCTTCTGCATATACAGACCGTTCTGCAGACGCAGCGGCAAAAACTCCTCTTCGCTCAACTCGCCCGCCTGATAGCGTTCGACCTGATCGCGAAACTGCTCTACGCGCTCCAGCACTAGTGCGCGGTCGTAGTCGTCGTATTGATACATGCTGGGTCCTCATCAGTATTTGCCCTCTCACACGGGGCAACTTCGATGGGGCCAATATGCGCTTGCGCTGATATTCATTACAGAATCAGGTCATGCATAAAAAACCGGATCAGATCCGGCGGAATCCATCCGGTACTCGTGGCATATCTGATATCGTTTTTTCAAAGTTTGGTGTGTCTGTTTTAACGCGGAGCAACCGCCACATCCCCCTCCAATACTCAAATCGATATGGGATGGCTTTTAATTGCTTATCTGATGCCGTCAATGAACCATGCACTCCGGTAGATACACGAAAATTCGTAGTCCCCGGCCGTCCAGGCGGTGATGAGTTTCCTCGTGTCCTGCGTTGAAAACTGACTGAGTACACAGTAAAGGATGTGCATTTTTACGGACGGCGTCCGCACTTTTTCAGGCTAGCGAGCGGGCCCGTCTTGCGACAAAAATGGGGTATCGAATGCCCGATCACTTTTTATGCCCTTCGAGGATGTCAGTGACAGACCCGCACTCAAAACCAACGGTGGCTGTTTCGGTTTTATTGGCCATCGCACAGATTATGGTCTGGGGTGGTTCATTCTTTTTAATGGCGATGCTGGCAGGGCCGGTGGTCAAGGACACGGGCTGGTCGCAGCAATGGGTGTACGGTTCACTTTCGCTAGGGATTCTGATCTCAGGGCTGCTGGCGCCGATGGTCGGCCGCGGGGTCGCCAGGACCGGTGGTCGACTGATCCTCGCAAGTAGTGGCCTCATCATCGCACTGGGGCTGGTCTTGCTCGCCAGCGCACCCAACCTGCCGTGTTTTGTTCTGGCCTGGGTTGTGATCGGTGTCGGAATGGCTGTCGGACTTTACGACCCTTTGTTTGCCGCTCTGGGACAACTCTATGGAGACAACGCTCGCAGCGCGATCACCCGGATCACACTGATTTCGGGGTTCTGTACCACCATAGTCTGGCCGCTGATTGCCATCCTCATCGAGCGCTTCGGCTGGCGTGAAACCTGTTTGGTGTACAGCACCGGACTTGCGCTGCTGGTACTGCCGATCTACCTGTGTGTGTTTCCAAAACACGTCCCCGCAACACAAACAACAACGGCTCACCCACGCATCGAACAAGCTCAATCGAACGTGGCGCAAGAAAGGATGTTCAAGCTACTGACGGCGGGCTTCATCCTGGCCTCCGTGATCATGACAGCGATTTCGGTACAACTGATCGCCGTGCTGCAAGCGCAAGGCATCTCGCTCGCTGCAGCCCTGGGTATTGCCGCACTGCTCGGACCCAGCCAAGTGGGTGCCCGCGCTATCGATATATTCATCGGCAGGCAAACTCACCCGATCTGGAGCGCGCTAGGCTCTTCGGTTCTCGTCGCGCTTGGTCTGGGGTGCGTGATCATGTCACCCACGATGGCAGCATTGGGCATCGTGCTTTACGGCGCTGGCAGTGGCATTCGTTCCATCGTTCGCGGCACCTTGCCCCTGGCGCTGTTCGGTACACGTATTTACCCGATCATACTGGGCCGAATTGCTCGTCCCACATTGATTGCGCAAGCATTGACACCTTTGGCTGGGGGGTACCTGCAGGAGCGCTACGGCGCAACGGTGACCATGATGGTCCTCGGTGGCCTCGCGCTAATCAATGTCGTTCTCGTGCTCATGTTGTTGATTGAGGTTCGCAAAGCGCCGAAGCCGAACGAAATCAGCGCTGCGAAGACAGCGCCTGATTGACGGGTGACGTGGTCCATGGGGTTGTCAGCTTCGCAACCCCATGAACCTTGATGACCCACTCTTGGAAAGCGCGATCATCATCCCATTTATATGCCTTGGCCTCCGGACACTTCAATCCGCTGAGCGTTAACCCAGCGATTGTCTTCAGACAACAAACTCGCGATCATCGGTCCAATATCGTCCGGTAGCCCGGTGCGGCCTAGTGCGGTCATATCCGCGAACAATTTGTTGACCTCAGAATTGTCGCGGACGGCGCCGCCGCCAAAGTCAGTTTCGATTGCACCCGGCGCCACAGTGTTGACCGCGATACCTCGGCCACCCAGTTCCTTGGCCATGTACACGGAAAGTACCTCGACCGCACCCTTGACGGCTGCATAAGCGGCGTAGCCAGGAAAGGAAACCCGCGTCAACCCGGAGGATAGGTTAATGATACGGCCGCCATTGGCGATCAATGGCAGCAGCGTCTGAGTCAAAAAGAAAACACCCTTGAAATGGACGTTTACCAGCCCGTCGAACTGCTCCTCAGTGGTCTGTTCGATCAGAGCATAATCACCGTGACCGGCGTTATTCACCAAATGATCGAATGTTTCGCGCTGCCAGATCTCGCGTAATGCCTTCTGAAGCTGCCCAGCGAATGGCGCGAAACCAGCAATTTTTCCGGTATCGAGTTGCAAGGCAATCGCCTTGCGCCCCAAGGCGTTGATTTCTGCGACGACAGCCTCAGCGTTTCCACTACGGCTCTGATAAGTAACAATGACGTCACTGCCGTGGCGAGCGATGCTCAGTGCAGTGCTTCGGCCGAGTCCGCGGCTTGCACCGGTAACGATAGCAATCTTGGTCATGATGGATCCTCATCGTGCATTGATTAGCATGCAAAACGGAACAACGTCGGCCTAGCGATTATCCTCATGAATGGAAGCTGGATGCTGGCACATCGCATCTACCTCAATTGCCATGTAGGGATGTAGCGGTAATTGCATCAACAGGTCGTGCAATTCCTGAACGCTGTCGACGTCAAAGACGCTGTAATTGGCGTAGTGCCCGGCGATGCGCCATAGGTGGCGCCACTTCCCTTGCTGCTGCAGGCGCTGCGCCAAGGCCATCTCATCGGCCTTGAGCTGGGCGGCGAGTTCTGGGTTCATGTCGAATGGCAAATTCACGGTCATTTTCACATGGAACAGCATGATGCTCTCCTCAGGTTTGATGAACGGTAGGGGGTGGCTGCTTTCTCCCTTTAGAACGCTGTTTGACTCACACTACCGCTGCCCCTCAAGCGAACGCACGACCGCGTCGCACGGTAGCAGTCGATGGGTATCACCCAGTTCTTGCGCATGTTGCTGGCCCCAATCCTGGAGCGACGCAATCAGCGGTTGAAGGGTCAATCCCAATGGCGTCAACGTGTAATCGACGCGTTGCGGCTCTTCAGGGGAGGTTTTTCGCCAGACAATGCCGTGTTCTTCGAGCGCCTTGAGCTGCTGGATCAGGACTTTCTGCGAGATGCCGGTAATTTGCGCCTCTATCTCGCATGTTCGCTTGGGCCCTTCCAGCAAGACATGAATGATGACTGCTTTCCAGCGTCCTGAAATGATGCCCAGGGTTCGCTCGATGGGTAGACGGGGAAGCATTTTTGTAAGGGTCATAGAGTGATTGAACTTGCATACCAAAGGGTGTGTAGATGGGAGAATACGCTCTGACTAATCTGGTTCTCCAGTCCACTTTGGAGATAATTCAGATGTCCTCTCTGTTCAAGGCCTATGCATTTGGTAACCGCACCCTGCAAAACCGCGTTGTCATGGCCCCGATGACCAGATCGCGCACGTCCACCGGGGACATCCCCAACGCACTGATGGCGGCCTACTATGCGCAACGAGTGAGTGCTGGCCTGATCATTACGGAAGCAACCGATGTCTCGGCGTTCAGCAAGGGCTACGCTTGCACTCCTGGCATTTACACCGCCGAGCAGACTCAAGGTTGGCGCCTGGTAACCGACCGGGTCCATCGCCACGGCGGTACGATTTTTCTGCAAATCTGGCATGTCGGCAGAATGGCCCACCACACAATGCTACCGAACGGAGAGGCACCACGTGGTGCGACCGATGAGCGGGCAGCGGAATCCGAGGTATTCATCTACGACGGCAATGGCAAGGCGGTTTTCGTTCCCGCGGACACCCCGCGCAAGATCGAGACCGAGGAAGTCGCGGGACTGCTCGAGGAGTTCACCCACGCTTTCAGAAACGCAAAGGCTGCCGGGTTTGACGGTGTGGAAATTCACGGCGCCAATGGTTATCTCTTCGATCAGTTCATGAACTCGACCCTTAATACGCGCACCGATCAATTCGGTGGGCAAACACCTCAAACGCGCACGCGCCTGCTGCTGGATGTGGTCGACATGGCGATTCGGGAACTGGGGGCCGATAAGGTCGGCGTTCGCGTCTCCCCCTTCGGAAAGTTCAATAGCATGCCCTCTGATCCATTCGCAGAAGAAACGTTGCTGTACCTGTGCGGCGAGTTGAATCGACGTGAAATTGCCTATCTACATGTCGTCTACCAACCGTTACCGGCGGGCAACACGGTGGACAGCGAGTTCAACGAAAATAATCTCAGTGACGACTTGGTGCGCGAGGTCCGTAAAGCCTTTCAGGGAACATTGATCTGGTGTGGAGGATTTGACCAACAAGCGGCTCAGGCGGCAATGGATGACGGTTGGGCAGACCTGATAGCTTTCGGCAGACCTTTCATTGCCAATCCTGACTTGGTGGATCGTTTGAGAAACAATTGGCCGCTTGCTGAAGCTCCTCATTCCACCTTCTATACACGCGACGGTGAGAAGGGCTATACCGACTTTCCATATTTCGAATAAGTCGTTACGCGTTCGCCACATCACACCTCGCGTGACTAACCGAGCAATCTCTCAGCCAATGAACGTCGCTGCAAGACAATGAAGACCAAAAGCGGTTTCACACATTCTGGGTTCAGGGTGAACAAACACTGAATATTTTCAATGCTGGGATTTTTTGGGATTGGCTGCGAAGTCGGTAGTAGAAAGTAAGGCTCATAGAGCTGTTGGGGCCGCATCAGTGATCCCAGCAGCCACTTACCGACTATCCATTGGCATGATGGATGTGCATTAACAGACGCGGCTCAACAAAAGACTTTTTCTGCACTGCCTGAACTCCATTCTTGATCGAGACGATTTCGGCCATCAGCGACAAGGCTATTTCCGGCGGAGTATGACTACCAATATGTAAACCAACAGGCCCATGCAATCGAGCAATTTCGTCCTCCGTTAACCCAAGCAACAGGAGGTTTTCTCGACGTTTGAGTGTGTTAACTCGAGAGCCAAGCGCGCCGATATAGAAAGCATCGGACTTCAGTGCGGTCAATAGTGCCATGTCATCCAACCTTGGATCATGGGTGAGCGCGACGATGGCAGTATGCGCATCAGGGACGATAGCTTGTACGGCATCGTCGGGCATTCCTGGAACAAAGCGGGCTCCTTCGTCCTCCCAGCCATAGGTGAACTCTTCTCGCGGATCGCAGATAAGGACGTCGAAATCCAGCATTCGAGCCATAGACGCCACGTAGCGGGACAGTTGTCCAGCGCCAACCAACAGCAGACGCCAGCGCGGCCCATGAACAGTCTTCAGTCGTTTTCCGTCGAACTCAAGGAGATCATCGCGCGTCGCAGCACCCAGTTTCGACTGACCTGTGCTTAGCGACAGTTCACGACTCACAATTTCGTGGTTTTCGCAGCACGCCAACAGTTCTTCGACCCAGGACGGATCAGTTATCCGTTCTTCGGTTAACCGTAACGTGCCTCCGCAGGGCAGTCCAAAACGGGCCGCTTCTTCCCTGCTCAATCCGTAGGTGATCAGTTGTACGGGAACATTGAGCACTTCATGATCCCGTTCTGACTGACGACGCGCGATCAAATCATCTTCAATGCACCCTCCCGACACTGACCCGATCACCATGCCATCTTCGCGCAAGGCTAACATCGCGCCTGGTGGGCGGGGTGCACTTCCCCATGTCTGGATGACCGTATAGAGCCAGACAAGATGTCCGTCGCGCCGCCATTGCAGGACGTTTTTCAAGACGTTGAGATCGACGCTGTCCATGGGCCTCCGGACATACTTGAAGGATAGAGACTTAATTCAGGGTGGGAATGTGGCTGAAAGCCCGCGCTGAGCACCCAGAAAAAACACTCGCTGCTGCATCACAGCAGCGGGTAGTTTTGCCGCTGTTGCGGGCAGTCAAACACTGGTGCTTGCGGTATGCCCCAACGCGGCCAACACTTTGGCCTCGGTGAAAGGTATTGACCGCAGACGCACTCCCGTGGCGTCGAATACCGCGTTACCGACTGCCGCACACACCACGGCCGCGGCAATTTCACCTACGCCCAGCGGAGGTTCCGTGGGACGATCGATCAACTCAATTTCGATCTCCGGAACTTCCGGGAATGTGAGGATCGGATAGGACGCCCAGTCGCGGCTGGTCACGGTCGACTGATCGAACTTGAGTTCCTCTCGCAAGGTCCGGCTGAGGGTTTGCACGATGCAGCCCTCGATCTGGTTGCGGGTCCCGTCGGGATTGATCACCAGCCCACAGTCATGAGTGACGTAGAACTTGCGCGCAAGGATCTTGCCGGTTTTTCGGTTTACTTCAACGTCCGCCACCATGGCCACGTAGGTTTTCGACAAGTCGTATTTGACGTAAGCCAATCCCCTCCCCCTTACCGTCTCGTCGGTACCGGCCGGGCGAGGATAAGCCCCTGCCTGCCACTTCGATATCGTTGCCAAACGTTGCAACACCTCGGCACCACGCAAGTCGGTGGGATCGATGCTTTTGAGACGGATCGTCATCGGATCAATTCCTTCAACTGCTGCAATTTCGTCGAGAAAACTTTCGTTGGCAAAAGTGTTCTGCATCCGTCCCGGGGAGCGAATCCATGCAGGACGAAACGGCGTATTGGCCAAGCGGTGACCTTGAGTGAGGATATTGGCGAACCGGTAAGGAATGCCTGAGTTTCCCATCACGCCGCCCGGTGAGATGAAGTCTTCATGGGGCATGCCGCTCAGGTCGGCAGCGATTAGCGCCACCGTACCCGGTTTGCCGTCCGGCACGAAGAAGTCGCTTTGCCACGTGGTCAAATGGTTGTCAGCGTCGAAACCGGCCTGCATATCGATGAGCGTCGGAGGCCCCTTCGGGTCCCACCCATGTTCATCGGCACGCATCCACTGCACGCGCACCGGCTTGTTCATGATCTTCGCCAACAAAGCTGCATCTGCCGCGGCGTCCTCATGACCGTTGCGGCCATAACAACCGGCACCCTCCAGGTAAATTGCACGTACGTTTTTTGGATCAAGCTTGAACATCACCGCCAACTGCCGACGCAAGGCGTGGGTGCCCTGGGATGCAGTCCAGCAGGTCAGATCACCGTCCTTGAACTGAGCGATGGCACACGATGGGCCGATGGAGCCATGGGTATGAATGGCGAAGTCGTAGGTGGATTTCAACGTTCGATGTGCGCTGCCCAATGCCGCACCGGTATCGCCCAACTTGCTGGAGACTTCGGTATTCGTCACGGGTGTAGCACGCACATGCTCCCAAAGCTTTTCCTGCTCAGGCAGTCCCGTCCAGTTCGTCCACGAAGCGCTGAGGGTTCTCATCGCCTGGATCGCTGACCATTCCGTCTTGCCCACCACTGCCAGGAAGTTTCCTTCGCGTACGACTTTCAATAGACCAGGAATGTCCTTGACCGACGCCTCATCAACGCTGACTAGCATTGCCCCCATCGCTGGTGGCCGAATGACCCGGGCATGGAGCATCTCCGGTACCTTGAAATCCTGCATGTAGGTAAAGTCACCGGTGACTTTTGGTGGAATATCACGACGCGCCGCGGATTTACCGATGCTCCGGTATTGCGTGGCATCTTTGAGCACCACGTTCGTCGCGATGGGCAGGTTCAACTGATCCCCGCCAACCAGTTCGCCATAGCTGAGGCCAGGTGCCCCAGGTGCGGTGGAGATCACGCCGTTAGTGACTTGCAAGCGATCAATTCCGACCTTTAAGCGCACCGCAGCTTTAGCTATCAATGCCTGACGGGCAGTCGCCGCAGCCTGGCGAATCTGCAACCCGCCATTGGTGATCGACATGCTGCCGTATGTGGTGCCTTGATCAGGGGTCAATGCTGTATCACCCTGGACGATCGTGATCCGTTCAATCGCTACATCGAGTTCTTCGGCGGCCATTTGCGCCAGCGCGGTCTCAACCCCGGTACCCAGGTCAACTTTGCCGGAGAACACCGTGACCTGACCGGTTTTATCGATGGCTAGAAAAGCGTCGACTTGATCGATGTCGACACTTTTCTCCTGAGTACCTGTTTGAGCAAGCAACTGAGCGGCTTGAGGTAGCAGGCTGAAGCCGACCACAACCGCCCCACCCTTGAGAAACCCTCGTCGACTGCTTGAGATGTCAAACATGTTGGCCTCCCTGCATCGATTCGGAGGCGCGTTTTACCGCGCGCAAGATCCGCACATGAGTGCCGCACTTGCATAAGTTATTGGCCAGTTCCTGGCGGATTTGCTCGTCGCTCGGTGTCGGGTTGCGATGCAGCAACGCCGCCGACTGCATGATCATGCCGTTGATGCAGTAGCCGCACTGCACTGCTTGTTCATCGATGAACGCTTGTTGCAGAGGATGCAAGGTGTTGCCTTCGGCCAAACCTTCAAGCGTGGTGACGCTGGAACCTACGACGGCGGACACGGGCATCAGACAAGACCGCAACGCCTCACCATTGAGCAATACCGTGCAAGCACCACACTGGCCCAAGCCACAGCCGAACTTGGGGCCATGAAATCCAAGCTCATCGCGAAGAGCATATAAGAGTGGCATATTTGGATCATCAACTTCGACTGTAACTGTTTTTTGATTCACAACCAGCGATAGTGACTGACTCATGGTGCTCGCCTCTCTGCAAGAAAATGCCTGGTGACGTGCGCTCAATATACGCCTCACCCACCCAGCTGTTCACAACTTGTGTTTCAGCTGAAACCGATTAAGTTGCGATGATTTGTTCATTTGACCTCCTGTTGTATCCGCCAGCAGCAGATCGTTTCAGGAATGGTCGTACATCAAGCGTGACCGCTCAAACGATATGAAGAAAGGAGTCAGTTGACAAAATATCAACTCAATACTGAGACAGGCGGATAAAAAAATGCAGAAGTTGCCTCGCGCCTTTTTTTGTGGGAATGAACATCACTCGATCAAGCGACCCTCGCAGACTTTGCCAAGCCGCCCAGCGCCAGTAGAGCACTGCTGGCAATAAAACAGGCCAAGGCAGTCACTCCCATTTCCAAACCGAAAAATTCAATGAGATAACCCGTGGCCACAGGAATGATGCCGGCTGGTATGTAACCGCCGATATTGAATATCGCATTTGCTTCAGCTCGGCGATTGGCCGACACATTATCGGCAATCAGCGTCAACCCGCCTAATTGCCCCAGACCTTGACCCGCACCGGCAAACAAAGCGCCTACCAGAAGCCACGTCGCAGAGCCAAAGTGCAGCGCAACCCACAGACTCAGCATGCTTAAAATCGTCGAGAGCCCGCTGAGCAAAAACATTTTTTTAACGCTGAATGGCTTCATCGCAAATTGCACGAGCACCGCGGTAAGAAACATGAAAAACGCCATCACACCACTCAGAAGGGGTTGATTGGTATGTAAAAATGTCGCGAGCATCTTCGGTCCCAACGAAAGCACAAAAGACGTAGCTGTGATCCCGGGCCCGAAAAAGGTCACTCCCAGCAAGACAATGCCGATGCTCTGCTTTGGTATAGAGGGAAGCTTGGGACGGAACGTTCCGGTATCCAACTTCCGATGGGGTTGGCGAAGAACGGCGACCAGCGCGAGCAACAACAGCAGGATTTCAGTGCTGAAGACCAGGCGAATCGGATCCGCGTAGTAGTGGGCTATTACCCCCGCTAACAAAGGTCCCGAGCCCGCCCCCGCGACCATGGCAACAGAGGCCATTAACGACGCGAAATGCTTACGATGGGACGAGGTCTGTTCAACTACATTGGCCATACCCGCAGAGACGACGATACCCACTGATACGCCTGTCAGGAAGCGCGCAAGCATCAGGACGAAGACGCTTTGAGCCGCCTCAAATAACACTGCGGCTGCGATGGCTATCACAATGCATGGCAGCAACATTGCTTTGCGCCCATAGTGATCCGAAAGTTGCCCAGCGACAATTAACGTCATTAATAACCCGAGAATGTAACATCCGAAAATAACAGTCAGTATTCCCGAAGCAAATCCTAATTCATCCTGCCATATTCCATATAACGGTGTTGCAGCATTGGACAGTATAAATATTGCCGTGATTACCCAGGCGGCCCGCATGACGCCCAGGGTGTTGTCAGCTTTCACTTCGATATTCATCGTTAACACTCCGCATAAATTCCCGTAGTGGAGACAGCATAAACAGTGCGCTTTGACCTACATATGCCCACGGGCGCGGAGCTAATGTGCAAATTTTCACAAGCGTTGAGCGTTGATAATGAACCTCAGCGAGGCCAAGCCAGTGGATCTGCTAAATAATTTTCCAAAGAGAAACCCCGGCAATAATGTCGCGGTTGTGGTTTCAGATGCTTTTCCAGGCTCTTGTCGTTCCGTTATGCCACTGACGATTGGTTTTTTCTCAATCTTCCAACGCCATAAAATCAGTTGAACAACCCTCTGCTTGCTTCTGTAATGAAATTCACCCTGCCTGCATCGTCTGCCGCGTAACGACGTTAAAGGCTGACCCACACTGCTCGCTTGTCGCCTCGAATTGCGACATTCCCTTCAGAGAAAATGACCATGTTTGAAAAAGTGAAGAGTTATGTCCACGGGAGATATGCGGAGCCGGTGGAAGGCGCGTATGTAGAAAAAATCGACCCGCGCAGCGCGCTCAAACTCAGTGAAGTCGCGAACAGTAGCGCACGCGATGTCGAGCTCGCTATCGAATCGGCATCCAGCGCTTTGCAGGCGTGGCGCGATATGCGCCCAGCTGACCGTGGTCGCCTGCTCAACGACCTGGCTCGCATCATTCGGCGCAGTGAAAGCACCTTGGGTGCGCTGGAGAGTGCAGACACTGGCAAGCCGCGCGGTGAGATGTCAACGCTAATGGATCTCACCGCCCAATACTTCGAATTCTATGGCGGTATCGTGAATGTGATGGATGGCGAAGTGATCAACCAAGGCCCGAATTACCATGTTTACACTCGGCGCGATCCATTCGGCGTTATCGGCGTAATTTTGCCGTGGAATGCCCCACTCCACCAAGCTGCACGAGCAATCGCGCCAGCGTTGGCCACCGGCAATGTGGTCGTTGCGAAACCTTCCGAGCACACCTCCGCATCATTGGTAGAGCTGGCACGCATTGCCGTGGAAGAAGCAGGAATACCCCCTGGCGTTTTCAACGTCATCGTTGGCAAGGGCAGTGTCATAGGGCCGGTCATGGCCCGTCATCCTGATATTCGCAAGATCTCCTTCACCGGTGGGTTGCGAGCAGGTCAGGAACTGGGGCATATCGCCGCCGAGCGCGTTCTCCCACTGACCCTGGAATTGGGCGGCAAGTCAGCCAATATTGTTTTTGACGATGCTGACCTCGATGCTGCGGCAAAGGGTTCGACCACTGCCTTCACATGGAACAGTGGTCAATGGTGCGCGGCCGGCACGCGCCTGCTGGTTCAAGAAAATATCTACGATCACTTTGTGGAAAAACTGGTCGCCGAAGTCGCAGCATTGCGCGTCGGCCCCGAAGATGACGCCACTTCAGGCCCCATCACAACCCAGGCGCAATTCGAAAAAATCAAAAGCTATTTCGCCATCGCCGAGCAAGAAGGTATGACGCTGGCGATCGGCGGCAAGGTGCTATCCCGGCCGGGACTGGATGAGGGTTGGTACATCGAGCCTACGGTGTACACCCACGTCACTAACGATATGACGCTGGCTCGCGAGGAGATCTTCGGACCGATCGTCTGTGTCATACCGTTCAAGGATGAAGCCGACGCCTTGCGCATTGCCAATGACAGTGAGTTTGGATTGGGGGCCGGGATCTGGAGTCGGGACATCGGCCGCGTCCATCGCGTTGCAGGCAGGCTGGAAGCGGGGCGAATCGTGGTCAACGAGTACAGCGGCGGCTTCGTACAGACGCCCTGTGGTGGCTTCAAACAAAGCGGATATGGGCGTGAACAGGGTGTTGATGCCCTGTCTCATTACACTCAATTGAAATCAGTGATTATCCGTTTGTAAGAACGGAGGTCGCTTATTCGCCCTCAGACAGACAGGAGACTCCCATGCTGTTTCACGTACACATCCAGATCAACATTGCGCATGACGCGGACCAGGAAAAAATTCGAAACCTCAGCGCCCTGGAGGTCAAGCAGGCGCAAGAACTTCAGCATCAAGGGAAGTGGCTACATTTATGGCGGGTCGCTGGAAAATGGGCAAACGTCAGTGTTTTCGATGTCGACAGTATCGACGAGCTTCACGCAATCCTGAGCGCTCTGCCGCTGTTCCCCTTCATGGCGCTCGACATAACACCGTTGTGCAAACACCCTGCGGCCATAGGATGAGGCAAAACCTCATTGGGAATTTTTGCAGAGGTGATAAGCAGCCGTGCCGAATTTCCAAGCAAAGTGCACCTCTGCAAGATAGACCTTATCAACGCCAGATAAGGAACCTGATCATGAAAAAGAACCTGATTCCAGCCCTTTGCCTTGTCTGGCTGAGCGCAATACTTGCGCCTGCTTTCGCAGCCACCGACAGTACGCTCGCCAGTACCGGCGAATACCTGGCGAGAGCCGGAGATTGCGCCGCCTGCCACACTGTCCCCGGTGGCAAGCCATTTGCCGGCGGGCTGAAAATGGTGACGCCCATGGGCGCCATTTACTCCACCAACATTACCCCTGATCGTGAATCCGGCATTGGAAGCTACAGCGAGGCCGAATTCATACGAGCGGTTCGCGCAGGCGTAGCCCAAGACGGCCATCGCCTTTATCCGGCCATGCCATTTCCTTCCTATGCGAAAATCAGCGACGACGACATGCATACGCTCTATACCTGGTTCATGCAGGAAGTCCCCCCCGTCGCCCAGGCCAATACAGCGTCGGACATTCCCTGGCCGCTTAGCATTCGCTGGCCATTGATGTTCTGGAGTTGGACGTTTCTAGAGGATGAACGCTACACCGCGGTCCCACAGCAGTCTTCAGAATGGAACCGTGGCGCTTATCTGGTCCAATCCCTAGGGCATTGCGGTGCCTGTCACACACCGAGAGGCATCGGTTTTCAGGAGCTGGGCCTCGATCAAAACAGCCCTCGCTACCTGAGTGGTGCGCAGGTCGACCATTGGTTCGCTTCCAATCTGACCGGCAACCACAACACGGGCTTAGGTCGCTGGGACATCAAGGACATTGAAAACTTCCTGCGCAGTGGCGCTAATCGGCACGCGACCTCATTTGGCTCAATGACCGAGGTGGTCAATAACAGCAGCCAACACCTGACTGAACAGGATTTGCGAGCCGTCGCGGTGTACCTGAAATCCCTGCCCGGAGCCCGTGACGATGATGGAGTACACTTTGAACCGGGGGCGGGCCTGGCAACCAGCCTCAGTGGCAATCGTGGCCGCCTGCTCTACGCCAACCATTGTCTTCAATGTCACGGTAGCAACGGCCAAGGTCGAGCGCCTTGGCTGGCACCGTTAGCAGGGAACCCCAATGTGCTGGAGCCGGATCCATCATCGTTGATCAACGTCACCCTTAATGGCACCCCCTTCATCGTACTCCATGGCATCCCCTCCCCCTTCCCCATGCCCGGTTTCCACGCCGCGCTGAACAATCAAGACGTGGCCGACCTGGTGACTTATCTGCGCACCGCGTGGCACAAGGAGGGTTCGAGCGTTACGGCTGAACAGGTGAAAAAAATCAGGGACGTGACGCAAGGGGTACATTGATCGCGATCCAGCCTACTGCGGCTCACGCGAGCAAGACGCGCGACTGCCTCTAGCGAGTGATTTGCCGCAGCCAAGGCTAATGCCTAACCTGAACCAGTTTTCGACAGAGCATCGCCACTGGATCGGTGAGGGATCGATCCGTCACCGCCTCACTACCCATCGCAATGATGACCCCTGAAAGCATCGACAGCATGCACTGCGAGATAAGGTCGATATTGCACACTTGAAACAGTTCCTGCTCAATGCCGTGAGTAATAATCTCACTGAGTTCGCCCACATAACGTGCGTGAAGCTTGATCAGTTGGCACTGTGATGCTTCATCGATATGGCGCATTTCCCGCTCAACCAAACGCTCTTCACCTCCGAACTCAATACTGCGGCGCAGATGAAACAGCACAAATGCATCAAACTGGTCCAGAACGCCTCCAAGTGCTGGTTTGAAGGCTTGCCAGGCGTCGAGTCGCTCCTGCAACACCGACGTCAGCACCTGTTCAAGCAACTCCCGCTTTCCGGGGAAATGGTAGTAAAGGCTACCTGCATGCACCCCGAGTGTTCTGGCCAATGTGCGCATGGACATGGCGCTGTAGCCTTGTTCGAGCATCAATTGGGTGGCGACTCGCACGATTGCCGAGTCGCACAACACCGGCCGTTCTTTAAGGAGCGAATTCATTCGTCACACCGCCCATGCCCACTCGCTATGCATAGGCAGGCAACTTGCTCAATCCGAAAAGCACCTTGCGCAAGAGCCTTCGGCATCTGAAGCAAAATTTCCGGTTAATTTGCATGAGCCAGTACCTGACGAGCGCGCTGCAGCACTGGCGCGTCAACCATCTGTCCATCGAAGCGAAACGCTCCCCCTTCTTTTTCAGCCGCAGCAAGGACGTTGCGTGCCCACTCTACCTCACGCGCCGCAGGGGCGTACTCCGCCGCGACCACTGTCAGCTGAGCAGGATGTATGCACAGCAAACCATCAAACCCCATACCCCGTGCACGATGTGCTGCCAGTGACAATCCGTGCAAATCACTGATATTGGCAAACACGGTATCGATCGGCGGCGCCAGACCCGCGCTCACGCTGTGCAACAGCAGTTGAAAGCGAACCTGATCCATGATCGTTGCGCTTTCTTCAGCGCCCTTCATACCCAAGTCCAGAGCCAGGTCCAGGCCCCCGAAACTCAAGCGCTCAACGCCTTTGGCCGTTGCGATGCTCTGCAGCGCAAGCAAGCCCCTGGCACTTTCAATCAGCGGCCACACGGGTTTGCCACAACGCAGGAGTGCTTCGACCTGAGCATCCGACTCGGCTTTGGGCAAGATCACGCCGATAACACCTGGGTGCTCCGCGCAGAAGTTAATATCCGCGGCGTGCTCACAATGATCGGGCGCATTAATGCGCACCATCACTTGCGCTTGCGGATGACTACGCAGAAACGATGCCAGATTGTGGCGAGCCTGTTGTTTGAGAAACTCCTCAACGGCGTCTTCAAAATCGACAATCACCCGGTCCGCGCCATAAGCCAGCGCCTTTGAAAACCGGTCCGGTCGGCTCCCTGGAACAAACAGCGCAGTGATCACCGACGGTAAGTTTCGTCCGCTCATATCACTGCCCCCCGCTTCATTTGCTCAATCGATTCGGCCGTATAACCGAGCTCTTCAAGAATGGCTTCACTGTGTTCACCCAGCGCGGGGACAGGGTCCATGCGAGGAGCGAACGCACTGTTGATGCCTGGAGGCAGCATTGCAGGAAGCAACCCTGCGGGGCTGTCAATCTGTACCCACCGTTTGCGCGCTTTGAGTTGTGGATGGTTCCACAACCCGGCCATATCGTTGACGTTGGCGCTGGCAATGTGCGCACGGTCCAGCCGCTCGACAATTTCTGCTGCCTTCAGATCGGCAAAGGTATCTACGATGATCTGCCGTAAAACCTTACGATTGGCGGAGCGCTTGACGTTGGCGGAGAAACGCTCGTCGAGTTTGAGGCTCGGCATCAGCAACACGTGGTCGCAGAAAGTCGCCCATTCGCGCTCATTTTGCAGACCGAGCATCACCGCTCCCCCGTCACCGGCCGGGAACGGTCCGTAGGGATAAATGGTGGCGTGAGAGGCGCCGGCACGTGGTGGCGGCTGAGCACCGTCGTAGGCGTAATACATTGGAAAGCCCATCCATTCAGCAAGACTTTCAAGCATGCTGACATCGACCCGACTACCAAGCCCGGTGCGCCCGCGCAACAGCAACGCGGATAATATGCCGCTGTAGGCATACATACCGGCCGCGATGTCGGCGATCGAACACCCGGCCTTGGCCATCTCATTCTCGCCGGCACCACCGGTGACCGACAAGAAGCCGCTCTCGCTTTGAATCAACAAGTCATAGGCTTTCTTGTCCGAGTAAGGCCCGCCCTCCCCATAACCCGAGATGTCGCAGACGATAAGCCGCGGATACCGGACGCGCAGCGTTTCAAACGACAACCCCATTCGCGCAGCCGCACCGGGTGCCAGGTTCTGCACCAGGACGTCGGCCTTGGCAAGTAAAGCGTCGAGTACACGGCTCGCCCCTTCTGCCTTGACGTCCAACGCGAGGCTTTCCTTCGAGCGATTGCTCCACACAAAATGGGACGCCAAGCCGTTGGTTCGAGTGTCATACCCGCGAGCGAAATCGCCAATCTCGGGGCGTTCTATTTTGATCACTCGCGCGCCCATATCCGCCAACTGGCGCGTACAAAATGGCGCTGCAATAGCGTGCTCGAGGCTGACAACCGTGATCCCGTCCAACGGACGCGTTGCGTTATTGTTCTGATTCATCAACGACTACTCCAACAGTGTCGACAGGTTGTCGGTGGACTGCAGCGCCCAGATACGTTCGATCAGCTGATTGATCTGGTCGGGGGTTCGTGCTTGGGAAAACCCCAGCAATCTACGAAATTTTTCTTCCAGTTCGAGGCGAGACAGCGTGTTACCCGGATCACCTTTAGGCTCATCGCATTTGCCGAGAAACACCCGGCCATCCGTTGTGGTGACTTGTACTCGACCGAGCCACTGCTGCGGGTAGGCGCGATCGACTTCCAGATCCAGTTCCATGCTGACGTTATTTGCAAAACTCGCGACATCCAGATCGGTCAGCGCCAGACGATCGAACTCAGTTAACCCTGCCTTTGCATGAACGGCGATTAAACCCAAGACCGTTCCCATGGAAAATTTCGCCTGATGGACAGTCTTGGGCACTACTACGCGCCCCAGCACATCAATGGCCGCCTGATGGACGTGGGTGACCACCTTGGCAATGTTTTTATGGGTGAGCTCGTGTTCGCGCATCACGTTCTGCAGTGCGTCAGCAGCAGGATGGGTGTGACGACATGAGGCATGGAATTTGAAAGAGGTCTCAAGCAATGCCCATCGGCTGCCCAGGCCGTTCGACAATTTGCCTGGATCGGCATCACTGGACATTCCAGCAGCCAAGCCTTGATCGCCTTCCAGAATATTGCGCGCTCCGGTAAGCCCGTCTTGAGTAAAATAGGCCGCGAGCAAACCATCTGCGGCAGCCTTAGCCGTGTGCAATTGCTTGGAGTCGGCGGCATCGCGCAAAAACTCCCAAAGCCCGGCCGCTTGAGTGCCGGCGGTACCCAGAAGATTTATAAATTGCTCCTGGTCGAGTCCAAGCAACTTGCCCACCCCAACCGCCGACGCCAAGGTCCCGACAGTCGCTGTAGTGTGGAAAATACGATAATGCGAACGCCCCAGAAATTCACCAATGCGGATGCCTGCCTCATAGCCGGCAATCGACGCTAAAAGCAAGTCACGGCCCGACTTCCCATGCTCTTGCGCGGCGGCTAACACCGCCGGAAATACGACGGTTGCAGGATGCAGTACCGAACTGTTGTGTAAATCGTCCTGCTCAACCAGATGCGACGAAGCGCCATTGACCAACGCCGCAAAGTACGCGGAAGTGCTGAGACCGTTGACGACGATTATCGCCTTGCCTTCCGCCGGTCCCATTGTTTTTGCGTAACGCTCAAACAGCGGGATCGGGTGCGCGCCCTGACTGGCGAGCGCAGAGCCGAGCCAGTCAAGAAACAGTTCCTCTGTGCGGCTCAGCACGTTGTCGGGGATATCGGAGTAATCAAGATCAGCGAGAAATTTGGCTAATTGCTGTGTATGACTCATGGGCTGGCTCCCTTAAAAACTGCGAGGTAGCTCGAGCAAGTGCTCAGCTACGTACGACAAGATCAAGTTGGTGGAAATCGGGGCGACGTGATAGAGGCGTGTTTCGCGGAACTTGCGTTCGACGTCATATTCACAGGCAAAACCGAAGCCTCCGTGGGTCTGCAAGCAGGCATTGGCGGCTTCCCAAGAAGCTTTTGCAGCGAGGTACTTGGCCATGTTGGCACTGGCACCGGCGTTAATGCCGCTGTCGTACTCTTCACAAGCGCGCCAGCGCATGAGATCGGCCGCTTCGATTTCGATATGCGCTTCGGCAATCGGAAACTGGACACCTTGGTTTTGCCCGATGGGGCGTCCAAAAACCACGCGATCACGGGCATAAGCACTGGCTTTTTCAATAAACCACCGGCCGTCACCAATGCACTCTGCGGCGATCAATGTACGTTCGGCATTCAGGCCGTCAAGGATGTATCTGAATCCTTTGCCCTCCTCCCCAATCAAGCTGTCGAGCGGCAATTCCAGATTGTCGAAAAACAACTCGTTGGTTTCATGATTGACCATGTTTGCTATCGGCTGGACAGTCAGGCCGTTTCCGATGGCTTCGCGTAGATCGACCAGGAAGATCGACATGCCTTCCGACTTCTTTTTCACTTCCGCCAGGGGCGTAGTCCGCGCCAGCAGGATCATCAGGTCGGAATGCTGGATGCGCGAGATCCAGACTTTCTGCCCATTGATTACATACTTGTCGCCCTTGCGAACGGCCGTCGTTTTGATCTTCGTGGTGTCTGTCCCCGTAGAGGGCTCAGTGACCCCCATGGATTGCAGCCGCAGTTCACCTGCAGCGATTTTGGGGAGGTAGTAACTTTTCTGCTCTTCGCTACCGTGACGCAAGAGCGTAAACATGTTGTACATCTGCCCGTGCACGGTGCCGGAGTTACCGCCACAACGGTTGACCTCCTCGAGAATCACCGAGGCTTCGGCCAATCCCAGGCCAGATCCGCCATATTCCAAAGGAATCATTGCGGCCAACCATCCGGCGTCAGTCAGTGCTTTGACAAACGCTTCCGGGAAGCCCTTGCGCTCATCGACCTCACGCCAGTAAGCGCCGTCGAACTCCGCGCACAATGCCTGTACACCTTCCCGAATTGCGTTGAGTTCTTCATTTTTGTTTTGCATTGCGATCACTCTCAAAATGCCAGCAAGTGAGTTGGCTCACTCAGTCGAAAATCAGATCCGCGACCTGCGCGATCCCGCCTTCATTGCTCGCCCATAACTGCGCATGGCCGGATTCAACTAGTGTTCCTCCAACTTCAAAGAGATGGGGGGCGATCAATGGGCGTACGCCACGAAAGCTGAAAGTGCGCAGTTGTGCAGTGGGATGGGCGCGTAAAAATGCATGCAGATTCAGTGTGGCTATGAGCGGGCCGTGGACGACTTTTTCGGGATAGCCTTCGACGTCCACGACATAGGGAACGTCGTAATGGATACGGTGCGCGTTAAACGTGATGGCCGAATAACGGAACAACAGTACGGCGGTAGGAGAAACGGATTCATTCCACTGGGCTGCCGGCACTGCATTGCCGGCAGCCAGATTCGGTGCGCTGGCCTCGCGATACACAATGTCCTGTTCTTCACGAATGCACAGGTGTCCGTTTTGGAAAAACTCGTGCCTTACCGTCACGAACAACAACTGGCCGCTGCGCCCGACCTTTTCTTCGATACGCGTGACGGTCGAGAGGCGGGACGCCTCAATACCGGCAAGTAGCGATTGAAAGAATTCGACGCGGCTACCGGCCCACATTCGATTGCGATTGTCGGCAGGAGGCAGGAAACCTCCGCGGGCTGGATGTCCGTCTGCACCCAGGCCAGACTCGGCCACGGGGTCCTGAAAAAAGCACCAGTGCCACAACGCGGGAAGCGGTGCGCCGGGCATTATCGGCTGCGCACCAAAAGTTGCCGCTACGCGCTTGAGCAGTCCTGATCCCAGATCATCCACCGCCTGTTCAGTCTTGCCAAGCCAAGCGCTCAGGTCCTGATTACTCATGAAATGTGCGTCCTCGATTATTCGGTCGAGGCCGATAATGCGAGTGGCCTGGCGTTCTGTGAATCTACTTTTATTTAACCCGGCGTTAATACAAAATTAACGCTTCAGCTGATAGGAAAAGGGCTTTGCCGATGCACTTTGATTTGACCGATCTGCGGTTGTTCATACACATCGCAGAAGCCTCCAGTCTGACTCAGGGGGCGCGACGAGCCTTCATCTCGCCTGCCGCGGCAAGCGTACGGATCAAAGCGCTGGAAGCGCAGTTGAACAGCCACTTGTTGTATCGCGACAGCAAGGGTGTCGATCTGACGGATGCCGGGAAGAAGCTTTTGCAGCATGCGCGATTGATCATGCGTCAGGTCGGTTACTTGAAAACCGAGTTCGCCGAATTCGGCACCGATTCTTCCGGACACATTCGCATTTTCGCCAATACAACTGCTGTCACTGAGTTCCTTCCGGAACTGCTGGCAGGATTCCTCGCTGCACGCCCTGGTGTGACGGTTGATTTACGGGAGCGCCTATCGCGCGACATCATTCGAGGGGTACTTGATGGCTCAACGGATATCGGCATCATTGCCGGCCCTGTTGCGGCGAAAAACCTTCAAGTTTTGCACTTCAGTACAGACCGACTGGTGCTTGTGGTACCCAAAGAGCACGAGCTGACACAGCGCAAGCACATAAAATTGCGTGACACTGTGGCGTTCCATCACGTCGGCTTGCAAGAAGGCAGCACGCTCCAGGCGTTTGTCCGTGACCAGGCCGAGTTGTTGGGTGAAACCCTGGTATGGCGAATTCAGTTGTCGAGCTTCGAGGCCGTTTGCCGAATGGTTGAGGCTGGTGTCGGCATTGGCGTCATACCGGAGTCGGCCGCCATCCGTAACAGTAAAACCATGAATCTGGCCATTTTATCGTTGGACGAGCCTTGGGTCGTTCGCGAACGCAGCATCCTGGTTCGTGACATAGAAGCATTGCCCGGCTGTGTGAAGGCGTTGATCGCGCTATTGCAAGATCAGCATTGAATGCGCCCTTCGCTGACGCGATCAAGAAGTATGAAACCTGGAATGTCAGGTCAGGCTAGTGCCAGACATCAGTCCTTCAGTCAGCAACGACACCAAAGGCTGGACTAAATGCTGAGTGCGAACATCATCGCCGATCACCGCCACTTCAGTGGTGGGCAGCGTTGGCAATTTTTCCGAGGGCTCGACGATTTTCATGCCTTCCTGCAGAAATGAAGTGCCAAGGGCGGTGATACCCAATCCGCCTGCTACGGCTGCTTGAACGCCAATCAGATTGCTGGCCAGACAGGCCGAAGTCCACTCGCGCCTTACCGAAGCCATCGCCTCGATCATGATCGCGCGGTATGCGCATGGAGGTCGCATCATCACTAGGCGCACCGGCCGCGATGCTTCAATTTCATAATCCTTTGCGGCAATCCAGACCAGTGGTTCACGCCAGATGATCCTACCGCGCTGGGCCGTGGCGCTGATCTTGCGTTTCGCGATCACCACATCCAGCAGTCCTGCTTCGTGGTCCGCCAACAAGTCGTTGCTGAGGCCAGTGGTGAGTTCCAGCTGAATATCCGGATAGAGCTTGCTGAAGCGTGAGAGCAGTCGTGGCAACTGGGTAGGCACCAGGTTTTCAGAGATGCCCAGACGCAGGACATTCACCCCCTCCGGCTCTCTGATTTCACGGACGAAATTGTCAAAGTGCACCATCATTTTGCGTGCGCCAACCAGAAGACGTTCGCCCTCCGGGGTCAGAGTCAATGCACGACTGGTGCGTTCGAAAACGCGCATGCCAAGTACTTCTTCCAACCGGATGATTTTCTGACTCACCGCTGATTGCGATCGTGCAATCACCTCCGCCGCCGCCGTGAAGCTCCCCGTTTCTGCGACTGCGATAAACGCCCGAAGCAAATCGATATCAACGTCGCCCGCTTGCATGATGAATTCGCCTTTCAACTAGATGCCATTAACTTTATGCGTTTGAATTATAGATAGCAAACTCCGAACATCATACTTGTGATCATCCCCTAGGGACTTTTCACCGATTAATCCAGCGTCACCACTGAATGGGACGCCGAGCCCAAATTCCAGGAGATAGAAAATGCCTGACAATAAAGCTGTAGAAATTGTTGAACGCTTCTGGCGCGAAGTCTGGCAGGCGAAAGATCCGCAGGCCGCCGCGCGCTTTGTTGCTGAAGACTTTGTCATTACCTCTGGCGGGGTCGATGTCGTCGGCCGTGAAGCCTTTATTGAGTGGATCGGCGTCTTTCTGTCGAAGATCGAAGATTTCACATTTGGCAGCATCGAGACCTTCCAGAACAAAGAAGGTACTCGCGTGGCCTCACGGTGGAAACTCACCGGCAAGAACAAGGGCTTCATAGGTGCTCGCTCGTGTAGCACACCTTTCGAAATGCTCGGTACTGCGGTTTGGGAAGTACGCCCAGACGGTCTGCTGGCGCACAACTGGGTAGAGCGCAATTCGCTTGAGGTTCATCGCGACGTTATCGGTCTCTAAGGTCGAATCGCTGCCTCAACACCCGGCTTACCTCCCTCGGTTTCGTCCACGCAACGTACGGAGGGAGTCTTGATCAACGAGGTTATTGCAATGAAAAACCTGCTTCCATTGGCAGTTCTGGTGTTCTGTTCCACAGTCATGGCAGGTCAGTCAACAGATGAACGCCATGTAGAAATTGAACCGTATCGCTACACAATGCACCTGGACATCGCCAGTGTGATTTCGATTACGACCCCAGCGGATAAGTGCAATGCCGTTCCCGTGACCATGATCTACCGCGACTCCAGTGGACACATCAAAGGGCTTGAATACCTTTCGTTGTCAACAGATTGCGACGCCTTCGGCGGTTAACGGTTACACCCGCGCATCAAACGACTACTGCTCCTTACGCCTCACCGCTTGCATTATAAAAACAAGAGCAAGCCCCTCTCCGCCCCTGCGAGTACAAACGAAATAGTTAAATCGCCGAGTAATCACTCGACGAATTATCTAACGAATCACATCGCGTGCAGGCAATGTCCCACACTATTTTCTTCGCTTTATGCGGCAGGTACTCGCGCATCCAGCACAGGTTCCAGGCGAGGAGTTCGTACCATCAAGGTCATGATCAATATTCCGATCAACAACAGTCCGGTAACGGCGAACAACCCGTTCGCAAAACTGCCCGTAGCCGTCTTGATCGCGCCCATCATGTAAGGCCCGACAAAACCACCCAGCATCCCGATCGTGTTCACATAAGCGATCCCCCCGGCGGTAGCGCCGGCCGGCAGATAGCTCATGGGCATTGCGAGGATGATCGGCATTGCAGAGAACACACCGAGCGCTGCCAGTGTCAGCCCGAAAATACTCAGGCCAAAATGCCCCTGAACAAATGGCAACATCCCAAAACCTACCGCCGCCAGCAATGAACACGCAGAAATATGAATACGCCGCTCGAGTCGCTGATCGGAGTGTCGTGAGATCAGGATCATTCCGATCGTGGTGAAGGCGTAAGGCACGACGGCCCACATGCCGATCTGCGTCGCGGTGGTCAAGCCTGCTTCCCGCAACATCATAGGCATCCAGAAGTTGACGGCGTTGTGGCCACAAACGATGGTGAACCAGGTCAAGGCGATCAAGTGGATCGGCGGTTCTCGCAGAGCGGCCAGGAAACCTCTATCGACTGCCGGCTGGAAACTCGCCAAATGCCGTATTACTTTGGCCTTTTCGTCGGGTCTGAGCCACTTGCAGGTACTCGGGCCATCAGAGAGCAACGCCAGTGCGATGAGGCCCAGCACGATGGACGGAACTCCTTCTATGACAAACAGCCATTGCCAGCCTTGCAGCCCGGCAATCCCATGGAACGCATCCAGAATGACCCCTGACAACGGCGCCCCTGCCACGCCAGCGATAGCCGACCCGCAGAGAAAAATCGCGGCCATTTGAGCCCGTCGGGCCGGTGGAAACCAGAACGTCAAGTACAGCAATACCCCCGGAGCGAAGCCGGCCTCAAAAGCGCCGAGCAACAGGCGCATGAGATAGAACGAGGTGGGACTATGAACGAGCATGGTGCAACACGACACAAAGCCCCAGCCGATCATGATTCGGGCGATAGTGACCCGGGCACCCAGACGTTTCATCAACAAGTTGCTGGGTATCTCGCAGCACACGTAACCGAAGAAAAAGATACCCGCCCCCAGCCCGTAGACGGCGTCGGAGAAACTCAGGTCGGCTTTCATATGTAATGCGGCAAACCCGACGTTCACTCTGTCCAGATAGGCGAACACGTAACAGACGAACAGAAACGGCATGAGCCGCCAGGCAATTTTTCGGTAAACAGGATCGTTGTCATCGATCAACGCCATGGCGCCTTGAGCGACGGAGGATTGGAGTTGCATGGATCGAATCTCCTGCAAATATTGTTATTGGAAGTGCGCAAGAAAGATTTCATCGAGTCAAACTCGGGGCCGCGCTTTTAATACCCCGCGACATGGATTTCGAAAATTATTGCTTGCTGCGCAAGCAGCATAAAAATTCACGCAAGTTAGAAAAACGGGTATCCGCGAACAATGCGAATTCGTAAATTCATTTAGAGTTCGCGGCGTACAGTTGATACGGGGCAGATGTCAACGAATGAAACGATCGGCATAGTCAGCGCCTAACCCGACACTTTCATAATGCTGACGGGCACTTTCCAGCTTTGTATAAACATCTTCGTAATCCAGCGCCTTACCGTAGGGATCTACATAGACATAGTTGCCGGTCACATGGAACAAGGTAATCATTTCGGTGACCTCTTCGGGGACTACCAGCGTATGGGTTTCTCCTGGTGGTTCAAACGCGTAGCTCCCTTCGGTGGCCACCCATTCGTGCTCGAGGTAATGCCAGTGGCCCCGTAAAGTGAACGCGTGCACTGGCCCACCATGGCGGTGGCGGGACAGCACACCTGAGCGCCGCACCCGGGTGAGATTGACGAAGTAGCCGCCACTCAGGCTCAGTATCAATGGCCGAAACCAGACACCTTCAGCCTGGGGTACCCACTCGCGTTCATCACAGTCGAGATTGAGCGCACCCGCCAGCAAAAAGTCGGCTGGCATACCGGCCGGCTGGTCGAATTGATAGGGCACCTTGGATCGATCACCACGATGAGAAGTCATCACAGGCCTTGCCAAACTTTGTTCTTGTACAGTCATTTTTATTCAACCTCACGGTCAGACATTTACCAGATTGCGATATCGCTATCGCAGACACCATCAAGTCGGCAGCAAACGTGCAACTTGATAACGATTGAGCGCACTTTCAATCAATGCAACTCAAGCAACAGGGCAAGAAAGAGGGTCTTGCTAAAATGTGTTATGTAATCGTCCAGCACAAGCCTTTGACGCGGCTGCTGAGGAAGTCATTAAATACTTTGATTCGCGGACTTAAGTATTTACGGTTCGCGTAAATCAGACTGACTGATTCTTTTGTTCCGGTATAAAACTCGGACAGCACAGGGACGAGACGACCTTGACGAATATCCTCGCCAATATGAAATCCGGCTAACTTAACGATGCCCGCCCCTTGCAGCGCCAGATCTCGCAACAGGTCACCCTGGCTGAATGACGTGCGACTGCGGAATGGCACCTTGATCAAGCGACCGTTTTCCCGAAACGACCAGGCGCTCCACTGACTATCGAAACTGAACCCGAAGCACTGATGCTCCAGCAAGTCCTGCGGATGGAGCAGAGGCGCCTGACGGGCCAGGTATTCGGGTGAAGCGCACACAATCCATTCATTGTCATTCAGACGTTGCGCCACCCGCGAAGAGTCAGGCAAGAACCCGCTGTGAATCGCCACATCCACCCCTTGCTCAAACAGATCGATGTATTGCGGCCCCAGCTGAATGTCGAGATCAAGGAGCGGGTAAGTGCCGAGAAATTCAGGTAGCCACGGCATTATCTGATGCTTGGCGAACGTGGTCATCGTATGCACGCGCAGCATGCCACTGACCCTGGTGGGCAATCGCTCGGCCAGTGAGTCCGCCTCGCTCATGGCATCGACGACGGCCAGTGCGCTTTTGAGGTACGCCGCGCCCTCCTCCGTCAGCAGCAGTGCCCGTGAACTTCGCACAAACAATCGCACCTGCAAGCGATCTTCCAGTCGTGAAATCAGCTTGCTGACGGCCGAGGGGGTCAGATGGCCGGCACGGGCCGCCGCGGAAAAACTGCCATGTTCGGCCGCTCGGATGAAGGCGAGCATTTGGGAATAGTTGTCCAGATCTCTCCTCCTTCTCTTATTAGTATCGACCGCGGTGCCGGCGGCTTTGGGAGCACATGTGCTTAAACTATTACATCTCTGAATCCGTGGATACGCCCGGTTATTCACACTGGATGTGAATTTTGTTCACAGGAAAAACCCAGGGACATCCATCAGCCAGTCGATTAGCTGTGATCAGTTTTATGCGTTTGCCAAGGGGCCGGGCCGCTCAAATACTCAAGCGGATTACAATAAGAGAGCCCCCACATGTTTGATGCTATGCGTTCGCAAGACTCGCCTTACTCATTGTCGTTCAGTCAGGACTGTATGGAGGGTCGCCTGGCCCCCTTCGGCGATGAAGCGGTTCAGCCTATACCCGTCCCGTCAGACCGCTCGTTGGTGCATGTCACCGATGAGCTCAATCGTTATGTCGCCTTGATCGAACATCCTTATGGGCAGCTCAATCGGGTCATTGCGCAAATGGCTGGCTTGCTAATTCTCGGGCATGCCCGCAATGGCTTTTCCACCTACGCGCAATTAGCCAAAACCCCGGAACAGGCGCTGATCGAGACCCTGGATTTGCTGAACCAACTCAAGGTTCCGCCTATGGGGTTAACGCATTTCAAACACCTTTCACTCGCGGCCAGAAACCTGCTTGACCTCTCTCGGGCATTGCATCGCAACATCAATAACGCTGCTGTTTTCAAAACGCGCGCCCCCGGATGGCTGAGCGAACTCAACAAGGCCAACGCACTCTTGCGCTGCATCGCCATCCCGCACTCAGGGCTTATGCCGGTGGACCTGCAAAACACCTGTTTTTGTTGTTCGCAGCAGTGAAACCACAGTCAATCAAAGACCAATAAAAGAGGCTGTCATGTCCCCCTACTCGATCTGGATTCTCGAATACGCCCACATCCCTGACTTTCCAGTCAGCGGTATCAAATACGGCATCCATAACGAAGGTGTTCGAAAGTTGCCGTACTGCTACGTGCTGATAAAGGGAAATGGCCGGACCATTATGGTGGACGTCGGTTACAACCATCGTGACTATGGCCAGGCCCTGGCTGGGCAGTTTGGCGTGACTAACTGGCATTCCGCTCGAGAGGTTTTGGCTCAGTGCGATGTGACCCCCGAAGACATCGATACCGTGTTTGTCACACACGCTCACTTTGACCATTTCGGTAACACCGATGCTTTCCCCAATGCGCGGTTCTACCTTCAGGAACGAGAACTGTCGAAATGGATCTGGGCCATGGCCCTGCCGGATCGACTGAACTGGACGCGCACGGGCCTTGATCCCTCGGACATTCTCCGTGCAGTGGAACTGGCCCGCCAAGGACGGCTGATTTGCGTAGATGGCGAAATGGAAGATGTAGCGCCTGGCATTGATCTACGCGTTGCATTCGACAGCCACACCTTCGGCTGCATGTGGGTACATGTGCGCAACGATCTGGCAGCGGTCGCTCATAACAGCTGGGTGTTGGCCGGAGACCTTGTGTACGTCTACGACAACATGGTGGCCAATCCGCAGATCATCAACAGTGATATCACTGGAACGCTAGACTACCGTCCCGTTGGCCTGGCGCAAAACAGCAACACCAACTTGGTGCTGGCGACCGAGGAAATGCTCAAAGCGGTCGACTATGAAGTCAAGCGAGTCATCCCTGTACACGAAGACCGTTTGAGTGAGGTTTTCCCTACCCGCGTGACGGACAAAAACCTGCGGATCATGCAAGTCTGTCTGGCAGAAGGTGAACAATCTCGCGTCTGATCACGTCGGCCTCATTACAGACAAAAGCCGTCTAAAAAGACGGCTTTTTTTATGTGTGCAGCGCTATTTCAACGCCAGGCTGTAGCTGAAAATCAAGCGATTTTCATCGGTGTTGCGCGTGTAATTGGAGCGCTGAGTCGCGTTCAGCCATTGCACTCCGACATTCTTCAGCGGACCGTCCTGCACGACATAGGTTATGTAGGTGTCGCGTTCCCACTCCTGGCCTTCCTGATTCATGTTCACCACCCTGGCTTGGTCACCCTGCACATAAACCGTGGTGAACGTCAGCCCAGGCATTCCCGCAGCGGCAAAGTTGTAGTCATAACGCGCGCGCCAGGAGCGTTCCCTGGCGCGGGAGAAGTTACTGACCTGCAATTCGGTGAACAGGTAACTGACCGTGCCGTCAATCAACGGATAGGCTGTATCGCCCCACTGTTTCTGATACCCGCCACTGACGGTATGACCGTCGATGGAATACCCGATATTGGTGCTGAGCGCCTGGTTATCTACATGGCCTCCCAGTGCCGCGCCAGCGTCGCTGCCGTCAAAGTAGCGTAGCTCTCCCAATATGCGACCAGGGCCCAATGGCGCGTTGTATTTGAGGCCCACGAAACCTTGTTGGTAGATGTCCTGGAGTCGGCCGAAATGCAAACTCGCCAGCAGATCCCGGGTGATTTGATAGTCGGCCGCGGCAAACTTGAAATCGTCAGAGCGCGCCGCGCTGGAGTACTGTCCGGACTGGCTGGTGATTCCCATTTTTTCGAAATCGGTAGAGTCGCGTTGCTTCACTTGACTAATATGGCCCAGGTTCAACGTCAGGTTTTCGATGGCCTTGCTGGTCAGTTGCTGGCCTTCAAAAGTCTGGGGGAATAGACGACTGATGTTTGGCTGTATCACCGCAATGCCTGCGGGTTGGAGGCTACCGACGAATAGTTCGTTGTTGTCAAAGAGGCGCGCCTTGGCCGTCAATCCCAACTTCGAATAGTCATCAGCAGCGCGTTTGGCGTAGGGCTTGCCTGGATCATCGGACACAGCCTGACGCGCCAGTATGCCGGTACCCGAACGCTCAGGCGCCGAGTCAAGCTTGATCCCGAGCATGCCGATTGCGTCCAGTCCGAACCCGAGCGGACCATCGGTATAACCGGATTGGTATTTCATAACAAAACCTTGCGCCCACTCCTCGGCCTTGGAAGGCCCCGTGCCGTCTCGGTAATCGCGATTGAAATAGTAGTTTTTGGTGCTGAAATTCAAGCGGCTGTCTTTGAGGAAATCGGCTTGGGCCAGGGCCGGAAGCGCAGCCACTATGCCCGTCAAGCAGACAACATTCAGTCTCGGCGTCATGTTTTGTATACCTGTATTTTTGTTATGGGTACGTCGGATATGAATAAACACACTCGCTTTGCAGACGTGCGAAACCGTCAGGCCAGATCTGAAGATCCGGCCTGTTCGCTTCAACAGAGGTCTTATTGCCTATCAGCGATGCCGAAAGACAGGCAATCGTTTCTCAACGAAAGCGCGGGCACCTTCTTTCTGATCCTGGGTCGCGAACAACGAATGAAACGTGCGACGTTCGAAACCGAGTCCTTCGCTCAATCCGGTTTCATACGCTCGATTCACACACTCTTTAAGGAGTAATAAACTCGGTAACGAACGCTCGGCAATTTTCTTCGCGATCGCACTGACTTCGTCCAGCAACTGCCCCGTGGGCACCACTCTAGATACCAGTCCGATAGCCTCGGCTTCTTCAGCACCGATCCGACGGCCCGTCAGGCACAGATCCATGGCTTTTGCTTTACCGACCCAGCGCGATAGACGTTGAGTTCCGCCCGCACCGGGTATCAACCCCAGAGATATCTCCGGCAATGCGAAACTGGCGTTGTCCGCGGCCACGATCAAGTCGCACATCATCGCCACTTCGCAGCCTCCGCCCAGCGCATAACCGGCCACCGCAGCGATCATGGGCTTACGGCAGCGGGCAATTCGGTCCCATTCGCCGAGAAAATTATTGACGCTGGTTTGCGGGAATTCCTGATCGAGCGCTTCCAGAATATCTGCCCCCGCAGCGAAAGCCTTGGTGCTGCCGGTCAAGACAATGCAGCCGATGCTTTCGTCTTCTTCAAAACAATCCAGCGCCTGGGAAATTTCCAGAATCATCTGGGTATTCAACGCATTCATTGCCTCGGGACGGTCGAGCGTGATCCATCCGACCCGTTCGCTCCGTTTTACGCGCACGTAATTCAAAAGGCCTAAGGCCGCCATGTCTCCCATTCCAGTCTCCTGCGTTGATCGGCTGAGTCAGCCGTGCTTATCGGGTACGTTCGAGAATGCTGACGTAATTGGCCACGGCGGCTCCGCCCATGTTGAAAATTCCGCCCAGCCGCGGTGTTTCGGCCAGTTGCAGGCCCGGTGATTCTCCGGCCAGTTGCATAGCGGTCATGACGTGCATGGACACCCCGGTCGCGCCGATCGGATGCCCTTTGGCTTTCAAGCCACCGGACAGATTCACCGGTAATCGCCCACCCGGCTCTGTCCATCCTTCCAGAATGGCCCGGGCGCCCTGACCTGGAGGGGTGAGCCCCATTGCCTCATATTCGATCAGTTCGGCAATCGTGAAACAGTCATGGGTTTCAACGAAATCGAGGTCGTCGAGTGCCAGCCCGGCCATGCCCAGCGCAGCTTGCCAGGCCTTGGCAGCACCCTCGAAGCGGGTGATGTCTCGGCGACTGATCGGCAGGTAATCATTGACTTGTGCCAGCGCACGAATGCTGATCACCCGCTCTGTTCGTGCCGCCATGTCGTCGCTGACGAGCACCAACGCCGCAGCCCCGTCAGACACAAGCGAGCAGTCCGTGCGACGCAACGGAGCAACGACATAAGGGTTGCCGGTGGACACCCGGTGACAGAAATCCACGTCCAGGTTTTTACGCAAGTGAGCCAATGGGTTGAGACTGCCATTGCGATGGTTTTTTGCCGCGATGTGGGCAAGTGCCAAGGATTGATTGCCATAGCGGGCGAAATACTGCTGGGCGATACCCGCGAACAACCCGACGAACGATGCCTCGGGGCCGCCCTCCTGGGCTACGTAACTGGCCGAAACCAGCGCCTTGCGCACGACGTCTTCAGCGACCGCAGTCATTTTCTCGACGCCAACCACCAGAACCACCTTCGCCTGGCCGGACATGATCAGGCTGGATGCCTGTCTTACCGCTGCGGAACCCGTGGCGCAGGCATTTTCCACTCGTGTCGAAGGCTTGTAGCGCAAGCCGGGGTCGGCCTGCAGAACCAGGGATGCCGGAGATCCCTGAGGATCCAGCCCCTGGTTGAAGTGCCCGATGACAATCTCATCCACATCCAGAGCTTCAAGACCCGCATGTGCCAACGCGTCCACGGTAACCCGCGTAATCAGCGATTCAAGCGTGTCATTCGCTAGCTTGCCGAAGGGGGTGTGAGCCCATCCTATGATATTGCCAACCATGTCAGGTTCTCCGTCATTCGTCATTTCAGTCCGACAATATTCTTAATCGGTATCGTGAATATGCGCAATAGGTGATTTTATCGCTTGACGTTCAATTTTCGGTCCGACAATAATTCTCCAAAGTTCAACATCTGGAAGACAGCAGTTATGGTCGAGATCGGATTTACTCCCACTGTCCGGCGTCAATATCCCGAGGGCGTTGCACTGCGGCCAGAGCTGGCAAGCCAGGCGCTGGATTGGCCAACCATCGAACGTTATCTCGCTGGCCACCGTTTGCAGATGGATCCCGGGGTCGCCCCTCGACAATTGTCGGGCGGCCTCGCGAACCTGAATTTCCTTGTACGCATCAACCACAACTGGATGGTGCTGCGTCGCCCTCCTGCCGGTCCGTTACCGCCGGGTGCTAACGACATGCAGCGTGAGCACCGGATCCTTTCTCGACTCTGGAGAACATTCGCATTGGCTCCGCGCAGCCATCACTTCTGTTCTGATGCCGCCATCGCCGGTGCGCCGTTTCTTTTAATCGACTATCGCGCTGGACTTTCTTTGCGTGGGGACAGCACCCAGCCACTGCCTGCGACCGAAAACACAGGCCATCAACTGTCAAAGATGCTGGTGGAAACGCTCGCGCAATTGCATGCGGTCGACCTCGCCAGTGTTGGGCTGGAAGCGCTCGGTCACCCGCAAGGCTTCTTCAGGCGTAATACGCTTGGCTGGATCAAGCGCGCGCAATTGATAGCCAATGGCAGCTTGAGCCGCCCTGCCCAAACCCTTGCGCAATGGCTGACTGATGCCCCCGACCCTGCAGCGGGCAAACCGGTGTTGCTGCACAACGACTTCAAGCTGGACAACATTCTGATTGACCCGCAAACCCTGCAGCCCCGCGCCATCGTTGACTGGGACATGGGTACCCAGGGCGATGCGTTGTTCGACCTGGCCACACTCCTGAGCTATTGGAGCGAACCGGACGATCCTTCCTGCATGCACCGTCTGGCGCAGATGCCGACGCTGCAACCGGGCTTTGCCAATCGCGAAGCAGTCGCTAATACCTACAGCGCGTTGACCGGACGCGGCCTGGAAGACTTCAAGCCCTACCGGGTCCTGACGATGTTCAAACTGGCCGTAGTGTTTCAACAATTGCACCGACGCCATCTGCTCGGTGAAACCAAAGATCCGCGTTACGCCGACTTCGGCCAACTGGCCGAAGACCTCTTCGAATTCACCCTCACTATCGCCAACGATAAAATCCTCTGAGGACGTTGCTATGGACTTCACGCTGCCCGACTCACTCGTACAGTTGCGAGACAAGACCCGCACTTTCATTCGAGAGGTGGTCATCCCCTACGAGAAAGACCCGCGGCGCACTGCCCATGGGCCCAGCGACGAGTTGCGCAGTGAGCTGATCGCGCATGCCCGCGAAACAGGCTTACTGAGCCCCCACGTTGACACTTCTTTGGGTGGCCTTGGTTTGCCGCACATTGGCCGCGCCGTGATTTTCGAAGCGGCGGGTTACTCGATGCTGGGGCCCGTGGCGTTGAACTGTGCCGCGCCCGATGAGGGCAACATGCATTTGATGCAAGCGGTCGCATCCACTGAGCAAAAGGAGCGCTGGCTAAAGCCTTTGGCAGAAGGCAAAACACGTTCTTGCTTTTGTATGACCGAACCTTCACCGGGGGCTGGGTCTGATCCGACACTGCTCAAGACCACGGCAATCAACGACGGCGACGATTTCGTCATCAATGGTCGCAAATGGCTGATCACCGGTGCGGACGGTGCGGCGTTCACCATCATCATGGCCCGCACGATCGTGGACGACGTGGATGTCGGTGCCACCATGTTCCTGGCTGACCTGCCCAATCCGGGTTTTCGCATCGAACGCGCGCTGGACACGCTCGATTCATCGTTCACCGGCGGCCACGCTGAAGTCAGGCTGGAGAACATGCGGGTGTCCAAAGCGGACGTGCTTGGCGAAATCGGCGAAGGGTTTCGCTACGCACAGGTACGCCTCGTTCCGGCGCGCCTGACCCACTGCATGCGTTGGCTGGGAGCTGCCCAAAGGGCCCACGATATCGCTGTGGCTTATGCGCAAAAACGCGAGGCCTTTGGTCAACCCATCGTCGCTCACGAGGGTATCGGATTCATGCTGGCTGATAACGAGATCGACTTGCACACCACCCGCTTGAGCATCTGGCACACAGCCTGGTTACTCGATACCGGCGAACGCGCCAGCGCGCAAAGCAGCATGGTCAAAGTGCATGCTTCTGAGGCCATCTGGCGAATCGTCGATCGTTGCGTCCAAGTGCTCGGCGGTATGGGTGTCACCGCCGATACCGAAGTTGAGCGGATCTTTCGTGATGTCCGCGCATTCCGGATCTATGACGGTCCGTCCGAGGTGCATCGCTGGAGTATCGCTCGTCGTCTGGGGAGGACTGCCCAATGAACCAGGCCCTTCTTACCCCTGCGACCGTGTTCACAGACCTCGCGGATAAAGTGGTGATCGTCACCGGCGGTGGCCGCGGATTGGGGCGCTCAATTGCCGATGGGTTCGCTAAGCAGGGTGCCACCGTGATTCTGGTGGGTCGCAATCTCGAGCAATTGAATATCGCCGCCAGCGAAATTGTTGAGGCCGGTGGCAAAGCCGCTGCTTTTGTGGCTGACATCGCCGATGAAGACAGCGTGTCGACCCTGAGCAAATCAGTGCATGAAACCTACGGCAGGATCGACGTTCTGGTGAACAACGCGGGCATCAACCCTTGGTACAAGTCTGCAGAAAAAACCACCCTGCAGGAGTGGCGACAGATTCTCGACGTCAACCTCACGGGTGTGTTTCTTACGTGCAAGCACGTCGGGCAATTCATGCTCGACGCAGGCCAGGGTTCGATCATAAACATCACCTCTGTGGCGGGTCGTGTCGGCTTGGCTAAAACCACCGCCTATTGCGCGGCCAAGGGCGGCGTCGAAATGTTGACCCGCCAATTGGCCCTGGAGTGGGCACCTAAGGGCATACGAGTGAATGCCGTTGCACCCGGCTATTTCGCCACTGACCTGACTGAAGGCCTGCGCACCCATCCGGTGCTTGGGCGCCGGGTGTTGGATCGCACCCCCATGGGACGTTTCGGCGAGCCACAGGAAATTGTGGGTGCCAGTCTGTTTCTGGCCTCTTCGGCAGCCGCCTATGTCACCGGTCATTCACTGGCCGTTGATGGCGGCTGGACGGCGTGCTGAGCGAGGAATCGACGATGAAACCTGAAGGTATGGCCCTTGAAGGGTTGAAGATTCTTGACCTCACCCGTTTGTTGCCGGGAGCGTTCTGCACGCAGATGCTGGCCGATCTTGGCGCCGATGTGATCAAGGTCGAACAGCCGCTGACCGGTGATTACAACCGTGCGTTCACGCCACTGAACAAAGTGGAATCCGGTTCCTTTCTGCTGCTCAACCGCAACAAGCTAAGCGTCACGCTCAACTTGAAAAGCGAACCGGGCAAACAGATCCTCCTCGACCTGGTACGTGAGTCGGACGTTTTGATCGAGGGTTTCCGTCCCGGTGTGATGCGCCGCCTGGGCCTGTCCTACGAGACGTTAAGTGAGATCAATCCACGTTTGATCTATTGCGCCATTACCGGCTACGGCCAGGATGGTCCCGACCATCTGAAAGCCGGACATGATCTCAACTACATGGCTGAGGCAGGTGCATTGCAGCTGTTCGGCAAGGCCGGTGAAGGGCCCATCGTGCCAGGGTTGTCGATCGCCGATGTGGGCGGCGGCTCACTGATGGCCACCACTGGAATTCTTGCGGCACTGCACGCCCGTCACCGTACAGGAAAGGGCCAACTGGTGGATGTGTCGATGCATGACGGGGCGATTTCCTGGTTGGCCCTGCATGCGGCCGACCTATTGTTCGCTGACATCGAACCCAGAGGTGGCGAGCGCCCTTTTATCGGCCAGGCCCCCTGCTACAACGTCTACATCTGTGCCGATGACAAGTATTTCGCGTTGGGGCTGATAGAGCAGCATTTCTGGCTGCGTTTTTGCGAGCATCTGCAACTGGATCAATTCAAGGATGAACAATGGCCAACCGGCGACCGCTGCTTGTTGCAAAAGCAAGTACTGGGCACTTTGTTCGCCACCCGGTCTCGTGATGCCTGGGTCGACACTTTCAAGGGTATCGACCTGCCTGTCGGGCCGGTGTTCAACGTCGCTGAAGCCCTCGACGCACCGCAGGCGCGTCATAGACACATGCTTCAGCACATTGAACACCCTGTGGAAGGCTTGATCCCGCAGCTGGGATTTCCGGTCAAGTACTCGATGACACCCTGCTCCCTGAGGAGTCCGCCGCCACTGCTGGGTGAACACAATGAACGGGTACTCGGTGCGCTTGGCTACAGCAGCGCGCAACTTGATGAGTGGCGAAGGACGCAGGTGATCTGATCCCGCTCAATGATGCTGACAAACAAGAATAATAAAGCTCGAGGAGAACAATCATGGCTCGCAATATGGTTCATTACACCCAGGCCTACCGGGACTTTCAGTGGACGCTGCCGTCGACTTTTAACTTCGGCACAGACGTTGTCGACCGCTACGCGCGTGCAGCCGATGGTCCCGCACTGATCTGGGCCAATGCTGCTGGCGAGGAAATCCACCTCTCCTATTCCGACATGTCACGCCTCACCGACAGGTTCGCGTCGGTGCTGGCCAAACGCGGCATACGCAGGGGTGATCGGGTGTTGATCATGCTCCCGCGCATTCCGGACTGGCAGGTGGCGATGGTCGGCTGCCTGAAGTTGGGCGCGATCCCGATCCCTTCCGTTGAAATGCTCACCCGCAAGGACATCAATTACCGCGTCCGTCACGCCGAGGCGCGCGCCGTGGTGGTCCGGGCCGAACATGCGGAAAAGTTCGTCGATGTGCTGAATGAAGTGCCGGTCAGGCTATCGCTGGGAATCACCCCGGGTTTCGAATCCTATGAGAACGCGATGATCGAAGCCGACGGCGTCTTCGAACCTGCCGCGTTGTCGTTGGACGATCCTGCCATTCTGTATTACACCAGTGGCTCCACCGGAGAGCCCAAAGGCGTATTGCACCCCGCGCGCAGTCTGTATGCCTGGCGCGAAGCTGCGAAATACTGGCTCGATCTGGATCGCAGCGATGTGATCTGGTGCACCGCAGACGTCGGTTGGAGCAAAGCCGGTACGTCTATTCTGTTCGGCCCATGGAGCGCCGGGGCCTGCACCTTTTTCTACGACGGCCCGTTTGATCCCGCGCAGCGCCTGGCGTTACTGGCCAAGTACAACATAAGCGTCTACTGCGCGCCCGGCACCGAGCTGTTTCGCGTGGTGGATGAAGATGTGGCCAGTTTTGACCTGTCGCGGCTGCGCCACACCGTATCGGCCGGCGAGCGACTGAATGCCTTTGTGGCCGAAAAGTGGCATAACAAAACCGGCATCCAGGTCATGGAAGCGTTCGGCCAGACCGAAACGCTCATGACCCTGGCCAACTATGCCTGCATGCCGCCCCGTGAAGGTTCGATGGGCTTGCCTTTGCCAGGCAGCGATGTCGACATCATTGACGCACAAGGGCGACGACTGCCTCAGGGCAGTGAAGGCGACATCGCGGTGCGCGTTCCCAATCCCTTGTTGATGCTTGGCTATTACAAGGATGAAGCGCGTACCCGCGAGTCGTATATCGAGGCGGACGGCGAGCGTTGGTTTATCACGGGAGATATCGGAAGCCGAGACGCGGACGGATACTTCTTCTACAGTGGCCGGCGCGATGATGTCATCAATTCAGCGGGCTACCGCATCGGTCCAACCGAAGTTGAAAACGCCCTGCTCTCTCACCTGAGTGTCCTTGAATGCGCGGTCATTGGAACACCAAATGAGGAACGGGGTGAAATCGTCAAGGCTTTCGTGATACTGCGTCCGGGTACAACGCCGAGTGACGAATTGGTCCGAGATCTGAAAGAACACGTCAAGCAGATGACCGCTCCTTATAAATATCCACGCGCCATTGAGTTCGTCGACGCGCTGCCCAAGACCCAGACAGGCAAGATCCAGCGCAGCGCACTCAGGGCACTTGAAAAAAAGAGACTTACCCTTGAAGAACAGTCCATCCATGGCACGTCCTGTTAACTCCGAGCCGACAGAGTCCAGCTTCCGCATGGTGGCTCGAACGATCGAGCAGCGGATTATTTCCGGGGAAATTACGCCCGGGGACATCCTGCCGGCCGAATCCAGGCTTGCGGAACAACTGGGCGTCAATCGTTCGACCATTCGCGAAGCCATCCGCGTGCTGGAACAGAACGGGTTCGTCAAACGGGAACCGGGACGACGCAAGCTGATTACCTCGATTCCCCATTCGGGAGATATTTCCCAGCGCCTCACCGCGACCATGGTGCTGAACCAGGTGACGTTTGAGGAATTGTGGGAAGCAATGTATGCCCTGGAGCCTGCCGCCGCAGCCGCCGCGGCGGTACGCGGCAACGACGAGGACTTCGTCGCCATCGAAGCCAATCTCGCCGCGACGCGGCAGGCGTTGGAGGACAGCGCCAGCCTGGTGGAGCTGGACATCGAGTTTCACGAACTGGTCGCCACGGCCACTCGCAATCGTGCCATTCAAATGGCCCGTGCACCGTTGAGCACACTGTTCTATCCGCCCTTTTACGCCGTGATGTCACGTCTTAATGCGGGCCAGCGGCTTTTGACCGCACATGAGCAGATATACAAGGCGATTCGTGCCCATGACGCAGCGAACGCCCGGGAGTGGATGGAAAAGCATATCCAGGATTTCGAGCGTGGGTACGAACTGGCGAATCTGAACATGGCCAGCCCGGTGCTGATGCCAGAACGATGAGGTCACCATGGATACAAAGCAGCCGCCCCCGAAGGCGCACGACGCGGAACTCAGTGCCCGGCAGGTCATTACGTCCCGTCGCTCCGTGCGCGCGTTTTTGCGAACCCCGGTACGACGGGAAACAGTCGAGCAGGTGCTGGAACTCGCCGCGCGCGCACCGAGTGGTTCGAACGTCCAGCCGTGGCAGGTGTGGGTGCTGACCGATGCGCCGTTGATCAATCTCGGTCTTGAGCTACAGGCGTTGGCACTTGCCGGCAGCTCCGATCAAAAGGAACAACCACAAACCCATCACGTCCGTGAGCCCTATCGCTCCCGGCGGCGAAAAGTCGCGCGGGATCTGTACGAATCACTCGACATCACCCGAGATGACACACAGGGAATGCTCAGGCAAACGTCGCGAAATTTCATTTTTTTCGACGCCCCGGTCGGTCTGTTTTTCACCATTGATCGAGACCTAGATAGCAACCGCTGGCTCGATTACGGCATGTTTTTACAGAACATCATGCTCGCGGCAAAAGCCTACGGGCTGGACACCTGCGCCCAGCAGGCCTTTGTAAAATACGAGGCCGTTATCGCCCGTCGCCTGGGCCTCGCCGACAGTCAGAAACTGGTCTGCGGCATGGCGCTCGGCTACGGCGATTTGACTGCCGCGGAAAACACATTTGTTGCCGAGCGTGCACCGTTGCAGGCATTCACGCAATTCGTCGACACCTTGTACTAAACCAACCCGGGAGCGAGTGGATGGATATCGTCAATAAAGTAGTGATTGTCGCGGGTGGCGGCTCAGGCCTTGGCCAAGCCACGTCCATGGACTTGGCCGAACGTGGAGCCAAAGTGGTGATCGTGGACCTCAACGAACAAGCCGTAAACCAAGTGGCTCACGCCGTCGATGGCATGGCGGTCGCTTGTGATGTGGCCGATGACGACGCTTCCCGTGCCGCCATGCAACGAATCATAGATACGGTGGGACTGCCCGCAGTGCTGGTCAATTGCGCGGGTGTTGCGCCGTCTGCGCGGATCATCTCCAAAAAAGGTCCGGCATCGTTGAGTGATTTTGAGCGCGTCATCCGCATTAACCTCCTGGGCACCTTTAACTGGTTACGTCTGGCGGCGGATGCGATGAAAGACAACATCCCCGACTCTGACGGCGCACGCGGCGTCATCATCAATACCGCCTCGATTGCTGCCTACGAAGGCCAGATCGGCCAAAGTGCTTACGCCGCATCCAAAGGAGGTGTGGTGTCCCTGACCCTCCCGGCGGCCAGGGAGCTCGCCCGATATGGCATTCGGGTAACGGCCATTGCCCCAGGTTTGTTTGGCACGGCGATGCTTGAATCGATTGATGAAGAAATCAAAGATCGACTCATCGCTGACATTCCGTTTCCTCATCGCTTCGGAAAGCCCACCGAATACTCCGCGATGGTACGGGCAATTATCGAAAATCCGATGCTGAACGGCTCGGTGATACGGCTGGATGCGGCATTGCGCATGCAAGCGCAGTAAGCACTCGCACGCAACGTCATCACCGATTCGGATGGCGCTTAAACATCGCATTAATCTGTTATTCGATAGACACCTTTAAACACTCACAAGGCCGTGAACTTGAGAGTTTGACGCTTTAACTAGCGAAGGAGTTCGTGCACCCGAAAAAAGCAGCCATTGATTTAAATCATTATTAAACCAGCGTTAATGCTCTCTCGTTCTTCCAATAATAATTGTCGGAGACAAACTAATGCACCCTGAAAATGCCATCGGACACGCCGACCTATTAGATGCCACTTATCGAAAAATAACCTGGCGCTTACTTCCCTATCTGTTTGTCAGCTACGTATTTGCCTACCTTGACCGGGTCAATATAGGATTCGCCGCCGTACAGATGAAGGCCGACCTTAACTTCTCGGACGCGGTATATGGCCTGGGCGCGGGAATGTTCTTCGTCGGTTATTTCATGTGTGAGATACCCAGTAATCTGTTGATGAACAAAATAGGCGCACGTTTGACCATTGCCCGAATCATGATCTGTTGGGGACTGGTGTCCTGCTGCACAATGCTGGTGACCAGTTCGACATCGTTTTACCTGGTGCGATTGCTACTCGGGATCTTCGAGGCCGGGTTCGCGCCAGGGGTCCTGCTGTATCTGACGCTCTGGTATCCGCCTGCCCGCCGGGCGCAAATGGCTGCTATTTTCCTCAGCGGCGCCGCCATTGCAGGCGTTGTTGGGGCACCGATTTCCGGATGGATCCTCGACGCGATGGACGAAGCCGGCGGCCTGCACGGCTGGCAATGGCTGTTCATGATGGAAGGCGTGCCTTCGGTGCTGCTCGGTGCGTTGGCACTGTTGTTGTTACCTGATCGTCCTTCGGCCGCAACCTGGCTCTCGCATGAAGAAAAAGCTCAGGTTACCGCCAGGCTTGCTACGCCGACATCGAAAGCGAGCCACGGCTTCATCGACGCGCTTCGCGATCCCGTGATCTATTACATCGCTATCGCGTGGTTTACCGTTATCTGCGGGATTTATTCGGTGTCGTTCTGGATGCCGATGCTCATGCAGGACGCCGGTATCAAGACCTCAACCGAAATCGGACTGTGGTCGATCATTCCTTACGGAGCTACGGCCATCGGCATGGTGCTCGTTTCGCGACACTCGGACAAAACCATGGAGCGTCGTTGGCATGCGGCTGCCTGCGCTCTGTTAGGAGCAGTAGGGCTGGCTCTATTGCCAATCGTCCATGGCAGCTTTCTGTTGACGATGTTGTCGTTGACCCTCGCCAGCACCGCGGTGTTTTCGGCCATGCCGATCACATTGGCAATGCCCATGTGCTATTTATCCAGCAAAGCTGCGCCGGGCGGCATCGCATTCGTCAACACCATCGGCCTGCTCGGCGGCGTGGTGAGTCCGTACATGCTTGGTCTGATCAAAACCAACACCGGCAGCCTGGATAACGGTCTGTTCGTCATCGCTGCGATGCTCCTGATCGGCGCCGTGTTATTGGTGGGTTTTGTACGTCTTGAACCGCGGATCACCGCCGTGGTGGCCTGAGAACTTCGCTGAATTCTGCGAAAAGACAACTGCATCGAAGGATCCAGTTGTCACGTTTAAACTCCCGTCTTTAATTTATCAATCAGCCCGGTGACTAGCTGCAATAAGAATTATGCGCTTGTCTGCCTGGGCCAAAAATCAAATACTTCATTTAATCCCTTATATTTTATGCTCGTGCAGGAGTATTCCGATGGGCTACACCATGACAGAGAAAATACTGGCCCGAACTGCGGGCCTGGCAACAGTCAATGCTGGTGATGAAGTTCAAGTAAAACCAGACTTCGTACTGGCATACGACTTCCCGGGTTACACTGATCGCTACTTCAAGGAAATGGAAAGCGAGTTCCAGGTCATACAAGTAAAAGAACCTGCGCGCTTTGGTGTTTTTATCGACCATATGATTCCCGCTATTACGCCGGACGAAGAACAATTCCACAAAGAAACCCGCGACTGGGCGACTCGTAATGGAGTTGAAGTGTTCGAGCGTCGGGGTATCGGCCATCAGGTCGCGGCGGAAGTCGGCTATGCCGTACCGGGCGCATTGGCGGTGCATTTCGACCCGCATATTTCACAACTGGGCACCTTCGGCACACTCGCCCTGGGTATTCACCGCAACATGCTGGAAGCCTATGTTCAGGACACCGTTTCCCTGCGTGTACCCGAGACGGTACGTATCGACTTCAATGGCCAATTGCAGGCAGGCGTGATGGCTCGCGATGTGCTCAATTATCTGGTTAAAACCCTGGGACCCAGCGCGTGCCAGTTTTGTGTAATGGAACTGGCAGGGAGTGGGCTCGCCAGCCTGTCGGTGGAAGGCTTGCAGACCATCACCGGGCTGGCCATGTTCACCGGGGCGATTTCCGCGATCGTCGCACCGGATGCCGTGAGGCTCGATTATGCCCGTTCCAGGTCGCGCAAAGTGCTGGAACCGGTCTACAGCGATGCGGATGCTCGCTACCGGGCGGTCCACACCATCGACCTCGGCACCATCGAACCCTTGATTGTGATTCCGCCCAGCTCCGCTGGAACCCGCGATCTGACTGACTATCTCGGTCTCGAGGTGCATGTCGGCTACCTCGGTTCCTGTGCTTCTGGCCGTCTCGAAGACCTGCGCATTGCTGCGCAAATTCTCAAGGGCCGCACGCTGGCGCCCGGGTTTTCACTCTACGTGGTGCCCACCAGTCAACAGATCATGGCGGCCGCAGCTAAAGAAGGGTTGCTGACCACACTGGTCGAGGCCGGCGCATTCATCTCCTCGCCCAGTTGCGATTATTGCTACGGGCGCATCGGAACCATGAATGCAGGACAACGCGCAGTCTCCACCGGCACCTTGAATGTTCGCGGGCGGATGGGCAGCTCCGACTCCGAAATCTATCTGTGCAGTGCTGCTGCCGTGGCGGCGGCCGCCATTGAAGGCAAGGTTGCCGACCCTCGTCATTACCTTTGAGGATTCGTCATGAGTTTGGTCAATTTGCGCGGCCGCGTCGCCTATGTATTTGAAGAAGAAAATTTCGATATCGATCAAATCGTCGGCGTCAAAAACATCCGGATAAGCGATGCCGAGGTGTTGGCCAAGGTGGCAATGAACGCTTACGACGAGCACTTTGCCGAGCGTATGCGGCCGGGTGATCTGTTAGTCGGCGCAGCCAATTTCGGCTACGGCCATCCGCACTATCCGCCAATGATAGCCATGCGCAAGCTGGGCATAACAGCCGTCATCGCAGAATCTTTTTCCCCGGGTTACTGGTGGGGCGAAATGGCCGAAGGCTTCGCACAAATCGAGTGCCCGGGTATCACCCGACTGGTGAGCCGCTGGGATGAAATAGAAGTGGATTGGAAAGAGCGCCGGGTCATCAACCTCACTCGAGGCACTGAACTGATTTTCAAGCCATTCAGTGCCTCGGATTTATCGGTTCTCGAGGCTGGCGGGCTCATTCCTTACCTCAAGCTGAAACGTCAATGCCCCTAGCGCCGTCCCTTTTCAGGAGAGTTGAAATGCATGCAAAGAAAGGCTTTTACCCGCTGACCGAGGCCTTCAGCGGTCCAAAGGCGTTAGTGATACCTGGGGCCTATGATGCCTTGAGCGCCATGCTCGTCCAGGCGGCAGGTTACCCGGCAGTCTACGTTGGCAGCTATGCAACAGCCGCAGCCGGATTCGGACTTGCCGACGTCGGCGTGTTGACGCTCGAGGAGTTGGCCCGTCATGCCAAGTCTGTCAGTAACGCCGTCAGCGTGCCGGTGATTGCCGATGCCGAGGGCGGTTTTTTCGACCCTGCCAATATCTGGCGAACAGTACAGGCGTTTGAAGAGGCTGGCGTGTCGGCCATTCACATTGAAGATCATGCCGGTGGTAAACACACTGATCTGGAACAAAAATTGGTTCCGCTTGAATTGATGCTACAGCGCCTGCAAGCAGCCTTGGATGCTCGACGCAACCCTGAGTTCTTGATCATTGCTCGAACTGACGCCATCTGGGCCACGCATGATGTCGACGAATGCGTCGAACGTTTAAAAGCATTCGCCAATATCGGGATCACCCACTTTTTTGCCAACGGTGCAGATCCTGCGACCCTGCGGAAAATTAAACAGAAAGTTCCCGGCAAGTACATCGTGATCAATCTACCCAGCGTTCGTCATCGTGATGAATGGGACGGCGCAGCGGATCTAGTCATCGATTATGGCTTCTGCCTGCTGGCAGTGACCAAGGCGCTTCAAGTTGCGCTGAAACAATACAAGAGCGATCCGGATGCGGATCGATCGGACGTGCTTCTCGAAGACTTCGAAACCTTCGAGCGTCGTTTGGGATATGCCGATTTCACCGAACGCGCCCTGCGTTATACAAGCAATGAAAGCTGATCGCCCCATACACCATCGAACTTGTCCCATCCGATGGTCGACACTGTCGGAAGGGTTGGATTTTCCTCCCGGAGCGCTCATGAACCCGATGGCGTATCTAGTACTGTGCCTACAACTGTTGACACCGCCTCATGCGGCTCGTCCTCCGGAGATCGTGATGGATACGAGAACGATCCTGCCTTGGGCGGGCTTCGGTCATCCTCCAGATCCCCTGCACCCGGATGCACGATAAACTTTATTTCAGCCATCCACGGTGCTAGAAGCAAACGCCTCTGGCCTGCTCACACAAGCCAGAGGATTTGGTGGTCTGCCCTACCCTGCCACTAAACGTCGTTTCCGTGAGGTGCCTTCAAGCGCTCCCTCGATAATGTGCTGCACCAGGTACTCCGCGTCCCGCGCTACACCCGAGAAACGTCCTGATCCCCAGGTGTACAACCACGGCAATCCAAGAAAGTACAAACCAGACTGTGCCGTCACTCCGCGTTGGTGCCCGGGATGGCCACGCCCATTGAAGACAGGTGCCTCGACCCAAGTGAAGTCCGGACTGAAGCCAATACACCAGATGATGCTGGTGATACCCTCGCTCATCAGATCCAGCTCGCTACGCTCCTGCACGGGTACCCAACTCGGCTGGTAGCGCTCGCCGGGAGGCGCATCAATCCCGTGTTGCTCGATGTACTTGTCGATCGAGCTGTTGATCCGGTTGTACACCGCATCGGCGGTGTCCAGATTCTCGGTCAGGTTGTTGGCGAATTGCAGGCGCGTGCCTTGCAAGCCGTCGAGCCGACCGAACAACTCCATGCCTTCGCGAGCGAAGTTACGCAGGTCAATGTCCCGCCCGCCATCGCGCCCCGTGACGTAGTGATTGGTGTTGTCGCGCACCCCCTCACGCAGCGGATGCGTGTCGACGCCAATCTCGTAGTAGCCCATTTCCGCCAGCCAATCGACTACGTCCTTGCCCCGATAAAAACGTGCGCAACGCGGCGCATCCCCTACCGCCAGGTAGACCTTGCGACCGGCCAGGTGCAGATCTTCGGCAATTTGCGCACCCGACTGCCCGGAGCCAACGACCAGCACATTGCCGGCGGGCAAGGCCTGCGGATTGCGGTATTGCTCGGAATGAAGCTGATGAATGCCGGCCGGCAAACGTTCGGCCAGGCGCGGGATGATCGGCGTGTGATATCCGCCCGACGCGACAATCACTTGATCAGCCGTGAACTCGCCCTGCGAGGTATGCACCTCGAAACCACCCATGCTGCGGGGAACCACGCGCTGCACCGTGACACCTTCACGGGCCGGGGCATTGACCGATCTGACGAAGCCAGCCAGGTATTGATTGATCTCGTCCTTCTTCATGAACCCGTGAGGATCGTGGCCGTTGAAGCCATCGGTGTAGGTGTAACCCGGCAACGCGCATTGCCAGTTGGGCGTTACCAGACTAAAGGCATCCCAGCGCTGGTTGCGCCAGGTGTGGGTCAGGCTGTGTTTTTCCAGTACCAGATGATCGATGCCCTGCTGTTGCAGGTAGTAGCTGGCGGATAACCCGGCCTGTCCGCCGCCGACGACGATCACGCTGTGGTGTGGAGGTTTGATTGAAGTGAGGTGGCTGGTCATGGGGACTCCGGTACTCGGTAACGAAAAGGGTTAAAGGAAAAATCGACGACTCAGAACGAGCTCCAGCCGGCACCGAGCACCTGGCCGGCGCCTTCGGTACGCATGCTGAGAATGTCCACTTGCCCGGCAGCGTGGCCGGGCTCGACCAGGTAGCTGGCTTGGCCTTTGAGCGAACTCAAGGTGTCCATCGCCGAACTGCAATAGAAGCCCTTGACCTGCTTGACCCGCTCCGAGGCATTGTTCAAGGCACTTTCGATACGTTGCAGGAAGTCCGTCAGCGGGTAGCTGGCGCCCTCCTCCAGGTATTGATAGATCACGGTCGAGGGTGAGTAACCGGTCGCTTCCCGGCCATTGGGCCAGCGGATTTTGAAATTGACGGCGGGCATGTCAGTGCTCCTGATGATTAAGGTTCAAAGGGGTCAGATCGAGATGGGGGTAGCTGAAGCCGGTAAACGACTGCTCGCGCAGGTTCCAGAAATCGCCCTGTTGTGGGCCGGACTGAACGCTCAACGTGGCGCTGGCGTTGACTCGGCCAATGCGTTCGCAGCGCACGCCCTCGAAGGCAAATGCGCTCTGCACTTGCGGCCAGTCACGCTCATCCAGCGTCATCAAAAAGCCATAGCTGGGGAACACTTGCAGCCAGCGCGCGAGGTCGCTATCCGCAGGGCATGGCAGCCCAGACAAATCGATGGTCGCGCCGCAGCCGGTGGTTTCCAGCAGCATCAACAGACTGCCAAGCACCCCGGCGTTGCTGATGTCTTTTGCCGCCAGCAGCAACCCTGCTTCGGCCAGGCGCGGCAGCACTTCGAGTTTGCTGCGCAGGCGCTCGGCCGGTACGCCTTCAAAGGCTTTCCAATAGGTGCTGTCGGCATGCCAATGGCCTTCCAAGTCCACTGCCATGGCGATGACCTGGCCGGAGGCCACATGCAAGGTCGACAACAGTTTTTGCGCAACGCCGGTAATCGCCACCGCAAGCGCAGCCGGATTACCCGCCGTGAGGCTGGTATGCCCGCCAGCCAACAACAATCCATATGCGTCGCAGGCCGCACGAATACCCGCCAGCAATTGCTGCGCGGCAACATCGTCGTGATGCCAATACGCATTGACCACCGCTGTTGCGCGACCGCCCATGGCGGTGATATCGCTGACATTGGCCATGACCGCCGACCATCCGGCAAACCAGGGCGCGGCCTCAACGAAAGCCGGCAACATGCCTTCGATCGCCAGCAGCTGGAAATGATCGCCGCAGGCAATGGCTGCCGTGTCATCGCCGGGCAAGGCGTAAAGTTGCTCGCGAGTCAGCATTTGTTTCGCGTCGCCGATAATGGCCGCCGGCTGCTGGATCGCCTGTTTCGAGCGCATCGCCGGTGTGTTGCGCACGCTGTCGAGCAGCGCCGCCAAATCAACAGTCTCAGTCATGGCGAGCCACCTTCAGCGCACGCAATGAGACCTGACGCGGCATCAACGGGTAGCTCGGCAAATCCGCCTGCATCAAACAATGCGGTTGCCCGAGCAACTCCAGTTGTTCGAGGGTTTGCCAGTGCAAGCCATGAAAATAGACTTCGTTTTGTGCCTGTACTGTCGCGCGAAAAACCTCGCATCCCAGATCCTTGGCGCGCGACACCGCTTCGTTGACCAGTGCCTTGCCGATCATGCTGTGCCGCCGATACGCCGGGGCCACGCACAGCCGCCCGCCAAACCACAGGCCCGGCTCCGGCTGATAGATGCGCACCGCGCCCACCACCTGATCGCTGATGCCGCAATTGCCGGCCAGCGCGACGATGGCAATCGCCTGGAAATCATGACTGTCCTTGTCTTGCACCAGCAGTTGCTGTTCATCGGAAAACACCGAGCGCCGCAAAGCGAAATAGGCCTGTTTCTCCCAATTTTCGCTGGCGGGCTTGACCCGCAACTCACCCGCACGGAACGGTTCGAAAGTGCTGTCAACCAAGGCAAAGGTGGAATTCGGCATGGTGATTCTCCGGTTTATTCGTAGCTTTTCAGGGCCGAGCACGCGCCGCATTTGGCGCAACCGGCATTGATCTGATCGGAATGCAAACCGTGACGGCGCAAGCTCGCGCCGATCTGCGGATAGAGCCGGGCCATCATTGCGCTGTCGGGTTTTGGGTGATGTGCCAATGGCGTGCCGTCGATGGGCACGAATGGCACCACGAACGGGTACACACCCAGGGCGCACAAGCGCTCGCTCATCTCGCTGATCGCCGCTTCGCTGTCGCCCAGCCCGGCGAGAATGTAGGTGCTGACCTGGCCCCGACCGAAGACTTCGACCGCCGCGCTGAAGGCTTCGAAATAGCGGCTCAGCGGCACTTCGGCCTTGCCCGGCATAATCCGTTGGCGCACTTCATCAGTGACCGCTTCCAGGTGCATGCCGAGCGACACCACGCCACTGTCAGCCAGGCGTTGAAACCAGCGATCATCGTCCGGCGGCTCGCACTGAGCCTGGATCGGCAGATCGACCGCAGCCGTCACCGCAGCGGCGGATTCACACAAAATCGCCGCGCCACGGTCCGGGGTCTGTGGCGTACCGGTGGTCATCACCATGTGCTTGACGCCGTCGAGTTCCACCGCGGCTTTCGCCACTTCGGCCAATTGCTGCGGGCGCTTGCGGGCGATGGTTTTACCCGCGGCCAACGACTGGCCGATGGCGCAGAACTGGCAAGAACTGCCACGATCATTGAAGCGAATGCAATGCTGCAACACCGTCGTTGCGAGCACATCGCTGCTGTGCAGCGTGGCAATTTTCCAATAGGGAATGCCGTCAGCCGTGCTCAAACCATAGAACTTCGGCACCCCGGGCATCTGCACCTGACCGACCTGCAGGCCTTCGCGAAAGATCAGCGCCTGGCTGCCATCGGCACTGGGCTGCGCTTGATAGGGCGAATTCTGCGAAGCCTGATTGAGGATCGGCACCATCATGGTCCGGCTGCCGAAACTCAGCGCCTTGTGATCCGACGGTCCCGCGCCACCTTGCCGGGACAGGCCGTTCTGCGCAGCCGGCCAACGCACGCCATGGCATTGCAGTTCAGCGAGCAATTCATTGGTTTGCATGATCGGACTCCTCGTCGGCAATCGATGCGAAGTGGCCGCCGCGCTCATGGACATGCGCCGTGGGCGTGCGGTCGATCAACAGGCTGAGCAGTTCCGGACGGCTGTAATGCCCGACCGAGTCCATCATCCGTTTGCGTTTGTCGATCAGTGCGAGATCGAGATCGGCAATCACCACGCCTTCGCCGGAACGCAGCGGTTCACTGAGTAATTTGCCTTCGGGAGAGACGATGGCGGTGAAGCAACCTCCCGAAATCGGGCCGAGGCCGCAACCGGTGTCCTGCATGATCTGGTCCTGCTGATCGGCATCCAGCCACGCGGTGGCATTGACCACGAAACAGCCGGATTCCAGGGCGTGATGGCGGATGGTGACTTCGATCTGCTCGGCAAAAATGTCGCCCACCAGAGAGCCGGGAAACATCGCAGCATGGATCTGCTCGCCGTCCGCCATCAAGGCGTAACGGGCCAGCGGGTTGTAATGCTCCCAGCAAGCCAGCGAGCCGATGCGCCCCACGGCGCTGTCGATCGCGCGCAGTCCCGAACCATCGCCCTGACCCCAGACCATGCGTTCGTGGTAGGTCGGGGTGATCTTGCGTCGATGCTGAATCAGGCTGCCGTCGGCATCGAAGAGTAATTGCGCGTTGTAGATGGTGCCGCCATCGCGCTCATTGACGCCGATGGATACCACCATCCCCGCTTGCTTGCAGGCCTCGCCAATCGCCAGTGTGGCGGCGGATGGCACCGTGACCGATTGATCGAGCAATTTGAGATGTTGTGCGCCCATGGCAAACGCCGGCTGCACAAACGAAAAATACGGGTAGTAAGGCACCACCGTTTCCGGAAACACGGCGAACTGCACGCCTTGTCTACCAAGGGCGATGATCTGTTGGCAGACCTTGTCCACGGTGCCTTCGCGGCTGTAGAGCACCGGGCTGATTTGTACGGCGGCTGCGCGAATAATGGCCATGAGGGGTCCTGAAGTAATGGGTACTCGGAAGATCGGCATCAGTCCTGTGGGGGCTGGCTTGCCTGGGATTCAGGCGGCGCGATGTATCAGTCACACCGCCATTGCGAGCAAGCTCGCTCCCACAGGGAGTTCTGTGCTGTCAGGCCGTCCAGGTATCGATGATCATTGCGCCTTCACGACGCATCAGCAGGCGCAGGTCCATCACGTCCAGCGGGTTGATCGGGCGGATGCCTTCGATCAGGGCTTTTTCGGTCTGGCCGTATAAAGCTTGCAGGGCGAAACGGCAGGCATAGACCTCACCACCCTCTTCCATGAACTGAATGAGTTGCTTGTTCACTGCCAGATGACCAGGGAACGCTTCGGCCCCCAAGGTCGGGAAACCGCGCTGCACGCCCAATTGCACACCTGGCCCGTAGAGCAGGATTTTGGTTTCGAAGCCTTTACGCAGCAGACGCTTGGCCTGAAGCATATTGACCAGGCCGATGGAGCCCTCGAAGGCGATGGTGTGGAAGGTGATCAGGACTTTTTCGCCGGGCTCGGCCTTGATGTCCTCGAAGACTTTCTCTTCGTAATTGACCAGGAAGTCGCCGTCTTTGTAATGGGGGATGTCCACGGTTGGCATAGTGTCGCTCTCCAGTTGCTTCGTGCTTGAACGCCAGCCTGTGTTGGCTGCCGGGTTACAGGAGAGAGAGCGAATGCCGTGCCAGGAAATAAAATTATTTTCTGTGCAGTGGTAAGTGATTGATTAGGTTACGAATGACAATCTGCTCCGGTTTTATATTGCGTAACTGATGCTATCGGTGAATCACGCATTCCCGTAGAAATACGAATATTCGTAGCGGCCAATCACGAGACTTCGTAGCCATGACTGAAACAGACTCTCTCAACGGCTGGGCCGATCTGGCGTATTCGTCGCGGCACATGGTGTTCGAGCATTGCGCCGAGGCCATCGCGCTGCTCAACCCGTTTTCTGATCGGCTGGGTGACCTGAACATTGCTGCCTGTAAGTTGCTCGGCTACCCGCGTCAGGAGTTGCTGGAACTGCCGGTGAGCAAGCTGTTCGGCCATCAATTGGCCGACCTGATCGTGTTCACCCAGGCAGTGATGGACAAAGGTCGTGGCTGGACCGAAGAGTTGAGCTGCAACTGCAAAAGCGGCGAGCGCATCGAGCTGGAAATCTCCGCCACTACCTTGCAGATCAAGGGTGAGCAGCACTTGATTCTGGTGATGCGCGAGTTGAGTCATGAAAAGTACCAGCGCGACCAGGCGCATACCGAGCGCACCATGCGCGGCGGGCTGATCGAGTGGCGCAACATTCTCAACCTGTTTCAGGAAAGCGAGCGCGATAATCAACTGTTGCTCAGCTCCGTGGGCGACGGCATCTACAGCATCAACAGCGATGGCCTGGCCACCTTCGTCAACCCGGCCGGCGCGCGCATGCTGGGCTGGGAGCCGCAGGACATGATCGGCAAGAACATCCATCGCATCCACCACCATACTCACGCGGACGGCAGCCATTACCCGGTCGAAGAGTGTCCGATCTACAAAGCCGTGCGCGACGGCGTGGTTCACGAAGGACGTCAGGAGGTGTTCTGGCGCCGAGACGGCAGTTCGTTTCCGGTGGAATTCACCAGCACTCCGGTGATTTCCGACGGCCGAATCGTCGGTGCGGTGGTGGTGTTTCGCGACATCACCGAGCGGCGCAGCACCGAAACCCAACTGCAAAATGCCTTGGATGAACTCAAGGTCCTCAAGGAGCGGCTCGAAGAGCAAAACGCTTATTTGCAGGAAGAGATTCACATCGAGCACAACTTCCGCGAGATCGTCGGCCAGAGCGATCCGATCAAAAAAATCATCAAGCAAATCGATGTGGTCGCCCCCACCGATGCCAGCGTGCTGATCAACGGCGAGTCGGGTACGGGCAAGGAGTTGATCGCCCGCGCGATCCATCAGGCCAGCCGCCGCAACGCCAGCCCGCTGATCCGGGTCAACTGCGCGGCGATCCCGGCCGAGCTGTTCGAGAGCGAATTTTTCGGGCACATCCGCGGTGCCTTTACCGGCGCGGTGCGAGACCGCGTCGGGCGCTTTGAACTGGCCGATGGCGGTACGTTGTTTCTCGACGAGATCGGCGAAATTCCTTTGGAGCTGCAAAGCAAACTGCTGCGGGTCTTGCAGGAAGGCCAGTTCGAACGGGTCGGCGAAGAACGCACACGCAAGGTCGATGTGCGGATCATCGCCGCCACGAACCGGGACCTGAGGCAAGAAGTGGCAGTGAAGCACTTTCGCGAAGACCTGTATTTCCGGCTCAACGTTTTTCCGATCCAGTCGCCGGCACTGCGTGAACGTCCGATGGATATTGCGCCCTTGGCGGCACACTTCCTCAAACAGACTGGCAAACGCCTGAACATGTCTGGGCGACGCTTGCGCAACAGCGATATCGAGCGCCTGCAAAACTACTCCTGGCCGGGAAATATCCGCGAGCTGCAAAACGTCATTGAGCGCGCGCTGATCACTTCGAACGGCGCCGACCTTAACCTCGACCTGCCCGATGAACCTAAAAACACAGTCACCCTACAGCCTTCCCCTTCGTCCATGATCATGACCGACGCGCAGATACGCGAACTCGAGCGCAATAATATGCAAGCCGCGCTCAAGGCCGCCGACGGCAAATTGTTTGGCAAAAGTGGTGCAGCCGAACTGCTGGGCCTCAAACCCACGACACTGGCTTCCAGGTTCAAGCGGCTGGAAATCAAACTGGAGGAATGATTCGAACGGGGCCTTGGTTGTGGCACCTGGCCTGACCACGCAATCTCGTGAAACCGTTTACGAAAATTCGTGTTTTCACGTAATTACGTAGTACCGGCGTCTGCCTTGCGGGCGCCGTTCAGAAAAATAAATATTAAATATCAATCAGTTAATCGTAAGACTGAACACTTCGAAAAACTGGCACGACCTTCGCTCCCGATACTGCAACCGATAGGCCCGACGGGCCCTCGACAACAGCAGATTCAGGATGCCCACCATGCCGACAACCTCTGCGTTCACCACCTCGCGTTCAGAAACCTACCTGGCTTCGATGCCTAACCTGGCTTTTACCGGCCTGTCGGAAAACTGGTTGTTGAAAGAATGCGGGCATCAACATTGGCTCGCACTGGCCGAGTTACATGATCGGCCTTTGCCTGATTTCGTCGATGAGCAAGGTCGCATCGCCTATGCCGCGTTCACCGCCGTAAAAACGTGGAATCTGAAGCTCGAAACCATCATCGAGAACCGCTCGTTCCAGATCCACACCCGCCTCGGACGCGGTGGGCAGGCCCGGCATTACAGCGAACATGAAGTCAGGCTCGGCGACCGCGTCGTGGGTCAACTGGCGTTGCTGTCCACCTTCGTGAGCCGTCACGTCCCGGGTGACAATCGCAGTGTCAACAAAGCATGTCTCAGGGGCACGCACGCACCCGTGACACCCCTACCCGAGGTATTGCAGGAACTGCACGCCGACAATCGGCGAATCCGCGGCGGCGACTGGCACAGCCATTACGGCATTGACCGCCAATCCAGCGAGGCGGCGCGCGTGTTTGATTTCACGCCCTGCCCCGACATCGACTTCAACGGCGCCGACCTCCTCTACTTCGCCAACTTCCAGGCCATGGTCGAGCGCGCGGAATGGGCGCTGCTGGGATTGCGCCGTCCCGGTCACATCCGCCAACGCGAGTTGCACTTCTACGGCAACCTCAATATCAGCGACAGCTTGCAGCTCAAACTACACACCGATCAGTCCGGTAATAGAGAGCTGCACTGGTGTGAAGTGTATCGGCGCAGCGACCTCTTCAAACTGGCGGATACTTTCACCCGCAAAATCCATATCTCTGACTGCAGTCGACCATGAGCCATCCTCCTCTCTGGCGGCCCGAAGGCCTGCGACTCAAGCCGGTGTATCACTGCAATGACCTGGAAGGTCTTGAGCACCTGCACAGCCTGCCAGGCAAGGCGCCTTTTGTGCGCGGCCCCTATTCGAGCATGTATCCGCAAAAGCCCTGGACCGTGCGCCAATACACCGGGTTCGCCGGTGCCGAAGCCAGCAACCAGCGCCTGCGGCAACGCCTGGCCGAGGGCGCAACTGGATTGTCACTGGCCTTCGATTTGCCGACACATCGCGGTTACGACTCCAATGATCCGCAATGGCAGGCCGATGTCGGCAAGGCCGGTGTCGCCATTGATAGCGTCGAGGACATGGCTGAACTACTCGACGGCATTGCCCTGGATCAGGTGTCGGTTTCGCTGACCATGAATGGCGCGGTCCTGCCCGTGTTGGCGGCCTTCATTGTTGCCGCCGAGGAATCCGGCGTCGCGCCAGCGCTGCTCAGCGGCACCATCCAGAACGACATCCTCAAGGAATTCACGGTACGCAACACCTACATTTTTGCGCCACAACCTTCAATGCGCATCACCATGGACGTGATCGCTTACCTGAACGAGCACGTACCGCGGTTCAATCCGATATCGGTGTCCGGTTATCACTTTCAGGAGGCCGGCGCCGATGCGGTGCTGGAATTGGCACTGACCTTGGTCAATGCCAGAACCTACGCCGAGCAAGTGCAAAAAAGCGGTCTGGACCTGCAAGGGTTCTGCGAACGAATCAGCTTCTTTTTCGGCATTGGCAATGACTTTTTCAGCGAAATCGCCAAATGTCGTGCCGCCCGCCTGCTCTGGTCGGAAATCACCCAGGCCCTCGGCATTCAGAGTGACAAAGGCCAGGCGCTGCGCATGCACTGCCAGACATCGGGCTGGTCGCTGTCAGCGCAAGATCCGCTCAACAACGTCACGCGCACAACTGTCCAGGCGATGGCCGCGGTATTCGGCGGCACGCAGTCCCTGCACACCAACGCCTGGGACGAAGCCTTGGCGCTACCCAGCGAGGCCTCGTCAAGATTGGCCAGCAATACCCAACATATACTTCAACAGGAAACCGGCCTCTGTGATGTGGTCGACCCATGGGCGGGATCCTACATGATGGAATCCCTGACGGCGCAAATGGCTGTGCAGGTTCGCCAACGGATGGCGGAGATTGATGCCCAGGGCGGTGTGTTCCAGTCGATAGCGTCTGGTTGGATCAGTCAGGCTATCCATCTTCAGGCCCTGGCAACCCAGGTCCGACTTGATGGCGGGATTCAACGGCGTGTTGGTGCAAGTGAGCAAGTGCACGCGGCGCCAGAGTCAGCGTCAGCCATGGACAGCCAGGCATTGCGCGCCCGACAGTGCCAACGCCTCCTCCGCTTACGCCTGATGCGCGACACCGCTCGGGTTGAAGCCCTTCTGGATTCGATCACCGAGTGCGCCCGTTCGTGTCAGGGCAATCTGCTGCAGGTGACAGTAGCTGCAATCCGGGCGCGAGCGACCCTCGGCGAATGCACCCAGGCCCTGGAAAAGGTCTGGCCACGCTTCCGGCAGGACCTGAGCTTTCACGCAGATTTTTACGGCCCCTCTGTGAGTGAGCACCCGGGTTGGGCGCAGGTAGGTGCGCGCCTCTCGACCTTTGTCGCACACGAGGCTCGGCCGCCGAGGATTCTGCTGACCAAACTAGGCCAGGACGGACATGACCGCGGTATTCGGCTAATTGCTGCGGCACTTGCCGATGCCGGCTTCGAAGTGCGCCTTCTGCCCTTGTTTCAAACACCGATTCAGTTACTGGAATCCCTGGATGAAGAAAACCAAGTGGACCTGATCGGGATTTCGAGCCTGGCGGGGGGGCACCAGGAATTACTCACTGAACTGTTGAGCCTGTTGAAAAAACGTGAGCTGGACATATCGGTGGTCGTGGGAGGAATCATTCCAGAGGCCGATGCGCGTCAGTTGCTGGACCTGGGAGTGAAGGCGTGTTTCGGTGCGGGTCAGGAAATGATTGAAATTATTGAAAAGATGGTCGATTTGCTCGTCCACCCTCATTTGCGGCCCGGTACATCAAATCATAGCCGCTCTGAGCAGCCGTTAACTTGCCCTACTCCGTAAGTGACGCCACGTTAATGCGATGGGTTACAGATGTTGCCACTGCGCGATTTTTTATATTTCGGCAACGAAACTTTATTGTTGCCAATTAAAGTAACTGGATGGCGTTAGACATTTTCAATGAAAAAGCTAAGGAAGCACCTTACGACCAATAATGAAAAACCAATAGGTATTAGCCTTCTTTCACCCTTTACCCTCCTATGGCCTGGCGTTCAAAGTTGGCGTTGACCAAGTCCCATCGAGTTGATGCGACAACCAGAAAGTTTGGACAGCATTGGTAATAAAACTATTTCCTTGATTTTTTCTCAACCGAAAGCAGCCAAAAACTCGGTTGCCTGTGTTGGTTAAGCTAATTATTTTGGAGAACAGATCACTGTCCGGTTTAACTCCTAACAATAAGAGGAAGATGAAAATGCGTATCGCCGTCCTTAACGACATTCACAATGCCTACGAAAATACCGTAGGCATCCGCCGACTGCGTGAACATGCGCAGGTCAAAATCTTCACCGGTCCCCTGAGTGGGCCAGGCGATCTGAAAGGCTTCGATGCAGTCATCGCCAATCGTGAGCGCACTTTGTTTACTGCCGAATTCATGGAGCAGACACCGGAACTTCGCATCATCGCGCAAACGGGTAATCACGCTTACCACATCGATCTTGAGGCCGCTCAGCGGCTAGGTATCGTAATTGCCAAGGCGACTGGAGGATTCTGCACCAGCGCAGGCGAGTTCACGTTCGGATTGATGATGGCCTTGATGAGAGAAATCCCATGGGTCGACAGCGCCGTCAAACGTGGTGAATGGCCAACGCCTATGACTCGGGTCCTGCGCGGCAAAACGCTGGGCATTGTGGGTATGGGTAACATTGGTCGTTACGTGTCACAGGTTGCCCAAGTATTCGGTATGAATGTCGTAGCGTGGGGGCCGAGGCTGACGGCGGAAGACGCTGCGGCGGTTGGAGCCCAGGCATTGGAGCTGGATGACCTGATGAGACAGTCCGATATCGTTTCAGTACATGCCACGTTGGCCCCGGAATCGCGCGGGTTGATTGACGCGCGCCGCCTGGCCCTGATGAAACCATCCGCCTACATCATCAACACTGCGCGCGGTCCGATTATCGATGAAGCCGCACTTGTGCGAACGCTTGCAGAAGGTCGGATCGCAGGCGCTGCACTGGATGTGTTCGATCAGGAGCCATTGCCAGCGGGGCACGCCTTGACTGGTCTTTCGAACGTCATTCTCACGTCCCATCTCGGCTGGCCAACCGATGAGATGTATGCACAGTTCGCTGATGCCGCAGCTGATGCACTGCTGGGTTGGAAGAAGGGTATTGATGTCCCACGCTTCCTGCCTCATCACTGATCACTTCGCAATTCCCCCAGGGCCGATTGGCCCTGGTCTAAAACAAGAATAAAAAAGAGGTGGCTTCGATGCTGACCCTATTAATTATATTAGCGATCCTGGCGTCCATCGGTATCGGCTACTGGCTCAACGTGAACACAGGGCTATTGGCGATTGTATTCGCCTATCTCATTAGCGTTACTAACCCCGGTACAACCCTGAACGAACTGATCTCACTTTGGCCTACCAAACTGTTTTTAATCATTTTTGGAGTTACTTTCTTCTTTGGCTTTGCCATCGCTAATGGCACGCTTGAGCAAATTGCAAGTCGAGTGGTCTATGCAACACGCAATCGCCCCGCGGCTATTCCTTTTGCCTTATATGGATTGGTGATGCTGATTTCTGGCGTAGGACCGGGACACTACGCCGTATTTGTTTTTCTTTCCCCGCTGGTTATGGCAGTTGCGAGCAAGACTGGTATGAGTCGGCTACTAGGCGCTGTGATCGTCGTATGCGGAGGAATGGCCACCACGTTCAACAGCATCAGTCTCGGAGGTCGGGTCACTCAGGGGATATTTGAACAAATGGGTTTCGATACCGCGACGGCCGAACTCTTCACCCACCGACTGCTACTGGACTCACTTATTGTACAAACCGTTCTTTTCGTTGCTGCCTACATACTGTTGCAGGGTTACAAGACCCGATGCCTTGTAGCGGATGCCCCGCCGCCGCTAGATAAAGCACAACGCAAAACGGTAGTTCTGGTACTCGTCATATTGGGACTGGTCATCGTGCCAAGCCTTTTGGCAGTGATCATTCCAGGACAGGGTCTGCTCGCAACGCTCAGAACCGCTGCTGACCCAACATTTATCTCGTTGCTAGGCGTCGTTCTGGCACTGATTTTCAAAATCGGAGATGAACGCACTGCCTTGGCCAAGGTGCCATGGTCGATCATCATATTGTTGTGTGGCATGGGAATGCTTATCTCCGTCGCGACGCGGGCCGGCACCATCGACGCTTTATCGCAATGGCTGGGATTACACGTCGGATTCAATTCTGTGGTTTACGCCACGGGTATTTGCGCGGGGATCATGAGCTTCTTCTCAAGTACGCTCGGCGTAGTCATGCCAACGTTATATCCAATCGTCCCAGGCTTGGCCGCAAAGACTGGTGTTAGTCCAACGGTGCTGTTTTCTGTGATTACTTCGTGCGCAATCATGACCGGTTTCTCACCATTCTCCTCAGCAGGTGCCATGGCGCTGGCAGGTGTTCAAGAAGAAGCCGAACGCAGTCGACTCTTCTACCAACTCTTCATGGTTCCGCTGTTGGGTGTAGCGGTTGTATTCACATTGGCATTCTTGAGCGTGCTGGGCTGAGTGATTGCAGACAGAGTGATAGCTCAAGTGCCGGTTCGCATGTGCGAAAATGCATAGAACGTGTGCGTAGCTGGGGAATTTTAAGCATAGAGATGTTTCAACAGAATGATCACAAGCCAACCCTATGAGGCTGGCGATATTGGTTAACAACGTGACTTCTGGAGAAACATCATGAAATTTACAAACACAATTGGCGCCGTCGTAATTGCAACAATCAGCGTTTTTGCTCACGCAGATCAAGTCAGCGTGCAACCCTCTGCTATCCCTTATAGCTACACGATGAATCTCGACGTTGCCGAGGTGATAGCAATGGATGAACCTGATCCAGCAGAGTGCCAAGTGGTCGAGGCGTACATGACCTACAGTACGACCCAAGGCAGCCTGCAACGCATCAGTTATCGGAAGTTTGCTCAATCGTGCAACTCTCAGAACTGATGGTATATGTGCCCCGTCCATCGGCAGTCTGGCTGTGGCAACGTCGAGTTGCCACGTGACAGGCAGGTACCATAACTCGGCAAAGGACTTATGTGATGTTTGATTGGGAAGATCTGCGCTACTTTTCGGTGTTTGCCCAAGAACAGTCGTTATCCGCGGCCGCGCGAAAATTGAAAGTCGATCACGCTACTGTCGCAAGACGAATCAGTGCACTGGAAGCTTCACTGAATTTGAAGTTGGTCGACCGTCGTCCTAGGGCTTACGTCCTGACTGCGGACGGAGAGCGTATTGCCAACTTGGGTAAGCGCATGGAAGTCGAATCCTTTGCAGTGGAGCGAAGTGCTTTAGCAGGACAGTCCGGCGTTGTCGGAGAGGTCAAAGTCAGCGCGCCACCAGCGCTAGCCTGCTCCCTGATAGCTCCACACCTGGGAAAGCTTCGCCAACAACATCCGCACCTCTCTCTGCAATTGCTTGGGAACCTAGGCAGCGCGTCCCTCAATCGCCGGGAGGCAGACATTGCCATTCGTTTGAGCCGCCCTACAGAGCCCGATTTTGTCGCGCGAAAAATCACAACAATTCTATTTGCCTTGTACGGTTCCGCCGAATACCTGGATCGAACACCTGGTGATCAACTGACATTCATTGCCTATGACGAGAGCATGGAACAAACCCCTCAGCAGCTATGGTTGCTTGAACAGGCCGGTGATCGCCCTATTCTTCTACGCAGCAATGATCTAAACATTCAGGCAATGGCAGCGAAAGCAGGTGTTGGACTCGCAGCGCTACCGTACTTTCTCGGTGAACAGTATTCACTGAAGCCCGCTGGCATTTCTGGACCGGCATTAGAACGTGAAGTGTGGCTGGTGACTCATAGTGACATTCGTCATACCTCATCAGTACAGGCCGTCATGACGTTTTTGGCTCAGTGCCTCGCCCGGTAACCCGACGCCAGGGAATATTTTCAGTCGACGGTAAGCGGAACAGCGTCGGTCGACATAGCCCCCTTCAGGCGGCCAGCTGGAGGCGAAACGGAACAACAACATTCTTGCAGAACTTGTCTATTGGAATGCTAGTTGGGGCCCGACACGTCCCTATCAACTCCACGGCAACTATGGTACTGCGCTCATCTCTCGCGGAACGGCATACCGCGAAGTCCCAAGTGGTTCCGTCCAGCCATCGCGCAGCTTTTATCTTTGGTGCGTTCGCACACTAAAGAGAGACAGCAGCTATGGTCCGTTCGACGAAGAGCTTACATCAGGGGCACTGTTCGTTTAGGCGAATTGTCGGCCGGACCATTCCTCAAGGGACATCTACCGAAGTATCTAACTGCGGTAGCACTCACTCAAATGCAGACTCGCTCCACCGAAGGTGAAACAGTCTTCATGGTATTGAAAGTTGGCGCCGTTATTTGCGCACACCCCGCGAACCTGGACGGGCTTTCAACGCCGCGCAAATGGCGTCGAAGCGATGGTGAAAATCGTGTCTATACTTTTTATCCAGGCCTACTATCGCATCCCGCGCAAATTTGTTAGCACGTTTGAACAGCTCGACCCGGCCATTGGAATCGACATTGAATACCAGTAAGCGGTGGGAGAAGTTGCCAGTACCTCCTGCCCGTCCCGCAAGGTAACGCTGCATTTTGAGTACCCCGATCAATTTCACCTCCTCGGATTTGAGCAGGCTCAGCAGGCATGATCGATCCACGTTGATGCGATGGCCACCGACTTCCCAGCGGTGTTCCCCTCGCCCTCCAGTCGCGCCCCAAGCTTCGGTCCTGAAGCAAACCCCAGTACTGTTCGACCAACAGCGCCCTCCCACATCGTCAGCCACCAACCCCAATTGGTCACGCACCCAGGCACTGGGTGTCGGACGACGCTGCGCGCTGATAAACGCGTAGGGGTCATGCTGATCAAGGTTCGAGTCGGTACATGCCACGCCATCTATCCAGGTACGAATCCCATGACCGCTCCCCCCGAAATGACTTTCGACGGACTCCGGATCTTCAGGTAGAGAGCAGAAGAACCTGCCCTCGGTCAGTAGCGTCATCACCACCGCAGAAAGGTCGTCGACCGTAACAAGCACGCTGGAAAGCGAAACCGTGCAATCCGTGGAAATTGACCAACGCCCACTGACCGGTAACGATTCGCTTGTTAATTGGGCTTCAGAAATGCCCAGCATCGGCTGCAGTAGCTCATGATCGTCGCGTTCTCTGGCGGTATTATCCGTCTCCGGCATCGGTATGGCATCGCTGTCGGGAAGATCGACAGGGAACAGATCCGTGAGCTCAGCCAGCCACTGACCGTTTACGCACGATAGACGATAGTGCTCAATAAAATCGGCCCAGGCATCATCGCTCCATTCATCTCTGGTTACCTCGCGCGTCTGCAAGAACTCGCCAGCGCACAACATGAGTGCATGCCACCCCAGGTAACCGCCATAACGATCGACTTCCGGCATCGAACCCGACGACCAATCATTCTCGTAGCAACGCCGCGCTCGGGGATCGTCATACATGGAGTGAGCGTTGGCATCCCAACCGTGCACCCAATGCGTCATGCGGCTTTCAATTTCCCATTCTGCGCAGCTGAATACGCGACACAGTCGCTCGACATGGTACTTGCTGAAGTCGTAGTCGAGGTGGAAAGCCTCTGGGCCTCGTTGCGCCGTGTCCGGCTTAGGCAGATAGCGACGTTTCTGGAATTCGCGCGCCATGACTTGAGGGAAAGGCGATCGATTCGTGTTGTCCAGACGCTGCAGTAGCTTGTCTCGTTCAGACGGATCCAGCACGGCGGCCAAGACGCGCAAAGTATCAATGGCAAAGGCACGCATGACGACATGGGGAAAGTTGTCGGCAAAGGCTACCTGTTCGAAAAATTGAAGGTGCACGACGAGTTGTTGTGGATGATCCAGGGCAATCCGTGCCAAGGCAATCAAGAGCCATAGTTGGGCATGCATTGGGTAGGCCGGCAGCTTGGCATCACCAAAAGGGCCGATGCCAGAATCGGTGAAGCGCTGAATTAAATGGGCGATGACATCAAATCGCTTAACCGCCGCTAAGCGCGATACTGCGTGCACTGCACGCCAGCGCATGGGCGCATGCGAGTGCCCCAAACGGGCCCAGATTAATCCAGCCGTGACCCCTTCGGGGTTCAATACCAACGCCAGCTCAGGGGTCCACGGGCCATCACCGAACTCGCCTGGCAGAGTGACTGCTGCCAGCTTCAGCAAACGTGTGAGTCCTTCTGCCAGAGCCGCATCCCGAACACTAGGGGCCAATTTTGCCGCCAATCCCAGCCAGGCATCTCCCGACACTTCAGCGACGGACGACCCCAGTCCCTCCAGCACGGCATCGACAAGCCCTGAGCGATCACTGTGGAAATATGTCAATAACCCGTCCCAGCCTGCCGAACGCCAGCTCTCCGATTGCAGCAACTCCTCAGCGTGCAGACGCGCCAACCTCAGTCCGAGTTCTGGCAGGGCGAGATCCATGGCCGGCGAACGAGCGCCCCAGATGGGTAAAAATTTGTCTAAAGCCCAGATCTTTCGCTCAGACTGGCGACACCGCTGGTCACCACGGCCTGTACGAAGGCCAAGCGCCGGGCCGGGGGTTCCTGGTCTGCCAGATACGCAAGGTCGCGTAACGTCCCCAACGGCCAACGGCCAACGGTGACCGTTGACCGTTGACCGTTGACAGGTTCCTGCTCGAGTATCATGCGGTCGATAGCAACTGGGTCGGCCAGATCGATCGCCACGTTTGCCGACGGGTTTGGCCGTGGCTCACGTGGTGAGGTCGTGGGCTCCAAGCGCAAGCGCTTTAGGAGTGCCGCAAGACGCACCCGAGAGGGCGAGGTGTTGGGCAAATATTCGGCGGCCAGCCGATTCCATGCCTCGAGGTGAGATCGCGGTGGCGACAATTGGTCATTGCGATCGAGTTCAATCAACGATTGTTCAAAGAACCATTCGTGGTGCTGAGCGGGCAACGAAGCCAGCGCAGACTCAGTAAACTCCCCAAGAGACCAAGTCCAACTTTCTATCGGCGCCGCCAGACCAATCAGGCTCGTCGCGATGTCGCCACTGACTTTGCCGTGGCGCAGTAGCTGGGTCAGACTCGGGCCCAGCGACAGACCCAGCGCAGCGTTGTCCCGATCATCGAGTCGGGCGATCACCGCCAGCGTGCTCAGGCCAGCGATGGGTACCATGGCTTTGGCGTATTCGGACCAAGGGAACTTGGCATCATCGTTCTGATTGAGCTCAAAGATGCGTGCAAGCGTATGCCCCGCCTCTGCTGTTAACTCTTGCCCCTGGTAATGCCCGGTGAGCTCCAGCAGGAAATTGGTGCGATCAAAATCTTCTGAGCCAACGGCTTCGGCCAAGTCAAGGGGCCGTCGGAAGTACACTGCCGCCTCTTCCGGTGCAATTCGCCAGACCGCTCGGGCTAACGAACCATAAGCACTAATCCGCGCACCTATCTCTGTCTCCAGTAGAATTCGGCGTTCCACCTCTTTTGCCAAGTCGAGCGCAGAGTCATGACAGGTCGCCTCGCGCGAGAAGCGCTCGATGACCCCCGTCAGTTGGGGTATGTTGTTGGCGCTGATTGAAAACTGACCCACCCTGCCGATTGAAAATTGACCCAGGGCGGATTGCTGTTTTTCGTCCCAGCAATTGTGAATAAGCTTAGCAGCAGTGTCCCGGTTGAACGGTCATCTAGCCCCACCGCATAAAGGCATGCGGCAGGGTGTTTATGGTGCAGATCAAAACGGTTCATCGTCCTCGATACCATCTTCGTCCTTGCGCTTTCGTTCACGTGATTTGATCTTTGTCTGCGCGGCCAGAGTGCTGTGTTGCAGGCGGTAGGACTCGTTGCCCGTTTCGACGATGTGGCAATGGTGTGTCAGCCGATCCAGCAACGCTGTGGTCATCTTGGCGTCGCCGAACACACTCGACCATTCCGAGAAGCTGAGGTTGGTCGTGATCACAATGCTGGTGTGCTCGTACAGCTTGGACAGCAGGTGAAATAACAGCGCGCCGCCGCTCTGGCTGAAGGGCAAATACCCCAGTTCATCGAGTATCACCAGGTCTGTCCGAAGCAGCCCTTGAGCGATTCGGCCACTCTTGCCGTCGTACTTTTCACGCTCCAGCAGATTGACCAGATCCACTGTGGAAAAGAAGCGCACGCGTTTGTTATGGGTCGTGATCCCGGACACGGCCAGGGCGCTGGCCAAATGTGTTTTGCCGGTTCCTGGCCCGCCGATGAACACGACATTCTGCGCGGTCTCTGTGAACTCCAAGCTGGACAGATCTTTGACCAGACGGACATCTGCGCTGGAAGCGCTGAAGTCGAAGCCTGCCAAGTCACGATGCATGGGCAGTTTGGCCATGTTCATCTGGTGGTTCACTGAGCGTACGGCGCGATCTGCTTGTTCTTGTTGGAGCAGATGTTCGAGCAGCCACTTCGACGACGTCGTCGAGGCTTCTCCTTGAGAAGCCAGTTCTTCCCAAGCGCTGGCCATGCCATGCAGACGCAGCTCTTTGAGTTCCGCCATTAGGTCACGCATTGCGATTCTCCTCATCGGTTGTTCGGAGCCGGTCGAAGCGCGCCGTATTGGCGACAGGCGCTACCTTGAGTTGCATGTTGGTTTCTACGGAAGGAGGTGGTGCAGTGGAGGTCAGTCGGGCTAGAACATTCAGGATGTGATCGGCGCTCAGGCTTCCCGACTCAAGCACCAATTCCACCGCCACCAACACCGGGTCGAGACCGGCGATGGGCACAGCAGCCAGTACCTGCATCATGATTCGATCACCGTTGGTGTGACGTCTCAGGCCCCGCTTGAGAAGCCGCAACGGCTTGGGCAGATCGGCAAACGGCGCGCCATTGCGCAGCGCACCGGGCTTGCGTTCGATGAATGGGATGTAATGCTGCCAGTCAAAACTGACCTGATCTCGATCAAAGAGGCGCTCGTGGCTGGCGATCATCGTTTCATCGGCGATGACCACAATCCGGGAAGGATAGAGACGGCTGCTAACCCACTGGCCGACCCGCACACAAGGCACCGAATAGCGATTTCGCGCCACGCTGATCAGGCAGGTGCTGGAGACCCGTACGGTGCGCTCGACGTAGCCATCAAAGGCAGTCCGCATCGGCATCATTTCGACCCGCTCTACTCCAAGACCTCTGCCACCGTCAGTCCGTTGTACTGCGGATGCACCAGCTCGCTCCAGAGTGCACGACAGCGCTGGCCAAGCCAGGCATTCAGTTCTTCGAAGGTGTGAAACATGCAGTCTTGAGCGTCGAGCCAGATGCGTCGTCTGCTGTCTTGCACGTTCTTTTCAACGATGCCTTTTTCCCAACCCGAGGCGACGTTGCAGAAGTCCGGATCGAACAGATAGTGCGAGCACATCACGGAAAACCGGGCATTGACCGTGCGGCCTTTGCCCTTGTTGACCTTGTCGACAGCCGTTTTCATGTTGTCGTAGATGCCGCGACGCGGCACCCCACCTAACGCACCAAACGAGCGGGTATGGGCATCGAACAGCATCTCGTGGCCTTGGCTGGGATATGCAACCAACCAGAACGCGCGACTGGCGCACAGCTTCATGTGGGAGACCTGAATGCTTCGGAAAAGGCCGCCGATCAGCAGACCTTCTTCACTCCAGTCAAATTGAAAAGCCTCACCGAGTGCAAACGTCAGCGGTACAAAGGCACGTAAAGATTTGCCTTGCTCACCGCGCCACGAGCGGATGAAGGCGGTGAGCTGGCTGTAGCCGCCGTCGTAACCCTCGGCCTTGATCTGATCTAAAAGTGCCTTGGCGCTCCTGCGGTTGTGCTTTGCCCGAAACGAATCGGCCTTGAGCGCCTGCTCCAGCGTCTCGTGAAATGGACTGAGTTTGTTGAAGGTAGCGCCCCGCTGGTACGCCGGCTGAGTGGCTTCGGGTGCTCTGACCCATTTTCGGATGGTGTTTCTCGACAGCCCGGTACGCTTGGCGATCTGGTGCAGCGACAGCTTGTCGCGAAAGTACATCCTCCGAATTTTCCCCAACATTTCCATGCTGATCACCCTGTGTTCTCCTGCTCGGAAAGTGAGCAGAAGTAGTTGAACACCTGGGTCAGCTTTCAGTCGGCAGAACAGCCTTTACTGGGTCAGTTTTCGGTCAGCGGCAACAAGCTTGAGTGCATTTACCAACTCTGGAGCGCTCGGAGTGTATTTGTCGCACATGTTTAAACCATCTCTGCGGTATAAAAGCGTCTTCCAAACGATTGAAGCCCTCACCCGACATTACTTATATATATAGCTACAGGGTATAACTATACTGAATGGGTGTTCTGCTTGGTTATATGCCTCGCCGTCGAATCGAGCAAGTATTTGCGACATTGGAACCTTTGTCGTAACCACCCTGCTCCGTCGCTCATAAAAAAATTCCCTTCTGCACTTGTGACTACACTGAGGCTTGCACTTGGCTTGATGTAAGAGGGATCGCTCATGCTTGATTACTTCGCTTTGGGCTTATTGATCTTTGTCGGGATCGTCCTGTTCTACGGGATTATTGTGCTACACGACATCCCATACGAAATTGCCGTACACCGAAATCACCCCCATCAGGATGCCATTCACGCCACTGGATGGGTCAGTTTGTTTACCCTGCACGCGCTCTGGCCCTTTCTGTGGATCTGGGCAATGGCTTACCGCGAGGACCGTGGCTGGGGTTTCGGGGATGGGCACTCACCGAAAAGTCATGTCGTTCATTTGGAGCAACAAGTCGCTGATCTTCAAAGTCGCATCGAACGACTGGAGGCGGCCGCAGGAACATCGCAGAGCAGTTCCACATTGGATGAACGCGGCGGGGGCATATGAACCATGGATCTTTTGCTCGTCTTGACCTATGCAGCAATTTGCGTCGCGATATTCAAGATTTTCCGTATACCGCTGAATAAATGGTCCGTCCCTACGGCTGTGCTAGGGGGCGTGCTGATGATTGGCGCGTTGATCTTTACGATGAACTACAACCACCCCTACTCCGAGGTAGCGCGCTCGTATTTCATCTCGGTGCCGGTGATTCCGGTGGTCAGTGGCCAGGTGATCGACGTGCCGGTCCAGCCCAATCAACCCCTTCAAAAGGGCGATGTGCTCTTTCGCATCGACCCCACTCCGTTTGAATACAGGGTGAAGTCGATCAAGGCTCAGTTGATATCGGCCAACGGTGATCGGTTTCGCATCACTGAACTGATCAAACGTAATTTCGGCACCCAACGGGAACTCGAGTCTGCCATAGCACGCGCTGACGACTTGCAGGCACAACTGGACAACGCGCAGTACGAACTGGACAACACTATCGTTCGCGCACCGAGCCGAGGCTTCGTCACCCATGTTTCATTGCGGCCCGGAATGATGGCCACCAAGCTGCCTTTGCGCCCGTCGATGGTGTTCATCCCGGAGGAAGGACAATACTTTGCGGCCTGGATGCGGCAGAACAGCCTGTTACGCCTGTCTGTGGGTGACGAGGCCGAAGTGGCGTTCGATGGCATTCCCGGCAAGGTCTTTGAGGGTAAAGTCAAAAGTGTCATTTCCGTCATCGCAGAGGGGCAAATACAGCCCTCCGGAACGCTGATCAGCTACACCGGCGCGCCACCACCTGGCCGCGTACCGGTCATTATCGAAATAACCGACCCCGACTATGCTCAATACAGTAAACAAATGCCTGGAGGGGCATACGGACAAGCTGCGCTTTACAGCAAGCATTTTCACCATATCGCCGCGATGCGCAAAATCCTGCTACGCATGTCTGCCTGGATGAACTACATCTTTCCGTTCCATTAACTGGATCTCGATTCTGTTCCTGCTCATACCAGCCAAAGACTGGGGGAAGGTGCCCTGCCCGCCCCCAGCGGCATCGTTCGGTACGCAAGCAAGGAGTTTGTGATGGCTGAGTCAAGCAAGAAGATGAGCCTCATGGGGCTCACTACTCTGGTGACGGTCAACATGATGGGCTCTGGCATCATCATGTTGCCCACGAGCATGGCGCAGTTGGGGGCGGTTTCGCTGTTGTCATGGCTGGTCACCGCAGTCGGGTCAATGGCAATCGCCTACAGTTTCGCCCAGTGCGGTGTTTTCTGTCCGCGCTCGGGGGGATTGTCGGCTTATACCGAAGAAGCGCACGCCAAATCCGGTTTCTTTCTTTGCTCCTACCTTTACTTCTTGTCGCTGGCCATCGCAAACGTTGCTGTCGCGATCTCCGCTGTCGGATACATGACCTCGTTCGTGCCCTGGTTTGGCAGCGGCGCTATTGCGCTGTTCGTCGGCACTGCGGGGCTGATATGGCTGACCATCGTCGCTAACTTCGGAGGCCCGAACATTACCGGCAAAATCGGTGCGATCAGTGTCTGGGGCGTCATCATTCCAGTGGCCGGACTGAGTATCATCGGCTGGTTCTTTTTCAAGGCGGAAGTATTTTCTGCCGCCTGGAACCCGAACAACCTGCCCATTTCCGAGGCTATTGGTAAAACCATTCCTCTGACGCTCTGGGCATTTCTGGGCATGGAATCGGCTGCCCAGGCCTCCGATGCGGTGGAAGATCCCAAGCGCAATGTGCCTCTCGCCTGTTTGTTCGGCACCCTTGGGGCTGCAGTGGTCTATGTGCTGTCCACCACGGTCATCCAAGGCATCATCCCCAACCCCGAACTGGCAACATCGACGGCCCCTTTCGCCCTTGTCTATGCGCAGATGTTCAACCCCGTCATCGGGAAAATCATCATGGCGCTGGCTGTCATCGCCTGTATCGGGTCGTTACTGGGCTGGCAATTCACGCTGGCGCAAACGGCCAAGATGACAGCCGACCAGGCGATGTTCCCGAAGTTTTTCAGTAGGGTTAGCGCAATGAATGCACCGATCATCGGAATGGTCGCGTGCGGTGTATTGCAAACAATAATGGCCCTCTCAACCATATCGCCCAACGCCAGCGCACAGTTCAGCAAGCTCGTCAGCCTCGCGGCGGTGACCAACCTGATTCCTTATGTAACGGCTCTCACAGGTTTGCTCGTCATTATGTACAAAGCCGGCGTTTCCCCATCGGTGTATACGCGCAACACCGTGATACTGATGATCGGGCTGATTTATTCGCTCTACGCCCTCTATTCCTGCGGCAAAGACGCCATATTCGGCGGCACCCTCGTCCTTGCTTTCGGCTACCTGCTCTATGGTTTCCTTGCCAAGCGCTTTGAGCCTCCCCCTGTACCTGCCAAGGCTGCCGATCATTAGACGCTGCTTCAGAAATGCAACGTCATCTGAATACGGGGAACAGGACATGAACGTAAAATCGCCAAAACCCGCAAACGTGCTGATCACTTGTGTGCTCGCCTTGCTCCCGATGCTGTCTCTCGCCGATACCCTGGAACGCGTGCGCTCCAGCAACAGTTTTACCTTGGGCTATCTGCCAAATTTCGCCCCGTTCAGTACCCGGGAAGGTGACAAGGCCAGTGGCTATGCCATCGATCTTTGTCTGAAAATCGCTGAAGCGGTCAAGGCGGAGTTGGGTTTGCCCGGCCTGCAGGTACGCTACCAAGCGGTAAAAATCTCTGACGAGGTCAGCGCTGTCAGTTCGGGCAAGGTCGACATCCTTTGCACGCCGACCCCGGCGACGCTGGAACGGCGCAAATCAGTGAGCTTCTCGGTGCCCGTCTACACTGCCGGCCTTTCGGCGGTGGTACGAAAGGACGCAGCCGAGGCGCTGCTCAACGCATTGAATGGAGAGCCCGCTCATACCGGTCCGGTCTGGCGTGCGACTGTCAATCGCGGGTTAGCCAACCAGACGTTTGCAACCGCTGCAGGAGGCATTACCGAACAGTGGATTCGCGATCGAATGCGGTTGCTCGGCGTGGTCGCCACATTGGTAACGGTTGCGGACAATGACGCCGGAATCAAGCAGGTGGCAGATGGCAAAGTGGATGCATTTTTTTCCGATCGTATGCTGCTCAAAAACCATCTGGCCAAGGACTATCCCGATGGCATGCTGATGGTTGTCGACCGTATCTATGACTATGCGCCAACCTCAATGATGGTGGAGCGTGGCGATGAAGATTTGCGCCTGCTGGTCGATATCACGCTCAGTGATCTGTACCGCTCCGGCGAAGTCGAACGGGCCTATATCCAATACCTGGGAGGTGTCAGTGAAACGGCGCGGCAACTTTTCAAGGTTTATGCATTGCCGTAAAGCGACACCCGCAATATTGCCAAGAACCACATCACGTCGGATTAACACCTGTTCTGGACCATGAGTAACCATGGTCCAACACACCTCACAACGATAACAGTCCGCTGTACAACCCATAAGCCGCCAGTCCCGCCCCGCCAATGACGCAGGTAAAAATGCCTTTTTCGATGGTTGTGAACAGCGGCTTACCCTGCTCACGCTTGGCCTTGGCGAACAGAATCACCCCCGGCGCGTACAGCAACGCCGAGAGCAGCAAGTACTTCACCCCGCCGGCATACAACAACCACACCGCATAGCTCAGCGCGATGCCGCCGATCAGCAGGTCTTTGCCACGGTCGGCGTGCGCGCTTTCGTAGGTTTCGCCTCGTCCGCTCAACAGCACTGCGTAGGCTGCCGACCACAGGTAGGGCACCAGAATCATCGAAGACGCCAGGTAGATAAGGCTAGTGTAGGTTCCCGCAGAAAACAGTGTGATCAGCAGGAAAATCTGGATCATCGAATTGGTCAGCCACAACGCATTGACCGGCACATGGTTAGCGTTTTCCTTGGTCAGGAACACCGGCATGGTCTTGTCCTTGGCGGTGGCGAAAAGAATTTCGGCGCACAGCAGTGCCCACGACAATAAGGCCCCCAGCAACGAAATGGCCAGGCCGACGCTGATCAGCAATGCGCCCCAAGGGCCGACGATATGTTCCAGCACCGCTGCCAGTGACGGGTTTTGTAGCGTGGCCAGTTCCGGTTGGCTCATGACCCCCAGTGACAGTACGTTCACTAGCACCAGTAATGCCAATACGCCAAGAAAACCGATCACCGTCGCCCGGCCGACGTCCGAGCGCTTTTCTGCCCGCGCCGAATAAACGCTGGCGCCCTCGATGCCGATAAAGACGAATACGGTGACCAGCATCATGTTGCGCACCTGGTCCGCCACGCTGCCGAAACTCGGGTTGCTATGGCCCCAGAAGTCGCGGGTAAAGATGTCGGCCTTGAAGGCCACGGCGGCAATCACAATGAACATCACCAGCGGCACGATCTTGGCCACGGTGGTCAGTTGATTAATGAACGTTGCCTCCTTGATCCCGCGCATCACGAGGAAATGCACCGCCCATAAGAGCACCGAGGCGCAGCCAATGGCGATCGGTGTGTTGCCCTGACCAAAGACCGGAAAGAAATAACCGAGCGTGCTGAACAACAGAACGAAATAACCCACATTGCCGAGCCAGGCACTGATCCAGTAACCCCAGGCCGAAGAAAAACCCATGTAATCGCCAAACCCGGCCTTGGCGTAGGCATATACCCCGGAATTGAGGTCCGGCTTACGGTTGGCCAGGGTCTGGAAGACAAAGGCCAGGGTCAACATGCCCACCGCGGTGATCGCCCAGCCAATCAATACAGCACCGGCATCAGCTCGCTCTGCCATGTTCTGTGGCAAAGAAAAGATCCCGCCACCAACCATCGAACCCACCACCAAAGCGATCAGTGCACCCAGGCGAAGTTTTTGCGTCGGCTGCGACATTCCTGCGTCTCCAATTTTCGGTGCGGCGATCGCCGCGAAACCGTCATACAACCGGCATTAACTAAATAGCTGAAGCGTAATAACGTTTATTAGATATCGCCAGTTTATGTGCGTTAGTTATAGCTGATGACGCTAAAGCGATGCTTGGCCCTCAGATTCAATTTAAAAATCGACTCTATAATGAAAAGGCTTGTGAAAAATTTGCGAAAAGGCAAAAACGAACTAGCTTCAAAACTCCAGGCAATAGCTGTTATTCCTGTTTGTTCTTGCCGAGGCCTCTGGAACGGGCCTCTTAGCTAAAATGACAGCTATGCTGGAAAACTGTCATAAGTCGCTAATTAACAATGGAATGTGCCCACGCACTGATCTAAGTCAGCTGATTGAACGATCAACAGTACTACCCTGTTGTCTCTCTTCTCCTGCATTGGAGTCATGCAATGTCCGAATCCCCCGGAAAACTAAAGCTCGGTGCACTTGTTGCATTAGTCGTAGGTTCAATGATTGGCGGCGGGATTTTTTCCTTGCCGCAAAACATGGCCGCCAGTGCTGACGTCGGCGCCATTCTGATTGGTTGGGCCATCACTGCCGTCGGCATGTTGACCCTGGCCTTCGTCTTCCAGACCCTGGCCAACCGCAAACCCGATCTGGACGGTGGTGTTTACGCGTATGCCAAGGCCGGTTTCGGCGACTACATGGGTTTTTCGTCTGCCTGGGGTTACTGGATCAGCGCGTGGCTAGGCAACGTCGGTTACTTCGTTTTGCTCTTCAGTACCCTCGGCTACTTTTTCCCGATCTTCGGTGAAGGCAACACAGTCGCCGCCGTGATCGGTGCGTCGGTGCTGTTGTGGGCCGTGCATTTCCTCGTGCTGCGAGGCATTAAGGAAGCGGCGTTCATCAACCTGGTGACCACCGTCGCCAAGATCGTGCCGCTGGTGCTGTTTGTATTGATCGCGTTGTTCGCGTTCAAACTGGACATCTTCACGGCCGACATCTGGGGCGTGAAAAACCCGGACCTGGGCAGCGTGATGAACCAGGTGCGCAACATGATGCTGGTGACCGTGTGGGTGTTCATCGGTATCGAAGGCGCGAGCATCTTCTCGGCCAGGGCGGAAAAACGTAGCGACGTGGGTAAAGCCACGGTCATCGGTTTTATCTCCGTGCTGCTGATCCTGGTGCTGGTGAACGTATTGTCGCTGGGCATCATGACCCAACCGGAACTGGCAAAACTGCAGAACCCCTCGATGGCTGCGGTACTCAAACACGTGGTCGGGGAATGGGGCGCGGTACTGATCAGTGTCGGCCTGATCATCTCGCTGCTGGGAGCGCTGCTGTCGTGGGTGCTGCTGTGTGCGGAGATCATGTTCGCCGCTGCCAAGGACAACACCATGCCGGCGTTTCTACGCAAGGAAAACGCCAATAATGTTCCGGTCAACGCCCTGTGGCTGACCAACGCCATGGTGCAGTTGTTCCTCATCATTACCCTGTTTTCCGCCAGCACTTACCTGTCGCTGATCTATCTCGCCACCTCGATGATTCTGGTGCCCTACTTGTGGTCGGCGGCCTACGCCCTGCTGCTGGCGGTGCGCGGCGAGAGTTACGAAGGCGCGCCGGGTGAACGGCAGAAAGACCTGCTCATTGGCGCCGTCGCCCTGATCTACGCGATCTGGCTGCTGTACGCCGGCGGGGTCAAATACCTGCTGCTCTCTGCCCTGCTCTACGCGCCCGGCGTGATCCTGTTCGCCAAGGCCAAGCTTGAACTCAACAAACCGATTTTCACCAACGTCGAGAAGCTGCTTTTCGCGGCCGTCGTCGTGGGCGCCCTGGTGGCGGCCTACGGGCTGTATGACGGCTTCCTGACCCTGTAATACCTGAAAATTTGTCATCTGGAGGATCACTGTAATGACCACGGAAAAAGTTAAGTACGGCGTGCATTCCGAAGCCGGCAAACTGCGCAAAGTCATGGTTTGCTCCCCCGGCCTGGCCCACCAGCGGCTGACCCCGAACAACTGCGATGAATTGCTGTTCGATGACGTGTTGTGGGTGGCTCAAGCCAAGCGCGACCATTTCGACTTCGTCACCAAAATGCGCGAACGCAACATCGACGTGCTGGAAATGCACAACCTGCTGACCGATATCGTCGCGATCCCGGAAGCGCTGGACTGGATTCTCGAGCGCAAGATCACCGCCAATTCGGTCGGCCTCGGCCTGATCAACGAAACCAGCTCCTGGCTGCGCAGCCTGGAGCCGCGCAAGATCGCCGAGTTCCTGATCGGCGGCGTGTCCGCTGACGACCTGCCGGACAGTTTCGGTGGCAAGACCATCGAAATGTTCCGCGACTTCCTCGGCCACTCCAGCTTCATCCTGCCGCCGCTGCCTAACACTCAGTTCACCCGTGATACCACGTGCTGGATCTACGGTGGCGTGACGCTCAACCCGATGTACTGGCCGGCGCGCCGTCAGGAAACCTTGCTGACCACCGCCATCTACAAATTCCACCCTCAGTTCACCAATGCCGAATTCGAGATCTGGTACGGCGACCCGGATAAGGAACACGGCAACTCCACTTTGGAGGGCGGTGACGTGATGCCCATTGGCAATGGTGTGGTGCTGATCGGCATGGGCGAACGCTCGTCACGCCAGGCCATCGGCCAACTGGCACTGAACCTGTTCAAGCACAAAGCCGTTGAAAAAGTGATCGTCGCCGGCCTGCCGAAATCTCGCGCGGCGATGCACCTGGACACTGTGTTCAGTTTCTGCGACCGCGACCTGGTGACCATTTTCCCGGAAGTGGTGAATCAGATTGTTGCCTTCACCCTGCGCCCGGACGAAAGCAAACAAGGGGGTATCGACATCCGCCGCGAAGAAACCAACTTCCTCGACACCGTGGCCCAGGCCCTCAACCTGAAAGCCTTGCGTGTGGTTGAAACCGGCGGCAACAGCTTCGCCGCCGAACGCGAGCAGTGGGACGACGGCAACAACGTGGTGGCCGTTGAACCCGGCGTGGTAATCGGTTACGACCGCAACACCTACACCAACACGTTGCTGCGCAAGGCCGGCGTAGAGGTCATCACCATCAGCGCCGGCGAACTCGGCCGTGGCCGTGGCGGCGGCCACTGCATGACCTGCCCGATCATTCGCGACCCCATCGATTACTAACCTTTAGCCAAGGCCGCCGCTGCTCTTTACCCAAGAGCATGCGGGGCTTTGGGGATAACCGACACCTAAGGAGATCCAAAATGGCTTTTAACATTCACAACCGCAATCTGCTGAGCCTGGAACACCACACCCCTCGCGAATTGCGCTATCTGCTCGACCTGTCCCGCGACCTCAAGCGCGCCAAGTACACCGGTACCGAGCAGCAACACCTCAAAGGCAACAACATCGCGCTGATCTTCGAAAAGACCTCGACCCGCACCCGCTGCGCGTTCGAAGTCGCCGCCTATGATCAAGGCGCTAACGTCACCTACATCGACCCGAACTCCTCGCAAATCGGTCACAAGGAAAGCATGAAGGACACCGCCCGCGTACTGGGGCGCATGTACGACGCCATCGAATACCGTGGCTTCAAACAGGAAATCGTCGAGGAGCTGGCCAAGTTTGCCGGCGTGCCGGTGTTCAACGGCCTGACCGATGAATATCACCCGACGCAAATGATCGCCGACGTGCTGACCATGCGCGAAAACGCCGATAAGCCAATCCACGAAATCAGCTACGCCTACCTCGGTGACGCCCGCAACAACATGGGCAACTCGTTGCTGCTGATCGGCGCCAAGCTGGGCATGGACGTGCGCATCTGCGCGCCGAAAGCCCTGTGGCCAGCGGACGACCTGGTTGCTCGTTGCAAGAAATACGGTGAAGAAAGCGGTGCCCGCATCACCCTGACCGAAGACCCTAAAGCAGCGGTCAAAGGCGTGGACTTCATCCACACCGACGTCTGGGTGTCGATGGGTGAGCCGGTCGAAGCCTGGGCCGAACGCATCCAGCAATTGCTGCCGTATCAAGTCAACGCCGAGTTGATGAAAGCCACCGGCAACCCGCGCACCAAGTTCATGCACTGCCTGCCGGCGTTCCACAACAGCGATACCAAAATCGGTAAACAGATTGCCGAGCAGTACCCGCACCTGAAGAATGGCATCGAAGTGACCGATGACGTGTTCGAGTCGCCGGCCTGCATCGCCTTCGAGCAAGCGGAAAACCGCATGCACACCATCAAGGCGATTCTGGTGTCGACTTTGGCTGACCTCTAACAGCTAACACTGACCTGTAGGAGCTACCGAAGGCTGCGATCTTTTGATCCTGTTTTTTGATTTTGATGTTTATCGAGTCAATTAAGATCAAGATCAAAAGATCGCAGCCTTCGGCAGCGCCTACAGGGTCACTGATAGGAAGGACTGCATTATGCGCATCGTCGTTGCTCTGGGCGGTAACGCCCTGCTCCGCCGTGGCGAACCCATGACCGCGGACAACCAACGCGCCAACATCCGGGTCGCCACTGAACAGATCGCCAAGATCCATCCCGGCAACCAACTGGTCATCGCCCACGGCAATGGCCCGCAAGTCGGCCTGCTGTCGTTACAAGCAGCCGCCTACACCTCGGTTTCCCCCTACCCGCTGGACGTGCTCGGTGCTGAAACCGAAGGCATGATCGGCTACATCATCGAACAGGAACTGGGCAACCTGCTGGCTTTCGAGGTGCCTTTCGCTACCTTGCTGACCCAGGTCGAAGTTGACGCCAACGACCCGGCCTTCCAGAACCCGACCAAACCCATCGGCCCGGTTTACGCCAAAGCAGAAGCGGAAAAACTCGCCGCTGAAAAAGGCTGGGCCATCGCGCCGGACGGCGACAAGTACCGCCGTGTGGTCGCCAGTCCACGACCGAAACGCATCTTCGAAATTCGCCCGATCAAGTGGCTGCTGGACAAAGGCAGTATCGTGATCTGCGCGGGTGGTGGCGGTATCCCGACCATGTACGACGAAAACCGCAAGCTGCAAGGTGTGGAAGCCGTAATCGACAAAGACCTGTGCTCGGCGCTGCTGGCCGAACAGCTGGAAAGCGATTTGCTGGTGATTGCCACCGACGTCAATGCCGCGTTCATCGACTTCGGCAAACCGACCCAAAAGGCTATCGCCCAGGCTCACCCTGACGAACTGGAACGACTCGGCTTCGCCGCCGGGTCGATGGGGCCAAAGGTTCAGGCAGCCTGCGAGTTTGCCCGCCATACTGGAAAAGTCGCGGTGATCGGCTCACTCTCGGACATTGAAGCAATCGTCCAGGGCAAGGCCGGCACTCGGGTCAGCACGGCGGCACCCGGTATCAGCTATCACTAAACGAAATACCCGGGGCAGTCCCACGGGCTGCCCCGCTTCAAGGCCTATTTTGAAGGAGAGATGACAATGGCTACGTTCGAGCCCGGTCACTTACACATCGAGCGCCATGCGCTGAACAAGGACGACGTCAGCTACAACGTGTGCATCGACTACGAAGTCTCCCAGGACCCCAAGGAAGGCAAAGGGATGCTGTTCACCATGCACGGCACCATTCAGGGCAAGGAGCTCAAAGAGTCGTTCTACCTGCCAAAGGACCAGGCCTACAACTTCGCCAGCAACGTGACGAAAATTGCCGAGAAGTACGGAATTCCCAAGGTACACAGCCAAATCGGCTCGATACACAAACACTACGATGCGATGTTCGAAGATGTGCGGGTGCAGCTGAATATGAAGTCGGGTGACCCGGTCAAACCCGAGCACCTGGAATAACCCATCAATCCTGTAGGAGCGAGCTTGCTCGCGAAAACGTCAACGATAACGCGTGGGTCTGGTGGAACGCGGTACCCGGGCGTGCATCGCGAGCAAGCTCGCTCCTACAGTAATTCATCGTCGCCTACAGGCTCAGCTCCTGCTCTCGAATCAGCCGTTTGTTGATCTTCCCGACACTGGTTTTCGGGATATCGGCAACGATTCTGATCTGCTTCGGGATCGCCCATTTGTTGATCCGGCCGCTCTCGACATATTGCAGCAAGTGGGCCACCAGCATTTCAGACGTGATGCCTTCATCCGAAGCACACACCACCAGCGCCACCGGCCGCTCACCCCATTGCGGATCAGGAATGCCCACCACCGCGACCGTGCACACAGCCGGGTGTTCGCTGATCAGGCTTTCCAGCTCCAGCGAGCTGATCCACTCCCCGCCCGTCTTGATCACGTCCTTGATCCGGTCCTTGATCTCGACAACACCCCGGGCATCAATCGACGCGATGTCACCGGTGTGCATCCAGCCGTTCTCCCACAGCTGCGCACCTTGCTCCGGGTCTTTCAGATAACCCTGGGTCAACCAGGGTGCACGCACCACGATCTCGCCCATGGCCTCACCATCGTGTGGTGCCTCGTTGCCGCTGGCATCGATGATTCGCAGGTCCACCATCGGCACCGCCACGCCGGTCTTGATCCGGGCGGCTGTTTGCGCCTGCGCTGGCTGTTCAAGCTCGGACTCGCTCAAGTGAGTCAAGCAAAGCAACGGACAGGTCTCGGACATCCCGTAGCCGCTGTGCACACACATTCCCCGTTCGGTGGCCTGGGCCGCCAGCCCCTGAGTCAATGCACTGCCACCCAGGAGCATTTTCCAACCGTTGAAATCGGTGCGGGTCGCTTCTTCACAACCCAAAATCATCTGCAAAATGGTCGGCACACAGTGGGAAAAACTGACCTTTTCTTCGCGGTACAACCTGACCAGGCTATTGGGTTCGTAACGACCTGGGTAAACCTGCTTGATTCCCATCAACGTTGCTACATACGGCACGCCCCAGGCATGCACGTGAAACATCGGGGTGATGGGCATGTACACATCGTCGGAGCGTAATAGCGGCAAGCCCTGATACACGCCCAACGTGCCCACGGCATTCAGCGTGTGCAAGACCAATTGGCGATGGGTGAAGTAAACGCCCTTGGGGTCGCCAGTCGTGCCAGTGGTATAGAACAGCGTGGCAACCGAGTTCTCATCGAAATCCGGGAAGTCGAAGCAGGGCTGAGCATCCGCCAACAGGCCTTCGTATTCCCCAAGCACTGGCAATCCTGTCGACAGTGCATCGCCATCACTGAGCTGGACGTAGCCTTTGACGGTCGTCAGTTGATCCTGGACCTGCTCGATCAATGACAGGAAATCGTCATGGACCAGCACCAGATCATCCTCGGCGTGGTTCATTGTGTAGACAATCTGTTCGGCCGAGAGACGGATGTTCACCGTGTGCAGCACGGCGCCAATCATCGGCACGGCAAAGAAACACTCCAGATAGCGATGGCTGTCCCAATCCAGCAACGCCACGGTATCCCCAGCCTTGACGCCCGCTTTCGTCAGCGCGTTGGCCAATTGCTTGATTCGCTGGTTCAGCGTCCGGTAGCTGTAGCGCAGCTTGTCGGTGTAGACGATTTCCTGATCGGGCGAGTAGCGTGCACCCGACAACAACAGGCGTTTGATCAATAAGGGATAGCTGTAGGCGCCCTGCGCAGGCGCGATTATTTTTGTTTTCACCACGGTGAGTTCTTCCTGATTCTGTGGTTGGAGATCATCGGCGGTTCACGTGGCTCAGAACTGATCGGCGTCGAGCAGGTACAGCGATTCGCTGCCTGCCATCACCGACGCACTCAGCGAGTGAATCCGCGGCAGCAGTCGGGCGAAGTAGAAGCGCGCGGTGCCCAGTTTGCTGGCGTAGAAATCGTCCTGCGCTTCTTTGCCAAAGGCAGCCTTGGCCATCAGCGCCCACATGTAGGCGTAGGCCAGGTAGCCGAAGGCGTGCAGGTACTCGACCGATGCGGCACCGATTTCATTCGGGTTGTTTTTGCAGCGATCCAATACCCAGGCAGTCAACTCGTCGAGATTGAGCAGCGCTGCATTGAGCGGCCGAGTGAACTCCGGCAGATCAGCGGTGGCGGTGAAGTGGCGAATCTCGTCAGCGAACAGGTTGTAGAACGCCCCGCCGCTGCCAACGATCTTGCGGCCCACCAGGTCCAGTGCCTGAATGCCGTTGGTGCCTTCGTAGATCTGGGTGATGCGCACGTCGCGCACCAATTGCTCTTGGCCCCATTCACGGATGTAACCGTGACCGCCGAAAATCTGCTGGCCGTGAATCGTGGTTTCCAGACCGAGGTCGGTAAGAAACGCTTTGGCCACCGGAGTCAGCAAGGCTACCAAGTCTTCCGCGCGCTTGCGGGTGGTGGCGTCTTCGCTGAACTTGGCGGTGTCCAGTTGCATGGCCACGTACGTCGAGAAAGCACGACCGCCTTCGTTCGAGGCTTTCATGGTCAGCAACATGCGACGCACGTCCGGGTGGACGATGATCGGGTCAGCCACTTTATCCTTGTTCTGAGCACCGGTTGGCGAGCGGCTTTGCAGACGGTCACGGGCGTACTCAACAGCGTTCTGGTAAGAGCGCTCGCCCGTGGCCAGACCCTGAATGCCAACCCCCAGACGTTCGTAGTTCATCATGGTGAACATCGCCGCCAAGCCTTTGTTCGGCTCGCCGACCAGGTAACCCACGGCTTCGTCGAAGTTCATCACGCAAGTAGATGAGCCCTTGATGCCCATCTTGTGTTCGATTGAACCGCAGGCGGCGAGGTTGCGTGCGCCCAGACTGCCATCGGCATTGACCATGAACTTCGGCACCAGGAACAGCGAAATGCCCTTCGGCCCGGCCGGAGCGTCCGGCAGTTTGGCCAATACCAAGTGAATGATGTTTTCGCTCAGGTCTTGCTCGCCGCCGGTGATGAATATCTTGGTGCCGCTGACCTTGTAGGAACCGTCGACCTGAGGCTCGGCCTTGGTACGGATGATCCCAAGGTCGGTGCCGGCATGCGGCTCGGTCAGGCACATGGAGCCCGACCAGACCCCGGCATACATGTTCGGCAGGTACGCAGCTTTCAGTTCCTCGCTGGCGTGGGCGTTAAGCGCAAGGCAGGCGCCAGCCGTCAGCATCGGGTACAAGCCGAAAGAGAGATTGGCGCCGTTGACCATTTCTTCGACTTGAGCGCCGATGACTTTTGGCATGCCCATGCCGCCGTATGCCGGGTCACCGCCGACGCCGCCCCAGCCACCTTCGGCAAAAGCACGATAGGCCGCTGGAAAACCGTCCGGCGTGGTGACGATACCGTCGCGCCACGAACAGCCCTGCTCGTCGCCACTGCGATTGAGCGGCGCGATCAGTCCGGCAGCGAGTTTGCCGGCTTCTTCGAGCACCGCGTTGGCGGTGTCTTCGTCCACCCGCTCGGCCAGAGCCGGCATCGCGGCCCACAGTTTCGAAACTTCAAAGACCTCGTTCAAGACGAATTGAATGTCGCGCAGGGGGGCTTTGTAATCAGACATGATCTCGGTACTCAATCAATACAGGGCATCGCACATGCCCTGTTCCATAGAAGTGTTAGTTGCTTCGCGCAATACCTTTAGGAGCGAGCTTGCTCGCGAAAAACTCAACGACGCCGCTGGGCATCTGGTTCACGCGTTATCGTTCACGACCTTCGCGAGCAAGCTCGCGTCTGCATGACGGGCTATGCGCGGATCTTGATCGGCGTTGGCCCGATATTGCGCAGCAGGAAATGCGACAGCGCCGGGATAAGGATCAGCGCGCCAAGCATGTTCCACAGAAACATGAAGGTCAGCAGGATGCCCATGTCGGCCTGGAACTTGATCGGTGACCAGGCCCAGCACACCACGCCAGCCGCCAGGGTAATGCCTACCAGCCCGACGACCCGGCCAGTAAACGCCACCGCATTGCGATAGGCATCGGACAACGACAGACCGCTGCGCTGGTAATGCAGCTGCACGCTAAGCAGGTACAACGCGTAGTCGACGCCGATTCCGACCCCAAGGGCGATGACCGGCAGCGTTGCCACCTTCACACCGATGCCCATGGCGACCATCAGCGCCTCGCAGAGGACCGAGGTCAATACCAGCGGCAGCAGCGCCACCAGCGTTGCGCGCCAACTGCGGAACGTGATCAGGCAGAACAGCGTCACCGCCAGGTACACGTAAAGCAGCATGGTGTGGTTGGCTTCACGCACCACGATGTTGGTCGCCGCTTCAATGCCGGCGGTCCCGGCGGCCAGCAGGAATTGCCGGTCAGGGGTGCTGTTTTCCTTGGCGAATTTGTCGGCGATGGCCACCACCGCGTCCAGGGTTTCGGCCTTGTGATCCTTGAGGAAGGCAATCACGGGCATCACCGAGCAGTCGGTATTGAACAGTTCCGGCGCATTGACCGAGGCCTGTTGCGCGGCATAGTTCAGCACGTTCTGGTTGCGCTGGATGCTGTTGAGCTTGGGGTTGCCCTCAAAGGAACCGGCGGTGATCTGGCGTACCGCGTTGACCAGCGACGAAGTGGCTTGCACGCCGGGATGTTGTTGCAGTTCCCAGGCCAGACGGTCGGCGAGAACCAGCGTCTGATAATTCAGGCAGCCTTCTGGCGCCGTCTTGATCATCACCGCGAACAGGTCGCTGGACAGCGCGTAGTGGCTGGTGATGTAAGCGTTATCACGGTTGTAACGTGAGTCGGCGCGCAGCTCTGGCGCACCGCTGTCGAGGTCGCCGATTTTCAAATGCTGGCTGACCATGAAACCCGCCGCGCCCAGCACCACTGCACCGAGCACGGTGCCCAAGGCCCATTTCGGTGTGGTGAAACGATCGAGCATGTCCCACAGCTTGCCGAAGCCGCGGTGTTCGGCGGCACGGGTGTCGATCTTCAATGCTCGCGCGGCGGCCTTCTTGCCAACGCCGATATAGGACAGCGCCACCGGCATCAGCAGCAGCGAAGTGAAGATCAATACGGCGACGCCGATGCTGGCGGTAATCGCCAGGTCCTGGATCACCGGAATGTCGATCAGCATCAGCACCGCGAAACCAACGGCATCGGCCAGCAGCGCAGTGACACCGGCAATGAACAAGCGGCGAAAGGTGTAACGCGCCGCCACCAGTTTATGAGTGCCACGGGCGATGTCCTGCATGATGCCGTTCATCTTTTGCGCCGCGTGGGACACACCGATGGCAAAAATCAGGAACGGCACCAGCACCGAGTAAGGATCAATCGCATAACCCAGCCAGGCCACGATACCCAACTGCCAGACCACCGCCGTCAGCGAACAGAAAATCACCAGCAAAGTGCTGCGGATGCAACGGGTGTACAAGTAGATGATGACGAACGAGGTGACCACCGCCAGACCAAAAAACATCATCACCTGAATCAGGCCATCGATCAGGTCGCCGACCAGCTTGGCGAAACCAATCACCCGGACCTTGTAATGGCCCTTGCCCTCTTCCCCGGCCTTGCGTGCCGCGCTGTCACCGGCGAATTCGATCTTGTCGCGCAAGCGCTCTTCGAGCATTTGCGAAAACTGGTGGTAGTTGATGCTGTGGCCGGTGGCGGAGGTTTGATCCAGCAATGGCACGATCAACATCGTGGATTTGAAATCGCTGGCCACCAGGCTGCCGACGATGCCGGCGCGGTTGATGTTCTGGCGCAGTTGCTCGATGTCTTTTGGCGAACCCTGATAGGAATCCGGCATCACCGGACCGCCCTGGAAGCCTTCCTCGGTGGACTCGGTCCAGCGCACCGCCGGGCTCCACAACGACTTCATCCAGGCACGGTCGACGCCTTCGGCGAGGAACAGCTCATCGTTGACCTGCTTGAGCACGTTCAGGTACTCAGGGTCAAAAATATCGCCCTGGGTGTTCTCCACCACCACCCGCACCGAACTGCCCAGGCCACGCAAGGATTTGCGGTTTTCCAGGAAGTTCTGAATGTACGGCTGGCTCTGCGGGATCATCTTCTCGAAGCTGGGGCGCAACTCCAGGCGGGTCGCCACCATGTAGCCCAGGATCAGGGTGATGATCCCCATCAGCAGCATGAACAGCGGACGATGGTTGAACACCCAGCGTTCCAGCCGGTTGCCGGAACTTCGGTCGAAGTCGTGCAAGTCGCCGATCACCGGCATGGTGTCTTGCTGGATATTGCCCATGTCAGGGTACTCGCTCTGGTTTATCTGTTCTTATTCTTGGGAAAGCGTGCGTGCGCCACGACTGCCGACCACGATCAACGAACCGTTGGCTGCCTGGATGGCACCCGCCACCGGCGACTGGCTTTGTTGAGCGACCAGTTGCAGGCGCGCCTCAGGTTCCTGCTCGACCAAAAGATGCCCGGCCTGACTGAACAGCCGGTAGCGTCCGTCGGTGCCCAGCGCCGCAGCGGTAATGCTGACCTGCAGGCCGGTATCAAGCGGGCTCCAGGAGGCACCGCCATCCGTGCTGCGAAACACATGCCCGCGCAGACCGAACGCCAGCACTTCGCCAGGCTTGCCGATCACGCCGAAAAAACTGCCCTGATAAGGCGTTTGCAGCGCAAGGAAACGCTGCTGTGCGTCGTTCCATTTCAGCAACAGCCCCTGTTCACCGGCGATGTACAGCCCGTCACCGGTAAAGGCGATAGCGTTAAGGTGAAAACCCTGGGGGTTGTCGGTGCGGTCCTGAAAAGGCGTCCAGTGCTGACCACCGTCTTCGGTGCGCAGAATCAGGTTGAACACACCGACCACATAGCCGACCTTTTCATTGGCAAACCAAACGTCGAGCAAAGGCTTGTCGGCGCCCTCTTCGACCAGACGCTGACCATCAGCGGCCAGTTGGCTCCATTGCGCGTTGGCCGGCTCGGCAGAGGCCAGGTCGCCATAGTGCTTGACCAGCAAGGCACCGATTTCGCGGCCATCGAGCTGCTTGATCCAGGTCTCGCCGGCATCACTGCTGTGCAACACCACGCCGTCGTTACCGACCGCCCAGCCTTGCTCAGATGAAGAAAAATAAACGGCATTGAGATCGGCACTGACCGGCACTGCGGCCTGCTGCCAGTGCTTGCCCGTGTCATCGGAATAAAGAATGTGGCCACGTTGCCCCACGGCGATCAGTCGATCACCGGCACGGGTCGTAGCCAGCAAAGGGCTGTGCACTGCCAATGCGGTGGGCTTGGCCGGCAGGTCGAGCACGTCAACGTAAGCAGCTGCCTGAGCGAATCCATGCAACAGAGCCAACGCGGTGCCCAACATCAGCACGCACTTCTTGAACGAACACATACGGCGTCCTCTTGAAAAATCGGCGCCGGGCCCACATCGCGTGCAGCCCGACGCTCTGTCACCGGGCGTTTAGCGAATGCCAGCGCCCGCCAGGGACTCCGGCGACCACTGCGCTTTCGACAGCGAGTCGATGTAACGGATGCCGCCGTACGGGCCGACGACACCGTTGATGTTGTACGAGCCGCCCACCAAGTCGTAGATCATGAACGGCGTGGAGTCCGGGACCTGCTTGTCATAGCTCTGGCTGAGGAAGGCAAAGGAGCCACGATAGAGCTGACCACGGGCGTCGTACTGATCCGAGGCCAGAGCCGCCCAGCTGTCTTCATCCAGGTAGAAACGGCGCTTCTGATAGACATGACGGGCGCCGGCCTTGAGGTTGCCCTCGACCACCCACACGCGGTGTTTTTCCCAACGCACGAAATCCGGCGCGAGGTGGTTGGCGGTGGTCAGGCTCTTGGGGTCCTGGGCGTAAGTCAGCTTGTAGGTGTTGTATGGCACGATCATTTCTTGCTTGCCGACCAGCTTCCAGTCGTAGCGATCCAGCGCACCGTTGAACACAAACACGTCGTCAAAAGTACCCGCGCCTGCAGTACCCGGGTTAGGCGTGTCGTAAGCCAGGCTCGGTGCCAACTTGACGCGACGCTGGCCAGGCAGGTACTGCCAGGCTCGACGCGGTTGTTCCAGCGGGTTGGCGGCGTCCTTGAGCATGATCGACTCACCGGCGCGGCGTGCAGGCCCGGTGTAGTACAGCTTCATCTGGTAGTAAACATCGGCACTTTTGACCGGCTGCGCCATGTTCTCGTAGATCGGGTAGTTGATGAACGCCTGCCCGGTGGTGGCCAGGCTCGCCACACCGGCAGAGTCGACGTTCCAGGAGTCGTACTTGGAATTGATGTTGACGCCCTGATAGCGCAGCAGGAAGTTCCACATGGCCTCACTGCCCGATTGCGGGATCGGGAACGGTACGCCGGGCAGGACGTTGTCGATCGCCAGACCGCCTTCAAGGGATTTGGCGCCGGTGGCGTTCTTCACGCCGTTGTCCAACACGTTTTGTGGCAGGGCCACCGTGCGATGGGTCGGGTAGACATCGACACGGAAAGTCGGGAAGCGCTTGGCCAGCTCCGCCGTCGTGGCCGTGAGCATGCCCTTGTATTGATCGACGTTTTTGCCATCGATCACCAGCAGCGGTTTCTCGCTGGAAAACGGGTCCGGACGCATGCTGTCGCCGGCCTTGAAATTCGCCGGGGCAGTCGTCAGGCCACCAGCGTAGGCGGGAATGGAACCATCGGCGCTGGCAGCCTTTTCGGCGCCCACCAGGGTCAGGCTGCTGCCCAGTTTGGTCGCCTCTTGAGTCGATACCGCTGCCTGCGCTTGGGCGCCCATGGCCATGGCCAGCGAAGCGGCCAGCAGAGTTTGCACAAATTTCATGGGGGTCATACTCCTGCTTAGTGACTAAGCATTGGGTGAATCAAAAGGTGGTTTTCAGCGTCAGGTACAGCGCACCACGGTCTTCTGTGGTCGCACCGCCGCCCGAGAAGGCTGAATAGCCACCGGCGTAGCACGCATAGTTTTCGTTACCGCTGAAGGCGTTCGGCGTGGAGCCATCGCCACTTCCGGCGTTCGCCGCGCCGGTGCTGTTACCGCTGACGTTGCACTTGTCAGTCTTGCCGAAGGAGTCGACGTACTTGAGGTCGACGAAATACTTGTTGTAAACGATGGCGCCGACGCCCACGGCATAGTTGCCGGTGTCTTTGGCTCCACCGCCCGATACGGGTGACACGCCAGCGAGGCCAACGTTGACGGAGGTTGGCAGGGTCATGTCGACACCCGGGAACACCTGATACCAGGTCGGCGTGAAGTTGACCGCGATACCCCAGTTGTCGCGCGTCGGTGCGTCGATACCGCGGTAGCTGCTCTTGCCCTTGTAGAGTGCTTCGTTCTTGCTATCGAGCTTGAGCAGGTTGCTGTAATAGAGCTCGGCCAGCAGGGACGCCGAATCGAACACCGGCGTCTTGGGCAACGCCATCAGACCATTGAGCGTCCAGTGCAGCGTTTCGCCGGTGGCACTCATGCTGTCGCCATCGTGCGGGACGTCGTAGATGACACCGGTTGCTGCCGTGCGTGGCGGCAACAGGCCAAGGCCTTGACCCAGTCCGGTTGGGCTATTGGTGCTGACGATCGCCGGGATACTGGCCAACGGCATGTTGTGGCGGATGTTCAGATCACTGCCGACACTGATACCACCGACGTCCTTGGACAGGCTCAAGCCAAAGATGTCGATGTTGTCGGAATAGGCCAGTTGGTAAGTCGCGGTGTTCAACGAGTTCAAGGTGTTGACGACTGGCACCAGACCCGCGGGAGTGGCCCTTGGCGGTACGCCGTTTGGACTGGCCGAACTCAATCCACGGGCGTCGAGCCAGGCCTGGGGCAGAATGTCCGAAGTCTTGCGGTAGTAGAAACCGAGGGTACCGTCCAGCCACGCTGGCGACCACTTGGCCATAACGCCCCAATCACCTGAATTGCGCGGGGTCAGATCATCGCCACGACGCACGTTGGTTAGCCCGTTGCAGGGTGCCAGGCCGCAGCCGAGAGCCCCGGGATTGCTGGAGTTGGTATTGCCCAGCAAAAACGACTGCGCACCGAAGCCCACCAGGTCGGAGCCACCGTAGAAAGTACCCGCCTCAGGCAAGCGCGCTGCATCCCAATCCAGGAAATACTGGGCACCCACGGTCCACTCAGGGTTGATGGTAAAGGTCGTCGAGAGCTGGTTGCGCGGAACGAACAACTCTTTGGCCTCGGTGCCAGGCGATGCTGCAAGCTTCGCCAGATCCAGGCCCGACTGACCGTAGCTGATCGAGTGCACCGGGTTGAGGATGGTTTCACCCCAAAACACGTTGTGCTGCCCGGCCTTGACGCTGAACAACGACTCTTCACCTACGTTGGTGCTGTAGAACACGAACGCATCGAGAATTTCTCCGGAAGGGCCGGTGTAATAGCGTTGGGCATAGTTACTCAGGTGTGAGCTGCCAAAGCCGACGTTGTCGCGGTTGACGCCCCCGAAACCCAGTCGTGTGTCATTGGCAACCAGACCCGAAGTGCCGCCATTGCCGTTTACGAACGGGTTGGAGTTGGAACCGGTGTTTTCATAGGCCTTGTCGTACCAGCTCGCCGCACTGACGCGAAAGCCCATGCTTTGCTGATAGACCACATCCATCTCGGTCAACAGGTCGACACGATTGGTGATGTTGGTCCCGGCCTTGCGGAAGTTGTAGTCGCCATCGTTATTGTTTGGCGTGGCCAGCATGCGTTTGTCAGCGCCTTCAGTGCGGACGCCGTAGTTGTACTTGACGGTGTTGTCGAAGCGCACGGCCCAGTCGGGGTTGCCCGTATCAAGTTCGAAACCATGGGCCGCCGGCATGGAAGCCGCCAGAATGGCCAAGGCCAGCAAACTGCGTTGTGTGGGTGTGTGGCTATGACTCTTATTGTTATGCATTGCGTTGTCTCCGCCGTGTTGTACTTATTTTTGAGCGCAGCTTCCCTTGCACAGGCCCGGTGAAAGGGCCTGCGTTTTTTCACGCGTTAGAGCAATTACCGGACGTTTTGCGACCGGGCAGATGCCTGACTAGCGATCCAGTTCCAGAATCAGTGCTTCGGCTTGTGGCCAGTGGCCAAAACCCGACGCAGGGTTGAGGTGGCCGACCTCGCCGAGGTTGACCAGTTCGCTGCCCCAGTCGCAGGCCATACGGGTGACGGCTTCGAGGCTGGCCAGGTGATCGTTGGTGCTGCCCGCGACAATGCTGCGAAACGGCAGCGCGCCAGTAGGCAGAGGGTCCCAGCCTTGGGCCCGGAGTGATTCCGGGGTGGGATAGCCTTGAGGCCAGGCGGCATCGAGGTCAGGTGGCGCGGCCAGCAAAGCCCCTTTGATCGAGCCACTGTGTCGGGCCGCCCAGTGCGCAACCATCAGCACACCGGCGCTGTGAGCGACCAGAATCACGGGGCCGTCGATTTGCGCCAGTTCATGCTCGATGGCCCGTACACGAGCGGCGCAGTCGAGTTTGTCGGTCTCAAGTGGCGGCACGCTGCGCACCTTGTCCAACCGCGCCTCCAGCAGTGTTTGCCAATGCTCGGCCACATGCTCGCGCAGGCCCGGCACGATCAGAACGGTTGCGACAGTTTGAAGTTTGTTCACTTGAACACCTCGGCTTCTCGGTGAATCGCCTGGCTGTTTCGCCAGAACTTTTTGTAGTGCCGACATTAAAGAGCCCCCACCTGTGGTGCTTTTCATTTGACGTCAGTCACTTTTCTTTTGATGACAACCTCCCCGTTATGCTTCGGCTTTCATGGCGCAAAAAGGCGCTGGAAACGTCGGCCAAAAACTTTTCATTTCATGACTTGCCGGTTGGTCCCGGCCACGTTAATTTCGGTCGCAACTACTACAAGAAAAAGCCCCGACATGACCAAGCTCGTACGCGCTGCGGTGTTAACCAACTACCTGGAAGTGGCCCAGCACCTGGGGTTGAATCCACAGGTCCTGTTGGCCGATGTCGGGTTGAGCAAAGCCCTGTTGCAAACACCCGAGCACAGAATCCCCATCGACGCTGCGGTGCGTCTGCTGGAAAACTCGGCCAACGCCAGTGGTTGCCAGTACTTTGGTCTGAGCATGGCCGAGTCGCGCCAACTGTCCGATTTCGGTGTCGTCAGCCTGCTGCTGACCCACCAACGCACGCTGCGTGACGCATTGCAGGTGCTGGTGCATTACCGTCACCTGATGAACGACTCGTTGGCGATCCTCGTCGAGGAAGCGGGCAAAATGGTGATCATCCGCGAAGAGGTGATCACCGACTCGCCGATGCCCTGCCGGCAAGGCAATGAATTGGCGATTGGCGTGATGTTTCGTCTGTGCGCCGCCCTGCTCGGTTCGCACTGGCATCCCTACAGCGTCAACTTCACCCACCAGGCACCCGATAATCTGCACCTGCATCGTCGCCTGTTCGGCTGCAATCTGGAATTCGGCAGCGAGTTCAATGGCATTGTCTGTCCAAACGCCAATCTTGATATGACCAACCCCCATGCCGACCCGGGCATGGCACGTTACGCCCAGCGATACCTCGATTCGCTGCAACGCAACGAAGGGCCTTCGACCCTGCACGAGGTCCGTAAAGCCATTTACGTGCTGTTGCCGATGGGGCGCGCCACCATCGAGCAGATTGCCCAGACCCAAGGCATGAACGTGCGCACGCTGCAACGTCGCCTGAAGGAAGACGCGTGCACCTTCAACGACCTGATCAACGACGTGCGTCGCGATCTGGTGTTGCGCTACCTGGAGAACCCGACCTACTCGCTCAGCCAGGTGGCCGACATGCTCGGTTACTCCATGGCCAGCTCCTTTACGCGCTGGTTCATCAGTCAGTTCGGCATGCCCCCCGCCACATGGCGCAGCACGCAAAAGCTTGCCACCGCCAAGGCGTCGAGTGGCGCAACCACCCTTCCCGATCCGCCCAAGTCCTGAATTCGCAGCAAAAAAAACGGCGACTGCTGGTACAGTCGCCGCATAAAAACCGGTGCTTTTGGCTCCGGTGTGCGTTGCATCGAGTCGGAGTGAACACGCTGCAGCGCTGCTTGCGCGTTGCTGCATGCAACCGGGTCTACATCCCCCAGTGCAGCATCAGCAACACAAGTACGGCGAGAAACACGGTTTCCCCAATCATCAGCAGGATCGGCTTGATGCCAACGGAGGCCAGTTCCTTGAGCTGGGTTTTCATGCCCAGGGCGCTGATCGAAATCACCAGGCACCAGCGCGACAACTCGTTAATCGAGCCTTGTACGACGGGTGCAATCCAGCCGGTGCTGTTGATGCAGGCGAGCACCAGGAAACCCACGGCAAACCAGGGCAACAATGGCGGGCGCTTGCCGGTCGGATCTGCACCGTTCATGCGGGTGACCAGCGTGGCGCAGACAATCACCGGCAACAGCATCGCCACCCGCATCAACTTGACCACCGTGGCGGTGTCGCCCGTCTCGGTCGACAGGCTGTAACCCGCGCCGACCACCTGCGCCACATCGTGAATGGTTCCACCGAGGAACATCCCGGCGATTTGTGGCGACAGTTCCAGCCATTTGGCAATCATCGGATACAGGATCATCGCTGCAGTCGACAATGCCGAAACACCGATCACCGTGAACAATGTCGCTCGTTCCTTCTGCGGGTGATTAGGCAGCGCCGCTGCCAACGCCAACGCCGCCGAGGCACCGCAGATCGCAGTGGCGCCACCGGTGAGCATGCCGAACAGACGCGAGAAGCCCAGCGCTTTAGCCGCTACCACCGAGACACCAATGGTCACCACCACCAGAATCACTACCATGGCCAAGGGTTTCCAGCCCAGCCCGACGATCTGTTCCAGGGTAATGCGCATCCCCAGCAGCGCCACACCGATACGCAGCACGCTGCGCGCGGTGAATTCGATGCCGGCCTTGCAACGACTGTCCGCACTGAGAAAATTCAGCGCCATGCCCAGCAGCAAGGCGAACAGCATGACCGGCGCACCGTAGTGTTCGGAGAGAAAACTCGCCGCCGCCGCAACGATCAGGCTGACGACAAAACCAGGTGCCAGATCGCGCACTCGGCTGTTGATATGGGTGAGAGCAATGGCGCTCATGGCGCGGACTCCTCGGGAACGATCACGATAAATGCCTGGCCGTCGACGACTTCGACCGGGTAATTGGCGACCTTGAGTTTGTTTGAATTGAGCAAGTAACCGCTGGCCAGATCAAAGCGCAGGCCATGGGCACAACACTGGATCACCCGCCCGTCGAGACGGCCGCCGCACAGCGATGAGCCTTGGTGTGGGCAGCTGTCATCGATGGCGAAGACCTGACCGTCGACGTTGAACAGCGCAATGCTTTTGTCATCGAATTCGAACAGCGCACGGCTGCCTGCCTGCGGTAATTTTCCGGCAGGCACAGGAACACGCACACTCATGCCGGTTGTCGCTCGCGCTGCTTTTCGAGCAGTGTTTCGCGCATGGCGCCCAACAGCGCTTCGGCAGGCTGCGCCCCCAGCACCTTCAACTGACGGTCGAATTGAAAACATGGCACGCCGCTGACAGGACCGGGGTTGCCAACAAAAGGCCGGCCATCGTCATGCAGGCAGTCAGCCACCGCGCCAGCGTCGAAACCGCACGATTGGGCGATGGCGATCAAGGTTTCGCGGCAACCCAGGTCTTCTCCGTACTGGAAGTAGGCCGCGAACAGCCGTTCGAGCAAGGCGTCGATCTGCTCCGAATTGCCCAGCAGGTTGATACGTTCCAGCAGGCGATGGGCATCGGCCGTGTTGGGCATGGTGGCAATGCCGCTCAGGTCGATAGCCAGCCCGACACCGGCGGCCGCCTGTTGCACTTGTGCCTGACGCATGTGCACCGCATCGGCATTGCCCAGACGCTTGAGGTAAAACTGCGAGAAGGGTTCACCCTTCACCGGCAGCTCTGGCAACAATTGCACGCCATGCCACACGGTGCTGATCTGTACATCGGGCTGCTCAGCGCGCAGTAGCTCCCGGGCTATTTCTAATTGGCGTTTGCCAATCAGGCACCACGGGCAGATGAAGTCAAAATACACATCGATACGCAAACGCAGACTCACGATTTCACCTCGCACGGAGTTAAATCCGGCGTGTCATTGACAGGCTCGCCGTTCAAGCGAGCAATGTCCTTGTGGTAATGGCACATGGCATAAAAGAACACGCCCGCCGCAGCGACGCTGACCAGGGGCACCAGTTGAAAAGCCCCGTGCAGGCCGATCAGATCGGACACCCGGCCAGTGATGAACGGGCCGGGAGCCAGCCCAAGCATGTTGTTGGCCAGGGTCAACGTGGCGAAAGCCGTGCCGTGAACCGAGTAATGGGTCAAGTTGGCAACCATGGCACCGGCTGGCCCCGTGGTGCCGGCGGCAACCAGCATGCCCAGGCAGATCAGCGCCAATTGCGCAGGCCCGGCCGGCAAGGCGAAGGCCAGTGACAGCAGCACGCAACTGCCCAGGCAATAGGCGATGGCCAAGGCGACCTTGCGTTCCGGTGATGGGCGGCACAAACGATCGCTGAGCATGCCGCACAGGATCATCCCGGCACCGCTGCACAGCACGATGATCGCCGCCATCCCCCCGGCTTTGTCCGTTCCCATGTCGTAGTAGCGATTCAGGTAGCTGGGCATCCAGACGATCACTGTCCCGCCAACGAATAGCTGCAAACCACTGCCGATGTACGTCGCGATCACCGAGCGGCTGGAAAACAACGTGCGCAACGGATGCTTGACCGCTGCTGCGGTTTTGCCCGCGACGCGCTTCGGAGCAATGCGTGCTTCCTTGACGATAATCGGATACAGCACCGCCAGCAGCAGACCAAACAGCGCCATGCCGGCGAACGACCAGCGCCAACCGAGCTTCGCCGCAATGGCACCGCCAAGGGCCATGCCCAACACCGAGCCGAACATACCGCCCGCCATGAAGGCGCTGGCCAGCGTGGCACGCATGTGTTTGGGAAAAACGGAAATCACTACCGCGATACCGACGCTGCCATAAGCGGCCTCGCCAACGCCCACCATAAAGCGGGCAATGAACATCTGCGGGTAGTCCTGCGCCAATGAACAGCCCAGGGTCGCCAGGCTCCACAACAGTGCCATGAACGCCAGGCTTTTAACCCGACCGAAGCGGTCAGCCATCAACGACAGGGGAATCGTCAGCAGGCCGACCATCAAGGCAACGATGCCGCTGAGCAGGCCGAGTTGGCCATCGCTCAAGGACCATTCGCTCTTGAGCAATGGAAACACTGCGTTTAGCACCTGGCGCGACATGTAATCGGAAATCAGCAGACCGAACGTCAGTGCGAAGACTATCCAGGCGTATTTGCGCGCAACGCCGACGGCACCGTCGTCATCGTCTGCAGCAATGGGGTGAAAGGCCATGTAGCCTCCTCGAAGCTTTGTTTTATTTATTGTTATCGAGCGTGTTGCCATGCAGCGGGCGCGGAGTCATCTCCCCGCCCGCCCTTGCCAGCGATCAGCCGCGTTGCGGGACACCTTTTTGTCCGGCCTTGCGGTTGGGGGCCATGCCATTGGCCAGCAACGTTTCTTCGATAGTTTGGTATTCCACGCCGATGCGATAGATTTCGCGAGCTTCCTTGCCGGTGGCGATTTCGCGACCCAGTTCATGGGCCACCCGCACGGTCTGCTCGATCTGCTGCACGGAGCCAAAGCGCTTGCCGTGGTGATCGATGATCGTGTCTTCGTTGCCCACCCGTGGGTGCAGCCCCATGGCCAGCGCCATGGTGTTGAACGGCAATACGTTCTTGAGCAGCGACTCGGAGGTCAAGGTGCAACCGTCCGGCACGCGGTGGATGAAGTTGAAAAAGTTGAACGGGTTCGGACCGTCAAAACCACCGCCGATGCCGATCCAGGTCAGGTTCAACGGGCCTTTGTAGACGCCTTTGCGCACCAGGCGTTGCAGGGTTTCCAGCGCATGCATGCCGGTCAATTGGAAGTGCGGCTGGATGCCGTTGGCCATCAAACGCTTGAGGTGTTCTTCGACCCAGGCCGGGCCGGCCGGTACGGTCATCTCGCTGTAGGCTGCGTGAATCGCCGGGTTGTCCAGGGACGTGCCTTCCAGGTATTCCGGATAGAGCAGCTCCATGATGTTCATCTGCGTGGTATTGATCGCCACGGTGACTTGATCGGGTTTTGGCGTCAGTTCAGCCAGCATGTGGCGGGTGTCATCGCTCAGCCATTTGGCGGCTTCGCCGTCGCTTTCCGGGGCAAAGGAAATCGAGCCGCCGACCTGGATGATCATGTCCGGCACCGCTTCACGCACACCGGCAATCAGCTCGTTGAACTTGGACAGGCGCTTGGAACCCTTGCCGTCGAGTTCACGCACGTGCAGGTGCAATACGGTAGCGCCGGCCTCGTAGCATTCGACCGCCTTTTGCACCTGTTCATCCATGGTCAGCGGGATGTCTTCGGGGAAGTCTTCCGGCATCCACTCAGGGCCGTACGGGGCGACGGTGATCACCACCTTTTCCATGTTTTCGGGGTGCAGGGAATCGTCGAAGAATTGCATGAAGTACTCCTTTTATTATGTTTGTCCACCCGGCGTCGTGGGCCTGGGCGGGAGAATCAATGCGTCAATCAGGGCGGTTCGGTCGGGTGATCAGTAGGTCTTTTCACCGATGATGCCGGCGCGTTCCATCTTGCGATGGCACGCCGGGTAATCCATGACCGCGTAGTGCTGGGTGCTGCGGTTGTCCCAGATCGCAATGCTGTCGGGCTTCCAGCGCCAGCGCACCTGATACTCAGGGATGTATGCCTGGCTGATCAGGTAGCGCAGCAGCTCGCCGGCGCCAGGGTTGGCGTCCTGGCCGAAACGCACGCGATCGGGGGTGTGGTAGTTGCTCAAGTGGGTGGTGAAGGCATTGACGAACAGCACCTTCTCGCCAGTTTCCGGGTGAGTGCGCACCACCGGGTGTTCGGCGTCCGGGTACATGGCCTTGAGACCCAGGCGTTTTTCGATCGGCATCGCCGCACCAAAACTGGCCTCGATGCTGTGCCGGGCGCGCAGGTCGGCGATTTTCACCTTCACGTCTTCGGGTAAATGCTTGTAAGCCTCGACCATGTTCACCCACATGGTGTCGCCACCCACTGGCGGGCACTCCACGCACCGCAGTACGCAGCCCATCGGTGGCGCTTCACGCCAAGTGGCGTCGGTGTGCCAGGCGTTTTCATAGCGGTCCATCGGCTGGTCGGGGTTCTTGTAGATGCGCACCAGCCCCGGGTGCTCCGGATCGCTGCCGGCCACCGGGTGATCCTCCAGCTCGCCAAAGCGGCGAGCGAAGGCCACGTGCTCGGCACGGGTAATGTCCTGATCGCGCAGGAACACCACTCGATGCGTGAGCAACTGGGCACGAATCTCGGCGAAAAGACCGTCGTCATGGACGGCATCGGCGAGGTTGACGCCGATCAGTTCCGCGCCGATGGTGCTGGTCAATTGTTCGACTTTCATGGCGGGTGATTTCCTTAAATGACGAAAATCGACGAGCCCGTGGTCTTGCGCGACTCCAGGTCTCGGTGGGCTTGCACGGCGTCCTGCAAGGCGTAGTGCTGATTGATCTCGATCTTGATCCGGCCACTGCCGACGTGATCGAACAACTCGCCGGCCAGGGCCGCTTTCTCCGCAGGGTCGGCGATGTAGTCGGCCAGCGCCGGACGGGTCAGGTGCAGCGAGCCTTTCATCGCCAGCAGCACCGGGTCGAATGGCGGGATCGGGCCGGAAGCGGTGCCGACACACACCATCAGCCCACGGCGCTTGAGCGAATCCAAAGAACCCATGAAGGTGTTCTTGCCGACGCTGTCGAACACCACATTGACGCCGACACCGTCGGTCAATTCGCGAACGCGCTTGGCAACATCTTCGTGGCTGTAGTTGATGACGTGGTCGCAACCGTGGGCCCGCGCGATTTCACCTTTGGCATCGGTGGACACGGTGCCAATGACCGTCAGGCCGAGCAGCTTGGCCCACTGCGAAACGATCAGGCCGACACCGCCGGCTGCAGCGTGCAGCAAGATGCTGTCACCGGCCTTGAACGGGTAAATGCGGCGCATCAGGTACGATGCCGTGAGCCCGCGCATGGTCATGGCCGCAGCGGTTTCGAAACCGATGGTTTCTGGTAGTTTGATCAGCGGTTCGGCCGGGATCAGACGCTCGGTGCTGTAGGCACCCAGGGTATTGAGAAAACCGGTGTAGGTGACGCGATCACCGACCGCGACGTTGGTCACGCCCTCGCCGATCGCCTGCACCACACCGGACGCCTCGACGCCCATGCCGTTGGGCAGCGGGATCGGATAGGTGCCGTTGCGAAAGTAGGTGTCGGCATAGTTCAGGCCGACAGCCACGTGACGTAGACGAACCTGACCCGGGCCCGGTTCGCCCACTTCAACGTCTTCATAGCGAAGAACTTCGGGACCACCGGATTCGTAGAAGCGTATGGCTTTGGCCATGCCTGTTTTCTCCAATCTGCTTTTATATGGCGTCCAGCGCCGATTTATGCTGATTGGACTGTAGGACTCGGGCCGACTGATCGCTTCTCATCAGACGACAACCGCTTTTCATTTCATGACACGGGCTGCGGTCATTGCAACGGCGAAAATCCCGCTGGCAGGTAAATCGTCGAGCGCATGTCGCGCAGTTGCGGGCCGGAGTTTTCGGGTGGCCAGACACCGTCCGTCACGGCTTGGGTCCGTACTTGCAGGCGCTGTTCCAGCATCGTCCACGGCCATATGTGCAGGTAACGCGGCAAGGCTCCGTCGGTGGCATAAAACGCGGCGTACACCGGCGAGTACTGCTCGGCGGTGCGCGGTTCTACCGCTCGGTTCCAGCCATCCAGCGTCGGTTGCAGCCCGGAACTGACCAGGTCGTACACGCGCAACTCGTAGAACGGCCCGTGCTTGCCGGCGCTCAAGGGTTTGAGGAAGGGAAACAGGCTGTAGTTTTCAATCCGCAGATCGGTGATGAATTCGTTGATGCCGAATGCCTGGCCGTCCAACAGAAACCGCTCGCGCTCGGCTTGGCGCAGGCCTTCATCGTCATAGCCGCGCAACACGGCAATCTGATTGAGCTGGCCGATTTCCGAGGCCCAGCAACCCATCAGCGTGCCACCGACCTCGGGCGCGGCGAGTGCCGTCTCAATACGTTTCAGCGCATCCGCAACGGTGCGAACCCGTACCGTAAAGGTGATCAACTCAAACAACCGCATAGCGCACTCCCCCAGTTTTTGGTGCTCAGCGTAAGGCAGGAAGTTGAGCTTGAGATATTGAGACGATCCCCTTCGCGAACGGTGATTACCCTAGCGTTCTAGGTAGTTTCTTTAACCCTGTAGGAGCTGCCGCAGGCTGCGATCTCTTGATCTTAATCTTAAAAACAACATCAAAAGATCGCAGCCTGCGGCAGCTCCTACAGGTTTTTTACTCGGGTGGATCGATTTGATCGAGTACGCGGTTGGCTGTGATTTCCGCGACCATGATGCTGTTTGAGATGCCCAGCAGGGCATAGCGGGATCCGCCGTCCAGGTGATCCACCAATTGATGGACCATCACATCCACCGAGGCGAGGGTTTCGACCAGATAAACCATCAGGGTTTCGGTGGTAGCTTCCGGGTCAACGGTAAATAGAGTGCTCATTGTGCGCGGGGTGGCTTTGATGTCGGCAATCGAGGGGAAGTCGAGGGTAGGATCGGCGGCCTCGTTGAGCTTTTTTGAATCGGGGGATGCTGGATCGGTATCTGGCGGGTTTGGTGAAGGCTTGATCATATTTCTGTCTCCAAAAATGTGGAGCCATCAACCGCTTGCGACTAAACAAGGGGTGGCAGCTGTGTGCAGGTTAGTCGACCGGGGAGACACGAAACCGGCGCGCCCGAAGGCGCCCTGCGCACAGCCACCATAAAAGTGCAGGCAATGAATAACCTGACTATCTGGAATGCAGATACGCCTCGTGTAACCACAGGCGACTAAACCCGATCACTGATGGGCAGTGACCCGAATCAAGTTACCGACGACCCCCAAGGCGCACAAGCCGGCGGATTCTGGCGTACCCGTAGGCAACGGCGCAAGGTCTTGTGGCTTTCAAGAAGTAAGCTGTAGGCCGCTTAAACACGAACCCTGTAGGAGCCGAGCTTGCTCGCGATGACGGCTTAACATTCAAGATCAATGTGACTGACCCGACGCCATCGCGAGCAGGCTCGCTCCCACAGGAATCAGAACGTCTTGCTGGCACTGACCACCACGGTGGCAGTACATATGTCGCCGTAGCCGTAGTAGCTCGTGCATTCCTGCCTGGACAGATCGGTGTCGACGTACGAAAGCGCCCAATCCACGCCCAGGGCGCTGTGGGTCAGCCTGGCTTCCCATTCGTGATAGTCACCGCGTGTGTTTCCACTGCCATCGACGAATACGTCATCCTTGAAATCGAACCGGCCATAGCGCACCTCCAACCCCGTATCGGTGGGTAGCGCGTAGCTGTAGCCCAGGTAGGTGTAGAGCGTGTCCTGATCCTTGCCGACGAAATTCTGCAAGTCATTGGAGTAGTAACTGCCGACCTTGAAGCCATAGGCTTTGACGATGGCGTAGACCTCGCTTTGATTGAACTGGGCTTCCTTGGCGTAGGTGTACTTGAGGTAACCCAGATCGAGGCTGACATCATCGGTCAACTGCTTGAAGAAACCCGCGTAGAAGTCCTGCTCCAGCCGGGCTTTCAAGTCCATACCGAAGTCGACATTGGAGGTCCATACGCCAACATAGGCACCGCTGCTGTGGATCAATGTGGCGTCCAGTTGCGCAGCCGGGTCACCCAGGGTCATCGACAATCCACGGCTGCGGTAGTCGCTGACCACTGCGGGTTTGAGCATCAGTTGCAGGTCATCAGTCAAGGTGATGGCGTGAGCGGCCATCGGTAAAAACGTGCAACCCAGGAACAGGGTCAAGGCGTGGCGATGCATGTTGCGGTCCTTTCTTATTATTTGAGGCATGGCTTCGCCCTTCCCTTGCCGGTAAAGGCAAAGGGCGGGCGTATGGAGGGGAGTTACGGGCGGCTGTAGACTTCGCGGCCGGCGAAATAGGTCTTGAGGACCTGGGTGTCGGCCAATTGTTCTTCTGGTGCGCTGAACACATCGCGATCGACAACGATCATGTCGGCTTGCTTGCCTGGGGTCAGCGTCCCGATCTGCTGCTCCAGGCCGATGGTTTTGGCGGCGTTGCGGGTGTAGGCGTAGAACATGGTTTCGCGGTCGATGGCTTCTGCTTTGTTCAGCACGCCTTTGGGGCCTTTGCGGCTGATCGCCTGGCCAATCGCTTTCCAAGGGTCCGGTGTTGAGACCGGCCAGTCGCTCGCACCGGAAATGGTCGCGCCGTTTTTCAGCAGCGAACGCGCCGGGTACATGAACTGGAACTGCATGGCGGTGATGTAGGGCTGCAGCAAGTCGATGCTCAACTCATCCGCCGAGGCCCAGTAAAGCTGCATCGACGCAATGACATTCAGTGGCTTGAACCGGGCGAATTCCTTGGGGTTGACCATCTGCAAGTGCGTGATGGAGTGGGCCACGTTGTTGTGCCCGTCTTTACGTGCCTGCTCGAAACCATTGAGGGATTCACGCACCGCACGATCACCAATGGCGTGTACATGCACCAACCAGCCTCGGGCATCAGCGGCACCGACCAACTCACCGAAGTGCGCCGGGTCGATCAACAGCTCTCCGGCCTTGAGCGAGTTCTTATAGGGCGAGAGCAACGAGGCGGTTTGGGCCGGGAACTCGGCGACGCCATCGGCAAACACCTTGATACCCGGCAGGCTCAAGTTATCGACACCGGCAAACTGTAGGCGGACTTGATCGATCACTTCAAGGTCGGCGGGCTTGCTCTTGGGGTTGACCACCATCAAGGCCGCCACGTGTAAGCGCAACTCGCCTTTATCCGCCAGGGCTTTGTACGCGGGCAGTACACCGACGGTTTTTGCTGTGGGCTTGAAGTCGAACAACGCATCCCCCGGCACCGCGTTGGCCGCCGGGTCCATCAGGGCCGTCACGCCGAGGCTGTGATAGAGGTCGCGAGCTGCCTCCGCCGCGCCGATCAACTGCTCCAGGCTGGCCGGTGGGAGTTGTGACATGGCCGCCGATAAACCGGCATCAGCGACAAAACCATTGGGGGTGTTGTCGGGGTGATGGCCGATGGTTGCCACCGCTTCTCCGGTGAGTGTCTTGACCTTTTCGGCATCAATGCCCGCGCGTTCGAGCAGCGCTTTGTTGGCCCAGCCGGTGTGGTAATCCCAGCCGACGAACAGGATCGGCGTGTCTTTCCATTCGCCTTGGTTGAAGCGTTTCTCGAATTCCGGCACTTCAGGCCAGTAAGTGGAAGGCGTGCCACCGACAACCAGCATGTCGCCATGCCGAGCCTTGCCGCTGTCGCGCCATTCACGCAAGCGCTGTTCAAGTTCGTCGAACGGCAATTTTTGCGTTTCAAGATCGGCGGACTTCAGTTTCACGCCACCGAACACTGCGTGGCTGTGGGTGTCGATCAAGCCCGGCATCAAGACCTTGCCCTGCAGGTCGATGACTTGAGTGCCGGCCTCCTTCAGGGCCAGCACCTCGGCGTCGCTCCCGACCTTGACGACTTTTCCATCTTCCACGGCCACGGCTTGTTGCAAGCCCTTGCCCTGCTCGGCCGTGAAGACTTTGCCGTTGTGCAAAATCAGATCGGCGGCCGCCATGCTTTCCATTGAGGAAAGACCAATAGCCAAGGCCAACGCCGACTGGATCATTCGCTTCATCGCCCACACCTTTTCTTGTTTGAATGGCCGAGAGACTAGCGAAGTGGCCGAAGGTAAAGAATACTCGGCCCACGCAACACATACTTTCCGAACAGGAAACATTGAATGGACCAACTCAGCGCCATCGCGATGTTTGTCGAGACCGCCGACCAAGGCAGTTTCACCCGCGCAGCTTCGCAACTAGGCAAAACAACCTCGGCCCTGACGCGGGCAATCACTCATTTGGAAGAGGAACTGGGAACGCGCCTGTTCGAACGCTCCACACGGCGGATCGCGCTCACTGAAGCGGGGGAAATATTTCTCGCCAGTTCAAGGCAAGTGCTGATGCAACTGGGGCAGGCCCGGGAAGACATCGATCAATTGCAGCGCGAGATGTACGGCGTGTTGCGCGTGACCGCCCCGCCCTCTTTTGCGCCGGCGTTTCTCAATGCGGTGTGCTGTCGTTTTCTGGAGCTATACCCGCAGATGCGCCTGGACGTGGTGCTGACCGATGAGTTTGTCGATCTGGTTGAGGGCCGGTTCGACCTTGCAGTGCGCGACGGCCCGATAGAACTGCCCGACCTGATCGCACGACCGCTGACTGCCAATCGTATCCTCCTGTGCGCGAGCCCTGAGTATCTGCAACGCAACACGCTGCCTGTGGTGCCTGATACGTTCTACCAACATGACTGGTTGGTGTTCCGTCATCCGGCCCTGAACCCACATTACTGGTGGCTGATGCATGAAGGCGAACGCAAGCGAGTCACCCAGCCGATTCCGCGCCTGAGCAGCGATAACTACGACTTCCTGCTGGGGGCCTTGCTGGCCGGACGAGGTTTGCAATTCTGCCCGCAGTGGAGCGCCGCACCGTACATCCGGCGCGGCGAACTGGTTCAATTGCTACCGGACGCCGATCTGGACCCTGAGCAGTTCGGCAGAAAAGTCTATGTGATTTACCCGGCGTACCGACGGCATACACGCAAGCATCAAGCGTTTATCGAATGCCTCAATGCGTACCTGGACGAGCAGGCGCTGCATTGAGGTTGGCTCGGCTTAGTTCGGGTCCAGCAGCCCGCCGCTCCAATTGCGTGACACCCGGCTACCGGTGAACTTCGCCACGCCCATGCCCTGGGGTATCAGGCGATCCCGATAGCGGGTGACCATGCGCCCGGTCTGCTCCGCCACCAGTACTACTTCGGAAGACGGATCGCCGGGCCGGCGCAGAATCCGCGCAAAACGCTGGCCTTCTTCGACGACATCGCCTAGCTCTTTTTCAAAGATCAGCACACCCGACTGCGGCGCAATAATGGTTTCCATATGGCCCATTTCCATGGCTTCAACGGGCCAATCAACGGCTGGCACTGACTCGTCAATGACGCCATAGCCGCAAAGCCAGGTGTAAAGCCCTTCGGCGTCCTGCTGGGCGAACCGGTCGTTTACATCGCCCTGCCCGCGCAGCTCCAGGGTCGCGGCCATGTGCTGCCCGGTACGGCCTTCGCGCAACCACGGCGCAATGATGGTCTCTTCGAAAGAGCCGTCGCCGCCGTCATCCCAAATGATCGCCACGTCCATCTTCATCGCCGCCGCCAGTTCGCGGCCACGGGGCCAGAAACTGCGATGGACGTAGAGGTACGGCAGCGCTTCGTCATCGGTATGCAGGTCGAGCATCACATCCGCCGGGGCCGCCAGTTGCACCAGTTGCTTTTGCCATTCCTGAACGTTGGTCAACCCCCGCTCCATCGCCGCCGAATGATCAAAACCACGATTGAAGTTGTGCCCGGTGGCGTCGTGGTAACGCCCGAGAATCCGCCCCTGGCGGAACTGACCGATGCCCAGCGGGTTGGCCTGCGGCACCACGGTCACGCTGCCCTTGAGCCGGCCTTCGGCCTCTGCGGCCTGCAAGCGTTGCATCAATAAATGCAGCACGAGCATCCCGGCAATTTCATCCGCGTGCACACCCGCCTGCAAATGCACCTTCGGCCCCTCGCGTTTGCCTTCGTAACGCCAGGCACCGACCTGCACCGGTTCACCATTGTTGTTGCGAACGTTGAACGAAACATCCTGCGCCATATGCTTGCCCTCCCGTCATGACCGTTAAAAACCGAGGTATTGCGCCTACCGAGACTGGTGATTGAACACACGTTCAACTAAGCTCGGCAGCGTGGAACCCACGCCAAGGAATCGCCTGTGACAACCATCGCCCCGAAAAACCGCCGCGCCGAACCTGATGAGCGCCGCGAACTGCTGGTTGCCGCCACCCTGCGCTGCCTGGTCCGCGACGGCCACGCCGGCATTTCCGTGCGGCGCATCGCCACCGAGGCCGGGGTCTCCGTTGGCCTGCTCAATCATCATTTCGGCAGCATTGATGCGTTGATTGCCGACACTTACCAAAAGCTTGCCAGCGAACTCACGACCGCCCTGCACCATGAAATCCAACAGGTCGGCACACCGGCTGAAAAAATCGACGCCTTTCTGGTTGGCTCTTTTTCAGCCAGGGTCATGGACCCGAAATTGCTCGGTGCCTGGGTGGTGTTCTGGAGCCTGATCCGCCACTCCGAACACGTCAGCCAGTCCCACGAAAAAAGCTACGGCGCGTACATCGCTCTGTTGCGTCAACTGTTGGGTGACCTGGCGGCCAGCGAGGGGTTCGCGATCGGCGACACCCGTCTGGCTGCCATCGGGTTATCGGCGATGCTCGACGGTCTCTGGATCGAGTGGTGCCTGAACCCCGAGACCTTCAGCCCCGCCAACGGCCTCCATATCTGCCGCTGCTGGATAAAGGGACTGCGACACGGAGCATTCAGCACCGACGACGTCTTGTGACGCGTGCCGCCCGAAAATCATCGCCAAAGTGCCACTGACTGCAATCAGCCCGGCACCGATCATCAGTGACACATCCATCAGCGTGCCCCAGATCAGGCTCGACAGCAGAAACGCCCAGATCAGCCCCGTGTATTCGAATGGCGCCAACACTGTCGCGGTGGCGCGACGAAAGCTGGCAAACAATAAAAACTGACCGACACCGCCCATCAACCCAGCCCCGAGCATCCCCAGCCATGCAGGCATCGGCGTCGGAGTGTGCGTCCAGGGCAACGCGACCAGCATGCAAATCACAAACACCACGTTGGTAATCAGCATCTGTTCCAGCACTGAGGTCTGGTCATCCACCTGACGCAACTGGATATACGTAAAGGCCCAGCACATCGCCGCCAGCAACGTCAGGACAATCGGTACCGGGTTGGTCATGTTGCCGGGGCTGCACGCAATGACCACGCCGACAAAACCGATGATTAGGGTGAACCACTGCCAACCCGTAACCTTCTCCTTGAGAATCACCGTCGCCAGCACCGTGACCATGATCGGTGCCGAAAAATACAGCGTGGTCATTTCTGCCAGGGTCAGGTCCCGGGCCGCCGTGTAGTACAGCAACCACGCGGCAATCGACAGCAACCCGCGCACCACCAGCAAGCGCCGACTGGGCGAGCGCCATGCACGCCGGACCAACTGCAGGCGTCCCGCCAGCAACACGGCGACCACCACTACGGCGGCACGCCAGAACAAAATAGTGAACACCGAATAGTCAGCCACCAGCCACTTGATGCCCGCATCCTGCAAGGACAGGAACGCATAGCCCAACGTGCACAGGCCAATGCCCTGCAAAGAACGGTCAACCAGTGGCTTATTCATTATGCGGACCTGCGTATTGGAGTTCCCCGGCGTTCGGCAACCGCGAACAACGCCTCGATCATGAAGGTCAGGCAGACATACACCCCGGCCACCAGCAGCAAGGGTTCATAAACTTGCAGGGTCTGCGCCCGAACCACGTTGGCCGCCCCGAGCAAGTCGATCACCGCGATGGTCGAGGCCAGTGCCGTGGATTTGAGCAACATCACGGTTTCCCCGGCCAGCGTCGGCAGCAGCAAGCGCAACGCCCGGGGCAAGCGCACTCGCAACAACGCTTGACGCTGGGTCATGCCAAAGGCCGAGGCGGCTTCCATTTCACCTTTTGGCACCGCCAGCAGGCCACCGCGAATCACTTCACCGACGTAGGCACCCATCGACACCACCAACGCAAACACGATGTACCAGTAACCATCGCGCAAGTACGGCCAGAGGAAACTGCCGCGAATCAGTGGGAACTGGGCAAACAGGCTGCCGATGCCGTAGTAGAAGATGTAGATCTGGATCAGCAACGGCGTACCACGCGTCACGCTGGTGTAGAACAGGCTGACCTTGGCGATCACTTTGTTTTTTGAAATCCTGGCCAACGCCACCAGCACCGCCAGCGCATAACCGAACACACTGGAAACAAGCAGAATGCTGATGGTCGTTTGCAAGCCACGCCCCAATAGCGACGCGTATTCAATTGTCCACGCTGGAATCATTTCATTCACTCAGCCAAAGGCATCCAGCGACGAATACGCCGCTCAAGCCGACCCGACAGGTAGTTGGACACCAGCGTCACCACGTAATACAACGCCGCGGCGGTGAGGTAGAACAACAGATAGTGACGCGTCGAACCCGCGCCTTGTTTGGCGGTGTACAGCAGCTCATTGGTGCCCACCACGCTGATCAACGCACTGTCCTTGATCAGGTTGATCCACAGGTTGGCCATCCCCGCCATCGCATAGGGCGCCATGATCGGCAGCGTGACACGCCGGAACAGCCCGAAGCCGTGCAGGCCGAAGGCTTTCGCCGATTCGATCTGGCCATAGGGAATCGCCTGGATTGCCGCGCGGAAAATCTCCGAAGCGTAGGCGCCTTGCACCAGGCCCAGAACCAGGATCGCCGCCAGCGGACCACTCAGGTTCACTGCGTCATAACCGAGTTGGGCCATCAGCGAATTGAGCAGCATCGAACCGACGTAATACAGCAACAGAATCAGCAACAACTCTGGAACGGCACGGAACAACGTGGTGTAACCGCGTGCCAGTGCCGCAATCGGCTTTGGCGCGCCTAGCTTGATGCAGGCCACCACCAACCCGATGGCCAGCCCGACAATAAAAGCCCCGGCCGATATCTGCAGGGTCATCCAGAGTCCCTTCAGCAGCGCCCCGCCCCATCCTTGTTCGGTGAAATTGATCAAATCGAACATTGCTGGCATTTCACTCTCCACTCAGTGGTCTTCTCAGCACCACATCGCCCTTGTAGGAGCGAGGCTTGCCCGCGAAGGGGCCCTTGAGGCCGCAAAAAGCTTCGCGGGCAAGCCTCGCTCCTACAGGGATTGGCGCACCCCATGAGTTTTATATGGCCCATGGGTGTAGCGTTCAGCTGCTGTTGTCAGAACGTCGGTTTCACGCTGGTGCCGAAGTAGCTTTGGGAGAGGTCGTCATAGTCCTTGCTCGCCAACAGTTCCTGGATCGCCTTGTCGAGTTTGGCCTTGAGCGCGGTGTCGTCCTTGCGCATACCAGCACCCACGCCTTTGCCGAAGATCGGGTCGTAAGGCACGGCACCGAGGTACGCGAGGTCTTTCGCATCAGGGGTTTGAACGAACGCTGCCATGGCCGTGCCATCCGCCATCATCAGGTCGATACGACCGGCAATCAGGTCGGCGTTGGCCGAATCCTGGGTGTCGTAGTACTTAACGTCGGCGATTTTTTCGTAGTAAGTCTTCAGGTAGCTGGCGCTGACTGTCGAGTTCTGCACGCCGATGGTCTTGCCCTTGAGGTCATCCGGGTACTTGGTCACGGAAGTCCCCTTCGGCCCGACAATCGCAATCACCGAGTCGTAATAAGCCTTGCTGAACGCGATCTGTTTTTCACGCTCTTCGGTCACCGACATCGAGGAAAAAATCACGTCAATCTTCTTTGCCAGCAGCGACGGAATGATCCCGTCCCACGCCACTTCCTTGATCTCGCACTCAGCCTTCATTTCGCTGCACAGCTTGTGGATCAGGTCGACTTCAAAACCTTTCCATTCACCGTTGGCCTGCTTCTCGGTGTACGGCGGATAGGGTTCGGCTGCTACCGCGAAGCGGATAGGCTGAGCCTGTGCCGCGCTCATGCCGGCCAGCAATAAGCAGGCCGCGCCGGTCAACAAGTGTGCAAAACGTCGATTTCCCATGATTTTTCCCGTCTTTTTATGTGTTAGCGAGTTTGATGAGCGTTGACGAATTGTCGGCAACGTTCGCTGCGTGGGTGTACGAACACTTCGTCCGGCGAGCCGGTTTCCTCGATCAGCCCTTGATGCAGGAAGGCGACTTTGGATGAGACATCGCGTGCAAAGGCCATTTCATGAGTCACCAGAATCATGGTCCGGCCTTCTTCGGCGAGAGAGCGGATCACCCGCAGCACTTCCCCGACCAATTCAGGGTCGAGTGCCGAGGTGGGTTCATCGAACAGCATGACCTTAGGCCGCATGGCCAGGGCCCGGGCAATAGCCACCCGTTGTTGCTGTCCCCCGGAAAGAAACGCCGGGTACTCGTTGCGCTTGGCCGCAAGCCCTACGCGCTCAAGCAAGGCTTCGGCCCGTTCAGTGGCTTCGGCACGGCTTTCACGCAGAACCTGGGTTGGCGCTTCGATGAGATTTTCCAGCACTGTGCGATGGGGCCAGAGGTTGAAGTTCTGAAACACCATGCCCAGGCTGGAACGGATTCGAACCAATTGCTTGGCGTCAGACACCAACGGCAGGCCAGGACGGGTCTGGTTGAGGTGGATGCTTTCGCCATCCACCAGAATCCGGCCCTGATCAGGCACTTCGAGCATATTGATGCAACGCAACAAGGTACTTTTGCCCGAGCCGCTGGCACCGATCAACGAGATCACCTCGCCTTCGCGGGCGGTCAGGGACACGCCCTTCAGAACTTCGATATTGCCGAAGCGTTTGTGCAAGTGCTCGACTTCAATCATGGTCCGTGCCGCGCTCGGCGCGACCGTTGCTTCGCAAGTCACACGGCTGATAACCGGCCGTGGCGCTTCGCCTTTCAGCACCAGGACGAAATCGCGAATCCGCTGGCAAGCTTCCGCCAGGCGCTCTTCACCGAGGGTGAACGACAACCGCACAAAACCCTGAGCCGGTTCGCCGAAGGCGGCGGCATCCAATACCGAAACCCGCGCCTCGCGCAACAGGCGCCAGGCGAACTCCAACGAAGTCAGGCCAGTGCCGCGCACGTCCACCAGCACGAACATGCCGGCATCGGGTTTCAGTACTTCAATGCCAGGGCAATCCGACAATCCCGCCACCACCAGATCACGACGCCGGCGATAGATGTCGCGCATGCCGTGGGTCACTTCATCATGGGACTCCACAGCCTTGAGCGCCGCTTCCATGACAAACCCCGGCAAGCCGTAAAGCATGCTCAACACCAGGTTTTCGGCATGCGCGACCAAGGCCGGGGCGGCGACGATCCAGCCGATGCGCCAACCGGTCATGGCATGGGATTTCGACAGGCTGCCGATGACCACGCAACGCTCAGCCATACCCGGCAATGACGCCAGGCTCAGGTGTTCGCGCTCGAACGTCAGGCTCTCGTACACCTCATCCACGACCACCCACAGGTCATGGGCAATGGCGAGTTCGGCAATGGCTTGCAGCTCTTCGCGATTGAGCACTACACCGGTGGGGTTGTTGGGGTTGGAAAAGAAAATCGCCTTGGTGCGCGGGGTAATGGCCTTGGCCAGCACCGCCGCATCAAGGCGAAAATCATCGTTTGCGGAACACTGAACACGGACCAGCGAGGCGCCGGAGGCTTTGAGCGTTGCTTCGTAAGTGACGTACATCGGGTCGAGGGCAATCACTTCGTCACCGGCACTGAGCAGGCACATCGAGGCAACGAACAGTGCGTTCTGCGCTCCCGCCACGGTGATCACGTTTTCGGCTTGCAGTTCACGGTCGAACAGCTTGCCGTAGCGAGCGGCAACGGCTTCGCGCAACGCCTGACGACCGGCGATTTCGGTGTAGTGGGTGTCACCTTCGCGCAGCGCCTGAATGGCGGCGTCAGTGATGAAATCAGGCGTGGGGAAATCCGGGTCGCCGACGCTGAGAATGATCACATCCTCACCATCGCGTCGTGCGTCAAAGGCGGCGTAGTGAATATCCCAGGCGGCAACGCCTTGACCTGAGATCCGCTCAACAAAGGGTGAAAACCGCATGCCAGTGCCTCGTTCGAAATGAAGAAACGCAAGCCCGCAACCAGCCGGGAGAGAAGGTGGAACGAACATAGTCCAAGCTGAACACTCGTTCAACAGAAAACTGATGAAGGTTCGCGTTCAGCGTAAACAGGTCGTTTTTACGACAGTCTTGGCGTGATTACGTCGAGAGGATGGGTTCAGGGATTGGTAACCAGGTGTACGCAAAATTTTTGCGCAACAGAAATCACTGTGGGAGTGAGGCTGCTCGCGATGGCGTCCGGGAGATCGCTATCGCGGGCAAGCCTTGGTCCCGCGGTTCAGGGGGTGACCTGATAGCCCTTGCCCTGCAGGCAACTGGTATAGGCCGTCGATGTGGTCGAGGCGCTGGTTTTCTGCTGCTCGCGCCGATCCTGACGCTGGCGCGCCCCACCGACCACGGCACCCGCCGCAGCGGTTTGTTTGGCGCGGTTCTGCCGATAGTCCTGCTTCACATCGTCATCGACACCATTATAAAACTCGTCATGCTGGCGACCCCGTACTTCGGCACCGGTCGCGCCGGCAGCTGCACCGACGGCAGCGCCCTTGAGCCGTCCACCGGACGGCGGCGGTGCCGTCGATGTACCCTGACTGGCGGCGATGTTGTGGCAGTCGTTGATGTCCAACTGGGTTTGTTGCGAATTCTGGCCCTTGATCGGCACCACCGTTTCGGCCCATCCCTGGACACAGCAAACCGACAATGCAACGCACAGGCTGATGGGTGACAACCTTTTCATGACGACCTCCGGGCGGGCGTGAATCACCCAAGGAGTGTAGATCAGCCCTCCTCCCCCACCCGTTGCTCAACCTCCATGACTAAACGGTTTTCGACCCAGCGCACCGGCACCGCCTCCAGCTGCGCGCCTTTGCAAGGCCCATCAATGCAATGCCCGTCGTCGAATCGAAACATCGCACTGTGATGCGCGCACATCAGGACTTTGCCGCGATAGGTGCAAAACTCCTGCGGGCGATAGTCCAGCGGCACCGAGAAATGCGGACAACGGTTGATGTAGACCCACACCTGCTCGCCCTGACGCACCGCCACCAGACCGGCCGGGTGCAACTGCTGATGCTGCGGCAGGCCAAGGGCGCCACCGTCGGCGATGTCGTCAAGTTGGCACAACGTGATGAGCGTCATGGTCAGCCGCGCAACTCGGGATTGCCGAGGCTCCAGTGCCAGGGACGGATCTGGATACTGGCAAACAACCCGGCCTGAACATACGGGTCGTCCTGAATGAACGCTTCCACCTCCGGCAGGCTGCCGGCCTCGATGACCAGCAGCGTACCGTTCATCGACGCTCCGGCATCATCCAGCGTCGGGCCACCCAGGCGCACAACGACCCGGTGCGCTTCGGTCGCCCGCAAATGGGCTTGGTGACTGGGCCGCAAGCGCTGACGCAAGGCCAGCGAATCCGGGTGGTCAGTGGCGAATACCAAAAAGAACTGGCCCATGATTCACACGGTTTCCATGACGAATTCGTAACACGCACGCTTGAACGGCAATTCGATATCGAGCCTTGCGGACAAGTCATCGTGGGTTGCGCGGTCTTCGTAGATCACCTGCAACGACTGTTTGACGCCGAACACGGCATCGGACTCCAGGTACGGGTCATCGTGATTGAACAGGTGGGTCACCAGTTTGCGATAGCCCGGCACATCGACCATGAAATGCAGGTGCGCGGGTCGCCAAGCGTGACGGTTGGCGGCGTCCAGCATGCGTCCAACGGGACCGTCGGTCGGTATCGGATAGGCCACCGGGACAATCGTGCGAATCGCAAAACAGCCATCGGCATCGGTGCGATAGCGCCCGCGCAAATTGCCGAACGGCTGTTCGGTGTCCTGGCCGGAATACATGCCATTTTCGGCGGTTTGCCAAACGTCCAGCACGGCACCGGCCAGTGCATTGCCCTGGGTGTCGACCACTCGGCCGCGCACCAGTGCTGTCTCGCCCGGCGTGAAGGCCATGTTTTCGCCGAACGCTCGTTCAGGCATGCCGTCGATGTAGAACGGGCCGAACACCGTGGTTTCGGTAGCCGTTACACTGTGCCGATGGTTGATCGCATCGACCAGCATCGACACGCCGAGGGTGTCCGACAGCAAAATGAATTCCTGGCGCACCAGGCCGTCGCACTTGTGGCCGGTGTCGGTCAGAAAACGAATGCCTTCAAACCATTCCTGTTCGGTCAGTTCGACATCGCTGACAAACGCGTGCAGGTGCCGAACCAGGCTTTGCATGATCTGTTTGTAACGCGCACCGGGCGCGTCGTTGAAACTGTTCACCGCATTCTCGGAGATCAGTTTTTCTGTGGCTTTGTCTTGATCGGTCATTGTTGTTGTTCCGACGAAAATGGGCGTATCAGGCGGGCGCCAGGCCTTTGTAAGCGCGGGTCAGCAGCGCTTCGATCGGGCCTTGTTCAAACGGCCGTGGATTGTAGTAAGGGCTGGCACAGGCAATGTGCGCCGCTTCGGCCGGGCCGTTTTCAGGCAGGCCAATCTCCGCCAGCGCCAAGGGAATACCCAGTTTCTGATTCAGCGCGTACAGCAACGCGCCGACTTCGCTGGCTTCGCTGCCACCGAGTGCCCGCGCGGCCCGTTGCAACGGCCCCGCCGCCGCTTCACGGTTGTAATGCGCGGCGTGAGGCAGAACGATTGCATGCGCTTGGGCGTGAGGCAAATTGAACGTCCCGCCCAGTGTGTGACAAAGCTTGTGGTGCAAGGCCATGCCGACCGAGCCCAGGCAAATGCCCGCCAGCCACGCACCATACAACGCTTGGCTGCGCGCTTCGGGATCATCAGGGTTCTTGACCACGCCCGGCAACGCCAGCGCCAGAGAGCGAATCGACTCTTCAGCCATGAAGCCGATGATCGGATTGGCATCCTGCGCGTACAGCGCTTCCACCGCGTGAGCCATGGCGTTCATGCCCGAGCAGGCCGAAATCTGCGTTGGCAGTGTCAGGGTCAACTGCGGATCGTAGATCACGGTCTTGGGCAGAACACGCGGATCACGCCCGGTTTTCTTCAAGCGATTTTCGGTCAGGCCGTAGATCGGCGTCATCTCTGAACCGGCGTAAGTGGTCGGCACTGCGACAATCGGCAGCCCGGAATCCATGGCAATCGCCTTGCCCAGACCGATGGTTGAACCGCCGCCAATGGCCACGCAGCAATCGGCATCCAGACGCGCCGCCTCGGTACGCGCCGCCTGCGCCACTTCCAGCGGCACGTGCATCACCGCTTTGGCATAAACGCCTGCCGCACGATCACCCAGCAACGCCGCGACCTGCTCGCCGAGCCCTTGCTGCTCAGGCGTGGTGAGGATCAGCGCACGTCGGGCACCCAGGCGTTCGATTTCTTCAGCCAGCGCCGACAGCTTGCCCCAGCCGAACACCACACGGGTCGGCAGGCTTTGGTAGATAAAAGGATTCATGGCAGGCCTCAGCGTTTGAAGTGCGGCGGGATTTTTGCGTCGACATTGACCCAGACCGAACGGGCCTCGGTGTAGTCGTGGATCGCTTCAAAACCCATCTCACGGCCATAACCGGATTGACCGACACCGCCAAAAGGGCTGCCGGGGCTGACGCGTTTGTAGCAGTTGATCCAGCACATGCCGGCATGAATGGCATTGGCCATTTTGTGCGCACGGGTCAGGTTCTGCGTCCACAGGCCACTGCCCAGGCCGTACTCGGAATCATTGGCGATGGCCAGGGCTTCTTCATCGGTGCTGAAGCGCACAACCGTGACAAACGGGCCAAACACCTCTTCCTGGCAGACACGGTCACTGGGCTTGGCCTCAACAACGGTTGGCTCGACATAAAAGCCATTGGCCAATCGTTTGTCGTCCGGCGCCTTGCCGCCCGCGAGGACCTTGCCGCCCTGCTCGATGGCGATGTCGATATAGGCCAGCACGCGGTCGCGGTGCAGCGCCGAGGTCAGCGGGCCCATTTCGGTTTCGGGGTCCATCGGGTCGCCCAGGCGAATGGATTTGGCCAGTGCGATGAACCGCTCAAGGAACTGGTCAGCGATATCTTTATGCAGAATCAGTCGCGAGCCGGCGATGCACGCCTGCCCCTGGTTGTGGAAGATCGCCCAGGCCGCGCCGTTGACCGCCGCTTCGAGGTTCGCGTCTTCGAACACAATGTTGGCGCCCTTGCCACCCAGCTCCAGCTGAATGCGCTTGAGGTTGCTCTTCGACGCTTCAACAATCCGGCGCCCGGTGGCGGTCGAACCGGTAAAGGCAATCTTGCCCACGTCGAGGTGTTCCGCCAGCGCCTGGCCGGCAGTGTGGCCGTACCCCGGCACCACGTTGACCACGCCTTTGGGGAAGCCGACTTCGGTCATCAACTCGACGATGCGTAGGGTCGACAACGGGGTGATTTCCGAGGGTTTGATAACAATCGTGTTACCCGCCGCCAGCGCCGGACCCATTTTCCAACTGGTGAACATCAGCGGGAAATTCCACGGCACGATCTGCCCGACCACGCCAATCGGCTTGCGCTGCACGTAATTGAGGAACCCGGCTTCCACTGGAATCACCGAACCTTCAATCTTGTCGGCCATGCCGCCGAAGTAGCGGAAGCAAGCAGCGGTGCGCGGTACGTCGAGGCCACGGGAATCGCGAATCGGGTGCCCGGTATTCAGGGATTCAAGCTGCGCCAGTTCTTCGCTGCATTCTTCGATCTTGTCCGCCAGTTTCAGCAACAAGCGCCCGCGTTCGGCGGCGCCCAAGGCAGACCAGGCCGGAAATGCGCGTTTGGCGGCGGCGACAGCGAGGTCGATGTCGGCAGCTTCGGCAGCGGCGATACGGGTGATCAACGAACCGTCATGGGGCGACACGACGTCGATGGTGCCGCCGGCAACCGCATCGACGAAGCGGCCATCGATATAGAGCTGATTTTGCATAATATTTTCCTCGCACCGCGCCGCTGGCGCAGTGTTTGAATGATGTGCTGAGAGCATGGCCCGACGCGACGCCGGGCAAGACACGACGTCTTAGAACTCGATCGGGTACGGCTTGAGCTCGCCGCTTTCGTAGCGTTGCGGCAGGTTCGGCGTGGCGTTTTCCCAGACCAGCAGCATCGAACGTTTGGTCGAGTAGCCTTGGTGGCGAATGTCCGCTGGCATCGCGCAGATATCGCCGGCACGCATGGTGATGCGGGCGCGCGGGTTGCCATCGTCCTTGTCGCCGACGTCCCAGATGATTTCATCGGACATCTGCAAGAACCACTCAATGCGGTCGTTGCCATGGAACACCGGCAAGATGAATTCTTCAGTGGTGGGGCAGAACAGGCTGGCCTTGCACACCGAAGTCACCGATGGGTTCCAGGTCACGTCGGAGCGCGACAAGTACTTGAACAGGCTGAAAGCATGCAGCTGACCTTCAAAACCTTCGGCGGCGTGAATTTCCGGCTCATCTTGAGACACGTCGATGAACTGGCGATTGATCGGCAAATCGTTACGCAGCGGCGAATCGTCCAGCAGGCCCGGCATGCGCTTGGTGGCGATGCGGAAACGCTCGATGGCTTCGATGTTGTCACCGTTCTTGCGGCCGAACGCGGTACCGGTTTCTTCCGGCGCGGCGAACGGGTCAAAAGTGGCGTTGGTCCAGTCGCGCAGGATGGCCTTGAAGGTCGCCATGATCAGCGGCGTTTCGAAGTTTTCGGTGTAGTTGACGCCCGCGGCCTTGAGCGTGCCATTGAAGGTGCCGGCGTACAGGTCAACTTTGCCGTAGTAGTTGCGGGTGCCGATGACGTGGTCGAAGTTGACCCAGCCATAGAAGAAGCCCCAGGCCACGTCGCGCATCATGGCGCGCAAAAAGGCGTCGACCGGAATCAGGTGCGAGCGGGTCTCGCCTTTGGCAGGCCAGGTGATACGGGCGAAATACTCGTCGCGCGACAGTTCAAAGGCGCCGAGTTTGAATGAGCGGTAGCCGGTGACGGCATGGGGTGCGCTGGCCTGGACTTCGTCGTCGGCAAACAGTTGGGTATCGGCAGCAGTTTCAAGCATGGCCATGACGGGATTCCTTATTCTTTGATAGCTCTTGGTGGGAGGCAGCGATGCTGATCACTTGAAGCAGATGTCTGCCCACTTCTCGACCGACAAGGGGCCTTTGATGGTCTGCTGCAGGATCACGCCCGTGCGGCTGGCTTCGAAGCGATACGCAGTGCCGGTTGGCAGCAGGCACTGTTGGCCGCGCTTGAGCAGTACGTAACCCATCGGTTTGCCCGCTGGCTGTTCACCGGCCAGGTGAGTGCCCTCGCCGTCTTTCAAAGGTGCATCGAGCTTGAGGAAGTCCACCCGTACTTCACCGTCCATGACGATGGCGAACTCGTCGTGGGCTGCGGTGTACCAAGGCGATTGGCCTTCGGCGCGCAAGGTTTCAATGACGTAGCCGAGGTTGAGGCCGACCACGACTTTTTCGTAAGGAAGGGATTTTTCCGCCACTTCGAAAATGTTCGAAAAGGCGTAATGGCTGGCCTTGCCGCTGATGAGCTCAACCGACCCTTTGCTGTATTTATCCAACGAGCCGAAGACTGTTTCGATTGCCGCGCTACTCATGGTTTTCACCGTTTTGTTGTTGTAGTAACAGTGAGCCAACAGTACGTCCGAGCTGATCCCGGAACAATTAGGGAGCCGGCGACAACAGTGTTTGCGAAACGCAAACACTGCGGAAGTTGTGTAGGAGCTGTCGAGTGCAACGAGGCTGCGATCTTTTGAGCTTGCTCTTGAAAAAAACAAAGTCAAAAGATCGCAGCCTCGTTGCACTCGACAGCTCCTACAGGGGCCCGGCGTTTGTCAGCGGATCCAGCCGCGCTCCAGCAATGGCTTGTCCCAGCAGGGTTCGTCGCCGAAATTTTCCACCAGGAAATCGATCAACGTCCGTACTTTCAAGGCTCGCCGTTGGGTCGCGGGGTACACCGCCGAGAAGTTGAACGATGACAACGCGTACTCCGGCAGTACCGGAATCAGCCGCCCGCTGAGCAGGTCATCGCTGGCCACTAGCGTCGGCAGGCAGACAATGCACACCCCGGTCGAGGCGTAATCGCGCAGCAAATGCACCGAATTCGATCGCACCTGGCCCGGCAGGCTCAGTTCAACCTGTTCATCTTCGCGGGTGAAAATCCAGCGATTGCGCGACGGATAGCCCTCGTACAAGGCGATCTTGTGTTGCAGCAATTCCTGGGGATGGGTCGGCACGCCAAACTCGCCGGCGTAATCGGGCGACATACAGAACAATCGACGCACGCTGAACAGCTTGCGCTCGATCAGGGTTTCGGCCATCGGCGGGAACATCTGGAACGCCACGTCGAAGCCTTCTTCGATCGGGTCGACCACGCGATCATTGACGATCACGTCGACTTCAATGTCCGGGTACAACCGGGTGAACTCGGCCAGCATTCGGCCGAAGTGACCGATGGCAAACCCCGGCAACATCTGCACCCGTAGTTTGCCGGTGGGTTTGGCCCGTAGTTCACGCATGTGTTCGGTCAGCGAATTGAAACTCGCGACCATGTCCGCGCATTCCTTGTAGTAGGTCTCGCCGACCTCGGAAAGCCGCACGTGGCGTGTGCTGCGATGGAACAGCGGCGCATTGACGAACTGTTCCAGCTGTTGGATGCGATGGGTGATGACCGAACGGGTCACCCCCAGTTGCTGGGCCGCCCTGGCGAAGTTGCCGGTTTCGGCCACTCGCACAAAGGCTTCGACACTGAGTAAACGATCCATGGGACAGGCTCTCTGGATGTTTTTGTTCTTATATGAACAGCGAGGTTAGCCTGTCGGCACCTCGCACTCCACTGCAGATATTTTTGCCCCCCGTCCCCTGTAGGAGCTGTCGAAGACTGCGATCTTTTGATCTTGCTCTAAAAAACAAAATCAAAAGATCGTCCGAACGCGGCCCGAACCTTCGGCAGCTCCTACAGGGTTTGTGGTTTTACATCCACCCCGTTATGGCTTGGGCGGCACCGACAGCCGTCGCTGCATCGGGAACACCTGCCAGCCCAGCCGTTCGCTGATCAGCCCCCATACGCCTTGCGGCGCCTTGAGCATCATCACCACGGCGACCAGACCCAAGATGATCATGTACACCGCGCCGTACTGCGCCAGGCAGCCGCGCAACACGAAGTAGATCAACGTGCCGATCAGCGGCCCCTCCAGCGTGCCGATGCCGCCGATGATGACGATGAAGATCACCACTGCCGTCCAGTCCTGCAGGTTGAACGCCGCATCCGGCGAGATTCGCAGTTTTTGCAGGAAGATCAGTGCGCCAACCACGCCGGTGCAACCGGCGGCCAGCACATACACCATCAGCTTGGTGCGGAACGTGTCGACCCCCAGGCTGCCGGACGCCGGTTCCGAATCGCGAATCGATGCCAGCGCCAGTCCCTGTCGCGAGCGCAGCAGAAAGAACACCACGGCCACCGCGCCGATGGCGATGGCCAGCGCGGTGAAGTAGATCAGCGTTTCGCGGCCGTCCCGGTCATTGCCGATCTGCCGCACAATCGCTGCCGGCAGACTTTGCCCCGAGCCGCCACCAAGGCTGCTCATCTGCGCCAAACCCAGGCGAAAAACTTCTGCCACCACCCAGGTACCAATGGCGAAATAGGCGCCGCGCAGCCGGAACACGATCAACGCCGTGGGAATTGCCAACAACGCCACCAGTACGCCCGAGAGTAAAACCGCGAACAATGGCGGGATGCCGAATTGGCTGGCTAACAAAAACAATAGATAGCCACCCAGACCGACGAACGCCTGTTGCCCGACCGAGACCATGCCGGCGTAGCCCGCGAGCAAATTCCACATCTGCGCCAAGGCCAGGTAATAGGCGAATTCCACCACCAGCCGCAGGCTTGCACGGTCCGCCCACAACGGCGCACTGATCAACACCAATACGCACAAACCCAGCAATGACAGCCCGACCGTGCTGCTGGTGGTCATGCGTTGTACGCGATAGTCGAGCGCGGGATTATTTAACGCATTCATCAGTCGACACTCCGGGGGAACAGGCCACGCGGGCGCACGACCAGGATCAGCAGAAACACAAGATGGCCGGCGAGGATCTGCCAGCCGGGATCGATTTTTGCCCCGATCGCCTGGGCGACACCCAGAATCACCCCGCCGGCCAAAGTGCCCCACAGGCTGCCCAGGCCACCGATGATCACCGCTTCGAACCCGTACAACAGACGCGCCGGCCCCACCGTCGGGTCGAAGCTGGTACGAATCGCCAGAAACACCCCGGCAATCGACACCACCGCCATCGCCAGCGCCATGGCCAGACCGAAGATGTGCGCGTTATTCACGCCCATCAGCCGCGCAGTGTGCTGGTCATCGGAAGTGGCGCGAAACGCCCGGCCCACGGAGGTTTTGTAGAACAGCAATTGCAGGCCGCCGATGATCAGCAAGGCACTGCAAAACACGATCAGCGGCATGACGCCGACGCTCAGGCTGCCGAAACCGACACTGGCGACTTCAAGGTCACCCTGGGACAGTTTCTGGCTGTCGGCGCTGAAGAATTCCAGCAACACGTTTTGCACGATGATCGACAGGCCGAAGGTCACCAGCAGCGGCGGCAGAATATCCGTGCCCAGCGTTCGGTTGAGTAACAGCCGTTGCAGCAGATAGCCGAACCCGAACATCAGCGGCACCACGATCAGCAGGCTCGCCAGTGGGCTGAACCCCAAATGATTGACCACCATCAACGCCAAGTACGACGCCAGCACGATGAAGTCACCGTGGGCGATGTTGACCAGGCGCATGATGCCGAACATCAGCGACAGCCCGACCGCGAACATCGCGTACAGGCCACCGAGCAATACGCCTTGAAGCAAAGTATTGAGCCATTCCATCTCTATATCCCGAAGTACGCGGCTTTGATTTGTGCTTTGTCCGCATCCCCTGGGCGACCGGTGAGGGACACGCGCCCTTCCTGGAAGCAATAGAAACGGTCGCAGACACTCAGCGCCTGATTGATGTCCTGCTCGACGAGAATCACCGTGGTGCCATCGGCCTTGATCGAAGGCAGCGCGGCGTAGATGTCCTTGATCGTGGTCGGTGCCAGCCCCAGGCTGATTTCGTCGCACAACAGCAGGTGCGGGTTGGCCATCAGGCCTCGACCAATCGCGACCATTTGCTGCTGGCCGCCAGACAGTGCGGTGCCGGGTCGCTTGCGCAGTTTTTCCAGCACTGGAAACAGCTGGTAGATCCGCGCCAGCGTCCACGGGCCGGGGCGTTTGCTATAAGCACCAATCAGCAGGTTTTCCTCGACACTCAGTGACGGAAACAGCTTTCGACCTTCCGGCACCAAGGCGATGCCACGCTCCAACACCTGATTCGCCGCCAGATCGCCGATGGCTTGGCCCTTGAAAGTGATAGCGCCGGGCTGGTTTTTGATCAGCCCGGCCAGCGAGCGCAGGAAGGTCGATTTGCCCGCGCCATTCGAACCGATGATCGCCACGGTTTCGCCCGCTTCAAGGGTCAGGCTGATATCGAACAGTGCCTGGAAATCGCCGTAGCCGGCGCAGAGTTTTTCAATGGTCAGCATGCGTCAGCTCCCGATGCCCATGTAAATGTCCTGGACCCGTGGGTCGGCCATGACGCTGCGCGGCTCGCCTTCGGCCAGCTTGGCACCGAAGTTAATCACCGTCAGGCGGCTGACCACTGCCAGCAAGGCGTGCACGATGTGCTCGATCCAGATGATCGCGACACCGGACTTGTGGATGCCCTGAATGGTTTCCACCAGCGCCAGGCATTCCGGTTCGGTCAGGCCGCCGGCGATTTCGTCCAGCAACAGCAGGCGCGGTCGGGTCGACAGGGCGCGGGCCATTTCCAGGCGCTTGCGGTCGAGCAAGGTCAGCGAACCGGCCAGCACGTTGGCCTTGCGCATCAGGCCGGTCAGCTCCAGCGTTTGTGCGCACCATTGGCTGGCTTCCTTGTCGCGCAATTTCGCACCGAAGGTCGCGCCCACCAGCAGGTTCTCGAACACGGTCATTTTCACGAACGGATGCGGGATCTGATGGGAGCGCCCGATGCCTTGCTGACAACGCTTGAACACCGGCACTTGAGTGACATTGCGGCCTTCGAAATGGATCGTGCCTTTGTCGGCCGCCACGCCGCCGGCGATCAGGTTGAACAGCGTGCTTTTACCCGCGCCGTTGGGGCCGATGATGCCCAAGGCTTCACCCGGTTGCAGGGTCAGATCAATGGCGTCCGTGACCTTCACCGAACCGTAGCTTTTGTGCACATCGGTCATTTGCAGAAGTGGCTGTTGCATGGTGCACCTGCTTGTTGTTGCGCGATCAATACGTAATGGCCTGCATCTCACCGCCCAGCGGGATCGCCGGTGCGGTGGCATTGCTGGTCACGATCAGGTCGTATTTGTTGTCTTTGCCCAGTCGCCATTGGCCACTGACCAGTGGCGTCTTGGCGACGTTTTTCACCGGCCCGCCATGCCAGTTGATCGGCCCGACCACGGTGTTGAGGTTGGTTTTGACCAAGGCCTCGCGCACGGCACTCGGGTTACCGATTTCTTCGGTGCGCTGGAGGATGTCCACCGCCAGTTCGAACAGCGCGTGCACGAAGCCCAGCGGTTGCGTCCACTGCTTGCCGGTGGCCTGGGTGAAACCCTGGGCCAGTTGCCCGGCACTGGCGCCGGTCAATGAAGAGCTGAACGGGTGCGTCGGGCTCCACCAGATTTCGGTCGACAGGTTGTTACCGGCCTTGCCCAGCGCTTCCACTGCGGTGGGAAACAGCAGCGCCTTGCCCACCGACACCGCTTTGGGTTTGAAGCCCTGCTGGCGAGCCTGGGTCCAGAAGGTGCTCAGGTCGGGGGGAATGACCACGCCGGTGACGATTTCGACGTCAGCCTTTTTGAACGCGGCGATTTGCGCCGAGAAGTCGTCGGTCAGGCTCTGGAAGCGACCGGGATCGATCAGTTGAAAGCCCTTTTGCGCCAGCACCGGCGGGAACCCGAGCTTCTGATCGCCCCAGGCATTGCCGTCGCCATCGTTAGGGAACAGGCCGCCGACGACTTTGTTGAACGGCATCGCACCCCACATCGAACTATAAGCGCCGATGACATCCTCCAGCCCCCAGAAGAAATGGTAAGTCCACTCGAAACCTTGATCGGGTTTGCCACCGCGAGTGAAGAACCATGGCTGCCATGGCGCAACCGTGGAGATGCAAGGGATCTCGTTGATCTCGCACTGGTCGGAGACCGGATTGGTGGTTTCCGGGGTCGATGACACCAGCATCAGGTCGACCTGATCCGACAGAATCAGTTCGCTCGCCACTTCAGCCGCGCGGTTAGGGTTGGACTGGCTGTCCTTGACGATGACTTCCAGGCGATACGCCTTGCCCCCCACGGTGATCGTGTTTTTCAGTGCTTGCTTGAGCGATTCGATGATGTAGTTGTCGGCCGCCGCAAAAGGCGCCAAGGGCCCGGTCTGTGGGCTGACATAGCCAAGCTTGATCACCCGCTCGCTGCCGATGGCGAAGTTGAACGGCATGCTCGCCAGCGCGACACCACCGGCGGCAACGCCAGTACTGCGCAGGAAATCACGGCGCGAGAAGTCGCGGCCAAACAGGTTGTTATCGTTGTTGTCTGTCATGAAAGAACTCCAATGTGGCGGCGTGCCGCCAAAGCCCGGTCGAACAAGGTCACAGCGTGTGGATCGAGCCGCACGCAAGCTCAGGGACGAACGATTAAGTCGGTTTAGAAGAAGAAGCTGACGTCGAAGGAAGCGACCACTTGCGAGTCTTCCTGTCCATCGGCATAGGCATCGCGACCGGGACCGGAATGGATGTCGTAGCGCAGTTCCGGGCGCAGGCGCACGTTAGGCGTCGGTGTCCAGGCCACGTTAGTGGTCACGCCGTAGAAACTGCCCCAGGTCGGATCGGGGATACCGGTATGCGGGTCGATATTCGCCATCATCACGTGCACCGGTGCGTCGGTATAAAACCACTCGGCGCGGCTGTTCCACGTCAGGGTTTCAGTGAGCTTGTGATACCAGTTGATGTCCGTGCCGTACCAGGTCGCATCGTTTTTATTGGCGAAACCGGCGAAGGCGCCCTGCTCCTGCTTGCCGTAGTTCAACTCCAGCGCCACGCGGTTGTTCGGGTCGAGTACCTGCGACAGGGTCAGGTACGACGCCAGGCGTTTGTAGTCGTCGTCCTTGGTGCCGGCTGGCAATGGCGAGCCGCAGCTGCAATCGGCAAAGCTGTCGCCTGCGCCGTTGCCGTAGATGTTTTCCCAGTCGATCCAGGTGCTGAAGTCAGCCGAGCGCCAGCGCACGTTGGCGATGGCATCCGGTGAGTGGTTGGGGTCTTGCAGGTTGTTCCAGCCTTGCACCACGCCCAGTTCGAAGCCGAGCATGCTTTCACCCGGTGCCGAAGGCAGCTTGAACGAGTACAGCGCACCGGCGTGTTTGGCCGGGCCGTGCATGAAGGAATAGGTGTGCGAATAGAAGTCAGTCGGCGCGGGTGATGGCAAGGCGAAGCCGATTTCGTTTTCCAGCGGCGTATGGAAAATCCCGAACATCAGGTCTGAACCGCCGAGTACCGGGAAGTAGAAGTCGGCGTAGGCCTGCGCGATGGTCAGCGCGGGCTCTTCGGGTTTGTTGCTGCGATTGGCGCTGAGGTCTTCGTCCCAGCCGTAGGTCTTGAAGTAGCGCGCATCCTTGCCGTACACCGCCGTGACGTTGAAACCCCAATCGGCCTCTTGCGGCATAGGCCCGGGGAACGGCCCGACACGGCCGACCACATTGCTCTTGGGTTTCTTTTCCACGGCCAGGGCGAACTGGTTAAGGTTCACACCTTCGTCGGTATTGAAAAAGCTCTGCTTGCTGACGTCATCCGTGCCGTTGTTGTTGTAGATCACACCTGCCTGGGCCCAGCCGTAGACTTTGATGCCATGTTCGCGCTCAAGGCTGTCGCCGAACACACTGCGCACCAGCGAGCCCATCGGGTCGTCTGCTGCCGAAGCCATGGAGGGAAACAATACGTCGACACCCAGAACGGGCGCGAACAGGGTTGCTGCGCAAACCCATGCACGAATACTCATACCTGCCTTCCTTATTTTTATTAGGCGCCAAACCCCCGAAGGGGCAAAAGGCCGAAAGCAAGGTATGACGTTGACGTGTCTGTCTTGATGAGCCCTGGCTAGAGCTCCACCCAATCGTTGGCAGATCGTGGTGTTCGGCGTGATGGAGGCTACAAGCCCGCCACCACACCAACAATTCCATTCTCGGCGACTTCAGTGTTTGCGTATTCAGAACAATCCAGCGGGGATTCGCGGTGAACACATAACCTCTGTCGGAGCTGCCGCAGGCTGCGATCTTTTGACTTTGCTTTTTAAAGACCAAGATCAAAAGATCGCAGCCTGCGGCCTCCTACAGGGTTTGTAGTGTTTTTAGGCGATGGCGGGCTGGGTCAGTGGGTAGAGCTGTTCATCGAACTGCGACAGCTTCGGAAATGCCAGCGGTTGTTCGTCACTCAGGTGTTGCAGGCGTTGGCTGTAATCAACCAGGAACTGTTGGCGGGCTTCGGCGCTGATGTACGGCACATGCCAGGCCACGAACGGCTCCAGCACATCGAAACCAACGTAGGCCAGCGTGCCACGCAGAATTGGCCGCAGCATGTCCTGCAACGGACCGTGGATCGCGTCTTCACCGAACATGTGCTCTCGGCCGCCCAGCGTCACGGTGACCAGCGCCTTTTTTCCGCTCAAGCCACCTTGATCGTAAAAACGCTTGCCGCCGTAGCAGATGCCGGACACCAGCACCCGGTCAATCCAGCCCTTGAGCATCGCCGGGGCGGAGAACCAGAAGATCGGGAAATTGAGAATCAGCAGGTCGGCCCACAGCAGTTTGTCCAGTTCAGCCTGAATGTCCGCTGCCAGCGACTGACTTTTGACACCCAGGCGTTGCTCCAGCGCATAGACCAGGTACTCGGGGTTTTCCCGCGACGAAAAGTCATCGGCGCTGGCCACCGGGTTCCAATTCATCTTGTACAGGTCGCTGACCTGCACTTCATGGCCCTGGGCTTCAAGGGTCGCAACCGCCTGGTCACGCAGGGCAGCGGTGAAGGATTGTGGCTCTGGATGAGCATGAACGATCAGTACTTTCATGGTGATTCCTTAGACTTTTTCCAGCGTATGGGTTGAATGTTGTGAAGCGCGACTGGCCAGCAATTGGTCGAGCCAGTCCGGGTCCATTTGCGGTTCGGACGAGAACAGCAACCCGGTGTAGTCCTGGTGCGGCGGGGTGAAAATCTGGCTGCGCGAGCCATGGTCGACCACCCTGCCCCGTTGCATCACCAACACTTCATCGGCAATCGCACGCACGGTGGCGACGTCATGGGTGATGAACAAATAGGCGACGCCCAGTTGCTGCTGAATACGGTTGAGCAGCTTGAGTACACCTTCGGCTACCAGTTGGTCCAGTGCCGAGGTGACTTCGTCGCAGATGATCAGCTGAGGATCGGCGGCCAATGCCCGGGCGATGCAGATGCGTTGTTTCTGCCCGCCGGACAGTTCTCGTGGCTGACGCTCCATGAAGGTTGCCGGGTCCAGTTCGATCATCTCCAGCAGCTCCGCAACCCGCGCGCGCATGGCCTTGCCCTTGAGCCCGAGATAAAACGTCAACGGCCGGCCGATGATATCGACGATGCGCTGGCGTGGGTTCAGCGCGGTATCGGGTATCTGGTAGATCATCTGCACGCGGCGCAATTGCTCCTTGCTGCGCTGACGAAAGTCCGCCGGCAGCGGCTCACCGTCGTACAACACCTGACCAGCAGTGGGCTGCAGCAGCCCGGTGATCAAGCGTGCCGTGGAGCTTTTACCGCTGCCGGATTCGCCAATCACAGCCAATGTCTGGCCGCGATACAGCTTCAACGACACGTCATGCAGCACCGGTTGATGACCGTAACTGGCGCAACTGCCGCGCAATTCCAGCAGCGGTTTTTCGGCTTGCGGGCACGGCTTGGGTTCGGTGCGGAAACTGCGCACCGCCCACAGTGACTTGGTGTACTCCTCCTGCGGGTCACCGAGCATCTTGCGGGTCTCGGCCTCTTCCACCAGTTTGCCGTGGCGCAGGACCATGATGCGGTCGGCCATTTGCGCCACCACCGCCAGGTCGTGGCTGATGTAGATCGCCGCGCTGCCGTAGGTCTTGACCGCATCGCGAATCGCCGCCAGCACTTCGATCTGGGTGGTGACGTCCAGCGCGGTGGTCGGTTCGTCGAAGATAATCAGGTCCGGGTGGCAGGCCATTGCCATGGCGGTCATGACCCGCTGCAACTGGCCACCGGAGACCTGATGCGGGTAGCGCTGGCCGATCTGCTCAGGATTGGGCAGACGCAGCACTCGATACAATTCCACCGCTTCGGCCATGGCCTGGGAACGGCTCATGCCTCCGTTTTTCACAGCGGTTTCCACATGCTGATCGATCAAACGATGGGCCGGGTTGAACGAAGCCGCTGCGCTCTGCGCCACATAGGCGATGCGCAAGCCGCGCAACTTGCGCAGCGCTTCGGGTTTGGCCTTGAGCAGATCGATACCGTCGAAATGCACCGAGCCTCCGGTGATCCGGCAACCATCACGGGTGTAGCCCATCGCCGACAACCCGAGGGTCGATTTACCCGCCCCCGACTCACCGATCAGCCCCAGCACTTCGCCGCGTTGCAGGGTCAGGTCGATGCCCTTGATCAGCGGATGCCAGGCGTCTTCGTAATGACCTTCGATGTGCAGGTCGCGGATTTCCAGCAAAGGTTTTGATGTCGTCATGTTCAGCATTCCTTGAGGCCGCTGGATTTGTGCAGCATCCAGTCGACGACGAAGTTGACGCTGACCGTGATCAACGCCACGGCCAGGGCGGGCAGCAACGGGCTGATGTCGCCAAAGGTGATCAGTACGGCGTTGTCGCGCACCATGCTGCCCCAGTCGGCGGTCGGCGGCTGGATGCCCAGGCCGAGGAACGACAGCGCACTGATGAACAAAAACACAAAGCAAAAACGCAGGCCGAATTCGGCAATCAACGGCGCCGCCGCGTTCGGCAATACTTCGCGGGTCACTAGCCACCACAGGCCTTCACCGCGCAGGCGCGCCGCTTCGACGAAGTCCTGCACCACCACGTTCATGGCCACCGCGCGAGACAGACGAAACACCCGGGTCGCATCCAGCAGCGCGATGACCAACACCAGCGAAGTCGCGGTGGTGCCGACCACACTGAGGATCAGCAAGGCGAAGATCAGCTGCGGAATCGCCATCAGGATGTCCACCACCCGCGACAGCCCCTGATCAACCGCGCCACCCTTGATCGCCGCGACCAGACCACTGAGGCCACCGAGCAGGAACGCCAATACCGTGGTCAGGAAGGCAATGCCCAACGTATTGCGCGCGCCGTACACCAGACGACTGAACATGTCGCGCCCCAGGTTATCGGTGCCCAACAGGAACTGCCCGCCCCACGGCGCAAAGCCATCACCCACCACCTGAGTTTCGCCGAACGGTGCCAACACCGGGGCGAACAGCGCTACCAGGACGTACACAACAATCACCAGCAATCCGAACTTCGCACTCAGCGGCGCCCGGACCAATTGTTTAAACAAGCTCATGGTCTACCCCTTCGGATGCATCAGGCGTGGGTTGCTGGCAATCGACAGCACATCGGCGCTGGTGTTGAGCAGGATGTAAGTCGCGGCAAAGATCAGGCTGCAGGCCTGCACCACCGGGATGTCGCGTTTGGCTACGGAATCCACCAGCAACTGGCCGAGCCCCGGATAGACAAACACCACTTCAACCACCACCACGCCGACCACGAGGTACGCCAGGTTCAGCGCCACCACGTTGACGATCGGTGCCAAGGCATTCGGCAGGGCATGGCGAAAGATGATTCGCGATTGACTGATGCCCTTGAGCCGGGCCATTTCGATGTACGGGCTGGCCAGCAGGTTGATCAGCGAGGCGCGGGTCATGCGCATCATTTGCGCAATCACCACCAGGCTCAGCGTCGCCACCGGCAGTACCGAGCGGTCGAGTATCGTGCCGAGGGTCGCGTCCGGCGCGATATTGGAAATGCTCGGGAACCAGTTGAGCTTCACCGCGAACACCAGGATCAGGATGTAGGCGACAAAGAACTCGGGGAACGACACCGCGCTCAACGCCGAGGTGTTGAGCAAGCGGTCGAACCAGCTGTTGCGATACAACGCCGCGAGCATCCCCAGCAGCAACGCCAATGGCACCGATACCAACGCTGCCAGCAACGCGAGGCTGAAGGTGTTGCCCAAACGACTGCCAACCAGTTCGGCGATGGGCCGCTGGTTGGCCAGCGACACGCCGAGGTCACCGTGTAACAGATTCCACATCCAGTGGCCGAAGCGCACCAATGGCGACATGTCCAGGCCCAGTTGCGCACGGAACGCCGCCACGGTTTCCGGTGTAGCGGATTGGCCGAGCATGGCCTGGGCGATATCGCCCGGCAGCATGCCGACCGCGAGAAAAATAATCACTGACACCGCAAACAGCGATAACAGCCCCAATGCCAAACGCTGCGCCAACAGCTTGAAAATACTCTTCATCGTGCAGTTCCTTGAGATGGATCGGGGAGCCTTGTGTAGGAGCGAGCTTGCTCGCGAAAAACCTGAGGGCACTGGGGTGATTCAGGTTTCCAGCGTTATCGTTAAGCTCCATCGCGAGCAAGCTCGCTCCTGCAACGGCACTCTTTACGCCTGCCACCAACGCTCGATCACCCGCAGGCCATCCAGTTCGCCGTAAGGCGCAGTCTGGCCGCCGTGGTTGACGCGGTTGGAACGGGCTGCCACCGAACTGGCAAACAGCGGCACAATCGCGCCGCCTTCATCGCGGCACAGCGACTGCATTTCGTTGTACATCTCGCGGCGCAATGGATCGTTCATCTCGCCACGAGCGGCATTGAGCAACTGGTTGAAGCGCGGGTTGTCCCAGTGGGTTTCGTTCCACGCCGCGCCTTTGGCGTAACCGATGCTGAACATGCGGTCGGCGGTCAGGCTGCTGTACCAGAACGAGGTGGTGAACGGTTGCTTGTTCCAGACGTTGGAAAAGAAACCATCGGCCGGTTCACGCACCACATCGATCTCGATCCCGGCCGCACGCGCCTGTTCCTTGAACAACACCGAAGCGTCGACGGCGCCGGTGTAAGCCGCGTCGGACGCTTGCAGGCGTACCTTGAGCGAATCCATGCCGGCCTTTTTCAGGTAAAAACGCGACTTGTCCGGATCGTAGGTGCGTTGTTCCAGCGCAGTGTTGATGAAGCGGCTGCCGGGCTGGATCGGGTGATCGTTACCGACCAGGCCATAGCCGTGCAGCACCGAGGCCAGCAGGGTTTCGCGGTTGATCGCGTGTTTCATGGCCATGCGCACATCGTTGTTCAGGAACGCCTGACTGTCGGTGAGCATCGGGAAGGTGTAGTGCTGCGCGCCCTTGGTTTCTTCAATGACCAGGTTCGGATTGCGCTTGAGCAGCGCCACGGTTTTCAGGTCGACCTTGTTGATCACGTCCACCTGGCCGGTGACCAGCGCGTTGACCCGCGCGGCACCATCGGCGATGGCGATCAGCTCGGCGCTGGCGAAGTGCGCGCGGCCCGGCTTCCAGTAATCGGGGCTGCGTTCCAGGGTCATGCGCACGCCCGGTTCGAAGTCCTTGAGGCGATAACCGCCCGTGCCGACGCCGGCCTGCCAGTCCGCCACGCCATCCTTGCTCGGCATGATCACCACGTGATAATCGGCGACCACGTAAGAGAAATCGGCGTTACCCGAATGCAGTTCGAACACCACGCTGTCGCTGCCACTGGCGCTGACCTTGGCCACATCACCCAACACGGTCTTGGCCGCCGAGGTGGATTTTTCCCCGAGGTGATGCTGGATCGAAGCCACCACGTCATCAACGGTCAGGGTCTTGCCGTTGTGGAAAGTCACACCCTGACGCAGCTTGAAAGTCCAGACGCGGGCGTCCGGGGTCGAGGTCCAGCTTTCAGCCAGTTCCGGGATCGCCGTGCCGTCGACGGCGATTTCGGTCAGGGTGTTATAGACCGCCGAGAAACCCACGAAGGTGAAGGTATCGGCCCACGAACCCGGGTCCTTGGAGTCGGTGGTGCTGCCACCTGCCAGGCCCAGGCGCAGTACGCCGCCGGCTTTCGGCGTGGCTTCTTCGGCAAACGCACCGTACGGCAGGCCCATGGAGAACGCCCCGGCCACTGCTGCAGCCGCTGCGCTGTATTTCAAGAAGTCTCGACGCGGAAAACTGAATTCGTGGTTCGCTTGAGTAATCTTGTTTTTGTTATCGCTCATTGCATTGCCCCTGATAAAAGCTAATGAAATACCCGTTCAAAACCACGCAAAACACCGGGCCAAGGCCCGGTGCTAATACCCTTTGAAACGTTAACCGTCACACCTGGATCGCCTTCACTTCGACGAATTCGTTGAGCCCTTCTTCCCCCCACTCCCGGCCATTGCCCGACTGCTTGTAGCCGCCGAACGGTGCCTGATAGTTAAATGCCGCGCCGTTGAGAAAGCACTGGCCTGCCCGCAGTTGCCGGCCCAGTTGCAGGGCACGCTCGGTGCTGCCGGCCCAGACGCCGCTGGACAGGCCGAACGGCGAGTCGTTGGCAATCTCAATTGCCTGTGCCTCATCGTCGTAGGGAATCAGGCACAGCACCGGGCCGAAGATTTCTTCCTGGGCGATGCGCATGGAATTGTCGACATCGGCGAACAGCGTCGGGCTGACATAGAAGCCACGCTCGAACGACGAGGCCGAGTCGCCACCGCACAGCAGACGTGCGCCTTCTTCCTGACCGATCTTGATGTAGTCCAGCACCGTGCGGCGTTGCCCGGCCGAACACATCGGACCGAGAAAGCTCTGTGGATCGAGTGGATCACCCATGCGCAGGCTCAGGGTTTCTTCCAGCGCGATCTCCAGCGCCTCGGCATAACGACTGGCCGGCAGCAGCATGCGAGTCAGCGCGGTGCAGGTCTGCCCGGAGTTGATCATCACGTCCTGCACGCCGTAACGCACCGCCGCGTCCAGATCGGCATCTTCGGCAATCAACAACGCCGATTTACCACCGAGCTCCAGGCACACGCGCTTCACCGACGGTGCAGCCGCTTGCGCAACCCGCACCCCCGCGCCGGTGGAACCGGTGAACGACACCATGTCCACGTCCGGGTGCTTGGCCAGGGCTTCGCCGACCTTCGAACCCGGTCCGCTGACCAGGTTGAACACGCCGGCCGGCAGCCCGATGTCTTCAATCATCTGTGCCAGCAAAAACGCATGCAGCGGCGTGTCCTGACTCGGCTTGACCACCACTGTGCAACCGGCGGCCAAGGCGGGAGCGAGCTTGCCGATCAACTGGTGCAGCGGGTAGTTCCACGGGTTGATGAACGCACACACGCCCACCGCCTCGCGGACCACCAGCGAGTTGCCGACTTCACGCACTTCATCCATCAAACCGGCAAGTTCGACGTACTGCTCCAGCCCCATGATCGGCCCGTCCACTTGCACCGAGCGACTCCACTGCACTGGCATGCCCAGTTCGGTGGTGATCACCGCGGCCATTTCGTCGGCGCGGGCCCGCAGTTGTTCGGCCAGTGCGCGGATGTAACCGGCACGCACGCTGGAAGGCGTGCGTGCCCATGAAGCAAAGGCTTTGCGTGCAGCGGCGACGGCGCTGTCGACATCGCGCTCATCGCCCAGCGGGACGCTGCCAGCGACTTCTTCGGTGGCCGGGTTGATCACCTCGGCGATGCCCTGCCCCGATGGGGTTTGCCAGCGACCATCAATAAAGAGTGACGTGTGGTTAAGCATGTACCTGAGCCTCCATTAATGCTTCGGCGCAACGGGCGATGCGCTGGCAGGCATCACGCAACGGCGCTGCCCCCACCACCAACCCGAGGCGAATGTGACCGGCAGCGCTCGGCCCAAAGGCTTCGCCGGCCAGCACCGAGACACCGTGGTGATCGAGCAAGCGGTCGGCAAATGCCTGGGCGCTGAGCCCGGTTTCGCGAATATCCACCATCACGAACATCCCGCCATCGGGTTTCAACGCGCGCACGCCGGGGCAATCGGCCAGGCTTTCGCACACCAGGTCACGGCGCTGGCGATAGGCTTCGCGCATCGCTTCCAGTTCCGGCAGGTTGCTTTCCAGTGCGATCACGGCAGCGTCTTGAATGAAATCCGGCGAACCGTAGAGCATGCACAGCGCGAGGTTTTCAAGGTGCGCGGACAGGGATGGCGGCGCCACCACCCAGCCGACGCGCCAGCCGGTCATGGCGTGGGATTTCGACAGGCTGTTGAGGGTCGCAGTGCGCTCAGCCATGCCCGGCAGACTCGCCGGGCTGACGTGTTCGCCTTCAAACAACAGTTCGCTGTAGACCTCATCGGAAACCAGCCACAGGTCGTGGGCGATGCACAGTTCGGCGACCGCCTCCCAGGTGCGTCGCGGCAGACTTGCACCCGACGGGTTGTGCGGGCTGTTCAGCGCCAATGCACGGGTACGCGGGGTGATGCGTGCGGCAATATCTTCCGGCAGTACACGGAAACCGTTCTCCGAACGCACCGGCACGGGGATGACAACGGCACCGCAAGCACCGAATACGGCTTCGTAGGTGACGTACATCGGTTCGGCGACGATGACTTCATCGCCCGGATTGAGCACGCACTGGGCCACGCTGAACAGTGCGCATTGCGCCCCGGCCAGCACCGTGACTTGATCTGCCGAGACCTGTTGGCCGCTGCGTTGTTGGTGACGTTTGGCAATGGCTTCACGCAGGGCGCGCTTGCCGCGTACCTCGGCGTAATGGGTATTGCCGGACAACAGACTGTCGATGGCACCCTGCACGATCGGCTGCGGCGTGTCGAAATCCGGATCGCCGACCGACAGCAGCAGGATGTCTTCGCCCTGCTCCCGCTTGGCCAGCGCACGGTAATGAATATCCCAGGCGGCGGCACCGTCACCGGCGATACGTTGAGTCAGATCGGAAAAGCGCATGGCTCTATCCCTCTACACAAAGGTTGAACGTCAGCGAACGCAGGCATGCTTGAGTTCGATCAGGGTGACGCCGTTGCGGTTGAAGCCGTGGCGCAGGTCAGTTTGCAGTTCCGTGAGGTTCTGCGGCTGAGTCACCGTGCAACCGAAGGCGCGACCGAGGGCGGCAAAATCCGGGTTGCGCGGCAGCACGCCGATGGGCTCGATATCCAGGCCGATCATGTCGTCACGAATCTGCCCCAGGGCGTCGTTGTTCCACAGCAACACCACCAGCGGGCTGTCCAGTTCCTCGACTGCCGTCGCCAGTTCCTGCGCGGTGTAGAGAAAACCGCCGTCGCCGACCAGTACCAGACCCGGGCGTTGCGGCGCGCCGAACTTGGCGCCGATCCCGGCCGGCAAGCCGTAACCCAACGTGCCGTAGCCAGTCGGGTGCAGCCAGCTGCGGATGTCCAGGCTGTCAAAGGCGTAGTTGCCGGTGTAGGCCAGTTGGGTCATATCGGTGCTGATGAAAGCGTTTTCCGGCAGTTCGGCAGCAATGCGCTGCAGAATCGCCTGATGGATCGACTGCAATGGGCCGTGACCAGTCTTCACCGCGTCACGCAGGGCTGCGACCGATGCAATCGCTGCACCGGCATCACGCACGTCAGGCGACAGGCGCTCCAACAACGCACTCAGGGTCTGTTGTGAATCGCCGTGCAACGCCACCGCACAAGGGTAGAAATCGTTGAACTTGCGTGGATCGATGTCCACTCGCAGCAATTCGGCGTTGAGTGGCAGGCGCTCGCGCCAGAAATCGGTGTCGGCCATTTCTGTGCCAACCGCCAGCACCACGTCGGCTTCGGCGATCAGGTTCCAGCCGGGCTCAACGCACAGCGACGAACCCGCGTTCAATGGCGCGTGCGGCGGCAGCAGGCCTTTGCCCGCAACACTGGTGAACAGCGGCGCGGCCAGTCGAGTACTGATTTCTTGCAACTCTGAAGCGGCGTTCAAGGCGCCACCGCCGGCGATGATCATCGGTCGCTTTGCGCCGTGCAGCTTGGCCACCGCTTGATCCAGCGCAGTAGCAGATGCGGGGCCACGACCCGGACGACGAACGACTTCGTTGCTCCAGTCACGGGCAATCGGTGCCGACAGCACGTCCAGCGGCACGGAAATGTGTACCGGGCGCGGCCGCTCGCTGTCGAACACCGCATAGGCTCGGGCGATCAGTTCCGGCAGGTCTTCGGCGGTCAGGGCCACGGCCGAGAACGCAGTGATCGGCGCGGTCATGGCGCGCTGGTCCTGGCATTCGTGCAGGCTGCCCCAGCCTTTGCCGAGGCTGGCGGTGTGGTTGACGCTGGAAATCACCAGCATCGGGATTGAGTCGGCGTAAGCCTGGCCGATACCGGTGGCGGCGTTGGTCACGCCGGGGCCGGTAATGATGAAGCACACGCCGGGTTTGCCGCTGACCCGTGCGTAGCCGTCGGCCATGAAACTGGCGCCTTGCTCGTGGCGGGTCAGCACGTGACGAATGCCACTGCCGGGCAAGCCACGATACAGCTCAAGCGTGTGCACGCCGGGAATGCCGAACACGGTGTCGACGCCGTAGTTGGCCAGCAGACGCACCAGCGCCTGGCCACCGGTCAAGGTTTTGCTTTGCATGTTCATGTCCTCACGCATGGCCGAGGCGAATCAACGCATCGACCGCAGTCGTGCCATCGGCACCGACCAACAATGGGTTCACATCGAGTTCGAGCAACTGCGCGGCGTTTTCGCAGGCGTAGTCAGCCACGGCGCGGATGGCCGTGACCAAGGCGTCGAGATCCGCCGCCTCGCGACCGCGGAAGCCTTGCAGCAACGCGGCACTGCGCAGGCTCAGCAAGGCCTGGCGAATCGCACCGTCGGTGGTCGGCAGCAGCAGGCTGCGACTGTCCTTGAGCAACTCCACCAGAATGCCGCCAGCACCAATCACCAGGGCCAGGCCGAAATCGTTTTCGCGCTTGATGCCGACGATCAGCTCGGCCAACGGCGGCTTGGCCATTGGTTCCAGAAGCAGTTGATCGAAGGCCACGTCTGGCGCATAAGCAGCGATGCTCACGCGCATTTTTTCCAGCGCCGCGCTCAGGGCTGTGTCGTCCTTGAGGTTCAGCGCCACGGCACCGGCTTCGGTTTTGTGTGGCAGTTGAGCGCTGACGGCTTTGAGTACCAGCGGATAACCGAGTGAGCTGGCATCCTTCAATGCGTTGCCTGGCGTGCTGAGCGCGCCGTTGGGGATTGGCAGACCAAACGCTTTCAAAGCCTGCTTGGAGTCCCACTCATTGAGCAACTGGCCTTCGCCACCGAGGGCTTGCGGGCACAGCGGCACCAGTGCCGATTCACCCAGCGCCAAGAGCGCCTGGCGATTACGCTGATAACCGGCGATACGGCCCCAGGCCGCCAAACCATCTTCAACGCCTTGCAAGGCCGGTACGCCTTGCGCATGCAAACGCTCGCGAGCATGAGCCGGTAGCAACTCCGGGAACGCCGAGGTGACAAAACCGGTCTTGCCGTGACGCACCAGCGCCTTGCAGTACAGGTCCAGCAGCAAGTCGCATTCTTTGCGTTCGCCGGTGAATTCCGCCGGGTAGTCGAGCACCAGCATCGCCGCGTCGGCCTCGGTGCGCAGGGCGCTGTCGAGCATGCGATTCAATGCGTCGCCATCGCCCCAGATTGCCGTGGTGAAATCCAGCGGGTTGACCAGGTTGGCGTAGGTCGGTAGCACCTGTGCCAATTCGCCGACTTGTCCGTCGTCGAGTTTGGGCAGGCCGAGGTCGTTGTATTCGGCGTAGTCGGCGATCAGCCCTGCATCGCCACCGGAACAGGCCAGGGCGATCAGGCTATTGCCCGCCGGCAGATTGCCGCAGGCGGCGGCCTTCAAGGTTTCGACAAAGCTCACCGGGCCGCTGACGCGAATCACACCGAGGCGATCAAACAGTGCGTCGTACAGCGCATCGGAACCAGACAGCGAACTGGTGTGACTCAAGGCCAGTTCGGCGCCGATCTGCGATACGCCGGTTTTCAAGGCAATGATCGGGATGCCCTTCTCCAGCGCCTTGTGCGCGGCGCGGGCGAAACCCGGCACGTTTTTCAGGCCTTCGAGGTGCAGGCCGATGGCGGTGACCCGTGGCTCGTCGAGCAGCACGTCCATCAATTCAGCCACGCCCAATTGCGCCTGATTGCCGACCGAGGCCATGTAGGCCACCGGCAGCGAGCGGTCGCTCATCGACAGGTTGTAGGCGAAGTTGCCGCTCTGGGTCAGCACTGCTACGCCCTTCTCCACCGCTTTGCCGCCGTGGGCCACCGGCCACAGCGCGGAGCTGTGCAGGTAGTCGAGCAGGCCGTAGCAGTTGGGGCCGAGCAAGGCCATGTTGCCCGCGGCTTCAATCAATTGTTGTTGCAGGGCCTGGCCTTCGGCGCCGGTTTCGGCAAAACCCGAGGCGTAGCAAATAGCGCCGCCGGTGCCGATGGCAGCGAGTTCGGCAACGCAGGTCAATGTCAGGTCACGGTTGGTCGCAATGAACACCGCGTCCGGGCCGCATGGCAGCTCGGCAATACTGCGCACGCACGGCACGCCTTCAAGGGTGTCGTGTTGCGGATTGACCAGCCACATTTGTCCCTGGTAGCCGCCCTCGGCGCAGCGCTTGAGGGCGCGCGCCATGCTGCGGCCGCCGACAAACGCCACATGGCGTGGCGCGAGCATGCGTTTGAGGTTGTCACGAATGGTTTGAGACATGGGAGTTCTCCGGGGCAATCAGCGCAGCAGCGGCCGCAACAGCTCGCGGGAAATGATGTGGCGCTGGATTTCCGAGGTGCCTTCCCAGATCCGTTCGATCCGCGCGTTGCGCCAGATGCGTTCCACCGGACCTTCGTCCATCAGGCCCATGCCGCCGAAAATCTGCACCGCCTCATCGGCCGCGCGTCCCAGCACTTCACTGGCAAACAGCTTGGCCATGCCGGCCTCGCCATCGGTCATGGTGCCCTGATCCATTTTCCATGCGGTGTGCAGGGTCAGCAGTTCGGCTGCACGAATCTGCGTAGCCATGTCCGCCAATTTGAACGACACGCCTTGATAGGTGCCGATCGGCTGGCCGAATTGCTTGCGATCCGCCGCCCATTGAAGCGCTACGTCCAGCGCGCGTTGCGCCTGGCCGACGCAGTTGGCAGCGACCATCACCCGGCCGGCGGTCAGCCAGGCGTTGGCCACGTCCCAACCCTTGCCGACTTCACCCAGCACTTTGGAGGCCGGTACGCGGCAGTCGTCAAAGAACATTTCGAAGGTGTGGTAGCCGCGGTTGCTCACGCACTTTGGCCCACGGCGAATGGTCATGCCCGGGGTGTTGCGGTCGACCAGGAACGAGGTCACGGCATTACGCTTTTTGCCGTTTTTCTCGTAGGTATCGGTCACGGCGAACACGATGGCGAAATCGGCGTGGCCAGCGTGGCTGATGAAGTGCTTGCTGCCGTTGAGGATGAAGTCGTCGCCGTCACGTACTGCGCGGGTCTTGATCGCGTTGGCATCGGAACCGGCACCCGGCTCGGTCAGTGCAAAGCAGTCGATCTTCTCACCCTGGATGCAGGGCAACAGGTAGTCGTTGATTTGGTCGCCGGTGCAGGCCATGAGGATTTTTGATGGCCGTGCGACAAACACATGCAGCGCCCAGGACACTTTCGACAGCTCGCGCTCGATCAGTGCCTGGGACAGGTAATCCAGACCGCCACCGCCCACCTCTTCCGGCATGTTGAAGGCATAGAAACCGGCGGCAATCGCCTTGCCACGAATCTGTGCCGCCAGTTCCGGGGAGACTTCGTCGGCACGGTCGACTTCGTCTTCATGAGGCAGCAGTTCCTTGGTGACGAAACTGCGTACCGCGTCCACCAACATTTCTTGTTCTTGGGTCAGTTGGAAATTCATGGTGCTACCTGTTGTTCGTGTGCTGAAAGAGGTGTGCCGGGTTTAGCGACCGACGAAATTCGCCGGGCGTTTTTCCATGGCGGCGCGCAGGGCTTCGTTGCCGTCTTCGCTGCGGCCACAGAGCAGGCCGGCGGCGAGTTCCGCTTGCAGTTGCTCCGGCAGGCTGCGATCGGCGCCTTCACGCATGAGTTTTTTGGTTTGGGCAAAGGCGAAAGTCGGCCCGGCGGCCAGGCGTGCAGCGAGTTCGCTGGCGACGGTCAGCAACTGATCGTCGGCGCAGACATCGCTGACCAGGCCGGCGTCGAGGGCACGGTCGGCGCCCCACAATTCGTCAAGGAAGAGCAAGCGCTTGGCTTGCTCGGTGCCGATCAGGCGTGGCAAGTGCCAACTGGCACCGGCGTCCGGCGAGTAGGCCATGCTGGTGTAGCCGGCCTTGAAGCGTGCCGACTGCGCGGCGATGCGCAGGTCGCAGCACAGGGTCAGGTCCATCCCGGCGCCGACGGCGGTGCCGTTGATGGCGGCGATGGTGGGTTTTTCCAGGGTGTACAGGCGAGTCATCAGGGCGTGGGCGGTTTCAGTCCAGCCGTAGCTTTCCAATGCACCGCGTGCTTCGGCGGCGGCCCACTCATCGAGGTCGGCACCGGCGCAGAAACTGCGACCGTTGCCGGTCAGCACGACCACACGCACTGCAGGATCGGCGTTATGTGCGTCTAGCAACGCGTGGATGTTTTTCAGCGTCGGAATGTCCAGCGCATTGCGCTGAGCGGTGCGATTGAGGGTGATCCAGGCAACGCCTGCTTCGACCTGACTGAGCAAAGAATCATGAGTAGTCATGGGGGCCTCGAATTATTTTGGTTGTCTTGAGGTGTTGCGACTTGCGGCCATACTAAACGAGTGTTCAGTAAGGCGGCAATCGGAGAATGAAATGAGCTGTAACAGCTGAAAAACACATTCAACGTGTTGTTTTTATTAGTTTTATTTTTTTGGCAAGCGTGTGTTGCGGTTGGTTTGTTACAACTTTGAACAACTGTGGACATCAAGATCAAAAGATCGCAGCCTTCGGCAGCTCCTACATAGGGGTTTGCGTTTCCCTGTAGGAGCTGCCGAAGGCTGCGATCTTTTGATCTTCCGGTTTGAATCCGGGCATAAAAAAAAGCGACAGTTGGCTGTCGCGTTTTTTTGCTTGCCGCCAACCGTTACACGGTCGGCATGCTCGGCGCCAACACCGCCTCGCGCTTGCGATGGAACACAAAGTAAGCGCCATAGCACAGGGCAATAAAGCCAAAGCCCCAGTACAGCGACGGCCGTTGGGTTTCATCCAGGGCCAGGAATACGAACAACGAGCAGCACAGCGCGATGCACATCAGCGGCAACACCGGGAACCACGGGGCGCGGTATTTCAGGTCGCTGAGTTTGCCGCCGTCACGCAGGTAGGCTTTGCGGAACTTGTATTGCGCCAGTGCGATAACAATCCAGGTCACGGTGCCGGACATGCCGCTCACCGCCATCAGCACCATGAACAAGGTGTCTGCCGCGACAAAACTGGTCATCAATGACACGAGGGCGAAGCACAACGTGATGCTCAAGGCGCGCAATGGCACGCCACGCTTGCTCAACGGCGAAAGACTCTTCGGTGCCATGCCGGTTTTCGACATCGCCCACAGGATACGGGTCGAGGCGTACAGGCCGGAGTTACCGACCGAGAGAATCGCGGTCAGGATCACAAAGTTCATCAAGTCCGCGGCGTAGGGAATGCCGACCATGTCGAACACTTGCACGAACGGGCTTTCCATCAGGCCAGCCTGCTGCCACGGCACGATGGCCGACAGCACGATGATTGCCAGTACATAGAAGATCAGTACGCGGAACACCACGTTGCGCACGGCACGCGGGATGCTCTTTTCCGGCTGATCGGTTTCGCCGGCGGCCACGCCCATGATCTCGCAGCCCTGGAAGGCGTAGACCACGGTCATCATCACCGCGAACACCGCCGACATGCCGTTGGGGAACAATGAATCGCCGATCAGGTTGGTTGCCATCGGCGCCGGTGCGCCACTGCTCAGTGGCATCACGCCGAAAATCACCAGCACACCTACGACGATGAAACCGAGAATCGCCGCGACCTTGATCCCCGAGAACCAATATTCCGCCTCACCGAATGCGCGGGTTGCCATGGCATTGATGCCGAACAGCACCACCACGAACAGCGCTGACCAGTACCAGATCGGCACCGCCGGGAACCAGCGGGTCATCAGCATGCCGGCGGCAGTGAACTCCAGGCCGACAGTGGTGGCCCAGCTCATCCAGTACACCCAGCCGATCATGAAGCCCGTGGCCGGGCCGATGAATTGGGTGGCGTGGGTCTGGAACGAACCGGACACCGGCATCTGCACCGACAGTTCACCGAGGCAGACCATCACCAGGTACATCAAGAACCCGGCGAACAAGTAGGCCAGAATTGCCCCCACCGGGCCGCCCTGATTGATGGTTACGCCGGAGCCCATGAACAACCCGGTGCCGATCACACCGCCCAGCGACAGCATGAAGATGTGTCGGCTTTTCAGGGCGCGGGTCAGTTGGATGCCTTTACGATCGATGTTTTCACTCATGTCGGCACCTCAGCAGTCTGTGAGGGGCGCGGCGCAAGACAGAGCGTCATGGCGCAAGGAAGGATCAGCTTTACGGCAATTCATTATTATTATCTCCAATAAGCTTCGAAGACCGCGCTGCGGCGGTTACGTCGATTATTGGAAAGCCATGTAAGGTCGCGTTGTACGTATAGATCAAAGATGTAAAAAGTCGTAACAAACTTGTACGTCAGCGCGCCAGCAACTCGTCCAGCGCCTGTTGCGAGCGCTCAAGCTGCGCATCCACCGGTGCTGCCAGTGCGCGTATCGCCGATTCGTCGCTAGCCAGCGCCGCCTCTTCCAGCAATCGCAAACTATTGGCCAAGGCACGAAAACCCAGGGAGTCGCTGCTGCCAGCCAAACGATGGGCCAGGTGCGCGACCTCGGTGCTGTCGTCGGCCTCAATGGCCTCCCTCAGCGTCTCACGGTGTTGCAGGATCGAATCGCGCAACACCGCCAGCAAGCCCTGAACCTTCTGTTCGCCAAGCAAGCTGCGATGGGTTTGCAGCAATGGCCATTCGATGGCGTCGTCCTCCCGCACCGGCTCTGGAATCGGCACTTGTCCGGCCAGGGCCTGGCGCAGGTTGTCCAGCTTCAGCGGTTTGGCCAGGATGCCGTCCATGCCCGCGTCGAGGTAACCGCGCACCAACGCCGGCTGAACGCTGGCGGTGAGGGCGAAGATGCGCGTCTGGCGATTCGGCCCCAGGTTAAGGCGGATCAACTTGCACAACACAACGCCGCTAAGACCCGGCAGGTGCACATCCAACAGAATCAGATCGAACACCTGCCCGGCGCAGAGCGCCAATGCCTGCTCGGCCTCTTCCGCCAGCCAGACCTGATGCCCGTCCCGTTGCAGCAGACCCTGGACCACTTCCCGGTTCAGCGCTACGTCCTCGACCACCAGCACGTTCAACGCCGGCCCCGCAACAGCGAGCGGTGCGACGGGCATTTGGCCAATGGCGGGCTGCAACGTCAGTTCGAACCAGAAGCAACTGCCCTGCGCGACTTCGCTGGTAACGCCGATGCTGCCCCCCATCTGCTCCACCAGATGCTTACAGATCGCCAACCCCAAACCCGTGCCGCCGAAGCGTTGCGACACCTCTTCGCTGGCTTGGGTGAAGCGTTCGAAAATCTTCGCCTGCATCGCCGGGGCTATGCCGATGCCGTTGTCAGTGACGCTCACCCGCAGCAGTTGCCCTCGCTGCTCTTCAGGCTGAGTCAGCAACGCCACTTCGACGCGGACCTCGCCGCCTTCGGTGAACTTGATCGCATTGGCCAACAGGTTGCTCAACACCTGTCGCAAGAATTGCTCGGCACCGTGGTGATGCTCGGCCACCCGCTGGTCGACCCGGCACAGCAGCACCGTGTCGTTGTCCAGCGCCTTGGGTTCCAGCAGCGTCAGCACTTCGTCGAGCAATTGGCGAATCGAGAAATCAACGGGTTCGGGAAGGCTGGTGCCCTCCTCCAGTTTGGCGAAATACAGCACTTCATTAAGGATGGTCAGCAATCCTTCGCCGGCCTTGTGCAGCGCATCCAGACGTTTGCCGTCACGTTCGTCCAGGCTGGCACCGCGCAGCAATTCGGCCATGCCGAGGATGCCGTTGAGCGGCGTACGCAGTTCGTGACTCATGGTCGCCAGAAACCGCGACTTGGCCTGGTTGGCCGCTTCGGCTTCATCTTTGGCGCGCATCAGGCTGGCGGTGCGGCGTTGCACCATGCGCAGCAATTCATCGCGGTTGTCCTGCAAAGCCAGGCGATCGGTTTCCCGGCGGTCGATGTCGCTGAGGATTGCCCGACGCATGTCGTCCAGCGCGTAAGCCACGGTGTCGATTTCATCTTGAAAAACGCCACGGTGCTTCTCCAGGCGCAACGGCTCTTGCCATTCCCCGGCGGCGATGCGCCGGGCGAACACGGCCATGACTTGCAGGTGACGGGTCACCAAACGGTAAAACAATCCGGACAGCGCAACGGCCAGACCACAGAGAAACACGCCCATCCACAACAGGCTGGTCAACCCGGTGGCATACAGACGCTGATACACCGCGCCCAGATCGGTGCTGACTTCCAGTTCCCCAAGGTGGCGCAACGGGCCAGACGGCGGTTGATAATCCAGGGCAAAACGCTCGATGCGCAACGGCCCGACCGGGTCCGGATTACCTTGCAGCAAGTCGTAGTCCGGACTGGTCAGGTGCACCCGCGCGACGTCGGAAAAATCCACCAGACCGCGCAACTGCACGTTCAACTGTTCCTGGTTCAAGTCCCACAGACTGCGCTCCAGACTCGCCAAATAGCCGGCACGAATCAGTTCCATGCGCGAGTCGATATCACGCATTTCCCGGCGATATTCGATGTACAACTGCACCGTACTGGCGAGTACGGTGAAGCACAGGCTGAACAGCAGGATGAACAGCAACAGGCGTCGCAACAATCCACCGGGACGGGCGCGAATCATTGCTCGTTCGCCGGCAGGTTGATCATGTCGCGGTAAGTGACTTCGCTTTCATTGAGCAGTCGTTCGATGTCGCCAGCATCGACCATGCGCTGCAACTGCGCGTTGATCTGCGGCATGCGGGTGGCCAGTGGCGAAAGACGTGAAACCGCGACCCGCAGATAGTCCACGCTCAGGGCGGTGGGCAGCGCCACGATGTCTTGCGCCCCGGGCAGGTTCTCAATGTACAGCTGGCCGGTGCGGCGTTCCTGGGTGATGAAGTCGATGCGCCCGCGAATCAGCTTGCCGAAATTCTGGCGGCTGTCGGAGACCCATTCGATGTTGTTGTTTAGCGCGACCATACGATCGAACTCCACGCCATAGCTTTCACCGAACAGCAATCCGCCACGGTATTTGGCCAGGTCCTCGAGGCGTTCGAACGTCACCGGATGCTGGCGATTGATGAACAGCGCGACTTCTTCACGCAGCACTGGCACCGAGGAAAACAGCATGCTCTGCTCCCGTTGCACGGTGCTGTAGGCCAGCACCACGTCGACCCGGCCTTCGGCGGCGTCGAGCAGGCAACGCTTCCAGTTGCCGAGCACCACGATTTCGACTTCGTAGCCCAGTTCACCGAACAGTTTTTTCACCACGCTCGGCGCCAGGCCTCGGACCTGTTTGCCGTCGCTCCAGGAAATCGGCGGGTACACCGGATAATCGCAATAGCGAACCTTTTCCGTTGCTAGCGCATTGCCCGCCAGCAGCGCCAGCAGCAGCCAGAGCAGTCGCCCCACGGTCATCAGGCCGCCAGGCTGGCAGTGAACAGGTAGCCCGCGCCGTGAATGGTGATGATCAATTGCGGTTCGGCCGGGTCGTCATGCAACTTGCGGCGCAAGCGTCCGACCAGCACGTCGATGGAACGGTCGTTGGGTACCCACTCACGGTTGCGGATCTGGTCCATCAGTTGGTCGCGGCTCAGGGTGTGGCCGCTGTTGCGCAGGAACACGCTGAGCAGTTGGTATTCGCCGTGGGTCAGCAGGGTTTCGCCGCCCGCCGCGTCGATCAGGCGCCGGCGGTCGGTATCCAGCGCCCAATCGGCGAACTGTTTGACCGGTTTGGAGGCGGCTGCAACCGGCGCAGGCGTCTGTGCGTGACGAACCCGACGAATCAGGTTTTTCGCCCGGGACACCAGTTCCCGTGGATTGAGGGGTTTGATCACGTAATCATCGGCGCCGCATTCCAGGCCGACGATGCGGTCGATTTCATCGTTGCGCCCGGTGATCAGGATGATCCCGACTTCCGACCGCACCCGCAGTTCGCGGGTCAGCGTCAGGCCGTCCTTGCCCGGCAAGCGGATGTCGAGCATGACCAGGTCAACGGTCTGGCCGGCCAGAAAGGTTTCGGCCAGTTCCGCCGTGGCGGCGCAATGGACCTCGTAGCCTTCCTGGGACAAGTAGGCCTGCAACAGTTCACGAATCAGCGGATCGTCATCGACGATCAGTACCCGAGGCGTCATTACTTGGTGTCCTGCACGTGCCCGAAGGCGTATTTCTTATTAGAGTGTTTTGCTGCATCAGCGCCAGAGAGTAGCCATAGCTGAACAGGTGATCAACAGCTGCTCGTCTGCACTCACGTTGTCTTCATGCAAAAGCGCTGACGGCCACCGGCCTGTAACCCATCGACCCAAGCCTCGCAAATCTGCATGCCCTGCTCTGGGGTAAAGGTGCCGGGGTTGAGCCCGGACTCCAGCCACAAGCCATCGAGCAACGCACTGAGGCTGATGGCCGCGAGGTCGGCGTCGAAGTTTTCCCAGCCCTCCTCCTGCGCCAGTTCTGTCAGCACCTTGCGCAAGATACCGCGGTACTCGCCATAGGAATGATCGTGCGCCTGGTTGATCGCCTCGGCGGTTTTAACCGCGCCCCAGAACGCGAGCCAGGCATCGATCAGTTGCGGGTCGAGCAATTCGGCGGAGAACGAACCGCGAAAAAATGCCGACAACCGTTCGCGAGCGCTGGGCGCCGCCTGTTCCATGGCATCGCGCAGCAGGGTCATGACCCGTCCGGTGATCGCCATGTAGGCCTCGGCCACCAGTTCGTCCTTGCCGGAATAGTGATGGCTGATCAGCCCCACCGAAACGCCCGCCTCAGCGGAAATCTTGCGGATCGACGCACCCTGGAAGCCATGGCGCTTGAGACACACCAGCGTCGCCTCGATCAGATTGGCCTTGCGCAACTCCGGTTCCATGCGGGAAAAACGGGCTTCCTGATTCATCGGCGACACGCTCCTGGATTCGTCATTGGGGCTCGTTTGTGGTTGCGAGCTGAACGACTGTACAGCAAGAGCGTGGCAAGTCTCCAGTCGGTTGCTTGCCGAATAACCAGTGGCACCACAAATCTCATGTAGAAGCTTGCGCAGGCTGCGATCTTCTGATTCTTGAATAATCAACATCAAAGGATCGCAGCCGGCGGCAGCTCCTACATTTCAAGCGTGCTGCTCACGATGGATTCAATCGCGATACCCCGGCGCCACCCGATCCAGCAACCGCAACATGGCCGCCCAGGCCAATTGCATCGCATCCGGGTCGTTGAGCTCGCCTTCTTCCAGCGGCCGGCCGGGGTCATTGAACTGACGCTCGGTGTGGGCGCAAACCTCGTGCGACGGCAGCACCAATTCACCGGCGGCTTGCGCAGCCAGCTGAATCTCGCAGGCTTTCTCCAGGTAATACATGCGCAAAAACGCCTGGCTCACGGTTTCGCCAACGGTCAGCAAGCCGTGGTTGCGCAGCATCAATACGGGCTTGTCGCCGATGTCTTGCACCAGTCGCTGTTGCTCGCTCAAGTCCAGCGCCACGCCTTCGTAGTCGTGGTAAGCGACCCGACCGTAGAACTCCATGGAAATCTGATTCACCGGCAGTAACCCGCACTTCAACGCGGCGACCGCGCAACCGGACTTGGTGTGAGTGTGCAGCACACATTGCGCGTCTTCACGGGCAGCGTGAATGGCGCTGTGAATCACAAAACCGGCCGGGTTCACCGGGTACGGCGACGATTCCACGGCGTGGCCCTGGAGGTCGATCTTCACCAGGTTGGACGCCGTGATCTCATCGAACATCAGCCCATAGGGGTTGATCAAAAAGTGATGTTCCGGCCCCGGCAGGCGTACCGAAATATGGGTGAAGATCAGGTCGGTCATGCGGAAGTGCGCAATCAAGCGATAACAGGCTGTCAGTTCTTCACGCAGGCGCTGTTCGGTTGCGCTGCGCACAGGCAGATGGCTCGCGATCTTATTCATTGTTGGGGTTCTCCAGGCTGGACGGCTGGGCAGACAGTACGGCTGGACGTGCTCGGACGTCCAGCCAGAATCGGTTATTTGCTGGCCCAGGCGTTGAAGCGTTCTTCAAGCTCTTCGCCATGGTCGACCCAGAAACCGACGTCCATCGACAACGCACCCTTGAGGTTCTGTGGCGCCGTCGGCACCCACTTCGCCAACTTGTCGTCCAGCCGTGCGGCGGCTTGCGTGTTGGTCGGGCCATAAGGGATCAATTGCACAAAGTTGACCTGAGGATCGGGCTGGTTGGCGAAGGCGATGAAACGCTTGGCCTGATCGACATGTTTGGATCCCTTGATGATCGCCCAGTAGTCCATCCCATAGAGGCTGCCGGGCCATACCAGGCCGAGATGACTGCCGCTTTGCGCAGCAGCGGCGATGCGTCCGCTGTAGGTCGAGGTCATCACCACATCGCCGGCCATCAGCCATTGCGGCGGTTGCGCCCCGGCTTCCCACCACTGGATATACGGTTTGAGTTGTGTGAGCTTGGCAAACGCCCGATCCACGCCCTGCGGCGTATTGAGCACTTTGTACACGTCCTCGACTTTCACCCCGTCAGCCAGCAAGGCGAACTCCAGGTTGTACACCGCGCGCTTGCGCAGTCCGCGTTTGCCGGGGGTTTTCTGCACGTCCCAGAAATCCGCCCAAGAGGTTGGCGCCTGGGCCAGTTTGTCGGTGTCGTAGGCGATGGCCACGCTCCACACCATTGCCGCGGAACCACAATCTTGCGCCGCTTCGGGAATCAACTGATCGGTATGGCCCAGGCGCGTCCAGTCCAGCCGCTCGTACATGCCCTCTTCGCAGCCGCGCATCAGGTCCGGGCCTTCGATCTGCACCACGTCCCAATCGACGTTGCCGGTATCGACCATGACTTTGATTTTGGCCATTTCGCCGTTGTACTCGCTCTGCATCACTTTGCTTTGATCCACGACGCTGAAGGGCTGGAAAAACGCCGCATCCAGGGCTTTTTGTCCGGCTCCGCCGTAAGCGACGATGACCATTTCCGACCCGGCCTGAGCGGTGCCCAGGCCCATGGCCAGACTCAGCACCAAGGGATAAAAACCGTGCTTGAGCGTATTCGATTTCATCAGTGGTTCCTCGTACAGGTGCTAGCCGGACTCGTGCCCGTTTCGCCCTTTTTTATTGTTGGTGAGGTTCGCCCCGGGAGCGGGCTCGAAACGAAACTACTGCAAGCCATAGTAAAAAAACAAGTTGATTTTTTACTACAGGTAAATTTCTATAGCGCAATAATAACAACGCTGAAATCCTGACACCTCTGTAGGAGCGAGCTTGCTCGTGATGGACCTGAGGGCAACGCGTTCATCCAGACAACACGCGTTATCGTTAACGTCTATCGCGAGCAGGCTCGCTCCTACAGGTCAGCCTGCCTGGAGTACCCGGAACATGCCGAGCCCGACCCCTGCTTTTGCACACCTGTTCGAACCGTTGCAGATCCGCGGCAAGCGCCTGAAAAACCGCATCATGTCCAGCGGTCACGACACCTCGATGCCCACCGATAATCTGGTCAACGATCAGTTGATCGCCTATCACCGGGCGCGGGCCGAAGGCGGTGCCGGATTGATCGTCCTGCAAGTGGCCGGCGTGCACGACAGTGCGCGGTACACCTCCCACGTGCTGATGGCCACCGACGATGCCTGCATCGAGGGTTATCGCAAACTTGCGCAAACCTGCCATGCCCACGGCACCGTGGTGTTGTCGCAGGTGTTTCATCCGGGGCGGGAAATCATGGAGTCCAGCGATGGCTTGCTGGCCGTGGCCTACTCCGCTTCGGCGGTGCCCAACGAACGTTTTCGGGTGATGCCTCGTGAACTCGATCAAGCAATGATCGACGAGATCGTTGCCGGCTATGCGGCTGCCGCCAGACGTCTGCATCAGGCTGGAATCGATGGCGTCGAGGTGGTCGCCAGTCATGGTTACTTGCCGGCGCAATTCATCAACCCAAGGGTCAACCGTCGCACCGATGGCTACAACGGCGACCTGGAGCAGCGCCTGCGTTTCCTGCGGGAAGTCATCGACGCGATTCGGGCCAGTACCGACGAACAGTTCATTGTCGGCCTGCGCATTTCTGCCGACGAGCGCGACCCAGAAGGCCTGACTGAAGACGAATCGCTGGCCGCCGTGCAATCGCTGCAAGCTCAACTGGATTATGTGCACATCGTCGCGGGCACCTCTGCATCACTCGGTGGTGCCGTGCACATCGTGCCGCCGATGGCGATTGAGGCGGCGTATCTCGCCAAGGAGGCCGGCACCTTCAAGGCGGGCCTGGACATTCCGTTATTCGTCACCGGGCGCATCAACCAGCCGCAGGAAGCCGAACTGATTCTGGCCCGTGGCCAGGCCGACGTCTGCGGCATGACGCGGGCGCTGATCTGCGACCCGCAAATGCCCAACAAGACCGACAGCGGGCATGTCGAAGATGTGCGGGCCTGCATTGCCTGCAACCAGGCCTGTATCGGCCACTTCCACAAAGGCCTGCCGATTTCCTGCATCCAGGCGCCGGAAACCGGTCGCGAGTTAATTTTCGGCGAGCGGCAAACAACGACAAAACGCAAACGCATCATGATTGCCGGCGGTGGCCCTGCCGGGATGAAAGCGGCGGCCGTGGCGGCGCAACGCGGGCATGAAGTGACGCTGTACGAAGCCAGTTCGCAACTGGGCGGCCAGGTGCTTCTGGCGCAATTGCTACCCCGGCGCAGCGAGTTCGGCGGTGCCAGCACCAACCTGCAACGAGAAATGGAATTGGCCGGCGTGCGCGTGGTGCGCAACACCCGTGTTGATCGCGCCTTGGTGGAGCAGGAAAAACCGGACATGGTGATCGTCGCCACCGGTGCCGAACCTTACTGGCCGCAGTTCGAACGCGGTGGTGAATTGCAGGTGGTGGATGCCTGGCAGGTGCTGCGTGACGAGGTGCAAATCGGCCGTTCGGTGGTGGTGGTCGACTGGCGTTGTGACTGGATCGGCCCCGGCATCGCCGAGCGCCTGACCCGCGCCGGCCATCAGGTACAACTCGCGGTCAACGGCACCCATTGCGGGGAAAACCTGCCACTGTACGTGCGCGATCAACTGGCTGGTGAGCTGCACAAACTGGGCATTCCGATTACGCCTTACGCCCGGTTGTACGGTTGCGATGACAACACCGTGTACCTGCAACACACCGCCAGCGGCGAACCGATGTTGCTGGAAAACATCGACACGCTGGTGCTGTGCCAGGGGCATCAACCGGTGGATACCCTCGGTGCGGAGCTGCAAGGGTTGGTGGAGTTTCGACGTATCGGCGATTGCCTGGCACCGCGTACCGCCGAAGAAGCGATTTATGAGGGCCTGAAAGTCGCGTGGGAGCTTTAAGCCTGTTTATACTCCGGGACCTTACATTCACCCTGTAGGCGCTGCCGAAGGCTGCGATCTTTTGACCTCGTCTTTTTAGCGATCTAAAGACCGCCGAAGATCAAGATCAAAAGATCGCAGCCTTCGGCAGCTCCTACAGGGGCGTAGTCCCACGGTTCGGAATTTTCCATGAGCAACAACAGCAAGTCACAGCCCGCAACCGGCACCGCCGAACCGCATTTTCTCGGCACGCGGATTCGCGGCCTGCGCAAACGCCGGAGCATGACCCTCGCGGAACTGGCGCAACAGAGCGAACTGACCGCCGGCTACATCAGCCAACTCGAACGCAACCTCGCCTACCCGTCGATTCCGGCGTTGTTCAACATTGCCCGCAGCCTCGGGGTAACGATCCAGTGGTTCTTCGCCAGCGAAGCCAACACCGCCCCTGAAGACGACGGCGTGGTGGTGCGCAAAAACGCTCGCCTGAGCGTGCATTACGAAGACGGCATCGTCGATCACCTGCTGACCCCAACCCCCAATCGCCAACTGGAAATGCTCCACTCGCGATTTCCGCCTGGCACTTACAGCCAGCAAAGCTACAGCCACGAAGGCGAAGAAGCCGGTTATCTGCTGTCGGGCAGTTTCGAATTGTGGGTGGGCGATCGTCACTTTCAACTCAATGAAGGCGACAGCTTCAGCTTTTCCAGCCAGGAGCCGCACCGCTACGGCAATCCCGGCGAAGTCGATGCGGTGGTGATCTGGGTGATTACCCCGCCGACCTTTTAACGGCGTCCGCGTCCACTCGGTTGCACGACGCTCGCGCGTTTCAGGGTGTCGCTCGGCAATTCCTTGAACAGTGCGCGGTAGTTGCTGGAAAACCGCCCCAAATGCCAGAACGACCAATGCATCGCCACTTCGGCCACGGTGGTTTGTGATGGCGTGCGGCTGAGCAATTCGCGGCGGGCACTGTTGAGTCGGCGCAGGCGCAGCCATTGGGTCGGCGCCATGCCGGTGTAGGTCTTGAAGGCGTGTTGCAATTGCCGCAGTGAAACCCCGGCAACCTGAGACAACTCCAGCAGGTTGAGCTGTTCTTCAGGCGTATCCGCCGCCCATTCCCCTACCCGTTTCATGATCGCGCGCTCCCCCGCCCGGCGCTGCAGCGCGCCTTGGTCCAGACAGACGCAAGCGTTGTCGAGGATGAACAGGCAATCGTCCAGCAACTGCTCGGTCAGTGCCTCGCGGCTTGGCGGGTCGAAGGTCTGTGACAACCGCGTCAGGGTGCCGCTAAGCCAGCGACTGAACAGCGCGTTCTGCTGCGAATTGAGCGGCGCCATGAACAGACCTTCAAGCCTGGCAACGTCCAACGCATGGCGCTGGACAAACGCCGGCCCGAATACCACGGCGATTTCCTGATAGTTCTCCGGGGTGATCCAGATGTTGCGGCTTTCACCATTCAACACATACAGCGCGTTGTCGCTGCGATCGAAACAAAACGCGAGTGAACCTTGCGGCGCGCTGAAATTCTGCTCGACCCGGGTGTTCATGTGTTCTTCGTAAATCTCTACACCCTGCAAGTCCAGATAACGCACCAACCCCGCGAAATGCCCCGGCGACATCTGCTGGTAATGCTGGACCCAACCCGGTGTGGCGCGGATTTGCTCGGCGACATCGGCGGTATTGAACGCTTGAACCTGTAATGAATTGCACGTTGTCATGGGTGACCTTGCGCACTCTTTTGGTGCGCTTTGTGCTGATTAAAGTGGATAGATGGAACCGCAAGGCTCGCCCAAGATAGACGTCAACGCGCTACAGGGGAAGTGTCCGGCGGATGAAACTGGCCTCTCCTGGCGTTAATAAAACCAATAACGAGGTCTTTATGAATGTCCCTTTCGATCAGCTGTTCACTTGGCTGAAAGATCACAAGATTACCGAAGTCGAGTGCGTTGTCAGCGACCTGACCGGCATTGCACGCGGCAAAATTGCACCCACCAACAAGTTCCTGCATGAGCGAGGCATGCGCCTGCCGGAAAGTGTCCTTCTGCAAACGGTAACCGGGGACTTTGTCGACGACGACATCTACTACGACCTGCTCGACCCGGCTGACATCGACATGGTCTGCAAGCCCGATGCCGACGCCGTTTACGTAGTGCCATGGGCCATCGAGCCGACCGCCATCGTGATCCACGACACCTTCGACAAGTTCGGTAACCCGATCGAACTGTCGCCTCGCAACGTGCTGAAAAAAGTCCTGCAGCTGTATACCGACAAAGGCTGGAGGCCAATCGTCGCGCCGGAAATGGAGTTCTACCTGACCCAGCGTTGCGAAGACCCGGATTTGCCGTTGAAGGCGCCGCTGGGCCGTTCGGGCCGTGCGGAAAGTGGACGTCAGTCGTTCTCCATCGATGCCGCCAACGAATTCGATCCACTGTTCGAAGACGTCTATGACTGGTGCGAACTTCAGGGCCTGGACCTCGATACGCTGATCCACGAAGACGGCCCGGCGCAGATGGAAATCAACTTCCGTCACGGCGACGCGCTGGACCTGGCGGACCAGATCACCGTGTTCAAGCGCACCCTGCGTGAAGCGGCGCTCAAGCACAACGTGACCGCGACTTTCATGGCCAAACCGATTGGCGACGAGCCCGGCAGCGCGATGCATATTCACCAGAGCGTGGTCGACATCGCCACCGGCCAGCCGATTTTCGCCGACGCCGACGGCCAGATGAGCCAGTTGTTCCTGCATCACATTGGCGGCCTGCAAAAATACATCCCCAAAGTGCTGCCGATGTTCGCGCCGAACGTCAACTCGTTCCGCCGCTTCCTGCCGGACACCTCGGCACCGGTCAACGTCGAATGGGGCGAAGAAAACCGCACCGTCGGCTTGCGCGTACCGACTTCCAGCCCGGACGCGATGCGCGTGGAAAACCGTTTGCCAGGTGCTGACGCCAACCCGTACCTGGCCATCGCCGCCAGCCTGTTATGCGGTTACATCGGCATGGTCGAAGGCATCGAACCGAGCGCTGCCGTACAAGGTCGCGCCTATGAACGCCGCAACCTGCGCCTGCCAATCACCATCGAAGACGCGCTGACGCAAATGGAAGAGTGCGAAAACATCGGCCGTTACCTGGGTGACAAGTTCGTGCGGGGTTACGTCGCGGTCAAACGCGCCGAACACGAGAACTTCAAGCGGGTGATTAGCTCGTGGGAGCGTGAGTTCCTGTTGCTGAGCGTCTAACCCCCCTCGCTGCGGTCGGTCTGTAGGAGCTGCGGAGTGAAGCGAGGCTGCGATCTTTTGATCTTGCTTTTGAAAATCAAAAGATCGCAGCCTCGTTTCACTCGGCAGCTCCTACAGAGGGCACGCGCACAAAAAAAATCCAATAAATCCAAGAGGTGTCGAATGCGTCTATTGAAATCCGTGGTCCCGGTCGCGCTGGCCGTAGTGTTCAGCGCAGTTGCCCAGGCTCAGCCACAGGTCAGTGTCTACAACTGGACCGATTACATCGGCGAGACCACCCTCGCCGACTTCCAGGCGAAAACCGGGATCAAGGTGATCTACGACGTCTTCGACTCCAACGAAACCCTGGAAGGCAAACTGCTCGCCGGGCGCACCGGCTATGACGTAGTGGTGCCATCCAACCACTTCCTGGCCCGCCAGGTGAAGGCCGGCGCATTCCTGAAACTGGATCGCGAACAACTGCCGAACTTCAAAAACCTCGACCCGAAACTGCTCGCCTTGCTGGAGAAAAACGATCCGGGTAACTCGCACTCCGTACCATACCTGTGGGGCACCAACGGCATCGGTTACAACGTCGACAAGGTCAAGCAAGTGCTGGGCATCGACCACATCGACTCCTGGGCCGTGCTGTTCGAGCCGGAAAACATCAAGAAGCTGAGCGCGTGCGGCGTGTCGATGATGGACTCGGCGGATGAAGTGTTCCCGGCGGTACTCAACTACATGGGCATGGACCCGCGCAGTGAAAACCCTGAAGACTTCAAAAAAGCCGAAGCCAAGTTGTTGAGCATTCGCCCGTACGTCACCTATTTCCACTCGTCCAAGTACGTGTCGGATTTGGCCAACGGCGACATTTGCGTGGCGTTCGGTTACTCGGGCGATGTGTTCCAGGCCGCCAACCGGGCCAAGGAAGCCAAGAACGGCGTGAACATCGCCTATGCCATTCCCAAGGAAGGCTCCAATTTGTGGTTTGACCTGCTGGCCGTTCCGGCTGACGCCAGCAACCCGAAAGAAGCCCACGCGTTCATTAACTACCTGCTTGACCCGCAAGTGATTGCCAAGGTCAGCGCTTCGGTCGGCTACGCCAACCCCAACCCGCCCGCCAAGCAGTTCATGGACCCGGAACTGGTGAATAACCCTGAGGTTTACCCTTCCCAGGCAGTACTCGACAAGCTCTACATCTCGACCACACCGCCGCAGTCGATCATGCGCCTGATGACCCGGTCCTGGAGCAAAGTGAAGTCCAACAAATGAATCAGCACACCCAGGAACATACACACTCCTATTACGCCGCCTCGGCCAAGGGCATGACGCCCCGGCCTGAGCTGATAGGCGATCTGGTTGCGGATGTCTGTGTGATTGGCGGTGGTTTTACAGGCGTCAACACGGCAATCGAACTGGCCCAGCGCGGACTCTCGGTGATTCTGCTGGAGGCGCGGCGCATTGGCTGGGGTGCCAGCGGTCGCAACGGTGGGCAGCTGATTCGCGGGATAGGCCATGATGTCAGCGGTTTCGCCAAGCATGTCGGTGCCGAGGGCGTACGCTATCTGGAGCGCGCTGGCGTTGAATCGGTGGAACTGGTGGGTCAGCGCATCCGTGAGCACGGTATCGATTGCGACCTGCGCTGGGGTTTTTGCGAACTGGCCAACACCCCGGCGCAGTTCGCCGGGCTGAAGGCCGAACAGGCGGCGCTCAAAGAGTCCGGTTACGCCCATGAAACACGGCTGGTGGAACCTCAGCAGATCCGCGAACAGGTGGTCAACTCCGGTGTGTATGCCGGTGGGCTGGTCGATATGGGCTCGGGCCACTTGCACCCACTGAACCTGGTGCTCGGCGAAGCCCGACTCGCACAATCCTTGGGCGTACAGATTTTCGAGCAGAGCCCGGTACTGGAATTGATCCATGGCAGCACTGTCCAGGTGCGCTGTGCGGGCGGTTCGGTGCGTGCCGGCAGCCTGGTGTTGGCCTGTAACGCGCATCTGGAAGAACTCGAACCGAAACTCAGCGGCAAGGTACTGCCGGCGGGCAGTTACATCGTGGCCACCGAACCTTTGTCGGCGGAAGTTGCCGCGCAGTTGATCCCGAACAACCTGGCGCTGTGCGATCAGAAAGTCGGCCTGGATTACTACCGGCTCTCGGCGGATCGACGCCTGCTGTTCGGCGGAGCTTGCCATTATTCCGGGCGTGATCCTCGGGACATCGAGGCGTATATGCGCCCGCAGATGCTTAAGGTCTTCCCGCAACTGGCGAACGTGCGCATTGATTATCAATGGGGCGGAAGGATTGGCATCTCGGCCAATCGTTTCCCTCAGGTCGGACGCCTGAACCAGCATCCCAACGTGTTTTATGCCCAGGGTTACTCCGGGCACGGCCTGAACGTGACGCACTGGTGCGCCAAATTGTTGGGCGAAGCCATCCATGCGGGTCACAGCAAAGGTTTCGATGTGTTCAGCGCCGTTCCGCACATGACCTTCCCCGGCGGCCGTGCGCTGCGCTCGCCACTGCTGGCCCTCGGCATGCTCTGGTATCGCATGCGTGAAGTCCTCGGCTGAAACCTCTGTTGGAGCTGCCGAAGGCTGCGATCTTTTGATCTTGTTTTTAAAAACCAGATCAAAGGATCGCAGCCTTCGGCAACTCCTACATGAAGATCATCCCCTTGTTCAGCCTTTCGATTTGCTCAATTGCGAGTCACTTCTATATTGAGGAGGTGCTCATCAATTCCTGCATCCTGTCGAGCTTGGCCAATGGCGACGACTGACCCACTGATCATCTGCGAGCACTGCGACTGTGTGTACGAAAAAGTCACGCTCGCCAAACATCAAAAAACACTCTGCACACGCTGCGGTGGCGTGCTTCAGCGCTATAACGGTTTGACCGTGCAGCAGCGCCTGGCATTGACCTTTACCGCGCTGGTGCTATGGATTTTCGCCAATTTCTATCCGGTCATGAGCATCAGCCTCAAAGGCCTTAAAAACAGCGCGACGCTCTGGGACTCGGTAATGGCGCTGAGTCTGGGGCCAATCACGTTCATAGCCATGGTGGCGGCGATTGCGATGATCATCGCACCGATATTCCAGCTGGTGCTGCTGATCTGGGTCCTGAGTTTCGCCCTCTCCAACCGCCGCTCGCCGGGGTTCAAATTCTGCATGCGCTGGCTGGAAACCCTGAGGCCCTGGAGCATGCTGGAGGTCTGTCTGTTGGGAGCGATGGTCGCGGTGATCAAACTGGCGGGTTTGCTCGACGTCCTGCCCGGTATCGGGCTGTTTGCCCTGGCGATCCTCAGCCTGATGATGATCCGCATTGCCGGGCGCGATGTCCGTGAACTGTGGGAAATCATATGAAAAGGCCTCCCCTCGCCAGCGAACTCAACCTCTGCCTGTGCCACACCTGCGGAATGGCGTGTGACATGACCCATCAGCCGCACGAGTGCGAGCGCTGCGATGCCCCGCTGCACCGGCGCAAAACCAACTCCCTGACCCGGACCTGGGCCTACATGTTCACGGCGCTGGCGTTTTACGTACCGGCCAATCTGTTGCCGGTAATGAACACCAAAATGGTCGGCAACGGTGCCGACAGTACGATCATGAGCGGTGTATTGGAGTTTTGGGAGGCCGGTGCCTGGGACATCGCCCTGATCATCTTCATCGCGAGTATCGCCGTGCCCGGCATCAAGTTCGTCGCACTGACGCTGTTGTTGGTGACCGTCCAGCGTGACAGCCAATGGGCACTCAAGGAACGGTCAAAAATGTACCGTTTCGTCGAGGTCATCGGCTATTGGTCGATGCTCGACGTGATCGTCGTGGCCCTGGTGGCCTCGTTAGTGAAGTTTCAAGCGCTGGCCGATATCGAGCCGCGCCCGGGGATTCTGTTCTTTGGCCTGGTGGTGGTGTTCACCATGCTGTCAGCGATGAGTTTCGACCCGCGACTGATCTGGGATCGGGCGCAGGAAGACCCACACTTTGAGGAGGTCAAGGATGAAGCAACAAGCCATTGAAGGGCCGCGTGATCCTGGTCAGGCCCCCGTCAAGACAAGCCGTTTCAGCGTATCGCTGGTCTGGATTGTGCCGATTGTCGCCGTACTGGTGGGCATTTCTCTGGTGGTGCACAGCATGCTGCAGGAAGGGCCGACCATCACCATCACCTTCAAGACCGGTGATGGCCTGACCGCCAACAAGACCGAGGTCAAGTACCGCAACGTGGTGATCGGCCAAGTCACCGACGTGGAACTGAGTAACGACCAGAAGAGCGTTAACGCCACGATCAAACTGGCCAAACAGGCGGAGAGTTTCACCCGCGAAGATTCGCAATACTGGGTGGTGCGCCCGCGCATCGGTGCTGGCGGGGTGTCGGGCATCGACACCCTGCTGTCCGGGGACTACATCGGCGCTGACATCGGCCAGGCCAATGGGCGCTCGAAAAATTTCAATGGCCTGGAAAACCCGCCACCCATTACCTATGGCGAGCCGGGCAAACGCTTCACCTTGCATACGCAGGATCTGGGGTCACTGGACATTGGGTCGCCGGTCTACTACCGCAAGATTCCGGTAGGCCAGGTAGTGGCCTACGCGCTGGACCCAGACGGAAAAGGCGTCAACATTGAGTTGTTCATCCACGCCCCCAATGATGCCTATGTCACCGAAAACACCCGTTTCTGGAACGCCAGCGGAATTGACGTAAACGTTGGTGCCAATGGTTTTGCGGTGAAGACCGAGTCGTTATCGGCCTTGTTGGTGGGCGGCATTGCCTTCCGCGCACCCGACTACAACCCCAACGATAAGCCGGCCGCCGAAGAGTATGCCTACGAACTGTTCGAAGACCAGCAAACCGCCCTGGCCCCGCCCAATGGCAAGGCGCAGTTCATGACCTTGCGCTTCGATCAGGCGCTGCGTGGGCTCAAGATTGATGCGCCGGTCGAGTTTCGGGGTGTGGAAATCGGCAGGGTGGTGTCGGTCAATCTGGATTTTGACGAGCAGACCCGCAGTTTCCCGCTTAACGTTGGTGTAGTCATTTATCCGCAGAGGCTGGGCCGGGCGCACACCAAAATGCTCGAGACGCTGAATCATGACCCCAACGATGAAGCTGGCTCGGTACGTGTGGTCGGTACGCTCATCGAAAACGGCCTGCGCGCCCAGGCGCGCACCGGTAATCTTCTGACCGGCCAGCTCTATATCTCCCTGGACTTCTACCCCAAAGCAGAGAAGGTCGTTTTCGATCAGAACGCTCGCCCGATCCGTATTCCCACCGTCCCTGGCAGCCTGGAGCAATTGCAGGAAAAACTTGAAGCCATGGTCGACAGGATCAACAAACTGCCGGTGGAACGTATTGCCGGTAACCTCGACGGCAACCTCGTGGAACTGCGTAAAAGTCTGGGGCAGTTCAACGCCAAGACCCTGCCCGGCGTGCAAAACACACTGTCGGACTTGAGCAAGACCCTGCAATCGGCCAATACGACGCTGAAATCGGCCGGTTCTACCCTTGCCGACGATTCGCCCCAACGGGAGAAGCTGAACCAGACCCTGGAAGAGTTGGGGCGTACATCGCGCTCCTTGCGTGACCTCGCGGACTACCTGGGACGGCATCCGGAATCGCTGATTCGCGGCCGCCCCGACAATGCCGCGCCAATGGATATGCAAGGACCACCGAGCAAATGACCACAGGAGCATCACCCATGGCTTTTCCGCTGAAGATTGCGCTGATCGCTACGTTGTCATTGCTCGCCGCTTGCCGCAGTGATCCGATCCAGTTCCACACCTTGACCCCGGCGCAGATGAGCGGCAATACAAGGGCAACGACGGATATCCAGATCGAAAGCCTGATTGTCCCGCCCCAGGTCGATCGCCCACAGATTGTTGTGCGCCAGGGCAATACAGGCATGGCGATCCTCGAAACCGAATGGTGGGGTGCGAGCCTGGTGGATGAATTGCGCAGCGCCCTGCGCGATCAGATGGTCAACAGCAACCCGCAACGCAAAGTGTCAGTGCGCATTGAGGTACAGCGCTTCGATTCGATTCCCGGGCAGTACGGGCTGATTGATGTGAAATGGCGTTTGCGCAGTGGAGAGGACATTTTGATGACGTGCCGCAGCACACTACAGACCCCTTCCGGGTCATCCATCGATGATTTGGTGGTGGCACAACAGGCCAACGTTAAACGCCTGGCTGCGCTGATCAGCCAAGGCGCTTCAGGCGCGCATTCTGGTTGCCCATCGGTCTGAGCCCCCTCACTTCTTCCGCTTTGCTCAGCGACGACTCGATCGTCGCTGAGCCCATCTTGCATAATCAAGTAAAAGATAAAAGTTACCAATAACTAACTAAGTAACCCTCTTATCCGTCATTGCAATTTTTTCACATTCATTTCACCCCTCCGCCACCCGCAGAGTTTTAGTTTCTCCTGCATCTAATTCGCTCATCTTAGTTTCAGGGCGAGCATTTAGCGTTGTTTGAATTCTGTTCTTTTACAACCATTCAAATGCGCCCCGGCAGGTGGAAAAAACTTGGTCAACGCCACATCGAACGCACGTTCGCCCCGCCCTGCAAAGGCGCAGCGGCTCTTGAAAGTACTGGTAGTCATCGTCGGCGCCTTGCTGGTCATTGCGCTGGTCACAGGTTTTGCCTGGTGGCCGAGATCGCCCGCCAACCTGGCGAGCGTTGACCCGCACGTCAGGGCTCAACTGTTGCAGCAATGGGAGGCTGGCGAGGTGGTGGTTCTGGTTCGCCATGCCGAGCGCTGCGACCGTTCCAGCCACCCGTGCCTGGGGCCTGCTGACGGCATTACCCGCATCGGCAGCGACTCCGCCGTGGCGGTAGGTCAAGGCTTTTTGCGCCTGGGGATGACGCAGGCTGAGGTCTTGACCAGTCCGGTTACCCGCACGGTGCAAACCGCACACTACATGTTTGGCAAAGACGCGCAAACCCAGGAGTGGCTGGCCAGTTGTGGCAGCACGTTGCGCAACGACGTCGTGGCGCACAAGCGTGCCGGGCACAATCTGGTGCTGGTGACGCATAGCGGTTGTATCGGTGACTTTGAAGCCCAGACCGGTTTCAAACACGCCGCTACCAGTGAGTATGGTAGTTCGTTATTTGTCCACATTGCAGACGATGGCCAGCTTCAAGTGCTGGGCATAATCAATGCCGAAGACTGGCACGCAGTAGTTGTGAAGTAAGCCATTTAACCCACACCATTAATTGAATGATTACTGCAATGTACTGGCGCAGATTCAAATTGCGCGCAAACAACTAATTTGCAGAACCCAGCAACTTCTTCCGCGCCAAGGCCAAGTCATGACGTCCATTCCCCCGTTGCCCGAATCTGCTGGCCGCTTGTCCCGTCGCTACACCCGAACACTACCGCTGACGGAACGCTGGACGCTGTGCGCGTTGATGCTGGCATTCGTGACGTTTTACCTGTTACCGCTGATGACCCATGGCTTGTGGATTCCCGACGAAACCCGTTATGCGCAGATCAGCCAGGAAATGCTGCTCAGCGGCGACTGGATCTCGCCGCACTTCATGGGTATTCGCTACTTCGAAAAACCCATCGCCGGTTACTGGCTGATCGCCATTGGGCAGGCGGTGTTCGGCGACAACCTGTTCGGAGTGCGCATCGCATCAGCGCTAAGCACGGGCCTGAGTGTCTGGCTGGCTTATCTGATTGGCCGCCGATTCTGGAACGACCCACGCAAGAGCTTCGCCTGCGCGCTGTTTTACATGAGTTTCGGGCTGATTGCCGGCCAGGCTGGTTATGCCAACCTGGACCCGCAATTCACGTTCTGGGTCAACCTGAGCCTGGTCGCGTTGTGGTTTGCCATCGACAGCCGTACCACACGCGGTCGGTTGGGTGCCTGGGTACTGTTGGGATTTGCCTGCGGCTTGGGCTTCATGACCAAAGGTTTTCTTGCCTGGCTACTGCCGGTAGTGATCGCCCTGCCCTACATGCTGTGGCAACGCCGTCAGGGCGAGTTGTTACGTTACGGAGCATTGGCGGTGGCCGTGGCAGCAGCGGTCTGCCTGCCCTGGGTACTGGCGATCAATCATCAGGAGCCGGACTTCTGGCATTTCTTCTTCTGGAATGAGCACGTGCGGCGCTTCGCCGCCGATAACGCGCAACACGCGCGCCCATGGTGGTTCTACCTGCCAATGCTGGTGGTATCGAGCCTGCCTTGGGCTGCGTTGTTGCCGACGACATTCATCCAGGCATGGAAGAGCAAACGCCAGCCAGTCTTCGCCTTTCTTTTGCTCTGGCTGTTGTTGCCATTGGGTGTATTCAGCGTGAGCAGTGGCAAGTTGCCGACCTACATCATGCCGTGCCTGTTGCCCCTGGCATTGCTGATGGGCCATGCAGTGACAGAGCTGCTGAAACAGGCGCAGGGAAAGACGATCCGCTTCAACGGCTGGCTCAATGTCGTCATCGCCACCAGCGCCTTGATAGCGTTGCTGTACCTGCAAGCCACCAAAGAAGTCTATGAAAATACCGAGATGTTCAGCCTGTCCATGGTGTACATCGTGCTGGTCGGCTGGATTATTGCCAACGCCTTGCAAATCCTGCGTCCATTAGAGCTCTGGGCGATGCCGGCCCTCGGTATCTGGCTACTGGTCGCGCTGTTGCCGGCGGCATTGCCGGGCCAGATGGTCGACAGCAAAATGCCCGACCGTTTTATCGCAGAGCATCTGGATAGCCTGAAGCAGACAACGTCGTTGCTCAGTAATGATCTGGGGGCAGCCTCGGCGGTGTCCTGGCTTGTGAAGCGGCCACAGGTGGATCTCTATAATGTCGTCGGCGAATTGAAATACGGCCTCGACGACCCGGCCATGGTATCGCGCAAAGTAACCAAAGAGGACGTCGGGCAATGGATGATCGAGGCTCGCAAAAAGGGTTCGGTCGGTGTGGTGATGCGGATCAACAGCGTCGATGAGATTCAGGAAGTCGAGCAACTCCCTATCGACGGCCAGCGTTATCAGCGCGGTAATTTGCAGATTCTGATCTTCCCGCAAAGCCAGCCCTGACAGCGACAGATACAAAAAAACCGAGAGGCTTGGCAGGCCTCTCGGTTTTTTGCGTTTCAAGTGCGCAATATTGCAGTGCGATGACACGAATTAACCGTTTATTTGACGTTTTTTTCTCATTCTTCTCTCTACATTCGCCCGCCTTAAACATGCAAATGATTCGTATTGTTCTACACTCATCGACGACCTTCCCGCGTCGACTCTACGTGCTCGATTCTAAAAAAACCGGAGCTGCCACCGCATGATTTCCCGTATCCCGTCTTTCCTGAAAAAAGCCTTGCTGGCCACCGCCCTCATGAGTGCCGGCCACGCGTATGCAGCGGACACCGTCGGCATCGTGGTTTACAACGCGCAGCACGAAGGCCTGACCAAGTCCTGGGTTGAAGGTTTTACCCAGGAAACCGGTATTCCGGTCACCCTGCGCAATGGTGATGACACTGAAATGGGCAATCAGATCGTGCAGGAAGGGGCCGCTTCGCCGGCGGATGTGTTCCTGACCGAAAACTCCCCGGCCATGGTTCTGGTCGACAACGCAGGTCTGTTTGCGCCGGTCGACAAAGCCACCCTGGAGCAAGTCGACCCCGCCTACCGCCCGGCCCACGGCAAATGGGTAGGGATCGCCGCGCGCTCCACCGTATTCGTCTACAACCCGAGCAAACTGTCGGAAACCAACCTGCCGAAATCGATCATGGACCTCGCCGACCCGAGCTGGAAAGGTCGTTGGGCCGCGTCGCCGGGCGGTGCCGACTTCCAGGCCATCGTCGCCGCCATGCTGGAGCAAAAGGGCGAAGCCGCGACACTTGCCTGGTTGAAAGCGATGAAAACCAACTTCACCGCCTACCGCGGCAACAGCTCGGTACTTAAAGCGGTCAATGCCGGGCAAATCGAAAGCGGCGTGATCTACCACTATTACAGCCTGGTCGATCAGTCCAAGACCGGCGAAAACAGCAAGAACACCGCCCTTCACTACTTCAAACACAAAGACCCAGGCGCGTTTGTCAGCATCTCCGGTGGCGGCGTCCTGGCTTCCAGCCAACACAAGGAACAAGCCCAGGCGTTCCTCAAGTACATCACCGGCAAGGATGGCCAGGCCATTCTCAAGAATGGCAAATCGTTTGAATACGCTGTCGGCAAGGACGCTCAATCCAACCCTAAACTGGTGCCTTTGCAGCAGCTGGACGCGCCAACCGTCGATGCCTCCAAGCTCGACAGTAAAAAAGCCGTGGAGCTGATGACTCAGGCCGGATTGCTTTAATTGATGCCTGAAACCCTGCCGGCGGGTGTCGCCGAATCGATACCCGCCAACCTGCGTCGCCGATCACGCGGCCTGTTCGCGAGCCGTGGTGGCGCGTGGGTGGTCGGTTTGTCGGTGCTGGTTTCGTTGTTGGCGCTGCTGCCCATCGCGTTCGTCATCGGCGTGTACCTGCAAACCGGCTGGGCCGCCCTGGTGCCGCTGGTGTTCCGGCCCCGGGTCGGCGAGTTGCTGGTCAACACGGTATTGCTGGTGATCATCACCATCCCTTTGTGCGTGGCACTGGGGGTGGCGCTGGCTTGGCTGACCGAACGCACAAACCTACCGGGACGGCGTTGGTGGTCCTTGCTGGCCACCGCGCCACTGGCGGTGCCGGCGTTCGTTCACAGCTATGCCTGGGTCAGCCTGGTGCCACCGATCCACGGGTTGTTTGCCGGGGTACTGGTCTCGGTCATTGCTTACTTCCCGTTTCTTTATCTGCCGGTTGCCGCGACCCTGCGGCGACTGGACCCGGCTATCGAAGACGTCGGCGAATCACTGGGACTCAAGCCCTGGGCGGTGTTTTTCCGCGTGGTGCTACCGCAGTTGCGCCTGGCCATTTGCGGCGGCGCCTTGCTGGTTGGCTTGCACTTGCTGGCCGAATACGGCCTGTACGCGATGATCCGTTTCGACACTTTCACCACGGCGATCTTCGATCAGTTCAAATCCACCTTCAACGGGCCTGCCGCCAACCTGCTGGCCGGCGTGCTGGCGCTGTGTTGCCTGGCCATGTTGACGGCAGAATCGGCCGCTCGGGGCCATGCGCGTTACGCCCGCGTCGGATCAGGCAGTGCCCGTGAACAACGAGTTGTTTGCCTGAGCACGACGTCTACGGTACTGGCGCTGGCCTTGCAGGTCGTCACCTGCATTCTGGCGCTGGGCGTGCCGCTGATCACCTTGGGCAAATGGTTGATTGCCGGTGGCGCGCAGGTCTGGGACCTGCCGGAGTTGTTGCCGGCGCTACAGCAAACGCTGCAGTTCGGTATAGCAGGCGCTGCCTTGACCACCTGCGCAGCCATTCCGATTGCCTGGCTGTCGATCCGCTCGCCTGGCCGGTTGCAACGTCTGCTGGAAAGTTGCAACTACATTACCAGTTCGCTGCCAGGCATCGTCGTGGCACTCGCATTGGTCACCGTGACTATCCATTTCGCGCGGCCGATCTACCAGACCACAATCACCGTGCTGCTGGCGTATCTGCTGATGTTCCTGCCGCGTGCACTGGTGAGCCTGCGTGCCGGTATCGCCCAGGCACCGGTGGAACTGGAAAACATCGCCCGCAGCCTGGGCCGCTCGCCTGCCCGGGCGTTATGGCTGATCACCCTGCGCCTGGCCGCACCGGGCGCTGCCGCGGGTGCCGCGCTGGTGTTTTTGGCGATCACCAATGAACTGACCGCCACCCTGCTGCTCGCGCCGAACGGCACGCGTACGTTGGCGACCGGGTTCTGGGCCATGACCAGCGAAATCGATTACGCCGCCGCAGCGCCCTATGCGCTGTTGATGATTGTCCTGTCGCTTCCGCTAACCGGACTTCTCTACCACCAATCGAAAAAAACGGCTGGCCGATGAACGCTCTAGAACTGCATTCGATTTCCAAATCCTACGGATCCCAACGGGCCCTGGATAACGTCAGCCTGTCGGTGCCCACCGGCAGCCGTACGGTGATTGTCGGCCCCTCAGGCTCGGGAAAAACCACCTTGTTGCGAATGATCGCCGGTTTCGAGTTTCCCGATATCGGCCGCCTTTCGCTCAATGGCCAGACCTTGGTTGACAGTACCCATGAAGTGCCAGCGCACCAACGCCTGATTGGCTATGTTCCCCAGGATGGTGCCCTGTTTCCGCACATGACCGTGGCCGCAAATATCGGTTTCGGCTTGGCGACCAAGGGCAGTCAGAAGCAAGAGCGCATCGCCGAACTTATGGAGAGTGTTGCGCTTGATTCGAACATGGCCGAGCGTTGGCCGCATGAGCTGTCCGGCGGCCAGCAGCAGCGTGTGGCGCTGGCGCGAGCCTTGGCCCAGCAGCCGCGGTTGATGCTGCTGGACGAGCCGTTTTCGGCGCTCGATACCGGCCTGCGTGCCAGCATGCGCAAACTGGTTTCGCGCTTGCTGGCCGAGGCTGGGGTTACCACCATCCTGGTCACCCACGATCAAAGCGAAGCCCTGTCGTTCGCCGATCAGCTGGCGGTGATGCGCCATGGCCGGTTGGTGCAGTCGGGGCATCCCCTGGACCTTTACCGTTACCCTGATGATGTACAAACCGCGCTGTTTCTTGGTGACGCCGTGGTCATGCCGGCGCGAATCGAAGCCGGTTGGGCCCATTGCGACCTGGGACGGATACCGGTCAACAACCACCGCAACAACAGCGAGGCGCAAATAATGTTGCGCCCGGAGCAGTTGCAGCTGGCCAGCGTCCTGCCCCATTCCGCAGAAGCTGCCGGTTGCCGTGCCGTGGTGACTGAACGGGATTTCAGCGGCAATACCTGCACGTTGACCGTCGAATTGCAGGCATCGGCCCCCGGTGAAGAGTCGGGGCGTTCATTGCTGGTGCGCAGTTCCGGTATGTACGCGCCACCGGCCGGCAGCGCTGTTCACGTATCGACTATTGGCCATGCTCATGTGCTGAGCGAGCCTTAACGCCAACAGATCGCAGCCTGCGGCAGCTCCTGCATTGGGTTGCGTTTTAGTGCAGGCTGCGATCTTTGCTTTTCACAGATCGAAGCGATCAACCGCCCGGCGTCGCTCGTTGTCGTCGCGCACATCGTAATTGGCGGTCGTCTGGATGTTGCTGTGGTGGGCGAGTTTCTGGGCGATCGACAAATCGTGTTCCTCAATCACCCGGGTGATGAATGAACGCCGGAAATCATGCGGCATGATTTTCACGCCCACCTGCGCGCCTCGTTGGCGGGCGATGTAATAGATCGCATGCTTGGTGATGCGCTCGCGGGTGATGTGGCTGCCGCGACGGATACGGTTGAACAGAAACGGGTCATCCGCTTCACCTTCCTTCAGCTGTGAGCGGCGTAACTCCAGCCAGGCGTCGAGTTTGGCGAAGGCCCAGGCCGGTGCATATTTGATCAGCTGTTTGTTGCCCTTGGCAGTAACCCGCAGGCTGCGCTCGGTGAAATCGACCTGACTCAGATCAAGGTTCACCGATTCCGACTTGCGCATCCCCGAACCATACAAAATCCCGATGATCGCCGCGTCCCGCAGGCCTTGCGGCCGTGGGTCGGCGGCACACACCTCCATCAGTTCCTGGATCAACGTGCGCCGAAGATTACGGCCCTGGGACAGCCGCGTGCCGGCAATTCCCTTGACCGAGCGCATTTTCAGCAGGTGTTCCTGGCTGATCAGGCTCATGCGCCACGCTTCGTTCATCACCCCGCGCAGTGCGTTGACGTACAACGACGAAGTGTTCGGCGCGTAACCGTCCGCGCGCAAGGCGGCAACTAACGCGATCACCTCTTCGGGTTGTAGCTCATGCCAGGAAATTTCCTCGATGTTCATGTCTTCGAAGCCGAGGCGGTCGGCGGCGTCCTGCAAGACGTAGCGCATGGTCAGTTGGCTGGATGGCGCCAGCCGCGCCAGATAGACGGTCAGCGGGTTGGTCTTGGTAGCACTTGAATCGGCAACAGGTAAGTCAATCAAACGAAACGGCCTTGAATGAAAACAGTTCAATGAAACAACTAATAAATGAAACATCGTCGATATAGAAGGCGACACTTTCTGTAGGAAGTTTCCGTTAAAAGCAGCGATAAACGGCAGAAGTCTGAACAGTCGCTTAATAGCCTTCAGATAAACGATTCGCCAACCGTTTTTTCATGTTCCTTTCACAAAATCGAGCATACCCTCATAACAATGCGACTGGCTCTGATGGGCGCCCAACCTGCCGGCCAGGGCAGAAAAAGTCAACTGATGCAGTTTCTCATTTCTCTTAGGTAACTAATTGATGCGGCTTTTGTTTTAGCGTCTATGCTAAAACCGGATGTGTTTTTTTTTAGCCTCAACGGCTATTTTTTTCAGCCCCGAGGTGCCCATGAGTCAGGCTTTTCTCCCCTTCTCCCGCCCCAGTATCGGCGATGAGGAAATCGCAGCCGTAGAACAAGTACTGCGTTCAGGCTGGATCACTACCGGGCCAAAAAACCAGGCACTGGAAGAACATTTTGCCAACTATGTCGGCTGCCGACATGCGGTGGCACTGTCCTCCGCCACTGGCGGGATGCATATCACTTTGTTGGCTTTGGGCATCGGTCCCGGTGATGAAGTCATCACGCCGTCGCAGACTTGGGTTTCCACCGCCAACATGATCTGCCTGTTGGGCGCCACCCCGGTGTTCGTGGACGTTGATCGCGACACACTAATGAGCGACCTGGCGAGCATCGAGGCAGCGATCACCCCGCGTACCAAAGCGATCATCCCGGTGCATTACGCCGGCGCCGCGTTCGATCTCGACCCACTGTATGCGCTGGCTGACAAACACGGCATCGCCGTTATCGAAGACGCTGCCCACGCAGCTGGCACCTTGTACAAAGGTCGCCACGTCGGTGCCCAAGGCACGGCGATTTTTTCGTTCCACGCAATCAAGAACATGACCTGCGCCGAAGGCGCGATGTTCGTCAGCGATGATGAAGCCCTGGCCTCGCGCGTACGCATGCTCAAATTCCATGGCCTGGGCGTCGACGCGTATGACCGCCTGACCCATGGCCGCAAACCCCAGGCTCAAGTGATGGAGCCGGGATTCAAATACAACCTGGCCGACATCAATGCCGCCATCGCGCTGGTGCAACTGGAGCGACTGGACGAGATCAACGCCAAACGCACGCAGCTGGCCACCGCTTATTTGCAGCGCCTGGAAGGCCTGCCGGTACAACCATTGGCCATTCCGGCCCATTCGCAGCAGCACGCCTGGCACCTGTTCATCCTGCGTATCGATTCCGAACACTGCGGACTGGACCGCGAGGCATTCATGAAAGCCTTGCAAGAACAGAACATCGGCACCGGTATTCACTTTATCGCGACGCACTTGCACGCTTGGTATCGCCAGCGCTACCCCGACATTTATCTCCCCAACACCGAATGGAACTCGGCGCGATTGGTTTCGATCCCGTTGTTCCCCGACATGACCACCGATGACGTCGAGCGCGTCGCCGGTGCCATTGAAAACTGCCTGGACAGACGCCTGTGAGACCTTACCCAATCAACTTCGTATCGATCGTGATTCCGGTCTACAACGAAGAAGACAGCCTGCCCGAACTGCTGCGCCGCACTGAAGCGGCATGCGAACAACTGAACCATGCCTATGAAATTGTGCTGGTCGACGATGGCAGCCGCGATGACTCCGCGCACCTTCTGGAGCAAGCCGCGTCCCGCCCCGGCAGCCCGGTAGTGGCGGTCATTCTCAACCGCAATTATGGCCAGCATGCGGCAATCATGGCTGGTTTCGAACAGTGCAAAGGCGACGTGGTGATTACCCTCGACGCCGATCTGCAAAACCCGCCTGAGGAAATCCCGCGGCTGGTGGCCCAGGCCGAACTTGGCTACGACGTGGTTGCCACCGTGCGCAATAACCGACAGGACTCGGCCTTGCGTCGCTGGCCGTCGAAGCTGATCAACCTTGCCGTGCAACGGTCCACCGGCGTTGCCATGAGCGACTACGGCTGCATGTTGCGCGCCTACCGCCGCACCATCGTTGACGCCATGCTCGCCTGCCGTGAGCGCAGCACATTCATCCCGATCCTGGCTAACAGCTTCGCCCGCCACACCACGGAAATCCTGGTGACTCACGCCGAGCGTGAGCACGGGGAATCCAAGTACAGTCCGATGCGCCTGGTCAACCTGATGTTCGACCTGGTCACCTGCATGACCACCACGCCGCTGCGCTTGTTGAGCATTGTCGGCTTCGGCATGGCAGCGCTTGGCGTGCTGTTCGCGATCGCGCTGATCCTGTTGCGCCTGGTGTTCGGTGCCGGTTGGGCCGGTGGTGGCACCTTTGTATTGTTCGCGGTGCTGTTCGTGTTCACCGGTGGGCAGTTCATCGGCATGGGCCTGCTCGGCGAGTACCTTGGCCGCATGTACAGCGATGTTCGCGCCCGGCCGCGCTTCTTTATTGAAAAGGTGCTGCGCAGCCAGCCTGCCGACCCCGCTCCCGCTATTACCGTTGACGGTTTCTCTTCCACTTCTTCAGATCAGGTTCTTTCATGAGCGCAAAAGCTGTTGTCTTCGCCTATCACGATATTGGCTGTGCCGGCATCGAAACCTTGCTCAGTTGCGGCATCGAAATTGCCGCAGTATTCACCCACGCCGATGATCCCAAAGAGAACGCCTTCTACGGTTCCGTTGCGCAATTGTGCGCGAACAAGGGCATCGCGGTGCATGCGCCGGAAGACGCCAACCACCCGCTGTGGATCGAGCGCATCAGCAAGCTCAACCCCGATTACATTTTCTCGTTCTATTACCGCAACCTGCTGAGCGAACCCTTGCTGGCCACCGCCCGCAAAGGTGCGTTCAACCTGCACGGTTCGTTACTGCCACGCTACCGTGGCCGTGCACCGGCCAACTGGGTACTGGTCAACGGTGAAACCGACACCGGCGTGACCCTGCATCGCATGGTCAAACGGGCCGATGCCGGCGCGATTCTCGCCCAGCAACCGGTAGCCATTGAGCGCAGCGACACCGCACTGAGCCTGCACGGCAAACTGCGCGTGGCCGCTACTGACCTGCTGCGCGACACCTTGCCGGCGCTGTTGCAGGGTACAGTCGTCGAGACCCCGCAGGACGAATCCAAAGCCACCGTGTTTGGCCGCCGTACTCCGGCTGACGGCAAATTGCTGTGGCAAAAACCGGCGGAAGAACTGTTCAACCTGGTTCGCGCCGTGACCAAGCCTTATCCGGGCGCATTCTGCGCGGTAGGCGAGCACAAACTGATTGTGTGGAGCGCCCAAGTGGTAAAGGGCAACGAAGGCCAGGCCCCGGGCCGGGTGATCAGCGTCGATCCGCTGCGCATTGCCTGTGGCGAAGACTCGCTGGTGATCAACGCCGGGCAGCGCAACGACAACGGCCTGTATCTGAGTGGCTCGGCCCTGGCAAACGAGTTAGGTCTGGTGGAAGGCTCTGTATTGCGCGGCGCTGAATCCGGCCGCAAACCACGCCGCACTCGTGTCCTGATCCTCGGTGTGAACGGTTTCATCGGTAACCACCTGTCCGAGCGTCTGCTGCGTGACGACCGTTATGAAGTCTACGGCCTGGACATCGGCTCCGATGCCATCGAGCGCCTGCGCAGCCACCCGAACTTCCACTATGTGGAAGGCGATATCAGCATTCACTCCGAGTGGATCGAGTACCACATCAAGAAATGCGACGTGGTCCTGCCGCTGGTGGCCATCGCTACACCGATCGAATACACCCGCAATCCGCTGCGTGTATTTGAACTGGACTTCGAAGAGAACCTGAAACTGGTTCGCTACTGCGTCAAGTACAACAAGCGCGTGATCTTCCCGTCGACTTCCGAAGTCTATGGCATGTGCCAGGACCAATATTTCGACGAAGACACCTCCAACCTGGTGGTCGGTCCAATCAACAAGCAGCGCTGGATCTACTCGGTTTCCAAGCAATTGCTCGACCGCGTGATCTGGGCCTACGGTGCCAAGGGTCTGAACTTCACCCTGTTCCGCCCATTCAACTGGATGGGCCCGCGTCTGGACCGCCTGGACTCGGCACGGATCGGCAGCTCCCGGGCGATCACTCAGTTGATCCTCAACCTGGTGGAAGGCACACCGATCCGCCTGTTCGACGGTGGCGAGCAGAAGCGCTGCTTCACCGACATCGCTGACGGCATCGAAGCCCTGGCGCGCATCATCGACAACGACAACGATGCCTGCAACGGCCAGATCATCAACATCGGTAACCCGGAAAACGAAGCCAGCATTCGCCAGTTGGGCGAAGAGTTATTGCGTCAGTTCGAAGCGCACCCGTTGCGCGACAACTTCCCGCCGTTCGCCGGTTTCCGCGATGTCGAAAGCAAGGCGTTCTACGGCACCGGCTACCAGGACGTGTCCCATCGCAAACCGAGCATCGCCAATGCCAAGCGTCTGCTGGACTGGGCGCCAACCGTGGAAATGAGCGAAACCATCGGCAACACGCTGGACTTCTTCCTGCGCGAAGCCATGCTCGAAATAGCGGACAAGCGTTGATGCAGGCAGGCCTTCGGATCGATGTCGACACTTACCGAGGCACCCGTGAGGGGGTGCCGAGGTTGTTGGAAATACTGGACGAAGCACAGGTCAAGGCGACGTTTTTCTTCAGCGTCGGGCCGGACAATATGGGGCGCCATTTATGGCGCCTTATCCGCCCGCAGTTCCTCTGGAAAATGCTCCGTTCCAACGCTGCCGGCCTGTATGGCTGGGACATCCTGCTGGCCGGCACCGCGTGGCCAGGCAAACCGATTGGCCGCGACCTTGGGCACCTGATGCGTCAGGCCCGGGACGCCGGGCATGAAGTCGGCCTGCACGCGTGGGATCACCATGGCTGGCAGGCCAATGCCGGGCGCTGGAGCGACGCGCAACTGGTCGAGCAGATTCGTCGCGGCGTGGACACGCTCAGCGACATCCTTGGCGCAAAAGTCGAGTGTTCGGCCGTCGCCGGATGGCGTGCGGACGAGCGTGTGATCGAAGCCAAGCAAGCTTTTGGCTTTCGCTACAACAGCGATTGTCGCGGCCACAGCCTGTTCCAGCCGACGTTGGCCGGTGGCGGTCATGGCGCCCCGCAGATTCCAGTGGACCTGCCGACTTTCGATGAAGTGGTCGGCCCAAGCGTTGCAGCCAAAGACTTCAACGCCTTCATTCTTGAGCGTTTCAGCGCAGAAAAACTCAATGTCTACACCATCCATGCCGAAGTAGAAGGGATTCTGATGGCCAATGATTTTCGTCAACTGCTGGCCGATGCGCGCCAGCGTGACATCCGTTTTCAACCCTTGGGCAATCTGTTGCCCGAGTCCATCGGCAGTTTACCGGTCGGTCGCGTCATGCGCGGTGCGCTCGAAGGTCGTGAAGGCTGGCTGGGAGTGCAAGGCGCATGAGCAAGCGTTGGGCGCTGCCAATGTTGCTGGCCCTTATGGTGCTGGCCTACCTGCTGCCAATGGGCACCCATGGCTTGTGGATTCCCGATGAAACCCGCTATGCCCAGATCAGCCAGGACATGCTGCTGAGTGGCAACTGGATTTCGCCGCACTTCATGACCGTACGCTATTTCGAAAAACCGGCAGCCGGCTACTGGATGATCGCTCTCGGTCAAGCGGTGTTTGGGCAAAACCTGTTCGGTGTGCGTTTCGCTTCGGCATTGAGCACCGCGCTGAGCGTAATGCTGTGTTACCTGGTCGCCCGCCGGATGTGGAACGAGCTACGCAAGAGTTTCGCCTGCGCGCTGCTGTACATGAGTTTCACCGTGGTGGCCGGCTCGGCCGGTTATGCCAATCTCGATCCGCAATTCACGTTCTGGGTCAATTTGAGCCTGGTGGGGTTGTGGTTCGCGCTGGACAGTCACGGTCGTGGTCAGCGCCTTGCAGGTTGGGCGGTGCTAGGGCTGGCCTGTGGCATGGGTTTCATGACCAAGGGTTTTCTCGCCTGGTTATTGCCGGTGCTGGTCGCCCTGCCTTGGGTGGTGTGGCAAAAACGCTGGCGTGAATTGCTCGTTTACGGCCCGGTGGCGATTGTGGTGGCGGTCGTCGTCAGCTTGCCATGGGCTTTGGCCGTGCATGCCCACGAACCCGATTACTGGAGGTTCTTCTTCTGGCATGAACACATTCGTCGCTTCGCCGGTGACGATGCACAACATGACGCGCCGTGGTGGTTCTATTTGCCGTTGCTGGTGGGCTTCAGCTTGCCGTGGGTCGCGTTGCTGCCCGCCGCGCTCAAGCAAGCCTGGCAGACCCGACGCGAGGCTCAAATCGGCTTCCTGTTGTTGTGGCTGCTGATGCCGCTGATCTTTTTCAGCCTGAGCAAAGGCAAGCTGCCCGCCTACATTCTGCCCTGCCTGCTGCCATTGGCCTTGCTTTTGGGCAACGCTCTGGCCGATCGCTTGAAGCTCGAACAAGGCCGCACGCTCGGCCTCAACGGACTGCTGAACCTGATACTGGGCGTGGTCACCCTGCTGGCTCTGGTTTACCTGCAACTGAAAAAGCCGCTGTACGACCATGAACTGCACAATCTGGTACTGGTGTTCATCGGCCTGATTGGCTGGATCATGGCCAACCTGCTGCAAGCGTTTCGCCCCCTGCAATGCTGGGCCGCGCCAGCCTTCGGCAGCCTTTTGCTGATCGCCGTGCTGCCCGCAGGACTGCCTAATTCGGTGGTCGCCAACAAAATGCCCGACCAGTTCATCCTCGATCACGCTCAGGAACTCAGCCAGACCGGACAATTGCTGAGCAATGACCTGGGCGCCGCATCGGCCCTGGCCTGGCGCATGAAACGCCCGGATGTGGCTTTGTACAACACGATAGGCGAATTGAAATATGGCCTTGCCTATCCTGACTCGATAAAGCAGCGAGTCGACCCCAATCAGGTCCAGCAATGGATGCGCAACGCCCGTCAGCACGGTTCGGTCGGTGTGGTAATGCGGGTCAAGGGTGACGACGAACTGCACGAGCTCGATCAGCTGCCCAAGGAAGGCCAGCGTTATGAACAAGGCAACATTGTGATTTTGATTATTCCGCAGGCGGCACCGTGAGCCTGCTTCTACTACTGTTTGCCTGCCTGCTGACATGCCTTGGTCAGATCGCCCAGAAGTACGCCGTTGAAAGCTGGCGCGGGCAACCCTCGGGCTGGGCCGAGAAACTGCGTTCGCCTTGGTTATGGTTGGCGCTTGTTGCCCTTGGCCTGGGCCTGCTGGTGTGGTTGCTGGTTTTGCAGCGCCTCGAAGTGGGCATCGCCTACCCGATGCTGAGCCTCAATTTCGTGCTGATCACCCTGGTCGCACGCTTCGTTTTTCATGAAACCATCGACCGTCGTCACTGGCTGGGTGTAGCGCTGGTGATCGGTGGCGTGGTTTTGCTGGGGCAACACACATGAACCTGCGTCGCGGAGTCACCTTCGCCCTGGGCAGTGTGCTGCTGGTCAGCGCCGCTCAGTTGGGCATGCGCTGGAGCATGAGTCGCCTGCCGTCGCCCGAACAATGGCTCAGCGCTCACATCGACCTGACCGCAATCGCGGTGGTGCTGGCGGCAATTTTCGCCTATGCGCTGTCGATGCTCTGCTGGCTCGCCGCCCTGCGGGATCTGCCTCTGGGCCGGGCCTACTCGCTGCTGAGCATCAGCTACGCGCTGGTGTATCTGGCGGCGGCAAGCCTGCCGCTGTTCAACGAACATTTCAGCCTTTCCAAAAGCCTCGGGGTGGCGCTGGTCATCCTCGGCGTCATCACCATTAACTCTCGACCTGCTCGCGCGCCCGAATTTAGGAGTGCACCATGAAAATTAGCGTATTTGGTAGCGGTTACGTCGGCCTTGTACAGGCAGCCGTATTGGCTGAAGTCGGTCACGACGTGGTCTGCATGGACGTTGACGAAAAAAAGATCGAGTTACTGAAACAAGGCCACGTGAGCATTTTCGAGCCGGGGCTGGCCAGCCTGGTACGTGAAAGCCTCGACGCCAAGCGCCTGCAGTTCACTTCTGACGAAAAATTCGCCGTACAACACGGCCAGGTGTTGTTCATCGCCGTCGGCACACCGTCTCGGGACGATGGCTCGGCGGACTTGCGTTACGTACTGTCTGTAGGCGATGCCGTGGCGCGGCATCGCGAACAGCCGGCCATTCTGGTGGAGAAATCCACAGTGCCGGTGGGGACCGGAGATGCCTTGCGCGAGCACATCGACAAGTGCCTGATCAAGAGCGGGCGGTTGTTGCAGTTCGATATTGTCTCCAACCCGGAGTTTCTCAAGGAAGGCTCGGCCGTGACCGACTGCCGGCGCCCGGACCGCATCATCATCGGCTGCGAACGAGATGAAGTGCGTGATGTGATGCGTGATCTGTATGCACCGTTCAACCGCAACCATGACCGGATCATGTTCATGGACCTGCGCAGCGCCGAGCTGACCAAATATGCCGCCAACTGCATGCTGGCGACCAAAATCAGTTTCATCAACCAGATTGCCGAACTGGCCGAGCACCTGGGTGCGGACATTGAATCGGTCCGATTGGGCATCGGCGCCGACTCGCGCATCGGTTACCACTTCATTTACCCCGGCTGCGGTTACGGCGGCTCGTGCTTCCCCAAAGACATGCGCGCCCTGATCCACAGCGCCCAAGAGGCCCACTGCTCCAGCGACCTGTTGCAAGCGGTGGAAGCCATCAATCAGCGGCAGAAACACAAGCTGTTCGAACGCATCAATGCGTTCTACCAGGGCGATCTGCGCGGCAAGACCTTCGCCTTGTGGGGCCTGGCGTTCAAACCCAACACCGACGACATGCGCGATGCGCCGAGCCGGGTCCTGCTCGAATCGTTGTGGGCCGCCGGTGCCAGCGTGCGGGCGTTCGACCCGGAAGCGATGCAGGAAACCCAGAATCTGTATCCCGATGAAGCCAAACTGGCGCTCATGGGGACGCCGGAATCGGTATTGAACGGCGCCGACGCGCTGATCATCTGCACCGAATGGCAACAGTTCAAGGCACCGGATTTCGATCTGATCCGTCAGCGGCTCAGCGCTCCGGTGATTTTCGACGGCCGTAACCTGTACGACGCCGAGCGCCTGTCTCGCAATGGTTTCCTGTACTTCCCGATGGGCCGTGGCGAGTCGCGCAAATTGCCGATCCCGCATCAGCAATGGTCTGCCGCTTCGGTGGTCGCTCAATCGTCATGACCCTGAGTATCCGCCAGCAGTCCTTCGTCGTCGGGCTGTTGGCGCTGCTGTTATTCAGCGCCGGGGTCTATCAGCAGGCGCCAATCGGCTTCGATTCGCGCTTCGTGATGTTTGCCCAGGAGATGTTGCGCCACGGGCCGTCGTTTTTCCCCACCACCTATGGCCAGCCTTACGCCGACTACTCGGCGCTTTCGACGGTGTTTATCTGGCTGCTGGCCCTGCCGTTCGGGCAGGTCAACAGCCTGAGTGCCTGGCTGCCGAGCGCCATCGCCGGGGCGGTCATCGTTACCTTGATGTACCGACTGGTGGCGCCGTATTCCAGACGCTGGGCACTGCTGAGCATCGCCCTGATGCTGCTGACCAACACCTTCGTCACCGAAACCCGCGCCGTGTCCCAGGATTTGATGCTGGCAGCGGTGGCGTTTGCCGTGTTTTACCTGGGCTATGCCGCCGATCATTTCGCGGCGCGGCGCCGTTGGGTGCTGATCCTGTTCCTGTTGCTGCTTGGTTTCGGCGTTCGCGGGCCGATCGGACTGGTCGTACCCACGGGCATGCTTTGCAGCTACTACATGCTCAATCGTGATTGGCAGCGACTGTTTGGTTTTGGTTTGACCGCCGCACTGCTGCTGGCGGTGTGCGTCGGTGCCCTGCTGTGGCTGGCCGAAACCAGCGGCGGCCCGATCTTCATGCAGGATGTGATTCGCATGCAGTTCATGGGACGCATGGACGGCAGCGAAGGCGTCAGCGGTTCGCTGTATTACTTCACGAGCTCAATCGGTAACTACGCGCTGGCCTATCCATTGGCATTGCTGACCTTGGTCGCGGTGCTGCTGGGTAACCCTCGTCAGAACGGGCCGGCGTTGCGCTTGGTGCAGTACTGCGCCGCGGCCGGGTTGATCGTCATGCTGGGACTCTCCATACCTCAGGCAAAAAAGGCCCGGTATATGCTGCCTATGCTGCCTATGGCGGCGATCATTGCGGCGTACCCTTTTGCGGTGGCTCAGGGCCGGCTGTTCAATGGAATACGCGTATTGATGCAGGGTATGTGGCTGCTGCTGCCCGCGCTTTTGATCGGCGGATTGCTGCTTGCCCAGCGACGTTATCCACAAGTTTTGACCAGCCTGGGTCCGGTGTTGATTGTGCTCGGTAGTTTGCAAGTGATCGCGTTGGCGGTACTTGCGAAAGCGCGCTGGCGTGCGCAAGTCCTGGCGTTTTCTGCGGTTCTGGCGCTGTGGTCGGTGTGCATACTGGTGTTCGAACCGGTCGAGCGGCAGCTCTACGACACCCAATCTTTCAGCCGCGCAACCTTTGCACAAGTGCAAAAGGACCCCGCGCCGCTGGTGCTGCACGGCATGGGCAAAGACGCCAAGGCCATCAAGTTCATGGTCAATATCGAGCAGGACGTGCAACCGGTGTTTACCGAGTCGATTCAGGAACTGGAAAACCTTCAGGGGCCGCTGTGGCTGGTGATGGATCAAAGCGACTACCGCGCCCTGCATGGCACGCCTTTGGGCGCGTTGACGCCAGTTCTGAACGGACGTTTCGACAAAAACGATTTCGTCCTGCTGCACCGCCCCTTGTAGGCGCTGCCGAAGGCTGCGATCTTTTGACCCTGGATTTAAGATCAAAAGATCGCAGCCTTCGGCAGCTTCTACATGAGCGTGTACGATGATGCGATTCGAATAAGGACATTCACGCTCCGTGACCACCTACTCGCTCGTCATTCGCCGCTTGCTGATCTGTTCGTTGACCATCGTCGTCAGCCGCGCGATCACCAGCCCGATGCTCACACTTTTTCTGAGCAACAAGCTCGGCCTTAATCAGCAGGACGTTGGCTTGCTGTTGGGTATCGCAGTGTTCATCGCGACGCTGCTCGCGCTCTACGGTGGTTACATCATCGATCGCCTGGAAAAGCGCCGGCTGCTGATTCTGACGATGCTTTCCAGTGCCATTGGCCTGGTGCTGCTGACCTTCGCCGAAAACCTCTACCTGACTACTGTCACCCTGGTGGCCACCGAAACCGCTTCGGCGCTGTTTCTCATCGGCTCCAAAGCCATCCTCAGCGAAAACCTGCCGGTCGGCCAACGCGCAAAGGCGTTCTCCCTGAATTACACCTTGACCAATATTGGCTACGCCATCGGCCCGATGCTGGGTGTGGTGATTGCTGGTGTCTATCCGATTGCACCGTTCTTGATCGCCGCCGGCATTGCATTTTCCAGCCTCTTTTTGATGACCGGAATTGCCAGGAACCCCGCATTGACGCCTGCGACCGGTCAAGTCCAGAGCTTTCTCAAAACCTTGATAACACTGAAAAACGACCGCACGCTGATTATGTTCACTTGCGGCTGCCTGCTCAGCACTGTGGTGCATGGTCGCTTTACCTTCTACCTGTCGCAGTACCTGCTGGTCACCAGCGACGACCAGAACACCTTGAAAGTGATGGCCGCCCTGCTCGCCTGCAATGCCATCAGCGTGATCCTGCTGCAATACCAGATCGGGCGTTTCCTCAAGCGCGAGCATTTGCGCCACTGGATCGTGGTGGGCACCGGCCTGTTCATCCTCGGGCTGATCGGTTTCAGCTTCGCGAACAGTTTGCTGGGTTGGTGCGTGGCGATGTTCATCTTCACCCTTGGCGAAATCATTATTTACCCAGCCGAATTTCTGTTCGTGGACACCCTGGCTCCTGAAGCATTGCGCGGTAGCTACTACGGTGCTCAGAACCTCGCGGCCCTTGGCGGCGCGCTGAGCCCGGTCATTTGCGGCTTCCTGCTGATGCACACACCCGCGCCCACCATGTTTTATGCCTTGAGTGCACTCGCTGCCCTTGGCGGACTCCTGTGCTTCATGAGTGGCCGTCGCGTGGCGATACATCAGAATTAGTGAACTGAAGCCTCATTAATATGAATTTGTCAGCATCAGCAATGATCGGCACACTGTGCTCGTTCCTCCCCCAATAGTTGGAACACCTTCAAGGGCTTTCTGGGTATCCCAGATAAGCCTTTTTTTTTCCTCGGTTTTTTCACAAGGGAACGGTTCGTCATGTTTGCTCGCTGGTTGCCCGCCGCCATCAATACCCGCCCCACCGAATGGAGCCGCGCTGCGATTGGCATGGCCCTGGGGACAATGCTCAGCGTCTGGCTGTGTGGCCAGGTATTTGGCGTGGAGGTGGCGCAACACCTGATCGGGCCACTCGGGGCTTCGGCGGTGTTGTTGTTCGCAGTGTCTTCCGGTGCTCTGGCGCAACCCTGGTCGATACTCGGCGGCTACTTGAGCGCCGGGGTCGTCTCGTTGCTGGTCGCACACGTGCTCGGTCGAACCCTCGGAAGCGCATGCCTCGCAGCGGGCATGGCGTTGCTTCTGATGTGCTGGTTGCGTTGTCTGCATCCACCGGCCGGCGCATTGGCGTTGACGTTGGTGCTCGCCGACCCCGCGACCATTGCCATGGACTGGAAAGCCCTCGGCCCGGTAATGCTCGGCGGTTCGATCATGTTGCTCAGCGCCCTGGCCTACAACAACCTGACGCGCATCCGTTACCCGAAACGTGCCAGCGAACCGGTGCCGATGATACCTGCCGATCATCCGCCGACCGACAGCCAGGCAATCACCGCCCAGGACTTGAAACTGGCCCTGGCCGACATGGAAGCCTTCTTCGACGTCACCCCGGAAGACCTCGAACAATTGATCCATGCCAGTGAGTTACACGCCAAACGTCGCAGTATTGGTGAGGTATTGAGCCGAAGTCATTGAAGATGAAAAGATCGCAGCCTGCGGCAGCTCCTACATTGAAGCGCATTCCATGTAAGAACTGCCGCAGGCTGCGATCTTTTGATTCGCCGATAAGGCAAAAACGCAAACAGCCCCTGCATATATCCCCGTTGTACATCACAAATTTGCACTGTTACGATCCTGCATCGCTCGCGCGCGAGCTACTCTATAAAGAACAACAAAAGCAGGGAGTTAGTGATGACTGCTCAGGTTTCTTCTCCGGGGACTCAGTCCATGGATGCCATGCAAAATGAAGTGCTGGCCGAGGTTCGCAACCACATCGGTCACCTGACCCTCAACCGCCCCGCCGGGCTCAACGCCCTGACTCTGGACATGGTCCGCCTCCTGCACCGCCAGCTCGATGCCTGGGCGCAGGATTCGCAAGTGCATGCCGTGGTGTTGCGCGGCGCCGGCGAAAAAGCCTTCTGTGCCGGCGGCGACATTCGTTCGCTGCACGACAGTTTCAAAAGCGGCGACACGCTGCACCAGGACTTCTTCGTCGAGGAATACGCTCTCGACATCGCAATCCATCATTACCGCAAACCGGTACTGGCCTTGATGGACGGTTTCGTCCTCGGTGGTGGCATGGGCCTGGTGCAAGGTGCCGATCTGCGAGTGGTCACCGATAAAAGCCGTCTGGCAATGCCGGAAGTGGGGATTGGTTATTTCCCGGACGTTGGCGGCAGTTACTTCCTCCCACGCATTCCCGGCGAGCTAGGGATTTACCTGGGCGTCAGCGGTGTGCAGTTCCGCGCGGCGGATGCACTCTATTGCGGCCTGGCCGACTGGTATCTGGACAGCAGCAAACTCGGTGCGCTGGACGAAAAACTCGATCAGTTGGAATGGCACGACACGCCGTTGAAAGACCTTCAGGGTTTGCTGGCGAAACTCGCTGTACAGCAACTGCCCGATGCACCTTTGAAAGCATTGCGGCCGGCCATCGACCACTTCTTCGCCCTGCCCGATGTGCCGAGTATTGTTGAGCAACTGCGCGAAGTGACGGTCGCTGACAGCCATGAGTGGGCCACGACCACCGCCGACCTGCTGGAAACCCGCTCGCCCCTGGCCATGGGCGTAACGCTGGAAATGCTGCGACGCGGTCGGCATCTGAGCCTTGAACAATGCTTTGCCCTGGAGCTGCATCTGGACCGCCAGTGGTTTGAGCGCGGCGACCTGATCGAAGGCGTGCGCGCCTTGCTGATCGACAAAGACAAAAAACCGCGCTGGAACCCACCAACCTTGCAGGCGCTGAATGCCGAGCATGTGGCGAGTTTCTTCCAGGGTTTCGATGAGAGCGGGAGCTGAGCCATGCACGATCTCGAACTGACAGAAGAACAAGTGATGATCCGCGACATGGCCCGGGACTTTGCCCGCGGCGAAATCGCGCCTCAGGCCCAGGCCTGGGAAAAGGCTGGCTGGATCGATGACAGCCTGGTAGCGAAGATGGGCGAACTGGGCCTGCTGGGCATGGTCGTGCCGGAGGAATGGGGCGGCACTTACGTTGACTACGTCGCTTATGCCCTGGCGGTAGAAGAAATCTCGGCCGGCGATGGGGCCACTGGCGCGTTGATGAGCATCCACAACTCCGTAGGGTGCGGGCCGGTGCTCAACTACGGCAGCGAAGAACAGAAACAAACCTGGCTGGCGGATCTGGCCAGCGGTCAAACCATCGGCTGCTTCTGCCTGACCGAACCCCAGGCAGGCTCCGAAGCGCACAACTTGCGCACCCGCGCCGAACTGCGCGACGGACAGTGGGTGATCAACGGCGCCAAGCAATTTGTCAGCAACGGCAAACGGGCGAAACTGGCGATCGTGTTTGCCGTGACCGACCCGGACTTGGGCAAGCGCGGGATCTCGGCGTTCCTGGTGCCAACGGATAACCCCGGTTTCATCGTTGATCGCATGGAACACAAGATGGGCATCCGTGCTTCCGATACCTGTGCGGTGACGTTGAACAATTGCGTGATTCCCGAAGCAAACCTGCTGGGTGAACGGGGCAAAGGCCTGGCCATCGCCCTGTCCAACCTTGAGGGCGGACGCATCGGTATTGCCGCCCAGGCACTGGGCATCGCCCGCGCGGCATTCGAAGCGGCGCTGGCCTATTCCCGCGATCGCGTACAGTTCGGCAAGCCGATCAACGAACACCAGAGCATCGCCAACCTGCTGGCCGACATGCACATGCAACTGAACGCCGCGCGATTGATGATCCTGCACGCCGCGCGCTTGCGCAGTGCTGGTAAACCGTGTCTGTCGGAGGCCTCACAGGCCAAACTGTTTGCCTCGGAAATGGCCGAGAAGGTGTGTTCATCGGCAATCCAGATTCATGGCGGTTATGGGTATCTGGAAGACTATCCGGTGGAGAAGTATTACCGCGATGCGCGGATCACCCAGATCTATGAAGGGTCGAGCGAGATTCAGCGGATGGTGATTGCCCGCGAGTTGAAGAATTATCTGATTTAAAGCAAAAGATCGCAGCCTGCGGCAGCTCCTACAGGAGATTGCGTCCCCATGTAGGAGCTGCCGCAGGCTGCGATCTTTTAATCCTGCCCGGAACGCCTCACCGCCCTCACCCCCAGCGCCGCCAGATCGCTCTCGCCCTCACCCAGCGCCACCGCATCCAGCAAGTTATCGCGCAACACACTGGCAAACGGCAGCGGCACATGCTTCGGCTCGCCAGCCTTCAACGCCAGGCTCACATCCTTCAGCCCTAGACGCAATGTAAAACCCGCACCCGCGGTTTCACGCTTGGCAATTTTCGGCCCATAGACTTTGTAGGCCGGCGCCGCGAACAAGGTGTTGGTAATGAAATCGACAAAATCGTTGTTGGCCACGCCATAACTTTGGGTCAACGCCATCGCTTCACCGGTGGCTTCGATGGCACTGATCAACATCATGTTGGTGGCGATTTTGAGGATGCTGGCATTGACCGGGTCTTCGCCCATCGGCCAGGTTTTCTGCCCAAGCACGTCCAGCAACGGCTGAACCTTGGCAATAGCCGCTTGGGGCCCGGCGACGGCGATGTTGAGCATGCCGGATTCGGCCAGGTCATTGCGACCGAACACCGGCGCGGCAATCAGCTCGACCCCGGCGCTAGCATGTAAATCAGCCATTTCCCGAACGAAATCCACCGACAGCGTTGCCATGCTCAAGTGAATCAAACCCGGTTTGCTCGACGCCAAGGCGCCACTTTCGATGACGATGCGGCGGGTGACGGCGTCATCGGCGAGCATGCTGATCACCACTTCGGCATCGAAGGCCTCGGTTGGATGACCGGCCGCGACAGCGCCCAGTTTGACCAGGGACTCGACCGCGCCGGGGCTACGGTTCCATACCAGTACCTGATGACCCGCCTTGAGCAGATTGGCCGCCATGCCTTTGCCCATGGAACCCAGCCCGATAAATCCGATACGCATGACAACCTCCGCTGAATTGATTCACGTTGGTCGACAAGAGTAGCTGGAGGCTATCAGCCTTAAAAGCTGCGCGGGCAAGCCTCGCTCCTGCACGGGTACGCAAACCCCGTAGGAGCGAGGCTTGCCCGCGAAGGCGTCATCACAGACGCACCATTATTTCCCTTGGAACTCGGCCTCTCGCTTGGCAATGAACGCCGCCATTCCTTCCTTCTGATCCTGTGTCGCAAACGCCGCATGGAACACCCGACGTTCAAAGCGCACACCTTCCGACAGGCTTACTTCAAAGGCGCGGTTGACGCTTTCCTTGACCATCATCGCAATCGGCAAGGACTTCTTGGCAATCAACGCCGCGACTCTCAGTGCTTCGTCCAGCAATTCATCCGCCGGCACGATCCGCGCCACGATCCCGCAACGTTCCGCTTCCACGGCATCGATCAAACGCCCGCTCAGGCACATCTCCATGGCTTTGGCTTTGCCCACGGCGCGGGTCAGGCGCTGGGTGCCGCCCATGCCCGGCAATACACCGAGGTTGATTTCCGGCTGACCGAACCTGGCGTTGTCGCCGGCCAAGATGAAATCGCACATCAGCGCCAGTTCACAGCCGCCGCCCAGCGCAAAACCGTTGACTGCGGCAATGATCGGCTTGCGGCGATTGGCCACGCGATCGCTATCGCTGAACAGGTCGTCGAGGTAGATTTGCGGGTAGGTCAGCTCGGCCATTTCCTTGATGTCGGCGCCGGCGGCAAAGGCTTTTTTCGAGCCGGTCAGCACGATGCAACCGATGTTCGAATCGGCTTCCAGACCATCGAGGGCATGGTTCAGTTCGCTGACGATCTGCGCGTTCAAGGCGTTCAGCGCCTGCGGCCGATTGAGGGTGATCAGGCCCACACGGCCGTGGGTTTCCAGCAAAATCGTTTCGTAACTCATAACCAACTCCTAAGCCCTATGTAGCCCTGTAGGCGCTGCCGAAGGCTGCGATCTTTTGATCTTGTCTCAAAAAGATCGCAGCCTCGTTTCACTCGACAGCTCCTACAGGGGTGCGTTTTCACAGATTGCGCGAAATGACCATGCGCTGAATATCGCTGGTGCCTTCGTAGATCTGGCATACCCGCACGTCGCGGTAAATCCGCTCCAGCGGGAAGTCGTTCAAATAACCGTAACCACCGAGGGTTTGCAACGCCGAGGAGCAGACTTTCTCAGCCATTTCCGAAGCGAACAGCTTGGCCATCGATGCCTCGACCAGCGCCGGTTTGCCGCTGTCCCTCAACGCTGCTGCGTAATGCACCATTTGCCGGGCCACGGCGATCTGGGTCGCCATGTCCGCCAGACGGAACGCGACAGCCTGATGCTCAATGATCGGCTTGCCGAAACTCTCGCGCTCACGGGCGTAGTCGCGCGCCGCTTCGAACGCGGCGCGGGCCATGCCCACCGATTGTGAAGCGATACCGACACGGCCGCCTTCGAGGTTGGCCAGGGCGATTTTATAACCTTCGCCCTCTTCGCCCAGACGGTTGGCCACCGGGACTTTCACATCTTCGAAGAGGATCTGGCAGGTGTCGGACGCATGCTGGCCGAGCTTGTCTTCGACCCGCGCGACTTTGTAGCCCGGCGAATCGGTCGGCACGATCAGTGCCGTGATCCCGCGTTTGCCAGCGATCGGGTCAGTCACGGCGAACACGATCACCACCCCGGCGTTCTGCCCGGAGGTGATGAATTGTTTGCAGCCGTTGAGCACGTAGTGATCACCTTCCAGGCGAGCACGGGTTTTCAGGCCGCTGGCGTCAGACCCGGCCTGCGGCTCGGTCAAGGCGAAAGCACCGAGCATTGCACCGCTGGCGAGGGGCTTGAGGAAGCGCTCTTTCTGCTCGTCGGTGCCGTAGTTGAGGATCGGTACACAACCCACCGAGTTGTGCACGCTCATGATGGTCGAGCAGGCGCCATCACCGGCCGCGATTTCTTCCAGGGCCATGGCGTAGGCCAGGTAACCGGTGTCGCAACCGCCCCACTGCTCCGGCACCAACATACCGAAGAAGCCCAGTTCGGCCATTTCGCCAATGGCTTCCTTGGGGAAACGGTGCTCACGGTCCCACTCGGCGGCGAACGGTTTCAGCCGCTCCTGGGCAAACTGACGGGCGGCTTCGCTGATCTGCTGTTGTTCGTCATTGGGAATCATGCGAGTTCCTTAAAAATACAATTTCCCTGTAGGAGCTGCCGCAGGCTGCGATCTTTTGATGTTGCTTTTAAATAAACGTCAAAAGATCGCAGCCTCGTTTCACTCGACAGCGCCTACATAGCTCCTACACAGAGCCTAAATGGGCCTTAATAGAGGCATTCAACGGCCATGGCTGTGGCTTCGCCGCCGCCGATGCAAATGGCTGCAACGCCGCGCTTCAGGCCTTTCTGGCGCAGCGCCGAGAGCAAGGTCACGAGAATCCGCGCGCCGGACGCACCGATCGGGTGGCCGAGGGCGCAAGCGCCGCCGTGCACGTTGACCTTCTCGTGAGGGATTTCCAGTTTGCTCATGGTCACCAGGCTGACCACGGCGAAGGCTTCGTTGACTTCAACCAGATCAACTTGATCCAGCGACCAGCCGGTTTTCTTCATCAGTTTCTTGATGGCCCCAACCGGAGCCACCGGGAACAGGCCCGGTGTATCGGCAAACGCCGCGTGACCGTGGATCACCGCCAGCGGTTTGAGGCCGCGTTTGTCGGCTTCGGAACGGCGCATCAGCACCAATGCTGCCGCACCATCGGAGATTGAACTGGAGTTCGCCGCCGTGACCGTGCCGCCCTCGCGGAACGCCGGTTTCAGCGCGGTGATCTTGTCCAGTTTGGCCTTCGGTGGCTGTTCGTCGTTGCTGATCAGTACCTGCTCTTTGCCGACCATGACGCTCAACGGCACGATCTCGTCTTTGAAGCTGCCGTCCTTGATCGCCTGCTGCGCACGGGTGGTCGAAGCAATGGCGAATTCGTCTTGGGCCTCGCGGCTGAAGCCGTTGGTTTCGGCGCAGTCTTCGGCAAAGGTGCCCATCAGGCGGCCCTTGTCGTAGGCGTCTTCGAGACCGTCGAGGAACATATGGTCAAGCACGCGGCCGTGGCCCATGCGGTAGCCGCTGCGGGCGCGGTCCAGCAGGTAAGGCGCGTTGGACATGCTTTCCATGCCACCGGCGACCACCACATCAGCGCTACCGGCAATCAGCATGTCGTGGGCCAGAATGGCCGCCTCCATGCCCGAGCCGCACATCTTGTTCAGTGTGGTGCAGCGGGTCGATTTATCCAGCCCGGCGCCGAGGGCAGCCTGACGTGCCGGTGCCTGGCCGAGGCCGGCGGACAGCACGCAACCGAACAGCACTTCTTCAACAGCGTCAGGCGCAACACCGGCGCGCTCGACCGCGGCTTTGATCGCCGCAGCGCCCAGTTGTGGCGCAGTCAGGCTTTTCAGTTCGCCCTGGAAACCACCCATCGGGGTGCGAACGGCGCTGACGATAACGATTGGATCGTTGGCAATTGTCATGACAAATCCTCCTTACTTGGCGGCCATGCGCAAGGCACCATCGAGACGGATCACCTCGCCATTGAGCATGCTGTTTTCAATGATATGCCGGACCAGCGCGGCGTACTCGCCCGGCTTGCCCAGACGCGGCGGGAACGGTACGCCGGCCGCCAGGGAATCGCGGACTTCCTGGGTCATGCCGGCCATCATTGGCGTTTCGAAGATGCCTGGGGCGATGGTCATCACGCGGATGCCGAAGCGCGCCAGTTCTCGGGCGGCGGGCAAGGTCAGGCTGACGATAGCGCCTTTCGATGCCGCATAGGCAGCCTGGCCGATCTGGCCGTCATAGGCTGCTGCCGAGGCGGTGTTGATGATTACGCCGCGCTCGCCATCGGCGTCCGCTTCGGTTTCGGCAATCGCCGCCGAGGCCAGGCGCAGCATGTTGAAGCTGCCGATCAGGTTGACGTTAATCACCTGGCTGAAGCTCGACAGCGCGTGCGGACCATTTTTGCCGAGGATCTTCTCGCCACGCACGATGCCGGCGCAGTTGACCAGACCATTGAGGCCGCCAAAGGCTTTGATCGTCGCCTGCACCGCCGCTTCCGCCGCCGCTTCGTCGCTGATGTCCGCGACCACGCTTTGCGCGCCCAGACGCTGGGCCTGCGCCGCGACCGCTTCAGCGTTCATGTCCACCAGCATCACGTTGGCACCAGCCGCGACCAGCATTTCAGCAGTGGCCGCACCGAGCCCGGAAGCACCACCGGTGACGAGAAAAACCTTGTTTTCGATCTGCATCATTGTTTCCTTGGATTCAAGCTGAAACGTTCTTCGCCGCAGCCTCTTGAGCCTTGGCGATTTCCTGGTTGCGCAAGATAAAGCGCTGCAATTTGCCGCTTGGGGTTTTCGGCAACTCGCTGACAAATTCGATTTCACGGGGATATGAGTGCGCTGCCAGACGCTTGCGTACGTGTTGGCGCAACTCTTCGCCCAGTTCCGGCCCTGCGCGATATTGCGGGCTGAGCACGACAAAGGCTTTGACCAGCTCGGTGCGCTCCTGATCGGGTTTGCCAACCACCGCCGCTTCCACCACGGCCGGGTGTTCGATCAAGGCGCTTTCGACATCGAACGGCCCCACGCGGTAACCGGAGGTGGTGATCACGTCGTCACTACGGCCGACGAAGCTGATGCTGCCGTCCGGGTTCCATTCGACGGTATCGCCGCTGAGGTAATAGTCGCCGACGAAGGCTTTGGTCGGCGCGCCTTCGTAACCGGCGAACCAGCACATGGGCGACTGGGTCCGGTCGATAGCGAGGATGCCTGGCTGGCCAACGCCCAATTCCTTGTATTCATCATCCAGTACCACGATGCGATGGCCCGGCGAGGCGAAACCGGCAGCACCCATGTGAATCGGATGTTCCAGGCCATGGTGATTGCACAGCACCATGCCCAGTTCGGTTTGGCCGTAATGGTCGTGAATGACCACGCCGAGGTTGTCGGCGAACCAGCGAATCACTTCCGGGTTCAGTGGCTCGCCAGCGCTGCTGACGATGCGCAACTTGCCTTTGATCGACTTGGAGAATTCGTCGCCACCGGCGATCAACAGACGATAGGCCGTCGGTGAGCCGGTGAGGTTGGTGATCCCGTACTTGTTGATCACCCGGCAGGTGCTTTCCAGGGTAAACGGGCCATCGTAAAAGGTGATCGGGTGTCCCATGGACATCGGCCCGGTCACACCGAAATAAATGCCGTAGGCCCAGCCTGGGTCAGCAACGTTCCAGAACGCGTCTTCAGGGCGCAGATCCACGGCATCACGGGTGTAGCTCTGGAAGGCGACGATGGCCTTTAGCGGCACAGACAAGGCTTTGGACGGGCCGGTGGTGCCCGAAGTGAACATCAGCAGGAACGGGTCTTCGCCGGTCAGCATGACCGGTTCGCATGCCGGGGAATGGTTGGCCAGTTCGGCCCAGAAACTGTAATCACCACGAACAATGCCCTGCCCCTTGGGGCCGGCGACGGTGACGATGGTCGGGCAGTCGGCGACTTCGACGAGTTTCGAGCGGTTGACTGCGTCGGTTACCACCACTTTGGCCCCGGAGCAGCCCAGGCGATGCTCGATGGCTTTCGGCCCGAAGGCTGTAAACAGCGGCTGATAGACCGCGCCGATGCGCCAGGTGGCGAAGACTGTAATGAGTAATTCGATGTTACGTGGCAAAAGACCGGCGACCTTGTCGCCTTTTTGCACACCTTGGGCCAGGAGGAAATTGGCAAAACGCGCGGCCTTGTCTTGCAAGTCACTGAAGGTGTAAGTCGCACTGGAGCCATCGCGGCCTTCCCAGAACAGCGCGATCCGACCCGGCAAGGCATGCCGGTCGCAACACTCGATGCAGGCATTGACGGCCGTCAGATCACCCGCGAGTGCGGCGTCGACGGTGTGCTGATAATTGAACTGTGAAGTGGCAGACAAGTAATCGCGCATTGCCAGAATCCCTCTGTGTTTTTATTAGGTTGGGGGAACCGTAACTAACAGGGAAATACTCGCTCTGCGCGGGTTGCAGGGCAATGGTCAAAGTTATCAAGTTGTTTGACTGGTTTGGCCAAGAACAATGACCAGCCCTCTACCTGGAGCTGCCGCAGGCTGCGGTCTTTTGATCTTGCTTCTCGGCGATTCTGAAAAGATCAAAATCAAATGATCGCAGCCTGCGGCAGCTCCTACAGGAGGTCGGGTTTCGTCAGGGTGATTCGTTGAGGATCAGGCTGCGGTAATGCCCCGGGTTGGAGCCCGACCACTTGCGAAAGGCTTTGTAGAACGAACTGGCATCGGCGAACCCTAGCCGCGCGGCGATTTCGGCGAAGCTGATGGCCGGTTCGGCCAGCCAGACGATGGCCAGTTCCTTGCGCACGCTGTCCTTGAGCCCTTGATAGGTCTGGCCTTCCTCGGCCAGACGCCGGCGCAGGGTCGAGGCCGACATGCACAGCTGTTGCGCCAGGGCTTCGGTTTCCGGCCACTGTTCGGCGGGCAGTTGCCGCAGATCGTGCTTGATCCGGCTGGCCAGACTTTGCGGGTCGCGGTATTTCACCAGAATGTTTGCCGGCGCATGGGCCAGGAAGCGCTTGAGCTCTTCCGCGCTGCGCTTGATCGGCACATCCAGGCAATCGGCGGAAAAGATCATCCGCGTGCGCGGACGGTCGAAACGCAGGTTTTCGGAAAACATCACCTGGTAATCGTCGCAAAAATCCGGCTGCGCACAGCGCAGTTCGATGGCCAGAATCGGAATCCGCCGCCCCGCCAGCCAGCAAGCCACGCCGTGCACGATCATCCAGTAAGTGAAATAGGTGAAGGCGCGGCGCGGGTCCTTGCCGTCCTCCAGCAATACGATCTCTGCCAGGCTTTGCTGACGAACCAACTCAGCGGGCATGTGTTCGAGCATCAACGACAGAAAACCCAGGCCACTGGTGAGGCCCGCCGCCAGGCTCGGCTGGACCATCGCGCAACGACAAAGGAACGCCAGGCTGCCGGACTTGAGCCTGCGCGGGTCCATGCCGAAAAACTCATCATCCCCGCGTCGCGCCAACAAACGCCATAGCCGCGCGTAATCGCTGGCCGGCACCCGGGCATCACTGCTGTTCAGAAGAGCCGGATCGATGCCGACCTTGTTCAACACCTCTTCGGTGGCAACACCCGGGGCGCAACTTTGCAGCAGCGCTTCACGCACCAGTTGAATGGAAATGGTGTCTTTTTCAGCCATTGAGCGAGGTGAGCCCTGTTGTTTGAGTGGTGGGCATATTAGCGCAGCCAGGATCAAAGATCGCAGCCTTCGGCAGCTGCTACAGAGATCGGTGTAGGCGCTGCCGAAGGCTGCGATCTTTTGATTTGTTCAGCTTACGTTCAGGTAATTGTCAATCGCTCCCATATGGGAATGAGTGTCATTATGTTACAAATTAGCACCCTATCTATCCCGTCACGGTGCTGAATGCTCGTTCCTTTTCTGATCATGCTGCGCGAAGGCATCGAAGCCGCGTTGATCGTTGGCATCATCGCCAGCTACCTCAAACAGACCGGCCGCGGCCAGTGGATGCCCGCCGTCTGGATCGGCGTGTTCCTCGCGGCTGCCCTCGCCCTGCTGGTGGGCGGCGGTCTTGAGCTGGTCAGTGCCGAATTTCCGCAGAAACAACAGGAACTGTTTGAAGGCGTGGTCGGCCTGGTGGCCGTCTGCATTCTCAGCTCCATGGTGTTCTGGATGCGCAAAGTCGCGCGTTCGATCAAGCATTCGCTGCACGTCTCTCTCGATCACGCGCTGACGGGCTCCAAGCATCAAGTGACCGCGCTGATTGCCATGGTGTTTTTCGCCGTGGCCCGTGAAGGCCTGGAAACGGTGTTTTTCCTGCTCGCGGTGTTCCAGCAAAGCGAGGGCCCGGCCGCCCCGATCGGCGCCCTGCTCGGCCTGATCCTGGCAATCATCATCGGTTTCCTGATCTACACCGGCAGCATGCGCCTGAACCTCGGCGCGTTCTTTCGCTGGACCGGTCTGTTCATTCTCGTGGTGGCCGCCGGAATCCTTTCCAACTCCGTGCAAGCACTGCATGAAGCCGGGCTCTGGAACCACCTGCAAACCGTACTCTTCGACCTCAGCGCGACGTTGCCGATGGACGGCCCGCTGGGCTCGGTGCTGGCCGGCATGTTCGGATATCAGGACGCGCCAACCGTCAGCACCCTCGGCGCTTATCTGATTTATCTGCTGGTGGCGCTGGTGATGTTCTTTCTCCCGGCCCCACCCCCTGGTAGGAGCGAGCTTGCTCGCGATGATCGTTAACGATGACGCTGCATGCCTGAAACCCTGTGGCGCTCTCGGTTTTTTCGCGAGCAAACTCGCTCCTACAGGGGGCATGGGCGTTGAAATTTCTCAGCGGTAATTTCCAGTCAGTAAGGGCAACCATGCCAAATCAAGCCCCACCCCAGGCTTCCCCTCCCCGCGCCTTGCGCTGGGCGGTGGCCGGTTCGGTGATCGTGATGATCGCCGCCGGCGGCCTGTTCTACTACGCCTCGAAAATGGCGGCGGCCAAGCGTCTGGCCAACCACGACGAAGTGCTGGTGACCATCCACCCACACAGCTGCGAGCCGAATGCGCTGACAGTCCCGGCCGGTCGCGCCAGTTTCCGTATCGTCAATCGCTCCGACCGTGCCGTGGAATGGGAAATTCTCGACGGCGTATTGGTGATCGAAGAACGGGAAAACATCGCACCCGGTTTGAGCCAAGTGATCAACGCCAACCTGTTGCCCGGCGACTACACAATCACCTGCGGCCTGCTGAGCAACCCGCGCGGCTCCTTGCACGTCACCCCGACGGCGGCGTCCGACGCGGCTGCCAAGGCCAAGCCTTCGATGGTCGCGTTTGTCGGGCCGTTGTCGGAGTTTCGTGTGTACCTGAGCAGCCAGGGCAACGCGCTGATCAAGGCCGTTACGGCGCTTGAACAAGCGATCGACGCCGGTGACCTGGGCCAGGCCCAAGCCTTGTACGCCCCGGCTCGCGCCGCTTATCAACGAATCGCACCGGCTGCCCAGCGCCTGGCCGAGCTGGACAACGGCATCAACGCCCGCGCCGACTATTTCGAAAAACGCGAACAGGACCCGAGCTTCGTCGGCTTCCATCGCCTTGAATTTGCGCTGTTCCAGCAACGCAACCTCGACGGCATGGTGCCGGTGGCCCAACGGCTGGTCGTCGATGTCACCACCCTCAAACAACAGCTGTTGGCACAGTCGCTGCCACCGGAGCAACTGGTCAGCATCGTCGTGCGCAACCTCAACAGCATCGCCGATGTCCGCGCCAGCAGTGGCGAAGAAGAACGCTACAGCCACACCGACCTGAACGGCTTCGCCGCCAACCTCGACGCCGCACACAAAGTTGTCGTGCTGCTGCGCCCCTTGCTGGTCAAATCTGCCGCCGATTTGCTGCCGAAGATCGACAGCGCGCTCAGCGCCTTCGAGGCCGAGCTCAACGGCTTCAAGCTCAAGGAGGGTTACGCCAGCTACGACAGTATCAGCGCCGAGCAACGCAAACAGATTGCCGACAAGGCCAAGGCACTGGCCGCTGCACTCGATGGAATCGATCCCGCCCTTGGCCTTTCCGGCCTGTAAGCAGAAGACGACTTTTAGATGAACGATTCAGAGCAATTCAATCTCCAGCGTCGCCGGGTCTTGATGGGCATGGGCGCCGCCGGTGTCGCCCTCGCCGGCTCGGCGCTGAGCTGCCCGGCCATGGCCGCCAGCCCCGCGCAGGTGACCGAGGCGCCAAGCAGCGACCGCACCGAAGACCGCCACGCGTTCCACGGCACGCACCAGACCGGTATTGTCACCCCGCGCCCGGCGTCCGGCATGCTGGTCTCGTTTGATGTGCTGGCCAGCGATCGCGAAGACCTGGAACGACTGTTCCGTACCCTCAACAAGCGCATCGCGTTCTTGATGGAAGGCGGCCCAGTCACGCAGGTCGATCCGAAACTGCCACCGGTGGATTCGGGCATTCTCGGGCCAGTGGTGACACCGGATAACCTGACCATCACCGTCTCCGTCGGCGCCTCACTGTTCGATGAGCGTTTTGGTCTGGAAGGCGCCAAGCCCAAACGGCTGATCCGTATGGTCGGTTTTCCCAACGATGCGCTGGAACCCGATTGCTGCCACGGCGACCTCAGCCTGCAATTTTGCGCCAACACCACCGACACCAACATTCACGCCCTGCGCGACATCGTGAAAAACCTCCCGGACTTGCTGCTGGTGCGCTGGAAGCAAGAAGGCAGCGTACCGCCCCAGGCCCCGGCGAAACCCGGAGTCCCGGCGCAGAGCGCGCGCAACTTTTTGGGTTTTCGCGATGGATCGGCCAACCCGAACTCCAACGATGCCAACACCATGGACAACATCGTCTGGGTTCAACCCGGCAACGATGAACCGGCCTGGGCGGCCAACGGCAGCTATCAGGCGGTGCGGATCATCCGCAACTTCGTCGAGCGCTGGGACCGCACGCCGCTGCAGGAACAGGAAAGCATTCTCGGTCGGGTCAAAAGCAGCGGCGCGCCCATGGGCGGCCAGCATGAAACCGAAGTGCCGGACTACACCACGGACCCGGAAGGCAAGCTGACCAAACTCGACGCGCATATCCGCCTGGCGAACCCGCGCACCGCCGCCACTCAGGCCAACCTGATCCTGCGCCGACCGTTCAACTACTCCAACGGGGTGAACAAGAACGGTCAGCTGGAGATGGGACTGCTGTTCATCTGCTACCAGGCCGATCTGGAGAAAGGCTTCATCACCGTGCAAACCCGACTCAACGGCGAGCCATTGGAGGAATACCTCAAGCCGGTCGGCGGCGGTTATTTCTTCACCTTGCCGGGTGTTACTGGCGACAAGGATTTCATCGGTCGCTCGCTGCTCAACGCCACACAACCAACAACAACCACATAACCCACTCCAACACGGAACCGTCCCATGAAAAAGTCGCCACTCGCGTTACTGCTGACCCTAGGCTTGCTCAACACCCCGCTTTCGGCTTTTGCTGCGACAGCGCCGATGGATCTGGTGGGACCGGTCTCGGACTACAAGATCTACGTCAACGAACAACTGGACGAACTGGCCAGCCACACCCAGCAGTTCACCGATGCGGTGAAAAAAGGTGACCTGGCCACGGCGAAAAAACTCTACGCGCCAACCCGCGTTTACTACGAATCGATTGAGCCGATCGCCGAGCTGTTCAGCGACCTCGACGCGTCCATCGACTCGCGCGTCGACGACCACGAAAAAGGCGTGAAAGCCGCAGACTTCACCGGTTTCCATCGCATCGAGTACACGCTGTTTACGGAAAAAAGCACCCAGGGTCTGGGCGAGCTGGCCGATGGCCTGAACAATAACGTCAAAGACCTGCAAACCCGCGTCGCCGGCCTGACCTTCCCACCGGAAAAGGTCGTCGGTGGTGCCGCTGCACTGCTTGAAGAAGTCGCCGCGACCAAGATCGCCGGCGAAGAAGATCGCTACAGCCACACTGACCTCTATGACTTCCAGGGCAACATCGACGGCGCGAAGAAAATCGTCGACCTGTTCCGTCCGCAGATCGAGAAGCAAGACGCTGCGTTCGTGGCCAAAGTCGACAAGAACTTTGCAACCGTGGACAAAGTCCTGGCCAAGTACAAAACCAAGGATGGCGGTTTCGAGACCTATGACAAAGTGAAGGAAAACGACCGCAAGGCACTGGTAGGCCCGGTGAATACTTTGGCTGAGGACTTGTCGACGTTGCGTGGGAAATTGGGTTTGAACTAACGCTGGGAGTATCAGTTTTTTTGTTCGGGCTGATTGAGGCCTGCCGTCAGGCAGGCCGTTGTTCTACCAGCTCGGCCTGGTAGATCGGTCTCCGTAGAGAATCGCAAACTGGTTCATCGCTATCTTCCAATCGTGTGCAGCGTGGAGCAATTGGTCGGCATGGGTGCGCCTGTACTCAACGGTTGTACGGCGAGTCCGTCATCACCCAAGGCGTCGATAACCGGCTTTGGGCTGCAGGCGTCTGGACTGGAAAAGGTTGTGAGACGGAACCCGGGGTGGTTGTCGAGAGCGCGTGAAGTGTCAATCTGAATTCCTTTTGAGAGTGTGCTCGAACCCAGCCTATTCGGCACACTTCAAAGGAACTACTAAAAAACGCTCTACCCTGGATGAGTCTTCACCCGGGGTCTTTTGACTCGCAACGGCGCGTACGCCTTACAGAATCCGGTAAAGCAAACGCTCGATGCGCACGCGGCTGACGCGCTTGAGAAATTTGGCAACAGCGGCAGGATATTCAAGCAAGGTTTCGAGGTCCTGATAACGCTCAATGCGCCGGGTATGCTGGAAAATCTCGGCCAGTTCCGTGCGACGCGGTTCCAGCAACTCGCCTTTGGGATCATCGATCAACAAGGCGTTTTCCAGATCGAGGCGGAATGCCCGCGGATTGAGGTTGTTGCCGGTCAGCAAGGTGTAGCGCTGATCGATCCACATGCCTTTGAGGTGGTAGGTGTTATCGCCGTCCTTCCACAGGTGCAGGTTCAACTGCCCGCTGTCGATGTTGCGTTGATGACGTTTGGCGAACCGGCGCAGGCTGATTTCATAAAGATACGGCAGCGCCGCAATCACCTTAAACGGCTCGCTTGATGGGATGTAGAAATCGTTGGCGGTCTTGTCGCCCACCACAATGTCGATTTTCACACCCCGCGCCAGTGCCCGATTGATTTCCCGGGTCACGGCCAAGGGAAGGTTGAAGTACGGCGTGCAGATAGTCAGTTGGTGCTGGGCGCCGGCGATCAACTCGCCAATCACCCGGCTCAACGGGTTGTTCTTGCCGACGCCAAGCAAGGGACTGACCGACAGAATGTTTTTGTCCGTGCTGCCTTGGGTGGTGTCGTACGCCGCATGCTTGAGACGGCTGCGCAGGTCACCGATGTCGTTGCGCAAGCTGCGGGTGGTCGGCAGGTTCGGCAGGTCAAGACGATGCACCGCTTTGGAGGCGACCAGACCGTGCTGCACCAAGTGTTGCATCGAATCGGCCAGGGCACGGTTCTGTAGCAAGTGATAACGGTCGTAGCGGTATTTGTCGAACTTGTGCAGGTAGACGTTGTTCAGGCTCGCACCGCTGTAGATCACGCAGTCATCGATTACGAAGCCCTTCAAATGCAGGACGCCGAACAGTTCGCGGGTCTGCACCGGCACGCCGTAAACCGGCACTTCGCTTGCGTGGGTGCGGGTCATTTCCTGATACCAGGCCGAGTTGCCCGGCTGCTTGCCAGCACCGATCAAACCGCGCTGGGCACGCAACCAGTCAACGACTACCACCACATCCAGTTCCGGACGCGCCAGTTTGGCGGCGTGCAAGGCATCGAGAATTTCCTGGCCGGCCTCGTCCTGTTGCAGGTACAGCGCAACGATATAGATACGCTGGGTAGCGCTGGCGATTTTTTCCAGCAGGCAACGGCGGAACTCGGCAGCGCCAGAAAGGATGGTGACGGCATCGGCGGTCAGCGGAAAACTGCGCAGTTTGGGCAGCAGAGAGCGTTTGAAAAGCGACGGCATAGGGCTCGCAATGGGTCGAATCCGAAGAGTCAGAGAGCTTACACCATGGATTGGTTTGGGTCTTGTGGCCGCCCCACACCATTTAAAAGATCGCAGCCTTCGGCAGCTCCTGCACCGGTCACTGCAGGAGCTGCCGAAGGCTGCGATTTTTTGATTCCAAAAAACACATTGACCAAGGAGAACGATCGTTCTACTGTTTGCACATGAACGATATCAGCAGCAACGAAACACGCGACATCATTCTGGATGTCACCGAAAAGTTGATCTACAAAAGTGGCATCGCAGCCACCGGCATGGATCTTCTGGTGAAAACCGCCGGTGTTTCCCGAAAAAGCATCTACCGCTACTTCGCCAACAAGGAGGAGCTCACTGTCGCGGCCCTGCAACGCCGCGACCTGCGATGGATGCACTGGTACAGAAACGCCGTCGACCAGGCCGAAACCCCGACCGACCGGCTGCTCAATCTGTTTACCGTGCTCAAGTCCTGGTTCGTCTCCGATGGCTTTCGCGGCTGTGCTTTCATCAACACCAGCGGCGAAACCGGCGATCCGCAGGACCCGGTTCGTCTGGTCGCCAAAGACCACAAACAGAAGCTGCTCGACTACGTGGGCGAGCTGTGCACCGAACATGGCGCTGAAGATCCGGAGACGCTGGCCAAACAGCTGCTGATCCTGATCGACGGAGCCATCACCGTCGCACTTGTCATGGGTGACTACAGTGCCGCCGATAATGCGCAATGCATGGCACGGAAGTTATTGGACCTGTAATAACTTATTCAAGACCGACTACTTGCTGGAACTTTAACTTGATAGGGAGACATTGAATGTCTAACGCCGAAGTTCGTCCGCCATTGCCGCCATTTACCCGTGAATCGGCCATCGAAAAAGTTCGCCTGGCCGAAGATGGCTGGAACTCCCGCGACCCGGAACGGGTGTCGCTGGCCTACACCCTGGACACCCAATGGCGTAACCGCGCCGAATTCGCCTACAACCGCGAAGAAGCCAAAGGCTTCCTGAGCCGTAAATGGGCCAAGGAACTCGACTACCGCCTGATCAAGGAACTCTGGGCATTCACCGACAACCGCATCGCGGTACGTTATGCCTATGAATGGCACGACGATTCGGGTAACTGGTTCCGTTCCTACGGCAACGAAAACTGGGAGTTCAACGAAGACGGCCTGATGGCCCGCCGCTTCGCGTGCGTCAACGACATGCCAATCAAGGAAAGCGAGCGCAAGTTCCACTGGCCGCTGGGTCGTCGACCCGATGATCACGCGAGCTTGTCTGACTTGGGTCTCTAAATACTATTCCCCCCTGTAGGAGAGCTGCCGCAGGCTGCGATCTTTTGACGTTGTTTTTTTAAAAGACAAGATCAAAAGATCGCAGCCTGCGGCAGCTCCTACATAAGCATAAGGTCGCCCGGAGAAACGGTTATGGGTAAGATGTCGCACCTTCCCGCAGCCCTTTTCCTGCACCCGCCGATTAAGCCGATTCCATGCCTTTCGAACTCAGCGTTGACCTCACCACCCTGGCCATTCTGGCCCTTGTCGCATTTGTTGCCGGCTTCATCGACGCCATCGCCGGCGGTGGCGGCCTGTTGACCACCCCGGCCTTGCTGACCGCCGGCCTGCCGCCCCATCTGGTGCTGGGCACCAACAAGCTCAGTTCGACGTTTGGCTCGGCCATCGCCAGTTTTACGTTCTACCGACGCAAACTGTTCCATCCCCGGCAGTGGGTCCACGCCATCCTCGGCACGCTGGTCGGCGCGTTGGCCGGTGCAGTGGTCGCGCACTACCTGCCGGCAGAATGGCTGAACAAAATGCTGCCGGTGATCGTCTTTGCCTGCGGCGTCTATCTGTTGTTTGGCGGTACGCCACAAGCGCCGCTGGACAGCGACGCACCGATCAAGAAAAAGTGGCAATCGACCCAAGGCTTCAGCCTCGGTTTCTACGATGGCGTGGCCGGTCCCGGCACTGGCGCGTTCTGGACCGTCAGTAGCCTGCTGCTCTACCCCATCGACCTGGTGAAGGCAAGCGGCGTGGCGCGCAGCATGAACTTCGTCAGCAACGCGGCGGCGCTGTCGATTTTCATTTTTTCCGGCCAGGTGGACTGGATCATCGGCTTGAGCATGGGCTCGTCGTTGATGGTCGGCGCCTTCTTTGGCGCGCGCACCGCCATCAGCGGCGGCGCGAAGTTCATTCGTCCGGTGTTCATTACCGTGGTGCTGGGCTTGACCGTGCGGCTAGCCTGGCAACACTGGTTCAGCGTGGCCTAAGCGCCGCGCCACATAGACGTCAATCAGGTAACGGGCAATCGAGCGTGACGCCGGCAACGGCGGCAGCGCGTGTACGTTGAACCACTGGGCGTCTTCGATCTCGTCTTCCTGACAGACGATTTCGCCACCGGCGTATTCAGCATGAAAACCGAGCATCATCGAGTGCGGGAACGGCCAGCATTGACTGCCCAGGTACTGGATGTTCTTGACCTCGATGCTCACTTCTTCGCGAACCTCGCGAATCAGGCAGTCCTCGGCCGACTCACCTGGTTCGGCAAACCCCGCCAGCGTGCTGTAGACCCCGGCCACAAAACGCGGTGAGCGCCCCAGCAGAATCTCGTCGCCCCGGGTCACCAGCACAATCATGCTCGGTGAAATCCGTGGGTAATAACGCAGATCGCACGGTTCGCAATACATCGCCCGCTCGCGCACCACCTGATGCGTCGCCTGCCCGCAGTTACCGCAAAAACGATGTTCGCGAGCCCAGGTGCCAATCTGCGCGGCATACCCGAGCACCTTGTAGAGCGTGTGGTCGCCTTCGAGCATGAACGCCCGCAGGCCTTTCCAGTTGCAGCCCGGTACTTCGCTTTGACCGCGCAATTCCAGCAGATAAACCGGCTCGCCATCGAGGTGGCCGATGCCATGTTCGGCGAGAATAGACAGGTCCTGACGCTTGAGCCATTCACGCGCAAACAGCGCGCCGTTGTCATCGAACAAAAAGCCTTCCGGGCTACGCGCCACGGCCCAACCGCCAGGTTGCTCGGTGTCCAGTACTGCAGTGGTCCAGCGTGAAGTCATTTTTCAATCAATCCAGAAATTCGGGTTTCTGTTTGCTCATATGGGCAGCCATGGCCACGCGCAGATCAGTGGATTGCAGCATGGCAGCGTTCCAGGTGGCGACGTATTCCAGGCCATCATCGATACGATGATCGCGCATATAGCTGATCATCTCTTTGGTGCCGGTGACGGCAATCGGCGACTTGCTCGCGATCTCGCGGGCAATACCCATGACGCCGTCGAGCAGGCTGGCGGTGTCGCTATAAACGCGATTGACCAGGCCCATGCCACGCGCTTCGTCGGCGCCGAAAGTGCGACCAGTGTAAGCCAGTTCACGCAGCATGCCGTCACCGATTATCCGCGGCAAGCGTTGCAGCGTACCGACATCGGCAGCCATACCGATGTCGATTTCCTTGATCGAGAATTGCGCGTCCTCGGCGGCGTAGCGCATGTCGCAAGCGGCGATCAGGTCGATGGCACCGCCCAGGCAATAACCCTGAATGGCCGCGAGCACCGGTTTGCGGCAGTTGTCGACGGCATTGAAGGAAGCTTGAAGATTGAGGATTTTGCGTCGCAGCAGACGCGCGTTGCGCCCGACATCCTTGCCCAGTTCATTGGCCACGCCGGCCAGCATCATCAGGTCGATGCCGGAAGAAAAATGCTTGCCGGCACCGCTGAGCACCACCACGCGCACTTCGTCGGTGTCTTCGATCCACTGGAAAATCTCGACGATTTCACTCCAGAACGCAGCGTTCATCGAATTGATCTTTTCCGGACGGTTGATCTGTACATGGGCGATTTTATCGACCAGTTCGACGTTGAACGCTGTGTATTCAGACATGCCAGTGATCCTTTAGCGGGCAAAAAAGAGGCCCGAACTATAACAAGGCATCTAGGTGGGCAGTAAGGCAGTGGTTCGGCCAAATGCGGGACTAATTTGGGACATTGAGTGTCGGGATAGGCCCCTTCGCGGGCAAGCATCGCGCCTACAGGCGGCGGATATGCCGTAGGAGCGAGGCTTGCCCGCGAACAGCCGCACCACCGTTCTAACCTCCCTTGACCACCACAAACGCCGCCGTTTCATAAGGCACGGTCACCACATCCCGCCCACGCAATTCAGGCTCGCTCTCAATCAGCGAACGGATTTGTTCGTCGATCTTCGACCGCTCGGCACCCGGCAGCGCGGCAACGAAACTGGTGGAGCGTACGCGATTGAAGATCACGTCTTCCGGTGGGCCGGTGTGCCCATGGCTGAAATGCTGCGCCTCAAGCGGCCCAAACGCCGGGTGCGGAAATACCTTGCGCCAGGCGCCGGTGTAATAACGCGGGGTGTCGCCCTCCAAGGCATTGACGATCGCATCGAGTTTCGTCACCCAACCCACTTGGGTATCACGCAGATTCCACACCAGCCCAAGCTTGCCGCCGGGCTTGAGCACTCGGGCGATTTCATCCAGCGCGTCAGTACTGGCAAACCAGTGGAATGCCTGGGCACACACCACCACGTCCACCGAAGCATCAGGCAGCGGCAAGTCCGCCGCGGTGCCGTTTACGGCCAACACCTCGGGAAAGGCTTCGGATAGCTTTTCCAGCATCTGTGCCACCGGTTCCACGGCGATCACTTGCGCGCCAGTGGCCAGCAGCCGGCCTGTGAACTTGCCGGTGCCGGCCCCGAGGTCGACAACGGCTTTGTCCGCGTTCAATCCCAGGGTTTGGGTGAGCCAGTCGGCCACTGGCGACGGGTAATCCGGGCGTCCGCGCACATAGGTATCGGCACCGGTTTTATAGCCGGCCGCCGCCGAGTGATGAACCTGATTTTTCATGACGAAACTCCAGATCAATGACCAATGCTGACGAGCATAACCCTTCGATTTGAGCTTTCCTTGCAAAGAATCCTGGAAAGAAATGAATAATTGTTCACGGTGCGGTGTTTACCTATTACCGGGTGCCAACAGCACGTCTCAATGTTTTCGGCCTGTTCGATGTCCCACCCTTGACCCTATGGAGCGTTCCCATGAATAGCCGTTTTTACCTTGCGCCTTTGTTGTTGGTGGTCGTGTTCTCCAGCCCATTGGCGCTGGCCAGTGGTGGCGGCGGCGGTGATGACTCCCCGGCCAAACCCCAGTGCCCCAGAGGGCAGGTTTTCGACTCAAAGGCGCGCAAGTGCGTCCTGCAGACCAGCAAACTGGTGCCGGACGAGGATCGTACCGACTACGCTTATCAACTGGCCAAGGACGGACGCTATGAAGAAGCGCTGGCCCTGCTCGATACACTCGAAAACCCAAATACCGCCAAGGCACTGAACTATCGCGGCTATGCCACGCGTAAACTGGGGCGCACCGACGAAGGCATCGGTTACTACCTGCAATCAGTCAAACTTGACCCGCAGTACGCGAAAGTCCGTGAATACCTGGGCGAAGCCTATGTGGTTAAAGGTCGGCTGGATCTAGCGCAGGAACAGCTACAGCGGATCAAGTCGATTTGCGGTAACACCGCTTGCGAGGAATACCAGGACCTTGCCGAAGCCATCAACGATTCATCGAAAACCTGACACCCCGAACGGGCGGAGGTCACCATCGCCAGCGATCAGGCAATACGGACAGAGTTGAGCCAACACCTGGCGCGGTTATGGCGCTACGGCTTGCTGTTGTCCCGACAACGGCATGTCGCCGAGGACCTGGTGCAGGCCACTTGTGTGCGGGCGCTGGAGCGGGCCGGGCAATTTGAGTCCGGCACGCGAATGGACCGCTGGCTGATGAGCATTCTGCATTCGATCTGGGTCAACGAAGTCCGTGCGCGCCGGGTGCGTATCGGCGAGGGCCTGGTGGATGCCGACAGCGCTTTGTCGTTCGATGGTGAATACGCGGCGCAGACTCATGTGCTGGCGTCGCAGGTCATCCGCCGCGTCGACGCACTGCCAGAAATGCAACGCGAGGCGGTGTTCCTCGCGTACGTCGAAGGCTTGTCCTACCGCGAAGTCGCCGAAGTGCTGCAAATACCCATCGGCACCGTGATGAGCCGCCTGGCGGCCGCCCGGGTAAAGCTGGCCGAGTATCCGCCGTTACAGTCCGTGCCAAACCCTTCCACCGGAGAACGTCGATGAACGCGAAACTCTCGGACGAGCAACTGGTGGCTTACCTCGACGACCAGCTCGACGCCGAACAGCGCCAGCGCATCGACGCCGCCATCTCCGAAGACCCGATGCTCGGCCTGCGCCTGCAATGGCTGAACCGCAGCAGCCTGCCGTTCAAGGAAGCTTACAGCCAGTTGAATCGACAGGCCCCGGTCGATCGCCTGCAAGCCATGCTCGACACCCTGCCCTCACCGGCTCGCCCGCCGATGAGTCGCCGCTGGTTTCTCGCGGCGGCGGCCGGGCTGGTGGCCGGTAGTGTGGTGGCGGACCGATTGTTCCTGGGTTGGCAAGCGAGCCAGCAGAAACACAACTGGCGCGGCCTGGTGGCGGACTACATGTCGCTTTATGTGCCGCAAACCCTGGATCACTTACCCAGCGACGAAGCCGGCCAGAGCGCGCAATTGCGCACCCTCGATGAACGCCTGGGCCTGAACATCGCGCCCGTACAGCTGAGCTTGCCGCGCATCGAACTCAAGCGAGCGCAAATCCTTGAATACGATGGCGTGCCCATTGCCCAGATCACCTACCTCGATCCGGTCCACGGCCCGCTCGCGCTGTGCATCACTCGCTCCAATACGGGCAGCCGGCATTTCGCCCAGGAACGTCGACGCGGGCTGAACATTGTCTATTGGGCGGACATGGAGCACGCGTGGATGCTAATCGGGCATAACCCGGCCGCAGAGCTTGAGGGGATGGCCAAGGTATTGCGCACCCGTTTAAGCGCCTGATTGCGCCTGATTGCGCCTGATTGCGCCTGATGCCGGAGGCTGCGATCTTTTGATCTTGTCGTTAAAAAAAATCAAAAGATCGCAGCCTTCGGCAGCTCCTACATTTTGATCGTCGTTTGGCTGGCGAGTTAAGCCGGGGTGGGTAGCCATAACCTGAATCGCGCGCCACCCAACGGTGAGGTTTCGACGGTTAAGGTCCCACCCTGCGCCTCAAGTGCCCGCCGACTGATTGCCAGTCCCAGGCCAAACCCGCCGGTCGCCCGATCACGGCTGCGATCCAGCCTGTAGAACGGTTCGAAAATCCGTTCGCGCTCAATATCCGGAATGCCGATTCCGTCATCGTCGACCCAAATCTCGCAGCCCTTGGGGCAGACCTGCACGCCGATCTGAATGCGTTTTTCGCAGTAACGCATGGCATTGCGCAGCAGGTTTTGCAGGGCACGGGCGGTCAGGCGCGGGTCAAGGCTGAAGCGTTCGAGTTGGCCGTGGAGCAATACATCGATAACGATATCCGGCGATTGCTCTTCATCAACGCTGCCCAAAATGCTGTCGATGAATTCGTCCAGCGATACCTCGACCTGCTCCGGTACCCGCGCCGGGTTTTGCAGGCGGCTGTAAGACAGCAGTTCCAGCACCAACTCATCGAGTTCGCGAATGTGATCGACCAACCCTTGCAGGCGCTCGCGACTGGTTGCGGGCAAGTCATCGGACAGGGCCAGGGCCAGGCCGAAATCCAGGCGCGTCAACGGCGTGCGTAATTCGTGGGACACCGCATTGAGCAGGTCCCGTTGCTGGTTCAGCAGGTTTTCGATGTCCCCGGCCATGGTGTCGAACACATTGGCCAGGCTGCCGATGTTGGAACTGGCGGCAATCTGCGTGCGCTCACTCAAATGACCTTTGCCGAAGCGTTCAGCCGCGCTTTTGAGCCGCTCCAGATCACGCCAGTGCGGGCGCAACCACAGCAACAGGCACGCGAGCATGGTCGCGCCGATCAACACGTTGATGCTCCAGTACAACAGATTGACGTCCATCGGATCCGGCGGCACGACCATTTGCACTACGGTGCGCTCGTTTAGCGGCGCCACCGCCAGGGTGCGCCAGCCCCAGTCACCGATGCGCACCACGTTCTCGCCGCGCTGCAAACGCTGCTGCTCATCGTGGGAAAAGCCGGCATCGTCGTTGCCGCTAAGCACGATGTGCAGCGGATTGAATTCCTTGTCCATGTCGGCGGCCAACGCCGGCCATTGTGCAGCAGGCACCGCCTTGAACTGTTTAACGATTAGGCTTTGCAAGCCTCGGGAATAATCGAGGTTGTAGGTGACAAAGCGTTCGTGGAACACCTTGACCACCAGATCCGGCACCAGATAAATCGCCGCGCTGTACGAGACGATGGTCACCACATACAGGCGAAAGAGGATTCTGAACATCGTCTCAGCATTCCCACTCGGAACGGCTGAACAGGTAACCCTTGCCCCACACCGTTTTGATCTTGCGCGCCTCGCCCGCGTTGTCGTCGAACTTGCGCCGCAATTTGGAAATCGCCACGTCCACCGAGCGGTCGGTGCCGTTGAATTCGATACCGCGCAGGCGTTGCAGAATCTGGTCGCGGCTTAATACTTCGCCGGCATGCCGGGCCAGCACCACCAGCAGGTTGTATTCGCCGCTGGACAGCTCCACCAATTGATCGCGCCAGGTCACCGTGCGCTCGGACAGGTCGATGCACAGGTTGCCCACTAGAATTCGGTCGTTAGCGGTCTGCGGTTCGCCGAGGCTGCTGCGCCGCAACAAGGTGCGCACTCGTGCCAGCAACACTCGCGGTTCGCAGGGCTTGGTGACGTAGTCGTCGGCGCCCATTTCCAGGCCTAACACTTGATCGTGGCTGTCGTCACGGGCCGTGAGCATCAGGATCGGCAGCGTCGCCGAATCGGCGCGCAGCAAGCGACAGACTTGCAGACCATCGAGCCCTGGCAGCATCAGGTCAAGGATCACCAGGTCCGGCGGACTGACCCGCGCCCGCTCGCGCACCTGATCACCGCGACCGATCACATTGACGCTGTAACCGTTGCGTTCCAGGTAGCTGGCGATCAGCTCGGCGAGTGCGGTGTCGTCTTCGACCAGGAGGATGTTGGGCATGGGGTGTTCCAGAAAGTGCAGTGGCGACCATTAGCGCCTCTTCGCGGGCAAGCCTCGCTCCTACAGGTCATGCGTCAATCCGGGACCGCGCAAATCCTGTAGGAGCGAGGCTTGCCCGCGAAGGCGGCATAACAGGCGCAATAAGATTCAAGGCCAGAAGGATATACGCCCGAACGCCCACCTGAGCAAAACCCTTACACAATTTCACACAGCACCTACAAAGCTTCACCGCTACCCTCGCCGACGCCCAGTAGGATGCTGGGGTCATTATTGGGGTCATTCATGTCAAAGAATCTGCTTGCCAGGCTCAGTCTCGTGGCGCTGGCGTTGACGCTGAGCGCGTGCGACAAATCCTCCAACGCCGAAGAACAGGCGCCATTGGCCACCGTTCGCATCGAAACCATCGAAGCCCGACCGCTGTCGATCAGCAGCGAACTGAGCGGCAGGATTGCCGCGCCGCGTATCGCCGAAGTGCGCGCCCGTGTCGCCGGTGTGGTGCTGCAACGTGCCTTTCGTGAAGGCAGCGACGTGAAAAAGGGCGACGTGCTGTTCCGCATCGACCCCGCGCCGTTCAAAGCCGACCTCGACAGTGCCGAAGCCGCGCTGCGCAAGGCCGACGCCAACGCGTTCCAGGCCAGGCTGCAAGAACAGCGCTACGCCCAGTTGATCGACGACAAGGCCATCAGCGGCCAGGACTACGACAACGCCCGGGCCAATGCGCGGCAAACCGCCGCTGATGTCGCGGCCAACAAGGCTGCCTTGGAACGAGCGAAATTGAACCTCGGTTACGCCACCGTCACCGCACCGATTTCCGGACGCATTGGCCGCGCACTGGTGACCGAAGGCGCACTGGTCGGGCAGAACGAAACCACGCCGCTGGCATTGATTCAGCAACTGAACCCGATTCACGCCGACCTGACCCAATCGACCCGCGAGCTCAACGAACTGCGCCGCGCGTTCCGTTCCGGCCAATTGAAAGAAGTCGGTCAGGGACAAGCCAAAGCCACGCTGATTCAGGACGACGGCAGTTTCTATCCATTACCGGGCAAGCTGCTGTTTACCGACATCACGGTCGATCCGGGCACCGGGCAGATCATCCTGCGCAGCGAGTTCCCCAACCCGGACCTCGACCTGCTCCCCGGTAGTTTCGTGCGTGTACGCCTGGAGCAAGCGGTCAATCAGCAAGGCATCAGCGTGCCACAGCGGGCCATCCAGCGTGACAGCGCGGGTGTGGCGCAAGTGCTGCTGCTCGACGACGAACTACGGGTCGGGCTGCAACCGGTCGAACTGGGCCCGGTGCAGAACGATCGGTGGGTCGTCACCGGCGGACTCAAGCCCGGTGACCGCATCGTCATCGAAGGCCTGCAACATGCGCGCCCCGGCGAAAAAGTGCAGATCGACGACTCCCCTCTTCCACTTGCCCAGGTTTCTGGCCAGTAAGCAGGACGCTTTTTTATGCCGCAGTTCTTTATCGACCGACCGGTGTTTGCCTGGGTGGTCGCACTGTTCATCTTGCTGGCCGGTGCATTGGCCATTCCGCAGTTGCCGGTGGCGCAGTACCCCGACGTCGCGCCGCCACAAATCGAAATCAACGCAACGTACCCGGGCGCTTCGGCGCAGACCGTGGACGAGAGCGTTGTCAGCCTGATTGAGGAAGAACTCAACGGCGCTGACCACTTGCTGTACTTCGAATCCCAAAGCAGCCTCGGCAGCGCGACGATCAAGGCGACTTTCCAGCCCGGCACCGACCCGGAAATGGCCCAGGTCGATGTGCAGAACCGCCTGAAAATCGTCGAGTCGCGCCTGCCGCAAGCGGTGAACCAACAAGGTTTGCAGGTAGAGAAAGTGTCTGCCGGTTTCCTGTTGCTGATCACCCTTACCTCCAGCGATGGCAAGCTCGATGACGTTGCGCTCAGCGATTACCTGGCGCGAAACGTCATGAATGAGATCAAGCGCCTGGACGGCGTCGGCAAGGCGCAACTGTACGGCGCTGAACGGGCGATGCGCATCTGGATCGACCCGCAAAAACTGGTCGGTTTCAACCTCACGCCGGGCGACGTCAACGCCGCTATCGTTGCTCAAAACGCTCAGGTGTCAGCCGGTAGCATTGGCGACTTGCCCAGCCGCACCACCCAGGAAATCACCGCGACCATTCTGGTGAAGGGCCAGTTGTCGATGCCCGAAGAGTTCGCCGACATCGTGCTCAAAGCCAATCCTGATGGTTCCACCGTGCGCGTCGGTGATGTCGCCAGGGTTGAGATCGGCAGTCAGGAGTATCAGTTCTCTACGCGGCTGAACGGCAAACCGTCGACGGCCGTCGGCGTGCAATTGTCGCCGGGCGCCAATGCCCTGAGCACAGCGACGCTGGTGCGGGCGAAGATGGATGAACTATCGCGCTACTTCCCGGCGGGCGTGGAATACAAGATTCCCTACGACACCTCGCCCTTCGTCAAAGTCTCGATCACCAAAGTGGTTTACACCTTGGGCGAGGCGATGTTGCTGGTGTTTGCCGTCATGTTCCTGTTCCTGCAAAACATCCGTTACACGCTGATCCCAACGCTGGTGGTGCCGGTGGCGCTGATGGGCACGTTCGCGACCATGTTGGCGCTGGGCTTCTCGATCAACGTGCTGACCATGTTTGGCATGGTCCTGGCGATTGGCATCCTGGTGGACGATGCGATCGTGGTGGTGGAGAACGTCGAGCGGATCATGGCCACTGAAGGCCTGTCGCCCAAGGAAGCGACGCGCAAGGCGATGAAGCAGATCACCGGGGCGATCATCGGCATTACGCTGGTGCTGGTGGCCGTGTTCATCCCAATGGCGTTCATGCAGGGATCGGTCGGGGTGATTTACCGGCAGTTTTCTTTGTCCATGGCCACTTCGATTCTGTTCTCGGCCTTCCTCGCCCTGACGTTGACTCCGGCGCTTTGCGCGACCTTGCTCAAGCCGATTGCCCAAGGCGAGCATCACGAAAAACGTGGTTTCTTCGGCTGGTTCAACCGCCGTTTCGATGCGTTCACCGAGCGCTATCAGAGTTGGGTTGCCTACGCGTTAAAACGCAGCGGGCGTTACCTGCTGATCTATGGCGTGCTGTTGATTGGTTTGGGGGTGTGCTTCAGTCGCCTGCCCTCTTCGTTCCTGCCGGTGGAAGACCAGGGTTACATCATCACTGACATTCAACTGCCACCGGGCGCAAGCAAGAACCGCACGGTGCAGGTGGTCGAGCAGATCGAAGCGCACAACGCCACCGAACCCGGCGTGGGCGACAGCACGGTGATTCTCGGCTTCAGCTTTTCCGGCAGCGGCCAGAACGCGGCGTTGACGTTTACCACGTTGAAAGACTGGTCCGCACGCGGTGCCGACGACTCGGCCAGTTCGATTGCCGACCGGGCCAACATCGCGTTGAGCCAGATCAAGGACGCGATGGCCTTTTCCGTGCTGCCGCCCCCCGTCGACGGACTCGGCACCTCCAGCGGTTTCGAGTTTCGCTTGCAGGATCGCGGCGGCCTCGGGCATGCCACATTGATGCAGGCGCGCAGCGAGTTGCTGGCGGCTGCCGAGAAGAGCCCGATCCTGATGAACGTGCGCGAAAGTGCATTGGCCGAAGCGCCGCAGGTGCAATTGATCGTCGACCGTAAACAGGCGAATGCGCTGGGCGTGTCGTTTTCCGACATCGGCAGCGTGCTGTCCACGGCCGTCGGTTCGGCTTACATCAACGACTTCCCCAATCAGGGGCGGATGCAGCGGGTGGTGGTGCAAGCTGAAGGTGATCAGCGCAGCCAGGTGGCGGACCTGCTGAAGATTCACGTGCGCAACAACGCCGGAAAAATGGTGCCGTTGTCAGCGTTCGTCCAGGCCAAATGGACCCAGGGCCCGGCGCAATTGACTCGCTATAACGGCTACCCGGCGATCAGTATTTCCGGTGAACCGAAGCCCAGCCACAGCACCGGTGAAGCCATGGCGGAAATCGAACGCCTGGTGGCCTTGGGGCCTGCGGGGCTGGGGCAGGAGTGGACCGGGTTGTCGTTGCAGGAACGTTTGTCCGGCAGCCAGGCGCCGATCCTGCTCGGTCTGTCGCTGTTGATCGTGTTCCTGTGTTTGGCGGCGCTGTACGAGAGCTGGTCGATTCCGACCTCGGTGCTTTTGGTCGTGCCGCTGGGCGTGCTCGGCGCAGTGCTGGCCGTGACCTTGCGCGGAATGCCTAACGATGTGTTCTTCAAGGTCGGGCTGATCACTATTATCGGGTTATCGGCGAAGAACGCGATCCTGATCATCGAGTTCGCCAAGAGCCTGTACGACGAAGGCCACGACCTGATCGACGCCACACTGCAAGCCGCGCGCCTGCGACTGCGGCCGATTGTCATGACTTCCCTGGCCTTCATCCTTGGCGTGGTACCGCTGGCGATTGCCACCGGCGCCAGCTCGGCGAGCCAGCAAGCCATCGGCACCGGGGTGATTGGTGGGATGATCACGGCGACGTTGGCCGTGGTGTTCGTGCCGGTGTTTTTTGTGGTGGTGATGAAATTGGTGCGCAAACGCCACAAGAACACCTGACCCAACACATCCCCTGTAGGAGCGGCCGCAGGCTCGGGCCGCGTTCGGACGATCTTTTGATTTTTTTTAAAAAACGAGATCAAAAGATCGCAGCCTCGTTTCACTCGACAGCTCCTACATAGCGCCTACACAAAGCGTGTTTACCTGGGCTATGGTGGGGATACTTCTGCTTCTGTGAGCGCACATGTCCTTTCTCACCCACACCCACCCTCGCCTGTCTGCGGCCATGACCCTCGGTATCGCGGTGGGCATTCTGGTTCCGGCCGATTCGATCATCAGCAAAATACTCTTCGGCTGGAATGTCGGGGTCTGGGCATACCTGATCCTGATGTTCTGGCTTGTCGTACGCTCCAAAGCGGCGGATGTGAAACGCATCGCCGAGATCGAGGACGAAAACGCCGGCCTCGTGCTGTTCGTCGTGTGCATTGCGGCAATTGCCAGCCTGGCGACCATCACCTTCGAACTGGCCGGCAGCAAAGATCTGGAAACCGCTCGCAAGTTGCTGCATTACGGCTTTACCGCGCTGACGGTGATCGGCTCATGGTTGCTGATCGGGGTGATTTTCAGCGTGCATTACGCGCGGTTGTTTTACACCTGGGAAGGCAAAGAACCGGCACTGCGTTTTGCCGAGGGCCTGACGACGCCCAATTACTGGGACTTCCTGTATTTCTCGTTCACCATCGGCGTGGCGGTGCAGACCGCCGATGTCGGCGTGGCGACCCGTGACATGCGCAAAATCGTACTGGCGCAATCGCTGATCGGTTTTTTATTCAACACTGCGATTCTCGGGTTCTCGATCAACATTGCCGCGGGGTTGTTCAACTGATAGCGCACAAACGTTCTAGTCATCGCTTTGGGTGCTGGCGTTTAATGGCTCGGTAAAACCGCCGCGCAGGTGCCGCATGACTTCTCACAACTGGATCGACCTGGCCCAGGATGCCGATACCGGCATCGAGACCCTGCGCGCGCATTTCGAGGGCCATGCCTACGATCCGCACTGGCATGACAGCTACCTGGTAGGCGTCACCGAGCAAGGGGTTCAGCAATTCAATTGCCGGCGGGCCAAACACCAAAGCACGCCGGGCAAGGTGTTCTTGCTCGAACCGGGAGACATTCACGACGGTGAAGCCCCAACCGAGGACGGTTTTACCTATCGCATGCTGTACCTCGACCCGCAGTGGTTGCAGCGCGAACTCGCTGCCGTGTTCCACAATGCGCCCGACAACAGCCAGTTGAGCTTCGCCAACACCCTGACCACCGACATTCGTTTGGCCGAAGCCACCAGCCTGGCATTCGAAACCCTGCATCGCGGTGAACTTAAAATCGTTCGGCAAACGGCTCTCGACGGTTTACTCGAACGCCTGACCAGCCACCTGCAATGGCGCGCCCGATACGCCGAAGATCCGCGTCTGCCGCGAGTGGCACAACAGGCGCGCGACTATCTGCACGCCAATGCCCATTGCGACATCGGCCTCGACCAACTGGCTGCGACAACCGGCGTCGACCGCTTCCGTCTGACCCGCGCCTTCAAGGCTGCTTATGGATTAGCGCCGCACGCCTATCTGGTGCAATTGCGCCTGGCCACCGCACGGCGAATGCTCGCTGCGGGTGAACAACCCGCGACAGTGGCCATGACGCTGGGCTTTGCCGATCAGAGCCACTTGGGGCGCTGGTTTGTGCGCGCCTACGGCTTGACGCCGGCGCTGTACCGCAAGCGCTGCTCAAATCTTCCAGACAGGTAAACCGCGGATTGTGAAGATCGACATCACCGATCTTCACCGGAGTTATCCCGCGATGCTGTCCTCTTTCCCGACGTTACTGCCCTTCCTGCTGTTTGCTTTTGTGGCTTCGATCACGCCCGGCCCGACCAACATTCTGGTGTTGAGCAACAGTGCCCGATTTGGTCTGGCGGCTGCCGTCCCCATCATCTTCGGCGCCTGTGCCAGTGCTGCCGTTCTTGTGTTGTTGGTCGGCACTGGCGCCGGTACGACATTGACCGCCTGGCCTGCCCTGCAGACGTTTATGCAATGGGCCGGCGTGGCGTGGCTGAGCTATCTGGCCTGGCAGATTTTCCGCGCTCCGGCGGCGGCTATCTCCACACAGAAAACCCAAACACGTCTCGGAGTACTCGGCGCTGCGGGTTTGCAATGGATCAACCCGAAAACCTGGATGATGGCGTTGGCGGTGGTCAGCGTGTTCGCCGGCGTGGGCGAAGACCGATTTGTGCATGTGATGGTCCTGTCGCTGGTGTTTTTCTTGATTTCCTTGCCATGCCTGACTGTTTGGGCCTTGCTCGGCGCAGGTTCCAATCGCTGGTTGCGCTCCCCCCTCGCCATGCAGCGTTTCAACCGCTGCATGGCCTTGTTGCTGCTGGGTTCGGCCTGGCTGAGTGTGCTGGCCTGATTGCCGCCCGTCGGTGTAAATCGCCTGTGGGTGCACCCGCCACTTGACGGCGTATTTGTTTTTGGTGTCTTCTGAAACCGGTTTCAGTGCTAAGTCAAAAGCACAAACCTTATAAATCCAATAAGAAGGTTTCAGCCCGTGAACGATTTTTCCGCCGCCCAGCGCAGCCGCGTGACCATGCTCGACGTGGCCGAACACGCCAAGGTCTCCAAGGCCAGCGTCTCGCGGTTTATCGGCGATGATCGCGCCCTGCTTTCCGATGCCATTGCCCAGCGCATCGAACAATCAATTGCCGAACTGGGCTATCGCCCGAACCAGATGGCCCGCGGCCTGAAGCGTGGGCGTACCCGCCTGATCGGCATGCTGGTGGCCGATATCCGTAACCCTTATTCGATTGCCGTGATGCACGGGGTGGAAACCGCCTGCCGTCAGTACGGCTACAGCTTGGTGGTGTGCAACACCGACCGCGACGACGAGCAGGAGCGCCAACACTTGGCCCTGCTGCGCTCGTACAACATCGAAGGCCTGATCGTGAACACCCTCGGTCATCACCGCGACGAATTGCTCGAACTGCATCGGGAAATGCCGCTGGTGCTGGTGGATCGCAAGGTCGAGCACCTTGAGAGCGACATGGTCGGGCTGAATAATCCGGCCGCTGCCGAGATGGCCCTCGCCCACCTTGAAGAGCGCGGTTATCGCGATGTGTTGCTGGTGACAGAACCGTTTGACGGGACCAGTTCGCGGATTGAGCGAGTCGCCAGTTTCAAGACACAAATTGCGCAACGCCCGATGCTTCGCGGCACGCTGATCGAAACCGGCAGCGAACTCACCGCCCAACTGAACACCTTCCTCGACACGCCCGGCCCCGGTCCGAAAGCGCTGTTTTGTGCGAACGGGATTGCGGCGCTGGCCAGTACCCACGCCTTGCGTGAACTCAAATGCAATTTATTTGAAGACGTGGGTCTGATTGCCCTCGATGACCTGGATTGGTACCCGCTGGTGGGCACCGGCATCACCGCCCTCGCCCAGCCGACCAGCGAAATTGGCGCCAGTGCGTTTGAGTGTTTGCTCAAGCGCTTGCGTGGGGATGACGGGGCGGTGCGGACGCTGGATTTTTCGGCGCGGTTGGTTGTGCGAGGGTCGACTACAAGGCGCGTTTCGGTGTGAGGTCGCCTTCGCGGGCTAGCCTCGCTCCTACAAGGGCATTGCAATTCTCTGTAGGAGCGAGGCTTGCCCGCGAAGAGTCTCTAAAGCAATAACAATATTTTTTTGAACAAAAATGAAACCGGTTTCAGAGGTAGAGAACAATGAATAAACCCCCCGTTTCCATCAGCCTGTCCAGCTATGGCGCCGACCTGGTACGCCAACGCGGCCAAGGCAGTTTCATCGAAATATTGTCCGCCGCCGGCGCGACACGCATTGAGTGGCGCGAAGAACTGCTGACCGCCGAAGACCCGATACAACTGGCCGAGGCAACGCATGCCGAGGGCCTTGAGAGTGTGTATTCCTCGCCAATGGAACTGTGGCTGGCCGGTCAATCCAGACCCAACCCCGAACTGATCACCGCTCTGCAACGCGCCCAGGCATTCGGTGCGAAATGGCTGAAAGTGTCGCTGGGCTACTTCACCGACAACTGCGACCTGCAAACCTTGGCCCGCGTGCTCGGTAAGAGCCCGGTGCTGTTGTTGGTGGAAAACGACCAGACCCTGCACGGTGGCCGCATCGAACCGTTTCAGCGCTTTTTCGATGAGGTCGAGCAACACAGCCTGCCAATCAAAATGACGTTCGACATTGGCAACTGGCACTGGCAAGACCAGTCAGCCGCCAGCGCCGCACGTCTGCTCGGGCGTCACGTCGGCTATGTGCACTGCAAAGCGGTAACGCGCCGCGCCGACGGCAAACTGGTTGCCATTCCGCCGGCGGCCACCGACCTGCAACAGTGGGAACACCTGCTGCGGCACATGGCCCAAGGCGTTATGCGAGCGGCGGAATACCCGCTGCAAGGCGATGACCTGGTGCAACTGACCACCGAACACGTCGCCGCCCTCGCCCATCTGGGCCAATCACGGCTGGAGAGCGCTCATGTCTGATTTCGATATTCTGTCGTTCGGCGAAACCATGGCGATGTTCGTCGCCGAACAGGCCGGCGATCTGGCCAAAGTCGACGCGTTTCACAAGCGCATTGCCGGGGCTGACAGCAATGTTGCTATTGGTCTATCGCGATTGGGATTCAAGGTCGCATGGCTGAGCCGCGTGGGTGCCGACTCGTTGGGACGTTTCGTCGTCGACACGCTGGAGAAGGAAGGCCTCGACTGTCGCCACGTCGACATCGACACCGCGCACCCCACCGGGTTTCAACTCAAGTCACGTGCCGACAATGGCAGCGACCCTGCCGTCGAGTACTTCCGTCGGGGTTCGGCGGCCAGTCACCTGTCCTCGCACTCAATCGTTCCCGAATTGCTCAACGCCCGACACCTGCACGCCACCGGGATTCCGCCAGCGCTGTCGGAAACCGCGCGGCAGATGTCGTTCGAATTGATGACGCGCATGCGTGAGGCCGGTCGCAGTGTGTCCTTCGACCCGAACCTGCGCCCGAGCCTGTGGGCCAGCGAGCAACAGATGATCAGCGAGATCAACCGCCTCGCCGCCCTCGCCCATTGGGTATTACCGGGGTTGAGTGAAGGCCGGTTGCTCACCGGTTACGAAGACCCGGCCGACATCGCCGCGTTTTACCTCGACCAGGGCGCCGAAGCCGTGGCGATCAAGCTTGGGCCGCACGGCGCTTATTACCGCACGCAACTGGACGCCGGTTTCGTCGCCGGCGTGCCGGTGGAAACGGTGGTCGACACCGTCGGAGCCGGTGATGGTTTTGCCGTCGGCATGATCAGCGCACTGCTGGAAAACCACAGCTTTGCCGAAGCCGTGATGCGTGCCAACTGGATTGGCAGCCGTGCGGTGCAGAGCCGGGGGGATATGGAGGGGTTGCCGAGCCGAACTGAAATGTCCGCCGAATTTGAGAACGCTGTTCGCGGGCAAGCCTCGCTCCTACAGGGGAACGCATTGCTTTTGTAGGCGCGAGGCTTGCCCGCGAAGAGGCCCGCCCAGTCACTGAATATCTGAACCAAAACCGTTACCTGCTGCGACAAAAACAACAAGCTCAGGAGCACCAACCATGAAAACAGCCACACTCGCCGCCCGCCGCTGGTGGTACGTCATGCCCATCGTGTTCATCACCTACAGCCTGGCTTACCTCGATCGCGCCAACTATGGGTTCGCCGCCGCGTCCGGCATGGCCGCCGACCTGATGATCACCCCCGGCCTGTCGTCGATGCTCGGCGCACTGTTCTTCCTCGGCTACTTTTTCTTTCAGGTGCCCGGCGCGATCTACGCCCAGAAACACAGCGTGAAGAAACTGATTTTCGTCAGTCTGATTCTCTGGGGCGGCCTGGCGACCTTGACCGGGATCGTCTCCAACGCCTACTGGCTGATCGTCATCCGCTTCATGCTCGGCGTGGTCGAAGCCGCAGTGATGCCGGCCATGTTGATCTACCTGTGCCACTGGTTCACCCGTGCCGAACGCTCACGGGCCAACACCTTCCTGATCCTCGGCAACCCGGTGACGATGCTGTGGATGTCAGTTGTGTCGGGGTATCTGGTGCAACATTTCAGCTGGCGCTGGATGTTCATCATCGAAGGCTTGCCGGCGGTGCTTTGGGCATTTATCTGGTGGCGTCTGGCCGATGATCGCCCGGCGCAAGCCAAGTGGCTCAGCGATCAGGAAAAGCTCGATCTGGAAAGCGCACTGGCCGCCGAACAGGTCGGCATCAAAGCGGTAAAAAACTACGCCGAAGCCTTCCGCTCGCCGAAAGTGATCATCCTGGCCTTGCAGTTTTTCTGCTGGAGCATTGGTGTCTATGGCTTCGTACTGTGGCTGCCGTCGATCCTCAAGGCCGGCGCCAGAATGGACATGATCGAGGCCGGCTGGCTCTCGGCCCTGCCTTACCTCGCGGCAGTGATTGGCATGCTGCTGGTGTCCTGGGGTTCGGACAAGTTGCAAAAACGCAAACGCTTCGTCTGGCCGCCGCTGCTGATCGCCTCGATTGCGTTCTACGGTTCCTACGCCCTGGGCGCCGAACACTTCTGGTGGTCCTACACCCTGTTGGTGATTGCCGGTGCCTGCATGTATGCCCCTTACGGGCCGTTCTTCGCGATCATTCCGGAAATCCTCCCGGCCAACGTCGCCGGTGGCGCCATGGCGCTGATCAACAGCATGGGCGCACTCGGTTCGTTTGGCGGTTCGTATCTGGTCGGGTATCTGAACAGCTCCACTGGCTCGCCGGGCGCGTCGTACCTGTTGATGAGCGGCGCATTGTTGCTTTCGGTGGTGCTGACAGTTTTCCTCAAGCCCGGCGCCAGCGACCGGGAGCGTCCCACGGTTGCGCTGAGCCCCCGTACCGCTGTCCACCCATGAATTGATGTTGAGAAAACCATGATGAAAAAGCAGGTCGTTCTATACAAAAAACTCTCGCCAGCGCTGATGACTCGCCTGCACGAGCGGGTCGAAGTAACGCTGATCGACAGCCTCGATTCAGCAGGTCTGGCTCAACTGCGCGACGCCCTGCCCCATGCCCATGGTTTGCTCGGTGCCAGTCTGAAACTGGATGCCGATCTGCTCGACCTCGCGCCCAACCTTGAAGCCATTGCCAGCGTTTCGGTGGGCGTCGACAACTACGACATCGACTACCTCACCGAGCGGCGCATCCTGCTCAGCAATACGCCGGATGTGCTGACCGAAACCACCGCAGACACTGGGTTCGCGTTGATCCTCGCAACCGCCCGGCGTGTGGTGGAACTGGCGAACATGGTCCGCGCCGGACAGTGGAACCGCAACATCGGTCCCGCACAATTCGGCAGTGACGTGCACGGTAAAACCCTGGGCATCATCGGTATGGGTCGCATCGGCGAAGCACTGGCCCAACGCGGGCATTTCGGTTTTGGCATGCCGGTGATCTACCACAGCCACTCGCCGAAACCGGCGGTCGAGCAGCGCTTCAGCGCGCAGTACCGCAGTTTGACCGAGCTGTTGCAGCAGGCCGATTTCATCTGCCTGACCTTGCCACTGACGGCTGAAACCGAAGGTTTGATCGGCGTCGAGCAGTTCGCACTGATGCGCCCGGAAAGCATCTTTATCAATATTTCACGAGGCAAGGTGGTCGACGAAGCGGCGCTGATCGAAGCACTGCGCGCGGGCCAGATTCGCGCAGCGGGGCTGGATGTGTTTGAGCGTGAGCCACTGAGCCCTGATTCGCCGTTGTTGCAGTTGAACAATGTGGTGGCGACGCCGCATATAGGCTCGGCGACCCATGAGACACGGGAAGCCATGGCGCAATGCGCGGTGGACAATCTGTTGGCGGCGTTGGCGGGTGAGCGGCCGGTGAATTTGGTAAATCCAGTGGTTTGGAAAGGCTAAAGATCAAAAGATCGCAGCCTTCGGCAGCGCCTACATCGATCCGTGTAGGGGCTGCCGCAGGCTGCGATCTTTTCTTGTGCCTTCAGGCCCGCAGCCCCTCCAGCAAATCCGTCGCACACAGCGCAATGCGCCGGCACGCGTCTGCCAGTTGGCGCTGGTCGACCACCAATCCAATGCGAATGTGCCCCGCCGCGCTCGGCCCGAACGCCTCGCCCGCCAACACCGACACGCCATAACCTTCCAGCAGTCGCTCGGCAAAGTGCTGGGCGGACAGCCCGGTCTGGCGCACATCGGCCATCACGAACATCCCGCCATCGGGCCGGATGGCACGGATGCCAGGGCAATGATTCAGGCTCGCACACACCAGGTCACGACGCTGGCGATATTCCTCGCGCATCAACGCCACTTCCGGCAGATCTTCATCAAGGGCCAGTTGCGCAGCCTTCTGCACAAACTCCGGAATGCCAAACAGCATGCACAACGAGAGATGCTCCAGATGGTCATTCAAGGTTTTCGGCCCGATCACCCAACCCACCCGCCAACCACTCATGGCGTGGGACTTGGACAAGCTGTTAATCGTCGCCGTACGCTCGCCCATGCCTGGCAAACTCGCCGGGCTGATGTGCTCGCCCTCGTACAGCAGATCGCTGTAGACCTCGTCGCTGATCAGCCACAAGTCGTGACGTATGCACAGCGAGGCCAGCTCCTGCCAGACCAGCAGCGGCAAACTGGCGCCAGAGGGATTATTCGGACTGTTGAGTAAAATGGCGCGGGTCTTCGGGGTGATCAAAGCAGCAACGTCCGCGGGATCAACGCGAAAACCATTTTGCGGCTGCACGACCACGGGAACGACTTTGGCGCCGCAGGCACCGAACACACCTTCATAGGTCACGTACATTGGCTCGGCGACGATCACTTCATCGCCCGGATCGAGCAGGCATTGCGTCACCGAATACACCGCACTCTGTGCACCCGGCAGCACAATCACATGCTCGGCATCCACCGCCTGACCACTGCGTCGACTGTGCCGGCGGGCGATGCTGTCGCGCAACCCCCGGCTGCCGCGCACATCCGAGTAATGAGTATCGCCGGCCAGCAAGCTGTCGATGGCGGCCTGCACGATAGGTTTTGGCGTATCGAAATCCGGATCGCCGACGGACAACAGCAATACATCAACTCCCTGTTCGCGCAGTTCCAGCGCTCGGTAATGAATCTGCCAGGCCGCCGCTCCGTCACCGGCGATTCGTTTGGTCAAGGCTGAGTAGCGCATGTAATTCTCCTGTCGCGCGGGTTCCCAGCCACAACCCTATCTCAAATCACGAAACGCGCCACCATGGCATTCAAATCCACCGCCAGGCGCGACAATTCGTGGGTCGCGACGCTGGTCTGGTTGGCACCAGCAGAAGACTGCGTAGCGAGGTCGCGAATGTTCACCAGGTTGCGGTCAACCTCGCGGGACACCTGAGCCTGCTCCTCGGAAGCGCTGGCAATGACCAGATTGCGTTCGTTGATCAGGTGGATCGACTGGGTGATTTGCTCCAACGCAACGCCGGCTGCGCGGGCCAATTCCAGCGTGGTTTGCGTGCGCTGGTTGCTTTGTTGCATCGACGCCACCGCTTCACCGGTGCCGTTCTGGATGCCGGCGACCATTTTTTCGATTTCCTGGGTCGACTGCGCCGTGCGATGGGCCAGCGCCCGAACTTCGTCCGCCACCACCGCAAAACCTCGACCGGCTTCACCGGCGCGAGCCGCTTCGATCGCTGCGTTCAACGCCAGCAGGTTGGTTTGTTCAGCGATAGCGCGAATGACATCAAGCACCTTGCCGATGTCGCGTCCCTGTTCCGCCAGACCTTCGATCATCAGCGAGGTGTTTTGCACGTCGTGGGTCATGGTCTGGATTGCGCCGACAGTTTCCACCACGCGGTCACGGCCTTCACGGGCAGCCTGGGTCGACTGGTTAGACGCTTCGGAGGTCGACACGGCATTGCGCGCGACTTCTTCTACCGCAGCGGTCATCTCGTTGACGGCGGTAGCGGCTTGTTCGATTTCATTGTTCTGCTGTTGCAGGCCTCGGGACGCTTCCTGCGTCACAACACTGAGTTCTTCGGCGGCGGCGCCCAGTTGCGTGGCGGAACCGGCAATCTGTTCGATGGTTTTACGCAAGTTGACCTGCATCGCCGACAACGCTTCGAGCAGACGCGCCGGCTCATCCTTGCCATCCACTTCGATGGCCTTGGTCAGATTGCCATCGGCAATGGTCTGTGCCGCCTGAACTGCACGGGTCAACGGCACAACGATGCTGCGGGTCAACAACCAGGCCAGCACTACGGTCATGAGTGCCGCAAACACTGACACGGCGATGATGCCGTTGGTGGCATAGGCATACTGTTCATTTGCTTCGGCGTCGGCTTGTGTCGCGCCCGTTTTGTTGATCGCGATCAGTTTGTTCAACTGCTCGCCCATCTGATCGGTGCCGTCCTTGATGCGGGTGTTGATCAACTCACGCAAGTCGTCGAGCTTGTTCTGCCGTGACAACTCCATCATCTGGCGCTGGGCCTGAAAATAGTTGTCGAGCGTGGCGTTGAAGGTCTTGAACACCGCCGCTTCTTCGTCGCCTGCCGGCAATGTCGCATAACCGGCCTGCGCCTGTTTGACCTTGTCCACCAACACGGAGATGCGTTGCTCGGCTTCCTGCAAACCCGCCGCGTCGCGGTTCACCAGCACCCGGAATGAAAGAATGCGCAAGCGCAGGACGTTTTCGGTGATGGTGCCCAGGAACGTCACGCTGGGTAGTTGGTTGCTTTCCATGTCCACGGAGGCCTGGCGGATAATCGCCATGCGGTTGACGGAAAAAACACCCAGCACGATGACCAGCAAGGCAATGAAGGCGAAGCCAAGGAAGGCTCGAGGTGCGATATTCAGATTGCGCAGGGACATAGGACGACTCTCGGGGGATTGAGGCTGCGAGCGTCCGTGCCGTAATCGCTGTCGGGCACGCGGGCGCGCTGCCTTTCAACCGGGCGTCACTGTCGTAAAGGATTCGAGTGCGCCTGTTAGCTGTATCGGCCAGGCTTGAGAAATTCTTCGGGGGTTGAGCAAATATATTTCAAGAGGTTACGAGTGTTTCATTCGTGAAACAGCAAGATCAAAAAATCGAAGCCTTCGGCGGCTCCTACAGGAGATCGCATTTAAAATGCAGGAGTTGCCGAAGGCTGCGATCTTTTGATTTTATCGCGCCGCCATTTGCCACACGCGAGCGATGTCTGTTGCGCGCTCACGCAGCAAACGCGGGGCTTCGGCACAGGCTTGCGCCAGCGTCATCGGCCCGCTCGCCAGGGCAAACGCTGCATCAATGCCATGGGCATACAGCTGCTGATAGCCCTCGCCCAAGGTGCCGGCGAGGACGACGACCGGTACGCCATGCTTCTGAGCAATGCGCGCTACGCCAAAGGGAGTCTTGCCACGCAAGGTCTGCGCATCAAAACGGCCTTCGCCGGTGATCACCAAGTCGGCGCCCGCAACTGCCTCGGCGAGTCCCACCAGCTCGGCAACCACGTCGACGCCGGACTTGAATTGCGCGCCCAGAAAAGCCTTGGCAGCAAACCCCAGGCCACCCGCCGCACCGCTGCCCGCTTCGTCGCGCACGTCTTTGTTCAGAACCTGCGCGCAATGCTCGGCAAAGTGCCCCAAGGCGCGATCCAGTTGCTGGACCTGCTCCGGTGAAGCACCCTTTTGCGGGCCGAAAATGGCGGAGGCACCATGAGGGCCGCACAACGGATTGTTGACGTCGGCTGCGATGTCGAAACGCACCGTGGCCAGCCTTGGATCAATCTCGCTCAGGTCGATGCGTGCCAGGTGCGCCAGCGCTAGGCCGCCCGGTGCCAGCGTCTGACCCTGGGCGTCGAGCAGTCTCACCCCCAGCGCTTGCATGGCCCCCGCGCCACCGTCATTGGTCGCACTGCCACCAATTGCCAGGATCACCCGCTGCGCCCCGGTATCCAATGCCGCGCGGATCAGCTCACCAGTGCCGAACGTGCTGCTGATGCAGGCATCGCGCTGGCCCACCGGGACCAACTGCAAGCCGCTGGCTTCGGCCATTTCGATAATCGCGGTGTGGCTGTGCGGCAACCAGCCCCAAGCGGCATCGACGGTTGCGCGAAAGGGGCCACGAACTTCAGTGCGGCGCAGTTCGCCATCGCAGGCGGCCAGAATCGATTCGACGGTCCCTTCCCCACCGTCGGCCATCGGACACTTGACCAATTGCGCATCGGGCCAGACCTCTGCCAGACCGAGGGCGATGGCGTCAGCCACGCCCTGGGCACTCAGGCTGTCCTTGAACGAGTCGGGGGCGATGACGATTTTCATGTGAGTTCTCCGGTTGTTATGGAGACCATGCTGCCAGTTGCCATGAACAATGACGCCGGTCCACTGCACAAGTCGCGATGACGTTTATTGTTCATTTTCACAAAACCTCCTTTCCACCCTGGAGCTGCCGCAGGCTGCGATCTTTTGATCTTTTTTAAGCTGCCGCAGGCTGCGATCT
>NZ_JAHTMR010000041.1 GCF_019200975.1 Pseudomonas sp. PD9R | reverse complement strand
CGCAGCCCACAGAGCAACGGCATGGCCGAGAGCTTCGTGAAGACGATCAAGCGCGATTACGTGGCGCACATGCCCAAGCCGGATCGAGAAACGGCGCTGCGTAACCTGGCAATTGCCTTCGAGCACTACAACGAGCAGCATCCACACAGCGCTTTGAACTACCGTTCGCCGAGGGAGTTCAGGCGCTTGGCCGTTGGATCAATTTAACGGGGAGTTGGTGTCCGGTTTTGTAGGGGCAAGTCCACCCGCTTGCTCGAGCGCTCGTGCCTGATTTAACGGTGGGTTATAGGTCATGCCGAGCTCTGCCCCACCCCCCTTTTTAAGCGCGACATTCAACCCAATCAATGAACTTGCAGGCTTGGGGACGAGTTCTACTATGTAAGTGCCTTCACGAAAGAACAGCAATTCAGGCCGAGTGAGGTCAACAAGCTCTTCGTTGATCTTCAGCGACTGAATTTCATCGGTAGTAATTTTCGACAGTACCCGACTTTCAATGGTCAATGGTGTCTCGACATCGGCGCAAACGACCTGCAACGCGAACACACTGCTGCGATCACCACCAGTCACTTGCCATTCCAGTTTCAGATTATCCGGGACTTTTCGAAGCGTCTTGAGCGGCGGGTTGTAAGTCATACCAGGACTGCCCGTTTCTTCCAACATCACGCTCAATCCACGCATTGATTCTGCAAAGGTCACAGTGAGTGGTCGGGTTTCCTTACGGAAAAAAACTGCTCCGAAGTCCGAAACCTCACTGTTGTTCACCTCTACTTTTTGAACTTCATCCTTAAGATTCGCTGAAAGCATATGACCGGTAATTTCCCAGTCACGCTTAAGTTTCGAACAATGCACCTGCAACTTAAACAAACCACTTTTGGCGCTGGCGGTTGAATTGAGATCCCAAGACAATTCATCGCCATCCATCAGGCGTTCGTTGTTCAGGTCCGGATTAACGGTTAGCCCTAATGCTTTGGCATCGGCCGACTTAAGTGCCACGGATGAACCTTTTAGTAGCAGGTTTTCATTAAACAGTTTCAGTGTTAGCGATTTTCCGCGGGTGCAAACAACACCTCGTTCCAGAACATCCGGCTCTGTCTTGCCGTCGACTTGCAATAACGCATCGCTCCCCCAC
>NZ_JAHTMR010000040.1 GCF_019200975.1 Pseudomonas sp. PD9R | reverse complement strand
CCCCGACTGGACGTAATTGATCGTCATATTCGGTGTGACGCTGACTGCCTCGTGCATCCCAGAACCAACAGGGCAAACCGGTCTGATCCAGCAGGCTCAACTGCCACCCGGCATCGACGCTGTCCGTCAGCAGCGGCTGAGCGCTCAAACCATAGACCGTGGCCAGATTCGGTTTCAACGCCGTACCCCACAACCGAGGGTCCCACGACTCACTTAACCGCCCCACCGCATCAAAGCGTTGCCGGGTGATGCGCGGATCAATCACCGGGCTATCGGGATGCCGGCAATAGCCCACGCTGCGGATCGCGAGGGTGCGCGGATCGATGACCGAGAGTGTTGGCGTGGCTGCGTGGTGGTTAGCGTTCACGGTATGGACGGTCCTTCGGTCTGGACGAGGAAAGACTGAGCGCTTTTTGGGCTTGGCGATACTGTAAAAAGTAACAGGTCGGTATCTTTGAAGTCCTCACCTTGTACGTATTGCTAAAAACAGTTTTTCGCAACATGCGCTATCGGCTCGATCGAAGCGACGCCAGCCATGGGCTGTCGTCGCAGGCATATTTTTTGGCATGATTGTGTTGCTGGTGGCGTTAATGTTGGTTTCAGTTGTGTGGGGATCGGTTGGCGAGGGGGTTGAATAAGCGTTAAGGCAAGATCAAAAAATCTTAGATTGCGAAAATTACGATAAAGTCTGTACCCATCGTCAATACCGCGCCAAATGGCTGATCTAATTCCCCTATCATTCTAAAAATAGCATGCCGCTTAATAACTTTAATTTCATTTCCTGCCAAAAATTGATCGGAGTATTGAAGTCTTGGTTGTTTTACCCTTTAACGATGCTGGCCTCGTTAAATTCGGCGGCTGTATTTTTTGGGTTTCAGGTATTTGCAGATCCGGTCTATGAAGCTCATTATCAAACAGTTTCCGGAAAGAAAGTGAATCCGTACCCAAGCCATTACTAACATCTGCAAACATGTTCAGCAGCTCCCTTTTCACCTCTGTCGGAATATTTGGTGAACCTTGATACACGAATTTGTTAATTGGAATCTGACTCATTGAAAACACCTTATCGTAATCACCAACATTTGTACCAGTAGAAACGAAGTAGTCTGGAGCATTCAGAGAATGCGGAAAGTTCAACGACCTAGACACTCCTAACAGAACAGGTATATCTCGATACCTTCCCCCAGTTTGCTCTGGCAAACTTCGAACATCTTGCAAAGTAAATCCAAGCGTAGAACTTTTGTTTCTGTGGTAAATCTTTACTGTTTGCTCATGCGAGGTAGGTGCATTTAAATATCGAGGCGAATGTACAATCGGAGATCCTTCATCATGAATTTTTCCTTCGTACGGAGCCCTCCACGGATCAGTCGCTACATCTCCGACCCTGCCTGGAGACAATGGATAGATATCAACCACGCCACTATCAACATCCATAATCCCAGAAAAACTGTTACCCGGCTTCGATTGGCTCAGATAAAAGAAAAGGTCAGGACCTGGATTTAATTTAGGCATTTCATAATTAACAACCAACCTCTCATGACGAAGTCGACCGGCATGAGAAATTTCAGAGTAATGCAAAACTGCAGCCCCTTCTTTATCAGAAAAAACAACAGGATTATTTTTGAATGAGCAATAAATATTAAACCCATCTACCAACCCGAAAGGATCAGCACACAACCAACGCTGCAACCGCGCCGCGTAGTATCGATACCCATAGCAATAAAGCCCAGTTACATCCAACTCTTTTCTCGAATACCGAATTGTTTTGTACTGCGCCACCAACGCACTTTTCCCCGCCCAACAGGCCGTGCCGCCGAAGGCGTAGTAGCGTTCCTGAGTCAGCACACCGGCCTCGCCGTCCAATTCCAACGTGCTGGAACGCAGATGATCGCTAAGGCTGTAGCGCAGTTGATCGTCATGAGCGCCATCGGGCCAATGCAACGCGCGCACGCAGCTGCGCCCTGCTTCGACATTGATGACATGCCGCTCTTCACCGTCGGCCTGTCGGTGGATTTCCAGATTGGGGAGGTAGCGGACTTCGGTGCGGAGGGTTTGGCGATTGGTTTGGCTGAAATGGATCTTGCGCAAACGATGGCCGGGGCGGTTGTAGCGGTAGCATTCGTAGTCGTCGGGCGCGTCTTCGCGCTGAACCAGAGWSMCMTAACG
>NZ_JAHTMR010000003.1 GCF_019200975.1 Pseudomonas sp. PD9R | reverse complement strand
GCCTGGAGCTGGAGAACGGCATGGAAGCAATGGCTGCGCCATGCTCATGAAAGCGAAATACCTGCTCTGATCCAGTTTGCCAAACGGCTAAAGGCTTACTGGCGGGGCATCGTGAGTCGGGTTCGCTGGCCGATGCACACCGGTCAGTTGGAAGGAATAAACAATCGAATAAAGGTCATCAAGCGGATGGCGTACGGTTACCGGGATAGCGAATTCTTTTTCATGAAGATCAAGAGCGTCTTTCCCGGCAATCCGTGATGAACCTAAAAAAAGGCCCGCGCGTGGGCGGGCCAAAAAAGTGCATCAAAGGAGTGATGAAGTGGAGATACACCTGCATTCGTGCGCAAGCCGCACCCTGTGCATTCATCCCCGCTAGCTTACCCGTACTATTGAATCCTACATTATTGATTTTATTGATTATTGGAATCGTAAATAGGACTTATGCCTGAGCCGCTTCCAATAGTATTTATCGTCCCGCTGCAACGGGTGGGAACTCCTAGACGAACAATTGCCCCCGCCAATAACCCACCTTCAATTGTGGTTATCAACGACTTTTGCAGCCTCCTGCCAACACCGAAATCAAGAAAACAGCTATTGGGAGTATCTGATGTTTAATCCTAAACATGTCGCGATCGCGTGCACGTTGATCTCGGCAAGCACGTCTTATGCGTTTGCCAGTGATCAGTCCGACGCCAAGGGCTTTATTGAAGACAGTGACCTGAAATTGCTGTTGCGAAACGCCTACTTCGATCGCGACTACAAAAACCACACCAATGACGCCAAGGTATGGGGCCAGGGTTTTATTGGTACGTTCCAGTCAGGCTTCACCCAGGGAACCGTCGGTGTCGGCCTGGATCTCTATGGCTTGCTCGGTGTGAAGCTCGATAGCGGTCGCGGGCGCAACTACACGGCCTTTTTCGACGCCGACAGCGATGGCCGCCCTGTCGATGACCTTTCGGAAGCGGGGGCTACTCTGAAACTGCGTTTCTCCAACACCGTATTGCGCTACGGAAACCAGTTCCCGTCCATGCCGGTGCTGGCCTATGACGATTCGCGCCTGTTGCCCCAAGCATTCACTGGCACTCTTGTCACGAGCAAGGAAATCGAAGGGCTGGAGTTGAATGCGGGGCGATTCACTGCGGATAGCCCGATGGGCGATCCGGCACGGGACCCGAACCACCTCAAAAGTATCGATGTGATTGGCGGCACCTACAGCGTGACCGACGCCTTAAGTGTCGCGGCATATCACTCTGACGTGAAGGACACCTACAAGAAGTACTACGGCAACGTAAACTATACCGTGCCGTTTTCCGAGTCCCAGGCGTTGAACCTCGACTTCAACATTTACCGCACCGACTATGCCGATGGCTCTCAAGCGGCGTTGGATTTTGGTGGCGACGGCGTCAATGACACCAACACAATCTGGAGCCTGGCGGCCAAATACAGCGTCGGTGCGCATGCGTTTATCGTCGCCCATCAGCGTAACAGCGGCGATGCCGGCTATGCCTATGACTACGGCGACGGTGGTAGTGCCATTTATGTCGCCAACTCTTACTACTCCGACTTCAACCTGAAAGACGAGCAGTCCTGGCAACTGAGTTACGAACTGGATTTCGCGGAGTTCGGGGTACCAGGGCTCACTTACAAGACTGCTTATGTGCGCGGCAGCAACATCGATGCCGGGGGGGAGCAAGACGGTACGGAGCGTGAGTTCTTCAACCAGGTCAAATACGTGGTGCAGGAAGGCTCATTCAAGGATCTGTCATTCAAGTTGCGCAACTCGATCTACCGGGCAGACCGCGATGTCGGCCCTAACTTGAATGAAGTCCGGGCTTTCATCGAATACCCTCTAGACATACTCTAAGAAATCTAGCGGTTTGACTGAACGATTGCTGGATAGCCGCGCGGCGGCATTGGAATTCAATTGCCGCCGCGACTGAAGGAGTATTGCCACCCTGTCTATTTAACCGATGAATTTCTTTCCTGTAGCGAATTTTTAATCAACTTCCCAATGGGGACCAAAGTCGGGCCAGCGAAAAGTGCAGCCATCTGCATTACATCGGTGCCGACATTGCCCAGCAGGTTTTGCCACTGCTCATTCAATGCGTCCAGAGCAAGCTCATAGATTTCGAGGCCTTCGTCTGATAACTGCAATGCAACCATTCGTCTATCCGGCCGGTCGCGTCGACGTTGCACAAAGCCTGCTCTTTCGAGTTTTTCAGTACTCAAGGATATTTTGGAGTGCATGATATTCAGATGACTGGCGCACTGACTCGTAGTCGTTACGGCACCCTGGGCCAGGCTATCAAGAATTCGAAAATCCAGAACTGTCAGGTTGTGGCTGGCAATGGATTTTTCTATCCACTCCCCCATCGCTTTATTAACGCTCTCAAGCACATTAAATGCGTCAATTAAATGCGTAACCACTCACGCCTCCAAATAGGTAGTTCGATTAATTACTGTAACAGCAACTCCCGAAATAGATCATATTTAAATGCCATACTCACTATTCACAACTTGAATAGTTGAAGCGGGCTTCTCTTATTGACCGAATTTATTTTTTAACTTATAAATACCGACAGTTTCTATTGACGCTTTTTACGTTCGCAAAACCAGTCAGAGCAGCATATGACCTCCAAGCCCGACCAGCCCAAACCTGCCAAAGCGCGTAGCCGATCCTCCATCGGTGCTGTACGCAGCCCTCAGAGCACAGAAGCCATTCTTGAGGCCGCAGCTGCGATCCTTGAGGAGCGTGGCTATCAGGCATTCACGATGGACGCGCTGGTGGAACGTGCCGGCTCGAGCAAGCCTACGATCTATCGCTGGTGGAAGAGCAAGAGCGCGCTGCTCAGGGATGTGTATGAACGCACCGCCCTGACGTTTGTGACACAGCCGAACACCGGTGATCTGGAGAAAGACCTAATCGTTCACTTGCGCTCCCTCTGGCACTGGTGGCGTACATCGAGCGCGGGCGAGACCTTGCGCAGCTTGATTGCCGAGATCCAGCACGAGTCGACAGCGCTTGAGGAGTTCCGCAAAGAGTTTCTACCCCGCCGCGAGCGCACGTTACGAAAGATCTTTGCCCGGGCAGTGGAGTCGGCGGAAATCCAGGAAAGCCCCGCCATTGATAGCGCCGTCTCGATGCTGACCGGGACGTCCTGGCTTCACCTGGTCACCGCAGACCTCGAAAACCTGGATGACATCGACAATGCCGTTGCCATCATCGTGAAGGGCTTGAGGTCTCGATAAATCGGCAATACCGCTTCGGCGGTTTTTTAATGAGCATAACGACACTAACAGTGTTTATTAATTTTTTTGGCGAAAGCCCTGCCCTCTCTTATTTTCACCGCATGCTTCAGAGAATCGTTAATGAGAAGTCCATTTAATCAGGGCGCAAAGGACAGGTTGCCCTTCCCGAAATCAGGCAGGATCGCGTCGATAGCGATGGCGCTGGTGATGCTTTCTGGATGCACGTTCAGCGATCTGAAACCGCAATCACGCATGTTGCAGCCTACGGAGGTCAACGAGACGCTTGCCAATAGTGGAATCAAGCTCTCCGAGGCTTCATGGCCCACTGACAACTGGTGGAGCAGTTTCAAAGATCCTCAACTTGACGAGTTGATAAGTGAAGCGCTCAGCAACAGCCCTACCCTTCGTTCCGCCGCAGCGCGTGTCCACCAGGCCAGCGCACTGGAAGCGATACAGGGTGCCCAGTTGTTCCCTGACGTCAGCGCGTCCATGAGTGTTACCCGCGAGCGGTTCAGCTCCAATGGCACAACCCCTGCGCCTGCAAAGGGCACATGGCAGAACGTCCACCAAGGGACTTTGAATGTCGGCTATGAACTGGATTTCTGGGGCAAGAACCGCTCTTCAGTCGAGGCGGCTGTGGGCAGGCGAAAGGCATTGGAAGTGGATGAGCGCGCTGCTTCTCTAATACTCTCTTCCTCGATCGTACAAACGTATATCGCCTTGCAAAATGTCTATGAACAAATCGACGTGGCACAGGCCCTGCTCAATCAGCAGGAACAGATTGAGGAACTTACTAAAAAGCGTTTCGTCGCCGAGCTCGGTACGGAAATTGACATCAAGCAGTCACAGGCCGCATTGCCTGCCAGTAGAGCCAATATTGCAGCGCTCAAAGAGTCCATCGAACTCAATCAAAATAAACTCGCATCACTGCTAGGCAAAGGGCCTGACCGTGGACGCACGATTAACCGACCTCACCTGCAAGCAAGCGCCACGGTCGTGATGCCGTCGAATATCCCGGCTGAACTGATCGGTCATCGACCGGATGTTGTGGCTCAACGCTGGCGCGTGGAGGCCTCTGGTCATGAGATTGATGTTGCCAAGGCGCGCTTCTACCCGGACGTGAACTTGACGGCTTTCGTTGGATTGCAAAGCCTGGCTTTCGACACGTTCAACGATCACAGTAGCCGCATTTTGGGAGTGGCGCCGGCGGTCAGTCTGCCCATTTTCGAAGGGGGCCGCTTGCGCGGCAACCTCGATGCGCAGGATGCGGCATACGATCTCGCTGTTGAAAACTACAACCAGACGGTCATCGACGCGCTGCGTGACATCGCCGATCAATTGTCTTCGCTTCGCTGGTTGAAGGAGCGCCTGGCGCAACAGAACGAGGCTGTAGCGACTGCAGCGGCCGCAGCGGATCTCGTGGACAAGCGCTATGCCGCGGGCCTGGCGACCTATCTGCAAGTCTTGGCGACACAGAACGCCACGCTCGTTGAAAAACGCCAATTGGTCGACTTGCAGTCCAGAGCGATTTCCTTGCAAGCCAACTTGAGCCGGGCTCTGGGTGGTGGGTACCGCCCGGAAATGCCCATGACCGCCAATGCAAACTCTACCGTAGCTGATAAATCATGACGTCCAATACTTCCCCCACTACTGAATCCGTAACACGAAAAGCCCCCTTCATGCCTCGACTCCTTTTGATTCTGGTCATCGCGCTGTTGGTGGCGGCGTTGGCAGGGTGGTACGTGCTGAAGCAGGGAACAGAAACCACCGACGATGCCTATGTCGACGGTAACATCGTTCAGGTGACTTCTCAGGTCAGCGGTACGGTGACGGTCATCAGTGTCGACAATACGGATCACGTCGACACTAATTCACCACTTGTCACACTGAATGCCGTGGACGCCGAGATTCAATATGAGCGCGCCAAATCCAACCTGGCCCGGGCTGTACGGCAGGCACGCACTCAGTATTATCAAGTGCAGCAGTTGCAGGCCGAGGTCAACCAAAGACAAAACGACGTGCGCAAGGCACAGGATGATGTACGCCGCCGCAATCAGCTTGCCTCCAGCGGGGCAGTTTCCCGAGAGGAGATCAGCCATGCCGAAGAAGTTCTCAAGAATGCTGTTTCGGGCCTGGAAGGCACTCGGCATGCCTTGGCAGTTCGCCTTGCTATGGTGGACAACACGACGCTTCGAACCCACCCTGACGTTCTCGTTGCTGCAAGCAATCTGCGTGATGCCTACATCTCACGGCACCGCACGCAGGTCTACTCCCCTACCTCAGGCATCGTGACCAAACGTAGCGTGCAAGTTGGGCAGCGGATCAGCCCGGGCGTGGCACTGATGTCAGTTGTGCCCATGGATCAGGTTTGGGTGAACGCCAACTTCAAAGAATCTCAACTCGAACATTTGCGTATTGGGCAATCCGTCCATCTAAGCGCCGATGCCTACAGCCGCCATGTGGATTTCCATGGAACGGTTGTCGGGCTGGATGCTGGCACGGGAAGCGCTTTCTCCCTGATGCCGGCGCAAAACGCCACAGGCAATTGGATCAAAGTCACCCAGCGCGTGCCTGTGCGAATAGCACTGAAGCCTGAAGAAGTTGCACGAAATCCGCTACGCCTCGGCTTGTCCATGCGAGTTTCGGTGGACACCTCTGATACCAGCGGCCCCGTGCTTAACACTCGAACACCGCCGCAACCGGCTTATAGCACCGACATTTTTAACAACGAGCTTAAAGATGCCAACGACATCGTCGAGCAAGTGATCATTGCTAACGCAGATCGTCCTGGCTCCAAAGATTTGAATCTGTAACGGGGCCAAACCATGTACAGAAAGAATGCCGCCTTATTACTGACGGTGGGACTGTTGTGCGCGCTGGAGTATTTGCAAGCAGGCATGATTGCTTTTGCCTCGGCGCCAATCCGCGGGGAAATAGACGCCAGTCCCGAAGAGTTCACGCTTGTCGCTGCGCTGTATGCGTGCATCGCCGTCGTGGTCATCTCCAAGCAGCGCTGGCTGGTCGAGCGGCTGGGTTGGCGTAACTTCATGCTGGGTTCGATCAGCATTTACGTAGTGGGCGCATTCGTGTGTGGTGTGGGGACGGATCTGAGCACCTTCACCGTCGGTCGCGTGATCATGGCATTGGGTGGCGCATCGTTCATGACATCCGCGCGTTTGATGGTCAACCTGCTCCCGCCTGGCCCCGGGCGTTTTGTCGGGATCAAGGTGTTTGCTACCGGTCTGGCTGGCGGTACAGCTTCGGCGCCATTCCTCTCGTCACTTGTGGTGGTTGAAGACACCTGGCACGCCATTTTCGGGATATTGGCCGCCGGCGCTGTGATCGCAGCTTTCCTGTGTACGCGTTTTCTGCCCAATACCCTTGCGCCGGAAGATGAAAGAACGCCCTCCAGCCCGGCAAATATCCTCTTGTTAGCGGTCAGCAGTTTTTTCCTTCTTTATGTCCTTCAACGCTCCTACTACGACTTTTACAACGAATCATTCATTCTCATCGCATTTGCGCTACTCGCTGCGCTGGGCATCTATATCTTTTTCCATGCCGAACACGGCAAACATGCGCCTTTTCTCAAGGTTAAAGACCTGATGCAACACCGCTACATGCTAGGGGTGGCCCTCTTCTGCTTCACCTACATAGTGCTGGGCGGCAACAATTACATCTTGCCGTACTTTCTGCAGACCGGGCTGGGCTATTCATGGGACACAATCGGTACGTTTCAGGCTTTCGGGTTGGCGGGAGCGCTAGTCACCTGGGGCATCATGTCCGTGGTTATTCCCAAATTCCCCGCTCCGAAGAAGTTTTTCGTGGCCGGGTTCGCAGCGCTGGTCGGCTTCGGCTGGATGGCTTCCGCCCTTACGCCTGGCGCGAATATGTGGGCAAACATCTTGCCTGCGCTGGTGCTTAACGGTTGTTTCGTGATGCTGGTACTCGCCACGGCGGCCATGCAGACATTTCGCGATGTGACACACCATGACACGCTGTTCGCCCACGCCTATCAGATCAAAAGCATGCTGGCGCAGATAGCCATGGCACTCGGCACAACCGTTGCGACCTTGTTCCTGCAATGGCGCACCACCGTGCAATACAACAACCTCAACGGTCACTTCAGCGCAGGCGATCCGCTCTATCTGGAACAGACTCAGATGCTGGCCCAGGCACTCACACCTACCGTTGGTGCGGGCCCCGCCAGCCAGATTTCGGTAGCGACACTTGCCCAATCCTTACACCAACAATCAACCCTGGTCGCGAGCATGGAGTATTTCTGGGCAGTCATCATTGTCGCCAGTATTGCTCTGGTTATTTCCATGACGCAGAAGACTTTCAAGTGAGGCCGGCGCTGCTCAGCGCCTCCCCACTTGCCAGCCTGAATCAAGTCGTTGTATTTAACGCCATGGAGATCACGCAGTGGTCGTTATCAAATTGCCGGGTTCAAATCCAACTGCGTAGACTGCGTCGTTCTCGCTTCGAATGCGTTTTGCGGCTTCATGGTAAAGGTCAGCAGGACCCCGCATGCCAGTACACCGATCGAGACCATGAACGGCAGGCTCCAGTCACCGGTCCTGTCGATCAGGTAGCCGGCCAGCAGCGGGCTGATGATGGTGGCGGTGGCTGCGGTGCCGTTCATGATGCCGCTGGCAGTGCCGGCGCGGTCGTGGGCGATGTCCATTGGGATGGCCCACATCGGTCCAACCGTCATTTCATTGAAGAACAACGCCAGCCCCAGGAAGATTAGCGAATACATGGGCTCCTGGAATAACAGTACCGGAATCAGCGCCAGCCCGGTCAGTCCCATGCAAATCGCCACCAGCCAGGTTCGAGCCAGCTTGAGATTACCTGTGCGGTGCAGGATCTTGTCGCTGATCCAGCCGCCAAGCAGGTCGCCAACCACTCCGGCGAAGAACACGCCGGAGGTAAACAGCACGGCTTCCTTGATGTTCAGTTTGTAGTTATGCATGAAGTACATCGGGATCCAACTGAGCATCAGCCAGAGAATCCAGTTGTAGCAAAAGTACACGCTGGAGACCGGAAGCATCCGTTTGAACAACCGCGCGTAGGTTCCGGGAGCGTCCTTCTGACGCACCTTCGGTTGGGGCAGTGCAGCCACCTCTTCGGGGGTGATTCGCGGGTGATCGGCGGGTTTTTCGGTGTAGGCCACGAACCACAACACCACCCAGCCGAAGCTCACCGCACCCAGCAGGTAGAAGGCGAAGCGCCAGTCGTAGGCGGTCATCAGGCCCATGACCATGACCGGTGCCATGGCATTGCCCAGGCGTGCCGCCGAGTGTGTGATGCCCTGGGCGAAACCGCGCTTCTCCTTCGATACCCAGGCCGCCATGGCGCTGGTGGCCGCAGGGAATGTCGCGCCCTCCCCTAGTCCCAGCAACATGCGCGCCGCGACCAGGCTCATGAAGCCGCCGGCCATGCCGGTGAGCACTGTGGCGGTGGCCCAGACAAAGGCGCAGGCGATCAGGGTGCGTTTGGCGCCAAAACGGTCACTGACCCAACCCCCGATGAACTGGAAAATCATGTAGGGGTAAGCGAAGGCCGAAAAGATGAAGCCCAACTGAGTGTTGCTCAATCCCAGCTCGGTGCTGAACTGTCCGGCGGCGGTGCTGACGTTGACGCGATCGACGTAGGTGATGAAGTACATCAGGCACAGCAGCACCATGACGGTGGTGGTTGCCTTGAGCTTGAACCTGTTCATGTTCGCTACCTTTTTGTTGTTGTAGATAACTCGATGTTTGGGTTACGGGGAATTGCCGTCGGTCAGCCGACCGCGGCCAAAATCGCCCCCTCATTTCTCAGTTCGGCGATGCGCTGCGCATCGAAACCGTACTCGTGAAGAATCTCCAGGGTGTGTTCGCCATGCAGCGGGGCCGGTCGGTTGACTTGCTTGGGGGTTTCGGAAAAGCGAATCGGCAAGGCGATGCTGCGGGCCGAGCCAGTCACCGGGTGGTGGGTTTCAACGATCATTTCCCGTTCCAGAATCTGCGGATGCGCCACTGCCTGGGCGATGTCCAGAACGGCACCCACCGGCAGACCGACGGCATCCAGCCGCGTGACCCAGTTATCGGTGGTGTCCTGCACGAGGCGTGCAGTAATCAGCGCTACAAGTGCGTCGCGGTGGCGCATGCGCTCCGGGTTGCTGGCGAAACGCGGGTCATTGGCAATTTCCGGGGCGTCCAGCACCTGCAGCAGGCGATCGTAGTTGCCCTGATTGGCCGCGCCGATATTGATCCAGCCATCGCGGGTGCGAAATGCCTGATAAGGCGTGCTGGTGGAGTTGGCCGAGCCCATCTTGGGCAGGATTACCCCTTCGGAAAAGTAATTGGCCGCCGGCCAATACATTTGCTGAAAACCGGCTTCGAGCAACGAGGTATCGACCACTTGGCCGCGCCCGGTCTGCAGTTTGTGTGCATAGGCGGCAGCGATGCCCAAGGCAGCCAGGATTCCGGCATTGATGTCGGCAATCGGCGAGCCGGCCTTGATCGGGTCCTGCCCCGGTTCGCCAGTGTTGCTCATCATCCCCGACAAGCCTTGGGCAATCAGGTCGAAGCCACCCTTGTCGGCGAACGGGCCGGTGCGTCCGTAGCCGGACACCGAGCAATAGATCAGCCCCGGGTTGAGTTCCTTGAGGACGTCATAGCCCAGGCCGAGTTTTTCCATGGTGCCGTTGCGGTAGTTTTCAGTCACCACATCCGCGTCGGCCAACATTCGGCGCAGCACTTCTTTGCCGCCCTCGGTCTTGAGATTCAGGGCGATGTCACGCTTGTTGCGATTAAGCATCATGAACGAGGCGGATTCGCCATGGTCCAGGATCGGCGCGAAGCGTCGACAGTCATCGCCACCATCCATTTTCTCGACCTTGATGACCTCAGCCCCCATGTCGGCCAGCATCATTCCGCAGACTGGGCCAGACATGATGTGCGACAGCTCGATGACTTTCATTCCTGCCAGTGGTCCGGCCATGTTATTGCCCTCCGAAAACGGGTTTGCGCTTGGCCAGAAAGGCCTGATAGCCGATCTGGAAATCCTCGGTGCCAAAGCAGGCGAAGGCTTCTTCATATTCCTCATCGGTCAGCGGCGCCGGGTTCACCAGGCGGCGAACAAACTGTTTGTGCCAACGCGCCACCAACGGTGCGCCGGCGGCAATCCGCTGGGCGCTCTGCAAGGCGCTGGCTTCAACCTCGGCATCGGCCACCACTCGGCTGACCAGGCGTTTTTCCAGCGCCTCCTGGGCACCGAACACGCGCCCTTCCAACAGAATCTCGAGCGTCACGTCGGGCCCGGCGATACGCATCAGGCCGCCCATTTCGTCATGGGCCATGGCCAGCCCGAGCTTGTTGACGGGGACACCGAAACGGCTCGACTCACCACAGATGCGAATGTCGCAAAGGGACGCGATACCCAGCCCGCCACCCACGCAAATGCCATGGATCATCGCTACCAGCGGGTGGCGACAGGCATCGATGGCCTTGAGTGCGTCGTGCATCACCCGACCGTAATCCCGGGCCTGATCGACAGAGTTTCGATGGGTTTCAAATTCCGAAATGTCATTGCCCGGCGCGAAGGCCTGGGTGCCGGCGCCGCGAATCACCACACAGCGCACGCTGTCATCGGCGTCGAGTTGGCGCATGGCAGCGGCCAGCAGTTGCCAGCTTTGCAAGGTGGTGGCATTGAGCTTTTCGGGGCGGTTGAGCACCACGGTGGCAATCGGGCCGTTGCGTTCGACCAGGACCACATCGGGCGATGGGGAGAGGCTGTTCATGCAGACACCTTTAGGTAAATTCTTATATTTGGGATGCCAATTTCATAAATTGGTATCCCAAATATAATCACGACAGAAATTTACGCAAGATCTTTATGACGCCGTTGGTCTGTCCGGTTAAGATTCGGGATACCAAAGACAGAGAGTGACCCGATGGCCGAGTTCAAGCCACAGATCAACGAAACCGCCTACCTGGCCCTGCGCGAGAAAATCATCAGCGGTGAGTTGCAGCCGGGGGCGCCCCTGTCGGAGCGCGCGATCTGCGAGGAACTGGAGGTTTCCCGCACGCCCCTGCGCGAAGCAATCAAAATGCTTGCCCGCGAAGGCCTGGTGGAAATTTCTGCGACGCGAAGGGCTCGGGTCGCCAGTCTGTCGCTGGATGAAGCTGCCAACATGCTCACCTTGCTGGCGGCGCTGGAAGGCCTTTCCGGCGAGCAGGCCTGCCAGAAAATTTCGGCGAGCGACATTGCCCACCTGGAATTCTTGCAAGCGGCCATGCGGCTTTCCCATGAACAGGCGGATCTGGCCAGCTATTTCGATCTCAACCAGAAGATCCACCTGGAGATCCTGCGCATTGCCGACAACAAGGTCCTGAGCGAAATGTTCGGCAACCTCAATGCACGTCTGCGCCACGTGCGCCGCCGCTTGAACCCGACACCCGGACGATGGATGCAGGCGGTGACCGAGCATGAACAGATGTTGGCGTATCTGAAGAAAGGCGATGGCAAGAAGCTGCGTGCGCTGATGGAAGATCACTTGCGCAACAAGACTGACGTATTGCTGGCAACGATGCTGGAACATGGCATTGTCAGTACGCAGCGTGGTAAGTAGTCCGAGTCACATTTACGACCCCTGTGGCGATGAGTCATCCAGCGATAAACCCCGCCCGGAAGCCGTTTACATCACTGCAAATGCGCACATAGCTTGACCAGCTCATCGACCACATACCTGACCTTCGGCCTTAGGTGAGACACCTTTGGCCACACGGCATGCACATCGACAGCTTCTGGTTCATACACTTGCAAAACCTCCACCAACCTGCCCGCCTGGATATCGTCCTGGAACAGGCTACGTGGCATCTGGCACAAGCCTGTGCCGGCGACCGCCGCGAGAATCATGGCTTCCCCGTCGCCAATCTGGTGGGTCGACGGTGGTGCGTATCGTACGGTCTGCCCCGCCTGCATGACCCGCCATGACAGCGGCTGGCCGCGTCGATGCCCGACAATGCAACGGTGCTGACTCAAGTCTTCCAGGGTCTGCGGAATGCCAAAGCGCGTCAGATAGTCGGGGGCGGCACAAATGGCCCAGCGTTGTCGGGTCAGCCGCCGCGCCACCAGACCGCTGGTGTCTTGCAGTTCTCCGAAGCGGACCAGCAAATCGATGCCCTCCTCGAAGGGATCAACCAAGTGGTCGGAGAACGTCAGGTTCAGTTGCAAGGCCGGGTATTTTTTGGCGATCTCAAACAGCAATGGGGCCACGACCCGGCGCCCGAATGCCACAGGAATGTCGACTCGCAGACGTCCGGACGGTTCACCACCACCGGGCCCCAACCCGCTCTCTGCGGCACCCATTTCTTCGAGGGCGGTAGAGCACGCCACGAAATAGGCCTCACCATCCGCGGTCAGGGAAATGCGACGCGTTGTGCGATGGAACAACTGTGTGCCCAAGCGTTCTTCCAGGCGCGCAATGGCTTTTCCCACGGCAGATTTCGACAGGCCAAGGCGCTCGGCAGCCTCAGTGAAGCTCGTCGAGCGGGCAGCCACGACGAACGTGATGACGCCTTGAAACGAATCGATAGGGACCATATCTGCTCGCCAATTGTAGAGTGTTAGTCTACCCACATTATAGTTTTTGGCCGTTTATCGCCAGTATGTTCGCCAGTAGAATAGATTCCAGAAATACAGCAGTGCAGATCGTGATCGTACGTCGTGCACTCCTCTCCCGATCAACGCCCAAAAGGACATCATCATGCCCGTCGTACGAGTGAGCTGGTTTGAAGGTAAAGAACACGCGCAAAAAGCCGCTGTTGCCGCCGACATCACCGAAAGCATCGTTAAACACACCGGTACAGATGCCAATTACATCTACGTCATTTTCGAGGACGTCGCCGCCTCGGATTGGGCTGGCGCCGGCAAACTGTTCGGGGACGCGCCCAAGAAATCCTGACCCCCATCAGCACCGAATGCATCGGCTTGACCAGCGATGCATCCTCAACAGGCTTTTCATGAAGCCTCTGACGCAAGGGCTACTCATGCACCCATATATCTCCTGCCTGTTCTCCCTCGCTGTAAAACCCGAAGCGTTTGGAGAGTTCAAGGCGCTGATTTCGAACATCGTGGCAGCCACCCGCACCGAGCCCGGTACGCTGGTTTACGAATACAGCGTCAACGAAGACAACAGCACCGTTCACATCCTTGAACGCTACAACGCCGATGCCGTTGTCAGTCACGTAGACACCACCTTTGCACCGTTCGGCAAGCGTTTCCTTGAGCTGTGCACCGTCACCAGTCTGGTGGTCTATGGCATCCCAGATGCAGAAATCCGCAAACGCCTGGATCCGTTCGGCGCGGTCTACATGACTCCTTTCGACGGCTTCAGTCGCTAAGTTCATTGACTGCGCAGGCTCACGACAAACAGGGTCTGCGCACTTCCCCTTTCCCGTACAGAGATCACCATGTCTGCTATTGCTGAAGTTATTAAGTCGCGAATTTCCGCCAACAGTTATGACACTGAACGCGAGTTGACGGACCAACAGGTCACCGACCTGATCGATCTGGCTACGCACGCCCCCTCCGCCTTCAACCTGCAAAACTGGAAGTTCCTGGCCGTTCGCAGCAGTGAAGCCAAGGCACGATTGCTGCCATTGGCCTACGGTCAACAGAAAGTCATGGATGCCGCCGTGACCTTTATTGTCTGTGGCACTCTCAATCCCCATGAAACCCTGCCTTCAGCCCTGAAACCGACACTGGATGCCGGCATCATTGACCAGGCGATCTATGATATGTGGCTGGGAGCCGCCCTAGGCATGTATCAGCAAAACCCGCAGTTACAACGCGACGAAGCTATCCGTTCAGGTTCGCTGGCGGCCATGACCCTGATGCTCGCCGCCAAAGGGCAAGGCCTTGTTTCGACCCCCATGATCGGGTTCGACCCGTCGGCAGTGGCGCAAGCGTTCGGTTTGTCCGCGACGGAGATCCCGGTGATGTTGATCACCGTGGGCTACCCTGGCACGGCCAACTGGCCGCAAAAGCCCCGGAAAGCTGTTAACGACGTTTTGCAATTCGTATAAGTAGTGCTGCCAGCGAGCGCCAGGCACTACCTGGCTTTGCTGGCCGTTGCTGAGCAACACACGACCACAACATGCCTGGACTGTAAACCAGTGACCGCACACCCCATATCACCCGTCTCGCTACGCGCGATTTTGATCGCCGCCTGTTTGGGATTCCTTGTCGTTCAACTCGACGTCAGCGTCGTCAACGTCGGCCTGGGCGCCCTCAAGAGCGCGTTTGGCACCGACCTCACCGGCCTGCAGTGGGTCATCAACAGCTACGCGTTGCCTTTTTCTGCCTTGCTTATCCTGGGTGGTGCATGGGGCGACAAGTGGGGGGCAAAGTCCGTCTTTGCAGGGGGCTTCGCTCTCTTTACCCTCGCCTCCATTGGATGTGGTCTCGCAGGCAGCATGACGATGCTGATCACTATGCGCATCGTGCAGGGTATCGGCGCGGCCTTCCTGATACCGACATCACTAACCCTGATTCGCGTGTCATTTCATGACCCCGATGCGCGTCGTGCCGCTGTTGCGCTCTGGGGTGCCTGTGGGGGTATCGCATTGGCTGCCGGTCCCGTGATCGGCGGTTTGATGATCGAGTACTTCGGCTGGCGAAGCGTATTTCTGCTGAATATTCCGATCGGCCTGTTGGCTATCGGGTTGATTCTGCACTATGCCCCCGCCTCCCCTCGGGTTGATAAGCACGTCGATATTCAAGGGCAAATCAGTATTGCGATTTGCCTGGCATCACTGACCTATGGCTTGACCGAATTCAGTGCCAAAGGTTGGGCAAGCGAAACGCTCTCCGCGATGGCCATCGCCGCGATCTCTTCGGTGGCATTTGTTCTGATCGAGCGTCGGGTAAAACATCCGATGCTGCCCGCTCACCTGGCAAAAAACCAAGTGTTGGGGAGCATGGCGCTCGCAGGCGCTGCGATCAATCTGACGTTTTATGGAACGGTCTTCGTTTTCAGCATTTACTTTCAAGCCTTCCTGCACTACGACGCATTGAAAACGGGGTTGTCGTTTATCCCGCTGACGGCGGTGCTGACACTTTCTACGATGCTCTCGTCAAGGTTCGCCAGGCGGTTCAGTGCCACTCGTATTATCACGACGGGTTTCACGGTTCAGATCGTCGGATTCATCGCGCTGTCGCAAACCACTTCCAATAGCTCGCTGTGGTTGCTCAATGGTGCGCTGATGCTGGTAGGTATTGGCAGCGCCATGTCAGTACCGTTCATTACCAACTCGATGCTGTCCTCGGTCACACAGCATGACGCGGGCATCGCCTCCGGCTTGATGGCCTCCGCCAGGCAACTGGGCGGTGTGATTGGCGTCGCTGTATTCGGCACGATGATCGCTCATACGGATAAGGTCGCTTTTTCCGCCGGGCTATCCCACGCGATGCTGTTTTCAGCGTTGGTCCTGGCAATTTGCATCGCCGTAAATCTCTTCGCAGCCTCCGCTCGGCGTCGATATGCCGGTGTGGATGAGAGTCGCCCCGATGCGCCCTGAATCAACTGCGCCGTTTCTTCAACTGGATGGGATTGCACTTTGAAATATCCACTGAACAATCAATCACTTCTCTCGCTGCTCGGCGAGGACTTTCACTTTCCCCATGAAATCCCAGGTCAACCTGTTCGGGCTTCTGACTTCGAAGGCCTGCAACTCAACAGCTTTGTCAGCAGCGACGGGGTCAACCTCGCCTATTGGGAAGCCGGTGCGGGCACGCCGCTGATTTTCATCCCTGGATGGTCAGCCAACGGCGCGTTGTATTTCCACCTCATGCACATCCTCAGCCAGCATTATCACGTGTACGTACTGGATGTCAGAAACCAGGGACTCTCCGAAAAGGTCGCCTTTGGCAATCGGATTTCCCGATATGCCATGGACGTGAAACAGTTTGCAGATCACTTGGGCGTGTCCCAAGCCGATTACTGCGGTTGGTCGATGGGCGCGTCGATCCTGTGGGCGTATGTCGACCTGTTCGGTACACAAGGCATGCGCACGTTGAGCATCATTGACCAGGCGCCCTCGGTTTATTGTCATGAAGACTGGACTGAACTGGAGCGACTGCAAGCCGGGGCGTTTACCACCTCGCCAGAGCGCATGATTGCGTCCTACGCCAAGGGAACGCCCACCAACCAACTGATCAGCGCGACTCGGGTGCTGGAACGGGCCATTGCCCTGGACTCACCCTGGTTCCACAACGCCATCAGCCTGGCTCAGGCCGTTGTGAAGGATGACATGGCGTTTATGGAGCGCGTGCTGTTCGATCACGTCACCAACGATTGGCGGGATGTCATCCAGACAAAGATTGATGTTCCAACCGCCATTTTCACCGGCGAATACAGCGACTGGCTGGACAGCCAACGCTGGATGAATTCGGTCATCGCGGGATCTGCACTGCATGTGTACACCAAGGCGGAACAGGGCGATCACTTCCTGGCATTGAAGAATCCGGAAAAGTTCGCGACCGATCTGCGAGGCTTTCTGGATAAGCGGTGACCCCCTGTCCGGAGAAATCGCATCTACTGTTCCCATTTAGGATGGGCAAATCGCTCCGCCAGAAAATTGATCAGTACACGGACCTTGGTCGCCAGGTGCTTGCGGGTGGGATACACCACGTAGATACCCAGTTCGACAGACTGGTACTCGGGCAGGATCTCAATCAGGTCCCCCGTCCGCAAATCCTCGGCCACCATGAAACTGGGCTGCAAGGCAATGCCGCCCCCCGCCAAGGCGATACTGCGACAGGTATCGCCGTTGTTGCAGCGAACAATCGAGCGGGTGCGCACACTTTCGCTGCCGTCAGGGCCCATGAACTGCCATTCATTGCCGCTGGCGAAGTTGGTATATGCAATCACTCCGTGCTCGGCCAAGTCTGCCAGCGTGCGCACTTGAGCATGGTTCGCCAGATAGTCAGGTGAAGCGCACAGGCACATCCGGGTGCCTGCCAATCGACGCCCTATCAGGGAAGAGCTTTCCATGCGAGCAATACGAACGGCGGCATCGAAGCCCTCCTCTACAAGATCCACCAGTCGGTCGTTCAGATTGATGTCCAGCTCGACGTTGGGGTAAGCCCTCATGAAGTCCCCCCACAACGGCGCCAAGTGCAGCACACCGAAGCTGACCGGTGCATTCACCCTCAAAACGCCACTGGGTTCCGGTGCGGTGGACGATACGGCCTCCTCGGCCTGATCCATCAGTGCCAGGACTTCACGCGCCTGGTGATAAAACTGACGCCCCTCCTCCGTCAATGAAAGCCGGCGGGTCGTGCGGTGCAGAAGCCGCGCACCGAGTCGCCCTTCAAGACCGCTCACGTAGCGTGAGATGGCCGCCTTCGACATGTCCAGGGGTTCGGCCGCCCCGACAAAACTGCCTTTGTCGACGACGGTGCAGAAGACCTGCATCTCCAATGCTCTGTCCATGATTGTCTCGATAAGTGGAACGGTTAGTCGCATTTGGCCTTATTTATCTCAGCAACTCAATCTATAAACTGGGCTCATCGAAACGCACCATCAAACCATTTGAGGAGCATTCACCCTGAACACTTCGTTCCCCCTGCTGTTTGTGTCTCATGGCGCTCCGATGTTTGCCATCGAGCCTGGTCTGGCGGGTCAACGTCTGGCCGAACTCGGTCGCGAACTACCGCGACCTGATGCCATCGTCATCCTTTCCCCACACTGGATGACTCGCGGCGAAATCAGCGTGACAGCGAGCACCGCCCCCGAAACTATTCACGATTTCGGGGGATTTCCCGACGCCTTGTATCAGTTGCGCTACCCCGCACCGGGCGCTCCGACCCTCGCCGCTCATATCGTGGGTCTGCTACAGAATGCCGGATGGAAATCTCGGCTTGATGCCCGTCGAGGTCTGGACCACGGCGCCTGGGTGCCGCTGCTTTATCTGGCACCTGAAGCTGACATTCCCATCGTTCAGGTCTCGATGCCTGCCGGCCTAGACACTTACCAGGCCTGGAAATTGGGCAAAGCCCTCGCGCCACTGCGCGAGATAAACGTGTTGATCGTGGCTTCCGGAAGTCTGACCCATAACTTGTATGAGTTTCGGGGGGCGGCCACCCATGGGGCTGACTACGTGAAAGAGTTTGCTGCCTGGACAGCCCAAAACCTACAGGCGGGCAACACCGATTTGCTACTGGACTATAGGCAGCACGCCCCTTCCGCAGAACGCGCCCACCCGACTGATGAGCATTTTTTACCCTTGCTCATCGCCCTCGGTGCGGCCGGCGAACACTATGCAACGCGTGTCGTTGAAGGTGGCGTGAGCTACGGGGTGCTGGCGATGGACAGCTACCTGTTTACCTCAATCGACAATGATGGATCTGAATCCATTCAAACCAGTTAAGGCGTTGAAGACTATGGCTGACACGATTTTTTCTGACGCGTCCCGCGAGCCGCAAACGGGCCTGTTTTTCCGCAAAGAGTGCAGCACTTCGGCGCCCAGGGGCCGCCTGCTTTTACTGCATGGTGTCGGGTCAAATGAAGCGAATCTCGCCTCATTGGCCGCATCGCTGCCGCAAGAGCTGGAAGTGATTCTATTGCGCGGTCCGCTGCAAGTTGGCCCACAGGGCTACGCCTGGTACCAGGTGACGTTCACCGGCAACGGCCCTTCCTTCAATCAAGAGCAAGCGGAGTCCAGCCGCCAACTGCTGCAGCGCTTCATCGAAGCACTGCCCAAGCTACCGACCGTGATCGCCGGCTTCAGCCAGGGCGGCATCATGAGTGCAAGCCTTGGGCTTACCGAGCCCGAGTTGGTTGCCGGTTTCGCTATTTTAAGCGGCCGAATGCTGCGTGAACTTGATCCGCGAATTGCCTCCACCGACCGGCTCAAGTCCGTCCGCGCGTTTGTCGCCCATGGTCATCAAGACAACGTCCTGCCATTGGCCTGGGCGAAGGAAGCGGACGCCTGGCTGGATCGAATCGGCGTCGTCCACGAAACGCACTTCTACGACATGGCCCACGAGATCGTCGCTGAAGAACTGGCGGACTTCTCGCAATGGCTGACCCACACGCTGTCACTCTCCAAGTAAACAAGGAACCGCACCATGATCGACTCACGCACCGCTCCGTATGCCGCACTCGTTATGCGCCTGGCCCTCGGCATCATGTTCATTGCACACGGCCTGACCAAAGTGCTTGTGTTCACCCCGGCAGGCACCGCAGGCTTTTTTGAATCCATCGGTTTCCCGGGCTTCCTGGCCTACCCGGTCATGGCCTTTGAAGTGATCGGCGGCTTGATGCTGGTACTGGGTGTCTATGCGCGCTGGGTGGCCGCCCTGGCAGTGGTCCAACTGTTCGTTGCCGCGACCGTCCACTTCGGCAATGGCTGGAGCTTCACCAACGCCAATGGTGGCTGGGAATATCCTGTTTACCTTTCGGCGACAGCACTGGTCGTCGCATTGCTGGGTGACGGCGCCATGGCGACAAAAGCGTCCAGCCAAGCGTAAGTCACTGCTAACTCAAGTCTGCCGACGCCCTCTCCCAGCGCGTCGGCTGCTTGCGTTTGGGTCAACCGCAACGAATCACGTCAGGCGCGATGACATAAAGCTCACGAACGCCTTTATCTTGGGCAACGGCTGGCGACTGGAGGGCCAGAGAATACTGAAGGTGCGGTGGTCGCGAACGTAGCGATCCAATACCGGCACCAATCGCCCGTCAGCGATGGCGTCCTCGACAAAAAAATCAGGGAGGCATGCGATTCCCTGCCCCGCCTCGGCCATTGCCATTAACGGCTCAATCGCGTTGGCGGTAGCCGACTGTCCCAGCTCAACACTGGCCTGCCCCTTTTTTACCACCAGAGGCCAGGCGTCGAGTTTGCCGCTGGTGGGGTATCGATAACGCAGGCACGAATGGCTGGACAATTCCGATGGCCGTGAAGGAACTCCCCGTAGTGAAAGATAATGTGGAGATGCCACCAGGCGATGACTGTAGCCGTTGAGCTTGCGCATCATCAGCCGCGAGTCTTCAACCTCTCCGATACGCATCACGGCATCAAAACCTTCCTCGATCACGTTGACCAACCGATCACTGAATTCCAGCTCCAACTCCACTTCGGGGTATGCCTGCTGAAACGCAATCAAGTGAGGCATCAACCTCATCCCCAACTGTGGCAAACCAAGGCGCAACTTCCCCTGGGGTTTACCGGCAGCCTGGGTGAGCTCCCGTTTGGCAACCTCGTACTCGGCAAAGATTCGATGGCAGCGTTCCAGAAACAGACTGCCCTCGGACGTCAGGGTGATGGCGCGCGTGGACCGGTGAAACAGCCTTACACCCAGCTCTTCCTCCAGACGCGCAACCGCCTTGCCAACCGCCGATGAAGACACACCGGTTCTGCGTCCAACTTCGGTAAAACTGCGCGTTTGCGCGGCATGAACGAACGCGCTGAGCGCTCCAAAATGATCCATGGTCACCCCAGTCTATTTGAGCGTTTTATTCGCAAATGATCGGAATTTCATCCTGTTTTTCTTTCGTATCATACAACTTATAGTCAGCGCCATTGTGACTTCACCTCGCTATATCGCCCTGCGAAGTTGCCGTCATCTGACTACACGAGAGATCTCGAATGACTTCGATGCCTTCCCCCTATGAGCTTGCGCCGGAGCTCAAACAACATCCCGGCTTCGCGCGCGTTTTCCAACCCTGCCATTTGACATTCGGTTTTATTGCACCGCTGGAAAGCTACCCCAATAGCCCAGGCCCGACCCTGCAGGATCACGCGCAACTAGCTCATAAGGTTGACGAGGCGGGGTTTTCCGCCATCTGGCTTCGGGACGTGCCCTTCTACGATCCGAACTTCGGTGACGTGGCTCAAATCCTTGATCCGCTGGTCTATGCCGGCTTCCTCGCTGCCGTGACCAAGCAGATAGCCATCGGTACTGCCGGCATTGTCCTGCCCCTGCGCGACCCATTGATCGTTGCCAAGCAGGCCGCGAGTATCGATCAGCTACTTGGGGGACGATTTATCCTCGGCCTGGCCACTGGCGATCGGCCGGTGGAATACCCCGCCTTCGGACTCGACTTCGGCAACCGCGCGGAGCGTTTCCGTGACGCACTGGCAATCATTCGCGCCGCCTCGGAAACACACTGGGCCGTACACCCGTCGCGGTTTTATGGCCAGTTGAATGGAGAGATTGACCTCGTTCCCAAACCAGTGGGCACACGTATGCCAACCATCATCGTTGGCCAGGCGGGTCAGTCACTGGATTGGGTTGGCGAGAACAGTGACGGCATCCTTTCCTACATTTCCAATCCTGTCCTGATTCCCCAGATCATCAAGCGGTGGCGTGCAGCCTGTGGCGACAACGTCTACAAGCCCTATGGCTACGGCACTCTGTTCGACCTCGACCGAGATCCAAACCATCCTCTGCAGGCGGGGCGCGTGCTGCGTGCCGGGCGAAACACGCTGATCGAACACTGGAAACGTCAACAGGATCAGGGCGTCGGTCATGTTGCCCTGCACTTCAAACCCCAGCGACGCCACGCCTCGGAAGTCATCGACGAGCTGGGCGAATACCTCTTGCCGCACTTTCCAAGTGCGTCCTTACCCGCCAACCCATCAACCGCGCAGACCCACTCATGAATCGTCTTTTGCATCATATGGATTTCATTTTCCAGACAGCCTTGGGGACCTATCCCCTGGCGGCGCAGTGCGAGATGCTCGCCGAACTCGGCTACCAGGGGCTGACAATGTCTGCCTGGAGCAAAGACCTGAAGTCGATCGCCCAGGTCAAACCCACCTGGGGCCTGGACGTGGGTGCGGTCTACCTGATCTATCGTAGGGGTCTCGAATCGTTTGTGACCAACCTGTTCGAGACCATCGAGGGCTGTACCACAATCGAACTGGCCCTGCACTCCGGCGACGAAGTCACGCACTTTGACCGCCGAATGCTCGAGCGCCTGCTGCCGATCTGCGAGCGCCGAGGCCTGGAGATCAGCCTGTACCCGCACGCCCGCTACGGCATGCAGACGACCACCGAGGCGGTGGCCCTATGCAGGGAATTCAACCATCCGCGCCTCAACATCGTGTTCAACGGGTATCACTGGTACGCGACTGAAGAGCAGTCCCTGGAGCAGCGCCTCGACGCGATGTGGCCATGGCTGAAACAGGTAAACATGGCTGGCACCCGGCGCTCCCCGCTCGGATGGGGCGGCCTGGCAACCATCGAACCGCTCGATGAAGGAGAAATGGACAACTTCGTGTTATTGGGCGCGCTCGAACGGCGCGGCTTTGATGGACGGTTTGGTGTGCTCGGCTGGGAAAGCATGGGCGGCGACGTCTACGGCAATCTGCGCCGCTCAGTCACCGCCTTCCGATCGATGGAACAACGGTTGGCCGCCCACCCTGAGTGGGCTGTCCTGACCGACTCGCCGCACTGAGCCAGGAGATAAATCATGGCTCAGCGCATCCATGCACTCGATTCCTTCTTCTACTCGTCAATGGGCGTATACGCCTTTCAGACGCAGTGCGAAATGTTGTCCGAGATCGGCTACGACGGCATTACTGTCGCTGCCTGGGGTGGCACACCACTGACTGACCTCAGCCTGCTGCCCAGCGTCCGGGAAAACCATGGCCTGTACATCGAGGGCCTTTACCTGGTGCTGCACGAGGGGCGCAACGATGCCCTGATACGGCGTATCGTTGAAACCGTTGAGGGTGTGGAGCTGATCGAACTGGCGATTCAGACCTCAGTCAATGGCACCCAAGCCATACTGCGGTTTATCGAGTCGCTGCTGCCCATTGCCGAACGACGCGGATTACGCATTGCGTTGTATCCGCATCTTCATCACGTCACCCAGACCACTACGCAAGTCGTACAGATTTGCGAACTCTTTGCTCACCCATGCCTGGGGGCCTCGTTCAATGGTTATCACTGGTACGCCAGCCAGGAAGGCGAACTGGAACAGCGCCTCGCCGCGATGAAACCCTGGCTCATGCAAGTGGTGACCTCTGGCAGCGCACTTTCGCAACTGGGCTGGGGCGGTGTGGCGACCATGGAGCCGGTCGACCGCGGGGAGATGGACAACTTCGCCTTGATCGCCGCGCTGAATCGCGTCGGCTATACCGGCAGCATTGGCGTGCTCGGCTGGGATTATGGGGGGGACATTTACCTCAAGCTCCAGCGCTGCCTGGCAACGCTACGGGAAGTCGATCAACGCCTGGCACGGCATCCGTCCTGGTCGGATTTCCCGCTGAAGTAGCGGATGGCCGCGTCACAGACCTCACCTTAAAAACGGAACATGCAATGACCGCCCTTTCTGTGCTTGACCTCATGATGATCGGCGAAGGCAAGACCTTTGCCCACACCATTGCCGACGCCACCGCCCTGGCGCGCCACGTGGAAGCCCACGGCTACAAACGCTACTGGATCGCCGAGCACCACGACCTGCCGGGGATTGCTTCTTCGGCGACCACCTTGCTCGTCCAGCATCTCGCTGCGGCCACCAGCACCCTGCGAGTCGGTTCTGGCGGAATCATGCTACCCAACCACTCCCCGTTGATGGTGGCGGAGCAGTTCGGGACATTGGATACCTTGTTTCCAGGCCGTATCGATTTAGGCATTGGCAGAGCACCTGGATCAGCAGGACTGGCTATTCGAGCCATGCGCGGTGACGCCTCCGAGCGCGACTTCGAGCAAGACATTGAGCAATTGACGGACTATCTGGCGGACAACGGAAATCAGCTGGTGCGTGCAATCCCTGAAACCCATGACGTTCCGATATGGCTGCTGGGTTCGAGCCTCAATAGTGCGGACCTCGCTGCGAGAATGGGGCTCCCTTACGCATTCGCTTCACATTTCGCACCTCGATTCCTGATGCAAGCCATCGAGCACTATCGCTCCTCGTTCCGGCCATCGGAATTGCTCGACCACCCCTACGTCATCGCTGGCGCCAATGTCTTCGCTGCCCCATCACGCGCCGAAGCCGATTACCTGGCGAGTTCACATCGTCATTGGGTGAGCAATTTGTACGCGGGAAAGGCAGGTGCTCTGCCGCGCCCGGAAGAAGGTTTTATGGAAAGACTCGCCGATATGGATCGCCACAATCTGGCTCAAGCCATGTCTTGCACAGCCGTAGGCGACAAGGATGATGTTGGCAGTTGGCTACGCCAGTTCATCGCGACCACGGGGGCGGATGAGCTCATTATCGATGCGAGGATTCATGATGGCGACGCACGCTGCCGATCCTATCAATTGGCAGCCGAATCCATTGCCGACCTGCTTGACTAAGGTCCCTGCGTCACGTGGTCAAAAAAAAACCGGCGCATTACGCGCCGGTTTCAAATTTAGAATGGATACGGCTGGTTGGAGGGTTCAACCGTGACCCACTTGACCTCGGTAAACTCCTCGATGACGGCACTGCCATCGAATCGGCCATAACCGCTCTTCTTCATTCCTCCGTACGGGGCCTGCGGTTCGTTTTGTACGGTAGCGCCATTGATGTGTACGCAGCCGGCATCCAGTCGGCCAGCCAGTTCCAATGCCCGCGTGACATCGCGACTGAATATGGATGACGAAAGACCATAGGCGGTGTCATTAGCCACCTCCAGCGCTTGCTCGGCGCCCTTCACCCGGACGATCGTTGTCACCGGACCAAAAGTCTCTTCGTCGTAGATCGACATCGCACGGGTAACCCGATCGACCAGTGTCGGCCCCATCAAGGCATTTTCCGCCAAGCCGCCCGCCACGATGTCAGCGCCCTTTCCAATGGCGTCATCGAGTAAATGATTGATCCGTTGTACAGAGCCTTGGCTGATCATCGGGCCAATCACGCAGCTTGGAGTCGTTGATGGAACGCCCGTTTCCAGCGACCGTACTCGCTCTGCGAAACGGGAAACGAATTGGTCGGCTACCGCTTCATCGACCACGAAACGCTCGGTCGACATGCAGATTTGTCCCTGGTACAGGAACGCTCCGAAAACAGCAGCGTTGACTGCCCCGTCGATATCCGCGTCATCCAGAACAATGAAAGGTGCTTTGCCACCCAGCTCCAGGAGGCAGCGTTTGAGATGACTGGCGCAGGTCTGGGCAATCATGCGGCCGACCTTGGTCGAGCCGGTGAAATTCACTCGACGCACAATGTCATGCGCGACCAACGCTTCAGTCACCGCAGCGGCGTCCTCTGGCGCGCTGATCAGGAAGTTCAATACCCCCGCAGGCAGACCGGCATCGTAAAACGCTTCGGCCAACAACGCATGCGTACGCGGGCTGCTTTCCGAACCCTTGAAAATCACCGTGTTGCCGCACGCCAGTGGATAGGCAATGGCGCGTGCGCCAAGAATGACCGGGCCATTCCAGGGGACGATGCTCAGCACTGCGCCCACCGGTTGGCGCAACGTCATCGACAGTGCGCCAGGTTTGTCGGTAGGAATGGTTTCGCCTTTGATTTGCGTGGTCAGGGCAGCGGCTTCACGCAGCAGGTTGGCCGATGCGCCCACGTTGAATTGTGCCCACAGCTGCGACGCGCCGATCTCTTCGGCCATGACCGAGCAGAACTGCGCCATTTTCGATTCAAGTGCATCAGCCGCCGCCAGCAGAATACGCCGACGCTCGGTTGGGCCGGTTTTGGACCACGTCCGAAAAGCGCGCTGGGAAGATTCGGCAGCACGGATGGCGTCCTGGACGCTGCAAGCTGCACCTACGCTTACGGTCGCAGCGCTGAGCGGATCGACGCGTTGGAAAGTCTTGCCATTGGAGGCGTCGAGTTTTTGATTGTCTATCACGAGTTGAACGGTCATTGCGGGTTCCTTTGCAGATCGAAAAAGTCAGACCGAAGCAGGGACTGGCATGCGAAGAATCGGCTTGATGGTGACACCGCGCTCGCTATCGGCCATCGCCTGGTTCACCTCATCGAACTCGTAAAACTTGCAGAGCTTGTCGAAAGGGAATCGGCCCTGCAGATAGAGATCAACCAGCTTCGGAATGAAGGCATTGGCAACGACATCGCCTTGTACGATGCCCATGATCCGTTTGCCGGGGATCATTACGTCGTTGATATTGAAGGCCACCTCGGTGCCCATTTTGGTGGCGCCGACGATGCCACAGGTGCCCAGCGTGGTGAGTGCGTCGATCGCCTGACGAAGCACCTCGGAACGACCGGAGCATTCAAGGCTGTAATTGACTCCGCCCTGGGTGATGGCCTGAATACGTTGAACCGGATCTTCTTCGCGACTGTTAATGACGTGGGTGGCCCCCAGTTCCAGCGCGAGTTCCAGGCGACTTGGGGTGACGTCCACAGCAATGATGGTCGTAGCGCCAGCGACCTTCGCGGCCATTACCGCCGCCAGGCCGACTGCGCCCGCACCAAAGGCGGCGAAGCTCGATCCGGCCTCGACCTTGAGTGCATTGAGAACCGATCCTGCGCCCGTCTGGATGCCGCAACCCAGCGGCCCCAACAGTTCCAGTGGCGCCTGTTTCGCGACCTTGACCACGTTGCGCTCGTTGGCAATCGTGTAAGTGGAAAACGAGGATTGGCCAAAAAAATGGTCGTGGATAGCGTGGTCATTGCCACACCCGCAAGCGGAGGAACTGCCATCGAGTCGGCCTCCACCGAAGTTCAGCGGGTGCATGTGAGTGCAGTGCGCCGGGTGACCCGTTTCACAAGGCAGGCAGAGACCGCAGGACATGTAGGTCATCACCACGTGATCGCCCGGTTGTACCGTGGTGACCGCGGAACCGACCGCATCCACCACACCCGCACCCTCATGGCCAAGGATGATGGGCAGTGGTGTAGGAAACAGCTGATCCCGCACCACCATGTCAGTGTGGCAAACGCCTGTGGCGACCACACGGACGCGCACTTCTGTTGGCCGAGGTGCCTCAAGCAAGACGTCCTCGATTTCCAATGGGGCTCCCGAGGCGCGCAGCACGGCGGCACGGACTTTCATCGATGGTGCATCGTTCTGGGACATTGTTGTCTCCTTGCAGTAGTTCGTTGAAGTCGAGAAAACAGCGGCCTGTCAGGCGGGCTGCAAAGCTCGCGGGCGTTGGCTGCGATGGATGGCGGCTTCGTTCGCGGCCGGACGCAGGCTGAAATTGAACGTCATCTCGGCAAAGCGTCCTGTCACGCCATTGGCAGCAGCCTGTTCCTCGTCATCGACGAAAATGACTTCGCCAATCAGCCCGTCACGTGTTGCATAAGCGAAGTCGTCCCACAGGTACTCGTCATTGGACAAGTTGATCTGCGTGGTCAGATGTTCATGCCCTGGGGCAGAAATGAAGAAGTGGATATGCGCTGGCCGCTGCCCGTGGCGGCCCAACTGATCGAGGCATTCCTGAGTGGGGCCGGCTGGATCGCAACCGTACCCCGAAGGCACGATGCTGCGAGCCCGGTAACAACCATTGGCGTCCGTGAGAATCCGGCGACGCAAATTGAACTCCGTCTGGCTCTTATCGAAGTATGAGTAGTTGCCTTGGGTGTTGGCTTGCCACAAGTCCACGGTGGCTCCGGCGATCGGTTCGCCGTTAAGGGCGGTGACGCGGCCCTCCAGAAACATCACTGTTGCTGTGCCATCCTCGCTCCCATCATCCATTCGAGTTTGGTACTCACACAGTGGCGCGCCTGCTACGTACAAGGGACCTTCAATGGTGCGTGGCGTGCCTCCGGTCCGGCCTGCCTCTGCGTCCCTGGCATCCGCCAGCAGATCAAGGAAATGTTCGATGCCGAGTCCGGCGACCAGCAAACCTGCTTCGGTTTTGGCACCCAAGCGGTTGACGTAGTCCACCGCCCCCCAGAATTCATCATCGCTGATCTGCAAATCCTCGATCACTCGGGCGACTTCCTGCAGCAAGCGTAAGACGATCTGCTTGCGGCGTGGATCGCCTTCGCTGTTGTCCAGTCCTGAGGCTTCGCGGAAGAATTGCTGCAATTGCGGCAGTTGAGAAATTTTTACGGTCATCTTGATTCACCTGACTTATTGGTATCCACGAAGAGAGCCGCTGGATGCTCCTCCCGTGCATGTCGGTTCAAATCATTACGCGACTGCTCGCCAGCCCAACTGGGCACGGGCCTCCTGAAGGTCGGACTGCATGTCGTGATTCCACAGCCAGTCGAAGCGCTCGGCGAGGGTTTTGCTCAGTAGTTGTTCGTCATCGGCCACAGCTGGATCACGCATTTCATAAAGCTCCCCGGCTTCCCAGGAGGTGCGCTGCACACGGCAGGCACGGGGACGACGGATGGCGTCGTAGGCTTCGAGCACCGCCTGTGGCTGGCTGTCCAGGACCTGAGGATCGGCCAGCAACCGGGCCAGAAGCCAGGCATCTTCCAATCCCTGGCCTGCGCCAGCGCCTTGGTGCGGCAACATCGCATGCGCCGCATCGCCGATCAGACCTACGCGGCCGTGCACATAGCCTGGCAACTCTTCGAGTTCATGCAGCGCCCAAAGGGTGGGTGCCGGAATGCATTCGAGCAGCACCCGTGCAGCGTCTCCCCAATGATTGAAGGCAGAGAGCATTTCTTCCTGGCTGGCATTACGCACCCACGGAGCATCGCTTGGCCAGGTTGGATCAGGGCGGCTGCGATCGGAAATGAAGGCCACAACGTTGATCAGCCGGCCTTGTTTAACGGGGAACGTGAGGATATGAGCATCAAGCCCCAGGTACATCTGCGGGACATCGATCAAGTGCTCATCGACACCCCGGGCACGGTAGGCCGCACGCAGCTGTTGGCTGTCGATCATCCCACGGTAGGCGCAGGTCCCACTGAAACGCGGCGCCACCAGGGGTTGGCCAAGACCGTTTAGAACATGATCACGAATCGAGGACTTGATACCGTCTGCGGCGATCAGCAAATCGCAGCGATGCTCAGTACCATCGGTGAACAGTACGCGAGCCTGTTCGGCATCCTGCTCCACACTGACGGCGCGCTTGCCGAATTGAGCGACTCCGTCCGGCAACTGGCTGGCCAGCGCATCGAGGAAGTCAGCACGGTGTACCGATGACTGCCCTACCCCTTCGGCCAGGCTTGCGCCCAGATAACCGGCATCTTCACCACGACGCCATTCGAACCAGATGTCCTGCCAGGGGTCTTGGGTCTGGTCGGCAATCTTGCGGTAGGGTTCGGCAATACCCAGGCCCGCGATGGCACGAACAGCATTGGCGCCGAAGGAGACACCCGCTCCGACCTCGCCAAAGGCTGGAGCCGATTCGAACAACTGCACGTTCAGGTGCGAATGACGGCACAGGTCCAGGGCCAGAGCCACGCCGGCGATACCACCGCCAACGATGCCGATTTGCAGTTTGGATTGAGAAGTACGCATAGCAAGTTACCCATGAGTCTGATTGTTATTGGAGTAACCAAATCATCGCCATCCGAGCGCTATTGATAAATACCGCAACACCCATACATCCCATCATGAGTGTGAATATTACTTTTGCGCTTAAGCAGGCATTCGCCAGGCGAGGTCGTCCTTGACTTCGCCTGCCATCGTTACTGCAACGCGGTTTGTCTGGATGGAGCAGCCCGGCGACCTGATGCGTTCTGAAGGAGAAAGACCAGAATAGCGATGGCACCGATCAGCCCCGGTACTGCGAAGATGAGAAAGCTCGCCTGCAGCGGCAGTGATGAAGCGTGCAGTGCGCCTCCCAGCAAAGGGCCGATGATGGCTCCGGTGCGACCAACGCCCATCGCCCACCCCAGGCCTGTAGAGCGGATATGCGCGGGGTAATACTGCACCGCGCAGGCGTTGGCCAGAATCTGCGTGCCAATGGTGCACGCCCCTGCGATGGCGATGAGCAGATAAAGAACCGGTAACGGTGCCTTGAGCGCCAACAGGCTCAGGGCTAATGCGCCACAACTGAAAAAAGCGAACAAGACCTTGGCGATTCCAATCCTGTCCCCCAGCCAGCCACCGGCCACCGCGCCAATAATCGCGCCGACGTTTAACGCCAGCAGAAACGCCAGGCTGGAGTTCAATCCATAGCCGGCGGCAGTCATGAGTTTTGGCAGCCAGGAGCTCAGTGCGTAGACCATCAGCAAACAACAGAAAAACGCCAGCCACAGCATGAAGGTGTTCAACTTGCGCCCGTCCTGGAACAGCTGTGCAATCGACACAGTCGTGCCTTTGGCGACCATCTGGTTCAACTGGTCATTGGCGGTTGGTTCATAAGACGGCTCGGCTTGTGCCAGCAGGTTTTGGGCCTTGACGGTCTGCCCGGTGCGCAGAAGGAAGTCCATCGACTCCGGCAATTGTCGTATCAGCAATGGCAAGGCCAACAGAGGAATCAGTGCTACATAAAACACCGCTTGCCATCCCCATTGTGGGATCAGCACCATGCCCAGGCCCGCCGATAGCATGCCCCCTAACGAGTAGCCACTGAACATGATCGCGACCAACGTGCTGCGGGATTTCTTTGGCGCGTACTCGTTCATCAACGCCACAACGTTGGGCATCACCCCGCCGATACCAAGGCCGGCGATGAACCGACATAACGCAAACGCCTCGGGGCTCCGTGCCAAGCCATTGATCGCTGTCGCTGCGCTGAAGATGGCGACGCACATCATGATGGTTTTGCGTCGGCCTATACGGTCCGACAATGAACCAAAAAACAACGCACCCAGCATCATGCCCACCAATGCACAGCTACCTAACGCACCCGCCTGTAACGAACTGAGTCCCCACTCGGACATCAGTGAGGGCAACACGACCCCATAGATGACCAAGTCATAACCGTCGAAAATGATGATAAGCGCGCACCAGAACAGCACGCGCGCATGGAAGGCATTGAACCGTGCCCCGTCAATCAGGGCTGATACATCAATCGTACGCATGGCTTCGCTCTTCTTGTCATTGTTATAGAGCCGGAGAATCTGACGCCTCCGGAAAATTGCGAGCTGCCAGATGGACGCGGAGCGTTCAGAACCGGGCATGAATTCGATCATGGGCAAACCAACAACCGGGATAAATGCAGCCAGGCGAATACTCATTATTTCGAACGTGAATAAAGCTCGAGACTAAGCAAAAGGCCCGAATATCTCTCAATGGACGCAATGGTAGGCGCTTGTTAGGCTTGGGATCCTTGCAGCGGCGAATTTAGAGCGGTTCAGACCCAATAACGGGCAGAGATCTATCGCCCTCATGAGTACGCAATCTGCACGAGGCGTTATGGAATTACGTGAGCTTGACCTCAATCTTCTTCTGGTATTCAACCAACTGCTGGTTGACCGGCGGGTATCGACCGCGGCGGATAATCTCGATCTGACCCAGCCCGCTGTCAGCAACGCGTTGAAACGCCTGCGTGTCACCTTGAACGACGAGCTTTTCGTGCGCACTTATCAGGGAATGGAGCCCACGCCTTATGCCCGGCAGTTGGCCGAACCCGTCGCACTGGCCATTCAGACCTTACGCGATGCACTGAGCCGACAGGACACGTTCGACCCGCTCAACAGCAATCGCAGATTTACCATGGCAATGACCGATATTGGTGAAATCTACTTCATGCCACGGCTGATGGACGCGCTGGCTGAACGCGCGCCGGGCTGCTCGATCAGCACGCTGCGCAACACATCCGATACCCTGGCCGAAGGGTTGCAAAACGGTGCGATCGACCTCGCCGTTGGATTACTGCCACACCTGCAAGCCGGATTTTTTCAGCAGCGCCTGTTTCACCATCGCTATGTCTGCATGTGCCGTAAGGATCACCCCGCTACCCTGGAACCGTTAACGCTTGAGCGCTTTTGCAGTTATGAGCACGTTCGCGTGGTAGCGGCGAACACAGGACACGGCGAAGTCGATACGTTTCTGGCGCGGGCCGGTATCGAGCGCAACATACGCCTGGAGGTTCCCCATTTCGTTGCGGTTGGCCACATCCTTCAACGCACCAACTTAGTTGCAACAGTGCCTGAACGATTCGCCAGCAGTTGCGAACAACCCTTTGGCCTCGCGGTTCTACCGACGCCTGTAGAATTGCCGAACATCGAAATCAACCTGTTCTGGCACGCACGCTATAACAAAGACCCCGCCAATCGTTGGCTTCGCCAGCTGATGTTTGAGTTGTTTTCTGATTAAGGCACCTGAGCCACGACGCCAAAGCAGGATTCTTCAACACCTCGGCATAAACGTTCAATACTCATGCCGGCTCTCACTCCATGCTCGAACCTCAAAACAAAAAAAATAATGAGGAGATGGCAATGGCACACCCAGACATCCGAAATCTTGTGGCTTCAGACAGCCCTGCCTCGGCGCTCTACCAGCCCGGGCGGATCGGCACCCTGCAATTGCGCAACCGTTTTGTGCAAGCGCCGATCTTTACTCAGTTCGCCAGCACCTTCGGTGAGGTAGACGATAAGCTCATCGAATACCATCGGGCCCGCGCCCGTGGCGGAGTTGGCCTGATCATCACCGAGAACACCTCGATCGATTGGGAAGTCGGGCGCACGGCTGGCCATCCGATGCGAATCGACCACGACAGGTTCATTGGCGCACTCAGCAATCTGGTGGACGCGGTCCACGGCGAAGGCGCGAAGATTGCGGTGCAGTTGCACCACACCGGGCGCCAGAATTCCCAGGGCAATACCGAACGCAACGAACCGCCACTGGCGCCGACAGCAGGCATCACTAGCGCCTTCGGCACCCCGCCGCGAGCCATCGAAGAACATGAAATTCCCGGGCTGATCGACAAATATGTCCAGGGTGCACGGCGCGCCGTGGCTGCTGGTTTTGATGCCGTTGAGCTGCACGGTGCACATGGCTATTTGCTCGGTCAGTTTCTCTCCCCTTTCACCAACAAACGCACCGACCGTTGGGGCGGCTCCCTGGAAAATCGTGCCCGTTTCGCCCTCGAAGTCGTGCGTGGGATCCGCGAACAGGTCGGTACGGATTATCCGATCCTGTATCGGCTCAGCGTGATGGAGCGTTACGAGGGCGGCCTCTCACTGGAAGATGGCCTGGCCTTTTGCGAAATGCTCGAACCTTACGTCGACGCCCTGGATGTCAGTGCCGGGAACTACGACACGGCGATGACGTTGTTGCCGATGGTCGCGCCAGGATCGCTGGTCAATTACGCCAAATTGGTGAAACAGCGTGTCTCGATCCCGGTGATCGGCGTCGGTCGCCTCACCTGGCTGTTCGACGAGATGGCGCAAGCCGTGTCCGACGGCGAGCTCGACTTTGTGGCCTTGGGTCGATCGGGTCTGGCGGACCCCGAAACAGTCAACAAGACACGGCGCGGGCAACCGCAGAGTGTGCGGCGCTGCCTGGCGGTCAATGAATGCATCTCACGGTGGATGTTCAACGGCAAGGGCACCCAGTGCGTGATAAACCCTACTCTCGGCCAGGAACGCCGCGCGAGTGACGCTCGTCGCCCTGCTTCGAAACAGCAGCGCGTGCTGATCGTCGGTGGCGGGCCGTCTGGCTGTGAAGCCGCGATCCTGGCCGCTGAGCGCGGACATCACGTGCGGTTGGTCGAGAAAGCGGATCGCATCGGCGGTCAACTCCATGCTTGGGCGGCTGCGAGCCCGTTTCGCATGGAGGTCAAGAACATGATCAACTTTTACGAGACCGAACTCGAACGCGTGGGCGTCGACGTGCACCTCAATACCGATGCAACTGATTTTGACTTGACCTCATGGGACACCGTACTCCTTGCCACGGGGACCGTTGCCAAGGACCACGGTTCGGATGTTGCTGACATGCTGGCAAACGGAACTCTTCCGGTGGCTGACGAAGTCACCGTATTCGGTGAAACCGAAACGGCAATGTTCGCTGCCCTGTGGATGGCCGAGCAAGGCAAAAAGGTCAGCCTTGTTTCACCCACTGATGCGGTCGGCGTCGATACCAATGATATGCAGCGTGACCATCTCACCGGTCTACTAAAGGGCCTGGACGTATCGATCCGCACAGGGGGCGCGAAACCCGATGATGGCTACGTGGTGATGGCCACCGCTCGCATTGCTTCGACTGTCCTGGAGTCGTCCGTCGATGACATTTGCGTCCATAGCATCGGAACGAGGTCCCGTGGCGGGCGGATGTATGAGGCGACCCAGTCCGGTTTCTGGGCAGCAGCGAAAATAGGAGAGTTGGCATGAATGTTCGTGCGATCGAACACGTAGGTATCACCGTTCCCGATATGGAAGCGGCAACCCGATTCTTCGTCGAGGCCTTCGGGGCGGAGAAGCTTTACGACATGCTTGATGCGCCTTTGGGGGGGCCGGAGGTTGAGGTGGGATTGGGCATCGCACCAGGTGCGGTGATTACCGCAATCCGCATGCTTCGCCTGGGTAACGGCCCCAACCTGGAGCTGTTTTCCTATACAGGGGTGCAGCAGTCGCAGCCTGTCGTTCCCAGTGATTTGGGGATTCAGCACATCTGCATCTACGTTGAAGATATCGACGCCGCCGCCGATCGCCTGGAGAAGGCTGGTGGCATCCTGCTCAGCCGCCCGGGCAAGCTCCCGGGTGGTGACACCGGGGAAGGCAATCGGTACGTCTACACCCGCACGCCTTGGGGAAGCACGATTGAACTGGTGACTTACCCTTGCGCGCAGGCCTACGAGCGCCACACTGACCTGCGCCGATGGCGACCGGATTTGACCGAGCCTGGTGATCACCAAAAACAGGTGAGGTAAGCAAAGGCTTGCCGTAGATCGGATGGAGATTCCCCGATCGATGGCAAGCCTGTTTTGCTTACAAACTTGAAGGATGTGTTAGTTTTTGATTGTGAAAACGCTACGCCATCAACACTCAGAAACTGCCAAGTACTGATAAAAACTCCACAGCCAATACAAATAAAAAGGGAGTTGTGATGAGTGCCATCCTGCTAACGCCAGAAAAAATGCTGGACGTTATCCCTGGTGAGGTCACGATCAAGGGTACCGTCGAGACTGCCCCCGACAACGGCATGTCGATCCGCGGCTATCGTTTTGACAAAACAGAAGTCAGCATCCCCTGCATGCGCGATTACGAGTTGGTGAGATGGAAATCGGGAACATCCAATCTGGGGTTTCACGATGGCAAGCAATGGCAAAAATGGTCCGTTGGCGATAACGACGTCACCATTTTGACCCGAGGCGAATCATCCAGGTGGTACTGGATGAACGATATCGAAGTCAGTCATATCTACATCTCGCAAACGATGATGGCGAAGGTTGCCAATGAAGTATTCCAACAGGATGTTGACCGTGTTTTTGTCGACCACTGCCCGCTCGTCAACGACGCGAAGCTCTCCAGACTCATGGCGACCTATGAAATGGAGTGCTTGAGTGGCGAACCGGGGAGCAGCATCTTCGCTCAGACGCTGGAAATACAGATGTGCATCCATCTGCTGCGTCAGTACGTGCGGTGTGACCTCAGAGACAGCGATCAAGCGTCTCGCCTGACAAACCTCAAACGCGACCAGCTTCAGCAATACATCGATTCACATCTGTCCTGCCCAATTTCGGTCAAAGACATGGCCGCCATCGTCGACCTGAGTCCGTCCTACTTTGTACGAGTGTTCGGGGCGGTGTATGGCACATCTCCCCATCAGTACGTTCAGTCGCGACGCTTGAAAAAGGCCGAGCGCATCTTGTCGACGGTGCGCGATATTCCGTTGAAAGCTGTGGCCATGGATTGCGGGTTCTCGGACCAAAGCCATATGACCCGACTGTTTCAGGAAAAACTGTTCATGACGCCCAAACAGTATCGCGAGAAAAATGTTTCCAGGCTTTTTTGCTCATCGGCCTTGCAGTAATGAAGCCGCGCGTCGGCCAATCACCAAGACACCCTCCGAGAATGTTGGCCTTATCAGCTAGCCCACTCCCCAATACCGAACATCATTGGCTGTGACCTCATGTCCGGAAAAAAGCCCGGGCAACTCCGCCTTGAGAAAGTCCACCCAGGTCTTCACTTTGGCATCCAGAAACCGCTTGGAAGGATAGAGTGCATAGACGTTTCGCTCCCTGAGCCGGTAGTCGCCCAGCAGGCGCAGCAATGTGCCCTCGCGCAGCGATCGGGTTGCGGTGTAGAACGGCAACAGACTGATCCCCATCCCGGCCTCCGACGCATTCACCATCGCCTCGGGTACGTTGCTCTGAAAGGTGTTGCCGGGCACCACTGAATGCTCGCCCTGCTTGTCACGGAACGCCCACTCATCGCCGTACAATGGGTCAAGCATGCGCAGGCAGCTATGTTGATTCAGTTGTTCCGGGTGAGTGGGCAGGCCCCGACGCGCAATGTACGCAGGCGATGCGCAAAGCATGCTGAAAATGCGCCCTACCGTTTGGGCAACGAATTGTGAATCCTCCAACTCCTGAGCAATGGAGATGACCACGTCGTGTCCGTCTTCAAGGGGGTCGGGGTTGCGCTGTGACAAGGTCAATTCAACCACCACGTCCGGGTAAAGCTCACAGTAGCGGGCAATGAGTGGCGTCATCAGCACGCCCAACCCAGTCAAACAGTGCAGACGCAAGCGGCCACTGGGCTTGAGGTGAGCGCCACGCGCTTCCGCGGTGGCCTCGGCCATGTCGTCCAGAATTTGCCGCGCCCGCAGCAGAAAGCGTTCACCCGCTTCGGTCAGACTCAAACGGCGGGTGGTGCGCTGCAGCAGGCGTGCCTGCACGTGCTGCTCAAGATCAGCCACTAGCCGAGACACTTGTGCCGTGGAAAAATCCAGCGCCTGTGCGGCGGTGGTAAAGCTGCCTGCGTCGGCTACACGCACAAATACACGCAGGCTGTTAAGCAAGTCCATGAACCCTCCCATGGCAACGACTGTTGCATCTGATGTAACGCTGCATCAAGTACAGCCCTCTTTATCCGTATCTGCAGAAGAATAAAATTGACTCATCAAACAACGACGGAGAACAAGCATGAAGACTTTATTGAGCGTACTGCTGGCCCTGACCACAACTGCCGTAATGGCCGCCGAGAGCAATCCGGCCCCGGAACCTCAAACCCTGGATATCGCCAAGGTCATTTCGGTAACCGATACCTCGACTGCATGCGACGTCGTGCCGGCGACGATGGTCTACATCGACCACCAGGGTGAAAGCCATAAAGTTACCTACCAGGTGATGGGCATGTGCTCGGGCGTTTGAGATACCGGGACGCCCCCTTGTTCAGACCGCTATCCGGGTTGCCTGCAGTGCCAACTCATGCAAACTGGCCAAACGCTGCATAACGCGCTCGACCACTTCCAACCTGGCGACCGCACCACTGCGTAACTCCCCCATCGACTGCAACGCGACCTCGGCCTTGTCCAGGCCCAAACGCGTTGAATCGGTAAGCTGCTCAAGTCCCTGACGGGCATCCTCTGCCGATTTTTCAAGACCAGTGGCGATCTGCCGGATCTGCGCACTGGAGTCCGCGGCTTGACGCGATAGATTGCGTACCTCGTCCGCCACCACTGCGAAACCGCGCCCATGATCACCTGCCCGTGCGGCCTCGATCGCCGCATTGAGCGCCAGCAGGTTGGTCTGCCGGGCGATGTCCTGAATGCTGCCGACAATCGCACCGATGCGTACCGACTGGCTGCCTAGCTCATCGAATACCTGATCCAGGCGCTGCAGATACTGATCGAGATCTCCAAGCACGGCTGCCGAAGACTGCATGCTCACGGCACTAGCCTGTACCCGCTCGCCCGCGCCACGTGCCAATTGGTTGGCAAAGCGCATGTCTTCTTCAGTTTGCAGCACCACTTGAGTCAAGTGTTCAAGTGCCAACTTCACTTGTGCGCCTGGCCAAGCGGGCTCGGCCACTGGCAACGACGCGAGCGGTACTGGAGCACTGGACATCACCGGGTCCGGCCCCCTCTGTACAAGCACTTCGACCACCCGTACTGGCTGACGGTGATAAAGCACCGCCGCCGCCAGCAGCAACAGGTCGATGACGCCGGCATACATCAGGTGCATGCCGTTGCCGGCAGCGAGCAGCACAACTGCGCTGCCAGCTGCAACCAGGGCCAATCGCGCCCAGACTTTATTGCTCATACTTGCCCCCAGGTCACTCACAGCAACGTCCAGGTGTAGCTCAGGATCAGCCGGTTCTCATCGATGTCGCTGCGGTAATTGGAGCGCGCCATGGCATTGCGCACCCGCACGCCTAGCCCTGCGAAGGTACCGCTCTGCACGACGTAACCGAGGTCCAGGTCGCGTTCTCGGTCCTTGCCTTCAAAGCCCTTGCCGGTGTCGACGTTGTTTCCGACGATGTAACGTACGGTGCTGGTCAGGCCCGGCACGCCGAGGGCGGCGAAGTCGTAGTCATAGCGAGCCTGCCAGGAGCGCTCGTCGGTGGAGGCGAACTCATAGGTCGGTACTTCGTTGCCCAGCGGGGAGATGTTGGCAAATACCCGAGGAAACGCGCTTTCACCGTACATACCCTGATAGCCGACGTAGAAGGTATGGCCGCCATACTTGGCCGACAACAGGGAGAAAAACGCCTGATTGTCGATGTTGCCCAGCAGCTTCTTGCCATCCTCTCTGGCGTCGAAATAGCCGAGGTTGGCACCCAGGGTCCAACTGCCCAAGGGCTCGCTGTGTTTCAGGCCCAGGAAGCCTTGATGGTAGATGTCTTCCAGTTGCCCGTACCAGGCACTGACGCTGGTGCGTTTGTTGTTGAAGGCGTAATCGCCGCCACCAAAATTGAAGGCGTCACTGCTGACCTGGCGCTGAGGCACGTAGCCGAGCATGGCCTGCATCTTCTCGTCGCCGGCCTCGTTGCGCAGGTGAGTGGAGCTCAAATGGCCACCTTGCAACGTCAGGCCATTGATCTCGGCGGAAGTGATGCTCGCCCCCTGGTAACTCGGCGGAAGCAGGCGGATGTCGCTGAAAATCAGCACCGGCAAGTTGGGTTGCAGTTCGCCGATGCGCAGTTCGGTTTTCGAGTAACGCAGCTTCAGTGTGCCTTCCAGGCGGCTGTAATCATCGGCCGCGCGGCCATCACTCTGCACCGGCAGCAGGCCGGTGTTGACCCGGTCCGGGCTGCTGTCGAGCTTGAGCCCAAGCAGGCCTATGACATCGACGCCAACTCCGATCAGCCCTTGGGTGTAACCCGACTTGGCATTGAGGATAAAGCCCTGGGCCCACTCCTCCGCTTTTGATTGCTGGTTAGCGCCGACAATGTCTGAGTAGTCCCGACTGAAGTAGTAGTTGCGTGCCTGCAAGGTGGCGGTGGCATCCTTGATAAAACCGCCCTCGGCGGCCATCAGTTGGCTGGCGCTACCCAAGGCGACAGCCGCGGAAAATAGTGTGCGAGTTGCATGAATGGTTGACGTCATCGGTGTGCTCTTATTGTTGTTATGAATAGGTAAGGCGTGGCGAATACAGGTCAGCGCGTCTTCTCCCGAACGCTGCTGGGTGAGGTTGCAAGGGGCGGCCGCCGCGTACTCGACAGCAGGTGCGCGACCATGCCGAAAATCAGCCCCCAGAACGCGGCGGACAAACCGAACAGCGACATGCCCGAGGCGGTGGTGAGAAACGTCACCAGCGCCGCTTCACGGTCATTGGGTACGGCCATGGCATTGGTCAGCGCGCCGGCAATTGCAGCGAACAGGGCAAGCCCTGCCAGGGCGGCGATCAGCTCTTTGGGGAAGGCTGCAAATAGCGACACCAGGGTTGCGCCAAAGATGCCCAGCACCAGGTAACAGAGGCCGCCGACCACACCGGCGACATAGCGTTTGCCCGGCTCTTCGTGGGCCTCGCGGCCAGTGCAGATGGCGGCAGTGATCGCCGCCAGGTTGAGGCCGTGGCAACCAAAGGGCGCCAACAGCGCCGTGCCCAGCGCGCTGTAAGCAATGATCGGGCTGGCCGGTGTGGCGTAACCCGAGGCGCGCAACACCGCCATGCCCGGCACGAACTGCCCGGTCAGCGCCACCATCACCAGTGGCAAGGCGACGTTTAAGGTTGCACTCAGGCTGAACTGTGGGGTGACCCAAACCGGCGTCGCCAGGCCGAACACCAGGGCTTCGCGGTGCAATTGGCCGGTGAGCATGGCGATGGCACAGCCCACCACTAGTACCGCCATCACCGCGTAACGCGGCAGCAGCCGCTTGCACGCCAGGTAGGTGGCGAACATTGCCAGCACCAACCCGGGCTTGCCTTGCAATGACACGAACAGGCCAGTGCCAAAACGGAACAGAATCCCCGCCAGCATTGCCGCTGCGATGGCGCCGGGCAGCTTGCTGATGACGCGGTCGAAGGCGCCCGAGATGCCGACCAGAAAGATCATCAGACTGCTCAGCAGATAGGCGCCGACGGCCTCATTCATCGAGATGCCCGGCAGCAACGCCACCAGCAGGGCCGAGCCTGGTGCCGACCAGGCAATGATGATCGGCACGCGGTAACGCAGGCTAAGGCCGATCCCCAGCAGCGCACTGCCAATGGAGATCGCCCAGACCCAGGACGACAGCAGTTCGCGAGACAGATGCGCAGTGTCCGCCGCCTGGAAAATGATCACGAGGGGCCCCGCATAGGAGATTATCGTGGCAATAAAGCCTGCAACCGCAGCGGACAGCGAAAAGTCACGCATTAAGCCTTTCATCAAGCAGCTCCTTGCGTACTCAGGCCTTGGCCGCCGACAACGGCTCGCTGACGCTGGAGGCGTTTCGCTCGCTACTGATGGCATACAGGGCCATGGCGAGTGCAGCTACCGCACCTGGCAGGGCAAACGCCATGAAGTTGAGTTGCAGCGGCAAACTGATTCCCAGCAACGCGCCGCCTAACAAAGGGCCGACAATGGCACCGTTACGGCCGATACCCGACGCCCAGCCAAGCCCAGTGGAACGAATGGACATGGAATAGAACTGCGCTGCACAGGCGTACAGGAGGATTTGCGAACCGATGGTGGTGGCGCCGGCAATAGCGATCAGCAGGTACAACACAGGGGTCGGACTTTTGAAACCGAGCAAGGTGATCGACACCGCGGCAATCGCGAAGAACACCGCCAGCACCCTTGGAAGGTTGAGCTTGTCGCCCAATACGCCCCCACCCACCGCACCGAAAATAGCGCCGAAGTTCAACACCAGCAGAAAGGACAAGCTTGAGCCCAGGCTGTAACCGGCGTTGGCCATGAGTTTCGGCAACCAGGAACTCAAGGCGTAGACCATCAACAGGCAGCAGAAAAACGCTAACCAAAGCATCAGCGTGCGCAAGGCGCGGCCTTCGCGCAACAGTTGCAGTACAGGGGTGCCGACGCCCTTCACCTCAGTCATGTGCAGGATGTCGCCGGACTGTGGGGCGTAGCGTGCGTCGACCCGTTGCAGTACGTTGCGCGCCTCCTCATTGCGGCCCTGACGCAGCATGAAGCCCACCGATTCCGGCAGGAAATACATGATCAATGGCAGCAGCAATAACGGCAGCCCTGCCACGTAGAACACCGCCTGCCAACCGAAGCTGGGAATAAGCACGATACCCAGGCCCGCCGAGAGCATGCCGCCCACCGAATAACCGCTGAACATGATGGCGACCAGGGTGCTGCGAATCTTCTTCGGCGCGTACTCGTTCATCAGCGCCACCACGTTGGGCATTACGCCGCCGATGCCAAGGCCGGCAATGAACCGGCAGATGCCAAATGTCGTGGGGCTCGTGGCAAAGCCGTTGAGCACGGTGAAGCCGCTGAAGAGCATCACGCAAATGGTGATGGTTTTTTTGCGCCCTATCTTGTCCGACAGCGGGCCGAAAAACAGCGCCCCGAACATCATGCCAAACAGCGCATAACTGCCCAGCGCCCCGGCCTCCAACGGGCTCAGCCCCCACTCTTTCATCAGTGTCGGCAAGACCACTCCGTAGATCACCAGGTCGTAGCCATCGAAGATGATGATCAGGGAGCACCAGAACAACACCGTCCAGTGAAAGCGGTTGAAACGTGCGTTGTCGATAACCTCGTGTACATCTATTTTTCGCATGACATCGGTCTCTTATTGTTTTTTTTATTGTTCGTTCGGGCGTTTCAGCATGCTGCTATGAGCGGTGCAGGCAACGCTCCGCGGATGGCGGCCGCATTGTTACGTGCCATGCACAGCACTGTTACGCAGGATGCAAATGGAGGGTATTGAGATCGAGAGAGTGGCAATATCCGCTTTGCGCATATCGCTATCCGTTTTGTGCAGAGGGGATATCGGCGTGTTGTCGCTAACCGAAAACTGATCCTGGTGTTCAACTGCTTCAGCCACTTAGCGCATTGTTGCGGCAGTAACAGGCATGACACTATGAAAGCGATTGAACCTTCGTCGCCCCGCAAGGACCTGTCGTTAAGTGAAATTCCATCAAATCAGGGCACTGGTAGCCATCCACCAAACCGGAAGCATCAGTGAAGCCTCGCAGATACTGCATGTCACCCAGTCTGCCATCAGCCGATCGATCAAGGACCTGGAGAGCGAACTGGGCCTGGCTCTGCTGCAGCGTTCCCACAGGGGAATGTCGCTCACCGACGAAGGTCGCCGCATCATTCGCCATGCACAGTTGACGGTCGAGAGCATGCGACGCCTGCAACTGGAGGCTGAAAACATCAAGGATATGCAGGTCGGTGAGGTCAGCATCGGTGTCACTTCCCTGACCTCAGTGCTCAAAGGACTGGGAGAATGCATTGCCGGGTTCCAGACGAAGAATCCGCGTGTCCGGATTCGCCTGGTGGACCTTCGTCCCAACCACATGCTGCAGCGACTACGGGACGGTACGCTGGATTTCGCCATTACCTCGCAGCAGCACACACAAAGGCTGAACCTGGATTGGGAAGCGTTGAGCCGCATGCAGGGCCTGGTGGTCTGTCGAAAAAACAATCCTCTGCGCCATTCCCACTCGCTGCGTCAGTTGCAATTCGCGAACTGGATCAGCCTCGATGCCATCGACGATCACTCATCCCAGTTCTATCAAATGTTCGAAGACAATGAGATCCCTCCGCCGCAGCGAATAACCGAGTGCTCATCGGTATTGCTGGCGCTGGATCTGTTGCACCACGCCGATGCTTTCATGACGCTCAGTGAAGCCGGAATGGAAAATACACTGCCCAAAGGGCTCAATGAAGATCTGATACAGGTCAAGATCGAAGAAAGCATCCCCGAATACCCGATCTACCTGGTCTGTATTGACCGCAACGCTCTGACAACGACAGCCAGCGACCTTTACTACGCGATCAAAGGCGTGCTCTCAAAGAATCAATCAATCGATACCTCGCGCTAATGCGCAATCGATTCAAACAACTTAAGAAAAACGCAACGATATGCCCAACGGTTAAGTCTGTCCCCGTTTCCTGGGGCCGGACGCCGTGACTCGCAGGAAATTTGGGTTCAAACATACAACAGCCACCTGCGACGCTTGCCACGTCGACTGAATCGCTGTCGTCAAACAGTGCGCGTGATCGATAATCGGGCAATATCGCACCGAACTGGCGCCGTCTTTCGCAGAGGCGACCCTGCATCTTAACTAACGGTTAATCATCGAAGAAAAGCGCAAGTGCGCAGTGACAGTGTTTGCCGGATATTCGGGCCACAACAAAACTGTCACAGGAAAAATCGATGACTACTCTGCAAGCGCCCCCCCTCCTTTGCGCCGTGACGCCCTCCGTGATCGGTTCCAGGAAAGCCACCGTCGCCTGCGCTCTAGGCAACGCCCTGGAAATGTATGACTTCACGATCTACAGCTTCTTCGCTGTGGTGATCGCAAAGAACTTCTTTCCCGCACAGTCTGCAATGGCGTCGCTACTGATGTCGCTGGCCACGTTTGGCGTGGGTTTCCTCATGCGCCCGGTGGGCGCTCTCGTGATTGGTCGCTTTGCCGACCGCCGTGGTCGGAAAGCCGCTTTGAGCCTCACGATCAGCTTGATGACCTTCGGCACAGCGATGATTGCCTTCGCGCCTTCTTATCAGGATATCGGCTTGTTCGGCACCTTGATGCTGGTGGCGGGCCGCCTCACGCAGGGTTTTTCAGCTGGAGGTGAAATAGGCACCGCGTCGGTGTATCTGATGGAATCCAGCGCTACCGCCAATCGCTGTCGCAATGTGAGTTGGCAGGCTGCCAGCCAAGGCTACGCGGCCATGGTGGGGGCCGGTCTCGGTTTACTGCTCACCAATACGCTGAGCGTAGATGAGCTTGAAAGCTGGGGCTGGCGCATCCCCTTTATGTTGGGGCTGCTCATCGGACCGCTGGGCTGGTACATCCGTCGATGCCTGCCGGAAACTCACGAAGCCCAACCGACTAAACGCGACGGTCGGTTGCGCGATCACATCGATCTGCGTCACACCCTTCTGGCGATCGGCCTGATGGCCAGCGCCACCATCGGCATCTACCTGTTCATTTTCTATTTGCCTGCTTACCTGACGGTCACCCTGGGCTACCCGCAACGTAGCGCCTTGGCGATCGCCTGCGTGGCAAGTGCCTGTCTGGCTGTCATCACGCCCCTGGCCGGGCGCTTTGCGGATCGCCACGGGCTGCGCAAGAAACTGCTGGCCTGGACGATCACCCTGCCCGTGCTACTGGCGTGGCCAGCCTTCTACCTGCTCGGTTTGAGCACCAATTTGTGGGTGGCGATGTTCGTCATCGCGATTCTGGTGCTGCCTGGCTGCATCGGTTCGGGTGCCTTCTTCGCCCTGATCATGGAAGCCTTTCCGAAAAATCGCCGCGCGCTGGGCACCGCAGTCAGCTACAGCTTCGGCGTTACCTTGTTCGGCGGCTTCTCCCCATTGATCGCCACGTGGCTCACAACGGCCCTGGATAACCCCCAGGCGCCAGCACTGTACCTGCTTGTCGGCGGCGCCATCAGTTTGGCGTGCCTGGCTGTATTCCCCGAAAACCCTGGTCGGGAGTGACCTGATGAACGCATTGAACCAAACCCGCGGCGAACTGGACCTGGATGCCTTTATCCAGCTGCGCCGGGAAATCCACCAGAACCCTGAACTGGGCGAGCACACCCCGCTGACCGCCGAGTTGGTGGCAAGCAAGCTCGAAAACTGGGGCTACGAAGTTCATCGCGGCATCGGTGGACATGGCGTGGTCGGCGTACTGCGTCGAGGCAGCGGCACTCGCCGATTGGGCCTGCGGGCCGACATGGACGCCCTGCCGATGCAGGAGAAAAACCGCTTCGCCCATGCCAGCCGAATCGAGGGACGCATGCACGCCTGCGGCCACGATGGCCATACCGCTATCCTGCTGGCTGCAGCGTGGCGAATGGCTCAGTCGCCTGACTTCAATGGCACGCTCAACCTGATTTTCCAACCTGACGAGGAAGGCTTGGGCGGAGCCAAGGCCATGATGGATGACGGTCTTTTCAGACGTTTCCCTTGTGATGCGATCTTTGCTTTGCACAACTTGCCGGGAATTCCTGTGGGGACCGCTGTGGTACAGGCGGGCCCCACCATGGCCTCTTCGGAATGCGTGAGCGTGTTGATTAAAGGTCGCGGAGGTCATGGCGCAATGCCCGAGCGCGCTGTCGATCCAATACCGGTGCTGGCCAGCCTGATCAACACGATCCAGACAGTGAAGTCGCGCAATCTCAGCGTTGATGAGCACGCCGTGATCAGCATTGGCATGGTCGAAGCTGGCACCGTCTACAACATCATTCCCGACACCGCATCGATGCTGATCAGCGTGCGTACCGACACAGCGCAGACCGAAGGCAAAATCAATCAGCGCTTGGCGGAGATCGCCCAAGGCCATGAACAGATGTTCGGCGTCGAAATCGAACTTGAAACCACGCAACTGGCGCCGGCGCTCGTCAATACGGCGGAGGAGACGGAGATGCTTCGCCAATGCCTGGAGCCGCTATTCAAGCCCGGCCACTTGTTGCCGCACGCTGCGAAGATCATGGCGACAGAAGACTTCGCGTGGATGTTGACTGAGGTCCCCGGCTGCTACTTCTTCCTGGGCAACGGCGACGGCGAGTTTCATGGCTGCTCAGTGCATAACCCGCACTACGACTTCAATGACGAGCTGATTCGCATCGGCTCCGATTGCTGGCTGAAACTTGTGAAGGATTATCTCAACTGATGCCGCAGGCTCCGGCATACAACTTCATTGCTGTTTGATGACTTCCAAGTGCCCGAGCCGCTAAATCGGCAACTAATTATCTGAACGACCACCATCAGGCCGCCCGCGGTCTGGTGGACAAGTCGGGCGACGCCCTGCCCGCGCAATAACTATTCATAACGATGACTCGGCGACTTTTTTCTTATCTGCCCTAAAAACAACAACAGGCAAAGTCTATGTATCGCAAAGTTAATTTGGCGCTCTTCAAGGTCGGCTCGCTGGCGGCCGCTATTTCTAGTTCCCCCGTCAATGCCCAGGAACAGGGCTTTCTGGAAGACAGTTCACTGACGCTCAATACCCGTCAATGGTACTCACATGAAGTCGGCCACAGAGCCACTTACTTCAAACTGCAGACACCAGAGGGTGTACGCAAGCTGCGTGACCGTACTGCCTGGCTGGAAGGCGTCAGACTCGACTTCGTCTCTGGCTTCACTGAGGGACCGGTGAAGTTTGGGCTGGATCTTTCGACCTTTTCCGCAGTGGCGCTGGAGCGCAGCCGAACAGCGGCGGCAGGCGGCAGTAATCGATTGATGGTCAACCAGGACGGCGATGTGGTTGATGACTGGAGCAAACTCGGCATCGCGACGCTGAAGTTCAAGGTCGCCGACACACTGCTCAAGATTGGCAGGCAGCAAGTCAGGACACCGATGATGTCCTACACCGACACCCGTACATTGCCTTCAACTTTCAATGGGATATCCCTGGAAAGTCGTGACATCGAAGGGTTAACGATCAAGTCTGGCTACTTCGACAAGGGCTCGCCGCGGACTGGGGCCGGAAGCCAGGACCTGACTCCCACTTACGGTTCGCCCCTGGTCACCAGTGACTTCAACGCTTACGCCGGGGCCGACTATATCTCTGCCGGTGGCTGGCGCAGCAGCGCCTATGTCTCTCGCTTCGACGACATCTGGGATCGCGAATATTTGGGCCTGGGCAAGAAAACCAACTGGGGATCGGTGAACGTAGATGTGCAACTGGACGCCTATAACACCCAGTCCAGTGGCCGCGAAATCGGCGGAAAAATCGACCAGCAGGCCTACGGTGTAAGTATCACTCCCCAATGGCGCAACCACTCGCTGAAGATAGGCCTGCAACAAATCAAGGGTGACGAGTATTTTGATTATCCCTACGAATCCAATGCCATCAGCCTGCCCAATACCATGATGTCCTTCTTCAACGGCCCCAATGAGCGCTCGATCGGGGTGTTCTACAACAACGATTGGGTCGCCTATGGTCTACCTGGTTTCAAGACAACGCTCTGGTACATCAAGGGCATGGGCATCGACGGCAGTCATTACGACGGTGGCCCGAACGGCATCTACAACTCGGTACTCAAGCAGCGCGGTGAAAGCCACTATGAAGTGGGCGCCAATGCCAGCTACACAGTGCAATCGGGCACCTTCAAGAACATCAGTCTGATCACCAGTTATTCTTCGCACCGTGCCAGTGAATATCAACTGGAAGGCAATCTCGATGAATTCAGGCTTATCGTCAATGTACCGATCAAGGTGTTCTAGTCGAGCACGCGGCATGTTGGCGCGATGAAACGGCGAAACGGCCGCAAGGTGCACAACCGGCCTTGCGGCGCATCCACCTGGCAGTTTATTCGACGTGTTCGAATTCGGCTTTTTCGCCTTTGTCGGGAACAGACAGAGGGATGCCCTCGACACCCGAATAGGTCACTATCACGACGGCCGCCTGATCGCCGGTTACGCCGCGATGGCTGGCGCCCACCGACTCAGCGAATGCTTGCCCGGCTTCCACCTTATGCCGTGTCCCCGATAGCCTGTCCTCGATCGTCAATTCCCCTGACACCACGTAGGCCGCATTCGGAACGGGATGGTGATGCCAAGGCAATGCCGTGTGGGGAGGTATGGTTATTTCCAGTATCGTGAGTTGCGGCTGCCCCTTGGGGTAAGACTCATAAGGCGTCCCGTCCCACGAAGCGCTCTCCTGCAATGCAACTTTTGCCTTGATTTCTGGTTTGTCCGCCGCGTGTGCGACGCTGGCGAACGTGGTCGCAAGGACAAGCAGGCTGGCGCAGATATTGAGTACCTTCATGACTTCCTCCTAACTGTTGTTATTTTTGAGAGGCCAGTTTCAGAGGGTTTAGCGAACAATGTATTGAATAATACTGCGAAACTTTTGAATGACTCTTCTGTTTCGCCGGCCTTGGCGATGAGTTGTTGCAAGAGGAAGTCTTTGACTTGACCACAATTGTGGTTTGTATTTTTTGTCGATCTGCCAGACAGGACACTTCAGTTGGACATGCCCTTTTTCATGTAAAGAAGCAGGGATAGCTTCCCTTTCGCAGATGTTTCTTCAGGTGGTTGAGAGCACGAAAGCATACGGATTAAAACGGCCGCCCGATGTGCAATACACACCGGGCGACCAAAGGTTCTTCAAGGACGAGTGCCCACCTCGGCTTCTTGCGCGGTCCACGGTTTTACTTGCTCGCTGAGTGTCAGCCCCAAACCAGGACGTGTGGGAACCAGCATGCGGCCGTCGCGCGTTTCCAGGCGCTCATTGAAGAGCGGCTCAAGCCATTCGAAATGTTCGACCCACGGTTCGGTGGGGTATGCGGCCGCCAAGTGAACGTGCAACTCCATGGCAAAGTGCGGTGCCAACATGAGTCCCGCTTGCTCGGCCATTGAGGCGACCTTCAGGTAAGGGGTAATACCGCCTACTCGTGGTGCATCGGGCATCAAGAAGTCAGCGCCGCGCAGCTTGATAAACTCGGCGTGCTCGGCAACGCTGGTGAGCATTTCACCCGTGGCGATCGGCGTATCGAATTGTTGTGCCAACGCGGCGTGGCCCTCGGCGTCATAGCAGTCCAGCGGCTCTTCAATCCAGATCAGGTTGTACTCTTCGAACTGGCGGCACATGCGCTGCGCAGTCGGGCGATCCCATTGCTGGTTGGCATCAACCATTAGAGGGAAGTTGTCCCCCAGGTGCTTGCGCACGGTGCTCACACGCTCAATATCGATGGCACAATCCGGCTGCCCGACTTTAAGTTTGATACCACCAATGCCCTTCTCACGGGACAGGTCGGTGTTCTTCATCAACTGATCAAGCGGCGTGTGAAGGAAACCACCTGAGGTGTTGTAGCAGCGTACGGAATCACGTTGAGCACCGAGCAATCGGGCCAGTGACAAGTTGGCGCGCTTGGCTTTCAAATCCCACAGCGCCACGTCGAAGGCACCGATGGCCTGAGTCGACATGCCGCTACGGCCTACGGATGCGCCAGCCCAGCACAGCTTTGTCCAAAGCTTGGAAATGTCACTCGGGTTTTCCCCGATCAACGCCGGAGCGATTTCCTTTGCGTGGGCGAATTGACCCGGCCCGCCTGCACGCTTGGAGTAGCTGAAACCAAGGCCACGGTGACCATCGATGGTTTCGATTTCCGCGAACAGGATCGCGATCTCGGTCATCGGCTTTTGCCGTCCCGTTAGCACCTTGGCATCGCTTATGGGATTGGCCAGAGGCAAAAATACCGAAGAGACCCGAACCCATGCAATGCGATCATCGTCGGAGGATTTGATAGGTTCTTGTTGTGCGAGCATGGAGCTCTCCTTAACAGTGATGAGGTCTTGAAAGAGATCAGGTACGTGGATTTGAAAACTGAGTGTTCACCGGAGCGCCTTCGACAGGGTTGACCGGTAGTTCTTCAAAATCATCAAGTTGCAGGCGCTTGAGTGGCCCGACGATAAACAGGTAGGAAAACGCGCCGAGCAATCCCATACCCGCGACATACATCAGCGCGACATCGAAGGATCCCAACTGGTTGATCATTACGCCGATGGCAATAGGCGTAACAATGCTGGCGAGGTTGCCGCAGAAGTTGAACATAGCGCCGCTGACCCCCATGGCCCGCGCCGGGGACACGTCACCGACAATGCACCAGCCCAGGTTGCCCACGCCTTTGGCGAAGAAGGCGACGGACATCACCAGAATCACCAAGGTGATCGATTGGGTGTAGTTCGCGACCATGATGCTACTGGAGAGCAACAAGCCACAGATGATGGGGGTCTTGCGGGCTGCGGTGAGGCTGAAGCCTTTGCGTAGCATCCAATCCGACCAGACGCCGCCGATCATGCCACCCAGGCACCCGGCGATAGGTGGAATGGCTGCGACCAGACCAACTTTCAGCATGGTCATGCCTTTGGCTTCGATCAGGTAGGTCGGGAACCAGGTCAGGAAAAACCAGGTAATCGACGTCAGGCAAAACTGCCCAAGATAGATGCCTGCCATCATGCGATTGCCACCGATGGCCTTCATGCGCTTCCAACTAAATGGCGTTTTCACGTCACCGATAGTTGGCAGGCCACCTCCAGCTTCGATGTAGTCGATCTCAGCCTGATTGGCACGCTTGTCTTTGCGTGGTTCCTGAACCATCCGGAACCACATAAAACCAATCAGGATACCGGCGCCACCTGTCACCCAAAACACGTGCTGCCAACCCCAGGTGCTGACCAGCCAGACCATCAAGGGAGTGAAGGCGGCCAGGGCAAAATACTGAGCGGACTGGAACACCGCCGTGGCCAAACCACGTTCGTGGCGCGGGAACCACATAACGGTCAAACGGTTATTGGCGGGGAACGCAGGTGCTTCAGCAACACCCATCATGAAGCGCAAAACAAACAGCGCGAGAAAGGCCGAACTGAACAGGTCAACGTAGCCTTGCAGAAAGGTAAAAACCGACCAGATGATGAGGCTCATCCCGAGAACGACTCGAGAGCCAAATCGATCGAGGATAATGCCGCCAGGCAGTTGCATCGATGTGTACGCCCAGCCGAATGCCGAGAAGGCGATGCCCATGGTCATGGCATCGAAGCCAAGATCAGTGCGCATGCTGGGGGCCGCAATGGACAGCGTCGCCCGGTCAACGTAGTTGAAAACTGTGACGATGAAAATCATCACGAGGATTAGATAGCGGACGTTCGTCTTCGCTACCGCTTGCGTAGGGTTGATCACTATTATTTTCCTTATTGTGAGTACAGCAATGAATCCTTGTGGCCCTTGCAGCTCCTGATAGCGGCTTGATCGGGCAATGATTGCGCAATCATGTGGGTTGCTAAAAAAGGCCCCGTCGATAGAGCCTTTGAGCCGATATTACACTGATTGCGCAATCATTCAACCGTGCGTTTGTCGGTAAAAGAGATTTTTCAGGTTAGGTACTGGCGCGGTCGATGAGGGTGAAGCCTGTATCGATTCGCACAGGATGATGACTGGCATTGGGTTGTTCAAAGCGCTCGAGCAGTGCCTGAGCCACTTGCAGACCAATGTTTTTGCCATCCACGCTGACGGTCGACAACGATGGATAAACTTGTGCCGCGCTGCTCAAATCCCCGAATCCCATGACGGCGAGGTCAGAGGGCACATTCATCGCTCGGCTGGCGGCTTCTGCCAAAACGCCTTGTGCCACTGTGTCAGAGCTGCACACCACGATGTCGGGTCGAACTGGTTGCTCCAACAGCCGTCGAAGCCCTTCCCTGCCGACTTCGAGCGTGGCTGGCGGCGCCAACACTTCCATGGGCACTTGTTCGATGCCGTGGCGCTTCAACTCCGCGATAAGGCTGTTGCAACGGCGCAGCCCGCGAGGATCACTGATCGTCACCACCGAGAAACGCTTGTAGCCCTTTTTCAACAAATGCCGTGCGGTCTCCTCCCCCACTTTTTCATGAGAGAAACCGACCAGCATATCCAGGGGCGCTTCGCTCAAGTCCCACGCCTCAACGACCGGAATACCGGCCTGAGCAATGCGTAGCCGACTGGATTCGGTGTGCAGTGTGCCAGTCAAAACAATCCCGTCCGGACGCCGACCAAGAACAGCTTCAAGCAGGTTTTCTTCCTGCTCGGCGGAGTAGCCTGTAAGACCCAGCAGAGTTTGGTAGCCCGCTTGGGTCAGGCGGTCCATCAGTGCTTGCACGGTGTCTGCGAAAATTGAGTTCGCGATAGTCGGGAGGAAAATCGCGACCAAACGGCTTTTATTACTCGCCAATCCCCCGGCCAGCATGTTCGGTACATATCCAGTCTTACGCACGGCTTCACGAACTTTTTCGCGAGTATCCTCGGTAACCAATTCCGGTCGATGCAATGCCCGGGAAACGGTCATCGGCGAAACACCCGCCACCTTGGCAACATCGATCAAGGTCAGGCTGGAACCCTTCTTGGCTGCTGTCACCGATGTGTCGGTGGAGGATGCTATTGATTTCTTTGCCATGAAGATTTCCGAATTTAAAGCTCAGTATCTGAAGCTGCGTGCCAAGCAGTCTGTTTGTCGGCCGAATTTACCAAAGACCAACACAACATTCACGATACTTGATTTAGCCCAATCGGATGGAAGCAACTGGGGACTGGATTGACCCCGTGGAAGACCCTAGTGGGTATTCCTCTGTATGAGTTGGGAGATGTTATTTATGGGCAGATCAAAAAGGGTTCATGTACGGTGTCTGCCATCATGCATCTGACCGAGTGCATAAAGGCAGCCCTCCCTCGAAATTTCACGCGGGCATCTAAGCGCTCAGGTCAATGCGCAGCAAACACCACCCCCACCTGCTCGGCATACTTCAACCAAGCCTCCTTCAACCGCTGTACCGTATCCGGTTGGGAGGCAGCCAGGTCAGTGGTTTCCCCACGATCTTGCGCCACGTCGAACAATTGCCATTGCAATGGCTGCGCGTTGTCGCCAAAGCCTGCCTGGGGTCGCATGCCCAACAGTTTGAGGCTGCCCTCGCGGTAATAAGCATTGCCGAACAGCTCCCCGGCCAGGCTGTCATTGGTGTGAGGGCTGCCTTTGCCGGCGAGCATCGGCAGCATTGATTTACCGGTAATCGGGTGTTTGCTCGTGCCTGTTGGCGCTTCGGTGGGCACCGCGATTCCCGCCAGTTCCAGAAAGGTCGGTGCCAGGTCATCTACTCGGACAATGCCACGCTCCACACCCTGACGACGCTGGGTCTTGGGCATCCGGATAATCGCCGGCACGCTGATGCCGCCTTCTGCGGTGGTGCCTTTGAACAGGTGGAACGGTGCAGCACTGACCTCGGCCCAGCGCAAGCCATAGTCGATCTGTGAACCTTTCTGCCCAAGGTTGGCGTAACTATTATCGGTATGCGCACCCGGCGGATAGAACTGGGCGTGGTTCTCCCCCGCCGCGCCGTTATCCGACATAAACACGATCAGTGTGTTGTCGTACTGCCCGCTCTGACGCAGGTAATCGATCAGTCGACCGATGTTATGGTCGAGGTTATCGACCATGGCCGCGTAGATTTCCATCTTTCGCGCCTCGATACGCTGCTGCTCAGGGCTCAACTGGGCCCATCCCGGCAGCTTTGGATTCACCGGCAGCGGGTTCGCAGGCTCGGCGTCGTTCGCCATTAGGCCAAGACTCTTCATCCGCTCGATTCGCGCCAGACGTACGCTGTCATACCCCTGATCAAACCGCCCCTGGTACTTCTCCAGGTACGCCTTGGGGGCTTGCAATGGCCAGTGAGGTGAAGTGAAAGCGGCGTAGGCAAAAAATGGCTTGCCGTCCTTTTTGCTGTTTTGCAGGTAGCTGATCAACTTGTCGGTGTAGAAGTCCGAGGAATAAAAGTTCTCCGGTAACTCCACGGCTTGGCCGTTTTCCCGGTAGTGCACTTGCTCGATTTTTGCCGGATCGACACTGGAGGGTTTGAAGTGCGGTGCACCGCCCTCCAGCAAAGTGAAAGACTGCTGGAATCCTCGTTGATCCGGTCCTTGATCAGGTTCCAGTCCCAAATGCCATTTACCTACCATCAAGGTGTTGTAGCCACCCGCTTTGAGTAACTCGGCAATGGAGTAAGAGCGCTGGTTGAGATACCCCTCGTAACCCGGTTTGCCCCGTTGAAAAGGCTGCAATGCCTCAGCCATGGTGCCAAGCCCGGCGAGGTGGTTGTCGGTGCCGGACATCAGCATCGAGCGCGTGATCGAACAGGTTGGCGCGGCGTACATGCTGGTGAACTGCATGCCTTCGTGAGCCAGTGCATCGAGTGTTGGCGTGCTGATTTCGCCACCGTAGCTTCCCAAGTCGGAATAACCCAGGTCGTCGGCGAGAATCAGCAGAATATTGGGTTGCGTCTGGTCAGTACTGGCTGCCATGGCCAGGCTGCTACCCAGTGTGAGTGCGCTAATCAGCAAGGCGTGAGGCAAACGCAAAAGCGGCATATTTTCTCTCTTATTGTGTTTAATCGAGGAACGACAACCTGGTCACTTACCCGGCGGATGCTTACTCTTCGAATATCGCAACCGCGCGTACAAACCCCGCCGACGCATGTTTGATCTTGTAGGGGAAACACGACACCACGAACCCGCTGGCCGGCAGGGCTTCAAGATTGGCGAGCTTTTCCATCTGCCCATAACCGATATCGCGCCCCGCTTTGTGCCCCTCCCAAATAATCGAGGCATCTCCGTCCGCGGCAAAACGCTCGCGGGTGTACTTGAACGGTGCGTCCCAACTCCAGGCATCGGTGCCGACGACACGCACCCCGCGCTCCAGCAGATACAAGGTAGCTTCACGGCCAATTCCGACGCCGGCATCGAGGTAACCCGGTTGACCAAATATCGCGCCGGCCCGGGTGTTGATCAGTACGATGTCCAGCGGCTGCAACGCATGGCCAATTCGCGTCAGCTCGGCTTCAATCTCATCGGCGGTCACCACGTGCCCGTCCGCCATGTGCCGGAAATCCAGCTTCACGCCCGGTTGCAGGCACCACTCCAGCGGCAATTCGTCGATGCCAAACGCTGGCTCGCCGCCATCCGTGGTCGAGGCGTAATGCCAAGGCGCATCCATGTGCGTTCCACTGTGAGTGGTGATGTGCAGCCGCTCGGCCGCCCAGGATTCGTTGCCCGGCATCTGATCGAGTTGCAACCCGGGGAACATCGCCGCCATCTCGGGCCAGCCTTGCTGGTGATCCATGTAGTCAATCTTCGGCAATAACGGAGGTGGGTCCGTGTAGGGGTTGTTGTCGAGGGTGACCGAGAGATCTACAAGACGACGTTTAGGCTTGGTTGGCTGCGACATGAATCGTGTCTCCAGTGAGCGACAAGTGGCGAGGGGTGGCGGGATTCAGGGCGTTGCGAATCAGCGCGGCAGCATTGCCGTCATGGCTGAAACCGGCGGCGCGCGCCTGCGGGGTTTTCAGTGGCGGCATGCGCCCGAACAACGCTTCCAGTTGGGTATCGGGGTCATGGCTGATCAGGCTGCGGCGTTCCTGCCCATAACTCGCCGCCAATGCGTCCACCACCTGGGCAATGGACAGATGCAGCACCGGCAACTGCCATACCCGTTGCGACGCCCATTGGTTGCTATCGAGTTCGGCAGCGTGAATCAGGTTGTTCACACAGCAACGCGCTGACATCCACCACGCTGTTGCCTGCGCAGAGACAGGACAACGATAGGCATCGCCTTCGGCAAATGCGCGCAACAAATCGCTCATGAAGGCCGAGCGCAAGCCATTGGGTTCACGCGGGCGGGCAACGATGCCCGGCAGGCGCAGTACGCGGCCGTCCACTTCGGCTCGCCGGCCGAGGTCGATAATGGCGCTCTCGACCATGGCTTTGTGCGTGCCATAAGACAATTGCGGACGCAGTTCAGCCTGCTCGTTCATTTTTGCCGGCAACTGGGCGCCGTACACCGCCACGCTGCTGGCATACACCAGCACCGGTGGCAGCGCTTTATTGCGCAGCTGGTTAAGCAACTCCAGGCTGGCCAGCAGGTTGACCTGATAACCCAGTTCGTACTGCTCTTCGGCGGCGCCACCGGGGATACTGACCAGGTGGAACACCACGTCAATGCCGTCGGCCAACACCCGGCGCATCAAGGCCACATCGGTAATGCTGCCGTAATGACGGCGCAAACGCGGGTCCTCCGGCAAGCCTTGCAGGTCGGTATCCAGCACCAACAACGAATCGATGACGCGACCGCGCAAGCTGCCGCGCGCCAGCAGGCATCGCACCAATTCACGCCCCACAAAACCATTGGCGCCGGTAATCAATACTCGCATGTGCCACTCCTCAGCCCTGAGCCTGAACCACACGTTGATCGATTGCACCGAACAACGACTGGCCGTCGCGCCCCTGAACATCCATGTGCACGCGATCACCAAAGCGCATGAACCCGGTTTGCGCGGCACCCTGTTCGATCATTTCAATTGCTCGACGCTCGGCGATGCAAGCGGAGCCCACACTGCGTTCGGCATTGGAGACCGTGCCGGAACCCATCAACGTGCCGGCACCCAACCTGCGAGTCAGGGCGGCATGGGCGATCAACTGGCCAAAACTGAAATTCATCTGCCCGCCGTGCGGATGACCAAACCATTGGCCGTTCCAGTGCACCTGCAAGGGCAGATGCACGCGCCCGTCCCGCCAGGCATCACCCAGTTCGTCCGGCGTGATGGCCACGGGGGCGAAGCTGGATGAGGGTTTGGCCTGCAAAAATCCAAAGCCTGTGTGCATTTCCCGTGGGGCCAGGGCGCGCAAACTGACGTCATTGATTTGCAGAATCAGCTTGATGTGTTGCAGCGCCTGTTCGGCGGCGCACCCCATGGGCACGTCATCCACCAGCACCACAAACTCGCCTTCGAAGTCGATGCCCTGGCTTTCGCTTGGCAGCGCGATATCGTCGCGCCCCCCCATGAAATCGTCGCCGGCGCCCTGGTACATCAGCGGCGTGTGTTCGACGCCGTCGATAGGATCAAGGTTGAACGCTTTCTGCATCAGCGCACCATGGCTGAGGAATGCCGAGCCGTCGCACCACTGGTAAGCACGCGGCAATGGCGCCATGGCCTGAGCCGGGTCGAAGGCAAAGACCTCCGCCGCTTCGCCAGCGTTCAGTTTGCTGGCAAGTGCCTGCAAACGCGGCTCCACGCTACTCCAGTTCTCTATCGCCTGTTGCAAGGTGGGCGCCACGGAACCGGCATCCACTGCCCACGCCAGGTCCCGCGAAACCACCACGAGCCTGCCATCTCGGCTACCGTTTTTCAGGGTGGCGAGTTTCATATCGATGCTCCTTGTTCACGATTCAACTCGTCAGCGAAACGCCCGTCGAGGAGGATGAATACCATGCGCGCCATCGCTTCGGTGCGATTGCTCCAGGCATGGTTGGTGCCGCGTTGCACCACCACGTCTCCACGTTTTAGGTGCACTTGTTCCTCATCCAGCACCAGCCACACTTCACCCTCGGTGACGATGCCGTAGTCGAGGGTTTCGGTGCGGTGCATCAATTTATGCCGGGCGCTGCCCTGCCCGGTACCCGCGTGGACCTGGCCAATTTCAGCGAACACCGCCGCGGCGTTTTCATCGCTGACCTGGTTCTGAATGCTGTCCGGAGGAATGTCCACCACCCGAATGACGCTGCCCTGTGGTCCGGGGCTGAGTTGCAACGGTTTGCTGCTCGGATCACTGGCGTTGTCGAGTAACGCCGGGCTGGTGCGGCTGTTCCACAGTTCATGAAACACCGTGCCCGGCACGGAAGACAGCGGGAACACATTGGGCGTCGGCCCATGACTGGCGACGATGGCCCGACCCTGTTGATCGTGACCGGTAACCACTCGTTTGAATTCAGGAAGCGCTTGCATGGAAAATCCTCGTTCAGTTTCCGTCGCCGATGGTGGTGTCACCGACAACAATGTTCGCGTCGTCCAACAGTCCCGCGATCCGGGGCACGGCCAGACACAACACCGCCACCAACAGTTGCAGCCCGCCGACAATGGCCAACGCCTGCGGTAGCGCCCTAGCGGCGCCATGAGTCATGCCCAGCACTGCAAGGGGGCTGATAAATTCGCCGGCGAAGATGGCGGCGGTAAAACAACCCGCAGCCCGCCCGCGTTGATGGAAATTAACTTGCGCCATGATCCAGGTGATCAGCGTCGGCAGCATCAAGCCAACGCCCAGGCCGTTGATCAGCACGGCGACCACGACCTGCACATGGCTCAAGGCATCAGCCATCAACAATCCGCCGATGCCCGCCAGCACATAGGCGATCAGCAACATGTGCTGCCCGCGCCTCCCGCTGAACAAACGAAAACTCAGTGCACCGACCAGAACGCCCAGTTGATTGGCGCCCATGGTCAGGCCGATTTTTTCCGGTGCGTCCACTTGCAGCAGATTGAGCAGGTAACCGGCCTGCACCGGCACGATAAACAGGCTCAAACCTGCCAACAGCGCCAGCACGTACAGGGGTGTGAGCGCGCGCCATGGAAATTTGCCTGTGGGCACCGCTTGCGTTGCTTGCTCTGCCTGCGGGCGAGCCTGCGGTTCCCACAACTGCCAGGCCATCAGCGGCAAGAAGATCAAACCCACGGCGTACAGCGCGAACGGCGTACGCCAGTCGTCTTGCCCTAGGAACCCACCCAGCGCGATAAACACCGCTGCGGACAACGAGGTGGCGACCATCTGCAAGGCGAACAAGCGTTCACGTTTGGCACCGCTGTAATAGTCGCCCATCAGCGTGGTGCAGCAGGTCATGATGCCCGCCTCGGCCAATCCGATGCCCGCACGGCTGAGCACGATCATCTGCAGCGAGTCGAGCCAAAGCGGCAGCACGCCACAGAGGACGTACAGCAACATACTGGCGAGCAGCAATGGCTTGCGCCCCAGCCTGTCGGCGATCAGCCCGGCGAACGGCGCCAGCATCGCAATCACCAATGCCGGCAAGGTCAGTACGATGGGGACCAGCACGGCGCTGCCAGCGACATCGGCGAAATGCGCCTGCATCCGTGGCAATACCGGGGCCAGCAATACGGCCCCCAGCACCGGCAAACAGCTTCCCAGCAGCAGCAACAGCGATTGCGGCAATCCGGCGTGTCGGGTGGAGTTGTCTATCAAGGAATTAGCGACCATGGCAGTGATCCTTAATGCGCAGTGGGTGAACGTTCGCAACAACCGCCGGATCAGAACCCGCCACCTTGACCCCATTCACCGCTACAACCGCACCGGTCGCAGCGCTGCGTGCGGGTAACAGGAAGTACGCCAATGCCGGCAGCAACACCAAGGCACCGACCATGTTCCAGATGAACATGAAGGCCAGCAGGACACCCATGTCGGCCTGGAATTTGATGGGTGAGAACGTCCAGGTCGCCACGCCGATGGCCAGGGTAATACCGGTCAGCATCACCACCTTGCCGGTGGACACCAGCGCGCGGTAATACGCTTCGGACAGGCTCGCCCCCTGGCGCAAATGCCCCAGCAGAATGCTCATCACGTACAACGCATAGTCGACACCGATACCGACACCCAAGGCGATGACCGGCAGCGTGGCGACTTTCACCCCCATGTTCAGCCAGACCATCAACGCTTCACAGAGGATGGACGTCAGCATCAGCGGAATGACCGCGCACAGCGTCGCGCGCCAGGAGCGGAATGTGATCAGGCACAGCACAATCACCGCGCCGTAGACCCAGACGAGCATCTCGCGGTTGGCTTGTTTGACCACAATGTTGGTTGCTGCTTCGATACCGGCGTTACCGGCGGCCAGAAGGAACTGCACCTCGTCGGTGTTGTTCTCGGCGGCAAATTTTTCCACGTGGTCGACCAAGCGCGTCAGCGTCTCGGCCTTGTGGTCGGTGAGGTAGGCGTACAGGGTCAACAGGCTGCAGTCTTCGTTGTACAACCCACGCGGCGCACTGGCGGTGATCATGTTGAGCATCGCCTGGTTGTTCTGTAGCTCATACCACTTCGGGTTGCCTTCACTGAGCCCGACCAGCATGCGACGGTTCAGCAACGCCAGTGAGTTGGTCGAGTCCACACCCGGCAAAGCGCGCAGTTGCCAGTCCAGGGCATCGACCTTGGCGAGGATGTCGTAGCGCGCACAACTGCTGGCCGGTGTTTTCACCATCACCGCAAACAGGTCACTACTGGCACCGTAGTGACGGGTCAGAAAGGCATCGTCCTGGTTGTAGCGCGAGTCCGCACGCAGCTCCGGCGCACCGACGTCGAGGTCACCGATTTTCAGTTGCAGGCCCACTAGAAAACCGACAACCGCCAACGCAAGGCTGATGGCGATGCACAGGCTGGCCCAACGACGATGGGTGAATAGGTCAAGAAAGCGCCAGAACCCATGTCGCGCCTGACCGGATTGCTCGGCTTGTTCGCTCTTGAGGCTCAGTTGTGCCGCACGGGGAGAAACGCCGACATACGAGAGCAACACCGGCAGCAGGATCAGGTTGGTGAAGATCAACACCGCGACGCCAATGCTGGCGATCACCGCGAGGTCCTGGATGACCTGGATCTTGATCAGCATCAGCACCGCAAAACCCACGGCATCACACAGCAGCGCCGTCAGCCCGGCGAGGAACAAACGACGAAAAGTGAAGCGTGCAGCCACCACCCGGTGCATGCCACGACCGATGTCTTGCATGATGCCGTTCATCTTCTGCGCGCCGTGGCTCATGCCAATGGCAAACACCAGAAACGGCACCAGCACGGAATACGGGTCCAGTTGGTAGTCCAGCAAGGGCAGCAAACCGAGTTGCCAGACCACCGCGACCAGCGAGCACAACACCACCAGCACGGTACTGCGCAGGCACCGGGTGTACCAAAACAGCACGGCGGTGGTGATCAGGATCGCGACGGCAAAGAACAGCAGAATCTGTTTCAGACCGGCAATCAGGTCGCCGACTTTTTTCGCGAAACCGGTGATGTGAATGTCGATTTTTGCGCTTTGATGGGTGCTGCGCAGCGTCTCCAACTGCTCGGACAGGACCGCGTAATCAAGTGCCTTGCCGTCAGAAGTGGTTGCCAACAACGGCACGTAAATGATGCTGGAAGTCTGATCGAACGCCACCAGCTGTCCGAGTTCATTTGAGCGCTGCACATTGCGCCGCAGTGCATCGAGGTTGGCGGTGGTGCCGCTGTAGTCATCGGGTATCACCGGACCGCCATCAAGGCCGTCTTCGGTCACTGCGACCCAACGGGTGGCGGGTGTCCACAGCGACTTCATGTAAGCCCGGTCGACACCCGGCAGCAGGTAGAGTTGGTCGCTCATGGCCTGCAGGGTTTTCAAATACTCGGCGTCGTAGATGCTGCCTTGCCGGTTGGCCACCACAATGCGCAGGGCATTGCCTAGACCGGTGAGCTGTTTCTGGTGCTCAAGGTAGTTGGCAATGTAGGGCTGTTGTGTGGGGATCATCTTTTCGAAACTGGCATTGAGCTCGATGCGGGTGGCTTGATAACCCAATACCAGGGTTGTCAGCACACACACCAGCAGCACCCACAGGCGGTGATTGAACAGCGTGCGTTCCACCACCGAACCGGAGCGTGGATCGAAATTCGCCAGGCTTTGCGTGGCGTTGTCGAAAGACTTCATAACCTCACTCCGAAGCGGTAACGATTGACGGCGAAAGGCGCGTCAACCCAGTGAAACCCGCGAGTACCAGGCTGCCATCGGCGGCCTGAATAACACTGGAAACGGGCTTGCCGAGCGGTTTGCCATAGGGTTGGAGCAATGCATCGGGTTGGCTGTTGGTGCGAAACAAGGCACCGGTTTGATTGACCAGCAGCAACTGGCCGTCATCGGTGCGGATCGCATCGCTGAACGACACCGGCATCGACACGGGCGCTGGCTGGAAGCTCTCGCCCAGATCGCGGGAGGAAAACGCATTGCCCTTCAGGCCGGCCACCAGCAAGGTGCCGTCATCGCGCAATTGCAGGGTGAAAAAGCTGCCCGCATAGGGGCTTTCCAGCTGAGTGAATGACTTGCCGGCATCGTCCGAGCGAGCGAGGTAACCCTGCTCGCCGGCCAAAAACCAGTGTTCACCCTGTTGAGCGATGGCAGACAAGTGCGCGCCCATCGGGTTGTCGATTTGCCCCATGATCGAATGCCAGGTGGAACCGCCATCATCGGTGTGAAAGGCCAAGCCGTAAGCCCCGACAATCACGCCGTGTTGGTCATCCACGAACTGAAGGGCAAGAAACGGCTTGTCAGCGCCCTCCCCGACATAACGTTCAGCTGTTTGCACACGTACGGCGGCTGCGTCCTGGTCGTTGGCGGCAGGCAATTGCTCCCTGGCGGCGGCCAGCTCAAGTTGCGCCGCTCGAAGGCCATCCAGTTGCACGACCCAGTGTTCACCCCCGTCACGGGAGGCCAGGACGACACCGCCATGCCCCACGGCCCACCCCGTGCTGGCGTTGACGAACTGCACCGCCGTCAGGCTGACCGAAACCGGCACGGCGACCTGACGCCAGCTTGCGCCGTTGTCATCGGAAAGCAGCACGATGCCCCGCTCCCCCACCGCTACCAGGCGTAAACCCGCCCGGGCCAGATCCAGCAGCACCGCGGAGGTTGCTTGCGGTACCTGCATCGCCGGGGTGTTCAGTACGTCGCCCACCGCCGCGGCCTGCGCCAGGCTCAATGGCATCGCCAGAGGCAACGCCATAAGCCACATCAGCCGACCAACCACCTGACAGATTCTGTTCATTACCGACCTCGAAAAACCGTTAAAAACCGGATCGCGCTCCACAAACCACGATCCGGCCTGACTCAACGAACCCCGGCACCCGCCATCGCTGCAGGCGAAAACTCCGAAGCCTTATAGCGATCCACCAAGCCGTACTGCTCCGGCAAGCCGGTGTAGACGTTCTGGATAAACCAGGCGCCTGAGGTCAGGTCATAAAAGCCCGAGGACAATTGCGCTTGAGCGGGCAGGTCCGGCATGACTGCCGGCAACGACCACAGGGTCTTGGCCAGTTGGCCGTTGGCGTCCCAGCGGTCGCCCAGCATCGCTTGCCAGGTGTCTTCATCGAGGTAGTAGCGGCCCTTCGGCAACTGGTGACGTTTACCCGGCGCCAAGTCAGCCTCCACGACCCAGACCCGGTGCAATTCCCAACGCACGTAATCAGGGTTCATGTGGTGTGCGAGGAACAGATCCTCAGGTTTGCCGGCGGTTTGCACTTTGTTGGTGTTGTAGGGGATGTACATCTCCTGCTTGCCCACCAGCTTCCAGTCGAAGCGGTCCATGCGGCCCTGGAATACGCTCAACTCGTCGAACGACATCACGCCGGCAGTGGCAGGTGTCGGGGTATCGCAGCAGGCATTTGGCAGCTTGCGCACCCGGCGTTGACCGGTCAGGTAAACGTGCGCCTGGGACAGGTCGCCATTGATGTTGGTGCGGCCCATGATCTGCTCGCCGGCACGCAACGGTGGCCCGACGTTGAGCAGACGGAACAGCCAGTAATCACCGGCAAACGTTTCCGGCGACCCATCCTGGTAGTAATACGGCATTTCCTGGATGGCCTTGCCGTCGGTGGTCATCACCTGTTTGCCATCGGCGGTCATCAGGTAGTGACGAAAATGCATCGCCACCGAGGTGCCTCGCCAGTTCAGCACGTGGTTCCACATGGCTTCGGCGCCATTGCTTGGCACCGGGAACGGGATGCCGCCAAACGCGCCTTGCGGTACGGGACCGGCGCTGCTGTCGACCAGTTTGGCGCGGGTAGCGTTTTTCAGGGTGTTGTCATACACCCACTGTGGTGCGGCGGCCGAGCGCCGGGTCGGGTAAACATCGATGCGGTAGGTGTCCGGGAAACGCTTGAACATTTCCTTGGTGCCATCGCTGAGCTTGCCGGCGTATTGCGCAAGGTTTTTCGAGGTGATGCTGAACAGCGGTTTGTCCGCGGCAAACGGATCGGAGCGTTTTCCACCTTCCTTATAGGAGGGATCGACCTTGGTGTAACCACCGTCCCAGGCGGGAATGGAACCGTCAGCGTTGCCGGCACGTTCAGCACCGAAAGGCGTCAGGCTTTTCGAGAGTTTCGCCGCGTCTTCAGCCGTCGCTGCCACTGTCATCTGACTGCAAACGGCCAGGCTGCCCAGCAGTGCGAAGCAAAGGGCTTTGAGCTTGAAAGCTCCGGTCTTTTTGTTGTGGGTCATGCGCAAGTCCTCTTAAAACGTGGTCTTGACGGAGAAAGACAAGTAGTCCCGGTCTTTCAGCGATTGCTTGAAATTGAACTCGTTGGCGCCATTGAGGTTGGTGTCCTCGGGGCCGTAGTAGTGCGTGTAAGTCAGGCCCGCGGTCACGCGATCCAGGTAGGTGGCCGTAATGCCGATGTTCATATCGCCACCGTTGTCCGGACCGAACGAGCTGACCACCGCGGATTTGCCCAGGGGGAAGTAGCTGAGGCCGACCGGGATGCCGATATCGACGCCCGAGAAAAACTGGCGGTAGGTCGGGGTGTAAACCACCTTGAAACCGAGACCGTCATCGGTGGCATTGGGGTCAAGCGCTGCACGGTTTTTAGTGACGCTGAGCAGACGGTTCCAGGCAACCTCACCGACGAGTCCCGACTCATTGGCAATGAAGTTCGGCCCGAACGAAGCCAGTACGTTGAGGTTGATGTGGGCGGTACGGCCGACGGCATAAAGCGGGTTGTTGTCGTTATCAGCGTCAACACCGGGCAACACGGTTTGACCGTTGGAAACCAGCGGCATGTTCCAGCGCATCGAGGCTTCACCGGCGAAACTGTATTCATCCACGGTGGTGGAAAAACTGGCGCCCAGGGCGCGGATGTCTTCCGGATACACCCAGTAGTACTCACCGATTTGCCCGGTACTGAAGTTCGGCACACCCGTAGAAGGTTTGAGATACAGCTTGGGGGTCTTGTCGTTGTACTGGATCGCGTAAAGGCCGTATTCGACAGTCTCCGCGTTGTATTTCAACTGCAGACCGCCCTGCCCTGAGCTTTTCGCTTCCTTGTCATTGCCATGGAAAAACGCCGCCGGGCTGTTGGGATTGCCACCGAGGAATGCGGGGAAAGGTGCTCCCACGATCAAGCGTTCGTTGCCTTCGCCGATGGTGTCGCTGGTGGAGAAATAACTGCCGGCACCGGGCAGGCGCGTCTCTTCCCATTCGAGTTGGTAAAAGGCGCCGAGCGACACGGCGTCGGTCAGTTGGAAAGTCCCCGACAGTTGATTGACCGGACGGGTGATTTCCTTGAACTGGGTGTTGGGGACGGACTGCGCCTTGACCACATCGACCGGCCCCATGCCCCCGGCAATGCCGTTGGCACCGAAGAACAGGCTCTCGCCCCAGACCAACCCGTGGCGGCCGGCGCGCACTGACGTGGCGTGATCGCCCAACTCGCCGTTCCAGTACACGAACGCATCGAGCAATTCGCCGTCACCGCCGTGCAAGTGGCGGGTGTCATCGGTAAATTCGTCATAGGCCACGGAACGGGCGTTGGCGCGTGTCGGATCAGTGTTGTCGTTGTCTTGCTGATATTCGGTGTCGTACCAGGCGGCGCCACTGAGGCGCGCGCCGACGTTTTTGAAGGACATATCCAGTTCGGAAAGGATGTCCGTGCGGTTGGAGATCAAGCCCTTTTTGAAGGCCCGATCACCGTCGTCCTGATTGAGTGCCACCTGCCCTTCAGTCAGTTTGCTGCTGGGGTTCTGGGTGCGCCATGCGGCGCTGTACTTGACCGTATTATCCCAACGCAGGCTGAAATCCGGATTGCCGGTATCCACTTGAAAGGCATGGGCAGCCTGGCTGCACAGCACCAACGCCGCCGCCAAACTGAAACCAAAGGGTGCAGACGTGCTGACCGGGCGACGCGCAAGCGTCGCAGTCGTGGAATTGACCATCGCGTTAACCTCTTGTTTTTATAGTGGTAACTGCTGTGGATGCGTTGAATCAGATAGGCTCGGCCGTGCGTGCGAGCATCTGCTTGACCAGCCCGATGCGGTCGAAGTCGCGGTCGTGCTGCATCTCTTTGTCGCCGGCCAACACCGAGCTTTCGCTGATGTATTTGCAGCGCTCGAAACGGCGCTCCATGAAGCGCTTGAGCTGTTGCTCAATATCGCCTTCACCGGTCAGCTCCTCACTAAGCACGATGGCATCTTCGATCGCCATGCCGGCGCCCTGGCCGAGGTGCGGCGTGGTGGCATGGGCCGCATCACCGATCAACAGAACGCGGCCGCGATACCAAGGCTCGTCGACGAAAACCACTTCCATCGGCTTGTAAACAACCTGGCTACTGTCGGTGATTTGTTCACGCAGTTCGCCGATCAGGCCGGTAAACCCTTGCAGGCGCTGACGCATTTGCTCGGCCAGAGTGGCCGGGTCCATCCACGGATTGGTGGGTTCGTGGGAAGTCAGGAACAGGTACATCAGGTCACCGGCCAACGGCACCAGCCCGGCATTACCGTCGGCGCTTTGGTAGTTGGCGAGGTGATCGATGTGCGGGTCGCGTGGGAAGTTGTAGCGCCACACCGCCTGGCCCGTGAACCTCGGTTGGTACGTATCGCCAAGCAGCAGGTCGCGAACTTTGGAGAACAAACCGTCGGCACCCACCACCAGGTCGTACCCCCCGCTGCTGCCATCGGTGAACACCACTTCAACGCTGTCGCCAAGGTCCTTCAGGGATTCGACACTGAGTCCCAGGCGTACGTTGGCGCCCAGTTCGAGGGCGGTTTCGCTGAGCACTTTATGCAGCGCCAAACGGGAGATACCAACGTTCGCCGGATAGGCAGGCCCTGCCAGACGCTGACCCGGGATGCGCGCCAGTTGCTGACCGGCCGGGCCATAGATGGCGACGTCTTCAAAGGCATACGCGGCATCGAGATAACCATCGAGCACGCCCAGCTTGGCCATCTCGCGAACCACATTGCTCTGCTGGATGATGCCGACACCGTAAACCGTCCACTCTGACTTGAGCTCGATCAGGTCGACCTCAACGCCCTTGCGCCGCAGTGCGATGGCCGCACACAAGCCACCAATCCCACCACCCACGATCAGAACTTTGTTCACTGCACTCATGACTTACTCACTTTTTATTCTTGTGATTCGATGCAGCGCCGGGCGCTACGTCGTTAGGTCCAGCTTCCCGTCAAAGCAGGGATTTGACTAATCGCGAGTAGGGATGCGATGTATCGCCAAACGCGATACCTCGACCGGCCCCGATAACGCGGTAGATCTCGGCATTTCCAGCACCAGCCAGCCCTCCTCCAGACGCCATGGCAACGCGTCCAGGCCCTGGCCCAGACATGGGCCGTAGACACATTCGCCGGTGCTCGGGAGAAACTGCGCGCCGTGGGCGTAACAGACGATCAGCTGGCCGTCGGCCGACAAAAACCGGTCCTTTCGGTACTCCAGGCGCACGTCCAGATGCGGGCAGCTGTTGCGATAAATCCGCACTTGCCCCTCGTGCACCAAGGCAAAAACACTGTCCTTGCCGCGCTGCAACGGGTCAAAACCGCGCGCCTGCCCTTCTGCCAACTCGTCCATCCGGCACAGAAAAAAATCGCTGTGGCTCATGGTCAACACCCGCACTCAGCCGTGCTTGGGTGGCGGGCCGCCCGGTGCCCATTTTTCTTTCGAGTTGAACAGGAACAGCTGCGAGTTATCCGCCGACAGTGGCGCACGGCGCGCCTCCCAGGCGTCATCGTGCTTGTCCATGTCCGCGTCGTATTCGATGTGGCAGCCCAGCGGACTGTTGAAGTACCAGAACCAGTTGGAGCCAAAGAGGTGGCGGCCAGGGCCCCAGAAACTGGTCCAGCCTTTTTGCTCGAAGCGCGTACCGGCCAACAACACTTCGGTACCGCTGCCCATGTGGAAGGTGAAGTGTTCGCAGCCCTTCATGTGTGGTGGGGTCTGGATCATGAACAGGCAGTGGTGATCATCGGAACCTGCCGGGCGCATGAACGGCCCTGCGCCGATAAAGGTGTCTGTGGTTCGAAAGCCCAGGCGTTCGGCATAGAACGCTTCGGCCTTGGCCGCATCGGGGACGAAATACACCACGTGCGACAAGGTGCGCGGCGTGGCATTCATTTCGAGCGTGATGCCGGGCTGATTAAGCGGACGCTGTGGCGCATGGCCGGCGGCGTTGGTCAGGTCTTCCGGAGCGCTATACGCCTTGCGGACTGTGACCTGGAAAGCAATCGCAAAACCCATGTCGTCGACACTGTGCAACACGCCGTTGCCGTCACGGGTGACCTGACGATCTCGCGCCAGTTCATCTGCGATGGCATCGAGGTCGGCAGCGCTGGCGACGCCATAAACGGTTTCGCGAATCGAGGGTGCCGGGCCAATGGCGGCAGGCAAGTCAGGGTCGTCCGACCGCCGAATGATCACGGCAGTGCCGTCCAGTGCTTCGAAACGCCCGCCGTTACTGTCGACAGCGACAGGGGCCAGGCCGTAGTCACGCAGGCAATCGGTACAGGCTTGGATGTCATCGACGCCAAAGATCAGGGCATCAAGGCCAAGGATGTTCATGGCTACCACTCCATTGAAATTAGTATCCGGACGAAGCGGCCGCAGGCTCGATAAGCCCGTCAGTGATGCAAGGGGTCCGGTGGTGGTGTCGGCAAGGGTGCCGACTGCCACGAAGATTGCCGGGCGGTTTAGCAACTGACTAATCGCATGTCGGGATGCGACCTATCAGAAAACGCGATACCAGAAAATCTGGGGGCGCGCGTTTTTGAGGAGAGGAAAAGAAACAGCGGGAGGTTGACGCGCTGATGTATTCATCCGAATGTATCGCCAAAATAAATACAAAAAACGGACGTGCCTGATGCGTTTTAACCACCTGGATTTGAACCTGTTGGTCGCACTCGATGTGCTGCTCGAAGAACAGAACATCACCCGCGCCGCCGAACGCCTGCACATGACGCAGTCTGCCACCAGCGGTGTATTGGGACGCCTGCGTACCTATTTCGAAGACGAACTGCTGGTGCAGGTCGGCCGAAAAATGCAACTCACGCCCTATGCCAGGGAGCTCGCCACGCCCATCCGTGAGGTGCTGTTGACGATCAAGTCATCGATCACTGCCAAGCCCGTGTTCGACCCCACCACCAGCAAACGTCACTTTCGCCTGGTGACCTCGGATTACCTGATCAGCGTGCTGTTTGCCCAGGTCATTCAAAAAATCCACCAGGAAGCGCCCAACATCACCTTCGAGATGCTCGGCCCCGGCGACAATTCCGGTGAGTTGCTGATTCGCGGTGAGGTTGACCTGATGATCGTGCCTGAGCGCTACATCATCGACGGCCATCCCCACAAGCTGCTGTTCGAAGAGGAACACGTCTGCGTGGTGTGGGACGGCAATACCCAGGTCGGTGACAGCCTGACCCTTGAGCAGTACATGGAAATGGGGCATGTTTCTGTCGGTTTTGGTCGCAGCCGGCACTTGAGCATCGAAGAGTGGTTCATGAACCAGTACGGATTCAACCGCCGTATCGAAGTCATTACCAACGACTTCAACACACTGCCGCAGCTGGTTGTAGGCACCCATCGCATCGCCACCATGCACCGGCGTCTGGCACGGCTATACGCCCAGCACTTGCCGCTGCGCATCCTCAATCCACCGGTGAAGATCCCTGTCATGCGCGAGGTCATGCTCTGGCATCGCACCGTCGAGGGCGACCCGATGCACCGCTGGCTGCGCGAACGCATCAGCGAATTTATCCAGCACCTGGAAAACCCTTCTATCGCCGGTCGCGATACCTCCCATCCTGAGGCACGATTGGCCAATTAGTCGGTGCGTCCTTAACGTGCTTTGTGAACGTCAAGACAATCACAAGGACAACAACCATCATGTTCCGTTACTTTCCAACCAATTATGTGTGGAATCTTTCTGTCGACCTGGCCATCGAGATGGGCGCCCGCATGGGCGAAATCGAAGAGATGTGCGCGCCCTTGCAGGAAGCCGCCCAGCAGCCCGACGCAGCGGGAACCAAAGCGTTCCGCGAAACCTGGGCGAAGATGGCAGACAAACTGTGTGGCCTGGCTGAGGAAGATGAAGGTAATGCCCGGCTGCTGTCCGCAGGCGAAAAGTACAACCGCGCCGCCACTTATTACCTCACTTGCGAACGTTTGCAGGCCCATGGCGCGCCGGGCCGGAATGAGCTGTACCAGCGTTTTTTGCAGACCTTCAAACGCGGCATCGAGTTGTCACGCGAGAATTGTGAGCGCGTTGAAATCCCCTACGAGGGCAAACATATTTCCGGCCTGCTGGTGCGCGCCGAAGGCGTAACCGGTCCGGCACCGATCCTGGTGCAGGTCAACGGACTGGATTCAACCAAAGAAATGAAATACCGCGTCGGCCTGCCGGCCTGGCTGGCGAAACGCGGCATCTCATCGTTGATCATCGACCAGCCCGGCACGGGTGAAGCCCTGCGCCTGCATAACCTGATTGCCCGTTTCGACAGCGAGCATTGGGCCAGCCGCGTAGTCGACTGGCTGGAAACCCGAAGCGACGTGGATGCCAAGCGTATTGGCCTGGAAGGCGTCTCTCTCGGCGGTTATTACTGCCCGCGTGCGGTGGCGTTTGAACCACGGTTTGCTTGCGGCGTGGTGTGGGGCGCAAACCATGACTGGCGCGATGTGCAAAAACGTCGACTGGAAAAAGAAGGCAGCTTCCCCGTACCGCACTATTGGGCGCACGTGTGCTGGGTGTGGGGGGCAAAAGACATGGATGAGTTCATGACCATCGCCGAAAACGTGCATCTGGATGGCGTACTCGATCGCATCAAGGTGCCGTTCCTGGTGACCCATGGCGAAAAGGACTCGCAAATCCCGCTGAAGTGGGCTCAGCGCACTTACGAGCAACTGGTCAACAGCCCTAAGCGCGAACTGAAGATCTTCACCGAGCGCGAAGGTGGCGTGCAGCATTCCAGCTTCGATAACAGCATCAACGCCGGTCACTACATCGCTGACTGGATTGCCGAAACGCTGGGTGGCCACACCGCTTAACAGGTTTCGCGAAGCATAAAAAAACGCCGGAAAGCCTTGGGGTTTCCGGCGTTTTTCGTTGTGGGGCAAACGAATTCAGTTGGGCGCTCGTGTGCCATGGAACGAGCTGATCTGCCAACCTTCGGCACCGAGTGCCCAGACCTGCGTGGCAAAGCCTTCACCGCGAATCGATTGGTCACCACCGCGTTTACGCAAGGTGTTGCACTGCGTACCGGTCATGATCGCCAGGCGCTCGCCGTAGAAGCGAATCAGCAGTTCGCCACGTTCAATGTCCAGATACTGCACTGCGCTTTTGGCGTATTCCAGGTAGTCCGCCTTGCCTTGCACCAATCCGGTGGTGTGCACGTACACAAGGTCATCGGCGAACAGTTCGGCGACGCGCGAATAATCTTCCTCAACCAGGGCCCGGCGGCGTTCTTGCTCAAGTGCCAGGAGTTGGGCTTTTACAGTGGCGATGGTCATATGAAGGGATCTCTGTGGATGACGAGCGCGCACCATAGACGCCCGACCCGGCCGATAAAAAATCGCCGATCGCGATGCCAGCCATCGTGACTCGCGATACTCGCCCCTTGAGGTCACTCTTCGCCGCAAAGCCCCGCCGCTGCTGATGTGCAGCCGCTATTGACGCCATCAATACGCGCGCATTGATGCAAGTGGCTGGTGGTGTCCATGGCCGCGCCCTAGCCTCGCTTTGCATAACAATCAGCAAAGTGAAAACGCCATGAACGCCCTGCACCTGAAATGCCAGACCTTGTTCGACGGTACTGGCCTGGAAACCCGTCAACAGCAAACCCTGGTCGTGGAAAACGGCCTGCTGTCGTATGTCGGCCCAACCGCCTTGGCGCCGCAATCGCAACCGGGAGACACCGTTCTGGACGCCGGTGATAACTTTGTCATGCCGGGCCTGGTGGATGTGCATACCCATCTGGCCTTTGGTAACGCGCAGAGCGAAGAAGACATCGATATCTGGACCAGTGACGAGTTCCGCGCGCTGCGTGGCATGTTCTTCGCCCAACATGTGCTGGCCGCGGGTGTGACCAGCATGGTCTGCCCGGGCGATAGCGGCCAGCTCAGCATCGCCGTGCGCAATGCAATCGCCGCCGGTTTGTTCGAGGGCCCGCGCATTGCCGCCAGCAGCCGGGTCATTACCAATCGGCAGAGCCTCAACGACTGGTTCCCGAGCCGCGTGGGTGCGCCGGAATATTTCACCGCGCGGCTGGTCACCAGCCGCAGCGAAGCATTGGCCGAAATCCGCAAACAGGCCAAGGATGGTGTCGACCTGATCAAGATCGCCATGGATGGCACCCACCGCCGCCCGAATGGCGAAATCATTGCCGCGTTCACCGCTGAAGAAACTTACGAAATGGTCGAAGAAGCGCATCGACTGGGTTGCAAAGTGGCGACTCACGCCTATGGCCGCGAAGCGGTGATGTACGCCGCGCGCGCCGGTGTTGATCTGGTGTTTCATGCCTTTTATATGGACGACGCGTGCATCGAAGCCTTGCTCGAAGCCGGTAGCATTCTCGCGCCGACCATGACCTTCCCTCAAAACACCGTGGACTTCTGCCAGCCCCACGATCCGGCCATCAGTACCGGTTACGCCGGCTACTGCGCCCGCACCCTGGAAGTGGGTTCGGCCGTGCTCAAACGTGCCAAGGCCGCCGGCGTGCCTTTCGCTTGTGGCAGCGACAGCGGTTTTGCGGTGACGCCTTACGGCGAGTGGCACGCTCGTGAGTTGGAACTGTTGGTCACCCGCCTGGGCTTCACACCGGCAGAAGCGTTGTATGCCGCCACGGCAGTCGGCGCACGCTGCATGCCGCGTGGCGAGACCCTCGGTTCCCTTGAAGTTGGCAAGCAAGCGGACTTCCTGTTACTCGACGGTTCACCGTTGCACGACATCCGCATTCTGCAAGACCGCTCGTGCCTAAAAGCCGTGTACAAGGCCGGCCGCCCCGTGCCCATGGAGCGCAGCCCCTACAACCCAAAACAGGTGTCTGACTTCAACTCGCTGAAATGGACAGACCTTTACACCCGCGACCGCGTTGCCCAATTGGGCAAGTGGGCTCAATGAGGACCAACGCCATGCAACAACTCGACCTGTCGACCGCCATCAACATCGCCAGCAGCGCTATCCGCATCGCCCGAGAAACGGCGATTAAACCCTTGGCTGTCGCCGTGCTGGATGCCGCCGGTCATCCACTGGCCGTCTTGCGCGATGAACTCGCCAGTTTTCTTCGACCAAAAATCGCCGCCGGAAAGGCCCGAGGCTGCCTCGGCATGGGTTTTGGGGGACGTGAACTGGCCCGGCGTGCTCAAGCGATGCCGGCATTTTTCGACGCCATCAACAGCCTGACTGGAGGCGAGGTGATTCCTGTCGCCGGCGGAGTGTTGATTCGCAATGCCGAGGGGCTGCTTCTCGGGGCCATCGGCATCAGCGGCGACACGTCGGACAATGACGAACGCTGTGCGTTACAGGCTATCGAACAGGTTGGGTTGGTGGCGGATAACGGTGATCAGTTGCCCGGCTGATCAAGCAACGCGGCCTGTTCCAGCAAGAGGCCGCGAAACCACAACATGGCGGGGTCATGGTCTTGATAGGGATGCCATTGCATCACCTGGACAGCCTCGGGAAAAGCCAGCGGTGTTGGGTGAATTCGCAGTGGGTAATGCTGAGCGAAACGCTGCGCCTGCCGGCGAAATACGGTGGCGATCCGCGCGGTACCCACGATAAATTCGGGCATCAGCACGAAGCTTTCAAGGGCCACCGCCACTCGCCGTTGAACACCCAGTTCATGCAGGTGCACGGCATCCATCGCCAGGTTTCGGCCATCGGCAAACTCGCGGACTACGTGCTCCGCCTCGCAATAATTGGTAAGGCTCAGACCATCGGCGTATTGCGGTTGCTGAGCACAGACGATGCAACAGAGCTGGTCACTCATTAACGGTAGATGGGGGTAAGCCGGATTCAACCGTCGCTGAGGCACAATCACGCAATCACTGCGACGATAATCGAGCGCTTCGCTGACCACATCACCATCGCGCGGTACAGGCATGTCCCGCAGGCTCAAGCGCACGCCCGGCGCGATTCGGGCCAATTCAAGACTGACCGCCGGCAGCAGCACGCCAGCCACGTAGTCGGAGGCCACCAACGTGAAGTGCCGAATGCAATTGGCAGGTTCAAAATTGACCGGGGCATCGACAATCTCCCGTGTCAGTGCCAGCGCCTGACGCACTTTGGGCAGCAACTCCAGCCCCAACGCCGTGGGTTCCAGACGTCGTCCTACCTGAACCAGCAACGGGTCATTGAAATGCTCACGCAAACGCCCGAGCGCCGAACTGGCTGCCGACTGGCCCAGGCACAAACGTTCGGCGGCCCTGCTGACGCTGCATTCGCTCAACAAGGCATCCAGGGCTACCAGCAGATTCAGGTCAAGACGTCGATAACGCATGCAGTGTCCATTTTAGTTGGGAAGAAAGAACAACCATCACTGAGGGATACTCAAACTACAGGGTCGCTTTGAAACGCCCCAACCGCTTCACCCAGGCTGACACTCAGACGCTGCAAGTTGCCATTAGCCAATTCCAACCGAGCGCACTCCTCGGCATTTTGCTCAACCACCCCATCAACCTGACCCAGGACTGCATCGACCCGGCAGACGATGTCGTGTTGAGTCGATGCGGCGTGGGCAATGCTCTTCCCGGTGTGTTCAACACGCGAAATGGCCTCGGTAATCGCATCCAGAACCCGACTCGCGCGAACGGTCAGATCAACGCCTTCATCTGTCAGGCGCTGACTGTCGAAAAGACTGGCGGCGGTATCGCCAGTCACCTCGCCCAGACGTCGAATCATGCTGTCGATCTCGCCAGTCGATGCTCGCGTTCGACTGGCGAGCGCCCTCACTTCGTCCGCCACCACAGCAAATCCGCGCCCCTGCTCACCGGCGCGTGCGGCTTCGATGACCGCATTCAAGGCCAGTAGATTCGTCTGTTCGGCGATGGTGCTGATCACGTCGAGCACGCCGGTAATCGCCTGGCTCTCGGTTTTCAGCAGTTGCATGGAACTCGCACTGCTGGTCATTTCCCGCGACAGCCGCTGCAAGCTTTGGCTAGCCTGACGTACCAGATCGTCCCCCTGATGGATCAGCTCGCAGGCTTCGCCCAAGGTTACCTGGCTGCCTGCGACTTGCTGGTTGACCTGTACAGCGGCTCGGGTCATATGCTGCATGGCCTCAACCGCCTCAGCGGTTTGTTCGCGCTGTGCACGCACGCCCTGCCCTGTGCGCTGCACCATTGCGCCCAACGTGGCGGCGGCAGCGTCAAGCTGTTGCACATCGCTGCCGATCCGACCCACAAGACTGCGCAGCGCCTGCAACATCAGGTCGATAGCGCGGCTGAGCTGGCCTAACTCATCCTGCCGACCGAGCTGTGCGGGACGATCCTTCAGATCACCTGCGGCCACCCGTTGTGCCAGGCCCAGCATCAACTTCAGGGGCAAGACAATCGAGCGTCGGATCACAAGGCACGCAACGATACTGAGGACCACTGCCAGCAGCACCATTGCGGCAAGTTGCAGGTCCAGGCGTTGCCGGAGGGATTCATAAGAGTGCGCGGCCCTGACGCGCTCGTCTTCCAAAAGCGCCGTCACTTTCTCTGCCGAGTTCGACATGCTCACCTGCTGCGCCATGGCCTGTTCACCGCTGACGGCATAAGCCAAAAATGCCTGACGATATTCGGTCAACGCTGCGCTGGCCTCATCCAGTGCACGACGACGATCCCCGTCGAGTTGCGAACTCAGGCTGCTCAACGCAGTACCCAGTTCATTGACTCGGTTGACCCAGTCGTCGCGGTAACGCGTCTGCGGATCCAGGGAAAAATACAGCTCACTGCCGCGCAGATTGGCCAAGCGCTCGCGTAACGACGCCGCCTCCTCCAACTGCTGCATTGACTGCGTGTCGGGCAGGTTGTGTTGCTCAAGATTCAGATTGATACCGTCCAGTTGGTCGAGGAACACTTCGCTGAAACGGTGTCCCGTGGTTTCCGCCAGCACTTGCATGCGCATCCTCGCCTGTAACGCCTGTTGACGCGCCTCGGCGTATGCCTGAAACGCCTTCAGGTAACCGTCGGACGAGTCCGCAAGCGTACGCCCGAAGTCTTCGCCCACGTGCTCAAGCGGCGAGCCGATTTGAAGCTGGCGCAGAAATTCCTCAACTTGCCTGGCCTTCTCCATTGACGGCTGCAAACCGAAATCCTTCTCTGCAACTCGGGCTTGGGCGAGGTTATCTTTCTGGCGATCCAGCACGCGTAACTGTGTGGCGCTCGACTGCGTTACCTGCAACGAATACCACGCGGTGAACGCCATGCCCATCGTGCAGATCAGCACCAGACCGAAGCCGAGCAACAACTTGCCGCCAACACTGAGCCGGCTGAGCAAATCGCCCAAGAAGTGGTTCGTCATGAAAGGCGCACGCCGCGATGCGGCGATGAAGTGAGTAGCCATCGAACGAGCCTTCTTTTAGTTTTTATTGGCAATGTCACCCACCACCTGCGGCCGGGAATGGCGGCTTGAACCGGCGCGCGTCAATTGGCGGGATGGACCGAGCGACGGGCACAGGTTGCCTGTGACACAGCGGCGCTGACTAATCGCTTGTCGGGATGTGACCTATCGGCAAACGCGATATCTGAAACGCAGGCGAGTGAGTTCCAAGGGGCGCAGATGGGCGCGCACGCAAGGCGGCGTCCGAGGTAGTCAAGGGTGATTCAGCAGCAAGATGTGTGGTGTCACGAAGCGACACCACACACAGAAGTTGTATCCATCAAGCGCAGGGTCAAGCGTCTACCGGGTCGTAATCGTTCACGTTGGAGACTTGGGCATGCATTCGCCCCAACAACTCGATAAGGGTGTCCACTTCCTTGGCAGAGAGCCCGCTCAGCAGCCGCCGCTCTCGTTCCAGTGCAACCTTCAACACTCGATCATGCAACGCTTTTCCGCTGTCAGTCAGTCTGACGGTGTAACGCCGCGCATCCTTGGAATCAACCTGGCTGCAAATGTGCCCTGCCACTTCCAGGGACTGCAGTGAACGGCTGACCGCGCTCTTGTCGAGACCGATCGTCTGACAAATTCGATTGGCGGTGATGTCATTTTCCACGGCGAGCATCGAGAGCATTCGCCACTCGACGACCCCTATGCCGAAATGCTTGCGATAGCACTGTGAGGCCCCGGCAGAGAGTTTATTGGACAAAAAATTCAGGAGTGCCGGGACGTAACGAGTCAGATTCAGTTGGGATTCTGCGGACATTGAGCAAACACCTTGCATCGGCGGGTCGTTGAATATTAGTTGACACCGCAACTAAATGACCGGAGGATTTCTCTACCGAACGTCACGGGTGATTGCCTGCATGATAGGCCGTCGCCCTACCGCATAAAAATAATTATCAGGTCGTGGTCATGAACACTTTCAATTTCATTCCCTTCGCCTCGCTTACGCACAGGGTCGTCCCCCACGTGCCAGCGACCGGCTGACCCGTCCTCAGCTAACGCTCTAACTTATGCTTTTTTCAGCAGCCACTTCAGTGTGGAGGGACAGGTCATGCTTCAAGTCAACGTCACCCGCAAAGCAGATGAAGCCGAAGGCATCTGCAGTTTCGAATTATGTGCAGCAGACGGCAGTGCGCTACCGGCGTTCGAGGCCGGCGCTCACATCGACATCCACATTGCCGAGGGCCTCACCCGGCAATACTCCTTGTGCAACGATCCCAAGGAGCGCCATCGCTACTTGATCAGCGTGCTCAAGGACCCGAGCTCCCGTGGCGGCTCTAAGGCCATGCACGAGCAGATACGGTCAGGACAAACGCTCACCATCAGCACACCGCGCAACCTTTTCCCGCTTGATCGCTCCGCCAACCGACACCTGCTGTTCGGCGGTGGTATCGGCATCACGCCCATGCTGGCCATGGCCTATGAGCTTTCACATCAACGGGCCGACTTCGAGTTGCACTACTGCTTTCGATCCAGTGAACGCGCAGCGTTCGTGGCGATGCTTGCGCACACCCCATTCGCCGGTCGCATAAAGTTTCATGACGACAGCGGCGCTCAACGACAGAAGCTGGATGCGTCGGCCTTGCTGGCAACCCCAGACGCTAGCACCCATCTCTATGTGTGCGGGCCGGCCGGTTTCATGAATTACATCCTCAATGCTGCGCAGAACGCTGGCTGGTCGCAGAGCCAGGTACACAAAGAGTTTTTCGCCGCAGCCCCTATCGATGAAAGCGCCAATGCGCCCTTCGAAGTTGAGCTGGCAAGCACTGGACAGGTTTTTCAGATACCTGCCGAACGTACGGTGTTTGAAGTGCTCGACGAGGCCTGTATAGCGATCGAGTCATCTTGCGAGCAAGGCATCTGCGGCACCTGCGTAACCCGTGTACTCAAGGGCATCCCGGAACATCGGGACAAGTTCCTGACAGAGTCCGAACAAGCCGCAAACGACCGCTTTACCCCCTGCTGCTCGCGCGCCAAATCGTCACGCCTTGTTCTTGATCTGTGAACTCAAACAACACCATCAACATGGAGAACGCCATGAACACATCTACTCTCCAAACGCTTGCCGAAGAAATTCCGGTGCCTGACTTACCCAGCTTCCCCCTCAACCAGTGGTACGTCGCAGCCCTGGGATGGGAGTTGAAGGACAAACCCGTCGGCCGGACGCTACTCAACAAGCCTGTCGTACTGTTTCGCAAGACAAGCGGCGAGGTCGCCGCGCTGGAAGACCGCTGCTGCCATAGGGCGCTGCCACTGTCGAACGGCACGCTCGAAGCCGCTGGCATACGTTGCGGCTACCACGGCCTGCTGTTCGATGAACGAGGAAAATGCGTTGAAATCCCGGGCCAGGACAAGATACCGAGCAAGGCCAAAGTGCCCGCGTACCACGTGCGCGAGCAGGACCAGATCGTCTGGATCTGGTTTGGCAGCGAGCTTCAACCGGAGCCGAACTGCGAGCCGCCGACCTACCCTGTTCACAGCAGTGGCAAGTACTTGTTCGACGGCGACGTTTACCACTACAACGCGCCTTATCAGTTAATCCACGACAACCTCATGGACTTGAGTCATCTGGGTTACGTCCACCTGCGCACCATCGGTGGTAACGCCAGCATCCATATGAATGCCCGGATGAGTGTGGAAAGTGAAGGCAACGTGGTGCGGGTCGTGCGCCATATGCCGGACTCGGTTCCACCCCCCACCTACACGGCCGCCTACCCCTTCAAAGGCACCGTGGACCGTTGGCAGGAAATCGAATTTCACGTCAGTCATCTGCGTATCTGGACCGGTGCCGTGGATGCGGGGACCGATGCTCTGGATGACCCCGATCGTGGTGGCTTTCATATGCGCGGATTCCACGGGGTAACGCCAGAAACCGAAACCACCAGTCACTACTTCTGGACTATCGCCACCAATCCACAAAGCGATCCCGAAGCCATCAAGGCCAAGGTTGTTGAGCAAACGATAATGACCTTCGATGAAGACAAGGTAATTATCGAAGCCCAGTACCAGAACATGTGCCGTTTCGGTGCGCGCCCAATGATCGACATCCACGTCGATGTCGGTGCAAATCGCGCCCGCCGAATTATCGGGCAACTTCGCCAATCCACCTCTTGAACGCACAGCGCACGCATATTCACTGAGTGTGCGTGCTCATTTTTGTACTGATGCGTTGATCCATTTTCTAACCAAAGACTCGGTTCCAAGGAGTTTTAGGCCCAAAGGCAGCAATTGGCACCGCTACATAACAGAAACTTCCTCAAGTAAAAAAGCATGTCTGGCAATCGTGGCGTGGTTTATCTCGGCTCCGGGAAAGTCGAAGTACAAAAAATCGACTACCCGAAAATGCAATACCCGCGTGGTCTCAAAATCGAGCATGCGGTCATTCTCAAGGTGATCTCCACCAACATCTGTGGCTCCGACCAGCACATGGTGCGCGGCCGTACCACCGCTCAAACCGGTCTGGTGCCAGGCCGCAGCCGCGTCTGCTCGCCTGTGGGGCGCGGCAGTGGTGATCATCGGTGACGTCAACACCGTGCGCCTGGCGCATGCCAAGGCGCAGGGTTTCGAAATCGCCGACCTGTCGCACGAGCCATCTCCACCACCGCCTGATGCGCCGTTGCGGTGGACTTGCCAGCGGCCTATGAACATCTGACATCGCCCACTTGTTCAATTGAGTGTGATGCCAGGTGTGTACATGGCCACGTCCGTGTTAACCACATCGACATCCCCGCTTCCGACGACCACTCTCTCAACGGACCATAGTCCCGTTTCTCTTCAGGCCAGCGTGACACACAGATATCAAAGGCGATCAAGAGATGCTGTGCCGCTTGATTCAGATATCTGTCATGAAATGGAAAGAAACTGTCGTGGAATGCGTGGTCACTCACAACAAAATCAACGTAAAACGAATCGTTGGTAGAGATACCGAACTGTATCCGCCATCCCCGCACTTCCAAACATTTCATTGTGCGGGTGATTGCCCGATCACCTTATTCAGAGCGCTGTGAACACTAACAAAAAGACACAAGTTCATGACCCGTACACCTCCACTTTCCAGCGACTGGCATCACTGCATTAAAGGCCTATGGCTGGAGCTAACGGCTCAAAACCCTAAAGAAGAAAAACAAAATATGCTAAGGACTATTAGTATTGCTTGGCGTGCGTCTATTGGTTTCAGCCTGATTGCGTTGTTGACCGCCGGGTTGGGGATCTTTGCGTTGTCGGAGATGGATGACATGCGTGAGGCCACTCGACAGATCAGTGATGATTGGTTGCCCAGCGTGATGAGTTTGAATCATGCCGCGCAAAACGTTCAACGTATCCGCGCCCTGACCCTGCGCGTGATGATCAGCCGCGACCCGCAGACCCTTGAGCAAAACTACAGCAAGATCGACCTCCTCAAGGCCGAGACCCAAAAAGAGCTCGATAATTACGAAAAGAACATTCTCCTCGATGAAGACAAGGTGCTGTTCGATCGCCTCAAAACCGCCGAAGCGGCCTATATGTCGCTCCAGGCCAAAGTACTCGTTTTGTCGCGCAAGGATCAGCTCGACGAGGCCCGGGACATCAATGGCGAGATGAACCAGCGGGCGGATGTGTTGAGCAAAACACTCGCCGACCTGGTCGATCTGAATGACCGTGGTGCCCACAGTGCCGCCTCTCACAGCGTCGACGTTTTCAACAGTGCACGCACGGGCGTTATTGGAGCGTTGCTGGTCGTCGCGCTGTCGTCATGCGTCGTCGCCGTCGGCTTGATTCGCAGCATTGTCCTGCCGCTGCGCCAATCGGTGCTGTTGGCCGAGACGGTGGCGACCGGCAACCTCACCACACGCACCGAGGTTATCGGCAGCGATGAGCCCGCGCGGTTGATGGCGGCATTGGCAACCATGCAGAGCAATCTGCGCCAAACCATCGTGGCCATTGCCGAATCATCCAATCAATTGGCATCTGCTGCCGAAGAGTTGAGTGCTGTCACCGAAGATGCCAGCCGCGGACTGCACCAGCAAAACAGTGAGATCGAGCAAGCGGCGACCGCGATCAACGAATTGACCAGCGCAGCGGAAGATGTTGCCCGCAACGCGGTCTCCACAGCCGACGCCACGCGGGCCTCCGACCTGACCGCGCAGCAAGGTCGGCAGCAGGTGATGCGCACGGTCGAGGCGATCGGCGAATTGGCCAGTGGCGTCACCGCCACCGCTGGCGAAGTGGAGAATTTGGCCGGTCGTGTGCGCGATATCAGCCAAGTGGTCGATGTCATTCGCACGGTGGCCGAACAAACGAATCTGTTGGCCCTAAACGCCGCCATCGAGGCTGCCCGGGCTGGTGAGGCCGGTCGTGGTTTTGCCGTGGTCGCCGATGAGGTGCGCAGCCTTGCCCATCGCACCCAGCGCTCGACCCAGGAAATTGAATCATTGGTCCAGGCCATCGAACAAGGCACGGTTCAGGCTGTGGGTGCGATGCAAGACAGCAATAGCCGCGCTCACGGCACACTGGAAGTTGCCCAGGCCGCGGGGCTGGCCCTCGATCAAATAGCCAGCTCATTCACGCAGATAAACGAACGCAACCTGGTCATCGCCAGTGCAGCCGAGCAGCAGGCGCAAGTCGCTCGCGAAGTGGATGGCAATCTCGCCAACATACGCGAGCTGGCTTCGCAGACGTCCGCCGGCGCGACGCAAACCAGCGCTGCCAGCCAGGAACTGTCGCGTCTGGCGGTTTCACTCAACGGTTTGGTGTCCAGATTCACGGTTTGAGCCTTAGTGATCCCCCCTATGGCTGGCGAGAGAGCCAGCCATAGGGGTAGCGCTGAATGAGCGGTCTTAGCAAAAGGCACGGCATTGATTGCACCCCTTCGCGAAAGGCAAAAATCGACCGCGTGCGGACGCTCTGGAAAAAAAGGGACAATTTACAGCTGGCGTCCTCTCACACCACATCCCGCACGGTTCCGTACAGGTCACGGGCAACAGCGGATGCCCTGCCCAAACTACTTCAAGTGCCCCGCGCCATGCAGCCAACCTGGCGCGCCTTTGTGCAACCATTCAGTGGCTGCGGAGTTGTGTTTGATGCGACTGTCCAAAAACGCCACACCAATTGCCTCAATCGCAGCAACTTGCTGGGGATCCGGGGATGGCTCGCCCATCGGACCATGGGCACCACCGGCGGATTTTGCGCCGTGCTTGTGCCCGCTGCCCTTGGAAGCACCGCTGGACGCATCGCTGCCCTTGCCGGCCTTTTTCAATGGCCGGTTAAACAATTCGGTTCCGGACAAGGTCTTGTGCGTCGCTTTGTCCAGCTCTAGCTGAACGCTGCCAGCCACCGTCACCGACTCGCCCAACACTTGTCGCTGGCGGTAAGAACTGACCCAGTTGAAGGGATCTTCATCTTCCTGGCCGGTCATCGACAGCACGGGCGCCGACATTTGGGCGAACACTTCTCGCCGGGCGTTGGCATCCACATAAGGGCTGAGCAGCAACACAGCTTTAGGCTGAATCGCGACGCCCGACGTAGCGCCAGGCTCCAGCGCGCCGGCCAGAGCCTCAGCTGTCTGCGCGCCGACATCAAAGCCGGCCACCACGACCTGGTTCCAGTCGATGGCAGCCAGTTGCGCGTCTCCTTTCTCGGCCCGCGCCCGAACTTCGGTCAGGACTTCCTGCAATGTAGACAGCCTGTCGCGCAAGGCGGCGGCCGTGTAGTAACTGCTTGCCATTCCACGGAAGTTGCCATCCAACGCCTGCCTCGACGAAAAAATCGACTTATCGTAGGCGTGCCCTTGAACAGATAGCACCGCATAACCGGCTTGTGCCCAAGCGCTGCGCCACGCCTCTCCGCCTGAAGCCGACTCACCCAGGCCCGGCAAGTAAATAATCAGCGGCAAGCGCGCCTGGGTAGCCGGTGCCAGCCACGCCACATCCACCGATTGCTGACCGAGTTGCCATATTGCGTCCCAGCCAGAGGTTTCGTTGTGAGCCGGTTGATAGGCGGTGGCCAGATGTTCATTGACCCGCTCGGTAAATCTGATCCGCGGGTCTGGCGGATCACCCGCACAACCAGTGATCAAACCCAGACTGCCCACAACTGCACCCACCGCTAGCCAGTACCGAGGTTGAAGGTTCATTCGTTTCACAAACTCGTCCGGATTAAGATGGCTAGCAGCGTAACCAGCCTCGCTGGAAAATGAGGTATGAGGACAAGTAAATAATCGGTAAAGGGGGACGTTGATAGACGCGTTATGCAGGCCCGCAGGCTATGCACTCTCCCGAGCTAGTTGCCCCGCCCTCCTCCAAATGACCACTCATCACCGGCCGTGGTGGTGATCACCACCATGACATCCTCCGCATTCAGCCCCGTTTCCTGCCCCAACCTCTCGACCAGGTCGCGGTAAAAACGTTGTTTCGTCTCGACACTTCGAGGACGGCCAGCGGTAATCGCGATCAGCACAAAGTCATGGCTTCGTGGCCCGCCCAGATAGTGGGGATCAAACATCAGCTCACCGACCTCATGTTGGTGAATGGCCTGGAAGCGATCTGTCTTCGGCACTTCGAAACTCTCGACCAAGGCGTCGTGCAAACCCTGAGACAACGCCTGTAAGTACTCGGCGGACTTCCCCCGGTGCAGTGAAATTCGCGCAAACGGCATCAATGATTACTCCTGAGGTTTTGCAAGGCTGGCCTGTAGTTCACTGAGCAAATTCAGCGCCGAGGCGGCCGTCGGCCAACCTGAATAAAACGCCAGATGGGTGATGACTTCGGCCAGTTCATCGACACACAAGCCGTTATTCAGTGCACGTTTCAAATGAAATGGCAGTTGCTCCAGACGGTACATCGCCACCAGCGCGGCCACTGTGACCAGACTGCGTTCACGGGGCTTTAATTGCGTACGCGTCCACATGTCGCCAAACAAGACGTCGTCGGTCAGCTCGGCAAACTTCTGCGGGTAGTGGCTCTGGTGTTCCCGTCCCGTGCCCATCGATGCATTCATGATGTTTTTCCCTTTGATGTCCCAATTGACAGGGAAAAACTATCAACTCGCGATCATTCCGAATATCAGATTTAATTGAACCAATCATCCCAAATTAGTGGACCATTGAATGCGCCGTCCAACCTTCGATCTTGATGTATTGCGCACCTTCGTCGCCGGCGTTGAGTACAACAGCTTTGCCAAAGCGGCGGATCGTCTTGGCCGGTCAACCTCTGCCGTAAGCGCGCAATTGAAGAAACTTGAAGAGCAGATCGGTACGCCGGTACTGGCTAAATCCGGTCGCGGACTGGTATTGACCCCCACAGGAGAAACACTGCTCAGCCATGCCCGTCGATTGCTGGAGCTGAACGACAGCATTTTCCAGACGCTGCATGAAAGCCAGACTGCCGGGACCATACGCCTTGGTCTTCAAGAGGACTTTGGGGAGCATCTCCTCAGCGATATCCTGCGACGCTTCGTCCAGTCGTACCCCAGGGTGAATCTCGACGTCAGGATCGCCCGTAATGCTGAACTGCTAGCGCTGGTCGACAGCGCAGATCTTGACCTGGCGCTGACATGGGACACAGGGCACCCGTCGCCTTACGCCACGCATCTGGGCGAAACACAGATGCACTGGATCGGGGCCCGCGATACTCCATTGCTGACGGCCCTTGATGATTCGCCGCTGCCATTGATCGTCTTCGACGCACCTTGCGTGTTGCGCAGCGCCGCCACCCAGGCGCTGGATGCCGCGCAAATACCTTGGCGGATCGCCCTGACCAGCCCCAGCGTCGGCGGTATCTGGGCAGCCGTTGCCGCCGGGTTGGGCCTGACGCTGCGAACCCGCTTTGGGTTGCCGAGTCATCTCACCGTTGTGTCTGGCTTACCCCCTGTGCCAAGCCTTGGCTATGTGCTTCACAGCGGTGGCGACGACCCGACACCCGCCATTCAACAACTGGCTGCATTGATCAAAACGAGCCTGCAAGAACAGGCGTTCAGTTTCGCGGTTACGAAATAATCGAACGCACCAAGGGTCCAATTCGAGCGATAGGGAAGGCGAATAACGAAGCATTGAAGTGATAAGCCAATCCGGGCTGTGGGTCGATTTCAGCCTTCGCGAAAGGTAGCGATCGGCCAAAGTGGCCAAACCGTTCAGCTGCAGAAAGCCCTCACTATTGATTACTCAATGTAATAAGTGAAATTCAATTCATGGGCTCTATCCCCGTCTGCTCTAGTAATAAGATGGCGCCATCAAACCATTCCTACTGGAGAATCGCGTGAAAAAAACCATTATTGCCGCCCTGCTAACTGCTGCCGCTAACTATGCCAACGCTGGCACGGTATTGGTTGTACTGTCGGATCAGGCTCAACTGGACCTGAAAGACGCCAAGGTCATGCAAACCGGTTTCTTCCTGAACGAATTAATGCAACCGGTGCAGACCTTCATCGCGGCCGGTCAAACCGTCATATTTGCCACCCCTAGCGGCAAGGCGCCAACCGCGGACCAGAAATCCAATGATGTGAGCTTCTGGGGCGGCGATGAAAAGGCCCGTCAGGAAAGTCTCGCGCTGCTGGACACGCTGAAGCTGACCTCGAAGAGCGGCTCGCCAGCAATCAGCTTCGCGCAGGTTCAGAAAATCGGCTACGACAAGTTCGATGCCGTATTCGTGCCTGGCGGCCATATCCCGATGCAGGATCTGCTGAAGGACAAACAACTGGGCCAACTGCTGACCAACTTCCATGAAAAAGGCAAGGTCACCGGCTTCACCTGCCATGGCACCATCGCCATGTTGTCGACGATCCCGGACGCGCACGGTTTCGTCTCCGCGCTGGAATCGGGCAAACAGCCCGCAGCGCCAGCCAACTGGATTTACAAGGGCTACAAAGTCACCGCCTTCACCGACGCGGAAGAAGAGCAGGCCAAAGGTTTCCTCGGCGGCGGCCATATGAAACTGTTTCCGCAGGATGGCCTGACGGCAGCCGGTGCTAACTTCTCCGAAGCCAAGCCATGGAGCGAGAACGTGATCGAAGACCGCGAAGTCATTTCCGGCCAGAACCCACAGTCGGCCAAGGCAGTCGCCGTGGCCATGCTGGCGAAACTGAAGTAATCCAGGGCTGCCGGTCCGGGCAAGCCGGCCATAGGTGCTGCGGGTCGATCTGCTTTGGCTGCAGCACCACCGTCTATACCGACACGCGGTTCGAGTTGGCTGTTCGCCTGTACCTGGGATACGGCTGTTGTGCCCAGGGAGGGAATATTGGCGCCGAAAGGCAGTGCATCAGCCAAAGCCCCTCTCGACGCATCAAAGAAAATTTGAACCGCTGCTGGACGCGCTCGCCTAATGATCAGCTTGTGGGTAATCCCACAGGTAATGTGCCTATACCGGCATACTCCGAGAGGTGGTCAACATGGCCAAAGACGAGAAGAAAAGCAAAGGTGAGTCTTCAAAAGCCAGCAAGGAATTGAAAGACAAAAAGTCATCACCGGTAAAGAAATCAGCTGCGGCGTCGGCTCTTTCGAAATCTTCCGAAAAGAAAGACAAGAAAAAAGATACCGAACCAAAGAAATCTGCAAAAAAAGCTGATAGCAAGCCAGAAAAGACTAAAAAATCAGAGAAGGCAGAAAAGCCCGCGAAAAAGAAAAAGTGATATTTGCTATCTGCTAGGGCTTTACGCCCTAGCTTCATTACGCTGTGTTGCCTTCGATGTCGCCACCGGCAGCGATGGGTCGATAGACACCGGCGAGCGTGGAATTCCGTTGAGCCATTCCCCGCCCGGCGTATTGTCTACTCCGGTTTATGCGCCACACGGTATTAGCGATGTTTGCGATAGCGTTCGGTCAAGGACTGCACGAGGGTGACGTAGGATTGCGTCTCGGCGTAGGGAGGCACCCCGTTGTACTCAACCACGGACGCTTCGCCGGCGTTGTAACCTGCCAGCGCTAGCATCTGGTTGCCGTTGAAGCGCTTGAGCAGCCAAGCCAGGTAGCGCACGCCGCCCCGAATGTTTTGTCGTGCGTCGAACGGATCGTCGACGGCGAAGCGCTCGGCAGTGGCAGGCATCAACTGCATCAGCCCTTGGGCGCCGGCTTCGGAAATGGCGTTGGGGCGAAACGCCGATTCGGCATGTATAACTGCGCGGATCAGCGCCCTGTCGACACCATAAAGACCCGAAGCGGCTTCGATCTCCCGCCGATAGGATTGGGTGTCGAGGCTCAGTGAGGTCACCTTGAAATCCTTCGGCGCCATGCACAGATAGCAGCCCTTGATGTAATAGAGTTCAAGGACATCAACCCGTGCGGAAATCCCTTCGGGGCGCCGGCTCACATATTGACGCTTACCCTTATGGATGAAGGTGAACACCCGAATCCGCACCGCGCCGGAGTCGTCGCCCCGCACAACTCGTGGCAGGGCCGTGGCCTTGGCGCCAACACCGGCGTCCGCCATGCCATTCACGCGAGTGCAGTGGGCGCTGGCGATGGCTTGCCCGGCGTAGCTGATGGCTCCGTCGCTCGCTTGGCACTTGAACATGGCGCTGGCGCACAGTGGAACGACCAGCAAGGCCAGCTCAATGCAGCCAAGAAGGCTCTTGCGAGCCCATCGCCATGCTCTGGAACTCATCACATCGCTCCGCGCCGTAGGCGCCGATCAGGCCTGGGCGCCTGGTCTGGGTGTTGTCTTTGGCGGGCCTATTCCGGTTGACCCGCCTTTTGTTCTGATAGTTATACCCCTTCTAACCGGGAGGATATGGCACATCTCGTCGCATCTCGGTCTACGCCCCGATTGAAAAACGGCTGCTTCCTGCGAAGACCCAGCGGCTCATCGAGTTCTACGCGACCCTCTCAACAGTACTTAATGCCTGACGACTAACAGGCAGGAACCGCGCGAGGTCATTGCGCATTCAACCGGGTCGTGAAATACCGTGATGGCGCAGTTTGCGATAGAGCGTATTGCGGCTGATTCCCAGGCGGGCAGCAACATGTGCGATGTGCCAGTGTTCCGCTTCAATCAACGTCAGCAGCGTCTGCCGTTCGGATGCGCCGAGCGGATTTTCGGCCAACGCGACTGCCGCCGGCGTGGTCGGCAGCAACTCAGCCAGGTCGTCTAGCGTGACACGCCCTTCCAATGCCAACGCTACCAATGTGCGCAGACACGTACGCAGCTGCCGGACATTTCCCGGCCAAGGCTGCTCTAGCAAGCGTTCTCTAACGCCCGCCTCCAGCCGAATCCGGGCACCTGTTGTCTCTTCGCGCAGTAGCAGGTCGAGCAAAAGGCCCTTGTCTGACCGTTCACGCAGCGGCGGGAGCTGCACGGCGAACCCCCCAATGCGATAAAAAAGATCCTCGCGAAAGCGTCCTTCGGCTACACAGGCCTGCAGATCCTGGTGGCTGGCACTGATCAGGCGTACGTCGAGCGGACGTGCCGTCGCGCCCCCTAGCGGTACTACCTGACGTTCCTCTAGCACGCGCAGCAGGCGAGTCTGTAACGCCAGTGGCATATCGGCGATCTCATCGAGAAATAGAATGCCGCCGTGGGCCTGTTCCAGCTTACCGATCATCCCGTCCTTGCGTGCGCCGGTGAAGCTGCCGCCGCGATAGCCGAACAGCTCGCTTTCGATCAATGTTTCTGGAATGGCCGCGCAATTGATCGCCACAAACGGTTGGCTCGCTCGAGAGCTGGCGCGATGCAGCGCCGCTGCAAAAGCTTCTTTTCCGGTACCGGTTTCGCCCTGCAAAAACACTGGAACATCACGCTCCAAAACGCGCAGCGCACGAGCAAAGGCGCGTTGCAGGCGTGGATCTTCCATGCACACACGTTCATCGTTAATTTTTGGAATTGCGGGAGTGGCTAAAGGCGTCTGACGTAAGGGTTCTCGCAACTGCCCGTAGAACAGACGTCCGTCCACTAACCGCATTGGCCAACAGACACCTGGCTGTGCGCTGGCCTGACTCACCACATGTTCGATAGGTGTCTCCAACAGCATCGCCAGAGATTGCCCCACCACTTGGTCACGGCTAAGGCCCAACAGATCCAGCGCAACATGGTTGACTGAACAGATACGAGCATTCTCGTCGAAACTGAGGAGACCTTCACCCAATAGCCCCACGAAACCTGCCTCAGGATGGAAGCGCAGCAGGTATCGCTGCGGGTCATGCCCCAAGAAAAAACAGCTCTCTATCAACTTGGCTGACAGGTTGGTCAATGCCATGGCCTGAAAGTGTTGCTGCAGACTGTGCTCCTCCCGCACAGACGAGAGGTTGAGCACGGCAAGCAACTCTCCGCTCGCATCAAATATCGGGCTAGCCGAACAGGTCAAACCGGCGTGCTTACCGCGGAAGTGTTCATCACGACGGATGGTTACATGCTGTCGCTCAACTAAACAGGTGCCGACACCATTGGTACCCTCGCAATCCTCGCTCCACACCGAGCCGAGCCACAATCCGGAACGCTGGAACTCGGTTCGTTCGGATTCGTTGAACACACTGTCGATTGCAACACCGCGAGCATCGGTGAGTAACACCACGTGGCCGTCACGCCCGAGTTGTTGGTGCAAACTGCTCATCTGCCAGTGCGCCATGCCAATGATGTGTTCCAGTGGCGCGCGGTGATCTTGCAAGCGTGGGTGTTCAACTACATTAGGCGCGCGGCGGCTGGCGGGATCGAGCTGATACTGATCCAGGCACCGGCACCAGGATCGTGTGATGGCCAGGTCAGCAGCAGGGCTGTGGCTGGCAATAGTGCCCTGCACGGCTTGTAGCACTTGTTGTGCATGGGCGTTGATCAAGGCCGGCTTCATTGTTCTTGTTCTCCGCTACGGTTAGGACACGGGTCTGTTCGCAGCTTATATGAAAAGGCCGCAACGAGCGTTCTTTGCGCCGCGTGACACTCTGTCATTCACCATTCCCAGATTCGTGACAGCGTGGCGATTCAAAACCTGTTCGGCACTACAGCAACCGCTCTGCAACAGGGCTCTCACCAAGATGGCCCGAGCCTTGCTCTAGGGCAAGTTGTCACAAAAAACAACAAGATCGGGAGAAGCCCCATGAACATTCCTGTCGAAACATCTCTGCAAACGCCAACTGCTCAGCTCACGGCCTGGGTTGAAAACCTCGGCGAGCGACTCGTCCAACGTGATGTGGACGGTGTACTCGAACTGTTTGCCGATGAATGTTACTGGCGTGATTTGCTACTTTTCAGCTGGAACCTGGTGACCCTGGAAGGTAAGCCTGCCGTCCGGAATTTGCTCGAAACTCGTCTCGACCAGACTCGCCCTGAATCAGCCTGGAAACCGACACGGCGCGGGGTAAAGGCTACGTGCGTCTGAAGGACGGCCTGTGCTGGACGTTGCTGACAACGATGCGCGAGCTCAAAGGCTTTGAAGAACCGAGCGGTCGCCGCCGTCCGATGGGTGCCAGTCACGGTCACGCCCACGCCGACAAACGCAACTGGCTGGAACGCCGCCGCGATGAAGAAGCGTCACTGGGTCTTACCACCCAACCTTACTGCCTGATCGTAGGCGGCGGTCAGGGTGGGCTCGGGCTCGCTGCGCGGCTCAAGCGAATGGGTGTGCCAACCCTGATCGTCGACAAGGCCGAGCGTCCTGGCGATCAGTGGCGGGGTCGCTACAAGTCGCTGTGCCTGCACGACCCTGTCTGGTACGACCATATGCCTTACCTGCCCTTCCCCGATCACTGGCCCGTATTCACCCCAAAAGACCAGATTGGCGACTGGCTCGAAATGTACACCAAAGTCATGGAGCTCAATTATTGGCCGCGCACAGAATGCGTGAGCGCCAATTTCGATGAGCAAAGCGGCACCTGGCGCGTTGAAGTGCAACGCGATGGTCAGCGCGTGACCTTGCAGCCTACCCAACTGATCCTCGCCACCGGCATGTCAGGCGTGCCGAATGTTCCGGTTTATCCGGGCGCCGAGGCTTTCAAGGGCCAGCAACATCATTCCAGTCGCCATCCCGGCGGAGACGCCTGGAGCGGCAAGCGTGCAGTGGTTATCGGTGCGAACAATTCGGCACACGATATCTGCGCCGACCTGGTGGAGAACGGTGCCGAGGTGACCATGGTGCAACGGTCCAGCACCCACATCGTGCGGTCTGACAGTCTGATGGATCTGGTCTTCGGCGGGCTCTATTCAGAAGATGCCGTGGAGTCGGGTTTGTCTACGGACAAGGCCGACATGTTGTTCGCCTCGATTCCCTACAAGGTACTGCCAAGCTTTCATCAACCCGTGTTTGAAGCGATCAAAGAGCGTGACAAGGACTTCTATGAGCGCTTGGCCAAGGCTGGTTTCATGCTCGATTTCGGTGACGACGAGTCTGGACTTTTCATGAAGTACGTACGACGTGGTTCTGGTTACTACATCGACGTTGGTGCGTCCGAACTGATCGCTAACGGCACCATCAAGCTCAAGAGCGCACCCGGCCTGGGTGTCGAGCGCATCGAAGCCGATGCCGTCGTACTTAACGATGGCAGCCGGCTACCCGCCGACCTGATCGTCTACGCCACGGGCTACGGTTCAATGAATGGTTGGGCGGCGAAGCTGATTTCCCAGGAAGTAGCTGACAAGGTCGGCCGCTGCTGGGGCCTGGGTTCTGGAACCACCAATGACCCTGGCCCGTACGAGGGAGAATTGCGAAACATGTGGAAGCCAACGCAGCAGGACAATCTCTGGTTCCACGGTGGCAACCTGCATCAGTCACGGCATTATTCGCTGTATCTGGCGTTGCAGTTAAAAGCACGCTTTGAAGGCATCGACACATCTGTCTATGGCCTTGCCGAGAGTCACCACACTGGCTGAGTCGAATGGCGCCCGGCCGGGGTTGGGCGCCTCTCCATAATGCCCCGGTAGCAGCCGATGGATATCGGTCAGCAACACCTGGCAGGCAATCGACTTGTGGCCGGCATCAGTAACCTTACTAAATTGTGCTTCGACTCTCTCAAAGCCTAATGTCGAGCCGACTTATGCGAGGCCCTCCTACTATTTATTCTGTGGAAGGCCCATCACGCATCAACCCTCCGAGCCTGTTGAATCGGAAAAAAGTCACCTGTCTGGATGAAAACTCGCCTTCTAATTTCATCGCTCAGGCACGTCAAGGCTAGCCTTGGCAGCCATCATTGCTGGCGGTGGCCGTCGTTGGTTTTCTTGCAATACCAACGGGGATGAAACGCCGGGGGTAGTTGTCATCCACGTCTTGCATTATCGGCCCAGCCGATTCAAACCCAGGAATTATCGATTTGTGCTGCTGTGGATAGACCGCGAGCATGGGGCCACTTCCAAAAACAAAAAAAAGGACCCGCCATGACCGCCCGATTTCACAACCCAGTTGATACACGTTACGGCTGGGGCAGCCTGCAAGCACTTGCCGCCATCACCGAAAACCAGAAAGTGGCCCTTGTCACCTTTCCCGAAGCGCGCGCTTTGGGCTTGGTGGATCGCATCCAGGACTTGCTCGGTGACCGCCTGGTTTATGTGATCGAGGATGTCCAACCCAACCCGGACGTTGCCCAACTGCGCGGGACTTATGAGCGCTTCTGGCAGGAAGCCGGCGAATGCCACGCAGTCATCGCCGTGGGCGGAGGCAGCGCTATTGATACCGCCAAGGCGTTGATCGTGGGCACGGAATCGGGTCGGTTCGATGAACTGCTAGCGTTGTTGGCAAGCGCCAAGCCATTCGTCCCGGCGCGCAGCAAATTGCTGATCGCGGCACCGACCACGGCGGGTACCGGCAGCGAAGTCACACCCTGGGCGACGATCTGGGATGCTGCCAGCCACAAGAAATACTCCCTGCACCTGGACTGCACCTGGCCCAAAGTTGCCATCATCGATCCGCAGTTGATGCTGACGGTGCCGGACAGCGTCACTGTCTCCACCGGCCTGGATGCCCTCTCCCATGCGCTCGAGTCGGTATGGAACATTAATGCCAACCCGATTTCCGACACCTTCGCGATATCCGCTATTGCGGACATCCTGGAATGCCTGCCCCTACTGCGTCGTGACCTGTCCAACCAGGAACTGCGCTCGCGCATGGCATTGGCCGCACTTAAGGCCGGGTTAGCGTTCTCCAACACCAAAACCGCACTGGCCCATTCCATCTCCTACGAAATGACCCTGCACTATGGCCTGCCCCACGGTATCGCCTGCTCCTTCACCCTGCCGTTGGTTCTGGGACTTGCCTGGGGCCATGACGAGGCGCGCGACCGAACGCTTCAGCGAATCTTCGGTAACGACCTGCACAAGGCCCAGGGTCAGTTGCGTGAGTTCCTGCACAGCCTCGATGTGAAAACGGAATTTGCCGATTACGGGCTCACGCAAAAGCAAGCCGAGGAGATGATCCATTTCGCCATGCAAGGTGCCCGAGGCAAAAACTTCATCGGTTCGAAAGCCGCGTAGAACCTGTACTACCCCAAGCACTGCCTGCGGCGTAACGAGCCGCGACGATTTCCTGTTGCCCCCTCAAAGGGTGCACTCTTCGACATGCCTCGAAGGGAACGAACAATAAAAAAGGAAAAGATCATGAATCGTGCCCAAACCATCCCAGGTCTCGCTGTAGCCACCAGCTCGTTTCGAGTCGCCCAGTGGCGCATGTTGCTGGCCGCCATGTTCTGTTATTTGTTTTTCTACACCGGCCGGCAGACGTTCGGTTTCGCCATTCCGGGCATCCAGGCCGAGTTCGGCTTTACCAAGGAGCACCTTGGTTGGGCATCGGCCGCCATGCTCTGGGCCTACGCCATTGGCCAGGCCATCAACGGCAACCTCGCCGACAAGTTCGGTGGTCGACGCATCATGACCCTGGGTGCCGTGCTGTCCTGCGGCGCCAACTGGGTGACGAGCTTCGCCGGTAGTTTTGCTGCTCTGATCCTGCCTTGGGGAATCAATGGATACTTCCAGGCATTGGGTTGGGCACCGGGCAGTCGACTGATTTCCAATTGGTGGAGCGCCGGTGAGCGCGGCAAGGTGTATGGCTTTTACGTGTTCGCCGCGGGTTGCGCCTCTGTCCTTTCTTATGTGACCTCGATCGTTGTGCTCGAAGTGCTGCAACTGGAGTGGCGCTGGATCTTCCGTTTGCCAGTGCTGCTGATGCTGGCCGGCGGCATCATCTTCTACCTGGTGGCTCGTGAACGTCCGCAGGACCTTGGCTTCGACCCCCTCGCCGACACTGGCGTGGCCAATGCCGAGGACAAAAACCACGAGGTAGCACACGGAGAAGTCGAAACTTCTGCGCAACGCTACAAAGCCGTTCTGAAGAACTACCGCCTGATCATCGCAGCCGTATCGCTGGGGTTTCAGAACGCGGCTCGCTATGGCTTGATCGTCTGGGTGCCGGTGCACTTTCTGGGGGCCGACTGGAAGAGTGGCGACAGCATGATCGATCCGAAGTGGATCACCGTGGCCCTTCCGGTTGGCATGGCCATCGGCGCCCTCAGCAATGGCTGGATATCGGACAAACTGTTCGGCTCCAAACGCTACCTGGCGATCATGCTGTACATGGTCCTTGGCGCAGGTACCAGTCTGTGGATGTGGAGTCTTGCACCCCATAGCGCGACGGGCCTGGTGGCGTTGTTTCTGTGCGGTTTCTTCGTATACGGCCCTGCATCCAGTTTCTGGGCGCTGTGCCCGGATCTGGTCGGAGCCAAACGAGCCGGCACGGCAACGGGAGTGATGAACTTCTCGTCCTATCTGTTCGCTGGCCTGGCGGAACCGCTGATCGGCAGTATGCTCGACAGTACGGGCAATACCTCTTTGATCTTTATCGTGGTCACCACGGCCTGCCTTTGCAGCGCCACGGTCGCGCTGTTCATCCGGCGCTGATGGCTCGACATCGATGCTTGAATGACAGGCGACGACTCAGGAACAGGATCTTTTCATGTACCAGTACCACAAGTGGTTACGTTCCTTTCATGCGGTGGCGAAGACTGGCAGTTTTACCCTCGCCGCCGAGTACCTGAGCGTCGGCCAGCCGACGGTCAGTGAGCAGGTCAACGCGTTGGAAAAGAAGTTTTGCGTGGAGCTGTTCCATCGTCGCGGGCGCTTTATCGAGATGAGTTCGGCAGGTCACAAACTTTACGCGATCACCCAAGGCCTGTTCGGCCAAGAGGATGAAGCCGTGCAACTTCTGCAAAGTTTCAAGCAGCGCAAAACGGGGATGCTGCGCCTGGGTGCAGTCTCGCCTCCGATTGCGATGAACCTGACTTATGAGTTGATGCAGCAGCATCCGGATATCGAACTGGAAACGTCGTTCTCTCCTGAAAAAGAGACGCTGGATCGCCTCTTCAACTTCGATATCGATGTGGCGATTCTTGCGCTCTCCGAGTTTGATCAGCGCTTTGATACTCAGCTATACCGCCGCTACCCGATTATTGCCGTGGTGCGCGACGACCACCCTTGGGCCCAGCAAAAGGAGGTGCACGTCGAGCAAATCAGCAGCGAAAAATGGGTCCTGCGCGAGAAAAGTTCACGCACTCGCCAACTGGTGGAGGAAAACTGCAAGCAACTCGGTGTCGGACTGAACTGCGTCATGCAGTTGAACAGTCGTGAAGCCATCGTTCACGCGATCGCCAAGGGCATCGGCATCGGTTTTGTTTCTGCCGTCGAATACGCCGAAACGCCCGGCACCAAGCCGATCACCTTCGTCAATCATCCATTCTCGATCGACTACCACCTGTGCTGCCTAGGTATCCGCAGAAACAGGCCGATGATCGCGGAGTTGTTCGACTCAAGCCCCATACCGGCAATCTGATTCCTTAACGCGTTCAAACGATCAACAGGCTTACTTCCTGACGCCAGGAGGGACGGCCTGCTCATATCCAAAAATGGAGAATCAACATGAACTATCAACAACCCGATCACCTGCAAGCCGTGGTTCTGGACTGGGCCGGCACCGTCGTTGATTTCGGCTCCTTCGCCCCTACGCAGATTTTCGTCGAGGCATTCGCCGAGTTTGGCGTCGCTGTCTCACTGGAGGAAGCCCGGGGCCCGATGGGCATGGGCAAGTGGGATCACATCCGCACTTTATGCAACCAACCGCAGATCGCCGAACGTTATTGTGCGGTGTTTGATCGTTTGCCGACCGATGACGATGTCACCGCCCTTTATGAACGGTTCATGCCCCTGCAAATCGAAAAGATCGCCTTGCACTCGGCCCTGATTCCCGGTGCACTGAACGCTATCGACACACTGCGCGACAAGGGTCTGAAAATTGGTTCATGTTCCGGCTACCCGGCCGTCGTCATGGAAAAAGTCGTTGAACTTGCACGACGCAATGGCTACGTCGCCGATCACGTAGTCGCCACCGACGAGGTTCCCAATGGACGGCCGCATCCGGCCCAGGCATTGGCCAACGTGATTGCCCTTGGGATCAGCGACGTCGCCGCTTGCGTGAAGGTCGACGACACCTGGCCCGGTATTCTCGAGGGGCGCAGTGCCGGGATGTGGACGGTCGCGCTGACCTGTTCCGGCAACGCGCTGGGCTTGACCTACGATCAATTCAAAGCCCTGCCCTCCGACAAATTGGTCGAAGAGCGGGCGCGAATCAGCAAGATGTTCGAAGGCTCCCGTCCCCACTACCTGATCGACACCATCGTCGATTTGCCGGCAGTTATCGAAGACATCAATGCCCGCCTGGCACGGGGAGAAACGCCGCAAGCTTGCTGAATGCCCTAAAGCCTCTTTAACGAAAAGTGGCCGTTCCATGAACGGCCACATCAAAAAATTCACACCTTCTGGAAGCGTCGAGTGGAGACGATCACGTGCTGGAAGGTGATTGTGGCGTGTCGGGGTTGAGTTGCCGGCGCCTGAACTGTCCGGGTGGCTGGCCACGGATCTGACGGAAGCGTCGTGAGAAGTATGCCTCGTCAGCGAAACCGCACAACCTTGCCACCTCCCCCACTGATCGCGTGCCATTGAGCAGGTAATTGCGCGCCGCGTGCATCCGGCGTTCGAGTACCGGTTCAGTGAAGGTCTTGCCGATTTCCTTGCGCAACCAGTGCGTCAAATAGGTCGGTGCCAGGTAAGTTGCGGCCGCCACCTTGATCAGGCTGAGATCGGGATCGGCAATGTTCTTGCGCAAGTATTCGGACATCCGGCTCAACGCTTCTCATCCAGGGCGCGCATCTGCTCGATCAGGGCACAGACCTTGGCAAAATCTTCGCATCAACGACAATGCTCACTTTCGGCTGGATGTAACGCGTGTGCGGCCAGTGACGTGAATGGTCACATATCGCTTCGTAAGGCGTCGACTAATCCTTGACGCGTTCACGCTGCAACACCGACTCACCCGCCTGTGGCGGCAGGCGCAGGTTGTCCAGCAAGGCGACGCCTGCGATCGCCGCCACACACAGGAATGCCAGCTGAAAGTCGACAGTCTCGGCGTGCCCTGAAGTGCCACGGACGTTCATCGCAAGACGTAGCAGCAATGCGCCGATGGCCACGCCCATCGCCATGCTCAATTGGAAGAACATACTGAACAGCGTTGAAGCGTCACTCATCTGCGCCTTGGGGATCTCGGCAAAGGCCAGCGTATTGAACACGGTGAACTGCATGGAGCGTGACAAGCCACCGACGAACAGGATGAACACAATCAGCGCCGGGCTCATGCGCTCATCCAGCAGCGCGCAAGCCGCGATCGCCAGTACGCCAAGGACGCCGTTGACCATCAGCACCGGACGAAATCCCCAACGCTGCATCACCCCGGTGGTGAAAGGTTTCATGGCCAGATTGCCGGCAAATACCGCCAGTACCAGCAGCCCAGAATCGAATGCAGAGAGACCAAAGGCCAGTTGAAACATCAGCGGCAAGAGGAACGGCAAAGTGCTGATAGCGATGCGGAACATCGAGCCGCCGCACAGGCAGACGCTGAAGGTACGAATACCGGTTACACCCAGCGCCAACAAGGGTTGCGCATGCCGGCGCATATGTCGCCAGGCAAACACACCGAGAACCACGCCGGCACCACTCAGCACCAGCCCCTGTAACAGATTGGCACGGCTTTGCCCGAGCATCTCCACGCCAAACAACAACGCGGCGCTGGCGATGCCGACCAGCAGAAAACCACTGAAATCGAACGCTCTGGAGCTGGCGTCGTCCCGTTTTGGAATCAATGCCAGCGCGGCAATCAACGCCAGCACGCCCAAAGGCAGGTTGAGAAAGAAAATCCACGGCCACGCAGCGTGGGTGACGATGAAGCCGCCCACCGGAGGCCCCAGTACTGGCGCCACCAGACCGGGCCAGGTGATAAATGAAATCGCCCGCACCAGGTCTTTCTTCTCGGTGGTACGAAGCACCGCCAGGCGCCCCACCGGCACCATCATCGCTCCGCTGATTCCCTGCAGCACGCGCGCGGCGACGAAGGTATCCAGGCTTTCACTCAACCCGCACATCAATGAAGACAGGCTGAACAGCACAATCGCGGAACTGAACACCAAACGTGAACCGACCCGGTCGGCCAACCATCCGCTGATCGGGATGAACACCGCAACGGCAAGCATGTAGGCGCTCATACCAATGTTCAGGTCGACCGCCGCGACACCAAACGTCCTGGCCATGTCAGGCAGCGCGGTAGCGATCACTGTGGCGTCGAGGTTCTCCATAAAGAACGTGACGGCCACCAACAGGGCAATCCAGGTTGAGCGGCGTTGTGACATCGGTTGTTCCTGTTCGACTACGTCATAGCGGGACACTGTACGTCAGATCAAAATGCCCTGCCGCCTGATGCCGGCCAGACAATGCCTACCTTGTGGGGCCCCGGGCCTGCCAATGGTGACGGACAGAAAACGGCTACGCTCCAGTCGTTTTTGACTAGTTTTTTTGATCAATCGCTCCTGCGCCTGCTTACAGTTTCTACGGAAGGTGATGTATAGAGGTACGGACCAGCAGCCACAAGATCGGCACGTGAAGCCGAACACATGTAAGCCTCCACTTCTGCTGAAGCAGCTGCAATTGCAGAACTCACGTAAGTGATTGATGCCAAGGTAAGTAGCCGTAGATTGCTGATGTGCCCATCATCGAGCGTTGATGCCTTAAAGAGAGTCACAACTGGTGGGCCTACCTTTGCCACTGGTCCATCGGGGTTGGCAATTGGCACCAGCACGGCGCCTTGCGTGTACGCATTTTCATCATGCACAACCGTCTTATCCCTCAATGACTGGAGAACCGCAAACTGTGCGCGACCTTCCTCTGGCTCGTTCGCGAGGATCAGTGCTACATCAAGCTTGCTCCGACTTGCGCTGCGTTTGAAACACTTGAAAAACATGGTGAGCGCTGCCGTCCACAAGGCATCTGCTTCTGGCGTTCGCTGAGTGTGCTTGTGAACGAGAAGTTCAAGCCAACTGAGAGTGACCTCGAGGTCGGAGAGATGAAGACTGAGGTCTACCCAGCGCCGTGCGCTTTCGTGACGGACAGCGTACATATGAACCTGGCCTTCCGGCAGAGCTCCTAGCGTTTGGCTCGGTTCGAGCCGTTGCAAATTGATTGTCATACTTTCATTAGATGGCATCTCGCCCCCTTCATCTCGCATTGAGGTCAAACTGATATTCAAGGAATCAGTGTTTCAGAGTATTCGCCCCTCGCCCGCTTGTACCAATCAAACATGAGTCATTTCGACCCACAGCTGCTTTCCGAAACAGCGAAGCTAAATGACGGCTACCGCTGCGAAGCAGACCTAGGTAGCTAAAGCGCGAGCGGCAGCAAAGGGTCGTCTACTGCCCTTCGACGGGCAGAAAACGGCCAAGAGTAGACGGTCTATCCTGTCGGTTCTCATCGCAACGACAGAACATAGGTAGCAAAAGATCAGAAATCCGCTATTACGTTAGTAATTGCCATTTCATTGCAGATCGTCACAGGACCGCCCCACGATGCGAAAACCACTTAAGTATTCGAGAGTTCGTATTGGGATTTTACTGGGTGTTATCTCAATGGGACTGATCGGTTGCACCAGCGACGAGAACACTGCCGCATCTACTAAAGACATTAATCGACCACCTATCGATGACAGTGAGACGTCGTCTGTGCGTGTCACTACTAGTTGGTTACAACACTCACTTAGCCAAACTGACTGCCTGGAGCACGCCAGAGCGGCTCTTACAAAAGCGAGATATTTTGTTGAAGCAGGAGACAGATCAGTCTTTGGGTTGCGTGAAGGTATGACTTTTTCGATTCGCTGTGACTACGAAGGAGTTGCTTTTTTCGCGGTGGCTTATCGCCACAGGCCAAGCACTCAATTCCAAGATCGGATCTTGAATGAAATCACCAGGCTTTTTTAGCACTACTGACAGGAGATATAGGGCTCGCTCGCGTACCGTTGCTCGGCTTAGCGACCGCTTTGGGTCGGTGTCTGCCTATCTCGAAGCGAATCAGTCGACCCAAAGCTGACTGTGGCGACAGGCCGACATCGACCAATCGGTGCCTTTCATATCTCTGCTCAGACTGTTTTACACGTCAACCAAGCACCCCAGAACAAGCTGCTGAAAAAGCGGGTAGCGTCTCCGAAACCCGCGTCATGCAAAAGCTTTTGAACCGCCGCCTCAGAATGTGGAGGGTCAGCGCCTTGAAGAATTTTCCCAAGTTTGACTTTAACTTCATCCGGGCTGGCTCCGTGCTGCCGCCAGCGTTGCCCCCAGGCAGCGAGGAGTAACGGCTGGCTGGCATAGGCATATTGATTGCCTGCGACAATCAGCGGTGCCCCCGGTTTCAGACGAGCCCGAATGGATCGTAAAATTTGTCCTTTGGCATCATCCCCATCGAGATGATGGAGTACACCGATCAAAGTGGCGGCGTCGTAGAACGCTTCCGCTGCCAAGTCTTCTACGTGCCCAAGATGCAGGTCCGTTTTTTCCAGCACGTTGTTTACGGCTAACTGCTGTTTCGCGGTTTCAAGCATCGGCCCAGATGGATCAACGGCGGTGTAGCGCCAGCCCGGCTCAAGCCTGGCCATCGCAATGATCTCCTGCGCCGTACCGCCAGCGCCGACGACCAGAATTTTTGCCGAGCCCATATTGCCGAGGCTTGCCGCGAGCATGCACGCCGCCAAGTCCTGACAGGCGTCATAACCTGCCAATGCGATACGGCTCTGTCGTCCGTACTCATTGGCCCGTGTGTTATCAAACTTTTCAGCTGAGTCGAGTGGTAAAGATTTCAAGGCGGTTCTCCATGTCCTTGAATCAACTTAGGTCATAAACGACGATAATAAAAATTCATTAAATTTATACAATGCATTCCTGTAAGGAATGCCAGTCCGGTCAACGTTCGCCCAGACAACAGTGAGCTATGGGTCGGTTTCAGCCCTTCGCTACAGGCCGCAATCGGCATAAGCCGATGGTCATTGAATTTACGTCTTGCTCAAAACATATGGATATCCGTATATTCGATTATTCACATGTTAAGAGCGCGATATGATTACTCCCCCCGAGGTCTTCAAGAGCCTGTCTGACGAGACCCGCGTCCGCGCCACCCTGCTGATTGCCGATCAAGGTGAGCTGTGCGTCTGCGAGCTGATGTGTGCGCTCGACGACAGCCAGCCGAAGATCAGCCGTCACCTCGCCCAACTGCGCAGCAGCGGCCTGTTGCTGGATCGCCGTCAGGGCCAGTGGGTCTATTACCGCCTAAATCCAGATCTGCCCGATTGGGTTCACGAGATCCTGCAAGTGACGTCACAGGCCAACGTCAATTGGCTCAAGGACAACGCTTCGCGCCTGCAAAACATGGATGGACGCCCCGTCCGCGAAGCTGCGTGCTGCTGAATCCGAGTGAGTTTTCAATGCTTGTCGCTGTTGCTGTTTTCGCTTTCACCCTCGTTCTCGTCATCTGGCAACCCAAGGGCCTCGGCGTTGGTTGGAGTGCTACGGTCGGTGCGCTGGGCCAAGGGCAGCCGCTACCGGTTGTTCGCGTTCTGCGTACTGCTGGGCGCGGCAGTGTCTGCGGTGTTTGCCAATGACGACGCGGCGCTGATCCTGCGCCTGAACCTTTGATGTCCGCCTGAAGCGGAAGGAGCATCCCATGCGAGTCCTGTTCATGTGCACGGCCAACAGCTGCCGCAGCATCCTCTCCGAAGCGATGTTCAATCACCTGGCCCCGGCAGGATTCGAGGCGGTGAGTGCCGGCAGTTTCCCCAAGGGCCAAGTATTGCCGCGCAGCCTTTCGACATTAGAGCAGGCCGGCATCTCGACTGACGGCTTGCACAGCAAAGGCAATGACGCTTTCGCAAGTAACCCGCCAGACATCGTCATCACGGTTTGCGACAAGGCAGCCGGCGAAACCTGTCCGGTGTACTTCGGCCCGGCGCTGAAATCCCATTGGGGTCTGGCAGATCCGTCCTACGTGATCGGTGACGAGGCGTTGATCGACGCTGCCTTCCGCTCGACGTTGACGACTATCCAGCAACGCTGCCAAGCCTTCCTCGAACTTCCCCTCGCCCGACTCAACCGCGATCAGCTCAAGCGTGAGCTTGATCGAATCGGCACTCTCTAAGGAGCACTTATGTCAGAGCACCTGCCCAACCTCGATCCAAGCCTGTTCGAAGACCTACACGCGTCAACTCTGGACAACCACAAACCGCGCATCCTGTTGTTATACGGATCGACCCGCCAACGCTCCTTTAGCCGACTGTTGGTAGAGGAAGCCGCACGCTTGCTGGAGCACTTCGGTGCCGAGGCACGTATTTTCAATCCGTCGGGTTTGCCACTGCCCGACGATGTCCCGGTTGAGCATCCAAAAGTGCAAGAGTTGCGCGATCTGGTGCTGTGGTCGGAAGGCCAGGTCTGGTGCTCGCCAGAGCGGCATGGTTCGATGTCGGCCGTGTTCAAGGCGCAGATCGACTGGATGCCTCTGGAGCTGGGCGCAGTTCGCCCGACCCAAGGCAAAACACTGGCAGTGATGCAGGTCTGCGGAGGATCCCAGTCGTTCAACGTGGTCAATCAACTGCGGGTGTTGGGACGCTGGATGCGCATGTTCACCATCCCCAACCAATCCTCAGTGCCCAAAGCCTATATGGAGTTCGATGACACCGGCCGGATGAAACCGTCGCCGTTTTACGACCGCGTCGTCGACGTGATGGAAGAGCTGGTGAAGTTCACCGTGCTGCTGCGTGACCGCCAGGCGTTTCTGGTAGATCGCTACTCGGAGCGCAAGGAAACTGCCGAACAACTGATGGATCGTGTCAATCAGCGTTCAATTTGAGGTCGTCATGTCCATTGAAATCAGAATCGCAACGCCCGAGGTCGCGCCGCAAATCCAGGCCATCTACGCCCCCATCGTTACAGACACGGCCATGGTCGCAACCTCTACGCAGCGCTGCTGCCCATCCTCGCCCGCCAGGGTTTTCACTCGGCCTACGCCGGAATTTCCCTGCCAAACGCCGGGAGCGTCGGATTGCACGAATGCCTGGGCTTCAAACACATCGGTACCTTTCCCGAAGTAGGCTTCAAGCTTGGCAAGTGGCATGTCGTCGGTTACTGGCGCTTCGAGCGGGCAGCGGTGGCATGTCCCCCAAATGAAGTATATCGACTCCCGGAGCTCGCCAATTGAGCGCCCGCTTTGGGTCGACCGCAGTCGTCAGCTTTCGCAATTGGCTAATGGCCGAATCGAAGAAGGCCGAAATAGAATATTGATGAAGCATGAGGATTTACTCATTAAGTGATGAGAGGACTTCGCTTTCGTCAAGGTGCCCAATTGCTTAGGATGGCGCATGCCTTATCACATCATCTTGCTCATACTTTTCGCTGCACTTTTGCATGCCAGCTGGAATGCCGCGTTGCGTGGGGGGGCCGACAGACTTTGGTCGATGACGATCATGTGCGTGGCGGTCGCGATCGTCAGTGTCGCCATGGCCTTGTTTTTGGAGGCACCGGCCAAAGCCAGCTGGTTCTACGCAGTGCTTTCGGCGGTCCTGCACGTTGGCTACAACTTGTTCCTGGTGCGCAGTTACAAGGTTGGGGACCTTGGACAAACTTATCCTATCTCACGGGGCTCCTCGCCTATCCTGATCACCCTCGCCGCGTCGGTTTTTGCCAGGGAAACGGTCGGGGCAGTCGCGATGTTTGGCATTTTACTGGTGTCAGGCGGGATCATTTCGCTGGCCTTCAGGGGGCGCAAGCTCGCCGTTCCCAGCCTGCCCTATGCCTTGGGAACCGGCTGTTTCATTGCGGCTTATAGCGTGACAGATGGCATTGGTGTTCGCCTGTCCGGGGCCCCGATGGCCTACACGGTCTGGATGTGTGCCTTGTGGGGCGTCTTGATGCCGTTGGTGTACATCGGTGTGCGCGACGCCAAGAGTTTATTGACCTTTCGACCCGGCTTCATGATGGCCTTCATCGGAGGACTGGTTTCACTTCTGGCCTATGGAATCGTCATCTACGCTATGTCCGTCGCGCCAATGGGAGCGGTATCGGCATTGCGCGAAACCAGCGTGTTGTTCGCGGCATTGATCGGATATTTTTTCCTGGGCGAGACACTGACTGTCCGAAAGGTACTGGCATGCGCGGTGATTGCCATCGGCACTATCATCATTGGTTGACGGCAGGGGCGCAAAGCGATGGTCAGCTTTGGGTCGACTGATGCACTTCGAGACAGGCAGACACCGGCCAATAGCTGCCCCTTGGCCAGAGGCAGCTTACAACGATGAACTCAACGACGATCGTTACAAACCAGCAGCGATCTGTCCGCTATTGCAAAGGTACATAAATATCGGTTTGCCATTGATCCTGAGGTGTCTCGGGGGAAATGCTCAGATAATCGAAGAACAGCGGCTGATCTCGCAGCTCCTCGCCGCTGGTAGGCAGCCAGTCACGATAGATCGGATAGATCGATTCGCCGATGTGATCCGTCGAACCCACGTGACGCACCACAACGCAACGCCCGCCAGGGATCATCCTCTCAGTTACGCCGAACTCATTCGCCGCCACCGCCTCGTGAATCTCGCCGCAGATTGCAAAACGGAACTCATCCGCCGGGGTCGTATCGGGGTTGCCGAAAGGAATACCAAAGCTGCGACTAGATGCCACCGGCGATTGTCCGCTCTGCATGCGCCACTCGATAAACTTACGCACGCTCTCATTGATGAGCCCTGGCGCTCCGCGATGCTCTAATGCTGCAACCCTGACTTCGAGAAATTCCACAATGCGTATCTGCATAATGATGTTCCTGGAAAAATGAGGGATGGTGAAGACCGCACTCCAGACCTGCCAATTCGGTTGCTTCCTGAATGCACTCGGCGTCATACCGAACGCTCGCCTGAACGCCCTGGAAAATGCTTCGGGGCTTTCGAAACCCGCCCCGAAAGCGGCGTCCAGCACCGAATAATCCGCGAGGGAAGACAAACTATGCGCCGCGCGTCGTAGTCGCATCAGTTGTACATAGCGTGCAACCGGTACGCCCACGAACGCGCTGAACTGTCGATGAAAGTGAAACGCCGAAAAGTGCGCGATCTGGCTCAACGTGTTCACCGACAAGTCACCTTCGAGATTGGCATCGATATAGGCGAGTACCAGGTCGAAGCGTTTTGTGTAGGCGGCGTTGCTCGGCAAGTCAGACACTTAATAGAGGCTCCGGGAAATACGGTAGGCAATAGAGTCGACTATATCGGAGTACCCGCGCCTAGCCGTGTTTGCTCAGGTCGCGATTGAATTGGCTGCTCGGAACGGCCGCCAGGAAACTGAAGACATGGGATTAAGCCTGTAGAAGTCAATGTCCGCTAAGGGTCGTCTAGCAACTAGACAACGTGAATGTCTCGCCCTCATTGAACGAAGTTCAGAGCAGCCTGGCCGATATCAACCAAGTCTTTGATCTGCGCTGGAGGATATCCAGTCGGCGATATTGCCAAAAACGGCGCCCAGCGCTCAGTTTCTGAATAGCGACCGTGGGTATTGCCGATGCCACCGTGATCGCTGGCAAAAATAATCAAACGCTGAGGCATTGCTCCCTGGGCGGATGGCAAGGCGAATGCCTTCTCCCACAGACGACGAATACGGGAGTCTGTTTCTTGCACGGCGGCGGCGTAGCCTGGGTCAGACGGGTCGAAAGAACCATGATGCCCCGCTTGATCTACAGCATCGAGATGAATGAAGGCCAGATCGGGCTGACATGCTCGCCAGCTGGTCAGAACCTCCTGTTCGACCGCTGCATCGTCGCGACGAAAAAACGCCGCATGGCCTGTTTTTGGCAAATCCCCTAACCGCCCCTGAACCAAGTCGTACAGTGGCCTCCAGGACGTTACAAAAAAGCTGTGGCTGTCGGGCTTGCTGCTCTGAAGCCGCTCAAACACCGTTTGGGTTTTGATTGGGCCTGCACTGCTGTTATCAACAATGCCATGTTTGCTTGCCCAGCTTGCGGTGAGCACACTGACCCAGCCAGGTGCGGAATAGGTCTGTTGCGTGCGGCCATTGCTGACATCGACTCTCCCCCAAGCCAAACCCTGAGACGCTGCCAACTGGAACAGGAAAGGGGTCAGTGACGGGTTAACCGCGTCGGTGCGCAACCCGTCGATACCAATGATGACTGCCTGCCGGCCGGGCACCTGCACCGCTGCCATGCATTGCCCTGCCTCGTCACTCTGTGAACAACCCAGCAGGCTCATCGCACACAGGGCTAAAAGCAGTTTGAGGCCAGAGCGCAGTGTGCGGTTCTGAGTAATGAAATCCAAAGCCGCTTCTCCTTGGGAGTACAGGTTTCGCGTAAGGGAGATTGCATGCTACACCGGGAACGATGTAGCCCTGCTTCCGATGCTATCCACCCGTTGCACCCTGACAGGTTCCCAGCCACGTCATTTCATCGAGTGATTCGTGACCAAAGTCTTTGGTTCCAGATACGCGCTCATTCCCCACTTGCCCATTTCGCGCCCGAGGCCTGAATGCTTGAACCCACCGAAGGGCGCACGCGGTTCGTGGGCCAGGGTGTTGATGAGCACACGTCCCGAATCGATCTGACGGGCGATATTCACGCAGCGTTCGGGGCTCTTTCCGAGCACCAGGGCGCTCAGTCCATAGTCCGTGTCGTTGGCAATGCTGATCGCATCAGCATCATCCTCGTAGGGGATGATGGTCAGCACGGGGCCAAAGATTTCCTCACGTGCGATGCGCATTTGGTTGTTCGCATCAGTAAAGATTGTGGGCTTCACGAACCATCCGGCGTGCAGACCTTCCGGGCGACCTTCGCCACCTGCCAGCAACCTGGCACCTTCTTTCTGACCGATACGGATATATCCCTGCACCCGCTCCCATTGTTTCTGGCTCACCATTGGGCCGATGTCGGTGTCAGCGTTGCGCGGATCGCCCGATTGAATCTGTGAGACGCCCTCCTTCGCCACTTTCTCGAACTCTGCCAACCGGCTGCGCGGCACAAGGATGCGAGTGCCTGCAATGCAGGCCTGGCCGCTGTTGAGAAACCCGGCCTGTAGCACCAACGGCATGACCGCCTGGAAATCCGCATCATCCAGCACCACGGTGGGCGACTTGCCGCCCAGTTCGAGCGTCACGCGCTTCATGGTGTCGGCGCTGGTTCTGACCAGATGCTGACCGACAGCGGACGAACCCGTGAACGAGATCTTGGCAACGTCGGGATGACGGGCGATTTCTTCGCCCACCACATCGCCCCGCCCATTGACGATATTGAATACACCCGGTGGCAGTCCCGCTTCGTGCAATGCCCTGACCACGACTTGCGTCTGCAGCGCGCTCATCTCGCTGGGCTTGATGACGGCAGTGCAGCCTGCCGCCAGCGCGGTGGCCAGCTTGTTGCAAATGAAGCCTGCATTGCTGTTCCAGGGCGTGATCAAACCGGTAACGCCCACGGGCGTCAGAATGACCCTGGCGATGCCGACCTGTTCCTCGAAATCGAACGCTTCCAGTGCATCGATCGCTTGTGCAATCACATCGGCTGGATAAGTCGCCATCCAGCGCCCGCGAACCGCAGGCGCGCCGTATTCCACGAGGATGGCTTCCTGCAGTTCTTCCTCCCTTGCCGCTATGGCCCGGTGCATGCGTTGCAGTGCCGCAATGCGCTCTTCGCGATTGGTACGAGCCCAGGCCGGGAACGCAGCCTTGGCGGCCGCAACGGCACGCTGCGCGTCCAGTGCATCGCCCAACCGAACCTGACCGATGACTTCCTCGGTGCTCGGGTTATGGAGGTCGAACCATTGCTGACCGTGCGGAACGACGAACTCGCCGTTGATGTAGATGTGTTCAATGCGCTGCATGGAAAACCCTCATTCAAATGACTCGCCTCGAGCCGCTGTGAAGCCAAGTCTAAGAAGGATGGTTTGTTCCGATAAGCTATCCTTTGGCTAATGAAGCATCCTCAATTTCAGGACAATCCATGCACAAAACAGGAATGACCGAACTGGAAGTGGTTCTTGCGGTTGCGCGCCGCACCAGTTTTCGTGGCGCGGCACAGGAATTGGGAATGTCCACCACTGCCGTCAGCAGCGCGGTGGCCGGTCTGGAAGCTCGTTTGAAAGTGCGTCTGTTCAATCGCTCTACGCGCAGCGTCGCCCTCACCGACATCGGGCAACGCTATGTGGAGCGCATTGCCCCTGCATTGGCGCAAATCAAAAGTGCCGGCGAAGAGGCCAGCGTCGGCCCTGACTTACCCAGCGGCACATTGCGCATCAATGCACCGCATGGTGCGGCCTACCTGCTGCTGGATCCGCTGTTCAAACAGTACGCTGAGCGCTATCCCGAAGTGCGCATCGATATCGTCAGCGAATCAAGCATGGTCGACATCGTCGCCGGGGGCTTCGACGCCGGGATTCGCCTGGCAGAGTCCGTACCGCAAGACATGATTGCGGTGGCGTTGTCCGGTGACATCCGCATGCTCGTGGTGGCAACGCCCGAGTATCTAGAACGCCATGGCGTGCCCGAGCACCCGCGAGACTTGCTCACCCACCAAAGCATCGGCATGCGCATGGCGCACGGCGGCCTCTACCATTGGGAACTGGAATTCGACGGCCAGAAGTTGCAGATGGAGCTGCCGGTACGCCTGGCGTTCAACGAGTTGCTGGCCATCAAACAGGCCGTGTTGTTGGGCCTTGGCATTGGTTTCATTTCCGAGTGGTTCATCCAGGAAGAACTTGCAAGCGGCGCCCTGGTGCCGGTGCTGATGCCGTGGTGCCCGACGTTTGGCGGGTTGACGCTTTACAACTCAGGTCATCGCTTCGTGCCGGCGCGATTGCGCGCACTGATTGATCTGGTGCACGAGTTGAGGTCCACCCCGGTTTGATTCGGGTGACGGGTCGGCTGAAGCAGTCATTAAACGCGATGCGATAATACTCACCCGCAGAGTATCAGGGCGCTTTGACGAGTGACTGCTACCGCCTCGACGAACATACGTTTTCAACCCGGTGGCACAGCGAACACCGCACTGGCGCGTGCAACTGTTCGCTCACCGACATGCAAGCTGACAGCGGCAAACGCCAGTTGACGTCCTTTTTTGGAATACTCAAGACGCACCTCCAACCACTCATTGATTTGCACTGCGCCGAGATAATCCAGGGTCATGCTCGCCGTTATCAATGGCTGCGGAGGGTCGCTGGAAAATGCCATGGCGTAACCCATACCCACATCCGCCAATGTCGCCAATACACCGCCATGCAAGGTGCCGCGGCCATTGGCGTGTCGTGAGTCAGTCAATAATCCCAGTTCTAATTGCAGCCCATTGCCCCGCGCGTAGATCGGGCCAAGCAAATCAAGCAGCGGACTGCTGCGGGTAAACGGGGTAAAACCTTCGGGAATGGCTGTGTCGTTCATAGTCCCTCCTTGAGCGGTTACTGACCGGCGTCATTGACCTGAATACCTGTATTCAACTCAGAGGGTTTATTTGTGGTCGCGCAATGGGGCAAGCACTATACGTATGCGGAATTTGCAGTGATAAACCAGGTGCCCTGAATGGATATGGGCAGACGCCATAGGTCGATCCGCCGCTTGTCTACTCGAGCAGTGATTTGCACAACTCACGGACATGCACGCCTACGACTCTGGCCGCCTTCGAAAGCGGATGCTGGTGGGTAAACGCTAACGCAATCGTCCGTTTGATCTCCGGTTTACTGATTCGTATGGCATCAAGCAACCCGCGCTCGACATCGTCCTGCACCGCCAGTAAAGGAAGGATGGTGAATGCCCCTCCTGTCATCGCCACATCCTTCATTGCGTTAAGCGTGTCGACCTCAATCGCCACGTTCAACGAGACCTGATGTTTACGCGCCAACTGGTCCAGCGTGGTCCGCAATCCGTTGGGGCGCGAGGGCAGGATCAGCGGAAACTCCAGCAACGCAGCAAAATCAATCGATTGCTCAAACTTTGGCAGGCTTCCGGATTTACCCACCAGATAGGTATCAACGACCCCGAGGGTTTCTTCGTCACGGGCGTTGGAGATGCCGTATCGGTTAACGACAATCAGGTCCAGCGCACCGGCTGCCAGTTGTTCATCAAGATCACCGCTGAAGCCTTCAATCACATGCAGGCGTACGCCGGGGGCATGGGTTTGCAGCGCGGTGAAAAGCATGGGCAGCAACCTTCTGGACATCGACGGCAGCACACCGATGTGCACTGTGCCTGCCGGTACGCCCGACGACTCCCTGACCAGGGTTTCCAGGCGTTCGGCTTGACCGAGCAGCAAACGAATCTCCGGCAGCACAAGCCGCCCGAAATCCGAGACGACCAGACCGCGACCAGTGCGCACGAATAGCTGATCGCCCCACTCGGCCTCCAGTTGCGCCAGTTGCCGACTGACCAGTGATTGAGCGGTACCCAGCGCTACCGCTGTTCGCGAAATGGAGCCGAGCTCGTCCATCAGCAGCACGCTCTGCAGTTGTTTCAGATTCATCGACTTTGTCCTCGCTGCCTGCTCACCGGGCTTGGAACATAAACGACTGCCGGGCAGTAAACCATCACTTTTTGATGTATCTGATATCGCTGTTATGACACTTCCAGATGGGGCAGTCCCTCCCTAGACTCGGCTCAGACCTGAAGCCACCAAGAGTCCCCCATGGCCCATAACAATAAAATCATTGCGGCAGCGTTATCGCTGTTCGACCCGTCCAGCGTCGCCATTATTGGCGCATCCGATGACGCCAACAAAGTCGGCGGACGGCCCATTCACTACATGCTCAAGTTCGGCTACACCGGCACGATCCTGCCGATCAACCCCAAGCGCGAGTCTGTTCAAGGTCTGCGTTGCTATTGCGATCTGGCAGCGCTCGATAGTGTTCCCGACGTTGCAATCATTGCGGTCTCGGGCCTGGCGGCGGTTGAAGCAATCAAGGCGTGCGCCCTGCTGGGGGTGAAGACGGCAGTGGTCATGGCGTCAGGATTTGCCGAAACAGGCGCAAGCGGCCGGCAATTGCAAAATGAACTGGTGGACTTTGCGCGCCATCACGGCATGCGCCTGATCGGCCCCAATGCTCAAGGGATTGCCAATTTCGCCAACGGCGCGGTGCTGAATTTCAGCACCATGTTCATGGAAGTGGCGCCCGCCGATGGCCCCATCGCCATTGTCAGCCAAAGCGGTGCGGCGAGCGTCATGCCTTATGCGTTACTGCGTGAACAGGGTTATGGCGTTCGCTACCTGGCAGCCACCGGCAACGATGCCGACCTGGGTGTATCGGAGCTGACACGGGTGTTGGTGGAAGACCCGCATATCCGCCTGATTCTGGTGTATGTGGAAACGCTTTCAAACCCGCACCTACTCGCCGAGGCAGCACAGATTGCTCGTCAAAACGGCTGTCGCATCGTGTTGCTCAAAGGTGGGGTCAGTCACAAGGGGGCTGCCGCCGCGGCATCCCATACCGGGGCCATGGTGGGCCAGGATGGCGCTCTCGATGGGTTTCTCGACAAGCATGGCATCTGGCGTGCCCACGACATTCACGAATTGATCAACGCCGCCCCGCTATATCTCGGCGGCTTTGCTCCGCGTGCCGGGCGAACGGTGGTGATGAGTCACAGTGGTGCCGTCGGTGTGCTCTGCGCCGATGCCGCCGAGCGCGTCGGGCTGCCGCTGACTGAGTTGGCAATGCCTACCCTGGAACGGCTGAAAGGCCTGATCCCAGACTTCGCCAGCGCTGCCAATCCGCTGGACCTTACAGCCGCCCTGCTCGGCAATGGCGGGATGTTTCCTGCCGTTCTCGACGTACTGGGCCAAGACCCACAGGCCGACATGTTCCTCATCGGCATCCCGGTCGCAGGCCCCGGCTACGACGTGCCGGGACTGGCTCAGATCACCGCGCGATTCATGCACCATATTGGCAAACCCGTTGTGATGACCGCGCCTCAAGCGGATGTCCGGGCGCAGTTTCAGCAAGCCGGGGTTCCGTGCTTTCGCAATGAAAGCGAAGCAATATCGGCGCTTCGTCAGTATGCCCGACATTGCCAATGGCAAGGTTCGACACTCGCCGCACCCAGTTCCGCAGTGGTGACTTCGTACGCCGGCCTGCTTGACGAGGCAGACAGCCTCGCTCTGCTGGCAGGTGCCGGGGTACCGGTCGTCGAACATCGGGTTTGCCATGATGCCGATAGCGCGGCCCGGATCGCCGCTGAATTCGGCGATCGCATCGTCGTCAAGGGGTGCGCCGCGCAGATTCCCCACAAGAGTGAACACGGCCTGGTTCATCTCAATCTCGCTGATCCGCGAGCCGTTCAGGGCGCTGCGCGGCTTTGCCTGAGTGCCCTGGACAAACTGGGTGTCCCCCATGGCCGATTGGTCGTGGCCCGCTCGGTCAAGGGACTGCATGAGTTCATGCTCGGTGTCGTTGTCGACCCACTGTTCGGCCCGTTGGTGGTCATCGGTGAAGGCGGAACCCTGGTGGAGATTCGCAATGACACCGTGTCACTGCTCGCTCCGTTCACCGAGGCGCAAGCGCTGCAAACGATCGATCGACTGCGCATTGCCCCGGTGCTCAAAGGTGCACGCGGTCAACCGTCCCTCGATGCCAACGCACTGGCCCGAGCGGCCGTGGCCCTGGGTGATTTTGCCCTGCAACACCAAGCAAACCTGCTGAGCGTCGACATTAACCCGGTCATGGTCATGGCCGACGGCGTGGTCGCTGTCGACGCGGTTATCGAATATCGGGAGGCACCATGAGCATCGGTCATATCGGTCAACAACCCAGCGTGCTGGTTGACATTGAGGATCACGTGGCGCTCGTCACCCTCAATCGTCCAGCCAATCTGAACGCGGTGAATCAGGACCTGCGCAGCGCATTGATCGCCGCGCTGGCACAGCTCAATGAGGACCCGGCTGTCAAAGCAGTCGTACTGACGGGGGCCGGTGGCAAGGCGTTTTGTGCCGGCCAGGATCTGGAAGAGGCCAGTGCAGTGGACTGGCAGCAGATTGCCCCCTGGTTGAACGCGCAACGCGCTATGTACCAAGCCGTGCGCGACCTGGACAAACCCTGCGTGGTTGCCATCAACGGCGTCGCTGCCGGGGCAGGCATGCAACTGGCGCTGTGTGCCGATTGGCGCATTGCCTCAGCGGATGCCCGTATTGGCCAGCCTGAAGTGAAAGCGGGCCTGGCGAGCGTAGTGGGCTCTTACCTGCTGTCCTTGCACGTCGCCCTCACCCACAACGCCCAACTGTCGTTGTCCGGCGAACTCATCGGTGGCGAGCGTGCCCATGAGATTGGGCTAGTCACCGAGCTGCATGCCTCAGATGTGCTTGGTGCGGCCTTCGCCCGTGCCCGCTCGCTGGCCCAGCTCCCGGCGACGGCCATCCGCCTGTCCAAACAGCGCTTTCGGGCGTTGACTCAACCCGGTTTCGACGACGCCTGCACCGCCGGCATTCGCGCCCAGCTCGAATGCTATGCCAGCGGTGAGCCGCAGACCTTGATGAGCGCGTTTCTCGACGCGCGTGCACGCAAAGGAAATACACCATGACTGCCTATCAACACCACCTGATCAACGGGCTCTGGACTCAGGCGCAATCCGCCGACAACACCCGCGTCAATGACTCTTCGAGCGAAGCCGAGCTGGCCCTGGTCGCCCACGGCACATCCGAAGAAATCGACCTCGCCGTTCAGGCGGCAAAAAATGCTTTTGCGTCATGGTCAGCGTTGCCTGTGAGCACAAGAGCCGACTTCGTGCGTGGCATCGCCGATCAACTGGAAGAACATGTTGAGTCACTCGCGAAGGGGATCGCCGCCGAGGTCGGAATGCCGTTCAAGCTGTCGCAGCGCATCCAGGTGCAGGCGCCCATTCTGGCCTGGCGCTCGACCGCTGACCTGGCAGTCGATTGTCTGGCGGACACCCGAGTCGGCAACTCCACCATCACCCATGTCCCGGTGGGCGTCGTCGGTGCGATTACCCCGTGGAACTATCCCCTGCACCAGATCACCGGCAAGGTCGCCGCGGCTCTCGTCGCCGGTTGCACTGTGGTCCTCAAGCCGTCGGAACTTGCCCCTTGCGCCTCCCGCGTACTGGGTGAAGCCGCATTGGCAGCTGGCTTGCCCGCAGGTGTGCTGAACATTGTCTTGGGCGATGCGGCGACCGGCCAGGCGCTGGTCGAACATCCTGACGTCGCCTTGCTGTCGTTCACGGGGTCCACCGCCGTCGGCCGGCGCATCGCCGCCTCGGCAGGCCAGGCTCTGAAGCGGGTCGCATTGGAATTGGGTGGCAAATCTGCCTGCATTGCGACAGCGGATGCCCCTGCCGAAAACGTCGTGCGCCAGGTGGTCGGCTCATGCTTTCTGAACTCGGGTCAATCGTGCAACTCACTGACTCGCCTGGTCGTCCCGGTGGCCCTGTATGACACCTATCGCACCTTGCTGGCCGAGGCCGTGGCACGCCTGACACTGGGCGATCCCATGGACCCGACCACGCGCATGGGGCCATTGGTGTCCGCAGCACATCGCGACCGTGTTCACGCCGTGATTGTCGATAGTGAGTCCCGGGGGTTTGACCTGATTGCCGGCGGCAGCCAAGCGCCCGTGCCGGAGACCGGGTACTACATCGCGCCAACTGTTTTCGGGCGCGTTACGCCGCAATCGGCGCTGGCGCAGCAGGAAGTGTTCGGCCCTGTACTCAGCCTTATCACTTACGAAACTGAACAGCAGGCAGTCGAGATCGCCAACGGCACGGCGTATGGCCTGGCCGGTGCGGTGTGGGCCGCCAATACCGATCACGCCTTGAGCCTTGCCCTTCAATTGCGCGCGGGTCAGATCGACGTCAATGGTGCGCCCTACAACCCGGCAGCCCCCTTCGGTGGCTTCGGTGATTCAGGCCTAGGTCGTGAAGGCGGGACCTACGGTATCGAAGAGTTTGTCGAGCTGCGTGCCATTCAGATGCCAGTCGCCAGTACGAAGGAAAAATCATGAATTTCAGTCAAATCGAACTCAGCCGTTTTGGCGCTCAAGAGCACGTTGCTGTCGTGACCCTGATGCGTCCCGAAAAAATGAATGCACTGACCAAGGTGATGGAGGCAGAGCTGCGCGAAGCATTCGCTCAACTGGATCGCGACGACAGCGTTCGCGTCATCGTACTGACTGGCAATGGTCGTGCTTTTTGCGCTGGCATGGACATCGATGAACTTGAGGTGCTGCCACCCGACGACATCAGTGAAATGGCCTGGATGCGGCCCTATGACATGAACCGTCGTAGCGACTACCAAAGCCGTTACTCGTACTTCCCCGGTGTCCGTAAACCGATCATCAGCGCAATCAACGGCGCTGCAGCAGGCTTGGGCCTGGTGCTGGCCCTGTATAGCGACATGCGGTTTGCCAGTGAAACCGCCGTGTTTTCCACCGCCTTCGCCAAACGCGGGTTGATCGCCGAACACGGCATCGCCTGGCTGTTGCCGCGCATTGTCGGGCCGGGACACGCCGCAGACTTGTTGCTCTCGTCACGCAAGGTTTCGGCGCAGGAAGCGCTGAGCATGGGGCTGGTTGAACGCCTGTTTCCGGCCGACACCTTGCTGGTACAGACCCTGAAATACGCCGAGGACGTGGCTGTCAACGTCTCGCCACGCTCTGTACGTGTCATTAAACAACAGTTGGGGGAATCGCCCTTCCAGACACTCTCCGAGTCCATCGCCCAGGCCAACCGTGAGATGTTCCTGAGCATCCAGAGTGGTGACTTCAAGGAAGGCGTGGCGCATTTCATGGAGCGACGACCCGCATGCTTTAGCGGCACCTGATTGATCCAGAGAACGTTCAGAGCTGCCACAATCGCCAGCAAGAGCTGCTTCGACAGCTCGCTGGCGATCACAGGGCATTGATATCACCAGTACTCCATAACAATAACAAGGAGTCAGCGATGACTATCCTCAATACCGCAGAACAGCACGTCGGCGTGCAGGACCCTGCCCTCGCCGAATCGACCTTCAAGAAAGTCATGTGGCGATTCATGCCGCTGTTGTTCCTGTGCTATGTCGTGAGTTACCTCGACCGGATCAACGTCGGCTTCGCCAAGCTGACCATGCTCAACGATTTGTCCTTCAGCAATGCGGTCTACGGCCTTGGCGCCGGTGTATTTTTCATTGGCTACTTCTTCGCCGAAGTACCCAGCAATATGATCCTGCACCGCGTCGGTGCGCGGCGCTGGATTGCCCGGATCATGATCACCTGGTCGCTCATCTCGGCAGCGACTGCACTCGTGCAGACGCCGATGCAGTTCTACATCGCCCGGTTTTTCCTGGGCATTGCCGAAGCCGGTTTTTTCCCCGGCATCGTGCTTTATCTCACCCTTTGGTTTCCGGCCCATCGCCGGGGCAAGATGGTCGCGCTACTGATGGCGGGCAATCCAGTGTCCGGTATCCTCAGCGGTCTGGTGTCAGGCTATATCCTGCACAGCATGAACGCGGTGCATGGGCTGGCGGGCTGGCAATGGTTGTTCATTATCGAAGCCGCTCCGGCACTGATACTGGGTGTTGTCGTGATGTTCTTTCTCACGGACAAAGTGAAGGATGCGCATTGGCTGAGCGAGGAACAGCGAGCCCTGGTTGCCGAAGAAATCAGCCAGGACAACGGTGCTAAAACCCACAGTTCGGTGCGTCAAGGACTGCTCGGCGGTCGGGTGTGGTTGATGTGCGCCATTCTGTTCCTGCTGGTCATGGGCACCAGCACCATCGGTTTCTGGCAGCCAAGCATCATCAGCAATTCCGGCATTACAGATCCAAGAACGATCGGGGTCATTTCGGCGGTCCCCTATCTGGCGGCGCTGTTGGGCATGTACCTGGCCGGCAAAAGCTCTGACCGTCATCGCGAACGCCGTTGGCATGCAGTCATCCCACTGTTGGTGGCAGTGCCGGGGTTTCTGATTTGTGCGTTTTTCCCGCTGACGCCCTGGTTGGCGATTACAGGCCTGATCATCGCGACCGCCGGCATCATCACCTCATTGCCCATGTTCTGGGCGCTACCGACCTCGTTTCTCGGGGGCGCAGGGGCGGCGGCCGGAATTGCGCTGATCAACTCCACGGGTAATCTGGCCAGCTTCGCCGGCCCTGCCTTGCTCGGATTCCTGAAGGACCTGACTCAATCAATGACCACCGGATTGGTCATTGTCGGTGGCTGCGTGTTCCTGTCCGCAATGATCATCCTGGTGTTCGTGCCCGCCAAAATGGTCAACCGATAGTCACCCTGCCCGTTGTAAAGCCCGTCGCAGCTTCTGCAGGCAATTGCACAGAAGCTGCGTCAAAGGATCAGAGAGTTGAGGTAACCACCGTGAACAGTAAATTCAAGATCGATGCCGTGGACGCAGTACCGACAAACGAGCTGCAGGCCGAATACTTCGAGTACAGCAAAGCGGCAAACCCGATCAGCGCCCAGCTCATTACGCGCGTTCCCTACCACAGCTTTCCGGCATCACTCTATGACACGGGCCCTTCCCGGATCGTACCGCTGGATTTGAGCGAAGCACTCGGCTGCGAAGGGCCCGCCACCGGGCCGGGGCTGTGCGCAAACTTCATTCGCCTCAATGCCGGTGACAGCCTTACGCTGCGGCCCAACGCCACCTCGCAGGTCTTTTATGTGATTGCTGGCGCGGGCGAAGTCATCCAGGGCGAGCACAACATTGGATGGTCCAAGGGTTGCTTCATTGCGCTGCCTGGTCTTCTGGATGCCCGTTTCAGTGCAACCGGGGATGCCCTGCTCTACTACGTTCATGACGAACCACTGCTGCGCTATCTCGGTGTGACCCGCAGCACCGATCGCTTCGCTCCAACGCTGTATCCCGCGCAAACGGCCAATGCGAAACTGCGCGAAGCCGCCGATGATCCGCGCGCGCAAGACCGCAGCCGTATCAGCATCTTGTTGGGTAATCGCAATTTTCCGCAAACCCGAACCGTGACGCATGTGCTTTGGGCCATGTATGGAATTCTGCCTGCCGGCTCGACCCAGAAGCCTCACCGGCATCAGTCTATCGCGCTGGATTTCATTATTGATTGCCCGCAAGGTTGCTACTCATTGGTCGGCACCGAACTGGATGCCGATGGCCAGATACTCAACCCGGTTCGAGTGGATTGGGCGCCTGGTTTAGCCTTTGTAACCCCACCCGGTTACTGGCACGCTCATTTCAACGAGTCGGACCAGGAAGCATTCCTTATCCCGATTCAGGATGCGGGCTTGCAGACGCATCTTCGTTCTCTGGACATTCGCTTCAGTTAAAACGGTGTAGTCACGGCTCTTCGCGACAGGCATCTATCGGTCGTTTTCAGCCGGTCACCACAGGCAGGAAACGGCCAATTTCTGCCTGCCGCGAGGGGCAGAAATCGGCCAAAAACAGTCGATCAAAATAAGAATGGCAGCGTTATTGACGACAAATCACTAACGTTGCACACAACCCTGCGGGGCTCCGATTCTCCAACCTGATTTGACCACCCAAACGATCAGCAATGGCCTGAACGATGGTCAGCCCCAATCCTGCGCCCTGGTCATTTCCGCGGCTGTAGAAACGCTCGAAAAGCCGCTCGCGTTCCTCCTCGTTGATTCCCGGTCCATCGTCCTCAACAGACAACTCATAGTAATTTTCTTTGACGGTCAGCCGGACAGTGATCAGTCCATGCAGTGGGGAGAAGTTTGCTGCATTGGTTACCAGGTTATTCAAGGCAATATCGATGACGGCCGGGTCGGCTTTCACCCATTTAATGTCATCGCTGACATCGAAAACCAATTCGAGATCCTTGCTCAATAACCAGGGAGCCAACTGAATCAGGCTGTCGCGAACGGTGGCTGCCAGATCAATTGGTACAGGCGGTTGGGTTCCTGCTTTTGGTTCCATGCGCGCCATCGTGAGCAACTGGTTAACCAGTCGACTGGTACGGTCCACTCCGGCAATCAGATATTCAAGCGAGGCACGGCGATCCTCCTCACTTCCCACCTCCATCAGGTTTTGGGCATGCACCCTGAGCACAGCGAGTGGCGTACGCATTTCGTGGGCGGCGTCCGCGATAAAGCGGCGCTCACGCCCCATGACCTCCTGAATCTGCGCGAGCATTCGATTGAGAGCTGCCTGCATGGGCTCAAGCTCAGTGGGTAGCGGCATCAATTGCAGGGGCTCAAGTGACCCTGGATGCCTCGCTCGCAATGTTGCAGCCATATTGACCAAAGGTTTCAATCCCCAGCCGATGGCCAGCCAGATCATTGCGGCCAGTATCAAACTGCCCAGAATATTGGGCCACACGGTATGACGCACGATTCGGTCGACCAAATCCGAACGAACATCGTCTCGTTCACCCACCCAGATGCGCAAACCATTTTGCTTGTCTTCGAGCAGAAAGGCGCGCCAGTGCCGGTTGCTCAGATCTATAACATCACTGAAACCTGGCGTTCTCGGCGGCGTCCTGAAAGACGGCGCGCTAGTGGTGTGTACCAGCACCTCGTTGTCAGGGCTCCAGACCTGGAAGGCAATCTTCGTTTCATAGGGATGGCCGTCAACCCTGGGTTCCGCCTCGCTCAGTGCCTGATTAAAGGCCTTATACAGATCAGCATGTTCTTTGCTGGCCAAAGGCATGCGCATGACGCCTTGTAGCAGGCGAGCGTTCTGGGCCAGTTGGGCGTCATAGACTTCGGCGATTTCATGGTTGCTGTCGTGCAGGTTGAACAGGCTGATCACGGTAATACCGGCGAGCATCAGGCTGATGATCAATGTCAGGGTACGACGCCTGATGGAGGTCATGGACGCTTCTCCACCAGGTAACCTATACCGCGGATAGTACGGATCAGGTCGGTGGAAAACTTCTTGCGCAGATGATGGATGTGAACTTCCAGGGTGTTGCTTTCGGCCTCCTCGCTCCAGCCGTACAGCAATTGCATCAGGTGATCGCGGGTCATCACCCGCCCGGGTGGTGAAAGCAGTTCGTGGAGCAGTTGGTATTCCTTGGGCGTCAGGGCCACCGACTTACCGTTATAGCTGACTTGCTGAGTGCCTGGATTCAAGCTGATACCCGCGTGCTCGATCAGCGATTGTGCACGCCCGGCACTGCGCCGCAGAAGCGCACGCAAGCGAGCCTTCAGCTCCGCCAGATCGAAAGGCTTGATCAGGTAATCGTCGGCCCCTGCATCCAATCCGGCAATGCGGTCTTCGGTGGCATCCCGTGCGGTAAGGATCAATACCGGCAGATTGGAGCCACTGTCACGCAAACGCCGCAGCACTTCGAGACCATCCATCCGAGGCAAGCCAAGGTCGAGCACCGCCAAATCAAAGGTTTCACTGAGCAGTGAATGCAAAGCGCTGCTGCCGTCCCGCAACCAGTCGACGGTGTAACCTTCGCGACTCAGGGCCTGATGTATGCCTTCGCCCAGAGCCACGTCATCCTCTACCAGTAATAAGCGCACACGGACTCCTGTCAGCCGAGTTTCTTGTTCACGTCCACCAATAGCGCTTCGATCTCTTTGCGTCGCCCGGCATCGGCGGTTTCGCGTCCGGGTCTAGGCGCCGCCAGCAGTGCTTTTTGCAGCGCAGCCCTGGCTTCAACGTAACGCTTTTGACGGTAGAGGTGATCGCCCCAGAAGTACAGGCTATCGATGCCATTGGGGTTCATACGCAGGGCAAGTTCGAGCAACTGTTCGGCCTTGTCTGAGTCGCCGAAACCGATGGGCCAACCCGGCACACGGTCATACAGCGCTCCGAGGCTCGTGTAGGCAGAACCTTGCAGTGCCTTGGGGTCAATGGCCAGAGCTTTTTCCAGATCGGCCTTGGCCTCCTTGACCTTGCTCAGCGCGCCCAGTCCACCCTGCGCACCGGCCCAACTGCTGGTGACGATGCCGGACCAAATCCATGCTTCAGCCAACGTTTGGCGCTCTTGGGTGAAGCTTGAAGCTTGTGCAGCCAGCTTTTCAAACGCGGCGGTTCGTTGCCCCTCCGGCAACTCGTACTGAATGTGTGCCCAACTTTGCTGGATACCGCTCAGGCGTTGCTGATCGGCAGCATCCAGTGCCCAAACGCTATGGCTCAATGTTCCAAGTAGCAGGTAAGCGAAGATCTTTTTCATGGTTCGAGATTCTCCTTGTCGGGTTTTTGACTCAGGTGGCGGATTAACGGCAATTGCTTGCGCAAGCCTCGATCCACCAAATGCGGCAACAGGCTGTTGAGGCGTACGAAAAAGCGTTCCGGCCAACCCAGGTACAAATCACGACGATCACCGGCAATGGCGTGCATCACCGCAGATGCCACGGTTTGCGGATCGTCGACGCTGGTTTTGAGCGCATCGTTCAACGCCTGGGCCGCCGCGCTGTTCATGCTGGTGCGGGTGGCTCGCGGGGCGACGTAGAGCACGCTGACTCGTGTGTCTGCCAGCTCCCGACGCAGGGCTTCGGAAAACCCGCGCAAGGCAAACTTGGTTGCGCAATAACTGGCATAACCGGGGTAGCCGATGGAGCCGTAGGTGGAACCGACGTTGACTACCATGGCGCTGTCGGCCTGCTTGAGCAGGGGCAACAGGATTTTGGTCAGGCAGATCGGTGCGCTGATGTTCACTGCCAGCATCGCGTTGATCTCGCTGTCATCCAGTTGTTCAAGCATGGCGAAATGGTTCACCCCGGCGGCATTGATCAGCAGGTTAATGCCTCCCATGTTTTCGGCCTCTGCCAGCACCTCGCGGCGCTCGGCGAGGACGGTCAGGTCGGCGTCCACCCAGCACAGGTTTTTCGGGTAGCGTTTGAGCAACGGCGCCAACGGTTCCCGATGCCGAGCCACTGCCAACACTTGCGCACCACTGGCACACAGGGCCGTGGCGATGGCCAGGCCGATGCCACCGCTGGCACCGGTCAATACAACACGAGCTTCAGACAGGAGCATGCAGGTTCTCCCCGTCACGCGGCAGGCCGCGGAACATATCGGCGTAGAGCCGGTACACCACTTTGGACGCGTGAATAACGGCGGCTTGATCGTCCGGGTCTTCCAGTTGGTTCATCAGTCGACGGTAGGTTTGCATGTGCTCGATATCCAGTGAACCGTGGGAACTCAGGTAGCTGAAGGCGCTTTCCGGCAGGTCAAGGCGTTCGCGAATACTGCTGGCGGCGTGGGTGGCCAAGGCGATGCTGGTGCCTTCGAGCACGTTGACCATGCCGAACAGCCCCACCGGGTTGTGCCGAGCGATCAGGTCGTAGAGGAAGCTGACCATCAATTCGATCGGCAAGGACGGGCGTCCATCGCGCACAGCGTCTTTGTCACCGCCGCAGGCCTCGATGTCATTGAGTACCCACTTTTCGTGGCCGTATTCGTCTTCGATGTATTCGCATACCGCTTCACGCAGCCATTCCAGGCGCAATGGCAGGCGCGCACCGCAGGCCATCATCAACGGCACGGTATGGCGCACGTGGTAGTAGGCCTGTGTCAGAAACGCCCGGTAGCTTTCCAGACTGACGTTGCCTTCCAGCGCCTCACGGATGATCGGCAGGTTGAACAACTCAATGCGTTCTTGTTGAGTGGCTTCTTGAAGCGTGTCGAAAAAGCTCATGGTGCGCGATTCCTAGGAAAATGCGGATTCGGTCAGTTGTGCCCGGTAGCGCTCGACGATGGTGTCGCGGCGAGGGCGGCCGTTGGCAGTCAGCAAGCCATTGGCGTGCGTGAAGGGCTGATCAAGGCGGGTCCAGTGATGGACTTGGGCGTAATCGGGAAGGCTCTCGTTGGCCTGGGCCACGGCGGCGGCTAGTTGCTCGTCCGGGCAGTCCGGACGGTGCGGCCAGAGCAGCGCATGGTTGTGAGGCATGGCTTCGCCGTAGACGAAGGCCTGGGCGATGTGACTGCGCTGAGTAAGCTCCGCCTCAACCCACTCGGGATTCACATTGCGCCCGAAGCTGGTGACAAACTGATGCTTCTTGCGTCCCTTCAGGTAGAGAAACCCCTGCGGGTCGAACTCGCCGAGATCACCACTGGGCCACCACTCATCGGTGTGAGGCGCGTCCCCCAGATAGCCCAACAGCGTCGCCCCCTTGATGAGCACTTCGCCGTCGTCAGCCAGGCGAATATCCACATGCGGCAGAGGCTGGCCGACACTGCCGGGGCGGTGCACGTGCGGACGATTGAGGCATACCACCGATGCACATTCCGAGAGTCCGTAACCTTCGAAGACCGGTATGCCCACGCTTTCAGCGCGCTGTAACAATTCCTCGGCAACCCGGGCACCACCCACAGCGGCAAAACGCAAATGCTGTGGATCGAAGCCCTTCTGCTCGGCAGCACTGACCAGCATCAGCAGCAACTGTGGCACCAGGATCAGGCTCTCGGGGGCACGGGTGGCCAGGCATCCCAACAATCGCTGCACATCTGCTCCACTGGTGCCTTGCATACCGAGGGCTTTCTGGCTGGGCAGACTCAAGGTCGCGCTGGCGTACAACGCGGCATAGCAACCGATGTTCTCCAGCAGAATCGCCAGCGGCAGCAGCGCCAGGTGATGCCGCGGATCGGTGGGTTTACTGGCCTGATCCAGTTCCCGGGCCACTCGCAGAATACTTTCGGCACTCAGGCATACGCCTTTTGGCGTACCCGTGGTGCCGGACGTGAAGGTCAACTTGGCCGTGCCTTTGGGCATTCGGATCGAATCGCCGAAATGTCGGCACCAGAATTCACCGGTTTTCTCATACCCGGCCGCCTGCAATTCTTCTTCCAGTTCTGGCGCGGCGATCACCCGTTCGGCCTGGCTTTGCTCCAGGCAATGGTTGCGCTGCGCGGGGCTGAAGAACGGTGGCAGCGCTACGCAGGTCAGGCCTTCAAACAGCGCGGCCAGGTCCCAGAGCATCGCATCAATGCCATTATCCAACGCCAGTGCGACCACTTTGACGCGCTCATCGCGCAAGCGCTGCTGGCGATAAACAACTTCGGCATACAGCGTGGCGTAGTCCAGTTTCTGCTGATCGTCCCATAACGCGGTGACATTGGTTTTACGTTCGGCATGGTTGCGCAGGGTCTGTTTGAACCGTTCCATTTCAGGCGACATGGCAGGTCCCCTCGATGGACGTTGCCAAACCCAGGCGACCAAATAGCCCGATGTTGCGTAAATGAATGAATCCGGCGCGGATGTTGCCAACATGAACCCAGGGCTTGCTTTCGTAGTAGCTACCCCAGGCGTGGCGGTCCTCACCCAGACGCGCTGGGTCGGCAGCGCAAAGCGTCACAGGCTTCAAACCCAGGCGTTGAAAGCTGTTCACCAGCCCCAGGTTCCCGGTAAAGGCCACCCATTCCAGTCCACCCATGGCCAGCAGGTAGGTGATGGTAATGATGCTCAACCGCGCACTGCCGGTGTCGCTGGCCGCCAGATTGCCTACCTCGACGATGGCTGCGCGGTCTACGGTCTGATCCGCGGCGGCACTGATCAGCGGGTCAATCGCCTCGTCCAGGTAACCCTCCAGAAACAGCGGTTCGCCGTTTGCCAGGCGTACGCCGGCCACCGCACACAGCGCCCCGGACGCATCGCTCATGCCAAACAGTTCCGGCATGAAATGGCGGATGTCGGCACCGTGAGCCTTGCGGAAACGTTGTTGGATGAAGGTTTCGAAGACGGACCGTTGAGGGTCGCCGGGCAATGCTCTGGCGAGATTCATTTGCGGTGTTTCGGCTTGGCCGAAGTGCAGCGGCAACTGAATGTTCCAGTTGAAATCGGACATTGGAAAACACCTCCCCCGGCTCAATTGGGGAGAAGTATCAAATGCATTTCTTAACGAAGTCTGAAGGTGACAAAGGTTCGGAAGAAGCGGTCTTCAGATTGCCTTAAGGCTTGGCCGGCAGGGTGGCCTCCGTCGGTTCGGTGACACCCGGACCCAGGCTGCTCGAATGAGTCGGCAGCCAGCTATGACATGAGGCCCAGAATGACCCGCGATAAAACAACACCGCGTTATGGCAAACTGTCGATCACCTTGCACTGGCTGATGCTGGCGCTGTTTGTCGGCGTATACAGTTGCATCGAAATCAAAGGATTGTTGCCGCGTGGCGGTCACTTGAGGAGCTTGTTTCTAGGGTTGCATGCCCTGTTCGGCATCAGCATCTTTGTCCTGGTCTGGGTCCGCCTGTTAGGACGGCTGACACCGCGCCCGCCGATCACTCCGGCGCTACCCGCCTGGCAGACCGGAGTTTCGCACCTGATGCATCTGGCGTTGTATGTGCTGATGATTGCCACGCCGTTACTGGCCTGGCTGATGCTGTCTGCCGGGGATAAACCGATTCCCTATTTCGGTTTTGCTCTGCCGGCACTGGTGGCGGTCGATCCTGACCTAGTCAGACAGTTCAAACACTGGCACGAGTTTCTCGGGAGCGCCGGCTACTGGCTGATTGGCCTGCACGCGGCGGCGGGGTTATTCCATCATTACTACGTGGGCGACAACACCTTAACCCGGATGCTACCGAGGCGTTGATTGCCTTTTCGTTCGGATTTTGGTTGCGTGTATCCAAGGGTTTTCAGCAGGAATGGACGGTCATTTATGGATGAAAAGAGGCAGCTTGAATTGGTCACCTGAATATCCTTGCCTTGTCGAAAACTTCAATCTACTGGTGGTCCGTAAATACCTGCAACTCGCCCGTCCAGAATAAGCATCGGGGCAATTTTTGGTGCATAAAGAAAAGTAGCCCGCGCCTCAAAAGCTAATCTTTGGCGATTGGTAGCTTCATTCTACGAAGGCTCGTCTAACTGTCGTGCCGAAACCCCACACCCAGAAGATCACGTCGCAGCCCTCGACAAGGCACACGCGCTCAACGGTCAGCCCAAACCTGCGACAATGCTGCCTCTTCGGGCTTCGTAACTTGCGTGGCGAACGTTCAGGTATTTGAATAACAAATTCGTGGGGAGCAGCCACATTGGAATTGAGACAACTGCGCTATTTCGTAAAAATCATCGAGCTTGGCAGCCTGGGGCGTGCGGCACTTGAACTGGACGTTGGCGTGTCAGCCCTCAGTCAGCAAATCTCCAAGCTGGAAAGCGAGCTATGCACCCGCCTCCTGAATCGAACCTCCACTGGCGTGACGCCCACTAGCGCCGGATTTGCGTTTTTACACCATGCCCAACTGACGCTTCGCCAAGCCGAAAACGCCATCATGGCCGCCCATCGCGGGCGAATGAGCGGTTATGTCAGTGTCGGCTTACCACCGACTACCGCGACAGTGCTCGCGTTGCCGTTGATCAACGCAATGCGCGCGCGTTATCCGGACATACAACTGCATTTGGTGGAAATGCTTTCCGGCCACTTGGCGGCGCAACTCAACGCACGGCAAATTGATCTGGCCATCCTGTTCCAGCTCGAAGGGGGTAAACGCTGGAGCGTGACTCCTCTGCTGGATGAAAAACTGTTTGTCATTGCCTCGCCCAGCCTGCCTGAGGCGCCTTCTGGTGACAGCGTGCAGTTAGCAGACCTCGGCGGCCTGCCGCTGGTGATGCCCAGCGTGCAGCATGGATTGCGTTCGACATTGACCAGCGCGTTCGAGCGGGTCGGGCTAACACCCAATGTCATTATGGAAGTCGACGGTCTCGCTGTGTTGATGAACGCCGTTCGGGCAGGTCATGCGGCAACGATACAACCGGGGGCGGCCGCTGCATTGAAAGACGGGTCCGGACTTTCACTGATCAGGATTGCCGATCCCCATGTGGGCCGGCGTAATCTTCTGGCGACGCTGGCTGACGATGAACTCTCTCCGGCGGCGCTGGCAACGCGGTTGGTCATCGTCGATGTGGCGCGTCAGCTGGTCGTCGACAAACAGTGGCCTGGAGCTACATGGATAGAAGGTGTAGACGCGTAATCCTCCTACACCCCGGACACTAGTCTCTTCTGGCGACAAAGCCTTTAGAAAAACTAAACACCCCGCGTCAAACGCAGCCTTTCGGCCACTCCTTCCTCACCCTATCGTTCTCTCACTCGCAAGGAGCATTTCGTTCCCGCTTCCTTGCCAATCGAGGAGCGATAATGATCGATGTCTTAATCATAGGGGGTGGCAACGCTGCCTTGTGCGCCGCTCTGATGGCGCGAGAAGCAGGCGCCAGCGTGATGCTGCTGGAAGCCTCTCCCAAAATCTGGCGCGGCGGCAACTCCCAACACACCCGTAACCTGCGGTGCATGCACGACGAACCGCAGGACGTGCTGATCGATGCCTATCCGGAAGAAGAATACTGGCAAGACCTGTTGAAGGTTACCGGTGGCCTCACGGATGAAAAGCTTGCACGCATTGCCATTCGGGCATCGTCTTCTTGCCGCGACTGGATGCGTTCACACGGCGTGCATTTCCAGCCACCGCTGTCCGGCGCGCTGCACGTGGCGCGGACCAACGCTTTTTTCATGGGCGGCGGCAAAGCGCTGGTCAATGCGTATTTTCGCAGCGCCGAGCGCTTGGGTGTAAAAGTTCGCTACAACACGCAAGTGACCGACATCGAGTTGGATGAGGGGAAATTCGTCGCCGCCCATGTGGGCGAACATGAGGTCGATGGTCAGCGTTTCGCCGCCGAACGCATTGAAGCCCGGGCCTGCGTGTTGGCGGCCGGCGGCTTCGAATCCAACCGTGAATGGCTGCGCGAAGCCTGGGGTCAGAACGAGCGCGGTGAATGGCCATCGGACAATTTCCTGATCCGGGGCACCCGATTCAACACCGGCATTTTGCTACGGCGCATGCTCGACCTTGGCGCCGATGTGATCGGCGATCCGACGCAAGCACACATGGTCGCGATTGATGCTCGCGCGCCACTCTACGACGGCGGCATCTGCACCCGAATCGACTGCGTATCGCTGGGTGTGGTGGTCAATCGTGAGGGCGAACGCTTTTACGACGAAGGTGAGGATTTCTGGCCAAAACGTTATGCGATCTGGGGGCGTCTGGTGGCCGGACAACCCGGTCAGCAGGCGTATTCGATCATCGATCAACAAGCCATCGGCCGCTTCATGCCGCCGGTCTTTCCCGGAACCACCGCCAATACTCTGCAAGACCTTGCCCGCCAGTTGAAGCTGCCTCAAGAAAAATTCGTCAAGACGGTCGAGGACTACAACAGCGCCTGCCGCGTTGGCACGTTCGATCACACGGCGTTGGACGACTGCCACACCCAAGGACTGACGCCCGCCAAAACCCATTGGGCGCGGCCATTGGTGAAACCACCTTTCTACGCCTACCCGCTTAAACCGGGTGTCACGTTCACCTACCTCGGCCTCGCCACCGACGAAACCGCTGCCGTGCATTTCAACGGCAAAGCGAGCCCCAACCTGTTCGTCGCGGGTGAAATGATGGCCGGCAATGTTCTGGGCAAGGGCTACACCGCCGGCATCGGCATGGCCATCGGTACCGCGTTTGGCCGCATCGCCGGTGTGCAGGCGGCCGCTTCAGTGGGCTTTGGCGTCTCATCTGCAAACACGGAGTCTCGACATGCAACTGTTTGATCCCCAAGCATCGGGCGGGTTGATCCCGGTGCTGAATCTTGACGAAAGTGAAGTCCAGCGGCAGATGACCATCTGCAATGCTTGCCGTTATTGCGAAGGCTTTTGCGCGGTATTTCCAGCGATGACCCGGCGCCTGGAATTCACTCAGGCCGACATTCATTATCTGGCGAACTTGTGCCATAACTGCGGCGCGTGCCTGCACGCCTGTCAGTACGCCGCCCCACACGAATTCGAAGTCAACATACCCAAAGCCATGGCCAAAGTGCGCCTGGATACTTACGCCGAATACGCTTGGCCGCAAGCGCTGGGCAAGTTGTATCAGCGCAACGGTCTGACCCTGGCGTTGGCTTCCGGTGGGGGATTGGCGTTGTTTTTATGCCTGACACTGATGCTCATGGGCAACCTGTTCACGGCCATTCCCGGGGGCAACTTCTACAAGATTTTCCCGCATAACACCCTGGCGCTGATGTTCGGCTCAGTGTTCGGCTTTGCGGTACTTGCCCTGACCCTGGGTGTACGGCGCTTCTGGCGCAACGTTTCACCGGTCGCCGCGCCACTGCCGTTGAAAACGTCCGCTGCACTGGAGGCGACGGCCAACGTCGCGAAGCTCAAGTACCTGGACGGCGGCCATGGCGAAGGCTGCAACAACGCTGACGATCAATTCACCTTGTGGCGACGCCGATTCCACCACCTCACCTTCTACGGCTTCATGCTGTGCTTCGCCGCCACCGGCGTCGCCACGCTCTTTCACTATCTGCTGAAGTGGTCGGCGCCTTATCCGATCTTCAGCTTGCCGGTGATGTTGGGTATTGCCGGGGGCATCGGCCTGCTGATCGGTCCGGCGGGTCTTCTTTGGCTGAACCTACGTCGCAACCCGGCGCACGGCGATGAGAACCAAAAACCCATGGATCGCGGGTTCATCGCACTGCTGTTTCTGGTCAGCGCAAGCGGCCTGGCGCTACTGGCTTTGCGTGAAACCAGCGCCTTGGGCTTGATGTTGGCTATCCATCTGGGCCTGGTCATGGCGTTTTTCTTGACCATGCCCTACGGCAAATTCGCCCATGGAATATTCCGCAGTGCAGCGCTGCTCAAACACGCCATTGAGAAGCGTCAACCCAACCCGATCAACGCCGGCAGCGACTGACGTTTAAAGCACTCATTCCAAAAACAATAGTGAGCATAACGGTAGCCATGATGAAAACGACAACGGCAACAACCCGAACCAAGGGCTCCAAATTGGGCGCCATTTTGCGGGTCACCAGCGGTAACTTTCTCGAGCAGTTCGACTTCTTTCTGTTCGGGTTCTACGCGACCTACATCTCCCAGACCTTCTTTCCAGCCACCAGCGAGTTCGCGTCGCTGATGATGACCTTCGCGGTGTTCGGCTCCGGATTCCTGATGCGTCCGTTAGGCGCCATTGTGCTGGGGGCGTACATCGACAAGGTGGGCCGTCGCAAGGGGCTGATCGTGACGCTGTCGATCATGGCCGCCGGTACCGTATTGATCGCCCTGGTGCCGGGCTATGCCGCCATTGGAGTGGCGGCACCGATTCTGGTGTTGTTGGGCAGGCTGCTCCAGGGCTTCTCCGCCGGCGCGGAAATGGGCGGTGTTTCCGTGTATTTGGCGGAAATTTCCACCCCCGGTCACACCGGTTTCTACACCAGTTGGCAATCGGCCAGCCAACAGGTGGCGATCGTCGTCGCGGCCGCGTTGGGCTACACGATCAATGCCACGATGCAAGCCGCTGAGATCGCCGATTGGGGCTGGCGTATTCCGTTCTTCATTGGCTGCGTGATCATCCCGTTCATTTTCATTATTCGCCGCTCACTGGAAGAAACCGCCGCCTTCACTGCTCGCAGCCATCGTCCGACCACTCGCGAAGTTTTTCGCTCGATGCGTGACAACTGGCGCACCGTCCTGGCGGGCGGCTTGCTGGCGTCCATGACTACCACCACGTTCTACCTGATTACGGTCTACACACCGACGTTTGGCAGGACAGTACTGAACCTGAGCACCACCGACAGCCTGGTGGTCACACTACTGGTCGGTATCAGTAACTTTATCTGGCTGCCTATCGGCGGCGCCCTCTCCGACCGCATTGGCCGTCGGCCACTGTTGCTGGCGATATCGTTGCTGTGCATCTTCACCGCCTATCCTGCCATGCACTGGCTGGCAGAGGCGGCGAGTTTCGAACGACTTCTCGCTGTTCTCCTGTACTTCTCATTCTTCTTTGGCATCTACAACGGCGCCATGGTCGCGGCATTGACCGAAGTCATGCCACAAAACGTGCGGGTAGTCGGGTTTTCACTGGCCTTCAGTTTGGCCACTGCGGTTTTTGGCGGTTTTACCCCGGCAATCTCGACGCTGCTTGTCCAGGCCACGGGCGACAAGGCATCACCGGCATACTGGCTGATGTTCGCGGCGGTGTGTGGGTTCACGGCGACGACAATTCTGTACCGTCGGCAAAAAGCCTTGGCAGCCACAACCGTTTAGTTCCTCAATCGTCGATGCTTACCACGCGTCGATCCACGACGGGAACCAAATTAGAGGGGCATGAGGTCGATTACAGTCTTTCGTCAGGGCAGTAATCGGCCTAAAGGCCCCATCAATGGGTACAGACAGATTTTTCGAAGGTTTTCTCAATATGTGGCCCTTGATTCCACTCGATCAAGGGCCCGAAGCAGAGACGCTGCTTTTCCAAAAGCGCAAGAGGCGGTCGATTTAACACCGGAGTACGAGATCTAACTTGCGCTTATTCGTATGGCCCATGACCGGCTGCTTTGGGTCGGTTAGCGACCTTCACTCATTGTGATTGATCCACCCTTGTCCTCCCTCAACGTGGAGGACGAGTCATGAACATTATTGCTAAAACAGACATCAGCCTTGGAACAAGGGAAAGCTTGTCGGGCAGAAAACCCCGCTTCGAGTCAGAGACATCTGGGCCATTCAGGTCAGACTCCAGCTCGCGGAGAAGACACGGGATCTGGCGCTCTTCAACTTGGCTATCGACAGCAAACTGCGTGCCTGTGATTTAACCAAGCTGCGAGTTAGGGATATAGCGCATGGAGAACATGTGTCGTCACGGGCCATCGTGTTGCAGCAGAAAACCCAGCACCCAGTGCAATTTGAAATCACTGAGCAAACCCGAACGGTTTTGGAGGCTTGGATGCGACAGGCCCACCTCCGCAACGAGGATTTTTTGTTCCCGAACCGGCTGCACAGCTCAGATCATCTCTCCACCAGGCAATATGCTCGAATAGTAAAAGCATGGGTAACCGCCATTGGCCTTGACCCAAGCATGTACGGGACTCACACGCTGAGGCGAACCAAGGCATCGCTGATCTATCGCAGGACGAAGAACCTAAGAGCTGTCCAAGTCCTGCTTGGTCATACGAAGCTTGAAAGCACCGTCAGATACCTGGGAATTGAGGTCGATGATGCCCTGGAAATGGCGGACCAGACAGAGGTCTAACCATCCCTAGCGACGGTCGATGCTAGACCGTCGCTATTCGACCCAAAGCGGCCGGTCTGCGTCGGCAGAAATTGGCCGGTTTCTGTCCGTTGTGATGGGCAGGAACCGACATCTAATAGATATCCGGCTAAGAGAGAACTCGTGAATCACTTCCGATCCAGAGCATAGTCTGAACCGTAATATACGGATGACTTTCTAACGGCTCCCATTCATCCATGAAAACAAAACCTTGCTTGAGATAGAAGTTCGAGGCTCTCGCATTGTCGGGCGATACGTCGAGAAAGACGCGATCAAAGCCTTCCGAGGTAGAGCGAGCTTTCACTACTTCTACCAACTGAGTTGCTACTCCTGAGCCCCGGGCAGCAGGTTCAACCCACATTCCTATCAAGTTAAAGCGATGTGCGCTATTGACTGCGGCGCCGATCATTCCGACAGGCCTACCGTTGTCGAGTGCCAGCCAAAATGCTGTTCCGGTTGAAGAGGCTCTAGCTTTCCACTGTTCATCAGTGTATGCGGCAGCAGTTTGATAACTGACACCAAATGCCGTTGGCGTGTCTAAAAGCGCGGCGAGTCGGACTTGCTTTAGAAGCATCCAATTCTCTGTTTCTGTCGATCGAATGTCCATGATCTTCATTCCTTGATGAATCAGCGTCCCTCAACTTCTCACAAAAAAAATTAAGGGGCAACCCGGCTCGTATCGCGTACGTTTCTGGCCGATTTCTGCTTACCGTCACCGGCCGAACCGACCCTTTGCTGCCCTACGCAGACGGCAGCAGTCGACCAGTCACAATGCTGGCCTGCCCCACGCGTTGTACGTTTAGTGCAGTCGTAAGGGGGCGAATCAACAGGACGGGGGCCCTCTAACTGTCACCAGTAGCCACAACTGAGTTCGACGGAATTCTGGGGGCAACCGTTAATTTCGAACAATCAATATGCGCACCTAATTTGTTAGTGAGATGGCCAGATCTATCGCATTAATTGGCACATAAACCAGGGCGATAAAAGAGTACCACTTGCGTGATTTGACAAAAAAGGCACAAGCGGGAAGGACAATCATTACTACATCGAATGCAGCCCAAAGCGATATTGGAGATGCTTTGAATAACAGAACATTTACAATAAAGCCGAGAAATAGATAAGTCGATAGAGAAAGAAGTGCATACCGGCCATCTTGTTCAAAGTAAATGCGGAGGCCATTTTGCTCGTCCTCACTGCGGCTCGGCAGCAGTAGCGCGGCAGAGACGAATAGTGAGAGAGCTAATAGAACCAGCAGTAAAAACTCTGGAAATGAGTATGACTCTTTTACCTTAGGCAGTGCGTTTACAGCCCACCAGAAATCCAGCTGTGTCGTAAAAAGCGTTACAGCCCAGACAAGAGCAACCCAATCGCTCGCCGCTGCTCGACGGATGCGGAAAACCGTTAATGCACCAAGGAGCAGGCGGGTGACAGAAAGGCCCAATAACATCGAAAGCACCGTCGCAACGATAGGAAAGTTACTCATGAGGCCACCTGTCAGCTGATGATCAGCCAAGCGTAGACTCCAAATAGTTATACGGAAGCATCGAATAGCAGTTGCGCGAAGCGGTGCTGTATTAGCGAGGAATGCGTGAGGTAGTGGGAGGCCTTGATCGCCGAATCATGCAACGTGAATCCAGCCGGTTTCTGCCTGTAACGACGGACTGCTTTTGGCCGTTTTCTGCCCTTCGCGGCAGGCAGAAACACGCATCCGAAAATTAAAGGAGCGAGTCACGAGCTCCTTGCGCTCTGGGATCAAGGTGCATTTGAGAATCGGAGGTTGGCTAGGCCTCCACAACCATTTCCGACTGCATTGTCTCAGTGATCAGAAACTGCTACATGGGCATCTCTGATGCAGACCGGTCTACTATCAAATCGCGCGCAACGTTATCCCCACCCATTAGCCTCTTCGATAAAGTGCAGCACCGCGCTGGAGCGCTCGTCAATCCGTGAAATCAGCGACAGTTCACTGACCATTTCCGCTTGAGCCAGCGGCACAATGCGTATGCCGGGCATGGTCAACCGGGTCATCGTTTCGGGGACGATGCTCAAGCCGATGCCAGCAGCCACCAGCCCGGGAATGCTCATCAACGATGGCACGTACATGATGTTCTCGGGGTGCAGTTGGTTTTGTCGGCAAGCCTGGAGGGTGTGGGAGGTCAGACCGATGCCGGCACTGTCCTGCAGGAACACGAATTTTTCATGGCGCAGCGTCGCCAGGTCTCCGCTGAAGCTGTCGACCAGTTCGTGGTTGTCCGGGATCAACAGGACAAGTCTGGACTGGCTGAAATGATGGGTGCGAAGACGGTCGGGCAGATGATCCTTGAACACCCTGGCAAAGGCCAGGTCGAGTTTTTGGTCGAGCAACATGTCGAACTGTGCACGAATACCGGCGTCCACCAGCGACACTTTGACCTCGGGAAAGGTGCTGAAGTAATGCCGCAGCAATTGCGGCAGGTTGGCCTCGAACAAAGCCGAGTGGTAGCCGATGTTGATTTCGCCTACTTCCCCGCGTCGGGCACGCCGCGCGGCGGCGATCGCCCGTTCGCTGGACTCGATGGACTGTCGCGCATGAGGCAGGAACGCCTCGCCGGCAGCGGTCAACGCCACCCCACGGTTTTCCCGTCGAAACAATACCAGACCCAGTTCGGACTCGAGCGTGCGCATCAATTGACTCAGCGCCGGTTGTGCAATGCCCAGTTGCTCGGCCGCGCGACTAAAATGTTGCAGGTCGGCGGCGACCACAAAGGCTTTCAGGTGACGCAGTTCCATAATTCCCACCCATAAGGCTGGCTTATCTATTTATCTGGATTTCGATAATTATTCTGCAAGCAGGATGGGTTAACGTCTACTCACTTCGACGTTTTTGCTGGTGCCATCGCCCGGGCTGGATCGTTGGGGTACACCATAACCATAAAAAAAGACGAGCACCTCTATGAGCACAACCAGTCAAGAGACTCATGATTTGCGCATGCCTCGCAAAGCAGTGACCGCCGCAACCATTGGCACCGCCTTGGAATGGTTCGACTTCACGCTCTATGGCGCGGTATCAGCGACCATTCTGCCCAAACTGTTTTTCCCGGCGATGGAACCAACTGCCGGCCTGCTCGCTTCGCTGGCGACTTTCGGCGTTGGCCTGGCCGCGCGGCCATTGGGCGCCATTACCTGTGGCTACCTCGGTGACAAGCTTGGCCGGCGCAACCTGATGTTGGCCACCGTGACCATGATGGGCCTGGCTTCGGTATTGATGGGCTTGTTGCCCACCTACGGCCAAGTGGGGATCTGGGCACCGATCCTTCTGGTATTGCTGCGGATCATTCAAGGTTTCGCCCTGGGTGGTGAGTCCACCGGGGCACAACTGATGGCACTGGAACACGCATCCCCCGATCGCCGCGGGCGTTATTCGGGCATGCTCGGCTTGTGCTCACCACTAAGTCAGATATTGGCCAACGGCGTGTTGATGGGTCTGGCCGCGACGCTTTCAAGCGATCAATTCGAAAGTTTTGGATGGCGAATCCCCTTCCTCCTGAGCTTCGTGCTGGTGGTGGTCGCGATCTTCATCCGCCTGAAAGTCGATGAAACCCCGGCCTTCGTTGCCTTGAAAAAGACCCCGGTCAAGCAGGAAAAAAGCCCGCTGAAATCCGCTGTCGGCAGTCACTACAAGACCATCCTGCGCTTGATGCTGTTCTTCTGCTCGCCGGCTGCGCTGTTCTATCTGATCGTGATTTTCTCTCTCAGCTACCTGACCAAGCACTTGGGCTTTAGCCAGTCGACCGGCTTCATGTCGCTGATGGTGGCTAACGTCTGCGCCATTTTCGGTGCGCTGGCCGGCGGTTATCTGTCGGATCGCTGGGGCCGCAAGAAGGCGCTGGCCCTGGGCTCAGGCATGACCTTGCTAATCCTGTTCGTCTACTTCCCGATCCTCAACACGCTGAACGTCCCCGCCATCATGGCAATCATGGGGCTGTTCCTTGGCTTCACCCAGTTCCAAAGCGGCATTCAGCCGGTGGCCTTCGCCGAATCATTCCCGACCCAGGTTCGTTACTCCGGCTCGGCCCTAGCCTACACCGGCGCCAACCTGGTGATTGGCGGCCCTATGCCAATGATCGCCGTGTGGATGATGAGCCAGTCGAACAACTCCCCTTGGCCGCTGGTGACGCTGTGCGCGGTGATCAACCTGATCTCGCTGGCAATGATCGTCATCGGCCCGGAAACACGCGGCATCGATCTTAACGCCGTCGCCAAAGACGACGCCGTAGACACTCGCGCTTCAGCCATTCTTTCCAAATAACGCAGCAGGACGACCATGAACCGTACCGTCTTCATCCTCAACGGCCCGAATTTGAACCTGCTGGGTCGTCGCGAGCCGCACATCTACGGCCACACCTCGCTCGATCAGATTCGCCAGACGAGTGAAAGGCTGGCCAGGGAATTAGACCTGGTATGCGACTTTCGCCAGACCAACCACGAAGGCGTGATGGTCGACTGGATTCAGGAGGCTTTCGAACAAGGCGCGGCACTAATCATCAACCCGGCCGGCTTTTCGTTTCACTCGATTCCGGTACTCGATGCGTTGAAGCTACTCGACACACCCCTGATCGAACTGCACCTGTCGAACATCCATGCACGCGATGAACTGCATCGCCATTCGATCATGTCCGGCGTGGTCAATGCAGTGATCTGCGGAATGGGCGCCGACGGTTATCCCCTGGCCATCAGGGCCATTGACGACCTGTTGCGTCGCCAGGCTTCCAACACCTGACACCCCTTTTAACCAGACGCTGACACGGCGGTCTCCCGGCAGATAGTTGCCCGGACCGCCTGCACCTGAAATTCAGTACCGGCTTCGAAAACTCCCGAAAAAAAACAATAATTCACCGAGAGAAATCCATCATGCGCCACACCTGTTTTCGCCGTAACGTTCCCACACATTACAAATTAATCGGCCTGACCCTAGTGATCAGTGCCGCCTCGACAACTGTCGCTCATGCCGATGAAAATAGCGGTTTTATCGAGGGTGCAACTTCCACGCTCAATCTGCGCAACGCCTACATCAATCGAAATTTCGTCAACCCCGCCTACCCTAATGCTGCCGCACCACAGAACAAAGCCGAGGAATGGACGCAAAACTTCATCCTCGATACCCGCTCCGGTTACACCCAAGGGCCGGTAGGTTTCGGCGTTGATGTCCTGGGGCTTTACTCGCAGAAGCTCGACGGCGGCAAAGGCACCGCCGGCACGCAACTATTGCCTGTCCACGGTGATGGAGAGCCAGCTGAAAATTTCGGACGACTGGGAGTCGCCGCCAAGGCCAAGGTTTCAAAAACTGTGGTGAAAGTCGGCGAATGGGTCAGCACCCTGCCGATCCTCCGTTCCGATGATGGTCGTTCATTGCCGCAGACTTTTCGTGGCGCGCAGATTACCTCACAGGAAATCGGCGGGCTGACGTTGTACGGCGGTCAGATCAGACAGAACAGCCCGCGCAACGACGCCAGCATGGAAGACATGTCCATGAACGGCAAAGCGGCGTTCACGTCCGATCGCTTCAACTTCGGCGGGGGTGAATACACCTTCAACGAAAAGCGAACGACGGTGGGACTCTGGTACGACGAACTCAAGGACATCTATCAGCAACAGTACTTCAACCTGAGCCACAGCCAACCCTTGGGCGACTGGACACTGGGCGCCAACATGGGCTTTTTTACTGGCAAGGAAGACGGTGCCAGTCTGGCCGGGGACATGGACAACAAGACCGCTTTCGGATTGTTTTCCGCAAAACTGGGTGGCAGCACGTTCTACGTCGGCCTGCAAAAGCTCACCGGCGATACCGCGTGGATGCGAGTCAACGGTGCCAGTGGCGGCACCTTGGCGAACGACAGCTACAACTCCAGTTTTGATAACGCGCAGGAGCATTCCTGGCAGGTTCGTCACGACTTCAATTTCGTCACCGTCGGCATCCCCGGCCTGACCATGATGAACCGTTACTTGAGTGGCGATAACGTGCACTCGGGGGTGATCACCGATGGTAAGGAATGGGGTCGGGAATCGGAGCTGGCTTATGTCATTCAATCTGGCGCATTGAAAAATCTCAGCGTCAAATGGCGAAATTCCAGTATTCGGAAAAACTTCAGCACCAATGAGTTTGACGAAAACCGGCTCTTTATCAGTTATCCGATATCGTTGTTGTAAGCAACTTACATAAACACGCCGCCACCTATCCAGGTGGATATCATTGAGACCAACGAAACCTGAAAACGTCGATTCGACGAATCTCTTCGTCGAATCCCCCATTCCGCAAAGGAGGGCCAATAGTTACCTGGTTTGTCTGACAGCTTTGAGGCGATTTAGGCCACTTGTGATAGGCGGAGAACGGCCAAGAGGTGACCATCCGGGCATCACACCTTCTGAGTCAGCACTTTAACCGACGTCGATTTTCCCTTCGAGCAACGAATCGAACGGGGCATGAGTACGCGCATCCAGCAGCTTTACCCTCACTTTGCTGCCTTTGAGGCGCTGGAGCTCCGCTTTGCATACGAACGCACGTAGGTGACCTAGGTTTAATAAAGCCAAAATGAAAAAGTCTGCTTTTCGATAATTAATATGCAGGCAAAAACGCTCATAAAGTCGAATCAGCATTACAACTGCCCCCCGTGCGGGCGTTTTTCCACAACAATAATTACCGGGGTACGAGCCAACACAGCGCGGAATGCTTGCGGCTGCGTTCATGATGCTCGATATTTATCCGCTGGAAATCGTATCTGGAATACACCATGGAAACCCGCCAACTGCATCGCTTGCTCCGGGGAGCAGCCGAGTGTGATTCCGCTGTCGAGTCGCTCATCCTCATACTTGAGGCCACCGTCGAACTGGTGTCGACGCCGGGGAATGACTTCTGCTGGTCGTATTGGCCAGATGAGTTCGAGGCAAAAGCCGAACTACAAGCTTTGATCCACTCATTAAAGGCCGGCATCTTGCCTGAACGGTTGAGCGTCGCCGTGTTGTTCGCGCCAACTGGACCTTTGCAGGAGGTCAGCATGAGCAGTGGATGGGCTGAGACCTATTTGAAGGTCGCAGGAAAATTTGATGAGGTTGAAACCTTGCTGTGGTGAGACTGAGACTGTTTGGCTTGTGATAGACATAAAGGAGGACAGCGCACCGTTGCGGCGTTCATTCGCCTTGGTTTTATCATGATCATGCACAAGGCGTTTTCTAGCACGCCGGCCTCCTTGTATACCGACCTGCCAACCAGCACATGGCCGCAATCGAGAGTTGCTCGTTAGGCTGAGCTTTTTTGGGCCAGAAGCAGCCGAGAACCTGGCGGAGAAACGCTCCTGCAAATATGCACAAGAACAGCGATTTCCAACTAGTGACTGCCAGTGTCCATGCTCGAAACCAGCGTCTCAGTTCGACTCGACCACTCCCGTACTGCCAGGGCGAATAATCTAAGAGCAATCGGAGGATGGCGATTGGCTGGATAGTACAGGCAAAGCCCTGAATAATTGGGGGTCCACTGAGGCAACAAATCGATCAGTCGGCCATCGCTCAGATGATCAGCAATCTGCGCGATGGGCACCCATGCCACACCGATACCAGCGAGGGCCGCATCAATCATCAGGTTTACATTATCCATGGTCACCTGCCCTTCCACATCAAGGCTGGCGCTTTGCTCGTCATGCTTGAAATCCCAGCGGAACAGCCCACCACTGGTAAAGCGAAAACGGATGCACCGATGAGCTTTCAAGTCCTGCGGCACCTCAGGCGCAGGATAGCGCTCAAGGTACGCGGGTGAGGCAACGGCAGCGAAGCGCAGGTCCGGCCCGAATCGGATGGCGATCATGTCAAGAGGCACGTCATCAAACAGCCGAATACCGGCGTCGAAACCATCGCCCACAATGTCCTGCAGCTTGCTGTCGACCACGAACTCGATATGGATTTGCGGATAACGAATCACGAAGTCGGGAACAACATGGCGAATCAGCGGCCGAATCGATGACTCCGAAGCGCTGATGCGGATTGAACCCGAAGGTGTGATTCGGGCGGAGGTAACCTCGTTGACAACGTTGGCCAGGTCATTCATCAACGGCCGTACGCCGTTGAGCAATTGTTCCCCCGCCTCGGTCAATGAAACCGAGCGCGTCGTGCGGTTGAACAGACGCATCTCCAACCGCGCCTCCAAATTGCGCATCGAATGACTGAGCGCGGAAGAAGACACGCCCAACACTCGAGCCGCACCACTGAAACTGCGTTGTTCAGCGATGGCAATGAACGCCGTTAGGCCAGGTAGATCTGCGCGCATCATTGATGAATTTTCCTCAGTAACCTATGCAGCCAAAGCTATATTGTTGAGTTCTCAACAGCAATATAAGGTATTGGAACACTATCAGCGGAGGCGAAAAAAATGCAAACGCGTGTTCTTGGCAACAGCGGACTTGAAGTATCGAGCATCGGCATGGGCTGCATGGGCATCAGCTACGGCTACGGCCCGGCAATGGACAAAGCAGCGGCTATCCAGCTGATCCGTAACGCGTTCGAGCAAGGTGTGACGTTTTTCGATTCCGCTGAAGCGTATGGCCCCTTTACCAACGAGTCGTTGCTGGGAGAGGCGTTGGCGCCCTTTCGCCAGCAAACTGTGATCGCTACTAAGTTCGGTTTCAAGAATGGTGATGTGGCACAAGGCCTCAATAGCCGTCCGGAAAACATTCGTACTGTGACGGAGGCAGCTCTCAAGCGATTGAAGTCCGACCACATCGATTTGCTGTACCAGCATCGCGTCGACCCCAATGTGCCGATCGAGGACGTCGCCGGTACCGTCAAACAGCTGATCACTGAAGGCAAAGTCAAACACTTCGGTTTGTCCGAAGCTGGCGTGCAGACAATTCGTCGTGCCCACGCGATACAACCCGTCACGGTGCTGCAAAGCGAGTACTCGCTGTGGTGGCGTGAGCCAGAGAAAGAAGTACTGCCGGTGCTTGAAGAGCTCGGTATTGGCTTCGTGCCTTTTAGCCCGCTGGGCAAGGGTTTTCTTACGGGGGCCATCGATGCCGAGACAACATTCGCTTCGGACGACTTCCGCAATATTGTGCCGCGTTTCAGCGAAGAGAATCGCAGCGCCAATGCACAACTCGTTGAAGTACTCGGCCACATTGCGGGCGATAAAGACGCGACCCGGGCTCAAATCGCCATCGCCTGGCTGCTGGCGCGCAAGCCATGGATCGTGCCGATTCCGGGCACGACCAAATTGCACCGACTGGAGGAAAACCTCGGTGCGGCGTCTATCGAGTTGACCTCAAAGGACCTCGCCACCATCGAATCCGTTCTTCAGCAAATCCAGATTGTCGGTGACCGTTACCCGGCGCATTTGCAGCAACGGGTCGACCGCTGATTCCCCGCACTACCCGGCCGCTCTCCTCGCAGGACGGGCGGCCCTTTTCCGAGAATTCAGCCCCTATGGCACCCTCCGACTCCACGGCGCACAGCGCCGCTGCCTCTGACCGCCAATCACTATGGACATTGGCGATCCTCAGCGCATTAATGGCCTTCGCGTCGATCTCAACGGATCTGTATCTGCCTGCTTTACCCGCCATGGCTGATGCCTTGCACGCTGATTCAGGTCAGGTCGAGTTGACCATTTCCGGCTACCTGATCGGCTTCAGCCTGGGCCAATTGCTGTGGGGCCCCATTGGTGATCGCTTTGGCCGTCGCTTGCCCATCGCTATCGGCCTGGTGCTGTTCATCATCGGTTCCGCCGGTTGTGCCATGTCGAATTCCGCCGGAGTGATGATCGCCTGGCGCGCCGTACAGGCCGTGGGCGCCTGCGCCAGCGTGGTGTTGGCCAGGGCCATGGTGCGTGACCTGTATGCCGGCCATCGTGCGGCACAAATGCTTTCGACCCTGATGACGGTCATGGCCATCGCGCCGTTGCTGGGGCCAAGCGTGGGCGGCCTGATTTTGCAGATTGCCTCGTGGCGCGCAATCTTCTGGACGCTTGTGCTGCTCGGCCTGAGTACGCTGGCGCTACTGCACATCCTTCCGGAAACCCTCCCGGCACAGCGGCGTAACCCCGAACCCCTGCACCGGGCGCTGCGTCGTTACGGCCTGCTGCTGCGTCAGCGACGAGTGTTGGGTTACATCGGTGCCGGCGGCTTTTTCTATGGCGGGATGTACGCCTACATCGCGGGTACACCCTTCGCCTACATCAGCTATCACCACGTCTCACCGCAGCAGTACGGCGTGCTGTTTGCGGTCGGAATCGCCGGGATCATGCTGACCAATCAGCTTAACTCCCGTTGGGTCGCACGACTGGGCAGCGATCACCTGATGCGCCTGGGCACGGGTGCGGCCGCCGTGTCGGCGCTGTTGCTGGCGCTGGATGCCTGGCTCGATTGGGGTGGCATTGTCGGCCTGGTGATACCGCTGTTTCTGTTTGTCTCGGCAACCGGGTTCATCGTCGCCAACTCCATCGTCGGCGCGCTGGGGGAGTTCCCCGAGTTTGCCGGTGCGATGTCGGCGCTCGTCGGTTCCTTGCAATACGGCACAGGCATCCTGGGGTCCGGCATGGTGGCTGCCTTTGCCGATGGCACGCCTCGTCCCATGGCTGGTGTCATTGCGGTATTTGGGATTTGCAGCTTGCTCTGCGCGCGATGGTTGGTGCCGGCGCAGAACCTCACTCAAACACTTCGCCATCCGGATGACGGTGTCATCCCACAGGAGAAAACATGAACGAAAACATTCAAGGCAAAGTCATTGTCATTACCGGTGCCAGTAGCGGACTGGGCGAAGCGTCGGCACGCCGACTCTGCGCCGAGGGTGCAAAAGTGGTGCTCGGCGCCCGCAGGCTGGAGCGCATACAGGCGCTTGCCGATGAATTAAATGCCAGCGGCGCCGAAGCGCTTGCGGTGCGGACCGACGTTACCCGCAGCAATCATGTCAAGGCGCTGGTCGATGCCGCAGTGAATGCTCATGGTCGTATCGACGTGATGATCAACAACGCCGGCCTGATGCCCCACTCGCCCCTGGAACGACTCAAGGTCGAGGACTGGGACCGGATGATCGACGTCAACATCAAGGGTGTGCTCTACGGAATCGCCGCGGCGTTGCCGCATATGCAACGGCAAAAGTCCGGGCAGTTCGTCAACGTCTCGTCCGTGGCCGGACACAAGGTTCGCCCGGGCAGCGCCGTGTATGCGGCCACCAAGCATGCGGTGTTAGCCCTTTCTGAAGGCCTGCGCCAAGAGGTCAAGCCTTACAACATTCGCACCACGGTGATCTCGCCCGGCGCTGTCGCCACCGAACTGCCTGACAGCATCACCGAAACTGATATCGCCGATAACGTGCGCAAGATGTACGAAATCGCCCTGCCGGCAGACGCCTTCGCCCGTGCAGTGGCCTTCGCCATTAGCCAGCCGGAAGACATGGACATCAACGAAATCCTGTTCCGGCCGACGCGTCAGGAAGTCTGATCCGACCGCATCGGGATCAAGTAATCGAAGACTCACGAGGAATGAACTCATGAAAGATCTTTCAAACGTCATTGTCGTTATCGGCGCCGGTTCAATCGGCCAGGCCATCGCTCGCCGGGTCAGTGCCGGCAAACACGTGGTGCTGGCAGACCTGAAACAGGAGAACGCCGACGCCGCGGCAAAGGTTCTGTTTGATGCCGGGTTCGAAGTCACCACCGCTGTCGTGGATGTCGCTTCCCGGGAGTCGGTGCAGGCGCTGGTGCGGACGGCGACGGCAATTGGAGAAGTCAGCGGCGTCATCCACGCCGCCGGCGTTTCTCCCTCCCAGGCATCGCCGGCCACGATTTTGCGGGTGGATTTGTATGGCACGGCGGTGGTACTCGAAGAATTCGGCAACGTCATCGCCAAAGGTGGTTCCGCGATCGTTATCGCTTCGCAATCCGGCCACCGCTTGCCTGCGTTGAGCGCCGAACAGAACAAGGCGCTGGCAACGACGCCAGTGGAAGAACTGCTCGCGCTGCCGATGCTGCAGCCCGCTCAAGTCACCGATCCCTTGAACGCATACCAGATTTCCAAGCGCGCCAACTCGTTGCGGGTCATGGCCGAAGCCGTGCGTTGGGGCAAACGCGGTGCGCGGGTCAATACGATCAGCCCGGGCATCATCTTCACGCCCTTGGCAAGGGACGAGTTGAACGGCCCACGCGGTGATGGCTACCGTCGCATGATCGACACCTGCGCAGCTGGACGCGGCGGCACCCCGGATGAAGTGGGTGCCGTCGGGGCCCTGCTCATGGGCCCTGAAGGCACATTCATCACCGGCAGCGACTTCCTGATGGATGGCGGCGTGACGGCGGCGTACTGGTACGGCGACCTGTCACCCAAATAACTCAGGCGAGTCATTGTTGAGCGGTACTCATGACTGCATCCTGTTTGCTGCTCTTAATCGCTACGACCAGCTTTCCTACTATGTCGAGATCAGTGGAGTGAAGCCCGCCTCCTCCACTTCCGGGATTTTGTGACCGAGGAATGTTAATGAAGACCGTTGGATACGCTGCACTATCGCCTCAAGCCCCTATGGCCCCGTTCGTTTTCGACCGGCGGAGCCTGCGTCCGGACGACGTCGCCATGGAAGTCCTTTTCTGTGGCGTGTGTCACTCCGACTTGCACACCGTCCGCAACGACTGGGGCTGGACGGTTTATCCGGCATTGCCCGGACACGAAGTCGTCGGTCGCGTCACGGCGGTCGGTGCTGAAGTTACCCGTTACAAGGTTGGCGAAACCGTTGCTGTTGGCTGCATGGTCGACAGCTGTATGCAGTGCGATTAGTGTCGCAAGGGCGAGGAGCAACTGTGCCGCGAAGGCAATACCAATACCTATAACGGTCAGGATCGGATTACGAAGGAGAACACCTACGGCGGTTATTCCAAGCACCTTGTCGTTCGCGAAGAATTCGTCCTGCGCGTACCGCCGACACTGGAACTGGCAAAAGTGGCGCCGCTGTTGTGCGCCGGCATCACCACCTACTCGCCGCTGCGTACCTGGAATGTTGTGCCGGGTAGCCGCGTTGCCGTGATCGGACTTGGCGGATTGGGACACATGGCGGTCAAGTTGGCCCACGGCATGGGCGCTAAAGTCACCGTGCTGAGTCGCTCTGCCGACAAGAAAGAAGATGCCCTGGCGCTCGGTGCCGACCATTTCCTCTTGTCCACCGACAAGGAGGCGATGAATAACGCCCAATCGAGCTTTGACTTGATCATCGACACCATCCCGGTCAAGCACAGCGTCGACCCTTACGTATCACTGCTGGATATCGACAGCACCTTGGTGCTGGTTGGCCAGGTCGGCCCGATGGCTGAACATAACTCCGTGCCCATGCTCTTGGGGCGCCGGCGTATCGCAGGATCACCGATCGGAGGGATTGCTCAGACACAGGAAATGCTCGATTTTTGCGCCGAGAAAAACATCCTGCCCGACTGCGAGATGATCCGCATGGACGAGATCAACCACGCTTTCGAGCGCATGGAAAAGGCTGACGTGCGTTATCGCTTTGTCATTGATATGGCATCGCTGACCACAGCGTGAATCCCGTGGTCGCCCGTGCAACGTGTGAGGGCGGCTACGTATTGCAGGAGTCGAACCCATGAAATTGATCGCCACCGTATTCGCCAGTCTGTTCTTCTCAGCCATGGTGGGCGCAGAAGAAAGCAAACCCCGGCCAGATCCCAAGCCATCGCCCGACGTGCTAGAAGTCACGCCACAGCTTTATGCCTACACCACCGAGTTACTGTTCGGCGAAGTGTGGAAACGACCGGATCTTATCCCCCGTGACCGCAGTCTGATCACCCTGGCGGCCCTGGTCGCCAGCGGACAAATCGACCAGATGACCGGGCACATCAAGCTGGCGCTCGACAACGGCGTGAAGCCGTCTGAAATCACTGGCCTGATTACCCATCTGGCCTTTTACAGCGGCTGGCCCAATTCGATGTCGGCCGTAGGTGTCACCAAACAGATATTCGCTGAACGAGGACTGGATCCCGGGCAGATAACGCCGCTGCCCGGAGAGTTACTCACGCTGGACGAAGCGAGCGAGGTCAAGCGCCGGGCAGCGGTAGAGGCTGCCGTCGGCACTACCGCCCCGGACCTGGCGCGCTACACCAATGACGTGCTGTTCGCAGACCTGTGGCGACGTACCGACCTGGCGCCGCGAGATCGCAGCCTGATTACCGTGGCGGCCCTGATCAGTCAAAACCAGTCGGCGCAATTGCCCTTCCACCTCAACCGGGCCATGGACAACGGCCTGACTCGCGAACAGGCGGCAGAGGTCGTCACCCATCTCGCCTTCTACGTCGGCTGGCCGAAAGCGATGTCGGCGGTGCCGGTACTCAAGGACGTGTTCGCTTCGCGTAGCAAGCTATAACGCCTGCTGCAAAAAGCCGCCTGGCGATGGAAATCACATGGCGGCCATTTGCTGCAAACCGTGAATGTATGCCCTAAGGCACCTGTACAGTCCCTTGATTGGCCGTGGCCACTTGATTCAAGCGGTCCACCGACCAGCCTCCACCCAATGCTCTGACCAGTTGCACCGCCGCCCTGCGCCGGCGAATAGAAAGGTCTAGTGCGGTACGTTGTGCCTGCAAGGAGGCGGTCTGAGCAGTCACAACTTCCAGATAGCTCACCGCACCATCACGGTAGCGACTGGTTGCCATATCAAGCGCGCGTCCAGACGCCTCGACCGACATCAGGTCCGCGGCGGCCGAATCAGCATAGTGGCTCAGCAGCGACAGTTGGTCTTCAACTTCCCGAAAGGAATCGAGCACCACACTCCGGTAGTTTTGCCCGGCCGGCACGCCGAGGCCCCGGGAGGATTTGGTGAGCGTTCTTCAAGCCTGAGAATTCGGCTTTAGCCCTGCGCGGGCCCCTGACATTGCCGACACTGAATACACACTCGGCAATGATTTACGCAGGTTTGGAGGGAAACAATCGAAGCAGACGGACAACAACTGCGCTGAATCTCGGGATCTTCCGAGCAAGAGCACTTCAGCGCAGCGTCATTAGCGTTTCGCCAGGTAAAGCGATACCAGATCCATGCACGCTGCTATGCCGTTTTCGATGGACTTCATGTTCTTGCTGCGTTGCCAGTCCAGCCACAAACCATCGAGCATCGCCATCAACGCATCCGCTGCTCGCTCTACCGACTCAGGCGCACTTTCGTGTTCCTGGGCGATTTTGTTGAGAATTTCCAACAGGCGCTCACGGTAGATGGTGTAAAGCTTGCGTTCGGTTTCGGCGATGTCTTCGTGAAACAGGGAGGCTGACCAAAAATCGATACGGACCGAGAGGTAGCTGCGATCGAGGAATTGCCCGGTGAAGCCGCTGCGCAAGAAAATCTCCAGCTGGCTCATGGTCGAGCCGGGCTTGGCGACGAGGCCGGCCTGGGTCGCCTCGTACAGTTTGCGCGAGGCGTATTTATAGGCTTCGACCAACAGCTCGTTCATGTTCTTGAAGTGATAGGAGATATGCCCCAGGGACATTTCAGCCCGCGCCGCAATTTTCCTGGCGGACAGTTTTGCATAGCCCTCTTCGCTCAAGCACAGGAAGGCGCACTTGATAATTTCTTCCCGGCGCTGCTCTGGACTTTCATAAACCTTTTTCGCTGTTTGCCGCGCCATCGCTTAGTCCCAAATACAATCTGAAAAACAGGGGCGGCATTGTCCTCCGCCCCCTGTGATGCGTCAAACGCGAGCCTGTCGGGCGTTACAGCTTGATCCACGTCGACTTCAGTTCGGTGTATTTATCGAACGAATGCAGGGATCGATCGCGACCGTTGCCTGACTGTTTGAACCCGCCAAAGGGGGCCGTCATGTCCCCAGCGGAGTACTGATTCACCCACACTGAACCTGCGCGTATCGATTTGGCGACGCGGTGGGCTTTGGAGAGATCGCGCGTCCATACCGCGGCGGCCAGACCATAGGGTGTGTCGTTGGCAATGGCAACGGCTTCTTCTGCCGTATCGAAGGCGATGACCGACAACACCGGGCCGAATATCTCCGCCTGTGCAATGGTCATTGCATTGTCAACGCCGTCGAACAACGCCGGTTTCAGGTAACAGCCGTCGACACCGGCGATACCGGTCTCTCCGCCCTGCACCAACCGCGCTCCCTCACGGATACCCGTGTCGATGAATCCCCTGACCTGAGCCAAGTGTTGTTGATCAACCAGTGCGCCCAACTGAGTGGCTGGATCAAGCGGATGGGAAGGCGCCCATGGTTCCAGCGCGGCCTGCAAATGTTCCATGAATTCTGCCTTGGCACTGCGTTCGATCAGCAAACGGGAACCGGCGACGCACACCTGCCCTTGGTTGTAGGCAATCGCGGAGGCGGCGCTGACGGCGGCAGCCTTGAGATCAGGCGCGTCGGCGAACACAATATTCGGGCTTTTGCCTCCCGCCTCAGTCCAGACGCGCTTCAGATTGGAACGTCCCGAGGCGATCATCAGCGCCTTGGCAATGGCGGTCGAACCGGTGAAGGCGATGGCATCCACATCCATGTGCAGTGACAGCGCGCTGCCCGCTTCATGGCCGTAGCCCGGCAAGACATTGAACACACCGTCCGGGATCCCGGCTTCCGACGCCAGTTGCGCGACACGGATCGCCGTCATTGGCGAGCGCTCCGAGGGTTTGAGGATGACCGAGTTGCCGGTCGCTAGCGCTGGCCCGAGTTTCCAGCTCGCCATCAACAGAGGGAAATTCCACGGCACCACCACCGCCACCACGCCCACCGCCTCACGGGTGATCAAGCCCAGTTGGTCTTGCGGGGTCGGCGCTATCTCGCCGTATACCTTGTCGATAGCCTCCGCGCTCCAGCGAATCGCGTTGGCGGCACCCGGTATGTCCACGTTGATGGCATTGGAAATCGGCTTGCCCATGTCCAGGGTTTCGAGCAGCGCCAACTCCGCGCTGTGCTTCTCGATGAGCTCCGCGAAAGCGATCAAAATCCTCTTGCGTTGGCCCGGTGCCATGCGCGACCAAGTACCGGCCTCGAACACCCTGCGCGCACAAGCAACGGCCGTATCCACGTCCGGTGTCGTGCAGCGGGCAATCGACGCAATCACTCGACCGTCCACCGGGCTGATCTTGTCAAACACCTGCTCTTCCACAGCCTGACGATATTGACCATCGATAAAACACTGGCCATTGACCGTCGCCGAAGCCGCCAATGTGCTCCACTCCGAAAAACTCTTCTGCAGCGTCATGTTCCGCTCCTTTATGCCTGAGATTGTTTCGAGCCACAGCGAACCAGCTCATCCAGCCAGTCCGGATTCATTTGCGGCATGCTGTTAACGAGTTGCGTGACGTATTGATCGCAGGGAGGGGCGAACACGTTGTTGCGCTCTCCGTAATCGACGATATGGCCGGCCTTCAACACCAGCACGTCGTCGGCAATCGACTGCACGACGGTCAGGTCATGGGTGATGAACAGGTAGGACAAACCGAACGTGTTTTTCAGATCATCGATTAAACGCAGAATCCCTTCGGCCACCAGTTGATCGAGGGCGCTGGTGATCTCGTCGCAAATGATCACGGCAGGATCGGCCGCCAGTGCCCTGGCAATGCCGACCCGTTGCTTTTGTCCGCCAGACAGTTCTTCCGGTCGCCTTGAAAAAAACTTGCCCGGCTCAAGACCCACGGCATCAAGAATTTCGTGGGTTCTCGCTTGCAGTTGCGGTCCGTTCAAGTCGCTGTAGAACTTCAGGGGCCGGCCAATGATGTCGCCGATGCAATGGCGAGGATTGAGCGCGGTATCCGCCATCTGGTAAATCATTTGAACGGCCTTCAGTTGCTCCCGGCTGCGTTTTTTATAGGAGCTGGCAAGCTCGACGTCGTTGTAGGTGATTGCCCCGCTATTGATCGGCAACAGCCCGCTGATACAGCGGCCCAAGGTGGACTTGCCAGACCCGGACTCTCCTACCACTGCCAACGTACGTCCGCGGTACAAATCCAGCGAGATGCCTTCGATGACATTCTTTTTTCCATACCCGGCCTTGATGTTTTTAACTGACAGGACCGGCTTCACGCTGCGGCTTACCGGTGGCTGGGGCGTACACGCCAGGTTACGTACAGCCCACAGCGATTGGGTGTAGCTCTCGATCGGGTTTTCGATCAGTTGGCGTTTATCCCCGGATTCGACGACGCTGCCGTCCTTGAGCACCACGACCTGGTCAGCCATCTGGGCCACCACCGCGAGGTCGTGGGAAATGTAGATGGCAGCCACCTGGAACTCGCGCACCAACTCGCGAATGGTCATCAGCACATCGATCTGAGTGGTGACATCCAGGGCCGTCGTCGGCTCGTCGAAGATAATCAGATCAGGTCGGCAGGACATGGCCATCGCCGTCATGATTCGCTGCAACTGCCCACCGGAAACCTGATGCGGATAACGCAAACCGATGGTTTCCGGCTCAGGCAGGGAGATTTTTCGATATAGCTCCACCGCTTCGCGCTGGGCGTTGTGGCGGCTGGCCACGCCGTGTTCGATGGCGCTCTCGCAATGTTGATCGATCAACTTGTGCGCGGGGTTGAAACTCGCCGCCGCGGACTGGGCGACATAAGCAATTCTGGCCCCCAACAGTTCCTGGTGCTGCGCCGGCGACAGCGTGCGCATGTCGATGCCATCGAACAGGATTTCGCCACCGGAGATCCGGCAACCTTCACGGGTATAGGCCATCGCGGCAAGCCCGATCGATGATTTGCCGGCCCCGGACTCGCCCACCAGGCCGAGGATCTTGCCCGGCTGCAACTCAAGATCAATGCCATGAACGATCTCGCTCCAGCCATTTGCCGACAGGGCTTCGATGCGAAGACCGGTGATTTTCAGGAGTGGCTCAGCCATGCTCGTATTCCCCACGCATTCTTATGTTTTTGATGGTTATTGGAGTCAGCGTCGTTGGGCCAGGAACCAGTCAACGACAAAGTTGACGGCAATCGCCAGGAAGCCGATCGCAGCGGCAGGAATCAAAGGGGTGAGGTCACCGAATGAGATCAATGATGCGTTTTCGCGCACCATGCTTCCCCAGTCGGCCATGGGTGGTTGCAGCCCCAATCCGAGGAAGGACAGCGATGATATCGTCAGGAACACAAAACAGAACCGTAGCCCGAACTCGGCAATGAGCGGTGCCTTGACGTTGGGTAGAAGCTCGACCATGACCAGCCAGACCAGGCCTTCGCCGCGCACTCTCGCCGCTTCCATGTAGTCGGTGACCACCACATTCATCGCCACCGACTTCGCCAAGCGGTAGATCCGTGTGGCATCGACCAGCGCGATGACAAACACAAGATTGAGCAGACTGGTGCCGAAGATCGTCAGCAGTAGCAAGGCCCCGATCAGCTGCGGCACAGACATGAGCATGTCGACGATGCGTGAAATTACGGCTTCGAACCAGCCGCCGACGGTGGCCGCCACCAGCCCCAGCACGCCACCGATCACGAACGCCAAAAACGTGGACAGCAACGCAATGCCGATGGTGTTGCGGGCACCGAAGATCAATCGGGAAAACATGTCACGCCCCAGGTTGTCGGTGCCCAGCCAAGTCTGCGCGCTCCACGGGTCGTATTCACCACCGACGATCTGTGTCTCGCTGTAGGGCGTTATATAGGGACCGAATACCGCCATGAAGGCGTACAGCGCAATAAGAATTATCCCGAGCCGGGCCGTCCAGGACATTTGCTTGAATACAGTCAGAATGTTCATGCACATACCCTTTACTTGCGATGCAGTAAACGTGGATTGGTGGCAATCGAGATAATGTCAGCCAGCAAGTTGATGCTGATGTACACCACCGCGAAGATGCAGCAGCACGCTTGAACCACCATGAAGTCGCGCTTGACGACCGAGTCCACCATCAGTTGCCCCAATCCGGGATAGACGAACACCACTTCAACCACCACGACACCCGTGATGAGATAAGCCAGGTTGACCGCTACAACGTTGACAATGGGTGCCCAGGCATTGGGCAAGGCATGCCGGATAACAATTTTGAATCGGGACAACCCCTTCAACTTGGCCATTTCGATATACGGCAACATCAGCAGATCAAGCACAGCAACCCGCGTCATACGCATCATGTGAGCGGTGATCACCATCGTCAGGGTCAGTACCGGTAGAAAGGCGGAGTACAGTCGATCGACGAAACTGGCTGATGCCGGGACGTCGGCAATGGAAGGAAATACCGAGTAAGTCACGGAAAACAGCAGGATCAGGATGTAGCCGATGAAGAATTCCGGCAGCGAGACAGCCGCGAGAGAAATCACATTGACGAAGCGATCGTAGAGCGAATCCTTATACAGCGCCGCAAAAAGCCCCAACGTGACGGCCAGCGGGACGGCAATCAATGCGGTGTAGGACGCCAGGAACAGCGTGTTGACCATTCGCTGGCCAATCATTTCAGCCACTGGCCGGCCATTGGACAACGAGGTGCCGAAGTCACCGTGCAAGCTGCCGTACAACCAATGCAGATAGCGCGTCAGAGGCGACTGATCCAGGCCCAATTCATGCCGAAGTGCAGATAAGGTTTCGGGTGTCGCCGACTGCCCCAGAATCTGCTGCGCCATATCCCCCGGCAGCATCTGTACGGCCGCAAAGATAATCGCGGACACGCAAAACAAGGTGACGACTCCGATGAACACTCGCCGCAAGATCACCTGATACAACATACCCATAACGTTTACCTGCTTATCTGAATAGATAACGATCTTGTTGTAGGCCGCTTGGCTCAGCTGCGAATCGCACGCCAGCCAAGCGGTTTCGGCAGGGTCAGGAACCGGTTTTTTCGAGGAACGTTTTTAGATGCGGTGAAACCAGGTCACTGGCCTCGATCAGAATCGCGTGCTTCAGACCCGGCATGATGACCAGATCGGAATCGGGCAATGCATCGGCGATTTTCTGGTTCAAACCCGGGTTGCAGCCGCCATCGAATTCCCCGGTCAACACCAGGCACGGGTGCTTGATTTCATGCAGCCAGGGCGACATTTCCGTCTCTGCGTAAATACGGAAAACGTTGAGGAACACCTCGCCATCGGTGTCGATCACCTGTTGCTTGCGCCACTCGATCACCTCAGGGTGCTCGGCGCAGAACGTTTCGGTAAACCAGCGCTGCGTCAAAGTCTCCAGCACCTGAGGGATGCCTTTGTTCTCCATCGCCTGAACCACTTTGAGTACGTTTTCCGAGTCCTGTGCCGACCTGAACGCGGCGGTGGACAACAGCCCGATGCTCAGCACCCGGTCAGGGTACTTGTGCGCATATGCCGGCCCGATCATGCCGCCGAGCGAATGCCCGATCACGTGCATCTTCTCGACACCCAGGCGCTCGCGAAGCGCCTCCAGATCCGCTACCAGTTCATCCAGCCCGAAAGGTTCGCTCGGCACCGGTGATTCGCCGTGACCGCGCAGGTCATAACGAATGCAGGTATAGCGATCCTTCAATGCCGCCGTAATCTTGTCCCAGCCGGTCTTGCGCGCGCCAATACCGTGAATCATCACCAGCGCAGGACCTTGTCCTTCTACCGCTACCGCACACTCAATGGCTTTGGTCATGATCGCTCTCCCCTACGCCGGCTTCTTCGCATTCTCGGCAATCACATCGGCGTAGGGTCTGCCCGCAGAGCCCCAGTCGATCGGATCAACTTCCTTGAGCAGAATGGTGACTGCCTGCGCAGTACCGCCACATACGTTCACGTAAGTGTCTGTGAGCGCTTTGATCAATTCGCGCTTTTTATCCGGCGTTCTTCCGGGAAACAACTCAACTGAAATGACAGGCATTATCCGACCCTCTTGTTAATGACTTTATTGACGTTGGAAAAGTAAGGAATGATCTCTTCACCAAAACGACTCACCATCTCGAGGGAGTCTTCCTGGGACTGGCCGAAGTTGGAGGTCATGATGACTTCATCAATGCCTGCCTCGGCGTACTTGCCCAACTGATCGAGCATTTGTTCCCTGGTGCAGATCAAAAGGTTTTTTGCGAGGTCTTCGATTGATTGCTGGCGAGGCAACGGCTCAATTCCACCTGCGCTGACAATGCCTGGCCCGGAATAAACGTTGTCAAAGCGCCTGTAGTAGTCATAGGCCAGCGCGATTTTTTCCTTGGCATCGGCCTCATCCCGAGCCAGATAGACGGCCCGTTGCAAGGAAAGACGGCTTTTCGGAGCACCCGGACCCGCTTCGGCCTTTCCACGACGGAACGCACTGACTTGATCCAGCAGCATTTGGTGATCACCGCTCAACGGTGTGGTTTGCACCGAATAGCCTTGCTTGGCACAGGCGAAGATCCCCTCTGGCACCATCGTCGCCACCATTAACGGAATATCGCGTTCTGGCCGGGGCATGATGGTCATCGGGTCAAACTTGTAATACTTGCCATCCCACGACACGTCTTTTTCAGTGAGAAGGGCTTTGAGTACCAAGAGGGATTCATCAAATCGTTCCCGGGTGGACTCCATGGGCACGCCCAAGCGTTCGATTTCATACTTGAACGCGCCGCGCCCTACGCCCAATACCAGACGGTGATCGGTCATGGCATCGGCTTGAACCACTTCACCGGCAAACACGCGCATATCGCGGATCGGCAACACCACAATCGAAGTCACCAACTCGACATGTTGGGTGACCGATGCAATTTTTACGGCCATCTGCAACGGTGACGGCACCAGCAATATATTGATCAAATGGTGTTCCGGAATGGACACACCGGTATATCCAGAGCGCTCGGCCTGAACGGCTTGTTCGACCATGCATTGATATAACTTCTTGCCTGAACCCAGGTGATCGGGCAGGTAAGAGCTCAGGAAATGATTGAATTCCATATTAAAGTTCCACTTTATGGGGATTAAATATGGCGGGTTAGTTGCCCCACTCCATCCAATTGACCGGCTTGCCTGCTATGCCGGCGATTCGTCCGCCATCGGCGGTATCACAATAAATTCCGAAGGCGTCCGCTTCGCGTTCTTTGAAAAAGCGGCTGACCATACTTATTGTGTATTCACCCGAAACAAGGTCCCAGGGCGCGTCTTTCTCATGAAAGACTTTTACTTCCCATCCCGTGTCCTGGCCTGACGGCAAATTGTCGCTGACCGAGTCGCCGCGATAGAACAACTTGGTGTAGCCGTCGCTCCCTTCTTCAAAAATGGAGTACACAAAGGAAACATCACCTTGTATGCCAGCCTCTTTGAATACTTGGGCGATGATGTCGCGCTGCCCTACACCATTACGCCAAAACAGCGCGGGGACCGACCAGTGTTCATCATTGGGCTCTTTGACCAGAATCAATCCATCGTCGTGGGAAATGAGACACCCCACTTTTACCGCAGATTTTAGATCGGTTTGTATGGCCTGATTACCGACGGCAAAATCTATGTAGCTGCCGCGGAAATACCCCAGTGGACTACCCGCCGTGCTGGCGTATTTGGTCACCTCGCCGATGATGATCAGATGGTCGCCCGCATCTACACACTGCTGACGTTTACAGCACATCACGCTGAGACTGTTAGCCAGACAGGGTGCAGCTGTTTCTTCCAGCAGTTGAGCGCCTTCGAACTTGTTTGCTACGCGGCCGGCGAAGGTATTCGACAGATCCCGCTGCCACTCGCCAAGGACATTGATCGCGAAATGCTCTGCGTCGCAGTACACGTCCAGGCTGTTCGAATTCTTGGCAATGCAGACCAAAACCAGCGCAGGGTCCAGGGAAACGGAAGTAAATGAATTGGCGGTAAACCCGCGAGGTGATCCCTCGCTGTCCCATGCGGTGACCACTGTCACGCCAGTCATAAAGCTTCCAAACACATCCCGCAGGCTTCGAGTTTCCTCGCTGCTGACGTCCCGCCATTCAAGGTTGTTCATGTTGAACCCTGCCATTTCAATGCTTAGGAAAGTGACCAGCGTTCGATGGCGCGCATACCGTCCAGCGCCATGTTTCCGGCTACCGGGCTTGAGGTCACGACGTTGGTGCTCATACCCATGATGTAGTTCATGAACATCGGCACGATGGTCGAACCTTCGTCGCGCAGTTGCTGCTGCATCTCCCAGTAAATTTGCGTGCGCCGTGTCTCATCGAGCTCAGAGCGGGCCATGAGCATCAACTTGTCGAAGCGCTCGTTGTTCCACTGCGTGTCGCCCCACGAGGCACCCGTTGCATAGATCTGGCTGAACACCCAGTCAGGGGTCGGGCGGCCAGTCCAGTAGCACATGCACATTGGCTTTTTGGACCAAACATTGATCCAGTAACCATCGTTGGATTCTCGGACGACCTTGAGGTTGATACCCGATTTGCGCGCACTTTCTTCAAACAGTACGGCTGCGTCGACGGCGCCGGCGAATGCCGCATCCGCGGCGCTGATGTTGATATCCACGCTATCGAGACCTGCCTGCTTCAAATAGAAGCGTGCCTTGTCGGGATCGTACTGACGCTGTGGCAATTCAGTATTGAAGTACTTCTGTTGCTTGCCGATGGGATGGTCGTTACCCACCGATCCATGGCCACGAAGCAAGGTCTTGACCCACTGATCGCGATCCACGGCGTGCTTGAGCGCAAGCCGGACGTTGTTGTCCTGGAAGGGGCTGACGGTGGCAATCATGGGCATGGTCGCGTGGTTCAAACCGGCGACTTCTTCAATACGGACTTTGTTGCTGCGCTGGAGCAGCGACAGGGTTTTGATCTCGACCCGATTGATCACGTTGACCTTGCCTGTCAGCAACGCATTCTGACGAGCAACCGGATCGGAGATCGCAATGAGTTCAGCCTCTTCCACATGCGCCCGGTCCGGCTTCCAATAAGACGGGTTGCGTACCACCAGCGCACGCACACCCGGGTTGTACTCCTTGAGTACGTAGCCGCCAGTGCCATTACCGGATCGCCAATCGACTTTTCCGTCCGCGCCACGGGGCAGAATGCTCAGGTGGTAGTCGCTCATCAGTGTCGGGAAGTCGGCATTTCCGCCTTTGAGGACGACTTTGACTGTTGTAGCGTCGACGGCCACGACTTCATCGATTTGCGAAACAATCGATTTGGAAAGGGACTTGGAGCCGTCCATACGGTGGTAATCGAGCGTGGCCACCACATCGTCGGCGGTGAATGGCTTGCCGTTGTGAAACTGCACACCGCTGCGCAACTTGAAAGTCCAGACCTTCGCATCCGGAGAGGCCTCCCAGGACTCTGCAAGCTCCGGTACAGGATTGCCGGACGCATCCACTTCAACCAGATTGCCTCGCAAGGATTGCGACAGCAGCATCATGAAGTCGTCTTCTGCCAGGCCCGGATCAAGGCTATCGGTGGTGGATGCGCCAGCCAGTCCGAAGACCAGACGCCCGCCTTTCTTCGGTTGAGCAAACACCGACCCAGGCAAGCCACTCAACACCATGCCAGCGAAAAGCAGGCCCGCAGTACCCTTGACGACCTCGCGACGCGACAAACCAAACGACATTTCTTCGGGAGCTTTATCTTTCATGCTTCACCCTCAAAACCGTACGATCGTACAACTGCATGTCAAAAAAATAGACAGGCAGGCTTGGCACCTAAAGATCCCTTATTCGCAGTACCCAATAAATCAGGATCATCTGTCAGGTGTGGTGTTTTATAGCACCACCTTTTTCACCCTGCAACAATAATCTGTACAGTCGTACAGTTGCAGGCCTAAGCATACGAATTCAACTGTCAGGGACGTAACCCGTGCGTTAGAGGGCCGGCGAACAAAACCAGGAAATTTATAATTCCATGGTGCCTTCGGAGGAAATAATGGACCTATCGAAAGCACGCGCACCTGCGTGCCACCGGGTCCAGTCTTACTTTGAATTTCAGCAGGCTTGCGGCACTACGCATTTACCCGCTGAGGCTTGAACATTTTTTTGAGCAGAGAAGTTTTACTTGTTCGATTGGCGGGCTAGCCAATTGCTGTGTGATCCGATCGAGAGTGATGGCCAGGAGTACGATTGCAAATCCCCCCACTGCAGCTCGACCGACATCAAGTCTCCCGATACCCTGAAGTACGACCAGACCCAAGCCTTCGGCACCAATCATTGCCACGACCACAGACATCACCATTGCCGTCAAGACGGTTTGGTTCAATCCGCCGAGTATGGTTGGAATTGCCTGAGGCAGCTGAATTTCCCAAAGCAACTGACGCTTGTTCGCACCAAGGCCAAGCCGGCTTCGACGATTTCTTGCTCTACCATACTCACCCCGAGGTAAGTAAAGCGGATTAGCAGCGGCGATGATCACAGCGACTTCACCGGAAACAGTACCCACACCAAAAAGCGTTACGACGGGAACCAGATAGACGAATGTTGGCGTGGTTTGCATGACATCCAGAATTGGCCGAACCACACTCCAGGTTCTTGGACTGCTCGCGCAAATTATCCCGGTCGGAATGCCGATGATCATACAAATCACAACCGCCGTAGTGATTAGGGAGAGTGTCGTCATGGCCTCATCCCATACGCCTAACGCGGCGATGAAGATCAGCGCCCCTGCACTGAATACAGCTATTCCCAGCTTGGCGAATCGGTACGCCAGTAAGAAGATCAGAATCACCATGATCGGGAATGGAGACGAACCGGCTGGTCATCAGCTCGCTTGCAACACTGCCGTTTCTTACTTTGAGCAGACCCGCCGGATCGAGCACGCCGAGTACCCTACCCTCGTCACACAGCACAAATCCCGCAGGATTGGAGGCGGCGCCATCAATGACAATGCGCCTGCTCCCGATATCGATCACTGTCTCAGCCATCTTCATGACAGCACGGGCATCGAAAAGCCGTGAGCGATCCACTTCACGTGTGAAACCGCACACAGCTTCAAAATCCACATCGCCTGATACGACGCCATCGCGGGCAAGCCATGCTCCTACAGGCCGTGAAGTCGAGCTCTGCTACATGAAGCTGTAGCTGTAATTGAAGATCAACCGAGTCTGGTCCTGATCGGCAATTCCCGTGTCACTGCCCCGGTAAATACCGTGACGCAATGTTGCCCCAAAACCCTTCAACACCCCCGATTGGATGACATAGTCGATGCGCATGTCGCGTTCCCATTCGGATTGATTGGCGGCGCCGGTCAGGCTCTTGATATCTCGTCCCTGAAGATAGGCAATGGAGGTCTTCAGGCCAGGCACACCCAAACCGGCGAAGTCGTAGCTGTACTGGCCGAAGGTGGTGTTTTCGCCGGCGCGGGCGAACTGGTTGATCATGCTGTCGGTGAACAGATAGAAGGCTGCACCCGCGGCGCCTTCATTGGGCAGGCTGCCCTGGTTGGCCCAGACGAAACCGCCGTCGTCGCTGACCTGTTGGTGGCCGAGCATCAGTGCGTTGCCGCCCAGGCTGTAGGTGAACATGGCGCTCCAGGTGGTGTTGTCGATTTCGCCTGGATGTTTGGCATAGCCGCCGTTGTTGTTAAACCGGTAACCCGGCTCTCCATTGGCGCCGACGCTGCTGCTTTTGAAGTAGCGCAGATCGGTCTTGAACGACTGTGCCTCGCCCAGCGGCAGCACATGGATCAAGCCGCCGAAATGCTGCTGGTAATAATCTTCAAGATTGGCGTAGTAGTACTGCAGTGTCAGGTTAGGCGTGACCTTCCAGTCGCCGCCGGCAAAACGGAACTGGTTGCTTTCTTCGGTCGCTCCGGCCACCGCCAGGCCGGTGTGGTTGCTCGATGCGCGGCCGGTGGCATGTTCGATTTGCCCCGCCACCACGGTGAGGTTGCTGATTTCCTTTGAGGTCAGGATGCCGCCCTCGAAGGTTTGCGGCAGCAAGCGGCTGTCGGTCGCCACCAGGATCGGCAGGTTCGGGCTCAGCCCGCCGCCATAGTGAAATTCTGTCTGCGAGAAGCGCATTTTCGCGTTCGCCGCCGCACGACTCCATTCGCTCACCGCCGAGCCATCGCTATCGCTGGGGATGAAGCTGTTGTTGTTCGGGTGATGACCCTTGCCGCCGTCCAGTGGCACGCCCAGCAGCGCTTGCGCATCCAGACCGAAGCCGACGGTGCCGCCGGTAAACCCGGACAAGTAGTCCAGCCGAAAGCCTTGGGCCGTTTCACGTTGATCGGCGCCACCGTCGCGGTTGTCGTTGTTGTAGTAAAACGTGCGCGAGCTGATCGAGGCTTTGCTGTCCTCGAGAAAAGCCCCATGGGCGGATTGCCACAGCGCCAGGCCGACGGCGACGCCGACCCATGGGATGCTTGTGGATCGCGTGGTTCTGGACATGTGTACCTCTATTATTTTTATGGGTGTTCAGGGTGTGCGGCTCAAATGGCAGGCGCGGCGATGCCTTCTTTGTGCTCGGCCACGCAGGCGCAAAGAATGAAAAGGTGTTGTTGTTTTGCTGTCGGGGTGTCAGTTGATCAGCGGGTTAAGCCCACTGCGTGCCACTCGACTGTGCAGCTCACGTCCCAGCGCGGCTTCGCACTGCGCCGAGATGACCAACATCTGTTGCAAGTCGATCCCGGTGTTGACGCCCATCGACTCCAACAAGTTGACCCAGTCCTCAGTACTGACATTGCCAGTAAAACCCGAACCGTATTTGACCTTCGCCGGATGGCCGCCGACCCCGCCAAACGCGCAGTCGAAATAACGCGTGCCGACTTCAAGGGCGGCCAGGTAATTCACCAGCCCGGTGGCGCGGGTGTCATGGAAATGCGCGATCGGGGTGACTTCGGGCATCGTGCTCAGCACGCTGCCAAACAAGCGTCGTACGCTGTGCGGTGTGGCGACGCCGGTGGTGTCGCCGAGGGTGACGTGGGTTACGCCAAGCCGGGCGAAAGCCTCTACATCCGCCAGCACCTGACGCTCGTCGACAGCGCCTTCAAAGGGGCAACCGAATGCCACGGACACGGTGCCGATCATTCTGAAGCGCCCCTTGGCCGCGTCGACCATCGCCGCGATGTTGGCCCATTGTTCGGCCCGGCTGCGCTTGAGGTTGGTCTGTGAATGGGACTCGGAAGCGGACACCAACAGGCTGATTTCGTTGGCGCCGAAACCCGCGTCCAGATCGGCGATGGCCCGTTCGACTGCCCGAACGTTGGCGCAGGTCGCCTTGTAGAACACACCGGCACGCCGCGGCAGCCCGGCCAGAAGTTCGCTGGCATCGGCAAATTGCGGGATGACGGCCGGGTTGGAGTACGAGGTTGCTTCCACGCGGCTAAAGCCGGCATCGGCGAATTGCTGGATCAGCTCGCGTTTGCGGGGCGTCGGGATGATCGCACTTTCGTGCTGCAAACCGTCGCGTGCGAAACACTCGCAAAGAACGACATCAGTCATGGACTCTCCAGGTTGTAGATGATCGGCATCGTCAATTATGTTGGTTACCGCTAACATGCTGCTTTTGCTAGAGCAGATACCGTCTTTCAAGTTTTCTTGCTTGCTTGTGGAGGCTGAGTCTCTGCCAATTTAGTTGACCATGTCAATTTATTTAACTGAGGAAATGTGCATGCCAAAATCCACCCATACGAGCGACGGCGAGCCATCCCGAAAACTGGGCGAGCCTCAGGATCTGCGCGATCTGATGTCGTTCCAGTTGCGTCAACTGAGCAACCTCTACACCAAGAACACTGCCAGCGTTTACCTGCGAAAATTCTCGCTGACCATGAACGAATGGCGGGTCATCGCGCTGATCAACACCGCCGGGGAGCTGTCCCTCAATCGGTTAGCCGCCCAGGCGCAGTTCGACAAGGGCCTGACCAGTCGGATCGTGGTCAAGCTCAATGAACGCGGGTTTGTCGAGCGCCAGCCCGACCCCAGCGATGCACGGGGCATCGCGCTGTCCCTGACCGACCAGGGCAGGGCGCTGGTCGACCAGGTGTTCCCCGAAGCCGTGCAGCTCAACAAGCAACTGCAATCGTGCCTGACCAAAAGCGAGCGAGATCTGCTGGCCGTGGCATTGCAGAAGCTGACGCACCAGGCACGCGCCATGCTCGATCAGGAGCGCGAAAACGACTGGAGCGAGTGACCCGCTGTCAGCTCAAGCCGAACTCCTTGATTGCGTGCTCGCGCAAGCGGTTCTTCTGAACCTTGCTCGAGCCGGTCATGCCGATGCTTTCAAAGCCTTCGACAACGCTCAGATAGCGCGGCACCTTGAAGTTGGCGCAACACGCTTTGCAGAACGCGATCAACTCGGCGGTTTCCGCGTGCTGGCCACTGCGCAGGGTCACGTAGGCGGCCGGCACTTCGCCCAGTCGCGGGTCGGGCACGCCGACCACCTGGGCCAGCTCCACGCTGGGGTGTTTGAGCAGCACTTGCTCGACCTCCAGCGGCGAAACGTTCTCCCCGCCCACCCGGAACATGTCCTTGAGCCGGCCAATGAAACGCAAACGGCCATCGGCGCCCATTTCACCCAGATCGCCGGTGTACAGCCAGCCTGCGCGCAGGGTCTTGGCGGTTTGTTCCGGTAACTTGTAATAGCCCTTCATCAGGCTCCAGCCTTTGGCGCAAATCTCGCCGATTTCGCCCGGCGGCATGGTCTCACCGGTGTGCGGATCGCGGATTTCGATGCTGACCCCTTCGTGGGGCAGCATGTAGCCGTCAATCCGTTGCTCTAACGGCTCGCTGGTGGCCGACACCACGAGATTGGGCGCCGCCTCGGACAAGCCGTAGGCGTTGCAGATTTCCCGCGCGCCCATCAATTCGACTACGTCGCGCAATATGTGTGGGCTGGCGGCAGCCCAGCCGCCGCGCAGGTGCAACCTGGAAGCGTCGAAGCCAGGGTCGGCGAGCATCATCAAAAACATCGTGTCGTTGCCCGAAGTCAGGGTGCAGCGCTCCTCGGCCATGATTGTCAACGCCTGGCCCGGATCGAAGGTCTGGGCGGTAATCAGGCACGCGCCTTCTACCAGTGCGACAAGCAAAGACATGGTGCTGCCGGACACGTGGTAGAACGGTCGCGGACTGAAATAGCGATCATCGGGACGCACGCCGATGCGCCCGGCCACCGACTTGGCGACCCCCAGCATCGCCGCATGACTGAGCATCACGCCCTTGGGGTAACTGGTGGTGCCGGAGGTCAATTGAATCAGCAATGTGTCGTCGGCCTGTACCCGGTTGCGAGCCTCCTCCAGCACCGTATCCTCGATGGCCACGCCGGCTTTGAGGAAATCGGCCTGGCTGCGCGCCCCGGCAGGCACCGCTTCGCCATCGACGATCAGGTTGTGCAGCAGTGGCAGAACGTTGCCCGGCAGCACGCTGTCGATGGCCGGCTCGATGTCCCGCAGCATGCCCACGAAGTCGATCTTGCCGAGGAACCGATCCACGCAAAACAGCGCACGAATGTCTTCGTGCTCCAGGCCATAGCTGAGCTCTTCGGTGCGAAACCGGGTGTTCAGCGGGACAGTCACCAGGCCCAGCGACGCCGCGGCATACCAGTGCACCGCCCAACTGACCGAGTTGGCCCGCAACAGGCCGATATGGTCGCCATGCTTCAAGCCCAGAGCCAGCATCGCCCGGGCGACGTTGTCCGCACTCTCGACCAGTTGCCTGTACGTCAGGCGACCGTCTTCGGCCACCAGGGCTTCGGCATGCGGACGTTGTTCGGCCACGCGACACAGCACCGCCCACAGCGGAATACGAACGGGGGATTGGACGTCGTTCACTGGGCAGTATCCTTTTTGAAGGTGGTCATGGCGGCTTTCCAGACGCCGGCATTGAGGTTGTCTTCGATTGCCAGGATTTCCCTGGCCAGGGCGCCATGGCGGCTGTCGTCCAGGCCATGATCGAGCGTGTGTTTGGCGCTGCGCATAGCATGGGGCGGGCCAGCGGCAATCTCTTGCGCCAACCGGTTGCTGACTTCCCGCAGTTCGCCCGAGGCCACGACGCGATTGATCAGGCCAATGCGCTGCGCCTCGTGTGCATCGACTACGCGCCCGGTGAACATCAGTTCCTTGGCCAGGCGCCGACCGACGATGCGTGGCAAACGCTGGGTGGCGCCCACGGTGCCCCAGCGCGCTTCGGGGTAGCGAAAACTGGCGCGGTCACTGGCGATGGCGAAGTCGCAAGCGCTGGCGATTTCGCAGCCAGAACCGATGGCGGCACCATCGAGCACGGCGAAGACCGGGATCGGCAGATCCTCGATGGCGGCATACAGGGCAAAGGCTCGCAGACGGCGGGCGCGGATCTGATCGTCGTCCATGCCCTCACGTTCTTTCAAGTCGGCACCCGCGCAGAACACCGGACCTTCTGCGCGGATCATCACCACGTGCATGGCCGGGTTGTCGCGAATGGCCAACACGGCGTGATGAAGATCGCGGCACAAGGCGCTGTTCAAGGCGTTGCGTGCTTCGGGTCGATCGAGTACCAGTTCGGCAATGTGCTGCTCGGTGTCGATGCTCAGGCGCACGGTGGAATAAGTGTTCATGTTCAAATCGCCCCCCCGGCCCGCAGGCCATGGATCTGTTGCGCGGAATAACCCAGTTCGGCTAGCACGACGTCATTGTGCTCACCCAGCAATGGCGGGCGCCTGAGTGTTGGGTCGTCGAAGCCTGTGAAGTGAAACGGCAGGCGAATCGCCGGGAAAGTGCCGGCCTGGGGATGCTCGAAACTGTCGAACACGCCCCGCGCTTGCAGGTGCGGGTCGACCATCACTTCGTCCAGCGTCTTGAGCGGACCGGCCGGTACGCCGAACGCGTCACAGGCGGTGCACAGCTGGTCGCGGGTCAGTTCCTGGCAGGCTTGCGTCAACGCCTGCATGACTTCGTCGCGATGCAGTACGCGACCGCTGTTTTCCCGCAGCCTCGGGTCTTCAGCCAAGGCGTCCAGACCGAGCAGTTTGCACAAAGGCTTCCAATGCTGGTCGGCGCCAGTGATGTGCACGAAACCACCGTCGGCACAGCGAAAACTGGCCGACGGCACGCGGCCCGGGTGTTCGGTGCCCATGCGCGTCGGCAGCTCGGCATGGGTAAAGAAGCGCGCTGCGGCCAGAGACAGCAGCGGGATTTGCCCATCGAGCATCGAGAAGTCCAGATAGGCACCCTCCTCGCGCCCTTTGGCACCTTGAAGCATGGCCAGGGTCCCCAAAGCGATCCACAGACCCGAGGTCATGTCCGCCACCGGTACACCGGGCTTGACCGGTTCGCCCTCGCGAGCACCGGTCATGCTCATCAGTCCACTCATGGCCTGGAATACCGTGTCGTAGCCTTTGCGTTTGGCGTAGGGGCCGGTCTGGCCAAAACCGGTGCACGAGACGTAGACCAGTTTGCGGTTGAGCTTTTGCAGGCTCGGCCAATCCAGACCGTACCGGGACAGGGTGCCGGTGGGGAAATTCTCCAGTACCACATCAGCGCCCGCCACCAGCTTGCGCACGATGTCCTGCCCCTCTGCCGTGCGCAGGTTGACGCTGATCGATTCCTTGCTGCGATTGAACGCGTAGTAATAGGCGCTACGCTCCACTCCCGCGTCGTCGCCTTCGCATTGCGCGGCGGTGTTGGCGAAAGGCTCGTAACCTCGCGTTTCGTCGCCCGTCTGCGGTTGCTCGACCTTGATCACCCGCGCCCCCAGCTCCGCCAGGATCATCCCGGCCAGCGGGCAGGCGAGCACCCGTGCCATCTCTATGACGGTAATGCCCTCAAGCGGCTTCATGCCGGCGTCTCCTGACCGTGGCGGAATGCGCGCATCCGCGCATTGAGCGCCCTGCCGCGCTGCAGCCCTTCGTTGAAGGGCAACTGGGCCACTTCATGGAAAATCTGTTTGGTGGCGCGCATAGCTTCAACGGGATAGCTGGCCAACGTCGCGGCGAGCTCGCGGGCTTGATCCAGCAACTGTTCGGCAGGCACCACGCGGTTGATCAGGCCGAGGGCCAAGGCTTCATCGGCGCCCACGGTGCGACCGCACGCCACCAGTTCGAAGGCCGCCTTGCGCCCGACGTGCTCCACCAGGCCGGCCATGACAATCGCGGCGACGATGCCATGCTTGACTTCCGGGTAGCCAAATCGCGCATCCGGCGTCGCCAGCGCCAGATCGCAAGACAGCACCAGGCCGCTGCCACCACCCATGGCGTAGCCGTTTACTGCGGCAATCAGCGGTTTGCTCAGGCATTTGCCCAGGCCTTGCAACTCAGTGGTCAACGTGGCGCGCTGTTCGACCAGCGCCTGGTTGTCCGGGGTGAGAATGGCGAACTCGCGGGTATCGGCCCCGGCGCAGAAGCCGCGACCGGCACCGGTCAGGATGATTGCCCGGACAGAATCGTCCGCGTCGGCGGCTTTCAACGCATCGACCAAGGCCTGGGTCAGGGCGAAATTCAGCGCATTGAGTTTGTCGGGACGATTGAGCGTCAACACCAGTACGCCAGCATCGAACTTGCTCAGAATCAGGGTTTCATTTGTCATTGTTATTCTCCAATCAAGACTGCATGTCGCGCAGACGTTTCAATGCTTGTTCGGTCTCGTGCACCAGTTTCTCCATGATGCTGGCGGCGGGTTGTATCTGATTGATCAGGCCGGCGCATTGGCCGGCCTCGACTTTGCCGTTGGCGGTGTCGCCGTCAAGGCTGGCTTGCTTGAGAGTGGCCGAGGCCAGCAGCGCCTCGTAGGCCGCCGGGTTGCTGATGTGCTGGCCATTCTGTTCGGCGGCCAGTACTCGGTCCGTGAAGCCGTTGCGAACGCTGCGCACCGGCAGTTTGCCGCGCCCCACCAGCAGGGTGTCGTCGATGCCAGCGTTCAGCACCATGCGTTTGTATTGCGGGTGCAGGCGCGCTTCGTCGCTGAGGATGAAGCGCGTACCCAGTTGCACCGCGTCCGCGCCGAGCGCCAGCAGGGCTGCGATGCCATAACCGTCGGCCACTCCCCCACCCGCGACCACCGGGCAATTGACCTGCTGCAGCACACTCCTGACGTTCACCAGCGTGCTCACCTCATTGGCCGGCGGGTGGCCACCGGCCTCGCAGCCGACCACCACCAACGCATCGACACCGGCCGCCGCGGCCTTTTGCGCATGTTCAACGAACGCCACAACGTGCATCCAGGTCGCGCCATAGGCGTGAAAGCGCTGTAGATGCGGCCTGGGCGAGCCCTGGCTGGCGATGATCACCGGCACCCGTTCACGCTCCAGCAGGTCGAGAATTTCTGCGGCGCCCTTGCGGTACAGCGGGATGTTGACGGCGTAGGGTTTGTCGGTGAGTGTCCTGATTTCGGTGAGGGTTTGCGCCAGGTCTTCCAGGCGCATGGGGCCTGCGGCAATCACGCCCAGGCCACCGGCGTTGGAGACGGCCGCAGGCAATGCGGCACAACTTGAGGCCCAGCTCATACCCGCTTGTATGATTGGATACTGGATGCCTAGCAGGCGGGTCAAAGGGGTCTTCAGCGACATAGGTCACGCCTCGTCTTGAGTTTTTATTTACGTTGACAATATCAACTACATAGTTGACCTTGTCAATCATATGGCGAGCCGGCAAATCGCAGGCAACCGTATAAGCGCATTGACTCGCAAGCTGCATGACCGAAGGACTCAGCAGGGATTTCAGACAACTGCACGGCATCGGCTTCACCTAACAAAAACAAGACAGGAGTTCCCATGCAATCTTCCTCGTCCCCGGGCAATGACCCGGCGGTTTATCGACGCATCACCTGGCGGATCATGCCGCTGCTGTTGCTGTGCTACATCGTCAACTACATCGACCGGGTCAACATTGGCATCGCCAAGCTGCAGTTCAGCAATGACCTGGGTTTCAGCGCGGCGGTATTCGGGCTGGGCGCCGGTCTGTTTTTCGTCGGCTTCCTGCTGTTCGAAGTCCCGAGCAATCTGCTGCTGGCCCGCATTGGTGCGCGCAAGACGCTGCTCAGGATCATGCTGCTATGGGGGCTCGTATCGACGCTGACCATGTTCGTGCAGACACCGTGGCAGTTCTATACCTTGCGCGTGCTGTTGGGCGTGGCAGAAGCCGGGTTTTTCCCGGGGATCATTCTGTACCTTTCCTACTGGTATCCGGCCAGCCGACGCGGGCGAATCACCTCGCTGTTTTTCGTCGGTGTGCCCATCGCCGGGCTTATCGGTTCGCCGTTGTCCGGCTGGATCATGAGCTTCTTTTCCGGGTACATGGGGCTCAAGGGCTGGCAGTGGATGTTTCTGCTTGAAGGCTTGCCGGCGATGATCCTGGGGGTGGTTGCGTTCATCTGGCTGGATGATCGCCCGGCGAATGCGAAATGGCTCAGCGACCAACAAAAACAACAGGTCGAGCAGGACTTGCAGCTTGAACAGCAAGCGCATGCGCCATCCGCTCATCACAGCTCGCTGCGCCTGGCCTTGCAGGAACCCAAGCTGCTGGTGCTGGGGTTGATCTCGCTGTGCAGCTATGTGCTGGCCAACACCATCGCGTTCTTCTCACCGACGATCATCCACAACAGCGGCATCACTGACGTCATGCACGTCGGCTTCCTGGCTGCGATACCGGCACTGGTGGGGATTGCCGCCATGCTCTGGGTCGGCCGCCATTCCGACCGCTCCGGCGAGCGTCGCTGGCACTACGCGCTGCCACTGTTCGCCGCTGCCCTGAGCCTGGCCCTGCTGCGCACTGCCGAAGGCAATCCGCTGTTCTCGATCCTGTTGCTGAGCATCGCCTCGGCCGGGCATTTCGCCAGCCTGTCAGTGTTCTGGTCAATCCCGCCAGAGGTCCTGTCCCGTGGCGCGGCGGCTGCCGGCATCGCCATTGTCAGCAGCATTGGCGCACTGGGCGGCGCCATCGGCCCTTCGCTGCTGGGGTACATCACCACGGCAACCGGTGACTTGGGGATGGCACTGCGTGTGGCGGCGGCCATCGTGGCGATGGGTGGGGTGATCATGTTGTTGCTGTTCAGGCGTACGCATCGCACGCATTTGCAGGCAGCGGGTCAGGAGAGCTGATCGGTCTCCGAGTGCTGGATGGTGGTGGTTGAGTGCCGGTAGCTGCCTGTTGATGAGGGCAGCAATCGGTCTGGGGTGTGTAAAAACGCCTTTGCGATCACTTGCTATGATTTCTGTGGATTTCATCGCAAGGATCGTCCATAAAGCGCTTTACCCAAGGTGAGCACCGAGGCTAGCGTACCGACGATGTTTAGAAGGTATTTTCGGACGAGCAACTCAGTGGTAGTCCACCCCAGCCACCGCACGTAAATAAGCCTGATCCGCTTCCATTCGTAAGTCTCGCCACTCCTCCCAATCAGCATCACGGCGTCACCACATAATTGACACACCAACCAGGCTTTATCTGAGCTGCGTGCGTAGCGGCCTGCCATTCCATTGAGAACGGCCAGAAGCAATCACACGCGAATGTCTGTTTTACCCAGGAATGACGCTGACGGCGTTGACGACGCCGTCTTCGCTAGTGGCCCGTTCGACGCCCAGTGGCGTGGCACGGCGGTCGCGCAAATAGCGATAATTTTTTCGGCTTTCTTCAATCCGCCCGCGTTCCAGCGTGGCACGGACAGGATGTCCATCAATGGATTCGACCAACACATTTCCGAACGGATCGACCGCGACACTCTCGCCAGGAAACGACAAGCCCTTGCCTTCACCAACGCGGTTCACCAAAACGGCAAAGCATTGGTTTTCCATGGCGCGGCTGATCACGGCGCGTCGGTGTACGGGGCCGTAGGGCTCCATGTTGCCATCCAGCACGAGGATGAGGTCGGCGTCCAATAGGGCCAACGAGCGGGCGGTCTCCGGAAACTCGATGTCATAGCAGATGAGCACGCCTACGCGTAACGAGGCAATTTCACACACCGCGTACTGCGAGCCGGCATCGAAAACGCCCCAATCCGTATCGGGCCAGAGATGAGTCTTGCGGTATTTGAGGGCGATGCGCCCCGATCCATCGACCAACATCGCGCTGTTATACGCCCGCCCGTCAGCCACCTCGCAAAAACCAAAAGCGATGGCGGTATTGCTATTGCGTGCCGCCTCCCGAATCAGCCGGATGGGCTTGTCACGGGTCGTCAGCCCAACGGTGCCAATCTCATCCTTGGTGGGAAAACCTGAGAGCGTCGTCTCCGGAAACACGATTAAATCCGTATCGATCGGAGCATTGCGGATCATTGACAGCATGTTGCTCAGGTTGATATCGACCTGTGCGTCCGCGATGGGCAGTTGTGCCAGCAAAATGTTCATGGAAGCCTCCATAAAAAAGGGCATCGCACCTGGGTCGATGGGAGCGGTGCCCTGAAACGTCAAACAATGCGACTGTCGATCAGAACCAGAAAACGGGGGTCGTCGTCAGCAACTCGATTCCGGTCCGGGTGACGATGAAGTTCTGCTCCCACCCAACGCTGCCGACACCTTTTCGTGTCATGAAGGACTCCCCGGAGGCGACCATCCCTTCTTCGAAAATATCGTCTGCCGTGACCGAGTCCCGGTTGATGATCGGGTGTTCCCACATGGAGCCGTTGCCGTGGCCAAAGTAAGGCCATTGCTTGGCGGCCAGATCCTCTTCTTCGGCCACGCGTGCCTGCACACGCTCGGCCTCGCCCACCACGTCGAGTACCCGGACACCGTGTTTCACGGAGTTCATCACCGCCTCCGTGATGGCGTAAGAGTCGACCAGCAGCGAGCGCTGCTCCGGTGTGGGCTTGCCGCCGCAAACCAATGAGCGTCCTGGATCGAGCCAGTACCCCTGATGCGTGGGCCCATAGATCCAGGTCCTGACCATATCGCCCTTGCTCGGCGCGCCCATGGAATACCCGTACATGGGGTCACGCTCGAAGAATTGACTGTCCTCGTCGTTGCCGAAGTTCACTGGAATCCGCAGCCAGCCTCCCCCACGACGCGTAAGTTCATAAGCGCCCTCTGCCGCCGCCTCTGCCGCAGTCTTGCCCGCATAAAGGCTGTCACACACGCGGTACAAGGCGCTGGAGACCATCTGCCCCGCTTCGCGAAACATGTCCAGTTCTCGTGGGCTCTTGATCCGGCGGCAGCGGCGGATCAGGTTATCGTCATACTCGTACTGGATATCGGGCGTCTGTTCCGCGAGCTGCCTGGCGTACTTCATTGGCAGATTGTCGGACCCGACGAACACAACGCTGCGATGCGGCTTGCGCGCGTTCAGAGCCTTGGCGACGCTGCTGATCGGGTCGTCACTGAAGAAATAATCGCCGCAGCGCACCATCCGACGGCGCACGGTCGCCACGTCGGCATGCAGTTCAGGTTTCTTTCCAGGCTCCAATATCACACAGCAGAAACCTCGTGCGTTCCAGATTGGAGAATCCGGTTCCTGGCCAGAGTGTTCCGACCAGAAGTTGGTCAACCAAAGTGTTTCCATGGCCCGCTCATAATGGCCGGCTGTCTTGCCCCAGACAATGGCAAGTTCATAACTCTGCCGGCGCATTTCATCTTCCACTTTTTTCCAGCGCCCCTCATATTCATCCACTGGAAAATAACCGTCAGGGTAATTCATTCTTTCGATTGTCATTACGATTACCTCATTCTTTGTTTTTATACATATGTGCGCCGAAAACTGATCAGCGTTCGAGCGTCGTAGTCGTTATATTCAACCCATGACAGGAGAATTCAAATACTGCAAATCTGCACTATTGCTATCGTTATTAAATTAACAGCGGAACGAAAGTTCGTATCGCTAGAGGTCTCGTTCCACAACAACATATGCAAGTTGTCGAAGTGCATCGGCTTCCGGGCCAAATGCGTCCAGCGCCGTTAACGCCCCCAGTAGAAGTTGCCAGGCATGATGCCGTGCCCCTTCCAATCCCAATGAAGAAACAGCGGTTGACTTGTTAGCGTGCTGGTCCGCGCGAACGGCTTTCCCCAGGGCAACCCGATCGCCGACGACATCCAGAATGTCGTCGCACACTTGAAAGGCTCTACCGATCTGTTCGGCGTATTTTCTCAAGGCCACGAAGCGATTCGTTTCCAAAGCTGCGCCACTCGCCATTGCGCCCAGCACGACGCTAGCCTCGATCAATGCGCCGGTTTTCAAACGCTGCATTTCGGCGACTTGCTCCAGCGAGGGTCGGGCACCGGCCAACGCCATATCGAGAAACTGGCCGCCTGCAAGACCAGAAGGGCCAGCCGCCCTGGCCATGACCGCCACCATTTGCAGCCGAATCCCGGCGCTCAACGCTGATGGTTGCGCCAACGATTCGAACGCCAGTGCCTGCAAGGCATCCCCCGCGATCAAGGCCGTGCTCTCACCGTAGGCCACATGCAACGCCGGCTTCCCTCGACGAACGAGCGCGTCGTCCAGTGCCGGTAGATCGTCGTGTATCAAGGAATAGGCGTGCATCAGCTCCACCGCGCAAGCGACACCGTCCGCAGCGTCAAGCTGCCCTCCCATGGCTTCACACGCACTGTAAGCGAGTATTGGCCGCAAACATTTACCCGGTTCAAATACGCCGTAAGCCATGGCGTTATACAGGTTCTCCAGTGAGGGACTTGAGTATGTCAGTAGTTTCCGTAATCCATTATCCAGTCGAGCGCGAAGTATCAGAAATCTTTCGCTGTCCATGTTTTTATGTATACGCATCACCGGCTCACCAGATTTATTCGTTATCCGCGACGGCAGCGTGTAACGTAGAGTGCGTACAAGAAGGTGCGGCCCATTTCGAATAAATAACCCAACCTGCCATCGCCAGGAAAACAATCATGATCGGCACCGCCCAGTTTTCGTACCACGAAAGTTCCGGATAACGAGGCCACGAAATATTGACCGCTTCAAATAGAGTCCAACCGGTTGCCGCGAAGATGGTGGGAATACTCAAGATACCAAGAGAGAACGGCCCCTCTCGCCAGTCGCCTTTCAATACACTTATACAAGCACCCACCAGCGGAAATGCAAAGGCGAGATAGAATCCGGCAATACTGAACGCCAATAACAGCGGATAAATATTGGTAAAAGACAACATGAATAACAGTGCCGATAACCCGCCCGTTAACAGAAAAGCGCGCGTAGGCAATTTGTCGTCCCCACTCAACTGTCGCAGGAAATCCGAGCAAGGAATGGTTCTGTCCCGAGCGAACGCCCAGATGACCCGCGATACCGAAGCCTGAATGCCAAGCATGCACGCTAGAAACCCGATGATGAACAGCACCAGCATGCCTTTGTAAGCAATCTGCCCTAAATGAGTGATCAGCGTCACCGTGACAGGGTCGCTTCCCGCAGGGAATTCCAACGTGGGCAAAGCCAAAATCAGCGAAAACGCCGAGAATGCCACCACCGCGCCAACCGACAGCAGGCAAAACAGCATCGCCTTGGGTACCGCTCGTTCAGGATCTTTGACTTCCTCAGCAACGGCACCGGCGCTTTCAAAGCCCACGAATGCCCAACCGCAGTAGGCGATGGCGAGCGCTACTTTCGACGAGAAAAAGCCGGAGATACCGGGTTCCGGCCAGGCAAACACCTGAGCGTTGGGAATCAGGATGGACAGCGCGTTAACTTTGAACTCCACCAGCAACAGCACGCCGATGCCGACTGAACCGATCACTTCGGCACCAATGCACAGCCAGACGATGGTCGAAAAAATCTTTCGCCCTTGGGTATTACCCCACGTGGCGAATGCGATGAGAAACAGGGCAATCGGCACACTGATCATCTTGTCGGTCGCATCGATGCCGAACAGCTGCGCCACGAATCCCGCGCCGCCAAAGGCTACCGTTGCAATGGTGATCGGCAGCGTGCAGATATACGTCCAGCCCGCAAACCAGCCAAAGCGGCTGCCGAGCAGGTACTTGGACCACTGATAAATACTGCCCTCATACGGAAATCGCGATACCAGCATGGCGAAGACCAACGCCACTAACAGTTGCCCTGCCATGGCCACCACCAACCCCCACCAGAAGGCAGGACCAACCGTTAAAATGCCGATTCCGAAGATGGAGTAAAGCGCCACAATGGGCGATATGAAGGCAAAGGCCAGGGAAAATGTGGAGGAAAAGTTAAGTTCACGCTGGAGGTGATGACCCTTTTCCTGACAATTGTCCTTGCCAACCGATGTGCTGTTCATGGGCATACTCCCGCCGCTCGCGTATTCCGCGAGTCTTCAAGTTCATATTGTTATCGTTGTAGGCCGGCCGCTGATTGACCGTTGTTGCGAGGATGCGTGCCGAGCCTTGAAGGCGATGTTAGCGCTCGTTACCGACTGTACCAATAGTGCTAATCTGCACTAGCTACCGTTATGATTGTCCAAACATGTGCATCATGAACAAAGAAAATATTTCCCGTTCACTGGTGATATCGAGTTTGGCGTACAACCGCTGCTTATAATTTCTGACCGTGCCCAGACTAAGATCAAGTTTTTCTGCGATCACGGGCATGGAATACCCGCGTAACGTTTTTTCGACCAGTTGTCGCTCGCGCGGGCTAAGGTGATAAGTAGCATAGAATTGTTCGAAGAACTCTTTTACATCCGTTTGTATATACCCTTCGCTTTTCTGTTCGAGAAATACTGCTCTAACACTCGTAGCAGAAGCGGATACATTCTTGGAATATTCCCAGTGGGCAATCAAGCCCTCAACATGAACTGCGATCAGTTCAGGCTGACTCAATATGAATTTCAACGTTTCGTTTCCGAAGGCATGACCGGCCAAGGCTTGCCAGGCGGGGTTTTGGTAGATAATCCTGTTATCACTGCCTACCGTGAGAACACCGACCTTTCCATTCCCGAACAAGGCCCCGAGCCCCTCCAGAAACTCCGTTCGCATGTGCGCGGCATGCGCAGCGACGATGATCGGGTACAGGGCGGTGAAAAACGCGATTTCATCCTCATTGAACAGGGTGTACTCGCGGTCGAAGCAGAAGCCCAGATAACCCCCACCGATGACGGGCAGCATCAGCGTCAGCTCGTCTAGAATCTGCCCCGACTTGAAGATTTCATCGTAATAAACGTTGGAATCATCCTCGCTTTGCATGAGTGAAAACGTGACGACAGAGGGCACGCGATCTTCAGTCACTAACCGAAGCAGAGGGTCGATCCTGTAGAGGTGACTCATGTATTGCTCAACTGCCTCGCTGCTCAAAGACGTGTTGACAATGAACTCGGGGGCAGAAAACCTGCTGTACTTGATAGCCAGCCAACGCTCACAGTCAATATATTGTCCCAGCGTCTCCAGCACGATGGCATAAAAGCCCTGCTGCCCTACAGCATCGACAACGGTCGCTATTGCTGCCGCTACACGCTTATGATCATGAAAGACTTCACCCATGAGGACCTCCGATTTTGCAAATGCCTTATCACGATAAGCATAGTCCTTTCACTGCGCAGTATGCCTACCAAACGACGCGCATAACCGATGGTTCCAATACGATACTAGATCTTGATTTTGGCAAATATCGTGCGCAATAGTATCTAACCCGGGCGATTGAATAACGCGCCAGCTAACGACAACCGGTCACGGTCACGATAGACCTCGCAAGTACTATGCCACGCTGACACAAAGAACCGGATACACAATAGTGCAATATTGCACCATTGATTTTTCATCAGCAGACGACGCATCGCAGTTGAATAATTAATGCTTAAACCTGCTTAACACTCTGCAAATTCTTACACAGTCGTTTGGACGCGGACTACATCAAGCCGAAATCCAATCTCAACACCACATGAGTAAAACATACCGCGCAAAGCAGAATAGACTTGGGGCAGCGATAGCATAGGCGAGTAAGTTTTAATAAGTACAATCTGGAAAAAGCATAAAATTGCCACTACCAAGAATACTGTCAAACAGAAAACGCGTCCTGGTACGTTGAATGACCGCTCTTAAACTCCGCAATCAAAAATCACTGTCCATCTCCATGGACAGTGATTCCCCGATTAGCTGACTTCTCGAAATATCTAGCCCCGATAGAGTGATCCCAAACCTGAAGAGCTACTCAGGTATTCAATCATTCTTTGAGGCTACGACGATGACAAACACACTTTTGAATCTGCAAGGCAAGGTTGCGCTGGTGACTGGCGGTGCGCGCGGCATTGGCGCAGCGGTCGCCAAGCAACTCGCCGAACTGGGTGCGACGGTTGCTATCAGCTTCACCGCCAACGCGCAAAAGGCCCAGGAAGTGGTTAGCGCCATCGAAGCGGCAGGCGGAAAAGCCCACGCTTTCAAGGCTGATCAAGCTGATGAAGCTCAAGTCGTCGCGCTGATCAACAACGTGGTGTCGACATTTGGAAAGCTGGACATCCTCGTCAACAACGCCGGTGTTTTCGAGACAGGATCGATTATCGAAACACTGGAGACCGAGCGTTTCGACCGTCAAGTTGCCATCAACTTGAGCGGTGTCATCACCGGTATCCGTGAAGCGTCCCGAGTGATGACTGACGGCGGACGCATTGTTTCGATGTCCTCCGGCCTCGCCTCGCTCGTGGGCGTGCCAGGGTTGGCGGATTATGCCGCGACCAAAGCCGCAATCGAGGGTTACTCAAAAGGTGCTGCCCGTGAACTGGGCCCTCGCGGCATCACTGTGAACATCATCCGCGTGGGCTCTATCAACACCGATATGAACCCTCAAGACGGCCCGTTCTCCGGTTGGCAGAAAGGTGCCAATGCACTGGGTCGCTTTGGCCGGCCCGACGAAATCGCAGCCGCCGTGGCTTTCCTGGTGAGCCCTTCGGCGAGCTTTGTTAACGGCAGTGTATTCAGCGTGGATGGTGGCTACGGCGCCTAACGGTACGAGCCCCGGCTGCCCTCGCGGCAGCCTCCCCCTCCATAACCCAACAGGATTCACGCGATGCCAGATGCACATAACGATCTTCCCGGCTTCACATTATCTCGACGCCACCTGATAGCGGGTGCGGCCTCCGGCATTGCGCTGGCAGCCAGCGGCCTCCCCCTAGCCGTCAACGCATCAGCTATCGAAAACACTCCGGTGGGCAACGGCATAACGCCTTTTCGCGTCAAGCTTGATCCCTCGGTAATCGTCGATTTGCGCCAGCGCCTGACTACCGTCCGTTGGCCGGATGCGGGCACTACCGCAGATTGGAGCCAAGGGGTTCCGCTGGCCAAAGCCAAGGCTCTCACCGATTACTGGCGACGCCAGTACGACATGACTCGGCTGGAAAAGCGACTCAATGCCTTCCCTCAATTCCGCACCAGCATCGACGGTCTGGGCATCCACTTCATTCATGTGAAGTCACGGCACGCCAATGCATTGCCGATGATCCTGACTCACGGCTGGCCTGGCTCGGTTGTCGAGTTCCTCGATACCATTGATCCATTGGTCAATCCGACCGCCCACGGTGGGACGGTAGCCGACGCGTTTCATGTGGTGATTCCATCGATGCCCGGTTATGGTTTTTCCGACAAACCAACGACCGCCGGCTGGGGCCTACCTCGCATTGCTCAGGCGTGGGACATGCTGATGAAACGGCTCGGTTACGCCCATTACGTTGCACAGGGCGGGGACCTGGGAGCAGGTGTTGCCAGCTGGATGTCAAAGCAGCAGCCACAAGGTCTGGCTGCGATCCACCTGAATCTGCCGATTCTGTTCCCACCGCCGCCACCGGGCGCTGGCGGTTACACGCCTGCCGAGCAGGCAGCGCTGAATCAACTCATCCATTACGGTGCCGATCTCTCCGGCTATGCGTCCATACAAGGCTCGCGGCCGCAAACGCTCGGCTACGGACTGGCTGACTCGCCGATTGGGCAGGCGATGTGGATCTATGAAAAGTTTCAAGCCTGGACCGATAACAGAGGCGACCCTGCCGACGCCATCGCGGTCGACAAGATGCTCGACAACATCATGCTGTACTGGGTGACAGACACCGCTGCATCGTCCGCTCGCCTTTACAAGGAAAGCTTCAACAAGGACTTCGTCCGCTTCGAGCTGGCAGGCCCGGTCGCCGTGAGTATTTTCAAGGGCGACATTTTCACGCCCCCCAAGAGCTGGGGCGATCAAACCTACTCCAAATTGACCTACTGGAATGAAGTTCCGGCCGGTGGACATTTTGCAGCCCTGGAAAAACCTGGCTCCTTCGTCGAAGAGCTTCGCAAGGCATTGAAGCCCTACCGATTGGTCTGAGTATTTCTGATTTGCCAAGCGGCGTATTCGCCGCGTTTTGTTTTGATTACCCGAGATTTTTTGAATGTCTGACCTCCTATTCGAGCCCTTTGCGCTGGGTGATTTGCACCTGAAAAACCGCATCGTCATGTCATCGTTAAGCCGCTGCCGGGCGGACAACCCTGGCCTGGTGCCCAATGAATCAATGGTCGAGTATTACAGCCAACGCGCAGAGGCCGGCCTTATCCTCACTGAGGGCAGTTGGGTCAACCCTGAGTCCATCGGCTTCTTCAACGTGCCAGCGATATACACCGAAGAGCAAGTTGCAGGCTGGCGCAAAATCACCGATGCGGTGCATGCCAAGGGCGGCAAGATTTTCTTCCAGGCCGGCCATCTGGGCGCGGTGTCGCATCCCGACCATCTGGGCGGCGAGCTACCTGCCGGGCCCTCGGCGATCAACCCGCAAGAAATGGCGTTTACCAACAATGGTTTCCAAACAACCGTGACGCCACGGGAAATGACCCTGGAGGATATTCGTCAAACCGTGGCCGATTACGCCAAGGCCAGCGCCAACGCGCGCCGCGCAGGTTTTGATGGATTCGAAATTCATGGTGCGTATCTTTATCTGATCCCGGAGTTTTTCAACTCGGCGACCAACCAGCGCACCGACGCCTACGGCGGCTCACCGGAGAATCGCTCACGCTTTCTGCTCGAAATCGTTGCGGCATGCGTTGCTGAATGGGGTCCGAAAAAAGTCGCTGTCAAACTCAGCCCCGGCGTTATATCAGGCGTGGTAACGGCCAATCAGGACAGCGTTACGACGTACGCCCATCTCGTAAATCGCCTCAATGACTTTGACCTGGCCTTTGTGCATGGGTGGGGCTTTCCCAACCAGCCACGGGGCACCGCTGCTGCCGAGTTCAATGACATCGCCGGGTTCCTGCGCAAGCACTATCGCGGCACCGTTATGGTCAGTGGCGGCTACTCGCAACAGTCCGGCGAAGCACTTCTGGCCGACGGTACCGTTGACCTTGTGGCATTTGGTACGTCCTTCGTGGCTAACCCGGATCTGGTGAACCGTATGCGTCACGGTTATCCACTGACCGCCCCGCGCGTCGACTATTTCTATCAGGGCGGCCTTGAAGGGTATCTGGATTACGCCGAATACCACGCCGAAGCCCTGGAGGCCACGGCCTGATCGGAGTCATGAAAAATGAGTTCAGCTGGACATCAAATCGGTGCCGAAACATCAGTGGCTGCACCGGCATGGCTGGCGGTGGGATCGTTAGCGATCAGTACCTTCGCCTCAGTCACCTGCGAGTTTCTTCCGGTTGGCTTACTGACCAATATTGCCGCCAGTCTGAATGTCAGTGAGGGAACGGCAGGCTTGATGGTCACTCTTCCGGGGGTGAGCGCCGCACTGGCAGGGCCAGTACTATTGACGGCCTCAGGTCGTCTTGATCGCCGAGCAGTGCTGTTGGTTTTATCGGCGCTGCTGGTGCTGTCGAATGTGTTCGCCGCACTCGCTCCAAACCTGGCGACCATGCTCTTCGCTCGCGTATTGCTGGGTCTGTGCGTGGGCGGATTCTGGACCTTCGCACCGAGTGCAACCGGGCATCTGGTGCCCAGTGCGATGCAGCCCAAGGCGATGTCTTACATCCTCGCGGGTATCTCGGTGGCCACAGTGGCCGGCGTGCCTGCGGGCGCCCTGTTGGGAAACTTTGCAGGTTGGCGAATTGCATTTGCGGTCTCTGCGGTGTTGGCGGGTGCGGTACTGGTCTTGCAATTGAAGGTGCTGCCCGCCCTGCCTGCGGCACGAGCCATCAGCCCTCGTGAATTGCTTGAACCTTTCACTCGCCTGAGCGCGCGGCTGGGGCTAGTGGTCACGTTTTTTGTGGTGGCCGGCCACTTCGCGGGATACACCTATCTGCGGCCCATGTTCCAGCAATTGTTCGGGCTCACGGGGGACGCGGTGGTCAGCCTTTTGCTGATCTATGGAACGGCAGGCTTCGTCGGAACGCTGGTTGCTGGGCGGCTCGTCGCGAGGAATGCCCGGGCTGTCGCCCTTCTGGCGGCGGCAGTGATCGCAGGCGTGCTGTTCACCTCTGTGCTGGTCGGCGAAGGATGGCTCGATGGCGGCCTGATCACTGCGGGCGTTGCGAGCCTGGTCTGGGGCGCAGCGTTTGGCCTGGTCCCCCTATCGATGACCGGTTGGATGCTGGAAGCTTTGCCGCAGGCGCAGGAGTCGGGACAGGCCATGCTGGTCACGTTTTTTCAGTTGGCCATTTCCCTCGGCGCCCTGCTCGGAGGCACGGTGTTCGATGCGCAGGGTATCGTCAGTACCCTTCAATTGGGAGGGGCGTCGTGTCTGATCGCGGTAGCTGTAATTGCCGCGACAGGGCTGACCAGGCGCTAACCTTTCAACTGACAGAGCCGTCAATCGCCGACGTCGTGTCGGCGGTTGAGCGCTCGACGCTCTCAGCGATGGAAACCGTGACCGCCGACATTTCCTGCGCAAGACGAGCACTGATGAAATCGACAAACACCCGGATTTTTCGGGACAGTTGTCGACTGGAGGGCCAGACCATACTCATGGGGTTGGGTGGCGCCAGATGATCCAGCAATATGCACCGCAGCGATCCATCCGCCAGCGCTTCACGGGCGAGAAAATCCGGTATCACGCCCACTCCGAATCCGTTGACCAGCGCACCGTGGACCATATTCATGTTGTTACAGATAAGGGTCGTCCGCGTACGAAGCTCTACCTCCCCGGCCTTGCGCCGCAGGGGCCAGTCCTGGAGTTTCCCATTTTGAAAGTAGCGGAACCTCACGCCTGCATGATCAGCCAAGTCATGTGGCACCTGAGGCGCACCGTGACGTTCGAGATAGGTTGGCGATGCACACACCAGCAACTGCACCGGGGGCAAAGAACGGCGCATCAGCAGTGAGTCCGGAAGTTCACCGCCGCGTATGGCGATATCCATTCCTTCGTTGATCAAGTCCACCATCTGATCGCTGAAATCGATGTCCATTTCAATTTCCGGATAACACGACATGAAGTCCAAGAATGCTGCCCGGAACAGTTGATAACTGGCAATGGGCAGCGTGATACGCAAACGACCTCTGGGAATCTCGGTTGAATGTGTCAACGCAGCCTGGGCGTCCTCGAAGTCTTCGAGAATACGTCGGCAACGCTCGTGAAACTGGCGGCCCTCGTCGGTCAGGCTGAGGCTGCGAGTGGTGCGTTGAAACAGCCGGACACCCACCTGCTGCTCCAGGCGCGTCACGCTTTTACCCACGGCGGATGCCGATAAACCCAATGCGCGGCCAGCGGCGACAAAACTGCCGAGTTCGGCCGTTTTGACGAAAGGCAGAAGCCCGGTAATTCGATCCATCTCACCCTCACATTCGAGCGTTTATTTCCGCTATGAACGGATAAATCATCATTTTTAGCAAGTTTAACGACGATTTATGATTCTCAAACATTCAGTCCGCACAGGGCAATAGCCCGAATCCGTTCCTGGCACCCTGCTCCCCACTTCAGGATCACACTCTATGAAACCTCACACCTACGGTGCCTTCGAGCGAACGGTGGTTCTTCTGGCCGTCTGTATAGCGGCCGTCACCATGCCGCTCAATTTCACGGCCGCCGCCATCGCACTGCCCGTTATCGGACGGGATTTGAATGCAACGCCCTTGGAGGTCAACTGGATTACTAACGCCTTCATGCTGACGTTCGGCAGCCTGCTGATGCTGGCGGGCGCACTGTCGGACAGCTTTGGTCGCAAGCGGGTTTTTATCGGCGGTGTGATTGGCTTTGCGGTGTCTTCGGCGGCCCTGACGGTGGTATCCAACATGTTGGTGTTCGACGGGATGCGCGCCCTCCAAGGCGTGGCCGCTGCGGCGGTGTTTTCCGGCGGTATGTCAGCCCTGGCCCAAGTGTTCGACGGCCCCGCGAGGATTCGCGCATTCAGCTTCGTCGGCAGCAGTTTCGGTATCGGGCTTGCCTTTGGCCCCATCGCCGCCGGGCTGATCATTGAAATGTTCGGCTGGCACGTGATTTTCTGGATGATCACCGTGCTGGCAGTCGTGGCATTACTGCTCGGCGCACGGTACATGGCAGAATCGCGCAATCCGGCGGCCGTTGGCATTGACTGGGCTGGTGCGATCACCTTCACGGTGGCCCTGGGCGTATTTACATTTGCCATTCTTAAGGTGCCGGAAAGTGGCTTGATCGATCCGCTGGTACTGGCGCTGTTGGTCATGGCCCTGTTGTCGTTGCTGGCCTTCATCCTGATTGAACGTCGAGTCGCGCAACCGATGCTCGACCTGACGCTCTTTCGCTTCCCTCGATTTGTCGGTGTTCAGCTGCTGGCCGCAGCACCTGCTTATGCGTTTGTCGTGCTGCTCGTGTTGCTGCCCGTTCGTTTCGTCGGGATCGAAGGCATGAGCGAGATGGATGCCGGTTTCCTGATGATCGCCTTGTCCGGCCCCCTCCTGGTTCTGCCTATCGTGGCGGGTTACCTCACTCGCTGGCTCTCACCCTCTACACTGTGTGGTACAGGTTTGCTGGTCTCGGCAGGCGGACTTTACTGGCTTAGTCACCTGCCGTTGGGAAGCACCGCAGACCAACTGACCTGGCCGATGCTGGTGATTGGGGTCGGCATCAGCTTCCCTTGGGGGTTGATGGATGGTCTGGCGGTGAGTGTCGTGCCCAAGGAGCGAGCCGGCATGGCCACCGGAATATTCAGCACGACCCGTGTCGCGGGTGAAGGCATCGCCCTGGCCCTGGTCACTGCGCTGCTGTCAGCTCTGACGGCACATCACCTTGGTTCGCTGAGTTCCCAGGCCATCACCGACACCGCAAATGCCGCCCAACACATGATTACCGGGGATGTGGCTGGAGCTGTACAGTTCTTGCCGAATATAGCCGCTGGCACGCTGGCCCAAAGTTATGATGCAGCGTTCAAAACGTTGCTACTAATACTGACCGCTATTACGACTCTGACTGCCGGGGTAGTGTTTCTGTTTCTCGACCGTGGTGCTGTCGAGGACGTCTGCGAGGCCACCGCGACCCGCGTCCGAACCTGAAGGTTGGGTGTGGAATGTTGATGAGGAGAGACCCGTGGATCAGCTCAATGCAATCAGGGTGTTCGTGCAGGTGGTTGAACTCGCCGGATTCACCAAGGCAGCGAAATCACTGGGCATGCCGAAGACAACGGTCAGTAAACTGATCGGCGATCTGGAAGCGCATCTCAAAGTGAAGCTGCTGAAAAGATCTACACGTAGCGTGCAGGTCACCCCAGAGGGCGCGGCTTACTATGAGCGGACCACGCGCTGGTTAAATGAATTGAGAGAAATCGATGGCTCTTTTGACAGTGTGGCAGCCGAACTTCACGGCCTTGTTCACGTCGATGCCAGCGCGTGGGTCGCGAGCAATGTCATCATTCCTCGCCTGCCCGACTTCTACGCAAAATATCCCGCCATTGAAATTGAAATCAGCGTGGGGGACCGAGCGGCGCATCTGATCCGCGAACGAGCCGATTGCGCCGTCAGAAGTGGCGTGGTGAATGATCTTTCCATGGTGGCGCGCCCATTGGGCTCATCACCGTGGGTAACGGCCGCAACGCCGGCGTATCTGCAACGCCACGGTATTCCCTTGCACCCGAGTGATTTGAGCACAGGGCATGTGGTGATCAACTATCAATCGACGTCTTCCGGAAGGTCGACGCCGCTGGTATTTAATAAAGATGGTGAGGCGCTGCACATCGAAGTGCCTACGCTGTTGACCGTTAACGAAAGCAACGCCCATCTGGCTGCAGGGCTCACGGGAATTGGCCTGCTTTACAGTTTCGAGTGGAAGCTGCGCCCCTACCTTGAAGACGGCAGGCTCATCGCCGTGCTGGAAGACTGGCAACCTCCGGACTACCCCTTTCACTTGGTCTATCCACCCAACCGCCACATGAGCGCTCGCACGCGAGTGTTTATCGATTGGATAACGCAGCAATTTGAAAGCCTGTCCGCACGACGGTAGTGCGAACAGACTTCATCGGTCGCAATCTATCAATCAGGTGTGAAACGGCACCCACATCATCTTCACCTCGACGTTGAGCAAGCCTGACTTTACCGACGGATCTTCAGTGCCGACCCGGGTGGCTTCTTCGAGGTCCGCCGCCTTGAAAATCGTCATGCCGCCGTCTGCCAACACGCCATTGAGGCCACCGGCTTTCTCCATGAACGGGCCGCTGAGCACCGTCAGGCCTTTTTCCTGCATTTCGATCATGTAGCCAACATGGTCCATGAACCCGGGTTGTTCGTTGTATTTCACGCCTTGGACCCAGTTCGGGCCAGGCGTTTGAAAGGCGACAAAATAGTGTGGGCCGTTTTCGTCAATCATGATTCGGTACTCCAGAGGAAAAGGGGGAATCGAGAGCAGTCCTTACCGATCAGGTATGGAACGGCACCCACATCATCTTCACTTCGACGTTGAGAAAGCCGGACTTCACCGTGGGATCGTCCGTACCGATTTTGACGGCCTCATCAAGGTCTGCGGCCTTAAAGATCGTCATGCCGCCATCTGCCAATACGCCGTTGAGACCGCCAGCCTTTTCCATGAACGGGCCGCTGAGCACGATCAAACCCTTCTGGTGCAATTCGATCATGTAGTTCACATGATCCATGAACTCAGGTTGCTCATTGTATTTGACGCCCTGAACCCATTTCGGGCCTGGGGTTTGGAAGGCGATGAAATAGTGTGGGCCGTTTTCGTCAATCATGGTTTGGTACTCCAACAGGATAGTTTGTTTAGAAAGAAAGAACGTTTATTGGGAGATCAGAAGTCATGCCCGCCCAGAGGGCCGCCGGCTTGTTGCATTTTCCCGCCTTCCTTTAGCCCACCGAGGTCGATGGTGCGAAAGCCCATCTTGTTGATGAACTCGGTCACGAATGCCTTGGCATCGCTGTCGTCACCCGAGACGAACAGCACCCTGCGGGCCTGGTCGCGGACAGGGCCAGCGTTGAAGTTGGTCATGATGATGTTGTTGAACGCTTTGACGACTCGGGCGCCCCGTGCCAACTCGGCCACCGGCGCGGCGGCGGCTTCGGCGAAGGTCACCACGGATGCCCTAGGCCCCAACTCAAGCAGCGCATCAGCCAATTTGCTTGTACCGCTGCGGTTGCTCAACAGCACTTCATGACCCTGTTCAATCGCGTGCCGGGCAACGGACAACGCCACACTGCCCGCACCCAGCATTCCAATTTTCATCAAGACGCCCTCGTCATCATTGCGTTTAACCGGGATAAATATTTTTTTTGGAGTGATCACTCCGATATGCAATACTAGGGTGATAGAAATCCCCTCGTCAAGGAATATTGGAGCGATGGAACCAAAAATATCCGAAGCCAAAAAACGCAGCCGTGGCCGACCCTCGACATTCGATCGAGTGACTGCTGTGCATCAAGCAATGAAATTGTTCTGGGAGTCGGGTTATGAAGGCACGTCCTTCGATAGCCTGGTCGCGGCCATGGGGATCAGCCCGTCCAGCTTCTACAACTCGTTTGGCAGTAAAGAGCAGCTCTACGCCGAAGCGACCAATGCCTATCTGGAAGCATCGGGTGAGTGGTTCATCGGTATCTTGAGCGACCCGACTGATACACGTACCGCCTTCAAACGACTGATGGAAGCAACAGCGACCGAGTTCACCCGAGAGGATCTGCCGTCGGGCTGCATGATTTCCGTGGCGTGCGTGCACGTCCCCCCGGCGCTGCATTCGGTTCGTGAAATGATGACCGCGCACAGAGCGGTGGCCCGGCAGGTGATGGAAGCGAGAATTCTGCGCGGTATCGAGGAAGGCGATGTGCCCGCAGATACTGATGTGAAAGCGTTGGCGGGTTACTTCAACGTACTGGCCCGAGGTTTGGCCGTGCAGGCCAGAGATGGCGCGACGTCCGAGCAACTACTAGAGATCGTTCAGGTTGCCATGCAAGCGTTTCCTCACATGCCGACGTCTTGATCCGAGCCATTGAGCCATGGGTTGCGCTGGAATTCCTCGACCAGAAAATCCACCATCACGCGGGTCTTTTGCGGGATCCAGGATGAGGATGGCATCACCGCGTAGATGGGAACGAAACCGGCGTCATAGTCAGGAAGCAGCCTGACCAGACGCCCGGCCTCAAGGTCTGCCCCACACGCCGACAACGGTGCCTGCAAAATTCCAAGTCCAGCAATCGCAGCCTCGCATAGCGCTTCGAACACATTGACCCGATAAGGGCCATTGACGTCGACTGTAACGGCCTCCCCGGTTGCCGAGATAAATGACCACTCAAACGGCGCCGGATGGCGCAGGTAGATCAGACAAGGAACAGAAGCCAGGTCACGAGGATGAGTAATCGCCGGGTACTTCTGCAAAAAGTCTGGTGAGGCGACGGTGATGGGCTGCAAAACACCCAGTTTTCGCGCTTGATGCGAGCTGTCTTTCATCTCGCCGACGCGGATGGAAACATCGACGCCATCGCGTATCAGGTCAGTCTCCGAATCACTCAGATAATGCTCGACCACGATATCCGGGTATCGCTCGAAAAAGCGCGGCAACAGCGGCGTAAGTTGCTTGCGCCCCAACAGGATCGGAGTGGCCATACGCAACGTGCCGGAAGGTGTTTGCCTGACATTCACAGCATCGCCCAGCGCCATGGAATACTGTTCGAGTATCAACTTGGCTTGCTCGTAGAATCCTTCCCCTGCTTCCGTTAAGGACAGTCGTCTAGTCGTTCGCGAAAGCAGCTTGGCCTGGAGTTGTTTTTCCAGATCTGTGATGTTTTTACTGACCGTCGATTGACTGATTGCCAGCTCAGTTGCCGTCTTCGAAAAGCTGCCAATTTCAACGACCCTGACAAAAATCTCTAAAGCTGAAAACCTGTCCACACTGCCCCTCACACGCCGGTACGGCTGACGTTTATATATTGCTGGCATCGATAAATTTTATCGCTGCCAAGGTAATTATCGCCTCTTAACACCTAAGTTAGTCTGACTCCGCGCCATTCCTCAACACCACGTTTCATGGAGTCAGTATGACAATCAGCATTTACGGAGACACCGGTTCCGGCAGTTTCCGCCGGGTTTTGACCGCAGCAAAACACATGGGTATTGAGTTCGAACATATTCCGGTGGATCTCTTGGAAGGCGAAAGCCAAGCCCCGGAGTTTTTGACAATTAATCCTGCGGGTCGTGTGCCGGTACTGGTGGAGGGCGATACCGTCATCTCGGAAGCCTCGGCTATCAATCTTTACCTGGCCGAGAAGTTCGACTCACCGCTCCTGCCGAAGGGTGACGCGCGTTACGAAACAATCAAATGGATGTTCTGGGCGGCCGAACACTGGCGCGTTTTTTCGTCCTACCTGTTCAATGAACGCATTGGCAAACGCGTGATGGGCGTGAAAGAGGACCCGACCATGGTCGAGTTCATCTTCAATAACATCCGTGCCAACGCCGCCGTGCTCGACAAGCATCTTGAAGACAAAAAATTCATCGTTGGCAACCAGGTAACGCTGGCTGACTTCGATATCGCAGCGCCCTTCTCACAAATGGCGAGAACCAAACTGCCCTACGCTGAGTTCCCCAACATCATGGCCTGGCAACAGCGCCTGCTGGATGAGGTGCCCGCCTGGAAAGAAACCAAGCAGTTGCTCGACCACCGTATGGACAGCGCATTTTCCGCGTTTGGCATCACCTTCTGATCTGTTGACCGGGCGCTCAAACATGAGCGCCCGTTTCAATACTTCGTTCAAACTTCACTGCGCGCCGTTGATTGCCAACAGCACCTTTCCGCCTTTTTGGGTATGAATAATCGCTTCTTTGAACGACGCCAACGGATAGACCGCAGACACAGGCACCTTGAGCTTTCCGGCAGAAACCAGCCCAATCACTTCACGCAGTATTTCCGGCACTTTCACCCGGAACGCTGGTTTGTTCTGATAAAAATTGTGCAGGGTGATGCTCTTTCTCATCAGCGGCCGGTAATCGCCAGGGGCGGACATATCACCGCTCATTTGTGCGTAATTAACCAGCGAACCACCCGACGATAACGCGCTGACCAACCGGGCAGTCGCCACCCCGCTGATTCCGTCCAGCGCCAATCGCACAACACCGTCGCCAACCAACGCCTGGACGCCCTCGGTCGCATTGTTTTCGTCGACCAATACAATGTCGCCACCCGCCGCCTCGACTTCTGCGACCTGTTCCTGGCGTCGCACAAAGTTGACCGTGCGAAACCCCCGTCCCTTCGCGATGGCGATCACCGCTCTGCCCACTCCCGAGTTCGCGCAGTTCTGCACCACCCAATCACCCGGTTTCAATTCTGTAAATTCGCTCAGTAAAAGTGCTGCCGTCGGCGGATTGATACGCAGCATCGCGAGCTGCTGAATATCCACGTCAGTAGGCAGCGCGACGAGATCCGCTGCAGGAATGACCATGCGTTCTCGCCAGGTGAAACTGTAAAGCGGTGGTGTTACGCGATCCCCGATCTGGACGTTTTCAACGCCCGTACCGACGCTTAAGACGATGCCCACGGCTTCATTGCCGACGAGACTTGGTAATGGTGGATGGACCGGAAAATTGCCGCCGAACAACAGCAAATCATTGTGGTTGACCGGCGCAAATTCGACGCCAATCAATACCTCGCCCGGCCCCGGCGGATGCGGCTCCGCAACATCAACCAATTCAAGACCTTCAAGGGGGTCGCCGTATGCGTTGATCTGAATGGCTTTCATGCTGGAGTACCTGCAACGTAGGGTTTAATTGTCCATGCCGGGCATCTATCATAGTGATCACCCTCAATAGACGCCACCCCCATTGAGAGCGATCACAATAAATGGATGAGTGTAGTTCAGGAGTAATGACATGAAGGTGTCAAAAGAGCAAAACGCCTACAACCGTGATGCGCTCGTCGCTGCGGCTTCCAGTCTGTTCCAGAAACAGGGCTTCGCCGCTACTGGCGTTGCGCAAATCAGTGAGGAAGCCGGGCTTACACAAGGCGGTTTTTACGGACATTTCAAATCCAAGAACTTGTTAGTCGAAGCGGCTTGCCGGCAATCACTAGCTAAAGGTCACGACTCATGGCGAGCCATGTTGGGTTCTGCGGGCAATGATCTGGAAACCCTGATCGATGCTTATGTTTCGTCCGCGCATGTCGAGGCCATCGCTGAAGGCTGTCCGATGGCCGCGTACACCTGTGAAATAAAAAGTCAGGACGACGCCATCAAGGACACCTTTACCCACGGCTTCGAGAATATGGTCGGCCTACTCCAGGAAGTGCTCGCCGCTGACTCTGTAGATGAAGCAGCTCGTCGCAACGCCCTATTTTTCATGTGCAGCATGATTGGCAGCGTCGCCATGGCCAGGGCGACCAGAGCTACAGATCCGCAACTTGCAGATGAGATCATTGCGGCAACCAGGGAAAACCTGAAAACGGTCGCCAACTCGCCATGCTCCTAAGCCTCGGGTAGATCCGACTTAGTCAGATGGCACACAGCGGTTCAGCTGAAAGCACTGAGCAAATGCTGGTTGATCTCGGCCGACAGCATGCACGTCGTGCTGATTTATTCCGCCTATCGATAGGTTTTATCGCGGCATAGGTAATTATCGCCCGTGCCTCTCCCGGTTAATTTGGCTCAAGACTCATCAACGAATGTCTTCAGCCATTACGGGATTCAGCATGCAAAAAATATTGACCGGAAAAGTCGCCCTGGTAACCGGCGGGTCACGCGGTTTAGGCGCAGCGACCGCTAAGGCCTTGGCCGAGCAAGGTGCCGACGTTGCCATCAGTTACGTGTTTGCCGAAGCGCAGGCACGCGACGTGATCGAGTGCATAACCGCTCAAGGCGTGCGGGGCGAAGCATTTCAAGCGGACCAGGCCGACGCCCACGCCGCGCAATCCCTCATTGATCGGGTCATGGCCAAATTCGGCCGTGTCGATATCCTCATCAACAACGCCTCCATCGATCAGTTCGGCAGAGTCGACGATCCTGCCCGCGACGCCGTAGCGTTCGAGCGCTTCTGGGCCGTTACGCTTTCGGGCTTCATGGCCACCGTACGGGCAGCATCCAAAGCGCTTAGCGACCATGGCCGGATCGTCATGATCGGCTCTAACCTCGGCAACCGCCCGGGCATGTCAGGTATCGCGGATCTGGCGGCGATGCGCGCAGCCATCGATGGCTATTCCCGAGGCGTCGCCCGAGACCTTGCCGAGCGCAACATCACCGTCAATGTCGTGCACGCCGGGTTCATGAAAACCGACCTCAACGTGCATCTGCGGGACGCTCTGGCGCCCTTGGTCGAGCGCTTGTGCTTCCCAAGATTCGGTCGACTGGAAGAAGTCGTCGCACCGATCCTCTTTCTCGCCAGCCCTGCCGCGTCTTACATCACCGGCACCATCATCGATGCCGACGGCGGCTACAACGTCTAGTCGCCGACGCACGCCGATGACCCGGCTGAAATTTTTGGGGAATGCAGCATGAAAAAACTCGAAGGAAAAATTGCACTCGTCACCGGTGCCACTTCAGGGATTGGTTTGGCGACAGCACGCTTGCTGGTTGAACAAGGCGCGTACGTGTTCATTACTGGACGTCGTCAAGACAATTTGGATGAAGCGGTGCGTTTGATTGGCCGGAATGTGACGGGTGTCCAGGGTGACATCGGTAACCTTGGAGACCTGAATCGGCTGTTCAACGTGATAACTGAAGAGAAAGGTCGTCTGGATATGGTGTTTGCCAATGCGGCTGTGCAAGCCAGCGCGCCGCTGGGTGCAATAGAGATCGAGCAATACAACCGTATCTTTGATGTGAACGTGCGCGGCACCTTGTTTACAGTTCAAGGCGCCTTGCCACTGGTGTCGGATGGCGCTTCGATACTGCTAATGGCGTCCGTTGCTGCGTCAAAGGGAAACCCGGCGAGAAGCATTTACGGTGCGTCCAAGGCGGCGATTCGATCATTTGCACGATCATGGGCAAATGATCTCAAGTCTCGCGCCATTCGTGTCAACGCGATCAGTCCCGGTCCCACTGATACAGCCGCGTTCAACTCGCCGGGAGTACCCGCCGAGCAGATCGCTCATATCAAGAACCGGATGGCGTCGACCATTCCCCTGGGGCGACTTGCCCGATCTGAAGAAATCGCCAAGGCAGCGCTTTTTCTGCTATCGGACGACAGCAGTTTCATCACGGGCTCAGAAATGTTCGTGGATGGGGGATTTGCCCAGCTCTAATACTCTGCAAACCAATCTGCTTTTCCCATGAGGCGAAAAGTGTTCACCTGAAATGAAAGCGCCGCTCGATGAGCGTAATGCTGTTCACTTAAGAGATAGGGCGAGCAGTAAATAACCTGTGGCGAGGGAGCTTGCTCCCGCTGGGGCGCGAAGTGGCCCCTTATCCCTGAAAAGAATAGGACTGCTGCGCAGTCCAGCGGGAGCAAGCTCCCTCGCCACAGGTGCAACGTCCGCCCTTAGTGGACAGCATTCCGCTCGATAAGCGGCGGCTTTGGGTTGATTTCCGTCCGTCAAGACAAGCCGCTATCGTCCACGAGCTGACGTTTGGTCTGTGCGCATCAAGCTGTATGTCACTACGCTCAAGGACATCATCTGTCAGATTTATCTGCCGTGATCAAAACTCTCGGCGATAGCTAGGCTCGCCGGCGATTCTTGCGCAGTCATTTCGGGCACTACAGGCAAGGAATTTCTCGTTCACGAGGAACGCCTTTACTGCCGACCGGCACCGCCGGAGGAGTCGATTTGAAATCCTTCCCACTCAGACCTGGTGCCTCTCTGGACCTGTTTCTTCAAGCGTGTCTGCCACGCCGAGACGCAGTACCGCCATCCTTAACGGATAAAGCCGTCATTCCGGACATTCCCAACGCTCGCTACAGACTGGATCACGACCCGACTCCTTTCTTTGAGGATGCAGTTCAGTCCAACAAGCGTGAGAGCCAAAGGCTTGCCGAGGTTGGAATACCGAACGATTTCCTGCCGCTGGCACATATGCTGGCAGTTTCCGGCGGTGGCGATGCAGGTGCATTTGCAGCGGGACTGATTACTGGATGGACCCGATATGGGAACCGCCCCCTGTTCAAGGTCGTCACAGGCATCAGCGCAGGTGCCTTGGTCGCCCCGTTCGCTTACCTGGGGTCTGAATACGATGGCGTAATCCGGTTTGTCTCCAATGAAATTGGTCCAAAAGACATTTTTCATTCGCGAAATGTACTAACCCGTTTCGCCAGCGACGGTATAGCGGACAGCAAGCCACTGTCGCGGCTCATTGCAAAATACATCACGGTGGAGATTCTTGCGGCTGTCGCGCTGGAGTACGCCAAAGGGCGAATTCTGCTGATCGGCACAACTGACCTTGATTCAGGGCGGCCAGTCACCTGGAACATGGGGGCCATTGCCTCCAGCCAGGCACCGGGAGCGCTCGACCTCTTCAGAAACATCATGCTCGCCTCAATGAGTATTCCCGGCGCAGTTTCACCCGTCATGATCGATGTGGAGGTGGACGGCAAACAGTTTCAGGAAATGCATGTGGACGGTGGCGTAATCACTCAAGTGTTTCTTTACCCACCCAGCACCATAATGGCTTTGAGCAAATCGACCGGAGCGCCGTTACGACGCGACCGTCATTTCTACGTTATTCGAAACGGATCACTTGAGCCGCAGTGGTCCGGGACGAAGCGCCGTACATTGAGCATCGGCGGCCGAGCCATCAGTGCATTGATTCAAACTCAGGGGATCAGCGACCTGGAGCGAATCTATCGTATGGCGCAGCAGGATGGAGCGGACTTCAATCTTGCGTACATTGGCTCCGACTTTGACTTTGCCCATGATCGGAAATTCGATGGCGAATATATGAAGCGCCTGTTCGATTACGCCTTCCAACTCAGCGCAAAGGGTTATCCGTGGCATAAATCGCCGCACACGGGTAGCACTAAACCATGAAAAAGCCGCTGTATGATTGAGGCAATCTGGCGCGTCGATCGGTTGAGCCTATGGTCTCGAGCCGCCCTCCATGACAGTCCACAGTCGGCCAAATGCGGTCGTTCAGCGCGCAGGAAATCAGGGGTAATTCAATGTTTGTTTCTCTAGATGGGCCCAAGGGCACTGGTAAAACCACACTGTTGGAGGCAGTTACGAAAGCACTAAGGGCAGACAACAAAAAGGTGATCCGACTTTGCGAGAAAAAAAGCGATCCCTATAGGGGTGAAACAATGGCCCTCGTTAACAAGTTCGTCAGAAATCCCACCCGGGATTTGGAGTTGGGGGTTTGTGAGCGATTTGCTGATAGCCGTGCGTGGATTTCCCAGCACGTGCTGGCTAAACAGCCACCAGGCAGCATCATCCTGATTGATCGATGGTACCCGTCTGATGCCGCGTTTCGCCGGGTTATCCCGTTTGCAGAAATTCTACAGTTAAACATTGATCGAAACGTGCGAGTGCCAGACCTGCATGTCGGGGTTGTCACCGCCCCCGATATTTCATGGGCAAGGGCAGCGGCACGACGGCGTGGGCTGAGCAGTACTGTGATCCACAGGCTGGAAGAACAGGTCGCTTGTACCAAGGCGTTCGAGCGAGCGGTTGCAGATCACGGCTGGGTTTTATGCCGTAATGAAGGAACGATCGAAGACGCAACGAAGCAGGTAGTTTCCGAGATCTATAGAGCGCTTTGATGCCCCTGGGCGATGTTTGAATCGGACTTGGTTTCTTGGGCACCAGCGTAGGTTTTGTGGTTACAACGACATCAACCAGCAATCACAACATACTCTTGCCGGGTAGTTATCCGACGCCATGACAAAGTGCTCTCCCCTTTTACATCGAGTGCTGACCGTCTGCTTTGGGTCGTCTTCTGCGCCCGCTGACAGGCAGCTTTTCGGCGAAAACCAGTCGCTCAACGCCTCCACGAGAGCGGGTGTAAAAAAGGGACCGATCTATTTTCTTCGAAAATAAATCGGTCCCTTTATCTAGAATAGCCGTCTTCACATCGCAGCGCTCAACCGCGAATAAACGCCAACAAATCCGCATTTATCTGATCCGCGTTGGTTGTCGGCATTCCATGAGGAAAGCCCGGGTACGTCTTGAGCGTGGGATGCTTCAAGAGTTTGGCCGAAAGCGGCGCAGAGTCTGCAAACGGCACGATCTGGTCGTCCTCGCCATGCATGACCAGCGTCGGCACCTGAATCGCCTTCAAATCTTCGGTGAAATCGGTCTCGGAAAACGCCTTGATGCAGTCGTAATGAGCTTTTGCACCGCCCATCATGCCTTGACGCCACCAGTTGTCGATGACGCCTTGCGAGACCTTGGCCCCGGGCCGATTAAAACCGTAGAACGGCCCTGCCGGCACGTCCACGTAAAACTGCGCGCGGCTGGCGACCAATGCCGAGCGGAACCCGTCGAACACTTCAAGGGGTAACCCGCCGGGATTCTTTTCCGATTTGACCATGATGGGCGGGACCGCGCTGATCAGCACGGCCTTGGCAACGCGCCCCGGTTTGGCTCGCGCGGCGTAGCGTGCGACTTCACCACCACCGGTCGAATGGCCGACATGGATCGCATCCTTGAGGTCGAGCGCATCGGTCAGCTCAATGACGTCAGCGGTATAAGTGTCCATTTCGTTGCCTTCACACGTCTGGGTCGAGCGCCCGTGCCCTCGGCGGTCGTGCGCGATAACCCGATAACCTTTGAGCAGAAAGAACATCATCTGGTTGTCCCAGTCGTCTGCGCTCAATGGCCAGCCGTGGTGAAACACGATGGACGTCGCGTCTTTCGGACCCCAATCCTTGTAGAAAATCTCGGTGCCATCTTTGGTCGTAATTGCGTTCAAGGCGGGTTCCCCTCGTACTTGAAATTGTGTGGGGTTGCAGGATGCTCATCAGCGCCTGCGTCAACTCGCAAAAGCTGGAAGGCGTTACCGACAAACGTGCAAAAGCCAGCGGGCCCGCGGTCGTGATCCGCGGGTTACGAGCAGGCTTCGTCAGTGTAGAAGACGCGCAGGAACCAACACTTTGAAACGATAGATGGAGGTTGCCAGTTACGAACCCGCCATTAATGACAGGCAACTGTCGGCCCTGTTCTTTCTACGAACCTTCATTCGACCACACACACGATAGGCCAGGAATCAGTCGTTTTCTTCCCTTCGCGACAGGCCGCAATCGGCCAGGAGCAGTCGCCTACATACGTTTTCTACGCAATGCAGAAATTTTTCCTAAAAATAATGCAAACGCGATATCACAATGGCATCATCCGCCAGCGCACGGAAGTCTGGCGCCAATAAAACGATTAAACGGAGCTACGCTAATGGAAAGCAATGAAAGCGGGTCGACCAACGGAGAGGGTCAGGTTAATGGATTTGCGGTTAGCCAGTCAGTGTTATGGTGGGGAATTGCCGCAGTAGTTCTTGCCATTTTGATGTGTACATTCAATAACTCTGCTTATGTTTTAAGAGCAGGTTTTTTCGCTAAGTTTTTTGCCGTGATTTTAGGTTCGATATTTGGATTAGGCGGCGCCCTTATCGGTGATGCTCTACGTAGGTTTGCTCAGCCTACGAGTGTATACACCTCCGGTGGCTTTTTTCATCTCATCTGGATCAAAGTGTTCTGGGTTTGTGGTCCGCAGGTGATTGGCTTGGGGATAGGCGTAGCTTTGGGATGTTCCCTAGTCCTCAAGTGAAGCGGAGTAAAAAGAAAGTGCATCCAAGAATTTTATTTACCTTTTTCACTGTTTTGTTTCTCGCTGGTTGTTCGGACCCAAACAAAGAAGCCAGAGGGCAATTTTTAGCCGGATGTGTTCAAAGCGGTGTTTCGAAATCGATTTGCTCATGCGCTTTCGAAAAACTTGAGGAAAAATACACGCCGGATCAGATGAAAAAGCTAAACGACCCGATGGTTGCTCCCCCGGAAAGCTTCATGAGAGACGTGATGAATTCAGGTGCGGCTTGTCGTAACGAGTGATTGATGGGGCCCGAGTGCCCCCTTGATCATACTTTTCATGAAGTCACATTGTAAGATTGGTGCTCCTTATTGAAGTCCTCTTGGCAGGGTCTTCAGAGGTGTCCGCTTTGGGCCCAGGTTGTGTGAAAACGTTTTAGAGCACGTTCGGCCGTCAGCATCAGAACGAAAATCGCGTTCCTAGGTAAATATCAGGTCTGCTGACCATCCAAACGCCGGGAGATTTTACGCAGCAACGCAGACTGCAAAACGATTCGTGCGTTTTCACACAGCCTCGGTCAGTTGCCGTCCTTCGCGACAGGCAAAAAAACGGCTAAAACCGGACGTTGGACACCCTATTAAAGATGGCGATGATTTTTTTGCGGCAACCCGTCGCGTTTGAATGCGACATTAATGTCGCATAATCATAGCTATACACCAATTGAGAGCGCTGATGGTATTCGACAAAAGCAACTTCTACAAAACCATCGATGAGTTTATTACGCTACCAGACAAGATAACCATAGTTTCAGAGGAAAACTTTCGAAGTGTCTATGGGTCTACGCCTGCCAAAAAAGCTAAAAACATAGTATATGTATTGCGATGCGATAGAAATATCAGCCGCCTAAAGGGCGAGAGCAATATCTTATATATTGGCCAGACCAAGCACAATTTTAGCAAAAGATACTATCCACACGCTAAATTACATGCAACCTCCGAAGCCAACAAGCTGAAATTCGAACACATCATCAACCATTACGGGCCAATCAGTATTTCATTTAGTGACTTCTCCATCTTCGGAAAAACCCTTATACAGGCTGAAGGTCAGTTATTGTGGTGGTATTTTCAAAATCACTGCGAGTATCCACCCATAAACTATACAAAAACCACAGTCAGAAACAGTGTAATTTATGTGTAACCACTCGCTCACTGGGACGCGATGACGCGGTGTTGAGTTTGTTGCAATCCACAGCCGATTCTGCCTATCGCGAAGGACTACAATCGGCCGATTCTGTTGAAAAAGTAGATATCCTGCCTGGCCTGCTTGAGCTATGAAATAAAGTCTGTCGGGAATAAATGGAGTCTGTCGCAGGCTGCTGATTGCTTTGATCAGCGCCTGTTACAGACTTGAGGTATTCCAGTGATGGTCACGTGGGTGAGCGACCGCACGCTTTGGGCCTTTTCAAAGCTGAGGAGCTTGAAAGGTTGGGTCGCCTAATAGCTAGTGGAGATGGCGGTATTGAGATGGACATGGCTTCACCCAAGGGATCTGCCACCGGTCATTCAACCGCCCCGGTCGCTAGACTATTAGTCGTCCGGCTCTGCGTAGGCTTCTGCCAGAAGGGCCTGGGCGTGACCTTCTAGGAAGTCGAAAACCTCCTCTTGGATATAGCCGTTGTATTGCTTTCGCCGGCCCTTTGATACGACCCCATTCTGGTCTAAGCACTGCATTATCAGCTTGCTCAAGAGGCTGCCGCGCACGTCGTAGTTGTCATTAACCACCTTGAGCAACGTGTCGTATCGTTGCAGATACTCGGTTTCTTCCCTCAGTTCAATTTCCAATGCCCGCTTGGCCATTTCCAGCGTGAAGGCCACACATTCAGTCGCATCCCAGTAGCGATAGAGGCTTGGGTCGCCGGTGAAGTTAAGCGACATGTTGTCGGCATCGATCCAACGAACGTCCCAGAATTGCCGGGCAGGTTTCGAGAAGCTCTGCAGAGCTTCAAGGTAGCGTTGCTCCTCTCGCTTCATGGCCACGGAGACAGGGAGTAACAAACCGTTCTCCAGCGCACCGCTGCAGCACAATGCCTGGTGTATCAAGAAGCGCGACAGTCGGCCATTCCCATCCATGAAGGGATGCAAGAGAACGAACCCGAATGAGGCAATGCCGGCGGCCACCAGCGGGTCAAGCTCCAACGGTGCACGGTTTGCGAAGGCCATGAGTTCGAACATCAGATCCCGGCAAAGGTCTGGAGGTGGGGGAATATAGGTGACCCCAGCCGCTCCTCGAAAGGAGTTGGTCAGGTGGTTTTGTTCATGCCGGAAGGCCACCGCCCATTCAAGCGGTTGGGAAATTGCATTGTTTTGCAGAGAGACCAAGTACTCTTCGGTAAGCGCCTGGCGGTCATGTGCCTGGCGCAGCAACTGAACGAAACGCTCTGACTTCTGCTGGCTTGGTGCTTCCTTTTCAATCGCAAATGAGGAATCTGTCTCGCTGAGGTACGCCCAGTTGATGGCGCGATCCATCATTTCCTTAGGCAAGGAAGCAATGAACTCTTTCGAACGCCCTAGAATGTCGTATTCAAGCAGGGCTTGGACCTCAGGAGTGCGCTCTACCGTCGCGCAATATTGGAGCGTCCCCAGCCCATTGAAGTCCACGCGCCAGCGGTTGTTTCGCACCGATGGGCCAGTGATGTACCGCTCTGGATCAAAAAGGAGGACGCCGGGGCCCCGAGGCTTGTCCGTGTAGTCCAGTAAAGCGCCGGAGTAGACTTCCCAGAGGAAGCAGACTTTGCGCAGATAGCCACTGCTGGGAGATTGGGTTATGGCCTCGACAAGGAATTGACCTTCAATGCGAGGCAGAGCCTGCGCCAAAATAGAGAGATTGACGCCCTCATGTTTGAGCGCAAAGATGATGTGGGCGAGAAAATCCCCAGCCTCCGGTGCAACCGCCTGCGGCACTGCAAGCGCGCCGTTGATCCGCTCAATGCGGGTGACGGGTTGAACGAGTGCAGGCTTCTTAACCCCGATAGCCTTCAGCCCCATCGCATTGATCAAATGGGCGTAACCCACTAGATTTCCCATTTTTTCCCCTGTCGTTGGCTAGATTTTTTTAACCGAGCCAAGATTTTCTTAAAATACGCGCCGAACACTCAGAAAATATTAACCGAAAATGGCCGCGTAACCACTATCTTGGGCTTTCTGCTTATCGGCACGCCGGGAATCTGTGCAGTCGTCATCGTGTGTTGTTCTGTCGGCTGTATTCGGCCCCGAGCTATCAGCGTGGCAGCCTGAAGGTAGGCTCATCAGCGAAACGAGGGCCGGGGTCGTGTTTTGTTTCGCGTCCTTTCAGGCCCAATTCTCGCCTGCTCGGCTGAGCAACTTGCACAAGGTTGATGTGCACAACATAAGTGTCGGAGCATTGGAAAACTATTCTTAACCAATAGCTTGGCATGTCCAGGACAGACTTTATTTCTGATTAGCCCGCTGACTAGTCCCTGAAATTGCTGAGCACAATCCGACAGACTTTATTCCGTAGGATCACTGCGGCAAAATCAGGTCATCGGCCAGCGGGGAGATTCGCAGTAAGATGGGACAATTGTCGAGTGGGCAAGAGAGACTGTTTTACTCGTTCAACATTGAAGATCACATCCCAGCCAATCACCTCCTGCGCAACATTGATCGATGCCTCGATCTAAGCGATCTACGCCATTATCTCGCCGACTTTTATAGCCCAATCGGGCGTCCTTCGATTGATCCTGAACTGATGATTCGCCTGCTGATCGTGGGCTACTGCTACGGCATTCGCTCCCAACGCAGGTTGTGCGAAGAGGCTCATTTGAACCTGGCATATCGCTGGTTCTGTCGGTTGAGCCTCGAAGACGAAGTCCCCAATCACTCTACGTTTTCCAAGAATCGGCACGGTCGTTTTCGCGACAGCTTGTTTCGCTGGCTGTTCAACGAAGTGCTGCGTCGCTGCATGGACGCAGGTCTGGTCAAGGGCGAAGGTTTTGCTGTGGACGCCAGCATCATCAAGGCGGACGCCAGTCGGCAACGTGGCGTACCCGGAAATGAAGAGATCAATTGGAGCGATCCGTCGCTTAGTACTCGCGCCGTCCGTGAGTACCTTGAAGCGCTGGATGAAGAAGCTTTGGCCGAAGCACTGCCCAAGCGCCTGTCGCTGACTGATCCGCTTTCTCGTTGGACCGCAGCGCCAGGAGGCCCGGCGTTCTTCGCTTACTCGACGAACTACCTGATTGATGTCGAGCATGGCGTGATCATGGATGTGGAACCGACGCCAGCTCATCGAACCGCCGAGGTCGAGAGCACCAAGACCATGATTGAGCGGGTCGAAGAGCACTTCGAAATCAAGCCGGATCGACTCATCGGCGATACCGCTTATGGAACCGCACCGATGTTGGCCTGGATGGTCGACGAAAAAGACATCGAGCCGCATGTGCCGGTTTGGGACAAAACCGAGCGTAAGAACGAGAGCCTCTCGATCAGTGATTTTCAATGGGATGAAGAAGTGCAGGAATATCGTTGCCCCACGGGGCACGCCCTGCGTAGCGAGTGGCGGGCCTTCAAGAACCAGCGCTCACATATCACGAAAGCCGACACCATCATCTTTCGATCCCGGCAAACAGACTGCTCTAAATGCTCGATGAGAGAGCGCTTCTGTCCAAACACCTCGTTCCGAAAAATCGCCCGTAGCGTCCATGAGGCGGCACGCAATGTTGCTCGGCGAATTGCCGCAACACCGCAATACGAGTGCTCTCGCCATGAGCGCAAAAAGGTCGAAATGTTGTTCGCTCACCTCAAACGAATCCTGAAGCTGGATCGATTAAGGCTACGAGGAATGACCGGTGCAAACGACGAATTTACCTTGGCCGCTGCGGTACAGAATTTAAGAAGACTGGCAAAACTGACCTCACAAGGGCCGCCGGCCACGGGATAGGTACGCCCGGAATCAGCAAAAACCCTCAAATTAACCCACTGACCAAGCTGCAAAGATCAACGCAGAACCCAAAAACCACCCAGCTTGGTGAATAGATTCTGAAGTGACGGCCAACCTTAATGTCTTCCAGTCTGAAATTTCGACTTTTTCAACAGAATCGGCCAGAAGCAGACATCCGCTCAAGCACTCCGCCCTGAGAATGCGCCCTGTAGAAAACACTATCTTCCTCTTGGCGCAGTTACAACTCACATGCCAGCAATTATTCCCTGGGCCTACGACCAGTCGCTAGCGTCGCCTCTGAATTGGTTTCGTGGCTGTTCCTATACGCTGCAAAATACTGACTTAACTGGCGCCCAAACCGGATACAGGGTTTTTCAATTAGGTACCAGGAAATACTGGCCAACGCAAAGGTAGCAGCGATCGTCACAGCCTGATTTTCATGAATGCTGAAACTCGGGAATTCGGCGGCTATAACCTTTTGTATTGGCCATCCGAAGACATAAATACCATACGAGAAGTCGCCCGGAAGGCGTAATGCCTTGATTGGCTCGGTGGTCATCAGCCAAAGCGCAGTAATCAAAAATGCCGGATAAAACACTAACTGGAACGCCGACCCATGCCGAAATATCCAGGCGAAGAGGATCAAACCGAAAACGACACGGATATTGATACTTGCCTGGTCCTTGTAAAGCGCAAGGAGAGCACCAAAGACAAAAAAGGCTGGGAGGCGACCACCGATATCTATGTTCATCAGACCAACCAGTTTAATTTCTTCTGGAAAGAACATTGAAGTTACAAGTATTGCAATGAGAACCACCGTCGCGAAGAGCCTGTGACGGAATACCCCGCAGAGCCCTGCTGCCAGCAGCATGGCATACATAATAAGTTCATATCGGATCGTCCAAATAGATCCATTGGTCAGCGGGAAGTTGGTATGTTCAAACACACCCGGCAATGAATATTGGACATAGGGGTGCCGAAATATTTCTGTGAAAATGGAACTGTCAGAAAAATAACTATTCAGCGGCAGTGTGGTGAGCATCGGTCCGAGCAGTAAGATGCAAACGGCCGCGCTAACGAAGATGGCTGGGAACACCCGAAAAAACCGCGCCAGTATAAAATCAAGTGGTGAACTATTGTTTATCCAGCTATTCGTTACAAGAATGCCGCTTAAGAAAAAGAAGAATTCAACGGCCAGCGATCCTGAATAGTCAAATCCAAGCAAACGCCCGATAGGCTCTGTCGTCGCGGATCCGGGAACAAGAGCGTAAGCATGCCCCCAGATGACCGCACATGCAGCGACGAGGCGCAGCAAATCCGCATTGTTATTGTCCCTGAGCAGAGCGTGATTCAGTTTCATTGAATGGCTCTCGGAATGTATGCGCGATGGCAGGACCCGATAACCATTCTGGCAATTTTGCCAGTTGTGGTAGATGTGTCCGATAGGCCTGAGTGTAGACGGCGCATCAACGCGACTACTGAACATGAAAAAAAGTCATGTTACTTGCGCATTACCAGCCCCACCGTCACACGCGCACATGACGTCCGGACGACCAGCGTCATACTCGTCGAGGATCAGCGCCATGGGCCGGCAGTGCCCAGGGCGGGGTGCCGGAATTCACGAGGCCGGTATGTGCTGCGGGCAAGTTGAGCGCTTAGTTAACCATCACCTCGTCCAGTGCCTGCTCGAGCGTGCTGACCGTGCGCTCAATATTGTGCAGCTTTTCGAGTCCGAACAGACCGATGCGGAAGGTCTGGAAGTCGGCCGGCTCGTCGCATTGCAATGGCACTCCGGCGGCGATCTGTAGGCCGTGGCTGGCAAATTTCTTACCGTTCTTGATGTCAGCGTCATCGGTGTAGCTCACCACTACGCCAGGGGCCTGAAACCCGACTGCGGCCACGCTTTTGATGCCTTTGCCGGTCAACATTGCGCGCACAAGGTCGCCCAGCGCCTGTTGTTCGTCGCGGACCTTTTCGAAACCGTAGGCTTGCGTCTCTTTCATCACTTCGTTAAACCGCGCGAGGGAATCGCTGGGCATGGTCGCATGGTAGGCATGCCCGCCCTGTTCGTAGGCCTGCATGATCTGAAGCCACTTTTTCAGGTCGCAGGCGAAGCTGCTGCTCTGCGTCTGTTCGATGCGCTCGAGGGCCAAAGAGCTGAGCATCACCAGGGCGCAGCAAGGGGAAGCGCTCCAGCCTTTCTGCGGTGCGCTGATCAGCAGGTCGACTGAGCATTTCTGCATATCAACCCAAAGCGTGCCTGAGGCGATGCAGTCCAGCACGAACAGGCCACCCACCGCGTGCACGGCGTCGCCGACGGCCCGCAGGTACTCGTCGGGCAGGATAATCCCTGATGAGGTTTCAACGTGGGGGGCGAAGACAATCTGCGGCTTCTGCGCCTGAATGGCTGCCAGCACTTCGTCCAGAGGGGGTGGAGCGTAGGCCGCCTGGCGACCCGCTTCGACCGGTCGGGCTTTCAACACCGTAGTGGCCGACGGGATGTTGCCCATCTCAAGGATCTGGCTCCAGCGATAACTGAACCAGCCGTTGCGTATCACCAGGCATTGCTGGTCGGTGGCAAACTGTCGCGCCACCGCCTCCATGCCAAATGTACCGCTGCCCGGAACCACCGCAACAGCCTGGGCGTTGTAGACCTGTTTCAGGGTCGTGGAAATATTCTTCATCACGCCTTGAAATGACTGCGACATGTGGTTGAGCGAGCGGTCGGTGTAGACCACTGAGTATTCGACCAATCCCTCGGGATCGATACTGGGATATAGCTTCGACATGGGGTAACTCCTTTGGCAGAGATGTCAGTGGTATCGACCCTGCCCTAAGCCTTGGCAAATGACAAGATTGCTCGGGATTGAATTGCGAGCTGTCCATGGCAGATACATTGCATCCTGCTTGCAAGTTCCCCCCATCAGCGCACCGCCCCTTTGTGGTGGGTATTTGACTTGATGCCTCTTTCATCTTGTCCCCTTCAGGGGACATCGCTTTGCAATTCTGGCTTTAGAGTTGGCCTCACTTCCGAACCCTGATCGGGCCAACAATCAAAAAAACCGGAGACGCATCGCGATGCACACACCGCTCGCCGAGCCACGCCGTTCTATCTATTTCGATTACCAGGTTTTTCCTGCTCATACAGCCAGCGTGGGTGCAAGCCAGGTTGAGCGTCGACCAGTGGTCATTGTCGGCGCCGGCCCTATCGGCCTGACCGCCGCACTGGATCTGGCTCGCTACGGCATTCCGTCGATCGTGCTTGAGTCCGAACGGCAAGTCAGCGAAGGCAGCCGCGCCATCGTCTTCACTCGCCGCTCGCTGGAGATTCTTCAGCAGATCGGTGTTGCTGAGCGTGTGACCGAAGCCGGTTTGGGTTGGCGTTTCGGCAACTCTTTCTATCGCAACCAGCGGGTCTTTCGCATGGAAGCGCCCCACGACCCGGATGATCGCTACCCGCCGATGACCAACTTGCAGCAGCCGCGTCTGGAGCAATTTCTGGTCGACGCCTGCCAGGCCAATCCGCTGACCGAGATACGTTGGGGCAACAAGGTCGAAAAACTGACCCAGGCCGACGAGTACGCGACCCTGGAAATCGATACCCCGGCCGGCAGTTACTTGCTGGAGGCCAATTGGGTGGTGGCGGCCGATGGCGCGCGCTCTGCGATTCGCAGCCTGCTCGGTTTGAAGCTCGAAGGCGCTGCCTACGAAGGTCGCTTCGTGATCGCCGATATAAAAATCGACCTCGATTTGCCAACCGAACGACTGGCCTACTTCGACCCGCACTGGAACCCTGGAAACACGGTGCTGATGCACCGCGAACCCGGAAATATCTGGCGAATCGACTATCAGTTGCCGCGCGATGAAACACCGGCCCAGGCTTTGTCGCCGGAGTCCCTGCGTGAGCGAATCAATGCGCAACTGGCCATCGTCGGCGTGGAAAATCCACAGTGGGAACTGGATTGGTGTTCAGTCTATTCGGCAAGGGCATTGACCCTGCCGGACTATATCCATGACCGGGTGATTTTCACCGGTGATGCGGCGCACCTGCTGCCGATTTTTGGCGTGCGCGGCGCTAATACCGGGTTCCAGGATTGCCATGATCTGGGCTGGAAGCTGGCCCTGACCATCAAGGGACTGGCCCGCCCTCGCCTGCTTCAGTCCTACAGTTCAGAGCGCGTAAGTGCCGCCCGCGAGATCATCGCCGAAGCGGGCAAAAGCACGCGCTTCATGACCCCGCCAACGCCGGGGCATTGCCTGGTGCGCGACGCCGTACTGTCACTGTCGCTGACCCAGGCCTTCGTCCGCCCGCTCTACCATTGGCGCACTTCCCGCCCGCACGACTACGTCGACTCGCCTCTCAACTGCAAGGACGACGACAACCTCGGTTTTGAGAACGGTCCGCGCCAAGGGGCTCCGCTTTTGAATGTGAAACTGGGCGATGAGCAGTTCCTCTTCGACAAGCTCGGCGCATCGTTCTGTCTTCTGTACTTCACCGACGATGCTGAAATACCGATGGAGATTCAGACCGTCATCCGGACCTTGCGCGAACAGGGTGTGCCATTGCAGATCATCGCTATCGCAGGCCAACAGCAAACCGACGTCAGCGGTGCCGATGAATGTATTGATGATCGAAATGCCCACCTGCACGACAAATATGGCGCGATGCCTGGCACGGCTTATCTGGCACGCCCGGACCAACACGTCTGCGCGCGCTGGCAGCAACTCAGCGGATCGGCGTTACACAAGTCCATCGAAACAGCCTTGGGCAATGAGTGAGGACAAGACCATGACCCCGAAAAAACTGACCATTACCGACCTGGAAAATGTTTACGACCAACTCGCCGACGCCATCGACCAGGCACCGGAAAGCCAACGTGAAAAATTCCTGGTGAAACTGGCGCTGCTCAGCGCCGAAGCGCTTGGCGATACCGAGCAATTCAACCAATTAACCCGCGCGGCATTGCTCGACCTGTAGCGCTCAGCGGGCCTGTCGCAACAGGCCGCCAACGTCCCTATAACAATAAAACAGGAAGTCCCCGATGACTCCGACCCACGCCACCCGTGCAGCCATCACGGCGGCCGCGCACGCTCGCGACCGCTATCAAAGTGTCTGCAATAAAGTCTCCAGACGACTGATCATTTTCTTGTTTGCCTGCTTCGTGCTGTCGTTCCTGGATCGCATCAATATCGGCTTTGCCGGCCTGACCATGATGGAAGATCTTGGCCTCACTGGAACACAGTTTGGTTTGGCCTCAACCGTTTTCTATATCGCCTACATCGCCTGTGGCATTCCCAGCAACATCGCCCTGGCCAAGATCGGTGCCCGGCGCTGGATCGGCAGCCTGATGATTGCCTGGGGTGTAGCCTCCACCTGCACACTGTTCGCCACGGACGCCCATTCCCTGTACTTGCTGCGCATGCTGGTGGGGATTACCGAAGCCGGCTTTCTGCCCGGCGTGTTGCTTTACCTGACCTTCTGGTTCCCTGCTGCCTACCGTGCTCGGGCCAACGCCCTGTTCATGATCGCGATGCCCTTCACCGCCGGTTTCAGCTCGGCCCTGTCAGGGGTTATTTTGGGTTTGGATGGCGTGTGGGGCCTGAAAGGCTGGCAATGGCTGTTTCTGCTCGAGGGCCTGCCTTCGGTATTGATGGGGTTCGTTGTTTTTTATTATCTGGATGACCGCCCCCAGCATGCCAAATGGCTGGATAAAGAGGAACTGGCGCTGCTGGAGCAAGCCCTTGATACCGACCACGACAAGGCCAATGCAACCGCTGCCACGCCGCCTCGCAGCGTGTTGAACGAACTGTTGTCGCCACGTATTGCGCTGTTCTGCCTGGTGTACTTTTGCCTGGTGAACACCTTGGCAATGATCGCGGTCTGGACCCCGTTGATTGTGAAAAGCTTCAACAGCGCTGGCAGTAACGCGCAAATCGGTTTGCTGGCGGCCATCCCGCAAATCTGCACCATTGTGCTGATGATCGTCTGGGGCTTGCACTCGGATCGCACTCGCGAACGTCGCTGGCACCTGGTGCTCCCGATGCTGTTGGCGGCGTTCGGCTGGATACTCACCGGGGTGTCCACTGACGCAGCGCTGCAGCTGGTCGGTGTTTGCATGGCTGCCAGTGGTTCTTACAGCGCCATGTCGATATTCTGGACCACGCCGGACCAAGCCTTGAGTTGGCGTGCTCGTGCGATAGGCATTGCCGTGATCAATGCGGTGGGCAATATCGGCTCGGCGCTTAACCCGTTGGTCATCGGCTGGCTGAAAGACCTGACCCACAGCTTCGGCTCAGGTTTTGCCTATGCGTCGATCCTGATGATCATCGGCGCCCTGCTGGCGTTGCGCCTGCCACTGGCAGCACGCCCCCCCGGCGCGGCGTAATCACTTACCGGAGTTCGTCATGCAGTACTGGACGTTGCGACCTGGCAACAGCGACCACAGCCTCAATCTGATTCACGTCGCCAACCTGCTGGCGAGGGTTGACCAAAACCGCAGCAGGTTTCTCGCCGCCGACTTGCTTCAGGTGATTGGCCCCAGTGTGCCGTTGGCGCAGTGCACGATCTTCGCCTACCCGCAACGCCGCAACCCGCAGGTTTTCTCCTTCGCGGACCGGGCCCGGGAAGTGTCGTTGCCGGTGATATCCAGCAAATACGTCCAGCGCTTCTTTGGCCAGGATGGCAACCAGCAGGTCATGAACAACCCTGGGGTGAACGCAAGCACCATCGTGCAGCGCCAGTCCATCGACGACATTACCCACACCGAGTATCGGCGGATCTGCTACGAGCAACCGCAGATCACCGAGCGAGTCGCCTTGCTGACCCACTGTGAAAGCAATCGCTGGCTATCGATAAACTTCTATCGCGGCCATGAGCACGGACATTTTTCCCAACGGGAAATGGGCTACCTGGAAACCATCGCCCCGTTGCTGATTCAGGTGGTGCGCCTGCATTACCAGGCTTACCTGCAAGCCAACGAACTGCCACTGCTGCTGACGGAGCGGCTGATAAGACAACAGCACGTTGAGTTGACCCTGCGTGAACAGGAACTGTTGCGCCTGATGATGACCGGCCTCGAAGTTGAAGTGATTGCCGAGCAACTGGGCGTAAAGCCCCTCAGCGCTGCGACTTACGTCAAACGCCTATACCGCAAGCTGGGGGTCAGTGGTCTGCGAGAGTTATTCGGGCTTGCTACGCAAGCACAGTGGGCCTGACCTGCAACGTCCATCGAGGTCATAGGCACAACAAAATCAGTGTGCATGACCGACATGCCCGAGAGCACCTGCCAATTTCATGTAGTAGTGCAATACCGCTGGAATAATCCCGGCCGCGCCGTTTGTGGGGGCGGTGACCATGCGCCCGCCGGCCGCGTTTTCTTCGTTGACCGCCAAGGCAAACAGGTTCACCCACTCCATGGCGCTCAAGGTCGATCCGATGACATTGGGTTTGCCGATTTCCAGCAGGCTGCGGTGCAGGCGCGCCGCGCGACGCTGCACATTCAGCCCGCCGGGCAGGACGCCTTCGTGCTTGAGTCCGGCGTCCACACAGGTACGCATCGCCCGCCAGATCTGCGCCAGACCCTGGCGGATCTCCTCTTCGCTTCGCCATACTCGCTCGTTCGCTAGCATCAGCTGGGAAATTCGTAGCCCATGAGTCTTGCACTGGCTCAACATTTGCGCAGCCGTGCTGAAATCGTAAGGCAGTTCGCTCTGATCTTGATCAAGCTGACCACTGGCAGCTTGCTGTTGATCTACAACGAAGCCACCACCGATGGAATAGTAAGTTTCGCACAGCAGCAGTTGATCCTCGGCGTACGCGCTCAAGGTCATGGCATTGGGATGATAGGGAAGATTTTCATCCAGCAGACGCATGTCTCGTTGCCAGACAAACGGCACTCGGAACTCGCCGGCCAACAGCAGGCATTGCGTCTCATGCAAGTCCAGCAAGCGCGGCTCAATCAACAGCGGGTCGACTTTATCCGGCCACTCCCCCATTAACCCCATGATCACTGCTTTATCGGTGCCATGCCCAATGCCCGTGGCCGCCAGCGAACCGAACAATCGCACCTCGATACGCTGCACCTGCGCCAGCATTTGCAGTTCGCGCAACGCTTCGACAAACATAGCCCCTGCACGCATCGGGCCGACAGTATGGGAACTGGAGGGGCCGACTCCAATCTTGAACAAATCAAAAACACTGATAGCCATCGTCGATCTCCGCGCCGCTTCATAGGTGTGAGGAATTCACCCGATTGTCGGTGCCTGGGATCATCAAGGCGTGTCAGAGATCGCCCCCTAAGTGTCCGCCACTACCGATGGCGAACTGGAGTCAGTAAGGCGCAATGTGCCAAGGTCGTTTGGCTTCGATGTATGGATTGGCCCGCGTCAAGGCTCTTTCGGCTCTTGCGCAGGCGCTGAAAACCATTTTTCCCTCGGCACCCACTTCTCTTCCCGAGGATCACCAAAGTAGTGCGGCGACATGATTTGTACGCCGTACTCGTTGAACACATCCTGGATATTGGCGTGCAACATGCTGAGCAACACTGCCCGTGGACGCGGCAAGCTGGGGATGGCTTGTGCCACCAGGCGGTATTCCGGGTAGAAGTCTGACAATGCAGTCTGGAACACTTGCGGTGCCGGGTCTTCGAGTATGCCGGCGGTACGTTTGGCGGCTTCCAGTAGCATGGCTTCGACCTGGCGCCATGGCGTGTCGTAGCCGATCGTCACCACGGTATCGACCACATAACCGGCGCCCTGCACGGTTCGGGAATAGTTCTTGGTAACCGTGTTGGTGATCATCGAATTGGGCAGCGTCAGCACCTCGCCCAGACCTGTGCGGATGCGCGTGGTGAACATTCCCAGCTCAGTCACCGTGCCTTCGTATTCGCCAATGCGCACGAACTCACCCGGCCGCAGGGTTCGCGTGTACGTCAGGATCAAACCCGACGCCGCCTGACCGACCACGCTGGTGGCCCCCAGCGAAATCATCAGGCCGATCAACACCGACAAGCCCTTGAACGCATCGGTGCCCGCGCCCGGCAGGTAGGGATAAGCCATGGCCAGTGCGAACAGCCAGATGGCCAGGGAGGTCAGGCGCGTGGTCGGTTGCAGGGTTTCCTGATTCAGCCAGTTGAATGCACCGGGACTGGCCAGACGCCGCAATATGCCTTTGCTGAAGGCGCTGGCACCCCGGGCAATGAAGAAAATCATCAGGGCTACGCCCAAACCTGGCACCGCGCCGACGATTCCTTGAAACAGATAACCGGCCACTTCCAGCAAGTAGTTGTTGAGGCTTTCACCCCACGGTCGGGTATAGGGGAAACGCGACAGGACAAAGCCCAGCCACTCGTACGTCAGCAGCAACACCACCAGCCAACGCAGCAACCACAGCACGCGGCTGGCCAGTGGATAGAGGAAATTGGCATCGATCAACTGGATGCGCCCTACCCTCAAGGCCTGTGTATGTCGACGCATCAACTCCGGGAGTTTCTTCAGCAATCGGCGTCGCAGGTAAACCATGCCCCACAGCAACGCGAGATAGATGGCGGTGGCCAGTGCCGCAGCGACCAACGCCCTGAGAATCAGCTTCAGGCTGCGTGCTTCCTGGGTTTCCGCGACCACCAGGCGCAGGTTGCCTGCCGCCTGTTCGGCCGTCTGCAACACCGAAGCGGTGCCAACACTGTCGACATCCTTGGGCGACACGATGAAGGCGCGTTTGGCCCCTATCAACACCAGGTAACTGTTCTGGATCGGGTCGAGCGTGACGTTCAGATTATCCGCGTCATCCAGTGCCTCCTGAATCACCACTTTGGCCCGTGTGACCCGAAACGCCGGCGCTTCACCGAGTAACGTGGCCCGGAACACCATGACACTGCGATTGGCGACCTTGAGCTCGACGGGAGCATCCGCGGCCTTGGGTGCGTCCTCGGCCCACAGGAACACTGAGCAAAATAAACAGAAAACGCCAACGACCGCTGTAATTGCCCTGCTGCGCATGCTTGGGTTCCTTTACATCACAGGTTTCAGGGCAATGGTTGAGGTTCTTCCTGCGGCCGATCCCGTACCCACTGCCAGAACAGTTGATAGCCGACCGCAAGCACCACAGGCCCAATGAATAAACCGAGGATGCCGCTGGTGACCATACCGCCCAGGGCACCGATCAGCACCACTGGCATCGGCACGTCGACACCGCGCCCCAGCAGCAAGGGCTTGAGTACGTTGTCCACCAGGCCCGCGATGAACACGTAGATGGCAAACACGATGGTCGCCGTACTAGCGCCCTCGGTGGCGAACACAAAGGCGATCACCGGCACCGTAATCAGCGTCACCGGCAACTGCATGATGCCCAGCAACAGCACGGCCAATGCCAGCAGTCCGGCGCCGGGCACACCTTTCAAGACAAAACCGAGGCCCACCAACAATGTTTGAATGAACGCAATGCCGACCACCCCAAGCGCCACCGCGCGGATGGTTGCGGTGCATAGCTCGGCAATTTTCGGACCTTTCTCCGGACCATTGAGTCGGGACGCGATCTGCACCGCGCTTTGGCTTCCCGCTTCACCGTGGGCCATGAAAATCCCGGCAATGATCAGCGCGAAGATAAAGGTGAGGAACCCCATGCCAACGCCGGCCAGTTTACTGAGCAGCTCCAGGCTGACGCCTTTGATTTGCGGAATGTACTTGGCGGTCAGGTCGGGAAGATCGGTAGCGGCCTGCTGCCAGAGCGCCGTCAGCGGCTTACCCACCACCGGCCAACCGGCAACAGATGGATCCGGCGGCGGAATATGCACGCCTTCGTTCTTGACCAGGGCCATGGCGCTCTCGACCGAGTCGGCAAACGAGGCGCCCAACAGGTAGACGGGGACCATCAGGATCACAATGGCCACCAGCACGATCAACGTCGCTGTATAACCTTCCTTTTTCCCCATCGGCCCCATGAGCTTTTGTTGCAGCGGGTAAAGGGTGATCGCGAGAATCAGCGACCACAGCATCAAGTCGCGAAACGGCTTGAAGATCTCAAAGCAGAACAGCACCAGAACCAGGATCAGTCCGGCGCGGATCAGTACATCGAGCAGGCCGCGGGACAACGCCTTTGCGGAAATGGACGTGGGCAGCATGAATGCTCCTTGCAGATCGATGCAAAGGTTCAGGATCAGTTAGCCCAGCATAGACGCTCAATACAAAGCACGAAGGATCAACGCAGCTTCAACAGAACGACGCTCGGGATCGAGTGCCCGCGTAGACAACGAGCCCGTTCGTCGTCTCTGGAAAAAACAGCCCAACACAGCACACCGACTCAATCGCCGCGACTGAATCTGCGCCACCCTGTCGTCCTCACTCACCCGTAAGGACAGACTCATGGCCATCGCAAAAGCTGTACCCGGCAAAACCCTGCTGACGCCGACTGACCACACGTTGATCATGATCGATCACCAGTCGCAAATGTCCTTCGCGACCAAGTCGATCGACGCCGTCACGCTGCGCAACAACGCCGCCCTCGTCGCCAAGGCTGCACGCGGCTTCAAGGTCTCGACCATCCTCACCACGGTTGCCGAGAAGAGTTTTTCCGGTCCGATCTTCGACGAAATCAAGTCGGTGTTCCCGGAACACAATGTGATCGACCGGACCAGCATGAACACTTGGGAAGACGAGCGCATTGCCGTTGAAGTGAACGCCTTCGGCAAACAGAAAATCGTACTGGCCGGCCTGTGGACCTCCGTGTGTATCGTTGGCCCGGCGCTGTCGGCCATCGATCAGGGTTTCGAGGTCTACGTGATCGCCGATGCCTGTGGCGACGTCACCACCGAAGCCCACGAAATGGCCCTGCAGCGCATGATCCAGATCGGCGCCCGGCCTATGACGTCGTTGCAGTATCTGCTTGAACTGCAGCGTGACTGGGCACGTACCGAAACTTACGACGAAACCGTGAAAACCTCGATCGCCAACGGTGGCAGCTACGGTCTTGGGTTGATCTACGCCAAGACCATGTTTGGTGCGTCGGAAGGCCACTAAGCCTGGAAAAAAAGCGACTGCCAATAGTGCGCAGTCGCTCCCCCTTGGTACCTGACCCATGACGTTTTTCTCGCTTTACCACGGCAGCCGGTATCCATTGTGGCTGTCACTGATGTTCATCGGCACAGCCGGAACGGCCCTGGCTGATGAGCCCGCGCAAGGTTTTTTCGACGCTGCATCACTTGATGTGCTCAGTCGAAACTTCTACATCAATAGCGACTACCGATCGCCTTCTCCCAGTGGCAAGAACTACAAACAAGAGTGGGCTCAAGGCTTTATCAGCTCTTTTGCATCCGGATTCACACCGGGAACGGTGGGTGTTGGCCTGGATGCCCACGCCTTCCTGGGATTGAAACTGGATGGCGGCAAGGGCCATTCCGGGACGGGGCTGTTGCCGCTCGATGCTGAAGGCCGCAGTGAGGATAACTACTCCAGCGGTGGCGGCGCGCTCAAGCTCCGTGCCTCCAGAACGACGCTGGCTTATGGCGAAATGATGGTGGAAACCCCGGTATTCGACACCGCCGACAAACGCCTGCAACCGGAGTACGCCACGGGGTTTCTGTTGAACAGCCGCGAAATCGATAACGTGAATCTGCAAGCCGGGCACTTCACGGCGTTCAAGAATCAGGACAGTTCATCGGGCAAGGGCAATTTTTACGGTTACGGGGCCAACACCGTAGCGGGCGGCATCTCGTTTCTGGGGGCTGACCTGTTCACACAGAGCCCTGTCGGCGGCGCGCTGTATGCCTCAGAGCTGACCGACACCTGGCATCAGTACTACGCCAACCTGCATTTGAAGCAGTCCCGATGGTTTCTCGACGCTAATGTTTACCATACGCGGGACACCGGCCAGGCGCTGGCAGGCGCCATCGATAACACCGCGTTCAGCTTGTCGGGCAAATACACCGTCGATGCGCATGGCTTTACCGTGGCGTATCAACAAGTCGATGGCGATACGCCGTTCGACTTTGTCGGTGGCGATTCGATTTACCTGGCCAACTCAATCAAGTACGCCGACTTCAACGGCGCTGGCGAGCGCTCGTGGCAGGCCCGCTACGACCTCGATCTTGGCGCGTTCGGCATACCGGGCCTGAACTTCATGACCCGTTATGTCAGGGGCAGCCATATCGACGGCACCCACGCCCCCCAGGGTGGTGCCTACAACCCGTTCGATGCCTCGACGGGGCAGTTTGTGCCGCAGCAAGGAGACGGCGGAAAGCATTGGGAGCGCGACATAGACTTGCGCTACGTCGTCCAGTCTGGAGCGGCCAAGGACTTGACCCTGCAGGTGTCCCACGTCTCGCACCGGGCGAATACGGCTCAGGAAGGCGATGACATCGACCGGATTTATATAGTCATCCAGTACCCGTTGAACTTCGGACCCTTCTAATCAAAAACGTCCCTTTAGGAGCTGCCGCAGGCTGCCATCTTTTGATCTTTTTTTAAGATCAAAAGATCGCAGCCTGCGGCAGCTACATAAGATAAGGAAAATGGCGGAAGGTAGCCGGAGTCGAACCGGCCCGGGAACGGATGCCGTCCCCAACCGGGTTTGAAGCCCGGCCGCGCCACCGGGCGCGATTACCTTCCTTGAAATCAGGGCTCTTGTTGTTGAGCCAAAGCGTTATCGAGGCGGATCTGGCGTTTGTCGCCAACGCGCCGCGTCAGGCCAAGCCGGTCGAAGTATTCGAGTATCTGGATACTGCGCTTGCGACCCAGGCCCAGCGCATCGCGAAACGCTGACACCTGAATCACCGGGTTGCCTTCGGCCAGTTGCAACAGCATAGCCGCCAATCGCCGAATCATCGTGTCGGTGTAAAACAGGTCGCGGACCACCTGGTGCAACAACCCCAGCCGCGCCATTTTGCGCAGCAACGTTCGCACGGCGGTTTCGTCATGACCCAGTTCGCGTACCCAAGGTGGGTCGAAACCGGCGGCTTCGAACCGCGGCTGCAATTTTCGCCAGAGGCTTTCATCGTCTTCACTCAGACGCACCTGGTGATCGGGCAAATGCAGCCACGGCCCACTGGCAGCGATGGTGCCAGCGGCCAGTAATTCGTCGAGCAAACTGATGAAGGCCGGGCGGTCGAGAGGGCTGCCGGCGAAGCGCCGCAAGCGGTCCCGGTCCGGTCCCATTTGATCCGGCTCCATTGCATGGAAGCGCGCCAAGTGTTCCAGCAGCTGCACTTTCAAAGCTTCCCAGCGGATCGCGCTGAACAGCAGCGAGCCCTGGCGGGTGTCGATCAGGCGAACATCGGCCGGCAGCGCCCACGTCGCACGCGGGTGATTGAACTGACGCTCCAGACGTTGCGGTTCGAGCCCGGTTTCGCTGTTGGCCAACAATGCCGGCAGGACATCTTCCAGTTGCGAGGTGCTATTCAGTGCCTGCAACTGCGCCAAACGCTCGGGGCTGCGCCGTTGCCGGGTCGGCGCAAATGGGTCAAGCACTCGACCGCCGCCAAGGGTGCGTTGCGCGCTTTGGTCGCGCAAGATCACCGGGTCGCCCTTCACCGCCTGTACCGCTGAATTCAGCAGAATTTGCGCGAACATCCTCTCGCCCGGTGCCAGGCTGGAACCTTCCAGTAAAGCCACGCGCCCGGTCAGGTCCTGCGTACCGATGTGAACATGCACCGGTTGAAAGTGTTCGAAGGCGCGGAGTTCACCGGGCAATAGCTGAAGGTCGATGTCCAGTCGTTGGGTCGGTGCATAAAGCCACTCTGCCGACAGCCACTGACCGCGATGAATCTGCTCCAGTGCCAGGCGATCGGCACTGATATTCAACGCGACGCGCTGCCCGGTCATGGCGATTTCGGTGGCTTGATTCTGCGCATGCAGGCCGCGTACCCGCACGGGTTTGCCGAGCGGACCGAGCATCAACGTGTCGCCCACTGCCACCTGCCCCGACACCGCCGTGCCGGTGACCACGATACCCGCGCCCGCCACACTGAATGCCCGATCTATCGCCAGGCGAAAACCGCCGCTGAGGCTGCGTTGAAGCACGTCACGCTGCGCATCGATCAAGGCTTGCCGCAAGGTGTCAACGCCCTGCCCGGTCACGCTCGACAGGGCAATTTGCGGCGCATCGGCGTAGGGACCGGGTGCCAGCAAGTTGGTGATTTGCTCGTGCACGGCCTGCACCCGAGACGCTTCGACGCGGTCGCATTTGCTGATCGCCACCAACGCCCTCCGGATGCCCAGCAGTTCGACGATGGCCAGATGTTCCCGGGTCTGCGGCATCACCCCGTCATCGGAGGCCACCACCAGCAACACCAGATCAATGCCCTGCGCCCCGGCAAGCATGTTGTGGGTGAACCGTTCATGACCGGGCACGTCGATAAACCCCGTGAGGTCCGCGCCCGGTTCCAACTCGGCATAGAGATAGCCGAGGTCGATGGTCATGCCCCGCTCGCGCTCTTCCCGGCGTCGATCACCGGCCTGACCCGTCAGGGCCTGGAGCAAGGCTGTCTTGCCGTGATCGATGTGCCCAGCGGTGCCCACGATCACCCTGCCCGACCCTCGTCCTGCAACTGATCGAGTTGCGCCAGCCACGCTGGCTCGTCGTCGAGTTGCCGCAGGTCGAGCCACAAGGCGTCATCATCGATGCGACCGAGCACCGGAATCGGCAAGTTGCGCAGGGATTCCTCCAGCCCATGCAGGCATCGACCGCGCAAGCGTTTCGAGGTATTCGGTCGCAAGCACAATGCGGCGCTCGGCAACCGTGCCACCGGTTGGCTGCCGCTGCCGATCATGCCCAGCGCCGCCACGGCGCTGACGTTCCAGGCATCGCCCAACACCCGCGCCAATGACGGTTGCAGGCGTTCGGCCTGGGCGAAAATCTCGGTTTGTGCGCGCGTCAACAAACGCAGGCTCGGCAAACGTTCGGCCAAACGATCGGGATTGCGGTACAGGCCCAGCACTGCTTCAAGGGCGGCCAGGGTCAACTTGTCGACCCGCAACGCTCGTTTCAGCGGGTTTTTCTTGATTCGCGTGATCAGCTCTTTGCGGCCGACGATCAACCCGGCCTGCGGGCCGCCGAGCAGTTTGTCGCCGCTGAAGGTGACAATGTCCGCGCCATCGAGCAACGCCTGGCGCACCGTCGGTTCGGCGGGCAACCCCCAACGTGTGAGGTCCAGCAGGCTGCCACTGCCCAAGTCTTCCAGCAGAGGCAAACCGTGCTCGTGCGCCAGTTGCGCCAACTCTGCGGTCGGCACGCTGGTGGTGAAACCTTGAATGTTGTAATTGCTCGCATGCACGCGCATCACCAATCCGCTGCGCGGGCCGATGGCGGCCTCGTAGTCGCGGGCATGTGTGCGGTTGGTGGTGCCGACTTCATGCAACTTCACCCCGGCGCGGGCCATGATGTCCGGGATGCGAAAAGCGCCGCCGATTTCGATCAGCTCACCCCGGGAAATGATGCCTTCCTTGCGCGCGCCGAGGCTATTGAGGGTAAGCAACACGGCGGCGGCATTGTTGTTGACCACGGTCACCGCTTCGGCACCGGTCAATTCGCGGATCAAACCTTCGATCAAATCATCACGGTCGCCGCGCTTGCCGCTGTGCAGGTCAAACTCCAGATTCAGCGGATAACGCGCCGCCATTTGCACGGCGTCGACAGCCTCATCCGGTAACAGGGCGCGGCCCAGATTGGTGTGCAGCACCGTGCCGGTCAGGTTGAATACACGGCGCACATTGCTGCGATGCTGGATGGAAAGACGTTCGCCCACCCTGCCCGCCAGTACTTCAGGAGCCAGTTCGACTTCGCTGAGTTGCCCTGTCAGGACGGCTTCGCGCAAATCCTCGAGTAATTGCCGCAGGCCGCCGAGCAAGGCATCACGCCCATAACGCTCGGCCAGAGGCTGGCAAGCGGGGTGGCGCAACAAGCTGTCGATGGAAGGTAGCCGCATGACCGGGCTGGTCGATCTGGAGGACATCAGGCGCTCCCGCAAACGTGGACCGCCTGAGTGTAGACGTTCGCTTCAGTCGCCTCCGGGTGCCAGCAACAGATTCGGTGCCGGGCGCTGAAAGCCTTCCTGTTCAAGGCGCATGTCCAGCATCAGGCTGCTCAGATCGGCAGACAACGCTTCGCCTTCGGCGTCGCATTCCAGATAAATCTGTTTCAGATAACTGTGACAACCGGGGCAGGTCTCCGCGCGCAAGGGTGCCTTATCGGCGGCATGCCGGTCGCTGTCGAAACTGACGTATTGCAGGCCTTTGCTTTGTTCGCAATACACACACTTGACCCGCACCACGTGCCATTCGCAGGCACACAAAGAACACACCAGATAGCGCAAGCCGTTGTATTTGCCGCGATGCCGGATCACCCCGGCCATGGCCGGTGAACCGCAGGCCGGGCACTGGTTGAGGCTGTTGCCGGGTTTCAGGGCAAGGTCTGGCGTCGTCAGCAACCAATGACTCCACGCGGCCTGCAACGCGGCACCGAGAAATGGCACAAGGGCTGCCGGAAGCAAGGCGAATTGACCGCTGACCAAGGCGATCGCCCAGGCCTTGAGTTGTCCGACGTCGGCATCGCGCAGTGTCTCCACGGCTTTCGCCACCACCAATTGCGTTGGGCTCCGGTATCGCTGCAACAGGGCTTTGAGATACGCCAACCACGCGTCTTCGCGCACCAGACTGTCGGCAGCGAACGGCGGCAAACCGTGTTCCAGGCATTGGCGGACACGCAGCGGGTCCGGCGACGCCGCTTCGGGCGGATCATCCATCAGACGCTGCTGCGCGTGGCACAACCCGGCGGCCAGCAGCAAATAATCGGCCAACGGATGCCCTTCGGCCAGACGCTCCAGGCGCAGCGCACGCAAGGTAAACAGGTTATACGGTGGCAGATGCAGAAACGGCGGTGATGTCGCCGCCGCTTCAATCTCGCCCGGCTCCAGAATCGTGGCCAAATCCTTATCCTTTTTTGCTCAGTGGCGGGTCGGGACGTTCGTCACGCGTCACTTCGCGGTACCAGAGTTCATGGTGTTTTTTCGCCCATGCCCGGCTGACCCAGCCATGCACCATGGCGCTGATCGAGCCCTTGATCCAGATGCCGGCATAGATGTGCACGATGATGCTCAGGATCAGAACGAACCCGGCCAATGCATGCAATAGCATCGCCCAACGAATCAAGGTGATGCCGAAATACGCGCTGAAATACGCGCGCCAGATCACCAGCCCCGTGAACAGCAGCCCAAGCATGCACAGCAGTAAAGTCCAGAACAGCAGCTTTTGCCCCGGGTTGTATTTACCGATGGGGGGCACGCCCTCCTCTTCATTTTTGATGACCCGGTCGATGCGCTTCAGCCACAAACGATCGTTGGCGATGAAGTAATTGGCGCGCCAGAAACGAAACACCAAGCCAAGGAACAACAGAAACATCAACACGCCCATGAACGGGTGCAGGATGCGCGTCCACGGCCCGCCGCCGAACAGGTCGCTCAGCCAGAACAACGCCGGATGAAACAGCGCCAGCCCGGACAACCCCGCCATGAAAAACAGGATCGCCACCAGCCAGTGATTGGTGCGCTGGTTGGCGGTGTAACGCAGGATCTGTCTGCGGATCATGGCCGGTTCCCCCCTTTAGGATCATAGGTGTGCACGGACGGATCGACTTCATGCACCGCCGGATCATGCGCCGGGGGCAGTTCATCCTCCTCGACGATTTGTGGCCCGACGCGCACGTAGTGGAAGAACGCGACAATCACCGCCAAGCCCATGGCCAACAGGCCCAAGGGTTTGCTCACCCCTTTCCACAGGCCCACCAACGGGCTGATGACCGGATCGCTGGGCAACCCGGCATAGAGTTTCGGCGTATCGGCGTGGTGCAACACGTACATAACATGGGTGCCGCCAACACCTGCGGGGTCATACAGGCCTGCGTTGTCGAAGCCGCGACTTTTGAGATCGACGATGCGTTCGGCTGCGTGTTCCTTCATGTCTTCCTTGGTGCCGAACACGATTGCACCGGTCGGACAGGTTTTCACGCAGGCTGGTTCCAGCCCTACTGCGACACGATCCGAACACAGCGTGCATTTGTAAGCCTTGTGATCCTTTTGCGAAATGCGCGGAATGTTGAATGGGCAACCGGTGATGCAGTAGCCGCAACCGATGCAGTGGTCCTGATCGAAATCGACGATGCCGTTGGCATGCTTGATGATCGCGCCGGGGCTGGGGCATGCCGCCAGGCAACCGGGTTCGGCACAATGCATGCAGCCGTCCTTGCGGATCAGCCATTCCAGGTTGCCGGCATCGGTTTCATGCTCGGTGAAGCGCATCAGGGTCCAGGTTTCAGCGCTGAGATCCTGCGGGTTGTCGTAGGTGCCCAGGTTGTGCCCGACCTCATCGCGCAGCTCGTTCCATTCCGAGCAGGCGACCTGGCAGGCCTTGCAGCCGATGCACTTGGTGGTGTCGATCAGCTTGGCGACTTCCTCCTGGTTGCGTACCGAGGGCGGCACGGTGGTGGTGGCCGAGCGGGCAATGATGTCTTGGCTGGCCATTTAGATTTTCTCCACGTTGACCAGGAATGACTTGGATTCCGGGGTCTGTGTGTTGCCATCGCCGAGGAACGGCACCAGGGTGTTGGTCAGGTAACCGTGACGCGTAAGGCCGGTGAAGCCCCAGTGCAACGGGATACCGATCTGGTGCACCACCTGATTGTTGACCTGCAACGGCCGGATTCGCTTGGTCACCACCGCCACCGCTTCGATGTGCCCACGTTTGCTGCTGACCCGCACCCGGTCGCCGGCGACGATGCCTTTCTCCTTGGCCAGCACCTCACCGATTTCGACAAACTGCTCGGGCTGGGCAATCGCATTGAGCTTGCAGTGCTTGCTCCAGAAGTGGAAATGCTCGGTCAACCGGTAACTGGTGGCGGCGTAGGGGTAATCCTTGGCCACACCGAGGGTTTCCCACACCGAATCAAAGATCCGTGCCGCCGGGTTGCTGGTGGCTTTCTTGTTTTGCGGGTGCAGCGGGTTGATGCCGATGGGCGTTTCGAACGGCTCGTAGTGTTCGGGGAACGGGCCTTCGTTCATCTTGTCGACGGCGAAGAACCGCGCCACGCCTTCGGGGTTCATGATGAACGGGTTCATCCCGGCTTCCGGCGGTACATCGGCCTTGTAATCGGGCACATCGGTGCCGCCCCAGGCCTTGCCGTTCCACCACACCAGGCGTTTTTTCGGGTCCCACGGCTTGCCTTGGGTATCAGCCGAAGCACGGTTGTAGAGAATCCGCCGGTTCGCCGGCCACGCCCACGCCCAGCCCTGATGTTGGTGCATGCCATACGGGTCGCTGTTGTCGCGGCGGGCCATCTGGTTGCCCGCTTCAGTCCAGCTGCCGCAGAAAATCCAGCAACCGGAGGCCGTGCTGCCGTCGTCCTTGAGCTGACTGAACGCCGCCAATTGCGAATTGGCTTTGACCGCCGCCCCCGTGGCATCGGTGAAATCGGTGGTGGCGCTGCCGTTGATTTCCTTGGCCAGTTCTTCCGGCGAGGGTTCGTCAGCGATTTTGTACGGCCATGTCAACTTGAGCAGCGGATCGGGATAAGCACCACCCTCGGTCTGATAGCGCTGGCGCAAGCGCAGGAACAGCTCGGCCATGATCCGAATGTCCGTTTGCGCTTCGCCCGGCCCATCCGCACCTTTCCAGTGCCATTGCAGCCAGCGGCTGCTGTTGACCAGCGAACCGTCTTCTTCGGCAAAACACGTGGTCGGCAGGCGAATGACTTCGGTTTGAATATCGGCGCTGTTGACGTCGTTATACGGCCCGACCTTTTGCCAGAACTCCGAAGTTTCCGTGGCGAGCGGGTCCATGACCACCAGCCATTTCAGCTTGGCGAGCGCCGCCATCACGCGGTTCTTGTCGGGCAACGCGGCGATAGGATTGAAGCCCTGGCACATGTAGCCGTTGACCTTGCCCTGGCCCATCAAATCGAACACTTTGAGGATGTCGTATTGGGCAATGTCCAGTTTCGGCAAATAGTCGTAAGCCCAATTGTTTTCAGCCGTGGCGTTAGCGCCGTACCAGGACTTCATCAGGCTGACGTGGAACTTGCTGTAATTCTGCCAGTAGGACAACTGCCCCGGACGCAGCGGTTTTTGCGTGCGTTTGACGATAAAGGCGTTGTAATCCTGCTCGGCGTCGATGGGCAATGTGAGGTAGCCGGGCAGCGAATTGGATAAGAGGCCGAGGTCCGTCAGCCCCTGGATATTGGAATGCCCGCGCAAGGCATTCACGCCCCCGCCCGGCATGCCGACGTTACCCAACAACAGTTGCACCATGGCTGCGCTGCGAATGATCTGCGAGCCAATCGAATGTTGGGTCCAGCCCAGGGCATAGAGAATCGTCATGGTCTTGCCCGGTGCCGAGCAGGTGGCAATTTCTTCCCAGATTTTCTGCATCGCGTCGACCGGCATGCCGCAAATCTGGCTCGCCAGGTCGATGTTGTAGCGGCTGTAGTGCGTCTTCATGAGTTGGTAGACGCAGCGCGGGTCTTGCAGGGTCGGGTCGACTTTGGCAAAGCCGTCTTCGCCGAGTTCATAACCCCAGCCGGACTTGTCGGTGTAAGTGCGCTTGGCGACGTCGTAGCCGCTGAAAATCCCGTCCTCGAAGCCATAGCCGGCTTTGACGATGAACGATACGTCGGTGTAGTTGCGCACGTATTCGTGCTGGATTTTATCCTCGGTCAGCAGGTAATTGATCAGCCCGCCCATGAAGGCGATGTCAGTGCCGGTGCGAATCGGTGCGTAATAGTCGGCCACCGAGGCCGTCCGGGTGAATCGCGGGTCGACCACGATCAGCCGCGCCTTGTTATGCGCCTTGGCTTCGGTCACCCATTTGAAACCGCACGGGTGCGCTTCTGCTGCGTTGCCGCCCATCACTAGAACCAGATTCGCGTTGGCGATATCGGTCCAGGTATTGGTCATGGCACCACGGCCGTACGTCGGGGCAAGACTTGCCACCGTCGGGCCGTGTCAGACACGCGCCTGGTTATCAAACCCCAGCATGCCCAGGCTGCGAATCACCTTGTGAGTGATGTAGCCGGCTTCGTTGGACGCCGCCGATGCCGCAAGGAAACCGGTGGTTAGCCAGCGGTTCACTGTTTGGCCTTGAGCGTTTTTTTCGATGAAGTTGGCATCACGGTCGGCCTTCATCAGGTCGGCGACGCGATCCAGCGCTTGATCCCAGGAAATGCGCGTCCATTCACTGCTACCCGGCTTGCGCACTTGCGGATATAGCAAGCGACCCGGGCTGTGAATGAAATCCAGCAGGCCCGCGCCTTTGGGACACAGGGTGCCACGGTTGACCGGGTGGTCGGCGTCACCTTCGATGTGAATGATGCTTTGCACGACATTCTTCGCTGCATCGCCCTGGCTGTACATGATCAACCCACAGCCGACCGAGCAATACGGGCAGGTGTTGCGGGTTTCATGGGTGTGGGTGAGCTTGAAGTGACGCACCTGCTCGGCGAAGGCTGGCGTTGGGGCCATGCCCAGCGCGCCAAGGCTCGAGCCTGCAAGGCCGATACCGGCGACCTTGAAGAACTGACGACGGTTGAGGTCCATCGTGCACTCCTGATCAGGTGAGGATCCGGTACTTTGCCGGAGTTTTCTGAGCAAACACGGTTACGGCAGCGTGGCTGCCGACATTTCAATTTTAGACAGGGCTGTCGAATTCGCCATGAGAGCCGACCGTCGGGCAAATCCGGCCTGCTCGACACATAACCTGTAGGAGCGAGCCTGCTCGCGATAGCGGTGGGTCAGCCGACATCAATGCCCTATGTGACGCCGCAATCGCGAGCAGGCTCGCTCCTACAGTGACTGGCGTTTATCATTGCTCCACGTTCAACCACGCCTTTGCTGAGATTGCGCATGACTTTCGATTTTGATCAGGTGTTCGACCGCCATAACACCGGCAGTACTAAATGGAGCCGCTACCCGGCTGACGTGTTGCCGATGTGGGTTGCCGACATGGACTTCGCCGCGCCGCCGATGATTATCCAGGCCCTGCAAAAGCGTCTGGAACACCCAATGGTCGGCTACAGCGTGGCCCCGGACGACCTGCGCGATGCGATCGTTGCCGACCTGTGGAACAAGTACGCCTGGTGTGTCGAGCCACAAGAACTGATCTTCCTGCCGGGGGTCGAGTCTGGGTTCAACATGGCGCTGAAGGCACTGGTTCAGCCGCAACAGAATGTCGTCGTGCAGGTTCCGAACTACCCGCCGCTGCGCCATGCGCCAGCCCATTGGGGCCTGAACAAAGTTGAACTGAGCTTTGACGCGCAACCGGACGGCACTTATGCCACGCCACTGGCAACTTTGAGCCAGTCCTTGCAAGGGGGCGGCGCCCTGCTGCTGAGTAACCCGCACAATCCATTGGGCAAGGCGTTCCCCCGCACCGAGCTGCAAGCCATCGCCGATATTTGCCTGGAACACGACGCCTGGATCATCTCCGACGAAATCCATGCCGAGCTGTGCTTCGACGGTCGTCAACACATTCCAATGGCAACGCTGAGCCCGCAAATCGCCCAGCGCACCATTACGCTGATGTCGGCCAGCAAGGCCTACAACGTCGCCGGGCTGAAGACCTCGTTCATGATCATTCAGGACCGGCACTTGCGTGAGAAGGTCAACCACGCCCGTTGTGGCATGGTCGACAGCGTCAACCCGCTGGGCCTGGAAGCCACCCGCGTCGCCTACAGCGAAGCCGCGCCATGGCTGAACGCACTCAAGGCCTATCTGGAAGGCAACCGCGATTACCTGGTTGAGGCCGTTCGCACTCGCTTGCCCGGCATCACCATGAACGTGCCGCAGAGCACCTACCTGGCGTGGCTCGACTGCACGGCGCTGGAACTGGACAACCCGCAACAGTTCTTCCTCGAACAGGCCAAAGTCGGTTTGAGCGCCGGCCTGGATTTCGGCGATGAATGCCAACAGTTCGTGCGCCTGAATTTCGGCTGCCCACGGTCATTGTTGGAAGAAGGGATCGCACGGATGGAACGCAGCTTGCGTAACCTAAAGGCCTGATCAACCCCACACCCCCTGTAGGAGCCGCCGAAGGCTGCGATCTTTTGATCTTGTTTTTAACAATCAAAATCAAAAGATCGCAGCCTTCGGCGGCTCCTACAGGGGATTTGTGTGCTGTTGAGATTACTGAAATCCAACCGAACTCAAGACAAAACACCAGGGTCAACCCTTTGACTCCTTCTTGAGACCGGAGATAGATGATGGCCCACTATCCAAAACCTCCTTTCCCCAAACAACACCAACCCGTCCCCGGCTCCCAGCGAAAAATGGAGCCCTATCCCGATTGTGGCGAACAGAGCTACAAGGGTTCAGGTCGACTTGCAGGCAAAATCGCCCTGATCACCGGGGGCGACAGCGGGATCGGCCGTGCAGTCGCAATCGCCTTCGCCCGTGAAGGCGCCGATGTGGCCATCGCCTACCTTGATGAACAGGAAGATGCACAAGAAACAGCGCGCTGGGTTGAACAGGCCGGGCGCCAATGCTTGTTGCTGCCGGGCGACCTCGCGCACAAAGTGCATTGCCAGGCGCTGGTGGAGAAAACCGTCGAGCGCTTCGGTCGCATCGATGTATTGGTCAACAACGCCGCGTTTCAGATGACCCACGACAACCTCGAAGACATTTCTGACGAAGAATGGGTCATGACCTTCGACGTCAACATCACCGCCATCTTCAGGATTTGTCAGGCTGCACTGAAACATATGAAACCCGGCAGTTCGATCATCAACACCAGTTCGGTCAACTCGGATTTCCCCAATGCCACCCTTCTCGCCTATGCCACCACTAAAGGCGCGATTGCCAACTTCACCGCCGGCCTTGGCCAACTGCTTGGGCCGAAGCAGATTCGGGTCAACTGTGTGGCTCCTGGCCCTATCTGGACGCCGCTGATCGTCTCGACCATGTCTGAAGAAACGGTGCAGAACTTCGGCGCCAACACCCCGCTCGGACGTCCGGGACAGCCGGTGGAAGTCGCGCCGATCTACGTGTTGCTCGCTTCGGATGAGGCCAGCTACATCACTGGTCAGCGGTATGGGGTGACTGGCGGCAAGCCGATCCTCTGACGTCTGAAAGTTGCTGAAAAATGGAACCCGCCGGCAAATCCAGCGCTCAACCCTTCATAGGCCCTCCCCAGGCGGGCCTTTTGATATCTGGAGGTCGTCATGTCCGCACCTATCGTCAAGCTGTTCACTCAACCGAACTTCGCGTGGACGGATATCCGCAAGGAAGAGGAAGCGCATCCACGTCACTACCTCGCCCATTTGATTCTGCTCGCCTTGATCCCCCCCGTGTGCCTGTACATCGGCACCACTTACGTTGGCTGGAGCCTGGCGGAAAACGAAATCGTGCGCCTCAGTAGCCGCAGCGCCTTGCAATTGTGTGCGTTGCTGTATGTGAGCACGCTCGTCGGCGTAGCGCTGATGGGGTTGTTCATCCGCTGGATGTCGCGCACCTTTGACGCCCGGCCCACCGTCAATCAGTGCATCGGGTTCGCAGCCTATACCGTCACACCGTTTTTCCTGGCGGGTATCGCTGGTTTGTACCCAAGCCGCTGGCTGGCGATCCTGGTGCTGGGAGCCGCGTCGGTCTACTCGACCTTTCTGCTATTCGTAGGTCTGCCAACGTTCATGCACGAGCGCAAGGAACAAGGCATGCTCAATTCCATCTGCCTGTGGGGTGTCGGATTGTTGGTGCTGGTCAGCATCCTTGTGGGGATGATCCTGATCTGGTTCAACGTGCTAACGCCGGAATACTTGCGCGCCACTGTCGGTTGATGACCCGAGGCCATGAGCTTCACTATCTGGGTGGCGGTGCTGGGTGCCGTATTGCTGGCGCTGGCACTCACATCGTCGTATTTGCGCTGGATGCCGGTGACGACCTCGGCCGTTTGCTTGATGCTCGGGGTGGCCATTGGTCCGGCGGGCCTGGGTTGGCTCAGGCTGGATCTAAAGGATGCAGCGGGCTGGATGGAGCACCTGACGGAAGTCGCGGTGCTTTTTTCGTTGTTTGTCTGTGGGCTCAAGTTGCGGCTGCCACTCAAGGATCGCAAGTGGCGCGTCGCATTCGGCTTGGCAGGTCCGGTGATGCTGTTGACCATCACCGGCGTATGCCTGTTGCTGCATTTTGCTTTCGGACTGGCGTGGGCGCCGTCGCTGCTGATCGGCGCAATCCTGGCGCCTACTGATCCGGTGTTGGCGTCACTGGTGCAAGTCAACGACGCCAAGGATGCCGACCCGGTTCGTTTCGGGCTCTCCGGTGAAGCCGGTCTGAATGACGGCATCGCGTTTCCATTTGTCATCCTCGGTTTGCTGTTTCTGCAGCAAGGCGATGGTTCATCCAGCGCCTGGCTCGACGACTGGGCGCTCAAGCGTCTGTTGTGGGCAGTGCCAGCAGGTTTGTTGATTGGCTATGGCATGGGTCGTGGGATTGGCCGTTTGACCTTGTCGATGCGTATCCGCAATGCCGACAGCACACTCTCCCCCAATGATTACCTGACCTTCGCCTTGATTGCGCTGGCTTATGTCGCGGCGGAATCGGTTCATGGCTATGGTTTTCTCTCAGTATTTGCCGCGGCTCTTGGATTGCGCCGTGCCGAAGTCAAATCAACCGGAGATTCGCAAACTCCGGCAGAGCATTTGGTGCAACCGGTGGTCGGTCACCAGAATGTCGAACCGGAAGCTGCTGTACATGGCGATGTGGAAAATCTGGAGGACACACAAGTCGCGGCGGGGATCATGATGGGCGACATGCTGTCCTTTGGCAGTCTTGTCGAGCGAGCCATGGAGGTGTTTCTGGTGACCTTGCTCGGGGTGGTGTTGGTCGGCCACTGGGACTGGCGTGCGCTGGTGGTGGCGTTGGTCTTGTTCTGCGTCATTCGCCCTCTCTGTGTCGGGCTTATGCCGTGGGGCAGTCTGCTCAACGGCCCGCAACGGCTGTTGATCGGCTGGTTCGGGATTCGCGGCATCGGTAGTTTTTATTACCTGTTCTACGCCTTGAACCATGACATCGGCGCGTCGGTAGCGACTATGTGCACTGATCTCACATTGTCAGTCGTAGCGCTCAGTATTCTGCTGCACGGCATCAGTACCCAGCCGATGCTGGCCCGTTATGAGCAACACAACCGGCAACTCACTTCATTGCAGAAGCAATGATCTCCACCAGATTGAGCTGGGTAAACGGTTTCGACAGCCTTGGCAATCCCGCCGCAAAGCCTTCGAGGCGTTCGGCATAGCCCGTGGCGAGGACAATCGGCACGTTCGGGTCGAGCGTGCGGATAGCGTCTGCCAGTTGCGCACCGTTCATTTGGGGCATGGCCATGTCGGTGATGACCAGGTCAATGCCCTGCTGCCCCTCAAACAGTTCCAGCGCCTGGACTCCGGACGTCGCCGTGATCACCCTATGGCCCAAGTCTTCTAGTAACAGGCAGGTGCTGGTCAGCACCAGGCTGTCATCATCCACCACCAGGACACACAAGCGTGGGACTTCCGGCGCGGCGGGTTCATCGACCACAGGCGCAGCGACCGAGCCTGTCGTGGCCACGGGCAACCACAGTTCTGCAATGGTGCCTTTGTCCTTCTGGCTCTTGAGTAAAAATCTTCCGCCCAGTTGCTCGATAAACCCATGGACCATCGACAGCCCCAGGCCAGTGCCTTTACCAATCCCTTTAGTGGTGAAAAACGGGTCCATCGCTGACGCCAGTGTGGCCTCATCCATGCCTTCCCCGGTATCGGTGACGCTCAGGCATACGTAGCGACCTGCAGCCATGGAAGGCCGGCCCCCCTTGGCGATTTCCTCCGTTCGAGCGCTGACGACGATTCTTCCACCATGGGGCATGGCATCACGGGCGTTGGTTGCCAGGTTCAACACAGCCAACTCAAGTTGATTGACGTCGGCCATCACCGGCTCCAGCTGGGGTGGAAAACGGGTTTCCAGCACCACTGAAGGCCCAAGCGAACTGCGCAACAATCCAGAAATTCCCTGTACCAATGTCGGAATCTCGACAGGTTCGGACTTGAGTTCCTGACGTCGGGCAAAGGCCAGCATGCGCTGGGTCAGTGAGACACCGCGCATGGCGCCCTGGGTGGCGTTGTCCAGCAAACGGACGACTTTCGGGTCATCGGCCATGCGTTTGCGGACAATCTCCAGATTGCCCAGGATAACCGTCAGCAAATTGTTGAAATCGTGGGCAATCCCCCCGCTGAGCTGTCCGATGGCTTGCATTTTCTGCGCCTGGAACAGCGCTTCGCGAGTTTGCTCGAGCGCCTGCTGGGCTTGCGTTGCTTCGGTGATATCACGGGTGATCTTGGCGAAACCGAGCAAGATCCCGGTGTCACCCCAGATCGGGTCCACCACGACATGGGCGAGGAATCGCGTACCGTCCTTGCGCATCCGCCAGCCCTTGTTTTCGAATCGGCCCTCACGTGTCGCCACACTCAACGTTCGTTGCGGCTCGCCGGCATCCCTATCTTCAGCGGTATAAAACATCGAAAAATGCTGGCCGATGACTTCTTCAGGCAAATAGCCTTTTATACGCTGCGCGCCAATATTCCAGTTGGTGACACGCCCATCCGGGGAGAGCATGTAAATCGCGTAGTCGGTGACGCTTTGCACCAGCAAGCGAAATTGCTGCTCACTTTGCTTGAGGACTTCCTCGGCCATTTTCCGGTCAGTCAGATCACGGGTGATCTTGGCAAACCCAAGTAACTTGCCCGCCGAATCGTGAATCGGATCGATCACTACATGCGACCAGAAATGCGTGCCGTCCTTGCGCACGCGCCAGCCTTCCCCCTCGAATCGCCCTTCGCGAATCGCTGTATCCAGTGCCCGTTGGGGCATACCGTCACGGCGATCTTCGTCGGTGTAGAAACGCGAAAAATGCTCACCGAGTATCTCGGCCTCCTCATACCCCTTGAAACGCCGGGCGCCGGTGTTCCAACTGGTGATGATGCCGTCGGGATCAATCATGTAGATCGCATAGTCAATCACCGCATCGATCAACAGGCGAAAACGCTTGTCCTCGACGGTATTGGCTTTGCTTCGATCTTCGCTCATTGATTCCTCGGCATCATTGTTTCTGTGGAGTATGCGACAAACCGCTGATTTGGAAAGCCGAAGAACCTCAAGCTACAGCTCTTTGCTCGACTTCGTGTCAGCGGTAAACGTACTTGATGATATAGCCGTACAGGTCGTTGTAGACAAAGTCCGGGACCTGTTTGGCAAATCTTTCAGTTTTGATCAGCGCCAGGTGGCATGCCTTGACCATCTCGTCGCGCTCCGGCATCGAGTAGACATACCGGGTGAGAATGGTGTCGTAAGCACTGTAGGCATAGGGCTCCAGCGTTGAGGTGACTGTCAGCTCGCCATCGACACCCAGGGTGTAGAGGCTATGTGCCCGTAACACTCGCTCGCTCAACGTACCCAGCCCACGCTCGTACAAAAAGACCTGTGAGCCGCTCATGGTCTTCGCGATGGTCTCGAACGCAACAAGCACGGCTGGTGCATTACTGATGCTCGACTCAAGCGCCGAATAGCTGACGAACCTTTCAAGCTCCTGCTTTTCCAGACTGCTCAAGGCCCGTTTGATGCTGGACAAGTGAGCGAACGCATGGCTACAGCCGACGATATGGGCTTCCAGTTGGTAACCCGGAGCGAACTTCGCAAGGCCGGCAAAACCGATATCGTCGAATGCGCACTCCATGATGATGTTGCATTTGCGTACAACCGCATTGGCAAAGATTTTCCCGCAGAGCTCACGGACAAACGCCTCTGTATGCTTGTAGGCATGCAAAACACCGAGTTTGATCATGTCAGCGTACTGCGGATGTTTTTCACGGTATTCGGGCAGGTACAGTCGAACGTAATTGGCGTAACGACCCGACGGCAGAAGGCTCTTTTCCAGCAAGTAAGTCTTGCCTGAACCCTCCACCCCCGCCGTCACCAACAACTTCGGCGTCGACTCGACTTTAATATTGCTGAACAGGCTAATGGCGATTTCATCGAACGCCTTGGTGATGTCCTGCGGGGTATAAACGTATTCGGTGATGTCTGACATAGCTGATTTCCTTATCAAAGAAGCGACTGCAAATGCGAACCTGCCCTTTGAATAAAGTGTGCTTTAGCCGATTGATCAAACAGGCGTTTGCATCAAGGTATGTCTATGTTTTTTAAGGTAATAAATCCTACTCACCAGAACGAAAAAACGCAGGTGCAATTGACCACCAGCGCGGCAACAGTTGCTTGACCTTGCTCTCGCCAAACCGGTCATCAATCAGCATCACCACCCCTTGGTCCTGTTGGGTGCGAATCACCCGACCGGCAGCCTGCACCACCTTTTGCACACCGGGAAACAGATAGGTGTAGTCGTAACCCGCGCCGAAAATTGCGGCCATACGCCGCTTTAACTGTTCGTTGACCGGATTGAGTTGTGCCAGCCCGAGGGTGGCGATGAACGCGCCAATCAACCGCGCACCTGGCAAATCGATGCCTTCGCCAAACGCACCGCCCAGCACTGCAAAACCGACACCTTGTCCGCCTTCGGCAAATTGGTCGAGAAACTGCTGGCGCTGCGCTTCGGCCATGCCTCGCGACTGGGTCCACAGAATGATCTGCGGGTGCCGCTCGGCCAGCAACTGCGCCACTTGCTGCAGATAATCGAAACTGCTAAAAAAGGCCAGGTAGTTGCCCGGACGCTGACTGAACTGGTTGGCGATCAGCTCGACAATGGGCCCGAGGGATGCCTGGCGGTGGACGAACCGGGTGGAGATCTGGTTGACGATGTGCACTTGCAGCTGGTCGGCATGAAAGGGCGATTCAACGTCGATGCAGACCGTATTGGCTGGCGTACCCAGCAAGTCGGCGTAGTAGTGGCGAGGGCTGAGGGTCGCTGAAAACAGTACGGTGCTGCGCGCAGCCGTCAGGCGTGGACCGATAAAACCGGCAGGCACGACGTTGCGCAGGCACAACTGCGAGAGGTTTTGCTTGCGTTCAAGGTCGCGTTTGCTGATGTCGAACAGAAACTGCTCGTCGAAGAGCTCGGCCACCCGGCAGAACTGCAGCATGTCGAAATAGAAACCCTGCAACGCGCTGTCCAGGCCTTGCGGATGATCGTTCAGGTAATCACCGATGCTGGCGCTGCAGGATGACAACGCCTGGAGCAGTTTTTCCGGGGCCTTGTCATACGCCTGGTATGCACCCAATTGCAGGTTATGCAGGGCATTCCACTCACGATTGACCCGTTGCAAAGGCTTTTTCAACGCTTCCGGGGCGGCTTTTCGTACGCCGTTGAAGGTGCCTTGATCGAGGGTGGCGCTGTACATCTGACGGCCTCGTTCCACCAGATTGTGGGCTTCGTCAACCAACACCGCGACTTTCCAGTTATTGGCCTGGGCCAAGCCGAACAGCAAGGCGCTGAAGTCGAAATAGTAGTTGTAGTCGGCAACCACTACGTCAGCCCAGCGGGCCATCTCCTGACTCAGGTAATACGGGCATATCGCGTGTTCCAGCGCCACTTGGCGCACTGCGCTCTGATCCAGCAGGTTCAGTTCACTGGCGGCCTGGCGTGCCGCTGGCAATCGGTCATAGAAACCCTGGGCCAACGGGCAGGATTCGCCGTGACACGCCTTGTCCGGATGCTCGCAGGCCTTGTCCCTGGCGATCATCTCCAGAATCCGCAACGGCGGTGCAGCGGCGCTCTCAAGGATCACCTGTGCGGCGTCCAGGGCGAGTTTGCGTCCCGGGGTTTTCGCGGTGAGGAAGAACACCTTGTCCAACTGCTGCGGCGCCAGCGCCTTGAGCATCGGGAACAGCGTGCCGACGGTTTTGCCAATCCCCGTCGGCGCCTGCGCCATCATGCAACGGCCGGTAGCCACGGCCTTGAACACAGACTCGGCCAGATGACGCTGCCCCGGGCGAAAGTCGGCATGGGGAAACGCCAACTGCTGCGCCGCTTGATTACGCGCTTGGCGATGGGCCATTTCCTGCTCGGCCCAGTGCAGAAATCGCGCGCAATGCTCTTCGAAGAACGGCTTCAATTGCGCGGCGCTGAAGGCCTCAACCAGGCAGGTTTCCTTTTCGCTGACGATGTCGAAATACACCAACGCCAGATTGATCTGCGCAAGTTCCAGTTTCTGACACATCAACCAACCGTAGATTTTCGCTTGAGCCCAATGCAACTGTCGATGGTTCGCGGGTTGCTTGCTCAAATCGCCACGGTAGGTTTTGACTTCTTCCAGACAGTTTTGCGCGGGATCGTAGCCATCCGCCCTGCCCTTTACCTTCAGGCTTTGATAGAGGCCTTCGAGCGCGACTTCGCTCTGGTAGCCCTCGCTACGCCGGGATGCCACCGTGCGATGCCCGACAATGCCCTCCAGCGCGGTCGGCGACGGAGTGAAGCGCAAGTCGAGGTCACCGACCTTGGCGGTGAATTCACACAGCGCCCGCACGGCGATGCTGTAGCTCAAGCGGTTTGCTCCGCCCATTGCACGTAACACACGGCAATCGGCATCTGGTGTTCATGGCAAAACTCCAGCCAGCGCAACTGGTTATCCTGCAGGCGATCACCCGGACCTTTGACTTCGATCATCCGGTAGGTTTTTTGCTGTGGCCAGAACTGGATCAGGTCCGGCATGCCGGCACGATTGGCCTTGATGTCCAGCAACAGGCGGGTAAACCAATGCTTGAGGTGTTCGGCCGGCAAGCAGTCGAGAGCCTGCTCCAGCAATTCTTCGCTGAGCGCGCCCCAAAACACGAACGGCGACTGCACGCCCCATTTGTCGACATAGCGTTCACGGATGGTTTGCAGGTAACGCCCATCGTCCAACTGCGCGAGGCAAGCCTGGAACAAGTCTGCGCGACGACCCTGGAAATCCTCGCTCAGCAGATCCACCGGGCCGCGCTGGAACGGGTGGAAAAATGCCCCCGGCAACGGCGCGAAGATCGCCGGCCAGCACAGCAGGCCGAACAGCGAGTTGATCAGGCTGTTTTCGACGTAATGCACGGGCGCCAACTCTTCCGACAAGTGCGCCTGAACGTAATACTCCACGGACAACACAGGGTCGGTTCTAGGCAGTTGCAGGTCCAGGCGCTGCATTTCCCGAGGGGGTGGGCGTTTCATGGCAGGGCCACCCAATTTTCGGCGCAAACGGGGCAATACACGAAGCAATTGCTGGTGTTCGGCGGCGCTTTCCGGTGATTGCCCGGCATGGGCAGCCAAGTCCAGGGCCAATTCATATTCGCCGCAACGTTCGAGCACGCGGATCAGCCTCAGCCGCGCGCCGGGATACGCACAGATGCGGTACAGGGCCAGCGCCGTGGAGAAATCCGAGATGCGTTCGCAATGCTGGGCGATCTGGAACAGCAATTTGTCCCGCCGTCCTTGCAGCCAGGGATTACTCAATGGCAGTTCATTGATTCGCTCGACAATGCCCGCCAGTTCCTCACCGCTTTCGAACTGTTGCTGGCACTGGTAAAGATAAATACAGGCGTCCACGTCTTCGCGGCTGCGCAACCCCCGGGATTCGGCACAAAATTCGACTTTTTCGTAGGTAAATATGCCGAGATCGGCTAGCACAAACTCCGACCAATCCTGATAGAGATTGCCGAAAAACATCAAGCGCAGGCGGTCGCACAGGCCCATGATGGTAAGGCTGAACAAGCGATCGTCCAATGTCGGGCACCAGTCGCTGAAGCTTTGCGTTTCAGGAAATCGCTCGCTCAATGCCGGTAGCCAATCCGTCTTCTTACCCTTTGGCTGATCGATGGCACTGCCAAGGCAGTGCAGGATTTCGGCCTTGAGCAATACATCAAAGAGCGCCTCGACCGACAAAGGCAATTGCTCATCAATCCACCCTAACTCCAGCAAGGGGGCGGCGGCGCAGGCGATGTCGCCGATCTCGGTGTAATGCAGTTTGCCGGCCCGGAAGTGAATACCCTTGCGCATGACCATTCTGACCAGCAGCGCCTTGGACTCACGCGGCAAGCGATTGAAGTCGCGAATAAAGTCCTGTTCTTCAAGGCTCAGTACATCGGCGTAACGATGCTCAAGCCATTCAAGCACTTGCATGAAGTTGTTCAGGTAATAGAACGGATCGTCTAGCGGGTTTGCAGTCACAGGAAGAAAGGCCATGGCGAACGAGTACTGGTTATGCGTACAGATACCAGCAACGCCCTGCCCAGTGCAAATGGAAAAAGATAAGCGGAGGCACGCGCGGGTAAATTTCGGCCAGCATCGAACTTTCTGCCGTTGCGCGGCACCAACCGCGTAAGACGTGCAGTTATTTGCAACGCGGGCGCGGTTTTTTTTGAGGTATGAGAGGTGGTTATGAACATCAAGACTCTGGGGCTGCCCCTAGCGGTAGTAGCTTTTATGGCACTGGCTGGTTGCTCGACGCCGACAGTCGTGACCCTCCATAATGGCACCCAGTATTTAACCAAGGACATGCCGAAAACCAAGACCAAGGACGGCTTCTTCGAATTCGAGGATATTTCCGGCGCCAAGGTCAAAGTCAATGCCAACGATGTGGCGACAATTCGTCGCGAAGATTGAATAGCGCGTTATCGTTGACTGATAAGCCTCCTTTTTTCCCTACGGTGTGGCAGGTTTCAAGCACTGCCTTACACTGCGATACACCCTATGCGAATGATTGATTGCGCAGGCATCACGTCATGATCCAGGTGAAGCCGAAATGAAAATGCTCCCACCCCTTTTGGCCTCCATTCTCGTCGCCAGCGCCTGCGCGGCAACGAGCATTGGTGCAAGTGCTGCAAAGGCTGTAAAGGCTGCGCCCCTCTTCAAAACCAGCTTCGATTGCGCCCAGGCCAAGGCGTCCATCGAAAAGCTGATCTGTCATGACCCGCAACTGGCGCAGATGGATATCGAACTGGAACGCCTTTATCTGCTGGTGCTCACGGACGATCATTCAGTCCCGCCTCGAAACAAAGTCGAAATCGATCAGCAATTCTGGATTGACGCCCGTAATCAGTGTGCCTCTGGATCAGACCCCAAGGCATGCACGGTTCGCAGCTATGCCGAGCGCGCGCATTTACTACGTCAGGGCTCAATGATTGCCAGGACCAAGGACCCAAGCAGACTCACCGAAGGCCCCGTGGCTTTTCGTTGTGCGGGGTTTAACGGACTGATTGCCGCCAGCTTCTTTACGGTCGAGCCGAGCGTGGTGTACCTGAAATGGGCAAACACTTCCGCCCTCCTTAATCAGGTCCCGAGCAGTTATGAAACCTTATATAGAGGCAAGGATTACAAGGGCAGCTACAGCTTCCGGCAAAACGGCAACGACGCCGTTATCCAGATACCGGGCTCAGCGGAAATGAGTTGCACGACCGAGCCCGCCAGTTGAGCACGCAACGGGACGTCCTGTCCCGTTAGCCCCCTCGCCCCCTTTAGCTACCGGTGCGAATCTTGTTCCATAGCCGGGTACGAATCCGGTCGATATTCAGCGGCATTGCTTCCAGCGCGAACAGTTTCCCCATCATTTCCGGGCTCGGATAGACCTTGGTGTCGTTCTTGATGGCCGGGTCAATCAGGCTGTCCGCCTGCTCGTTGCCATTGGCGTAATGCACGTAATTGCTGATGCTGGCCATGACTTCAGGGGCCAGCAAGTAATTCATGAAGGCATAACCGGCTTTTTCGTCCGGAGCGTCGACCGGCATGGCCACCATGTCAAACCAGATCGCCGCGCCTTCCTTGGGAATCGAGTAGCCGATGTCGATGCCATTCTTGGCTTCCTTGGCACGGTTTTCCGCCTGAAGGATGTCGCCGGAGAAACCGACCGCCACGCAAATATCGCCGTTAGCCAGGTCGCTGGTGTACTTCGATGAATGGAAGTAGCTGACATATGGCCGGACTTTCAGCAACAGTGCTTCAGCCTTTTTGTAGTCTTCCGGATTTTTACTGTGAGGCGGCAGTCCCAGGTAATTCAGGGCGGCTGGCAGCAGTTCCGGGCCGTTGTCGAGGATGGCCACGCCGCACTTCTGCAGCTTTTTCATGTTTTCGGGCTTGAAGATCAGGTCCCAGGAATCCACGGGCGCGTTGTCGCCCAGCACCGCTTTGACTTTGGCGATGTTGTAGCCGATGCCGGTGCTGCCCCACAGGTACGGGAAGCCGTGTTCGTTGCCCGGATCGTTGGTCTGCAAGGCCTTGAGCAACACCGGGTTGAGGTTCTTCCAGTTTGGCAACTGAGTCTTGTCGAGCTTCTTCAGCGCCCCGCCCTCAATCTGCCGCGCCATGAAATGGTTCGACGGAAACACCACGTCGTAGCCGGATTTACCGGTCATCAGCTTGCCATCGAGGGTTTCGTTGCTGTCGTAGACGTCATAGGTGAAAGCGATGCCGCTTTCTTTCTGGAAGTTCTTGGTGGTATCCGGCGCGATGTAATCCGACCAGTTGTAGATTTTGACGGTGTCGGCCGCCTGACTGATTGAAGCGACGAGCATCAGCGGTGCCAGAGTCAGTGTCTTTCGGATCATGAGTCGATTCCTGAATAGGTGTTGTTGTTTTGGCAGGCAATCAAAGGGATCAGCTTTCTAATTTCAAGAAATCAAAACGTAGGTCTTGCGCACGGTTTCCTGGATATCCCAGATACCGAGGCTGTTGGCTGGCAACATCAGCGCATCGCCGGCTTCTATGTGCAGGGTTTCACCGTCGTCGGGTGTGAAGGTGCAGCGACCTTGGATGAAGTGACAGAATTCCTGGGCGACGATCTGCCGACGCCAACGGCCGGGGGTGCATTCCCAGACGCCGGTTTCAACGCCATCGTCGCGTTCGACGCTGGTGGTCGAAGCCACCGCCACCGGTTTGCCCAATGGCACGGCGACCGGGTTCGACTCTTCCAGTTTCAAGGTTGCGGTGTTCTTGAATTGCGTGATGCTCATGGGAGTACCTGTCGATGAAGCCTATAGATAGAGAATGCGCGGGTTACTGCATGAAACCTTCCATGAACCCCGCGACCCCACTGGCGAGCTTGCGCCGCCAGGGCGCGGTGGCCGGGTTGGCGAGGGTCTGGTCTTCGTGGACGAAGCTGCGAATGATCGCGTTGTAACCGAGCCAGCGGCAGGGTTCCGGTTCCCAGGCCCTGAGCGCGTCGAGCCCGCGCTGGGGAATGACCCACGGCTGATGAACCAGTTCGGTATCGCGCTGCAGGATCAAGTCGGCGAGGGTTCGCCCGCCCAGATTGCTGGCCCCGACACCCTCCCCGCCGTAACCACCGGACAAGGCAATGCCGCTGGCCTGATCGCACAGCATGTGCGGTTTGAAACGCCGGGACATGCCGAGGTTGCCGCCCCATCCGTGAGTGATCTGCACGTTCTTGAGTTGCGGGAACAGTTCACCGAACAAATAACGTCGCAGCTCCACTTCGCTGGTGGTCAGGTCGAAGTGATGGCGCAGCTTGCCGGCAAACTGGTAGCCGCCCCGGGCACCGAAGATCAATCGGTTATCGGCGGTGCGCTGGCCGTACGTGACCTGACGACTGCTTTCACCAAACGCCTGGCCGCGACTCAGGCCAATCTCGTCCCAAGTGGCAGCAGACAGCGGTTCAGTGGCGACAATCAAACTTTGCACTGGTAGCTGATACCGCCCCAACGGCGGCAGCGTGCCCGCGTAGCCCTCTACCGCCGGCACCACCCATCGACTGCGAACCGAAGCTTTCGCCGTGCGCAGGCTGCCCGACTGCCATTGGGTGACAGGGCTGTTTTCGTAGATCCTGACGCCCATGCGCTCAACCGTACGCGCCAGACCACGCACCAGTTTGGCCGGGTGCAGGGTCGCCACGTGCGGTGCGTAAATACCGCCATAAGGTTTGGCGATGCGGATTTGTTGCGCCAATTGCTCCGGGCTGAGCCAGCGGTAATCGTTTTCGTTGAGGCCCTGGCTGTAGAGCGAGTCCAGATACTGTCGAAGACTGGCCTCCTGCTCCGGGTAACGAGCGGCGCAGTACAGCACGCCACCTTTACGATAATCGCAGTCGATGCCTTCACGTTCGAGGACAACTTCCACTTCGTCGGGGATGCTGTGCAGCAGGTCGTAAGACGCTCGACGCTGCTCGGGTGACAAATCGGCAAGTAGCCGGTCTTCGCCCAATAAATTGCCCATCAACCAGCCGCCATTGCGCCCCGAGGCACCAAAACCGGCGGTCTGCGCCTCAATGATGGCGATGTTCAGCTCGGGGGCCTGACGTTTCAGGTAGTACGCGGTCCACAGGCCGGTGTACCCGGCGCCGATGATCGCCACATCGATATCCAGATCCTGTTCCAGCGCCGGACGAGCGCGTAACGGCTCGTCGAGTTGGTCCATCCACAAACTGATAGTGCGCCACGCTGGCATGCAAGACTCCGCCACTCAAACTTCGATGGCGTTGATCCTAGTGCGTGGGCTCAGAGGCTGTCTTGCGCGCGTGCACGCAAAGAAATTTGTTTGACGTAGGCCTTGGGCGACTGGCCGGTGTGCTGGCGGAAACAGCTGTAGAACGCTGACAACGAATTGAAACCGGCGGCAAAGGCCAGTTCGTCGATGCGCACCGGGGGCGTGGTGCTATCCAGTGCGCTAAGCAGGTGTTGCAGGCGTGCCTGGTTGACGTAGCGATAGAAGCTCTGGCCCAACACCTGATTGAGCAGATAGGAAATCTGATTGCGGCTGTAACCGCACTCCTTCGCCACCCGTTGCAGGTCGAGTTCAGGGTCTAGATAGGGTTGCTGGCGCTGGAAGTACTGTTGAAGATCGTCGGCCATGAAACTCAACTGGCGCGGTGACAGCCCCAGTCGACTGACTGCCGGGCGCTGTTGGCCGGCCGCTTTGCTGGTTGGCTGCTCGTGCACTAGCGAAGCGTATTCGTTGACCCGCCAGATCAGACCGTCCCGCACGGTGATTGCCTCGCTGGCGCGGAATGACACCAGCCCTTCACCGCCGCGCAACGTGATGCGGTACTGAATGAACGCAGTGTTGCCGTCCAGGCGAATGCGGTCCGAATGCTCCAGCGCTTCGTCCGGATCCCGAGGCATGCTGCTGCGCACGTATTCGCGCAACTCGTCCAGGCCCATCACGCGGTTCTGGAAGAAGTCGCTGTACTGAATATCCGGGTGATACAGCGCCATGACCCCGTCAAGGTCCTGGTGTTTCCAGCGCAAGTGATAGCGCATGACCGTCTCGCCCGTGGCCTGGGTTTGTTGCGGGCCATCATCATCGGCGTGCATAGAGGTCTCGACGAAAAAACCCGAGCTTGCCCAAGTTCTGCCGCCGCTTCAATGACCACGCATTGACGGCCTTCTATCGGAAAGTAAGCCGCGACGTGCGCTGGATCAATAAAACCGAAAGCAATCGCCAAACGGACTGAAAAAATCCACATGGTTTTCACATCTGGATGCTACTTTTAAAGTCTGTCACCGGTTGAACCAATGAAGGTTCTTCCCTCCTACCATGAGCTAACGGAAGCGCTCGATGAAGAAGGCGGGCAACATATGAATAAAGGGTTCAGTAAGGTCACGTTTCCAAATGCCTGTCAGCTGATGCGCTGGCATTTTCATCCCATGGGTTTTGAGGCGAGCATGGATGCCCCGGGCAGCATGATCGCCCGTCTGTTTGATCGAGCCACTGGCGAGACCATGATCGCCATTGCCGGTATTCCTTGTGCGACAGTCATGAATGCGGCGGATGTAGAGCGAATAATCGAAGCCGTGGAGGATGAGCTTGAAACATTCATTCCCCCGGTGGCCCTCAGGAGTTATGCCTGAAGGACGAGAGAATTGAAAAAGCCCACTTAGGTGGGCTTTTTGTTGGCCGCAAGATAAAAAGATCGCAGCCTTCTGCAGCTCCTACAGGGTACGCATTCATGTAGGAGCTGCCGCAGCCTGCGATCTTTTCAGATTCAGGCACGATGATCGGCAAAAAACGCCTTGCCCTTGCCGATCCGGTCCGAAGCCTTGGGCATATTCACCGCTTGTGCATCCTGCCCATCGACATACCAGTAACAATGACTCACAGCCCGGGTGATACCTACATACGCCAGTCGCAAAATTTCGTCCTTCTGCGCATTGTCGTAGGGTTCGCTGTCGCCAGCCTTACCCAGACCTGCCAGGCGATAAACCTGATTCTTGTACGGTGAGCTGGTCAGATGCTGGCAATCCCCGAGTAGAAATACCGCGTCCGCCTGCAGGCCTTTCGCACTGTGATAAGTCAGTTGTTTCAGCTTTCTGGACTCATACGGCAAGCTAGAATCAACATTAACTACTGACTGAATATGCTCTTCAATCAATAACTTATCGCTGCTTTTTCGATAAAGCATCAAGATTGAATCGCCCTTGCGGTAGTGTTCGATCAAGCGCTGGGCCATGCCCTGGTCATCTCGATCCAGCACATTGACCGGCCACATCGCCTTCGCTTCACCACTGGCCTTGGCCTTCTTGCCCGGGATCGCAGGCGCGGCACGCACGATGTGTTCGGCGGCGTCGATGATGTGTTGGTGGCTACGGTAGTTGTCGCTGAGCATGACTTTGGTGGTGCTCGGCGACGAAAACTCCTTGTTGAACTCCATGAAATAGCTCGGTGAACTGCCGCGCCAACCGTAAATCGACTGCCAGTCATCTCCGACACAGAGCAATGACGAGCGCTGGGCGCCTCGCCCAACGTGCATGGCCGGGCCACGACTGCGGATCTCGACCAGGCTGGCGCGGATCCACGAAACAATCTGCGGAGAAACATCCTGGAACTCGTCGATCATCAAGTGCGACATCGGCCGTAGCAACTCATCGCTCAGCAGTTTGAGGTTTTCCGGGGAATGCTCGCTGAATAGGGCGAACATTCGGTTATAGGTCATGATCGGTGGTTTTTGATCAAGCAGATGATCTTCCAGTGCTCGCCAGTACAGACTCAATGCCTCGAAGAAAAACCGGTCCGGGTCATCCTTGGCAAAATTCATCTGGCCTACGGCATTCGGCACGTCCAGGCCAAGGTTCTCGATAAACCCGGCCGCGGCAACAAAACAATCCAGCAATGGCGCGGAGGCGAGTTCACCCTTGACCTTGTAATCAAACCCAGGCCCGGCGCTGGCATCGCCGGCCAGCGAAGCGAGAACACGTTTTGATGATTCGTAATTATCTAGCCATATCAGAGGCTTACGACAGAAAGCTTGAAACAGGGTGCGTTTTACAGCCCACTCTGCGCGCACCGTCAACTTGGCGTTTGGACGGGTGACCTGCGGGTTTTCCCGAGGATCGAAACCCAGCACAACCCAGGCATCCAGTGACGGAATATAGCCGTGGCTATGAAAGGTCGAACCGTTGATTTCGAAAGCCTGCCTGTTCGGCTCAATGCCTTTGATCGGCCAGGCGCCTGCTCGAAACCACAGGTCTTCCACGACGTCGCACAACTCTTCATCCCGCTTGGCGGCCAGCTCGGTCACGGCCATGCGCTTCTGTACGTCCGGGTGGTCGCGCTCCAGCTCCTTAAGCTGCAAGGCATGGCGGGACAAGGGTTTGATCAGCTCGCGAAAACGCTCATCGCGAGTGTGCAAGGCGTGATAGCAGGCGTTGAGCTGCTGGCGTTGGGCATCATTGATACGCAGGTCGAACGGATTGCTGTCGGCCTCTTCATCGCCGTTTTGCGCACGCAGACTGAGGTTTTCAAAGGCTTGTAAGCGTTCGAAACCCGGCAGGCTGCGCACCATGGGCAGAATGCGCGAATGGAAAGTGCGCACCAGGTCACGCGCTTCCTTGAGGCTGATCACTCGGCCCCAAAGCGCGAACAGTTCGATCAGTTTGTTGATGAAGTCTTTTCGCGACTCACGGGTGAAGGTCACCACCGTCATGGAACTGAGCTCGAAGCCCAGATAATGCGCCAGCAGCACTATCCGCAGCACCAGGGTCGTTGACTTGCCCGCGCCGGCACCCGCGATCACCGACGTCGAGGGTGTGTCGCTGAAGATCATCTTCCACTGGGCGGCGCTGGGCTGGGCGTGCGGCGGTAGCAGTCGCGCAACATCGGCCTTCATGCGTTTTTTCAGTTCGGCGTTCAACGGCAGGCGCCAATCATCGAACAAATGATCGTCGATATTGGGCGGACGATGTTCGGTTGAGCGCGAGTCGCGAATCAGCAACACCTGCCGGCCTTCTTCCAGCCCTTCGAGCTTGCCTTCCTTGTAGCCGTAATCCACGCCGGCAATGTGCCCGCTGCGGAAGCCGTCGGCCTGGCCGTGGAGCCAGGACGCCCGATGCTGCGCACGCAGTCGCGTCAGGCCATGACCAAAGAAGCGGGCGGCCAGACGCTTGAGCAGCGGCATCTCGGCCAAAGGGCGAAGTTCAGGCGGAAGGTCGGGGGTGTGTTGCGGCACGCGGACGGACTCCAGGGTGTGAGGCTGTTGAGGGCTATGGTGTCTTTATTCACCGCAGACTTCTAGTGAAATGCTTATGACTCATTGGCTTATGCGATGAACTGAAGGCTGGATGAGAAACTTTCGAGGTGATTTAACATCAGCCAATTCGATTGTTATGAGGCATTTTTTACGCTTTTTATCGATTGTTGCCTGGCGGATGATGCCCGTCATCAACCACCGGTCTCGCTTCGTGGCTCAGGCACTCCGCCCCATGACGAACCTTTTCAGGAGACGATCATGCTTGAACTCAGACCTTTCAACTCGCTCGGCGGCGCTCACCACGGCTGGTTGGATGCCCACCATCATTTTTCGTTCGCCGAGTACCACGACCCCAAACGTATGAACTGGGGCAACCTGCGGGTGTGGAACGACGACGTGATCGCCCCCGGCACCGGTTTTCCGCAGCACCCGCATCGGGACATGGAAATCATCACCTACGTGCGTGAAGGTGCAATTACCCACCAGGACAACCTGGGCAACAAGGGTCGCACCGAGGCTGGCGATGTTCAGGTCATGAGCGCAGGCACCGGGATCGCCCACAGCGAATACAACCTGGAAGCCACGCCAACCAAGATTTTCCAGATCTGGATCATTCCGAACGAGTCCGGCCTGGCTCCGTCCTGGGGTGCCAAACCATTCCCTCAAGGTCAGCGCGAAGGTTTTGTGACACTGGCCAGCGGTAAGGCTGGCGACGATCAGAGCCTGCGTATTCGTGCCGATGCACGATTGGTAGCGGCAAATCTGAAGGCTGGCGAAACCGCCGAGTACCACCTGGACAGCGGTCGTCGTGCTTATCTGGTACCGGCCACCGGGGTGATTGAAGTCAACGGGTTACGTGCACAAGCTCGTGACGGTGTTGCAGTTGCCCAGGAACAGGTGTTGCGGGTGACGGCCATTGAAGACAGTGAAATCGTTCTGGTGGACTTGGCTTGATGTTGTAATTGCCAGACAAAAAAGGGGCGACCGTGGTGGTCGCCCTTTTTTATCGGCCCGAGTTCTTCAGCGTTGCCAATGCCGCCTTCGCGGGCAAGCCTCGCTCCTACAGGTTTTATGCCGAACGTGATATTGAATGTCACCACGCACTGCAGGAGCGAGGCTTGCCCGCGAAGAGGCCGTCAATCACTTCGCAGAAATAGCGCCATCCACCAGCGTCTGAGCCTCGGCCACCAATTGCTTGAGGTGGTCGTCGCTGACAAAGCTTTCCGCATAAATCTTGTAGATGTCCTCGGTACCCGACGGGCGCGCCGCAAACCAGCCATTTTCGGTCATGACTTTCAGGCCGCCAATCGCCTGGTCATTACCTGGTGCGTGGCTGAGGATGCTCTGGATCGGTTCCCCTGCCAACTCGGTCGAAGTGACCTGTGCCGGCGACAGTTTGCTCAACAAGGCTTTCTGTTCCGGATTGGCCTTGGCGTCGACCCGCACCGAGAACGGTTCGCCCAGTTCGTCGGTCAGGGCCCGATAGGCCTGGCTCGGATCGCGACCGGTGCGCGCAGTCATTTCGGCCGCCAACAGGGCCGGAATCAGGCCGTCCTTGTCGGTGCACCAGACACCGCCGTCCTTGCGCAGGAATGAAGCGCCAGCGCTTTCTTCCCCGCCAAAACCCAGCGAACCGTCGAACAAGCCGTCGGCAAACCACTTGAAGCCGACCGGCACTTCGTACAGGCGACGCCCGAGGCGTTTGGCCACGCGATCGATCAAGCCGCTGCTGACCACGGTTTTGCCCACGGCGGCATCAGCGCGCCATTGCGGACGGTTCTGGAACAGATAGTCGATCGAGACCGCAAGGTAGTTGTTCGGCGCCAGCAGGCCGCCGGACGGGGTGACGATACCGTGGCGGTCATGATCAGGGTCGCAACCGAACGCCACGTCATATCGGTCCTTCAGGCCGATCAGACCTTGCATGGCGTGGGTGGACGATGGGTCCATTCGAATCTGGCCGTCCCAGTCCACAGTCATGAAGCGGAAGGTCGAGTCGACCTGCTTGTTCACCACGTCCAGGTCTAGCTTGTAATGCTCGGCAATCGCCGACCAGTAGCGCACCCCTGCTCCGCCCAGCGGATCGACACCCAGACGCAGCTTGGCGTCACGAATGGCGTCGAAATCAATCACATTGATCAGATCGGCGACATAGGTATTCAGGTAATCGTGACGGTGGGTCGTGCTGGCCTTCAATGCTTGTTCATAGCTGATGCGTTTGACACCGGCCAGCTTGTTGCTCAGCAGTTCGTTGGCCTTGGCTTCGATCCACTTGGTGATGTGGGTATCGGCCGGGCCACCGTTGGTAGGGTTGTATTTGTAACCACCGCTTTGCGGCGGGTTGTGGGACGGCGTGATGACGACGCCGTCCGCCAGGCCCGAGGTACGGCCGCGGTTGTAGCAAAGAATCGCGTGGGAAATGGCCGGGGTCGGGGTGTATTCGTCACCTTCGGCGATCATCACCGTCACGCCATTGGCAGCGAGCACTTCCAGTGCACTGGCACCGGCGGGCGTGGACAGCGCATGGGTGTCGATGCCGACAAACAACGGGCCATCGATGCCTTGGGCTTCGCGGTACAGGCAGATCGCCTGGCTGATCGCCAGAACGTGCCATTCGTTGAAACTCAGGTCGAACGAGCTGCCTCGGTGCCCGGACGTGCCAAAGGCTACGCGCTGGGTGGAAATGGCGGCATCAGGCTGGCCGGTGTAATAGGCCGTTACCAGTCGCGGGATGTCGACCAACAATTCTGCCGGTGCCGGTTTACCCGCAAAAGGACTGAGTGTCATGCAAAACCTCTGGAATAGAGTGGTTCAGGGATAGGAGCGGAGTTTACTGGCAGTTTGACCATAGCGCGATGGGATCGATCCATGAGTGTGGCTGATGTTTTGCGGCCCTGCTCAATCGATCGCTTCCAGGCGCAAGGCGTCTCCCAGCAAGCCCAGTGCGCCAGCGAGGTCATGTTCGCCAGCAAAGGTGTGCGTCAAGCGCAGGTGTTGCCCGTGCAACCCCTGCAGGCTGAACAGTTCGCCCGGCGCAATCACTACCTGATGCTTGAGCAGGCGCTGGAACACCCGACGCACATCGACCCGACGCAGCGAGCGCACCCAAATGGTTGCGCCACCTTGAGGCTCGACAAACTGCAACGCATCCCCCAGTCGCTCCTGCAGCAGTTGGATCATTTGCACCTTGCTGTCCTTGAGCCGTCGCCGCAGCACTTGCAGATGCTGATCAACACGTCCGTTACTGTACAAGCGGGCAATGGCTTTCTGGCGAATCGGTGAAAGGCGAAAGGCGCGCAGTAGAAAATGTCGCTGAAACTCAGCGTTCAGGTGGCGTGAAAGCAGGTAGCCGTAAGGCGCCTCCGGGCCAATGGTTTTTTCGAACGACGAAAAGACCATCAAGCGTTCCGGGGGCAGCAGATCGCGAAAACGCACACCCTCGGATTCAAATTCCAGCTCGCCATAACAGTCGTTTTCCAATACCAGGCAATCGTACCGCTCCAATAGCTGCGCGACGGCTTGCCGATTGTCGTCGGACGCCCTGCTGCCCCGGGGCATATTCAGCCCGGAAGAAACCATGACCACCTGCACCGGTTGGGCCTCAAGCAGCTCGTTGAGATGTTCGAGATCCAGATCACCCTCTTTGCGGACCGGCCATTCCATCACCCTTACGTCTGCCTCCTGAAGCAAGCGCAACAGCGCCCAGTCGCACGGCGACTCGACCACCACCGTGGCGCCCTTGAGGCGCAACACGGTGATCAATGTCTCCAGCACACCGCGAAGATCGGCACCGATATAAACATCGTCGGCGTGCCAACAGCGCACGGGCGAAGTGGTGTAACGCGCGGCCAGTGCCGTGCGCAATTCCAGCTCACCGCAAGGTTGTGGAGACGATTGTGGCTGGCGCGGATATTGGCGCAGCAGCTCTCTTTCCAGCAGCAACAACGGCCTGTCGAGTGGTTGCAGCAATGCGGGTTCATCGGTACTCAAGACCAGCATGCCGGGGCGTCGCGCGTTGATATAGACGCTTTCCAGCAGGTCGTTACCGCTGTAAAGCGAGCTGATGGCGGGCACTGGCAACGCGTAGTAACCGGACTTGGCCACCGAGTACACGCGTCCTTCCTTTTCCAGCAGCGAGTAAGCGTACTGAATGGTCGAAATCGAAACGTTCAGGCGCTGCGCCAATTGGCGCAACGATGGCAGGCGTACGCGTGTATCACCGATGTGCTCGCTGATCAGGCTGTTCAGGTAGCGGTACACCGCCTGGTACGCAAAGTCGGTTTCACGTGGTCCTTTCATGGGAATAGGCCGAAAAGGCGGCTGTCGCTCACTTTCACCGACCTGCGGACCATTCACCCGGCACGATTACGTCGTGATAGGCGTCCTCGATTGGTATATCCGTGTCTGCCACCCTGCCCTCATTGATGGATACCGGGCCCATTCGGTACAGCTCACCGATCAGTCTGACAGGCAACCCACTGACGTCGACCATCCATTGCATGATCTGCTCCGCGACCGGCTGCCCCTGCATGGCCCGGTGCAGATCGGGCATTGCCACCAACATGCCGGGGTGGCACTGGCGCAGGAAGCGCTCCAGCGCCGCGCCTTTTTCGACAAAAGGTGCAAACAGCAGACATACGAGTTGCGCCTCGCTCAAACCAAGGCTGAGCTGGACCTCTGCCGTCGTTCGTGCGCGCTGTTCGGCCAGCGCTGCAGGGTAGCCGAAGGCCTCCATCGCTTGTTCGCACAAGCGTTCCGGCAGTTGCTTGCGGCGCATCATCACCAGTGCGCGTTGCAGGTATTGGGCGACGCCCGACTCGTAGGTTTGACCCTGCACGAAGCAGGCATGCAACCCTCGAACATGCGCCGAGATAGAAAGGCTGACGTATTCGTTGTCGCTGAGTTGGGTCGTCAACTCGTCCGCCTGGAACCCGAGAAACTCGGTGAGCAGCGGCCAGCGTTCTTCCAGGTTGCTGACCAGCATGTCGTGAATGTTTATAAACGTGGTGCGCCGGCAGGTTTCAAACTGTTCGGCCGGGCGCCATTGCTCCTGATCGTGCTCGGCGTAAAACATCCGGTAGTAATCGCTGCCCAGTTCGTCGAGCAGCGCGAACAACCCGCTGTACCCCGGTTCGACCTGATTCGACGTCTCCAGGCCGGCCTTGGCGGCGGCGCGCTTGAATCCGTCGATAAACTGCTTCTGTTGGCGAGAGGAGTCGCCACTGACCCAGGCATCGACCCCGTTGTTCCAGCGGGCGATCTGCCCATAGAATTCACCGGTGGCCAGATAACCGTCATCCCACAGATCAAGCGGCTCGTCCCAGCTACGGCGATGGCCAATCATCAACTGGTTCCTGCGGTTGGACTCGCGACCGGTTTTGGACAGGGGGGCGACATGATCGAACGGCAGGACTTCCCTGTTATCGACCATCAGCACTTCGACCCGTGGATCGTCATAGACGAACAAGGCGCTGTAGGTGCGATGAATGTTTTCCAGCGCCGCCGCACTGCTGCCGTTTAAACGCAAGGTTGCCACCCGCAACTGGAACGTTGCCGGTGCCCGACTGGCAATCGTCAGTTGTGCGGCGCGCAGCAACGCCAGGCTGTAGCAGCTGTCACGGGAGCCGGACTGGATCACCAGCACCTTGTAGTTGCCTATTTGCTCTATCCCTCCGGCAGCGACTGCCAGGCGCTGGATCAACAACTGCAATGCAGTGCGCTCGGCACGGGAAAAAAAACTCAGCAAGCGTTGCAGCACTTGTTGGTAGACATAGTTCATCGCTTGATCATGGATGTTGGTCATCTTTATTTACCTGATGCTCATAAAATCGAAACCGCGCAAACAACAGCACGCACCGCGCAAAAAAGCTGGCTGGAGAGGGTTTAGTTATTGGGCATAATTGCCAAATGCTAACACTTAAGTTTTCAGGCCAATATTTGAAAGATTTGGCAGCCGCCAACGCCGCAGGCGCACTCGACCCTGATGAAAGGCCCGCCCGGCAAGGCTTTATCCTTTTGCACACGCCATCCTAGGAAATGTCCGACAGCGTCCCACAGACGTTTAATACAAGAAATAAAGAAAGAAGTTGCCCGCGATTGTTCGGCAACTGAGTAATAACCCACTACTTGTCGAGTAAGTAGCAACGGTGCGATTCGAAACGTATCGGTCTGATACCCTGCCATGACTCATTCCTTGAGATGAAAGTAATCATTCAATTATCAGGGCTTGGATGATGATTAGAAGCTACAGATCGAGAGCAAAAACCGGTGCAGTTGCTGAACCGGTCCATCGACAGGTCGATGGGCGTCTCGTGTCGGAAAGTGCTGAAAGCAAAAAATCCGTGCAAGCACGGATTTTTTTTGAGGCGTGGGTTACGCCGTCTCGACCTCGAGCGCGACCCTTTCACGACATGGGCATTCGTCCATGTAGCGGTGTGCTTCGACAAACTCGGCAAACGGGAAGACCCGAGTCTTGAGCGGCAGCAGAACGCGGTCAGCAGTCATCTGGTTGATGTCACGCAACGCACGTTGCAGCGCCACCTGGTCCTGAATAATGCCCAGCTCCGGCTTGCCGGTGAAGTTGCCGATGCAGTGAACGAAGAACTGAATATTCTTCTGGAACGCTGCGCAGGCCGGGAACGGTGTCTGGTTGCCGCCTTGAAGGCCGTACAACACCAGGCTACCGCGGGGTGCAAGCACATCGCCAAGCAGCGACATCTGCGGGCCGCCCAGACCATCGAACACCGCATCTACACCGCGGTTGTCGGTGATCTTGTTGATCCGCATCAGCAGATCTTCCTCTTCAGTGACGATGACTTTCTCGGCACCGAGATTCAACAGGTATTCGCGTTCGTCTGCACTCTTGGTCGCGGCAATCACCCGAATGCCCAAGGCCTTGCCCAGTTGTACAAACGAAGGTCCGGCACAGTGACTGGCGTCGGTGACAAGGGCAAATTGCCCGGGTTTGACCCGTGCCAGATCGACATAGGCGAAATAGGCGATCAACAGCGGCGTGTAGTGCACAGCCGCTTCGATCGGGCTGAGCACGTCCGGATAGCGGGTCAGTGCCGTACGTGGCAGAACGATCAGTTCGCCGTAGACCGGATAGTCGTTCGGACTTTGAGCCGGGAAGCTGGCGACCTTGTCGCCGACCGCGATGTCATCAACACCCTCACCGACCGCGGTGACGATACCGGACATTTCACTGCCCAGGCCGGCAGGCAAACGAGCATGGGACGAGGCCAGGTTCTGACGCCAGAGGGTGTCATACCAGCTTATGCCAATGGCTTCGACGCGCACCTGCACTTCACCTGGTGCAGGCAAAGCCGCCGCATGCTCTTCGCATTTGAGCACCTCGGCAGGACCAAACTTGTGAAAACGGATCGTGCGGGACATCGCAAACCTCGCCAAATGAACCTCTAATGCCCTGAACTCTAGCTGGGCTTTTAACCCAAGACTATCAGTGGCTATTAATAGTCGACATGCCTGTCATTGATTCCGCAGCAGCGGCAACATCGTCAAATGTCGTAAGAAACCGAAGCAGCCTTTGTAGGAAAACTGAATTACTCGGTGCAGAGTACCAGCCTTTCCCCGTAATATTCTTGCTGGCCATTGTTCTCATATGGCCGCTCACGTCAAGTTTGATGACCCTGCCAGGACTCCAGATGAATCGTAATGACCTGCGTCGTGTCGACCTGAACCTGTTAATCGTATTCGAAACACTAATGCACGAACGCAGCGTGACCCGCGCGGCAGAGAAGCTGTTTCTCGGCCAGCCGGCCATCAGCGCGGCGCTCTCACGCCTTCGCGGGCTGTTCGATGATCCGTTGTTTGTGCGCACCGGTCGCAGCATGGAACCGTCTGCCCGGGCCGTGGAAATCTTCGCCCTGCTGTCGCCGGCACTGGATTCGATCTCCACCGCTGTCAGCCGTGCGGCTGATTTCGACCCGGCCACCAGTACGGCGGTGTTCCGCATCGGACTGTCGGACGACGTCGAGTTCGCCTTGCTGCCAATGCTGCTCAAGCGCCTGCGCGCGGAGTCGCCGGGGATCGTGCTGGTGGTGCGGCGCGTCAACTACATCCTGATGCCGGGGTTGTTGGCCTCGGGGGAAATTTCCATTGGCGTCAGCTACACCACCGACTTGCCGGCCAATGCCAAGCGCAAAGTGCTGCGCCGTAGCCAGCCAAAACTGTTGCGTGCCGACACCGTGCCGGGACCGTTGAGCCTGGATGACTACTGCGCCCGCCCCCACGCACTGGTGTCGTTTGCGGGCGACTTGAGTGGTTTTATCGATGAAGAGCTGGAGAAACTCGGGCGCAAACGTCATGTCGTGCTTGCCGTACCGCAGTTCAATGGACTGAGCACGCTGCTGGCCGGCACCGACATCGTCGCTACCGTGCCTGATTACACGGCCGATGCGCTGACGGCGGCGGGCGGTGTGCGGGCTGAAGACCCGCCGTTGCCCGTACGCAGTTTCGAGCTGCACATGGCATGGCGCGGTTCGCAGGACAATGATCCGGGCGAGCGTTGGTTGCGCTCGCGAATTCAGATGTTCTTCGGCGACCCGGACAGTCTTGCATAACCCGAAAATCTAAAGATCGCAGCCTTCGGCAGCTCCTACAGGGTGTTTACGCAATCAACGTAGGAGCTACCAAAGACTGCGATCTTTGATCTTGCATCTTTGCAAGCGAGGCAACACACAATTGTCATCAGCCTCATTGATCACGCATTAACCAAAGGCGCACGCTAGAGGGCTGGCATCGGGCTTATATCATTCCGAATGATAGTTACCTTCGCCCCATTCGATTCGTGCGATACCCACCCCCCGCGCATCATTCGCCAATCTCAATACATTGGCGGATGCATCCATGGAACAGTCACTCAAACATTTGCGCTTCCCGTTGGCCGTGCTGGCCGTACTGGTGATGAGCGCCTGCGGCAAGACTCCGCAAACTGCCGCCGCGCCACCTGCTGCCAAGGTCAGTGTGGCCAAGGTGCTTGAGCAACCCGTCAACGAATGGGACGAATTCACCGGTCGCCTTGAAGCCCCGGAAACTGTAGAAATTCGTCCACGGGTCTCCGGTCAGATTGATGAAGTGGCTTTCACTGAAGGCGCACTGGTCAAGAAAGGCGACACGCTGTTCCAGATCGACCCTCGCCCGTTCCAGGCTGAAGTTCGCCGCCTCGAAGCGCTGGTGGCCCAAGCCCGCGCCAACGCCACTCGCAGCGAGAACGAAGCCCAGCGCGGTGAGCGCCTGCGTACCAGCAATGCGATTTCTGCCGAACTTGCCGATTCGCGCACCAGTGCTTCTCAAGAAGCCCGCGCCGCCGTTGGGGCACTTCAAGCGCAACTGGACCTGGCCAAACTGAACCTGAGCTTCACCCGCGTCAGCGCGCCTATCAGTGGTCGCGTCAGCCGTGCGGAAATCACCGCCGGCAACCTGGTGACCGCCGATACCACTCCACTGACCAGCGTCGTCTCCACCGACAAGGTGTATGCCTACTTCGATGCCGACGAACGTGTGTTCCTCAAGTACACGCAACTCGCCCGCCAGGGCAAACGGGGCGCCGCCACACCGGTGTACATGGGCCTGTCCAACGAAGACGGCAACCCGCACCTCGGGCAGATGAATTTCGTCGACAACCAGGTCAACCCGAAAACCGGCACCATCCGTGGTCGCGCCGTCTTCGACAACAGCGATGGCAGCTACACCCCGGGCCTCTACGCGCGTTTGAAACTGGTGGGCAGCGGCACTTACAGCGCCATGCTGATCAACGATGAAGCGGTCGGCACTGATCTGGGCAAGAAGTTCGTGCTGGTGATGGATGCCGACAACAAAACGGCCTACCGCGCGGTCGAGTTGGGGCCGAAGATCGAAGGCCTGCGCATCGTGCGCAGTGGTTTGAACAAGGACGACACCATCATCGTCAAGGGGCTGCAACGGGTCCGTCCTGGTTCGCCAGTGACACCTGAAGTGGTCCCGATGGCCAGCGAGCAAACCCTCGCCGCCCTCGCCCAACAACGACAAGCGCTGGAAGCCAGCAACCTGCCTCAAGTCGCGCCCGCCAAGGTTGCGCCGGGCGCGGTTGTGAAACTGGCTGCTGCGACCCCACGCGGTTAAGGGATAACGACTCCGATGAATTTTTCCCAATTCTTCATTTCACGGCCGATCTTCGCAGCGGTACTGTCGCTGCTGATCCTGATCGCCGGCGCGATTTCGCTGTTCCAGTTACCGATCAGCGAATACCCGGAAGTCGTGCCGCCGACCGTTGTGGTCCGCGCCAACTTCCCGGGTGCCAACCCTAAAGTCATCGGTGAAACCGTGGCCGCTCCGCTGGAGCAAGCCATCACCGGCGTCGAGAACATGCTGTACATGTCCTCGCAGTCGACCGCCGACGGCAAGATCACCCTGACCATCACTTTTGCGCTGGGCACTGACCTGGACAACGCACAGGTGCAGGTACAGAACCGCGTCACCCGTACCGAGCCGAAACTTCCCGAGGAAGTGACGCGCATCGGTATCACCGTGGACAAGGCGTCGCCCGACCTGACGATGGTTGTGCACTTGACCTCGCCGGACAAACGCTACGACATGCTCTACCTGTCCAACTATGCCCTGCTCAACATCAAGGATGAGTTGGCGCGTTTGGGCGGTGTTGGTGATGTGCAGCTGTTCGGTATGGGCGATTACTCGCTGCGGGTGTGGCTCGATCCGAACAAGACCGCTTCGCGCAATCTGACTGCAACCGACGTAGTGACCGCGATCCGTGAACAGAACCGCCAGGTCGCAGCCGGCGCGCTGGGTGCGCCACCTGCGCCAAACGCCACGGCGTTCCAGTTGTCGGTTAACACTCAGGGTCGTCTGGTTTCCGAAGAAGAGTTCGAGAACATCATTATTCGCTCCGGCGACAATGGTGAAATCACTCGCCTCAAGGACATCGCTCGCGTCGAACTGGGTTCCAGTCAGTACGCCCTGCGTTCGCTGCTGAACAATCAGCCAGCGGTAGCGATTCCGATCTTCCAGCGCCCTGGCTCCAACGCCATCGAGATTTCCAACGAAGTGCGGTCGAAAATGACCGAACTGAAGAAGAACTTCCCGGAAGGCATGGATTTCAGCATCGTTTATGACCCGACGATCTTCGTGCGCGGCTCGATCGAAGCGGTGGTTCACACCCTCTTCGAAGCACTGATCCTCGTGGTGCTGGTAGTCATCCTGTTCCTGCAAACCTGGCGCGCTTCGATCATTCCGTTGGTGGCGGTGCCGGTTTCGCTGATCGGTACGTTTGCCGTGATGCACCTGTTTGGCTTCTCGTTGAACGCCCTGTCGCTGTTCGGCCTGGTACTGGCGATCGGTATCGTGGTCGACGATGCGATCGTGGTAGTGGAAAACGTCGAACGGAACATCGAACTCGGGCTCAACCCGGTGGAGGCCACCAAGCGCGCCATGCGTGAAGTGACCGGGCCGATCATTGCCACGGCATTGGTGCTGTGTGCGGTGTTTATCCCGGCGGCATTCATTTCCGGGCTGACAGGTCAGTTCTATAAACAGTTCGCCCTGACCATTGCGATATCGACTGTGATTTCGGCTTTCAACTCGCTGACCTTGTCACCGGCGCTGGCGGCGGTATTGCTCAAAGGCCATGACGCGCCGAAAGACCGGTTCTCGAAAATTCTCGACAAGATTTTCGGTGGCTGGTTGTTCCGCCCGTTCAACCGCTTCTTTGAAAAGGCCAGCCATGGTTATGTCGGCACCGTTGCCCGTGTGATCCGCAGCAGTGGTATCGCCCTGCTCTTGTACGCAGGCCTGATGGTGCTGACGTTCTTCGGTTTCGCCAATACCCCGACCGGTTTCGTCCCGGCGCAAGACAAGCAGTACCTGGTCGCGTTCGCTCAACTGCCTGACGCCGCCAGTCTGGATCGCACCGAAGAAGTGATCAAGCAGATGTCCGAGATTGCCCTCAAGCAACCCGGCGTCGCCAACTCGGTCGCCTTCCCTGGCCTGTCGATCAACGGTTTCACCAACAGCCCCAATGCCGGCATCGTGTTTACTCCACTCAAGCCGTTTGACGAGCGCACGGACCCAAGCGAATCGGCGGGTGCCATTGCGGCAGCGTTGAACGCCAAGTTTGCGGACATCCAGGGTGCCTACATCGCGATCTTCCCGCCGCCGCCGGTACAGGGCCTGGGGACCATCGGTGGTTTCCGCCTGCAAATCGAAGACCGGGGCAACCTGGGCTACGACGAGCTGTACAAGCAAACCATGAACATCATCACCAAAAGTCACAGCGTGCCGGAACTGGCAGGCCTGTTCACCAGCTACACCGTGAACGTGCCGCAGGTCGATGCCGCTATCGATCGGGAAAAAGCCAAGACCCACGGCGTGGCCGTCAGCGACATCTTCGACACCCTGCAAATTTACCTGGGTTCGCTGTATGCCAACGACTTCAACCGCTTCGGTCGTACTTATCAGGTCAACGTTCAGGCCGAGCAACAGTTCCGCCTCGAACCCGACCAGATCGGCCAGTTGAAAGTGCGTAACAACAAGGGCGAGATGATCCCGCTGGCGACCTTCATCAAGGTCAGCGACACCTCGGGCCCGGACCGCGTGATGCACTACAACGGCTTCATTACCGCTGAAATCAACGGTGCGGCAGCCCCTGGCTACAGCTCCGGCCAGGCCGAAAAAGCCATCGAGAAACTGCTCAAGGAAGAACTTCCGAACGGCATGACCTACGAGTGGACCGACCTGACGTACCAGCAGATTTTGTCCGGCAACACCGCGCTGTTCGTGTTCCCGCTCTGCGTATTGCTGGCGTTCCTGGTGCTCGCGGCCCAGTACGAAAGCTGGAGCTTGCCACTGGCGGTGATCCTGATCGTACCGATGACCTTGCTGTCGGCCATTACCGGGGTGATTGCGTCCGGTGGTGACAACAACATCTTTACCCAGATCGGCCTGATCGTACTGGTGGGGCTTGCCTGTAAGAACGCGATTCTGATCGTCGAGTTTGCCAAGGACAAACAGCAAGAAGGCATGAAGCCGCTGGCGGCGGTGCTCGAAGCTTGCCGTCTGCGTCTGCGTCCGATCCTGATGACCTCCTTCGCGTTCATCATGGGTGTTGTGCCGCTGGTGTTCTCCAGCGGTGCCGGTGCCGAAATGCGTCACGCCATGGGTGTGGCGGTGTTCTCCGGGATGCTCGGGGTGACCTTCTTCGGTCTGTTGCTGACACCGGTGTTCTACGTACTGATTCGTAACTTTGTCGAGCGCGGTGATGCGCGCAAATTGGCCAAGGCCCAGAAACTGTTGTCGCAACAGGAGTCGCATCAATGAGTCTGAAAGTCTTCCTGCCGAGTCTGCTGGTACTGGCGCTGAGCGCCTGTGCCGTGGGCCCCGACTACAAGACCCCAGCCACGGAGGCGGCCAACATCACGGCCGCCACCGATGGCGCTGCCGGCCAAAAGAACTTTGACCGCTCGCGTTTCGAAGGCATCTGGTGGCAGCAATTTGAAGACCCGACCCTCAACCAGTTGGTGACCGAGTCCCTGAAAGGCAACCGTGATTTGCGCGTGGCCTTCGCCCGCTGGAAAGCCGCACGGGCCATTCGCGACGACGTCAGCAATGACGCCATGCCGACCGTCACCAGCCGGGTCAGCAGTGACCTGGGCAAGGCGCAGATTCCTGGCCAGACCACCGACCGCGTCAATATCGAAAGTTACGACCTGGGCCTGGACATGGCCTGGGAGATTGACCTGTTTGGCCGCATCCAGCGCAACCTGGAATCGGCCAACGCGGAACAGCAAGCGATCGAGGCTGATCTGTACCAACTGCAAGTCACCATGATTGCCGAACTGGTGGATTCCTACGGACAACTGCGCGGTGCGCAACTGCGGGAAAAAATCGCCCTGGCCAACCTGCAAAACCAGCAGGAGTCGCGCAAGATCACCGTCAGTCTGCGTGACGCCGGCGTTGGCGATCAGCTTGACGTGGAGCGCGCCGATGCACGACTGGCGTCGGTCGAAGCCAGCGTGCCGCAGTTGCAAGCCGAACAGGTTCGGCAGAAAAACCGTATTGCCACACTACTGGGCGAGCGCCCGGAAAAGTTGACCGTGGACCTGAGTCCAAAAGACTTGCCGGCGATCGCCAAGGCCCTGCCTATCGGTGATCCGGGTGAACTGCTGCAACGGCGTCCGGACATTCTCAGCGCTGAACGCAAACTGGCTTCGGCCACCGCGCGTATCGGTGTGGCCAAGGCTGATTTGTTCCCTCGCGTCAGCCTCAGCGGCTTCCTCGGTTTCACCGCCGGGCGTGGTTCGCAGATTGGTTCTTCGGCGGCCAATGCCTGGGCGCTCGGCCCAAGCATTACCTGGGCGGCGTTCGATCTGGGCAGCGTGAAGGCCCGTTTACGCGGCGCCGACGCTGATGCCGAAGGTGCCCTGGCGAGCTACGAGCAGCAAGTGTTGCTCGCCCTGGAAGAATCGGAAAACGCCTTCAGCGATTACGGCAAACGCCAACAACGCTTGATCTCGCTGATTCGTCAAAGCGAGTCCAGCCGCTCGGCAGCCGACCTGGCGGAGATCCGCTACCGCGAAGGCACGGTGGATTTCCTGGTCCTGCTTGATGCCCAACGTGAGCGTCTGGCGGCCGAAGACACCCAGGCCCAGGCTGAAGTGGATCTGTACCGCGGCATCGTCGCGATCTACAAGGCCCTTGGCGGTGGCTGGCAGCCAGAAACGGTCGCCAGCAAGTAATCGCGTTTTAAAGAGCTCCTTTGGTTGGCCGCAACCAACCAATTCTTTGCCCCGCGCCTCATTCGGTCGCGGGGTTTTTTTGTCCTTCAAAAACACAACACAAATCCCTGTAGGAGCTGTCGAGTAAAACGAGGCTGCGATCTTTTGACTTTGTTTTTTATAAGCAAGATCAAAAGATCGCAGCCTCGTTTCACTCGACAGCTCCTACATTATTGTTGGCGGTGGTTTTCCTCGACGGTGACCGTGGCTGTGGTCCCGGCCCGCAGGTTGTTTTTACCGGCGTAGTCCGCGTCGATCTCGATCCGCACCGGTACCCGCTGCGCCAGTTTGACCCAGGTGTAGCTGGGGTTGATGTTGGCCAGCAGCCGTCCACCCGGCAGGTTTTCCCGGTCGGCAATGGCAAAGGCAATGCTTTGCACGGTGCCGCCAAACTTTTCGCCGCTCATCAATTCAATGTCTACCCGGTCACCCTGCCCTATTCGCGGCAACTTGGTTTCCTCGAAGTAGCCACTGACATAAAACGAATCGCTGTCCACCAGCGCCAGTAACGGGCCACCCGCTGTCGCGTAGTCGCCCTGCCGGGTCAGCAGGTTGGTGATGTAACCCGTCACTGGCGACTCGACCCGGGTTCTCTCCAGATCGTGTTGCGACTCGGCCAATGCAGCGACGGCCAGTTGCACGTTGGCCTGCGCCAGAACCAGATTGGCCTCGTTACGTAATAAGTCCGCCTGCGCCACCGATACGTCGGTGCTGGCTTTCTCCCATTCTTCGCCGGAGATTGCCGAGCGTTCCTTCAGCGTACGCCTTCGCTGCTCCTCGCTCTGGCGCTGCCTGAGCAGCGCCTGGCTAGCGACAATGGTCGCTTGCGATTGCCCCAGCGAGGCTTTTGCCACTTCGACGGCACGCTTTGCGTGCTCCACCGCAAGGACATAACGTGCCGGGTCGATTTCCAGCAGCAACTGGCCTTTTTCCACATGCTGGTTGTCCTGCACGCCCAGACTGACGATGCGCCCCGAGACATCGGCGGATAAGGTCACCACATCGGCACGCACCCGGGCGTCACGGGTCCAGGGGGCGCGGGTGTAATGCTCCCAGGCAAACCAGCCGAGCACAAAGGCCAGTACGACGACGGCCACCGTCGTGAGGTGGGAAAGGATCTTCTTCAATGCATCAGGCTCCCATCACCAGAATCAACGTCGCACACACGCAGGCGTACAACGCGCCCTCGAACAAAGCTTCATGCCAGACGAACCGCAGCACGCCGAGGCGCCGCAAGACCCAGTCCAGCGCCAGGAAAATTGGCAAACCCAGCAGTAGCGCCTGGGCGATTGGCGGCAGGTAGACGCCGCCTATTTCCAGATCAATGGGCAAGTGCTGGTGCTCCTTGCAAGGTTGCAGGTTCATAGTAGCTACGGTGGCGTTCCAGAAACGACACCACGATCAACAGCGCCACGCGCATGCGGAAGACTGACCAAAGTTGGTCATGGACGCTTGAATGCAAGTCGTCCAGTTCGTCGCCCAAGGTGTGCAGGCTGGCGAGCACGTGATCCGTTTCAATGCCGGGTCGCCCCGCCACCAGCCTTCCCGTTTCCCGTACCGTGGCGAACAACCGGGCCTGCAACTCCGGGCTCAGCAGCGGGTTGTCCTGCGCTCGCTGTCGGAGCTGGTTCAAGGCGATCCCCACCGCCATACAGCCGAGGCTGACCTCGAACAGGTCGCGCGAAGACTTGTCCTGAATGGCCGGCAATAACCCCAACATCATGGTCAGGCGATCGACCATCAGGCTTTCAAAGGCAAACTGGTTTTCATCGGTGGCCGGAGTCTTTAACAACGCGTAGACCTGCTCGCCATTCTCTTTATGCAAACGGCGTATCCGCAGCACGGGCCTGAAGGGAAAGATCAGGGCATACACACTCAACGCCAACGTCGCGGCGCAGACATAGGCGCCAGCAAACTCAAACCACTGGATCGCAGTGTTTTGCCCCAGCCCGGTGTTTTGCGGCCCCAACAGCAGAAAAGTCGAAAGTCCGAGGCCAATCCCGGTCCCGGTGGTGGGCGGACTGGACAGCCCCACGGCCACGGCATACAGCAGCGGTGCCAGTAACAATGCGAGGAGCTCGAAACTGCTGATCATCGGCAGCAACATGAATTGCAGGAATGCCGACACCACCAGCGCCAGTCCCAAGCCTCGGGCGTAGCTCTGGGCGGCCAGCAGCGGCCGAGGAAAAGTCGCCATCAACGAACAGAGAATACCGGCCACGATCATTCCGCCCCGGGCACCATCCCAACCCGTCTCGATCCAGATCAGACCGGCCACCATCAAGGCGCACCAGGCACGGATGGCATTCATTGCCGCCAACGTGAAGTCCAGGTGCAGCGGATTGTCCTGCGCGCGGTAGATGCTGCTGGCAGCGCGGCCGTTCTGGATCGCATCACTCAAGTCCAGAATCTGTTCAAGTTGCTCCAACAGCCGCGCCTGCTCCCAACGCAACGACCAGGCCAGCGAACGCAAGGTGGCCGGCAGCATTTCGGTCAGTTGTTCTGCCCGGTAGGCCAATTCGTCGAATCGTAGTCGCAATGCCGTGAAATGGTGGCGCTGTTCGCTGGACAGCGCTCGGCCCTGCTTCGCCAGTTCATCGAGAAAAGCCAGTTCCTCGGCACGCAAACGCAGGATTTCGTCCGGTAAATCGCCTTGCCAGCGTTCGGTCAACAGTTGCCGCTGATGCCGCAGGGCGGTCAGACGTGCAGTGAGCAGCACCAATTGATTACCGAGCAATTGCACCAGACCGTTGGCGCTGCGCAATCGCGGTGCATCGTAGTACAAATGCCGGCGCACGCCTTCCAGTGCGCTGATCTGGCCCAACAGCTGCATTTGCCGTTGTTGAAAATCGGCCTCGCTTTCCTCTGTACGAATGACCGCGCCGGCATGAGTGGCCAACAGCTTGATCACTTGATCGATTTTTGCGAAGTAATCCCGGGCCACGGCTTCCGGCCGCGCGGTCAGCAGGCTGACCACACAAACGCAGGCTACGGCCAGCAGTGTCTCGGTCACGCGGGTCACGGCCAGTAAAAAGGTGCCATCCTGATCAGGGACCGCTAATAGTCCGACCACCACTGCCGTATAGCCACTGAGTACGAACGCCTGGGAACTGGTGTAGCGCAACAAAGTGCCGCCGGCGGTACAAAACGCCAGCCAAAGCGACAATGTGATGAGGAACGGCACTGGCGCCTGGGGAAAGATCGCCATGATCACCACCGCCGCCACCGCACCCAAAGTCGTGCCAATGACCTGACCAAAACTTCGAGCCAGGGCCATCCCACCCAATGGCTGGCTGACAATGACCACGGCCATGATCGACCACTTCGGCTGATCGAGATCGAACAGGAAGGCCAGGTACAGCGTCAACAGCCCGGCCGCGATGGTTCTCAAGGCGAACAGCAACACGCCGGGGCCGGGGTTGATGATCGCTTTGAAATATAGGAGGAGCGCTTGCATGGGAATGCCAGTCGGGGTACCTCCCACAAGCGTAGTCATCGGTACGGGGTCTCGACAGGTTTCGGTGTCGATGCGACCTGTAGGCAAATTCGCCGATCCCGTTCAGGCTACAGTGCAGCCATCAAAGTGAGTCAGGGTTTGACTCAGCGCCCGCCCTGACCGAAGCTGCTGACTTTGCAAAAGCTTGCCAGCTCCCGGATTCTGCATGCCCAAGTCCCGCCGTTACCTGCTTTTCAGCCTCTGCGCCGTGCTGGTCATCGCTGTCGCCTGGTTGTTCCTGCGCAGCACGACCCCGGTGGTGCCTGAAGCGATCAAACGCGGTTACAGCGAAGCGCTGGCCCAGGCCCGCGCCGGTCAGCCGGGCGCGGCGCGGGTGCTTTACCAACAATTGGGTCGCCCTGACCTTTCTCCCAAACGGCGCATATGGCTGCATGCCGAACTGCCGAACTACCCAAGCTCCGTGGCCCTGAAGCTGGCAGATGCAGACCTGCAACACGAGTCGCCCGAGGTGCGCATTGCGGCGATCAAAAGCATCAGCGGGCTGGTGCCCAGCGGCCAGCGCAGTTTGTTGCTGGGGCCGTTGCTCGATGACAGCGACCAGAATGTGCGGTTAGCCGCCGTCAACGCATTGCTTGGATTGTCGCCGGATGATCTCGGTTTGTATTTCGGGCCACTGGAGCAGGCCATCGATGCCTGGGAGCAGGTGTTAAAAAGCGCGCCTGAAAGCGCCGAGAATCACTATCAGCTGGCGCGACTTCACCTGCACAACGCCGAGTTCAAGGAGGCGCAGCAGGCGCTTGAAAACACCTTGCGCCTTGCTCCCGAGAATCTGCCGGCACTGGTCATGCAAATTGAAGTGCTGGACAAGCTTGGCCAGAGCGACGCGGCGCGGCAGCTGCTGGCCAAACAATTGAAGGCACAGCCTGATTCGGCGTATTTGCAGCATGCCCTCGGGCTTTGGTTGCTGCACCATGGCCAGAGTGAGTTCGCCCTGCTCGGCCTGTCGAAAGCCGTGGAGCTGGAGCCCGACAACAAGGATTACCGTTATGACCTGGCCACCACGCTGCATGGTGAACAGGAGCTGGAAGCGGCGCAAAAGCAGTTGCAGGAGATCGTCCAGCGCCACCCGAACGATCGCAAGGCGCGGGTTTTGTTGATCAACTACTGGACAGAAAGCGGTCAGTTGCAGAACGTGCAGATTCTGCTGGCGCAGCTGGAACAGCTCAATCCTGATGATCCAGCCCTTCAACAGGGGCTTTAAAAGCAAAGATCGCAGCCTTCGGCAGCTCCTACAGGGAAATAGGTTCCATCTGTAGGAGCTGCCGAAGGTTGCGATCTTTTGCTTTAAAAAGGTTGAACGCTCGTCATCGACAAGGGTCAAGTAAACAGGCAGCCCATAGTGGCACTTAGCGCCCGCTGCCTCGTTCCCCTGGTCATGAGAGGGCATTCTTTGTCTATATCCAACGAGTTCATCAGCGTAAAAGCCGCCACCGGTATCGAAGGTCTGGATGACATCCTCGATGGCGGGCTATCCCGCGGCCACGTGTTTTTGCTGGAGGGTGAGCCGGGCACCGGCAAGACCACCGTTGCATTGCACTTTCTATTGGCCGGCGCGCGAGCCGGCGAGCGCTCGTTGTACATCACCCTGTCCGAAACTGAACGCGAACTGCGCCAGGGCGCGCGGTCGCATGGCTGGGAGTTGGGCGAAAACATCCATATCTTCGAGCTGACGCCGCCGGAAAGCCTGCTCAACGCCGAACACCAGCAATCGCTGCTGTATTCCTCGGACCTTGAGCTCGGCGAGGCGACCAAGCAGATTTTCGAAGTGGTCGAACGGTTCAAACCGACGCGCGTGGTGCTCGACAGCCTGTCAGAGATCCGCCTGTTGGCGCAAAGCTCATTGCGTTATCGTCGACAGATTCTTGCGATCAAGCACTACTTCGTGCGCTACGACGCTACCGTTGTACTGCTGGATGACCTGACCACCGAATCCCTCGATAAAACCGTGCACAGCGTGGCACACGGGGTGATTCGCCTGGAAGAACTGACGCCGAACTATGGTGCCGAACGTCGCCGCATCCGGGTGGTGAAGTACCGCGGCCAGAAATACCGTGGCGGCTTTCACGACTTCACCATCATGGGCGATGGCGTGCATGTCTTTCCACGCCTGGTGGCCGCCGAGCATCGAGGACGCTACATCCGTCAGCAATTGACCAGCGGCATCAAGGAAATGGATGCCCTGCTCGGCGGCGGAATCGAAACCGGCTCCAGTACGTTGATCCTCGGCCCAGCCGGTACTGGCAAATCCTTGATCTCGATGGTCTTTGCCGCCGCCGCAGTGGCCCGCGGTGAAAAAGCCGCGCTGTTCATCTTCGATGAAGAACTGGGGCTGCTGTTTGAGCGCATGAAGAACATCGGCATTGACCTTAAGGCGTTGCAAGACACCGGCAACTTGTTGATCGAACAAGTAGATGCCGCCGAACTGTCCCCCGGCGAGTTCTCCTATCGAGTCCGTCGTTGCGTCGATGAGGGCGACATCAAAACGGTGGTCATCGACAGCATCAACGGTTATCAGGCCGCCATGCCTGAGGAGAACGCTTTGGTGCTGCATATGCATGAACTGCTGCTGTACCTCAATCGCCAGGGCGCTGCGACTTTCATGACCGTCGCCCAGCATGGACTGGTGGGCGATATGCAAGCCCCGGTGGACATCACTTATCTGGCCGACACGGTCATCCTGCTGCGCTACTTCGAAGCACTGGGCAAGGTGCGCCGCGCGATTTCGATCATCAAGAAACGTACCGGCAGCCATGAGTCGACCATCCGTGAATACCGCATCAGCGCATCGGGCATGACCATCGGCGAACCGCTGGATGCATTCCAGGGTGTACTGCGCGGCGTCCCCACCTATCTGGGTGCGAGCAACCCATTGCTCGGGGATGAAGGTCCGTGACGGTCTACGAGGCAACGTCCGAGCGCGCGATTGTTCTCGCGCCGCTAGGGCGTGACAGCCAGATTGCATTGATGTTGCTCAAGGAAGCGGGTTACGACGGCGTAATCACTGCTGATCTGCTTGAACTCTGCCGCGAACTGGAACAAGGCGCGGGTGTGTTGTTGATCTCATCCGAAGCGTTGTTGCGCAGCGACCTGGAACCGTTGCTCGGTATGATCGAGCAACAGCCCGCCTGGTCGGACCTGCCCATCGTACTGCTGACTCATCATGGTGGCCCGGAACAGAACCCCGCTTCGCGTTTTGGCCCGCAACTGGGCAATGTCACGTTCCTTGAACGGCCATTTCACCCGGAAACCTTGATCAGCCTGGTGACCACCGCCCTGCGCGGGCGTCGACGACAGTATGAAGCCAGGGATCGGCTGATCGATTTGAGTCAAAGCGAACTGCGTCTGCAAAACACCCTGGAAACCCTCGAACAGCAGGTCGAAGAACGCACCGCTCAACTGCGCCATAACGAAGAAGTGTTGCGGCAGTCGCAAAAGATGGAAGCGGTCGGTCAACTCACCGGCGGCATCGCCCACGACTTCAACAACATGCTCACCGGCATCATTGGCAGCCTGGAGTTGCTGCGCCGGCGTCTGGCCCGTGGACGATTCGAGGATCTCGATAGCCTGATCGACCTCGGCGTGACTTCGGCGAATCGTGCGGCGGGCCTGACTCATCGGCTCTTGGCGTTTTCCCGACGCCAGTCGCTGGATTCAAAACCCGTGGAAATGAACACCCTCGTGGTGTCCATGGGCGAACTGCTGCAACGCAGCGTCGACGAAAGCATTCGCCTGGACATGCAACTCAGTGAGCAATTGTGGGTGGCCGAGGCGGACCCCAATCAACTGGAAAGCGCCCTGCTCAATCTGGTCATCAACGCGAGGGATGCCATGCCTGATGGCGGCAAACTCGTGGTGGGAACCGCGAACCGGCACCTCGATGCCGAGTTCACCGCTGCCCACAGCAACCTCAAGCCAGGCGATTACGTGGTACTCAGCGTCACCGACAATGGCTGCGGCATGCCGCAAAGCACCATCAACCGCGCATTCGACCCGTTTTTCACCACCAAGCCGATTGGCCAGGGCACAGGGCTCGGGTTGTCGATGATCTATGGTTTCAGCAAACAATCCCGGGGCCATGTCGCCATTCAAAGCCAAGTGGGCGAAGGCACCACGGTTAGCCTGTTTCTGCCACGCTTTGGGGGTGATTTGCCGGAAGATCGCCCGATCGATAGCCAGCATCCGCTATTTGCGCAGAACGGTGAAACAGTGCTGATTGTCGAGGATGATCCAGCCGTGCGGGTGCTAGTGAGCACGGTACTGAGTGATTTGGGTTATGCCTTCGTCGAGGCCTGCGATGCCGACGGCGCGGTGCCTATTTTTGATTCTGCGCAGCGCATCGATCTATTGATCAGCGACGTCGGACTTCCCGGCATGAATGGCCGGCAATTGGCGGAGATCGGCCGGCAGTACCGGCCCGGCCTGAAGGTGCTGTTCATCACCGGCTATGCGGAGCACGCGGCGGTGCGCGGTGGCTTCCTCGACCCGGGCATGCAAATGATCACCAAGCCGTTCACCTTCGACCTGCTGACGGCGAAGGTGCGGGAGATGATCAGCGTCTGAGGCTCCCAAAACCCTGTAGGAGCTGCCGAAGGCTGCGATCTTTTGATTTTGGTTTTTAAGATCAAGATCAAAAGATCGCAGCCTCGTTTTACTCGGCAGCTCCTACATGGATGGGGCCGTCAGGACAACATGTCTTGCATCAGTTCTTGCAATCGATCCAGGTCAAACGGCTTTTCCAGAATCGGTGCCGTGCGCGTGATCGGGCTGTCGGTCTCGCGGATTTCCTGGGCATAGCCGCTGATAAAAATCACTTTGAGCTCCGGTCGCAGTTTCACTGCGGGCTCGGCGATCTGCACGCCGGAGATTCCGCCCGGCAGGCGGAAATCGGTAATCATCATGTCCAGGTGCGGCTTGCTGGCGAGGATCTCGAAGGCTTGCTCGCCGTTTTCAGCCTGCAATACCCGGTAACCCTCCCCTGACAAATAGGCGGCCAGCACCATCAAAATCGAAGGGTCATCTTCGACGATCAATACGACGTCTTGTGCATCTTCACTCATGGGAAGCCTTTGTTCGGTCAATAGCTGCTGATACGACCCCAGGGTCGATCAGAGGTTGCGTTTATCGGGCTGTTTTCCTACAGCGGCAGACAAACGCGAAACAGGGCGCCTTCGCCAATCCGGCTTTCGACGGTAATGGTACCGCCATGGGCGGTGACAATCTGTTCGGAAATAAACAATCCCAGACCCAGCCCGGCGACGGCGTGTTTGGCCGTGACCCGCTCGAACTGCTGGAAAATCCGTTGCTGGTTTTCTTCGCTGATACCGATCCCGCAATCACGCACTTCTACTCGTGCTTCACCGCTCTCACTGTACACCTTCACGCTGATCGGGCTCTTGGCGCCGTAACGCAAGGCATTGGTCAGCAGATTGGAAATCACCTGTTCAATGCGAAACTCGTCCCAGTTGCCGACCACCGGCTGTTCGGCGTCCACCGTCACCGAAGACTCGGCGGCGTCGATCTGCGAGGCAAAATTTTGCAGCAGGACTCGTACCCGCTCTGCCAGATCGAAACGAGTCGGGCGGATCGACAGTTTGCCGGTACGAATGCGCGAAACGTCGAGCATGTCTTCGATCAGGCGGATCAGGCTTTTGATCTGCCGTTCATCGCGATCAACCATGGCGTGCATCTTGTCGAGGGTAAACGCCGAGGCGTTGTCCCGGGCCAGGTGCATCTTGCGTAACTGGGTTTCGAGGATCAGGCCGTTGAGAGGCGTGCGTACTTCGTGGGCGACGATAGACATGAAGTCATCGCGCATACGCACGGCCTGCTCCAGCTCAAGCTGGGTACTCTGCAAACGCTGAAGCAGCGCTTCCTGCTCGCGACGGCTCTGCTCCAGCTCTTCGACTTGCTGCTTCATCGCCTTGCTCTGGCGGAACAGTTCCACGAACACGTTGACCTTGCTCTTGACCGCATGGATATCCAGCGGTTTGTGCAGGAAGTCCACGGCGCCGCTTTCATAGCCTTTGAATGCGTAGTTCAGCTCGCGACCGGCGGCACTGACAAACACGATCGGAATGTTCTTGGTCTTTTCCGTGCCGCGCATCAGTTCGGCCAGTTCAAAGCCATTCATGCCGGGCATTTGCACGTCGAGAATGGCCATGGCGAATTCATGCTGCAACAACAGCGACAACGCCTCGTCGGCGGACAACGCCTTGTAGACGATGCGGTCTTCACGCTTGATCAGCGCTTCGAGCGCCAACAGGTTCTCCGGCAGATCGTCGACGATCAGCAGTTTGGCCTGAATATTACTTAACATGCGATTCGTTCCAGCTCGACAAGCAGACGGCCGATGCCGCGGATAGGGAGAATGTGGTCAGGTTGGTGAATGTCCAGCGCCGCCAAGGGCATGGTCGCGACCTGCGCCTCATCCGGATCTTGCACGATGGTCAGGCCGCCCCGCTGCTTGACGTGGGCCAGGCCGCTTGCACCATCGCGATTGGCGCCGGTCAGCAACACCGCCGCCAGGCCTGGGCCGTAGGCATCGGCGGCGGATTCGAACAGGTAATCGATGGCCGGCCGCGAATGGTGCACGCGCGGCTCGAGGCTCAAGGAAAAACTGCGGTCATGTTCCACCGACAGGTGATAACCGGGCGTGGCGAAATACAGTGTTCCGGCTTCGACCGTGGTTTTGTCACCGGCTTCCAAAACAGGCAAGGCAACCCGTCGAGCGAAGACCTCAGCCAAGTGACTGCGGCGTTCGTCCGGCAGGTGCAGCACCACGATGATCGGCAACACGAAGCCTGCACGCAGTGGGCCGAGGATATGGAGCAGCGCTTCGACCCCGCCGGCCGACGCGCCAATGACGATCGCTTCTATTGAAGGCAAAACCGATGCACTGCTCATGATTTGCGGTAAATCCGTTCCTGTTTGACCAGTGGCTCGAACTGATTGCCAAAGGCTGAAAAATCCGGAGTCTCCTTACTGCCCAGCACCAGGAAACCACGGTGGCACAGCGATTCGTGAAACAAACCGAAGGCACGATCCTGAAGCTTTTTGTTGAAATATATCAATACGTTACGACATGAAATTAATTGGGTTTCTGAGAAAACGCTGTCGGTTGCCAAGCTGTGATCAGCAAAAGTCACGTTTTCACACAATGACTTGTCGAAAATGGCGTAGCCGTAGGCCGCCGTGTAGTAGTCGGCGAACGAGCATTGGCCACCGGCCTGCTGGTAATTAGCAGTGTAGGCCCGGACATTCTCCATCGAGAAAATCCCTTGCTTGGCTTTTTCCAGCGAACGTGGATTGATGTCGGTGGCGTAAATGATGGTCCGATCAAGCAAGCCTTCTTCGCGCAGCAAAATCGCCATCGAATAGACCTCTTCGCCGGTGCTGCAACCGGCGATCCAGATCTTGATCGATGGGTAGGTCTTGAGCAGCGGCACCACTTCCTTGCGGATCGCCAGGAAGTGCGAGGGGTCACGGAACATCTCACTGACTGGAATCGTCAGCAGTTGCAGCAGCTGCATGAACGCCGTCGGGTCATGCAACACCTTTTCCTGCAACGCCGAAATAGTGCTGCACTCGAACTGGCTCAACGCATGAGCCACCCGGCGCTTGATCGAAGCACCAGAGTAATCGCGGAAATCGTAGCTGTACTTGAGGTAGATCGCCTCGATCAACAACCGCATCTCGATTTCGCTGTTGCGCTCCACGGAAAAATTGCGCTCCACTTAAATACGTTCCATCTTCGGTAACCACACACGAATCAACGAAAACAGGCGATCCAGGTCGATGGGCTTGGCCAGGTAATCGTTGGCGCCCGCCTGCAGGCAGCGCTCCTGATCGTCCTTCATGGCTTTGGCCGTCACTGCAATGATCGGCAGCTTGCGCCAGCGCGGGTCCTTGCGGATTTCGATGGTGGCTTCAAAGCCATCCATCTCCGGCATCATTACGTCCATCAACACCAGATCGATGTCCTCCACTTCATTCAATCGATCAATCGCTTCACGACCGTTTCGGCCAATGACCACGACTGCCCCTTTTTGCTCCAGTGCGCTGGTAAGAGCGAAAATGTTGCGTACATCGTCGTCCACCAGCAGCACCTTGCGCCCCTCGAACACCTTGTCGCGGCTGCGGGCGGTCTTGAGCATCTTCTGCCGTTCATGGGACAACCGCGATTCGACTTTGTGCAGAAAGAGTGTCACTTCATCCAGCAATCGCTCAGGCGAGCGTGCACCCTTGATGATGATCGAGCGCGAATACTTGCGCAGTTCCGCTTCTTCGTCGCGGGTCAGGTTTCGCCCGGTATAAACGATGACCGGCGGGAACGAGCAGATTTCCTCGGTGGACATGCGTTTGAGCAGGTCGTTACCGAGCATGTCGGGCAGCTTGAGGTCGATGATCATGCAGTCGAACACGGTGTTGCGAAGCAGGTTCAGTGCATCCTGCGCCAGGCCGACGGCGGTAATTTCAATGTCATCGTCGCCGATCAGCCGGGAAATGCTGTCGCGCTGCAAATCGTCGTCTTCGACCAGCAGCACACGCTTGACCTTCTGGGTCAGCTTGGCTTCCACGCGTGCGAACACGTCCTTGAGTTCTTCACGCGTAGTCGGCTTGACGGCATAGCCGATGGCGCCCATGTGCATCGCCGCTTCTACCCGATCCTCGACGGAAATCACATGCACCGGTATATGCCGGGTTTCCGCGTGTTCCTTGAGGCGTTGCAGCACGGTCAACCCGGAGTGGTCCGGCAGGCGCATGTCCAGCAGGATCGCATCGGGAATGAATTGCCGGGCCAGGTCGTAACCTTCATCAGCGCCGTGGGCCACCAGGCAGTGATAACCCAGTTCATGCGCCAGGTCGAAGAGGATATGCGCGAAGTTCGGCTCGTCCTCCACCACCAGAATGCAGCGCGTGGTGAACGGTGCTTTTTGGCGGTCATCATCGAAACGCGGAATGTCTTCGGCGAGCAACGGCGCCAGTATGGCGGGTGCGATGTTGGGTATGGCCGCTACCGGCGAGGCGCGCATCGGTTCTACGGGGTTTTCACCCGGTTCCACATATTGCTGCGGCAATGTCAGGGTAAACACACTGCCCTGCCCCGGCGTGCTGCTGACGCTGATGGAACCGCCAAGCAGCGCCGCCAGATCGCGGGAAATCGACAACCCCAGCCCGGTGCCGCCATAACGCCGATTGGTGGTGCCGTCGGCCTGGCGGAACGCTTCGAAAATGCTTTCGTGCTGATCAGTGGCAATGCCGATCCCGGAATCGCTGATGCTGAAAGCAATGCCGTTGTTCGGCACGGCGGCAACGGTCAGGCTGACGCGGCCCTTTTCGGTGAACTTCACGGCGTTGGACAACAGGTTCTTGATGACCTGCTCCAGACGCTGGCGGTCAGTAAACATCATCGTCGGCGCACCGGCCTGCAACTCGACGTGGAAATCCAGTTGTTTGTCCGTCGCCAATGGCTGGAACATCCCGCGCAAGCCGTCCACCAGCCGCGCAACGCTGGTGGTTTCCGGGCGGATTTCCAGTTTGCCGGCCTCGACTTTGGAGATATCGAGGATGTCGTTGATCAGGTTGAGCAAGTCATTGCCGGCAGAGTAGATCGACTCGGCGAACTTGACCTGTTCGGCGCTGAGGTTGTCCTGGGGATTTTCCGCCAGCAACTTGGCCAGGATCAACGAGCTGTTCAGCGGCGTGCGCAACTCGTGGGACATGTTGGCAAGGAATTCGGATTTGTACTTGCTGGAACGCTGTAACTCTTCGGCGCGCTCTTCGAGCTGGCTCTGGGCCTGATTGAGTTCGGTGTTCTTCAGGTCCATGGCGTCGCGTTGCTCAGCCAGAATTTCGGCCTGCTCGGCGAGTTGTTCGTTGGTCTGCTCCAACTCGACCTGTTGGGTTTCGAGGTGCGCCTGGGACTCCTTGAGAATCCGCGACTGCTCTTCGAGTTCTTCGTTGGCCGTCTTGAGTTCTTCCTGCTGAACTTGCAGTTCTTCGTTGAGTTGCTGGGTTTCGGCCAGCACTTCCTGCAGGCGCTGGCGATAGCGCGCCGCCTCGATGGAAGTGCCGATGTTGCCGGCGATCAGTTCGAGCAATTCGATATCGCGGTCGGTCAGTGGCCGCAAGAAACCCAGTTCAATGACGCCATTGACCCGGTCATCGTCGCTGGTCGGCACCACCAGCACGCTGCGCGGCAGACCCTCGCCAAGGCCGGAACTGACCTTGAAATAGTCGCTTGGAACATCGTCGAGGCGAATCAGCCGGGCCTGGTGCGCCACCTGCCCGACAATGCCTTCTTCGCTGTAAATCTGTTGATCCAGTGCTTCCTGCTCACGGGAGAAGCCGTAAGACGCCACGCGCTTGAGGCCGCCGTGCTCTTCCCGGACATAAATCGCTGCCACCGCAGAACCCAGATACTGCGCGCAGAACTGCAAAATGTTGCGCCCCAGCAAGTTGAGGCTCAGTTGCCCCAGCACTTGTTCGGCCAGTTCGGTCTGGCCATTGCGCAGCCAGGCTTGCTGCTCCAGGCGATGGGCACTGGCTTGTTGCGCGGCGAGGTTGGCACTGTAGCTGTTAGAGAGGTTAAGCAGATCCCGCCGGCCGACGTAGGCCAGCAAGCTGCTGATGCCGGCGATAAACAACAGGTAAAGGGCGATGCTCCAGACCGTGGTGCGGCGCACTTCCTCGTTGCGCGTGGCGCGCAACTGCTGCTCCATGTCGATCACGTCATCGAATTGCTTGCGGATCTCGTCGGTCAGGCGCTTGCCCTTCCCCGCTTTGACTGCGCCGCGATAATCGCCGCTGGATCGCTGCAGGTCGATCATGGTTTGCGCGTAAGCGGCCCACTCATCCTGCAAGGCCTGCAGACGGTGCAGACGGTCGGTCTGCGCCGTGTTGTCAGCTGTCAATTGGAGCAAGGTTTCGAGAACAACCTCGATCCTCGGCTTGGCCGTTTCATAGGGTTCGAGAAATTTCTCGTCACCACTGAGCAGAAAGCCGCGCATGCCCGTTTCGAGGTCAACCGTCAGCTTGACCGCCTCATTGGCGTTATTGATCACCCGGTCCGTGTGTTCGACCCACTGGATCGTCGACAGCAGGTACGTAATCAACGACACGAAGAACACTGCGCTGATAACGCCCACACCCAGCGGCAGGCTGATGTTGCGGCTCAGGAGCTTGCGGAATCGTTGCTCATCTACCGAAGACTCAGAAGTCATAGTTAAGCCTTGTCGAACTGGTGAAAACCAAGGAGTTTGCCCCATAACCGGCGCATTGATCCATTTTTCTGATGCGTTTTTACGCAAAGTCCTACATTCAGCTGCTCCCGCGTCGAGTAGCGGTTATCCTTTGCACTACTCTTTTTATAGCCCGTCGGGAACTTGTCGGGAGTCGCCACTTACTCATGCAAGAGGCCGGCGATTTCGATCGACTGGCAACCGTCATTACTTTTCGAGAAATCCACTATGTCCGCCAACGCCTCCATCATCCTGGTCGTCGAAGACGATGCCATCGTGCGCATGCTGATTGTCGATGTGCTGGAGGAATTGGAGTTCAACGTACTTGAGGCCGATGGCAGCGATCAGGCACTGTTATTTCTCAACGATCAGGCACAGCACATCGACTTGATGATGACCGATGTCGGCCTGCCGGTGATGGACGGACGGGAGCTGGCTACCCTGGCGCGGACGCTACGCCCGGCGTTACCGATCCTGTTTGCCAGCGGTTATGCCGAAAGCATTGATGTGCCCGCAGGCATGCATGTGATTGGCAAACCGTTCTCTATTGATCAACTGCGGGATAAGGTCAAAGGCATTCTTCAGTGTTCCTGAGTCCCGCTATGGTTTAATGCCGCCCCTCTTTTGTCCCCCGCTTCCTGCCTGTTTCAAGGAAATCCCGTAAATGAGTCAGCCCCGCGCAACCAAAGTCCTGGTCATTGGTTACGTCTGGCCCGAGCCCCGCTCTTCCGCAGCGGGTGGGCACATGATGCAAATCCTCGAGACATTCCTGCAACAGGGTTGGGACATCACTTTCAGCACCCCGGCCACCAGCGGTGAACACCGGGCAGACCTGACGGTGCTAGGCATTCGGGAAGTGCCCATCGAGCTGAACAACAGCAGCTTCGACACCTTCATCAGCGAACTGGCCCCGGATGTGGTGCTATTCGATCGTTTCATGATGGAAGAACAGTTCGGTTGGCGTGTTGAGAAGCATTGCCCTGACGCCGTGCGAGTGCTTGAAACGTCTGACCTGCAAAGCTTGCGCGATGCCCGGCATCAGCGCCTGAAGAATCGTTTGAAGGCCGGCGACGATGCCAATGACTTCAACGAACTGTTTGCCCCCGCCTTGCTCGAAGAGTTCCAATTCATGGCCGAGACCGATCTGGCCAAACGGGAAATCGCGGCGATTTATCGTTGCGACCTGAACCTGATGATCTCCGAGGTTGAAATCGAGCTGCTGGTCGAGCAGTTCGGGGTGCCACGCAACCTGTTGCATTGGTGCCCGCTGATGGTTGATCTGCCGAGTAGCCCGCCGGTCCCGTTCGAAGACCGGGCGCACTTTCTGCATATCGGCAACTTTCGCCATGCACCCAACTGGGATGCGGTGCTCTGGTTGAAAACCACTATCTGGCCATTGATTCGTGCGCAGTTGCCCGCCGCTCAGTTGCACATCTATGGTGCTTACACACCGCCCAAGGCCACCGCCCTGCACAATGCGGCCCAAGGATTTCACGTGCTGAACTGGGCTGAAGACGCCTTGCAGGTCATGTCGTCGACGCGGGTGTGCCTGGCGCCGTTGCGGTTCGGTGCGGGAATCAAAGGCAAAATCGTCGATGCCATGCTCTGCGGCACGCCCAACGTCACTACGCCGATTGGCGCAGAAGCCATGCACGGCGACGAGGTTTGGCCGGGGGCGATCACCCGAACGGCTCGCGAGTTTGCCGACCAAGCAGTCCAACTTTATAACGACAAGGTGCAATGGCAGAGCGCGCAGTTGCAGGCACAGGCGCTTTTGGCCAAGCGTTACCAGCAGTCGACCCACGGCCCGGCCTTGATCGAAAAACTGATTCACTGCCAGCTGCATCTGGCGCAAATCCGGCGGGATAACTTTACCGGCAGCATGTTGCGCCATCATCAGCACAAAAGTACTCAGTACATGGCGCAATGGATTGAGGCAAAGAACCGCCTCAACTAGCGGTCACGCGATACATATGTACCGCCCTTGCTGATGCCGACCGGTTAATGTCGGGCTTCACACCGGTTGCCCCATGGACGGGGTAACGTCAGCGAAAGGAACGGTAATGGCGAACAACACGACAGGACAGCTCGACAAACAAACCTGGATGAGCAAAGTCCTCGACATCGACACATTGAAACTCACCGATATCGTCTGGCCCGGCGTTCATAACGCCGGCATGGACAAACAAGCACCCAACCATGCAGCCCTGTCCGCCAACTGGACTATTTGTCAGAACGATACATTTGCCTGGCAACTGGACAATGGCGCCCGGGCCTTCGACATTCGTCTTGGTTATACGCAAACCCCGGAGCCAGCCTTTTATTTTCACCACAATGGCTTTCGTTCACGTCGCGTACTGGATGAGTTGATCGACGCGGTGTTGCTGTTTCTCGATCGAAACCCGGACGAATTCATCGTGCTGGACTTTCATCAATTGGGCGATGGCGACAAAACCTTCGATCATAAAAAACTCAGCGACTGGCTGGTGCGCCGTCTCGGTTTGCGCGTCATCCTTCCCGCCGAAGGGTTTAAAACAGTGGGAGAACTCAAACGCGCCAGCCGACATCGCCGGATCGTCATGGCCGCGCAGATAACAGCGGAGATGGACCGCGAATTCTTCTGGCCGCGCATTCCGCACAAGTGGCACGACGATACATTTACTGACATTGCCGAACTTCAGCGCCATATCGGCAGGACGCTGAAAGACGCTCCCTACGAAACATTTCTATGGTCGTTGTCAGCGACCACCTACTCGTTGCTGGGCGGGCCCGGCCACATAAAACGCCACATCAATGACTGGTTCAGTACTACGCGAGACTGGGTCACGCGGTGCAGCATCATCAGTACCGACTTTTTCGATGAGTCCGAGATCGTCCATTACTGTTGGAGCGCCAGCAGCATGAAGGCCGTTTACGGCTCCGCCCTGCACGAGGCATGATCAAGGGGCGATAACAAGAAAAGTATGCCGACATGACCCGTACTGCCAGAGTGACCGACCCTTCTTACGAACTGATGGATGACCATAACGGGTTGTCCATCATCTATCGCCAGCACGGCTTCCCCTGCCCCCTGGTGCGCTGGCATTTCCACAAGGAATACGAGCTGCACCTGATAGTCGCCAGCTCCGGCAAGGTGTTCATCGGCGACTACATCGGTAACTTCTACCCTGAAAGCCTGTTCCTCACTGGCCCCAATCTGCCCCATAACTGGATCAGCCAGGTGGCCGAAGACGAAGTGGTGCCCAAGCGCGACATGCTGGTCAACTTCACGGACGACTTGTTCGACAGCGGCTATCAGGTGTTCGCCGAGCTCAAGACGTTGGCGCCGCTGCTGGAGCGGGCGCAGTACGGTATCGAGTTCCGTTGCAAGCAAACGATTCGCCAGGCAATGGACTTGATGCAGCGCATCGCCGACACCCAGGGCGTGACTCGCCTGGGGCATTTTTTCATTTTGCTGGAGTTGCTGGCGGCCACTGACGATTATCAGTTGCTGTCCGGCGCAACGACGCCGCAATTGGCCGATGAGCACAACATCGACCGCACCAACCGTGCGGTGGATTACATCTTCGCTCATTACGCCCGGGAACTGCCGCTGGAGGAAGTTGCCGAGCATCTGGGGATGAAGCCGACTTACTTCAGTCGAGTGTTTAAACAGGCCACCGGGCGAAACTTCATCGAGTTCGTCAACCGCCTGCGCATCAGCAAGTCCTGCGAGCTGCTAGCCGATGGTGACAAGCCGGTGACGGACGTTTGCTTTGAATCGGGCTTCAACAATATTTCCAACTTCAACCGGCGATTTCAGCAGCTCAAGGGCATGACGCCGTCGCATTATCGGCGCTTGGTGGTGCAGCGGTTGACTGAGCAGAATCACGGTTAAAGCAAGATCAAAAGATCGCAGCCTGCGGCAGCTCCTACATTTGGAATGTATTCCCCTGTAGGAACTGCCGAAGGCTGCGATCTTTTGATTTACGACGTTGAAACCTATACGTATTCAATGCCGACAAATCGCTGAAAACCCTTTCCCTGCGTATCCCACCTCAAACATCAGTGCAAAATAGTATCGATTCAAGTGCGACCAAAGATTTGTATCGCCATCAATTGAGGGCTGTAATCAACGCAGATTAAAAACAATAACTGTCCTTCTGTAACCCGTCGGGTGCAGAAAAGGAGTGCACGATGCAACCTTCTGTAAAAGCTCTGCTTGCCCTCACCTGCATGACCCTCAGCAGCGTCAGCCTCGGCGCCCAGACCCTGACCATCGCCACCGTCAACAACAGCGACATGATTCGCATGCAAAAGCTCTCGAAAACCTTCGAGGCCGAGCATCCCGATATCAAGCTCAATTGGGTGGTACTGGAAGAAAACGTCCTGCGTCAGCGCCTCACCACCGACATTGCGACACAGGGCGGGCAGTTCGACGTGCTGACCATCGGCATGTACGAAGCGGCACTCTGGGGTGCCAAAGGTTGGCTGGAGCCGATGAAGGATTTGCCGGCCAGCTATGCCCTCGACGACGTGTTCCCGTCCGTGCGTGAGGGCTTGTCGGTCAAGGGTTCGCTGTATGCGCTGCCGTTTTACGCCGAAAGCTCCATCACCTATTACCGCACCGACCTGTTCAAGGACGCCGGCCTGACCATGCCCGAGCGCCCGACCTGGACGCAGATCGCCGAGTTCGCCGGCAAACTCACCAACAAGGACAAAGAGCAGTACGGTATCTGCCTGCGCGGCAAGGCCGGCTGGGGCGAGAACATGGCGTTGATTACCACCATCGCCAATGCTTATGGCGCGCGCTGGTTCGATGAAAAATGGCAGCCGGAATTCAACGGTCCCGAGTGGAAAAACGCGCTGAATTTCTATGTCGACACCATGAAAAAATCCGGTCCGCCGGGCGCGTCCAGCAATGGTTTCAACGAAAACCTGGCACTGTTCAACAGCGGTAAATGCGCGATCTGGGTCGACGCCAGCGTTGCCGGTTCATTCGTGACCGACAAGACCCAAAGCAAAGTCAGCGACAACGTCGGCTTCACCTACGCACCCCACGAAACCACCGATAAAGGCTCGGCCTGGCTGTATTCCTGGGCGCTGGCGATTCCAACCAGCTCCAAGGCCAAGGACGCGGCAAAAACCTTCAGCGCCTGGGCGACCTCCAAAGAGTACGGCGCGCTGGTCGCGGAAAAAGACGGCATCGCCAACGTGCCACCCGGCACCCGCGCTTCGACCTACAGCGAGGCCTACATGAGCGCCGCACCGTTTGCCAAGGTCACGCTGGAATCACTGAAAGCTGCTGACCCGAGCAAACCGACACTCAAGCCAGTGCCGTACATCGGCATTCAGTTGGTGACCATTCCTGAGTTCCAGGGCATCGGCACCCAGGTTGGCAAGTCGTTCTCGGCAGCGCTGATCGGTCAGACCACGGTAGACCAGGCCCTGGCTGCCGCACAGCAAACCACCGAGCGTGAGATGAAGCGCGCGGGTTATCCCAAGTAATCCCGTACCTCGCTCCTGCCCTTTGTGGGAGCGAGCCTGCTCGCGATGACGGCCGCCCATTCAACATTGTGGGTGACTGACACACCGCTATCGCGAGCAGGCTCGCTCCTACATTGGATCTTCATAGGTCTGCATGAATCGGTTTAATGCCATGAATATCTCAACTGCCAAAGCTCACCTGGACATTCCCCAACCGCAGCGTAAAAGCCGGTTGACCAATCCCGGCTGGTTTCTGGTCAGCCCTTCGGTGGCGTTGCTGCTGTTGTGGATGATCGTGCCGCTGGGCATGACCCTCTACTTCTCGATGATCCGCTACAACCTGCTCAATCCTGGCGAGAATGAATTTGTCGGCCTGGAGAACTTCACCTACTTCCTCACGGACTCGGGCTTCCTGCCCGGCGCCACTAATACCCTGTTGCTGGTGGGCAGCGTGCTGCTGATCAGCGTGGTCTTCGGTGTGCTGATCAGCGCCTTGCTGGAAGCCAGTGAGTTCCTCGGTCGCGGCATTGTGCGGGTCATGCTGATATCGCCGTTTTTCATCATGCCCACCGTCGGTGCGTTGATCTGGAAGAACCTGATTTTCCATCCGGTGTCGGGGATTCTCGCCTACGTCTGGAAACTGTTCGGCGCGCAACCGGTGGACTGGCTGGCGCACTACCCGCTGCTGTCGATCATCATAATTGTGTCGTGGCAATGGCTGCCGTTCGCAATCCTGATTCTGATGACCGCCATGCAGTCCCTCGACCAGGAGCAGAAAGAAGCCGCCCGCCTCGACGGTGCCGGCCCGATCGCGATTTTCTGGCACCTGACCCTGCCGCACCTGGCGCGGCCGATTGCGGTGGTGGTGATGATCGAAACGATCTTCCTGCTCTCGGTGTTCGCCGAAATCTTCACCACCACCAACGGCGGCCCCGGCTACGCCTCGACCAACCTTGCCTACCTGATCTACAACCAGGCGCTGGTGCAGTTCGACGTCGGCATGGCGTCCGCGGGTGGCTTGATTGCCGTGGTGATTGCCAACATCGCGGCCATCGTCCTGGTGCGCATGATCGGCAAAAACCTGACAGACAAAGCCTGAGGCCCGCGCCATGACTCTTCAACAATCCCGCCGTCTGCAAAGCCTGCTGCTCGGCACCCTGGCCTGGGCCATTGCGATCCTGATTTTCTTCCCGATTTTCTGGATGGTGCTGACCAGTTTCAAAACCGAAATCGACGCGTTCGCCACGCCACCGCAGTTCATCTTCACCCCGACCCTGGAAAACTACCTGCACATCAACGAGCGCAGCGATTACTTCAGTTTTGCCTGGAACTCGGTGGTGATCTCGTTCAGCGCCACCGCCCTGTGCCTGCTGATTGCAGTGCCGGCGGCGTACTCCATGGCGTTCTACGAAACCCAACGCACCAAAGGCACGCTGCTGTGGATGCTCTCCACCAAAATGCTGCCACCGGTGGGCGTGCTGATGCCGATTTACCTGCTGGCCAAGAGTTTCGGCCTGCTCGACACGCGGATCGCGTTGATCGTGATCTACACCCTGATCAACCTGCCGATTGTGGTCTGGATGATTTACACCTACTTCAAGGACATTCCCAAGGACATCCTCGAAGCCGCGCGGCTTGATGGCGCCACCTTGTGGCAGGAAATGGTCCGGGTGCTGCTGCCGATCGCCAAGGGCGGCCTGGCCTCCACCGTGCTGCTGTCGCTGATCCTGTGCTGGAACGAAGCGTTCTGGTCGCTGAACCTGACCTCATCCAAAGCCGCGCCGCTGACTGCGTTGATCGCCTCGTACTCAAGTCCCGAAGGGTTGTTCTGGGCCAAGTTGTCGGCGGTGTCGACCCTGGCTTGTGCGCCGATCCTGATCTTCGGCTGGATCAGCCAGAAACAACTGGTGCGCGGCCTGTCGTTTGGCGCCGTGAAATGAAAAATCAAAAGAAAAGATCGCAGCCTTCGGCAGCTCCTACATGGAACCCAGTGTTCCCGCGATGGGCAATTGCCCACGGATCGCCGGCCAATCGCGATCCCTGTAGGAGCTGCCGCAGGCTGCGATCTTTTGATCCTAAAATAACAAACGGAGGCCCATCTTCATGGCCAACCTGAAAATCAAGAATCTGCAAAAAGGCTTCGAAGGCTTTTCCATCATCAAAGGCATCGACCTGGAAGTGAGCGACAAGGAGTTCGTGGTCTTCGTCGGCCCGTCGGGTTGCGGCAAATCCACCCTGCTGCGACTGATCGCCGGCCTGGAAGAAGTCAGCGGCGGCACCATCGAACTCGATGGCCGCGACATCACCGAAGTCAGCCCGGCCAAGCGCGACCTCGCGATGGTGTTCCAGACCTACGCCTTGTATCCGCACATGAGCGTGCGTAAAAACATGTCGTTCGCCCTCGACCTGGCCGGCGTTTCCAAGGCCGAAGTCGAAAAGAAAGTCGGCGAAGCGGCGCGCATTCTTGAACTCGGTCCGATGCTGGAACGCAAACCCAAGCAATTGTCCGGTGGTCAGCGTCAACGCGTGGCGATCGGCCGGGCCATCGTGCGCAATCCGAAAATCTTCCTGTTCGATGAACCACTGTCCAACCTCGACGCGGCGTTGCGGGTACAGATGCGTCTGGAGCTGCTGCGGCTGCACAAAGAACTGCAAGCCACGATGATCTACGTGACCCACGATCAGGTCGAAGCCATGACCATGGCCGACAAAGTTGTAGTGCTCAATGGTGGCAAGATCGAGCAGGTCGGCTCGCCGCTGGACCTGTATCACCAACCGGCCAATCTGTTTGTCGCCGGTTTTCTCGGCACCCCGAAAATGGGCTTCCTCAAAGGCAAAGTCACCCGTGTCGATGGCCAGGCTTGCGAAGTGCAACTGGACGCCGGCACCCGCATCAGCCTGCCGTTGAGCGGTGCCAACCTGAGCGTCGGCGGCGCGATCACGCTGGGCATTCGTCCTGAGCATCTGGAGCTGGCCAAACCCGGTGATTGCACCTTGCAAGTCACTGCCGATGTCAGCGAACGCCTGGGCAGCGACACCTTCTGCCACGTGCGGACCGCATCCGGCGAAGCCCTGACCATGCGCGTACGCGGCGACCTGGCAAGCCGTTACGGCGAATCCTTGAGCCTGCACCTGGACGCCGAACACTGCCATTTATTCGATGCCGACGGCGTGGCGCTGACCCGCCCGCTGCGCGTTGCCGCCTGATTTAGAGAACCTGCGATGAAACTTAACCAACAGAACCTCACCCGCCTCGCGCCCGAGGTGATCCTGCCCGCCTACGCCCTGAGCGAGACTCGCCAAGGCATCGCCCACATCGGCGTCGGCGGCTTCCACCGCGCTCACCAGGCGTATTACACCGACGCACTGATGAACACAGGCGAAGGTTTGGACTGGGCCATTTGTGGCGTCGGCTTGCGCGCCGAAGACCGGCGTGCCCGGAACGACCTGAAAGAACAGGATTACCTGTTTACCCTGTTCGAACTGGGTGACACCGACGACACCGAAGTCCGGGTCATCGGTGCCATCCGCGACATGTTGCTGGCCGAAGACGATGCCCAGGCGCTGATCGACAAACTGGCCAGCCCCGAGATTCGCATCGTGTCGCTGACCATCACCGAGGGCGGCTATTGCATCGATGACAGCAACGGCGAGTTCATGGCCCATCTGCCACAGATCCAGCACGACCTGGCGAACCCGGACGCGCCGAAAACCGTGTTCGGTTTTCTCTGCGCCGCATTGGCCAAGCGCCGGGCGACGGGCACGCCGGCATTCACCCTGATGTCCTGCGATAACCTGCCGCATAACGGCGCGGTCACCCGCAAAGCGTTACTGGCCTTCGCCGCGCTGCATGATGCCGATCTGCGCGACTGGATCGACCACAACGTCAGTTTCCCCAACGCCATGGTCGACCGCATCACGCCGATGACCAGCATCGAACATCGTCTGCAACTGGCCGACAAACACGCGGTGGACGACGCCTGGCCGGTGGTCTGCGAGCCCTTTGTGCAGTGGGTGCTGGAAGACAAATTCGTCAATGGCCGCCCGGCCTGGGAAAAGGTCGGCGTGCAGTTCACCGACGACGTGACGCCTTATGAAGAGATGAAGATAAAACTGCTCAACGGCAGTCATCTGGCGCTGACTTACCTTGGATTTTTGAAGGGCTATCGTTTCGTCCACGAAACCATGAACGACCCTTTGTTCGTGCGTTACATGCGCGCCTACATGGACCTGGACGTCACCCCGCAACTGTCGCCTGTGCCGGGGATCGACCTGACCGACTACAAAAACACCCTGGTGGCGCGCTTCTCCAATCAGGCGATTGCCGACCAACTGGAGCGCGTGTGCTCGGATGGCTCGTCGAAGTTTCCCAAGTTCACGATTCCGACCATTAACCGCTTGATTGCCGATGGCCGGGAAACCAAACGTGCAGCCTTGGTCGTGGCGGCTTGGGCGTTGTATTTGAAGGGTGTGGACGAGAATGGTGATACCTACTCGATCCCTGATCCGCGTGCGGCGTTCTGTCAGGCATTGGTGGCCGATGATGTGCTGATTACCCAACGGTTGCTGGAGGTCGAGGAGATCTTTGGCACGGCCATTTCGCGTTCGCCAGAGTTTGTGGCAGCGTTTGAATGGTGCTGTAACAGTTTGCGGGATGTGGGGGTGACGCGGACTTTGGAGCGGATTCTGGCTTGAGCTCAGCAGTGACACTGCTGCCGTCTTCGCGGGCAAGCCTCGCTCCTACAGGTTTTCACTTACCGGCCACCACCTCTGCAGGAGCGAGGCTTGCCCGCGAAGACGGCATAACAGGCGACTTATATGTTGAATGATCCAAGGGTATCCATGGCAGACCAACAACTATTCCTCGGCATCGACTGCGGCACTCAGGGCACCAAAGCCATCATCCTCGACGCGCTCAGCGGTCAGGTGCTCGGTCAGGGGGCGGCCACCCACACGATGATCAGCGGTGCCAACGGCCGTCGCGAACAGGACGTCGGTCAATGGCTGGACGCATTCGCCATCGCCACCCGTCGCGCCTTGCTGGCGGCCAATGTCGATGGCCAGGACATCCTCGGCATCGGGGTTTCCGGCCAGCAACATGGCTTGGTGCTGCTTGATGATCAGGGCCAGGTGCTGCGCCCGGCCAAACTTTGGTGCGATACCGAAACCACTGAAGAAAATGATCGGCTGCTCAAACACCTGGGAGGCGAAAAAGGTTCGCTCGAACGCCTCGGCGTGGTCATCGCACCCGGCTACACGGTGTCCAAGTTGTTATGGACCAAAGAGCGGCACCCTGACATTTTCGCTCGCGTCGCACGCATCCTGCTGCCCCATGACTATCTCAACTTCTGGCTCACCGGCCGCAGTTGCAGCGAGTACGGCGACGCTTCCGGCACTGGCTACTTCAATGTGCGCACCCGGCAGTGGGATCTGCAGTTGTTACGCGACATCGACGCCAGCGGACGCCTGCAAGCTGCGCTGCCAGAGTTGATCGACGCTCACGCACCCGTCGGCATCCTCCTGCCAAGTATTGCTGAACAACTGGGCCTAAATCCGCACGCGCTGGTGTCTAGCGGTGGTGGCGACAACATGATGGGCGCCATCGGCACCGGCAATATCAAGCCCGGCGCGATCACCATGAGTCTCGGTTCGTCCGGCACGGTATATGCCTATGCCGACCAGCCGAAAGTCAGCGCGGATAGCGCCGTCGCGACTTTCTGCTCTTCCAGTGGTGGCTGGCTGCCGTTGATCTGCACCATGAACCTGACCAATGCCACCGGGGTGATCCGCGAACTATTCGATCTGGACATCGAGTGTTTCAACGCCCTCGTCGCCCAGGCGCCCATTGGTGCCGAGGGCGTGTGCATGTTGCCGTTCCTCAATGGTGAGCGCGTGCCCGCCCTGCCCCATGCCACCGGCAGCGTGCTGGGGCTGACCATGACCAACCTGACTCAGGCCAATCTGTGCCGTGCCGTGGTCGAAGGCACGACCTTCGGTTTGCGTTATGGGCTGGACCTGTTACAGCACAATGGCTTACAAAGCCGCAGTATTTGCCTGATCGGCGGCGGTTCGAAAAGTCCGGTGTGGCGGCAGGTCGTCGCCGACATCATGAACACGAAGGTCATCTGCACCGAACAAAGTGAAGCCGCCGCCCTGGGCGCGGCGATTCAGGCGGCGTGGTGCAAGTCCTGGGCAAACGGGCACGAGGACAGTCTGGCCGACCTTTGCGAGCGCTGCGTCAAGCTCGACCCGGCCAGTGAAACCTTGCCGATCGCAGCAAACGTGGCTGCTTTTCAGCAGACCTATGAACGCTATCAACAGCATGTCGCAACCCTTTAAAGAGCGAACAACTATGTATCTGGTGTGTGGCGAAGCGCTGTTCGATTTCTTCAGTGAAGATGACGCCAGCGGCCTGGCTTCAAAAGTGAATTTCAAGGCGATTGCCGGCGGTTCGCCGTTCAACGTCGCGGTGGGTTTGCGCCGTTTGGGCGTGGACGCGGCACTCTTTGCCGGGTTGTCGACGGACTACCTCGGCCGGCGCTTGTCGCAAGTGCTGCACGACGAAGGCGTACGCAGCGACTACCTGGTGGATTTTGCGGCCCCCACCACCCTGGCGATGGTCGCCGTCGGTGCCAACGGCTCGCCTCACTACAGCTTCCGTGGCGAAGGCTGCGCTGATCGACAGCTGAAACCGGAGCATCTTCCGCAACTCGGGCCTGAAGTACGCGGTTTGCACATCGGTTCGTTTTCGCTGGTAGTGCAACCTATTGCCGATACGCTGCTGGAACTGGTTCGACGGGAAAGCGGAAAACGCCTGATCAGCCTCGATCCGAACGTGCGGCTTAATCCGGAACCGAACATCGAGTTGTGGCGCTCGCGGGTTGCTGCTCTGGTCGAACTGGCCGATCTGATCAAGGTCAGCGATGAAGACTTGAGTTTGTTGTATCCCGAACAGGACCCGGAACGAGTGATTGATGGCTGGTTGCAACACCGCTGTCAGTTGGTGTTTCTGACCCGAGGAGGCGAAGGCGCGACGGTGTTTAGCCGAGTTCACGGCACGTGGTCGGTACCCGCCTGTTCGGTGAAAATTGCCGACACCGTGGGCGCTGGCGATACCTTTCAGGCGGCGTTGATCACCTGGCTGACCGAACAGCAGCTGGATTCGGTTGAAGGCTTGCAGCAGTTGAGCCGCGAGCAGATCGACAGGATGCTGCAGTTTGCAGTGCAAGCGGCGGCGCTGACATGCAGCAAGACCGGGCCGGATCTGCCGTATCGCCAACAGTTGTCCTGACGCATTATCTGCAGGAGCTGCCGAAGGCTGCGATCTTTTGATTTTGCTTCCGAAGATCAAAAGATCGCAGCCTTCGAAAGCTCCTACACAGGCTTGCCCCGCCGAACGGTAGTGGCCAGGCGACAGGTGGCGTTCAGGCGGCTTAACCAATGCTTAATCGTGCAGTCCAACACTCTACTGGACCGCACGCCCTCAGAGTTCTCTGACGCCCAGTGCGGCAGGTTCGACGCCACGTCGAGCTCACTTGCACCGCACTGGAGATCGCCCCATGAACTCGCGCACCTTGCTCGTTTCTGCTGCCTTGATCTGTGCCCCGCTTTCAGCTTTTGCACAGACCAGCGACACCGCTACGTCTCAAGTCGAACCCTCCTACCATTACGGCATGCCGCTGCACGTGGGCAAGATCATCGCGCTGACCGAACCGGCCACCCTGGATTGTGAGGTGGTCACGGCGCATATGAAATACATCGATGATCAATCGGGCAAACCTGCGGAACTCGCCTATCGAAAACTTTCCGACGCCTGCAGTTATCAGAACTGACTGAAAAGTCTGAAACAACACCTTGCGGTATTCGTGAGCGGGTTCTGCGGCTATGCTCTAGCGCCCCCCACTGCCGCAAGGATTCGCCATGCAGTTGTCGTTTCGGACGTTGTCGTCATTCACCGCCCTATTGTGTTTGCTGCTGGCGCTGGCCTGGGGCTTGATGCCTGACAGGTTGTTGGCAAGCTGGGACATCGAATACTCACTGGCCGCAGGATTGATTGCACGACGCACAGCGGTGTTGTTTGCGGCGTTGAGCGTGATGTTTTATCTGGTTCGTAACGAGGCCCAGTCCCCTACGCGTCGTGCGCTGAGCAACGGCTTTGTCGTTGGCTGCTGGGGGCTGGCAACACTGGGCTTCGGCGAATGGCTCAATGGCCATGCCGGTCCGGGGATTCTGCTTGCGGTCGGCGTTGAACTAGCGCTGGGCCTGGCATTCTTCCAGACCCGGCGCGTGTCGGCGGAGCTCGAAACCGTGGGCTAAAGCGACTTACCCATCACGTGGCGGTGCTCAACGACTTCTGCGTGTTGAAGTTGCAGGTCGGTACGGAGTTCGGCAATCAGATCGTTAATCTCGCGACAACCATTCAGACGCTGAGCGTCTATGCCGGTCTTCAATAGATCCAACTGATCGGTTTCACCGTCCGCGTACACTTTTACGGTCATCGATAGGTCCGGCGACAGCGTGCACTGGCACCGCTTTGGTAAAAAACTGCTTTCAATGATGTTGCGAAGTTCTAAGGCAGAAAGAAACATGGCGACCCTCTCCTTTGTGAGACTGCCAATCGACTGTCGGCGCTGACTCATGTGAAATCGCGGTCAGCTTGAGAACAGCTACAGCATAAAACATGCCTTGAATTTCGCTGCGCAGCTCATCGGTAAATCAAGGGTTTAGCCAAACGAGTGTTATTACCGCCCATGCAATTTGCGAAAAACACCTCGGCAGGCCTTGCAATTTGCACACTGTTGCGTCGGTTTGCATACGCGGCTGATGCCATCAAGAATAGAGGCGAGCCGATCCAGTATCCGCTGACCCCACACATACGCAAGGAGGCACCATGGGTTGTTTGACCATTAACACGACCGTCGGGCTAATAGTCGCTGCACTGTCGAGCGTCGCGCACGCAGCAAAGCTTGAAGAAGTCGCCCCCTTTCCTAAACCGGAAAAAGGTTACACCCGCCAGGTCATTCACCTCGCCCCGCAAGCCCGTGAGGACGACTTTCAGGTCGAGGTCCTGGCCGGCAAGACCCTGAAAGTCGACTGCAATCGCCAGCGTCTGGGCGGCATTCTCGAAGAGAAAAACCTTGAGGGTTGGGGCTATCCGTTTTATCGGCTGGAAAAAGTCATTGGGCCTATGAGCACGCTGATGGCCTGCCCGGACGGCAAGAGCAAAGAGGACTTCGTGCCAGTGGTGGGAGACGGCTTCATGTTGCGCTACAACAGCAAACTGCCGATCGTGCTTTACGTACCCAAAGACGTCGAGGTCCGCTACCGGATCTGGTCGGCGTCGAGCAAGGTCGAGAAAGCCGTTCAGGAATAACCCGCCCATCCTTCACACCAGGGCGCCGCTTAACGCGGCGCGCTCGGCCACATGCCGCAAACTGTCGAAATTGATATTGGCACCCGAGTCGATCGCCACAAAGGTCTGGCCACGCGCGCCGGTTTGCGCCACGAATTTCTTGATGCCTGCCACCGCCAGGGCACCGGAAGGCTCGGTGATCGAGCGGGTATCGTCGTAGATATTCTTGATGGCGGCACACAGTTCGTCGTTGCTGACGGTCAGTACTTCATCGACGCAAAACCGGCACACCTCGAAACCATAGGCGCCAATCTGCGCCACCGCCACACCATCAGCGAAGGTGCCAACGTGAGGCAGGATCACTCGCTCATCGGCCTTTAATGCTGCATTTAAACAGGCGGAATGTTCGGATTCGACGCCGATGATGCGCACTTCAGGCCGCAGGTATTTGACGTACGCCGCGATGCCGGCGATCAAGCCGCCACCGCCCACTGGCACGAAGATCGCGTCCAGCGGCCCTTGGTGTTGACGAAGGATTTCCATGGCCACCGTGCCCTGCCCGGCGATCACTTCAGGATCGTCAAAAGGCGAGACAAAAGTCTTGCCGGTCTGCTGCGCCAGGTCTAGCGCATAGGCCAGGGCAAACGGAAAACTCTCCCCATGCAACAGCGCCTCGGCGCCACGACTACGCACCCCGAGCACCTTCAGTTCCGGTGTGGTGGCAGGCATGACGATAGTTGCGGTGATCCCCAGTTCCCGTGCCGCCAATGCCACGCCCTGAGCATGGTTGCCCGCCGAAGCCGTGACGACACCGCGCGCCTTTTGCTCATCGCTCAGTTGCACCAGTTTGTTGAAGGCGCCGCGAATCTTGAAGGAAAAGGTCGGTTGCAGGTCTTCGCGTTTGAGCAGGATCTGATTGCCCAACGCTTCGGACAGCGCCGGCGCCAGTTGCAACGGCGTGCACACGGCCAGTTCGTAGACCGGCGCGGCGAGGATTTTTTTGACGTAATGCTCAAGCAGGGTTTGTTGTTCGGCAGTACTGCTCATAATCGTCTCCGGTTGTACTCGGTCCATGTAGGAGCTGCCGCAGGCTGCGATCTCTTGATCTTCAAAAGCCAAAGATCGCAGCCTGCGGCAACTCCTACATGGACCGTATGCTGTTAAAACCCAGGAGACAGAAAATGAAAACCCGCCTCTAGGGCGGGTTGGGTGCTGCAGTCGTGAGCTAGCCCGCCAAATGAGGAATGGCGGTAATAATGCTTGGTTGGCAGCGCAATACGATGGAAGTCATGGCCCGAAATTAGCCGGGCATTGATGGCAAGTCAACGGCCAATTTCTACTGAGCTGCTTATGCTGATTTCGTGGTGTTGTAGCGATCACTTCGCCAATCGCTTGAGCCCCAGCACCATCACTCCTGCCCCACCCATCATCGCCGTCAAAAACAACGGATACGAAACCCACCACGGCGTCCCCGCCGTCATCATGCTGAACTCGGACATGCCGCCAATACTGGCGATCAGGTTCAGCGGCAAAAACACCACGTTGATCAGCGTCAGTTTGCGCAGCAGGTTGTTCATGCTGTTGTTCATCAGGTTGCCCCGGGCGTCGATGAGCCCGGAGAACACGGTCGAGTAGATTTCCGCCTGTTTGTAGCACTGGTCGTTTTCGATGATCAAGTCGTCGATCAGGCCGATGGCGTGGGCGTCGAAGTGCTCCTTTTGCGCGTGATTGCGCAGCCGTGTCAGAACCGCGCCATTGCTGTGAATGGCATTGATGTAATAGATCAGGCTTTCGCTGAGATTGAACATCTGGATCAGGTGCTGGTTTTGCATCGACGCATTGAATTTCTGCTGCAACTCCCGGGCAACCAGTTTGATCACCTTGAGGTGACCCAAATAGTGATGGATGTTGTTGAACAGCAGATCGAGCAGCACATCCAGTGGCGTGTTCAATGCCTGACGTTTGCCGAGACCGTGAAGGGGCGCGTCATCGGTGGCGATGACCAGCAAGCGGTCTGGGCAAAACAGCAGGCCGCAGGACGACACTTCAAAGGCCAGGCTGCCAGCGCCGGAGTATTTTTCCGGGCGCTTCCAGATCAGGAACAGGTTGTCCGGATGAAACTCGATACGCGACACCTCGTCAGGGTCGAGCGCCGAGGCCAGCGCATGGTCGTCCAGTTTGAAATGGCTGTGCAGCAGGTCCCGCTCGCCCGCATCGGGGTTGCTGAACAGCATCACCTCCGCGTACAGCCGCTCAACAGGGTGCAGCGCGCCGTGGCTCAATTGAAAACACTTGATCATCGAGCGCTCACCAGGCCTGGCCGCGACGTTTAAGCTCCAGGCGCCGGACAAACTCCTCCAGCACCAGTGAATACAGATCATCCTGCAAATAGGCGTCTTCGATCCCGGCGTCCATGTTCGGATTGTCGTTGACCTCGATCACCACCACCTTGTCGCCGGACTGCTTGAGATCGACACCATACAAACCATCGCCGATCAGGTTCGCGGTCTTCACCGCCAGTTCCACCACTGCCCGCGGCGCTTCATGAACCGCCAGCGTGCGGCATTCGCCGTTGATGTCCTGGCCCTTGGCCTTGTGGTTGTAGATTTGCCAGTGGCCCTTGGACATGAAGTACTGACAGGCAAAGATCGGTTTGCGGTTCAGCACACCGATGCGCCAGTCGTACTCAGTGTAGAAAAACTCCTGAGCCAGCAGCAGCACCGAGTGTTCGAACAACTCGGACGTGGCGTCGAGCAATGCTTGTTGGCTTTCAACCTTGATCACGCCCCGGGAGAAACAGCCATCCGGGATTTTCAGCACCAAAGGAAAGCCCAGACGCTCACCGACCCGTTCGAAATCTTCCGGTCGCTCCTTGTACAGGATTTCGGTGACGGGCATGCCCAGTTGATGGCTCTTGAGCAGGTCAGTCAGATACACCTTGTTGGTACAGCGCAGAATCGACGTCGGGTCATCCATCACCACCAAGCCTTCGCTCTCGGCTTTCTTGGCGAAGCGGTAGGTGTGGTTGTCGACGCTGGTGGTTTCGCGGATCAGTAACGCGTCGTACTCGGCAATTCGCGCGTAATCCTTACGTTCGATCAACTCGACGTCGATGCCCAGGGTTTTGCCGACCCGGACGAAGTTGTCCAGCGCCTTGGCATTGGACGGCGGCAGTGCTTCTTGCGGATCGTGCAAAATTGCCAAGTCATATCGGGCCAGCCGTTTTGAGCGCGGCATGCGCCAGATCTTGCGACTGAAACTATCAAGCGAGTGGGCAAATTGATCTTCCTGATCCTCACGTAACTTATGCAGCGCGCCGGATTTAATACCTTCAATGTGCCAGCCATTCGTTCGGCGAAACTCAACTAACAAAATCGGGCAAGCAAATACTTCGAACAGTTGTCGTGCCAAGTCCTGCAACGGCTCGATATTGGTTTTGCCGAAATACAACGTCAGGGTAAAACCCTCGGTGTCGCTGTAGAGATGATGACTGAGGGCTTTTTCCAGGGTTTTATCCAGGTCATCCAGCGCCAGGCCATACAGCGACTTTCGGGTCAGCTCGCTGATGGTCCGCACTGACGGAATGACCTTGTGTCCCCGGGCTTCGGCCAGCAGCGAGCAGTAATAACCGTGGCCCAGGTATTTGTAGCTGCGGCACAGGTTGATCACCTGGACGCGTTTGCCCTGATCGGTGTCGCGGGTCTGCTCAAGGTACTCCTGAGCCGTGACAATGTCTTCGCTGGGAAAGTAAGAGGCCCAGTCTTCCTTGCGTTCGACGATGATAATCAACTGACTGGAAGTTCTATCTGCCTTATTCAAATAAGCGTTATTTAAATACGTTGCAGAAGTGATTGCTGCCGGCAAAGTTTGCTCGGATACTTCGCGCCAATGACCTTGTACCGCTGACATAGTGATTGATCCGTTGGAGAACAAGACCTTTCCTATTAAGCACGAACTTTCTCGAAAGTCCCGTTTCGTTACGCAACTTTTACGGTGGTCATATGAGTCTGTTTTTTCGCGTGGCGGTTCTTGAGGATTTACCGGCACTACTTGAACTTGAACAACAGTGTTTCACCACGGATCGGCTCAACAGTCGCAGCTTTCAATGGATGATCCACCGCGCAAACGGGCAACTGCTGGTGGCCCAGCGTGGGGAGCATCTTGTGGGGTATGCCGTGGTGCTGTTCCATCGTGGTACGTCACTGGCGCGTTTGTATTCGATTGCGATCGCGACCGAGGCCCGTGGCAGCGGATTGGGCAAGCAATTGCTCGAGCGCATCGAAGCCTGCGCACTGGAACATGATTGTGCTTACCTGCGGCTGGAAGTGCGTATCGACAACCCGGCCGCCATCGCCCTGTATGAACGCAATGGATACCGGCGTTTTGCGCTGATTCACGACTATTACCAGGATCACGCCGACGCGCTGCGACTGGAGAAACGCATCCTCCAGCATCGCGACTCGCGCAATATTCGGGTGCCGTATTACCCGCAAACCACTGACTTCACCTGTGGCCCGGCCTGTCTGCTGATGGCGATGGGCGCGTTGCAAAGGGATCGAGTGCTGGAGCGTCGCGAAGAACTGCAAATCTGGCGCGAGGCAACTACCGTGTTCATGACTTCCGGCCACGGTGGCTGCAGCCCTCAAGGCCTGGCATTGGCGGCCTGGCGACGCGGGTTCCGGGTGCAGTTGCAATTGAGCATGGCCGGACCGTTGTTCCTCGATGGCGTACGTGACGCGCATAAAAAAGACGTCATGCGTCTGGTGCACGACGAGTTCACGGCGCAGTTGCAGGCCAGTGACGTCGAATGTGCAATCGGCGGCTCGCTGAATTTGCCGCGATTACTGGAGCATGGCGGACAGCCGTTGGTGCTGATCAGCAGTTATCGCCTGACCCGTTCGAAATCACCGCATTGGGTGATCGTTACTGATTGCGATGAAGAGTTCGTCTACCTGCACGATCCCGATGTTGATCACAGCCAGCATCGCCAGCCGATGGACTGCCAACACTTGCCCGTCAGTCATGCGGAGTTTGAGAAAATGAGCAGTTTTGGCCGGGGCAAATTGAGGGCGGCTGTGATTTTGTATGGCCGCTAAAAAGATCGCAGCCTGCGGCAGCTCCCACATGGATCGGCGAATTCCTGTGGAGCTGCCGCAGGCTGCGATCTTTTATTTCAAGCCAACCTTGTATAGGCCGCCATCATCCTCATCGGTCAGTACATACAAATATCCATCCGGCCCCTGTCGCACATCGCGAATGCGTTTGTTGAGTTCACCCAGCAAACGCTCTTCATGCACGACCTGGTCGCCGTCGAACTGCAAACGGATCAAATCCCGCGACACCAGCGCACCAATAAATGCGTTGTGCTGCCAGGCCTTGAAACGATCGCCGTCGTAAAACGCCAGGCCACTGAGACCGGGGGATTTTTCCCATACATGATGGGGGCCGACGGTGCCTTCGGCGGTTTTGCCCTTGGCTTCCGGGATCGGTTGGCCGGAATAGTTGATACCGTGGGTGGCCAGCGGCCAACCGTAGTTTTTGCCGCGCTCAATGATATTCAGCTCGTCCCCACCCTGGGGGCCATGCTCATTTTCCCAAAGCGTGCCGTTCCAGGGATTGAGCGCCGCACCTTGCGGGTTGCGATGGCCGTAGGACCAGAGCTCCGGGCGCACGCCATTCTGTCCGACAAAGGGGTTGTCGTCGGGTACCTTTCCGTCTGGATAAATGCGCACCACCTTGCCTTGTAGCTTGTCGAGGTCCTGGGCAGTCGGTCGGTCGTTGTTTTCACCCAGGGTTATAAATAGGTAGCCATTGCGGTCGAAAACCAGCCGCGAACCAAAATGGTTGCCGACCGAGAGCTTCGGCTCCTGACGGAAAATCACCTGGAAATTCTTGAGGGTCGCCAGGTCGTCGGACAGTTGCCCACGACCGACGGCAGTACCCGCCTTGTCGCCCTGACCACCCCCTTCGGCAAAGGACAAATAGACCGTACGGTCTTGCTTGAAGTCAGGCGACAGCGCTACATCCAGCAAACCGCCCTGGCCCTTGGCCCAGACCTTGGGGACACCGTTGATCGGTGCAGACAGTTTGCCATCGACTGTGACCAGTCGCAGGTTGCCGGGCCGTTCGGTCACCAGCATGCCCTGGCGATCAGGCAGAAACGCCAAGGCCCAGGGATGCTCCAGTCCTGTCACGATCGGCGTCACTTCGAGTGTGCCCTGTTCGCTTTGCATGTCCTGGGTAGGCGCTGCAAAGGATGGCAGCGTGACGGTCAATAACGCGCTGGCGCAACACGTGGCCAGAAGGGTTTTACGTAACATGCACGATTCCTTTTGTCATGAGAACGGCCGACAGGACAGCTTCCCAGCCCTTCATTGAGCGCGGGTATCCGGGTCGCGACGAGGTGGATTAGGGATGAATTTCGGTGGGCTGGCAGGAGCAGTACGATCCTGCGGATAGCGATTGCCGATGCCGCCATTGTCGAGGGTCGGCGGACGCGGCACCGGCACGGTGTTCGGTCCACGGATTGCCGGGGCGCTGGGCTGTGTACCCTGCATACTGTTTGGATTGGCCCGATGAATCGGGCTGTTGTAGGGATTATTGTTGCCGCTGTTCGGCAGGCTCTGGGCGATCTGCAACGGCGAGGTTCCAGCGTGGGCCAGTTGACTCAGAACGCAGCTGACGGCCAACGCGATGACGGCTGGCATGCATCGGTTCATGGGGCGCCTCTCGACCTCAAGGTGAATGGAGTCTTCGATAGCACGCTACGCCCGGGGTTCGAATTTGTTAATCAAAACCTCCGGCAAGATGTAACACGAAGTTGATCACCCAGCCGGGGCCGGCTGCAGACCGCTGAAACTTTTGCCCGAAGCCACGGGTCACCTGATCATCACTCGCGAGTAGACGACCATGGCACGGGCAATCTGGAAAGGCGCGATCAGTTTCGGGCTGGTGCATATCCCTGTGGCGCTGGTCTCGGCGACGTCTTCCCAAGGGGTGGATTTCGACTGGCTCGACAGCCGCAGCATGGACCCGGTTGGCTACAAGCGCGTTAACAAGGTCACCGGTAAAGAAGTCACCAAGGAGCACATCGTAAAAGGCGTGCAGTTCGAGAAGGGCCGGTACGTGGTGCTCAGTGAAGAGGAAATCCGTTCGGCGCATCCCCTGTCGACTCAGACCATCGATATTTTTGCCTTCGTCGACAGTGAGCAGATCCCGTTGCAAAACATTGACACGCCCTACTACCTGGCGCCGGACAAACGCGGCGGCAAGGTTTATGCGCTATTGCGCGAAACCCTGACCAAAACCAACAAAGTGGCGTTGGCCCGCGTGGTGTTGCATACCCGTCAATACCTGGCTGCACTAATGCCGCTGGAATCGGCCATGGTGCTGGTCAAACTGCGCTGGCCGGCAGAGGTGCGCAGCCTGGACGAACTGGCGCTCGGGCCGGACGTAACCAAAGCCGAACTGGCCAAGGGCGAACTGGACATGGCCAAACGCCTGGTGCAAGACATGAGCGTCGAGTGGTCGCCGGAAGATTATCGGGATGAATTCGAAGACAAGATCATGGCGTTGGTCGACAAGAAAGCCCATGAAGGCAAGATCGAGGACGTTGAAACGGCCACGGGTGAGGAGGAGCGCAAGACGGCGGATGTGATTGATTTGACGGAGCTGCTCAAGCGCAGTCTTGGGGGCAAGGGCGCGAGCAAGGCGGCTGCCAAGCCCAAATCGGAAAGCAAGCCGGCAGCGAGAAAAAAAGCCAGCAAATAATGCGTTGGATATCCTGGCTCCATTGCAAACAGGCTCGCTCCCACAGGGTTATTCGGCGTGAGTGAATTATTTACATCACCCCTGGCCCGCTGTAGGAGCGAGGCTCGCCCTCGAAGGCGTTTTCAGATCAGGATAATGATTGCCAGCAACCCGCCGAAAATCGCCCATTTCTCCATGTAATACCGAGCACGATTGCGCTTTTTGAGCGCTTTGCCGCGCAGGCGAATCTTGTAGATTTTGCTGAACAGACGATTGATGCCGCCGGTTTTGTCGCCCGTTTCGTTTGGTGCGCCCGCCGCCGCCATCACGTTGCGACTGAACCAGCCATTGAACGCGGCCGCCCATCGGTACTTCATGGGCCGCTCGACATCGCAGAACAGAATGATGCGGTTCTGCTGGGTAGTGTTTTCGGCGTAATGAATGTAGGTCTCGTCGAACATCACCGCTTCACCGTCACGCCAGTGATAGTTCTCGCCATCGACGTTGATGTAGCAGCCGGAATCATTGGGCGTTTCCAGACCCAAGTGATAACGGTAGCTGCCGGCATACGGGTCGCGGTGTCGGACCAGTTTTGAGCCCGGCGGCAACTCGGCGAACATGGCGGCCTTGATTGAGCCGACGCTCTGCACCAGTTCAGTGGTGCGCGGGCAGAGCTTCATTGCCGATGGGTGACTGTCGCCGTACCACTTGAGGTAGAAGCGCTTCCAGCCGGTTTTGAAGAACGAGTTGAAGCCAACGTCGTCATATTGGTTCGAGCGCTTGATCTCACCGGCCCGCAGCAGGTTCTGACCCTCGGCGCGGATTTCTTCCCAGTGCGTCTGCAGCGGGCTCAGGTCGGGAAAATCCGCCGGATTAAGGTACGGCTTGTTGGGGATTTTCGAGAACACATAAAGGAAGCAATTGACCGGCGCCAGAAACGTCGAATGATCGCTCAGTTGGCGGCCCAGCTTGTGACGAACGCGACCCCGCAGGTGAACGTATGCGATGGATACAACGTAGATAGCGGCAATGATGAGTTTCACGGAAATCGTCACACGTCAGAAGTGAACAAACTGCGCCCCCTGCCAACCTCTGGCTCACGGGTCTTGTGCAGCGTCTGAATACGAAACAGCCGTCCCGATGGCGCATCCTTGATGCCGATACCGAATGTCGACACCCGATGATAGGTCGCATTCTAGCCACAGTTTGTAACCAATAGTTAACCTGTCGGGGGGAAAATCTGTCCGCTGATACTGCCAAAGCGTAGGTGTGGCCTTATTGCCCTATCGTTTAAAGAGCCAGACCAGTACAATCGCCGCCAAACTTTACGCGCCCCCCTTGGTTGATGACGGGTATCCCCCGCCTCAGCGCACTTCGACTCGGGCCAAGCGCTTCATATGCTGCTGTCCACTTATTGCCAGATGGATCTTCCGCTTCTGACCGGGATGTATTTCCCGTGATCCGAATAGCGGAAACGGGTACTGATTCGGTACTGCCGCAACCCTAGCTACTCTGAATGCTTCGCAGGAAAAACCTTTGATTTCTACAGCTAACATCACGATGCAGTTCGGCGCCAAGCCGCTATTCGAAAACGTTTCGGTCAAATTCGGCGCGGGCAACCGCTACGGCCTGATCGGCGCCAACGGTTGCGGCAAGTCGACTTTCATGAAAATCCTCGGTAGCGACCTTGACCCGTCCGGCGGCCAGGTCATGCTGGAGCCGAACGTGCGCCTGGGTAAGTTGCGCCAGGATCAGTTCGCCTACGAAGAATTCACCGTGATCGATACCGTGATCATGGGTCATGAAGAGCTGTGGAAGGTCAAGGCCGAGCGCGACCGCATCTACTCGCTGCCGGAAATGACCGAAGAAGACGGCATGGCCGTGGCCGAACTGGAAACCGAGTTCGCTGAAATGGACGGCTACACCGCCGAATCCCGTGCCGGCGAGCTGTTGCTGGGCCTGGGTATCGGCATCGAGCAGCATTTCGGCCCGATGAGCGAAGTTTCCCCAGGCTGGAAACTGCGCGTATTGCTGGCTCAGGCACTGTTCTCCGATCCTGAAGTGCTGTTGCTCGACGAACCGACCAACCACTTGGACATCAACACCATCCGCTGGCTGGAAAACGTGCTGACCCAGCGCTCCAGCCTGATGATCATCATCTCTCACGACCGTCACTTCCTGAACAGCGTGTGCACCCACATGGCTGACCTGGACTACGGCGAGCTGCGCCTGTTCCCGGGCAACTACGACGAGTACATGACCGTGGCGACCCAGTCCCGCGAGCAACTGCTGTCGGACAACGCCAAGAAGAAAGCGCAGATTTCGGAACTGCAATCGTTCGTCAGCCGCTTCTCGGCCAACGCCTCGAAAGCCAAACAGGCCACTTCCCGCGCCAAGGCGATCGACAAGATCCAGTTGGCCGAGGTCAAGCCTTCGAGCCGTGTCAGCCCGTTCATCCGCTTTGATCAAAACAAAAAGCTGCACCGCCAGGCGGTCATCGTCGAGCGCATGGCCAAAGGCTTCGACGGCAAGCCGCTGTTCAAGGACTTCAGCTTCCAGGTTGAAGCTGGCGAACGCGTTGCGATCATCGGCCCGAACGGTATCGGTAAAACCACCCTGCTGCGCACCCTGGTCAACGAACTGACTCCGGATGCCGGTACCGTGAAGTGGACCGACGCTGCGGAACTGGGCTACTACGCCCAGGACCACGCCCATGACTTCGAAGATGACGTTACGCTGTTCGACTGGATGGGTCAGTGGACTCAGGGCGAGCAAATGATCCGTGGCACACTGGGTCGCATGCTGTTCTCCAACGACGAGATTCTCAAGTCGGTCAAGGTGATTTCCGGTGGTGAGCAAGGTCGCATGCTGTTCGGCAAGCTGATCCTGCAAAAGCCGAACGTGCTGATCATGGACGAACCGACCAACCACTTGGACATGGAATCCATCGAGGCGTTGAACCTGGCGCTGGAGAACTACCCGGGCACGCTGATCTTCGTCAGCCACGACCGTGAGTTCGTATCGTCCCTGGCCACTCGCATCATTGAGCTGAGCCCGAACGGCGTGACCGACTTCAGCGGCACCTATGATGATTACCTGCGTAGCCAGGGTGTGGTGTTCTAAGGGCAGCTTCGAGCCCTAAGCTGCAAGCTTCAAGTGAAAAGCCCTGTCCTGTGTGACGGGGCTTTTTTATGTTTATGGTTCAAAAGACCGCAGCCTTCGGCAGCGCCTACAGGGGGTCGCATTCAAATGCAGGAGCTGCCGAAGGCTGCGATCTTTTGATCGTTAGCCTGCTTTCTTTTATTCCACGCCCGCGCCATCATGCTGTTCTCCCACCGCCGCCCGCGAACGAGCCCTCATGTCTGCGCAGCAACAGCCACCGCAAAGCTCCATGGCGATCACCCTGCAGATCGTCTCCATCGTCTTTTATACCTTTATTGCTTTTCTCTGCATCGGCCTGCCGATTGCGGTGTTGCCAGGGTATGTCCATGAGCAACTGGGGTTCAGCGCCGTTATCGCGGGGCTGACCATTGGCTCGCAGTACCTCGCCACCCTCCTCAGCCGGCCCATGGCCGGGCGCATGTCAGACAGCGTCGGCACTAAACGCTCGATCATTTACGGCTTGTCCGGAATTGTCTTGAGCGGTGTGCTGACGCTGCTGTCGACCTTGTTGCAAGACTTCCCGCTGCTGAGCCTGTTGATCCTGATTGCCGGGCGCTTGTTGCTGGGGATCGCCCAAGGCTTGATCGGCGTCGGCACCATCAGTTGGTGCATGGGCCAGGTAGGCGTTGAACATACTGCTCGATCAATCTCGTGGAACGGCATTGCTTCCTATGGGGCGATTGCGATTGGTGCGCCGCTGGGCGTGGTAATGGTCGATCAGTTGGGGTTCGCGAGCCTGGGTATCGCCCTGTCTGTGCTGGCCCTGGCGGCATTGGTGCTTATCCGCAACAAACCCTCGGTGCCAGTGGTCCGCGGTGAGCGTTTGCCGTTCTGGGCGGTGTTCGGACGCATTGCGCCGTTCGGTGCCAGCTTGAGCCTGGCCTCCATTGGCTATGGCACCCTCACCACTTTTATTACCCTGTACTACCTCAATCGCGGCTGGACCGGCGCGGCTTACTGCCTGACTGTCTTCGGTGTGTGTTTTATTCTGGCGCGGCTGTTGTTCATTTCCAGTATCAGTCGGTTCGGTGGCTTCACGTCGGCCATTGCCTGCATGACCATCGAAACCATCGGTCTGGTGCTGCTGTGGTTCGCGCCTTCAACCGGCTATGCCTTGATCGGGGCCGGCCTGACCGGTTTCGGTTTGTCGCTGGTCTACCCGGCGCTGGGTGTCGAGGCAATCAAGCAAGTGCCCAACTCCAGCCGTGGCGCAGGCTTGAGTGCTTATGCAGTGTTTTTTGATTTGGCATTGGCGATTGCCGGACCATTGATGGGCGCTATCGCGCTGAACCTTGGGTATGCGTGGATTTTCTTTTGCGCGGCGTTGTTGTCGGTAACCGGTTTGGGACTGACGTTGTTGTTGAAACACCGCGCAATCGCCTAATCACCGAAATCATGTAGGCGCTGCCGAAGGCTGCGATCTTTTGATCTTGCTGTTGAAAAGCAAAATCAAAAGATCGCAGCCTGCGGCAGCTCCTTCAGGAAGGAATTATTGATCGGCGGTTTGCATTCCGGCCCGGGTTACCTTGCCCAGCGTGCGGGAGAAGAAGCGTCCGGCTTCCGAGATCAGGTTACGGTGAATGTCTTCACGGTCCACACCATCGGCATCGGTGCACAACGCCGGCATGATGACGATCTGCTCATCGTTGCACGGTGCCATGAACACGAAGTGCCCTGCCCCGGCCAATAGTTTGAAATCCGGAGCAACAGGCAGCTTGCGCGCGAGCGCGACGGCGTTCTTGTCGATGGGTACAAGTTTGTCGCCGTCACCGCTGTAAAGCAGCACCGGCACGTGCACATCGGCCAGGGTGTGGCGGCCGAACTTCAGGCTCAGCGGCGCCATCAGCAGAAGTGCATGGACCCGCGGATCAGCCACGGGCTGCAAGTCGTCACGGTCAACGATCAATTCGCCCTGGGTATTACAGGCATCGCGATCGTCCGGACGTTCCTGGCAGTAACGGCGCAGCCGATCCAGATCCGGGGTTGCGCCGGAAAGAATCAATGCCGTTTCCCCGCCCGCCGAATAACCGATCACGCCCACCTGATCGGCATTGACGAACGGCGACAGCATGCGGTCGCCGAGCGTCGCGGTAATGGCTTCGGAAATCTGGATAGGCCGCCCATACAGGTTGCTCAGGGTGCCGAGGCGACTATGGTCCTTGGAGTTATCACCGGGATGAATCACGGCCACTACCACAAAACCTTTGCGTGCCAGCGAAGTGGCCAGGTCGTGCAGCGCCAGCGGGGTTCCGGTGTTGCCGTGGGACAACATCAACATCGGAAAACGACCGATAGCGACTTTAGTGTCCTCGCCAGCCTCGACGGTGTAACCCTCCAGCTTGCTGGAGTGTTCCTTTTCGCTCGAAGGATAGAAGGCGATGGCGCGCATCGGCTGCAAATCGAGCGGATCGAGAAAGCTCATCTCGTGGTAGCCGACGCTCCAGTGAGGATGCGGCGCAGGCGCGGCGTGCACTGTATTCAGGCTGCTGAGCAGGCAGATCAGTAAAGTTGCACAAAGACGCACCATGGGATGCCCCACCTTGTTACCGGACTAGAGACGTAACCCTCGACTGCATAACTCGGGCCACAATCTGAAACGACCAGAAACAAAAAACTCCGTAGCTGGTACTTGCGTATCCAGAATACAGAGTTTTTTGAGGCTTTGCCTGAACGGCGTGATGTCTTTACGCAAGCCTTACGCGGCGGCGAACAACTGCTCGCTGATCTGCGTGTGAGCATCGCTCATCGCTTTGTTACGCACGTCGTCACCGTACGCCAGACCGTGAGCGCGGACGAACTCGATATCGGTGATGCCAATGAAACCGAACAGTACCTTCAAGTATTCTTCGTGGGCAACGCCAGTAGCCTGACCGGCGTGCATGCCACCGGAAGTCGAAACGATCACCACTTTCTTGCCACCGCACAGGCCTTCAGGGCCGGCTTCGGTGTAGTGGAAGGTTTTGCCGGCAACAGCGATGCGGTCGATCCAGGCTTTCAGTTGAGTCGGGACGGTGAAGTTGTACATCGGTGCTGCAATCACCACGGCATCAGCGGCGAGGAATTCGGCCAGAGTCGAAGCGCTCAATTCGGCTTCGTGTTGTTGCGCGGCGTTGCGCAGTTCAGCGGTGGTGCCAGCGGCAACCAGCGTGGTCGAAGAGAAATGGCTGATAGCGTCAGCAGCCAGGTCGCGGTAGGTCACTACGGCGGATGGCTCGGCGGTTTGCCAGGCTTTGACCACTTCGCTGCTCAGCTGACGGGAAGCCGAGTTGTCACCAAGAATGCTCGAATCGATATGCAGCAGTTTCATGTGGAATCTCCAGGTGAGGATCGCCGCCAGGGCGATCTGATGGAGACAATCCTACAGACGAAACCAATAGATGATTAGCCTGCAACAATGCGATAGTTTGTCCCACTGATAGAACGATTGAGTAAGCGCCCATGCAAGACTTGAATGACCTCTATTACTTCGCCAAGGTCGTGGAAGCCGGCGGATTTGCGGCTGCCGGGCGATTGCTGGGGATTCCCAAGTCGCGGCTGTCGCGGCGCATTGCCGAGCTGGAAGAACGCCTGGGCGCGCGGTTGCTGCAACGCACCACCCGCCAGCTCAAGTTGACTGCCGTGGGCGAGCGATACCTGCGGCATTGCCAGGCCATGTTGCTTGAAGCCGAAATGGCGGACGAGGCTGTGGCGAGCATGTCCAGCGAGCCCCGAGGGCGCTTGCGGGTCTCTTCCCCGGTCGGTTTGGCACACGAGATGCTGCCGGGGGTGATCAGCAGCTTTCTGGACAAATACCCTCAAGTCCAGTTAGAGGTGATGCTGGTCAATCGTCGTGTCGATTTGGTAACCGAAGGCGTGGATGTCGCATTGCGCGTTCGCGAGCCGGGCGATGAAGACCCGCTGCTGGTCACCCGTCGCCTGCGTCAGGCACAAATGCTCATGGTCGCCAGCCCCGCATTCCTTCAGGGCCTCGTCATCAATCACCCCGATGATCTGAAAAACCTGCCGGTGCTCGGCGCCCTGGAGCCCGATCGCCTGGTGCACATTAGTCTGGTTGATCGTCAGGGAAAAAAATACGACCTGGCCCTTGAAGCGCGGCTGGGCATCGACGACTTTATCGTGCGCAAGACTTGCACGCTCGCCGGCCAGGGTTTTACCACGTTGCCGATGATGTATTGCGAACAGGAACTGGCAAACGGCTCGCTGGTGCAGTTACTGCCCGAGTGGTCGTTGCCCGGCGGCTGGCTGCAAGCGGTCTACCCTCATCGACGCGGCGTGATGCCGGCCGTGCGTGCGTGGCTTGACCATTTGATCGAAACATTCAACGCCTGCGGGGATCGTTTGATATGACAGGACGCATGAACGAAGCCGACGTCGCGGCGTTTTGCCTGGCCTTGCCCGGTGCACGGGAAGACTACAAATGGGGTGGTGTGCGGGTGTTTTCGATTGCCGGGAACAAAATGTTCGCCCTGCAAAACCTGCGTGGCGCGTCCCTGGCGTTCAAGGTCGACAAGGACTTGTTTCTCGGTCATTGCGACCGTCCGGGCATTCATCCTGCGCCGTATCTGGCAAGGGCTCAGTGGATCATCATGGCAACGCCCTACCCGCTGGGCACCGAGGAACTGCAAGGTCTGTTACGCAGATCCCATCAGCTGGTGGTCAGCAAGTTGCCCAAGCGCACCCAGGTCGGGCTGCTGCTATAGATCTGGTTTCAGAACAACGCGAACAGGTGTGCCCCAAGGAACAGCATGTCGATCCAGAATACCTGGTGCAGCAGCACGATGAGCCAGAAGACCAATTGAAATGAGACTTTGCGGGTTTTGTGCCGAAATACCTGCTGCGCCAGCAGCGCACCCGGCCAGCCACCGGCGAACTCCAGCGCATGCAGCACGTTCTCCGGTGTTCGCCAATCGTCGGCGCGCGCTTTGCGCTTGTCACTCCAGTACAGGAAAAACGCCAGCACGCTGACGATGCCGTAGGCGGCCAATGGAATCACCGAGACGCCACGCAACCAAAACGACATCGAACCGTACAGTGGCAGCGCGCACAAGATCGCGAACACCTGCCATTTCAGGCGTGGATGCTGGACCTCTCCCCCGGATTTGCGTCCTCGGTCGTTGCGCGCGCTGGCATCACTCATGGCTTGGCAGCGCTCCAGTCAACCCAGCCAAACTGCCAGGTGGCCAGAATCAGCAAGCCGAATACGATGCGATACCAGGCGAACGCCGCATAGCTGTGGCTGGCGATGAACTTGAGCAGGCCTTTGACTGCAATCATCGCGAAGATGAACGCGGTGACGAAGCCCAGGGCGAACACCGGGAAGTCGGCCGCCACGAACAGCTTGTGGTACTTGTAGCCCGAGTAAACCGCAGCGCCCACCATGGTCGGCATCGCCAGGAAGAACGAAAACTCGGTGGCGGTTTTACGCGACAAACCGAACAACAGGCCGCCGATGATTGTCGAGCCGGAACGCGAGGTGCCCGGAATCATCGCCAGACACTGGGCGAAGCCGACCTTCAGCGCGTCTTTCCAGGTGATTTCATCAACGGTTTCGGCGTGCACTTCATGCTGACGCTGTTCCGCCCACAACATGATGATGCCGCCCACCACCAAAGCCGTGGCCACGGTGATCGGGTTGAACAGGTAATGGTGGATCAAGTCGGCGAAAATCACCCCCAATACCACGGCCGGCAGGAAGGCAATCAGCAGGTTCGCGGTAAAGCGACGCGCACTTGGCTGGGTGGGCAAGCCGACAACCACGTCGAATATCTTGCGGCGAAACTCCCACACCACCGCCAGGATTGCCCCGAGCTGAATGATGATATTGAACGCCATGGCACGCTCGCCACCGAAGTCGAGCAAGTCGGCAACAATAATCTGGTGCCCGGTACTGGAAATGGGCAAGAACTCCGTCAGCCCTTCTACAACACCAAGAATCAAAGCCTGAAAGGCAGTCCAAAGATCCATCAATCCCCCAAAAGGCTATGCACCAGTGCATGCCCCGTTAGTATTTTTAAAACGTTGATCGCGATTAGCGTAGCTGAAATCCCGCCCGCACAAGATCCACACAAACCCCTGAAATTTCCGTGAAAAAATCAATTTGGATTCAGGTTTCTCCGTGCGGGGCCGAAATCCTATCAGACAAGTCTGATTGGCGCTGCTGCCTTATCGGGCCTGGCAAGATGCTGGCGGTTATTCATTGCAAGACCAAGTAAATCCAAGAATAAGAAACTGGAGTAGCGCGTTATGAACAGCTTGCGCAATATGTCGATCAGCCGGCGTTTGTGGCTCATCTTGATCGTGGCCGTCATGATGCTATTGGCCTTGGGCACCTTGATGCTCAAGCAGATTCACGACGACCTGTACGTCGCCAAGGCCCAGAAAACCCAGCATGTGGTGCAAACCGCCAGCGGTATTCTCACCTACTACCACGACCTGGAAACCGCCGGCACGCTCACTCGCGAAGCCGCGCAGAAGCAGGCGCTGACCGCCGTTCGTGGCTTGCGTTATGACCAGAACGACTACTTCTGGATCAATGATCTGACGCCGGTGATGATCATGCACCCGGCCAACCCGAAGCTCGATGGCCAGAACCTGTCGGCCATTCGCGACCCGGACGGTTTTGCGGTATTCAATGAAATGGTGGCGGTTGCCAAGAGCAAAGGCGCCGGGAGCATCAATTACCGTTGGCCAAAACCGGGTGCCAGCGCGCCGGTGGAAAAAACCTCCTACGTTAAACTGTTCGAGCCCTGGGGCTGGGTGATCGGCTCGGGCGTGTACATCGATGACATGCAAGCCGAGTTCTATGGCCAGGTCTGGAAAGCTTCATCTATTGGTCTGGCGATCGCATTGTTCATGGCAGCACTGGTGATCGTGATCGCCCGCAGCATTGTCCGCCCGCTTCAGGAGACCGTGAATGCGATGGCCAATATAGCCAGTGGCGAAAGTGACTTGACCCGCAGCCTCGACACCCGCGGCCAGGATGAAGTCACCCAATTGGCCCGGCACTTCAATGCCTTTACGACCAAACTGCGTCTGGTGATCGGTGAATTGCAGGTGTCGGCGAGCGCGCTGGGTCAGTCGTCAAGCGAATTGGGCAACGACGCCATCCAGGCTCAGCAGCGCAGCCAGCAGCAGTCGCAACAGATGGAACTGGTGGCCACGGCCATCAATGAAGTGACCTATGGTGTGCAGGATGTGGCGAAGAATGCCGAGCACGCTGCCAGCGAAATGCGCAACGCCGAAGCGCAGGCACAACAGGGCCAGGTCAATATCGACGGCAGCCTGCAACAGATCGACACTTTGTCGTGCACGATCAATCAGGCGGTGGAAGTGATCCGCACACTGGCCACCGAAAGCACCCAGATCGGCAGCGTTCTTGAAGTGATCCGCTCCATCGCCGAACAAACCAACCTGCTGGCCCTCAACGCCGCCATCGAAGCGGCCCGGGCCGGCGAGCAAGGGCGTGGTTTCGCGGTGGTAGCCGACGAAGTGCGTCTGCTGGCCCAACGCACCCAGAAGTCCACGGCTGAAATCCAGACAATGATCGAACGGCTGCAAAGCCATTCCGAGGCGGCGGTCAAAGTGATTGGTGACAGCAGTCGGGCCTCGCAGCTGACCATTGAACAGGCCGGTCTGGCCAGTGCGAGCCTCAATGCCATCGGCCAGGCATTGCGCAACCTCAACGGCTTGAACGCCTCCATTGCCAGCGCAACGTTGCAGCAGGCCCATGTGGTAGAGGACATCAATCAGAACGTCACGCAAGCGGCCGGATTGTCCCACAGCACGGCGCTCGCAGCTGAACAGTCCAGTACGGCGAGCGTGCGGTTGAAGGGGTTGAGCGAACAGTTGAACGGGCTACTCAAGCAGTTCCGGGTGTAATGCGAAAAGATCGCAGCCTGCGGCAGCGCCTACATGGGTTTGTGTGAACCCGCAGGCTGCGATCTTTTGATCTTAAAATTACCCGCCTGCGGTTACAATCCGCACCCTCTTCGACTCCCCCCAAGGAACCTCCATGTCCGGGCTTGAACTGTTTGCCGCCGCCCTCGGTGTCATTGCCGTCTGGTTGACGGTCAAACAGAACCCCTGGTGCTGGCCGATCGGTCTGGTCATGGTGCTTATATATAGCTGGATCTTTTTCGAGGTAAAGCTGTACTCGGACATGTTGCTGCAAGTGATCTACGCCGCCTTGCAGATTTACGGCTGGTGGCAGTGGACCCGCGCGGGCGACGCGCAGCACGGACGCGAGGTCAGCCGACTGGATGCACAATCGGTGACATTCGGTTTGATTGCCGGCGGGATCGGCAGCCTGTTGTTGGGGGCTGCCATGGCGCACTGGACGGACGCAGCCCAACCGTGGCTCGATGCGGCGCTGACCGGTTTCAGTTTGGTGGCGCAGGTCTGGATGGCGCAAAAGCGCGTTCAATGCTGGCCACTCTGGATCACCGTGGATGTGATCTTTGTCGGCCTGTTCCTCTATAAAGGCCTGTACCTGACGGCTGCCCTGTACGGGCTGTTCTTGCTGCTTGCCGTGCAAGGCTGGCGTGAATGGCGCGCCGCCCCGGCGTTGCGCACATGAAAGTCCTGGTACTCACAGGCCCTGAATCCAGCGGCAAGAGTTGGCTGGCGGCCGAACTGCAGCAGCATTTCGGCGGTGTTCGGGTGGACGAGTATGTGCGTTGGTTCATTGAGCAGAACCCACGGGAAACCTGCCTTGCCGATATCCCGGAAATCGCTCGGGGGCAACTCGATTGGGAAGATGAAGCTCGTGCCCGGCACCCGCACTTGCTGATCCTCGATACTCACTTGCTGAGCAACATGCTTTGGAGCCAGACATTGTTTGGCGATTGCCCGGCCTGGATCGAGCAAGCGTTGCTGGCGCGGCACTACGATTTGCATTTGCTGTTGTCGCCCGAAAATATCGATTGGACGGATGATGGACAACGTTGCCAACCCGAACTCAGAGAGCGCCAAGTGTTCTTCGACAAGTGCCTGGCGTGGCTGCAACAGCACCCACAATCTGTGCAAACCCTGCAGGGTGACTGGGCTGAACGGCGAATTCAGGCATTTCAGGCGGTGACCGGATTGCTTGCCTCCAACCCCTGATTTTGGGGTTTTTTACCCAGTGCGCCCCCTGTTTTGGGTGAAAAGTGTCCAATCCTGAAACAACCTGTCGGTCCCAAACGGCCCGTTTCAGCACCCCTCGCCTTTTAACGCCCTCATTTGTTAAGGCGCTGAAACACTCCCCCACAACCCGCGATCTAGAGCATCGCAAGCCATTTAGACGGTTGGCGGCCCTGCTGTTTGTCTTATGGTTGTAACAGCTGACATAACGCGCTCCCGGACAAAATCTGTAACCCTCTGATTTTATTAAATAACCAAAAAACGGCACACCTCCTGCTCTCTTCCTTCGCAACGCTGATAAGGGCCAGCGTTCCACTTACAGAAGGAATTGCCGCCGTGGGGAAATTTTATAGAAGTATCTATAGCCTTCTGCTGACCGGATGCGCACTAGGCTCAAGCGTCTGCCTGCCTGTTCAGGCTGACAACGGCATCATAATCATCAAACGTGATGTCCAACCGCGCAACGCAGTACAAGCGCCAGTCATTCCCGATCCTAATCCCACAACCGCCAATGCCAACCCGTCCAGACAAATCCTGAATCAAACGAACGAGTTGAATGACGGTGACTTTGCCAACGTCGCCAGTGGTGCAGGCATCTCACGCCTGGTCAGTCAAAACAACAATCTGGGCGGCAATATCAGCACGCAAAATCAGCTTTCCAACCTCCCCGCCGGCCGTTCCGGAAATGGTGGCAACGGTATTTCCAACATGGTCAATTCAAGCGTCCAGCAAGGCTTGGGTGCTCTGAAAATCATAACGGGAGACCGTTAAGATGAATCGTACCCTGCTGATCCTTGCCATGTTTTGCAGTGCATCGACCTTTGCTCAGTCTCCCGTCATCAATAACGCCGAAATCGACAATTCGGGCGCGCAGTATTCGGGCAACCTCGGCGTCAACCAGGCTGCCGGCGATCAACAGCAACAGGCTAATGCCCGGGCCATCGCCGTCGGCAATTCAGCTAGCGCAAGCACCCAAATCCGCCAACGGTTACGCACCCATGTCGACCCCGCGATCGACGCCCGGTCCAGCATCCAGGGTGACTCCTTCAGCCATGGCAACGGTGTGCTGGGTGTCAATCAGAGCTCGGGTGCCAGCAACCAGCAAGCCAACGCACTGCATATCAGCATCAGTGCGCAGCCGCAAAGTATCGATGACAGCGTCCTCATGCAACAGAACGTGGCGCTGCTCAACAACTCCGATCCGACTGATTCGACACCAGGCTATCGCCAGGTCACGACCAGTGACCAGGCTTTCACCGGTAGCCGTGGGGTAATTCAGTTGAATCAGAGCGCCGGGGTGGGAAACCGAATGGCCAACACCGTGAGCGTACGGGTCGCGGATTGACCCAAACAGGTAATAACAACACTTAACCTAAAATAAGTACGGAGAATCACCATGAAACCTTCGATGGCATTAAAGCCTCTGGTTTTCGCAATTGCTGCGGTCATGGCTGTTGCTGTACAAGCTAACGACGGGCGGGACAACGATCACCACCACCATAACGGTGGCAATCAAACGCCTCCTCCAAAAATGATCCCTATCAGCGCGACTGCCACTGCCAACGATAAGCAAAGCAGTACCGGCAACCGCATCCTCAACCAAGGCACTCAGAACTCAGCCGAGATGAGTAGCTCTGGTACAGGTGCCAGCGGCAACGTCGGCGTCAACGTGGCGGGCGGCTCCGGCAACCAACAAGACAACGCGGCTGCCATCGCAAACGCTGCCTCCGACAACGCGGCTATCGACAATAGCTTCGTGTTCGGCACTGCCAGTGCTACCGCCAGAGTCACTCAGTACAGCAACAACAACCGGGTCGACAACTACTCCACCACCAACTCGGCGACTATGAGTGGGTCGGGCAGTGGCGCTAGCGGCAACATGGGTATCAACATTGCTGGTGGCGACCTTAACCAACAGAAAAACACCATGGCGATTGCCAACTCCAGTGCGCCGCTGGGTAATGCATCAGCCACCGCCTCTGCCGAACAAACCGGTCCTGGCCTGACAGTGAATAACAACGCTGATCGGACCTACAGCCTGGATACCCTGTCGTTCACCACAACCAAAAGCGGGAGTGCATCTTTCAACAAAGACTCCAACTTGAGCGTTGATAAGAGCGCTTCCAGCAACTGGGCTGCGAGTGGTGCCAATAGCTTTGACGCCAGCGGTTCCAAAACCTCTGCTGCCAACGGTTCCGCGAGTACGGATTCGAGCGCTTCCAGCAGTGCTACTTTGAGCGCCAGTGTGAACGCCACGTTGGCAGCATCGGCGGCGGCTTCAAGAAGTTCTACCTTCAATAATGGCAATGGCGACCACACCCGCAGTTCGAGTGCCAATGGATCGCTCAATGCTTCGCTAGACGCATCGGTCGATGCATCTGTCGACACATCGAACACAAACTCGACCGACTCTTCGTACGATAAGTCGCACAGTTCGTCTTTCACAAAATCGTATGACTCCTCGTACGACAAATCTGGCGAAAAATCGTCCGCATCCACGAAAGACGTAACGAAGAGCTACAGCGAAAGCAGTTCATTTGATTTGAGCAACACTTACTCTTATCAAGTGCTGACCCCAACTGGCTGGGCAAACCCTGTGACCAACACCGCAACCCTGAGCGGTTCGGTGAATGGTGGCAGTGGCAACCTCGGCGTCAACGTAGCTGCTGGCGTGGGCAACCAACAAAGCAACTCGCTGGCCATTTCCAACCAGTCGTTCTGATTGCTGTCTCTGGAGGCCCCCTTACGGGGGCCTTTTTCAACGCACATAGAAGGCGTCCTACCATGCGCATTATCGCCTTGGCATTTTTGCTATGCGTGGCCGGTGTGATCGAGGCTGCCCAAATGCCGCTTTCCGTCCTGCCGGGCGGCGCGGTGATATATAAGCCGATCCAGAGCATACGCGAGCGCAAATTTTCCGACCTCGTGCAACAGAAAACCGACTTCAGTTGCGGCGCAGCTGCGCTGGCGACCATCTTGCGTCAGGCCTATTGGCTGGACGTGACTGAACATCAGATTATCGAAGGAATGCTCGAACATTCCGATCAGGATCTGGTACGCGTCCAGGGCTTCTCGATGCTGGACATGAAGCGCTACGTGGAAAGTATCGGCATGCGGGCGCGTGGCTACCGGGTCGCGCCGGAAACGTTGAACGACATCAGAATTCCGGTTGTGGTGCTCATGGATATCCGCGGCTACAAACACTTTGTGGTCATGCAGAAAGTCCAAAAGGGCTGGGTCTACATCGGAGATCCGGTACTCGGTCATAAACGTTTCAAACTCGAAGATTTTGTCAAAGGCTGGAACGGCATCATCTTCGCCGTCATCGGCCAGGGCTATGACAAAACCAACGCGCTGCTCGACCCACCCATGCCGCTGACCGCCAAGAACCGCATCGACACCTTCAGCCCGGTGCAGGACGCAGAGTTGATGGATTTCGGATTTATCCGAAGCGACTTCTTCTAATAACAAGGGAGCATGAAGCTCCGGGAGCATGCAATGAAGACCCCAATCTGGCTCGCCGTGGCTTGTCTGGCCGCCAGCCTGCCGATCCATGCGCAGACTTTCAAACCCATTGAACTGAACGATCTGGAGCTGTCGAGCCTGCGAGGCCGCTATGTCATGCCGGGACGAATCATCAGTTTCGGTATTGTCATGACCAGCACCTGGCAAAATGCCAACGGCGAAGTGATCGGGGCCACTTCCTCGATGCAAATACAGCAATCGACCATCAAGCCACAGTTCTATGTGTCGTTGATCGACAAAACAGGTAATAGCTCGACCATCAAGCAAGGCAGCAGCACCGGCACCGGCACCGTCACTGGCGGCAACGGCCTCAACAGCACCGTAGGCGTCACTCAGGTCGTGCGTGCGGCCGGCGACAATAACACTGCCTACAACAACGTGGGCATCAACGTCTCAAAAGCCAATCAGGCACCAGATGTGCAGCAGCAGGGTCAGGTACTGGCCTCAGGTTCTACACTGGTTGGCTCCAATGGGGCGGGGTCGCTCAGCTTGTCGTCGACCGGTAACGGTGTGCAACTCAACATCGTGGCCAACAACAATCAGGGCAGTACCATGCAACGCCTTGCTGACGGTGGGCTGATGCAAAACACGACGTTACTCGGCGGGGGGAACCAGGTCAGCAACCTCACATCACTCAATGTCGTGCTGCGTGACGGCGGGCCAACAGGCGGGGCGCTGAACGGAAACCTGGATCAGCTCAAAGGTCTTCGCACTAACGGATTCTGATCTACGCTCAGTCTCATCAGAAGTAGTCAGAAGGGACGGCTAACCCATGCACCGATCTTTAACGCTAAGAACTATCGTTTGTCTGACTAGCCTGGCCCCGGCCACATTGCTCTACGCAGCAACGGACCCCCAGGTCGAAGCACTAAAACAAGAACTCATGGAGTTGAAACAGCGTTACGAAGCTCAGCAGAACGCGTTGATGGTACTGGAGCAACGCGTTCGCCAAGTCGAAGAAGCACCTGCTACACCCGTTCCCAAACGCCTGACCAAATCCCCAGCGGAAACGCCCAAGGGTGGCCAGACGGTGGCCACCGGTGCACCGGGAACTACAGGCAGTTCATACGGCCAATCGCTCAAGGATGATTCGGAGCCCGCGCAAAGCGTTTCCAACTTGTATGACGAAGCCAGCGGTTTCTTCGGCGGCGGCAAGTTCAGCGTCGAAACCGGCCTGACCTACACGCATTACGACACCCGTGCATTGACGCTCAACGGCTTCCTGGCACTGGACTCGATTTTTCTCGGCAACATCAACCTCGACCGCATCAAGGCCGACAACTGGACACTGGATCTGACCGCCCGTTACAACGTGGCGCAACGTTGGCAGTTCGACATTAACGTCCCCGTGGTTTATCGCGAATCAACGTATTCCTCCGGTGGCGCGGGTGGCGCAGGCCCGGTTACATCAGACGCAACCGTTACCCGCGACCCAACCATCGGCGATGTGAACGTTGGCGTGGCTTACAAGTTTCTGGATGAGTCGGCCAACCTGCCCGACGCGGTCGCGACACTGCGCGTCAAGGCACCAACCGGCAAAGACCCTTACGGCATCAAGCTGGTAGAAGATCCGAACAACGATAACCTCGCGGTACCCGAGGACTTGCCTACCGGCAACGGTGTCTGGTCGATCACTCCGGGTCTCTCGCTGGTCAAGACTTTTGACCCGGCCGTGCTGTTCGGCAGCCTCGCCTACACCTACAACATACAAGACTCTTTCAGCGACATCAGCCCACAGGTTGGCTCCAAGGTGAAGGGGGATGTGAAACTTGGCGACTCTTGGCAAGTCGGTGCCGGCATTGCATTCGCCTTGAACGAGAAGATGAGTATGTCGTTCTCGTTCACCGATCAGTTCGCCCGCAAGAGCAAGATCAAACCGGACGGTGGCGATTGGCAGTCGATTTCCAACAGCGATTACAACGCGGCCAACTTCAACATCGGCATGACCCTGGCCGCCTCGGACAACCTGACGATCGTTCCCAACCTCGCTATCGGCCTGACCGAAGACGCGCCAGACTTTTCCTTCAGCCTGAAATTCCCGTACTACTTCTAATTGAACGTCCAGGACAAAGCCCCGTTTCCGGGGCTTTTTAACATCAAAAGATCGCAGCCTGCGGCAGCTCCTACCTGTAGGAGCTGCCGCAGGCTGCGATCTTTTGATCGTGCTTTCAGCGGATCTGATGCTTGTGCAACAACCGGTAGAAGGTGGGCCTGGATATCCCCAACACCTTGGCGGCGATGCTCAAATTGTCGCTGTGCCGGTTAAGTACATCGCACAAGGCCTGGCGCTCTGCACGGTGCTTGTAGTCTTCCAACGTGCCCATCGGCGCGGTAACGGACTGATGGCTGATCAGCCCCAGATCTCGCGCTTCAATCTGCCGGCCTTCAGCCAGAACCAACCCGCGACGCACCCGGTTGGCTAGCTCGCGAACATTGCCCGGCCAGTCATGCTTGCCCATGGCAATCAAGGCGTCTTCGCTGAAGGTGCGCGGACGGCGGCCGGTTTCGTGGCTGTAAAAATGGGAGAAGTGGTTGGCCAGCATCGACAGATCGCCATTACGTTCACGCAGGGGCGCGGTCGCGACCTGTAACACGTTCAAGCGATAGTACAGATCTTCGCGAAAGCGTTTCTTCTCGATCGCGGCTTCAAGATCAACATGGGTCGCCGCCAACACCCGCACATCCACGGGAATCGGCTGACTGCCACCCACCCGCTCAATGTGCTTTTCCTGGAGAAAGCGCAACAGGTTCGCCTGCAGTTCCAGCGGCAGGTCACCGATCTCATCGAGAAACAGCGTTCCGCCATTTGCCGCCTCAATCCGCCCGACCTTGCGTTGATGGGCGCCAGTAAAGGCACCCTTCTCGTGGCCAAACAGTTCGGACTGGATCAGGTGCTCGGGAATCGCGCCACAATTTATCGCGACAAAGGGTTTGCTGTGCCGCAAGGATTGCCGATGCAGCGTGCGCGCGACCAGTTCTTTACCTGTCCCGCTTTCACCGCGAATCAACACGGGCGACTCTGTGGGCGCCAGTTTGCTCAATAGTTTGCGTAATTCGCGTATGGGCTTGCTGTCGCCCAGCAGTTCGTGTTCAGGCTGATCGATATGAACCGTGCCCTGTCCGCGCAGGCGCGCCATGCCAAAGGCGCGACCCAGTGTGACCTGGACCCTGGCGACGTCGAACGGCAAGGTATGAAAATCGAAAAACCACTCGCAGACAAAGTCCCCGACATTCTGTAGTCGCAGAACTTCCTGGTTAAGCACGGCGATCCACTCGGTACCGCTGTGGCTGATCACCTCTTTGACGGCATCCGGATGTTCCAGATGATAGGGCTGCAACCGTAACAAACCTACGTCACAGGTTCGATCGGCGGCGTTTTCCAGCGTACAGCTGTCAACGTCCCAACCCACGGAGCGTAATCCCGGTAGCAGGCGATGGCAGTCGTCGCAGGGATCCACCACTAATAAACGTCGTAAGGCAGGTGCATCGCTCATGACCATTCCTTGACGCCAAATTTAAGAAATTTTATTAAAAACAGTCATTTGGCGGACCTGGCTGTAACATTAGCAAGAATTTGACAGCGGCTTGTACCGTTTGACTATAGGGCTACCGCCTAAGTAGTTATAAGAAGCTACTTTGTCAGTTACCTAACGAGTCCAAACCTTTCATTCAGCTTTCAGATTCAGTCTTCCCATTGAGTATATGAAAGAAAGTTGAAATTTCTTTTGATTGTGTGTGACCCGAACCCCGGTTGCGGGCATCAGTACAAGTAACTGCCGAACGGTAAGCCCAACCGTCGGCACGTCACTTGATTGGGCATACAGAGAGAACATCCTATGAACGCCCCGCTCCGTATCAACGAAGCTCTTTTGATTGCTGACCGCGCATTCCAGCCCTTTCAATGCGTGGCCTGGGCGCCACAGGACGGCAATGGCGAACTCAGCCTGACCGTTATCGATCGCACCAAAAACAGTATAGGCCGCACGCTCATCCCAAGCAGTGCCTACACCGATCCAGCACAACTTGAACGCCTGCTCGAACAGGCACGAGCAGAGCTGAGCCAGGAAGGTTACAAGCTTCAATCGTGGTCGATGCCACACTAATATTTTTTGCGGATTACTCCGGAGTAATCCGCGCCCTCCCCGGTCGTTAGTTGGTTGGCCGAACAGTTCCATCTGCACTTATGACACTTATGTAATTGAACCTGCGCGCGCCTGAATACTTTGCAGGCTTGTCAGTGGTTCGAAAAGACACTGTTGTGGCACACAGCGACTCTCCGCCTGTTAGTTATGACAGTTGTGCATTTGATCATTCAGGTTTTGAATATTCTCCTTATACAGTCGCCATCCCACCTCCTGGACCAGGACGACTCGCAAGGAGATGCGTGCATGTCAATCCAGTCCGTTTTGGCTTTTCCCTCCTCACTCGATCATGCCGGAGGGCTCGATACAACCTTCGCCACCCATGGCAGAACCCAGGTGTATTTCGCCGGCAGTATTTCGAGTATGACCAACGGCGTAGCGATAGACCCGCAGGGCCGGTTGCTGGTGGCGGCAAAAGTCGGAACCCAAAGTGGCAGCTGCTTTGGTTTGGCTCGTTTGCTGGAGGACGGCTCGGCGGATCTGACATTCGGCAATCAGGGCAGCGTGATCGGGCAGTTTGAACAAGGTTTCGAGGCCATGGCTGGCAAGGTTCACGTGCTGGCGGATGGCAACATCCTGGTCGCGGGCCTGCACTACGACAATGCACATCGCACCCTCCCCGCCGTGGCGCTGTTTGACCAACAGGGTCGCGCCGTTCAACGTTTTGGCGACAACGGTCGCTGCGTCGTGCGCCTGCCGGGCAACCTGTCTCATGGTGTGCGCGATACCTGGCTTCCCCCGGGCGTGCCAGGCGCGGAGGCCTGTGATGTCGGGGTTCAGGCAGATGGTCGGATCCTGCTTGTGACCAACCATCATTTCGAATTGGCCGATCATGCCGGCCTTCTCATTCGACTCGATACCAAGGGTGCGCTGGACACGACCTTCAATGGCCGTGGTTTCGTGATGGTCAGGCATTTGCTGATGAATACCTGGCTCAGCAGCCTGAGGGTGCAGCGTGACGGCCGGATTCTGGTGGGCGGATCGATCAACTTCCCCGAAGAAGGCCTGCTGGCGCGCTATCACGCCGACGGCACGCTCGATACCAGTTTTGCCCTGGATGGCTTTATGAGCTTCAAGGCGCAGGGGCTTGGCGCTCAGGTCAGCCAGATCGTCCAGCAGGACAATGGCGACGTGCAATGTTTTGGCAGCAGCCGAGATCCGATGCACTGCCTGGCGCTAAAGGTACACAGCAATGGCCGATCGGACAGCCACTGCAACGGCGGCCAGGCGCAATTGCTGGAAATCGGTCGCAGCGGCTGCCAATGGACCGCCGCCCAAGCGCAGCCCGGCGGTAGCGTAGTGGTGGCCGGTGCAACCATTGGCGGAATCGAGGCCGACTTTATTCTGGGCCGATACTTGCCTGACGGTCAGCTCGATCATCACTTCGGCAATGGCAGTGGCTGGGTTCGTACCCGTCTGGGTCACAGTCTGGACACGGCAACTTCCGTCGCGGTGCAGGACAATGGAAACATCGTCGTAGGCGGCTATTCGATGGATGGCAACTATCGGGCTGTCGTCGCGCGTTACTTGGCTTAGTCCAATGAATTGTTCCCGAGCTTGATCTTCCCACCGGCTTACGGCAAGTTGCGCGCTTCTTAATATAAGGAGTAGCCAATGTCCGGCTCTATGGCCCAGGCCTTCGCGCATAATTTTCTCGGCAACTCTCCCCGTTGGTACAAGGCCTGTATTGTCGGCTTCCTGATACTCAACGCCCTGGTGCTATGGACGGCAGGTCCAGTGGCGGCCGGTTGGTTATTGGTACTGGAATTCATTTTCACCCTGGCCATGGCGCTCAAGTGTTATCCGCTGATGCCTGGCGGCTTGTTACTGGTCGAAGCGCTGTTGCTGAAAATGACCACGCCACAAGCGCTCTATGACGAACTGTTGCACAACTTTCCAGTGATCCTGCTGCTGATGTTCATGGTGGCGGGCATCTACTTCATGAAAGACCTGCTGCTGTTCCTGTTCTCGCGACTGCTGCTTGGGGTTCGCTCAAAGGCACTGCTGGCGCTGATGTTCTGCTTTTTGTCGGCATTTCTCTCGGCCTTTCTCGATGCCTTGACCGTGACCGCCGTGATCATCAGTGCGGCCGTCGGGTTCTATTCGGTGTATCACCGGGTTGCCTCGGGCACCGACCCGCGCCAGGACAGCGAATTCAACGATGATCAGCACCTGCCTACGCTCCATCATAGTGACCTCGATCAATTCCGCGCGTTTCTACGCAGCCTGCTGATGCACGGCGCGGTGGGCACAGCCCTGGGTGGCGTTTGCACGTTGGTGGGCGAGCCGCAGAACCTATTGATCGGCCATGAAATGGGCTGGCACTTCTCTGAGTTCTTTCTGAAAGTCGCGCCGGTTTCGCTGCCGGTACTGGTGGCCGGCCTGGTGACCTGCGTCCTGCTGGAGAAACTGCGCTGGTTTGGTTATGGCACGCTACTGCCGGACAACGTCCGCGCCGTGCTGGCCAATTACGCCGCCGAAGACAACGCCGAACGGACTTCGCGCCAGCGCGCAGCACTCATTGTGCAAGGCGTGGCCGCACTGATCCTGATTGCCGGGCTGGCGTTTCATGTGGCGGAAGTGGGATTGATCGGCTTGATGGTGATCGTGCTGATTACCGCGTTTACCGGTATCACTGACGAACACCGTCTCGGCAGTGCATTCAAGGACGCGATGCCATTCACGGCGCTGCTGGTGGTGTTTTTTGCCGTGGTCGCGGTCATTCACGATCAACAACTGTTCACACCCTTGATCCAATGGGTACTGGCGCTGCCGGCCGATCAACAACCGGGGATGTTGTTCATCGCCAACGGGTTGCTCTCGGCTATCAGCGATAACGTGTTTGTGGCGACCATCTACATCACTGAAGTTAAGCAAGCGTTCATTTCCGGGCACATGAACCGTGAGCATTTCGAGACGCTGGCCATTGCGATCAACACCGGCACTAACTTGCCGAGCGTGGCAACGCCCAATGGCCAGGCTGCGTTCCTGTTCCTGCTGACCTCGGCGATTGCACCGCTGATTCGCCTGTCCTATGGACGGATGGTGTGGATGGCGTTGCCGTATACGGTGGTGATGGGGGTGCTGGGCTGGTATGCGGTGAGTTACTGGCTATAACACGTGCCCCTGTAGGAGCTGCCGCAGGCTGCGATCTTCTGATTTTTAAAAGCAAGATCAACAGATCGCAGCCTGCGGCAGCTCCTACAGGGTTCAGCAATTCAGCAGTTTAGTAGTTCAGCGGTTCAGCGGTTCAGCGGTTCAGCGGTTCAGGATGTATCGTTCAATTGCCTGAGCCGCACCCTCCTCGGTATTGGCTCCGGTCACCACATCGGCCTGCTGTTTCACCGCCTCTTCCGCCTGCCCCATGGCAATCGAAAATCCAGCGCGATGGAACATCGCCGGGTCATTGCCACCGTCGCCCATTGCTGCCGTCTGCTCCAGCGGTACTCCGAGAAACGCCGCCAGTGTCGCCAGCGCTTCGCCCTTGTTGGCTTGCATCGCGGTCACGTCCAGATACACCGGTTGCGATCGCGAAACCTGGGCCTGACCATCCACCAGAGGCAGCAACTGCGCCTCAAGCTCAATCAGCAACTCAGTGTTGGCGCTCGCAGCGACAATCTTGTCGATGCGCTCCATAAACGGTTCGAAGCTCTCGACCTTCACTGGCGGATATCCCAGGCCATGCTGCTCGCGCGGCACCATCGGCCCGCCCGGGTCCTTCAGCAGCCAGTCGCCACCGCTGAACACCCAAATCTCAATGCCCGGCTGATCGGCAAACAGCGTCAACGTAGTCAGTGCGGCCGTGGCGGGCAAATAATGCGCAACCAGCAAGCTGCCGTCCGGATTGACGATCGTGCCGCCATTGAAGGCGGCCGTCGGCACGTCGACGCCCAGGGCCTCGATCATCTGCAGCATGGCTTTGGGTGGGCGACCGGTGGCAAGACTGAACAGTACACCGGCCTCGCGCAACGAACGAACTGCTTCGAGGGTGCGCTGGCTGAGGCTGTGATCGGGCAGCAGCAAAGTGCCGTCCATGTCGCTAAGCAGAAAACGGATAGGATGCTGCGTCACGCCACTCATCCGAGGCCGTGCCAGACGCGGCCGTCGCGGGTCAGCAACTCTTCGGCGTCCGGCGGTCCGTTTTCACCCGCGGCATAACTCTGCACCGAGGAGTCCTGCTGCCAAGCATCGAGGAACGGCTGCACCGCACGCCAGCCGTTCTCGATGTTGTCGGCGCGCTGGAACAGCGTCTGATCGCCGGTGAGGCAATCGTAGATCAGGGTTTCGTAGCCGGTGGACGGCTGCATTTCAAAGAAATCCTTGTAGGCAAAACCCAGCTCGATGTTTTCCATCTTCAGCGCCGGGCCGGGCCGTTTGGCCAACAGATCGAACCACATGCCTTCATTAGGCTGAATCTGGATTCGCAGATACGTCGGCGCAAGCGCATCGACCTCGGTATCACGGAACTGCGCATACGGTGCCGGTTTGAAGCAGATGACGATTTCGGTGTCGCGCACGCTCATGCGTTTGCCGGTGCGCAGGTAAAACGGCACGCCGACCCAGCGCCAATTGTCGATCATGACCTTGAGCGCCACATAGGTTTCGGTGGTGCTGTCCGGCGCGACCTTGTCTTCCTGGCGATACCCTGGCAGTGGTTTGCCATCGACCTCGCCAGCGGTGTATTGACCGCGAACCGAATTGGCCCGGGCTTCTTCGACTGACCATGGCCGGATCGCACCGACGACCTTGGCTTTCTCGCCACGAACCGCATCAGCGCCGAAGGCGGCCGGTGGTTCCATGGCCACCATCGCCAGCAGTTGAAACAGGTGATTGGGCACCATGTCTCTCAGGGCACCGGTGTTTTCATAGAAACTGCCACGGGTTTCCACGCCGACGGTTTCGGCGGCGGTGATCTGCACGTGGTCGATGTAATGGTTGTTCCAGAACGCTTCGAACAGGCTGTTGGAGAACCGGCTGATCAAAATATTCTGCACGGTTTCCTTACCCAGATAATGGTCGATCCGGTAAATCTGGTTTTCCGACATCACCTTGAGCAAGCACGAGTTCAAAGCTTCGGCGGTATGCAGGTCGGAACCAAAGGGCTTCTCGATCACCACCCTCCTGAATTCTTCCGGTGTTTCTTGCAGCAGACCGGCGGCACCGAGCCGGCGTACCACTTCACTGAAAAAGCGTGGCGCGGTGGCCAGGTAGAACACCGCATTGCCGGTGCCGCTGGCGGCGATTTTTGCCGCCAGCGCTGAATAAGTGCTGTCGTCCAGGAAGTCGCCCTGGACGTAGCTGATGCCTTTGGCGAGTTTGGCCCACAAATCCGGGTCAAGGGACTGATCGCCCTTGCCCACTTTGCCGGCCACCTCGCTGCGAATGAAGTCTTCGAGTTTTTTCGCGAAGCCTTCATCGCTGATGGCGTTGTGGTCAACGCCGACGATCCGCAGTCCATCCCCGAGTAAACCGTCGCGCTTGAGGTTGTACAGCGCCGGCATTAGCAGGCGCTTGACCAGATCACCATGGGCGCCGAACAGAAACAGCGTGGTCGGTGGCGCGGGTTCAGCCTTGGATTTTCTGCGGATCACATGAGTCATTTTTTCGGAGTCTCCACATGGCCGCCGAAGCCGAAACGCTGGGCGGAGAGGATCTTGTCGCCAAAGGTGCCCTGACCACGGGAACGGTAGCGGGAGAACAGCGAGTTCGACAGCACCGGCACCGGCACCGATTGTTCCATGGCGGCTTCGATGGTCCAGCGCCCTTCGCCGCTGTCGGCCACAGAGCCGGAGTAACCGTCGAGCTTCGGATCGCTGGCCAGGGCGTCGGCAGTCAGGTCGAGCAACCACGAGGACACAACGCTGCCACGACGCCAGACTTCGGCAATGTCGGCGACGTTCAAGTCAAAACGCTGGTCTTCCGGCAGATTGGTGCTCGCCTTGGTCTTCAGGATGTCGAAGCCTTCGGCGAAGGCCTGCATCATTCCGTATTCGATGCCGTTGTGGATCATCTTCACGAAATGCCCGGCGCCCGCAGGGCCGGCATGAATGTACCCATGCTCGGCACGATGATCGTCGGATTTGCGGTCCTTGGTGCGCGGAATGTCGCCCAGACCCGGTGCCAGGCTCTCGAACAACGGATCGAGACGCTTAACGGTCTCGGCATCGCCGCCGATCATCATGCAGTAACCGCGCTCCAGGCCCCAGACGCCACCGGAGGTGCCGACGTCGATGTAGTGCAGGCCTTTTTCCGCGAGGATTTTCGCCCGGCGAATGTCGTCCTTATAGAAGGTGTTGCCGCCGTCAATGATGGTATCGCCGGCTTCGAGCAAAGTGCTCAGGGTGTCGATGGTGTCTTCGGTCGGTGCGCCTGCCGGCAACATGACCCACACCGCTCGTGGTTTGGCCAGGCCGGCGACCAGGGCCGGCAAATCGGCAACGCCCGTGGCGCCTTCGTCACTCAAGGTTTTGACGAAGTCGGTATTGCGGTCGTACACAACGGTGGTATGTCCGTTGAGCATCAGGCGCCGCGAAATATTGCCGCCCATGCGGCCCAGTCCAATAATCCCGAGTTGCATGTGCTGATGCTCCCTACTACAAATAAAGTGTGTCAATGGTTATAGCCCAACGCGACTCATGAGGTTAGTCCAGAGCGTCGGGCTGAAGTTTCCGGGCATTGTGCCCGATCCTGATTGATAACGTCGGGAATCAGTCCGAAGACACAACGACCGTGAAAAATAAAAAAGTTCCCTTCGAGGGCAAAAGAAATCAAAATTGGCGCCGATAGTAGGTCAGCCGCTGATTTCCGGGCGGATCTACAGTTGAGACACGCCATTTGCGAGGTGAGCAATGGGCACAGTACACACCGCACTGCCAGCACAAACCCTTTACGTCACTATTCGTCGCGATGAGTTGCGTCAGTTGAAAGACGAGCGCGATCAATTGAAACAGGAGCTGGCGCAACTGCTCTTGCTGGTCCAGGGCCAACACCCCTTACCCGTTACCCAACGTGCCCCTCACGCCTGACTCCCTCGCTTGAATCGGAAGCAGCACTGCCACTGCTTCCGACCTGCCATAGCTCCTTGCCAATTCCTGGCAGCTCACGAATTTTTCACATTCGCTTGGTGATACTCGATGGTTTTGTGGCCGCGGTTTCCGTGCGCCCTCCGTTCGTCGGCAACTGCGGTGGCTGACGTTGGAAGTAATCTTGGCTGGAGCGTGGAATGGCTTGGTTTAAACGCAGCGATACGTCTGCGAAAGGTTTCGATTGGGCAGGATTTCTCTGGCTGTTCCTGTTCTTCTGGTATTTTTCCGGTATCACCCAACTGCTGATCCAACTGACAGGCACCTCCGGTTTTACCGGGTTTCGTCAGGCGTTTGTGATGAGCGCCATCTGGCTTGCGCCGGTGCTGTTGTTTCCCCGACAAACGCGCGTCATGGCCGCGGTAATCGGCGTGGTGCTGTGGGCCTGCTCGATGGCCAGCCTGGGTTACTTCTTCATCTATCAGCAGGAATTTTCCCAAAGCGTCATCTTCATCATGTTCGAGTCGAACATTTCTGAAGCCGGCGAGTACATGACCCAGTACTTTGCCTGGTGGATGGTGTTCGCATTCCTCGCCCACACGGCCTTTGCCTATTACCTCTGGACGCGTTTGCGCCCGGTGTACCTGCCGCGAGGTCAGGCACTGGTGGCTGCAACTGCCATTCTGGTGGCGGTGGTCGGTTATCCGCTGATCAAACAGACTGCACGTACCGGCAGTTTCGCCGAAGGTTTCGACAAATTCGAAACCCGCATCGAGCCTGCGGTGCCTTGGCAAATGGCCGTGGCCTATCACCGTTACCTGGAAACCCTGGCCGGCATGCAAGATATGCTCAATAGCGCCAGCAAGATCCCGCCATTGCACAATCTCAAGGACTCGATGGCCAACCAGCCGGCGACTTTGGTCCTGGTAATTGGCGAGTCTACCAACCGTCAGCGCATGAGCCTGTACGGCTATCCTCGGGAAACCACCCCGGAACTGGACAAGCTCAAGGATCAATTGGCGGTCTTCAACAACGTCATCACGCCACGCCCCTACACGATCGAAGCGTTGCAGCAGGTACTGACCTTCGCTGACGAAGAAAGCCCGGACCTGTACCTGTCGACGCCATCGCTGGTCAGCATGATGAAACAGGCTGGATACAAGACCTTCTGGATCACCAACCAGCAGACCATGACCAAGCGCAACACGATGCTGACGACCTTCTCCGAACAGGCCGACGAGCAGGTGTACCTGAACAACAACCGCAACCAGAATGCCGCCCAGTACGATGGCGATGTGATCGAGCCGTTCAACAAGGCCCTGGCCGACGCGGCACCGCGCAAGCTGATCGTCGTGCACTTGCTGGGTACGCACATGAGCTACCAGTACCGCTACCCTTCGACCTTCGACAAGTTCAAGGACCGCACCGGCGTTCCGGCAGGCGTGCGTGATGATCAACTGCCAACCTACAACAGCTACGACAACGCGGTGCTGTACAACGACTTCGTGGTGTCGAGCCTGATCAAGGATTACGCCAAGTCGGATCCGAACGGTTTCCTGCTGTACCTTTCTGACCATGGTGAGGACGTTTTCGATTCCGTTGGCCATGACACCCTCGGACGCAACGAAAACAAGCCAACGGCACCGATGTACACCATCCCGTTCATGGCCTGGGCCTCACCGAAATGGCGTGAAACCCATGACTGGAGTTTCGCCGCTGATCTGGCGCGACCGTACAGCAGCTCCCATTTGATCCATACCTGGGCCGACCTGGCCGGGCTGAGTTTCGATGAACTGGATCGCAGCAAGAGCCTGGTCAGCGACAGCTTCAAGCCATTGCCATTGATGATCGGCAACCCGTACGAGCGTCAGGTGCGACCACTGATCGACTTCAGCCTGATGAAGCCCAAGGCCGTGCCGAACGTCGTTCAGCAATAACCCTGTCCAACCCTGTGGGAGCGAGCTTGCTCGCGATGACGACCTCTCAGTCAACATACGTGTTGAATGTAAGGACGCTATCGCGAACAGCCTCGCTCCCACAGGCGTTTCTGACTGCCTGAAAGCTATGCGGTGATACGTTGCGCCCGGTTTGGAAACTCTAGTGCTTACTGATTCCCAATTTACGGAATCGGCGGATAATGTGCGTTCGACTTTGATTCATTGGTTCATGGACGAAAGGCATCCGACAGCTGCAAGTAGGAGGCACACCATGAAAAGTTCTACATTGATCCTCGCCGTACTGATGACGTTAGGCTCGGCCAGCGCTTTTGCTGAAGGGGGGGCTGAACGCATGCGCTACTACTACGAAACCCTGCACTACAACCAACAAGTGGCGCTGGGCACCATCACGCCAGGGCAGGCGAAAGAACTGCGGGTTCCGGACGATCAAACCGCACAAATGACCGAATCTTATAGACCGAAGTGATTGTTACACCTCTGACTGTTTGCTCTTCAGTCAGAGATTACTGTTGGGCGTCCTGATGGACGCCCTTTTTTCGCCTGGATTAAAGCGCCTTGATCCAGAACATCATGCGCCCGTGCGCGGGGTCGAACTCGCCGGGGGCAAAGCCGAACTTGCCATAGGACGCCTGGGCCACTGCATTGCCCTCCAGCACTTCCAGGGTGATTTTGCAGCAGCCGCGCTGACGGGCGATTTCCTCGACCTTTTGCAGCATTCTCTGGCTCAGCCCCAAACCGCGAAATTTTGGTACCACCGCCACATCGTGCACGTTGACAAGCGGCCGGCAGGCGAACGTCGAGAACCCTTCAAAGCAATTGACCAGCCCGGCCGGTTCACCGCCGACAAACGCCAGCACGCTGAACGCATGAGGACGCTTGGCCAGCTCGCCCGGGAGGTGTTCCAGCACGCTGGCAGGCAACGAATGACCACCTCCCATCGGGTCTTCGGCATAACTGTTCAACACCAGGCCAATCGCCTCGGCATGCACCGCATTGGTGTAGCTGGCCTGAAGTACAAGAATTTCTGCGGAATCCATTTCCATCCCCAATCACATTAAATTAACCCGGGCGACCATATCGTGAGCCCGGTTGCGGCGACAACCCTTGAAAATCAAAAGATCGCAGCCTTCGCCAGCTCCGGCACGGAATAAAGCAGGATCTGCCGAAGGCTGCTTAATGGCCCCAAATCAGCGCCTCAGTCCACCCCAACTCGGCAAAATCTTCAGCCCGCAAGCCAGATTCGCCAGCACAGAAAAACTCATCCAATTGCGGCGGTTTGACCGACGTATCGCTGAGCATTGCGTGTACCTGCCCACGGTGATGGAGCTGGTGCTCGAAAAGGTGCGACATCATGCGCAAGCGACTGTCGTGTTGTGGCGTGTCCCGGGCGATAGTCACGATCTTCGCCAGATCCGCGTCGCGCATTTGCTCGCAGTAGGCGATCAAGCGCTGATCCACATGGGATTGTTCACGTCTCAGGTCACTGCCATGGCTGAACGGTTCGTCGTCCTTGAAGAACACAAAGCAGTCTGGATGCGGATCATCGCCACGCAGCTCGCGCTCAAGGGCATCCACGTAAAACCAGTCGCAGGTCAGGATGTGGTTGAGGGTCGCGCGCAGGCTTGGAAAGAAACTGACCCGCGGTGCCGCCAGTTCCTCGGGGCTCAACTGACACCAGGCCTTGGCCAGGCGGTGATTGGCCCAGGCGTTCTGGTAAGCCATGGTCAATAAATGGTGTGACAGAGGTTGATTCATCTTCACGCCTCCTGAATCTCACGCCTCGGCGAAACGTTGCAGCTGCATTTCCTGCAGGCGACTGAGGGTGCGGCGGAACGGAAATTCCAGATAGCCCTCGGTGTAGAGCGAGTCCATAGGCACCTGCGCTTCGAGGTACAGCGGCACTTTGCGGTCGTAGCACTCGTCCACCAGGGCGATGAAACGCCGCACGCCGTCGTCATGCACTGACAATTGCGGCAACTCGCGGTCGCCGGCGACCACTCGCTCCACGCCGTCTTCAGTGCCACGGGCGATGCGCCCTGCGCGCTTTTGCGCGCTGAGGTTGGGCACGTCACTCAACAGAATAGCGCCGAAGGTGTCGCACAGGGCCATGAAATCCATGGCAGCAAAGGGCTGTTCACAGAGATCGGCGTAGCGACACCACAGCACGCTTTGGCTGGCCTGCACCACATCGAGCGAGCGATAACCCACCTGGATCGGATCGGTTGAAACCGCTTGGCCGACAGTCAGTGCCTGGAACACCTCACCCAGAGCGCTGGGTTTCCCGGGCGTGGCCACCCAGTAACGCTGCAAGCCCTGCCCCGGATGCAAGCGATGATCTTCCCCGCCGTCCACCGCCACCACCTGCATGTGCTGTTTGATTGCCGCAATGGCCGGCATAAAGCGATCGCGATTAAAGCCGTCGGCGTAGAGCTGATCGGGCGGCAGATTTGAGGTGCAGACCACCACCACGCCCTGTTCGAACATCACCTGGAACAAACGCCCGAGAATGATCGCGTCACCGATGTCATTGACGAACAGCTCATCAAAACACAGCACGCGCACCTCTTCGCTCAGCTCGCGCGCCAGTGCCTTCAGCGGATCGGCAGTGCCGGTGAGCTGGAACGAGCGCTGATGCACCCACCCCATGAAATGGTGAAAGTGCTGACGCCGGGCCGGCACTCGCAGGTGTTGGTAAAACTGGTCCATCAACCAGGTTTTACCGCGCCCGACCGGCCCCCAGAGGTACACACCGGTAATTGGCGTACGCCCTTCGTGCAAGGCTTCGTGGCACTTTTGCAAGGCCCAGACGGCATGTTCCTGAGCTTCGTCCTGGACGAAACCCTTTTGTTCGATGGCGTGTTGCCAGGCGCTGAGCGGAGAGTCGACATTCATGCACGGCAGTATGCCATCCGTCGGCCGCCTCTTCAGTGAAATGTCAGAAGTAAAAAGTACCTTGACGGCCTATATGACTAACATCATATTAAATACATGTTGCTAGTCATCTAATAATCGCCATCTTCAGGAGTCATCCCATGCACTACAAAGTATTCGGTCGCAAAACCGGTTTGCGGGTTTCCGAACTGGCGTTGGGCGCCGGTAATTTCGGTACCGGTTGGGGCCATGGTGCCGAGCGTGACGAAGCAAAGGGCATTTTTGATGGGTATCTGGAGGCAGGCGGTAACTTCATCGACACCGCCAACGGCTATCAGGCTGGCCAATCAGAAGTCATGCTCAGCGAATTTATCGCCGCGGAACGTGATCGTTTAGTGGTCGCCAGCAAATACACCTTGGGTACTACACCCGCCGCGGGCATTTCCCACACCGGCAACAATCGCAAGAACATGGTGCGCGCTGTCGAAGAGAGCCTGAAACGACTGAAAACCGATCACCTCGACTTGTTCTGGGCGCACATGAGCGATGGCGTGACGCCGATGGAAGAGATCTTGCGCGGTTTCGACGACCTGGTGCGGGCCGGCAAGATCCATTACGCCGGGCTGTCGAACTTCCCGGCCTGGCGCATCGCACGCGCTGACCTGCTAGCCGAAGTACGCGGCTTCGCGCCGATTGCGGCGATCCAGGTCGAATACAGCTTGGCCGAGCGCACAGCCGAACGCGAACAATTGCCCATGGCTGAAGCGCTGGGCCTTGCTGCAACCTTGTGGTCACCGTTGGGTGGTGGATTTCTCACCGGCAAGTACCGCAGCAACGATGGCGACAACCGCGCCGCCAAACTCGGCATGTTGATTCACGCCGAGAAAAGCCAGCGTGAAACCGCCCTGCTCGACACTTTGTTGACCGTTGCCGCAGAACTGGAAGCCAGCCCGACCCACGTAGCCATTGCCTGGCTGCGAGAAAAGGCCAAACGTTCGACCACCGCGTTGATCCCGATTCTCGGCTCGCGCACCCGCGCGCAACTGGATGCGACTTTGGGCGCGTTGAATGTGCAATTGAATGCTGAGCAGTTGGCGCGACTTGATGGTGTCAGCGATGTGGCCAAAGGTGTGCCTCACGAATCCATCAGCGGCTCGTTTGCGCGGTTTAGTGGTGGTCAGACACTGGATCTGCCAATCATCCCCGTCGCCTGAAAAAGCTTCGCGGGCAAGCCTCGCTCCTACAGGAAAAATGCGGTCCCTGTAGGAGCGAGGCTTGCCCGCGAAGGCGTTACGACAGACACCGCAAATCTTGGTTACCGGTCAACCTTATGCTTGGCCGCATAAAGACACAGCATCTCCATCGCCAACGTTGCCGCCGCCAGTGAAGTAATGTCCGCATTGTCATAGGCCGGCGCCACTTCCACTACGTCCATGCCCACCAGATTGATCCCGCGCAAACCGCCAAGGATCTCCAGGGCCTGCACCGTACTCAAACCGCCGCACACTGGCGTCCCGGTGCCCGGTGCGAATGCCGGGTCAAGACAGTCGATATCGAACGTCAGGTACACCGGGTTATCGCCGACCCGAGCTCGAATGGCTTCGACGATCGCATCCACCCCACGCCGATGCACCTGCCGTGCGTCCAGTACCTGAAAACCCTGGTGATCGTCGTTGGTGGTGCGCAAACCGATCTGCACCGAGCGCGACGGGTCGACCAAACCTTCCTTGGCTGCATGCCAGAACATCGTGCCGTGGTCGATACGTTTGCCCTCTTCGTCCGGCCAGGTGTCGCTGTGCGCGTCGAAGTGGATCAGCGACAGCGCACCGTGCTTGCGGGCATGAGCCTTGAGCAGCGGATAGGTGATGAAGTGATCGCCACCAAAGGTAAGCATCGCGCTACCGGCGTTGAGGATGTGCTCGGCATGCGCTTCGATGGTTTCCGGTGTCGACAGCGGCGAACCGTAGTCGAAGTCGCAATCACCGAAATCGACCACCGCCAGATGATCAAACGGGTCGAACGTCCAGGGCCAGTGGCGTTCCCACGCGATTCCGGTGGACGCGGCACGAATGCCCCGTGGCCCGAATCGTGCGCCCGGGCGGTTGCTGGTGGCGGTGTCGAACGGGACACCGCTGACCGCTACGTCAACACCGCGCAAGTCTCGGCTGTAGCGACGACGCATGAAACTGGTGATACCGGCGTAGGTGCTTTCGGCGGCAGTGCCATAAAGGCTGTCACGGGTGATGGCTTGGTCGTTCTGCGCTGGGACGTCCATTATTGAAGGTTCCTTATTATTGGCGGCTACGGAAAGTGGTCCACACGCGGGTGCGCTGGCGCATGTCCTTGAGGCTCATGCTGCGGTCGGCGTACAAACGGTCACGGATGTCGGCAGGTGGGTAGATGTCCGGATCGGTGCGCACCGCTTCGTCCACCAGCGGTGTGGCGGCCTGGTTGGCGGTGGCAAAAAACAAGGTGTTGGTGAGCGCCGCGACGGACTCTGGACGCAACATGAACTCGATGAACTGGCGGGCGGCTTCGGGGTGCGGCGCATCCTTGGGAATCGCCAGGTTGTCTTGCCATACGATCGTGCCCTCCTTGGGAATCCGGTAGGCGATTTCGTAAGGCTTGTTGGCCTTGCGCGCCTGATCGGCGGCCATGCTCGCATCACCGTTGTAAGCCAACGCCAGGCAGACGCTGCCATTGGCCAGGTCGTTGATCTGACGTCCGCTGGCGACGTACAGCACCGAAGGCTGCAGTTGATGCAGCAGCGCTTGGGCCGCGTCGAGATCGTTCTTGTCGCTGCTGTAAGGATCTTTCCCCAGATAGTGCAGCGCCAGGCCGATTACTTCCTGCGGCGAATCAATAATCGCAATGCCGCAATCCTTCAGTTTGCTGGCGTATTCCGGTTTAAACAGCAGATCCAGGCTATTGAGCGGCACGTTCGGCAAGCGCTTCTGCACCGCCTCGACATTCATCCCCAACCCAAGGGTGCCCCAGGTGTACGGCACGCCATATTGATTGCCGGGGTCGACGGCCGAGAGTTTCTCCAGCAGGTCCGGGTCAAGGTTGGCGTAACCCTTCAGGCCTTCGTGGGGAATCGCTTTTAGCGCCCCCGCCGCCAGACCTCGGGCCAGAACGCTGGACGAAGGCACCACCACGTCATAGCCGCTGCCACCGGTAAGCAGTTTGGTTTCCAGCACCTCCGGCGCATCGAAAGTGTCGTAGCGCACGTGGATGCCGGTTTCCTGCTCAAAACGCTGCAAGGTTTCCGGAGCGACGTAGTCGGCCCAACTGTAGAGGTTGACGACTTTTTCCTCGGCCTGGGCCGAGGCGGCCATGGCGAGGAACAGCGCGGGTAAACACAGCTTGAACGAGGGAGCCATGACGAACACCTGACCAGAGGAAGTGGTTGCAGAATGCGTCGTCGGATACATTGATAAAATATAAAGATTATTAACCTGACATTACGCAGGAGTAATGTTTGATGCTCGGTCAACTGCATGATCTGGACTTGCAACTGCTGCGCCTGTTCGTCAGCGTTGTGGAGTGCGGCGGTTTCAGCGCGGCACAGGGGGAACTGGGCTTGAGCCAGTCCAGCATCAGCCAGCAAATGGCCAAGCTGGAAACCCGCCTCGGTTATCGCTTGTGCAGTCGCGGCAAGAGCGGATTCAGCATTACACCCAAGGGCGAGCAACTGCTCAGCGCAACACGCAGCCTGTTCGAGTCCATTGAAGCGTTCCGCCATCAATCCAACGGTGTGGCCGGGCGCTTGATCGGTGAAGTGCGCCTGGGTTTGTCCGAAGCGCTGGATCAATCGGTGCTTCAACAAGTCGCCGGGGCGATCCGGCGTTTTCGCGAGCGCGACGAATCAGTGCGCATCGAGTTGATCAGCGCCATGCCCGGCGAAATGGAGCGCCTGCTGCTGCAACAGCGGCTGGACTTGGCCATCGGTTATTTCTCGCAGGTGCAAAGCGCATTTGACTACCGCGAACTATTTACCGAAACCCAGCATTTATATTGCGCGCCTGGCCATCCGCTGTTCACCAATGACGCCCCGGACGACGAGGCGCTGCAAGCCTGCGACCGGGTCGATCACCCTTACCGCTTCCTGCGCAGCGACGAGCCTTTTCAAGGAAAGTTGTGTTCGGCGCGCTCGGAACAGGTCGAAGGGACCCTCGCCTTCATTCTGTCCGGCAAACATGTCGGGTATCTGCCCAGTCATTTTGCCCGTAGCTGGGAAGACAAGGGGTTGCTGCGAGTGGTGCGTCACGAGGGCATGAGTTTCGATGTGGCGTTTCATCTGGCCCGACATCGCGCGCAGGTGCCGGGGGATGCGCAGAAGGCGTTTGAAGAGGATTTGTTGTCGGCGTTTGTTTGAAGATCAAAAGATCGCAGCCTGCGGCAGCTCCTACATTTTGAACCGCGATTTCCTGTGGAGCTGCCGCAGGCTGCGATCTTTTGATCTTTCTGGCATCCTGCGCCTCCATTTTTCGACCTGGCCCCTGGCGCTTTCCTCGTGACCTCATCTGAACCAGCAAAAACCCAGCCCCGATCCGACCTGATCTACGGCCTCAACGACCGCCCGCACCTGACCGCCACACTCTTCGCGGCCCTGCAACACGTGCTCGCCAGTTTCGTCGGCATCATCACTCCGACACTGATCATGGGCAGCGCCCTGGGTTTGCAGAGTGAAATCCCTTACCTGATCAGCATGGCCCTATTCGTCTCGGGCCTGGGCACCTTCGTTCAGGCGCGGCGCTTCGGTCCCATCGGCTCCGGCCTGCTGTGCCTGCAAGGCACCAGTTTCTCGTTCATCAGCGTCATCCTCAGCGCCGGTTTCATGGTCAAGGCCCGAGGTGGCGGCACTGATGAAATCCTCTCGACCATCTTCGGCGTGTGCTTCTTCGCGGCGTTCATCGAGGTGGTACTGAGTCAGTTCATCGGCAAACTGCGGATGTTGATCACCCCAGTGGTTACCGGCACGATTATTACGCTGATGGGCCTGTCGCTGATCAAGGTCGCCATGACGGATATCGCCGGTGGTTTCGGCGCGACCGATCTTGGTGCGGCGAGCCACTTGGGCTTGGCGGCACTGGCGCTCGGGACTATTGTGGTGCTGAACCGGGTAGACGTACCGTTCCTGCGCCTCGGAGCAATTGTCATAGGCCTGACCCTTGGCTATGTCGTGGCCTGGCTGATGGGCAACGTCGACTTCTCCAGCATGCCCGCCGTGCCGTTGATGAGCGTGCCGGTGCCGTTCAAGTACGGGTTCTCGTTCGACTGGGTGGCGTTCGTGCCGGTAGCGGTGATTTTCCTGGTGTCGCCCCTGGAAGCGGCGGGCGACTTGACCGCCAACTCGATGATTTCCCGGCAACCGGTCAAAGGGCCGGTGTACATCCGCCGGATCAAGTCCGGGCTGTTGGCCGACGGCCTCAACTCGGCCATGGCTGCCGTCTTCAACAGCATGCCAATGGTGACCTTCGCGCAAAACAACGGCGTGATTCAGCTCACCGGCGTCGCCAGCCGTTACGTCGCGTTTTTCATTGCCGGTCTGTTGGTGGTGCTGGGGTTGTTTCCGATGATCGGCGCGGTGCTGCAACTGATGCCCAAACCGGTGCTTGGTGGTGCCGAACTGGTGATGTTCGGCACCGTGGCCGTGGCCGGGATCAAGATCCTCGCCGAAGCCGGGCTGCATCGGCGCAACATGTTGATCGTGGCAATCTCTCTCGGCATGGGCCTGGGTGTGGCGGCGGTGCCGGAAGTCTTGCGTGAACTGCCCAAGGCGCTGCACAACATTTTCGAATCGCCCATCACCGTTGGCGCGCTGTGCGCTATCGTTTTGAATATCTTCCTTCCCGAAGAATTCATCGAGCTGGAAGAAGACGAGTTCGACCCCGAAGCCTCGGTGCTGCAAGTGATGCAAAATCCGGATGTTCCCAGCAAGGGTGAACCCAAAACACCTGCGGGTGTCGCACAGTTGAACCGCTAAATCGTGCTCAAGGGCTGAGCCACGGCGGTTCAGCCCCTTTCCCAACGAGAGCACGTCCATGCGCAGCCTCCATGCGGTCCTCCTTTCCCTGCTGTTATTCGGGCTGAGCGCCTGTAGCTCGTTTCCCAATAGCGACCCGTTGAGTGTCAACGTCGTCGGCGTCGAGCCATTGCAAGGCCAGGGGATGGAAGTACGGTTTGCGGTGAAAATCCGCGTGCAAAACCCCAATGGCATGAACGTCAATTACAACGGTGTGGCGCTGGACCTGGACATCAATGGCCAACCTTTCGCCTCCGGCGTCAGCGATCAGACGGGCTCGATCGGGCGTTTTTCCGATACCGTGCTGAGCGTACCGGTGAGCGTGTCGGCGTTCTCGGTACTGCGCCAGACCCTTGGTTTGGTTGAAACGCCATCGCTGAACAATCTGCCCTACGTTTTACGCGGCAAACTGGGTGGCGGGTTGTTTGGCACCAAACGCTTCGTGGACAGTGGCAAGCTCAGCCTGCCGGGGCCGATGACTGGCAGCCGGTAAGATAACAACCCTGTAGGAGCTGTCGCTGGCTGCGATCTTTTGACCTTGGTTTTTACAAGCAAGATCAAAAGATCGCAGTCTGCGGCAGCTCCTACAAGGTGAATTTCACGCCCGGTTTGGCGCGCTCATCCACCGTCAGCTCAAACACATCCGGGCGCGCGTAGTGCCCGACCACGTCGTAGTCGTAACGGGCGCGGATCAGGTCGTCGGTGTCGATTTCAGCCGTGAGCAAACCCGCCACGTCACGCAGCGGTCCGGCCAGAATGTCACCCATCGGCCCGACGATCACACTGCCGCCGGCAATCAGCGGCCGCTCCACCGGCCAGTTGGCAATCTCGACACCCAAAGCCTGCGGCGAATCCTGAACCTGACAGGCACTGACCACAAAGCAGCGCCCTTCATGGGCGATATGGCGCATGCTGACTTGCCACATCTCGCGCTCGTCCACCGTCGGCGCGCACCACACCTCCACGCCCTTGGCGTACATCGCGGTGCGCAGCAGCGGCATCATGTTTTCCCAGCACACCACCGCGCCAATCCGCCCGACCTGGCTATCGATCACCGGCAGCGTCGAGCCATCGCCTTTGCCCCAAATCAAGCGCTCGGTGCCGGTGGGCATCAGTTTGCGATGCTTGGCCACCAGCCCGGCCTGCGGATCGAAATACAGGGCCGTGCAGTACAACGTGCTGCCCGCCCGTTCAATCACGCCAATGACCAGATTGGCGCCCGTACGCGCCGACAAACCCGCCAGCGCCTCTGTCTCCACGCCAGGCACGTCAATGGCATTGGCAAAATAGCGGGCAAAGGCTTCGCGCCCCTCCGGTAATCGATACCCCAGTTGAGTCCCAAACCCCTCCCCCTTTGGATAACCGCCGAGCAGCGCTTCAGGCATGACAACCAGCCCTGCGCCGGATTCGGTGATCGCGTTTTCATACGACAGGATCTGCTCCAGGGTCTCGGCCTTGCCGCCGGGCAAGGCACCGATTTGCAGTGCAGCAACGATTGACTTGGGCATCACGGTAACTCCGTTTGCATCAGGTGTTGCTCATTCTCCAGCGTCACGCAATCATGAATAAAGCCCCATTTACTGCTGAATGATATGAACCGTATGACTATCGCAAACATTGATCTCAACCTGCTGAAAGTCTTCGAAGCCCTGCACGAAGAGTCCAGCGCCAGCCGCGCGGCCCTGCGCCTCGGTGTGACGCAATCGGCGGTCAGTGCGGCGTTGCGACGATTACGCGAAGTCTACGGCGACCAACTGTTCGTACGTACCGGTCGCGGTCTGGCGCCCACGCTCAAGGCCAATCAGTTGAAACCGGTGATCAGTGATGCGCTGAACAAATGTCGGCAGAGCCTGGCGATGGTCGACCCGACGGCCAACCACTACGAAGGGCGCTCGGTGACGGTGGGTATGTCCGATGATTTCGAGATTGCGTATGGCCGGCGCTTGATCGAAGAAATAGCGCGTTGCGCGCCCAAGTTGAGGCTGATCTTTCTTCAGACCCACAGCCAGATCGTGGCCCAGGCCTTGATGGAGCGCAGCATCGATCTGGCGATTACCGCCGGCGGGTTTGCCGAACGCCTGCTCAGTCGACAGGTGCTGGGTGAGGGAAGTTATTTGTGTCTGGTCGATCCGCTCAGTCTGGCCGAAGGGCAACAAGCGATCAGCCTTGAGGAGTTCGTCGCCCGCGAGCACATTCTGGTGTCGTCGGGCGGCTTTATCGGGATCACTGACGAGGGCTTGGCGGCGGTGGGGTTGAGCCGACGGGTCTGTGCCTCGACCACCCACTTTGCAGCGTTGCCGCATTTGCTCAAGGGTAGTCAGGCCGTAGCGACCATTCCGGCCCACGCGGCCCAAAGTATCGCGGCACTCAGCGGACTGACGCTGCTTCCCTGCCCTCTGGCGTTGCCGCGTTACCCGATTGAGCTGGGCTGGCGTACCAGCACCCAGCTCGATCCGGTGGTGCTGACAGTGCGCGAAGCGATTGTGGCGTGTTTCTCCCACCTCCCTGACGCATACCCCCTGTAGGAGCTGCCGCGGGCTGCGATCTTTTGATCCTGGTTTTGTAAGATCAAAAGATCGCAGCCTCGTTTCACTCGACAGTTCCTACAGGGGGCGTGTGTTATTTGGCCGCCATCAGTCGATTGACTTCACTGCGTACCATGTTCGAGAACTCCGGCGGCGACATGCCGTCCAGCTCGGCGCGGACCCACTCGGCCCATTTGCCTTTGCGCTTGGCGCGTTCGCCAAACAACCGTGCGGCCTCGCCCTTGGCTTTGCCCAGGTTGTTTTGCCAGAGTTCGAACAGTCGGGATTTCTCATCTTCAAGCGCTGCGCGCTCGGCAAGGGATCTGTCGGCCAGATTGAAGCTCATGGGGATTTCCTGCTGCGTAAAATAGGCGACATCTTACACTGTAGGACGAAACGTCCTGCGCTGGATTTTCTTCGGGATTGAGACTGCACGCAAAATCGCTGCAACTTTTTCAATCGCGGCGCACTCCATTGTTCACTGTCCACTTACCTGCAAGGAGTACTTCAATGGCCCGGAAAACCGCCGCGCAAATCGCCGAAGATCAAATCAAGGACCAGGCTTTCAGCGAGCTGACGGCCCTGATCGAAGAGTCGGAAAAACTGTTGAAAAGCAGTGCCTCACTGGTCGGTGAGGAAGCGGAGACACTTCGCGGGCAGATTGCCCAGAAACTTCAGCAGGCCCGGGACTCGGTGACCGGTGTACGTGATCGGGCCAAGCCTGCGGTTGACGCCACCGAAACCTATATTGGCGGTCATCCGTGGCAAACCGTGGCGGTCTCCGCCGGGTTTGGTTTGGTGGTCGGGTTGCTGCTGGCCAAGCGCTAAACGATCCATGTAGGAGTTGCCAAAGGCTGCGATCTTTTGATCCTGGTTTTAAAAAATCAAAGGCAATAGATCGCAGCCTCGTTTCACTCGACAGCTCCTACAGGTTCAAATTCCTGCTAGTTCTCGCAGGTTCGCCAGTGCCTGGGCATCGAGCGCAATGCCGTTGGCTTGCGACTTGGCACGCTGGTGGTGACGCCGATCACCCGGCAACCGTTTCAATCCCACGCCATGCATCTGCCGCACCAGTTCCTGGCTGCGCTCGGCAAAACTCTGCCCCGCCGCTTTGCTCGGATCGATCACGATCAGCAATTGCCCCGTCCATGGCGTCTTGGCGCCGGGATGGTTTTTCCAGTCGAACTCGAAGGAAAAATTACCCCCGGTCAATGCTGCCGCCAGCAACTCCACCATCATCGACAACGCCGAACCTTTGTGCCCGCCGAACGGCAGCAATGCGCCACCTTCGAGGATCGCCTTTGGGTCCTGGGTGGGCTGGCCGAGGCCGTCCACGCCCATGCCCGGCGCCAAACGCTCGCCTTTGCGCGCGGCGATCTGCACGTCGCCATGGGCAATGGCGCTGGTGGCCAGGTCAAAGACAATGGGTTCGCCGTCGGCCCGAGGGGCGGCGAAAGCAATCGGGTTGGTACCGAACAACGGCCGATCAGCGCCGTGGGGCACGACACACGTCATGCTGTTGACCACACTCAGCGCCACCAGACCGTCATAGGCGAAGGGTTCGACGTCTGGCCACAACGCGGCGAAATGGTGCGAGTTACGGATCGCCAGCACCGCGATTCCGGCACTGCGGGCCTTTTCCACCAGCAGTGCCCGTGCAGCAGCAAGGGCCGGTTGCGCAAAACCATTTCCGGCGTCGACCCGGACGAACCCTGAAGCCACATCCTCCACCACCGGCACGGCTTGGCCGTTCACCCATCCGCTCTGCAGCGTCGAGACATACCCCGGAATTCGGAACACCCCGTGACTGTGCGCGCCGTCGCGTTCGGCTCCGGCGCAGTTTTGTGCGAGTACACGAGCCACATCGGCCGAGGTGCCGTGGCGCAGGAAAATCTTCTCAAGCAAGGCTGTCAGCTCTTCAAAGGACAGGTTTTGCGAGACAACAGTAGACACATGATCGTGAGACGCAGACATCTGAAGCTCCAGACTAATTATTGGAGGGGGCAACAGCGTACGAAGACCGTCGATTAACAACGCTCAGCAAGCGCCCTGTCAACCCTTCGATAACGCCCGCTGGCACGAACAGCAGCGGCCCGTGCGTTAACTATCTACCACCTGCACCCCGGCAGCGCCTTTTAGTCTCCAGGCATCACTCACCGGCGTACCTCGCCGCGTCCAGAACGAGACATGACGATGCCTACTTCTCCTGCACCACTGTTTTTCCCCGAAGCCCTGAACTCTCCCGGCTTATGGGCCGAACTTGGCAAAATTCACGGGCTGACGCGCAAGGAATTCGAATGGCTCAGCCACCTGCAGCTGGCTAGCCAAACATTGCGCAGTCAACAGAGCCCGCCAATGCTCGCCGAAAAAATCCTGCTCAAGATCGCAGGCCACGACCCCTTCCCTTTGGCCGGCAGTTTCGTGTTGAGCCCTGCCCCGGAAAACAACGGGGTGATTCTCTACACCCCCTATACCGGCATTCAGAAGATTTACAGCCGCTCAGCCCTGGCCGACCACCTTGTACTGCAACTTAAAAGCGTGACAGAGAACAGCGACTTGATAGCCTTCCTGTCGTTGGCCCAGCGCAAGGCACTGACAATGGCCCTCAACCTTCAAGTGTCGTTCCAGCCTATCGCGGGCGACGTATTCGACGACCAGAGCACGGTCATCGCCCACAACCAGCGACTGAACGACCAGGCCATGCTTGTCGAATTACTCGCGCTGCCGACGCTCACGTCGCTACTCGATTCGACGCTTAATGAGGTGCTGCAACCGACATTTGCGGAACTGGATCAAATCCGGACCCGCGTCAATTTTTACGCCTCGTCCACCACCGACCAGGAGGCCAGCCCGGTTCGCCGCTGGATTAATTCCACTTCGTTGCGCGATGCGGTACTGGCGCACTACCGCGATCAACGGTGGCCAATCGGAGAACAACCTGAATTTTTCCACCCCCAAAAAACGCCGGCAAGCACCGATCAGCAGCATTGGGAGGCTGGCGTCAAAACCGCCTCCGGAAAATTGATCAGCCTTCTATCGGGGCAACTTGAGCGCTATTGGAATGCGCCCAGTGCCGACGGGGTAACCCGACGTGAGTTTTTCGCGCGAGCCATCCGTGAACAGGCACGGGCCGACATCCTGCTCAAGCGAGAGGCCGAGATCATCAGCCCGGAACAAAGCCAGGTTTTGCACCAGATGATTCAGCCGACGTCGGGCATTTCTCGACCGCCGACGCTGGAAACCGTGCGCCTGTGGGAATACCAGGCCAATTACGTGGAGCTGGCGGGCTCATTGATGATCAGCCACTCCGACGCCTGCCTCTATACCCCGACTCTGGGACTACAGGTTTTGAAGGACTATCAGGACCTCAAAGCTACGTTATTGAGCAAGTTCAATGCCTCAGGTCATGAGGATGAACTCTACGGATTACTGAATCTGGATGAACGCAACCGGTTCATCGGGTTTGCCCAGCCGCATGTCTCCGGCGAGGTCATTTCAGGCCCGATTTTCAGCACATTGTTCGAGGCGATCATCACCAAACAACTGCAAAACATCGAATATGCCCTGCAGGTTTTCCGCCAAAGCGACGGCATTGTGGATATCCATGCCTTGTTCGATAAAGCGCTGGATATACGCTCGATGCTCAGCGAACGCTTGCTGACGCTTGACGCTCAAGGACGCTGGACCACCCGGCCTGTGCTGACTGGCAATCAACAGCCTTCCATCGTCCGGGCAGACACCGCGGCAGCGTTCGTGAAAACCTTCCGCGATGTCGAAGCCCTGGTCCGCGCAGACTTCGCAGCCCAGCCAGTTTCCTCGCTGGCCCTGCAACGCGTTTATCTGCAAGAGATGAAACCCCGATTGGCACACGCCCTTTCCGTGGGGATACGGGGTGAAGCCAGCCTGCGTGTTCTCGACGCTACGTTACAAACGGTCGAGCAGGCCATCGTCCACAGCGTGTTCAACCCCGACCAGGCAGACCGTAAAAGTCGTCTCGCACTCAACGGTTTTCGGGCCGACGCCTACGCCTTGATGCTTGAATGTTCCGGGCAGACCGATGTAGTGCCCTTGGCCAATTGCGTGCTAGTGACCGAGCGTGGCGGGCTCGACATCCAGCATTCAGGTCGAGCTATTCTATGGACGCCTGCGGCGGGGCTGGAAATTTTTGATACGGTCGAACGGGTAAAACAGGAACTGAATCGACGCCTGCTCGATCCCCGCAAACGCCTGATGCTCCTGGAAAACCTTAACCGGGGCCAGCGCCAATTCCACTCGATCTATTCGCTCAGCTCATTACGATTGATTGAAGGCAATGTTCTACAGCACCTCACGCAATCATCCATTGACCATTTTCTGAGCACTTGCGAACACCTGCGCGCCTTGCAACTTGCGCCAGCGAAACAGCACAAAGCACTTAAAACACTGGCAAAAACCGTCATCGATACCAATTTGCGCAGAGCCACATGGATCGCCAGGGCAATTTCCCGACAGCAAGCATTGCCCGCCTGGCTCAGCATGGCCCCCGTTGACGAACAACAGTTGCACATCGAATTACTTGAGCAATTTCGCAACAGCGTCGTCGACGACAAAGATTACTTGCACGGCCTACAAACGCTGTCGTCCTATGTCCACGAACGACTGAAATCGCTGCTTGGCAGCCGCTTCTCCGAGACGCGGGCTGACCCCGACCAGATCGAAATCACCCCCAACCTGGCCCTGGCCGGATCGACTCAAACCCTGACCGAATTTGCCCTGAACCACATTAACCTTGCCCAAGGTACGGGGTTCAGCATTGCATCAACGTCGCAACAGCCCCTGCCGGAGCGCTTGAACCAAGAGGCCGTCCGGCAACTGTTGCAGTCGCTGAATATCGAGCGTGACTATGCAAAGGTACTGACAGATACGTTGACCAACTCCGGCGCCGACGCTGACAGTCGAAAGCTGCGTTTCGTCCGTCAGTTACCGTGGCAATTGTTACAACACGCACATGCACTGAAACTGCAGCAACGTCTGTCCGCCGGCGCATTCGACCTCATCTGGCAGGTGCTGGATATGCCGGACGCCATCGCTCGGGGGACGGTGAAAGATGCCCACGCCATTGTCAGGCCACTTGAGCTGATCAAGACTGCGGGGGCCGCCGCCGTCAAAACCCTCGGTTTGTATCTGATCGGCCCCGGTGTCGGGCATACCGGGCCGCAAATCCTCTATGCGCCATACTCCGCAGGTTCCGTGTTCCGCGAGTTCGAGAATGAGGCCAACGTTGTTGCGGCGATCAACGTACCAGGGCCATTGCAGGACCTGATTGTACGAAGATTGCCCGAGAATCAACGGTCGGTATTCAGCAACTTGTTCAAGACTACCGTCGGGCAACAGAGTGAAATCACGCTGGCGTCGTCCCCCATCGACGGCAACTTCCTTGGCCAGTTGTTCGTCGACAATGTCAGCGTCCTTGGGCAAATGCTTGGCAGTCAATCGCAGATTACCGGTCAATCCGACTGGGAGGCGGTCAAACATTTGTGCAGCTCCGGGATCCAGCTGATTGCCCGCGTCTTGCCGGGCAAACTGGCCTATGCGCAATTTTTGTGGCGAAGCTTCAAGGACTTCGAAAGCTCCGCTGAAGCACTGCAGGACCACCACTGGATGCGGGCTTTGCAGGACTTTATTGCCGGCACGGTGCAAATGGTGACGATGGGGCGCTTATCCCTTGAGGCCTCGGCCGGCACGGCACAGGTTACTGACGATGTGGCGCCTGTCGCACGCCCCGCGGTCGCTCCGCAATGGTCGCACGTGCGCCCGATAGCGCCGGCACGCACGTCATTACAACCCTTCGAAGTGCAAACCGTGGCTCTGAAAGACCTGACAAAAAATCCGCTCGATGGCACTTTTGTAGAACCGATCAGCAAACACCAGTACGCCCCCATCGCAGGGAAGGTCTACCGCGTGGCCAAACCAGGTGCCGTCTGGCAAATACTCAATGCCAGGCAGGACGGGCCTTTCCTGCTTAAAACCCCAGACCAGCAAATGGTCATCGACCCGGACGTACACACGGTGCACTTCGGAAAAGCCCTGACGAAAATGCACAATGAATATGCGACCAGCTACGAAGTCAGTCGAGTATTGAATATCGAAGCACGGGGCATGGAAGACATCCGCACCAACCACCCGGAAAAGGCCCGCATGATTGTGCAGGCCATCGATATGGCGCGGTATTACGCGCTCAACAGCCTGCATAACCTGGCGCAGGCCAGGCACCTTGCCCCCGGTACGCGGGTGGATACCTTCCTGAAGCGTTTTTTTGATGTCGGTCGGGTCGATGACAGGCTGCTCGACAAAATCAAACAGGCCATTGTTCCGATCTGCACGGCACTGGTGGATCCAGACGAAGACTTGATGAACACCGAACGCTTTGTCGTAGGCTCGAACAAATACCAGAACGCCGATCTGATCGCATTCGTTGTGGAGAAGGATTTACGCAAGACGGTGCATTTCACCGAAAGGTTCTTCGATCAACAACTCGATTGGTACAAGTCCTGCCTGACTGAACCGTTCAATGTCGATGGCCACAGCCAAGCCGCGACGCTGATTCACGAGTTCGCTCATCTTTTTTCGAAGGCCGTGGATATTGCATCACTGGAAGCAAGACGCCCTTTTAGCGACCTCGTCACGCCTATCACCGGTTACGGCCACGCCATGAAACAAAACCAACTGGATTTCCAGCGCGAGGCATTATCCCTTGGGACGCCTAGGGAGGAATTGTTCGCCCGCTGGAATAACACATTGCAATCATGGATCAGCCTTGACTCGATTCCAGGCGCTTATCACGTGGGTGAGGAAATCCTGAAGGTTGCCGGGGCCCAGACCATGGAGGCTGCGCGCGAAGCATTTTTCAACCCGCTGAACCCTGACACGAGAATTGACATTATTTTGCGCAATGCCGATTCGATTGCGTTTCTGATCTGCGAAATGGGACGGCAACTGGACCCGGTGCCCACCATGGCCACTTCACAACCTTGAACCCGACAAAAATGCGCAGATCCGGTGGGCTGCGCATCACCATTTTTTCACTCCGTTTGTGGATACTGCCCGGCACAATCAGGCTTTCTCAAAGCCTTGAAGTGAAAATAAGTACACTTTGATGGGTAATTGCCATGACCGATGTTCTCGCAGACTTCCCTCAAGGTTAGAATGCAGGAAATCAGGATGAGTCAATGACCGACAATTCTCTCTCGCAAACCGAATATGACGCCGTCACCGATGCAGCCGCGCACTGGTGCATGCGCTTGCACGCCGATGACTGCACGGTCGAGGAGCGTCAGGCGTTCGAACAGTGGCTGGATGTTCACCCGTTGCACGCATCCGAATATGAGGCGATGTTGGAAATCTGGGATGTCGCCGGGGACTTGCCGCGTCCCGAACCCGTTGTTGTCCCGATGGTTCAAGCAAAGGTCCGGACACCTTGGCGCACCTTCGGCATGGCCGCGGCCGTCTGTGCACTGGCGTTGCCATTGGCCGCCTATAGCGGCTGGAACCTGGGTTGGCTGCCGAATTCGTACCAGCATTTCGAGGCGACGGACAATGTTCACCAGGTCACCTTGCAGGATGGCAGCCAGGTCGAACTGAACCTGGGCAGTGAGCTGACATTCAGCAATTACAAAGATCAGCGCCGCGTCACCCTGAAAAAAGGCGAGGCCTTCTTCAGTGTCAGCCACGACACCACCCATCCGTTTGTCGTCAAGGCCGCCGAAGGCAAGATTCGCGTGACTGGCACCAAGTTCAACGTCTGGATGTATGAAGACCAGGTAAAAGTGAACCTGATTGAAGGCTCGGTACTGGTCAGCAGCAATGATGACTTGCCGGGGGATGGTTTGAGACTCGGCCCTGCGATGCAGGCGAGCTATGGTCATGGTGATTACATTCCACGGATCAGTCAGACCTATGACAACGACAATTCGCTGGCCTGGCTCAACGGCAAACTGGTACTTGATGATCTGGCGTTGCGCGATGCCCTGCCGTTGATCAATCGATACTTGAAAACCCCGTTGATGGTCGCGGACAACAGCACCGGCGCGATCCGCATCGGCGGTATCTACAACATCAAAGAACTCAACACTTTGGTGGCGTCCCTGCCCAAAGTCCTGCCGGTCTACCTGACCCGCAACAAGGACGGCAACCCTGTCCTCAACTCCATCCCGCAACAAGCCCCTAAAAGCTGAAGGCCGCAACCCTTGCGGGGTGCGGCCTTCATTCATATCCCGAACAACTTCCCTGTAGGACCCTAATGCTGTTCACCTAAGGACCAACACTCCCTCGCCACAGGTTGCTTAACTGAACAGCATTACCTGTAGGAGCGAGGCTTGCCCGCGATAGCGCCAGCCCATCCAACATCAATGTCACCTTACAATCCGCCCGCGAGAGCCGACTCGATCCCACATTGAATTTACTGCGCAGCCACCGTCCCGGCCCTTTTGTCCTGTTCGCGGATTGTCCGGACCTGGTATTGCGGATCGGAGGTGATCTGCTGCTCGGTGAACGGCAACACATTCAGTTGCTTCCTGGAAAATGCCAACGTCTGATCGCTCGCGTATTTCGAGGACGGATCACTGGATAACGAGAACGCCAACACCCCTTTGGCCTGCGGCCCCTTGTCATCGAAAGTCACCACCTGCAAATAGCTGGTGCCACTGACCACTTCGCGCTTGCCGTCGGTTCTCGGCACGCTCTGGATAGCGTTGTAAACCCCCAGCGTACCCGGCCCGCCGTGAATCGGCGTTTGTTGCCCACCACTGCTGACTACCTGAATATCACCCCAGCGGCTGTCATTCTTCAGCCCGGAAGCATTGACCTGCTCTACCGACGCCAACATCGCCTGGCGAAGCGCCGCCGCCACTTCCAGGTGATCGACTGCGAGACCACGCGGAGTGTGTTGCGGGTCTTTTGGATCGAACGCAACCCGCCAGACATCCGGCGCCTGCTCCAACGGTTCCATGACGTTCTGGAAGTGCACGAATCCCAGCCCACTGTCGAGATTGGCTTTACGATCCCAAGCCTTGAGACTGGCGCACAGCGGCGCAAGGGTTTTCGCATCCGCGCCCAAATCAGCCGCGCAGAATTGCAGCAGGTCCGGCATCACTTGCGCCGCTTGATACACCTGGTCATCCATCACCATATGTTGCAAATCCACCGCCGTAACCGGGCCGGCCTTGGCCAGTGTACTGAGACGGTCCAGAGCAAAGCGCGAGCGCAAGCCCAAGGGTTGGCTGTCCTGACTGATCAACGGCGAAAAACCGGTGAGCGGATTCGCCGGATTGGCCATCCACGCCGAATCATTGGAATGCTGCACAAAATCCTTACGCAGCAGTTGCGGCAACTTGTCCGCCGCAAAAATACCTTTTTGCGCGGCTTGCGGGTCGATGTCCCAGGCGCAGGCGCTGTTGGAACCGTCGAGGACGATCATCTGCAAGCCAATCCGCGGATCACTGCACTGAGCCAGTTTGTCCGCGTTCACGTTCGGCACCACCGACAGGTTCATGTACAGCGTTTGCCCCTGATCATCCGCCGCCAGTGTGTTGACCCACGGAATGCCCTGGATCTTGTGCACGCTGGCCTGAAGTTCCTCAAGACTGCCGGCGCGGTTCATGGCGTACCACTGTTGCAACACCCGATCGTTTTCCAGGTTGGCGTCGCGCAGGCTGTAGGCAAACTGATTGTCCCAATCCAGCTTGCCGGGCCACTGCACCACTGGGCCAAATTGCGAGCTGTACACCACATGAGAAACTGCTTTCACCGAACCGTCCGGCTGCTTCACATCGACCGTCAGGGTTTGTTTGTGCAGGGGCAAGGACTTGCCATCCAGCAGGTATCGGGTGGAGTCCTTGGGGTCCAGTTGCAGGCGATAAAGGGTGAAATGCTTGGACGAATCCACGGTATGGGTCCAGGCCAAGTGCTGATTGAAGCCGATGTTGATCATTGGCAGGCCTGGCAATGCAGCCCCCATCACGTCCAGTTTGCCGGGGATGGTCAAGTGCATCTGATAGAAACGCATGCCGCCGACCCACGGAAAATGTGGATTGGCCAGCAACATGCCGCGACCGTTGAAAGAGCGATCAGCGCCCACCGCCACCGCATTGCTGCCGCGGTCGAGGGCAAAGCGCTGCATGCGCGAGGCCGCAACCTGGAACGACGCCTGTTGGCCCTCCACGCCAGCGACGGCAGCCGGCGGCGTTGCGCCTGCCAAGGCTTCGGCAAACTGCCCAATGCCACCTTCGACCAACAGCCGGCGGGTCAATTTGACCAGGTCCATCGAGGTGATGTCCCGCACCCATTCACCCTGACATTGTGGCGGCAAGCCCCCAGCGCGGCGCTCGGTCAACGAACGATTAAAGCCGGCCACATAGCCATCAATAAGTTCACGCACCTCAGGGGTTTGCGCCTGCCAGAAACCGGCGACGGCCTGCGGCGTGTTCAGCCAATTGAAAAACAGATCGCTGACCAGATTCTCGCGCTCTTCAACCGTGAACTGGTCCGGACCGAAAAACCGCGAGCGTTGACCGTTCACCGTGACGATCTCGTTGGCCAGCAAACAGAGGTTATCCTGCGCGTAGGCATAACCGATTCCGTAGCCGAGTCCACGTTCGTTTTCAGCTCGAATATGCGGCACGCCGAAACTGGTCCGGCGAATATCGGCACTCGCCTGCTCAGGCGTGCTGCGTGCATTCGCTGCAAGACTCAGCCCTAGCACCATACCCGCCAGGCTCAACCTGGTTAACTGGCTGGAAATAATCACACTCGCTCCTGATCAAAAAAACGATGGTCACAGTTCTGCGTACTGACAGGCACTGCGCATCCTTTTAGGAACGAAGCAAACGACAAAAATTTAGGCGATTGGAACGTGTCTCTGCGGGGGTCTTACAGGTTGGTGACGCAATGACGACGAAATTTCTACATTTGAAACTTCATGATTTGAGCGGCTCATACGTCTAGTTACCTAAGAGCGCCCAATTTTTCCTGATCAGGCTCGGAAAAGGAGTTTTGCAATGTACAACTCGCAACTGCCATCGGACGGTAGCAACGCGCCAACGGGCACTTCCATTGGGGTCGGTGTCTTCGACCAGCGTACCGAACGCCACGGAAACGAGCGGATCCGATTCCTCCTTAAAAGCTTCGGCCTGCGCACCAGCCTGATTCGCCTGAAAGTCATCGACGCCTTGCTGACGGCCGCCGAAAGCGACCGCAGCCTGGGCGTGCGTGGAGTGCACACGCAATTGCTCGAACTGGATATTCCCCTGTCCTTCCTGAGTGTGCGCGAAGTGTTGAAACGCTTATGCAGTGAAGGCGTGATTGTTCTCAATCCGGACAAAAGCTATAGCCTGCATCCACGGGCCGCCGCCGCTCTGCGCCACGAATAATCAAACGCAGGGCAATCGGCTCAGGGCTTGACCTTGCGCCGCATCACGCCATTGATGACCACCACGATCACCGCAACGCCAATGGCGATGTACTGGAACAGCTTTTCGCTGATGACGCCGGTGCTCTGCAAATACGAAAGGCCAAACATGATCCCCAGCACCACCAGGGAGATCAGAATCGAGTATTTCAAACGTTGCGACTGAGTCATTGGCATTTCCTGAAATGTAAGCCTGAAGCTGAAAAAAATGTATCCGCTTTGTATCCGAATGCATGCCAAGCCCCTACCGTGTTTCGGGGATGCGTCGCAGCAAACGGGGTCTCATGTTACAGCCGATGAAGAGTTTTAGCTTCATAGCGGCGTTAACCATGAGGATTTTCAAATGTTGCGTCGAATCACACTGCTGATTCCCCTGCTGGCCCTGCTGTCCCTGAGTGGCTGCATCGTGTTCCCCCACGGTGGCTGGCACCATGACCATTACTACGACCATGGCGGACCCGGTTACTACCAGCATCGATAACGCCCTTTATTTATCGGGCAGCCGAACGCCCGAACAGCACGCGAACAATGCGTATTCTTTGGAGGTTTAGTCAGGAACAAAGCTGCTGGCTGGCCCGTACGGTTTTCCGTACGGGCCAGCGCACAATCTGATATCAGGCCTTTTCAGAAATATTGCTCTCGATCGGCGGCGGTCTGGGACCGTATTTGCCGTAAGTTTCCACGTTCTGCAATACATGAATTGCTTTTTTAAACTCGGGAATCAAGTAGCTGGCATACTTGTTACCTTTTATGTCGTTTTTTTGGATGTTATCCAACTGCATCGCAAAATACTCAAGCGCATTGAACGTGGCTTCCGGATCAGTCGGAATACCGAACCGGTCGAACTTGTCACCGGCATTTGTCAGCGTCAGCGCAGTCACATCACTAATTAGCCCTCGATCTTTCAATAACACACTGAGATTGCCGAGTGACTTGACCGTCACATTCGCAGGGTCGAAACCCTTGAGGGGCTTGTACAGTTTCAGCTTATCCATCTTCTCCGCGTTGAGCGCGATTGGATTTTTGCCCACCCTCACCAACAAGTATTTCCAGCAACTTACAATTGAAAAGCCGACAATCAGGCACTTTACTTAATTGACCTACAGACCTTTCCTACGCCTGATCGAGACAACCAATTAAGAGCACCCGTAAGTTTTGATTTGCTTATTAATATCGGAGCACCACAACGAACATGACAGCGTTGTAATGCTGTCATCAGCAGCCTGACAGTTTTGATCTACGATGATGGGGCTCCACCTTTGTATTAATTCGAAACACACTGGGAATGCCCCGCAAGAAAATCCGGTCAGAATGCCCCTTTTTTCCGCACGAAGAGACCCATCCCACATGCGAACCCACCTGCGTCTGGCTGCCTTGAGCGCCCTGTTGATTTCGTCCCTGGCTCAGGCCGCCGATCTGATCCCGATCGAAGTTCACCGTGATGCCAATTGCGGTTGCTGCAAAAAATGGATCAGTCATCTGGAGGCCAACGGCTTCAAGGTCGAGGACCATGTCGAAGCCAACATGAGCGAATTCAAGCAACAGCACGGCGTGCCACCGCGTCTGGCGTCGTGCCACACCGCGTTGATCAACGGCAAATTCGTCGAAGGTCATGTGCCAGCCGATCAGGTGCTGGCGCTGAGCAAGCGCGATGATCTGCTGGGCGTCGCTGCCCCCGGCATGCCGATGGGTTCGCCCGGCATGGAGATGGACGGCATGAGCGATGCCTACCAAGTGATCGGCCTGCAAAAAGACGGCACGGATGTGGTGGTGGCGGACTACCCGGCGCATTGATTTTCGGCGCCTATGTTGGGTTGTTCCTGGCAGCCTTCGGTGCTGCAACATTACTTCCCTTGCAATCCGAAGCGGTGTTGGTGGGCCTCTTGCTCAGCGACCGCTATTGGCTGTGGGCATTGCTGGCCGTGGCGACACTGGGCAACGTACTCGGTTCAGTGGTGAACTGGTGGCTGGGGCGCGCCGTCGAGCGATTCCGCGACCGACGCTGGTTTCCGGTCAGCCCAGCTCATCTGCAAACAGCCCGACGGCACTACCAGCGTTACGGCCATTGGTCGCTGCTACTCAGTTGGCTGCCGGTGATCGGTGATCCGCTGACCCTGGTGGCCGGCGTCATGCGCGAGCCGCTGGGGCGCTTCTTGTTGATCGTGACGCTTGCAAAAGGCGCCCGCTATGGGGTGCTGGCCCTGATCACTCTGGGCTGGATGAGTTGAACCAACGACGATGGCAACTGCCTGTTTAATGTCGCCCTAATCATGCCGATCCAGCATCGGCGGATTTCCTTCGGAGTTCTCCCATGTCGCCCACCCTCTCCCGCTGGTTGCCCGGTCTATTGCTGACGGCGGCCCTGCCCGTCATCGCCGCCGAAACCCCGACCTACGGTCCTGAGCTACAAGGGTTCGAATACCCTTACACGGTCAAGCATTTTGCCTTCGAGTCCCAGGGTAAATCCCTGCAAATGGGTTACATGGACGTCGCCGCCCATGGCAAGGCCAACGGGCGCAGCGTAGTGCTGATGCATGGCAAGAACTTTTGCGCTGCGACTTGGGACACATCAATCAAAGCCCTGAGCGACGCCGGTTATCGGGTGATCGCTCCAGACCAGATCGGCTTCTGCACCTCCAGCAAACCGGAGCACTATCAGTACAGCTTCCAGCAACTGGCCAGCAACACCCAGCAATTGCTCAAAGCCCTCGGCATTCAGAAAGCCAGCATCCTCGGTCACTCGACCGGCGGCATGCTCGCCACCCGCTATGCACTGCAATACCCCGAACAAGTCGAGCAACTGGCACTGGTCAACCCCATCGGCCTGGAAGACTGGAAGGCACTCGGCGTGCCTTATCGCACGGTTGACCAATGGTACGAGCGGGAACTGAAGCTCAATGCCGAAGGCATCCGCAATTACGAACGCAACACCTACTATGGCGGCCGCTGGAAACCCGAGTTCGAACGCTGGGTGGACATGCTCGCCGGCCTGAACAAGGGCCCGGGGCATACACAAGTCGCGTGGAATTCGGCATTGATCTACGACATGATCTTCACCCAACCAGTGTTCTACGAGTTCCAGAACCTGAAGATGCCGACCCTGTTGCTGATCGGCACGTCCGACACCACGGCCATCGGCAGTGATATCGCGTCGCCCGAGGTCAAGGCCAAACTCGGGCATTACGATGTACTCGGCAAGCAAGTGGCAAAACTGATTCCCCGGTCGACCCTGGTCGAATTCCCCGGTATGGGCCACGCGCCGCAGATGGAAGAGCCGGCGGAGTTTCACAAGGCCCTGCTCGACTGGCTGAACACAACCAATCCCGTGCATTAATGAGGTAAGGCGTATGGCGGTGCAGATTGCAGTAATTGACGATTGGCAGGATGTGGCGCGGGGCGTGGTCGACTGGTCAGTGCTGGAAGACCTTGGCCAGGTGAGTTTTATTCATGACTACCCTGCCGACAATGAAACCTTGGCAAGCCGCCTTAGCGGGTTCGAGGTGATCTGCGTAATGCGCGAGCGCACACGCTTTGATGAGCACCTGCTTCGCCAGCTACCGAAACTGAAGTTGCTGGTCACCGGTGGCATGCGCAACGCCGCGCTTGACCTGAAAGCCGCCGCTGCACTGGGCATTCAGGTGTGCGGCACCGACAGCTACAAACACGCCGCCCCCGAACTGACCTGGGCACTGATCATGGCCGCCACCCGCAACCTGGTCGTCGAAGCCAATGCTTTGCGTGCTGGTGAATGGCAACAGGGCCTGGGGGGCGATTTGCATGGCAAGACCCTGGCGATCCTCGGCCTGGGCAGTATCGGCCAGCGTGTAGCGCAATTCGGTCAGGTGTTCGGCATGCGCGTGATCGCCTGGAGTGAAAACCTCACGGCAGAACGAGCCGGGGAATTTGGCGTGACCTATGTCAGCAAGCAAGAACTGTTTGAACAGGCCGATGTGTTATCGGTGCATCTGGTGCTCAGCGATCGCTCCCGAGGTCTGGTGAACGCCGAGGCGTTGGGCTGGATGAAGCCTTCGGCGCTGCTGGTCAACACGGCGCGCGGGCCGATTGTCGATGAGGCGGCGCTGATCAAGGCCTTGCAGAAACGGCGGTTGGCGGGTGCGGCGCTGGATGTGTTCGACGTCGAGCCATTGCCGCCACAGCATCCGTTCAGGACGCTTAAGAATGTATTGGCGACACCGCATGTCGGGTATGTCAGTCAGCAGAACTACCAGCTGTTTTTCTCGCAGATGATCGAGGATATTCGGGCCTGGTCCGAAGGTGCGCCGATTCGCCTATTGAGCTGAAACCTGTTCGCCCTTACCGATCCTGCCCTTGCGTCGGACCTGGGGGGTAGGAGCTGCTGAAGGCTGCGATCTTTTGATCTTAAAACCCAGATCAAAAGATCGCAGCCTTCGGCAGCTCCTACAGGAGACCTCTTACAATCATGCACCGCAATGGTGCAACACAACTGTTCCCCTACGCACACTGATGTGACAGTTCTGCTTCATTTCATGCCAATTCCGCAAAAAAAACTGCACTTCGTCGGTGCGTTTGCCCCTCAATCCGGCACGTCCGTACCTCTTTAAACCGATTGTCGAACAATTTTGCCATCCGGGCTTTACCGCTCTAAGTTCTGGCCTAGACTGATTTTCGCGGGTCGAAACCGGTCGGTCACAAAGTGGGAAAAAAGTCGAAACTTTTGCCTCCAGCGATCGGTCGACTGAAAGGCAGGTACGTTGCGACTGGTGCAATCTTTGCAATGGTTAATTCACCCATTCTGCTCCAGCGCATTTGGGCAGCGCTTGCTTACCAATGCGTAGCGCTTTTGTGCGCGGCCACAGGGATTGGCCACGAAATACCGTTTGCCAGACCTAAGAATTAGATCAACAACACGGGAGATTCATATGATCAGTGCGGCTTTAGATGTTCAGGGAGAGCGTGCTCATCAGCATGTCGGCGAATCGAGCGTCGTGAGTGCTCCCAGTGCCCAATCGATCAGCGTTCCCGGCACCAAGACGCTGACACCGGTTGCCAGCCAGAATCCGAACAAGAAAAGAGTCTTGTTTGTAACCTCGGAAATTGCCGACCTGGTGAAAACCGGCGGTCTGGGTGACGTTTCCGCTGCGCTGCCGCGGGCCATGGCACACCTGCATGATGTGCGTGTGCTGATCCCCGGTTATCCGCAGGTGCTGCACAGCGAAAATCCAATTCATATCATCGGTGAGTTGGGTGGCCACGCCGCGCTGCCACCGTGCAAGATCGGGCGCATGGACATGCCCGACGGTCTGGTTATTTATGTATTGATCTGCCCTGAACTCTACGAGCGCGAAGGTTCGCCTTACGGTGCCAACAACGGTCGCGACTGGCCGGACAATCACATTCGTTTCGCCCGCCTGGGCCTGGCCGCCGCCGATATCGCCGCCAATCTCGCCCAAATTCACTGGTGCCCGGACCTGGTGCACGCCCATGACTGGCCCGCCGGCCTCGCGCCCGCCTACATGCATTGGCGCGGGCAGCGCACACCGACGCTGTTCACCATCCATAACCTGGCATACCAAGGCGTGACCAGCCTGGGCTCCTGCCCTGAACTGGGCATTCCCCATCACGCGCTGCAACAGGAAGGCATGGAGTTCTACGGCAAGATGTCGTTCCTCAAGGCCGGCATGGCTTATTCGAGCCACATCACCACGGTCAGCGCGACCTACGCCCAAGAAATCACCACGCCGGATTTCGGCTGCGGGCTGGACGGTTTTCTTGCCGCCAAGACCCAGCAAGGCCTGCTCAGCGGCATCCCCAATGGCATCGATGAAAGCTGGGACGCCGCGACTGACTCGCACCTGTTCCGCCCGTTCGAGATTGGCGATTGGGAAGGTAAAGCGGTCAATGCCGCCCACGTGCGCGAACTCTTCGGCCTGGAAGATTCTGAAGGCCCATTGTTCGCTGTGGTCTCGCGACTGGTCTATCAGAAAGGCCTGGACCTGACCGAAGCGGTCTCTGAATACATCGTCAAATCCGGTGGCCAGATCGCGATCATCGGTCGTGGCGAGCCGGAAGAAGAGCAAGCCATGCGCGAACTGGCGCTGCGCTTTCCGGGGCAGATCGGCGTTCGCATCGGCTTCAACGAAACTGACGCCCGACGCATGTTTGCCGGCAGCGACTTCCTGCTGATGCCGTCGCGTTATGAACCTTGTGGCTTGAGCCAGATGTACGCCCAGCGTTTCGGCTCGCTGCCGGTAGCGCGCAATACCGGTGGTCTGGCCGACACCATTGAAAACGGCGTGACCGGTTTCCTGTTCGATGAATCCACCGTCGAGAGTTATCAGGAAGCGCTGAGCCGCGCCTTCAAAGTGTTCGCTTTCCCTGGTTTGCTGCATGCCATGCGCTGCCGGGCCATGGCGGCGCCATTCAACTGGTGCAAGGCCGTCGAACCCTACGCCGAACTCTACGAACAGCTTGTGGCCAAAGCATTGGGGAAATCGCACAAACAGTAAATGAGGCCTTAAAGATGCCGTTACGGACCCTTGAGACCTGGCCCCACGGCGCAATTATGCTGGACGCAGAACACACGCGATTTGCGTTGTGGGCGCCAGATGCGTTTTACGTCAGTGTCGAACTGGAAAATGGACAATCCTTGCCGTTGCTGCCTCTGGCCGATGGCTGGTTCGTGATCACCACCCGCTGCCCGGCGGGCACGAAATATCGCTACAACATCGACGGCGAACTGGAAGTCCCCGACCCGGCCTCCCGTGCCCAGGCCGGTGATATTGACCAGCACAGTGTGGTGGTCGATCCGCTCGCCTATCGATGGCAACACAGCACCTGGCTGGGGCGTCCGTGGAATGAGGCGGTGATTTACGAGTTGCACGTCGGTGCGCTCGACGGCTTTGTGGCAGTCGAGCAGCATCTGGCGCGCCTGGTTGAATTGGGTGTGACCGCGATTGAACTGATGCCGTTGGCACAGTTTCCCGGCGAACGTAATTGGGGCTATGACGGCGTTTTAACCTACGCGCCTCAGGCTTCCTATGGTTCGCCCGAACAACTCAAGCACCTGATCGACACCGCCCATGGTCATGGTCTGGCGGTGATTCTCGACGTGGTCTACAACCACTTCGGCCCGGACGGCAATTACCTGCATCGCTATGCCAAAGGCTTCTTTCGCGAGGACGTGCACACGCCTTGGGGGGCGGCCATTGATTTCCGGCGACGCGAGGTGTGCGACTTTTTCATCGACAACGCATTGATGTGGTTATTGGAGTATCGATTCGACGGTTTGCGCCTGGACGCTGTGCACGCCATCGAAGACCCTAACTTTCTCCAGGAACTGGCGCAACGCGTACGCCAGCAGACCGATCCGGCGCGGCATGTGTGGTTGATGGTCGAGAACGAACACAACCAGGCCAGCCTGCTGGAACAAGGTTACGACGGGCAGTGGAACGACGACGGCCACAACGCCCTGCACGTACTGCTGACCGGCGAAACCGATGCCTACTACGCCGATTACGCGCAAAACCCGACCGAACAATTGGCCCGCTGCTTGAGTCAGGGCTTCGTATTTCAGGGCCATATCAATCGCCATGGCAAGCCGCGTGGCGAGCCCAGCGGCCACCTGCCCCCCAGCGCTTTCGTACTGTTTCTGCAAAACCACGACCAGATCGGCAATCGCGCTTTCGGCGAGCGCCTGCATCAACTCGCTCACCCGCAAGCGTTACACGCCGCCTCTGTGCTGTTGCTGCTGTCGCCGATGATCCCACTGATGTTCATGGGCGACGAATTCGCCGCCGAACAACCGTTCCTGTTTTTCACCAGCCACCACGGCGAGCTGGCGAAATTGGTACGCGAAGGCCGGCGGAACGAATTTGCCGCGTTCAGTGCGTTTACTGATCCGCATAAACGCGAACAGATTCCCGATCCTAATGCTCCGCAAACATTCGAAGCATCCCGACCAGTGCTGCCAGCGAACAGCGCTTCGTCAACCACGGATCTTTATCGACGACTGCTGAAAATCCGCCATCGGCACATCATCCCGCATCTGCCCGGCACCCAAGCGCTGGGCGCCGAGGTACTGGCCGTGGGTGCGGTAAGCGCCTCCTGGCGATTGGGCGATGGCAGTCATCTGCGCATCGACCTGAACCTTAGTGCTGCGCCGGTACTCCACAGTCTGCCGACGGGTACTTCTCTGCTGTTCCAATACCCGCCACAGTCAGCCCATCGGCTCGACCAAGGCACCCTGGACCCGTATTGCGCGCTTGTCAGCCTCACGGCCGCAGCCCCTTTGCTACCCCTTGATGGAGAGCGCCAATGAGCGATGCGCAACTGGAAATTCTGGCCAGCCGGGCTGGCCTCGCAGTCGACTGGATCGACGCCAATGGACGCCCGCAAAAAGTCGCGCCCTCGGTCCTGCGCAACGTCCTTACCGGCCTCGGGCACCCGGCCGGCAGTGCTCAGGAAATCGATGCCAGCCTGCAAGAATTGCAGCAGGCACAACAAACCCGGCACCTGCCGCCGCTGATCACCGCCGACGTTGGCGTCGGTCTCAACCTGGCGCATTACTTCGAGCCACAAACACCCTGCGAGATACACCTCGAAGACGGCTCTCGGCTCAACCTCAAACTGGATGCCGAGGCGGTTTTGCCGGGGCTGATTCCGGTGGGTTACCAACACGTCAGCATTGACGGCCAAACCTTTACCCTCGCCGTGGCCCCGGCCCGTTGTTACAGCGTGGGCGATGCCGTGGACAGTCCGATTCCTCGCGCCTGGGGCCTGAGTGTTCAGCTGTACGCCCTGCGGCGTAACGGCGATGGTGGGTTCGGCGATACCCAGGCGCTGGAAGACCTGGCCCGGGTTGCCGGCGAACGCGGTGCCGAAGCACTGGCGATCAGCCCGCTGCACGCCATGTTCGCCAGCGACACCCAGCGCTACAGCCCTTATTCCCCGTCAAGTCGCCTGTTTCTCAATAGTTTGTACTGTGCGCCGGGAGCGATCCTCGGTGAGCGTGCGATGCGTACCGCTATCGACGCCACTGGCCTGAGCGCCGAGTTGAACGATCTGGAGCAGCTCCCATTAATCAATTGGCCCGAAGCCGCCGAAGCCAAGCATCGACTGCTGCAGGCGCTGTACGAAGGTTTCGTGCAGGGCGAACACCCTTTGCATGCCGACTTCAGCAGCTTTCGCCACGCTGGGGGTGAGGCGCTGGAAAACCATTGCCGGTTCGAAGCCATCCAGGAAGCCCGTGCCGCCACGGGTGACCACCTCGACTGGCGCCAGTGGCCCGAACAATGGCGCAACCCGCGCAGCGCCGCGCTGGCTGAATTTGCCGAAGAGAACGCCGGACGTATCGGCTTCTTCGCTTTCTGCCAGTGGCTGATCAGCCGTTGCCTGGAACGCGCGCAAGCTGCCGCTCGCAGCAGCGGGATGAGCATTGGCCTTATCGCTGATTTGGCCGTGGGGGCCGATGGCGGCGGGAGCCAGGCCTGGAGTCGTCAGGACGAATTGCTTGCCGCCCTCACCGTCGGTGCGCCGCCGGATATTCTTAACCGCACCGGCCAAGGCTGGGGGATTTCCGCGTTTTCTCCCGAAGGGTTGGTACGCAACGGCTATCGCGCCTTCATTGAAATGCTGCGGGCCAACTTCGCCCACGCGGGTGGCCTGCGCATCGATCACGTCATGGGCCTGCAACGCCTGTGGGTGATCCCCAACGGCGCACCGCCCGCCGACGGTGCGTACCTGTATTACCCGGTGGATGACCTGTTGCGACTGCTGACCCTGGAATCCCATCGCCACCAGGCCATCGTCCTCGGTGAAGACCTCGGCACGGTGCCGGACGGCCTGCGAGAAAAACTCATCGCCCGCTCCATGCTGGGCATGCGGGTGCTGCTGTTTGAACAGGACAACACCCACTTCAAACCCATTCTCGACTGGCCGGACAACGCATTGGCGACCACCAGCACCCACGACTTGCCGACCCTCAATGGCTGGTGGCATGGCCGCGACATCGACTGGAACGCGCGCCTGAACCTCATCGATGCCAACGGCGAAATCGAGTGGCGCCAGCACCGCGAACGGGAGCGCGAAGGCCTGCGCCGGACACTGAGCCAGGACCCGCAAAACTTCCGCGAGGAATCCCACGAAACTGATCAGGTGCTCGACGCCAGCGTGCGCTTCCTCGGCCATACCCGTGCGCCATTGGTGTTATTGCCGCTGGAAGATGCCCTGGGCATTGAACAACAGGCCAACTTGCCTGGCACCGTCGACACCCACCCCAACTGGTCGCGACGACTGCCCGGTTACAGTGAAGCGCTGCTCGATGACCCGGACGCCGCCCGACGCCTGGAACTGCTCGCCTGCGCGCGACTCCAGGCGGCAGAGCGTGACCAATGAGTCAACTGCCATCGCAGCCACTGCGAGCCACCCTGCGGTTGCAATTTCATAAGGGCTTCACCCTGGACGATGCGGTGCCGTTGGTGCCGTACTTCGCCCGCCTCGGCATCAGCCATGTCTACGCCTCGCCGCTACTGAGCGCCCGCGCCGGTTCGATGCATGGTTATGACGTGGTGGACCCGACCACAGTCAACCCGGAATTGGGCGGCGAAGCGGCGCTGCGCCGTTTGGTCAGTGCCTTGCGCGCTCAGGGCATGGGGCTGATCCTCGATATCGTCTCCAACCACATGGCGGTCGGCGGTGGCGACAATCCCTGGTGGCTGGATTTGCTGGAATGGGGGCGCCTGAGCCCTTACGGCGAGTTCTTCGATATTCAATGGCATTCACCCGATCCATTGATGGAAGGTCAGTTGCTATTGCCGTTCCTCGGCAGCGACTACGGCATTGCCTTGCAGGACGGCACGCTGGCCCTGCGTTTCGATGCACAGCGCGGTGCGTTTTTTGTCGAACATTACGATCATCACTTTCCGATTTGCCCGATGAACTACGGCGAGTTGCTCAAGGCAGATGCCGAGCAGCTTAAATCCCTGGCAGACCGCTTCAACACATTGAGCTATCAGACCGATGCCCACAGCCTGGCGGTGCCGCTGCAAAACGAGCTGCGCGAATTGGTCCGCGATCCGGCCATGCGGCAGGTTATCGAACACAACCTGAAAGCCTACGACCCGCTCACCCGCGAAAGTTTCCAGCGCTTGCACAATCTGCTGGAGCGCCAGAGCTATCGCCTCGCCAGTTGGCGCACCGCCGCAGACGACATCAACTGGCGACGTTTTTTCGATGTCAATGAACTGGGCGGCCTGCGGGTCGAACGGCCAGCGGTGTTTGAAGCCACCCACGCGAAAATTTTCCAACTGGTGGCCGAAGGGCTGATCGACGGCCTGCGCATCGACCATATCGACGGTCTCGCCGACCCACGGGGTTACTGCCGCAAATTGCGCCGCCGGGTCGACAGCCTGTCACCCGGCCGGCACTTGCCGATCTTCGTGGAGAAGATCCTCGGAGAAGGCGAAACCCTACACCGCGACTGGTCGGTGGATGGCACCACCGGCTATGAATTCATGAACCAGTTGTCGCTGCTGCAACACGATCCCGACGGTGAACAGGCACTGGGCGAAATCTGGCGCCGGCACAGCGAACGCCCCGCCGACTTCCGCCAGGAAGCACAATTGGCCCGGCAGCAGATTCTCAATGGTTCCCTGGCCGGGGATTTTGAAAGTGTTGCCCAGGCCCTGCTGCAAGTGGCCCGTGACGACCTGATGACCCGCGACCTGACCCTCGGCGCGATCCGCCGGGCGTTGCAGGAACTGATCGTGCATTTCCCGGTGTACCGCACTTACATCAGCCCGCTCGGGCGTTCGGCGCAAGACGATATTTTTTTCCAGCAGGCCATGGAAGGCGCCCGGCAAACCCTCGGCGAAGCGGACTGGCCAGTGCTCGATTGCCTGGCTGGCTGGCTGGGCGGCGAGCCCTGGCGCAAACGCCCGGTGGGGCGTGTGCGCAAACGGCTCAAGCATGCCTGCGTGCGCTTTCAGCAGCTCACTTCACCGGCAGCGGCGAAGGCCGTGGAAGACACCGCGTTCTATCGCTCGGCGGTGCTGCTGTCGCGCAATGACGTCGGCTTCAGCACCGAGCAATTCAGTGCACCGGTTGAAGACTTTCACGCGGCCTGTGCGCAGCGCCTTGCCGAATTTCCGGACAACTTGCTCGCCACCGCGACCCACGATCACAAGCGTGGCGAAGACACCCGCGCGCGCCTGGCGGTGTTGAGCGAATGCAGTCAGTGGTACGTCGAACAGATCGGCCTTTGGCGCGCCCTCGCTCGCCCGGTACGCAACGAAGTTCATCTGCCGTCAGCCGGTGATGAGTTGATTCTGTATCAGGCAATCCTCGGCAGTTGGCCGTTGGAACTGCGCAGCGATGACCGGCCGGCCCTGGAGGCTTACGCTGAACGTCTGTGGCAGTGGCAACGCAAAGCCTTGCGCGAAGCCAAGCTTCAGAGCAGCTGGAGTGCGCCAAACGAAGCGTATGAACAGGCGACCGAAGTCTTTATCCAGCGTCTGCTGCTGGGCCCCGAAGGTGACCTGCTGCGCAGGGCGCTCGACAAGGCGGTCCGGACAATTGCCGTACCCGGAGCACTCAACGGATTGGCGCAAACCTTGCTGCGCATGACCGTGCCGGGGGTGCCGGACCTGTATCAGGGCAACGACTTTTGGGACTTTACCCTGGTCGATCCGGACAACCGTCGGCCAGTGGACTACGCCAGCCGCCAACAGGCTTTGCAGCAAACGGTGAATCTGCCGGACCTGTTGGCGAACTGGCGTGACGGGCGCATCAAGCAGGCCCTGATTGCGCAGACCTTGAACCTGCGTGTCGAACATGTCGAGCTGTTCCGTCGAGGGACTTATCAGGCCCTGGAAATCGTCGGCAGCCAGGCACATCGGGTGCTGGGATTTGTCCGTGAGTGGAAGGGAAAACGCGCCATCGTGATCGTACCGATCCGCTGTGCGCCGCTGCTGGAAAACAGTGCTGAACCACAGGTAAACGCGCCGCTGTGGGGCGATACGAGGATCAATTTGCCATTCGTGACCGCAGAGGAAAATCTGAAGGGACTTTTTTCAAGCGTCGCAGTCACAAAACACAGGGAGCTGATGATCAGCGCCGCGCTGGGGGACTTCCCGGTCAATCTCTTTATCCAAACTACCGACACTTGAGTTCAGTTCAGGAGCATTGCGATGAGTACCGAAGATAAACGCATACGCGAATTTGCCTATCAGATCTGGGAGTCAGAAGGACAACCCGAGGGTCAGGAAGCTCGCCACTGGGAGATGGCGCGCAAACTGGCCGAAGCCGAAGCCCTGACACCGAAAAAACCGGCGAAAGCCGCTGGTAGCAAGGTCGCCGCGAGCAAAGCCGCCGACGGCAAGGCGCTCAATGGCAAAGGTCTCGATGGCAAGGCCGCCGTCGCGGCAAAACCCAAATCCAAAGCCAAGCCTGCTGCTGCTTCGACGGTGATTCCGCCTGGGGAAAAAGCTGCCGAGAAAAAGCCTCGTGCGGCGCGCAAGCCGCCAGCCGTCTGACGTTTCTCCGGATGTCCTGATTGACCTCGTGGCGAGCCCCTCGCCACAGAGGAGAGGCTTGCCCGCGCAAAAAACGAAACTGCTCTTCGTAGGCGCGAGCTTGCTCGCGAAAGACCTGAGGGTGACTCGTTTATCCAGAAAACACGCGTTTGCGTTAACGCCCATCGCGAGCAAGCTCGCTCCTACAAAGAGCAGTGTGAGTTTGCCCCCGTTTCAGGAGTACTTATGACCCGTCCAAAGAAAGACACCCCGGCACCGCACACCGAACCGTCGCGAATCCGTGAAGGTCTGCCCTTTCCGCTGGGGGCGACCTGGGATGGTCTGGGGGTCAACTTCGCCTTGTTTTCCGCCAATGCCACCAAGGTCGAACTGTGCATTTTCGATGATGCCGGCGAGGTGGAACTGGAGCGCATCGAACTGCCGGAGTACACCGACGAGATCTACCATGGTTACTTGCCCGACGCCCATCCGGGGCTGATTTACGGTTATCGCGTCTACGGTCCTTACGACCCGGCCAGCGGTCATCGCTTCAACCACAACAAATTGCTGATTGATCCCTACGCCAAACAATTGGTCGGCAAGTTGAAATGGTCCGAGGCGTTGTTCGGCTACACCATTGGCCACCCCGATGCCGACCTGAGCTTCGATGAGCGCGACAGCGCGCCTTTCGTGCCCAAGTGCAAAGTGATCGATCCGGCGCACACCTGGGGTCACGATCACCGCGTCAGCGTGCCGTGGGACAAAACGATCATTTATGAAACCCACGTGCGCGGCATCAGCATGCGTCATCCCTCCGTCCCCGAAAACGTGCGCGGCACCTTTGCCGGGTTGATGGTCGATGACGTGTTGGAACATATCCGCAAACTCGGCGTGTCGACCGTGGAGTTGCTGCCGATCCACGCGTTCGTCAATGACCAGCATTTGCTGCACAAAGGCATGACCAATTACTGGGGCTACAACAGCATTGCGTTTTTTGCTCCCGATCCGCGCTACCTGGCCAGCGGCAAGATCGCCGAGTTCAAGGAGATGGTCGCGCACCTGCACGAAGCCAACCTCGAAGTGATCCTCGACGTGGTCTACAACCACACCGCCGAAGGCAACGAACAAGGCCCGACTCTGTCCATGCGCGGCATCGACAACGCCTCGTATTACCGCTTGATGCCCGACGACAAGCGCTTCTATATCAATGATTCCGGCACCGGCAACACACTGGACCTGAGCCACCCTTGCGTGCTGCAAATGGTCACCGACTCCCTGCGCTATTGGGCCTCGGAGATGCACGTGGACGGATTCCGCTTCGACCTGGCAACCATTCTCGGGCGCTACCACGATGGCTTCGACGAGCGTCACAGCTTTCTCGTGGCCTGCCGTCAGGACCCGGTGCTGCGCCAGGTGAAGATGATCGCCGAACCCTGGGACTGTGGCCCCGGCGGTTATCAGGTCGGCAACTTCCCGCCGGGCTGGGTGGAATGGAACGACAAATTTCGTGACACCGTGCGTGCGTTCTGGAAAGGCGACGATGGGCAAATCGCTGACTTCGCCAGTCGCATGACCGCTTCCGGCGAGATGTTCAACCAGCGCGGTCGGCGGCCCTACTCATCGGTGAACTTCATCACCGCCCACGACGGTTTCACCCTCAACGACCTGGTGTCGTACAACGACAAACACAACGAAGCCAACGACGAGAACAATCAGGACGGCAGCAACAACAACCTGTCGTGGAACCATGGCGTCGAAGGCCCCACCGACGATCCCGAGATCAATGCCCTGCGCCACCGGCAGATGCGTAATTTCTTCGCCACCTTGCTGCTGGCCCAAGGCACGCCGATGTTGGTGGCGGGCGACGAATTCGCCCGCACCCAGGACGGCAATAACAATGCCTATTGCCAGGACAGCGAAATCGGTTGGGTGAACTGGGATTTGAGCGAGGACGGCAAGGCGCTGCTGAAGTTCGTCAAGCGCTTGATCAAGTTACGCCTGGCTTACCCGATCCTGCGTCGCGGGCGCTTCCTGGTTGGCAATTACAACGAGGACATCGGCGTCAAGGACGTTACCTGGCTGGCGGCGGATGGCAGCGAGATGACCACCGAGCACTGGCATGATGCGCACAATCGGTGCCTTGGCATGCTGCTCGATGGCCGCGCCCAGGAGACCGGCATCCGCCGCAAAGGTGCCGACGCCACCCTGTTGCTGGTGGTCAATGCCCATCACGACATTGTCAATTTCACGCTGCCGGAAGTGCCCGATGGTGGTTTCTGGACCTGCATGATCGACACCAATCAACCGGCGATTCGCGGCCAGGAACGCTTCGAGTTCGGCCATGAGTATTCGGTCACCGGGCGTTCACTGCTGCTGTTCGAATTGCAGCATGAGGAAGAGGATTGAGATGAGCCGGACACACGGCAGATGAAATATCGCCCCGGATCAATCCCGGACGCGACGGATACCTTTTCATGAGCAATACTTGATGCGCGGCCATCCAGGGTTCGGATGGCCGCGCATTGCTATCAACCAGCCTTCACGGCTCGTGAAACGAAACAAGGACGTCATCTCATGAAACCTGTTTCCCTCAGTGAAACCGGCCTGCCAGGGCAAATCTGGAACAACGCTCCGCAGCTGGACAATATTCCCGTCATTGGCACTCAGTCTTTGGTCCCGTCTGGCTCACGTGCGGTGGTGATTTCTGCGCATCCCGGCGATGAGGTGGTGATGTGCGGTGGCCTGCTGCAATTGCTCAGCACCATGGGCCACCCCTTGCAATTGATCTCCGTGACCGACGGCAGCGGCACTCAACCGGGAACACAACAATGGTCGGAAAAACGCCTCAGCGTGTTTCGTTCCCAGGAAAGCGTCGAGGCCTTGCGTCGGCTCGGGTTGCCGATGCACAGCCTGAAATGGATTCGTGGTGGCTTCACCGACAACGCCTTGGCCGAGCAGGAGCTTGAGTTGACACAATTCCTCGCCCGCTACCTGCGCCCCGGCGATGTGGTGTTCAGCACCTGGTGCGAGGACGGCACCCCCGACCATGACGCTGTCGGCCGCGCCAGCGCCAATGCGGCGACTATCGCTGGGGCAACGTTCAACGAAGTCCCGGTCTGGGCCTGGCACTGGCCGACGCGTGAACACGTTTTGATCCCTTGGCATCGCGCCCGCAAAGTCCGTCTGGACAGCTGGACGGTCGCGCGCAAAAGCCACGCCACCCACGCCTATGCCAGCCAGCTCGATGGCGAGCCGGCCCTGGGCATCGCACCGCTGCTGCCCAAGGTGCTGCTGGAGCGAATGCGCCTGCCCTATGAAATCGTTTTTGTCTGAGCAGATCAAAAGATCGCAGCCTTCGGCAGCTCCTACATTTGAATGGCGTACACCTGTAGGAGCTGCCGCAGGCTGCGATCTTTTAGCATCACGACGAATCACTCTGAACTGCCCGCCGCCCCATCAGTCGCATGCATAAGCAACTCGGATTCAGAGGAGTGAAAGTGATCAGCGATCCCAAACGCCGGACGGTCGAATCAGTGCCGTTGAACACACCACCGGCCATTCATCGATTGCGTGTGCTGACGGTCAACACCCACAAGGGATTTACCGCGCTCAATCGACGTTTCATCCTCCCGGAACTGCGTGAAGCGGTACGCAGCACGTCGGCGGATCTGGTGTTTTTGCAGGAAGTCGTCGGCGAACATGAGCGACATTCTTCGCGCTATAACCAATGGCCACAAACCTCTCAATACGAATTCCTCGCTGACAGCATGTGGAGCGACTTTGCCTACGGTCGCAACGCGGTCTATCCCGACGGTCACCATGGCAACGCACTGCTGTCGAAGTACCCGATCCGTGAACACCGCAACCTCGATGTCTCGATCACCGGCCCGGAACGCCGTGGGCTGTTGCATTGCATACTCGACGTTCCCGGCCACGCCGAAGTCCATGCGATCTGCGTTCACCTGAGTTTGCTGGAAAGCCATCGCCAACTGCAGTTGCAGTTGCTCTGCCAGCTACTTGAATCCCTGCCCGAAGGCGCGCCGGTGATTATCGCCGGCGATTTCAACGACTGGCAGCTCCAAGGCAACGCCGCCCTCGCCCGCCGCGATTACCTGCATGAAGCCTTCGAACGGCACCTCGGCCGCCCCGCCAAAACCTACCCGGCACGGTTTCCGTTATTGCGCCTGGACCGGATTTATCTGCGCAACGCCAGCAGCCATGAACCGAAAATCCTCGGGCACAAGCCCTGGACGCACTTGTCGGATCATCTGCCGTTGGCGGTGGAAGTGCATCTGTAATCCGGTCAGATCTGGTAGTTCTTACAGTATCCGGCGCTCTGAATCAAAGTCATGCTCGGCCTACACTGAACTGGGTTACGACGGACCGAGATGATCTCCCGAGCGTTTCACGACAGCTTCACCCCCACATTGGCGGTGTCAGATCCTCGCGGGCTCGCCGTTCGGAACGTGGCTTACTGTCGACAGCGTGTCGAGCACGTCGCCGAGATGCGGATTACCCGTCAACTCTTCGATGCTGCCGGGCGTTTAGTGGCCCATTGGGACCCGCGACTCTGGGACCACGCGCAAAAACCGAACCTTGTGACGACTTTTGGGCTGTCCGGCCAGACGCTTCTGAGCGACAGCGTCGACGCCGGTTGGCAGCTGAATTGCCTGACTGAGGCGCAGGCCTTGCGCTTCAGCTGGGACAGTCGCGGAACTCAGCATCAGACCGAATTTGACCCGCTTCAGCGGCCGATCGCGATTGTCGAACAGATGGCTAATGAATCCTCTTTGGTGATCGAGCGTTTTACCTACGCAACCGCCAGCGACGAGTACGCGGCTCACAACCAGTGCGGTCGCCTTGTGCAATACGATGATGGCGCTGGCAGTCAGCGGCTGACGGAATACGATTTGAACGGTGTGCCTTTGGTCGACATCCGCCGGTATCTGAACAGCCTGGAAACACCGGATTGGCCTCTCGACTTTCAACTGCGTGAGGCGTTGCTGGAAGACGGCGAGGGATTTGTATCAAGCGAACGCCGCACCACCACAGGCGAACTGCTCAACCAGACCGACGCCAAAGGCAATCAACGCACATTCGTTTATACGGTGGCGGGCCAGCTCAGGGAGTCTCGGCTGCAACTGGCCGGAACGATGTCGGAACCGCGCTTGCTGATCAGCGACATTCAATACAATGCCGCGGGTCAAATCGAAACTGAAACGGCCGGCAATGGTGTGCTTACCAATGTTGTTTATGCAGCCGATGATGGCCGTCCGGTGCAGCTCTTGAGCGCTTCGCCCAGTAGCCCGCCGCTGCAGGATCTGCGTTACGAATACGATCCAGTCGGCAACATCATTCGTCTCGAAGACACGGCGCAATCTGTCCGCCACTTCAACAATCAGCGCATCGATCCGATCAACCGCTACCGCTACGACAGTCTTTATCAACTGGTCGAAGCCAGCGGCAGACAAGTCTTCACGCCCAGTTACGGCCCCGCACTCCCGACCATGCGACCGATGCCGCTGGACCCGAATCTTCTGACCCATTACACCCAGACCTTCGATTACGACGCTGCGGGTAATTTGCTTTCCCGCCACCACAGCGGCGCACCGAACTTCAGCATGAAGATTTCAAGCACCCACAACCGCAGCCTCGCTCAGCGCGAGGATGGCTCGCTGCCTGACGAAGAAGACATCACCAAAGGCTTCGACGCCTGCGGCAACCAGCTTCAGTTGCAGCCTGGGCAGGCTGTCAGTTGGGATGGTCGCCAGCAGTTAGGTTTGGTCACGATGGTCAAGCGCGAGGACGGGCCGGATGATCATGAGTGCTACCGCTACGGCCGTCGCGGACAGCGCCTGCGCAAAGTACGCATCACCCAAACCGGCAGGCGCACCTTGCGCACCGATACCCGCTATCTGCCGGGACTGGAGATCCACTTCGACAGCGCGGGCGGTGAAGAGCGCCATGTGATCACTGCCGAGGCAGGACGCAACCGAGTTCGGCTGCTGCACTGGCAAACAGCGCCACCCAAGGAGGTCATCAATGATCAGTTGCGCTTCAGCCTCAGCGATCTGCTCGGTTCTTGTACCCTGGAGCTGGATGACAAGGCTGGATTATTGAGTCAGGAGGGTTATTACGCGTTCGGCGGTACGGCGTGGTGGGCAGGCAGGAATGCGTTGGAAACAACGTTCAAGACCCATCGTTATTCGGGCAAGGAACGCGACGCGACGGGGCTTTATTACTATGGATATCGATATTACGCACCGTGGTTGCAGCGGTGGATGTGTCCGGACCCTGCGGGGGATGTGGATGGGTTGAACCGGTATTTGATGGTGAAGAATAATCCGGTGGGTTTTTTTGATGAGGATGGATTGGGGCGTACGCCAATTGACGAGCGCACCAGCAAGTCTAAAACTTCATATTTTGATCCAAACTTAAGCCAACGCCTTAATTCGCGCGACGAGACATCTAAAGCACGGCTCAACCGGACTAAAAACCAACTAATACACATGCTGGATTTAAAGAATGAAATCCAATCAGTTGCAAAATCGCAGGCCTCAGTCCTCAGAGCCGATAGCTTTACCAACATATATGAGCGAGATGTCTGGACTTTTGAAGATAACTATCGCAATTCACAACACCCGGACGGATCAAAGAAAACTGATTTTTTTGCGAGTGACGTCACGATTCATCAATACAGTATGGTTTCGAAGTCGGCAGGCTTTTCTGGGCATCTACCTTCCATAATACGCAGGTGGGCGGTTGACAACCGAGAGACACGTCGTTTAACCAGAAACTTGGACAGTGGTTCAGAAGAGCTAAAGAATATATTCATGGAAAAAACACAAAATGGAAAATCGACAAAAGAAATCCTGAACACCTTCGGACTCAAAGTTATCAAAATAATGCAAGCCGATAATACCTTCGACATTTATGTCGAACCCTCAATAGAGGAATTATCAGAATATAACGAGTCAAGTTATATCAATAGTAAAAATACGAACACGGCGATCATCTCTCACGCCTATGAGTTAGCTGATGCACACGAACTTAAACACTCAACAGTTCAGCCGCGCCCCGCTTTGGTTAAAACGTTTTTCATTGACAACTTATCCCGACATTGAAACCGTCTTTGCCTCAACTGTTATTTCTGACAGTAGCAACATTCCCAACCTATTGTTACGGTGCCCACGTCGGTTTCGATAACCGAACAGACCTGCAACCCACAGTAGCCGCCGTTGCCTGAAGGTTGATTACCTTCCTGATGCTGTCTCGCAACTTACGCTGCCGGTGCATCCGATGTCTCGTCACGTTCAATCAGTGGCCGATCGGATGCCGACCCCAACGCGGGAGACATGCATGAGCTTCTCAAATGATCTACCCAAGTACCGTTACAGCGCCTGCGCCTTTTCTATCTGGCTTTGTGTGAGCTGGCCTCAAATTTCCCAAGCTGCCTGCACCCTCACTCCCACCGCCGGTGACGACAACTTCGTGTGCGACAGCGCCAGTAACGGGCCACTGACCGACCTGGCGGGTAACAACAATCTGACCTTCCCGCCCAATGGCACTGGCTCGATCAATGGCAATGTGACGTTCGGTGCAGGCCGAGACACGATCTTCATGAATTCCGGCCGCATCAATGGCGCGGTCGATCAGGGCGATGGTGCCGATACCCTCAACATCAGCGCTGGCCAGATTACCGGCGCAGTCAGCCAGGGCAATGGCATCGATAACTTCACCATGAGCGGCGGGACCATCGCATCCCTGGCTCAGGGTGATAGCCGCGACTTCTTCCAGATGAGCGGTGGCAGGATCGTCGGTGCATTCGAGGACGGCGACACGGCCAGAATGAGCGGCGGCCAGATCGGTCGGGTCGACATGAAGCTCGACAACAACCGGTTCGACATGTCCGGCGGGCTCATCGACGGCAACCTGGTCACCGGTTTCGGCACCGACACCATCATCGTTTCCGGCGGCAGGATTGGCGGCAACATCAGCGTCAGCGGCGGCAACGACAGTATCACCGTTACCGGTGGCGAGATTGTCGGCGAGATCCGCACCAGCACTGGCAACGACACCTTTGTATGGGACGGCGGTGGCATTATCCGCTCCGCGGTCCTGATGGAGGACGGTAACGACAGTGCAACCTTGCGCAATCTCAGTGAAAGCACCCTCGCCCAGACCCCGAGCATCAATGGCGGCACAGGCAACGACCTGCTGACTTTCGATCACACTTCCTCCGCCGGTCCCGACCGTTACATCAATTGGGAAACGGTCAATTTGAGCAACGGTTCGCAGTTCAATCTTGCGGGCAATTTCGTTCTCGGTGACAGCGGCACCGGCACCGGCATTTTCAACATCGATGGCAGCAGCGTACTGACTTCGACGCAAGGCAGCATCACGCCTTTCACCGCTGGCCGGCTCACTACTCTTAATAACGCGGGTGTGATTGACCTGAGCAGCGGTACTACCAGCACCAGCGATACCCTGACGGTACAGGGCAACTATTCGGGCAATAACGGGCAACTGTTTTTGCAAAGTGCACTGGGCACGGACGGCTCCCCCAGCGACAAACTGGTCGTCAACAACGGGATTTTGTCCGGCAATACCGCGATTACCGTCAGCAACGTGGGCGGTCTTGGGGCATTGACCGAGCAGAACGGCATCCAGCTGGTACAGGCCCAAGGCACGGCAACCAGCGACAACAGTGCCTTTACCCTAAAAACCCCAGTGTCGGCCGGTGCCTACGACTACTACTTTTTCAAGGGCGGCGTTACCCCGGGTAGCGAAAACAGCTGGTACTTGCGTTCGTCCGTCGTTGTACCGCCGCTGGTGGCGGTGCCCAACCCTGATCCAACCTTGCCGCCCATTCTGGTGCCTTTGGTGGCCTTGCCGGTGGCGGCTTTCGGAACACCGTCGTTACCCGTCGTCCAACCCGGTGCCGCACCGATTCCCCTGTACCGCCCGGAAGTGCCGACCTGGTCGGTATTGCCACCTGCGGCTGCGCAACTGACCTTGACCGCACTCGGCACGTTCCACGATCGCCAGGGCGATCAGCGCCTGTTGACCGAGACCGGGTCGTTCGGTGCGGGCTGGGGCCGCGTCTATGGAAAAAACTTCGACCAGACCTGGGCCGGTACTGTGACGCCACGCCTCGACGGCTCGCTCGACGGGTTTCAGGTGGGCAACGATTTGTACGGCTCACAAACCTCCGGAGGCCAAACCCAGCGCACTGGATTTTTTGTCGGCCACAGCCGTTTGAAAGGCGATGTTGACGGTTTCAACCAGGGTTTCGAAGGCAAGCAAGCGGGCAAAGTCGAACTTGAGGGCGACAGCCTCGGTATCTATTGGACACTGACAGATCCCTTGGGCGGGTACGTCGACACGGTTGCCATGTACACCTGGCTGGACGGTGACAGTCATTCTGACCGTGGCATCAAACTCGACAATCAAGGGCACGTCGTCACCCTCTCGGCGGAAGCCGGCTATCCCGTCGCACTGACAGGCAACTGGGTGATCGAGCCCCAGGCGCAGGTGATCCATCAGAACGTTTACCTGGACAGCCAGGACGATGGCATTTCACAAGTGTCTTTCGATTCCGATCCCGCCTGGACCGGCCGGCTAGGTGCCCGACTCAAAGGGCGCTACGACGTCAGTGGCCTGCCATTTGAACCCTATTTGCGCGCCAACCTGTGGCACACCTTTTCCGGCACCGATACGGTCACATTTGCCAGAGCCACCGATATTGATACTGAACAAAAATCCTCTTATGCCGATCTGGGTATCGGCGCCGTGTTGACCCTTGCGCCTTCTGTCAGCGTGTATGCCAGCGCCGATTACAGCAGCAATATCGACAGCAACCAGCAGCGGGGAATGACCGGTAATCTGGGCCTCAGGGTCAGCTGGTAATACCGAGCAAAGGCTCTAGCTCCTGAGCTTCCGGATGTTTTTTCCAATAAACAAGAACTTAGAGAAGTTCAAAAAATCAGCCACTTATAACTACTAAAATAGCCCTACCATTTATCGGCCATTTTCTTGACGCAGTGGCACGGGTCTTCTTGACTTCACGGTACTACCCCCGGAAACACAATCAGGGGCAAGCCCCCAAGACACCCGCTAACACGGGCGGCCCCCGGCTTGCCCCCACCCATTCGGTCGCCCCTCATTCGGGGTAGGAGAGACGCCAGAGCGAGTACGGCATGCGATTGCAAGGTAGACCCCCATGAAAACCTCATTCACCCAACAAGAGATTAAAGTCACTTTTTGCACTGTCTCGAGTTCACTCCTGCTGTGCTCTTCCATGGAAGTGCAGGCCTCACCGGCCGAGGAAGAAACGACGCCCTGGTATAGCCAGGACATCCCGGCGCTCACTTTGCCCGCCCTCGCCGCCTCGTATCCCCATCGTTTCAGCACCACGCCCGACCTGCGAAGTTCAAGCCTGACCACCGAAGAAGCCGCACCTTCTGCCTGGGACCAACTGTATGGGCGGGCTTCGCGCCAGGCACAAACCGATTTTCAAGCCGAAGGTTTTTCCATCCCCGGCTCAGGCGAACTCAAAAGCCCGGCGATCCTGACCCTGCAAAGCGGCAACGGTCAAACCCAACGGGTCGGCCTGATCGGCGGCACCAGTCAGATTCAGGGCAACAGCAACGGCTTGCTGAACAATCGCGCCCTGTCTGACCCGAACAGCGACACCCTCAATCTGCAAGGCCAAAGCCTCGGCGCCTACTGGAGCCTGACCGGCGCACAAGGCTGGCACGTGGACCTGACGGCCAGCGGAGGTCGAGTCAGCGGTTTCAGCCGTAACGAACAAGGTGCCCGACAAGCCACCGAAGGCACCGCGATGACCGTGTCGGTCGAAGGTGGCTTCCCCATCGGCGTGAGCGAAAACTGGGTGGTTGAACCCCAGGCGCAGTTGATCAATCAACGGATCACCCTGGACACCCCCTATGCAGGTTCGGGCAATGCCTCATCCACTGACTTGACGGCATGGAGTGGCCGGGTCGGCGCCAAATTGAAAGGCAGTTACGACCTCAACGGCCTGCCCGTCGAACCCTATGTACGGACCAACTTGTGGCACACGGTGTACACCGGCAATACCGTGACCCTCGATCAGGTCGACAAGATCAGCAGCAGCCGAAATTCTTCCACCGTCGAACTGGGTCTGGGCCTGGTGGCCCGAGTGACGCCCGCCGTAAGCCTGTACGTCAGCGCCGATTACAGCAGTGATGTGGATGACAATGATTTGAACGGCTTGATCGGCAGCCTAGGGGTGCGGATGCGCTGGTAAAACACTGCCGTGACCTGACAGTTTTGCCAGTATTCAGGGCACTGAAGGTCGTGCATTGTGATGGGCACTCGTTCTCGACCGGGGTCATTGCTAATGCCTTCGATGCCAGCAGATAACGTTCATCGCGGCACGCCGACACTTCAGGTGGCGGACCCGCGTGGATTGGTTGTCAGGACGATGCAGTTCCATCGGCGGCAATCGGCCGACTCTGCTGACGTGCGAGTCACGCATCAACGTTTCGACGCCGCCGGCCGTCCCGTGGCCAGTCGGGATCCGTATCTGTTTGACCTGGCCCGGACCGACGCGTCGGTGCCGGCCAACCTGAGCCAGGTTTTCAGCCTGTCCGGCGTGCCGCTGGCGAGTGACAGCGTGGATGCTGGTTGGCGTGTGGCGTTGCTGGGTGCTGCCGCGCAAATCATCGAACGCTGGGACGGGCGTGGTAGTCACTCATCTACCGAATACGACGAGTTGCTGCGTCCGACGGCTGTGCGCGAACGTGGCCTGGGCGTCGCGGAACATGTATTGGAGCGGTTCTCCTATGCCGGTGTTGATGATGACGCTGCCCTGCGTAACCTCTGCGGCCAATTGGTTCGAAAGGATGACCCGGCGGGTACGCTGCATCTGGTCGATCTTGGGCTGGGTGGAGCGCGGCTGAAGCAGACCCGGCACTTTTTGCGTGACACCCATGCGCCGGACTGGCCAACCGCTACGGTCGAACAAGATGCCTTGCTCGAACCCGGCGAGGGTGCCAGCACCTTGCAGGATTACGCGCCCAGTGGCGAATTGCTCCATCAGATCGATGCGTTCGGTAACCGCCAATCCTTCGCCTACACCGTGGCTGGTGAATTGAAAAATACTCGACTGACTCTCGCCAGTGCCGGGCAGGTCGAAAAGCTGTTGGTCAACAATATCGAGTACAACCCGTCCGATCAGATCGAAACGGAAACCGCCGGCAACGGGGTTATCACCCGCCACCGTTACGATCCTGCCAATGGTCGACTAACCCAGTTGAGCGCGCACAAAGCCGATGGCCAACCGCTGCAAGACCTGAACTACCGCTACGACGCCGTTGGCAATGTCCTGAGCATCGAAGATGCCGCGCAAGCCATCCGCTACTTCAGCAACCAGCGCATCGAACCGATCAAGACTTACAGCTACGACACCCTCGACCAATTAATCCACGCGACAGGTTGGGAAGCCAAAGCAGGTCGGAATGGTCCCGCGCTATCAGACGTCTATCCCCTGCCCCTCGACCCCAACCAGCTCGCAAATTACAGCCAGACCTATTACTACGACGCGGGCGGCAACCTACTGGACTTGGTGCACGTCGGCACCCAGGCCCATGGCCGCACGCTGAGCCGTGCTCGCTACAGCAACCGATGCCTGCCCGAGCGCGATGGCCGGCCACCCACCGAAGCGGAACTGCTGGCGGGTTTCGACGCCAATGGTAACTTGCGTGAACTGCAGGCCGGCCAGTCGTTGAGTTGGGATCTGCGTAATCAGCTCTGCGCTGTATATCCCATAGAGCGAGATGACGGCGCGAACGACTGCCAAACGAATATCTACGACGGCAGCGGCCAACGCGTTCGCAAAATCCGCACGAACCAAACCAACGCCCGCACGCTGATCAGCGAAGTGCGTTACCTGCCCGGCATAGAAATCCGCAGCCATGGCACTGGGGAAATTCTTCATGTGATCAACGCCAGCGCGGGCAGTAACACCGTGCAAGTGCTGCATTGGGTCGCCAAACCACCCGATGAGATCCTCAACGATCAAGTGCGTTACAACCTCAACGATCACCTGAAGTCCAGCACGTTGGAACTGGACCAGAATGCGGACCTGATCAGCCAGGAATGGTATTACCCGTTTGGCGACACCGCCTGCTACGCCGCACGGTCGGCGACTGAAGCGAAGTACAAAACGATACGTTATTCGGGTAAGGAGCGGGATGCGACAGGGCTTTATTACTATGGGTTCAGGTATTACGCGCCGTGGTTGCAGCGGTGGATTAATCCGGATCCGGCCGGGGCTATTGATGGGCTCAATTTTTTTCGCATGGTGAGAAATAATCCAATCGCGTTGTACGACTTCGACGGTTTGTCACCTGAAGGAGATCTGGCGAGAGAAATAATACATACAACAGATTTCGGCTCCGTATATTGGGATGACCCAAAGAAAGCCATGTCCGACATACTAGATTCGTTACTTGATCAGAATTACGCCCCGGAAATTATTGAACTTGCAGTGCAAAGAGCCCGACAACACTTTGACGCAAAAAAAGAACTCGCAGCAGAACAGATTAAAAAATTTTCAGAAAAACCAATCCACCTACCTCAAAAAAATATCACAAGACCTAAAAGTAAATATGACATTAAAAAATTCATCAACTTTTACACAACAACTCACGGCTCAGAAATGATCAACAACGCCATGAGAAACAAGAAAGAAATATATATAAATGAATCAGAGGTTATGAGGGAGTTAAAAGAGAGGCATGACATCAGCAACTTTGAAGGGAAAAGCGGAACACAATTAAAACAGGATATCAAGGCTTCAGCAGCAACCTTCAGGCTTGATGATGCCGACAAGGTAAGTTATCAACTTTATCATCAGTCAAATCCTTCATCGAGAATATACTATCGAGCAGGCAGGCTAACGAAGTCAGCACTGGAAGGATATAAAACAGCCAAAGATAATAGTTCTGTCCTTCACTCCCTGAGTTTTCTGTCAGCAGCGCTAGACCAATCAGTTACCGATGACTTCAGATCAACAAAAGAAAGCGGTCTTTTTATTATTACGGGATTTAGCGCCGCCAGCATGAACGGTGGTCTTTCCGTTATAAAAGGTTCTGTATTTTCACCCCATGCAGATTTTAAGGTGACCAAGATCGACGAACAAGCCAATGTAATCCATCTCAAAGAGTTACGAGGGTATGAAGGCCATCGAATCCCCTTGCCTCATTAAAGATTTCGGCAAAACATTAGTTGCAGGGAAGCAGCGAAAATGTAGAAGTAAGATTGCATTGCCGGCTTGACGTCTTCGCGGCCAAGCCTCGCTCCTACAGTTCGGAGGCGGTCACAGCATTTATGAGCGCTTCAGAACGGTAGGAGCGAGGCTTGCCCGCGAAGGCGGTTTCGGATTAGCCCTCCGGCCGCAACATCAACACCGCCAACGGTGGCAAATTCAGCACCAGCGACAACGCCTGCCCGTGGCTCGGTGCCTCCTCGGTAAACGCCCCGCCACTGTTCCCGTAATTGGAACCGGCATACGTCGCCGAATCACTGTTCAGCACCTCGGTCCAGCGTCCGGCAAACGGCACGCCGATGCGATAAGCCTCACGCGGTACCGGGGTGAAATTCGCCACCACCAACACCGGGCGTCCATCCTTGCTCCAGCGCAACCACGCGTAAACGCTGTTGATCGCATCATCGCCAATCAGCCACTGGAAACCCTGCGGCACATCGTCCTGCTCGTGCAGCGCCGGCTCTTCGCGGTACAGGCGATTGAGATCACCGACCAGTTTCTGCACACCTTTATGCTCGGAGTACTGCAGCAAGTACCAGTCCAGTTGCTGGTCGTGGTTCCACTCGCGCCATTGGCCGAACTCACAGCCCATGAACAACAGTTTTTTGCCCGGATGCGCCCACATAAAACTCAAGTAGGCGCGCAGGTTGGCGAATTTCTGCCAGCGGTCGCCGGGCATTTTGTCGATCAGTGAATGCTTGCCGTGCACCACTTCGTCGTGGGAGATTGGCAGAATGAAACGCTCGGACCAGGCATAGACCAGGCCGAAACTCAGCTCGTTGTGGTGATGGGCGCGGTACACCGGGTCCTGCTGGATGTAATGCAGCGAATCGTGCATCCAGCCCATGTTCCACTTGTAGGCGAAGCCCAGACCGCCCTGTTGCGTGCTTTGGCTGACACCCGGCCACGCAGTGGACTCTTCGGCAATCACCAGTGCGCCCGGTGCTTCCAGCGCTACCACGTCGTTCAAATGACGGAGGAAGTCGATGGCTTCGAGGTTTTCCCGACCGCCATGGCGGTTCGGAATCCATTCGCCGGCCTTGCGCGAATAGTCGCGATACAGCATCGACGCCACGGCATCCACCCGCAGACCATCGACGTGGAAATGCTTGAGCCAGTGCAGCGCCGAGGCCAGCATGTAGCCGTGCACTTCGGTGCGTCCGAGGTTGTAGATCAGCGTGTCCCAATCCTGATGAAAGCCTTCCTGCGGGTTGCCATATTCGTAGAGCGCGGTGCCGTCGAATTGTGCCAAACCGTGGGTATCTGTCGGGAAATGCGCCGGCACCCAATCGAGGATCACGCCGATTTCGGCCTGGTGGCAGGCGTTGACGAAGGCTGCGAACTCGTCGCCGGTGCCATATCGGGCGCTGGTGGCGAATTGCGAAAGCAATTGATAGCCCCACGAACCACCGAACGGGTGCTCCATGATTGGCATCAGTTCGATATGGGTGAAGCCTAGGTCTTTCACATAGGGAATCAGCCGTTCGGCCAACTCAGGCCAAGTGTACTGACGGGCCACTTCGCCGAGGTCGTCCAACTCACATTGCCACGAACCGGCGTGCAGCTCGTAGATAGACAGCGGTGCTGCCGGGCTATGACGATCGCCACGAGACTGCATCCACGCCTGATCCTGCCAGTCGATCTTGAGCGGTGACGCCACCTTTGAAGCGGTGTCTGGCGGCAGCGCCGTAGCCAGCGCCATCGGGTCAGCCTTCAATGGCAGGATCCCTTGCTTGCCGAGGATTTCGTACTTGTAGGCCTCCCCCGCTTGCAGGCGCGGGATGAACAACTCCCAGACGCCGGTGGGATGGCGCAGACGCATCGGGTGGCGACGACCGTCCCAGACGTTGAAGTCGCCGACGACCGACACCCGCCTGGCATTCGGTGCCCACACGGCAAAGCGCACGCCGTCGACGCCATCCACGTTTTTCAATTGCGCGCCCAAGGCGCTGCTCAAATCGCGGTGATTGCCTTCCGCGAACAGGTACAAATCCATATCGCCGAGCAGTGGGCCAAAGCTGTACGGGTCTTCGGCGATCTGCTCGCCGCCGGCCCAGCGCGTGCGCAACAGATACGGCTGTGCCCGGTCGAAATGGCCGACGAACAACCCCGGCGTCTGGGTCGCTTCAAGATTGCCGAGTTCTTCCCCGGAGTCCTTGGCGACGACTTGCACGCTCAAGGCGTCCGGCAAATATGCCCGAATGAACTGCCCGCCGGCACCATCGTCGTGGGGGCCGAGTATTGCAAAAGGGTCGTGATGCTCGGCCCGTACCAGCGCATCGATATCCCGCGCCCTGGGCAGCAGCGCTTCTTTATGATGATGACCCTGTTCCCTGTTCGAGAAACTCATGACTACTCTCCACCAAGATCGGAAAAGGGTTTGAGCCCATTCAATAACCCGTACAAACCGTGCAACGGCACGGTTAGCCAGGCGGGGCGATTCTCTGCCTCATAGGCCACTTCATACGCTGCCTTCTCCAGGCCGAATAACGCCAGTGCGGCGTCTTCGCCTTCAGGATCTTGCCATGCATGGCCAAGACTAGCTGCCGCCAGCCGATAAGCGTCGACGAATGCCGCGCGCGCCTCACTCAGGTAGCGATCGGAAACCCGTTGCCGAGCCGCGCGAGCTTCTGCAGTGTTATCAACGTTGTGCACGTTAATGGCCATGGCCGCAGCGTAGTCGAAAGATCGCAAAACGCCGCTCACATCTTTATACGGACTGTGTTTGCCCCGGCGCTCATGCAGCGGTCGCGCCGGTTCACCTTCGAAGTCGATCAGGTAGGCATCACCCTTGATCACAAGCACCTGCCCCAGGTGCAAGTCGCCGTGCACACGAATCCGCAAGCCACCCGCCGTCTGTTTGCCCAAGGTTTGCACATGACTGAGGATGGCTTTTTTGTTGTCCAGTAATTGGCTGACCAGATTTTTGTCCGACGGGTTCAGTTCATTTTGATGCTGCTTGAGCAGTTTCAACGCGTGCTCGATTTGCGCCGTGACGTCCTTGGCCGAGCTCAGCGCATCTTTTTGTGTGGTGATTTGCGGATCAAAGTCCGGATTGTTGCCCGGCACTGCCAGCACCTGATGCATTTCCCCCAGGCGCTGACCTAGCATGGCAGCGAAATCTTTCAATTCGCCGAGGGCGTTGTAGTGTTGTTCCTGCTCGGACATGGCGTCCGCCAACTCATCACGCAGCGCCCGTTCCAGATTGTTTTGCGTCCATTCCCAGGCATCGCCCTGATTGCTCAAGTAGCCTTGGGCGATCATCAACAAATTGTCTTCGCCAGCGGCATCCTTTCGAACCACGGCGCCCAGCAGCGGCGAGATGTTGCGGAAATCGGCGCGGGTCAAAAAGGCGCTCATTTCCAGCTCCGGGTGCACACCCGAGGCGACTTTACGGATCAGTTTCAGCACCAGACTGTTGCCAATCACCACTGAGCTGTTCGATTGCTCGGCGGACAGGTAACGCACTTCCGATTCCGCCGTGAGGCCCAACCTGGCCAATTCGTCGGTCTGTTCGAAGCGGATTTCGCCACCGTCCGAAGGCAACACGGTGTTGTTCTGCATGCCCTTCAAGACCGCGCGGATAAAGGCTTCGAGGCTGAATGCATCAGTGATCAAACCGACCTGAGGCCCACGGCGGACCCGTGACAGCGCCAGTTGCTGCGGCAACGCCGTACCGACCTGGTCTTCGGCAATGAAGCCGAACGGCAGTTGATAACGGCTGGTCTGGCCGCCGCTGGTGACTTCGATTTCACTCAACAATACCGGGTGCTGCGCATCGCCAAAGCGCACACCGTAGGCCAGATGAATTTGTTCGATGGCCGCATCCTTGCCGGCAAACCAGCGGCGGTTCTGTAGCCAGTTGGGCAAGATGCCCTGCTCCAGCATGGCGCGAGACGGCGCTTCGAGCAGTTCTTCCATGCGTTTTTTCAGCACCAGGGTGGTGAAGTCCGGCAGGCTCTGCGCCGGTTCCACGTGCCAACTCGGCATCTGGTTTTCTGCGGCGAGACCGAACCAATAGAAGCCGTAAGGTGCCAGGGTCAGAAGGAAATTCAACTGGCCGATGGGTGGGAACGCATTACCGCCGAGCATTTCCACCGGCACCATGCCGACATAGGCCGACAGGTCCAACTCGGCGGCTTGCGCGCTGCGGGACACGTTGGCCACGCACAGGATGATTTCGTGCTTGCCGTCCGCCCCGGTGAATTCGCGGGTGTAGGCCAGAATCCGTCGATTGCTCGGCGACAGCATTTTCAGCGTGCCGCGCCCGAAAGCCTTGGACTGCTTGCGCACCGCGAGCATGCGCCGGGTCCAGTTCAGCAGCGAATGCGGGTCGCCGGCCTGGGTTTCGACGTTGACGGACAGGTAGCCGTATTGCGGGTCCATGATCGGCGGCAACACCAGACTGGCCGGATCGGCACGGGAGAAGCCGCCATTGCGGTCGATGGACCATTGCATCGGCGTGCGCACGCCGTCGCGATCGCCGAGATAAATGTTATCGCCCATGCCGATTTCATCGCCGTAGTACAAGGTCGGCGTACCCGGCATCGACAGCAACAGGCTGTTGAGCAGTTCTACGCGTCGCCGGTCGCGCTCCACTAATGGCGCCAGACGCCGGCGAATCCCCAGGTTGATCCGCGCTCGACGGTCGGCCGCGTAGTAATTCCACAGGTAGTCGCGCTCTTTGTCGGTGACCATTTCAAGGGTCAATTCATCGTGATTGCGCAGGAAAATCGCCCATTGGCAATTGGCAGGAATCTCCGGGGTCTGGCGCAGGATGTCGGTGATCGGGAAGCGATCTTCCTGGGCCAACGCCATGTACATGCGCGGCATCAGCGGAAAGTGGAACGCCATGTGGCATTCGTCACCGTTCAGGCCTTTTTTATCGGTGTCGCCGAAATACAGCTGCGTGTCTTCCGGCCATTGATTGGCCTCGGCCAGCAGCATGCGGTCCGGGTAATTGGCGTCGATTTCGGCGCGGATCTGTTTGAGTACGTCGTGGGTCTCGGGCAGGTTTTCGTTGTTGGTGCCATCGCGCTCGATCAGGTACGGGATGGCGTCGAGGCGCAGACCGTCAATGCCCATGTCCAGCCAGTAACGCATCACCGATAGCACGGCTTTCATGACTTGCGGGTTATCGAAATTAAGGTCCGGCTGGTGGGAATAGAAACGGTGCCAGAAGTACTGGCCGGCGACCGGGTCCCAGGTCCAATTGGACTTTTCGGTGTCGAGAAAAATGATGCGGGTGCCGTCGTACTTTTGATCGTCATCGGACCACACGTAGAAATCCCGGGCCGCCGAACCTTTCTTGGCCTTGCGCGCACGCTGGAACCACGCGTGCTGGTCGGAAGTGTGATTGATGACCAGTTCGGTGATCACCCGCAATCCGCGTTCGTGCGCCTCGGCGATAAAGCGTTTGGCGTCGGCCATGGTCCCGTAGTCGCTGTGGACGCCACGGTACTCGGCGATGTCATAACCGTCGTCGCGGCGTGGCGAGGGGTAGAACGGCAGGAGCCAGATGGTGTTGACGCCTAAGTCGGCAATGTAATCGAGTTTGGCGATCAGGCCGGGAAAATCACCGATCCCGTCGTTGTTGGAGTCGAAATAGGATTTGACGTGAACTTGATAAATCACCGCATCCTTGTACCAGAGCGGGTCCTTGATGAAAGTGGCTGCCTTGGGTTTCTTCGCCATTTGAAACTCCTGTTGATTCGCCGATCCCCTGGTAGGAGCTGCCGCAGGCTGCGATCTTTTGATCTTGTTTTTTGCTGAATCACAAATTGCAAAGATCAAGATCAAAAGATCGTCCGAACGCGGCCCGAGCCTTCGGCAGCTCCTACAGGGGGATCATTTCAAGATGTGGTAATGCGCCAGATCCCGAACGGTTGATACGCCGGGTCGATCCGCATGAACTGGTACTTGCCGTGCCAGGTCCAGCGATGACCGTTCATCAAGTCTTCGCCCTGGGTGCTGGCATCATCGGGCAGGCCCATTTCCCATAACGGCAATTCGAAATTCGCTTCCTGCGGGTGATGCGGATCAAGGTTGACGGCGACCAGAATGAAATTGCTGCCATCGGCGCTGCGCTTGCCGAAGTACAGAATGTTGTCGTTCCAGGCGTTGTAGACCTTCAGTCCCAGATGGCTGTGCAGCGCCGGGTTTTGGCGGCGGATGCGGTTGAGCTGGGCGATCTCGGCAATGATGTTCCCCGGTGCGGTGAAGTCCCGTGGGCGGAGCTCGTACTTCTCGGAGTCGAGGTATTCCTCTTTGCCCGGCACCGGCGCCGATTCGCACAACTCGAATCCGGAATACATGCCCCACAGGCCCGAGCCCATGGTCGCGAGCGCCGCACGAATGAGAAAGCCGGGGCGCCCGGATTCATGCAGGAACGCCGGGTTGATGTCCGGTGTGTTGACGAAGAAATTCGGCCGGTAGCACTCGCGCCACGGCGATTCATTGAGCTCCGTGAAGTAGGTCGCCAGTTCCTGCTTGGTGTTGCGCCAGGTGAAGTAGGTGTAGCTCTGGGAATAACCGACCTTGCCCAGCCGCGCCATCATCGCTGGCGTGGTAAAGGCTTCGGCAAGGAAGATCACTTCGGGGTACAGCGCACGAACGTCGGCGATCAGCCATTGCCAGAACGGCAGTGGTTTAGTGTGCGGGTTGTCGACGCGAAAGATTTTCACGCCCTCCTCGACCCATCCGACGACGATGTCGCGCAGCTCGGTCCACAGACTGGGAATCGCCTCGACGGCATAGAAGTCGACGTTGACGATGTCCTGATATTTTTTCGGCGGATTCTCGGCGTATTTGATGGTGCCGTCCGGGCGCCAGTTGAACCAGCCCGGATGCTGTTTGAGCCAAGGGTGATCCTGGGAACACTGGATGGCGAAGTCAAGAGCGATTTCCAGCCCGTGCCCGGCCGCCGCCACCACCAGACGGCGGAAGTCCTCGCGGCTGCCCAACTCGGAATGTATCGCTTCGTGACCGCCCTCTTCGCTGCCAATGGCGTAGGGGCTGCCGGGATCGTTCGGCCCGGCCGTCAGGGAATTGTTTGGGCCTTTGCGATAGCTGCGTCCGATCGGGTGGATCGGCGGGAAGTACAACACGTCGAAACCCATGTCCTGAATCATCGCCAACCGTGAATGCACGTCATTGAAGGTGCCGTGACGGGCGGGATTGTCGGTGATCGAACGCGGAAACAATTCATACCAACTGGCGAACTGCGCCAGTTCCCGCTCGACATCCAACGGGTACTCGGGGCTCAGGCTCAGGTAAGCGCGGTGATCGGCCTGGGCCATCAACTCGGCGCTACGCTGGTGCAGAAACAGCGCGACCTGCTCGGTTTCGAGCAGCCCGGACAATTCATGGTGCAACGCTGCCAGCTGTTCGCTGAGTTGGCCCTCGGTGCGTTCGGCAGCTTGCTGCACGTGAAGCCGACCTTCCTGTAATTCCAGGCTGACGGGTACGGCGGCGTTGTGTTTTTTTTCCAGCTCGTAACGGAAGCTGGCGAACTGATCGATCCAGGCTTCGATACAGAACACATACCGGCCCTGATCCAACACACGAAAGCGGCCCTGCCAGCCGTTGTTGCCCAGGTCGGTCATGACTTCACTTTGCCAGACCTCATCGCCATCGGCATGCCAGCGCACCCGCACGGCGAGTTTGTCATGACCGTCGGCAAACACCTTGCTCGTCACCACTACGTCTTGGCCGACCACAGCCTTGACGGCGAACTGCCCGCCTTCGAGGATCGGCATGGTGTTTTCGATCACGATACGCGGCAGCAACAGAGCCTGTGACAGCGGCATGTGCGGGTTGTAGCTCAACTCAGTCGGCTTTTCAGCAGTCATCGAGCATCTCTCCTTAACGCCCCAAGGACGCTCTTGTGTCTGGTTGTCATCCCAATGAACTCACTTAGGTTCCGAGCGATAGGTGCTGGGAAAAGTTCATCGGCAATTGGCTGGAATCAAATCCGTTGCGCAGTGGTCAACCAACTTAAGCACGACTCACGCCATGTGCCACTGGAGGCTTGAACAATGACCAATCCTTTCCCGGGTGAAACGCCTGATCCGAATATCGACAACCCGGTGATACCGCCGACCGACCCGCAACCCGTACCCGAGCAAGAGCCGCCGGGCACCCAGCCACCGCCACGAGAAGAACCACCGACGACCATGCCGCCGGTAATCGTCAATCCCTGACCCAATGCCCTGTAGGAGCTGCCGAGTGCAACGAAGCTGCGATCCTTTGATCCTGCTCCTGATCTGTGACGCCTCGGCGACTCTGTAAAGATCAAATTCAACAGATCGCAGCCTCGTTGCACTCGACAGCTCCTACAGGGGATCGCGGTCTTTATGGAGCGGTTTCATAAAACTCAGCATCATGCTGAAAATCGATCGTCCATCCCTGACCAAAACCCTGTAGGAGCTGCCGAGTGCAACGAGGCTGCGATCCTTTGATCCTGCTCCTGATCGATGACGCCTCGGCGACTCTATAAAGATCAAAATCAACAGATCGCAGCCTCGTTGCACTCGACAGCTCCTACAGGGGGGCACGGTCTTTATGGAGCGGTTTCACAAAACTCAGCATCATGCTGAAAATCGATCGTCCATCCCTGACCAAAACCCTGTAGGAGCTGCCGAGTGCAACGAGGCTGCGATCCTTTGATCCTGCTCCTGATCTGTGACGCCTCGGCGATTCTGTAAAGATCAAAATCAACAGATCGCAGCCTCGTTGCACTCGACAGCTCCTACAGGGGGGCACGGTCTTTATCGAGCAGTTTCACAATCCTCGGCATTACGCTGAAAATCGCCAACGCCAGCAAGGTGCTGAACACCGCGGTCGCTTCCCGACCCAACCCGGCCGAAACGCCGATGGCAGCGGTCATCCACAACCCGGCGGCGGTGGTCAGGCCCTTGACGTGACCTTCGTCGCCTTCATGATTTTTCAGAATGGTGCCTGCACCGAGGAAGCCGATCCCGGCGATCACACCCTGCACCACCCGGCTCATGGCATCCGCCTGGGAGCCGGACATCTGCGGCACCAACACAAACAGCGCCGCACCGAGCGCGACCAGCATGTGGGTGCGTACACCCGCAGCCTTGCCCTTGTGCTCGCGCTCGAAACCGAGAATCCCGCCCAGGATCGCCGCAATCAACAGGCGCACGGTAATGCGCGTCAACTGCGCGGCGTCGCCGATATCGGCGAACTCGGCTTGCAGGGTCATCCAGACTTCATGCCACCAGGCGTTCATGCGGTTGTCCTTGTAAAGGGCTATGGAGGATGGACCGCGCCGACCATTAATCGGTTGCACAGAACGATGGCCGAAACGAATGCCCTAACGCTCAAGTACCCGTTGATAAAAAGGATCACGCTATGACTGTGCGCATCGAGAACCAGACCTGTTTTTTCACCACCGAAAATGGCGAAGAAATTCGCCTGTGCCCCGACGTCACCATCATCACCGACTCGGCCAAAGCCATGTCGGCCGTGGAACTCAACGGCCAGCGCGTTTACATCACCGAAGCAGAAGCCGACGCATTGACCGTAGCAGGCGCGGTCGATGGCCGTAAGCATCTGAAGGCCACTGACAGTGATTCGGTGATTTGACTGACGCCGACCGCAGGCGTCTGTTATAGCCGTCTGCGGGCTGCCACAGCAGGTGCTTCAACTTGTCGCAGGGTCGCCGCACAGCGCATCTGATCCGGTTTTTATTGCAAGACCTGAGTCTGTTATGCAAACAGATCGCCGCTCATAGTGCTCATGCCTGATGGAGGCTGATGAGCGAAAGACCATGAGCGAAAGAATCCCCGTCCGAACCGTAGAGACCTTTGAACCTTCACGTCCAAAGATGAAGGTCAAATCCAGCGACAACCTGATCCACACCCGCAGCTTCACCGGTTTGTTCCGCACCCTGCGCATGAGCGGCGCGGGGTTTCTGTTTTTGCTGTTTTTCGGCACGGTGTGGTTGAATTGGGGCGGCCGTCAGGCGGTGCTTTGGGACCTTGGCGAAAGCAAATTCCACATCTTCGGCGCAACCTTCTGGCCGCAGGATTTCATCCTGCTCTCGGCGCTGTTGATCATCGCCGCATTCGGCCTGTTTGCGATCACCGTGTTCGCCGGCCGCGTATGGTGCGGTTACACCTGCCCGCAGAGTTCCTGGACCTGGATTTTCATGTGGTGCGAGAAAATCACCGAAGGTGAACGCAACCAGCGCATCAAGCTGCAAGCCGCGCCCTGGGGCTTGAACAAGCTGATGCGTCGCTCGGCCAAGCACACCCTGTGGCTGTCCATCAGCCTACTGACCGGCCTGACTTTTGTTGGCTATTTCACTCCGATCAGGCCCTTGGCCGAAGAACTGCTGACCCTGCAAATGAGCGGCACCAGCCTGTTCTGGGTACTGTTTTTCACCGGCGCCACTTACATCAATGCCGGCTGGCTGCGTGAAGCGGTGTGCATGCACATGTGCCCGTATGCGCGGTTCCAGAGCGTGATGTTCGACAAAGACACCCTGACCATTTCCTACGACGTGGCCCGCGGCGAAAACCGTGGCCCGCGCAAACGTGAGGTCAAACCCGCCGAAGTCGGTTTGGGCGATTGCATCGACTGCCAGCTCTGCGTGCAGGTCTGCCCGACCGGCATCGACATCCGCGACGGTTTGCAAATGGAATGCATCGGCTGCGCTGCATGCATCGATGCTTGTGATTCGATCATGGACAAGATGGGCTACGCTCGCGGGCTGATCAGCTATACCTCGGAGCATCAGTTGCAAGGTGGCAAGACGCACCTGCTGCGGCCCCGATTGATCGGCTACAGCGCCGTGCTGCTGGTGATGATCGGCGCACTGGTGTTGGCCTTGGTCGAACGGCCAATGGTGTCACTGGACGTGAGCAAAGACCGTGGTCTGTTCCGCGAGAACAGTCAGGGGCAGATCGAAAACATCTACAGCCTGAAGGTCATTAACAAGACTCAGCAACGCCAGGACTACCGCGTCACCTTGCTCGACAGCGACGGCTTCCAGTTGCAAGGCAAGACTGAACTGACCCTGGCACCGGGTGAGATTGTCGATGTGCCGGTGTCGGTGGCGATGACCACTGAACGGCCGAGCAGCAGTTCGCAAAGTATCAGTTTCAAAGTCGCCGACAGCGATGAGCCTGATATCTACAGCGTGGCGAAGAGCCGGTTTGTTGCGCCAATGAATCGTTGAGCCTTTAAGATGCAGAGCCTGAAAGATCGCAGCCTTCGGCAGCGCCTAAATGGGTACGCCGATCCACTGTAGGAGCTGCCGAAGGCTGCGATCTTGACGGTCTGACTTTTTACCCATTCTTCAATAAATGACAGCAAATCGGGCAATCGATGAAACGCTACGAAAAATTCGCCGACGACATCGCTGAACTGATCCGCTCCGGCGTCCTTGGTCCCGGCCAACGCGTACCGTCAGTGCGCTACGCCAGCCAGACCTACGGCGTCAGCCCGTCCACGGTGTTTCAGGCCTATTACCTGCTCGAACGTCGCGGCTTGATCCGCGCCCGGCCGCGCTCCGGCTATTTCGTCAACGCCCATGCACCGCGTCCCTTTTCCGAGCCGGTCATCAGTAGCCAGGTCAACGAGTCCACCGAAGTCGACGTCAGCGAACTGGTGTTCTCGGTGCTCGACTCGATCAAAGACCCGAACACCGTGCCCTTCGGCTCGGCGTTCCCGAGCCCTACCCTGTTCCCGCTGCAACGGCTATCCCGCTCACTGGCCAGTGCCAGCCGCGAGATGGACCCGCGCATGGTGGTCACCGACATGTCGCCGGGCAACCCGCAACTGCGTCGGCAAATCGCCCTGCGCTACATGGTCGGCGGGCTGATGTTGCCCATGGAAGAACTGCTGATCACCAACGGCGCACTGGAAGCTCTGAACCTGTGCCTGCAAGCGGTCACCCAACCCGGCGATCTGGTGGCCATCGAAGCCCCAGCGTTCTACGCCTGCCTGCAAATACTCGAACGCTTGAAACTCAAAGCCGTGGAAATCCCGGTGCATCCGCGCGATGGCATCGACCTCGGCGTGTTGGCGCAAACCCTTGAACGCCACCCGATCAAGGCCTGCTGGTGCATGACCAGTTTCCAGAACCCCATGGGCTCAACCATGCCCGAGGCGAAGAAACAGGAACTGGTGGAATTGCTACGCACCCACCAAGTGCCGCTGATCGAAGACGATGTCTACGCCGAGTTGTATTACGGCCAGCAGGCACCGAAACCGGCCAAGGCCTTCGACACCGAAGGCTTGGTGATGCATTGCGGCTCGTTCGCCAAAAGTCTTGCGCCCGGCTATCGCATCGGCTGGGTTGCCGCAGGGCGTTATGCGCAGAAAATCGAACGGCTGAAACTGATGACTTCGTTATGCGCCTCGATGCCGGCCCAGGCCGCCATTGCTGATTACCTGCAACACGGCGGCTACGATCGGCACCTGCGCAAATTGCGCCACGCGCTGGAAGACCAGCAAAGCGCCATGCTCGCAGCCATTGCCCGCCACTTTCCGGCGCAGACACGCGTCAGTCAGCCAGCAGGTGGGTACTTTTTATGGCTGGAATTGCCAGAGCAAATGGATTCGTTGAAGTTGTTTCAGATGGCGTTGGCACAGGGAATCAGCATTGCGCCGGGCCCGATATTTTCGCCGACGCAAAGATTCAGGAATTGTATTCGGTTGAATTATGGGGGGCCGTGGGATGAGGGTTCGGAGAAGGCGATGGAGACGTTGGGGCGGATTGTGCGGTCGTTTTAATAAATATACTGAAATAAACTTTTCACGAACGCGCATTACGGTCGTTTTTGGACCAATTGGACATTATCATCGAAGACATAGCGAAGCCAGAAAGACTGTCCGCATTGTTTCGAGCCATCCGACTGCGAAGCGCAGGATTGTTATTATATTTATGCAAAGCATTTGCAGGATTAGCACCACGTGCTTCTAGAATAAAATCTTCCGAGGCTTCTGGCAAATCAATATCCTCGGCGTTGCCCGATAACATTTTTTTTGAATTCCTCTCCATCGCCACACTGAACACTACATCTCCACCCCCACCAAATTTTAACTTTGCCCTGGCTCTTTCAGCACTACTAGGGACAATATAATAATAATCCAACGAATAACCATCTCTACTTTGATGGCTTGCTTCATGAATTAAAGTTTGCGCCAACTCCGCGACTGACCGACCTAACAGATGTCTTTCATTTATATAAATTTTATGTCTACGATCTAAATTATTAATAAACGCGTTTACCCTTTCATAAGTTCCCCCTGCATCCCGAAAAGTGACAATCTTAGATGGTTTCGATTCTAATCTATCAAGGTTAAGTAATATTCTCTGATACCGTTCTTTTAGCTCATCCCTATCACCTGACTGAAACAACCCAAAATAAGCCTTATATGTTCGCGCATTGAAATTTTGATTGGAAATGCTTTCAAATGCTCCCTTTATTGCGGACTTAGCCATTACAATACTTTCGTTTAAAACCTTCGCCATCTCAGGCGCATTCCTTTCTATATCTTTCATTCCCCGCCAGAGCACTATTTGACGAATTCCCAAGCGCCTTTCAAGTCGAAAATCGAGATAACTCCTTAATACTGGGAAGTAGCCTTGTCGATCAAAAAACTTAACCGGACTATTCCTCACAAACCGATATAAATTCAACCCATCCACATCCCCCGCCGGATCCGGATTCAACCAGCGCTGCAACCATGGCGCGTAATACCGCGCCCCATAGTAATAAAGCCCCGTCGCATCCCGTTCTTTCCCTGAATACCGAATGGTCTTATAACTGCTTTCCACCTCATGCCGCCCCGCGAGCCACGCCGTACCGCCGAAGGCGTAGAACACTTCCTGGCTGATGGTTTTCGCCCGGGCATCCACCTCGAAAGCACTCGACCCCAGGTGGTCGTCGAAGCAGTAACGCAGTTGATCGTTTTCCAACCCCGTGGGCGGTGGACTGTCCCAATGCAATAGGCGCACCGTGCAGCGGCCGGCCTGAACACTGATGACTTGTAACTGCTCCCCGGTGGCGCTGTTACTGTGCAACTCGATGCCCGGCAGGTAGCGCACCTCAGCGGTGTGGGTGACGGATTTAGCCGCTACGGTGCGCCACTTTCGCAGGCGATTGCCTTCGGCGTCGTAGCCATAGCGCTCCACGTCGGCGGCCCTGTTGAGGCGGGCGACTTGAGTGACTTCTGCCAATTGGTTGCGCCCGTTCCACTGCAAGCCTTGACCGGGTTGCAGTTCCAGCAGATTGCCGCGGGCGTCGAACAATTCATCCAGCACCCGCCCCGGTTGATCCTTGACGCTGCGATTGCTGTGCGGCGCTACTCGCATGTTCAAGGTGTCGTCCAGCGCGCCGTGGTGGATGCGTTCCAGCAAATTGCCCGCTGCGTCGTAGTGATAGGTTTCGTTGTAGTTGCACCAGCGGCTGGCGTCCGGCGGGCCAAACGCCTGCCATTCGGGCAATGCGGGACCTAATGAGGGCTTGGCGGTTTCCCAGCCGGTGGTGCTGATCAATTGATACAGCGTGTCGTAGACGAAGCGCCGCACCGGGTCGATGCGTTGGTTGGCGAAATACTGGATGGGTAATGCAGCATCGGTGATAGCGGTGATGTTGCCGGCCGGGTCGTAGTCGTAGCTGAGCTTCTGCAGGAAACTTTGGTCGGGGCCTTGTGTACCGAGGAACGTCAGATGCCCATTGGCGGAGTCATAAGCGCTGGTGGTGCGCATGCCGTTGCCGGCCAGTTCCTGTTCCACTTGGCCGAAGGCGTTGTATTCGACGGCATTGACCAGCGTGTCGGCAGTGGGCTGGCCGGCGCGTTGCAACCCAACAGAGTGCAGTAGACCGGCGCGGTCGTAGACGAAATGTTGGGTATGACCTTTGGCATCCGTCGAATGCGAAACTTCGCCGGAAGCCAAGAAGTGCCAGGAAGACTGTGCGCCATCGTTTGGCTCCAGCAAATCGTCACGATCAGCTTCGGCTACAGGCCAGTCAGGCGGATCAAGACTGCTCAGGAAATGTCGCACTTCAACCAGCACCGCCGCTGACAGCCCGTACTCGGCAATCAACCGACTACCCGCTGGATCGTCGTGTCGCGTCAGTTGGCCACAGCGATTGTGCTGAAGGTCATCGTGTCCGGCACCGCCCCAACTGATCCGCTCGGCACAGCGTTCCGAATCCCCAGCACCTCGCTCAAACACCGTTAGCGGTCGCAACAACGCATCATGTTCGGTACGACGATGCCAACCGCGCTGATCCCACGCCTCAAGCGCCTGCCCAGCGGCACCGAACAAACCAAGCTGCCACCCCGCATCGACACTGTCAGTGCAGAGCGCCTGATCCGACAGGCTGAAAACCGTGGACAGATTCGCCGGCACCGATGGATCAAACTGCGCCAACGCAAACAATCGTGGATCGCGCTGGCGAATAAGCCGACCGGCCGCATCGTGATGCTGATGCGTCACTCGCGCTTCAAGAGGATCCCCGGCCGCGCACCGGTGATAAGCCACGGCACGAATGGCCAACCCGCGAGGCTCAACAACGTTGATCGACGGTGTATGAGTGTCCATGTGCGGGGCGCCCATCCTTGCAAGGCCTTTGCGCACGCAGCATTCAGGTTGCGCGGCTCAACGCCAATCTAGGCGCGCTCGTCAGTCGCGTCTACTGTCACAAATAACAGGATGGTCACCCTGAAGACTTCAATTACCGCCCACCACCCAAATCCACAAACGTCCCCGTCGCATACGACGCCTTGTCCGACAGCAACCAGATAATCGCTTCGGCCACTTCATCCGGCCGCCCACCGCGAGCCATCGGAATGGCCGACTCCAGCTTGCTGACCCGGTCCGGATCGCCGCTCAATGCGTGAAAGTCGGTGTAGATGTAGCCGGGGCGCACAGCGTTGACGCGGATGCCTTCGCCCGCCACTTCCTTGGACAGGCCGATGGTGAAGCTATCGAGCGCGCCCTTGGAGGCGGCGTAGTCGACGTACTCGTTGGGCGAACCCAGTCGCGAGGCTACCGAAGAGACGTTGACGATGCTGCCACCCTGCCCGCCGTGTTTGGGCGACATGCGCAGGATCGCGTGTTTGGCACACAGAACGGGTGCCAGGACGTTGGTCTTGAGGATTTTGAGAATGCGGAATTCGGACATTTCGTCGACCCGCGACTTCTGCCCGACGGTGCCGGCGTTGTTCACCAGTGCGGTGACGCGGCCGAGTTCGGTGTCCACTCGGTGGAACAGCGCGATCACTTCATCTTCGATGCTGACGTCGGCGCGCACGGCGATGGCTTGCGCACCGAGGGCGCGGACTTGGTCCAGCACACTTTGCGCCGCTTGTTCATCGGCCTGATAGTTGATGCAGATCCGATAGCCTTGTTCGGCGGCCAACAGGGCTGTGGCGGCGCCGATGCCGCGACTGCCGCCGGTGATGACGATGACTTTGTCCATGCAAGCTTTCCCCGTTTCAAGCGTAAGCGGTCCGGGGGAAGAATAACCGCCATTTTCGGTTTTTGCATGGGACTGTCGTCAGTCAATGTGGCGAGGGAGCTCGCTCCCGCTCGGCTGCGAAGCAGTCGTCATGCCTCATGCGACGCGGTGTCGACTTAGATCGCAGGGGCCGCTTCGCAGCCCAACGGGAGCAAGCTCCCTCGCCACAAAGGTTTTTCAGGCGAGCGCCAATTGCTCCGAGCGGTGAATTTCCACCATGAAACGCTCAGCCGGCAGCGGGTGACCGAGCAGATAACCCTGCAACGAGTCGCAACCGAGTTGGGTCAGGAAGTCTTGCTGCGAACCGGTTTCCACGCCTTCGGCAACGATCCGCAGGCCCAGCGCCTGACCCAGCGCGACGATGGCGGAAACGATGGCCGCGTCATCGCTGTCACGCTCCAGATCGCGAACAAACCCACGGTCGATCTTCAATTCATTGGCAGGTAGTCGCTTGAGGTACATCAGGCTTGAATAGCCGGTTCCAAAGTCATCAATGGACAAATCGACGCCCATTTCCGACAGTTCCTGCAGCACCGTCATGCTCGCATCGGCGTCGCTCATGGCGGTGGTTTCAGTGATTTCAAGGGTCAGGCTGTTGGCCGGCAAATGGTGTGTGGCCAGTGCCTTGGCGACGCTCTGCACCAAACCGGCATGGCAGAACTGCAAGGCCGAAAGGTTGACCGCGATGCGCCAGTCGGTATAGCCGAGCACGTACCACTCGCGCATTTGGCGGCAGGCTTCGTTGAGCACCCACTCGCCAATCGGAATGATCAGCCCGGTTTTTTCCGCCAGCTCGATAAACTTGTCCGGCAGCAACATGCCCTGGGTCGGGTGTTCCCAGCGCAACAATGCCTCGGCGCCGACCGGGCGACCGTTGCTGGCGTCGAACTTCGGCTGGTAATACAGGCTGAACTCTTGATGGTCCACGGCATTGCGCAAGTCTTGCAGCAGTTGCAGTTGCTTGCGCGCATTGCTGTTCATCGACGCATCGAAAAAGCGGTAGCCATTTTTGCCCGCGCCTTTGGCGGAATACATCGCCGCGTCGGCGTTCATCAGCAATTCATGGGCGGTCTGGCCGTTGCCCGGATACAGCGCAATGCCGACGCTGGCCGAAATCTGCAGATCATGTTCGGCCACCCGGAACGAACGAGCGATCAACCCGACCTGTCGCGCTGCCAGGCTCAGGGCATCATTCGGCTCGCTCAGTTGCACCAGCAGCACGAATTCATCGCCGCCGATCCGCGCCAGGGTGTCCTGGTTACGCAGATCCTCGCGCAGTCGCAGGCTGACTTCGCGCAACAACAGGTCGCCCATGTGGTGACCGAACGCATCGTTGACTGGTTTGAACCCGTCCAGGTCGATGAACATCAACGCAAAACAATTGCCATCGGCGTCAACCCTGGACATCGCCTGGTCGATGCGATCGGCCAGCAGCACGCGGTTCGGCAGGCCGGTCAGGGTGTCGTGCAGCGCCAATTGGGTGAGTTCGCGGTTGGCCTCGGTCAGGGACTGGGCAAGGCTTGCAGTGCGAGCTTCGAGGCGTGCATCGAGAATCGAGGTCAACAAGGCAATGCTCAACACCGCCAGGGTGGTGATCAACACGAGGTTGTCCAGGCCCTTGCCGTTCAGACCGTCGACGGCGGCGCCGCAAAAGCTGCCATCCGGAAAGCGTGCAGCCGCCATGCCGGTGTAATGCATCCCTACGATGGCGATGCCCATAATGACCGCCGCGCCGCCACGGATCAGGCGCACATAAGGCGTGTGCTGACGCAAGTGGAATGCGATCCACAACGCTGCACCGGAGGCGCCTACCGCAATGAGCAACGACGCGCTGAACAGCGTCGGGTCGTAATCAATACCGGGCTGCATGCGCATGGCGGCCATGCCGGTGTAATGCATGGCACTGATCCCGGCGCCCATCACCAGCGCACCGAAAGCCAGTTGCCACGCCGGCAATTGCGGTTGGCTGACCAGCCACAGGGCAAAACCGCAAGACAGAATGCCGATTAACAGTGACAGCGTTGTAAGGGTGATGTCGTAACCCAGATCAATGGACAATTTGAACGCAAGCATGCCAATGAAATGCATCGACCACACGCCGATACCCATCGCAAAAGCGCCGCCCGCCGTCCACAAATGCACGGCCCGCCCCTTTGCGGTGGCAATGCGACCGGTCAGGTCGAGCGCGGTGTATGAGGCGAGAATCGCCACACAAAGCGAGATGATAACCAGCGTGGGGGAATAGCTACCGATGAGCATGAGACTTCTCGCGAGTTCCCCCCGTTAATGGCATTCATTCTCGGCAGGGCAAATCCGGCGATTGTACTGATTCCAAATGAGAACGCACTCACAAAATTAGCAAAGGGCCATCAAGCCGATGAAACGCTCGTTTGATCGGCCGTAAACCGCTCTAACTCAGCCCATAAGACCTGTAGGAGCTGTCGAGTAAAACGAGGCTGCGATCTTTTGATTTTGATTTTTGAAGAACAAGATCAAAGGATCGCAGCCTCGTTTTACTCGACAGCTCCTACATGGGGAGTGTCAGTTGTTGCTTACTTCGAGTTGGCCGTCCCAGCCACCACCCAACGCGGCAATCAACTGCACGCTGGCAATCAAGCGGCTCTGCAACAGGTTCAACGCAGTACGTTCGTTGCTCAGCGCCGTGGCCTGCACCACGACCACATCGAGATAAGCGATCAACCCCGCCTTGTACTGGTTCTGGGTCAAACGCAAGGATTCACGCGCCGCATCCAGGGCTTGCTGTCGCACACCGGCTTCGTTTTCCAGCACCTTGAGTTGCACCAGGTAGTCTTCCACTTCCCGGAAACCGTCGAGTACGGTCTGGCGGTATTTGGCCACGGTTTCGTCGTAGGCCGCTTCGCTGCGATCGACTTCCGCCGAGCGCTGGCCACCGTCGAACAGGGTCATGGCCAATTGCGGGCCGACCGACCAGAAGCGGTTCGGCAGGCTGATCCAGTTGGAATACGTGCTGCTGCTGTAACCGCCATTCATGCTCAGCGTCAGGTCCGGATAATAAGCGGCTTTGGCCACGCCAATGTTGGCGTTGGCGGCCATAACCGAACGCTCGGCGGAGGCAATGTCCGGACGACGCTCCAGCAACTGCGACGGGAGGCTCAATGGCACCTGCGGCAGCGTCGGGATGTTGCGAATTTCCGCCAGGCTAAACTCGGCCGGCGGCTGCCCGATCAGCACGGCGATGGCGTGTTCGAACTGGGCGCGCTGCCAGATCAGATCGACCATGTCCGCCTCGGTGCTCTTGAGCTGCGTCTGTGCCTGAGCCACCGCGTCCTTGCCGGAGACGCCGGCGCGGTATTGGTTTTCGGTCATTTTCAGCGAGCGCTGATAGGCCTCGACCGTCGCCTCCAACAAGCGTTTCTGCTCATCGATCACGCGCAATTGCAGGTAGTTCTGCACCAGTTCCGACTGCTGGCTCAAACGCATCGCCGCGAGATCGGCATAGCCTGCTTCGGCGTTGGCGGTATCCGCTTCGAGGCCTCGGCGCAGTTTGCCCCAGACATCCGCTTCCCAACTGACGCCGGCCTGAGCGGTATAGGTGTCGCGAATACCACTGGAAGAACTGGTCAGGCTTGAGCTGCTGCTGCCAGTGCCCTGGCTGGAACGGTTCTTTCCGACAGTCAGGTCCACCGTCGGGAAAAACGCGCCCCGGGCGCTGCGGACCAGTGCCTGGGCCTGACGGTACTGGGCTTCGGACTGGGCGACTGTCTGGTTGGAGCTGTTAAGTTTCTCGATCAGGCCATTGAGCTGTTGATCGCCATACAGCTCCCACCACGCACCGCGCGCCAGGGAATCGCTCGGGTTGGCCTGACGCCAGCCTGTCGCTTCCTTGTACTGCACCGGCGCAGCGGTTTGCGGGCGCTGGTAGTCGGGGCCGACAGCGCAGGCACTGAGCATCGCCACGCACAGCGACAAGCTCAACAAGCGTGAGCCTCGGGCCGTGATGATCGGTGCAGCCAGATTGAAAAGCGAACGGTCAGTCATAGCGGAGTTTCCAGAGCAGCATCGGTGCGCACCCCACGCCAGTGGTTGAAGCGATGGCGCAGCTTGTCGAGATAGAGATAAACCACCGGGGTGGTGTAAAGGGTCAGCACCTGGCTGAAGATCAGCCCGCCGATGATGGTCAGGCCCAGCGGTTGGCGCATTTCCGCTCCTTCGGCACGGCTTAGCAGCAACGGCACGGCACCGAGGATCGCCGCCAGCGTCGTCATCAGGATCGGCCGCAAACGTTGCAAACAGGCGTTACGGATCGATTCCAGCGGTGCCATGCCTTGCTGGCGTTCAAGTTGCAACGCCAGGTCGATCATCAGAATGGCGTTTTTCTTCACCACGCCGATCAGCAGGAACAGGCCCAGCAACGAGATCAGGCTGAACTCGCCGCCCAGCGCGTAGATCGACAACAGCGCTCCGACCCCGGCCGAAGGCAAGGTCGAAAGAATGGTCAGCGGATGAATGTAGCTTTCATACAGCACACCCAACACCAGATACACCGCCACCAGCGCGCCGAGAATCATGAACGGCTGGCTCTTCTGGGTGGCGGCAAAGGCGTCCGCGGTGCCGGCCATCTTCACGATCACGTCTTCCGGCATCCCGAGCATGGCAATCGCCCGCTCGATGGCCGCCGTGCCCTGCTCCACCGTGACCCCTTCGGCCATGTCGAAGGAGATGCTTTCGGAGGCAAACTGGCCTTCGTGACTGACCCGATCGTCTTCCAGGCTATTTTCGTAGTGAGCGATGGTCGACAGAGGAATTCGCGCACCCGTGGAGGTAATCACCTGCACTTGTTTAAGGGTGATCGGGTCCTGGGCGTATTTCGGGTTGACCTCCATCACCACTTGATACTGGTTGAGGCTGTCATAAATGGTCGAAATCTGCCGCTGGCTGTAGGCGTTGTTGAGTACCGCCGTCACCATGTCCATGTCGACACCCAGGCGCTTGGCCTGATCGCGATCGACGATCAGCGTCACTTGTTGCGCGCCGCGACCTTCCCGGGCATCAATCGCCGTCAGTTCCGGCAAGGCCTTCAGCGCCGTGACCACTTTCGGATACCACTCGCGCAGCTCGCCAAGATCAGCGCTTTGCAGGATGTAGGAATACTGGGAGGTGGTCTGCTCACGGCCACCGCCGAATTGCAGGTCCTGGTCGGCCATCAGCATCAATTGCGCGCCGGGCACCTTGGGCATTTCCTTGCGCAAACGTTCGATGACTTTTTGCGCGGACAGGTTGCGTTCCTTGATCGGCTTCAAGCGCACCAGCATGAACGCGTTATTGGTGCCGTTGGTGCCGCCGATGAAGCCGGCGACGCTTTCCACTGCTTCGTCCTTGAGCACGGCGCGGCGGAAAATTTCCATTTTCGGCTGCATCACGCTGAACGACAGGCCGTCATCACCACGTACGAAACCGATGAGCTGGCCAGTGTCCTGCTGCGGCAGGAACGTCTTCGGCACCACCACATACAGGGCAACGTTGACGCCAACCGTTACGATCAGGCTGAGCAAGGTCAAGCGACGATGACGCAGCACCCAGTCGAGGCTGGTCGCGTACTTGCCGACCAACCATTCGTTAGCCCCCTGACTCCAGCGTTGCAGGCGATTTTCCTCGCCCGGCGTGTGCGGCTTGAGCCAGCGGGCGCAGAGCATTGGGGTGAGCGTCAGCGAGACCACCAGCGAGACCACGATGGAGGCTGCCAAAGTGATCGAAAACTCACGAAACAGGCTTTCGATAATCCCGCCCATGAACAGGATCGACAGGAACACCGCCACCAGCGAAACGTTCATCGACAGCAAGGTAAAACCAACTTCCTGGGCGCCGAGGTAAGCGGCCTTCATCGGCGGCACACCTTCGTCGATGTGCCTGGAAATGTTCTCCAGCACCACGATGGCATCATCGACCACCAAGCCCGTGGCCAGGATCAGTGCCATCAACGACAGGTTGTTCAACGAAAATCCGTACAGGTACATCACCGCAAAGGTGCCAACCAGCGACACCGGCACCGCCAGGGTCGGAATCAGTGACGCGCGGAAGTTACCGAGAAACAGGAACACCACCAGAATCACCAGGGCCACGGCGATCAGCAGGGTCATCTCCGCTTCGTGCAGCGTGGCCTTGATCACTGGCGAGCGGTCCATCGCCAGGTTCAGTTTGACGCTGGCCGGCAGTACTGCCTGCAACGCCGGCAACTGGGCCTTGATCTCATTGACCGTCTCAATGATGTTGGCGCCGGCCTGCCGGTTAATCACCAGCAGCACTGCCGCGTCATCATTGAAGAAGCCGCTGTTGTAGCGGTCTTCAACACCGTCGCTGACCTTGGCCACGTCCTTCAGGCGCAGGGCCGCGCCGCCGTTGTAGTGGATGATCAGCGACTCGTAGTCCTTGGCTTTTTCCAGTTGATCGTTGGCCTGCACCTGCCACAGCCGCTGGTCATCTTCGACCGAACCTTTAGGGCGGCGCACGTTTGCGTTGGCGATGGTGTTGCGCACGTCATCCAGCGCTACTCCGTACTGATTGAGCGCCTGGGGTTCGAGTTCGATGCGCACCGCCGGCAAGGAACTGCCGCCGATCTGCACTTCACCGACGCCCTGCACCTGCGACAGGCTCTGGGACAAAATCGTCGAAGCCAAATCGTAGAGCTGGCCTTTTTCCAGCACATCCGACGTCAGCGACAGCACCATGATCGGCGCCTGGGACGGGTTGACCTTTTTGTAGGTCGGCATACTGCGCATGCCGCTGGGCAGCAGGTTGCGCGAAGCGTTGATCGCCGCCTGCACCTCCCGCGCTGCACCGTTGATGTCACGGTCGAGGTCGAATTGCAGGATCACCCGGGTCGAGCCCTGGCTGGAGCGGCTGCTCATGGTGTTGACCCCGGCGATGGCACCGAAGGAGCGCTCAAGCGGCGTGGCCACGGTTGACGCCATGACTTCCGGGCTGGCGCCAGGCAAGCTGGCCTGGACCACGATCACCGGGAAATCCATTTGTGGCAGCGGCGACACCGGCAACAGGCCGAAGCTCACGCCGCCCAGCAACATGATCGCCAGACTCAGCAACATGGTCGCGACCGGGCGCTTGATGAAAGGTCCGGAGAGATTCATGGCTGCTCTACCGCTTCCACGGGCTCAGACTTGTGGCCCCAACGCCGACCGAGGCGGTCGAAGTACAGGTAAATCACCGGCGTGGTGAACAGCGTCAACACCTGACTTACCAGCAAACCACCGACCATCACCAGGCCCAATGGCTGACGCAATTCAGCCCCGGAACCGGTGGCCAGCATTAAGGGCACTGCGCCAAACAAGGCTGCCAGCGTCGTCATCAAAATCGGTCGGAAACGCAGCAGCGCGGCCTGATAGATTGCTGTTTCCGGGTCCATACCCTGGTTGCGTTCAGCATCGAGGGCGAAGTCGATCATCATGATCGCGTTTTTCTTCACGATGCCGATCAGCAGGATGATGCCGATGATCGCGATCATTCCCAGGTCATTACCGCTGAGGATCAGCGCCAGCAAGGCGCCGACCGCCGCCGAGGGCAAGGTCGAGAGAATGGTGATCGGGTGAATGTAGCTCTCGTACAACACGCCCAGCACGATGTACATGGTCACCACCGCCGCCAGAATCAGCAGCAAGGTACTCGACAGCGACGCCTGGAAAGCCTCGGCTGCGCCCTGGAATTGGGTCTGCACGCCGATCGGCATACCGATGTCTTTCTGCACCTGCTCGATGATCTGCACCGCATGCCCCAACGCCACGCCGGGCGCGAGGTTGAACGACATCATCACCGCCGGGAACTGGCCAATGTGGGTGATCGCCAATTGCGCTTGACGTTCTTCGATGTGCGCCAGGCTGGACAAGCGCACTTGCCCGCCATCCGTGGTCTTGACGTGAATCTGGTCCAGCGCTTGCGGGCCGATCTTCTCGCCGGACTGCGATTGCAGCACCACGCGGTACTGGCTGGCCTGGGTGTAGATCGTGGAAATCTGCCGTTGCCCGAAGGCGTCATACAGCGCATCGGTGATGTTCGAAACCGACACCCCGACCCGCGAGGCAGCATCACGGTCGATGATCAGGTAGACCTGCAAGCCCTTGTCCTGCAAGTCGCTGGCGACGTCGGTCAGCTCTGGCCGATGCGCCAGCGCTTCCACCAGACGCCCGCTCCACAGGCTAAGCAGTTCGGAATCGGGTGACGACATGCTGAATTGATACTGCGTGCGGCTGACACGGTCCTCGATGGTCAGGTCCTGCACCGGCTGCATGAACAGACGAATGCCGACCAGTTTGTCCAGTTCCGGTTGCAGGCGGGCAATCACTTGAGTCGCGCTCAGGTCACGGTCGCTGTGGGATTTGAGGTTGATCAGCAGGCGACCACTGTTGAGTGTCGAGTTGTCGCCATCCACACCAATGTAGGACGACAGGCTCTCGACCGCTGGATCGGTCAGGATGACCTTGGCCAGTTCCTGTTGACGCTCACTCATCGCCGCAAAGGAAATCGACTGCGGTGCCTCGGAAATGCCCTGAATCACGCCGGTGTCCTGCACCGGGAAGAAACCCTTGGGCACAACCATGTACAGCAACACCGTCAACGCCAGGGTGCCGATAGCCACCAACAGCGTCAGCGGTTGATGCTTGAGCACCCACTGCAATTTGCGCCCGTAAGCCGCGATCATCCAATCGATGAACGCGCCACTGGCACGGTAAAAACGGCCCTGCTCATCTTCCCTGGGTTCACGCTTGAGCAGCCGCGCGCACATCATCGGTGTCAAGGTCAGGGACACCACCAGGGAAATCAGGATCGCCACCGCCAGCGTGATTGCAAACTCGCGGAACAACCGCCCCACCACGTCCGCCATGAACAGCAGCGGGATCAATACTGCGATCAACGACAGGGTCAGGGAAATCAGCGTGAAGCCAATCTGCTTGGCGCCCTTGAGCGCCGCATTTAGCGGGCTGTCACCCTCTTCAATGTATCGGGAAATGTTCTCCAGCATGACGATCGCATCGTCCACCACAAAACCGGTGGCGATGGTCAGGGCCATCAAGGTCAGGTTGTTGACCGAAAAACCTGCCAAATACATCACGCCGAAGGTGCCGATCAGCGAGAGCGGCACGGCCACCGACGGAATGATCGTGGCGCTGGCCCGACGCAGGAACAGGAAAGTCACCATTACTACCAGGGCGATAGCGATCAGCAACTCGTGTTGCACATCTTTGACCGAAGCACGAATGGTCTGGGTGCGATCGGTCAGCACCGTGACCTCAAGGCCGGCCGGCAGGTTGTCGGTAATGCTCGGCAGCAGCGCCTTGATCCGGTCCACCACTTCGATGACGTTGGCCCCGGGCTGGCGCTGGATGTTCAGCAATACCGCCTGGTTTTCATTGGCCCATGCCGCCAGGCGTTCGTTTTCAGCACCGTCGACGATCTCGGCGACGTCCTTGAGCCGCAACGGCGCGCCATTGGCGTAGGCCAGGATCAGGTTGGCGTAGTCCTTGGGTGAAGTCAGTTGATCGTTTGCATCGAGCATCGAAACCCGGGTCGGGCCGTCGAAGTTGCCCTTGGGCTGGTTGACGTTGGAGGCGCCGATCAGTGTGCGCACATCCGAGAGGTTCAAGCCGTTGGCCGCCAGCGCTTCGGGGTTGACCTTGATCCGCACTGCCTGACGCTGACCGCCCGCGATGCTGACCATACCGACGCCGCTGATCTGGGCGATTTTCTGCGCCATGCGCGTATCGACCAAATCGTTGAGCTTGGGCAACAGCATGGTCTTGGAAGTGATGGCCAGGGTCAGCACCGGCGTATCCGCCGGGTTGACCTTGTTGTACACCGGTGGGGCCGGCAAGTCCTTGGGCAGCAGGTTGGTTGCGGCGTTGATCGCGGCCTGCACCTGTTGTTCGGCGACGTCCATGTTGATGTCGAGGCTGAAGCGCAGGGTCAATACCGAGGCGCCGCCAGAACTGGTGGAGGCCATTTGCGTCAGGCCGGGCATCTGACCGAACTGCCGCTCAAGCGGCGCGGTCACGGCGCTGGTCATGACATCCGGGCTGGCACCGGGATAGAGCGTCATCACGCGAATGGTCGGGTAATCGACCTGGGGCAATGCCGACACGGGCAGCAGGCGATAGGCGATCATGCCGGCCAGAACAATGGCCAGCATGCTCAGGGTGGTCGCTACCGGGCGAAGGATGAACAGCCGCGAGAGATTCATGCTCCGCCCTTTTTCGCCTTGTCGGTGGCCGCCGGCTCAGTCGTGCTGGCTGCCGATTTGCCTTGCAGGTGGCCGGCCGGGCTGGTTGGGACAGCCTCAGGGCTGTTGACCACTTCCACGTCGCTGCCATCCTTAAGACGATCAGTGCCCTCCAGCACCACGCGGTCACCGGGCGAAAGACCTTCGGTGACCACGGTGTTGTCACCGTCGCTGGCGCCGATTTTCAGCTGACGAATCTTGACCTTCTTGTCGCCGTCCAGGGCATAGACGAACGTGCCGTTGGTGCCGAACTGGATGGCGGCGGAAGGCGCGAGCACCACGTCTTTGAGGGTGTCGGCCAACAGGCGCACATTGACGAATTGGTTAGGGAACAGCGACTGGTCGCGGTTCTCGTAGCGCGCCTTGAATTTCAGGGTGCCGGTGGTGACATCGATCTGGTTGTCCGTGCTTTGCAATACGCCGGTGGCTTGCAGTTTGGTGTCACCGCGATCCCAGGCTTCGGCCGGCAGTTTGGCACCGCTGCGATAGCGGGCCAGCACAACGTCGAGGCTGTTTTCCGGCAGGGTGAACGCGACACTGATTGGCTGGGTTTGGGTAATGATCGCCAATGCCGTGGTGTCGTTGGCCGCCACCAGGTTACCGACGTCGAGTTGACGCAGGCCTACGCGCCCGGCGATCGGGGCACGGATTTTAGTAAATTCGAGATTGAGCTTGGCGTCGTTGACCGCTGCCTGATTGGTCTTGACCGTGCCCTGATATTGGCCGACCAGTGCTTCAGCGGTGTCCAGGGTTTGTTTGGCGATGCTGTCCTCGCGGTACAGGCCGCGATAACGCTCGACATCTACCTGGGCATTTTTCAGCTGCGCCTGGTTTTGCAGCAAGGTGCCTTCGGCCTGGAGCAAGGCATTCTGGTAAGGGCGCGGGTCAATATCGGCAAGCTGGTCGCCGGCTTTTACCATTTGCCCTTCTTCGAAGTAGATCTTGACCAGTTCACCGCCAACGCGACTGCGCACGTTAATGGTATTTAGCGCTGTGACCGTGCCCAGTGCCTTGTAATACAAAGGGAAATCGCCCTTGACCGCTGGCGCCACTCGCACCGGAACCGGACCCGTCGCCCCGCCAAACCCCGGACGCATCCCACCCGCCTTGCCGGTGTGTCCGGCCACGGCCTTCTGCCCTGCCCCCTCCTTCGGCGCAGCGCTGCCGGGCCAGAATTTCCAGCACAGTGCAGCAATGACCAACAGAACCAGCAGGCCAAACAGCCAGCGACGGGGACTACGGGGAGCGGAGGATTGCATTGAGTGATCAACCATTGGGCGCGTGGGCTTCTTTTACATGAGGCTGAACGATAAGCACTGGCGTGTCTTAAGCAAAGCGCCTTTACCGGCAATTTACCTTCAGCTTACGTAACAGGAGATTTATCTAAGACACTGAAGCACAAATGAAAACGGCATGGACAGAGGGGGCGTTCTCATTGAATTTCCCCGCCGCGCCGGGTCTGCTGTTGCGCAGGGCAAGGCGCGAGAAGCGTGGTTTGGTCATTCCAAACAAGCTTCGAGCAACGCAGCCCTGCACAACAGCAGGCCCGGCCCTTCGGGTTGTGCCTTAAAGCGGGCCAGCCTGCGTTGCAGGCCTTGGAAAGGGAACGACCATTACCAGCGGCCTGCGCCTTGCCTGGCCCGCTTTAAGGCGACAACGCGGTGGGGAAATTCAATGAGAACGCCCCCTAGGCCGTTAACAATTGTAAGTGATGCTTATTTCAGGACAGCGAGAGCCGCTTCGTAGTTTGGTTCTTCAGCGATTTCCTTGACCAGTTCGCTGTGCAGGACGTTGTCGTTTTCGTCCAGAACAACCACGGCACGTGCGGTCAGACCCTTGAGTGGGCCGTCAGCGATGGCAACACCGTAGTTCTCGATGAACTCGGCACCGCGCAGGGTCGACAGGTTCTGTACGTTTTCCAGGCCTTCGGCACCGCAGAAACGAGCTTGAGCGAAAGGCAGGTCAGCGGAGATGCACAGCACAACAGTGTTGGCGACATCATTGGCCTGGGCGTTGAACTTGCGAACCGAAGTGGCGCAGGTCGGGGTGTCGACGCTTGGGAAGATGTTCAGCACTTTGCGCTTGCCGGCGAAACTCGCCAGGGTGACGTCGGACAGATTGCCGGCAACCAGGGAAAAGGCTGGCGCCTTGGAACCGGCTTGAGGCAGTTGACCGTTGACTTGAACCGGGTTGCCTTTAAGAGTGACTTGAGCCATGAACTGAGTCCTTCTGATCGTTGTTGTGGAGAATTTTGAAGAGGCCGAAGTTAACCATGAAATGGGCCGGCGACCTACTATGGATACAAATTGTGGTAAGTCACCACTTACCGATGTAGGAGCTGCCGAAGGCTGCGATCTTTTAATTTTTATTTCTTGAGAAACCGCTGAAGATCCAGATCAAAAGATCGCAGCCTTCCGCAGCTCCTACAGGGGTTTGGGTATCGAGATATTTTGTTCGCCATGCTGTCGATTCACGCGGTGCTTGTTCGACTAGAAACGAACAATTCAAATCCAGCGGAGATAAAACCATGCGATTCATGATCATCATCAAAGCCAGTCAGGATTCCGAGGCCGGTGTAATGCCCAGCGAAGAACTGCTGACTGCCATGGGCAACTACAACGAAGAACTGGCCAAGGCCGGCATCCTTCTCGCCGGCGAAGGGTTGCACCCCAGCAGCAAAGGTGCCCGCGTGCGCTTTTCCGGCGACAGACGCACGGTGATCGACGGCCCGTTTGCCGAAACCAAGGAATTGATCGCCGGTTTCTGGCTGTGGCAGGTGAAGTCCAGAGAAGAAGCCATCGAATGGGTCAAACGTTGCCCCAACCCGATGCCGGGTACCGAACCCGAGATTGAAATTCGTCAAGTGTTTGAAATGGAGGATTTCGGCGCCGAGTTAACGCCGGAACTGCAGGAGCAGGAAGAGCGTGTGTTTGGGGAGAGCAGGAAGTACTGACGAGTTGCCTAGTGACTGATCGCCTCTGAATCCTCACCAAAAACCCGTTGATACCCGCCTTTTGTGTTCGCACGAAGGGCGGATTTTGTCATGTCGGCATTAACTCCCTCGCCCAACCGCCTGATTCGTATTAACTTTTTAGTACACAAAAATAATGAGATTTTGCACACAAAACTAAAGAATTAATCCCTTCGACTGGCTAATTACTGGTTAGCTGCTAGCGTCAACAAGACGTGTCCTACAGGCTTGATAGCAAAGAGATTACGTCGTAACGGCCGCCAAGTGCCGAGTTATTCAAATGAGCCACCAAGGAACCGGGGAATCATGTTTAACAAAATGGGGACGCACGCCTTTCTTCTGGCGGCTTCGTTTGTGCCTTTGATTTGTGCGCAGGCGGACAATGCCGAGACTGCCAACAAAAGTAACAACCCGCTGAACCTGGCACCCGGCGTCAACCTGCAGGATTACTACACGCCCAAGCTGTACGACACCAACGTCCATACCAACGACGCGCTGTTGCGCGGCGCCTTGCCGATGGCTCCCAATGATTTCATCGGCGTCCCGCAATTGCTCCGCGTCACACTTCCGGTCAGTACCCGTCCCGATCCACACAATGGTTACAGCACGGGTATCGGCGACCTGAACCTGTTCGATATTTTCCTGCTCAAGACCGAAGGCGTGCAGTTGGGCATCGGCCCGCAAATCACCGCGCCGACCGCGGAACAGGATGAATTGGGCACAGGCAAGTGGCAGGCCGGCCTGTCCGCCATTGCCATCGACTCCTCGCCGCGCGGCCTGCTCGGTGCATTGGTTCAGTACCAGAGCTCGTTTGCCGGCGATCACGACCGTCCCCATGTGGAATCGGCGACCTTTCAGCCTTTCATCATCCATAACCTGGAAAAAGGCTGGTACCTGCGTTCCACAGGCACCTGGACGTTCGACCTGAAAAACGACACTCACTACATCCCGATCGGACTCGGTGTGGGTAAAGCGTGGAAGTCCGGCACCAACATCCTCAACGCCTTCGTCGAACCCCAGTGGACGGTGGAGCGCCAAGGCGATGGCCTGCCGCAGTTCACCCTGTACGCTGGTATTAACGTTACGTTTGGCAAGTAAGGACATCACTATGAACACTGCACTTCGCGCAGCCGGTTTCAGCCTGATGACGATGTTCGTCAGTTGCGGAGTCGGCGCCCAGGACCTCGACACCCGGATCGGCAAAATTGCCATGGAAGGCGAACTGCCGGCCCATGAATCGATCGCCAAACTGTACGCGGAACTGGATTTCCAGCAGGCGACCCAGAGTTACCTATGGGCATTGCCGTTGGTGTCCTATGCGCAATGGCAGGAAGAGTTCCGCGACAAACTGGGCGCCCACAGCGGTGACCTGATGGTGCTCAACAGTTACGAAGACAAACTGGGTGTGATCACCGCCAACGCCACCACACCGTACATCCTCGGTTTCGTCGACCTTAATGAAACCGGCCCGCTGGTAATCGAATTACCACCCGGCCCGACGGCGGGCGGCATCGGTGATTTCTGGCAGCGAGCCATCATCGACATGGGGCAGACCGGCCCCGACAAAGGCAAGGGTGGCAAATACCTGGTGCTGCCACCGGGCGCCGAGCCACCGGCAGATGCCGGCAAGTATTACCTGGCCAAATCGGAAACCATGAACGTGCTCGTGGGTTTCCGCGTGCTTGATCCGGACCCGGCCAAGGGCAAGGCGCTGGTTGAGCAATTCAAGATGTACCCGTACGCCAAGCGCGCCGAGCCGAGCAAGACCAAGCTGCTCTCCCCCGGCGGCAAAGCCTGGTCCGGCACCCAGCCACGAGGCCTGGCGTATTGGGAGCGCTTGCACCAGATCATCCAGAAAGAACCGGTCAACGAACGCGACCGTTTCTACATGGCCATGCTTGCCAGCCTCGGTATCGAAAAGGGCAAACCCTTCAATCCCAACGACAACCAACGCAAAGCCCTGGAACAAGGCGCACAGATGGGCGAGCTGATCGCCAAGGCCAATACCTTCGCCAAACGCTTCCCCGGTGCCCAGTACTGGCCCGACCGTCAGTGGGACACCGTGCTGAACATCGCCGAACCGTCGCAGCGCGTCGCCTATTACGACCAGTTGTGGGAGCGCAGTGCCTGGTTTTACGAAGCGGTCACCAACACCAAAGGCATGGTTTCGAAAACCCCGGGCCTTGGCCAGACCTACCTGGGCGCCTACACCGATGCCAAGGGTAACTGGCTCGATGGCGGCAAGCGCTATCGCCTGCACGTCGGCGCCAACCCGCCAGCCAAGCAGTTCTGGTCGATGACCGTGTACGACATCGACAGCCGTTGCCTGATCGACAACCCGCAGCGCAAGGCCGACCTGTCGTCCCGCCAGGATCTGAAGAAGAACGCCGACGGCTCGGTGGACCTGTACTTCGGCCCGACCGCGCCAAAAGGTTTCGAAAACAATTGGGTGCAAACGCTGCCGGGCAAACACTGGTTCAGCTATTTCCGCCTGTATGCCCCGACTGAAGCCTATTTCGACAAGAGCTGGAAACTCGACGACATCACGCTCGTTGAATGAAGCGGGATTCCAACAAGGACGCACGATGAATAAGCACAATGTTCTACTGACCGGACTAGCCCTCACCCTGAGCACCAGCGCCTGGGCCGATTTTACCGCCAGCCCTGAAGAAGCCCGGGGTATCGCCAAGGAAGCCTATTTGTACGGCTTCCCGGTGGTCGAGATGTACAAAACGCTCTACGCCCAGGCCGTGGACACCAAGGGCCCGAACTTCAAGGCACCGTTCAACCAGATTGGCAATACTGCCAAGGCGTTCACCGCAAAAGACACCGCAATTATCACGCCCAACGCAGACACGCCCTACTCGTTCGTCTGGATGGATTTGCGTGCCGAACCCCTGGTGCTGACCCTGCCGCCCATCGAAGAGCACCGCTATTACTCGGTGCAGTTGATCGATTTGTACACGCAGAACTTTGCCTATCTGGGGACCCGTAGTACCGGCAACAATGGCGGCCATTTCATGATCGCCGGGCCCAACTGGCAAGGTCAGCAGCCGCTGAATATCGACCGATTGCTGCGCAGCGAAACAAACATTGCCTATGCGCTGTATCGCACGCAGTTGTTCGATGGCAAAGACCTGGCCAAGGTCAATCAAATCCAGAAAGGCTACAAAGTTGAAACCCTGAGCCATTACGACAAACACAAAGCGCCGCCTGCCGCGCCGAAAATCGCCTGGCCAAAACCCGTTCCGGGCATGACTGACAACCCGGACCTGTTCCGCTACCTGAATTTCATGCTCTCGTTCGCCCCGACCCAGGACGTGGAAAAAGACCTGCTCGGGCGTTTTGCAAAAATCGGCATCGAGGCGGGCAAGCCGTTCAACGTCAGCACACTCACGGCCGATCAACGCAAAGCATTGGAAGACGGCATCGCCGACGGCAAGGCTGAATTCGCCGAGTTCAAGAAAACCAAAGTCGATACTCACGAAGTCACCAGCGGCGAGTTCTTCGGCACCCGCGACCACCTCAAGGGCAATTATCTGTACCGATACGCTGGCGCCAACATGGGCATTTTCGGCAACTCCGCCGAAGAGGCGAACTACATCGGTTACTTCGTCGATAAGGACGGCCAACCGGTCGATGCCTCGAAACACGATTACACCCTGCATTTCGACAAGGGCGCCCTGCCCCCGGCGGATGCGTTCTGGTCGCTCACTATGTACGACGGCAAAAACAAATTGCTGTATGCCAACCCGCTCAATCGCTACCTGATCAACTCGCGCATGTTGCCCGACCTCAAGCTCGACAGCGACGGTGGCCTGACCCTGTACGTGCAAAACAAGGCGCCGGCCAAGGCCCTGCAAAGCAACTGGCTGCCAGCACCGAACGGCCCGTTCTATGGCGTTTTGCGCCTGTATCTGCCTAAACCGGAAGTCACCAACGGTCAATGGCAAATGCCGTTGCTGACGCCCGTCAACCAACAAAACCAGTAAGCGGAGTCAGTCATGATCAAGCCCTTCGTAGTGCGCCCCCTGTTGGCGCTGTGCATGGTCGGCGGCAGTCCGCTGGTGATGGCGGTTGAAGGCGGTGTCGGTCGACCGATCACCGGCCAGCAAGTGTTTTCCAATGCCGGGATCGTGCCGCCGGAGCCGGGCTGGGTGATGTCCCTGACCAGCATCTGGTACGACGGCGATCTCAAGGGCAACGCTCAAGTGCCGATTGTTGGCGCATTGAGTACAGGCCTGGACATGAAAGTCTCCTACACCATGGCCAACTTCACCCACGTCTGGGACACCGGCAAGGGTGCCTGGAACTACGCCTCGGCCATCGGCGTACCGGTGCAGTACACCGACGTGACCGCAAGCATTACCGGCCCTCGTGGCAGAACCCTGGGCACCGAGGATAAAGCCACGCAATTCGCCGACATGCTGGTGACGCCCATTGCCGCCGGCTACCACTTCGACGCGGTCAACCACATCTCGTTCTCGCTGCCGATCTACGTACCGACGGGTGCCTACAACGACGATCGCCTGGCCAACGCCGGGCAGAACACCTACACCTTCATGCCCACCGTGGCGTTTACCCATCTCGACGGCAAGGGTGGCGAATTCACCTTATCCAGCGGCCTGGAGTTCTATACCGAAAACGACGCAACGGATTATCAGAACGGCGACCTGTTTACCCTCGATGCGTTATGGACACACGGCTTCGGCAACGGCTGGGCGGCCGGTGTCGCCGCGGGTTACATCCAGCAGATCAACGATGACAGCGGCAGCGGCGCCAACAGTGGTTTCCGCGGGCGTTCCGTCGGTGCCGGCCCCGCCATTGGCTGGAGCGGCAAGTTCGCTGATGCCCAGGCCAGCTTCAATCTGCGTTGGGTGCCGGAGTTCGACACCAAGAACCGCCCGGAAGGCAACGGTATCTCCGCCAACATGACCTTGGCGTTTTTCTAGGAGGTAGCCAGGGATGGCGATCAATACGCGATTGACCTTTTGCAGCGTCCTGTTCAGCGGTTTTGCGTGCGCCAGCGGCGACCTGCCCGCACTGGGCAATACGCCGACACAACCCGCCGCCAAGGGTGATCCGGAAACCTGTCATCGGCTGCAACAGAACTTCGACATTGACCTCAAGGAAGTGGTCAAGGCTGGCTGCGATCCATCCACCGAACAGATCTCCAAATTGATGGATAACCCGGTGGGCAATCTGGTGCTGCTGTTCAACCAGTTCGACTACACCGCACTCAAAGGCCCGAACAGCAACGGCACACGCATGTTGGGCAAGTACAGTTTCATGCCGACGTTCCCGATTTCCATCGGTGAGGACTGGAACCTGATCAACCGCCTGCCGATCAGCTACGTCAGCGCCCCGGTCAACCATCGTGCCGGCAATCTGATCGGCATGGGCCCGAGCGACATTCTCAGCGACCGTGGCGATTTCGCCTCGGTCATCCAGGACCCGTTCGACCGCACCAGCGGCTTCGGCGATCTGGCGTACGTTGGTGTGTTCTCGCCCAAGGAACCGATTCGATTTGCCGGGGGCGGCAAAATGGTCTGGGGTTTCGGCCCCACCGCGATGTTCCCCACTGCCGAAGAAGACGTGCTTGGCACCGGCAAATACTCCCTGGGCCCGGCGTTCGTCGCCGCTTATCTGGGCGAAGACTGGACCCTGGGCCTGTTTCCGCAGCACTGGTGGTCGGTCGGCGGCGACAGCAAGCGTAAGGATGTGAGCCTGACCAACATTCAATACTTCATCCAGCGCGCCATCCCCGGCCCCGAGCAATGGCGGATCGGCATGACCCCCAACGTCACGGTCAACTGGAAGGCGGAAGGTGGCAACAAGGTGACCTTCCCCATCGGCCTCGGCGCCGGTCGGATCTTCAACTTCGGCAAGCTGCCGGTGCGAATTTCCGGGGAGATCCAGTATTCAGCCATTCATCCTGACGACCTGATCAGCAGCCGCTGGAATTTCCGTCTGTCCTTCATTCCGGTCATTCCGACCTTCATGTTTTGAGCGAGGAACAACCCATGACCGCACTCAATGACCTCAACGCCCTGCAAGCCAGCATCGCCGAAGCGGTGCTCGGCCAGGACCAGGTGATTCGGCAGATTCTCCTGGGCCTGCTCGCGAACGGGCATTTGCTGCTGGAAAGCCTGCCAGGCTTGGCCAAGACCCGCACGGTGAAAGCGCTGGCTAAGCACCTGGATGCCAAGATGAGTCGCATCCAGTTCACGCCTGACCTGCTGCCTTCGGACATCACCGGTGCCGAGGTGCTGCATCAGGTCGACGGCAAAAACGAGATCCTCTTTCAGCAAGGGCCGTTGTTCGGCAACCTGATCCTGGCCGACGAAATCAACCGCGCCCCGGCCAAGGTCCAGGCCGCGCTGCTCGAAGCCATGGAAGAGCGGCAAATCACTGTGGCCGGTAACAGCCACGTACTGCCGGAACTGTTCATCGTCGTTGCAACCCAGAACCCCATCGAACAGGAAGGCACCTACCCGCTGCCGGAAGCGCAGATGGACCGCTTCCTGATGAAGGTGTTGCTCGATTACCCGAGCGCGGAAAACGAGAGTCAGGTGCTGCGCCTGCTGCGTGAAGAAGAACAGGCACTCGGTGCGAAGACCGCTGCGGTGCGCGGCTTCGAACTGTCTCAGGACGTGATCTTCGCCGCACGCCGGGAAGTCAGTGCCATCCACGTGTCTCCGGCCATTGACCGTTACCTGATCGACCTGATCAACGCCACGCGCCACGCGGCCGACTACGATGCCGACCTCGGTCGCTGGATCGCTATCGGCGCCAGTCCTCGCGGTGGCATCGGCCTGGACCGTTGCGCCCGCGCCGATGCCTGGTTGCAAGGCCAGGATTTTGTCTCGCCGGACAACGTGCGCGCCGTGGTGCACCCGGTCCTGCGCCATCGCCTGCAACTGAGCTACGACGCGGTCGCCGACGGCGTGACAGCCGATCAGGTGCTCGACCGCCTGCTCGATAAAGTAGCGATCCCTGCATGAACATCGATGGGCGGGTCTACGTCTCTCTGGCGCAGTTAATGGCGCTGGAGTTCCAGGCACGTGACCTGAGTTTTCTTGCGCGTCAGCCACGCGGCAGCATCCTGGCCGGCAACCATGCGTCGCGTCTGCGTGGCCGGGGTTTGAATTTCGATGAGCTGCGTCGCTATCAGCCGGGAGACGATTTGCGTCACCTCGATTGGCGGGCATCGTTGCGCACCGGCAAACCGGTGGTGCGCACCTTCACCGAAGAACGCGACCGCCCGGCGTTGATCCTCGTGGACCAGCGCATGTCGATGTTTTTTGGCTCGCAACGCAGCTTCAAATCCGCCGTCGCCGCCGAACTCGGCGCGCTGGCGGCGTGGATGGTGTTCAACGCTGGCGACCGGGTTGGCGGCTTGGTATTCAACGATCAGCGCATCGACAGCATCGCGCCGTTGCGCAGTCGCAAACGGATCGAAGCGCTGTGCAGCCGCATCGCCCAACAGAACCAGGAACTGAATGCGGCCAACCCGGACGCCGAAGGCGAAGACCAGCTGGACAAGGTCTTGCAGCAATGCCTGGCGCTGGCCGGTCACGATCACTTGATCTGCATCGTCAGCGACTTTGCTGGCGCTGGTGAGCGCACCTTGCAACTGATGCGGCAGTTGGCGGCGCACAACGATGTGATCGCCATGCAGGTCTACGATCCGTTGGCGCTGAACCTGCCGAAAAACGGCCGACTACTGATTACCCAGGGCCAGTTGCAAGTGGAGCTGGCGGTGGAACGCCGTCAGGTGCACCAGCCGTTGGGCGACTTTCTCGGTGGACGCCTCAAGGACGTTGCGACACTGCTGCGCCGCAGCCAGGTGCCGCTGATGATGTTCAGCACCGCCACCAAAGCGCAGGAACAGTTGCGTGCCGAACTCGGCAAACTCGCCGGAGGACGGCGATGAACCCGAACATCCCGAGCATTGAGCAACTCAAGGAGATCGCGCTGCCAGCGCCGGTCAGTTATGCGCCTCAAACGTGGGGTTGGTGGGTGTTGCTGGCGGTATTGGTCGGCGCGATTGTGCTGCTGGGGGCCCGGCGTTACTGGCAATGGCGGCGGGATCGTTATCGGCGCGAGGCGTTGGTGCGGCTGGCACAGTTGCAAAAGCGCAGTGATGATTTGAGTGCGTTGCGTGAGCTTCCAGAGTTGCTAAAGCGCACCGCAATCTCTATGCCGAACACGTCCTTTGTAGGAGCGAGGCTTGCCCGCGAATCAGGCGCTGCGGTCTCCAAGGCAGACCGCGTTATCGTTCTTCGCGGGCAAGCCTCGCTCCTACAGGGTCCTGCGGTGTTAGGTAAAGATGATTGGCAGGCATTCTTGCAGGGGCATATTGCACATCCCCTGCCCGCCAACTTCAGTCAACAACTGTCAGTGCTGGCTTATGCTCCTGAAGCAGTTCTGCGCGCCCTGCCGAGCGATCAGCGCCAACAGCTGTTCGACACCTGCAAACTCTGGGTGGAGCGTCATCATGTGGCAGCTTGATTACCCGTGGCTGTTAGTGCTGCTGCCATTGCCGTGGTTCGGTTATCGCTACTTGCCCGATTATCGTGAAGCGCGCAGCGCTGTGCGCGTGCCGTTTTTCAATGCGATGAGCCGTGCGGTCGGCCAGGCACCCAGCTCGGCCGGCACCCGCAATAACCGTTGGCAGTTGCTGTTGAACCTGTTGGTGTGGGCGCTATTGCTACTGGCGGCAGCCCGGCCGGTGTACGTGGAGAAACCCATCGAACGCCAGCAACCGGTGCGCGACCTGATGCTCGCCATCGACCTTTCCCAGTCGATGGAAACCACTGATTTCACCGACGCCAATGGCCAGAAAATCAATCGCCTGGCAGCGGTCAAGGAAGTGGTACACGGCTTTATCGACAAGCGCAAAGAAGATCGCCTTGGCCTGATCGTGTTCGGCAGCGGCGCCTATCCGCAGGCCCCGCTGACCCTCGATCACGCCAGCCTGTCGCTGTTGCTGGACGACACCGGCATCGGCATGGCCGGCCCGAATACAGCCATTGGCGACGCTATCGGCTTGAGCCTGAAACTGCTTGATCAGGCCCACGAACAGGAAAAAGTCCTGATCCTGCTTACCGACGGTAACGACACCAGCAGCGCCATTACCCCGGATCACGCAGCCGCCATGGCGGCCGCCAAAGGTGTGGTGATTCACACCATCGGCATCGGCGACCCCAACGCCGAAGGTGAAGCCAGGGTCAACCTGCAAGGCTTGCAGCAGATCGCCGCCACCACCGACGGCCAGTTCTTCCGTGCCGAAGACCGCAACGCACTGGATCAGGTCTACAGCACCCTCGACAAACTCACCCCGCATCAGGTGAAAACCCTCAGCCATCAGCCCAAACGCGATCTGTTCTGGTGGCCGTTGGGGGCGGCGATCGCCGTACTCGCGCTCTATCACCTGGGCGCCCTGCTGCGTCCGCGTTTGCCCATTGCGCATTCGCGGCAGGAGGTCTGAGATGGACATCAACCTCAGCGACTTCCACTTCCTGCGTCCGTTATGGCTATTGCTACTGCCGTTCGCCGCCCTGCTGCCAGTGCTGTGGCGTCGCAGCCGTGACCTGCAACGTCGCTTGCGCGGCAACATCGCCGAACACTTGCTGCCGCACCTGCTGATCACCCCGCAGGACAGGCATTGGCTGCGCCCGGTGCATCTTGTCTGCACGTTGTTGGTGCTGGGGGCGGTGGCCGCCGCCGGGCCGACCTGGGAACAGGATCGGCCAGACTTTCTGGAAAACCGTGCGCCGCTGATCATCGCCGTCGATCTGTCGCCATCCATGGACGCCAACGACGTGCAACCGACTCGTCTGGAAGCGGCCAAACACAAGTTGCATGACCTGATCCAGCGTCGCGCAGGCGCGCGCAATGCATTGATTGCCTACGCTGGCAGCGCCCATCTGGTATTGCCGCCGACGGACGATCCCGCCTTGCTCGACACCTTTATCCAGGCACTGGGCACTGACCTGATCGGCAAACCGGGTAAAAATGTCGGCGCAGTCATCGACCAGGCCACGCGCCTGCTGGCAGCCGAGAACACGCCGGGCACGCTGTTGCTGGTGACCGACGGTGCAGACACTTCGGCACTCGCTGGTCTGGATAAACAACTGGACGGCAGCGAGCTACAAGTCCTGATTCTGGCGATCGGCAACGAGGACGGCGGCGTCATTCACGATGCCAGCGGCCAGCCGCGCACCGACAGCAACGGCCGTCCTGAGCTTGGCCATTTTGATCAGGCCTCGCTCAAGCAACTGGCATCAAAACTGGACGCGCCGCTAGGCAGCCTGACGCTGAACAACGACGATCTGGATTGGGTAGAACTGCACGCTCAGCAGCACTTCCAGAGTGCCAGCGATGAACAGCGTGAATTGCACTGGAAGGACGCCGGTTACTGGCTGTGCTGGCCGCTGTTGTTGATCGCGTTCTTCAGCGTGCGCAAGGGCTGGAGCGTGAACTGGATGGCCGGGTTGCTGCTGACACTGGGTATCGGCTTGCAACCGGCACCGGCACAAGCCAATGCGTTGATCGATGCGTTCTTCACCCCGGACCAGCAAGGCCGCTGGGCCTTCGAACACCAACACTTTGCGCAGGCCGCCGCGCATTTTGTCGATCCTTACTGGAAAGGCATTGCCGCCTATAACGCCGCTGATTTCGATCTGGCGCTGGCCAGCTTTGCGCGTCTGCAAACGCCTCAGGCGTATTTCTATCTGGGCAACATCTACGTGCGCCGATTCAAATTCGACGGGGCAATCGCGGCCTACACCCAGGCGCTGAAGTTGCAGCCGCAGTTCCCGGAAGCTACTGCCAACCTGGCCTTGGCCATCGCCTTGCAGAAAGACACCGAAAGCGCCGAACAAAACGCCCCCGAGGTCAAACCTGACGAAATCAAGATGGACAAGGCACCGGGCAAGGGCCAGAGCAAACCGGTGCAAACCGAACAGGCGGCGTCGGATGAGCAATGGTTGCAAAACCTGAGCACCTCGCCAGCGAAGTTCTTGAAGCAGAAATTCAGTTTGCAGGATCAGGCGGGGGTTAAGCCATGAGCCGTCTGATAGGCCGTGTCGCCGCCATCGCGAGCAGGCTCGCTCCCACAATGGAACTGTTTGCACCTCAATCCCCCTGTAGGAGCGAGCCTGCTCGCGATGGCGGCCGATCAGGCACCAGACTCCTCAGCACATTGCTGGTTTCTTTTCTCAGCCTTAACGCCTTCGCCGCCGAGCCTGAACTGCGCGTCCAGGCCACCTTGCAACCCGCCACCTCAGCCATGGTCGGCGGCATCGTCGAACTGCAACTTGATGTCCTCACCGACACCTGGTTCACCGACGCTCCCACCCTGCCCGACCTGAAAGTGCCGGATGCGCTGGTGATGCCGTCCGACGGCCACGCCGAACACCTGAACCAGACCCTCGATGGCAAATCGTTCAACGGCATGCGCTATCGCTATCAGATCACCCCGAATGTGGCGCAGGGCTTTGACATCCCGGCCCTGACCGTACGCGCCACGCCGGGTCAGGCCAGCGCCGAGCTGAGCGCTCAAAGCCAGCCGCTGCACTTCGTCGCCGATCAGCCACCGGGGTTCAAACCCGGCGAACCTGTTCTCGTCGCGCAAGCTTTGCAATTCACGCAGAAAGTCACCCATTCGGCCACGCCGTTGAATGTCGGTGACAGCCTCACTCGACAACTGACGTTGCAAGCCGACGGCGCACTGGCCATGTCACTGCCGACGCCGCCGCTGGCTGATATCACCGGGCTCAGTCGCTACGCGAAAAACCCGCAGGTCAACACGCTCGACGATGGCCGTGGCAACTTCACCGGCGGGCAGCGTATCGACACGGTCACCTACCGCATCGACACCGAAGGTCGCCATACCCTGCCCGCCATCGAACTGAAATGGTGGGACGCCAGCAGCCAGCAGACCCGTACGGCACAAGTCCCCGCCGTGACCTTCGAAGCCACGGCCAACAGCGCTTATCGGCCGGTGTTCTCGATCACCGAAGACCTGAAAAAACTCGGCCAGACCCATCGCCTGCACCTCTCGGGTGTGGCCCTGAGCCTATTGGCGTTACTTCTCGGAATCACACTGCTCGCCTGGTTTGCCCGTCCGTATGCCCATCGCGCGTACCTCGGCTGGCAGGCACGTCGCCGTGCCCGGCACGCTGCCTGGCTGGAATCCGCCGACTGTGCCTGGCGGCAAATCCCGCCGCAGCTCGACGCCAAACCACCGCAATTGAGCGCCTTGTACCTGTGGACCCGTCGCAGCCACGTCGGCCTCAAACTCACCGGTTTCGGCCCGCGCCTGCAAGCCTTCCTGCGCGCGTGTTACGGCCGCGAGACAACCAAAGATCAAGCGCTGCTTCAACTAAAGGAATCGTTGACTACGCTGCATAGTCAGGTCGAACACAACAAAGAATCAGTCGCTCCCGCACTGCGACCACTCAATCCCGTTCACGAGAAGGAATTCCCATGATGAACCCGCTATCGCTGCGCCAGATTCACGGGTTTAAGTTTCTGCTGACCCTGGCCTTGAGCCTGCCATTGCTGGTGCAGGCCGCCGAACCATTACCGTCATGGAACGATGGCCCGTCGAAAAAGAACATCATCGAGTTCGTCCAGGCAGTGACCGATCAAAGCAGCAAGGACTTCGTCAAACCCGAGGACCGCATCGCCGTATTCGACAACGACGGCACCTTGTGGAGCGAGCAACCGATGTATTTCGAGTTGCTGTTTGCCCTGGAAGAGGTCAAGCGCACGGCGCCACAGCACCCGGAATGGAAAACCACCCAGCCGTTCAAGGCGGTACTGGAAAATGACCACAAGGCCCTGGCCGCCGCCGGCATGGGTGGGATCATGAAGATCTTTGGGGCAACCCATACTGGCATGACCACCGAAGCCTTCGATGACTACGCCAAGACCTGGCTGAGCCAGGCCAAACATCCGAAAACCGGCAAGCTGTACACCGAAATGGTCTTCCAGCCAATGCTGGAAATGCTCGATTACCTGCGTAGCCAGAACTTCAAGACCTACATCGTCTCCGGCGGTGACACCGGCTTCATGCGCGCCTTTGCCGAGAAGGTCTACGGCATCCCGCCCGAGCAGGTGATCGGCACCACGTTTGTCACCGCGTTTCAGGACAAGGATGGCAAAACGTCGATCCTGCGCACACCCAAACTGGCGCACAACGATGACGGTCCGGGCAAACCGGAAAGCATCGACGCCGTTATCGGCAAGCGACCGATTCTCGCGTTCGGCAACTCTGACGGTGACCTGCAAATGTTGCAGTGGACTGCCGCAGGGCCGGGCAAACGATTTATGGGGCTGGTGCATCACACCGACGCCAAACGCGAATGGGCCTATGACCGCCAATCGCAAATCGGCCGCCTGGACAAGGCCCTGGACATAGCCAATAAAAGTGGCTGGACCGTCGTCGACATGGCTGCCGAATGGCGCCGGATCTACCCTTACGACGCCGCCACCACCGAGCAAGTGCAATAAAAAAGCGTAACGCAGGACCGCTAAAAACGTTTGTCGCACTGAGCGACGTAAGAGAAAAGGAAGGAGCAAGTCAGATGACTCGCATACGCAAATGGCTACCGAAGCTCGCGCTGGTGGCGACCTCGGTCATGGCGATTTCGGCAACTGCCGGGGCAGCCGAAAAACCCAACATTCTGGTGATCTTCGGCGATGACATCGGCCAGACCAACATCAGTGCCTATTCCATGGGCGTGGTCGGGTACAAGACTCCGAACATCGACCGCATCGCCAAGGAAGGCATGATGTTCACCGACTATTACGCGGAGAACAGCTGCACGGCCGGACGGTCTTCGTTCATCACCGGTCAGACGCCGCTGCGTACGGGTCTATCGAAAGTCGGTATTCCGGGCGCTCCGGTGGGCCTGCAAAAACGTGACATCACCATCGCCCAGGCACTCAAGTCCCAAGGCTACGCCACGGGCCAGTTCGGCAAGAACCACTTGGGCGACAAGGATGAATACCTGCCGACCAACCATGGTTTCGACGAGTTCTTCGGCAACCTCTATCACCTCAACGCCGAAGAAGAACCCGAGCGGCCGTACTGGCCCAAGGATGACGCCGAGTTCGTCAAGGCCAACACTCCGCGCGGTGTAATCCATAGCTTTGCGGACGGTAAAATCGAAGACACCGGCGCGCTGACCACCAAGCGCATGGAAACCATCGACGACGAAACCACCGCTGCGGCGCAGGCGTTCATCGAGAAACAGGTCAAGGCGGACAAACCGTTCTTCGTCTGGATGAACACCACGCGCATGCACGTGTTCACTCATGTACGCGATTCGATGAAGGGCCAGAGCGGCATGCCTGGCAACGAATACGCGGACGGCATGCTTGAGCACGACGCCGACGTCGGCAAACTGCTGAAAACCATCGACGACCTGAAAGTTGCCGACAACACCATCGTTGTGTACACCACCGACAACGGCCCGAACCAGTTCTCTTGGCCGGACGCGGCAACCACGCCGTTCCGTAACGAGAAGAACTCCAACTGGGAAGGCGCTTATCGCGTACCGGCGATCATTCGCTGGCCGGGCAAGATCAAGGCCGGTGAAGTGTCCAACGAGATGTTCTCGGGCATGGACTGGTTCCCGACGCTGCTTGCAGCGGCTGGCGAAACCGACGTGAAAAACAAACTGCTCAAAGGCTGGGCACCGACGTCGGGCGGCACTAACTTCAAGGTGCACCTGGACGGTTTCAACCAGCTGCCGTACCTGACCGGCCAACAGCCAAAAGGCGAGCGTAAGGAGTTTTACTACTTCAACGACGACGGCGTGCTGGTATCGATGCGCTTCGATAACTGGAAGGTAGTGTTCTGCGAACAGCGCGAACCAGGCGGCTTTAAAGTCTGGAGCGAACCGTTCGTGTGCCTGCGCGTACCGAAAATTCTCAACCTGAGAATGGACCCGTACGAACGCGCCGACGTGGTTTCCGACCAGTATTACGATTGGCAAACCAAGAACGTCTACCTGGCCGCCCAAGCGGTACAAAAAGCGGCCGGGTTCCTGCAAACGTTCATCGAATATCCACCAAGCCAGAAACCGGCGAGCTTCAGCATCGACCAGATCCGTGCTGCGGTAGATGCAAAAATTGCTGAAAAAATGAAAGCTGCACCCGCGCCACAGTAAAACCGCGTGACCGCCGCTCGCCTTCATCGGCGAGCGGCCCTATTTCCGGAGTGTGAACACACTCCCTGTAGGAGCTGCCGAAGGCTGCGATCTTTTGATCTTGCTTTTTAAGATCAAGATCAAAAGATCGCAGCCTTCGGCAGCTCCTACATTGATTGATGTTTATTGGCTAACTGTATAAGGCAACAAACCCATGTCCTCACGTGTCGCCAGCAAGTCGTCGGCCATACCTGCCCCGAACGTCGCCTCCCCGGCGCTGTTGATCCCCGCCCTGTTGCTGTTCGTCTCCGGCGCCGCGGCGTTGGTGTATCAGGTGCTGTGGATCAAGCAACTGTCGTTGGTGGTGGGCGTCGAGGTGTACGCCATCACCACCGGGATCAGTGCGTTCTTTGCAGGGTTGGCCTTGGGCGGCTTGGTGTTCGGGCGCTGGGCGGACCGCTTGCAGCAACCGGTGCTGTTGTATGCCGGGCTGGAAGTGCTGGTGGCGATATTGGGTGTCGGCGCGACGTTTGCCATGAGCCTCGCGGCCAGCCCGTTTGCCTGGTTGGAAGAACATGTAGGCCTCGCGGCCTGGGTACTGCCGTTTGCCCTCGTGGGCATTCCGGCGTTGCTGATGGGCGGCACGCTGCCGGTGCTGGTTCGCTCGCTGGCCACCGACCCGCAGCAACTGGGCAAGGCCGGCGGGCATCTTTATGCCGCGAACACCGCTGGCGCCATCGCCGGCACCCTGCTCGCCGCCTTCGTGCTGATCGCTACCCTCGGCGTACGCGGCAGTGCGCTGGCCGCTGCAATGCTGAACCTGCTGGCCGCCGCCGGTGCGATATGGTTCCAGCGCCATCGCTCCCTGCCCGTTGAAGCCCCGGCCAAACACCACGCCGAGAAAGCACCGGATCGCCTGGCGCTGTGGCTGTATTCGATTGCCGGCGGCGTGGCGCTCGGCTACGAAGTGGTCTGGTCGCAGTCCATCGTGCAGTTCATGAGCACGCGCACCTACGCCTTCGCCGTGGTGTTGGCGACGTACCTCACTGGTCTTTTTCTGGGGAGCGCCCTGCTCTCCCGTCGGGTTGATCGCCTGCGCGATCCCTGGGGCGTATTCGGCCTGTTGATCGCCGGCGCCGGGTTGATCGCCCTGCTGGAAATTGCCTTGCTGGGACGCTGGCTGGTAGTCGTACAAAGCGTGGCAGAGGCCTGGATGCTGTCATTGGGGGCCAGTGAATTGCTGGGCATGAGTGCCCGTTTTGCGGTGGCAGCCTTGAGCATTGTGTTTGTGCCGACCGTGCTGCTTGGCGCCGCGTTTCCCGTGGCCCTGCGCTTGAGCGTCGGGCGCGACCATGTGGGGCGCAATGTCGGTGAAGTCGTGGCGTTCAATACCCTGGGCGGAATCATCGGCGTGATGCTCTGCGGTTTTGTGCTGATCCCGCTGTTGGGACTGGTACGCACCCTTGGCCTGTTGGCGATCATCGCCGCCGGAATCGGCTATTTCGCGGTGCGCAAGGGTCATGGGGTCAAAAAAGGCCGGCGTCAGGGCGTGGTCGCGATCGGCCTGTTATCGGTGGCGCTGGCGCTGCTGACCCCGATGGACAAACTGGCCAGCCTGCTGCCCGGCGCGCGCAATGGCACGCTGGCGTTCTACGAAGAAGGACGCGGCGGCACTGTCGCCGTGGTTACCCAGGGCAAAGGCGAAAAAGCCTTCCAGCGTCTGTATATCCAGGGCGTGTCCAATACCGGCGACGCCATGCCGTCCCTGCGCTACATGCGGATTCAGGCGCTGCTGCCGCTACTGATCCACAACGGTGAACCGCGCTCGGCGCTGGTGATCGGTTTCGGCACCGGCATCACCGCCGGTGCCCTGACCCGCTATCCGGGTCTGGAACATCGCGTCGTCGCCGAGTTGCTGCCTTCAGTGGTCAAAGCCGCCCCGCTGTTCAAGGGCAACTTCAATGCGGCGGCCGATCCGGGCGTTGACGTGCGCCTGCGCGACGGTCGCCAGGAATTGCTGCGTAATCCGCAGCGCTACGATCTGATCACGCTTGAACCACCACCGCCCTCCGCTGCCGGCGTGGTGAACCTGTATTCCCGAGATTTCTACCAATTGGCCGCCAGCCGTCTGCAGAAACAGGGCCTGGTTGCCCAGTGGCTGCCACTGCCCACGCAAAACATCGACGACTCGCGCTCGCTGGTGCGCAGCTTTCTTGATGTCTTCCCTTACGCCACTTTGTGGACCAGCGAATTCCACGAGATGTTGCTGGTGGGTTCACTGGAACCGATCGAACTGGATGCCGCAAAAATCACCCAGCGCTTTCAGCAGGACAGCGTGCGCAGCACCTTGCAGGATGTCGGCATCGGTTCGTCCGCCGCATTGCTCGCCACTTGGGTCACTGATCGCGCCGGCCTTGAACGCTTCGCCGCCGACGCGCAACCCGTGACCGATGACCAGCCGCGAATCGAATATGCGCCATGGGTACGCGCCAAGGAAATCACCCGCGTGCTGCCGGCCTTGCTGGATCTGCACATCGCGCCGCCATTGGTGAATGCCGATGCGGGTTTCATCGAACGGATGAACACCCACCAGCAACGCTTGATGCTGTTCTACCGGGCAAGCCTGCATGCGTATGACGGTGACCGGGACGCCTGGGCCAGGGATGCGCGTGAGGTGATGCGCGGGGATGGCGGGAACCCGTATTTCCGGTGGTTTGGCGGCAACTGAGCCCGGCCCGGAGGACTTTTCGACGCGAAACAGGTAGTGTGCGCAGAATCATATTGCCACCACTGAATCGCGTCGCAGGTTTTCATGGAGTTGCACACGCAAATGAGTTGCTGGACTGTCCTTGGCCTCTCGGCCGACGCCGATACGCGCAGTATCAAACGCCAATACGCGACATTGCTCAAACAGACCCGGCCCGATGAAGACCCCGAGGGGTTTCAGCGCCTGCGTGATGCCTACGAACAAGCCTTGCAGCACAAGGAATGGGAGCAGTTCAGCGAGGAAAGTCAGGGCGTCGCGGGCGCCTGGGTCCTGAATGACCTCTCGGTAATGGAAGTCGCCACGTCGCACGGGGGCACGCGTTCGCTGGAGGGCATCGGTACCCGGGAGCTCGAACGGCAATATACCGCTGCCCTTGATCACGGCGCGGTCGACGCACTGGAAAACGCGTTGCTGCGTCATTGCGTCGAACATCCCGAAACATCCCAGGCCCAGTTGGAGTGGGCGATTGACACGTTCCATTGGTTCAGTGCCTGGCAACGTCTTGAACTCGATGAAGAACAGATCGATCTGTTGCTGGAGCTCCAGCAGCTGCGAATGGTGCAGCCCTTGCGCGAGGCCCTTGAGCGCGAAGACAGCGACGGTTTTTTGCAGGCTTATGCGCAACGCTCGCAATATCGCTGGCTCAATGGTGAGCATCACCGCCAATGGTTCAATCGGTTGTTGAGCCGTTTGTTACTGGACAGCCGTTACTGGTCATCGGCCATTTTCGAGGCGGTCAGCATCGGCCAGGGTTGGTGCACGGGCGCGGGCAACACGTGCCCGGATACCGAATGGAAGGGTTTGATTGCCCGGCATGAGGCGCCGATATTCATTGCTCGCCAGCAACTTCTGGCCACTCAACCCTGTGCAACGCCAGAGCATCGCGCCGCACGCCTGTTGTTGGGCCCATGGAGCTTCAGCCAGCGTCGGGCATTGGCCCGGCGCCTGCGTGATGAAGACTGGGTGCAGTGCCGTCAATTGAGCTCGGCGCTATACGCCAACCATCGGCCACTGTGCGAGGCAATGCCTGGCGCAACCCCCTTCTTCTGGCGTGAGTGGGAGCACACCTTCAATAGCTGGCCGATGTACCTGGGGATCGCCTTTGCCTGCCTGATCGGCACCTTTGTGCAGTACGCGCCCGAGGGCACTCGCCTGGGTGGTTTGATCAGCATCGCCGTGTTCTGGTCGGTGATTTTTGGAATAGGCGGCGCGGCGCTCCACTGGACCAGCCATCAACTCGCCCATCGCTGGTGGTTGCTGGATGATCAACTCAGTGCGCGCTTGTTGCCGGGTGGCAACCCTGATTCGGCATGGTTCGGGTGGCTGCGCGACCTGATTCCCGGCGCGGTCATGGCCGTGGGATTGGGCTATGTCTTCGGCCTGATCGCCAGCAGCGTCTACGTGACGACGTTATTGGCTGTCGGCCTGCTGCGCAGACGACGGCTCAATCCGCGTGTTTCCTGGGAACGCTCCAGCCCGATTTTGAAACGCGGCCTGACAGGCGCAGGCGTCTTGCTGCTGATCGTCCTGCTCGGTGTGCTCAAAGTGATTTCCAACCAGGGCACGGTCAACCACAACCAGGGATTGCAGCAGTGGGCAGAGCGCTTTTGCAGTCGCATGCCGGCCAGTTCCGCCGAATGCAGCGCGCCCGCGACCGTCGAACAGTGGTATGGCAAGGAGTACCGGCCATGAATCCCAACTTTCTGTTTCCTGTCGGGTTGGTGCTGGGGCTCGTATTGATGGGCCTGACAGGGGCCAGCAAACCCTTTGCCCGCATCGACCTGTGGCTCGATAACCACGACGCCCCCGTCACGGCCCAGGCCAACGCGCAGAGCCCGGTCATCGACTGCCTCAATCGGGTCGACGTGCATTGGCGAGTGGCCTATGCGTTGTATCAACGCCCGCAGAATCCCGCAGATCCGACTGGGGCCTGGGAGGCTAACCAGCATGACTTCAACGACAATGGTCCGTGGAATGTAGGCTACGTGCAAAAGGACATCTGCTCGGCGAAGATCAGCGAGAAGCTCAACCTTTTGCAGTACGACAAACCGATATCGCTGATGGCCGACCGTTACGTACAGGCGCTGCAACGTGTGACGCCACTGACTGAGCAGATCAACTTTTACCGAGAGCGTTTCTTTTCATCGCGAACCTACGACTTTGCGCCTGCCGTTGCCTCACAGTTCAAGCTCAAGGCTGATGACTATCTTGAAGCGTCCACCGTCTTGAAACAACGCGTCGAGACACTAGACCTTGAACAACGCCGCCAGCAAATCAAATTGCTCGAAACGCGTCTGGGTAAAGACATCCATTGGTATCTGCTTGCCTACATGATTCAGGCCAAAGACACCCTGAACCTGGTCAGCGAAGGTGTAAAAAACAGAAGCCTGACGCCCCAGGCACTGGCAAAAACCACGGAAGATCTGCAGCGGGCCTGGGACTCCGGTCAACCGTTCCTCCGCCCGCAATTTGCGCAAAGTGACCGGGACAAAGTACCGATCTATCTCTATTCCGAAATTGCCAGGCCGACGCAGCAGTACCTCAAAGCATTGGGCACCCTGCACAAGGACTGGCAAAACAAAGCCCAACCGCAGCGATTGAGCGATGATTTCTACACCGTCACCCGCAGCTATGACGCCCTCATCAGCTATTACAACCGGCTGGCCCGCGCCGAGTATTGAGCAACAGGTTGCTCTTCAGACAACAACCGCGGGCGTGCGGGTAAAGCGTTCAGGTGCTTATTTGGCCTTGAGTTTCAGATACGACTGATGCAAATCCGACGCCCAGCCATCGATTACGCCTTTGACGTCATCGGCCTTCATCACTTGGGAGTCGTTTTCCAGCGGTTTACCGGTGCCCTTGCGAACAACCTGGGCGAGCACATGATTGGTACCGCCATCGAGGAACACGGCTTCAGTGGCCAGGTCGGTTTCCTGATCACGAATGCCGCTGGCCGTGCTGACCGCTGCGGCGACCAGGGCAATCGGGATCACTTCGTAAGGCTTAAGACCTTCGGTCTTGCTGCTGACGGCGGTGATCGCGGCACGCACCACGATCACACCCGGACCAGGACCCGTTGCCAACGGCAGGGATTTACCGATTTCACGCTTGAGCGCCTGATCGTAGTAACCGGTGATGCCGTTCAGGGTCGCCTGGGGGATTTTCACAGTGGGTTGTGGCTTGGGATAGAGCTGGGTCGGCTCGACGTAGACACGGGTGAACTTGTTGATGTCGAGCTTGGGATCTACCCAGCGCATCACCGTTGCGCCAGACGGCGACTTGGCTTCCTTGAGCTGGCTGTAGTCCTTGAGAAAACCGGAATACTGATCGGGCTCCACGACTTTGCTGGCACAACCGACCATCGCGATCGAGGCCATGCATACGCTGCTCATCATTAACGCTAACTTCATGCGTAACTCCTGTAAGTGGATCGTCATCGGAACGAGTAAGGGATGTACAGGTATAGCCAATAAATAGCTTTTCGCGATCAAAAGTCAGAATATTCATCCAATGCTGCATAACGGATCACAACCGTCATTTGACAGACGCCGGTCATCCGGCAAAGCTGCATCAAGCTGAACGCGCGCCTGACGGCAAATGCACCTGGACTACGGAAGTCGCAATGCCGAAACATAAAAATAATGCAGCAACGCCCAACCCTGATTCGCAACCGAACCTGATTAATCGCTACCTGTTTCCCGTCACCATTGGCGTATTGCTTTTGGCTGTCGTGGGCATCGGCTGGTTTCTGTTCAGCAGCAAACCGATGCCCGTGACCTATGCACCGGTCAGCGCGCCGGCCGCCCAACCCGCCAAGCCACAACCGGTCGCTGTGACGCCGGCAAAAATGGTCGACGAGCAACAATGCCAGGGCTGTCACAGCGCGCAGGTCAAGGACTGGCAAGGTTCCCATCACCAATTGGCGATGCAGCAAGCCAATGCCGACACCATGCTCGGCGACTTCAACAACGTCACCTTCAAAGCGGAAAATGAAACCACCCGTTTCTCGCGCAAGGACGATGGCTTCTGGGTTAACACGCCCGGCATCGACGGCAAAAACGCCGACTTCAAAGTTGCCTACACCTTCGGCATCGCACCGTTGCAGCAATACCTGATCGAAGTTGGCGAAGGTCGCTTGCAAGCCCTCGGCGTGGCCTGGGATACCGAAAAACATCGCTGGTTTCATCTCTATCCGGGCCAGGGCGTGAACTTCAAAGACCCGCTGCACTGGAGCAAACCGAGCCAAAACGCCAACTTCATGTGCGTCGAGTGCCACACCACGGGCTTCAAACGCAACTTCGACGCGGCAAAAAACACTTTCGACAGCCAGTGGAACAGCCTCGGTGTCGGCTGTCAGGCCTGTCACGGTCCCGCCTCGAATCACCTGGAGTGGACGGCGAAAAAGACCGACCTGATTCATGCCGGATTTGCCGTCGACCTCAAGGACAAGAACGCCACTGTCGAAATCGAGACCTGTGCCCGCTGCCACTCCCGGCGCGCGCCATTAGGTGACGGATTTACTGTCGGCAAACGCTTGATGGATGATTATCTGCCAAGCGCGCTGACCCGCGAGTTGTATGCCCTGGACGGCAAAATCAAGGACGAAGTGTTCGAACACGGCTCCTTCGCCCAGAGCAAAATGTTCGACAAGGGGGTGCGCTGCAGCAATTGCCACAACCCCCACAGCACCGAACTCAAGGCGCCGGGTAATGGCGTGTGCCTGCAATGCCACAACACGGCGGGCAAAACCACTGTGGAAGGCGTCGACGGCAAGGGCCTGCAAGCGAAGAATTACGATTCCATCGAACACACCCGCCACACCATGGGCCAACCGGGCTCGCAGTGCATCGATTGCCACATGCCCGGCAAGTTCTACATGGGCAACGACTTCCGCCATGACCACAGTTTCAGTATCCCCAACCCCGAGCGCGCAGCGAAACTCGGCACGCCGGATGCCTGCCTGACCTGCCACCAGGGCAAGGCAGGCGACAAGATCACCGAGCAGTTCAAGCTGTGGAACACCGCCAGTACAGCGCAAGAGGCCCCGCGTTACGACGAAAGCCTGTGGCTGATTCGCAACGGTCAGCCCGGCGCGGCGCAGGCCTTGTACGAGCAACTGCAACGCAGCAACCTGCCGGCGATTCAACGGGCGACGTTACTGGCCGAACTGCCGCTGTATCCAAGCGAACAGGCGTTGAAGCTAGCCACCAAAGACTTGAACAACCCGGCACCACAGGTGCGTGAGAGCGCTGTCCACGCCATCAGTGCGTTCCTGCCGCCAGAGGAACGCGCAGCGCTGCTATCGCCGTTACTCAGTGACCCGGTGAAAGCCATACGCATTACAGCGGCGCGGGATTTGCTCAGCGTGGCACGCAATGGTTTGGGCAACGCTCAGGGGAGCTGGGAGGCCGCCATCGCCGAATACGAAACCGTGCAGAAAAGCCTCGCCGAGCGCGCCGAATCCAACTTGAACCTGGCCATGCTCTATCAGGCCAGTGGACGCGGCGGCGAAGTCGAAACCTTGTTGCGCACGTCCCTCAAGCGTGACCCGGACTTCTACCCGGCATTGGTAACGCTGGTGCAATGGCTGGACGCCAATGGCCGCAGTCCCGAAGCACAGGCGCTGCTGGCCGAGAGTCTCAAGGAACACCCGGACGCGGCCCTGCTGCAACATACCCAGGGCCTGTCGCTGGTGCGTGCGGGCAAGTCGGACCAAGCCATGCCGTTCCTGCACAAAGCCGCGCAACTGGAACCGCAGAGCGCGCAGTTCGGCTACGTGCTGGCCGTGGCATTGCACGACAGCGGCAAGGTTGATGAGGCATGTGCAGAACTGGAAAGGCTGCTGAAAGTGCAGCCCGCCAACCGCAACGCGCGGCTGGCGCTGATTCAGTACTACCTCGACAGCGGACAGGAACCCAAAGCCCAGGTGTTGTTGCAGGGCTGGAAGAAAATGAACATGGGTGATCCGGCGTTGAAGTGATCAGCTAAAAGTCAAAAGATCGCAGCGCTGTAGGAGCTGCCGAAGGCTGCGATCTTTCGATCTTGCTTTTAAAAAATCAAAAGATCGCAGCCTTCGGCAGCTCCTACAGTGGGGTATGCAGTTCTTGTGTGATATTGACGATGAACTTGCGGCGCAACAAGCATCAGAGCGCGACTGACAGGTTGAAAGGTTTGATGCAACGCAGCCCTGTAGGAGCTGCCGAAGGCTGCGATCTTTCGATCTTGCTTTTAAAAAATCAAAAGATCGCAGCCTTCGGCAGCTCCTACAGTGGGGTATGCAGTTCTTGTGTGGTATTGACGATGAACTTGCGGCGCAACAAGCATCAGAGCGCGACTGACAGGTTGAAAGGTTTGATGCAACGCAGCCCTGTAGGAGCTGCCGCAGGCTGCGATCTTTCGATCTTGCTTTTAAAAACAAAATCAAAAGATCGCAGCCTTCGGCAGCTCCTACAGTGGGGTATATGCGGTTCTTGTGTGGTATTGACGATGAACTTGCGGCGCAACAAGCATCAGAGCGCGACTGACAGGTTGAAAGGTTTGATGCCACGCAGCCCTGTAGGAGCTGCCGAAGGCTGCGATCTTTTGATCTTGCTTTTAAAAACAAAATCAAAAGCTCAAAGCCTGCGGCAGCGCCGACAAGAAGACGGGGATTTTGGTGTTTCAGCTGCGCTCGCGGGGGATCAGAACCTGCAACTGTTGCGCTAAAAAGTTCGCATCGAAGGCAAAGGTATCCGGGTCTTTCAGGCCATTGGTCTTGCGCCACTGCCAGCCATCCGAAGGCGGCTGACACACCAGCGAAACACTGCCATAGCGCGCCGCCGTAAAGCCCATCACCGCCACTGAAATCTGCCCGCCAACACCCATCACATCCGGCACGAACTCCACCGGTTTGCCGGCGATCAGGATGCTCAGTTTTTCGGTCTTGAAGGTGGATGTCTCCACCGCAACACTCGGGCCAGACGCGACATACGCTTCACGGCTGACCTCCAGCAGATTCGGCGCTTTGACCGGTTCCAGCCACTGCTGGATCTGATCGAACAGTGCACCAATGCGCTTGGCCCACTCGGCCGACTGCGATTCAAACAATTGCTTCTTGTGCGCTTCGCTTTCTGCGTAGTGACGAAGCATCTCGCCCAGTTGTTGTACGTCGTCCATTGCGGTGTTCCTTTGGTTGAAGCGGTGCTGCGGACTTTGAGCATGGCAGAAGCGCGCCAGCGGCGTACGACTAAAAGCGCGAGCGGTAGTGGCTGGGAGTCATGCCCAGATATTTGCGAAAAGCGCTGCCCATGTGGGACTGGTGGGCGAAGCCGGCATCCAGGGCGATGCTGGCCAGCGGCAGGTCGGTGTGCTCGATCATCCGCCGAGCTGCCTGCAACCGTACTTCGACGAGGTAGGCATGCGGCGTCAGGCCGATGGCGCGGGTGAAGTCGCGCAGAAAGCGCAACTCGTTGTGCCCATACGTGGCGGCCAACTGCGCCAGGGTCAGGGGTTGATGAAACTGTTCGGATATCTGGTCCAGCACGCGGGCAAAAACCTTGGGCTGCGCCTGCTGGCGGTATTCGCTGTTCGGTTGGACCAGCCCCACGAAACCCAGGGCGCATTGCTCCAGTGCCAGCATGTCGGGTTGCAGTGAAAGTAACAGCCGCCGGACCTGCCGCGCCTGATCCAGCACCTGGCGATTACCCGAAGTTTGCAGCCGATGATCGACGGCAGGTAAATGCTCACCCGCGAACGCCTCATCCAGACGCATCAGCAGGTATTCCCCGCCCGTCGCGGACTCGGAAAACACTTCGACGCCGATTGGGGTATAAGCCAACACGCCGGGCAAGGTGTCAAAATCAATCCGGTGATCCGAATCGATCGCATGCACGCCTTGCTGGCGTTCCAGCGTTACCCCGAGGGTTTGCCATTGCGCAGGATCACGCGCGCTGTAGGCGGACCGGGGCAACAGTTGCACGCAGAGTCGGCCGCCGAGCAACGCTTGGCTCAATACGCTGGGCATGTGAAATTTCCTGATAGATCGGGAATGCAATCCACGGGACACTCTTGGGCATTGGGTAGCCATCAACAGGAGCACAACATGCGTACCATCGGCCTGATCGGCGGCATGAGCTGGGAGTCCAGCGCCGAGTATTACCGTCTTATCAATCAGCAGGTGCGCGACCGGCTCGGGCCGTTGCGTTCGGCAAAATTGCTAATGTACAGCGTCGACTTCGGGCCTGTCGAACAGGCCCAGCATGCCGGTCGTTGGGACGATGCGGCGCTGATACTGGTGGATGCGGCGCAGCGCTTGCAGGCGGGCGGTGCCGATTGCGTGGTGCTGTGTACCAACACCATGCACAAGGTAGCCGGGCAGATTCAGGCGGCGATCGACATTCCGTTCCTGCATATTGCCGATCCGGCCGGCCAGGCAGCCGTCGATGCCGGCGCACTGAAAGTCGGGCTGCTGGGCACGGCGTTTACCATGGAACAGGATTTCCTCAAGGATCGCCTGAGCGCACAAGGGTTGACCGTGCTGGTGCCGGAGGCGGATGAACGCCAGGCGGTGCACCGAATCATCTACGACGAACTGTGCGTCGGGGTGATCAGCGAGACATCGCGCAAGGTGTATCAGCAAGTCATCGAGTCACTGACCCGCCGCGGTGCCCAGGCGATCATTCTCGGCTGCACCGAAATCAGCCTGCTGATCAAACCGGAACACAGCGCCCTGCCCTTGCTCGACACCACTGCCCTGCACGCGAAGGCAGCGGTGGCGTTCGCCTTGGGCGAGTGATTCAACCGGCCTTGGGCCGGCGACGCAGGCGCGCCATGCTCAAGGTGTCGACGAATACCCCGTCACGCACCGCGTAGTCGCGAAACAGGCCTTCGTCTTCAAAGCCATACTTGCGATACAACCTGATGGCCGCTTCGTTGTCCGCGTAAACGCTCAGTTCGACCCTTCGCAGATTCATCCAGTTGTCTGCAATATCCAGTGCGGCCTCTAACAGTTGTGAGCCAACACCTTTACCCTGCCACGCCGCCGCAACGCCCATGCCAAAGCTGCCGGCATGGCTGCGCCGGATGCGTGAAAACTGTTCAAGGGTGATGCTGCCGATCACCGCCCCTTGGTGCAGCGCCACCAGTTGCACCACCCGTTCGTTGTCCGAGTCCAGGCGTTTGCGCCAGGTCTCGGTGGACGGAAACGGCATTTGTAGCGTCTGACGGGCGACGGCTGGTTCGTGGTAAAGCGCAGCGATGCCCTCAATGTGAGCTTCGCTGAGGCGTTCGAGGGTGATAACGGGTTCGGTTAACGTCACAGTAAATCTTCCTTGAAGTAGATCTCGCCCCCTGTAGGAGCTGCCGCAGGCTGCGATCTTTTGATCTTTAATCCGGAGTGTAAAAGCAAACCCCTGATATTGGTCAATGCCGCTAAAAGATCGCAGCCTGCGACAGCGCCTACATTGACCTGGTCAACGCTCGAACCATTCGCTGCGCTCGTGGAAGGTGTTGTGGATCAACTCGACAATCGTCTGCACCTGAACCTCGTTTTGAGTTTCGGCATTCACCGCCATCCACACCTGACGCTGCATCGGTTGGCTGAACAGCTCTGGCAAACCGGTCAAACCACGGTCAAAACGACTCATGTAGCCGGGTAGCAGGCCAATGCACGCACCGCAACGGACCATTTCCAGCATCAATTCGTACGAATGCAATTGCACGACCCCGGCCAGGCGTTGCTCCACCAGCGTGTTCCAGGGGCGGAAGCTGTCGATTTGCCGGTCATGCTGCCATTGCACCAATAGGAAGTCTGCGAGGTCGTCGAGACTCTCCGGACGCGAGGCAACCCTTGAGTAGCGTTTGGCGATGTGGGGCAGGTAATCGAGCCGAGCCAGACGCCGGGGCTCAGCCACGGCAAAGCTCGGGCCGGGGAGCGGCGAATCGGTTCCGGCCAGCCACACAACCACGTCGGCGCTGACCGCTTGCAGGGACAGTTCGCTGTCGAGGTTGATGATGTCCAGTCGTACGCTGGCGTTGCGCCGCAACATGGCCACCAGATCGCGACCCAGAATGTCATGCAGGATCGACTCGGCGACAGCCAGGCGCACTTGCGGTTGTTCAATCACCGGCAGGTCACGCTCGTGGGCCAGTGCGATCAGTTGCGCATGCAGCTGCAACCCGTCACGACTGAGGGCAACGCCATTGTCCGACGGGCTGAACAACGAACATTGCAGCTGCGTTTCAAGCTGTGCCAATTGCTTGCGCAACAGGGTCGCCTTGATATTGAGCCGGCGGGCCGCCTGCATGAAACAGCCGCAACGGGCGGTGACGCTGAAACATTGCGCCAGCACCGGATCAATATCGGCCCCTGGGAAAGTGCCCAAGAATTGCATCGTCGACTCCCTGTCAAATAGTTGTTACTCGTTTTATCCTGCCGACCATTCATGAATCTGGTGTGACAGATCAACAGATCGTAGCCGCAGGCTTAGATCTGTTGATCTTTTCAGATGCTGGGGGTTTGGCGAAAACTCACCGCCAGACGATTCCAGCTGTTAATGGTGGTGATCGCGATGGTCAGGTCCACGAGTTCACCTTCGCTGAATTGCGCCCGCGCCAGCGCGTAGACGTCGTCCGGCACATGATTTTCCGACAGCAGCGTCACAGCCTCGGTCCAGCCCAGCGCCGCGCGCTCACGGGGGTTGAAGAAATTACTGTCGCGCCACACCACAATGGAATACAGGCGCCGGTCGCTTTCACCCAGGCGCCGGGCATCTACCGAATGCATGTCGGTGCAGAATGCGCAGCCATTGAGCTGCGAAGCGCGGATTTTGATCAAGTGCAGCAGCGCCGATTCAATACTCAAACTGCTGGTCAGGGCTTCCATGGCGATCATGGCTTTCATCGCTTTGGGTGAAGCGCTGTAGTAATCCAGACGGGGGTTCATGGCGGGCCTCATGCGGCGGTGGTGTGCCATTTACCGTATCGGTTGATACGTGAGCGTTACAGGTCCAATTCAGCGAAATAACCGCGCACCACTCGACGCCAGGCCAATTGACAGTTTTTCGGCCACGCAACTTCTGCACAGCCAGCGGATGAGCGTAATCTGGCGCGACGCACACGCGCCTCAATTGCCCGGAGCTACGCCAGTATGGAACTACATGTTGTCATTAACGGCCGCAAGGACCTGGCGGGCCAGTTGTACAACCAACTGCGCAGCGCCATCGAAACGGGTCGTCTGGCAGCAGGGACCCAACTCCCGCCCAGCCGCTTGCTGGCCGAGCAATTGGGCATTTCGCGCAAAACCATCTCCGACACCTACGCTCAACTGACCTACGAAAACTTCCTCACCGGGGTGATCGGCAAAGGCACCTACGTCAACGCCCGGGCTTCGAAGGTCGAGCGCAAACAGAGCCATTCGGAGCTGGCGGGGTTCGAGGTGATCGAATCCTGGCGCAACCTGCCGGTGTTTCTGCGCCACCCGACGCTGGAAGGGTCGCTGCGTTACGACTTCATTGGCGGCGCCACCAGCAAGGGCCAATTTCCGCAGGACGACTGGCGACGCTGCACTTCCCACGCGTTGCGCCAGATCTCCGCTTCCAAGGGCTTCTACAGCCTGCCCGAAGGCCTGCCAGCGCTGCGTAACGCCATCGCCCGGCACATCGCGTTCTCGCGCGGGGTCAATTGCCAGGACGAAGATGTGGTGGTGTGCAACGGTGCTCAACAGGCCCTGGACCTGATTTCCCGGGTGCTGATACGTCCGGGCAGCATTGTCGCCATGGAAGACCCTGGTTATCCGCCGGCACGCCTGTTGTTCGGTACCCATGGCGCGACGGTCATCGGCGTTCCGGTGGACGCTGAGGGCATTCAGGTGGACAAGATTCCCCTCGGCACCCGGCTGATCTACGTCACCCCGTCCCACCAGTTCCCGCTGGGCATGCCGATGAGCCAGGAGCGGCGGATTGCATTGCTGGCCAAGGCCCACGAACTGGGCGCAATCATCATTGAGGACGACTACGACAGCGAATTTCGCTACGAAGGCCGGCCTACGGACTCGCTGCAAAGCATGGATGAGCGCGGGATCGTCGCCTACGTCGGGACTTTTTCGAAAACCCTGCTGCCGGAGCTGCGACTTGGGTATGCGATTTTGCCGCCCGCGATCCTCGAAGCGGTGGTCCGCGCCAAGCAACTCACCGACCTGCACACCTCCACCCTGCCCCAGTGGGCACTGGCCAAGTTCATCGCCGAAGGCTGCCTGCTCAAGCACATTCGGCGTTGCCATACGATTTACGCCGGCCGACGCGACCGCATATTGGCGCGGATGGCCGGTGACCTTTCGCCCTGGCTTGACCCCGTTCCGAGTACGGCCGGTTTCCACATGGTCGTTATGTGCAAAGTGCCTATCGATATTCCACTGGTGATCGAACTGGCGAAAAAAGTGGAAGTCGGGCTCTATTCCATCGACAACTTTTTCTACCAACACCCCCCAAGGGCCGGGCTTCTCCTCGGTTTTGGCGCCATCGAAACACTGGACATCGATACGGCCCTGGATCGCCTGCGAGACATCTTGCAGCAAGTAGCCTGACGATTGGTCTGCCGCTTTATCCGGCGATTGGCTATTGGCGGTCCGGGGGTGCAGGCCTATCCTGCATGGGCGTTATCCCTCAATGAGCAGGATTCGTCCGGCCTGATTCAGGAGTGTGAGCAATGTCCAACGAAGTGATCAATACCTTACAGGTGCAGGCTGTCGCCGGCCGTTCGGACGAACTGGGCAAGCAACTGCAAAAGATTGTCGAAACCCTGCGCGAACTACCGGGCTGTGAGTCCTATATGGTTGACCGTTGCCCCGAGGACAGTAACCGCTGGACCGTCAGCGCTCACTGGCAATCGGAAGCAGCGATGCAATCGCACTTCAACAGCCCTCAGGTTCAAGGCTTTATCGATTTGATTGACTGCCAGCTGGCCAACGCCGTCGACTTCAACAGTTTTCCGATTCGCTAAAAGCAAGAGCAAAAGATCGCAGCCTTCGGCAGCTCCCACATCGTTCCCTGTGAAGCTGCCGAAGGCTGCGATCTTTTGCTTTTAAAAAACGCTGGATTGGTCCCCTGACCTTCCCGAATATTGGCTGTTTGATTGCACGCGGTAGCGGACTAGATTTGTCCCTGACAACTAATCCATTGCAGGTGATGAACCATGAACGTTTTGCGCTTTTGTGCTGCCCCTCTTGTTGCCTTGGCCTTGACCGTATCCGCTTCAGCATTTGCCCATGATGCTTCTGAAAAGATCACGGTATTGCAGGACCAGATGCTGAAAAACGTACCGGGTGAAAAAGCCCTGATGGTTGAGGTTGACTACAAGCCCGGCCAGGCGTCCATCGCTCACAAACATGAAGGCACGGTCATGGCCTACGTACTGTCAGGCGCAGTGACTTCGCAGGTGAAGGGTGAGGACGCGAAAACCTATAAGGCCGGCGAGTTCTGGTACGAACCGGCAGGTGCTGAACATTTGGTCTCGAAAAACGCCAGTAAGACCAAGCCTGCCAAGCTGCTGGTATTCATGGTGTTATCGCCGGAACAAAAAGTGTTGATCCCACTGGAAAACTGATCGCTGAACGAACAGCCATAAATAAAAAGGCCCGAATCATTGATTCGGGCTTTTTTATTTCTCCAGGCAATTAACCCGATATCTTTAAACCAAACAAAACTAATGACCCCCTGACACCTGTGGATATTGGCTATTTAATTCCTGCGTGTGCGGTTTAGTCTGGAGTTACTGCCGGCCACTTCCGGCGAGTTTAACTTTCCGACTGATGTTGTTTCACTGGAGAAACACCATGAAACTTGCGCTTGTCAGTACGTTGACAATTACTGCTGTATTAACCGGCTGCTCGATCCCCACCGCACCTTCCGCAGTGTCCTCGCTGGACGGCATCTTTACGCAACCGGTTGGGCGCAGCAGTGCCACCAGCATTACCAACGGCCGGCAGGTTGCGTTGGGCGTCGTGTACAGCCGCAATACTCAGACTAACCGCGCCTACCTGCAAGACTACCAGGCCAATGCCGGCACCGGCTTCGGCCAGAGCCTGCTGGTCCAGCCGATTCACGACGCCTACGTATCCACTTCCAAACCCGACCTCGCGGTGGACTGGGTCAAGGCTTCGCTGCAACGCCAGTTCGGTACGGTAACGGTGTACCCGGACATGCAAAGCCTCAAGGCTGCAAAACCGGATGTGGTGGCCATCGTCGACAGTCGCAGTCAGTTGATCACTTCGCGCAGTTCGGATATTCAGGCGGACGTCAGTGCAGACTTTTACGACAAGAACTTCAATTACATCGGTACTGCACAGGGGCATGACGCCAAGTCCGTAAGCCCTGTATGGGCGGACTTTAAACGCAGCGAAGAGATTGTTGCCGACATTAACGAACAGCAGAATGTGCAAGTCAGGGCACTGCAAAAGTTTGACCAGTCGCTCAGTAATTTATTGACCAGCCCGACAACTAATGTGTCGATGATTGATATCAACAAGCAGCAAAAGTTGTATTAGGGCCTGCGGCCCCTTCGCGGGCAAGCCTCGCGCCTACAGGTAATGTGTAGGCCTGTAGGAGCGAGGCTTGCCCGCGAAGAGGCCGGTCCAGACAGCACAAAAGCCTCAGACATAAAAAAGCCCCGCCTCTCTCAAGACGAGGCTTTTTCATTCAACGCCTGATCAGGCAGCCGGCTCTAACTCGAGGGCAGCAGCGGCAGGCACTACCACTTGACCGCTCAATGCCAGGTCGAGCAGTTCACGGTTGGCCACCGCGTACATGGCGTAGTCAGTGCCGCTGGCGGCACGGATTTCCACCAGCATGGCACGCCAGCGTTCGATCATGCCTTCGTGCTGCGCCATCCACAGTTCCAGGCGTGTTTCCACGTCCTGAGTACCGTCGCCCTGTTGCAGGACGGAGATGGTGATCGCACGTTGCTGCCAGTCGACGTCATCGCGGAACGCTTCACGGGCCAGGGCCTGCCAGTTGTTTTCAACCGGCAGAGCGCTGATCTGTTGCAGGTACCAGGTGATGTCCAGCGCACTGCCCACGGCGAAGTAGGCCTTGGCCACGTCCGCAGGGTCCTGGCCGGTCACGTCGGAAGCCTCGATGATCGGCAGCAGGGTGTACAGGTGCGAAGTGCCAGCCACCATGCGTGCGAGCAACTCCGGCACACCGGCTGCGACGTACGCCTGATAGCGAGCCTGCCAGTTCTCGCGGATCTCGCCACTGAGCAGTTCGTCGAGCTTGAGGCCCAACTCCTTCAGATGCGGACCGAAGTGCGCGACGTCGCGGGCAGCGTTCTGCTCGTTGCGACGGGCACGCAGGAACCAGCGTGTAGCGCGACGGCCCAGACGCATCAGCTCGTCCATCAGCTCCAGTTGCACGTCAGCGGAAACCTGGTAATCCAGGGCTTCAATCTGACGGAACCAGTGCGGGAGATGGAAAATGTCACGCACGATCACGTAGGCGCCAGCCACGTTCGCCGGGCTCATGCCGGTCGACTCTTTGAGTCGCTGAACGAAGGTGATGCCCATGTGGTTCACCAGATCGTTGGCGATCTGGGTGCTGACGATTTCGCGCTTCAGACGGTGACGGCGCATGGCTTCGGAGAACTTGCTCACCAGGGTCGGCGGGAAAGCGGTTTCCATGTCGCGAGTCAGGTAGTCGTCATCCGGCACCAGGGAGCCCAGCAACTGCTCCTTGAGGTCGATCTTGCTGTAGGAGATCAACACCGACAGCTCGGCACGTGTCAGGCCATGGCCTGCCGCGATGCGCTCGTTGATCTGCTCTTCATTCGGCAGGAACTCGATGGCGCGATCCAGCTTGCCGCGACCTTCCAGATCGTTCATCAGACGCTTGTATTCAGCGATCCGTGGCAAGGCACGACGGGCCGCCAGGGACAGTGCCTGAGTCTGCTTGTAGTTGTTGCCCAGCACCAGGTTACCGACTTCGTCGGTCATGCTCGCCAGCAACTGATTACGTTGCTTGTCGGTCATGTCACCGGCCTGAACCACTTCGTTCAGCAGGATCTTGATGTTCACTTCGTGGTCGGAGCAGTCCACGCCACCGGCGTTGTCGATGAAGTCGGTGTTGGAACCGCCGCCATTGAGGCCGAATTCCACACGACCCAGTTGGGTCATGCCGAGGTTACCGCCCTCGCCCACGACTTTGCAGCGCAGTTCGTTGCCGTTCACGCGCAGCGCATCGTTGGCCTTGTCGCCGACATCGGCGTGGCTTTCGCTGCTGGCCTTGACGTAAGTCCCGATACCGCCGTTCCACAACAGATCCACCGGTGCCTTGAGCAAGGCATTGAGCAGTTCGGTCGGGGTCAGCTTGTCAGCCTTGATGTCGAAGCGCTCTTGCATCTGCGGGGAAATCGCGATGCTTTTTGCGCTACGGGAGAAGATCCCGCCGCCTTCGGACATGATGCTGGTGTCGTAATCCGACCACGCCGAACGTGGCAGATCGAACATGCGCTGACGCTCGACGAAGCTGGTCGCCGGGTTCGGGTTTGGATCGATGAAGATGTGCAGGTGGTTGAATGCCGCGACCAGTTGCAGCTTGTCGGACATCAGCAAGCCGTTACCGAACACGTCACCGGCCATATCACCGACGCCCACGACAGTGATGCTGTCTTCCTGGACGTTGATGCCGCGCTCGCGGAAATGACGTTGAACGCCAACCCACGCGCCTTTGGCGGTGATGCCCATTTTCTTGTGGTCGTAACCGGCCGAACCACCGGATGCAAACGCGTCACCCAGCCAGAAGCCGTAGTCGATGGCGATGCCGTTGGCGATGTCGGAGAAGGTCGCAGTGCCCTTGTCCGCTGCAACCACCAGGTACGGATCATCGTCGTCATGACGCACGACGTTCAGTGGTGGAACCAGCGCGCCGTCTTTCAGGTTGTCGGTGATGTCCAACAGGCCCGAAATGAAGATGCGGTAGCAGGCGATACCCTCGGCCGCGATCTCGTCACGGCTGCCGCCCAGTGGCAGGCGACGCGGCAGGAAGCCGCCCTTCGCACCCACCGGCACGATCACCGAGTTCTTCACTTGCTGGGCTTTTACCAGGCCCAGCACTTCGGTGCGGTAGTCTTCTTCACGGTCGGACCAGCGCAGACCACCACGAGCAACGTTGCCGAAGCGCAGGTGCACGCCTTCGACGCGTGGCGAGTAAACGAAGATTTCGAACTTCGGTACTGGCTTCGGCAGCTCTGGGATCAGATGCGGGTTGAACTTGAAGCTGAAGTAGGACTTGTTCTGGCCGTTGGCATCGGTCTGATAGAAGTTGGTCCGCAAGGTGGCCTTGATCAGATCCAGGTAGCGACGCAGGATGCGGTCTTCGTTCAATACCTGAACGTCGTCCAGTGCGCTCAGAATCGCTTGTTCCAGACGCTGTTGCTTGTCGTCCAGGTCATCGCCGGTCAACTTGCGCGCCAGGTAGAAGCGGGTCTTGAACAACCGGGTCAACTCGCGAGCGATGTCGGTGTGGTTGTTCAGGGTGCTGGCGATGTAACCGAGGTCGAAGCCCAGGCGGATCTGCTTCAGGTAACGGGCGTAGGCACGCAGCAGTGCCACGTCGCGCCATGGCAGGCCGGCGGTCAGCACCAGACGGTTGAACGCATCGTTTTCGGCATCGCCGCGCACGATGTGGACGAACGCGTCCTGCAGAGTGTCGTTGAGTTGCTGGATGTCCAGCTCCAGACCTTCGGCTGCGGTGAACGCGAAGTCGTGAATCCAGAATTCGCGGCCATTGGTGTGACGCAGGCGATACGGGAACTCACCCAGCACGCGCAAACCGAGGTTTTCCAGAATCGGCAGCACGTCGGACAGCGCCAGCGGGGTGTCGGCGTGGTACAGCTTGCAATGCAGCTCACGCTGACCGGACACCTGGCCCAGCGGCTGATAGAAGCTCATCACCAGCGGATTTTTTTCGTTCAGGTTCAACAGGTGTTGCATGTCGACCACAGCCGAATGCGCTGCGAAACGCTCGCGGTAACCGGCCGGGAAGCCTTTCGGGAAGTCGGACAGCACGTTGGTGCCATGGGCTTCGCCGAAGCTCTCGACCACCAGGCTGGCGTAATCGTCCTGCCAGCTGCGGCAGGCCTGCACCACTTCTTTTTCCAGCAGTACCGGATCGATATCGAGACGGTTTTTCGGGTCAACGCGCAGGATCAGTTGCACGCGAGCCAGCACGGATTCGGAGAAGAAGGTCCAGAACTCGCAATCCGAGGCTTTCAGGCGATCCATCAGCACTTGCTGGATCTTCTGGCGCACTTCGGTGGAGTAGATGTCACGCGGCACGTAGGCCAGGCAGTAGCAGAAACGGCCGTACGGGTCTTTGCGCAGGAATACGCGGATCTTGTTGCGTTCCTGGATCTGCACGATCGACATCACGGTGCTGAACAGCTCGTCAACCGGCGTCTGGAACAAATCGTCGCGCGGCAGCACTTCGACCACCTGCGCCAATTCCTTGCCCAAGTGAGCCTTGGCCTGGAAGCCGGAACGACGTTCGATTTCCGCGACCTTGCGGCGGATGTACGGGATGACCCGCACGCTCTCGCCATACACCGACGAGGTGTACAGGCCCATGAAGCGGCACTCTTTGATGACGTTGCCGTCGGCGTCGATTTCACGGATCGACACGTAGTCCGGGTAAGCCGGACGGTGCACACGGCTTGGGTGAGCAGCCTTGGCGAACGACAGCAGGGTCGGTTCGCGCAGGTAGTTCACGGCGTAGTCTTCGATGCGCAGGTCATCGTAGGTCAGGCCGGTGCGCAGCAGTTTGGTCAGGCCGAGGAAGGAATTCTGGTCGTAGACGATGTGGCCGCCATCGGCCTCGTCGCGCACCACGAACTCTTCGTAGCCCAGGAACGTGAAGTGGTTGCCCACCAGCCATTCCAGGAAGCTTTTGATTTCGGCTTTTTCGTCGGCATCGACGACAAACCGGCTGTTGTCCAGCCCGGTCAGGATTTCCTGGACCTTGGCTTTCATCGGTTCGAAGTCGGCTACCGCGACGCGTACTTCACCGAGCACTTGCTCCAGCTCTTTGGTCAGCACGTTGAGTTCGGCGGGGTTGGCGCAACGGTCGATTTCCAGGTACATCAACGACTCTTGCTGGACGTCGTCGCCCTGGGTGCCTTTTGGCAGAATTTCCAGCAACTCACCCTTGGCGCCGCGACGCACGCTCAGCACGGTAGTTTGCAGGGTATGAATGCTGTAGCCGCGACGGTTCAGCTCGGTACGCACCGAGTCCACCAGGAATGGCAGGTCGTGGTGCAGCACTTCGACCGCAGTGTGGGTCGATTGCCAGCCGTGGCGTTCGTAATCGGGGTTGTAGACGCGCACTTGCGGTTGCGCATGATCGAAGCGCTCAAGCAGGCGCCACGCAGAAAGGGTACAGCCAGCGAGGTCGGACAACCGACGTTGAGTCAGTTCGTCCAGGGAAATGATGCCGAAGAATTGTTCAGCGAACAACGCCACTTGTGGCAGTGCCTGTTCACTGATGTGCTGCGCCAGTGCCGCTTGCAGTTGGTGCTGGAAGTCGGCTTTGCTGGCTGCGGTGAAGAACGCCATCTGTGGTACTCCGCTTGGGCTTGTTATTGATGGAAGCGTCGCGCGAAACCCCTTTCGGGGCTACGTTTCAAAGCTAGCCGTCACCCTGTTCCTGATTCTCGGGCAGAGGAAACAGGGCGACAGGTGGGTGAAGCTGGACGAGACACTCAGGTCACATTCACCTTCCATGAATGGGCATCTGCAAAAACGACTGGGCCGCGAACAGCGCAATGCCTTTACAGGTGCTCATCCGTTGCGCAGCTTAACGAGTGCGGCAAGGCCTGTGCTTGCGGTGCTGCGACATATTCGGTCAACGGTACGCTGCTTGCGTCCGATGCCTCGAACAACACTAGCAGCCGCTCGGAAAAATGGGCGTTTTATGCCTGCCTTTACGGCACATTCGTACCAGAAATGACCAGCAACACTTTGCCCGTTCACAACACATCCTCTGACACTTGGACGAGCAGAAATTCACCGGGGCTGGCAGAATCGCCCTTTGTTCGTCTTTACAACGCTCGTCGAGCCAGGAATTCCCCATGCAAATGACAACCGCCCTCTTGATCGTCAACCCGTGCGACGACGAAGAAGACAACATGGCCATGCTCTGCTGCCACAGCGACAAGGGCGAGATGTTCCTGATGACCCGCTACCCGGACGAAGACGAGCTGGAAATCACCCTCGACGGCGAGCCTTCGACGCTGGACGGGGTGAAAGTCACGCTCAGCCCTATCCGCCTGTTGATCGAAATCGCTGCGGCGGATGCCGATGCGCTTAATGGTGATGATGTGCTGGAGATCACTCATAGCACCGATGCGAGTGATCTCGCGGAAGTTGAGGAAACCTTGCAGAACATTCTCAAGGGGACCGGGACTTATATCAGCCAGCTTTGATGGTGTCTGGGCGGGCCTCTTCGCGGGCAAGCCTCGCTCCTACAGTTTCGAGCTGGACGCAATATCGCGCGGGCGCCTTGGTTTCGTAGGAGCGAGGCTTGCCCCCGAAGGCACCCGCAAGATCCCCCCTCAGTATTCATACTCTACAAATCCCCAACGATTTCCCCACAGATTGTCTGCGATTCGAAGCCTCTAGGCGTAAGACTTGCTCGCGATGCCGTCATCAAGAACGCCCGACACCACCACAAAGCCGAGTTCTTCGGGCTGTACTCTACGTCACCAATACCCAAGCCCCTTTATGTGCCTTCCGCGCAAGCAATAGATAATTCCCGACTCGAAAAAATCATCATTTATCCAATCCTTTTAAACATCACAACCTGCTGAAACGATAGGACAAACACGCGAATTTCAACAGAATTGCAAATCCTCCGAGATCCATCCCACCTTCATGCAAGAACAAACTCACACCTACACAGGAAACTTCGCGACGCCGTGCTATTGAACCGCTAGAACCCTACTGCTATCAATAAGTCACTTGCGAAAACAAACTTCGCAAGCGCAGCACTTACTTGCTAGTGCTGCTTCATTGACAACAAGGAGTAAACATCATGGGTAAAAAACGCACTGAAATAACCCCTTGGGATGATCTTCCCCAAGCAATGAGTCTGTCAAATGGCTTCCTGGCAACTGAAGTGAACTTCTTTGCCTCGCTAACCAACTGACATACACCAGAAGCACATATGCGATAAATGCCGAAAGGGCCCTTTCGGCATTCTGATACCCTATGAGGTTACTTATGTCAGAGCGTGAAACCAACCCTGCCGCAGCTTTGGAAAAAATCCGAAAAATTATTAACTCTCTAAATCTGTATGCTGTCACACACCATACTGATTGCAACGAACTTGTAGCCACAGCAAAGCTTTTTGACAACAACCATAAGCTTATAGAGTCCGGTGCAGGAAAAGGTCCCAACTCACTCATTGGAGCTCTAGCTGAAAGCATCGAACACTTCAGCACTTTCCACTTCAACACAGACGACTTTATTACTCAGCCCTGTGGATTTATCGCTTCTCAGAAAGATGCAGAACACGATGGCTTTCTCACTAGCCTGCGGAATTCATCAGAGCCCATAACGTGCTTGAGGCTCACAACACTCGATCAAGCGAAAGAGTTGTTCGTTCCAAATATTCTTCTTTGTCCGAGGATGGAGATTGACTCTTTGAGCAGTGCAAATGCAGGCATGCAATTCCTGTCCCGCTACTCCTCCAACTCAGGGATCGCCTTTGGCTGCACCAAAGCTGAAGCATTGCTTCACGGAACCAACGAGGTCATCGAAAGGCACATTCTATCTTGCTTCTTTATGGCGGTCTGTGAGATCGGCCCGGCCATGAAACTATATACACCCACTAAGTCTTTGCTTACCAAAGCGCTGCAGAACAACGGCTACGCCCTTTCATTAGCAAACAAGCTACAAATCATCATCATAAAAGATGTAATGAATGTTTATTTTGCAGTTGCGCTACCTAAATCCGGACCTGGATATCACCATTTGTCACCCATCGGCTCAGGGTGTTCATTGGACATTTGCACTGCAATCCAAAGAGCAGTGACGGAGCAATTTCAAGTCAATGAATTGTATGACGATGCGCAAGAAGCAATCGATAGGAAAACACTTGATTTTCTAGAAAACTCAAAAACACTGAAATCTCTTATAGATTTCAATTCTGTCAAAAACCTGACCCTTACAACACTCGACTCTCCGCTGGAACATTTCGCAAAAAGCGTTCCGACACAACTCGACTCATTAGAATACAGCCTCTTAACTATTGGCAAAACTCTTTACTACAGAGTGATCACCCAATACGCCGACGACGGCATTGTTTGTCAGTCTTACGTTCCGGGATTGGAGCGTTTCAACCTTATTAGGAATGGGTGCCTTGTTGCTCCACAGCGAATCCTATGCCAAACGACGACAACAACTTAATTCTTGCGAACAGCTATAGGCTACCAATGCAGAACTTCATTAGAACAGCCTGTAAAACGCACGCGGCCTTATTGATATCAACGGTTGCGACAATAATAACGTTAAAAATAATGGCGCTTGCACCACCACTACTATTGGGCGAAGTGGTTGACATACTGAATAGCAATAACCACGCAGCACTCAACACGCTATTACTTCTAACTACGAGCTTCATTCTGGCCGGGTGTATACAAGCAATAATTAATCCGATGCAAATATTCTTTTTATCCAAACTGGTTCAGAAAGTAATACTGAACGCATCCATTCACTGGATTGCCCAGCTGATGCGAAAAGAGTTTTTCCAGTTCAGTTCGTGGCGTATCGGTCACTTTATAAAGTCAGTGGAGCGCGGGATTACGGCACATGAGCAACTGTTAACGTTTTTCGTCACCGTTGGGCTGCCACTGTGTCTGGAGTTTCTGATCGTAGGTAGCGCTTTTATCTACATAGGCGGCAGTGGCGTATTCTTCGCGATCAGCCTGCTTGGCGTCGTCTATCTATTCGTCGCCCATCGAATCATCAGGTGGCGCAGGAAACACATTGATGCGGTTAACGAGCAAGAGGATGAACTCAGCGCACTCTTGTTCAGCACCATGAGCACCGGCAAATCGATAAAACTCGAAGCTGCCGAGTACACGGCAACGCAACCCTTGAACAGTGCATTTAAGCAGTACTCTAAGGCGGCGATCACCGTGGCAAGTTCCGGTGGAGTTTTGAGCGGAGCAAAAGTGTTGTTTGTAAGTCTTTCCACGGGAGGATTACTCAGCTGGGGGGTTCTCGATCAATTGACGAACGAGCCAAGCATCAGCGTTGGGCAAATGGTTGCCATTTTCTCTATTGCAGGAAGTTTCTTGCTCAATATCACTGCTCTAACCGAGGGCTATCGGGTACTGGATCAGTTCCTTGCGGACCAGCGTCGGCTCCAACAGCTTCTGTCATTGCCAAACTTTGACGACAATCGACAATCTGAAATCAAGCCGCGAGACGAATCGACGCTGTGTCTCGAACCCTGCGTTGTGAACGACAACAGAACAATTCGTTTGTCTATCGAAAACGCCATCACGTTCACCCAAAGTCAGTCGATCGCTATCACCGGCCCCAGTGGTGCGGGCAAATCTACGTTACTGGAAGCGCTGGCCGGGTTGCATGCTCCGCTGAGAAGTCACTTGAAAATCGACTGCATACCAGTTTCAAAATTGAGCGCGCAGACGCATTTGAACGTCATCAGATATTGCCCTCAGTCCCCGCAGTTTCTGGAAGGCACCTTTGAAAACTCGGTGCTGTTCGGAGTGACTCCGTCGCCACATCTGAACCAGGCAATACAGCGACTGAACCTTGAAGATATCGTTTCCCATCGCAATCTCACTGAAAGCGCATCCAATATTTCTGGTGGCGAAGCCAAACGGCTGTCACTGCTGCGCCTGATCAACAAACCGGGACGATTTAATCTGTTCGACGAGCCCAGCGCATCAATCGAGCCGAAGCTTGCCACCCCTGTCTGGGACTTGCTATTCGACACTTTCGCCAGCCGAGGCCTGATTTGTGTGACACATGATGTCAGTCATCTGCACCGCTTCGACCGGGTTATCGTCATGCAAAACGGCACGATAATTGACGACGGTCCGTGGTGCGATCTGGTTAACAGGACAGCAATCAGACTGTTGTTGAGTGACCTCGAATCGGTGGAGTAGAACGAGAAGCATCGTCAACATTTCCCGTGCAGCGATGGAACCGAACTCAAATCCCCGCACTTTGCACAAAATGCCGTTAGTCGCCGCCCCCCGCGATGGATTAAAGTAACGCCCCCAGCCGTGGCGTTATTCGAACGTTTTCGGTCACCCTTTCCAGGAACAGTCATCGATGGAACATCGTGAAGCGCTGCTAGCGCTGCGAACCTTTCTTTCAACGCAGATTCTCGGCCAGGAAAAACTCATCGAGCGCTTGCTCATCGCCCTGCTCGCCGATGGCCACATGCTGGTCGAGGGCGCCCCTGGCCTGGCGAAAACCAAGGCCATCAAAGAACTGGCAGAAGGCATCGAAGCACAGTTCCATCGCATCCAGTTCACCCCCGACCTGTTGCCTGCCGACATCACCGGCACGGAAATCTACCGCCCGGAAACCGGCAGCTTTGTGTTTCAGCAAGGCCCGATCTTCCACAACCTGGTGCTGGCGGACGAAATCAACCGTGCCCCGGCCAAGGTCCAGTCGGCGCTGCTGGAAGCCATGGGCGAGCGACAGGTCAGCGTCGGGCGCAGTACCTATGAGTTATCGCCGCTGTTCCTGGTGATGGCCACGCAAAACCCGATCGAGCAGGAAGGCACCTATCCGCTGCCCGAAGCTCAGCTTGACCGCTTCCTGATGCACGTGAAAATCGGTTTCCCGGATGCGGCGGTCGAACGCCGCATCCTGCAGCAGGCCCGTGGCGAAGCCTTGAACGGCGAAACCAAGCCCGAGCGCCGGGTCAGCCAACAGGCCATCTTCGCCGCACGCAAGGAAATCCTCGGTTTGTACATGGCCGACGCCGTGGAGGAATACCTGGTGCAACTGGTCATGGCCACGCGCACACCGGCCAAGTTCGACCCGGAAATGGCCGAATGGATCGCCTACGGCGCCAGCCCGCGTGGCTCGATTGCCCTCGACCGTTGCGCCCGCGCCCATGCCTGGCTCGCCGGTCGCGACTTCGTCAGCCCGGAAGACATTCAAGCGGTGCTGTTCGATGTGTTGCGTCACCGCATCATTCTTTCCTTTGAAGCCGAAGCCGCTGGCATCGATCAGGACCGGGTGGTCCAGCGGATCCTCGACGTCGTAGCCGTCGCTTGACGCCGATGAACGCCCTCCTGCCGCCCCAACCGGGTATCCGCATCACGCTCGCCGAGCTGATCGAGATGCGCCATCGCGTGCGTGAAGTGCAGTTGTTCTCCACCCCGAGCCAGCGCAGCCCGCTCATCGGGCTGCACCACTCCAAGCTGCGCGGCCGTGGCGTTGACTTCGATCAGGTGCGGGTCTACCAGGCCGGTGACGACGTGCGAAGCATTGACTGGCGCGTCACCGCCCGAACCCAGGAACCGCACACCAAGTTGTTCCATGAAGAACGCGAACGGCCGATTTTCATCATGGTCGAGCAAAGCCGCAGGCTGTTTTTCGGCTCGGGACTGATGTTCAAGTCGGTGCTCGCCGCCCAGGCTGCGAGCCTGATCGGCTGGGCTGCGTTGGGCCATAACGACCGGGTGGGCGGCCTGGTATTCGGCGACAACGAGCATTACGAGATCAAGCCGCGCCGCAGTAAACAAAGCCTGCTGCAATTGCTCAACCGACTGGTGCGGGTCAACCAGTCGCTGCACACCGAAAACGAGACCGATCGCGATGCTTTCGGCATTGCCCTGCGCCGTGCCCGGGAAGTGTTGCGTCCGGGCAGCCTGGTGATCGTGATCTGCGACGAACGAGCCCTGACCGAGGGTGCCGAGCAACAGCTGAGCCTGCTGTCGCGCCATTGCGACCTGTTGCTGCTGCCAGTCTCCGACCCGCTCGACCACGCCCTGCCCGCCGCCGGCCTGCTTCGTTTTGCCGAGCGCGGTGCGCAACTGGAACTCGACACCCTGAATTACGACTTGCGGCAAACCTACCGCGCCCAGGCCGAAACACGCGTTGCCCGTTGGGAATTGCTGGCGCAAAAGCTGCGGGTGTTGCTGATGCCTCTGAGCACACAGAGCGAGATGGTCGAACAGCTGCGCGAATACCTGAACCCACAGAAGCCGGGTAAAGGTCGATGAACAGTCTCGATCAACTGCAACCGCTGATCACCCCCCCGCCGATCGAGTTCTGGCCACCCGCGCCAGGATGGTGGTCGCTGCTGTTGTTGCTGCCTTTGATCGGTTTCGGTCTATGGAAACTGCGGCGCTTCATCCCGAACAAGCGGCCAATCGTACGCGCCGAACAACCCCTTGACCCCGTGCGCGTCGCCGCGTTGGCGGAACTGGCGCTGATGCCCAAGCCCTACGACGGCGCACCCGCCGGCGCCTGGCTGCAGCAACTCAATGGCTTGCTCAAACGCCTGTGCCGCAATCACTACCCCTACAGCCAGAGCCATACCCTGAACGGCCGTAAATGGCTGGCATTCCTCGACAACCGCTGCCCGGCTGCGGGCCTGACCCGCTGGATGGTGCTGGTCGAAGGTGCCTACAAACCGGAATGCAAACTCGACGACAAGGCTATCGCCGGCCTGACCCAGGCGGTCGATACCTGGATTCGCAAACATGTTTGAGTTCGCCTGGCCGTGGCTCTTCGCCCTGCTGCCACTGCCGTGGCTGATGCGCATGCTGTTGCCGGTGGCCGACAGCGGCGAACCGGCGCTCAAGGTCAGTTTCCTCAGTGACCTCGAAGGCCTGGCCCGACGCCGCGCCCGGGCCAATCTTCCGGCCTGGCGCCAACAGGCACCGTTCATGCTGTTGTGGCTGATGTTGCTGACCGCTGCCGCGCGCCCGCAATGGCTTGGTGAACCGCTGCCGATTGCCGCCAGCGGCCGTGATCTGTTGGTGGCGGTGGACGTGTCCGGCTCTATGGATTTCCCCGACATGCAGTGGCAGGACGAAGACGTCAGTCGCCTTGATCTGGTCCAGCATCTGCTCGGTGACTTCCTTGAAAGCCGGGATGGTGACCGGGTCGGTCTGATCCTGTTCGGCAGCCAGGCCTATGTGCAAGCGCCCTTGACGTTCGACCGGCATACCGTGCGCGTCTGGCTCGACGAAGCGCGTATCGGCATTGCGGGCAAGAACACCGCCATCGGCGACGCCATCGGGCTGGCGCTCAAGCGCCTGCGTCAGCGTCCGGCGCAAAGCCGCGTGTTGATTCTGGTGACGGACGGCGCCAACAACGGTGGCGAAATCGACCCGCTCACCGCTGCGCGACTGGCCGCCAAGGAAGGCGTAAAAATCTACCCCATCGGCATTGGTGCCGACCCGGAACAAACGGGCACTTTGGGTTTCCTCGGAATCAATCCAAGCCTGGACCTTGATGAGCCATCCTTGAAGGCGATCGCCGAGGCCACGGGTGGCCAGTACTTCCGCGCCCGCGACGGCAAGGAACTGCAAGCGATCAAGGAAACGCTCGACCAGCTGGAACCGGTGACCCAGCAACCGACCCAGGCCCGCCCCGCCCAAGCGCTGTATCACTGGCCGCTGGCGATGGCGCTGTTGATGAGCATGTTGATGGTCGCCCGCGAGCTCTGGCCGGATAACCCGCTGCAACGCCTGTTTACCAAGGATCTGTTTTTGCAAACGCAACTGCCTGAATGGCGCCAGCGACTCAAACGCCTGCGCCTGCGGAGGCGCCGATGAGTGCGCTCTGGCCGTACTGGTTCCGTCCTTGGTGGCTGCTGCTGTTGCCGCTGCTGGGTTGGTTGCTCTGGCAACTCTGGCATCGGCAGAAACGTGCCGGGCGCTGGCAGATGATCCTGCCGCCAGCGTTTCACGCGGTGCTGCTCAGTGGCGGCAACGGCCGTGAAAGCAAACTGCCGTGGGTGGCCCTCGGCGTAGCGTGGCTGCTGGCCGTGTTTGCGCTGCTGGGGCCGAGTTGGGAGCGTGTCGAGCAACTCAGCCAGAAACCCGCCGACCCGTTGGTGGTGATCCTTGAGCTGACCCCGGAAATGCTCGCCACCGACGTCCAGCCGAACCGACTGGAGCAAGCCCGGCGAAAACTGTTCGACCTCCTGCAAAACCGCAGTGACGCGCAGACTGCCATCGTGGTTTACGCCGGCAGTGCGCACACCCTCGTGCCGCTGTCGGACGACCTTTCCACCAGCCGCAATCTGCTGGATGCACTCAAGCCGTCGTTGATGCCTGAAGCGGGTCATCGCGCCGATCTGGCGGTGCTCAAGGCCTTGACGCTGCTGGAGCAAGGTGCCCTTGGCGATGGCCGGATCCTGTTGATCGGCTCGTCCCTGACGGAACAGGAACGCCTGGGCATTCGCAGCGCGTTGCGCGGCAAGTCAATGCAGTTCCTGATGCTCGGTGTCGGCACCGCCGAAGGTGCGCCGATCACTCAGGAAGACGGCAGTTTCCTCAAGGATGAACAGGGCGCGATTTTAGTACCCCATCTGGACGAACCCGGCCTCAAAGCCTTCGCCGACGACCTCGACGGGCACTATCGCCACGCGCGCCTGGACGATGCCGATCTGCGCGCCCTCGGCCTGCTCGACGGCCCACGTAACCTGCGCAACGATGGCCAGACGTTGCGCCTGGACACTTGGGCCGACCAGGGTTACTGGTTGCTCTTGCCGCTGTTATTCCTGGCAGCCTGCGCCGGTCGTCGTGGCTGGTTGTTCTGTTTGCCGCTGTTGCTGGCGCTGCCGCAACCGAGCTACGCCTTCGACTTTCAGGATTTGTGGCTGCGCCCCGATCAACAGGGCCAGCACCTGCTCAAGCAGAAACGTCCGGCCGAGGCCGCGCAACATTTCGAAGATCACCAGTGGCAAGGTGTCGCCCTGTATGAGGCTGGCGATTACAGCAGCGCCGCCCAGCGGTTCGCCGAAGGCAATGACGCCCACGCCCACTACAATCGTGGCAATGCCCTGGCCAAAAGTGGTGAGCTGGAAGCGGCGCTGGATGCATACGACCAGGCGCTTGAGCGCCAACCTGACTTGCGTCCGGCACTGACCAACAAGGCACTGGTAGAAAGCCTGCTCAAGCAGCAAAACACCCCGCCCGCTGCCGAGCCGGACAAGTCGGCCAGCGAGGAGCCGCAGACGTCGCCACAACAGTCACCGTCCGACGCCACGGCGCAACCATCGAACACTGACGAACCGAAAACCGCCGAGTCGCCGGCTGAATCTGCCACCGAGCCAGCGCGCACGAAACCCGCGCGCTCCGGCACCAACGAAGTCCCCGGCAGTGAGTTGGGGGATGAGCAGCACACCACGCCGCCTATGCGCCCGGCCAACGACAGCATCCAAGGCGAACAACAGCAGGCATTGGAGCAATGGCTGCGGCAGATTCCGGATGACCCTGGCGAACTGCTCAGACGCAAATTCTGGTACGAACAGCAACAACATCAGGATCAGGGAAAAACTCGATGAACCGCTTCACCGCCTTCATGCTCGCCTCACTGTTATGGACTGCCCAGGCGCAGGCTGCGGAGCTGGTCGCCAGTGTCGATCGCACCCGCCTGAGTTCCGGCGAGACGATCGAACTGACCCTCGAATCCACCGACGTGACGCAGTTCGGCAAACCTGACCTGACGCCGCTGGAGCCGCTGTTCGAAGTGCGCGGCACCCGCCAGGTCAACCAACTCAACACCCTGAGCGGCGACAACCGTGCCACCACCCGCTGGATCGTCACCCTGCTGCCGAGACAGAACGGCAGCGTGGTCATTCCGCCGCTGAAGCTGGGCGACGTCGAGAGCCAGCCGATCACCGTCCAAGTGGTCGAGAGTGAAACCCAGGACAACCCGAACAAACTGGCCCCGGTCTTCATCGATGCCAGCCTCGATCAAACCAGCGTGTACGTGCAGGCGCAGACGATCCTGACATTGCGCATCTACCACTCGGTGTCGCTGTATGACGACAGTAGCCTGCCGCCGTTGCAGATTCCCGATGCACGCATCGAACAGCTCGGCGAATCGCGCACTTATGAAAAAGACATCAATGGCGTTCGCCATGGTGTGATCGAAATGCGCTACGCGATCTACCCGCAACACAGCGGCGAATTGATCATTCCGGGGCAAATATTCAATGCCGCGCTGGTGGATGCACAACCCACTGCGGACTCAACGTCGCAGTCGCCAAAATCCGGCAAATTGATGCGTGTCAGCTCCGGCGAATTGTTACTGACGGTCAAGGCCAAACCCATTACCTATCCCGCAGACTTGCCTTGGTTGCCGGCGCGTAGCCTGACCCTGAGCGAGAGCTGGAACCCGGAACCGGATCATCTTCAGGTCGGTGAGTCGCTGACCCGCAGCCTGATTGTCAAAGCCGAGGGACTGGGCAGCGCGCAGTTACCGCCGCTGCCCGGCACCGAAGCCAGCGGCCTGCGCCGTTATCCGGACCAACCGGTGCTCGGCAACCAGAACAGCGAACGCGGCCTGGTCGGCAGCCGCGAAGACCGCGAGGCGCTGGTGCCGGCTCGTAGCGGCGCAATCGAATTACCATCGGTTGAAGTGGTCTGGTGGAACACCTTTGAAGACCACCTCGAACACACCAGCCTGCCCGCCCGAACCCTGCAGGTAGCGGCCAACCCAAGCCTGATGGTTGACACCCCGGCAGGCAACGCCCCGGTCAATGCCAGCGCCGACAGCGAAACCCTTTGGCGCTGGAAATTCAGCACCCTGATCCTGGCCTGCACCACCCTGCTCGGCTTCGGCCTCTGGTGGCGTGCACGCTGGCAACCGGCAATCCTGCGCACCGCGCAAACCGGCCCGAGCCCGCGCACCGTACTCGACGACCTCAAACGCGCCTGCCAGGCCAATGATCCCCACACCACCCGTCAAGCCCTCGACGCCTGGGCCCGGCAGCAACCGGAAACCCTCGCCGATATGGCCGCCCGCTTCGTACCCCTGTCCGACGCCCTCGACGGTCTGAACGGCGCGCTGTACAGCGAAACCGGCCAGCATTGGCAAGGTGAAGAACTGTGGCGAGCGATTCGGACGATCCCGATTGCCGAGCGGGTTCAGGACGTGACCGGTGATGCTGGGTTGCCGCCGCTTTATCCCAAATAAGATCAGAAGATAAAGATCAAAAGATCGCAGCCTGCGGCAGCTCCTACATCGATCCCTGTAGGAGCTGCCGCAGGCTGCGATCTTTTGATCTCTGTAGGAGCCGCCGAAGGCTGCGATCTTTTGAGCGTTTGCCAGTAAACTCTCTCCCCTTTCGCCGCTGTCATTTTGCTTCGCGGCCATCACTTTTATGTAGCGGAGTTGCCCTTGCGTCTGTTTCACACCTCCGACTGGCACCTCGGGCAGAACCTGCACGGCCAGGATCGCGATTTCGAGCACGGCTGTTTTCTTGACTGGCTGCTGCGCCAACTCAAACTGGATCAGCCCGATGTGCTGTTGATTGCCGGCGATATCTTCGACACGGTCAACCCGCCGGTCAAAGCCCAGGAGCGCCTCTACGACTTCATCGTCAGCGCCCATGAGCAGCAACCGTTACTGACCATCGTGATGATTGCCGGCAACCACGACTCCGGCTCGCGGATCGAGCTGCCTGCGCCATTGATGCGCCGTTTGCGCACCCATGCGTTGGGCCGAGTGTTGTGGCTGGATGACGGTCAACTGGATGCCGAACGTCTGTTGCTGCCGTTGCCGGATGCCAGCGGCGAAATCGCCGGCTGGTGCCTGGCGCTGCCGTTCCTGCGCCCGGCGGAAGTAACCGGCGCGCATCTGGGCGACAACTACCTGCGCGGTATCGGTCAGGTTCACGAATGGCTGATCGAAGCGGCCAATGCCAAACGCCAGCCGGGCCAGGCATTGATCGCTATCAGCCATGCGCACATGGCGGGCGGCTCTGTTTCGGAAGACTCCGAGCGCAGCCTGATCATCGGCAATGCCGAAGCCCTGCCTGCCAGTCTGTTCGGCCCGAGCATCAGCTACGTCGCTCTTGGTCACCTGCACAAGCCGCAGAAGGTCAACGGTGAAGAGCGCATTCGCTACAGCGGTTCACCGATCCCGCTGTCGTTCTCCGAGATCGGCTATCAGCACCAGATTCTCGACATCACACTCGATGGCGAAACCCTGGTCAGCGTCGAGCCCAAACTCATCCCCCGCGCGGTGAACCTGCAACGCATCGGCCCGGCGCCATTGGCGGATATCTTGTTGCAACTGGCGGACTTGCCAAACATCGACTTGCTCGCCGACGTCGATCGCCAACCTTGGCTGGAAGTACGGGTACGCCTCGATGAGCCGCAACCCGATTTGCGCCATCAAGTGGAAACCGCCCTGCAAGGCAAAGCTGTGCGCCTGGTGCGCATTGCCGCCGAATACGCCGGCAATGGCAGCCACGAAGGCACCAATGACGGTGCCACGTTGATCGAACTGGATCAGCTCACGCCGCAGGAACTGTTCAGCCGCGCCTGGCAGGACAACTACGGCAGCGAGGTCGATGAACAAACGTTGAAGGACTTTGCCGAGTTGCTGCAAGACGTACAGATGGAGAGCGAACAACCATGAAAATTCTCGCGATCCGCCTGAAAAACCTCGCCTCGCTGGCCGGGCCTTTTGAAATCGATTTCACCGCTGAACCCTTGGCCAGTGCCGGCCTGTTCGCCATCACCGGACCGACCGGCGCCGGCAAAAGCACCCTGCTCGACGCCTTGTGCCTGGCGCTGTTCGGCGCCGTACCGCGCTTGAACAACACCGGTCGCGACGCCAAGGTGCCGGACGCCGATGGCGAAATCGGCACCGGCGACCCGCGCACATTGCTGCGTCGCGGTACGGGCGAAGGTTATGCCGAGGTGGATTTCGTCGGTGTCGATGGCCGTCGTTATCGTGCGCGCTGGGAAGCCAATCGCGCCCGGGAAAAGGCCGGCGGCAAGCTGCAAGCCAGTCGCCAGAGCTTGCGCGATATCGATCAGGATCAACTGCTGGCCAGCCAGAAAGGCGAGTACAAGACCCAACTCGAAACCGCACTGGGCCTGAATTTCGAGCAGTTCACCCGCGCCGTGCTGTTGGCGCAGAGCGAGTTCAGCGCTTTCCTCAAGGCCGACGACAACGAACGCAGCGAGTTGCTGGAAAAGCTCACCGACACGGCGCTCTATACGCGCCTCGGTCGTCGCGCCTTTGACAAGACAAAAGAGGCCCGTGACGCCCACAAGCAGTTGCAGGATCAGGCCAGCGGCGTCACGCCGTTGTCGCCCGAAGCAAGAGCGGAACTGGATCAACGTTTCAACGAGGCGCAGCAGCAACTCAAGGCCCAGCAGGCACAGCTCAAACAGCTTGAAGAGCAACACACCTGGCTCAAACAGCTGCGCCAATTGCAGGACGAGCAACAAAGCGCCGCCGAACAACTGCAATCGGCCCAACAACATTGGGAAAGCCTGGTCGGTGAACGGCTGAAATTGACACGCCTGGAGCAACTGGCACCACAGCGGCATCAGTTTGCGCGCAAGACTGAACTCACCGCACAGCTCATACCGCTAGCGGCGCAGATTCAGCAGCACACGCAACAGCAACTGGAACTGAGCGAGCGCCAGACGCAACTGGAACAGACTTTGAGCAACGCCCACGCTGCGTTGGCCGAAGCACAAAATCAGCACAGCGCCGGCGCGCCGTTGCTGCGCCAAGCGTTTGAAGAGCAAAGCACCCTCATCCGCCTGGTCAAAGACACCAGTGCCAGCGCCGATCTCAAGCAGCAGGCGGAACTCGCCTGTACTCAGGGTCAAAGCGCCATTCAAGGGATGCTCGACCAGCAAAAGCAGGTCGCGTCGCGCTTGACGCTCATCGCCGGAGAGCTTGAGCAAAGCTCTCACCTGACGCCGCTGAGTGACGCCTGGAACGCCTATCGCGATCGCCTGCAACAACTGATGTTGATAAGCAATCGCCTGAACAAGGGCCAGGACGAACTGGCTGCTTTGGAAAAGGGTGCCACCCGCGCCGCCGAAGAGCTGACAGCGCAAAAACAACATCTGGAATTACTGTACAAAGAGGCCGGTGCCGAGCCTGAAGCCGTGGCCGAGCAGATCCAGCTACTGAGCACTCTGTTGCAGGACAACCGCAAGCAACTGCGTGCCTTTGAAGAGTTGACGCGTCTGTGGGCCAGCCAGCAGGAACTGGACAAGCGCGATGCGGAGCTTCAGCAGCGCCTGCATGTCGCACTGCAAGAGCGAGACCGGCTCACTCGTGAAGGCGGGGAAGCAAAGGCCGAACTGGCCATAGCTGAACAAACCCTGACCGTTACTCGCGAATTGCTGGAGCGCCAGCGACTGGCGCGCAGCGAAAGTGTCGAGCAGTTGCGCGAGCAATTGCAGGATGATCAGCCCTGCCCTGTCTGCGGAAGCGCCGATCATCCTTATCATCAACCTGAAGCGCTGTTGCAAAGCCTCGGTCGGCATGACGAAAGCGAACAAGCGAACGCCAAGAAAGCCGTCGATTTACTCAATGAAAAAGTGGTCGATCTACGAGCTCAATACAGCGGAACCATCTCTCAACTCAAAGAACTGAAACAGCAACAAGAGCACCTCGTCACTCAACAACAAAACCTGGCCCAGAGCCTCGAAGCTCATCCACTGTCGGCTCAATTGCTCAACCAAGAGGCCGCCAAGCGTGATGCCTGGCTGACCCAACAAAACAGCCAGCTGAACCAGAGCATCACCCAGGACGAACAGCGCCAGACCGCCCTGCTCACCCTGCAACAGGATGCCGGGCGACTGGCGCAACAGCTGCGCAGCGCCGAGACAGCGAGCCAGCAAGCGACCCAACACCTGAACAACCAGCAACACGCGTTGAGCAACGATCGCCAGCGTCTGGACGAAGAACTGACGGCTTTCAGCACGCTGCTTCCGGCGGATACGCTGGAAGCACTGCGCAATGAGCCTGCCGCGACCTTCATGCAGCTCGACCGGCAGATCGCCCAGCGTCTTCAACAACTCGAACAGCAGCGCGACGAACTGGGCGAACAGCAACAACGCCAACAGGCGCTGGAGAAAGAACAGGATCGCCAACTGACCCGCGCCCAGCAATTGGACGTCGCGCAACAGCAGTTCACGGTGCTGGCCGAACAGCAACAGGCTTGCCAACAGAAACTGGCGCAATTGCTCGGTCAACATTCGAGCGCCGAGCAATGGCAGCAACAACTTGATCAAGCCGTCGAACAGGCACGCCATGCCGAAACCGCTGCCAGTCAGGAACTGCAAACCATACGCACGCGCCTGGTGCAACTCGCGGCGGAACTCAAGGCGCAGCAGGAACGTTCACACGCGCTGGAAAACGAAGATCACGCGCTAAGCGGCAAGATTGCCGAGTGGCGCGCGCAACACCCGGAGCTGGGCGACAGTGACCTGGAGGCACTGCTGAGCGTTGACAATCAGCACGTGAGCGAACTTCGCCAGCAATTGCAGCACAGCGAAAAATCCATCGAACAGGCCAAGGTGCTGTTGCAGGAACGCGATAAACGCCTGCTCGCTCATCAAGCCCAACACAATGGCAATCTCGACGCCGAGCAACTGGCCACCGCGCTGGCAGACCTGCAAAACCTGTTTGCCGCCAGCGAACATCGTTGTGCCGAATTGCGCGCCGAGCAGACCGAGGACCAGCGCCGACAAAACGCCAATCAGGCGCTGGCGCAGCAGATCGCCGATGCCTACACCGAGTATCTGCGTTGGGCGCGGTTGAACGCGTTGATCGGCTCGGCCACCGGCGACACTTTCCGCAAGATCGCCCAGGCTTACAACCTCGACTTGCTGGTGCACCACGCCAACGTGCAACTGCGCCAACTGGTACGGCGCTATCGCCTGAAACGCGGCGGCAGCATGCTCGGTTTGCTGGTGATGGACACCGAGATGGGCGACGAACTGCGCTCGGTGCATTCGCTATCGGGGGGCGAAACATTCCTGGTGTCGCTGGCGTTGGCGTTAGGCCTGGCATCGATGGCATCGAGCACGCTGAAAATCGAATCGTTGTTTATCGACGAAGGTTTTGGCAGCCTCGACCCGGAATCCCTGCAACTGGCCATGGATGCACTCGACGGCTTGCAGGCGCAGGGACGCAAGGTTGCGGTGATTTCCCACGTACAGGAAATGCATGAACGGATTCCGGTGCAAATCCAGGTCCGCCGCCAGGGCAACGGCCTGAGCACCCTGGAGGTGAAATGACCACGCTGTATTCCTTCCGCCGCTGCCCGTATGCCATGCGGGCGCGCATGGCTCTGCGCTATTGCGGGGTTGCCGTGGACATTGTCGAAGTCAGCCTGAAGGCAAAACCCGCCGAAATGCTCGCGCTGTCGAGCAAGGGCACGGTGCCGGTGTTGAGCGTCGATGGTCGGGTGATCGATGAAAGCCTGGACATCATGCGCTGGGCCCTCGCGCAGAATGATCCGCAGGACTGGTTGCTCAAGGACGATTCGTTTGGGGCGTTATGGATGAACAAGCTGATCGAGGCCAACGACCAGACGTTCAAGGTGCATCTCAATCGCTACAAGTACGCCGAGCGCTACCCCGAGCATCCCATGGAGTTTTACCGTGGCGAGGGTGAGGCGTTCTTGCGCAAGCTCGACGAGATGCTGGAAGGTCGCGACTATTTGCTGGCCGATCATCCGAGCCTGGCCGACGTGGCCCTGATGCCGTTCGTACGGCAGTTTGCCCACGTCGATCGCGAGTGGTTCGCGCAGACGCCATATGTGCGTTTACAGGCCTGGTTGCAGCGCTTCCTGGAATCCGAGCTATTCACATCGATCATGAAGAAATAACACGTACCCGTAGGAGCGAGGCTTGCCCGCGAAGCTTCTATCGGCCTTGAAGACGCCTTCGCGAGCAAGCTTCGCTCCTACAGGTGGGTGGCGTTACGACGATTCAGGCAAATACTTCGCACATTCCGACTACCGAGCAATCAATCTGGAACGGACCGAAAAAAGCGCTTTGCGGTTTGATCGGCGGGTTGCCTGCCAGCAAGCCCATGGCCTTGGCGGTCTCGATATTGCGCGCGATATTGTGGTTGGCCTCAATGGACCGTGCCACCCCGCCTATCGAGCCTTGCCCGATCCCCAGCAGGGAAAATCCGTTGGTGATGACGGCCAGGAAGGCAATCACCCAAAGTTTGCACCCGTTCATGCTCCGCCGACTCCTGCGAGATCAGCCTGATCGACCATCACGCTTTGCGTGCGGTGTTCAAACTGGATGCCAGGATGTGCGACTTGAATAGGCGCGTCGAAAGATTGCTGCGACTGGGGCGAAAGGCTGACAACCAGCACCATGACCAGGTAAAGACCGATAGCCACATAGGCGCCGTGTTTGGCAGAACTGATGATTGCGTGGGCCATGATGGACTCCGTGGACATGTTTCAGAGCCCATAGAATCGATCAAAAAAGCAGCTATCACCAACAAGGCTTGTCTATAGCAACTATCAGCTGCGTTGATCATTAAGCCAGACTATTTCAGTCTTCAATAAAACTCATCATGCGTTCACGCGCAGCGTCAGGCTCGCCGGAGATGGGCTCTGCAGCGGATAAAATCGGAGTGGAATAGAGAAACAGAAGTACCACAGCCAGACGCATCGCCATCTTGTCGATCCTTATCTTGAGAAGGAGTCAAAAAATCAGCGTCAAATCTAAACGCGCGTCAGCGTGATATCAAGAAGATCATTGATGGCAATATGATGCTGTCGTAAATGCGTTATGCAGGAGCGACATCACTTCAACGCCTTTCGCCGTGTTGGCGGTCGATTGGCAAGTGACTCCGCTCCTGCATAAAGGGGACAGGAAGGAAATTTCAGGCTTGGGTTTTGTGGTCCAGCGCGGCGTAGAAGTTGGCACTTTGTTGCAGGTATTTCTGGGTGTAGCTCTGGGTGTGGGCTTTTTTGTCGCTGATTTCAACGTTGGCACTGGCTGGCAACGCAACAGTGGCAGAGATGGCGGAAGCAGCGATTACAGAGAAGAGATTGAAGTTCATGGCGGTATTCCTCGGATTCAGTTGGCTTGCTTGCCCGGTGGGGCCGTGAAGCAAACTTACCCTTCGAAGAACCCTGTCTTGAAATGCTTTGCAGCATTACCAAATATCAGCCTCATTGATAGAGACGTTCAGGCCCCGTAAACCGGGGCCTGCGGCCTATTGTCGCACTAGAAACTTGAGGTCGCTTGGCGCGTCCATCGGCAGTTTTTGCACGGTTTTGCCCAGCAGACCGGTCTTGTCATCGCGCTCCACGACGACAATCTGGTTGCTTTTTTGATTAGCGATCAGCACGAACTTGCCACTTGGATCGAGGCTGAATTCACGCGGGTGATCGCCCTCCACCGCTCGGCGTTGCAGCTCCTTGAGATGCCCGGTCGCCGGCTCAATGGCAAATACCAGCAACTGATTGGCCGTGCCACGGTTACTGACATAGAGGAACTTGCCATCCGTGGATGCATGCAAAGCAGCGCCAGCCTTGTCCGAAACCGGTTGACCGGCCGCCAGATCGACCATTTGCGTCTGCTCAAGCTTGCCGTCCCGGTAATCGAACACGGCGACTTGCGCACTCATTTCCATGGTCAGCCAGGCGTGTTTGCCATCGGCGCTGAACAGCAGATGCCGCGGACCGCTGCCGGGAGGCAACTGGACGAATGGCGGTGTGGCCGGGGTCAATGGCAGGTCAGGATTGGCTTTGGGGTCAAAGCGGTAGACAAAGACCTTGTCTGCCCCAAGGTCGTTAGAGAACACATAGTTGCCATCCGGCGACGAAACCGTCGAATGCACATGCGCCGACATCTGCCGCTCGGGATTGACCCGGCTGGCCGGATGACTGCTCATCTGCACCACCGGTTTGAGCTTGCCATCGGTGCCCACTGGCAACACCGCCAGGGTGCCACCCGGATCTTCAGCCACTGAGTAGTTGCTGACGAACAAGTGGCTGGCATCTGCACTGAGGCTCGAATGCGTCGGCTCATTACCCAGGCTCTGCACCTGACTGATCAGGTTCAGCTCATGGGTGTTCGGGTCGATTGCATAGCTGCTGACACGCCCTACCGGATCGGTCTGACCCGGCCCATTTTCATTGACCACGAACACCCGATGCTGATCCTTGGACAGGGTCAGCCACGACGGGTTTTCGCTTTTGATCACTTGCAAGGGTTTGGCGTTGATCTGCCCGGTTGCACTGTCGAAGTTCAGGCGATAGATGCCCTGGCTTTGACCGGCGGTGTACGAACCCACGAGCAGTTGATATTCCTCGGCGGATGCCGCCTGAATGCCCATCGCGCCGATGCTTGTGGCGATTAACAGCGGCCAGAGTTTATTCATCCTCATGGTCATCATCGTCATTGTCGCCGCTGATGACATCGCCGAGGCAAACCAGGCGATGTTCACCGGAATCACCGGTGATCAACCAGCTCTGCAATGTACTGTCGAAGGTCGCGGCCTGGATCTGCGCCGGGGTGAATTCCCAGTGCTTGGCCACTCGACCGTCCATGCATTCGATGTGCAGGTTGTCGTCTTCATCGAGGGAGAATTCGAAAGCGTGCAGTCCGTCGATTTCCACCATACCGCAGTGTTCGAGGACGTTGAGCAAGGTGTCAGTGGCAGCAGTCATGGCAATCAATCTTTGAATGGGAAAAACGCAATGATAGCTCAATGTGCTCGCCCCCCCTGCAGGAGCTGCCGCAGGCTGCGATCTTTTGATTTTTCTTTTCCAGGATCTAGATCAAAAGATCGCAGCCCGCGGCAGCTCCTACATTGGTTGTTACAGGGCTTCGCGCGATGGTTTGCCGTCGACCAGCCGCTGAATACGCAGCGGGTTGGCGTTTTTCAGCGCATCAGGCAGCAAGCTGTCCGGATAATTCTGGAAGCACACCGGGCGCAAGAAACGGTCGATGGCCAAGGTGCCCACCGAGGTGCCGCGCGCATCCGATGTCGCTGGATACGGCCCGCCATGAACCATCGAATCGCAAACTTCCACGCCGGTCGGGTAGCCATTGAGCAGGATTCGTCCCACTTTTTGCTCCAGCAACGCCGTCAGCTCGCCGAACTGTTCGAAGTCCTCCCGCTCGCCGATGATGGTCGCAGTCAACTGGCCGTGCAGCCCGTTCAACGCGGCACTGAGTTGCGCCTGATCGGCCACTTCAACCACCACGGTGGTCGGGCCGAACACCTCTTCTTGCAGCACCGCGTCACCGTCGATCAGCAAGCTGACATCGGCCTTGAACAATTGCGGCTGCGCCTGACGACCTTGCTGCGGATTCCCGGCCAGGTGCTCAATCGCCGGATGGTCGAGCAGTTTCTGCAAGCCGTTGCCATAACTGCTCAAGGTCCCGGCGTTGAGCATGGTTTGCGCCGGCTGATCAGCCATCATCTGCTCGACCATTTTCAGGAAGGCCGTGAACTGCGGCGAACGAATGCCAATCACCAAACCAGGGTTGGTGCAGAACTGGCCGCAACCCTGCACCACCGAAGCGGTCAGGCCGCGAGCGATAGTTTCGGTGCGTTCCTGCAGCGCATGCGGCAGCACGATCACCGGATTGATGCTCGACATCTCGGCAAACACCGGGATCGGTTGCGGGCGCGCCGCCGCCATGTCGCACAGCGCCCTGCCACCCTTGAGCGAACCGGTGAAGCCGACCGCCTGAATCGCCGGATGCTTGACCAGCGCTTCGCCGACTCCACCGCCGTAGATCATGTTGAACACCCCGGCCGGCATCGCGGTTTTTTCCGCGGCACGAATGATCGCGTCGGCCACGTGTTCGGCCGTCGCCATATGGCCGCCGTGGGCCTTGAACACCACCGGGCAACCGGCGGCCAAGGCCGACGCGGTATCACCACCCGCCGTTGAAAAAGCCAATGGAAAGTTGCTCGCACCGAACACGGCGACAGGCCCGAGACCGATCCGGTACTGACGCATGTCGGGACGCGGCAGTGGTTGGCGCTCGGGCAATGCCTGATCGATCCGCGCGCCATAGAAATCGCCACGACGCAGCACATTGGCAAACAAACGCATCTGGCCGCTGGTGCGGCCTCGCTCGCCGATAATCCGCGCCGCCGGTAGCGCGGTTTCACGGCAGACCACCGTCACGAACTCATCACCCAGGGCATCGAGTTCATCGGCGATCGCATCAAGAAACTGCGCGCGACGTTCGGTGCTCAGGCCACGGTAGGCCGGATACGCGGAAGCGGCAGCCTTGGCGGCGGCATCGACTTCTTCCGGTGTGGCCTGGAAAAAATCATGGGGCAAGGCTTCGCCGGTATTGGCGTCGACGCTCTGCATCTTTACCGTGCCCTGTGCACTGCGCTGGCCGGCAATGTAGTTGTGACCGAGAATTCGGGTCATGGAGAGTTCCTCAAAATGTGGCCACTTAAAGTGTGCCGACGGTGCCGGGCTCGAATGCTGCATCCACCGGCGCGATGCCATTGATCAATGGTGCGCCGAATTCGCCCTGACTGATCTCGAACACGTCGCCCGGCTGAGTGCGAATACCATCGGCAAAAGACAGTGTCGCGGTGCCGAAGAAGTGAATGTGCACGTCGCCCGGACGCAGGAACTGGCTGTACTTGAAATGGTGGAATTCGAGGTTCGCGAGGCTGTGGCACATGTTGGCTTCGCCACTGAGAAACTCGTTCTGCCACAGCACTTCGCCGTCACGCAAAATGCGGCTGGTGCCGGCCAGATGCTGTGGCAACTCGCCAACCCGCAGTTCCGGGCCATAACTGCAACTGCGCAGTTTCGAGTGAGCCAAGTACAGGTAGTTCTTGCGCTCCATCACATGATCGGAGAACTCGTTACCCACCGCGAAACCGAGGCGATACGGCTTGCCATCGTGACCGATGACATAGAGGCCGCTGATTTCCGGTTCTTCGCCGGCGTCTTCGGCAAACGGCGGCAGCGGGAACGGCTGCCCCGGACGCACGACGATGCTGCCGTCGCCCTTGTAGAACCACTCCGGTTGCACGCCAGCCTGACCGGCTGCGGGTTTACCGCCCTCTACGCCCCACTTGAAGATGCGCATGGTGTCGGTCATCGCGGCGTCATCACCGGCCTGCTGGTGCATTTTGTCGCGAGCCGAGGCGCTGCCCAAATGAGTCAGGCCGGTGCCGCTGACCAACATGTGCGCCGGGTCCGGGTGATCCAGCGGCGGCAGGATACGCAGTTGCGCCAGCAATTCGGTGTAGTCATGGCTGATGCCCAGCCCAAGACTTTGCACTTGCTGCTCAAGATTGATACCTGCCTCAATCGCTGCCAGTGCGAGGTCACGAACCGTGCGTGCGTCCTGCACTTCACGAACCAGCGCGGCCTCGACGACACCCACGCGGCGTTCGCCGTTACTCAATTCGAATTGAACCAAACGCATGAATTTTCTCCTTTAAGCAAAACTTGAACACTCAGCAATCCCTGTGGGAGCGGGCTTGCCCGCGATGACGGCAGTACCTTCACAATTGATGTGTCAGACAGATTGCTATCGCGGGCAAGCCCGCTCCCACAGGGTCGGTGGCAGACGACTGAATTGTTGTCAGGTACGCGTAGCGCCTCGGGCGCTGGCCGCAAACTCGTCCGCCGGTAGCACGTGCTTACGTTCCAGCAACCGATAAACCACACCGGTCAGCACCAGCCCGAACACCATCACGCAAGACAGGAAGTACAAACCTGACGCCAGACTCCCGGTGTACTCCTTGAGCGCACCGATCACGAACGGACCGATGTAGCCGCCGAGGTTGCCCACCGAGTTGATCAAGGCAATCCCCGCTGCCGCACTGGCGCCGGCAAAGAAACGCCCCGGCAACGTCCAGAACACCGCCGTGCAGGAAAACAGCGAAAACGCCACCAGGCACAGCGCCGCCAGTTGCAGCACCGGCACCGACAGCCAGGCACTGAGGAACAGGCCGATGGCGCCCAGCACGTAAAGCACCGCCAGGTGACCGTAGCGATCATTCAAACGGTCGGAACTGCGCGGGATGATCAGCAACCCGATGATCCCGAAGATGTACGGCACCGCCGACACGAAGCCGGTCACCAGGTCACTGCCACCGAACTGCTTGATCAGCGTCGGCAACCACAGGCCCAGGCCATAAATGCTCAACGTCACCGGCAGGTAGAACAGCGCCAGCAGCAACACGCGTTTGTCTTTGAGGGCATGCAATGGGTTGCCGTGACGGGTCTGGCCGTAGGCTTCCAGGTCCTTTTTCAACTCACCGCTCAGCCAGTCTTTCTCGGACTGGTCCATCCATTTCACCTGTTGCGGACCATCCGGCAGGTAACGCAACACCGGCCACGTCAGCAGGATCGCCGGCGTGCCGATGACGATGAACAGCCATTGCCAGCCGTGCAGCCCGAGCACGCCATCCATGCCGAGCAAGCCGCCGGATACCGGGCCGGTGATCATCATGGCGATGGGTTGGGACAGGATGAATAGCCCGAGGATCTTGCCGCGATGGCGAACCGGGAACCATTGGGTGATGTAGTAGAGAACGCCCGGGAAGAACCCGGCTTCGGCCGCACCGAGCAGAAAGCGCATCACATAGAAGCTGTTCGGCCCTTGCACGAAAGCCATGCCGATGGTGATGGCGCCCCAGGTGATCATGATTCGCGCAAACCAGCGCCGCGCACCAAAGCGGTCGAGCATCAGGTTGCTGGGGATTTCCAACAGGAAGTAGCCAATGAAGAACAGACCTGCACCCATGCCATAGGCCGCATCACCGAGGCCGATGTCGGCGCCCATGTGCAATTTGGCGAAGCCCACGGCGGAGCGATCCACATAGGCGATCAGGTACAGCAGGATCAGAAAGGGAATCAGTTTCAGCGTGATGCGGCGAATAAGCCGCAGTTCCTGGCTCATGAGATCGGTCTCCGATTGTTGTTTTTATAGAACCTCGGGGGACGCCTCTCACGGTAAACCGCCAGGGCCATCCCTCCGCTGCAAATGACTATATAGTAATACTAATTACCCAACAACACTTCCAAAGCGGCGAATTTGAGCTTATGTTACGCCTTAGCTCGAACAATATAGTCATACAATAAGAGAATCGATCATGTCTGATAAGAAACCCACCCTGCGCTCCGCCCAATGGTTTGGCACGGCCGACAAGAACGGCTTTATGTACCGCAGCTGGATGAAGAATCAGGGCATCGCCGACCACCAGTTCCACGGCAAGCCGATCATCGGCATCTGCAACACCTGGTCAGAACTGACTCCGTGCAACGCGCATTTCCGTCAGATTGCCGAGCACGTCAAACGCGGGGTTATCGAGGCCGGGGGCTTCCCGGTGGAATTCCCGGTGTTCTCCAATGGCGAATCCAACCTGCGCCCGACCGCCATGTTCACCCGCAACCTGACGAGCATGGACGTCGAAGAAGCCATTCGTGGCAACCCGATTGACGGCGTGGTGCTGCTGACCGGTTGCGACAAAACCACCCCGGCACTGCTGATGGGCGCGGCCAGTTGCGACGTGCCGGCCATCGTCGTCACGGGCGGGCCAATGCTGAACGGCAAGCACAAAGGCAAGGACATTGGTTCGGGCACCGTGGTCTGGCAGCTCAGCGAGCAGGTCAAGGCCGGCACCATCACCATCGACGATTTCCTGGCCGCCGAGGGTGGCATGTCCCGCTCGGCCGGCACGTGTAACACCATGGGCACCGCCTCGACCATGGCCTGCATGGCTGAAGCACTCGGCACGTCCCTGCCCCACAACGCGGCAATTCCGGCAGTCGATGCGCGTCGCTATGTGTTGGCGCACATGTCCGGCATGCGTGCCGTGGAAATGGTCCGCGAAGACCTGAAATTGTCGAAAATCCTGACCAAGGAAGCCTTCGAAAACGCCATTCGCGTCAACGCCGCCATCGGTGGCTCGACCAACGCGGTGATCCACTTGAAAGCCATTGCCGGACGCATCGGGGTTGAACTGGATCTGGACGACTGGACCCGCATGGGTCGCGGCATGCCGACCATCGTCGACCTGCAACCGTCCGGGCGTTTCCTGATGGAAGAGTTCTATTACGCCGGTGGTTTGCCCGCCGTGCTGCGCCGCCTCGGTGAAGCCAACCTGATCCCGAACCCGAATGCCCTGACCGTCAACGGCAAGTCGATTGGCGAGAACACCAAGGACGCGCCGATTTACGGCGAAGACGAAGTGATCCGCACCCTCGACAACCCGATCCGCGCCGACGGCGGCATTTGTGTGTTGCGCGGCAACCTGGCGCCACTCGGTGCGGTGCTCAAGCCGTCCGCCGCCACGCCGGAGCTGATGCAACATCGTGGACGTGCGGTGGTGTTCGAGAACTTCGACATGTACAAGGCGCGAATCAACGACCCGGAACTGGACGTCGATGCCAACTCGATTATGGTGATGAAAAACTGCGGGCCGAAGGGTTATCCGGGCATGGCCGAAGTCGGCAACATGGGGCTGCCAGCCAAACTGTTGGCCCAGGGCGTGACCGACATGGTGCGCATTTCCGATGCGCGCATGAGTGGCACCGCCTACGGCACTGTTGTCCTGCACGTAGCACCGGAAGCGGCGGCTGGCGGACCTTTGGCGGCGGTCAAGGAAGGTGACTGGATCGAACTCGACTGCGCCAGTGGCCGTCTGCACCTGGACATCCCCGACGCCGAACTCGCCGCGCGCATGGCCGATCTGCAACCGCCACAGCAATTGCTGGTGGGCGGCTACCGTCAGCTGTACATCGACCATGTATTGCAGGCAGATCAGGGTTGCGACTTTGACTTCCTGGTTGGTTGCCGTGGGGCTGAAGTGCCGCGCCATTCGCACTAAATCACGCAAAAACTACTGTAGGAGCGAGCTTGCTCGCGATGGACGTAAACGATGACGCGCGCTGCCTGGAAACAAACGCCGCCGTCAGGTCCATCGCGAGCAAGCTCGCTCCTACATTTGATTTGCACCTGCCTCAAGATTGCGCCGCGCCTGCTATCATGCGCGGCACCTCCATCGCACAGGACCGCGCCGTTCCCCATGGATTACCGCAAACCCTCCGATCGCAAAAGCATGCACTCGCGCATCGTCCAGGAATTGGGCATGCAGATCGTCTCCGGACGTTTCCAGCCCGACGACAAACTGCCCGCCGAAGCCCTGTTGTGCGAGGAATATGCGGTCAGCCGGCCAGTGTTGCGCGAAGCTACCCGCGTACTGGTTGCCAAGGGTCTGGTGTATTCCCGTCCGCGGGTCGGCACCGTGGTCAAACCGCGCAAAGACTGGCACATGCTCGACCCGGACGTACTGCACTGGTTGATGCAAAGCAGCCCGCAGAATGAATTCTTCGACCTGCTGACCAGCGTGCGCAGCATCATCGAACCTGCTGCAGCCGCCCTCGCCGCGCAGTTCGCCACCGACGCCGACATCGCCTCCATCGGTGAAGCCTACCAACGCATGGAAGCCGCCCCGACGCCGGAAGCCTTGCTGCAACCAGACCTGGACTTCCACAGCCGCATCGCCGACGCGACCCATAACGACTTGCTGGCCAATCTGTGCAATATGCTCTCGGTGGCGATTGCCGAGGCGCTTAAGCATTCGAACCAGCGACCGAACCTGCATGAACTGGCGCTGCCTCGGCACAAGGCGATTCTTACGGCGATCGAGAATCGTGACGCCTTGGGTGCTCGGCATGCGACGCTGGTGCAGTTGGATGATGCGCGCAGTGCGTTGAATGTGGTGCTGGGTAGCGATCCTTCTTAACGATCGCAGCCTTCGGCAGCTCCTACAGGGAGAAATGTAGGAGCTGCCGAAGGCTGCGATCTTTTGATCTTCAAAAACAAAAAAAGCCGCAACCCCTCAAGGTTGCGGCTTTGCTGTTTCAGCCAGGGATCAGTGAGCAAACAACGAATTGCCCTTCTGCCCCGCCAGTTTCTCCGGCTTGATCAGGAACCGCGCCAGTGCTGGCAACAGCCACAGTGCGCCGAACATGTTCCAGAGCAACATGAAGGTCAGCATCAGGCCCATGTCGGCCTGGAACTTGATGGCCGAAAAGATCCAGGTGCACACACCGATGGCCAGGCACAGACCGGTGAACAGGACGGCTTTACCGGTGGATTTCAGCGTCTGGTAGTACGCCTCTTGCAACGGCAGGCCGGCACGCAGGAAGCTTTCCAGACGGCTGTAGATGTAGATGCCGTAGTCCACGCCAATCCCCACCCCAAGCGCCACGACCGGCAGGGTCGCGACTTTCACGCCGATGCCCATGAAGGCCATCAGGGCGTTGCCGAGTACAGAGGTCAGCACCAGCGGCAACACGATGCACAAGGTCGCCGCCCAGGAACGGAAGGTGATCATGCACATGGTGGCGACGCAGATGTACACCAGGATCAGGATGGTCAGTTCGGACTCCTTGATCACCTCGTTGGTGGCTGCCTCGATGCCGGCGTTACCCGCGGCGAGGATGAATTCCAGCCCGTCCTTGTTGTTTTCCTTGGCGAAGTCCTGCACTGCATGCACCGCACGATTCAGGGTTTCGGCCTTGTGATCATTGAGGAACACCAGCACCGGCGCCAATGAACAGCTGTTGTTGTACAGACCGTCGGCCCGGGCAATGGAGTTGTTCAGCACGTCCGGGTTACGCGACAGGGTTTCCCACTTCAGGTTGCCCTCGTTCATGCCCTTGATCATTTGCTTGGACACGGTCACCAGGGAAATCGCCGACTGCACGCCCTCGGTGTTCTGCATCTTCCACATCAGCTCATCAATCGGTGCCATGGCTTCATAGCGCGAGCAACCTTCGGCCTTGGTCTTGACCATCACCACCAACACGTCGGAGCTGGTGGAGTAGTTGCTGATGATGAAGTTGTTGTCCTTGTTGTAGCGCGAATCCGGACGCAGCTCGGGCGCACCTTGATCGAGGTCACCGATTTTCAGGTTCTGGCTGTACCAGAGGCCGCCACCAAAGGCGATCAGCGCCAGCAGAATCGACACTGGTGCGACTTTGGCACTGGCAAAGTTCGCCAGCAGACGCCAGAACGGATGTTCGCGTACCGCATCTTTTTTGCTACGTTCAACCGCACGTTTGCTGATGCCGACGTAGGAAATCGCCACTGGCAGCAGGATCAGGTTGGTGAACACGATCACTGCCACACCGATTGACGCGCCGATAGCCAGTTCGCGGATCACGCCGATATCGATGATCAGTAGCGTAATGAAACCCACCGCATCCGCGAGAATCGCGATCATCCCCGGCAGGAACAGTTGGCGGAAGGTCCGGCGCGCTGCGGTCAGGGCGTTGTCCGCCTCACTGGATTGCAAGGCAATACCGTTGATTTTCTGCACGCCGTGGGAAATACCGATGGCGAAAATCAGGAACGGCACCAGCATCGAGTAGGGATCAAGTCCGAAGCCGAAGAAGTGCATCAAACCTAACTGCCAGACAACCGCCACCAGCGTCGTGCTCAACACTGCCACGGTGCTGCGCATGCAGTTGGTGAACCAGTAGAGCAGGATCAGGGTGATGACGAAGGCGATGCCGAAGAACATCACCACCATCACCAGGCCATCGATCAGATCGCCGACCTTTTTGGCGAAGCCGACGATGTGAATCTTGACGTTAGGGTTCTGTTTTTCAAATTTGTCGCGGATTTTTTCTTCCAGGTCGTGGGAGAACTTCCGATAGTCCAGCGGCAGCAACTTGCCCTGGTCTTGCGGGTCTGGGTAGGACTCCAGCAGCGGGATATCGACGATGCTCGATTTGAAGTCGTTGGACACCAACCGCCCGACCTGCCCGGACTTGAGCACGTTGTTACGCAACGTATCCAGGCTGGCCTGCGATCCGTTGTAACTCTGCGGGATCACTTCACCACCGGCGAAGCCTTCCTCGGTCACTTCGGTCCAGCGCACGCTTGGGCTCCACAGCGATTTCAGGCCGGAACGGTCGACACCGGAAATGTAGAACACCTCGTCGTTGATCTGACGCAGGGTCTCCATGTACTCCTTGAAGAAGATGTCACCGTCGGTGGCTTCCACGGAAATCCGTACGGTGTTGCCCAGGTTCGCCAGATCGTTGCGGTGCTCCATCATCTTTTGAATGAACGGATGCTCAAGCGGAATCATTTTTTCGAAGCTGGTGGAAGGACGGATCAGCGTCGCCTGCCAGAACAGGAAGATGCTGACCAGCAGGCAGATGACGATCACTGCCGGGCGGTTGTTGAAAATCAGGCGTTCAAGAAACGTCGCCTTGTCCTGATGATGAGTGCTCAAGGAAGTCATAGCCCCGCCTTCTTATTATTAACCCGGCTCATTTGCCCAGCTCAGCGCCGTTTGGCGAAGTGGCGCGAACGCCGCCCTGTCCAGCCAAAATCAGATTGCCATTGCCTGCGGCGACCACCGACGAGAGCGAGATACGATCGCGACGGTTGAAGACGCTGAACGTCTCGCCGTTATCGCTGCTGCTGATCACCGAGCCACCGTTGCCGACGATCACGATCGAACCGTCATCGAGCAATGTGCCACCGGACAGGCCGAACTCCAGGTCACCGCGCTCAGCCTTGAGTTCGACTTGCTCCCAGGTGCTACCGAAATCGGTGGAACGATAAAGATTGCCTCGTAGCCCGTACGCCAGCAGCGTATTGGCTTGCGCGGTGCCGATCACACCGAACAGCGAACCTTCATACGGGCCTTCGAGTTTTTCCCAGGTCTGGCCCCAATCGGCAGAGCGGAACATGCTGCCCTGCTCACCAACGATGAACAGCCCGGCATCCTTGACCGCCGTGATCGCGTTGAGGTGGTACTGGTCTTCGTTGTCCAGGCGATCGCTGGCATCTTCCCAGTGCTTGCCGCCGTCGGTGGTTTCCATCAACGAACCGTAAGCGCCCACGGCAAAGCCGCTGTTGACGTCCTTGAACCAGACATCGAGCAGCGGCGATTCGCGTTTCAGATCTTCGAATTGCTTGGTCCAGGTGACGCCGCCGTCCTCGCTGGCGAGGATCTGCGCGTCATGGCCCACGGCCCAGCCGTGCTTGTCATCGACAAAGAACACCGAGGTCAGCAGTTGCCGGGTGGGCACTTTAGCCTGGACCCAGGTCGCACCTTTGTCATCGGAATAAAGAATGTGCCCACGATCCCCGACCGCCACCAGGCGCGGGCCGGCATGCACGACATCGAGTATCAGGCTTTTACTGGCCTTGGCGGACTCAACGGAAAAAACAGTATCGGATGCCGGCGCGTCAGCGGCCAGCACAGGAGCCGACACCACGGCACAACCCAACAGCGAGAGCGCTGTAGCCAGCAACGCGAATTTGCGTAATGCCGGCGGGCGGCAGATACCCACACCCATGACAGGCTCACTCATAGACCTTCCCCCATTATTATTGTTAGGCCGTTCAACCTTTCAGGGCGCCGTAAGGGGAGTCGCAGTGGTTGACAGGTTGGAGCATAGTCCTGAAACCCGCAATCCAGAGCCCCTTCGGAAGCTGGCTTATCCTATCGGTGTTCTTGAAGGGCTGACAATCGACCGCACGTTATGTTTTGTTAACCGGAGGGGGTAAAGCGAGCGGGTGAATGAAAGGGTATTCGGAAGGGTGATTGATCAACGTCCCCCGTAGGAGCTGCCGAAGGCTACGATCTTTTGATCTTGATCTTCTGGAATCCTTGAGACCGCCAAAAACCAAAATCAAAAGATCGCAGCCTTCGGCAGCTCCTACAGGGGATCATCCGAAATTCAGGTCGGCTGTCAGGCCGCCCCCACGCTGCATGTAGGTCGAAGCGAAGCCGACCGGAGGGCAGCGTCCCCGGAGGGATGCCGCAGCGACGGAACGCCGAGCTTTAGCGAGGGGCCGGACGCAAGGGCGAAACCATTAGCGGAGTCACCGCAAAAACGGATATACACCCAAAAAACCAGGAACCTGGTCGGCCCGAAGGCCGCCAAGTTCTACAGCACTCAAGCCAAACTTTTGCTGACCACCTCAAACACATCACTGGACAGCTGCCCCGAAGCCCGAATCCGCTCCAGCTCCCCTTTCATCAATGCCTGACGCGCACCATCGTATTTGCGCCAGCGAGTCAAAGGCGCCAATTGCCGAGAAGCGATCTGCGGATTAAACCCGTTCAGCTCAATCACCAGATCCGCCAGGAAGCGATACCCCGAACCGTCCGCCGCATGGAAGTTGATCAGGTTCTGCCCGGCAAATGCACCGATCAGCGCGCGCACCTTGTTCGGGTTCTTGATGTTGAACGCCGGATGCGCCATCAGCTCACGCACCCGATCCAGCCCACCCGGCAATACACTGCCGGCCTGGACGCTGAACCACTGATCCATGACCAGCGGATTGTCCTTGAAGTGCTCGGCGAAACTGGCCAGCGCCTTGGCTTTCTGCTCTTCGAACGGCGAGTTGACCAGCACGGCCAGTGCGGTCAAACGCTCGGTCATGTTGTCGCACGCATCGAACTGCTCCAGCGTCGCCGCCAAAACCTCAGGCTTGCCGCTGAGCATCAGGTACGACAGCGCAATGTTCTGCAGTGCACGACGGGCGAAATGCTCGGCCTCGGCCACGTATGGCGTTTGCTTCGACAGGTCACGGTTGGCCTGGTAACGCAGCCACAAGCCTTCGAACAACGCGTCCGCCAGTTGCTTACGGGCAAACTCGCGGGCGGTGTGGATCGCGTCGACATCCGCCACTTCGCTGATTTCAGTCAGATAGGCTTCGCTTGGCAGCGACAGCATTTCGGCGACCATCGCCTGATCCAGCGACTCATCGGACAGCACGGTGCGCAGCGCAGAAACCAGACGCTGATCCAGCACCAGCGCTTCGCCTTTCTGTTGCTGTGCGATCAACTCTTGCAGCACCTGTACCGACAATTGCTGGCCGGCATCCCAACGGTTGAAACCGTCACTGTCGTGCTGCATCAGGAACATCAACTGATCGCGGTTGTACGGGAAACTCAGTTTCACCGGTGCAGAGAAACCACGCAGCAACGACGGCAGCGGCTGCTCAGCGATGTCAACGAAGGTGAAGGTCTGCTCGGCTTCGGTCACGGAAATAACCCGAGACGTGCCTTGGGCAACCGCTTCGCCTGATAGACGCAAAGCAACCGCCGCGCCTTTCGAGTCCAGCAGGCCAAGCTCGACCGGGATCACGAACGGCAGTTTTTCAACCTTGTCCGGCGTTTGCGGGCAGCTCTGGCGGAAGGTCAGGCTGTAGGTTTTCGCGGCGGCGTCATAGGCTTCGCTCACCGCCAAACGCGGTGTGCCCGCCTGGCTGTACCAGCGTTTGAATTGGGTCAGGTCAACGCCGTTGGCGTCTTCCATGGCCTTGATGAAGTCGTCGCAGGTCACGGCCTGCCCGTCATGGCGGTCGAAGTACAGATCACTGCCTTTACGGAAGCCTTCGGCACCAAGCAAGGTGTGGATCATGCCGACCACTTCCGAACCCTTTTCGTACACGGTCAGGGTGTAGAAGTTGGAAATTTCGATGAAGCTGTCCGGGCGTACGGCGTGGGCCATCGGACCGGCGTCTTCGGCGAACTGGTGAGTCCGCAGGTACGCCACGTCCTGGATGCGCTTGACCGTGGCCGAGTTCATGTCGGCGGAGAAACCGGAATCACGGAACACCGTGAAACCTTCCTTGAGCGACAGCTGGAACCAGTCGCGGCAGGTCACGCGGTTGCCCGACCAGTTGTGGAAGTATTCGTGAGCGACGATGGCTTCAACCCGCTGGTGCGCGGCGTCGGTAGCGGTTTCGGCCCGGGCCAGCACGGCGCTGGAGTTGAAAATATTGAGGCCCTTGTTTTCCATGGCGCCCATGTTGAAGTCGTTCACGGCGACGATCATGAAGATGTCCAGATCGTATTCGCGACCGTAGACCTCTTCGTCCCAGCGCATGGATTTCTTCAGGCTGTTCATGGCGTGCTGGCACTTGTCGATGTTTTCCGGCTCGACATAAATACGCAGCGCCACGGAGCGCTCGGTCATGGTGGTGAAGGTGTCTTCAACGCACCACAAATCACCGGCCACCAGCGCAAACAGGTACGCCGGCTTCTTGAACGGATCTTCCCAGGTCGCCCAGTGCCGACCATCTTCGCCAGGGCCCGAGGCAATCGGGTTGCCGTTCGACAGCAGCACCGGATAGCTGTGCTGTTCTGCAACCACCGTGGTGGTGAAGGTGCTCATCACGTCCGGGCGGTCGAGGTAATAGGTGATCTTGCGGAAACCTTCGGCCTCGCACTGGGTGCAGAACATCGTGCCGGACTTGTACAGGCCTTCCAGCGCGGTGTTGGTTTCCGGGTGGATCTTGACGCTGGTATCGACTGTGAACGTGGTGCTGGTCGGGTGCAGGGTCAGGTGATTTTCCGTCAACTGGTAGTCGGCAGCGCTCAGTTCGCGGTCGGCCAGGTTGACCGATAGCAGCTCAAGTTGCTGGCCGTCCAGTACCAGCGGCGGCAAGCCTGGGCCACGCTCGGGGTTGCGGCGCATCACCAGTTGCGCATGGACCAGGCTGTGGTCCTCGAACAACTCGAAGGTCAGGTGCGTTTCGTCGATCAGGTACTCAGGTGCCTGATAGTCCTTGAGATAGATCATCTTCGGTTGTTCGGTGCGCATGCTGGAGTCCTTACTGATGCACGGCGAGCTGGTAGGCCGTGTATTTACGAATATTGATCACGCCAGTGTCGAAGATCAGGTATTGGCCCTTGATCCCCATCAGCGTGCCCTCGGCAATCGGCTGTTTGTCCAGGTTGAAGCTGACAATCTTTGCCGGGTATTGCTCGACCGGGAAGCGGATTTCGAGTGGTTCGACATCAGCAATCGTCTGGATTGCCTGTAGGCCGAATCGCTCCTGCAACCCTTGCAGGCCTTCGGCGCAGCTGTCGAACAACTGGTCGCGAACCTGTGCCAGGTCCACCGGCACCGCATCGCCCTTGAGCAAGGCACGCCAGTTGGTCTTGTCCGCCACCTGGCTACGGAACAGGTCTTCGACGAAGCCTGACTGTTGCCGGGTCGAGACACGCATGATCGGCAACGCCTGACTGGCGCCTTGATCGATCCAGCGGGTCGGCAACTGGGTGGCGCGGGTAATACCGACCTTCACCCCCGACGAATTGGACAAGTACACGATGTGGTCAGTCATGCAGAACTTCTCGCCCCATTCCGGCTCGCGGCAAGTGCCGGCGTCGTAGTGGCAGCGTTCCGGGCTCATGATGCACACGTCGCACTGAGCCAGTTTGGTCATGCACGGGTAGCAGTAGCCCTGGCTGAAACTGGTTTTGGTCTTGCGTCCGCAATGGGTGCAGTGGATCGCCCCCAGGTACTCCAGGCGAATCGTGGTGCCGATCAATGGATTGACCGGAACCTCGACGTCATCCAGACGAAATGCGTATTGCACATTCGGCCCGTCCAGGCGCGCCGACATTTTGCTGATTGCACCGCGGCCAATCTCGATCAATGGATGGCATCCGACTTGAACAGGATATTGGGCACTTGAATCGATTTGGAACTGCATTCCTGCGGGCCCATGTAACCCGTACGTTCTTCTTCAGGCAGGTTCTGGATTTCCCAGGCAATCATCGCTTGCAGCGACAGCTCGCGCTGTTCGGCGCTGAGCTTGCCACCGTCGGACCATTTACCGATTTCCACCGCCAGTTTCAGGCTCTCGTAGATGTCCGGGGTGATGTTTTGGATCATTTCGTTAAAAGAGGACATTGGGTCTCCGCGCTCTCTATAGACATAACTTTTTCAGGCGGCCAGTTTACGGCGGTTGTACAAACCACCCAACAAACCGGTCAAGCATCCGACGAGCAACCCGCCGACGTGCGCCGCGTTGGCAATTTCACCGAAGCCGATCATCGAGACCAACCCGGACAAACACAGCAGCAACCACACCAGCATCATCACCAACACCCCACGGGGCAGCCGATAAGCGGCGTTCGGCGACAACAACTGGAAGATCCAGCAATGCCCCAGCAGGCCGTACAGCACGCCCGACAACCCGCCAAACAGGGTCGGGCCGCTGAATGCAAATTGGGCGTAGTTGGACACGAGGCTGAACAGCAAGGTCAGTCCGATCAGGTTCACAGTGCCCTGACGCGACTCAATGCGCCGCCCCAGCTCCCAGTACCACATGCCGTTCATGGCCAGGTGCAGGATGCCGAAATGGATCAACATCGGTGTTACCAGTCGCCACCACTGCCCCGCCGCCAGGCTGTCGGCCAGTGGCACAAAGTGGATGTACTCACCGACGACGTGGTAATCGAGGAAGGTCAGCCAGCGCATGGTGTCGAGGTTGTCGCCCAGCAGCGTCACGGCACCGACGAGCACACTCAGTAACAGCACCAATGCCGTGCCTTTCGCATGCCGGGCCTGCTCGGCGAAGCTCGGCCGGCGAACCGTTCGGGCCTCCGGAATGGCCAGTTGCTCATCGGGATCACCCAGCGGAAAACGTTCGTACAACACGCGGACGTCTTCGCTGATGTTCGAAGGCACCCACAGCACTTGCTCACCGGACTCTTCACTGACCCGATGCGGCACCTGCATGCGTTGCAGCAACTTGACGAACCCACTCAAATCCACCGCCAGCGGCAGGCGCAATACGGCGACAGTCGTCATTGCAGCACCTCAGGGCGTTCGACATCGACCCAGACAAATTTGTGTGGGTCGAGACGGGTTTCCTGGTCAAGGCGATAGGCGACAAGCTTGCCATAGAGCACCGCGCTGTAATCCAGGCACGCCAGGTTCGGGCGAATCGGTGCGGGTTTGCCGCTGCGCCAGTAGTGGCCGACGAACAGCAATGGCTCGTCGCTACCGTAGCGCAGCAAGTTGTTTTTCTCGGTTGATGACAGCGGCGTTCGGGCCACCGGGTCAGGCAAGGCGTCGGGCTGGAACACGATGTCTCCGTAGGTTTGCGGGTCGTCTTCCCAGAACTTTGTACGGAAGAACGAACGTGTCAGGCCATCGCCGCTGGTCATGGTCAGCCCATGGGGCAAGCGCATATCGGTGCCACGCAGCAGGCGGTCGAACACGGTGCAGGCAAAGCTGCCCGGTGTCGCCGAGGTCTGGAGGAAGTGCTCGTCCACGCAGCCATCGGGAAACAGTGCCCGCAGCGGCTCGATCAGGCCGGCGTCCCAACAGGCGTGCACCACCCGGAAGCGCCCGGCGTCAACAAACAGCGGCAGCTCATAGAACCACTGCTGGAAGTCATGCCAGTCCGCCGGATGATTTTCGAACTGAGTCAGAGTTTCGTGCAGCAAACGGGCATGGCGCGGGGTGTGTTCGCGCACGAACTGCTTGCCGCTTCCGGGCAGTGCCGGCGTGCTCCAGCCCAACGCGTTGAATTCATGGTTGCCCATGATGCACAACGCCTGACCGGCCTCGACCATGTCGTGGACGATGTGCAGCGCCTCGCGAATCCGCGGGCCGCGGTCGATGATGTCGCCGACGAACACCGCCATGCGCGAGGCATGGCGCCAGACGCCACCTTGTTTGTGATAACCGAGCCGGTCGAGCAGGTGCTCAAGGGTCAAAGCGCAACCGTGCACGTCACCGATCAGGTCGTAGCTACGCGCGGGATCGAGCATCAGTCGCCTCCACCCCCCAACTTACTGCCCCAGCCAAGCTTGGTCCGGCAGACTTCATAGTAGTTGTGGTCGAGCGGATGGATCAGCCGCAACTTCTGGGCTTTTTTACTGACGGTAATGGTGTCACCGGGCGCACAGGTAAAGTGGTTCTGCCCGTCACACGAGACTTGCGGATAGATCTGCATATCCTTGGACACGACGATTTTCAGCTCACTGTTGCCATCGACCACAATCGGCCTGCCCGACAAGGTATGGGGGTACATCGGCACAATCACAATAGCGTCGAGCTTGGGATGCATGATCGGACCGCCAGCCGACAGCGCATAAGCGGTCGAACCGGTGGGCGTGGCGACGATCAGGCCATCAGCCTTCTGGCTGCAGACGAACTGACCGTCGATGTACAGCTCGAACTCGATCATTCGCGTGGATTTGCCGGGGTGCAGCACCACGTCGTTCAGCGCATCGCCCTGACCAATGGCTTCGGCGTGGCGTCGGACTTCGGCTTGCAGCAGGAAGCGGTTCTCCACCAGATAATGGCCGTCGAGCACTTCAGCGACCTTGACTTCCAGCTCATCAGGGCGGATGTCGGTCAGGAACCCCAGGCTGCCCCGGTTGATGCCGAGCACCGGAATATTGTGTTTGGCCAGGGCACGGGCCGCCCCAAGCAGACTGCCATCACCGCCGACCACAATGACCATGTCACAGACTTCGCCAAGCATCTTGCGCGACGAGGTTTGCAGGCCATGGCCCGGCAAGACTTCGGCAATGGTGTCTTCGAGGATCACGTGCAGGTGACGATCGAGCAGAAAGCGTTTCAGTCGGCGGACGGTATCCAGCACCTGAGAACTGCCTAAGCGTCCGATGATGCCGATATTACGAAATTGCTCCATGGGGCTCCTAACAGGACTGGGCGTCTGCGACGGCGAAAAGCACGATTATGGGCGAAAGCGCGGCATAGACAAAATCCTTTCAGCCACAAGGATGTACTCCTGTTTGAGGCTATGCTCGCAAGATGATCCTATTTCCAGATTTATTGCAGTTACCCCACCAGTTGCGCCATCCCGAAGTGCGCGACCTGGCCTGGGTCATCCTCGCGCCGCCGATGCTCGCCGAGACCCCGTGGCCGCAACGCCATCCACTGGCCGGCAGCGACTGGGTGCAGGCCCCGGAACGCCTGGAACACTGGCTGCGGCAGCTGGATCGGGACAGTTATGGCTTGTTGCATTGGCTGGCGCAGGCCCGCACCCGACGCCTGGGCTTGTACTACGAACGACTGTGGCAATTTGCCGTGCAGCATGCGCCTGGTATCGAGTTGATCGCCGCCAACATGCCGATTCGCCGCGAAGGCCACACCTTGGGCGAGCTGGACATGCTGCTGCGTGATCGCGACGGCGTGCATCACCTGGAGCTGGCGATCAAACTTTACCTCGGCCCGCAGAACGGCGATGGACACGACGCCTCACAGTGGCTCGGTCCGGGCTGCCATGATCGGCTGGATCGAAAACTGACGCACTTGAGCCAGCATCAATTGCCCATTTCCGCGCGCCCGGAGAGCCGGGAAGTGTTGGCCGCGCTGGATATCCGTGAGTTCAGCGCGCATTTGTGGCTGGGCGGTTATTTGCTTTATCCGTGGCCTGGGCAAGCCGCGCCACCGAGCGGCGCGCATCCGCAGCATCTGCGCGGGAGCTGGCTGCATCAGAAGGACTGGAAGGAATTTGTCCTGCAACGCCCGCCCGGTCGCTGGCAACCCCTGCCCCGCCACGCCTGGCTCGCGCCAGCGCATTACCCGGCCGAGCAGGCGTGGAGCGTTGAACAGTTGAGCGATTGGTTGAACGATCTCGATCCCCTGGCACCGGCGCAATTGCTGGTGCGACTGACGGAAAACCCCCAAGGCGAGTGGGAAGAAGCCGAACGGCTGTTTCTGGTGGCGGATCTTTGGCCGAATGTGCCGGGAAGTGGCTGAACCATCCCCTGTAGGAGCTGCCGAAGGCTGCGATCTTTTGACTTTAAAAGATCAGGATCAAAAGATCGCAGCCTTCGGCAGCTCCTACATGAACAAGATTAAATGGATAACCGCATCGCCAACGCCGCCAACGTCACCAACAACACCGGCACCGTCAACACAATTCCGACCTTGAAGTAATACCCCCAGCCAATCCGGATATTCTTGCGCTCCAGCACATGCAGCCACAGCAACGTCGCCAGACTGCCAATCGGGGTGATTTTTGGTCCCAGGTCGCTGCCAATGACGTTGGCGTAGATCATCGCCTCCTTCACAACGCCCGTCGCTTGACTGGCATCGATGGACAGCAAGCCGATCAACACCGTCGGCAGGTTGTTCATGATCGACGACAACAACGCCGTCAGCACCCCCGTACCGATCGCCGCGCCCCAAATGCCGTAGTTGGCAAATCCGTTCAGCCATCCCGCCAGATAACCGGTGAGCCCGGCATTGCGCAGGCCGTAGACCACCAGATACATGCCCAGCGAGAAAATAACGATGTGCCACGGGGCTTCTTTCATCACTTTACGCGTGGAAATCTTGTGCCCACGGGCGGCGATGGCCAACAGCAAAGCCGCGCACACCGCCGAGATCGCACTGATCGGAATGCCCAATGGTTCCAGGGCAAAACAACCGAGCAACAGAATCACCAACACCGCCCAGCCGGCATAGAACGTTGCCTTGTCATGGATCGCGGTTTCGGGATGTTCCAGTTGTTCGGGGTCGTAGCCCTTGGGAATGTCGCGTCGAAAAAACCACATCAGCACCGCCAGGGTCGCGGCAACGCTGACCAGGTTGACCGGGATCATCACTGCGGCGTAGCGGTTGAAACCAATGTGGAAGAAGTCCGCTGAAACGATGTTCACCAGGTTCGAGACCACTAATGGCAGGCTCGCGGTGTCGGCGATAAACCCCGCGCCCATCACAAACGCGAGGGTTGCCGCCGGCGAAAAACGCAATGCCAGCAACATGGAAATCACGATAGGCGTGAGAATCAGCGCCGCGCCATCATTGGCGAATAACGCCGAGACCAGCGCCCCCAGCAACACCATATAGGCAAACAACTTGCGCCCGCTGCCTCGCCCCCAACGGGCGACATGCAGCGCCGCCCAGGCGAACAGCCCCGCCTCATCCAGCAACAGACTGATGATGATCAACGCGACAAAGGTGCCGGTGGCGTTCCAGATGATTTGCCACACCAACGGGATGTCACTCAGGTGCACCACGCCGAAAATCAACGCCAGCACGGCACCGAATACCGCGCTCCAGCCAACGCCGAGGCCTTTGGGCTGCCAGATCACCAGGGTGATGGTCAGCAAGAAAATCAGTGACGCTACGAGCATTCAGGGCGACCTTCAAAAGCATTTGGAAACGTTGAACAAACGGTGCCGGCCCTTTTTACTCGCAGCATCGTCTCATCACAAGCGAATCACATGCCCCTCGACTGGCGCGACCTGCCCGTGAAACAGCCGGGAGATAACCGTTTGCGCTGCTTCGTAACCCTGGCTCTCCACCACTTGCAACAAGGGCTTCTCAGGGGCCGTTACTTTCTGGAAAAACTGCAGCAAGCCCTGACCGATATGCTCACTCACCCCTTGAGGCCCCCAATCGGCATTGCGCTTACGGATCTGGATCGGCGCGAAAAAGAATACCGGCTGCGGCCCCTCGATAGCCGTCAACCTTGCCTCATGGGTGCTTTGCGCAGAACCGGCGAAGCAACTGTAGATCAACTGCCCGGCAAAATGCCGGTGTACCCGGTCACGTAAATCCAGGTCGCCGGAGAAATCCACATACAGCACAGGACGATCATTGGCCAGGTTTGCCAGTTCCGCGTATGTCACCGTGCGTTCATAACAATCGAGGGTTTCGACAAACGCCTTGTTGCCGGCAGAAGTCAGCGCCACCCTTTCAAGCCCCGGATGATTCCCCAGGCAGACTGCGGTGCCATACGCCGTTTTGCTCGAAGCGCTGGAAAACACCAGCCGGGTTGCACCGAAGAATTGTTTATCCTGGAGGAAGTCGGCGAGCATTGAAGAAGTCAAAAACAGGGGTTTGAGTAAAATCTGCAGGTTTTCGGTGTCGGGACTGTAGTACTCATCCCAAGTGCAGCGGGTGTACTGGTTGTAGGCCGAGGTCAGCCCCAGTCGATGCTCGGCAGCGTCGTAGAAACCGCGCTCAGTGACCCGCTCCGGTCGCATCCAGAGATGGCTGGCAATCGGAAAATACCCGTAGAAGCGCTCCCCAACCTTGATACCCGGCACTTGCGACGCCACCACATCGGCAAAACCCCAGGCCGGAACGTGGCCCCATTCCGCCTGCCCAGTAGGAAAAAATCCCCAGTAGTTCATCGAATTGCCATAGGCGGCGTAGGTAATGTTATTGGTCGTCAGCGCACAACGATCAATCTTCAGAATCACCTCTCCAGCGGCCGCAACCAGGCTTCGTTGCTCCTGAACGATCCGGCTTTTATCCAGGGCGTTTTTACGGGTAATCAGGCGTGTTACCGTGCTCAAACTTTGCATCCTTGAGTCTCCTGCTGCGACAGCGTGGCGGGTTGCACCAGAGTAAGGGCCGTCGATGAAGAGCGGGTTCGGAAACAACAAGGGCGACGCGCCCACTCTCAATCCCCGTGCAAAGCCGCTGAAACGGCCGAGTCAGGCCCGGGCGGTTTTCACGGTTGAGGCGATTTACCAGGCTTTTGTTCGGATTTGGCATCGTAACGGCTGGACCGGGCTGACCACCCGCGATGTGGCGCTGGAAGCAGGTGTCGCGATTGGCACGCTGTACGATTACTTCCCAAGCAAGGAAGCGCTGCTGTCCGGTTACATCCGTCATCGTCTGGATGCCTTGTTACAGCAAATAGATGAATTCGTCGTACAGGCAGATGTGGATTGGCCGACCCGAATCAAACGCCTTGTACGCCTGACCTGCGATCCCGACGATGCCCGTCAGCCGCTGTTCAATCACGCTGTGTCGCTCATTGAGCACCAGATCGCCGAGCCCAAGCACCATCGACGCGTGTTCGACGAGCTGTCGCAAAAATGGCGCGAAGCCTTGGCTGCCTGTACCGACCTGCCTGCGCAACCCTCGCAAACAACTATCGATGCCTGGGTGATCATGGCCTGGGGTGGCCGTCGCTATTGCGTGACTGCACAACCTGCGGCGGCACAAACCGCCGCATGGCTGTCAGAAGTGGAAACGATGATTTGTAGCCGATTGGCAAGCAATTGGTAATCCGCAGCATTAAACCTTTTTATGCTGCTCGACAAACTGCCCATATGCATTGATGAAGCTCTGCAGAAACGGCTTGACCGACTCGGACAACTTGCCCGCCTCGTCGAACGCCGAGCCGGCACCACCCAGATAGGCTTCCGGCTGCTGCATCAGCGGCACATTGAGAAACACCATGGACTGGCGCAAGTGATGGTTTGCACCAAAGCCGCCGATAGCGCCCGGTGAAGCGCTGATCACCGCTCCCGGCTTGCCATTCCAGGCACTTTTACCATACGGACGCGAACCGACGTCGATCGCATTCTTCATCGGCGCCGGCACCGAACGGTTGTATTCCGGGGTCACAAACAGCACCGCGTCGGATGAACTCACTTGTTGTCGGAAAGTGCTGTAGGCTGCCGGCGGTGAAGCTCCATCGATGTCTTCGTTGTACAGCGGCAGATCGCCGATTTCGACGATAGTGAGCTTGAGATTGGCAGGCGCCAGATCGGCCAGTGCCAGCGCGATCTTGCGATTGATCGATTCCTTTCTCAAGCTGCCGACCAGGACGGCGATCGTATAGACGTTGCTCATGGAAGATTCTCGACTGTCCGATGGAAAGAGCTTGTAGTTATAGATGACGATTCAAGCAGTGGGCGACCGAAAATGCCGTCCCTGACTATTTTTTTCCTGTAGGAAAACTTACCGAGCTCAACCACGGTCTATCCAACCGCACATTGAGTGATTTATCTCCAGAGGTTCTAAGCAGATGGCAGCAGTACTCGTCGGTCAGTTCCATGCAAGAGACGCGGAAGGCCGCATTTATTCCGTTCATGAGTTCCAGGAATCCACCCCGCCAGAAGGTCTCGCACCCGCGACCACTTATAAGCTGGCCATTGGCGACCGCGTGAACAAGCTGGATGAAAACGAATTTCTTCTGGTGCAATCGGGTGTAACCATCATCCGTGAACCGGTATCAAACGTCGTTTCATAACTCGATGTTATGAGCAGAAGTCATATGCGCAGACTTGGGTTAGGATTCAGCCACTGACTCCCTCACCTGCTGAACATGGACTTCACGCATGCGCTTACGCCATATCGAAGTGATCCAGGCGCTCCTGCAGACCGGTCACCTGGGCACCGCCGCCGAATGGCTGCAGTTGCCGGTGGCCGAGGTCGAGCGCATTTTGCGCGACGCTGAGGATCAGTTGGGTTTCATGCTGTTCTCCAGCGTACGCGGGCGCTTGCAGGCCACGCGTGAGGCGCGGGAGTTACAAGTCGAAATCGCCCGTGTCTACGATGCGCTCGAACCGGTGCAGCGCCTGGCCAACAGCCTCAGGCAATACCTGGCACCGCCACTTCGCATCATCTGCACCCCTCCCCTGGCCCAGCAATTGCTGCCACAAAGCATTGCAGCCCTGCGTCGTCGGCTGCCCGACGCGCCTTGCACCTTGCTGAGCCAACCGACCCGCGACATCGTCAGGAGCCTGCTGCTGCGCGAAAGCGATTTGGGCTTGAGCCTGCATGATCCGGATCACGCCGACATTCATTGCCAGGTGATCGCCCAAGGCAAACTGCAACTGCTGGCGCCCCACGGCTGGCTGCAACCGAAGCAAAAGTACATTTCACTACAGGATCTGGCGGGGCAAGCGATGGTCGGCCTCGAAGGTCATGACCCGCTCAGCCCGGCACTGGAAAACAAACTGCACGCCCTGCGCCCGGCGCCAGTGATTCAAACCCGAGTCCAGACTCACCAGATGATGCGCAGCATGGTCGAGGCTGGAGAAGGCCTGGCCATCGTCGACCCCTTCACTGCCCTCGGTGCCAAGTCGGCCGGGCTCGACGCCTGTCCGTTAGCGCCAGCGGTGCCGGTCAGTCTCTACGCACTCAGTCTGGAAAACGGCGAGCCCTCGCCCGCCGTTCAAACATTGCTGGCGATCATTACGGAACAAGCCGCGGCGATGTTGGCGAGCTGATCGGGCTTTCCAGCGGGTTATCGAACAGTCGATACCAGAACAGTGCCACCTCGGCAGTGTTCGGATCGATGCCCCGATAGCGAAGATGATCGATGCCGCCAATCACGTAGCCACACCGTTCGTACAGCCGACAGGCGCCCAGGTTATTGTTCTGGGTTTCCAGCATGATGCCTGGCAGCTTTTTCTTGCGGCTCCAGAACTGCGCCACGTCCAGCAGCGCCTTGGCCACGCCATGTCGCCGCGCCGGGGCATGCACCGCCAGTTCGTCGATATGGGCAAAGCCGTTCCAGTTGGTGCTGACCACCAGATGGCCGACAGGCTCATCATCCAGGTACGCCATGAAGATCGCACTGTCGGCAGCATCGCGAAAACTGCTGAACTCCTCGGGATCGATGCCGTAGCACTTTCGATAGGGGGTGATCGGCGTGACCGACCACTGCTCCACCGGCTGGCCTATTTCGGGAGCACCGTAGGCAGCGACTTCAAAACTGAAATCACTGCCCCAGATATAGGCGGCAAAACCTTCGTCGGCGACTCGCACCGACAGCCCTGGATAAATTGGATTTATAACCGGTTGCATACTGGGAAAGGTCCTCATTCCTTGATGCAATCGACGGTGTAGTGCCGTCCATTGCCCTCATCTTCGTGTTGCAAGCCGTGCACATCGGCGACAAACCCGGGGAAGCTGCTATCGAATGTGCGAGCAAACGCCAGGTAGTCGTTGATCGAGCGTGTCGACTCGGTAAAGCGCTCGCCGGGCATGATCAACGGAATGCCCGGCGGGTATGGCACCAACATCACGGCAGCGATACGCCCATCCAGAGCATCGATCGATACCGCCTCAACTTCGCCACGCACCAATTGATCATAGGCGTCAGCCGGCTTCATGGCGATTTCCGGCAGCACCGTGTACATGCGCTTGAGATGTTTGGCTGTGGCATTACTGCGATAGCAGGCGTGCAACTGGTCGCACAGGTCACGCAAGCCCATGCCCTGATAACGCGCGACATTCTGTTGCGCCACGCAGGGCAGGCAGGTCGCCAGACTGACGTTGGCGTCATAGCTGCGCTTGAACTCCAGCAGCTCGGTGAGCAGCGTGCTCCATTTGCCTTTTGTGATGCCCATGGAGAACAGCACCAGGAACGAATACAGCCCGGTCTTTTCGACCACCAGCCCACGTTCCCAGAGGAATTTGCTGACCACGGCCGCCGGTATTCCATGCTCACTGAGCGCGCCGCCTGCCGTCAGGCCTGGCATCACCAGAGTGACTTTGATCGGGTCGAGTAACACGTAGTCATCGGTCACACCGCCAAAGCCGTGCCAGTCAGCCTCCGGTTGCAGGAGCCAGTCCTGCGTGGCGACCCTGTCGATGCCTTCCACCGAAGGCGGCTGCCAGATCGAAAACCACCAGTCATCGGCGGCGATGTGCTGACGCAGATTAGCCAGTGCCCGGCGAAAACTCAGGGCCTCGTCGAACATTTCCTGCAACAGCGAACGCCCGGCCGGGCCTTCCATCATCGCCGAAGCGACATCCAGCGAAGCGATGATGCCGTACTGCGGCGACGTGGAGATGTGCATCATGAATGCTTCGTTGAAGCGATCACGATCCAGCTGCCGCGCGCCACCGTCCTGCACATGAATCATCGACGCCTGACTGAACGCCGCCAGCAATTTGTGGGTGGAATGGGTGGTGAACACCAGCGGGCCATCTTCACTGCGGGACGTGCCCATGCCGTAACGGCCGGCGAAAAACTCATGGAACGCCGCATAGGCGTACCAGGCCTCGTCGAAGTGCAACACCTCAACGCTATTGCCCAGTTGCTGTTTGATCAGCTCGGCGTTGTAGCAGAGGCCGTCGTAGGTCGAATTGGTCACCACCGCGAGTTTGACCTTGGGCGCACGGCCCTTGGTCAGCGGGCTGGCATCGATCTTCGACTGAATGGATTCGCGGCTGAACTCGCTCAGCGGAATCGGGCCGATGATCCCCAGTTCGTTGCGCTCCGGGCACAGGTACAGCGGGATCGCGCCGGTCATGATGATCGAGTGCAACACCGACTTGTGGCAGTTGCGATCCACCAGCACCAGGTCATCGCGGGCGACCATGGAATGCCAGACAATCTTGTTGGCGGTCGAGGTGCCGTTGATCACAAAGAAGGTGTGATCGGCACCGAAGTTACGGGCCGCACGGGCTTCTGCTTCGGCCAGCGGTCCAGTGTGATCCAGCAGTGAGCCGAGCTCCGGCACCGACACGGACAAATCCGAACGCAGGGTGTTTTCGCCGAAGAACTGGTGAAACGCCTGCCCTACCGGACTTTTGTGATACGCCACGCCACCTCCATGACCGGGAGTGTGCCATGAATAATTTGAGTCAGCGGTGTGCTGCACGAGTGCCTTGAAGAACGGCGGCAACAGGCCGTCGAGGTATTTGCGCGCCGCACGAGCCACCTGACGGGCGAGAAAAGGCACCGTATCTTCGAACAGATAAAGAATTCCGCGCAGCTGATTGAGCTCGGCCATGGCATCGGCGGGAGCGTTTTCCAGGGTCACCTGCTCGCCCAAGGCAAAGATCGGCAGATCCGGCGCACGCACTCGCGCCAGCCCGATCAGCTCGGCCATATTCTGTAACAAATGAGAATGGGCACTGGCGTCTTCCGCCGCAATTAACATGCACGAAAGGCCGTGATGCGTTGAAGCTACCAGGCGCCCTTCGGTGTAATCCACGGCCGAAACAATGCTGAAACCTTCCTGTTCCAGTTCCCGCGCTATACCCCGCACGCGGTCACCGGCAACGGTGTCGGCCTTAATGTCGCGGTGGACGATCAGGACCGGAAATTTCAAATCTTTGTACATGAGGCTCAGTGTCCTGAGGCGGCAGACCAGAGCCTGCCAATAACCTCAGGGTAGAGGGTTGGAACGGATGTGGCGAGTGTTGTGCCCTGAAATGGGTCATCGATTGCCCAGTTCAAAGGCAGAACACACTCCATGTAGGAGCTGCCGCAGGCTGCGATCTTTTGATCTGGTTCTTGATTTCAGTGTTTTCAGAAAAACCAAGATCAAAAGATCGCAGCCTTCGGCAGCTCCTACAGTGTGTTTACGCCTGGGCTTCGGCTTCAGCCAGTTGCAACCACAGCGCCGGGGCGCCGGCGGATTTGCTGATGATTTCCAGACGTACTGCATGCTGGGCCAGATCGTCTTCGCTGGCGCGAATGACCCGCGTCGGCTGGCGGTCAACAGGCAGGCGGCGGATTTCAGTGGCGGAGTTATCGGCGCCCTCACCGGAACCGTTGCCATCGGACGCATTACCGGCCAGTGACAGGCTGGTCTGGCCGCCGGTCATGGTCAGGTAAACGTCGGCAAGAATCTCGGAGTCGAGCAAGGCGCCGTGCAATTCACGGCCTGAGTTGTCGACGCCATAACGTTTGCACAACGCATCGAGGCTGTTGCGCTGCCCCGGGTGACGTTCCCGGGCCATCATCAGGGTGTCGAGGATCGAGCAGTGCTGCGTGATATCCGCGCGCTCGTGCTGCCCCATCAGGGCAAATTCGTTGTTGATGAAGCCAACGTCGAACGCCGCGTTATGGATGATCAGCTGCGCGCCCTTGATGAATTCGAAGAACTCATCGGCCACTTCGGTGAAACGCGGCTTGCCCACCAGGAATTCATTGGTGATGCCGTGGACGCCAATGGCGCCTTCGTCACTTTCACGGTCCGGTTGCAGGTAAACGTGAAAATGCCGTCCGGTCAGGCGCCGACCGATCAACTCGACACAACCGATTTCGATAATCCGGTGGCCGTCTGTCACCGGCATGCCGGTGGTTTCGGTGTCGAGTACAACAGATCTGGTGGCCATCTAGTGCTCAGCTCTCAATCGGTGAATCGTGCAAAAGCGGCGATGTTACCACCATCGCTGGCCATGAACACGGCCACTGCAGGAGCTGCCGCAGGCTGCGAACTTTTGATCTGGCTCTTGATCTTCAGCGCATTCAAAAAGAACAAGATAAAAAGATCGCAGCCTTCGGCAGCTCCTACATGGGATGTGTTTCAGGTATTGGAATTAGGGTCAGGCTTGCTTGAACCCACGCACTTCGTCCACGCCACGGTTGGCCAGTTGGTCGGCCCGTTCGTTGCCGTGATGGCCGATGTGCCCGCGCACCCACTTCCAGGTGACGTTATGGCGATTGACCTGCTCGTCGAGCAACTTCCACAGGTCAGCATTTTTAACCGGTTCTTTCGCGGCGGTTTTCCAGCCGCGTTTTTTCCAGTTGTCCATCCACTCGTTTATACCTTTCATCACGTACTGGGAGTCGGTCACCAGCAGCACGTCGCAAGAACGCTTGAGCTCTTCCAAGCCACGGATTGCGCCCATCAACTCCATGCGATTGTTGGTGGTGTTGGCTTCGCCGCCCCAGAGTTCTTTTTCAACGCCTTTGCACACCAGCAATGCGCCCCAGCCGCCAGGGCCAGGGTTGCCCTTGCAGGCGCCGTCGGTGAAAAGTTCTACGCTATCGCTCATGCCAATCTATCCAGAAAATGCGGTGGCTCATCGATCGGTGATCGACGACGCCCGAGACCGGGGTAAACCCGGCCAGGAATATAAATGTGTATTACGGTTCGATATTGCGACGATTGACCTTGGCCATCGGCAAGGGAATCAGCTTACCCATCGGTTCGCGGCGCTCCTGTCGGACGGGCCGCAGACCGACCACGATCTTGCGCGCAACCAATAAATAGAAGCCGCCACCGGAGAGCTGCCAGTTACCCGCCATGCGCTCCCAACCGGCCAGACGCGTCTGCCAGGCGGGTGAAGCGAGCGGCGGACGATAGCACCCGAAGCGGCGTTTCTCCAGCGCGAAGCCCAGCAGGTTCAGCCAGTCGGCTACCCGCGATGGTGAAATGCAACGGGCCTTGCGCATCGCATCATGAGCAAACACATGACGCAGCCCCCAACTGCTCCAGGGGTTGATCCCGATGATCAACAGATGCCCGCCGGGCCGCACGCTGCTCGCCGCTTCACGCAGCAAACCGTGGGGCGACAAGCAGAAATCCAGCCCATGCTGCAACACCACCACATCGGCGGCATGCTCGCTCAGCGGCCAGGCCTGTTCTTCGCAGACAATCTCGACGCCCGGTAACGGTGCACCCAGGCGCACATTGCGCTGAACCTGTGGTGCCGACGGCGGCGTCTGCGCCGACGGGCCGTAATGCACCAGATAACCGCCGAAAAAGCGCCCGAGCTCGTCTTCGAGCATGCGTCGTTCTTCATCCAGCAAAAACTGCCCGATGGGACCGGACAGCCAATCACGGGCTGCGCTGATCAACGCCAGCCAGTCAGGGTCAGCCTGAGCGAACGCTTTATCGGTCATTGCATTCTCCAACGCGCCAGGAAGTTCTAAGATGCGCCTTTGTTTTCAGCTTGGCGAATCCGACGATGATACAGATCACAGCCCTGCCCGCCTTTACCGACAACTACATCTGGTTGTTACAGGACCCCAGTACCCGGCGCTGCGCCGTGGTCGATCCGGGCGATGCCGCGCCGGTTCAAGCCTGGCTTGCGGAACACCCGGAATGGGTCCTGAGCGACATTCTGATCACTCACCATCATCATGACCACGTCGGCGGCGTCGAGCGGCTGAAAAAAGCCACTGATGCCACCGTTTATGGCCCGGCCAGCGAAAACATCCCGGAGTGCAATGTTGCCCTCAAGGATAACGACCGCATCAATGTGCTGGGCCATGACTTCGATGTCATCGCCGTACCCGGCCATACCCTGGGTCACATTGCCTATTATCATCGCGGCCTGCTGTTTTGCGGCGACACCCTGTTCGCTGCCGGTTGCGGACGTTTGTTCGAGGGCACGCCCCTGCAAATGTACACCTCGCTGTCGCGTCTCGCGGCCCTTCCCGAGGACACGCATGTCTATTGCACCCATGAATACACGCTGAGCAATCTGCGCTTCGCCGCAGCGGTCGAGCCCGGCAATCCGGACACTCAAGAACGCCTCGCAACGGTCACTCGGCAACGGGAGGCCGGGATCATCACGCTGCCGTCCACGGTGGCTCTGGAAAAACGCACAAACCCGTTTTTACGCACCGCTGAAACATCTGTTAAAGAAAAAGCGGACGAACGGACCGGCACACATAACTCTGCGCCCGATATGGTTTTTGCGGTTTTGAGAGCCTGGAAAGACACGTTCTAAAGACCTTGCACGATGGTCCAAAAATTCTGAATGGTTGACCGCAGGGGGTGCGCTTTCTAGAATCGCCCGACATTTTTGCCCGGAACTTACTTCCAGCCAATGTCGTCACCTATTCGTAAAGCCATCAATTCGGATGCATTGACCCGCCTGGCTCAAGCCATAGCGGTGGCTGTGTCCGCGACATTGGCAGGCTGTTCAAGCCATGTGCCGCAAACCGACGCGGCGCACACTCCGAATATTGCCGCGCGTGCCAAGCAGAAACCGATCTGGCTCAGCGAAAAGCCGAGCCCGCAGGTTCCGCAGGACGTCTGGGAGCGCATGCGTCAAGGCTTCCAGTTGCAGGATGGCCTGGGCGTCAACCCGCGCATCGAGCAACAGCGCCTGTGGTTTGCCAGCAATCCGTCGTTCCTTGAAAACGCCGGTGAGCGTGGCAGTCTCTACATTCACTACATCATCGAACGCCTTGAAGAACGCAACATGCCGCTGGAACTGGCATTGCTGCCAGTGATTGAAAGCGCCTACAACCCGATGGCCTACTCCCGGGCTGACGCGGTGGGTCTCTGGCAATTCATCCCTTCCACCGGGCGTTACTACAACCTGCGCCAAACCCGTTTCTATGATGGCCGTCGCGATATCACCGCCTCGACCACTGCGGCGATGGATTACCTGACCCGCCTGCACGACATGTTCAACGGTGACTGGCTGCTGGCCCTGGCGGCTTACAACGCTGGCGAAGGTACGGTCAGCCGGGCTATCGAGCGTAACGAAAAGCTCGGTCTGCCAACCGATTACTGGAACCTGCCGCTGCCCGCCGAAACCCAGGCCTACGTGCCCAAGTTGCTGGCGCTCTCGCAAGTGGTACTGGCCCCTGAAGCCTATGGCGTAAACCTCAATCCGATCGCCAACGAACCGTACTTCCAGGTCGTCGAAATCAACCAGCGCATGGACCTGTCCAAGGTCGCTGAAGTCGCCAACATCGACGAAGACGAACTGTTCCAGCTCAACCCGGCATTCAAACAGCGCACCACCATCGACGGCCCCCAGCATTTGCTGGTGCCGACGTCCAAGGCGCAACTGCTGACCAGTAGCCTTCAGACCATGCGTCCTGAAGAGCTGATCAGCAAGAAACAGCTCAAGCCAGTCTTTGACAACGCCGACAACACCGCCGTGGCGAGCGTCAAACGCAACTACAAGGTCAAGCGCGGCGACAGCCTGGGCACCATCGCCAAGGCCAATAACGTAGACATCAAAGACCTGCAACGCTGGAACAAGTTGAGCGGCAAAAACATCAAGCCTGGCCAGACGCTGGTCATGCAGGTGCAAGACACCAGCAAACGCGGCTCCGGGCGCATCAATACCGTGGTTGCGTCTAACACCAAGAGCAAAACCAAGACCGAGAAGCCGCAGACCCAATACAAGGTCCAGCAAGGCGACTCGTTGTACATGGTAGCCAAGCGTTTCAACGTCGAAATGCAACACCTCAAGCGCTGGAACCCGCGTGTCGGTCAAGCCTTGAAGCCAGGTCAGATGTTGACGGTTGCCAACCCGCACTAAAACTGTAGGAACGAGCTTGCTCGCGAAAAACCCAAGGGCACCGAGTTGATTCAGGCCCCCCGGGGCATCGTCGACCATCATCGCGAGCAAGCTCGCTCCTACAGGATTGTGATCGCCCAAATCCCCCGCCTTTTTCCTGTCCATACAAGCTGTTACTGTACGGCCCACAAAGCCCAAGCCGCCTGGATCGGATCTCTGACTTGAAGCGTCCCCTCCTCCTGTTCCTGATCAGCCTGGCCTTGAGCTCCACCGCAAGCGCGACGATCAGCGAAAGCCATGGTTATGCGCAGTTCGGCACGCTCAAGTACCCGGCCAGATTTACCCACTTCGACTGGGTCAACCCGCAAGCGCCCAAGGGCGGTACGTTGCGGGTGATGGCGTTTGGCACCTTCGATACACTCAACCCTTACACCTTCAAGGGCACCAGCCCGGTTACCACGCCGAACTTCCTGCAATACGGCATCAACGAACTCAACGAACCGTTGATGGTCGGCACTGGCCAGTACGCGCCGTCCGGCGACGAGCCAACCTCCAGTTATGGCCTGATCGCCCAATCGGTGGAGTACAGCGAGGACCGCAGCTGGGTGGTATTCAACCTGCGCCCCGAAGCACGCTTCCACGATGGCACGCCGATCACCGCCTACGACGTGGCGTTCTCCTACCGCTTGCTCCTCAAGGAGGGACATCCGCAGTACCGCACCAGCCTTCAGGAAGTGTCGCGTGTCGATATCCTTAACCCGCAACGTATTCGCTTCGTCTTCAAGCGCGCCGGCAATCCATTGCAAATCCTGCGCCTGGGCGAATTGCCGGTGCTGCCGCAGCATTACTGGAAAGGTCGCGATTTCAAGGCCACCACTTTCGAACCGCCGCTGGGCAGCGGGCCGTATCGCATTACTTCGGTGACGCCGGGGCGACAGATCGTGTTCGAACGGGTCAAGGATTATTGGGGCAAGGACCTGGCGGTCAATCGTGGCAAGTACAACTTCGACCGAATGGAAGTCGAGTTCTACCGCGACAGCGACGTGGCGTTCGAGGCCTTCAAAGCCGGCGAGTTCGACATCTACATCGAACATCAGGCGAAAAACTGGGACACCGGCTACAACTTCCCGGCAATCCGCCGCGGCGATGTGATCAAGGCGCAGATTCCGCACCAGATCCCGACCCAGAGCCAAGGCCTGTTCATGAACAGCCGCCGCCCGCCGTTTGCCGAGGCCAAGGTTCGCGAAGCGCTAGGCTTGATGTTCGATTTCGAGTGGACCAACCGTACGCTGTTCAGCGGCGCCTACCAGCGCGCCATGAGTTACTACCCCAACAGCGAGTTCTCGGCCACCGGCCTGCCGGTGGGTCATGAATGGCTGATGCTCAAGCCCTATCGCGAGCAATTGCCCGCCAGATTGTTCACCGAGCCCTTTAGCCTGCCGCAGACCCAAGGCGCTGGCATCCCCCGGGAAACCCTGCGCAAAGCCCTGGGGCTGCTCGCCGAGGCCGGCTGGAAACTCAACGGCCAGCGCTTGCAGAACGCAGCCGGACAACCGCTGCGTCTGGAGATCCTGCTGGTCAATCCGAACCTGGAGCGCATCCTTCAGCCTTATGTCGAGAACCTCGCCAGCATCGGCGTCGACGCACGGCTGCGTACGGTTGATCGCGCCCAATACAAACAGCGCCTCGACCAGTTCGATTTCGACATGATCCTCATGACCCTCAACCAGACCCTCAGCCCCGGCCTGGAACAATGGCAGTACTTTCACTCCAGCCAGGCCGGGATCAAGGGCAGCAAGAATTACGCTGGCATCGCCAACCCGGTGATCGATCACTTGCTCGAACAACTGCTCGCGGCGCAAAGCCGCGATGAACAAGTCGCCGCCGGCAAGGCCCTTGATCGCGTGCTGCTGTGGCAGCACTACATCATTCCCAATTGGTACCTCAATTATCACCGCCTGGCTTACCGCAACCGGTTGGCCTTCGTCACCACGCCGCCCTACACCCTGGGCCTGAGCGCGTGGTGGCTGAAATCTTCGGAGAAAGATCAATGAAACCAGCAAGCGCCCTGCTCCTGCAGGCCAGCGCCCTGTTGTTCGCCGGGCTGGCCTGCGCCGCGCCGCAACATGCCCTGACCCTGTACAACGAGCCACCGAAGTACCCGGCCGATTTCAAATATTTCGATTACGTCAATCCGGACGCGCCCAAGGGCGGTAAATTCCGTCAGGCCGGTTTTGGTGGCTTCGACAGCCTCAACCCGTTTATCAGCAAGGGGGTTGCAGCGGACGACATCAATTTGATCTACGACACCCTGGCCAAACAGGGCCTCGATGAACCGTTCACCGAGTACGGGCTGGTCGCCGGCAAGATCGAAAAGGCCCCTGACAACACCTGGGTGCGTTTCTACCTGCGCCCCGAAGCGCGCTTCCACGACGGCCATCCGATCCGTGCCGAGGACGTGGTGTTCAGCTTCCAGACCCTGATCAAAGACGGCGCGCCGATGTACCGCGGTTACTACAGCGACGTCGATGAAGCCGTCGCCGAGGACCCGCTCACAGTGCTGTTCAAATTCAAGCACAACAACAACCGCGAACTACCGTTGATCCTCGGTCAGTTGCCAGTCCTGCCCAAACATTGGTGGGCCACCCGTGACTTCAACAAAGGCAACCTGGAAATTCCGCTGGGCAGTGGTCCTTACAAAGTCACCGAGGTAAAGGCCGGTCGTTCGGTGCGCTACGAGCGCGTCAAGGATTACTGGGGCAAGGACCTGCCAGCCAACCGCGGCTTTTACAATTTCGACGTGATGACCACCGACTATTACCGCGACAACACCGTCGCGCTGGAGGCGCTCAAGGCCGGGCAGTTCGATTACTGGCTGGAGATGACCGCGAAAAACTGGGCCAACGCCTACAACATCCCGGCGGTGACCGAAGGCCGTCTGATCAAGGAGCAGATTGCCAATGGCAACCCCACCGGCATGCAGGGTTTCGTGTTCAACCTGCGTCGCCCGCTGTTCCAGGACGTGCGGGTGCGTCAGGCCCTGACTTTGTTGCTGGACTTCGAGTGGACCAACAAGCAATTGTTCAACGGCGCCTACGCGCGCACCCGCAGTTATTTCGAGAATTCGGAAATGGCCGCCACCGGCCTGCCGGATGCCGATCAACTGGCGATCCTCGATCCGTTCCGCGGCAAGATTCCCGAGCAAGTGTTCAACGAGGCATTCCAGAACCCGATGACCGATGCCAGCGGCATGATCCGCACCCAGCAACGCAAGGCTTATCAGCTGTTGCAAGAGGCCGGCTGGCGCATCGTCGATGACAAAATGGTCGACACCACTGGCAAACCGGTGACCATCGAATTCCTGTTGGCCCAGACCGAGTTCGAACGGGTGCTATTGCCATTCAAACGCAACCTGAGCGACCTGGGCATCGACCTGGTGATCCGCCGGGTCGACGTCTCGCAATACGTCAATCGCGTGCGTTCACGGGACTTCGACATGATCGTCGGTAGCTTCCCGCAGTCCAACTCACCGGGCAATGAACAACGCGAGTTCTGGATGACCGCAGCTGCCGACAAACCCGGCAGCCGCAATTCCATGGGCCTCAAAGACCCGGTGGTAGACCAACTGGTCGAACAACTGATCAACGCCGATTCGCGCAAAAGCCTGGTGGCCCATGCGCGCGCACTGGACCGCGTGCTGCAATGGGGCTATTACGTGATCCCCAACTGGCACATCAAAACCTGGCGCGTGGCGTACTGGAACCACATCGGTCACCCCAAGGTCTCGCCTAAATATGACATTGGCATCAACACCTGGTGGGTCAAGCCCGATGCCAAACCGGCGATAGAGATCGAAACCAAACTGCAAGCCGACCCTGCGGGCACGGAGTAATCAGATGCTGGCGTATATTTTTCGGCGACTGCTGCTGATCATCCCGACCTTGTTCGGCATTTTGCTGATCAACTTCGTGATCATCCAGGCCGCCCCCGGCGGGCCGGTGGAACAGATGATCGCCAAGCTCGAAGGCTTCGAGGGTGCCACCAGCCGCATCGCCGGTGGCGGCGCGGAAGTGTCGGTGGCCGGCTCCGCGTATCGCGGCGCACAAGGCCTGGACCCGGCACTGGTCAAGGAAATCGAGCACATGTACGGCTTCGACAAATCGGCGCCGGAACGCTTGTGGATCATGGTCAAGAACTACGCCACCCTGGATTTCGGCGACAGCTTCTTCCGCGACGCCAAGGTCATCGACCTGATCAAGGAAAAGATGCCCGTATCGATCTCCCTCGGGTTGTGGAGCACGCTGATCATGTACCTGGTGTCGATCCCGCTGGGGATCGCCAAGGCAACGCGGCACGGCAGCCACTTCGACGTCTGGACCAGTTCGGCGATCATTGTCGGCTACGCGATCCCGGCGTTTCTGTTCGCCATCCTGCTGATCGTGGTGTTTGCCGGGGGCAGCTATCTCGACTGGTTTCCGTTGCGCGGGCTGACGTCGAACAACTTCGACGAACTGAGCATGGGCGGCAAGGTGCTCGATTACTTCTGGCACCTGGCGCTGCCGGTGACCGCGCTGGTGATCGGCAACTTCGCGACCATGACCCTGCTGACCAAAAACAGCTTCCTCGATGAAATCAACAAACAGTACGTGGTCACCGCCAAGGCCAAGGGCCTGACCAACCATCGCGTGCTGTACGGCCACGTGTTCCGCAACGCGATGCTGCTGGTGATTGCCGGTTTCCCGTCGGCGTTCATCGGCATCTTCTTCACGGGCTCGCTGTTGGTGGAAGTGATTTTCTCCCTCGACGGCCTCGGTCTGATGAGTTTCGAAGCGGCGATCAACCGCGATTACCCGGTGGTGTTCGGCACGCTGTTTATCTTCACCTTGCTCGGTCTGGTGGTGAAACTGATCGGCGACCTCACCTACACCTTTGTCGATCCACGTATCGACTTCGAAAGCCGGGAGCATTGAGATGAACCTGTCCCCGCTCAATCGCCGGCGCTTCGAACTGTTCAAGGCCAACAAGCGTGGCTGGTGGTCGCTGTGGCTGTTTCTGATCCTGTTCGGCGCCAGCCTCGGCGCCGAGTTGATCGCCAACGACAAACCGCTGGTGGTGCACTACGACAACAACTGGTATTTCCCGGCACTCAAGCGCTACCCGGAAACCACCTTCGGTGGCGAATTTCCGCTGGAAGCCAACTACAAGAGCCCGTACATCCGCGAATTGCTCAAGGCCAAGGACGCCTGGGTGCTGTGGGCGCCGATTCCCTATAGCTACCAGAGCATCAACTACGACCTGAAAGTCCCGGCCCCCGCACCACCGTCGACGGACAACCTGCTGGGCACTGACGATCAGGGCCGCGATGTGTTGGCCCGGGTGATTTACGGCTTCCGCATTTCCGTACTGTTTGCCCTGACACTGACCCTGTTCAGCTCGCTCATCGGAGTGATTGCCGGGGCGTTGCAGGGCTTCTACGGCGGCTGGGTCGATCTGGCCGGGCAGCGCTTCCTGGAGATCTGGTCCGGGTTGCCGGTGCTGTATCTGTTGATCATTCTCGCCAGTTTCGTCCAGCCGAATTTCTGGTGGCTGCTGGGCATCATGCTGCTGTTTTCCTGGATGAGCCTGGTGGATGTGGTTCGCGCCGAGTTCCTGCGCGGGCGTAATCTGGAATACGTACGCGCGGCCCGGGCGCTGGGCATGCAGAATGGCGCGATCATGTTCCGCCACATCCTGCCCAACGCCATGGTCTCGACCATGACCTTCATGCCGTTCATCCTGACCGGTGCCATCGGCACACTGACCGCCCTGGATTTCCTCGGCTTTGGCTTGCCGGCCGGCAGTCCGTCACTGGGCGAGCTTGTGGCCCAGGGCAAATCCAACCTGCAAGCGCCGTGGCTCGGCATGAGCGCGTTTGCGGTGTTGGCCTTGATGCTGAGTTTGCTGGTGTTTATCGGCGAGTCCGCTCGCGATGCCTTCGACCCGAGGAAGTGAAATGAATCAGGACAATCTGATCGAAGTGCGCGACCTCGCCGTCGAATTTGTCGTCGGTGATCGTTGTCAGCGGGTAGTCGAAGGCGTCAGCTTCGATATCAAGCGTGGCGAGACCTTGGCGCTGGTCGGTGAAAGCGGCTCCGGCAAATCGGTGACCGCGCACTCGATCCTGCGCCTGCTGCCCTACCCGCTGGCCCGGCATCCGTCCGGCACCATCGAGTATTCCGGCCAGGACCTGCTGAGCCTGAAAGAAAAAACCATCCGCCACATCCGCGGCAACCGGATCGCAATGATCTTTCAGGAGCCGATGACCTCGCTCAACCCGCTTCACTCGATCGAAAAGCAGATCAACGAGGTGCTGGGTATCCACAAGGGTCTGGTCGGTAAAGTCGCCACCAAACGCACCCTGGAATTGCTGGAGATGGTCGGCATTCCTGAGCCGCACAAGCGCCTCAAGGCCCTGCCCCACGAATTGTCCGGTGGTCAGCGCCAGCGCGTGATGATTGCCATGGCCCTGGCCAACGAGCCCGAGCTGCTGATTGCCGACGAGCCAACCACCGCGCTGGACGTGACCGTTCAGCTGAAAATCCTCGAACTGCTCAAGGAATTGCAGGCTCGCCTGGGCATGGCATTGCTGCTGATCAGCCACGATTTGAACCTGGTGAAAAGAATTGCGCATCGGGTATGTGTCATGCAGCGCGGTTGCATCGTCGAACAGGCATCGTGCGAAGAGTTGTTCCGCGCACCGCAGCATCCGTACACTCGGATCCTGCTGGCAGCGGAGCCCAGCGGCACACCGGCGACCAACGTGGTTGGCCCGCCATTGCTGGCGGTCGAGGACCTGAAAGTCTGGTTCCCGATCAAGAAAGGTCTGCTGAAAAAGACCGTGGATTACGTCAAAGCAGTAGACGGCATCAATTTCAGCCTGCCCCAAGGCCAGACCCTGGGGATTGTGGGAGAAAGCGGTTCCGGTAAATCCACGTTGGGTCTGGCGATCCTGCGGTTGATTGGCAGCAAAGGCACCATCCGTTTTGAAGGCAAACAGCTAGACTGCCTGACGCAGCAACAGGTCAGGCCGCTTCGACGGGAGATGCAAGTGGTGTTTCAGGACCCGTTCGGCAGCCTGAGCCCGCGGATGTGCGTGAGCCAGATCGTTGGCGAAGGCCTGCGGATCCACAAGATGGGCACCGAGGCGGAACAGGAACAAGCGATTATTGCGGCACTCAAGGAGGTAGGTCTGGACCCGGAAACCCGGAACCGCTACCCCCACGAATTTTCCGGTGGGCAACGGCAGAGAATCGCCATTGCCCGGGCATTAGTGCTAAAACCGGCGTTGATTCTGCTGGACGAGCCGACTTCGGCCCTCGACCGCACCGTTCAACGCCAAGTGGTGGAGCTGCTGCGTTCACTGCAAGCCAAGTACAATCTGACGTATTTGTTTATCAGCCATGACCTGGCTGTCGTTAAAGCACTGAGCCACCAGCTGATGGTGGTCAAGCATGGCCAAGTGGTCGAACAGGGAGACGCGCAAAGTATTTTTGCCGCCCCCCAACATCCGTATACACAGCAGTTGCTGGAAGCCGCTTTCCTGGCTCCAGCCACTGCGCAATAACCTGAAAGAGGAGCAACACATGGGTTTTCTCGCCGGTAAGCGCGTACTGATCGTCGGTGTCGCCAGCAAGCTGTCCATCGCATCCGGCATCGCTGCCGCCATGCATCGCGAGGGCGCTGAGCTTGCCTTCACTTATCAGAACGACAAACTCAAGGGTCGTGTCGAAGAGTTCGCACAGGGCTGGGGTTCGAGCCCTGAGCTGTGCTTCCCGTGCGACGTGGCCAGCGATGCAGAAATCGCCAAGGTCTTCGAAGAACTGAGCAAGAAGTGGGACGGCCTGGACTGCATCGTTCACTCCGTCGGCTTCGCCCCGGGCGACCAACTGGACGGCGACTTCACCGAAGCCACCACCCGTGACGGTTTCCGCATCGCTCACGACATCAGCGCCTACAGCTTCGTGGCCCTGGCCAAGGCTGGCCGCGAAATGATGAAAGGCCGCAACGGCAGCCTGCTGACCCTGTCGTACCTGGGCGCCGAGCGCACCATGCCGAACTACAACGTGATGGGCATGGCCAAGGCTTCCCTGGAAGCGGGCGTTCGTTACCTGGCCGGCTCCCTGGGCCCGGACGGCACTCGCGTCAACTGCGTATCGGCTGGCCCGATCCGTACCCTCGCGGCCTCCGGTATCAAGAACTTCCGCAAGATGCTGGCCGCCAACGAAGCGCAAACCCCGCTGCGTCGCAACGTCACCATCGACGAAGTCGGCAACGCCGGCGCCTTCCTGTGCTCGGACCTGGCGTCCGGCATCAGCGGCGAAATCATGTACGTGGACGGTGGTTTCAACACCACGGCCATGGGCAACATCGAAGAGTGATCTTCGGTTAGCCCATCAAAAACCCGCCTCGTCTGGCGGGTTTTTTATTGGAGTCAAAATCAAAAGATCGCAGCCTTCGGCAGCTCCTACATTGAACTCTGCAGGAGCTGCCGAACGCTGCGATCTTTCGATCTTCACGGTTCACAACAAACACCGCGCAAACAACTGCTGAATCGGCTGATGACGCTGGCTATAACGCTGCAACAACACAATCTCCCGATAAAACGTCAACTCACCCAAGCGGATCACCCGCACCTTCGCCCCGTGCTCAAGCCACAATCCCGCCTCGGGCAACAGTGAAATCCCCAAACCGCATTCGACCATTTTGACGATGGCTTCCAGCTCATCCAGCTCCAACGCGACTTGCACGTCGATTTGCTGTTCACGCAAGAACCGCGTCACCAGGCGCCCGCCAAACGAGTTGCGGTCGTAGCGCACATGCGGGTGTTCGGCGAGTAATCGCAATGGCTCGTCGCCTTCGAGGTCTGCCGGGACAATCAGCACAAACGGCTCGCGGCGAATCACCTGCGCTGACAATTCCTTGGGCAAGTCGAACGGCGGTTTGATCAGGATCGCCAGATCCACTTCGCCAGTGTCCACCTGACTCAACAGATTGAGCGACACGCCGGGCACCAGCTTCGGTTCCAGGAGTGGCGCCTGCTGACGCAATCGCAACAATGCCTGGGGCAGCAATCCGGTTTGGGCCGTAGCCACCGCGCCAATTTTCAATTCGCCACGGTACTCGCTGACATCATCGCTTACCGCCATACGGCTGAAGGTTTCCAGCATCTCTCGGGCCATGGGTAATGCCCGCTGCCCCGCCGCATTGAGCAGCGCCTGTCGCCCGGTGCGGTCGAACAAACGAATGCCAAGGGCCTGTTCCAGGTTACGAATCTGTGCGCTGACCGCCGATTGCGTCAGGCCGATGTGCATTGCTGCCGCCGCGAACGTGCCGTAACGGGTCACGGCGATGAAGGTTTTCAGTTCGCGCAGCATAGCGGCCTCGATTGATCGAAATTATTTGAGCTCGGTGTAAAAACTATCTTCTTTTAATCAAAAATCACAGGACTAAACTCATCCGGAATCCCCCCACTACTGAGGCGACTCTCAATGCAGCTTTCCCCTTTTCACCTTGCCATTCCGGTCTATGACCTGGCCGCCGCACGGCATTTCTATGGCAGCGTGTTCGGCCTCGAAGAAGGTCGCTCCAGCGACCATTGGGTCGATTTCAATTTCTTCGGCCATCAACTGGTGATTCACCTGGCGCCGAAAAATGCCTCGCAAGAAGCCGCTCACACCAACGCGGTTGACGGCCACGACGTGCCGGTGCCGCACTTCGGTGTGGTGCTGGGAATGCAGGAATGGGAAGCACTGGCGCAACGGCTGACAGCGCTGGAGACGCGGTTCGTGATTGAGCCGGGGATTCGATTTCAGGGACTGGTGGGCGAGCAGGCGACGATGTTTTTGTTTGATCCTTGCGGTAATGCGCTGGAGTTCAAGGCATTCAAGGATATTGGGCAGTTGTTTGCCAAATAGTCGGGAAAGTCATTCCCTTATCGTGGACAAACAGCTCCATTGAAAGCCTAACTATCGGCTGGTCAATATCTTGATCCAACCGGTAGTTACACTCTCTTAACATGAAACCCCTTTCGAAATAAAAATCCCGCCTGAAATTTCAAAACATTCTTAACCGAACACAAAAACCTGTAATTTATGACAGTAGCCAAGTTAGAGAGATAAAGATCAAATACTGAAAAACCAGCGAGAATATAATCATGCTTATAAGATCACTAACCGTAGCGCTCAGTTTAATTTCCGCCCTGCCTGTTTACGCTGCAGGTTATGGAGATATTCAATTCAGAAACATGACAAAATCAACTGTCATCACTGCAGAGATATATGGCAAAGACAAGAGAATCCTCTCCCCCGGAGAAATGTTCTTAGTAGCGCCATACCCTGTTGCAGGGGGCTTTTTAACTACAACAGCCGATGCGCCGGCAGTTACCTCAATCACCGTTTCAGAATCCACCAACTGCACAACCACCTACACGGCATTATGCATTCAGCTATTTTCAAAAGATTAAGGCGACACATAAATCGTCAGACACAGCCATTAAAAGGAGTCCAACATGAAAGCCTTCTATTTTTCCTTGATTATTTTAGCTGCTGCAACTCAACACGCAACCGCGGTCGAGATGACAAACCAAGGGTTTACCGTAGTCAACAAGACCGCCAGCAGTACTTACTCAATTTCCGTCGCGGGCAGTCCAGACACCATTGAACTTGCTCCTGGTAAAAGTTACAAAATTGAAAACTTGCCCACGACCGGAGTGACCATAAATGGAAGTCAGCTGAACAAGCTTTTTTTTGACAAACAGAAATGCGGCTCTGACGCAGGAGCTAGCTATTGCCTGAATATATTTGATCGACAATAACTAAACCATAGGGCTAACGGTTCATTACCCTCTGCGCCTCACCCAGCAACTCCTCGAATGTGCCATGAGCCGTCGGATCATGCTCAATCTGCCCAATACTGAAACGAATGTCATACCCGCGATGTGCCGTGGCATTGCGTTCGTCGAGCATTTCTTCGAGCCGCGCCTTGATTGCCGTGATATCGACGGCACCGGAACCGGTCAGCAAGGCGACGAAGGTCGCGCCTTCCAGCCGACCGATCACATCGTTTTCCCGGAAGCCGATGCGCAGCACGTCGGCGAAGGTTTTCAGGGCGTTATCGCCCTCGGTGCGGCCAAACAGGTAGTTAATGCGTTTGAAGTCATCGAGGTTGAAAAACAACAGCGTCGCTGGCCGCGCTAATTGTTCGCAAGCGTCCAGGCCCAGCTTGGCCAATGCGATGAAACCATGACGATTGGGCAGCAAAGTGAGCTCGTCCATGCTCGCCATCTGCACGCCTGTCAGCGCTTGCTCAGCCTTGCGGGCGAGGTCACGCAACAGTTCGCGTTCCTGCACGGGCGTGCGCAAAGGGTCTGCGCAGACGCCTGGTTTGTGAGATTTGCCTGGGATCAGCATCACTTACTCCAGTGGCGACGATGTACTTTAGAGTCACCTAGATTCGGTTTGACTCCCGGTTGACGCACCGTTGGTCAGCTACCCACTGGGCATGGCCCCCCCGCATCCGCCCAAACCTTGAATTGATCGACGAAGATGTCGTGCGGGACCGGCACCGGCTCGCGATTGCCACCCGGATTCCAGCCCCAGAGCACCAATTTGTCCTCGCTGACATGTTTGATCAGCGCCGCAAAATCACGGTCACCATTGCTGGAGCGGTCCTTGATCAGGGCACACAGCTTGTCCGGCGGCAGGCCGATCCAGGCCATTTTGTGTGCGGCCGGCGGCAGGCTCCAATGTGGCGCTCCCGGTGGGGCCTTGGGGCCGTAACTGTCCGGTGGATTGACTTCCGCGTGGCAAGTGGCACAGGGCAAACCCGCCGCGCCTTTGCCGTCCATGCCGCGCACGACGTTCATCGCGTGGGGTTTTCCGGCGTCGAACTGCAACGGTGAATCGCCGGGGATGTGGCAGTTCTGGCAACGCGGGCTCTGGAAGACTTTCTGCACGGTTTCGAACGCCTTCAAGGCTTCCCGGTCTTCGGCGAACAGCTCCGTGGCATAGATAAAAAGGCACAGCAGCAGCACCGCACCCAGCACCCAATGATGTCGTTTCATCTCACACCCCCGACAGCTGCAGCGGTAGCTCCCGCAGACGTTGCCCGGTCAAGGCGAACACCGCGTTAGCCACGGCCGGTGCCGTGGGTGGCACACCGGCCTCGCCAATGCCGCCGGGTTTTTCACTGCTGGGCAGGATATGCACTTCCACCACCGGCATTTCGTTGAGCCGCAGCACCTGGTAGTCGTGGTAATTGGACTGCACCACTTGCCCGTCCTTGAAGGTCAGCTTGCTGTGCAAGGTGAAACCCAGGCCGAAGGCAATGCATGATTCCATCTGCGCGGCGATGCTCTGCGGGTTCACCGCAATCCCGCAGTCCACCGCACACACCACCCGGTGTACGCGGATCGACAGGTTGTCCTGGGAGACCTCGGCCACTTGCGCCACGTAGCTGCCGAAAGACTCGTGCACCGCCACACCCAAGGCGTGGCCGTCCGGCAGCGGCGCTTTCCAGTTGGCCTTCTCCACCGCCAGATTGAGCACACCAAGGTGCCGTGGATGCTCCTTGAGCAAAGTCCGTCGGTATTCCACCGGGTCTTTGCCCGCCGCCGTGGCCAGCTCATCGATCAACGATTCCATGACGAATGCTGTGTGGCTGTGCCCCACCGAACGCAGCCACAGCACGCTGATGCCGGTTTGGGGCGAATGCAGTTCAACTTGATGGTTGGCCAGCCCTTCAAGGTACGGACTGTCCGCCACGCCTTCGACGGAGGTCTTGTCGATGCCGTCCTTGACCATCGCCGCTTCCAGCGAAGTGCCCGCCATGATCGATTGCCCGACCATCACATGCCTCCACGCCAAGGGCAGACCGTCGGCACCCAGACCGATCCGCGCCTGATGGAGGAACGCCGAGCGGTAATAGCCGCCGCGAATGTCGTCCTCCCGCGCCCACACGGTTTTCACCGGTCCGCCCGCCGCTTTCGCAACCTGCACCGCTTCGGCGACAAAGTCCGACGTCGGGTTGGCTCGACGACCAAAACCGCCGCCTAAAAACTCGGTGTGGATTTCGACCTGCTCTGGCTTGAGTCCGGTGATCTTCCCGGCGATCAGTTGATCCAGCGTCTGGAACTGCGTGCCGGTCCAGATTTCGCATTTGTCCTTGGTGATCTTTACCGTGCAGTTGAGCGGTTCCATCGGCGCATGGGCCAGATACGGCACGCTGTATTCGACGTCGATGGTCTTGCTCGCTTTGGCCAGCGCGGACTTGGTATCCCCAGCCTGACTGGCCGGAAGGCCGGGAGTGGCAGCGAGCTTACGGAAACTCTCCAGCAGTTTCAGGCTGTCGAGCCCGGTGTTCGGCCCCAGATCCCATTCGACCGTCAGTGCGTCGCGTCCCAGCTTCGCCGCCCAGTAATGATCAGCGATCACCGCCACGCCGGTTGGCACTTGCACTACTTTGTGCACGCCGGGTATCGCCAGCGCCCCGGCGCCTTCGAAAGATTTGACGCTGCCGCCGAACACGGGCGCACGGGCCACCATCGCGGTCATCAAGCCATCGAATTGCACGTCCATGCCGAACTTCGCGCGGCCGGTGATTTTTTCCGGCGTGTCCAGGCGCTTGGTGGGTTTGCCGATGATTGTCCAGTCCTTGGCTTCCTTGAGCTTGATCGACGCTGGATCCGGCACCGGCAGCTTGCCAGCGTCATCGGCCAATTCGCCGTAGGTGGCGCGCTGCTCGTCGGCGATAACCACCCCCGACTCGGTGCGAATCTGCGAGGGCGCAACGTTGAAGCGCTTGGCTGCCGCTTCGACCAACATCAACCGCGCGGCTGCACCGGCCTGACGGTAGCGGTCGAACTCCATCCAGGTCGAGGTCGAACCGCCAGTGATTTGCATCCCGCCAAACCCGGCCAGGCCGTAGAGGGCCGCCGAGGCCGGGGAATGTTCAACGCGGATTTTCGACCAGTCGGCGTCCAGTTCTTCGGCGATCAACATGGTCAGGCCGGTCCAGATGCCCTGGCCCATTTCCGAATGACCGAGCAACACGGTCACGCTGTTGTCATTGCCGATGCGCAGAAACGCATTCGGAGCGAACACGTTGCCCTGGTTCTCGGCACCGACTGCAAAACGATGGGCACCGGGGACGACAAACGCCACCACCAGCCCACCGCCCAGCACCGCACTGCCCTTGAGAAAACCACGACGTGATAACCGACGGATGGCGTTCATGGTCACCTCAACCCAGCTCGGCGGCGCGTTTGACCGCTGCGCGAATCCTTGGATAGGTGCCGCAGCGACAGATGTTGCCGGACAGTGCCTGATCGATATCGCTATCGGTCGGTTGCGGAATTTTCGCCAGCAACGCCGCCGCCGACATGATTTGCCCGGACTGGCAGTAGCCGCACTGCACCACATCGAGTTCGGCCCAGGCTTGTTGCACCGGGTGCGAGCCGTCAGTGGACAGGCCTTCGATGGTGAGGATTTTCTGCCCGTTGGCCACCGCCGTGGTGGGCGTAATGCAGGAGCGCAGTGGCGCGCCGTCGACGTGCACGGTGCAGGCACCGCACTGGGCCATGCCGCAGCCGAACTTGGTGCCGGTCAAGTGCGCGACATCGCGCAAGACCCAGAGCAACGGCATGTCCGCGGGGACATCCAGTTCCTGGTCCTTGCCATTGATATTCAGGGTCAGCATTGCGACGCTCCTCAGACTCACGGTGTTCTGAAGGGGGCGCTGCTGTGGTACTGAAAACCTACGCGCGCCTCGGCTTATCTCTACAGCTAAGCGCAATTTGCACCGCAGGCCGCAGCGTATCGACCACCGGTCACTCAACCTGTGGGAGCGAGCTTGCTCGCGATGGCGATGTAACCGTCAACATTGAAATCGACTGATACTCCCCTTCGCGAGCAAGCTCGCTCCTACAGGAGTGGTGCTGGATGGGTTAGGCCCTTGGCTTGCACAAAATCCCGGTATAGCGCAGCAGAAACAAGCCGAACGCCACACACCACAGCAGCGCCGACAGGCCCAACCCGACCCCGGAAAACGGCACCAGCAGCACCCGCGACAAGCCGGCCACCAGCATCAGGGCAAACCCCACAACGATCGCCTTCGAAGGCAGCAACGGCCGCCCGGTATGGCCAAGGCTGACCCGGGCAATCATCGCCAGAACCAACCCGCCGACACCTCCCACCGCCAGCGAGTGGGTGGCCAGGCTTTGTTGAGGCATCAGGCCGAGGTGCCACAGCGCCATGGCGAAAACCGCCACCACCAGCCAGGCGTACGACAGATACAGCGACCACAATAACGGCACGCGCCACATACCCCGATCATGCCAGCGCCACAACCGCAGCAGGTGCAAAACGCCCATCAGCACAAACAACGCCGCCAGCCAGAATCCGGGAACGTCATTCAAACCGAGGGCAAACGTCACCGCCGCAAACAAACCGCTCACCAGCAGAATTTTGCCGGGCAAGGGATTGGCTGCTGGTGTTGCCGGGCGATTCAAGCCGCGCTGAATGAAGAACGGGATTACGCGCCCGCCGATCACGCTCATCAATGCGCCCACCAACCACAACGCTGCCAGCACGCCGCGCCGTTGCAGCCCCACATCGTCGGTCGAGAACCCCCACAGCGTGATGGCCTGACACCCCGCCAGCAGCGTGATCACCAGCAAAATCGGATAGTTTTCGCGTTTGCGGGCTGCGATCAGATCCCGTCCCAGCACCCAGGCCAACAAGGGTAGAAAAGGCAGCTGCAACAGCAGCAACACCGCAGGAGGAATCGGCAACAGCCAGGCCAGTCGCGCCAGTAGCCAGACCAGCACCAACCCGATCAGCGGCCAGCCATTGAGCCCAGGTCGACCGGTCCAGTTCGCCACCGCCGTCAGCAGGAACCCGGCAATGATTGCCACGGCAAACCCGAACGGCATCTCGTGGCGATGCCAGGCGAGCATACCGCCCACCGGTTGTGCGCCGGGCAATCGCCCATACAACCACAGTGCCCAGATCGCTATTGCCACTGCGGCGAATGCGGCACCCGCCAGAAAGAACGGACGAAAGCCGATACTGAAAACTGGTGCAGCGGCGAATTTGCGCATCAGGCCAGCGCTACGGCCAGAGGCTTGCTCAGCCGGTGTTGGGCCAGCAAGCGCATGACGTAGCCGATTTTCAAAAGGGTTGGCCCGACGATCGTCATCGCGTGCATTGCGACCAGTGTGACGATCGACAGATGACCGTCGTAGAGGTAAGCGCCGTAGATGCCAGAAAACAGCATGACCAGGCCGATGCCGAGCACGCGGCTCGAGAGATGAAGAACGTTCTGAGGATTGCTGAAGAAATGGAACATTTTCCGTACTCCTGTAGCAGTTCAGTTGTACGTTTGCTGTTTCAAGTCCCGTGCCAGATATTTAATCCTTATAAATCAGTAGCTTGAAAAACATGAGTCATTACGACACCAATCAAAACGAGTCTCAACGACTCTACTCGAAGTCATATCGACTACACGAAGCACAAAAACACGAAGCACTTGTCGATCTACGGCACGGCCAGACGACCGGAGGCTGACTACGCTGATAGTCCAGCATGCAAAAACCTGCCAGGGAGACCCCGCCATGCTACATGCTCAAAAACTCACGCCTTGCCTGTGGTTCAACGGCCAGGCTGAAGAGGCTGCGAAGTTCTACTGTGCAATCTTCGATCATTCAAAAATCACCGCCATCACTCACTACGGCAAGGCCGGTCAAGAGCAGCATGGTCAGCCAGAAGGCTCGGTACTGACGGTCAGTTTTGAACTCGACGGACAGACGTTCACCGGGCTCAATGGTGGTCCTGCGTTTACCTTCAACGAAGCGATCTCGTTCCAGGTCAATTGCCAGACTCAGGAAGAAGTCGACCATTTCTGGGGGCGCCTGGCTGATGGCGGACCGGTTGAGGCGCAGCAATGCGGCTGGGTCAAAGACAAGTACGGCGTGTCGTGGCAGATCGTGCCCATCGCGATGATGGAGATGCTCAAAGACCCGGACACGACCAAATCCCAGCGTGCCATGGCGGCGATGATGCAGATGAAAAAACTCAATATTGCCGAGCTGCAACGAGCCTTTGACGGCGAGAACTAATACACTCCGAGGCTGAACTGCCAAGGACTGACCATGAAGCCCTCCAAGCTCAAGGACACCGACAAGGCCCCGCGCTTCTGGCGCGATGACGCCCTGCCCTTCGTCGAAGCCCGCACCATCGCCGACGGGCGCGAAGTCTGTTACACGCGGCATTCCCACGCGCATTTTTCCATCGGCGCGATCACCGCCGGGCGCAGTACGTATGTCCATGAGCAAGCGGCGTTCGAGGTCAGCGCCGGCACCGTGGTGCTGATGAACCCGGGCGATGTCCACGCCTGTAATCCAATCGATGACGAGCCCTGGTCGTACTTGATGCTGTATGTCGACACGGCGTGGCTCACCGATTTGCAACATCAACTCGGGTTCAGCGAGGACCTGGCGTTTCGGCGCTTCGCGCTTACCCACACGCCGGACGCCAATCTGTTTGAGGGGCTGAAGGCTTTGTATGAGGTGTTGATCGATCCGCTGCAGGATGCATTGCGCAAGCAAAGTGCGGCGGTGGAGTTTTTCACCGAGTTGCAACTGCACCTCAACCCCGCCGATCAGCCGCTGCGCGAGCCGAACTTCAAACTGGAGCGCGCCGCCGATTTCATCCGCGACCATTGCACGCAGATGCTCAAACTCGAAGACATTTGCGCAGCGGCACAGCTGTCGCCGTCTTACCTGATCCGTGCATTCAAGCAGCATTACGGCATGACGCCCCACGCTTTTCTGGTCAACCAACGCATCCAGTTTGCCCGCGATCAACTGCGCAATGGCAGGCTGATCGCCGATGTCGCACTGGAAGCGGGGTTTGCCGATCAGGCGCATTTTCAACGGGCGTTCAAACAGCATCTGGCGGCGACGCCGGGGCAATATCGGGGCTGACGCGAACCTTGCAGCAAAGAAACTCTCGTGGCTATGGCAGCAACAGATACACCGCACTCACCGCCAGCAGCAACGCCATCACTCGATTGAACCAGCGCATGCCTGCGGGGTTGTTCAGGTAGCCGCGCAGAAAAGTCCCGGCATAGGCCCAGCAGCCGACCGACAAATAGCAGATCACCAGATACACCGCCGCAAACTGCCAGACCAAACGCGCCTCGCCATCGGCGACAAATGCGCCCATCCCCGCGACACACGCCAGCCAGGCTTTCGGGTTGAGCCATTGCATCACGGCGCCGTACAGCATTGACGGCGCGCGACCCGAATCCTTTGCCTCAAGCCGCCCGTTGTCGGCCGCCAGTTTGAACGCCATGTACAACAGGAACGCGACGCCCGCCCATTGCACCACTTGCGTCATGGCTGGCCACAGCCGCAACAATTCATGCAAGCCAAGCCCCATTAACACCAGCAACAACACAAACCCCAACGTCGCCCCGGCCACATGCCGCTGGCTGGCGCGGAAGCCGAAGCGCGCCCCCGAACTCAAGGCCACGATATTCACCGGCCCCGGTGTTATCGAAGCGACTAACGCAAACGCCGCCATGGACATAATCAGACTCATCGCACACCTACTTCCTGTCAGTTGATCCAGGCGTCAACGTAAAGGAGCCCGTGGGTGTGCGTATTGAACAAAACTGCCCTGTGCCGTCAGGAGTAAAAGCCCACCACCCTCTTCACTTTCACCAGTGCTTCGCGCAATGAATCCATATCCACCGAGCCCAGTGCCAGGCGGATCGCGTGCGGTACATGGACCGAAATCGCAAAGGGGTCGGCGGGTGAAACCGACACTTGTTCGCGCATCAACGCCATGGTGATCTGGTCAGCACGGGCGTCTTCCGCCAACGGCAGCCAGATGAAGTAGGAAGATGGATGGCTGATGTATCTGAGCCCCGCCAATGCCTTGCGCGCCAAGGCTTGCCTGGCCCGCGCGTCCGCACGCTTTTGCGCTTCCAGCTTGATGACGGTGCCGTCGTCGAGCCAGGCGCAAGCAATCGCTGTCATTACGCCGGGCGTGTTCCAGGTGGTTGCCATGATCGTGCGCTCGAACGCTGCCACCCATTGCGCGGGCGCGGCAATAAATCCGATGCGCAGCCCGGTGGCGATATTTTTGGAAAGACCGGACACGTACACCGTTCGTTCAGGCGCCAGATCAGCCAGCGGTGGCGGTACGTCTTCGGCGAGGAACGCGTAGGCGGCGTCTTCGATGATCGTCAGGTCATGCTGACGCGCTATCGACACCAATTGCTCGCGTTGATCGGCACCCATCACCCAGCCCAACGGATTGTGCAAGGTCGGCATCGAGTAAACAGCCCGCACCGATCGGCTCCGGCACAGCCGATCGAGGGCCGCCAAATCCGGCCCCTTGTCGGTGACTGGAATGGGCAAGATTTCAAGGTGCAGCGTTTCGGCCAGCGTCTTGAAACCCGGGTAGGTCAACGCATCGGCGGCGATCACATCGCCGGGCTTGAGCAACGTCATCATTGCCACCGCCAAACCATGCTGAGCGCCACTGACGATCAACACCTGCTCAGCCGGCACGTTCAGCCCCCGCGCAGCCAAGTGGCGCGCGACCGAGGCCCGTTCATGCAGACGCCCGGCGTGAGGCTGGTAACGCAATAAGGCCTCCAGATCCCCGGACAGCGCCAACTGTCGCAGGGCATTGCGCAACATATCGGCCTGCCCGGGCAATGACGGATAGTTGAAGTTGAGGTCAATCATCCCCGCTGCGACGACGGACTGCGCGATGCCCTGGCCGGGCGGCAGTGACGTTTCCCTGACGAACGTGCCGCGTCCGGTTTCGCCACTGACCAGCCCCATGGCTTCCAGTTCTTTGTAGATCCGGGTAGCGGTGACCAATGCCACGCCTTCCTTGGCAGCCAATTGTCGGTGGGTGGGCAGACGCGTGCCCGGCGGCAATCGCCCGGAGCGGATGTCAGCGGCAAAGCCGTCAACCAGTGACTTGTAGCGTGAACGAGGCATGTCGAGGTGTATCCATGACAATTTTTTGATTGTACCGATACTCAGCCATACGATGGCTTTCTTGCAACCAGACTTTGAGCGTGAGCGAAATGGAGCGGACTTCAAACCTGCAACACCGGACGCTGGAAAGCCACGCCAGCGGCTGGATCAATGGCCTGATCGGCGTGATCATTTTCAGCGGCTCACTGCCTGCTACACGAGTTGCCGTGCTGGAGTTCGATCCGGTTTTCCTGACCGTGACCCGCGCGACCCTCGCTGCGATTCTGGCGCTGTGCCTTCTGCTGCTGTTCAGGGAAAAACCACCTGCGCGCAGCCAGCTTGTGCCCTTGGTCATCGTCGCACTGGGGGTGGTTGTCGGGTTTCCGCTGCTGACCGCCTTGGCGCTGCAATACGTGACATCCGCGCACTCCATTGTCTTCGTCGGCCTGCTGCCGCTCGCGACAGCTGTGTTTGGCGTCTTGCGCGGTGGCGAGCGGCCGCGGCCGGTGTTCTGGCTGTTCTCAGTGCTGGGCAGCCTACTTGTGGTCGGCTTTGCCGCTTCCCAAGGCCTGACCGCTTCTGTGCAAGGCGACCTGTTGATGCTGCTGGCGATCCTGGCCTGCGGCCTCGGTTACGCCGAAGGGGCGAAGCTGTCGCGAACCCTCGGCGGCTGGCAGGTGATTTCCTGGGCGCTGGTGCTGGCGCTGCCGTTCATGGCGATATCGGCCTGGTGGCGGATGCCCGCGACCTTCGCCCACATCAGCACGCCAGCCTGGTTCAGCCTCGCTTATGTGTCGCTGTTCAGCATGCTGATTGGTTTTGTGTTTTGGTATCGCGGGCTGGCCCAAGGCGGAATTGCCGCCGTCGGCCAACTGCAATTGCTACAGCCGTTTTTCGGTCTGACACTGGCGGCCACCGTGCTGCATGAACACGTCAGCATCGGCATGCTCGTGGTGACCGTCGCCGTGATCCTCTGCGTGGCCGGGGCAAAAAAATTCTCGCGGTAGCCACTGCTACGGCGCTTTAGGTCGATGACTGTACGGGGCAGGCCAAGCGAAGGCTGTGATAAAAATATGGCTCTCGCTACTGGAGCCGATCATGGACCTCGCCACCCTCTCCCTTTTTCTCCCGGCCTGTTTCGCCCTGAATATGGCGCCGGGCCCGAACAACCTGCTGTCGGTGAGCAATTCGACGCGCTATGGCTACCGCACCGCGTGCCTGGCCGGTGTCGGTCGCTTGCTGGCATTCGCCGGGATGATCGCCCTCGCCTCGGCGGGTCTGGCGGTGGTGCTGCAAACCTCGGCGTTGCTGTTCTACGGGATCAAGATTCTGGGTGCAGCGTATTTGTTCTGTCTTGCGTGGCAATTGTGGCGCGCCGACCCTGGCGTGGAGGACGTGGTAACCGGCGCGCCCGTTGGGCTGTTGGCGCTGGCCCGGCAAGAGTTTCTGGTGGCGGCGGGCAACCCGAAAGCCATCCTGATTTTCACCGCGTTCCTGCCGCAATTCGTCGACTCGACCCGCGCCATCACGCCGCAATTCGCGGTGTTGGGCGCACTGTTCCTGATACTTGAATGGATCGCCATTGCGGCCTATGCCTATATGGGTTTGCACATGCGCCGCTGGTTCGCCAAGCCTTCGGGCAAACGGTTTTTCAATCGCTGCTGCGCGGGGTTGCTGTCGGCGGCGGCTTCGGTGCTGCTCCTGGCCCGCCGCGCCTGAACCTCATGTAGAAGCCGCCGCAGGCTGCGATCTTTTAATTTTGATCTTAAAAAATTCAAAATATCGCAACCTTCGGCAGCTCCTACGGGGAGCGGTGGAATTCTCTGTCGATTTTCCGGTGGAGGCTGCCCATGTCGCGTTCTATGCTGGGCCCATGAACTTACAAAGCACGCTACTTCCGCCGCACGCCGAGATGGTTCGCGCCATGCTTGAACGAGACACCGCCTACGAGGGGGTGTTTTTTACTGCGGTCAGGACCACCGGGATTTTCTGCCGACCGAGCTGCACGGCGCGCAAACCGAAGCCGGAGAACGTCGAATTCTTCGCCCACGCCGATGAGTGCCTGTCGGCGGGCTACCGCGCCTGCCTGCGCTGCAAGCCGCTGGACGCCGCAGCCATCGCGCCAGACTGGGTGCAGAAACTGCTCAAGTCGGTAGACGCCGACCCCGAGCAGCGCTGGACCGATGCCCAGTTGCTGGCCGTGGGCATCGAGCCGCTGAAATTACGCCGCTGGTTCAAGCAGCATTTCGGCATGACCTTTCACGCGTGGTTGCGCACACGGCGCCTGGGCATGGCGTTGGGCGGTATCAAGCAGGGCGACTCCATCGACAGCGCTGCGTTCGACTCTGGTTACGAGTCCTTGAGCGGTTTTCGCGACGCCTTTCAAAAATCCTTCCACATTACTCCTGGTCGCGTCGGCAACAGTGAGCCCTTGCTGTTCGCCCGACTGACCACGCCGCTCGGCCCGATGATTGCTATGGCCGAGCGTCGCGGACTGGTGTTGCTGGAGTTCCTCGACCGGCCGGCGCTGACCCGGGAAGTCGAAACGCTGCAGAACCATTACGGCTATGCCGTGGCGCCCGGAGACAATCGCCATTTGCAGCAAATCGAAGAGGAACTGGCGCAGTATTTCGCCGGCAAACTGACCGAATTCAAGGTGGCGCTGCATTTGCCCGGCAGTGAGTTCTCTCGTCAGGTCTGGGCCGAACTGGCGACCATTCCTTATGGCCAGACGACCACCTACGGAACCATCGCGGCCAGACTGGGCAAGCCCGGCGCCAGTCGCGCGGTAGGTCTGGCCAACGGGCACAACCGCATTTCGATCGTCCTGCCCTGCCACCGGGTGATCGGTGCAGACGGCTCACTGACGGGCTATGGTGGAGGACAGCCGCGCAAGGCGTTCCTGCTCAGGCTGGAAAACGCAGCGGTGCAGATCACCCAACAACTCGCATTCTGACCCACCCATGTTTTTCATAAGGAAGGAAGCTCGATGGACAGGCTCGACAATCAATTGCACCAACTGCATCAGGACGGTTTGCTGATTCTCACCAACGTCGCCGACGCCGCCGGTGCGCGGATTGTTGAGCAGTTGGGCTGCAAGGCTGTAGCGACCAGCAGCGCGTCAGTGGCCTGGCTTCACGGTTATCCAGATGGCAACGCCCTGCCCCTTGAACGCTTGGTCTCAACGGTCGAATCCATTGCCCGGGTGATCTCGGTGCCGCTGACGGTGGATATCGAGGCCGGTTACTCCGATGACCTGACGCGGGTTGCCGAGGTGGTTGAGGCGGTGATCGCCGCCGGTGCCGTCGGGATCAACATCGAAGACGGCAGCTCTGCGCCGGAGTTGCTGGTACGCAAGATTGCAACCGCTCGCGAGGTCGCCAATCGCCGCCAGGTCAACCTGTTTATCAATGCGCGCACTGATGTGTATTTGCGAGGCCTGGTGCCCGCCGAAGATCGCGTGGCAGAAACCCTCAAGCGCGCTGCGTTGTATCAGGCGGCGGGTGCCAATGGCTTGTTCGCGGCGGGCGTTACGGCGGAATACGAAATCGCGGCGCTGTGCCAGGGCACGACGTTGCCGTTGAATGTGCTCGGTTTCCCCGGCCTGCCGTCCCCCGAAGCATTGAAAGCGTTGGGCGTGCGCCGTCTTAGCGCCGGCTCGGGCATCGCCGAGTTTATGTATGGCGCCATGGCGGCGTTGACCAAAAGCTTTCTGCAGACCGGCAAGCTCGACAGCCACGACCTCAAGGCTTTCACTTATGGCGAAGTGAACGCGTTACTGCAACCGTCGGAAAAAGCCTGAACCCATGCCTGACAGCTATCGGCCCGCCACCGAGTTTTTGTCGTCGCTCGATGATGACTGGCATCGACATATCGCTACCGTCGGCCCGTGCCTGCATCAGCCTCACGCCGCGCGCGATCCTTATGAATCGCTGGTGCGGGCGATTGCCTACCAACAACTGCATGCGCGGGCCGGGGATGCGATTGTCGGCCGCTTGTTGGCGTTGTATCCGTCGAGTGCGTTTCCGAGGCCCGAGCAAATCGTCGCCACCGACTTCGATCGACTGCGCAGTTGCGGTTTTTCCGCCAGCAAGATTGCAACTATTCAGGGCGTCGCCCAGGCGACCCTGGATGGCGTGGTGCCGGATTACGCCACGGCGCTGGCCATGGACGATGAAGCGCTCATCGAGCGACTGGTCACCCTGCGCGGCGTGGGGCGCTGGACCGTGGAGATGCTGTTGATCTACAGCCTGGAACGGCCGGACATCTTGCCGGCCGATGACTTTGGGGTGCGGGAGGGTTATCGGCGGCTTAAGGGGCTGGAGGTACAGCCGACTCGCAAGCAGATGATTGAGCTTGGGTTGGCTTGGCGTCCTTATCGGACGGTGGCGGCCTGGTATTTGTGGCGGATGACGGGCAAATAGACCGCGTTATCGTTCTTCGCGGGCAAGCCTCGCTCCTACAGGATCTCCGCCGTCTGTAGGAGCGAGGCTTGCCCGCGAAGGTGTCGTTTCGTTCAACACATCAACCGAGGCCGATCACAACCCCGACTTCAAACGGCTAAACGCCCGAATCAAAGCCCGGTTGAACGCCTTGCCATTGTCATTCTTGCTGTACAACGAAGCGCGAACCGCTTGCGGTGGATAGGTCCCCGGATCATTACGAATCGCCGGATCAATCAAGCTGTCCGCCGCCGTAATGGCATTGGCGTAATGGATCGTGTCAGTGATCGGCGCCATCACTTCAGGCGTCATCAAGTAGTCCATCAATGCCAGGCCGGCCTGTGGATGCGGCGCATCCTTGGGAATGACCATCGCATCGAACCAGATCAACGTGCCTTCCTTGGGGATTCGGTAACTGAGTTTGTACGGCTTGCCCGCCGCCTCGGCCTGACCGGCAGCAATGGCAACGTTACCGTTCCACGACATCGCCACGCAGGTGTTGCCATTGGCCAGGTCGCTGATGTTCAGGTCATTGTCGAAGTAGCGAATGTAAGGTCGGATTTTCGCCAGTTGCGCCTCGGCGCGCTTGAGGTCATCAAGGTTCTGGTTATTGATGTCCAGGCCCATGTACTTCATGACCGCCGCGAACACTTCGTTAGGGTCGTTGAGCAAGCTGACCCCGCAATCGGCGAATTTCGACACCACTTGCGGATCGAACAGCATTGCCCAACTGTCCGTCGGCGCGTCGGGCAAGCGCTGCTGGACCGCTTGTTCCTGATAGCCCACGCCGGTGGTGCCCCAGGCATAGATTCCGGCATAACGATTGCCCGGATCGAACACCGCCATGTGCTGGCGGAACTCCTCGCCGACACCGGCAAAGTGCGGCAATTGCTGCTTGTCCACGGTCTGGATTGCACCGCTCTGGATAGCCCGAGACAGATGTTGGCCCGCGGTCAACACCAGGTCGTAACCGCTGCGTCCGGTGAGCAATTTGGTCTCGACGGTTTCCAGTGAATCGAAGTGATCGGCGACTACATGGATGCCGGTTTTTTTCTCGAAATTGGTCAGGGTGTCCGGTGCCAGGTACTCGCCCCAGATGTACAGGTTCACCACCGGTTTGGCGGTGTCGGCGGCCTGCACACACAGGGGTGCAAGCACCAGCAATAACGCTTGAGTCAGTTTGTGCAGGCCCATGATTAAACTCCTTTTTTGTTGCTGGCAGTGCCAGCGTATTGAGGCATGGTGATGCACGCGACGTTGCCGCCACCGAGCAGGATTTCCCGGGAGTTTTCGATACCGACGATTTTGTGTTGCGGGAACAGTTCGGCCAGCGTCGCCAGCGCTACCTGATCGTTACGGTCGCCAAACAGCGGCACTACGATCGAGGTGTTGCCGGCGTAGTAGTTGATGTACGAGGCGCAGATTTTGGTCCCGGCTTGACGCGTGTGGGTGCTGTCTTGCTGATCCAGACCTTCGGCTTCTTCAGCCGTCCACTCCAGCACATCCGGTTGCGGCAGTTTATGCACGATCAACTCGCGACCACGGCTGTCGCGTGTACTGCGCAGGATATCGTAGGCCTCCTGATAGATTTCCCACTGTGGGTCGTCGCGGTTGTCGGTCCATTGCAGCACCACTTCGCCCGGTCGCACGAAGCAAGCGAGGTCGTCGACGTGACCGTCGGTTTCGTCAAACTTGCAGCCCCGTGGCAGCCAGATGACTTGCTCGGCGCCAAGGTAATCGGTCAAGCGGCGAGTGACTTCGTCCTTGCCCAGATGCTGGTTGCGGTTGCGATTGAGCAGGCATTGTTCGGTGGTGAGGATGCTGCCCTGGCCGTCGCTCTGGATACCGCCCAGTTCGGCAATCAGGGGTGCGCGATAACGGTCAAAACGTTCGATCTCCAGAATTTTGCTGGCGATCTGATCGTCCTTGTCCCACGGGTAATACAAGCCGCCGTCCAGGCCGCCGTAGGCGTTGAATTCGAAGTCGACGCCGCGCACCTCACCGCTCTGGTCGTTGACCACGAAGCACGGGCCGCTGTCGCGGAACCAGGTGTCGTTGCAGGTCATTTCCACTACGCGCACCTGCGCCGGCAACTGACGGCGAGCGGTGGCGAACTGCGCGGCGGAGGCGCACACAGTGACCGGTTCACTCATGGAGATTGCGGTGACGATCTGCACCCAGACTTTCTGCGCGGGCTTGGCGCCGTTGCGCCAGACGTCAGTGCGTTCCGGCCAGCCGAGCCAGCAGCCGGACTTGGTTTCGAATTCGCCGGGCAAACGGAAACCGTCTTGCTTAGGGGTGGTGTCGAGCGAACGTGCCATGGTCAAACCTCATCAGCGGGGATTGGAATGACCACAGGCTAAGGGCGTCGGCGACTTGCTCGCCAACGATGATTATTTCGGAATACTTGAATTCAACTCATCAATCGACCAGCTGATCGTTGAACCATGCCAGCATCTGCGCCACCGCCGGCCGCTCCAGTCGCACCCGTTCGCAGACCAATGCGTATTGGCCCAGCGCGGTCATGCTGGAGGTGAACGGTCGCACCAGACGACCGCTGAGCAAATCTTCCTGCGCCGTCAGGTTGTCGCCCATCGCAACGCCCTGCCCCTGCGCCGCAGCCTCCAGCGCCAACCCGGCGTGGGCGAAATACAGTTGCCGCTCGGGGCGTTGATCGCCGGCATGGCTGGTGAGCCAGGCAGTCCAGGTCTTGCCGTCCTGATCGTCGTGCAGCAGGCAGTGGCGCGCGAGGTCTTTAGGGGTTTTCAGCGTGCCTTGGTTGAACAGGCCGGGGCTGCACACCGGGAAGAACTGCAACGCCGGTAACGGTCGGACGAAATACGCACTGCTGTCCACCGGGCCGGTGCCGTAGGTGATCGCCAGGTCGATGTCTTCCCCCGGCGCAGTGGCGTCGATCGGTTGTTCGTAGAGGTGCAAGGTAATGTGCGGATAACGGGCGTAGAAATCGGTGAGTCGGCTCATCAACCACTTTTGCGCCAATTCGGCTGTTACTGCCAAACGCAACACCGCCAGGGACGAGGGATCGCGCAATTCATCGCAGGCATCACCGATCAATTCGAAGGCTTGTTGCAGGCTTTGCATCAGGCGTCCGGCAGCCATCGTCAGGCGAATTTGCCGACCTTCGCGGACAAACAGCGGCACGCCTAACTGCTCTTCCAACTGGCGAATCTGATGGCTGACCGCGCTGTCAGTGACGCATAACTCCGCCGCCGCCCGGCCGAAGTGCGCGTGGCGGGCGGCGCATTCGAAGGTTCGGAGTGCTGCCAGGGAGGGTAGACGTCGCATGGGTTTTTGATCCCGAATTCGAGGCGGCCATGCTGACGTGAAGGAGGATATGCGTCCAGTCGTGTTGATCACACCCACTGCAGGAACTGCCGAAGGCCGCGATCTTTTGATCTTGATTTTGAAAAGCAAGGTCAAAAGATCGCAGTCTTCGGCAGCTCCACCATGCTCTGTGTGCGTCTAGGCTTTGCCGATAGGCTTAACCCGTCCGGAGGTTCCCATGCAACTCGAAGGCTCCTGCCATTGCGGCGCAGTATCGTTCAACCTGACCAGCGCCCACCCCTACCCTTATCAACGCTGCTATTGCTCGATCTGCCGCAAGACCCAGGGCGGTGGCGGTTACGCAATTAATATCGCCGGTGACGCCAACAGCCTGAAAGTACGCGGGCGCAAGAACATCGCGATCTACCATGCGCTGCTCAAGGGTGAAGGCGAGAAACGCGCCCACCGTAGCAGCGCGGAACGGCATTTCTGTTCGGTTTGCGGTTCGGGCTTATGGCTGTTCAGCCCCGAATGGCCGGAGCTGATTCACCCGTTCGCATCAGCCATCGACACGCCGCTGCCAGTGCCGCCGGAACACACGCATTTATTGCTGGATTCCAAGGCTCCCTGGGTCGAGGCCGAGGTGAAACCCGGTGATAAAAAATTCGATGAATACCCCGAAGAATCCATCGCCCAATGGCATGAACGTTTGGGTCTAAGCCGGTAATCCCATGTAGGAGCTGCCGCAGGCTGCGATCTTTTGACTTTGTTTTTTAAAGGGCAAAATCAAAAGATCGCAGCCTGCGGCAGCTCCTACAGGTTATGCGGTGGTTGGGATACCGCTATGGAAGCGGAATTCCACATCCGGCGATTCGATTAGTTCCCGCTCGGCGGCACGTACTTTGTCGATCACCTGAGCGATGTCCTTGGCGTCACCGTATTGGTAGGCCAGTTTCAGGTAGCCCTGGAAATGCCGCGCCTCGCTTTTCAACAGGCCGAAATAAAACTTGCCCAGTTCTTCATCCAGATGCGGCACCAGTGCTTCGAAACGCTCGCAACTGCGGGCTTCGATGAACGCGCCGACCACCAGCGTATCTACCAGCTTCACCGGTTCGTGACTGCGCACCACTTTGCGCAGCCCCGAGGCGTAGCGCCCGGCGGAGAGCTGGCGCAGCTCGACTTTGCGCCTCTTCATCAGGCGCATGACTTGCTCGTGGTGCACCAACTCTTCCCGGGCCAGGCGCGACATCATGTTGATCAAATCGACGTGGGAGTGATACTTGGCAATCAGGCTGAGCGCTGTGCTGGCGGCCTTGAATTCGCAGTTTTTGTGGTCGATCAGCAAGGTTTCCTGATCGGCCAGCGCGGCCTGCACCCAGCCATCGGGAGTGCGGCAGCCAAGGAATTCGTGAATTTCGGGAAGGATCATGGGGCCCACGGACAAGAGGTTCAAAACGAAGGGCGCCGATTATACCGGCCTGCCCAAAGACCACCAGTCACCACCGTTGATATGCATCAACTCTCGAATACGCGACCAGCAACTATAGTTGTGCAACGCCATGCTTTTTTCATTTTCAGGAGATCCCGATCATGCAAGCCATTCGCAGCATTCTGGTGGTCATTGAGCCCGAACATTCGGAAAGCCTGGCGCTCAAACGGGCAAAATTGATCGCGGGCGTTACCCAGGCGCATCTGCACCTTCTGGTATGCGACCCCAAGCATGATCACAGCGGCATGCTCGGGGTACTCAAGGCCGCTTTACTGGAAGACGGCTACAACGTCACCACCGAACAGGCATGGAACAAGAGCCTGCACGAAACCATCGTCGACGTGCAGCAGGCGGAAGGCTGCGGGCTGGTGATCAAGCAGCACTTCCCCGACAGTACGTTGAAAAAAGCCTTGTTGACCCCGGGTGACTGGAAACTGCTGCGTCACTGCCCAACCCCGGTGCTGCTGGTCAAAACCTCCGGTTCATGGAAAGACAAAGTCATTCTGGCGGCCGTCGATGTCGGCAATACGGAAAGCGAACACCGCCACCTTCACAACAGCATCATTGACTACGGCTATGACATTGCCAGCCTGGCCAAAGCCCACCTGCATGTGATCAGCGCCCACCCCTCGCCGATGTTGTCGGCGGCAGACCCGACCCTGCAGCTCAGCGAAACCATCGAGGCGCGTTATCGCGAGCAGTGCAAGGCGTTCCAGGCGGAGTTCGACATCGACGATGAGCACCTGCATATCGCAGAAGGCCCGGCGGATGTGTTGATTCCATTCATGGTGCACAAGCTGCAGGCGGCCGTGACGGTGATCGGCACCGTGGCGCGTAGCGGATTTTCAGGGACGTTGATCGGCAATACCGCGGAAGTGGTGCTGGACGCGGTGGAAAGTGATGTGCTGGTGCTCAAGCCGCAGGAGGTTGAGGATCATCTGGAGGAAATTGCGGGCAAGCATTGACTGAAGATCAAAAGATCGCAGCCTGCGGCAGCGCCTACACAGTCCAATGAAGGAGCTGCCGAAGGCTGCGATCTTTTGACGTTAAAAAATCAGCCGCCAAACGCATCCCTTAGGAACCCCGGCGCGATGTAGCGCTGGTAATGCGCCTCGGAGAGCAGGAAAAATTCCCGATCAATGGCGTCCCGCAGTTCCGGCAGACTCCAGTCGCGGAACTCCGGCAGCAGTACCATGCCGTAGGCTTCCAGATTGTTGATGACCCGCGCGCCCCGCGCAATCAACTGATAAGCCCAGCAATATTCCGACTGGTGCGGCACAAAGCGGATTTTTCGCTGTTCCAGCTGCATTCTCAGCAACGGCGAATCGAAAATTTCCACCTTGGCCGCCATCACTTGGGACAGCAGTTGCTCAAGACGCAGCCACACCGCGCGTTTTTCGTCCTCGTTGTAACCGTTCCAGTGAATCACTTCATGGTGGAAACGCTTACAGCCACGGCACACCAGGTCACCGTAAACAGTGGAGCAAAGGCCGACGCAGGGGGTTTTGATGGTCTGATTGGGCATAGGTCAGGAAAACGCGAAAAAGCAAAACAGGCCGGCATGTTAGCCCTTTGTCCGGGATTGATCACCCCACAAACTTCAGGGAATCAACGTCTATTGGTCTTTGACGACAGCCGCCACCAAAGTCCAATAAACCCTGACTTACCTTTAATTTTTTTTTGCCGTAGAATCAGCCTGCCTTTTTAGGCGCCAATGTCCGTTAGAAGCTGTTTTCAAAGCGTCACGAGCACAGTCGTTCCTTCAGAGCGGTGTTGGCGAAGGGTTTTTCCAGCGGGGAAAAGCCCAACGCCAACCCTCATCAGCTCCCCGTTCTGCAGGCGTAAAACTTTGAAAGCAGCTTCTGTAAGGAATTGTCGGTAATTCTGGCTAAGTGGCTCACAACGCCATGCAGCGCATGAGTACGGCAATTTCGGGATGAGCGTCCCGGACACCCATTTGGGACCACTGATGAGGGTAATAACTGTGCTTGAAGCCTACCGCAAACATATCGAAGAGCGCGCAGCACTGGGTATCGTTCCCCAGCCGCTAAACGCCGAACAAACTGCAGGCCTGGTCGAGCTGCTGAAAAATCCCCCGGCTGGCGAAGAAGCATTCCTCGTTGACCTGATCACCAATCGCGTTCCGCCTGGCGTGGACGAAGCAGCCTATGTAAAGGCCGGCTTCCTGTCCGCCATCGCCAAAGGCGAAGCCAAATCCCCTCTGATCGACAAGAAACGCGCTGTTGAACTGCTCGGCACCATGCAGGGCGGCTACAACATCGTGACCCTGGTCAACCTGCTGGACGACGCCGAACTGGCTCCAGTAGCCGCCAAAGAACTCAAGCACACCCTGCTGATGTTCGACGCCTTCCACGACGTCGCTGAACGCGCCAAGAAAGGCAATGCTCTCGCTCAAGGCGTTCTGCAGTCCTGGGCTGATGGCGAGTGGTTCAAGAACCGCCCTACCCTGGCCGACAAGATCAGCCTGCGCGTTTTCAAGGTAACCGGCGAAACCAACACCGACGACCTGTCCCCTGCGCCTGATGCCTGGTCCCGTCCGGACATCCCGCTGCACGCCCTGGCCATGCTGAAAATGGCTCGCGACGGCATCGTGCCTGACGCTCAAGGCGTTACCGGTCCGATGAAACAGATCGAAGAAATGCGCAACGCCGGTTTCCCAATCGCCTACGTTGGTGACGTGGTCGGTACCGGTTCTTCGCGTAAATCGGCGACCAACTCCGTACTGTGGTTCTTCGGCGACGACGTTCCTTTCGTGCCGAACAAGCGTGCCGGCGGTTTCTGCTTCGGCAGCAAAATCGCTCCAATCTTCTACAACACCATGGAAGATGCCGGCGCACTGCCAATCGAATTCGACGTTTCCAACATGAACATGGGCGATGTCATCGACCTGTATCCGCATGCTGGCAAAGTCTGCAAACACGGCACCGACGAAGTCCTGACCACCTTCGAAATGAAGACACCGGTCCTGTTGGACGAAGTTCGTGCTGGCGGCCGTATTCCGCTGATCATCGGCCGTGGCCTGACCGAAAAGGCTCGCGCCGAGCTGGGTCTGCCAGCGTTCGACCTGTTCAAGAAGCCGGAAGCACCGGCTGAAAGCACCAAGGGTTTCACCCTGGCGCAGAAAATGGTCGGCAAGGCTTGCGGCGTGACTGGCGTTCGTCCAGGCACCTACTGCGAACCGAAGATGACCACCGTGGGTTCCCAGGACACCACCGGTCCTATGACCCGTGACGAACTGAAAGACCTGGCGTGCCTGGGCTTCTCCGCTGATCTGGTGATGCAGTCCTTCTGCCACACCGCGGCATATCCAAAGCCGATCGACGTGACCACCCACCACACCCTGCCTGACTTCATCATGACCCGCGGCGGTGTTTCCCTGCGTCCGGGCGACGGCATCATCCACTCGTGGCTGAACCGCATGCTGCTGCCAGACACCGTCGGCACCGGTGGTGACTCGCACACCCGTTTCCCGATGGGCATTTCGTTCCCGGCCGGCTCCGGCCTGGTAGCGTTCGCCGCAGCCACCGGCGTTATGCCGCTGGACATGCCGGAATCGATCCTGGTGCGCTTCAAAGGCAAAATGCAACCGGGCGTCACCCTGCGTGACCTGGTTCACGCCATTCCTTACTTCGCGATTCAGTCGGGCCTGCTGACTGTCGAGAAGAAAGGCAAGAAGAACGCCTTCTCCGGCCGCATCCTGGAAATCGAAGGCCTGGACAACCTGAGCATCGAGCAGGCTTTCGAGCTGTCCGACGCCTCGGCTGAACGTTCGGCTGCCGGTTGCACCATCAAGCTGTCGAAAGAGTCGATCACCGAGTACCTGCAATCGAACATCACCCTGCTGCGCTGGATGATCGGCGAAGGCTACGGCGATGTACGTACTCTGGAACGTCGTGCTCAAGCGATGGAAGCCTGGATCGCCAACCCTGAGCTGATGGTTGCCGATGCTGACGCCGAATACGCTGAAATCATCGAAATCGACCTGGCCGACATCAAAGAGCCTGTGCTCTGCGCGCCGAACGATCCGGACGACGCCCGTCTGCTGTCCAGCGTTGCTGGCGAGAAGATCGACGAAGTGTTCATCGGTTCGTGCATGACCAACATCGGTCACTTCCGCGCTGCCGGCAAGTTGCTGGAACAGGTCAAAGGTCAGCTGCCAACTCGTCTGTGGCTGTCGCCACCGACCAAAATGGACGCTCACCAACTGACCGAAGAAGGCTACTACGGCATCTACGGCAAGGCTGGCGCACGCATGGAAATGCCGGGCTGCTCGCTGTGCATGGGTAACCAGGCACGTGTAGAGCCGAACTCGACTGTTGTGTCGACTTCGACCCGTAACTTCCCGAACCGTCTGGGTGATGGCGCAAACGTCTACCTGGCTTCGGCTGAACTGGCGTCCGTGGCTTCCATCCTGGGTCGCCTGCCGACCGTCGAGGAATACATGGAATACGCTGGCAAGATCGACAGCATGGCGGCCGATGTCTACCGCTACCTGTCCTTCGACCAGATCGCCGAGTTCCGTGAAGCTGCTGCGAACGCCAACATCCCGGTCGTTCAAGCCTAACGTTACACAGCAATAAAAAACGCCGCCCATCGTGAGATGAGCGGCGTTTTTTTATGCCTGCACTGCATGCACCAATCCCTGTGGGAGCGAGCCTGCTCGCGATAACGGTGGATCAGTCGACATCAATGCTGAATGAACAACCGCTATCGCGAGCAAGCTCGCTCCTACAGGTTACTCGTCAGCCTTATGGCTTGCTGTACCGCCCCATCCACACTCAGCCCACTCAGAATCACCCCGTTAGCCTGCACCTCGGGCAACGCCGACAATGCACTTTGCGTCCCCTCTTTAAGGCGAGCCAAAACCAGCAACTTGCCTTCGTGATGTACCCGCACGAAAAATTCCTGCAGCGCTTCGATGCTGGTGCCATCCAGATCAGGCGACTCCTCCAGGCTCAGAATCACGGCATGAATCGGTGTTTGCGAGTGTCGGATCAAATGCAAGGCACCACCGAGAATCCGTTCGACGTTGGCAAAAAACAACGCTTCACTCGGCCGGACAACCAACACGCCCGGCACTGCTATCGCCGCGGGATGACGTTGCAGGTCGACAAAATCGTGACCGCCATCGATTCGCCCGAGCACCTGGATATCGGCAGCCGACATTCGCTTGAGCATCAACAACACACTGATCGCCACGGCCACCAACAAGCCGTCCAGCACACCGAGCACCAGCACCGCGCCCACGGCACACAACACCAGCAGGCGATCACGCCGCCAGACGAAATATCGCCCCAAGGGTTGCAGGCTCAAACCACGCGCCAATGCATGAATGACGATGGCGGCGAGAATCGGTTCCGGGGTCAAGGCGATGTAAGGCAGTACCGTCAGCACGATAAGCAGTACGACCAGCGCCGCCACGACACCAGCCAGCCGCGACGTGGCACCTGCCGCCTCGTTGGCCGAAGTCGCCGAGTAACCTGCCCCCGCCGGCATGCCATGAAACAGGCCAGACAACAGGTTGGAGGCACCGAGCGCCAGCAAATCCCGGTTCGACGTCACCCGGTCACCGTGTTTTAGCGCGAACGAACTGATCGAACCGTAGGACTCCGCGTACAGAATCATTACCATGGCAAACGCCAACTCCCCCAAACGCAGCCAATCGGCAAACGGCAGTTCCGGTAGCTTCGGCACTTCCAGGCTCAGATCGATCACGCCAATCAACTTGACGCCATAGGCCGGCAGGCTCAGCCACTGGCCGGCCGCGATGCCGATCACCACCACCAGCAATCCACCGGGCAGGCGTCGAAACCTTGCAAACAGCCACAACAACGCCAACGCCACCATGGCAACGCCCGCAGCAACCCAATTCCATTGCGGCAGTTGCTCCAGCAGTTGTGGCAGAAACCGCACCAGATTAGGCTCGTTCAAATGCACCCCGACCACATTGGCGACCTGCTTGAGGATGATGGTCAGCGCCAGCCCAAAGGCAAATCCGCGCAACACCGGTTTGGCGACGAAGGACGTAACGCCGCCGAGCCTGAACAGCCCGGCCAACAGGAAAAAAGCCCCGCTCACCAGCACCAGCCCGATGGCCAGTGTCGAACGCAGTTGCGGATCGCCATTGGCTAAAGTCGCGGTAGCCGCAGCGAGCACTGCGGCTGACGACGATGTGGCGGAAACGATCGCAAACCGACTGGTGCCCAACAGCCCGTAGCAGAGCAGACCCGCGAACAACGCGATGAGCCCGGCCTGTGGCGCCAGCGCAGCAATGCTTGAATAGGCAACCGCTTCGGGCAACAACAGGCCGGCAATCGACAGCCCGGCGAGCAGGTCTTTCCAGCGATTGGGTTGTTCTGAGGGGGTTGGGGCGCTCGACAATCCAGTGTCTCCAGGCGAAAAAAAACCGCTGCGCGTATGACGCGCAGCGGCCACTGTAGCGGTTAATCACGCTCAATCAAAAGATCGCAGCCTGCGGCAGCTCCTACATGGATCAGTTGCCAAAGACTGCGGTCTTTTGATCTTTACCCATCAGGCACTCAGCGAATAAACCAACGCCGAAATCGCCACCAGACCTACCGCCACCACAAACACATTTGACGCCTGACCGCGATAGCGCGCCATCGCCGGCACTTTGCGGATCGCGTACATCGGCATCAGGAACAGGATCGCCGCGATCACCGGGCCACCGAGGGTTTCGATCATGCCGAGAATGCTCGGGTTCAGCGTGGCGACAATCCAGCACACCACCAGCATGAAAGCGGCAGTCATGCGGTCCAGGACCTTGGGCGACGGACGTTTGCCAGTCTTGACGATTAACCCCTTTAAACCTTCGCTGGCACCGATGTAGTGCCCCAGGAACGACTTGGAGATCGCCACGAAAGCAATCAACGGCGCCGCGAAGGCGATGGTCGGGTTGCTGAAGTGGTTGGCGAGGTAAGACAGGATCGACAAGTTCTGTGCCTTCGCCTCGGCCAATTGCGCTGGAGACAGGGTCAGCACGCAGCTGAAGACAAAGAACAGCACCATGACCACCATCAGGGCGTGAGCGCGGGACAGGATCTGCGAGCTGCGCTCCTCGGCGTGGTCACCATAACGCCGCTTCTGGTCGACCGCGAAGGCCGAGATGATCGGCGAATGGTTGAACGAGAACACCATCACCGGAATCGCCAGCCACAAGGTGTGCAGCAACGCCGACGGTTCAGGCAGCGTAGAGGCCGTGGTCAGGATGCCGCCGTTCCAGTGCGGAACCAGGAACACCGCCAAAAACAGCAGCGCGACGATGAACGGATACACCATCAGGCTCATGGCCTTGACGATCATTTGCTCACCGCAACGCACCACGGCCAGCAGGCCGAGGATCAGCACCAAGGACAACACGGCGCGCGGTGGCGGCATGATGTGCAATTGATGTTCGAGGAAACTGCCTACGGTGTTGGTCAGCGCGACGCTGTAGATCAGCAGGATCGGGAAGATCGCGAAGAAGTACAACAAAGTGATCAGCGCGCCGGCCTTGATGCCGAAATGCTCCTCCACGACCTCGGTGATGTCGGCGCCTTCGCGTCCAGACAAAACGAAGCGGGTCAGGCCGCGATGCGCGTAGAAGGTCATCGGGAACGCCAACAGCGCCAGGACCAGCAACGGCCAGAAGCCGCCCAGGCCCGCGTTGATCGGCAAAAACAGGGTGCCTGCACCGATTGCCGTGCCAAACAGGCCCAGCATCCAGGTAGTGTCTTGGCGATTCCAGCTCGTCAGCGTTGCGGGTGTCGCTGCTACAAAGCGTTCGTTAACGCTTTTGGCCTGATCATTCATCCGGTGGGATCTCCACATTCCGGTCAATTGCCACCCGGCCAGCACGCGTCGGAATACCCGACAGGCAGCGCCCTGGCCGAAACAGGGGCGCGATTCTCCGGGATTAGTGAACAGAAGCAAAGACTTAGGTGAGGAACGGTGGTGCCAACTCGATGAAACTGAGCGACACACAAGCCTGTAAGAGCGAGGCTTGCCCGCGAAGGCGGTGTAACAGTCGCATCGATGCCGAACGTGCCGCCGTCTTCGCGGGCAAGCCTCGCTCCTACACGGTTTGCAGAGTCTCTGGGTTGATGGAGTACAGTATTTCATCAGTCGCCACTTGATAAAGGTTTACCGTCATGTATTTTGGGTCGACCTGTATCCCTCCCGGAGTCTTCCCATGCCACTGGTTCGCATCGACATCAAAAAACAGCAAGACCCCACCTACGCCAAACGCATCGGCCAACAGATTTACGCGGCCCTGCGCAGTGCCATCAGCGTTCCCGAAAACGATAATTTCCAGATCCTCGCCGAGCACGACGAGCAGCATTTTATTTTCGACCCGCAATACCTTGGCATCGCTCGCACCGACAGCCTGGTGGTCATCCAGATCACATTGAGCGAAGGCCGTACTCTCGATCAGAAAAAACTGCTCTACAAAACCATCGTTGAAAACCTGAACGCAGAACTGTCGGTGCGTCTGGAAGACGTTTTCATTAATCTGGTGGAAGTGAAAAAAGAAAACTGGTCATTCGGCAACGGTATTGCCCAGTACGCCCTCTGATTTTCAATCCTTTATCTGTGAGCCCCTAATGCCCCGAGTCTCCCGCAAGCAAGCCGACCTCAATCGTGAAATCATCGTCGAGGCCGCCACGCGACTGTTTCGCGAACGCGGCCTGCATGGGATCAGTGTTGTCGATGTGATGGGCGCCGCTGGCCTGACCCATGGCGGTTTCTATGGTCACTTTGAATCGAAGGAAGCGCTGGCCGTCGAAGCCAGCGGCCGGGCGTTCGAGCAAGCGGCAGGGCACTGGCGGGAACGGATTGCCACGGCTGACGATAAAGCCGGCGCTCGCCGGGCCTTGATCGAGCCCTACCTGTCGACCGCCAGCCGCGACAATCCGGGTGACAGCTGCCCGGTGGTGGCCTTTGCCGGCGATATGTGCCACGAAACCGCCGAAAGCGGCCTGCGCGAGACATTCATGGGTGGCCTGAACAAGCTGCTCGATTCGCTGAGCAGCCTGATGGAATCAGACGATGCCGTCGCCAACCGGCAACAGGCGCTGGTGCAGTACTCGCTGATGGTCGGTGCGCTGACGCTGGCCCGGGCCAGCCGGGGCGATGCCTTGTCAGATGAAATCCTTGAAGCTGCGCAGTGCTTTCTGACAGCAGAAAAGCCTGAATCCCCTTCCCCGGCCTGACGATTCGCCGTCGTATAGAAAATCATCGCAAGCCGCGCCAGCTCCTACACTGAGAAGCGCGGTATCGGCGTTGTTGCCAAAACGTTCCGGAGCCAGCACTCTCAAGCGAGGTCGAGCTCGACATACACATGCCTACAGGAGCCAAGCATGCCCGCAACCGTTCTGGTACTGGTTGAAACCATCAACGATTATTTGCCGATCCTCGAACATCAGGGCTTTCACCTGATTCTTGCGCCTACACCTGCCGAACGCGCCGAGGCCATTACCCGGCACAGCGGCCAAATTGACGCGGTGCTGACCCGTGGTCCACTGGGCCTGTACGCCGATGAAATCGCTGCCCTGCCCAACCTCAAGATCATCTGCGTGATCGGCGCCGGATACGAACACGTCGACCTGCAAGCCGCCGCCGACCGAGGCATCACCGTGACCAACGGCGCCGGGGTCAACGCCTCTTCGGTGGCCGACCACGCCATGGCATTGCTGCTGTCGCTGGTGCGCGACATTCCCCGTTGCGACGCCGCCGTACGCCGGGGTGAATGGCCGAAAATCATGCGCCCTTCCCTGGCCGGCAAACGCCTGGGCATTCTCGGCCTGGGTGCCGTCGGCATGGCCATCGCCAAACGCGCCGCCAACGGTTTTGATATGAGCGTGAGCTACCACAACCGTCAACATCGCAGCGACGTGCCCTACAGCTTCTGCTCCACGCCTACGGAACTGGCGCGCGCCTCGGATTTTTTGATCATCGCCACCCCCGGCGGCCTCGCCACCAAGCACCTGATCAACCGCCAGGTACTCGATGCCCTCGGCCCCAAAGGTTTCGTCGTCAACATCGCCCGGGCCAGCGTGATCGTCACCGCCGACTTGATCAGCGCCCTTGAGCAACGCCGCATCGCCGGTGCCGCGCTGGACGTATTCGATCACGAACCCCAAGTGCCGGATGCCCTCAAGTCGTTGACCAATGTGGTCCTAACCTCGCACGTCGCCGGCCTGTCGCCGGAAGCCACCCAGGGCACCGTCGAACTGGTGGGTCGCAACCTCGTGGCCTTCTTTACGGGTCAGCCCGTGCTCACACCCATTGAAATGCCTATCCGCGTCAGCAATGCCGTTCTGTAGGACGATTCAAACAGGTGTATCAAAAACAATGATTGCTCGGCAACACGCTCACCTATAAGGGCCGTTCGTGGTTGTGGGTGCCGGGTGGGCGCATTAGATTAGCCAATAGTTTCAGGCCTCCAGAATAAGCAGAAGGGATAAGTATGGCGCTTACAGATCAGTCCACCCGTATCCGCACCGGCGAAGAACTCGATGCCAGCCTGATCGATCCATACCTCAAGGCGCATATTCCAGGCCTCAGTGGCTTGCCTGCGATCAGCCAGTTCCCCGGTGGCGCGTCGAACCTCACCTACCTGCTGGAATACCCCGAACAGGAGTTCGTCCTGCGTCGGCCACCCTTCGGCCACAAGGCCAAATCCGCCCATGACATGGGTCGCGAATTTCGCATTCTCAATCAGCTTCGCGACGGTTTTCCCTACTGCCCGAAAGCCTATGTGCACTGCACCGACGAATCGGTGATCGGTGCCGAGTTCTACGTGATGGAACGGGTCAACGGCATCATCCTGCGCTCCGAACTGCCACCGGAACTGGGCCTGGATTCGGCGAAAACCGAAGCACTGTGCAAAAGCTTCATCGACAAGTTCGTCGAACTGCACCAGGTCGACTACAACGCCTACGGCCTCGGCGACCTCGGCAAGCCTGAAGGCTACGTGGCGCGGCAGATCAAAGGCTGGAGCGACCGCTACGAAAAAGCCCTGACCCCCGACGCGCCGCAATGGGAAGCGGTGAAAGCCTGGCTCAACGACAAGATGCCGGCCGACCACCCGACTTCCAGCATCGTCCACAACGACTACCGCTTCGACAACGTCATCCTCGACCCGAACAACCCGATGCAGATCATTGGCGTGCTCGACTGGGAACTGACCACCCTCGGCGACCCGCTGATGGACCTGGGCAACACCCTTGCCTACTGGATCGAAGCGGGTGACCCGGCACCGGTGCAACTGATGCGCCGCCAGCCAAGCCACGCTCCTGGCATGCTGACCCGCCGCGAATTCGTCGATTACTATGCCCAGCGTTCCGGCATCGAAATCGATAATTTCGACTTTTATTACACCTACGGCCTGTTCCGCCTGGCCGGTATCGTGCAGCAGATCTACTACCGCTTCTACCATGGCCAGACCCAGGACAAACGCTTCGCGCAGTTCATTCACATGAACAAACTGCTGGAGCAGATGAGCCTGCAGGTCATCCAGAAGTCCAGCCTCTGAGATCCCCTGTAGGAGCGAGCTTGCTCGCGAAGGTCGTAAACGATAACGCACGCTTACTGACCAAACGCTGCAAGCCGCCCCTACCAAACAGCATCAGCGACACCCCGGCATTTGACTCGATAACAAGGAAACCCCATGTCCAAGACTCAGTTGTTCGACCTCGACGGCAAGATCGCTTTCGTCTCCGGCGCCAGCCGTGGCATCGGTGAAGCCATCGCCAAACTGCTGGCCCAACAAGGCGCCCACGTTATCGTGTCCAGCCGCAAACTCGACGGCTGCCAACACGTCGCCGACGCCATCATCGCCGCCGGCGGCAAAGCCACCGCTGTCGCTTGCCACATCGGCGAAATGGAACAGATCAGCCAGGTCTTCGCCGGCATCAAGGAACAGTTCGGCCGCCTCGACATCCTGGTCAACAACGCCGCGACCAACCCGCAATTCTGCAACGTCCTCGACACCGACCTCAGCGCCTTCCAGAAAACCGTCGACGTCAACATCCGCGGATACTTCTTCATGTCAGTCGAAGCCGGCAAACTGATGCGCGAAAACGGCGGCGGCAGCATCATCAACGTCGCCTCGATCAACGGCGTCTCGCCGGGCGTGTTCCAGGGCATCTACTCGGTGACCAAGGCGGCTGTGATCAACATGACCAAAGTGTTCGCCAAGGAATGTGCGCAATTCGGGATTCGTTGTAATGCGTTGCTGCCGGGTCTGACCGATACCAAGTTTGCTTCGGCGCTGGTGAAGAATGAGGCGATTTTGAATACCGCGCTGCAGCAGATTCCGCTTAAACGCGTGGCTGATCCGAGTGAGATGGCGGGGGCGGTGTTGTATTTGGCGAGTGATGCTTCCAGTTATACGACTGGGGTTTCGTTGAATGTGGATGGTGGTTTCTTGTCTTGATTCGGTGTTTGGAATGAAAGAAAGGCTGCCGGTTAGCTTAATGCTGATCAGTTAAGCGAACGCAGCCCCTTGTAGGAGCGAGCTTGCTCGCGATGGACGTTAACGATAACGCGTGTTTGCTGGATAAACGCGTCACCCTCACGTTCTTCGTCGGAACGCCGCCCGGAGCAAGCTCGCACCTACAATTGTCTTAACTGATCGGCATTAGACGGCGGGCTGCCTTTTTCGTTTTCAGTTTCGCGCTCGTTATTTCTTCTTCTGATTGAAATTATTCGGCGTTCATTCACTACTAATCATGCCTAGATTGATATTACCAACGCCAAACGGAGTGTCCACCTATCCAATGTACACACCATAGTCTGAATCAGACGCTATTGTGGATGCCCAAATCCTACTCCGCGTACAAAATAATTCCGCCATCATTTGCATAGGCACGGGAGTCTTAACAGAGTTGTAATAGGTCCTCCGACTTTGTCCATTGCAACTAATTCAAACCGTCCTGTTCTATTACGCGGGGAAACAGACCAAGAATGACTTTCCGTCACTTCGTCAGCTCTAGGGGAGCAACTGAAATCGCCTGGTAAAAGTTCGCCAACGTTGATGCTCAGCATCAGTGGATACCCAGATATCGGGCTCCCCGGCCTGGGGCTCAAAGTAACCCTCCTACGCCCATCTTTCATGAACTCAACAGCCCCGGCTGGAGGCATAGCGCCGTCCACATAGAATTGAGCCTCATCCGCCAGTATGTTCGACAACAACTTGCAGAGCGCCAGCGTAATCGGTGTGGTCAAGCCCTGGCCCGCCACCTTTAACTCGAACGTGCCGCTTTTCAGTTTCCCCGTCACCTGCCAGCGGTAAGTGGCTGTTTGCTCACTGCCAAATGCCGGTGAACTCACCACGTTGGCCACATCGAGGCCGCTTTTGATCGTGCATGACAGGCTTAACGCAAGTCCGGCCAGTGGACTGCCTGCTTTCGGGGTCGCCTTAACGAACCTGGGTTTATCCCGGATAAACCATTCGCCTCCGCCTTCAATCTCAAGGGTGGCTTCATCCGCCAAACTGTTTGACAACAACTTGCTGATTGCCAGTGTAATCGGTGTGGTCATGCCCTGCCCCGTCACCTTTAATTCGAAGGTGCCGCTTTTCAGTTTCCCCGTCACCTGCCAACGGTAGATGGCTGTTTGCTGACTGCCAAATGCCGGTAAGCTGACCACGTTGGCTGCATCGAGGCCGCTTTTAATCGTACATGACAGGCTTAAGGCAAGTCCGGCCAGTGGACTGCCTGCTTTCGGGGTCACCGTCACGAACCTGGGCTTGTCCCGGAAAAACCATTCGCCTCCGCCTTCAATCTCGACGGTGGCCTCATCCGCCAAACTGTTTGACAATAACTTGCTGATCGCCAGCGTGATCGGTGTGGTCATGCCCTGTCCCGACACCTTTAACTCGAAGGTGCCGCTTTTGAGTCTTCCCGTCACCTGCCAGCGGTAATTGGCTGTTTGCTCAGTGCCAAATGCCGGTGAACTCACCACGTTGGCCACATCAAGGCCGCTTTTGATCGTGCATGACAGGCTTAACGCAAGTCCGGCCAGTGGACTGCCTGCTTTCGGGGTCAACTTAACGAACCTGGCTTTATCCCGAAAAAACCAATCGCCTCCGCCTTCAATTTCAACGGTGGCTTCATCCGCCAGATTGGTCGACAGTAACCGACAGTCCACCGGCACGGACTGCTCCAGTAGGGGAAAATCAAACAGTAATTCAAGCCGCCCACTTTGGGATGATCCACCGGTCACCGTCCACTTCAAACCGGCTTGCGGGAGTGGCCTCGCTTGATTCAGCGGCGGGTTATAGATCATGCCTAGCTCTGCCCCACCCCCCTTTTGGAGCGCCACATTCAACCCAACCAATGAGCTAGCAGGTTTGGGGACCAACTCCACAACGTAGGTACCTGAACGGTAGAAGATCAACTCTGGCTTACTTAAATCGACCAGCTCTCCATTGATCTTCAGCGACTGAATTTCATCGGTAGTAATTTTCGACAACACCCGACTTTCGATGGTCAATGGCGTCTCGACATCTGCGCAGACGACCTGGAGCGCAAATACGCTGCTGCGGTCACCGCCGGTCACTTGCCATTCCAGTTTTAGATTGTCCGGGACTTTCAGAAGCCTTTTGAGGGGTGGGTTGTAGGTCATACCCGGACTACCAGTTTCTTCCAGCGCCACACTTAGCCCGCGCATTGATTCCGCAAACGTCACGGTGAGCGGACGGGTTTCCTCGCGGAAAAACACTGCGCCGAAGTCCGAAACCTCACTACCGTTCACCTCTACCTTTTGAACTTCATCCTTAAGATTCGCTGAAAGCATATGTCCGGTGATTTCCCAATCACGCTTGAGCTTCGAACAGTGCATCTGCAGTTGAAACAAACCACTTTTGGCGCTGGCGGTTGAATTGAGATCCCAAGACAATTCATCGCCATCCATCAGGCGTTCGTTGTTCAGGTCCGGATTAACGGTTAGCCCTAATGCTTTGGCATCGGCCGACTTAAGTGCCACGGATGAACCTTTTAGTAGCAGGTTTTCATTAAACAGTTTCAGTGTTAGCGATTTTCCGCGGGTGCAAACAACACCTCGTTCCAGAACATCCGGCTCTGTCTTGCCGTCGACTTGCAATAACGCATCGCTCCCCCACGGGGTCACTGCCAGCGCATGAACCGGCAACTCTGCTCGGAAATAGCCTGTTTCGTAATACAAACTCGGCACGGTGACATTGACAAGGTGAACCCCTTCTTTTGATGGCTTGAAGGTGTAAATGATCCAGCCCGACGAATCGGGATCAGCCACCTGTAGATCCTGTTCTMYCAGTTTCCATTTCACCGAAAATGGCATTGCGTCTTTTGTGTAGAAAGAGATCTCCCTCGCYTTAAGYGTYGCYTCTTCGCCGTATTCAATCACCTGAAACTGTTCGTTGCCGCTGGCRTCCACAAAATCGATCCGGTGATGCCCCAAYGACACATCAACTTGATACGGCGYGGAGGTGAAYTCGGTCTGWGCCCACAGTTGAAACGYCKTTACWTCAGCATTGGCSGRTTGCGKWGGGCWGTYGATGGYCCARSTSRCRCCCTGTTCATCGAACTTTTGAAATTCNTNGCGATGGCAGGCGTAGCGGTTACTGGCAATGCAGGCTCGGCTGGGTTTCGATTCAGGCTAACCCCCTGATTGATCCAGGGACTGTCATCCTCAGGCTTAATCGTAATTTCGTGTTCACCGCCGTGGCAAAGATACAAAGGTCCAGCGGCCATCAGCCCGGTATTGCGATTACCAGCCATTGCGACATCTCCCGATTTTTGGAGCAGCGTGAAAAACTGTTGTTTTCACTATCAGAGAAATGCCGTGCGGCGGCTACTGTCAGAAATGACAGCGGAATAGATCACTCAGCAATAAAAACCACGGAGTTAATAACTGCGAGTACCTCCTTACGAGGCAACGATAACCTTGGGCAACTGCCACCCGTAACTCACCGACAACAACCGCAACGCCACACAAGCTGCCCCCGCCAATAACGCCGTCGCCACCGGCGGAACGCCAAAGCGTCGGCAGATGATCAGCACCGCCGCCCCGACAAACGCGGAGCTCGCATACAGATCAGCCTGCAACACCACGGGTACTCTCGCGAGCACGATGTCGCGCAGGACGCCGCCGCCCACCCCGGTGATGGTGCCCATGAGCATCGCCACGAACGGTGAGATGCCGAAGTTCAGCGCCTTCTGTGCTCCGGCCACGGCGAACAATGCCAGGCCTGCGGCATCGAGCACGATCAGTGTCGAACCGGACCAGCCGAGCACTTGTTGATGGAAGACAAACGCCAAGCCGCCCATTAAGAATGCCAGGGCCGGATAGCGCCAGTCGGCCACGGCGTTGGGCGGTGTGGCGCCGATCAGTAGATCCCGGGTTACCCCGCCGCCCAGGGCAACGATGAAAGCAATCACCATTACCCCGAGCAGGTCGAGGCCGCTGCGCATCGCGCTGATGGCGCCTTCAATGGCGAACACCGCCGTACCGGCCAGGTCCGCCACCAGGACGATTTTCTCGACACGAGGCCTCAACGAGGGCTGCGCCCGGGCTTACTGAGTGACACAACGGGTGGTGGTGGTGACTCGAGTCACCTCGCCGTTTTCTGCGCGCACATCGCCCATCACATTGGTGTTATCCATGGTCTGGCAGGTTCTTTCAGGCGGCGGTGGCGGCGTAACAGGTGGAGGCGGTGGCGGACTGGCGCAACCAAAGAGGACTGCCGTGCACAGTGCGAGCGGCAGTGAAGCAACAAGGCGTTTCCCAAGACTTTTCATAGGATGACCCGCGATAAATGATGTACACATTTTTGTGACAACAGAACAACGCAGGAAAGTCCGCGGGTGGGTCACAGAAAATTGAACTGGGTACGCCTTATGTAGGAGCTGCCGCAGGCTGCGATCTTTTGATCTTGAACTTTTCCCCGACGGTCAGCGGGGAAATCGCCAACATCAAGGTCAAAAGATCGCAGCCTTCGGCAGCTCCTACATGAGGTTATGAGCTAAAGACAAGGTCAAAAGATCGCAGCCTGCGGCAGCTCCTACATGAGGTTATGAGCTAAAGACAAGGTCAAAAGATCGCAGCCTGCGGCAGCTCCTACAGGGGGATGGGGTTATGGGGGTTCAGGGAGTTGCTCTGAAGTTCGTAGCGCAGTTCTTCGATGAGAGCGGCCACCGCCTCGGGGGTTTTGAGCGTTGCCACGTTCAATCCGCTGACCACGAGGTCCACTTGACCAGACGCAGGATGGTAGAGCTTCACGGTCAACGAGTGATCGCCTGTGACATTGCACTCGCAGGCCAGTGGGGAAAACGTCCGCTCAAGTTGAGCCCGCAGTTGCGCCAGGTAAATCATTGCGATGGACCTTGGCGATAACGTTCAGCGGCGGTGATGCGTGGGCGTTGCATGGCTGTTCCTTTAGCAATCTCAAAGGGTGGGCGAACGATCCGCAGATGGTTTTTCGCACACTGCCAGCCTAAGAAATGTCATCACATCCAAGAACATTAATTTGCACCACAAGCCTTAGTGCATTTGCACCTTACCTCTGCCCTTTCGGTGGCCATGCGCTGGAAAACAACCCGCGTTCGCGCGCCCAGACAATCGCCTCGCTGCGGCTGTGCACATCGAGCTTGGAATACACCGTCGCCACGTGATTACGCACGGTGTTCGGTGCCAGCTTCAGGCGCGCGGCAATTTCCTTGTCGGCCAGGCCTTCGCAGATCAGTTCGAGCACACCGCGCTCCCGCGCCGTCAGATCGGTGAAGGATGCGCTGGGCAATTGCGGCGAGTTGACGTTCTTCACGTTGGCGAGCTTTTCGATCAGTGTGCGGCTGAACCACGACGCATCCTTCATCACTTCTTCAATCGCCGACACCAACTCAAGTTCGGTGCGCTTGCGCTCGGTGATGTCCATCAACACCAGCAGGTAGCACGGGCTGTCTTGAATGTTCACGGTGTCCGCCGATACGGCGCACTCGATCAGCCCGGCGTCTTTTTTACGGACCTGCACGTCAATACGGTCCAGGCGACCGTTCTTTTCCAGCGCTGCCAATAAACGCGCACGCGCACGCTTGTCCTGAATGAAATCGATCTGCGCAAGCGTCTGGCCAAGCACTTCATCCGCGGAGTAAGCGAGGCTGTCGAGGAACGCTTGGTTGACATCCAGCACCCTCTGATCGGCAGCAGCGCAGACCAGAATGGGCACCGGCGTCAGGCGAAAAGCCTTGGCAAAGCGTTCTTCGCTCTGACGCAGGGCGACTTCGGCCTTGTGCCGAGGTTCCATGTCCACGAAAGAGAACAACATGCAGGCCTCGTCATTGAGTTCCAGCGGTTGGCCGGCGACGATCACTTGTTTGCTGCCACCGTCTGCCAATTGCAGTTGCGCCTGCATCTGCGGGATGGTCGCGCCTTCGTGCAAACGCTGTTTGGCGAGGTCTTTGTTTTCTGCCTGATCCAGAATGTCCAGTTCATAAGTGGAGGTGCCGACCACCTGATCGCGGGCATAACCGGTCATTTCGAGGAAGCCGGGATTGACCTTGATGTAGCGCAAATCGCTGAGGCGGCAGATCACTGCCGGGGCCGGGTTGGCGGCGAAGGTTTTCTCGAAACGCTGCTCGGCGCTGGCCCACTCGGTGACATCGGCCATGATCAACACCAGCGACTCCGGTTCACCCTGGTTGTCGGTCACCACCAGGCTGCGCACGCGGTGCACCCAGGTGTGTTCTTCGTCATCAGTCGGGGTCAGCTCGACCCATACATCGCTGAACGTTTCGCCCCGCGCGACGCGGTTGATCGGGTAGTTGTCGACCGGGACCGGGTGATTGTTGCGATAGCGCAGGGTAAAGCGCCGGGCGTAGTCCTTGGCATTGGCACCCAGCTCGCCGATCCGCTCTATACCGTGCATGGCCAGCGCCGCGTCATTGGCCCAGACGATGGTCTGGTCGAGTTCCAGCAAAATCACGCCATCGGACAGGCCTGTGATGATTTGCTGCAATTGGCGGCGACTGGTTTCGGTGGTCAGGACGTCCTGGCTCATTGGATCTCCACGGAGGCGGTGGGGTTTGTCCACCCCTGTGAAGATTACGACCGCACAGGCCTATGTTCGATCCCTGGAGGAGCTGCCGCAGGTTGCGATCTTTTGATCTTGATCCTGAAAAACAAAATCAAAAGATCGCAGCCTGCGGCAGCTCCTGTAGAGATCCATCTAACGATCTTTTCAGGCTGCCAATTGCCCGCTTGCAATCGCCGCCGACGCTGCCAGCATCGCCCGCAATAACACCGCGCAGCCGGCCGCCAGGTCCTCCGGTGCGGCGTTTTCGATTTCGTTGTGGCTGATGCCGCCTTCGCACGGTACGAAGATCATCCCGGCCGGGCCGAGTTCAGCGAGGAAAATGGCGTCGTGCCCTGCTCCGCTGACGATGTCCATGTGCGACAGGCCAAGCCCTTGCGCCGCACCGCGCACCGCCTCGACGCAGCCCTTGTCGAAATACAACGGTGGGAAGTCAGCTGTGGGGGTCAGCTCGTAGGTGAGCCCGTGTTCCTCGCAGGTGGTTTCAATGACTTCGCGGACTTCGGCGATCATCGAGTCCAGCCGTGCCGGTTCCAGATGACGGAAGTCCAGAGTCATGCGCACTTCGCCGGGAATGACGTTGCGTGAGCCGGGGTAGGCTTGCAGGCAACCAACGGTGCCGCAGGCGTGGGGTTGATGGCCGAGGGCGGCGCGATTGACCGCACCGACGATCACCGAGGCGCCGACCAGCGCGTCTTTGCGCAGGTGCATTGGCGTCGGGCCGGCGTGCGCTTCGACGCCGCGCAGTTTCAGGTCGAACCATTTCTGCCCGAGGGCACCCATGACGACACCAATGGTTTTGCGTTCGTCTTCAAGAATCGGGCCTTGCTCAATGTGTGCTTCGAAATACGCACCCACCGCATGACCGCTGACCTGGCGCGGCCCGGCATAGCCAATCGCGTTGAGTGCTTCGCCCACGGTCACGCCTTCGGCATCGACTTTGGCGAGGGTTTCCTCAAGGGTGAATTTTTCTGCAAACACACCGGAGCCCATCATGCATGGCGCGAAGCGTGAGCCTTCTTCATTGGTCCAGACCACCACTTCCAGCGGCGCTTCGGTTTCCACGCCCAGGTCATTGAGGGTTCGCAGCACTTCGACACCGGCCAGCACGCCGAAACAGCCGTCGAATTTACCACCGGTGGGTTGGGTGTCGATGTGGCTGCCGGTCATCACTGGGGGCAGGTTCGGATTGCGACCGGGACGACGGGCGAAAATGTTGCCGACGGCGTCGATGCTGACGCTGCAGCCGGCATCCGTACACCATTTGACGAAGATGTCACGGGCCTGGCGGTCGAGGTCGGTCAGGGCCAGGCGACAGACGCCGCCCTTGACCGTGGCGCCGAGCTTCGCCAGCTCCATGAGCGACTGCCACAGACGGTCGCGGTTGATGTGCTGATGTGTGGACTGCAGAACGTCTAGGGCAGCGTTCATGAAGATCTCCTCAGGCTGTTCTTGTGGTTTCTCTCAGGTATTTTCTTGGTGTATGTGAGGCCGTCTTCGCGGGCTAGCCTCGCGCCGACAGGAAGCACGCGGCTCCGTAGGCGCGAGGCTTGCCCGCGAAGAGGCCATCACTCACACCGCAGACTTCGCGACAGATGGGCTGGACCGCATCGAACACAACCCGTAATAAATCAACCCACCCAATGCCGAGCCGGTAAACCAGCCGTAGCTGTAGAACCAGCTGAATGCATCACTGCCCAACGACAGCAGCGTCAGCACCACCGGCACGCCAAACGCGAGAAAACCGTTCCAGTTCCACGCCGGGTACACGTCATCGCGATAGAGCCCGGCAAGGTCCAGTTGTTGTTTCTTGATCAGGAAATAATCCACCACCATGATCCCGGCAATCGGACCCAGCAGGCTCGAATAGCCCAGCAACCAGTTGGAATAAACGGTTTCCAGGCTGACGTCCGAAACGATCAGGCCGAGCTTTTTAAGCAACTCGTGAGCCATCAACGCCAGGCCGACAAACCCGGTCAGGATCACCGCTTTGGTGCGGTTGATCACCTTGGGCGCGATGTTCTGGAAGTCGTTGGTTGGCGACACGATGTTGGCGGCGGTGTTGGTCGACAGGGTGGCGATGATGATCAGCGCCATGGCCACTGCCACCCAGACCGGGCTCTGGATATGGCCGATCAGCGTCACCGGGTCGGAGACGGTTACACCGACCAGTTTCACCGATGCGGCGGTCATTACCACGCCCAGCGATGCGAACAGGAACATGGTCAGCGGCAACCCGATGATCTGCCCGACGATCTGGTCCTTCTGGCTTTTGGCGTAGCGACTGAAGTCCGGAATGTTCAGCGACAAGGTCGCCCAAAAGCCGACCATCGCGGTCAGCCCGGCGGCGAAGTAACTGACCACGCTGACCCCTTCCGGACGCTTGGCCGGGATCGACATCAATTCGGTCATCGACACGTTTGGCATCGCCCACACCAGCAGTCCCACGCCCACTGCCACCAGCAATGGTGCAGACAGGGTTTCCAGCCACTTGATCGACTCGGCACCGCGAATCACCACCCACAGGTTAAGCACCCAGAACATCATGAAACCCAGCACTTCACCGGTCCCGCCGAGGGATTTCCAGCCGTCGAATACCGAGCCCAGGAACAGGTGAATCGCCAGGCCACCAAACATCGTCTGAATGCCGAACCAGCCACACGCCACCAGGGCGCGGATCAGGCACGGGATGTTGGAGCCGAGAATGCCGAACGACGAGCGCAGCAACACCGGAAACGGGATGCCGTACTTGGTGCCGGGAAAGGCGTTCAGGGTCAGGGGAATCAACACGATGATGTTGGCAAACAGAATCGCCAACAGTGCTTCACCCACGCTCAGGCCAAAGTACGCGGTCAGCACGCCGCCCAGGGTGTAGGTCGGCACGCAAATCGACATGCCGACCCACAAGGCGGTGATGTGCCATTTGTTCCAGGTTCGCTCGCGCACCTTGGTCGGTGCCATGTCGTGGTTGTAACGGGGACTGTCGAGTACATCGCTGCCGGCTTCCAGCTCAAACAAGCCGTCGCGCTCGGTCACTTGCGATCTGATCTGTTGCATGGCCGCTCCACTGTTCTTTTGATTATTTTTGCTCATCAGGGGCTGGCGGCATCAATAAGCGTGCCGATTGCCCCGCCTGTGCATCGGGCAGTTCCATAAACGCTTTGCAACTCACTGATGTTTATCAGCTTTATGAGTTAAACCATTCAATCCGCGGTTACTTGTCATGTCACTCAGGCCGAATGTCAGGCAAGTTGTCCGAACAGTCAGGACTCAATCTGGTGCATCAAACTTTTTTTCAAAGTTGCGCATCAACCATAGACCATACTCAAACAGCTGATTTCACATAGAAAATCTTGACCATATTTCGATCCTGTCAAGTGCGTCAAAATGGTGAGCAGCCTCACCATTTTGGTGATTTTTAATTTATTCCTTTATTTATCAGCTAGTTAAAACATATATAAGCTTATAAAAATTATTCTTGCTGATTCCAATAACACCAGCTAGCGTTTAATCCTGACAGCGCTGACAGGAATACACCGGTTTGCGCTGGCTTCATATAAAACATTTAGAACCGGCATCAGTCGGTCATGCCTGCGAGGAATCCGGAATGTCTCTGTTGATCCGTGGCGCTACCGTTATTACCCATGATGAAAGTTATCGCGCCGATGTGTATTGCGCAGACGGCGTGATCAAGGCCATCGGCGAAAACCTCGACATTCCCGCAGGTGCCGAAATTCTCGACGGCAGCGGCCAATACCTGATGCCTGGCGGTATCGACCCACACACCCACATGCAATTGCCCTTCATGGGCACGGTGGCCAGCGAAGACTTTTACAGCGGAACGGCAGCGGGCCTCGCTGGCGGCACCACATCAATTATCGACTTCGTGATTCCCAACCCGCAGCAGTCCTTGATGGAAGCGTTCCATCAGTGGCGCGGCTGGGCCGAGAAGTCGGCTTGCGACTATGGCTTCCACGTTGCGATTACCTGGTGGAGCGAGCAGGTCCGTGAGGAAATGGCCGAGCTGGTCAGCCATCACGGTGTCAACAGCTTCAAGCATTTCATGGCCTACAAGAACGCGATCATGGCGGCCGACGACACCCTGGTGGCAAGCTTCGAACGCTGCCTGGAACTGGGCGCAGTGCCGACCGTGCACGCGGAAAACGGTGAGCTGGTTTATCACCTGCAACGCAAGTTGATGGCCCAGGGCATGACCGGGCCAGAAGCACATCCGCTGTCACGCCCTTCACAAGTAGAGGGCGAAGCCGCGAGCCGGGCGATCCGTATCGCCGAAACCCTCGGCACGCCTTTGTACCTGGTGCATGTTTCGACCAAGGAAGCCCTCGACGAAATCACCTATGCCCGCAGCAAGGGCCAACCGGTTTACGGTGAAGTGCTCGCCGGGCATTTGCTGCTGGACGACAGCGTTTACCAACATCCCGACTGGCAGACCGCTGCCGGTTATGTGATGAGCCCGCCCTTCCGCCCTCGCGGTCATCAAGAGGCGCTTTGGCATGGCCTGCAAGCGGGCAACCTGCACACCACCGCCACCGATCATTGCTGTTTCTGCGCCGAGCAAAAAGCCGCCGGCAAGGACGACTTCAGCAAAATCCCGAACGGCACGGCGGGTATCGAAGACCGCATGGCGGTGCTCTGGGATGAAGGGGTGAACACCGGGCGTTTTTCGATGCAGCAATTCGTCGCCCTCACCTCCACCAACACCGCGAAGATCTTCAACCTCTACCCGCGCAAAGGGGCAATCCGCGTCGGCGCCGATGCCGACCTGGTGTTGTGGGACCCGCAAGGTACACGCACGATTTCGGCGAAGACCCATCACCAGCAAGTCGACTTCAACATCTTCGAAGGCAAGACCGTACGCGGCGTTCCCAGCCATACCATCAGCCAGGGCCGCGTGGTCTGGGCCGATGGCGATTTGCGGGCGGAGCGTGGGGCCGGGCGGTATATCGAACGGCCGGCGTATCCGGCGGTGTTTGATTTGCTGAGCAAGCGGGCTGAGTTGCATAAGCCGGTTGCAGTGAAACGCTGACAGCGGCCTTCGGCTAATGCCCTCCTACGAAATGCGATCCCTGTAGGAGCTGCCGAAGGCTGCGATCTTTTGATCTTGATCCTGAAAAAACAAAATCAAAAGATCGCAGCCTTCGGCAGCTCCTGCAGGGGACCGAGAACAATGCCCATCAGAGGCAGCACCTCAAATCACCGTGAGGCCCATACCGTGATCAAGACCCTGACCCACCTCCCGCATCCCTATGAAAATGCGGCCGTGCTCGCTGGCCATTTCACCGACCTGGCCCCGCCGCTCAACGACCGCCAGGCGCACCTGGAAGCCTCGCGTTGCCTGTATTGCTACGACGCACCGTGCGTGAATGCCTGCCCAAGCGAGATCGATATTCCATCGTTCATCCGCAATATTCACCAGGACAACGTGCAGGGTGCGGCGCAAAAAATCCTTTCGGCTAATATCCTCGGCGGCAGTTGTGCCCGTGTTTGCCCTACCGAAATACTCTGTCAGCAAGCCTGCGTGCGTAACAACGCCCAAGAGTGCGCACCGGTGCTGATCGGCCTGTTGCAACGTTATGCGGTAGACAATGCTCACTTCAGCGAACACCCGTTCCCGCGTGCCGCCGCCACCGGCAAACGCATCGCCGTGGTCGGTGCCGGGCCGGCCGGTTTGTCCTGCGCCCATCGCAGCGCCATGCATGGGCATGACGTGGTGATTTTCGAAGCGCGGGAAAAGGCCGGTGGCCTCAATGAATACGGGATCGCCAAGTACAAACTGGTGGACGACTATGCACAGAAGGAACTGGATTTCCTGATGGAAATCGGCGGCATCGAAATCCGCCACGGGCAGAAACTCGGCGACAACCTGAGCCTCAGTGAACTGCATCAGCAATTCGATGCGGTGTTCCTCGGCCTCGGTCTGGCCGCCAGCAAACAATTGGGCCTGAGCCACGAAGACGCACCCGGCCTGCTTGCCGCCACCGACTATATCCGCGAACTGCGTCAGGCCGACGACCTGACTCAGCTGCCATTGGCTGACCATTGCATCGTGCTCGGCGCCGGCAACACCGCCATCGACATGGCCGTGCAGATGGCGCGTCTTGGTGCCCGTGACGTCAATCTGGTTTACCGCCGTGGCGCCCCGGACATGGGCGCCACCCACCACGAACAAGACATTGCCAAAGCCAACCAGGTGCGTTTGCTGACGTGGGCACAACCCGAGGAAGTGTTGCTCGACGATCAGGGGCAAGTGCGCGGCATGCGTTTCGCCCGCACGCAACTGGTTGAAGGTCGCCTGCAGACCACCGGGGAAACTTTCGAACTGGCTGCCGACGCGATCTTCAAAGCCATCGGCCAGGCCTTCGACAGCAGCGCCCTCGCCGATCCGCTGGCACGGGAACTCAAGCGTCAGGGCGATCGCATTCAGGTGGACGAACAGCTGCGTACCAGCATTCCCGGCGTGTATGCCGGTGGCGACTGCACCAGCCTCGATCAAGACCTCACCGTGCAAGCCGTGCAGCACGGCAAGCGGGCCGCCGAGGCCATCCATGCTCAACTGATGCTCAACGTGGAGGCTGCGTAAATGGCCGATCTCTCGATTGTCTTCGCTGGCATCAAAAGCCCCAATCCGTTCTGGCTGGCCTCCGCGCCACCCACCGACAAGGCCTACAACGTGGTCCGCGCGTTCGAGGCTGGCTGGGGTGGCGTGGTCTGGAAAACCCTGGGGGAAGACCCGGCGGCGGTCAATGTGTCGTCGCGCTACTCCGCGCACTTCGGGCCTAACCGGGAAGTGCTGGGTTTCAACAATATCGAACTGATCACCGACCGCTCGCTGGAGATCAATCTGCGGGAAATCACCCAGGTCAAAAAAGACTGGCCGGACCGCGCACTGATCGTGTCGTTGATGGTGCCCTGTGTCGAAGAGTCCTGGAAACACATCCTGCCGCTGGTGGAGGCCACCGGTGCCGACGGCATCGAACTGAACTTCGGTTGCCCTCACGGCATGCCGGAACGCGGCATGGGCGCGGCGGTCGGCCAGGTGCCGGAGTACGTCGAACAAGTGACGCGCTGGTGCAAGACTTATTGCTCGCTGCCGGTGATCGTCAAGCTGACGCCCAACATCACCGACATCCGCGTCGCCGCACGCGCGGCGCACCGTGGCGGTGCCGATGCGGTGTCGCTGATCAACACCATCAACTCGATCACCAGCGTCAACCTGGAACGCATGGTCGCCAACCCCATGGTCGGCAGCCAAAGCACCCACGGCGGTTATTGCGGTTCGGCGGTCAAGCCGATTGCCTTGAACATGGTCGCCGAAATTGCCCGCGATCCGCAGACCCAAGGCCTACCCATCAGCGGGATCGGCGGCATTGGCAACTGGCGCGATGCGGCGGAATTCATGGCGCTGGGCAGCGGTTCTGTGCAGGTGTGCACGGCGGCAATGCTGCACGGCTTCCGTATTGTCGAGGAAATGAAGGACGGGTTGTCACGCTGGATGGACAGTCAGGGTTACGCCAGCATCTCGGAATTCTCCGGGCGCGCAGTGGGCAACACCACGGACTGGAAGTATCTGGACATCAACTATCAGGTGATCGCCAAGATCGACCAGCAAGCCTGCATCGGTTGCGGCCGTTGCCATATCGCTTGCGAAGACACTTCGCACCAGGCCGTGGCCAGCCTCAAACAGGCCGATGGCACGCACAAATATCAAGTGATCGATGATGAATGCGTGGGCTGCAATCTGTGCCAGATCACCTGCCCGGTTGAGGATTGCATCGAGATGGTGCCGATGGAAAACGGCAAGCCGTTTCTGGATTGGAATCATGATCCCCGCAATCCGTACCATGTTGCGGTTTGATTGTTGAAGATCAAGAGATAGCAGCCTCGTTTCACTCTGTAGGAGCTGTCGAGTGAAACGAGGCTGCGATCTTTTGATTTATGGCTCCAATCCGATCCCCCGCAAAATCACACTGGTCACTGTCTGAATCGCCCGCTCGAACTGCATGTCCGACAGCGGCTGATGGTCATTGAGAATGTTCACCTGGTGATCGAAGTCGGCGTAGTGTTGGGTCGAGGCCCAGATCATGTACAGCAGGCTTGAAGGCTCCACGGGCAGGATGCGTTTGTCCTCCACCCACTGACGAATCTTTGCTTCTTTCATCTTGGCCCAGTCGTACAGGCTCGCGTCCAGCGCCACGCCCAGTGTCGGCGCGCCGTGGATGATTTCATTGGCCCAGACTTTCGAACCATGCGGTCGGCTGCGAGAGTGGTTCATCTTGGCGCGGATGTAGCTGCTGAGCACAACGCGCGGGTCGTCGAACATCTCGAAGCACAGCGCGTCCTGCTTCCACACTTCCAGCAGGTCGAACAGCACGGCACTGTACAACTCGGTCTTGGTGCTGAAGTAGTAATGCAGGTTGGAACGCGGCAATTGCACTTCGGCAGCGATGTCGGCCATGGCGGTGCTGCCGAAGCCTTTTTCAGCGAAGACTTTCTCGGCCCCCAGCAGAATTTTCTCGACGTTACTGCGACGAATCTCGATCTTGTGATTGCCCATGAGGGCTCCCTGACAACAGCGTTAAACAAGACTAGCATCCGCTCTACCTTGCGGCGACCGGGGAAAAGCAAACTTCGTACAACACACCGCTGGCGGCTAAACTGACGCCCACTTCGAACCTGCCTCTGAGGTCTCCACGATGCTGCTGAAAAAATCCCTGACCGCCGCTGCCCTACTCGGCTCGCTGCTCGCCGCTTCGTCTGTGTTTGCCCACGCTCATCTGCAAAGCCAGACGCCCGCCGCCGACAGCACCGTGACCGCGCCGACCGAACTGCGGCTGGTGTTTTCCGAAGGTGTTGAGGCCGCTTTCACCCAAGTCACGATCAGCAAAGAAGGTGAAAAAATCCCGTTGAAAAGCCTGGCAACTGACGGCAGCGATAAAAAGACCCTGGTCGTTACGCCGGCGGCACCGTTGACCGCAGGTGCCTACAAGGTCGAATGGCACGCCGTGTCGGTCGACACGCACAAAAGCGAAGGCGCCTACGCTTTCAAGGTTGGCCAGTAATACATGGCGAGCGCGTTGGTGCTGTGCCGGTTTCTGCATTTCATTGTGGTGCTGATGCTGTTTGGGGCCTGGGTGTTCCGGCCACTTTTGCTGGGGCGTGAGACAAGCCTTGATCAATCGCTGGCCCGCATCAGTCGTTGGCTGGCAGCCGTGGCGCTGATCAGCGGCGTCTGTTGGTTGCTGCTGATCACCGCCAGCATGGCCGGGGCGTGGGAAGCAGCGTTCGATCCAGCGACCTTGCGCCTGGTGCTGGGCAGCACTTTTTTCGGACAGGTCTGGCGCTGGCACCTGCTGTTCAGCGGGTTGCTGGTGGCTGTTTTACTGTCACCGCTGCGCGCCCACCTGCCCTTGCGTGTCCTCCTCGGCGGCTTGTTGTTGGCGACTTTGGCGCCGGTCGGCCACGGCGCCATGCTCGATGGGGTCGAAGGGCGTTTGCTGATACTCAATCAACTCGTGCACCTGACCTGCGTGGGCATCTGGCTCGGTGGCCTGATGCTGCTGGTGATGATCCTGCGGCGTCCTGCCGGTTATCCCATCAACGCGCTGTTGCTGCGTTTCAGTGGCATCGGTTACCTGCTGGTGGCCGGATTGCTGATCACGGGGCTGATCAATGTTCGCGTGCTCACCGGCGCATTCTGGCCGACGCCGTTGTTCACCGGGTTTGCCCTGATTCTGTTGATCAAGGTCGCGCTGGTCGCGGTGATGCTGGGCCTGGCGTTGTTCAACCGGCTGCGGATAAACGACCGCGAACAGCGCCTGACAACATTGCGTAAAAGCGTGATTGCGGAATGGTTGCTGGGAATGGGCGCGGTGGCGGCGGTGTCTTTGCTGGGGACCATGCCGCCGATGATTGCGGGCTGACAACCCTTCTGAAAATCAAAAGATTGCAGCGCTCTGCAGCGCCTACAGGAGGCCGTATGCTCATGTAGGCGCTGCCGAAGGCTGCGATCTTTTACGCCTATGAAGCAAAGTCATCGTATAACTTCCGATTGACAACACCGAAATACCTCGCAAATAATCGCCCCCAAGTTGTACGACGACGTATGACAAAAATAAAAACAAAAAACAAGGGAGCGTCACAGTGAGCAAGTTCGTCCGCAATTCCTCCGCCCGAAATCCACGTTCAACCTTTGCCCGCCGTCATACCTTGAGCCTGATTGGTTGCAGCGGCCTGGCCCTCGCCATGCCCATGACAAGTCACGCCGAAGGTTTCACCGATGACGCCAAAGCCACGCTGAACCTGCGCAACGCCTACTTCAACCGCAACTACACCAACCCGGCCTACCCGCAAGGCAAGGCTGAGGAGTGGACGCAGAACTTTATTCTTGATGCCAAGTCCGGGTTCACCCAGGGCACGGTCGGTTTCGGCCTGGACGTGCTGGGTTTGTACTCGGTAAAACTCGATGGTGGTAAGGGCACCGGCGGCACCCAGTTGCTGCCGCTGGACCATGACGGCCGCCCGGCGGACACCTTCGGTCGCACCGACGTTGCGTTCAAGAGCAAGCTATCGCAGACCGAATTGAAGGTCGGCGACTGGATGCCGGTACTGCCGATCCTGCGTTCGGACGACGGTCGCTCCCTTCCGCAAACCTTCCGTGGCGGCCAGGTCACGTCGAAGGAAATCGATGGCCTGACGCTTTATGGCGGCCAGTTCCGCCAGAACAGCCCGCGCAACGATTCGAGCATGGACGACATGTTCATGAACGGAAAATCTGCTTCCATCACCTCGGACCGTTTCAACTTCGGCGGCGGCGAATACGCCTTCAACGAAAAACGCACCCAGATCGGCGTTTGGTACGCCGAACTCAGCGATATCTATCAACAGCAATATTTCAACCTCAGCCACAGCCAGCCCATCGGCGACTGGACCCTGGGCGCCAACCTCGGCTACTTCATCGGCAAAGAGGACGGCAGTGCCCTGGCCGGCGACCTGGACAACAAAACCTCATTTGCCCTGCTGTCGGCCAAATACGGCGGCAACACCTTCTATGTCGGCCTGCAAAAACTCACGGGGGACACCGTCTGGATGCGCGTCAACGGCACCAGCGGCGGCACACTGGCCAACGACAGCTACAACTCCAGCTACGACAACGCCCGCGAAAAATCCTGGCAGGTGCGTCACGACTACAACTTCGTTGCCCTCGGCATTCCCGGCCTGACGATGATGAACCGCTACATCAGCGGCGATAACGTGCACACCGGGGCAATCACCGACGGCAAGGAATGGGGCCGTGAATCGGAACTGGCCTACACCGTGCAAAGCGGCCCGCTGAAGAACCTCAACGTCAAATGGCGTAACGCGAGCATTCGCAAGAACTTCAGCACCAACGAATTCGACGAAAACCGCATCTTCATCAGCTACCCGATATCGTTGTTGTAACACGCAAGAAAACACGCGACCCCTGTAGGAGCGAGCCTGCTCGCGATGGTGGTCAACGATGACGCGGGACGCCTGAATCACCCCGGCGCCCTCGAGTTTTTCGCGAGCAGGCTCGCTCCTACAGAAAGCCCGGAGTTTTGTAATGACCCTCCGTCAATTTCCACGAAAGTCGCGTTGACAACTAACGGAAAGCCCAACAATACTTCCGAAAAGTCGTACGACAACTTACAACAAATCAATAACGACCGTTTTCCCAGGATTCCCATGACGACCACTCAAACAGCCCGCGCCCCTTTCAATCGCCTGCTTCTGACCGGTGCTGCCGGTGGCTTGGGCAAAGTCTTGCGCGAAAGCCTGCGACCTTATGCCAATGTCATTCGTCTTTCGGACATCGCCGACATCGCACCGGCCATCGATGATCGCGAAGAAGTCGTGCCTTGCGACCTTGCCGACAAGCAAGCCGTGCATCAACTGGTCGAAGGCGTCGACGCCATCCTGCATTTTGGGGGGGTGTCGACCGAGCGCTCGTTTGAAGAGATCCTCGGCGCCAACATTTGCGGCGTGTTCCACATCTATGAAGCGGCGCGTCGTCACGGCGTGAAGCGGGTGATCTTCGCCAGCTCCAACCACGTGATCGGCTTCTACAAGCAGGACGAAGTCATCGACGCCCACTCCCCTCGCCGCCCCGATAGCTACTACGGTTTGTCCAAGTCCTACGGCGAAGACATGGCCACCTTCTACTTCGATCGCTACGGCATCGAAACCGTCAGCGTGCGCATCGGCTCATCGTTCCCGGTGCCGCAGAACCGTCGGATGATGAGCACCTGGCTGAGTTTCGGCGACCTGACCCAACTGCTCGAACGCGCGCTGTACACACCGAATGTCGGTCACACCGTGGTTTATGGTGCCTCCGACAACAAAAACGTGTGGTGGGACAACCGCTACGCCACGGCCCTGGGTTATGCGCCGCAGGACACCTCCGAAGTGTTCCGCGAGCAAGTTGAAGCCCAGCCAATGCCGGCCACCGATGACCCGGCCCGGGTCTACCAGGGCGGTGCCTTCTGCGCCGCCGGCCCATTTGGCGACTGACTCCCTCTCGCGCACCACTTGATCCCAACAACAAAAACCCAAGGGAATGAGTTGCCATGCAAGCTGAATTGATTGTCGATGCCCGCAATGCGGTGGGTGAATGCCCGGTATGGGTCCCCGAGGAAAACGCCCTGTTCTGGGTCGATATTCCCGCTGGGGGGCTGCAACGCTGGAGTGCCGAGACCGGCCATGTAGAGGCCTGGAAAACCCCGGAAATGCTCGCTTGCATTGCCCGTCACCCTGACGGTGGCTGGGTCGCCGGAATGGAAACCGGCTTCTTTCATGTGCACGCGCACAACGATGGCAGCCTCGACAGCGAACCACTCGCCCACGTCGAGCATGCTCGCCCGGACATGCGCCTCAACGACGGTCGCTGTGACCGTCAGGGACGTTTCTGGGCCGGCAGCATGGTGCTGAACATGGGCGCCAACGCCGCGGACGGCACGCTCTATCGCTACAGTGCCGGGCAACGTGGCCCGCTCGCGGCACAGCTGGGTGGCTTCATCGTGCCCAACGGCCTGGGTTTCAGCCCGGACGGACGCACGATGTACCTCTCCGATTCCCATCCGCTGGTCCAGCAGATCTGGGCCTTCGACTACGACATCGACAGCGGCACGCCGTCCAATCGCCGCGTGTTCGTCGACATGAATCAGCACAGCGGGCGTCCAGACGGCGCCGCCGTTGATGCCGAAGGTTGCTACTGGATCTGCGCCAACGACGCCGGGCTGATTCACCGCTTCACCCCTGACGGTCGCCTCGACCGCTCACTCACCGTTCCGGTGAAAAAACCAAGCATGTGCGCCTTCGGTGGCAGTCGACTGGACACGCTGTTCGTGACCTCGATTCGTCCCGGTGACGACCATGATGCACAGTCACTCGCAGGCGGCGTGTTCGCCCTCAATCCCGGTGTGAAGGGCTTGCCGGAGCCTTTGTTCAAAGATTTCTGATCACCCCCCGCTTCAAATGCTTCTGCTGCATCGCTGTGCCTTGAATAAAAAAAACAACAAGACTGGAGACTCACCCCATGGACTTCAAACGCACCTTGCTCGCCGCTGCACTCCCGCTCGCCTTCTCCCTCAGCAGCGCCGCCCAGGCGCTGGAAATCAAATTCGCCGACATCCACCCCGCCGGCTACCCGACCGTGGTGGCCGAGGAACAGCTGGGTAAAACCCTGGTGGCTGACAGCGACGGCAAACTGACCTTCAAGATGTTCGCCGGCGGTGTGCTCGGCTCGGAAAAAGAAGTGGTCGAACAGGCTCAGGTCGGCGCCATCCAGATGGCCCGGGTCAGCCTCGGCATCGTCGGCCCTGTCGTGCCGGACGTGAACGTGTTCAACATGCCATTCGTGTTCCGTGACCAGGCGCACATGCGCAAAGTCATCGATGGTGAAATCGGTGATGAAATTCTTGGCAAGATCACCAACTCTGAATTCAACCTGGTCGCACTGGCCTGGATGGATGGCGGCACACGCAACTTGTACACCAAAAAACCGGTGCGTACCCTTGCAGACCTCAAGGGCATGAAGATCCGCGTGCAGGGCAACCCGATGTTCATCGAAACCATCAATGCCATGGGCGGTAACGGCATCGCCATGGACACCGGTGAAATCTTCAGTGCTTTGCAGACCGGCGTGATCGACGGTGCGGAAAACAACCCGCCGACCATGCTCGAACACAACCACTATCAAAACGCCAAGTACTACAGCCTGACCGGGCATCTGATCCTGCCTGAGCCCATCGTGATGTCGAAAATCACCTGGGACAAACTCTCCCCTGAGCAGCAAGGTCTGGTGAAGAAAGCCGCCAAGGCCGCACAGGCGCAAGAGCGCACCCTGTGGGACGCCAAGTCGGCCAGCAGTGAAGAAAAACTCAAGGCCGCCGGCGTCGAGTTCATCACCGTCGACAAGAAACCTTTCTATGAGGCGACCGCCTCGATCCGCGAAAAATACGGCGCGCCTTACGCCGACCTGATCAAGCGCATCGAAGCTGTTCAGTAACCCTCCCTGCATTCATGAAAGGCCCGGCGCCACGAACGTTGGAAGACGCTCGTGCGCGCCCGGTTACGGTGAAACCCGATGAAGAATCTGCTGCTGCGCATCAATGACAAGCTCTACATGACCTGTATCTGGGTCGCCGGGCTCTCCGTTCTGGCCATTGCGCTGATCATTCCCTGGGGCGTGTTTGCCCGTTACGTACTCGGCACCGGCTCCAGTTGGCCCGAGCCCACCGCTATTCTGCTGATGATGGTGTTCACCTTTGTTGGCGCTGCGGCCAGCTACCGCGCAGGCGCGCACATGGCGGTGGCCATGATCACCGATCGCATGACGCCGCAACTGCGCTCGGCGGTGAGCATCGTCTCGCAACTGCTGATGGCAACCATCGCCCTGTTCATGGCCGTGTGGGGGACCAAGCTCTGCCTGTCGACCTGGAATCAGTTCATGAGCGCCCTGCCGACTCTGCGCGTGGGCATCACCTACATGCCGATCCCGATTGGCGGCGTGTTGACCCTGATTTTTGTGCTGGAAAAACTCTTGCTCGGTGACCAGAGCAACCGTCGGGTCGTGCGCTTCGACCTCGTTGAAGAAAACGAAGGGGCTGCCTGAATGGACGCATTTATTTTGCTCGGCAGTTTTATCGCGCTGATCCTGATCGGCATGCCAGTCGCTTACGCGCTGGGGCTCTCTGCCCTGATTGGCGCGTGGTGGATCGACATTCCGTTCCAGGCGCTAATGATTCAGGTTGCCGGGGGCGTGAACAAGTTTTCCCTGCTGGCGATTCCGTTCTTTGTATTGGCCGGCGCGATCATGGCTGAGGGCGGCATGTCCCGTCGGTTGGTGGCGTTCGCCGGGGTATTGGTCGGTTTTGTGCGGGGCGGTCTGTCGCTGGTCAACATTATGGCCTCGACCTTCTTCGGGGCGATTTCCGGTTCTTCGGTGGCGGACACCGCCTCTGTCGGTTCGGTGCTGATCCCGGAAATGGAACGCCGTGGCTACCCGCGTGAATTCGCCACTGCCGTGACCGTGAGCGGTTCGGTACAAGCGCTGCTGACGCCGCCGAGCCACAACTCGGTGCTCTACTCGCTGGCGGCGGGCGGCACGGTGTCGATTGCTTCGCTGTTCATGGCGGGCGTGGTGCCGGGACTGCTGATGAGCGCGTGCCTGATGGTGCTGTGCCTGATCTTCGCCAAGAAGCGTGACTACCCGAAGGGCGAAGTCATCCCGATGCGCGAGGCGCTGAAAATCTGCGGCGAAGCGTTGTGGGGGTTGATGGCGATGGTCATCATCCTCGGCGGCATTCTCTCGGGTATTTTCACTGCCACCGAGTCGGCAGCGATTGCGGTGCTCTGGTCGTTCTTCGTGACCATGTTCATCTACCGCGACTATAAGTGGAGCGAACTGCCGAAACTGATGCACCGCACGGTGCGGACGATTTCGATCGTGATGATCCTGATCGGCTTCGCCGCCAGCTTCGGCTACATCATGACGCTGATGCAGATCCCGGCGAAGATCACCACGATGTTCCTGACCCTGTCGGACAACCGTTACGTGATCCTGATGTGCATCAACGTCATGCTGCTGTTGCTCGGCACCGTGATGGACATGGCGCCGCTGATTCTGATCCTGACGCCGATTCTGATGCCGGTGATTTTGGGCATTGGCGTCGACCCGGTACAGTTCGGCATGATCATGCTGGTGAACTTGGGGATCGGCTTGATAACACCGCCAGTGGGCGCGGTACTCTTTGTGGGGTCGGCCGTGGGTAAAGTCAGCATCGAAAAAACCGTTAAAGCGCTGCTGCCGTTCTACGGCGTGCTGTTCCTGGTGCTGATGGCCGTGACCTACATTCCGGCGCTGTCGCTGTGGTTGCCGCATTTGGTGTTGTAACTCTTTAAAAGATCGCAGCCTGCGGCAGCTCCTACATTGGGATGTATAACCGGTAGGAGCTGCCGCAGGCTGCGATCTTTTCAACCACTCAACGCAGAACGAAACGCATGATACAGCTAGAGCTCGAAGACGAATTCACCCACCTCACCCTCGCCCCGGAACTCGGCGCGAGCATCGTCAACTGGACCGTGCGTGCCACCGGCCAGCCCTTGTTGCGCCACGCCGATGCTCACGCTCTGAACACCGGCCTGCCCGGCAAGCTTGGCTGTTTTCCTTTGGTGCCCTGGTCCAACCGTATTGCCGAAGGCGGCTTCGAATGCCCCGATGGCTGGCTGGCCCTCACGCCCAACAGCCTCAGCGATCCCCTGCCGATTCATGGCAGCGCCTGGCAACAGGCGTGGGAAGTCGTCTCGCAAACCCAGGACGAAGTTGTCCTGCAACTCGACAGCATGACCCCCTTCGCCTATCGCGCTCGCCAACGTTTTCACCTCAACGCGGGCAAGCTGAGCATCGAATTGAGCGTCACCCATCTTGACGAAAGCGCTGCCTGGCATGGCCTGGGGTTGCACCCGTATCTACCCCGTACCGCGAATACCCGGCTGCAGGCCCCAGCCCGGAATGTCTGGTTTTGCGACACGACAAAACTGCCGACACAGCTCGGTGCTATTCCCGCCGAGTGGGATTTCCAGCAAGCCAAGGCGTTGCCCGACAGGCTGGTCGATAACGGCTTTTGTGAATGGGATGGCCACTGCCTGATTGAGCAACCCGACCTCGGTTATGAACTGGAGTGCCAGGCCACCGGCAGCGATTACTACCTGCTCTACTGCCCGGCAGGCCTGGAGTTTTTCTGCATCGAGCCGGTCAGTCACCCGGTCAACGCGCACCACCTTGCGGGTCGGCCGGGGTTGCGTTTGCTGGAGCAAGGTCAGTCCACCGAACTCGGTTTCACCCTGCAATACCGAGCGCGCTAAGCCTCAGGCGCGCACCAGCATGTAGATGGCGACAATCAGGCAAACGCTGGCAAAACCAACCTGTAGCGCACGCGCCGGCACCCGTGCGCAGAGTTTCCGGCCGATGATCATGCCGACGATGCTAGAGACGATGAAGGCAACGCCCAAACCGTCGATGCGCACCCCGGCATGCAACGCGCCAATCACGCCGATGGCCGAGATCAGGCTGATCACCATCAGGGAAGTCGCGATAATTCCGCGCATCTGCACATCGGTCAGCTGCTTGAAGGCAGGAACAATCAGAAAACCGCCACCCACGCCTAGCAACCCCGACACCACGCCAGTCACCGCGCCGAGGGCAGCGAGGGTCGCGGTGCATTTTGCGGTCCAGGAAAAGCGCCCGGTGTGCTGATCGAGCATGCAGTTTTTCTGACCCCAGTTCGCGTGGCCGTGATCACTCGGTCCCTCGTCCTTGCGCTCACGACGCAGCATTCGCCCCGCCACCATGACCATCAGCAGGCTGAACAGGATCATCAGGGCCTTTTCCGGCAGTTGATGGGCGAAGTAGATCCCCACTGGCGAAAAAACTGCGCCCAGCAACGCAATCAACATTGCAGCGCGATAGCGCACCAGGCCATGGCGCAAACCATCGATGGCACCGACCGCCGCCGCACTGCCCACCGCAAACAGCGCGACGGGCGCGGCCTGGGTCATTGTCCAACCCAACCCCAATACCAGCGCCGGCACAGCAAGAATGCCGCCGCCCGCGCCGGTCAATCCCAGCACCAGCCCCATCACCACACCGAAAAAGCTCGCCAGCAACATAAAACGCTCGTGATTCACAAAAAGCCGGGATCGCCCGGTATCGATGAAAGACAGGATAGAGCCCGCACGGCTTTTTTCCTGCATGAATTTGACTCGGGGCTGGTCAACCCGGGGAGAATGAAACTACCCTCAGTGCTTATCCTGAAAGAAACGCCCACCATGCCTGCCTTGATTGAAGCCTTCCTCGACCCCGCCTCTTCGACCTACAGTTACGTGGTCTACGAAGTCGATGGCGGGCAATGCGCGATCGTCGATCCGGTACTCGACTACGACCCGACTGCGGGGCGTACCACCACAGCCCAGGCCGACAAAATCATCGCGTTCGTTCGTGAACATCATTTGCAGGTGCAGTGGCTGCTGGAAACCCATGCCCACGCCGATCACCTGTCCGCCGCGCCGTATTTGCGTCGGGAGCTAGGTGGCAAGATTGCCATCGGCGAATCCATCAGCAACGTACAGAATGTATTCAAGTCCCTGTTCAATCTTGAGCCGGAATTTTGCGTCGACGGGTCACAGTTCGATCAGCTGTTCGCGGCCGGCGAGTCATTCATGATCGGCAACCTCAGGGCCACCGCCCTGCATGTCCCCGGCCACACCCCGGCGGATATGGCTTACCTCATCGACGGCGAGCAGATTCTGGTGGGCGACACATTGTTCATGCCAGACGTCGGCACCGCCCGCTGTGACTTCCCTGGCGGTAACGCTCACCAACTGTTCGCCTCGATACAAAAGCTGCTGGCCTTCCCCGCCGCAGTGAAACTCTACGTCTGCCACGACTACCCGCCTGAAGGCCGTCAAGCACAATGCCAGACCACCGTCGGCGATCAGCGCAAAAACAACATCCACGTGCACGACGGCATCGATGAAACCGCCTTCGTCGACATGCGTACCCGCCGCGATGCCGGGCTGGGCATGCCGACGCTGTTGCTGCCGGCGATCCAGGTGAATGTGCGGGCGGGGAATTTGCCGCCGGCCGAAGAGAATGGCGTGGTTTACCTCAAGATCCCGATCAACAAATTTTAAGATCAAAAGATCGCGACCTGTGTAGGAGCTGCCGAAGGCTGCGATCTTTTGATTTTGTTTTTTAACGACAAGATCAAAAGATCGCAGCCTGTGTAGGAGCTGCCGAAGGCTGCGATCTTTTGATTTTGCTTTTTAACGACAAGATCAAAAGATCGCAGCCTTCGGCAGCTCCTACAGGGATGGCGAGCTTCTGATGTTCAGTTGCCCAGCGTCAAACCATTCGCCGGCAGCGGCAGCGCGGTTTTATAGCGCACTTGCTTGAGCGCAAAGCTTGAACGAATGTTCGCCACCCCCGGCACCTTGGTCAGAAAGTCCATCATGAAGCGCTCAAGTGACTGAATGGTCGGCACCAGCACGCGGATCAGGTAATCCGGATCGCCGGCCATCAGGTAGCACTCCATCACTTCCGGGCGATCCGAGATCGCCTCTTCGAAATGCTGCAACGCCTCCTCTACCTGCTTTTCCAGGCTGACATGGATAAACACATTCACATGCAGCCCCAGCAGGTCAGCATCCAGCAAGGTCACTTGCTCGCGAATCAGGCCCAGTTCTTCCATCGCCTTGACCCGGTTGAAGCACGGTGTCGGCGACAGGTTGACCGAGCGTGCGAGGTCAGCGTTAGTGATCCGCGCGTTCTCCTGAAGGCTGTTCAGAATGCCAATATCGGTACGGTCCAGTTTGCGCATGAGAGAAAACCACCTGTTTTTTATGCTTATGCAGATTTTTTATCTGCAAATGGTCTTTAGCGCAACGAAACAGAGATAAATATTCTTCTGGGGCGGGCCTATGATTGTTGTAGGACAAGATTTCTTTTATCGAAGGAAATCTGTCAGCTCACTACAAGAAATTCACAAGATCGAGCGTAGAAGCCATGAACCAAGCGTATGAACCGCTGCGTCTGCACGTTCCAGAGCCTTCGGGCCGTCCCGGCTGTAAAACCGACTTCTCCTACCTGCATCTGACCGATGCTGGCACGGTGCGCAAACCCCCAATCGACGTAGAACCGGCCGACACCGCCGATCTGGCCCGCGGCCTGATTCGCGTGCTTGATGACCAGGGCAATGCCCTTGGTCCGTGGGCCGAAAACGTGCCGGTGGAGATCCTGCGTAAAGGCATGCGCGCCATGCTCAAGACGCGGATTTATGACAACCGCATGGTGGTCGCCCAGCGTCAGAAAAAAATGTCGTTCTATATGCAGAGCCTCGGCGAAGAAGCCATCGGCAGCGGCCAGGCCCTGGCCTTGAACATCGACGACATGTGCTTCCCGACCTACCGCCAGCAAAGCATTCTGATGGCCCGTGAAGTGCCGCTGGTGGGGCTGATCTGCCAACTGCTGTCCAACGAGCGCGATCCGCTCAAAGGCCGTCAGTTGCCGATCATGTATTCCGTCAAGGATTCCGGGTTCTTCACCATCTCCGGCAACCTTGCCACCCAGTTTGTGCAAGGCGTGGGCTGGGGTATGGCCTCGGCGATCAAGGGCGACACCAAAATCGCCTCCGCGTGGATCGGCGATGGCGCCACCGCCGAATCAGACTTCCACACCGCCCTGACCTTCGCCCACGTCTACCGCGCTCCGGTGATCCTCAACGTGGTCAACAACCAGTGGGCGATCTCCACCTTTCAGGCGATTGCCGGCGGTGAAGCCACCACCTTCGCCGGTCGTGGTGTCGGTTGCGGCATTGCCTCCCTGCGGGTCGATGGCAATGATTTCTACGCCGTCTACGCGGCCTCTGCCTGGGCCGCCGAACGCGCCCGCCGCAACCTTGGCCCGACCATGATCGAATGGGTCACCTACCGTGCCGGCCCGCATTCGACTTCTGATGATCCGTCCAAATACCGTCCTGCCGACGACTGGAGCCACTTCCCGTTGGGCGATCCGATTGCGCGCCTCAAGCAGCATTTGATCAAGATCGGTCACTGGTCCGAAGAGGAACACACCGCCGTCAGCGCGGAGTTGGAAGCCGAAGTGATCGCCGCGCAAAAAGAAGCTGAACAGTACGGCACCCTCGCCGGTGGCCAGATTCCAAGCGCCGCGACCATGTTCGAAGACGTCTACAAAGAGATGCCGGAGCACTTGAAGCGCCAGCGTCAGCAGCTGGGGATCTGACATGAACGATCACAACAACAATATTCAGCTGGAAACCGCTATGACCACGACCACCATGACCATGATCCAGGCCCTGCGCTCGGCCATGGATGTGATGCTTGAGCGTGACGACAACGTCGTGGTCTTTGGCCAGGACGTGGGTTACTTCGGCGGCGTATTCCGGTGCACCGAAGGTTTGCAAACCAAATACGGCACCTCGCGGGTGTTCGACGCACCGATTTCCGAAAGCGGGATTGTTGGTGTAGCCGTGGGCATGGGCGCCTATGGCTTGCGTCCGGTGGCCGAAATCCAGTTCGCCGACTACGTCTACCCGGCGTCTGACCAGATCATTTCCGAAGCCGCTCGCCTGCGTTATCGCTCGGCCGGCGAGTTCACCGCGCCGATGACCCTGCGCATGCCCTGCGGCGGCGGCATCTACGGCGGCCAGACCCACAGCCAGAGCATCGAAGCGATGTTCACCCAGGTCTGCGGTCTGCGCACCGTCATGCCATCCAACCCGTACGACGCCAAGGGCTTGCTGATCGCCTCCATCGAAAACGATGACCCGGTGATCTTCCTTGAGCCAAAACGCCTGTACAACGGCCCGTTCGACGGCCACCACGACCGCCCGGTAACCCCGTGGTCGAAACACCCGCAAGCGCAGGTTCCGGACGGCTACTACACCGTGCCGCTGGACGTTGCCGCCATCACCCGTCCGGGCAAGGACGTGACCATCCTGACCTACGGCACCACCGTGTACGTCTCGCAAGTCGCCGCCGAAGAAAGCGGCATCGATGCCGAAGTCATCGACCTGCGCAGCCTGTGGCCACTGGATCTGGAAACCATCACCAAATCGGTGAAGAAAACCGGCCGTTGCGTGATCGTCCACGAAGCGACCCGCACCTGCGGTTTCGGCGCCGAACTGGCCGCGCTGGTGCAAGAGCATTGCTTCCACCACCTGGAAGCGCCAATCGAACGCGTCACGGGTTGGGACACTCCCTACCCGCACGCGCAAGAGTGGGCGTATTTCCCTGGCCCGTCCCGTGTGGGCGCGGCTTTGAAACGGGTCATGGAGGTCTGAATGGGCACGCACGTTATTAAAATGCCGGACATTGGTGAAGGCATTGCAGAAGTTGAGTTGTCGGTGTGGCACGTGAAGGTCGGCGACATGGTCGTCGAGGATCAGGTGCTGGCCGATGTCATGACCGACAAGGCGATGGTTGATATTCCGTCGCCGGTGCATGGCAAGGTGATTGCGCTGGGCGGTGTGCCGGGCGAAGTCATGGCAGTGGGCAGCATCCTGATCAGCATTGAAGTCGAAGGCGCGGGCAACGTTAAAGAGTCCGCCCAGCCTGCCGCTGTTGCCGTGAAAGAAACGCCGGTGGCGGTGCCAAAAGTTGAAGCAGTGGTTGAAAGCAAACCGGCTCCAGCACCACGTCCGGCAGCCGCCTGCCAAGGCCCAATGGTCGCCCGCGAAGCCGATGAGCGGCCACTGGCCTCCCCGGCCGTGCGCAAACATGCGCTGGACCTTGGCATTCAACTGCGTCTGGTACGCGGTACTGGCCCGGCCGGTCGCGTGTTGCACGAAGACCTCGATGTCTATCTGGCCCAAGGTCAGTCCAATGCATCGACCGTCAGCAGCGCCTACACCCAGCGCACCGACGAGGAGCAAATCCCGGTAATCGGCATGCGCCGCAAGATTGCCCAGCGCATGCAGGACGCCACGCAACGCGCCGCTCACTTCAGTTACGTCGAGGAAATCGACGTCACCGCCGTGGAAGAACTGCGCGCGCACCTGAACGAAAAACACGGGGCCACACGCGGCAAGCTGACCTTGCTGCCGTTCCTGGTCCGCGCCATGGTCGTCGCCCTGCGCGACTTCCCCCAGATCAACGCCCGTTACGACGACGAAGCCCAGGTGATCACCCGCCTCGGCGCCGTTCACGTCGGCATCGCCACCCAAGCCGACATTGGCCTGATGGTGCCGGTGGTGCTTCACGCGGAAGCTCGCAGCCTGTGGGACAACGCGGCGGAAATTTCGCGCCTGGCCACTGCCGCGCGCAACGGCAAAGCCAGCCGCGATGAGTTGTCCGGGTCGAGTATCACCCTGACCAGCCTCGGGGCCTTGGGCGGCATTGTCAGCACCCCGGTGCTGAACCTGCCGGAAGTGGCGATCATCGGCGTGAACAAAATCGTCGAACGCCCGATGGTCGTCAAAGGCCAGGTGGTGATCCGCAAGATGATGAACCTTTCCAGCTCCTTCGATCATCGTGTGGTCGACGGCATGGACGCGGCGCTCTTCATCCAGGCCATCCGCGGCCTGCTCGAACAACCCGCCACGCTGTTTATGGAGTAAGTCAGGCATGCAAACTCTGAACACCACGCTGCTGATTATCGGCGGCGGCCCTGGCGGTTATGTGACGGCGATCCGTGCCGGCCAACTGGGCATTGCGACCATCCTGGTAGAGGGCGAGTCCCTCGGCGGCACTTGCCTGAACATCGGCTGCATTCCGTCCAAGGCGTTGATCCACGTTGCTGAACAGTTCCACCAGACCCGGCATCACAACCAGCATTCGGCGCTGGGCATCAGCGTTTCCGCACCGACGCTGGATATCGGCAAGAGCGTCGAGTGGAAGGATGGCATTGTTGATCGCCTGACCACCGGCGTCGCGGCATTGCTGAAAAAGAACAAGGTCCAGGTTGTTCAAGGTTGGGCCAAGGTGATCGACGGTAAAACCGTCGATGTCGGCGACACGCGTATCCAGTGCGAGCATCTGGTGCTGGCCACTGGCTCCAAGAGCGTTAACCTGCCGATGCTGCCGATTGGCGGGCCGATCATCTCTTCCACCGAAGCACTGGCGCCGACCTCCGTGCCGAAGCGCCTGATTGTGGTGGGTGGCGGTTACATCGGCCTGGAGCTGGGGATTGCTTATCGCAAGCTCGGCGTCGAGGTCAGCGTGGTCGAGGCTCAGGAGCGTATCCTGCCAGCCTATGACGCTGAACTGACCCAGCCTGTGCACGACGAACTGAAAAAACTCGGCGTGAAGCTTTACTTGAAACACAGCGTTCAAGGCTTTGATTCTATTAGTAATACGCTGCAGATTTTAGAGCCGAACGGCGATACCCTGAACCTGGAAACCGATCAGGTGCTGGTGGCCGTCGGTCGCAAGCCGAATACCCAAGGCTGGAACCTCGAAGCGCTGAACCTGGACATGAACGGCTCGTCGATCAAGATCGACAATCGCTGCCAGACCAGCATGCGCAACGTGTATGCCATCGGTGACGTCAGTGGCGAACCGATGCTCGCGCACCGGGCCATGGCTCAGGGCGAGATGGTCGCGGAATTGATCAGCGGCAAGTCCCGCGAGTTCAACCCGACCGCCATCGCTGCCGTGTGTTTCACCGATCCGGAACTGGTGGTCGTCGGCAAGTCGCCGGACGAGGCCAAGGCTGCCGGGCTGGACTGCATCGTTTCCAGCTTCCCGTTCGCCGCCAATGGCCGGGCGATGACGCTGGAATCGAAAAGCGGCTTCGTGCGCGTTGTCGCCCGTCGCGACAATCATCTGATTGTTGGCTGGCAGGCGGTGGGTGTTGGAGTGTCTGAGTTGTCCACGGCGTTTGCGCAAAGCCTGGAAATGGGCGCGCGGCTGGAAGACATCGGCGGCACCGTTCATGCACATCCGACGCTCGGCGAGGCGGTGCAGGAAGCGGCGTTGCGTGCGCTGGGGCATGCGCTGCATCTGTAAAGATCAAAAGATCGCAGCCTTCGGCAGCTCCTACATTGGGTTGCCGATCCTGTAGGAGCTGCCGCAGGCTGCGATCTTTTAGCGTTTTTGCACTGCGAAACAGCCATGGAATGAAGTATTGTTGTGCCCATCCGGAAAAACGTCAGAAGCCTTGAACCGTTTCGGCGGTCGTTAAGTGATAGAGGGTGTCATGGGTAACGAAAGCATCAATTGGGACAAGCTGGGTTTTGACTACATCAAGACCGACAAACGATTTCTGTCGTACTGGCGCAATGGCGAGTGGGACAAAGGCACCCTGACCGAAGACAACGTGCTGCACATCAGCGAAGGCTCCACTGCCCTTCACTATGGCCAGCAGTGCTTCGAAGGCATGAAGGCCTATCGTTGCAAGGACGGCTCGATCAATCTGTTCCGCCCGGACCAGAACGCCCTGCGCATGCAGCGCAGCTGCGCACGCCTGCTGATGCCGTTCGTCGAAACCGAGCAGTTCATCGAAGCCTGCAAGGAAGTCGTCCGCGCCAACGAGCGTTTCATCCCGCCTTACGGCACCGGCGGCGCGCTGTACCTGCGTCCGTTCGTGATCGGCGTGGGTGACAACATCGGCGTGCGTACTGCGCCCGAATTCATCTTCTCGATCTTCTGCATCCCGGTCGGCGCCTACTTCAAGGGCGGCCTGACCCCGCACAACTTCCTGATCTCCAGCTTCGACCGCGCCGCTCCACAAGGCACCGGTGCGGCCAAGGTCGGGGGCAACTATGCCGCCAGCCTGATGCCGGGCTCCCAAGCCAAGAAGGCGCACTTCGCCGACTGCATCTACCTGGACCCGATGACCCACACCAAGATCGAGGAAGTCGGTTCGGCCAACTTCTTCGGGATCACCCACGACAACAAGTTCGTGACCCCGAACTCGCCGTCGGTGTTGCCGGGCATCACCCGTCTGTCGCTGATCGAGCTGGCGAAATCGCGTCTGGGCCTGGAAGTGGTTGAAGGGGACGTGTTCATCGACAAGCTGTCGGATTTCAAAGAGGCTGGCGCTTGCGGTACTGCTGCAGTGATCACGCCTATCGGCGGCATCAACTACAACGACCACCTGCACGTGTTCCACAGCGAAACCGAAGTCGGCCCGGTCACCCAGAAGCTCTACAAAGAGCTGACCGGTGTGCAAACCGGCGACATCGAAGCGCCAGCGGGCTGGATCGTCAAGGTTTGACCTGACGCCAGATACGCAAAAGCCCTCCATCGGGTGACTGATGGGGGGCTTTTTCATGGGTGTAGACGCAAGATCAAAAGATCGCAGCCTGCGGCAGCTCCTACATTCGATCGGTGAACTGCCCCCCAAATGTATGACCCGAATCAATCATCCCGCGTCAGCACTTCCAGCAATTCAATCTCGAATATCAGGTTCGAGTTCGGCGTGATCTTGCCGACCATTTGTAACGTCGACCGGAGTTTCAGACCCGTCCTACATCTATCAAATGCCCTTTGATATAGCGTCCGCATCGCTTTCAAAAAATGAAACAAGGACGCTCATGGCCCGCAAGACAGACATACCTCGGGTTCGAAACCCTCCCTCAGGCGACGGTCACCATGTCACCAGCCGATACATGACCGCCTCCGAACTGGCCGAGCGGGACACAAGGCAAAAAAAATATGACGACATGTTGACCCGACAACAGGCATATGAAGACCGTTTCAGCAGACAACCTCATCAAACGGCACATCCACGCACTGTGGGATGCGTGTTCGCCAAAAGCTGCAACCTCCCCAACGGCGTGATCAATCATGCCAACCCCGCCGGATTTGTCCCGGTGGAGGAACTGGCTGACTACGGAAAACTCTCTCTACTGGGTGGCCGTGAAAGTAGTGCCGCGGGGAACATCCCTCTCAAAAAAATAGGTGGTACTGAGTTACCTGCTGCACTGGGAACGCTTCAATTAGGGCGGGTTGGTGTTGCTGGCATTGGCACAAGTGCTGCAGGTACTGCCGGTACTGCCGGCGTAGTGACGGCTGGTGTTGCTGCGGGCGCACCCATAGGACTGGTTGCACTACTCTGGCCCTCTAGCCTTGGAGACAGCGCGCTTTACACAGAGGAACAGCTCAAGTCCCTAAAGGAAGGCCGTACACGCGTCCGACTACACCTGGAACAACAATCCGATGGCACCCTAAAGGGATACGGATACAACACCCAGGAACGAAGCGATTGGGAAAAAATTCCTGTAGTGCAGTTCGTTGCTCAAGGCGCTCAGCAAGTGGCTGACTTTGGCAATGGCACAACGCTGATTTGGACACCTGCGGTTTTCCCCTCCAAAACGTCAGCAATTCCCCCGCTGGAAAGTGCTCCGAAAACCCCGCATATCTGGATTTATCCGCCTACGGAACAAGCAGATAACATCATCGTCAACCCGGTCTACCCAGATGAATACAAGGACTTCATCCTGGTATTTCCCGCCGATTCTGGCATCAAACCGCTCTATATTGTTTTGAATCTAGAGTTTGATGCTGCCAGTTACCACGGCAGGACGGATACACCAGTCAAAAGTAAGGTTCTTCACGGAATCCCGGGAAACACAGAAACAAGAACGCCGATTTGGTTGATGATGTTCGTGCGAGCAAACACATCTAACAAACCGGCGTTCTTATGCGCGATATTAATACTTTCCTTCCGTTTTGGGAGGGCTTTTCTGTCGTCACGATCAAGCCTGATGGTGACGCCCTCCAGATTGATCTGACACCCCACGCCACCCGATTTCCTTCCTGTGGCGGGTGCCAAAAACCCTGTTCAACCACGCATGAGTATTG
>NZ_JAHTMR010000039.1 GCF_019200975.1 Pseudomonas sp. PD9R | reverse complement strand
ATTGGCATTGATGCCGTTGCGCCGAGCGACGACCGACACACTTTGTCCTGGCTCAAGACTCTCGCGAACCATGGCCAGTTTTTGCTCTGGGCTCCAGCGGCGCCGCCGCTCCTGACCCAAAAGCTCCCCACTCTTATCGTTGCTGTTAGTCATAAACATAACCGTTTGCCTATCCCTTATCGTAAGGGGGAAACGGTGTCCTGTCTTTCATGGGGCTCGTTCAGCGGGTTTGAAGTGGACGATCATCGGCGGACTGACCCTAAGCGGTTTGTTTGAGCTGCTGATTGACGTTCCCCAAGTGGAGCAGTCTATGCCAGTGACCTGTCGCTTATTGTCGAGCAATCTGGCCGATGAGGCTGATGTCAAGATTGGTGGCGTAGCTGTACCCGCCGGAGGCAATTGGTTTATCCGGGATAAAGAGCAAACCGTCACACTGACTCCAAAATCAGGCAGCCCACTGGCCGGTCTGCCAGTCACGCTGACCTGTGCCATCAAAACTGGACTCGATCCCGTCAATGTGGTCAGTGCGCCGGCATTTAATACGGAACAAACCACGCATAGCTGGAAGGTAACGGGTAAAACTAAAAGTGGCACCTTCCAGCTATCGCTGTCCGGCAAGGGCATGACCACGCCGATTACGGTAGCGATCAGTAAGTTGGTATCGAGCAATCTGGCCGATGAGGCTGATGTCAAGATTGGTGGCGTAGCTGTACCCGCCGGAGGCAATTGGTTTATCCGGGATAAAGAGCAAACCGTCACACTGACTCCAAAATCAGGCAGCACACTGGCCGGTCTGCCAGTCACGCTGACCTGTGCCATCAAAACTGGACTCGATCCCGTCAATGTGGTCAGTGCGCCGGCATTTAATACGGAACAAACCACGCATAGCTGGAAGGTAACGGGTAAAACTAAAAGTGGCACCTTCCAACTGTCAGTGTTGGGCAAGGGCATGACCACGCCAATTACGGTGGCGATCAGCAAGTTGGTATCGAACAATTTGGCTGATGAGGCAGACGTCAAAATTGGCGGCGTCGCTGTGCCTGCCGGAGGCAATTGGTTTTTCCACGATGAAGCGCAAACTGTCACGTTGATACCCAAATCCAACAGCCCGTTAGCGGGTCTGCCCATCACACTCAGTAGTTCGTTTAGCGGGCATCCAAATTGGCTCCTAAGTATGCCTGACTTTTGGTCTGAGCAAATAAATTATAACTGGTCAGTAAAAGGGCAGCAGGAGAGTTTTACATTCGATTTGATATTGGCTGGGAAAGGGATGTCAACACCTATTGTTTTCCCGGGCAGCTTGGTGTCCCGAAATCTTAACCGTACAATTCATCATGTTTACGCGGATGGAAAATATTGTGAATATCCTTGGCGGGAAATCTCTTTGAAAAAAGGTAAAATAAATTATCTACATATTGGTATAAAAAACGGTGTTCCATTGCGTCATAAGGGATTTACCCTGATTCGAGTTGATCCTACTGCGCCGATCCCTTCGGTTAGTCCGGATTTTGGTCGGCGGGTTGAAGTGGTAGATGGTCAAATTAGTGGGGTATTAACTTGGGCTTTTAACGTTGCTAGTTCAGGTGTGGTGCCTTTTGAAATTGAAATTTGTTGTGTTGATGTAGCCTCGAAAAGAAGAATATTGTGCCAGGTAGTCTAGGTTTTCGTTTGGTTGTTTAGGGGGTTGGCAATAGGTTCCGATGACTGCGATCAAGGTGTGTCTCAACTAATATGAGTAATTGGAAGGTGTTGTGATCTGGGTTTTCTCCGAAATAGTCTGGTACGTGGTAAAAAAGCGTGACGTTGATTTGCCGATTACTAAAAAGTGCACGTGCGACACTGCATAGGTAATGCAAGTTATCATTATAGGGTGAGGTGCTGGCGTATAGGTGAAAGAAAAAATTATCTAACTGTAGAGTCAGCTGACTTGTAAGTTACGTCGATTTGTTCTGAAAGCATTGAAATCGATGTTTTCTTTTGTGTTAAAACTGGCAGCTCCTCGAACTCATTATATTTCTAATACTCCGATAAAATTTAGTTATTAACTTGCTCTTGACGATTTCCGAAAGATCTATTCCGCTGTCATTTCTGACAGTAGCCGCCGCACGAAATTTCTCTGATAGTTAAGACACACAGTTTTCACGCTGCTTCAATGATCGGGAGATGTCGCAATGGCTGATAATCGCACTGCCGGACTGATGGTCGCTGGACCTTTGTATCTCTGCCACGGCGGTGAACACACTTTCACGATTAAGGCTGAGGATGATAGTCCCTGGACCAATCAGGGAGTCAGCCTGAATCGAAACCCAGCCGAGCCTGCATTGCCAGTCACCTCTAGGCCTGCCATCGCGGATTTCCAAAAATTTGATGTTGTGAAGGGTGCCAGTTGGGCCATCAACAGCCCTCCGCAATCCGCCAATGCTGAAGTAACGGCGTTTCAACTGTGGGCTCAGACCGAATTCACCTCCGCGCCGTATCAAGT
>NZ_JAHTMR010000038.1 GCF_019200975.1 Pseudomonas sp. PD9R | reverse complement strand
GCATTGGCCCGATGGCGCTCATGACGATCAACTGCGCTACAGCCTTAGCGATCATCTGCGTTCTAGCACGTTGGAATTGGACGGCGAGGCCGGTGTGCTGACTCAGGAACGCTACTACGCCTTCGGCGGTACGGCCTGTTGGGCGGGGAAAAGTGCGTTGGTGGCCAATTACAAAACTATCCACTACTCGGGTAAAGAGCGGGATGCGACGGGGCTTTATTATTATGGATATCGGTATTACGCGCCGTGGTTGCAACGGTGGGTATGTTCGGACCCGGCGGGTAACGTCGATGGTCAGAATCTGTTTGCTATGGTGGGTAATGCCCCATTGATTCATATTGACTTGGCGGGGGCGATGCGTTCATCCACGTCTAACGATGAGGCCATTACTGCTGGCCAGATGCATTTTAAACAGCATTTGTTTCCAACTATTATTGCTAGAAAAGAGTCGGACAAAGAAAGGGCAATAGACAATTTGATGAAAGTGACCGGTAGTCAGCGTGCCGAAAATGTAGGAGAACTTCTTGAGAAGATAAAAACGCTGTTAGAGCTTGCTCCTCCATCGTTTAACTTTAATCCTGAGGACACTTACCGATTTAAAGGACCCTCCATGATGAATGCATGGGCATCAATGCTACCCCAAAGCGGCATAAGCAACAAAAATTCGGCAGAATATTCGATGTTTGATTATAGGAACTCACCTGTGGAGTTGATGAAAATCAGCGGAGGACCCGAACGAGAAAATTTTAATTCATATCTTCGCCCGGTGTATGGAGCACTGCAAATTGTGGATTTTTCTGATTCGGCAGGGAGTGCCAATTTTTATGGCAGAGGCGCATTTATTTTTAAGGAACAAAACAAGGAATATATGACATTCACCGGACAGGACTCGCTTCAAGGCAAGGTTTTGGGTGGGAGGTTTACTTTCGACCATTTGTCTGTCGTTGGAAATTATTATCCAGTTATTTACTCCCTTCCGAGTGCAATGGTGAATTTTTTAAGGAATAGTTCTCCCGGGGAGTTGAATTTGCGTGAATCTATTGGTGATCTAACATATGTAGAGTGGCAATCGCATTCTCCTATGTATTGGGAAGGTGTAGAGAAAATCGTTTTTGAAACTGATAGGGATAGAGATGCAGCAAATTTACAGTTTCTGGGAATTTCAGGGATTGAGCGCCTTTCACTAGCGATGGATAGAAATTGATGGAATATAGGGGTGAGGAACATTCGAGCGTTATTTTCAAGTGTTTAACGTCTAAGTGAGAGCCGGCAGGCCCGCTCTATATCCAGCAATGCAAAGCCCTGCTTCATTCCCAGACATTCAATGCTTCCCTTTGGGTATGAATATGAATTCTCTACCTGCCGCCAAGATCGCAGCCTGCGGAAGCTCCTACAGTTGCACGCCTACCCATGTAGGAGTTGCCGCAGGCTGCGATCTKTTGATCTTCGCGGTTTCAAAAACACCGACCTGTTACTTTTTACAGTATCGATCAGCATGAAAAAGGCTCAGTCTTCCCTCGTCCAGAGCGAAGGACCGTCCATACCGTGAACGCTAACCACCACGCAGCCACGCCAACACTCTCGGTCATCGATCCGCGCACCCTCGCGATCCGCAGCGTGGGCTATTGCCGGCATCCCGATAGCCCGGTGATTGATCCGCGCATCACCCGGCAACGCTTTGATGCGGCGGGGCGGTTAAGTGAGTCRTGGGACCCTCGGTTGTGGGGTACGGCGTTGAAACCGAATCTGGCCACGGTCTATGGTTTGAGCGCTCAGCCGCTGCTGACGGACAGCGTCGATGCCGGGTGGCAGTTGAGCCTGCTGGATCAGACCGGTTTGCCCTGTTGGTTCTGGGATGCACGAGGCAGTCAGCGTCAYACCSAATATGACGATCAATTACGTCCAGTYGSGGTYACGGAGCAGGCCCTWTGRGRANGTGCCCCGCGTAGTGGAGCGACTGACCTATGCYGRCGCAGATCCAACTTTTGCAGAGCGCAATCAGTGCGGRCARTTGAYYCGCCACGACGATCCCGCCGGCAACCAAATCTTTCCTGAGTATGGGCTTGCCGGGGCGGTATTGATCGAAGCTCGGCGCTTCCTGATAGACCTCGAAACACCTGACTGGCCAATCGAATTCGATGCCCGAAATCGGTGCCTGGAAGATCAGTCATTCATCACTCGCTATTCCTTCAACCCGACCGGCGAAACTCAGCGTCAGATCGATGCCATGGGCAATGCCCAAACCTTYGGCTACGACATCGCGGGCAAGCTGAGTGAGGCCTGGCTTCAACTGGCTGGTGAGGGCAAACAACCGCAACGCCTGGTCAGCGATATTCGTTACAACGCCCATGACCAGATCGAAAGCGAAACCGCCGGCAATGGYGTGGTGACCTGTGCYGARTACGCTGCCGATGACGGTCGATTGATCARACTGGTGGCCGCAGTTGGGAGTCAGAAGCCRTTACAGGATCTGAATTATGTCTACGACGCGACAGGCAATATCGTCGCAATAGAAGACACGTCCCAAGCCGTGACGCATTTCAATAACCAGCGTATCGACCCGATCAACCGYTACCGYTACGACAGCCTCTATCAATTGGTYGAAGCCAAGGGCTGGGAAGTCAGCTCGCCCAGCCAYGGYCCGGCATTACCGGAGCTTCTGCCCACACCGCTGGACCCCAACCAGCGACGTAATTACACCCAGMAATTCGAGTACGACCGSGCCGGCAATCTGATTACTCGCCASCAYRSCGGTGCKYCCGGTTTCTCGATGTTCACYTCSGCSAGCAGCAACCGAAGCCTGGCGCARCGGGACGACGGYTCGCTGCCGGRAGAGGCCGATATCGTTGTGGGTTTTGATGCCTGCGGCAATCAACGGGAACTGCTACGTGGGCAAGCCATGCTCTGGGACAGCCGCAACCAGTTACGTCAGGTCACTCTGGTTCAGCGCGAAGACGCGCCCGACGACTACGAATGCTACCGCTACAACCGCCCCGGCCATCGKYTGCGMAAGRTYYWTTTCAGCCAAACCAATCGCCRAACCCTSCGCRCYGAAGTCCGCTACCTCCCCAATCTGGAAATCCACCGACAGGCCGACGGTGAAGAGCGGCATGTCATCAATGTCGAAGCAGGGCGCAGYWGCGTRCGCRCSYTGCATTGGCCCGATGGCGCTCATGACGATCAACTGCGCTACAGCCTTAGCGATCATCTGCGTTCTAGCACGTTGGAATTGGACGGCGAGGCCGGTGTGCTGACTCAGGAACGCTACTACGCCTTCGGCGGTACGGCCTGTTGGGCGGGGAAAAGTGCGTTGGTGGCCAATTACAAAACTATCCACTACTCGGGTAAAGAGCGGGATGCGACGGGGCTTTATTATTATGGATATCGGTATTACGCGCCGTGGTTGCAACGGTGGGTATGTTCGGACCCGGCGGGTAACGTCGATGGCCTTAATCGATACCGCTTCGTCCGCAATAACCCAATCACGCGGCAAGACTTAAGCGGAGCAATGTCTAATCCGCCTACTGATGTGGTGGATGCTTACGATCGAATGTTTAAAAAAGGGCGGGTATGGAAGGGATTGATGAAAGGCTCTGAAAGTGGCCTCGAAACAATCGCGCGAATCTCAAAAAAAAACCTTGTCACATTAGAGGGGGAAATTGAGAGTGAGAAACAGACGAAGCTTGCCGAGCGCATTTCCAATATTTCGTGGGATGAGTATTTGATCGCGCATTTTAGCAATACTGACTTTACAACGCAGGAGGGTGTGCATTTTAAGTCTGTAGGGATGTTGCAGCGTGAAAAAGAAGATTTTGGCTACAGAGGTCATACTACGGTGGAGGATATGCTGAAATATGGGACTTATGAATTTTCTTTTTTTTCTCTGGAGGCTGGTGCTGAATTAAAAAAGACTAAATCGAGTTTCGGGGGGTTTCGTTATCACACGTCATTTGCAAAATTAGGTAGTAAGTCAGATTATACACATATGAAAGTAGCAGATCTGATGGGGTCCAAATATCGCCAAGTCAATCCTTTTCGAGGGGGGGGATTAAGCTGGTTGAAAGATGATATAGAAGATTTTAGGGATAAGGTTGGACTGCGAGAAGATAAGGTGGAGGATATGTTGTTTTATAGTAACGATATGTTTGTCGGCTTAGGGTTAAAAATTGCTGTTGATTTGGGTTCCTTGAGTTCAGCCACTCAAGACGCTGTTGTGGAGTGGAGCGATAGTGATCGTCCACTCGAAAACGTCAGTGAAATTATTAATGCTTTTTATCGCCCGCAAATTGCAGTGCCCGGAGGATTTAAACTTAAATCTGATGAATTTACGTTAAGGCCACCACCAGTGAGAAGCTAAACGTTTAACGTTTTGTAGCTCATGCCGCTTACTTGCGGCATAAGGTCCATATCCAGCAATACTAAGCCCTGCTTCATTCCCAGACATTCAATGCTTCCCTTTGGGTTTGAATATGAATTCTCTACCTGCCGCCAAGATCGCAGTCTGCGGCAGTTCCTACAGTTGCACGCCTACCCATGTAGGAGCTGCCGAAGGCTGCGATCTGTTGATCTTCGCGGTTTCAAAAACACCGACCTGTTACTTTTTACAGTATCGATCAGCATGAAAAAGGCTCAGTCTTTCCTCGTCCAGACCGAAGGACCGTCCATACCGTGAACGCTAACCACCACGCAGCCACGCCAACACTCTCGGTCATCGATCCGCGCACCCTCGCGATCCGCAGCGTGGGCTATTGCCGGCATCCCGACAGCCCGGTGATTGATCCGCGCATCACCCGGCAACGCTTTGATGCGGCGGGGCGGTTAAGTGAGTCGTGGGACCCACGGTTGTGGGGCACGGCATCGAAGCCGAATCTGGCCACGGTCTATGG
>NZ_JAHTMR010000037.1 GCF_019200975.1 Pseudomonas sp. PD9R | reverse complement strand
CTGTCCAACCTTGCAAATGCGGGCTCTCGCCAAGGACGGGCCCAAGATACCGTTCGAACTATACGAGTGAGTGTGGAGGGTAGGAGCACGATCTACATTGCAGGCAAAAAGCCTAAGGAGCTGCGCGGCTTCCAGGTCCCTCCCTCGATGATCAGTCGAGAACTATCGCTCCTGACGGAGCGATAGTCGAGATACAAGGAGCTGCCGAAGGCTGCGATCTTTTGACCTTGATCTTCAACAACAAGATCAAAAGATCGCAGCCTTCGGCAGCTCCTACAGGGATGCAAAAGTGTCAGGCATAAAAAAGGGAGTTCCTGAGAACTCCCGTTTTTTGACTGAGCCAACGAATCATTTTGCCTGGTAAATGATCCCCGGGCTGCACTGGACCATCTGGTAGTGATCCGGCAATCCGTTCAGCGCTTCCGAGGCACCAAGGAACAAATAGCCACCCGGCTTCAACGTGCTGTGGATACGCAACAGGATGTCCTTCTTCACTTCGGCAGAGAAGTAGATCAGCACGTTGCGGCAGAACACGATGTCGAACTTGCCAAGGCTCGCGTAGCTGTCCAGCAGGTTGAACGAGCGAAACTCCACCCGGCTCTTGATCGGCGCCTTGATCACCCAGCGTCCCGGCCCTTTCGGGTCGAAATAACGTTGCAGCCGCTCCGGTGACAGACCGCGACCGATGGCCAGGCTGTCGTATTCGCCGGTCTTGCAGTTGTTGAGCATGGTGCCGGACAGATCGGTGGCAACAATCTGCACCCCCATCCGCAACTGGCCCATGTTGACCCGCTCGAACTCATCGATGGACATCGACAGCGAATACGGTTCCTGACCCGACGAGCAGGCCGCCGACCAGATTCGCAGACGCTGGCCCGGACTGGCCTTGATCGCTTCGGGCAATACCTTGTTCTTGAGAACTTCAAACGGATAGGTGTCACGAAACCACAGGGTTTCGTTAGTGGTCATGGCATCCACGACCTGTTCGCGCAAACCACTGCGCGGCTGGGTCTGCATGCGCTGGACCAGTTCACCCAACGACTTGATGCCCTGTTGCTCCATCAGTTTGTTGAGACGGCTGGAGACCAGATACTGCTTGTTTTCACCGAGCAAAATGCCACAGGCTTTTTCCAGGAATACCCGGAACTGTTCGAAATCCAAATTACCCGTAGACAATGCTGCCGCCTCTTAAATCGTGTTGATCGCCAGGGACCGAACGTCCCTAGCTGATGTCTGCTGCTTTGATCCGGTCGACTACCCGGGATGCCAGGTCATCAGGACGGAATTTGGCAAGGAAGTCATCGGCACCGACTTTCTTGACCATCGCCTGATTGAATACACCCGACAACGAAGTATGCAGGATGATATGAAGCTTTTGCATGCGAGGGTCGTTGCGGATCTCAGCCGTCAGGGTGTACCCGTCCATCTCCGGCATCTCGATGTCGGAGATCATCATCAGGAACTCTTCTTCCGGCTTCTTGCCCTCGTCGACCAGTTTGCGCAGGTAATCCAGCGCTTGCCGACCGTCGTTCAACGCCACCACTTCGACACCGACCGTTTGCAGGCAACGCGTGACCTGCTTGCGCGCCACCGACGAGTCATCGACCGTCAGCACGCGCAAGGACAGCGCCTTGTGCTGGGTTTCGACATCCACCACACCGACAGAAATCGCTTCCGGTGTCGGCGCGACTTCCGCCAGCACCTTCTCGACGTCGATGATTTCGACTAACTGATTGTCGACCCGAGTCACAGCCGTCAGGTAGTGGTCGCGCCCGGTACCCTTGGGTGGCGGATGGATCTCCTCCCAATTCATGTTGACGATGCGCTCTACCGACCGGACCAGGAAACCCTGGGTCTTGGTGTTGTATTCCGTGATGATCACGAAAGGATTGCTTTGATCTTTCAACGCCCCGGAGCCGGTCGCCATTGCCAGATCAAGAATCGGAATGGTCGCCCCCCGAATACTTGCCACACCGCACACGACAGGACTGGACTTGGGCATCAGCGTCAGTTTGGGGCATTGCAGCACCTCCCGAACCTTGAACACGTTGATCCCATACAGCTGCTGGCCGTCGAGACGGAACAACAACAGCTCAAGGCGATTCTGCCCCACCAGTTGCGTGCGCTGGTTTACCGAATCCATTACACCAGCCATGCCCAGACTCCTACACCAACGCTAAGTGTTGTTGCGACGCACATTCATCTCTAAACGGCACGGCGCTTGCTTTTTATCTTTCTATGAACACTAAACCGACATTATTCCGACGCCTGACCAAACCCTGCCGCGAGTTGCTCGGCGTGTTGGCGGCTGTGTGCCTGTTCAACGCTGGCAGCCCTGCCCTTGCTGACGCGGTTACCTTGCCTGACATACTTATCGGCGTCACTCAGGGCTTTCTTGAATTCACCGTAGAGGACTATCTGGCCACCAGTCAAACAGAAGGTCGCTACGAAATTCAGGTCAACCAGCTCGATCCGCGCCTGCGCATGCCGCTGTGCGACAAGGAATTGACAGCCACGCTGGAGAGCCCGGCCAAGCCGCTGGGACGGGTTACGGTGAAGGTTCGCTGTGAGGGCTCCTCCCCCTGGACTGTCTTCGTACCCGCTCAAGTGCGCCTGTTTCGCGACGTCGTGACCACCACTCGACCGTTGCGCCGCGCCGGCATCATCGAGTCTTCTGATGTCACCCTGCGTGAACGCGATATCAGCTTAATCAGCCAGGGCTACCTGACCTCCCTGGACCAGGCGATCGGGCAACGACTTACCCGACCAATGGTTACCGATCAGGTCATCACCCTGGTGCACATCGAGCAGGCAGAAGTCATCCGCAAAGGCGATCAAGTGGTGATTACCGCCCGCAGTGGTACGCTCAGCGTGCGAATGCCTGGCGAAGCGTTGGCCAATGGCGGGTTGAGCGAACAGATCCGTGTAAAAAACCTCAACTCCCAGCGGGTCATCAAGGCACAGGTCATTGCACCGGGCCAGGTGGAAGTTTCTATGTAGGCCTCTATGAAGATGTGGCGCTGATCAAAACGGTTCCCTAAACTGTGCCCCATGCAGGGCAAGCGCTGGCGCACGCAAGGTCCTCGACAAATGGGCCTAAAGTTATTCAGGGAATGGCCGAAAACATGGCAAGCGTCCAAATTCCCAGAGGTTTTTTATCATGGTCATTGATTTCAGCCGTTTGAACAGCTCCTCGTCACTTACGGGCAGTACACGTACCAGCGCCAGCAAGGAAACGGCTGACGCCGAAAAATCCGCACCGCTGAATACCCCGGCCGAACAGGCCAGTACCGTCAAAAGCGGGGAGTCGGTACATTTCAGCGATGAGGCTCAACAGTTGCAAAAGGTCACTGATACGCTGCGCGATCAGCCTGTCGTCAACAACGCCCGTGTGGCCGAGTTGAAAGCAGCGATTGCCGATGGCAGCTACAAAGTCGACAGCAACCGTGTAGCCAGCAAACTGCTCAACTTCGAAGCCCAGCGCTAGGCCATGGCCTGCGCCAGGCTTTTGGACGCTTAAAACCCAAGGCCAGCCATGCACGACACTAATTTATTGCAACTGATCACCGACGACTTTGCTCCTGCTCAACACTTGCTGGAGCTACTGCAGACCGAGTCCCTCGCCCTGCATGGTCGCGACATGCCCCTGCTCGAAGAAGTTCTGGCACAGAAACAGGCGTTGATCATTTTGCTCGAACAGCATGGCCGCAAACGCAGCGAAATCCTCGCCAGCCTCAACCTGCCAGCCAACCGCAGCGGCCTGGAGCAACTGGCCAGTCAGTCGAGCGTTGGCGAAGCGTTGCTCGCGCAAAGCGACGTATTGACCGACCTTCTGGCCCAGTGTCACGCCACGAACGCCAACAATGGCCAGTCGATTCTGGTCCAGCAGGCCGCTACGGCCACTCAGCTGAAAATCCTTACCGGCGGCGAACCACCCGCGCTCTACGATGCCAGCGGAACATTCTCCAAGCTTGTGAAACCGCGCCCGCTCAGTCAGGCTTAAGCCTGTCGATGAGCACGCTCTATCAAGACGCGAAACATGCTGGCAAAATGCTGGCTAGCCGTAGTCAAAATTTGTCTGGAGATTGATTAACCGTGTCCAATGCCTTAAATGCGGAAGATGCTCCGCAGCCGCCCAAGGTGCTCAGCACGCCACTGGAAATCTCCGGCAACCTGCGCCAGCTGCAAGAAAGCCATGACCCGCTGATTATCACGTTCCACGAGCGTAGCCAGCGCTTTCAGAGCTATCTGATAGACATCGATCGTGACCGCAACATGATCGCGCTGGACGAAATGATTCCCCGTGATGGCGAACGCTACCTGCTGGCCGGTGAGCCGTTCAAGGTCGAAGGCTTCCACGAAGGCGTGCGCATCGCCTGGGAAAGCAACGGTCAATTGACCATCGATGAATCCGGTGGCAGCCGTTGCTACCGCGGCACCTTGCCTGACGAGGTGGTGTACCACCAGCGTCGCAATGCATTCCGGGCCGCACTGAAACTGGCTCAACTGGTCAATGTCGATCTGGATGGCGAGAAACTCAAGGCCCCGATCAGCGGCAAATTGCTGGACATTTCCGCCACCGGTTGCAAGTTGCGCTTCGACGGCGACATTACTGGCAGCCTGCAACTGGGTCAGGTCTACGATCGCTTCATGGCCGCCCTGCCCTTTGGCAAGATGACTGCCCCGGTCGAACTGCGTTACCTGCACTTCGAAGAAAAGATTTCCACCACCTTCGCCGGCATACGCTTCCATAACATGAGCGGGTTGGTGCAACGGCAGGTCGAGCGCTTCGTCTATCAGTTGCAACGTGAAGCGCGACGCTTCGACAAAGACGACCTCTGATACAACGCTCCAACAAAAACGGGCAGTCCCTTGCGGTGACTGCCCGTTTTTTTATGCTTCGACGTTATGGCCTGGCTTCGGTGAAACTTTGTTCGCGGCCAGAGTCCGGGTCTTCTGGCGGTTGATCGGTTTCAGGCTCCGAGTCCGGTTGCGACTCGGGGTTGACCGGACTGTGCATCTGTTCCTGCACCACCTGCTCATCGACACGCGGGTCGAGGCATGCCACGAGCGGTGAACTCGTCATATTGTCCGGCATCGCAACATGATGCAGCGGCGCGTCTTCTACCTGATGCAGGTTGGTCACGGCTTTCGGGCGAATGCGCCATACCAGTACCAACGCAAAGAAACTGAAGAACGCGTAAAGCATGTGACTGCCGAACAATTTCATCAACACCCCAGCCACGAGTGGCCCGATACTGGCGCCCACCCCGTAGGTGACCAGTAACATTGCCGTCAGCGATACGCGGCGATCGCCCTCGACGTGGTCGTTGGAGAACGCCACCGCCAATGGATACAAGCAGAACTGCACCAGCGAACACAGGAAACCGGCGGCAAAAAGTATTTCCAGTGGCACCTGCTGCATGATCGCCAATGGCAATGCGGCAAGCGCCAGGCAGAAGGCGAAGGAGCGAATCAGCAATGCTCGGTCATATCGGTCGGACAGCCAGCCCAGTGGCCACTGCACCAGCAACCCGGCAAAAATGCAGCTACCCATGAACAGACCGACCTGTTCCGTAGACAGCCCTTGTTGAGAGGCATACAGCGGTGCCAGGCCGTAGAACGAACCGACAATCAGGCCCGCCCCCAGTACCGTGCTCAATGACTGCGGCACACGCTGAATAAAGAACCGTGGTTCCATCGGTGCAGGATGCAAGGGAGCCGGGTGAATCCGCCGGGTCAGCGCCACAGGCACCAGGCACAGGGCAAAACACAGGGCGACCAGCATCAGCAGTTCCAGGCCCAGGCTCGGGTGCATGACCAGAATCAACTGCCCCATTACCAGGCCCAGGTACGAGGCAATCATGTACCCGCTGAACACTAACCCACGCTGCTTGGCGTCAGCCTGCTCGTTAAGCCAGCTCTCGATGACCATGTACTGGCACATCATGCCGAGGCCTACGATCACCCGCAGGAATAACCAGGCGGGCAACCAATCGATCAGGCCATGGCCCAGCACCGCCGCGCCCACGATTCCGGCACAAGCCGAATAGGCGCGGATATGTCCGACCCGGGCAATCAACCGGTGGCCGATCTTGCCCCCCAGCACCAGGCCGAAATAGTTGGCGGCCATCAATGCACCGACCCATAGGCTGTCGACATGATCGGCTGCCAGGCGCAAGCCCAGGTAAGTACTCAACAGGCCCGAGCCGATCAACATCATCAGCGAGGCGAAATACAGCGCTCGAAAGGATTTCCAGATTTGGCGCATCGGCGTTCCGAGCGGCTCCTTGCAGTGAGAAACGGGCTAAGCAAACGATAGCCCGATGTCGACATTTCGTCAGGCCTGGGCTGCTAGAACACGTCGTTCCCAGGGAGTAATTTCATCATAGAAACTGGTCAACTCCAGGGTCTTCGAAGCGACGTAGCCTTCGATGAACTCCTGGCCGAACAGTTCCTTTGCCAATGGGCTACGTTTCAGACGCTCAAGGGCAGCATGCAAGGTACACGGTAACGAAAGATTATCCGGCACTTCGAATTCACCCTGGATCGGCTCGCTCGGTTCCAGTCTCTGTTCAATACCATACAATCCGGCCGCCAGGCTTGCGGCGATCGCTAGATATGGGTTGGCGTCAGCCCCCGGCAAGCGGTTTTCGACCCGACGGGCGACCGGCGAACTGGCCGGAATGCGCAAACCCGCCGCGCGGTTATCATGGGACCAGCAGGCATTATTCGGTGATGCGAAGGGGTGGCACAAGCGCTGATAGGAGTTCACGTACGGCGCAAACAGCGCGGTGAAATCCGCCATGCCGGCCTGTTGACCGGCAATGAAATGGCGGAAGGCCGCGGTCGGCTGACCATCCTCGTCACTGAACACGTTATGTCCGCTGTCGATATCAACGATGCTCTGGTGAATATGCATCGAACTGCCCGGCGTATGCGCCAATGGCTTGGCCATGCAGACCACGGTCAGACCATGTTTGAGCGCCACCTCTTTAAGCAAATGCTTGAACAGGAATGTCTGGTCGGCCAGCAGCAACGGATCGCCATGCACCAAGTTGATCTCGAACTGGCTAACGCCCATTTCGTGCATGAAGGTATCGCGAGGCAGGCCTAGGGCGGCCATGCACTCGTAGACCTCACTGAAAAACGGTCGCAAACCATTATTGGAACTGACACTGAACGCCGAATGGCCGTCCTCGCGACGCCCATCCAGGCCTACCGGCGGCTGGAAGGGTTGAGTCGGATCGCTATTGGGCGCGAAGACAAAGAATTCCAGTTCGGTAGCCACCACCGGTGCCAGGCCGAGGGCGGCATAACGCGCAATCACAGCCTTTAGTTGACCGCGAGTCGACAGTTTGGAGCTTGTGCCGGTCAGTTCGTCCGCATCGCAAATGGCGAATGCCCGGGGTTGCTTGCTCCATGGCAAACGGTGGATCTGTGCGGGATCTGGCACTAACGCCAGGTCACCGTCATCACTTCCGTAAAAACGCGCGGGCGGATACCCGCCCATGATGCATTGCAACAGCACACCCCGCGCCATCTGCAAACGCCGACCTTCGAGGAACCCCTCGGCGGTCATCACCTTGCCACGTGGCACGCCATTCAAATCAGGTGTGACACACTCAATCTCATCAACGCCCGTCAATCGCTGTACGAGTGAATTCAGGCCATCCGTTGTCATGACGCAATCCTTGTTTTTATACGAGCCGTAAACGGCGACCCGTACAAAATAGGCTCCGCATGTTCGGAATTTCAAGCACGACGAATAAAAATGCGATGTGTATCAGGGCAGGTAAAGACTGAAAACACCACCGCCTAATGGACCACCGTTGCTGATTTCAGTCCGCCCGCCGATTCCGTTGCGCTGATGCAAGGCTGCAATACGGCCGGCAAAGTACAGCCCCAGTCCCGTGCTGCCACTGCTCTGATTGATACCCTGCACGTAATCGGCCTGCCGCTGGATCATCTGCGGCGGATAACCTTCCCCATCATCGTTGATGGTTAACACCAGTTGACCGGCGTCATCACTGACGGTGATCAATACCGCATTCCGGGCGTACCGAATGGCATTGTTGATGCTGTTAGCCAACACCGACGCGATCAATTCACGGTCGAAGAAACCCAAAGGGCTCAGTGGGTCCACTTCAAACGTCGCAGCAATACCACGGCTGGCGAACACGTCCTGATGACAGGCCAATTGCGCCTCGATGAAATCATCCAGTTCGTGGTAAGCCGGTTGCAGAGGCATCTGATTGACACCCAGCTTGTAGAGCCCCAGCAGTTGCACCAACATGCCATTGAGGTGAGCGAACTCGAATTCGATCACACCCTGCTCCGGACTATGCCTGGCCGGGGCAGGCAAATTCGCCAACCACTGACTGTGGGCTTGCATCAGCATGGCCAGGGAGTTCTTCATATCGTGCACGGTGGAGGCAATCACCGTGGAAAAGTCTAATGCTTGTTGGTTGTCGTTCATTCGCCCAACGCCTTGCTTTTCAGCTTCTGATAACGCGGATAACGTGAGTCTGTGTCAGGCATCAAGCCGACCATTTTCAGACAAGTCCGACACTCTTCGAGCTCGGCAGACAGCACATTGGTATCAGTGCCATGCAGTAATGCCTGCGCCATGTTCAACGCGATGCTGATGTTCTTTGGCTGGAGCGCCAAGGCTTTGCGGAAAACCTCCCGGGCCTCTACCAGGTTGCCAGTCTTGTACACGCGCACACCCTGACGGTTGAGGTCAGCTGCAGCATTGCTGGAGTTGAGGATGGTCGGATCATCAGTCAGCTTGGCGATGCCCTTCATGACCGTCGGATCGTCTCCGTAGATCTCCGCGCAGTTTTTCAACATCGAAGCGCCGGCATCGGCCTGCCCGAGCATCTGCAATTGCTTGGCTACCAGTAGGGCCGCTTCAGCGCTCATGAACTGTTCCATGCCGTCGAGGCGCATCATTGCCTGTTCGGTAAGCTTCTCGGCGGTTTCGGCGTCGTTGAGCAACAGGCTGGTGGCTTTCATCAACCGTGCTCGAATTTGCAGGCCGGGGTCAGATGGATTTTCCTTGGCCACCGCGCTCAGCGTTGTATTGATTTCCAGACGAGTCCGGGTATCGAGGCCTTTTTCGCTACCTTTGCTGATCAAGGCATGGGCAAGGCCCAGGTTGCTTTCAGCATCCTTGAAACGGGACTGGGCACCTTGGCTAACCGCTTGGCGGTAAGCTTTGGAGGCCGTTTCAAAATCTTCGTTGGTCATCGCCAGCTTACCCAGCAGCGCCTGCCGGCGCACAGCCAGTGGCGATAAGCGAATCGCCTCTTCCAGCACACCCTGCGCAGCCTTTGTGTCTCCTTCGGCAACCAGCACATCCGCCATGCCGTCATAGAGCGCTGGCATCATAGGGAACACTTTCAAAGCTTTTTCGTAGATGCCTTTAGCCTGAGCGACTTGACCACGCTTGAACAACAACTGCCCCAACCCCGCAAAAGCCCATGGCAAAGGTCGATCTGCAATGATGCTGTCGTAGAGACGCTCCAGCGCCTCATTCTGATTAAGATCACGCAGGGCATCCGCCCGATAGCGCAGGCACAAAGGCGAGTAGCGGATGTCTTGCTTACACAGGGCGATGCAAGCATTGAGCACCTCAACGGGTTTACCTCGGTCGAGAGCCTGCAGGATCGGCTTCAGCAAAGTCTTACGTTGCTCCAGCCGCTCAAGACGCTGGGCAAGGCCGGAGCGGTTGAAGGGTTTGGTCAGGTAAGCATCGGGTTCGTGCTCCAGGGCGCTGAGAACCATGGCTTGGCTGGTTTCAGCGGTAACCATGACAAATACACTTTCGTGGCTGATCAGTTTTTCGATCATCAAGTCTTCGAGAACCTGTTGACCATTTTTCTTGCCATCGCCCAGGTGGAAATCCTGCAGGATAAAATCGTAGGACTTTTGCGAACACATACGCAGGGCTTGCTCGCCGGAGTCGGCCGTGTCTACTTCCTTGACACCCAGTTCGCGCAGCATGGACCTGACGGAGCTGCGGAAGTCCGAGAAATCATCGACGATCAGAAAACGCTTTTGGTGATACGACAGCATCGAAGATTTCCAGGCAATTTAAGAAGAAAAACCGAAAGGCCAATTCAGAAACAAGATCAGCTTCGCCGCCCTTTTCGCGCGCAGATGATAGCGAGTGGCCATAGGCTATCAAGCGATTTTTCTTAAACCTCAATAATGATTCAAGGCTGCGAGAAATAGAGATCACTGTGACCATACGGGTTATCGGCCAGTGGTAGCGTTCTCTTGAAGCGGCATAAGGGCAATAGTGCTTTTTCGCTGCGAAAAATGGAGGGATCGAGTAGGAGGCGGATTTACATCCGCCGTCCTCTCACACCACCGTACATACGGTTCCGTATACGGCGGTTCAGGCTATGCGGTTAAGCCGGTTTATCGTATCCAGTATCGAGACCAACCCGAGTCGATCCCACAGTTTCTTCGGTAACGCCTGATTCACATGAGACGCCCCCGAGTTCCACCATGGGCCTCTGCCGTTGAAGGCTGATTTACAGG
>NZ_JAHTMR010000036.1 GCF_019200975.1 Pseudomonas sp. PD9R | reverse complement strand
CGCCGGAGTAAAACGCTCAGGCGCACCGCACGACCGAGAATGGGTAAATCGCGAATGACTCGCTCGCAATACTCATGCGTGGTTGAACAGGGTTTTTGGCACCCGCCACAGGAAGGAAATCGGGTGGCGTGGGGTGTCAGATCAATCTGGAGGGCGTCACCATCAGGCTTGATCGTGACGACAGAAAAGCCCTCCCAAAACGGAAGGAAAGTATTAATATCGCGCATAAGAACGCCGGTTTGTTAGATGTGTTTGCTCGCACGAACATCATCAACCAAATCGGCGTTCTTGTTTCTGTGTTTCCCGGGATTCCGTGAAGAACCTTTTTTTATGGTGCGCGCCGAGCCTGAAGAGCACTGCCTGGCTAATTGTCAGAATCATCGCCAATGGTAGGCAGCCGCCAACCGAAGTGAAGTGAAGCCATCCTCAGCACGGTGCATCCTCCTGCGGTCAGCCACGAAGTCACCACCGAATTTGCACCGCTGCAGCTGAGAAAAACCTCAACACCTGCGCCTGCCAACGCGGCCGACGCATAGATTTCCCGCTGCAGAATGCTTGGCACGCGTGACAGCAAAATATCCCTCAGTACGCCGCCTCCTACAGCGCTGACCATCCCCAGTACTATCGCGACTTCGGCACCGGCCTGAACGGCCAGTGCCTTTTTCGCGCCCGCCACTGCAAACAGCCCAAGGCCAATGGAATCGAACAGTTGTACGGGGGATTTCATCCGACACACCATCGGGTATGCACACACCACCCACGCTGTAGCGAGCAACGACACCACCAGATAGCGCCAGCTCGACAGCCCGGCCGGCGGCAATGCGCCCAGACACAGGTCCCGAAGAATCCCGCCACCGCATGCGACGATGAACGTGATGGTAGCAATGCCAAACAGGTCCAATCGCTGCTGGCGTGCGGCAACTGCGCCGCTTACACCAAATGCAAACGTGCCGAGCAGATCTATGACGGTGTAGATCAGATGAGTGTCCACGACTGTGCTACCCGGCGTTCCCGAACCAGGCGAATGCTGCGCAAAGCATCGTTTCGAGCCCGGTACGCAATGTCGGGTGCAGTAAAGGCGCGAACTGGGGCGAGTGATTGCTCGGGATGCTGTTTATTTTCCCCTTGGCCTTGGCCTGTTCGTACACTTGCGGGTCTGTACATCCTACGAACCAGAACACATACGGCACCTTCCAAGCGCGACCGAACACACTGAAATCCTCGCTCGCCGCGGCCGGCGCCGTTTCATAGGCTCTGTCGCCAAACCAGGCGCCAAAGGCTTCAGCCAAACGGGTAGAGGCGCGCTCATCATTAACCGTCAACGGGTAGCGGTTGATTGTTGTGATCTCCGGGGCGCGCGGTGCATTGGATGCAGAGCATTCGGCGCAGCAGATCCGCTTGATTGCGCCCAGCATGTGCTCGCGCACGCCCTCGTCGTAGGTGCGCATATTGAGTTTCAATGTCGCATTGTCCGGGATGATGTTTTCCTTGGTGCCAGCCTGCAACGAGCCAACCGTGAGGACTGCCTGGTCCAGCGGGGAAATTTCTCTCGAGACAATGGTCTGCAGGCGCAGGACCGTTGATGCCGCCATGACGACTGGATCAACCGAGGTTTGTGGCTGTGAGCCGTGGGCGCCACGGCCGAACATCTTGATTTTCAGGCTGTCACCAGCCGAAAGGATGGTGCCGCTGCGGTGCCCCACAGTACCGGCTGGCCCCACCATTACATGCTGACCAAGAATGATGTCCGGCTTGGGGAAACGATCGAGCATGCCGTCGTCGATCATGTTCTGCGCGCCCACACCGACCTCTTCACCTGGTTGGAAGACAGCCAGGAGAGTACCCCGCCAGGTGCTACGGTTTTCGGACAATACCCGAGCAACCCCCATCAACCAGGTGACATGCATGTCATGCCCGCACGAGTGGCAGACAGAAACCTCCACACCGTCTTCGTCACGGGTGACCACGTCGCTGGCATAGGGCAGGCCTGTTGCTTCAGCCATGGGCAACGCGTCCATGTCAGCGCGCAGCATTACCACCGGACCTTCACCGTTGCGCAGCACGCCAACAACGCCGGTGACACCGATTTCGCGTGTCACCTCGTATCCGTAGCGCACCAGGTAGTCGGCAGCAATTTCCGCAGTACGATACTCATACATCGACAGTTCAGGATGACGGTGCAAGTCCTTGTAGACCTCTTCCAGCTCAGGCAACAAGGCATCAAGATCGGGAATCAACTTTTCGAGGGACGACATGGGGTACTCCTTAATGTAAAAGAGGGCAGAAAAAAGAGGGGAGAGAGACTGTGTCAGGAAGGCGGAAGCAGACTTTCCATCAATTTTGAAAGCAGACCATCCAGTGCCGCGCGCTCCTTGGGCGAGAGCGCAGACACTAGTTGATCTTCAAGTTCAGAGCCGACGACAGTGGAGTCGTCAGCGATCTGCGAGCCCGCGGCAGTGGTCCGCAATCCAACGCTGCGTCGGTCGACCGGGTGAGGGGAACGCGATATCAGATCACGCGATTCAAGCAGTGCCAACGTCTTGGAGAGCAGAGTCTTTTCCAGCAAGGCCCGTGCTGACACTTCTTTTGGAGTGATATCAGGGCACGCCTGAATCAAGCGCAGAACCCGCAATCCACGGACATCCAGATCCCAGTGCTGAAGGTAGACGGCATTTGCCCGTTCCATTAGCAGGGCACTGGCCATATCAAGCTTGAAATTCAGAAAGTCGGAATACATGGCAGGCTCCAGTCGATGGCTGAAGTATAACCATATAGTTGAATGTTTCAACTATAAATTCGACTACTGGCCGCTCTCCGGCTTGATCCTCGGCCCCGTGAACCCCGTTGCCGGACTAGCTTAAGACCGTCCGGCACAAGGCTACTCAATCCTTTATCGGATCAACGGCACGCCACTGAGAGTTTGCAATGCCTCAAAGCTGATATCGGCAAGAATCTCCCGGACCTGCAAGCCTTTCGGAGTGACGTCCAGAATAGCCAGGTCCGTATAAATCCGAGTCACGCAGCCAATGCCGGTCAGAGGGTAGGTGCATTGCGGCACCAATTTGCTTTCGCCAGTCTTGGTCAGGTGATCCATCATGACGAACACCTGGCGTGCCCCCGTCGCGAGGTCCATCGCGCCACCCACTGCTGGAATGGAACCTTCGGCGCCGGTGTGCCAGTTGGCAAGGTCGCCGTTGACTGAAACCTGAAAGGCGCCCAGCACGGCAATATCGATGTGCCCACCGCGCATCATCGAGAACGAATCGGCGTGGTGAAAATAAGCACCGCCGGCCAGCAGCGTCACATGCTGTTTGCCCGCGTTGATCAGATCATCGTCTTCCTCACCCGGCGCGGGACTCGGGCCCATACCCAGTACACCGTTTTCACTGTGCAGGAACACTTCCTTGTCACCGAGGTAGTTGGCCACCAGCGTGGGCACGCCAATGCCCAGGTTCACGTAAGATCCTTCGAGAATATCGTCGGCCACACGTTGGGCCATTTCGCTACGCGATAGTTTTTTCATAACAGTCATGGCAGGCCTCAGTTGACGTTGGCATTCGAGATAGGGGGACGCGACACTGCGACTACGCGCTGAACGAAGATCCCCGGCGTAATAATGTGTTCGGGGTCCAGCTCTCCCAACTCGACGATCCGACTGACCTGGGCGATTGTCGTTGTCGCTGCCATCGCCATGATCGGTCCAAAATTGCGCGCGGCCTTGCGATAGGTGAGGTTGCCCCAGCGATCGCCCTTTTCGGCCTTGATCAGTGCGACATCGGCGCGCAACGGCATTTCAAGCACATAGTTGCGACCGTCGATCACCCGGGTTTCCTTGCCTTCGGCCAGCAACGTGCCATATCCGGTGGGTGAGTAAAACGCACCGATTCCAGAGCCTGCGGCGCGAATACGTTCGGCCAGATTGCCTTGCGGCACGACCTCAAGCTGCACCTTTCCCGCCAGGTAGAGTTCGTCGAAGACATAGGAATCGGATTGGCGTGGAAACGAACAGATGACCTTGGCAACGCGCCCGGCCTTGAGCAATGCGGCCAGACCGATTTCGCCATTGCCGGCATTGTTGCTGATAATGGTCAGCTCACGAGCGCCCGACGCTATGACGCCATCTACCAGTTCCGATGGCATCCCGGCAGTGCCGAAGCCACCCACCATGATGACCGAACCATCGGCGATGCCGTCTAGTGCAGCAGCGACGGATTCGAATGTTTTATTGATCAAGGTGTACTCCTGTTGTATTTGGCTGAGCAGAATGATCCGACGACAACCCGCATGAATCATGATGACTGCAAGGTGTGCATAGCCTGCCAAACAAAGGGTGAAGGAGGGTGTCTCGGCACGAGATGTCGTGCGATTAGCGAACGAAACCGTGAGTAGTTGAACGGGCATGACTGAAAGCCTTTGGCGGCAATCGCGGGGTTTCGTCGTGTTGCGGCGGTCACCGAGAGGCGGTCGACGGGGGAGGAGTTTCGAAGGCTATGAGAACTGGTCCTCCCTAATAACTCCGCCGCTCTGATGCTGCCGCATCCGCGCATAGATGACGTTCTTCGCGAGCAACACAAATAATCCAACAACAAAAAAACCGGTCTTGCGCCGGTTTTCCTGTTTCTTTGCCGTTCCCCTAATCGAGAGTTCAGAGCGTAGCTTTCACCTGCAAACCGAGCACCAGCGCATTGTCGATGTCTTGCCCGGAAAACGCGCCGGGCTCGATGATGTATTGCACATTCGGGCGCAGCGTCAGCCAGGGAGTGGCCTGGTAGCCGTAGCCAAGTTCGACCAACTGTTCGGCACTTTCCAGATTCGGGAACGTCGTGCCATTGGCCTGCGCGGCGTCCTCCTGCACATCGCGGCTGCGCGGATTGGGTACAGCCCGGCCATAGCCCAGAGCGACGGTGTCACGCGGGCGACCTTCGAACGGTTTATACAGAACCACGCCGGTGCCGTACCACTTGCTGAACGGTGAAGCCGCTTCGCTGGCCGCCGAGTATTGGCCGAAGGCGTGCAGACTGCGGCCCTCGGACGATTGCGAACTCCACACGGCCTGATCAATCAGCAGGTAATGACCGCCGCGACCGGACACGTCTTTATCGCTGCCGATGCGTTGCACGTTGGAACTGTCGTAGTAGTAGCCAACCTTGTACTCGCCAGGCAACTCACCTGCGTGCTTGTACACCAGTTCGATCGGCACCACGGTGCCGGTCGTATGTTTCGGGCCCAGATGCCAGGCACGGCTGGAATTGCCGTTGCTCTCGGGATCTACATTGAAGGCCGCCACACGCAGTTGCCAGGACGACGACAGGTCGTACTTCACGCGCACGCCCAAATGGGCGTTGGGGTAGTTGGTCCAGCCACTGCCGCCGGACATGTCCAGCGGATGGCCGCAGAAACCGGCATTCATGAAGTTGCAGAGAATGCCACTGTCCAGGCCACCGAGGTCATTGCCCATGGCCATGTAGCCCAGCTTCACGTTGAAGGCCTTGGTGAACAGGCTGCGCTCGTAACTCAATTCTGTCAGACGGGTGTAGAGACCGCCGTAGTTTTCCTGGATGGGCAGACGGTTGCCGACCAGATCCTCGGAGGCGCTATTGCCGCGTCGGTCGTTGATGGTCAGTTGAATCTTGCCGGCGTTATCCACGCCATACAGTTTGCTCAGGTCGAACTGCGCGCCGAGCTTGATGTTCTGCGAGTAGCGGGCCGAACGGTGCAGGCCGCCATCGGCGTTGTAGGCGGTTTCGCCACTGTAATCGCCGGTGAATTTGATGCCGTCCTGATCCATCTGGTGGCGTAGACCACCCCAGTCACCGGTCAGGGTATCGCGGGTCAACAGGTTCGAATCGGTATCGGCGAAGGCGGGAAGGGTGGCGCAGCAGGTCAGGCCCAACAGCAAGCCGAAGCCTGCATGAGAAAAGCGAACAGCCAAAAACATGTGAGTTTTCCAGGTGGTATCTTGAATGATTTCGCAAAGCGGCGCGGCACCCGCAGGTGCCGCGCACAGAGAAAGTGCCCGCCAGTGAGGCGGGCACAGTGGCTTACGGCAAGGCGTAGGCCATCACGTAGTCGCCGCGATCGGTCGACTGGCGCGCACCACCGGCGGTGATGACGATGTACTGCTTGCCGGTCTTCGGTGAGACGTAGGTCATCGGGCCGCCCTGGCTGCCGACTGGCAGGCGGGCTTTCCACACCTCTTCACCGTTGCCGCTGTTGAAGGCGCGCAGGTAAAAGTCCTGGGTGCCGGCGATGAAGATCAAGCCACCTTGAGTCGACAGGGTGCCGCCGAGGGTTGGCAGACCAATCTTGATCGGCAGGTGCATGCGAATACCCAGAGGACCGGTGTCTTCAACGGTGCCGACCGGAACTTGCCAGGCGACTTTCTGCGTCTTCATGTCGATGGCGGTCAGCGTGCCGAACGGCGGTGCCTGACAAGGAATGCCAGCGACCGAGAGGAAGCGGTTTTTGTTCACTGCGTAAGGCGTGCCCTTGAGTGGAACGGCGCCCATGCCAGTGTTCAACGCTTCACCACCGGAAGTGGCCTGGCCTTTGTTCTGCGATGGGATCATCTGAATCCACAGACCCAGACGCATGTCGTTGACGAAGATGAAACCGTGCACTGGGTCGGTGGAGATGCTGCCCCAGTTCATGCCACCCAGCGAACCTGGGAAACTCAGCGATTTGTCGGTACCCGGCGCGGTGTACAGGCCATCGTAACGCATCGATTTGAAATCGATACGGCACAACAGCTGGTCGTACGGCGTTGCACCCCACATGTCGGATTCGGTCAGGTGCTGCGCACCGATCTGCGGCATGCCTACCGATTTCGGCTGGGTTGGCGAGTACGGTTCGTTAGGGATGTTTGCCGCCTTGACCGGCACTTCTTTAACGTCGGTCAGCGGCTTGCCGGTGGCACGATCGAGCACGTAGATCTGCCCGGCCTTGGTGCCGATGACCAGCGCCGGTACGGTTTTGCCGTCCTTGGTGAAGTCGATCAGGCTCGGCTGCATCGGCAGGTCGAAGTCCCAGAGGTCGTTGTGAACGGTTTGAAAGACCCAGCGTTCTTCACCGCTGGTGGCGTCCAGCGCCAGGATCGAAGCGCCGTAGGTGTGATCGAGCTTGCTGCGTTCGACACCATAGATGTCGGTGGAAGAACTGCCCATCGGCAAGAACACCGTGTTGGTCGCCGGATCATAGGACATCGGCGCCCAGCTGTTCGGCGTGCTGCGCACATAATTACTGCCGCCGGCCGGAGCTTTGCGATCCTGCGGGTTGCCCGGGTCAAATGCCCAGCGCATCGCGCCGGTAATCACATCGAACCCACGTATCACGCCGCCCGGCATGTCGGTTTGCACGTTGTCGGCCACGCGACCGCCAACCACCACGGTGGTGCCCGCCATCAGCGGTGCGGAAGACAACTGATAATAGCTGTCCGGAACATCACCCAGGCCTGCCTTCAGATCAACCTGACCGTTGTTGCCGAACCCCTGACAGAATTCACCGGTGTCGGCATCGACCGCGATCAGACGGGCATCAATGGTGTTGGTCAACAAACGGCGTTGGCAATTGGCGGCCGGAGCAGGTTTGGCTTCGATGATGGTCGAGTTGCTTGGCTGAGCGAGGGTCTTTGTGGCATCGAAATAAGCCATGCCACGGCAACGCTGCCAGACTTTCGACTGCGCGTTGATCGCGTTTTTCCAGAGTTCCTTACCGGTGTCGGCATCCAGTGCGATCAGGTTGTTGTGCGGGGTGCAGATGAACACCTTGTTGCCGATCTGCAGCGGGGTGAGCTGGTCTTCGGCGCCATTGCCATCGCTCTCGGCGACGTCACCGGTGTGGTAAGTCCACGCCACCTTCAACTTGTCGACGTTATCGCGGTTGATCTGATCCAGCGCAGCAAAGCGGCTGCCGCCCTCGGTATTACCGTAGTGAGCCCAGTTCTTTTGCGCGTTGGCTGGCTCGACGGGCGTCAGGCCCGGGCCAGTGCCCGTGGCGGCGACAGTCGGGTGCGCAACGAACATGTTGCCAGCGGCCACCGCCAGCGCAATCGCTAGCACAGCAGCGATGCCATAGGCCCCGCGACCTGCGACGCCACCATTGGCACGTTTGAGCAGCGGGTAGACCAGCGTGACCGTCAGGCCAACGGCGCTGAACATGAACAGACGCGAGAATACCGGCCAGAAAACCAGCCCGGCATCACACACAGCCCAGATCGCCGTGCCTACCAGAAATGCAGCGAACAACCACGCACCGGCTGTTTTGAAGCGAGCGATCAGCAGACCGGAAACGGTCATCACCAGTCCGCCCACCAGGAAGTACCACGACCCTCCCAGGCTGACCAATTTCACGCCGCCAGCAGCAAGCGCCAGGCCGAGCAGGGTGATGATCACACCCAGTCCGACCAGAATGAATTTTGATATGCCCGAAAGGCGTTGACTCTGCTTCACGTTAAAGGTCCCGTTGAAATGATCTGTGCATTATATAGATAGCTAACTACCTAGTTAAATCATAATTCGGAATGAAGCGTATTTGACTGCTCAATTACGCGCCTGATCTAAAAGCAGCGCGCCTCAGGGATTGCAGGGATTGTTGAACGTAAACAAAAGGCTCTTTTTTGTCAGGGGAGAGCGGATTTATGACAGGTATGGATCACGGCGTGGAGATGCGAATCGAACAGACTCAGCCCCGACTAGCTGACGATTAACCGACGTATGGCTGGAAACGTAACGGTTTCGACTAAGCGACTTGCCATTCCGAGCGACTCCGACTAACGCCGGCGTAGTATGTGGAACTCGTAGCGGCCTTGCTGCCGCCGGTTCTTTATCAGAGAGATCTGGCGTCAATCAATGCCCGCAACGAACTGCACAATGTTCGGAATAATGCTGCGGATCCACCATGGAAGATGTCGAGGCGCTTATCGAAGATTTACAGGGGACGTTGTGCCCATCTGGGCACCAGTAAATTTTCAGGCCAAGTGAAGATTGAGTGCTGTTCAGCTTTTCAGCCGTCCTGTGCAGGAAGCGCCCAGTCTGTGTGAAATCGCATTCAACGCTTTGTAGTCTGCATTGCCGTTCAACGGCCGCTGAACCAATCGCCATAAGTCGGCCGCAAATTCCGCCGCGCTGGCTGCTTTTGAGACGATGGCGTCTGAGTAAACCAGCCGGGAATTTGGATTGTGCCGCCGGGTAGGGCAGAGTTCAGGGCAAGAGCAATGTGCAGAAGCAGTAGTGTTGACTCCATTTTTGGAGATTTCTTTGCGTTCAATTCTGAGATTTAGTTCCGCGTGCTGGTGACACCTTTTGTTCAATTTCACATACTTCCGTTCGCTCTGTATCTCCCTGAAAAATAATGTCCCTGAAAAACTCTTTCAGAAAATGCCGGTGATTTTACAAAAATAAACGGTGTTTACTGAAATGCACGCGTTATAAATCAATAAGTTACATATCTCCGGTCATTTAGATAAACGGTACTTTTACCTAGCTGATGAGTGGCTATGCTCGTACTCGTGCGATCAGTTTCATATTGATCAACCTTGAATGGGGAGGCTTGTATGACCTACGTAGGTGCTTTCGTAACTTCGGACATCGGCCCTGAGCTGCTGGCGGTGGTGAGCATTCACCGGCCACCCCGCGACACCGTCAAGCTCTGCAGGCTGGCAGACGGTCATTGCTTTTCCTTAAATCCCTCGCGAGTGCACGTCGTTGACAACCCATGTCGCGCTTTCGAGGGGCACATTCTGGAAGTGGTAAGCAAGTCAAGAACTCTCCGAAACCCATTGGCGACAGTAGCGGATAAGCCTTGGCATTCCATCGATAACTTGGACGAATACATTGAGATCATTAGTGAAACCTCGGCTAACTACCGCTACAAACCTTTGGTTACCTACCTCATTCACCTGGAATATAAGCGTTCATATTTTGAGTTGTACACATCGGTAGACTGCTGGAAACACGTATGCCATACCTGCGAGCTCTGTGGCATCGCCGTCCCGACGCTAGGCTTAGTGCGCTCCAGATTGGAAGGAGCTTCCAGGCAGCAGTTGCTAACTCTTACTAGCCGAAACCGCATCTAGCTATCGCCATGGACTACGTAGTCGGCGAGAGCGTGTTTCTTAAAGAGCGTGATGGAATTTTCACCGTGCTCGACTTTGACGCTGAGAATAACAGCTATGTCATCCAGTCTTCGGGGAGGCTAGAGCCGCCCGCTACAGCGCATCGGGATAGTCTCCTAAAAATTTCCTCAGATATTACCGAACGTATTAGGGATGAGGTTCTTGCCGACAACGAGCAGCAATGCCTAGAGGCTGAAGAGCCTAAACCGGTGTCCCGGTATACCCCCGAACAGATTCTTACAGCCAGGGAGCGGGAGCGTGTTATCAAATCGTTGCATGAATCCACGAAAATAACCAAGGTCGACAAAGAATGGGCCATGGAAAAATTGGGAATCAAGTTAACAGTTCTGAATGAGCTGTTGGCTAGATATCGTAAATGGCCCAACTGGGAAAGCCTAGTACCTGGCACACCGGGGCGGCGCAAAGGCGAAACCCGGTTTAGCCAACATGTTGAAGACATCATGGTCACGGCTGGCCAGGAAGACCCTTTAGGGCCAGGTGGTACCGTACAGGCCATGATAAATGGCACTCAGGCGCGGTGCCTCGTCGATGGTGAGACAACCCCGTCTGACTCGACTATCAGGCGTCGGTACAAACAAAATATTTCTGATCGCGAAGCTCTAGCGAGCGATAAAGGCCCAAAGGCTGCTCGTGATAAGTTTGATACGTTCGGACACGGAACTATCACTACCCATGCCCTGCAGTTGATTCATGCTGACAATAGTCCACTCGATTGCCATGCGGTAGATCCTAAAACCGGAAAGTGGCTAGGGCGACCAAATTTAACGATAATTGTGGATGACAACACTAGTTCATTCCTGGGTTTCGCTCTCACGTTTCGGTTTCCTTCGCGAAACACGCTGGCTGACGCCATGCTGATGGCAGTACAGCCCAAAGACGCATTGATGGAAGAATTTGGGCTGTCAGGAAAATATGTTTGGATGCAGTATGGAGCGGGAGAAAACTACCGAGTTGATGGAGGTGGCGACCTTAACGCAAAAACCGTTCTGGCTGGCCTTGACAAGCACGGTATAATTCCACAGAGGAGAATGCGCCCTCAAAGTGGCGGTAAAGTTGAGCGTGGGTTTGGAAAGATAAATCCGCTATTCATGCAAAGATTAAAAGGGGCTATCGCATCAAATCGAAAGATCGCACGTGGCGAAGACCCTCAGTCGATGGCCAAGTATGAAATTACTGATCTATTCATACTAATCATTACTCAAATTTGCATCTGGCATGAACTTCCTGGGGTTGATCATCTTACCCCGAATCAACGCTGGTTGAAAAGCTTCGGGATACATGAAGGCATTATAAAAGTCCCGAGAACATTGCCTGACCCTAAGCATTTCTGGATAGATATTCTTCATGAGCGGAAAGTTGAAGTGAGGGGTGAGGGGATCTTAACGATTGAACTACTTTACGATCCGGGCCCCTATAAAAACCAGGTAGGAACTTCAGTCAGAATTAAAGTCGACCACAATAATATACATCACGCCTGGGTGGATTATAAGGGTAAATGGGAGGAGGTAATATTGATCAATAAGGATGCTGATAATATTCCTGGACTTGCCCCTACAAAACCGGACACCAACTCCCCGTTAAATTGATCCAACGGCCAAGCGCCTGAACTCCCTCGGCGAACGGTAGTTCAAAGCGCTGTGTGGATGCTGCTCGTTGTAGTGCTCGAAGGCAATTGCCAGGTTACGCAGCGCCGTTTCTCGATCCGGCTTGGGCATGTGCGCCACGTAATCGCGCTTGATCGTCTTCACGAAGCTCTCGGCCATGCCGTTGCTCTGTGGGCTGCGCACCGGTGTGGTCACCGGCTGCAAGCCGATCTGTCGAGCAAACAGGCGCGTCTGTTCGGCAGTGTACGCCGAGCCGTTGTCGCTTAGCCATTGCACCGGCGTGGTGGGCAGTTGATCACCAAAACGCTTCTCCACGC
>NZ_JAHTMR010000035.1 GCF_019200975.1 Pseudomonas sp. PD9R | reverse complement strand
CTGTCCAACCTTGCAAATGCGGGCTCTCGCCAAGGACGGGCCCAAGATACCGTTCGAACTATACGAGTGAGTGTGGAGGGTAGGAGCACGATCTACATTGCAGGCAAAAAGCCTAAGGAGCTGCGCGGCTTCCAGGTCCCTCCCTCGATGATCAGTCGAGAACTATCGCTCCTGACGGAGCGATAGTCGAGATACAAGGAGCTGCCGGAGGCTGCGATCTTTTGATGTTGTTTTTGAAGAGGCAAGATCAAAAGATCGCAGCCTTCGGCAGCTCCTACAGGGGAGATTGTCATCAGGCCGAGCGTTAGCCCGCCTTCAACTCTTGAGCTGAGCGCCCCCTCACTTGCGGATACACACAATCCCACTGTAGGAGCTGCCGGAGGCTGCGATCTTTTGATGTTGTTTTTGAAGAGGCAAGATCAAAAGATCGCAGCCTTCGGCAGCTCCTACAGGGGAAATTGGCATCAGGCAGAGCGTTAGCTCGCCTTCAGCTCTTGAGCTGAGCGCCCCATCACTTGCGGATACACACAATCCCACTGTAGGAGCTGCCGAAGGCTGCGATCTTTTGATGTTGTTTTTGAAGAGGCAAGATCAAAAGATCGCAGCCTTCGGCAGCTCCTACAGGGGAAATTGGCATCAGGCCGAGCGTTAGCTCGCCTTCAGCTCTTGAACTGAGCGCCCCTCACTTGCGGATGCACACAATCCCACTGTAGGAGCTGCCGGAGGCTGCGATCTGTTGATGTTGTTTTTGAAGAGCAAGATCAAAAGATCGCAGCCTTCGGCAGCTCCTACAGGGGAAATTGGCATCAGGCCGAGTATTAGCTCGCCTTCAGCTCTTGAGCTGAGCGCCCCCTCACTTGCGGATGCACACAATCCCACTGTAGGAGCTGCCGGAGGCTGCGATCTTTTGATGTTGTTTTTGAAGAGGCAAGATCAAAAGATCGCAGCCTTCGGCAGCTCCTACAGGGGAGATTGTCATCAGGCCGAGTGTTAGCTCGCCTTCAGCTCTTGAACTGAGCGCCCCATCACTTACGGAGCTGCCGTCAGGGCGGAACCCTAAGCCGCCATCACCAAAAAAACGGATATCCCCTCAATCCCACTCCCAACCCCAACCCCAATAAATCAGCGCCCCGCCGCCGGCTGGCGGTTCAACTCGGCATCGCCAGGCTGCCCCAGTACGCAGGAAGTACCGCCAGGGGTGTACATCATCGCCACGCAACGGTTGCAAGCAGTACAAATCGAATCACGGCTGGCGCCACTGGCGAGTTTGTTGACGTAGTCATTTTCGGCCAGCAACACCCGCCCCATGGCAACCAGATCAAAACCCTCCGCCATGACCTGCTCGATACTGGCCAAACTCTTGGCGCCGCCCAGGTAAGCCAAAGGCATCTTCACCGCCGCACGCACCTTGCGCGCATGTTCCAGCAGATACAGCTCACGGAACTCCACGGTCGGCTCCTTACGACGCTGAATGGCCATCGCCAAGGCAATGATTTTGTTCTTCTGCTGCACGCGGTTTTCCTTGGGAAAGGAAGAACCGAACATCGTGGTGATCGATTCAGCGTTCATCCCGGCGCTGAGCACCAGCAAATGCGCGCCCTCTTCTTCCAGCATGCGGGCAATCTTTGCGCCGTCTTCGGCACTGTTTCCGGCGCGCACGCCTTCGGTGATGCTGTATTTGCAAATCACCGCCATCTCATGGCCGACCGCATCCAGCACCGCGCGTAGCACCCGTCGCGGAAAGCGCAGGCGGTTTTCCAGGCTACCGCCGTACTGGTCGCGGCGCTTGTTGTACATCGGCGAAATGAACTGGCTGAGCAAGTAGCCGTGGCCCATGTGAATTTCCACGGCATCGAAACCCGCCTGCCGTGCCAGTCGCGCGCCTTGCGCGAAATCGCGCACCACTTGCTGCATGTCAGCTTCGTTCATCGCTTGCTTGAGGAACATGCCGCTCATCAAACCAATCTTGTTGAAGCCACCGCTCGCCGACAGTGGACGCTTGGTCGAGCGTTCACGAATAAAGGTAAAGCAGCCGCCGTGGGTAATCTGCGCGCTGGCCAGGCCACCGTACTGGTGCACGCCGTCGGTCAGGACCTTGAAATGCGGCAGGCTGGATTGGGTAAGGGTCAACTGATTGGGCAAGGTGCGGCCATCGCTGCTCACCGCGCAATACGCCACGGTGGTCAGGGCGGTGCCGCCAGCGACCAATGCCGAATGCAGCTTGACCAATTGCTTGGAAGGCACACCCTGGGCACTCATGCCCTCGTTGGTCGCGGCCTTGATAAAACGGTTCTTCAGGGTCAGTGGGCCAATCGCGATAGGGCTGAACGGTGATGGGGTCGGACGAGGGTTCATGACAGGCCTCTCTTTATTTTTATCAGGCTACAAAATGAAGGCTGCGTCGCCACGTCGCGACGCAGCCATGATCATCAGAAGGTGTATTTGGCGTTGAGCGACAGATAATCGCGGTCCGCCAACAAACGGCCCTGAGCGACATCCGGTGAGCTCAAGTAGGCGACATAAGTCATGCCGATCTGGAAGTTGCCCAGGTACTTGAAGTCGCCACCCACGGTCAGGCGCTTTTCGTCACGGCCCAGGCCCTGATAGGCGCTGCCGTCGACGTTCTGCGTCCATACCACTTTGGTGCTCAGGTCCAGGCCGTTGGCGATTGACGGGTAGTCCATGTAGGCGCCGACACCCAGCAGGGTCGAGCCCCGTGTCTGGATCTTTGACTCGAATTTGTCGAACGTACCGTCTATGCCAGCTCCACCGCCGGTGATCGTCAGGCTGTCCACCCCGTCAATGTGTTGGTGCACCACTTCGCCCATGAAGGTGGTCTGCTGGGCCAGAAAGCTTGGCCCGAGGATGTAAGAGGCATTGAGGTTGCCTTGCCAGATCTGCCCGGTGGTTGGGGCGCCGTTGTTCAGGTAGACCGAGGCGCCATCGCGGTAACTCAGATCGCCGGCGTATTGCACCGAGTCGCCGACCTTGGAGCTGAAGCTGATACCCGTCAACTTGACGTCTTCGAAGTAGCCCAGCCGATAAGTCGGCGCGCTTCCATCATGACCAATGCTCTTGAGCGACGAGTATTGGGTGTTGCCGGTGAAGTCGAAAAACAGCGAGCCGATGTGCTCGTTGTAGCGGTAATGGAACAGCCCCACTTCGGTGTTTTCGGTGATCCGATAGCGCACACCGAGCCCCCATTGGCCACTGTCCTTGGCATCTTTCTCACCGCCATAACCCACCGCCAAGCCGTTGGGCAGACCGTTCACGGCACCGCTGCCCAAACGAAAGAATTCGGCGCCGGGACCGAACGTATCGCTGCCGAAATAATCGCCCACCGGGTTGAGCTGGGTCTTTTCCCACTCGTACTGGTAGTAGCCCACCAGGGCCAGGTTTTCGTTCAGCGACCACGATCCGGACACTTGCCCTACCGGCAGGTACGAATCCTTGGCCTCGGTGCCGGGCACGTTGAACTTGGTGGCATCCACCGGGGCCTGGCCCTGGCTGATGTTGGGCCAGAACAGACTCTCGCCCCAGGCCACCAGATGCCGGCCGGCCTTGAGCGACAGATACTGAGTCTCGCCGACATCGAAGTTGCCATACACATAGGCGTCGAGCAGACGCGCCGTGTTGCCACTCAAGCGACGTGTTTCGTCGCTGAAGCCATCGTTGTGGCCGAGTTTGTTCACCGTCTCCGGCGAGTCGTTGGCGTTACGCTGGTGGTAGACATCGTCATAGAAATCACTGCCGCGCAGGACCGCTCCGAGATTGTCGTGCTTGAGCTGCAGCTCGCCGAACAGGCTAAGGCGGTTATTGATCAACGAACCGCGCTTGAAGTTGCGTGTACCGTCGTCGTAGTTCGGATCGTTGAGGTATTGATTGGCCTGCTTGGCGGTACGCATGGATGCGGTGTAGTTGACCGTCAGCGACGAATCCAGGGTCGTGTTTTCCCCCAACTCGATGGTCGGCGCGGCGCCGGCCGTGGCACTGGCGACGGTGATGGCCGTCGCCAACAGGCCGCGGCCGCCGATCAGGTTCGCCGAATGGCGCGCAACAGTGTTTCGCGTAAACATGCTCCTCTCCTTTTTTGTTGTTTTTGCTTGTCTCGCCACAGCATGAAAAAAACCTCTGCCGTGCACATCGTCCGTTTGGTGAGATGGGTACTGCTCATGCACGAGCGCTGCTGGCCACCACCGCGCGCAGTTCGTTCTTCGCCACTTTGCTCGACGGATTGAGGGGCAAGGCGCTGAAGAAGCGCACCCGGCGCGGCACCTTGTAATTGGCCATTTGTTCACGGCTCCAGGCGATCAGTTGCGCCTCATCGAGCGCTTCACCATCGCGCAGCACCACGCAGGCACATCCGACCTCGCCCATGCGCTCATCGGCGATGCCGATCACTGCCACCTGGGCAATCGCCGGATGCTTGATCAGCGCTGCTTCTATTTCCGCCGGGTAGCAATTGAAACCGCCGACGATGAACATGTCCTTCAGGCGGTCGGTGATGATCAGGTTGCCCGCCTCATCCAGGCGCCCGACATCGCCGGTGTGCAGCCAGCCTTCGGCATCGATGGCTTCGCGGGTCGCTTCGGGGTTCTGGAAATAGCCCTGCATGACATGGAAACCACGCAGGCAAATCTCACCGGTTTGCCCGGCGCTCAATGTTTGGTTTTCCGGGTCGCGGATACTCACTTCGGTGCCGGCAATCGGCCGCCCGCTGGTGCCGGCGATCACCTGCGCCGAGTCTTGTGGATCGCAGATGGTCGCCAGGCCGCCGCATTCGGTCAGGCCGTAGGCGGTGGTCACCACGGCAAACCCGAGCTCGTTGCGCATGCGTTCAATCAGAATGGGCGGGATGCTCGCCGAACCGGTCACAGCGATGCGCAGGCTCGACAGGTCGGTCTGTTTCAGCAGCGGGTGGGCCAACAGCGACAGGTACAGGGTCGGCGCGCCGGGCAACACGCTGATGCGCTCACGGGCGATGCGCTGGAACACCTGTTCTGCGTCGAACACCGCATGGGGCAGGATGGTCGCCCCGCCGATCAGGCACGTCAGCCAGCCGGCCTTGTAGCCAAAGGCGTGGAAGAACGGATTGACGATCAGATAGCGGTCGTCCGGCACCAGCCCGATGATCTTGACGTACTCGGTGAAGGCCCGCAGGTTCTGGCCATGGCCGCTCATCACACCCTTGGGTTTGCCGGTGGTGCCAGACGTGAACAACAAGTCGCACATGGCCTCGGGGCCGACCGCCAATGCACGGCGAATGGCGCTGTCGGCGTCGATGGTTGCCGCACCGCGCAGGAATTGTGCAAGCGTCAGGTCCCAGGACAGCGCCGGCATATCGCCGTCCAGAATCACCAGGTGTTCGAGACTGGCCGGTCGATGGGGCGCGAGCAGCGTCGGGTAGTCGACATCGAGAAAGCGCTGCTGGACAAACAACAACCGGCAGCCGCTGCGCTCCAGCACATCGGCGGCCTCAAGGCCTTTCATGCGCGTGTTGATCGGCACCAGCACCGCACCGGCGCATTGAATGCCCAGCGCCGCGAGAATCCAGTCAGTGCTGTTCGGTGCCCAGATACCAACCCGGTCACCGGCCTGTATGCCCAGCGCCATCAAGCCCCGGGCAAAACCCATGACGCGCTCGGGCAAATGGGCGTAGTCGATGCGTTGGCCGTTTTCCTCAATGGCAGTGCGTCCGGCAAAGCGTTCTGCACTGCTGAAGACCAGCTGCGCGAGGGTGGCGGGTGCGGCGCTCAAGGGCGCGGCGAGGTTCAGGCTCTGATTCATCGTAGGCTCGGGCTTCGCAGCATTCAGGGGCATCATTCGGGAAAGCGGATACGCAGTTGCGCGCTGGTGGGCACCGACTGACAGGCCAGAATCCAGCCTTCGGCCAGATCACCCGCATCCAGTGCATCGTTGTGCAGCATCTCGACCTCACCGCTTTCCAGCGTGCACATACACGAAGCGCAGCCACCGACACGACAAGCGCTGGGCGGGTTGAGGCCGGCGCGCTCCATGGCGGCCAGTACGGTTTCACCGCTGTCGCAGGCCAGTTGGTGGTCTTCGCCATCCAGGCGCACCGCCAACTGTGCGGCCACTGCCGCCTCGCTGCTGGTCACCGGCTGCAGTTCACCTTCGCCGGGCAGCGAGACGAAACGCTCGACATGCACCCGCCGATCCGGCATGCCCAAACCCTTGAGCGCGTTGACCGCCGCGTCCATGAACGGGCCCGGACCACAAATGAATGCCTGCGCCTCAATAAACGGCCGCGCCAGTTCGGCCAGTTGCCCGACGCTCGGGATGCCTTGTACCGAATCGAGCCAGTGGACGATTTGCAGGCGTTGCGGATGCGCGCTGGCCAAGGCCTTCAGCTCACCCTTGAAAATCACCGACGCCTCATCGCGATTGGCGTAAATCAGCAGCACGCGCCCTGTACCTGCGAGCAGCGCAGAGCGCAGGATCGACAGCACCGGCGTCACGCCACTGCCACCACCGAACAGCAAAAAATCGCCGTCGAGACTGCGCGGCACAAACACCCCGGCCGGTGGCATCACCTCCAGGGTCTGGCCGGCTTGCAACTCGCCACACAGCCAGTTCGAGGCACGTCCCTCGCGCACGCGCTTGATCGTTACCCGCAACGGTTCATCCAGCAACGGTGTGCTGGACAAGGAATAACAACGGGGCAGCCAACCGCCCTCGAAGGGCACTCGCACAGTCAGGAACTGGCCGGATTGATAGCGGAAGCGTTCGCCCAAATGCTCCGGCACGTCGAATACCAGGGAGCGCGCATCGGCGGTCTCCTCGATGACTCGCGCCACGCGCAGGGCAAGATAGTTGTTCATAGGTCAGGTACTCATGACCACCCGCCCGCGTATCACGGGCAGGTGTAAACCCAAGGGTGTCGAAACGAACTCGATAGCCTCAGACGTAGGGGTCGGGGTTGGGCAGGCCCATCAGCACCGCGCCGTAGCTGCGTCCGTAAGCCATGTAGTTGTTGGCGATATGTCCCCGCGCCTGATGCAGGTCACGGAACAGACGCGCCACCGGGTTGGTGTTGTACAAGCCCGAGGCGGCCATGCTGCGCAGCAAATCGTTGACCCGCTCGGCACAGATGTTGGTGACGTAGGCCGACTGGTAGCGGTACAGCAGGCGGGTTTCGGTGTCCGGGTATTCGCCGGCACGGGCCAGGCTCATCAGGTGCTCGTAGTTGCGTTCCAGCACCAGGCGCAGGCCGTCGACGGTGATCATCGCTTCGGCAACAGCGGTTTGCGCCACCGGGTCTTCCGCGGTGCGAGCGCCGTGTTTGCCGATGTGCCTGGCGGAGTTTTCGCGGTACTCATTGATCGCACCTTGTAAGGCGCCGATAGCTGAAGTCGAGACCGCGCGGGAGAACACCTGGGCAAAGGGAATCGCGTAGATCGGGTTGGTGTTGACCAGCCGACCCGGCGTTGCATCGAGGTTGCAGTTATTGGTACGTTGCACGCGATGGGCCGGGACGAATACATCCTCGACCACGATGTCGTGGCTGCCAGTGCCACGCAGGCCCAGTACGTCCCAGTTACGCTCGATCTGATAGTCGCGGCGCGGCAGCAGGAAAGTGCCGTGCTCGGCAGCCAGCTCGCCATCGGGAGGCAGAATGCCGCCCAGAAATACCCATTGGCAGTGCTCGCTGCCGCTGGAGAAACCCCAGCGCCCGCTGATGCGGTAACCGCCTTCGACCACCGTGACTTTGGCCGCCGGCATATAAGTCGAGCAGATCAACGCACTGTGGTCATCCGCCCAGACTTCGCGCTGAGCTTCGATCGGATAACGCGCCAGCTGCCAAGGGTGAACCCCCATCACGCCGTAGATCCAGGCCGTGGACATGCAACCCTCGGCGAGGATGGTCTGGATTTCGAAAAAGGTCCGCGGGTCCACCTCATAGCCACCGAATGCCCGAGGCTGCAATGCCCGCAACAAGCCAGCGGCTTGCAGTTCGACGATGCTCTCGACTGGCACCTTCAAGTCCTTGTCGGCCTGCGCCGTGCGTGCCTTGAGTGCCGGCACCAGGCTGCGCGCCCGCTCAAGCAGATCACGTTCGTCCTGGGTCTTTTCTCGCATGCTGTGCATCACTCAATTCTCCCGATCTCACTGCGCCACTGCGCGAGCTGTGATGGATCATCGGATTGGGCGAGCAATCATTCATCGTCAAAGCGGACTAGGGGTGGGCTGGATCTGTTGCGCGTTTCGTCTGTGTGTATATTCGTTATTTGGGTAACGGCTGCTATTGGTTCCGCTTTTACAGCGGGTCACTTTTGAAGGAGCGGAGCGCCCAGATCAAAAGCAAAACGAGGCGGCCTGACAGCCGACCTGATCTCGAACATGCGCGTTTCCCTGTAGGAGCTGCCGAAGGCTGCGATCTTTTGATCCTGTTTTTTTAGATCAAGATCAAAAGATCGCAGCCTTCGGCAGCTCCTACAGGGGAGATTGGCATCAGGCCGAGCGTTAGCTCGCCTTCAGCTCTTGATCTGAGTGCCCCATCGAGAGGCCGAGCGCAGGTTCTGCGCAGCGGCTAACCCGGCATGGATGCCGGGTTAGCCGCGCACGGCCATGGATGGCCGATCGCGGCGGGCCCACGGAGCAGGACCGGAGCGAGGGCATGCCGAGCCACAGCGAGGCACCGAACGAAAGGGGCAAGAGCCCTTGGTTACTTGGGGCTCTTCCAAGTGACTCGCTGTAAAAGCGAAACCAATAGCGACCGTGACCGCAGAAATGGATATGTACACGCTCCCATCCCACCCGCCCCCAAAACTCGCTAGTCCATTGAGACGATGCCCAACCCAATCCCCGCAGCGATAGTAAACGCATCAACAATCACCCCCACGGAGCAAGGGCCCATGAGTATTTTGCAGCGTTTCCAGATGCACGGCAGCGTCGCCATCGTCACCGGCAGCGGTCGCGGAATCGGTCGGGCAATTGCCCTGGCGTATGCCGAAGCCGGCGCCGACGTAGTGTGCTCGGCGCGCTCGCTGGACGAGGTACAAGCCGTGGCCGAAGAAGTTCGCGCCCTGGGCCGGCGCGCCGTGGCCTTCGCCTGTGACGTCAACGATGCCGGGCAACGCCAGGCACTGGTACGTCACAGCGTTGAACAAATGGGCCGCATCACCCATCTGGTGAACAACGTCGGCGGCGGCGGGCCCAACGATCCACTGGCCATGACACCCGAGCAGTTCTCTGAGGTGCTGACCTTCAACGTCGCCACCAGCTACGCCTTCTGCCAGTTGTGCGTGCCGCTGATGCGCGACGCCGGTGGCGGCAACATCATCAACATCAGTTCGGTGGCGGCGCGCTATGCCCAGCGCCATTTCAGTGCCTATGGCACCGCCAAGGCCGCCCTCAGCCATCTGACCCGCTTGCTGGCCCAAGACTTTGCACCACACATCCGAGTCAACGCCGTTGCCCCCGGCCCGACCCTGACCGAAGCGCTCAACGGCGTGATGCCCGCCGCCATGCGCGAGGTTATGGAAAACAACACCCCGCTCAAATGCCTGGGCACCCCGCAAGACATCGCCGCCGCCGCGCTGTACCTGGCCAGCCCCGCTTCGGCCTGGGTGACCGGCAAGGTTATCGATGTCGATGGCGGTGCCGACTCGTCGGTCTGGCCCGGCTGATCGACTCCTTTGGGCCTGCCCCTGATGATGTTGGGGCGGGCTTTTTTCTTTCCATTCACTTTACGATCCACTGGAGCCCTCGCCATGGACGCTCATTTGATCAACGCGCTCGGTGACGAGCTGTTCAACGCCCTGCGCAGCCGCCAGACCCTGGCCCCCCTGACCCGCCGCTATCCGCAGATCACCCTGGAGCAGGCGTACCGGATTTCCCTGCACTTTCTGCAACGCCGCGAAGCCCTCGGCGAGCGAGTGATCGGCAAGAAAATCGGGGTCACCAGCCGCGCCGTGCAGGAGATGCTCGATGTTCACCAACCGGACTTCGGTTTCCTCACCAACGCCATGCACGTCGAAGATGGCAGTGATGTCAGCCTGGCTCGCTACAACCTGATCCAGCCTCGGGCCGAAGGCGAAATCGCCTTTATCCTCGGCGAAGATTTGCAAGGCCCAGGCATCCGTGCCGAGGACGTATTGGCCGCCACTCAATCGGTGGCGCCGTGCTTCGAAATCGTCGATTCACGGATCGATGACTGGCAGATCCGCATCCAGGACACCGTGGCCGACAACGCTTCCTGTGGGGTATTCGCCCTCGGCAATCAGCGCATCGACCCACGCTCACTGGACCTGGCGGCGGTGCACATGCAACTGCTGAAAAACGGCGAGCCGGCGGGCTCGGGCCTGGGTTCGGCGGTGCAAGGCCACCCTTGTGCGGCAGTGGCCTGGCTGGCCAATACCCTGGGCGAGCTGGGCATTCCATTTCGCCGTGGCGAAATCATTCTCTCCGGAGCCCTGGCGCCGTTGGTGCCTGTGGTCGCCGGCGACCGCATCAGCCTGTCCATGAGCGGGCTCGGCGAAGCCAGTCTGCGCTTCGTTCCCTGATCACCCCTTCCCTCCCTCTGGAGCCAAAGACCATGAGCAAAAAGATCAAATGCGCGCTGATCGGGCCGGGCAACATCGGCACCGACCTGCTGTACAAACTGATGCGCAGCGACGTGCTGGAACCGGTGTGGATGGTGGGCATCGACGCCACCTCCGAAGGCCTGTCGCGGGCTCGCGAGCTGGGCCTGAAAACCACCGCCGAGGGCGTCGACGGCCTGTTGCCGCACGTTCTCGAAGACCAGATCCAGATCGCCTTCGACGCCACTTCGGCCTACGTGCACGCGCAGAACTCGCGCAAGCTCAATGCCCTGGGCGTATTGATGATCGACCTGACACCAGCGGCCATTGGCCCGTATTGCGTACCGCCAGTCAATCTCAAAGCCCAATTGGGCCTGGGCGTGATGAACGTCAACATGGTCACCTGCGGCGGCCAGGCCACCATTCCGCTGGTGGCGGCAGTGTCCAGCGTGCAGCCGGTGGAATACGCAGAAATCATCGCCACCGCCGCGTCCAAGTCGGTCGGCCCCGGCACCCGGAAAAATATCGACGAGTTCACCCGCACCACCTCCAGCGCGGTAGAAAAAGTCGGCGGTGCGAAGAAAGGCAAGGCGATCATTATCATCAACCCCGCCGAGCCACCGCTGATCATGCGCGACACCGTGCATTGCCTGACCGCCAGCGAGCCCGACCAGCCGGCGATCACCGCTGCTCTCGAGGCCATGATCAAGCAGGTGCAGCGTTACGTGCCCGGTTACAAGCTGGTCAACGGCCCGGTGTTCGACGGCAATCGGGTGTCGATCTTCATGGAGGTCGAAGGCCTGGGCGACTACCTGCCCAAGTACGCCGGCAACCTCGACATCATGACCGCCGCTGCGGCGCGCACCGCCGAGATGTTCGCTGAGGAAATCCTCAAGGGCGAGCTTGTGTTGCAAGCCACTGCCCAAACCGCCCACGCATAAGGAGTCGACCATGGATCTTCGCGGCAAAAGCATCACCGTTCACGACATGTGTCTGCGCGACGGCATGCACCCCAAGCGTCACCAGATCAGCCTGCAACAGATGAAAGACATCGCCTGCGGCCTCGACGCGGCTGGCGTGCCGCTGATCGAAGTCACTCACGGTGATGGCCTGGGTGGCAGTTCGGTGAACTACGGTTTCCCGGCCCATACCGACGAGGAGTATCTGTCGGCGGTGATTCCACTGATGAAAAAGGCCAAGGTTTCGGCGCTGCTGCTGCCGGGCATCGGCACGGTCGATCACCTGAAAATGGCCCATGAGTTGGGGGTCAATACCATTCGTGTCGCCACCCATTGCACCGAGGCTGATGTCAGCGAACAGCATATTTCCCACGCTCGCAGCCTGGGCATGGACACCGTCGGTTTCCTGATGATGGCCCACATGAACAGCCCTGAAGGGCTGGTCAAGCAAGGATTGCTGATGGAAAGCTACGGCGCCAATTGCATCTACCTGACTGACTCGGCCGGCTACCTGCTGCCCCACGACGTCAGCGCCCGCGTGGCGGCAATGCGCGCGGCTCTCAAGCCAGAGACCGAGATCGGGTTTCATGGCCACCACAATCTGTCGATGGGCGTGTCCAACTCCATCGCCGCGATTGCCGCCGGGGCCAACCGTATCGACGCCGCTTGCGCGGGGCTCGGTGCCGGTGCCGGCAACACGCCGATGGAAGTGCTGGTGGCGGTGTGCGACCGCATGGGTATCGACACCGGCGTCAGCGTGTTTGGCATCCAGGACGTCGCCGAAGACCTTGTCGTGCCGATCATGGATTTCCCGATCCGCAGCGACCGCGATGCTCTGACCATGGGCTACGCCGGGGTCTACGGCTCGTTTCTTTTGTTCGCCAAGCGTGCCGAGAAAAAATACGGCGTGTCGGCCCGGGAAATCCTCGTAGAAATGGGCCGTCGCGGCATGGTCGGCGGCCAGGAAGACATGATTGAAGACACGGCCATGACCCTCGCCCGCCAGCGACGACAAGCATAAAGCGCCTCCTGCAGGAGCGAGCTTGCTCGCGAAAAACGTCTCGACAACGCGTTCGTGCAGGTAACACGCGTTATCGTTGACGTCCATCGCGAGCAAGCTCGCGCTTACAGGAGTCAATGGGTTAACGCCAGTCGGCGACTATCCCGTGTTCCAGTGCAAACGGCTGTGCAGCGATGGTGCGGCGCTGGAACTTCGGCGCCTGTTCGGTGGTGGCCAGCCATAGCATGACTGCCGCCGGTACATGCGGCGGCGCGCTGCCGGCACGCAATGCGATCAGGCCTTTGTCGCCGATGGTGGCTTTGAGGGCTTCAGTGGTGACCACGCCCGGGTTGAGGGTGTAAGCCCGAACGCCGGCCTCGCCCAGCTCGGTGGTCAGCACCCCGGACAATCTCGACACCGCCGCCTTGCCTGCGCCGTAGGCATAACCCCAGCCGCCCTTGCCCGCCGCCACCGGTGGATCGCTTTCGCCGGCACCGGAAGTGACGTTGATCACCACTCCGTCACCACGCGCCACCATGTGTTCGGTCACCGCCTGAGTCAGCAGGAACGGTGTGAGGATGTAGCCCTTGAACATCCGCTCCAGGGTCTGCGCCTGCAGGTCCATGAAACCGGCGTTAAGGTCATTACCTTGATAGATCGCGTTGTTGATCAGCACGTCGATACGCCCGTATTCGGCCAGCACCGCCTGACACGCGGCCAGGGCCGAGTCGCTGTCGAGCAGGTCCATCGGCACAACGAGAACCCGGCAACCGAGCTCGCGCAACGCCTCGGCGGTGCCGTTGAGGCTGCCGGCCAGCGGCGCCCCACCAGCGTCACGCAGGGCATGTTCATGCTGTTCGCCCTCGTTGACGGTACGGGCGCTGATAGCCAGGTCGAAACCGGCGCGGGCGAATGCCAGCGCTGCCTCGCGGCCAATACCACGGCTGGCGCCGGTGATGAATGCCACCTTGTTCATGCAGTTTCCTTTTAGAAGCGTGGGGCGCGGACCATGGCGTCCATACCGCCATCGACGAACACGACACTGCCATGAACAAACGATGCTTGCGACGATTGCAGGAACGCGACCACGGCAGCGATTTCCGAGGGTTGAGCGGAGCGGCCGACAGGCGCAACGAATTCGCGCGTCGACTTGCCAAAGCGCGCATCGTCCAGCGAAGCCTGGTGCAACGGGGTTTCTACCGCACCCGGTGCCACCACGTTCAACCGCACGCCCTGCTTGCCCCAGCTCACAGCAAGGCTACGGGCATGACGGCTGATCGCGTATTTCGAAGCGGCATAGGCGACATGAGGCTGACCGAGGGTGTTGGCCAACTCCAGCGCCTGGGCCTCGTCGCCTGCGATCATCAGTTCAATCATCGGCTGGCCATCCGGCCCGGAATGAGTGGCCGCCACCGAGCCAATCACCAGCGCCGCCGGTTGTTGGCCCTTGGCCAACGCCCCTTGCAGGCCGTCAAGCAACTGGCTGACGCCAAAGTAGTTGACCGCCAGAATCAGCCCGCAAGCCGGTGCCGTAACGCCCAACCCGGCACAACAGATCAGCCCATCGAGGACGCCACCACTGAGTTCAAGCACTTGCGTGATGGCCGCATCACGGCCCTGAGGGGTGGACAGGTCGGCGATCACTTCGGCGTTGCTGCGATCGATACCGATGACCTGGTGCCCGGCGGCGCGCATGGCAGTGGCTACGGCGGCCCCGATTCCCGAGGCGCTGCCGGTGATGGCGGTAATAGGCATAGTGCTTCTCCATGATAGGTCCACCCAGTATCGACAGGGCGATCACGGAGCGGCATCGTCCGTGCGGACTACGCAGGAAACACGCGATGTGTGAATACCATCGATCCGTAGGAGCGAGGCTTGCCCGCAAACTGGTTGCTGCGGTGTATCAGTCACACCGCGTCATCGTTGTTCGCCGGCAAGCCTGGCTCTTACGGACATTGAATCGAACACGCAATATGTAAACACCACCCATCCGTAGGAGCGAGGCTTGCCCGCGAACCCGGCGCCTCGGTGTATCCGTCACACCGCGTCATCGTTGTTCGCCGGCAAGCCTGGCTCCTACAACGAACCGGGTATCCGTCTCGACTAAGCATCAAGCCTGGCGATACATCGGCTCGGCCAGTTTCGGCGGCGGCACCTTGATTTTCTCGGCCACTTTCAAAGCAAGTTTGGGTTTACCCAAGGCCACCACGCTGTTGAGCAAGATGCGCACCAGTTCGGTCTGGCGTCGCACACCCGTCTTGGAAAAGATCGAGCGCAAGTGCGCCCGTGCGGTGTTACGCCGGATATTCAAGGCCTCGGCGGCTTCCTCCAGGGACAAGCCGTTAGCCAGTTCCATGGCCAGGGCAGTCTCGGCCTTGGTCAGGTTGAACAGCTGCTTGGTCACCACTTCGCTGGCCAGGGATTTGCTCGACGCATCGCGGATGTACACCAACGCCGCCGGCTGGTTTTTTTCCTCGGCCCAATCCAGGGACGGGATTGATTCCACCACCACCCCGAGGCTGACAAGCCCGGAGGGACGGGTCACCGACATGGCCTCGGCGCTCTTCGGGGCATCCGGGGAGAACGCGCCACGGATCAAACGTTGCAGCTCGCGATTGTCGCTTGGATACGTCGCCTCCAGCCGCCCACCCACCAGTTTCAGGCCATCGGAACGGGCGAGGATTTCCTGGGCCACCGGGTTGATCTGCAGCACGCTGCCGCTCTCATCGAGCACCAGGGTTGCCACCGACAAGCGGCTGATCGCCTGGGAGTACAACTCGCTCAGCGACTCGCTGCGGTCCAGCAGGTTGTGCAGCTGCAAGGCCCGACGCAGGTGCGGCAGGAACATGTTGCACAGTGCCCGATCGTCAGCGGAAAAGTTGGGGGAGCGCTTGGGACGAGTGATACGAAAGCGCAGCTTGCCACCGTCCGGTGTTGAAATGTCGGCGCCCATCACGTGATAAACGTCGTTGGGACCGCAGAACGCTTTGAAGTAAGCGCTGTGCTCCCACTCCGTAGAACTCATGACGTCATCGACGGTGAACACGCGGTCCAGCGGCTGGTTGACGAACGGCGTGTTGGTCTGCGGATAGGTCATGTAGGAGACTTCACCGGCGCCTTCGATATCGCCGACGATAATCATCAGCCCCGTGTCGGGTTGGTCCGGCACCCGCAAGATCAGGGTGACGTAGTTGGCATCGTAGATTTTGAGGAAGCTTTTGAGCGACTTGGCCATCAATTTCGGATCAAGGGCGCCTTCGTAGACTTCGCCCACCAACTCGCTGTAACGCGTGAGGTCCAGGCCAAGGTTTGCCAGGGCTTCATGGGTCAAGACAACATCTTGCATAGTCTTCTCCTAGCTCGGGTAAGGACGGCGCCCTTCCCTTGTTATTTTTATAATTTCGGCTGGGGGGAACTCAGGGTTCCCCCTCTTGACTGCGACTTGCCTGCGGTGCCCCTGTAACGGGGACGCGCCTCAGTTTCTCTATCGCCTGCGCACTCCACAATAGGCACGACAGGTTTATTTCTGGCTACTGCGAGTCACGCGCCGCCGGGCTGTTCTTCAGCCGAAACTGGCCTTGCGGTGCCACGGTCTGGCGCACCCGTTCGGTGACCAATGGCCGTCCTCGATTGAACCAGGCCGCCAGCGCCGGCAGCAGGAAAATCGCTCCCAGCACGTTGACCAGGAACATGAACGACAACAACACGCCCATGTCAGCCTGGAACTTCAGCGGTGCAAACGCCCAGGTGCATACCCCAATGGACATGGTCACGGCAGTGAATACCGCCGCCGTGCCGCGTTGGCACATGGCCTCGTAGAAAGCTTCGCGCAGGTTGGCACCGCGCAGCATTTCATGCTGGATGCGTTCGTACAGATAAATGCCGTAGTCCACGCCCACCCCCACGCCCAGCGCCATCACCGGCAAGGTGGCGACCTTCAGGCCGATCCCGAGCAGGGTCATCAATGCGTTGCACAGGATCGCGACAATCGCCAGCGGCACCAGAATGCACAGCACCGCGCGGATCGACAAGAAGGTCAGCCAGCAAAACAATGCCACTGATCCGAATAGCGCCCCCAGCATGATGACTTCGGCGCGCTTGACCGCCTCGTTGGAGGCTGCCATCACGCCGACGTTGCCACCGGCCAGGAGGAATTCGACTTGCGGCGTGCTGACCTCGGTAATGATCCGCTTGGCTTCAGTGATCGCATGGCTGACGGTGCTGCCTTCGTGGTCGGCCAGGAACACCAGGATCTGCATTTGCTGGCAGCCGTCGGTGACCAGTCCGTCATCCGGCACATAGGCTCGCGCGCCCTGGCTCAGGCCACGGGGCGAACCTGGAATGGCCGCCCAGCGCGGATTGCCTTCATTGTTGCCGGCGATCACTCGCTTGCCCATGTCCGCCACGCTCTGGATCGACTGCACGCCGGACACCGTGCGCATGCGGAAATCAAACGCTTCCACCGCACGCATCACGGCAGGCGACAGGCAACCTTCGTCGACGCCCTTGACCTGGACGAACACCGACATCACGTCGAGCCCGATCGAGTAGCTGCCGATGATCTTGCCGTTGTCCTGGTTGTAGCGCGAATCGGCTCGCAGCTCCGGTGCGCCCGCGCCGATGTCACCCACTGCCAGGTCGCGAGCCTTGTAGGCACCGGCCAACAGCAGCAACAGGCTGACGACAAACACCCCGAGCGCCGGCCCGGGTTCGGCCAGCGCCGACAGCCGCCACCAGAGACGATGCTTGCCCGTCGGCCGGGATTGCGCCCGACGCAATAACGCAGGTTCCAGGCGCAGGTAGGAAATGATGATCGGCAGCATCAGTTTGTTGGTGATGATCATCAGCATCACGCCGATGCAGGCGGTCACGCCCAGTTCATGGACGATAGGAATGTCGATCAGCATGATCACCGCAAACCCCAAGGCGTTCATCAACAAAGCCAGGGAGCCGGGGATGAAAATCTTGCAGAACGCCGAGCGCGCCGCTTCCTTCGATGTGCTGCCAGCCAGCACGTCCTGCTTCCAGGCGTTGGTCATCTGCACCGCATGGGACACGCCGATGGAGAAGATCAGGAACGGCACCAGGATCGACATCGGATCAATGCCCAACCCCATCAACGGCAGCAGGCCCAGCAGCCAGACCACTGGCAGTAACGCTACCAGCAGCGCCACCACAGTCAGGCGCAGGGAACGCGAATACAGCCACAGCAGCAACCCGGTAATCAAGAAGGCCACGACAAAGAAGCCGATCACCGTGTTCAGCCCTTCAACCACATCGCCCACCAGTTTGGCGAAGCCGACGATGTTGACCTCGATATCGGGGCTGTTGTACTTGGCGCGGATTTCTTCCAGGCGCTTGGCGATGTCGACATAGGACACTGGCTGGCCGGTCTTGGGGTCGGAGTCCTGCAGATCGGCGCGGACCATGGCCGACTTCAAATCGTTGGCCACCAGACGGCCGACTTGCCCGGAAGCCGCCGTGTTGCTGCGCACCTGCGCCAGATCCTCGGGGGTGCCGCTGAAGCGCGGTGGCACCACCACGTCGCCAAAGAACCCTTCCTCGGTAATTTCGATGTAGCGCACGTTGGCGGTAAACAACGACGTCACGCTGGGGCGGCTGACCCCGGAGATAAAAAACACATCGTCGGTGACTTTACGCAGGGTCTCGAGGTACTCGGCGTTATAGATGTCACCCTCGCCTTTCCAGCGCACGCTGACCAGGAAACGGTTGGCGCCGGTGAAGTAGCGGCTGAACTTGAGAAAATTGATCATGTACTCATGACGCACCGGGATCTGTTTGTTGAACCCCGGATCCAGTTGCGTGTGGGTGGCGCTGTAGCCCAAGCCCAGCGTCACCAGCACGAACAGCAATAGCAGTCCTTTGCGCCAGGCCATCAGATGGTCCGCACACGTTTCGACGCAGCGCGTCACCCAATGTTTGCCTTGATTCATTGCCTGCCTCTCAATTTACCGGGTGGCCTGTGTGGCCACTAGGGCAGCGACGCTGCCGCTTGAACCCTGCAATACTCCGCGCTCGCCACCTACCAGCAGGCGCGAGCCAATCATCGTTGCCGAGGTCAATGTGCCGAGCCCGGCCAGACGGCCGACGCCGACCAGTGCACCCTGTGCATCCAGACGCACCACCGAGCTGCCAGCACCGACGATCACCAGGCCCGAGTGATCGGGCAGCAATACATGGCCGTACAGCGGCAACTGGTTACCGACGTTGATCTGCGCCCAGCTGTCGCCGAAGTCGTGGCTGACGAATACATGCCCGCGCATGCCGTAAGTCACCCAGTCGCTGGCACTCAGACGCACGATGCCGAACAGCGAGCCGCTGTAGAACGCCGGCAAGGTCTGCCAGCTCTGGCCCGCATCGGCCGTGCGCAACACCAGGCCTTGCTCGCCCACCAGCATGCGTCGACCATCGCTGCCGCCGGCCATGCTGTTGAGGTGCGCGCTGTCGATGTCCAGGGACTGCGCCTTCCAGGTCTGCCCGGCGTCAAGGGATTGATAGAACTTGCCGAAGCTGCCGAATGCCATGACGTTATTGCCATCGCTGGACCAGATGCCCAGCAACGGTTCGCCCAGTTCGCTGTCGTAGCGTATTTCCTGCCAGCTGCTGCCTGAGTCCGCCGAACGCAGGATCCAGCCGTCATGCCCAACGGCCAGCAAGTGCTGGTCGTCGAGTGCCGCCACGGCGGTGAGAGTGGCGTTGCGTTGCGTTGCGACGCTGGCTGGCTGCCAACTGACGCCCTGGTCATCGCTGAGCAGGATGCTGCCACGCTCGCCCACGGCTACCACGCGCGCGCCCAGATTGAGCAGACCGTTGATCTGCACCCGGTCCGGACGCGTGGCCAGCAGTTCCTCTTGCGGAGGCGATTTTGGGGAAAAGGTGTAGCCGATGGTCACGGCGACTATCAGGCAAACCAGGTAGCCGATCACAGAGCGCATGAGGAACACTCCTGTTCGGGACACGCGTGCATAGGGCAAGTCATAGGGCCAATCCTCTTGTTCTTGTCAGGCGCCGAGGCATGCGAGGCAATCGAATCGGGCGTTGCCTCTGGGGGGATAGTCGGCGCAAGGCCTGGGTGGCACATCGTCCAAATGGCTTATGCAATGGCGCAAATGACGTGGAGGTTGGGATTGGAGGCTGGGGTTGGGGTTGGGGTTGGGTACATATCCGTTACTGCGGTAACGGCTTCTATTGGTTTCGCCCTAACGGCGGGTCACTTTTGAAAAAGCGGAGCGCCGCCTGGCCCAAAAGTAACCAAAAGGCTCCTGCCCCTGTCGCTCGGCCAGCGTGGTTTAACGGGGTGCCCAGATCAAAAGCAACGCGAGACGGCCTGATAGCCGACCTGATCATGATGAGAATGCATTTCCCCTGTAGGAGCTGCCGAAGGCTGCGATCTTTTGATCTTGATCTTAAAAATCAGGATCAAAAGATCGCAGCCTTCGGCAGCTCCTWSWRKSKCGACTATCGCTCCGTCAGGAGCGATAGTTCTCGACTGATCATCGAGGGAGGGACCTGGAA
>NZ_JAHTMR010000033.1 GCF_019200975.1 Pseudomonas sp. PD9R | reverse complement strand
GTCCAACCTTGCAAATGCGGGCTCTCGCCAAGGACGGGCCCAAGATACCGTTCGAACTATACGAGTGAGTGTGGAGGGTAGGAGCACGATCTACATTGCAGGCAAAAAGCCTAAGGAGCTGCGCGGCTTCCAGGTCCCTCCCTCGATGATCAGTCGAGAACTATCGCTCCTGACGGAGCGATAGTCGAGATACAAGGAGCTGCCGAAGGCTGCGATCTTTTGACTTTGGTTTTTGAAATCAAGATCAAAAAATCGCAGCCTTCGGCAGCTCCTACCGGGTTTAGCGATTTTTTCATCAGGAGCTTTTCATGACTCAACTGCGTCGCGTCGCGATCATCGGTGGTAACCGGATTCCTTTCGCCCGCTCCAACGGCCCCTACGCCACCGCCAGTAATCAGGACATGCTCACCGCCGCGCTCGAAGGCCTGATCGAACGCTACAACCTGCATGGCCTGCGCATCGGCGAAGTGGTCGCCGGGGCGGTGCTCAAGCTGCCACGGGACATGAATCTGACCCGCGAGTGTGTGCTCGGTTCGCGGCTGTCGCCTGCTACCCCGGCCTACGATATTCAGCAAGCCTGTGGCACCGGGCTCGAAGCCGCACTGCTGGTGGCGAACAAGATTGCCCTGGGGCAGATCGAGTGCGGCATTGCCGGTGGCGTCGACACCACGTCCGATGCGCCGATCAGCGTCAGTGAAGGCCTGCGCAAAATTCTGCTGCAAGCCAATCGCGCCAAGACCACCGGCGACAAGCTGAAAACCTTCCTGCAATTGCGACCCCATCACCTGATCCCGGAGTTCCCGCGCAATGGCGAACCGCGCACCGGTTTGTCCATGGGGCAACATTGCGAGTTGATGGCGCAGACCTGGAACATTCCCCGCGAAGAACAGGATCAATTGGCCCTGGAGAGCCATCACAAACTGGCCGCGTCCTACACCGAAGGTTGGCACAACGACTTGATCACGCCGTTCCTCGGCCTCAGCCGCGACAACAACCTGCGCCCGGACCTGACCCTGGAAAAACTCGCGTCGCTCAAACCGGCGTTCGAAAAAAGCGCCAAAGGCACGCTGACCGCTGGTAACTCCACACCGCTGACCGATGGCGCGTCGCTGGTGCTGCTGGGCAGCGAAGAGTGGGCGAAGGAACGCGGCTTGCCGATTCTCGCGTACCTGCGCGACGGCGAGGCGGCAGCGGTGGATTTCGTCAACGGCGCCGAAGGGCTGTTGATGGCGCCGGTGTATGCCGTTCCCCGGTTACTGGCGCGCAACGGCCTGACCTTGCAGGACTTCGATTACTACGAAATTCACGAAGCCTTCGCCGCGCAAGTGCTTTGCACGTTGAAGGCCTGGGAAGACCCGCAATACTGCAAAACCCGCCTCGGCCTTGATGCGCCGCTGGGCGCCATCGATCGCAGCCGACTCAATGTCAAAGGCAGTTCACTGGCGGCAGGTCACCCGTTTGCCGCCACGGGCGGGCGCATCATCGCCAATTTAGCGAAGCTGCTGGAGGCCGCCGGGAAGGGGCGAGGGTTGATCTCGATTTGTGCGGCGGGTGGGCAGGGCGTGACAGCAATCATCGAACGCTGAAGACTCCCCCGTAGGAGCAAAGCTTGCTTGCGATGGCGGTGGGTCAGACAGATTGATGTCGGCTGACCCATTGTCATCGTGAGCAAGCTTTGCTCCTACAGGAGGGCGCGGTGTTGATTGGATGGGTGACATGGCCTAACGTCCGCTCATCAGCCGTCTTGCTACACAAGGCCAACCAATGCCGACTAACGGACAAATCTCCCTCGAACGCTCCATTCCGCTCATCACGACGTTGCCGCGTCCGTTGTACGCACGGGTCGAGAGCCTGAACGCCGGTTCATGGACGCCGTCCCATCGCCACGACTGGGTGCAATTTTCCTACGCGATCAGTGGCGTTCTCGGGGTGCACACTGCTGAAGGCAGCTTCTTCGCACCGCCGCAGTGGGGCATCTGGATTCCAGCGGATCTCGAACACCAGGTCGTGACCTCAATGCGCGCAGAAATGCGCAGCCTCTACGTGCGTCGCGAGGATTGCCTATGGGCGGACGGGCGTTGCCGGGTTCTCGAAGTGACGCCGCTGGCCCGGGAACTGATCAAGAGTTTTTGTCTGTTGCCTGCGGAGTATCCACTGGGTGAGAGTCCGGAAGCGCGGCTGGTGAATGTGCTGCTGGATCAACTGGCAACGTTGCCGGAGGTCGGGTTTTCCCTGCCTTTGCCACGGCATGAACGGTTGCTGGGACTGTGCAACGAGCTGATCGAAAATCCCGAACACACCGTGACCTTGCAGGAATGGGCAGGGCGGTTGGGCACGTCGGAGAAAACCCTGATGCGGTTGTTTCAGCGTGAAACCGGGTTGAGCTTCCGTGGCTGGCGCCAGCGGATGCGTTTGCTGTCATCGTTGAGTCTGCTGGAGGAGGGCGACAGCGTGACCAATGCGGCGCTGGCGTGCGGGTATGACTCGACGTCGGCGTTTATTGCGGCGTTCAAAGGGTTGTTCGGGTTTACGCCGGGAGAGTTGTTTCGGCAGTGAGGGGCTAAAAGATCTCAGCCTGCGGCCATCCATATAGGAGCTGCCGCAGGCTGCGATCTTTTGATCTTATCTTTGATCTTAAGTCTTGAACCGTCGAACCAACCCATCCAGCTCATTCGACAAGCCCGCCAGACTCTGCGAGTCCAGTCGCGCCGATTGCGCCAGTTCCGCCACCAACTGTGCATCGCCATGGATCTGGCTGATGTGCCGATTGATGTCTTCGGCAACCTGGTGCTGTTGTTCCGCTGCCGTGGCGATTTGGGTGTTCATGTCGCGGATCACGTCGACCGACTCACGGATCTGCCCGAAGCTACTGCGTGCTTCACCGATGCGGGTCACCGATTGCTGCGACACTTCCAGGCTCGCGTGCATCTGTTGAGTGACCTGGCTGGTGCGTTTGGCCAGGTTGCCCAGCAGCCCGTCGATCTCCGCTGTGGAATCCGCCGTGCGCTTGGCCAAGGCCCGCACTTCGTCAGCCACAACCGCAAAACCACGACCTTGCTCACCGGCGCGCGCTGCTTCAATGGCCGCGTTCAGCGCCAGCAGGTTGGTCTGTTCGGCGATCGAGCGGATGGTCCCGAGGATCGACTGAATGTCATTGCTGTCGCGCTCTAGCTGTTGCATCGACTGGGCCGACTGTTCGATTTCATGGCTCAGGCGATCGACGCTGGTCACGGCCGCATCAATCTGCTGCTGGCCTTCGCGGGCCTGGCGCTGGCCGCTGTCGGCGGATTCGGCAGCCTGGCTGCAAGAACGCGCCACTTCGTTGGCGGTGGCAACCATCTCGTGGAACGCGGTCGACACCATGTCCACCGCTTCTCGCTGGCGTCCGGCGGCTTCGGCCATGTCGCTGGAAACCTGGGTCGAGCTCTTGGACGTGGCGAGAATCTTGGTCGCAGCACCACCAATGCTCTGGATCAGGTTGCGAATCGCGCTCAGGAACTGGTTGAACCAATTGGCCAGTTGCGCGGTTTCATCCTTGCCACGGATCTCCAGATTCTTGGTCAGGTCGCCTTCACCCTGGGCGATACCTTCCAGGCCATCGGCCACGCTGCGGATCGGACGCACGATAACGCTGGCGAAACTGGCGCCAACCACGGCGAAGATCACGGCCAGTACCGCCGCGATAATGGCGATCAACCAGGTCAGTTGGGTCGCGGTGCTCATCACATCGCTATGCTTGATCAGGCCGATGAAGGTCCAGCCCAGTTGCTCGGAAGGCCAGACGTTGGCCATGTAGCGCTCGCCATTGAGTTCGACTTCGACCAGGCCTTTGCCGGCCTTGGCCAGTTGCGCATAGCCGTCGCCGAGGCTGCCCAGGGCTTTGAAGTTGTGTTCCGGTTGCTTCGGATCAACCAGTACGGTGCCGGAGTTTTCCAGCAGCATCAGGTAGCCGGTTTCGCCGAGCTTGATCTGTTTGACCAGTTCGGTGAGCTGCTTGAGCGACACGTCGATGCTGACCACGCCGCCGTTGGTGCCCAGCTTGTTGTCGATGGTACGTACGGTGCTGACGTAGGACGTATCATTTTCGGCCCAGTAGTAGGCCTCGGTACGGAACGGTTTGCCCGGTTTGGCCTGGGCTGCCTTGTACCATGGACGCTGACGCGGGTCGTAATTGGCCAGTTTGGCATCGTCCGGCCACGACACGTAACCACCGGCGGCGGTGCCGAGGATGGCGTAGGCGTAAGACGGATGGGCGTTGCCCAGGTCCTGCAGGAAGCCGAAGACTTTTTTGTCCGCCTCGCCCTGTGGAATGCTGACGGCGTTCGCGCTCATGTAAGTCTTGAGGCTGTCGTCGGAGTTGGTGATCAGCGGTTGCTTGGCCAGGTATTCGACGTTCTGGCTGATGCCGTCGAAGAACAGTTGCATGGCATTGCTGACCTGACGGATTTCGCGACCGCTGTTGTCGACGAATTCGTCCTTGGCATCACTGCGCAGGTTCAGCACAACGAGGGTGGCGACCAGCACCACGGGCAAGCAGGCGATGATTGCAAACGCCCAGGTCAACTTCTGTTTGATGTTCATCCGCGCTCCAGATTTTCTTGTAGGCCCACGCAGTGCAGATGACTCGCGGTTTATTGGCAGCCGTAAACGTTGGTTTTAACCCGGGTCCGTGAGTGCGGCATCGTTATTATTGTGGAAACGATTGTCGGACAAATCAGTTTGTCACTTAGGACTTCGGCTGCGGTCGTAGGAAATTGAGGTGCTTTGTGAAAAATCCTACGAAGGGTACGAAAAGGGATGTCAGCTTCTGTCACAAATGCTCTTGCAGCCCGCAGGCATCAAGTGCAGCGGGCTCGGCTATGATCGTTGGCGGCCTCTAATGGACCCCCGTTTTCGTGATGAAACCGGCACATTGTGTGCATCCTCAACGTTCATAGGTCGGCACCCCCTCCCCCCGGTGAGTGGATTGCCGTATAACGAATGACTTTCGCGTGTTTGGTAATAAAGGACCCACAATAAAAGCTGATGAAGACTCCAAAACGCATTGAACCCCTGATCGAGGACGGTCTGGTCGACGAGGTGCTGCGCCCACTCATGAGTGGTAAAGAAGCAGCTGTTTATGTGGTGCGCTGCGGTAACCAGTTACGTTGCGCGAAGGTCTACAAGGAGGCGAATAAACGCAGTTTCCGTCAGGCGGCCGAATATCAGGAAGGCCGCAAGGTGCGCAACAGCCGTCAGGCCCGGGCCATGGCCAAGGGTTCCAAGTTCGGCAAGAAAGAAACCGAAGACGCCTGGCAGAACGCCGAAGTGGCGGCGCTGTTCCGTCTGGCCGGTGCCGGTGTGCGGGTGCCGAAACCGTATGACTTCCTCGAAGGCGTGCTGCTCATGGAGCTTGTGGCCGACGAGTACGGTGACGCCGCGCCGCGTCTGAATGACGTGGTGCTGGACCCGGATCAGGCGCGCGAATATCACGCGTTCCTGATTTCACAGATCGTGCTGATGTTGTGTACCGGTCTGGTGCACGGTGACCTGTCCGAGTTCAACGTGCTGCTGACGCCGACCGGTCCGGTGATCATTGACTTGCCGCAAGCGGTCGACGCGGCGGGCAACAACCACGCGTTCAACATGCTGGAGCGGGACGTGGGCAACATGGCGTCCTACTTCGGACGGTTTGCGCCGGAGTTGAAAAAGACCAAGTACGCCAAGGAAATGTGGGCCTTGTACGAGGCCGGCACCTTGCACCCGGCCAGCGTCTTGACCGGTGAGTTCGACGAGCCGGAAGAGCTGGCGGACGTGGGCGGCATCATGCGCGAGATCGAGGCCGCGCGCCTGGATGAAGAGCGCAAGCAAGCGGCACGCGCCGCTGACGATGCGCCACCGAGCAAAGCCGAAGAGCCGCCTCCGCCGTGGATGCAGTGATCATCGGTTAATCAAAAAAACCGGCTTCGGCCGGTTTTTTTGTGGCCCGTTATTTTGGGCCTATTTCGGAGCTGCCGAAGGCTGCGATCTTTTGATCTTGATCGTAAAAAGCTGGATCAAAAGATCGCAGCCTTCGGCAGCTCTTACATTAGGTGTGTGCGCAGCAACCCGACTCAAGATTTTTCAGGATCGGGCAATCAGGCCGATGATCGCCCTGACAGTGCTCAACCAGGTCCTGCAAGGTGTCGCGCAACTGCCCTAGCTCACGGATCTTCTGGTTCAGCTCCTCGATGTGCTGGCGGGCCAACGCTTTCACATCGGCACTGGCGCGCTGGCGGTCTTGCCACAGGGTCAGCAGTTTGCCGACTTCCTCCAGAGAAAAGCCCAAATCCCGCGAACGCTTGATGAACGCCAGGGTATGCAGATCATCGTCGCCGTACACCCGGTAACCGCTGTCCGTACGTTGGGCGGCCTTGAGCAAGCCGATCGACTCGTAATACCGGATCATCTTTGCGCTCAGACCGCTGTGGCGGGCCGCTTGGCCGATGTTCATCGGTTATCCTCCAGGTCCTTGGGTTTCCAGGTTTTCAACAGTAGTGCATTACTCACCACGCTGACACTCGATAGTGCCATGGCCGCGCCGGCCAATACCGGGTTGAGGAAGCCGAAAGCAGCCAGTGGAATACCGATCAGGTTATAGACGAAGGCCCAGAACAGGTTCTGCCGGATTTTCGCGTAGGTCTTGCGACTGATGTCCAGCGCCGCCGGCACCAGCCGTGGATCGCCGCGCATCAGGGTGATCCCCGCCGCGTGCATGGCCACGTCGGTGCCGCCACCCATGGCGATGCCGATATCCGCGGCGGCCAGCGCCGGCGCATCGTTGATGCCGTCGCCGACCATCGCCACCACGCCGGTTTTCTTCAGCGCGGCGACCGTGGCGGCTTTGTCCGCTGGCAGCACTTCGGCGTGCACGTCGGTAATGCCCAGCGCTTCGGCTACCACTTTGGCGCTACCGCGGTTGTCGCCGGTCAGCAGGTGACTGCTGATCTGGCGGGCGCTCAGTTGCCGCACCGCTTGCAGCGCGCCGGGCTTGAGGGTGTCACCGAAGGCGAATAGGCCCAACACCCGAGGCTCGGGGCTTTGTTCGATCAGCCAGGACAAGGTCCGGCCTTCGGTTTCCCAGGCGCTGGCTGAGGCAGCCAAGGGGCCGGCATTCAAACCGCTTTCTTCCAGTAAACGACGATTGCCCAGGGCCAGGCGTCGACCAGCGAGGTTGCCGGCAATGCCGCGCCCGGTCAGGGACTGGCTGTCGGTGACATCGGGCACATTCAGGCTGCGTTCGGCGCAAGCATCCAGCACCGCCTTGGCAAGCGGATGTTCGCTACCGCGTTGCAGGGCACCGGCCATTTGCAGCAGGGCGGCTTCATCGCCATCGATGGCGCTCAAGTGAGCAATTCGCGGAGCACCGGAGGTCAGGGTGCCGGTCTTGTCGAACACCACCGCGCTGACTTCATGGGCGCGCTCCAGCGCTTCGGCGTCCTTGATCAAAATCCCGTAGCGCGCCGCCACCCCGGTGCCGGCCATGATCGCCGTCGGCGTGGCCAGGCCCAAGGCGCAAGGGCAGGCGATCACCAACACGGCAACGGCGTTGATCAGCGCCGTTTCCATCGGCGCGCCGTAAAGCCACCAGCCGATCAAGGTTGCCAGCGCGAGCAAAAGAACTACCGGCACGAATACCTGACTGACTTTATCCACCAGCTTCTGGATCGGCGCCTTCGCCGCCTGAGCGTCTTCCACCAGACGAATGATGCGCGCCAGCACGGTTTCGGCGCCGAGTGCCTGGGTGCGCACCAGCAACCGGCCTTCACCATTGATCGCGCCGCCGGTGACCTTGTCCCCGGGCTGTTTCGGCACCGGCAGGCTTTCGCCGCTGATCAGCGCTTCGTCGGCATGGCTCTGGCCTTCGACCACTTCGCCGTCCACCGGACAGCGTTCGCCGGGTTTGACCAGCACCAGATCATTGAGGCGCAATGCACTGATCGCGACCTCCTGTTCCCGGCCGTCGATTACCTGGATCGCCCGCTCTGGACGCAGCGCTTCAAGGGCGCGAATGGCGCTGGCGGTCTGGCGCTTGGCCCGGCTCTCCAGGTATTTGCCCAGCAGCACCAACGCGATCACTACCGCCGAGGCTTCGAAATACAAGTGCGGCATGCGCCCGGCAGCGGTGGCCCATTCGTAGACACTCAAGCCATAACCGGCGCTGGTGCCGAGGGCGACCAGCAAATCCATGTTGCCGGCACCGGCGCGCACGGCTTTCCAGGCTGCGACGTAAAACCGCGCGCCGAAGATGAACTGCACCGGCGTCGCCAACGCGAATTGCGCCCAGGCCGGGAGCATCCAGTGCACGCCGAACGGTTGCAGCAGCATCGGCAACACCAGCGGCAAGGCGAGGGCGATGGCGGCGAGCAGAGCCCAGCGCTCACGGTGCAGACGGGTTTGTTGATGATCGGTTTGTGGGTGTTCGGCTTCCCGGACGCTGGCGGCGTAACCAGCCTTGGTCACGGCGGCAATCAGGGTTTGTGGATCAATCTGGCCGAGCAGTTCCAGGTGGGCGCGTTCGTTGGCCAGATTGACGCTGACGCTCTTCACCCCAGGCACTTTGTTCAGCGCCCGTTCGACCCGGCCGACGCAGGAAGCACAGGTCATGCCGTCGATGCTCAACTCCAGACTGTGCTGCGGCACGCTGTAACCGGCCTTTTGCACAGCGTCCATCAAGGCTGGCAGGCTGTCGACCGGCGCTTGTACCCGGGCTTGCTCCGTGGCGAGGTTGACGCTGACGGCGCTGGCGCCGATCACTTTGCTCAAGGCGCGCTCGACACGCCCGGCGCAACTGGCGCAGGTCATGCCGGCAATCGGCAGATCAAAAGTGGTGGATTCGGACATGGGGCACGCTCACTGTAGTGGATGACCACAGGATCAACCTTGCCATGCTGGCAAGGTCAAGCGCCATTTTTAAGATCAAAAGATCGCAGCCTGCGGCAGCTCCTACCGGGATCTATGTGCCGCAGGCTGCGATCTTTTGGCTGACGACTCAGTAACCGAGAGCAGCAGGCTTGAGGTACATCCCTTCCTGCGTCATCGCAATCCGGAATTTCAGCACATCACCCGCCCGTAGCCTGATTTCCTGCGAGCCCGGCGCCAACATCCCAGGGTTGCAACCCGGTGCCTGGCCCGGCAGCAATTTGAGACGGAGGGACACATTGCCAGGCGGCAGATTGAATGAGGTGCTTTGCTCCTGGAACAGCCGCGCCGACAATTGGTCGTGGATGTACACGCCGATCTCGCAGTTGGTTGCAACTTCCAGCCGCTCGCGGGAAATGATCAGCACGCCATAGTCTTCACCGGCGGCATTGGCCGAAGGCAGGGCGGCGAAAATGCTGAGGAAGCCAAACAGGCTGAAAGCTGACCAGCGCATGGCTGAATCTCCTGAGATCGAGTCATAGATGGACGCAGCTTGGCCGAGCGCGACGCCGATTGCCAGCCCGGCAGATGTTTTCAGAACTTGACCTTGCCATGGTGGCAAGCTCGACACTGCCCGCAGTCTCACTTGAAAGCCTCATTAAAGGAGTCATCCCATGCAAGTGTTCAATGTTGAAGGCATGTCCTGCGGTCACTGCGTCAAGGCCATTACGGCTGCGGTTCAGGCCAAAGACCCGGCGGCCAGTGTGCGCGTCGATCTGGCAGCCAGGGAAGTCGGCGTCGAGAGTGCGTTGACGGTCGATCAAGTGATTGCTGCCATCACCGAGGAAGGCTACGACGCCAAAGTTGCCTGAGGTTATTTTTATTGCAGGAGCCGAGCAAGCTCGGCTCCTGCAGGTTCTGGGTCTGGGTTTTTAATAGTTAGCGAGCTATCAGAATGTTCAAGGCGTCCATGCGCGGCTAGACTGTCGGGCTGCTGACCTCTGTCCAACTGGATGCCTGATGAACTTCCGCACAATCCTGATTCTCGGCGCCTTGAGCGCATTCGGTCCGCTGGCGATCGACTTTTACTTGCCGGCGTTTCCGGCGATGGCACTCGCATTCGGCACCGATGAACAACACGTTCAATTGACGCTGGCGGCGTACTTCCTGGGGTTGTCGATCGGCCAACTGGCCTACGGTCCGGTGGCGGATCGTTTTGGCCGACGCATTCCCTTGCTGACCGGTGTCGGTTTGTTCACCGTCGCTTCCCTGGCGTGCGCCTATGCGCCGAATCTCGAATGGCTGATCGGTGCGCGATTCGTCCAGGCTTTGGGCGGTTGCGCAGGGATGGTGATCTCGCGGGCAGTGGTCAGCGACAAATGCGATGCGGTGGGTTCGGCGAAAGTCTTTTCCCAGTTGATGCTGGTCATGGGCCTGGCACCAATCCTCGCGCCGATGCTCGGCGGCTTGCTGGTCAATACCACGGGTTGGCAGTCGATCTTCCTGGCGCTGACCGGTTTCAGTGCGCTTGCAGGTTTGGCCGTGGCGCTCGGGTTGCCGGAAAGCATGCCCGCCCATTTGCCACGCCAACCTTTGTCCGGTGCGCTGCGACAGTACGGTCGGTTGTTGAAGGATCCGATATACCTCGGCCACGCGCTGACCGGTGGCATCGCCATCGCCGGGATGTTTTCCTACATTGCCGGTTCACCGTTCGTCTTCATCAAACTCTATGGCGTTCCGGCCGAGCATTTTGGCTGGCTGTTCGGTACTAATGCCGCGGGTTTCATTCTGGTGGCTCAGGTCAATGCGCGATTGCTGGCCAAGCGTGGTCCGGCGTTTCTGCTGGCGCGCACGGTGTGGATTTACCTCGGTGCCGGCCTGACCTTGCTCGCCGTGAGTGCGCTGCACACCGAACAGCTTTGGCCGATTCTGGTTCCGTTGTTTGTGTGCATTTCCAGCCTCGGTTGCATCCTGCCCAACGCCTCGGCCTGCGCGATGAACGGTCAAGGTGCACGCGCTGGCAGTGCCTCGGCGATGCTCGGTTGCCTGCAATTCAGTGTGGCTGCCGGGGCGGCCGCACTGGTCGGTGTTCTACACGACGGCAGCGCGCTGCCGATGGCAGTGGTCATCAGCCTGTGCGGAATTCTGGTGGTGAGCGTGGCGATGCTCACCCGACGTTTGCAAAATGCCCGGGCGTTGGCGCAAGCCCAGGTTTGAGAATGGGCTCAGCCAGCAGCTCGCTGTTGGCGGGCGGGAATTTGATGGGGGGCGTACAAGCGCGCTTCAAGGGTATTGGTGAAGGCGCGCGCTTCTGCTTCGCTGCGGAAGGTGACTGCATGTTGGTCCAGTCGGACCTGCCACTGGGACTTTGCCAATTCTTTTATCAGGATCTTCATTGCTGACCTCCTCAGATAAAAATGTGCCTCGCAGAGGTCTCGATTGTAGTCCTGAATACGATCGAGATTGTGACAACGGTCAACCTTCAGACTGACGGCTCATAACGTCAAAAGAACCGATCGACCCCCGTAGGAGCTGCCGCAGGCTGCGATTTTTTGACTTTGTGTTTTAAGATCAAAAGATCGCAGCCTGCGGCAGCTCCTACAGGGATCGATGCGATCTTCTGATCTTGAGCGTTAGAAACCTTCCAAAACGATCTTGCCCTTGGACTTGCCGCTCTCCAGCAACGCATGAGCACGACGCAAGTTCGCTGCGTTGATGGTGCCAAAGTGCTCGCCAACGGTCGTTTTCAACGTTCCGGCATCGATCAACTGCGCCACACGGTTGAGCAATTTGTGTTGCTCAATCATGTCCGCGGTTTCGAACAGTGAGCGGGTGTACATGAACTCCCAGTGCAGCGACAGGCTCTTGCGCTTGAGCTTGGTGATGTCGAGGGTTTTCGGGTCATCGATCAGCGCCAGTTTGCCTTGCGGTGCCAAGGCCTCGACCAATTGATCCAGGTGCTGATCGGTCTGGGTCAGGCTGGCGACGTGGGTGACTTGATCGAGGCCGGCGCCTTTGAGTGCTTCGCTCAGTGGCTGGCTGTGATCGATCACCTGGTCGGCGCCCAATGCCTTCACCCAGCTTTGAGTTTGCGGACGCGAAGCGGTGCCAATGACCGTCAAACCGGTGAGTTGCTTCGCCAGTTGCGTGAGGATCGAACCGACACCGCCGGCCGCGCCAACGATCAGCAGGCTCTGGCCTTCCTCAGTTTTGCCTTCGCGCACTTGCAGGCGCTCGAAAAGCAGTTCCCACGCGGTAATGGCGGTCAACGGCAGGGCGGCGGCTTCGGCGAACCCGAGGGTTTTTGGCATATGGCCGACGATCCGCTCATCTACCACGTGCAGTTCACTGTTACCCCCGGCACGAGCGATGGAGCCGGCGTAGAACACCTTGTCGCCAGCCTTGAACAGGGTCACCTCACTGCCGACAGCCTTGACCACCCCGGCCACGTCCCAGCCCAGCACTTTGGCCGCGCCGTCTTCAGGCTGGACGTTTTGGCGGACTTTGGTGTCCACCGGGTTGACCGATATGGCTTTGACTTCCACCAACAGGTCACGCGGCCCGGCGACCGGCTCCGGCAGTTCGATATCTTGCAGGGATTGTTCGTCGCTGATCGGCAGGGAAGCGTAATAGGCAATGGCTTTCATAAGTGGCTCCAAGGGTGAAGAAGTTGATGGCGTAGATGATTGGCTATTTCTCCTGAAGATAAAACCGGCTAAAACAGCAGGCTCTTTCAATATTTTTTTGATAATCGGGGCTTCAAATGCTGCGTTTCGATGACTTGCAGTTGTTCGTTCGGGCGGCGGACCTGGGCAGCCTGTCGGCCGCCGCGCGGGGCATGGACATGTCGGCGGCAGTGGCCAGCGCTGCGCTCAAGCGTATCGAGCAGCAACTCGGCGCCCGCTTGCTCGCCCGTTCGACCCGCAGCTTGCGCCTGACTGCCGAGGGCGAAGGTTTTCTTGAATATGCCCGAGCGGCCCTGAGCAATCTTGACGAGGGGCGGCGCTTGTTGACCAGCGGTCAGGATCAGGTCAGTGGGGTGTTGCAGTTGTCGGCGCCGTCAGACTTCGGTCGCAACTTGCTATTGCCGTGGCTGGACGAATTTCAGCGCGAGCACCCGAAACTCACGGTGCGCCTGCTGCTCGGTGATCGCATCGCCGACCTGTTCCGGCAACCGGTGGACATCGCCCTGCGTTACGGCGAGCCGGAAGACTCCAGCCTGGTGGCGATGCCTATCGCTGCGCACAACCGTCGAGTCCTGTGTGCCGCGCCGAGTTATCTGGCCCGGCATGGCGAGCCGCGCCAACTAGAGCAACTGGCCCAGCACAATTGCCTGCTGTTTATGCTCGGCAGCCGCGTCCACGATCACTGGAGTTTTCACGACGGCAAGCGCGAAGTCAGCCTGACGGTCAGCGGCGATCGCTTTAGTGATGATGCCGATGTCGTGCGACTCTGGGCCGTTGCAGGAGCCGGGATCGCCTACAAATCGTGGCTTGATGTGGCTGCCGATGTGCTCGCCGGCCGATTGAAAGTGCTGATGCCCGAACTGCTGTGCGAGCGCGCACCGCTGAATTTGTTGTGCGCCCATCGCGCACAATTGAGTAAGCCAGTGAACCTTTTGCGGGAAATGCTTGCCAGCCGATGCGCTCGATTAAGCAGTCATTTTCCGGGGTTATCGGGCATCGATCATTAGTCGCAGGCAAAAAGCGAAATTTCCCTCAGGAACTATCACCACCAATGGTTTGCGGAGGGCAGGAACCGGCGGTCAACCCGCCTATACTAGCGCTCGCCTCATGTACGCACCGCCGGATGCAACGGCGAGGCCACGCGGACGTCGGCCTTGCACGATGCGCCATCAGTTGACCGCTGCAACAGCAGCGCAGTGATGGCTCATGTGATCGGTGGGTTAGTCAGGTTTGTGGCGGTTTCCACGTCTTGGCCGACGACACAATACTGGTCAAGATGTCTCTGAGCAGTAGACGAAACGATTCAACAGGGAGTGAATACATGGAACATGCACCTTGCATCAGCCAGATAGCCACCTTGCTGGCTGACCCAAAGCGCAGCGCAATGATGTGGGCCTTGATGGACGGCTCGGCGCGACAAACCGAAGAGCTGGCCTTGTTGGCTGGCCTGTCACCGTCTTCGGCCAGTGCACACCTGGGGCGTTTGTCCGCCGGAGGTCTGGTAAAAGTAGAGCCTCGCGGACGCAAGCGGTTTTTCCGCCTGGCCGCCCCCGAAGTCGGTGCCGCGATCGAAGCCCTGGCCAGCGCAACGCTGGCAAGCACGCCCAGGGATATTCCGGACATTTTCAAACGCTCCACCTCCGTCACCAAACCGTTGGCGACGCGTTCGTCACTGCTGCGCGCTAGGCTTTGCGACGACCATCTGGGAGGCACTCTGGCCGCCGACCTGTATCAGCGTTTGCTGGATGCAGGCTGGATCGAACAGTTCGAACAGCGGGTCACTATCACGCTCAAGGGGTCTACAGAGTTGGCGGCTCGCGGCGTATTTATCCAGGCGCTGGCCCACCGCAACGGCCGAGCCGCGTGTGCGTGTCCGGACTGGAGCGAAAGACGCCCGCACATGGGCGGCTCGTTGGGCGCAGCGTTGTTGCAGTTGTTCATGCAGTCGGGCTGGTTGAGCCTGCCCAACGATTCGCGGTCCTTGCAGGTCACTGCCGCCGGGCAACGTGAAATCCATCGCTTTGCCAAGGAAACCGAACTGGAAATGGCACTTTAGAAACATGTGGGAGCGGCAATCCGGCGATCCGATTTGCCGCTCCCTCATAGGTTTCTGCGGTGAACCTTAGGGCTTCACCAACCGCGCATCCAGGCTGTTCTGCGCCAGGCGCTGGGCCTGATCCTGGGTCATGCCCAAGTGGGTGTGCAGCGCATGGAAGTTCTCGGTGACATAACCGCCGAAATACGCCGGGTCATCCGAGTTCACGGTCACTTTTACACCACGTTCAAGCATGTCGAGGATGTTGTGCTGCGACATGTGATCGAACACGCAGAGCTTGGTGTTGGACAACGGACACACGGTCAGCGGGATTTGCTCGTCGATGATTCGCTGCATCAAACGCTCGTCTTCGATGGCGCGCACGCCATGGTCGATGCGCTGGATTTTCAACAGGTCGAGGGCTTCCCAGATGTACTCGGGCGGGCCTTCTTCACCGGCGTGGGCGACGGTCAGGAAACCTTCGTCACGGGCACGATCAAACACGCGCCGGAACTTGCTCGGCGGGTGACCCATTTCAGAACTGTCCAGGCCCACCGCGACAAATGCTTCGCGGAACGGCAACGCCTGATCGAGGGTTTTCTGCGCCTGTTCTTCGCTCAAGTGGCGCAGGAAGCTCAGGATCAAACCGCTGGTGATGCCCAGTTGCTGCTCGCCATCCTTCAGTGCGGCGGCGATGCCATTGAGCACGACTTCGAACGGGATGCCACGGTCGGTGTGGGTCTGCGGGTCGAAGAACGGTTCGGTGTGAATCACGTTCTGTGCCTTGCAGCGCAGCAGGTAGGCCCAGGTCAGGTCATAGAAATCCTGGGACGTGCGCAATACATCAGCGCCCTGGTAATACAGGTCGAGAAACTCCTGCAGATTGTTGAAGGCGTAGGCCTTGCGCAGGGTTTCGACATCGTTCCACGGCAGGGCGATTTTGTTGCGTTCGGCCAGGGCGAACAGCAGCTCGGGTTCCAGCGAACCCTCCAGGTGCAGGTGCAGTTCTGCCTTCGGCAGGGCGTTCAGCCAGTCGTACATTCTTGGAGTCTCATCAGGTGCAATGACGGCATTCTACAGATGCTTGCTGCAACAATTGGTAAAACCTGACCAGCAGGTTCATCACAGCGCTTGCGGTTCCCGTCGATAGGCGTAGGTATCGGCGAAGCGCGAGAGCAGGAATTCGGCGCAGGTGGTGGTCGGATATTTCGCCGGATGCTGCTCATCCTGGCAGCCCGGCAGGCATTCAATGCGCGTGTCGGGGTGTGGCTCGGCGAAAAATGGCATCGAATAGCGATCCACTCCCAACGGGCTGAGTACCCGGTGCGGCGTCGACAGGTAACGGTCGTTGCTCCAGCGCGCCATCATGTCGCCTAGGTTGACCACGAACGTGCCTTCGATCGGGGGCGCGTCGATCCAGTCGCCTTTTACGTTGCGCACTTGCAGGCCGCCGGCAGCATCCTGGTACAGCAGGGTGATGCAACCGTAATCAGTGTGAGCCCCGGCGCCTTGCTGCTCGGTGGAACTGGCGGTATGGCGGGGCGGATAGTGGATCATCCTCAGCACGCTGACCGGTTCATTGAAGCGTGAATCGAAAAAATTGCGTTCGATGCCCAGTGCCAGGGTCATCGCCCGCAACAGTGTTTGTGCGAGTGCTTGCATGTCGATGTAGTGCTGCTCCATCAGCGCCTCCCAACCGGGCAGCGACGGATGACGGTTGGGACCGCGCAAGGATTTCTCCGCCAGCACTTCGGGGTGCTCGGCTGGCAGGTGCAGGCCCATGTCGAAGGTTTCTTTCAAGTCGCTGGGTTTGCTCGGGTCGAGTTGCTCGGTAGCGATGGCGCCGTAGCCGCGATGGTGGCGGGTCTGGGTAATATCGATCTTGAGCTTTTCGGCGGCAGGCTGGCCGAAGAAGCGTTTGGCGTTGTCGAGAACCGCGTCGATTCGTGCCGCGCTGATCGGGTGGCCCTTTATGTAGAAAAAGCCCCATTCGCGGCAGGCGTGGTCGATCTCAGTGGCGACGGATCGCCAGGCGGTTTGGTCGTCGCTGTAGAGCGGGCTGATGTCGATGATCGGAAGGCTGTTCATGCGCAGTCCTTAAAAACGCTGAAATCCCTGTAGGAGCTGCCGCAGGCTGCGATCTTTTGATTTTGAATTAGATCAAGATCAAAAGATCGCAGCCTGCGGCAGCTCCTACACGGGGCGGTGTATTACTTCGGTATCTCAGCCTTCATGCCTTCCACGTAGTAATTCATCGACGCCAACTCTGTATTGGTCGCGCTCACCCCAGCCGGAATTTTTTCGACGCCGGCCTGATCCTTGATCGGTCCGGTGAACGGTTGCAGTGCGCCGCTCTTGATGTCGGTGATGATCTGCTCGGCTTCGGTTTTCACCGCGGCCGGCACCAGGTCGCTGATGGGCAGTTCAACTGTGCCTTCCTTCAAACCACCCCAGTAATCCTCGGATTTCCAACGGTGATCGATCACGCTCTGGGTCGCCTGAATGTAGTGCGGCGTCCAGTCGTTGACGATGGACGTCAGCACCGCTTTTGGCCCGAAGTGCGCCATGTCCGAAGCATAGCCGACCGCATACACGCCACGACGCTCGGCAGCCTGGATCGGTGCCGGGCTGTCGGTGTGCTGGAACACCACGTCCACGCCCTGGTCGATCAGCGCGTTGGCCGCGTCGGCTTCCTTGCCCGGATCGAACCACGAATTGACCCACACCACCTTGATCTCGGTGCCGGGGTTGTACTTGTTCAGGGCCAGTTGGATGGCGTTGATGTCGCGGATCACTTCCGGGATCGGGAACGAGGCGACGTAGCCGATTTTCTTGGTCTTGGTCATCTTCGCCGCGAGGAAGCCGCCGACGTAACGACCCTCGTAGGTGCGCGCCAGGTAAGTGCCGAGGTTCTTGTCCTGTTTGTAGCCGGTGGCGTGTTCGAAGGTCACGTTGGGAAATTGCCTGGCGACTTTCAGCGTCGGGTTCATGTAGCCGAAAGAGGTGGTGAAGATCAGGTCGTACTTGTCCTTGGCCATGTTGCGGATGACCCGCTCGGCGTCTGCACCTTCAGCGACGTTCTCCACGTAGTTGGTGGTGATCTGCGAGCCGAATTTTTCCGCCAGTGCCTTGCGCCCCTGTTCATGCTGATACGTCCAGCCGTGGTCCCCGATCGGGCCGATATAGACGAAGCCGACTTTCAGCGGGTCGGTGGCGCTGGCGGTCAGGCTGGCGCTCAGACCGATCGCCGCCGTAACGGCGCAAAGCAGCTTCTTCAACGGACGTTTGTGCATGAATTCGAACTCCATTTTGTTGTGTGTTGGCTGGGCCAATGCAAATTGCTGACCAACAGGACAATAAAGTTTTGGAAACAGTGGTGACGCCTTCGCGGGCAAGCCTCGCTCCTACAAGAGCGATGCAAAACCTGTAGGAGCGAGGCTTGCCCGCGAAGAGGCCCGACTGATCGCCACAGAACCATCCCGGTGCACCCCTTACCAATCCACGCCTTCCACTGGTGCGCTAAGGTGTAACGAAACGTTAGCGGCTCGTCATAGTCAGTAGCTCATCCGCTCCCCACGGCAAAAGGCCCGACATGCTCACTGTCCTCAAGCAAGAAACCTTTCTGCTGCTGGCCTTGATCGCCGCCGCCATTGCCTTCCCACTGGAGCACTGGTTGCTGCACAGCGGCCAAGTCATCGCGCTGAGCGGCGGGTTAGTGCTGATTGCATTCATCGTTGCTGCGTCGATGCGCGTCGCCCATCAGGCCGAACTGCTGGCGGAAAAAGTCGGTGACCCTTACGGCACGATGATCCTGACCCTGGCGGCAGTGCTGGTAGAAGTGGTGATCCTGGCGATCATGATGAGCAACGAAGCCTCCGCGACCCTGGTGCGCGACACGATCTATTCGGCAGTGATGCTCGACATCAACGGCATCCTCGGTTTGGCAGCGTTGATGGGCGGGCTCAAACATGGCGAGCAGTCGTACAACGACGACTCTGCGCGCAGCTACAGCGTCATGATCCTCACCGCCATGGGCGTATCGATGGTGGTGCCGGAGTTCATTCCCGAAGCCAACTGGAAGCTCTATTCGGCGTTCACCATTGGTGCGATGGTCGTGCTGTACGCTTTGTTTCTGCGCATGCAGGTCGGGCCGCACAGCTACTTTTTCAGCTACAGCTATCCGGACAAACGCCGCAAGAAAGAGCCGCAGGAAAACGAGCCGGCACCGATCAACCTGACGCTGTCCATCGGCATATTGGTCTTCGGTGTCGTGGTGATTGGCGCACTGGCCGAAGTAATGTCCAAGACCCTCGATCTGGGCCTGGAAGGAACGGGCGCACCGCCGGTGATCACGGCGATTCTGGTGGCGGCGATTTCCGCCGCACCGGAAATTCTGACGGCATTGCGTGCGGCACTGGCCAACCGTATGCAGTCGGTGGTCAACATCGCTTTAGGCGCGTCGCTGTCGACGGTGATCCTGACGGTGCCAGTGATGGAAGCGATGGCGCTCTACACCGGCCAGCCGTTCCAGATGGCCATGACCCCGGTGCAGACCGTGATGATTTTCATCACCCTGATCGTCAGCGCGATCAACCTCAACGACGGCGAAACCAATGCTATTGAGGGCATGACTCACTTTGTACTGTTTGCGACCTTCATCATGTTGTCGCTGCTGGGCCTGTAGGCGCTGGCGCTGCCTGTGATTTTTCTCTGGAAAGTTAGAGGTGGTGGCCAGCAATGAGCAGGAAATGTCCTAAAACCATCACAGCTAACGCGTCTGTAAAAAACCATACACCGTAAGATTTACTCATTAGTAATCAGAAGATTGCTGGTCCTGGGGTGCGATATGCCTTGCATTCCAATCTCTAATTTTCGGAGTCAAACATGAGTGCATCGCAAAAGGTTGTGGTCGTTACCGGCGCATCGCAAGGGATTGGCGCTGAAGTGGTGAAGGCGTTTCGAAAGCTCGATTACCGTGTTGTTGCGACCTCGCGCACGATCAAGCCATCGGACGACCCGAACATCTTGACGGTAGCGGGTGACATCGGTGATCCGGCGACTGCCCAGCGTGTCATTAATGAAGGCGTTGCGCGATTTGGCCGGATCGACACGCTGGTGAACAACGCTGGCATCTACATCGGTAAGCCTTTCACCGAGAACACGGCCGAAGACTTCGCCGCCGTGATGAATGTGAACGTCGCCAGTTTCTTTCACATTACCCAACTCGCCAGCGCCGTCGAGTTCCTGGATTCGGCAGCGTTCATCACCGGAGAAATCCTGCACGTCGATGGCGGCCAGAGCGCCGGTCGGTAAGTGACGCCCATCGGTGCCCTTTACGTGTATCGCAAAGGGCACCACATGACCCGCCGCAACATGCATCGCCGCGCTGTCCTCAGTGGGCCCTCAGGAAGCAATATGCATCCAACTTCAAAACCGACGGCGCTCCAGCCATCACTGGCGGTGCTGTTGGCAACCAGCTTCGCCTTCATCATCGTTCAGCTGGACGTCACCATCGTCAATGTGGCGCTGCCCAATATGGGCATCGAGCTGGGCGCCGGCGTCAGCGCTTTGCAATGGGTGGTCGATGCCTACACGCTGGGCTTTGCCGCCTTCCTGCTGTCGGCCGGCGTAGTGGGTGAGAAGTTCGGTTCCAAACGCGCGTTCCTGACCGGCTTCGGCCTGTTCACGCTGGCGTCCATTGCCTGCGCCATGGCACCGTCGGTCATGACATTGAACATGGCTCGCGCGATGCAGGGCTTGGGGGCGGCGCTGCTCCTGCCCAATTCGCTGGCGATCCTCAATTTTACCTACGCCCACGATAAGAAAATGTTGGCCAAGGCCATTGGTTGGTGGACGGCGGCCGGCGGCGTGTCGATTGCGGCTGGCCCGGTGATCGGCGGCCTGCTGTTATCGGTGGCGGGCTGGCGCAGCATTTTTTGGGTCAACGTGCCGATCTGCGTGGCAGGCTTCGCGCTGACGTATTACGTCGTGCCACGCAGGGTGAGCAAGGAGCCGTCGCGCCACTTCGATTTACCGGGCCAGTTGCTATCGGTGCTCGCGCTTATCGGCTTTATGGCGCAGTGATCGAGGTGCAGGCACTGGGCTTTTCCAGTCTGCTGGTGCAGGGCGGCTTTGTACTGGCCTTCGTCGCCGGTACAGCTTTCTTGTTGGTCGAGAGCCGCGTGCGTGCACCGATGCTGCCGCTGGCACTGTTCCAAAACATGCGCTTTTCGGGCGCCGTCCTGTTCGGCGTGCTGGCCAATTTCACCTACTACGGCGTGATCTTCGTACTCAGTTTCTACCTGCAAAATGTGCGCGGCTGTTCCGTGCTTGAGACCGGCCTGACATTTCTGCCGCTGACGGGGACTGCGGTCATTTCCAACATCGCCAGTGGGCCGTTGGCGGCGCGCACCGGACTGCGCGTGCTGATGGTGGGTGGCAGCCTGATCGGTTGCACCGGTTACTCGCTGCTAGGCACGTTCGGCATCTCGGACCACGCGACCTTCATCGATATGTTGCCAGGTTTGGCGCTGATCCCGATCGGCATGGGACTGGCGGTGCCTGCGATGACGACGTCCATATTGTCGAGCGTCGAGCGCCATCAAGCGGGGACTGCGTCGGCTGTGTTGAACACGGCGCGACAAGTCGGCGGGGCGACCGGTGTTGCGATCTTCGGCGCGATTGTCGCCAATGGCAGCTCAGTGGCCATCATGGGCGGTGTGCGCAGAACATTGGCAATCTCTGCCGTGCTTTTGCTGACGTCGTCCGCCATCGCGTTCTGGAGCCGGGCCGGCTGGGTGCCGTTGGCTCAGACCCGTTGAGCCAACAGTGGCGCCGTTGGCCTCCGAGACCACCACAAAACCACTGTGGGCGCGAGCCTGCTCGCGATAGCGGCGTATCAGTCAACATTTCTGTTTGCTGGCACACCGTAGTCGCTAGCAGGCTAGCGCCCACAGTTTGGTTCGACAGTGGATCAGGTGCCGGCGATGAGCTGACGAGCTGCCTGACTGTGATCAGCAATCAATCCCTTCAGATCCAGCCCCTCTACCTGTCCATCAATCACCCGCCACTTGCCGCCAATCATCACCCGATCTGCGCGGTCCGCACCACACAACAGCAGCGCCGAAACCGGATCGTGACTGCCGGAGAAGCGCAATTCATCGAGCTTGAACAGCGCCAGGTCAGCCTGCTTGCCCACCGCAATTTCACCGATATCGGTACGGCCCAGCAGACTCGCCGACCCTTTGGTCGCCCAGCCCAGCACGCGTTCCGGAGTGATCTTTTCGGCACCGTAGCGCAGGCGCTGGATGTACAGGGCCTGTCGGGTTTCGAGCATCATGTTCGAGGCATCGTTGGAGGCAGAACCATCCACGCCCAGGCCGAGTAATGCGCCGGCATCGGTCAAGTCGATGGTCGGGCAGATGCCGGAAGCCAGGCGCATGTTAGAACTCGGGCAATGGCAGATGCCGGTGCCTGCCGCGCCGAGACGAGTGATTTCCTCCGGGTTGAAGTGGATGCCATGGGCCAGCCAGGTGCGCGGGCCGAGCCAGCCGACGCTGTCCAGATAATCCACGGTGCGCAGGCCGAAACGTTGCAGGCAGAAGTCTTCTTCGTCGAGGGTTTCTGCCAGGTGCGTGTGCAGGCGCACGTCGAGTTTATTCGCCAGTTCAGCACTGGCGGACATGATTTCCGGGGTCACCGAGAACGGCGAGCAAGGCGCGAGGGCAATCTGGATTTGCGCGCCGTCGCCGCGTTCGTGGTACTCGGCGATCAAGCGCTGGCTGTCGTCGAGGATTACTTGACCTTCCTGCACCGTTTGTTGCGGTGGCAGCCCGCCGTCCTTTTCGCCGAGGCTCATGGAGCCACGCGTCAACATGGCGCGCATGCCCAGTTCGCGAACGGTCTCGACTTGGACATCGATGGCGTTTTCCAGGCCTTCGGGAAACAGGTAATGGTGGTCGGCAGCGGTGGTGCAACCGGACAGCAGCAACTCGGCCAATGCGACTTTGGTGGCGAGGGCGAGTTTTTCCGGGGTGAGTCGTGCCCAGACCGGGTAGAGGGTTTTCAGCCACGGGAACAACGGCTGATTGACTACCGGCGCCCAGGCGCGGGTCAGGGTTTGATAGAAATGGTGATGAGTGTTGATCAGCCCCGGCAGGATCACGTGCTCGCGGGCATCGAACACTTCATTGCACGGTGCGGAGGGCTGTTGGCCGAGGCTCAGCACTTCGACGATCACGCCGTCTTGCAGCACCAGGCCGCCACGGGCATCGAGACCGTTGGCTGTGAAAATGGCGAGGGGATTTTTTAACCAGGTACGGATGGCAGGCATGTTGGCCGGCTCCTCTGAAAATTGGGTTCAGGGTTGCCAGCTCAGTGTTGCCCTGTCTGCTGATCCAGGGTCGCCGGGGAGGCGAGGTGCGAAGTGTCGATCAAAAGCGCTGCGCGGGCAAGCCCGGCCCGACCAGACGATGCAAATCCCCGGTAGGAGCTGCCGAAGGCTGCGATCTTTTGATCTTGCTTTTCAGCGATCCAGAAAAGATCAAGATCAAAAGATCGCAGCCTTCGGCAGCTCCTACAGAGTGGCGCGGCTTACCAGGGAATCGTCTCACCCCGGTAATTCACAAAATGATGCCCACCCTTACCGCCATACGCATTCACCTGATCAACCAATCCCCGGGTACTGGTTTGCACATCGATATCGGCACCTTCACCGCCCATGTCGGTCTTTACCCAGCCCGGATGCAGCGACAGCACAGTGAGTTTCTGCTCGCCCAGTTGTGTGACGAAGCTGTTGGTCATGGAGTTCAGCGCCGCTTTGCTGGCCTTGTACAGCGCCAGTTCCGGTGCATCCGGCATGGTCACGCTGCCCAGCAACGAGCTCATGAACGCCAATACGCCGGTATCCGGACGAATCTGCCCGACAAAGCGCTGGGCCAGGTTAATCGGCGCCACGGCATTGGTGAAAAACAGCTGACCGACTTCCGCCATAGTCGCGCCGCCGTTCGGTGTCTGAACGTCAGGCCCTTTGACCCCGGCGTTGACAAACAAAAGGTCGAATACTTCACCCTTGAGCTGCTGACTCAAGGCGATCACGGCTTGTTGATCGTCCATGTCGAGTTTCTCGATCCGCACATTGCCCAGGCTCTGCAATGCGTCGGCATTTTGCGGGTTGCGCACGGTGGCGGTGACTTGCCATCCATCAGCCAACAGGGTTTTCACCAGGCCAAGGCCCAGCCCCCGGGAGGCTCCGATGATGAGTGCGTTTTTTGCCTTGGGCATGAGTGGCTTCCTTTAATGTTGACCGGGCCTATGCTGCAACGCTTGGCGCATGGCGTCGAGTTCGTTGTTGTCCATGCGGGCGCCTTCGCGGGCAAGCCTCGCTCCTACAGGTATCACGCGTTCACAGCATTTGGGTGCGACACAAAATCTGTAGGAGCGAGGCTTGCCCGCGAAGATGCCGGAATTGCCACCGCTAACGCCCGGCCTGCCACGGCTGCCCCAATGACACCGGCGCGTACAACCGCGTGCGCACCGCATCCCGTGACAGCAGCACCAACACCACAATGGTCGCGACATACGGCAGCATTGCCAGCAGGCTGGACGGAATCGCCAGCCCCAACCCCTGCGCCACCAGATGCAGGATGCTGGCGAGCCCGAACAGGTACGCACCCAGCAGCAAGCGCCACACGCGCCAGCTGGCAAAGACCACCAGCGCCAGGGCGATCCAGCCGCGTCCGGCGCTCATGTTTTCCGCCCACATCGGCGTGTAAGCGAGCGACAGATACGCCCCCGCCAACCCAGCCATCGCACCGCCGAACAACACCGCCAAGGTGCGCACGCCCAACACGGGTAAACCCATGGCACTGGCCGCATCCGGGTTTTCTCCGACGGCCTGAATGATCAACCCGACGCGGCTTTTTACAATCACCCAGGCCACCAGTGCAAACAGGGCGAACGACAGATACACCAGCAAATCCTGGGCAAACAGCATCCGCCCGATCAGCGGGATTTCACTCAAGTACGGGATCGCCAATGGCTCGAAGCCCGCCAGTGGTTTGCCGACCCACGCCGCGCCGACAAAGGTCGACAGGCCCACGCCAAAAATCGTCAATGCCAACCCGGTGGCCACTTGATTGGCGTTGAACACCAGCGCCACCAAGGCAAACAGCGACGACAACAGCATCCCGGCGAGCATCGCCAGCAACACACCGAGCCACAGGTTGCCAGTGTTGAACGCGACGATAAAACCGATCACCGCGCCAAACAGCATCATCCCTTCCTGTCCCAGGTTGAGGACGCCGCTTTTCTCGCAGATCAATTCACCCAGCGCCACCAGCAGCAACGGCGTGCCGCAGCGCACCATGGCGTAGAAAATATTACTCAGCAGATCGACATCCATCACAGCGCTCCTGCGTGTACGGCGTTGGTTTGCGCGCGGCGGGCCCAGCGCAGATTCAAACGGGGGCGATAGAGAATTAGCACGTCACTGGCCAGCAGGAAAAACAGCATCATTCCCTGGAACAATTGAGTGATGGCTTGCGGCAGGTTCATGCTCATTTGCGCGCTCTCGCCGCCGATGTAGAGCAGCGCCATCAACAGGCTGGAAAACAGAATGCCGATGGGGTTCAGCCGCCCGAGAAACGCCACGGTGATCGCCGCATAGCCGTAACCGGGCGAGACTTGCGGCACCAACTGGCCGATCGGCCCAGTGACTTCACACACGCCGGCCAGCCCGGCCAAACCACCGCTGATCAACAGCGCGAGCCAGATCAGGCGCTTCTCGCGAAAGCCGACAAAACCGGCCGCCCGTTTATCCAGCCCGAGCACTTTGATCTGGAAGCCGACAAAACTTTTCTGCAACAACACCCACACCGCCACTAACGCGAGCAAGGCGAAATACACCCCGGCATGCACCCGCCCATCCTCCGTCAATAACGGCAAACGACTGGCGTCACCGAACATCGCTGATTGCGGAAAGTTGAACCCTTGCGGGTCTTTCAGCGGGCCGTGGATGCAGTACAGCAGCAGGTTCAGCGCGATGTAGTTGAGCATGATGCTGGTGAGGATTTCATTGGCATTGAAGCGCGTGCGCAGCCACGCGGTCAGTCCGCCCCATGCGGCACCGGCCAGGGTGCCGGTGATCAGGATCAACGCCAGCGCCCAGCGGCTTTGCATGTCGATGATGTTTACCGCCAGCGCACTGCCGGCCAGTGCTCCGAGCAACAATTGACCTTCGGCGCCGATGTTCCAGATCCGCGCCTGATACGCCACGGCCAGGCCCAGCGCGCAGAGTAGGATCGGCAGCGCTTTGACCAGCAACTCGGAGACGCCATACAAGTCGCTGATCGGCGCGATCAACAGCGTATGCAGGGTCAGCAACGGGTCGTGCCCCAGTGCGATAAACAGCAATGAGCCACAGCCCAGCGTCAGGACAGCCGCCAGCAACGGCGAGCACCACAACATCAGGCGTGATTGCTGGCCACGGGGTTCAAGAGAAAGCAGCATGTGACACTCCGTTAAAGCGTTGCGGGTGCAGGTGATTGAGGGGTGTCGAAGCGGCCAGCCATCCAGCCGCCGACATCGATCAGACGGGTGTCGACGGTGGCCCTGAGCGGCGACAGTTGTCCGCCGCACAACGCGCCGAGGCGGTCGCTGATCTGGAACAGTTCGTCGAGGTCTTCGGATATCACCAGGATCGCCGCGCCGGCATCGCGCAAGGCAATCAGCGCCCGGTGAATGGTCGCGGCGGCACCCACGTCCACGCCCCAGGTCGGGTGTGCGGCCACCAGCAGTTTCGGTTGTTGGAGGATTTCCCGGCCGAGGATAAATTTCTGCAAATTGCCGCCGGACAGGCTACGGGCCGGGGTTTGGCTGTCCGGTGTCTTGACCCCGAAGCGGCGGATGATCTCTTCGGCCAGTGCTTCGACCTTGCGGCGCTGCACCAGTCCGTTGCTCACCAGACCTTGCTGGAACGCCGTTAGCAGGGCATTGTCCGCAAGGCTCAGTTCCGGCACGGCACCGTGGCCCAGTCGCTCGGCGGGGACGAACGCCAGCCCGCGTTGGCGTCGGGCATCGGGGCGTAGATGAGCAACCGGTTCGTTGCCAAAATTTATCGTTGTGCCGTCGTCGCGGGTCAGTCGTTGTTCGCCACTGAGCAAGGCCAACAACTCGTCCTGACCATTGCCGGCCACCCCGGCGATACCGACGATTTCGCCGCTGCGTACCTCCAGTTCGATGTTCTTGAGCGAGCAGCCGAACGGGTCCGGGTTGTGCCAAGACAAGCCGTTCACTTTCAAAAAGGTCTCGCCACCGCGCACCTTCGGATAGTCAGTTATCAACGCTGCTGCTTCACCCACCATCAACCGCGCCAGTTGCTGATCCGAACACTCGGCCGGCACGCAATGCCCGGCCACGCGACCGCCACGCAACACGGTCGCGCTGTGGCACAAGGCGCGGACTTCACCGAGTTTGTGGCTGATAAACAGAATGCTGCAGCCCTCGGCGGCGAGGCGGCGCAGGGTGACGAACAAGTCCTCGGCTTCCTGCGGGGTCAGCACCGAGGTCGGTTCGTCGAGAATCAGCAAGCGAATGTCTTGCATCAGGCAGCGAACGATTTCCACCCGTTGCCTCTCGCCGATGGACAGGCTGTGGACAAGTCGCTCCGGCTCCAGCGCCATGCCGTAGCGCTGCGACACTTCGCGGATCTTCGGCTCAAGTTGTTTCGGTGTGCCGGCCGCTGCGCCCATGGCCAGCGCGATGTTTTGCGCCACGCTCAAGGTTTCGAACAACGAGAAATGCTGGAACACCATGCCGATCCCGAGGTTGCGAGCCTGGGCCGGGTTGCGCATGGTCACGCGCTGACCTTGCCAGATCAGCTCGCCCGTATCGGCATGGACAACGCCGTAGATGATCTTCATCAACGTACTTTTGCCCGCACCGTTTTCGCCGAGCAAAGCATGGATTTCCCCCGGAGCGATGCTCAAGTCGATGTCATCGTTGGCCAGGCAACCGGGATAGCGCTTGCTGATTCTGCGCAATTGCAGGCGGGGTGTTTGATCGTGGATCGGCACGGGATTGGGCATGACAGGCTCAAGGCGATTGGACTTATGCCTGTGGATAAAGCAATTTCCTGGCCATTAGGTCAGGAAAGCTGAAGAGTCCTGTGGGCCAAGGTGTTGAGCTCGCTGCTTAGTCCAGGTTCAGCCCCCGAAACGAGCACCACTTCAGGGCGGCGGGGTTAAAAATGGCGCGGTTTTTTTCTGTGGTTATTGATCAAAAAATGAGCAGGAGACTACAAGCCATGGCCGGCATGGTGCCGCGACAGCCATGAACGGGTTATCCACAGATTGCTCCACAGTATTTGTGCGCAAGCTCTATGGACGGGCATAAGCGCAGGTCGGCTATCTTCTAAAGGTGATAAACCGCTCTAAGTTATTGTTTTTGCGCTAATTTGATGTTTCTGATGGCCAATTGGACGAAAAGTGAGCAAAGCCCGCAAAGCCGCATGATAGAAGGGTTACAGCGGTGTGTGCTCAGGTTATCCACAGCCGGGTGCACAGTAGATGTGGGCAACTGTTAAGTGCATCGACAATCGGTACTGCCCCAAAAGATCGCAGCCTTCGGCAGCTCCTACAGGGTCAACGCACTCAACTGTAGGCGCTGCCGAAGGCTGCGATCTTTTGATCTTTCAACGCTGCAACAAAATTCGCCCACGGCTTAAATCGGCGAGCTGTGATTGCAACGTTTCAATCTGCCCCTCGCCAACCGCCAATTGCAACTCAACACCATTGGCCGTGAAATCTTCTTGCACCACCAGGCCACCCAGCTCGGCAACGCGCAGCTTCACCAACACCAGCTCGCCAAACGCACAGGCACAACGCAGCGGCACTCGACTGATCAGCTCAATCTTCGGCGCTGCTTGCAGGCACTTGTTCGCGCCGCCGCCATACGCCCGGGCAAGTCCGCCGGTGCCGAGTTGAATGCCGCCGTACCAGCGAATCACCAGCACTGCGACCTGATCGCAATCCTGCGCATCAATCGCCGCCAGAATCGGTCGGCCAGCAGTACCACCCGGTTCGCCGTCATCGGTGCTGCGGTATTGAACGCCGAGCTTCCACGCCCAGCAATTGTGCGTGGCGTTCAAATCGCTGTGTTGTTCGATAAACGCCTGGGCATCAGCGGGGCTGCTGATCGGCGCGGCGAAGGTGATGAAGCGGCTTTTGCGAATCTCTTCGCGGTACTCGCAAAAATCGCTGAGGGTAAAAGGCATAGGCGTCTTAAATGCTTGGCGTCAGGCCGCAGCCCTTGAGAATGATTCGGATCAGGTTGTTACCGGCGTCTTCCATATCTTGCTTGGTCAATTTGGTGCGTCCGCTGACCCGGCAGATCTGCGTGGCGAAGTCGGCGTAATGCTGGGTGCTGCCCCACAACAGGAAGATCAGATTGACCGGGTCGACCGGGTCCATTTTGCCGGCGTCGATCCATGCCTGGAACACCGCCGCCCGACCCTGGAACCAGGTGCGGTAGTCCTGGTTGAAGTACTCGGTCAGGCATTCGCCTCCGCTGATGACTTCCATGGCGAAAATTCGCGAGGCTTGCGGCTGGCGCCGGGAGAACTCCATTTTGGCGCGGATGTAGCGGGTCAACGCTTCGGCTGGATCATCCTCGGCCGTCAGCGTGTTGAAGGTGCTGTCCCACAACTCGATGATGTTGCTCAACACTGCCACGTACAAGCCGAGTTTGTTGGTGAAGTAATAATGCAGGTTCGCTTTGGGCAACCCGGCATTCAGGGCGATGGTGTTCATGCTGGTGCCTTTGAACCCGTGACGGGCGAACTCGTCTTCGGCGGCTTTGATGATGGTCTCTTCGTTCTTCTGACGAATGCGGCTGGCGGGCTTTCCACCATGAGCTGGGACTTCAAAGGTCATAGGCACTTCCGAACAGGTAGGTGGGTGCAACCACTGCGTTGATAGCGCACCCACAGGCTTCAGACAAGTCCCGACACGATAAATCCCGGAACACCACAAGCCCTGTAGGAGCCGAGCTTGCTCGCGATGGCGCCAAGTCAGTCACCATTGATGTTGAATGTTACGTCGCCATCGCGAGCAAGCTCGGCTCCTACAGGGGTTGTGGTGTTCTTCAACGCGTCGCGGCCAGGCTTTCGAGGAAACTCTCCAGCACCAGATGCGGGCGGCGGCCCTTGCGAGTGACCGATGCGAGGCTCAAGTCATAAAAGCGTGCCGTAGGTTTCAATGCACGCAATCGACCTTGTTGCACCCAGAGGCTGGCGTAATGGTCCGGCAGATAACCGATGTAGCGCCCGGTCAGGATCAGGAACGCCATGCCTTCGCGGTCCGATGCGCTGGCGGTGCAATTGAGTGCCTGATAATGGGCTTGGATGTCGGCCGGCAAACGAAAAGTTGGCGCGATGGCGTCCTGACTGTCCAGGCGCTCGTCGTCCAGTTTTTTGTCATCGACATAGAACAGCGGATGGCCGACCGCGCAGTACAGCAGCGAGCGTTCACTGTAGAGCGGCTGATATTCCAGCCCCGACAGCGCGCTCGCCTGTGGCACCACGCCGACATGCAGGCGACCGTCGAGCACGCCTTGCTCGACTTCGTTGGGGGCGATCATGCGGATCTGAATCTGTACGTCCGGCCCGCGTTCCTTCAGTTGCGCGAGGGCGTGGGTGATGCGCATGTGGGGCAGGGTGACCAGGTTATCGGTGAGGCCGATGGTCAATTCGCCGCGAAGGTGTTGGTGCAGGCCGTTGACCTCGGTGCGGAAACTTTCCAACGCACTTAAAAGCTGCAACGCCGACTGGTACACCTCGCGGCCTTCCTCGGTCAGGGAAAAACCGGCGCGACCACGCTGGCACAGACGCAAGCCGAGGCGCTGTTCAAGGTCGCTCATTTGTTGGCTGATGGCTGAACGACCGATGCCCAGTACGGATTCCGCTGCTGAAAAGCCACCGCATTCGACCACGCTGCGAAAGATCCGCAAAAGGCGGATATCGAAGTCGCTGACTTGCGCCAGTGGATCGGGACGGCGGATGCTCATAGTTTAGTGTCGACCGGACTAAAGGTTAGAAAAGTTGAATTTCACAGACTTTATCGCCATGGCAACTTAGCTGCAACAACGGTTTTTAATCGCCGGTTTACATTCTTATGCCGCTTATTGCCTTGCGAGGTTTCACTCATGAACTTGCCTGAAAACGCCCCGTCATCCTTGGCCAGCCAGCTCAAGCTCGATGCTCACTGGATGCCGTACACCGCCAACCGCAATTTCCAGCGCGATCCACGCTTGATCGTGGGCGCTGAAGGCAGCTGGCTGATCGACGACAAGGGCCGCAAAGTTTATGACTCGCTGTCCGGTCTTTGGACCTGCGGCGCCGGGCACACCCGCAAGGAAATTCAAGAGGCAGTGGCCAAGCAACTGGGCACCCTCGATTACTCGCCGGGCTTCCAGTACGGCCACCCGCTGTCGTTCCAGCTGGCAGAAAAAATCACCGACCTGACCCCGGGCAACCTGAATCACGTGTTTTTTACCGACTCGGGTTCCGAGTGTGCCGACACCGCAGTAAAAATGGTGCGTGCGTACTGGCGTCTGAAAGGCCAAGCGACCAAGACCAAAATGATCGGTCGTGCCCGTGGCTACCACGGTGTGAACATCGCCGGCACCAGCCTCGGCGGCGTGAATGGCAACCGCAAACTGTTCGGCCAGGCAATGATGGATGTCGACCACCTGCCGCACACGTTGCTGGCGAGCAATGCCTATTCCCGTGGCATGCCGGAGTTGGGTGGCATCGCTCTCGCTGACGAACTGCTGAAGCTGATCGAACTGCACGATGCTTCGAACATCGCCGCAGTATTCGTCGAGCCTCTGGCCGGTTCCGCTGGTGTACTGGTTCCGCCACAGGGTTACCTCAAGCGTCTGCGCGAAATCTGCGATCAACACAACATCCTGCTGGTGTTCGACGAAGTGATCACCGGTTTCGGCCGTACCGGTTCGATGTTCGGTGCTGACACCTTCGGCGTGACCCCAGACCTGATGTGCATTGCCAAGCAAGTCACCAACGGCGCGATCCCGATGGGCGCGGTGATTGCCAGCTCCGAGATCTACCAGACCTTCATGAATCAGGCGACGCCTGAGTACGCGGTGGAATTCCCGCACGGCTACACCTATTCCGCGCACCCAGTGGCTTGCGCCGCAGGCCTGGCAGCACTCGACTTGCTGCAAAAGGAAAACCTGGTGCAGAGCGTGGCCGAAGTCGCACCGCATTTCGAAAATGCACTGCATGGTCTGAAAGGCACTAAGAACATCATCGACATCCGCAACTTCGGCCTGGCCGGCGCGATCCAGATCGCACCGCGTGACGGCGACGCCATCGTGCGTCCGTTCGAAGCCGGCATGGCGTTGTGGAAAGCCGGGTTCTACGTACGCTTCGGCGGCGACACCCTGCAGTTCGGCCCAACCTTCAACAGCAAGCCGCAAGACCTTGATCGTTTGTTCGACGCGGTCGGCGAAGTGCTGAGCAAGATCGACTGATTCGATACATACCTGTAGGAACGAGCTCGCTCGCTATGGACGTCAACGATGACGTGGGATGCCTGGATATACGCGGCGCCCTCTCGTTTTTCGCGAGCAACCTCTCTCCTACAAATAGCATCTATATAGAAGGCGTCCTTTGAAGGGCGCCGGAAGATAATTTTTCAGGAGCTTCCATGAGCGTTATTCCGCATTTGATCAATGGCGAACTGGTGACCGAAAACGGTCGCACGGTTGATGTGTTCAACCCGTCCACCGGCCAGGCCATTCACAAGTTGCCGCTGGCGACCCGCGAAACCATCCAGAGCGCCATCGACGCTGCCAAGGCTGCATTCCCGGCTTGGCGCAATACGCCACCAGCCAAACGTGCCCAAGTGATGTTCCGCTTCAAGCAACTGCTGGAGCAGAACGAAGCGCGCATCGCCCAACTGATCAGCGAAGAGCACGGCAAGACTCTGGAAGACGCAGCGGGTGAATTGAAGCGCGGCATCGAGAACGTCGAGTTCGCTTGCGCTGCACCGGAAATCCTCAAGGGCGAGTACAGCCGTAACGTTGGCCCGAACATCGATGCCTGGTCGGACTTCCAGCCGCTGGGCGTGGTGGCAGGTATCACTCCGTTCAACTTCCCTGCGATGGTGCCACTGTGGATGTACCCGCTGGCGATCGTCTGCGGCAACTGCTTCATCCTCAAGCCGTCCGAGCGTGATCCGAGCTCGACGCTCCTGATCGCACAATTGCTGATCGAAGCTGGCCTGCCGAAAGGCGTACTGAGTGTTGTGCACGGCGACAAGGCAGCAGTGGACGCGTTGATCGAAGCGCCCGAAGTCAAAGCGCTGAGCTTCGTCGGTTCGACGCCGATTGCCGAATACATCTACTCCGAGGGCACCAAGCGCGGTAAACGCGTCCAGGCATTGGGCGGGGCGAAGAACCATGCGGTGCTGATGCCGGATGCGGATCTGGATAACGCCGTCAGCGCACTGATGGGCGCGGCGTATGGTTCCTGCGGTGAGCGCTGCATGGCGATCTCGGTGGCCGTGTGTGTTGGCGATCAGGTTGCTGATGCGCTGGTGGCCAAACTGACTCCGCAAATCAAGGCACTGAAAATCGGTGCCGGTACTACCTGCGGTCTCGACATGGGGCCTCTGGTTACCGGTCAGGCGCGTGACAAGGTCAGCGGTTATGTAGAAGACGGCGTGGCTGCCGGTGCGACGCTGGTTGTTGATGGTCGTGGTCTTAGCGTTGCTGGTCATGAGGAAGGCTTCTTCCTGGGTGGCTGCCTGTTCGATAACGTCACGCCAGAAATGCGCATCTATAAAGAAGAGATCTTCGGGCCAGTACTGTGCGTCGTTCGGGTCAACAGCCTGGAAGAGGCGATGCAACTGATCAACGATCATGAGTATGGCAACGGCACCTGCATCTTCACCCGTGACGGTGAAGCGGCGCGGTTGTTCTGTGATGAGATCGAAGTCGGCATGGTCGGCGTTAACGTGCCGCTGCCGGTGCCAGTGGCTTACCACAGCTTTGGTGGTTGGAAGCGTTCGCTGTTTGGCGATCTGCACGCTTACGGTCCGGACGGAGTGCGTTTCTACACCCGCCGCAAGGCTATTACCCAGCGCTGGCCACAGCGTGCGAGCCATGAAGCTTCGCAATTCGCGTTCCCTAGCTTGTAATAAGTAGAAGGGTAAAGAAGGCCGGCCTCCTTATAGGGGCCGGCCTTCGCGTTTCTGGGGCTTTTTTGACCTATATGACAGAATTGTGAAATTAGTGGTTGACGGCAGATTCTGGGGGCCTATAATTCGCCCCACTTCCGGCGCAGTCGAAACGGAAAACTCCTTTGTAAACAAAGAGTTACGCAGTTTTCGGCAGCAAGTTGCTTCAGGTCATCGAAGCCAAAAGGAAGTTGAAAAAGAGGTGTTGACAGCAGCGAGTAACGCTGTAGAATTCGCCTCCCGCTGACGAGAGATCTGAAGCGCAAGTGGTTGAAGTTGTTCAGGAAGTTTTGAAAGCTTCTGAAAATAACCACTTGACAGCAAATGAGGCTGCTGTAGAA
>NZ_JAHTMR010000031.1 GCF_019200975.1 Pseudomonas sp. PD9R | reverse complement strand
TGCTGGCCTCTACATGCCAGGCCTGGTAGCGCTGCGGCATAACGAAGCGATCATTGCCATGAAAGATCGCCTGAAGGCCAACGGCAAGGCCCCCAAGCAGATCATCTGTGCTGCAATGCGTAAGCTGCTGCATTTCGTTTACGGGGTGCTCAAATCGGGACAACCATTTGACCCAAAACTTGCACTTGCCCGGTGAGAGTCAAGACGGTATCTACATTGGTATGCGTAAACCTGTAGGAGCTGCCGAAGGCTGCGATCTTTTGATCTTGATCTGTTTAGCTCAGGGCTTTTTCAATCGCCTGAACCACGCTCGGATCATCCGGAGCGGTACGTGGCGAGAACCGCGCCAAAACTCGCCCATCTTTACCCAGCAGGAATTTCTCGAAGTTCCAGGTGATGTCACCAGGGAACTCCGCACCCTCGCCTGCCAGCAACTTGTACAGCTGATGACGTTCATGTCCGTTGACTTCCAGCTTGCTGGACAACGGAAACGTCACGCCATAGTTAAGGCTGCAAAAATCCTGAATCTCTTGCTCGCTGCCCGGCTCCTGGCCTGCAAACTGGTTGCATGGCAGGCCCAGCACGCTGAAACCTTTGGCTTTGTATTGCTGGTAGAGGTTTTCCAGCGCCGCGTACTGTGGGGTCAAGCCACATTTGGAGGCAACGTTGACCACCAGCACGACGTGCCCCTTGAAAGGCGCCAGCGGTAGCGCCTGACCATCCAGGGCTGTCAAATTAAGGTCGTGAAAAGCACTCATGACGAACTCCAGATTCCCGTGTTCTTCTCGAAACAGCCACTTGGCGGCGTCGCCTGGGACAGCCGCAGACTAAAAAGGCGCCCTCGGGGCGCCTCTCCAGTTATCTGAGCTTAGCGCAGAAAATCAGTGGTGATGGCCACCTTCGCCATGGACGTGACCATGAGCGATTTCTTCCTGGCTAGCGTCGCGGATATTGATGATCTTGACCTGGAAATTCAGGCGCTGACCGGCCAATGGGTGGTTGCCGTCGACAGTGACGTCGTCGCCATCCAGATCGCGGATGGTCACGATCTGCATCTGGCCATCCGGAGCGGAAGCGTGGAACTGCATGCCCACTTCCAGCTCATCGACGCCTTCGAACATGCTGCGGCTCAGGGTGCTGACCAATTCGGCAGCGTACTCGCCGTAAGCATCTTCAGGTTCAACGGCTACGGTCAGCTCGTCGCCGACTGCTTTGCCTTCCAGCGCCTTTTCCAGGCCCGGGATGATGTTACCTGCGCCTTGCAGGTAGACCAGCGGCGCGCCGCCGGCGGAGCTGTCGATGACCTCACCAGCGTCGTTGGTCAGGGTATAGTCGATGGAGACAGCCTTATTGGCGGCGATCAGCATGGGGCGAGACCTTTTGCATAAGAATGAAGAAAGACCAAGTTTAGCGAAGCAATCGCCCGAAAGCGAACACAACCCGGACAGACGGATTGCGACGGTCACGGGCTTCCATCAGGACGAGGACGGCCACTGGGTGGCCGAGCTTTCCTGCGGCCATACCCAACACTTGCGCCACCAGCCGCCCTGGCAAGCCCGCGCCTGGGTCATGGACCCCGCACAACGCCATGAAAAAATAGGCCAGTCCTTTGATTGCGGTTGGTGCGCACAAGGCTCGGTTAGCGATAACCTTGGCGACTGAATTTCGGTAATCGACCAGCCATAGGTCGTGACCATTGCCATGCACCTTCCAGAGAATCCGCATGCAAACTTTTTTTATCGCCCCCACCGATTTTGGCGTGGGTCTGACCTCTATCAGCCTCGGGCTGGTGCGTACCCTTGAGCGGGCCGGCCTCAAGGTCGGTTTTTTCAAACCGATTGCCCAGCCGCATCCGGGTGATACCGGTCCCGAGCGGTCCACCGAACTGGTAGCCCGAACCCATGGCCTGAAACCGCCGCAACCGCTGGGCCTGGCCCACGTCGAACGCATGCTCGGCGACGGTCAACTGGACGAGTTGCTCGAAGAAATCATTACCCTCTATCAGCAAGCGGCCATCGGCAAGGACGTGCTGATCGTCGAAGGCATGGTCCCGACCCGCACCGCCAGTTATGCCGCACGGGTCAATCTGCACCTGGCCAAAAGTCTCGACGCCGAAGTGATCCTGGTGTCGGCGCCGGAAAACGAAGTGCTGACCGAATTGTCCGGTCGCGTGGAATTGCAGGCGCAGTTGTTTGGCGGTCCGAAAGACCCGAAAGTCCTTGGCGTGATCCTTAACAAGGTCAAGACCGACGAAAGCATGGACGCCTTCGCCTCGCGCCTGAAAGAACATTCACCGCTGTTGCGCAGCGGTGATTTCCGCTTGCTCGGCTGTATTCCGTTCCAGCCGGAACTGAACGCCCCGCGCACCCGTGACGTCGCCGATTTGATGGGCGCACAAGTGCTCAACGCCGGTGACTACGAAACCCGGCGCATGACCAAAATCATCATTTGCGCGCGCACCATGCGCAACACCGTGGAGCTGCTCAAGCCCGGCGTGCTGGTGGTGACTCCCGGCGATCGCGACGACATCATTCTCGCCGTCAGCCTCGCCGCCATGAACGGCGTGCCCTTGGCCGGCCTGCTGCTGACCAGCGACACCCTGCCCGACCCGCGCATCATGGACCTGTGCCGTGGCGCCTTGCAGGCCGGCCTGCCAGTGTTGTCGGTGAGCACCGGCTCCTACGACACCGCCAACCAGTTGAACGGCCTGAACAAGGAAATCCCGATCGACGACCGCGAGCGTGCAGAGATCATCACCGATTTCGTCGCCAGCCACCTCGACGCCAACTGGCTGCACCAGCGCTGTGGCACGCCACGCGAAATGCGTCTGTCGCCAGCGGTGTTCCGTTATCAATTGATCCAGCGCGCCCAAATTGCCAACAAACGTATCGTCTTGCCGGAAGGCAGCGAACCGTTGACGGTGCAAGCCGCTGCGATCTGTCAGGCACGCGGCATCGCCCGTTGCGTGCTGCTGGCGAAACCGGCAGACGTTGAAGCGGTGGCTCGCGCCCAAGGCATCGAGTTGCCGCCGGGGCTGGAAATCCTCGACCCTGATTTGATCCGCGAACGCTACGTCGAGCCGATGGTCGCCCTGCGCAAAAGCAAGAGCCTCAATGCGCCAATGGCCGAGCAGCAACTGGAAGACACCGTGGTGATCGGCACCATGATGCTGGCGCTGGATGAAGTCGACGGCCTCGTCTCCGGCGTCATTCATTCCACCGCCAACACCATCCGCCCGGCCCTGCAGCTGATTAAAACGGCGCCGGGCCGCACCTTGGTGTCGTCGGTGTTCTTCATGCTGTTTCCCGAAGAAGTGCTGGTCTACGGCGACTGCGTGATGAACCCGCATCCGAGCGCCAGTGAACTGGCCGAGATTGCCCTGCAAAGTGCCGACTCGGCAGCGGCATTCGGCATCACCCCGCGCGTGGCGATGATCAGCTACTCCAGCGGTGAATCAGCCAGCGGCGAAGAAGTCGAGAAGGTTCGTGAAGCCACTCTCCTCGCCCATGAACAACAGAACTCACTGCTGATCGACGGCCCTTTGCAGTACGACGCCGCTGCCAACGAAACCGTGGCCCGGCAACTGGCACCCAACAGTCAGGTGGCCGGTCGCGCCACCGTGTTCGTATTCCCGGACCTCAACACCGGCAACACCACGCACAAGGCCGTGCAGCGCAGCGCCGACTGCGTCAGCCTCGGCCCGATGCTGCAAGGCCTGCGCAAACCGGTGAACGATCTGCCGCGCGGCGCGCAAGTCGACGACATCGTCTACACCATCGCGCTGACCGCGATCCAGGCAGCCAACCGACCTATGGATGTTTAAATGCTGGACTCACTACCTGCCGCCGTGCGCGGCGTGATTGCCTCACTGTTGTTGGCGCTGAATACGATTTTGTTGTGCTCGTTTCTGTTCTGTGTCGCGTTGATCAAAGTATTGCCGTTCGCCCTGACCCAGCGTTTAGCGAAGTGGTTGATGAGCCACACCCACGAAGCCTGGATCAGCATCAACAAGGGCTGGATGAACCTGGTCCGCCGCACCCGCTGGCACGTCAGCGGGCTGCAAGGGCTGGATTATCAGCATTCGTACCTGATCACCAGCAACCATCAGAGCTGGGTCGACATCCTGGTCCTGCAATACGTCCTTAACCGTCGCATCCAGCCGTTGAAGTTCTTTCTCAAGCAAGAGCTGATCTGGGTTCCCGTGATCGGACTGGCATGGTGGGCCCTCGGTTTTCCGTTCATGAAGCGTTACTCCAAAGCCTATTTGGAGAAGCACCCGGAGAAGAAAGGCAAAGACCTGGAGACCACGCGCAAGACCTGTGCAAAGTTTCGCAATAACCCGGTAGGCATTTTCAATTTTGTAGAAGGCACACGCTTCACCGAGGGCAAACATACGCAGCAGAAATCACCCTTCAAATACCTGCTCAAACCCAAGGCCGGTGGCATTGCGTTTGTGCTGGATGCCATGGGCGAACAGCTGGAGTCGATTGTCAACGTAACCATCCACTACCCCGCCGGACGCCCCGGTTTCTGGGATCTGCTGTGCGGGAATGTTGCGGACGTGGTGGTGCACTTTGAAGAACTGAAAATTCCGCCACAGTTCATCGGCAAGAACTACGACCAGGATGGGGAGTATCGGTTGCAGTTCCAGGGGTGGATCAATCAGTTGTGGGAGGACAAGGATGCGTTGTTGGGGCAGATGCATCTGGAGTATCCCGCCAAGTCTTGAGTCGCCAGAACCGGCCCCTTCGCGGACAAGCCTCGCTCCTACAGGGTCTCGCTGAACCTGTAGGAGCGAGGCTTGCCCGCGAAGGTATCCGACCAGACACAAAAAAAACCGCCGATGATCACTCATCGGCGGGTTTTTTATTGGTGGCCAATTGTGCTGTTCAATTTGGCGCCCAATCTGTGGACTCATGCGAAAAAGTTATGAGTAGAGATGAGCCATTAAATATAACCATCACTTCCACTTGAGCAGCAACCATACTCGTCGCCGTTGTCGTTAGAATTATCAACACCGCCCCCGAAATCAAGTGGGCCGATAGTGACAACCGGGATGATCTCAGGAAGTGGTGCAGGGATGACAGGTACCGTAGGAGGATAAAAACTGCTACCGATGCCACCACCATTACTACCGTGAGGCTCTGCTTCCACTTCGACCTCCGCTTCTTCCACTTCCACCTCAATCCCAGCTCCCTCTCCCCCGGCATCACGAATAACTCCAAGGCCTTCATCTGGAAAAGCTATCGGAGCAGCCTGTAATTCTCCAGTTTCAGATATCCATTGACAAGAGAGCATCTGATTTGCGTACGCGTCTCTCAATGTATTTCTATGGACGATTTGCATATCGGGTGCGCAAGCATAATCAAGATAGCTATCCATTGGATTGTCATTAAAAAATCCAGCAGCATTCGTCGTAATTTTTTTAATTATTTCCGAACCAACAATTGAAGCCACACCGGTGATAATGGTAACTATGGCTAAACCAGCAACAAGGGCAGGTGCGGCCCCACCCAGAATTGCCATTATTGCAATCACACCAGCGACGTTCCCGACAAGACTGATGACATCACCCACCTTGATCTCGGCGCCATCCCTGATATCTATTCCAATTTTCAGAAAGGTAATTGTTCCCGCAACAATGTTGGCTGGCATGCTCACAATCGGTACATAAGGCCCGGCCAACTTTGTCACCGAGGTCACACTTGCTATCACCGCACCAGTTTGAGCCGACTGATTCAGCAGCACCATTCCAGTCCCGTTAACCCGAAACTGATCTGCTACTGCAGTCGCGCCAGAGCCAACTGTTATACCGTCATTGACAACACCTACAATTATTACGGCCTTCCCTGCCATATATTACTCCTTAATCACAGTTTTAAATGCAAGCGTCATTCTTACCTGATCGCACTTCACAGAAGGCGATCTCGCAGCGTGAGGAATCCGCCCATCGAAAATCACCACCCGCCGGGATTTAGGAAGCACAGACTTGATTATGTTTTCTTTTTTATCATCATAGAAAACAAGTTCTCCGCCCCAAGACGTGGGCCAATGTTCATTACAAAAAACGATAACTGAAAGGCCTGGATGCGTCTTGTTGTCCCTATGAATAATCGTGTCTTGTCCGAATGTCTGCCCGTTTGCATAAACTCCCAGTAACGTGGTGTTTAAATCATGCAATTTAGAGATCCTTTCCCAAAAACCGCTCAAAAAACACCATGGCTCGTTATTGACAAGTTCCTGTGCACAGGACTGCCTATCAGGGCGACCTCTACCGGCAATAAATACATGCCAGCAAGGTCTAATGAATGGGAGCTGTTCATAGTTTGGCCAGTTGTATCTCCAGATTGCGCCCTTGAGATTGAGATTTATGCGTTCTTCCTCCTCTCTGGTTAAAAAATTGTCAACTACGAATATTTCATTGTCTATTTTCTCGATATTCATGCGCTATCCTTTTCGCTAACACTCTGTTCCAAACACCATTATTAATGAGTAAAAATAGCAAATACAGAGAACTGAAACCCCAAGAAAAAATTATAAAATAATTTTTAAAATTACTGTATTTCGCCCACTGCAATATATCTTGTCGATCTATTAACAACGTCAGCTCATTGTCATACACCCCCCAAACAAATCGCTTTCTCCGATCTTGCTCAACTGCGACCCATAGCTTTCGCGATTTGTTGAAGCCTAAGTGCTCGATATCCCGGGTAGAAGCTTCGATAACATAGTCATACCTTTCATTACCCGGCCCGACTGTGAGATACAAATTTGATGTGGTTTTTGAACCTCCCGAAACATTTCTATTGACGAAGGCACTTTCCAAAACCACTTTTTTTGGCGCCAAAGGAATTTCTACCAACTTATAAAAGTGATAAAAGGAGCCACCAACCAAACATAGAGAAATAATTATTAGGAAAATAATTTCTAAAGTGGTCAGCACATATCCATCGGGAATAAAAATCGCGTTATATCGCACACCTCACCCTCACCCTCACCCTCAACGCCAACACGTACACTTCCGATCTGCACGTAATTTTTTTCATACATTTTTTCAAGCATTAACTCTTTCTCTCTTTCAACAACACTATCCCCATTTACAAACCAATAGAACTTCTCTGCTTCCGATACTGTTGTAGTCCAAATCTGATGGCGTCGGCGGGGCTGGCAGTTTGTACATTTGTCGGAGTTCGCAGAGACTATGCGTACCGCCAGCGGGAGTAACTGCCCCCGAAAATAACCTAGCTATCCAGGCGGGCGCCCGGCGTATTGGGATGTGCTCTGCGGGAACGTTGCAGACGTGGTGGTGCACTTTGAAGAACTGAAAATCCCCCCGCAGTTCATCGGCAAGAACTATGACCAGGATGGTGAATACCGACTGCAGTTCCAGGGCTGGATCAATCAGCTGTGGCAGGACAAGGATGCGTTGTTGGGGCAGATGCATCGGGAGTTTCCAGGTAAACACTAATCCCCTGTAGGAGCGAGCCTGCTCGCGATAGCGGTCGTACATTCAGAATTTATGTCGACTGATTCATCGCCATCGCGAGCATGCTCACTCCTACAGTTGACCGAGTTGACCAAAAATAAAAAACCCGCCGATGATCACTCATCGGCGGGTTTTTCATTAACGGCTAACGCTTAGATCGCGCCACGCTTGCGCAGCAGATCCAGCACTTGCTTGACGCTTTCTTCCAGCGACAACGACTGGGTGTCGATGACCAGATCGGCATCCAGCGGCACGTCGTACGGGAAGGACTCGCCCGGAATGTTATCCCCGGCGGCCGCGTACAAGCCCTGCGGATCACGCTCGGCACAGACGGTTGGCGAGGCCTGGACGTAGACCGTCAGCAGACGCTCTTTGCCGATCAGTTCTCTTGCTTGTTCACGACCTTCGGCATTCGGTGCGACAAACGCCGCCAGGGTCAGCAGGCCCGCTTCGTTGAACTGACGTGCAACGTGCGCGGCACGACGCCAGTTCTCGGTACGCCCGGCGCGATCCTGTGGCAGACCTTTGTTCAGGTCGTGACGCAGGTTCTGGCCATCGAGGACAAACACCGCACGCCCCATGTCGAATAGCTTGCGCTCGACGGCGTAGGCCAGGGTGCTTTTGCCCGCGCCCGACAGGCCGCTGAACAACACGGTGGCCGGTTGCTGACCGAAGCGTTGTGCACGTTCTTCGGTAGCAACGTGAGCCAGCTTGCCGTGATGCGTGGCGTTGCCGTGAGCCAAAGGCTGGGCGACGATCATGCCGGCGCCGACGGTGCCGTTGGTCAGGCGGTCAATGATGATGAACGCGCCGGTGGTGCGGTTGCTGTCGTAACCGTCGAGGGCAATCGGCGCGTCGAGCGCGATCTTGACCTTGCCGATTTCGTTCAGTTGCAACGCGCTGGCAGGGCCTTCTTCGAGGGTGTTGACGTCGACCTTGTTGACGATGCTGGCGACGGTGCCAGGCACGTAACTGGTGGCGCGTTTGATGTCGTATTTCTTGCCCGGCAGCATCGGCTCTTCAGCCATCCACACCAGCATCGCTTCGAAGCTGTCGGTGACTGGCGGCACGTTATCCGCGTGAACCAGCAGGTCGCCACGGGAGATGTCGATCTCGTCTTCCATGGTCAGGGTTACGGCCTGACCAGGACCGGCGTGCTCCAGCTCACCTTCGAAGGTGACGATGGATTTCACGCGGCTGCTCTTGCCCGACGGCAGAACAACGACTTCGTCGCCCTTCTTGACGATGCCGCTGGCCAGAGTACCGGCGAAACCACGGAAGTTCAGGTTTGGACGATTGACGTATTGCACCGGGAAACGCAGGTCGGTGAAGTTGCGGTCGCCCGCCACTTCCACGGTCTCGAGAATTTCCATCAGCGACTGACCGGTGTACCACGGCGATCGCTCGGACTTGTTCACCACGTTGTCGCCCTTGAGAGCAGACATCGGTACGAAGTGCATGCTGGTCGGCTTCAGCTTCAGGCCTTCGGCGAACTTCAGGTAATCGGCCTTGATCGACTCGAACACGCCCTGATCGAAGTCCTTGAGGTCCATTTTGTTGATGGCGACGACGATGTGCTTGATGCCCAGCAACGAGGCGATGAAGCTGTGGCGACGGGTCTGGGTCTGCACGCCGTAGCGGGCGTCGACCAGGATGATCGCCAGGTCACAAGTGGACGCACCGGTGGCCATGTTGCGGGTGTACTGCTCATGGCCGGGGGTGTCGGCGATGATGAATTTACGCTTGGCGGTGGAGAAATAGCGGTACGCGACATCGATGGTGATGCCTTGCTCACGCTCGGCTTGCAGGCCGTCGACCAGCAATGCCAGGTCGATGTCTTCGCCAGTGGTGCCAACTTTTTTAGAGTCGCGGGTGATTGCTTCCAGGTGATCTTCGTAGATCATCTTGGAGTCGTGCAGCAGGCGCCCGATCAGGGTGCTCTTGCCGTCATCGACGTTACCGCAGGTCAGAAAGCGCAGCAGCTCTTTACGTTCGTGCTGGCCCAGGTAGGCGAGGATGTCCTCGCTGATCAAATCAGATTGATGCGACATGACAGCCCCTTAGAAATAACCTTGACGTTTTTTATCTTCCATCGAGCCTGCGCCATCGTGGTCGATGACACGGCCCTGGCGCTCGGAAGTTCGCGTCAGGAGCATTTCCTGAATGATGTCCGTGAGGCTTTCGGCCTCGGACTCCACCGCGCCCGTCAACGGGTAGCAGCCAAGGGTACGGAAACGCACTTTCTTTTTGACGATGCGGGCTTTGTCTTCATCGCTCAGGTGTTCGAGGATGCGCTCGTCGTCGATCATGATCAGCGTGCCGTTCTTCTCGATGACTTCACGCTCGGCGGCGAAGTACAGCGGGACGATCGGGATGCCTTCCAGGTAGATGTACTGCCAGATGTCCAGTTCGGTCCAGTTCGACAACGGGAACACACGGATGGATTCGCCCTTGTTGACCTTGCCGTTGTAGACGTTCCACAGCTCTGGACGCTGGTTTTTCGGGTCCCAGCGGTGCTTGCTGTCACGGAACGAGTACACGCGCTCTTTGGCGCGGGATTTCTCTTCATCGCGGCGCGCACCACCGAAGGCGGCGTCGAAACCATATTTGTCCAAAGCCTGTTTCAGGCCTTCGGTCTTCATGATGTCGGTGTGCTTGGCACTGCCGTGGGTGAACGGGTTGATGTTCTGCGCCACGCCATCCGGGTTGATGTGGGTGATCAAGTCGAGGCCCAATTCGGCAACCATTTTGTCGCGGAAGGCGTACATCTCCTGGAATTTCCAGCGAGTGTCGACGTGCATCACCGGAAATGGCAGTTTGCCGGGGAAAAATGCCTTGCGTGCCAGGTGCAGCATCACGGCGGAGTCTTTACCGATGGAGTACAGCATCACCGGGTTGTCGAACTCGGCGGCCACCTCGCGGATGATGTGGATGCTTTCCGCCTCCAGCTGTTTCAGATGCGTCAGTTTGTCGACCATGGCTACTCACGAAAGCTTTCTTATGAACGGCCAGCGGGCCGTGTTCGAGCGGGGAATCCTAGCACAGCGACCTCTTCTAATCAGGACGCCGACTAGATCGAAAGAGCATATGAATATGCCTGCCTGTTTGGGCCAACCGCCTCAAGGAGCTGCCGAAGGCGGCGATCTTTTGCCGTTGTTTTTAAGATCAAAAGATCGCCGCCTTCGGCAGCTCCTACAGGGGAGGATTCAGGCATCCGATGAAATACAGCGATTGGATTCAGATCGGGTTCGGAACATCGATGAAGATGTGCTCAAGCGCAAAACGTCGAGCCAGGTAATCCCCCAGTGCCTGAACGCCATAACGTTCGGTGGCATGGTGACCGGCGGCGATGAAGCTGATGTCGTTTTCCCGGGCGCTGTGGAAGGTTTGCTCGGATGCTTCGCCGCTGAGGTACAAATCGACGCCTGCCAGAATCGCCTGATCGATGTAACCCTGTCCGCCACCGGTGCACCAGCCGACCCGGCGGATCATCGCGCTGCCTTCGATCAGCAAGGGTTCGCGCCCCATGACTTCCTGCACGCGGCGGGCGAAATCACGCGGCGTCATCGGTTCGCTCAACGAACCAACCAGGCCGACAATCTTCAGGTTGTCCGGGTCCAGCGGGCCTTCGACGGTGATGTCCAGCTGACGCGCCAGTTGCACGTTGTTACCGACATCCGGGTGCAGGTCCAGCGGCAGGTGATAGGACAGCAGGCTGATATCGTGCTTGAGCAAGGTCTTTAGACGACGCTGTTTCATGCCGGTGATGCACGGGTTTTCGCCCTTCCAGAAGTAGCCGTGGTGCACCAGCACCAGGTCGGCGTTGGCTTCAACCGCGGCATCGAGCAAAGCCTGGCTGGCGGTGACGCCACTGACAATGCGCATCACCTGCGGCCGACCCTCGACCTGCAGGCCGTTGGGGCAATAATCGGCAATTTTCGAGCTGGTGAGGTAACGGTCGGCTTCTTCGACCAGGGTGCTCAGGGCGACGGCCATAAAAGACTCCTAAATATCCCGTTCAGAGGCACGCGCGGCCTCGTATAATGCGCGACATTATGGGCGGTCCGATACCGCCTGCAACCCTCTCAGGACGTGCTTAATGCTCAAGGCGCTGCGTTTTTCCGGCTGGCCGCTGTTGGCCGGCGTGCTTATCGCTCTGTTGATCATCCAGCGTTACCCGCAGTGGGTCGGGCTCCCGAGCCTCGACGTCAACCTGCAGCAAGCACCGCAAACCACCAGCGTGCAACAGGGACCAGTGTCCTATGCCGATGCCGTGGTCATCGCCGCACCAGCGGTAGTCAACCTGTACACCACCAAAGTCATCAACAAACCCAATCATCCGCTGTTTGAAGATCCGCAGTTCCGCCGCTTCTTCGGCGACAACTCGCCCAAGCAGAAACGCATGGAGTCGAGCCTGGGTTCCGGCGTGATCATGAGCCCGGAAGGCTACATCCTGACTAACAACCACGTGACCAGCGGTGCCGACCAGATCGTCGTGGCGCTCAAGGATGGCCGTGAGACGCTGGCCCGGGTGATCGGCAGCGACCCGGAAACTGACCTCGCGGTGTTGAAGATCGACCTGAAAAACCTGCCGTCGATCACGATCGGCCGTTCCGATAACATCCGCATCGGCGACGTGGCCCTCGCCATCGGCAACCCGTTCGGCGTCGGCCAGACCGTGACCATGGGCATCATCAGCGCCACCGGACGCAATCAGTTGGGCTTGAACAACTACGAAGATTTCATCCAGACCGACGCCGCGATCAACCCCGGTAACTCCGGTGGTGCGTTGGTGGACGCCAGTGGCAATTTGACGGGCATCAACACGGCGATTTTCTCCAAGTCCGGTGGTTCTCAGGGCATCGGCTTCGCGATCCCGGTCAAACTGGCAATGGAAGTCATGAAGTCGATCATCGAACACGGCCAGGTGATCCGTGGCTGGCTGGGCATTGAAGTGCAACCGCTGACTCAGGAGCTGGCAGAATCCTTTGGTCTGTCCGGGCGTCCCGGCATCGTCGTCGCAGGGATCTTCCGCGATGGCCCGGCGCAAAAAGCCGGCCTGCAATTGGGTGACGTGATTCTCAGCATCGACGGCGAGCCGGCGGGCGATGGCCGTCGCTCGATGAACCAGGTTGCGCGGATCAAGCCGACTGATAAGGTCACGGTCCAGGTGATGCGCAACGGCAAGGAACTCAAGCTCACCGCGGAAATCGGTTTGCGTCCACCGCCTGCACCGGTGAAGGAAAAAGAAGAGAACTGACAATCAACACAAAACCCTGTAGGAGCGAGGCTTGCCCGCGAAGAACGGTAACGCGGTGTACATGTTTTCTTCGCGGGCAAGCCTCGCTCCTACAGGATCAGTGGTGGTTTACAGGTCGCCGAGACCGTCGATCAACGCCTGATTCTGTTCTGGCGTACCGATGGAGATCCGCAGGAACTGGGCAATCCGTTCCTGCTTGAAGTGCCGGACGATCACGCCTTGCTCACGCAGTTTGGCCGCAAGACCTGCCGCATCGTGCTGCGGATGACGGGCAAATATGAAGTTCGCCGCCGACGGCAGCACTTCAAAGCCCTTTGCCTGCAATTGAGCAACCACCTTCTCACGGTTATCGATTACCAACCGGCAAGTCTTGTCGAAGTACTCACGGTCCTCAAAAGCAGCTGCAGCACCGACATTTGCCAGACGATCCAGCGGATAAGAGTTGAAGCTGTTTTTGATCCGCTCCAGCGCCTCGATCAGGTCCGGATGCCCTACCGCCAGGCCAACCCGCAGACCGGCCAGTGAACGGGACTTGGACAGCGTCTGCGTCACCAGCAGATTCGGATAACGGCCCACCAGACTGATCGCGGTTTCGCCGCCAAAGTCGATGTACGCCTCGTCCACCACAACCACCGAATCAGGGCTGGCCTTGAGGATCTGCTCCACGGCCTCCAGCGCCAAGAGGCAACCGGTTGGTGCGTTCGGATTAGGAAAAATGATCCCGCCGTTCGGCTTGGCGTAGTCCGCCGGGTTGATCTGGAGTTGCTCATCCAGCGGCACCGCGTCGAACGTGATGCCATACAAACCGCAGTAGACCGGATAGAAGCTGTAGCTGATGTCCGGGAACAGCAGCGGCTGATCGTGTTGCAGCAAACCGTGGAAAATGTGCGCCAGGACTTCATCGGAACCGTTACCGAGGAACACTTGATTGCTCTGCACGCAGTAATATTTGGCAACCGCGTTCTTGAGCAGATCGCTGTTCGGGTCCGGGTACAGGCGCAGGTTGTCGTTGAGTTCAGTCTGCATCGCGGCCAAGGCTTTTGGCGATGGACCGTAAGGGTTTTCGTTGGTGTTGAGCTTCACCAGTTTCGCCAGTTTCGGTTGCTCACCCGGCACGTAAGGCACCAGATTTTTTACGAACGGGCTCCAGAATTTACTCATGCTCAGTTCCCCTGCCCTTGTAGAGATTCTTCGTCAACGATGCGGTATTCGGCGCTACGGGCGTGCGCGGTCAGCGATTCGCCACGGGCGAGTACCGAAGCGGTCTTGCCGAGGTCGGACGCACCTTGCTCAGAGCAGAAGATGATCGACGAGCGTTTCTGGAAGTCGTACACGCCCAGCGGCGAAGAGAACCGCGCCGTGCCGGAAGTCGGCAATACGTGGTTCGGGCCTGCGCAGTAATCGCCCAGAGCTTCAGAGGTGTGACGGCCCATGAAGATCGCGCCGGCGTGGCGGATCTGCGGCAGCCAGGCTTGCGGATCGGCGACCGACAACTCCAGGTGCTCCGGCGCGATGCGGTTGGCGACTTCGATGGCTTGCGTCATGTCACGCACCTGAATCAGCGCTCCACGGCCATTGATCGAGGTTTCGATGATCTTGGCACGCTCCATGGTCGGCATTAGTTTGGCAATGCTCGCAGCGACCTTGTCGAGGAACTCGGCATCCGGGCTGACCAGAATCGCTTGCGCGTCTTCGTCGTGCTCGGCCTGGGAGAACAGGTCCATCGCAATCCAATCCGGATCGGTCTGACCGTCGCACACCACGAGGATCTCCGACGGACCGGCGATCATGTCGATACCCACCTGGCCAAACACGTGGCGCTTGGCGGTGGCGACATAGATGTTGCCCGGGCCGACTACTTTGTCGACCTTCGGCACGCTTTCTGTACCGTAAGCCAGTGCAGCAACGGCTTGCGCGCCACCGATGGTGAACACGCGGTCGACGCCGGCGATGCAGGCCGCAGCCAATACCAGTTCGTTGATCTCACCGCGCGGGGTTGGCACCACCATGACCACTTCGGTCACGCCAGCCACCTTGGCCGGGATGGCGTTCATCAATACGGAAGACGGGTATGAAGCCTTGCCGCCCGGCACGTACAGACCGGCACGGTCCAGCGGCGTGACCTTCTGGCCCAGCACGGTGCCGTCAGCTTCGGTGTAGCTCCAGGAATCCTGCTTCTGCTTTTCGTGGTAGCTGCGCACACGGGCAGCGGCTTTTTCCAGGGCTTCGCGTTGCGGCACGGTAATGCGCGTGAGGGCCAGTTCCAGGCGTTCGCGCGGCAGGATCAGGTCCGCCATGGAGGCGACTTCCAGGCCGTCAAACTTCTGGGTGAATTCAACCAGCGCCGCATCGCCGCGCTCGCGCACAGCTTTGATAATGTCGAGCACCCGCTGATTGACCGAGTCGTCAGACACGCTTTCCCAGCTCAACAGATGATCCAGATGATGCGCGAAATCCGGGTCAGCAGCGTTGAGTCGGCGAATTGCAGTCGGTGCGGTCATAGCGAGAGCCTCATAGAATTGGCAAAAAACTCAGGCGCCCTAACTTAGCAGTCGTTTCCGCTTGGGCACCTGAGAATTCTGGCTATGAGGCGGATAGACGGGCGCGACTCAAGGTCGCGCAGGTGAATCAGCCGCGGTGTCGAGACTCCACTGCTTTGCGCAGGGTGTCGATCAACGCCTGGATACGGGCGTGTTGCATTTTCATCGAAGCTTTGTTGACGATCAGCCGGGAGCTGATGGCAGCAATGAAATCCTGTGGCTCCAGGCCGTTGGCCCGCAGCGTGTTACCGGTGTCGACCACGTCGATGATCTTGTCGGCCAGACCGATCAGCGGCGCCAGTTCCATCGAGCCGTACAGCTTGATGATGTCGACCTGACGCCCCTGTTCGGCGTAATAGCGCTTGGCAACGTTGACGAATTTGGTGGCGATACGCAGGCGGCCCTTGGGCTCGACCGCGCCGACCTTGCCGGCAGTCATCAGTTTGCACTGGGCAATTTGCAGGTCCAGCGGCTCGTACAAGCCCTGGCCGCCGTATTCCATCAGCACGTCTTTACCGGCGACACCCAGGTCGGCGGCGCCATGCTCGACATACGTCGGCACGTCGGTGGCACGCACGATCAACAGGCGTACATCTTCCTGAGTCGTGGGGATGATCAGCTTGCGGCTCTTGTCCGGATTCTCGGTTGGCACGATGCCCGCTTCAGCCAGAAGCGGCAGGGTGTCGTCAAGGATGCGGCCCTTGGACAGTGCGATGGTCAACATGGGAAACGTCAGTCCTTATCAAGGTACTCATGTCCGGTCGCAAACGGCGCCGGACACAGATCGAGGGTGAAACCACCCTCGACTCGAAACAATTCAATGGGCACGTCCCTGTGCCCCATCTGCAACGACTAGCCCGGAACGCGACGGATCTTGGCGCCCAGCATCTGCAGTTTCTCTTCGATGCACTCGTAACCACGGTCGATGTGGTAGATGCGATCGATCAAGGTGTCGCCTTCGGCGATCAGTGCCGAGATCACCAGGCTGGCCGAAGCGCGCAGGTCGGTGGCCATGACTGGCGCGCCCTTGAGCTTTTCGGTACCCGTAACGATGGCAGTGTTGCCTTCGACCTGGATCTTGGCGCCCATGCGGTGCAATTCGTAAACGTGCATGAAGCGGTTTTCGAAGATCGTCTCGATTACGGCACCAGTGCCTTCGGCAATAGCATTGAGCGAGATGAACTGCGCTTGCATGTCCGTCGGAAATGCCGGGTACGGAGCGGTACGCACGTTGACGGCTTTCGGACGCTTACCGTGCATGTTCAGCTCGATCCAGTCTTCACCGCAGGTGATTTCCGCGCCGGCTTCCCGAAGTTTTTCCAGGACAGCTTCGAGGATGGTCGGATCGGTGTCCTTGACCTTCACACGACCGCCAGTTACGGCAGCGGCAACCAGGTAAGTACCGGTTTCGATACGGTCCGGCATCACTTTGTAAGTAGTGGTGTGCAGACGCTCGACGCCATCAATGGTGATGGTGTCGGTGCCCGCGCCGGAAACCTTGGCGCCCATGGCGTTCAGGAAGTTCGCCAGGTCGACGACTTCAGGCTCGCGTGCGGCGTTGGCCAGAACACTACGGCCTTTGGCCAGAGCAGCGGCCATCATGATGTTTTCGGTACCGGTCACACTGACAGTGTCGAAGAAAAAGTGCGCGCCACGCAGGCCGCCCTCTGGTGCCTTGGCCTTGATGTAGCCGCCTTCGACGTCGATGACTGCGCCCATGGCTTCCAGGCCACGAATGTGCAGGTCAACCGGACGCGAACCGATGGCGCAACCGCCAGGCAATGCGACTTCGGCCTCACCGAAACGGGCAACCATCGGACCCAGTACCAGGATCGACGCACGCATGGTTTTAACCAGTTCGTACGGAGCAATCAGGGTCTTGATGGTGCGCGGGTCGATTTCGACAGACAGCTTCTCGTCGATCACCGGCTCGATGCCCATGCGACCGAACAGCTCGATCATAGTGGTGATGTCGTGCAGGTGCGGCAGGTTGGCCACAGTAACCGGGCCATCGCACAGCAGGGTAGCAGCGAGGATCGGCAGGGCAGAGTTCTTTGCCCCGGAGATGCGGATTTCGCCGTCAAGACGAGCACCACCAGTAATAATCAATTTATCCATAAGAATCTCGACGCCCTTGGGCTCAGGTGCGCTCGGCCCAGGCCGCGCTGCTGAAAAATTTCATAGTGACCGCATGGATGCTGCCATCGACGATCCACGGGTTCAAATGGGCATAGACCTGCTGCTGACGCTTGACCGGGCTCAATGCCGCCAGTTCATCGCTAATCACGTTCAGCTGGAAATTGCAGCCTTCGCCCTCGACTTCTACTTTCGTTCCGGGCAGCTTTCCTTCAAGAAAGCTCTTAACTTCGTTGGCCTGCATGCTCAACCTCAATCGGCGCCCTGTGCGCGCGGGTCGGACATCATACAAAAAAGCCCCGCGCCTGCGAACCCCGCGAAGCAGGACTCTGACGGGGGGCTTCTTTATCGATGTGGATTAGGGATGCGCCAACAGCTCGGTCAGCTCACTGACCTGAGCGATTTCGCGCATGTCTTCTGGCATCCCGCGAATGCTCAGCGCCTTGCCGGCAGCTTGCGCATCGCGCATGTAGCACAGCAGCAACGACAAACCGACGCTGCTGGACTTCTCGACCGCCGAACAATCAACTACCACAGCCGCAGCCTGGCTGGACTTGATCAGCGCCTGCCCCTGCTTGCGCAGGCCAGGGCCGGTGCGGTAATCCAGCACACCACTGAGCCGCAGCTCGCCGGCTTCGTCCATCCGGACTGCCGACTCACTCATTGCGCTTGCTGCCCGGAGTTTTTTTCGGTGGACTCTTTGGCTTTGGCGACTTCACCGGCCCAACCATTGATGGTCTTGTCCAGGTCGTTGCCATTGCGCTGCATCGCATCGGCGAACTGATCACGGAACAGTTTGCCAATGTTGATGCCGTTGATGATGACGTTACGCAGCTTCCACTCGCCACCGATTTTTTCCAGGGTGTAGGAAACCGGGTAAATCGCGCCGTTGCTGCCCTTGACCGTCATGCCAACGCTGGTACGGTCGCCCGATTCATCCTTGGCCGGGTCAACGACGATGCCCTGGTTGTTGTACTCGAGCAAGGCGTTGCCGTAGAACTGGAACAGACCCTTTTTGAAGTTCTCTTCAAAGGTCTTCATTTGCGCAGGCGTGGCTTTGCGCGAATATTTGACCGTCATGATGCTCTTGGAAATACCTTCGGCATCCACGACAGGCCCGACAATGCTATTGAGCGCCGCATAAAAATCCTGCGGATCCTGCTTGTACTTCTCTTTATTGGCCGCCAGATCGGCCAGCAACCGATTGGTCGTGTCCTGTACCAGATCGTGTGCAGAAGGCGCCGCCACGGCGTTAGCCACCAACGGCAATGCCGCGAGCAATACCAACAGGCCACGTCGCAAGATAGAGATCATTGAACAGCTCCTCATTTAGCGTCTTTGCTAACGGTATTGAGCAGGAATTTACCGATCAGGTCTTCGAGTACCAGCGACGACTGGGTGTCATGGATAGTCCCGCCGTCCTTGAGCAGGGTTTCTTCCCCACCTACGCTGATACCGATGTACTTCTCGCCCAGCAGGCCAGCAGTCAGGATAGATGCAGTAGAGTCAGCAGGCAGGTTATCTACGCGCTTTTCCAGCTGCATGGTCACTCGACCGGTGAAACTGTCGCGATCCAGATCGATTGCCGTGACTTTGCCGATCGTCACACCGGCCATGGTCACTTTAGCTCTGACCGTCAAACCGGCGATATTGTCGAAGTACGCGTAAAGTTTATACGTATCGGTGCTCGGGCTCGGGGACAGGCCACTGACCCGCAGCGCCAGCAACAACAAAGCCAGGATGCCAGCCAGCAAGAAAAGGCCGACACCGATTTCCAGGGTGCGGTTTTGCATCAGAAATCTCCAAACATCAAGGCGGTCAGAATAAAGTCCAGGCCGAGTACTGCCAAAGAGGCATACACCACGGTCTTGGTGGTGGCACGACTGATCCCCTCGGAAGTGGGCTCGCAGTCATAGCCTTGGAATACGGCAATCCAGGTCACGACGAAGGCAAAGACAATGCTTTTGATAATGCCGTTGAGTACGTCGTCAGTGAAGGTCACGCTGTTCTGCATGTTCGACCAGTAGGAACCGTCATAGACGCCCAGCCAGTCGACGGCCACCCACGAACCGCCCCAGATACCCACCACGCTGAAAATCATCGCCAGCACTGGCAGGGAAATGAAACCGGCCCACAGGCGCGGGGCAATGATGTATTTGAGCGGGTCGACCCCGATCATTTCCAGACTGGACAATTGTTCGGTGGATTTCATGTTGCCGATTTCCGCCGTCAGCGCCGAACCGGCACGCCCGGCGAAGAGCAAGGCAGTCACGACCGGCCCCAGTTCACGCAACAGTGTCAGCGCCACCATCTGCCCGACCGCTTGCTCCGAGCCGTAGCTGGACAGGATGTTGAACCCTTGCAGCGCCAGCACCATGCCGATGAACACCCCGGAGACCACAATGATCACCAGGGACATTACGCCCACCGAATGCAACTGCTTGACCAACAGGCCAAAACCACCGCCGATGCCGCCGCGACCTAACAGCGCGTGAAACAGGAATAGCCCCGCACGCCCGAACACCGCCAGCACATCGATGCCGGCCTGGCCGAAGCGGCGAACTCTTTCTATTAATGAAATCTTGCGCATCAGCGCTTCCCCAGAAGATCTGCGCGGTAGTCCGTCGCTGGAAAGTGATAGGCGACCGGACCGTCAGGCTCGCCTGTCATGAATTGACGGATACGCGGTTCGTCCGAGTTCATCAGCTCATCGGGCGTGCCCTGCCCCAATACCTGCCCGTCGCCCACTACATAGATGTAGTCGGCAATGCTCGCAGTCTCGGCCAGGTCGTGGGAAACCACGATACTGGTGATACCCAGCGCATCGTTGAGCAAGCGAATCAGGCGCACCAGCACGCCCATGGCGATGGGGTCCTGGCCAACAAAGGGCTCGTCGTACATGAGAATCTGCGGATCGAGCGCAATCGCCCGTGCCAGCGCGACACGACGCTTCATGCCGCCGGACAGTTCGTCCGGCATCAGGTCGATGGCGCCACGCAAACCCACGGCCTGCAATTTGAGCAGGACGATATCGCGGATCATTTCTTCCGGCAGCTCGGTATGAACGCGCAGTGGGAAGGCGACGTTCTCGAACACATCGAGATCGGTAAACAGGGCGCCGCTCTGAAAGAGCACGCCCATGTGCTTACGAGCATCGAACAGATCGCTGCGCGACAGCTTCGGCAGGTTCTGACCGTTGACCCAGACTTCGCCGCTGCTAGGCCGCAACTGTGCGCCCATCAACCGCAACAGCGTGGTCTTGCCGCACCCGGAGGGTCCCATGATGCCGGTGACCTTGCCGCGTGGAATACGGATATCGACGTTATTGAAAATGCTGCGCGCACCGCGCTTGAAGGTCAGTCCCTTCAGCTCGACCGCGTAGGCGTTATCGGCACTCATCTAAACTCCTTGCGATGCAGCCTCTCACTCGGACGCCTGGCTTACTGACAAAAGCACATACTCCCGGGCGGGCCGAACTGGCGGCGAACTATATCACTGCAATCGCCGCGCGCCCAAGGCCAAAGCCAGGCCTTATTCAGCTCCATGACAGGCTGAAAGCTCGAATTAGAGGGATTCGGTAACAAGGAATGACATTGCGCGACGAACTTGCGTGAGGGTTTCGATCATAACCGCTATAATCGCCGCCTTTTCATCAGGCTATACGATTTCTGACATGAGCCAATCCAGCGACCTGATTCAATCTGCCCAACGCACCATCCGCCTCGAGGTCGAAGCCGTGCAAGGCTTGCTGCCACATATCGACGCAGATTTCGTACGCGCTTGCGAGATGATTCTGGCCAGCAAAGGCCGCGTAGTCGTGGTCGGCATGGGCAAGTCGGGGCATATCGGCAACAAGATCGCCGCCACCCTGGCCAGCACCGGCACCACGGCTTTTTTCGTGCATCCGGCGGAAGCCAGTCACGGCGACATGGGCATGATTACCCGCGACGACATCATTCTGGCGTTGTCGAACTCTGGCTCCACCAATGAAATCATTACCCTGTTGCCGCTGATCAAGCGCCTGGGCATCCAGTTGATCAGCGTGACCGGCAATCCCGATTCGCCGCTGGCCAAGGCCGCCGAGGTCAATCTGAACGTTCACGTCGAACACGAAGCCTGCCCGTTGAACCTGGCGCCGACCTCTTCGACTACCGCTGCGCTGGTCATGGGCGACGCCCTGGCCGTCGCGCTGCTAGAGGCCCGCGGCTTTACCGCCGAAGACTTCGCCTTTTCCCACCCTGGCGGCGCACTGGGCCGACGCCTGCTGCTTAAGGTGGAAAATGTCATGCACGCCGGGCAAGAATTGCCACAGGTTCAACGCGGCACCCTGCTCAAGGACGCGCTGATGGAAATGACCCGCAAAGGCCTGGGCATGACGGTAATCCTTGAAGCCGACGGCAAACTGGCCGGGATCTTCACCGACGGCGATTTGCGCCGCACGCTGGACCGCAGCATCGACATCCACACCGCGACTATCGACCAGGTCATGACCGCCCATGGCAAGACGGCCCGTGCCGAAATGCTCGCCGCCGAGGCCCTGAAAATCATGGAAGACCACAAAATCAACGCGCTGGTCGTGGTCGACAGCGAAGACCGCCCGGTCGGCGCCTTGAACATGCACGACTTGCTGCGTGCGGGGGTAATGTAATGAGCACAGACCTGCTGCAACGCGGTCAACACATCAAACTGGCGGTATTCGACGTCGACGGCGTCCTCACCGACGGGCGCCTGTACTTCCTCGAAGACGGCAGCGAATTCAAGACCTTCAACACCCTCGACGGCCAGGGCATCAAAATGCTGATGGCTGCCGGCGTGCAGACCGCTATCATCAGCGGTCGCAAGACCCCGGTGGTAGAGCGCCGGGCGAAGAACCTCGGTATCCCGCATCTTTACCAGGGTCGCGAAGACAAACTGGTGGTGCTCGACGAACTTCTTGGCCAACTCAACCTAAGCTATGAGCAAGTGGCCTATCTCGGCGACGACCTTCCGGACCTGCCGGTGATCCGCCGCGTCGGCCTCGGCATGGCCGTGGCCAACGCCGCCAGCTTTGTGCGAGAACATGCTCACGGCGTGACCCAGGCCCGCGGCGGCGAAGGTGCTGCCCGTGAATTCTGCGAATTGATCCTGCGCGCCCAAGGCCGCCTCGATGCGGCCAACGCCGCGTACCTGTGAGCCAAGCCATGTCGTTTAGAAAAATTCGCAACATTTTGGTGTTCGGCTGTATCGCGGCAATTTTCGCTGCGGTCGGCTACTGGAACATCAGCCCGGAACGCTTCCTCGACAAGCCGGTCGCGCAAGTCGACGAAACCGCGATCGACTATTACGCTACCAACGCCCACAGCGTTCAGTACCTGCCGGACGGCAAACTGCAATATGAAATGACGTCGGACAAGGTAGAACACCTGAAAGCAACCGAAGTAACCCTGCTGACCAACCCCGACTTGAACATGTTCCGCGGCACCGAATTCCCGTGGCACGTCCAGAGCGAAAAGGGTGAAGTCAATCCGGACGGCACACAGGTTGAACTGATCGATTCGGTGCGCATCACGCGTTTCGACGAAAAAAACCGCAAGACCCTGATCACCAGCACTCGCATGACAGTGTTCCCGCAGCAGCAATATGCGCAGACCGAGCAACCCGTTAGAATCGACGGCGCTGGTGGTGTGTCGACTGGTACCGGAATGAAAGCGTATTTGAAAGAAAGCAGGATACACCTGCTATCGAACGTAAGAGGACAGTATGAGGCTCGTTAAAACTCTCCCTATTTTGCTCAGTCTGGGCGCAGCACTGGGAAGCGTGAGCGCCTGGGCTCTGCCGAACGATCAAGAGCAGCCTATCCGCATTCAGGCCGACGACGCCCAACTGGACGACAAGCAAGGTATTGCCACCTATAAGGGCGACGTGATCATCACCCAGGGTTCGATGAAGGTTACCGGCAACACCGTAACCATCACTCGCACCCCGACTGGCGACATCGATGTAGTGACTTCGGTGGGCAACCTGGCCTACTTCGAACAACTGCAGACCCAAGGTGACACCAAGCCTGTTCAGGGCTGGGGTGTGACTATCCAGTACCACGCCTCGCAAAACCGCGTCGTGCTGATCGATAAGGCCAAAGTCATCGACAAGGACAACAACGTCACCCAAGGCGAGAAAATCGTCTACGACACTGTCAAGAAACTTGCCAGTGCCGGTCGCGCCACCGGTACCAATGTCACTGAATCTCGTCCGCGCATCGACATGGTGATACAACCGAAAAAGAAAACCGACGAGCAAAAGGCCCAGTAATGGCAACTCTGAAAGCTCAGCATCTGGCCAAGAGCTACAAGAGCCGCCAGGTCGTGCGTGACGTCAGCCTGTCCATCGACAGCGGTCAGATCGTTGGCCTGCTTGGCCCGAACGGCGCCGGCAAAACCACCTGCTTCTACATGATCGTCGGTCTGGTCCAGGCCGATCAGGGCCGTGTCCTGATCGACGACCTGGATGTCAGTCACCAGCCCATGCACGGTCGTGCAAAAGCAGGTATCGGCTATCTGCCGCAAGAAGCGTCGATTTTCCGCAAGCTCTCGGTCGCCGACAACATCATGGCGATCCTCGAGACCCGCAAGGAACTCGACAAGGCCGGTCGTCGCAAGGAACTGGAAAGCCTGCTGCAGGAATTCCACATCAGCCACATCCGCGACAGCCTCGGCATGAGCCTGTCCGGTGGCGAACGTCGCCGCGTGGAAATCGCCCGGGCACTGGCCACCAATCCGAAATTCATCCTCCTCGACGAACCTTTCGCCGGTGTGGACCCGATCTCGGTGGGCGATATCAAACAGATCATCCACCACCTCAAGGCCAAGGGCATTGGCGTGCTGATCACCGACCACAACGTCCGCGAAACCCTGGACATCTGTGAAACCGCCTACATCGTCAACGATGGCCAGTTGATCGCCGAAGGCGATGCTGAAACCATCCTGGCCAACGACCTGGTCAAGGAAGTGTACCTGGGCCATGAGTTCCGCCTGTAAGCACTGAGGTTTGCGGCTAGTCGACCGGGCGCTTGTCTCGATAAAAAATCAACACTTTTTTATTGTTACAGCGCTCTAGGCAAACACTTCAGTTTCGGGCATATAATTTGCTTATGTTTGGCGCTCCGGCGCCCTGTAGTGGATGGCGCATGTGCGCCGGCGAATAAGGTGTTAAGCCCCTGCCATGAAACCATCGCTAGTCTTGAGAATGGGCCAGCAGCTGACGATGACACCGCAGCTGCAACAGGCCATCCGCCTGCTCCAATTGTCGACCCTGGACCTGCAACAGGAAATCCAGGAGGCCCTGGAGTCCAATCCGATGCTCGAACGCCAGGAAGAAGGCGACGACTTCGATAACACTGACCCCTTGGCCGACAACGCCGAACAGAAACCCAATCCCGACATTCAGGAACCCTCCTACCAGGAAAGCGCGCCGACGGTTGATAACCTTGAGGAAGGCGACTGGAACGAGCGTATTCCCAATGAACTGCCCGTCGACACCGCATGGGAAGACGTCTACCAGACCAGCGCAAGCAGCCTGCCAAGTAACGATGATGACGAGTGGGACTTCACCACCCGCACTTCGGCTGGCGAAAGCCTGCAAAGCCACCTGCTGTGGCAACTGAACCTGGCACCGATGTCCGACACCGATCGCCTGATCGCCGTAACCCTGATCGATTGCATCAACAATCAGGGTTATCTGGACGAGACGCTCGAAGAAATCCTCGAAGCCTTCGATCCGGAACTGGATATCGAACTCGACGAAATCGAAGCCGTCCTGCATCGCATCCAGCAATTCGAACCGGCCGGTATCGGTGCCCGCAACCTGGGCGAGTGCCTGCTGCTGCAATTGCGCCAATTACCGGCCAAAACGCCTTGGCTGGCCGAGGCCAAGCGCCTGGTCAGCGATTACATCGACTTGCTCGGCAGCCGCGATTACAGCCAGCTGATGCGTCGCATGAAGCTCAAGGAAGATGAACTGCGCCAGGTGATCGAACTGGTCCAGAGCCTCAATCCGCGTCCGGGCTCGCAAATCGAGTCCACTGAAGCCGAGTACGTCGTTCCCGACGTGATCGTGCGCAAGGACAACGAACGCTGGCTGGTGGAGCTCAACCAGGAATCGGTGCCGCGTCTTCGGGTCAACGCCCAGTACGCCGGTTTCGTACGTCGTGCTGACACCAGCGCCGACAACACCTTCATGCGCAATCAGTTGCAGGAAGCCCGCTGGTTCATCAAGAGCCTGCAAAGCCGCAACGAAACTCTGATGAAAGTAGCCACCCAGATCGTCGAGCATCAACGCGGTTTCCTGGAATATGGCGACGAAGCCATGAAGCCGTTGGTCCTGCATGACATCGCCGAGGCGGTCGGCATGCACGAATCGACTATTTCACGGGTGACCACGCAGAAATTCATGCATACCCCTCGGGGCATATATGAACTGAAATACTTTTTCTCCAGCCATGTCAGCACCTCCGAAGGCGGCGAATGCTCGTCCACGGCGATCCGCGCGATCATCAAAAAACTGGTTGCCGCGGAAAATCAGAAAAAGCCGTTGAGTGACAGCAAGATCGCTGGTTTACTGGAGGCACAAGGCATTCAGGTGGCTCGCCGCACCGTCGCCAAGTACCGCGAATCTCTGGGGATCGCGCCTTCGAGCGAACGTAAGCGGTTGATGTAGAGCCCCGCCACAGCGTTCCAGTGGTAGATCATCTGATCTACCGCTTTATGCACTGGCAACGAAGGAGAAGCTGTATGCAAGTCAACATCAGTGGACACCAACTGGAAGTGACCGAACCTCTTCGCACCTACATCGGCGAAAAACTCGAACGATTGGAGCGACATTTCGACAAGATCACCAACGTGCAGGTCACGATGACGGTCGAAAAGCTGAAGCAGAAAATCGAAGCCACGCTGCATATTCCCGGCAATGAAGTGGTCGCCAACGCGGAACATACCGATATGTACGCGGCGATTGACGCACTGACCGACAAGCTCGATAAACAACTCAAAAAGCATAAGGAAAAGACCCAGAGCCTCCTCCAGGGCGCTACCGGTCGTTAACACTCCCAACCCATGATCCGACTTGAAAGCATCCTGACCCCCGGCCGTTCCCTGGTGAACGTGCCGGGCGGCAGTAAAAAGAAAGCCCTCGAACAAATTGCCAACCTGATCGCCCGGGAAGTCCCGGATCTGGAGATGCAAGATGTCTTCGAGGCTTTGATTGCCCGTGAAAAACTCGGTTCGACCGGTTTTGGCAACGGCATCGCTATCCCCCACTGTCGACTGAAGGGCTGCCAATCGCCCATCAGTGCCTTGATGCACCTGGATGCCCCTATTGATTTCGACGCCATCGACGGCGCCCCGGTTGACCTGTTGTTCGTTCTACTGGTCCCGGAAGCGGCTACCGATGCGCACCTGGAGCTGTTGCGCCAGATCGCCAGCATGCTCGACCGCAAGGACGTACGCGAAAAACTGCGCAGCGCTCCGAGCAACGAAGCCTTGTATCAGGTTGTCCTGGACGAGCAAAACGGGCAGTAATCATGCGCTTGATCATCGTCAGCGGCCGCTCTGGCTCAGGTAAAAGTACCGCCCTCGATGTTCTCGAGGACAACGGCTACTACTGCATCGACAACCTGCCCGCCGGGTTGCTGCCGGAACTGGCCGAACGCGCCTTGATTCATACCGAACTGGCGCAGCCGCTGGTTGCTGTATCGATCGATGCACGCAACCTGCCGAGTCATCTGTCGCGGTTTCCCGAACTGCTGGCGGAAGTCCGTGGTCGGCATATCCAATGTGATGTCCTGTATCTGGACGCCGACGAAGAAACCCTGCTCAAGCGCTTTTCGGAAACCCGTCGTCGCCACCCGCTCAGCAGCGCCAATCGCTCGCTGGCCGAGGCGATCAGCGACGAAACCAATCTGCTTGGCCCGATTGCCGACCTTGCTGACCTCAAAGTAAACACCACCAATCTGAACCTGTATCAGCTGCGCGATACGATCAAGCTACGCCTGCTGAACCAGCCAGAACCCGGAACGGCATTCCTGGTGGAGTCTTTCGGTTTCAAGCGTGGCATGCCGGTGGACGCCGACCTGGTGTTCGACGTGCGCTGCCTACCGAACCCCTATTGGAAGCCCGAGTTACGTGCGCAATCCGGGCTTGATCTACCGGTTGCCGAGTACCTGGCAGCCCAGCCGGATGTAGAGGAGATGTTCCAGGACATTTCCACGTATCTGCTCAAATGGTTGCCCCGTTTTGCTGCCAGCAACCGCGCCTACGTCACCATAGCCATAGGCTGTACCGGCGGACATCACCGCTCCGTCTACCTGACCGAGCGTCTGGGCAAGACCCTGCAGCAATCCCTGAAGAACGTCCAGGTTCGCCACCGCGACCTCAGCTAAAGGATTCACACCGCGATGCCTGCTCTGGAAATCGAAATCATCAACAAGCTGGGCCTGCATGCCCGGGCTTCTGCAAAATTCGTCGGGGTCGCCGGCCAATTCAAGGATTGCACGATCCGGGCAGGACGCACGCCCGAGTCCACGGTTGATGGCAAAAGCATCATGGCCATGATGATGCTCGCCGCTGGCAAGGGCACCAAAATTTATCTGAGTACGGAAGGCGAGCAGGAACAGGAAGCACTGGATGCGCTGGTGGCGTTGATCAATAACTTCTTCGACGAAGGCGAGTAAACCTCAAAGATCGCAGCCTTCGGCAGCTCCTACATATGAACGCGAACCAATGTAGGAGCTGCCGAAGGCTGCGATCTTTTACTAAGCCAGCGCAGTATCCATCACCATCATCAAACAAAAACCGGTCAGCAACCCAAGGCTGGCCAGCTTGTCGTGACCGTTACGGCGCGACTCGGGAATCACTTCATGGGTGACCACCAGCAGCATTGCCCCGGCAGCCATCCCCAGCCCCAATGGCAATAGCAGTTCGGCCAGGCTCACCAGCCAAGCGCACAACAGGGCGAACACGGGCTCGACCAAACCAGAAGCTGCACCGATCAGGAACGCCCTGACCCGCGACATTCCTGCCCCGGCCAGCACCAACGCAATCACCAGGCCTTCCGGCACATCCTGCAATGCGATGCCCATCGCCAGGCTGTCGGCATCCGGCATGCCACCACCGGCCGAGACACCGACCGCCATGCCTTCAGGGATGTTATGGGCAATGATCGCGAACACGAATAACCAGATGCGCGGCGGGATCACCGGATGCTCAACTGTGCCGATGAGCATTTCCGGCGAAGCGCCCGAGACCTTGCGATCCACCAGGAACAACCCAAACGCGCCGAGCATGATGCCAAAACACATCAGGCTGCTGGCCGCCCACGGGGTCATGCCGAGATTTTCGGCTGCAGCAATGCCCGGCACGATCAGCGAAAACGCTGTCGCCGCCAACATCACGCCAGCACCAAATCCCAGCAACGTATCGCTTAAAGTCTGAGGCATGCGCCGGATGACCAGCACCGGCACCGCCCCGAGCGCGGTGCCCAGCGCGCAGATCGCGCCACCCTGCAACGCCCGCAACAACTTCGGCTCCAGATCCAGCCACTCCAGCCCGTGCGCAACCAGCAAGCTCATACCCGCCAGCAGTAACAGCGATCCAAACGCGTATCGAAACATTCGTCCACTTCCGATCGCCAGTGTTTCAGTGCCCATAGTCAGCCTTGGGTTGTTTTAATCGATGACTTAAACCAGTGCAGCCTGATAACGCGCAGCGACTTCAGGCCAATTGATCACGTTGTAGAACGCATTGATGTATTCCGGGCGGCGGTTCTGATACTGCAGGTAATAGGCGTGCTCCCAGACATCCAGACCGAGAATCGGTGTATTGCCGTTCATCAATGGGCTGTCCTGGTTGCCGCTGCTTTCCACCACAAGGGTCTTTTGCGGCGTAACGCTCAGCCAGGCCCAGCCACTGCCGAAACGGGTCAACGCGGCTTTGGTGAACGCTTCTTTGAAACTGTCGAGACCACCCAGTTGCGCGTCGATGGCCTTGGCCAGATCGCCTTCAGGTTTGCCACCACCATGAGGCGCCATAACCTCCCAGAACAGCGAGTGGTTGGCGTGACCGCCGCCCTGATTGATCACCGCGGCGCGCAGCTTTTCTGGCAATTGCTGAACGGCGGCCACCAGTTTTTCTACTGGCCATTCCGCGAACTCGGTGCCTTCGACGGCTGCGTTGAGGTTGTTGATGTAGGTCTGGTGGTGCTTGGTGTAATGGATCTCCATGGTCTGCGCATCGATATGCGGTTCCAGGGCGTCATAGGCATACGGCAAGGCAGGCAAGGTAAAAGCCATTTCAATGGACTCCATGATGATGAGGCGCAGGGGCTTGCGACGGCGAGGCGGCATCGATGTGCAGCAAACGATGGGTACGCGGGTATTCGCCGTATTCGCTGATGAAATTCAGCAGTTCGACATAGGTCTTGCTGCTCTGGCGCAACGCTGCTTCACGCAGGGCGGGAGACAGTCGCGGGTCCTGCAGGGTCTGCAATAACCGTTGGTGAATGGCGCACAGGTACTCGGCGCTCTCCTCCGGCTGGTTCAGACGCAAATGCAGGTCCGCCAGGTTGTGATGGGAAATCACGCAAGCCGCCACCGCTTCGTTGGCATCAGCCCAGCGCTCGAACAACACTTGGGCAAGCGCCAGTGCCTGCAAGTAAGCCTCGCGGGCATCGACGAATTCGCCCAACATGAAATGGCGATTGGCCCTTTCGATTGTGCGTTTCCAGTGCTCCATGGTGTGCCTCCAAAGCGGTAGCGGGAATTACACGCCGCCAGCGGTGAGTTTTTCCGGGTTGAGCAACTCTTCCAGCTGGCTGCGCGACAGATCGGTGTGTTCCAGAGCGACGTCGATCACCGGCCGGCCTTGTTGGTAAGCCTTCTTGGCGATTTCGGCGGCTTTCTGGTAACCGATGATCGGGTTGAGCGCGGTCACCAGAATCGGGTTGCGTGACAGCGCTTCCTTGAGTCGACCTTCATTGACCTTGAAGCTGGCGATGGCCTTTTCACCCAGCAAGCGGCTGGAATTGGCCAGCAACTCGATGCTACTCAGCAGGTTCTGGGCGATGATCGGCAGCATCACGTTCAATTCGAAGTTGCCCGACTGACCCGCAATGGTGATCACCGTGTCGTTGCCGATCACTTGCGCGGCGACCATGGCGGTGGCTTCCGGGATCACCGGATTCACTTTGCCGGGCATGATCGAGGAGCCCGGCTGCAAGGCCTCAAGTTCGATTTCACCGAGGCCTGCCAAAGGACCGGAGTTCATCCAGCGCAGGTCGTTGGCGATTTTCATCAGCGATACGGCGGTGGCCTTGAGCTGCCCGGACACTGCAACGGCGGTGTCCTGGGAACCAATCAAGGCAAACAGATCCACACCCGGTGTGAATTGCACGTGGGTCAGTTTGCTCAGCTGCTGACTGAAGCGCGCCGCAAACTCTGGATGCGCATTGACGCCAGTGCCCACCGCCGTGCCGCCTTGCGCCAGGGATTGCAGGCTCGGCTGCAGATCTTGCAGATGGCCGATATTGGCCTTGAGTTGCTGCGCCCATCCGTTGAGCACTTGACTCATGCGCACCGGCATGGCGTCCATCAGATGGGTGCGGCCGGTTTTGACGTGGTGATGCACTTGCTCGGCCTTGCGCTCGATCACCTGCACCAGCCCGTTCAGGGACGGCAGCAACTGTTCGTGCAATGCCAGCGCCGCGCTGACGTGGATGGTGGTTGGAATGATGTCGTTGCTGCTTTGGCCGCAGTTGACGTGATCGTTGGGATTTACCGGCTCTCCGAGCAAGCGACTGGCCAGCGTGGCGATCACTTCGTTGGCATTCATGTTGGAACTGGTGCCGGAACCGGTCTGGAAAATATCCACCGGGAAATGCTGCATGAAGTCGCCTTCGAGCAAACCCTGGGCCGCATCGGCGATGGCTTTGCCTTGGGATTCGCTGATTTGCTTGAGCTCAATGTTCGCGCGGGCAGCGGCGGCTTTGGCCAGGATCAGCGCGCGGATGAACTGCACCGGCATCGGTTTGCCGCTGATCGGGAAGTTATCCACCGCACGCTGGGTCTGTGCGCCGTAGAGGGCGGCTTCCGGGACCTGAAGCTCGCCCATGCTGTCGCGCTCAATACGTGTCTGAGGGTCTGTCATCAGTTATTTCCTATGTCGCGTTGCGTATGAAAGCGGGCCAGGCAAGGCGCAGTCCGCTGGTAATGGGTTTTTCCTTGCCAAGGACTGCAACGCAGTCTGGCCCGCTTTCAGACGCAACCCGAAGGGCCGGGCCTGCTGTGGCGCAGGGCCGCGTTGCTCGGAGCTTATTTGGAATGACCAAACCACACTCCTTGCCCCGGACCACAGCAGGCCCGGCGCGGCATAGGAAATAACTGATGACAGACCCCTACTCATCTGAAAATCCTTGCACCAGTTCTATGAGGGGAATTGAGGGTTGCAACTCGCAGGTCGCCAATTGCCAGGTGTAGCTTTGCCAGCGCTTGAGGCGACATTTGCACAGAGAGAGGCGTTCCAGTTCACGCAATGGGCGCCACGCCTGGTCCAGGCAGTAGGTGCGCCAGTGCCAGGGCAGCGCGACATCGGCGGCGGTATCGAGCAGCAAACGGAAAGAGGTTTCAGCGACGGTCCAGGGAGAAGTGGCCGTGCAACAGGATAGATACCGGCCTTCGGCCAGGTAATGTTCGATCAGGCGAGGTTCGTCGGGGTCCATCGCGCAACGGATCTGGCGACTCATCCAGCGCCAGCTTTCGAGGTACGGCTGCTCGTGCAAGGCAGAACTCATGATCCGGGGCTCATTCGGTAATGAGATTTATTATTAGATGATAATGAGAACCAAAACAAGAGCACCAAAAGATCGCAGACTTCGGCAGCTCCTACATGGGGTGGGTGAGTTTCCTGTAGGAGCTGCCGCAGGCTGCGATTTTTGATTTTAAAAAAAGGCGCGCCACCCGATGGGTGGCGCGCCTTTGTGTGTAACGGAACGGCTTAGCTGCCCGCCACCGTCATGCGCTCGATCAGCACCGAACCGGTGCGGATGTTGCTGCGCAGTTCCAGGTCATTACCCACGGCAACGATCTGCTTGAACATGTCGCGCATGTTGCCGGCGATGGTGACCTCCTGGACCGCGAACTGGATTTCACCGTTCTCGACCCAGTAACCCGCCGCACCACGGGAGTAATCGCCGGTCACCATATTCAGGCCATGGCCCATCAATTCCGTTACCAGCAGGCCTCGGCCCATGCGGCGCAGCAACGCGGCCTGGTCTTCATCACCATGGGTGACGAACAGGTTGTGCACGCCGCCGGCGTTCGCGGTGCTCGGCATGCCGAGTTTGCGACCGGAGTAAGTGCCGAGGATGTAGGACACCAACTCACCCTTTTCGACAAACGGTTTGGCGTAGGTCGCCAGGCCATCGCCATCGAACGCCGCGCTGCCCATGGCCTGCATCAGGTGCGGACGCTCGTCGATGGTCAACCATTCCGGAAACAGTTTCTGACCCAACGTGCCTTCGAGGAACGATGATTTGCGATACAGACTGCCGCCGGAAATGGCCGAGAGGAAACTGCCGAACAATCCACCCGCCAGTTCTGCGGAAAACAGCACCGGCACTTCGCAAGTCGGCACCGGACGCGCGCCCAAACGGCTCGCCGCCCGTTGCGCGGCACGCTGGCCAATGCTCACCGGGTCCGCCAGCAAGTTGCCCTGGCGGTTCACGTCGTACCAATAATCGCGCTGCATCTGGCCGTCGGCCTCGGCGATCATCACGCAGCTCAGGCTGTGTCGGGTCGACGCATAGCCGCCGATGAACCCGTGGCTGTTACCGTAGACACGGCAACCCTGATGGGTACTCAACGTGGTGCCATCAGCATTCTTGATTCGGCTATCAGCGGCAAACGCGGCGGCTTCACAGGTCAGCGCCAGCTCGATCGCTTGCTCCGGGGTGATGTCCCATTCGTGAAACAGGTCGAAATCCTGTAGATCGCGAGCCATTAAAGCGGCATCTGCCAGGCCCGACGCCTCGTCTTCTGATGTGTGCTTGGCGATGGCCAGTGCAGCGGCGACAGTTTCGCGGATCGCGTCCGGACCGCTCGCCGACGTGCTGGCCGAGCCCTTGCGCTGGCCCACGTACAAGGTGATGCCGAAACCCTGATCGCGGTTGAATTCGACGGTTTCGACTTCACGCTGGCGCACCGACGTGGACAAACCCTGCTCCAGGGACACGGCCACTTCACAAGCACTGGCACCCTGGCGCTTGGCTTCAGCGATGATCTGCTCGACTTGTTCTTGCAGTGCCGGCAACGCTTGTGGGCCGACGCTTTCAACTGCACTCATGCTGTTCTCCACTCAAATTCTGCTTTCGGTAAAGGTCATCGAGCGACCGGGCCGGACAAGCGGCCCCCGACTGGTTATCATGGCGGCGTTTCTTTGCGGACGGCCACCATGGTTGATTCTTACGACGACTCCCTCGATACGGGAGAAAAAAGCAAATCCCAGGTTAAACGTGAGCTGCATGCTCTGGTTGACCTTGGCGAACGCCTTACAACACTCAAACCTGACTTGATTGGCAAACTGCCTTTGACCGACGCCTTGCGCCGGGCCCTGGCCGATGCGCCCAAGCACACGGCAAACATTGCGCGTAAGCGGCACCTTCAGTTCATCGGCAAACTGATGCGCGATCAGGACACTGACGCCATTCTGATTTTGCTCGATCAACTCGATGCCTCCACTCGCCAATACAACGAACGTTTCCATGGCCTGGAACGCTGGCGCGATCGCCTGATCGCTGGCGACGATGCAGTCCTGGAGAAGTTCGTTCTCGACTACCCGGAAGCTGATCGCCAGCAATTGCGCTCCCTGATCCGTCAGGCCCAGCACGAAGTGGCGACCAACAAGCCACCGGCATCGAGCCGTAAAATCTTCAAGTACATCCGTGAGCTGGACGAGACTCAACGCGGTCTGCGCTGAGTCATCACAGCCTGTGTAGGAGCTGCCGCAGGCTGCGATCTTTTGATC
>NZ_JAHTMR010000032.1 GCF_019200975.1 Pseudomonas sp. PD9R | reverse complement strand
CGCCATGCTCATGAAAGCGAAATACCTGCTCTGATCCAGTTTGCCAAACGGCTAAAGGCTTACTGGCGGGGCATCGTGAGTCGGGTTCGCTGGCCGATGCACACCGGTCAGTTGGAAGGAATAAACAATCGAATAAAGGTCATCAAGCGGATGGCGTACGGTTACCGGGATAGCGAATTCTTTTTCATGAAGATCAAGAGCGTCTTTCCCGGCAATCCGTGATGAACCATTTTTTTTGGTCAAAAAAAGGGACGATTTTGATTCACGTTGGTCTTTGATCGGGTAACAAATCCGATACGGCCTTCAAAAATCGCTGCTTCACTGGCGTAGAGGGCTGGAAGAAAAATCAACAGTGTGGCTTTGACGTTATGAGCGTTCTTGCTTATCGAAGAGACATCGACGGCTTGCGAGCAGTCGCCGTGATCGCCGTGGTGCTGTTTCATTTCGGCGTTCCGGGGTTTACCGGCGGGTTCGTCGGCGTGGATGTGTTTTTTGTGATTTCCGGTTTCCTGATCACGTCGATCATCTGGAACCAGCGGCAAGCTGGACGTTTCAGCTTTGTCGATTTCTGGGCGCGGCGGGCGCGACGCATCCTGCCGGCGTTGTTTGCGATGATCCTGGCTGTGCTCGCACTGGGCTGGTTCCTGATGGCGCCCAAAGATTACGAAGAGCTGGGGCGCTCGGCGCGTTATCAAGTGTTGTTCGTGTCGAACATCCTGTTCATGCGCCAGGACGGCTACTTCGATGTCGCCTCCGACCTCAAGCCGTTGCTGCATACCTGGTCGCTGGCGGTTGAAGAGCAGTTCTACATCGTATTTCCGTTGCTGCTGACGCTGCTGTCGAGTCGCCTCAAACATTGGCGTCTCGCGCTATTAGGCGTTTTGCTAGTGTCTTTCGGGCTGAGTGTCTGGGCCGTTCAGGTCCATCCGGAAAAGGCATTTTTCCTGCTACCAATGCGTGCCTGGGAATTGTTGGCCGGGGCGATGTTGGCGATCGCGCCAGCGCGGCAGTGGCGGCTCAAACCAATGGCGGCGCAGTCGCTTAGCCTGGCTGGGCTGGGCCTGATCCTGTTGGCGGTGTTCGGTTACAACAAGAACACGCCGTTCCCCGGAGTGGCGGCGCTGCTGCCGGTTCTTGGTGTGATGGCGCTCATTGGGTCCAACGGTCATCGCACCACCTGGGTTGGCCAAATTTTGAGCAGTCGGGTGATGGTCGGCCTCGGACTGGTTTCCTATTCCTGGTACTTGTGGCATTGGCCGGTGTTCGTTTTCGCCAGTTATGCCAGCGTCGATCAGCCGAGCGCCTTGGACAGCGCCGGGTTGATTCTGCTGAGCCTGGTGCTCGGGTACCTGTCCTGGCGTTTCGTAGAGACGCCGTTTCGCGAGCGGCGGCTGTTGGCAGGGAGGCGGCAGATTCTGCTGGCGGGTGCCTGTGGTGTGCTGGTGCTCGGGTTGGCCGGGCAAACCTTGCGCTGGACTGACGGCTTGCCGTGGCGTTTGCCCGATCAGGCGCTGCAATATGCCAAGGGCCGCGAATGGCGGCCGGAGCTGATGGCGTGTTTGGCCGACGACAAAACGCCGGACGAAAAATTGTTCTGCCACTACGGTGTGGCAAACGTGCCTCCTCGGGCACTGGTGTGGGGCGACAGCCATGCAACGGCGCTGATCCCGGTGTTTGACGATGGCGCCAAAGAGCATCACATCAACGTGATGCTTGCCAGTTCCGCTGGCTGCATACCGGTGCAAGGCCTGGAACACGACCCGCGTTGCGCCCGCTTCAATCGTCGGGTCGAGCAGGCCATGGTGCCGCAGGACGTGACTGATGTGGTGCTGGTGGCCCGCTGGAGCCTGTACCTGTACGGCGACGCCAAGGGTGACTTGGGGCATGCGTTGAAAAACCGGGACGGGCAGTATGACCGCCGGGTTGCCGAACAGCGTCTGAGTGAAGGCTTGCGTGCGCGGGTTCAGCAATTGCGTGCGGCCGGGCATCGTGTCTGGCTGGTCAAAGAGGTGCCGTTGCAGGCTTTCAGTCCGCCGTATCGGCTCAGTCGGCTGGCGATGTTGAATCGACCGGTCGACGATGTCGGGTTGGCACTCGCCGAGCATCTCAAGCGTCAGGCGTTCATCAGTCAATTGTTCGCTCAACTGGCGCAAGATCCTGCCGTACGGGTGGTGGACCCTGCATCACGGCTCTGCGAAACGGCCGGTCTGTGCCGCGTTCAATCCAATGGTTACTCGCTGTACACCGATGACAATCACCTGTCGGAAATTGGTGCGCGTCGGGTGGCGCCGGTACTGGAGCCATTGTTTATCGGCCTGAGTGCCGAGGCGAAGCTGGACACCGGCAATGTGAATGCAGCCAACTAAGCAGCGACAGGCTGCCAGCGGACGGCAGAGCAGGTAGGATGTACGCCTATTTTAGGGGTGCCATCGTCAATGAAATTCAAGGATCTTCGGGATTTCGTGCAGCAGCTTGAGCAGCGCGGAGAGTTGAAACGCATCCAGATCCCCGTCTCTCCAGTGCTGGAGATGACCGAAGTCTGTGACCGCACGCTGCGGGCCAAAGGCCCGGCGCTGTTGTTCGAAAAGCCTACCGGGTACGACATTCCGGTACTCGGCAACCTGTTCGGCACCCCCGAGCGGGTGGCCATGGGCATGGGCGCCGAGTCGGTCAGCGAGCTGCGCGAAATCGGCAAGCTGCTGGCGTTTCTCAAGGAGCCCGAGCCGCCGAAGGGCCTGAAGGACGCCTGGTCCAAGCTGCCGATCTTCGGCAAGATCATCTCGATGGCGCCCAAAGTCGTCAAAGACGCGATCTGCCAGGAAGTGGTCATCGAAGGCGACGACGTTGACCTCGCCCTGTTGCCGGTGCAGACCTGCTGGCCTGGCGATGTCGCCCCGTTGATCACCTGGGGGCTGACCGTCACCAAAGGTCCGAACAAGGACCGCCAGAACCTGGGTATCTACCGTCAGCAAGTGATAGGTCGCAACAAAGTGATCATGCGCTGGCTGAGCCACCGCGGTGGCGCGCTGGATTATCGCGAGTGGTGCGAAAAACATCCTGGCCAGCCATTTCCGGTGGCTGTGGCGTTGGGTGCCGATCCTGCAACCATCCTTGGCGCGGTGACGCCAGTGCCCGACAGCCTCTCCGAGTACGCATTCGCCGGCTTGCTGCGTGGCAACCGTACCGAATTGGTGAAGTGCCGGGGCAACGACTTGCAAGTGCCCGCCACCGCCGAAATCATTCTTGAAGGGGTGATTCATCCGGGCGAAATGGCTGACGAAGGTCCGTACGGCGACCACACCGGTTACTACAACGAAGTCGACAGTTTCCCGGTCTTTACCGTCGAGCGGATTACCCATCGCATCAAGCCGATTTACCACAGCACCTACACCGGCCGTCCACCGGATGAGCCGGCGATTCTGGGTGTCGCGCTGAACGAAGTGTTCGTGCCGATCCTGCAAAAGCAATTCCCGGAGATCACTGACTTCTACCTGCCGCCCGAAGGTTGCTCGTATCGCATGGCCGTCGTGACCATGAAGAAGTCGTATCCGGGGCATGCCAAGCGGGTAATGCTCGGTGTCTGGTCGTTTTTGCGACAGTTCATGTACACCAAATTCGTTATCGTCACTGACGACGATATCAACGCACGGGACTGGAACGACGTGATCTGGGCCATCACCACGCGCATGGACCCCAAGCGCGACACGGTGATGATCGAAAACACGCCGATCGATTACCTCGACTTCGCCTCGCCGGTTTCCGGCCTGGGTTCGAAGATGGGGCTCGATGCCACGCATAAATGGCCAGGCGAAACCACGCGCGAGTGGGGTCGGGTGATCGTCAAGGACGAAGCCGTGACCCAGCGGATCGATGCCATCTGGAACCAGTTAGGAATAGATTGATGCGTGTAACCTTGCAGCCCTCCGGAGCAGTGCTGGATATTCTGCCCGGCGAGCGGATTCTCGATGGCGCACGCCGTCTGGGCTACGAATGCCCGCAAAGCTGTCGCAATGGTAATTGCCATGTGTGCGCCGCGCTGCTGGTAGAGGGCCGGGTCGAACAGGCGGGCGGTGTGCGCGACCATGGCGAGTTCTACACTTGCATAGCAGAGCCGCTGGAAGACTGCATCGTGCTGTGGGATGGCGTGCTCGCGCTGGGAGAATTGCCGGTGCGCAGTCTGTCGTGTCAGGTCACCAGTTGCACCGACGTCGGCGGTGATACCTGGCGGGTCCGATTGCGGGCCCCGGCCGGCAAGCCACCGCGTTATTACGCGGGGCAGTACCTGATGATTTATCGGGATAACGGCGACAAGTCGTCGTTTTCCCTGGCGTCGGCACCTTCTGGTGGGCGCGATCTGGAAATTCATGTCCTGGCGCGCGAAGCCAGTGCGTTAAACCTGATCAAACAACTGCAACGCGACACGATGGTGCGCATCGACATGCCGTTCGGTGACACGCACCTGGCCGAGTTGCCGGAGGGTCCGTTGGTGTTGATTGCCGCAGGTACTGGAATGGGTCAGGTTCATGGCCTGATCGAACATTGCCGCGCGACTGGCTTCAAGCATCCGGTGCATTTGTATTGGGGCGTACGTCGTCCCGAAGACTTCTATGAAATCGAACATTGGGACGAGTGGCTGAAGTTGCCCAATCTGTTCCTGCATAAAGTCGTCAGCGACCCATGTGGCTGGCCGGGGCGCTGCGGCATGCTGCATGAAGCGGTGTGCGAAGACTTCCCTGACCTCAAGACCCTGCATGTGTACGCCAGCGGCTCGCCGGCGATGGTCTATGGCACGCTGGATGCGCTGGTGGAGGCCGGAATGGACGCCCATCAAATGCGCGCTGACGTGTTTGCGTACGCGCCTAGATCCTGACGCTACCCCCCCCTGTAGGAGCGAGCCTGCTCGCGATGGACTCAAGAACGCTGCGGGCAGCCTGGCTTCCGGCGTAATCGTTAACGACCATCGCGAGCAAGCTCGCTCCTACAGGTTATAACTCTCCATATAGCCTATTGGTATTTATAGATTTGTATAAATACCGGTAGGTTATAACTCGATCAGGCAATAATTTAAGAACTGTGCCATGGCACTTAAATTGCCTTAAAACATATGTGCCTTATTGTTACAGCGGTGCGTTCTATTAAGTAATTCTTCACCCGCGGGGAGCTGAACGCTATTCGCCATGAGCGCCATTGAATCTTCGATTTTGAATCTGGCTTACCCTCCGCGGCTCGATCTGGGGCCGCAGCTCACCCACGAACAACTACTCAGCTCGATGCAATCGACCATGGCGCGCCACAAGGGCGGGCCAGTGTGGTTGTTCGCGTATGGATCGCTGATCTGGCGTCCCGAGTGCACGGCGGTTGAACGCGTACGCGGGCGGGTGCATGGCTACCATCGCGGTTTGTACCTGTGGTCCCATGAACATCGCGGCACGCCGGAAATGCCGGGCCTGGTGTTTGGCCTGGATCGCGGCGGCTCCTGCAGTGGTTTTGCCTATCGCTTGCCGGAAGAGCAACTGGACGCTTCGCTGTACGCGTTATGGAAAAGAGAGATGCCATTCCCGTCCTATCGACCGCACTGGCTCAACTGCCGACTTGAAGACGGTAGCCAGGTTCAGGCGTTGGGATTCGTCCTGGAACGTCACCTGCCCAGCTATGCCGGCAACTTGCCTGATCACGTACTGAATCACGTGTTCGAAAACGCTTGCGGGCGCTACGGCACCACTCGCGACTATGTCGAGCAGACCGCCAACGCCCTGCGTAGCCACGCCATGCCAGACCGGAATCTGGAGGCGCGGCTCAAGCGTTGTAAATCAACGTCTGATCAGGCGAGTGCTTCTTCGCGGGTCTGACTGGCGATTTGTTTGTGCCCCAGCGTGGGTGCCAGGAATGCCATCGCCAGCAAACAGGCGGCTACCAGCAGGATGAAACCGCCATCCCAACCGAAGTAGTCCACCGTGTAGCCCATCAAGGCACTGGCCGCGACTGAACCACCCAGGTAACCGAACAGGCCAGTAAAGCCTGCAGCCGTCCCCGCCGCCTTCTTCGGCACCAGTTCCAGCGCTTGCAGGCCAACCAGCATCACCGGGCCGTAGATCAGGAAGCCGATCGCGAACAGCGAGATCATATCGATCATCGGGTTACCCGGCGGGTTCAACCAGTACACGATCGTCGCGACGGTCACCAACGCCATGAACACCATGCCGGTCAGGCCACGGTTGCCACGAAAGACCTTGTCCGACATCCAGCCGCACAGCAACGTGCCCGGAATGCCTGCCCACTCATAAAGGAAATACGCCCACGACGTCTTGTCGAAGTCGAAGTGCTTGACCTCTTTGAGGTAGGTCGGCGCCCAGTCCAGGATGCCGTAGCGCAACAAGTAGACGAAGACGTTGGCCAGGGCGATGAACCAGAGCATTTTGTTGCGCAGCACGTATTTGACAAAGATGTCCTTGGCGCTGAATTCGTCTTCGTGGCTGGCGTCGTAGCCTTCCGGGTAATCGTTTTTGTACTTCTCGATCGGCGGCAAGCCCGTCGATTGCGGAGTGTCGCGCATCACAATGAAGGCAAATACGGCGACCAGCAGCGCCACGGCGGCCGGTACGTAGAACTTGCTGTGCCAGTCGTTGAACCAGCCCATGCCGAGAATCGCCAGCGGGCCGATCAAGCCACCGCCGACGTTATGCGCGGTGTTCCACACGGAAACCACACCGCCGCGCTCTTTCTTCGACCACCAGTGCACCATGGTTCGCCCGCTCGGCGGCCAGCCCATGCCTTGCGCCCAGCCGTTGATGAACAACAGGATGAACATCATGGTCACGCTGGACGTCGCCCAAGGTGCGAAACCGAAAACGAACATCACCCCGGCGGACACCACCAGGCCGAACGGCAGGAAGTAACGCGGGTTGGAGCGGTCGGACACAATGCCCATCAAAAACTTGGACAGACCGTAGGCGATCGCAATCGCCGACATGGCCACACCCAGTTGGCCTTTTGTATAGCCTTGGGCGATCAGGTCCGGGAAGGCCAGGGTGAAGTTCTTGCGCAGCAGGTAGTAACCGGCATAGCCAATGAAAATCCCGGCGAAGATCTGCCAGCGAAGGCGTCGGTAGGTGCTGTCTATTTTTTCTTCAGGCAATGGAGCCTGATGTGCGGCAGGACGAAAAAAAGCAAACATTCAAGAGCTCCAGATTTCTTGTTTTGACTGCGGATGCGAATGTTACAGTTTCGTTACCGAAAATAGCACCGGTTCGCATTGGCCAAACAGCGGAAATATTGGAGATCGCATGTTCTTTTACGAACATGTCGCTCAGGTGTAAGTGAAGGACGCTGTAGGAAGCGTTACCTCTGTCGCTTTGATGCGCTTCGCTTGCCCGGAGTAGGGCAGGTTTTGGGAAATGTCCTTCGATTGAATGGGACGTCGCGACGTTCTGTTCCAGGTCGCCGAGCTTTAACCTTTGTGCTGGTGCCAGGTTTGGCATTGCAGTGGCGAAGGAGAGGGGTTATGCGGTGGTTTGCGTGTGTGCTGTTGCTGATGGTGTCGGTCGATATCAGGGCTGGGGAGGTTTTTCTGATACCAGAGGACACTCCCAAGCCGATTTACCCAAGTGCGTTATCCAGGGCAGGGATTGTCGGAAATGTGCGGGTCAGCTTCATGGTCAGCGCCGATGGTTCCGTCGGTAAGGTGAAGATTCTGGAAAGCGACCACCCGGATCTGGCGGAAGCCACCACAACGGCGATAACGAACTGGCGGTTCAAGCCGTGGAGGGTGGGCGGCGAAAATCCGGTCGAACAGGAAGTAATTGCGCCGATGGTGTTCGGCCTTGATGCTCCGAATGGCATCAACCATTGGCTCAAAGAACTGAAATGCCGCGAGGTCAACGAAGGCGTTGTTCGTACCGTGGATTACCACTGGGTCGATTTACCCGCGTTTCATTACACCCGTGCGTATCTGTCGAGTGGGCTCTTTCAAAAACAAATGTCAGCTGAGCAGCGTCTAGCGTTGATCGCCAAGTTGAACAAGCGTGTGCCGGCCATTGCCAGGCAATGCCTGAACAGCCCTGTCTCCAGATATATTCGGTTTTTACCCGAGGATATTCGGAAGCTGCTTTAATGTGGGAACCGAAAAAAAGCGCGACCGAATGGTCGCGCTTCTATTATTTTTGCAATTTACTCAGGTTTGAAGCCGGGTTTGCTGTTTGCTTGGCGCCATTCCTTAATGCTGTTAAGTATTCCCATAGCTGAATTTTCAACACCCTGTTCAGGGTAAAACAGGATATCTGTACCGTTTGGGTGCTCAGACGTATCGACTATTTGGTGAACAAGGACGTCAAGTTCTTCTTCGGATGAGTAATCTCCAACAAACAATCGGTTGATAATCGCCAAAAACTCCGTTTCGGTGTATTGATCATATGGTTTGTTGGAATTCATAACGAGTCACCATTGTCTTTTGAGTGTTCAGCAATATGAGATTTTGGAGTGGTTATGGCCATATTGTCTATGTTGTAGACTTCACCACCTCTACCGATTGGATGTACGTGATGGATTTCGAACTTCTCACGCCCTCCCACCTGCTCGCCTCGAGGCGCATAAGGTGAATATCCACTTTTCATTATCGCTTTGTTAAGTGGGCCAAGTTTGTTGTTTAATTCTGCATCATTTGCCACTGCGCGCCAAAATTTCTCCCTGAATTTATCAAAATTCCTGAAGTCCTGACCACGTAATTGATCTGCTATTTGTGTAGGAACAGGAGCGCCCCCTGCTTCACTAGCACTCCCAAGCCAATTGTCCCCGACCGCTTGCCCCGTCCCGGTTGCCGTCCCAGGTTCATATCGCGGGCCTGAGCGGCTAGCCATGATGTAAACGGGATCAAACCCTGACTCTGCCGGGAACACCAGGATATAGTCGTCAGTGTCAGCCTCGTCACATGTCGGATGTTCGTCAGTCCGGCCTTCTATCTGAGTGACCCTGGCACCTGGGTAAATCATGATGCCGGGTTGCTTGGCCGGTAAATCCGTGGAGCCTAAAGCATCGCTGCCGGGGGCGTCATCGGGCGTCCAAGTCAATGTTCTCGGAAGAATACCCTCAGTCGTGAATGTGTAGAGATTTGTAACTGCGTCCAGCTGGGCGTGTCTGAGTCTGACCGATTTGGAGAGGCCCTCGCCTGTCGCGGCAAGATAGAGATTAGTGTGTCCCCCCTGAACCGACGATACGGCGCGAAACGGTAGAGGGAAGTTGCTGTCATGCTGCACCGATGAAATATAACTAACATCATCAATAAGTAACGAGAGCGGCATGGTCATTACAACGGGGTTGCGTTGAAGTTCACCATTTCCCAATGGCGCCGAGTAGAACACGGTAGACACCAACATGAATGGCCCTCGTGTTAATGTGGTACCTATCTTTTTCAGTGATTCAACCGCACCGTTCAATGAAGTGGGCAAGTGTTCATATCCGGAAATCAAGCCGTCAGGTGTTATTACTAGCGGGTGTACGGATGCCTTTGGGCCGCTAACGGTTGACAAGTTTACGTTATGGATCTGGTATTTGACTCGAATGGAAAAGTCGACAGATTTTTGAATTTGCCGCAGATATTTTTTCCGATTGTTGGAGTTTGATATGCCATAAAATCCTCCGGCATCGCGCTCCGCTGATTCAGCATCCCGATGTGCGGAAAGTAGCTCTTGTTGTTTGTCCTTTAGCCATATTAATCTTTGGTCGATCTCTTTTGGAATGTTCTGTTTAATGCTTTTCGCTATTTCATTAAATTGCTCCGCCAGCGAATCTGCGGATTTTTGTTTTTCCAATTTTATTAGTTTTTCGGCGGCAGCCTTTCTGTGTGCTAGTCGTAGTGCCTCGATCCTGATTTCTTCTTGTTTTCTTTCTTGCGCTTGCCGGTGAGCACTCTGCTCGGCAGCAATGCGTAATTGCTCTTGTAGCCGTTCAGTGTCTTGAGCGCGTGCGATAAGTCCAGAGAAGGCATTCGATGCCTCGGTTAAATATCGAACGGTTTCTGAATGAAGAAGTGACACATGATAGTCTTGCCATCGTTTGCCAAGGTTGGTATGAGCCTGTAAATTCACGAGATTGCTAAGCGCTTCGAGTTCAGGTTTGCTTAGCGGCGCATTAATAGCTGGATTGGCTTTTGCGTAAGAACTGATAGCCGACTGCTCGGATGCGATAATATTGTCTATGGTGGTTTTGTAATTTGTCAGGGATTGAGAGAGCGTAAGTCCGCCTGTTACACCGGCTGAAGAAATATTCTCCAGGATAAAAGAAGGTATAAGCTGGAAGCGTATATCCGTTTCCAGATTAATGGCTGATATTTTCTCATCCACGATTGAAGTTGAACTGTCTTTTGTGGGGTTGAATTCGGGCTCGGCCAGGGTTATTTTTGTAGATAGATCGTTTAGCTGATTAGCCAGAATATTCATCTGCAGCGAAATTCGTTTTAGCTCTAATGCTGATCGGTATGCATTGTCAATGGCTGTATAAGCGGCAGCTAAACTCGCACGAGATTCCACGCTTTCGTATATTTTTCTGAAGGATAATTCCGTCATTAGGAAAAATGGATTGTGACCATAAAGTTAGTGGGCGCTGTCAGTATTAGCTTGAAACTCTGCAATCTTTGATTGGATAGCTTTAATGGTTGTTTCTTGGTCTGTTTTTGCTATTTCTATTGGCGTGAGTACTCGAGTTCCCTTGGCGACCTTTTTTGCCTGCTCAAGTTCTCTATTGGTCGTCTCTGCTAGACTATTGAAAATTCCTATATATTCATTGTCTACTTCCTTGTTATTTGCTTTCTGCTCATTCATAAAGTCATCCCATATGAATGGAGTCAGCGGACTAAGCTTTCCCGATCCCTCACTGGTACCTCTATGAGGACCTTCATTCAGGCCCCAAACTCCCTGAAAAAAACCGCCTTGCCCGAGACCTGGGAGTTTTTCTGCTCTGACCGATACAGGGCCTAGTTCGTAGGAGTTTGGTCCCGTTTTTTTATGAGGGCCTAAATAATTGTTGGCGTTAGACATATGACTTATCCATGTCGATTGTTCCATGTTTACTCGACACCCTGAAAGCAGGGGTCGTCCTTTTTACAGGCAATTGGATGGTGTTTTTAAGGTCTGATTCACAGGTTCAGCGAGGCGATGTACTGATCTCGCGAAATGGTCCATATGAACAAAGCAGAATGTGATGACGTATCAGCGGAGCTAGTGTTGAGCGCTTTCACAGTCATTCCTCTTGTCTGTAGTGCGTCAAACTAAAGTAATTTTTCGAGTGGAATGCGTTATATATTTACCGCCAAATTAACTGTCGATAAATATTGCTAAAAGAGTTTGAGCCATTTGGTCATGGAAATGAAAAGGCCAGAACATCTTCGTCAATTGTTCTGGCCTCTTTGTGCTTATCGCAGCTTCAGCGAACGTGCACCACCACTTTCCCAACCGCCTTGCGCTGGCCCAGATCATTAATGGCTTGCGCCGCATTGATCAGCGGGTACACCTGAGACACCAACGGCTTCAACTTGCCCTCGGCAAACCAGCCAAACAGCTGCTGGAAGTTCGCCGCATTGTCTTGTGGCTGGCGCTGGGCAAACGAACCCCAGAACACGCCGACCACCGCTGCACCCTTGAGCAACGCCAGGTTCACTGGCAGTTCAGGGATGCGTCCACTGGCGAAGCCGACCACCAGCAACCGACCATTCCAGGCGATGGCACGGATGGCCTGGTCGAACAGGTCGCCGCCCACCGGGTCGTAGATCACGTCGGCACCCTGGCCGTCGGTCAGGCGCTTGATTTCGTCCTTGAGGCTGGTTTCGCTGTAGTTGATCAGTTCGTCGGCACCGGCGGCCTTCGCCACGGCGAGCTTTTCGGCGCTGCTGGCGGCGGCGATGACGCGGGCACCCATGGCTTTGCCGATTTCCACCGCCGCGAGGCCGACACCGCCCGAGGCACCGAGTACCAGTAGGGTTTCACCCGGCTGCAGATTGGCGCGCTGCTTGAGCGCGTGCATCGAAGTGCCATAGGTCATGCTGAAAGCGGCAGCGGTGTTGAAATCCATGGATGGCGGGATCGGCAGCACGTTGTAGCCTGGCACCGCGACCTGCTCGGCGAAACTGCCCCAGCCGGTCAGGGCCATGACCCGGTCACCCACTTTCAGATGGCTGACCTTCTCGCCTACCACGCTGACCACGCCGGCCGCTTCACCACCCGGTGAAAACGGGAAGGGCGGCTTGAACTGGTATTTGCCTTCGATGATCAATGTGTCGGGGAAATTCACCCCGGCGGCGTGCACGTCCAGCAGAATTTCGTTCTTCTTCGCGGCAGGACTGGCGACGTCTTCCAGCACCAGCGATTCGGCAGGGCCGAAGGCTTTGCACAGCACAGCTTTCATCAGGGCTATTCCTTTGGGAGTGATGGCCGATAAGTGTAGGTGTGTGAGTCGTCGGGTCAACGAGCATGCCCGGCCCTGATAGTCAGCCATAAGCTTGTGCTTGAGCGGCGGGTCGTTATGCTAGGCCGCAAACCGGATAAGGAGCGAATTGTGAAAGCGTGGATTGTGTTGATGCTGGCCCTGTCTCTGCCTGTGGCAGCGGTGGCTGAAGAAGCTAAAGAAGATGCGGCACCCAAGGTCAATTACATCACCTTGAGCCCGCCATTCGTGGGCAACTATGGGCTGGACGGCACGCCGAAGCTCAAGGTCTACAAGGCCGATGTGGCGTTGCGGGTAACGGGCGAAGAAGCAACCAAGGCTGTCAAAGCCAACGAACCGTTGATCCGCAATCAACTGGTGGCGTTGTTTGCCCAGCAGACCACAGAGGCGATGAACAACGTCGAAGCCAAGGAAAAACTGCGTCAGGAAGCGTTGAAGCAGACCCAGCAAGTCATGAATGACGAAACGGGCAAGCCGGTGGTTGAGGATTTGTTGTTCAACAACCTGATCATCCAGTAATGCTGGATCCTGTAGGAGCCGAGCTTGCTCGCGATAGCGCCCTCAAGACCGCCATCGCCGGCAAGCCGTGCTCCTACAAAAGTGCGATCACCGCCGCCCACTGCTCGGTGGTCACCGGCATCACCGAAAGCCGCGACCCCTTCTGCACCAGCGGCATCTCCGCCAGCGCCGTCTGCTGTTTCAGATAATCCAGCTTCAGCACCTTGGGAAACGTCTCGACGTGAGTGACATCGATCGCGCTCCAGGCGTTTTTCTCAAGTGAAGCCTTGGGGTCGAAGTAATGGCTTTCAGGCTCCAGCGCCGTCGGGTCCGGGTACGCCGCTTCGACAATCTTGCCGATTCCGGCAATTCCCGGCTCGGGGCAGCTTGAGTGATAGAAGAAAAACTCGTCTCCCACCGCCATGGCCCGCAGGAAATTACGTGCCTGATAGTTGCGAACCCCGTCCCAGCGCGCTCGGCCGAGTTTCTCCAGGCCTTTGATCGAGAGTTCGTCGGGCTCGGATTTCATCAGCCAATAGGCCATGTTTTTTGCTCCTTGCGAGATGAGTGGGCAGGTTGTCCGGCAATTTTATGACAAACCGACAGTCGGTTGACGCCAGCATTTGCGTGCTGGTTCTCGTTGTCGCAAAATGCCGGCCTTTAGAGCTTGACGCTGCTGCACGGCCTACAAACGGAAACCGCTGCTGTCATCGTGTAGATATGCCTTTGGGGGGCAGTCGATGAAACGCAAACCGGATTTACTATGGATTTTGGTCATTTTGTTCGGCCTCGGCGTCGTGACCACTGGCTATGCCCAAAGCCTGTGGAGCAACAAGACCGATGCGCCGGTCGAAATCGCACAGTTGCAACAACAGTCGACAGCCTTCAAGCGCTAGGCCTGTCACTCGACGCCGCCGACTCCAGGCGCGTCTAGCCTGCGTAATACCAGGCCTTGTCCGTTACCGTTCCTTGCAGCGGTACATCCCAGCTCGCTTGAGCCAGTCGTTCGACCTTCTGACATTCATGGGCCAGGCCCAACAACGTTGGCTTGCGCCAGTCATTACGACGCGCGAGGTAGGCCAGGCTTCGATCATAGAAGCCGCCGCCCATGCCCAGCCGTCCGCCGACATCGTCAAACCCCACCAGCGGCAACAGCACCAGATCCAGCGCCCAGATCTTGCGTTGCCGAGCAATGTTGGCGCGGGGTTCAAGAATCCGGAATCGGTTGGGCTTGAGTTTTTCACCGGGGCGAATGCGCTGGAACACCATTTTGGTTCGCGGCCAGGCGCTGAGCACCGGCAGATAAGTGGCCTTCCCCCGTCGTTGAGCCGCACGCAGCAGCAAACGCGGGTCGATTTCACCGTCGGTAGGCAGATAAAGGGATATGTGTTTTGCGCGGCGAAACAGCGGTTGCTGGGCCAATTGCTTGTACAGCCCGCGAGCAGCCTGACGCTGCTGACTGGCGGTCAGTGCGCGGCGGGCCTTGCGCAGCATGCGTCGAAGTTGCGGGCGGGGAAGCAGCGCAGGTTCGGTCATGGATTCGCTTCAGCAGTGCGGGTACGTGAAAGCGTACCCGTAAAAAAGCCGATGCCGGTATTTAAACCGGCATCGGACTGGAATCAGGCTCCCCGGATGTACCGCTGTCGACTTAGCCCTTGAACCCGAAAGTTCAAGGTGGAAGATGCAGTAGGCTTTAAGGCTTTCCGTCTAGCGGACATGCACACCAGCCCAACGTGCAACCTCCAGGGTATAGCAAATCGGCTCAGGGACATCGCCAACTGGCAAGCACCCCAGGGAGTGATCGGAGTATACCGCAAGCGTTGGCGCGAATCAGCCTTTGGTGACGTCCGGATCAGTCGCGAGTACCAGATCGACGCGGTCGAGCAGGTCGCGGACCTGTTCGCGGGTCGAACCACTGGCCTGCACATCCGGGCGTTCTTCCTTGTGCAGCAGGTCGTGCGTGATGTTCAGCGCGGCCATCACGGCGATGCGATCAGCGCCAATGACTTTGCCGCTGCTGCGAATTTCGCGCATTTTGCCGTCCAGGTAACGGGCGGCGCTCACCAGGTTGCTGCGTTCTTCCTGGGGGCAGATGATCGAATACTCTTTATCGAGGATCTGCACGGTGACGCTATTGCTTGAACTCATGAGTCTTGCTCCAGGGCCTTGAGGCGCGAAATCATCGATTCGACCTTACGCCGGGCGATTTCGTTCTTTTCAATGAGGTGAGCGCGTTCCTCGCGCCAGGTCTTTTCCTGAGCTAGTAAGAGTCCGTTTTGGCTCTTAAGTTGCTCGACTCGACTAATCAGCAGTTCGAGTCTGGCCATCAGCGCTTGCAGGTCGGTGTCTTCCATTGTCTTCACTGTCTGATGGGGGACGGACCGTAGGAGCGAGCTTGCTCGCGATGAACCCGAGAACGCCGCGGGGTGACAGGCACCCGGCGTTATCGTTGGCGGCCATCGCGAGCAAGCTCGCTCCTACAGGGGTAGTCGATGTAGGATACAAGGCCTTCATTCTAGACATAGCACCGTTTGGTGCCTAGCTGCCCATGCCCATTCAGAATTCTCCGTACCAAGCCTTCGCCACCCTGCTGACCTCCAGCGGTCATAATGTCTCGCCTGCCGAACTGCACGGCCTGTTGCTCGGTCGCAGTTGCGCCGGCGCCGGTTTCGATGCTGACGGATGGCTGATCGATGCCGCCGAGCTGCTCGAAACCGAGCCGCAGGACAACGTACGCAATGCCCTCATCGGCTTGCAAGAGATGGTCAAGGGTGAGCTCACCGGTGACGACGTGACCGTCGTTCTGCTGCTGCCGACCGATGACGCTCCGCTCGCCGACCGTGCCGCCGCACTGGGCGAATGGTGCCAGGGTTTTCTCAGCGGTTTCGGCCTGAACTGCCGTGACAGCAGCGCTCTGAGCACCGAGGCTACTGAGGTGTTGCAGGATCTCGCCGCCATTTCCCAGGTTCAAGACGCTCTGGAAGAGTCCGAGGACGGCGAAAGCGACTACATGGAAGTCATGGAATACCTGCGCGTCGCGCCGCTTCTGCTGTTCTCCGAAACCAAAAAACCGGACGCGCCGGCTGCCAAACCGTCGTTGCACTAAATAAAGCCAGGGAACGCCATCTGCCCATGATCCATATCCCGAAAGCGGAATACAGCCGTCGCCGCAAGGCCCTGATGGCGCAGATGGAACCCAACAGCATCGCCATCCTGCCCGCCGCCGCGGTTGCCATTCGCAACCGCGATGTCGAGCACGTTTACCGCCAGGACAGCGATTTCCAGTACCTCAGCGGTTTTCCCGAGCCGCAGGCCGTTCTGGTGTTGATGCCGGGGCGTGTGCATGGCGAATACATCCTGTTCTGCCGTGAACGCAATGCCGAGCGAGAACTGTGGGACGGTTTGCGTGCCGGTCAGGAAGGCGCAATCCGCGACTTCGGTGCTGATGATGCGTTCCCGATCACCGATATCGACGACATCCTGCCAGGCCTGATCGAAGGTCGCGACCGGGTGTATTCGGCCATGGGCAGCAACCCGGAATTCGACCGGCACCTGATGGACTGGATCAACGTGATCCGTTCCAAAGCCAACCTCGGTGCCCAGCCGCCGAACGAATACGTTGCCCTGGATCATTTGCTTCACGACATGCGCCTGTATAAATCGGCTGCAGAAGTGAAGGTGATGCGTGAAGCCGCACGGATTTCCGCCCAGGCCCACGTGCGCGCCATGCAGGCCAGCCGTGCCGGTTTGCATGAATTCAGCCTCGAAGCCGAGCTTGATTACGAGTTCCGCAAGGGCGGGGCGAAGATGCCGGCCTACGGGTCGATCGTCGCAGCGGGGCGCAACAGCTGCATTCTGCATTACCAGCAGAATGACGCAGTGCTCAAGGACGGCGACCTTGTACTGATCGACGCCGGTTGCGAAATCGACTGCTACGCCAGCGACATCACCCGCACCTGGCCGGTCAGCGGCAAGTATTCAGAGGAACAGAAAGCGATCTACGAGTTGGTGCTGGCGGCCCAGGAAGCCGCGTTTGCCGAGATTGCCCCGAACAAACATTGGAATCAGGCCCATGAAGCCACGGTTCGGGTGATCACCACCGGCCTTGTCGAGTTGGGCTTGTTGCAGGGCGACGTCGGCGAACTGATCGCCAGCGAAGCCTATAAGGCGTTTTACATGCACCGTGCCGGCCACTGGCTGGGCATGGATGTGCATGATGTCGGCGAGTACAAGGTCGGCGGAGAATGGCGCGTGCTGGAGGTCGGCATGGCGCTGACCGTTGAGCCAGGGATCTACATCGCCCCGGACAACCAATACGTGGCGAAGAAATGGCGTGGTATTGGCGTGCGCATCGAGGACGACGTGGTGGTGACCAAAACCGGTTGTGAAATCCTGACCAAAGGCGTCCCGAAAACTGTCGCCGAAATCGAGGCGCTGATGGCGCAAGCACGGACACAAGCGGCATGAGTCGAGTCAATCTGGCAATAATCGGTGGCGGCCTGGTCGGCGCCAGCCTGGCGTTGGCCTTGCAGGCCGGGGCCAAGGCTCGTGGCTGGAAGATCGTGCTGATCGAGCCATTCGCGCCCGGCGATACGTATCAGCCGAGTTACGACGCGCGCTCCACGGCGTTGTCTTTTGGTGCCCGGCAGATTTATCAGCGGTTGGGCGTGTGGCAGGAGATCTCGCGCCGCGCCGAACCGATCAAGCAGATTCACGTTTCCGACCGTGGGCGTTTCTCCACGGCGCGACTGTCGGCGATGGAAGAGGGCGTGCCGGCGCTGGGCTATGTGGTGGAAAACGCCTGGCTCGGCCAATGCCTGTGGCAGGGGCTGGACAAGGACGTGATCAGCTGGCGTTGCCCGGCGGAAGTCACGCGCATGGAGCCACAGACCAACGGTTATCGCCTGACCCTCAATGACGAAACCACGTTGGAGTGCGACCTCGCAGTGCTCGCCGATGGCGGCCGCTCCGGCCTGCGCGAGCAACTGGGGATCGGCATCAAAAAGCGCCCGTACAACCAAAGTGCGCTGATCACCAACATCACCCCGAGCGAAGCCCATAACGGCATGGCCTTTGAACGCTTCACCGATGACGGCCCGATGGCGTTGCTGCCGCTGCCGGACAACCGCTGTGCACTGGTCTGGACCCGACTGGGCATGGACGCGCAACGCTTGGCCGACCTTGATGAACGCAGTTTCCTCAGCGAGTTGCAGAGTGTCTTCGGCTATCGCCTCGGCTCATTGAAGCAAGTAGGTGCGCGACATCTGTATCCGCTGTCGCTGGTAGAGGCCGAAGAGCAGGTGCGGCCGCACCTGGCAATCCTCGGAAACGCCGCCCACAGCCTGCACCCGATTGCCGGCCAGGGGTTCAACCTGTCCTTGCGCGATGCCGAGGCATTGGCACAAGCCCTGCTCGCCAGCGAGCAGCCATTGGGTGATTTCCCGACCTTGCAGGCGTACCGCGAGCGCCAGCGTCTGGATCAGAACCTCACCGTAGGCTTCTCCGATCAGGTCACGCGCCTTTTCGGCAGCACGCAGCCGCTGGTTTCCATGGGTCGCAATCTTGGCCTGCTCGGCCTCGATTTGCTGCCGCCGGCCAAGCGCTGGTTCGCCCGGCAGGCCATGGGTCTGGGTACTCGCCCTGATGTTTAAGTGGCTGACCCATACGTTCGGCAAGGCTCGATTGATGCGCTGGTTCATGAGCCTCTACCCGCCGTATCTAGGTGCCGGGGTTCGGGTGCGTCACATCAGCGACGACTTCCGCGATATCCAGGTCTCCATGGGCCTGAGCTGGTACAACCGCAATTACGTCGGCACGCAGTTCGGTGGCAGTTTGTATTCGATGGTCGACCCGTTCTTCATGCTGATGCTCATGGAGAACCTCGGGCGCGACTACATCGTTTGGGACAAGGCCGCCGATATTGATTTCATCGCGCCAGGCAAAGGTCCGGTGTTCGCCCGCTTCAACATCGATGACACCTTGCTCGATGAGGTCCGTCGACAGACGGCGGACGGCAAAAAATACCTGCCGCAACTTCAGGTCGATATTCATGATGGCGCAGGCAACCTTGTCGCGCGCGTCGGTAAAACCCTTTACGTGCGGCTCAAACCGCAAGCGAGACAGGCTTAAAGCATGGAAATGCGCGCAGATCTGCTGATTGTCGGAGCTGGAATGGTCGGCAGCGCTTTGGCGCTGGCGTTGCAGGACAGTGGGCTGGAAGTCCTGCTGCTGGACGGCAGCCCAATGAGCGTCAAACCGTTTGACACTCAGGCGCCGTTCGAACCTCGTGTGAGTGCCTTGTCTGCTGCAAGCCAGCGGATTCTCGAACGCCTCGGCGTCTGGGAGGGCATCGCCAACCGGCGCAGCAGCCCGTACAGCGACATGCAGGTCTGGGATGGCAGCGGCACCGGACAAATCCATTTCTCGGCGGCCAGCGTGCATGCTGATGTGCTGGGTCACATCGTCGAAAACCGCGTGGTCCAGGATGCCTTGCTCGACCGTTTGCACGACTGCGATCTGGGCATGTTGGCCAACTCACGTCTGGAGCAGATGCGCCGTTCTGGAGATGACTGGCTGCTGACCCTGGCCGATGGCCGCACCTTGCGCGCACCGTTAGTTATTGCGGCGGATGGCGCTAACTCGGCGGTACGGCGCCTGACCGGCGTCGCGACGCGTGAGTGGGACTATCTGCACCATGCGATCGTCACCAGTGTGCGCAGTTCCCAGCCGCATCAATCGACCGCGTGGCAGCGTTTTACCGATAACGGTCCATTGGCGTTTCTGCCCTTGGAGCGGGACGGTCAGCAGGATTGGTGTTCGATCGTCTGGTCGACCACCCCGAATGAAGCCGAACACTTGATGACACTGGATGACGAAGGTTTCTGTCGCGGGCTGGAGCGGGCGTTCGAAGGTCGGCTCGGCAGCGTGCTCAGCGCCGACCCGCGCCTGTGTGTGCCGCTGCGTCAGCGCCATGCCAAGCGTTACGTGGCTGAAGGTCTGGCGTTGATCGGTGATGCGGCGCACACCATTCACCCGTTGGCGGGACAGGGCGTGAACCTTGGATTTCTAGATGCTGCGGTGCTGGCGGAAGTGCTGCTGCAAGCGGCTGCCCGTGGTGAGCGCCTGGCGGATGTGAAGGTGCTGAGTCGTTACGAGCGCAGGCGCATGCCACATAACCTGGCGTTGATGGCAGCGATGGAGGGCTTCGAACGGTTGTTCCAGGCCGATCCGCTACCGGTGCGCTGGTTACGTAATGCGGGTTTGAAAATGGTCGACCAGATGCCTGAAGCCAAGGCGTTGTTTGTGCGTGAGGCGCTCGGATTGACCGGAGATTTGCCGGCGTTGGCCAAGGCTTGATCAGTCCTCATGCAGGCGCAGCCTTCGGCAGCTCCTACACGGAGCGCGGTGGATTCGTTAGTTGTGCAACATCTGGTAACTCACCCGCGAACTGTTCGATTGAGAAGCTAAATGTGAGTCCTTATCATTTGGCCTCATTTTTCAATCGAGGGACCGCTTCCATGTTGGCATCCAAGCGTCTACTGACCGCACTGGCCCTGACCCTGATCGGCAGCACCGCCGCCCAGGCCGCCGACGAGGTAGTGGTCTACTCTTCGCGTATCGATGAGCTGATCAAGCCAGTGTTCGATGCCTACACCGCAAAAACCGGTGTGAAGGTGAAGTTCATTACCGACAAGGAAGCGCCGCTGATGCAGCGGATCAAGGCCGAGGGTGAGAACGCCACCGCCGACCTGCTGCTGACCGTCGATGCCGGTAACCTCTGGCAAGCCGAGCAAATGGGCATCCTGCAGCCATTCACCTCGAAAACCATCGACACCAACATTCCGCAGCAATATCGCGCGTCTTCTCACGCGTGGACAGGCCTGAGCCTGAGGGCGCGGACCATCGCCTATTCCACCGCTCGGGTGAAACCGGGCGAACTGACCACCTACGAAGCGCTGGCCGACAAGAACTGGGAAGGTCGCCTGTGCCTGCGCACGGCGAAGAAGGTCTACAACCAATCGCTGACCGCCACCATGATCGAAGTCCACGGCGCCGAGAAAACCGAGAAGATCCTCAAGGGCTGGGTCAACAACCTGTCCACCGACGTGTTCTCCGATGACGTTGCAGTACTTGAAGCCATCAATGCGGGCCAGTGCGACGTCGGCATCGTCAATACCTACTACTACGGCCGCCTGCACAAGCAGAAGCCTGACCTGCCGGTTAAGCTGTTCTGGCCGAACCAGGCGGATCGCGGCGTGCACGTCAACTTGTCGGGTATCGGCCTGACCAAATATGCCCCGCACCCGGAAGCAGCCAAGGCTTTGGTTGAGTGGATGACCACGCCTGAAGCGCAGAAAATCTTCGCTGACGTGAACCAGGAATTCCCGGCCAACCCGGCGGTGAAGCCATCGGCTGAAGTGGCCGCCTGGGGCCAATTCGTGGCCGATACCTTGCCGGTGGAAGTCGCGGGCAAGCGTCAGGCCGAAGCGATTCGCATGATGGACCGCGCTGGCTGGAACTGAGTCGGCTGTTTTAAAGATCAAAAGATCGCAACCTTCGGCTGCTCTTACACGGTCAATGTAGGAGCTGCCGAAGGCTGCGATCTTTTTGCGTTTCCCCTTCACTTCAAGATTTCGCGAGAGTTTCTCCTTGGCCCACCCCGCCCAACGCCGCTGGTACCCGCTGGTCTTCGCCATCGCTGCGCTGGTTCTGCTGCCCCTGAGTGTGTTGCTACTCTCGTGGCAAACCATCGATCAACAGATCTGGTCCCACCTCTGGGGCACGCAGATGTCGCGCCTGCTGGGCAATACCCTGACGCTGGTGCTCGGCGTTGGTATCGGTGTGACGGTGCTGGGTGTGAGCCTGGCCTGGCTCACCAGCCTCTGCGAATTCCCTGGCCGGCGTTGGCTGGACTGGGCATTGATGTTGCCGTTTGCGATTCCGGCTTATGTGCTGGCGTTCGTTTTCGTCGGGTTGCTGGATTTCGCGGGCCCGGTACAAACCCTGCTGCGCGAGTGGTTCGGCACCGGCATGCGCTTGCCGCGAGTGCGATCCACGGGCGGTGTGATCCTGGTTCTGGTGCTGGTCTTCTATCCTTACGTTTATCTGCTGGCACGCACCGCGTTCCTGGCGCAGGGCAAAGGCTTGATGGAAGCGGCGCGTGTCCTTGGGCAATCACCATGGCAAGCGTTCTTGCGGGTGGCGTTGCCGATGGCGCGACCGGCCATCGGCGCGGGCGTGGCGTTGGCGCTGATGGAGACCCTGGCGGACTTCGGTGCTGTCTCGGTGTTCAACTTCGACACTTTCACCACCGCGATCTATAAGACCTGGTACGGCTTTTTCAGTCTCTCAACCGCCGCGCAACTCGCCAGTCTGTTGCTGCTGGTGGTGATGCTCGTGCTGTACGGCGAGCGTCGTGCCCGTGGCGCCAACCGCGCGAGTAACGAACGGCCACGGGTCAAGGCGTTGTACCACCTGCATGGCTTGAAAGCGCTGTTGGCCATGAGTTGGTGCGGTCTGGTGTTTGCCTGCGCCTTCGTCATTCCGATGCTGCAACTGATGGTGTGGTTCTGGCAGCGCGGGCGCTTCGATCTGGATGAGCGTTACGCCGGGCTGATCGTCCATACCTTGTACCTGGGTGCGATGGCGGCGTTGATCACCGTCAGTGTTGCGCTGGTTTTGGCATTTGCCCGGCGTCTGGCGCCGACCCCGGGTATCCGGGCTGGCGTGAGTCTGGCCAATCTTGGCTACGCCTTGCCTGGTTCGGTGCTGGCGGTATCGATCATGCTCGCGTTCAGTTACCTGGACCGCGAGCTGGTGATCCCGCTCTCCGCTTGGCTCGGCGGGGCCGGCAAGCCGCTGCTGCTGGGCAGTCTGGCGGCGTTGTTACTGGCGTATCTGGTGCGTTTCATCGCCGTCGCGTATGGACCGCTGGAAAGCAGCCTGGCGCGTATACGGCCATCTTTGCCCGAAGCGGCACGAAGCCTTGGAGTCAGTGGGCCACGACTGTTTTTCAAAGTGTATCTGCCGTTGTTGCTGCCGGGCTGCTTGAGTGCTGCGTTGCTGGTGTTCGTCGATGTGCTCAAGGAAATGCCCGCGACCCTTCTGATGCGCCCGTTTGGCTGGGATACGCTGGCCGTGCGGATCTTTGAAATGACCAGCGAAGGTGAGTGGGCGAGGGCGTCTTTGCCGGCATTGACCCTGGTTTTGGTCGGGCTGTTACCGGTCATCGGGTTGATTCGACGTTCGGCGCATCAAAACAGCTAGGTGTCAGTCCTACACCTTGCGGCTACAATGCGCGGCATTCGGTGCGGTACGTCTGACAGACAAGGTAGTAAAAATCGGCTGGGAGCCTTTTATTTCAAGGCTTTTTTTCGATTCAGCACTCGCCCGCACCTTCGCCACGCCCGGAAGGAGAAACCCATGGGACAGCGTACGCCTCTGTATGACCTTCATCTCGCTCTCGGCGCGAAGATGGTCGATTTTGGCGGTTGGGATATGCCTCTGCACTATGGATCGCAGGTCGAGGAGCACCATCAAGTGCGTCGCGATTGCGGTGTGTTCGATGTATCCCACATGACCGTGATCGATGTCGGCGGTGCCCAGGCCAAGGCCTGGCTTCAGCATTTGCTGGCCAATGACGTCGAGCGCCTGCACAGCTCCGGCCGTGCGTTGTACAGCACCATGCTCAATGAGCACGGCGGCATCGTCGATGACATGATCGTCTATCGCCTCGACGAGGGTTATCGCCTGGTGGTCAACGCTTCTACCCGCAATCAGGACCTGGCCTGGATGCAGGCTCACCTTGATGGTTTCGATGTGCAACTCAGCGAGCGCGCCGAGTTGGCAATGCTGGCTATCCAAGGCCCGCATGCCCGGCACAAAGTTGCCGAATTGGTGAGCCAGTCCCGCGGCAATCTTATCCAGCTACTCAAACCCTTCGAAGGGCAGCCCGACGGTGACTGGTTCATTGCGCGCACCGGCTACACCGGCGAAGACGGTCTGGAAATTATCCTGCCGGCCAATCAGGCGCCGGGATTCTTCAATGATTTGGTAGGGGCGGGTATTTCCCCGATCGGCCTGGGCGCGCGCGATACCTTGCGCGTCGAAGCCGGCATGAACCTCTACGGTCAGGACATTCATCAAGACGTTTCACCGTTGGCCTCGAACATGGCCTGGAGCATTGCCTGGGAGCCGGCTACCCGCCAGTTCATCGGTCGCACGGCCCTGGAAGCCGAACAGGCCGGCGGCATTCAGCACAAACTGGTCGGTCTGGTCCTCGAGGAGCGCGGGGTTTTGCGCGCTCATCAAGTGGTCCGTATCGCCGATGTTGGCGAAGGGGAGATCACCAGTGGTAGTTTCTCTCCTACGCTTAGCAAGTCGATTGCACTGGCGCGCGTGCCGATGGCAACAGCCGACCGCGCAGAAGTGGAAATCCGTGGCAAGTGGTACCCGGTCCGAGTGGTCAAACCGACCTTCGTACGCCATGGCAAAACCTTGATCTAACCTTTTCTGGCGGCAACCACCGCTGACAATTATTTGAGGACACAGAACATGAGCGATATCCCTGCCGACCTGCGTTTTGCCGAAAGTCACGAATGGGCTCGCCTGGAAGCCGATGGCACCGTCACCGTGGGCATCAGCGATCACGCGCAGGAAGCGCTGGGTGATGTGGTTTTTGTTGAGTTGACTGAAGTCGGAAAAACCTTCGCCGCTGGTGAGCAGTCTGGTGTCGTGGAGTCGGTTAAAGCGGCGTCCGACATCTACTCTCCGGTTTCCGGTGAAGTGATCGCGATCAACGAAGAGCTGGGCGCAAACCCTGAGCTGCTGAACTCCGACCCTTACAACGCCTGGATCTTCAAGCTCAAGCCAAGCAACACCTCTGAGCTGGACAAGCTGCTCGATGCAGCCGGCTACAAGGCTGCTATCGGCGAGTAATCCTCGCCTTGTAGGAGCTGCCGAAGGCTGCGATCTTTTGATTTTATGAACGAAGATCAAAAGATCGCAGCCTTCGGCAGCTCCTACATGGGTCGAATTAAGGCTTCAGAGCAGCTTTGACCGCTGCCACAGACCGCTCGACATCCGCTTTGCTCATGGCCGTAAACATCGGCAGAGAAACGATCAGGCGTCCCACGCGTTCCGCTGTCGGGAACATGCCTTCCTTGAAACCGCGTTCGCGGTAAAGGCTCAGCAGGTGAATCGGCGGGTAGTGATAGCCGATACCCACACCCAATGCCTGCATCCGCTCCATGAAGGTCGCTCGCGCCGGTTTGCCATCGTGGCGCTCTGGCAATACCAGCTGGAACAAATGCCAGTTGCTGTTCTCGAAATTCGCCGGCGGCAGTTGCGCGCCGTACTGTGCTGCGAAATCCTCGCCAAAACAGCTGAAGTAATGCCGGGCCAACTCGCGCCGATGAGCGGTGATTGCGTCGATATGGGCAAATTGCCCAAGGCCAATGGCCGCTGCGACATCGGTCATGTTGAACTTGCCGCCCAGTACATCGACATCCAGGCCGTCGAAGCCGCTGCGGGTGACGCCTTGCAATCGGTACTTTTCTGCCAGCCTTACTTCTTCTGCATTGTTCAGCACCAGGCAGCCGCCCTCCGAAGAGGTGACGTTCTTGTTTGCCTGGAAGCTGAAGGACACGAAATCACCGGTCGAGCCAATGCGCTGGCCGTTCCAGCTTGAGCCCAGCGCCTGTGCCGCGTCTTCGACGATCCGCAGACCGTGCTTCTGCGCCACGGCATACAGGCGCGTCATGTCCACGGGCAACCCGGCCAGGTACACCGGGATAATGGCCTTGGTGCGCGGGGTGATGGCGGCTTCGAGCTGTGCCAAGTCAATGTTGCGGGTCAACGGGTCGATGTCGGCAAACACTGGCGTCGCGCCGACTTCCAGTATCACGTTGGCAGTGGCCACCCAGGAAATCGGCGTAGTGATCACTTCATCACCCGGCCCGATGCCGGCGATGCGCAAGGCAATCTCCATGGTGCAGGTGCCGGAATTGAATGTGCGCACCGGGCGCCCGCCAAAATACGCCGAGAGTTGCGCTTCAAAGGCCTGGACCTTGGGACCGCTGGTAATCCAGCCGGAGCGCAAGACCTCGCCGACGGCGGCAATAGTGGCTTCGTCGATGGTGGGTTTGGAAAAGGGCAGGAAAGGCAGTTGGCTCATAAATGCAGGCACCCGATCAGCGGACAATAGGTAGACGACGAGCATGATGGTCCGGTTTGCCCGGCAGCGCCACGCCATCCGTATCGACACCGGCTGCTATGCTGGTTTGACCGTGTTGCATCGACGCTGAGCGCCAGTCAAGAGAGAGCCCGTCATGTCCCAGTTGCCGTCCCTGAGCCAGTTACGCGATCCCAATGCTTTTCTCCGCCGTCACCTCGGGCCGGATGCCGCCGAGCAACAGGCGATGCTCGACAGCCTTGGCCTCGGCAGCCGAGTGGAGTTGATCGAGCAAACGGTGCCGCCGGGCATTCGCTTGAACCGCCCGCTCGACCTGCCACCCGCCCTCGACGAAGAAGCCGCGCTGGACAAGCTGCGCGGTTACGCCGAGCAGAACCAGGTCTGGACCAGCCTGATTGGCATGGGTTATCACGGCACGCAGACGCCGACGGTCATCCTGCGCAACGTGCTGGAGAATCCCGGCTGGTACACCGCGTACACACCTTATCAACCGGAAATCGCCCAAGGGCGGCTCGAAGCGCTGCTCAATTTTCAGCAATTGACCATCGACCTCACGGGCCTGGAACTGGCCAACGCTTCGCTGCTGGACGAAGCCACGGCGGCGGCGGAAGCCATGGCCCTGGCCAAGCGGGTTGCCAAGTCGAAAAGCAATTTGTTCTTTGTTGACGAAAACTGTCATCCGCAGACTATTTCGGTGGTGCAGACCCGCGCCGAAGGCTTTGGTTTCGAGCTGATCATCGACGCTGTGGATAACTTGAAGCAGCACCAGGTGTTCGGGGCGCTGCTGCAATATCCAGACACCCATGGCGAGGTTCGCGACCTTCGGCCCTTGATCGATCACTTGCATGCCCAGCAGGCGCTGGCGTGTGTCGCGGCTGATCTGCTGAGTCTTTTGTTACTGACGCCACCGGGTGAATTGGGCGCCGATGTGGTGTTCGGTTCGTCCCAGCGGTTTGGCGTGCCTATGGGTTACGGCGGGCCCCACGCGGCATTTTTTGCCAGCCGTGACGAATATAAACGAGCGATTCCCGGGCGGATCATCGGCGTGTCGAAAGACGCCCGTGGCAACGTCGCGCTGCGCATGGCCCTGCAAACCCGCGAGCAACATATTCGCCGCGAAAAGGCCAACTCCAACATCTGCACCGCTCAGGTGCTGCTGGCCAATATCGCCAGTTTCTATGCGGTCTACCACGGGCCGGAAGGGCTGAGACGGATTGCCCAGCGTGTTCATCGCTTGACCTGCATCCTCGCCGCCGGCCTTGAGCGCAAGGGCGTCGCTCGCCTCAACCAACACTACTTCGACACCCTGACCCTGGAGGTCGGCGGCACCCAGACCGCGATCATCGAAAGCGCTCAGGCTGCGCAGATCAACTTGCGCATTCTCGGGCGTGGGCGATTGGCTGTGAGCCTCGACGAAAGCTCTGATGAATCCACGGTGGCGAAACTGTTTGATGTGTTCCTGGGTGCCGATCATGGGCTCATCGTCGACGAACTGGACGCAGAAACCCTGGCTCCCGGCATTCCCGACGCGCTGGCACGCACCTCGCCTTACCTGCGCCATCCGGTGTTCAACGTTCATCACAGCGAAACCGAAATGCTGCGCTACCTCAAGCAGCTGGAAAACAAGGACCTGGCGCTCAATCAATCGATGATCCCGCTGGGCTCTTGCACCATGAAGCTCAACGCCACCAGCGAGATGATCCCGATAACCTGGCCGCAGTTCGCCAACCTGCACCCGTTTGCACCGAAAGAGCAGGCAATCGGCTACGGGTTGATGATCGAAGAACTGGAGCGCTGGCTCTGCGCGATCACCGGTTTTGATGCGATCTGCATGCAACCCAACTCCGGGGCCCAGGGTGAGTACGCCGGGTTGCTGGCAATCCGCAAATACCACGAGAGCCGCCACGAGGGCGGGCGCGATATTTGTCTGATCCCGTCATCGGCCCACGGCACCAACCCGGCTTCGGCGCAGATGGCGGGGATGCGCGTGGTGATTGTCGAGTGCGATGAGGCGGGCAACGTTGATCTGGATGACTTGAAGGAAAAAGCCGCCGCTGCGTCGGACAAACTTGCCTGCCTGATGGCGACTTATCCATCCACCCATGGTGTGTACGAGGAAGGCATCAGCGAAATCTGCGAAGTTATCCACAGCCACGGCGGCCAGGTGTACATGGACGGTGCCAACCTCAACGCCCAGGTCGGGCTGGCACGTCCGGCGGACATTGGCGCGGATGTGTCGCACATGAACCTGCACAAAACCTTCTGTATTCCTCATGGCGGGGGTGGGCCGGGCATGGGGCCGATTGGTGTGCGTGCGCATCTGGCACCGTTCGTGGCCAATCACCCGGTGGTGCCAATCGACGGGCCGCTGCCGCAGAACGGTGCCGTCAGCGCTGCGCCTTGGGGTAGCGCGAGCATTTTGCCGATCAGCTGGATGTACATCGCGATGATGGGGCCGCAATTGGCAGATGCCAGCGAGGTAGCAATCCTCGCCGCGAATTACCTGGCGCGGCACTTGTCCGGGGCGTTTCCGGTGCTCTACACCGGGCGTAACGAACGGGTGGCGCACGAATGCATTCTCGACTTGCGACCGCTCAAGGCGTTGACCGGCATCAGCGAAGAGGACGTGGCCAAGCGCCTGATGGACTATGGCTTCCATGCACCGACCATGTCGTTTCCAGTGCCAGGGACGTTGATGGTCGAGCCCACTGAAAGTGAATCCAAGGCAGAGCTGGATCGCTTCATTGGGGCGATGCTGAGCATTCGCGCAGAAATTACCGAGGTGCAGAAAGGCAACTGGCCGGCTGAAGACAACCCGCTTAAACGGGCGCCGCATACATTGGCGGATGTCACCGGGGTTTGGGAGCGGCCGTACAGCATTGAGCAGGCCGTCACGCCGGATGCGCATACCAAGGCCCACAAGTACTGGCCGGTGGTGAACCGGGTGGACAACGTTTACGGGGACCGGAATCTGTTTTGTGCGTGTGTGCCGCTGGACGAATACCGCTGAAGAAGTGCAACACGCATAACCCCTTGTAGGAGCTGCCGAAGGCTGCGATCTTTTGATCTTGTTTTTAAAGCGAGATCAAAAGATCGCAGCCTTCGGCAGCTCCTACAGGGGAGCAAAAAAATGCCGCTCAGGTGAGCGGCATTTTTGTTCAGCAAACAGGTTTATTCCGAAGCAACGGCATTCTTCGCCAGAATCGCATTCGCCAGTTCCATATCTGTCGCCTGCAAGCCCGGGTTGTCGGCACGGACTTTCTTCATCGCAGCCTCCAGATACGGGCCACGGATGCCGCCGTCACTGGCAACAAAGCTGCCAGCATCGTCTTGGGCGGCGACGATCAGTTTGTGATCCTTGAACGTCAAGTAAGTCGAGCCGGTGGTTGCACCGGACGAAATGACGTTACGCCAAAAGCTGTCGGCCATCGCCGAACCGACTGGCAGGGACAACAAGGCGATGGTTGCGACAGCAAGTTTGAAACGCATGATGGGTGACTCCACTGGGGGGTTAACTACGGCGTTGGATTGCCAATCCCCCAATCGAGTTCCATAGCAGGCTATTCAGCTTGATCGACCAACAAGATAGCCCCTTGCTGGCCGATCACCCGTACGCGGGTGCCAATGGCGGCGTCGGGCCCCTGGGCCATCCACACGCCGTCGGCCACTTTGATTTTGCCGCGACCACCGACAATTGCTTCATGCACCACAAAGGTTTTGCCGATCAGTTCCTGGCCGCGCAGGTTCAGGTTGGGCTGATCGCTCTGGCGCACCGCGCTGCGCTGGCGCCGCCACCAGTACAGCGCGGTGCCGATCGAGAGCAGGCCGAACAGCAGAAACTGCAATTCCCAGGACATGGCCGGCACGACATAGGTCAACACGCCCACGGCTGCCGCCGCCATACCGATCCACAGCAGGTAGCCACCGGCACCGAACACTTCAAGAATCAGCAAAATGGTGCCCAGCGCCAGCCAGTCCCAAAACGAAAGATGCTGCAGAAATGCCCACATAACGTGCCTCAGGCTTTCTTGTTATCGAAGGTGGCTTTGACGATTTCGCCAATGCCGCCGACGGCGCCAATCATCGAACTGGCTTCGAGCGGCATCAGGATCACCTTGCTGTTATTGGCCGCGGCCAGTTTGCCCAGCGCATCAATGTATTTCTGCGCGACGAAGTAGTTGACCGCCTGCACGTTGCCGCTGGCGATGGCTTCGGATACCACTTTGGTTGCCTGGGCTTCCGCTTCGGCTTGCCGCTCACGAGCTTCCGATTCAAGGAACGCGGCCTGCCGGCTGCCTTCGGCTTCGAGGATCTGCGCCTGTTTCTTGCCCTCGGCGGTCAGGATCGCAGCGGCGCGCAAACCTTCGGCTTCAAGGATTTGCGCGCGCTTGATGCGCTCGGCTTTCATTTGCCCCGACATCGCTGCCATCAAGTCGGCCGGCGGACTGATGTCCTTGATCTCGATCCGGGTGATCTTGATGCCCCACGGCGCGGTCGCTTCATCGACGGTGCGCAGCAGTTTTTCGTTGATGCCGTCGCGCTGGCTGAGCATCGCGTCGAGCTCCATCGAACCCAGCACGGTACGGATGTTGGTTTGCAGCAGGTTGCGGATGGCGTGTTCGAGGTTGTTCACCTCGTAAGCTGCCTGAGCCGTATTGACTACCTGGAAGAAGCACACCGCATCAATCTGCACGGTGGCGTTGTCGGCGGTGATGACTTCCTGAGGGGGAATATCCAGCACGCTTTCCATCACATTGATCTTGCGACCGATGCGGTCCATCACCGGGATGATGATGTTCAGCCCCGGCTTGAGTGTGTTGGTGTAGCGCCCGAAACGCTCGACGGTCCATTCAAAGCCCTGGGGAACGACCTTGAAGCCCATGAATAGAATGGCGACCACCAGGCCGATAAAAAGTAAAAGCACACTGCCGATCTGCATAACGATTCCCTGTTGATGTGTGAGGGCAGGAGTGTAGCGGGGCCGGTCGCGTATAAGTACTGCTTGTCGGCCCCTGCATCATCAGGTGACACAAAACGTATTATTTCTGCTCGCTCTGCGGCGTCACCCGCAACACTTCTTCAATGGTCGTCAAGCCCGCCGCTACTTTCTGTGCCCCCGACAAACGCAAGCTGCGCATGCCCTCCTTGAATGCCTGACGCCGCACGGCCAGCAAATCGGTGTCGGGATTGATCAGCGCTTTGAGACCGTCTGTCAGTTGCATGATTTCGTAGACCCCGGCGCGGCCGTGATACCCGGTGTCGCGGCATTCCAGGCAGCCGATGGCGCGTTGGGCGTTGCTGGGCAGCGGCGCTTGCCAGGGCCGGGTCAACGTTTGCCAGTCCTCGTCGCCCAAGGCTTGCGGTGCCTTGCAGTGTGGGCACAAGGTTCGCACCAGCCGTTGGGCCATGACGCCTAGCACCGTGGCCTTGATCAGGTAATGCGGCACACCGAGTTCGAGAAGGCGACTGATGGCGCTGGGCGCATCGTTGGTATGCAGCGTCGACAGCACCAGGTGACCGGTGAGGGCGGCCTGGATTGCCATCTCCGCCGTTTCGAGGTCGCGGATCTCGCCGATCATGATGATGTCCGGGTCTTGCCGCATCAGTGCGCGTATTCCGGCGGCAAAGGTCAGGTCGATGTTGTGCTGGACCTGCATCTGGTTGAACGCCGGCTCGACCATTTCTATCGGGTCTTCGATGGTGCAGAGGTTGACCTCCGGCGTCGCCAGTTTTTTCAGCGTGGTGTAGAGCGTGGTGGTTTTACCGGAACCGGTCGGCCCGGTGACCAGAATGATGCCGTTGGGCTGGCGGGTCATGTCGTGCCAGCGGCGCAGGTCGTCGGCTGAAAACCCAAGCTGATCGAAGTCCTTGAGCAACACTTCCGGGTCGAAAATCCGCATGACCATTTTTTCGCCGAACGCTGTTGGCAAAGTCGAGAGTCGCAGCTCGACTTCGCCGCCGTCCGGGGTCTTGGTTTTCACCCGGCCGTCCTGGGGTTTGCGTTTTTCCGCAACATTCATCCGGCCCAGGCTTTTCAGGCGGCTGACGATGGCCATGGTCACTTGCGGCGGGAATTGATAGACGTTGTGGAGCACGCCGTCGATGCGAAAACGCACCGTGCCTTGTTCGCGCCGGGGTTCGATGTGGATATCGCTGGCGCGTTGCTGGAAGGCGTACTGGAACAGCCAGTCGACGATGTTGACGATGTGCGCGTCGTTGGCGTCCGGTTCCTGATCGCTGGCGCCGAGGTTGAGCAACTGTTCGAAGTTGCCCAGCGTGTTCACCTGTTGGTCGGCAGTGTTCGCGCCGGTCACCGACTTGGCCAGGCGAAAGAACTCCACGCTGAAGCGCTGGATGTCCAACGGGTTGGCCACCACGCGTTTGATCGGCAGCTTCAGCACATGAGTCAGGTCGGCCTCCCAGCCAGTGACGTAGGGCTGGGCACTGGCGACGGTCACGGCATCGCGATCAATCGACACCGCGAGGATCTTGTGGCGCTGGGCGAAGGCGTAGGACATCAACGGCGTGATGGCCGCGACGTTGATTTTCAGTGGATCGATACGCAGGTAAGGCTGACCGGCCTGCTGCGACAGCCACAGGGTCAGGCTTTCGAGGTCGAGATGTTTGCCGGGGCGACTGAGGTCGTCCAGCTGTTGGCTGGCGATGAATTCCAGTGGGTGCATCTGGCCATTAGCGGCATTGCGGCGACGGGCATTGAGCGCGTGTTCGGCCGAATCCTGGCTGATAAAGCCCTGGGCGACCAGCTCACGCAGCAATTCGTTGAGATCCAGCCAGCGGTCCTGAATGGCGAGTTGAACGGACATGCGGGCTCCTTTTGAACAACCGTTCGCAGAGGATAGTCGTGACCCCGCAGACCGTTGGGCCACTACCCGACGAAGCCGTATCGAGTTTTTTCAGCCTGCCGCCTGAGCCGCTTCGACCCACGCAGAATCAGCCGCTTGCAGATCGACCGAGCAGACGCTGATCAGGTTACGAAATTTTTCCGCAATCACATGGGCGCGGTGCCAGCTTAATCCGTCGATGACGATGTCGATGGTCAGCAAGTCTTGCTGGCGTTGCACGTTTACCTGTTCCGGAGTGAGGAACTGCAAGGCAAAAAAATTGAGCACTCGGCACAGCAGATCCGGTTCGGCTTCCGCCAACAATTGGTACTGAACGCGGCAGTGGGCGTTGCTGATGTTCCAGACATCGGCGCGGGCGGGCAGGCTGTTCACGGCTTCTAAATGCGGCATGGTTGATCTCCAAATTTGCTGGAGAAATTTTTACATTCGGGAACCGGTATTTCTTATCTATGATTGGGTGTATTGCGGTTCTTTGGAATCGCACAATTCACAAAGTGATCATTTGAAGGTTTTATTATGCAAAGCGAGTTGGACAGCTACGACCGAAAGATCCTCGCCTTGCTGCAAGAGGACGCTTCGCTTTCCAGTGCGCAGATCGCCGAGCAGGTGGGGCTGTCGCAGTCGCCATGCTGGCGGCGGATTCAGCGGATGAAAGAGGAAGGGATCATTCGCGCCCAGGTGACCTTGCTCGACCGCAAGAAAATCGGCCTGAACACGCAGATTTTCGCGCAGGTCAAACTCAACGCCCACGGCCGTTCGAACTTCACCGAATTCACCGAGGCGATTCGCGGTTTTCCCGAAGTGCTGGAGTGTTATGTATTGATGGGGGCAGTGGATTTTTATGCTGCGGATCGTTGCGGCGGACATCGAGGCGTATGAGCGTTTCTTTTTCGAAAAGCTGTCGATGGTACCGGGGATTCAGGAGGTCAATTCGGTTGTGGCGTTGTCGGAGATCAAGTCCACCACCAGTTTGCCGGTCTGAAATTCTGCGGTAATAGTGCGGGCCCCATCGCCAGCAGGCTGAACTGGCCTAATGATTTTGGACACTTCAATCGGGCGCTATGATGGCGCCCAAATCTGAGGTGTTTGGATATGCGTAAATCTTATTCGAGAGAGTTCAAGCTCAAGGCCGCCAGCATGGTGCTGGATGAAGGGCAGTCAGTTCCCGACGTCTGTGCCAGTCTGGATATTGGCCCTACCGCCTTGCGCCGCTGGGTCGATCAGGTTCGTAAAGAGCGCTTGGGTTCGACCCCGCCGGGGG
>NZ_JAHTMR010000030.1 GCF_019200975.1 Pseudomonas sp. PD9R | reverse complement strand
GCTCGGCGTACACTGCCGAACAGACGCGCCTGTTTGCTCGACAGATCGGCTTGCAGCCGGTGACCACACCGGTGCGCAGCCCACAGAGCAACGGCATGGCCGAGAGCTTCGTGAAGACGATCAAGCGCGATTACGTGGCGCACATGCCCAAGCCGGATCGAGAAACGGCGCTGCGTAACCTGGCAATTGCCTTCGAGCACTACAACGAGCAGCATCCACACAGCGTTTTGAACTACCGTTCGCCGAGGGAGTTCAGGCGCTTGGCCGTTGGATCAATTTAACGGGGAGTTGGTGTCCGGTTTTGTAGGGGCAAGTCCAAGAACCATGGTTGGTTTTCCAGCAGGAGTGCGTGGAGGGAGAGGTTATGGCGAGTGAAGGCTGTTGTGCTGAAAGGATCAGTCATGACCGATCGATGTGGGATTTGTGCAGGCATATCCATTACCTCTACGTGTGAAATTGAAGAGGGCCGGAACCCGACGTAGAGGATCTAAGAAATCCCAACGAGCCGTTTCTCTCACTCACAGGATTACGCATACATCGCTGAAATCAGCACGCGTACTGTGTGAGGGAATTAGCTTCTACGTTGGGCGTTTCTTAGGCACCTGCAATAGAGCTTAGAAGCGCTTTGAATAGTCATCAATGCAGAAAGATCTGGAGTTGCTGTGGGAGCTTTGGCAGTGAGCGTCGAGATAAGTAAGACTTTTCCTACCCAATAAAAAGCCCCGATCAGATCGGGGCTTTTAGTATTTCGATTTGTCGATTTACATCGTCAAATCGCGGCAAGCTCAGGAATCAATCCCAGCTCAACGCCCCACCCGTCTGATACTCAATAACCCGCGTCTCAAAGAAATTCTTCTCTTTCTTCAAGTCCATAATCTCGCTCATCCAAGGGAACGGGTTAGTCGTCCCTGGATACTCTTCCTTCAAACCGATCTGTGACAAACGACGGTTAGCGATGAACTTCAGGTAGTCCTCCATCATCGCCGCATTCATGCCCAATACCCCGCGAGGCATGGTGTCACGCGCGTATTCGATCTCCAGCTGAGTTCCTTGCAGAATCATCTGGGTCGCTTCTTCCTTCATTTCAGCATCCCACAAATGCGGGTTTTCGATTTTGATCTGGTTGATCACGTCGATGCCGAAGTTCAGGTGCATGGATTCGTCGCGCAGGATGTATTGGAACTGCTCGGCGACGCCGGTCATTTTGTTGCGGCGGCCCATGGAGAGGATCTGGGTGAAGCCGCAGTAGAAGAAGATGCCTTCCAGGACGCAGTAGTAGGCGATCAGGTTGCGCAGCAACTCTTTGTCGGTTTCGACGGTGCCGGTTTCGAACTTCGGATCGGAGATCGAACGGGTGTACTTGAGGCCCCAGGTGGCTTTTTTCGCGACCGATGGGATCTCGTGGTACATGTTGAAGATCTCGCCTTCATCCATGGCCAGCGATTCGATGCAGTACTGGTAGGCGTGGGTGTGGATCGCCTCTTCGAACGCCTGACGCAGGATGTACTGGCGGCATTCCGGGTTGGTGATCAGGCGGTAGACGGCCAGGACCAGGTTGTTGGCAACCAGGGAGTCGGCGGTGGAGAAGAAACCGAGGTTGCGCATGACGATGCGGCGCTCGTCGTCGGTCAGGCCTTCCGGGTTTTTCCAGAGGGCGATGTCGGCGGTCATGTTGACTTCTTGCGGCATCCAGTGGTTTGCGCAGCCGTCCAGGTACTTCTGCCAGGCCCAGTCGTACTTGAATGGCACGAGTTGGTTGAGGTCGGCGCGGCAGTTGATCATGCGCTTTTCGTCAACGGCGACACGGGCGGAGGCGCCTTCGAGTTCGGCGAGGCCTTCGGCGACGTCGAGAGAGTTCAGGGCAGCTTTGGCACGGGCGATTGCGGCAGAGTCGTTCGCGGTTACGGCGCGAGCTTCTTGAGCGGCGACACCACCAGCGGTGTCGAGTCGGTCCATGTTGGCTTCAGTCGCGTGGCCGGCGTTAGCGCCTTTTACCACGGCGTCGCCGCTGTCTTCTTTGTCGAATTCGTCCCAGCTCAGCATGACGTGTCGTCTCCTGCGTGAGGGCCAGTGTGCCCGTGTGAAATTTGATCAGTTGGTATTTCACACGGCCGTACTGGCCGCGGTGGATCTTAAGGAATCGTTTTTTGCACCCGCCAAGGCAGGCAATAAAACAGAATTTTGTACGGGGTTCCGAGAGCCTCTGATGGGCGCAGCAAGCAACGAATGCTACTGCGGGGCTTCAGACTGGCTTTTCATCCCTGTAAGGGAATATTGCAGGCCCGTTTAAGGCCGCATTATAGGGAAATTTTTGCGGTCGTGGTGGGGCGAATCCGCGCATGGAGCGGACGAGAGGGCAGGTTTTTCGGTCAGAGCGAGGGTTTACAGGGCTTTGGCGGGTGAAGATTTTTTTTCGTAAAAATCGCTTGAATTCAGTTTTGCTCAAAAAACAATCAAAAAATGGCCGTTTTCACTACATCTTGTGTTTCAAGGCGTTTTTAGAGGACTCAAAACACAACTGAGCCCGACCGAAGCCGGGCTGAAATCGACCTTCAGCCAGTCGCTGAAATGAGCCGATTCGGTGCAGTTTTATCAGCCGCTGGAGCAGCCGTTACCCATGACGCTGTAACGCAGGATGTGGCGTTGACCGTTGGAATCGTCGTATTCCATTTTCGCCGGTACAACTTCACAAACATTGGGTACTTCGCTCATGGATATAACTTTGGCGATGTCCAGGTGCATTGAGTAAGTGTATTCCTCAACTGCCGGTTTTTGCTGTGCGACATCAGTCGGGACCTCGTCTGCCATGGCGGTTAAGCACAGACTGCTGAGGGCCAGAACCAATAAAGCTTTCATTTAAGTTTTACCTTTCTAAGGTCGAGAGGGGTCACGCAACCTTTTTGGGGTTGCGTGTGGATCTGACTACTTGGATTTGGGTTAACTGCCTTCGTGGGGGCTGTAACTTGGTTAACTCAGTTTGCCGGGTTGGCGAGGCAGATTTTAGGGGGCGGGGTTAGATTCATATAGCCGTGCTTTTGATAAACACCTTTGACAGTTTTCGTAACAATCCTCCAAACCATACCGCACGCTTGTGTAGGAGCTGCCGAAGGCTGCGATCTTTTGATTTGGTTTTTCAGTGCCATTGCGAAAATCAAGATCAAAAGATCGCAGCCTGCGGCAGCTCCTACAGAGGGGTGCCGTATCTAATGCATTTGGGGAATGGCGGGAAAGGCCCGGTTTGGCAGGCTGAACTCCTATTCAGGACATTTTGTGTGGGCTTGTTACTACCATCGTCGAATGGTTCTATAGGGCCGGCCCGGCTACAACGGGGTCATACAAAAACAACTATTCCACCGAGGTAAGAAAGATGAGTGCGGCATCCCTGTATCCCGTTCGTCCCGAGGTTCTGGCCAATACCCTGACCGATGAGGCGACCTACAAGGCCATGTACCAGCAGTCGGTCGTCAACCCCGACGGCTTCTGGCGCGAGCAAGCCAAGCGCCTCGACTGGATCAAACCTTTCACCACGGTGAAGCAGACTTCCTTCGACGATCATCATGTCGACATCAAATGGTTCGCCGACGGCACCCTGAACGTTTCCTACAACTGCCTCGACCGTCATCTGGCCGAGCGCGGCGATCAAACCGCGATCATTTGGGAAGGGGATGACCCGTCCGAAAGCCGCAACATCACCTATCGTGAACTGCACGAAGAAGTCTGCAAATTCGCCAACGCCCTGCGCGGTCAGGATGTGCACCGCGGCGACGTGGTGACTATCTATATGCCGATGATTCCCGAAGCTGTGGTCGCCATGCTGGCCTGCACCCGGATCGGCGCGATTCACTCGGTGGTATTCGGCGGCTTCTCGCCGGAAGCCCTGGCCGGTCGCATCATCGATTGCAAATCCAAAGTGGTGATCACCGCCGATGAAGGTATTCGCGCCGGCAAGAAAATCCCGCTGAAGGCCAACGTCGACGACGCCCTGACCAACCCGGAAACCAGCAGCATCCAGAAAGTCATCGTATGCAAGCGCACCGGTGGCGAGATCAAGTGGAACCAGCACCGCGACATCTGGTACGAAGACCTGATGAAAGTGGCTGGCACCGTTTGCGCACCCAAAGAGATGGGCGCCGAAGAAGCGCTGTTCATCCTTTACACCTCCGGTTCCACCGGCAAGCCGAAGGGCGTGCAGCACACCACTGGCGGCTACCTGTTGTACGCGGCCATGACCCACGAGCGCGTGTTCGACTACCGCCCGGGCGAAGTCTATTGGTGCACCGCCGACGTCGGCTGGGTCACCGGCCACAGCTACATCGTCTATGGCCCGTTGGCCAATGGCGCGACGACGTTGTTGTTTGAGGGCGTGCCGAACTATCCGGACATCACCCGGGTGGCGAAGATCGTCGACAAGCACAAGGTCAACATCCTCTACACCGCGCCAACCGCCATCCGCGCGATGATGGCGGCGGGCACTGCCGCTGTTGAAGGCGCCGATGGCAGCAGCCTGCGCCTGCTCGGCTCGGTGGGTGAGCCGATCAACCCGGAAGCCTGGGACTGGTACTACAAGAACGTCGGTCAATCCCGCTGCCCGATCGTCGATACCTGGTGGCAGACCGAAACCGGCGGCAACATGATGAGCCCGTTGCCGGGCGCTCACGGTTTGAAACCGGGTTCCGCCGCGCGTCCGTTCTTCGGCGTGGTGCCTGCGTTGGTGGACAACCTGGGCAACATCATCGAAGGCGTCGCCGAGGGCAACCTGGTGATTCTCGATTCCTGGCCAGGCCAGGCGCGTACCCTGTACGGCGACCACGACCGTTTCGTCGATACCTACTTCAAGACCTTCCGTGGCATGTACTTCACCGGTGACGGTGCGCGTCGTGACGAGGACGGCTACTACTGGATCACCGGTCGTGTGGACGACGTGCTCAACGTGTCTGGCCACCGCATGGGCACCGCCGAGATCGAGAGCGCGATGGTCGCCCACCCGAAAGTCGCCGAAGCCGCCGTGGTTGGTGTGCCGCACGACATCAAGGGCCAGGGCATTTATGTCTACGTCACCTTGATCGCTGGCGAAGAAACCAGTGAGCAACTGCGTCTGGAGCTGAAAAACTGGGTGCGCAAAGAGATCGGGCCGATTGCTTCGCCGGATGTTATCCAGTGGGCGCCGGGGCTGCCGAAGACTCGTTCGGGCAAGATCATGCGACGGATTCTGCGCAAGATTGCGACTGCCGAATATGACGGGTTGGGTGATATCTCCACCTTGGCCGATCCGGGTGTGGTGCAGCATTTGATTGATACGCACAAGACCATGAACGTCGCGTAAGCGTCGGGATTGAATGACTCAAAGCCCCGCCCGGCATTGCGCCGGGTGGGGCTTTTTTTGTATTTGAAGATCAAAAGATCGCAGCCTCGTTTCACTCGACAGCTCCTACAGGGGGATGCGTTCCATATAGGAGCTGCCGCAGGCTGCGATCTTTTGATCGTTGATTTTCAACCAATAATTATCGACTTCACCTGACGGCTGTTTCCTACTGTTACCTGCGAACATTCCGGTTACTGAATGTGTAACCGCTCGCGCCGATCCGGGGCATTGGGAAACGCCAAGCCCTGTATCCGCGCCTCAAAAGTGCCCCAGAAAAATAACACCCGACGCTGCGCTTGCCGGATTAGAAGGGTTTGCCAATAATAGGCCCGCAATTTGCAACATTGATCGGTTTACTCTCTTTCGCTCTTGCATGATTTTGCAGGGCTGTCAACGTGCCCAGGCGGCTTTCTCGGTGCTTCTGTAATTAGTTGTCGCATTGAAGAAATATCGGCTTCGGGCCTGTCGTTAGAATGCCGATCACTCGCTCGTCGTTGCCCGTGTTGAATTTTCGTACACGCTTCCTACGACGCAGCAACGCTTTCCGGTTCCACTCATTCGCATATTGGGCTGTCGCTCACTCTGCTGCTTTAGCCCTTTACCGATGGAGTCCCAAGATGAAGAAACTCGTGCTGCTTGGCGCCCTGGCACTGTCCGTGCTGTCCCTGCCAACCTTCGCCGATGAAAAGCCTCTGAAAATTGGTATTGAAGCGGCTTACCCTCCGTTCGCTTCCAAGGCTCCAGACGGCAGCATCGTTGGTTTCGACTACGACATCGGCAACGCGCTGTGCGAAGATATGAAGGTCAAGTGCGTATGGGTCGAGCAAGAGTTCGACGGTCTGATCCCTGCACTCAAAGTGCGCAAGATCGACGCGATCCTGTCGTCCATGTCGATCACTGAAGATCGCAAGAAGTCCGTGGACTTCACCAACAAGTACTACAACACCCCGGCTCGCCTGGTCATGAAGGCTGGCACTCAAGTCAGCGACGGCCTGACTGAGCTCAAGGGCAAGAACATCGGCGTGCAACGTGGTTCGATCCACGAGCGTTTCGCTCGCGAAGTCCTCGCTCCGCTGGGTGCCGAAGTCAAACCTTACGGTTCGCAGAACGAAATTTACCTCGACGTGGCCGCCGGCCGCCTCGACGGCACCGTGGCAGACGCTACCCTGTTGAATGACGGCTTCCTGAAAACCGACGCTGGCAAAGGCTTTGCGTTCGTCGGTCCGGCCTTCACCGACGTCAAATACTTCGGCGACGGCGTAGGTATCGCTGTTCGCAAGGGCGACACGGCTGAGCTGGAGAAGCTCAACACAGCCATCGCCGCCATTCGTGCGAACGGCAAGTACAAGCAAATCCAGGACAAGTACTTCGACTTCGACATTTACGGCAAGTAAATCCGTCGCAACGACAAGTCCGAAATGGCGCAAGCAACAGGATCTCTGAGGTTTGCGCCATTTTTTCATCCCAACTTTCGAGGACCTGAATCATGTTGAAAGGCTACGGGGCTGTCATCCTCGATGGCGCTTGGCTGACGCTTCAGCTCGCCTTGTCGTCCATGGCTCTGGCCATCGTTCTGGGGCTGATCGGCGTGGCACTGCGCCTTTCGCCGGTGCGCTGGCTGGCCTGGCTGGGCGATCTGTATTCCACGGTGATCCGCGGAATTCCCGATCTGGTGCTGATCCTGCTGATTTTCTACGGTGGTCAGGACCTGCTCAACCGCGTCGCGCCGCTGCTCGGTTTTGATGACTACATCGACCTGAACCCGTTGGCCGCCGGTATCGGCACTTTGGGCTTCATCTTCGGTGCGTACCTGTCGGAAACCTTCCGTGGCGCGTTCATGGCGATCCCTAAAGGGCAGGCCGAAGCCGGCATGGCGTACGGCATGAGCAGCTTCCAGGTGTTCTTCCGGGTGTTGGTGCCGCAGATGATTCGTCTGGCGATTCCGGGGTTCACCAACAACTGGCTGGTACTGACCAAGGCCACCGCGCTGATTTCGGTGGTGGGCCTGCAAGACATGATGTTCAAGGCCAAGCAGGCGGCAGATGCTACCCGTGAGCCTTTCACCTTCTTCCTCGCAGTGGCGGCGATGTACCTGGTGATCACCAGTGTCTCGTTGCTGGCATTGCGTCACCTTGAGAAGCGCTACTCGGTAGGCGTAAGGGCGGCTGATCTATGATCTTCGACTACAACGTCATTTGGGAGGCCTTGCCGCTGTACTTTGGCGGCCTGCTGACCACCCTCAAATTGCTCGCGCTGTCGCTGTTCTTCGGCCTGCTGTGTGCGTTGCCGCTGGGCTTGATGCGCGTCTCCAAAAACGCCGTCGTCAACATGACGGCCTGGCTCTACACCTACGTGATCCGCGGCACGCCGATGCTGGTGCAGCTGTTTTTGATCTACTACGGTCTGGCGCAATTCGAAGCAGTACGTGAAAGCTTCCTCTGGCCGTGGCTGTCCAGCGCAACATTCTGTGCGTGCCTGGCGTTCGCCATCAACACCAGCGCCTACACCGCCGAAATCATTGCCGGCAGCCTGCGCGCCACGCCGAACGGCGAGATCGAAGCGGCCAAGGCCATGGGCATGTCGCGGTTCAAAATGTACAAGCGCATCCTGCTGCCGTCGGCCCTGCGCCGGGCGCTGCCGCAGTACAGCAACGAAGTGATCATGATGCTGCAGACCACCAGTCTGGCGTCCATCGTGACCCTGATCGACATCACCGGTGCCGCGCGCACGGTTAACGCCCAATTTTACTTGCCGTTCGAGGCGTACATCACGGCTGGCGTGTTCTACCTCTGCCTGACCTTCATCCTGGTGAAGCTGTTCAAACTGGCCGAGCGCCGCTGGCTGGGCTATCTGGCCCCGCGGAAGCACTAATATGGAGCGCATCGATCATGCTTTGCCGTGGAGTCACCTCGGCAGCGAACGTCATATTTCGGTGTTCCGCTTCGGCGGCGGCGAGCGCAAGGCCTACATCCAGGCCAGCCTCCACGCTGATGAACTGCCGGGCATGCGCACCGCTTGGGCGCTGAAAAAACGCCTGGCCGAACTTGAAACCCAAGGCCTGTTGAATGGCGTGATCGAACTGGTGCCGGTGGCCAATCCACTGGGCCTCGGTCAGTTGCTTCAGGGCAATCATCAAGGGCGTTTCGAGGCGGGCAGCGGCAAGAACTTCAACCGTGATTTCGTCGAGCTCAGTGCGCCAGTGGCTGCCGAACTCGCCGGGCATCTAGGCGATGATCCGCACGCCAATATCCGATTGATCCGTCAATCCATGAGCGATGCGCTCGCCGCATTGCCGCCGGCCAGCAGCCAGTTGCAAGGCATGCAGCGCATCTTGCTCAGCCATGCCTGCACCGCCGACGTAGTGCTGGATTTGCACTGCGATGCTGAAGCCGCGCTGCACATGTACGCGTTGCCGCAGCATTGGCCGCAGTGGCGTTCGCTGGCTGCGCACCTCAACGTGCGAGTCGGTTTGCTGGCGGAAGATTCCGGCGGCAGCTCGTTCGACGAAGCCTGTTCGCTCTCGTGGCTGCGTTTGTCGCGTCTGTTCCCGGATGCACAAATTCCATTGGCCTGCCTGGCGACGACCATTGAACTGGGTGGTCAGGCCGACACCGGTCGCGCCGAATCCGAGGCTCATGCCGAAGGCATTCTGGCGTTCCTCGCCGAGCAGGGTTTGATCAGCGGTGAATGGCCGAAACCTGCCCGGGAAGCCTGTGAAGGCATGCCGTTCGAAGGCACTGAATTGCTGTTTGCACCGCACCCCGGTGTGGTGAGTTTTCTGCGTAAACCTGGTGAATGGGTTGAAGCTGGTGACGAGATTTTCGAAGTGATCGATCCGCTGGCGGATCGGGTCAGCACGGTGTGTGCTGGTACGTCCGGGGTGCTGTTTGCCATTGAACGGCTGCGTTATGCCCAACCCGGTTTCTGGCTGGCCAAGGTGGCGGGGCGCGAAGCGCTGCGTCACGGGCGCTTGCTCAACGACTGACTGACTGTTTTGTGAGAACCGACCGCATGTACAAACTTGAAGTCCAAGACCTGCATAAACGCTATGGCAGTCACGAAGTGCTCAAGGGCGTGTCCCTGAAAGCGGCGGCTGGCGATGTGATCAGCATCATCGGCTCCAGTGGCTCCGGCAAAAGTACCTTCCTGCGCTGCATCAACCTGCTGGAGCAGCCGCACGCGGGCAAGATCCTGCTCAACAACGAAGAGTTGAAGCTGGTGGCGAACAAGGACGGCGCGCTGAAGGCGGCTGATCCGAAACAGCTGCAACGCATGCGTTCGCGCCTGTCGATGGTGTTCCAGCACTTCAACCTGTGGTCGCACATGACCGCGCTGGAAAACATCATGGAAGCGCCGGTTCACGTACTCGGCATGTCCAAGGCCGAGGCCCGTGACAAGGCCGAGCATTACCTGAACAAGGTCGGCGTGGCACATCGCAAGGACGCTTACCCTGGCCACATGTCCGGCGGCGAGCAGCAGCGCGTGGCGATTGCCCGTGCACTGGCGATGGAACCTGAGGTGATGCTGTTCGACGAACCTACGTCGGCCCTCGACCCGGAACTGGTCGGCGACGTGCTGAAAGTCATGCAGGCCCTGGCCCAAGAAGGCCGGACCATGGTGGTGGTGACCCACGAAATGGGTTTCGCCCGTGAAGTGTCGAACCAGTTGGTGTTCCTGCACAAAGGTGTCGTCGAAGAAAGCGGCAACCCGCGTGAAGTGCTGGTGAACCCGAAATCTGAACGTCTGCAGCAATTCCTCTCGGGTAGCCTGAAGTAATCAGGACTGCCGTTGTGCACCGCGATAGTGCATGCTTCGCAGCCTGAAGACTGGCCCCGATCCTTTGTCGGACGTGGCTTGTCGGATACCCTGTAGGAGCTGCCGAAGGCTGCGATCTTTTGATCCTGATTGTTAAAATCTAAAGATCGCAGCCTCGTTTCACTCGACAGCTCCTACAGAGCCCATGCCTTCATCACTGTTCTTCGTTTCGGATCGCCCGCCATGACTGCCCATCGAATAGGTTTCCTGATTTGGCCCAGCACTAAAGCACTGACGCTTGCGCTGGCTGAGGAGGCCTTGCGTGTTGCCCAGCGTGTGCATCCGGACGTGGTTTACGAATTGTCGTTTTTGCAGGCCGAACCGCCGAGCGAAGGCGCCTGGCAATTGCCGGGTGAGCCATGGGCCGGCAAGCTCGAAAACTTCCAGAAACTGTTCCTGCTTGCCGACGAGCCTCCCACTTCGATGGCGCCGGCGCTCAGCAGCTCGCTCAAACAACTGGTGCGTGCCGGTTGCGTGATCGGCGGTTTGTCGGCCGGTGTTTATCCGTTGGCGCAACTCGGTTTGCTCGACGGTTATCGCGCTGCCGTGCATTGGCGCTGGCAAGACGATTTCGCCGAACGCTTCCCGAAAGTCATCGCCACCAGTCACCTGTTCGACTGGGATCGCGATCGCCTGACCGCGTGCGGCGGCATGTCGGTGCTCGACTTGCTGCTGGCGGTGCTGGCTCGCGATCACGGTGCCGAACTGGCTGGCGCGGTATCGGAAGAACTGGTGGTCGAGCGCATTCGCGAGGGCGGCGAGCGTCAGCGCATTCCTTTGCAGAACCGTCTCGGCTCCAGCCATCCGAAGCTCACCCAGGCGGTGCTGCTGATGGAAGCCAACATCGAAGAGCCGCTGACCACCGACGAAATCGCCCAGCATGTGTGCGTGTCCCGTCGGCAGTTGGAGCGTATCTTCAAGCAGTACCTCAACCGTGTGCCGAGCCAGTACTACCTGGAACTGCGCCTCAACAAGGCCCGGCAGATGTTGATGCAAACCAGCAAGTCGATCATCCAGATCGGTTTGTCGTGTGGCTTCTCCTCGGGGCCGCACTTCTCCAGCGCCTATCGCAACTTCTTCGGTGCTACACCGCGCGAAGATCGCAACCAGCGGCGCAGCAGCAGTCCGTTCGAGTTGTCGTCGGTGCCGTCCGAACGCGGTTAAGTCGCGTGCTGATTACTCGTCTGGATCAGAGTCTTCCGACGTCGATACCTCCATTTCTGCCTGTTCGATCACGGCTTGAACGCCGAAATCGGTGCTGGTCTTTTTGAAGTAAGCGATCAGCGTCTTCACGCTTTGCTCATCCAGCGGGTTATCCCTCAGGTTGATGCTTTCAGCGATTTCCAGCGGCAGTTCCAGAATGTCGCTGGGGATGTGAGTGATCGCATTGCCGCTCAAATCCGCCACGTCCAATGACTTTAATTGCAACAAGCCTGCTGGCAGCTGATTGATGCCGGTTTCGCTCAGTAGCAGATTCGCCATGCCAGGCATTTGGCTGATGTCGGGAGTAAGAGCAAGCGGGTTGTTGCTCAGGTCCAGATAGTCGAGTCGTTCCAGTTGCGCCAGTTCCAGTACGGTTTGCGCGGTCAGGGTTACGTTGCACTCGTTTAGCGCCAGGGCCGTCAGTTTGCCCATTCTGAAAATGGCTTCAGGCATTTCCCGCAGGTTGTATTCCCGGATGGTCAGGGACTTGAGCCGGGGGAAGCATTGCAGGAAGCGCCCGGCGCCTGTCGTTAGCCCGGCATCGCTGTGCAGGTACAGCAGCGAGACGTGGCTGAAATCCGCAGTGAGCACTGGCAAGTCACCGGCAATGATGGTTGTCAGGCTCAGCTCATAGCTGGGCTCAAGGTCCTGATTGAAATCGTCGAGCTCGGTTTCCCGACGCCAGCAGCGTTCCATCAGTTGTTTGAATTCGTCGCGAGTGGCGTGTTCGATCAGTAGCTGCTGTGCAGTAAAAGGTTCGCCGCTGTCGGGGTGAAGTGGGGGAAGGTGGGCCGTCCAGGCAGCGAGATCGTTTCGCAGGGTTTCGTACTCGTTTTCCAGGCGCACCAGTTCTATCCGGCCTTCGGCCAGCGTGCCGGGCAGGCGATAGATGAACTCGCTGGCCTCTTCCTGATCCATTAGCGGGTAAAGCACTTGCAGACGCCGGATATACGTCTGTTCAACAAAGATGCCGAAGTCTCGGCGAGTCTGGTTGAAATGGACTTTGATCCGCTCGCGGCCGGCGGCGGAAATCGGGTTGCCGCCCAGGTCGAAACCTTCTTGCATTTTGCCGGGCAAATTAAACAGTGCGGTTGGCAGCTCTGTGATCCGGTTGTCATTGAGCAGGGCGGTCCGCAGGCGTTGTCGCGTCAGCAGTCCTGGCGGAAGGTCGGTCAGGCCGGTTTCGCAAAGGTCGACGTAATTGAGATTCGGCAGGTTCTGCAGCGAGGGAAGCATCCCGAGTGGGTTTTTATACAGATCGAGCACGCCCAGGTTGTTCAACCCTGCAAGTGAGGCCTGGCTTTGAGCTGTAAGCGTTACGCCGCAGTCGCTGAGAATCAACTCGTTGAGTTGCGGCCATTGCGCAATGGCCTCTGGCAGTTGGCCCAGATTGAAGTTACGCAGGACCAAGCGGTTTATCCCGGAAAATCCTTTCAGGAATTCATTCACTCCGCGGGTCGCGCGATGCCCCTCCAACAACAAATTGCGTACCTGTGGGAAGTCGACATTCAGCACTGGCAGATCGCCCAATATCGGTTGTGAAAAATTGAAGTCAACAGGTTGTCCGTCGGCGATGTCGTAGGTGGCCTGACGACGCCAGCAGTCCAGCAATTCACCCATGAACTGTCGACGGATTTGCTGTTCAGTGCCGAATTGCTCCGGGCTGACCCTGTTTTGCGTGTCCGGAACAAACAATGGAATTTCACTGCGCCAGGCATTCAGATCATCGAACAATTGCGCGTGTTGATTGAACAGTCGGTGCAGCTCGGCCCGTGGCCCGGTCGGATGCCGCTGCAATCGCTCGACAAACACCTGCAACTCCTCAGGCGATAGATGCGGAAACAGCGAGTGGGCACGGTTTTGCAATGTTGGGGTGTTGGTGGGCTTCCGGTAGTAACCATCGGACCCGCCAAGCAAGCGCATCACGCTCGAGTCATAGGTGGGCTTGAGATTCGGGTGTTGCGCCAGCAGCGAGCGCAGCGGGTCACGATTGATGGCGTGCGTGCGAATCATCTGTTTGAGCCTTTCACCCTCACCAATGTTGATATTCAGAGCGATTCGCTCGCCGTCGGGCAGCGCCTGCAAGAGGCTGGAATACAGCGTGCTGCCACTGCTGAGCTGATTGCCCGCGGCGTCGTAGGCTTGATAGTTGCCTTCGTCGGTCAGGACCAGGACCTTGCGGGCGAGGGCGTTCGGGTTACCGATGCTGTCGATCAATTGTCCGCCGTGAGCGTATTGGCGAATCTCCAGGCGTAACTGCCCCGGCCAGCCAGGCAGGCGTTCCAGCGAATGCAGTGCCAGTCGATCAGTGTCCAGATTGTTGCGCGTCGAGTGCAGTTCCAGACCTTCGTAGGCGCGAGTCACCCGCACTTGCAGGCCCGCTTCTTGTGCCAGCTCCGTGAGCCGTTTGGACAATGTGCCTTTCTCAAGTTGCCGCCGTTCCTGCGCGCTGGCGGAGTCGAGCAGGACTTCGGCGAGGCTGGTGGGCAAACCGGGTTCCACGTCTATCACGCGTTGCACCACGGGCCGCGAGCTTTGTTCGAGTTTGCGGTAGCGCTGGCTGAAGAGTATTTCTCGCTTGGCTTGGGCGAGCTCTGCCAAATTGTGCCGCAGGGTTCGTGCGCGGGTGTCGACGCTGGGGGAGGGCGCTCCGAACTCTTCCTGCATCAAAATCCTTGCATCCGTGTCGCCCAGTGTTTGCAGCAGGGTCTTGAGCAAGTCGCCGTTGGCCGATTGCGTATGGTTTATCTGCACCACGATCTGGTCGGTGGCGACGCGTTCCCAAACGGTATGAGTGTTCACATCGACCAGTCGAAGCCCTTTCTCCGCTGGCCAATAACCGTAGTCGCAGAGCAGTTCCAGTTGCGTCACCGGATCGGCATTCAAGTAGTCATCCGGACGTTCGCTGCCAATCCGCTCGATGAAGGTCTGGAGGTCCTGATCGATCTTGAATCGTTTGAGGGTGTCGGCGAGCAACGGCGGGATCTGTGTGGCGTTTACATGCATCTTGCGCAAGGCGTTTTCGTGGCAACCACTGATGGTGAGCATGCGTTCGCGTTCGGTCGCCGAAAAACGCTGCATGTCCGGGCCGATACGGCGAAGTACGGTGGCTTGGTCCCAGGTCAACGGTTGGTCAAGTTCGGTTTGCCAGGCTCCGGCGCCGTTGTGTTTCAGCGCGGGTTTATAGGCATCGGGACGAGTGGGGTGTTCGATGCGATGCTGGCCGGCCAACGAATCTTGCGTGACTGAGTAGTGATTACCCTCAAGTGTCAGCAGGTTTTTACCTTGATGTGGGTGCAGCCCTAGCGCATCGGTTTTCAAGTCCTTGGGCAGCGTGGCGGAGTATTCGTAGCTGGCCAGGTCGGGCTTCCAATAGCGGGCTTTTCCGTTGGGCAGTTTCACTGAATTGAAGCGGTCAATGAACTGAACGATCTCCCGTGGCAGTACCGAGCGGAATTCGCCAACGGCTATAACACCGCCCGCCGCAAAGGTACCCAGCTGTACCGCAGATTGCACCACCCCCATGAAATGTTCGAAAGCTTCGGTCGTCAGGCCTTCTGCCCAGTCGACGATGCTTTCAAAGGTTTCGTCGAGCAGTTGGTAAGCCATATAGGCGAGCATCAACTCGCCAAGAAACGGCACGAATGGCAAGGCAATAAAGGCTGCGACGTTCAGCAATACCGAAGCGATCTCCGTGAAAGAGTCCCACAACGCCCAGCGGGCTTTTTGATCGACCGAGGCCGTGGACACGGCGATGACGCGTGCGTCGTTCAGGATTTTGTCGAGTGTGCGTTGATAGAGATGACTCAACAATTCCCCCCTGATCGGTATGACCGACATTTGCAGGTTCGGGCGCTGATTGGGGTTTTCTCTCCAGGTTGGGCGCTGGTCGCCAGGTTGAACCGGTTGCCAGGTGATCGGAGCGAGTTGGGTGTTCAATTGTGCGAAGAAATGCCCACGATCCTCATGATTGAGGAAGCGGCTGAAAAATTGTTGATAGTCGGGATTGCGCAGGCGCTGGCTCAGTTCCACCGCGAATGCAGCGGACGAGGGATATTCCTTGATCGGGTGTTCTGGGTCGTCAGGGATATAGGCCACTACCCTGGCCACTTCCCCTGCGCGTTCCAAGTCCGGAGCAAACACTACGATGCCGGTCAGGCGGGCGCTCATGATCGTCAGGTCGTTGCTGCCCCATGGCTGGCCACGCAAACGCAGAAAAGGCAGGTTGTCGAGCAGACCACGCATCAGGCGGTGAACATCGCTGCTCAGCAGGTTTTGCATCTGTGCCATGTGCAGGGCCGCGCTCAGTGCGGTTTTCTGACTCTCGCGGATCTTCGGTTTCAGGATCGCCGCGGCCACCGGGTTGCTAATGCCCAAGTTGTCTTCCAGATACTTTTTGTAGCGGTCACCCATGTCCAGTTCACGGCATAGGTGGGTAAACGCCGCGATGGGCATCTTCTTCAGGATGTGTGGCAGTGCATTGAATTGCCCGTTAGCGGTGGGCGGCGTGATGTAAGTCGAAGCGGACTCAAAGGCATCGGCGGTGGTTTCGCCACTTTCGAAGTTGTGCAGCACCGCATCCAGCAACGATACCGTCCAGATACGAGCGGCCCCGGACTTCATTCGCAGCCAGGGATAGCGAGTAGGGATATAAAGCCGCAGAAAGGTTTTGCTGACGTCCAGTTCCAGGCCGAATCGGGTCTTGAGCGCGGCGTTCAGCAACGGTTCGGCGAAGGCAGCGGGGTTCTGCAGATTCGCCAATGCCTGATCGACCCGATTCTGACTGGTCACTTGTTGGGCGATGAGGCTGCCAAGTTCGGCGTGATGATGTTTCGGCGCGCCTTTGAGCGCTTGCGGCATCCTTGGCGTGATTTTGCCCAGTGCTTCACGTCGGTGAGGCGCTGCCTCACGGAGCCAGGATGGAATGGCGTTCATTAGATGCAGATAGTGCGCATCTGGCCTGAACGTGTCGGTGATGTCGGAGATGGAATGTTCGGTATTCATGCGGATAAGAAGATCGTCGGCGTTTGATTGACCTCTAGGAAACCCCGCGAACGCGCAAGACGTGCGGTACATATTTACCGCACTCATCGAATCGGCATGGGTTACAACGGAGCAAGCCTGCCGCAAACGCTCGCGGCCAGTTAAACTGCGCCTTTGCGACCCTATATGTCGCATTGCCGTAAACCCGGGAAAAACCGGGGTTTGCGCTATAAGAAGTTGTCGCTTGGCGGCAAGGCCGAGCTGAAAACTGTCCTTACAATCCCCCCATCGCTCGCCAGTTTCCGGCGAGTGTTCCTCTTCAGGAGACTCCGATGTCCGTTGAGCACGCTGCGGTACAACGCGCCGATTTCGACCAGGTAATGGTTCCCAACTACGCGCCTGCCGCTTTCATTCCAGTGCGTGGCGCAGGCTCCCGCGTCTGGGACCAGTCTGGCCGCGAGCTGATCGACTTCGCGGGCGGGATTGCCGTTAACGTATTGGGCCATGCGCACCCGGCGCTGGTCGGTGCCTTGACCGAGCAGGCCAACAAGCTCTGGCATGTGTCCAACGTGTTCACCAATGAGCCGGCCTTGCGCCTGGCCCATAAGCTGATCGACGCGACCTTTGCCGAGCGCGTGTTCTTCTGCAACTCCGGCGCCGAAGCCAACGAGGCCGCCTTCAAGCTGGCCCGTCGCGTCGCGTTCGACCGTTTCGGCAGCGAGAAGTACGAAATCATCGCCGCACTGAACAGCTTCCATGGTCGTACCTTGTTCACCGTAAACGTCGGCGGTCAGTCGAAATACTCCGACGGTTTCGGTCCTAAAATTACCGGCATTACCCACGTTCCTTACAACGATCTGGCCGCTTTGAAAGCCGCCGTTTCCGACAAGACCTGCGCCGTGGTGCTGGAGCCGATTCAGGGCGAGGGCGGCGTACTGCCGGCCGAGCTGGCTTACCTGCAAGGTGCCCGTGAACTGTGCAACGAACACAACGCGCTGCTGGTGTTCGACGAAGTGCAAACCGGCATGGGCCGCAGCGGCAAGCTGTTCGCCTACCAGCACTATGGCGTCACCCCGGACATCCTGACCAGCGCCAAGAGCCTGGGCGGTGGCTTCCCGATCGCAGCGATGCTGACCACCGAAGCGCTGGCCAAACATTTGGTTGTTGGCACTCACGGCACCACTTACGGCGGCAACCCGCTGGCGTGCGCTGTCGCCGAAGCCGTGATCGGCGTGATCAACACCCCTGAAGTGCTGGCTGGCGTTAACGCCAAGCACGATAAGTTCAAGGCTCGTCTGGAACAGATCGGCGAGAAATACGGCCTGTTCACTGAGGTGCGTGGTCTGGGCTTGTTGATCGGTTGCGTGCTGAGCGATGCCTGGAAAGGCAAGGCTAAAGACATCTTCAACGCCGCTGAAAAAGAAGGCCTGATGATTCTGCAAGCTGGCCCGGACGTGATTCGCTTCGCCCCGAGCCTGGTGGTGGAAGATGCCGATATCGATGCCGGTCTGGATCGTTTCGAGCGCGCCGCGGCAAACCTGACTCAAGCCTGATAGTCCCTTCGACGCCTGGCTTTTCAGGCGTCGAACCCAATTTTTATGCCGGACCTGCTTTTCTGTAGGAGCGAAGCTTGCTCGCGAAGGTGTGTCAGCCACAGTGATGTCGACTGACACACCTTCGCGAGCAAGCTTCGCTCCTACAAGGGTCTGGCTTATTTTCCTCAAAGAGTTTTTAAAAAAGGAGTGACACCATGCTGGTGATGCGCCCCGCGCAAATGGCTGATCTGGGCGAGGTACAGCGTCTGGCTGCGGATAGCCCGATTGGTGTCACTTCCTTGCCGGATGACGTTGAACGCCTGAGCGACAAGATCGCCGCGAGCGAAGCCTCGTTCTCTGCTGAAGTCAGCTTCAACGGTGAAGAGAGCTACTTCTTCGTCCTCGAAGATTCCGCCACCGGCAAACTGGTGGGCTGCTCGGCGATCGTTGCCTCCGCTGGTTATTCGGAGCCGTTCTACAGCTTCCGTAATGAAACCTTCGTGCACGCCTCTCGCGAGCTGAAGATTCATAACAAGATTCACGTGCTTTCGCAGTGCCACGACCTGACCGGTAACAGCTTGCTGACCAGTTTCTATGTGCAGCGCGAGCTGGTGGGTTCGCCATGGGCGGAACTCAACTCCCGCGGCCGCCTGCTGTTCGTGGCCAGCCATCCGGAGCGTTTTGCCGATTCCGTGGTGACCGAAATTGTCGGTTACAGCGATGAAAATGGCGATTCACCCTTCTGGGATGCCATCGGTCGTAACTTCTTCGACCTCAACTACGCTGAAGCCGAGCGTTTGTGCGGCCTGAAGAGCCGGACCTTCCTTGCCGAACTGATGCCGCATTACCCGATCTACGTGCCGCTGCTGCCGGACTCCGCTCAGGAAGCCATGGGCCAGGTGCACCCTCGTGCGCAGATCACCTTCGACATCCTGATGCGCGAAGGCTTCGAAACTGACCACTACATCGACATTTTCGACGGCGGCCCGACTCTGCACGCCCGCGTCTCGGGGATCCGTTCGATCGCCCAGAGTCGTGTGGTGCCAGTGAAAATCGGTGAGCCGGTCAAAGGCGCGGGGCGTCAGTACCTGGTGGCGAACGCCCAGTTGCAGGATTACCGCGCGGTATTGCTCGAGCTCGACTACGCGCCGGGCAAACCCGTGACCCTGGATCTGGAAGCGGCCGAAGCCCTGGGCGTCGGTGAAGGTGCCAGCGTGCGCCTGGTCGCGGTTTGACGCTTAGAAAAGCAGGCCTGATTGATTGCCTGGAAAGCAGCGAAGTTTCACGGGTGGCGCAAGCGGCCCGTTTGAGGAGATAGCATGATCGTTCGTCCCGTACGCAGCAGCGATTTACCCGCTCTGATCGACCTGGCCCGCAGCACTGGCACCGGCCTGACTACCTTGCCGGCCAACGAAGAGCGTCTGGCCCATCGGGTCGGCTGGGCCGAGAAGACTTTCCGCGGCGAAGCCGGGCGGGGCGATGCGGACTACCTGTTCGTGCTCGAAGACGACGATGGTCGCGTGGTGGGTATTTCCGCCATCGCCGGCGCTGTCGGCTTGCGTGAGCCCTGGTATAACTTCCGCGTTGGTTTGACCGTCAGCGCTTCGCAAGAGCTGAATATCTATCGCGAGATTCCGACGCTGTTCCTGGCCAACGACCTGACGGGCAACTCTGAATTGTGCTCGCTGTTCCTGCACGCCGATTACCGCAGTGGCCTCAACGGCCGCATGCTGTCCAAGGCGCGGATGCTGTTCATCGCCGAGTTCCCGCAACTGTTCGGCAACAAGATCATTGCCGAGATGCGCGGCGTGTCCGATGAAGCAGGACGGTCGCCATTCTGGGAAAGTCTGGGCCGGCACTTTTTCAAGATGGAATTCAGCCAGGCTGATTACTTGACCGGCGTGGGCAACAAGGCGTTCATCGCCGAATTGATGCCGAAATTCCCGCTGTATACCTGCTTCCTCTCACCGGACGCGCGCAACGTCATCGGTCAGGTTCACCCGGACACCGAGCCGGCACTGTCGATGCTCAAGAGCGAAGGCTTCAGCTATCAAGGCTACGTCGACATCTTCGACGCCGGCCCGGCCATCGAGTGCGAAACCGCCAAGATCCGTGCAGTGCGTGACAGCCAGGCGCTGGTGCTGGCCATCGGCACGCCGGGTGACGACGCCACGCCATTCATTATTCACAACCGCAAGCGCGAAGACTGCCGGATCACTGCCGCACCCGCGCGCTTCGCCGCCGGTACGCTGGTGGTCGACCCGCTGACCGCCAAACGTCTTCAACTCAACGCCGGCGATCAGGTACGCGCCGTTCCGTTGTCTGCTGCCCGGGAGTCGAAATAATGAAGTCGCTATACGTTGCAGGTGAATGGTTGGCCGGTCAGGGCGACGCTTTTGAATCGCTGAACCCGGTGACCCAGCAAGTGCTGTGGTCTGGCGAAGGCGCTACCGCCGCTCAAGTTGAGTCGGCCGTGCAAGCGGCACGTCAGGCGTTCCCAAGTTGGGCGCGTCGGACCCTGGAAGAACGTATCTCGGTGCTGGAAGCCTTTGCTGCTGCATTGAAAAACAACGCTGACGAACTGGCTCGCACCATTGGTGAGGAAACCGGTAAACCGCTCTGGGAAGCGGCGACCGAAGTCACCAGCATGGTCAACAAGATTGCGATTTCGGTGCAAAGCTACCGCGAACGTACTGGCGAGAAGAGCGGCCCACTGGGTGACTCCACCGCCGTGCTGCGCCACAAACCACACGGTGTGGTAGCGGTGTTCGGGCCTTACAACTTCCCTGGGCACTTGCCCAACGGCCACATCGTGCCGGCGTTGCTGGCCGGTAACAGCGTATTGTTCAAGCCGAGTGAGCTGACGCCGAAAGTCGCCGAACTGACGGTCAAGTGCTGGATCGAAGCCGGTCTGCCGGCCGGTGTGTTGAACCTGCTGCAAGGCGCGCGCGAAACCGGCATCGCCCTGGCGGCGAACCCGGGTATCGATGGTCTGTTCTTCACCGGTTCGAGCCGCACCGGCAATCACCTGCACCAGCAGTTCGCCGGTCGCCCGGACAAGATTCTTGCGCTGGAAATGGGCGGCAATAACCCGCTGGTGGTTGATCAGGTTGCAGACCTCGATGCGGCTGTTTACACCATCATTCAGTCGGCATTCATTTCTGCCGGTCAGCGTTGCACCTGTGCCCGCCGCCTGTTGGTGCCGCAAGGCGCCTGGGGTGACGCTCTGCTGGCGCGTCTGGTGGCAGTGAGCTCGACCATAGAGGTCGGTGCTTTCGATCAGCAACCGCAACCGTTCATGGGGTCAGTGGTTTCCCTTGGTGCTGCCAAAGCTCTAATGGATGCTCAGGAGCATTTGCTGGCGAATGGTGCGGTTTCGTTACTGGAAATGACCCAGCCTCAGGCGCAAGCCGCGTTGCTGACCCCTGGCATTCTGGACGTGACCGCCGTGGCAGATCGCCCGGACGAAGAACTGTTCGGCCCGCTGCTGCAAGTGATCCGCTACGCTGACTTTGAAGCGGCAATCGCTGAAGCCAATGACACCGAGTACGGTCTGGCTGCTGGCCTGCTGTCCGATTCTGAAGCGCGTTATCAGCAATTCTGGCTGGAAAGCCGCGCCGGGATCGTCAACTGGAACAAGCAGTTGACCGGTGCTGCGAGCAGCGCGCCATTTGGCGGCGTCGGTGCCTCGGGCAACCATCGCGCCAGCGCTTATTACGCGGCGGATTACTGCGCATACCCGGTGGCCTCGCTGGAAACCCCGAACCTGGTATTGCCTGCTGCCTTGACGCCGGGCGTGAAGATGGCGTGATGCCCATTCTCGGGCAAGCCTCGCTCCTACGGACTCCATCGAACCTGTAGGAGAGAGGCTTGCCCGCGAAGGCCGCGACGCGGTCGCACTGAATTGTTACCCGAAGCCTATAACAACAGATTCTCGTGGAGCCTCGCTGATGAAATCCTATGAAGTCAATTTTGACGGTCTAGTGGGGCCGACCCATAACTACGGCGGCCTGTCCTACGGCAACGTCGCGTCCCAGAGCAACAGCCAGCAGTCTTCGAACCCGAAGGAAGCTGCGTTGCAAGGCCTGGCAAAAATGAAAGCGCTGATGGAAATGGGCTTTCAGCAAGGCGTTCTCGCACCACAAGAGCGCCCCGATGTTGCCGCGCTGCGTCGCCTGGGTTTCGGTGGCACTGACGCTCAAGTCATCGAGCGCGCCGCCAAAGAAGCAATGCCGTTGCTGGTCGCCAGTTGCTCGGCATCGAGCATGTGGGTGGCCAACGCCGCTACTGTTAGCCCGAGCGCCGACACTGCAGACGGCCGCGTGCATTTCACCGCCGCCAACCTCAACTGCAAATACCACCGCAGCATCGAACACCCGACCACCAGTCGCGTGCTGGGGGCGATGTTCGCCGATCAGAAACACTTTGCTCACCATGCCGCGTTGCCCGCTGTGGCGCAGTTCGGTGACGAAGGCGCAGCCAACCACACCCGCTTCTGCCGTGAATACGGTGAAGCCGGCGTCGAATTCTTTGTCTTCGGTCGCAGTGCGTTCGACACGCGCTACCCGGCACCGCAGAAGTACCCGGCACGCCAGACCCTCGAAGCGTCCCAGGCTGTTGCTCGTCTGCACGGTTTGAGTGATGACGGCGTGGTCTACGCGCAGCAGAACCCGTCGGTGATCGATCAGGGCGTTTTCCATAACGACGTGATCGCGGTGGGTAACGGCGAAGTGTTGTTCTATCACGAGGACGCATTCCTCGAGACCGAGCAAATGCTTGCCGAATTGCAGAGCAAACTCGCCAAAGTCGGTGGGAAATTTCAATCGGTTTGCGTACCGCGTTCTGCGGTTAGTGTTGAAGACGCGGTTCGGTCCTACTTGTTCAATAGCCAACTGCTGACGCGTCCAGACGGCTCCATGCTGTTGATCGTGCCGGAAGAATGCCGTGGCAACGAGCGTGTCTGGCAATACCTGCAGGGTTTGACCAGCTCCGGCGGCCTGATCCGTGAAGTGAAAGTCTTCGATCTCAAGCAAAGTATGCAGAACGGGGGCGGCCCGGCTTGCCTGCGGTTGCGTGTCGCACTCAACGAAACCGAACTGGCGGCGGTCAATCAAGGCGTTATCATGACGGCGCCGTTGTACGGCACATTGACCGAATGGGTCGACAAGCACTACCGCGACCGCATGACCGAAAACGATCTCGCGGACCCGCAATTGCTGCTTGAGTGCCGGACGGCACTGGATGAACTGACGCAAATCCTTAAACTGGGCGCGGTTTATCCATTCCAGATCAATTGATCGACGGCGCGCTCTCGGCCACGACAGCGCGCTGCTTCATCTCAAATGAGAGCGTAAAAACATGAGCGATACCCTGCAGCTGATCCTTGAAGACACCGACGGCACGCAACTGGAAACCTCCTGCACCCGCGTTGCGGTCATGTGGCAAGGCAAAGAGCTGTGGATCCAGCACGATGGCCGCGGCCAATTGCTGATCGGCGTGGACGTCGAAGAAGGCGACGCTGAGTACGCCAATCTGCTGCTGCGCCCATTGGCGACTAATCTGGTAAGTCTGCAACTGGAAATGGAACCGGCTGAAGTCGGCGACGAAGACCACGTTCACGGCCCGGATTGCAATCACGACCACTAAGGAAACCGTTCTATGCTCGCCCTCGGCAAACTGCTTGAACTGACCCTCGCCGGCCGCGAACCGGCGGAGAAGACTCAACTGACTGTCGAAGGCGTGCGGATGCGCTGGTTGAGCGAAGGTGCGCTGGAAGTCCGGCCACCTGAAGCTCGCGACAATGGCCTGGACCTGCTGCTATCGGCCGGTATCCATGGCAACGAAACAGCGCCGATCGAGTTGCTCGATCGCCTGTTGCATGACATCGCCCGCGGCGATCTGAAACCGCGCGCACGTATTCTGTTCCTGTTCGGCAACCCCGAAGCGATTCGCAAGGGCGAGCGTTTCGTCGAGCAGGACGTCAATCGGCTGTTCAATGGTCGTCACGAACAAACCAGCGGTTCCGAAGCCCTGCGCGCTTGTGAGTTGGAGCGCTTGGCGGCGAGCTTTTTCAGCCTGCCGGACCGTGATCGTCTGCACTACGACCTGCACACGGCCATTCGCGGCTCGAAAATCGAGCAGTTTGCGTTGTATCCGTGGAAGGACGGTCGCCAGCACTCACGCCAGGAACTGGCTCGTCTGCGGGCTGCGGGCATGGAAGCGGTGCTGTTGCAGAATAAACCTTCCATCGTTTTCAGTTCCTACACCTACGACAAGCTCGGTGCCGAGGCTTTCACCCTCGAACTGGGCAAGGCGCGGCCGTTTGGGCAGAACGACGGGGTTAACGTCTCGCGGTTGGAAACTCGCCTGAAGCAGATCATCGAAGGCACTGAGCCGGAACTGACGGAAGAGGCGCTGGACGGTTTGCAGTTGTTCAGCGTGGCGCGGGAAATCATCAAGCACAGCGATAGCTTCCGCCTGAACCTGCCGGCGGACATCGAAAATTTTTCAGAGCTTGATGTGGGTTATTTGCTGGCGGAAGACATCGCCAATACCCGCTGGATCATCGAGGAAGTGGGCGCCCGGATCATTTTCCCGAACCCCAAGGTGAAGAACGGCCTGCGCGCCGGCATCCTGATCGTACCGACCACCGACGAAAACCTGGCCTGACCACTATTTTGGGCTGAAGTAAAACTCTGTAGGAGCTGCCGAAGGCTGCGATCTTTTGATTTTTAAGATCGAGATCAAAAGATCGCAGCCTCGTTTCACTCGACAGCTCCTACAGGTTCAAGTCTGTGTCAGACAGCTAGCGCGCGCGGCTCACTACGACGCAGCGCCCGCATCTTGTGCAGCGTATCCGCACAAGTCTTCGCCGCTTCCTGGCCTTTATGCAGGAAATGCTCGAAGAAGAATTTGTGGTGCTCTTCGCCGGCATGGAAGTGGTGCGGGGTCAGAGACACCGAGAACACTGGCACTTCGGTTTCCAATTGAACCTGCATCAGGCCGCTAACCACCGACTGGGCGACGAATTCGTGACGGTAGATCCCGCCGTCCACCACGAGGGCTGCCGCGACGATGCCGGCATAACGACCGGTCTTGGCTAGCAACTTGGCGTGCAAGGGCATTTCAAAGGCACCGCCGACTTCGAAGAAGTCGATGTCAGACTCTTGATAACCCTGGGCAATCATTTCGGCGACGAAGCCTTTACGGCTCTGATCAACAATGTCTTTGTGCCAGCAGGCCTGGATGAACGCAACGCGCTCGCCCTGGTGGTTTTTGCTTTTGCTGTCGATTGCGGTGGGTTGCATGTTCTGACTCCTGTTTGTGTGAAAAACAGGGCGTTATGAATCGAATGGGATTTAAGGGTACGCTCGCTCGCACGAATGCCTGCGGACGGCCCTTTGGCGCTAATCCCGTTCTCTCTTCATCCGGACTATGACCGTCGGCCCCGGAATCACACCGGGTCTGCTGACCTTGCTGCCAGTTACCGCCGAAGCGGTGCTGTCACCAAGCGCTCGCGGGCTATGCGCATTGCGCGCAATTACCGCCGGTGGGGAGTTGCACCCCGCCCTGAGAACGTTTTGCCACCAGATTGTTTGGCGGCGCAGCGTTTTTAACACATATTTCTTACCTGCGCATTGATGCTTTCAGATGATTGTCATCGAGTTTTTTGTTGGATTAACCCGTCTTTTCCTTACTCAAGGGTTGATTATTCGTCGGCATGGCCGCAGTAATTCTTTCTGAAAGGGATTTCCCCTGTTTACCGAGGCCAGATTCATGAGCGTTATCGATCTTCGCAGCGACACAGTCACCCAACCCACAGCCGGTATGCTCGACGCGATGACTGCTGCGGCCACCGGTGACGATGTTTATGGCGAAGATCCGACGGTCAATCGTCTGGAGGCGGAACTGGCCAAGCGGCTTGGTTTCGCTGCTGCACTGTTTGTCCCAACCGGCACCATGAGCAATTTGCTAGGTTTGATGGCGCATTGCGAGCGCGGCGACGAATACATCGTCGGTCAGCAAGCGCACACCTATAAGTACGAAGGTGGTGGTGCGGCAGTGCTCGGCTCGATCCAGCCGCAGCCGCTGGAAGTGCAGGCCGATGGTTCGCTGGACCTGGTGCAGGTTTCCGCTGCGATCAAGCCGGACGACTTCCACTTCGCCCGTACGCGCTTGCTGGCGCTGGAAAACACCATGCAGGGCAAGGTCCTGCCTTTGGAATACCTGGCCAAGGTCCGAAGCTTTACCCGCGAACATGGCCTGCAACTGCATCTTGACGGCGCGCGGTTGTACAACGCAGCGATCAAGCTCGGGGTTGATGCCCGGGAAATCACTCAACATTTCGATTCGGTTTCGGTTTGCCTGTCCAAAGGCTTGGGCGCGCCGGTCGGTTCGGTGCTGTGCGGCTCGGTGGAATTGATTGGCAAGGCGCGCCGTCTGCGCAAGATGGTCGGCGGCGGCATGCGCCAGGCCGGGATTCTGGCGGCGGCAGGTCTGTATGCGCTGGAGCACAACGTGCAGCGTCTGGCCGATGACCATGCCAATGCACAATTGCTGGCCGAAGGCCTGCGTGCGGCGGGTTATGAGGTCGAGCCGGTGCAGACCAACATGGTTTACGTGACCATGGGTGACAAGGCCGAGGCGATCAAAGCGTTCGCCGCTGAGCGCGGGATCAAACTCAGTGCCGCCGCGCGTCTGCGCATGGTCACGCACATGGACGTGAGCCGTGGGCAAATCGAGCAGGTCGTCGCGACATTCGTCGACTTTTCTCGCAAGTGATAGCGTTAGCGGCCCAATTGACCGTTTCTATCGTATAAACACGCTGTACCCCGCGCGCAGGGCCGATATAATGCGGCCCTTTGCCGTCGCTTCGTCTGTTGACGTTTCGAACAGGCCTTTGGCCGCAGCCTCCGTGGAAGAACCTAATGAAAAGCGCAGAAATCCGTGAAGCCTTCCTTCGCTTCTTCGAAGAGCAAGGCCACACCCGTGTAGCCTCCAGCTCTTTGATTCCGGGCAACGACCCAACCCTGCTGTTCACCAACGCGGGGATGAACCAGTTCAAGGACTGCTTCCTGGGCCAGGAAAAACGCGCGTACACCCGCGCGGTCAGCAGCCAGAAATGCGTGCGCGCAGGCGGCAAGCACAACGACCTGGAAAATGTCGGTTATACCGCTCGTCACCACACATTCTTCGAAATGCTGGGTAACTTCAGCTTCGGTGATTACTTCAAGCGTGACGCTATCACCTACGCCTGGAACTTCCTGACTTCCGACAAATGGCTGAACCTGCCGAAGGAAAAGCTCTGGGTCACTGTTTACGCCAGCGATGACGAAGCGTACGACATCTGGACCAAGGAAATCGGCGTTCCCGCCGAGCGCATGGTTCGCATCGGCGACAACAAAGGCGCGCCGTACGCTTCCGACAACTTCTGGACCATGGGCGATACCGGCCCGTGCGGTCCTTGCACCGAGATTTTCTACGATCACGGCGCTGACATCTGGGGCGGCCCACCGGGCTCGCCGGAAGAAGACGGTGACCGTTACATCGAAATCTGGAACAACGTGTTCATGCAGTTCAACCGCACCGCCGATGGCGTGTTGCACCCGCTGCCAGCGCCTTCGGTAGACACCGGCATGGGCCTGGAGCGGATCAGTGCCGTGCTGCAGCACGTTCACTCGAACTATGAAATCGACCTTTTCCAGAGCTTGCTGAGCGCATCGGCCAAGGCCATCGGTTGCACCAACGACGCTCAGGCCTCCCTGAAAGTCGTGGCTGACCACATTCGTTCCTGCGGTTTCCTGATTGCAGACGGCGTGCTGCCGTCCAATGAAGGTCGCGGCTACGTCCTGCGCCGGATCATTCGCCGCGCTTGCCGTCATGGCAACAAGTTGGGCGCCAAGGGCAGCTTCTTCTACCAGATCGTTGCGGCCCTCGTCGCCGAGATGGGCGAAGCGTTCCCTGAGTTGAAGTCCCAGCAGGCTCACATCGAGCGCGTGCTGAAAGCTGAAGAAGAGCAGTTCGCCAAAACCCTGGAACAGGGCCTGAAAATTCTCGAGCAGGATTTGGCCGAGCTCAAAGGTGACGTGGTGCCGGGCGATGTAGTGTTCAAACTCTACGACACCTACGGTTTCCCGATGGACCTGACTGGCGACATCGCTCGCGAGCGCAGTCTGACCATCGACGAAGAAGGCTTCGAGCGCGAAATGGAAGCCCAGCGCGTTCGTGCCCGTTCGGCCAGCTCTTTCGGCATGGACTACAACAGCCTGGTCAAGGTTGATGTAGCCACCGAGTTCACCGGTTACCACGCCACCAGCGGTTCGGCGAAAGTTGTTGCCCTGTATAAGGACGGCCAATCGGTAGACGTATTGAGTGAAGGCGAAGAGGGCGTGGTCGTTCTGAACCAGACGCCTTTCTATGCTGAATCCGGTGGTCAGATCGGTGACTGCGGTTATCTGCAAGCCGGTACTTCGCGTTTCGATGTACGTGACACCACCAAGACCGGCGGCGCGTTCCTGCACCACGGCGTGCTGGCTTCGGGCAGCCTGATGATCGGCGCACCGGTGGAAACTCACGTCGAGGCTGACGTGCGTCATGCCACCTCGCTTAACCACTCGGCGACTCACTTGCTGCACGCCGCGTTGCGTCAGGTGCTGGGCGATCACGTTCAGCAGAAAGGATCGTTGGTCGACAGTCAGCGCCTACGCTTTGACTTCAGTCACTTCGAAGCGATCAAGCCTGAGCAGTTGAAGCAACTGGAAGAAATCGTCAACGCCGAGATTCGCAAGAACTCCGCCGTTGAAACCGAAGAAACGGATATCGAAACCGCCAAACAGAAAGGCGCCATGGCGCTGTTCGGCGAGAAGTACGGCGACAACGTGCGAGTGCTGAGCATGGGCGGCGATTTCTCCGTCGAGCTGTGCGGCGGTATCCACGCCAACCGCACCGGCGACATCGGCCTGTTGAAAATCATCAGCGAAGGCGGTGTGGCTTCGGGTGTGCGTCGTATCGAGGCAGTCACCGGTGCTGCGGCGCTGGCCTACTTGAACGCGGCAGAAGAACAACTCAAGGAAGCGGCCAACCTGGTCAAGGGCAGCCGCGACAACCTGATCGACAAGCTGTCGGCTGTGCTGGAGCGCAACCGTCTGCTGGAGAAGCAACTCGAGCAGTTGCAGGCCAAGGCAGCCAGTGCGGCGGGCGACGATCTGTCGGCGCAAGCCCAGGACGTCAAAGGCGTGAAAGTGCTGGCCGTGCGTCTGGACGGTCAGGACGGCAAAGCGCTGTTGGCGCTGGTCGATCAACTGAAAAACAAACTCGGCCGCGCAGTGATCCTGCTCGGCAGTGTCCATGAGGAAAAGGTCGTTCTGGTTGCAGGCGTAACCAAAGACCTGACTGGCCAACTCAAAGCCGGTGATTTGATGAAGCAAGCCGCTGCGGCAGTGGGCGGGAAGGGCGGTGGTCGTCCAGACATGGCGCAAGGCGGCGGTACCGACGCTGGCGCACTGGATGCAGCACTGGCGCTGACCGTTCCATTTGTAGAGCAGGGTTTATAAGGCAGTGCTTCCGGCTCGCAGTCTAGTGGTGGGCCGGAACGCTGTTTGAGTGATTATTTGGGCGCCCTTCATGGGCAGAGGCGGCTTTGAAATGGCTTTGATCGTACAGAAATTTGGAGGCACCTCGGTCGGCACTGTCGAGAGAATCGAGCAGGTCGCCGACAAGGTTAAGAAATTCCGCGATGCCGGCGATGACCTGGTGGTTGTGTTGTCTGCAATGAGCGGCGAAACCAACCGTCTGATCGATCTGGCCAAGCAAATCAGTGGCGATGACCAACCCGTTCCTCGTGAACTGGATGTGATCGTTTCCACCGGTGAGCAGGTAACGATTGCCCTGTTGGCCATGGCGTTGATGAAGCGCGGAGTGCCAGCGGTGTCCTACACCGGCAATCAGGTACGGATTCTGACGGATAGCGCGCACAATAAAGCGCGTATCTTGCAGATTGATGACCAGAAGATTCGCGGTGATCTGAAGGCTGGTCGTGTGGTGGTTGTCGCTGGTTTCCAGGGTGTCGACGAGCACGGCAACATCACCACTCTCGGCCGTGGCGGTTCCGACACCACCGGCGTGGCGCTGGCGGCAGCCTTGAAGGCTGACGAGTGCCAGATCTACACCGATGTCGACGGCGTCTACACCACTGACCCGCGCGTCGTGTCCGTGGCTCAGCGCCTGGACAAGATTACCTTCGAAGAGATGCTGGAAATGGCCAGCCTCGGTTCCAAGGTGTTGCAGATCCGTGCGGTGGAATTCGCCGGCAAGTACAACGTTCCGCTGCGCGTACTGCACAGCTTCAAGGAGGGTCCGGGTACCCTCATTACTATTGATGAAGAGGAAACCATGGAACAGCCGATCATTTCCGGCATCGCTTTCAACCGCGATGAAGCCAAGCTGACCATCCGTGGCGTGCCAGACACCCCGGGCGTTGCGTTCAAGATTCTTGGCCCGATCAGCGCCGCGAACATCGAAGTCGACATGATCGTGCAGAACGTTGCGCACGATAACACCACCGACTTCACTTTTACCGTGCACCGCAACGACTTCCAGGCAGCGCAAACCGTGCTGGAAAACACTGCTCGTGAGATCGGTGCCCGTGAAGTGGTTGGCGACATCAAGATCGCCAAGGTATCGATCGTCGGCGTTGGCATGCGCTCTCACGCAGGCGTAGCCAGCCGCATGTTCGAATCCCTGGCCAAGGAAAGCATCAACATCCAGATGATCTCGACTTCGGAAATCAAAGTCTCCGTAGTGATCGAAGAGAAGTACCTGGAGCTGGCTGTGCGCGCCCTGCACACAGCTTTCGAACTGGACGCACCGGCCCGCCAGGGAGAGTGATGCGTTTGCCAAAGGGCGCGGTCTGACCGCGCCCTTTGTTTTTTTGAAAGGCGCGACCCCGAAGCTGTTCTTTTGCTCGCGCTAGTCAATACTCAGGCATGTAGGACTACGACCAATTTGGTTGTAGGTCGAGTGCCTTTTTTTTGCAGACTGTTGTCCCTGAAATGAAATGCGTGAGGAGATAGGTATGCTGATTCTGACTCGTCGGTGCGCAGAAAGCCTGATTATCGGTGATGGCGAAATCACCGTGACCGTGCTCGGCGTCAAAGGAAATCAAGTGCGTATCGGTGTCAACGCCCCGAAAGAGGTTGCGGTCCACCGTGAGGAAATTTACCTGCGTATAAAGAAAGAGAAGGACGAAGAACCAAGCCATTAATTTTTATCGTTTTTTATGTTTGCAAACGGGGAAAAGGTTGGTTAAGATACGCCCCGTGTTGCGGAGAGCTGGCCGAGTGGCCGAAGGCGCTCCCCTGCTAAGGGAGTACACCTCAAAAGGGTGTCGGGGGTTCGAATCCCCCGTTCTCCGCCATTATTTGCGTAGTACGTTGTAATCTGGCTTCTTCGGTAAGTTGTTGAAATTACTAGAAAAAAGCGCTTTACAAACAGATTGAACGGCCTATAATGCGCGGCAACAAATGCACTCGTAGCTCAGCTGGATAGAGTACTCGGCTACGAACCGAGCGGTCACAGGTTCGAATCCTGTCGAGTGCACCATTTAAGAGTTGTTTGCAGTGATGTAAATGACTTGGCTTCAACCAGTTGTGATCTGGTATAAAAACACAAATGCACTCGTAGCTCAGCTGGATAGAGTACTCGGCTACGAACCGAGCGGTCACAGGTTCGAATCCTGTCGAGTGCACCATACAACAGAAAGCCCGCATTTAATGCGGGCTTTTTGCCGTCTGGGATTTGGCTTTTCCTTTCGTGCATCCTCTCTCATCGAACTCTATGTTCGCACTCCGAACTCGCTTGGTCTCATAGCGGTAACTCGTGCTCGAATTCCTGACGCTAATCCTGTCTGGTTTGCCCAAGGCGCTTTCTACGTCTTGCGTGGTCATTCCGGCGACAACACGCTGATTGATGATTGCTTGGCGACGTTCACTGGCGCTGAGCTGATTTCCACATTTGTCTTCTGACTGGCCGACGATTGTCGGATCGCGGCGTTTGATTTTCATACCTGATGTTTCTTTGCGAATGGCTTCTGGCATAAGAGCGATCGTCGTTCCAGGCAAGTAAGCATGCACTTCCTGGCTTGAAAGGGTTTCATCACTAGCGCAGCTCATTGTGGTGAATGTGATGTGTCCGCCAGGCGCCTCGCAGCGGTGAATGGTCGCGGCAGGCGCCGCAAGCGGTAGGCAGAGTAGGGTGATCAGCGGTAAGCGGGATGTTCTCGATGGCATTCGACGTCCTCCATGACGGCTCCTAATCAAGAGTAGTTCCTGTAGTTTTGGCTGCTAGTGTGTTTTCTTTTCAGGATAAGTCGTCGCAGTTTTAAGCATCAGGACAGCGCTCAGGTTTGTCTCGCAAGCGCTTGTTTCAGCCGCGATTTTTTAACATTTAAAACCGTCAGGCGGTGTATCATTGCGCCCGTCAGCCCCGCCGGGGCTTGTGGAATATCTCCATGGACTTACCCAGTAGTTACTCAATACCCCGTTTTTCCAATCATGAATTGACTGATTGATCCTTCCGGCGTGCCCCGCTGCTGGGAGTGGAGTTCGCCTATGTCTGAAGTTGAAGTAAAGAAAACGCAGGAAAGCTTGCAGGACCGCCTCGCTCAAGTTGTTGAGCTGTTGCAGCGTCAGCGAGTGGTTGAAGACCTGACTCATCGCCAGGAAGGCGCGCATCATGACCGGGTCGAGAACCTGGTTCACCGGCAGAACCTCGTCGAGTTGCAGCGCAAGCTCGATGATCTGCACTCCGCCGACGTCGCCTATATTCTTGAAGCCTTGCCACTGGACGATCGTCTGACGCTCTGGCAATTGGTCAAGGCTGATCGCGACGGCGACATTCTTCTCGAAGTATCCGACTCGGTTCGTGAAACCCTGATCGCCGACATGGACGATCACGAGCTCTTGGCTGCGGCCAAGGACATGGATGCGGATGAGCTGGCTGACCTGGCCTCCGAGCTGCCGCGAGATGTCGTTCACGAATTGATGGAAACCCTCGATGGGCAGCAGCGTGAGCGTGTTCGCTCCGCGTTGTCCTATGACGAGGATCAGGTCGGTGCGCTGATGGACTTCGAGATGGTGACTATCCGTGAGGACGTCAGTCTCGAAGTGGTTCTGCGCTACCTGCGGCGCCTCAAGGAGCTGCCTGGCCATACCGACAAACTGTTTGTGGTTGATTACGACGGCGTCCTCAAGGGGGTGTTGCCGATCAAGCGCCTGCTGGTCAATGATCCGGATAAACAAGTTTCGGAGGTAATGGCTAGCGATCCAGTAAGTTTTCATCCCGACGAGGAGGCTTACGATGCGGCTCAGGCGTTTGAACGTTACGACTTGATTTCTGCGCCCGTCGTAGACAAAAACGGCAAGCTTATTGGTCGTCTGACAATCGATGAAATGGTCGACCTGATTCGTGAAGAGAGCGAAAACGAAGTTCTCAACATGGCGGGTCTGCGAGAAGAAGAAGACATTTTTGCGTCAGTCTGGAAGTCCCTGCGTAACCGTTGGGCCTGGCTGGCGGTGAACTTGATCACTGCATTCGTCGCATCGAGGGTAATTGGTTTGTTCGAAGGTTCCATCGAGAAGCTGGTTGCGCTTGCGGCTTTGATGCCGATCGTGGCGGGTATTGGTGGAAACTCCGGTAACCAGACCATCACTATGATTGTTCGGGCTATGGCGCTGGATCAGGTGAGTACCGGCAATACTTCGCGACTGATGCGTAAGGAGTTGGCAGTTGCCCTGATTAATGGCGTTGTCTGGGGCGGTGTGATCGGGGTCGTTGCTTATCTGCTTTATGGCAGCTGGTCTTTGGGGGTAGTGATGACCGCTGCAATGACCCTCAATTTGTTGCTTGCGGCGTTAATGGGGGTTTTGATCCCGATGACATTGGCGCGACTAGGGCGCGATCCAGCAATGGGTGCCAGCGTAATGATCACTGCAGTGACTGATAGTGGTGGGTTCTTTATCTTCCTTGGCTTGGCAACAATCTTCTTGCTCTGAGTGTCTTGTGTCAAAACCCGCCATCCGGCGGGTTTTTTTATATGTGCGCCAGGCATGGCGCGTTGCGCGTAAGCGCAACCAGTTCGGCTGTGGTGGCCACGCTGGTGACTTGGAGGTGCAAGTCCTCTACACACCCGGCAAGGGGAAGTGTTAGCCAGAGGCAAGGGTGTCGCGGGTGACTGCGAATCTGAAGGAAGCCCGAGGCAAAATGCTGGCCTGACGAACAGGAAGCGGATAGAGGCGGCGCAGCGGGGTAAGGGGGCATGTTTCCTCAAAGCCCAATACTTGCACGGACGCTGTGACGTAGATCCGACAGGCATAAGCAGGAAGGTCGCGCGAATTACCCTGGGAGATCTGCACGTTTGCCACTGTGCTACCGAGCGTCGAGAGGCGACGGGATGAGCGTGCAGAAGTCAGCCGAGGCCGTAGTAAGTGACGAGTAACTCCGTCACCAAGGGCCGAACAGATTATGCCGCCAGTAGGCGTCAGAGTCTCGTGGAATACCGAAATGCAGAAATTTCTCCCAGAGAAGACTGTTACTCCGAGTCCCGGACAGAGTCCGAGGATGACGGCTGACAGCGCACAGGTATCAGCGGCGTCTGTGACGTGGACGAACGCGGAGCCGGACACGCTGATGGCGCGGGTGCTTGCACCGGCTAACCTTAAGCGTGCGTATCACCGCGTGGTCAGCAACAAGGGCGCACCGGGTGCCGATGGCATGACGGTCGACGAATTGGCGGACCACGTGAAACAGTATTGGCCGATCCTCAAGGCTCGGTTGCTGGCCGGCGAGTATCACCCGCAAGGTGTACGTGCCGTCGAAATCCCAAAACCCAAAGGCGAAACAAGACAGCTGGGAATCCCCTGTGTCGTGGATCGCCTGATCCAACAGGCACTGTTGCAACAGCTCACGCCGATCTTCGACCCACTGTTCTCGGATTACAGCTACGGCTTCCGTCCGGGCAGAAGCGCTCATCAAGCCATCGAAACCGCTCGCGGCCATGTGGCGGCGGGACACCGCTGGTGCGTGGAACTTGATCTTGAAAAGTTCTTTGATCGAGTTAACCACGACGTTTTGATGGCCCATATAGAGCGTCAAGTCGACGACAAACGAGTGCTCAGGCTGATCCGCCGATATCTCGAAGTGGGAACGATGTCAGGTGGACTCGTCAGCCGACGGCAAGAAGGGACGCCGCAAGGCGGCCCTCTCGCCGTTGCTGTCGAACATCCTGCTCAACGAACTCGACCGCGAGCTGGAACGACGGGGTCATCGCTTCGTGCGCTATGCCGACGATGCGAACATCTATGTGCGTAGTTGCCATGCGGGCGAACGAGTGATGGCTAGAGCTGAGCGCTTCCTGAGCCAGCGTCTGAAACTGACGCTGAACCGGGAAAAGAGTCGAGTGGCACGGCCTTGGGGCTGTGATTATCTGGGTTATGGGATGAGCTGGCATCAACAGCCGAGGCTGAGAGTGGCGAGCATGAGCCTGCGTCGCTTGCGCGACCGACTCAGAGACCTGCTGCGCGGAGCGCGGGGCCGCAAGATGGCGAGTGTCATCGAGCGGATAAACCCAGTGCTGCGTGGCTGGGCAGGCTACTTCAAGCTAAGTCAAAGCAAACGGCCACTTGAGGAAATTGACGGCTGGGTGCGTCGCAAGCTTCGCTGTGTCGTCTGGCGGCAATGGAAGCAGCCCTCAACGAGGGCGAGTAACCTGATGCGTCTGGGGCTTAGCGAAGCACGCGCCTGCAAATCAGCTTTCAATGGCCGCGGCCCATGGTGGAGCTCAGGGGCATCTCATATGAATCAGGCGTTGCCGAAGAAACTATGGGATCAACTTGGACTAGTCTCGGTACTGGATACGATAAACCGGCTTAACCGCATAGCTTGAACCGCCGTATACGGATCCGTACGTACGGTGGTGTGAGAGGACGGCGGATGTAAATCCGCCTCCTACTCGATCCGAATTTCGAGCAAAAAAAAGCCAGCGATTAAGCTGGCTTGGGCTTCTCTGCGTGAGTTAGGAGGCGTCTGCCGCCATTTCAGCATCGTGGGCAATCAGCGAAACGAGTGCGTTTTGCTGGCGGTGGGATAGCTGGCGAAAGCGCTGTAGCAATTCACGCTCGTGAAGTGACAGCTCTGGGCTGTCGAGGCGCATGCTTAATTCTTCGCCCAGTGCACCTTCCTGAATAAGGCTCTGCTCAAGGCGCGCAATGATTTCGGAATTCATGCTGCGGTGATGATTGCGAGCCACCTCGGCAATGCGTTCACGCATTCCGTCTGGCAGACGTACGACGAACTTGTCAGCCGTACGGCTGGAATAAATTGCCTGTTTCAATGGGCGCATATATTTAACCGGTTAGTTCAGGGGAGCGGTTTTCGGGATTGACCGCAGGATGTCTGATAGGACAAGCGCTCTGGCCAAATGTTCAACCTGAATTGATAGAGGCCCGCATCATGCCTCAAAACAGCCAGTTCATTGGCGTCAATTCTGTGACAAATATTGAACTGGATAAAGGCTTTATGCCAGCACCAATTATCAGAAATGCGGACTGGTTTGGAAAGGAGTGTCATGGCCGGTTTCGTTGGCCGCGTCCTCAGTCGACAGTCGGTGTCAAGAAAATCAAGAGGGCGTGCCATGCCAATCAGCTGTGCCTTACCAATACAGGATAGTGGCAATTGGCCGATTTACTAGGGGAAGGTTCGTGGTCTGGGCTGTTTAGGATGGATGGCGCGTTGAATTGCTTGGTGGGCATCACGATCTGGCCCGCGCCAGGAGGGTTTGCGGGTCTTGGTTTTGGCTCGATTGGTAAATTTGGCGATTCTTCGACGCATCTGCCTACACTTAAAAAGCCTAAGGACGACATGACAAAGGCATGCTTGCCCGTTACCATGCTCGCCGTCCATTGTTCCACGTATTCACGTGGGCAGTTTGTGTCTCAGTAGCTCAATTGGATAGAGCATCCCCCTCCTAAGGGGAAGGTTGGCAGTTCGAACCTGCCCTGGGACACCATATCTTTCTTTGCATCCCTTTTCCTCTCTTCTTAGCGGTCCTTTCCAGGTGATTGCTTTGTTATTTCTCGTGTTGGATTCATCTCTTCATCTATATAGATGAAGACCGAGAGGACTTTTTGCGGTTACCTATAGATTATTGATAGAAAAACCAAATCAGTGCTTGACGGCAGATTCTGGAGGCCTATAATTCGCCCCACTTCCGGCGCAGTCGAAACGGAAAACTCCTTGGTAAACAAAGAGTTACGTAGTTTTCGGCAGCAAGTTGCTTCAGGTCATCGAAGCCAAAAGGAAGTTGAAAAAGAGGTGTTGACAGCAGCGAGTAACGCTGTAGAATTCGCCTCCCGCTGACGAGAGATCTGAAGCGCAAGTGGTTGAAGTTGTTCAGGAAGTTTTGAAAGCTTCTGAAAATAACCACTTGACAGCAAATGAGGCTGCTGTAGAATGCGCGCCTCGGTTGAGACGAAAGATCTTAA
>NZ_JAHTMR010000002.1 GCF_019200975.1 Pseudomonas sp. PD9R | reverse complement strand
GAGCAACGGCATGGCCGAGAGCTTCGTGAAGACGATCAAGCGCGATTACGTGGCGCACATGCCCAAGCCGGATCGAGAAACGGCGCTGCGTAACCTGGCAATTGCCTTCGAGCACTACAACGAGCAGCATCCACACAGCGCTTTGAACTACCGTTCGCCGAGGGAGTTCAGGCGCTTGGCCGTTGGATCAATTTAACGGGGAGTTGGTGTCCGGTTTTGTAGGGGCAAGTCCACAGGCGGCGCGAGCTAGTTACTTCGTGATTGATGCCAAAAGCCGCTCTACTGCTAGTCCAGAAGACGTCGCCGTTATGCGCAGGTCTCTTGATGATCGCACTTCGTCAACGTGGGTTGGATATGTCGCCCGCTCGTTGGAGGGTCATCTAGTGCTGGAGTTGCAACCTGAGGTATGCGAAGCCCTGAACTGGCAGGAAGGAGATCGGATTGGGTTCCGGCGAATGTACTCAGGCGAATTGCTGACTTCTGTGGACAGGCGAGCCAGACGCGAGAGTAGTGCCAGCAAAAGGTGACAGTCATCTGCGTTAATGCGGACAACGACCCTGACGCCTTTAGACCGCCACAACGTAGGCAATGCAATAAGGATTAAATAATGAATGACGGAATCTGCAAGGCTATCGCAAAGCTGAGGGCAGATGCAGCTGGTGTGGAGTTTACGGGCTTCATCACGAATGCCCATGCAACTCATCCGCCAGTGCTAGAGGGCGAGATCTGGCACCACCTTCGCGCCGAGTCGTCAGGAAGGTTCGCTGATGGCCATCGAATACAGACATCCTCGATTATCGAGATCCATGTGCGAGGCGAAAGTATCTGGGTGGATACGGAGAACGGGGGCCGCTACGGCATCGCTTCATTTGCGCCGCTGGGATGGGTCTATTTCAGCGATTTGTGTCGCGCATATGAACGACTTGATCCGGTGCCGGTTGAGGCGCCAATCTTTGATTTGCACCACTCATGTCATAGCCAGATACCGGTAGGATCTGAAGTTTTAGGAAAGGTTAACGAGAGGCGCTTAAAGCAACAGCGTAAGGAGCCTGAGAGCAGAGTAACAAACCCTAAACCTTCTCGGCCTACAACGAGTCCCAATTTCCTGAAACAGATGACTGAGCATGCACGAGATTCGATAGAGACGTTGAAACGTAACGGCGTGAACGTAATAAAGCATGATAAATGAGCCCTATCAGATTGCTGGAAGCACTGCGAAACGCTGACCATCATTGCCAGCTGCCAGGATTGAATCGATGCAAGCTGATCTCACTGTAAACCTCAAACACCGCTACCCAGATGCTTTCCTGCCTCGCTCCGAAGCATGTTTCAAACTCGAATGTGGCGACGGCTGGTACTCGATCATCGAAACGCTCTGCTCCCTCATGACGGAGCTGAATCGACGTGAAGGGCAGCAACCAACTTATTTGCAAGGCGTAAGGGAAAAACTCGGGACGATGCGGGTTTTGGTATCGGGCCGCGTACCGGAAGCTCACGCATGGATCATATTCGCGGAACAGCATTCCGCTCGGACCTGTGAAGTCTGTGGGGGACGAGGTCAGTTGCTATGTGCTGATGGATGGCAGCGGGTGCGATGCGAAATTCATCTCTCCTTTCGGATTATTGATGGCTGAGATGCACTCGATTGGTGGTTTATGCAAGCATCGTAATAGCTCCTCCTAATAGTCTCCGTCAGCCACTGCTCTAATTGAATCTGCCCCTAGAACCAAGATATCTTGACCATCAGTACATGCCCAAGGTATTCGAGCGTGCCGAAGAATAAAGTTACATATGGCAGTGTTTGAATTTTTCCCCACTACCACATGGACACTTTTCATTTCGGCCGATCTTTTTTGGCTTTGGAATAAAGCCGTTACGACCTAAAAGCTTAGGATCCACTCCTCGGCGCATATGTGAGGTTTGCGCGTCCATTTGATCAGAACGTTCCCACGGAAAATCCAATAACAAGCCGAACTGTAAAACTCCCTTTTCATCAAGGCAGACACCAAACCATTTACTCACTTTGCTTACGTACTTGCGCCTGATGCAATGAGCCCGAAGTCGGCGGGCAGCATCCTCATCACTCAAAACATTGCAGTGAAATGTGACTCCCGAGCCCTGCTGGATGGAACCGATAGAGAAATCATGACACTTACCGTCTTTGATGGTGCCTTCAATAATATGAGTTAGACCATTATCAATCCCTCGACAACTGTCTTCATTAAAGGCCAGCAGATCAAAACCTAGTTCGACAGTAGCTGGATCTCCTTGCCGCTCAATCTGATTTAAGAGAGATTCAAATTTGGTTCCGGAAAATCTTGTTAAAATTCCGTCCGGTGTATGAGCACCAGGAATGCCATCTCTACGCACCGCCATCGCTATATCTAAATCAACAGCGATGTCATCGTCGAGCATGATGAAATCAACCTTATCATCTTTAAAAAAATTAACCTTTAAATGATAAGCAAGGGCTGTCAGCTCATGACTCATCTGAAAGCTGTCGATATGTCTAACACGCTCTCGCATATAACTCATCAATCGTAGAGGAGATTTAAGCATTTCAGTCATGGCGTCAAGTAGGAAGACATCCATTACAAAAGGGGCTTTGATTAAGTCAGTTGCCTTGAATTTTAAAAATTGACTAGATTGAAAGCTCAGTGCGGGGTAATGATCAGAAACAAGATTAACTATAAAAATCTCTTTTGGCTCAAATTGCAATATTAGATGGGTACCATCAGGGCGCACCAAAACACAGCCTGGTTTACCTATTGATTCCGCACATAGCAAACCTTGGTCATACGAATCTTGGATAGCTTTTTTAAAATCATCTCGCAACTGACCGTCATTTCCCTTACGAGCACCTAAGGTGAGTCGCTTCGATTTTGCTTGAAGAATGACAAGCCTATCGCCGAAGGTAACCAGAACGTCAATCTCTCCAGATTTATTCTTACCTTCATATAAATCAATATTGCAAAAGACATTGCTATCGCCAAAAACTCCCCGCAACCTTTCATATGCGAAACTCTCAGTGAACAACCCTCTATTTTTAAAAGCAGTTGCCGTGTACTTCTTATCTTGCCCCATCCAATAAAAGGGGGATTCATACAGTGCTTCCACAATAGAGTAATACTGAAGTAGTAACAGCGATCCATCTGGAAGTGGAATTAGAGGTGTAGCTGCAACAGTATTGAAGTCGCTAACACTGTAAAATGCCTCGTTTTTATCGGTTAGAGTAAATGCCGCCAAAACTGTAGCCGTAACTTCTTTATCAATACCGCTACGTTCTGACACGGCTTCTATGTCTAAAACGAACCCGTTCAAAATCAGTTCTGAATCTTGCTCGCTCCTAACAGAGCTAGCTACCAACGTAAGAGCCTCATTCTGCAAAACCCCTATCGCACGAATGACCTCGACAGCGGATTCTACATCGAATCCCTTATTCTCCAGCAGCCAGTCGTTATCTCCGTTATATTTACTCGATGAGAAATCACGATACTGAAAAGTATATGCGGACTCTCCACCATAAAAAATTGGTTCGCGCATGATGGAAAGCTTTCCAGGTGAAACTTTAATCTCTAAGGCTTTTTCGTCATTTACCGCCCAGTCCTGAAGTTCCTGGCCGAAGGATCGATGTAGCTCCTCCATTAAATTATAAGTGCTTGAAACATACTCTCGAAGACAATCCATGCTAGGGAAGCTTGGATTAAGCTCGCCTTGGACAACCATTCCAAGTAAAGAAGTTATTTCTGTTCGTATTAAGCGATCACGCCTAAAGATCTTTTGCATATCCTCCGACTTCATCTCGTCGGCAAAGGCAACAATATTATCCCTAAAGCAAATGTGAGCGAGCGCATGTATATACCCATCGCGAGCACAGAGAATTTTCAGATCTCCGAAAATTTGTTTTTCTGAGCGGACTTGACTGACAAAATTGCTCGGCATCTCTAATTCCCTTTTGAGGCGTAAGTATTTTGAAGCCAATATAGCTGATTGAAGCGCCCCAGTTCTCCTATATGCAGCATTGGCCGCTAGGTGATGTCGTGATGGTGCGGTGATCTGGTGTACAGGCTTCCGTCCTGCTCTCAAGCATCTGGACATTTTTGCTATCGACCAAGCCGACCTTGAAAAAGGGTAACTGATTTGCAATAACTCCACCGCGCCAATAAGCAGATGTCCCAGAAAACCGCCAGTCGGAAATGTCGACATAATTAAGCGGATCACAAGTGGTTCGAGCCATTTCAGCCACAACAACGGCCTGTCGACTATGCTCAATTGGTTGAAGTAAAACCAGCTTACGACAGAGGTGGGGGCCGACTGCATCGCAAGCGTAATGCGGAGGCAGAAATGGCATCGATATCCAGAAGACTCTTCCTGAAAGTAGGAGGTGGGGTTGCTGCAAGCGTGGCGATTGGGTTGCCCGAACTCACGCAAGCCGCGACACCAAAGCCAACGGCAGAGGGGCGAGTCAATCTCGCCTACCAAATGAAAGCGCTCACCAAAGCGCAGAAATTGCAGGTCAACACGCCAATCCTATTTTCCTATCCCGACGCGGCCTCACCTTGCGCATTGATCAAGATGGGGGCTCCCGTTCCAGGCGGTGTCGGCCCAGATCGTGACATTGTGGCCTACAGCACGCTGTGCACGCACATGGGCTGTCCGGTTGCCTATGACCCAGGGCAAAAGGTGTTCAAATGCCCCTGCCATTTCAGCATTTTCGACCCTGAGAATGTTGGTCAAATGGTTTCCGGCCAAGCCACCGAGAACTTGCCGAGCATAGTGCTTGAGTACAACCCCAATGACGATTCGGTACGTGCAGTTGCCGTTGAAGGGTTGATCTACGGACGTCAGTCCAACCTCCTTTCATAAGGAGATTAAAAATGGCAACCAACAAAGATCGTGTGGCACTGCCCCCCACAGATGCCCAAAAGACCAACCTGACATGCCACTTCTGCATCGTGGGTTGTGGCTATCACGTGTACAAATGGCCGGAAAATCAGGAGGGTGGACGTGCACCCAATGAGAATGCACTCGGGCTCGACTTCCGCAAACAGTTACCCCCCTTGGCTCTTATCATGACGCCTGCAATGCAGAACACGATCACCGACAAGGACGGCAAACGCTACAACATCATGATCGTGCCGGACAAACAGTGCGAAGTTAATAAAGGGCTCTCGTCCACACGAGGCGGGCAACTGGCCAAGGTCATGTACAGCCCCGATGGGGTAGGTAAGGAGCGGCTGCGCAGCCCACGCGTTTATGTGGCTGATCAGTGGATGGACACTAGCTGGGATGATGCGCTGGCGCTTTATGCCGGGGTGACCAAGAAGATTTTTGATAACGATGGGCCTGCCTCGCTCGCCTTTGACTGCTTCGATCACGGAGGCGCCGGAGGCGGATTCGAGAATACCTGGGGCACCGGCAAGTTGATGTTCACGGCATTGCAAACACCGCTAGTACGTATCCACAACCGCCCAGCCTACAACTCCGAGTGCCACGCCACACGCGAGATGGGCATTAGCGAACTCAACAACAGCTACGAAGACGCGGAGTTGGCTGACGTCATTGTTGCCATCGGCTGCAACTCCTATGAGACCCAAACCAACTACTTCCTGGCCCACTGGGTACCCAATTTACAGGGGCAGACGCTCGACAAGCGTAAACAGCGTTTCCCTGGGGAAACTGTTGCTCCAGCCAAGGTGATTTTTGTCGACCCTCGCAGGACACCTACCATCGCTATAGCGGAGCAAGCCGCAGGTAAGGACAACGTGCTTCACCTGGATATTGAACCGGGAACGGATATCGCTCTGTTCAATGGTCTGCTGACCTACGTGGTCGACCAAAAATGGCATGACGAGGAATTTATCGCGGCCCATACCAAAGCGTTTGACCAGGCACTTCAAGCCAATCGAATGTCGCTTGAAGAAACCAGTCACGTTACCGGGATCTCGGTAGACAAGCTCAAGCAAGCAGCCGAATGGGCTTACAAGCCGAAAGCCTCTGGTCACCGACCCCACACCATGCACGCCTATGAAAAAGGGATCATCTGGGGCAATGACAACTACCTCATCCAGTCGGCCTTGGTCGACTTGGTGCTTGCGACCCACAACGTCGGACGACGAGGTACAGGTGTGGTGCGCATGGGTGGGCATCAAGAGGGTTACACACGCCCCCCTTATCCAGGCAATACCAAGATCTATGTGGATCAGGAGATCATCAACGGCAAGGGCATGATGTACACGGCATGGGGGGCCAATCCCTTCCAGACAACGCTCAATGCAGAGCAACATCGTGCGGTCATTCTGAAACGCGCCAACATTGTCAGAGAGGCCATGGCCAATGTTCGCGGTGGTACAACTGCACAGATGGTGGATGCGATCTACGACGCGGTTAAAAACAAGGGCGGTCTCTTCCTCGCCAACATCAACCTCTACCCTACCAAGCTGGCAGAAGCCGCCCATGTGATGCTGCCGGCAGCCCATCCGGGTGAGATAAATCTCACCTCGATGAATGGGGAACGCCGGATGCGCCTGTCACAAAAATTCATGGATCCCCCCGGCTCGGCTAAAGCCGATTGCCTAATCGCTGCGGCTATCGCTAACACCCTTCGGCAGATGTATACGGACGAAGGAAAACAGGACATGGCGGCGCGTTTTGCAGGATTTGACTGGAATAGCGAGGAGGACGCCTTCAATGATGGCTTCCGTATGGCTGGCCAACCTGATGCTGGCCCAATCGATAGCCAGGGCGGGACCACGGGAAATCTTGTCACCTACGAGCGGCTGAAAGCCATGGGCAACAATGGTGTCCAGTTACCCACTAAAGAATACCGAGACGGCAAGCTGATCGGCACCGAAATGCTCTACACCGATTACAAATTCGACACTCCGGACGGCAAAGCAGAGTTCAAGCCAGCAACATGGCCCGGATTGCCGAAACCGGTGGCAGAGCAGAAGGCGAAGCACCAGTTCTGGATCAACAATGGACGCATCAACGAAGTGTGGCAAACGCTCTACCACGACCAATTCAACGATTTCGTGCAGCGGCGCGTGCCGATGGCTTATCTGGAAATCAATCCCGACGATGCACAAGCGCTGACGATTGAATCTGGAGATGTGGTGGAGGTGTACAACGATTACGGTTCGTCCTATGCGCTGGCCTATTTGGAGCCTGACATCAAACGGAATCAAACCTTCATGCAGTTTGGGCACTTCAACGGAGTGATGGGCGATTTGACCACACCATGGACCGACCGCAACGTGGTGCCCTATTACAAAGGAACATGGGCGAGTATTCGCCGTATCGGGAAAGTGGAAGAGTTTAAAGCGACGATCAGCTTCAAGTCCCGCCGGTTTAATGTTATCGCGGTTGGTTAACAACAAAATCGTTGAACGAAAGCCAAGCCCCCGTCCCACCTACATCGTGTGGGAGGTGGGGCTAGGCCTCTCGTGGTTATTTCACCTTTTTAATGGATACAACTGTGGCTTTTGCGCCCTCAGACCTGAATTCGAAAACCACCTGATCTCCAGCGCTTAGACCCGTCAATTGTTCCGCCGTGGCGGAAAAAGCCATGGTCATAGCAGGCCACTGCACCGCCGGCACGGCGCCATGAGCGATAGTCACAGTGTGCTTCTCGGAGTTAATAGCCTTGATTGTGCCCTCCGCTTTGGCTACTGGAGCCTGCTTTGTTTCCTGCTTCATCTGCATGCCCTCCATTCCGTCCATTTTCATGCCCGGCATATCCTCTGCGCGGGCCGAAAGAGACAGCGTAAATATGGTGCTTGCAACTGCAATCAAAGTTAGTTTCATACGACTTTTCCTTGAGGGTTGATGGGTTCAACTGAGAGGTGCCGGCGACGCATCAGGCGATAGGCCGCCGGAATGACAAACAGGGAAAGCAAGGGTGCCGTGACCATGCCGCCGACCATGGGTGCAGCAATTCGGCTCATCACCTCGCTGCCGGTCCCGCTGCCCAGCAAGATGGGTAACAAGCCAGCAATGATGACGGCCACGGTCATGGCCTTGGGTCGAACACGCTGCACGGCGCCTTCACGAATCGCCGCCACCAGACCGCGCTCAGTGCTGTCGCCGAGGTCTTCACGTTCGGCCCAGGCGTTCTTCAGGTAGAGCAGCATGATCACGCCAAATTCGGCGGAAACACCGGCCAAGGCGATAAAGCCGACCCCGGTGGCGACGGACAGGTTGAATCCCAACAGATAGAGGAACCATGCCCCGCCAGTAAGGGCGAACGGCAGAGTGGCCATGATCAGCAAGGCCTCATCGAAGCGGGCAAAAGTCAGGTAGAGCAGCACGAAGATGATCAACAGCGTGGCAGGCACCACCAGTTTGAGTCGTGCGTTGGCCCTTTCGAGAAACTCGAACTGCCCTGAGTAACTCAGGCTCATTCCCGGCTGCAACTTGACCTGCTCATTGACGACCCGTCGCAGGTCGGCGACTACCGAGGCAATGTCCCGGCCACGCACGTCGATGTAAACCCAACCAGAGGGCCTTGCATTCTCGCTCTTGAGCATCGGTGGACCGTCGCTGACTTTGACCTTCGCCACTGTGCCGAGGGTGATCTGGTTCCCTAGCGGGGTATAGATCGGCAATTGCTCCAAGGCGCCGAGCGAGTCACGCCACTCCCGTGGGTAACGCACGTTGATCGGGAAGCGTGCGAGCCCTTCAATGGTCTCGCCGACATTTTCACCGCCGATAGCACCGGCCACGATGGCCTGCACATCGGCGATATTCAGTCCGTAGCGAGCGGCGGTTTTGCGGTCGATATCCACGTCAATATAGCGGCCACCGGTCAGTCGCTCGGCCAAAGCCGAACTGACACCGGGTACACCCTTGGCCACTCGCTCGACCGCCTGCGTTGCGGCATCGATCTCCGTCAGGTTGGTGCCAGCAACTTTCACTCCGATGGGACTCTTGATCCCCGTGGCAAGCATGTCGATACGGTTGCGAATCGGTGGTATCCAGATATTGGTCAGCCCTGGGACTCGTACCACCCGATCCAGTTCTTCCACCAACTTCTCCTGGGTCATGCCTGGACGCCATTGCTCGTGCGGCTTGAATTGGATAGTGGTTTCGAACATCTCCAGCGGTGCCGGGTCGGTGGCGGTTTCAGCGCGGCCGGCTTTACCAAAGACGTGTTCGACCTCGGGCACCGTTTTTATAAGGCGGTCGGTCTGTTGCAGCAGTTGCGCCGCTTTCTGCGCCGACAGCCCCGGCAGAGCTGAAGGCATATAGAGCAGATCGCCCTCGTCCAACGGGGGGAGAAACTCGCCACCCAAACGAGACATTGGCCATAGCGCACTGACAAAAACCAATAGCGCCACGAACAGCGTGATCTTTGGTCGACGCAAGACTGCGTCCAGGGCTGGCTGATAGATCCGGATCAGCCAACGATTTAGCGGGTTCTGTTGCTCATTGGGGATTCGTCCTCTGATCCAGTAACCCATCAGCACTGGCACTAAGGTCACTGACAATCCAGCCGCTGCGGCCATGGCGTAGGTCTTGGTGAAAGCCAAAGGGCCAAACAGCCGTCCCTCCTGAGCTTCCAGCGTGAACACCGGAATGAACGACAGAGTGATGATCAACAAACAGAAGAACAGCGCCGGGCCTACCTCTGCGGCTGCTTCGGTCATCACGTGCCAATGACGCTCACCCTTCAGTTCTTCCCCCGGATTGGCTGCGTGCCATGCCTCAATCTTCTTATGGGCGTTCTCGATCATCACCACGGCGGCATCGACCATGGCGCCGATGGCGATGGCTATCCCGCCCAAGGACATGATGTTGGCGTTGATGCCCTGGTAACGCATGACGATGAAGGCAATCAACACACCAACAGGCAAGGAGATGATCGCCACCAGGGATGAGCGCAGGTGCCAGAGGAAGATCCCACACACCAACGCGACGACGATGAACTCTTCGATGAGCTTGTGGCTGAGATTTTCAACAGCGCGGTCGATCAGCTTGCTGCGGTCGTAGGTGGTGACGATTTCCACCCCGGCCGGCAGGCTGCTTTTCAGTTCGTCGAGTTTGGTCTTGACCGCCGCAATGGTCTCGCGAGCATTCTTGCCGCTGCGCAAAATGACCACGCCGCCGACGGTCTCGCCTTCGCCGTCGAGTTCAGTAATGCCACGCCGCATTTCCGGCCCCAACTGGATCGTGGCGACATCGCCAAGGGTCACCGGTATGCCACCCGCACCCAGCTTGAGCGGGATCGCCCGAAAGTCATTGAGCGTCTTCAAGTATCCGGAAGCGCGCACGATGAACTCGGTCTCTGCCATCTCCAGCACCGCGCCACCAGTTTCCTGATTGGCCTTGCCGATAGCGTCGGTCACCTCAGCCTGAGTGATACCGAGGCTGGCCAGTTTGAGCGGATCAAGCTGCACCTGGTACTGCTTGACCATGCCGCCCACGGTGGCCACTTCGGCTACGTTGGGCAGGGTCTTGAGTTCGAACTTGAGGAACCAGTCCTGAAGTGCGCGTAGCTGCGCCAGATCGTGTCCGCCACTGCGATCCACCAGTGCGTACTGATAGATCCAGCCCACTCCCGTCGCATCCGGCCCCAACGCCGGCTTGGCACTGGCCGGCAACCGACTTTGTATTTGGCTTAGATACTCCAACACCCGCGAGCGCGCCCAGTACAGGTCAGTCCCGTCTTCGAACAGCACGTAAACGAAGCTGTCGCCGAAGAAGGAATAACCACGCACGGTCTTGGCTCCCGGTACCGAGAGCATGGTGGTGGCCAACGGATAAGTCACCTGGTTCTCGACAATCTGCGGCGCTTGTCCCGGATAAGGGGTGCGGATGATTACCTGAACATCAGAGAGATCCGGCAGCGCATCGATGGGCGTGCTCTGCACCGACCAAATACCCCAAGCCGTGACAAACAGCGTCGCCAGTAGCACCAGAAATCGGTTGGCCACTGACCAACGAATCAGGGCAGCGATCATGGCTGGCTCCCCGATTTATCCAGACGCTCAACACGCAAACCATCGTCGGTCTGGCTCAATGCGATCCTAACCTTATCGCCCGTTTTCAGGCCCTGCATCAGCGCCGGACTAGCGAGTGGGAACGTCATCGTCATACCAGGCATGCCCAGCGTCTTGAAAGGACCGTGGGCAAGCGTGACTTCTTTATCGTTGATCTCAACGATCTGCCCATCCGCTTCATGAAAACTGGAGGCTGCTACGCGGGGTGGTGACTCTTCCTCTGAGCGGGCAACAATGCCCTTAAGACTGGCCTCCGAGTCGAGCAAGAACTGGCCAGAGGTAACCACTTTCTGGCCTTCTTCCAGACCTTTCAATATCGCCGTCTTGCCATCGCTTTCCTGCCCGAGTTGCACCTCCACGGGACGGTAGCGGCCCGCGTCTTCAGCGAGCATCACCAGGGCACGTCGGCCCGTGCGAATCACCGCTTCGCTCGGCACCCACAACACACTTTGCTCGGTCGAACGATTCAGGTGTACCTGCGCTGTCAAACCAGGTCTGAGGCGTCCGTCCGGATTGGGTAACTCGACACGTACGCGAAGAGTGCGGCTGTCCGGATTGGTCTCGGGCAAAATCGCGCTGACCCTGCCGTTGAGTATTGTCCCTGGGAAAGCTGGCAGGCGCGCTTCGACCGCCTGCCCCACGGTGATTGATCCGGCATCCGATTCTGGAACGGCCACGGCTAGCCAGACACTGCTCAAGCCATTGACGCGTGCCAGAGTATCGCCAGTCGCCACGGCCATTCCCGCACGTACGTTCAATTCTTGCAGTACACCGGCAATGGGGCTGGTCAGCGTCAGGTAGGGCTGAACCTTACCGCCACGCTCTACATCGGTAATCAGTGCTGCCGGCATCCCTGTGAGCCGCAGTCGTTGTCGGGCCGCATCCAACAGGGCAGCATCCCCGTTGCGTTTCAGGGCAAGGAACTCTGTCTGGGCAGCGGCCCACTCAGGCACCAGAACATCCGCCAGCGCCGCGTTGGCTTTGAGTACATCGCCGGGAGCATGGGCATAGACCCGCTCCACAAAGCCAGGGGTGCGCGCCTGAATCACAGCGACATCACGTTCGTTGAATCCCAACACACCTGTCACGTCGAGGCTGGAATCAAAGATCGCACGGCTGACTGTCGCAAAACGCAGGCCGAGATTTTGGGTCAGACTTGGATCGATACTGACGGTCGCTCGGTCCCCTGCGCTGCTGGTGTACTGCGGGACCAGTTGCATGTCCATGAAGGGGGACTTACCCGGCTTATCGAACTTTTGCTGCGGGTACATGGGGTCGTACCAATACAGTGCTTTGCGTTCGTCCGGTGAATTGAGGCTCTGCTCCTGTGTGGTATTTGGTAGTCCACTCATACGCTGATGCGCCAACCAGTAACCACCGGCAACACCTAAGGCCAGCGAGATGCCAACCAGCAATGCCCCGTTCCCTTTTTTAAGGCTCATTGACTGGACTCCCCATAAGCAAAATACAACCGCGCACTGGTCAGCGCTCGCTGCTCTTCCACGTCGATCTGTTTGAGGCGGGCCTCGATGAGTTCACGTCGGGCGGCAACAACGGCGTTTAAATCGCCTTTACCGACGCGGTAGCTGGCCATGCTGAGTTCGACCTTTTCCATCGCCAGCGGCAACAGGCTTTCCTGGTTTCGGCGCACGGCACGATTCAGGCGCTCATAGTCGGCCAGTTCGCTCTCTAGTTGCTGAGTGTGCTCGCGTGACAGGGCTTCGCGCTCGGCCTCAAGCTGACTGAGTTCAGCCTGTTTGGCTGCGATTTTGGGGTTTTGGCGCGAGTCAGGAAACAGCGGCAGGTCCCAGGAAAATTGCACGCTGACCATATCGCCAAACTCACGGCCGCGACGCTGATAATCCAGCTCCCAGCTCCAGTCCGACTGCTTCTCCGACACGGCTTCACGAACCTTGGCTTGCGCTTCGCGGGTCATCGGCGCAAACGCTGCCAACTCGGGGTGGTGTTGCAGTTTATGGGCGTAGCCGGAGGTATCGACGGGCCACTGCGGCAAGCTGCCCACAGGCTTGTCGTTGGCGGCGGAGCCAATCCAGCGTTTGAGGGCTGCTCGGGCCTGCGCTCTCTGGAGAATCAGATCGTCCTGTTGCTCCGCCAGTTGAGCCGCTTCTTGCTTAGGCGTCACCGCATCGGCGGGTTGAGCGCGGCCACCGACAATCTGGGCCCGGACGGTATCGGCCAACAGGCGGTTTTCTTTGTAGAAGTCCTGGAACAGCGCATCTTTGCGCTCAACCGAGTAGCTATTGATCCAGGCCAACGCCGTGGACTGGCGTACTTTCAGACGTTCGACTCGACGCTCCGCAGCGGCGCGATCAATGGCCGCATCGGCCACTTCTATGCGCGCTTTGCGCTTGTCGCTGTTGGGCATTTCTTGCCTGACCCCGACCACTTGCATGGTCATGAAGTCCTGATCGATGCTCCAGCGATCCGGACCGCCAATGGGGTAGTTCTGCACACCCAACAGTAGCCTGGGGTCAGGTAGTTCACCGGCTGGAATAGCCGCGCTGCTGGCAGCTTGAATTTTGGCGTCTTGTGCGGTCAGCGACGGTGCATTGTTTTCGGCCAGCCGCAACGCTTCATCGAGTGTCAATGCGGCAGCGAAGCTCGGCAATGCCAGTACGCTTGCCGCCAGACCGGCCACGAGGGACCAGCCTGTGCAATAGCACTTGGAGTTCATGTTTACGATTCCTGTGATCATCCACTGCACGCGTCAAAAGACATGCGCGCAGCTAGTCCATCCCGCTAACGCGGAATGAGGCTCAATGTGGGACAGGAATTAAACGCGAGGCGGTCGCCATACCCCGGACGGGGTCTGTACGGGTAGGGAATCACTGAAGAAGTAAAGCACTACGGGGCTGAATACGGTTACAGGAGGCTTGAAGATCGAGACTTGCAGCATGCCGCCTGTCTTGCATTCCTGGCCCGGCTTACAAGGTTTGCCGTGCTCGGAAGGGCTTTTCATATCGTTGCAGCAGTCCATCCCCATGTCGTCCATCATCGCCATGCCCATCGTCTTCATTGGGCAAGGTTCTGTCGGTGCCTGGACGCCCGCCATCCCGCTGAGGGGAAGCGCCAAGCTAATCATGAAGATGATGCAAAACCGCAGATAGCGTTTCATGAGCTGGAGTGTAGTCGCTGAAAATGGCTCTTACAATTGGACTCGCGTCATCAGCAGCCTACCGGAATGCCCTGATTGAGGGGATAACACCGAACCAGAATTAAGCCAGCATTAGCTGGCACAAAATAGAAGCTCATTACGAGCAGGCTCCAAGGCGTAGAAGAAAGTCATTCTTATATTTTTTGCTCTATACCGCGCTCATTTCCATTTCTGGACTCAAGGTTCCTAGCCAAGCGACAAGACATACGATAACCACTGCGGCCGAGAACTCAAAGATCATACTACGTCGTAAAGCGTTGACAGCGACGGCATGGTCTCCATTCTTGATTGAGCGCTCTAGTAGGGGGCTCAAATGGAAGCGATTCAACGATGCCAATATAACCATCCCTGCGAATAGTAAAACCTTCAAGAACAGCAATATGCCATAGGTACTAAGCATCACCTCGTCCAGGGTCGGCCCCACAATAAAAAGATAATTTACTATGCCGGTGACACCTAAAATCACAACAATTAGCGCTCCAGCCGACTCAAACCCAGTCAGTACCCGGGAGAGAACTCGTACTTCTTGTTCACCGTTAAGTATCTTCTCACGCAGCAGTAAAGCGAATGCAGCGAGAGCCCCCATCCACCCCCCAGCGGCCAAAAGGTGAAATATGTCGCTGGTGAAATGCATATAACGACTGCCGCCCTCGTCCATCGCGCCATGTCCTGTCCATGCCAAAGTCGCCAAAGCAATCGCAGAAAAGACAGTGACAGCCCATAGGCTGAGACTTGGGTAACGCTTGTTAAGTGTGACGGCTATACCGGCCATCATAAGGGAGACTATTCGCACCATCCACGTCAAACCGACGTCGGTTCCCATAAGAACCATTTCAAATATATGATGATGCAGCTCCATTAGCTCTGAAACGCCGCTCATCGCTTTCGCAAGAAACAACATAGCTGCAAGGGATAAAACAATACCAATAACTACGGCACCCAAAAGGAGCGACTCAAAATTCAAGACTGCGCCGGATACTCGCTCTTTTCCCTTGAGGCTGTACAATCCAAAAATTGCTAATCCGAACAGCAACATCAGATCCAAATAAAGAGCGAAACGAAGGGCAATGTTGATTGAGTCGCTCATAAATCATTTCACTTTAAATGTAACGTTGCCTGTGATGGGATGAGTGTCTGAAGAAACAGCACGCCACTCGACCTTATAAGTACCAGTGGTCAATGGTGCAGTTGGCGTGATTACCATCGTTTTTGGATCGTCGCCGCCTGAGACTCCAGCCTTAACTCCCATTGGCGAGTTCGGCATACCCGGCATGTCGGTCATGATCAGTTTCGCTCCTGAGAACTGAGTCGTGAGGTTCTCCGAGAAGTGCAGTTCGATCTTGGAAGGTGCTGCGGAGGTCGAGCCCTCCAAAGGACTAGAAGACACCAACTTTGGGTGCGCTTGTGCCACAGCACTCAAAAGCAACCCTGCGGTTAGTGCAACCATCACGGTGGTAGTTTTAAAAGGTGACATGCAAGACTCCTCACAGCATAAGCTGTAGGTTCGAGGTTTGGCGGGGAAGATCTAGTTTTATACTTTCGATCAGGCTAAAACCACATAACACAGCCAAATGCATAAACCGTCATGGTATTAACTGAACTTAGGTAATTGATCAAAGACTCTTGTGTCTTAGAGCTGAGCCACGATGCCACATTGCAGCCGACCGGTCGATTACAATTCAGTAAGCTTGGCGCCCAGATCTCTGCATCAGCATTATGGTGACAATCGACTCTGACGCCCCAACCGGGACGAACGGTAATGGCTAATAAGAGATGCGGCGCGTGACGTGTTATTCCATCGATTGGATGCAGTACATCCAATGAACTAGACGAATATCTATCGAAAGCCTCGTGGTTTTTCCTCCAAACCGGAGTCTGAATTGAGGTTTGGAACAGGACTCGCGGCTAGGGTGAACATCACTGCGGTAGCTTCAAAGCTATCCGTTTTCATGGGATAGGTAACGTACGCATCAATCGATCAGGACCAGCGACGTCAGGCTCACCAACCCCGAGCAAATCCCTGCCTTTCCAGCCGTTCAAACTTGAGGTCCATAGCGAGGTGCCGCTCTTACTCAAACCACTTTGAGCTGACCCATCATTCCTGTCGCTTCATGTTCGAGAATGTGACAGTGGAACATACGCAATCCTGACCATCGCTGGACAGTTTTAATCCGTACGATCTCATTCGAGCGCAGGTTGACCGTGTCCTGCCACGCACGGAATGGAGCTGGCGTGATCACTCCACCCAACTCTCGCTCAACTACTTGGAACTGGGTGCCGTGCAAATGGAAAGGATGGTCCATATCAGAGCGATTGACGATCTCCCACAGTTCCACCTCGTTGACTTTGCTTACAAGGTCGACCCGCCCCATGTCGTACTCCTGGTCGTTGATCAGGAACTGCATGCGATGACTACCATTGGCCATGTTCATTTTTTCGCTGAACACCACTTGTTTGTGTGCTGTGACCGGACCGAGGTCAGCTACTGAACCAAGCCTACCAGGCAAGGCAGCCACGGCTGTTGCTCTGACCGCCGTGAAATCGACCGTTAACAGTGACATTGCCTTATCAGGCGACACATCGCCCATTTTGCCGCGTGGGTAGATATTCGCGTTCAGCTCTATGCGATCACGAAGGCTGCCAGCATCGACGGTCAGTTCGATCCGCTGGGCAGGTGCCAATAGGTATTCCCCCTGTACAGGTTGAGGGGCTTCAAGCAAACCGCCGTCGGTACCGACCAGGGTCAGCGTGCTACCGGGCAGCGCGAGCTGAAGGTAGCGGGCACTACAAGCATTCCAAACTCGCCAGCGCTCACGGCCTCCTGCGTCGAACGGCAAGACTGGTTGGTGCTGAGCGTTGACCAAGGCGAACTGGCCTTCGCGGCCGTTCATCCAGTCGTTGGCGTCGTTCGGGGCGATGGCGGCGTAGCGGTCGAGTTTGAGGTCGGAGACCACCAACAATCGCTCCGGCAGTTCGGCCAGCGGATCCTCTCGCGACCGAACCAGTAGTGGCCCGGCTAATCCACGGAAGGCTTGTTCAGCCGTGTACTGATGTGGATGGGGGTGGTACCAATACGTGCCCGCACTCCCTTGCGGCAGATTGAAACGGTAAGTATGACGTCCGCCAGGTGGCACCGGATCATGGGGATTACCGTCTTGCTCGGGCGGAATTGGCAGACCGTGCCAATGAATAGTTGAGGGTTGCTTGAGGTTGTTGATGAAGGTGATCTCCACCATGTCACCCTCAAAAAGCTCAATCAACGGCCCCGGCAAACCGTCGTTATAGGCCCAGAACTCGGTCGACGCATGTCCAGGGATGAAGGGCAGCGTGAGCGGCGCAGCGGTCAGCGTGGCCTGAAAATGGCCTGGAGTGCTGCTCGCATTCGCGAGTTTGGGTAATTCGCGCAGTGTGGCACCAGCCGGTAGTAGATCTGATGCGAGCAATGGTAATCCAACAGGCGCCGAGGCCATATCTACGGCTGACCACGCTTGCAGCCAAGGCGCCGCCAATCCTGCAACAGCCACCCCGCCGAGGAAGGTTCGGCGCTGCATTGGGTACGCCTTCATTTGGACATCTGCATGTTCATCATGCTCGACTGCTGATCCATCATTTGCATCATCATGTCCATCATCCCCATACCACCGCCGTTTTCTGACTTAGACATACTCATGCCCTTGCAGTGGTCACCTGAATGCATGTCCCGCATCATGGCCATGGACCCCTTCATCGTTTGCATGCTCTCTTGCATGGCTGCTTGGCGCTCTGTCGGAGTCTTGGCTGCGGCGACCTTGTCCTGGGCTGCCCGCATTTTCTGCATTTGCTCAGCCACGGCTTTGTCCGTGGCAGGCGTGGTCTGCTCGCCTACCTGGGCCGAGGGAGTTTGAGCGTCGTCTGGATGATGAGTGTCAGTGGCGTTAGCGAGTACAGCAGCGCTAGTGAGTAGTAGCGCTAAAACTAGCTTCAGTGGTGCTTGCATGACGATCTCCAAGGGTAAGGGGGGAAAGCTCGCATGGTTACCGTGGAACGCTAAGCGGCAGACACCAGCAACAAACCAAAGATCAGCCGCAAGGCGTCTGCCAGAAATGAATGCTCCAAATCTAAAAATTGGCTGTCTGCCATTTTAAGATTAGCTCTCGCCTGTTTTCGGAGCGTTGATATAGGTCAAAGAGAAGCAAACATCCTGCAAAACTAACGTCCTTTGAATGGAGTTCTTGGGTTCGGAGCCGAATTAAAAAACGCCGGCAAATTTAGGCGCGTTTCAGTCCGGCACTAGGGAGTTCAATATGAAAGCCAGTTGTTCCGTTGGACGAGGTGCACCAGATCCTGCCCTCATGAGCTTCAATGATTGATCGAGTGATCGAGAGACCCAGCCCAGCGTTGCTAGGGCTTCCTTCACGTCGCGCAGGATCTACGCGGTAGAAACGGTCAAATAGTTTCTCAAGGTGCTCAGGCGCAATGGTCTTTCCGGGGTTTTGTACTGTCACCAATGTCGACGTATTTTTCTGACGGATATCAACATGGATGGTTTGCCCCTCTGGCGTGTACCGTAGCGCATTTGAAAGCAAGTTCGAGATCGCCCTACGTAACATCGATACGTCACCCCGGACACTTCCTGCACCCGAAACGCTAAGCTCGATGCTGCGCTCATCAGCCAGTAGTCGGTAATACTCAAGCAGTTTTCCCACCTCCTCCTGTAGGTCTATCTGATCGTTCTCTGGCTTGAGCAATCTATTATCGGACTTAGCCAAGAAAAGCATGTCATCGATCATGCGAGACATTCGCTTCAAATCATCCAGGTTCGAGTACAGATTGTCTTCGTAGTCCTCAATGTTCCTTTTTCTTGAGAGCACTACCTCAGTGTGGGTCATGAGATTGCTGACCGGCGTGCGCAGTTCGTGAGCAATGTCTGCGGAAAAATTCGACAGCCGCACAAAAGCATCATCCAGACGTGACAGCATCGCATTGAATGACGACACCATCTGTTGAAGCTCCTTTGGAACGGGCGCCAATGGGATGCGCTCTTTAAGTGATTTAGCAGACATGGATGCGGCGACCATGGTCACCTGACGAATAGGGCGCATGCCGCTGCGGGCAACCATCCATCCCAGCCCCGCACTAACAAGTGCGCTGATCACGAGACCTATCCAGAACCATCTTTGAAGTGTCTCGAAGAAAAACATGTGCTGCGTGACATCAAAGATCAAGATCACAGTCAGTGGTTGGTCCTGCCCGGAAACCATTGCTTGGGCGGTAACACCTCGGTAAATATGCTCTTCGTCCCGCCACTCCCACATCGTGTTACCTAACCGTGTGCGGAATTGTTCTGGGACATCAACCGGCCCTGGGCCAGAGAAAAACAGTTTTCCATCGCTGTTCAGAATGATCGCGGTCAAATCACGGTGGGCCCCTAGCAAAGCCTCTAACTGCGGCTTTATCTCGCTGAATTGATCGATGCCGTGCATTTCCCCCAAGATCCTTTGAGACGAGCTTAGTTTTTCGTCCAGGGTCTGCTGATCCAGCATTTCGAAATGACGTTGACTGAGGTGATTGAAACTGACTCCGGCAACGGTGAGGACAACTGTCACCGAAAGCATGAACATCAAGCTCAGGCGTGTTGTCAGGGATAGGCGGTTCATTCCAGTTCCGTGTCTGGTGAATCGATCATGTAGCCCATACCGCGAGCGGTTTGAATGAGTTTGACCTCGAAGTCGTCATCAATCTTCGCCCTGAGCCTCCTCACCGCAACTTCAATCACGTTGGTATCGCTGTCAAAGTTCATGTCCCAAACTTGCGAGGCAATGAGCGATTTTGATAGTACTTCGCCCCGACGACGGAGGAGCAACTCCAGCAGCGCAAACTCTTTGGCCGTGAGATCGATACGCTTGCCTCCTCTGATAGCCCGGCGCTTTAGCAGGTCAACCTCAAGATCGGCCAGTTTCATATGGGTTTGCGATGGAGCGCTACTCCCTCGACGCAGCAGTGTTCGCACCCGAGCCAGCAATTCAGAAAACGCGAAGGGCTTAATCAGATAATCATCGGCTCCAAGCTCTAGTCCCTTGACCCGATCTTCAACACGGTCTCGCGCAGTCAGGAAAAGAACAGGCACATCCTTCCCGGATGCACGCACCCTCTGTAGGACTTGCCATCCGTCCAAACCCGGCATCATGACGTCAAGAATCAGCAGGTCATATCCCTCGTTCAAGGCGTGCTGAAGGGCCTCATCGCCGTCGGTGAATCGATCAACATTGAACCCAGCCTCCGTTAGACCCTGCTGTAAATAGATACCTAATGTCGGTTCGTCTTCAGCAACCAGAAGTCTCATGGGATGGATCTCAAATTAATAACTGGGCTGAGTTTGCAACGAATAAGCCTGCGTCATCAGAAACTGACAGAAAAGTAATCTTCGCTTCAGGTGGATGTCGGTCGAGCGGCGCTCTTGTGACTAGCATGAATTCTTACATGCACTCATCCGTCCCGTCCGTGGCCGAGTTCTGATCAAGAGTCCATCGCGATCTTTTCACATAAACACCGGCCCTTCGTAGGCACCACTGGTCTGAATGGTAGGTCAGCGTGATGTGTAGTGCGTGTGACTTGATCGAGATCACAGTTTTAAGGCGAGCTGTGACTACGCTCAAATATCAGACTCACGGCAACTCTTGCCATAACAGTGGGAGCTACATCATGACCCCTCATCAGCATTCAGTTGGAAACGCGGGCCCACCATTTTGGAGGAGCAAAATGGGTGTCGTACTCATCATGCTGGTTGCGATTGGCGCTTTTTACGTGGTCCGGGAACACTTCAGCCATGTTTCGCCTTATCTGATTTACCTGCCCTATCTGATTCTGTTGATCTGCCCCTTGATGCATTTTTTTGGACATGGCCATGGGGGGCATGGTGGACATGTCGGTCCGTCAGAAACCAGCAAGGATGAGAAAGGAAAATAGCCATGCCTAACGCCATCAGTCACCAAGACCACGCCCTTCCTGCGAAGGTTCTGGATGAAGGTCTACGCGATCCGGTGTGTGGCATGGCTGTTACCCCACCGATCAAGCTCAGCGAAACTTATCAGGGGCAGACGTATCAGTTTTGCAGCCTGAAGTGCCAGGAAAAGTTTCGAGCAGAACCACAACGCTATACCGTTGCCCCGTTGGATACCGATCACTCCAGCCACACAGCTCTAGCCGTTGAAACGCAGGAAGTTACTGAATACACCTGCCCTATGCATCCAGAGATACGTCGGCCTGGCCCCGGTACCTGTCCTAAATGCGGCATGACATTGGAACCGGTCATACCAGTGCTGGAAGAGGAAGAAAACCCCGAGTTCAAGGACTTCACCCGTCGCTTTTGGTGGTCGTTGCCATTAACTGTGATCGTGACAGTACTCGCCATGGCGGGACACTCGTTGCAACTCTTCCATGGGGCTACCCAGAACTGGGTCGAGCTTATCCTTGCAACCCCTGTAACCTTATGGGCTGGCTGGCCGTTTTTTGTGAGGGGCATGGATTCGATTCGTCATCGCAGCCCCAATATGTGGACCTTGATTGGCCTGGGTACAGCCGCTGCGTACCTTTACAGCGTCGCAGCTACAATTTTTCCCCAGAGTTTTCCCGCCACCTTCATGCAAGAGGGCCGCATCGGCGTCTACTTCGAAGCCGCAGCCGTGATCATCTCGCTAACCTTGTTCGGTCAGATACTTGAACTCAAAGCTCGATCACAAACGTCTTTGGCTATTAAGTCTCTACTTGGCCTGTCTCCGAAAACCGCACGCAGGATCAATGCCGATGGTAAAGAGGAAGACATCCCTCTCGCGCATGTGCACAAAGGTGATCACCTCCGGGTCAGACCGGGTGAAAAAGTTCCTGTCGATGGCTCTGTGCTGGACGGCGAAAGCGCAGTCGATGAGTCGATGCTGACCGGCGAGCCGGTGCCTGTGATGAAAAGAAGCGGCGATAGCCTGATCGGAGCCACACTCAATACCCATGGCAGCTTAGTGATGGAAGCGCAGAAAATTGGTGCTGAAACCATGCTGTCGCAAATCGTTCAGATGGTTGCCCGCGCCCAACGCTCTAAAGCGCCCATGCAGTGCATGGCCGACGTCGTCGCTGGTTACTTTGTGATGGGCGTAATAGCGATTGCCATACTGACTCTTTTGGGATGGGGGCTGTTTGGTCCAGAGCCTGGCTGGGTCTTCGGCCTGATCAACGCTGTCGCTGTGCTTATCATTGCTTGCCCCTGCGCGCTTGGGCTTGCGACACCAATGTCAATCATGGTTTCCACCGGCAAAGCGGCCAGCATGGGGGTCCTGTTCAGAGATGCCGGCGCCATCGAGAGCCTTTGCAAGATCGACACGCTGATTGTGGATAAGACCGGAACCCTGACAGAGGGTCGTCCGGTGTTTCACAGTGTGGAAGCCACGCAGAAGTTCGTTGCCAATGATGTACTTCAACTGGCCGCTAGCCTTGACCAAGGCAGTGAGCATCCGCTGGCTCACGCCATTGTTGATCATGCCCTTGCTGAGAGTCTGGTCCTAACCAAACCTGAGTCGTTCGAGTCCGGTTCTGGGATCGGGGTCAGTGGCATGGTCGATGGCAAAAAAATCCAGTTGGGCAATACCGCCTTGATGGAAGAGGCGGGTGTAAACATCAGTCCCCTCAAGAACCGCGCCGAGCAATTGCGCCTTGAAGGAATCAGCATCATCTACCTGGCGGTCGATGGAATACTGGCGGGGCTACTAGCGGTGTCTGACCCGATCAAGCCTACTTCCAAGGAGGCTGTCACCAAACTCAAAGCCGACAATATAAAGATCATCATGGCCACCGGGGATGGCCTCACCACGGCACGGGCTGTCGCCAAGGAAATGGGTATTGAAGAAGTACACGGCGAGGTGAAACCCCAAGACAAGGAGCGTCTGGTCGCAGACCTGCAAAAAACGGGTCGACGCGTTGCCATGGCGGGCGACGGTATCAATGATGCTCCTGCTCTGGCCCGAGCAGATGTAGGCATCGCGATGGGGACAGGGACAGACGTCGCGATGAACAGTGCGCAGCTTACTCTCGTAAAGGGTGACTTGATGGGTATTCTCCGGGCGCGGGCCCTTTCTGTCGCGACTGTAAAAAACATGCGGCAGAATCTGGGGTTCGCCTTTGTCTACAACTCAATGGGTATCCCGCTCGCGGCAGGTCTGCTGTATCCCCTCACCGGACATCTCTTATCGCCGATGATCGCTGCCATTGCTATGAGCGTTAGCTCCGCATCCGTCGTTTTCAATGCGCTCAGGCTGAGGAACACTCACGTAGATTGAGATCAATGCCTTATTTGAGCCACAACATAGACAACTCTTGACCTTCCCATCGTGTCAGCGTTGATGCTGTGGTTGCGGCTAAAAATAGGGCCGCTCAACACGAGAGGAATAGCTATGTTCGTCTTAGAAGTTTCAGGCATTGGTTGTGGAGGCTGCGTCAGTAAAATTACCAAAGCCATTCAATCGTTGGATAACCAGGCAACCGTTTCGGTGGATCGTGCCGCCGGTAAGGTCAACGTCGAAAGCAACGAAAGCCCAGAGCGCGTGCGTTCAATTGTTGAGGCACTTGGATTCCCTTCCAAAATCGGCATCTGAGAGCCCCGGTCGACCTGCGCGCTCACGTTTCTCATGAACACTATTTTCTAGCGTTCATTTCATATACCAGCGCGCAGCGGAGATGGCTTGATCCAACTCTGATCAATTAGTTTTGTATGGAAACCTTCAAACCACCAAGACGAGATACCTACTCCAAGTGCAGTCAGGAGGTTATCCCGTAAGGAAATCACAACCTGACACAACGGTAATACTCACTTAAGGCTTCTGACAGGTTGCGGGTTCTAAGATTGCGTCGCGTCTTGAACTTAGCCCCCTCGAATTACGTCTTGATATAGGTTCAACGGGGGTAGCCAAATCTTATCCGAGGATACCCACATGAAACCCATGAAAACCCTTTTTGTCATCGCAGCCTTGGCCGTTTCCTCTCTGGCAATGGCCGAAGGTGGCAGTGATCGCGTATTCGCACGCATGGAAGCAGCCAGACAGAACTCCATGGAAGCGCACCAAGTAGCCCAAAAGCAAGGTACTCAAAGCCCCGTAGCAGAGAGCAAAGCCAAAGGTGTCGACCACGCCAATTGCTGAGTAGCTTGGCGCGCTCCCAAGCTGACAGAAATGTAATCACCGTGATGGTCCAGATGTGGCAATTTCTGAGTTCGCTTGCCATATCCATTCGTCTTTGGCAACGGTGGGCGACGCTCATCTGGGCTAAGCACGATTTCCCGAGATATTGCCTTCAACCTGTATGAGCAACTCATTAGTTGTTTATCACGGCTTCCCTTTTGACTGATTGGACATAACGGCATGCACTCCAAAACCTCTAGGCGGACATTCGTTAAAGGCCTGGCCGCTGGTGGCATTCTCGGCGGCCTTGGCCTGTGGCGCACTCCTGTATGGGCGGTGACAAGTCCTGGCCTGCCGAGCGTACTCACCGGCAACGAATTTGATCTGTTTATTGGTGAGACCCCTCTAAACATCACCGGCTCGCCGCGCACAGCCATGACCATCAATGGATCATTGCCAGGACCTTTGCTGCGTTGGCGCGAAGGAGAGACGGTCACCCTGCGTGTAAAAAACCGTCTAGACCAAGACACCTCAATCCATTGGCACGGCATCATCCTGCCGGCCAACATGGACGGTGTACCGGGCTTGAGTTTCCATGGCATCGCTCCCGATGGAATGTACGAGTACAAATTCAAGGTTCATCAGAACGGTACGTACTGGTACCACAGCCATTCTGGTTTACAGGAGCAGGCAGGCGTCTACGGTCCAATCGTTATCGACTCCAAAGAGCCTGAACCTTTCCAATACAACCGCGACTACGTGGTGATGCTGACTGACTGGACCGATGAGGATCCTAGTCGCGTCATGGCAAAACTCAAGAAACAATCTGACTATTACAACCACCACAAACGTACCGTTGGCGATTTCATCGACGATGTCAGTAAGCAAGGCTGGTCATCTGCCGTAGCCGACCGGAAGATGTGGGCTGAAATGAAAATGAACCCCACCGATCTCGCAGACGTCAGTGGGGATACTTACACCTATCTCATGAATGGCCAGGCCCCGAACGGCAACTGGACCGGGATTTTCAAACCGGGTGAGAAGCTGCGCCTGCGCTTTATCAACGGCTCGGCGATGAGCTACTTCGACGTCCGCATTCCTGGTTTGAAAATGACGGTTGTGGCCGCCGATGGTCAGCACGTCAACCCAGTCAGCGTCGACGAGTTCCGCATCGCCGTGGCAGAAACCTACGACGTAATCGTAGAGCCTGCCGGTGAAGAGGCCTACACCATCTTCGCCCAGTCAATGGATAGAACCGGTTATGCACGGGGAACCCTGGCAGTTCGCGAAGGATTAAAGGCACGAGTGCCTGCCCTCGACCCTCGGCCTCTTTTGACCATGGATGACATGGGAATGGGCGGTATGGCTGGGATGGACCATGGCAGCATGGCTGGTATGGGCGGCGGAGAGATGAAACAAGGAGACATGTCCGGCATGGCCGGAATGGACCATAGCAAGATGACTGGTATGGACCAAAGTGACATGGCCGGGATGACCGGCATGGACAGCGGTGACATGACTAACATGGCGGGTATGGACCACAGCAAGATGGCGAGCATGGACAAAGGCGACATGTCCAACATGGCCGGCGTGGACCACAGCAAGATGACAGGGATGGATCATGGCGATATGTCGGGAATGGCTGGCATGGGCGGCATGGGTGGAGAAATGCAGACTCACCCAGCCTCTGAAACCAACAATCCCTTGGTCGACATGCAAGCCATGAACCCCACGCCAAAGCTAAACGATCCCGGCATAGGGTTACGAAACAATGGTCGTCGAGTGCTCACCTACTCTGACCTAAAAAGCACATTTCAGGACCCTGACGGTCGTGAGCCCAATCGCACCATAGAGCTTCATCTGACCGGTCACATGGAGAAGTTCTCGTGGTCATTCAACGGCATCAAATTCTCTGACGCCGAGCCGCTTCGCCTTAAGTATGGCGAGCGCCTGCGCATCACCCTAGTGAACGACACCATGATGACCCATCCCATCCATCTTCACGGCATGTGGAGTGACCTGGAGGATGAGAACGGCAAATTCATGGTGCGCAAGCACACGATTGATATGCCGCCAGGTACCAAGCGCAGCTATCGAGTCACCGCTGATGCCTTAGGTCGATGGGCATATCACTGCCACCTGCTTTTCCATATGGAAATGGGCATGTTCCGTGAAGTTCGGGTTGATGAGTAAAGGAGACGATCTGTGAGCACATACCAAAATTGTAAATCGCTAGTGGGTTGCCTCTTTGCCGTTAGCCTGCTGGGCGGACTTTCATCCACGGTGCTGGCAGGGGTGCCCAGTAGCGAGTATTCACCTGCGAATCCCACGACATCACCGGACAAGACGGCAACCAAGGCAAACGAGCCAAAGCCGGATTACGGGTCGATAGACCACAGCAAGATAAGCCATGAGTCGATGGATCATGACCAAAAAACCAAAAAGGCGGATTGAGATCATGACCAGTAAGTTTTTACGCCCAACGCTGATGGCACTGGCAGTCTCTACCAGTCCTGCTTTCATTATCATGGCTAATGCCGCTGAAGAGATGGATCCGTCGATGGCTATGCCATCAAGTGCGGACTCACAGCCTTCGACTTCGCAAAAATCCAAGCCAGCCAAAGCGAAAAATGGCGCGATGGACCACTCTAAGATGGACCACGGCTCAATGGGAACCATGGACCATAGCAAGATGGGGGCTATGGATCACAGCAAGATGAGCATGGACGACGGGCAAATGGACGGCATGGAAAGCATGGATGCAGGGGCGACTACCACGAGCCGAATCCCAATTCCCGTACTTACCGACGCTGACCGTGCAGCCGCCTTTCCAGATGTGGCAGGCCATGGTGTTCACGACAAAAAACTTAACTCCTTCATCCTTCTTGATAAGTTTGAGTATCAAGACGCTGACAACGGTAGTGCGCTGGCCTGGGATGCAAAAGGATGGATCGGCGGTGACGTTGATCGCCTGTGGTTGCGTTCGGAAGGTGAGCGTACCAACGGCGTAACGGAAAACGCTGAACTCCAAGCACTTTGGGGGCACGCCATCGGTCCATGGTGGGATGTCGTCACTGGCGTTCGACAAGACTTCAAGCCCGGGTCGCCTCAAACATGGGGAGCGCTCGGTATTCAGGGCATGGCTCTCTATAACTTTGAAGCCGAAGCGACTGCCTATATCGGTGAGAATGGTCAAACGGCCGCTCGACTTGAAGGCGACTACGACATTCTGCTGACTAATCGCCTGATCTTGCAGCCAACAGCCGAAGTAAATTTATACGGGAAAAATGATCCTCAGCGCGGCATTGGGTCTGGATTGGCCAACACCGAAGTAGGTTTCCGATTGCGTTACGAGATTGTTCGCCAATTTGCCCCTTATGTCGGGGTTACCTGGAATCGCTCCTACGGCAAGACCGCCGACTTGGCCAGCGATGAAGGAGAAAAGACCAACGAGGCTCGGTTTGTAGCGGGTATTCGGATGTGGTTCTGATTCAATTTAGCAATGCCATTAAGAGCTTTGAATGATCGGGGAACCCCTTCCCCGACTCAAGGGTAAGACCATCAACCAAACCTCAGCAGCCGTACTGAAAGCTCGGGGGCGAGGTCTGCTTTTTCGCGGGATTTCCCAACGCGGCCAAGGTAAAAGGAAATATTCATGAAAGGTAGCTTCCGACTCTCAAATCGATTTATGCGTATCGCAACTTTCGCCGCGCTGTTCATCGGTTCAACCGCTCAAGCGGCACAGGCCCTGACCATTGATGTTCATCGAGATGCGAACTGCGGATGCTGCAAGAAATGGATTCAGCATCTTGAGGCCAATGGCTTCACCGTCATTGATCATGTAGAAACCAACATGAGTGCTGTCAAACAGGACCTTGGTGTCGCTCCACGACTATCGTCTTGTCACACCGCGATGATCAACGGGAAGTTTGTTGAGGGCCACGTACCCGCTGAACAAATCATTGCGATGAGTAAGCGTGACGACCTTCTCGGGATCGCTGCTCCCGGCATGCCAGCAGGTTCTCCAGGAATGGAAGTCGACGGAGTGCATGAGGCCTACCAGATAATCGGTCTGACCAAAGACGGCACAGATCAGGTCATTGCTGAATACCCCGTAAACTAATCCCTCCCCATCCATCCCGTCACAGCATGGTCACCGTTCATGGCCATGCAGCGGGACTTGCTCTGTCGACTTCATTCTCAAACAATTCGCCAAGGACGATCAGCAACGGTTGTACAGGCGCGCTTAAACCACATCGGATAACCCCGCACCGCTGTCCTCAATAACAATTTGAGATGACGCCATGCTCCGTATGCTGACAAGCACTGCGCAGCAGATTGCTGACCGCGATAGTGATCGGTTTGGAAATGGTGTTGCCCCTCAGCTTGCCCTCCCAAACCAGGAAATCTGTTTCGGCTGAAAAGGTAGAAAACGTAAATGACAGTGCTTTAAGAGTTCTTTTTTTGCAGGCTTTTCAGACGCAGGGTCGCGCGTTGTACAGCTGCCATTTTTTCTGGACGCTTCATTCGCTTCCATTTTCTGATGTCTTCCTTGGTTCGACCGCAGCTGACGCATAGTTCGCTGTTCAGCTGGCAAACAGAAATACAGGGATTTTCGATGTCCTTGGCCATCCTTCAATTCCTCGTCGAACTTATGCGTGCTACGGGTTCATTGTTAAACCAGAACGGCGACCTGATCCGGTGATTCAGCGCCCAACTTTGTACGGTACTCAACAGTGAGATGAGTGACCTCATGAACCGCAGAGAGTCGTTCTCGTATGTTTTCGGCATTCACTGCTGGGCTGCCCAGAACACTCACAATTGCGGCGCGGGCTTGCGGCCCCACCTGCCAGACATGAAGATCAATGATCGAAGCATCCCCCGGTCGTTCAACTAGTTCACGAATCTCTTCAGCGACATGATCATCTGTCTGGTCGAGCAATACACCCGCAGTTACCCGCATCAACGACCAAGCCCAGCGTGCAATGACAACTGCACCCACAATCCCCATTGCAGGGTCGAGCCATACCCAGCCGAGGTATCGGCCAGCAAGTAAAGCAGCGATGGCCAGAACCGAGGTCAGGGCATCTGCAACAACGTGAACGTAAGCAGAGCGCAAATTATTGTCGTGACCATGCGCATGGTGAGATTGATCGTGGCCATGGTCATGCCCATGGTGATGATCATGTCCGCCAGACAGCAAAAGCGCGCTTACCACATTCACTGCTAATCCGACAACTGCGATAAGAGTCGCTGTCCCGAATTGCACTTGAGTCGGTTGAAAGAGACGAAATAGCGACTCTCCGGCAATCCCCAAGGAGACCAGTCCCAAAATCAGAGCAGAGGCGAAGCCACCCAAGTCTCCCACCTTGCCAGTTCCAAAACTGTAGCGAGCACTTGAGGCGTGTCTTTTTGCGTAACCGTAAGCAGCTGCGGCTATGCCAAGTGCTCCAGCGTGCGTTGCCATGTGAAAACCATCGGCAAGCAACGCCATTGAGCCAGTGAGATAACCTGCGGTGATTTCAGCAACCATCATTACGACGGTCAGCGCCACCACCCACAAGGTTCGCTTGGCGTTTTCTTCATGTGATTTCCCAAGGAACATATGGTCGTGGGAATAGTCGGTGTACGAATTACTCATCTGGGGAAAATCCTATTTGGAATAGCGGCGAATGGCTTCGAGAAGCTCATCGACGCCTTTCGCTCTTTCTTCGTTGCTGAGTGTCGGATTCGCGACGTGTTCACGAGCGTGATCTTCGATGATTTCATCCATCAGCCCATTGATAGCGCCACGGGTCGAAGCGACCAAAAGCAATGTTTTCGAGCAGTCATCATCAGAGTCGAGTGCTCGCTCAATCGCCTGGATTTGCCCAGCGATTCGCTTTACGCGTTTAAGAAGATTGTCTTTGCTCGATCTCACATGACCCATACCATACCCCCCATACCTATATTGAAAGTATAATCACACGTTCCAACTAGCCATACAACCCAGGGAGGAAATACATCCGACCGGCAGCGTTGCAGCATTTGAACGCTGCAATCGAAACATTGAGCACGTCGCCTCGCCTTGCAGAACCAGTACAACCCGTATGGGCAGGCCCGCACTCCAGTAATTCAATAGATAACGTATCGCCTATTTCTTGAGCTGCCATGGTCTATGGTTTAGGATCGAGCCATATCCCCCCAGGGGGGATGATCGCGCTCTATAGAGACGAAACCAGCTGATTGCGTCTGTTCGTGAAAAGTCGGTAGCCACCTGCTTACGCACTTCGCCACTTGAGATATTTCATGCTAAAAATCTTAGCCAACCGAACCTACCGTCACCTCTTCCTGGCCCAGGTGATTGCACTCGTAGGGACTGGCCTTGCCACTGTCGCGCTGGGACTGCTGGCGTTTGATCTCGCAGGCGCTCAAGCGGGTGCTGTTCTCGGCACAGCGTTAGCGATCAAAATGACGGCTTACATCGGCATAGCCCCCATTGCAGCTGCTTTTGCAGAGCGTCTACCCCGTCGGACAATGCTGGTATCGCTGGATTTGGTGCGAGCACTGGTCGCGCTCGCTCTGCCGTTTGTGACGGAAGTTTGGCAGATCTACGTGCTGATTTTTGTTCTCCAGTCAGCCTCGGCGGCGTTCACCCCCACATTTCAGGCAACCATTCCGGACATCCTGCTGGACGAGGACGACTACACCCGCGCCTTGTCGCTATCGCGTCTGGCCTATGATCTTGAAAGTGTCGCCAGCCCTATGCTCGCCGCCGCGTTGCTGACCGTGATCAGCTTCCATAACCTATTCGCCGGCACTGTCATCGGCTTTCTCGCCTCAGCGGCCCTGGTCGCCAGCGTGGTGCTGCCAAAGGCGAAGCCGACGCCACGACGCAGCATCTACGCACGAACTACCCGTGGCATGCGCATATTCCTGGCCACCCCTCGCCTACGGGGGCTGCTGGCTCTTAATCTGACAGTAGCTGCTGCCAGTGCCATGGTCATCGTCAATACGGTGGTGCTGGTGCAGTCGCGCTTCGCTCTGCCACAGAGTTCTACAGCATTGGCGCTCGCTGCGTTTGGTGGTGGCTCGATGGTCGCCGCCCTGGTCTTGCCTCGCCTGTTGAAAAACATCGAAGATCGAACGGCCATGCTATTTGGTGGGGGAATATTGGTTGCAGGCTTGGCGGTTGGCATCAACCTGACCACCTACAACTTCCTGCTGCCACTGTGGATGGTGCTTGGCGTGGGCTACTCCCTGGCTCAGACTCCGAGTGGTCGCCTGTTGCGTCGCTCGGCACATGCCGAAGATCGCCCTGCGTTGTTTGCCGCCCAATTTGCGCTATCCCATGCTTGCTGGTTGATTACTTATCCACTGGCGGGATGGATGGGTGCCAACATCAGCCTCATGGCGTCGTTTGTTGGGCTCGCTGTCGTGGCAGGTAGTGCACTGGTGGTCAGCCTTGTGATCTGGCGTCCTGCTCATGACCAAGAGTCGATCAAACACACCCATGAGAACCTGCCGGACGATCACATACACCTAGACGGCCAGGATGGCATCGATCACGAACACCCGTATGTGATCGATGATCAGCATCGCAGATGGCCAAGTTGAGGGGCTTTAGTTCTTAAGCTTTTACCAACCCTGAGATCAGATACCGTAGAGCTTGTAGAGCGGCGAGATGGCACGGATAGAACCAGTAGTCCAGTACCGCACCGGCCAAACCTTGTAGGTCATGACAAACTTAGAGGTATTTAGTGATTTTCTTGAACGCCTCCAGTGGTGCGCGCTCGCCATTGTTCAACGCCGAAACGGTGTCCTCCAGACAGTTATCAATGTGATCCTGTATGAGCGTTCGCTTGGCCTGACACACCGCTTTTTCCACGGCATATAGTTGCTGAGCAATGTCGACGCACTCACGACCATCTTCGATCATGGTGATGATGCTGCGCAAATGACCGTCGGCCCGCTTAAGGCGCTTGATAATTGCCTCATGGGTCTGATGAGTGTGGGAATGGTTGTGTTCGAGTTCACTCATGTACTGATACTCACACTCAATGAATTACGTCGGTATGTTATCCCCCGAGGGGGATACCACCAAACAAATGTTGGTCGTAAAAAAAGAATCAAATCCGCAAGGACTCAATCTAGCGATGCTCTGCATATTGGTTTGTGTCTTGTTTTGGCTCCATTTACGAGCCCCATCCATAGAGTTATGGGGAGGCTCATTGCTTACGAAGTCTTTGTTAGCGGTGAGCCGTCGACACAGTCTTTTTGCTTCGGCCGCTTTGACATCCAGCATCCCTGCCCCGCTCATCATCTATATCGGACTGGAGCCAGCATGCCTCGGTAGCGCGATAGAAATCAGCGCTGCGAGCAGAACGAATGCGCTCGATATCCACAAGCACGCGCCCAACCCATACACCTGATAAACCCAGCCGGAGAGCACCGTGCCGATCAGTCGTCCCATGGCGTTCGACATGTAATAAAAACCCACGTCCAGCGACACTCCATCTTCCTTGGCGTAGGAGACGATCAGGTAGCTGTGCAGCGACGAATTCACCGCGAACAGAGCACCAAAGACCATTAATCCGCCGAGCAGCACCGTCTGCTGCGACAAACCAGTGTTCAGCCCGAGAGCGATTGCCGCAGGCAAGCCTGCCAGTGCAAGTGCCCACAGAAACGCCGCACGACCATCCGGCACGTGTCCGCTTTTTTTGCCGGTGATGTTAGGTGCAAAGGATTGCACGATGCCGTAGCCAATCACCCAGGCCGCAAGGAAGCCGCCAACCTTCCAGAAGTCCCAGCCGAACACGCTGCTCAGGTACACCGGCAAGGCCACCACAAACCAGACATCACGGGCGCCGAACAGGAACATTCGGGCCGCTGAGAGGATATTGATCGCCCGGCTCTTGGACAGGATGTCGCGAAATTTTGGCTTGGCTTTGGCCTTGCCCAGGTCCTTCTTCAACAGGATCAGGCTGCTGATCCAGATCAGCGCCAAGACACCCGCCATGGCCAGCAAGGCGCCTTTGAAGCCGATGAGTGCCAGCAAGGCTCCACCAAGAAAGAAGCCGACACCCTTGAGTGCGTTCTTCGAGCCGGTGAGGATCGCCACCCACTTGTAGAGCTTGCCCTGCTGCCCATCAGGAACCAGAAGCTTGATGGAGCTTTTGGCACTCATCTTATTCAGGTCTTTGGCGATCCCCGACAACGCCTGCGCGCCCATCACCCATGGGATGGTTAGCCAAGACACCGGAACGGTCAGCATCAACAGCGCCGCGACCTGGATACCCAGCCCGATGTTCATGGTTCGGTTCAGACCCAGCCGAGCCCCGAGGTAGCCACCCACAAGATTGGTGATCACGCCAAAGAGTTCGTAGAACAGGAACAACGCCGCTATTTGAAGTGGGCTGTAGCCCAACGCGTGAAAGTGCAGCACCACCAACATGCGCAAAGCGCCATCGGTGAGGGTGAAGGCCCAGTAGTTGCCCGTCACGAGCAGGTACTGCCGCACTTCCGGAGCGAGGGCTGACAACGTTTTCATGACCGCTCCTTAGACTGCCAGACCGACCATTTTGGCCAGCTCGACGGTGCGGTTGGCATAGCCCCATTCGTTGTCATACCAGGCGTAGAGTTTGACCTGAGTGCCGTTGATAACCATGGTCGACAGCGCATCGATAATCGACGAACGCGGGTCGGTGCGGTAGTCGATGGACACCAGTGGACGCGTCTCGAAACCGAGGATGTCTTTTAGCTCGTTCTCGGAAGCATCCTTGAGGAGTTGATTCACCTCCTCGACAGTCGTGGCACGCTCGACCTCAAAGACACAGTCAGTCAGCGAAGCGTTGGCCAGCGGTACGCGTACGGCGTGACCATTCAGGCGCCCACGCAACTCTGGGAAGATTTCGGCAATGGCGGTGGCCGAGCCGGTACTGGTTGGAATCAGACTCATGCCGGAAGCACGTGCACGCCGCAAATCCTTGTGTGGCTGATCGAGAATGCTTTGGGTGTTGGTCAGGTCATGGATGGTGGTGATCGAGCCGTGGCGAATGCCAAGCTTTTCGTGGATGACTTTCACCACTGGTGCTAGACAGTTGGTGGTGCACGAAGCAGCGGTGACGATGCGATGTTCCGCCGCATTGAACAGCTGATGATTGACGCCCATGACGACGTTCAGCGCGCCTTTTTCCTTCACCGGAGCGCAGACCACCACGCGCTTCACGCCTTGGTCGAGGTAAGCCTGAAGCACAGCGACGGTCTTCATCTTGCCGCTGGCTTCAATCACCAGATCGCAACCCGACCAGTCGGTGTCGGCAATCGCTTTGTTCGCAGTCACCTTGATGCGCTTGCCGCCAATCACCACCTGATCGCCTTCTGCGCTGGCTTCGTTGTGCCAACGACCATGCACAGAGTCGAAGTTGATCAGGTGCGCATGGGTTACTGCATCGCCTGCCGGATCGTTGATCTGCACGAATTCAAACTCCGGCCAGCTCCAAGCGGCTCGCAGCGCGAGGCGACCGATCCGACCAAAACCATTGATGCCAACTTTGATAGTCATGTTGTTGTGCTCTGTATCTGTTTGTCAGTGGGAATTCGACTGGGTGTCAAACTGGCCGATGTATTCAATGTGGGCAGGATGCTGAATGGCGCGTGGACGCAACGACTGAACATCGCGGATGGCGTCACTAAATGGCACACCGCTCTCGATCAATAGCTGAGCGGCGACCAAGCCCGTACGACCCGAGCCGCCCTTGCAATGGATAGCAATCGTTTTCCCTTCGGTCAGCAGCTGCTTCAGTCGCGGATGATGCTGTTCCCATGCTGCTTTGAATGCTTCGCCAGGCGCTTGATCGTCTTCTACCGGCAGGTGAAACCACTCGATGCCGAGCATTTGGCACTCTTCGGGCAGCAGGTCGATCTCGTTCTGAAGCAACTCTTCTGTTGGCATCAGCGTCAGCAACGCCGATGCCCCTGCATCCTTGAGGGTTTGCAACGCCTCGAAAGGTCGGGTGCCCTTCGTGCCAGGGCACGGGGTGAAGATCAATTGGCCTTTGAACTGTGCCAGAGGCAGTACGGAATACGGGTGTTGTTGCACAGTGAAAAATCCTCAGATGGAGCGCTGATTGACACGTTTCATGAGTTCTTCCGCCGATTCCTTGCGCTCGGAGTAACGATCCACCAGATAGTCCTGACGGTCGCGAAGCAGCAGCGTGAATTTCACCAACTCTTCCATCACATCAACGACACGGTCGTAGAACGGAGAAGGCTTCATCCGACCGTTGTCGTCGAATTCCATATAGGCCTTCGGCACAGAGGATTGGTTGGGGATGGTGAACATGCGCATCCAACGTCCCAGCACTCTCAGCTGATTGACCACGTTGAACGACTGCGAGCCACCGCATACCTGCATGACCGCGAGGGTTTTGCCCTGGGTCGGGCGTACCGCGCCCATCGCGAGTGGCACCCAGTCGATCTGCGCCTTGAATACTGCGCTCATGGAACCGTGACGTTCTGGAGAGCACCAGACCTGCCCCTCGGACCACAGCATCAGCTCGCGCAGTTCCTTCACACGGGGGTGATCGTCGGGAGCGTCGTCTGGCAGCGGCAAGCCCGACGGATTGAAAACCCGCGCCTCGGCGCCGAAGTGCTCCAGCAATCGAGCGGCCTCCTCGACCAGCAGGCGACTGAAGGACCTCTCACGGGTCGATCCGTACAGCAGCAAAATGCGTGGCTTATGGATAGAGGTCATCTCGATGCCCAGCTTGTCAGTCGATGGGAGATCGACCAGTTCGGTATCGAGTTGGGGGATGTGGTCATCAAACATAGTCTTTGTCCTGCGCAATGGCGCTCTTGGATTCATCGAACCAGCGGCGTTTCAGCCAAAGGGCCACACCGACCAGGGAAATCAGAACCGGTACTTCCACCAGCGGACCAATCACCGTGGCAAAGGCGACCGGGGAAGCCAGGCCAAAGGTGGCAATGGCCACGGCAATCGCCAGTTCGAAGTTGTTGCTTGCGGCTGTGAAAGCCAATGCGGTGGTGCGCGGGTAGTCAGCCTTGAGCAGCTTGCCCATCCAGAAGCTGATGAAAAACATCACCACGAAGTAGATCGTCAGAGGGATCGCGATGCGCAATACGTCGAATGGCAATTGCAGCACCACATCGCCCTTGAGGCTGAACATGGCCACGATGGTCAACAGCAGTGCCACCAGCGTCATCGGGCTGATCTTTGGAATGAAGCGGTCCTGAAACCAAGCCTCACCTTTACGGGCAATGAGAATCTTACGGGTCAGGAAGCCCGCCAGGAACGGCACACCCAGGTAGATCAGGACGGACTCGGCAATGCTGACAAAGCTGGTCTCAATCACACTGCCTTCCAACCCAAACAGCGGCGGCAGCAGACCGAGGAAGACCCAGGCATACACACTGAAAAACAGGATCTGGAAGATGCTGTTGAACGCCACCAATCCGGCGACGTACTGTTTGTTGCCACCCGCGATCTGATTCCAGACCAGCACCATCGCGATGCAACGAGCCAAGCCGATCAGGATCAGACCGGTCATGTATTCCGGCTGGTCCCGCAAGAAGATGATCGCCAGTGCGAACATCAAAACCGGGCCGATGACCCAGTTCTGGACCAAGGACAAAACGAGGATGCGCTTGTCTTTGAACACTTCCGGCAGCTCCTCATAACGAACCTTGGCCAGAGGCGGATACATCATCACGATCAAGCCGATAGCGATGGGTATGTTGGTTGTGCCCACGGAAAGACTGTTGAGCCACTGCGGCCAGCCTTCGAACAGGCTCCCCAAACCGATGCCCAAGGCCATGGCGAGAAAAATCCACAGCGTCAGGTATCGGTCCAGGAAGGAAAGGCGGCTTTTACTCATGGTCATTGCTCCTGTGGTTACAGCGTGCCAATCAGGGCCAGCTCTGCCTTGAGCTGTTCGGCACTCAGTTGCGAAAGCGGTAATGCCAGGAAGGCTTCAATACGGGTTCTGATCTGCTCCAACGTGGCTTCAAAAGCCGCCTCGATCTCTTCCTGAGTCCCGTGGTATTCCGAAGGGTCAGCCAGCCCCCAGTGGGCCTTAACGGCCGGCCCAAAAAATACCGGGCAGGCTTCACCGGCAGCCTTGTCGCACACCGTGATGACGAAATCAGGTGCCAAGTTCACATGGACATCGCTGGACTTACTGAACAGCCCGAGCGTCGACATACCAGCGTTTTCCAACGTCTTGAGACTCAGCGGATGCACTTCACCTTTGGGCTGACTGCCCGCGCTGTAGGCTTTCATGCCTTCCGGTGCCAAGTGATTGAAGACCGCTTCACAAAGGATGCTGCGGCAGCTATTGGCAGTGCAGAGAAACAGGATTTTCATTGAGGGGTCTCGTAGTCGAAGGCGGAATCAGGCGATTTTGCTTTCACAGCACACGGCTGCACGTTCAGGACGGTCACCCATTTCATCAAGGCGTTTGGCATCTGGACTTAACCAGTGCTTGTTGCTTTCCAGCACAGTGGTCAGCACTTGATGAACCCAATCAGGGAGATTCGGGTGCAGGCGGTAATAAACCCATTGGCCTTGGCGACGGTCAGACAACAGGCCGCAAGTACGCAGTTGCGCCAGGTGCCTGGAGATTTTTGGCTGACTCTCGTTCAACGCGCAGGTCAGCTCGCAAACACATAGCTCTCCTTCGCGGGTGATGAGCAGCATCGTGCGCACCCGAGTGTCGTCAGCCAGGCATTTGAAAACAGTGGTCGGTGTCAGATGGTCAGCCATATCGTTTTCTCAGTGTTTGTTTTTGACCAAGACGAACATCTTGATGCGCTCATGAATTTCATGAAGGGTGTGACGGAAGGCATCGGGTTTGGTGCTGGTGACCGGGTCCTCAAAACTCCAGGCCAATGCCTCACCGGCTCCAGGTAAAGACAGGCATTCCGCTGCGGCTTTATCACACAAGGTGATGACGTAATCGAAACGCTCACCACGGAACTCGTCTATCGACTTGCTACGTAATCCTTCGGTGCTCACACCTATGTGTGAAAGCGCCTCAAAGGTGCGTGGATCTACCTGAGTCGGAGTTGTGCCGGCGCTGAACGCCTCGAAATGCTCTGAGTCGGTATGCCTCAGCAACGCTTGGGCCAACTGAGATCGTGCAGCGTTTGCGGTACAGACGAATAGGACACGGGCTTTGCTGGTCATTGTGAAGCCTCAGCTCATATGCGGTTTAACGAATATATGTTTTTCCGCATGTAAGGTAAAGGTTCAGCGACGGAATAATTCCGGAAGACCCCGATTCCTATCGAGGATAATCGGCTAAAAGCCCTGGTCTTAAGGTGAGCAGCAGGCTATTCACTTGGCGAAACGCTTCAGAAATATTTGGAAAATTGTATATTCGAATTTTGTAATGAGTGAGTCATTCAAACAGAAATAGTCTCACTCCTGTTCGCATAACCAGGAGACAGACGAATGAAAAAACTGACGATCACAGCTGCTTTATGGACTTGCCTATTTGCGAGCCTCAGCTTCGCGAACCAGTACGACAAACCTGGGTTTGCTACCCAAGTGGACGCCGTTCGAATTGGGGGGCTTTCGTGAAGGATAGAGCAGCAAAAAGACTTCATAGCGCACGGGGAGCCGCCCAATCATTCTACGGAATTGGTGCAGGCCCAGACGGGGTAACTGTCAAGTCAGGCGACAAGAAAGCGCTCAAGGCTATCGGGTAATTGCACAGAATTGCCCTCCTGTTTGCATCCGACCTGACCAGTCATTTCATCGAACTTGACCCGCACGCTTCGTAGTCAGGCCGGCAGAGAACGACCCAAAATGGCCAGTCGATGAGGCATTTCCGATACTACAATCGCTTCAGATAGATGAAGGTTACGAAGCCAAAAATCACAATTAATGAAATCAGCCATAGACAGACAGCCCGCCTACGAGACGATTTGATGTAGGCAATATCTCCGTTATAATCTTTATTGTTTGAAAATATAAGATTAAGGTCTTCAGAACTGATTAGATCAGTATATCTATTTTGGAAGCTTTTGTAGTTTCTCTTATATCGCCTAAGCTCAGAGTTGGTTTCGGTTACCGCGTATGATAACACCAACACAGAAACAAACATTAGCAAAAGAAAAATACTGTATGCACCATCATTTAATATTGGATCTGTAGTAGTCTTGCCTAAAGACCTGATCAAAAAGACTGAAAAAATGAACGAGCACACAGAAAAAATAGAGCCTCTGAGATATGAGTTTATATTTTTTGACACATCTGAAGCTTTTTCTGAAGACTTCTGAATTTGCTCGCTTAGCTTGTTCTTCAGGTCGACGTATTGCTTGAGGTTTTCCTTGAGATAAATTACATAATTGGAGTATATAGCTTCGAGGCATCCTGGCTTCAGGTCCAGCAACTCACCGCCATTTACATGGATAGAAATTACGTTCCTGCATATCCCAAGCTTATCAACAACATTACCATCAGTGTATGCCCAGCTATAAATATCAAAAAAAACCTTGCTGTTTTCGGTGGCAATTTTATCTAAGCTAGGCGCTTGAAAGTTTGCGGTTTTATAACCTTTCAGCAGAATCGAAATGCTTTGATCAGCCTCCCCGCGAGTAGTGTCTGCAAGGTAAGAGGCACAGATGATAGTCTGTAGCTTCCTAAAAACTAAACATACCCCATCGTGCGGAAGCTCCTCAGAAAACTTAAAATCATCGGGGATTAACCTCTGAATGACCTCCAAGTAAATATTACATGCCTTAGAGCGCAAGCCGATAATCTTGTCTCTATTAGGATTTTCCGGGCTTTTAGGGGGAATACTCGATAAGCGCTTTGGGCCGAACACAAAAAGCCCGGTAGCGTAGGGTTTGTGCAGTTCGAAACATTCGAGATAATAAGCTCGGCTTGACAATGCCAAGATTTTCTCAAAAGTCTGCACTAATCCTCCATCTTTCCAGCCACTTACCATTAGATCCAAGCTATAGACTGAAATTGTGAATGACTCAATTTTTTTCGAGACTGTTAATTCAATTTTTCCAGGCAGTCCAATGCTGTCTAATGTTTCGGCGAACTCAATTAGCTCTTCCGTTTGTGAGCTATTCACAGCTGTGGAGAAATCACTATTGTCGGGCTTGTAGGAAAGGCTAAATGCATCTCTCGGGCTGATTTGGTTGAGCGCGACTCGAAGTTTCTCTAGATCGACGTGCGTTGCAGAAACTCGAAAGTCAATTCTCAGAGCACGTTCGTTCTCTACACTCTTAAGATGTATAGCACTGGAATTTAATGCGTAAAAAATATCATTCAATTTCATTTTCGCTAGCCTTGCGATGAAAGGCTTCGTAACCTTGATCTGAGTAGATTTTCAGATATTTTCGTCCAGCATCTTCGCCAGTGTTGAACATGCCAGTAAAGTCGTTAATCTCTCCAGTAATTCGAAGATCAACATTTTCAGCAAGATTGATTTGCCGCTTTATGCGCGCCTTGATGATCTTTGGCGCTATGGAGAAAAGGGTATCAAAACCTTTTCCTTTTTTGGGGAGTTCCTTTGCTTCAGCAATCAGTTTCTCCATACTTACGTCTAAACTGTCGGGCTTGTAGCCACTAAACAACTCATCAATCATATCCGGAAAGCTACATTGCTCCCTTGTCGTATAATAGCCAACCAAGGAGTTTCGAAGCGTCCAATAGTCAGTTTTTGACTTGGGCTGTATACGATTTTTAAGAAGCGACTCTAAGGCTAGAAATGATTTTAGAGTATTTGTTTCTGGAGAGGAAAGCGGAGTCAAACATAGGAACGCATTCCACCAGTATTCCGTAAGAAGCGGGCTGCTATCACTAATTACAACGATGGGATCTAGTTGGTCACCAATTACTTTAAATGTTGCGCATTTTTGAGCCCTTTGTTTTTCCGGAAGACCCGCACTACGCATCAGGGTAGCCTCATTGAGGAAATCCGCATGGTCTACCTTTACGAGGACTATGTGCTCTTCCCCGTTAACAGTGAAATGGCAACAGAGGAGACTTCCGTCTCGCAATTTGGTAAAACCACCAAGCTGATCTTGTTTTTCAATCTCACAATTCAATAGGCGCTCTGTAAATTTTACAGCAGCACTATTAAAGTCACTGCCTATTAGCTCCTCAAGAAGTTTTTTTATAAAACCATTGTCATCAAGCTTAAAAGTCTGGCTTCTCGTATTGTCAATTATATCTTCTAAAAGACGGGTGAGATAATATCTTAGATCCGTCTCGCTGGTCTCATAATATGGCTTACCGAGAGAGCGGTCATTAAGTTGAACTTTTTGCAGAGCCGAGTTGTGCGTAACCATTGTTCTTTTCGGCGATGCAACAAATTCAGCTGTTGCTAGCTCTGTCGCCAGATCAGCCTTCCCTGCTTCGTTATTCAATTCAGTCCCTTCCTAGCATGATGGCGTTATGCTCATCGTACTCCAGCAATTGTTTAGTGTCAGCAGCGCAGGCTGGAGGCAGAGCGTTGCGGGAAGCGTCCCGGATTTCAGGGGTGATTGACTGGCCGGTTTTGGCCGATTGCTACCTATCGCCACGGCATAAATCGAAAGTTCTTTACCGGTCATGGTTGCGAAGGGTGCTGGTCAAATCCAATGCAATCGTTGGTCGGATTCAATGCAAATGACTGGTCAGCTCGAATGCAAACGGGTGGTCACCTGGCCTGCAATTTCGCCCTACCTAAGCATGCTTAATAAATGAATAAATTCAACCGAACCCGCCGCTGTCGCTGAGGGCGGGTTCGGTGGCTGTGCACTAGCCTTTGCAGCATCCTGGCGAGGTACGTGGTACATCATCAGAAGTCGCCCCCTCCAGTGCCGCAACAAGATTTCTGACTTGCCGAAGCCTCCAAACGATCATCAGCCTCATTGAAATCCGAGTTGCATATACCTGTCTCAGGGAGAACCAGCTCAACCCTCTTGGCCGCATCCCAATCACCTGCCAATGCGGCGACGACAGACCGAACCTGCTCATACCCAGTCATCAACAAGAACGTAGGCGCCCGGCCATAGCTCTTCATCCCCACAATAAACATACCTTCTTCAGGATGGGCCAGCTCTATCGCGCCATGGGGCCTGACCGTACCGCAGCTGTGTTCGTTGGGATCAATCATTGGAGCAAGCAACACTGCGCTTTGGGTCGCGGGATCAAGTGAGATACGCAGCTCGGAGAGCAGACTCAGGTCTGGGCGGAATCCAGTCGCCACAATGATTTCGTCCACAGGTGGAAGTATCTGGTCTCCCACCTTCACGACCAGTCCTTGGCCATTGCCTGCAACCTGATCGATAGCGACGTTTTTGAACAACTCGATCACGCCGTCATTCAGCAACTGGCGAATCTTCAGGCCGAGCTTTCCGCGCTCTTCCAATTGATCATTCGCACCACCACCCAGAATGCGCTCAAGAGAATTACCTCGGATCGCCCAGAGCACTTTGGTTTGCGGCGCCTCCTGTGTCAGCCGCACCAGATCCTGGAGGGCGTTAAACGCGGAGTGACCACCACCCACCACCAGCACTCTTTTGTTGGCATAGCGATTCCGCGCACGACCCAGCACCTCCGGAATGCCGTATGAAATGTGCGCCGCATGCTCGATCTCGCCCAATGCAGGGATGCCATGGGCGCCCATCCAGTTTGGTGTCAGGTAAGTGCCCGAGGCATCAATGACAGCACTGGCCAGTACATCCTGTTCACCCGCTGGCCCTGCGACACGCAGTAAAAAAGGAGCTGCCGATCTGCACTGGGTCTTCAGCACATCCTGACCGACACGAGTGGCTGCCAGAACATGGGTATTGAGCTGCAAGTGACGCTTGATCTGTTCGAGGTCCGCGAGAGGTCGAACAAACCGGTCCAGCAGTTCACGACCCGTTGGATATTCGTTATCCGGTGGTGGAGTCCAACCATTGGCCAGCAGAAGTTTGACCGCCTCCTTGTCCACATTGAACTGCCACGGAGAAAACATCTTCACATGCGCCCATTCTTCAATGCTGGCCCCAGCTTCCGGACCAGCTTCCAGGATCAGCGGAGTGATACCTCTGGCCAGCAGGTGAGCGGCTGCGGCGAGGCCCACTGGGCCCGCTCCAATGATAGCAACGGGAAGGCGAGTGCTTTCCATGATCGACTCCTTTTTCAGGCTGGCTGATTGTTCGGAAACAGGCGCTCAACAATCGCGCAGTCGAGCCAGCGTCCTTCCAGGCAGGCGTGTTTTTCATATACCCCCACTTGGCGGAAACCACAGGCTTCGCATAAAGCGAGACTGGCGTTATTGAAGGTGAAAATGCGGGAAAGGACTTTCCAGAATCCGCGAACTTCGGCTTCTTTCAGCAGTGACTGAAGTAACTGTTTGCCGAGCCCCTGACCGCGAACAGCGCGGTCCAGGTAAATGGAAAAATCCGCAATGCCGTCGTAACAGGCACGGGCGCGATAACTACTGAGTCCAGCCCAGCCAACAACCTGATCCGCCTCATCGACCATGACCAACACTGGATAACGCTCCATTGAGTGGATGCGATCAAGCATGTCTGCCGGGCTTCGAGGAGTCGTTTCAAACGTAGAGCTACGCTCCTCGATTCCCTGGTTGTAGATGGCGGCTATTGAAACAGTGTCTTTCGGCTCAGCTAAACGAACTCGCATTGTTGGAGCCCCATTACGTTGGTAGTAACAACATTATTGGCAAAAAAAGGGAAACTCTTCCCTTTTCAATCTTTGCTCTTCACGGCTGGGCAGCACTCACTCACGAGCCCGCAGCGAATCTCCGTGGCCCTCGTAATCTGCCTCAGCAAACTCAGCGCTCCCTGCCTGGCTTCAGGCGAGAGGTTTTCGATCATCGCTCGTTCCTCAGCAATCAGATCAGTTCTGATCTTCGCGTAAAGCTCACGTCCAGCGTCTGTTGCCTGAATTCGCACTGCACGCCGATCTTCATCATCCTCAACACGGGATACATACCCTTTGCGTTCCAGGGTATCGATCACACGACTCGCCGTGCTCTTGTCCAAGAACATTTCTTCCGCCAGGACCTGAAGGCGCAATGCGCCCCTTTTGACCAGCGTTTCGACGGCATAGCACTGGGTTACAGACACGTCGTAACAGCAGATCCGATCTCGATCACGGAATTGATGGACGCGAACCAGTTGGTTCAACGCCTCGTACAAGTCCTCGGAATCCTGAGTCAGCTGATCGTTTTTACCATTCGTCATAACCGTCACAATTTAGTTGTTAGCTGCAACAATAATCCTGGTATCTCGGAATCGTCAACACCGATCTCGGTTGACGGTAGCCAGACGAAGGCGCTAGCTTGTTGTTACTGACAACTAAAAGTGAATGCACCGGTCGTGACACTTCCAGAGCAGATTCATCCTCCGGTCAATCGCTCCAGGCTCGTATGGGCTATGGGTTTCACCCAAATTCTTGCTTGGGGTACGACCTATTACTTACCGGCAGTGCTTGCGGCTCCGATAGCCAAAGAAACAGGGTGTTCCATCACCAGCGTAGTGGGCGGCCTGTCCTGGGGAATGCTGGTAGCCGGAGCTTCCTCGCCGGCAGTTGGTCGTCAGATTGATCGTCATGGCGGACGCTCCGTCCTGGCCGCCAGTTCACTGCTGCTAGCGCTCGGTATGCTGGTGCTGGGACTGGCTGGCAACGTTGCAACTTACTACCTCGCATGGACTCTGATCGGCGTCGCCATGGCAGCGGGTTTATACGACGCTGCTTTTTCAACCTTGGGACGACTTTTCGGCGAGGGGGCTCGAACGTCAATTACCGGGCTGACCCTGTTGGGTGGCTTCGCCAGCACCATCGGCTGGCCGGTGATAGCGGGACTGGAGAGTTGGATCGGTTGGAGGAGCGCCTGCTTCGCCATCGCAGCAGCTCACTTGCTAATCGGATTCCCTATTCATGCCCTGTTGATTCCTGGAAGCACAAAACAACCGCCTCACCCCGTCATAATTGAATCACCCAATGCATCTGAACCTCGTCCCAAGACCATCAATCATCTGTTCTTGTTGATTGGTGCCATGCTGACGATTCTGGCGTTGGTCGTATCAGGTATCTCAGTACACCTGCTCAATGTCCTTAAGCAGCTGGGGAGCGCGACCGCTGTGGCCTTGGCTATCGGCATGGTGATTGGCCCCTCGCAAGTTGTGGCACGGGTGGCAGAGTTTTCCATAGGCAGAAACCTCCACCCAACTTGGTCCGCACGCGCTGGTGTGTTGCTTTGTTTGATCGGACTTGGACTGCTGATATCAGGCCTGCCTTGGCTGGCCTTCGTGGCGATTGCACTTTACGGCGCAGGTAACGGCATCCTCACTATCGCTCGCGGTACTCTTCCATTGGCGCTGTTTGGGCCTCAAGGGTATGGCACACGAATGGGGCGGCTCGCAAGGCCGATACTTGTTGCCCAAGCCTGCGGTCCCATCGCCGCAGCTTTCATTTTGCAACGCCATGGGGCATCAGTATTGCTTGGAGTGATGTGTAGCTTATTGTTGATGTGCTTCATTGCCAGCTGGCGCTTACCGACAACTCAAAAACCCATTGAGTGATGTAGCTTAGAAGCAGAGTTGACCATGAAGCTCGATGAACTCGACTGTCCGTTTTCGGTCGATTCTGTTGAAAAAGTCGGCCAGGATTTGCGCTTCAGAAAAGTACGCGTCCGAGATTGAAATCTTTACTTTTGGCAGAGGCTTCCGGACTCGGATTTCACGTAGCAGCGTGCAAAAAAGGCGTTTTCACTAGTCAATGATCAGGCAGTTTGGACAGTTCGACTTTTTCAACAGAATCGGTCAAAAGCAGACGTTCATATTTCCCTCGAAATACTTTCTCGGTAGACGACCCCAAGCGTCTAGAGCGCGTTTAAGCTTTAATTGTTTCCTTTGGAGCGCAGCGAATCTAAATCGAATCGCCATCCTACTGAAATTCTGAATTCCGACTACAGAAGCGCTAAAGGCCGCACGAGCCCCTCAGGGGACCGTTTCGCCTCCAGACTCACGCACGCCTAAACTTTTAAACGAAACGCTCCTGCGAGGCCGTAGAGAGTCTTCAGAACAACAAACAGCCTAGGTTTACATTTCGGTTTCAAACCCGTGGTGGATTTTGGATGAAAATCTGGAATTGGGTTTACATTCGGGGAAAATTGGATGAAAAACGAGTGAGTGTTTACATTTTTCGAAATTCTGGAAGATTTCGGAGAGGTGATCGTAGGTGACTGCGTCAAAAACCCTTGCAAAAGCTGGATTTTTCGTGCAAAAAGAAATTCGAAAGGTAGGTCTTTATGTGTTTACATATATAGATCTTAAGGATTAACGAATCTGTGAACCGATCACACAAAACCACTGCACCACGGGCCAGCGCCGGGCGGATCACTTCAGCCAGATGCTGGGCGCGCGCCGCGAACACCAGCAGCAGCTCGGTGTCCGGGTTCATCCCTTCATCGACCGGCGCGAGCAGCACCTCGCGGATGCGCTCGGCCAACGGCGTGCCACCCGGCTCGCGGGTCAGCAGCACCTCGATACCGGCGGCGCGCAGACGCTCGGCCAGGTATTCGCGATTGGTGCTCTTGCCCGCGCCTTCCGGGCCTTCCAGAGTAATAAACAAGCCAGTCACAGGCAGTCCTTAGTCAGTGTTATTGCGCGCTTTGCGGTTCGGATTCGGGCGCTGGTGCAGGTTCTTGCGGCGGCACTTGCGGCAGAGCCTCCGGGGCGGTATCGGGCGAGGCAGCCGGAATTGGCGCCGGACCTTCCGGGGCAGGGGCGTCGGACGTATCGGACGCTGCCGCTGGTGCCGGGCTTGAACGGTAATCGGCCCGGCGCTTGAGCTGGTACTCCCGCACGGCGTTGTTGTGAGCATCCAGATCATCGGAGAACACGTGACTGCCATCACCGCGAGCGACAAAGTACAGGCTGTTGCCCGCCACCGGATTCAGCGCCGCATGGATTGCCTCGCGGCCAACCATCGCAATCGGGGTCGGCGGCAGTCCGGCAATCACGTAGGTGTTGTAAGGCGTCGGCTCCTTGAGATGAGCACGGGTCAACTTGCCGCTGTAACGGTCGCCGAGGCCATAGATCACCGTCGGATCGGTCTGCAACAACATGCCGATCGCCATGCGCCGCACAAACACGCCGGCAATCTGCCCGCGCTCCTGTGGTACGCCGGTTTCCTTTTCCACCAGCGAGGCCATGATCAACGCCTGGTAGGGGTCGGTGTACGGCACGTCGGCCGCACGCTGGTCCCACTCTTTGGCCAGAACGTCATTGAGACGGTCGTAGGCGGTTTTCAGCAGCTCGACATCGGTCATGCCACGCACAAAGCGATAGGTGTCAGGGAAGAACCGCCCTTCTGGAAAGATCCCGGTATGGCCCAGTTTGTCCATGACCTGGGTGTCGCTCAAACCCTCCAGGGTGTGATCGAGTTTTTCTTCTTTGGCCAGTGCCGCGCGCACCTGATGGAAGTTCCAGCCTTCGACCAGCGTCACGCTGTACTGCACCATTTCGCCGCGCTTCCACAGGTCGATCAGACCTTCGACCGTCATACCGGGAAGCATGCGATATTCGCCGCTGTGCAACGGTTGCTTAGGCAGATTGAAGCGCCAATACACACGTAGCCAGAAAGCGTCCTTGATGACGCCATCGGCTTCGAGTCGATAAAAGGTGCGGGTCGGTGTGGTGCCTTTGGGCACCTCCAGCAGTTCTTCCTGAGCAATATTCAGCGGCTGCACCAGCGCCGAATGAATCTTCCAGGCAGAAGCGCCCAACATCAGCCCTGCCAGAACCAGTCCGGTTTCCAGCAGCAGCAAGAATTTACGTCTCACGTATCAAGCATCCAGTAGCGCGCGGGCAATGGTTTGGAGTTTACGGGTGAGCGGCCCAACCGGCCAGCTCAGTGCGGCATAAGCATGCACCGGCCAAATGCCATACACGCTGTTGCAGACAAAGACTTCGTCAGCCCATTGCAGCTGTTCGAGGGTGATGTCAGTGACTTGTGTAGGAATGCCCAACGAATCGGCTTGAAACAATAATTCGGCACGCATCACCCCTTCCACGCCGCAGCGCTTCAGATCGGCGGTGATCAACACGCCATCTCGCACCAGGAACAAGTTGCTGAACACGCCTTCGATCACACGGCCAGCCAGATCGAGCATCAAGCCTTCGGCGTGCTCGCTGTCCTGCCATTCGGCGCGGGCGAGGACTTGTTCAAGACGGTTCAAGTGCTTGAGACCGGCGAGCAGAGGCTGAATGGAAAGTCGCGTAGCGCAAGGGAACAGGCGAATCCCCTGCTCGGCATGGGCGGCGGGATAAGCCGCTGGTGGGTTACCCGCCAGGATTCGCCGGGCCTGGATTGAAGGATCGAAGGCGTAGCCACGTAGACTATCGCCGCGCGTGACGATCAGTTTAAGTACGCCTTCATCCAGCTCAGCGGCATAGTTCAACAGCTCGGTGGTCATCGCCTCATGATCGAGGTTGATTGACAACCGCTGGCATCCCCTGGCCAAGCGCAGAAGATGACGATGCAGCAATACCGGAAAGCCATCGCGCACAGCAATGGTCTCGAACAGACCATCGCCATAAGCCAGGCCGCGATCCTTCAGCGACAAAGCGTCAGCCGGCTGACCGTCGACCCAGCTGTCCATCAGCCTGCGAACCGGCGGAACACCAGCGAGCCGTTAGTGCCGCCAAAACCGAAGGAGTTGGACAGAACCACATCGATATCCATGTTGCGCGCGGTGTGCGGCACGAAATCGAGATCGCAACCTTCGTCCGGCTCATCAAGGTTGATGGTCGGTGGCGCCACCTGGCTGTTGATCGCCAGCACACTGAAGATCGCTTCGACCGCACCTGCGGCACCCAGCAGGTGACCGGTCATGGATTTGGTCGAACTGACCGCCAGCTTGTAGGCGTGATCGCCGAACACCGACTTGATGGCATTGGCTTCCGCGAGGTCGCCAGCAGGAGTCGACGTACCGTGGGCGTTGACGTACTGCACTTGATCGCCATTGATCCTGGCGTCGCGCAAGGCGTTGGTGATGCAGCGAGCAGCACCCGCGCCATCGGCCGGAGGCGAAGTCATGTGGAAGGCGTCGCCACTGGTGCCGAAACCAATCAGCTCGGCATAGATGGTCGCGCCGCGAGCCTTGGCGTGTTCCAGCTCTTCCAGAACCAGCGCACCGGCGCCATCGGACAGCACGAAGCCGTCACGGCCCTTGTCCCATGGACGGCTGGCCCGGGTCGGCTCGTCGTTGCGGGTCGACAGTGCGCGCGAGGCACCAAAGCCACCCATGCCCAGGCCACAGGCTGCCATCTCGGAGCCGCCGGCAATCATCACGTCGGCTTCGTCGTACATGATGTTGCGCGCAGCCATGCCGATGCAGTGCGTACCCGTGGTACAGGCCGTGGCGATAGCGTAGTTAGGTCCCTGTGCACCCAAGTGAATGGACAGGAAACCGGAAATCATATTGATGATCGAGCCAGGCACGAAAAACGGAGAAATCCGTCGTGGGCCGGAATCATGCAGCGTACGGCTGGTTTCTTCGATATTGGTCAGTCCGCCAATGCCCGAGCCCATGGCCACGCCAATGCGCTCACGGTTGGCGTCAGTGACTTCCAGACCGGAATTGCGTACTGCCTGAAAACCTGCGGCCAGACCGTACTGAATGAACAGGTCGAGCTTGCGCGCTTCCTTGACCGACAGGTATTCCTCGACATTGAAGCCCTTTACCGAGCCGCCAAAACGGGTGGAATAGGCAGAAAGGTCGGTGTGTTCGATCAGACCAATGCCACTGCGGCCAGCCAGAATGCCCTGCCAGCTGCTTGGCACATCAGTGCCCAGTGGCGACAACATACCCATACCGGTGACTACGACGCGTCTACGCGACACAGCACTCTCCTTTTTTCAAATGACGACTTTGCATCAGGCCTAAAGAAAAAACCGCACGCCGTGATGGCAGTGCGGTTTTTCCATGACAGCAAGCAACGATTACAAGCTATTAAGCCTGATGGTTCGTAACGTAATCGATTGCAGCTTGTACAGTAGTGATCTTCTCAGCTTCTTCGTCAGGGATTTCGGTCTCGAATTCCTCTTCCAGAGCCATCACCAGCTCAACGGTGTCAAGGGAGTCGGCACCCAGGTCTTCAACGAAGGAAGCAGTGTTGACCACTTCTTCTTCTTTAACGCCCAGTTGCTCAGCAACGATTTTCTTGACGCGCTCTTCGATGGTGCTCATACCTTGTTTTCACTCCTAATGGACAAATTCAGGCAGCTGGCCAGTGGGTAAGTGTATAGAAAGACTTTTCAGCTTTTCAACTGAAAGCTTCACTCCTCAAACCCTGCGACCCTCTGCCTATAAATAGATTGCAGCTTTATAACGGATTTTAGACAGCTCGTATGACATTTTTTTGAAGCAATCCGTCACATTTAACTCATGTACATCCCGCCGTTCACCGGGATTGTAGCCCCAGTAACGTATGCCGCACCGTCGGATGCAAGAAAAGCGACCACAGACGCGATCTCTTGTGCTTGCCCCAAACGACCCAGCGGAATTTGCGTCTGCAAGGCTTCACGCTGTGCCTCGGGCAGTTCGCGGGTCATATCGGTGTCGATGAACCCTGGGGCCACCGAGTTTACCGTAATCGATCGCGAACCGACTTCACGCGCCAGTGCACGGCTGAAACCTTCCAGACCGGCCTTGGCGGCAGCGTAGTTTACTTGGCCTGCGTTGCCCATGGCACCCACAACCGAGCCAATACTGATAATTCGTCCCCAACGGGCTTTGGTCATACCACGCAAAACGCCCTTGGACAGGCGGAACAGACTGTTCAGGTTGGTATCGACAACGTCATGCCACTCGTCGTCTTTCATGCGCATCATCAGGTTATCGCGGGTGATGCCGGCGTTATTGACCAGAATCGCCGGCGCACCGAACTGCTCCTGAATGCTTGCCAGGACAGCCGCCACGGACTCGTCGCTGGTGACATTGAGTTCCAGGCCAGTACCCTGAATACCGTTTTCCTTCAGGGTGGCGGCAATGCGCTCTGCGCCAGACGCGGAGGTCGCGGTGCCAACAACGATGGCGCCCTGACGACCCAGTTCCAGGGCGATAGCCTGGCCGATACCGCGGCTTGCGCCGGTGACCAGTGCAACTTTACCTTGCAGACTCATGCAAGCTTCTCCTGATTCAGGCCAACGCTGCGCGGGCGGCAGCGAAAGCGTCTGGGGTGTTTAGGTTGGATGTCGATACGCCTTCGGCGCAGCGCTTGTTCAGACCGGCCAGTACTTTGCCCGGACCACATTCGATCAATTGAGTCGCGCCCTTGGCTGCCAGCGCCTGGACCGATTCGACCCAGCGCACAGGCTTGTAGAGCTGCTCAAGCAGATCGCGCTTGAGTGTTTCCAGATCGGCCGGCACAGCGGCACTGACATTCTGGACCACAGGAATCTGCGGCGCCTTCCAGTCGATCGAGGCGATCGACTCGGCAAAGCGTTCGGCCGCCGGGCGCATCAGTTCGCAGTGAGACGGTACGCTGACCGGCAAGGGCATGGCGCGCTTGGCACCACGCGCCTTGCAGCCTTCGATGGCGCGCTCGACCGCAGCCTTGGCACCGGCGATAACCACTTGGCCCGGCGAGTTGAAGTTCACCGCGCTGACCACTTCGCCTTGCGCCGCTTCGACACAGGCTGCCAGCACGTCAGCATCCTCCAGACCGAGGATGGCGGCCATGCCGCCCTGCCCGGCCGGAACGGCTTCCTGCATCAACTGACCACGACGCTCCACCAGTTTCACTGCGTCGCCCAGGCTCAGGCTGCCCGCCGCGACCAGCGCGCTGTATTCGCCCAGGCTGTGACCGGCAACGTAAGCCGGACGCGCACCGCCTTCAGCCAGCCACAGACGCCACAGGGCAATCGAAGCGGTCAGAATGGCCGGCTGGGTTTTATCGGTTTGATTGAGTTGCTCTTCCGGCCCTTGCTGGGTCAGTGCCCACAGGTCGTAACCCAGAGCATCGGAAGCTTCTTTGAATGTTTCGAGGACAACTGGATGTTGCGCGCCCAACTCGGCCAGCATGCCGAGGGACTGCGAACCTTGCCCTGGAAAGACGAATGCGAGGGAAGCAGACATGTAACAAGCCCCTAATGATCTTGTCGTCGGAGAATTGACGTCCCGCTGTGGGGGACGCAAGAAACTGACAGTTGGATGGCCAATTGAACTAAGCGGTCACATTTAAGCATTGTCCGACGAAAACGCCTAAAGCAACAAATCCTCCAGACGACCGTGAATGCGTTCCGGAAGGTTTTCCTGGATCTCGATCAGGGCACGCTGAATGGCACTCTGGAAACCCTGCACCCCGGCAGAACCGTGGCTTTTCACTACAATTCCCTGCAACCCGAGGAAGCTCGCACCGTTATGCCGAGCCGGGGCCAGATCGGCTTGCAGGCGCTTCATCAGCGGCAAGGCCAATGCGCCGACCATGCGCGATGCGACATTTTTCCTGAACAACGCCTCGATGCGCCCGGCAATCATGGTTGCCAGGCCTTCACTGGACTTGAGCAGGATATTACCGACAAAGCCGTCGCACACCACCACGTCCGCCTCACCGCGATATAAACCATCACCTTCGACAAAGCCGATGTAGTTGATGCCACGGGCCGCCTGCAACAGGGTTGCAGCCAGCTTGACCTGCTGATTGCCCTTGATGTCTTCGGTGCCGATATTAAGCAACGCCACGCGCGGTCGAACGATGCCCAGGGTTTCCGCAGCTACCGAGCCCATCACCGCAAACTGCAACAGGTGTTCAGCACTGCAATCGACATTGGCGCCCAGATCGAGCAACTGGCAGTAACCCTTCTGCGTCGGAATCGCCGCGACCATGGCCGGTCGATCAATACCCGGCAGGGTCTTGAGCACAAACCGCGACAGCGCCATCAGCGCACCGGTGTTACCGGCACTGACACAGGCCTGGACCTTGCCATCACGCAACAACTCAAGCGCCAAGCGCATCGACGAGTCAGGCTTGCCACGCAGGGCCTGGGATGGTTTTTCGTCCACGGCGATGACTTCGGACGCCGGAGCAATCGACAGGCGCGCGCGATCTACAGCCGATTGGCCAGCGATCAATTCTTCAAGGAGGGAGGGTTGACCGACGAGGGTCAGGTACAGCGAGGGCGTAGCAGACAGGCAAGCAATGCTGGCCTGAACAATGCTGCGGGGACCGAAGTCCCCGCCCATTGCGTCAATCGCGATGACTTGAGCGGACAAGTGATTACTCGTCAGCGCCCTTGTCGATCACTTTACGGCCACGGTATACGCCTTCTGGCGATACGTGGTGACGCAGGTGAACTTCACCGGTGGTTTTTTCTACAGACAGGGTGCTAGCCTCGAGAGCGTCGTGCGAACGGCGCATGTCACGGGCAGAGCGGGATTTTTTGTTCTGCTGAACAGCCATAATTGATTAACTCCTAAACGTTTGGGTCACGCTTTAACTGCGCCAATACACTGAACGGGTTGGACCGCGTTACCTCGTCCTCGCTCGGTTCGGGCTCATCTGCTCCCGCCGGCTGCTGGCATTCTTCCGGATGATGAGCAGGCACAATGGGCAAGGCGAGCAGAAGCTCCTCCTCGATCAGTGACTGCAGATCCAAAGGATCTTCGCCCAGTTCCAGCACGTCATAACCTTTCGGCAACGACTGGGTATTCGCACCCTCCTTCACCACAGCATAACTGCACTCGCTATGGATCGGCAGGGTGACCAGCTCAAGACAACGCTGGCAAACCATTTTGACTTCGGTGTCGATAAAGCTGTGGATGACCACAGATTTACGTTCATCTCGTTCAAAAACGAATTTAGCCTGCACCGTACCGACATTGTCGGAAAGCGGGTCGCAGAGTCTCTTCAAATCGGCCAGCAGCATTTCACCTTGAAGGGTGGTGCCACGATCAGCCAATTTGCGCGGGTCAACGTGAGGTGGAATCGGGTCATTCAACATAGGCGCAGCATTATAGGGATGCACCCGCCCATGTCAAAGGAAATTCAGCCCTGTCCGTCACTTGGAAGCCCCGCTAGAATTCTCGCCTGCCATTTGGAGTTGCCCATGCTGCCTTTATTACTCGCTTCCAGCTCGGTCTATCGCAGGGAATTGCTGGCCCGCTTGCAGCTGCCGTTCACTTGCAGCTCGCCAGACATCGACGAAAGTCATCGCCCTGGCGAGACTGCCATTGATCTGGTCAAACGCCTCGCCGAGGAAAAAGCACGCGCACTGGCCGGCATCCACGGCAATCATCTGATCATCGGTTCCGACCAGGTCGCCGTCCTCGAGGACAGAATTATCGGCAAGCCTCACACCTTCGAAAACGCCCGCGAACAATTACTGGCATCCAGCGGCACCAGTGTCACCTTCCTGACCGGCCTGGCGCTGCTCAATAGCCAGACCGGCCACTGCCAAGTCGACTGCGTGCCTTTCACCGTACACATGCGCACACTCGATACAGCACGCATCGAACGCTACCTGCGCACCGAACAGCCTTACGACTGCGCCGGCAGCTTCAAGGCCGAAGGCTTGGGCGTGAGCCTGTTTCAAAGCACCGAAGGCCCGGACGCCACCAGCCTGGTAGGCCTGCCGCTGATCCGCCTGGTGGACATGCTGCTCGCCGAAGGCGTGCAGACACCCTGAAAAGCAAAAGATCGCAGCCTTCGGCAACTCCACACGAAATCCATGTAGGAGCTGCCGAAGGCTGCGATCTTTTGATCTTGAATAAACCCGCCCGAATCAGCGCAACGACGGGCCGTTAAACCCCATCCACATCGCCAAATGCTCAGCCACGCTAGCCCCGAGCTTTTTCGAGAAGCGATCGAATGGTGATTCCTGAACCGTGAAATCCACCAGCTCTTTTTCGCCGATCACATCACGCGCAACCGAACTGGCATTGCCCAACCCATCGATCAACCCCAGCGGCAACGCCTGCTCGCCATTCCAGACAAGCCCGGAAAACAGCTCCGGATGCTCTTTGTCTTTCAAGCGATCGCCACGACCCTGCTTGACGCTGTTGATGAACTGCTTATGGGTTGTGTCGAGCACACCCTGCCAGAACGCGGTTTCTTCAGGCTTCTGCGGCTGAAATGGATCGAGGAACGATTTGTGCTCGCCAGAGGTATAGGTGCGACGTTCGACACCCAGTTTCTCCATGGTGCCGACGAAGCCGTAACCGGCTGCTGTTACGCCGATGGAGCCCACCAGGCTTGCCTTGTCGGCATAAATCTGATCAGCCGCACTGGCGATGTAATACGCCCCGGAAGCCCCCAGATCCGAAATCACCGCATAAAGCTTGGTATCCGGATGCAGACCGCGCAACCGGCGAATCTCGTCATAGACGTACCCGGACTGTACCGGGCTGCCACCCGGGCTATTGATACGCAAGATGACACCCTTGACCTTCTCATCCTCGAAGGCCGCACGCAGGCTGCCAACGATGTTATCGGCGCTGGCAGGCTCCTTGTCGGCGATCATGCCGGTCACGTCGATCAGTGCCGTGTAGTGGGCGCTACGGGTCGCAGCCTTTTCCATGTCCATCAGTGGCGTGAACAGGAGCAACGCGGCAAACAGGTACACAAAGGTCAGCAGCTTGAAGAAAATCCCCCAGCGACGGGACCGACGCTGCTCCTGCACACCGGCCAGCAGCGTTTTTTCCAACAGCTTCCAGCTCTTCTCGTCACCGCTCTCTGCGCTCGCCTTGACGGGCGCCTTCCATTCGTCGGTCATGCCATTTACCCCAGCAACAACGTATTAAGCCCGCTGACTCAGCCAGGCATGCAATTCTGAAAAGCGATCAATCGCCAAACGTGGCTCGAACAGCTTCAACGCATCGATCGACTGAGCGCCATAGCTGACCGCCACCGAATCCATACCGGCATTGCGCGCCATCTGTAAATCGAAGGACGAATCACCGACCATCAATGCTTGCGCAGGAGCCACCTCGCAATGCGCAAGAATTTGCTCAAGCATCAGCGGGTGCGGCTTGCTCGCTGTCTCGTCGGCCGCACGAGTGATGTCGAAGTAACCTTCCCAACCGTGGGACTTCAACACCCGATCAAGCCCGCGACGTGCCTTGCCGGTCGCCACAGCCAAATGAAAGCCCTCGGCACGAAACGCCTCGAGCGACTCGACTACACCCTCGAACAACGGCGAAGGCACCGCTTCCGAAGCAATGTAGTGATCCGCATAGTGCTGCCGAAAAGCTACCAGTTCGGCATCGCCGATTTCCGGATACAGGGTGCGAATCGCCTCCGGCAGACCGAGACCGATAATGCCCTTGACCGCAAAATCATCGCGCAACTCAAAACCGGACCGCTCGGACGCCACGTGCATCGCCTCGACAATCCGACCAATGGAATCGGCCAGCGTGCCATCCCAATCGAAAATCAGCAGCTTGTAATCAGAGGGGTGCACTCAAGCGCTCCACGGTCTTGGCCCACATTTCGTCGACCGGCGCCTGAAGCTTCAGCTCGCCACCATCGGGCAACGGCACGGTCAGCATGTACGCATGCAGGAACAGGCGCTTGCCGCCAAGATCACGAATTTCTTTACTGAACCCTTCATCGCCGTACTTGGTATCGCCAGCAATGCAATGCCCGGCGTGCAAGGTGTGAACACGGATCTGGTGAGTGCGGCCGGTGATCGGCCTGGCTTCGATCATGGTGGCAAAGTCACCGAACCGACGCAGGACTTTGAACACGGTCACAGATTCCTTGCCCTCTTCCTCGTCGACCTCGACCATGCGCTCGCCGGAGCGCAGATTGCTCTTGCCCAGCGATGCACGGACTTGCTTGATCGAACTCGCCCAGTTACCGCGGACCAGCGCCATATAGCGCTTATCGACGCCATCACCGCGCAACGCCGTGTGCAAGTGACGCAGCATGCTGCGCTTCTTGGCGATCATCAGCAGGCCAGAGGTGTCTCGGTCGAGACGGTGGACCAGTTCAAGCTCCTTGCAATCCGGACGCAACTGACGAAAGGCTTCGATAACGCCGTAGGTCAAGCCGCTCCCGCCGTGAACAGCGATGCCGCAAGGCTTGTTGATCACGATCAACGCCTTGTCTTCGAAGACAATCGAGGCTTCAAGCCGCTGGAGCAGACCTTGCGCCAATGGCACCGGCTCGTCGCGCTCAGGCACACGAACCGGCGGCACGCGCACGATATCGCCCGCCTGCAGCTTGTATTCGGGCTTGATCCGACCTTTGTTCACTCGCACTTCGCCTTTGCGCAAAATGCGATAAATCAAGGTCTTGGGCACGCCTTTGAGCCGCGCGAGAAGGAAGTTATCAATACGTTGGCCGGCATATTCCGGCGAGACCTCAAGCAGTTGTACGCCTGGGGTCGAGGGGGCAGTAGTCGTCATGGCGCGGATGATAACAATTTTTTATGGAATTGAAGCACTTAATCATTGCTGCTATAGTCGCGAACGCCGCCAAAAGCGGCCTGGACAGCGGACTAACGGTCAAAAACCGACCCTGACCAACGCAATTCACCAGGGCGCGAGGCCGTCCTACGGGGCTTTCGCTACGTAACGGTGGAGTTTGCAGGTGTAACGAGCGCAGGTGACATGAGGCCTGAATCAAGCCGCAAAGCAGGGTTTTCACTCGCTTTACGAGCCAATATTCACGGCCAGTTCACAAAGTGCAGTCAGCTGCGAATGACCCCGAGCGAACGCTTCGGAAACAACGCCTAAATTAGCCATGATGCGTGACCTCCCCTTTCGGAGCTCACGGTAAATGCCAACCCGCTGCGGATTCTGCGCGCGGCAGCACCCGAATTATCAGGGATACGTGTAGGGTGGAGATGCACAACCGCTGGACTGTGTAGCAATAGGCTTTATCAAGACGCTTCATCTCGTCCACAGCCGCTGGTTGATTCCTCCTCCTGACTGAGTGCTTAAGTAGCCACAGCAAGCAGGACGCGTACGTCGCAACACCGGCCCAATTGGTCGGGGTTCGCTAGACACTGGAGTGTCCAACCACTCCTGACGCACCTGACACCGACCGTGAGAAGTCGTGTGTGCCGAACGCCGTTTCCGGCAGCCCGGAAACCGACGGTACTACATGAAAAGAATGCTGATTAACGCAACTCAACCCGAAGAGTTGCGTGTTGCACTGGTAGATGGCCAACGCCTCTACGACCTGGACATCGAATCCGGTGCACGCGAGCAGAAGAAGGCCAACATCTATAAAGGCCGGATTACTCGCATCGAGCCAAGCCTTGAGGCTGCCTTTGTCGATTTTGGCTCTGAGCGCCATGGCTTCCTGCCCCTCAAAGAAATCTCCCGCGAATACTTCAAGAAAGCCCCCGAAGGCCGCGTCAACATCAAGGACGTCCTGAGCGAAGGCCAGGAAGTTATCGTTCAGGTCGAAAAAGAAGAACGTGGCAACAAGGGCGCCGCCCTGACCACCTTCATCAGCCTGGCCGGTCGTTACCTGGTGCTGATGCCGAATAACCCGCGTGCTGGCGGTATCTCCCGTCGCATCGAAGGTGAAGAGCGCAACGAACTGCGTGAAGCCCTGAACGGTCTGGTTGCCCCGGCCGACATGGGTCTGATCGTGCGTACTGCCGGCCTGGGCCGCAGCAGCGAAGAAATGCAGTGGGACCTCGACTACCTGCTGCAACTCTGGACCGCCATCAAAGAAGCGTCGCTGGATCGTTCCGCGCCATTCCTGATCTACCAGGAAAGCAACGTGATCATCCGCGCCATCCGCGATTACCTGCGCCAGGACATCGGCGAAGTACTGATCGACAGCGTTGAAGCCCAGGACGAAGCCCTGACCTTCATCCGCCAGGTGATGCCGCAGTACGCCAGCAAGATCAAGCTCTACGAAGACAGCGTTCCGCTGTTCAACCGTTTCCAGATCGAAAGCCAGATCGAGACCGCTTTCCAGCGTGTCGTTGAACTGCCTTCCGGCGGTTCCATCGTCATCGATCCGACCGAAGCCCTGGTGTCCATCGACATCAACTCGGCGCGCGCCACCAAAGGCAGCGACATCGAAGAAACCGCCCTGCAGACCAACCTTGAAGCCGCCGAAGAAATCGCCCGTCAGTTGCGTCTGCGCGACATCGGCGGCCTGATCGTCATCGACTTCATCGACATGACCCCTGCCAAGAACCAGCGCGCCGTGGAAGAGAAAGTCCGCGAATGCCTGGAAGCCGACCGCGCTCGCGTGCAAGTCGGTCGCATCTCGCGCTTCGGCCTGCTGGAAATGTCGCGTCAGCGCCTGCGTCCATCCCTGGGCGAAAGCAGTGGCATCGTTTGCCCGCGCTGCAACGGCACCGGCATCATCCGTGATGTCGAGTCGCTGTCGCTGGCGATCCTGCGCCTGATCGAAGAAGAAGCCCTGAAAGACCGCACCGCCGAAGTTCGTGCCCAAGTGCCGATCCCGGTTGCCGCGTTCCTGCTCAACGAAAAACGCAACTCGATCACCAAGATCGAACTGCGCACCCGTGCCCGCATCGTCATTCTGCCGAACGATCACCTCGAAACGCCGCACTTCGAAGTTCAGCGTCTGCGCGATGACAGCCCGGAAGCCGCAGTCGGCCAGTCCAGCTACGAAATCGCTGCTGCCGCTGCTGAAGTGGAAGAAGTCCAGCCAGCCGCTGCGACCCGCACCCTGGTTCGCCAGGAAGCCGCGGTCAAGACGGCTCCGGCCCGAGCCAACGCTCCGGTTCCGACCGAAGTCGTGGCCGCTCCGGTTGCCGCGCCGATCGCTGCGCCAGAGCCAAGCCTGTTCAAAGGCCTGGTGAAGTCGCTGGTCAGCCTGTTCGCCACCAAGGAAGAGCCTGCTGCTCCGGTCGTGGTTGAAAAACCGGCTGCCGAGCGTCCGGCCCGTAACGATGAGCGTCGCAACGGTCGTCAGCAAAGCCGCAACCGTAATGGTCGCCGCGATGAAGAGCGCAAGCCACGTGAAGAACGTGCACCGCGTGAAGAACGCGCACCACGTGAACCGCGCGAAGAGCGCCAGCCACGCGAAGCCCGTGAAGAAACACCAGCCGTAGCTCGCGAAGAACGCGCACCACGCGCTCCACGTGAAGAACGTGCACCGCGTGCACCGCGTGAAGACCGCAAGCCACGTGGCGAGCGTGAAGAACGCGTGCGTGAACTGCGTGAGCCTCTGGATGCTTCTGCTCCAGCCGCTGTTGCTGCCGTTGCTGCTACCACTGAAGAACGTCCAGCTCGCCAGCCACGCGAAGAACGCGCTCCACGTCCACCGCGTGAAGAACGTCAACCACGTGCCGAGCAAGCCGCTGCCGCCGCTGCCGAAGAAGAAGAGCTGCCAACCAACGAAGAGCAACTGCAGGATGATGGTCAGGACGGCGCCGAAGGCGATCGCCCACGCCGTCGCTCCCGTGGCCAGCGTCGTCGCAGCAACCGTCGCGAGCGTCAACGCGATGCCAACGGCAACGTAATCGAAGGTTCGGAAGAATCCGAATCCGAACCCGGCGAAGGCAACGAAGCGCCAAGCGCTGCCGATCTGGCCGCAGGCCTGGCTGTTACCGCCGCTGTTGCCAGCACCGTGATCAGCGCTCCGGCCGAAGCACAGGCCAACGAGCAAGCCGAGCGCGCCACTGCCGCCACCCTGGAAACTGCTCCAGTTGAAGCGCCAGTTGTTGAAGCGATGACTCCGGTCGAAGCAACCGCCTCGCCGGAAATCGAAGTTGCTCAAGCGCCTGAAGCACAGCCTGTGGTTGAAGCTGCTGCTGAGCCAGCCGTGGTTGCAGAACCGGTTGCTGAAACCGTGACTGAAACCGTGACCGAAGCGGTTCGTGAAGTTCGCGAAGAGCAAACAGCATTCAACTGGGTTGCCGAGCCAGTCGTCACCGAAACTCCGGCACCAGCGCCAGTCGCTGAAGCTGAAGTGGCGCAAGCGATGGTCTCCGAGCCAGTGGTTGCCGCTGCAGAGCCTGCCCCTGTGGTTGAAGCGCCGGTGGTTGCCGAAGTGGCCGCACCAGTGGTCGAAGCCGCAGCTGCCAGCGCCCTGACCCCAAGTGGCCGCGCACCGAATGACCCACGTGAAGTGCGTCGTCGCAAGCGTGAAGAAGAGCGCCAGCAGAAGGAAGCCGAACTGGCTGCCGCTGCCGCTGCTACTCCGGCTGAAGTGGTTGTCGCTGAAGCGGTTGAGGCAGCACCTGCCCCGGCTTCCGAAGTGGTTGCCGAGCAAGCCGAAGCGGTCATCGAAGAAGCACCGCGTTCCGTTCAGGAAGCGGTAGAGCAACACGAACAAGCCCTGGAAAAAGAGCACGAGCCTAAACCACTCGTCTGATTCCATCGGCCACTAAAAAGCCCCGTCTGGTGATCCCAGGCGGGGCTTTTTTACGTCCAAACAAAAGATCAAAACATCGCAGCCTTCGGCAGCTCCCACATGGAAACGCGATCCCCCTGTAGGAGCTGCCGAAGGCTGCGATCTTTTGATCTTTACACAAACACCAACTTCTCCGGCACATCCACATCCCACAAAACCCCGGGATCATCCACCGTCACCGCAACCACCCGCCCCTGCGCAAACAACGGCTTGGCCCCTCGATCTCCAGTCAACGCAATCAATCCCGAACAAAAGTTGCGTCCAAAACCCACCGGATGCCCGTACTCTCCGTCCTGCACCGGCACGCTGATGCAATCATCAGCAACCTGCGCCACTACACGTTCAATACTCGACGGCAGGATAAACGGCATATCCCCCAGCACCACCAACCAGCCACCCATTTGCGCACACGCCGAGACACCGGCTGCAATGCTGTCGCCCATCCCGGTCGACTCGATCAGCACGACCTCGCAATCGTAAGCCTTGGCCATGCGGATTACTTGGGGGCGATCAGCGGTGGTCACCAGCACACGCTCGCCCAATGTGACCGGCAAATTCATCAGCACATGCTCGATCACCGAACGGACAGCGCCATCTCGTCCCGTGCAATCAGCCAGCAACTTGTCTTTCTCAGCGCCGGCTACCTGTCGAAAGCGACTGCCCAGCCCCGCTGCCAGAACGACGACACCAATGTCCTCACTCATACGCCCTCCTGCGCGGGTTTCTTCTGTTTCAGCTCGACGCCATTTTTGATCGCCACAATTTCAGACATCAACGACAAGGCAATTTCTGCAGGGCTGTGGCTACCAATGTGCAAGCCGATCGGGCCGTGCAACCGGTCGATGGCCTGTGGCGACAAGCCGAGTTGAGCCAGATTCTCCCGGCGCTTCTGGCTGTTAACCCGCGAGCCCAGCGCGCCGACGTAAAAGGCCCGGGAGTCGAGGGCAGTCAGCAAGGCCATATCATCCAGACGCGGATCGTGAGTCAGGGCAACGATGGCCGTGCGTTCGTCGGTCTGGATGTTCAGCACCGCTTCGTCAGGCATGCCCGAGACAAATCGGCCGTGCTGTTCTTCCCAGCCATAGACGAACTCGGTGCGCGGATCACAGATCAGCACTTCGAAATCCAGCAGGCGCGCCATTTCGGCAACATAACGCGACAGTTGCCCCGCGCCGATCAACAACAATCGCCAGCGGGGCCCGTAGATGGCGCGCAAAGTTTTCTCGTCAAACGCCAGAACGTCGGCCTTGCTCGCTGGCTGTAGAACCACCTCACCGGTCGCGATATCCAGGGAACGGGCGACGATTTCATGTGCCTCGCAGCGCGCCAGCAACTCGGCGACCCATGTCGGGTCGCCGACACGCTCCTCGGTCAGGCGCAACGTACCGCCGCAGGGCAAACCGAAGCGCGCTGCCTCCTCTCGGCTCACGCCATAGGTGATCAACTGAACCGGCGGTCCGTCGGCCGCAATCCGACCGTCATGCAACCGGGCAATCAGGTCGTCTTCGACGCAGCCACCAGAGACCGAGCCAATCACCACGCCGTCCTCGCGCAACGCCAACATGGCGCCAGGTGCCCGGGGCGCGGTACCCCAAGTCTGGACCACGCTGTACAGCACAACCCGCTGACCCGCGCGGCGCCACTCCAGTACGCTGCGCAGGACGTTCAGATCGGCACTGTCCATCAGACGCCGGCCTTCTGCCAATCCTGCAACTGATAACGGACCGGCAGGCTGCGGATACGTTTGCCGGTAGCGGCGAAAATTGCATTACACAGCGCCGGCGCAATCGGCGGCACACCCGGCTCGCCGACGCCGCCCAACGGTACGTTGCCTGGCGGTGTGACCAGATGCACGGCGACCTGCTTCGGCGCCAGGGACATGCGCGCCACTTCGTACATGTGGAAATTATCCTGCTGGACCTTGCCGTCCTTGAAGCTGATCTCACCCAGCACGGCGTTGCCCAGGCCCATGACACAAGCACCCTCGAACTGCGCGCGAATGCGCTCGGGGTTGATCTGCGGCCCGCAATCCACAGCGATATCCGCCTTGTGCACGATCAATGTGCCATCGTCTTTGACTTCGACTTCAATCACCGCCGCCACGTACGTCACGAAGCTGTAATGCACCGCCAGGCCCAGGCCACGCCCTTTCGGCAATTCGCGCCCCCAACCGGCGGCTTTGGCGGCGGTTTCCAGCACCGTACGCAAGCGCGCGGTATCGATCGGATAACGCTCGGGTGATTCGCCGTAATTCCACTCGTCACTCAACGTGCTCGGATCGATCTTACGATCGGGGCCGAGCAATTTGATCTGGTACTTGAGCGGGTCCTGCCCGGCCTTGTGCGCCAATTCATCGACGAAACTCTGAATCGCAAAGCCATGGGGAATGTTCGACACCGAGCGATACCAACCGACGCGGGTGTGGACGGTCGCTTCGGGGTTTTCCAGGCGCACATTGGGAATCGCGTACGCCATGTTGGTAAAACCCATGCCCAACTCGAACGCTGCCTCGTGATTCATCCCCGGTGCGAACAATGCGGTAATGCTCGGTGCCACCGTGCGGTGCAACCAGCCGGATGGCAGGCCATCCTTGTTCAGGCTCGCTTTGAGGTATTCGGCGGATACGGTGTGGAAGTAAGAACAATGGATGTCGTCTTCACGGGTCCATTGCACCCGCACAGCCTTGCCAGGGAATTCCTTGGCAAGGATCGCCGCTTCGATGATGAAGTCCGGTTTGGACTTGCGACCGAAACCGCCGCCCAACAAGGTGACATTGAAGGTGACGTTATCGAACGGCAGGCCCAGGCGTTCGCCAATGCGTGTGCGGGTGACCTGCGGCGCCTGACTCGGGCCCCAGGCTTCGCACATGCCATCCTTGTAGCGCGCAATGGCGACCATCGGCTCCATCGGCGACTGCGATAAATGCGGCAGATAATAGGAGGCTTCCAGCGTGCTGCCGGCGCTGCTCATGGCTTCGTCGATATTGCCGGTGTTGCGCACCACTTTGCCCGGTTTGAGCGAGGCGGCTTCCAGTTCCTTGCGGTAGGCGATCGAGTCGTAACTGGCGTTGGCGCCGTCGTCCCACTCGATGGTCAGTGCTTCACGGCCCTTGATTGCCGCCCAGGTATTGCTGGCCACAACGGCGATGCCGCCCAATGGTTGGAACTCCGATGGCAACGGCCGGCTTTCGATCTGCACCACCTTAATCACGCCCGGGACTTTCATCGCGGCGCTGGCATCGAAGCTTTTGACCTTGCCGCCATATACCGCAGGGCGGGCAATGGTGGCGAACAACATGCCGTCGAAATGCACATCGGCGCCGTACACCGCACGACCGTTGACGATATCGTCACCGTCGATGGCCTTGGTGCCTTCCTTGCCGATGTAGCGAAATTCAGACGGCTGTTTGAGCCGCAGACTGTCACGCGCCGGTACGGCCAAGGCACCGGCAGCGGCGGCCAGGGCGCCGTAATCCAGTTCGCGACCGGAGGGTTTGTGGATGACTTTGTGCAGCTGCGCATGACATTCGCTGACCGGCACTTTCCACTGGTCGGCAGCCGCCTGTTCCAGCATGGTCCGCGCGGCGGCACCGCAACGGCGCATCGGCTCGTACCAGTGGCGCATGCTGCGCGAACCGTCGGTATCCTGATTGCCGAAACGCACTTCATCGCCCGGCGCCTGCTTCACTTTGACCCGTGCCCAGTCAGCTTCCAGTTCGTCCGCCACGACCATGCTCAGGCTGGTGCGCACACCCTGGCCCATTTCCGAACGGTTGCAGACCACGGTCACCGTGCCATCGGCCGCGATGCTCACGTAAATCTTGGGATCATCGACCCAGCCGTGGGGCATGCCGTCGGCGCCGAACTTCTTCTGCGCCTCTTCGGCGAATGCATCTTGCCAGCCCCAACTGGCGGCGACCACCAGTGCTCCGGTAGCGCCCACGCCCTTGAGGAAACCGCGGCGGCTGAGGTTGCTCAGGGCGAAATTATTCGGTAACTGGCTCATGCCTTGGCCTCCTTCAGGTGAGTGGATGCCTGGCGGATGGCGGTCTTGATGCGGTTGTAGGTGCCACAGCGACAGATATTGCCGACCATCGCCTCTTCAATCTGTTCGTCGCTCGGGTTTGGATTGGTTTTGAGCAGCGCGGTTGCCGACATAATTTGCCCACCCTGGCAAAAACCGCATTGCGCCACGGCCGTATCAAGCCAGGCTTGTTGCACGACTTTGCCGATCGGATCGGCGTGCAGGTTGTCGATAGTGGTCACGTTTTGTCCGACCACCGAGCCGATTGGCGTGATGCAGCTGCGCGCCGGGGCGCCTTCGATATGGATGGTGCATGCACCGCACAGGCCCATGCCGCAGCCGAACTTGGTGCCGTTGTAGCCCGCCACGTCGCGGATCGCCCAGAGCAGCGGCATATCCTCGGTCACGTCGAGTTGATGGTCTTGACCATTGAGCTTCAGGGTAATCATGGGCACGCCCGCATATTTCTTCGGTTATGGGGTCGAGCAATCTGCCGCTGGATCTTGCAACGTTGAACGCAGATCGACTCAGGCTGATGGGCTCTCTTGTGCGGACGGACACGTCTGCACCGGGCCTTTGATGGAGCAAATGCATTGCATCGTTAGCTCGCTAAGTTAACGCAGCGTTAACAAAAAAGCCCTGCACTTTTCATCAGTGCAGGGCTTTGGATTCAACTTGAAAGCTTAGCTTCAATAACGGTTGGGCTCCATTTCCAGTTCGACTTTGAAACGCTCTGAAATATCTTTCTGGATGCGCTGCGCCAGGTTAAGCAATTGCAAACCGGTCGCGCCGCCGTAGTTGACCAACACCAGCGCCTGCAATTTATGCACGCCCGCATCTGCCTCTCGGAAACCCTTCCACCCTGCCCGCTCGATCAACCAACCGGCGGCCAGTTTCATCTGCCCGTCGGGTTGCGCGTAGGCCACCAGATCCGGGTATTGGCCCTTGAGCTGCGCGACCAGCGCCGCCGGCACCAGCGGATTCTTGAAGAAACTGCCGGCATTGCCAAGCACCGCCGGGTCCGGAAGCTTTTCATTGCGGATACTGCAAATGGCCTGGCTGACGTCGGTGGCCGTCGGGTGATCGATGCCTTGCTCGGTCAGGCGCTGACGCACCGGGCCATATTCCAGATGCAGATGCGCAGTGCGGTCGAGGGTGAAACGCACGCGCAGGATCAACCAGCGTCCCGGCTCCTGCTTGAACAGGCTGTCGCGGTAAGCGAAGTTGCATTCCCCCAGGCTGAAGTCGCGCAGTTCACCGCTGTGACGATCCAGGGCGGTCAGGCCGGCGAACACATCCTTGATCTCGACGCCGTAGGCACCAATGTTCTGCATCGGCGCAGCGCCAACGGTGCCGGGAATCAGGCTGAGGTTTTCCAGTCCCGACAACCCATGTACCAATGTGTGTTGTACAAACGGATGCCATGGCTCGCCCGCTTCGGCTTCAATCACGACCTTACTGCCGTCGTCACTCACCACGCGGATACCGCGAGTGGCCATGCGCAGCACCAGCGACGGGATATCGGCTGTCAGCAGCAAGTTGCTGCCACCGCCGATCACCAGCAACGGCACGTCATGCTCCTGCGCATACGCCAGCGCTTCACGTACGTCGGCGTCGCTATGGGCCTCGGCAAACAGACGAGCCTGAACATCCACGCCAAAACTGTTGTACGGTTTGAGCGAAACCTGTTGCCGTACCTGCAAACTCATAACCGTCCCTTCAGTTCGATCACCAGCAGATCACTGGCGCGCTCGATCAAATCCAGCACCCGCTCGAAGCCTTGATCGCTGTCGTGATACGGGTCCGGCACTTCATCGACTTCCGACTGATAGCGACGCAGAAAAAGGTCCAGCTCGGCTTTACCCCGGGCGGGCTGCATGGCCTTGAGGTTGCGCAGGTTGGTGTGGTCCATCGCCAGGATCAGGTCGTAAGCGGCGAAATCGGCGCGGGTCACTTGCTGGGCTCGCTGGGCCGACAAGTCATAACCACGCTGCATTGCCGCCGCCTGACTGCGTTTGTCTGGCGCATTGCCGACGTGCCATTCACCGGTGCCGGCGGAGGCCACTTCGACTTGATCAGCCAGCCCCGCTTCGCGCAGTTTATGTCGCAACACGCCTTCGGCCGTCGGTGAACGGCAGATGTTGCCCAGGCAGACAAACAGAACCCGCATCAGGCCTCCAACAGGCGACGAACGCGCTCAAGGTCTTCAACGGTGTCGACGCCCGGCGGCGGCGCAATCAGCGCGTCGGCAACGTGAATCCGCACGCCGTGCCACAGTGCACGCAATTGTTCCAGGCACTCGGTATTTTCCAGCCAGCACGGCCCCCAGCTGACGAAGTCATGCAGGAAACCGGCGCGGTAGGCGTAGATGCCGATGTGCCGACGATACGGCACGCCTTCCGGCAATTGCTCGCGGCTTTTGGCGAACGTATCTCGCGCCCATGGCAGCGTGGCACGACTGAACGTCAGCGCCAGGCCATTGAGGTCGCTGACGACCTTGACCACGTTGGGATTGAACAGGGTTTCGACGTCTTCGATCGGCTCGGCCAGAGTGGCCATGCGCGCTTCGGCGTGGGCGGCCAGGTTGGCGGCGACCTGATCGATCACGCTCGGCGGGATCAACGGCTCGTCACCCTGGACATTGACCACGATAGCATCGGGCGCCAGGCCCAGTTTCGTCGCGACCTCCGCCAGGCGATCAGTGCCGGAATTGTGATCCTCGCGGGTCAGCACCACTTCGGCACCAAAAGCCTGGCAAGCCTCGACGATACGCGCATCGTCAGTGGCAACCACCACGCGCTGGGCGCTGCTTTTGCTCGCCTGCTCCCAAACGTGCTGGATCATCGGCTTGCCCGCGATCAACAGCAACGGCTTGCCCGGCAAACGGGTGGAGGCATAACGCGATGGAATGACAACGGTAAAGGCTGTGGTCATTTATCCAGACGCTCGTCGGTGGTCAAGGTGCGGGCTTCGGTTTCGAGCATCACCGGAATGCCGTCGCGAATCGGGTACGCGAGCCCTGCGCCCTTGCTGATCAGCTCGGTCTTGTCGGCGCTGAGCTTGAGTGGGCCTTTGCAGACCGGGCAAGCGAGGATGTCGAGCAATTTGGTGTCCATGAGCATTCCCTGGATAAAACGGTTTAAGGCAAAAGTCGAGCCGGCAACAAGCGCATCAGCTGTGTATCGAACCAGGCCACAAAGGCCGGCGACGGCACTGCATCGACCGCCAGGTACCACCAATCGGCGGCGGCAAAGGCGCGGCACTTCACCGCGTCCTTTTCGGTCATCACCAACGGCAATGACGGCGTGAAATTCAAGGCCTGCACGCTGTATTCGGCGTGGTCGGCGAACGCATGCGGGATCGGTTGCCAGTGTAGCGTTTCGAGGGTCTTGAAGAAACGTTGCGGATTGCCGATCCCGGCCACCGCGTGCAGCGCCTGACCGGCTGGGAAATGGTCAAGAGGACAGCGTTCGCCACTGCGTAGATTGATCAGTTCTGTAGGTTGCAACTGGAAGGCAAAACCACCGTCGCGGTCAGCCGTGGCGCCGTTGTAGAGCACCGCGTCAACGCTTTGCAGGCGCTCGACCGGTTCGCGCAACGGTCCGGCCGGCAGGCAGCGCTGGTTGCCCAGGCCACGGGCGGCGTCGATCAACACCAGTTCCAGGTCCCGGGCCAGCCGGTAATGCTGCATGCCATCGTCGGACAGAATCAGGTCCAGCGGCTCACTCGCCAGCAACGCTTTGACGGCGCTGCTGCGGTCCGGGTCGATCATCAACGGCACGCCGGTGCGCTGGACAATCAACAGCGGTTCGTCGCCGGCAATGTCTGCACTCTGATCCGCCTCGACCCGCCACGGCCATTGCGCCGGTTTGGCACCGTAGCCGCGACTGACCACACCGACCCGCAAACCGCTGCGCTGGCAATGCTGGATCATCCACAGAATCAGCGGCGTCTTGCCAGTACCGCCGACAGTGATGTTGCCGACTACGATCAGCGGCACGGGCGGTTGATAAATCTCACCCTCGCCCGCCAAAAAGCGCTTGCGCTTGTTGTTGACCACGCGTCGATACAACCATTCCAGCGGCTGCAACAGCTTCAGGGCCGGATGACCTCGGTACCAGGCGGAGAGCAGACGATCGGACATGGCCATCAGGGCGCGGGCGCCGCCTCGATTGTGGTCATGCGCAAATGGCTGAAGCCGAGCTTGCCAGCCGCGTCCATGGCGGTAATCACCGATTGATGCTGGGTTTTACCATCAGCGCTGATGGACAGCGGCTTGTTGGTGTCGCCATTGGATTCTTTCTGCAGCGCTTCCATCAGCGTCGCCAGATCGCTTTTGGGCAAAATCTGATTGTTCACCGAGAACACGCCGTCAGCACTGATGGCAATGTCCAGCGTTTTGACCTGGTCGTCAGCGGAAGCGCCGCTGACGGCTTCCGGCAGATCGACACGCAGTTGGGTTTCACGGGTAAAGGTGGTGGTCACGACGAAAAACAGCAGCAGGACAAACACCACGTCGATCAGCGACACCAGGTTGATGTCCACGTTCTCCCGTTGCTTGCGACGGAATTTCACGCTTTGCCCTCAGCCAAATCTACGTCACGGTCGCCCTGCACCACTTCAACCAGCTTGATGGCTTCCTGTTCCATGCCCACGACGAGTTCATCAATGCGCCGTTGCAGAAACCGGTGGAAGAACACCGACGGGATACCAACGATGAGGCCCGAAGCCGTGGTAATCAAGGCTTTGGAAATACCACCGGCCAGCACTGCGGCATTGGTGGTCATGCCGGTGCTCATGAACGAACTGAAGATATCGATCATGCCCAGCACGGTGCCCAGCAAGCCCAGCAATGGCGCCATGGCGGCGATGGTGCCCAACGCATTGATGTAGCGCTCCAGCTCATGGATGACCCGTGCAGCAGCCTCTTCGATGCACTCTTTCATGATCTCGCGACCATGTTTGGAGTTGGCCAGGCCAGCCGCCAGGATCTCACCCAACGGTGAGTTGGCGCGCAGTTCCTTGAGCTTTTCTTTATTGAGCTGTTTGTCCTTGATCCAGACCCAGACCTGCCCGAGCAAATGCTCCGGGGTCACGCGGCTGGCCCGCAGGGTCCAGAGACGCTCGGCAACGATTGCCATCGCCACGATGGAACTCAGGATGATTGGAATCATCATCCAGCCGCCGGATTTAACCAATTCCCACACAGTGACAGTCCCCTCGAAAAAGTGCGCCACTCTAACATAGGGGGTGAGCGCACCGAAGACCGTGATGTCGCATCCGGTCGGTCTGTAATAACTCCTGGCTATTTATTTACGGGTGGCAAATCGCGCCAGAAACGCCGTTCCAGACGCATCGAGCGCGCCGCTTCGAAGCGCCCCAGTTGCAGATGAATGGCACCCTGCTCCGCACTGTCGTAGATCGCCATACCGAGTTTTCGGTAGCGCGCCATGACGGTCGGGTGCGGGTGGCCGAAGGAATTGCCCTGGCCACGGGAGATCAGCACCGCTTTGGGCTGCAAACCGTTAAGCAACGCCATGGAAGATGAGCTGCGACTGCCATGGTGCGGTGCCTGCAACCAGTCGGTGGGCACGGCCAGCGGACTGTCGAGCAGGACGCGCTCGGTCGTGGTGTCGATGTCTCCGGTCAATAGCAAGCGCTCGCCATTGGCTTCGATCTGCAGAACGCAGGACTTCTGATTGCTATCCCCGGCCAATGGCCATTGCCAGAGCTGGAACGTAACGCCGTCCCACGTCCATTGCCGGCCGCTCTCGCAGGCCTCGGCCTGCAATTCGGTAGGCAGGGCCAGTGGATCGCCACTGACGACTCTATTCACGGCAAGTCCATTGGCTACGGCCCGAGCACCACCGGCATGGTCGGCATCGGCGTGACTGATCAGCATCAGGTCGAGATGTTTCACCCCCAGCTTGCGCAACGTCGGCAACACTACCCGTTCACCCAAATCGAAATCACCAAAACGGGGCCCCGTGTCATACAGCAGTGTGTGCTCGCGAGTGCGAACCAGAACAGCCAAGCCCTGGCCGACATCCAGTTGCCAGATATCGGCGATGCCTTCCGGCAGCAATGGCCGCGGTGGAAAAACCAGCAACAGCAGCATCGGCCATCCCAGCGACCGCATCGGCACCCCGCGCGGCAGTAATAGTAGAAAAGCCCCGACCATGCCGAAAGCCCAAACCCACAACGGGATGGCTATGGGCACCCAGGCGGGAACCTGACCAGCGATCAACGCCAATCCCCTGAACAAGCCATCGATCAAACCGCCTGCCAGCCACAGCAACCCCTCGCCCACATAGGGCACCGCCAGCAACAGCGTCCCAACCAACGCTGGTGGCAACACAACCAGGCTGATCCAGGGCACCGCCAGCAAGTTGACCAATGGCCCGCTAATACTGATCGGCAGCCCCAACACCAGCAACATCGGGCACAGGCCAATCGCGATCAGCCACTGGGCACGGGTCCAGGTTTGCCACCATCGCCAAGGTCCCAAGCGACCGCCGAAAGTGAAGATAAGTACCGCCACCGCCGCGAAGGACAACCAGAACCCCGGTTGCAGACTCGCCAGCGGATCGAGCAGCAAAACGCCATTGAGCGCCAGCAACAGTGGCCACCACGCGCCCAAGTGACGAAAACGCAAACGCCATAACAACACCAGGCCGATCATCAGACAGGCTCGGCGCACCGGTACTTCGAAACCGGCCAGCAACCCGTAACCGAGGGCAGCCATAAATGCCAGACCGCAAGCCCAGGGCAGCCATGGCAGACGGCTTGGCCACAGGCCATAACGCGCGAGCCCGGCGACCAGCAGATACACCAGCCCCGCCAACAAACCGATGTGTTGGCCGGAAATCACCAATAGATGCACAGTGCCGGTGTCTTGCAGCACCTGCCAGTCTTCACGACTGAGGCCGGCGCCATCCCCCAGCACCAACGCCGCCAGCGCCCCCGCCCGGCCCTGGGCATCCACAGTCTGCAACCTCTGGCGAATACCATCGCGCCAGGCCCATCGAGCTTCGGCGAGTCTTTCGCCCGTCTTGACCGTCCCGGTCGCACCGATACGTTGTGCCAGAAGCCAGGCGTCATAATCGAAAGCATGCGGGTTGAGCAGCCCGGCGGGACGCTTCAACTTGATCGCCAGCCGCCAGCGCTCGCCGCTGTTGACTGGCGGCCCGTCGTACCAGGCCAGACGCATGAGCTGCGGCACCGTGCCGTGTCGCGACCGGGCATTCGCCAATTCGAAGCGCACGACCGCCTCGCTACTCTGCGGCAACCCCACCACCCGCCCTTCGACCCAGCGTGTTTCGCCATCCAGGCCCGGCGACAGTCGATCATCCAGCGCCCACTGCGCCTGCACGCAGGCCCAGCTCAGACCGAACAGGAAAAACGCCAATGGGTAAGTCTTGAATGGAAGCAGCATCAAAGCCACGACCGGCAACAACAGCAACAACCCGACCGGCGGCAATGCCGGTAAAAAACGCAAGGCCAGCAGACCCAACGCCAGCGCCATCATCCCTGTGCGCATAAGCCCGTCCTTGAGAGTCCACTCCCTAGGCATAGCCGGCCTGCCGCACGGCCGTCGTTATTAATTGTCACAAAGTCTGAATGGGCGCCTCATAGAATCCAGACATACTTGCCGCCTTAACCGACCGAGAAGCCTTATGCCCCGGCGCTTATTCAAACGCTACATGCCAGACCCGACCAGCATCAGGGAACACAAATCCTTACGCTTTCTTGGCACCCTGCTGCATGACCCGAACCTCTGGCACCTCAATCGCCATTCCGTCGCGCGGGCCATGGCTGTGGGTCTGTTCGCGGCGTTCCTGCCGATTCCGCTGCAAATGCTGGTGGCTGCCATTCTTGCCATTGTCGTGCGTGGAAACATGCCGATTGCGGTCAGTCTGGTCTGGCTGACCAATCCGATCACCATGCCCGCCGTGTTTTTCTGCACCTATCAGACGGGTGCCTGGTTGATGGACGTACCTGCCCGCCATTTGCCGGATGAACTGACCTGGGAATGGATCAGCGGTGAACTCTCGACGTTGTGGCAGCCGTTTTTGCTGGGGTCGGTGGTGACGGGGTTGGTGCTGGGGGCGTTGGCTTATTGCCTGGTGATGATGTATTGGCGGTGGTGGGTGGCGCGGCAGTGGAAGCGACGTAAGCAACGTCGGATGTGAGCATGCAAAAACGGCCTCTGGGAAAGAGGCAGCAGATCAACGTTAAAGCAAAGCAAAATCAAAAGATCGCAGCCTTCGGCAGCTCCACAGAGGGACATACGGTTTCCTGTAGAAGCTGCCGAAGGCTGCGATCTTTTGATCTTGATTTATGGTCCTCTCGAGAGGCCGAGTGGAGGTTTTGCACAGCGGCTGACCCGCTCCCACAAGGGATCGAGTACAACCGCTAAATCAAGTCAGCAACAAGTTCGTTATCAAAGCGACTAGGTCCGCATCCCCCGCCCACTCACCAACAACCGTGCGCAACCGATATACAACACCAAAGTCGCCACCACCATGAACGTAATCGCAATGCTGATCTTGATGTCCGACACCCCAAGAATGCCGTAACGGAACGCGTTAACCATGTGCAGCACCGGGTTAGCCAACGACACGGTTTGCCAGAACGGCGGCAGCAATGTAATCGAGTAAAACACCCCGCCCAAGTAGGTCAACGGCGTCAGTACAAACGTCGGAATGATCGAGATGTCATCAAAATTGCGCGCAAACACCGCGTTGATGAAACCCAGCAGCGAGAAGATCGTTGCCGTCAGCACCACCACCAGAATGGTCACGCCCAGGTGATGCACCTGCAAATGGGTGAAGAACAACGACAGCAGCGTCACGATGATCCCGACCATCAACCCGCGCAGCACGCCGCCCAAGGTGTAGCCGATGAGAATGGTGTGCGGCGACACCGGCGACACCATCAACTCTTCGATCGAGCGCTGGAACTTGCTGCCGAAGAAACTCGACACCACGTTGCCATAAGAGTTGGTGATCACCGACATCATGATCAGCCCCGGTACGATGTATTCCATATAGGTGAAGCCACCCATATCGCCGATCTGCCGGCCAATCAGGTTACCGAAGATCACGAAGTACAGAACCATGGTGATGGCCGGCGGCAGCAGGGTTTGCGGCCAGATCCGGGTAAAACGCCGGACCTCACGGTAAACAATGGTGTTCAGGGCAACGAGATTGGGTTGCAGCTCGGAACTCATACCGCCACCTTCGACAGATTTTTCTCCACCAGGGACACGAACAACTCCTCGAGGCGATTGGTTTTGTTACGCAGGCTCAGCACTTCAATACGCTGTTCGGCAAGCTGTGTGAACAGCGCGGTGATGCCCATGCTTTTGTCCACCTGGACTTCCAGGGTATGACCGTCAAGCAACCGTGATGGATAGCCGATCAGTTGCGGCGGCACACCCAGACCGTTCTTCAAATCCAGCAGGAAGGTCTCGACATGCAGTTGGCCGAGCAACTGCTTCATGCTGGTGTTCTCGACAATAGTGCCGTGATCGATGATGCCGATGTTGCGGCACAACTGCTCAGCCTCTTCCAGATAGTGCGTGGTGAGGATGATGGTGATGCCTTTCTTGTTCAGCTCGGTGAGGAAGGTCCACATCGAGCGACGCAATTCGATGTCCACGCCAGCGGTCGGTTCGTCGAGGATCAACAGGCGCGGTTCGTGAACCAGCGCCCGGGCGATCATCAGTCGACGCTTCATGCCCCCAGACAGAGAACGCGACGGCACATCGCGCTTGTCCCACAGCCCGAGCTGGGTCAGATACTGCTCGGCACGCTCTTTCGCGACTTTCGCCGGAATGCCGTAGTAACCGGCCTGGGTCACGACGATGTCGAATGTCTTTTCGAACTGGTTGAAGTTGAATTCCTGGGGCACCACGCCGATGGAGCGCTTGAGCTGTGCAGGATTCTTGTCCAGGTCATGGCCGAAGATATTCACTGTGCCGCTGGACTTGTTCACCAGGGTCGAGAGAATGCCGATGGTCGTGGATTTGCCGGCGCCGTTCGGGCCGAGCAAGGCGAAGAAGTCACCTTCGGCGACGTCCAGATCGATACCACTCAAGGCCTGGAAACCGTTGCCGTAGGTTTTGGTTAGCTGCCGGATGGACAGAGCGGAACTCATATCGGATTTACGCACCAAGAAGGGAAGGAAGGGATAAATATGGGCGGACGGCGAGCAATGCAACCGCAGCGCGTTAGCGCAATGGTGCTTGTCGCCGCCACACAAGTACAGTCAAGTGTGTCGATAGTGAGTATTAAGTCAACGCGGTCATCACCGCTTTTTGATACGCCGGGCGTTGTTTCAGCCGCGCATACCAGGCCTCCAGATGAGGTTGCGGTGCGCGCTCGATTGGCATCTCGAACCAGGCATAAATAAAACTGCCCAGCGGAACATCGCCCATGCCGATCTCGTCGCCGGACAGGTAAGGTTTGGTTGCCAACGCCTGATCGGCCATCGCCAGCAAAGCGTCGCACTCTGTTATCCCTGCCTTGATCGCGGACCAGTCCTGCTGGTCTGCCGGAGTGCGCAGCACGCCCCAGAACACAGTGCGAAACGGGCCGGCAAAACTCGACGTGGTCCAGTCCATCCATTTGTCAGCGGTGGCGCGCGCTTGCAGATCCGCCGGATACCACGCGGTGTCTGTGGCGTATTTGGCCATCAGGTAGCGAACGATGGCATTGGATTCCCACAACACGAAGCCGTCGTCTTCAATCACCGGTACGCGTCCATTGGGATTCATCGCACGGTACTCGGGCGTGTCAACTACACCGAAGGCACCGCCCGCATCAATGGCTTCATAGGCCAGGCCAAGTTCTTCGGCGGCCCACAAAGGCTTTCTGACATTCGATGAATTTTTCCGACCCCAGATCTTCAGCATGACCGCCTCTTTATAGATGAATGCGCAGGCAGCATACGCCGGATCAGGCGCGACTCAAATCGCTCTACATATCCCCCAGCAGCGGCGGCAGTTGAGCGCCGAACAAGTGCGGATAGCACTTCTCAAGGTGCTCGAAGAAGAAGGCTTCGGGGACGTCAGTGAACTGGCCGTGATCGATCAGGTACTCCATCAACTTTTCGCCATCTCGATTGAAGGGGTGGAAAACACTGTCGTTGATTCCGTCGAACTCCAGTGGCGCGACATTGAACAGTTCGCATAAACCCTGATTGAACGCCGGAGTGGCTTTGACCCAACGACCATTCAGATACAGCTCGGTGTAGCCATGCATGGCGAATACGTCGCTCTTGAGCAATTCGAGCAGGCGCGGCGTCGATAAATGATTGCGCACGTCCGCCAGGCCGATCCGCGCGGGAATTCCACAATGTCGCGCACACCCAGCCAGCAGCGTGGCTTTGGGCACGCAGTAACTTTCGCCGGTTGCCAGCGCATAACTGCCGCGCAAGGTCTGCGGATCGCGACTGAAGGTGTACGGGTTGTAGCGCACTGCCTCTCGCACCGCGTAATAAAGATTGATTGCCTGCTCGAGCGGGTCGCGACTGGCACCGCGATGTTTTTCGGCGAACTCCACCACCGAGGGGTGGTCACTATCGATGAAGCGGCCGGGACTCAGATACTCGTGCATGCGGGCAATCTCCTGGGGGAGCCCCGAGTCTAGCGAGAGGTTCAGCACAGAGATAACGACGTTTCGGCCAAATATAGGCGCGTTGTCGCCCGCCTCAACGAACGATTTCCCAGACACGTGGCGAACCCGGCCTACACCATTTATCCCGGGTTTCCCACGTTTTCAATCACATCGCTCTGACCGTCCGATTCTGCGGATGCCGTCTAAGCTCTGTGAGTTGGTTCGCCCTGGTTTCACGGAGGATTAAATATGCTGCTGTTGTGGATACTGGTTCTGGTTGTCGGGATAGCTTATTTAGCCCACCGTCGTATCTCCCCGCTGCCTGCCCTGGGCATCGTGGCTGTCTACCTACTGGCAATGGGCGCCTTCAGCCGCGCACCGGGCTGGTTGCTACTGATTTTCTGGGTATTGATGGCCGCCGTGGCGGCCCCTTTGTTGTTACCCGACCTGCGCCGCAAACTGTTCAGCGCGCCACTGTTCAAATGGTTCCAGAAAACCCTGCCGCCCATGTCGCAAACCGAACGCGAGGCCATCGAAGCTGGCACGGTGTGGTGGGATGGCGAATTGTTCAGCGGCCGCCCGGACTGGAACAAGCTGCTGTCCTATCCGAAAGCACAACTGAGCGAAGAGGAACAGGCGTTTATCGATGGCCCGACCAATGAGCTCTGCGCCATGGTCAGCGACTGGCAACTCGGGCAAACCATGGACCTGCCAGCCGAAGCCTGGACCTTTATCAAGGCGCAGGGTTTCTTCGCCCTGATCATTCCCAAGGAGTTTGGCGGCAAGGGGTTTTCGGCCTATGCCCACTCTCAAGTCGCCATGAAACTGGCAAGCCATAGCGGCGACCTGGCGTCCACCGTGATGGTCCCCAACTCCCTCGGCCCGGCCGAACTGTTGCTGCATTACGGCACCGACGAACAACGTAACCATTACCTGCCACGCCTGGCGCGCGGCGACGAAATTCCTTGCTTCGCATTGACCGGTCCGCTGGCCGGCTCTGACGCGGGTGGCATGCCCGACACGGGGGTTATCTGCAAGGGTGAATGGGAAGGCAAGGAAACCCTCGGCCTGCGCCTGAACTGGGAAAAGCGCTACATCACGCTCGGCCCGGTGGCCACCCTCCTCGGTGTGGCATTCAAGGCCTACGACCCGGACCATTTGCTAGGAGAAACAGAGGATCTGGGCATCAGCCTGGCGCTGGTTCCAACCGATACCGCTGGCGTGGAAATCGGCCGTCGTCATCTGCCTTTGGGCGCGGCGTTCATGAATGGTCCGAACTCCGGCAAGGACGTTTTCATCCCACTGGAATTCCTTATCGGCGGCCAGGAAATGCTCGGCAAGGGCTGGATGATGCTGATGAATTGCCTGTCGGTCGGGCGTTCAATCTCCCTGCCAGCGGTGGGCACCGGCATGGCCAAGTTCACCAGCCTGGTGACCGGCCAGTACGCGCAGATTCGCGAACAGTTCAACGTGCCGATTGCCGCTTTCGAAGGCATTCAGGAAGCCATGGCGCGCATCGGCGGCAACGCCTGGATGATGGACGCGGCGCGAATGTTGACCGCCAACGCGGTGGACCTGGGCGAAAAACCGTCAGTACTGTCGGCGATTCTCAAGTATCACCTCACCGAGCGCGGGCGCGAGTGCATCAGCCACGCCATGGATGTTCACGGTGGCAAGGGGATCATCATGGGGCCCAAGAATTATCTGGGGCGCATGTGGAGCGGCGCGCCGATCTGTATCACGGTCGAAGGTGCGAACATCCTCTCGCGCAACCTGATGATCTTCGGCCAGGGCGCAATTCGCTGCCACCCCTTCGTACTCAAGGAAATGGCTCTGGCCAGCCGCGAGGACAAGGACCAGGCACTCATTGAGTTCGATGACCTGTTGCTCAAGCACATCGGTTTTGCCGTGAGCAACGCGGCCAGCACGCTGGTGTTGAACCTCGGTTTCGGGCACTTGGAACACATGCCGGGCGACAAACTCAGCCAAGGTTACTTCCGCGCGCTCAATCGCCAGTCCGCCGCGTTCGCCCTGCTCGCCGACCTCAGCATGATGTTGCTGGGCGGCGAACTGAAACGCCGCGAACGCCTGTCGGCACGGCTGGGCGATGTGCTCAGCAACTTGTATCTGGCCAGCGCCGCGCTCAAGCGTTACAGCGATCTCGACTCACCCGAGCACATGACGCCGCTGTTTACCTGGGCCATGGAAGAAAGCCTCGGTCAAGGCGAACGGGCGATGGATGAGCTGTTGAGCAACTTCCCGAACAAAGTGCTGGGTTGTCTGTTGCGGGTGATCGTGTTCCCGTTCGGGCGCCGCCACAAAGGACCGTCGGATAAACTTGGCGCCGAAGTCGCGGCGGTGATCGCTCGGGCCAAAGGCGATCCGACCCTCGAAGAATTGCTCCAGGGCTGCTATCGCCCGCAATCGATCGAAGATCCGGTCGGTGTCCTGCAACACGCCTGCGATCAGTTGAGTGCCGCGCAACCGTTGCGAAAGAAACTGCACGTGGCGCTCAAGAGCGGCCAGGTCAAACCGGTTGCCGGCGAACACATCATCGATGCAGCGCTGGAAGCTGGTGTATTGCAGCCGGTCGAAGCACACACGCTGCGTGAGGCCGAAGCGGTGCGGCGCAAAGTGATTGATGTCGATGATTTCGACAAAGAGGAGCTGACGCTGGCCACAGGCAAGGTCCGCTGATCCAGCTAACCATGTCCGGCATGTAAAAAAGGGCGCAGGCGCTTTATACTCCCGCGCCCGTTTTGCTCTTGAGGACTTATCTCGTGTCCAACATCGTTGCCGATCATCTCGTTTTGCTCGACCACCTGCGCAGCATCCTGGTCGCCGTAGGTGAGGCCGACCAGGTTCCCGAAGAAAGCCATGCCTTGTTCCTGGAGCGCTTCGACGAATTGCGTGCGTTGCTGCCGGTCGACCCGATCGAAAGCCAATACCTGGGCCAGGACATCCTGTGCCAGGTGATTACCCGCTACCCGCAAATCGCACACCTGGTCCCGCGCGACTTGCTGTGGTACTTCGCCGGTGACTGCCTGCATTACATGCCCGATGATGAAATCGATCTGTATCAGGCGCTGGAAGAACGTCGCTTTGAAGCCGAACAGAATGACGAGCCGTTTGACTGGAACCAGGAAAAGCAATTGCTGGCGTTGTCGAACCAGGACAGCAAGCACTGATCCGAATGCCGGGCAGATCAAAAGATCGCAGCCTTCGGCAGCTCCTACAGGGAACGAATGTAGGCGCCGCCGAAGGCTGCGATCTTTTGATTTTTGTTTTTTAAAACAAACCGTCGCTCTCGGGCAGCTCATACTCCGATACGGCCGTCACCAGACCGCTCGACTTACCCGGTTTGCTCAAAGTCGGCTCCTTCTCCAGACACTCCACCAGATAATCAATCAGCACGCGTATTTTTGGCGGCATGTATCGGGTTGGCGAATGCAGCAACCAGGCGCCTCCGTGGTAGGACGCCAGGAAAGTCCAGTCCGGCAATACTTGCACCATCAACCCCTTCTCCAAGGCTCGGCGCGCCGTGAAGTACGGCAGGCTGCCAATGCCGATGTGCTGCAATACAGCGCCAAAACGTACGCCAGTATGATTGGCGGCATAACGTCCGCGCACACCGACAGTGACCGTCTTAGTGCCTTTCTTGAATTTCCAGCGCGCATCGCTCGGGGTTTCACCCAGGTAAATGCAACTGTGGTTGAGCAAGTCATGGGGATGAGTCGGCGTTCCGTGTTCGGCCAGATACTGCGGTGTCGCGCAGAGCAAATGGTCAATCGTCAGCAACTGCCGCCCCACAAGCCCCGAAGGCGGGCGATCAGTGATGCGAATCGCCAGGTCGACGTGATCATCGATCAAATCCACCTGACGATCTTCAAGCAACAGCTCTACATCCACTTTGGGATAACGGCGTAAAAACTCGGGCATATGGGGGTGAATCACGATCCGGCCCACCGCTTTTGGCACGCTCAGACGCACCAGCCCCTCGGCTTCATCGGTGAACTGACCGCTGATTTCCATCACCGATCTGGCGGCGCTGACCATGTCCTGGCAACGCTTGAACACTTCCTCGCCACCGTCGCTCAGGCGCAATTTGCGCGTGGTGCGTTGCAGCAGGCGGGTAGCGAGCGCCTTTTCCAGACGCGAGATGCTGCGGCTGACCGCCGAAGGCGATGAACCCAACTGGCGGGCCGCCTCGGAGAAGCTCCCGGTCTCGACAACCTTGACGAAAATCGCCATTTCACCGAGCAGCGGCAGTGGAAGATTTATGCTCACAACGCAACAGTCCTTTGAAGTTTGAACGGATTATCACGTTATTCCGCGCTTCATATAATAAAAAATAGAAATTTGATTACGAGCCTGGAACATGACGCTTCGCCTCTTTTTCCATAGTGATGACCTCAAGGCCAATGTGGAAGTCCTGGATTGCACGCCCCACGAGAACGAGTTCGCCGTGGTTCTGCGCGCAACGTTGTTTCACCCACAGGGCGGCGGCCAACCCTGTGATACCGGCTGGATTGGCGAAAGCCAAGTGCTGCGCGTGGTTCAGGACCCGGACCGGATTATTCATTTCGTCGATCGTCCGGTAAAAATCGGCATGACCCAGATCCGCATCGACGAACAGCGTCGCCAATTCAACACGCGCATGCATTCGGCCGGACACTTGATCGGCCATTTTGTCCAGGCCATGCGCTGGATGCCGATCAAGGCCCACCACTGGCCAGGCGAAGGACGCGTGCAATTCAAACCGACAGAGTCCGCAAAAGAAGTTGATGCCGATACGGTCGCGCACGGCATCGAACAGTGGATTGCCGATGATCTGCCGCGCCTGACCTCGCTGCGCGAAGGCGCCCGGGAAATCGGTTTCGGCGAACTACCCGCCTATGGTTGCGGCGGCACCCACGTACGCAGCCTGAAGGATTTGGGTGCAGTCAAGATTGCTTCCCTTTCGCAGAAGAAAGGGATTTTGTCCGTCCACTACCAAGTGGACTGAGAATTCGGGCGTGACTACAGCATCGCCTGCCTCCGGGGAAGGCTCGTTGCCCTGGCTGCTCGCGAGCCTCGCGTGAGCCCTTCCCTACTTTGTCGGCTACTTCGCGCCTAACCTTCTGGAGTTGAAATGCTTTCCAATTATCTGGGCGAGTTTTTGGCGCTGGCAACCATCCACTTTCTCGCCGTGGTTGCTCCCGGACCGGATTTTGCCGTGACCATCCGCCAGAGCGTGCGTTTCGGCCGAGTGGTGGGCATCTGCACCGCCCTGGGCATTGGTGCCGGCATTTCCGTGCATGTGCTGTACACCTTGCTGGGCGTTGGAGCATTGATGCACGCCCTCCCATGGCTGTTGACGGTAGCCAAGGTCGCGGGCGGTGCTTACATCCTGTACCTGGGCGTAAACCTGCTGCGCAGTCAGCCAAAATCAGTGCTGGAAGGCGATAAAGCGGCTGACGAACCCGTCGTCGAGCAATCGCTGCCGAAGGCCTTCACCACAGGTTTTCTGACCAACGCCACCAACCCCAAGGCCACTTTGTTTTTCCTGGCGATTTTCACCACCCTGATCAGCGCTACGACCCCCCTGAAGATTCAAGCGCTGTACGGTGTGTGGATGTGTTTCGTGAACGCGCTGTGGTTTGTGATCGTTGCATTGTTCTTTTCCAGCAACAGGGTGCGATTGTTATTTCTGCGCATGGGGCACTGGTTCGAACGCACCATGGGGGTGATTTTGATCCTGTTTGCCGGGCGGTTGATTCTGTCGATGTAAAACCACCGCATAAAGAGAAGGCCCGCTCAGTCAGACTGGCGGGCCTTTTTCTTTTTCAGACTCAAATTACGCACAAACAAAAACGCCGCTCAATGAGCGGCGTTTTTGTTAAATATGGAGCGGGAAACGAGACTCGAACTCGCGACCCCGACCTTGGCAAGGTCGTGCTCTACCAACTGAGCTATTCCCGCAAATGGCGTCCCCTAGGGGACTCGAACCCCTGTTACCGCCGTGAAAGGGCGGTGTCCTAGGCCACTAGACGAAGGGGACACGCTACCCGGAACACATGGTGTGTGTTTCGGTGTCCAGATCCGCATCCGAAGACTTGGTTCTGGTTTCACTCAGCCCTGCCCGAAAGCAACGCTGTTTAAAATTGGAGCGGGAAACGAGACTCGAACTCGCGACCCCGACCTTGGCAAGGTCGTGCTCTACCAACTGAGCTATTCCCGCATTGGCGTCCCCTAGGGGACTCGAACCCCTGTTACCGCCGTGAAAGGGCGGTGTCCTAGGCCACTAGACGAAGGGGACACACGTACAACATTCACTCCCTGCTTCGTTTCGCTGTGTGCTTTACGCTGCAAGTGGCGCGCATTCTATGGATGGATTGAGAGGTCGTCAACCCCCTGATATAAATTTATTTAAATCAATGACTTCGCCGTGCTTTAAGGCACCAATCCGGATTTTCCGCCGCCCGGTGTTTGGCGCCTATATTCTGACACTCGCCAAGACGTTATAGTCCACGCCATGACTGATGGCAATCTGCTCCATGAGTGCCAGCATTTATATAAGCAGGGCTGCGGCCGATACAGGTAGAGCCATGCCGAACCAACTCGTCGAGTCACGCTAGGCGCTTAAATGCCGAGCCACTACACTCGCATGCGAACCCTAAAAAGAGGTCTTACCGGTGACACCACTCATGATCACCCTGCTAGTCGTAGCCGGGATCGCACTCTTGATCGCCATTGGCTACATCAACCATGTGGTGGAAAACAACAAGGTGGAAAGGGCCCGTACCAAGGTTGAACTCAACGACCGCCTGCGCCGTTGCGGCGAGATCACCGAGACCTTCCCCGGCCAATTGATGACACCAGCGCTCAAGCTGCTGCTGACACGCTTGGAGTTGAATGTCTGCCAGCGTCTGTTGAACCTGGAAAAAACCAGTTCCAACCTCAGGGCACGCATCACCGAACTGGAGACTCTGACGGCACAAGGCGAATCGATCCCGGTCAATAACCCGCCGGCACCGATCCAGACCGAAGCCAAGGCCAAGGATGTACGCTTCCTGCTCGAAGCCCTGCACGGCCAGATCACCCGCGCCGCCCAGGACGGCTTTCTGCCGCCGAACGAAGCCAAGCGCTGGATCCGCGAAGTGCGCCATATTCTGGTGTTGCTGCATATCGAGTTTTTCAACAACCTCGGGCAGCACTCCCTGCAACAGAATCAGCCCGGTCAGGCGCGCCTGGCGTTCGAACGCGGCGTGCAGTACCTGCGTAAACAGCAGGAACCACAGATCTACGCCGAACAGCTGGAATACCTGGAAAAACTCCTGGGCCGCGCCAACGCACAAGTCATGGACCGCATTGCACCGGTAGAAGGCGAAGAGAACCAATTGACCGTAGGCCTCAAAGACGTCGAGGCAGATGCGGACTGGAAGAAGAAAGTGATCTACGACTGATCAGAGAAAGTAGAAAAGAAAGCCACCGATCGAGGTGGCTTTTTTTTTGTGTTGGGATTGGGTGGTGGGTACAAGATTAAAAGATCGCAGCCTTCGGCAGCTCCTACATGAAACACATCCCCTGCAGGAGCTGCCGAAGGCTGCGATCTTTTGATCTTGATCTTCTTGCCCTATTGAGAGCTTCGATCCGGTTCTGCCCAGAGGGCCACCCGGTATGGATCCCGGATTAGCCGCCGTTACCGCAGCAATGGATATGAACTCAGCTTGCAAGTCACAAAGCAGTGCAAGGCTCAAAGCCTGAAATGCCCCACCATCCCCTTCAACTCAACCCCCAACTGCGCCAGCTCGATACTCGATGCCGCATTGCCCTGCATCGCCAACGAAGACTGATCCGCACTGGCGCGAATACTGGTGACGCTGCGATTAATCTCCTCGGCCACCGAACTCTGTTCCTCGGCCGCCGCAGCGATCTGCTGGTTCATCTGCTGAATCAACGACACGGCCGACGCAATGCTCCCCAGCGCACTCTCGGTCTGCAACGCATCGCTGACCGCCAGCTTCACCAGCTCGCCACTGCTCTGAATTTGCTGCACCGACGCCTGCGCCGCCGTGCGCAAGGCACTGACCAATCGTTCGATCTCCTCGGTCGATTGCTGGGTACGCTTGGCCAGGGCCCGCACTTCATCCGCCACCACGGCAAAGCCCCTGCCCTGCTCACCTGCCCGCGCCGCTTCGATGGCTGCATTGAGTGCCAGCAGGTTGGTCTGCTCCGCCACGCTCTTGATGACGCTGAGCACGGTGCCTATGTTCTGGATTTCCGCGCTCAGGCTTTCGATGCTCGAACTGGCCGACGTAGCCGAGTCCGCCAATTGCTCGATTCGCGCCATGCTCTGACGCACCACATGCTGACCACTTTCAACCTTGCCGTCCGCCGTTTGCGCCGCCTGGGCGGCTTCCTCCGCGTTACGCGCGACGTCGTGCACGGTAGCAGTCATCTGGTTCATGGCCGTGGCGACCTGTTCGGTTTCTTCCTTCTGGCTGCTGACTTCGAGGTTGGTTTGCTCAGTCACCGCGGACAGCGATTGCGCTGAAGTTGCCAGTTGCTCGATACCCGCCTGCAAACCGCTGACGATGTGGCTCAGTCCTGCTCCCATCTGCTGCATGGCTTGCATCAGCTGGCCAATCTCGTCACGACGGGTCACTTCGACCGTCCCGCTCAAATCACCCGAGGCGATCTGTTGCGCCACACGAATCACACTGCGCAGCGGAGCCACAATCAACCGAGTAATCACCCAGGCCGCAATCAACCCGACCAGCAGCGCCAGCGCGGAGGAACCGATGATCATCAGCGAGTTCTTTTTCAATTCAGTCTGCATCGACTGGTCTTCAGCGACATAGGCCTGGTCGACCCGCGCCACCACTTGGTCGGCGCGTTGATGCAATTGCTGATAGACGGTTTTTTCCTGCTCCAGCAAGCCGGTGTACTCAGCGAGCTTGTCACTGAAACTGGCGATATGGCCGGTCACTTCGTTGAGCACGGTCTGGTAACCCTCATCCTTGACCGTGGTTTTCAGTTGCTCGGCCTGGGTCAGTGCCTGACTGGCCTGTTCGATCTTGCCTTGACCCGCGCTGTCATCACCCTTGCGGCTTTGATCCAGACGCACGCGCGCCTCGTTCATCGCTTGCAACATCAACCGGGATACCTGGCTGACCTGACTGGCTTGCTCAAGAAATTGCGCACCATCCTTGCCTTCGGAATTCTTCAAGGTATAGGCACCGTCATCGGCGAGACCCGACTGCAGCACATCGAGGTTATTGGCCACGCTGGACACCGACCAACTGGCCATTTCCAGCGCCAGGTCCTTGGCCTGACTGAGCGAGACGAACTCGTCGAAAGCCTTGCGATAAGCGCCCAGAGACTGTTCGACGTCAGTCATCACCGGCACGTTGGCCGCAGACTGCGTCTTGAGCTGGGTCGCCAGGGCAATCAAGCCGTCAACACCTTCGTGCAGGGCGTCGGCGGTTTTCGGGTTGCCGTGCAAGGCGTACTCCTGCTCCAGCAGGCGCACCTTGAGCAAACCGCTGTTGAGCGACGACATTTGCTTGAGCCCGTCGAAGCGCTGGCTGATGGTTTGCAGGGACCAGACGCCGATGGCCGCCACCAGGGCGGTCAACAACAGCACCAGCACAAACCCGATACCCAGTTTTTTTGCCATACCGAGGTTGGCAAAACGTCCTTGCACGGCCGAAATCATTGCACTTAGTCCCCTGCCATAATCTGTAGACGCAGAGTCGCAACGGGTCTTTGGCAACACAAGTCTTTGGCATCGGAATAATGGCAAAAAGCTACGCCAACGTCGTTTTCAGGACGCTTGAGGTCGATCCGGAGCGGTGGCCTGAAAAAATGCCCGGGCTCGCGGATCACAGGCATGGGCCACATTGATACGCTGCCAGTCGTGGGCCTCACCGGTGGGGCTGAAGGCCGTCTTCGAGGACAGCAAAACACCGTGGCGTTGCGCCTGAGCCAGGACCAGAGCGTAGTCGGACATCCGTGATCGCGCCCAGATGAACAGGCCACCGACAGGCCTGCCGAAAACTTCCCACTCAGCGTCTTCCAGTACCTGCAGCGCCGCCTGCCTGTCGCTGCTCAAGCGCTGGCGCTGGCGTTGTACCAACTTGCGATAGGCGCCATTGGCCAACAGACAAGCCAGCACCGATTCGCAAAATCCTGAAGCGCCCATGCTGCTGATCATCTTGACCTCGGCCAATCGCGCGACCACTTCGGCACCGGCAACCACGAAGCCGACACGCAGGGAACTGCTGAGCGTCTTGGAGTAACTGCCGACATAGATCACGCTGTCATCCAGCGCGGCGAGACGCGTACCCGGGCCGCTGTGCAGATCCGCATACACATCGTCTTCAATGACCAGCATTCCATGGGCTTTCGCCAGTTGCAGGACTCGTCGCGCCACAGTCGGCGTCAGGCTGCTGCCTGTCGGGTTGTGATAAAAGCTGTTGATGAACAATCCGCGAGGCCGGTGTTCCAGAAGCAATGCTTCCAAGGCTGCAACATCCGGCCCGGTTGGCGTTCGCGGAATTTCGAGCATGCGGATGGCGTGCAGCTTGAGCAAATCGAACAGCATGGGGTAACCGGGACTTTCCACCACCACACAATCACCGGGCTTGAGCAACGTTCGCACGATCAGGTCCAGTCCCTGGCTGGCACCCGCCGTGGTCAGTATCCGGTTGTCATCTACCTTGATGTCCAGTTGTATCAGGCGCTTGAGGATCTGTTGGCGCAAGGCCGGCAACCCCAAGGGCGTGCTGTAGTTGAACAGGCCGGCCATGTCGGTGCGACTGACCTGCCGGATCGCGTAACTCAAGTCGTCCGTTTCACGCCAGCTTTCCGGCAGCCCGCCATCGCCCAGCTTCAACTCGCCGAAGGAAAGGCTGTGTCTGACTTCTGCGCCTTCGAACCATGAAAGATCCTGTTTCTCCTGAGCAATCGGCTCCGCAGCCGCGACAAAGAAGCCGGCCCCCTGGCGCGACACCAGCAGCCCTTGCGCCACCAGACGTTCACAAGCCTCGACGACACAGGACTGGCTGAGCAAATTGATCCGCGCAATGTGCCGCACCGACGGCAACCGCGCTCCCGGCGCCACGTCGTTGCAACGGAGCCAGCAGACCAGCGCGTCGACGATTTGCTGTACGACCGGCACCAATGCCTGTCGATCGATTCTCAACTCCATGAGCAAGCAAACTCCTGTTGGTTTTGCGCCAACAGTTAATCACAGGAGCGCTCGACGGGATGTGCGACAACGCCGCCAAAACCGGTGGTTTTAACCATTTGAAACACACTCCTGCAAAGCGAACAAAAAACCTGTGGGAGCGATCCTGCCCGCGAAAGCGGTGTGTCAGTCAACATTAATGTCGGCTGTTACCTTCTTCGCGAGCAGGCTCGCTCCCAACAGGTTCAGTGTTTCCTGCAGATTGTTTCAGAACGCTGTGACGCCACCATCCACGGCCAGCGAATGCCCGGTGGTGAACGCTGCGCCATCGCTGCACAGGTACAGCACCGCACTGGCGATTTCCTCGACCTTGCCAATGCGACCCACCGGGTGCATGGCATTGGCGAACTCGCCTTTCTTCGGATCGGCTTCATAAGCGCGACGGAACATGTCGGTGTCGATCACCGCCGGGCACACTGCGTTGACCCGAATCTTTTTCTTGGCGTATTCGATCGCCGCTGATTTGGTCAGGCCGATCACGGCGTGCTTGGAGGCCGCGTAGATGCTCATTTTCGGCGCAGCCCCAAGGCCGGCCACCGAAGCAGTGTTGACGATAGCGCCGCCACCCTGGGCCAACAGCAACGGCAACTGGTACTTCATGCACAGCCAGACACCTTTGACGTTGACGCCCATGATCGCGTCGAACTCGTCGACCGTGCCCTCGGCCAGTTTTCCCTTCTCGATTTCGATACCGGCATTGTTGAAGGCATAGTCGAGACGGCCGTAGGTATTCACCACTTCGTCCATCAGATTTTTTACATCGCTTTCCACGGTGACATTGCAGCGTACGAAGGTCGCTTCGCCGCCCGCCGTACGAATCAGCGCCACCGTGCCCTCGCCGCCCGCCGTGTCCATGTCGGCGACAACCACCTTCAAGCCTTCAACGGCAAACGCCTGGGCAGTCGCACGGCCAATACCATTGGCGGCACCCGTCACTACGGCGACCTGACCGGAAAACGTCATGCTCATTGTTATGTCCTCGAAGAGAAGTAGGCGGGGGATCGCGTTTTTCCAGTCTAGCCACAGCGCCCCATGTCACGGCAGCACTATCAGAAGGCCGGTTGGTTACCCATGAGTCGCAGTGATGGAGCAGTCGTACCAACTATCACTGCACTGGATCAGCCTGCATTCGCCGCATCAGCCAAACTTGCGGCATCGCGCCTGAAGGTCTATCAACAAGGTTTCATTCATCTTGAGTGCCTGTCATGACTACCCAGACCAATCGCCAATTCCTGCTCGCCAAACGCCCAGTGGGCGCAGCAACGCGCGAGACGTTCACCTATCAGGAAGTTCCGGTCGGTGATCCGGCTGACGGTCAAATCCTGGTCAAAAACGAGTACCTATCCCTGGACCCGGCCATGCGTGGCTGGATGAACGAGGGCAAGTCCTATATCCCGCCGGTGGGTCTCGGTGAAGTCATGCGCGCCTTGGGCGTCGGCAAAGTCGTGGCGTCGAACAATCCTGGCTTCGCGGTCGGGGACTACGTCAACGGTGCACTGGGTGTGCAGGATTATTTCCTCGGCGAGCCACGCGGTTTCTACAAGGTCGATCCGAAACTGGCGCCGCTGCCGCGCTATTTGTCCGCGCTCGGCATGACCGGCATGACGGCTTACTTCGCCCTGCTCGATGTCGGCGCACCGAAAGCCGGTGACACCGTGGTGCTGTCGGGCGCGGCCGGTGCGGTGGGCAGCATTGCCGGGCAGATTGCCAAGATCAAAGGTTGCCGGGTGGTCGGCATCGCCGGCGGCGCGGACAAGTGCAAGTTCCTGATCGATGAGTTGGGGTTCGATGGTGCCATCGACTACAAGAGTGAAGACGTCATCGCCGGCCTCAAGCGCGAATGCCCGAAAGGCGTCGACGTGTATTTCGATAACGTCGGCGGCGACATTCTCGATGCAGTGCTAAGCCGCTTGAATTTCAAGGCGCGGGTGGTGATCTGCGGCGCCATCAGCCAGTACAACAATAAAGAAGCGGTCAAGGGCCCGGCCAATTACCTGTCGTTGCTGGTCAACCGCGCGCGGATGGAAGGCTTCGTGGTGATGGACTACGCCGCCCAATACGCCAGCGCCGCGCAGGAAATGGCCGGCTGGATGGCCAAGGGGCAGCTCAAGAGCAAGGAAGATATCGTGGAAGGCCTGGAAACTTTCCCGGAGACGCTGATGAAATTGTTCAGCGGCGAGAATTTCGGCAAGTTGGTGTTGAAGGTTTAACCGAGAAGATCAAAAGATCGCAGGCTGCGCCAGCTCCTACAGGGGAACGCGATCCCATGTAGAAGCTGCCGGAGGCTGCGATCTTTTTAGGCCAGCTCAGCCACTACCGAAGCCAACGCCTTCGCCGGATCAGCCGCCTGGCTGATCGGACGGCCAATCACCAGGTAATCGGAACCGGCATCCAGCGCCTGACGCGGGGTCAGAATGCGGCGCTGGTCGTCCTGGGCGCTGCCCGCCGGGCGAATCCCCGGGGTCACCAGTTGCAGCGACGGGTGCGCCGATTTCAGGGCCTGGGCTTCCAGGGCAGAACACACCAGACCGTCCATCCCGGCTTTTTCCGCCAATGCGGCCAGGCGCAATACCTGTTCCTGCGGCTCGATATCCAGACCGATACCCGCCAGGTCTTCACGCTCCATGCTGGTCAGGACGGTCACGCCGATCAACAGCGGTTGCGGGCCGCTGCGCTTGTCCAGCACTTCACGGCACGCGGCCATCATGCGCAGGCCACCGGAACAATGCACGTTGACCATCCACACGCCCATCTCCGCAGCAGCCTTGACCGCCATGGCGGTGGTGTTGGGAATGTCGTGGAATTTCAGGTCCAGGAACACTTCGAAACCTTTGTCACGCAAGGTACCGACGATTTCCGAGGCGCAGCTGGTGAACAGTTCTTTACCGACTTTGACGCGGCACAGTTTCGGGTCCAACTGATCGGCCAGCTTCAGTGCGGCGTCACGGGTAGGGAAATCCAGGGCGACGATGATAGGAGTCTGGCAGGCGGACATGAGTGGGCTCTCAGGCAGGTCGAAATCGGCGCGCATTGTAGCGGAACCAGCGCTGCTGCGGGACCCGATGATCGGTAAATCGTCGAGAACGCTCAGGCAAGACTAGCCTTTGGCGTGATTGTGTCGAGTCCGGTACAGTCCCGACACGCCCACAACACCCTTGCCCGTTACCCTCGGCTGCCGCAACACGTCCTTACAGCACTTCCCGCCTCCGGGCCGGACGCCTATGCTGAAGCCACAACCTCGCAGCCTATCTTTGTGGTTGGCAGCCTACCTGGCAGATGAACGCACGCATGCACAACACCCACGCACCTGTGAACGACGATCAAAAAGCGCCCGGCGACGACAAACGCTGGAGCATTCGCGCCCTGATCGTCGACGATGACGTCCCGATCCGTGAATTGATGATCGATTACCTGGCCCGGTTCAACATCCACGCCAGCGGCGTCACCGATGGCGCCGCGATGCGCCTGGCCCTGCAAGCCGAGCATTTCGATGTGGTTGTGCTCGACCTGATGCTGCCCGGCGAAGACGGCCTGTCGCTGTGCCGCTGGCTGCGCGCCGAATCCGACATCCCGATCCTGATGCTCACCGCCCGCTGCGAACCCACCGATCGAATCATCGGCCTGGAACTGGGCGCCGACGATTACATGGCCAAGCCATTTGAGCCGCGCGAACTGGTAGCACGCATCCAGACCATCCTGCGCCGGGTGCGCGACGACCGCACTGAACAACGGGCCAACATCCGCTTCGACAACTGGCGCTTGAACAGCGTATTGCGTCAACTGATCGCCGATGATGGCCTGGTAGTGCCGCTGTCCAACGCCGAATTCCGTCTGTTGTGGGTGTTCATTGAACGTCCGCGTCGGGTCCTCAGCCGCGAACAACTGCTGGACGCCGCCCGCGGTCGCTCGATCGAAGCCTTTGATCGCAGCATAGACCTGCTGGTCTCGCGCCTGCGGCAAAAACTCGGTGATGACCCAAAAGCGCCGCAGCTGATCAAGACCGTGCGCGGTGAGGGCTACCTGTTCGACGCCAGAGACATCGGCTGATGCGAGGGCGCTTCGATACGCTCTTCGGCCGCCTGTTTGGCGTGCTGCTGGTGGCGATTATCCTGGCGCACTTGCTGGCGTTTGCCTGGTTTCACTATTACGGCCCGCCGCCACCTCCGCCACCGCCGGAATTTTCCGAAGCCTTCGACGGACAACGCCCCGCACCGGACCCGCGCTTCGCAAACCGGCCGCCACGGCCGTGGTTCGGCGGGCCGCTGGTACCGCTGACCTTTCAGTTGATCTCGCTGATCATTGCCGCCTGGTACGGTGCCAAATTGTTGAGTCGGCCGATCCAGCGCCTCAGTGACGCGGCCGAGCGCTTGAGCGAAAACCTCGACAGCCACCCATTGGAAGAGTCAGGTCCCCGGGAAGCACGGCAAGCGGCGCACACCTTCAACAAGATGCAACGAAGGATCATCGAGCAAGTGAAGCAGCGCTCGCGCATGCTCGGCGCGGTGTCCCACGATCTGCGCACACCGCTGTCGCGGCTCAAGCTGCGGCTGGAACAGATCGACGATGACAAGCTGCAAGGCCAGATGCGTCAGGATCTGGACGACATGATCAGCATGCTCGACGCCACCCTTACTTATCTGCACGAACAACGCACCAGCGAGGCGCCGCAGTGGATGGACGTGCAGGCGCTGATTGAGTCCTTGAGCGAAAACGCCCAGGACCAGGGCGCCGATGTACAGGCCAGCGGTCACTGCGCGCCGCTGCAAGTGCAGCCGATGGCGCTGCGTTCCTGCATCAACAACCTGCTGGACAACGCCCTGCGTTATGCCGGGCAGGCGCTGATCAGCCTTGAAGACCATCGCGAGCAGTTGATCATCCGGGTCATCGACCATGGGCCGGGGATCGCGGCGGAGCAACGCGAAGCGGTGTTTGAACCGTTCTTCCGCCTGGAGGGTTCACGCAATCGCAATTCCGGTGGTGTCGGCCTGGGCATGACCATCGCCCGCGAGGCGGCGGAGCGGCTGGGCGGGCAATTGAGCCTGGAAGAGACGCACGGTGGCGGGTTGACTGCGATTATTCGTTTGCCCAGAGTTTGAGGCGCAGCAACAAAGATCGCAGCCTTCGGCAGCTCCTACATTGAAAGGCGATCCCCAGTAGGAGCTGCCGCAGGCTGCGATCTTTTGACTTTGCATCAGACACTTATCTCATGTGTACCGACCGGTACAAACCTCACATACCCACGACACCTTGCCCCTTGAGTCTGCATAAGCCGGTGCACCCACCGGTTTTCCATTCCAGGGAGTGAGTCCAATGATCGGTAGCGTCAGCAATTACACGAGCTATACCAGCACCAGCAGTACCACAACCAATAGCGCCCGCTCGCAACAGTTCCAGAAAGAACTGTTGGCCAAACTCGACACCAACAGCGACGGCGCGGTGGATCAGGATGAACTCAAGAGCGCGCTGTCGCAGAAAAGCGACGATGGCTTGCTGGTTAACCTGAGCAAAAATTTTGCAGACCTGGACAGCGACGACAGTGGCAACCTGAGCAGCGAAGAAATGGCCGCCATGGCCCCTCCGCCGCCACCGCCCCGGGATCAGGCCCCGGACACCGAACTGGCTGACGCACTGATCAGTGCACTGGATGCCGACGGCGACGGCGCCATCAGCAGCGACGAGCTGAGCAATGGCCTGACCAGCGCCGGCAGCACAGCCGACAGCAAAGAGATCTTCTCGGCCCTGGACAAGAACCAGGACGGCACCGTCAGCAAGGACGAACTGGCCGCCAGCCTTGCGCCGCCACCGCCCCCACCGCAGCAAATGTCCAGCGATGAACTGTTCAGCAGCCTGGACGCCGACAGTGATGGCAGCGTCAGCGCCACCGAGCTGAGCAGCGCGTTGCAGGCCAGTGATTCATCGACCAGCACCGACACCAGCGCCGCATTGCTCAAGGTTCTGGATAGCGACAGCAGCGGCGGCGTCAGCAGCGATGAACTCAAAGCCGCACTGCAAGCCGGCCGCGAGCAAAACAGCGACAGCACCACGACGCAATCCGCCACCCGCGAAGCGCTGAACAAAATGATCGCCAACCTGAGCAAGCAATATTCGCTCGACAACGTGGCGAGCGTGGGCAAGTACCTGAACGTGGCGACCTGAGGCAATTAGCCTCGTTGCAGGAGCGAGGCTTGCCCGCGAAAGCGGTGTGTCAGGCAACATCTCTGTTGAATGTGATGGCCTCTTCGCGGGCAAGCCTCGCTCCTACAGAGTTTGTGTCGGGTGCAATATTTGTAAACCAACCGACACCTGTAGGAGCCGAGCTTGCTCGCGAGGGCGGTGGGTCAGCCCGCAACGATGTTGACTGACACACTGCGTAGCTCAGCGCTTGCGCAGTATCACGCTGCCGATCGAGTAACCGGCACCGAACGAGCTGAGCACTGCCAGCGAGCCGGCAGGCAGGTCATCCTGGTTCTTGTGAAACGCAATCACGGAACCTGCGGAACTGGTGTTGGCATAGGTGTCGAGAATCACCGGTGCTTCCTGTTCGGTAGCGTCGCGACCGAGCAGTTTCTTGACGATCAGGTGGTTCATGCTGAGGTTGGCCTGGTGCAGCCAGAAGCGCTTCACGTCGCTGACGTTTAGCTGGTTCTCCGACAGGTGCGTCGCGACCAGCTCGGCCACCATCGGGCACACATCGCGGAACACCTTGCGGCCTTCCTGCACGAACAGCTTATCCCTGGCACCAACGCCCTCTTCCGCTGCGCGGTTGAGGAAGCCGAAGTTGTTGCGGATGTTGTTGGAGAACTTGGTCAGCAACTTGGTGCTGACAATGTCGAACTGGTACTTGGACGTGGCGAGGTCGGCACGCTCGATGATCACTGCGGTGGCAGCGTCGCCGAAGATGAAGTGGCTGTCGCGGTCGCGGAAGTTCAAGTGGCCGGTGCAGACTTCCGGATTGACCATCAGGATCGCCCGGGCCTGGCCCAGCTGGATGCTGTTGGCAGCGGTCTGGATGCCGAAGGTCGCCGAAGAACACGCCACGTTCATGTCAAAACCGAAACCCTGGATGCCCAGTGCTTCCTGAACTTCAATGGCAATGGCCGGGTAGGCGCGCTGCAGGTTGGAGCAGGCGACGATCACACCGTCGATGTCCGCTGCGGTTTTGCCCGCACGTTGCAGGGCTTGTTCGGCCGCGCCAATGGCCATCTGGCAGAGCACCGACCATTCGTCGTTCGAGCGCTCCGGCAGGCGTGGCGCCATGCGTTGCGGGTCGAGGATGCCTTCCTTGTCCATGACAAAGCGGCTTTTGATGCCAGAGGCTTTTTCGATAAACGCTGCGCTGGACTCGGTCAACGCCTCGACTTCGCCGCGGGCGATGGCATCGGCGTTATCGGCGTTGAATTGCACCACATAAGTATTGAAAGACTGCACCAGCTCTTCGTTGGAGATGCTGTTGGCCGGAGTGTAAAGGCCGGTGCCGCTGATGACGACGTTATGCATGGTCGTGTCTCTGATCTGTTCAGGCAGAAAGTATTGGCACCGTCGTACCAACACACAAAGGGATCGCTCCCGCTCGGGGAAGCAAACCTGGGCATCGCTTTATTCCGTACCGCCCGAACCATGGAAGGCTCAAAACCGCGGGGCCGGCGTTTATAGGCGCGAAGTTTGCCATAAACGTCGGCTTTTGGCCCCTTTTTGCTGGATCACAACTCCATGTAGGAGCTGCCGAAGGCTGTGATCTTTTGATCTTTTATCGTCGCAACAAAGAAAGATCAAAAGATCGCAGCCTTCGGCAGCTCCTACAGTCGATCACAGCCAAATACAGTGATCGCAAAGGATCGGGTTTAGGGCTCGACTTGCGTCCACTGCTTGTTCAAGCGCTTGTCGGAGATCGGCACCTTGGTCCCCAACTGCTGGGCGAACAGCGAAACCCGGTACTCTTCCAGCCACCAGCGATACAGCTCCAGCTGCGGGTCGCGTTTGCCTTCCTGGGCGTGTTTGTTGGCGCGGGTCTGGTATTGGGCCCAGAGGCCGGACAACTCGCCGCTCCACACCCGATCCTTCTGCACTTGCGCGCCGAGTTTCTCGAAGCGCTGCTCGATGGCCTTGAGGTAACGCGGCAACTCCTTGAGCCATTGCATCGGCGTTTCCCGGACGAAGCCTGGGTACACCAGATGGCTGAGCTGCTGCTTGATGTCGTTCAGGGCCACGGCTTGTGCCAGGTCGATCTTGCCCTTGAAGCGCTTTTGCAGGCCGTGCCAAAGCTTGAGAATCTCCAGGGTCAGCTTCGCCAGACGTTCCGCGTGCTCGGTCCAGCCGCCACGCTTGCGCTCGGCCAGCGACGCCAGCCCCGCGCCGTCACGGGGCAGCGGGTCTTCGCCGTCAAGAATGCAGCTGTCGAGGCTGGCCAGCAGAATGTCTTCCACCAGCGCATCGATACGCCCCAGCTCGCGGTACATCAATCCCAGCTCGGTCAGCCCCGGCAACTTGCCGCGCAGGAACTTCGCCGGTTCCGCCAATTGCTGCATCAGCAAACGTTGCAAGGCACGGCGATGTTGAAACTCGGCTTCAGCTGGCGTCGAGAAGCGCCCTTCCTTGACCGTTCCCGCCTCTTCCACCAGCGCCGGATACACCGTCATCGACAAGCCGGCGATCTTCTGTTGGGTTTTCTCGGCAACGGCAGCAAACACCTTCGGCTCGACCGGCTGCTGGCTTTTCGCAGTCTGCGGCACGGCTAATGCGGCTTGGCTGGCTTCGGCAAAACGTGCGGTCAGCTCGGCCAGATCACGCCCTTCGCCGAGGAACTTGCCTTGTGCGTCGACAATTTCCAGGTTCATGCGCAAATGGCTTTCGACCTGTTGTGCAGCTTCCGCCCAGGCTTCGTCGCTGACGCGGGCACCGGTCATACGCAACAACTCGCGTCCCAGCGCCTGGGGCAACGAACCTTCAGCAAAGGTCATGCGCTGCAACGCCGCTTTGATGAAATCCGGCACCGGCACGAAATTCTTGCGCAAGGCCTTGGGCAGGTTGCGTACCAGCGCGATGCACTTGGCCTCGATCACTCCCGGCACCAGCCATTCCAGGCGTTCCGGCGGCAGCATCGGCAACAGCGGTGCCGGCACGCGCAGGGTCACACCGTCGCGTGGATGGTTGGGTTCGAAGTGGTAACTCAGGGCCAATTCCAGATCACCGATGTGCAGGGTGTCCGGGTAATGCTGGGCGGTGACTTCACTGGCCTCGCGGGCCAGCACGTCTTCTTCGCGCATGATCAGCAGCTGCGGGTCTTTCTGGCTGTTGATTCGATACCAGCTGTCGAAGGTCGCGGTCTGGTGAATCTCCGCCGGCAACCGCGCGTCGTAAAAGGCATACAGGGTTTCTTCATCCGCGAGAATGTCGCGACGACGGGCCTTGGCCTCCAGCTCGTCGAGCTGTTCCAGCAGCTGCTTGTTTGCAGTCAGGCACTTGGCCTTGGATTGAATTTCGCCACGCACCAGCCCTTCACGGATAAACAACTCGCGGGACACCACCGGGTCCACCGGCCCGTAATGCACTGGCCGGCGACCGACCACGATCAATCCGAACAAGGTGATCTGCTCGAAAGCCACGACCTGCCCGCGCTTTTTCTCCCAATGGGGTTCGAAGTGGTTTTTCTTGATCAGGTGCCCGGCCAACGGTTCGATCCAGTCGGCATCAATCTTCGCCACCATCCGCGCATAGAGCTTGGTGGTTTCCACCAGCTCGGCGGTCATCAACCATTGCGGGCGCTTCTTGCCGATCCCCGATGACGGGTGAATCCAGAAGCGCCGCTGGCGAGCGCCGAGGTAATCGCCGTCTTCGGTTTTCTGCCCGATCTGACTGAGCAAACCGACCAGAACGGCTTTGTGCAGCTTCGGATAATCCGCCGGTTCTTTGTTGAGGCTCAGCTGCATGTCGCGGCAGATCAGGCTCAACTGGCGGTGGGAATCGCGCCATTCGCGCAGGCGCAGATAATTCAGGAAATTCTTGCGACACCAGTTACGCAGCGGGCTTGCGGTCAACGCCTGGCGCTGCTCTTCGAAGCCGCGCCACAGATTGACCAGCCCGGCGAAGTCCGAATCCACGTCTTTCCATTGCGCATGGGCCTGATCCGCCGCTTGCTGACGCTCCGGCGGACGTTCGCGCGGGTCTTGGATCGACATGGCGCTGGCGACGATCAGCACTTCCTGCAAGCTGCCAAGTTTGGCCGCTTCGAGCAGCATGCGGCCCATGCGCGGGTCCACCGGTAGCCGCGCCAATTGCCGACCGAGCGGGGTCAGTTGGCTGTTGCGATCCACCGCCGAGAGTTCTTGCAGCAGGTTGTAACCGTCACTGATGGCCTTGCCATCCGGCGGCTCGATGAACGGGAACGCGGTGACCTCACCGAGGCGCAGGTGCAGCATCTGCAAGATAACGGCGGCGAGGTTGGTGCGCAGGATCTCCGGGTCGGTAAATTCCGGACGTCCAATGAAATCTTCTTCGCTGTACAGGCGGATGCAAATGCCCGGCTCGACCCGTCCGCAACGGCCCTTGCGCTGGTTGGCGCTGGCCTGGGAAATGGCTTCGATGGGCAGGCGCTGGACCTTGGCACGGTAGCTGTAGCGGCTGATGCGCGCGGTACCGCTGTCGATCACGTAACGAATGCCGGGCACCGTCAGCGAGGTTTCCGCGACGTTGGTCGCCAGAACCACGCGACGCCCCGGGTGCGACTGGAAAATCCGCTGCTGTTCGGCCGGCGACAAGCGTGCGTACAACGGCAGAATTTCGGTGTGTTTGAGTTGGGCCTTGCGCAGCATGTCGGCGGCGTCGCGGATTTCGCGCTCGCCGGGCAAGAACACCAGCACATCGCCGGGGCTGCGGCGTTCGCTGCGTTCGTACGCGGCGATTTCGTCGAGGGTGGCGAGGATTGCCTGATCCACGGTCAGGTCGTCTTCGACGCGGTTGCCCTCTTCGTCCTGCTCCAGAGTCAGCGGGCGATACCAAGTGTCCACCGGGAAGGTGCGGCCAGACACTTCGACAATCGGCGCATCGTCAAAATGCTTGGAGAAGCGCTCCAGATCGATGGTCGCCGAAGTGATGATGACTTTCAGGTCCGGGCGACGCGGCAACAGGGTTTTCAGGTAGCCGAGCAGGAAGTCGATGTTGAGGCTGCGTTCGTGAGCTTCGTCGACGATGATCGTGTCGTAGCGTTCCAGATAACGGTCGTTCTGGGTTTCCGCCAACAGGATGCCGTCGGTCATCAGTTTGATCAGGGTGTTGGAATCGCTCTGGTCCTCGAAACGCACCTGGTAGCCGACCAGCGCGCCCAACGGCGTGCCCAGTTCCTCGGCAACCCGGCTCGCCACACTGCGCGCGGCGATTCGGCGTGGTTGGGTATGGCCGATAAGACCGTGCTGGCCGCGACCGATTTCCAGGCAGATCTTCGGCAACTGGGTGGTTTTACCCGAGCCGGTTTCGCCAGCAATGATCAGCACTTGATGCTTTTGCAGCGCCGCTTTGATTTCGTCACGCTTGGCGGCGATCGGCAGGCTGTCGTCGTAGCGAATCACCGGCAGGCTGGCCTTGCGTGCCAGCACCTGATCACAGGAAGCCTGCATGCGCGCCACCCATTGGGCCAGCTTGGCCTCGTCGGGGTTCTTGCGCAGCTCAAGCAACTGCCGCCGCAGCCGGTGGCGGTCGGCGAGCATGGCGTGATCGAGGTTTTTCAGCAGTTTGTCGATGGAGGGCGATTCGTCGGTCATCGGGTACGCAATTCAGTCGTCTAGTGGCGCAGGTTGCAGATTGTCGCAGATTTGCTATGGATTGGCTGGTTCTCCTGTAGGAGCTGTGTAGGAGCTGTCGAGTGAAACGAGGCTGCGATCTTTTGACCTTGAATTTTAAAAGCAGGATCAAAAGATCGCAGCCTGCGGCAGCCCCTGCAGAGTGCGTATTTATTCGTTATTGAGGCCTTTGCGGCGATACGGGAACACGTCGATCACCTTGCCGGCGCGTATCGCCTCTTGCAGGCTTTTCCAGTAATCGGCGTTGTACAACTCGCCATGCAATTGATCGAACAACTTGCGCTGCCCGAAATCGGCAAACAAAAACGGCGGGAACTCTTCGGGGAACACATCCAGCGGTCCGATCGAGTACCACGGCTCGGACGCCATTTCGTCTTCCGGCGTGCGCGGCTCCGGGATGTGGCGGAAGTTGGCTTCGGTCAGGAAACAGATCTCGTCGTAGTCGTAAAACACCACGCGACCATGACGGGTGACGCCGAAGTTTTTCAGCAGCATGTCGCCAGGAAAAATGTTTGCCGCCGCCAGTTGCTTGATCGCCAGGCCGTAATCTTCCAGGGCTTCGCGCACTTGCGCTTCGTTGGCATTCTCCAGATACAGGTTGAGCGGTGTCATCCGCCGTTCGGTCCAGCAGTGGCGGATCAGCACCGTGTCGCCTTCCACCGACACTGTGGACGGCGCGACCTCCAACAGTTCCTCCAGACACGCCGGCTCGAACTTGCTCAGCGGAAAACGGAAGTCGGCGAACTCCTGGGTATCGGCCATGCGCCCGACACGGTCGACGCTTTTCACCAAGCGGTACTTCTCGATCACCGTGGCGCGGTCGACGTTTTTCGACGGCGAAAAACGATCCTTGATGATTTTGAATACGGTGTTGAAGCCCGGCAGGGTGAACACGGTCATGACCATGCCGCGCACGCCGGGGGCCATGATGAACTGGTCGTCGGTGTTGGCCAGGTGGTTGATCAACGCGCGGTAGAACTCGGACTTGCCGTGTTTGTAGAAGCCGATCGAGGTGTAGAGCTCGGCAATGTGCTTGCCCGGCAGGATACGCTTGAGGAAGCCGATGAACTCCGCCGGCACCGGCACATCCACCATGAAGTAAGAACGGGTGAACGAGAAGATGATCGACACATCCGCTTCATCAGTGATCAGCGCATCGATCTGGATGCCGTGGCCTTCACGGTGCAGCAGCGGAATCGCCAACGGCCATTGCTCATCAGCGGTGTAGATGCGCCCAACCAGATAAGCGCCCTTATTGCGGTAGAGCACCGAGGAAAACAGTTCGACACTCAACTCCGGGTCCTTGCACACCCAGTCCGGCAGGCTCTCGCGCAGTTGTGCTTCGAGGCGGCGCAGGTCGCCGGACAGGTCGGCGTATTCCTCGCTGAAACGGTAGTCGGCAAAAATGCTCGCCAGCATGCCGGACAACTGGCCCTGGGGTTTGTAGGTACGGGTTTGTGCAGCGCGAGCCCGACGCAGGCTTGGCCGGGTGGTGTGGATGAACATGCAGCCGTCGCTGATCAAGTCATGGCTGAACAGCCCGCAGAAAATCGAGTTGTACCAGGTCTCGGACAGCTCATCGTCGAAACGCAGGTCGATCAACGAGATGTAAGCGCTTTTGACCAGCGGCCAGCAACTGACGTCCAGCGTGTCCGTGTCGAAAGCGATGCGCAGCCGATCTACCGTTTCGCTGACTTTTTCTTCGTAGAGATTGATCCGCGCCGCCGACGCCGATTGCGTCTCCTGCCACTGGGCCTGTTCAAAACGGGCCCGGGCGCCGTCAGTGATCTGGCGGAAATGCTCGCGGTAATCGTCGAAGCCGTCGAGGATCAAACGGGCGATGTCGGCGGCTGGCCAATGCTGCGGCATGGTGAGACCTCTGCGGGAATTCGGGAAGCCTGAGCTTAGCCAGTGAAGCGGGTGCAGGAGAAGTGTAATTTTCGGGCTGCCGCGTCATCGACGCGCTTGGGAGTTATATGCGCGTTTTGCGGTTGCCATCGATCAGGCGCTCGGCAACACTCTCGTCCCCATCAAGGAAGGAACGCGCTGTGAATCCCGTCGATATATTCCGTTTACTGTCACTGGCGGCCATTTGGGGTGCGAGTTTTCTGTTCATGCGCATCATCGCCCCGGTGATTGGCAGTATTCCTACGGCTTTTTTCCGCGTATCGATTGCCGCTGCCGGGTTGCTGGTGATTCTTGGCCTGATGCGCATCAGCTGGGATTTCAAAGGCAAACTCAAGACCGTGATGCTGCTCGGGGTGATCAACTCTGGCATTCCCGCGACCCTGTATTCCGTCGCCGCGCAGGTGCTTCCAGCCGGTTATTCATCGATTTTCAATGCCACCACGCCGCTGATGGGTGTGCTGATCGGCGTCCTGTTTTTCCATGAACGGCTCACCGTAGCCAAACTGGGTGGCGTATTCCTCGGGCTGTTCGGGGTCGGCGTACTGACCCGTGCAGGCCCCATGGCGTTCGATATTGAATTGTTGATGGGTGCCGCTGCCTGCCTGCTCGCCACGACCTGCTACGGTTTTGCCGGTTTCCTGGCCCGTCGCTGGCTCGATCAGGCGGGAGGTCTCGACAGTCGTCTTTCGGCGTTGGGCAGCATGCTCGGGGCAACGCTGTTCCTGTTGCCGTTGTTCGGTTACAGCGTGATCAACCAGCCACCGGCGAGCTGGGGCGGCTGGAGTGTCTGGTTGTCGTTGCTGGGGTTGGGGCTGATGTGTACGGCGCTTGCGTACATCATCTACTTCCGTTTGCTCAGCTCGGTCGGGCCGGTGAAGTCGATGACCACGACCTTCCTGATCCCGCCGTTCGGAGTTCTGTGGGGGGCATTGTTGCTGGATGAGCCGCTGTCGATGGCGCACATTTATGGCGGGGTTTTGATTGCGGCGGCGTTGTGGTTGGTGTTGAAGCCGGCGGTGGTGAAAGTGGCTGAGGTGACGGCCAAGTAAATTTGTGGCGCAGCCGAGGACGCCTTCGCGGGCAAGCCTCGCTCCTACGGGATTGAGTTGCCGCGTAATGTTGGGCACGACTCAAATCTGTAGGAGCGAGGCTTGCCCGCGAAGGCGATAGTCCAGACACCGACCATTACAGAGCGAGGGCACTCACCTCCCCATCCACCAACCGCCGAATCCCCAGCGGATTGGCATCCTGCAACGCCTCGGGCAGCAACGCATCCGGGTAATTCTGGAAGCACACTGGCCGCAGGAATCGATCAATGGCCAAGGTCCCGACCGAAGTCCCGCGCGAATCCGACGTCGCCGGATACGGCCCGCCATGTACCATCGCCTCGCACACCTCGACCCCGGTCGGATAGCCATTGAGCAGAATCCGCCCGACCTTTTCCTGCAGCATCTCCGCCAGCCAGCGGTACTCCAGCAACTCCTCGACTTCGCCGATCAGGGTCGCCGTGAGTTGCCCGCGCAAGCCGTGCAGCGCCGCTGCCAACTGCGCCCGGTCTGCGACTTCGATGACGATGGTGGTCGGTCCGAACACTTCTTCCTGAAGCAATTCATCCCCCTTGAGCAACAGGCTGACATCGGCCTTGAACACCTGCGGCTGCGCTTGGTGGCCTTGCTGTGGCTTGCCTGCCAGGTGCGTCAATCCCGGATGTTCATGCAACTCGCCAAGGCCTCGGCTGTAGCTGACCAGCGCGCCGGCATTGAGCATGGTCTGCGCCGGTTGCTGGTTCATGCTGGCGCAGAACGTTTCCAGGAACAGGCTGAACTGCGGTGAACGCAAGCCAATGACCAGGCCGGGATTGGTACAGAACTGACCGCAGCCCAAGGTCACCGAGCCGGCCAGTTGCGCAGCAATCTGCTCACCGCGTACCGCCAGCGCCTCGGGCAGCAGGAATACCGGGTTGATGCTCGACATCTCGGCAAACACCGGGATCGGTTGTGGCCGGTTCGCGGCCATGTGGCTCAGGGCATTGCCGCCCTTGAGCGAACCAGTGAAACCGACAGCCTGGATCGCCGGGTGCTTGACCAGCCACTCACCGACACCACCGCCGTAGATCATGTTGAACACGCCAGCCGGCATGTCGGTGCGCTCGGCAGCGCGGATGATCGCGTCTGCCACCCATTCGGCGGTTGCCATGTGCCCGCTGTGAGCCTTGAACACCACCGGGCAACCGGCGGCCAATGCTGAAGCGGTATCGCCGCCGGCAGTGGAAAATGCCAGCGGAAAGTTGCTGGCGCCGAACACCGCCACAGGCCCCAGCGCGATGCGGTACTGACGCAAATCCGGACGCGGCAATGGCTGGCGATCGGGCAACGCGCGGTCGATACGCGCGCCGTAGAAATCGCCGCGACGCAGGACGTTGGCGAACAAACGCATCTGCCCGCTGGTACGGCCACGCTCACCTTGAATGCGCCCGGCCGGCAATGCGGTTTCGCGGCACACGGTGGCGACGAAATCTTCGCCCAATGCGTCGATTTCATCGGCGATGGCGTCGAGGAATGTGGCGCGTTTTTCCGCACTGAGGTTGCGGTAGGTCGGGTACGCCGCAGCGGCCGCTTTGGCAGCGGCGTCCACTTCGGCTTCGGATGCCTGGAAGAACGTGCCCGGTAGCGCCTCGCCAGTGGTGGCGTCGAGGCTTTGCAATTGCAAAGTCCCGTTGGCGCTGCGCCGACCGCCGATGTAGTTGTGTCCAGATAACGTGGTCATGAGTGATTCCTTGATCGCCTGACTAGCCGAATATATGTGCGGCGCTCTTGAGTCCATCGCGAGCAAGCTCGCTCCTACAACGTGCGAACCTGACCGATGGCCAACGGCTGGGCGCTTTCACCGATGCCGTTTACCAACGGTGCACCGAACTCTTCGAGGCTGATCTGGAAACGATCTCCCGGCTGGGTTTTCACGCCGTCGGCAAACGACAGTGTGGCGGTGCCGAAGTAGTGCACATGGACATCACCGGGGCGCAAAAACTGCGCGTACTTGAAGTGATGGAATTCCAGATTGGCGAGGCTGTGGCACATGTTGTCTTCGCCGCTGAGAAACTCCTTTTCCCAGATCGTTTCGCCATTGCGCTTGATGCGGCTGGTGCCGGCCAGATGCCTGGGCAATTCACCGACGCGCAGCTCCGGACCGAAGGAGCAAAAACGCAGTTTCGAATGAGCGAGGTACAGGTAATTGCGCCTCTCCATCACATGGTCGGAGAACTCGTTGCCCAAGGCATAACCGAGGCGATACGGCTGGCCGTCGTCGCCAATCACATAGAGCCCGGTCAGCTCCGGTTCTTCCCCGGCGTCTTCGGCGAATGGCGGCACCGGGAAGTCCGCACCAGGTCGCACGACGATGCTGCCATCACCTTTGTAGAACCATTCCGGCTGCGCGCCGACCTGCCCCGCCGCCGGTTTTCCGCCCTCCAGGCCCCACTTGAAAATACGCATGGTGTCGGTCATGCCGGCTTCCACCGCGCCTTCTTGCTGATGCATTTTGTCTCGCGCCGAAGCGCTGCCCAAGTGAGTCAGGCCGGTGCCGCTGATCAGGCAATGGGCCGGGTCTTCGTGGTCCAGCGGCGGCAGGACGCGACCTTGCTGCAACAGCGGCGCATATTCCGGGCCTGGCTCGGTGCCGCGCCGGGCGACTTCTTCTTGCAGGCTGCGGTTGGCGCGGATCGCCGCCAGTGCCAGCTCCCGAGTGCTGCGGGTGTCGCGCAGGACTTGAATCCGTGCACCCTCGACGAGGCCGACCTGGCGTTCACCGGTGGCGTTTTCAAATTGAATCAGGCGCATGGCGGCCCTCCAGAAAGTCAGGATTGGCGCTGCCCGAAAGCAGCGCTGCAAGGTCACTCGATGATGTTGAAGTCGCTCAAGTATTCATCGGAGATTTCCAGACCCAGGCCCGGCTTGTTGTCGTCCAGCTGGATGTAGCCGTTGACCGGTTGCGGTTCGCCCTTGAACACGTAGTAGAAGAGTTCGTTGCCGACTTCGACGTCGAATACCGGGAAGAACTCGGCCATCGGCGAGGCGGTGGTGGACATGGTCAGGTGGTAATTGTGCATCTGCCCGGCATGCGGGATGACAGGCACCGACCAGGCTTCGGCCATGGCGTTGATCTTGCGCGCGGCAGTGATACCGCCGACGCGGTTGGTGTCGTACTGGATCACGTCGACGGCGCGGCGTTCCAGCAGGTCTTTGAAGCCGTAGGAGGTGAACTCGTGTTCGCCGCCGGAGATTGGCATGATCCCCATTTTTTTGAGTTCGATGTAACCCTCGATGTCGTCGGCGATCACCGGTTCTTCGAGCCAGCGCGGTTCGAACTCGGCCAGTTTCGGCAACATGCGGCGGGCATATTCCAGGGTCCAGCCCATGTAGCATTCGAGCATGATGTCGATGTCCGGGCCGGCCAGTTCACGCAGCGCCCGCACCTGTTCGATGTTTTTGCGCATGCCTGCCGGGCCGTCTTTCGGGCCGTAGCCGAAACGCATTTTCAGTGCGGTGAAACCCTGGCTCAGATAGCCCTGGGCTTCTTCTAGGAACAGGTCGAGGTTGTCGTTGGCGTAGAGCTTCGAGGCGTAGGTCCAGATCTTTTCCTTGGTGCGGCCGCCGAGCAACTTGAACACCGGCTTGTTCACCGCTTTGCCCATGATGTCCCAGATGGCAATGTCGATCGCCGAGATCGCCGCCATGCCAATGCCTTTGCGGCCCCAGGCGTGGCTCTGGCGGTACATCTTCTGCCAGATGTATTCGTTGTCGAACGGGTCTTCGCCGATGGCGATTGGCGCGAGGTAAGTGTCGATGATTTCCTTGGCCACACGCGGTGCCAGGGCGCAGTTACCGATGCCGACAAGACCGGTATCGGTCTCGACTTCCACCACCAGCCAGCCGTGGAAACGGAACGAGCCCATGGCATCGCCGCGCTCGAACAGAATGTCGCTGGCGTTGGTGCAGAAGTGCGCTTGAGGTGGGACGACTTTGCCTTTCCACTCGAAAACGCGGGTACGGATCGCTTTGATTTTCATGAATACAGTTTCCTTGCGCTGCCGGCTTTTTATAGTTGTTGAGTCGTGTGTCCAGAGCCGCTCGTGTGATCGGTTCCAGGCGTTCGATGGGGCGACTTTAGCCAGCGCTCGGGGGGTGCGGATAATCACTTATGCGTATCCGGCGATAACCTCAGGTGATATCGAAAAGCGCTCATCCGCTAGATCGGGTTATCAGACACAGCACAAAAAATCGTAGGAGCGAGCCTGCTCGCGATAGCGGCCTGACAGTCACTGCTGAGGTGTCTGTACTGCCGTTATCGCGAGCAGGCTCGCTCCCACAGGGAATTGTGTGGAATCAGTAGTTGTTGCCGCCCATCCTGCAAGCAATCTCGAATGCCTGACGGGTTGCGCCGACGTTGGCTTTGCCCTGCCCCGCGATATCGAACGCGGTACCGTGGGCCGGTGTGGTGATCGGGATCGGCAAGCCACCCTGCACCGTGACGCCACGGGAGAAGCCCATCAACTTGATCGCGATCTGACCCTGGTCGTGATACATCGTGACGACCGCGTCAAAGGCACTGGCATCGCCCTGGACCTTGAGGAAAATCGTGTCCCCCGGGTACGGCCCTTCGGCCGCAATCCCCAGCGCCTGCGCCGAGCGAACGGCCGGGCCGATGATGTCCAGTTCTTCGCGGCCAAACGAGCCGTTGTCACCGTTGTGCGGGTTCAAGCCACAAACGCCGATACGCGGTTTCTCCAGGCCGTTGCGCTTGAGTGCGGTGTCGATCAGTTGGATCGCTTCCACTACTCGCGCTTGCGTCAACAGGCCGGGCACTTCGGATAACGCTACGTGGGAGGTCACCCGCGACGTCCAGAGATTGTCGAGCACGTTGAACTCGCAGAACGGCCCGTGGAAATCCAGCAACTCGGCGAACCAGTGCAACTCATCGTTGTGCGCCATGCCGGCCATGTGCAGCGACGTCTTGTTCAACGGGCCAAACAATATGGCGTCAGTGGTGCCGGCCTCGGTCAGGCGCAGAGCTATTTCCAAAGTGTCGAGGCTATAGCGACCGCCGATGACGCTGGCTTCGCTGCGGGGAAATTCCCCAAGGGTTTCGCCACGAAAATCGTAGAACAGCGGCGTGTCATCAACGAACGACAGTTGCTCCAGCGACTCCACGCGGCGATAGGGAAATTCGACGCCGGCGATGCGCATGCCGCGCCGCATTTCCGCCTCGTCGGCAATCAGAATCACCTGAGCCTTGCTGCGCACTTCGGGCACGGCGAGCAAGCGTGCGATCAGCTCCGGGCCGATGCCTGCCGGGTCACCCAGGACCATGGCGATAGTGGTTTTTTTCATGCTTCACTCCTCAAGGGTTCAGGCCACGCCCGGTCAATGGCGCAATGCTCGCAGCGATAAACCCGCTGCGCGTTGCTATAGAACAGTCGCTCCTGATCGGCCACGGGCAGATCGGCGACGATGGATTTGAAACCGCTGTAGATGTCATCGAATGAACCGCACAAGCTGTCCACCGGAAAGTTGCTGGCGAACATCGCACGGTCGGCACCGAACATCGCGATCACTTCGCGCACGATCCAGGCGTTGTCCTTGGCGCGCCAGCGTTGGCCGCCCTGCCCCAGCCCGGAAATCTTCACCTGCACGTTCGGCCATTGGGCCAGTCGCGCCATGGCCAGCCGCCAACCGGCCAGGCCTTCGGCGCTGCGGTCGTTGGGTAATCCGGCGTGGTTGAGAATCAGGGTGATGCCGGGAAAATCCCGAGCCAGCCGTTCGGCCTCGTGCAGGTTCCACCACGGCGTCTGCAAATCGAAATGCAGGCCCAGGCCTTCGAGCGCGGCGTAGCTGCGACGCCAGTGTTCGTCGCTCATCAGGCTGCGCTGATGCCCGACCTGCGCAGGCACCGTTGGCCCACCGGGTTTGTGCCGCACGCTGCGCACGCACTTGAATGTCGCCTGTTCGGTCAACACGTCGATGGCATCCGGATGGTCGAGCCAGGCTTGCGCAACGATCGCGTTCGGCACGCCATAGCGAGCAGCCAGTTGCTCGATGAAACGGGTTTCGCCAATCGGGTCCTGCGGGTTCCACTCGGTCTCGACGTACACCGTTTGCACCACCCGATGATCACCGGCATCGGCGAAGTAATCCTCGGGAAAATAGCGGCGCTTGATCGCACTGTAATCGCCGTACCGAAACGGGATATTGGCCTCGGGTGCGAGCCATGGGTGATCGTTGATGGTCGGGTCCCAGAAGTGATGATGGGCATCGATAATCGGGCCGTCCCATAATTTAGCCATGACGCACCTCGTCGAGACTGATGAACAACGTTGCCAGCACAAACACTGCCGAACACGCCGCGAAGAAACCGAGCACAGGAGCGAAGCCACCGGCCATTTGCAAAATCACCCCCACCAGAATCGGCACCGCTATACCACCGGTACTGCCGGCCATGTTCATTACGCCGCCAATCAAGCCAACCCGCGCCGGCGCTGCCAGCAGCGCCGGGAAGCTCCAGTAGAGGCTCCCCCACATCAAGAAAAACGCGGTCATGGCCAACAGCGCCACGGCCGCAAAAGGATTGCTCAGGGTCGGCAACAACAGGAACGCACCAAGGGCTACCAGACCGGAAAACGCCAGCAGGCTCTTGACCGCCACCCCACGACTGACGCCTTTACGGATCAGGCCGTCGCAGAGGAAACCACCGGTCAATGACCCCAACGCGCCACAGATGAAAATCACGAAGGTCGCTGCGCCGATGCCCTTGATGTCAAAGCCTCGGGCCTGGGCCAGATAACTCGGCCCCCAGGTCAACAGACCGAAATACACCATCGCCCAACTGGCCCGCCCGATCAGCAAACCGCTTAGAGAACGGGCGGCAATGCCCAGGCCTTTGACCGGCGCACGGGCGGCTTCAGCGGCTGGAGTGGCGCGACCGGCATTGATTTTCTCAAGCTCCAGATCATTGACCTGCGGATGACTGGCCGGATCATCGCGCAAGTAGCGCCGCGCCATCCACGCCAGGACCAGAGTTGCAACACCAGCAATCACGAACGCCAGTCGCCAGGAGTCCAGCGAGGCGATCAGATAAGCAATGATCAAACCACCCAACGCCACACCCAGCGGGCTGCCGCTGTCCATCAACACCGCACCGCGACTGCGTTCGCTGGGCGCCAGCCAAAGTGAAATCAATTTGCCGCCGGATGGGAACAACGGTGCTTCCGACGCTCCCAGCGCCACCCGCGCAAACAGCAACGACAGGCCACCGCTGGCGAATGCCGCCAACACCTGGAACGTGCCCCACAACCCGGTGGACCAACTGATGACCCGATGCGGACCGAAGCGGTCGATCATCCAGCCGCCAGGAATCTGCAACAACGCGTAGGCCCAGAAAAAGCTGCTGAGGATGAGCCCCTGCATGCTCGGCGACAGGGAGAATTCGTGGGCAATGGTCGGCATAGCAATCGACAGCGACACCCGATCGATCAGGTTGACCATGGTCAGCGCAAAGATGATCGCGAAGATCCGCCAGCGCACATTGCTGGCCTTGATGATGCTGTCTTGCGGTATCGCCGCGGCCATCGGTTGCGAATCTGCGCCGGGCAGATGCAGGGAAGCACTGGGACGAGCCATGGTGCGTACCTCGATTTTTTATTTTTGTGGATGCAACATCACCGCGTTTGTCACGGCGTTGGCGAGCACTATCGAAGGCTCGGCGATAACCGTCTAATCAAAACTTGAAATCAGGCGATAGCCTCGGGTTATGTCATGCCCTGCTTTCAACGACCTTTCAACGCATCTTTCCTGTAGGAGCGAGCCTGCTCGCGATGGTCGTTAACGATGTCGTTGGTTTTCTGGCTAAACGCCGTGCTCTGGAGTCCATCGTCGGATCGCCGCCCGGAGCAAGCTCGCTCCTACATAAATGCTGCTTCGTTTGCCGAGCTATAACCCCAGGCTATCGGTGTATGTATTGTTTTGACTAGACGCGGCGACGGCGGTTTCCCACACTCAGGCCAGGCTTGCAGCTTTACCGCTCAGACAAGCCACTCATAACAACTACAAAAACGAGGCCCTTCCATGCGAAATGCATTCGTCCGTCGCACCTCCCGCCTGTTTCTTGGTTGCACGCTGATCGCCGCTGGCGCCCTTCCCGCCCTCGCTCACGCCTGGCAACCGGACAAGAACGTCGAAATCGTCGTCGCTGGCGGCCCCGGTGGCGGCACCGACCAGCTCGGCCGCCTGATCCAATCGATCATCACCACGCACAAATTCCTCGACGTTAATACCATCGTCCTCAACAAGGGCGGCGGCAATGGCGCCGAAGCCTTTCTCGACATGAAAATGAACAAGGGCGATGCCGAAAAACTGGTAATCGGCACCAACAACATCTACCTGCTGCCGCTGGTGTCCAAGCTCGGTTATCAATGGCAGGAACTGACGCCGATTGCCGCCGTGGCCGAGGACGATTTCATCCTCTGGAGCTACAAAGACGCACCGTGGAAGGACGCCAAAGGTTTCTACGAAGCGGTCAAGGCCGATCCGTCGAACCTGCGCATGGGCGGCAGCCAATCCAAAGATGTTGACCAGACCCTGACGCTGCTGCTGAACCAGACCAACAACAGCAAACTGGTGTACATCCCGTTCAAGAGCGGCAGCGAAGCCGCGACTCAACTGGCCGGCAAACACATCGCCGCCAACGTCAACAACCCCAGTGAAAGCATCAGCCAATGGCGCGGCGATCAGGTCGAACCGCTCTGTGTGTTCAGTAAGGAACGCATGAGCTATACCGAGAAAGTCGCCGGCGATAAATCCTGGGCTGACGTTCCAACCTGTCACGAACAGGGCTTGGGCATTGATCAGTACCGCTTCCCGCGCACCGTGTTCATGCCCGGCGACATCTCCGCCGAACAGCGCGCGTTCTACGTCGAGCTGATGCGCAAAGTCACCCAGACCGATGAGTTCAAGGCCTACGTCAAGCAGAACGCGCTGGTGCCGACCTTCCTCGAAGGCGAGCCGCTGACCGCCTACATCGAAAAAGACACCGCCCGTGTTACGCCGGTGTTCAAAGAAGCCGGCTGGCTGAAAAACTGAGTCGTCACGGCCGTTCGCCTGCGAGCGGCCGTCACCTGTTGGAGGTGTTTTCATGTCTCATTCTTCGGATTCACCGGCGCTGGTCGGCACCCATTGGGTCGAACTCGGCCTGGCGGTGTTCACCGCACTGATCGGCGCGGTGGTGATGTTCGGCAGCAGCGAACAAGGTATCGGCTGGGGCGATGCCGGGCCCGAGCCGGGCTACTTCCCCTTCTACATCGGCTTGCTGTTGAGCACCGCGAGTGTGGCCAACGGCGTATTGACCGTGATCCGCTGGCAAGCCCTGAGCGTTGCATTCGTCAGTCGCAGTGCGTTCAAGCAAGTGCTATCGGTATTCGTGCCCATCGCGCTGTTCGTCGGCGCCATGCCATTGACCGGCATCTATGTGTCTTCCGCCTGCTTCATCGCCTGGTTCATGTGGCGCGACAAGGTCCGCGCCAAGCCTTACGGCAAATGGATGATTGGTAGCGTGTCGCTTGGTGCGGTGCTCGCCAGTTACTTGATTTTTGCATTGTGGTTCAAGGTGCCGCTGGATGCCGGCCCTATGGGTGACTGGATTGCCCTGGCCGGGAGACATTTCAAATGAGCGAGTTCGATTCCCTGCTGCAAGGCATGAACCTGATCCTGACCCCGGGCCACATCGGCTTGATGGTGATCGGCGTTCTGCTGGGCATTCTGGTCGGCGTATTGCCCGGCCTCGGCGCCCCCAATGGCGTGGCACTGTTGTTGCCGCTGACGTTCACCATGTCGCCGGTGTCGGCGATCATTTTGTTGTCGTGCATGTATTGGGGCGCGCTGTTCGGCGGCTCGATCACTTCGATTCTATTCAACATACCCGGCGAGCCCTCATCGGTCGCGACCACCTTCGACGGCTACCCGATGGCCCGTGAAGGTCGCGCCGCCGAAGCACTGACCGCCGCCTTCAGTTCGGCGCTGATTGGCGCGTTGTGCGGCGTGTTGCTGCTGACGTTTCTGTCGACAAAAATTGCCGCGTTCGCCATGTCATTCAGTTCGCCGGAATTCTTCGCGGTGTATCTATTGGCGTTCTGCACCTTCATCGGCATGAGCAAGAACCCTCCGCTGAAAACCGTGGTGGCGATGATGATCGGCTTCGCCATGGCGGCGGTCGGCATGGACACCGTGTCTGGCAATCTGCGTCTGACATTTGATCAGCCGATCCTGATGACCGGCATCAGTTTCGAAGTGGCGGTGATCGGTCTGTTTGGCATCGGCGAAATCCTCTGCACCGTGGAGGAAGGCCTGGTGTTCCGTGGCGAGCATGCGCGCATCACGCCGATGGTGATCCTGCGTACCTGGGCCAAGTTGCCGCGTTACTGGTGGACCATCGTGCGCAGCACCCTGGTCGGTTGCTGGATGGGCATCACGCCTGGCGGCCCGACCGCCGCATCGTTCATGAGCTACAGCCTGGCGCGGCGTTTTTCGAAGAACCGCGACAACTTTGGCAAAGGTGAAATCGAAGGCGTGATCGCCCCGGAAACCGCCGATCACGCGGCCGGCACCAGCGCCTTGCTGCCGATGCTGACGCTGGGTATTCCGGGTTCAGCCACTGCGGCGGTGATGCTCGGCGGCCTGATGATCTGGGGTCTGCACCCTGGCCCGACGCTGTTCGTCGAACAGCATGACTTTGTCTGGGGCCTGATCGCGAGCATGTACCTGGGCAACGTGGTGAGCCTGATCGTGGTGTTGGCCACCGTGCCGCTGTTCGCCTCGATCCTGCGCATACCGTTCTCGATCATTGCGCCGATTATCATCATGGTCTGCGCCATCGGTGCGTACTCGGTGCACAACTCGTTCTTCGATGTGGTGCTGATGCTGGGCTTCGGTGCGCTGGGGTATCTGTTCAAGAAACTCGGCTACCCGATTGCACCGCTGGTGTTGGCCGCCGTGCTGGGGGACAAGGCTGAAGATGCGTTCCGCCAGTCGATGCTGTTTTCCGATGGGCACTTGGGCATCTTCTGGTCCAACCCATTGGTGGGGAGCCTGACCACGGCGGCGCTGTTGATGCTGTTCTGGCCGTTGATTTCCAAAGCGCTGGGCGCGCTGACAGGCCTGCGCAAACCTCACGCTGCCAAGCCAAAATCGGTGCTGTGACACAGCAATGCTGGCAACGCCTGACATTTGTTGTCAGGCTTGCCGCAGACTTTCTTGCGAGCACGGCCCATGACCCGAATTCCTGCTGCCAATGTGATCCACAGTCGACTGCGTCTGCGCCAACTGCGGTTGATGCTGGCGTTGCAGGAGTTTGGCTCGCTTCGCCGCGCCGCCGATCACATCGGCATGACTCAGCCCGCAGCGACCAAGATGCTGCACGAAGCCGAGGACTTGCTCGGCGTCGAACTCTTCGAACGTCTGCCTCGGGGCATGCGCTCTACCCCGTTCGGGGAAACCGTCATTTACTACGCACGCATGGTCTTCGCCGAACTCAGCGGCATGCGCGAGGAGCTGGTGGCGCTGGAATCCGGCAACCTTGGCCGGGTGGCGGTCGGCGCGATTCCGGCGCTGGCCTCGGGTTTATTGACCCGTACCATCGCGACCTTGAAACAAAGTCATCCACGTTTGTCCATGAGCATCCAGGTCGACACCAGCGATGTGCTGGTGCAGGCGCTGTTGCAGGATCAACTGGATATCGTTTTGGGGCGGATTCCCGCCGGCGCGCGGGCTGAAGAATTGCTTTTCGACAGCCTCGGTGAGGAAGCGTTGTGCGTGATTGCCAGCGCGCAAAATCCTCTGGCGCAGGAGAAACAACTGGGTTGGGCCGAACTGCAGCACATGACGTGGGTGCTGCAACAGCATCCAAGCCCGATGCGCGCGATCATCAATCAGGTGTTCCACAACGCGCGGGTCGACATTCCGAGCAGCATCGTCGAAACCACTTCGATCATGACCTTGCTCTCATTGATACAGCAGACGGACATGCTCGGTGTCACGCCGGTGTCGGTGGTCGAGGATTATCCCGGTCGTGATCTGCTGGCGGTGCTGCCGATCAAGTTTGAAGCGCGGCTGCCACCGTATGGATTGATTACCCGGCGTCACCGCATTCAATCGTCAGCCATGCAGGCGTTCATGAACTCGGTGCGGGCCGAGCACGCTTTGACCAAATGACAGGCTGGGCAAGATCAAAAGATCGCAGCCTGCGGCCGCGCCTACAGGGTGTATTCGATTCCCATGTAGGCGCTGCCGCAGGCTGCAATCTTTTGCTTGTGATTTCCTTGCCCGGCCTACGCGGTTTTACGGAACACAAACACCAGGCCGACGATGATCATCAGCATGCCAAACATGCTTAACATCGCCAGCCGGTTGCCGAAAAACACATAGTCCATTACCGCCGTCACCGCCGGCACCAGGTAAAACAGACTGGTGACATTCACCAGATTGCCCCGGGCGATCAGGCGGTACAGCAACAACGTCGCCATTACCGACACCACCAGCCCCATCCACAACACCGGCACGATGAAGCCCGTGCTGTGTTCGAAGTGAAACGGCTGGAACGGCACAAAAATCCCGCAGAGCAACAACCCGGCAAGGTACTGCACCGGCAACGTGCCAAGGGGATTGTCGGTGATGCGCTTCTGCATGATCGAGCCGAACGTCATGCTCGCCAGCGCCAGCAAACCGAAGAGCATGCCGGCCAAGGACATGCCGGCCAGGCCGATACCCTGGTAGACCACCATGATCAAACCCGCCAGCCCCAGCGACAGACCGAACATCCGGCTCCATGAACGCTGACGTTCCATCAACACCACGGTGAGAATCGGTTGCACGCCCATGATGGTCGCCATCACCCCCGGCGTGACCTTCAGGTCCAGGGCCAGCAGATAGAAAATCTGATAAGCCCCCAGCAACACCACCCCGGTGGCCATCGCATACAGCATCGGCTTGCCGCCCTTGGGTAACTTCAATTTCAGCAACGGCACCAGCAGAATCAGCCCGCATAAGGCGATCGCAAAGCGAAACAGTAAGAAGGCAAAGGGCGACGCATGGGCCAGCCCCCATTTGGAGAAAATCGCCCCGCTGCTCCACAGCAGAACGAACAGGCTCGTGGAAGCGGCCGCGAGCGCGGATTTTTTCGAAAGGACAAACATGAATACCACCTGTAGTCAGGCAATTAGCCAACTCAGCCGAAGCTGAAATTCAGTAGTTGTGTTCAGGCGGGCATCGGGAACAGCAGAGAAACGCTGATCAGCCCGTAAGGCCAACACCCGGCGGCGAAACCACCGCGCACACTGGCGTGCGACTGACAGGAGGGGGGTAATGACTGATCTGCACAGGCTGCTGATTCCCGCACGGCACAACGTCAGCGTTGACCGCTGAAACGACTACCGCGTTGATGAGGGATGCAGGCATTGGGCTGATCTTTTCTTGAGGGATAAAAAGGCGAGCTCTGGTACTCACTGTGCGCCGACTATAACCAGCGCGTGACACGGATTGCAATGACTTGGTCAAAGGGCCAGCAGCGACAGTCTCGGCGCCGATGCCTAGGCTTGGGAGTGACTGCAACGCCCGCTGAAGGGGACATGGAAAGCGAGAGATCGTATGCCAAGGGAAAGGACGTAGCTTCGGTATCAATTGTATAAATCACAGGCCAGAAAGCTTGCTGGCGTTAAAACAACCCAATTGCAGCAGGCACTGGAGCTAATCAGCCCTACAGAAGTCGATTTATCGAAAGTGCGATTTGAAGCGATAAACGCACAGGCGTTGGATGCCTGGGAGCTTTGGGAGGATCCACACTTCGTTTGGACTGAAGTGATCGGGTGGAAAGCGAGGTAACCCTTGGCTCTGGACCAGGCCATCTGGTTCGATGAAGAACTGTGTGGATTATGCTTTGCAAATCCAAACAACACTCGGAGTCGAATCCGCATCGTGCGATTGGAGGGGCGCCCCGGAAAGGCCCATTCTCTGAAAAAGCGTATTGCGCCACTGTCCATATTGGTCATTGAACAGTACGCGCGAATCATCGGCAGCAGGTTGATGGAAATTCAGGAACCGATGGAAGGCGCAATCCCGGTTTATAAAAACCTCGGCCTCTATTTCGATGTTAAACGCCGTTTTGTCAAATCAGTGGAGAGCCTAGCATCGTGAAAACTGTTCATTTAATGACCGATCATGGAGGAAATATGCGCAAGGTGATTAAAAAAACTTCCTCAGTAAAACGTTCACCCACAGCAAAACGTCAGAGCGTTGTAACAGAGCTGACAGCCAGTGAGCGGCGTATCCTGCAATTCGCGGCGATGGGCATGGAAGACGAACCGGATGGCGTTCTTGCAGGCGCAAATTTTAAATTTTCCTCATAAAAAAACCGCTCTCCAGGAGCGGTTTTTTTATGCAGACGATCAACCAAACAACCAGTACCCCAACAACGTCAGCACCATCACCGCCAGTATCGGCCGCAACACGCGGTACGCCTTGGGATGGCTGCGCTTCCACTTTTTGACCACGCCGCTGACTTTATCGCTGGAGTTCTTGCTCCAGGCATAGGCCTGGTTGATGCCGCCAACGCGTTCGTCGTCGAGATTCTGCGGCGCAGTAGCACGGCCCAGCAGACCGCTGATCCAGCGGTTGATGCGCGTCATCAAGCGATTGCTCAGTGGCCGCTCAATGTCGCAGAACAGGATGACCCGGGTCTGGTCGGTTTCGTTCTTGACCCAGTGCACATAGGTTTCGTCGAACATCACGTCTTCACCGTCGCGCCAGGCATAAACCTGACCGTCGACAAAGATTCGGCAATCATCGGAGTTCGGTGTCGACAAGCCGAGGTGATAGCGCAGTGAACCGGCGAACGGATCACGGTGCGGGTTGAGGTGGCTGCCGCCGGGCAACAGCGCAAACATGGCGCCTTTGACATTGGGAATACTGCTGACCAGTTCCACGGTTTTCGGGCAAAGGAGTTCGGCCGATGGCAAAGGCTTGTCGTACCACTTGAGGTAAAAACGCTTCCAGCCTTTTTTGAAGAACGAGCCAAAACCGGCGTCATTGTTCTTTTCAGCAGCGCGGATATAACCCTCGTCGAACAGATGCATCGCTTCGTCGCGAATGACTTCCCAGTTGTCCTTGAGCACGTCGAGTTCAGGAAACTTGCTGCGATCCAGGTAAGGCTTCGAAGGCACGCCAGAGAACGCGTACATCAAGGCGTTATAAGGTGCAAACAGTGCCGAGTGATTAACGAATTGACGAAGAACCGGCAAACGCGCTTTGCCACGCAAATGCACATAGAGGGTACTGCCGAGAAACAGCAGTAACAGCGACGCCTTCGCGGCAAAGGAAAAGGTCATCAACAACTCCTTGGTAATAAACACTCTGCACAACGCCATTTACCCGACGTGGCTGTCGGCATGATAAACACTACCGACCTCGGGAAAAACCCGCCCGATTCAACATTCAGTGTTAACGATTGCGCAATAAAGATCTTCTTAACACAGGTCTCCTGAACGTCCGCTGATCTGAATCACACTTTTTGAGTTGGATTCTCAGCGCGGTGGCGCCAATGCAGGCGCCACCATGCCAATCGTTACTGCTGGTTTTCCTGATCGGTGAACAGATCACTGAACAGCATGCTCGACAGGTAACGTTCTCCGGAGTCGGGCAGGATCACCACGATAGTCTTGCCCTGCATTTCCGGGGTTTCAGCCAACCGCACCGCCACCGCCATTGCCGCACCGCAGGAAATGCCGCACAAAATCCCTTCTTCCTGCATCAAACGCAGGGCCATGGCCTTGGACTCTTCATCGCTGACCAACTCCACACGATCAACCATCGACAAATCCAGGTTCTTTGGTACAAAACCGGCACCGATGCCCTGGATCTTGTGCGGACTCGGTTTGATCTCTTCACCGGCCAACGCCTGGGTGATCACTGGCGACACTGCGGGTTCCACTGCCACCGAGATGATCGGTTTGCCCTGGGTATTCTTGATATACCGCGAAACGCCGGTGATCGTTCCACCTGTTCCGACCCCTGCCACCAGTACATCGACAGCGCCGTCGGTGTCATTCCAGATTTCCGGACCGGTGGTTTTTTCGTGGATTGCCGGGTTGGCGGGGTTATCGAACTGCGCCGGCATGAAATATTTGGCTGGATCGCTGGCAACGATTGCGCCGGCCTTCTCGATCGCGCCTTTCATACCCTTGGCTGGCTCGGTCAACACCAGCTCGGCACCCAGCGCCTTGAGCACCTTACGGCGTTCAATACTCATGGACGCCGGCATGGTCAGCATCAATTTATAGCCCCGAGCGGCGGCTACGAAGGCCAGGCCGATGCCGGTGTTGCCGGAGGTCGGCTCGACAATGGTCATGCCAGGCTTGAGTTTGCCGTTGCTTTCGGCGTCCCAGATCATGTTCGCGCCGATGCGGCATTTGACCGAATATCCGGGGTTGCGCCCTTCGATCTTGGCCAGGATGGTCACACCGCGAGGGGCGATACGGTTGATCTGCACCAGCGGTGTATTGCCGATGGAATGGGCGTTGTCAGCGAAAATGCGGCTCATGACTGGGTCCTTACTACAGCATTTAATAAGCGCACAAAGGTATGCCTGTTGCCCGTGGGCGTCCAGTCAGGTCGAACGTCCTGTGACCCGCGCAGTCAATGGCTTTAGATCGCCAGAGATTTGCCATCATGAAACGTCGATACCGCTGGCCCCTGTGGACCCTCGCCGGCCTCGTTGTGTTGCTGGTTGCCCTGCGCGTCGCCCTGCCCTACCTGATGCGCGACTACCTCAATGACAAGTTGGCGGACATGGGCGATTACCGTGGTCAAATCACCGATGTTGACGTGGCCCTGTGGCGCGGGGCCTACAAAATCAATGGCCTGAAAATCGTCAAGGTCGAGGGCAAGGTGCCGGTGCCGTTCGTTAACGCACCGTTCATCGACCTCTCCGTCAGTTGGCATTCCCTCTGGTACGACCATGCGGTGGTGGCCGAGGTACGGTTCGTCAACCCCGAGGTGAACTTCGTCGACGGCGGTGCCAACAAGCAGAACTCCCAGACTGGTCGGGGCACCGACTGGCGCGCCCAACTGGGTAAATTGTTGCCCATCACCCTGAACGAAGTGCGGATCGAAGATGGCAAGATCAGCTTTCGCAACTTCAACTCCAAGCCGCCCGTGAACATGAACGCCACAAAGGTCGAAGCCAGCATTTACAACTTGACCAACGTGGTTGACACCCAGGGCAAGCGCGACGCCCGATTCGAAGGCAAGGCTTTGCTGCTGGGGCATGCGCCGCTGGAAACCACAGCGACTTTCGATCCACTGAGCAATTTCGAAGACTTCGAGTTTCGCCTGCGGGCCAAGGATATCGAACTCAAACGCATGAACGACTTCGCCTCGGCCTACGGCAAATTCGACTTCAATGCCGGTCATGGCGATGTGGTAATCGAAGCTCAGGCCAAAAAAGCCAAATTGACGGGGTACATCAAACCGCTGCTCATTGACGTCGACGTGTTCAATTGGCAGCAGGACGTGGAAAACAAGGACAAAGGGATTTTCCGCTCCATTTGGGAGGCCATCGTCGGCGGCTCCGAAACCGTGCTGAAAAATCAGGGCAAGAACCAGTTTGCAACCCGCGTCGAACTGAGCGGCAACGTTCATCGGCAAGATATCAGCGCGTTCCAGGCGTTTTTGCAGATTTTACGCAATGGTTTCATTCAGGCCTTCAATGCCCGTTATGAACGACCCAAGCCAGAGGCGGGTTAAGTCATCAAGTGACGCCCCATTCAGAGACTGAATAAGCCGTCTGCGTTCACAGTCGACCGGGCACCGCGTTATAGTCGGGGCTGACCATTTTATTGCGCCCCGCCCTGCTTTGTTCAGGTCGGCGTTATCGTTCGAGGATTAGCAGATGAAGTTCGAAGGCACCCAGGCCTATGTCGCCACCGATGACCTGAAGCTGGCGATCAACGCCGCTATCACCCTGGAGCGGCCACTGCTGGTCAAGGGCGAACCAGGCACCGGCAAGACCATGCTCGCCGAGCAACTGGCCGAATCCTTTGGCGCCAAGCTGATTACCTGGCACATCAAATCCACCACCAAGGCCCATCAAGGCCTTTACGAGTACGATGCGGTCAGCCGCCTGCGTGATTCGCAGTTGGGCACGGAAAAGGTCCACGACGTTCGCAACTACCTGAAAAAGGGCAAGCTCTGGGAAGCCTTCGAGTCCGAAGAGCGGGTAATTTTGCTGATCGACGAAATCGACAAGGCCGACATCGAGTTCCCGAACGACCTGTTGCAAGAACTCGACAAGATGGAGTTCTACGTTTACGAGATCGACGAGACGATCAAGGCCAAGAAGCGCCCGATCATCATCATTACCTCCAACAACGAGAAAGAGCTGCCGGACGCCTTCCTGCGCCGTTGCTTCTTCCACTACATCGCCTTCCCGGACCGCGTCACGATGCAGCGTATCGTTGATGTGCACTACCCGAACATCAAGAAAGACCTGGTCAGCGAAGCGCTGGACGTGTTCTTCGACGTGCGCAAGGTGCCGGGCCTGAAGAAAAAACCATCGACCTCCGAACTGGTGGACTGGCTGAAACTGTTGATGGCCGACAACATCGGCGAAGCGGTGCTGCGCGAACGCGATCCGACCAAGGCCATCCCGCCGCTGGCCGGTGCCTTGGTGAAGAACGAACAGGACGTGCAATTGCTTGAGCGCCTGGCGTTCATGAGCCGTCGCGGCACCCGCTAAGAGGCTGATGCCATGCTGCTCAACCTGTTCAATGAAATGCGCGCAGCCAAAGTACCGGTCTCGGTGCGCGAGCTACTGGACCTGATCAACGCGCTGAAACAGCGCGTGACCTTCGCCGACATGGACGAGTTTTATTACTTGTCCCGGGCGATCCTGGTGAAGGACGAAAAGCATTTCGACAAGTTCGACCGGGCCTTCGGCGCCTATTTCAATGGCCTGGAAAAACTCGACGATCACTTGCAGGCCTTGATTCCCGAAGACTGGCTGCGCAAGGAGTTCGAACGTTCCTTGACCGATGAAGAGCGCGCGGCGATCCAGTCCCTCGGCGGGCTGGACAAGCTGATCGAAGAGTTCAAGAAACGCCTGGAAGAACAGAAGGAACGCCATGCCGGGGGCAACAAGTGGATCGGCACCGGCGGCACCAGTCCGTTCGGTTCCGGAGGCTTCAACCCGGAAGGCATTCGGGTTGGCGATGCCGGCAAGCGCCAGGGCAAAGCGGTCAAAGTCTGGGACCAGCGCGAGTACAAAAACCTCGATGATTCGGTGGAACTGGGCACGCGCAATATCAAGGTGGCTTTGCGCCGCCTGCGCAAGTTTGCCCGTCAGGGTGCGGCCGAAGAGTTGGATATCGACGGCACTATCGATCACACCGCGAAAGACGCCGGGCTGCTGAATATCCAGATGCGGCCGGAGCGGCGCAACACCGTCAAGTTGTTGCTGCTGTTCGACATCGGCGGGTCGATGGACGCCCACGTGAAGATCTGCGAAGAACTGTTCTCGGCCTGCAAGACCGAGTTCAAGCATTTGGAGTATTTCTATTTCCACAACTTCATTTATGAATCGGTGTGGAAGAACAACATGCGCCGCACTTCCGAGCGCACCTCGACCCAGGATTTGCTGCACAAGTACGGCGCCGACTACAAAGTGATTTTCATCGGTGACGCCGCCATGGCGCCCTACGAAATCACCCAGGCCGGCGGCAGCGTCGAGCACTGGAACGAAGAAGCTGGCTACTTGTGGATGCAGCGCTTCAAGGAGAAGTACAAGAAACTTATCTGGATCAATCCGTACCCGAAAGACACTTGGGGCTATACCTCATCGACCAACATTGTTCGGGACTTGATCGATGACCAGATGTATCCGCTGACGTTGCGGGGGTTGGAGGAAGGGATGCGGTTTCTTTCCAAATAACCGCGTGACGGCCTGAAAGATCGCAGCCTGCGGCAGCGCCTACATAGCTCAGTGTAGGAGCCGCCGCAGGCTGCGATCTTTTGATCTTCACCTGAATCGCCGCAAATACTCGACCTGCTCCCGGTGCGCCACCTCCTGCACCACTGGCCGCAACCGCACCTGCGTCCCCGGCAGGCATTGCGCCAATCGGGCCAGCGCCAATGGCGTCAACGCCCCCAATCTTGGATAGCCGCCAATGGTCTGCCGATCGTTGAGCAACACTATCGGCTGCCCGTCCGGCGGCACCTGGACTGCGCCCAGCGGGATACCTTCGGAAATCATCGGCTTGCCCTGGTATTGCAACGGCGTGCCCAACAGGCGAATGCCCATCCGGTCCGCTCGGCTATCAAGGCTCCACACGCTGTTAAACGCGTCGAACAGACTCTGACCACTGAACTCACCAATCTGCGCACCCAGCACCACATCCAGCGCAGACCCGACGGTGAAATCCGGCACCTGCTCAGCCGACAACGCCCGCAGCAATACCAGCGAATCCCCTAAGTAGCTCAATGACGCGCCTTTGGTCAGCGCACGGCCCATGCCATCGAGACCGCCGAGTTCTTCACGCACCACCGTCGCGCTACTGCCCAACACCTTCGGAGCCTCAAACCCGCCCGGTGCGGCCAGATAGGCTCGGGCACCCTGCAAGGGCTGGGTGAATTGCAAACGCTGTCCTTTGTGCAACCTGAAACTGCGCCAAGGTGCCAATGCCTCACCGTCCACTTGCGCGCCCAGATCCGCGCCAGCCAACGCCAGCACGCAATCGTCTTCAGCGACCACAGTGAACCCGCCGAGGGTAATCTCGATCACGGGAACATCCAGCCCGTTCCCCAGAAGCCAGTTGGCCCAGGACATCGAACGCCAGTCCAGTCCGCCGCCCTGGGTCACGCCCAGATGCCGCACGCCAAAACGGCCGGCGTCCTGCAACAGGCACAGCGGCGTACTCGCTTCAATCGTCAGACGGCTCATGCCAGTGCCTCCAGCGGCGTGTCGTCACCGCCCAGGTTAATGAACTCGGCATGGCCGACCGATTCGAAGCGCACGGTATCGCCGGGCTGCATCAGGCTGTAGCCGTCGCGATTACGGTCGAACAATTTGGCCGGGGTGCGTCCGATCAGGTTCCAGCCCCCCGGCGATACCACCGGATACGCGGCCGTCTGCCGCTCGGCGATGCCGACGCTGCCCGCCGCGACTTTCTTGCGCGGCGTGTTCAGACGCGGCGCCGCCAGCACTTCTTCCACCAACCCCATGAACGCGAAGCCCGGTGCAAAACCCAGTGCGAACACCTGATACTCACGCTCGCTGTGCCGGCGGATTACCTCTTCCACCGCCAGCCCGCTGCGCTGTGACAACAGCCTCAACTCCGGGCCGACACTCAAGTCGTACCAGACCGGCAACACATGACAGGTTCCGCGGGCGTGCGCGTTGGGCGACAGGTCGATCAGCGCCTGGGCAATCAACTCCCGAGCCTGGGCCGGGCTCAACGCAATCAGGTCGTAATGCACCATCAACGTCGTATAGGACGGCACCAGATCAATCAAATGCCCGGCAAACGCAGCACGCAGACTTTCGCTGGCAGCGAGCATCCACGGCATGTTGGCCTCGGCGATTTCATCGAACAGACGCACCATCAGGCAATCGAGCGCGACCACTTCCACCCGCAGTTTCATGACGCGTTCTGCTGGTTCAAGGCCTCGCGAATACGTCGCACGGCAGCCACTGAACTGGCGTTGTCGCCATGCACGCAAAGGGTATTGGCCTGCAGGTGCAACGCGCTGCCATCACTCGCGGTGAGATGTTCGCCACGGGCAATGGTCAGCGCCTGCTGGATGATTTTCTCCGGATCGTGATGCACCGCCCCAGGCAGTTGTCGCGAGACCAACATGCCGGCGCTGTCATATGCGCGATCAGCGAAGGCTTCGAACCACAGCGTCACGCCGTATTCATCGCCCAACTGCTGCGCGGCGCTGTTGTCGCGGGTAGCCATCAACATCAGTGGCAAGCTGCGGTCGTAGGACGCCACGGCCTGGAGCACAGCGCGAAGTTGCGCCGGATTGGCCATCATGTCGTTGTACATCGCACCGTGAGGTTTGACGTAACTGACGCCGCCACCCTGGGCGCGGCAGATGCCGTCGAGGGCACCGATCTGGTAATGCAGAATGTCTTGAAGTTCCTGAGCGCTGTAGGCCATGGAACGCCGGCCGAATCCCACCAGATCCTGATAGGCCGGATGCGCACCAATCTGCACGCCATGGCTGAGGGCCAGGCTGACAGTCTTGCGCATGATGCTCGGGTCGCCGGCGTGGAAGCCGCAGGCGATGTTGGCGCAATCGATGACGGGCATGACCTCGGCGTCCAGCCCCATGGTCCAGTTACCAAAACTCTCGCCGATGTCGCAGTTCAATAGCAGGCGGCTCACGGTGAACACTCCTGTAGGTTTTATTCTTTTTTGCTGCGGGACACGTCTGTAGGACGTGCCCGCAGATTATCAGTTACTGGGCGTCGAGTTGCTTGCCGCGGGTTTCCGGCAAGCTCAGGGCCGCAAGGATCACCACGCCGTAGGAAACCGCCGCAAAGGCACCGATTCCCACGCTCAGAGGTACCGTCTGGCTGAGCAGCCCAATCAGCAGCGGGAACAACGCCGCCAGCGCCCGGCCGATGTTGTAGCAAAAACCCTGGCCCGAACCGCGAATTCGTGTAGGAAACAACTCGGTCAAGAATGCGCCCATGCCGCTGAAGATTCCCGAAGCGAAGAAGCCCAGCGGGAAGCCCAGCCAGAGCATCACGCCGTTGCTGACCGGCAGTTGGGTGTACAACAAGACGATCGTGAACGAGCCGACCGCGAACAGGATGAAGTTCTTTTTGCGTCCGAGGATGTCGGTCAAGTAGGCACTGATGACGTAGCCGACGTAGGACCCGATGATCACCATCGCCAGATAACCACCCGTGCCGAGTACGCTCAAACCGCGTTCGTTCTTCAGAAAAGTCGGCAGCCAGGAAGTGATCGCGTAATAACCGCCCAGTGCACCAGTGGTCAGCAGCGAAGCACGAATGGTGGTGAAGAGCATGCCGGGGGCGAAGATCTCGTAGAACTTCGACGGGTTGCTTGGTTCCTGACTGGCTTTGGCTTGGCGGTAAATTTCAGGGTCTTTGACCAGTCGACGGACGAAGATCACGAAAATCGCCGGAACGATGCCGAGGATGAACAGGGCGCGCCAGGCATCTTCTGGCGGCAGTACCGAGAACAGCAGCGCATACAGAATCGCCGTCAGCCCCCAACCCAGCGCCCAGCCGGATTGCACCATGCCCACCGCTTTGCCACGGTCCTGGGCACGAATGACTTCGCCGATCAGCACTGCGCCCGCCGTCCATTCACCACCGAAACCAAAGCCCATCAGGGTGCGGGCGATCAGCAGTTGCTCGTAGCTCTGGGCGAAACCGCAAAGGAAGGTGAAGAAGGCAAACCACAACACGGTCAGTTGCAAGGTGCGTACGCGGCCGATGCGGTCGGAGAGAATCCCCGCCACCCAGCCACCGATGGCGGAAGCGATCAGCGTGCTGGTATGAATCAGTCCCGCCTGCCCGGTGGTGATGCCCCACATGGCAATCAGGGTCGGCACCACGAAGCTGAGCATCTGAGTGTCCATGCCGTCCAGGCCATAGCCGATCTTGCAGCTCCAGAAGGTGCGGCGCTCTTGTTGATTGATGTTGTGGTACCAGTCGAAAGGTCCCGGGCGAGCGGTTACTTTCGGGATGGCGCTGGTGTCGGGCGCACTCATGGCAAATCTCCGCACTGATTTTATTGGTATTGTTCTGAGCCCCGACGACGCCTATCGTGGGAACCGGATGGCCTGATTTTTGGGTGCCCGGCCTTGCCGCGTCCAACGAATAAAAACCCGCCCTAGACATAAGAAAAATTTATCCCCCCGAGCCGACCCCATGAACCTGAAGTTTCTCGAGACCTTCGTCTGGGTCGCCCGACTCAAGAGTTTCCGTCTCACTGCCGACAAGCTTTTCACCACCCAGGCATCGATTTCCAGCCGCATCGCGGTGCTCGAAAGCGAGCTTGGGGTGAAGCTGTTTTTGCGTGATTCACGGGGTGTGAGCCTGACGCCAGAAGGTTTGAAAGTGCTCGATTACGCCGAGCAGATGCTGGACACCATGCAAGCGCTCAAACAGTCGATCGAAACCCGGTCGAGCAAGACCGGGCGCGTGCGCATCGGTGTGATGGACACGGTGATCCACACCTGGCTCAGCCCATTGGTGGCGCAGATGACTGATCACTACCCTTTGGTGGAAATCGAGCTGGTAGCCGATACTTCGCTCAACCTCTGCGATCAGCTGCAAAAAGGCTTTCTCGATGTAATCCTGCAAACCGACCTGGTGCGCCAGGAAAGCGTGCGCAGCCTCGAATTGGCCAGCCATCCGATGGGCTGGATCGTCGCCAGCAATTCGCTCTACAACCGTGAGTATTCAGGCATCGCCGATCTGGCGAATGAGCGGATCATTACCTACTCGAAAAACTCCCATCCGCATCAGGAAGTGCTCGCGCTGATGCAGGCCAACGGCGTCATGGCGCCACGATTGAACTGCGTGAATTCAGTGTCGGCGATTACTCGATTGCTGCGCGATGGTTTCGGCATTGGCGCGTTGCCACCGGTACTCGTAGCGGAAGAACTAACACGTGGGGAGCTGACTTTGCTGGCTATTGACCAGCGCCCGCCGGATTTGCAGGTAGTGGTGTCTTGGCGGGTTGGCGTGGAGTGGGTCGAAGAGATTGTGGCGTTATGTCAGCAGGTGCTGGAGGGGTATGCGCGCAGGGTGGGTGAGAGTTATATCGTTTTGAATCGCTGAAAATCAACAGATCGCCGCCCGCAGTAGCGTTCCATGTAGGAGCTGCCGCAGGCTGCGATCTTTTGATCTTTCGTCCTTACAACCCGCGCATATCCCGCTCTTCGATCGGCCGGCTCTGCCGCAGTCGCTTGCCGCCCAGCACCACCCAGTCAATCAGACGGAACAGGCATTCCAGGCCGAACGACAACAGCAATGCGCCGCTCATGCCCCAGATCATCGCTTCCGGCGTCAACAGGATCTGGTAGCTGTAGCCATTCCAGGTTTCCTTGCGAATGTCCGGGTCAGCGGCCAGCACCACTTGCAGGAAGCGGATGTACCACGGGCCCTGCATCGCCTGGAACTGTTTGTCCAACGCCAGCTGACGGGTCAGCAGATTGCTCAGGCTGTCGGCGTCACTGCGGAAGATCGGGTCTTCGCTGGCGCGATAATGCGCCACCAGCGCTTGCATATCGCCTTTGAAGAACTGATTGGCCGTGCCCTGAAAGCCGCTCAAACTGGTTTGCGCTTCAATCAGATGCGCTTCGACCCGCTTGGCGTAATCGTTGATGAACCCCGGCACCTGGACACCGACCAACAGGCCCGCCGCGAACAACACCAGCCGTAGATAACTGAGCAACATGGGGGAGAATCCTTATTCGGTCTTGCCCTGGCTGACGCATTCACCGCGTCGCCACAGGCTCCATTGGCCCGGCTCGTAGCGGGTCCAGGTTTCGTTTTCGGTCAGGGGTTCGGTGGCGATCACCGTGACCACATCGTTGGGTGTGGTTTCGGCCTGGAAATCGACAATGACGTCGACATCCTTCAGGCGCGCCGGGCCGAACGGGGCTCGGCGGGTGATCTGCGCCAGCTTGGTCGAGCAATAGCAGAACAACCAATCGCCGTCGCTGAGCAGGCAGTTGAATACGCCTTTGCTTCGATATTCGGCGCAAGCGGCCACCAGGTCCGGCAGCAGTTCTTCGACTTCGACCGGCTCGGGGAACGCCGCACGCACACGGTTGAGCAAATCACAGAACGCCGCTTCGCTGTCGGTATCGCCCACCGGGCGGTAGAAACTGGCGGTTGGTTGAAAATCCGCCAGTTGGCCGTTATGCGCGAAACACCAGTTGCGGCCCCACAATTCGCGCACGAACGGGTGGGTGTTGGACAAACAAACCTTGCCGACGTTGGCCTGGCGTATGTGCCCGATCACCACTTCGCTCTTGATCGGATAACGCTGCACCAGGTTCGCGACTTCCGACTCACAACTCGCCGCCGGGTCCTGGAACAGGCGCAATCCCCGGCCTTCATAGAAGGCGATGCCCCAGCCGTCGCGGTGCGGACCGGTGCGGCCGCCGCGCTGCATCAGCCCGGTGAAGCTGAACACGATATCGGTCGGGACATTGGCGCTCATGCCCAATAACTCACACATGCTCGGACTCTCGCTCAATGGCAGGGGCAAGGTTACAGACGGGGTTCTACCCGCATACGCTGGGGATTGCTCGGCACAGGCGGACGGCCGTAACGATCATCGCCGGCACCGCCGAAAGGATGATATTCTTCCGGTTCGTCAGCGGCGACAGCGGCCTTGGCAGCAGCAGCCCTTTCCTTGCGCGCATTGGCGGCGCGCTCGATCGCGAAGCGGATCGCCACAAACACCAGGTAAATGCCGAAAGCGATCATGCCGTACATGAACAGATCGGAAATCGCCCGCCACGCGTTGTTGCCGACCTTGAACGCCAGATCAAGGGCGGTAATGGCGATGGCCGGGGCGACCTTTTCTTTCACCGGGTCGATAATGGTCGGGGAAAACAGCAGCACCGCCATCAGCAGCCGCAGCGGTTCACGCAACCAGCGCCACATCCAGCGGGTAATGCGCATCCACACCAACAGGCAGCCTAAAGCGGCAAAGGCGTAAAGGCCCCAAGCGATCAGATAGTCGTTCTCGGTCATGGTGTCCATGGCAAGGCAGGCAAAGAGGCGCTTATAGTAACGACTTTTCGCACGTCAGGCTGCACCAATGGCAGTCTGTCAAACGCAATCCCATGTAGGAGCGAGCCTGCTCGCGAAAGCGGTGTGCCAGTCAGCAGAAATGTTAAATGCGCTGACCCTTCGCGAGCAGGCTCGCTCCTACAGGTTGCGAAGTCTCTATTCCGTACTTTATTCGAGAGCCGCTCATGCCCCCATCCGCCAACGTTTCCGTCGCGCCCATCGCCCACAAGGCCGAAGGTTCCGACCCGTATGCCTGGTTGCAGGAGCGCGACACCGATGCGGTGCTCGACTACCTCAAGGCTGAAAACAGCTTTCAAGAGGCGCAAACCGCCGATCAGGCCGGGCTGCGCGAAACCCTGTTCGAAGAGATCAAGGGCCGGATTCTCGAAACCGACCTGTCCCTGCCCTCCCCATGGGGACCCTACCTGTATTACACGCGCACCACAGCCGGTGACGAATACGCCCGTCACTACCGCTGCCCGCGCCCGGCAGACGACAGCCTGCAACTCGACGAAAGCCAGGAACAACTGCTGCTGGACCCGAACGCCCTGGCCAATGGCGGCTTCTTTTCACTCGGTGCCTTCAGCATCAGCCCGGACCACCAGCGCCTGGCCTACAGCATCGACTCGACGGGCGATGAGATTTACACGCTGTTCGTGAAGGAATTATCCGACGGTCGCGTCAGCGAACTGGAGTTCCAGGACTGCGACGGCAGCATGACCTGGGCCAACGACAGCCTGACCCTGTTTTTCGGCGAACTGGACGACACCCATCGCCCGCACAAACTGTTCCGTTATCGCCTGGACGGCACGGCCGCCGAAGAAGTGTTCCATGAGCCGGACGGCCGCTTCTTTATGCATTGCTACCGTGCAAGTTCCGAGCAGCAATTGTTGCTGTCGACAGGCAGCAAAACCACCAGCGAAGTCTGGGTGCTCGACGCAAACCAGCCACAGCAGGCCTTTACCTGCATCGCGCCACGGGTCGAGGACCATGAGTACGACGTTGACCACGGCGCACTGAATGGCCAGTGGACCTGGTTCATTCGCACCAACCGCGACGGCATTAACTTTGCCCTGTACACCGCCGTCGATACCGGCGCAGCGCCCACCGAGGCTGACTGGCAGAACCTGATTTCCCACAGCGACACCGTGATGATCGACGGCATGAGCCTGAACGCCGGCGCCATGACCCTGAGCCTGCGTGAAGGCGGCTTGCCGATCATCGAAGTGCATCCGCAAGACCTGCCGAGCTACCGCGTGCAATTGCCCGACGCCGCCTACAGCCTGCATGTGCAGAACAGCCTGGAGTTCGTCAGCCAGCGTATTCGTCTGCGTTATGAGGCGTTGAACCGCCCGGCGCAAATCCGCCAACTCGAACTGGCCACCGGCGAACAGAAAGTCCTCAAGGAAACCCCGGTGCTTGGCCCGTTCGACGCCGACGCCTATGTCAGCCAGCGGCTTTGGGCCACGGCCCCCGACGGCACGCAGGTGCCGATCAGTCTGGTGGTCAAACGCGAAATGCTGGGCAAACCCGTGCCGCTGTATCTGTACGGCTACGGCGCTTACGGCGAAAGCCTCGACCCGTGGTTCTCGCATGCGCGCCTGAGCCTGCTGGATCGCGGCATGGCGTTTGCCATCGCCCATGTGCGCGGCGGCGGTGAACTGGGTGAAGCCTGGTATCGCGCCGGCAAGCAGGAACACAAACAAAACACGTTCAGCGATTTCATTGCCTGTGCCGAACACCTGATCGCCAATGGTTTCACCACAGCGCCACAACTGGCGATCAGCGGTGGCAGTGCCGGTGGCCTGCTGATCGGCGCGGTGCTCAACAGTCGACCGGAGCTGTTCGGCGCAGCGATTGCCGAAGTGCCGTTCGTCGACGTGCTCAACACCATGCTCGACCCGGACCTGCCGTTGACCGTTACTGAATACGACGAGTGGGGCAATCCTGAAGAGCCGGACGTTTATGATCGGATCAAGGCCTACGCCCCGTACGAAAACGTCACTGCGCAAGCGTATCCTGCGACCCTGGTGATCGCCGGCTATAACGACAGTCGTGTGCAGTATTGGGAAGCAGCCAAGTGGGTGGCGAAATTACGTGCGACCAAAACCGACACAAATCCCCTGCTGCTCAAAACCGAACTGGGCGCCGGGCATGGCGGCATGAGCGGTCGATATCAGGGATTGCGTGACGTAGCACTCGAATACGCATTTTTGTTCAAGGTTTTGGGTGTTGCCTGAGGAACTTGGTCCGATGAACCGGTCTTAATTGCGGACACCTGTGGCCGATACAACACCAAATCCCCTGTAGGAGCTGCCGCAGGCTGCGATCTTTTGATCTTGAAAATCAAAGTCAAAAGATCGCAGCCTGCGGCAGCTCCTACAGGAGGTTGCGGTGATTTCAAATCCAGAATCGAACCAGACAACAAAAAAGACCGCACGACATGTCAGAACTGACCTTACTGAACAACGAAATTCGCGACTGGCTGATGGACTGCGGCCTGTTCAATCAACTGTTGCCCGCCGACTTCGCCGCGGCCTCGGGCTATTTCAGCATCAGCACGATTGCCCAGGGCGAAGAGATTTTCCAGGAGGGTGATGCCGGTAGCTTCATGTGCATCATCCACACAGGCCAGGTGGCGGTGCAGAAGACCTCCGCCGACGGGCAGCGGGTGACCATCGCAACGTTGCGCAGCGGCCGTTCGTTCGGCGAAATGGCCGTGCTTGATGGCGAACGCCGCTCGGCCAGTTGCGTGGCCGCCAGCAACTGTCAGTTGCTCAACCTGGGCAAGGACTCGCTGGAAAAAATGCTCAACGACGCGCCGAAAATCGCCGCCAAGATCATCCGCGCCCTTGCCGTCTCCCTTTCCAAACGCTTGCGTATGGCCGACGGGCAACTGCTGTCGCAGCAAGTCTAACCGCCAGGCGATTTGGCTTTTGGCGGGTTGGACTCCATACCCGGCAATGGCTGGTCTTTGCTCGGCGGACTTGGCATTTCCATGGGTACCAACGGTGGTCCGCCACTGCCGGGGCCGACTCTGGGCAAGGGTGCCGGGCTGATTTGCGGATACGGCGTGGGCGTCGCGGTGCCCGGCGAACCGGGCATCGGCGCGGGAGTGACCGGTGTGGATTGCAGCTGTTGAGCCTGCACTGCAGTTATCGAGAGCGCGGCCAGGGTAATGACCGTTAGAATGGTGCGCTTCATCAATGGCTCCGTTGGCCTTGGTGTCATGTGCAGGCTACTCCCAACTGCATGTATTTGCCCTCCCCGAAATGCCAATTCTTCTCAAGAGTGCTCCATGAAACGTTTCGTACTGCTCGACACCACCCCCATTCCCGAGAACGGCGGTGCCCTGTGCCTGTTCGAATACGGTGAGGATTTCGTCATCAAGATCCAGGGTGGCGACGGCGGGCAATTGATGAACACGCGCATGCACGGCTCCGAAGATGCCTTGGCCGAGATCCCCTGCCGCAAGGTCGCCGGCCGGCCCAATTCGCGGGTGTTGATTGGTGGGCTGGGTATGGGCTTCACCCTCGCCTCGGCACTGAAGCATTTGGGCAAGTCCGCTGAAGTGGTGGTCGCCGAGCTGGTGCCCGGTGTCGTGGAATGGAACCGTGGGCCGCTGGGCGAGAAAGCCGGCAATCCCCTGCTCGACCCGCGTACGGTGATTCGCATGGAAGACGTGGCCAAGGTGCTGCAAGCTGAGCCACAAGGTTTCGATGCGATCATGCTCGACGTCGACAACGGCCCCGAAGGCCTGACCCAGAAGGCCAACAGTTGGCTGTACTCCGCCGGCGGCCTGAGCGCCTGCGCCAAGGCCCTGCGGCCTAAAGGCGTGCTGGCGGTCTGGTCAGCCAGCGCGGACCGACAGTTTTCCGACAAACTGAAAAAAGCCGGGTTCAAGGCCGAGGAAGTTCAAGTCTTCGCCCACGGCAACAAGGGCACTCGCCACACGATCTGGATTGCCGAGAAGCTCAAAGGCTAGGCTAAACTTCACCCATAACCGTCATTAGTCTTTCTACAAAGGTGAACCCATGAGTTCGTCCACCCCAACCAACACGTCGAAGCTGGACCGCATCCTCGCCGACAACCAGCGCGACAAAGAAATGGGCTACCGCGACAAAGCCCTGAAGATGTACCCGCATGTCTGTGGCCGCTGTGCCCGTGAATTTTCCGGCAAGCGCCTGAGCGAACTAACGGTGCACCACCGCGACCATAACCATGACAACAACCCGCAGGACGGTTCGAACTGGGAATTGTTGTGCCTGTACTGCCACGACAACGAACACTCGCGTTATACCGACCAGCAGTATTTCGGTGAAGGCTCGCTGAGCACGCCAAAAATCGCCAAGGCGACGCATAACCCATTTGCCGCCCTGGCTGGGTTGATGAAAAAAGAAGACTGAACCTACTTCAACCTGTAGGAGCAAAGCTTGCTCGCGATGATGGCCGCACAGACAACATCTGCTTTGCCTGACAGTCCGACATCGCAAGCAAGTTTTGCTCCTACAGGGGTGTGTCAACAAGCCGGCAAAACCTGACGGCAGACGGCGATAATCTGCCGCTACCGGCAAACACCTCCACCTTCCCGCGCTGCAAACATGTCCAGACCGTTACAAAGCCACGCCTAAATGCCATCAGCCCTGATGGCACTGTTCTTGCTGCGTACCAGCATCGATACACTGAGCGCTGTCAAAATCCGGGTTGCTCAGCCGTCTCTAAACTGTGTCACACATGGACATGCCTGATTTATGAACGTCACCTCAACCCTCAATAGTGCCGCCATGGTGGCCTACAACAATTCGGCTGAGACCAGAACTAAAGCCACAGCGCGTGCATACGAACAGACGGCCACCCAATCCAAAAAAGATGATGCACTCAGTCTCTCTAAAACAGCCGCTGACTACAGTGGCTCGATTACCGACAACGCACCGTTTTTTCCGGTACGTCCGGGCATGAACGCCGATGCCCTGGTACTTGGCGTCACCCAGCCGGGTGCTACTTCCAGTTCAAAAGACAAAACCTTTGCGCAGGTCGCCACCGATGCGCGCAAACGCATGGACGACAAATACGCGCAGATGAAGGCTGGCGATAAGCCGTACACCGGCAGCGTTGAAGACCGTAATGCGCTGATGGGCGATCTGGATCGACGTTCACTCAACGCCGTCGCAACGAATGAAGGCGGACAGTTTTCCAAGGATGAGCAGGATGCGGCGAAAGCGTTGATGCAACAGCAGTCGCGACTGGCAACCGGTTACTTCAGCGGCCCCGAAGATCAACGAAAGGACTGGAAAGATCCCTTCGCCAATGACCCGGTCGGCCGAGCCAAGGCTGCATTGAATTTTCTCGACAATATGAGCCCTGAAGAAAAAAACACACCGCAATGGCTGTCCCAGCACATGACCTTGCAGAATGCATTGAATCAGTACGACAAGGTCGCTCCAGATTCCGCGGAGAAGAAATCCGGGCATTTCCACAACCTTGCGGAAATTCTCGCAGGGGTCGACACCGACGGTTCCGAGAGTAAAAACCCGCAGAACGACAAGATCAACACTGCCGGGAATGCCATGATGGACAGGATCAAGGCGCTCATGCCAGCCACCCAGTGAGGCTGTCGCCGAATCAGCGGGCCGAGCGCAATCCCCGTATAATCGCGCTTTTTTCCTGAAAGGCACCCCGCTCGTGGCAGACAAACGGTACAGCTGCATTGGTTTGTATAACCCCAAATCACCGGAGAACGTCGGTTCGGTGATGCGCGCCGCTGGCTGTTATGGCGTGGCTTCGGTGTTCTACACCGGCAAGCGCTATGAACGCGCCGCCGACTTCGTCACCGATACCAAGCGCGTGCACTACGATATCCCGCTGATTGGCATTGACGACCTGAAGAAAATCTTGCCGCTCAATTGTGTTCCGGTCGCCGTAGAACTGGTGGAAGGCGCTCGCCCGCTGCCGGAGTACACCCATCCAGACCGCGCGCTGTATATCTTCGGCCCGGAAGATGGCTCGCTGGATAAAGAGATTCGCGACTGGTGCGAAGACGTGGTCTACATCCCGACCACCGGCTGCATGAACCTCGCGGCCACGGTCAACGTCGTGCTCTACGACCGAATGGCCAAGGGCCTCAATACCCGTTCGGGGCCGAAATTCCGCTGAATCGACGTACATCCGATGGAACCCGCCGACCGCCCAGGCAGTCAGCTGACTATCGATTATTGAAGCAGCCTGGAGACAGATCATGAGCGAACTCAAACGCGTCGAGCGCATTGAATCCACCCCGTTCCAGACTTATTCCGACCAGAACGTCCAGGGCTGGGAACGCATCGGCTCCCTGGCGGGTGGCGTGGTGATGGTAGGCAAGGGCCTGCGTCGTGGCGGCATCTTCGGCCTGATTCAAGTGGCTATCGGCGGCGTCGCCCTGGCCCGGGGCATCACCGGCCATAGCTCGGCGAAAAGCCTGCTGGAAAAAAGCCGCCAGGACATGGACAACGTGCGGGCGAAGATTCAGCGCGCGGGTGAGGAGTTGAGCCGTTTGAAAGCCAATGCCGAGGCGGCGACCAAAACAGCGACGGTGACTGGCAATGATTCTCTGAAATCGCCGAAGCTTTAAAAAGCACAAGATCGCAGCCTTCGGCAGCTCCTGCAGGGTGTACACCAACCCAATGCAGGAGCTGCCGAAGTCTGCGATCTTTTGATTTTTACTGAAGCAACTCGGTATCAAGAACCTTGGAAGACTCGCCGATAACGCTTTCACTGAGCTGCACAAACGCCTTGGTATCAACACTCTCCAGATGCATGGCCCCACGCAACACATCATCCAGCGAACGCTTGTTGCGGGTCTTCAGGCGAATCTCGCGATCCAGCTCCTGCAACACCACTACCGCTTTCGAGACTTGCGCCGGGCTGATCTGCTCACCGCGCAAGGTCGTGACTTTCTGACTGTCCTTGATCAGCTTGTCCTGAAGGCTTTGGTAGCGCTCGTCACTCACGCCTCCGGCGCGACGCACCAGTTCGATCGCGTAAAACTCGGCAAACCCCTCGCTGATCCAGTCGCTGCGCTGAGTATCGTTGATCCGCCCGAACACCTGCACCAACTCACGAACCAACGCACTGGTGCCGCTTTCGCTGACCAACGGCAAGTGGCTGTTGAGGTAGATCGACTCGTGCGCCGCCAGCCCCCCGCGCCACATCGGATCATTGGCGCCGACAATCAGCAATTTAGTGGGGTGACGAGGGAACACGGCTTGCACTTGCGGCCAGACGAAAGTCAGCAGGGTCAGCACATCCATGCGGCGCATGCCCTGGCCTCGGGGTGAGGCGACGGTAACTTCGGTTTCGCCCAGTCGAGTGCGACGACTGCCGAGCTGTCCGGCGAGCATCCAACCGGTTGGTCGGTCGAACAGTCTGGAAACATTGTCGATGCGGAATTTGTTCTTGCCGATCCTCGGCCAGGCAGTTTCGATGCTTTTCCAGCCGTTGGGCAATTCGAATTCGAGGCGTGAAACCAGCTCGATGCCATCCTGCTGATCGAGTTTGGCGGCCGGCACCAGATCATCGCCGCGCATCAAGGCCCAGGCCGGGGTCATGCGCGTGTCGAAGCTACCGCTCTTGCGTCCATGGCTGATGCGTACACGGTAGGTCAAGCGGGCCTTGTCGGTGGCCGGTCGCCACACGCCGCGGGCCTGCTTGCCGGGTGTCAGCTGCCACTGGCCGTCGGCTTTGAAATCGCTGTAATGGCTGCCGTCGCCGAGGTCGAAATCCAGACTGCGGACTGCCGAGCCCTGGGCCAGCGTCAGGCGGACTTCAGCCTGATCACTTTGCGGCAACAGGCGCACGTGGTAATCCAGATCGACCTTCTTCGTCGCCGCCCACAGGGGCGAACTCAGGGCCAGTAATCCAACGACCAGCGTCCGCCGCCATCCCACAGCCATACACACTCCTTCGTGAATCATCAGAACGCAATGCGCTCAACCCGCCCGGAAAATCAGATGATCTTCCCAATCATCTTCCGGCACGCTGCCTTCGGCGAGCATACGCCCGGATTGTGAAATACGTTCGTGATGCACCGCATCGCGATCACCGCACACCAAGTGATGCCACAGTGGCAGGTCCTTGCCCTCGCTGACCAGTCGATAACCACAGGTCGGCGGTAGCCATTTGAACTCGTCAGCCTTGCCCGGCGTAAGCTGGATGCAGTCAGGCACGAAGTCGCGACGATTCGGGTAATCGCTGCACTGGCAGGTTTTCAGGTCCAGGAGTTTGCAGGCGATGCGCGTGTAATAGACGCTGTTGTCGTCTTCATCCTCAAGCTTTTGCAGACAGCACAGGCCACAACCGTCGCACAGCGATTCCCATTCCTCCTGATCAAGTTGATCGAGGGTTTTACGTATCCAGAACGGTTCGACTTTGGCGACCATGGCTCAAGCATCAATATCAGGTGGTGAAAAGGCCGCCAGTCTAGTGCCCTAAGCCTCGCGGGCCAAGCATTGGCGACTGCCGGTAGAACGCGCTTGTCAGTTATTGCGCCGCCACGTAGGGTTTTGCGTCGCCCCTCACTTTCAAACGTAGCAAGGAATCTCTTGATGAGTGCAAACACACGCGTTGCCGACTATGCCATCCATCCTCAGTTCACCGATCGCTGGTCGCCTCGCGCTTTCACCGGCGAAGCCATCCCCGTCGAGACGCTGCTCAGCTTCTTCGAAGCCGCACGCTGGGCACCGTCGGCGTACAACTCACAGCCTTGGCGGTTTCTCTACGCGCGTCGCGACACCGCGAATTGGGAGCGTTACCTGGGCCTGCTGAACGAGTTCAACCGCAGTTGGGCGCAACATGCTTCGGCGCTGGTGATTGTGGTATCGAAAACCACCTTCGCGGCGCCTGGCGCCACCGAAGAAACCCCGGCCCTGTGGCACACCTTTGACACGGGTTCGGCCTGGGGCCATCTGGCGTTGCAAGCGAGCATCAGCGGCTGGCACACCCACGGCATGGCCGGTTTCGATCAGGAACTGACCCGCAAGGAGCTGAACATTCCTGAAGGCTACGCCCTGCACGCCGCCGTGGCGATTGGCAAACTGGGTGACAAATCGACACTGGCGGACTACCTGCAAGCCCGTGAAGCGCCAAGCCCGCGTCGTCCACTGAGCGAACTCGCGGCTGAAGGCGACTTCACCCTCTAAAAGTAAAAGATCGCAGCCTTCGGCAGCTCCTACAGGTGTACACCTATCCCTGAAAGAGCTGCCGCAGGCTGCGATCTTTTTTGCTTACGCCTCAATACCCGCGATCGAAATCCACTTCCCCGCGCAACGCCTCACCCGCCTGATACGCCCGCAGATTCTCGACAAACAGGTTAACCATCAGCGATGGCGAGGTCGGTGCCGAACTGTGGCCCGTCAACAATAAGCCCCAGGCTGTCCAGAATGGATGACGTTGCGGCAACGGTTCCTGACGGCAGACGTCGATCACCGCACCCACCAGATGCCCTTCTTTCAAGGCATCCACCAGGTCCGCATCGACCACCGCGACACCGCGCCCGACGTTGATGAACAACCCGGTCGGCTTGAATCGCTTGAACAACGCCGCATCGTAAATATCGTGAGTGTTCGGCGTATTGGGCAGCAGATTGACTACGTAATCCACTTCACCGACCAAACGCGGCAGATCGGCCAGCGAGCCGACTTCGACAAACGGTGCGAGTTCACGAGCGGTACTGGCGATGCCATACAGTTCGACGCCGAACGGCAGCAAAAACTGCGCGACGGTCTGGCCGATATCACCGGTGCCGACGATCAATACCTTGCGCCCCGCCAGGCTTTGGCCATGGCGACTGTCCCATTTGCGTTCGACCTGGCTGACCAGCCGCGCCAACACTTCACGTTCGTGACCGAGCATATAAGTAAGCACGTATTCAGCCATGACCTGGCCGAAAATCCCCACCGCGCGGGTCAGGCGATAGTGCCGTGGCAAGCCATCAGCCAACAGCGGCGTGATACCTGCCCAAGTCGATTGCAACCATTGCGGCTGATGGCCCTGACGCAGCAGAGTCGCCAGCAGGTCAGGCTGGCCGAGCCATACAGGGCAATCAGCCGCCTGACGGGCCAATTCGGCGGAGTCGCCGCTAGTCAGCACTTCCAGATCCGGCGCTGCCTCGCGCAACAGTTGGGCGTAGACAGGGTGGTCGTGTTCAGCAATCAGAACGCGCATGCTTCAAACCTTTCGAAAGCGGTGCAGACGGCCGCCGCCAGAGTGTCGCTCCGTCGTCGCGGCCGTCGCCAAAATCATTCCAGTGTTTCATACAGGCTCTGAACCGAACCTGTCTGCCGATCACATCGGATCGTTGCGTCGCAGCAACTCTTCCGGCAAGTGTTCGATGTATTCGTCCTCGGCCGGCGGCATTTGCAGGTGATAGCCCTGCTTTTCGAGATTTTCCAGCACCACGGCGATGTCCTCACGCGACAGTTTTCGCTCGGGAGTCAGGACTAGATCGAACGCGTGATGAGGCTTGCCGAACGCTGCCAACAGCGGCTCCGGGACGCGCTCCAGTGCATCGCTTTTGAGCACATAGAGGTACATCTCGTTTTTCTTCAGGCTTCGATAGATGGAACAAATACGTTTCAAGGCTGTTCTCCGGCGGTGGCCAGGCTGTCGAGCAGCGCCTGGCCCATCAACTCGCGGCGCCAGCCACGCAGCGAATCAGGCAATTGGTAAGGACCATTGGGATAGCCGCTCTTGAGCAGCGCTTCCAGGGTTTTCTTGCGCAGCATCAGTTCGGGCGCGATGTTCAGGCGCTCGCCCTCGGCCTGGCCGATGGCTTTCATCTGTTTGAGTAGCGCGGCGGCATCCACCGGCAATGGCTCCGGCACGGCTGGCGGCCATAGATCAGGCGACACACTGCCAGAGCGCTTGATCAGATCAAGCAGAAACTCACCGTCCTGACGCACGGTACGCGGGTGCATGTCTTCGATTTTCGCCAACGCGCCGAGGTTGTCCGGCTGCGTGCGTGCCAGTGGCCACAGTGAATGCTCGCGGATGATGCGGTTACGCGGCAGATCACGGGCACGGGCTTGTATCTCGCGCCAGGCGCAGAGCTCACGCAATACGGTGAGTTGGGCACGGGACAGTTTCCAGGCCAGCTTGGCGTCGCGATAGACCTCATACGGGTCGATCTCGCGACGCAGATTGGCCACCAGTTCGGCACCGTCTTCCAGGACCCAGGCGTATTTGTCGTCAGAAAGCTTCGGACGAAGCTGTACGAATACTTCCGCCAGGTGCAAGGCATCTTCGGCGGCGTAGCTGATCTGGGTATCGGAAAGCGGGCGTTGCAGCCAGTCGGAGCGGGTTTCACCCTTCGGCAGGTCAATGCCGAGCACTTCCTGCACCAACCGCGAATAGCCCATGGAGAAGCCCAGGTTCAGGTAAGCGGCGGCCAGTTGGGTATCAAACAGCGGCGCCGGCAGACTGCCGGTCAGGCGCAGCAGGACTTCGAGGTCTTCGCTGCACGCATGAACAACTTTGACCACCGCCGGATTTTCCAGCAAGGCGGCCAAAGGCTGCCAGTTGTCGATGGTCAGCGGATCAATCAGGTAAGCGCGTACGCCATCGCCCACCTGCAGCAGGCCCGCGATGGGATAGAAAGTATCGACCCGCATGAATTCGGTATCGAGGGCAACGTAGGGCAGTTGGTGCCATTCGGCGCAAAACCGACCGAGGCTATCGTTGTCGCGAATCCAGTGAATATCGATGGCCACACGGCTCTCCCTTGATGAATGGCGCGCAGTATATATCGCCCCCGGCGATTTCCGCGCATCCACTGAACAAGAGCGTTAGCGAAAATACCTGCTTAACAAAAAGAATAGTCCGACAAAACCGGGCTAGCCGACCTTACGCAGCACGTAAACCCGCATCGGCGCGCAGCCGGGAAGGAAGTCCTGGTAGCTGAGCACAAGAAAACCCGCCTGCTTGAATTCGGCCTCTACCTCCGCCTTGCTGGCCAGCGGACGCGCTGCAAGCCCCTCCACGTCGGTGCGTCGCCCCTTGAAACGGCCGCCGACGTGAACCGCGATAATCACCGTATCGCGACTGACCCGGTGAAACTCGCGCAGCATCGTCAAGCGATGTTCGGAGCAAGCGATGTGCTGAAACAGTTGCATGCAAAAAATGCAATCAACTGCATTCTCTGACAAACCAATGTTGAAGGCTGAACTTTGAAACGTCCTGACCCGCTTCAATAAGCCAGGCGAATGGTGAGTACGGGCGTGATCGAGAATGTCCTGGGACGGATCGGTTGCCAGAATCACCCGGTTCGCATGCTCGGCCAGCACCGACCAGAAGCGCCCGACACCGCAAGCTACATCGAGGATCAACCCTGGTTCGCCGGCGACATAAAGCGCATTGCGTACCAGTTGCTCCTCACGCCAGAACGCCAGACGCCCGGCCAGACCCTGCGCGCACGGCTGCAGACAGACGCGGGCGTGTTCCTGATCGTAGCGCCGGGCGAACTCGAGTTCTATGGCGGATGGGGTCTGAGCAGGCATGTGCAATGGCTCTTGATCAAAGTGTTACTGGCCGCAGGAGAGCGGCCGCTGCAAGAAATAAACCCGGTTATTCAATCTTTGGCCAACACTCCGTCGGCCACCGCGCCACGGCACCCGGCAAACATATCCAGATCCTGGTTGTAGACCTTACTGTTGACTTCCAGCAGCCCCAACATCGAATGGAACAGATTGTCCTGACTCAAGGGTTTTCCACGGCTCAGCTGCAGGCAATGGGTGTCCACCGAGAACGACTTTTGATAGCTGTCGGAGAACCAGGCCAACATCGCAACATGCTTTTGTTGTTCCGGCGCCAGCATGTAAGGCGTGCCGTGCAGGAACAGGTTGTATTCGCCCAGGGACTCGCCGTGATCCGACAGATAAAGCATCGCGGTATCTACTTTGCCCTGGTTGCTGCGTAACAGATCGATCAGGGTCGAGAGCACATGATCGGTATACACCAGTGTGTTGTCATAACCGTTAACGATACTTTCGCGACTGCAATTGTTCAGCGCATTACTTTCACAAACCGGGGTAAAGCGCTCGTATTCTTTCGGGTAGCGCTTGAAGTATTCCGGACCGTGACTGCCCATCTGGTGCAATACCAACACCGTGTCTTTATCCAGGGTATCGATGAAATGTTGCAGCCCCTGCAGCAGAATTTCATCGCGGCATTCACTGTTGGCACACAGCACCGGGTCTTTCAGGTTGCTGACGTCATCCAGCGTGACCCGATCGCAAGTGCCTTTGCAACCGGACTGGTTGTCGCGCCAGATCACATCGAGACCGGCACGCTTGAGCACGTCCAGCAAACCTTCTTCGTTCTTCGCTTTGCTCGCGTTGTAATCCTTGCGCCCCATATTGGAGAACATGCATGGCACCGATACAGCGGTTTCAGTGCCGCAGGAGTGCACATCGGTAAAGGCAATCAGGCCGGCTTCCTTGCTGAGTTTTGGTGTGGTATCGCGGGCGTAACCCAGGATGCCGAAGTTCTCGGCCCGGGCACTTTCGCCTACCACCAATACCGTCAGGGATTTGCGCCCGTGGTTTTGCCAGGCTGGGTTGCGCTGGGCATCTTCACCCACTTTGACAAAAGGCTGATGCGCAGACGCAACCTGCTCACGCAAGTAACCGAATGAAGCGCCAATGTAGTTGCTCGGCACCACCATCAGGCGCAACTCATGGTGATTGCGAAACAACGACGACAAACCTTGATAGTTAACCAAAGCAACGCCACCGATGACGGCAACCGATGCAATGCTCACCAGAACTTTACTGAGTAACTCACGGTGCCAGCGACGGTAGTTAATCGGAGTTTTCCACAACAACCATGACGGCAATATACCGAGCAGCACAATATAAACGAGCAACTTGATAGACAGTAAGTCACGCACTTCCGTGGCATTGGTTTCAGCGAAATTACGGAACATACCGGCGTCGATCAATACGCCGTATTGACCCATGAAGTACGCCACGCCCGCGCTGACCATGAACAGCAGCGTCAGGACCGGCTTCATCACAGGACGGAAGGCCAGCAGGGTCAGCACGATGTTGAAAGCGGCGAAGATCATCGCCGCAAAAGCAACGCGCATGGCGATGCCTTTACCGTCAGCCGCGGTGATCTCAAAGAGGTGTTGCCACAGTACAAAATTGAAGCCAATTAATAGAAAGGCACTGGCAATCAGTGTCACCCACTCGGGGCGCACGGCTTTAAACTTCAACATGGTGATCGGCTGTTCCTGAAAAGAAGTGCCTACGGCAAATGTGAAAATTTCATTTACCGCGACAGCACAAATTTTAGGTAGCCGACCATCAATTTTTTGTGAAAAAGAAGCCAACGATTAGTTGGCTTCAGGCATCAGACAGAAAGTTTCGGTTTATTTGAGAATGGTTCAGCCCTGGTTCAGGATTAGGAAGCCCACCCCGTGGGGCGTTCCAGATCGCCAAAAGGCCAAAAACTCAAACGCCGATGGCGGTCTTGCTGTAAGACTCGCGATCGATGTCGAGTATTTCCACGCACAGCTGGACTTCAATGCCCACCGGCCATTCACACAAATCTTTCACGACGGCCAACAGGCTTTCGGACAGTTGTTGCTTGATCTGGGAAGATCGACCGCTCAACAGCGCCAGCTTCACGTGCACAAACGCCCGCTCGGCCAATACCGTACCGACCTTGAAAGTCTCGACCTTCACCGCGCGGCTCTTGATGTCGAACTCGGCACCGAACTGACCGGAACCCACCAGCGTGTTGTTGAGCCGTATCAGTGCCACGTCGGCATTCAGCTCAGGGAGGTTGGCGGTGTATTCCAGGTGCAGGTGAGGCATGGCGTTAGTCCTTCAGGTCGGTGGAAGATGCGTACATATAACACAGCGCTGCCTGGTTACTGGGGCAGTGACAATAAGTTGCGCTCCCCCATATATGCTTCAAGCCGTGATCGCAGCCAGCGCTCGGCAGGGTCGGTATCAACATGGCTTAACCACACCATGGACAACTCAAGGGTCGGGGTCTTGAACGGAAACGGCTCCTTGAACAACTGCCCGGACGCCGCCATGGCTTCGGCCGTGTAGTCCGGCAGGCTGGCAATCAGATCCGTCCCGGCAAGCAATGCCGGCAAGGAACTGTACTGCGGTACCGAAAGCACCACTTGGCGTGAGCGACCGATCTGCGCCAGCCACTCATCGGCGTAGCCGCTGACGTTGGCGATATGGGACACCAGCACATGCGGGCGCGAGCAGTACTCATCGATGGTCAGCGGCGTATCGGAAGCATCGGCACGCAACACGCAGGGATAGATATGCCGCAGCAACTTGCGTTTGGCGTTGGCTGGCAATCCGCGAGTCTGGGTGATGCCTACCGTTACATCGCCGGATGCGAGCAGGTCCGGTATCCGCCAGTAATCGACACTTTGCACCACGAAAACCACCTTCGGCGCTTCCTCGCGCAACGCGCGTAGCAGCGGCGGTAACAGACCAAACTCGACATCGTCAGACATACCGATACGAAAGGTCATGGTGCTGCTGCTGGGGTCAAAATCATGGGTCAGGCTCAACGCTACCGACAATGAATCCAGCGCTGGCGACAGGTGTCGAAAAATCTCTTCCGCCCGCGCCGTCGGTTCCATGCGATGACCGACGCGAATGAACAACGGATCGTTGAACATTGTACGCAGACGATTGAGCGCTGAACTGATGGTCGGCTGACCGAGAAACAGCTTCTTTGCCACCTTGGTGACATTGCGCTCAAGCATCAGCGCCTCAAACACCACCATCAGGTTGATGTCGGCCTTGCGTAGTTCGTTGCGATTCATCCATTGCCCCCGCGCCCAATAACTGCCGACAGTTTAGGGAGGTGTCGCAATCGGCGTCTATGCGACCTGAGCGAATTGCCTCAACACTTTGCGTTTAATGCAAAAACGTTCACACGACTGGTGTTGAAACCCATGCAGCCCGGTGAAACGAAGCTGCTCAGTCCGAGCAGCTCCACTGATCGACGCCTAGATCTCCTTGACCGGGGTTTGATCGCACGTCCCCTTGATCAAACTGATGGCATGCACGCAATCAGTCTTGTTGACGTAAGCCTCCCCACTGGCAATCGTTTCATGATTTCCTGCCCGTAAACGCCAGCGCCATTGGCCTTTGCCGGTCAGAACAGTGCCACGGGTTTGCCTGTAAATCTCAAAATACATTGTTCGCTCCTTGCGATTATTAACAGCAACAGGCTTTTAACCTGTTCTGACAGAGTAGATGAGCGAGGCAGGTTATAAAGGCAAATAAAAGCCAGCAGATGTTACGAAGCAAAGCGCTACCTTTAATCAAAACAAACCGCACAAATCAAAGTAAGACTGATGACACGCACGAGTAACTTTTCAGACAAACACACGAAACATCCAGCCAGCATTGCTCTTGATATCCTCTGGAATTCGCCGCCGTTTACAAACTTTAGACACGGACTTGGCTGGAGATATAAAGCAATAACTGGCACACGCCAGACTTAACTCATCACTTCAAAAGAGTACCTGTTTCTACCTGAACTCTTGGCTTTATACATCGCATGATCGGCATGCTGGATCAGTGCGCCAATGTCGCTACCGTCGCGCGGGAACATGCTAACGCCCATGCTGGCATGAATTTCCACCGCTTTCCCCTCAATTAATAATGGCAGTTGAAGGCAAAGGTGCAGTTTTTCCAGGAGCGCGACTATCTTCTGAGAATCCTGAACATCCTCAAAGAAAATGACGAATTCATCTCCCCCCAAGCGTGCCACGCTATCACTGGCCGGGCTGGCCGAACTCAGCAATTTGGCCACCGCCTGCAGTACCTGGTCACCAAAACGATGACCCCATTGATCATTCACTTCTTTGAAGTGATCCAGATCGACAAACAGTAACGCTATCTTCTGATCGTTTTTTCGTGCAACAGCCAACGCTTGTTCCAGCCGCTCGAAGCACATCCGCCGGTTAGGTAACCCCGTCAACGAATCATGGCGAGCCAGATGTTCAAATGCCGCACGACTGTGGGTGAGATCCTCAAGCTGCGTAAGAATTTCCTGTTTCATCGACCAAAAACTGCGTGCCAGCAACCCCAATTCATCATGCCTTGGTGTCAACTCGCTGATTTTTCGCTCCCGAGAAAACAGCTCGACCGCTTCGGTCATGTGACGCAGCGGTCGAATCAAAGCGCGGGAAGCAATAAACGCTACCAGCAGCGCCAACAGGCTAAAAAACAACGCAATCCGCGCGATGTCACCGCCCGCCCGCGAGGCTTGCGCCAACACATGACTTTGCAGCTGCCCCAGACCAAGCACAACAAACGGCTCAGAGGATTGGTTGTTGTTGGAAAGCCGTACAAACGCGGCGACCAATCCATCCTGCTGATCTTGTTCCACGCTACGGCTGATCAAGTTGCCTGGCCCCTCCGCACTCAGGAGTTGCGCCACGCCAGGGAATTCATCTTGCAGAAACAGGCGTCGGCCCTGGTCGAAGCCAAAAGTCCGCCGATGGTCCGGATGAATCAGCAAATCGCCCCAACGGTTACCGAGATAAACCTGATACTCGCTCGGCAAATCACCCTGGAGCTGACTGAACAGCTGATCGAGATCGACGTTTATGACCAATAGTGCAAACACTTTTCCGTTCACGTCCGCCACCGGCGTCGATACGTGCAACGTCGGCTTGCCCAACCCCGAGTGAGCCCCCTGTTCATGGTTTATGACTATCGGCGAAATGCGCACCTCTCCCGGTGCCAACCTCAACGTCTCGAAGACATAGGCATAATGCCCCTTCTCTTGCAGATCAGCGCCACTGACCCTGACGAGATGCTTGCCATCCCGATCCTGGCGCACCCATTCCAATCCATGATCGGTGGCGCTTATCAGTCGAATCTGCATGTAGTCAGGGTGTGCCAGCAACATCGCACGGAACGATTCGGCCAAATCATCCTGCACATGGTTACGCTGAACGGGGTCACTGAGACTCCCCAGCCGCTTGACCTGTGGGCCATTCGTTAACACTGCGGCATCTAAAGAAATATTGTGCAAGCTGCCCAGCAGGTTACGTCCGAGCACCTGAACCGCGGTCTGCAAATCGCGCTCGGCGGCCTGAAGCAGCAGCTCACGGCTGCTGTTATAGATGTAATAGCCCGCAAGCGCCGTCGGCAGCATGCCGAACAGTGCCATCAAGCAGCCGAGTTTAAAGGCGATGCCGAACCTCATTGCTGCTCCAAAGGCGGACGCTCACCAGAAACAATTCGTTGCCAGAGTTCAGTGCGGCGCTTGTCATCTTCAACGGGGTGCAGCCATATCAGGAGGTTTGAGGGGCTGCCGTCCTGTGGCTCCTGCAATGTATTGGAGAGTCCCTGACGCTCGCTCAGGACATTACTGACCTCAGGTTCAAGCATGAAGTTGATCCAATCGTTGGCCAGCGCCGTATCACGTGCGCCGCGACTTATTGCCCAGCAGTCGATCCAGGCCAGCGCACCTTCGCGGGGGATCACATACCCCACGTCAATGCCCGCGTCCCGCAGCTGCTTGAGTTGCTGGCGCCCGTAGTTGGCAAATAAAAGCGCGGCATTATGCGTACGAAACAGCTCGGCAGCCTCTTCAGGCAGCGAATAGAACGTCAAGACATTACGGCGCAGTGCAATCAATTGCTCGGACACCCGCGGAAAATCCGCTGGGCTTATCCGAAATGGATCGCCGCCCAATGACAAGCTGGCCAGGGAAAAATTGTGATTACTTGTATTGAATGCCAACACGCGGCCCTGATACTTCGGGTCCCACATACTGGTAATTGAGTCGGGTGGCTGACTGAACTGCTTTCGATCGTAGATCAGGCCCATGTCGGACCAGACATAGGGAATGGCATAAATCTGTCCGCCGACGACAATATCCGGAACTCTTGAGTAATCGCGAAAACGCATCAATTGACGTGAAGTATTGGCTATCCGCTCCGGGCGAAGCGGCTGCAACAAACCTTGTTCAGCGTAGTTATGGACTTCCGCCGTATTAGCGGCAATCACATCAAAATCACCGCCCTGATTTTCGGTCAACTTGCTGCGAAGCACTTCATCACTACCGACCAGGGTGACTTCTACTTTTACGTTGTGGCGCTTTTCAAAGGCCGCGACGATGTCACTGTCGGCGTACCCGGGCCAGGCAAGTACTCGCAGTGTCTGCTCATCGGCTTTCACCTGCATCGATACTAATAAGGACAAAAGCACGACCCATAGCGGGCACCGGTAACTCATGAAGACTGCCCACAGGATGCAATAGACTCACTATACATATGGCAATGTGCCGCCGCTCAGATACCTCCACCAGTGAGCACCGCCTTCGGTCGGAAACGCTATGCTCATCACGAAAATCTACCTAGCCTGAAAACCGCTGCTATCGCAAGAGTAAGCGCCCACCATAAAACTTCTACTGTTAGCCCTGGGATTTCCTGAACTCTTTCGATCAGCGTTCTTACTACTCGTATTACGGCCGACGCTGGGTCGATGAGCAGTATTCGGTTTACCTGAAACTCAGCGGCGGTCTGATCGAAGGATACAAAGGACAATACGACGACGAAATCCCACTGAATCATTTCGGTGTGGCTCCGGTCATCATTCCTTCGGTCGGTGCCTTTTATGGCCCGGTAGGTGCTGAACTAGTGGTGCTGGGAGCGGCTGCGGTGATGATCAACGTAGGATTCAGGTATTAGGGCAGCCCTGACCAATAAGACAGAAACGAAAAAGCCCCCGTAATCAATGATTACGGGGGCTTAGTCTTATTCAATAATGGCGGAGAGATAGGGATTCGAACCCTAGGTACCGGTGAAGGTACAACGGATTTCGAATCCGTCCCATTCGGCCACTCTGGCATCTCTCCAACGGCGCGCATCATAACAACACTTTTGCCGGAAGCGAACCCCCAAAGCGAAATATTTCTGTGCTATCAGATGCTTGCGTCGATTACAGCGGTACGCCCAGACGATTGGCGACTTCTTCGTAGGCTTCGATGACATCACCGAGGCCCTGACGGAAGCGGTCCTTGTCCATTTTCTTGCCAGTCGCCTTGTCCCACAGGCGGCAGCCATCCGGGCTGAATTCGTCGCCCAGGACGATAGTGCCGTCGTGGAATACGCCGAATTCAAGTTTGAAGTCGACCAGCAGCAGGCCGGCATCGTCGAACAGTTTGCTCAGCACTTCGTTGACCTTGAGCGACAGTTCTTTCATGCGAACCAGTTGCTCGGCAGTGCCCCAACCGAATGCCACAACGTGGGATTCGTTGATGAACGGGTCGCCCTTGGCGTCGTCCTTGAGGAACAGTTCGAAGGTGTAAGGGTTGAGCTTCATGCCTTCTTCGACACCCAGGCGCTTGACCAGGCTGCCAGCTGCGTAGTTACGCACGACGCACTCGACCGGGATCATGTCGAGTTTTTTCACCAGGACTTCGTTGTCGCCCAGCAGTTTGTCGAATTGGGTCGGCACGCCGGCTGCTTCGAGTTTCTGCATGATGAAGGCGTTGAACTTGTTGTTCACCATGCCCTTGCGGTCGAGCTGTTCGATGCGCTTGCCGTCGAACGCCGAAGTGTCGTTGCGAAACAGCAGGATCAAACGGTTAGCGTCGTCGGTCTTGTAAACCGATTTGGCTTTGCCGCGGTAGAGTTCTTCACGTTTTTCCATGATGGGCTCCGCTTGCTAAGTAGATGGGCTAGGCGATGTATCGCCAGTCGAGCCCTGAATCTTGATCGGCCAGTTGCAGCCAGTCCGGGTCGCACCCGAGGGTATCGACAAAACATTGCCGGGCCAGCTGCGGCAGGTTGTTCTTGCTGCTCAGATGGGCCAGGACCAGATGTTGCAGGCCTTGCCAGCCCAACTCGGCCACCAGGAATGCCGCCTGATGGTTGTTCAAATGTCCCAGTTCACCGCCCACCCGCTGCTTCAGAAAGTACGGGTAGTGACCGCGAGCCAGCATGTCACGGCAATGGTTGGCCTCGATCATCAATGCGTCGAGATCCCGATAGCCGTCCAACACCTTGTTGCAATACGAGCCCAGGTCAGTCAACAGGCCGAAGCGTCGTTCACCATCGCTGAAGACGTATTGCGTCGGCTCCTGCGCATCATGGGCCACGGCGATGACACCGATGCTCAAGTCGCCGATCTGCAATTGCTCGCCGCCGGCCAAAAAGCCTGCGGGTTCAATCGGTTTGCGCATCCCGCGCAAGGTTCCGCGACTGAGGTAGACAGGCAGATTGTAGCGCCGAGACAGCAAACCCACGCCATGCACATGGTCGGCATGTTCGTGGGTCACGAGTATCGCGCTCAGCTGCGCAGGGTTCACACCCAGGCGCAGCAGGCGTTTTTCGGTTTCCCGCAGGGAGAAACCACAATCCACCAGCACATACGTGTCAGCGCTGGCTATCAGCGTGCCGTTCCCTTGGCTACCGCTGCCGAGAACGGCAAAACGCATGTGATCAGCCCAGGTTGTCCTGAATCACGCTCAACACTTTGCGCGCCACATCAGCAGGCGCCACGGTATTGATGTTCTTCTCGACGGTGACCTGAACGCTATCACCCACCTTGCTCAGGCGAACCTGATAGCGCTCGGCGCGAGCTTCAAGTTCGTCCTTGGCCGGCTTGCTGCCAAACAGACTGCTGAAGAAACCTGGCTTGTCGTCCTTCTTCTCGGCTTTTTCCGCCAGGTTGATGTAGTACAGGCCCAGACTGCGGTTGATGTCTTCAACGCGCCATTCACCCTGCTCCAGCGCACGACCGACGCTCGACCACGCACGATCCAGGTCGGAACCGACGTTCAGGACAGGGTTGCCACTGCCGTCAACGCTCAAGGCGACACGGCTTGGCGTATCGAAATCACGCGAGGCCAGCATGGAGACCGAACCGCCCTTCTCCGAGATGCGGCTCATGCTCGCAAGCATGTCATCGACCAGGGCCGCGTCCAGGCCAGTGTTGACCGAACGGTTGGTGAACGCGACATCGGCCGTGCTGCCGGCAGGGCGCTCGGCGGTTACCACATAAACTTCACTGGTATTGCGCTGCACACCCGGCTCGATACGCACACGGGCACGGATTTCGCTGTCAGAGGCGACGCCAGCCGCGCTCAGACGCTTGGCCATGGCTGCAGACAGCTCATCGGAATGCTGCCAGGTCGTGGTGAATTCGCCGGTTTGCGGGCGCTGCTCGTCCAGGCGGAAACCGTTGTCCTGGAAGAACTGCACGGCCACAGGCCAGGCTTCCGCAGGCGGGTTTTGCGCCAGGATCCAGTGCGCATCACCACTTTTCTGCAGCGTGTAGGCACTGGCATCGGCGGCGGCCGTCAATGGCAGCGGCCGAGGAACGACGTACTCGCCCTTGAACGTGTCATCGGCTACGTTACGCGGGATCGGCAACAGCGGATCCAGACGCTTGGCATCGGTGATATTCGTTGGAAGTTGCATCGGTGCAGTCTGTTGCGCTTGCAGGTAATCGCTACCACGGTCACGGAAATAACCTTCCGGGCCCCAGATCCATCCACAGCCACTGGTGCTGGAGATAATCAAGGCAAGTGCGGAAAGTCCGGCCAATCGCTTCATGCGTAGTACTTCCTCAATTAAACCAGGACGCCGGACAGGCGCATGGCCTGCCGCAGCGGTTCGTGACATTCGGCGCTGAGCCAGGTGAGCGGCAGACGGATACCGTCCGGCATCAGACCCATTTCATGCAGCGCCCATTTCACGGGGATAGGGTTGGATTCGATAAACAGGGTTTTATTGAGTGGCATCAACTTTTCGTGAATGGCACGCGCCTTGTCGGCCTCGCCATTCAGGGCGGCGATGCACAGGTCGGCCATTTCGCGCGGGGCGACGTTGGCGGTGACCGAAATGTTGCCCTTGCCGCCCAGCAGGATCAGTTCGACTGCGGTGGCATCGTCACCGGAGATCACCAGGAAGTTGCTGCTGACACCGTCGATGATGGCCTTGGCACGCTTGAGGTCGCCGGTGGCTTCCTTGATACCGATAATGTTTTTGACCGTCGACAGACGGATTACCGTCTCGGCCTGCATGTCGCAAGCCGTGCGACCTGGCACGTTGTAAAGGATCTGCGGGATATCGACGGCTTCGGCGATCGTCTTGAAATGCTGATACAAACCTTCCTGGGTCGGCTTGTTGTAGTACGGCGTGACCAGCAAGCAGGCATCGGCACCGGCGGTCTTCGCGTTGGTGGTCAGTTCGATGGCTTCGCGAGTCGAGTTGGCGCCGGTACCGGCGATAACTGGAATGCGACCATTGACCTGCTTCACTACACGGCGGATGACTTCGATGTGTTCGTTCACATCAAGAGTGGCCGACTCACCTGTAGTGCCGACCGCCACGATGGCGTGGGTGCCGTTTTGCAGGTGAAAGTCCACCAGTTTGCTCAGACTGTCCCAGTCGAGACGACCCTGTGCATCCATGGGTGTGACCAGTGCCACCATACTGCCCGCAATCATGCAACCGCTCCTGCCGGAAAAAGAGAGCGGTAATGGTACTGGCGACAAGATGCTTGTACAAGCGAAGTACTGCGCTGCCGCCATTCCCCTTGGCGTTGCTTTTCGCTACCCTTCAGACTTTGATCGGTACTGATAAGCGCGTACGTCGGGTTTCAGCCTCCTTTTTCGGCATCAAAAGCCCCGATCCAGCGTTGCCACCTTTCGCTCCTGCCATTGTGGAGCACGTTGCAACCTGCGCCTCGGGTTTTCTGAGTTCGCATCCGCAGGCTTCGCCCGGTGAACAAGCCGACAGAAGTACCGACCGCTCATCGCTTTAGGAATGCTGCATGTCCACCCCCACAGTTCGCGAACAATTCCTTGTCATCAGTGCCCTCGGTGCCAACCCCATGGAGCTGACTAACGTCCTGTGCCGCGCCAGCCATGAAAATCGCTGCGCCGTGGTTACTTCTCGCCTGACGCGTCATGGCGAGTGCAGTGCGCTGGTCCTCGAAATCTCCGGCAGCTGGGATGCCCTGGCGCGCCTGGAAGGCAGCCTGCCAGTATTGGCAAAAAGGCACGCCTTCACTGTCAACGTGGTGCGCAGCGCAGCGCTGGAAAACCGTCCCCAGGCTCTGCCTTACGTCGCTTACGTCAGCTCGGCCTACCGCTCCGACATCATCAATGAACTGTGTCAGTTCTTCATGGACCATAACGTCGAGTTGGAAAACCTGACTTGCGACACCTATCAGGCCCCGCAAACCGGCGGCACCATGCTCAACGCCACGTTCACCGTGACGTTGCCGGCCGGTGTGCAAATCAGCTGGTTGCGCGATCAGTTCCTGGACTTCGCCGATGCGTTGAACCTGGATGCCCTGATCGAACCATGGCGCCCACAAAACCCAATGTAAGGAAGCTTTCATGGCCGTTGCTATCGACCAACCGGTTGCCGACTTCGAAGCACCCGCCACCAGCGGGCAGACCGTCAGCCTCGCGGCCCTTAAAGGCAAGCAGGTGGTGATCTACTTTTACCCGAAGGACAGCACGCCGGGTTGCACCACCCAGGGCCAAGGCTTTCGCGATCAGCTTGAAGCGTTTAAAGCGGCGAACACCGAAGTCTTCGGCGTGTCGCGTGACAGCCTGAAATCCCACGAGAACTTCAAGGCGAAACAGGCATTCACCTTCGAACTGATCAGCGACAAGGAAGAAGCGCTGTGCCAGCTGTTCGATGTGATCAAGTTGAAGAAACTGTATGGCAAGGAATACATGGGCGTTGATCGCAGCACGTTCCTGATCGACAAAAATGGTGTGTTGCGCCAGGAATGGCGTGGCGTGAAGGTGCCGGGGCATGTTGATGCGGTTCTAACAGCTGCTCAGGCGCTGAACAAGGCTTGATACCGAAAAAGATCGCAGCCTGCGGCAACTCCTACATGGATCGTATTTCAATGCAGGAACTGCCGCAGGTTGCGATCTTTTTGCATCACCACCGATTTAAAGCAACGGCGCCACAATCGGTTCTTTTCTCGGCCAAGCATCCAGTACGGCTTTGAACAGCGTCGCCAGGGGAATCGCAAAGAATACGCCCCAGAAGCCCCACAACCCGCCAAACAACAGTACTGCACAAATGATAGCCACCGGGTGCAGGTTGACCGCTCCCGAGAACAGCAACGGCACCAGCACGTTGCCGTCCAGTGTCTGGATGATCCCGTAAACCGCCATCAAATAAATGAACTGATCGCTCCAGCCCCACTGGAACAACGCAATCAGCATGACCGGCACGGTCACCACGACAGCCCCGACGTAGGGCACCACCACTGACACACCAACCAGCAATGCCAGCAGCGCCGCGTAATTGAGATCCAGAACGACAAACGCGATGTAGGTCACGCCACCGCAAATGAAGATCTCAATGACCTTGCCGCGAATGTAGTTGGCGATCTGCCGATTCATTTCATGGGCGACACGGGTGATCAGCGCTCGCTCACGGGGCAGATAACCGCGCACCCACTGGCCGATCATTGCCCGATCCTTGAGGAAGAAAAACACCAGGATCGGCACCAGGACCAGGTAGATCATGATGTTCACCAGCAGCGGCAGGCTCGACAGCGAGAACGTCAGCGCCCACTGGCCGAACTTGCCAATCTCGCCCCGCGCCACTTCGATCGCTTGCAGCACCTGCTCGTCAGACACCAGATGCGGATAGCGTTCCGGCAGCAGTAGTAACAGCGACTGCCACTTGGCAAGCATGCCGGGCAACTCGTTGAACAGCGTGATCAGCTGATGCCATAGCAACGGCACCACAATCACAATGAACACCAGCAACAACCCCATGAACAATGCAAAGACCAGCCCCACTGCCGCCCCGCCCGGTACACGCAGGCGTTCGAGGGTCACTACCAGCCCCTGCATCAGGTAAGCCAGGACCATCCCCGCCAGCACCGGCGCAAGCATGCCGCCCAGCGTGAGCACGGCGGTGAACGCCAGGAACAGCAGGACCGCCAGCACCACGGCTTCTTCATCGGAGAAGTAACGCTGAATCCAGTCGCGTAACACTTTGAACATCAATAATCCTTAGGAACAAACGCAGCAGGTTTCAGGCTTTTTTCAACCAGTAGCGGTACACGCCCGCTTCATCTTCTTCACGAAGCAGCGTATGACCGGCCAATCGGGCAAAGGTGCGAAAGTCGCGCTGTGAACCGGCGTCGGTGGCGATCACCTTGAGCACCGCGCCACTGGTCATCCGATTGAGTTCCATCTTCGCCTTGAGCAACGGCAACGGGCAATTCAAGCCACTGGCGTCCAGTTCAACGTCATGGGCTACAGCGTCGGTCATTGCATCACTCCGGGTCAGGTCGTTGAGCTGCCTAGAATATCTGGTCGCAAGGCTGGTGTCCGGCTACAGTAAGGTCTTTGTCGACTAAGGCTTTGTGCATGACTTTTTTGCGCCCTACCCTGCTGACGCTCGCTTGCCTGCTTGCCTCACCAGGCTTCGCCGACGACCTGCCGTCACTCGGCGACGCCAGCTCTGCCATTGTCTCGCCGCAGCAGGAGTACCAATTGGGCCGTGCATGGCTGGCGCTCCTGCGTAGCCAGGTGTCGCAGCTCAACGATCCACAGCTCAAGGACTACGTCGAATCCAGCGTTTATCGACTGGTGGAAACCAGCCAGGTCAATGACCGGCGCCTGGAGTTCATCCTGATCAACAGCCCGCAACTCAACGCCTTCGCCGCACCGGGCGGAATTGTCGGGGTGAACGGTGGCCTTTTCCTCAATGCCCAGACTGAAGGCGAATATGCCTCGGTACTGGCTCACGAATTGGCTCACTTGTCGCAACGTCACTTTGCCCGTGGTGTCGAAGCCCAACAACGCATGCAAGTGCCGATGATGGCTGCTTTGCTGGCCGGTATCGTGATCGCAGCGGCCGGTGCCGGCGATGCGGGTATCGCAGCCATTGCCGGTACACAGGCGGCAGCGATTCAGGAACAGCGGCGATTCTCACGCCAGAACGAACAGGAAGCGGACCGCATCGGCATCCTCAACCTGGAAAAGGCAGGTTACGACCCACGCTCAATGCCTACGATGTTCGAGCGCCTGGGGCGTCAGTATCGCTATGACGCTAAACCACCTGAATTCCTGCTGACTCACCCGGTCACCGAATCGCGGATCGCCGACACCCGTAACCGTGCCGAACAGGCCCCGCAGGGCGGCATCGAAGACACTCTGCGTTATCAGCTGATTCGTGCGCGAGTCCAGCTGATTTATGAAGAAACGCCAGGCCTGGGGGCCAAACGCTTCCGCGCCGAGCTGGATGAAAACCCAAAAAACGATGTCGCTCGCTATGGCTTGGCCATCGCCCAGATCAAGGGTGGCCAACTGAACGAAGCGCGGGAAAACCTCAAGCCGCTGCTGGCCAAGTCGCCGAACGAAATCATCTATAACCTTGCTCAGATCGACCTGGACACCACCAATAACCGCCTGCCGGATGCGCAATCCCGGGTGGATCGAATGCTGACCCAGTACCCGGGCAACTATCCGCTGAACCAGGTCCGGGTCGACCTGCTGCTGAAACAGAACCGCGCTGCCGACGCCGAAAAAGCCCTTGAAGGCCTGCTCAAGTCGCGCCCGGACGATCCGGACGTCTGGTATCAGGTTGCCGAGACTCGCGGCCTGTCAGGCAACATCATCGGCCTGCATCAGGCGCGCGCCGAGTACTTCGCACTGGTGGGCGACTATCGCCAGGCCATCCAGCAACTGGACTTCGCCAAGCGCAAAGCCGGCAGCAATTTCCCGCTGTCGTCGCGAATCGATGCCCGTCAGCGAGAGCTGATGGAGCAAGAGCGCATGATCAAGGACATGATGGGCTGACGGCTTTATCAACAAATTTCAGGCACAAAAAAACCGCCTCTTTCGAGGCGGTTTTTTTATTCAGCCAACAACCGGATTATTCAGCCAGTTTGAAGGTTATGAAGCTGGCGCGACCTTGACGCAGAACGCGCATCGACACCGAGCGATTCTTCGGCAGCGACTTGGCGATCTCCGTGAACTGCTTGGTGGACTCAACGGCCTGATTGTTCAAGTGAGTAATGACATCACCTGGCTGCAAGCCGATCATTGAAGCAGGGCCATCCTGCACTTCCTTGATCACCACTCCGCCTTTGAGGTCGTAGGTTTTCCTCTGCTCATCGGTCAGTTCGACTACGGAAACACCCAGCCGATTGCTGCTGCGCTCGACACTGGACTTAGGCAAGGCGTCCAACTCTTTGCCTTCTTCCGGAATAGCACCGACAGTCAACTCAATGTTCTGGCGCTTACCTTCGCGAATCACTTCCAGATTGGCTTTAGCGCCCGCTTTCAGCGCGCCTACAAGGTGCGGCAGATCGGCGGACATAACGATCGGCTGACCGTTCATGCTCAGGATCACGTCGCCAACTTGCAGGCCACCCTTGGCAGCCGGGCCGTCATCCTGGATCTGCGCAACCAGCGCACCGGCCGGCTTCTCCAGACCAAACGACTCGGCCAGATCCTTGTTCACTTCCTGGATCACGACACCCAGCCAGCCACGACTGACTTTGCCACCGCTTTTCAGCTGGTTGGAAACGTCCATGGCCACGTCGATAGGGATCGCGAACGATACGCCCATAAAGCCGCCAGAACGGGTGTAGATCTGCGAGTTGATCCCGACCACTTCGCCATTCAGGTTGAACAACGGACCACCGGAGTTGCCCGGGTTGATCGGCACGTCGGTCTGGATGAACGGCACATAGTTCTCGTTCGGCAGGCTACGGCCGACGGCACTGACAATGCCTTGAGTCACGGTGTGGTCAAAGCCAAATGGCGAACCGATTGCAACGACCCACTGGCCGGCCTTCAGATCCTGGGATTTACCCAGTTTCAAGACTGGCAGGTCCTTGCCTTCGATTTTCAGCAATGCCACGTCAGAACGTGTGTCAGTGCCGACCAGCTTGGCCTTCATTTCGCTGCGATCGGCGAGGCGCACGAGAATTTCGTCGGCATCGGCGATTACGTGGTTGTTGGTCAAGATGTAGCCGTCAGGCGAGATGATGAAACCCGAACCCAGGGATTGGGCCTCACGCTGTCGATCACCGCGGGGTGAACGAGGTGGCGGCATACCACGTTCGAAGAACTCGCGCAGCATTGGCGGCAAGCCTTCCAGGTCCGGCATCTGCTGGGCCGACACTTTGCGGTCTGGCAGTTTTTGCGTGGTACTGATGTTTACCACCGCAGGCGAGGCCTGTTCGACCAGCTGCGTGAAGTCAGGCAATTCGACTGCTTGAGCAGCGACCGACTGACCGAGCACCAGGACGGTGGCAAAGATGGAGAGGTAAGACTTCAAGCGTGGTATCGACATACGGCTCCCGTTACGACGAGCATGGTTAAGCGATATGGATCAAGGAACACCGAGAAAGATACGCCGGTATTTTTGTTCCGGGAACAACAAACAAGGCCAGAGCCGAGGGGCTCTGACCTATAAAAAATCTCAGGGGAATTTGCAAATTGAAATGCTCACGAAACATTTCGATCTCAGCTCACTGCGTGGCAGCAGTGGCATCAGTGCGCATGGAAAGCGCAATCCGTTCAGCGGTGCCTACGGGGATTTCGCCCACCACCGTCACCATCATTTCGCCTTGGGGCGTGTTCATGCGACGGGAAACAGCAACGGTTGGCCCCAACTGAGCACGGGCATCAGTGACTGTTGCGCCATTCAAAGGCTCCAGGAATACCGAAAAACGCGCCAGACCATCGTCATACATCAGGCTATTGACCTGAGTTTTGGTTTCCGGATCCTTGCGCGCCGTACTGCTGGTGAGTTCGAAACCGGGCGGAAGCCAGTCTGAGTGCCAGACTTGAGCGGTCTTGATTGCAGAAGCCTTGTCACTGTCGAGGTTGACCGCTTTGCAATCTGCGCCCGCCTGCAAACTGCCATCAGAAGGAACTTCAGCGGTATTTAACTGCGTGAACTGGAACCGCTCCAGCAACTGCCCTTTGTCATTGAGCAACAATGACTTGAGAGGCAGGCCGGTTTCTTTATCCAGATGCAGTTCAAAACCGTAGCGGTGTTGATCGCGAGGTGTCAGCGTCACAATCACGGCCGGTCGCCCGGCCACGCGAGACTTGCCAACGACAGCAAGGTCATACCAATTCTTGAGCTTTTGTGGATCGAGTGCACGAGCTGCTGAGTTGGGGGAATCCCCAAGCCCTGCGATCAAGGTGCCGCTAACGCATTGAGTATGCCCATCAACGCGCACGACCTCCTGAGCGGAGCCATCGAGCTGGAGTAACCGCTCGCGGACCTTGCCATCCTGGACACGATGCCAGATGTTGTGGGTAGAAAAACTACCGTTACGCTCGTAGACGAAAGTACCTTGGAAGCTTTGCTGCTGCTCGGCTTGACCAAGACGGGTCAACCAGTCCTGGGCTTCATCGGCGTGGGCTGGAACAACAATCCAGCCACCAAGCAAAAGCGTAAGTAAAGGTATGGCGCGCATGATCCTCCTTAACGGTTTTCCAGGCTTGCTGCACGAGCATAAGGCAGAGCGCTCTCAGTACCTTTCAGTGCAGCCTGTTGAGCATGTTGGCGCAGGTAGCTCGGCAGACGTTGATCGTGCCAGCCTGGCTGACCTTGCAATACGCCGTTGGCCATAGGGCCAGTGGCTTCCGAACTCTCATTGTAGCCTGCCAATACGGCCGGGCCCTTAACTTGAGGCGCGATCAGGTTTTGTTGACCGGATTGCTGAGCCAGCTCGACACCTGCAATCTCGTCCTGGTTGTACAGACGAACACCGGCCAAAACCGCGAGAGTTACCGAAGCGGCAACTGCCAGACGACCCAGGCTGCGCCATGGACCACGAGTGGCTTTTGCCGGTACGGCCTCATCAGCCAGTGCGGCAGAAACAGCCGCTGCGATGTCCAGACGTGGAAGCAGCAGATCCTTGTGCATCACTGCCCGAGCGATCTGATAACGAGCCCACGTTTCACGGGTTTCAACATCGTCACAGGCATTCAATACCCGACGCAATTCCAACTCGTCCGCTTCGTTATCCATCACTGCGGACAGCGATTCCTGCAGGGCTTCACGACTCATGGCGTTCCTCTCTTGGCTGTCGCCGCTGTCTTTAGTTTTCCTGCAACAACGGCTGCAGGGCTTTATCGATGGCCTCCCGGGCGCGGAAAATCCGGGAGCGCACGGTGCCTACCGGACACTGCATGACGCTCGCAATGTCCTCGTAACTCAGACCATCGAATTCACGTAAAGTTAAAGCCGTACGCAAATCTTCTGGCAGTTGCTGAATGGTTCGATGGACGGTGCCTTCGATCTCATCCCGCAGCAAAGCTCGTTCTGGCGACTCGAGATCCTTGAGGCCATGATCGCCATCGTAGAACTCTGCATCCTCGGAACTTACATCGCTATCCGGCGGCCGACGGCCGCGTGAAACCAGATAGTTTTTCGCCGTGTTAATGGCGATGCGGTAGAGCCACGTATAAAACGCGCTGTCGCCGCGAAAATTTCCAAGCGCACGGTATGCCTTGATAAAGGCCTCTTGTGCCACATCCTGGGCTTCATGGGTGTCGTGCACGAAACGCACGATCAACCCGAGAATTTTGTGCTGGTATTTCAGCACTAGCAGATCGAAAGCACGCTTGTCGCCGCGTTGAACGCGTTCGACCAGTTGCTGATCCTCTTCCTGGGTTAGCATGAACACTCCTCGATAAGCTCGGAGGAGGCTTGCATTACTAAACGACCGGGCTTGCAAACATAGACTCGGGCTTTTCGCAAAAGTTCTCCCCCTCCAGGCAAGTTTCCTGCGGGCTCTGATTCGGCACGCACGAAAAACGCAGCGCGAGATGGCCCGGCTGCGCAAATAATCTTGTTATCGAATTCACTGGCAAGGATCCAACTGCAGATCCTGCACTGAAGCCGACACTGTCCCTTGATTCAGGCAACCGTCTATTGATCTTGGGCCTTTGGCAAAAGTTCCAAATATTTATAGCCGTGCCAAGCCGACATTGTGCAACCTTGAAGGTAAAAGGACTGTTAAATCCACGATACAGTCTTCAAGTCGCCGAACTGGCCAAAAAACATCCGACGAAGCGTCGGGTCTTTTCTGTCACGGTAGTTTCACAATGCCATATGGGCTCGGGTATTGTGCCGCTCCCCCCCTCTATATACTAGTGGGCTGTGCGGCTGCCTGACTCGCCTGTCCAGTTGTCTGGCGCCTACCCCGACCCGGGTCGCTTTGAGCGGAATCCTGAAATGAGCCAACAGTTTCAACACGATGTTCTGGTAATTGGCAGCGGCGCTGCCGGCTTGAGCCTTGCGCTGACCTTGCCCGGTCATTTGCGCATCGCTGTACTGAGCAAAGGCGACCTCGCCAACGGCTCGACCTTCTGGGCGCAAGGAGGTGTTGCTGCGGTCCTGGACGACACTGACACAGTCGAATCCCACGTCGATGACACCCTCAATGCTGGCGGTGGCCTGTGCCACGAAGACGCCGTGCGCTTTACCGTCGAACACAGTAAAGAAGCGATCCAGTGGCTGATCGACCAGGGCGTGCCGTTTACTCGCGATGAACAGTCCGGCACTGAAGATGGCGGATTCGAGTTTCACCTGACCCGCGAAGGCGGCCACAGTCACCGGCGCATCATCCATGCCGCCGATGCTACTGGCGCTGCAATTTTCAGAACCCTGCTCGCCCAGGCAAAACAAAGACCGAACATCGAGTTGCTGGAACAGCGCGTCGCGGTCGATCTGATCACCGAGAAACGCCTGGGCCTTGAAGGCGATCGCTGCCTAGGCGCGTACGTGCTTAATCGCGGGACCGGCGAAGTCGACACCTATGGCGCGCGCTTTGTCATCCTTGCATCCGGCGGCGCCGCCAAGGTTTACCTCTATACCAGCAACCCCGATGGCGCCTGCGGTGACGGCATCGCCATGGCCTGGCGCTCAGGCTGCCGGGTAGCGAACCTGGAATTCAACCAGTTCCACCCCACCTGCCTGTATCACCCGCAAGCCAAGAGTTTCCTGATCACTGAAGCCCTGCGCGGCGAAGGTGCACACCTGAAACTGCCCAACGGCGAACGCTTCATGCAGCGTTTCGACCCACGGGCCGAATTGGCCCCTCGGGACATCGTCGCCCGGGCCATCGACCATGAGATGAAGCGCCTTGGTGTCGATTGCGTCTATCTGGACATCAGCCACAAGTCCGAAGAGTTCATCAAGACGCACTTTCCGACCGTGTATGAGCGCTGCCTCGAGTTCTCCATCGATATCACCAAACAACCGATCCCGGTGGTCCCGGCGGCGCACTATACCTGCGGCGGCGTGATGGTCGATCAGCAGGGTCGCACTGATGTGCCGGGGCTGTATGCGATTGGCGAAACCAGCTTCACCGGTCTGCACGGCGCCAACCGCATGGCCAGCAACTCGCTGCTGGAGTGCTTTGTCTATGCGCGTTCGGCGGCGGCGGACATCGTTGAACAGTTGCCACAGGTTTCGGCGCCTGACGCCCTGCCTGTCTGGGATGCTAGCCAGGTTACCGACTCCGATGAAGATGTAATCATCGCGCATAACTGGGACGAACTGCGGCGCTTCATGTGGGACTACGTGGGCATCGTGCGCACCAACAAGCGCCTGCAGCGGGCTCAGCACCGCGTTCGTCTGCTGCTCGATGAAATCGATGAGTTCTACAGCAACTATAAAGTAAGCCGGGATTTGATCGAACTGCGTAACCTGGCCCAGGTGGCCGAGCTGATGATTCTGTCAGCCATGGAGCGCAAGGAAAGTCGTGGCCTGCATTACACCCTCGACTACCCGAAGATGTTGCCGGTCGCCCTCGACACTATTCTGGTGCCGCCCACCTACGCCGACTGAACTTGAGCCGCACCCGCAGGCGTCGGTGCAGATCCGCCGCCTGCGAATCCCGTGGCACGCAAATCGCCCGGACTCGCCGCTCACCGCGCAGACGAAATCTCAATACCACGACCAACGGCAGCGCCAGACTGTCCGGGCGTAGCTGCACCGGCTGCCATCCCTTCGCCTGATTCCATAACTGCCAGCCATCGGCATCGCGACGCAAACCGCAAAAGGCCTGCGGATGCGTCAGTAGAATCTGACGAGGCAGCGCCCAAAAGCCATGCAACAGGCAGCAAAAAGCGCCAGACAGGCTGGCCCAAAGCGGAATAGCGAGAAGAAACAGCGAACCCAGCGCGAACAGCTGGACCAACAGATACGCCGCCAGCAACTGCCGTGAGGCATGCCAGCGGCATTCAAAACCATTACTTGGGCTGGACACGGTCCAGAATCATGCGAACCATGCGTTGCAGCTCAGGATCTTCCGATTCAGCACGTTCCATGAACCAGCCGAACATGTCCTGATCTTCGCATTCGAGCAACCTGACGTAGCAGTCGCGATCGACCTGGTTAAGGTGCGGATAAACCTCTTTCACAAACGGCACCAGCAACACGTCAAGCTCAAGCATGCCGCGGCGGCTGTGCCAGTAGAGGCGATTCAGTTCAACATCTTCGACCATGGAGCGCTCCTCAAATAGGCCGCAAGTATACAGCCCCGCGCCTCGTCGAACAGTCGGCTTTGGTCGGGCACCGGCGATCCTTTGTTAACTACCCATTTCAACAGCGCCCCCTTATCATGTCCGCCAGACTCTTTACCCTGCGATGACCCATGGCCGATTCTGCTTTTTTCTGCACGCTGTCTCATGAAGGTGTTCTCGCGGTCCGTGGCGCGGACGCCGGCAAGTTCCTGCAAGGCCAACTGACCTGCAATCTCAACTACCTGAGCGATACTCAAGCCAGCCTCGGCGCGCGCTGCACGCAGAAAGGCCGGATGCAGTCGAGCTTCCGCATCCTGCTCGAAGGTGACGGCGTACTTATGGCCATGGCCAGTGAGTTGCTGGCACCGCAGTTGGCGGACCTGAAAAAATACGCCGTGTTCTCCAAATCCAAACTGACAGATGAAAGCGCTGCCTGGGTCCGCTTCGGCGTTGATCATGGTGACGCTGCCCTGCACAGCCTGGGTCTTGAGCTGCCAGCAGACACCGATCAGGTCGTGCGTAACGACGGTTTGATCGCCATTCGGGTTTCGCCGGATCGTGCGGAACTCTGGGTCGCCGCCGAGCAAGCTGACAGCATCAAGGCCAAGCTGTCCGCCCTGTTGGCCGAGGGCGATTTGAATCAATGGGTGCTGGGCCAGATCCGCGCAGGGATCGGTCAGGTAATGCCGAGCACTCGCGAGTTGTTCATCCCGCAGATGCTCAACCTGCAAGCCGTCGGTGGCGTGAGTTTCAAAAAAGGCTGCTACACAGGCCAGGAAATCGTCGCGCGAATGCAGTACCTGGGCAAACTCAAGCGCCGCTTGTATCGCGTGCAACTGGACGCCAACGATTTGCCTGAGCCTGGCACTCAGCTGTTTTCCCCGAGCCACGGCAGTTCAATCGGCGAAGTAGTTCTGGCCGCACGCAGCGAGCAACACATTGAGTTGCTCGCTGTATTGCAAGCCGAAGCGGCAGAAGGCGGCGACATTCACGTCGGAGCGCTCGACGGCCCGGCCCTGCACTTGCTCGACCTGCCTTATCAACTGGATCGCGACCGCGAAATCCAGCGTTAACAGCAGTACTTTTTGCAACACCCTAGAGAAACGAAATGAGTGAGCTGGCGGAAAAGGTCCAACAGGATTTGGTTGAGGCCATCGATAACGATGACCTGGTTCTGCCAACATTACCGGAAGTGGCTCTGCAGATTCGCAAGGCCGCTGAAGACCCGGAAGTCAGTATCAGCGCCTTGAGCAAAGTGATCGGCCGCGATGCTGCGCTTTCAGCGCGCCTGATCAAAGTGGTCAATAGCCCGTTACTGCGCGCGACCCAGGAAGTCACCGAGTTGCACACGGCGGTCACCCGCCTGGGGATCAACTACAGCAGCAACCTGGCCATCGGCCTGGTCATGGAACAGATCTTCCATGCCCGCTCCGAGGTGGTAGAACAGAAAATGCGCGAAGTGTGGCGCAAAAGCCTGGAAATCGCCGGTGTCAGCTATGCGTTGTGTCGCAATTACACCCAGCTCAAGCCTGACCAGGCCGCCCTTGGCGGTTTGGTGCATCAGATTGGCGTGCTGCCTATCCTCACCTATGCCGAAGATCACTATGAATTGCTGTCCGACGCGGTCAGCCTCAATCATGTGATCGATCAGATTCATCCCTTGCTCGGCGACAAATTACTCAGGGTCTGGGAATTTCCGGACATGCTGGTGCAGGTGCCGCGCCTGTATCTGAACTTCAAGCGCGAGTCAGCGCAGATCGATTATGTGGATCTGGTACAGGTGGCCAGCCTGTATTGCCACAAAGACACCGATCACCCTTTCGCGCGTATCGACCCCTTCAGCGTGCCCGCCTTCAACAAGCTCGGAATTGATCCCGACAACAAGGCAATGTGCGACGAACTGGAAGAAACGCGGACGATGTTTTATTAACAGCTTCGCGGGGCAAGCCTCGCGCCTACAGGACAGTGTGACTCTGCAGGAGCGAGGCTTGCCCGCGAAGACACCAGCACAAACACCCTCACTCCCCCGCTATAAAACTCACCCGCACCTTCAGCCCCGCTTTTTCACCATCATGCAGGCTGATCTGCGCCAAATGCGCCCGACAAATCTCACCCACAATCGCCAACCCCAACCCCGAACCTGCCACCTGCTGATTGCGACGGTAAAAGCGCTCGAACACCCGATCACGCTCATCCAGCGGAATGCCCGGCCCATCGTCCTCGACCTCCAGCACCGCCGGCGCCGAGACCCGCAGAATGACGTTACCGCCCGATGGCGTATGGGCCAGCGCGTTATCTACCAGATTGCTCAACAGTTCATTCAGCAACGTCGGCTCGCCCCGCATCCATACCGGCTCGTCCGCTTCCAGCGCCAGCGCCACGCCGCGCTTATGGGCCAGCGGCGCCATAGCCATACCTAATTCACGCGCCAGTTGGCTGAGATCGAGCAACTGCGCGCCGCCCTCGGCAATTGCTCGGGCGCCATTTTCGACCCGCGCCAGGGAGAGCAATTGATTGGCCAGATGAGTCAAGCGATCGGTGCCCTGAGCGGCGGTTTCCAGGGTACTGCGCCAGGTTTCGGGTTCGCTCGAACGTAAGCCCAACTCCAGGCGCGCCTTGAGCGCCGCCAACGGGGTGCGCAGTTCGTGGGCCGCATCGGCGATGAACTGCGCCTGGCGCTCGAACTGTCCGCGCAGGCGTTCGGTAAAGTGATTGAGTGCGCGCACCAAGGGCCACAACTCGTGTTGCACTTCAACCAATGGCAATGGCCGCAGGTCGTCCGGCTGGCGCTCTTCCACCGCTGTGCGCAGCCGCTCCAGTGGGCGCAACGCCGCACTGACGGCAAACCACACCACCATCAGCGCTCCGACCGCGAGCATGCCCAAACGCAACAACGTGTCCGCCGCCAGACTTCGGGCCATGCTGACCCGCGCCTCGTCGGTTTCGGCCACGCGGATTTCCGCCATGCCATTCATGTTCGGCTCGCTGACCGGCTTAAGCAGGCTCACCACACGCACGTTTTGCCCTCGGTAGGTCGCGTTGTAAAAGCGCGCCAGCGCCGGATAGTCATCGGTGCGCGGCGTTCCTGGTGGCGGCGCAGGCAGGTTTTCGTAGCCGGAGATCAGCTTCTGATTGATGTCGTTGACCAGGTAAAAAATCCGCCCGGCGCTGTCGTAAGCAAAGGTGTCGAGGGCCACGTAAGGCACGTCGGCGCTCAGCGTGCCATCACGTTGGGTTACGCCTGCGGCGATGGTCCGGGCAGAAGCGAGCAAGGTGCGGTCATACGCGGTATCGGCAGCTTCGCGCCCATTCCAGTAGGCGCTCAATCCGCTAGCCAGCATTAACACCACCAACAACAGCGCCAGGTTCCACAGCAACCGCCAGCGCAGGCTGCTGGGCTTATGCATCGCGGCTTTCCAGCAAGTAACCAAGCCCGCGGAACGTCACGATGGCAACCGGCTGGCCGTCGAGTTTCTTGCGCAAGCGGTGCACATAGATTTCGATGGCATCGGGACTGGCCTCTTCATCAAGGCCGAACACTTGGGAAGCCAGTTGTTCCTTGCTCATCACCCGACCGGGACGAGCAATCAGCGCTTCAAGCACAGCCTGCTCGCGGGAAGTCAGGGTCAACAGTTCTTCACCGAGGGTGAAGCGCCGCGTCTCCAGATCGTACGCCAGCACGCCACAACGCTGCACGCGCTCACCGCCTAATACACTGCGGCGCAGCAAGGCTTTGACCCGGGCTTCGAGTTCGCTGAGTTCGAACGGTTTGGCCAGGTAATCATCGGCGCCCAGGTTGAGCCCATGGACCCGGTCCTTGACGTCGCTGCGGGCGGTCAACATCAACACCGGCAAATTCTTGCCCCGTGCACGCAAACGCGCCAGCACCTCAAAACCATCCATGCGCGGCAGGCCGACATCGAGTATCGCCATGGCGTATTCCTCGCTGCCCAGCGCCAGATCCGCAGCCACGCCATCGTGCAGCACATCCACGGTCAACCCGGTGCTTTTGAGTGCCTGGGCGACACTTTCGGCAAGCTGCAGATGGTCTTCGACAAGCAGGACACGCATGGATTTTCACCTCAATCAGGAATGGTCGACGCCCTTCTTTGGCGCGGAGTTTACAGCGGCATCCGTCGCTGTGAAGCCTGAAAAACCTTGAAAGCCCGCTGAAAGGTTAGCGAAAGGTTGGGCCGTTAGAGTCGGCCCACGGATGGTTTCGTCTGCCGACCATCGAATCGTAGTTTGAAAACGTGCTTTGACATGTAACTACCGAAAAACGCCTCGAAGCGTTTTCGCCAATAAGAACAATAACCGAGGTACTGCACCATGCTGTCCACACAGCTTCAGGCTTACCCGCCCCATCCTTTTCTTCGATCCCCATTGTTTACGCTTGCCAGCGCCGTAGCCGGTTGCACGGCGTGAAACTGCCGCGCCTGAAACATCCCCAAAAACAAAAACTCCCGTGGAGACTAAAAATGAATCGATCAATGCGCCGTTTCGCCCTTGCCGCCAGCTGCATGCTGTTCGCCGGCCAACTGATGGCCGAACCCAAACGCCCGGAATGCATTGCGCCGGCGTCGCCGGGTGGTGGTTTCGACCTGACCTGCAAACTGGCGCAAAGCGCGCTGGTCAACGAGAAACTGCTGACCAAACCGATGCGCGTGACCTACATGCCCGGCGGTGTTGGCGCGGTCGCGTACAACGCGGTGGTCGCTCAGCGCCCAGCGGATGCCGGCACTCTGGTGGCCTGGTCCAGCGGTTCGCTGTTGAACCTGGCTCAGGGTAAGTTCGGGCGTTTCGATGAAACCAATGTGCGCTGGCTGGCCGCCGTTGGCACCAGTTACGGTGCCATCGCGGTGAAAAGCGATTCGCCCTACAAGACCCTCGACGATCTGGTACAGGCGCTGAAGAAAGATCCGAGCAAAGTGGTGATCGGTTCCGGCGGCACCGTCGGCAGCCAGGACTGGATGCAAACCGCGTTGATCGCCAAAGCCGCCGGTATCAACCCGCGCGACTTGCGCTACGTCGCCCTCGAAGGCGGCGGTGAAATCGCCACTGCCCTGCTCGGCGGCCACATCCAGGTCGGCAGCACCGACATTTCCGACTCCATGCCACACATCCTCAGCGGCGATATGCGCTTGCTGGCAGTGTTCGCCGACAAGCGCCTCGACGAGCCAGAGATGAAAGACATCCCGACTGCCAAAGAGCAAGGCTACGACATCGTCTGGCCGGTGGTTCGCGGCTTCTACCTCGGGCCAAAAGTCAGCGATGAAGACTACGCCTGGTGGAAAGCGGCCTTCGACAAACTGCTGGCGTCCGAAGACTTCGCCAAGCTGCGCGATCAGCGTGAACTGTTCCCGTTCGCCATGACCGGCCCGGAGCTGGACACCTACGTGAAGAAGCAAGTCGCGGACTACAAAGTGCTGGCCAAAGAGTTCGGCCTGATTCAGTGATCGCCTTTGTCTAGCGGCTACGGCCTCCGCTTGCGAGGCCGTGGCACAGGAGTTTCCCATGCTCTTACAACGCATTTTTGCTTCAGTGCTGTTGCTGGTCTGCGTCGGCCTGGCGCTGATGGCGTGGCCGTACCAGGCGGCTTTTTCCTACGAACCGGTAGGGCCTCGGGCCTTCCCATTGTTGATGATTGGCCTGATGGGTGCGGCGCTGCTGTACATGATTTTTCGTCCGGCGCCGATCAAACACAGTGCTGAGGAACCGCCGCTGGATCGCGAAACCCTGACCAAAATCGGTCTCTGCGTGGTGCTGTTGCTGGTGTTCGCCGGCACCTTCGAACCCTTGGGTTTCATCGTCGCCAGCATCCTGACCGGTGTGCCGATGGCGCGCCTGTATGGCGGTCGCTGGTTGCCTAGCGTCGTGATTATCAGCCTGATGGCCGTCGGCCTTTACCTGCTGTTCGACAAGTTGATGGACGTGCCGCTGCCCTTGGGCGTGCTCGACGTTCTGGAGAACTGATATGGATACTCTTGGCTATTTGGGTCAGGGCTTCGGCGTCGCGCTGAGCCCGTACAACCTGGTAACCGCATTGTGCGGCACCCTGATTGGCACCGTGGTTGGCCTGTTACCGGGCCTGGGGCCGATCAACGGCGTGGCGTTGCTGATACCGATAGCATTCGCCCTCGGCCTGCCACCGGAGTCTGCATTGATCCTGCTGGCGGCGGTGTACCTGGGTTGTGAATATGGCGGCCGGATCAGTTCGATCCTGCTGAACATTCCGGGCGAAGCTTCCACCGTGATGACCACCCTCGACGGCTATCCGATGGCCCGCCAGGGTTTGGCCGGCGTGGCGCTGTCGTTGTCAGCGTGGAGTTCGTTCATCGGCGCGTTCATCGCCACCTGCGGCATGGTGTTGTTCGCCCCGCTGCTGGCGAAATGGGCGATTGCCTTCGGCCCGGCGGAATACTTCGTATTGATGGTGTTCGCGATCGTTTGCCTGGGCGGCATGGCCGGTGATCGACCGCTCAAGACTTTTATCGCGGCACTGATCGGCTTGTTCATGTCGACGGTCGGCATCGATGCCAACAGCGGTGTGTACCGTTTCACCGGCGACAACATTCACCTGACTGACGGCATTCAATTCGTGGTGCTGGTGCTGGGTCTGTTCTCCATCAGCGAAATCCTCCTGTTGCTGGAAAAAACCCACCACGGCCAGGAAGCGGTGAAAGCCACCGGGCGCATGATGTTCAACTTCAAGGAAGCGGCGTCGGTGTTCACGGTGAACCTTCGCTGCGGCGTACTTGGCTTCATCATGGGCGTGTTGCCAGGTGCCGGCGCGACCCTGGCCAGTGCCGTGGCCTACATGACCGAGAAGCGCATTGCCGGTGCCAACGGCAAGTTCGGTGAAGGCGACAAACGCGGCCTCGCCGCACCGGAAACCGCCATCGGTGGCGCGGCCTGTGGGGCGCTGGTGCCGATGCTGACCCTGGGTGTTCCGGGGTCGGGCACCACGGCGGTGATGATCGGCGCGTTGTCGCTGTACAACATCACGCCGGGTCCACTGCTGTTCCAACAGCAACCCGACATCGTCTGGGGCCTGATTGCTTCGTTGTTCATCGCCAACGTCATGCTGGTGATCCTCAACATTCCGATGATCCGCATCTTCACCCGCATCCTCGCCGTGCCGAACTGGGCACTGGTGCCAGTGATCGCGATCATCACCGGGATCGGCGTCTATGCGGTGCACGCCACCACGTTCGACCTGTTCCTGATGATCGGCATCGGCATCTTCGGTTACATCCTGCGCAAGCTGGACTTCCCGTTGTCGCCACTGTTGCTGGGTTTCATCCTCGGCGGCCTGATGGAGCAAAACCTGCGTCGTGCCCTGTCGATCTCCAACGGTGCGCTGGAAATCCTCTGGTCGAGCCCGATCACTTTCGGTTGCTGGGTCCTGACGGCGATCATGCTGCTGATGCCGATCATCCGTATCTGGCGCAAACGCTCAGCGGCTCAACGCGCGATTGCCGATGTCTGATCGAACACCTTTCAAAGCCTGGTGGGGAACCCCGCTAGTCGGTCTGCTGGGCGGCTATGTCGCCAGCCAGATCGGCTGGCCGTTGCCGTGGATGGTCGGCTCGCTGCTGGCGATCATCCTGGTGCGCTGCCTGACGCCCTGGCAATTGGCGGAAATTCCTGGTGGCCGCAAATGCGGTCAGTGGGTTGTAGGAATCGGCATCGGCCTGCACTTTACGCCGGTGGTGATGGAGCAGGTGCTAGGCCACTTCGGGCTGATTTTCTTCGGTGCGTTGGTGACCAGCCTGTCCGCAGTGGTCGGGGTCTGGTTGATGCGGCGCACCGGTGAGGATCGCGCCACCGCATTCTTTTCCAGCATGCCGGGCGGTTCCGGGGAGATGGTCAACCTCGGTGCCCGTAATGGCGCGGTGCTCAGTCGCGTTGCCGCAGGGCAGAGTTTGCGGGTGCTGGTGGTGGTGCTTTGCGTGCCGGCAGCCTTCAAATATTTATTAGGCGACGGTACGCCGGTGTTGCAGGCTACGGCGGTCGACTGGCGCTGGCTGGCCCTGCTGTTTCCTGCCGGTGCGTTGGCGGCGTGGATCTGGGAGCGTCTGCGTCAACCCAACCCCTGGCTGTTCGGGCCGTTGCTGGTGAGTGCGGCGGTGAGCATCGGTTGGGATCTGCATACCGGTTTACCTCACGGTGGCAGCCAGATCGGTCAATGGCTGATCGGCAGCGGTTTGGGTTGTCACTTCAATCGGCAGTTTTTCCGTCGCGCGCCATCGTTCATGGGCCGGACATTGATTGGCACGGTGCTGACGATGTTGATCGCCACGGCGGCGGCATTGGGTTTGAGCGCGCTGACTCATCTGGATCTGCGCTCGTTGACTTTGGGCATGATGCCTGGCGGGATTGCGGAGATGAGCCTGACGGCGGAAACCCTGCAATTGTCGGTGCCGCTCGTGACGGCGATGCAGGTGATGCGGCTGTTATTTGTGCTGTTTCTGGCGGAGCCGTTGTTCAAGTATTGGAACCGGCTTCCGAAGTCAGATTCATAGACCGAGTTGTACCCTTCGCGGGCAAGCCTCGCTCCTGCAGAGGAATGTAATTTTTCTGTAGGAGCGAGGCTTGCCCGCGAAGCTTTTAGACTGGTGGCAATCGCCACTCGATCGGCGTCTCGCCATTCTGTTCCAGAAACTTGTTGGTCCGGCTGAAGTGCCCGCAACCAAGAAAGCCGCGATAGGCAGACAGTGGTGACGGATGCACCGAGGTCAGCACCAGGTGCTTGGTGGCATCGATGAGTTTCTGTTTGCTTTGGGCATGCGCGCCCCACAGCATAAACACCAGATGCGGTTGCTGCTGACTGACCACTTCAATGATCCGATCCGTAAAAAACTGCCAGCCCTTATCTTTGTGCGCATTGGCATTGGCGCGCTCCACGGTCATGGTGGTGTTGATCATCAACACACCTTGATCGGCCCAGCTTTGCAGGTAGCCGTGGCTGGGAATGTCGATATTCAGGTCGCGTTTCAACTCTTTATAGATATTCACCAGCGATGGCGGCGCGGGCACCCCCGGTTGCACCGAGAAGCACAAGCCATGGGCCTGGCCAGGGCCGTGATACGGGTCCTGGCCAAGGATGACCACCTTGACCTTGTCCAGCGGCGTTGAGTTGAGCGCGTTGAAAATCATCGGACCCGGTGGATAGATTTCCTTGCCGGCCGCCCGCTCCTCTTGCAGGAATTTTCGCAACTCTGCCATGTAGGGCTGGTCGAATTCGGCACGCAGCGCCTCCTTCCAGCTCGGTTCGAGTTTGATACGGTCGTCAGCAGTCATGGTCATATCCGGTAAAAACAATGGGGCGAACCCTAAGAAGGCCCACCACGCTTGTCAATTGATCTGACGCAGATCCGGCACTTTCCCACACAGCGATCATACTCAACCCTCAAATTCCCGATCGAGGTCACGATGAATCTGCACTTCGAAGAACTCACCGGCACCGACGGTGCCCGCATCGGCATTGCCAGCCTGGATGCCGAACAGTCGCTCAATGCCCTGTCCTTGCCGATGATCAACGCCCTGCGCGATCAACTGGACGCCTGGGCCAAGGAACCGCAAATCGTCTGCGTCCTGTTACGCGGTAACGGCACCAAGGCCTTTTGCGCCGGTGGCGAAGTGCGCAGCCTGGTTCAAGCTTGCCGCGCCCATCCCGGTGAAGTGCCACCCTTGGCCGCGCAGTTCTTCGCCGCAGAATATCGCCTGGACTTCAGCCTGCACACCTACCCCAAACCACTGATTTGCTGGGGCCATGGTTATGTGCTCGGCGGTGGCATGGGACTGCTGCAAGGCGCAAGCATTCGCATCGTCACGCCCAGCAGTCGCCTGGCAATGCCGGAAATCAGCATCGGCCTGTACCCGGACGTCGGGGCCAGTTGGTTTCTATCACGGCTGCCCGGCAAGCTCGGCTTGTTCCTCGGCCTGACCGGCGCCCATATGAACGGTCGTGATGTGATCGATCTGGACCTCGCCGACCGTTTCCTGCTCGATGAACAGCAGGAAGCGCTGATCGAAGGTTTGTTGCAGTTGAACTGGCAGGAACAAACGCCGATGCAGCTCAACAGCTTGCTCAAGGCCATGCAGCAGGAAGCTCTCGCCAAAATGCCCGAGGCCCAATGGTTGCCGCGACGCCAGCGCATCGATGAACTGCTGGATGTCAGTGACGTGCGTTGCGCCTGGAAGGCCATCAGCCAGTTGCGCGACAGCACGGATCTGCTGCTCAGCCGTGCGGCGAAAACCATGAGCGAAGGCTCTCCGCTAACCGCGCATCTGGTGTGGGAACAAATCATCCGCGCCCGGCATATGTCACTGGCTCAGGTTTTTCAAATGGAATACACCTTGAGCCTGAACTGCTGCCGACATCCGGAATTCAGCGAAGGCGTGCGCGCGCGGTTGATCGACAAGGACCACAAACCGCACTGGCATTGGCCGGATATCAACAACGTGCCGGATGCGGTGGTGGAGGCGCACTTCCACAAGGCATGGGAAGGCCGGCATCCGTTGGCGGATCTGTCGCAGTACTAAATAAAATGTGGGAGCGAGCTTGCTCGCGAAGGCGCTGTGTCAGTTGACATTAATGTTGTCTGACACACTGCCATCGCGAGCAGGCTCGCTCCCACATGCTGGATTTTTATAGGTGATTAACGGTGATCGCCCCGACCGTCGTGGTCACCGTGACCGTTACGGTCGCCACGGCCGCCGTGATTGTTATTGCGCCCGCCATTCCCTTGGTAGTCATTGTTCCAACCGCCACGGTTTCGGCCGTCCCAGCCATGATTCTGATACGCCCGGTAGTCGGCCCGAGGCGGCTGGTAATTACGCGATGGTGATTGGTAATAGTGCGGCGCCGGTTGATAGACCCGCGGTTGCGAATAATACCGCGGGGTGGGCTGGTAATACCGTGCAGGCGGCGCGTAATACCGGGCCGGTGGCGTGTAGTAACCGCCGCCGTTTGAGTAGTAAGAACTGCCGCCGGCGTAATAGGCCGGTGCTGGCGAGGTATAGACCTCGGAACTGTAGTAGCTGGCTCCTCCATCGGAATAAGGCACGCACCCACCAACGGACAATCCCAACATAGCAATGAGTAGAATTCGGCGGAGCTTTTTTTGACAGAGCATGGCGGCCTCCTGGACCGCGAGTGAGCCATACCAGCGACGCTGGCAGGCGACAGTCACTTGTTTTGTAACTGTCGAAATATCTGACATCGAATTCGGAATCTGGTGCGACTCCGTAACAAGTTGAAACAACTGACCGATGAAAGGTTTTTCATCTATTCATCGGCTGATTAGTGGTGGCCACCGTGATATCCACCGCCGTAATAACGCCCTCCGCGACCACCGTAATAACCGTGACCGCCGTAGTAATAGTGGCTATAACCGCCATAAAAGCGCGGTCCGCCGTAGTAATAGCGCGGGCCGTAATAGTAGGAATATGGCGCATAGCCGGGATAGTAATAAGGCGTGGGATAAGCATCGTAGGAGCCGGCGTAGTAATAGCAGGCAGATAATCCAAGCCCCAACACCGCACTTAGCAACAGTCGACGAAACATGGCGGCCTCCTGAAAGACCCGCAGTCGGTACAGGCCGACTGACACCTGTTTTGACTGGCAATATTGCACCGAGTGCCGGGCGGCGGACGACTTCGGATCAGCGGCTGATCACGCTGCATCTCAGTGCACCGGCGCACCATCACGAAGCAGTGAACGCTTATTGCATCGTCCCGGGGATCGGCAATCCCCGCGCCAGACGCCTCGACAGGACTTGGCACGGCTCTCGCTTAAGCAAAAGCGTGCAGGAGTCAAAACAGGTTCGCGGCACCACAATTTGCAATGGCTGACTAGGGTTCCGGCTCGCAATGGCGAGTGGCTGGTCCGAGAGTTGGCGACCTCCAGTTGAGGTTACACGGCGGGACAAAAGCCCGGGAGACAAGCCACCGTTCGCGGTGCCGCTGCCTTCCTGCCCGCCCTTGATCAACTGGAGAACCACCATGTCCCAGCTTCGTTTACCCGCCCTGCTCGCCGCCGCTTTCGCAGCCCTCGTGAGCGTCTCTTCCCAAGCCGCACAGAAAGACCACTTCAGCGTCTGCTGGACGATCTACGCCGGCTGGATGCCCTGGGAATACGCCGGCAGCCAAGGCATCGTCGACAAATGGGCGAAGAAGTACGGTATCAAGATTGATGTGGTACAGCTCAACGACTACGTCGAATCGATCAACCAATACACCGCCGGCCAGTTCGACGGCTGCACCATGACCAACATGGACGCGCTGACCATTCCGGCGGCCGGTGGCGTCGACAGCACCGCGCTGATCGTCAGCGATTTCTCCAACGGCAACGACGGCATCGTGCTTAAAGGCGAAGGCAAGAAGGTCACCGACCTCAAGGGCATGGACGTCAATCTGGTCGAACTCTCGGTGTCCCATTACCTGCTGGCCCGGGCGCTGGATTCGGTGGACCTCACCGAGAAAGACCTGAAAGTGGTCAACACCTCCGACGCCGATATCTCGGCCGCCTTCAACACCGATCAAGTCAACGCCGTCACCACCTGGAACCCGATGCTCTCGGACATCAAGGCCAAGCCTGCGGTGACCGAAGTTTTCAACTCCAGCCAGATTCCCGGCGAAATCATGGACATGATGGTGGTCAACAGCGCCACCCTCAAAGACAACCCGGCCCTGGGCAAAGCCCTGACCGGTGCGTGGTTTGAAGTGGTCGAGTTGATGAACGCCAAAAACGCCGCCAGCAAGGTTGCGCTGGAACACATGGCCAAAGCCTCGGGCACCGACCTGCCAGGTTTCCAGGCACAACTCGACACCACCAAATTGTTCGCCACGCCCAAGGAAGCCCTGGCCTTCAGCACCAGCAAGCAACTGCCAGAGACTATGCGCAAAGTCGCCGAGTTCTCCTTCCAGCACGGTTTACTGGGTGAAGGCGCCAAGGACACCAGCGCGGTCGGCATGGCTTTCGCCAACGGCGTGACCAGCGGCGATAAGGGCAACCTCAAGCTGCGCTTCGACCCGAGCTACGTGCAGATGGCTGCCGACGCCAAGTTGTAAGAACGAGGACTTGGCCATGCGCCTGATCAATCGCCACCCCGATCGCCCGAGTCGCCTGCTGTTGGTGATCCTGCCATTCGCCCTGGTGCTGTTCGCCTACTTCATGGGCTCGGCCGAGCGGCTGACAGACAACCCCAACGACAAGCTGCTACCAAGCGCCGTGCAGATGACCGACGCGGTGAAACGCCTGGCCTTCGTCGCCGACAGCCGCACCGGTGAATACGTGCTTTGGCAGGACACCGCTTCCAGCCTGCGACGCCTGGCCATTGGTTTGGGCATCAGCGCACTGGCCGGGCTGTGCCTGGGCATGGCGGCCGGCACGCTGCCGCTGTTCGGCGCACCGTTGTCGCCGTTGCTGACGGTGCTGTCGATGGTGCCGCCGCTGGCGATTCTGCCGATCCTGTTCATCGTCTTCGGTTTGGGGGAATTGTCAAAAGTGATGTTGATCGTCATCGGCATCACTCCGGCCCTGGCCCGTGATCTGGAACAGCGCGCCCGGGAGATTCCCGTGGAGTTGCTGATCAAGGCCCAGACCCTCGGCGCTTCAACCTGGACGTTGATGCTGCGGGTGGTGCTGCCGCAATTGCTGCCACGCTTGCTGATCTCGCTTCGACTGATGCTTGGTTCGGCGTGGCTGTTCTTGATCGCCGCCGAAGCCATCGCCTCCACCGACGGCCTCGGCTACCGGATTTTCCTGGTACGCCGCTACCTGGCGATGGATGTGATTCTGCCGTATGTGGTGTGGATCACCCTGCTCGCCTGGCTGATGGATTGGGGCCTCAAGCGCCTGACTCAACGTGCATTTCCCTGGTACGAAGGAGCGCGGGCATGAGCTTCATCACCGTGAAAAACGTCTGGCAGCAATACGCCGATCAAGTGGTGCTCGAAGGCCTGAATCTGAACGTCAACGAGGGTGAGTTCTGCACGCTTGTGGGCGCGTCCGGTTGCGGCAAATCGACCTTCCTGCGCCTGCTGCTGGGTCAGGAAAAAGCCAGTCGCGGCGAGATTCTGTTGGACGGCCACGCCTTGGCTGGCGAACCGGATGCCAGCCGTGGCGTGGTGTTCCAGCGCTACTCGGTGTTCCCGCATCTGAGTGTGCTGAACAACGTCGCCCTCGGCCTGGAACTGCCGCGCTCGCCGTTGCTCGGGCGCTTGTTTGGCAGCGCGAAAAAAGAGGCCCGCGAACAGGCATCAGTGCTACTGCATAAAGTCGGCCTCGGCCACTCGCTGGACAAATACCCGGCGCAGCTTTCCGGAGGCATGCAGCAACGGCTGGCCATCGCCCAGGCGCTGGTCATGAAGCCACGCGTGTTGCTGCTAGACGAACCGTTCGGCGCTCTCGACCCTGGCATCCGCAAAGACATGCACGGCTTGCTCCTGGAGCTGTGGCGCGAGACGCAACTGACGGTGTTCATGGTCACCCACGACCTGTCCGAAGGCTTCAGCCTCGGCACCCGTTTGCTGGTGTTCGACAAAGTCCGCGTCGACCCGCACGCCCCCGGCGCCTATGGCGCACGCATCACCTACGACATCCCTTTGAACAGCGACCGCCGCGCCAACCGTGCCGCCGTCGACGCCCTGCCGATGCAACTGGCAGGCACGCTTCGCACCGCTTAGAGGATTTGAAGATGACTGATTCGACTCAACTGTTCCCACCCTTCGCCGAAGAAATGCTCCCCGGTGGCGGCCATCGTTCCTTCGTATTGAAGCGCGGCCAACTGCTGCGCCTGACCGATATTCGCGGCGGCGCCAACGTCAGCCTGACGTTGCTTAACGCCCATGAAAAAACCGAACGCCTGAACCTGCCCGACAGCCTCAAATGCCAACACACCGCCAAACTCACCGCCGGCCATTGCCTGTACTCGGACATGGGCCGCGTACTGGCAGCCATCACCGCCGACACCTGCGGCTGGAGTGACAGCCTGGGCGGCGTGCTCTGCGCTGAAGAAGTGGCGGAAAAATACGGTGCGGGCCGCTATCAGGAACTGCGCAACGGCTTCTTTCGCAACGGCACCGACAACCTGCTGGTGGAGCTGGGTAAATGGGGTTTGGGCCTGTCGGACCTGCTGATGACGCTCAACCTGTTCAGCCGGGTGAACGTCGATGAGGCCGGGCGTTTCCATTTCGTCGAGGGCAATTCCAAGGCTGGTGATTACATCGAGCTTTACGCGCCGATGGACACGCTGGTGGTGCTCACCGCGCTGCAACACCCGATGGACCCATCGCCGGACTACGCCCCCAAACCGCTGAAGCTCAGCTGGATGAACGCCGACGCCAGCGTCGCCGAACACTGCCGCACCTCGCGCCCGGAAAACGAGCGCGGCTTCATCAACACCGACCGTCTGTTCACCTGAGGATCGCTGCCATGTCACTCGCTATCGCCACCGCCCAACAGCTTCCCGAAACGGCGGTCTACCGCGCCACCATCCCCGCCGGCGAACCCTGGCTGATGGAGGTCAAGGCCGGCCAGACTTTGCGCATCCTCGACCTGGAAGGCAATCAGGCGGTCGACACTTTGTTCTACAGCGTCGCCAATCCCAAGGAACGCTACGACGTACAACGCACCTTGCGCCGACAGAACAGCGTCTACCTGAGCACCGGAAGCGTGCTGTATTCCAACCTCGGCAAACCGATGTTGACCATCGTCGCCGACACTTGCGGGCGTCACGACACCCTCGGCGGCGCCTGCGCGCAAGAAAGCAATACCGTGCGCTACGCCCTGGAAAAACGCTACATGCACAGCTGCCGCGACAACTACCTACGTGCCTGCGTTCATGACGGGCGACTGGGCAAGGGCGACATCGGGCCGAACATCAATTTCTTCATGAACGTGCCGGTGACTGCCGATGGCGGGCTGACGTTCGAAGACGGAATTTCCGCACCGGGCAAGTACGTCGACCTGCGTGCCGAGATGGACGTGATCGTGCTGATCTCCAACTGCCCGCAACTGAATAACCCGTGCAACGCCTACAACCCAACCCCTGCGGAGCTGCTGGTATGGAACTGAAACTCACCCGTTTGCGTAAATGGTTGTTTGCCCTGTGCCAGGCCCGTTCAGGCCAGTGCATCAAATAACCTCCTCCCTGTAGGAGCTGTCGAGTGCAACGAGGCTGCGATCTTTTGATGTGGTTTTTTAAAGATCAAAAGATCGCAGCCTTCGGCAGCTCCTACAGAGGAAGGCGAAATCTTCAGTCATCCGGGACGGCCCGGGTGCATTTCGAAAAACTGCGGGACGGCCCGCATCCCAGGTCGAGGCTGATGCGCTATCGCCTCCGGGGGTTATGCCATGTTCGAAAAAGTCCTGATTGCCAACCGTGGCGCCATTGCCTGCCGCATCCTGCGCACCCTGCGCGACTTGGAAGTCCAGGGCGTTGCCGTGTACTCCGAAGCCGATGCCGCCAGCCTGCACATCTTGCAGGCCGATGAAGCCTACAGCCTCGGTGAAGGCGCGGCGGCCGGCACCTATCTGGCGGTCGAAAAAATCCTCGCCATCGCCAAAGTCACCGGCGCCACCGCGATCCATCCCGGCTACGGCTTCCTTTCGGAAAACGCCGCATTCGCCGAAGCCTGCGAAGCCGCCGACATCGCCTTCATCGGCCCGACGCCTGAGCAACTGCGCGTATTTGGTCTCAAGCACACCGCCCGCGCCTTGGCCAGGCAACACGGCGTGCCCATGCTCGAAGGCACCGAGCTGCTCGACAGCCTCGAATCCGCACTGGTCGCTGGCGAACAGGTCGGCTACCCGGTGATGCTCAAAAGCACCGCCGGCGGTGGCGGCATCGGCATGCGCGTGTGCCGCAGCGCAGCTGAATTGAGCGAATCCTTTGAAGCGGTCAAACGCCTCGGCCAAAACAACTTCAGCGATGCCGGTGTATTCATCGAGAAGTACATCCAGCGTGCGCGGCATCTGGAAGTGCAGGTGTTCGGTGACGGCCGCGGCGAAGTGATTGCCCTCGGCGTGCGCGATTGCTCGGTGCAGCGACGCAACCAGAAAGTCCTCGAAGAAACCCCGGCGCCGAACTTGCCTGAGGGCATGGCTGAAGAGCTCTGCGCGGCGGCAATCAAGCTTGCCAAAGCAGTGAATTACCGCAGCGCCGGCACCGTCGAGTTTGTGTTCGACAGCGACGCCCAGCGTTTCTATTTCCTTGAAGTGAACACTCGCTTGCAGGTCGAGCATGGCGTCACCGAACAGGTGTGGGGTGTCGATCTGGTGCGCTGGATGGTGGAACTGGCGGCCGGTGATTTACCGCCGTTGTCAGTATTGAGCCAAGGGTTGAAGGCCGAGGGCCACGCGATTCAGGCACGGCTTTATGCCGAAGATCCGGGTCGTGATTTTCAGCCGAGCCCAGGTCTGCTGACCGCCGTGAACTTCCCCGTCGCCAACGGCGTACAACTGCGTATCGACACCTGGGTCGAAGCAGGCTGCGAGATCCCTCCGTACTTCGATCCGATGATTGCCAAGGTCATCAGTTGGGCACCGACCCGCGAAAAAGCCGCTGCCGATCTGCATCAGGCCTTGGGCGAAAGCCTGCTCTATGGCGTAGAAACCAATCGCGACTACCTGCGGCAGATTCTGCTCGATGCACCCTTCGCCAGCGGCCAACCATGGACCCGTTGCCTGGAAGGTCTGGTCTATCAGGCCAATACCTTCGAAGTGCTCGGCGCTGGCACACAGACCAGCGTTCAGGACTACCCCGGCCGCCTCGGTTATTGGGCGGTAGGGGTTCCACCCTCGGGGCCGATGGACAGTCGCGCCTTGCGCTTGGGCAATCTTTTGCTGGGTAACGACGAAGGCGCCGCCGCGCTGGAAATCACCATGAGCGGGCCATTGCTGCGCTTCAATTGCGATGCCGTTGTGGCGGTTACAGGCGCCGTGATTCCTTTGATGCTGAACGGTGAAGCCGTGCCAATGAACACGGCGCTGCTGGTTCCAGCAGGGGCAACGTTAAGCGTGGGGACGATTGCCGGGGCCGGTGCGCGCAGCTATCTGTGCCTGCGTGGTGGCCTGCAAGTGCCCGATTATCTGGGCAGCAAAAGCACCTTCACCCTCGGCCAGTTTGGTGGACACGGTGGTCGCGCGTTACGCGCTGGCGACGTGTTGCACGTACCGGCATTGAGCGACCGCGATGCCGGCGCACAATTGCCTGAAACTCAGCTCAGCGAGCTGCCAACCGTACGACAAATCCGGGTGATTTACGGCCCGCACGGTGCGCCGGAATACTTCACCGAAAACTACATCGGCACCTTCTTCGCCACACAGTGGGAAGTGCATTTCAACTCCAGCCGTACTGGTGTCCGGTTGATCGGACCCAAGCCTGAATGGGTACGAGCCGACGGTGGCGAGGCCGGTTTGCACCCGTCGAACATTCATGACAATCCGTATGCGATTGGTGCGGTGGATTTCACCGGCGACATGCCGGTGATCCTCGGCCCGGACGGCCCGAGCCTCGGCGGGTTTGTGTGCCCGGTGACAGTGATTGAAGCGGATCTTTGGCAGCTTGGTCAGCTCAAGGCTGGGGACAAGGTGCAGTTCGTGCCGGTCGATCTCAAAACCGCCCGCAACCTCGCGTTGAAATGGAATACCTACTGTAAGAGTGAGCCTGCTCGCGATGACGGCATCACATCCGACATCTCTGTGACTGAAACAGCGCAATCGCGAGCAGGCTCGCTCCTACAGGGGATTGTGTCGCCTGTTGTATTGGATATTGGTCAGGGAGATACGCGGCTGGTTGCACGCCTTTCCGGTGACACGCACTTGCTGCTGGAAATCGGTGCCCCAGAACTCGACCTTGTCCTGCGCTTTCGCGCCCACGCCCTGATGCAGGCCCTTGAAAGCAAAACCCTGCACGGCGTGATCGACCTGACACCGGGCATCCGCTCGCTGCAAGTGCACTACCAACCCGAACAATTATCGTTGGCGGATCTGCTCGGTATCGTCGCCGGCCAATGGGACGCCGTGTGCGCCGCCAAGGATCTGCAAGTACCGTCGCGCATCGTGCATCTGCCATTGTCGTGGGACGACCCTGCGTGCCAATTGGCGATCGAAAAATACATGACCACCGTGCGCAAGGACGCACCGTGGTGCCCGAGCAACCTGGAGTTCATCCGCCGCATCAACGACCTGCCGAACCTCGATGAAGTGCAGCGCACGGTGTTCGACGCCAGCTATCTGGTGATGGGCCTGGGCGACGTTTACCTCGGCGCGCCGGTCGCCACCCCGCTCGACCCGCGTCATCGCCTGGTGACCACCAAGTACAACCCGGCCCGCACCTGGACCGCCGAAAATTCGGTGGGTATCGGTGGCGCCTACATGTGCGTATACGGCATGGAAGGCCCCGGTGGTTATCAGTTTGTCGGTCGCACCTTGCAGATGTGGAATCGCTACCGCGAAGTCGCGGCATTCGATGGCAAACCGTGGCTGTTGCGCTTCTTCGACCAGATCCGTTTCTACCCGGTGAGCGCCGAAGAACTGCTGCACATCCGCCGGGATTTCCCCCTCGGGCGCTTCGATTTGAACATCGAGCACAGCCAGCTGAACCTGGCGGACTACCAGGCGTTTCTGGCCAAGGAAGCCGAGAGCATTGCCGCATTTCGCAGCCAACAACAAGGCGCGTTCAACGCCGAGCGCGAGCGCTGGATCGCCAGCGGCCAGGCGCATTTCGACAGTGAGGAACTGGCCCCAGAAGTAACCGAGGATGCGCCGTTGGCCAGCGGTCAGCAGAGTGTCGAGAGCCACATCGCCGGCAACCTCTGGCAGGTTCAGGTCGAAACCGGCAGCCGGGTCGAGGCCGGTGATGTGCTGGTAATTCTGGAGTCGATGAAGATGGAAATCCCGCTGCTCGCGCCGATGGCCGGCGTGGTGCGGGAGATTCGCGTGCAGCCAGGTTCGGCGGTGCGTGCCGGTCAGCGCGTCGTGGTGCTGGAACTCAACTGAACTCATTTCATAAGGACGCACACGATGAACATCAATCTGCAACTCGACGCCCTGCGCAACGCCTACCGCGACGGCAGCACCACGCCTCGGCAATTGCTGCTGAGCTTGCGCGACAAGGCCGCGGCGCTGAACCCGGACTATCACCTGTTCATTCACTTGCTCAGTGTCGAAGAACTGGAACCCTACCTCGCCGCGCTCGACAGTCGCGACATCGATAGCTTGCCGCTGTACGGCGTGCCGTTCGCGATCAAGGACAACATCGACCTGGCGGGCATTCCGACCACGGCAGCCTGCCCTGAGTTTGCTTATGTGCCAGAACGCTCGGCGACCATCGTCGAGCAACTGCTGGCGTTAGGCGCGATCCCGCTGGGCAAGACCAACCTTGATCAGTTCGCCACCGGCCTCAACGGCAGTCGCTCACCGTATGGCGCGTGCCCGAACAGCGTGTTGCCGGAGTATCCGTCGGGCGGTTCCAGTGCCGGTTCGTCGCTGGCGGTGGCACTCGGTGTGGCGAGTTTTTCCTTGGGCACCGACACAGCCGGCTCCGGGCGTGTGCCGGCGGCACTGAACAATCTGGTTGGTTTGAAGGCGACCAAAGGGCTGATCTCCACCGCTGGCGTGGTGCCGGCCTGTCGTACGCTCGATTGCGTGACCACATTTACCACCACCGCGCGCGAGGCCAGTCAGTTGCTGGCGCTCATCGCGCACCTTGATCCACGGGACGAGTACAGCCGCAGCAATCCGCAGTGGAATGATGGTTCGGCGTTTGGTGCGGCTCGTCCATTTCGCTTTGGCGTGCCTCGGGCGCAGGACCTGGAGTTCTTCGGCTGCACGCAAGGCCCAACGTTATTTGCTGATGCCATTGAGCGACTCAAGGCCCTGGGCGGCAAAGCGGTGGAACTCGATCTGTCGCCGTTCCTTGAAGCTGCACGTTTGCTGTACGAAGGCCCGTGGGTAGCCGAGCGCTATAGCGTGGCCGGTGAGCTGATGGAGCAAAATCCCGAAGCCGTGTTGCCGGTGATCCGCGCCGTGCTAGCCAAAGCGCCGGCAGTCAGTGGCGTGCAGACTTTCCGCGCGCAATATCGACTGCAAGCGCTGAAAGCCTTGTGCGACAAGGCACTGGAAAATCTCGATTGCGTGGTGACGCCTACCATCGGCCGCCCCGTTACGCTGGCGGAACTGGAAGCAGAACCGGTGCTGCGCAACTCGGAATTGGGTTATTACACCAACTTCATGAACCTGCTCGACTACGCTGCCGTCGCCGTGCCCAGTGGTTTCATGGGCAATGGCCTGCCGTGGGGCGTGACGCTGTTTGGGCGGGCGTTTACCGACCAGTATCTGCTGAGCGTGGCCGATGGCTTGCAGCGCCAGAAAGCTTCATCCACACCGGCGCCGTCGACTGCCGCGCGCAATGACCGAGCTCGACTGGTGGTCTGCGGGGCGCACCTCGATGGCCTGGCGTTGAACTGGCAACTGAAGCGACGCGGCGCACGACTGATCGAAACCACGCACAGTTCGCCGGACTATCATCTGTACGCCCTGGCCGGCGGCCCGCCGTTTCGTCCGGGCATGGTTCGGGTGAAGGAAGGAGGCGTGGCGATTGCCGTGGAAGTGTGGGAGTTACCGAGCAGCGAACTGGGTTCGTTCCTGACCGGAATCCCGGCACCGCTGGGGCTCGGCAAGGTGCAACTGGCGGATGGTCGCTGGGAGAGCGGGTTTATCTGTGAAGCCTATGGGTTGGAGGGCGCTATGGATATCAGCCATTTGGGCGGGTGGCGTGCCTACCTCAAAGTTTTGGCCTGACACTCCCTTGTAGGAGCTGCCGCAGGCTGCGATCTTTGGATCTTGTTTTTCAGGATCAAGATCAAAAGATCGCAGCCTGCGGTAGCTCCTACAGATCCACAAGGTCAGGGAACGACCATTCGCGCCGCACATAGAGCAGTTATTTCCCCGCCGTGCCATTAGAATGCTTGCCATCGGATGACCTGCCAATGGAATTGCCATGCCGCCCCGCTCGCCGCTGTATTCTCAACGCTCGTTGATTCTCACGCTGATCGCGTTGCTGGGCGCAGGCTTCCTTGCCACTTCCTTCCTCAGTTACTACGCCTCGCGGGCATCGATTCGCGACAACATCGTCAACACCGAACTGCCGCTGACATCCGACACCGTCTACTCGGAAATCCAGAAAGACCTTGTCAGACCGATCCTGATTTCTTCGATGATGTCCCGCGATACCTTCATGCGCGATTGGGTGGTGAACGGTGAGCGCGACGCCGACCAGATGACCCGCTACCTCAACGAGGTCATGACCCACTACGGCGCCTACACGGCGTTTTTTGTCTCCGATGCCAGCCTGACTTACTACCACGCCAAAGGTGTGCTCAAGCAGGTCAAAGCCACTGAGCCGCGTGATGCCTGGTATTTTCGCGTGCGCGACATGAAAGATCCGTACGAGATCAACGTCGATCCGGACCTCGCCAACAAAGACAACCTGACCGTCTTCATCAACTACAAGGTCTACGACTACAACGACCGTTTCATTGGTGCCGCGGGCGTCGGTCTGACGGTCGATGCGGTGGTCAAGCTGATCGACAAGTACCAGCAGCACTACCAGCGCAGCGTGTATTTCGTCGACACCTTTGGCCGCCTGGTGCTCACCGGCGCCGAGGGTGGCCCGCAAGGCGCACTGGCCGGACACGCCCTGAGCGAACTCGACAGCATGAAAAACCTGGTCAGCCAGGTGCCCAAGCCCCACAGCGGCAGCTACGAATATTCCGGCCAGGGCCAGGGACATTTCCTCAATGTGCGGTTTATCCCGGAGCTGAACTGGTACTTGTTCGTCGACAAACTCGAAGACGGCGACCTCAGCGACATCCGCCGCTCGCTGTACCTCAACCTGCTGATCTGCCTGATCGTCACGCTGACCGTGCTGGCCTTGCTCAACCGGGTGATCAAGCGCTATCAGGGCAAAATCCACGCCCAGGCAACCCTCGACAGCCTGACCGAATTGCCCAACCGTCGCGGCTTCGACCTGTTGGCCGCGCAAGCCATGCACGAAGCTCAGCGTGAACCCAAACCACTGACCGCGTTGCTGCTCGATCTGGACCACTTCAAGGCATTGAATGACACCTATGGCCACCTGGCAGGTGATCAGGTGCTGATCGGCTTCGCACGGGATCTGGAGAGCTGCCTGCGGCATTCCGATATCGTCTGCCGCTGGGGGGGTGAAGAATTCATCGTGTTGCTCAAGGACACCGACGGTGAGACCGGTCTGATGATCGCCGAGAAAATTCGTCGGCATGTGGAAGAACAGCGTTATGCCTACAACAGCAGTAGCTTGCAGCTGACAGTCAGCATCGGCCTGACCACTCTGCAAACCGACGATACCTTGCACACACTGCTGTCCCGGGCCGATCATGCGATGTATCGGGCCAAACAAAGTGGCCGCAACCGTACTTGCGTGGAAATGCCTCACTCCAGTTATGAGCCAGCCTGACCTCTGCCCCGCTTGCGGCGCACCCAACGACTGCACCCTGGCCGACCCGCGAACCGTCGATCGAGCGTGTTGGTGCTTCGGCGTCAGCATCGACCCGGCGGTGCTCGAAGCGCTGCCGGCCGAGCTGCGCAACACCTCCTGCCTGTGTCCCCGTTGCGCCGAGGTCGAGGCACAGTTGCAAGCAGCGGTGCGGCCGATCAAGTAAGATGCGCGGCCCTTTTCTTGCCGATTTGTAGCCATGCGCGTCGACCGTTTCCTCAGTAACCTGCCCCGCTTCAACCGTAAGCAGGTGCGCCTGTTGCTGGTGGAAAAGCGCATCAGGATTGACGGAGAAATCGTCTGCGACCCCCACGCCGAAGTCCGCGAGTTCAGCCGTGTCGACGTTGACGATGAGGTACTGCAACTTGGCAAAGCGCTGCGTCACTTCATGCTGCACAAACCGGCCGGTTGCGTGAGCGCGACCCGTGACCCGCAGCATCCGACTGTACTCGACCTGATCCACGAGCCAGACAAGGACGAACTGCACATCGCCGGTCGCCTGGATTTCAACACCACCGGCCTGATGCTGATCACCAACGACGGCAGCTGGTCGCGACGCCTGACCCAACCGCAAACCAAATTGCCAAAGGTCTATTACGTCGAAACCGAACAGGACATCGGCCCCGAATACGCGATCAAATTCGGCGAAGGCCTGTACTTCGCCTTCGAAGACCTCACCACCCAACCCGCCGAGCTAGAGCTGCTGGGGCCGAAATCCGCACGCCTGAGCATCGTCGAGGGTCGTTATCACCAGGTGAAGCGCATGTTCGGCCACTTCGACAACAAAGTGATGCGCCTGCACCGCGAACGCATGGGCCCTTTGGTGCTTGACGACGCGTTGAAACCGGGCGAATACCGCTCGCTGAGCGATGAAGAGATCGGATTGATCTAAGCAGCCTACCGCTGAGCAGAAGTTGTCGAACAATTTGCCATAGGCACTTGCGCGATCGCTCCACCCCTGCTTGAATCAGGACGTCAGCCGAAATGTGACTGACGAGTCACAACATACTTCTAAGAAACTTTTTGTCGGTAGAGAGCCTTAAGGTTCCGCGTTGCACCGGCAGACTGCCCGCCAATAATAATACCCGTCGACCTGCTTTACCGGATCGACATGGGCCTCTCAAATTCCAGGCGTATGCCTACCTGTCACAAAGCTCGTGCAATCTCTTTTGCGCGCATACCCGCTTGCCAGGAGTCTGATGACATGAGGCCAGAAATTGCTGTGCTGGATATACAGGGTCAGTATCGGGTTTACACGGAGTTCTATCGCGCAGACGCCGCAGAGAAGACCATTATTCTGGTCAACGGCTCGATGGCCACGACTGCGTCGTTTGCACAAACCGTGAAAAACCTGCATCCGCAATTCAATGTGGTCTGCTACGACCAGCCCTACGCGGGCAAGTCCAAAGCCCACAACGTGCATGAAAAACCGCTGACCAAGGAAATCGAGGGTCAGATCCTGCTGGAGCTGATCGACCACTTCGCCGCCGAACACGTGATGTCGTTTTCCTGGGGGGGTGCCGCAACGCTAGTCGCGCTCTCGCAACGGCCACGACGCATCGAAAAGGCCGTCATCAGCTCGTTCTCGCCGGAGATCAACGCGCACATGCTCGACTACCTCGAACGCGGCGTGGATTACCTCGGCAGCCGCGATGGCGACCGGGTTGGCAACCTGGTGAACAGCACCATTGGCAAACACTTGCCGACACTGTTCAAGCGCTTCAATTATCGGCACGTCAGCAGCCTGGCAGAGCATGAATACGGGCAGATGCACTTCCATATCAGCGACCTGCTGCACAGTGATCGTCAGTGCTTCTTCCAAGCTGCACAGAAAATCAACGTGCCAGTGCTGTTCATGAACGGCGAATGGGACGAATACACCGCCGCCGATGGCGCCCGGTTGTTCGCCAACCACGTGCAGCACGCCACCTTCACCACCCTGGAGGCCACCGGGCACTTTCTCGACATGGAACACAAAGCCGCCTGCCGCGACAGCCGCAACGCGTTGATGGGTTTCCTGAAACCGGCACAGCACGAAAGCCGGCCACGTTACCACTACGTCCAGGACCACCATGCATTGGCAATCTGAAACAGAGTCATCGCGAGCAAGCCCCGGCCCTGTAGGAGCGAGGCTTGCCCGCGAATGACCGTCACGCGGTCTTTGCTATTTGTTTAATCTGCGCTAAAGCCATAAAGAACAAAGAAAAACTTCATTTCCACGCGCACATCTGGTACAAAGTCAGCCGCTCTGAGCGGGTGTCGTATAATGGCATTACTCCAGCTTCCCAAGCTGATAACGAGGGTTCGATTCCCTTCACCCGCTCCAATCGAATTTGGTCTCACGTCGGATGGTTTTGACGGGGGATGTAGAGACAGAAAAAACCGGTCCACAGTGGCCGGTTTTTTTGTGGGTGGGATTTGGTGGAATCGGGCGCGCGGGAGACTTGGCCATTCAAGTTCGGTGAAGACGCTTACATTTATAAGGCGTGCTCGCTGACGAAACACGACAAGTTAATTTCACGTTATAAATCAAAACATTATGTCTACTTAAGCGGCCGACACTTTTATATTCGAACTCACGGTTTATTCGCAAACCACTGACATTGCCATCACATTTCGCCAGATAGCCTTGATGTTCCAGCCGCTCCCCGACGCCACGGCGAGCGCAAAATGCGAAATAGCCATGAAAGAGTCGTTAGTCAGGTTTTTTAAAAGTGACCGTGGTGCGCTGATACTTCTGCTTGGCGTATCCGCGTTTCTACTGCTATTCGGCTTGGGGTCAAGAGAGCTTTGGGGGGCAGAAACGCGCTGGGCGAACATCGCCCTGCAAATGCTGCAATCAGGCGATTATTTCGACCCTTATCTCAAAGGCTCTCCCTATTACGACAAGCCTCTGCCTTCTTATTGGTTGATTGCTGCCACTGCTCACCTCATGGGCGGCCTCGGACACTGGTCGCTGCGCCTGTCCTCGGTGATGGCTGCCTGGCTGAGCATCTGGCTGGTCTACCTGATTGGCAAACAGTTATATAACAGAGGCACCGGCCTGATTGCCGGCTGGTTTCTGGCAACGACTTTCTTTTATGTTTTCTGGGCTCGGGTCGCAACGGCGGACATCCTGACTGTTTGCGGTGTCCTGGCAGCTGTCTGGTGGTATTGGCGCGGCCCGGATGACACTCGCCTGGGTCGGTACATCGTATTTTTCCTGATTCTGGCACTGACGTCGCTCTTCAAGGGCTTGATCGGGTTCATCCTTCCAGGGCTGATGCTGCTGCCGCATTTGCTGAGCGAGGGACGCTGGAAAAACCATCTCAATCCACGCATGTGCCTGGCGATGCTGGTGGGGGCCGCGTTCTATATGGTGCCGTTCATGCTGTCGCACCGCTATGGCGCGCCTACTTATGGGGAAAGTGGGCTTGGCTTGGTATTTCGGGAAAACGTGGTTCGATTCTTCAAGCCTTTCGACAACATCGGCCCGATCTATACCTATCTGCTCTATCTGCCGATCTACACCCTGCCGTGGGCACCCTGCTGGATACTCGGCCTGTGGGTGGCAATACGCGGCTGGAAGCACACAGAACCCAACATTCGCTGGCTGATCTGGGGCTTGGCGTTGCTGTTCGTTTTCTTCACCGCCAGTGGCAGCCGCCGCAGCTACTACGTATTGCCTCTGGTGCCATTTGCCCAATTGCTGGCCGCCTGGTGGGTCACCCGGCGAGTGGCCGAGCGTCATGCTGCCGGTAAAGTCAGCGGGCCCGGCTGGACGAAGGGTATTGCCGGGGCAGCGGGGATGTTGTTTTTGATACTCGGCATTGCCTATCCCTGGACCAACGGTGGTGGTGGCGTCATACAGTTCACTCAAGAGGTGCGAGCACAAGCCATCAAACGTGCGCCGTGGAACGAATGGCGCATGGTGCTGGTGGATGTCGACAATAAGGTACCCATGTACCTGCAAAATAATGGCTCACCGTTCTACTACGTTCTCCCGAATTCGGACATTCCACGCGAAGGCGGCAGTGCAGCACTCATGGCATGGCTGGAAAAAGAAAGCGGCGAGGCCTGGAACCCTGAACGCACGATCATCGTGGAACAGTACAAAGACATCAAACAACTGCCCTTGGCTTATCTGACTGCCGACTATCAGTTGATCACCACCAAGCCAGACAACGGCACCCGGTTGTTTCACGCTAATGAATCCGGCAGCGCCGCGTTCATTCCCAACGTGAAAACGACGGATAACCCTGTGGCCGGACAAGCTGCAACGCAAGCGTCGGTTCAATAGGTGTATTGAGGTGGCAGATTTTTATGTCTGAATTGCTGTACCTCACGGCAAAACCTCGCAACACACAAAACACTTCAATTCAGGCTTGCCCAGAGCCATTGCCATAGCGCACTCCTAGACTCGACCGATACCACGCACTTTACCGAATCCAGGAGGGCTCGGTGGTTATAGTGTTGATTAGTAAAAATCAGTAGGTATAGTAACCACAAGCACACCACAAGGAGGTGATGTGAATAGCCGATTTTTGATAAGCCAAATTATTGCGGACGGCTGGTATCTGGTGCGAATCAGAGGCAGCCATCATCACTTCAAGCACTCAATTAAGCCGGGGCTGGTGACAGTTCCACATCCCAAAAAAGACCTGCTCAAGAAAACGGCCATCAGTATTTTGCAACAGGCGCTGCTCTAGAGAGACCGACGCGCGACGTCCTTGGAGGACAACGAACATGCTTTACCCGATTTCGATTTCAATGGGCGATGACGAACACGCCTGGGGCGTGGAAGTCCCCGACATTCCAGGATGCTTTTCCGCCGGGGAAGATCTGGATGACGCGATGGCGATGGCTCGGGAAGCCATAGAAGGCCACTTCGAGATTCTCGCCGAAGACGGTTCGCCGATTCCGCCCGCCAACAAAGTGACCTTGCATGCAGCCAACCCAAAATACGCGGGCTGTGCATGGGCATTGGTGGACATCGACGTTACCAAATATTTGGGCAAGGCCCAGAAGCTGAACATCACCCTGCCTGGCTATCTGCTTAACCGGATTGACGAGTACGTGCTGCATCACCCGGAAGAGAAAAGCCGTTCGGGTTTTCTGGCTTCGGCGGCGCTCAAGGTGTTGCAGCAGGGCTGATGACTCTATTGCAGAGGCGTATCAACCGGTCCCGAGCGACCGGTTTTTTTATGGGTGGGATTTGGGTGGTTCGGAGCGCGGATTGTACCCGTCCTAAGTCAAAAGCAACTCGTACCTTCAAACAAGCCGCGTCCTACACGACGTTAGGAAATGTCCGTACACTTGCGCATTGCTGTGCTTTTTCCACGAGGCCTATAGTCCGAGCACGCCCAAATGGCGTGTCGGGTTTGGCGACCTGAAGTGGAATGCAAAAGCGCACTGGCTTGCTTGCAGGCGTTTTTGCATCTGTAGAGTTGTCCTTTTGTGGCGACTGTACGCGGGAGATCTTCGGATCTGCCGGCTTCCACTCCGGTTCGCCAACCTGCGTACAGTTGCCTCCCTTTCGTTTGGCGACGATCGGCTGGTAAACCTCAACTAAGTGGAGCTTTACTCATGCAAGAGTTCATGGCTTTAACCAGCAACGCCGACGATCTCCCCACGTTTTACGTCAACACCACCCAACCCCTGCACTCCCTGCTCAGCAGCGCCAGCTACCGAATCAGCGCCGTGACGCAGGTCCTTGAAAACCTCGCCATGCGCGGTGAAATCAGCACAGACTCCGTCATCCTCAGCGACTTCGCATTGCTGTGTGCCATACCGTTGCGCGACGGTTGCGATGTGCTGGATGTCATTGCACGGCGCATGGATGCCGAACCATCCTGACGTAACGCGCAAAACCTGTGGGAGCGAGCTTGCTCGCGAAGGCGGTGTGCCAGTCAGCATTAAAGTCGACTGACACGCCCTCTTCGCGAGCAAGCTCGCTCCCACAATTGCGGTGTTCAAAGCCATCCGCCCCCCAAGTAGCTGGTTTTAAGACGAACTAAACAGGGCACTCCGAACATGACCCAAAACATCTACGACGATCCCGAATTTTTCCAGGGTTACAGCCAGATGGCCCGCTCCGTTTCCGGTCTTGATGCAGCACCGGAATGGCCTGCGTTGAAGGCGATGTTGCCGCCGATGCAAGGCTTGAAAGTAGTGGACCTCGGCTGCGGGTACGGCTGGTTCTGCCGTTGGGCCAGTGACCAAGGCGCCAGCAATGTGCTCGGGCTCGACGTATCGGAAAAAATGCTGCAGCAGGCGCGAAAAACAACCACCGCCTCCAACATCCAATACGCCCGGGCCGACCTGGAACAGCTCAACCTGCCTGCCAGCGATTTCGACCTGGCCTACAGTTCTCTGGCGCTGCACTACATCAAGGATTTGCCGGGTCTGTTCGGCAAGATTCATGCGGCGCTTAAACCAGGCTCACGCTTCGTGTTTTCCATCGAGCATCCGATCTTCATGGCACCGCGAAATCCGGGCTGGCTGATCGACAGCGAGGGCCGCAAGCGCTGGCCGGTGGACAGTTATCAAATGGAGGGTGAGCGCGTGACTAATTGGCTGGCGGACGGTGTGATCAAGCAGCACCGCACCGTTGGCACCTTGCTCAACGCGCTGATTGGCGCAGGTTTCAGCATCCGGCATGTCAACGAGTGGGGACCGAGTGATGCCGAGGTTGCGGCGCAACCGGCACTGGCCGAGGAACGGGAACGTCCGATGATGATGTTGATCGGTGTGCAGCGCTGAAGGCCGTTCGTATATTTTGCGTAAGGATCTTCACGACCCAGTAAAGAAGCCGTAGCAAGGCGTCTAACCCGCAAATAGATGCCTTATTCTCCCGGCTCACCCTTCGCACAGAGATCAACATGGACAGTTCAGAGTTGGGAATCATGATCGTTTCAATGATCGGGTTGTTCGGCTTTGCTTCATTTGCTTTTGAATACTTGAGTGCCAGACGCTCAAAAAAAAGCAAACCGCAGTGATGGTTCACAGCGCTCAAGAAAGGGACAGATGACACATCGGTCCCTTTTTCGCATCAGCGAGTTGCCACCAGAAACAACCGCGGAAACGGCAACAGCACCGAACCATCAGCCAGCGCCGGATAAGCCTGCTCAATGGCCGCCTGATACTGCGCCAAATACTCAGAACGTTCAGCCTCATCCAGCGGATCGAGGAACGGCCGTAACCCGCTCCCCTTGAACCACTCGACCACGCCTGAGGCGCCACCGGCTAGCGGATGATGATAGGTGGTGCGCCACACATCAACGCGAGCGCAGTGCGGCTTCAGCATCGAATAGTAGGCCGCGGCATCGGCCATTTCGGTGCGTAATCCAGCGGCACCGGCCAATTTTTCAGCCCATGGACCTTGCGCCGCCACTTCGCGCATCAAACGGTGAGAGGGTTCATTGAGGTTGTCCGGCATCTGAATCGCCAGGCTGCCGCCGGGTGCAAGTTTGTTTACCAGCGAAGGCAGCAACGTGGCGTGATCGGGCAACCACTGCAGCACCGCGTTAGAAAAAATCACATCGAAGGGGCCAGTGTCGCTCCAGCTATCAATGTCAGCGATGTCGAAACGCACCTGCGGCAAGCGCTTGCGCGCGGCTTCGATCATGTCGGTTGAACTGTCCAGCCCACGCACCGTGGCATCGGCAAAACGCTCTACCAGCAACTCGGTCGAGTTACCGGGGCCGCAACCGATGTCGATGGCCGAGCGCACATTCGCGGCGGGGATCGACGCCAGCAGGTCACGGGCGGGACGGGTGCGTTCATCTTCAAAAGCGACGTACTGTTTGGCGGACCAACTCATTGCGTTCTCCTGTCGGTGTGTATTTCACAACGGGCAAAACTTCAGCCGCAACAATACAGCGCCTGTGCTGATTTGCGTGCCTTCAATTTTCAAGATCAAAAGATCGCAGCCTTCGGCAGCGCCTACACGGATCGATGTAGGAGCTGCCGAAGGCTGCGATCTTTTGATCTGAAAAAAGCCGAATTTTCATCCCGCTGTCGCTGTCACACATTCAGGCGCCACCCATAAGGAACACGGCCATGAAATTCGCAAAAGTCGCGCAGAAACTCGCCCTCTGGACCGGCAGTCCCAAGACGTTTCTAGGGGCGATCATTCTCATTTTTCTGTGGGGGTTGAGCGGGCCGATTTTTCATTTCAACGATACCTGGCAACTGATCATCAACACCTCGACCACCATCATCACGTTCCTGATGGTGTTCCTGATTCAGAACACCCAGAACCGCGACACGGACATTTTGCATTTGAAGGTCGATGAGTTGTTGCGGGTAACGAAGGAAGCACAAAACGCGATGCTCGGACTTGAGGCGCTGGACCTCAAAGAGCTGGAAGCGCTGAGAAAGCAATATCGCAGCCTTGGCGAAGGCCAGACCGTTGATCTTGATGGCACGGTCGTCGAGGAAAAGCATAAACAGGATTTGAATAAGTGCTGACGAAAAATGCGCGGGCTGACCCGCGCATTTCGATGATTAGCGACTGGCCTGCAGGGCCTTGGCCATTTGCAGGTGATTTTGCAGTTTAGGCAGGGTTTCTTCGGCGTACGCCTTGATTTCCGGCACGTCGGTAGTCTGTGCCGCTTGCTGAAGTTGATCGATGGCTTCCTGGGTGGTTTTGACCTGGCTGGCCGCGTAGGCTTCATCGAAGGTCGTCCCTTCCATGACTTGCGGCATCAAGGCTTTCGCCTTACCCACCACTTCTTCGCGTGGGGCCACCGGTAAATCCAGTTGCTTGGCGATTTTTGCCAGGTGCTGGTTGGCGGTGGTGCGGTCGTTGATCACGACGATGGTGTAGTCCTTGACCTCTTTGGATTCGGACTTCTGGTGCGCCAGGCGACTGGCTTCGATTTCGGCCACGCCTTGGGCCGAAGCATCGTTGATGAATTCGGTGGGGGTCTGGGCGAAGGCAGTGCCAACATACAGGCCCAGTAACACGGCAAAACCGGTGTTGCGTAATCGGGTGGCCATCCGGCTCATGGTCGCGCCCTCCTCAGTAAAAATTCAAACGGGAGCTTTCGCCCCCGCTTCTCAATCAAAACTACCCACATCCATTACTTGGATTTCTGTGCGGGCTTACGACCCATGTCGGGCTTAGGCTCTTTATCGACAGTCGTGGTGGTAGTTTTCCCACCTTTGCGACCAGCTTCAGACGCCTTGGTTCGATCGTTGGAGTGTCCTGAGTTCGAGTTTCTTGAGTTAGGCATGATTCTCTACCTCTTGAGAATGATCGCGGGAGCTTACGCCCGCATAGAATCAGAATTTTCGCGAAGCAAAAGGTTTAGAAAACCTGAAATCGTCACGACGAACGGTGACGATATGTTCAGACGAGCCGCAGGTGATTCTCGCGCTTGGCGGCGTACATCGCTTCGTCGGCGTGCCTGAACAGCTGTTTTTCTTCAGTGCCATGCTCGGGGTATTGCGCCACGCCAATGCTCGGCTGGATGTTCAGACTATGCCCGTCCAGACGCAGGGGCTGGGCCAGGACCTGACGGATTTTCATCGCCACGCAATCGGCGTCTCCCGAGGCATGGATGCTGTGCAGCAACACCACAAACTCATCACCGCCAATGCGCGCCACGGTGTCGGTTTCGCGCACACAACCCTTGAGCCGATTGGCGACGGTCTGCAACAGCATGTCGCCGACCGCATGGCCGTGGGTGTCGTTGACCTCTTTGAAGCGGTCGAGATCGACATACAACAGCGCCATGCGTCCGCGATCTACACGGGCAGCCTCGATTGAAATCTTCAGCCGGTCACGCAGCAACTCGCGGTTGGGCAGTTGAGTTAACTGGTCGTACTGAGCCATCTGTTGCAGGCGCGCGTGCAATTGCTTGCGTTCGATGGCAGTGGCGACCTGGGCGCAGACGTACTGCAACAGCTCTTTGTCCTGCTCGGTGTAGCGCTCGGCACCCGGCATGCTTTTGACGATCAACGCGCCGATGGTGCCCTTTTGCGAGTTCAGTGGCACGCCTAGCCAGCACGGCGAATTCTCACCGATCACCAGCGCCTCGAACCCCTCTGGCCGTTCATGCTGGTCCGGGGTCAGCAGAATCGGCAGACCGCTGTGGATCACCTCGGCACACAGGCGCCCGGTGATCGTGCCGGGTTGCTCGGGCTGCGGCTCGTGGTCGTCGACGTGGTAAGGGAAATTCAATTTCGCGCAATGTTCATCGTACAAGGCGACGGAGAAATTCAGCGCTGGCAGCCATTCACCGATAATCAGGTGGATACGCTTGAACAACGCCAGTAAGTCTTCCGCTGCATGCGCCGCTTCGGAAATCGCATACAGCGCCGCTTGTCGGGACTCGGCTTGCTTGCGTTCGGTAATGTCGCGGGCTACGGCGATACGCAGTTGATCGACCTCCGACCAGCGCGCCGACCAGAGGATATGCACCACCCGGCCATCCTTGCGCAGGTAGCGGTTTTCGAAATTGAGCTTGGGCTCGCCGCCCATGATCTCTCGCGCAGCGTCGAGGGTGCGCTGGCGATCGGCAGGGTGCACCATCTCGATCATCGGCTGGCCGATCAATTCGTCGGGGCTGTAGCCGAAAATGCGCTCGCAAGCAGCACTGACAAAAACGAAGCGACCTTGTTTGTCGACCGCGCAAACGGCGTCCAGCAAAAGGTCGATGTAGCTCGCCAACGGAGCGGAGTTTCTGGTGGTCATGGTGCCGATAACGAGCCCGAACAATACCGCGATAAAAAACCATCCCTGACCCATTTTATGTGTGCAACTGAAGCATCCCTGCGATCAGCTTCAAGCCTTGTTCGCCACCAGTCCCGGCAACGCATGCGCCAGGGCGTTGATGGCGAAACCGATAAACATGACGCCGCACAACCGGGTGATCGCCAGCTCATGGCGCTGATACAAGGTGCGCACTCGTTGCGCCCCGACCACGCCGATGAGGATAGCGTAGGCGAAAAGCCCACCGACGAAGCTCAGGAAGATCAGCCACGGCAGCATCGACCAGGTCAGCAACTCTGCGCGACTCGATAACAACGCCGTGAACGTGGCCACCGCCACCGGGTACGCCTTGGGGTTGGTCAGGCCAAACAGGATGCCATGCCAGAACGGCTGACGCGCCGGGCCCTGCGGTGCATCGGCACCACTGCGGCGTGCGCGTACCGCACGCCAACCGAGCCAGAACAGGTAGAGCCCGCTGAGCACCCCGAGGACATCGAATGCGGTGCTGCCGATTTCCCGCGCACCGACAATCGCCACCAACGCGGTGCTGCACCAGACCACATCGCCCAGCAAATGCCCACAAAGAAACCCCGCTCCCGCCCGCCGGCCATGCGCCGCACCAATGCCGAACACCGCCAGTACACCCGGCCCGGGCGTGATGCCATAGATGAAGCCGGAAGCGAGAACGGCCATAAGCAGCGACGGGGTCATGGATAGTCCTTTTTGAACTGCTGGGTGAATGGGGGCCAGTCTATAACAGGTTTTTGGGGATCGATTGACTGATCGTCGATGGACGCCGGGATTTGACCAAGCAGAACATAGAAGATCAAAAGATCGCGGCCTTCGGCAGCTCCTGCAGGGGGGTTGTGGTTTTTTCGATTTTTTTGTTCAACCAGTTCAGCGCCTGATCCCCACCCCGTCGCTTGTGCCACGCCGATACAAAGGTGAACGAGGGAATCTGGAACGGTGGTGGGACGACGACCAGTAACGACTGGTCAATGTTGCGCAAGGCGCGGGACGCAACGGTAAGGATCAAGTCAGTGCCGCTGATGAGTTCCGGGGCAACGCGCCAATGAGGCAGGCTGATGGCGACGCGACGGCGTTCACGCAAGGACGTGAGCGCTCGTTCTATTTCCGGTGTGCCGCTGCCACGCATTTCCAGCAGGACGTGGGGGCGGGACAGGTAGGTTGGCAGGTCGAGAACGCCGTCGTCGGGCACGCTATTTCGGTCAACCAGGCAGGCGTAGTGCTCTTCGAACAGCACTGTGCTACGCAGTTCGTTGGGTAGCTCGGGAAACACGCCGACGGCGATATCGATATCACCGTTGATTAGGCCTTCGAGCATGCCTTCGCGGCTGGCGTGGCTGATTTGCAGGTCGATGGCCGGCGCTTCGCGGCGCAAGGTACGGATCAAACCCGGCAAGACGATGGCGGCACCGTAGTCGGACATTGCCAGGCGAAAGGTACGTTTGGCGGTGGCCGGGTCGAAAATGTTGGGCGCCAGCAACGATTGCACCTGGGCCAAGGCTTCGGCCAGCGGCGCGATCAATTCCAGTGCTCGCGGTGTCGGCGCGAGGCCGGCGCCAGCACGCACCAGTAGCTGATCGCCGAGCAGATCCCGCAAGCGTGCCAAGGCATGGCTGACGGCCGGCTGACTCAGGTGTAAGCGCTCGGCCGCGCGGGTCACGTGTTGCTCGCTGAGCAAGGCGTCGAGGATCACCAGCAGATTAAGGTCGATGCGGCGTAGATCATTCATCTGATGCATGTTCTGAATAGCAAAACGGAATTTAAATCTGCGCGACGAATACTCTAGAGTCCAGCAAAACCTGTTGGAGACTAAACATGAGTACGTTGCATTGGGCTGGCCTGTTGTTGCTGGCGGTAATTGCCGGGGCGGTGGTGCCGTTTCAGAGTGCAATCAACGCCAATCTCGGACGCGGTTTGGGCCATCCGTTGTGGGCAACCCTGGCATCGTTGCTGGTGAGTATCGTGGTGTTGTTGCCGATCATGCTGGCGCTGCGCTTGCCGTTGCCGTCGCTGGCGTTTATCAGTAAGGCGCCGATGTGGATGTGGGCTGGCGGGGCGTTTGGGGTGTGCTTTATTTCGTTGGCGCTGGTGTTGCTGCCCAGGCTTGGGGCTTCGGGGTTCATGGCCCTGGCGTTGACGGGGCAAGTGGTTGCGTCGCTGTTGATGGACCACTTTGGCTGGTTTGGGTTGATGGAGCGGCAGATGACGTTGTCGCGGGTGTTGGGGGCGTTGTTATTGATTGGCGGGGTGGTGTTGATTCAGTTTGGTTCTGCGTCGGGTAAAGCGGTGATTGCGGCTTCTTGAAGGTCAAAAGATCGCAGCCTTCGGCAGCTCCTACAGGGATGCGTGGTCCTTGTGGGAGCTGCCGTAGTCTACGAATCGTTAGAACTTGTCGAGTGTGCGCAGCTTCTGCGGCAAGCCCCACATCAGCAGTGCTACGGCGATCAACGCGCAGACGCCAATGACATACAGCGCTGGCGTGGTACTGCCGGTCAGGTCTTTGATCCGTCCGACCATGACCGGGCTGACGATACCGCCGAACTGGCCCAAGGTGTTGATCACCGCGATCCCGCCCGCAGCCCCTGCGCCTGCACCGGCCAGCAGTTTCGGTGGCAACGTCCAGAAGCTCGGGATAGACGCAATGATGCCGGCACCGAGCAAGCCCAGCGCGACAATCAGGAACGTCGTGTGGTTGGCGAAAATTCCCGCACAGAAAAACCCGATCGCACCCACCGCCACCAGGCCGGCGACAAACTTGCGCCGCTCGCCAGAGGCATCGGACAAGCGCCCGATGACCACCATGCTGATGGCGCCGCAGATATACGGGATGGCCGTCAGCAAACCAATCATCACCGGGCTCTCGGTGCCAGCGCTGCGGATCAGTTGCGGTGCCCAGAAATTCAAGCCGTAGGACGCCACCTGAATCAGGAAGTAGATCAGGCCGAGGGTCAGGAAACCCGGAATCTTCAGCGCCGCGAGCAACGAGCCTCCACCCTTGTGCGGTTCATGGTGAGCGATGCGGCTTGCCAGCAAAGTCTTCTCCGATGACGTCAGCCAATGGGCGTCTTCGATGCGGTCCTTGAGCAAGGTCAGCACCAGCAAACCGAGGCCGATGCACGGCACGCCACCGAGCAGGAACAGCCAGTGCCAGCCGCGCATGTCCAAAAAGCCGTCGAGGTGTTGCAGCACCAGGCCAGAGAACGGCGCCCCCACCAGACCGGCAAAGGCCGACGACAGAAACAGCATTGAGGTGATGCGACCGCGATAGTGCTGCGGGAACCACAGCGTCAGGTAATACAGCACGCCCGGCGCAAAACCGGCTTCCATCGCACCGATCACAAAACGCAAGGTATAGAACTGCCATTCGCTGTTGACGAAAACCATCAACGCGGTAGCGAGGCCCCAGGACATCATGATCCGGGCGATCCAGCGCCGGGCGCCGACCTTATACAGCATCATGTTGCTCGGCACTTCGAAGATCACATAGCCGACCACGAACAACCCGGCACCGAGACCGTAGGCGGTGTCGCTCAGGCTCAGGTCGGTCTGCAACTGGAACTTGGCGAAGCTGATGTTGATGCGGTCGAAAAAAGCGAACAGGTAGCAGACCATGATCAGCGGCATCAGGCGCCAGGCGACCTTGCTGACCAGGGTTTTTTCTTCGTCGTGGCTAACGGACGGGCTCGCGCTCGCCTCCAGTGTATTCAGGCTCATTGCGGTTCTCCAGGCGGACTTCCCGTGGGTGTCCGATTGTTTTTGTTGTCTGGTTAAAGTGGTCAACGAAATGCTTTTCTGTAGGAGCCGAGCTTGCTCGCGATAGCGGTGGGTCAGTCGACATCTATGTTGAATGTCACTCCGCTATCGCGAGCAGGCTCGCTCCTACAGGGGATTAGTGTCAGGTAGGGATCGGGTGCAAATCACAATTGCGTCCCGCCTTGGCCAACTGGCCGGGTACTTCGTGGCCTAGCAGCGCCGGCAGTCCCCGCGACAAAGTCAGCAACAGCGGCAAATCGATGCCGGTGTGAATGCCGATTTCATCGCACAAATTCACCAGGTCTTCAGTGCAGATATTGCCCGAGGCACCCGGCGCAAATGGGCATCCACCGAGACCGCCCAAAGCCGCATCGAAACGTCGGGCACCGGCCTCGTAGGCGGCCAGCACGTTGCACAAACCGAGGCCACGGGTGTTGTGGAAATGCAGGGTCAAATCTGCGGGCGATACCCGCTGCAACACCCGCCGCACCAACCGGTCGACCTGTCGTGGGTTGGCCATGCCGGTGGTGTCGGCCAGGGTGATGCCCTGGATGCCGAGTTCCTGATAGGCGTCGACGATCTGCAGCACCCGGTCCTCATCGATCTTGCCTTCGAATGGGCAACCAAAGGTTGTGGCGATGCTGGCGTTGAGTCGCACCTTTGATCCGTTCACGAACCGGACGATCTCGCCGAACGCGCCCAATGAGTCTTCGCAACGCATGCGCATGTTCGCCAGGTTGTGGGTCTGGCTGGCGGACATCACCAGATTCAACTCATCGGCGCTGCACGCCAGCGCCCGTTGCGCGCCCTTGAGGTTCGGGATCAACGCCACGTAGATCACCCCCGGTTGCCGGGTGATGCCTTTGAACACCAATTCGCCATCGCGCAATGCCGGAATGGCTTTAGGCGAGACGAACGAACCGGCTTCAATGCGGCTGAACCCGGCCAGCGACAGCTGATCGATCAGGGCAATCTTGTCGACGGTCTCGACCCAGGTCGGCTCAATCTGCAAGCCGTCACGCGGGGAGACTTCCTGAACGATCAGGCGGTCGGAATAGTCAGTGATCATTGCACCACTCCTTCGAGTTTCAGGCGTTCGATGTCCGCCGCGGTGAGGCCCAGCTGCGCGAGGATGCCATCGGTGTGCTGGCCCAAACCTGGGCCCGACCAGTTCACGCCACCGGGGGTTTCCGAGAGTTTCGGCACGATGCCCGGCATCTTCACCGTGGCGCCGCCAGGCAGCTCGGCGCTGAGCAACATGTCCCGGGCCTGATAGTGCGGATCGGCAACGATGTCGGCCACCGAATAGATGCGCCCGGCCGGCACTTCGGCAGTTTCCAGCGCCGCCAGCACATCATCGATTGGCAGGCTGCTGGTCCAGTGGGTGATTGCCGCGTCGAGCAAACCGCTCTTGGCCGCGCGTCCGTCGTTGTGGGCGAATTCCGGGGCGTCGGCAAGATCCGCGCGGCCGATCACGTTCATCAACCGCTTGTAGATCGGGTCACTGTTACCAGCGATGACCACATAAGCGCCATCGGCCGTCAGGTAAGTATTGGAAGGCGCGATGCCCGGCAAGGCACCACCGCTGCGTTCACGCACATGGCCGAGCATGTCGTATTCCGGCACCAGGCTTTCCATGACGTTGAACACGCTTTCGGCCAGTGACACATCAACGATTTGGCCGCCACCCTGCCCTGTCTTGACCCGCAGCAGCGACATCAGCGCGCCGATCACCGCGTGCAGCGACGCCAGCGAATCGCCGAGGCTGACGCCGACCCGCGCCGGCGGTGAGCCTGGGGTGCCGGTGGTGTAGCGGATTCCGCCCATGGCCTCACCGATGGCACCGAAGCCCGGACGATCGCGGTACGGGCCAGTCTGGCCATAACCGGAAATCCGCACCAGCGTCAGGTTAGGGTTCAGGGCGTGCAGCACGTCCCAGCCCAGACCGAGTTTCTCCAGTGCGCCGGGGCGCAGGTTTTCGATCAGCACATCAGCACTGGTCGCCAGTTGCTTGACCAGCTCAATGCCTTCAGGGGATTTCAGATTCAGCGCCAACGATTTCTTGTTGCGCGATTGCAGGTACCACCACAGCGAAGTGCCTTCGTGCAGCTTGCGCCATTTGCGCAGCGGGTCGCCCTGACCCATGGCTTCGATCTTGATCACCTCGGCGCCGAACTCGGCCAGCATGCGCGCGGCGAACGGCGCGGCGATCAGCGTGCCGATCTCGATCACTTTGATTGCACTCAGGGGGGCAGTCATCGCGGGGGTACCTCTTGTTCTTGGAATAGGTGCCAAGGCTAGAGGACGACCGGGTGAGGAATCCAACCTTCAGTTGGCAACGGGCGTTCGCGAAACGCGAATGCTCCCTGTAGGCGCTGCCGAAGGCTGCAATCTTTTGATTGTGTTTTTAAAAGCAAAATCAAAAGATTGCAGCCTTCGGCAGCGCCTACAGGGTGTGGGTCGGTGATCCACGCAGATGCTCAAACAACATCCGGCTCACCGGCGACAGCAACGCTTCATCGCGGACCACCACGATCAAGGCGCGATCCGACCAGTCATCGGTCAACGGCACGGCCGTCAGCCCCAGCGCCCGACCAAATAATTCATAGGCCCGCTGCGGGAGGATGCCGATGCCCATGTTGGCCTGCACCATGCGACACACCGCATCGAAACCGGGCACATGGATGCGGATGCGCAAAACCTTGCCGGCCTGACGCGCTGCCGCGTGGGTGCGCATGTTGATCGAACTGGCGGCGTGCAGGCCGACGTAATCACTGTCCAGACTCTCGGCGAACGCCACCGATTCGCGCGCGGCCAATGGATGCTCGGGCAGCATCACCACCACCAGTTTGTCCTGGCGATACAGCACGCTGTGCAGGCCCTTGACGTCGCTGTCGATGGAACAGATCCCGAGATCGGCCACGCCATCCAGCACACCCTGAATCACCCCGCTGCTGGGCCGTTCTTCGAGGTCGGTCTTGACCTGTGGATGGCGTTCGGAAAAGTCCCTCAGGTCTTCCGGCAGAAACTGGATGATCGCCGACAGGTTGGCGAGCATCCGTACATAACCCCGCACCCCGTGGCTGTGCTCGCCCAGCTCAAGGCCCATTTTTTCCACGTTGAACAGCATCTGCCGGGCATGGTGCAGCAAGGTTTCACCCGCCGGCGTCAGCGTCATGCCCTTGGCCTGACGCACGAAAAGACTGATGCCCAGCGCTTCTTCCAACTCCATCAAACGCTTGCTCGCCGCCGACACCGCAATCGCTTCACGCGCGGCGGCACGGGTCAGCGTGCCCTCTTCGTGGACAGCGACAAACAGTTGCAGAGTGATCAGGTCGAGGCGGCGGATCAGGCTTTTTTGCAGCATCAGGAACTCGGTAGTGTCGGCTCGGACGAAGTCGCAGCATAACGTTCTTCACCGACGTCGTGCCTGGGGTTAAAACGCGCGGCGGAAATTTTCCTGGCACGCTCGTGATAAAGTCGCCGCCCATCAGCCCTTTCGCTTTGAGACGACAAACGCAATGACCGATTTCCAGGATGTCGACGCCCAACTTGAAGACTGGAACGTCTTGCGCACCAGCGCAGCGTTCGGCGGCCTGCTGGTGGGCAACGGCGCCAGCCGCGCGGTGTGGGACGATTTCGGCTACGACTCGCTGTTCGAGAACGCCCGTACCGTGGAAGAAAAACCGCTGAGCCAATCGGAACTGAGCGTTTTTGACGCCCTGCAGACGCGCAGTTTCGAACAAGTGCTGAGCGCGTTGAAAACCACCAGCCGCGTCAACAAGGCCCTGGCGGTCAGCTCTGCCGCACCGCGCAATCGTTACTACGCGATCAAGGAAGCGCTGATCAACAGCGTGCATGCGGTGCACATTCCGTGGCGACTGGTCCAGGCCTCGAGCCTGACAACGATCAGTCAGGAACTGGCCACCTATCGCACGGTGTTCACCACCAATTACGACTTGCTTAATTATTGGGCCATTCAGCAGCAACCTGACGCGATCAGCGATCTGTTCCAGGGGAACGAACCCGGCTTCGACCTGAGCGCCACTGCTACCGATAAAACCCGTTTGTTGTACTTGCACGGCGGCCTGCACCTGGTGCGCAATCAGGACGGCACGGCGCGCAAACTGATGTCGACCGAAGGCACATTGCTGGGCAGTTTCGCCATCAACAACACGATCAAGACCCTGGACGACGTGCCGCTGTTCGTCAACGAAGGCCCGAGCGCAGACAAGCTCAAGACCATCCGCAGCTCGGATTATTTGTCGTTCTGCTACGACCAGTTACTCGGTCATGGTGATGGCTTGTGCATCTTCGGTCATGCGTTGGGCGAGCAGGACAGCCACATCGTGCATGCCTTGCGTCAGGCGCAACCGAAGGTGGTGGCGATATCCATCTACCCGCGCAGCAAGGCTTTTATCCAGCATCAGAAGCGGCATTACGCGAAGGTGTTTGAGGGGACTGGCGCCGAGTTGCGGTTTTTTGATTCGAAGAGCCATGGGCTGGGCAGCCCGAAGCTGACCGTTCCTGTAGAGGTCTGAAGCGAGATCAGAAGATCGCAGCCTGCGGCAGCTCCTACAGGGATTGATGCAGGCTGCGATCTTTTGATTTTTAGAGTACCGGCAAGGTCTTGTCCTTGATAACGGTAGTGTGACCGGTGGCCTTGACGCTGGCGATGCCTTTTTCCATTGCGGCATCGGAGGCATAGGCTTCGCTGCTGCCGATGATTTCGTGGTTACCGGCCTTGAGATTGAAATAAGGATGGCCATCTTTGGTCGTTTTCTTTTCAAAACGCTCATCCAGCGGGCTGTTGGCCTGGACCGAGGCGATGCCTTTATCGGCGGCGGCGCGGGTGGTGTACAGCTCGCTGGTCAGAATGGTTTCGGCATTCGCCGCTTTCAACACAAACCTGAACTGACCGTTGATGCTTTTGCTCACTTCATACCATCCGGACATGCTCTTTCTCCTGGGCGATTGAGAGTTGCGCGCTTCAGAGTAAAGACCACCAGGCCAGCAAGATCAAAGGACCGTTCGGGCCGCGTTCGGACGATCTTTTGCTTTTCACGCTGTTCGAACCACCGCCATCTGAGTCACCGAAGCCCGCCGCTGACTCAAATACCGCGTACAACTCACCCGCAAAAACGAGGCGAAATTCACCACCTCGCCGCGGTAGTCCATCACCTCTTCATACAGCTTGGCGATCAACTGGTTAGTGGTCATGCCGTCGACCTCGGCGATTTCGCTGAGGATGTCCCAGAACTGATTCTCCAGCCGCAGGGTGGTCACCACCCCGCAGATGCGCAGCGAGCGAGAGCGCGATTCGTAGAGAATCGGGTCGGCTTTGACGTAGAGCTCGCACATGGAAGGTCCCTCGTTACAGCGTGATTTTGGTGCCCAGCAACCCGAGGAAACCCGCGAGCCATTTCGGGTGGGCGGGCCATGCCGGCGCTGTGGCCAGATTGCCTTGAACGTGGCCGTCCGTCACCGGGATATCGATGAACGTACCGCCCGCCAGGCGTACTTCCGGCGCGCAGGCCGGGTAGGCGCTGCACTCACGCCCTTCGAGGATCCCTGCCGCTGCCAGCAGTTGCGCACCGTGGCACACGGCGGCGATCGGCTTGCCGGCCTTGTCGAAGTCCCGCACCAGTTCCAGGACTTTTTCGTTCAAGCGCAGGTACTCCGGCGCACGACCGCCGGGTACTAGCAGTGCGTCGTAATCCGCCGCTGCAACCTTGGAAAAATCGAAGTTCAGGGCAAACAGGTGACCGGGTTTTTCGCTGTAGGTCTGATCGCCTTCGAAGTCATGAATCGCCGTGCGCACAGTCTGGCCTGCGGTTTTGTCCGGGCAAACGGCATGCACCGTATGGCCGACCATCAGCAGCGCCTGGAATGGCACCATCACTTCGTAGTCTTCGACGTAATCGCCAACCAGCATCAGAATTTTTTTAGCAGCCATGGGGAGGACTCCTCTGGAAAAACGTGGGCATGCGGGAGTATTCAAGGTAGTCCTTAATCAGCCAGGCAGGTAATAACCGCCTACTACGCCGATCAATGTAGGAGCTGCCGAAGGCTGCGATCTTTTGATCTTGATGTTAAAAATAAAATCAAAAGATCGCAGCCTTCGGCAGCTCCATAACTGTACGGATATTTCTGTGAACAGCTGTAAGCGAGAAAATCAGCGGTTTATGGCTAGATGAGGACTCTTCCCGTCATCCTGAATTCTGGTTGCCATCATGTCCTCCCGCGAAAACACCGGCATGGCCCTGGGCCTGCTCGGCGTTGTGATCTTCAGCCTCACCCTGCCCTTCACACGGATCGTCGTGCAGGAACTTCATCCGCTGCTCAACGGCCTTGGCCGTGCGCTGTTCGCGGCGGTTCCGGCGGCGTTGCTGTTGCTCTGGCGCCGTGAGAAATGGCCGACCTGGAAACAGATCAAAGGCCTGACGCTGGTGATTGCCGGGGTGATTCTCGGCTTCCCGGTGTTGTCGGCCTGGGCCATGCAGACGCTGCCGGCGTCCCACGGCGCATTGGTCAACGGTTTGCAGCCGCTGTGCGTGGCGTTGTACGCCGCGTGGCTGTCCCATGAACGTCCATCGAAAGCGTTCTGGGCCTGCGCCGCGTTGGGCAGTGCGCTGGTACTGGGTTATGCGCTGATCAGCGGTGCCGGCAGCATTCAGGCCGGTGACTTACTGATGCTCGGAGCGATTGCGGTGGGCGGCCTGGGGTACGCCGAGGGCGGCCGGCTGGCCAAGGAAATGGGCGGCTGGCAGGTGATCTGCTGGGCGCTGGTGCTGTCGACGCCGTTATTGATCGGACCGGTGGTGTACCTAGCACTGCAACATCAGGGCGAGATCTCCACCAAAACCTGGTGGGCGTTTGGTTATGTCTCGCTGTTCTCGCAGTTCATCGGTTTCTTCGCCTGGTATGCCGGGCTGGCCATGGGTGGCATTGCCCGGGTCAGTCAGATCCAGTTGTTGCAGATCTTCTTCACCATCGCTTTTTCAGCGTTGTTCTTCGGCGAGCACGTCGAGCCGATTACCTGGCTGTTTGCTGGCGGGGTGATTTTGACTGTGATGCTGGGGCGAAAAACCGCAATCAAACCCGCCCGCGTAGCCACCGCCTAACCTGTAGGCGCTGCTGCAGGGGTTGTGTCGTTAACTCAAATAGCCGTCAGCACGCAGTAACGTTTCCAGGCAATGGTCGGTGATCTGGTAGAAATCCTTCAGTTCCTGGATTTTCGCCAACAGCTGGGCCGGATCGATCAGCTCGGCGCGTTTGACCGCCAGGATCATCTTGTTCTTGTTGGTATGGTCCAATGAGATGAACTCGAACACTTTGGTCTCGTAACCACAGGCTTCGAGGAACAGCGCACGCAGACTGTCGGTGACCATTTCCGCCTGCTGGCCCAAGTGCAGCCCGTATTGCAGCATCGGTTTGAGCAGCGCCGGGCTCTGGATTTGCAGGCGAATCTGTTTGTGGCAGCACGGCGAGCACATGATGATCGAGGCGCCGGAGCGGATGCCGGTGTGGATCGCGTAGTCGGTGGCGATGTCGCAGGCATGCAACGCGATCATTACGTCCAGCTCGCTCGGTGCCACGCTGCGCACGTCACCACACTTGAACACCAGCCCCGGATGCTCAAGTTTTGCCGCCGCTGCGTTGCACAAGGTGACCATGTCTTCACGCAGCTCGACGCCGGTCACTTCGCCTTCGGCCTTCAAGGTATTGCGCAGGTAGTCGTGAATGGCGAAGGTCAGGTAGCCCTTGCCCGAACCGAAGTCCGCCACACGTACCGGTTTGTCCAGCGCCAGCGGCGACGAGGTCAGGGCATGGCTGAAGACTTCGATGAACTTGTTGATCTGCTTCCACTTGCGCGACATGGCCGGGATCAGCTCATGTTGCTTGTTGGTCACGCCAAGGTCGGCGAGAAATGGCCGGCTCAAGTCGAGGAAGCGGTTTTTCTCGCGGTTGTGCTCGGCGGACGGCACTTCGCGCAATTGCTGAGGTTTGCTCTTGAACAGCGATGGCTTGCCCTTTTTGCTGTATTCGAGCTGGGCTTCATCGGTCAACGCCAGCAAATGCGCATTTTTGAACGACGCTGGCAGCAATGAGGCAATGGTCTCGACGCCTTCGGCCAGCGGCAGGTTTTTGGTGATGTCGCGGGTCTTGTAGCGATAAACGAAAGACAGGCACGGCTGCGCCTTGACCGTGACCGGTTTGATGATGATCCGCTGCAAGTCCGCTTCGGTGCCTGCGTACTTGGCCAGCACGAGCTTTATGAAGGCGTTGGCATCGAGGCTGGTTTGCAACAGGTCGATGAACTGGGCGTGTTGATCCGGCGCGAGGCTGGCGGGAGTGGCGGTGACAGACATGGAAGAACGGCCTCAGGGCGGTGCGGATCGGGGAATGGCGGGTATTTTAGGGGGGATGCGGGTTTGGAACACGCAGTTATTTACGAACGGTGCAGAATCAAAAGATCGCAGCCTGCGGCAGCTCCTACAGGAGGCCGAGTTCGATCTTTTGATCTACCCCAACACCACCAACCGATTCGGCAACTCATTACGTACGTGCGTGACGGGCACATGCACCTTGAGCAACTCACCGCACGCTTCGACGCAGCTGACAAAGCCTTGCAGGGTCTGCCCTTGCCGCACTTGCTGGGTGAATGCCGCGACAATCACGTCCCAGTTTTTGTTGTCCAGGCGGCTGGAAATCCCCTCATCCACCAGGATCTCCACATAGCGCTCGGCTTCGCAGACGAAAATCAGCACGCCGGTGCTGCCCACGGTGTGATGCAGGTTTTGCTCCAGGAACTGCCGACGCGCCAGGTTTGAGGCGCGCCAGTGGCGTACGGAACGCGGGATCAGGTGGGTGGTGATTTTCGGCAGCCGGAACACCAGGCACAGGACGATGAAACTGACCCACTGCACCAGCAACAGACTGTGCAGGGTCAGCCAGCCTGTCAGGTAATGCACGATTCCCGGCACCACCAGCGCCAGCAGGCTGGCCCAGAGCAGCGGGATGTACGCGTAGTCGTCGGCGCGGGCCGCGAGTACGGTCACCAGTTCGGCGTCGGTGTCGCGTTCGACCCGGGCAATCGCCTCGGCAACTTTGCGTTGTTCGTGTTCAGTCAGTAATGCCATGTCTTGAAAATGCCTGTTCGCTATTGTTTTTATCACCAGCCGCCCGACGAACCACCGCCACCGAAACTGCCCCCGCCGCCGCTGAAGCCGCCTCCACCGCCGCCGCCAAAACCGCCACCGCCGAAACCACCTCCGGAACCGCCCGAACCACCGCGACCGGCGGGAAGGATACCGATCATCTGGCAAACAAAAACAGTCAGGATGAACAACAGCACCAAAAATACGAACAAGCCAGGATGCCGCGAGACGAAATCGTCGCCAGGGTCGCCGTTGGAGTCATACACCGTCGACGGCTCGTCCAGGGGATTGCCGCCCAGCACCACCAGCATCGCCGCAACGCCGTCGCTGATGCCTTTGCTGTAATTGCCGGCCTTGAATGCCGGGGTGATTACCTGATTAAGGATCACCGAACTCTGCGCATCGGTCAGGCGATCTTCCAGGCCATAGCCGACTTCGATGCGCAGTTTGCGCTCGTCCCGGGCGACGATCAGCAGTGCGCCGTTATTCTTGTCCTTCTGCCCGATGCCCCAGTAGCGCCCCAGTTGATAGCCGAAATCGGCAATGTCTGTGCCCTGCAAGTCTGGCAACGTAACGACTACCAACTGTTCGCCGGTGGTTTTTTCGTGGGCCTGAAGCTGTTGAGCAAGCTGCTCGCGCACCGCCGGCTCGATCATCTGGGCGTTATCCACCACCCGTCCGGTCAGCTCCGGGAACTTCAATTCGGCCTGGGCCGTCAGGGCAAACACCCAGAGCCACAGCACCAGGCCCACTTTCAATATGCGCATCGGCAACACATCTCCCAAGCCCGGCCCGGTAGGAGCTGCCGCAGGCTGCGATCTTTTGATCCTAATCTTTTGATCTTTTCTCAATCGTTGAAAAACAAGATCAAAAGATCGCAGCCTTCGGCAACTCCTACAGTGTTCATTCAGAATTTCACTTGCGGTGCCTTTTCCGAACCCGGCGTGGCTTCGAAGGTCTCGCGAACCGGCAGGTTGCTGTACATCACGCTGTGCCAAAGGCGGCCGGGGAACGTGCGGATTTCAGTGTTGTAGTTCTGCACGGCCAGGATGAAATCGCGCCGGGCCACGCTGATCCGGTTTTCAGTGCCTTCCAGTTGCGATTGCAGCGCGAGGAAGTTCTGGTTGGCTTTCAGGTCCGGATAACGCTCGGACACCACCATCAAGCGACTCAAGGCACCACTGAGCTGATCCTGAGCCTGCTGGTACTGTTTGAGTTTCTCGGGATTATCCAACGTAGACGCATCGACCTGGATCGAAGTGGCCTTGGCCCGGGCCTCGATCACTGCGGTCAGGGTCTCTTCTTCGTGTTTGGCGTAGCCCTTGACGGTTTCCACCAGGTTGGGAATCAGGTCGGCACGACGCTGATACTGGTTCTGCACCTGCCCCCAAGCGGCCTTGGCCTGCTCATCGAGGGTCGGGATGTTGTTGATGCCGCAGGCGGTCAGCAACGTCGCCAGCACCAGCAACGTGGCAATTTGCAGCCTCGACCGGTGGGTCTGTCGTACATTCATCAGAGTGATGCTCCCTACACATTTCATGGAAAAAACAACCGGCAACCCTCTCGGCCGGCTCTTCGGGCATAATCGGCCGCGCCACTGGATTGCATCGGGGCAATGGGCTAAAAGATGCCCTGCGCGAAACGTATCCGGACTTCGGCTGACGTTTTTTTGCTGGCGTTTTTTGAGTCAGCACCCGAACAACAATAGACGCTCCCTAAATTTTGGCTGGCCGGCGTGTACATCGCCGTTTGGGCCCTTGAGAAAACTATTCATGAAGAAGCTGTGTTTGCTGGGCCTGTTCGTCAGCCTGGCCAGTCATAACGTATTGGCCGCCACGACGCCCGCACCCCTGGAGAACAAGGACGCCTTCATCAGCAACCTGATGAAGCAAATGACCCTCGATGAAAAAATCGGCCAGTTGCGCCTGATCAGCATCGGCCCGGAAATGCCCCGTGAGCTGATCCGCAAGGAAATCGCCGCCGGCAACATCGGCGGTACGTTCAACTCGATCACCCGCCCGGAAAACCGTCCGATGCAGGACGCGGCCATGCGCAGCCGGTTGAAGATCCCGATGTTCTTCGCCTATGACGTGATCCACGGCCACCGCACCATTTTCCCGATCCCGCTGGCCCTGGCGTCGAGCTGGGACATGGACGCCATCGGCCTGTCCGGGCGCATCGCCGCTAAAGAAGCCGCGGCTGACAGCCTCGACCTGACGTTCGCGCCAATGGTCGACATCTCCCGCGACCCACGCTGGGGCCGCACGTCCGAAGGTTTCGGTGAAGACACTTACCTGGTGTCGCGGATTGCCGGCGTGATGGTCAAGGCGTTTCAGGGCTCTGGCCCGAACGCGGCCGACAGCATCATGGCCAGCGTCAAACACTTCGCCTTGTACGGCGCAGTCGAGGGCGGCCGCGACTACAACGTGGTCGACATGAGCCCGGTCAAGATGTACCAGGACTACCTGCCACCGTACCGCGCGGCGATTGATGCCGGTGCTGGCGGGGTAATGGTTGCGCTGAACTCGATCAACGGCGTGCCGGCCACCGCCAACACCTGGCTGATGAACGACCTGCTGCGCAAGGAGTGGGGCTTCAAGGGCCTGGCGGTCAGTGACCACGGGGCGATCTTCGAGCTGATCAAGCATGGCGTCGCCGCTGACGGTCGCGAAGCCGCGAAGCTGGCGATCAAGGCTGGCATCCACATGAGCATGAACGACACCCTGTATGGCAAGGAACTGCCGGGGTTGTTGAAGGCTGGCGAGATCAAGCAGAGCGACATCGACAACGCTGTACGTGCAGTGTTGGACGCCAAATACGACATGGGCCTGTTCAAAGACCCGTACCTGCGCATCGGCAAGGCTGAGGATGATCCGGTCGACACCTACGCCGACAGCCGCCTGCACCGCACCGAGGCCCGTGATGTCGCCCGTCGCAGCCAGGTGTTGCTGAAGAACCAGAACGAAACCCTGCCACTGAAGAAAACCGCGAAGATCGCCTTGGTCGGTCCGCTGGCCAAGGCGCCAATCGACATGATGGGCAGTTGGGCCGCTGCGGGTAAACCGGCGCAATCGGTCACCCTGTTCGACGGCATGACCAACGCCCTCGGTGCGCAATCGACGCTGATTTACGCCCGTGGTGCCAACATCACCAGCGACAAGAAAATCCTCGGTTACCTGAACTTCCTCAACTTCGATGCCCCGGAAGTGGTCGATGACCCGCGTTCGGCGGATGTGCTGATCGACGAGGCTGTGAAAGCGGCCAAGGATGCCGACGTGGTGGTTGCAGCCGTGGGCGAGTCCCGTGGCATGTCCCACGAATCGTCGAGCCGTACCGACCTGAACATCCCGGAAAACCAGCGAGCGCTGATCCGCGCCCTGAAAGCCACCGGCAAGCCGCTGGTACTGGTATTGATGAACGGCCGTCCGCTGTCGATTCTCGAAGAGAAAGAACAGGCTGACGCAATCCTGGAAACCTGGTTCAGCGGCACCGAAGGCGGCAACGCCATTGCTGACGTGCTGTTTGGCGACTACAACCCGTCGGGCAAACTGCCGATCACCATCCCGCGCTCGGTGGGGCAGATTCCGACTTACTACAACCACCTGAGCATTGGCCGGCCATTCACGCCGGGCAAACCGGGCAACTACACCTCGCAGTACTTTGATGACACCACCGGCCCGCTGTTCCCGTTCGGTTTCGGCCTGAGCTACACCGACTTCAGCCTGAGCGAGATGGCCCTGTCGTCGACCACGCTGAACAAGACCGGCAAGCTCGACGCCAGCGTCACGGTGAAAAATACCGGCAAGCGTGACGGCGAAACCGTGGTGCAGCTGTACATCCAGGACCTGACCGGCTCGATGATCCGCCCGATCAAGGAACTGAAAAACTTCCAGAAAGTGATGCTCAAGGCCGGCGAAGAGAAAGTCGTGCACTTCACCATCACTGAGGACGACTTGAAGTTCTACAACACCCAGCTCAAGTACGCGGCGGAACCGGGCAAGTTCAACGTACAGATCGGCCTGGATTCTCAGGACGTGACGCAGCAGAGTTTTGAGTTGCTGTAACCGTTAAAAGCAAAAGATCGCAGCCTGCGGCAGCTCCTACAGAGATCAATGTAGGAGCTGCCGCAGGCTGCGATCTCTTGATCTTGCTCTACCCCCTCCGATCCAGCAGATTCACCACCAGCCGATCCACCCATCCCCACACCCTCTGCTTCACCCGCCGCCACAATGGCCGGCGCTGCCACGCCTCCAGGCTAACCTCCTGGCTCAGCGCAAAGTCATGCTCGAAACTCGCCGCCACCGCCCGGGTCAGCCCAGGGTCCAGCGCTTCGAGGTTGGCTTCCAGGTTGAAGCGCAGGTTCCAGTGATCGAAATTGCACGAGCCAATGCTCACCCAATCATCGATCAGGACCATTTTCAGGTGCAGGAAACACGGCTGGTACTCGAAAATCTTCACCCCGGACTTGAGCAAGCGCGGGTAGTAGCGATGCCCGGCGTAGCGCACGGAAGGGTGATCGGTGCGTGGCCCGGTCAGCAGCAAACGCACATCCACACCTCGACCGGCCGCGCGGCGCAGTGAGCGGCGGACTTTCCAGGTCGGCAGGAAATACGGCGTGGCCAGCCAGACTCGCCGCTGCCCGCTGTTCAAGGCACGCACCAGCGATTGCAGGATGTCCCGGTGCTGACGGGCGTCGGCATAGGCGACCCGACCCATGCCCTCGCCCGCCGATGGCACGCGGGGCAAACGCGGCAAGCCAAAATGCGAGGCGGGTTTCCAGGCGCGGCGATGGCGGTTGGCGATCCATTGGCGGTCGAACAGCAACTGCCAGTCGAGCACCAGCGGGCCGGTGATTTCCACCATCACTTCGTGCCACTCACTGACGTCCTCGCCCGGCGTCCAGAACTCATCGGTAACGCCAGTGCCGCCGACCACGGCCATGCATTGGTCGACCAACAGCAGCTTGCGGTGATCGCGGTAGAAGTTACCGACCCAGCGCCGCCAGTTCAGGCGATTGTAAAAACGCAGTTCCACCCCGGCGGCCATCAGGCGCTGCCGCAGGTTCAGGGTAAAGGCGAGGCTGCCGTAATCATCGAACAGGCAACGTACCCGCACGCCACGTTCGGCGGCCTGGGTCAGTGCCTGGACCATGGCCTCGGCACAGGCGCCCGCCTCTACTAGATACAGTTCCAATTCGACTTGTTCTTCGGCGCGAGCAATCGCTACCAGCATGCGCGGGAAGAATTGCGGGCCGTCGATCAGCAACTCGAAGCTGTTGCCTTCCCGCCAGGGAAAAACCGGGCCGGCCATGTCAACGCGCCGTGAAAATCAGGACGGCACCCACCGGCACCGACAAGCTGATGGCCGACAGACCGGCCACCTTGCGCAACGACTCCAGAGCCGGCACCAGGTCAAAGTCTTCGGCATTGATCACCAGCGGCTCCAGGGTCACCACCTGAAAGCGTCGATCATCGAGGCGAGTCGCCAGCAGTTCGGCGTCGTAGGTGTGTTGCTTGCCGTGCAGGTCGACGGTCAACGGCAAGCGCAGTTCCAGTTGCGCACCGGGGGCGAGGTCGTTGATCGGGCGCAGATCAATCTGCGTGGTGATCAGCGCTTCAGGAAATTTTTCAATCTCGAACAGCTCTTTGCGCATGCGTTCATCGCGCAACGGGACGCCGCTGTTGATCGAATCGAGCTCGACTTCCACCTCGGCGACGCCTTTGGGATCGACTTTGCCGTGTAACACCAGAAAGCGCTGCACTTCGGAAACATTGGCGTTTTTGGTGCTGACGAACGACAGCCGCGAGGATTCGCCATCGAGGTACCAATCGGCATGGGCCGACAGCGAAGCGCTGGCCAACAGCAGAATAGCGAGGGTTTGGGAGACGGACCGCTTGAACATAAAGACTCGTGAGGCAGATGAACCTGTGCTGAACCTTAACTGCCCGTAGCGCTATTGCAAACCGAAGATCAAAAGATCGCAGCCTGCGGCAGCTCCTGCAGGGATTTGTATCGCGATCAAAATTTTGCGGCGTGATCCGATCCTGTAGGAGCTGCCGGAGGCTGCGATCTTTTAAATGTCACATCATCTGTTGCACATCACCAATGGTCGCGGCCAGGCTGCTCAGGTGCAGGCTCAGCACCCGTTCCACCGGCGCCTGGTCCATTGGCCAATGCAGCGCCATGCTGCCGACCAATCGGCCGTCGGCATGAATGGGCAAGGCCACTGCGCGAATCAGAAACGGCAAGCGCACCGGGTATTCCCAGTGACCTTCGGTGCGCTGGCCAAAGCCCTGATGCAGGGCCTGTTCAGCGGTGCTGTACAGATGTTCATCGGTCAGCCGTTCACGTTCTGCCAGCCGCTCCACTTCATGACTGTCCAGCTCGCCCAGACAGGCACGGCCCATGGCCGAATGAAACAGGCTGGCATGGTGGCCGACGATCTGGCAGTTGTTTGGATAACGCTTGCGCAGGGCCGTAGGGATCGCACTTTCCATGACTTCGATTCGCTCGCCGTCGAAGCACGACAGGTCGGCCACCAGCCCGGTGCGCTCACTCAACTCCAATAACAACGGCGCGGCATTCTCCACCAGCCGCCGCTTGAAACGCTGCTGGCTGTCGCCGAACAAGCGCTTGGCGCACAACCGGTAACGCCGGTCGCTCAACCCCCGATAGACCCAGCCCTGCTCCTGCAAGGTCAGCAACATCCGCGAGACCGTGGCCTTGGGCAGGCTCGTCAGATAGTGCAACTCCTCCAGGCCCAACGCCTGATGCTCGCCCAGCAACTCGACGATCGCGAGGGCGCGCTCGACGGAACGTACGCTGCCGGTTTCTGCCTTGCTGTCCATGTGTTCGATCTCCCTAAGCCCGGATGGATGATCACTTGCTGTTTATAAAATGCAAAGCAAGTTACGCGCCCGTCCGGCACGCTCAGGCTTTTTGCAGACAGCCGGGCGGTCGACGCTTCACCCATTGCGTCAGTTGCTCATGGGCATAAGCCAGTTGCAGCACGGCGCGGTCGGCCTGGGCCGGGCCAATGATTTGCAGGCCCATCGGCAACCCGGCCGGATTGAAACCCACCGGCACATTCATGCTCGGCAAACCGGCCAGGGTCGGTCCGATCACCACCTCCATCCAGCGGTGATAGGTGTCCATGGTCTGCCCGCCGACGACGCGCGGCCAAGGGGTTTGTGCATCAAAAGGGAACACTTGCGCGGTGGGCAACAGCAGAAAATCGTAACGTTCGAACAACTCGGCCAAGGCTCTATACCAGTGGCTGCGAGCGAGCGACGCCTGATACACATCCGCCGCCGTCAGGTGCAGTCCGCCTTCGATTTCCCACTGGGCTTCGGGTTTGAGCTGCTCACGTTTCTGCGGATCGGCATATAACGCACCGAGGCTGCCTTGCACCAACCAGTGCCGGTGCACCAGCCAGGTTTGCCACAGGCGTTCCATGGAGAAATCCGGCTGGCAGGCTTCAACCTTGCACCCCAGCGCCGCAAAGTCCTGCAACGCCGACTCGCACAGGCTCAATACGCCGGGGTCCATCGGCAGGTAGCCGTTGTAGTCGCCCAGCCAACCCAGGCGCACATCGTTGAAGTCCTGCAGCAGCGACTGGTAAAAAATTTCCGGGTCTTGGGTCAATGACAACGGCACGCGCGGATCGTAACCGGCCTGGGTGCCGAGCAACCGCGCGACATCGATCACGCTGCGGCCCATCGGCCCTTCGGTGGCCAGTTGCTGAACGAACACCTCCGGTGCCGGACCATGGGGCACGCGGCCCTGGGACGGGCGAAAACCGAAGACGTTGTTGAACGCCGCCGGGTTGCGCAGCGAGCCCATCATGTCGCTGCCGTCGGCCACCGGCAGCATGCGCAATGCCAACGCCACTGCCGCGCCGCCGCTGCTGCCGCCGGCAATCAATGTCGGATCGTAGGCATTGGTGGTGGTGCCGAAGACGCTGTTGTAGGTCTGCGAGCCGAGGCCGAATTCCGGGACGTTGGTCTTGCCAATGATGATCGCCCCACAGTCGCGAACCCGCGCCACGCTGATGGCGTCGTGTTGCGGAACTTGCTCGGTGAACAGCGGCGAGCCCAGGGTGGTGCGCAATCCGGCGGTCGCCGCCAGGTCCTTGATGGCTTGCGGCATACCGTGCATCCAGCCCCGGGACTGGCCTTGGTCCAGTTGTCGGTCGCAGATGTCGGCCTCTGCCAACAGTTCCTCGGCCGAACGCAGGGACACCAGCGCGTTGACCTGCGGGTTGAACCGCTCGATCTGCGCCAGATACGCCTGCATCACTTCACGGCACGACACTTGCCGCGAGTGGATGGCCCAGGACAATGAATCGGCGTCCATTTCAACAATCGGATGGATGCTCAAGATTTCACCTCAAGGTTAAGTTCGACGGATTTCCTGGCACGCGGTGCCTCCTGCATGCAGTAAGTACCCAGCAGCGTCAGCAGGCAAGCGAACAACACGTAGAAGGACGGCGCCACCGGCGTTGCCAACGCCTTGCTCAGCCAGGTGACGATTAGCGGCGCGAAACCGCCGAACACCATGACGGCGACGTTGTACGCCACCGACACTCCGGTGGAGCGCACTTCGATCGGAAACTGCTCGGCCAGCGCCGTTGGTGCCGGGCCAAAAAAACCGCCAATCGCGCTGCACAACAATAGTTGCATCACCAGCAAACGTTCGACCGATGGCGCGGCCGCCACCCACACGTACAGCGGATACACCATGACGAAAAACGCCAGGGTGAAGGCCATCAACACCGGGCGCCGGCCGAGGCGGTCCGACAGCGCGCCGGACAACGGAATGACCACGGTCATCACCGCCACTGCGATCATCTGCACCAGCAGCACCTTGTCCAGCGGCAACCCAAGGTTCTTGTGGGCGAACGTCGGCATGTTCACCAGCACTACGTAAAACGACACCGTCGCGCCGCACGCCAGGCCCATCGACACCAGAATACTGCGCCGGTGTTCGCGGATCACTTGCAGCAAACCCGGGCTCTCGCCTTTGGCCAGTTTACGCGCTTCGAGAAACTCCTCCGGTTCCTCCATGTGTTTGCGAATCCACAGCCCCACCGGGCCGATCAACAAACCGATCATGAAAGGGATCCGCCAGCCCCAACTGTCCAGTGCTTCGGCGGAAAGCAGATGGGTGAACAACGCCACCATCCCTGCCCCGGCAAACACCGCCAGGCATTGCCCGACCAACTGCCACGAGCCATACAACCCCTTGCGATGAGCCGGTGCGCTTTCCACCAGGAACGCCGTGGCGCTGGCGTATTCGCCGCCGGTGGCGAAGCCCTGGAGCATCCGCGCAACCACGATCAACAACGGCGCGCCCATGCCGATGGCGGCATAGTTCGGCGCAAAGGCGATCAGTGCGATGGACACCGTCATCAGGCGGATGATCATCTGCATCGCCGCTTTACGGCCTTTGCGGTCCGAATACATGCCTAACAATATGCCGCCAACGGGGCGCATGAAAAAGCCGACGCCGAAAGTCGCCAGGGCCATCAGCAGGGACGCGTATTCGTCCTCGGACGGGAAAAACTGCCGGGCAATGATGCTCGCCAAAAAGCCGTAAACGATGAAGTCATACCATTCCAGGGCATTGCCGATAACGGCCGCGATCACCTGCCGGGTACGCGAAACGCCTGAGCTCGAAGTCTGCATAGGGAACTCTCCAAAAACCTGTTGGGTGACAGCGGGCGCAACGTGCAGGAAATTTGTAGGAGCGAGCCTGCTCGCGATGGACCAGAGCGCGACGCGTTTATCCGACAAACACGCGTCATCGTTAACGTCCATCGCGAGCAGCCTCGCTACCACAGGGGTCAGGCCGGCTTGAGCCAGCTCTCGGTCAGCGCGCCCCAGTACGCCGCGCCGGTCAGCAGGATGTCGTCGTTGAAGTCATACGCGGGGTTATGCACCATCGGCCGCGACACGCCGTTGCCGATGAACAGGTAGGCGCCGGGACAGCGTTGCAGCATCCAGGCGAAGTCTTCGCTGCCCATGAGTTTGGGTGTGTTGCCATCCACCGCCTCGGCACCGACCAGCTCGACACCGACCTGGCGGGCGAACTCGGTTTCTACGGCGTGGTTGACCAGCACCGGATAGGCCGGACGGTGTTCGATTTTCGAGCTGCAACCGAAACTGTGGGCCTGGGATTCGATGATTGCGCGCACTCGTTCGAGGGTCTGTTCACGCACCTGGGCATTCAACGCCCGCAGGCTCAAGCGCAAGATCGCCTGTTGCGGAATGACGTTGGCCGCTTCCCCGGCCTGCAAAGCACCGACCGTCACCACCGCTGCCTGCTGCGCATCAATGTTGCGCGCGACCACGGTTTGCAGGGCCATGACCACACTGGCTGCCGCCACCAGCGGATCGACCGCCAAGTGCGGCATTGAGCCGTGACCACCGACGCCTTCGATCGTCACCGTGAGCAAATCCTGCGAGGCCATCATCGGTCCTTCGCGAAAGCCCAGATGCCCCGCTGGCAGGCCTGGCATGTTGTGCATGCCGAAAAGCGCATCGCACGGGAAACGTTCGAGCAGGCCGTCGGCGAGCATCGCTTCGGCGCCACCCTGGCCTTCTTCGGCGGGCTGGAAAATCAGGGTCAGGGTGCCATCGAACTGACGGGTCGCCGCCAGGTAACGCGCCGCGCCGAGCAACATCGTGGTGTGGCCGTCATGCCCGCAGGCGTGCATGCAGCCTTGATGCTGGCTGCTATAGGCCGCGCCGGTATTCTCGATGATCGGCAGCGCGTCCATGTCGGCTCGTATCCCGAGTTTGCGCGAGCTGTCGCCATTGCGCAGCACGCCAACCACGCCGGTCTTGCCGATCCCGGTATGCACCTCGTAACCCCATTCAGAAAGGGATTTGGCCACCAGCGCCGAGGTACGGTTTTCCTCGAAGCCGAGTTCCGGGTGGGCGTGGATGTCATGGCGGGTGGCGTGCAGGTCGCTGGCCACGTCGCTGAGCCAGGCAAGGATGTGCTGATGTCGGGTCATGTCGAATGTCCTCGGGCCGGGTGTATTCCCGTTCTTTTTGTTCGCTGTGATTTCGCGACACATCAAGGCAGGTCGCGCTCACCGCCAGATAACCGCGAGTCGCGCGCGAGGACAATCGAATGTGGTTCCACGGTGTGGAACCTGAGGAAAGGGAGCTGTGGCAATGGGGACTCTGTGGCGAGGGAGCTTGCTCCCGCTGGAGCGCAAAGCGCTCCCAAACCCAGGCGCTGGATTACTTCAGGTAAAACTTATGATTAGGTATTGCGACTGCTGCGCAGCCGAGCGGGAGCAAGCTCCCTCGCCACAAAAGTGTACTTTGCACCAAAATATCAATTCTCCAGGCGGCAACCCTGATGCTCGCCAATCCACACGGCGCTATTGCTGCGCCCCAAGCCGCTGACGGTGATGCGCTTGCTCGCGGCGTCATCGGTGAAGCCGCTGGTGGGCACCCACTGTTTCACGTACCCGTGGCAGTACTCGGCGTTGTTGTGCATCACGTAACGACATGAGCAATATTCCTTGGCGGTGTAGGCGCTGATGATGTCCGGGAACGCCCCCAACGCCACCCGTTCCTGCCAGATCCAGCCGAACAGGACGATCAGCAAAATCAGCAGCAACGTGCTGAACGGCCGGCGTAGAACAAAGTGGCGTCGGTTCATGGCTGCACCTTGCGGGCAAAGACTTTGAGCACAAGTTTGAGCAACTCGTTGTCCTGGTAACTGTCGTCTCGGTCATCGCCATAACGCACGATCACCAGGTTTTCGCTAGGGATCACATACATCGCCTGCCCCCAATGACCCAGCGCGGCGAAGGTATCGGCAGGCGCGTCAGGCCAGGGTCGTTTTGCGCCCTCGACCTCACGGTTGAGCCACCATTGACCGCCGGGAGCGGCGTCGTCTTCATTGGCGTGGTAGCGGGCGAACGGTTGAAGGTTGAAGGAGACCCAGTCTTTGGGCAGCAATTGGCGCTCGCCCCAGCGACCGTCACGGGCCATCAACAACCCGACCCGCGCCAGATCCCGCGCGGTGAGATAGGCATAGGACGAGGCAACGAAGGTCCCCGTGGCGTCGCTTTCCCAGACGGCATGACGAATGCCCAGCGGATCAAACAGCGCGGTCCATGGATAATCCGCATAGCGATTCGGGCCGACGATGGTTTTCAAGGCGGCGGACAACAGACCGCTATCACCGCTGGAATAACGAAACCTCTGTCCCGGCGTGGCATACGCCTCGTGATCGGCGGTGAATGCCGCCATGTCGTGGTGCCCACGGGTGTAAAGCATGGCGACAACAGAGGACTTCAACGGTGCGTATTCATAGTCTTCCTGCCAGTCCAGGCCCGAGGCCCAGTGCAGCAGGTCGGCCATGGTGATGTCCGGGTGTTTTTGCAGCGCAGGGTAGAACTTGACCGCCGGGTCCTGCAGTTGGAACCGGCCTTCGCCATAGGCCACGCCGAGGATCGTGGCCATCAGGCTCTTGCTGATAGACCAGGTCAGGTGCGGCGTTTCGGCAGTCGTCGGGCCGGCGTAACGTTCGAAAATCAACTGACCGTCGCGGATCACCAACAAGGCATCGGTGCGAATGCCCTGGCGGGTCGTGTCATTGCGCGGTGGGAAGGCGTACCGCTCCAGGGCCTGAAGCGCCGGCCCGGTGACCATCGGGCCGTTTGCCCATTGCTCGGCGGGCCAGTTTTCAGCGTGGGCCGCGAGACTGAGCAGCAGCAGGAAAAACAGGGGCAAGCCTTTGGACATGGCGTGGGCTCGTGGGGGGTAACTTGCTGAGCCTAGCCCATCTAAATGACGGTCCCTGTAGGAGCTGCCGAAGGCTGCGATCTTTTGATCTTTTTTTTCGAGGCAATCAAGATCAAAAGATCGCAGCCTTCGACAGCTCAGGGGAATGCGTTTCAAATGTGGGAGGGAGCTTGCTCGCGATGAGGCCTGTCAGATCGCCGCCAACGCCTTGGCCAACCGCTTGCCCCGCGCGCCCGCCGCCAAATCCATCACCGCCTGATCGCGCTGCCACATCTCGGCCCACAACGGCGGGCCTTCGACCAGCGCGTCATGGATTTCAGCCTTGAGCCCCTCAAACTGCGCAAACAATCCGCCCAGCAACACATGCCCCGCCGGATTGCTCGGTGCCTGCCGGCTGACTTCCGCACAACCGGCCAGCAGCGCCAGCAAACGCAATTGCAAACTTTGCGACCAATCGCTGTCCTGACCGACGCCATACAGCCAGGCCGTCATGGCGCTCAGCACATAGATGTCTTCCAGGGTACGGAACGGTTTGACGTACGCATCCCAACCATCCCCCGCCAGCAATTCACACAATGCGTTATCCAGAAACAACCGGCCGTGGCTGATGTCCGGCATCAAAGGAATCGCTGGAAGCTTTTCCACCCGCACGCCGGGCTCGTCGGGATACACCACCGCCAGGCTCAGGCGCGGTTCGCCGCCGGGCTCTTCACTGCGGGCGGCAACCAGTAGCCAATCGGCGGCATCACCCGCAGTGACGAAATCCTTGCGCCCGCTCAGGCGCAAACCGCTCAGCCGCGTTTGCATGTCAGCCGGGCGCAGGCTGCGCTGCTCAGTCGCGCACAGCGCGCCCAGGCTCAGCGGCGCGCTCGGCCACAGCATGCGCAACGCCGCCTGATACCCCACCAGAAACGCCAGCCCCGGCGTCGCCATCATTCGTGCACCGGCCACCGCCAGTTCGAACGGGGTGACGCTACCCAAGTGGTGCAGCAGGGTGGCAAAGCCTTCGCCCAAGTCCGGGTTGGCGGGCAAGCGCTCGCGGCGATTCAACAGGTTTTGCCAGGGCATAAGAGGCTCCTTGTGGGCTGTCATATAAGCATCACCAAAGCTTAACGGCGATGACACCGGGGCTACATAGCCTGACTTTGCACAACAAGGCTGGATAAAGAAAGTCGATCCGCTGTAACCCTGAGACGGGTGAGCAGCCCGCACGGAGATTCGCCATGACTCAGATCGCCCGCATCAGCGACACCGCCAACGAACGCCGCCTGCAAGCCGAACGTCTGATAGGCGCCGAGGCTTTGCAGGAAGCCCAGGCCTTGCGCTTCAACGTGTTCAGCGGCGAATTCAACGCCAAACTCAAAGGCGCGGAACTGGGTCTGGACATGGATGACTACGATGTTCACTGCGCCCACATCGGCGTGCGTGACTTGAACACCGGGCGTTTGGTAGCGACCACCCGTTTACTCGATCACACCGCCGCCAGCAGCCTGGGCAAGTTTTACAGCGAAGAAGAATTCAGCCTGCATGGTCTGGTCCATCTGCAAGGCCCGATCCTGGAAATCGGTCGCACCTGCGTCGATCCGGCTTACCGCAACGGCGGCACCATCGCCGTACTCTGGGGCGAATTGGCCGAAGTCCTGAATCAGGGCGGCTACAGCTATTTGATGGGTTGCGCGAGCATCCCGATGCAGGACGGTGGCATCCAGGCCCACGCGATCATGCAGCGTCTGCGCGAGCGCTACCTGTGCACCGAACACCTGCGGGCCGAGCCGAAAAAACCGCTGCCGACGCTGGATATTCCCTCGAACGTGATCGCTGAAATGCCGCCGCTGCTCAAGGCCTACATGCGCCTGGGTGCGAAGATCTGCGGCGAGCCGTGCTGGGACGAAGACTTCCAGGTCGCCGATGTGTTCATCCTGCTCAAGCGCGACGAGCTCTGCCCGCGTTACGCCAAACACTTCAAGGCGGCTGTGTAATGAGTCGATTGCGCGTGTACGCGCGAATTGCGCGAGTGCTGCTGGTAGTCGCGCTCGGCCTGAGCATGGCCACTCTGTTCGGCGTGTTTGAGCGCTTGGGGCTGGCCCATTCGATGGTGCGTCGCCAGCGCTGGTCACGGTTTTTCATGGCGCGGTTGAGCAATGCCCTGCCCTTCAACGTAACCGTTCACGGTGAGCTGCCGAAGACGCCGATGCTGTGGGTCAGCAATCATGTGTCCTGGACCGATATCCCGTTGCTGGGAATGCTCACGCCGTTGTCGTTCCTGTCCAAGGCCGAAGTGCGCACCTGGCCGGTGGCTGGCTGGTTGGCGGCCAAGGCCGGCAGTCTGTTTATTCGCCGCGGCTCGGGCGACAGTCAGTTGATTCGCAAACAGATGACCCGTCACCTGGAGCAGGAACATCCGCTGCTGATGTTCCCGGAAGGCACCACCACTGATGGCCGTTCGTTGCGTACTTTCCACGGTCGTTTGTTGTCAGCGGCCATCGACTCTGAAGTGGCACTGCAACCGGTGGCGATCCGTTATGTGCGCGACGGTGAACCCGACACGCTGGCACCGTTCATTGGCGATGATGATTTGTTGTCGCACCTGATGCGCTTGTTTGCCAACGACCGCGGCGAGGTGGAGATTCATCTGCTCAAGCCGATCGAATGCCAAGGACGGGAGCGTGCGGCGCTGGCGTTCGAAGCGCAGCAGGCGGTGCAGAAAGTGTTGTTTGGTGATGTTGCCAAACCTGCTGAACCACGGCGTACCGGCGAGCTGATCGCCGCATAAGGCTCTTGTAGGAGCGAGGCTTGCCCGCGAAGAACGATAACGCGGTGTCTCATTACACCGAGGCGTTCCCTTCGCGGGCAAGCCTCGCTCCTACAGAGATTGATGTCATCGGTTCCTGGCAAAATCCTGCAGTTGCGGATAGAACAATCTGAAATCCTCGCTCAACGGCTCATACAACGTCCGCAATTCCTGCATCGCAGCAGCCAGTTCTTCCGGCCGGGTCAGGCGCCGGGAAATCCCCCGCAACACCTGATCCAGCACTTCAAACGCCTGGTACGACCCCAACCAGTCATTGGCCACCATGTGCGGCACAATCTTCGCCAGGCGCTCCGGCAGTTGCGGTTGGTTGGACAGCACCCGGTACACGTCCGAGGTGAATTGCTCCAGCGGCCGGTCCGCATACAGCGCCCAGTCCCGCGCCAGGCAATGGTCGAAGAACACGTCGAGGACGATCCCGGCATAGCGCCGACGCGTCAGGGAAAACCGCGACAACGAAACATCCACCAACGGATGGCGGTCGGTGAATACGTCGATGCTGCGATGCAACTGGATGGCCGCCTCGATCTCGGGATCGAACTGCCCTTGCAGCCGTCCTTTGACGAAGTCGCCATACAGACTGCCGAGCCATTGACCGGGACGCTGGCCACCGAGGTGTAGATGTGCGAGATAGTTCATGGGCGCAGCTTAGCACTGCCCTCTTGCATCGTTACAATCCATGTATCGTTATAACTCGATATATCGAATTATGAGTTGGTCAGAGCCAAATCATATTTGTATATCGCGAAATACCGATTTAAAGTTCGCCCCATCGCGATATAGCGTTTTACTCATCACGAGCCCACACCATGACCCTCAATCTCGACGAAATAATAAAAGCCCTGGCGCACCCGGTACGGCGAGAAATCCTGCACTGGCTCAAGGACCCGGACGTCGAATTTCCAGACCAGTCCCACAGCAACGAGCACGGCGTTTGCGCCGGGCAGATCGATCAACGTTGCGGTCTGTCGCAGTCCACGGTGTCCGCACACCTGGCGACGCTGCAACGCGCCGGCCTGATTAGCAGCCGCAAAGTCGGCCAGTGGCATTTTTTCAAGCGCAATGAAGAAACCATTCAGGCGTTCCTCGAAACCTTCAGCAAAGAGCTCTGACCCTTTACGTCAGTCAGCCGAAAAGGAATTACACAATGCCCCTCTCGCTACTCATTCTGGCCTTGAGCGCCTTCGCCATCGGCACCACCGAGTTCGTCATCATGGGCTTGCTGCCTGATGTGGCGGCGGACCTTGGTGTGTCGATCCCCGGTGCCGGCTGGCTGGTGACCGTTTACGCCTTGGGCGTGGCCATCGGCGCGCCGTTCATGGCGCTGGCCACCGCCAAACTGCCGCGCAAGGCCGCTTTGGTCGCGCTGATGGGCATCTTCATTATCGGCAACCTGCTTTGTGCGGTAGCCAGCGATTACAACGTGCTGATGATCGCCCGCGTGGTGACGGCCCTGTGCCACGGTGCCTTCTTCGGTATTGGCTCTGTGGTGGCGGCAGGCCTGGTGCCGGCCAACAAACGCGCTTCCGCCGTGGCCCTGATGTTCACCGGCCTGACCCTGGCCAACGTGCTTGGCGTTCCACTGGGCACCGCGCTCGGTCAGCAAGCGGGCTGGCGCTCGACCTTCTGGGCCGTGACAGTGATTGGTGTGATTGCACTGATCGGCCTGATCCGCTTCCTGCCCGCCAAGCGTGATGAAGAGAAACTCGACATGCGCGCCGAACTGGCAGCGCTCAAGGGGGCTGGCATCTGGTTGTCCCTCAGCATGACGGCACTGTTCGCGGCCTCAGTGTTCACCCTCTTTACCTACGTCGCGCCGCTGCTGGGCGAAGTCACCGGCGTCTCGCCCCGTGGCGTGACCTGGACCCTGATGCTCATCGGCCTGGGCCTGACCGTCGGCAACATCATCGGCGGCAAGCTGGCAGACAAAGGTTTGGCGGCAACGCTGATTGGCGTGTTCATCGCCATGGCGGTGATCTCCACCGTATTGACCTGGACCAGCGTCGCGCTCATCCCAACCGAAATCACTCTGTTCCTCTGGGCCACCGCTTGTTTCGCCGCCGTGCCGGCGCTGCAAGTCAACGTAGTGACCTATGGCAAGGCTGCACCGAACCTGGTTTCGACCCTGAATATCGGCGCTTTCAACGTCGGCAACGCCTTGGGCGCCTGGGTCGGCGGCAGCGTCATCGCCCACGGTTTCGGCCTGACCAGCGTGCCGCTCGCGGCAGGCGCACTGGCGGTGCTCGCCCTGCTGCTGACCCTGATCACTTTCCGCCAGAGCGGCGATCCCGAACTGGCCCCGGCTACTAACTGATTCACTTACCTCACAAGGGTTGTATTGCATGACGACTATTTTCGATCCGATCAAACTGGGCGACCTCGAGTTGGCCAACCGCATCATCATGGCTCCGCTGACCCGCTGCCGCGCCGACGAAGGCCGCGTGCCGAACGCGCTGATGGCCGAGTACTACGTACAACGCGCCTCCGCCGGCCTGATCCTCAGCGAGGCCACTTCGGTCACGCCGATGGGCGTCGGCTACCCGGACACCCCGGGCATCTGGTCCAACGACCAGGTGCGTGGCTGGGCCAACGTGACCAAAGCAATCCACGGCGCGGGCGGCAAGATTTTCCTGCAACTGTGGCACGTGGGCCGGGTATCGCACTCGTCGTACCTGGGCGGTGAAGCGCCGGTCGCACCGAGCGCCATCCAGCCAAAAGGCCACGTCAGCCTGGTTCGCCCACTGTCTGACTACCCGACGCCGCGCGCGCTGGAAACCGCTGAAATCGCCGACATCGTCGACGCTTACCGCGTGGGTGCCGAGAACGCCAAGGCTGCCGGTTTCGATGGCGTGGAAATCCACGGCGCCAACGGCTACTTGCTCGACCAGTTCCTGCAAAGCAGCACCAACCAGCGCACCGACAACTACGGCGGCTCCCTGGAAAACCGTGCGCGCCTGTTGCTGGAAGTGACCGACGCCGCCATCGAAATCTGGGGTGCCGGCCGCGTTGGCGTGCACCTGTCGCCGCGTGCCGACTCCCACGACATGGGCGACGACAACCTGGCGGAAACCTTCACCTACGTGGCTCGTGAGCTGGGTAAGCGCGGCATCGCGTTTATCTGCTCCCGCGAAAAAGAAGGCGCTGATAGCCTCGGCCCGCAAATCAAAGAAGCCTTCGGCGGCCCGTACATCATCAACGAACGCTTCTCCAAAGACAGCGCCAACGCCTGGCTGGCCGCTGGCAAGGCTGATGCCGTCGCCTTCGGCGTGCCATTTATTGCCAACCCGGATCTGCCGGCGCGCCTGAAAGCCGATGCACCGCTGAACGAAGCACATCCGGAACTGTTCTACGCAAAAGGCCCGGTCGGCTACATCGATTATCCGACGCTGTAAGCTTCACCCGTTGAAATGCAAAAAGCCCCGACTCGAAAGAGCCGGGGCTTTTTGTTGAACACGGCCCCTGTAGGAGCTGCCGCAAGCTGCGATCTTTTGATCTTGATTTGGTGATATGGCCATTGCTGAAGATCAAAATATCGCAGCCTTCGGCAGCTCCTACAGGGGCGGCGCAATGATTCGCCACACTGGCGACACAAAATTCCTACAAAATACTGAGCTTGCTACCTGTAAACCCGGCGAGTGTGCGTATATAAAAGCACCCCATCACCTCAGAACGGGTGAAGAACTGTTCATTTACAGAACCAGCGGTTGACACACGCGAAACCGATTAAGCATTTTGTTTCACTTACGCAGGCTGGGGCTCAGGCGCAGCATGTCCAACCCGGCATCGACCCAACGTTCTGCCTCGGTATGCAGTTCAAAACTGTCGGGGGCCAATAGCCACTGATACAACATGCCATCAATGTAACCATGCAAGCAGATGGCCGCACGGGCGGTGTCGAGGTTTTCCGGCAGTTGCCCGCGATTCACCGCATTGGTCAGGGCCAGGGCGATGCGTACGTTGCAGTCGAGGCTGACCTCGCGGCGCTGCTGGCGCAGGTCGCACATTTCATCGGTGAATTCGCACTTATGAAAAAGAATCTCATTGATGCGTCGGGTTTTCGGGTCCATGGCAACTTGATGAAACAAATGAATCAACAGTTCGCGCATGCAACCCAGTGGGTCGAGTTCATCCTCGCTCTCGCTGGCCTTGGCCATTTCGTCCAGTGGCTCATGCAAGGAATCCAGCATGGCCTGGACCAGGTCCGCCTTGTTGCTGAAATGCCAATAGATAGCCCCGCGAGTGACGCCGGCCAGGGTCGCGATGTCCGCCAGTGTCGTGCGCGCCACGCCCCTTTCATAAAAGGCTTTTTCGGCCGCTTCGAGTATCTGACTGCGGGTTTCTTGAGCTTCCTCTTTGGTACGACGGACCATGGCAGTACAACCTCAATCAGGATGCTTCAGCGATGTCTGAATATCAGCTGAATAAAAGTGGGGCGAGCGCTCTTGGGTATCGTCCCCGGGCCTACAATTCCAACCTTCCAGCGGCGTCTGTAACGGCGTGCATACACAGTCAAGGTATTTACAAACAGCCGTGAACGTAAGTATATTCATTAGCATGCTACTTATCCACCCGGCACCCATTTTTTAACCTTCCATCTTTTCTTGTGCGTGTTTTGCGCGCCTGACCCGAGGATCTTCATGCAATTCAAGCCAGCTGTTACCGCCCTGGTCGCCGCCGTCGCCCTGGCATCGCTGCTCAGTGGATGTAAAAAAGAAGAGGCAGCTCCGGCCGCACCACCGCCTCAGGTCGGCGTCGTTACCCTGCAACCCCAAGCCTTCACCCTGACTTCCGAGCTTCCGGGACGTACCAGTGCGTTCCGCATTGCTGAAGTTCGCCCGCAGGTCAACGGCATCATTCTCAAGCGCCTGTTCAAGGAAGGCAGCGACGTCAAGTCTGGCCAGCAGCTGTACCAGATCGATCCGTCGGTCTACGAGGCGACGCAGAAGAGTGCCGAAGCCAACCTGCGTTCGACCAAGTCGATTTCCGACCGCTACAAGCAACTGGTCGATGAGCAGGCCGTCAGCCGTCAGGAATACGACACCGCCGTGGCCAACCGCCTGCAATCGGAAGCCGCGCTGCAAACCGCCCAGATCAATGTGCGCTACACCAAAGTCTACGCCCCGCTCACCGGCCGCATCGGCCGTTCTTCGGTCACCGAAGGCGCGCTGGTCAGCAATGCCCAAGTCGACGCAATGGCGGTGATTCAGCAAATCGACCCGATCTACGTTGACGTCACTCAGTCCTCGGTCGAGCTGCTTGAGCTGCGCCGGGAGCTGGAAAGCGGCCGCCTGCAAAAGGCCGGCGACAACGCCGCGACAGTCAAGTTGACCCTCGAAGACGGCAGCCAGTACAAACTGGACGGCAAACTCGAATTCTCCGAAGTCTCGGTCGATCAGACCACCGGCTCCGTAACTCTGCGCGCTGTGTTCCCGAACCCGGACCATACCCTGCTGCCAGGCATGTTTGTGCATGCTCAATTGCAAGCCGGTGTAAACAGCGCCGCGATTCTGGCTCCACAGCAAGGCGTGACCCGCGATCTAAAAGGCGCCCCGACCGCACTGGTCGTTGGCCCGGACAACAAAGTCGAACTGCGTCAGCTCAAGGCCAGCCGCACCGTCGGCAGCCAATGGCTGATCGAGGACGGCCTGAAGGCCGGCGATCGCCTGATCACCGAAGGGCTGCAATTCGTCAAACCTGGCATCGAAGTCAAAGCCAGTGAGGCGACCAACGTTGGCGCAAAGAACCCGGCCCCCGCACAGGCAGCTGACAAGGCTTCCAGCGGCAAAGGGGAGTAAACCATGTCGAAATTTTTTATCGACCGTCCGATTTTCGCCTGGGTAATTGCCCTGGTGATCATGCTGGTCGGGGCACTCTCGATTCTCAGACTGCCAATCAACCAATACCCGAGCATTGCGCCACCGGCCATTGCGATTCAGGTGACTTACCCAGGCGCGTCCGCACAAACCGTGCAGGACACCGTGGTGCAAGTGATCGAGCAACAGCTCAACGGTATCGACAACCTGCGTTATGTCTCGTCGGAAAGTAACTCCGACGGCACCATGACCATCACCGCGACCTTCGAGCAAGGCACCAACTCCGATACCGCGCAGGTTCAGGTCCAGAACAAACTGAACCTGGCCACCCCGCTGCTGCCGCAAGAAGTGCAGCAACAGGGTATCCGCGTGACCAAGGCAGTGAAAAACTTCCTGCTGGTAATCGGCGTGGTATCGCGTGACGGCAGCATGACCAAGGACGACCTGTCCAACTACATCGTGTCCAACATGCAGGACCCGATCTCGCGGACCGCCGGTGTCGGTGACTTCCAGGTGTTCGGCTCCCAGTACGCCATGCGTATCTGGCTCGACCCGGCCAAGTTGAACAACTTCAACCTGACTCCGGTGGATGTGAAAACCGCAATCGCCGCACAAAACGTGCAGATCTCGTCCGGCCAACTCGGCGGCCTGCCCGCCCTGCCTGGCACACAGCTGAACGCGACGATCATCGGCAAGACCCGCCTGCAGACCGCTGAGCAGTTCAATAAAATCCTGCTCAAGGTCAACAAGGACGGCTCTCAGGTTCGCTTGAAAGATGTCGCCGATGTCGGTCTGGGTGGTGAGAACTACAGCATCAACGCTCAGTTCAACGGCGCCCCGGCTTCCGGTCTGGCAGTGAAACTGGCCAACGGTGCCAACGCCCTCGACACCGCCAAAGCCCTGCGCAAAACCATCGACAACCTCAAGCCGTTCTTCCCGCAAGGGATGGAAGTGGTGTTCCCGTACGACACCACTCCAGTGGTGACCGAATCGATCAAGGGTGTGGTTGAAACCCTGGTCGAAGCGATCGTGCTGGTGTTCCTGGTGATGTTCCTGTTCCTGCAAAACTTCCGCGCCACCGTCATCACCACGATGACCGTGCCAGTGGTGTTGCTGGGTACGTTCGGCATCCTCGCGGCAGCCGGTTTCAGCATCAACACCCTGACCATGTTCGGTATGGTCCTGGCTATCGGCTTGCTGGTGGACGACGCCATCGTCGTGGTGGAAAACGTCGAACGGGTGATGAGTGAGGAAGGCCTGTCACCCAAGGAGGCCACCAAGAAATCCATGGGGCAGATCCAGGGTGCACTGGTCGGTATCGCCCTGGTGCTGTCGGCGGTATTGCTGCCAATGGCGTTCTTCAGCGGGTCCACCGGTGTGATCTACAAGCAGTTCTCGATCACCATCGTCTCGGCCATGGCCCTGTCGGTAATGGTTGCGCTGATCTTCACCCCGGCGCTCTGCGCCACCCTGCTCAAGCCGATTCCGAAAGGTGAGCACGGTACGCCGAAACGCGGTTTCTTCGGCTGGTTCAACCGTAACTTTGACCGAGGCGTGCGCAGCTACGAGCGCGGCGTGGGCAATATGCTCGCGCACAAGGCCCCGTATCTGCTGGCGTACTTGCTCATCATCGTTGGCATGATCTGGCTGTTCACCCGCATTCCAACGGCGTTCCTGCCGGAAGAAGACCAAGGTGTACTGTTCGCCCAAGTGCAGACCCCGGCCGGTTCGACTGCCCAGCGTACTCAAGTGGTCGTCGACCAGATGCGTGAATTCCTGCTGCGTCCGGGCAAGGATGGCGGTGAAGGCGATGCGGTGAACTCGGTGTTTACCGTGACCGGCTTCAACTTCGCCGGCCGTGGCCAGAGCTCGGGTATGGCGTTCATCATGCTCAAGCCGTGGGGCGAACGTAATGCCGACAACAACGTGTTCAAAGTAGCGGCCCGTGCCCAGCAGCACTTCTTCACCTTCCGTGATGCCATGGTGTTCGCTTTCGCACCACCGGCGGTACTGGAACTGGGTAACGCCACCGGTTTCGACGTGTTCCTGCAAGACCGCGCCGGTATCGGTCACGACAAACTGATGGCTGCTCGCAACCAGTTTCTCGGCATGGCGGCGCAGAGCAAAGTCCTGTCGCAGGTGCGCCCGAACGGTCTGAACGACGAACCGCAATATCAATTGGAAATCGACGACGAGAAGGCCAGTGCCCTGGGCATTACCATCGCCGACATCAACAACACCTTGTCGATCGCACTGGGCAGTAGCTACGTCAACGACTTCATCGACCGCGGTCGGGTGAAGAAGGTTTACGTGCAAGGTCAGCCCGGCGCTCGTATGAGCCCCGAAGACCTGAAGAAGTGGTACGTGCGCAACCGCGAAGGCACCATGGTTCCGTTCTCGGCGTTCGCCAAGGGTGAGTGGATCTACGGTTCACCGAAACTGGCCCGATACAACGGTGTGGAAGCGATGGAAATCCTCGGTGCCCCGGCACCCGGTTATTCCACCGGTGAAGCCATGCTTGAAGTCGAAGCCATTGCCAAGAAATTGCCTGCAGGCGTGGGCATTTCCTGGACGGGCCTGTCGTACGAGGAACGTCTGTCCGGTTCGCAAGCGCCAGCGCTGTATGCCCTGTCGCTGCTGATGGTGTTCCTGTGCCTGGCGGCGTTGTATGAAAGTTGGTCGATTCCGATCGCGGTGATGTTGGTGGTGCCGCTGGGGATCATCGGTGCACTGATGGCCACCAGCCTGCGCGGCTTGTCCAACGACGTGTACTTCCAGGTGGGCCTGTTGACGACCATCGGTCTGGCGGCGAAAAACGCCATTCTGATCGTCGAATTCGCCAAGGAACTGCACGAGCAAGGACGAAGCCTGCGCGATGCGGCAATCGAAGCCTGCCGCATGCGTCTGCGACCGATCATCATGACCTCGCTCGCGTTCGTCCTCGGCGTGGTACCACTGGCGATATCCACCGGCGCAGGCTCGGGTAGCCAGCATGCGATCGGTACCGGGGTAATCGGCGGTATGATCACCGCCACCGTACTGGCGATCTTCTGGGTCCCACTGTTCTTCGTCACCGTGTCGGCCATGGGTCAGCGTAAAAAAGCCGACCAGGATGACACCACTGAAACTCCTAAAGAGGCTGGCTAATGAGCAAGTCGCTACTCTCCCTGGCAATCGCCGCGTTCGTGCTCGGTGGCTGCTCGCTGATACCTGATTATCAGCAGCCTGAAGCACCGGTGGCAGGCCAATACCCGCAGGGCCCGGCGTACTCGCCGGCCCAGGCGCCCGCCCAGGCGGCTGCGGAGCAAGGCTGGAAGCAGTTTTTCCATGACCCGGCGCTGCAACAGCTGATTCAGGTCGCCCTGGAAAACAACCGTGACCTGCGTGTCGCGGCCCTGAACATCGATGCCTTTGCGGCTCAGTACCGCATTCAGCGCGCCGATCTGTTCCCGGCCGTTTCGGCCAATGGCACCGGCAGCCGTCAGCGCGTTCCGGCCGACGTTTCACAGACCGGTCAGGCGGGCATCACCAGTTCCTACTCGGCCACGGTCGGTATCAGCGCTTATGAACTCGACCTGTTCGGTCGGGTTCGCAGCCTGAGCGAACAAGCACTGCAACAGTACTTCTCGACTGAAGAAGCGCGTCGCAGTACCCAGCTCAGCCTGGTGGCCAGCGTTGCCAACGCTTACCTGACCTGGCAGGCCGACAAGGAACTGCTGAAAGTCACTCAGGACACGCTTGGTGCCTTCGAGGAGAGCTACAAGCTCACCGCCCGCAGCAACGAAGTGGGTGTGGCCTCGGCACTGGACCTGGCGCAGTCGCGTACCTCGGTGGAAAACGCCCGTGCGCAACTGGCCCGTTACACTCGCCAGGTCGCCCAGGATGAAAACAGTCTGGTCCTGCTGCTCGGCACCGGCGTCCCCGCCAACCTGGCAGCGGCTAAACCGCTGAGCGACGACCTGCTGAGCGACGTGCCGGCCGGTTTGCCATCGGACTTGCTGCAACGTCGCCCGGATATCCTCCAGGCCGAATACAACCTCAAGGCGGCTAACGCCAACATTGGTGCAGCACGCGCGGCGTTCTTCCCGAGTATCAGCCTGACCGCCAATGCCGGGACCCTGAGCCCGGACCTGTCCGGTCTGTTCAAGGGTGGTTCGGGCACCTGGTTGTTCCAGCCACAGATCAACCTGCCGATCTTCAACGCCGGCAGCCTGCGCGCCAGCCTGGATTACTCGAAAATCCAGAAAGACATCGGCGTGGCGAACTACGAGAAATCCATCCAGACCGCCTTCCAGGAAGTCGCCGATGGCCTGGCCTCACGCGGGACCTACACCGATCAGGTGCAAGCCCAGCGTAATCTGGTCAGCGCCAACCAGGACTACTACCGTCTGGCCGAGCGGCGTTACCGCATCGGGGTCGACAGCAACCTGACGTTCCTCGATGCCCAGCGCCAGTTGTTCGCATCTCAACAGTCGCTAATCACCGACCGTCTGGCGCAATTGATCAGCCAGGTCAATCTGTACAAGGCACTGGGTGGTGGCTGGAATGAACAGACGGCGAAGAATGAGCCGTTGAAAGAAGAAGCGCCGAAGATGAGAATGTTTTGATCAAGTAGCAAAACAAAACGCACCAAAGAACTGTTCCTTGGTGCGTTTTTTATAACACTTTCTTCTTGCATAAAAAACCTGTACTCACCATGCTTGACAAGCTCTAGCCTAGAGCTGCCACATCAACCGAACAAAATACTTCCAGCAACTAAAACCCGCCTAATCACTAATATTCAACGAGAACACATTACATATAAAAGTAATCTCTCGCTTATCATCCGACGCGTTATTTTTAAAGCCAAACGAAAAATAACCACTTATTGAATTCTTAGTAGCCTCCCGGACATGTAAAGTACCCTGTGGTACGTAATGCGGCCATGCAGTCACCCCTTCTATATCAAACAATACATCTACATCAGAAGAATCTGCTGAAATATGATAAGACTTATTCGTCTCCAATTCATCACCGGAGATGCGTAACCTCCCGCCCTCGTACGTAACCTCTAAAAAAAACCGACAACACCAGGGTTTTTTTCACTCCAGACAAAATACAAGGCTTGCGATTCAATTGATTTAAAAATCTCGCCATCAATTTTGATATCTCCGTGGGCCCTTCCCTTTGTGAGCGCTAACGGGATATCAGACCCGGACAAACTTACTGTCTTGGGCTTACCATCCTCATAGATAACCCGTTCATCTATCTCAGTGACCAACTTGCTCGTTTTAGTACTCATCACAATCTCCCGATTCAAAATAACAATAAATCTGTCTTAACACGCCGAAAAACCTTAATACCAAAAACACATCCCAACAACTGTCACATATGACAGATTGACATCCACGCGATATAGGTTCAGGGCTTTCTTAACCCTAAAATAGAATGCTTATTTGGCGTATTCCAACCTAGAAAAACTCCATTGTCTCTTCTGTTCGATAATCGCCCAAAACCCGCTTTCACCAATTGAACCATCTAGTCCATTCCCCGCACCATTCGGCGCACAAGACCAATAACAACAGGTTCGTCACCATGCTCCCGCGCCCCGCTATGTCCGGTTGACTCCCAAGCCTTACCGCAAAACATCCGATTGCATGTCTGCACCTCACGGTTGCGGCAGTACCCGTTTCATCCCCAAGAATTAGAGAGACCCGAGCACATGAAGCCTTCCACCGCGCAGTATTTCGTCCCCAGTCTGATTGCCGTCGCCCTGGCCAGCGCAGCCCTGCCCGCCCAGGCAGAAGAGGCTGGTTTTGTCGAAGGCGCCAAGGTCAATCTCAACCTGCGCAACTTCTACATCAACCGCAACTTCACCAACCCGACCAAGGCTCAAGGCAAGGCTGAAGAGTGGACGCAAAACTTCATTCTCGATGCCAAGTCCGGGTTTACCCAAGGCACGGTCGGTTTCGGCATGGATGTGCTGGGGCTGTACTCGGTGAAACTCGATGGCGGCAAAGGCACCGGCGGTACGCAGTTGCTGCCGCTGGATCACGACGGTCGACCGGCGGACAACTTCGGCCGCACCAACGTAGCGTTCAAGGCCAAGCTGTCGCAGACCGAAGCGAAGGTCGGCGAATGGATGCCGGTATTGCCGATTTTGCGTTCGGACGACGGTCGCTCACTGCCGCAAACGTTCCGTGGCGGTCAGGTCACGTCAAAGGAAATCAACGGCCTGACGCTCTATGGCGGCCAGTTCCGCGCCAACAGCCCGCGGGACGACAGCAGCATGAGCGACATGTCGATGACCGGCAAAGCAGCGTTCACCTCTGACCGTTTCAACTTCGAGGGTGGCGAGTATCTGTTCAACGAAAAACGCACGCAGATCGGTGTGTGGAACGCCGAGCTCAAAGACATCTACAGCCAGCAATTCATCAACCTGGTGCACAGCCAGCCCCTCGGCGACTGGACCTTGGGTGCCAACCTCGGCTTCTTCTACGGCAAGGATGACGGCAGCGCCCGCGCCGGCGAGTTGGACAACAAAACCTTGTACGGCCTGCTCTCGGCCAAGTATGGCGGCAGCACCTTTTACGTCGGCCTGCAAAAGCTCACCGGCGACAGCCCGTGGATGCGCGTCAATGGCACCAGCGGCGGCACCTTGGCCAATGACAGTTACAACTCCAGCTATGACAACGCCCGGGAAAAATCCTGGCAAGTGCGTCACGACTACAACTTCGTCGCCCTCGGCGTGCCCGGCCTGACCCTGATGAACCGCTACATCAGCGGCGACAATGTGCACACCGGCAGCATCACCGACGGCAAGGAATGGGGACGCGAAAGTGAGTTGGGTTACACCGTTCAAAGCGGTGCGCTAAAGGATCTGAACCTGAAATGGCGCAACTCGACCATGCGCCGCGATTACAGCAACAATGAGTTCGACGAAAACCGCTTGATCGTCAGTTATCCGATCAGCCTGCTGTAAACACAAAATAAAAGATCGCAGCCTGCGGCAGTTCCTACACCGATCTATGTAGGAGCTACCGCAGGCTGCGATCTTTTCAAAGCCGTTACCCTATTATTCCCGCGACTCAACCCCCAACTCATCCCACACCGACTCGGCCAGGTGGAACGTTGCGTTAGCCGCCGGGATGCCGCAGTAAATCGCGCTTTGCATGATCACTTCCTTGATCTCGCCACGGCTCACGCCGTTGTTGGCGGCGGCGCGCAGGTGCAGTTTGAGTTCTTCGCTGCGGTTCATGCCGATCAGCATTGAAATGGTGATCAGGCTACGGGTGTGACGTGGCAGGCCCGGGCGGGTCCAGATGTCACCCCAGGCATGGCGGGTGATCATTTCCTGAAACTCCGAGTTGAACTCGGTCAAGGCGGTCAGGCTGCGGTCGACGTGAGCGTCGCCCAGTACTGCGCGACGGACCTTCATGCCCTCGTCGTAACGTTGTTTCTCGTCCACGAAAATCTCCTCACTGAGCCTGCAAAAACGCCAGTACCCGCTCGCTGAATGCATTGCCGGCCTGAACGTTGGACAAGTGCGCCGCGTAGAACTCGGCGTACTCGGCGCCCGGCACGTGCTCCTGAATGAAATGCCCACCGGACGGCGGCGTGACCGCGTCTTCAGCACCGGCAACCACCAGCAGCGGCACTTTGATGGAGGACAACTGATCGCGGAAATCGGCATCGCGCACTGCCGCGCAATTGGCCGCGTAGCCTTCGGGCGATGTGGCCGCGAGCATGTCGGTGATCGTCTTCGCCACTGCCGGGTTGGCCGCCGAGAAGTCCGGGGTGAACCAGCGTGCAATCGATGCATCGCGCAGCGCAACCATGGCTGCCTGACCATCGCGCAAAACAGTTTCGATGCGCGGGTTCCAGATCGATGGATCGCCGATTTTCGCCGCGGTGTTGCATACCACCAGTTTGTTCAGGCGATCACCGGCATTAATCCCCAGCCATTGCCCGATCAAGCCGCCCATGGACAGACCGCAAAAATGCGCCCGCTCGATGTGCAAGGCATCGAGCAGCGCCAGCACGTCGTGGCCCAACTGCTCGATGCTGTACGGCCCTGGCGTCACCAGCGATTTGCCGTGGCCACGGGTGTCGAAACGCAGCACGCGAAAATGCTCGGTGAACGCGGCAATCTGTGCATCCCACATGTGCAGGTCGGTGCCCAATGAGTTGGACAGCACCAGCACCGGCGCATCGGCCGGTCCGTCGAGTTGGTAATTCAGTTCGCCCTCGGCGAGTTGTACGAAAGCCACAGCAATCTCCTTCAGGCAGTCAACGCAGAATGTTCAGCCACCGCCCGCTCGACCCAGGTTCGAGCCTGACCGAGGTAATGGGCGGGGTCCAGCAGATGATCGAGTTCAGCCAACGACAGCTCGGCGGTCACTTGCGGCTCGTCGCCGAGTACTGCACGCAGATGACGCTGTTCGGCCACGGCACGTTTGCAGCATTGCTCCAACAGGTGATGCGCGGTGTCACGGCCGACCCGTTGGGCGAGGACGATGCTTACCGCTTCGGCGAGCACCAGGCCTTGGGTCAAATCGAGGTTGCGCGCCATGCGCTCGGCGTCCACTTCCAGCCCTTGGGCAACCAGCAGCGCTTGCTTCAAACTGCCGGACACCAGGCAGCAAATCTCCGGCAGGGTTTCCCACTCGGCATGCCACAAGCCCAGGCTGCGCTCGTGTTCCTGCGGCATGGCGCTGAACAAGGTCGAGAGCAGACCGGGTATGCGAGTCGCCGCGCCGATCAGCACCGCCGCGCCCACCGGGTTACGTTTGTGCGGCATGGTCGAGGAACCGCCCTTGCCCGGCGCCGACGGTTCGAACACTTCGCCGGCTTCGGTTTGCATCAACAGGCTGATGTCGCGGCCCAGTTTGCCGAGGCTGCCGGCGATCAGTCCAAGTACCGATCCGAACTCCACCAGACGATCACGCTGGGTATGCCAAGGCTGGTCGGGCAAGGTAAGTTGCAGTTCCTCGGCCAGCGCTTGCGCAATCGGCATCGCCTGTTCGCCGAGGGCTGCGAGGGTGCCGGAAGCACCGCCGAATTGCAGCACCAGCAGACGCGGTTTGAGTTCGAGCAGACGCTGGCGGTTGCGGGTCACCGCGCCCAGCCAACCGGCGATTTTCATGCCGAGGGTGACCGGCGTCGCATGTTGCAACCACGTACGCCCAGCCAGCGGTGTAGCGACATAACGCTGGGCCTGGATTGCCAGGATTTGCCCCAGTTGCGCCAGATCACTGTCGATCAACGCCAGCGCGCGGCGCAGTTGCAACACCAGGCCGCTGTCCATCACGTCCTGACTGGTCGCGCCCAAATGCACATAGCGCTCGGCTTCGGCATTGTTCGCAGCGATCTGCTTGCCCAGCGCCTTGACCAACGGAATCGCCGAATTACCCGCCGTGGCAATCGCCTCGCCGAGGGCAGCAAAGTCGTAGTGCCCGGCCTGACACGCCGCTTCGATGGGTGCCACCGCCGTGTGCGGGATCAAACCGATCCGCGCCTCGGCCCGCGCCAGTGCCGCTTCGAAATCGAGCATGGCCTGAACCCGGCCCTGATCGCAGAACACTTCACGCATATCGCGGGCAGTGAAATAGGCATCGAACAATTGATTGCCCGGTCGCTGGTTCATAAACAATCCCTGGAGGTGCGGGCCACTGGGGCCCGCGGGAGAAGATCAAAGGTCGTGGTGCAAATACTTTGCTTGCTTGGGCAGACGCAGGCTGAACAGGAATGCTATTGCCATCATCACGGTCACGTACCAGTAGAAGGAGTTTTCCATGCCCACGGCTTTGAGGCTCAGGGCGACGTATTCCGCCGAGCCGCCAAAGATCGCATTCGCCACCGCATACGCCAGGCCGACGCCCAATGCGCGCACTTCCGGCGGGAACATTTCGGCTTTTACCAGGCCGCTGATCGAGGTGTAGAAACTCACGATCGCCAGCGCCAGGGTAATCAGCACAAAGGCCATGAATGGGCTGCCGACACTTTTCAGGCTCAGTAGAATCGGCACGGTGCACAGCGTGCCCAAGGCACCAAACCACAACATCGAGTTACGTCGACCGATCTTGTCGGCGAGCATGCCGAAAACCGGCTGCATGCACATATAAAGGAACAGCGCGCCGGTCATGATGTAACTGGCGGTCTTGGCAGGCATGCCGGCCGTGTTGACCAGGTATTTCTGCATGTACGTGGTGAAGGTATAGAAAATCAGCGAGCCACCGGCGGTGTAACCCAGCACAGTAATGAACGCCGCTTTGTGATCGCGGAACAGCGCGCGGATGCTGCCGGCGTCCTTGTTTTCGCGCATTTCCTTGCTGCTGGTTTCTTTCAGCGACCGACGCAGGAACAGCGAAATCAACGCCGCCAACGCACCGACCACAAACGGGATCCGCCAGCCATAAGCGCGCAGCTCATCCTCGTTGAGGAATTGTTGCAGGATCACTACCACCAACACCGCCAACAATTGACCGCCAATCAGCGTCACGTACTGAAATGAGGCAAAGAAACCGCGCTGGCCCTTGAGGGCGACTTCACTCATGTAGGTCGCGGTGGTGCCGTACTCGCCACCCACCGACAGCCCTTGAAGCAAGCGAGCGAACAGCAGCAGCACCGGCGCCCAGACACCGATGTCCTTGTAGGTCGGCAGGCAGGCGATGAGCAACGAGCCGAAGCACATCATCAGAATCGAAATCATCATCGAGTTCTTGCGCCCGTGCTTGTCCGCCACACGGCCAAAAATCCAGCCGCCGATGGGCCGCATCAGGAACCCGGCGGCAAACACCCCGGCAGTGTTGACCAATTGCACGGTGGGGTTGTCGGACGGAAAAAAAGCCGCCGCGAAGTAGATTGCACTGAAGGCGTAGACGTAGAAGTCGAACCATTCGACCAGGTTGCCGGACGAGGCGCCGACAATGGCAAAGATCCGCTTGCTGCGTTCTTCACCCGTGTAATGAGCTGTATTAGCTGAAGGGATTGTCATTGTTTTTCACTCAATGGGGACAGTGAGAGTCTAGACACACTTTGCAACAGCCCCGTTCCACATGTACTTGAACATCAAAAGATCGTCCGAACGCGGCCCGATCCTGCGGCAGCTCCTACAGGGACATGCATTCCAATGCAGGAGCTGCCGCAGGCTGCGATATTTTGATCTTAATAATCGAAGAACACCGTCTCGGCATCAGTGCCCTGCAGAATCACATTCCACTGGTAAACACCGGTCGCATCCTGCTTCGCCAGCAAGGTGCTGCGACGCTCAGCCGGCACGCACTCCAGCAGCGGATCCGACACGTTGGCCGCTTCGCCATCGAAGTAAATCCGCGTCAGCAAGTGTTTGACCAACCCGCGAGCAAACACCAGCACCACCAGATGCGGTGCCTGAGTCGAGCCCTTCAGACCTTCGACCGTGCCCGGCTTGATCGTGGTGAAACGGAAACGCCCCTCGGCATCCACCGGCACCCGGCCAAACCCTTCGAAATTCGGGTCCAGAGGTTTGTCCTGGTCGTCTTCCGGATGGTCGTACTTGCCGGCGGCGTTGGCCTGCCAGACTTCCAGCATTGCATCGTTAACAACGTCGCCGTTGCCATCCACCACTTGTCCGGTGATCGCTACGCGCTCGCCCAGGGTTTGTTCGACGGTCAGGTCTTCGCGGTTCAGCCAGGTCAGGCCGATGTGGTAATACGGTCCGACGGTGTGGGACGTGGTCGCAGTCAGCGTCATCTTATTTCTCCATCGGCGTGGCATCGCGGCCGCGCAAAACGATGTCCCAGCGATAACCGAGGGCATAGGAAGGGATGGTTTTTTCCAGGTCGAAACTGGCGATCAAGCGCTCTTTGGCGCTGGTATCGGGCACGCAATTGTAGATCGGGTCGTACGCCAGCAGCGGGTCGCCCGGGAAATACATCTGAGTGACCAGACGCGTCAGAATGCTTGGCCCGAACAGCGAGAAATGGATGTGTGCCGGGCGCCAGGCGTTGTGGTGGTTACCCCACGGATACGCGCCAGGCTTGATGGTCTGGAACTGATACCAGCCATCGGCGTCGGTGACGGCGCGGCCGGTGCCGGTGAAGTTCGGGTCCAGCGGCGCGTCGTGCAGATCACGGGCATGGTTGTAGCGACCGGCGGCGTTGGCCTGCCAGATCTCCACCAGAATCCCCGGGACCGGCAGACCGTTTTCATCCAGTACGCGGCCGTGAACAATGATTCGTTCGCCCTGAGGTTGACCCTCGTGCTGAGCGGTCAAGTCATTGTCCTTCTCATCGATGCGCTCGGCACCGATGGTCGGGCCGGTAATTTCCGACAGCGAATGAGGCAAGAACACCAACGGCTTGGACGGCGAGCGCAGGTTGGTGGATTGGTAGGTCGGATGCAGGTACGCAGGTTGAGTGCCTTCCTGCGGGCGACGGTAACCAGGCTTGTCAGTCATGTTGCTTTCCTCTGTTCTTATTCGTCGACATGGCGTGTCAGACGCGTTCGATCGCCAGTGCCAGACCCTGGCCAACGCCGACGCACATGGTCGCCAGACCTTTCTTGCCACCGGTTTTTTCCAGCTGATGCAACGCGGTCAGCACCAACCGCGCACCGCTCATGCCCAGGGGATGACCCAAGGCAATGGCGCCACCATTCGGGTTGACCTGAGGGGCGTCATCCGCCAACCCCAGCTCACGCAGCACCGCCAGGCCTTGGCTGGCGAACGCTTCGTTGAGTTCGATCACGTCGAAATCGCTGACCGCCAGACCGAGGCGTTCAGTCAGTTTGCGCACTGCAGGCACCGGGCCGATGCCCATTACCCGAGGCGCAACACCGGCGCTGGACATGCCCAGCACTTTGGCGCGAGCCGTCAGACCGTGCTTTTTCACCGCTTCGGCCGAAGCCAGTATCAGTACCGCTGCCCCGTCATTCACACCCGAGGCATTGCCCGCGGTGACCGTTTTGTCCGGACCGTTGACGGGCTTGAGTTTGGCCAGGGTTTCCAGAGTGGTGTCAGCGCGAGGATGTTCGTCCTGGCTGACAACGGTTTCACCTTTCTTGTGGGCAATCCGCACTTCGATGATTTCTTCAGCGAAAAATCCCACAGCTTGCGCGGCAGCAGTACGTTGCTGGCTGCGCAGTGCGAAAGCGTCCTGATCTTCGCGGGAAACTTCGTAATCATCAGCGACGTTGTCCGCGGTCTGCGGCATCGCATCCACACCGTACTGGGCTTTCATCAACGGGTTTATGAAGCGCCAGCCAATGGTGGTGTCTTCCAGCTTCATGTTGCGCGAAAACGCAGCGTCAGCCTTGCCCATCACGAACGGCGCACGGGACATCGACTCGACGCCACCGGCAATCGCCAGCTCCATCTCGCCGCTGGCAATGGCGCGGAACGCCGTGCCGATCGCATCCATGCCCGAAGCGCAGAGCCGATTGAGGGTCACGCCCGGAATCGTTTCCGGCAAACCCGCCAGCAGCAGCGCCATGCGCGCCACGTTGCGGTTGTCTTCGCCGGCCTGGTTGGCGCAGCCGAGAAACACCTCGTCCACCGCCGTCCAGTCCACCGACGGGTTGCGTTCCATCAGCGCCTTGATGGGCACGGCAGCCAGGTCATCGGCACGAACCGCTGACAGGCCGCCGCCGAAACGGCCGATGGGGGTACGAATTGCGTCGCAGATATAAACGTCACGCATCACGCTTCTCCAGGTGCTTGGCCGTGGGCCGCTGCGGTGCGGGCTTCCAGGTCACGCAGTGCGGTCAGTTCGACATCGGTCGGCTCGGCGTTGACTTCAACGTTGTCGGCAAAACGGATGGCCCAACCGGTGGCCGCGACCACTTGCTCGCGAGTCACGCCCGGATGCAGCGAGGTGACCACGAATTCATGGGTGCCTTCTTCCGGTTCCATGGTGCACAGGTCGGTAATGATGCCGACCGGGCCGGCGCCCGGCAGACCGAGACGTTTGCGCGAATCACCGCCCTCGCCATGGCCGACTGAGGTGATGAAATCGAGTTTGTCGACGAAGGAACGCGACGATTGCTTGAGGATGATCAGCACGCTCTTGGCCGAACCGGCAATTTCCGGCGCGCCACCGGCACCCGGCAGACGGACCTTCGGCGAGAAGTAATCGCCAACCACGGTGGTGTTGATGTTACCGAAACGGTCGACCTGCGCAGCGCCGAGGAAACCGACGTCGATACGACCGCCCTGCAACCAGTAGCGAAAAATCTCACCGGTCGGGACTACGGTGTCAGCGGTTTCCGCCAGTTCACCGTCACCAATCGACAGCGGCAGTACGCTCGGCTTGGCACCGATCGGACCCGATTCGTAGATCAGGACTACGTCTGGCGAGGAAGTCAGGCGCGCCAGGTTGGCTGCTTTCGACGGCAGGCCGATGCCGACGAAACACACCGAACCGTTTTTCAGGCGGCGAGCAGCGGCGACGGTCATCATTTCATTAGTGGTGTAAGTCATTTACTTCGCCTCCGAAGCGGCGGCCAGTTTGGCCTGGAACTCGCTGAAGTCAGCGCTGCCGTGGATGTACTCGTTGATCCACGCGGTGAAGGTTTCACGGTCGCGGGCAATCGGGTCCCAGGCCTGGTAGAAGCGGTTATCACGTTCGTTGTAACCGTGAGCGTAGGAAGGATGCGCGCCGCCAGGGACGTGGCAGACCGCGCTCAAGGCCCAGGTCGGCAGTACACAGGAGTTCATCGGTGCATTGAGGTCGTCGACGATTTCTTCCACGGTGACGATGCAACGCTTGGCGGCCAGTGCGGCTTCTTTCTGCACGCCGAGAATGCCCCACAGCAGCACGTTGCCTTTGCGGTCAGCCTTCTGCGCATGAATCACGGTGATGTCCGGACGCACCGATGGCACGGCGGCGAGTACTTCGCCGGTAAACGGGCAGGTTACGGACTTGATCAGCGGGTTGACCTTCGGCAAGTCGGAACCGGCGTAGGCACGCAGTACCGCAAACGGTAGGCCCGAAGCACCGGCGACGTAGGCATTGGCGAGGTCGGCGTGGCTGTGTTCTTCGATTTCCAGCGCATGCGGCCACTGCTTTTCAACGGCATCGCGCAGACGGTGAAGCGAACCGACACCCGGGTTGCCGCCCCAGGAGAAAATCAGCTTGCGAGCACAACCGGCACCGATCAACTGGTCGTAGATCAAGTCAGGGGTCATTCGCACCAAGGTCAGGTCTTTCTTGCCCTGGCGAATGATTTCGTGACCCGCCGCTGTCGGGATCAGGTGAGTAAAGCCTTCGAGCGCGACCGTATCGCCGTCGTTTACGAATTGCTTCACCGCGTCGTGCAGCGAAAGGATTTCAGCCATTGGGGCAGGCTCCCATTTGTTATTAACCGACAGTGGTCGAAAAAGGCGCCGATGCGCAGCGCCGGAATGACTGAAGATTAAGCCTCTGAAAAACACCAAACAATCCGATAATCGACTATGTGTTCGTTTATCGAACACATTGTTGTCTGGCTATCGTTCTGTGTTGCCTGCAAAAGATCGCAGCCTGCGGCAGCTCCTACATTGAAATACACGCTCTGTAGCTGCCGCAGGCTGCGATCTTTCCGACTACACCACTCTCTCAAGCCAGGATCAGGTCGCATCCGCATGACTGACCATGCCCTTGATCAACACCGCCGTGGTCGCCAGGGCTGCCGGTATCACCAGCGCCGTCAGCACTTGTTCGAAGTTCCAGCCCAAGCCCAGCAACGTCGCACCCATCCACGCACCGAGTATCGCGCCGAAGCGGCCTATCCCGAGCATCCATGACACACCGGTAGCACGCCCTTGAGTCGGATAAAACCGTGCGGCCAAAGAAGGCATCGCCGATTGCGCACCGTTGACACACATCCCGGCCACCAGAACCAGAGTCGCCAATATCGTGATGTTGCCCAGGCTCTGCCCTACCGCGTAGGCAAACACCCCGGCCAACAGGTAGAAAGTACCAATGACCTTGTGCGGATTGAACCGGTCCATCGCCCAACCCACGCCAACTGCGCTCAACACCCCGCCAAACTGGAACAGCGCCCCGATGAACGCCGCTTGCTCCATGCTCGCGCCACTGTCACGCATCAGGGTCGGCAGCCAACTGGTCAGCAGATACACGATGACCAGACCCATGAAATAGGTCAGCCACAGCAGCAACGTGCCGACGCTGTAAGTGCCGGAGAAAATCACCGCAAACACGTTGCGTGCCTTCACGGTTTTTTGTTCAGGCACACTGAAGCTGGAGGCCTGGGCAACCACTGTCGGGTCGATCGGTGCCAGCGCCTTGCGTACTTTGTCGGTGCCACGGTTGCGGACTACAAGGTAACGCGCCGATTCCGGCAGCCAGAGCAGCAACACCACGGCAAGGATCAACGGCAGAATCCCACCGATCAGCAGCAAGCTGTGCCAGCCGAAGACCGGAATGAGTTTGGCTGAAATGAATCCGCCACCGGCCATGCCAAGGTTGAAACCACAGAACATGCTGGTCACCAGCAGGGATTTCTTGCGCTCCGGGGTGTATTCCGAGAGCAGCGTCGTGGCGTTCGGCATGCCGGCGCCAAGACCCAGGCCGGTCAGGAAACGCAACACCAGCAATTGATCAACGTTGTTGCTGTAAGCCGACGCCAGACTGAAGGCACCGAACAAAAACACGGCACCCACCAGTACGATTTTTCGTCCAAAGCGGTCAGCCAACGGGCCGGAGCCGAGTGCGCCGAAGACCATACCGATCAGCGCCGCACTCATTACCGGGCCGAGGCTGGCGCGATCGATGCCCCAATCCTGGGACAGTGCTGGCGCAATAAACCCCATGGCCGCGGTGTCGAGGCCATCGAGGAAGACAATCAGGAAACACAGAATCACGACTCGCCATTGGTAGCGCGAAATGGGCTGAGCGTTGATAAAGGACTGCACGTCGAGGCAGTTCCCTACAGCAGACTGAGGCTGGTTCATTATTTTTATTCCGTGGAACGCAGTCGAACGGTTGCCAGCCAACGCTGGCGCAGCCGCGACAGTAATGATCCACAGGAAACAGCGTCAATTCACCAAACACGACTCTGTGCGTTTATCGAACAGCTTAGGTAAACAGCTGGGTGCTGAGGTCGCGGCTGGCACTCAGCAGGCCCGGCAAAAAACGCTGCTCCAGTTCGTTGCGGCTGACTCGTCCGGCGTGGGTACTGACGTTGAGCGCCGCGACCACTTGACCGGAAGCGTCGTACACCGGGACGGCAATCGAGCGTAGTCCCTGCTCCAGTTCCTGATCGACGATGCACCAACCTTGCTGCCGCACCTCTTGCAAGCATTCAAGCAATGCTTCGGGGGTATGGATCGTGCGGCTGGTCTTGGCCTGCAGATCGGCGTGGTCGAGGTATTCACCCAGAGAGGTGTCATCCAGGGCCGCGAGCAGGATCCTGCCCATCGACGTGCAATAGGCCGGCAATCGCCCACCTACCGAGAGATCCACTGAAATCAGTCGCTGGGTGGTTGCCGAGCGGGCGATATACAAGATGTCATCGCCCTCCAGAGTGGCCATGTTGCAAGCTTCATGCAGTTGCTCACTCATGCGGTCCAGATATGGCTGGGCAGAGACCGCCAGCGGTGTCGAGGACACATAGGCATGGCCGAGGGTCAGCACTTTGGGCAGCAACGAATACGTGCGACCGTCGGTGGTGGCGTAGCCGAGTTTGATCAAGGTATGTAGGCAACGTCGCACAGCGGCGCGGGGAATTTCTGTACGGTGGCTGATCTGGGCGATGGTCAGGTGCCGCTTGCGCTCCTGGAACGCTTGCACGACAGCCAGCCCACGCGCCAGCGAAGTCATGAAATCCGGGTCGCCGGTCAGTGCCTGAATCCGTTTGGCTGGCGAAGCGACAATCGGCGGAGCTACTGAAGCGAAGGAGTTGCGCAATTGATCGTTCATTTAAGGTCCTTTTCCCACACGGATCAGCGACTATTACAAGCGGCTATCGGCCTGCGATACAAGCTCGACCAACCAAGATCGGGCGATTATCGAACCATCGACCGATAATCGCAATCAAAGCCCTCTGCGTCCCGTCCTGGGGGAGGCACCTTGGTTCTTAAATGTTTTTGGGTACCTCAAATGCAGACTTAGCGGGTCGATGTAGTTGCCCAAGTTGCTCGACTTAATGGCGCCAGAAAGACATCAAAGAAAAAGCGACATCTTCCAATGCCCTAGTTAGCGATAACAGTTGCCGGCAACAAAACAATCACACATCGAGACCCACTTTTAACTTTTTGGAGATAGTGTTCTGCGAATCGGCCGCTATAATACAAATCGGTAGCCAATCGATGTTTTACTTACCGATCAGGCTACCCGGTGGCGCGATGTTCCATCGCTGCTGCCCCGGCAAGCGCCTTGCGCTGACTGCATTTGCATCGCCAACGCGCTCGCTGAAAAAGGAAACTGATGCTACGTCAGCTGTTTATCTCTGGTGCCGTGGCCGCCTGCAACATGGAAGTATCGATCGCACAGCCGTAAAACGATGCCTTCACGGGCCTCGTCCTTTCAGCGAGCGTGGTCAATACATCGGACGCAGCGCGTTTCACCAGAATTTATCTCAACTCAATCAGGTAGCACTGTGACGAAAGACGAACTGCGCGCGGAACTTGAGCGCCAGGAACAACGTTACAAGGAAGTTTACGGCGGGGAAGTCACCACCTACGCCGCCCAGCCCGAACCGGAACGCAAACCCTGGCGTAAGCGCGCCACCGTTCAGGATCAGGCATTTGTTCAAGAATTGCAGAAGATGGAAAAGGAACTCAAAGCCGAAGAGCCGTGACGGCTTCGGCCTGAATCCTTTCAAGGGTCTGCGTTTGCACCCGTTAAAAGCGGGATGTATTGATGTTGCCTTTTGCGCCCGCTACAAGCGGGCAGCGGCCACCTTGCCCATCGGACGAGGTGAAAGGCTCATATCTGACCTTCTTCTCAGAAATTTCACACAAGCGTTCAAATCTCTCCGCTCAGCGAGAGAAACCCTTGTGCCAGAAGCCTTTTCAAAGAAATTCAATGACTTGCACGCCCCAAAAAAACCTTGGGGTTTTGGGTACCGCTTCAAAATAATTCGTTGAAGAATGTTACCGATGAGCAGCTAGTGCATCGATTGACAGTCTTTTCTGGCATAATCGCGCCCCCTTATGACCGGGTCAGAAAACCTTCATGATCGATTTATTCAGCGGACTGGATGCTTGGGTGCTTGTGAGCCTCTTGCTCGCCCTGGCTTTTGTCCTCGCCTTCGAGTTCATCAATGGATTTCATGACACCGCTAACGCGGTCGCCACTGTTATCTACACCAAAGCGATGCCGCCTCATCTGGCGGTGTTCTTTTCCGGTGTGTTCAATTTCCTCGGCGTCTTGCTGGGCGGTGTTGGCGTGGCGTATGCCATCGTTCACCTGCTGCCGGTGGAACTGCTGATCAATGTGAATACCGGCCACGGCCTGGCGATGGTGTTCTCGTTGCTCGCCGCAGCCATCACCTGGAACCTGGGCACCTGGTATTTCGGTATCCCTGCTTCCAGCTCGCATACGTTGATCGGTTCGATCCTCGGCGTGGGCCTGGCCAACGCCCTGATCAACGATATTCCGTTGGCTGACGGCGTGAACTGGCAGAAAGCGATCGATATCGGCGCATCGCTGGTGTTTTCACCAATGGCCGGTTTCCTGATCGCCGCGTTGATATTGATCGGCCTTAAATGGTGGCGCCCGCTGTCGAAGATGCACAAGACGCCGGAACAGCGTCGCAAGATCGACGACAAGAAGCACCCGCCGTTCTGGAATCGCCTGGTGCTGGTGATCTCGGCCATGGCCGTGAGCTTCGTGCACGGTTCCAACGACGGTCAGAAAGGTATTGGCCTGATCATGCTGGTGCTGATTGGTATCGTGCCGGCGCAGTTCGTTCTTGACCTGAGCAGCACCACCTACCAGATCGAACGCACCCGCGATGCGACCCTGCACCTGAGTCAGTTCTACCAGCGCAACTCCGACACGCTCGGCGAGTTCCTGGCCCTGGGCAAAAGCGTGGAAGGCGATCTGCCGGAAAAATTCCGTTGCAACCCGCAACAGACTGAACCGACCATCACCGCTCTGCTCGGCACCCTCAAGGGTGTAGCCGATTACCACTCGCTGCCGTCGGAGAGCCGCATCGAGGTGCGTCGCTACCTGCTCTGCCTGGACGACACAGCGAAGAAAGTCAGCAAGTTGCCAACCTTGGGAGCTCGCGAAAAGGCTGACCTGGACAAGCTGCGCAAAGACCTCACCACGACCACCGAATACGCGCCGTTCTGGGTGATTCTGGCGGTTGCACTGGCCTTGGGCCTGGGCACCATGGTTGGCTGGAAGCGCGTGGTCCTGACCATCGGCGAGAAGATCGGCAAGCAAGGCATGACGTACTCCCAAGGCATGTCGGCGCAGATCACCACCGCCAGCCTGATCGGCCTGGCCAACATCTTCAGCCTGCCGGTGTCGACCACCCACGTACTGTCCTCGGGCGTGGCCGGCACCATGGTCGCAAACAAAAGCGGCCTGCAAGGCGGCACCGTCAAAACCATCCTGCTGGCCTGGGTTCTGACCCTGCCTGCTACGGTGGCGCTGTCGGCCGGCCTGTTCTGGCTGGCTTCGAAGGCACTCGGCAGCTGATCGGCAGCCGAACGAAAAAGGCGCGCTCCGCAAGGAGCGCGCCTTTTTTATTGCTGCCAGAACAGGCAAAACACCACAAGACCTGTAGGAGCCGAGCTTGCTCGCGATGAGGCCATAACATTCAACATCTATGTTGGCTGCTAGACCGCCATCGCGAGCAAGCTCGGCTCCTACAGTTTTCAGGGTTGATGATAGAAATTGCGCGCAAAAAAAAGGGCAACCGAAGTTGCCCAAAATGCCTTGCGTGCTCATTACATCCAGAAAGACCTACGGTTTTTTCCGCTTGTGCGAATCCTTCCAGATAAAAAGTCCGAACCCGGCAAAAAACACAAACATGAGGCTGACAGTCAGCACTCCGGCGATCACCACGTTATCGAAAAACATGACGCGTCTCCTGCACTTGCCTTGTTGCGATGAGGCTAAGTTAACTAAACGGGCAGGAGAAAATATTGACCGGGATCAATGTCGCCCGAGAAAGGGCGTAAAGGGGGGAGAAAAACTGACCTGCATCAAGCGATGCAGGTGGATTCAACGCTTTTTCGGTTTGTTTTTCGGCTTTTTCTTGGCTTTGCCTAGCGGCATCGCCTGCTCGAATGCCTGGCGCACTTCGTTCAGGCGCTTGTCATTCAGGTCATGGACACGCTTGGCGCGTTCGGCGTTGAGGTCGATCAGCTTGTCGTCTTGGCTCATGGCGTTCAGTGCATCGCTTGAAATGAAATTTCGCTGCCGCATCGTTCGGCAGGATTGCGCCAATAATGCGGTCTGACGACGGCGCTGACCAGCCACCACTTCAAATCTGGATATCGACCCACAAGCCCTGACGCGGCTGGTCGTCTATCAACGGTGCCACCGGCACGGTGTTGTCGGCGTTGAGTTCGTCGCCGGGAATCGCCAGGTGCGCCTCGGGATCATCATCGGCTTCCCGACGCCGCCGCTCGCGCTCCTGCTTGCGCCGTCGCTCCTCGCGCAACAGCAAGGTGGCCTCTTCAGGGTCGCGATTTTTCAGGTCGATGGTGCTGTCGCTGGCACTCTCCTGCGCAGGAACCACGGGCGCGATGTCCGGGCGTGGGCGGATCGGATCATGTTGTGAAGTGATCGGCACGGCACTCAAAGGGAGCATCGGTGGCAGCATATTTATTAGTCTCCTGTCAGCAGGCTGTCGGCTGCGGGGATGGCGACTTGAGCCATCGGTCGCAAACTGTGACCACCCGCACACTGCAGGAGTTGCCGAAGGCTGCAATCTTTTGATCTTCTATACTCTGCAGATCGTCAAAATCAAGATCAAAAGATCGCAGCCTTCGGCAGCTCCTACATGAGTAATCTTTGGCCCTGGGGGCGTGATTCCGTTAAGATAGCCCGCTTTTTCAAGGTGGGAGTCAGGCAGCATGGCGCAGCAGTATCAACCGGGGCAACGCTGGATTAGTGACAGCGAAGCCGAGCTGGGTTTGGGCACCGTTCTGGCACAGGACGGCCGCTTGTTGACCGTGCTCTACCCGGCCACTGGCGACACCCGCCAGTACGCGCTACGGAATGCGCCGCTCACGCGTGTGCGGTTTTCTCCGGGTGACTCCATCACTCATTTCGAAGGCTGGAAACTGACCGTTCGTGAAGTCGACGACGTCGATGGCCTGCTGGTCTATCACGGCCTCAACGCGCAGAACGAAGTGGTCACCCTGCCAGAAACCCAACTGTCGAACTTCATCCAGTTCCGTTTGGCCAGTGACCGTCTGTTCGCCGGGCAGATCGACCCGTTGCCGTGGTTCTCCCTGCGCTACCACACCCTGGAACATACCAGCCGCCAATTGCAGTCTTCCCTCTGGGGCTTGGGTGGCGTGCGTGCGCAACCGATCGCACACCAGCTGCACATTGCCCGCGAAGTCGCCGACCGCATCGCGCCACGGGTTCTGCTGGCGGACGAAGTAGGCCTGGGTAAAACCATTGAAGCCGGCCTGGTGATCCATCGCCAACTGCTGTCGGGCCGCGCCAATCGCGTGCTGATCCTGGTGCCGGAAAACCTTCAGCACCAGTGGCTGGTGGAGATGCGCCGCCGTTTCAACCTTCAGGTCGCGCTGTTCGACGAAGAACGCTTTATCGAAAGCGATGCTTCCAATCCATTCGAAGATACCCAGCTTGCGCTGGTAGCACTGGAATGGCTGGTGGACGACGAGAAAGCCCAGGACGCGCTGTTCGCAGCCGGTTGGGACTTGCTGGTGGTCGACGAAGCTCACCACCTGGTGTGGCACGAAGAACAGGCCAGCCCTGAATACTCGCTGGTCGAACAACTCGCCGAAACCATTCCTGGCGTGCTGTTGCTGACGGCGACACCGGAACAACTGGGCCAGGACAGCCACTTCGCCCGTCTGCGCCTGCTCGACCCGAACCGCTTTCATGACCTGCACGCCTTCCGCGCCGAGAGCGAAAACTATCGCCCGGTGGCCGAGGCCGTTCAGGAACTGCTGGAAAAAGGTCGCCTGTCGCCAGAAGCGCACAAGACCATTCACGGCTTCCTCGGCAACGAAGGCGAAGCCCTGCTGACTGCGGTCAACGATGGCGACACCGAAGCCAGCGCTCGCCTCGTGCGTGAATTGCTGGACCGTCATGGCACTGGCCGCGTGCTGTTCCGTAACACCCGCGCCGCCGTGCAGGGTTTCCCGGAGCGCAAACTGCATCCGTATCCGCTCCCGTGCCCGGACGAATACCTCGAACTGCCGTTGGGCGATCACGCCGAGCTGTACCCGGAAGTCAGCTTCCAGGCCCAGCCGGACGCCAATGAAGAAGAGCGTTGGTGGAAATTCGACCCGCGCGTGGAGTGGCTGATTGATCAGCTGAAAATGCTCAAGCGCACCAAAGTGCTGGTGATCTGCGCCCACGCCGAAACCGCCATGGACCTGGAAGACGCCCTGCGCGTGCGCTCCGGCATTCCGGCCACGGTGTTCCACGAGGGCATGAACATTCTCGAACGTGACCGCGCTGCCGCCTACTTCGCCGACGAAGAGTTTGGCGCGCAAGTGCTGATCTGTTCCGAAATCGGCAGTGAAGGTCGCAACTTCCAGTTCTCCCATCACCTGGTGCTGTTCGATCTGCCGTCCCACCCAGACTTGCTGGAGCAGCGTATCGGTCGTCTGGACCGGATCGGCCAGAAGCACATCATCGAACTGCACGTGCCGTACCTGGAAACCAGCCCGCAAGAGCGCCTGTTCCAGTGGTACCACGAAGCGCTGAACGCGTTCCTCAACACCTGCCCGACCGGCAACGCCTTGCAGCATCAGTTCGGCCCACGCCTGCTGCCGCTGCTGGAAGAAGCCGATGATGGCGAGTGGCAAGCGCTGATCGACGAGGCCCGCACCGAACGCGAGCGTCTGGAAGCCGAGCTGCACACTGGCCGTGACCGCTTGCTGGAACTCAATTCGGGCGGTGCCGGCGAAGGCGATGCGCTGGTCGAGGACATCCTTGAGCAAGACGATCAGTTCGCCCTGCCGATCTACATGGAAACCCTGTTCGACGCCTTCGGCATCGACAGCGAAGACCATTCCGAAAACGCCCTGATCCTCAAACCGAGCGAAAAAATGCTCGACGCCAGCTTCCCGCTGGGTGACGACGAAGGCGTAACCATTACCTACGACCGCAACCAGGCGCTGTCTCGCGAAGACATGCAATTCATCACCTGGGAACACCCGATGGTTCAGGGCGGTATGGACCTGGTGCTGTCCGGCTCCATGGGCAACACCGCCGTGGCACTGATCAAGAACAAAGCCCTGAAACCTGGCACTGTGTTGCTGGAACTGCTCTATGTCAGCGAAGTGGTTGCCCCGCGCTCGCTGCAACTGGGCCGCTACCTGCCGCCAGCCGCCCTGCGTTGCCTGCTTGATACCAACGGCAACGATCTGTCGGCCCGGGTGTCGTTCGAGACCCTGAACGATCAACTGGAAAGCGTGCCCCGCGCCAGCGCCAACAAGTTCATCCAGGCCCAGCGCGATCAGCTGACGCCGCGGATCAACGCCGGCGAAGACAAGATTTACCCGCGGCACGCCGAACGCGTAGCAGAAGCGCAACGTCGACTGGCGGCCGATACCGACGAAGAACTGGCCCGCCTGACTGCGTTGCAAGCGGTCAACCCGACTGTACGCGACAGCGAACTGGTTGCCCTGCGCAAACAGCGCGAGCAAGGTTTGGCCATGCTCGACAAGGCAGCGTTGCGACTGGAAGCGATTCGGGTGTTAGTGGCGGGTTAAGTCCCCTGCCCTACCCTGCTTAAAGAGAAGGCCCGCAGTGATGCGGGCCTTTTTTTAGATCAAAAGATCGCGGCCTGCGGCAGCCCCTACATCGACCGCATGTTATGTAGGAGTTGCCGCAGGCTGCGATCTTTTGAAATTAAGCCGTCGCCACAGAACCCCCCGGCTCAACCACCGCCACCAACCCGTCTTTCATCCGCTGGGCGTCACGGACAAAACACCGCGAAGCCAACACCAAAAACACCATGGTGAAAAACAACGCCACCGGGATCAGGTACATCGCGTCATGCAGACCGACCGCCTTGAACGCCTCGGTCATCTGCTCCGCACCGGCCGACAGCATCGCCGTGTGCGCGAAGTGATCCGACAGCGCACCGACCACTACCGGCCCCAAACCACCACCCAACAAATACAACCCGGCAAAGAACAACGCCATCGCCGTGGCCCGCAAGCGCGGTTCGACCACGTCCTGAATCGCCGTGTAAACGCAGGTGTAGAAGTTATAGGCAAACAACCAGCCCAGACTGAACACCGCCACAAACATACCAATCTCAATTCGTCCTGAATGCAGCGCCCAGGCGGTGCATACGGTCGAGATGATCAGGCTGAACGCGGCAAACAGCAGGCGACCATTGGCCACTCGCTGATGGATTTTGTCCGCGACCCATCCGCCCAGCGTCAGGCCCACTAACCCGGTCACGCCGACAATAACGCCGGTGGCAACCGCCGCCTCCTGCAACGGCATCAGAAAGTAACGCTGCAGCATTGGCACCAGAAACGAGTTGCAGGCATAGGTCGCGAAGTTGAAGCACAGCCCGGCCATCACCAGCCAAAGGAAAGTCGGCACCGCCAGCACCCGACGGATCGGCCGGTCCACGCGCTCTTGCGAGACTTGCACGCTCTCCGCAGCACCGCGCTTTGGCTCTTTGATGAAAAACATGAAGATCGCCAGGATCAGCCCCGGCACAGCGGCGATAAAGAACGGTGCCCGCCAGCTATCAAACGCTTTGACCATCGCACCGATGGTGAAAAATGCCAGTAACAACCCTAATGGCAGCCCGAGCATGAAAATACCCATGGCCCGCGCCCGGCGATGAGCCGGAAACAAATCACCGATCAGCGAGTTGGCCGCCGGCGCGTAACTGGCTTCACCGATGCCGATACCCATGCGCACGATCAGGAAGCTCCAGAAACTGCCCACCATTCCGTTGACCGCTGTAAGCCCGCTCCAGACGGCCAGACCCCAGCCCATCAATTTGCTGCGCGAACCCGTATCGGCCATCCGCCCCAGAGGCAGGCCGGCAATGGCATAGACGATTGTGAAGGCGGTGCCGATGATCCCCAACTGGAAGTCGCTGAGATGCCATTCCATGCGAATCGGCTCAATGATGATGGCCGGAATGGTGCGGTCGAAAAAGTTGAACAGGTTGGCCAGGAACAGCAGGAACAGAATGCGCCAGGCATTCGCCGCTTGGGTCGAGTTCTGCATGGGTCCATCTCTTTTATTGTTATGGGGCTTCACTGCCAGAGCATCCGAGCCCGGAACCTGCAATCTAGTCAGGCCCGCCGGAGCTGTCTGTAATTATTCGTTAAGCTGATACCGCCCCATGGCGGCGGGCGCAGCCTGTGCAACAATTTATTTCCAATCGCTCTAATGTCCATTCCAAAACAGTAGGGATCAATTAGCCACTACCGCTTGCGCTTCATGCACGGCCTCTATACTCCAAGACATTCGCCAGCGTTCATTACGCCGGCCAAGGTGATCACGACGGGGCATGCTATGGAGTGGCTTGGTCTGCATTTTCTTACCGGGCTACCAGAGAGCGGGCAGGTTTTACTCAATTGCATACACGACCCTTTCCTGGTGCTGTTGGCGTATCTGGTCGCCTGTGCTGGCAGCTTTGCCACGCTGGACATGGCCGAACGGGTTGCCCATGCGGAAAACCCTTCCTCCCAACGTCTGTGGCGCTGGGTGGGTGCCGGGTGCCTGGCCGGCGGCATCTGGGCCATGCATTTCATCGGCATGCTGGCGTTCCAGGTGCCGGTCGATGTTCATTTCCAACTGCCCATCACCCTGCTTTCATTGCTGATCGCCCTGCTCACCTCGTGGCTGGCGATGTACACCCTCAGCCGCCCCACCTTGAGTTTTTGGCAATGCTTAAAGGCTTCGGTCTGGATCGGAATGGGCATCGCGACCATGCATTACGTGGGCATGGGGGCCATGCATTCACAGGCGATGGTCTATTACCAACCGACGCTGTTCACGCTCTCAGTGGTCATCGCGATTGGCGCTAGCCTGGCGGCACTGCTATTGGCGAGCTACTTGCGTAACGGCACCGGCATGTTTCATCAGTTGCTCAAGTACGGCGCCAGCCTAGTACTCGGCGCAGGCATCATCAGCATGCATTTCACCGGTATGGCCGCCTTCAATCTGGTGCTACCCAGCGGCACCCTCCTGGCTCAACCGGGCGAACACAACCATCTGCAACTGGGGCTGACGGTCGCAATCATGACCCTGCTGATCATCGGCAGCAGCATCAGCGCCGCACTGGCGGACAAGAAACTGCAAAAAAAGGAGCACGACCTGCAGCGGGTCAACTCGCTGCTCAGCCAACTGGACCAGGCGCGCATGTCCTTGCAGCAGGTGGCGCACTACGACGCGCTGACCAACCTGATCAACCGCCGAGGTTTCAACCAGATCTTCGCCGAAAAGCTCATCGAGAAAAGCCACGGAGGCGGCATGCTCGCCGTCCTGTTTCTCGACATCGACCATTTCAAACGGATCAATGACAGCCTCGGCCACGACGCCGGCGATGAACTGCTCAAAGTGCTCGCCAGCCACATCAAAGGTTCGATACGCAGCCACGAAGATGTGGTGGCGCGCTTCGGTGGCGACGAATTCTGTATCCTCATCGACCTGCACGATCGCGAAGAAGCGCGGCAGATGGCTCAGCGCATCATGCTGAAAATGAAGGAGCCCATCGAGTTGGCCGGGCGACGCATGGTCATGACGACCAGCATCGGCATCAGCCTGTTTCCGCAAGACGGAAAAACGTGTGAAGAGCTGCTGAAAAATGCTGATCTGGCGCTGTATCAATCCAAGGGCAGCGGCCGTAACAGCCTGAACTTCTTCAGTGCCAACCTCAAAGCGCGCGCCATGCTGGAGCTGCAACTGGAAGAAGAACTGCGTCATGCCCTGCGCGAAAACACCGGTCTCATGCTCTATTACCAACCCATCTACGATCTGAAAACCGGCCAGGTCAGTAAGCTTGAAGCACTGATTCGCTGGCAACACCCGACACACGGCCTCCTTGCCCCGGACCGTTTCATTCCCCTCGCCGAAGCCAATGGCCTGATCACCGAACTGGACCACTGGGTACTGCGCAAGGCATGCCAGGACCTGGCCGAGTTGTCGCGCTTGGGCTGCGAAGAACTGAAGATCGCTGTGAATTGCTCGCCCCTGAGCCTGGCGCGCGACGAACTGGCTGGTGAAATCGAGCAGGCATTACTCAGCAACGGGGTTGCCCCGCAAAGGCTTGAGCTGGAGGTCACGGAGAACGCGTTGATGGGTAATATCGCCGACACCCTGGGGTTGCTCTTGCAGATTCGCAGCCTCGGCGTGTCGCTGTCGATCGATGACTTCGGCACCGGTTACTCATCCCTGGCCTACCTCAAACGCTTGCCACTCAATACATTGAAGATTGATCGCTCATTCATTATCGACATCCCCAAGTCGACCCAAGACATGGAGATCGTCCAGGCCATTATCGTAATGGCCCACACCCTGCACCTGGAAGTGGTCACCGAAGGCGTCGAAACCTTCGAGCAGTATCAGTTCCTTGAATGCCATGGTTGCGACTACGTTCAGGGTTACCTGCTCAGTCGCCCGGTGCCGCTGGCTGAATTACGTCCGGTGCTGAACGAAATCAACCAGCGCAAGGATGTGTACACCGTTACGCCGTGGAGTCTGGTTCACGGTACAACTGCACTAATGTAGAAGGGTCCTTTTCCAGGAAACCCTGGCTGCCATGCAGTCGCATCAACTGTGCGGCCAGGCCGCTGATCGGCGTTGCCGAGCCCTGCTCGCGAGAAAACTTCACTGCCGTATCCAGATCCTTGAGCAATGTGCGCACGTGCCATTTGACCGGTTCGAAACGGCTGCCGGCCATTTGCGGGCCGAGGATTTGCAAGGGTTTCGAATCGGCAAAGCCTCCGGCCAGCGCTTCGGCGATCAGGCTGGCATCGACCCCGGATCGCTCCGCCAACGCCACGACTTCGGCAATCACCAACGCATTGCAGGCCACGATCATCTGATTGCATGCCTTGGTCACCTGTCCGGCCCCTACTGCCCCCATGTGTGTCACGCGCTGGCCAAGGCTCAACAGGACGGGTTTGACCCGCTCAAGATCTTGAGCTTCGCCGCCGACCATGATCGCCAGGCTACCAGCCTCGGCGCCGACCACGCCGCCGGACACCGGCGCGTCCAGCCAACCCATGCCGGTTTTACTGGCTAACTCCATCGCCATTTCCCGTGTCGCGGTGGGCTCCAGGCTGGAAAAATCCACCAGCAGCTGGCCACTTTTCGCGCCCTCGACAACCCCAGCAGCGCCAAAAACCACCTCGCGCACCACCGAAGTGTCGGCCAGGCACAACATAACCACTTCGGCGTGTTGGCACAGCTCGGCAGGTGTGGCGACCTGACGGGCACCGGCTTCGACCAGTGGTGCACACTTGGCCGGATTACGGTTCCACACCGTCAGCGGATAGCCCGCTGCGAGCAGGCGCCGGCACATCGGCAACCCCATCAAACCAATCCCGGCGAACCCCAACGAAGGTAGCGTTGACATCATTTGGCCTCTTTTTGATTAAAGATCGCTGAATATTGGCCGATTCATCATGACTAAGGAAAGGATTCCCCCGAGCGACGTTCAGGCCCCGGCTCTGACGCTTGGGCCAAATACGCGCTGATAAATGACGCGAGTTCTCATTCCGTGACGGTTCGACGACAGCGAGTCGCCGAACAACCAGCCCAGGTACATGGCGAACAATGACTTCTAAAAACAACCCGGCCACCGCGCTAACCGACCTGACCTTGAGCCCTGCGGCGAACAGCCCGGCCCCCATGAAGCCATTGCTCCCGTCACGTCCGCTGGCGACCCAGCAATACCTGTACTTCACCGAAACCAATACCGACCGTATCCTCGACAATCTCGACGGCTTGCGCGACATGGTGTTCCCGCGCCCACCGCACCTGGATGGCGACAGCGAACAGCACAGCGATCAGGAGTTCCCGTCGGTGTGCCTGATTGGCCTCGGTCGTTGCGGTTCGAACATCGCACTGGACGTCGCGGAACTGGTGTACAACGCGCGCAAGTTCTACCTCAACGAATTCAACAACGAAGATCGCCTGTCGCCGGACAAACGCTTCGCTGAAAAGGGTTACAGCCCGGCACAGTGGATTCGCAATAACCTGCGCCTGGGGCCGAACAAGGCCACCAAGCCGGTGTTCCTGGTTGAACCGCTGGTGATGCTCGGCGACCTGGACAAAGACATCGCCGGTCGCATCCGCTTCTCACGCAAAGGCGAGAAAAGTGGCTTCCTGCGCGATTACAGCAAAATGAAAATCATGGACTTGTCGGAAGTCCACGCCGGTGGCGCCGGTAACGCGCCGATCCTCGGTCAGTACCTGGCCAAGATCATCCTGAACAAGGACACCCAGCGTTTCTCCAGCCCTGACTGGAAAATGATTCACTCGTACCTGATCGACAGCTGCGGCATCAAGGCCAACCAGTCGCGCCTGTATTTCTCGATTTTCAGTGCCGGCGGCGGTACCGGTTCGGGCATGGCCTCGGAATTCGGCCTGGCCCAGCAGCACTCGTACATGAACAAGACGTTCGACACCAAGCCGATGGATGAGCACGACGGCAAGAGCGGCCACTCGTTCGTTTTCGAGCCGATCTTCACCAGCGGCATCTGCGTGCTGCCGAACATTTCCGATCACCGCAGCGAAATGTCCGAAGCGTTGCACATCAACGCCGGTCGCCTGCTGTGCAAATACCTGTCGGAAGAGTGGGACTTCTCCTACAACTTCGCCAATGAAGACAGCAGCGAAGCCAGCGTCATGGGCCGTATCCGCCCATGGAACGCGATGATGCTGATCTCCAACGACATCATGCGTTACGCCGAAGAGAGCGACGACGGCAACATCCAGAACATTGATGTCAATGCTATGGAAAAGCATGCCAACCAGTACATCTCGCAGCAGATCTTCAACATTCTGACGGCGCAAGCGGTAACCACCGACTACGACCAGAACTATTTCCGTCGCGCCGGCATCGACATCGGCGAAACCATTCGCCTGGACGCCAACGACCTGTTCATGAGTCTGGCCGGCCCGGTGGCGATTGCCTACGCAGAGTCCGTGGTCCCGGAAACCCCGGCGCCGACCAGCGACAAGTTCAAGGTGTTCGAGAAAGAGCCACAGCGCCTGAACATCGATGACCTGTTCTTCCGCTCGATCGACCTGCCGCATTTCAACAAAGTCACCCAGGCCATCGAAGGCATCAGCCTGCTGCCGATCGAATCCAAGCGCTATCGTGCGTCGCTGGAGCAATACAAGAATTCGGGGTATGACGCGGCCGCACTGCACGACCTGCACTTCTTCAAGAACTGCTCGTCGGTGGTGTCGATCGTTTCCTTGCCGAAGGACTACAAACTGTCCTACATGGACCTGAACCGGTTGAAGACCCACCTCAACAGCCTGTTCCCCAACACCACACTCAAGCGCTATGCGCTGGTGATCGGTGCCTCGGCCAACCTGTCGCTGACCACCCTCATCGCCAAGAGCCCGTGCCTGTCGGACGACTTCCTGACGCTGATCGTGGCCTTCATCAAGCGTTGCTTTGCGAAAAACCCGTACCGCTTCGACGAGACGCTGGACAACTCGATCCTCGACTTCATCATCCACGAGGAGTTCGACGAAGACCTGATCGACGACCTGCTCAACGAATTCGAGAACCCGGCGAAAATCCTCGATACCAACTGGTACGCGATCAAGCCGATGTACGAGAAGAAGTACCGCGAGCTGATCAACGACAAGGACAAGTTCGTGTCGATCAACGACATCCGCCTGTCGCGCGATTGCGTGAAGAAAGCGATCAAGTACCTGCGTGAGATTTACCGTCATCGCATTGGCAAGACCAAGGTTATTTCGCTGAATAACCACACCGGCAAGACGGCCTATTAAGGTAGGCCCCAAAAGATCGCAGCCTGCGGCAGCGCCTACATAGATCCCATGTAGGCGCTGCCGCAGGCTGCGATCTTTTGATCTTTCGATCCATATCTCAACATCCAGAAACAATTAAGCAGCCCTCAAGCTGCTCTCTCAACTGTTCCCGTTACGTTTACGTCACCGTGAGGCTGTGGCCTTTCTCTACGGCAACGTGCCATCACGCTACTCGGCTACACACTTTTAGCCGACAAGGGTTCGCACCAAGCAGGTGCGCACACTCAGACCTTTGCTCTTTCCTGGATCATAATCCACGGCGAAACAACCACTGCCCACAGCTCCGGATCGCGTTCAAAAAGATCCAGCGCCCGCGTTTCAGAGAGCTTGGCGACCTTATCGGCAGCCAGCCAGGCAGCCACTTTCTCACCCTCATCAGTGGCCATGGCCTCGGCGGCGGCGATCAAATCCAGATCGGGGTCGACCCACAATAGGGCACCCTTGGCGAAGAACGGCTCCAACTCCTTCCAGGTAATAGATGCAGTTTCACCAAGCAGCTTGGCATAGAGGGTGCTAGGTTCTTGAGTCATGGGTCCTGTCCGGAAAAGAAATCGACGCAATAATAACGTCGGTGGTCCGGCAGAAAAACCCAGATGCAAATTAAGTGACCGAATGAAAAGAGCAGGAATGCCAAGGAATGCACGGAATCTGGCTATAAGCCCTCCAACGCCCCGCCGCAATTCTGTCTTTTTCTTTCAAAAAAGCGACACCTCCAAGTTTTGCCCCCCGCCGCCAGCTTCCCAGGCTGACAATCGGCGCTCTACACTGTACCGGTACAGTTGCCGGGGGGCTTTTCCGGGGCGATGTCGCAGATATCTGACCCGGTTCTATCGCCAACGGCGCCAGGACTATAAAAACTACAACAGTAAGAGTGGAGCACTATGACTAAGGCTACTAAGCAGATTTCCAAACTGTTTGCCGCTATGGTTCTGGCCGGGGTTGCCAGCCATTCGTTCGCAGCTGACACCATCAAGATCGGCATCGCCGGCCCTAAGACCGGTCCTGTAGCCCAATACGGCGACATGCAGTTCAGTGGCGCCAAAATGGCCATCGAACAAATCAACGCCAAGGGCGGCGTAGACGGCAAGAAACTCGAAGCCGTTGAATACGATGACGCCTGTGATCCAAAACAAGCCGTTGCTGTAGCGAACAAAGTCGTCAACGACGGCGTCAAGTTCGTAGTCGGCCACCTGTGCTCCAGCTCCACTCAACCGGCTTCGGACATCTACGAAGACGAAGGCGTGATCATGATCACCCCGGCTGCCACCAGCCCGGACATCACCAACCGTGGTTACAAAATGGTGTTCCGCACCATCGGTCTGGACAGCGCCCAGGGCCCTGCCGCCGGTAACTACATTGCCGATCACGTAAAACCGAAAATCGTTGCTGTTCTGCACGACAAACAGCAATACGGTGAAGGCATCGCCACCGCCGTTAAAACTACTCTTGAGAAGAAAGGCGTGAAAGTCGCCGTATTCGAAGGCATCAACGCCGGCGACAAAGACTTCTCTTCGATCATCTCCAAGCTCAAGCAAGCCAACGTTGACTTCGTCTACTACGGCGGCTACCACCCAGAGCTGGGTCTGATCCTGCGTCAATCCCAGGAAAAAGGCCTGAAAGCCAAGTTCATGGGTCCGGAAGGCGTGGGTAACGACTCCATTTCGCAGATCGCCAAGGACGCTTCCGAAGGCCTGCTGGTAACCCTGCCGAAATCCTTCGACCAGGATCCAGCCAACATCGCCCTGGCTGATGCGTTCAAAGCCAAGAAAGAAGATCCAAGCGGTCCGTTCGTGTTCCCGGCTTACTCGGCTGTTGAAGTGATCGCCGAAGGTATCAAGGCTGCCAAGTCTGAAGACACCGCCAAAGTGGCTGCTGCCATCCACGCAGGTACTTTCAAGACTCCAACTGGCGACCTGAGCTTCGACGCCAAAGGCGACCTGAAAGACTTCAAATTTGTGGTTTACGAGTGGCACTTCGGCAAACCTAAAACTGAAGCTTCGCCTCAGTAAGGCATTGCCTGACTGACTGCCAATAAAGCCCACGGCGTGCCGTGGGCTTTGTTTTACGAACGAATTGGGCCGCGCTGGCGTGATCCGCTAGTCTCCCCACCTGAAAATCTCAAAACCGTCATCAGCGGTTCGCTGGCAAACCTCGAATTCGAAGTGGATGCAGATCCACGGGATCGAGCGGGAAAATGACTCCACCAGTGAAATGCGTATCAGGTTTTTAGGAGCGCTGTAATGCCTGACATCTATCACTTCTTCCAACAGCTGGTTAATGGTCTGACCATTGGCAGTACGTATGCCCTGATCGCCATCGGCTATACGATGGTTTACGGCATCATTGGAATGATCAACTTCGCCCACGGCGAGGTGTACATGATCGGTTCCTACGTGGCGTTCATCGCCATTGCGGGCCTTTCAATGATGGGACTCGACAGCGTTCCGCTGTTGATGACCGCCGCTTTCCTCGCCACCATCGTTGTCACCAGTGCCTACGGCTACAGCATCGAACGGATCGCCTACCGCCCCTTGCGCGGCAGCAACCGTCTGATCCCGCTGATTTCCGCCATTGGCATGTCGATCTTCCTGCAGAACACGGTTCTGCTGGCGCAAGACTCCAAGGACAAATCCATTCCCAACCTGATTCCGGGCAACTTTGCCTTTGGGCCAGGTGGCGCACATGAAGTGCTGATTTCCTACATGCAAATCGTGGTGTTCGTGGTGACCCTGGTTGCCATGCTCGGCCTGACGCTGTTCATCTCCCGCTCTCGCCTGGGTCGCGCCTGCCGCGCCTGTGCCGAAGACATCAAGATGGCCAACCTGCTGGGTATCAACACCAACAACATTATCGCCCTGACCTTCGTCATCGGTGCCGCGCTGGCGGCCATCGCGGCCGTGCTGCTGAGCATGCAATATGGCGTGATCAACCCGAACGCCGGTTTCCTCGTCGGCCTCAAGGCTTTCACCGCTGCTGTCCTGGGCGGTATAGGCAGCATTCCGGGTGCCATGCTCGGCGGGCTGGTATTGGGCGTGGCGGAAGCCTTCGGTGCCGATATTTTTGGCGACCAGTACAAGGACGTCGTGGCGTTCGGCCTATTGGTTCTGGTGTTGTTGTTCCGGCCAACCGGCCTGCTGGGTCGTCCGGAGGTTGAGAAAGTATGACTAGGAATCTTAAACAGGCGCTGTTCAGTGCCTTGCTGGTGTGGGCCGTGGCCTACCCGGTACTCGGTCTGAAACTGACCATTGTCGGCATCAACCTCGAAGTTCACGGCACCAGCAACACCACGTTGATCACCATCGCCGTATGTTCGGTGCTGATGTTCCTGCGCGTGTTGTTTGACCAGCAGATCAGCTCGGCCTGGCGCTCCTCGCCGAGCATGCCGCTGATTCCGGCCAAGGCCAGCAACTTCCTGACCCTGCCGACGACCCAGCGCTGGATCATCATCGCGCTGATCGCCGGTGCACTGATCTGGCCGTTCTTCGGTTCTCGCGGCGCGGTGGATATCGCGACGCTGGTGCTGATCTACGTGATGTTGGGCCTGGGTCTGAACATCGTGGTCGGTCTGGCTGGCCTGCTCGACCTCGGTTACGTTGGTTTCTACGCCGTCGGCGCCTACAGCTACGCGCTGTTGTCGCACTACTACGGTTTGAGCTTCTGGATCTGCCTGCCGATTGCCGGCCTGATGGCTGCCACTTTCGGCTTCCTGCTGGGTTTCCCGGTGCTGCGCCTGCGCGGCGACTACCTGGCGATCGTGACCCTGGGCTTCGGTGAGATCATCCGTCTGTTCCTGCGCAACCTGACCGGTCTCACGGGCGGTCCGAACGGCATCAGCAACATCGAGAAACCGACATTCTTCGGCCTGACCTTCGAACGTAAAGCCGCCGAAGGGATGCAGACATTCCACGAGTACTTCGGCCTGGAATACAACTCGATCAACAAGGTGATCTTCCTTTACCTGGTTGCGTTGTTACTGGCACTGGCGGCGCTGTTCGTCATCAACCGCTTGCTGCGCATGCCCCTGGGCCGTGCCTGGGAAGCGTTACGTGAAGACGAAATCGCCTGCCGTGCATTGGGTCTGAATCCGACCATCATCAAGCTGTCGGCCTTCACCCTGGGTGCGAGCTTCGCCGGTTTCGCCGGTAGCTTCTTCGCGGCCCGTCAGGGGCTGGTGACGCCGGAGTCCTTCACCTTCATCGAGTCGGCGATCATCCTCGCCATTGTGGTACTGGGTGGCATGGGCTCGCAACTGGGCGTGATCCTGGCTGCCGTGGTGATGATCCTGCTACCGGAAATGATGCGTGAGTTCAGTGAGTACCGCATGTTGATGTTCGGTGCCTTGATGGTACTGATGATGATCTGGCGCCCTCAGGGTCTGCTGCCCATGCAACGTCCTCACATGGAGCTGCGCAAATGAGCCGCGAGATCCTCAAAGTAGAAAATCTGAGCATGCGCTTCGGCGGCTTGCTGGCGGTCAACGGCGTAGCCTTGAGCGTGAAAGAGAAACAAGTGGTGGCGCTGATCGGCCCCAACGGCGCTGGCAAGACCACCGTGTTCAACTGCCTGACTGGCTTCTACAAGCCGAGCGGCGGCAGCATCCTGCTCGATGGCGAGCCGATCGAAGGCCTGCCGGGCCACAAGATCGCCCTCAAAGGTGTGGTGCGTACGTTCCAGAACGTGCGGTTGTTCAAGGACATGACTGCGGTCGAGAACCTCTTGATCGCCCAGCACCGTCACCTGAACACCAACTTCCTGGCCGGCCTGTTCAAGACCCCGTCGTTCCGCCGCAGCGAACGCGAGGCCATGGATTTCGCCGAGTACTGGCTGGAAAAGGTCAACCTCAAGGCGTTCGCCAACCGTCCGGCCGGCACGCTGGCCTATGGTCAGCAACGTCGCCTGGAAATCGCTCGCTGCATGATGACCCGCCCGCGGATCCTCATGCTCGACGAACCGGCTGCCGGCCTGAACCCGAAGGAAACCGAAGACCTCAAGGCGTTGATCAGCGTGCTGCGTGAAGAGCACAACGTCACCGTGCTGCTGATCGAACACGACATGAAACTGGTCATGAGCATTTCCGACCACATCGTCGTGATCAACCAGGGCACGCCGCTGGCCGACGGTACGCCGGAACAGATCCGCGACAATCCTGAAGTGATCAAAGCCTACCTGGGGGAAGCGTAAATGCTGCAGTTCGAAAACGTTTCCACCTTCTACGGCAAGATCCAGGCGCTGCACAGCGTCAACGTCGAAGTCCGCCAGGGGGAGATCGTGACCCTGATCGGTGCCAACGGCGCCGGCAAGTCCACGCTACTGATGACCCTGTGCGGTTCGCCCCGGGCTCACAGCGGCAGCATCCGCTACATGGGTGAGGAACTGGTCGGCCAGGATTCTTCGCAGATCATGCGCAAGAGCATCGCCGTGGTTCCTGAAGGTCGCCGGGTGTTTTCCCGCCTGACCGTGGAAGAAAACCTGTCCATGGGCGGCTTCTTCACTGCCAAAGGCGACTATCAGGAACAAATGGACAAGGTCCTCGGACTTTTCCCACGCCTGAAAGAGCGCTTTAACCAACGCGGCGGCACCATGTCCGGCGGCGAACAGCAAATGCTTGCCATCGGCCGCGCGCTGATGAGCAAACCCAAGCTGCTGCTGCTCGACGAGCCATCGCTGGGTCTGGCACCGATCATCATCCAGCAGATCTTCGACATCATCGAACAACTGCGCAAGGACGGTGTGACGGTGTTCCTGGTGGAGCAGAACGCCAACCAGGCGCTGAAAATCGCCGACCGCGCCTACGTGCTGGAAAACGGCCGTGTGGTCATGCAAGGCACTGGTGAATCGCTGCTGACCGACCCGAAAGTGCGCGAAGCGTACCTCGGGGGCTAAACCTTTGCGGTCAACCTAAAACGGCCTTCGGGCCGTTTTTTTATGCCTGCAATCCCCTGTAGGAGCTGCCGAAGGCTGCGATCTTTTGATCTTAAAAAACAAAATCAAAAGATCGCAGCCTTCGGCAGCTCCTTGGGTTGTGTGATTCGCTACAGCCGGTCTAGCGCCTCTCCACTGCGCTTGAACCAGCCAATCAAATAATCCGCCAGCACCTGCGTTCGCTTGGGCAATCCACCCTGGTACGGATGCACCAAATACATCGGCATGCTGCGGGTCTGATAGTCGCGCAGGAGCCAGCGCAAACGTCCGTCAGCCAAATCCGCTGGCAGCAAATAGGACGGCAACCGTGCGATGCCCGCGCCGGCCAAAGCAGCTTTTTTCAGCAGGTTGTAATGGTTGCTGGCGAACGGCCCGGAAACCCGGACACGCAGCAATTCGTGTTGCTGGTGGTATAGCCATTCTTCGCGACCACTGTAATGGCTGTTGAGTAGGCAGCGATGCTCGGCCAGCGCCTGGGGCGTTTGCGGCTCGCCGTACTGTTCGAGATAGGCGGGGCTGGCGCAAGTCATCTCATGCCACGCCAGCAACGGTCGCGCGACAAGGCGCTGGTCATTGGCTACGTCGGATCGAACCGCCAGGTCAAAGCCGTCACGGGACAAATCGCGATAATTGTTGCTGAGGTCCAGTTCGATCTGCACCTCGGGATACTGGCTTGAAAACTCCAGCAACAAGCCATCGAAGAAGGTTTCCCCCAGAGATACCGGGACCGTCATGCGAACCGGGCCGGCCATGTCGTCCTTCAATCGCGCCAGCGCCTGACGCGCCCGTTCGACCTGGGTCACCAACGCCTGCGCTTGCGGCAACAATGCAGCACCCGCCGCCGTCAGGCTCAACCGCCGCGTGGTGCGTTGCAGCAAGACCACGGAAAACTGCGCTTCCAGCAGGCTGATGCGCTTGGACAGTTGCCCCTTGCTGCAACCCAGTTGCTGCGCCGCCAAGGTAAAACTCCCCGCCTCGACCAACACTGCGAAGGCTGCCAGATCATCCATTTCGCTCATGGATTGTTTCCATTTGAAAACCAAAGGTTGCCTATTAGTGCGCTTATCAAGCAAAAAAACCACTCTAAACTGAAGCCTCACCCAACCCATTCGAGGATCAGCCACATGAAAATTCTTTTGATCGGCGCCAACGGCACCATCGGTTCGGCAGTCGACAAGGAGCTGTCCCAGCGCCACGAAATCGTCCGCATTGGCCGCAATAGTGGTGATTTCCAGGTGGATATCAGCGACAGCGCCTCGATTCGCAAACTGTTCGAACAAACCGGCAAGTTCGATGCGCTGATCTGTGCCGCGGGCAACGTCACCTTCGCTCCGCTGGGTGAAATGACTGAAGAGAGTTTTGCCCTGGGCCTCAAAGACAAGCTGATGGGCCAGGTGAACCTGCTGCTGATCGGCCGCGAGTTCGCCAATGACGGCGCGTCGTTCACCTTCACCACCGGCGTACTCAGCCACGACCCGATCTACAGCGGCGCTTCCGCCGCGCTGGTCAACGGTGCACTGGACAGCTTCGTCCGTGCCGCGGCCATCGAGTTGCCGCGCGGTCTGCGCGTGAACTCGATCAGCCCGAATGTGCTGGTTGAAGCCATGGGCAAATACGCACCGTACTTCCGTGGTTTCAAACCGGTTCCAGCGGCGGATGTGGCACTGGCCTACGCCAAAAGTGTCGAAGGCTTGCAGACAGGCCAGACCTTTCACGTGGGCTAATGTACGCGCTGCCGCAGGCTGCGATCTTTTGATGTGGCGTTTTTCAGCAGTTGCTAGAAGATCAAGATCAAAAGATCGCAGCCTGCGGCAGCTCCTACATGAAGCAAGGACGGGGTTGTGATGAACGGTCAGGCTGCGTAACGTGGCGACACTTGTCAGGAGACCCCAAGATGCGTGTTGCCCGTTCCCTAGCCGTTGTTGCCCTGCTCCCGCTGTTCGCCGCTTGCCAGTTTTTCGATGGTCCCCGTGAAAGTGCCTCCCACGTGGGCCAGACCCGCATGCAAGGCCAGTTGAGCGCCGCCGACGGCAAGCTGTTGTTCCAGCCGTGCGGCGAACAACGTCGTTACGTGGTCAACGACACGGGTGGCACCAGCGTCCTGCAACAGGCTGCAACGCTGGCCGATGCCCAAGGCAAGCTGTTCGCCGATGTGCGCGGGCAGATCGTTCCCGGTAGCGGCGATGGCCAACTCGATCTTGAGAAGTTGTATCGCGTCGAGCGCTCAAGCAACGCGTGTGAAGATCCCAATTTCAAACTGTTGATCCTTCGCGCTGCCGGCCACACCCCCGAGTGGAACGTGAAGGTCAGCGGCAAAGGCATGGTCGTCGACCGCGCAGGTCAGCCGCCGTTGGCGGTGCCCTACGTCGAAGAGCAACTGGGCGACGGTCGCTTCAACCTCAGCAGCGAAGCCAATAATCAGCACATCGAACTGTGGGTCGCGCCGCAACGCTGTGTCGACAGCAGCACCGGCAGCATCCAGCACATGACGGCCGAACTGCGCATCGACGGCAAGGTGCAGCGCGGTTGCGGGTATTTCGGCGGATCGCGCGACGACTGATCGTTTAAGCCTCACGGGACGGCACCTTTGGGGCTTATAATCGCCGGCTTCAAACGCCCTGGCGCAGTTGTGCGCCCCGCGAACCGGATCCCGTCATGTTACGAATCACTGAACTCAAGCTGCCGATCGACCATCCCGACGAAGACCTGCGCCCTGCCATCGTGCAGCGCCTGGGCATCAACAGCGATGACCTGCTCGACTTCACCTTGTTCAAGCGCAGCTACGATGCGCGCAAAAAGTCGTCCGAACTGTGCTTCATCTACACCATCGACCTCACCCTTCGCGATGAGGCCTCGGTGCTGCAAAAGTTCGCCGATGACCGTAACGTCAACGTGGCACCGGATGTCAGCTACAAAATGGTCGGCCAGGCGCCAGCCGATCTGAGCGCCCGCCCTATAGTCGTCGGCTTCGGACCGTGCGGCATTTTCGCCGGGCTGCTGCTGGCGCAAATGGGTTTCAAACCGATCATTCTCGAACGCGGCACCGAAGTGCGTCAGCGCACCAAGGACACCTGGGGCCTGTGGCGTAAAAGCGTACTCAACCCTGAATCCAACGTGCAGTTTGGCGAGGGCGGCGCGGGGACATTCTCCGACGGCAAGCTCTACAGCCAGATCAAAGACCCGAAATTCATCGGCCGCAAAGTCCTGCATGAGTTCGTCAAGGCCGGTGCACCGGACGAAATCCTCTACGTCAGCAAACCGCACATCGGTACGTTCCGTCTGACCGGTGTGGTGGAAAACATGCGTGAGCAGATTCGCGCCATGGGCGGCGAAGTGCGCTTCCAGCAACGGGTTACTGACGTGCTGATCGAAGACGGCCAACTGGTCGGTGTCGAGCTTAATGGCGGCGAGCAGATCCATTCCAAACACGTGATTCTGGCCCTCGGCCACAGCGCCCGCGACACCTTCCGCATGCTCCACGGGCGCGGCGTGTTCATGGAAGCCAAGCCGTTTTCGGTGGGTTTCCGTATCGAACACCCGCAGTCGCTGATCGACCGCGCGCGCCTGGGCAAGTACGCCGGCCACCCGAAACTCGGCGCGGCTGACTACAAACTGGTGCACCACGCCAAGAACGGCCGTTCGGTCTACAGCTTCTGCATGTGCCCCGGCGGCACCGTGGTGGCGGCGACGTCCGAGCCTAACCGCGTGGTTACCAACGGCATGAGCCAATACTCGCGTAACGAACGCAACGCCAACTCGGGGATCGTCGTTGGCATCACCCCGGAAGTCGATTACCCGGGCGGCCCACTGGCCGGTATCGAGTTGCAGGAACGCCTGGAATCCCACGCCTTTGTGCTGGGCGGCAGCAACTACGAAGCGCCGGCACAACTGGTCGGCGATTTCATTGCCGGCAAGCCGTCCACCGAATTGGGCAGTGTTGAACCGTCCTACAAGCCGGGCGTGGCTCTGGGTGATTTGGCACTGGCCTTGCCGGCCTTCGCCATCGAGGCGATTCGCGAAGCACTGCCGGCGTTCGAGAAACAGATTCGCGGTTACTCGTTGCACGACGCCGTGTTGACCGGGATCGAAACCCGAACGTCGTCGCCGCTGCGCATTACGCGCAACGAGTCGATGCAGAGCCTGAACGTGAAGGGCTTGTTCCCGGCCGGTGAAGGCGCGGGTTATGCGGGCGGGATTCTGTCGGCGGGTGTGGACGGTATTCGGATTGCCGAAGCCGTAGCGCGCGATATCCTGGGCTTGGAAGCTTAAACCTTGAGATCAAAAGATCGCAGCCTGCGGCAGCTCCTACCGAGGATACATATCCTGTAGGAGCTGCCGCAGTCTGCGATCTTTTGCTTTGTCAGATATTGGCGCGCAACACGCTCACCGGCAGCGGTTCACCGCGCTCTACAACCGCCGTTACCGCGTCAATCAACCCCCTCAACACATAGCCTTGAGCCTTGAGCCAATCCTGATCGTAGTAAGTCGTCGCATAGCGCTCACCGCTATCGCACAAGATCGCCACGATTGACCCCGACTCCCCCGCTGCTTTCATCTGCTGTGCCGCCATCAACGCACCGATCAGGTTGGTCCCGCTCGACCCGCCAACATGCCGCCCCAGGCGCTCGGCGAGGTAATGCATGGCCGCCAGCGACAACGCGTCCGGCACTTTGACCATCGCGTCGATCACCTTGGGCAAGAACGACGCCTCCACCCGTGGACGGCCAATACCTTCAATGCGCGAGCCGTGATCCAGGCGCAGGCTGGCATCGCCGGTCTGGTAGTAATCGAAGAACACCGAACGTTCGGCATCGGCGCACAGCACGCGTGTGCAGTGCTGGCGATAACGCACGTAGCGCCCCAGGGTCGCCGTGGTGCCGCCGGTGCCGGGGCTGGAAATCAGCCAGCTCGGCGTCGGGTGCTGCTCAAACCGCATCTGCTGGAAGATCGACTCGGCGATGTTGTTATTCGCCCGCCAGTCAGTAGCGCGCTCGGCGTAGGTGAATTGGTCGATGAAATGCCCATCGTGCTCACGGGCCAGGCGCTCGGATTCGGCGTAGATCTGCGTCGGGTCATCCACCAAATGGCTCTGGCCACCGTAAAACGCGATCTGGGCGATTTTTTCCCGGGATGTTGTCGCCGGCATCACCGCAATGAACGGCAAGCCCAGCATCCGGGCGAAATACGCCTCGGAAATCGCCGTCGAACCACTGGATGCCTCGATCACTGGCGCACCCGGCTTGAGCCAGCCATTACACAACGCGTAGAGAAACAGCGAGCGCGCCAGGCGGTGCTTCAGGCTGCCGGTGGGATGGCTGGATTCATCCTTGAAATACAACTCGATGCCCGGAAAACCCGGCAGCGGCAAAGGGATCAGGTGGGTGTCGGCGCTGCGCTGGAAGTCGGCTTCGATGATCCGGATGGCTTCGCGGGCCCACTGTCGGTTGTCGCTCATGGTGGTTTTCTCGTTGAATCGGGCAGGTGTTGGCCTGGTGACAAGGCTCAATCATCAAGCTTAGGAAAAAACCTACATCCCGCACAGGTACAGCTGGGCTTCAATACGCCGGGCAACTGCTAGGCTCAGGTCCGTACGGGAAAAAGCTGTTGTAACGACATATAACAAAAAAGAATATAACTTTTGTTTTAACAACTAACGGTACGGGTTAGGGTGTCCCACCTTTTGAATTCATCGATGGAGAGCGACCTTGCCTCTGCGTAGCACTTTCACGCGTTTCTTTCAGTTGGAAGCTGCCAGCGGTCTGTTATTGATCGCCGCGGCTGTCCTCGCTTTGATCATCAACAATTCCCCGCTGTCGTGGCTCTATAACGGCTTGCTGGAGACCCCGGTAGTGGCCCAGGTTGGCGCATTGCAAATCGCCAAACCGCTGCTGCTGTGGATCAATGACGGCCTGATGGCGATGTTCTTCCTGCTGATCGGCCTGGAGGTGAAGCGCGAAGTCCTCGACGGCCAACTGTCCAAGCCATCGCAGATCGTCCTGCCTGGCGCGGCTGCCATTGGCGGCATGGTGGTGCCGGCGCTGATCTACTGGTTCCTCAACCGTGACAATCCACCTGCCCTGGACGGCTGGGCAATTCCGACCGCCACCGACATCGCCTTCGCGCTAGGTGTGCTGGCGTTGCTGGGAAAACGGGTTCCGGCGTCGCTCAAATTGTTCCTGATGACGCTCGCCATCATTGATGACCTTGGCGCGATCATCATCATTGCGATCTTCTATTCCGGCGCACTCTCTACCTTGTCCCTGGCACTGGCCGCGGCTTGTATCGCAGCACTGATCGGGATGAATCGGCTTGGCGTGGTCAAGCTTGGGCCGTACATGATCATCGGTTTGATCCTCTGGGTTTGTGTACTGAAGAGCGGCGTGCACGCCACACTGGCCGGTGTAACCCTGGCCTTCTGCATTCCCCTGCGGACGAAAAACGCCGAACCATCGCCACTGCTGGCACTGGAGCACGCGCTGCATCCGTGGGTGGCCTTCGGCATCCTGCCGCTGTTCGCCTTTGCCAACGCCGGCCTGTCCTTGAGCGGTGTCACCGTCGAGAGCTTCACCCATCACGTGCCAATGGGCATCGCCGTCGGCCTGCTGCTGGGCAAAACTGTCGGTGTATTCGGCCTGACCTGGCTGGCGGTGAAAATCGGCATCGCCGCCCTGCCCCAAGGTGCGAATTGGGGTCAGGTGCTGGGGGTGGCGATTCTCTGCGGCATCGGTTTCACCATGAGTCTGTTCGTCGGTTCCCTGGCCTTTGTACCGGGCGCCAGTGAATACGCCGGGATGGACCGCATGGGGATTTTGACCGGCTCTATCCTGGCGGCGTTGATCGGTTATGCGGTGACGGCGGCGGCGAGTCGCAAGAACGCTGCGCTGCCGTCCTGAAAATCAGAGACAACTCTTAGGAGCATCAAAGACTCGTCCTACAGCCACACCCGGTCCCGTTCGTTAACGTCGTGCAGCCCTTTTCAAGGGCTGCCGATGGACGAACACACAAGGACAGTCAGTGGCTGGCAACAAGCACATCCCCCAGGTGAAAAACCCGCCGCAAGGTGACGGGCATCACGTCACCTACCGGCTCATGAGCGCCACCGAACTGGCAGAGCGCGACGCCAGACAGGCAGCCTACGAAGCCATGCTCGCCAGGCAAGAGGCCTTCGAACGCGGCCGTCAGATCGTCGCGGCACCCACTTCACCCGTTCGAGCCGGATGCGTCTTCGCCAAGTCCTGCAACCTGCCGGACGCGATCATCGATTACGCCAATCCTTCGGGAATGGTGCGCACCGATAGCCTTGAAGACTACGGCGAAATCGCCTGGCTGGGTGCGCGTGAGGTAGGCGATGGGGGTCTGCTGAACCTCGAAACAATTAGCGGCTCTACCCTTGCGCTGGGCATCGGGCGTCTGGCATTAACCGCGCCGGCTCTCGTCGCACCCGGGATAGGTGCCGCTGCGGTAATCGGGGCAGTTGGAACCGCCGTGTTGGCCGGCGTAGTCGCATTGTTCTGGACGCCCAGCCTGGGCGACAGCGCTCTTTACACAGAAGATCAATTACGCGCGCTCAAACAGGCCCGCACTCGCGTCCGCCTCACGGTGGAACAGCAGTCCGACGGCAGCCTCAAGGGTTATGGGTTTTACACCGGCAAAAATCGTGACTGGGAAATGGTCGATGTCGTGCAAATCACATCGCGCGACAGCCAATACGTCGCCGACCTCGGCGAAGGCATCGAACTGATCTGGACCCCAGCCGCCGACGCTTCGGACGTCCTCGGCATCCCCAAACTGGAAGCCGCCCCACAAGCGCCACATATCTGGGTTTACCCACCGACGAAACAGGCTGACGGCATCATCGTCAATCCGGTTTATCCGCCGGATTACAAGGATTTCATTCTTGTGTTTCCGGCGGGGTCGTTGGTGAAGCCGGTTTATATTGTGATGAGTATTCGCGGCAAAGGTACCGCCGAAGCTGGTCATACCTATCACCCGGCTCCTGAGACAGAAGACATCACCGCATTTCCTGACCTGAAAAGAGCAAAAAAGAAAACCCCGTATAAGGGAGGCCTCCGAGATCGCTGGATTGATGCAAAAGGTAGAACAATTTACGAATGGGACTTTCTCCACGGTGAACTTGAGGCTTATCGCTCAAGCGATGGTAGTCACCTCGGGTCGTTCGACCATAGAACCGGCGAGCAAATCGATCCCCCAAAAAAGAACCGCAGCATCAAAAAATATTTATGAGACGACTATGGGACTGAGAATAAGGCTTGAGTGGTATGACAAGAACACAGAACTGGGCGAAGGAGAGGAATTGTCGAAAGATTTTGGAGATGACGGTTACGTAATTGAAGAGCTCGGAATGCGAGTTGAAAACAACATCAACAATGGTGGGTTTGATGTTATTTCCAGCTGGATCAGTGTGCTTCAGCCGCATTTCCACCATGCCTTAGACTTATATTCTTACGACTACCAAGTAGCATTCGTCTATCGCGACAAATGGTAGACGCCCAATAAAAATCAAAAACCCCGACCAGTCACCTGATCGGGGTTTTCATTTTTTACCCGTGCCCGCTTAGTGCGAAACGCGACTCGTCCCGCCCACAGTGGAAATCCGCACGCGCTCACCCACACGGAATACTTCGTTTGGCTGAACTTCCTGGACGTAGGCGCGCATGCTGCCGTCGTCTTCGCGGACGGTGACTTCAACGCCTTGGGTGCGAGTCAGGCCTTCTTCAGCGGCTGAACCCACCAGGCCGCCGGCGACTGCGCCGATGACTGCTGCGACGATGCTACCTTTACCGCCGCCGATGGCGCTGCCGCCAACGCCGCCGACGGCTGCACCGGCGATACCGCCGATCGGGGTTTTGGTGCCTTCGATTTTCACCGGACGCAGCGATTCGATGGTGCCCATGCGAACGGTCTGCACGCGACGCGCTTCGTCACGGGAGTAGGAGTCACCGGTCAGGCTCGATTGGCAGCCGGTAAGCAACATCGCCATCGTGGAAAAGGAAGCAACCAGCAGAACAGACTTACGCATAGCATCAACTCCAAAGGACAGGTAAGCATTTAACTCCGCAGCTTGACGCCTGTCACGGCATCGCCGGGGTAAAATTGGTTTGATTCAGGCCTTGTACAGGCACTTTCACGAAATCACCACACGGTAGCGGCAAATTCGTCGATCTGCGCTACTGAAACAGGATTTTCATGGATTACTTTATCATTATCGTCACTACCGCTGCTGGCCTGTACTTCCACGGGTGGCTGTACGTGCGGGTCAAACGCTGGATGGACCGCGACCTGGCGTTAGCGCTGGCTGGCAAGGACGAACGAAAAAAAGCGTTCATGCTCCAGCAACTGGCGAACGCTCAAAGGCAAAAAATCAAGCGTCGAGACCTGCCGCAATGGCTGGAGGCCACTGCGGCAGGCTATCCCGAGCGGTAGACTGCTTAGGGTGCCAGACGTTCAAGAATCCAGTCGGCACCCTGCAAACGATAGTTGAGGCGGTCGTGCAGGCGGCTCGGACGGCCCTGCCAGAACTCAATGCGTTCGGGCAGCAGGCGATAGCCGCCCCAATGTTCCGGGCAGTGAGGCTGAGTGTCGCTGAAACGTTGTTCAGTGTTCTTGAGCAACCCTTCCAGTTCGGCGCGATCAGCGATCACTCGGCTCTGAGGTGAAGCCCAGGCACCGAGACGGCTGCCCAGCGGACGAACCTGATAATAAGCATCGGACTCTTCGGACGTGACCTTTACCACCCGCCCTTCGATGCGCACCTGGCGCTCCAGGGTTGGCCAGAAAAAAGTCATGGCCGCGAATGGATTCGCGGCCATGTGTTGACCTTTGGCACTGTCGTAGTTGGTGAAAAAGGTAAAGCCCTGCGCATCCAGGCCCTTGAGAAGCAGGATGCGGCAATGCGGTCGACCCTCCTGATCGACAGTGGCCAAGGTCATGGCGTTCGCCTCCACCGGCACCTGTTCGGTTTTCACCGCGTCAGCGAACCATTGGTGAAACAGCGCAAACGGCTCGACCGGAGCTTGCGCCTCGGTCAGGCCATCACGGGTGTAGTCGCGGCGCATATCAGCCAGGGCCTTGGTCATGGCGCATTCCTTTTGGTTAACGAATCACTGCTTTGTGGTATCGGCGGCGACGGCTTTCTTTGGATCGACAGCGGCTTTGGCCGGTGCCGTCTTTTTCGCCGGGGTTGCAGTTTTAGCCGGTGCCTTTTTGGCAGCGGTTTTCTTGGCCGGTGCTTTTTTCGCCGAAGGCACATCTGCTTTCTTCGCGGCTGGCGCCGGAACAACAGGTTTGGCGACAGGCTTGACGTCTTGTACGGCAACCATAGTCACTGGCGCCGGGGCCGGCATGTTGTACTTGCTCAGCAACGCAACCATGGTGTTTTGCGGCGTCACCATCAGTTCCACGCGACGGTTCAGGGCACGACCTTCGACGCTGTCGTTGGCGGCACGCGGGGCTTCACCGCCCATACCGCGCAGCATCAAGCGATCACGCTGCAAACCACTGAGACGGAAAATCGCCGCTACAGCCTGGGCACGTTCCTGGCTCAACTTGACGTTGGCCGGTGCGGCGCCCGACGTATCACTGTGGCCAAGTACCAGCACGGCGGTCTTCGGATCGACTTCGAGGATTTTCGCAACACGGGTGAACGGGCCGAGGGTTACCGGCAGCAGCATGGCCGGACGGTCCGGGTTGAACGAGCCTTCGACCGGCGCGATCACCACCAGCACGTTTTCACGGCGTTCCAGTTTCAGGTTGCTGTCCTTGATCGCATCACGCAAGCGTGGCTCGTAGTCATCAAGCCAGGCCTGGGTAACTTTCGGATCAGGCATCGGCACGGCTTTGGCCGTGCTCTGTTCTTTGCCGCCGAACGGCCACCACCACTTGCTGCCGGTATCGGCATCAGCCTTGGCGATAACGGCAGGTTTGGCTTCAGGTTTCACTTCCGGTTTTACTGCGACTTTGTCGGCCGGCTTGTTGGTGTCGTCATCAGAGCCAAACGGCCAGTACCAGTGGCTGCTGCTTTCAGTCTTGGTGACAGGAGCGCTGACGGCTGGCTTCAAGGGCGCCGGGGCCGGCTCTTTGGCCGCGACTTTGTCGGATGAACCGAACGGCCACCAGCTACCGCCGTCTGCATCATTTTTAGGAGTCTGTGCGCAACCGGTAATTGCGAAGCACAGTGCCAAGGCGAGGGTTGGTTTGGATGACATTGGATATCCACAAAAATGAAGTCAAAAAAATCAGGCCGGATTGGCCTGCATAAACAGACGGTTGGAAACTGAAAAGGCTTTCGGGTTCCAGCTCCGGCACCCTTGAGCGTGATTTACAGACAAGTGGCCAGTACCCGCACAAGTTTTTGTGCGCGCGGATCCATCAAGACGTACGGCCCCAGTGTATTTGTCACAAAACCGAAAGCGACATCGTGCTCCGGGTCAGCAAAACCAATAGAGCCGCCAGCGCCCGGATGACCGAAAGCACGCGGGCCAAGGCCATAGGTTGCATTGGGCACGTCCGGCTGATCGAGCATGCAACCCAGACCGAAACGGGTCCGGGTCAGTAAAGTCTTGTCTTCGCCGAGGCTGTGCTCGCGGGTCAGCTCATCGAGCATTTCGCCTTCCAGCAGGCTGCCATCGAGCAAACCGGCGTAGAAGCCGGCCAGGCTGCGGGCATTGCCGTGGCCATTAGCCGCCGGTTGCTGCATGCGTCGCCATTCCGGCTTGTTGGTGCTGGTCATGATCGACGGCGGGTTAGTAAACGCACGGGTGGTCATGGCGGTTGGCTCGCGCATGGTTACTTGCAGCAGGCGTTGGGCCGCCGCATCGCCGACGTTGCCCTTGCCACGGGCAATGTGCGCCACGCGATCAAATTCTTCATCCGCCAGGCCGACATGGAAATCCAGGCCCAAAGGCTTGGCGATCCGTGCCACGATGGACTCACCCGGCCCGCGACCGTCGGCACGGCGCAACAATTCACCCACCAGCCAGCCATAGGTGATCGCCGCATACCCGTGGCCCTCGCCCGGCGTCCACCATGGCGCTTCGGCGGCCAGAGCGTCGACCATGGTTTGCCAGTCGTAAAGGGCTTCGGGGGCCAGCAACTCGCGGAGCGCCGGCAGACCGGCCTGATGGCAGAGCAGTTGGCGCAGGGTCACGGATGCTTTGCCGGCGGCAGCAAACTCCGGCCAGTAGCGAGCAACCGGGGCATCCAGTTGCAGTTTGCCTTCGGCGACCAGTTGCAGGGCAGTGACGGCGGTGAAGGTTTTGGTGCAGGAGAACAGGTTGGCGATGGTGTCGCTGTGCCAGGCTTGCGCGCCATCCTTGTCGGCGGTGCCCGCCCAGAGGTCGACGACGGTTTCGCCACCGATCTGGATGCACAACGCTGCGCCACGTTCCTGAGGATCGTCGAACAGCGCCGCGAACGCCTCGCGTACCGCTTCGAACTTAAGCTCGTAAAAACCCTGAATCTGCACCCGCAACTCCCCGGATAAGCTCTACAAAGTGGCCCGCATTGTTCCAGCCCTTGAGGGATTTGGGAACAGGGTCGGGCCGGGCGGTCAATTGAAGATCAAGATCAAAAGATCGCGGCCCGCGCAGCTCCTACATGAAAATGCTGCCGCAGACTGCGAACTTTGCTTCAGCCTTAATGGCCATTGCCAGAATGGCCACCGGTACCCTTGCCAGGGCCTCTGCCGGCCTCGGCCTTGCGGCCGCCCTCGGTGTTGTGACTGGCCTTGTCGGCCTCGGCGCTGGCCTTCTGCGCTTCTTTGCCCAACTGATCGACAGCCGCCAGATTGCTCTTGCGCACGCTGTCGACAAAGCCCTGGAATGGCAGATCGGTAATACCCACCAGACCAAAGTGACCGTTTTCGCCATCCAGCAGGCGCCCGGTCACGGGTTGATCCAGGTATTGGAACCAGTGCACACCCACAATCGACGGTTCGCTCAGCGCCTGTTTGAGGAAGTTCGCGTAGGCCGGGCCACGGTCTTCTTCCTTCGCCAATTGCGTCACGCCGCCCCAGAACGGGCCACGGTCGGTCGAGCCGAAGTTGAACTCGGTGATCAGTACTGGTTTGTCGAGGCTGCGCAGTTTGGCGAAGTCGTATCCGTCCTGCGGTTGCAGGGTGTACATGTTGAAACTCAACACGTCGCAATACTGCGCGCAGGACTCAACAGCTTCCGGGGTGCTGATTGCAAAGCGGCCACCGAGCAACAACTGGTTCGGCGCGTGCCACTTGAGTGAATCGGAGATGGTCTTGAAGTAAGTGTCGGCGAAGACCTTCTGGAAGTATTTGAAGTCGGCCTCGATTTCCGGGTGTTCGGCGCTTGGCAGTGGCGGCACGAAACCGGGGTCTTCCATCAATTCCCAGGCTGGCAAATCAATGCCCCAGGCTTTCGACAGGCCCGCCTGGTTGCGGTATTTGTCGCGCAGTTGCTTGAGGAACGCACGTTTGGCCGGCACGTCGGTGGTCATTTTCAAGGTGCCGTAGGCCAGGGCGTAGCGCGCCTTTGGATCATCGCCAGGACCGGCCCAGGCCAGTTCATTGTCGGCGTAGTACCCGATCAGCCATGGGTCGTCGCGATGATCGCGCGCGGCGATGGCCACGGCGCGCTCGGTGGCCATGGCGAAACGTGGGTCGAACGGATCAGGCATGCCGCCCCACCAATCGGTCCCGGTGCTGATACTGGCGTAATCACCGACGATCGACAGCGGCAAGGTGTACGGCACGCGGTCAGCGTCGCCCAGTGCTGGCGCACTCCAGTTGCCGAGGGTGTTGAAGCCCCAGGCTTGCAGACGGTCAAGGGTATGGCCCGTCCAGCGATGTTCATCGAAAGTCGCTTTGCAGGGCTCGGCCGTTTTTTGCTCCACCGCTTTCGCCACCGACGCTTCAGCGGCGTCAGTCTTGGCCGCTTCGGCGACACCGGATTCGGCGGTCGCAGGTACGACGGGTTGCTCGGCAGCCTTCTCGGCCCTTGCCTCTACCGCGTCGGCCTTGGCCGCTGCGGCAACACCGGCCTTGGTATCGCTGCCCAGCGCACAAGGGGCGCCATACAGACGCTGCAAGTTGGCGCCATAGAAGTCGTACCAGCGCCCGAAATTAAAGCCCCGCCCCTGATCGACACCATTGCCACCACGGTTGTCGCCTTCGCCAAAGTGACTGGCCAGCGGCTCGTCAGCCTTGGGCAGCGATTCGAACATGGCTTCGCGACCGGCGACGTAGGTCTGGTTGACGTCCGGGGCAACGGTGTTGACGCCCAACGAATAGAACGGATGCCCCTCCGGCGTCACCAGATACCAGCGGCCGTCACGTTTCTCCGTGCGGAAAAAGCCGCTGCTCTTGAAGGCGGGGCCTTGGGTCCAGCCACCGAATTTGTCCAGGGACGATTTCTCGCGTTCCGCCAGCCAGGTTTTCAGTTGTTGCTGTTCCTTGGCGGCGGCGCTTTTCAGTTGTTCATCGCTGCTGACTTTCTCTGGCCATTTGGCCCGGGTCGATTGACCGTAAGCATCCACCAGACCGCCATACACGGCTTGGGTCACCGACTCGGCGTCCTGCACGCCGAAGCGCTCCAGCAGAATGCTCTGGGCCACTTTCGGTTGATCCATCGACACACTTACCGATACGACCTGACCACGGTCCAATTCACCTGCGCTGCTGGCGAGCAAGATGCGCTGACCGTCGACCGTCATCGGCATCGGCGGCCCTGCCTTCAAGCCCTGGCTCAGCGGTGACGTCGCTTGCAAAGGCACCAGCAGGGTTTGCGCCGGGCCGGCCGGCAAGTCGACGCGACTGACCAGCGTCTTGCCGTCGTTACTTTGAATGGTCACATAGAGAGTCACCGCCCAGTTCATGGCGCTCTGGATTCGCAGGCTCATCACACCTGACTGCGACCAGTCCCAGGCCCCGGTCTGCGGGGTCAGGCGCAGGGTCGGCCGGGCGACCGGGTTGAACGTCACCCGGCGCAGCACTTCACCTTCGGCGGTTTGCTCGGCGTTGGATTGCGGCAGGCTGGCGTCCTGAGTCGCCACCTGGACCACATCAGCGGGGCGCACAAAGTTGAACAATGTCTGCTGGCCCGCGGGCGCAGCCAGCAAGGGCGTTGCGAACGACAGGGCTAAAACGGCAGGTAACGAACAGCGCAGCGAACGGCGAATCATGAGAACGAAATTCTCCCTAACGACCTCGGTGGGCCAATGGAAAAGCGATGGCAGAGAGGTAGACAACGCGGTGGGCAGATTTGCCCACCGGTGTATCAGGAAATTTCACGTCGAAATGGCGGCAACGCGTTGAGGATCGCCTTGCCATAGCGCTGGGTGACCAGGCGTCGGTCAAGCAGGGTGATGGTGCCGCGATCTTCTTCGGTGCGCAGCAAGCGACCGCAAGCCTGGACCAGTTTCAGAGAGGCATCCGGCACGGAGATTTCCATGAACGGATTGCCGCCCCGCGCTTCGATCCACTCGGCCAGCGCCGCTTCGACCGGATCATCGGGCACCGAGAACGGAATCTTGGCGATCACCACGTGTTCGCAATACGCGCCGGGCAAGTCGACCCCTTCGGCAAAACTCGCCAGCCCGAACAGCACGCTGGAATCGCCGCCATCGACCCGCGCCTTGTGCTTGTTCAGGGTTTCCTGTTTAGACAGGTTGCCTTGAATGAACACTTGCTTGCGCCAGTCACGGTCCAGGCCATCAAACACGTCCTGCATCTGTTTGCGCGAAGAGAACAACACCAGGGTGCCCCGCGAGCCTTCGACCAGATCCGGCAGATCGCGGATGATTGCGGCGGTGTGGGCCGCCGCATCACGGGGATCGGCGTTCAGGTTTGGCACCCGCAACACGCCGGCGTCGGCGTGATGGAACGGGCTCGGCACTACGGCGGTCACGGCTTTTTTCGGCAGGCCCGCACGCATGCGAAAGCGGTCGAACGTACCAAGAGCAGTTAATGTCGCCGAGGTCACCAGACAGCCGTACGCCACGTTCCAGAGGTTGCGACGGAGCATTTCCGCCGCGAGGATCGGGCTTGCGTTGACCTCGATGTCAAACAGCGAACCGCTTTCGGCCAGTGTCAGCCAGCGTGCCATCGGCGGATTGTCTTCCGGGTCTTCAACAGTGAACGCGGTCCACAACTCCCAGTTGCCCGAAGAGCGCGACAACAGGCTGCCGAACAGCGGATACCACTCTTCCGCCTGATTGCTGGCGATGCCGATGTTGACCTCGCCGTCCATGCCTTCCTTGAGCAGATCGGTGAGACGGGTGAACAGGTCGGTCAGGCGCGCGAAGCCCTTCTTCAATTCGATGCCCATTTCGCGCATGTGCTCGGGAATCACCCCGCCGACAAAGCGGTGACGTGGCCGCTCGCGGCCTTCGACGTCTTCACCGGGTTTGAAATCGGCGGCCTGCTCACACGCGGTGAACATGAACTGTTGCTGGGTCTTGATCTCCCGCGCCAGTTCCGGCACCTGCTCGATCAGCTTGCCCAGATCACCGGGCAACGGATGTTGCGCCAGCAGTTTGGTGAGGTTCTTGGCGGTGGTTTCCAGCCAGTCGGCGGTGGAACGCAGGCGCGTGTAATGGGCGAAGTGGCCGATAGCCTTGTCCGGCAGATGATGGCCTTCGTCGAATACGTAGATGGTGTCACGCGGGTCCGGCAGCACCGCGCCGCCGCCCAGCGCCAGGTCGGCCAGCACCATGTCGTGGTTGGTGACAATCACGTCGACCTTGCCCATGCCTTCGCGGGCCTTGTAGAAGGCGCATTGGCCGAAGTTAGGGCAATGACGGTTGGTGCACTGGCTGTGATCGGTGGTCAGGCGCGCCCAGTCGGCGTCTTCCAGAGCGGTGGACCAGCTGTCGCGGTCGCCGTCCCATTTATTGCCGGCGAGTTTTTCGATCATGCTGGTGAACAGCTTCTGACTGGCCTCGTCGACCTCGATCTTGAAACCTTCTTCTTCGAACAACTGTGCGGTGGCGGTTTGCGCGTGGCCTTCCTGAAGCAACATATCGAGCTTGGACAGGCACATGTAGCGCCCGCGGCCCTTGGCCAGGGAAAACGTGAAGTTCAACCCGCTGTTGCGCATCAGGTCGGGCAAGTCCTTGTAGACGATCTGTTCTTGCAGGGCGACGGTGGCCGTGGCGATTACCAGGCGTTTGCCAGCGGCCTTGGCGGTGGGGATGGCCGCCAGGCTGTAGGCCACGGTCTTGCCAGTACCGGTGCCGGCTTCCACCGCGACTATCGCGGGGTCGCCACTGCGCCGGCCTTCGTCGTCGGTGTCGATATCCCCGAGGACTTTGGCAACTTCGGCGATCATCAGGCGTTGGCCGTAGCGCGGTTTGAGGCTCTTGGCTTCAAGAAAACGCGAATAGGCGCCCTGGATCGTGGTTTTGAGTTCGGTGCTGATCATGGATTGTCGGGCGCAAAAAACGCTGGATAAATTTTCAGTGGTTCGGTTCGGCCGCTATCATACCCCGCTAATTAATCCCGCGCAGAACGGAGTACCTCAATGACCGCTTTTAGCCTTGTTTATAGCCTGCATGTCCTCGCCGCACTGGTCTGGGTGGGTGGCATGTTTTTCGCCTGGATGGTCTTGCGCCCCGCGGCCGTGAAGGCACTCGAAGGCCCCGCCCGGCTGAAGCTGTGGGTAGAAGTGTTTCAAGGTTTTTTTCGCTGGGTATGGGTGGCGGTGGTGCTGTTGCCGATCAGTGGCGTGGGCATGCTTCATCTGCACTTCAACGGTTTTGAAACCGCACCGCGCTATGTGCAGGTGATGATGGGGCTGTATGTGGTGATGACCGCGCTGTTTATCCGGATTCAGGCGCTGATGCTGCCGGAACTGCGCACGGCGGTCACCGCGCAGGACTGGCCGGCGGGGGCTGCGGTGCTGGGGCGGATTCGGCGGTTGGTCGGGATTAATCTGATTGTTGGATTGGTGCTGGTGGCGATCGCTGCGGCTCGGCCGATGTTCTAGGCAATTCCCTCTGTAGAAGCTGACGCAGGCTGCGATCTTTTGATGTTGCCTTTAAGAAACAAGATCAAAAGATCGCAGCCTGCGACAGCTCCTACACGGAAACCGTCGTTCAAGAAACAGTTTACAACCGCTGCACAATCACCGAACCCGGCGCGCCAGCAGGCCCCGCCTGGCCGTCGACGCCCGGCTTGCCGCTCTTGCCGCCATCGGCCTTGTAGACGAAGCAACCCTTGGCTTTACCACCCGCCCCCGGTTTGCCACCAGGCCCGGCCAGGCCACCGGCACCGCCAGCTACCTGAACCTTGATCTGCTCGGCCGGGAAATCGTGCGGCACGGCCAGTTTCACTAATGCGCCCGGCGCGCCGGGTTGACCGTTACTGCCATCGCTGCCATCGGCACCGCGACCCGCCTGGCCCCACGTGCAGCCGGGCGCCTGACCATTGGCACCGTCGAGGCCGACAAATCCTGGCGCACCCGCACCACCGCGAGCATCTACCAGCAATTGCGGCGCGTTCAATGTCTTGATCTGCAAATTCAGATTGCGCCCGGAACGAGCTGCCCTCTGGTAAGTCCCGGGCGCCCCGCGCGCGGTGATCTGGCTGCCCTCGGACAATTGGGCACGGCTGACCTTCAGCTCCAGCGCCTGCTCGCCGGGCACGATCGCGATCCGCGCGTCACGGCCCAGATGCAGCTCGCCGACGGAGACTTCGGTGATGTTCGAGGGAATCAGCAAGGTGCCGTAATCGGCCACTTCCAGACGTTCCAGTTGCAAGGTGCTGGCGGTGTTGGGCAAACGCATCAATGAGTTGGTTTCGACACTTACCACCTGAGCGCAGGCCAATGGACTGATAAATACGGCGAGCAGACAGAGTTTACGCATGGGAAGCCTTCGGTGCGGTCGGAGCCGGAATGGTTTGCAGGTGGAAAACGCCGAAAAAGACAATCTTCAGGCGATCGAGCCAAGGGTGGGCACGACCTCGGAGGCTGCGATAGCAAAACAGCGCTTCAAGAAGATGGAGGGTTGCCAACAAGCTGCCGGCCAGGTTGACCAACACGTGCAGCGGATAGATGAATGGCGTGAGCAGATTGACCAGCACCACCAGCCAGAACAGCAGGGTCAACAGCTTCCCCAGCCCCCATAACAGCTTCATACACGCCCCCGATGAGAATTATTGTTTGCGCGCACAGTAACGACTTCCACGCGGGATAAGCCAGAGGGCAACCGAAAATTCTTCATGAAGATCGCCGAACGGCCGCCGCAACGATGCTCATCATCGCCCGACGGCTCTACTGCGCGGTTCAGCGATTGATATGCAACTCCACGCGACGGTTTTTCGCGCGCCCTTCATCTGTTTCGTTATCGGCCACCGGCTGACTTTCACCCTTGCCTTCGCTGGTGATTTTGTTCGGCGCCACACCCTGGCTCAGCAGATACTCGGCGACGCTGCTGGCGCGACGTTCCGAGAGCGCCTGATTGTAGGCATCCGAGCCAACACTGTCGGTATGGCCGACCACCTTGATGCTCACTACGTCGGCGTCCTGCAATTTGCCCATGATCGAATCCAGCTTGCTCTTCGCGGTGGGCGTCAGCTCCGACCGGTTGAAGGCAAACAGTACGTCGCCGGCATCGCTCAAGGTGATGACTTCAGATTGCACAGGTTCGGCAGGTTTCACGCTGGCCGGGTATTGCGGCAGCGGGCAACCGCGATGATCGACCGGCGTATTGGCGGGGGTGTCAGGACAACGGTCACGGCGGTCGAACACGCCGTCGCCATCTTCGTCGCCATCCTGCGCATAGCAAATCAAACCACCGGTCAAAATACCGAGGGCCGCTCCACCGGCCGCCCAACCGCCACTTTCGATAGCGCCCAGGCCTCCGCCGACCAGTCCGCCAATGACGCTGCAGATGGGCCAGGTTCGTTGATTGAGGGGGGCAGTGCCATCGCTGTGAGTAGCGCAACCGGTCAACAGGCTGCCAAGCAGCAGAACCGGCAAGACGGTCCGTGTGAGGTTGGTCATTTTGAAAGCTCCTGTGTCACCGGCCAATGCCGGTTACACAGGAGTAAAGACCCGCATCCGCGACTGCACAAGCCGCGGATGCAAGGGATCTAACGGTTGATTTTGATTTCCGTACGACGGTTTTGTGCACGGCCGTCGGCGGTTTTGTTATCGGCAACCGGCTGGCTTTCACCGGCACCGGTAACAGACACAAAGTTACTGCGCGGCACGCCTTCATGGATGAGGTACTCAACCACCGAGTGGGCGCGTTTATCCGACAGTTTCTGGTTGTAAGTATCGCTGCCCACGCTGTCGGTATGGCCGGTAACGGTCAAACGAGCAGTAGGTGCTTCGGCTTTCAAACGAGTGGCGATTTTATCGAGCACTTGTTTGTCAGACTCAGTGAGGGTTGCTTTGTCGAACTGGAAGTGAACATCGCGGATGACGATCGTTTCTTCCTTGACCACCACGGCCTCTTCAACCACTGGAGCAGGTGCTGGTGGAGGGCAACCATCGGCATCGACTTTCACGCCATGAGGCGTGCCCGGGCACTTGTCGCGGCTATCCGGCACACCATCGCCGTCTTCGTCGCCATCACCGTGAACCCAGCAATAAGCCGCCGCCGTACCGCCGACAATCAGCGCGCCATAACCAGCCCAGGACGAACTCTCGGTTGCACCGAGACCCGCACCTACGACACCACCAACGGCCGCACAGGTCGGCCAGTCGGTTTTCTGCAAACCTGCGCAACCAGTCAACACACTGGTTAGCAGAACCAGGGGTAATGCTGTCCGAACTATGCTCATCTAGTTTTCTCCTGAAGGATCGGCTTAGAACCGATTCAGGGAGTAAAGACCGGAGTTTTAATCTCCGCCAGCAATAGGCCATTGCTGTTTTGTCCCGTGTTCACGACTGATCGTCATTTTTACGTAAAACCCGCTCTAGGCTCGAACTGGCGGGCAGGCTAGTCTTGGCACATCTGATTGAGGATCTTTGATGATTGCAGGTATTTCTTCGCGCACGCCGCAACAGGCGTTGGCCGCTTTGCTGGACCGTTATGCCCCGCCGCGCCTGCTGTTGATTGGTGCCAGCGAGTTCCCCGCGCTCGAAGCGTTCAAGCTCGCGCACCCGGACAGCTGTGTGGCCCACGCGGCACCCGGGGCATTGCCGGCAGAGTTGGCAGCGCGCCGGTTTGATCTGGCACTGGTGGTCGATTGCCTCGAACACCTGCCCAAGCGCGACGGTTTGAATTTGCTCGGTGGTATCCGCAACCTCAATGCCAGTCGCATCGCGGTGCTGGCGGACTTGCCGGCCAGCGGCTGGCAGGAAACGGATTTTTTCTCCCTGGCCCTGCAAGCCAGCGAACGTTTCCAGCGCGACGATCAAGTGCTGACCTTGTTCACCTATGATCTGCTTGACTACAAACAAGTACCCGACTGGCTCAATTCGCGGTTCTGGGCCAATCCGGAAAACTTCGGGAAATATTGGTGGTAACGCAATGAGTACATCCATTTGCCCTTGCGGCAGCGGCACCCTCCTTGATGCCTGCTGCGGCCATTACCATGCCGGTCACCCGGCGCCGTGCGCCGAAGCCCTGATGCGCTCGCGCTACAGCGCCTATGTGCTTGGCCTGATCGATTATCTGGTGGCGACCACCCTGCCCGCCCAGCAGACAGGTCTCGATCGGCAATCGATCAGCGACTGGAGTGCCCAGAGCACCTGGCTGGGTCTTGAAGTAGAAAGTTCCGAAGTCCTTGGCGGTCAACCGGAGCATGCTTTCGTAACCTTTACCGCGCGCTGGCACGATGGCAGCGGCGAGCACAGTCACCGCGAGCGCTCGTCGTTCGTGCAGAACGCCGGACGTTGGTACTTCATCGATCCTACCGTGCCACTCGACATTGGACGCAATGACGCCTGCCCTTGCGCCAGCGGGCAGAAATTCAAGAAGTGTTGTTCGGGGTATTTCGGCAGTTAAGGTCAAAAGACCGCAGCCGTCGGCAGCTCCTACACAAGATCGCGCAAACCTGTAGGAGCTGCCGAAGGCTGCGATCTTTTAGGGCTAGACTGGGTTTCAAGGGAGAAACTCGCCATGACCCGCCAACGACACGCTTTACAGACCCTCGCCTTGCTCCTGTTACTGGGACTCAGCGGTTGTGCGTCGTGGTTCAGCGACGATGAGCCCGACCCCGAAGTGCATCTGGTCAGGGTTGAAGTCGTGCGAGCCAAGCTGCTGGAGCAAAAGTTTGTGCTGCACTTTCGCATTGATAATCCCAACGACAGCGACCTGACAGTGCGCGGCCTGGAATATCGTATTCATCTTGGGGATATTCTGCTGGCCGAAGGCGAACATGAACACTGGATGACCGTGGGTCCCAAGCGCAGCGGTTTGTACAAAGTGCCGATCCGTACCAACCTGTGGCCCAAGGTCAGGGATCTCGTCAAACAACTGAAATCCGCCGAGCAGCGCATCCCTTATCGTCTGGAAGGTGAAATGGAAACCGGTTTATTCATCGCCCACTACGTGCACCTGGCGCGTAATGGCGTGATAATCCCCGCCGATCTAATTCCGGAGTAACCCCGATGACCCAGCAACCCCATGTCCATGGCCCTGACTGCAACCACGATCATGACCATCATGATCACGACCACGGCCATGTCCACGGCCCGAACTGCGGCCACGCCCACCAGGAACCGGTGCGCAACGCCTTGAAAGACGTCGGCCGCAACGATCCTTGCCCATGCGGCAACGGCAAGAAATTCAAGAAGTGCCACGGCGCTTGATGCTTCGGGCGAAGAATTTCTTCGCCCGTTGAATCGCCTTTGCGAGCAAGCCAGTTTCCTGCAGGAGCGAGGCTTGCCCGCGAAGATGGCAGAACATTCAACATCGATGGACTTGAAAATTCGCTTTCGTGGGCAAGCCTCGCGCCTACAGGCGTTCAATCTTCCGCCAGAATCTGCGCAGCGCTGACCACCGTCGCATACTCCCCATGCAAATTCCCCAACGACATCGCATGCACCTCTTCGGCTGAACGGGCATTGCCGAAAAAATCCGTCTTGTCGAAGGTAAAGCACGCATCCTCCACAACCCACGTGTCAAACCCCAGATTGCCCGCCGATCGCGCCGTGGACTCCACCGAGTTGTGGGTCGCCACGCCCACGATGATCAACTGCCCAACCCCCGCCGCACGCAATCGTGCTTCCAGCCCCGTCGCACAAAACGCGTCCGGCACCTGTTTTTGAATCAGTTGTTCGCCAGGCAATGGCACAAACCGCTCCTGAAACTCCACCCCAGACTGCTGCGGCCAGAACACCGAGTTTTCGGAACGGGACAAGTGCTGCACGTGGATCACCGGCCGCTCGCTGTAGCGCCAGTGGCTCAACAGGGCGAGCATGCGTTCCTCGGCGTGGGGGTTGTTGCGCCGGCCGAGTTTGGGGTGAAGGATGCCTTTTTGTTGATCGATGATGATCAGTGCTGCGTTTGACTTGAGCTCCATGCTGACCTTTCCTCCCGGTACATTGGATGAGCCGCACTTCAGCATTCGCCGTTGCAACTGGCAAGAAGATCAAAAGATCGCAGCCTGCGGCAGCTCCTACAGTGAAATGTGATGCCCTGTGGAAGCTGCCGCAGGCTGCGATCTTTTCGGTTTATCCGACAAATCCTGAAATAACTTTGTACCCCGCTTGCGCGGCCATCGCCTGCTCACTAACGTAGCGGCTTTATCGCGCCATTACCCCCGCAGGAGCTTTGCCATGGCCTCGCCAGCCCTTACACATTTTCTTCCCCGGTTCGGCGTTGCCGCAGCAGTTGCGGGTGTTTTGAGCCTGACCGGTTGTCAGAACTTCAATGCCCAGGACACCCTTGCGCCGACTTCCGGGGTTCAGCCGCTCAAGGGCCTGGCGCAGAACGTTTCGGTGCGACGCAACGCCATGGGTATGCCGTTGATCGAAAGCAGCACCTTCCACGATGCGCTGTTCACCCTCGGTTATGTGCACGCCAGCGACCGCATCACACAAATGGTCACCCTGCGCTTGCTGGCCCAAGGCCGTTTGGCCGAAATGCACGGTTCGGACTTGCTGGACGCCGACCGCTACATGCGTGCGGTCAATCTGAAGAAAAGCGCTGGCGAGCTGTACAAGGCGTCTTCGCCGCGCCTCAAGCGCTTTTTTGAAGTCTATGCCCGCGGGGTGAACGCTTACTTGTTCCGTTTCCGCGACAAGCTGCCGGCCGACCTGGTCGCGACTGGCTACAAGCCTGAATACTGGCAACCGGAAGATTCGGCGCTGATTTTCTGCCTGCTCAACTTCAGCCAGTCCGCCAACCTGCCTGAAGAAATTTCCGCGTTGGTGCTGGCCCAAACGGTGACCCCCGACAAACTGCCGTGGTTGACCCCCTCCGCGCCCGACGAAAAACTACCGTTGGCCGAAAGTGAAAAGCTGCAAGGCATCAAGCTCAACGGGCAAGTGCCGGGGCTGGCGGAAATCAACAAAGCCACCAATCAGCTCTCTGACATGAACCTGTTGGGCGCCACCTCATCGAATAACTGGGCCATCTCCCCGCAACGCAGCCGCAGTGGCAAAAGCCTGCTGGCCAGCGACAGCCATGGCCCGATGGGCGTGCCGTCGCTGTTCAGTTACGTGCAGATTCGCGCACCGAAGTATCAGGCCTCCGGCGTGACCATCGCCGGTTTGCCGATGGTGCTCGGCGGGTTCAACGGCAAAGTGGCGTGGAGCACGACCAGCGTCATGGGCGATAACCAGGACCTGTTCCTGGAGAAAATCAAACGCCAGGGCAATGGCCTGGCCTACGAAACCGGCGGCAAATGGCAGCCGGCGATCGTGCGCAACGAAACGTACTTCGTCAAAGGCCAGCGGCCGATTCGCGAGGCCGTCTATGAAACCCGTCACGGCCCGCTGCTTAATAGCGCTCAAGGTTTGGCGCAGGGCAACGGTTTCGGCCTGGCCCTGCAGACACCGAGTTTCACCGACGACAAATCTCTGGACGCGTTTTTCGACCTTTCCCGTGCACAGAACGTCGAGCGGGCATCGGACGCCAGCCGCGAAATCCGCGCCATCGCGCTGAACCTGGTGTTTGCCGATGCCAGCAACATTGGCTGGCAAGTCACCGGCCGCTACCCGAACCGCCGTGAAGGCGAAGGCCTGTTGCCGTCGCCGGGTTGGGAAGGTCGTTACGATTGGGACGGTTACGCCGACCCGATGCTGCACCCGTACGATCAGGACCCGGCCCAAGGCTGGCTCGGCACCGCCAACCAGCGGGTCATTCCCCATGGCTATGGCATGCAACTGTCCAATTCGTGGTCGGCTCCGGAACGTGGCGAACGCATGGCCGAACTGGCCGGCGTGGGCAAACATGACACCCGCAGCCTGATCGCCATGCAGTACGACCAGACCACCACCTTCGCCGCCAAACTGAAAAAAATGTTTGAAGCACCGGGCATGTCCCAGCCGCTCAAGCAGGCCATTGAGGCGCTGCCCGTGGCGGATCGCGACAAGGCGCGCGAGGCGCTGACCCGTTTGATGGCGTTCGACGGCAAACTCAGCCCGACCTCCGCTGACGCAGCGATCTACGAACTGTTCCTGCAGGAAAGCACCCAGCAGATTTTCCTCGACGAACTGGGTCCGGAAAGCAGCCCGGCATGGAAAGCCTTCATTGCCAACGGCAAGTTGTCCTACGCCGCACAGGCCGATCACCTGCTGGGCCGTGAAGACAGCCCGTTCTGGGATGACGTGCGCACCGCGCAGAAAGAAGACAAACCGGCGATCCTCGCTCGCAGCCTGGCCGCGGCGATCAGCGCCGGGGACAGACTGTTGGGCGGCGATCACAAAGCCTGGCAGTGGGGCAAACTGCACCGCTATGAATGGAAGAACAGCAGTGGCCAGACGGTTCGCGGGCCATTGCCAGCTGGCGGCGATCACACCACGCTCAATACTGCCGCGTTCGCCTGGGGTCAGGACTTCAACACTACGCTGGTGCCGGCCATGCGCTTTATCGTCGACTTCGGCCAGTCCGAACCGCTGATGGGCCAGAACGCCACCGGGCAGTCCGGCAACCCGGCCAGCCCGAACTACCTGAACAGCATCGAGCCGTGGCTGAAGGGTCAGTACATGAGTTTGCCAATGCAGCCGGAGAACTTCGACAAGGTGTATGGCAAAACGCGTTTGACCCTGACACCGGGCAAGTAACTCAAAAGGCAAGATCAACAGATCGCAGCTTGCGGCAGCACCTACAGTGGACATGCGTTCAACCCGTAGGCGCTGCCGCAGGCTGCGATCTTTTAGCTTTTATCCCTTAAAAACAGATAGAACTTCCCGCCCCACGCCAACCTCCTAGCTAACAAGCCCCGCCACTTGGTTAGCAACGTGGATCTCGTGATCGCGCGTCCCGAAGGTTTGTACTGCCCCGCCGGCGATTTCTACATCGACCCGTGGCGGCCGGTCGAGCGTTCAGTCATCACTCATGCCCATGGCGACCATGCGCGCACCGGCAATCAACATTATCTGGCGGCGGCGCCCGGCGAAGGAATTCTGCGGGCACGACTGGGTCAGGACATCAACCTGCAAACGCTTGCGTATGGCCAGCGATTGTTGCATCACGGCGTGACCCTGAGCTTTCACCCCGCCGGCCATGTGCTGGGCTCGGCCCAGGTGCGCCTGGAATACGGTGGCGAAGTCTGGGTCGCCTCCGGTGACTACAAAATCGAACCCGATGGCACCTGCGCGCCGTTCGAGCCGGTGCGCTGCCACACCTTCATCACCGAATCGACCTTCGGCCTGCCGATCTATCGCTGGCAACCCCAGGCACAGGTGTTTGCCGAGATCAATCAGTGGTGGCAAGCCAACGCCGCCGAAGACAAGGCCAGCGTGTTGTTCTGCTACTCGTTCGGCAAGGCCCAACGCATCCTGCACGGCATCGACTCAAGCCTCGGCCCGATCCTGGCCCATGGTGCGGTCGAGCCGCTGAACCGCGTTTACCGCGAGGCCGGTGTTTACATACCTCCCACGATCTACGCTGGCGACATCAACAAGAACGACCCGCTGCTGCGTAAGGCCTTGGTCATTGCGCCGCCATCGGCCGGCGGCAGTACCTGGATGCGCCGCTTCGGAGACTACAGCGACGGGTTTGCCAGCGGCTGGATGCGCCTGCGCGGTACACGCCGGCGACGTGGCGTGGATCGCGGCTTCGTGTTGTCCGATCACGCCGACTGGCCGGGGCTGCTCTGGGCCATCGAACAGACGGGCGCCGAACGGGTGATGGTCACTCACGGTTCTGTCGCGGTGTTGGTGCGGCACCTGCGCGAGCAAGGTCTCGATGCGCAGGGCTTCAGTACCGAGTACGGGGACGATGAGGAAGAAAGCGCCGCCATCAGCACCGAGACGCCCTCATGAAAGCGTTCGCCGAGTTGTACGCACAACTCGACGCCACCACGTCGAGCAATGCAAAACTGGCCGCCATGCAAGATTACTTCTCTCGCGCCGCCGCGGAAGATGCCGCATGGGCGGTGTACTTTTTGTCGGGTGGGCGACCCCGGCAGTTGGTGCCAGTGCGCGTCCTGCGTGAACTGGCAGTGGCGTATTCCGGGCTGTCACCGTGGTTGTTCGAAGAGAGTTATCAGGCGGTGGGTGATCTGGCGGAAACCATTTCGCTGGTGTTGCCCGAAACGCCCCACCGTTCAGTCGACGGACTGGCGGTGTGGATCGAAGACAAACTGCTGCCATTGCGTGGCGAATCCCCTGAAGTGCTTGCCGAACGACTGCCCATGCTCTGGGCGCAACTGGACCGTTCCAGCCTGATGCTCTGTATCAAATTGATCACTGGCAGTTTCCGCGTCGGGGTCTCCAAGCTCCTGGTGACACGGGCACTGGCAGCCATGGCGCACCTGGACAGCAAACGCGTGGCCCAGCGCCTGGTGGGCTATACCGACCTGTCCAATCGCCCGAGCGCAGCCAGTTACTTGAAGCTGATCGCCCCTGAATCCGGCGACGAACATGCGCAGCGCGGCGGTCAGCCGTATCCGTTTTTCCTCGCTCATGCCCTGGCGCAACCGGTCGAACAATTCGAAACTTTGCTCGGCCCCGCCAGCGATTGGCAAATCGAGTGGAAGTGGGATGGCATCCGCGCCCAAGTGGTCAAACGCGACGGGCGACTGTGGATCTGGTCGCGGGGTGAAGAACTGGTCACCGAACGTTTTCCCGAGCTTGAGAGCCTTGTGCACTGCCTGCCGGACGGCACGGTGATTGATGGGGAAATCGTTGCCTGGAAAGCATCGCCGCCGGAAACCGAAGATGCCTTCAATCCCCAAGCGCCGGCCGCCCCCGCCGTACAACCTTTCGCTTTGTTGCAGCAGCGGATTGGCCGCAAAACCCTCAGCAAAAAAATCCTGACTGACGTGCCCGTGGTGATCCTCGCCTACGACTTGCTGGAATGGGCAGGCGAAGACTGGCGCAGTCAGCCCCAAACCCGGCGTCGCGCTCAACTGGAACAGGTCATCGCTGACGCCGGCAACCCTGTGTTACTCGCTTCGCCATTGCTGACCGGCGCGGACTGGTTCGACCTCGCCCGACAGCGGGAGGCCTCCCGCAGTCTTGGCGTCGAAGGCATGATGCTCAAGGCCCGAGAGGCACTGTATGGCGTCGGTCGCACCAAGGACATGGGCGTCTGGTGGAAATGGAAAGTCGACCCGTTCAGCGTCGACGCCGTGCTCATTTATGCACAACGCGGCCATGGACGCCGGGCCAGTCTCTACAGCGATTACACGTTTGCGGTGTGGGACGCTCCAGTTGACGCCCGCGAACGCGCACTGGTGCCGTTCGCCAAGGCGTACTCGGGGCTGACCGATGAAGAAATGCGCCAGGTCGACAGTATTGTGCGAAAAACCACCGTGGAAAAATTCGGCCCGGTGATCAGCGTGAAACCGAGCCTGGTGTTTGAATTGGGGTTTGAAGGGATAGCCTTGTCCAAGCGCCATAAAAGTGGCATCGCGGTGCGGTTTCCGCGGATGCTGCGCTGGCGCCAGGACAAGTCCGTCGAAGAGGCCGATCATCTCGGCACGCTGCAGGACTTACTTAGATAACCTTTCCCCTGTGGCGAGGGAGCTTGCTCCCGTTGGGCAGCGAAGCGGCCCTAAAAGTCTCAACACACGATGCCTCAGTCAAACTTCATTGGTGGCGTTTACGAGTGCTTCGCAGCCGGACGGGAGCAAGCTCCCTCACCACAGGAAGTCGTATCGACCCGATCCAAAGCAGTGCGGGCTTTTCACGCCGCCCGTTTTCGTGCACTAATCGCATCCGGCAATTTCCTGAACACCTTTTAAAACGCTTGTTCGGCACTCTGGTTCGGAAATTGCTACTTTCATTAGGACTTACGCTTACCAGTAACAATAATTCTGCGCCACAAGCGCTCATATTGGTTCTTAGGGATTGAATAATGAAAAAAGCATTGCTGACCCTTTCTGCACTGGCATTGTGCGTAGCTGCTGGCTCTGCGCTGGCAAAGGAATATAAAGAACTGCGTTTTGGCGTTGACCCTTCCTACGCACCGTTCGAGTCGAAAGCGGCCGACGGTAGCCTGGTGGGCTTCGACATCGATCTGGGGAACGCAATCTGCGCCGAGCTGAAAGTTAAGTGCAAATGGGTTGAAAGTGATTTCGACGGTATGATTCCTGGCCTCAAAGCCAATAAATTCGACGGTGTAATCTCTTCGATGACCGTCACCCCGGCCCGCGAAAAAGTCATCGACTTCTCCAGCGAGCTGTTCTCCGGCCCGACTTCCTTCGTGTTCAAGAAAGGTTCCGGCATTACTGCCGACACCGCTTCGCTGAAGGGTAAAAAGGTCGGTTACGAGCAGGGCACTATCCAGGAAGCTTATGCCAAGGCCGTATTGGACAAGGCTGGCGTGACCACTCAGGCCTACGCCAACCAGGACCAGGTCTATGCTGACCTGACTTCCGGTCGTCTGGACGCTTCGATTCAGGACATGCTGCAAGCTGAACTGGGCTTTTTGAAGTCGCCACAAGGTGCCGATTACGAAGTCAGCAAGCCAGTGGATGATCCTCTGCTGCCAGCCAAAACGGCTGTCGGTATCTCGAAAGGTAACAAAGAGCTGAAAGCACTTTTGGATAAAGGTATCAAAGCGTTACACGATGATGGCACCTACGCCACCATTCAGAAGAAACACTTTGGCGATCTGAATCTGTTCAGCGGCAAATAATGCCCGGCGCCCATCTCGCGATGGGCGCTTTTTTCATCCGATCAGGTTGCTGATTTATGTTCGAAAACCTATTACAAAATCTGGGGCTCTCAGCCTTCAGCTTGAAGGGCTTCGGTCCGCTGCTGATGGAAGGCACCTGGATGACCATCAAATTATCGGCGTTGTCGCTGCTGGTGGCCGTATTGCTCGGTCTGCTTGGTGCCAGTGCCAAACTGTCAAAAGTCAAACTGATGCGCGTGCCTGCCCAGCTCTACACCACGCTGATTCGCGGCGTGCCGGACCTGGTGCTGATGCTGCTGATTTTCTACAGCCTGCAAACCTGGTTGACGTCGTTCACCGACTTCATGGAATGGGAATACATCGAGATCAACCCGTTCAGCGCCGGGGTCATCACCCTGGGCTTCATTTATGGTGCGTATTTCACCGAAACCTTCCGCGGCGCGATCCTCGCGGTACCACGGGGTCAGGTCGAAGCCGCTACCGCGTATGGCCTCAAACGCGGCCAGCGCTTCTGGATCGTGGTGTTCCCGCAGATGATGCGTTTCGCCCTGCCGGGTATCGGTAACAACTGGATGGTGATGCTCAAGGCCACCGCACTGGTGTCGATCATCGGCCTAGCCGACCTGGTCAAGGCAGCCCAGGACGCCGGCAAAAGCAGCTATCAACTGTTCTACTTCCTGGTGCTTGCCGCTGTGATCTACCTGCTGATCACCAGCGCATCCAACTTCGTCCTGCGCTGGCTTGAACGCCGCTACGCCGCCGGTTCCCGGGAGGCCGTACGATGATCGAGCTCTTGCAGGAATACTGGAAACCGTTCCTCTACACCGACGGCTACCACATCACCGGCCTGGCCATGACCCTGTGGTTGCTCAGTGCGTCGATTTTCTTCGGTTTTGTGGTGTCGATCCCGCTGTCGATTGCCCGGGTGTCACCGCACTTCTACATTCGCTGGCCAGTGCAGTTCTACACCTACCTGTTCCGCGGCACGCCTCTCTATATCCAACTGCTGATCTGCTACACCGGGATCTACAGCCTGGCCGCCGTGCGTGCGCAACCGTTGCTCGACAGTTTCTTCCGCGACGCCATGAACTGCACCATCCTCGCGTTCGCCCTGAACACCTGCGCCTACACCACGGAAATTTTTGCCGGGGCGATTCGCAGCATGAATCACGGCGAAGTCGAAGCGGCCAAGGCTTATGGCCTGACAGGCTGGAAGCTGTATGCCTACGTGATCATGCCTTCGGCGCTGCGTCGCTCGTTGCCGTACTACAGCAACGAAGTGATTCTGATGCTGCACTCGACCACCGTGGCCTTCACCGCGACCATCCCGGATATTCTCAAAGTTGCTCGGGACGCCAACTCGGCAACCTTCCTGACCTTCCAGTCGTTCGGCATCGCCGCGCTGATTTACCTGACCGTCACCTTTGCGCTGGTCGGCCTGTTCCGCCTCGCCGAACGCCGATGGCTGGCCTTCCTCGGGCCGACCCACTAGGACCTTTTGCACATGCGCCACCAGAAACATGACCTGCTGGCCCCGCTGCCGGGGACCGCACGACAGGTCCACAGTTTTCACTTCGGCCCGCAGCCGGCCAACGGAAAAATCTACATTCAGGCGTCGCTCCATGCCGATGAAATGCCCGGCATGCTAGTGGCCTGGCATCTCAAGCAACGCCTGGCGGAGCTCGAAGCTGCCGGCCGCTTGCGCAGCGAAATCGTTCTGGTGCCGGTGGCCAATCCCATCGGCCTGGAACAAGTAGTGATGGATGTACCGCTGGGCCGATACGAGCTGGAAAGCGGTCAGAACTTCAACCGCTGGTTCGTCGATTTGAGCGAAGAGGTCGGTAACGAGATCGAAGGCCAGCTCGGCGACGATCCGCAACGCAACCTCGAACTGATCCGCAGCAGCCTGCGCCATGCACTGGCGCGGCAGACCGCCAGCACCCAGTTGCAATCCCAGCGCCTGACCCTGCAACGACTGGCTTGCGATGCCGACATGGTGCTGGACCTGCATTGCGATTTCGAAGCCGTCGCGCACCTGTACACCACGCCCGATGCCTGGCCGCAGGTCGAACCGCTGGCCCGCTACATCGGCTCAGAAGCCAGTCTGCTGGCCACCGATTCTGGCGGGCAGTCGTTCGACGAATGCTTCACCCTGCTCTGGTGGCAGTTGAAAGAACGCTTCGGCGAGCTTTTCGATATTCCTCCAGGCAGTTTTTCAGTCACCGTCGAACTGCGCGGTCAGGGCGACGTCAATCACCCGCTGGCCAGTCTCGACTGCCAGGCACTGATTGACTACCTGATCCACTTTGGCGCGATTGCCGGCGAACCGGCACCACTGCCCGAACTGCCCTACCCGGCCACACCGCTGGCCGGCGTCGAACCGGTGGCCACGCCGGTCGGCGGGCTGCTGGTGTTCACCGCGCTGCCGGGGGAATACCTGGAAGCCGGGCAACTGGTCGCCGAAATCATCGACCCGATCAGTGATCGCGTCACCCCTGTCCATTGCACCGCCGCCGGCTTGATGTACGCACGTTCGCTGCGCCGCATGGCCACTGCCGGCATGGTGATCGCCCACGTCGCGGGCACCGAAGCCTATCGCAGCGGCTACCTACTTTCGCCTTGAGGATGCATGCTCCATGTACAAACTGACCATTGAAGGCCTGCACAAAAGCTATGGCGATCATGAGGTGCTCAAAGGCGTTTCGCTCAAGGCCAACACCGGCGACGTCATCAGCCTGATCGGCGCCAGCGGCTCGGGCAAAAGTACCTTTTTGCGCTGCATCAACTTTCTCGAACAACCCAACGACGGCGCCATGAGCCTCGATGGCCAGGCGATCCGCATGATCAAGGATCGCCACGGCATGCACGTGGCCGACGCCGATGAACTGCAGCGCATCCGCACCCGTCTGGCCATGGTGTTTCAACACTTCAACCTGTGGAGCCACATGACGGTGCTGGAGAACATCACCATGGCCCCGCGCCGGGTGTTGGGTTGCAGCAAGCAGGAAGCCGAAGACCGTGCCCGGCGCTACCTCGACAAGGTCGGTCTGGCCGCGCGCGTGGCGGACCAGTACCCGGCATTCCTGTCCGGCGGACAGCAACAACGGGTAGCCATTGCCCGCGCGCTGGCCATGGAACCGGAAGTCATGCTGTTTGACGAACCGACCTCGGCGCTTGACCCGGAACTGGTGGGTGAAGTGCTCAGAGTGATCCAGGGCCTGGCCGAAGAAGGCCGGACCATGATCATGGTTACCCACGAAATGAGCTTCGCCCGCAAGGTGTCGAACCAGGTGCTGTTTCTGCATCAGGGCCTTGTCGAGGAAGAAGGCGCGCCGGAGGACGTACTGGGCAATCCGAAGAGCGAACGTCTGAAACAGTTCCTCAGCGGCAACCTGAAATAACCCTGTAGGAGCTGCCGCAGGCTGCGATCTTTTGATCTTGTTTAAAAAGTCAAAAGATCGCAGCCTGCGGCAGCTCCTACATGAGTCAGGCGCTCGCGTCGTGCTCCAGCCTGAAGCTGCCGTTGCTCACTTCCAGGCCGTCGGCATCTGTCCCGCTAAAGCGGCCCGCAAACTGCGCATCCCCGCCCACCGTCAACTCCAACCGGCCTCGGTACAACTCCGCCTCGGAGCTGCCTGTGACATGGATGATCATTGGCGAGCGCTCACTTAATCCCAGACTGAAACGACCACTCTCAACGCCTACCGGCAAATTGACGTAGAACTCTTTCCCTTGCCCGTCATTGGCCTCTATGCAATGAAGGCCTGGCCTGTCGTAACAAAAAAGCCCTTGTGTCACGCGAAACTCCAATAAGCCGTCGTCCGTGATCACATCGGCAGTTAAACGGCCCGATCGATTTGTACTCATCTCAACTTCCTGTTTCCTATTCATGGATAACTGCCCGGCGCTGGCCTTTGCAAAGGTCGCAGGTCGTGCACGCCGCGATAAAAACACGGCCCGTCCGCCGATAGGTTTCAACGGCAAACACAGTTATTTCCGAATATGAGAAGTCCTCGCCAACCTGGTTAAACCTTTGCTGTACCGACGCGGTCACTGAAAGAAGACGATCAGAGCGCGCACCGCCGGCATGGGAATCTCCCGCGATTTCGCAAAACAATGGTTCACCGCTCGCGGCTGGAAACCGTTCGCCTTTCAAAAGCAGGTGTGGGCGGCGGTGAAACAAGGACACTCAGGATTGCTGCACGCCAGCACCGGTGCCGGTAAAACCTACGCGGTATGGTTTGGCGCACTCAATCGCTTCGCACACTCTTCACCGACCGTTGAAATACCACGCAAACGCAAACCCGTGGCCGAGCCCTTGACCGTGCTGTGGATAACCCCGATGCGTGCCTTGGCCGCCGACACGGCACGCGCACTGGAAGCGCCACTGCACGACTTGCAGATTCCCTGGAGTGTCGGCCTGCGCACCGGCGACACCAGCAGCAGCGAACGGGCACGACAGAGCCGGCGTCTGCCGACTACTCTGATCACCACCCCGGAAAGCCTGACTTTGATGCTCGCCCGTGCCGATGCACTCACCGCGTTATCCACGTTGCGCATGGTGGTGGTCGATGAATGGCACGAGCTGCTCGGCAACAAGCGAGGTGTGCAATTACAGCTGGCCCTCGCCCGCTTGCGTCGCTGGCGGCCCGAGCTGATGGTCTGGGGCGTTTCCGCGACGCTGGGTAATCAGGCCCACGCCGAGGAGGTCTTGATCCCACAAGGCGGCGGCATCAGCGTTCAGGGACAGTTGGACAAACAGCTGCAAATCGACACGCTAATACCACCGCAGATCGAACGATTTCCATGGGCCGGGCATATCGGTCTGAAGATGTTGCCGCAGGTTGCCGCCGAGCTTGAGTCCAGTGCCAGCAGCCTGGTGTTCACCAATACTCGCGCCCAATCGGAAATCTGGTATCAGGCGTTGCTTGAGGCCCGACCGGATTGGGCCGGACGGATTGCGTTGCATCACAGTTCGTTGTCCCGTGATACCCGTGACTGGGTCGAACGCGCACTCAAAGAAGGCCAACTCAAAGCAGTGGTCTGCACTTCCAGCCTCGACCTGGGTGTGGATTTTTTACCGGTGGAACGGGTACTGCAAATCGGCTCGGCCAAAGGCGTGGCGCGGCTGATGCAGCGCGCCGGCCGCTCGGGCCACGCGCCGGGACGAGTGTCGCGGGTCACCCTGGTACCGACCCACAGCCTCGAATTGATCGAGGCAGCCGCGGCACGGGATGCGGTAGCTCAACGCCGCATCGAACCGCGCGTGTCCCCCAACAAACCGCTGGATGTGTTGGTGCAGCACTTGGTCAGCATGGCGCTCGGCGGTGGTTTTAGACCCGATGAGTTGTACGAAGAAGTACGCACAGCCTGGGCTTATCGTGAACTTAGCGTGAGCGAATGGATTTGGGCGCTTGCTTTCGTACGCCACGGCGGCCTCTCCCTGACAGCCTATCCGGATTACCGCCGTGTCGAACCCGATGAATTCGGCGTGTGGCGCGTCCCGGATGCACGACTGGCCCGCCGACATCGGATGAGTATCGGCACCATCGTCAGCGATGCGAGTATTCAGTTGAAGTTCTGGAGCAAGGGTGGCGGTGGCAAGCAACTGGGCAGTGTTGAGGAAGGCTTCATCGCGCGCCTTAGGCCTGGCGACGGCTTTCTGTTCGCGGGCCGCTTGCTGGAACTGGTTCGCGTGGAAAACATGACTGCCTACGTCAAGCGCAGCAACGTAAAAAAAGCAGCGGTGCCACGCTGGAATGGCGGGCGCATGCCCCTGTCGAATGAGTTGGCCAACGCGGTGGTTGCGCGGTTCAACGCGGCGGCGCAAGGCGAGTACATCGGCCCGGAAATGCAAGCATTGCGCCCGCTGCTGGAGTTGCAACAAAAGTGGTCCGGACTGCCAACGGAAAAAAGCCTGCTGGCCGAGACATTAAAATCCCGTGAAGGCTGGCATCTTTTCCTCTATCCCTTCGCCGGACGCCAGGTCCATCTTGGGTTGGCCAGCCTGTTGGCATGGCGAGTCAGCCAACGGCAATCGGTGACATTTTCCATCGCCGTCAATGATTACGGCCTGGAATTACTCAGTGCCACCCGCGTGGACTGGCACGATCAATTCAATACTGATCTGTTTAATTCTGAGCATCTGCTAACCGATGTGCTCGCCAGCCTGAATGCCGGCGAGCTGGCACTACGGCGTTTTCGAGAGATTGCGCGAATCGCCGGCCTGGTATTCGCCGGGTATCCGGGCGCACCCAAAAGTACGCGCCAGGTCCAGGCCTCAAGCGGATTGTTTTTCGAAGTATTCAAACAGTACGACGCCCAGAACCTGCTGCTGGCGCAGGCAGGGGAAGAAGTCCTACGCGAAGAACTGGATATTCATCGACTGGAGCAGACGCTGGAGCGGATCAATCGACTCAGACTTGACCTGCACCCGATCAAACGTCCCGCGCCACTGGGTTTTCCGCTGCTGGTAGAACGCTTCCGGGAAAGCATGAGTTCGGAAAAACTCGCAGACCGTATCCGACGCATGGTCAGCGACCTGGAGAAAACCGCCGAATCCGGAAAAGCCCGATGACTACGCCCTATCCAGTAAGACTGGCAGGTGAAGAGCTCTGGCTACTGCCGGAAAAAGGCATCTATTGGCCGGCACAACAAGCGTTGTTGATCGCCGATGTGCATTTCGGCAAGGCTGCCGCTTATCGAAGCCTTGGCCAACCGGTGCCTCAAGGCACTACCGGGCAAAATATTGCCGCGCTGGACGCCCTGCTCACCGCCCTGCCCTGCCGGCAGTTGCTATTCCTCGGCGACTTTCTCCATGGCCCCGGGTCTCACGCACTTGCAACGGTACAGGCATTGGCTAAATGGCGAGCGCGGCACTGCAATATGCCCATGACGCTAATCCGCGGAAACCACGACAAACGCGCTGGCGACCCGCCAGCCTCTTTGAACATTCGTGTGGTGAACGAACCCCTGTTGCTGGGGCCGTTTGCCTTGCAACATGAACCCGATCCGCATCCAGGCCGACACGTGTTGGCCGGCCATGTACATCCGGTCTATCGGTTGAGTGGTCGCGGTCGGCAAAGTTTGCGACTGGCGTGTTTCAAACTCGGAGTCGACGTCAGCCTGCTACCCGCGTTTGGCGCGTTTACGGGTGGCTATCCAGTCGAAAACGATGAAAGTTGCAGGATTTTTGTCATCGGCGACGACGAAATATGGCCAGTCAGCTGACTGGCCATTCATCTATCTATGTCAGAAATCAGGCAACCGGGGCAGGAGGCGGCTCATCCGGCAGCGTGGGCTCGCCAGGCTCGGTGGGTTGTTCGTTGGGGGTGTCGGGATCAGGCTGGCCGGGGATGCCACCGGCCATGCTGATTGGCGGGTGTGCCAGCAACGACCAGGCCAAAACGCCAATCTGATTGGGCTCAAGCCTTGCCAGTTCGGCACTTATACGCGGGTCGATTTTCATATAGCACTCCTGAGCGATGGCCCGATCCGCCTTGCGCGAATCGGAGCAGTACACTCCATAGAGTGTACGCTCGCTCAAGAATTCCCACGGTTCGTCAGACGGCTGACTCAGGTCCGCGGCAGGGTCACGCCACGCTGGCCCTGGTACTTGCCGCCACGGTCCTTGTAGGACACTTCACATTCTTCGTCAGACTCAAGGAACAGCATCTGTGCCACGCCTTCGTTTGCGTAGATTTTCGCCGGCAGATTGGTGGTATTGGAAAATTCCAGGGTCACATGACCTTCCCACTCAGGCTCAAGCGGCGTGACATTGACGATGATGCCGCAGCGCGCGTAAGTGCTTTTACCCAGGCAAATGGTCAATACGTTGCGCGGAATGCGGAAGTATTCGACCGTGCTGGCCAGGGCGAAGGAGTTCGGCGGGATGATGCACACATCGCTGTGGATGTCGACGAAGCTGCCGGCATCGAAATTTTTCGGGTCGACGATCGCCGAATTGATGTTGGTGAACACCTTGAAATGATTCGTGCAACGCACATCGTAGCCATAACTCGACACGCCGTAGGAGATCACACGGCTATCGTGACTGCCGCGCACCTGGCGCTCGACGAAAGGTTCGATCATGCCGTGCTCTTGCGCCATGCGGCGAATCCACTTGTCCGATTTGATGCTCATGGCGGGTGTCCTGAATAGCGAGGTGGAAAATTCTGTCCGGCATCTTACCGGGGCGCGCCGCCGGGTTCAAAGACCGGGTCACAATTCTCGACGATCGCCCGAAATTTACGGGCCGTCGAAACAATACGGTGCACCGTCGATCACGAAAACAGAGAAACCTTCGCAAGAAGCATTGGCACGTTCCGGAAAAAGGGTTAAGGTGGCGTCACTGTGCTGCTTGTGTCACTGAGAATCTCTACACGATATGTTGAATTTCGATCCAACCATCTACAAGAATTTTTCCTGCTCTTTGCACTCAGTCTCGGCCAGGGTTCTTCCTGAGTCGCAGTTATCTTTGTTCAAGGAGTTACACCATGTCTAATCGCCAAACCGGTACCGTTAAGTGGTTCAACGATGAAAAAGGCTTCGGCTTCATCACTCCACAATCCGGTGACGACCTGTTCGTTCACTTCAAAGCTATCCAATCCGACGGCTTCAAAAGCCTGAAAGAAGGCCAACAGGTTTCTTTCATCGCTACCCGCGGTCAGAAAGGCATGCAAGCTGAAGAAGTTCAAGTTATCTAACTTGTACTTGCTTTAGTAAAAAGCCCCGCCCTCAAAAGCGGGGCTTTTTTGTGGCTGTATGTTTTTACCAGGCAAAAAAGATCGCAGCCTTCGGCAGCTCCACACGGATAAATGTAGGAGCCGCCGAAGGCTGCGATCTTTTGATCTTGCGTCGTTTTACCAGGTCACGCCAAATCCTGCCGTATAACGAGTCTTGCTCAAGTCAGCCTCATCAGAACCGCTGACGATATCCCGCTCGGCCTTCAGATTCAGCGAAGCCCAGTCTGTCACCTTGTAGCGCAGGCCCATCTCGGCATCCAGCGCGTAGTCGGCCACGCCCGACAATGGCTTGCTCACCTCGCCATTGGTGAAGAACTCTACCTTCTTGCCGATCAGGTAACGGTTGTAGTCCCACTTCATCGCCAGGGAATAGAAGTTCTGCTTACTTCCATCGGTAAACTCGTAGTCCGTCCGGTTGACCAGTGAGCCGAGCGAGAACGCTCCGAGCTCGTCGTCCCAGAACTGATAACCGGGACCGGTACCGACCGTGCGCTGTCGGGACAGGTCTTCAACCTTGTCGCGCTTGTAGACCAAGCGACCTTGCCAGAACCATTTATCAGTCAGGAAACGGTCAAGGGAGTACTCGGCGCGCCAGTTATCAGTTGTGACCACGTCATCCTGGAATTCACGGTTGTACTCCCCTTCAGCGATGTGCCGCCAGCGACCATGACGCGCCGTGGTCTTGAAATCGATGTCGTAGTCATCCGTATCTTTGTCGGCGCGCTGATAATCCAGCGCCGCGTCGATGTTGCCCTTCCACACCAGATCTTCGATCACCGGCTTGGGTTTGAGGATTTGCTGAACGCTCGCCAGCTCCACAGTCTTGGGTGCCTCACCATTGGCCAGGGTGACCTTGCCGTCGTCAGCTGCTTTCAGCGACTTGGCTTTTTCACCGGTGTAGGCATCTTGCTTGACCAACAACTCCTGATCACTGTCCAGAGTCTTGACTTGCTTCCAGTCGATCGGAACCGCACCGGCGTATTCGGTCTGGATCAACAGCTTGCCACCATCGAACAGGATGATCTTGCCACTCAACTTGTCGCCGTTCTTCAACCAAACAGTATCAGCGAGCAAGGGAGTGGAAGCACTGACGACGGCGAGGCACAACAGGGTTCTGGACAACATAAGCAAATACAGGCTCAGGTATGCGAAAAAAGTCGGCATCATCCGTAGGAATAAGGCCCTAGCAAGGACTGACCTGACTATTTCTATTGAGTTCATTTCTCAATACGCGATCCAGGATTTACCCTACAAACGGTACCGCGAACTTTTTCAGGAACTCCAGACGTGATCGAGCCAACCGCCGAACCCGACAGTGCTGCACAAATCCGACGCACGGCGCTCTACCTGACACTCGCGCAAGTGCCCGAAGGTAAAGTGGTGAGTTACGGCCAATTAGCTGAATTCGCCGGGCTGGGTCGTGCCGCTCGCTGGGTTGGACGAACACTGAGTCAATTGCCCGGCGACAGCAAATTGCCCTGGCATCGAGTACTGGGTGCCGGCGGTCGCATCAGCCTGCCTGTCGGCAGCCCATCCGGGGACGAGCAACGCGCACGATTACGCATGGAGGGCATCAGTATCCTGAATAATCGTGTTGATATTCAGCGCCATGGCTGGCGTCCGGTAGAGCACAGCGGTTAGAGTGCGCGCTTTGTTTCCGTATTTGTTGAGGCAGACTCCAGCCCATGCCCCGTAAAACCTGGCGCGCCGCGCTCGCCGCTTATGCCAGCCCCTCGACGCTTGTACTGTTGCTGCTTGGTTTCGCCGCCGGCCTGCCCTACATGTTGGTGTTCTCGACCCTCTCGGTCTGGCTCCGTGAAGCTGGCGTGGCCCGCGAAACCATTGGCTATGCAAGCCTCATCGGCCTGGCCTACGCCTTTAAATGGGTCTGGTCACCACTACTTGACCAATGGCGCCTGCCGTTACTGGGCAAGCTCGGTCGACGACGCTCCTGGCTTGTATTGTCGCAAGCACTGGTCATCCTCGGCCTGATCGGGATGGGTTTCTGCGACCCGCAAAAGCACTTGTCCTGGCTGATCGCCATCGCCGTTATCGTCGCCTTCGCCTCGGCAACGCAAGATATTGCAGTTGACGCTTATCGCCTGGAAATCGCCGAAGACAGTCGTCAAGCCGCATTGGCTGCCAGCTACATGTCCGGCTATCGGATTGCAGCATTGCTGGCCACGGCCGGCGCACTGTTCTTCGCCGAGGGCTTTGGCTCCACCGGTTTCAACTACCAGCATTCAGCCTGGGCCGGCACTTACGTGCTGTTCGGTGCAATGATGATACCGGCGCTATTGACCTCTCTATTCATGCGCGAGCCGCCGGTGCCGCTGCGCACGCAACTGCAGGCCGGGCGATACAGTTTCGCGCATCAGCTGGCTTCGGTGTTCGTCCTGATCGTGTTGCTGGTGTCCGTGCCAGCCATGTTCACCCAGCTCTATAACACCGACTTTGCCAGCGTGCTGTTCAACGGCGTGAGTCTGCTTGACCTGCTGCTCGAAGACCGCGCATTCCTGCGAGCAATTCTTTACACCACGCTCACCGCCCTGTGCCTGTCGACCATGGGGCGCCGTGGCCTGGCACCGGTGCTGACACCGGTCAACGACTTCATTTTGCGTTACCGCTGGCAAGCTCTGCTGTTGCTCGGGCTGATTGCGACCTATCGGATGTCCGATACGGTCATGGGGGTGATGGCCAACGTCTTCTACATCGACCAGGGCTTTACCAAGGATCAGATCGCCAGCGTCAGCAAAATCTTCGGCCTGATCATGACGCTGGTCGGCGCCGGCATGGGCGGCTTGCTGATCGTACGCTTCGGCATCCTGCCGATCCTGTTCATCGGCGGCGTAGCATCGGCGGCCACCAACCTGCTGTTCCTGATGCTCGCCGACATGGGGCCGAACCTGAACATGCTGATCGTGACCATCTCCCTGGACAACTTCAGCTCAGGCCTGGCCACCTCGGCATTCGTCGCCTACCTGTCGAGCCTGACCAACCTCAAATTCTCCGCCACCCAATACGCCCTGCTCAGCTCGATCATGCTCCTGCTGCCACGCCTGATCGGTGGTTACTCCGGGGTCATGGTGGAGAAATTCGGTTACCACAACTTCTTCCTGATCACCGCCTTGCTGGGTGTTCCGACATTGCTATTGATCGCCCTGCACTGGTTCCAGGAGAGCCGCCGCGCAGGTCCGACACCAAAGCCGGAACCCGTTCCAACACAGGTAGCAGAAGAGTCGTAGGGAACATCTGTAGGAATTTTTGCAGAGGGCCGAGTGAATCCTGCCCTCCTGCCACGCCACCGACCGCACGCCTGTACGCCAGCGGATCTCGCCCGTACAATGCTCCGTCATTTCTCGTCATCAGCATTCGATAACGGCCAACCATGCGCACCAGTCAATTTTTGCTCGCCACACAGAAAGAAACGCCTTCCGACGCGGTCGTGATCAGCCATCAGCTGATGCTGCGCGCCGGTATGATCCGCAAACTCGCCTCGGGCCTGTACACCTGGCTGCCGATGGGCCTGCGGGTAATGCGCAAGGTCGAAGCCGTCGTTCGTGAAGAAATGAACGCCGCCGGCTCGCTCGAAGTGTTGATGCCGAGCACGCAACCGGCTGAGCTGTGGCAGGAATCCGGGCGCTGGGAAGAGTACGGTCCGGAACTGCTGCGCTTCAAGGATCGCCATGGCCGCGACTTCTGCGCCGGCCCGACCCACGAAGAAGTCATCACTGACCTGATGCGCAACGAGTTGAGCAGCTACAAACAGCTGCCGATCAACCTCTACCAGATCCAGACCAAATTCCGCGATGAAATCCGCCCACGCTTCGGTTTGATGCGCGGCCGCGAGTTCATCATGAAGGACGCCTACTCGTTCCACGCGGACCAGCCATCGCTGCAGGCCACTTACGACCGCATGCACACGGCGTACTGCAACGTGTTCACCCGCCTGGGCCTGAAATTCCGCCCGGTTGAAGCCGACAACGGCTCGATCGGCGGTGCCGGCTCCCACGAATTCCACGTACTGGCCGAGTCCGGCGAAGACGATATCGTCTTCAGCAACGGTTCCGACTACGCAGCGAATATCGAGAAAGCCGAAGCCGTTCCACGCGAAACCTTGCGCCCGGCCCCGGCCGAAGAGTTGCGCCTGGTCGACACGCCGAACGCGAAGACCATCGCGCAACTGGTCGAAGGCTTTAACCTGCCGATTGAGAAGACCATCAAGACCCTGGTCGTGCACGCGGAAGAAGAAGGCAAGCTGATTGCCCTGATCATCCGTGGCGACCACGAGCTGAACGAAATCAAGGCCGCCAACCAGCCTGGCGTTGCCAGCCCGCTGGTCATGGCGTCCGAAGCCGAACTGCGCGATGCCATTGGCGCCGGTGCCGGCTCCCTCGGTCCGTTGAACCTGCCACTGCCAATCATCATCGACCGCTCCGTCGAGCTGATGAGCGACTTCGGCATCGGTGCCAACATCGACGACAAGCACTATTTCGGCGTGAACTGGGAGCGCGACCTGCCAGTTCCGACCGTTGCCGACCTGCGTAACGTCGTCAGCGGCGACCCAAGTCCGGATGGCAAGGGCACCCTGGAAATCAAGCGCGGCATCGAAGTCGGGCACATCTTCCAGCTGGGCAACAAGTACAGCAAAGCGATGAAGTGCGAAGTGCTGGGCGAGAACGGCAAGCCGGTCACCCTGGAAATGGGCTGCTACGGCATCGGCGTTTCCCGCGTGGTTGCCGCTGCCATCGAGCAGAACAACGACGAGAAAGGCATCATCTGGAGCGACACCCTGGCACCATTCCAGATCGCTCTGGTGCCGCTGCGCTACGAAACCGAACTGGTTCGCGAAGCCACCGACAAGCTGTATGCAGAACTGACTGCTGCCGGCTTTGAAGTACTGCTGGACGATCGCGACAAGAAAACCAGCCCGGGCATCAAGTTCGCGGACATGGAGCTGATCGGCATTCCTCACCGGATCGTGGTCAGTGACCGTGGCCTCGCCGATGGCAACCTGGAATACAAGAGCCGTACCGAGGCCGAGCCGCAAGCGCTGCCGGTTGCTGACGTACTGTCTTTCCTTCAGGCCCGTATCCGCCGCTGAAACCAGATAGAGACGTCATGTTCAAGCGAAACACCTTAGGCCTCTGTGGTGCCGCCCTGTGCGGCACCCTGCTGGTCAGCGGCTGTGCCAATCACATGTCACAACGCAGCGAGCACGAGGAACGCGTCGAGCGCAAACTGCTCGATCACAGCCTGCAGATTGATGTCGGTGAGCCCAAGGTGCTTGAGCTTCCGCAACGCCGGGTGAAGATTCACGAACAGAAGACTTTCGAAGTCACCGAGTTCGAAGTCACCCGCCATTACGATCGCTACACGCCTTACCAACCCTGGCGGGAGATCTACGAGATCCCGCTGGGCGCGGTTGCCGTGGTGGCCGGCGTGGGTGCCAACGTGGCCAACGTGTTCGCTCTCGGTAATTTGCCCGATAGCATGACCAAGGACTGGTTCAGCTACGGTTTCGCCGGGCTCAACCCGTTCATGAACGTGCAGTCTCATGGGCGTGCGCAACAGAACCTGGCCGGCATCGACGAAGTCCAGCGCGACAAGCGCACGGAATACTCGAGCCTGCCGTGGAGCGAGCGTCCAGTGGAGGTCAAGGCCGGCAAGGAAACCTTCGAGCTGAGCACCGACAAAAACGGCGTACTGCGCCTGAACCTGTTGGACAGCCCGTTCGCCGAACACGACCTCAATCATCTGGGCAAGCTGCAGATCAGTGTTGAAGATGCCCAGGACGACGTGCATACCGACTCGTCCCTGGCGCTCAGCAACACCTTGCGCGGCAAGCTGCTCGAAGCGCATGGCCTGATTTACGACGACCTCGAAGACGACGAAGTGAGCCAGTGGGTACACCGGGTCAAACGGCTGTCGGAATTGGGCCTGGAAGAAGAAGCCAGCGAGCTGGAACAGAGCCTGATCGAACTGACACGTAACGATCCTGAGCTGCAGACCGAATTCCTCAAGTCTCTGACCAAGGATGCCGGGCGACTGGTGGCAGATCCGGGACCGAATTAAGCCCGTCTAAAAGATCGCGGCCTGCGGCAACTCCTACACAGGAACCCTGTAGGAGCTGCCGCAGGCTGCGATCTTTGCTTTTGGAAGCTTATCGCTCAAACAATTCCATCTGCTCAAACCCGCCCCGCAAATCCTCCAGCCTCACCCCCACGCCCAATAACCGTACCGGTTTACCACCGCGATTGAACGCCTGCGTCAGCATCAGCTGATAACTGCCTAGATCCCGCCCTGCCCCAGCCTGTTCCAACGTGGTCTGGGTAAAGTCATGGAACTTCACTTTGACGAACGGCTTGCCTGGCCGATAGCTGTTGTCGATTCGTTCCATCCGGGTTTTGAGGGTTTCCAGTAGTTCCGGCAGTTTATCCAGGCAGCTGCGCAGATCAGGCAGGTCGACATCGTAGGTGTTTTCCACACTGATCGACTGACGACGGCTGTCGTTATGCACCAGACGATCATCAATCCCACGGGCCAGACTCCAAAGCCGCTCGCCAAAACTGCCGAATTCACGCACCAGCGCCAATTTGTCCCAGTCGCGCAAATGCAGACAGTCAGTGATCCCGAATTTGCCGAGTTTGTCGGCAGTGACTTTACCGACGCCATGCAGCTTGCTCACTGGCAGGCCACTGACAAAGTCCTCGACCTGATCCGGCGTGATGACAAACAAGCCGTTGGGTTTTTTCCAGTCGCTGGCGATCTTGGCCAGAAACTTGTTGGGTGCCACGCCTGCGGAGACGGTGATATGCAACTGATTGGAGACGCGCCGGCGGATGTCCTGGGCAATCCGCGTGGCGCTGCCGCCGAAATGCGCGCTGTCCGACACATCGAGATAGGCCTCATCCAGGGAAAGCGGCTCAATGAGGTCGGTGTAATCGCGAAAGATCGTATGTATTTCCCTGGATGCTTCTCTATAGGCGTCCATTCGCGGCTTGACGATGGTCAGGTCCGGACACAACTTCAACGCGTGCCCGGACGACATCGCCGAGCGCACACCATAGGCGCGCGCTTCGTAATTGCAGGTGGCGATTACCCCTCGCCGATCCGCCGAGCCGCCCACCGCCAAGGGTTTGCCGGCGAGGCGCGGGTCGTCACGCATCTCGATAGCGGCGTAAAAGCAGTCACAATCGACGTGGATGATTTTTCGCTGGGTCATGGCAACGCGGAATTCATGGTGGAGAAAAGGCGTCTTACGGTGTCGGAAAAGCAGTATCTCATTCACACCTGTATATAGCACCAGTACTCTGAATGTTCTTTTTCAACTGTAGGAAAAGCCGCTGGTAAATTTATTTTCTTAATCGAAAAGCCCCATCCAATAGAGCTGAAAGCCTTGCCACATCTACCTCTCAGACCCATCGAGCCCCCCCTTCGCCAAGCTAACCAATTGAACAGAAACGGATTTTATTGAAGTTGATGATTGACACCCCGGCGATTCTCTATAGAATGCCGATCCACAGACGCGGGATGGAGCAGTCTGGTAGCTCGTCGGGCTCATAACCCGAAGGTCGTCGGTTCAAATCCGGCTCCCGCAACCAAACATCAAAAAAGGCTACTCGAAAGAGTGGCCTTTTTTGTGCGCGTCTGTTTCTTACACAGCAGCGCCGAAATGAAACAAAGCAAAATAGTCATACAGAATTCAGAAATCGTTCTGATTCCGAAACTTAAGCCATCCCGGCGACCGTTTGACGCTCTTCTACGTTTATTTGACCCGGTTCAGGATTAACGGTTGACACTCCGGCGTTTCTCTATAGAATGCCGCCACACAGACGCGGGATGGAGCAGTCTGGTAGCTCGTCGGGCTCATAACCCGAAGGTCGTCGGTTCAAATCCGGCTCCCGCAACCAAACATCAAAAAAGGCTACTCGAAAGAGTGGCCTTTTTTGTATCTGCTGAAAAAGTCCTTTCGCAACAATGATCTGTCATGGTGTAGCGAGTCGTCCGGGGTCACCCATGCGCCGAGTTAAGGCTATGCTCATTCGCACACTGAATGCTCTACGACTGATGACGTGCCGTCGCCGTAACCCGGTGATAGGCGTTAATATTTGTGATTATTTTTTTCTACAGGGATTGGTAACTTGGCTGGATACCCCCATCCTGTCGCGCACAATCCAAGAGGTGATTGATGCGCGCCAACTCGTCTGATCCACAAGACACTGTCACAGCGACACAACCGATCAAGGCGGAGCGTTTGCGCTTGCTGGATATGGTCAGCAAATATCGTCAGCCCATCGGCCTGGCGGTCACGCTGCTGTTGTTCGCGATCGCGCTGATTGCCTGTCGTCACTTGTTGAGCGAACTCGATCTGGACGCTCTGCACGATTCCATTCTCGACGTTCCCAAACCGGCACTGCTGGGCGCCTTCGGCGCGACAGTAGCGGGCTTCATCATTTTGCTGGGTTACGAGTGGTCGGCCAGTCGCTATGCCGGCGTGAGCCTGGCGCCGCGAACCCTGGCACTGGGAGGCTTCACGGCTTTCGCCATCGGCAATGCCATTGGTCTTTCGATGCTGTCGGGTGGCTCGGTTCGCTACCGACTATATGCACGTCATGGACTGGGGGCCTCTGAAGTCGCCCACATGACGCTGTTCGCCAGTCTCTCGCTAGGCACCGCCCTGCCCCCGCTCGCCGCGCTGGCGACGCTCAGCAACCTGCCTGCGGCGTCTGCCGCACTGGGTCTCTCCGAAGCTCTGCTGGGAACGATAGCCACTGCCGTGCTGTTGCTTTTTTCGGTACTGGCCATCGGTATCTACCGTCGCCGGCTGCCAGAGCAACCCTACATAGACAACCTTCTGGTCAAGGTTGGCCGTCGGACCTTGCGTCTGCCGGGACGCCGCCTGACCTTCCTGCAATTGGTGATTACCGCCCTGGACGTGGCCGCCGCCGCCACCGTGCTCTACCTGTTGCTACCAGAGGCACCGCCCTTTGGCGCGTTCTTGCTGGTCTACCTGCTAGCCCTGGCTGCCGGTGTTCTCAGCCACGTGCCGGGCGGTGTCGGCGTTTTCGAAGCGATTTTGCTCGCCGCGTTCTCCGACACGCTTGGCGCCGCGCCACTGGCTGCCGCGCTGCTGCTCTATCGCTTGATCTACGTCGTGACCCCGATGCTGGTGGCCTGCCTGTTGCTGCTGATCAACGAAGGTCAGCGTGTGTTCCAGACTCGCCAGTCCTTGCGCGCAGCATCCGGCCTGGCTGCACCGATATTGTCAGTCCTGGTGTTCCTGTCCGGGGTAGTACTGCTGTTTTCCGGGGCAACACCGGAAATCGACACCCGCCTGGAACACATCGGCTTTCTGATTCCTCACCGACTGGTCGACGCCTCGCACTTTGGCGCCAGCCTGATCGGCGTGCTGTGTCTGCTGCTGGCCCAGGGCCTGCGTCGACGCCTCTCTGCCGCGTGGATGTTGACCACCATTCTGTTGCTGGTCGGTGCCCTGCTCTCGCTGCTCAAGGGTTTCGATTGGGAAGAAGCCTGCCTGATGACCCTCACCGCGAGCCTGCTGGGGGTTTTCCGCCGCTCGTTCTATCGCCCCAGCCGCCTGACCGAGCTACCGTTCTCGCCGCTGTATCTGGTGGCCAGCCTGTGCGTGCTCGGCGCCTCGATGTGGCTGCTGCTGTTCGCCTATCAGGACGTCCCCTACAGCCATCAACTCTGGTGGCAGTTCACCCTCGACGCCGATGCTCCCCGTGGCTTGCGCTCTTTGCTCGGCGCCGCCGTGCTGCTGGTGGTGGTGTCCCTGACCTGGTTGCTGCGCACCGCCCGACCGGTGATTCACCTGCCGACACCCGATGAACTGGAGCGCGCGAGCAAGATCCTGATGGCTTCGGCTCAACCGGATGGCGGCCTCGCCCTGACCGGTGACAAGGCGCTGCTGTTTCACCCCAACGATGAGGCGTTCCTGATGTACGCCCGCCGTGGTCGCAGCCTGGTGGCGCTATATGACCCGATCGGGCCGGGCCAGCAACGGGCGGAAATGATCTGGCAGTTCCGCGACCTGTGCGACATTCACCACGCCCGCCCGGTGTTCTATCAAGTGCGTGCGGAGAACCTGCCGTACTACATGGACATCGGCCTGACCGCGATCAAGCTCGGCGAAGAAGCCCGGGTCGATCTGCAGCGTTTTGATCTCGAAGCCAAGGGCAAAGAGATGAAAGACCTGCGCTACACCTGGAACCGTGGCACCCGCGATGGTCTGTCGCTGGAAATCCATGAACCAGGCCAGGCGCCGATGGATGAGCTCAAGGTGATTTCCGATGCCTGGCTGACCGGCAAGAACGTGCGCGAGAAAGGCTTCTCCCTCGGCCGTTTCAGTGATGACTACCTCAAGCACTTCCGCATTGCGGTGATCCGTTTCGAAGGACGCCCGGTGGCGTTCGCCAACCTGCTCGAGACGTACGGCCACGACCTGGCCAGCCTCGACCTGATGCGCGCGCACCCGGACGCCCCCAAGCTGACCATGGAGTTCATGATGGTCGGCCTGATTCAACATTATAAAAATCATGGATACGCGCGTTTCAGCCTGGGTATGGTGCCGTTGTCGGGGTTACAACCCCGCCGCGGCGCACCACTGACCCAGCGCTTGGGCTCGATGGTTTTCCGCCGTGGTGAGCAGCTCTACAACTTCCAAGGCTTGCGCCGCTTCAAAGACAAATTCCAGCCTGACTGGGAACCTCGTTATATGGCCGTGCCTGCCGGACTCGATCCGCTGGTTGCCTTGGCCGATACTGCTGCCCTGATCGCGGGCGGCTTGACTGGATTGGTGAAACGCTGATGATTCAACGCTCCTTGAAGTACATCCTGGCCGCACTGATTGTGCTGGCTGTGATCCTCGGCGGCGGTTACTGGTACCTGAAACGCCCGGCACCGGAACCGACCCTCGAACAGCTGACTCCGGCCGATGGCGCCGCAATGACCCGGGTCATCCCCGGCAACACCCCACGCGCCCAGGTGCTGGTGGCGGTCACTGAAGAACAGAAACTCAGCGACAAACAATTGATGACCCTGAGCCGTAGCGCCTCTGCGCAAATTGTTCAGGTGATCTTGCCCAAGGACTGCCTGCTGCAAAGCCGCGCACTGCAATCGGGCCTGAGAGAACTCAAAGGCCCGGCGACGCTGGTCAGCGGTATCGGCCCTGGCGCAGTACTGGCCTGGCGCTGGTTGTCCGAGCAGAAAAACGACAAGGCCCAAGCCGTCTCGGTGGACTTGGCCCTGGAAAAACCCGGCTGCACTCACCTGCTGCCGAAAAGCGCCGCCCACGGTCACTGGCTGGTGGCATGGAACGACAACCCGGACGACACCAGTGCCGGCTTCGTGCGTGACCAAACCAACGCCGAAACCAGCATCAGCGACTACGACATCAACCTGCCGCAAGTGCTGAACAACGAATTGCGCAAGATCCTTGTCGGCGGCGACAAAGCCGCTGGCGGCCTGCAGATTCCAGTGGTCGAAGTGCCGGCCGGTCAAGCCAAGGACACCGTGACCCTGTTCCTGTCCGGTGATGGCGGCTGGCGCGACCTTGACCGCGACGTGGCGGGCGAGATGGCGAAGATCGGCTATCCGGTAGTTGGCATCGACACCCTGCGCTACTACTGGCAGCACAAGAGCCCTGAGCAAAGCGCCCTGGACCTCGCCGAACTGATGCAGCATTACCGGCAGAAATGGGGCACCAAACGCTTCATCCTGACCGGTTACTCGTTCGGCGCCGACGTTCTGCCAGCGATCTATAACCGCCTGGCAGAGTCCGAGCAACAGCGCGTTGACGCGATCATCCTGCTGGCCTTCGCCCGCACCGGCAGCTTCGAAATCGAAGTCGAAGGCTGGCTGGGCAACGCCGGCAAAGAAGCCGCCACCGGCCCGGAAATGGCCAAGCTACCACCGGAGAAAGTGGTGTGCATCTTCGGCGAGGAAGAAATCGACGAGAGCGGTTGCACCGACAAAACCGCCGTGGGCGAAGCCATCAAACTGCCTGGCGGCCACCACTTCGACGAAAACTACCCGGCCCTGGCCAAGCGGCTGGTGGATGTGATCGAGAAGCGTCAAGCCAAGGAAGCGGCCGCTCAGGAATGATCTGAGCCGCGCCACAAAAAAGCCCCCGCAGCCTGATGGTTGCGGGGGCTTTTTTGTGTTTGAACTTGCCTTGTAGGAGCTGCCGAAGGCTGCGATCTTTTGATCTTGATCTTGAAACCTTACAGAAGATCAAAATCAAAAGATCGCAGCCTTCGGCAGCTCCTACAGGTGCGCTTACATCTCTACCTGTGTCCCCAACTCAATCACCCGGTTCAGCGGCAGATTGAAGAAGCGCAGGTTGCCATTAGCGTTCTGCAACATGAAGGCGAACAGCGCCTCGCGCCAGCGGGACATGCCTTCGAGCTTGGAGGCGATGACCGTCTCGCGGCTTAGGAAGTAGGTGGTGCGCATCGGGCTGAAGTCCAGTTCATCGAGATGACAGAGTTTCAGCGCCTGCGGCACGTCCGGCTCGTCGGTGAAACCGAAATGCAGGATCACCCGGAAGAACCCTTCGCCGTAGGAATCCACCTCGAAGCGCCGGTTCGGCGGCACCCGCGGGATGTCTTCGTACACCACCGTCAGCAATACCACTTGCTCGTGCAGCACCTGGTTATGCAGCAGGTTGTGCAACAGCGCATGAGGCACCGCGTCCGGTCGCGCGGTCAGGAACACCGCGGTACCCTGGACGCGATGCGGTGGTTGCACGGCGATGCTGCTGATGAAAATCGGCAGCGGCAGCCCGCCCTCGTCGATTCGATCGACCAGCAATTGCTTGCCGCGCTTCCAGGTGGTCATCAGCACAAACAGCGCAAGACCGGCAATCACCGGGAATGCCCCGCCCTGCACAATTTTCGGTACGTTGGCGGCGAAGTACAGACCATCTACCAACAGGAAACCGAGCAAGACCGGCACCGCCAGCAGCGGTGGCCACTTCCACAACAGCAGCATCACTGCCGACACCAGAATCGTGGTCATCAGCATTGTGCCTGTCACCGCCACGCCGTAGGCCGAGGCCAAGGCATTGGAGGATTCGAAGCCGATCACCAACAGGATCACGCCAACCATCAATGCCCAGTTCACCGCACCAATGTAAATCTGGCCCTGCTCGGCGCTGGAAGTGTGCCGAATGTGCATGCGCGGGATGTAACCGAGCTGAATTGCCTGACGAGTCAGGGAGAAGGCACCGGAAATCACTGCCTGGGAAGCAATCACCGTGGCCAGGGTCGACAAGCCGACCAGCGGAATCAACGCCCAATTCGGAGCCAGCAGGTAGAACGGGTTGCGCGCGGCTTCAGGATCACCGAGCAGCAACGCGCCCTGGCCGAAGTAGTTCAGCACCAGCGCTGGCAAAACGAGGATGAACCAGGCACGGGCAATCGGCTTGCGGCCAAAGTGCCCCATGTCGGCGTACAGCGCCTCAGCACCGGTCAACGCCAGCACCACTGCGCCGAGGATCGCCACCCCCATGCCCGGATGCACGACGAAGAAGCGCACGCCCCATACCGGGTTCATCGCCTTCAACACTTCCGGATGTTGAACGATGCCATAAACGCCCAATGCGCCCAGCACCAAAAACCAGGTGACCATGATCGGTCCGAACAGAATGCCTATCCGCGCGGTGCCGTGGCTCTGAATCAGGAACAGCGCTACCAGCACCACCAGTGACAGTGGCACCACCCAATGGTCGATGCCATCGAATGCCAACCCCAGGCCTTCGATCGCCGAAAGCACGGAAATCGCCGGGGTGATCATGCTGTCGCCATAGAACAGCGCCGCCCCGATCAGCCCACAGACCACCAGCAATGTGCGCAATTTGGCACGCCCTGCTGCCGCCCGCCGGGCCAGCGCAGTCAAGGCCATGATCCCGCCTTCGCCCTGGTTGTCGGCGCGCAAGACGAACATCATGTACTTGATCGACACGACCCAGATCAGCGACCAGAAGATCAGCGCCAGAATCCCCAACACGCCGTCATGGTTGACCGGCACGCCATAACCACCGGAGAACACTTCCTTGAGGGTGTACAACGGGCTCGTGCCGATATCGCCATAAACTACCCCGACCGCCGCGACCAGCATGCCGATCGGCTTCGCTGTCGAATGCTCGGCGCCCGCAGCCTGACTACTTGCATGACCCATCCACCACTCCTACTACCCAGATCCGGGCTTCTTTGAAGAAGCACTATGCTTTGTCATTCCAGCATGCGCTGTTTTACTTACTGATACAGACGTTTTATTGACTGTAAAAATTCGGTAAAGCCTAACGGCGCGAAGCATAGCGCAGCACTCGTCGTATTTCCCTGCATAAAGCTGGTCAACTGAACGACTCATCGCTAGAATTGCGCACTTTTTGATCAGAGGCGCAGAAAAGCGCCCGTTTGTCGCCTTGCCGACTCGGCTGGAGGCGTCACAAATACCGAGGTTAGACATGTCCACCACTCCTGCGCCGGCCAATCCAAAGGTTGGCTTCGTATCCCTGGGTTGCCCGAAAGCACTGGTCGACTCCGAGCGCATCCTTACCCAGTTGCGTATGGAAGGCTATGACGTCGTGTCCACTTATCAGGACGCCGATGTCGTGGTGGTCAACACCTGTGGATTCATCGATTCGGCCAAGGCGGAATCCCTGGAAGTGATCGGCGAAGCCATCAAGGAAAACGGCAAGGTCATCGTGACCGGCTGCATGGGCGTCGAAGAAGGCAACATTCGCAAGGTGCACCCAAGCGTGCTGGCCGTCACCGGTCCGCAGCAGTACGAGCAAGTGGTCAACGCCGTGCATGAAGTCGTGCCGCCGCGTAAGGACCACAATCCGCTGATCGACCTGGTGCCGCCGCAAGGGATCAAACTGACCCCGCGTCACTACGCCTATCTGAAGATTTCCGAAGGCTGCAACCACAGCTGCAGCTTCTGCATCATCCCGTCGATGCGCGGCAAACTGGTCAGCCGTCCGGTGGGCGATGTGCTCGACGAGGCTCAGCGCCTGTTCAAATCCGGCGTCAAAGAGCTGTTGGTAATCTCGCAAGACACCAGCGCCTACGGCGTTGACGTGAAATACCGCACCGGTTTCTGGAACGGCGCCCCCGTCAAAACCCGCATGACCGAACTCTGCGAAGCCCTGAGCACCCTCGGCGTCTGGGTTCGTCTGCACTACGTTTACCCGTACCCGCACGTCGACGAGCTGATCCCGCTGATGGCCGCCGGCAAGATCCTGCCGTATCTGGACATCCCGTTCCAGCACGCCAGCCCTAAAGTGCTGAAGTCCATGAAACGCCCGGCGTTCGAAGACAAGACCCTGGCGCGGATCAAGAACTGGCGCGAGATCTGCCCGGACCTGATCATCCGTTCGACCTTCATCGTCGGCTTCCCTGGCGAAACCGAAGAAGACTTCCAATACCTGCTGAACTGGCTGACCGAAGCCCAGCTCGACCGCGTTGGTTGCTTCCAGTACTCGCCGGTTGAAGGCGCTCCGGCTAACGACCTGGACCTGGAAGTTGTACCGGACGACGTCAAGCAAGACCGCTGGGACCGCTTCATGGCGCACCAGCAGGCCATCAGCTCGGCGCGCCTGCAAATGCGCATTGGCCGTGAAATCGAAGTGCTGGTCGATGAAGTCGACGAGCAAGGCGCGGTCGGCCGCTGCTTCTTCGACGCCCCGGAAATCGACGGCAACGTGTTCATCGACAACGGCAGCAACCTCAAGCCAGGCGACAAGGTCTGGTGCAAAGTGACCGATGCCGACGAGTACGACCTGTGGGCTGAACAGATCTAAACGCAAAAAATACGAAAAGCCCCGCTCTCTTGACGAGATGCGGGGCTTTTTTACGGCTATCGTTTTGTGAGGAACGGATAACAACACAAGGGGCAGCGGGCATGCGCCAACATTCGGTCGTCCACACACCGAAACTGAGCGACTACGAAGAACTTACACGGGTCTGGGAAGCGTCAGTGCGCGCCACGCATGACTTTCTGCCAGAGAGCTACATCGAGCTCCTGAAGAATCTGGTGCTGACCCGTTACCTCGACGCGGTGATGCTGGTCTGCACCAAAGACTCGCGCCAGCACATCACCGGGTTCGCCGGGGTGGCGGCAGGCAAGATCGAAATGCTCTTCATCGACCCGGCCCACCGCGGTCAGGGCCTGGGCAAGCAGTTGTTGCGCTATGCCATGGAACACCTGAATGCCGATGAGCTGGACGTCAACGAGCAGAACCCGCAAGCGCTGGGGTTTTACTTCAAACAGGGATTCGAGGTGATAGGCCGTTCGGAAGTGGATGGCATGGGCCAGCCGTATCCGCTGTTGCACATGCGTTTGCGCCAGAACCAGCAACGTTCACAGCAAGGCTGACCCAACACCGATACCTGTGCAGGAGCTGCCGAAGGCTGCGATCTTTGCTCGTAAAGATCAAAAGATCGCAGCCTTCGGCAGCTCCGACAAATGGAACCGGGCTTAACCGGCGTCAGGCAGGTACAATGCCCACCCCTTTTTTGTTACGGCCCTGTCATGACTGACCCGATTCGACTCTCCAAACGCCTCATCGAACTCGTCGGCTGTTCCCGTCGGGAGGCTGAGCTGTTCATCGAGGGCGGCTGGGTCACCGTCGACGGCGAAGTGATCGACGAGCCGCAGTTCAAGGTCGGCGACCAGAAAGTCGAACTCGACAAGGACGCCAAAGCCACTGCGCCAGAGCCAGTGACCATCCTGTTCAACGTGCCCGCCGGCATGGACGCGGATACCGCCATGGCGTCCATCAGCGCCGAGACCCTGAGTGAAGAACACCGCTACGGCAAGCGCCCGCTCAAGGGTCACTTCCTGCGCCTGACCGCCAGCACTGACCTGCAAGCCAATGCCAGCGGCCTGCTGGTATTCACCCAGGACTGGAAGATCCTGCGCAAGCTCACCGCCGATTCGAGCAAGATCGAGCAGGAATACGTGGTCGAGGTCGAAGGCAACATGGTCGAGCACGGCCTCAATCGCTTGCAGCACGGCCTGACCTACAAGGGCAAGGAACTGCCGCCGGTCAAAGCCAGTTGGCAGAACGAGAACCGTCTGCGCTTCGCCATGAAAAACCCGCAACCGGGCATTCTCGCTCTGTTCTGCCAGGCCGTCGGCCTGAAGGTCGTGGGCATCCGCCGTATCCGCATCGGCGGCGTGTCCATCGGCAAAGTGCCCTTGGGGCAATGGCGCTACCTGACCGGCAAAGAGAAGTTCTAAAGCTTCTCAAGCCGCCACACATTTCGGCGCTGCGCTCTGCCGCGACGCCCACAGCTGAATATCAGGATTGCACACCATGATTCATAACGACGTACTGCGCAGCGTGCGCTACATGCTCGACATCAGCGACAAGAAAGTCATCGAGATCATCAAACTCGGCGGCATGGACGTGACCCTGCCAGACCTGTTGACTTACCTCGACAAGAAAGAGGAAGACGAGGAAGGCTTCGTACGCTGCCCGGACGAGGTCATGGCGCATTTCCTCGACGGCCTGGTCATCTTCAAGCGTGGCAAGGACGAAAGCCGTCCACCGCAGCCAATCGAAGTGCCGGTGACCAACAACATCATCCTGAAAAAGCTGCGTGTGGCTTTCGAGTTGAAAGAAGACGACATGCACGCGATCCTCAAGGCTGCCGAGTTCCCGGTGTCCAAGCCTGAGCTGAGCGCGCTGTTCCGCAAGTTCGGCCACACCAACTACCGCCCATGCGGTGACCAGTTGCTGCGTAATTTCCTCAAGGGCCTGACCCTGCGCGTACGCCCGCAGTAAATTGCACGGCTCCCTGTAGGATCTGCCGCAGGCTGCGATCTTTTGACTTTGGTTTTTTCAAGATCCAGATCAAAAGATCGCAGCCTGCGGCAGCGCCTACAGGGGACCATAGTGGTTGAGTGCCGGGCCGTATGACCGCACATTCCGCGAAAAAATAGTGGCTCCGCTTCCGGCGGCTGACGACTAGGGTGTAATGACCCTCAGTTCTCAGGACTCGCCATGCACCCCTACTTTTCCCTGCAAGGCCGCACCGCTCTGGTGACCGGCGGCACCCGTGGTATCGGCAAAATGATTGCCAAGGCTTACGTCGAGGCCGGCGCTACCGTGTACGTCTGCGCCCGCGATGCAGAAGCCTGCCAGCAAACGGCTGATGAACTTGGCGCGCTTGGGCGCTGCCATGGCGTCGCCGCCAACCTGGCCACAGAAGAAGGCGTGTTGAAGTTGGCCACACGGTTGGGCGAGCAGATCGGTCATCTCGACATTCTGGTCAACAACGCCGGCACGACGTGGGGCGCGCCACTGGAGAGCTACCCGATCAAGGGTTGGGAGAAAGTCATGCAGCTTAACGTCACGTCAGTCTTCAACTGCATCCAGCAGTTCCTGCCACTGCTGCGCAAGGCCGGCTCGGAGGCGAATCCGGCCCGGATCATCAACATCGGCTCGGTGGCGGGGATTTCGTCCTTCGGCGAACAGGCTTATGCCTACGGCCCGAGTAAAGCCGCCCTACATCAACTGTCGCGAATTCTGGCGCGGGAACTGGTAAACCAGCACATCAACGTTAACGTGATTGCGCCGGGGCGTTTTCCGAGCAAGATGACTCAGCACATTGGCAACGATGAGCAGGCGCTGGCTGAAGACACAGCACTGATACCGATGAAGCGCTGGGGCCGGGAGGAAGAGATGGCGGCGCTGGCGATCAGTCTGGCGAGTACGGCCGGGGCGTACATGACCGGGAATATCATTCCGCTGGATGGTGGGTTTAGCCTCTAAAGATCGCAGCCTTCGGCAGCTCCTACATTGTTTCGCATTAACCTGTAGGAGCTGCCGAAGGCTGCGATCTTTTGATCTTTAAGGCATCATTCCCAGCCTATCCCGCTTCGACCGCCAACCATGACCTACAGCGTTTCCCCTATCGGCTTTGTGCGCTCCTGCTTCAAGGAGAAATTCGCCATCCCGCGCCAACCGCAACTGGCCCCGGCTGCGCGCGGTGTTCTGGAACTGGTGACGCCGTTCGATCAGGGCGATGCCGTGCAGGGACTGGAGCAGGTCAGCCATGTCTGGCTGTTATTTCTGTTCCACCAAGCCCTGGAAGAAAAGCCACGATTGAAAGTCCGCCCTCCTCGCCTGGGCGGCAACAAATCCATGGGCGTATTCGCTACCCGTGCTACCCATCGCCCTAATGGCATCGGCCAGTCCGTGGTCAAACTGGACAAGGTCGAAGCCAATCGCTTGTGGATATCCGGCATTGACCTGCTGGATGGCACGCCGGTTCTGGACATCAAACCCTACGTGCCTTACGCCGACATCATCGACATAGCCTCCAACAGCATCGCCAGCGCTGCGCCGCAGCTGATTCCCGTGGAGTGGACAGATTCAGCACTGCAACAGGCTCATGGGCACGCTCAGCGCCTTGAAGAGCCGTTGATTGAGTTGATCGAGCAGTGTTTGGCGCAAGATCCACGCCCGGCCTATCAAACGCCCACGCCCGAGCGGGAGTACGGCGCGCAGTTCTGGGATCTGGACGTGCGCTGGCATTACCCTGAGTCGGGGCTGATTCGCGTCCTCGAAGTCATTCCGGCAAAGGTGTAAACGCCAGAAACGCAAAAACCCGCGCTGCCTTGGGTGGCAACGCGGGCTTTTGATCGTGTAGGAGCGAGCTTGCTCGCGATGGTCTAGAGTACGCCGCGTTTAACCCGTTAAGCGCGCGTTATCGTTAACGACCATCGCGAGCAAGCTCGCTCCTACAGGTGACCTTCGGTCACTTCTCGACGAACGCACGCTCGATCAGGTAGTCACCCGGCTCGCGCATCCGCGGCGAAACTTTCAGGCCGAAGCTGTTCAACACTTCGCTGGTCTCGTCGAGCATGCTCGGGCTGCCGCACAGCATGGCGCGGTCGTCCTGCGGGTTGATCGGTGGCAGGCCGATGTCGCTGAACAACTTGCCGCTGCGCATCAGGTCGGTCAGGCGACCTTCGTTCTCGAACGGCTCGCGGGTCACGGTCGGGTAGTAGATCAACTTGTCACGCAGGGCATCGCCGAAGAATTCGTTCTGCGGCAAGTGCTCGGTGATGAACTCGCGGTAGGCGACTTCGTTGACGTAACGTACGCCGTGGCACAGGATCACTTTTTCGAAACGCTCGTAGGTTTCCGGGTCCTGGATGACGCTCATAAACGGCGCCAGACCGGTACCGGTACTGAGCAGGTACAAATGTTTACCAGGCTTCAAGTCATCTAGCACCAGCGTGCCTGTAGGCTTCTTGCTGATGATGATCTCGTCGCCTTCCTTCAGATGCTGCAACTGGGAAGTCAGCGGGCCATCAGGCACCTTGATGCTGAAGAATTCGAGATGCTCTTCCCAATTCGGGCTGGCAATCGAGTAAGCGCGCATAAGCGGGCGGCCGTTGGGCTGTTGCAGGCCGATCATCACGAACTGACCGTTCTCGAAGCGCAGGCCCGGATCACGGGTGCACTTGAAGCTGAACAGAGTGTCGTTCCAGTGATGAACACTGAGGACACGCTCGTGGTTCATGTTGCTCATGTACGGGGACTCCTGGGGATTTGTCTGCGCCTGCTTTTCAAAAGAGAGCTCTTGTGCGCAATTGCATCGCATTCTAATAGCAGTAACAATATCTGTTAAATGGATTATTAAGATAAGGGTTATCGGTTATATCGATATGCGATTTACTCTCCGTCAACTTCAAGTATTCGTCGCCGTCGCCCAGCAGGAAAGCGTGTCCCGTGCTGCGGGCCTGCTTAACCTCTCGCAATCGGCGGCGAGCACCTCGATCACCGAACTGGAACGCCAGTCGAGCTGCCAGCTCTTCGATCGCGCCGGTAAACGGCTAAGCCTCAATGCCCTCGGCAAACAGTTGCTGCCACAAGCGGTGGCGATGCTCGATCAGGCCAAGGAAATCGAAGACCTGCTCAACGGCAAGTCCGGTTTCGGCTCATTGGCGGTCGGCGCGACCCTGACCATCGGCAATTACCTGGCGACCCTGCTGATCGGCGGTTTCATGCAGCGTCACCCGGAAAGCCAGGTAAAACTGCACGTGCAGAACACTGCCAACATTGTGCAACAGGTCGCCCACTATGAAATTGATCTGGGTCTAATCGAAGGTGATTGCAGCCACCCGGATATTGAAGTACAGAGCTGGGTCGAGGATGAACTGGTGGTGTTTTGCGCACCGCAACATCCATTGGCCCAACGCGGCAGCGCGACCATCGATGAATTGGGCCACGAAGCCTGGATTTTGCGCGAACAAGGTTCGGGCACGCGACTGACCTTCGATCAGGCCATGCGTCATCACCGAAGCTCATTAAACATCCGCCTGGAACTGGAGCACACCGAAGCGATCAAGCGTGCGGTGGAATCCGGTCTGGGGATTGGCTGTATTTCGCGACTGGCGTTACGGGATGCGTTCCGCCGCGGTAGCCTGGTGCCGGTGGAGACACCGGACCTGGACCTGGCGCGGCAGTTCTACTTCATCTGGCACAAGCAGAAATACCAGACGTCGGCGATGCGCGAATTCCTCGATCTGTGCCGCGCCTTCACCGCCGGGGTGCAGCGCAGCGACGAGATCGTGCTGCCGACAATCGCTTAAAGCAGAATCACTGCCCACACCAGCGCGATCATGGTCAACGCCACGAACTGCGCGGCACTGCCCATGTCCTTGGCGTTCTTTGACAACGGGTGCAATTCGAGGGAGATGCGGTCGATGGCCGCTTCTACTGCCGAGTTAAGCAACTCGACGATCAAGGCCAACAGGCAGACCGCAATCAGCAGCGCCTGTTCGACACGACTGACATTCAGGAAGAACGACAGCGGGATAAGGATGACGTTGAGCAATACCAGCTGGCGAAAAGCCGCTTCACCGGTGAAGGCTGCGCGCAGGCCGTCTAGCGAATAACCGGAGGCGTTGAGGATACGTTTCAGGCCGGTCTGGCCTTTGAAAGGTGACATAGAGTATGCAACTGACCAAAAAGGAGTGGGGAAACTAGATTAACCAAAGTCAAAAAAGCGTGAAGACGCCAATCCTTAGTGGCTCGAAATTGACTCAAGTTGTTGCAACAGCAGCGCTGCCTGGGTCCGGGTGCGCACGTTCAGCTTACGGAAGATCGCGGTCACGTGGGCCTTGATCGTCGCTTCGGAAACGCTCAGTTCGTAGGCGATCTGCTTGTTCAGCAAACCTTCGCAAACCATGGTCAACACGCGAAACTGCTGCGGCGTCAGACTCGCAAGGCCTTCGCTGGCCGCCTTGGCCTCATCGGAAACGCTGACCGCTTCGAATGCCTGGGGTGGCCAGAATACATCACCATCGAGCACCGCACGCACGGCCTTCTGGATCACGCTCAGGTCGCTGGACTTGGGAATGAAGCCACTGGCTCCGAATTCACGGGATTTGACCATGATCGAGGCCTCTTCCTGCGCCGAAACCATCACCACCGGAATCTGCGGGTACTGACCGCGCAACAACACCAGCCCGGAAAAGCCGTACGCACCCGGCATGTTCAGATCCAGCAGCACCAGATCCCAATCGGCCTTTTCAGTCAGGCGCGTTTCCAGCTCGGCAATGCTCGCCACTTCCACCAGACGGACATCCGGGCCAAGGCCCAGGGTCAACGCTTGATGCAGGGCGGAACGAAAAAGCGGGTGGTCATCGGCAATCAGGATTTCGTATGTGGCCATTTTTCAAATGATCCTGTTTTTCATGGGACGCCCGATGCATTCGGGCCTCGCCAAAACAACTCGAAGTACAGCCACGGAGCTGCACCAACAGGGCACGTTCAACACCAATCAAACGGCGTTTCAAACTCCGGCCGCACCCTAATCGGCGCCAAGCATGCCCAGCACAGCCGGGGTGGTCAAGCTGCATGGCCGATCCATGCATTGCAGTATGGGCGATGCTCAGCTCAATGGCGTGTCTACACTCGGCACGAACGGCCTCAACTCAGCGTGTGCAGGTGTTTCAACATTCATCTCAAGCTGACGCTTGGCATCAAGATAATGCTGGCTGAACACGTCGAAATAAGCCTCCAGTGCCGATGCCGCTTGCACATCACCCGCCAGATCGAGGCATAGCGCTGCAACTTCCGCAGTACACAAATGTTCGCTTCGTGTAGAGCGGCGCAACTGATACCGGGAGAGTTTTTCGGGCAGCAGACTGAGAATCGGCAGCGAGTCAAAATAAGGACTTTTACGGAAAATCTTGCGGGCTTCGGTCCAGGTTGCATCGAGCAAGATGAACAGCGGCCGCTTGCTGCTATCGACTGCTACGGTATTGGTTACGCGCTTGGGCTCGACATACTCACCCGGAAATACCAGGTAAGGCTGCCATTGCGGGTCGGACAACAACGCCAGCAACTGAGGGTCAGGCTCGGTACGCGACCAGATGAACGCATGGTTGTCGCGCACCACATCGGCGATCAGCCAGCCGGTGTTGCTCGGTTTGAACACTTCCTTGCTGGTCATGATCAGGCAAACCCCGGCGCGAGTCTCGACCTGTGGACGCCAGGCGCACAGGCAGTGACTCTCGATCACGCGACAGGCTCGGCAGCGGGTTGCGCGCCAGCCGCGAGCCTGAATGGGCTTGATGCCTTCGTCTTCTCGCTGATCACGCAAGCGGGCTACAGCGTTGGGGGCATGGCTCATCGCAGGCTACGCCGACATAACGGGGAAATTGACACGAACAGCACTCGGCAAGGCATTAAAGGCCGACAGTTTACCAGAGCGGTGGGCGCAAACCTGTACCGTCCAGGCCACCTCCCCTATAATTCGCCGCCACTGAACGCACAGTCACGTGACTGGTCGAACCACCAGTCACTGAACCAGGAGAGTTTCATGCTGCGCCTTATCGTTCCCACCGCTGCCATTCTGCTGGCGTCGTCCTTCAGCGCCCAAGCAGCGTCATTGAGTGAGCAGAACCTGAACAGAGAGCTGCAAAACGTCGCCGCGCAAAGCAGTGTTGGTACTCCACGGGCAATCAATGAAGACATTCTTGATCAGGGCTATTCCGTTGAAGGTACGGTACTGATCAACCACTTGAGCGTACAAAGCAGCCACGCCAACAAGATGCGCGCCGATCCAAAAGCCGTGTATTTCCAGCTGGGTGCCTCGGTATGCAACAACCCGTCATTCCGTAAGTTGATGGCCAAGGGCGCGACCATGCGTTACGACTTCACCGAGGTGAAGAGCAATCGCGCAATCGGCTCAGCCAGCTACAAGGAATCGGATTGCCCGAAAGCGCCCCAGAAGAAAAAGTAATCAATGGGACTTGGCGCGCCGCTGCTCATCCTCGGCGCGCAGTTCTGCCAGCAACGCCTGCAAATAACGTGACCGCCGGTCCGCGCCCATAAGGCGACGGCAGCACTCTTCTTCGAGACTCAAATGGTTGGTCTCGGCTGATGACTTCAGCAATCGATACAGTTGCGTATCGACCTCTATCTCCAGAATGACTCTGGTCATGGCTTCCCGCCTCCCTGCACTTCACTCGTATTGAGCGAGAAATCCTTCAACCGCTTGTCCCGTGCGCCTTACCCTTGACGCAAAGTTGTCGTGTGACGCCTGTAACTTAGTAAATCAGAGTGCAGAACTCGCGGTGTGCGTTCAGACGAGCGGTGAAAGCACCTTGCAAATCGTCAATAAGCGGTTGCCAGGAAAGACTTTACGGCGCAATGATCAAAGCAGCGCAAATCACCGCAAGGGTCTAGATTTCAAGTATCCACGTTCATTCTTCAGGGCAGGAAAAGGGCCGCCCATTACGCTTTGTGCTTTGCGAACGTTTCTTTCATCCAAGGGAAAAACAGAGCCTGTATGGATGACCCGCCAACCATTCGGGTCAAATGAATCGCCCAGGCATGGGCCGGGGCAGACAGCGACACAAGATGTGTCGTGGCGTCGATGATTGGTGTGTTGGCGCCGAGGGTTCTGTGCAGAAGGAGAAGTTGAATGCCTTACCAACCGAATGACCTCCTGAGCCGCCATTTTGCAGACAGCGGCCACGACCTCATCAGCAAGGTCGAAGAGCAACTCAACCTTGTTTCACCCAACAGCCCGAATATTCCGATCTATCGCGACATGATCCTGACCGTGCTGCGCATGGCCCAGGAAGACCACAACCGCTGGAATGCCAAAATCACCCTGCAAGCCCTGCGCGAACTTGAGCAAGCCTTCCGCGTACTGGAGCAGTTCAAGGGTCGACGCAAAGTCACTGTTTTCGGCTCGGCGCGCACGCCGATAGAACATCCGCTATATGGTATGGCCCGCGAGCTTGGCGCCGCGCTGGCGCGCTCGGACCTGATGGTCATTACGGGTGCAGGCGGCGGCATCATGGCCGCAGCTCACGAAGGTGCCGGCCTGGCACATAGCCTGGGGTTCAATATCACCCTGCCTTTCGAACAACACGCCAACCCCACTGTTCAGGGCACGACCAACCTGCTGCCGTTCCACTTCTTCTTTACGCGCAAGTTGTTCTTCGTCAAGGAAGCCGATGCGCTAGTGCTTTGCCCAGGCGGTTTCGGCACCCTGGATGAAGCGCTGGAAGTGCTGACGCTGATCCAGACCGGCAAAAGCCCACTGGTGCCCGTGGTACTGCTGGACGCTCCGGGCGGCAAGTTCTGGCAAGGAGCGCTGGAGTTCATACACCAGCAACTGGAAGAAAATCGCTACATCCTGCCTACGGACATGAAGCTGGTTAAACTGGTCTACAGCGCCGAGGAAGCCGTGGAACAGATCAACCAGTTCTACAGCAACTACCACTCCAGCCGCTGGCTCAAGCATCAATTCGTGATCCGCATGAACCACAAACTCAGCGATCGGGCACTCGAACACATGCAAAAAGCATTCGCCGACCTGTGCCTCAGCGATCAATTTCATCAGCACGCCTACAGCGGCGAGGAACACGACGAAGCGCAGTTCAGTCATCTGGCGCGACTGGCCTTCACCTTCAACGCCCGTGACCATGGCCGGCTACGAGAGCTGGTGGATTACATCAACCTGCCAGAAAACTGGGCGCAACCCCAACCACAGGCACAACAGCGCACGCGGGAGACATCAAAGGTTACGTGACGCATAAAAAACGGCCCGCTATCGAAATAGCGAGCCGTTTCAGTCAATCATCCATCCCTCGACCGCTGAACAAGCGGTTGATCATTTCCATCGAATATCCCCGATATGCCAGGAACCGGCCTTGCTTGGCACGCTCCCGAACGTCTATCGGTAAATGCCCGGAGAACTTGCGCCGCCAGGTGTCTGACAACTGCTCCTGCCAGTCGATACCGCTCTCGCGCAAGGCAAGTTCGATATCACTGCGCTGCAGGCCACGCTGGCTCAACTCTTCGCGAATACGCAAAGGGCCATAACCGGACCGAGCACGGTAGGAAACAAAACTTTCGAGGTAACGGGATTCGGAGAGCAAGCCCTCTTCCGTCAATCGGTCGAGTGCGGTTTCGATCATTTCAGGGAGAGCGCCGCGCTGACGCAGCTTACGCATCAGCTCGACTCGACCGTGCTCGCGGCGTGCGAGCAGGTCCATTGCGGTTCGCCGCACCGCGACGAGGGTATCGAGTACGGCGGTCATCGGATCTATCAGATATCAGCGTCAGCCAGATCATCCGCAGTCTCTTTGACTGGCGAAGCCTTCACGTCCGGAGCTGGGGTTAGCAGTTTGTCACGCAGTTGCTTCTCAAGGGTTGCGGCAATTTCCGGGTTATCTGCCAGAAATTTGGCCGAGTTGGCTTTACCCTGACCGATCTTGGTGCCGTTGTAGGCATACCAGGCACCGGACTTCTCAACGAAACCGTGCAGAACACCCAGGTCGATCATCTCGCCATTGAGGTAGATGCCTTTGCCGTAAAGAATCTGGAACTCGGCCTGACGGAACGGCGAAGCCACTTTGTTCTTCACAACCTTGACGCGGGTTTCACTACCGACGACTTCATCACCTTCTTTCACCGCGCCAGTACGGCGGATGTCCAGACGAACCGAAGCGTAGAACTTCAGCGCGTTACCACCAGTGGTGGTTTCCGGGCTGCCGAACATCACGCCGATTTTCATACGGATCTGGTTGATGAAGATAACCAAGCAGTTGGCGTTCTTGATGTTACCGGTGATCTTACGCAGCGCCTGGGACATCAGACGGGCTTGCAGGCCCACGTGCATGTCGCCCATTTCGCCTTCGATTTCTGCTTTTGGTACCAGTGCCGCCACGGAGTCGACGATGATCACGTCAACCGCGTTGGAACGCACCAGCATGTCGGTGATTTCCAGGGCTTGCTCGCCGGTGTCCGGCTGGGAAACCAGTAGGTCGTCGACGTTGACGCCCAGCTTGCCAGCGTATTCAGGATCGAGGGCGTGTTCAGCATCGACAAATGCGCAGGTCGCGCCGGCTTTTTGAGCCTGGGCGATCACGGACAATGTCAGTGTGGTTTTACCGGAGGATTCAGGACCGTAGATTTCAACAATACGGCCTTTTGGCAGACCGCCAATGCCCAATGCGATGTCCAGACCCAGAGAGCCAGTGGAGATGGATGGGATCGCCTGACGGTCCTGATCGCCCATACGCATTACGGCACCCTTGCCGAATTGACGTTCGATCTGACCCAGGGCCGCAGCCAAGGCTTTCTTCTTGTTGTCGTCCATTAAAGTCCTCACGTAATCAATAAGGCCTGACGGCCAACACCTGTATAAGTAGCCAGTATTATTCCACAGCGATTCCGGATCGCCTACCCCTGATTTGAGATTTCTGCCGCGGCATGCCGCAGCAGCCCCTCTAGCGCGGCCTTCACCGTTTGTCGGCGGACTTCATCGCGGTTACCGGGGAAGTGCTGCACCTCACAAAACACCTGCTCGCCGACGCCCCAGGCCAGCCAGACAGTGCCCACCGGTTTGCTCGGTGAACCGCCGTCCGGCCCGGCAACGCCGCTGACCGCTACGGCAAAATGCGCCTGGCTTTTTTCCTGCGCCCCACGAACCATGGCCTCGACGACCTCGCGACTGACCGCCCCCACCGTTGAAAACAACTCGACCGGGACATTCAATTGCCGGGTTTTCTGACGGTTGGAGTAAGTGACATAACCAGCCTCGAACCAGGCCGAACTGCCAGGAATCCGGGTAATCGCCTCGGATATTCCACCGCCCGTACAGGACTCGGCGGCAGTGACGTGGGCATTGAGAACCTGCAAGCGCCTGCCAAGCTCGGCGGCCAGCTGAGTGATTTCTTTCACAGTCATCTCCTGATCGGGCGGAATGAGACCTACCGTACACGAGCAATCCGCGCTTGCAAGGCGCAGGGTTGATCAAAATGTGAGTAAGGCAGCGCTCTGCAAAAGTCACGACGAGCAATCAATTCTCCGCATCGTCAGGCCGCCCGCCCGCCACACCAATCTGCTTGGTGACCCAGCGTTCATATAAGCCGATAACAACGTCCGTACCGGCCATCGCCGTGAGGCACCCACCCGCGCAGGCGACCCAGACGGAAACACCGGCGGCGTGCAGCAGCATGATGGCCGAGGCGCCGCAGATCATGCTGGAGCCAGAGCGTAACGCGAGTCGCCGAAATAGCGACCAACCGCGAACGCCCTCCTTGTCGGCCCGCCACATTTCACCCGCAACGCCGCCGAGCAGAATCAGGACAGTAACCATCCAAAGGGGTATCTCCAACCAAACGGGTTGCTCGATAGTCATTACACGCCTCCCGAGGATGATTACTGAATGTATGCACACAGCTTCTACCGAAAGCGCTTGGGCCATGTGCTGAGCATTTTTTGTGATTCGACAGAGACACAAGAGTATGCATTTACGCATACATAATCAATGCGTAAATGCATTATATCTGGATTTCACTTATGCAATAACGCATATAAATAACCCTGATTCGATAGCCAATGGCTTTCTTCAGGCAAAAAAAAACCCGCTGATTGCGAGTTTTTAGTGACAAACCCTAGGCTATCGGGCGTACATACCCCACCAAAAAACATGACCGAGGATGACGATCTGCTCTTCCTGGATTGCCGCAAAGGTGTAGTCCTCGTCCGGATGCTCGTCACGATTGAAGCTGCGCAGGCGGATTCCGGTGGGCAGGCGATAAAGCTGTTTCACCCGCAACTGGCCGTTGTGGTTGATTGCATAAAGGTCGCCATCAATGATGTCGCCAATCCCGCACTTGCCGGCATTGACCCCGACCGTCGCTCCGTCGCGCAGCACCGGCAGCATGCTGTTGCCGCGTACCGTCACGCATTTGGCCTGGTCGAACTGTACACCGTTATGGCGCAAGCTGCGCTTTCCAAAGCGCAGGCTAGAGCGCTCACTCTCTTCGATGACGAATCGCCCTGATCCCGCAGCCAATTCAACCTCGCGAAGAAAGGGAACCGACACCTCGTCGTCATCGACTGGCGTATCGTCGTCCCACAGACTTATATCCTTGAGTTCCGAATGCAACTCATCGCGTCCGGTACTGGTAGCCGGCACAACATCCGCGCGGCCGCGCAACTGATCGGTGCTCACGGCGAAGTATTCGGCGATCTTCGAAATATGCTTATCCGAAGGGTCGACGATCTTCGCGCTGAGAATCCGCGAGAGCGTGGATTGAGGCACGCCGGTGCGACGGTGAAGCTCCGTGGGGGAGATCCCGTGCTGATCGAGCAGTGCTCTTAAGACGGTTGAAACATTGCGTTTTTGCATAACGCGCATATTGCTTGTTCTTCACACAGAAGACAAATGCCGATTTGCATAACAAATGCATAAACCAGCTGAAACAGACCGCGTAGCGTTCGTGCCTGCGTCCGACTGACCGGCCATGTTAATCTTGCGCCCATTGCGGAAAAGCCGGGCGCAAACCCCACTTTTGCCCTACACCTTTCAACGAGCTTTCCAGATCTCCAATGAATAAAGCCCTCTCCGACCTGTCCTCCCACACGCCGATGATGCAGCAGTACTGGCGTCTGAAAAACCAGCACCCAGATCAGTTGATGTTCTACCGCATGGGTGACTTCTACGAGATCTTCTACGAAGACGCGAAGAAGGCCGCCAAGCTGCTGGACATCACCCTGACCGCCCGTGGGCAGTCGGCAGGTCAGGCAATCCCGATGTGTGGGATTCCTTACCATGCCGCTGAAGGTTATCTGGCGAAACTGGTGAAGCTCGGTGAGTCGGTGGTGATCTGTGAGCAGGTTGGCGATCCGGCCACCAGCAAAGGACCGGTTGATCGTCAGGTCGTACGGATCATCACGCCGGGTACAGTGAGTGATGAGGCCTTGCTGGATGAGCGCCGGGACAACTTGATCGCCGCCGTGTTGGGCGACGAGCGCCTGTTCGGCCTGGCAGTGCTGGACATCACCAGCGGCAACTTCAGCGTGCTGGAAATCAAGGGTTGGGAAAATCTGCTGGCGGAACTGGAGCGGGTCAACCCGGTGGAGCTTTTGATCCCGGATGACTGGCCAAAGGATCTACCGGCGGAAAAACGCCGTGGGGTCCGTCGCCGTGCGCCGTGGGATTTTGAGCGCGACTCGGCGCTGAAGAGTCTTTGCCAACAATTCTCCACCCAGGACCTGAAAGGTTTCGGTTGTGAGAACCTGACCCTGGCCATCGGTGCCGCCGGATGCCTGCTGGCCTATGCGAAAGAAACCCAGCGCACCGCCCTGCCGCATCTGCGCAGCCTGCGCCACGAACGCCTGGACGACACCGTGGTGCTGGACGGCGCCAGCCGCCGCAATCTGGAACTCGACACCAACCTGGCCGGCGGTCGCGATAACACGCTGCAATCGGTGGTCGATCGTTGCCAGACGGCCATGGGCAGTCGCTTGCTGACCCGCTGGCTAAACCGCCCGCTGCGTGATCTGAAGGTACTGCTGGCACGCCAGACGTCGATCACCTGCCTGCTTGACGGCTATCGATTCGAGAAGCTGCAACCGCAACTCAAGGAAATCGGCGATATCGAGCGGATTCTTGCGCGGATCGGCCTGCGCAATGCGCGCCCGCGTGACCTTGCGCGCTTGCGCGATGCACTCGGCGCACTGCCGCAGTTGCAAGAAGCAATGACCGAGCTTGAAGCACCGCACCTCAATCAACTGGCAACCACCACCAGCACCTATCCGGAACTCGCGGCGCTGCTGGAAAAGGCCATCATCGACAACCCGCCAGCGGTGATCCGCGACGGCGGCGTCTTGAAGACCGGTTACGACATCGAACTCGATGATCTGCAATCACTCAGCGAGAACGCCGGGCAATTCCTGATCGACCTCGAAGCCCGCGAAAAAGCTCGCACCGGCCTGTCGCACCTGAAGGTCGGTTACAACCGCATTCACGGTTACTTCATCGAACTGCCAAGCAAACAAGCCGAATCGGCACCGGCTGATTACATCCGCCGACAAACGCTCAAGGGTGCCGAGCGTTTTATTACGCCGGAACTGAAAGCCTTCGAGGACAAGGCGCTGTCAGCCAAGAGCCGTGCCCTGGCTCGTGAAAAGATGCTTTACGAAGCCTTGCTTGAAGACCTGATCTCCCAGTTGCCACCACTGCAGGATACCGCTGCCGCACTGGCTGAGCTGGACGTTTTGAGCAACCTGGCCGAACGAGCACTGAACCTCGACCTCAACTGCCCGCGCTTCGTCAGCGAGCCATGCATGCGCATCACCCAGGGCCGTCACCCGGTGGTTGAGCAAGTGCTGACCACGCCTTTCGTGGCCAACGACCTGAGTCTTGATGACAACACGCGCATGCTGGTGATCACGGGGCCGAACATGGGCGGTAAATCCACCTACATGCGTCAAACCGCCTTGATCGTGCTATTGGCACACATCGGCAGCTTTGTGCCCGCCGCCAGTTGCGAATTGTCGCTGGTCGACCGGATCTTCACCCGGATCGGATCCAGCGATGACCTGGCCGGTGGACGCTCGACCTTCATGGTCGAAATGAGCGAAACCGCGAACATCCTGCATAACGCCACCGAGCGCAGTCTGGTGCTGATGGACGAAGTCGGACGAGGCACCAGCACCTTCGACGGCCTGTCCCTGGCGTGGGCCGCGGCGGAGCGCCTGGCGCATCTGCGGGCCTACACACTATTCGCCACACACTACTTTGAACTGACGGTCCTGCCGGAGGCTCAACCGCTGGTGGCCAACGTGCACCTCAATGCCACCGAGCACAACGAGCGCATCGTGTTCTTGCACCACGTGCTGCCTGGGCCTGCCAGCCAAAGCTACGGCCTGGCGGTTGCACAGCTGGCCGGCGTACCAAGCGAAGTGATCGTGCGCGCCCGAGAGCATTTGAGCCGACTGGAAGACACCGCCCTGCCGCATGAAGCGCCAAAGCCAGTCAAAGGCAAACCGGCCGCCCCACAGCAGAGCGACATGTTCGCCAGTCTGCCGCATCCGGTGCTGGATGAACTGACCAAACTGGACCTGGACGATATGACACCGCGCCGTGCACTCGAAATGCTCTATACACTAAAGACACGGATCTAACGCATAAGCTTGCAAGCTGTTAGAATCTCGCGCGGTTTGGGATGCTGCAGGTTATAGCCTGGCCTGCAGACTATCGCTCCCAAACCTTGCGACCCCTACGTGAAGGGGCGCAGCAAGCCGCGCCTGAGGAGAAAATTAGAAATGACCTTCGTCGTCACCGACAACTGCATCAAGTGCAAGTACACCGACTGCGTAGAAGTCTGTCCGGTGGACTGCTTTTACGAAGGCCCGAATTTCCTGGTGATTCACCCGGATGAGTGCATCGACTGCGCACTGTGCGAACCAGAATGCCCTGCCGTGGCCATCTTCTCCGAAGATGAAGTCCCGGAAGACATGCAGGAATTCATTCAGCTCAACGTTGATCTTGCTGAAATCTGGCCGAACATCACCGAGAAGAAAGATTCGTTGCCTGATGCAGAAGCGTTTGATCGCGTGCTTAACAAATCTGTAGGCAGCAAGCTCAAAGATCTCGAACGCTGATTACCCCCGCGTTCCCAAAAAAGGCCCCACAAGGGCCTTTTTGCTTTTTTAAGGGCAAAAAAAGGGGCGGTTTGACCCGCCCACATTTTTTCCCTATTCCCTGTATTCCTTTTCATCGTCCTGATGAATCGCTTCCTGCGATGTCCGTTCCCCTCATCCTTGAAGGGCGTGTCGGTCCGTCGACACAACCCAGATACTAATGCGTTCCCCGGCAAGAGCAATCGGCATTCAGCGACAAAAATGCTTGTCACATGCCGAAAGCTTGTAAAAATTCACTTATTTTTCAGATAGATAATGGCGCTAACCGTGAATAACGACGGCCTGCCACAGTGTAAAAATAACGAACACTTACGCAAGGAGTAAGCGATGACTTACAACGCGAGACCACAAACCTGAGGTGATGTTGGCAGATACGCCCCCCTATTTCCAGGCAACAAAAAGCCCCGAACGAGTCGAGGCTTTTGTTAACTATCAGGCGAAATGCTTATTGAAACAGCGATTCGCTAGACAGGCCATTCTTCTCCAGGATCTCCCGAAGACGCTTCAAGCCTTCAACCTGAATCTGTCTGACCCGCTCCCGGGTCAGGCCAATTTCCAGGCCCACGTCTTCAAGCGTGCTGCTCTCGTGGCCGCGCAGGCCGAAGCGGCGGATAACCACTTCGCGTTGCTTGTCGGTCAACTCCGAGAGCCATTGATCGATGCTCTGGGACAGGTCGTCGTCTTGCAACAGTTCGCACGGATCGGTGGGACGATCGTCGGTAAGGGTGTCCAGCAGGGTTTTATCCGAATCCGGACCCAGCGAGACGTCGACCGAAGAAACCCGCTCGTTAAGGCCCAGCATGCGCTTGACCTCACCTACCGGTTTTTCCAGCAGGTTGGCAATTTCTTCGGGTGAGGGTTCATGGTCGAGTTTTTGCGTCAGCTCCCGTGCGGCCCGCAGGTACACGTTGAGCTCTTTGACCACATGGATCGGCAACCGGATGGTCCGGGTCTGATTCATGATCGCGCGCTCGATGGTCTGACGAATCCACCAGGTCGCATAGGTCGAAAAGCGGAAGCCGCGCTCGGGGTCAAACTTCTCCACCGCCCGGATCAGCCCGAGGTTGCCCTCTTCGATCAGGTCGAGCAGCGACAGGCCACGATTGACGTAACGCCGGGCGATTTTCACCACCAGCCGCAGGTTACTTTCGATCATGCGTTTGCGCCCGGCCGGATCGCCACTTTGCGACAGGCGCGCAAAATGAACTTCTTCTTCGGGAGACAACAGAGGGGAGAAACCGATTTCATTGAGATACAACTGCGTGGCATCAAGTGCCCGCGTGTAGTCGATGTATTTGTGTTGCTTTAGCGAAGCGGAGTGTTTGGATTTGGCACGAACGGAAGGTGGAGCCGCCCCTTCATCATTCGACATCGAATCCGTACCGATGCCGGTCTCCATCAGGAGAACCTCATCGTCGATGTCAAACTCCGGCACTTCTTTACTGAGAGCCATTGTTATAGTCCTTTGGTGAGTTCGACCTCAAGCTCAAGCGGCGCCTTTATCCTTGGCAACGCTGGAGCCTGTCCCCTCTACGATGGAACAGGCTGGTAAGCGATCAACGACGTGGCAGGAATTGCAGCGGATCTACAGGTTTACCTTGGCGGCGAATCTCAAAATGCAGCTTCACCCGGTCTGTACCCGTTGACCCCATTTCGGCAATTGTCTGTCCGACCTTGACCTGCTGCCCCTCCCGAACCAACAGCCTGCGGTTATGTCCGTAGGCACTAACGTAGGTTTCACTGTGTTTGATGATCACTAATTCGCCGTAGCCCCTTAAGCCACTCCCGGCGTATACCACCGTCCCATCAGACGCAGCTAAAACAGGCTGTCCCAAATCCCCGGCGATATCAATTCCTTTATTCAAACTACCGTTTGAAGAGAATTTTCCAATCAAAATGCCATTAGAAGGCCATCCCCAGCCGGTCGGGGCCGGGCCTGCTGGAGGCATTGGAGCGGGTGCCGGCTTGTTGGCGACGGACGGTACAACCACCGGTGTGGTCGTGGTGCCACCGTCTACCGGACGACGAATGACCGTGGTTTTACTCGAGGACGAAGGCGACGAACTGGACGAACTGACCACCGCTGTCGACGTTGAACCGGTGCGTCCATCGAAGCGAATCGTCTGACCCGGGTGGATCGTGTAAGGCTCAGGAATGTTGTTGCGTGCCGCCAGCGCCTTGTAGTCCCAGCCGTAACGAAAGGCGATGGAGAACAGGGTGTCTTTGGGGCGAACCACGTACTGCCCGGTCGTCACTACCGGACGCTGAGGGGCGACATTGTTGCGATCGACTACGCGTACATCGCTGGATTTATTGCTGGAACATCCGACCAGCAAGGTGCTCAAGACAAGGCCAGTCACCAGGCGCTGAAAGCTCGTTTTACCCATACGCTGCGCAATGACTGTGAGACTCACCCGCCGCTCCCTTTGTGGTGGCTGAAAATGTGATTTGCCGTGTGCCGGCATGAAATGTCGCAAGTATAACGGGCCATGCACGCTTTACCCTTAATGAAGCGAAATGGCTTCGCGCACACGTTTGCTGCCTGACAAAACAACCCGTTTAACCAATCAACGCCGCTGTAAGACAGAGGCAATCGAAGAGAATTCAGCGCGCTGAAACAAATGCTCAGGCCAGTGGCCCATTGAGCAATGGGACGAAGCGCACAGCCCCCAGAACACGCCTGGAGAAACCCTGTTCTTCGCGAATGATCAGCATCAATTGCTGAACCTCACCCGAGCCGACCGGGATCACCAGGCGCCCACCAGGCGCCAATTGATCGAGCAACGCCTGAGGGACGTCGGTGGCCACTGCGGTCACGATAATGCCGTTGTACGGCGCCAGCGCCGGCCAGCCCTCCCAGCCATCGCCCCAGCGAAACACCACATTGCGCAGGTTCAACTCGACCAGGCGTTCCTTGGCCCGATCCTGTAAAACCTTGATGCGCTCGACGGAAAACACCCGTTCGACCAGTTGCGACAGTACCGCCGTCTGATAGCCCGACCCGGTACCAATTTCCAGCACCTTATCCAATGGCCCTGCTTCCAGCAGCAGCTCGCTCATGCGCGCCACCATATAAGGCTGGGAGATGGTCTGGTTATGCCCGATCGGTAGCGCGGTGTCTTCGTAGGCGCGGTGTGCCAGCGCCTCGTCGACAAACAGGTGACGCGGTGTACGGCGGATGACTTCCAGCACCTTGGCGTTGGACAGCCCTTCCTCGTACAGACGCTGAATCAGGCGCTCGCGGGTCCGTTGCGAAGTCATCCCGATGCCGCGACGCAGCATATCGTCGTGCTCACGAGACATCAGCGCAGTCCCTCCAGCCAGCCATCGAGACTTCTGAAGGCGTCATTGAAGGTACGATCCAGTTGCAACGGCGTGATGGAAACATAACCCTGCATCAGCGCATGGAAATCAGTGCCCGGGCCGCCGTCTTCGGCATCACCCGCCGCAGCAATCCAGTAACCGGCCTTGCCGCGCGGGTCGACCACTTTCATCGGTGCCGCCGCGCGGGCGCGATGGCCAAGTCGGGTCAACTGAATTCCGCGGATATGATCCAGCGGCAAATTGGGAATGTTCACGTTCAATACCGTGCGTGGCGGCAGTTCGAGGTCAGCATGAGCCTCGACCAGTTTGCGCGCAAAGTAGGCCGCTGTAGGAAGGTTCTCGACTTGTCGTGAGGCCAACGAAAAGGCAAACGAAGGGCGCGCCAGGAAACGCCCCTCGAGCGCCGCCGCCACGGTTCCGGAATACAGGACATCGTCCCCCAGGTTGGCGCCCAGATTGATCCCGGAAACCACCATGTCCGCTTCGCGTTCCAGCAAGCCGTTGAGGCCCAGGTGCACGCAATCGGTCGGTGTACCGTTAACGCTGATAAAACCGTTGGCCAGCGTCTGCGGGTGCAACGGACGGTCGAGCGTCAGCGAGCTGCTGGCGCCGCTTTTGTCCTGGTCCGGGGCGATAACCACGCATTCGGTGTAATCCGCCAGCGCAGCATAAAGCGCGGCGAGACCGGGTGCGGCTACCCCATCATCATTTGAAATCAGAATACGCATGGGCTGTCCGTCTGCCCCACCGGCACCAGATCAACAAGCTCGCGCACCAAAACAGTGGCAAAGCATCCGGCCGGCAGGACGAATTCCAGTTGCAGAATGTCAGGCTCGGGATAATGCCACGTCAACCCGGCAATGGGCAGCCGGAGGATGCGACGTTCATGGCTCATTCCGGCGTTAATCAACCAATCGCGAAGGTCGGCTTCGCGCGCGGCGATTGCCTGCTCCAGTTCATGGACAGCGCCCGTGGTCGGCGAGTCACCTTCGCCCCACTGCGGACCGGTCGGATGCAGGTCGAGAATCGCCAGCCGCGGGTCGCTGCACTCGGCTTCGCCTGCCGGAAAAAAGCTGCGGCTATCGGTGAATGCCAGCAGATCGCCGACCTGTGCACGCTGCCAGGTGCCATCGGCGACACGTGCAGCCAACACCTGATTAAACAGAAAGCTACGCGCCGTCGACAGCAGCCGCGAACGCACATTGCGCTGTTCCGGCAAGGCCTTGCGCGCCGCCCAGCCTCGAGCATCGACCACGTTACCGCCGTCAAACCCAAAACGCTGGGTGCCGAAATAGTTGGGGATGCCCTGGTTCGCAATCAGTTGCAGCCGCTCTTCGATCGCGGCCTTGTCGCCAGCAAATTGCGTCAGGCGCAACGTGAAACCGTTGGCCGAGTGAGCGCCCCGTTGCAGCTTGCGTTTGTGTCGGCTGGTCTTGAGGATTTTCAACGTATCGTTTTCTGCCGCCGACAGATCCGGATCGGCTTTGCCCGGCAACTGCACGCTGAACCACTGACGCGTCAGTGCCTGACGATCCTTGAGTCCGGCATAGCTGACCGTGCGCAATGGCACGCCAGCGGCCTTGGCGATTCGCCGTGCTGCTTCTTCAGTATTAAGACCGCGTTTTTCCGCCCAAATCCACAGGTGTTCGCCGTCGCCACTCAGGGGAATATCGAGGACTTCATCGACCTGGAAATCTTCAGCAGTAGCTTTCAGTACTGCTGTGCCGAGGGCTTCGCCATAAGCTCGCGGGCCGAGCAATTGGAGTTCGTTCATGCGCGCAGCAACAAGGCAACGGAATGCACCGCAATGCCTTCTTCGCGACCGACAAAGCCGAGCTTTTCGGTGGTGGTAGCTTTTACGTTCACTTGATCCAACTCAACTTGAAGATCTGCGGCAATCAGCGCACGCATTGATTCGATATGCGGAGCCATTTTTGGCGACTGGGCGACGATGGTGTTATCGACGTTGCCGACCTTCCAGCCTTTGGCATGGATCAGTGCGACGACATGACGCAACAGCGCACGGCTGTCGGCGCCTTTGAATTGCGGGTCGGTATCCGGGAAATGTTTGCCGATATCACCCAACGCCGCAGCGCCGAGCAAGGCATCGCTCAAGGCGTGCAGAAGGACGTCACCGTCGGAGTGGGCGAGCAGCCCGAAGCTATGTGCAATGCGCACGCCGCCCAGAGTAATGAAATCGCCTTCAGCGAAACGGTGCACATCATAGCCGTGGCCAATACGCATAAAAAAACGCCCCGAATTTTATCAGGGCGTGATTCTACCTGCATTAGACGCCTAGGGCGCGCCCGTGATGCTGCAAGTGATCGTCGATGAAGCTGGCGATGAAGAAATAGCTGTGATCGTAGCCGGGTTGCAGGCGCAACGTCAGCGGATAACCCGCCAGTTTGGTCGCCTGCTGCAAGGCTTCAGGCTTGAGTTGGGTGGCCAGGAAATCATCGCGATCACCTTGGTCGACCAGCAGCGGCAGTTTCTCGCGGGCCTCGGCAATCAATGCGCAGGCATCCCACTCGCGCCATTTCGAACGGTCCTCCCCCAGGTAACGGGAAAAGGCTTTCTGACCCCATGGGCAGTCCATAGGATTGTTGATCGGCGAGAACGCCGACACCGACAAATAGCGGCCCGGATTGCGCAACGCACAAACCAATGCGCCGTGACCACCCATGGAGTGACCGCTGATGCCGCGTTTGTCCGACGCCGGGAAATGCGCTTCGACCAATGCCGGCAATTCCTGCACAACATAGTCATGCATCCGATAGTGCCGCGACCACGGTTCCTGGGTGGCATTCAGATAAAACCCGGCACCGAGGCCGAAGTCCCAGGCGCCATCTGGATCACCCGGCACATCGGGGCCACGTGGACTGGTATCCGGCGCGACGATGATCATCCCCAGTTCGGCGGCCATGCGCATGGCGCCGGCTTTCTGCATAAAGTTCTCGTCGGTGCAGGTCAGGCCGGATAACCAGTACAGCACCGGCAACTTCCCGCCCTGCTCCGCTTGTGGCGGCAAAAACACGGCAAACACCATGTCGCAGCCGAGTACGTCGGAGCGATGGCGGTAGCGTTTGTGCCAGCCGCCGAAGCTTTTCTGGCAGGAAATATTTTCAAGGCTCATATGAATTTCAGCTGCAAGCTGCAAGCTTCAAGCTGCAAGAGAGCGGTGAGCCCGCTTGCAGCTTATGGCCCGAAACTTTTCGCTGCTCCTTAGAAATGGATAACGGAACGGATGCTTTTCCCTTCATGCATCAGATCGAATGCCTTGTTGATATCTTCCAGGCCCATGGTGTGGGTGATGAAGGTGTCCAGCGGGATTTCGCCGGTTTCGGCCATTTCCACGTAGCTCGGCAATTCGGTACGACCACGCACACCACCGAACGCAGAACCGCGCCAGACGCGACCGGTGACCAACTGGAACGGACGGGTCGAAATTTCCTGACCGGCACCGGCGACGCCGATGATGACCGACTCACCCCAACCCTTGTGGCAGCACTCAAGTGCGGCACGCATCAGCTGGACATTGCCAATGCACTCGAAGGAAAAATCGACGCCGCCGTCGGTCATGTCGACGATGACTTCCTGGATCGGACGATCGAAGTCTTTCGGGTTTACACAATCGGTGGCACCCAGTTGTTTAGCGATCTCGAATTTGGCCGGATTGATGTCGATGGCGATGATGCGCGCAGCCTTGGCTTTGACCGCGCCGATGACCGCCGACAGACCGATGCCGCCGAGGCCGAAAATGGCCACGGTATCACCTGGTTTCACCTTGGCAGTATTGAGCACGGCACCGATGCCGGTGGTGACACCGCAACCCAGCAGACAGACTTTTTCCAGTGGCGCTTCTTTAGCAATCTTGGCCACGGAAATTTCCGGCAGCACGGTGTATTCGGAAAATGTCGACGTACCCATGTAGTGGAAAATCGGCTGGCCCTTGTAGGAAAAACGCGAAGTGCCATCCGGCATCAAGCCTTTACCCTGGGTCGCGCGGATTGCCTGGCAGAGGTTGGTTTTACCCGACAGGCAGAATTTGCACTGGCGACATTCCGGGGTGTACAGCGGGATCACATGGTCGCCTACAGCAACGGATGTCACGCCCTCGCCGATCGCTTCAACGATCGCGCCGCCTTCGTGACCGAGGATCGACGGGAAGATGCCTTCCGGGTCAGCGCCCGACAGGGTGTAGGCATCGGTATGGCAGACACCGGAGGCCACTACGCGCAGCAACACTTCACCGGCCTTGGGCATGGCGACATCGACTTCAACGATCTCGAGGGGTTTCTTCGCCTCGAAGGCAACGGCGGCGCGCGACTTGATCATGGTGATTCTCCAGTGAATAAAAACGAGACAGGGAGTGTAATACACCGCCGCAAGATGAATAATCGGAGCAAATGCAAAATATTATTGCTGTACAGGGATAATCCGCCATGTCCGATAGCCGTTGGGAAGGGATCGATGAGTTCGTCGCAGTCGCCGAATGCAGCCAATTCACTGCTGCCGCCGAACGCCTTGGCGTTTCTTCCTCCCATATCAGTCGACAAATCGCACGCCTCGAAGAGCGCTTGCAAACCCGCCTGCTCTACCGCAGTACGCGTCGGGTCGCGCTGACCGAGGCCGGGCAAACTTTTCTGCAACATTGCCAGCGCTTACAAGATGGCCGCGAGGAAGCATTGCGAGCGGTCGGTGACCTGACCAGCGAACCCAAGGGCATGTTGCGCATGACCTGCGCCGTGGCCTACGGCGAACGCTTTATCGTGCCACTGGTAACGCGATTCATGGGGCTTTATCCACAATTGCGGATCGACATTGAACTGAGCAACCGTCAACTCGATTTGGTGCATGAGGGCCTGGACCTGGCGATCCGTCTGGGTCGATTGCAGGACTCGCGTCTGGTCGCTACTCGCCTCGCCCCCCGCAGGATGTTTCTTTGCGCGTCGCCTTCCTACCTGGAACGGTATGGCCGCCCACACAGTTTGTCGGAATTGAGCCGCCACAACTGCCTGATTGGCAGTTCCGATCTCTGGCAACTGGAACAGAACGGGCGGGAATTTTCGCAGAGGGTTCAGGGAAACTGGCGCTGCAACAGCGGGCAAGCGGTACTTGATGCGGCGCTACAGGGCGTCGGGTTGTGCCAGTTACCGGACTATTACGTACTGGAGCATTTGAAGAGCGGCGTGTTGATTTCGTTGCTGGAAGCGCATCAACCACCCAACACCGCCGTTTGGGCGCTGTATCCACAGCAAAGGCATCTGTCGCCGAAGGTGCGCAAGTTGGTGGATTATTTGAAGGAAGGATTGGCTCAGCAGCCGGAGTATCAGGTTTAGACGTTGGAGATCAAAAGATCGCAGCCTGCGGCAGCTCCAGTTGAAACGCGATCCCCTGTAGGAGCTGCCGCAGGCTGCGGTCTTTTAGCGGCGATTAGCCCAGCGCTGGCGCAACCATTCCAGGTCTTCCGGGCGAGTGACCTTGAGGTTGTCGGATCGACCTTCGATCAGGCGTGGCGCCATGCCCGCCCACTCCATGGCTGAAGCTTCATCGGTGATGACAACGTCGGCCACCAGACTGTCCGCCAACGCCCGATGCAATGAGCCAAGACGAAACATCTGCGGCGTGTAGGCCTGCCAGATAACACTGCGGTCCACGGTTTCCACGACGCGCCCCAGTTTGTCGACTCGTTTGAGCGTGTCCCGCGCCGGAACCGCCAGCAGCCCACCCACCGGATCATCAGCCAGCTCAGCCAACAAGTTATCCAGATCGTCACGGCTGAGATTCGGCCGCGCTGCATCGTGAACCAGGACCCAGTCCTCATCGCCGGCACCTAGTGTGTGCAAATGCAACAACGCATTGAGTACCGACCCGGAACGCTCGGCACCACCCTCGACCCGCGATATTCGCGAATCGCTTGCGCACGCCAGGTTCGGCCAGAAAGGATCATCAACAGCAAGACTGACCACCAGCCCCTTGAGGGATGGATGATCAAGGAAACAGCCGAGGCTGTGTTCGAGAATAGTGCGCCCGCCCAGTTGCAAGTATTGCTTGGGACGGTCTGCGGCCATACGAGCACCAACGCCCGCGGCAGGAACCACGGCCCAGAAGGCCGGTAAAGACAGATTCATTGTGCCAACTGGTAAAGGGTTTCACCGTCCTTGACCATGCCCAACTCATGGCGAGCCCGCTCTTCAACGGTCTCCATGCCCTTTTTCAACTCGCTGACTTCAGCGTCCATCACCCGGTTGCGCTCCAGCAACGTCTCGTTCTCAGCATGCTGGTCCGCGATCTGCTGAGTCAGCTCGGCCACTTGCGCCAGACTGCCATTACCCACCCACAGGCGATACTGCAGGCCAGCCAGCAACAGGAGCAAGACGAGGAACAACCAATTGGGACTGCGCATCGAATATCAGGTATCCAGTGAAAAAAGACAGCCATACCAAAACATGAAGCTACTGATAGCACGAAGCCTGGAAAAACCAGGCTTGTGCTTATAAGGCATCAGATTAGTGGCAAAAACGTCGCTGTAGCGATTTTTCCGACACAATCCGGTGTCTTTTTTACCATGTACTTACTCAGCCGCGGAATTCGCTGCGGCCGTTGTACTTGGCTTTACCGTTCAATTGCTCTTCGATACGCAGCAGTTGGTTGTACTTGGAAACGCGATCGGAACGGCACAGGGAACCGGTCTTGATCTGGCCAGCCGCGGTACCCACGGCCAGGTCGGCGATGGTCGAATCTTCGGTTTCGCCGGAGCGGTGCGAGATCACTGCAGTGTAACCAGCGGCCTTGGCCATCTGGATGGCTTCCAGGGTTTCGGTCAGTGTGCCGATCTGGTTGAACTTGATCAGAATCGAGTTGGCGATCTTTTTATCGATGCCTTCTTTCAGGATCTTGGTGTTGGTCACGAACAGGTCGTCGCCTACCAGTTGGGTCTTCTCGCCGATTTTGTCGGTGAGGATTTTCCAGCCAGCCCAGTCGGACTCGTCCAGGCCATCTTCGATGGAGATGATCGGGTAACGCTCGGTCAGACCTTTCAGGTAGTCGGCGAAACCTTCAGCGGTGAACACCTGGCCTTCGCCAGACAGGTTGTATTTACCGTCTTCGTAGAATTCGCTGGCCGCGCAGTCCAGAGCCAGGGTCACGTCGGTGCCCAGCTTGTAACCGGCGTTGGCAACGGCTTCGGAAATCACTTTCAAAGCGTCTTCGTTGGACGCCAGGTTCGGTGCGAAACCACCTTCGTCACCTACGGCAGTGCTCAGGCCACGGGCCTTCAGAACAGCTTTGAGGTGATGGAAAATCTCGGTGCCCATGCGCAGACCTTCCGAGAAAGACTTGGCGCCAACTGGCTGAACCATGAATTCCTGGATGTCGACGTTGTTATCGGCGTGCTCGCCACCGTTGATGATGTTCATCATCGGAACCGGCATCGAGTAGACACCCGGGGTGCCGTTCAGGTTCGCGATGTGTGCATACAGTGGCAGGTCCTGGTCCTGTGCTGCTGCCTTGGCCGCGGCCAGGGAAACGGCGAGGATCGCGTTGGCGCCCAGGGAACCTTTGTTTTCAGTACCGTCGAGCTTGATCATCGCGTGATCCAGCGCTTTCTGGTCGCTTGGGTCAGTACCTTTCAACAGGTCGCGGATCGGACCGTTGATGTTGGCTACGGCTTTCAGAACGCCCTTGCCCAGGTAACGGCTCTTGTCGCCATCACGCAGCTCGAGCGCTTCACGCGAGCCAGTGGAAGCACCGGACGGCGCGCAAGCACTGCCGATGATGCCGTTGTCGAGAAGCACATCCGCTTCCACGGTGGGATTGCCACGGGAGTCGAGAACTTCACGACCTTTGATGTCGACGATTTTAGCCATTGTTGTAAACACTCCAAAGTTGACGAAAACGACGCAGCTGTAGGAAATCTTTGGTCGTCGGCAAGCGAGGTGCAGCGGGCAGTCTTGCAGACGACAAGGCTCAGGCCCGAGGGCCTGAGCGTTAAATCGTGCGGTACTTTACCGGAGAAATGAGGATTACGCGGTTTCTACCGTCGGAAAACTCTTCACCAGCTCGTCCAGAGCTTTGAGCTGGGCCAGGAATGGCTCCAGTTTGTCCAGACGCAAGGCGCAAGGGCCGTCACATTTGGCGTTGTCCGGATCCGGATGGGCTTCGAGGAACAGGCCGGCCAGCGACTGGCTCATGCCAGCCTTTGCCAGGTCGGTAACCTGAGCGCGGCGCCCACCAGCGGAATCGGAGCGACCACCCGGCATTTGCAGCGCGTGGGTCACGTCGAAGAACACCGGGTATTCGAACTGCTTCATGATGCCGAAGCCGAGCATGTCGACGACCAGGTTGTTGTAGCCGAAACTCGAACCACGTTCGCAAAGGATCAACTGATCGTTACCGGCTTCCACGCATTTGCTCAGGATGTGTTTCATTTCCTGAGGCGCGAGGAATTGGGCTTTCTTGATGTTAATCACCGCACCGGTCTTGGCCATCGCGACCACAAGGTCGGTCTGGCGCGACAAGAAGGCCGGTAGTTGAATAATGTCGCAGACTTCCGCAACGACCGCGGCCTGATCAGGCTCGTGGACATCGGTGATGATCGGCACGCCAAAGGCTTGCTTGATGTCCTGGAAAATCCGCATGCCCTCTTCCAGGCCGGGGCCACGGTAAGAGGTCACGGAGGAACGGTTGGCCTTGTCGAAGCTGGCCTTGAACACGTAAGGGATACCCAGTTTCTGGGTAACCTTCACGTACTCTTCGCAGACCTGCATCGCCATATCGCGGCTTTCCAGCACGTTCATGCCGCCGAACAGCACCATTGGCTTATCGTTGGCAATCTCGATATCGCCTACACGGATGATCTTCTGCGCCATAAGGTTCAAGCCTTCTTCTGGTGTTGAGCCAAAGCTGCTTTAACGAAACCGCTGAACAACGGGTGACCGTCGCGTGGCGTCGAGGTGAACTCAGGGTGGAACTGGCAAGCGACGAACCATGGATGATCCGGTGCTTCAACCACCTCAACCAGTGCGCCATCACCGGAACGACCGGAGATTTTCAGGCCGGCCTCGATGATTTTCGGCAGCAGGTTGTTGTTCACTTCGTAGCGATGACGATGACGCTCGACAATCACGTCCTTGCCGTAGCAATCATGAACCAGGGAACCCGGCTCCAGCAGGCAATCCTGCGCGCCGAGGCGCATGGTGCCGCCCAGGTCGGAAGTTTCAGTACGGGTTTCGACTGCGCCGGTGGCATCTTCCCACTCGGTGATCAGACCCACGACCGGGTGACCGCTTGCACGATCGAACTCGGTGGAGTTGGCGTCTTTCCAGCCCATCACGTTACGAGCGAACTCGATCACGGCCACTTGCATGCCCAGGCAGATGCCCAGGTACGGAACCTTGTTTTCGCGAGCGTATTGAACGGCGGTGATCTTGCCTTCCACGCCACGCAGACCGAAGCCGCCAGGCACCAGGATCGCGTCGACACCTTCCAGCAGCGCGGTGCCCTGATTCTCGATGTCTTCGGAATCGATGTAGCGCAGATTGACCTTGGTACGGTTGCTGATGCCGGCATGACTCATCGCTTCGATCAGCGATTTGTAGGCGTCCAGCAGTTCCATGTACTTGCCGACCATGGCGATGGTGACTTCATGCTCAGGGTTGAGCTTGGCGTCGACCACGGCTTCCCACTCGGACAGATCGGCACCGCCGCATTGCAGGCCGAAACGCTCGACGACGAAATCGTCCAGACCCTGCGAGTGCAAGATGCCCGGGATCTTGTAGATGGTGTCGGCGTCTTCCAGCGCGATGACCGCACGTTCTTCAACGTTGGTGAACTGCGCGATCTTGCGACGCGACGACAAATCGATCGGATGATCGGAGCGGCAGACCAGTACGTCTGGTTGTAGGCCGATGGAGCGCAACTCCTTGACCGAGTGCTGGGTTGGCTTGGTTTTGGTTTCGCCGGCAGTGGCGATGTATGGCACCAGCGTCAGGTGCATCAGCATCGCGCGCTTGGCGCCGACTTCGAAACGCAACTGGCGGATGGCTTCGAGGAACGGTTGGGATTCGATGTCACCCACGGTGCCACCAATTTCGACCATCGCCACGTCAGCATCGCCGGCACCCTTGATGATGCGGCGCTTGATTTCGTCGGTGATGTGCGGAATCACCTGGATGGTTGCACCCAGGTAATCACCACGGCGCTCTTTGCGCAGCACGTGTTCGTAGACACGGCCGGTGGTGAAGTTGTTGTTCTGGGTCATGGTCGTGCGGATGAACCGCTCGTAGTGGCCCAGGTCCAGGTCGGTCTCGGCGCCGTCGTGAGTGACGAACACTTCACCGTGCTGGAACGGGCTCATGGTGCCCGGGTCGACGTTGATGTACGGGTCCAGTTTCAGCATGGTGACCTTAAGTCCCCGCGCCTCCAGGATGGCCGCCAATGATGCCGATGCAATGCCTTTCCCCAATGAAGAAACAACACCGCCCGTGACGAATATGTAGCGCGTCATGAAAAACCCTAGAAGTCTGCGTTAAAGCGGTCCGAGCCGCCGGGGAAAGCGAAGGAAGGCCGAAGCCCCCGATCACCTGCATTAATCACAGTGCACCTTTCAAAAAAACCGCCGCGTTGGGACAGACCGGGAGATGAAACACCGGTACGTTGCTCGCTACACATTTTTTGGAATCGCCCAGCAAAGACTGCTTGGTAATCGGCAACTCCTGCAATTCAGGCGAATCCACAGAAGTTGTATCAAGAAGGGAGCGTAGTCTACCGGAAAGCCCCTTTCAGCTCAAACCTTGATCTTCGCTTGGCGGCTGCCAATGCAAATTCCAACTACCCGATGCACCACCATCCAGCCCCTTGAGGTTCGCTACTGCCAGCAATTGCTCCCCTTTGAACAGCAGCGGCAATCTGCCGCGCACGAATAACGGCAAAGCACTTTCGTTGAGCAACCGCTTGAGGTCACGATGACCACGACCCGCCAAATCCATCACCTCTCCCCCTTCACGATAGCGGATATGCAAAGGGCCATCGGGAATTTGCCCGGTGAGCGTCAGCACGCCGTTGCGCGGCAACAGCAATGGCAGCAAGGGCTCTGGCCATTCACCCACTGCAGGCGCGGCACGCAACCAGACACCGGACACCCACCAGATTCGCCCACCTGCTCGATGCAGATCGCCATCCGCCAGCCGCCAGATCGGCCGGGCATCGCCGGTCGCATCACGCAAATCCTCCCAACCCGACCAATGGTCGCTGTCCGGTAGTCTTGTCCGCGGCCCAAGCCAATGGCTGAGCGCATTGCGCTGGCGAGCGATGGAGAGTTTTTCCAGCGATGCCAAATCAAGGGATGGCAGCCCGAGCCAATCGAAATCGCTGGCCGTACCCGCGTCCGCCAGATCAAGTTGCGCCAACTCATCGAGCAAGCCCTGCGCCTCGCTCAAATGCGTAGCGCTGCGAGCCATGGTCGCCATCGCCTGCGGCCAGCGCGCGGTCAATAACGGGAGCACTTGATGACGCAAGTAGTTGCGCGAAAAATGACGGTCCTGATTGGAAGGATCTTCGATCCAGCTCAAGCGATGCGTGGCAGCGTAGGCTTCAAGCTCCGCCCGCGTGACATCGAGCAACGGCCGCAGCAGACACCCTTTGCCCAACGGACGCTGACGCGGCATCCCTGACAGCCCCCTTACCCCTGCCCCACGCAGCAGGCGAAACAGCAACGTTTCCGCTTGATCGTCCCGATGCTGAGCGGTCAGCAGCACTTCATCGGCTTGAATCGCTTCGATGAATGCAGCGTAACGCGCATCCCGCGCGGCACGCTCAAGACTGGCGCCAGGCTGAACCTGCACGCGGGCAATCTGCAACGGCACACCTAACGACTCACACACCGCCTGACAGTGAGCCGGCCACGCGTCAGCAGCAACCAGAAGACCGTGATGAACATGGATGGCGCTTAGCGCAGGCAGGGATTGGGTTTTTGCCAGGTGGGCAAGAAGATGCAGCAGGACAGTGGAGTCGAGACCACCGGAGAATGCGATGCGCCAGGTTTTGGCGTTGCGCCAGGGTGTCAGACTTCTCAGGAGCTTGGTGGACAAGTCAATGTTGGAAGGACTCATAGAGTTCTATCGCTTCACATAACCCACCTGTAGGAGCTGCCGCAGGCTGCGAGCTTTTGATCTTGAAAAAGCAAGATCAAAAGATCGCAGCCTGCGGCAGCTCCTACAGGGGTACGGCGTGGTCAGTTAGAGGCCGTAGCTCATCAGACGCTCGTAACGACGGGCCAGCAACGCCTTGCTGTCGAGCTTCTTCAGCATCGCCAGTTGCGAGCTCAGCTCGGCACGGATCGATGCAGCCGCTGCGGCTGGATCACGGTGCGCACCGCCCAATGGCTCGCCGATCACTTTGTCCACGATGCCCAGGCCTTTCAGGCGCTCGGCAGTGATGCCCATCGCTTCAGCGGCGTCCGGTGCCTTCTCGGCGGTTTTCCACAGAATCGATGCGCAACCTTCGGGCGAGATCACCGCGTAGGTCGAGTACTGCAGCATGTTCAACTGATCGCAGACGCCAATGGCCAGTGCACCACCAGAACCACCTTCACCGATCACGGTGGCGATGATTGGGGTTTTCAGACGGGACATGACGCGCAGGTTCCAGGCAATTGCTTCGCTCTGGTTACGCTCTTCAGCATCGATACCAGGATAAGCACCCGGGGTGTCGATGAAGGTCAGGATAGGCATCTTGAAGCGTTCGGCCATTTCCATCAGGCGGCAGGCCTTGCGGTAGCCTTCCGGACGCGGCATGCCGAAGTTGCGACGAACTTTTTCGCGCACTTCACGGCCTTTCTGGTGACCGATGATCATCACCGGCTGGTCGTCCAGACGGGCAATACCACCCACAATGGCAGCATCGTCGGAGAAGTGACGGTCGCCGTGCAGTTCGTCGAACTCGGTGAAGATGTGTTCGATGTAGTCCAGGGTGTATGGGCGTTTCGGGTGACGCGCCAGACGCGCGATCTGCCAGCTGGTCAGCTTGCCGAAGATGTCTTCGGTCAGCGTGCTGCTTTTGTCCTGCAGGCGGGAGATCTCATCGCCGATATTCAGCGAATTGTCATTACCGACCAAGCGCAACTCTTCGATCTTGGCTTGCAGGTCGGCGATCGGCTGTTCGAAATCTAGAAAATTCGGGTTCATAGGCGTCCGTCTAGGGTCAACGTCCAAGAGAGCTTGGGTCGGCCGGTTGTCTATTCGCGCCCTACCTTAAGGGACAGGCGCGTTCAGGTCGAGATTAAAAATTCAGGTCAAGGTCAGGGCAATCTAATGGCACTGACCGTCAACGGTATTGGAGGAAGACGTTGTCTCGCCCGAACTGGTCACGCAGGGCTTGAATCAACGCGTCCGCCGGATCGATTCGCCAGCCTTCGCCGAACTGCAGCAAGGCCTTCGCATCGGGGCTGGTGTACTCCATGGTGATCGGGCATGCACCGCGGTGACGCTTGAACAATTCACCCAGCCAGCGTAGCTGATCGCCTTTCAAATCCTTGGTGTGCAGCTTCAGGCGCAGGCTTTCGGCCAGGTTGGTGCGCGCATCTTCCATGCTCATCACCCGCTTGACCCGCAAGCGCAGGCCGCCGGAGAAGTCGTCATTGCTGACCTCGCCTTCGACCACCACCATCGCATCGGTCTGCAACAGCGACTGCGCGGAATGGAACGCATCGGCAAACAGCGACGCTTCGATCCGCCCCGAACGGTCGTCGAGAGTGATGAAACCCATCTTGTCGCCCTTTTTGTTTTTCATCACCCGCAGGGCAATGATCATCCCGGCAACGGTCTGCGTGTCACGCGCCGGTTTCAGGTCGATGATGCGCTGACGCGCAAAACGGCGAATTTCGCCTTCGTATTCGTCGATCGGGTGACCGGTCAGGTACAGGCCCAGGGTATCTTTTTCGCCCTTCAGCCGTTCCTTGAGGGTTAGCTCTTTCGCCTTGCGATGGTTGGCGTAGACATCGGCGTCTTCCTCGACGAACAATCCGCCAAACAGGTCGGCATGCCCGCTGTCATGAGTGCGGGCCGTTTGTTCAGCAGCCTTGATCGCCCCTTCCATCGCATTCAGCAGAACCGCACGATTTTGGTCAATGCTCGCTTGATACGCTTTGGGTTCGTCATGGAAATACGGGCCCAGGCGATCCAGCGCACCGCTGCGGATCAACCCGTCCAGGGTGCGCTTGTTGATACGCTTGAGGTCGACACGGGCGCAGAAATCGAACAGATCCTTGAACGGCCCGTCCTGACGCGCCTCGGTGATCGCTTCCACCGGACCTTCGCCCACTCCCTTGATCGCGCCGAGGCCGTAAATGATCCGGCCTTCGTCGTTCACCGTGAACTTGAACTCCGAAGTATTCACATCCGGCGCGTCGAGACGCAGCTTCATGGTGCGAATTTCTTCGATCAAGGTCACGACCTTGTCGGTGTTGTGCATATCCGCCGACAGCACCGCAGCCATGAACGGTGCCGGGTAGTGTGTTTTCAGCCACGCAGTCTGGTAAGAAACCAGGCCATACGCCGCGGAGTGGGATTTGTTGAAACCATAACCGGCGAATTTTTCTACCAGGTCGAAAATGTTACCCGCCAGGTCGGCATCGATATTGTTGGACTTGCAACCTTCAATGAAACCGCCGCGCTGCTTGGCCATTTCTTCAGGCTTTTTCTTACCCATGGCACGGCGAAGCATGTCCGCACCGCCGAGGGTGTAGCCCGCCATGACCTGGGCAATCTGCATCACCTGTTCCTGATACAGGATGATGCCGTAAGTCGGTGCCAAAACAGGCTTGAGGCCTTCGTACTGGTAATCCGAGTGCGGGTACGCGAGTTCGGCGCGACCGTGTTTCCGGTTGATAAAGTCATCAACCATGCCCGATTGCAGCGGGCCCGGACGGAACAGCGCCACCAGTGCGATCAAGTCTTCCAGGCAGTCGGGCTTGAGCTTTTTGATCAGCTCTTTCATGCCGCGGGATTCGAGCTGGAACACCGCCGTGGTTTCGGCTTTTTGCAGCAGCGTATAAGTTGGCTTGTCATCCAGCGGGATGAATGCGATGTCCAGCGGTGGTTCATCCACCTTGGCGCGGTCGCGGTTGATGGTTTTCAGCGCCCAGTCGATAACCGTCAGCGTCCGCAGGCCGAGGAAGTCGAACTTCACCAGGCCGGCGGCTTCAACGTCGTCCTTGTCGAACTGGGTTACCAGGCCGTCACCCGCTTCGTCACAATAGATCGGCGAGAAGTCAGTCAGCTTGGTCGGAGCGATTACCACGCCACCGGCGTGCTTGCCGACGTTACGCACAACGCCTTCCAGCTTGCGGGCCATCTCCCATATTTCTGCGGCCTCTTCATCGACCTTGATGAAGTCACGCAGGATTTCTTCCTGTTCGTAGGCCTTTTCCAGGGTCATGCCGACTTCGAACGGAATCATTTTCGACAGACGATCGGCCAAACCGTAGGACTTGCCCTGCACCCGCGCCACGTCACGGACCACAGCTTTAGCCGCCATGGAGCCGAAAGTGATGATCTGGCTTACCGCATTGCGACCGTATTTTTCGGCCACGTAGTCGATTACCCGGTCGCGACCGTCCATGCAGAAGTCGACGTCGAAGTCGGGCATGGATACCCGTTCCGGGTTCAGGAAACGTTCGAACAGCAGGTCATATTCCAGCGGGTCGAGGTCGGTGATTTTCTGCACATAGGCCACCAGCGACCCGGCACCCGACCCACGGCCCGGACCTACCGGTACGCCATTACTCTTGGCCCACTGGATAAAGTCCATCACGATCAGGAAGTAACCGGGGAAGCCCATCTGGATGATGATATCCAGCTCGAAATTCAACCGGTCGACATAGACCTGGCGCTTGGCGTCGTAGTCTTCGGTGGTGTCTTTGGGCAGCAGAACGCTCAAGCGATCTTCGAGACCATCGAACGATACCTTGCGGAAATACTCGTCGATGGTCATACCATCGGGAATCGGGAAATTGGGCAGGAAGTGCGTGCCCAGTTTCACTTCGATGTTGCAGCGCTTGGCGATCTCGACGGTGTTTTCCAGCGCTTCGGGAATGTCGCTGAACAGCTCGGCCATTTCCTCGGCGCTTTTGAGGTATTGCTGATCGCTGTAGTTTTTCGAACGTCGCGGATCGTCCAGGGCGCGGCCCTCACCGATACATACACGAGTTTCGTGGGCGGCGAAGTCTTCCTGCTTGATGAAGCGCACATCGTTGGTCGCGACCAGCGGCGCGCCGATCTTCTCGGCCAGGGCCACGGCGCCGTGCAGTTGCTCTTCATCATTAGGCCGACTGGTGCGCTGGATTTCCAGATAGAAACGATCCGGGAACACCGCCATCCATTCACGTGCCAGGGATTCGGCTTCGCCCGGGTTGCCACTGAGCATCGCCAGGCCGATTTCGCCCTCTTTCGCCGCCGACAACATGATCAAGCCTTCGCTGGCTTCGGCCACCCACTCGCGCTCGATGATGATCGAGCCATTACGCTGGCCGTCGATGAAGCCGCGGGAGATCAATTCGGTGAGGTTGCGATAACCCACGGCGTTCATCGCCAGCAGGCTGATCCGGCTCAACGCGTTATCCGGATCCTTGTTCGACAGCCACAAGTCGGCGCCGCAGATCGGCTTGATCCCGGCCCCCATGGACGCTTTATAGAATTTGACAAGGGAGCACATGTTGTTCTGGTCAGTGACCGCAACGGCAGGCATGTTCATGCCGACCAGGGTCTTGACCAGCGGTTTGATCCGCACCAGACCGTCGACCAGGGAGTATTCAGTGTGCAGGCGTAGATGAACGAATGAAGCCGGCATAGTGATCCTGTCTGTGAACGTGAAGACAACAAGGCCCGGATTGTACCGGGCCTTGGTAAAAAAAATCAGCCTTGCGACTAACTCTCTATGAGGCTTTCTCGCGCTTCGTAGGCGAGACGCACCGGGGCAAATGAACGCCGATGAATCGGTGTCGGCCCAAGCCGAGCGAGTGCTTCCAGATGGACGGGCGTCGGGTAGCCTTTGTGTCCGCCGATGCCGTAACCCGGATAAATCAATTCAAAAGCCGCCATTTCACGATCGCGACTGACCTTGGCCAGAATCGATGCCGCGGCGATGGCCGGGACCTTGCCATCGCCCTGCACCACCGCTTCGGCGCGCATCGGCAGTTTCGGGCAGCGGTTACCGTCGATCATCGCCAGTTTCGGCTGGATATGCAGACCGGCAATGGCGCGCTGCATGGCCAGCATGGTGGCGTGCAGAATGTTCAGCTCGTCGACTTCTTCGACTTCCGCGCGGGCAATGCACCAGCTCAGGGCTTTTTCGCAGATTTCGTCGTAGAGCTTTTCGCGGCGGGCTTCGGTGAGTTTCTTCGAATCGTTGAGCCCGAGGATCGGACGGTTCGGATCAAGGATTACCGCCGCCGTGACCACTGCACCACAAAGAGGGCCGCGACCGACTTCGTCGACGCCGGCAACCAATTCTTCGACTTCGGCGACCAAGGTGAAATCCAGCCCCATTTGCATGCTTGTTTTACTCATTGTACTTGGCCGATCAGTTTCAGAACCGCATCCGCCGCCTGATTGGAGGCGTCGAGACGCAGGGTACGGTGGATTTCGTCGAAACCGCGGGTTTGCTCTTCGCCACCCTCGATCAGCGGCGCCAGGGTCTGGGCCAGGGCTTCGACTGTTGCATCGTCCTGCAGCAACTCGGGCACTAACAGGCGTTGGGCCAGCAGGTTCGGCAACGAGACGTAAGGACTTTTCACCATCCGCTTGAGAATCCAGAACGTCAGTGGCGCCATACGATAGGCGACCACCATTGGGCGCTTGAACAACAATGCTTCCAGAGTTGCCGTTCCAGAAGCGATCAGCACCGCGTTGCAGGCAGCCAGGGCAAGGTGAGACTTGCCATCGAGCAAGGTCAGCGGCAGATCCCGACCGGCCAACAGCTCTTCAAGCTGTGCTCGACGCTCGGGATTGGCACAAGGCACGATGAACCGCACACCAGGGCGCATTGCTCGCAGCCGCTGGGCGGTGTCGAGAAACAACGCCCCAAGACGGCCGACTTCGCCGCCGCGACTGCCTGGCATCAATGCAACCAATGGTCCGTCGGGTAAGCCGAGTTCGGCCCGCGCGGCGGCACGATCGGCTTCCAGCGGAATGGTATCGGCGAGGGTGTGCCCGACGAACCGCACTGGAACACCCTTTTCTTCGTAGAATTTCGCTTCGAACGGAAGCAGCGTCAGCATCAGGTCGCAACCTTCGCGAATCTTCAGCACCCGCTTCTGCCGCCAGGCCCAGACCGACGGGCTGACGTAATGCACGGTTTTGATACCGGCCTGACGCAACTTGAGTTCGATATTGAGGTTGAAGTCCGGAGCATCGATACCGATGAACACGTCCGGCTTCGCGGCGATCAGGTCCGCAACCAGTTTCTTTCGACGTGCCAGCAACTCACGCAACCGGCCCAGCACTTCCACCAGGCCCATTACCGAAAGACGCTCCATCGGGAAATACGAAGTCAGCCCTTCGGCCTGCATCAACGGGCCGCCGACGCCGATGAACTCGACTGCCGGATGCTGAGCCTTGAGTGCTCGCATCAGACCCGCGCCCAGAATGTCGCCGGAAGCCTCACCCGCTACCAGCGCTATACGCAGATTGGCCATGATTAGCGGGTAATGCCGCGGGTCGAAGACTGGATGGAGTCACGGAACACCGCGACTTCCGGGAACTGTGCCGAGGGTTCAGACAGCTCGATGAGCGCTTGCTCGACCGTCAGGCCCTGGCGATAAACCACCTTATAGGCACGACGCAAGGCATGGATCGCGTCTTCGCTGAAACCACGACGGCGCATACCCTCGAAGTTCATGCTGCGGGCTTCGGCCGGATTGCCGAACACCGTAACGTACGCGGGAACGTCTTTGCCGATAGCGGTCCCCATGCCGGAAAAGCTATGGGCACCGATGTGGCAATACTGGTGAACCAGAGTAAAACCGGAGAGGATCGCCCAGTCTTCAACATGCACATGACCAGCAAGCGCGGTGTTGTTGACCAGAATGCAATGATTGCCGATGACACTGTCGTGGCCAATGTGGGCATAGGCCATGATCAGGTTGTGATCACCCAGGGTCGTTTCCGAGCGGTCCTGAATGGTCCCACGGTGAATCGTTACGCCTTCGCGGATAACGTTGTGATCACCAATCACCAGGCGGGTTTCTTCGCCCTTGTATTTAAGATCGGGCGTGTCCTCGCCTACCGAAGAGAACTGGTAGATGCGGTTATGCTTTCCGATTCGGGTCGAACCTTTGAGAATCACGTGCGGCCCGATCACTGTTCCCTCGCCGATTTCCACACCTGCGCCGACGATCGACCACGGGCCGACCTCGACACCGTCAGCCAGGATGGCTGTCGGATCGATGATTGCGCGAGGGTCAATCAAACTCATAGTTTGCGTTCCGCGCAGATGATTTCAGCCGAGCAGACAGGCTTGCCATCGACCGAAGCCTGGCACTCGAACTTCCAGATCTGACGCTTGCAGCTCAGGAACTTGGCTTCAAGAATCAGTTGATCGCCCGGCAACACCGGCTGACGGAAACGCAGCTTGTCGGAACCGACGAAGTAGTAAAGGGTGCCATCGGCCGGTTTCACGTCGAGCATTTTGAAACCAAGGATCCCGGCAGCCTGAGCCATCGCTTCGATGATCAATACGCCCGGCATGATTGGATGCGCAGGGAAGTGGCCATTGAAGAACGGTTCGTTGATGCTGACATTCTTGTAGGCGCGAATGCGCTTGCCTTCCACATCCAGATCCACGACCCGGTCCACCAGCAGGAACGGGTAACGGTGAGGCAGGTATTCGCGAATCTCGTTGATGTCCATCATTTCGGGGGGAAGCCTATGTAAAGATTGGGAGCGCGCGACTGACGCGCACTCCTCTAGCAAATCAAGGACGCAGTCTAGCGGCTGTGCACACTTGATATGGAAATGGTATCAGCCATCTGATGAAGCATTACCGTCAGGGGTCACTTCCCCTACTTGCTTTTCCAGCTGTCGCAAACGCCGCGCGATGTCATCGAGCTGACGGATACGGGCCGCGCTTTTGCGCCACTCGGCCGCTGGCTGCATTGCCGTACCGGAAGAATAGGCACCCGGCTCGGTGATCGAGTGAGTCACCATGGTCATCCCGGTGATGAACACGTTGTCGCAAACATCGATATGCCCCACCAGCCCTACGCCACCGGCGAGCATGCAATGCTTGCCGATCTTGGTGCTGCCGGAAATCCCCACGCAAGCCGCCATGGCGGTGTGATCACCGATCTGGACGTTGTGGGCGATCTGAATCTGATTGTCGAGCTTAACGCCATTGCCAATGATGGTATCGGCCAGTGCGCCACGGTCGATGGCGGTGTTCACGCCAATCTCAACGTCGTCACCGACCAGCACACCGCCAATCTGGGCAATTTTCTGCCAAATACCCTTCTCGTTGGCAAAACCGAAACCTTCGCCACCGAGCACGGCACCGGATTGAATGACTACTCGTTTGCCTACGCGCACGTCGTGATAGAGCGTGACCCGCGGTGCGAGCCAGCCACCTTCGCCGATGACGCTACGGGCACCGATGAAGCAATGCGCGCCAATGGTCGCGCCCGCTGCAATATGCGCCGCACTTTCGATTACGGCAAAAGCACCGATACTCGCCGCCGGGTCGACCACCGCGTCCGCCGCAATCACTGCCGTCGGATGAATACCGGCAGGTGCCTTGGGCTTGGGGTCGAACAGATGAGAAATGCGCGCATAGGCGGCGTATGGATCAGGCACCACCAGCGCATTACCGGCAAACCCTTCAGCATCAGCGGCTTTCAGCAACAAGGCTGCAGCCTGACTGCCTGCCAGGTATTTACGGTATTGGGGGTTTGCGAGAAAGCTCAACTGAGTTGGGCCAGCCTCCTGCACGGTGGCTAGCCCAGTAATTGCTTTCTCCGGGTCACCACGTAGCGTGGCGCCAAGGAACTCGGCCAGCTGGCCGAGCTTGATAGTCGCGGTCATGGATTACTTCAGCTGATTCATGCGCTCGATAACCTGGCGCGTGATGTCGTACTGAGGTTTGACATCAATCACTGCGCCACGCTCGAAGACCAGGTCAAAAGCACCTTTCTTGATGACTTCTTCTACAGCGCTGTCCAGTTTCGGCTTGAGCTGCTTCAGCATTTCACGGTCAGCGACGGCTTTTGCTTCATTCAATTCCTTGGACTGGAACTGGAAGTCGCGAGCCTTTTGCTTGAACTCAAGCTCCAGACGCTCACGCTCGCCTTGCTGCATTTTGTCGCCACCGGCCATCAGGCGGTCCTGGATACCCTTGGCACTGCTTTCCAGAGTTTTGAGTTTGGTCAGTTGCGGACCAAATTTTTTCTCGGCATCCACGGCGTATTTCTTGGCCGCATCGGATTCCAGCAGGGCCATCTGATAGTTCAGAACAGCGATTTTCATGTCGGCAAAAGCCGGACCTGCTACCAATACGGAAGCCAGGAGAACCAATTGAGTCAACTTACGCACGATGCACTCCTACAAAATCCATTGTCGTTATCTTGGGTCAGACGCTTAGAACGTCTGGCCGAGGGAGAATTGGAACACTTGAGTATCAGCATCATCCGGTTTCTTGACTGGCATGGCCAACGCGAAACTCAGAGGACCCAGCGCGGTAACCCAGGTCACACCTACACCGACGGAACTGGCCATATTGCTGAGGCTAATGTCGTTGCATTGTGTGTTGGACTTAACGCCATCGGTGTTCGTGGAGTCCGAGCACTTGGAGTCGAATACGTTACCCACATCCCAGAATACCGAAGTACGCAGGGAGCGCTGGTCCTTGACGAACGGCAGAGGGAACAGAACTTCCACACCGCCCTGAATCAGGACGTTACCACCGAACGGCAGCGGGTCCTGGTCCGGGTCAGCTTGAGTACCGGCGTTACCCGTTACAGCCTGGCCACGACTCGGGGTACTGCGTGGGCCCAAGGTACTGTCCTTGAAGCCACGAACCGAGTTGAAACCACCAGCATAGTAGTTTTCATAGAATGGCAAGCCATCGGTCGAACCGTAACCATCGCCATAACCCAATTCGGTATGCAGGCGCACGGTGTAGTTCTCGCTCAAAGGCTGGAACAACTGGCCACGGTAGTCGAGTTTGAAGAACGACAAGTCGCTACCCGGAGTCGTGGTTTCCAGCACCAGGCTTTGGGAGTGACCACGCGTTGCGAGCACGCCTTTGTTCAGGGTCGACTCGGACCAACCGGCCGAAGCCTTGAAGTTCAGGTACTCGTCGCCTTCCCTGTTAACGAAGTCGAAGATCTCGTCGACGGTGTAAACGCCAGTCTTGATCTTGTCTTGCTGTGCAGTCAGGCCGAAGGTCAGACGCGAAGTCTCGCTGATCGGGTAACCGACGCTCACGCCTGCACCCAGGCTGTCTACTGCATAGCTGGCTACATCGACGTCGAGGTCTTTGTAGTCGGTGGTACGGTAGAAAGCGTTGTAACCCAGGCTGACGCCATCAGCAGTCCAGTACGGGTCGACATAACCGAAGTTATAACGACTCTGGTATTGGCTGCGGGTCAAACCGATGCTGACCTTGTTACCGGTACCCAGGAAGTTGTTCTGGGTGATCGAGCCACCAAGGATCAGGCCGGCGCTCTGGGCAAAACCGACGCTGGCGGTAATCGACCCGGACGCTTGCTCTTCAACGCTGTAGTTAACGTCAACCTGGTCATCCACACCCGGTACGGCCGGGGTTTCAACGTTGACTTCCTTGAAGAAGCCCAGACGCTCCAGACGAGTCTTGGATTGGTCGATCAGGTAGGTCGAAGCCCAACCACCTTCCATCTGACGCATTTCACGACGCAACACTTCGTCCTCGGACTTGGTGTTGCCACGGAAGTTGATGCGGTTGACGTAAGCACGCTTGCCCGGATCGACAGCGAACATGATGTCTACCGTGTGGTCTTCATCATGCGGCTGCGGCACACCGTTGACGTTGGCGAAGGTATAGCCTTCGTTACCCAGACGACGAGTGATCAGTTCAGAGGTAGTGGTCATCAGCTTGCGCGAGAACACCTGACCTTTCTGTACCAGCAACAGGGACTTGACCTGGTCTTCAGGGACTTTCAGGTCGCCGCTCAACTTGACGTCACGTACGGTGTACTTTTCGCCTTCGTTGATGTTGACAGTGATATAGACGTGCTTCTTGTCCGGGGTGATGGACACCTGGGTCGAAGCGATATCCATGTTGATATAGCCACGGTCCAGATAGTAGGAGCGCAAACGCTCCAGGTCACCGGAGAGTTTTTCACGAGCGTACTTGTCGTCGTTCTTGAAGAACGACAGCCAGTTGGTAGTCTTGAGTTCGAACAGGTCGATCAAGTCTTCATCAGGGAAGACGGTGTTACCCACCACGTTGATGTGCTGGATAGCCGCTACGGTACCTTCGTTGATGTTGACCTTCAAACCGACGCGGTTACGCGGCTGCGGCACCACTTCGGTGTCGACGGTAGCCGAGTAGCGACCCTGAGCAACGTACTGGCGCTGCAGTTCGTTACGCACACCTTCAAGGGTGGCACGCTGGAAGATCTCGCCTTCGGCCAGACCGGATTGCTTGAGGCCCTTCATCAGGTCCTCAGTGGAGATCGCCTTGTTACCTTCGATCTCGATACTTGCAACCGAAGGACGTTCGACTACCGTGATGACCAGGACGTTGCCATCGCGGCCCAGCTGGATATCTTGAAAGAAACCGGTTTTGAACAACGCACGAGTGGATTCCACCAGGCGACGATCATCCGCCTGTTCACCGACGTTCAACGGCAAAGCACCAAAGACGCTACCCGCGGAGACCCGCTGGAGGCCATTGACGCGAATATCAGAGATAGTGAAGGACTCGGCGTGAACTTCGGCGATCATCAATACGGTGAGAACCGCAGTTAGCAGCAGACGTTTCATGAAGTCCTTTCTTATTCCAACTGGCAATAAACAAACTGCCGCAAAATGCGGCAGATTCGCAATTCAGCGACGTTACAGACGACCCAGATCATTGACCAGAGCAAGCAACATCACTCCGACCACCAAACTGATGCCTATCTGTATCCCCCAACCTTGCACCCGATCTGACAAGGGACGACCACGCGCCCACTCGATCAGATAAAACAACAAATGCCCCCCATCCAGCACAGGAATGGGCAGCAAATTCAGAACCCCCAAGCTAATACTCAGATAAGCAAGGAAATTCAGGAAATCTGCGACACCCGACTGGGCCGAAGCGCCCGCCACTTTAGCAATGGTTATCGGTCCACTCAAGTTTTTTACCGAGAGCTCGCCGAACAACATTTTCTTGAGCGAATCGAGGGTCAGCACGCTCATGGTCCAGGTGCGTCGAGCCCCCTCTCCAATCGCGGCCACAGGACCGAAGCTGACCTCGCGAATCATCTCCGGCGGCCAATCGACCGCTTTCACCCCTGCCCCCAGGTAACCACTTGGCGCCTTGCTCTCGCCACGCGCAGCCAGCGTGACGGGGACGTCGATTTGAGCACCATCGCGCTCGACGCGCAGCATGATTTTGGTATCCGGATGCATACGGACCGTATCGACTACCTGCTGCCAGTCATCCAGCGCTTTGCCATCAAGTGCCAGCAGGCGGTCACCGGTTTTCAGCCCTGCGGTCTGCGCCGGCCCCTTCGGATCGAGCTCAGCCAGAATCGGCGGCAGCGCCGGACGCCAAGGACGAATACCCAGCGAACGAATCGGATCAGGCTCGTCAGCCCCCTTGAGCCATTTATCCAATGCCAGCTCACGGGGCGAATCGACCGTGGAGCCTTGATCACGGACAAGCACCTGAAGGGCACCACTTTCACCAAGACGGCGTACCAATTGCAAATTCACTGCCGCCCAACCGGAAGTCGGTTCACCGTCGATGGAGATAATTTCCTGGCCTGGGCTCAAGCCCCCCTTGGCGGCGATGCTGCCGGATTCAATGGCACCAATGACCGGGCGCACTTGCTCGCTACCCAGCATGGCCAGTACCCAGAAAAACACCATCGCCAACAGAAAGTTGGCAATCGGCCCGGCCGCCACGATAGCGATACGCTGACGAACGGATTTGCGATTGAAGGATTGATCGAGCTGATCGGCCGGCACTTCGCCTTCACGCTCGTCGAGCATCTTTACGTAGCCGCCCAATGGAATGGCAGCCACCACGAACTCAGTGCCTTTCTTGTCGTGCCAGCGCAGCAGCGGCATTCCGAAGCCTACAGAGAAGCGCAGCACTTTGACTCCACAGCGACGCGCGACCCAAAAATGGCCGAACTCGTGGAAGGTGACCAGCACACCCAACGCTACCAGGGTGCCGACAATCATATAGAGCGCGCTCATCTACTTTCTCCGCAATCCTATCCGGTGCCGCATGGACCCACACATTGCAGCACTTATCGCCCCTGACGACTCAACCATTGTTCGGCCAGCACACGCGCCTTCGCATCTGCCGTGAACACTGCCTCGAGATCATCCACTGCTACCACAGGTTCGAGATTCAATGTTTCCTCGATGATACTCGCGATTTCCGGGTAACGAACCCGTCCGTCGAGAAAGGCCGCCACTGCCACTTCATTCGCTGCATTCAGCATGGCCGGCGCGCTGTTGCCAGCTTCAGCTGCCTGACGAGCCAGGCGCAGACAAGGGAAGCGTTCTTCATCCGGTGCCTGGAAGTCCAGACGCGCAATGGCAAACAAATCAAGCGGTGCCACACCCGAATCGATGCGCTCCGGCCAGGCCAGTGCATTGGCGATCGGTGTGCGCATGTCCGGATTACCCAATTGGGCCAACACCGAGCCATCGACATAGTCGACCAGCGAATGAATCACGCTCTGCGGGTGAATCACCACTTCGACCTGGGACGGCTTGGCATCGAACAGCCAGCAGGCCTCGATCAATTCGAGTCCCTTGTTCATCATGCTGGCCGAATCGACCGAAATCTTGCGCCCCATGGACCAGTTCGGATGAGCGCATGCCTGCTCGGGAGAAACATGCGCCAGTTCAGCCATGGGTGTCTGTCGGAACGGACCGCCAGAAGCCGTCAGTAAAATCCGACGCACGCCCACCGCACCGAGACCACGGGCAAAATCTTGTGGCATGCACTGGAAAATCGCATTGTGCTCACTGTCGATCGGCAGCAATACCGAACCACTTTTGCGCACAGCCTGCATGAACAATGCACCGGACATGACCAGCGCTTCTTTGTTTGCCAGAAGGATTTTCTTGCCCGCTTCGACGGCTGCCAAGGTCGGACGCAAGCCCGCAGCGCCGACGATGGCCGCCATGACGGCATCAACTTCTGGGTCAGCAGCGATTTGACACAGGCCTTCCTCACCCACCAGAACGCGGGTCGAAAGTCCTGCCGCACGCAAATCATCCTGCAAGCCTCGGGCAGTCGCAGCTTCAGGCACAACGGCGAATCGCGGAGTGTGGCGCACGCACAGCGCCAACAGCTCACTCACCCGCGTGAAGCCGCTCAAGGCAAATACCTGGTAACGCTCGGGATGGCGAGCGATGACATCAAGCGTACTCAGGCCGATCGAGCCGGTCGCCCCCAAAACAGTAATCTGCTGTGGGCGACTCACGACGCTGCCATCCACAACAGCACTGCAAATACAGGAATTGCCGCGGTCAGGCTGTCGATCCGGTCCAGCACGCCGCCATGACCCGGCAGCAGATTACTGCTGTCCTTGATACCTGACTGGCGCTTGAACATGCTTTCGGTGAGATCACCTACGACCGAGATAAACACGATCACGGCTGCGCCGATCAGGCCTTTGAACAGTTCGGCCACTGTCCAGTCGCGGACGAACCCGACAACAACAGTGATGACCAGACTCAGAGCCAAGCCACCGTAAACACCTTCCCAGCTCTTGCCCGGACTGACCAGCGGTGCCAGCTTGCGCTTGCCGAAGGCCCGGCCGGAAAAGTACGCACCGATATCGGCCCCCCAAACCAGCACCATCACCGCCATGATCAGCCAGTTACCCAATGGCTCTTGCTTGATCAGGACCAGACCTTGCCAAGCCGGCAGCAGAATCAACAGGCCGATGACCAGCTTGCAGGCCGCACTGGCCCAGTGCTCGCTGGATCGCGGATACGTCAGCACCAGATAAGTCGCAATCCCCCACCAGAGCACAGAAGCACCCAGCACCCAAGGCGCAAGGCCCGGCAGGACATACATGACAAATAGCATCATCGCGACAACAGCGGCATAGGCAACGCGCATCGGCTGGGCAGTGAAGCCCGCCAGGCGCGCCCATTCCCAAGCACCCAGGGTTACGACCAGCCCGATGAACAGTGCAAAACCGGAACCTTCGAGCAGGAAAAAACCGCACAGGGCAATCGGCAGCAGGATCAGCGCGGTGATGATTCGTTGTTTAAGCATTAAACCCGGGCTCCAGCCTCGACCTGCTCGCTCGTTTTACCGAAGCGGCGCTGGCGAGATGCGAAATCGGCCAGCGCGTTACGCATGGCATCGTGTTTGAAGTCCGGCCAGAACAGGTCGGAGAAGTACAACTCGGCGTAAGCCAGTTGCCACAGCAGAAAGTTACTGATGCGGTGCTCGCCGCCGGTACGGATGCACAAATCCGGCAACGGCAGATCACCGGTGGCCAGACAGGTTTGCAGCAGTTCCGGGGTGATGTCTTCCGGCCGCAGGTGCCCGGCCTGAACTTCCCGCGCCAGGCGCTGCGCAGCTTGCGCAATATCCCACTGACCGCCGTAGTTGGCTGCGATCTGAAGAATGAAACGATTGGACCCGGCAGTCATCGTCTCGGCTTCACGCATGGCAGCCTGAAGCTCGGGATGAAATCGCGAGCGATCGCCAATGATGCGCAAACTGATGTTGTTCTCGTTGAGGCGCTTGGCCTCGCGGCGCAATGCCTTGAAGAACAGATCCATCAAAGCACTGACTTCATCGGCCGGGCGCTGCCAGTTTTCACTGGAGAAGGCGAACAAGGTCAATACTTCGACCCCCGCCTCAGCGCACACCTCGATGACCGCACGAACCGCGTCCACACCCGCTTTATGCCCGGCGACACCCGGCATAAAGCGTTTTTTCGCCCAGCGATTATTACCATCCATGATGATCGCGACATGGCGCGGCACCGCAGACGGTGCAACCTGCTTGGTCTTTTCCATGAAAACGCGACCCTTATACGGCCATCAGGTCGGCTTCTTTCTGCTTGGTGGCCGCATCGATGTCAGCTTCAGCCTTGTCGGTCAGCTTCTGGATATCGGCAGCAGCACGACGCTCTTCGTCTTCGCTGATTTCCTTGTCCTTGACCAGCTTCTTAAGGTCACCCAAGGCATCACGGCGGATGTTGCGCACGGCAACACGGGCATCTTCAGCTGCGCTACGCGCCTGCTTGGTGAAGCCCTTGCGGGTTTCTTCAGTCAGGGCTGGCATGGAGATCAGCAGCAACTCACCCAGGTTGGTCGGATTGAGGTTCAGGCCAGCACTCTGGATAGCCTTGTCGACAGCTGCGAGCATGTTGCGCTCAAATGCCACGACCTGCAGGGTGCGAGAGTCTTTTACAGTGATGTTCGCCACTTGAGTGATGGAAGTGTCGGCCCCGTAATACGGGACCATCACGCTGCCCAAAATGCTTGGGTGCGCCTTGCCGGTACGAATCTGACCAAATGCATGGTTCAGTGAGTCCAGGGATTTCTGCATGCGCTCTTGAGCGTCTTTCTTGATTTCGTTGATCATTGTTGGCCTTCCTCGATCAGGGTCCCTTCGGCGCCGCCATGCACGATATTCAGCAGGGCGCCGGGCTTGTTCATGTTAAATACGCGCAGCGGCATCTTGTGGTCGCGGCACAGGCAAATAGCCGTCAGATCCATCACGCCCAGCTTGCGATCCAGCACTTCATCGTAGGTCAGATGATCGAACTTCTCGGCATGCGGGTCTTTGAATGGGTCAGCGGTGTAGACACCATCAACCTTGGTTGCCTTGAGCACGACATCGGCGTCGATTTCGATCGCACGCAGGCAGGCAGCCGAATCCGTAGTGAAGAATGGATTGCCAGTGCCAGCCGCGAAAATCACGACTTCCTTGGAGTTCAAGTGGCGCATGGCTTTGCGGCGATCATAGTGATCGGTCACGCCAACCATGGAAATGGCCGACATCACGATGGCCGAGATATTGGCACGTTCGAGCGCGTCGCGCATGGCCAAGGCGTTCATCACAGTGGCCAGCATGCCCATGTGGTCGCCAGTGACCCGATCCATGCCGGCTGCACTCAGTGCCGCACCGCGGAACAGGTTGCCGCCGCCGATAACCAGACCCACCTGGACACCGATGCCGACCAGTTGGCCAACTTCAAGCGCCATGCGATCCAGAACTTTCGGATCGATCCCGAACTCTTCCGAGCCCATCAGGGCCTCGCCGCTAAGCTTGAGTAGAATGCGTTTATAGCGAGCCTGATAACCACTGCCCTGCTGAGCCATTGCGAATCTCTCCTGCGGCGTATTTTAAAAATTCTTTGCGAGCTGTTTTCAGCTGGCGCTCACTCTAGCTTGGCGCTGCTTCAGCGCCATCGGAACATGGCTTTGTAAGCCAGTTCCAAAAGGAAACCAATCAAAAATTGATAACCCATCTGAAAAGAGGCTGCGCGCGTTAGCGGGCAGCCTCTTCAGGGCGACAGTTAAAAAACCGTCTTATTGCTTGGCGGCAGCCAGCTGTGCAGCAACTTCTTCAGCGAAGTTGTCAACTGGCTTCTCGATGCCTTCGCCCACTTTGTAGTAAGTGAAGGAAACGATTTCAGCACCGGCTTTCTTGGCCAGTTCGCCGACCTTGATTTCAGGGTTCTTGACGAACGCCTGCTCAACCAGACTGGCTTCGGCCAGGAACTTGCTGATACGGCCTTTGACCATATTTTCAACGATGTTTTCCGGCTTGCCGGCGATTTTGTCAGCGTTGAGAGTCAGGAACACACCCTTCTCACGCTCAATCGCTTCATCGGAAACTTCCGATGGCAGCAGGAATTCAGGGTTGGTCGCCGCTACGTGCATAGCGATGTCCTTGGCCAATTCAACAGTGCCGCCTTTCAGGACAACTGCAACACCGATCTTGTTGCCGTGCAGGTAGCCACCAACAACGTCACCTTCAACGCGAGTCAGACGACGGATGTTGACGTTTTCGCCAACCTTGCCGACCAGAACCAGACGATCAGCTTCGCGCGCTTCGATCAGCGGAGCAGCATCAGTCAGCTTGTCAGCAAAAGCCTGTTCAACGCTGGCAGCAACAAATGCCTTGAAGTCGTCCTGCAGAGCCAGGAAGTCGGTCTGCGAGTTGACTTCCAGCAGAACGGCGGATTTACCGTCTTCCTTCAGAGCGATAGCGCCTTCAGCAGCTACGTTACCCGCTTTCTTGGCAGCCTTGATGGCGCCCGAAGCACGCATGTCATCAATGGCTTTTTCGATGTCGCCGCCAGCCATGGTCAAGGCCTTTTTGCAATCCATCATGCCTTCGCCGGTGCGCTCGCGCAGTTCTTTGACCAACGCTGCAGTAATCTCTGCCATTTCAAAATTCCTCTTGGATAGGTTATCAACCATTCCACCCGATCGAACGGGCGATCAATTCTTCCCGAGCCACTTTGTTAGCTGCCACACGTTACAGATAGAACAGTGGGCGCCGACAAATGGTTTTCGAGGTGGCAAAAAGGGGGCCAAGCCCCCTTTTTGCTTACTGAGTCAACGCCAGGGCGTCAATTACTCAGCTGCAGCTGCCGGAGCTTCTTCAACGAACTCTACGGTACCGCCAGAAACGTTGTTGCGACCACGGATAACCGCGTCAGCCATCGAACCCATGTACAGCTGGATAGCGCGGATTGCGTCATCGTTGCCTGGGATGATGTAGTCAACGCCTTCCGGGCTGCTGTTGGTATCGACTACGCCGATAACCGGGATGCCCAGCTTGTTGGCTTCGGTGATCGCGATGCGCTCGTGATCAACGTCGATAACGAACAGAGCGTCTGGCAGACCGCCCATGTCCTTGATACCACCCAACGAACGATCCAGCTTTTCCAGGTCACGGGAGCGCATCAGCGCTTCTTTCTTGGTCAGCTTGGCGAAAGTACCGTCTTCGGCTTGTACTTCAAGGTCACGCAGACGCTTGATGGAAGCACGGATGGTTTTGAAGTTGGTCAGCATGCCGCCCAACCAGCGGTGATCGACGTACGGCGAACCGCAACGTGCTGCTTCTTCAGCAACGATCTTGCCAGCGGAACGCTTGGTGCCGACGAACAGGATCTTGTTTTTGCCTTGGGCCAGACGCTCTACGAAAGTCAGAGCTTCGTTGAACATTGGCAGGGTTTTTTCAAGGTTGATGATGTGGATCTTGTTACGCGCGCCGAAAATGTATTTACCCATTTTCGGGTTCCAGTAACGGGTCTGGTGACCGAAGTGCACACCGGCCTTCAGCATATCGCGCATGTTGACTTGGGACATGATAGTTCCTTAATAAGTCGGGTTTGGCCTCCACGTATCCCAATGACCAACCAGCAGCATCAGCTGAAGGCACCCAGGTCATCGTGTCGACACGTGTGTGGATTTAGGCTTCTCGGGGCATCCCCGGAAAGCGGCGCATTTTATATCACAAGGCAGGAAAAAACGGAACCCGGATTCTGAAATCCTGTTGAACACGCTGCTACACCCCTTGGAATCCGCCCAGAATGCACCATTCTATAGAGAGAAGCGATGCACAGAGCGGCGGATTTGCGCTGATCGTCTGGTAGAATCGCGTTTTTCAGGGCTGCGAATATCGATTGCGCAACGCCCTTTTCGTTAAGAAAGCGCCATCGAGCGCAGAGAGAGCCTGTATGACCGTCACCCTCAAAACCCCCGAGGACGTCGCAAAAATGCGCGTCGCCGGCAAACTGGCCGCCGATGTGCTGGAAATGATTGCCGAATACGTCAAGCCGGGCGTTACCACCGATCAGCTGAACCAGATCTGCCACGACTACATCGTCAACGAGCAGAAAGCCATCCCTGCCCCGCTCAACTACAAGGGCTACCCGAAGTCGATTTGCACGTCGATCAACCACGTGGTCTGCCATGGCATCCCGAACGACAAACCGCTGAAGGATGGCGACACCCTGAACATCGACGTCACCGTCATCAAGGACGGTTACCACGGCGACACCAGCCGCATGTTCCACGTCGGCAGCGTACCGGTCTGGGCCCAGCGCCTGTCGCAAGTAACCCAGGAATGCATGTACAAGGCGATTGAAATCGTCAAACCTGGCTGCCGCCTCGGCGACATCGGTGAAATCATCCAGAAGCACGCGGAAAAGAACGGTTTCTCGGTGGTTCGCGAGTTCTGTGGCCATGGTATCGGCAAGGTGTTCCACGAAGAGCCGCAGATCCTGCACTACGGCCGCGCCGGCACCGGCATGGAACTGAAAGCCGGCATGACCTTCACCATCGAGCCGATGATCAACCAGGGCAAGGCCGACACCAAGGTACTGGGCGACGGCTGGACCGCGATCACCAAAGACCGCAAGTTGTCGGCACAGTGGGAACACACGCTGCTGGTGACTGAAACCGGCTACGAGATCTTCACCTTGCGCAGCGATGACACCATCCCGCGCATTTCGGCCTGATCCGCCCAAAAAGCTCCCAGCCTTAAAGAAAGGAAAGCCAATCGATGCCGCAGGTGGATCCAGAACTCTTCGACCGCGGCCAGTTCCAGGCTGAACTGGCCCTGAAGGCAAGCCCGATCGCGGCCTTCAAGAAGGCGATTCGCCAGGCCCGCGAGGTGCTCGACGGGCGCTTTCGCAGCGGCCGGGACATTCGCCGGTTGATCGAGGATCGCGCCTGGTTCGTCGATAACATCCTGCAAAAGGCCTGGGAGCAGTTCAACTGGAGCGAAGACGCCGACATCGCGCTGGTCGCGGTCGGCGGCTATGGTCGCGGCGAGCTGCACCCTTACTCCGACATTGATCTGCTGATCCTGCTGGACAGCGCCGACCACGAAGTTTTCCGCGATTCCATCGAGCGCTTTCTGACACTGCTGTGGGACATCGGCCTGGAAGTCGGTCAGAGCGTTCGCTCGGTCGACGAATGCGCCGTCGAGGCCCGCGCCGACCTGACGGTCGTCACCAACCTGATGGAAAGCCGTACCATCTGCGGCCCCGAACACTTGCGTCAACGCATGCTGGATGTCACCAGCACGGCGCACATGTGGCCGAGCAAGGAGTTTTTCCTGGCCAAACGCGCCGAGCAGAAGGCCCGCCACCACAAGTACAACGACACCGAATACAACCTGGAACCCAACGTCAAAGGCTCGCCCGGCGGCCTGCGGGATATCCAGACGATTCTATGGGTGGCCCGACGCGAGTACGGCACCCTGAACCTGCGAGCCCTCGCTGGCGAAGGTTTTCTGGTAGAGAGCGAAAACGCCCTGCTGGCCTCCTCCCAGGAGTTCCTGTGGAAAGTCCGTTACGCCCTGCACATGCTCGCCGGTCGCTCCGAAGACCGCCTGTTGTTCGATCACCAGCGCACCATTGCCAAGCTGTTGGGCTTCGAAGGCGACGACGCCAAGCAGGCGATCGAAAACTTCATGCAGCAGTATTACCGGGTGGTCATGAGCATCGCCCAACTCAGCGACCTGATCATCCAGCATTTCGAAGAAGTCATTCTCGCCCCGGAAGATGAAGCACCGCCGCAGCCAATCAACTCGCGGTTCCAACTGCACGACGGCTACATCGAGGCGCGCAACGACAACGTATTCCGTCGCACCCCGTTCGCCATGCTGGAAATCTTCGTGCTGATGGCCCAACAGCCGGAAATCAAAGGCGTACGCGCCGACACCATCCGCTTGCTGCGTGAGAACCGTCACCTGATCGACGATGATTTCCGCAACGACATCCGCAACACCAGCCTGTTTATCGAACTGTTCAAGTGCAAGATCGGCATCCATCGCAATCTGCGCCGGATGAACCGTTACGGCATCCTCGGGCGTTATCTGCCGGAGTTCGGCTTCATCGTCGGACAGATGCAGCACGACCTGTTTCACATCTATACGGTCGATGCGCACACCCTGAACCTGATCAAGCACCTGCGTAAGTTGCAATACACGCAGGTGTCGGAAAAATTCCCGCTGGCCGCCAAGCTCATGGCCAAGCTGCCCAAACCCGAACTGATCTACATGGCGGGTCTGTATCACGACATCGGCAAAGGCCGGCATGGCGACCACTCGGAAATCGGTGCCGTGGACGCCGAGGCTTTTTGCCAACGCCACCAGCTCCCCGTGTGGGACAGCCGCCTGATCGTCTGGCTGGTGCAAAACCACCTGGTGATGTCGACCACCGCCCAGCGCAAGGACTTGTCCGACCCGCAGGTGATCCACGATTTCGCACAGGCTGTCGGCGACGAAACACGCCTCGATTACTTGTACGTGCTGACTGTCGCCGACATCAACGCCACCAACCCGACGCTGTGGAACTCCTGGCGCGCCAGCCTGTTGCGCCAGCTCTACACCGAAACCAAGCGTGCCCTGCGTCGCGGCCTGGAAAACCCTGTGGACCGCGAAGAGCAGATCCGCCAGACCCAGAGCGCGGCCCTGGACATCCTGGTGCGCGGCGGCACCGATCCGGACGACGTCGAGCAACTGTGGGCGCAACTGGGCGATGACTACTTCCTGCGTCACACCGCCGGCGACGTCGCCTGGCACAGCGATGCGATTCTCCAGCAACCGGCGGACGGTGGACCGCTGGTGCTGATCAAGGAAACCACGCAGCGCGAATTCGAGGGCGGCACGCAGATTTTCATCTACGCACCCGACCAGCACGACTTCTTCGCCGTAACCGTGGCCGCGATGGATCAGCTCAACCTGAACATCCACGATGCCCGGGTAATTACTTCCAGCAGCCAGTTCACCCTCGACACCTACATCGTGCTCGACACTGACGGCGATTCGATCGGGGATAACCCGGCACGGGTCAAGCAGATCCGCGACGGCCTGACCGAAGCCCTGCGCAACCCGGATGACTACCCGACCATCATCCAGCGCCGGGTGCCGCGCCAGCTCAAGCATTTCGCCTTTGCGCCGCAGGTGACGATCCACAACGACGCGCAGCGACCGGTGACCGTGCTGGAACTGACCGCACCTGATCGCCCCGGCCTGCTGGCGCGGATTGGTACGATCTTCCTTGAATTCGACCTGTCGCTGCAAAACGCGAAGATCGCCACACTCGGCGAGCGCGTGGAAGACGTGTTCTTCATCACCGACGCCCACAACCAGCCGCTGTCCGACCCGCTGCTGTGCAGTCGCTTGCAGGATGCGATCGTTGAACAGCTGAGCGTCAGCCACGAACCCGATATCAAACTGTCACGACTCAGTATCTGAATTAACAACGGCCCGCCCTTTTGTAAGAGCGAGCTTGCTCGCGATGGATTTAATAACGCCGCGTTTTCCTGGCAAACACGCGTTATCGTTGACGACCATCGCGAGCAAGCGCGCTCCTACAGGGACCAGCGCCGCTCCCACATTGAACGAGATCCATCGATGAATAACGCTCTGACCCAGTTGCAGCCTTACCCCTTCGAGAAGCTCCGCGCCCTGCTCGGCAGCGTTACGCCAAACCCGGACAAGCGCCCTATCGCGCTATCCATCGGCGAGCCGAAACACCGCTCGCCAAGTTTCGTCGCCGAAGCCCTGGCGAGCAATCTGGATCAGATGGCGGTGTACCCGACGACCCTCGGTATTCCAGCCCTGCGTGAAGCCATTGCCGCATGGTGCGAACGTCGCTTCAACGTGCCGGACGGCTGGCTCGACCCGGCGCGCAACGTGCTGCCGGTCAACGGCACCCGCGAAGCGCTGTTTGCTTTCACCCAGACCGTGGTCAACCGTGGCGACGATGCGCTGGTGGTCAGCCCGAACCCGTTCTACCAGATCTACGAAGGCGCGGCGTTCCTCGCCGGTGCCAAGCCGCATTACCTGCCGTGCCTGGATGAAAACGGCTTCAATCCGGATTTCGATGCGGTTTCACCGGACATCTGGAAACGCTGCCAGATTCTGTTCCTATGCTCGCCAGGCAACCCGACCGGCGCGTTGATCCCGGTTGAAACTTTAAAAAAGCTGATCGCCCTGGCTGACGAATACGACTTCGTGATCGCCGCGGACGAGTGCTACAGCGAGCTGTATTTCGACGAGCAAACTCCACCGCCAGGGCTACTCAGTGCCTGCGTGGAGCTGGGCCGCAAGGACTTCAAGCGCTGCGTGGTGTTCCACAGTCTGTCCAAGCGTTCCAACCTGCCAGGCTTGCGCTCGGGGTTTGTCGCGGGTGACGCAGACATTCTCAAAGGCTTCCTGCTCTATCGCACTTACCACGGCTGCGCCATGCCGGTTCAGACCCAATTGGCCAGTGTTGCTGCCTGGAATGACGAAGTGCACGTGCGCGCCAACCGGGCGTTGTATCGCGAGAAGTATGACGCGGTACTGGCAATCCTCAGCCCGGTCATGGATGTGCAGCGCCCGGACGGCGGTTTTTACCTGTGGCCGAATGTTGAAGGTGATGACGAGGCGTTCTGCCGCGATCTGTTCGTTGAAGAACATGTGACGGTGGTGCCGGGTTCTTACCTGTCACGCAATGTCGACGGCGCCAATCCGGGCGCTGGTCGAGTGCGCATGGCACTGGTTGCACCGCTGGCGGAATGCGTCGAGGCAGCTGAACGGATTCGTGCGTTTATAAACAGACACAAGTAATAGACAAAGGCCTGCGCTGTGCAATGCAGTGCGGGCCCTATCTCACATACAGCAACAGAGCTTATTTAATCCAACTTTTCTCGCACTCACTTTTCCAACTAGAATCAACTTTCAACTACGCGAAACTTTGAAGAATGCCATTACTGCATTTGTTCGAATTCGCACACCCACCACAAACATGGAAGTTTAATTATGAACAGGATCACCTACTGCACGCCCACAGAACCTGTAGACCCTAATGCCTCTTACCAGGCAGCCACTCATGAGAACCCGACGAATGCAGCAAACCTGTCTGCGGGCCGGAAAAAGAGATCCATTGGCGAGCACACCAAATACTGGAAAGCCGGAAGAACATTAACCATTGCAATCGCACGATTTGACGATGACGCTTATACCGCTGTTAAAAACGCCATCAATCACTGGTCCCGCCATGTAAACCTGAAGTTTGAATTCATGGAACTTAGCGATAACGATGAGCTTTATGAAGGTGACATCCGTATTGATTTATCCCCTTACTACAACAGTCTGGCCAGTTCAGCCATCGGAACGGATGCACTCCTGACGCCTTCTCATAAACCGACAATGTTTGTGGGGACCAATTACACATGGTCTGGCTATGAGGCGTTGGTCATGCATGAGTTCGGCCATGCCTTGGGGTTAGAGCACGAGCATCAGCATCCTGACGCGAGTATTCCGTGGAACAAGGAAAAAACCTATGAGTGGTTTCAACGGCACAACAGCATGCCCAAAGCCTTGGTTGACGCTCAGATTTTCCCCCGCGAACGAAACATCAATCTGACTTACGCGCCTTACGACCGACACTCCGTGATGCACTACGCCGTACCAAGCGAATGCACTCTGGGCGATTGGCATCAACCCCTGAACACACAGCTCAGCGCGGGAGATATTGCATTCGCGCGCCGTATCTACCCGTAAATAAGCCGTGGGGGCACAGCACTATTTCACTGGCCCTAACTTAGCCTCGCTCAAATCGAGTTCTCCCAGCACCTCCCGCAACACGTCATCACCGATCTGGTGATGTCGACTGAGGCTGTAGAGTTCAAGGCGCTGCGCCCGCAGCGCCTTCAAGCGTAATCGCCGCTCCAGTAAGTCCATCTGAAAGGCCAGCGCCTGGGCTTCCGCAGAGTCGTTGAATACGTCCAGTTGATGCCGATACTCGGACATGATCCGCGCCTTCAGTTCCGCTGCCAGCGCAGCCTGGGCAGCGTCCTGCGGATTGACCTCTTCGTTTTCGAGGGCATGAATGGCCGCCTCGGCGGTCTTGCGCCAGGCGTCACGCACTTCGTTGCGGCGTTTGTCGTCGGGGCTTTTCTCGATGCCACGCAGCAACAGCGGCAAGGCAATACAAGCGGCGATCAGCGACAGCAGAATCACCCCGGCGGCAATAAAGATCAGCAAATCGCGCTCAGGAAAGCCGTTACCGCCCATGAGCATCGGCACTGACAACACACCCGCCAACGTCACCGCACCGCGTACGCCACCGACGGTCAGCAACCAGCAGGAGCGCGCGCTCGGCCCTTGTGTTATCTGATCCTCGCCACGTCGGCGCCGAAGCAGAATGGACAGACGCCAGGTGCTCTGCACCCAGACAAACCGCAACACCAACAACACCAGGAAAATCGCCAGTACATCCAGGCCACGGTACAGAAGCGTTGGCCACAGCGATGTTTCGTGACTGGCCACGGCTTTGATGATGTCCGGCAATTGCAGACCCAAGAGAAGGAAGATCAGGCCATTGAACGCGAACTCCAACAATGTCCAGACACTACGATTGAGCAGACGGGTGTTGGTCTGGCGCGGCAGCAGATCGAGCCAGCTCTGCATCATCCCCGCCGCCACCGCCGACAAAATGCCCGACACGCCCATCCGCTCGGCCAGCACATAGGCAGCAAACGGCAGCAGCAACATGAAGACAACGTGCGTGGCCGGGTCATCCCAACCACGGGCAATCATCCACGAGCGCAAGCGCCCGATCAGCCAGCTCAACGCCACCCCCGTGGCCAAGCCCCCGATGGCCACCAACACGAAAGTGACACTGGCGCTGGCCAGCGAGAACATGCCGGTGATGGCCGCGACCAGGGCAAACTTGAACGTCACCAGACCCGAGGCATCGTTCATCAGGGCTTCACCCTGCAGCATGTGCATCAAGGGTGTCGGCAAACGATTCTGGGAAATTGCCGAGACCGCCACCGCGTCCGTCGGTGACAACACCGCCGCCAGCGCAAACGCTACGGCCAGCGGGATGCTCGGCAACAACCAGTGAATGAAATACCCGGCACCCACCACGGTGAACAGCACCAAACCCACCGCCAGTGTGAGGATCGGCCCACGCAAACGCCAAAACTCGCGCTTGGGCATGCGCCAGCCATCGGAAAACAACAGCGGTGGCAGGAACAGAAACAGGAACAACTCGGGGTCCAGTGCCACATGCAACCCTAGCGTCGGCCATGCCAGCAAGGCACCGGCGGCAATCTGCACCAATGGCAACGGCAGCGGGATCACCCGTCCGATCAGGCGTGAAACGCCCACCAGCATCAACAGGATCAGGACGGTGTAGGCGGTTTGCATAAAGCGTGGTTCCCGAGCAATCGACAGCATTGAAGTGCCATATTAGACGCTTAGACTGAGACTGGCCGTTGCACTAATGTCGCACGCGGTCACGAGCATTGCTCATGCTCGCACCCACAGGTTTTGGGTTTTAACTGGAAGGTCATGGCATAATCCGACACCTTTTTTCTCCAGCACCTGTAAAGGGGGCAATTCCTTGACCGTTTCAAGTAAAACGTTGCACCTTTTCGGCATCAAAGCCTGCGACACCATGAAAAAGGCGCGCACCTGGCTTGATGAACACGCTGTCAGCTATGACTTCCATGATTACAAAGCGGTCGGCATCGACCGTGAACACCTGACCCAATGGTGCAACGAGCACGGCTGGGAAGTGGTGTTGAACCGTGCAGGCACGACCTTTCGCAAACTCGACGACGAACGCAAAGCCGATCTCGACCAGTCGAAAGCCATCGAACTGATGCTCGCACAACCTTCGATGATCAAGCGCCCGGTGCTCGATCTCGGTAACCGAACCCTGATTGGCTTCAAGCCAGATATCTACGCGGCCGCGCTCAAGTAAGCAGCCCGTTTCAATTTGTTAGAGGTATCAACATGTCTACTACTTCGTTCAGCCTGGCCTTTGGTGTCGGCACTCAAAACCGTCAAGGCGCATGGCTGGAAGTGTTTTACGCACAACCGCTGCTCAATCCATCGGCTGAGTTGATCGCTGCGATTGCTCCGGTTCTGGGCTACACCGAAGGCAATCAGGCCATCGCCTTTACGACCGCTCAGGCTTCGCAACTGGCTGAAGCGGTCAAAGGCGTCGACGCTGCCCAGGCCGCCCTGTTGACCCGTCTGGCCGAAAGCCACAAGCCGCTGGTCGCGACCATCCTGGCCGAAGACGTTCAACTGACCTCCACGCCTGAGGCTTACCTCAAGCTGCACCTGCTGTCCCATCGCCTGGTCAAGCCGCATGGCCTGAACCTGGCTGGCGTGTTCCCACTGCTGCCGAACGTGGCCTGGACCAGCCAGGGTGCAATCGACCTGTCCGAACTGGCCGAGCATCAACTGGAAGCACGCCTGCGCGGCGAGCTGCTGGAAGTGTTCTCGGTGGACAAGTTCCCGAAAATGACCGACTACGTCGTACCGGCCGGCGTGCGTATCGCTGATGCCGCACGTCTGCGTCTGGGCGCGTACGTTGGCGAAGGCACCACCGTGATGCACGAAGGCTTCGTCAACTTCAACGCCGGCACCGAAGGTCCGGGCATGATCGAAGGCCGTGTATCGGCAGGCGTATTCGTCGGCAAGGGTTCGGACCTGGGCGGCGGTTGCTCGACCATGGGCACTCTGTCGGGCGGTGGCAATATCGTGATCAAGGTTGGCGAAGGCTGCCTGATCGGCGCCAATGCCGGTATCGGTATCCCGTTGGGCGACCGCAACACCGTTGAATCGGGCCTGTACGTGACCGCCGGTACCAAGGTCGCACTGCTGGACGAGAAAAACCAGTTGGTGAAAGTCGTGAAAGCACGTGAGCTGGCCGGTCAGCCTGACCTGTTGTTCCGTCGCAATTCGGAAACCGGTGCCGTGGAATGCAAAACCCACAAATCGGCCATCGAACTGAACGAAGCGCTGCACGCTCACAACTAAGCGTCACACGATCACCTTGTAGGAGCTGCCGAAGGCTGCGATCTTTTGATCTTTGAATTATTGAAAATCAAGATCAAAAGATCGCAGCCTTCGGCAGCTCCTACAAAGTCAGGCATTTCCCCGCCCATGTTCAGCAGGGCCCGATAGCATGATGATTCCCTCTCCCTGGCGCGCCGACTTTCCGGCCATCGCCGCGCTGCAACGGCAAGACCAGACCTATCTGGACAACGCCGCCACCACGCAAAAACCTCAAGCCCTGCTGGATGCCCTGGCTCACTACTACGCCAACGGCGCGGCCAACGTGCATCGGGCGCAACACTTACCCGGCGCCCACGCAACCCAAGCGTTCGAGGACAGCCGCCGCAAAGCCGCTCAATGGCTGAACGCCGGTGACTGCGGGCAGATTATCTTTACCCACGGCGCCACTTCGGCGCTGAACCTCTTGGCCTATGGCCTGGAACACCTGTTCAATCCAGGCGATGAAATTGTCATCAGCGCCCTGGAGCATCACGCCAACCTGCTTCCATGGCAGCAACTGGCGCACCGCCGCGATCTGAAACTGGTGATATTGCCGCTGGATGCCGACGGCGTGATCGACCTCGAAGCCGCCGTTCGCTTGATCGGTCCGCGCACGCGCCTGTTGGCGGTCAGCCAGTTGTCCAATGTGATCGGCGCCTGGCAACCGTTGCCCGCACTTCTGGCAATGGCGAAGGTGCATAACGCCCTGACCGTCATCGACGGCGCCCAAGGCGTGGTCCACGGTCGCCATGACGTGCAGGCGTTGGGTTGCGACTTCTACGTGTTTTCCAGCCACAAGCTCTACGGCCCCGATGGCCTCGGCGTGCTGTTCGGGCGCAATCAAGCGTTGGAACAATTACGCCCCTGGCAGTTCGGTGGCGAGATGGTGTTGGACGCCAATTACCACGACGCCCGCTTTCGCCCGGCGCCGCTGGGTTTCGAAGCGGGAACACCGCCGATCGCCAGTGTGATCGGTCTGGGGGCGACCCTGGATTACCTCACCGGGCTCGATCAGGACGCCGTGTCCGCCCACGAAGCGGCGCTGCATGACTATCTGCTCAAAGGCCTTGAAGCGCGCAACGGCATCCGCTTGCTGGGCAAACCGCAACTGGCGCTGGCCAGTTTTACCGTCGAGGGTGTGCATAACTCGGACTTGGCGCACTTACTGACGGAACAAGGCATCGCCGTACGTGCCGGTCACCACTGCGCCATGCCGTTGCTCAAAAGCTTCGAATTGGCCGGGGCGATCCGGGTGTCGTTGGCGCTGTACAACGACTCTGACGATCTGGAGCGGTTCTTTGAAGCGCTGGATCAGGCATTGGAGTTGCTTCGATGAGCCTGCCCGCCGAAGCGGCTGTGGCGCTGGAGACGTTCCAGAACGCTGCGGGCTGGGAACAACGAGCGCGGTTACTGATGCAATTTGGCGACCGCTTACCAGCCCTGAGCGATGCGGATAAGTCGGACGCCAACCGCGTGCACGGCTGCGAAAGCCAGATGTGGTTGGTGGGCGAATTGCGCGACGGCCATTGGCAGTTCAGGGCCAACAGCGATGCACGGTTGATTCGCGGGTTAGTAGCGTTGCTGCTGGCGCGGGTCAACGGGTTATCCGCGTCGGAGTTGCGGCAGGTGGATTTGCCGGATTGGTTCAATCAGTTGGGGCTGAGCCGGCAGCTGTCGCCTTCGCGTAGCAATGGACTGAATGCAGTCCTGCAGCGAATGCGAGAACTGGCAGACTGAACCTATTCCTGTAGGAGCGAGGCTTGCCCGCGAAAGCGGTTTATCAGGTAAGACGCCTTCGCGGGCAAGCCTCGCTCCTACAGGTTTTGTACCCCGCCGGGGTCACGCAGGTTTGATCCGATCAGCCGGCCGCCGCACACCTGCCACAATCTTATCCACAGCCTTGGTCGCCGCGACCATGCCGAAGGTCGCCGTTACCATCATCACCGCGCCAAACCCGCCAGCGCAGTCAAGCTTGACGCCGTCACCGACAAAACTCTTCTGCAGGCAAATGCTGCCATCCGGTTTCGGGTAGCGCAGTTGCTCGGTGGAAAACACGCAAGGCACGCTGTAATGGCGGGTCACGGTGCGGGAGAAACCGTAATCGCGGCGCAAAGTGGAGCGCACTTTCGAGGCCAACGGGTCATTGAATGTACGGTTCAGATCGCACACCTGGATCAACGTCGGATCGATCTGCCCGCCCGCGCCACCGGTGGTGATGATCTGGATCTTGCGGCGCTTGCACCAGGCGATCAGCGCGGCCTTCGCGTTGACGCTGTCGATGCAGTCGATCACGCAGTCGATGTTCGGCGTAATGTACTCGGCCATCGTGTCGCGGGTCACGAAGTCCGGCACCGCGTGCACCGTGCAGTCCGGGTTGATCCCACGCAGGCGCTCGGCCATCACGTCGACCTTGGGTTTGCCGACGGTGCTGTCCAGCGCGTGCAACTGACGGTTGGCGTTGCTCACGCAGACGTCGTCGAGGTCGAACAGCGAAATCTCGCCAACACCACAACGGGCCATGGCTTCCGCCGCCCAGGAACCGACGCCACCGACGCCGACGATCGCCACATGGGCCGCGCGCAGGCGCTCAAGGCCTTCGATGCCATACAAGCGGGCGATGCCAGCAAACCGTGGATCTTCTGTACTCATGACCAACACCTCAAAAACCGGCGCGCATTATAGGGCTTCACAGCACCAAAATTTAAGTTTCACGCTACAAGTGTAAGAACTTATGTGAAAGCACATTGCCCAACGTCGGGCATTTCCCTGTCTGCTGTACGGTCAGAGAACTGCCGGTGTAGGATGCGCGCCCCCTTGGCGACTGCCGACCGATCCTTCGTTCCACAGCCTTTGGAACCCGAAATAGCTATGTCATCGCGTAAATTTGGACTCAACCTGGTGGTGGTGCTCGCCATCGCTGCCTTGTTTACCGGCTTCTGGGCGCTGATCAATCGCCCCGTCACCGCCCCCAACTGGCCTGAACAGATCTCCGGCTTCTCGTACTCGCCGTTCCAGCAAGGTCAATTCCCGCAAAAGGATCAGTACCCTACCGACGACCAGATGCGCCGTGATCTGGAGATCATGAGCAAGCTGACGGACAACATCCGTATCTACTCGGTCGACGGTACTTTGCAGGACATCCCCAAACTGGCGGAAGAGTTCGGCTTGCGGGTGACCCTGGGGATCTGGATCAGTCCGGACCAGGAACGCAACGAACGGGAAATCGCCCGCGCCATCGAAATCGCCAACACCTCGCGCAGCGTGGTACGCGTGGTTGTAGGCAACGAGGCGATTTTCCGTAAGGAAATTACCGCTGCGCAACTGAGCGTACTGCTCGACCGCGTCCGCGCCGCCGTTAAAGTGCCGGTCACCACATCCGAGCAGTGGCACGTCTGGGAAGAACACCCGGAGCTGGCCAAGCACGTCGACCTGATCGCCGCGCACGTCCTGCCTTACTGGGAATTCATTCCAGTGGACAAGGCCCAGCAATTCGTTCTGGACCGCGCCCGCGACCTGAAAAAGATGTTCCCGAAAAAACCGCTGCTGCTTTCCGAGGTGGGTTGGCCGAGCAACGGCCGCATGCGCGGTGGCGCCGATGCGTCGCCGGCAGACCAGGCGATCTACCTGCGCACGCTGGTCAACAAGCTCAACCGCCAGGGCTTCAACTACTTCGTGATCGAAGCGTTTGACCAGCCTTGGAAAGCCAGCGACGAAGGTTCTGTCGGCGCTTACTGGGGCGTGTTCAACGCCGCTCGTCAGCAGAAATTCAACTTCGAAGGCCCGGTGGTCGCAATTCCGCAGTGGCGCGTGCTGGCCATCGGTTCGGTAGTGCTGGCATTGCTGTCGCTGACCTTGCTGATGATCGACGGTTCCGCCCTGCGCCAGCGTGGCCGCACCTTCCTGACCTTTATCGCGTTCCTTTGCGGCTCGGTGCTGGTATGGATCGGTTATGACTACAGCCAGCAATACAGCACCTGGTTCAGCCTGACGGTGGGTTTCTTGCTCGCCCTCGGTGCGCTCGGGGTGTTTATCGTGTTGCTGACCGAGGCCCACGAACTGGCCGAAGCGGTCTGGACCCACAAGCGCCGGCGCGAATTCCTGCCGGTGGTGGGCGATTCGGACTACAGGCCAAAAGTCTCGATCCATGTGCCGTGCTACAACGAGCCGCCGGACATGGTCAAACAGACCCTTACAGCCCTGGCTAACCTCGATTATCCGGACTTCGAAGTCCTGATCATCGACAACAACACCAAGGACCCGGCGGTGTGGGAACCGGTGCGCGACTTCTGCGAAACCCTCGGCCCGCGCTTCAAGTTCTTCCATGTCGCGCCGCTGGCCGGCTTCAAGGGTGGGGCGCTGAACTACCTGATTCCGCACACCGCCAAGGACGCCGAAGTCATTGCCGTGATCGACTCGGACTACTGCGTACACCCGAACTGGCTCAAGCACATGGTGCCGCACTTCGCCGATCCGAAAATCGCCGTGGTGCAGTCGCCGCAGGATTACCGCGACCAGAACGAAAGCACTTTCAAGAAGCTCTGCTACGCGGAATACAAAGGTTTCTTCCACATTGGCATGGTCACCCGTAACGACCGTGACGCGATTATCCAGCACGGCACCATGACCATGACCCGGCGCTCGGTGCTTGAAGAATTGGGCTGGGCCGACTGGTGCATCTGTGAAGACGCCGAACTCGGTCTGCGAGTATTCGAAAAAGGTTTGTCTGCCGCGTATTACCACGACAGCTACGGCAAGGGCCTGATGCCCGATACCTTCATCGACTTCAAGAAGCAGCGTTTCCGCTGGGCCTACGGTGCGATTCAGATCATCAAGCGTCACACCGCCAGCCTGCTGCGCGGCAAGGACACCGAGTTGACCCGTGGCCAACGCTACCACTTCCTCGCGGGCTGGTTGCCGTGGGTGGCGGACGGCATGAACATCTTCTTCACCGTCGGCGCACTGTTGTGGTCGGCGGCGATGATCATCGTGCCGCAACGGGTCGATCCACCGCTGCTGATTTTCGCGATCCCGCCATTGGCGCTGTTCGTGTTCAAAGTCGGCAAGATCATCTTCCTGTACCGTCGCGCGGTTGGCGTGAACCTGAAGGATGCATTCTGCGCAGCGCTGGCCGGGTTGGCGTTGTCGCACACCATCGCCAAAGCAGTGCTGTACGGCTTCTTCACCAGCAGTATTCCGTTTTTCCGCACGCCGAAAAATGCCGACAACCACGGCTTTTGGGTGGCGATTTCGGAAGCCCGTGAAGAGCTGTTCATCATGCTGCTGTTGTGGGGCGCGGCGCTGGGGATCTTCCTGGTGAACGGGTTGCCGAGCAACGACATGCGCTTCTGGGTGACCATGTTGCTGGTGCAGTCGCTGCCGTACCTGGCGGCACTGATCATGGCGTTCCTGTCTTCGTTGCCGAAACCGGTTGCCGAGCCTGAGCCTGCAACGGCTTGATCCGTTATTAGATAACGTCAAACGGCGGCCTTCGGGTCGCCGTTTTGCTTTAGAATGATCGCCCTTTTCCACTGTAGGAGCTGCCGAAGGCTGCGATCTTTTGATCTTGATCTTTAAAAGCAGGATCAAAAGATCGCAGCCTTCGGCAGCTCCTACAGGTTTATCGTGCGCACCTCGGAGTTTTCACATGACGGCCCACGCCGACCTTTCGCCGACCCTTCAACTTGCCATCGACCTGATCCGCCGTCCGTCCGTCACGCCGGTCGACGCCGATTGCCAGAAGCAGATGATGCAGCGCCTGGGCGATGCCGGTTTTGCGCTGGAGCCGATGCGCATCGAAGATGTGGACAACTTCTGGGCCACCCACGGTAAGCATGACGGCCCGGTGCTGTGCTTCGCCGGCCACACCGACGTGGTACCGACCGGTCCGGTGACTGCCTGGCAGATAGACCCGTTCAACGCCGTGATCGACGAACACGGCATGCTCTGCGGCCGTGGCGCGGCAGACATGAAAGGCAGCCTCGCCTCGATGACCGTGGCCGCCGAGCGCTTCGTCACCGACTACCCGGATCACAAAGGCAAAGTCGCGTTCCTGATTACCAGCGACGAAGAAGGCCCGGCGCATCACGGCACCAAGGCTGTCATTGAGCGGCTGGTCGCGCGCAAGGAACGTCTGGACTGGTGCATCGTCGGCGAACCGTCGAGCACCACTCTGGTGGGTGACGTGGTCAAGAATGGCCGTCGCGGTTCACTCGGTGCCAAGCTGACCGTACGCGGCGTGCAGGGCCACGTGGCCTATCCACACCTGGCGAAAAACCCGATCCACCTCGCCGCCCCGGCGCTGGCCGAACTGGCCTCCGAGCATTGGGACCACGGTAACGACTTCTTCCCGCCAACCAGTTTCCAGATCTCCAACGTCAATTCCGGCACCGGCGCGACCAACGTGATCCCGGGTGATCTGGTGGCAGTGTTCAACTTCCGCTTCTCCACCGAGTCCACCGTCGAAGGCCTGCAAAAGCGCGTCGCTGATATCCTCGACAAGCATGGCCTGGATTGGCACGTCGACTGGGCACTGTCGGGTCTGCCGTTCCTCACCGAACCGGGCGCGCTGCTCGACGCGGTGTCGTCGAGCATCAAAGACATCACCGGTCGCGAGACCAAGGCGTCCACCAGCGGCGGCACGTCCGACGGTCGCTTCATTGCGACCATGGGCACGCAAGTGGTTGAGCTGGGGCCGGTCAACGCGACTATCCACCAGGTCAACGAACGTGTGCTGGCAGCCGACCTCGATGTGCTGACCGAAATCTACTACCAGACCCTGATCAAGTTGCTCGCCTGATGCTTGCTTGCCCGATCTGCAGTGAACCGCTGAACGCGGTGGACAACGGCGTGGTCTGTCCCGCCGGGCATCGTTTCGACCGCGCGCGCCAGGGTTACCTGAACCTGTTGCCGGTGCAGCACAAGAACAGCCGTGATCCTGGGGATAACCAGGCGATGGTCGAAGCCCGTCGCGACTTTCTGAACGCTGGCCATTACGCGCCAGTGGCCAAACGCCTGGCGGAGCTGGCAGCGAGTTATGCACCGGGGCGCTGGGTCGACATCGGTTGTGGCGAGGGTTACTACACCGCGCAAATCGCCGATGCCTTGCCGGACGCCGACGGCTACGCCCTCGACATTTCCCGGGAAGCGGTCAAGCGCGCCTGCAAACGCAACCCGCAGCTCACCTGGTTGATCGCCAGCATGGCTCGCGTGCCGTTGGCTTCGGGCAGTTGCCAGTTCCTGGCAAGCGTGTTCAGCCCGTTGGACTGGGAAGAAGCCAAACGCCTGCTCAGCCCCGGCGGCGGCCTGATGAAGGTCGGTCCGACCAGCGGCCATCTGATGGAATTGCGCGAGCGGCTGTACGACGAAGTCCGCGAATACACTGACGACAAGCATCTGGCCCTGGTGCCGGAAGGCATGGCGCTTGCGCACAGCGAAACCCTGGAATTCAAGTTGACGCTCGTCAGCGGTCAGGACCGTGCGAACCTGTTGGCCATGACGCCCCATGGCTGGCGCGCCAGTGCTGAACGTCGGGCGGCAGTCATCGAGCAGCCCGAGCCGTTCGAGGTCACCGTTTCGATGCGCTACGATTATTTCGTTCTTCAATAAATTCTAAAATTTTGGCCTTGAGCAACAGCTTGAGGCCGGCTAAATCCGCGAATGGATTTTTCAGACACGCAGTGAGGACATCCATGCGCCAACCCGATATCGAGATTTACCTGAAAGACGCCGACGTCGACCATAAAGCCGTCGCGGCTTGGCTCGGCGCTGCTTTGGGCCCGTGCACGGACTGGGTCCAGAAGGGCCAGACCTACAAGTGCAAGGCCGGCAATGTTCCGGTGACCTGGTTGCCGAAAGCCGTAGGAAAATGGAACAGCCTGTACCTGGAAAGTGACCAGACGCCGTGGGAAGACGACATCGCCTGCGCCCGCGCCGCGTTTGCCGCGCTGAACGTCGAAGTGCGTTGCGCACCGGGTAGCTGGGTCGAAGAAGAAGGCGAAGAAACGGCGGATCGCTGGATGCGCATCAGCGCCGATGGTGAAGAAGAGATCACCTGGAAAACTGTTTAAAAGCAAAAAGATCGCAGCCTGCGGCAGCTCCTGCACGGCACAGCTGTAGGAGCTGCCGCAGGCTGCGATCTTTTGATCTTGAAGGTTACAGCCCCACCACATCCTCAGCCTGCAAACCCTTCTCCCCCGTCACCACCGCATACTCAACCTGCTGACCTTCAGCCAGCGAACGGTGCCCCTCACCACGAATCGCGCGGTAGTGTACGAACACGTCCACTCCGTCCTGACGCTGAATAAAACCGTAGCCCTTGGCGTCGTTGAACCACTTCACGTTGCCGGTTTCACGTGTTGCCATCTGTTCATACTCCTTTTTTATTATTGATCGGGCTTTTCGCAGGGAAGCCTCGGGAACATTGCTTGCACTGATGGGTGCCACTATGTGGCCAGTGCGGGCTCGCCGAGTATATGCCAGGCACTAAAACTCTCAACAGGAGTTTACTTGCCTGCTTTTTTGCCGATTTTCGACGAATCCGGCACACTACCGGACCCGAGCAGTTGCTCGGTTTTTTTCAACTAAAGCAGATGCCGTATGACCCGTTCCCCGTTCCGCCGTCTTGTGTTTGGCACCCTGCGCCGACTGTTGTACCTCTGGGTCCGCTCGGAGACGATCAACCAGTCGTCGTTTACCCTTAACCTCGACCGCAGTCGTCCGGTGTTCTACGTCCTGCAAAACCCTTCGCTGACCGACCTCGCGGTGCTCGACACCGAATGCAGCAAGGCCGGCCTGCCGCGCCCGGTGCTGTCTGTCGCCGTGGGAAATCTGCTGGAACCTGCCGCGTTCTTTTATCTGACGCCTGAACCTGACTGGCTCGGCCGCCAGGACAAGCGCGGTGCACCGCCGACGTTAACCCGTCTGGTCAGCGCCCTGAGCCAGAACGCCGCCGAAGACGCGCAGATCATTCCGGTCAGCGTGTTCTGGGGCCAGTCGCCGGACAGCGAAAACAGCCCATGGAAGCTGCTGTTCGCCGACAGTTGGGCGGTGACCGGGCGTCTGCGCCGTCTGCTGAGCATCATCGTGCTGGGGCGCAAGACCCGCGTGCAGTTCTCCGCGCCGATCCATCTGCGCGAGCTGATCGAACACAACAAGGGCCACGAACGCACTGTGCGCATGGCCCAGCGCATCCTGCGGGTGCATTTCCGCAACCTCAAAGCCGCCGTCATCGGCCCGGACATTTCCCACCGTCGCAACCTGGTCAAGGGCCTGCTCAACCAGCCACAAGTCAAACAAGCAATCCTCGACGAAGCCGAGCGCGAGAACATTTCACCCGAGAAGGCCAAAGCTCAAGCGCTGCGCTATGGCAACGAAATCGCCTCGGACTACACCTACACTGCGATCCGTTTTATGGAAGTGGTGCTGAGCTGGTTCTGGAACAAGATCTACGACGGCATCAAGGTCAACCACATCGAAGGCGTGCAGAAGGTCGCCCAGGGTCACGAAGTCATTTACGTGCCATGCCACCGCAGCCACATCGATTATTTGCTGCTTTCCTACCTGTTGTTCCGCAATGGCCTGACCCCACCGCACATCGCTGCCGGCATCAACCTGAACATGCCGTTGATCGGCGGCCTGCTGCGACGTGGTGGCGCGTTTTTCATGCGCCGCACGTTCAAGGGCAATCCGCTTTACACCTCGGTGTTCAATGAATACCTGCACACGTTGTTCACCAAAGGCTTCCCGGTGGAGTACTTCGTCGAGGGCGGCCGTTCGCGCACCGGGCGCATGCTGCAACCGAAGACCGGGATGCTGGCGATTACCCTGCGCAGCTTCCTGCGCTCCTCGCGTATGCCCATCGTATTCGTGCCGGTGTACATCGGTTACGAGCGTGTGCTTGAAGGCCGCACTTATCTCGGCGAACTGCGCGGCGCGAGCAAGAAGAAAGAATCGATCTTCGACATTTTCAAAGTCATCGGCGCACTCAAGCAGCGCTTCGGCCAAGTGGCGGTGAACTTCGGCGAGCCGATCAAACTGGCGGAATTCCTCGACAGCGAACAGCCGGACTGGCGCAAGCAGGAACTCGGCCCGCAGTTCAAACCGGCCTGGCTCAACGAAACCACCAACCGTCTGGGCGAAAAAGTCGCGCAGCATCTGAACGAAGCGGCGGCGATCAACCCGGTGAATCTGGTGGCGCTGGCGCTACTGTCCACCAGCCGACTTGCGCTGGATGATCGCGCCATGGCGCGGGTACTCGACCTGTATCTGGCGTTGCTGCGCAAGGTGCCGTACTCGCCGCACACCACGCTGCCGGACGGTGACGGTCGCGCGCTGATCGAGCATGTGAAGGACATGGACCTGTTGTCCGAGCAGAGCGATGCCCTGGGAAAAATCCTGTACCTGGACGAGCAAAACGCCGTCCTGATGACCTATTACCGCAACAATGTGCTGCACATCTTCGCGCTGCCGGCGCTGCTGGCGAGTTTCTTCCAGAGCGCATCACGCATGAATCGCGAACAGATCCTGCGCTACACCCGCGCGCTGTATCCGTACCTGCAAGCAGAGCTGTTCATTCGCTGGTCGCTGGACGAGCTCGATGCGGTAATCGATCAATGGCTGGAGGCGTTCGTCGAGCAAGGCTTGCTGCGCTTCGAGAACGACGTTTACCTGCGCCCGGCACCGAGCTCGCGACATTTTGTGCTGCTGACGCTGCTGTCGAAAAGCATCGCCCAGACCCTGCAACGCTTCTACATGACTGTGTCCCTGCTGCTCAATAGCGGCCAGAACAGCATCAGTGCCGAAGAACTGGAAGACCTGTGCACGGTCATGGCCCAGCGCCTGTCGATCCTTCACGGCCTGAACGCTCCGGAATTCTTCGACAAGAGCCTGTTCCGCCACTTCATCCAGACCTTGCTCGACCTCGACGTGCTCAAGCGCGATGAAGCGGGCAAGCTGAGTTATCACGAGCTGCTAGGCGAGCTCGCCGAAGGCGCGGCCAAACGGGTGTTGCCAGCGGAGATTCGCTTGTCGATCCGTCAGGTAGCGTTGCATCGCAGTGAAGATGCGGCCGATCAGGCACAGAGCCACTAGCCCCAGCCGGCATTTAGATGACAGAAGCAAGGATGCTTCTGGCCTGTCCCGATGCAAATTCACCGCTGAACACAGGAACTCGCCTACACGGGATTCGCTCGCCTTGGCGGTATGCTGAACGCTCGTCATCTCCGACGATTCATTAGATAAGGAAATCCAAATGAGCAATGAACCCGTCATGAGCATCAGCGGCAAAGTGCATTACCTTCCACGAATCGGGCTTGAACCGAACTCGACGCTTTACGTCAGCCTGGAAGACGTATCTTTGGCCGACGTGCCTGCCAAACAGCTTGCCGCTCAGATCACATCGAATGCAGAGACCGCTGGTTTGGGCTTTAACCTCGTGTACTGCATTGCTGACGTCCTGCCCGGCCACACCTATGCAATCAAAGCGCAAATCAAAGTCTGCGACCGACTGGTCTTTACCAGCACTGAACATCCCCCGATCGAATTGGGTGTCAGCTACCTTCAGCCATTGGAAGTTCTGGTCGACCTCGCTTAAAGATCAGCCACCGAAATCGTTACGATTGAGCTTCAGCGCCTGACAATACGCCAGACGTTTGAAACATGTTGTTCGGCGAATTTACCGGCGTAATCCGCTAAATTGTCGTTGGCGTCAGTCTTCTTCAGGCGCCAATGACAAGGATATGCCTCATGAAAAAAATCACTCTCCTTGGGCTCACCGCATTATTGGGTGCCTGCCATTCCATGCAACCCGCGCCCAAGGCCAGCCTCGACGGCGAAGTCTTCTACCTGCAGCGCATCGCCCTGCCACCGACCGCGACCCTGAGCGTCAGCCTGCAGGACGTGTCCCTGGCTGACGCGCCGGCCGTGGTTCTCGACGAACAGCAAGGCCAGGTCAAAGGCCAGGTGCCGCTGCCGTTTCATCTGAGTTACGATCCGGCCCAGGTCAAACCGGGCCATCGCTATTCGGTCAGTGCGCGCATCGAGAACGATGGCAAGTTGTTGTTTATCACCACTGAACAACACGCCGTAAAACTCGACGGCAACGATCAGCAGCCACTGAAAATCCGCGTCGACGCTGTTCGCTAATCCACTATTTTGAACAAGGAAGCTGCCATGCTCCGCCCTACCCTTCGCTTCGCCGGCCTGTGTGCAGGTTTGATGATTTGCGCCAACGCCATGGCATTGTCCCTTAGTGACCTCTCGCAAAAAGACGCGACCGGTGGCCTTAAGGATGCGCTGACCCAAGGCGCACAACTGGCGGTGAAACAACTCGGCACACCGGGTGGCTTCAGCAACAACCCGGACGTAAAAATCGAACTGCCGGGCAAACTGGGCAAGGTCGCCAGCAAAATGAAACAGTTCGGCATGGGTGATCAGGTCGATGAACTGGAAGCCAGCATGAACAAAGCGGCGGAAACCGCTGTGGTCCAGGCCCAGCCAATCCTCGTCGATGCCGTGAAGAAAATGACCGTGGAAGATGCCAAGGGCATCCTCAGCGGCGGTAACGACTCAGCCACCCAATACCTGAACAAGACCAGTCGCGAACAGATCCGCGCCAAGTTCCTGCCCATCGTCAAGCAGGCTACCGACAAGGTTGGCTTGGCCCAACAGTACAACTCGTTCGCCGGACAAGCCGCAACAATGGGTGTAGTGGATGCGAAGAATGCCAACGTCGAAAATTACGTGACCGAGCAGGCGCTGAATGGCCTGTTCGAAATGATCGGCAAACAGGAAGAAACCATCCGCAAGAACCCAGCGGCTGCAGCGACCAGTTTGGCGAAAAAAGTGTTCGGCACTCTGTAAATATCATCTGTAGGAGCTGCCGCAGGCTGCGATCTTTTGATCTTGCTCTTAAGATCGCAGCCTGCGGCAGCTCCTACGGGGTTCCGCGTAAAAAGAACACCCACTCCCTGCCCATCTTCCGTTTCTCGAACAGGTTCAGCTCAACTAATCCGTTCAACATCGACGTCGCTGTCTTGTAGGAACACCCCAAATGTTCCTTCACGTTGTCTGCCGTAAACTCCTTGGCCATCCCACTCTTGGCAACTTGATAGACCGTGCGCTGCTTCTCTGTCAGCCGGTCAAAAAAACCTGACGCTGACAACCATCGATCAAAGCGCTCTGCATTGATCAAACTTTTCCGGTATGCCTCGGTAAAGCCCCCGACAGCACGCAAAATCACCGAGCACTGGAAATCGATGAAGTACGTCAAGTCGAGATCATCCGCTTCGGTATTGAGATACGAACGCCCATATTTCACCGGCGCATTGCGCAGCAGGATGCTGATCGCGATATAGCGAAACGCCGAGAAGTCATTCTTGAACATGAACCAGTAAAACAACGCCCGCGCGACGCGCCCATTGCCATCGCGAAAAGGATGCTCATAACCCAGAGCAAAATGCAGCGCGATGCCCTTGATTAATGGATGCAGGTAATCCACTTGATCGGGATCGTTGTGGGACTGATTGATCCACGTCGACAAACTCTGCAACCGTTGCGCGAGGCGTGCTGCGGGCGGCGGTACATGAACCGTGTTGCCCTCGCCATCCTGCACCACCACGTCGTCATTGACCCGCAACTCACCTGGCGAATACTGCGCATCGTCGATGCCTGCAACGCCAACGCTATGCAGTGCCACGATCAACTCGATACTCAAGGGTTCGTAACGTTTTTCCCAGGCGAAATTCATCATCTTGTAATTGCCGATCACCATTCGCTCGTCCGGTGTACGCGGCAGTCGATGGCGCTTGAGCATTTCCTTGGCCACACGGGTCGTGGTCGCCGCGCCTTCGAGTTGGCTGCTGCTGATAGCTTCGTCTTCGATCAGGTCATTGAGTAAATAGCTGAAATGCGCACGCTCACCAATCTGGCTGGTCATGTACTCCAGCGCAGCAGTGGTGGCTTGGCGGTCGACCGCTGAAATAGCTTTCTGTGCGACCGGTGTAAGCAGGAATTGGCCCCACGCAGTGGGCTCACCCAGCGGCAGAAGGCTGGCGTACTGCGCGGCTCGGGCCTTTTTGACCAAGGCCCAGCACAGGTTCGAATCCAGCCCCGGCGCCCAGCGATAGCGCAACTCATCGAACGGCAGGTAACGTCCCTGATCGTCCAAAGGCTTTAGCAGAGCGAGATAGTCCGCGAGGCGTTCCTTGTGCGGAGATTGCCCCAGCCGATCGAATACCGGGTCGGACCGGCCCTTCAACAAGGGTGGTTTTTTCGTTGGCACGGTACTCAAACACTCATATGACTGAGTTTTGAGTACACCATTTAGCCCCTAGCCTCTCAATATCAGACCGTTCCGAAATAAATGTAGGAGCTGCCGCAGGCTGCGATCTTTTGATCTTGTTCTTAAGAGCAAGATCAAAAGATCGCGGCCTGCGGCAACTCCTACAGTGGCGTGTTGGATTACGCCGGTTCTTTTTTGACTCTGAACCACGCCGCATACAGCGCTGGCAAAAACAGCAACGTCAGCGCCGTTGCCACAATCAACCCGCCCATGATCGCGACGGCCATCGGCCCGAAGAACACACTGCGCGACAGCGGGATCATCGCCAGCACCGCCGCCAGCGCCGTCAGCACAATCGGCCGGAACCGTCGCACCGTCGCTTCGATAATCGCCTGCCAAGGCTTCAACCCGGCAGCGATGTCCTGCTCGATCTGGTCCACCAGAATCACCGAGTTACGCATGATCATTCCCGACAAGGCGATGGTCCCAAGCATGGCCACAAACCCAAACGGCTGACGGAACACCAGCAGAAACAGCGTTACGCCGATCAGCCCTAACGGCGCTGTCAGAAACACCATCGCCGTGCGTGAGAAACTGCGCAGTTGCAGCATCAGCAACGTCAGCACCACCACGATGAATAGCGGTACGCCGGCCTTCACCGAGTTCTGCCCCCGCGCCGAATCTTCTACGGTGCCGCCGACATCCAGCAAGTATCCATCGGGCAGTTCGGCACGAATCGGATCGAGCGTCGGCATGATCTGCTGCACCAGCGTCGCCGGTTGTTCCTTGCCATAGATGTCGGCGCGGACAGTCACGTTGGGCAGACGGTTTCGGTGCCAGATGACGCCTTCTTCGAAGCCGTACTCCAGCGTCGCGATCTGCGACAGCGCCACGCTGCGACCGTTATCAGTCGGCACCGCGAGGCTTGGCAGCAACGACAATTCGGTGCGCTCATGCAACGTGCCGCGCAACAGGATCTCGATCAACTCGTTGTCTTCGCGGTACTGGCTGACGCTGGAACCGGTCAGTGAACTCTGCAAAAACTTCGACAGATTCGCCGTGGTGACACCCAGAGCCCGCGCACGGTCTTGATCAACGTTCAGGTACACGACTTTGCTCGGTTCTTCCCAGTCCAGGTGGACGTTGACCACATGCGGGTTTTCCCGAACCTTGGCTGCGACTTTACGTGCCAGTGCGCGAACTTCCTCGATGTGCTCACCGGTCACCCGGAACTGCACCGGATAACCAACGGGCGGACCGTTTTCCAGACGCGTCACCCGCGAACGCAGGGCCGGGAATTGTTCGTTGAGGGTTTCGATCAGCCACGTGCGCAGGGTTTCACGCTCCTCGATGGTTTTAGCCAATACGACGAACTGGGCGAAGCTTGCTGCGGGAAGTTGCTGGTCCAGCGGTAGGTAGAATCGCGGCGAGCCGGTGCCGATGTAGGCCACGTAGTTGTCGATCCCGGCCTTGTCCTTGAGCAGCGCTTCAAGACGTTTGACCTCTTCGGCGGTGTTGCTCAGGGAAGCGCCTTCCGCCAGTTTCAGGTCAACCATCAATTCCAGTCGCCCCGATGCAGGGAAGAACTGTTGTGGCACAAAGCGGAACAACACGATGGACGCAATGAACAATACAACGGTCAGCGTGATGACCGTTTTGCGCCAGCGCACACACCACTCAACCAGGCGTCTGACGCGCTGATAGAACGGTGTGCCATAAGGATCGGGTTGGCCCGTTCCGTGTTTGGCGGCGTGAATTTTCGCCAGGTCTGGCAGGAGTTTTTCCCCGAGGTACGGTACAAAAACCACGGCCGCTACCCATGATGCGAGCAACGCAATGGTCACCACCTGGAAGATCGAGCGGGTGTATTCACCGGTGCCTGATTGCGCGGTGGCAATCGGCAGGAAACCCGCGGCAGTAATCAGCGTACCGGTGAGCATCGGGAACGCGGTGCTGGTCCAGGCATAGCTCGCCGCTTTGACCCGATCGAAGCCCTGCTCCATTTTGATCGCCATCATTTCCACGGCGATGATCGCGTCGTCCACCAGCAAGCCCAACGCCAAAACCAGTGCGCCGAGGGAAATCTTGTGCAATCCGATGCCGAGGTAATACATGCAGGCAAACGTCATCGCCAACACCAGCGGAATCGCCAACGCGACCACCATGCCGGTGCGCACGCCGAGGGAGAAAAAACTCACCAGCAGCACAATCGCCAAGGCTTCCACCAACACTTGGACGAACTCGCCGACGCCGGTTTTTACTGCGGCCGGTTGATCGGAAACCTTGCTCAGTTGCATGCCGGCCGGGAGGTTTTTCTGGATGCGGGCGAATTCGATTTCCAGGGCTTTGCCCAGTACCAGAATGTCGCCACCGTCCTTCATGGCCACGGCCAGACCGATAGCGTCCTGAGCCATGAAGCGCATGCGCGGTGCCGGTGGGTCATTGAAACCACGGCGTACGTCGGCCACGTCAGAAATACGGAACGTGCGATCACCGACGCGTATCGGAAAGTTTTTTATCTCATCGACTGTCTGAAAATTCCCCGAGACCCGTAGCTGCAATCGCTCGCTGCTGGTTTCGAAAAAACCGGCGGTGGAGACCGCGTTCTGTTCTTCCAGTGCCTGCTGCACCGCGGCCAATGGCAAACCGAGGGTGGCGAGTTTGACGTTGGAGAGTTCGATCCAGATTTTTTCGTCCTGCAACCCGAGCAGCTCGACCTTGCCCACATCCTTGACCCGTTGCAGCTGGATCTGGATACGGTCGGCGTAGTCCTTGAGCACGGCGTAGTCGAAGCCGTCGCCGGTCAGCGCATAGATATTGCCGAACGTGGTGCCGAATTCGTCGTTGAAAAACGGCCCCTGAATGCCTGGCGGCAAGGTATGGCGGATGTCGCTGACCTTCTTGCGCACCTGATACCAGAGGTCCGGGATTTCCACGGAGTGCATGGAATCGCGCGCGATGAACGTCACCTGGGATTCACCCGGTCGGGAGAACGACACAATGCGCTCGTACTCGCCGGTTTCCATCAGCTTCTTTTCAATGCGCTCAGTGACCTGCCGCGAGACCTCCTGCGCCGTCGCACCCGGCCAGTTGGTGCGGATCACCATGGCTTTGAAGGTAAACGGCGGATCTTCGCTTTGGCCGAGCTTGGTGTAGGACAGCGCGCCGACGATTGCCAGCAACAGCATCAGGAACAGTACGATCTGGCGATTACGCAGCGCCCATTCGGAAAGATTGAAGCCCATCGGGGATTACTCCTTGTCCGCCAGATTGACCACGCGGTTGGAGCGATCCACCGGGCGCACGGGCTGCCCGTCCAGAAGCACATGGACGCCAGCGGCCACCACCCAGTCGCTGGCATTGAGACCTTCAAGCACCGGAACGGTTTTTTCACCGAAGGCGCCGATCCGCACCGGAGTCTTCTTCAAGGTGTTGTTGGCGCTGACGACCCAGACGTAGGTCACGCCGTTTTCCGCGGTCAACGCCGACAGCGGCACCGACAACGCAATCACTTCGGCGGTCTGCACGAACACCCGGGCGCTCTGCCCAAGTTCGGCAGGAACCTTGCCGCCGGTGAATGCAATGCGGGCTGCGAACGTGCGGGATTTCGGATCGGCCGACGGCGACAACTCGCGGATGTGCCCGGCGAAGCGCTGATCCGGTTGCGTCCACAACTCCACCGACACCGGCTGGCCGACTTTGAAGCGGCCGAAGCTCTGCTCCGGCAGGCTGATTAACACTTCACGCTCGCCATCGGTGGCGAGGGTAAACACCGTTTGCCCGGCCGCCACCACTTGCCCGACTTCCACCGCGCGCATCGCTACCACGCCATCCTGCGGCGCACGCAGCACGGCGTAACTGGCCTGATTGGTCGAGACGTTGAATTCGGCTTTGATTTGCTTCAGGCGCGCTTCACCGGAGCGGTAAAGGTTTTCGGCGTTGTCGTACTGCGAATGGCTAACCAGTTGACGGTCCATCAGGGTCTTGTAGCGATCGCGTTCGGAGCGCACCAGATTGAGGTTGGCTTCAGCGGCGGCAACCTGGGCGCGCGTGGCTTCCAGTTGCAGGCGCACGTCCTGGGGATCGAGTTCCGCCAGCGGTTGGTCGGCCTTGACCCGCTGCCCTTCCTCGACCAGTCGTCGGCTGACTTTGCCGCCAATGCGAAACGCCAGATCCGGCTCGTAACGGGCGCGGACTTCACCAGGATAGCTTTCCATCGCCTGCGCCGAAGGCTCTGGCTGGACCACCATGGCCGGTCGAATGCTGACTTGAGGCGCCTCTTCGTGACCACACGCAGTCAATAAAAACGCCAGACTGACTGGCAATGCGAGGGGCAAGGCATAGCGGAACATGGTGAAGGACCTTTCGCTAATGGTGCTTGGAATAATTATACTGGCCAGTATGTTATTAATAGCAAACTCACCAGTCCAGTAATAAAAGCGAATATGCCGAACAATCTTTCAGCACCTAACGGCCCGGGCCGTCCCAAGGATCTGGCCAAGCGCCAGGCGATCCTCGATGCGGCGAAAACTCTGTTTCTGACCAAGGGTTACGCCAGCACCAGCATGGACGCCGTGGCGGCCGAGGCCGGTGTGTCGAAGCTGACCGTCTACAGCCATTTCAACGACAAGGAGACGCTGTTCTCCGCCGCCGTGGTGGCCAAGTGCGAAGAGCAGTTGCCGACGCTGTTTTTCGAGTTGCCTGACGGCGTGGCCGTGGAAGCCGTGCTGCTGAACATCGCGCGCGGGTTTCATCAGCTGATCAACAGCGATGAATCGGTGAACCTGCATCGATTGATGATGACGCTGGGGAGCCAGGACCCGAAACTCTCGCTGATCTTCTTCGAGGCTGGGCCGCAGCGCATGCTGCATGGCATGGAACGCTTGCTGACCAAGGTCGATCAGAGTGGCGCGCTGAGCATCGACAAACCGCACAACGCGGCGGAGCACTTCTTTTGCCTGCTCAAGGGTGCGGGGAATTTTCGCTTGTTGTATGGCTGCGGCGAGCCGCTGACCGGAGAGGCGGCCGAGAGCCATGTGCAGGAAGTGGTGGCGTTGTTTATGCGGGCTTATCGGCCTTGATTCAGCGCTGTCTGCAAAAAGATCGCAGCCTTCTGCAGCTCCTACATCGGGCGATGCAAACCCAATCCTGAGCTGCCGCAAGCTGCGATCTTTTAAGGCTTGAGCGCCTTTTTCGGATAAATGTCATACCGGCTGGATTTACCATCCAGCGCATGACTCGGCTTCGGCCCTTGAATGCACGGTGCCTTGCGCGGGCGCTTGACCACCACGCGGTGGCTGGCCAGGGCCAGTGCGGCTTCAAGCAACGCCGGCGCATCAGGATCATCACCCACCAGTGGCCGGAACAGGCGCATTTCCTTCTTCACCAGCGCGGTTTTTTCACGGTGCGGGAACATCGGGTCAAGGTAGATCACCTGCGGTGGTTCACCTTCCCAGTTGCGCATCACCTCAATCGAGTTGCCCTTGAGCAGACGCATGCGCGCCACGATCGGCGCCACGTCAAAATCTTCCGCGCCACGCTCCAGGCCATCTTCGAGCAAGGCACCAATCAGCGGCTGACGCTCGATCAGGCTCATCTCGCAACCCAGGCTGGCCAGCACGAACGCATCCTTGCCCAGGCCTGCCGTGGCATCCAGAACGCGCGGACGCACGCCTTGGGCGACGCCCACCGCCTTGGCAATCATTTGCCCGCTGCCACCGCCATACAACCGACGATGCGCCGCGCCACCTTCGACGAAGTCCACCCGCACCGGGCCTGGCGCGTCCGGCCCCAGCTGTTGCAGCTGCAAACCCTGCTCACCCACCTGCAAGGCAAACTCGCCGTCAGTCACCCGCAACGGCAACCCCAGGCGTTCGGCCCATTGCTCGGCTTGTGGCTCGAAAGCCGCACTCAGGGCCTCGACATGGATGCGGCAGGCCGCAGGTTGATCAATCATCAGAAAACACGCTCAAAAAATTAATGATCGGCAAAAACGGCCGATAACAAAACTATCGAGCATTTTGCCAGACCTGAGCGTCGACCGAGAGCAATGTCAGACATTCAACCCACATTCACAGGTTTTATCTCGCCCTACGGCGACTACAACCTGCGAAACACCCAGGCCCTGAGCGGCGTCAGTCACATCTGGCAGGATTTCTTTGCCCGTGCGCTGGCCGAACAGTCGGGTGATGTGCTGCCTGAATCGCTGAACTTCCCACCTGTCGATCTCGAAAGCCCTGTTGAACCCACCGTTGGCAGCGACTTGCTCGCGCATATCGTGTCCCAGCGTGAATGCGATGTGACGGACACTATCGTTCGCCCACCCGAGCCGCTGTTCCTGCCAATTGCCGAGTTCGAAATGGACCTGGCCGACAAACCTTTCCCACCGTTCCCGCCGCAAGAAATCGCGGCGCAGCAAAAACAACAGAACTTCGAAAGCGGCTGGGTACGTCCGATCGTGTTGACCGCCGGTCAGCCAGTGCCAGCAGCCGGCCCGGCACCACAACCGCGCCCGTTGCACTTGCCAATTGCCGAGTTCGACCTCGATCTGCTGGACAAGCCTTTCCCGCCGTTCTCGCCTGAAGAACTGGTTGAACAACAGAAACAACTCGATTTCGATAATGGTTGGGCGCGCCCGATCATCCTGCAGAACCTGCGCCTCGCTGCCTGACCCTCGGCGATCGCCTCTGCGACCTCCTTACCTACAAAGCCACCAGGGCCCCACATCCACATGAAAGTGGTTGCGATGGGCAGCGTTGTAATCCGGGCTCAACACCACACTGAACAGGTCGCAGGCGCCATCGCGAACCCGTCTTAGAAACTGCGCATCGCGGTTGTCCTTTGGCCAATCCTTGAGCACGCTGATGGTTCGGCCATCGGCCAGGCGGAAACCGGAGATATCCAGCGCATTGGCCGAAGCATGCTGGCTGAGCCTGCCGGTCTCGCGGCCGTAGACATTACGGCAGGCGAAACTGCCAAGATGATCGACCCGCGTGACCGCTTGCCCATAGATCGCCTGCGCGGCGGGTTGCAGCGCGTGACGCTCGAACAGTGCAAAGGACACCGCCAGGCGACAACTGGCGAGAAAACTGCTGCTCAGGGCCACGTCGCCACCTTGTACACGCAGGGCATCGGTTAACGGGCATTTGGCGTCAGGATTGTTGGCCTGGCGGATCACGCGTAATCCGGAGCTGCTCAAGGCCTGCGTGCATAGCTGCGGATCATCGCGCAGCCGCATCAGCTTGTAGCGGGTCAACAGGTTCGGAGCCGCCTTCACGTCCAGCGGTGCCCAGGGATTCCATTGCGGCGGCAACGAGACCCAACCGCGCCAGACACTCACCGTCGCCGCGCCCATGATCAATGCCAGCACCGACAACACTCTGGCAAATCGCATGTTCAGCCTTTGAACAGTGAGTTGGCCTGCTGGAACGGCATGGAGCGGGAGGTGAAGCTGAACGTGCCCGAATCGCGGATCTCTTCGGCGGCGCGGAAAAATTCGCCATAGGCCGCCAGTGCCAGCGCTGAACCGACACTGATGCGTTTGACGCCCATTTCGCTCAACTGCTGTACCGTCAGTTTCAAGCCGCCGGACATCAACACGTTGACCGGTTTTGGTGCCACGGCACGCACCACCGCCAGTACGTCTTCAGCGCTGCGCAGGCCCGGCGCATACAGCACGCCGGCACCGGCTTCGCCAAATGCCTGCAAGCGGCGAATGGTGTCGTCGAGGTCGGGATTGCCATGCAGAAAGTTCTCGGCTCGCGCCGTCAGCGTGAAAGGGAACGGCAAGCTGCGGGCGGCAGCGACGGCGGACTCGATGCGTGCCACGGCATGCTCGAAACAGTAGATCGGGCCTTCTTCACGGCCCGTGGCGTCTTCAATCGAACCACCGACCGCGCCGACTTCTGCGGCCCGTAAAATACTTTTTGCGCAGTCCGCCGGGTTGTCGGCAAAACCGTTTTCCAGATCGACCGCGACGGGCAGGTCAGAGGCCGCGACAATCGCCTGAACGTTCATCAAGGTGTCGTCCAGGGACAGCCCGCCATCGGGACGCGCCTTGGAAAAAGCATAACCGGCACTGGTAGTCGCCAGCGCCTCGAAGCCCAGGCTGGCGAGCATTTTTGCCGAACCGGCGTCCCACGGATTGGGAATGACGAAGGCACCGTTGCGCTCGTGCAGGGCTTTGAAGGCTTGGGCTCGAAGGGTTTGCGCGTCCATTGGCAGGCTCCTGGAAAGGGGAACGAATCCGCTTCAGAGCAGGCCAAGTTGCTCCGCGGAGGGTTCTCTGTATAGCTCAGGCAGCGCTGGCAAGCCAGGCAAACGCAGCATCAATCTGGCGTGGAAACGTTGCGCCAGTTTCGCTGCCAGCACGTTGTCGGCGGTGTGCAGGAAGATGTACGGCGTGCGGCCCTCTTCGATCCACGCGGCGATTTTCTCCACCCACGGCTCAAGAAACGGATCATTGGCCTCCAGTTGCGGATGACCGATAAAACGTACCTGCGGAAATTGCGTAAACGCCGCCGGGCGTGTCGGAACCCTGGGCTTTTTCGATTGGGCGTGGAGCACCGACGCATCGGTCGAGGTGCAGCTAAAAAGCGCGCGCGGATCGAGGCAAATGCGCTCGACGCCGCGATCAAGCAGCAAGCGATTGAGCCTCCGCTCGCTGTCACCCTTGGCGAAGAAATCGTCATGCCGCACTTCCACCGCCAATGGCCGCTCCAGGGCATCGATGAACCCGGCCAGCTCGGGCAAGCGTTGTGGTGTAAAGCTTTTCGAGAGCTGCAACCACAGCGGCGACACTCGCTCACCCAGAGGGCTGAGCAACCGGGTGAAGGTTTCAGCGGCGGTCAGTTGTTCGCGCAGATCCCCGCCGTGGCTGATGTCGCCGGGGAACTTGGCGGTGAAGCGAAAGTGCTCGGGCAGGGTTTCGGCCCAACGTTGCACGGTGCTGGCAGCCGGACTCGCGTAGAAGGTCGTATTGCCTTCCACGGCGTTGAATACTTGAGAATAAAGATTTAGAAATTCGGCGGGTTTGGCGTCGGGCGGATACAGGTAATCGCGCCAGGCGTTTTCACTCCAGGACGGGCAACCGAGGTAGTAAGGCAGCAACATCAGATATACAGGTCGAGACCCAGCACTTCCGCATCCCAATCGACGAAACCGGCGGTGCTCAGGTAGCTGGCCAGGGCCATCGCCACACTTTTGCTCATGGCACGGTGGTAAAGCATGTCCTGCTGACGGGCGGGAAGATTGCTCAGTTTTTGCGCAGAGGCTTTGGCGGCACGGGCGGCCAGTTGCTCTTCGGACGGAAACTCCAGCTCGCCTTCGATATCGACAGACTCGTCTTCCACCACTGAGCCTTTGCGGGGCTTGCGCTTGATGGGGTAGGACTGAGAGGAAACGCCGTCTATACGCATAAGTGCATGCTCGGTATCAGTGATGGCAGTTTAGTGGCGCATATCCCACTTCGCAAACAGCCGAGTGATAACTAGAACACATAAAAAGCAAAAGGTTTAAAAGCCGGGGTTAGAAACTGACGATTGGCTTGTCAATGAGATCGTCTTCGGGGGCAAGCCTCGCTCCTACAAGGTTTTGCGCAGGCCTGTAGGAGCGAGGCTTGCCCGCGAATAGTTTGACACGGTACCGAGTATTCACCGCGCCTTGGGCGTCGCGACTTTATCGCGCAGATAAACCGGCTGCGCTTCATCGGCCACGATCGCCTCGCCACGCGCCCAGGCGAACCGCGCCAGGGTCAGCAAGTCTTCGGCATGGGGCAACATGCCCGCGTCGTGGCCACTCAGGTTAACGGCGATGCGCTCGGCATACCCCCAACCGGTGCCCGCGCCAAACCATTCGCCGCTGGCATCTGTCGGCAATGCCGCCACTTCCGGTGGCAACACGGCTTCAGCGCCCGCCAATCGCATCTCCCCCGCCGTCTCGCGGTAGCAACCCCAATACACTTCGTCCATCCGCGCATCGATGGCAGCCGCGACTTGATGGGCACCATGCTCGCGATAAGCACGCTGGGCCAGCACTGCCAGGTTCGACACCGGCAACACCGGGCGATCCAGGGCAAACGCCAGGCCTTGCACCACACCGATGGCGATGCGCACGCCGGTAAATGCGCCCGGCCCACGGCCGAAAGCGATGGCATCGACCGCTTGCAGCGTGGTGCCGGCATCGGCCAGCAGTTGCTGGATCATCGGCAGCAACTTCTGCGCATGCAGGCGCGGGATCACCTCGTAATGGCTCGTGACTTTGCCGTCATGCAGCAAGGCAACGGAGCAAGCTTCAGTCGCGGTGTCCAGGGCCAGCAAGGTACTCATCGATGTTTCCGTAAGAGAGGTCAGAAAAAAGTGCGTCAGTATAAACAACTACGGCCCGCAAGCGGGCCGTAGAAGATAAAGCGCTCAGACTTTTCAGTTCAGCGCTTCAAGCACCTTGCCGGTGATCGCTTCAACCGAGCCAACACCTTCGATGTGGCTGTACTTCGGTTTGCCCTGAGCTGCGGACAGCTCCTGGTAAAACTTCACCAGTGGCTCGGTCTGGGCATGGTAGACCGACAGACGATGACGCACGGTTTCTTCGGTATCGTCTTTACGCTGCACCAGCTCTTCACCGGTGATGTCGTCTTTGCCGGCAATTTTAGGCGGGTTGTAGACGATGTGGTAAACGCGGCCTGAAGCCTCGTGCACCCGGCGACCGGCGATACGCTGGACGATGTCTTCGTCCTTGACGTCGATTTCGACCACGTGATCCAGCTCCACGCCGGCTTTCACCAAGGCTTCAGCCTGGGGAATGGTGCGCGGAAAACCGTCGAACAGGAAACCGTTGGCGCAATCAGCCTGGCTGATGCGTTCCTTGACCAGATTGATGATCAGGTCATCGGAAACCAGACCGCCGCTGTCCATGACGCTCTTGGCGATCAGGCCCAGCTCGGTGCCGGCCTTGACCGCTGCACGCAGCATGTCGCCGGTGGAGATTTGCGGAATGCCGAATTTCTCGGTGATGAACTTAGCCTGAGTACCTTTACCGGCCCCGGGAGCTCCCAGCAGAATGACGCGCATCGATGTGCTCCTCAATTTTTTATATAGATAACGTCAGATTCGCCTCGTGGGGCCAATCTCAAAAATAGGGTCGTGGCCGCCCAAACGGCCAAAGGCTGATCAAGATACACAGCAGGCTGCGCCCACACAAGCCGCCAAAAGTCGGAGAAACCGCCGCTTCCTGTGACCTTTCGGCGCGGTTCCCCTAGTCGCAACCCCATCATTAACTGTCGCTTGGCAGCACATTTACACCCGCCGTCGGGCGGCATCCGCCCCGTGCGCCGGATGCCTGACCCCACGGCAAAAACCTTAGCCGGTATTTCGCAATCCGGCGGCAATCCCCGCCACAGACACCAGCAGCGCCTGCTCTACCGGGCTGCCCTGTGCCACATCCTGTTGTCGCGAACGTGCCAGCAATTCGGCCTGCAATAGATGAAGCGGGTCGAGGTAAGTGTTGCGTAAACGGATGAATTCCAGGGTATCTGGGCTATGTGCCAGTAGCTGAGACTGACCGGTCAGCCCAAGCACGATGGCGCATGCCTGCGACAATAGGTCGCGTAAGTGCGCGCCCAACGGCAACAAGTTCGGCTCGACCAGACGCTCATCGTAGGACTGGGCGATGTCCGCATCGGCCTTGGCCAGCACCATTTCCAACATGTCGATACGGGTACGGAAGAACGGCCATTGCTCGCGCATTTGCCCCAACAGCTCACCTTCGCCGCGCTCCAGTGCCTTGCTGAGCGCGGCCTCCCAACCGAGCCAGGCCGGCAGCATCAGCCGGGTCTGGGTCCAGCCGAAAATCCACGGGATCGCCCGCAGGCTTTCGATCCCGCCGGCGCGGCGCTTGGCCGGGCGACTGCCCAACGGCAAGCGACCGAGTTCCTGTTCCGGGGTCGACTGGCGGAAGTACTCGACGAATTGAGGATTTTCCCGCACCACGGCACGGTAAGCGCTGACGCCATCCGCCGCTAATTCGTCCATCAAATGGCGCCACTCGGGCGTGGGTGGCGGTGGTGGCAGCAACGTCGCTTCGAGCACCGCAGCCAAATACAGATTGAGGTTTTGTTCGGCGATGTCTGGCAGGCCGAATTTGAAACGAATCATTTCCCCCTGCTCGGTGGTGCGGAAACGCCCCGCGACCGAACCCGGCGGCTGCGACAGAATAGCCGCATGCGCCGGGCCGCCGCCACGCCCCACGGTACCGCCGCGACCGTGGAACAGCAGCAGCTCCACTTGTTGTTCGCGGCAGATGTCGACCAGACGCTCCTGCGCCCGATACTGCGCCCACGCCGCCGCAGTGGTGCCAGCGTCCTTGGCCGAGTCGGAATAACCGATCATCACTTCCTGCGGCCCTTGCAGGCGCGAGCGATAACCCGGCAGCAGCAACAGTTTTTCGATCACCGGGCCGGCGTTGTCGAGGTCGGCGAGGGTTTCGAACAGTGGCACCACGCGCATCGGCCGCAACACACCAGACTCTTTGAGCAGCAGTTGCACGGCCAGCACGTCGGAAGCGGCACCCGCCATGGAGATCACGTACGAACCGAGGGACGCACCTGGCGCGGCGGCTATTACCTTACAGGTCTCCAGTACTTCAGCGGTGTCGGCGGATGGTTTGTAGTGGGCCGGCAACAACGGCCGGCGGCTGCTCAGTTCGCGCATCAGAAACGTGATGCGCTCCTCTTCACTCCAGTCTTCATAACGACCGAGGCCGAGGTAATCAGTGATTTCGGTCATGGCAGCGCTATGCCGTGACGAATCCTGACGCACATCGAGACGCACCAGGAACAGGCCGAAGGTCACCGCACGGCGCAGGCAATCGAGTAACGGACCGTCGGCAATCACGCCCATGCCGCATTCGTGCAGCGAGTGGTAGCAGAGTTCTAGCGGATCGAGCAGGTCGCGGTTGTTTTGCAGGACGTCGGCGGGTGCAGGCGTCGGTGTCGTCAGCGACGTATGCGCCCAGTTACGTGTAGCACGCAGACGTTCGCGAAGTTGTTTGAGCACCGCACGATACGGTTCCGCACTCTCGCCAGACTTGGCTTTCAGCGCGTCACTGGCTTGCTGCATCGACAAATCGGCAGCGAGGTGATCGACATCACGCAGGTACAAATCGGCGGCCATCCACCGTGCCAGCAACAACACTTCACGGGTTACGGTCGCAGTCACGTTGGGATTGCCGTCGCGGTCGCCGCCCATCCATGAAGCAAAGCGAATCGGTGCTGCCTCTAACGGCAAACGCAGGCCAGTGGCGGCATGCAGGGCCTGATCGGCCTTGCGCAGGTAATTGGGGATGGCGTGCCACAGCGAGTGTTCGATCACCGCGAAGCCCCATTTGGCCTCGTCTACGGGGGTCGGACGCGTGCGGCGGATTTCTTCGGTGTGCCAGGCTTCAGCGATCAAACGCTGCAACGTCGACTTGATCTTGTCGCGCTCGGCGCCGGTGAGATCGCGATGGTCCAGGGCCGCCAGTTGCGCAGCAATGGCGTCGTACTTCTGGATCAGGGTACGCCGTGCAACTTCGGTTGGGTGCGCGGTCAGCACCAGCTCAATCTCCAGCCGGCCCAGTTGTCGGGCCAGGGACTCGGCGCCATGCCCTTCGGCGCGCAGACGCGCCAGCAGTTCCGGCAGCACGCGTGCTTCGAACGGGGCCGCTTTGGATTCTTCGCGGCGGTGAATCAGTTGGTATTGCTCGGCAATGTTGGCCAGGTTGAGAAACTGGTTGAACGCTCGCGCTACTGGCAGCAACTCGTCTTCGGTCAGCTGGTTGAGGCTGGCGCTCAGCTCGGCATCCATCGAACCCCGACGGTCCGCCTTGGCGCCCTTGCGGATCTGCTCGATCTTGTCGAGGAAGTCATCACCGTACTGTTCACGAATGGTGTTGCCCAGCAGCTCACCCAACAGGTGAACGTCTTCGCGCAAGCGTGCATCAATATCAGACATCAGCAGTTCTCCAGCAATAAATCCGGGGCGGCCAAGAAGCTAGAGAGTGCCGTTCCAAACGGCTTCTTACAAGCAAGACGACGAAGGGACTTTAAACCTTGGGCGTTGAAGCTAGTCTGAACAGTAAGCCGTACAACGGCTGTCGCCGGCCAATGCCGGATACTCACCCGGCCTGCCACGAGCAGGCGCGTCATGAGGTCATTATGAAAATCCGCGAATTAGCCCAGCATTGGGAAGAAAACGCCAAGGGTCGCCTGACCCAGACGGGCTACACGATTCATCTGGATGTGGAAGCTGCCGCACGGTTAGCGGCGATTACCGAGATGTACCCGAAACGGCAACCCGAAGAACTGCTCGGAGAGCTGATCGGCGCCGCCCTGGAAGAACTGGAAAAGAGTTTTCCGTATGTGAAGGGCTCGACCGTGGTCGCCACCGATGAAGAAGGCGATCCGCTGTATGAAGACGTCGGTCCGACCCCGCGTTTTCTCGCGTTGTCCCGTCGTCATTTGCACGATTTATCGGCGGGTAGCGACAAGCAGAAACACTGATTCAGACGACCAATAAGATCAAAAGATCGCAGCCTTCGGCAGCTCCTACATTTGGAATGCATTTCCCTGCAGGAGCTGCCGAAGGCTGCGATCTTTTGATTTTCTGCCCCGATTTAGAGCCTTGTCTCTCCGATCAGAGCTTTTTCGGCGACAGGCCAATTTCTCTGAACTTTTAAAAAACGCCTCGGGTCAATCCAAGTACCCCCCCTGGGACGGCCGTATCAAAACACCCCGAAAACGATGGTTGCGGCTCCTCGCCCAGGATGGATTTTTTCGTTGTTCAGGAGTTAGCCCAATGGAGTTGAAGACCATGAAAACCCGAACTGGCAAAGCCTCGTTTACCCGAAACCTGAAAATGACCGCGCTCGCCATTGGCGGCAGCCTCGTACTGGCGGGTTGCGCCGGCAATCCACCGACCGAGCAATTCGCCGTGACCGAATCGGCGGTCAACAACGCGGTCAGCGCTGGCGGTACTGAATTCGCCGCAGTGGAAATGAAATCGGCGCAGGACAAGCTCAAACAAGCCGAAATCGCCATGCACGACAAGAAGTATGACCAAGCCAAAACCCTGGCCGAGCAAGCCGAATGGGACGCTCGCGTCGCCGAGCGCAAAGCCCAGGCGATGAAAGCCGAACAAGCGGTGAAGGACTCTCGCCAAGGGGTTCAGGAACTGCGTCAGGAAAGCCAGCGCACCGTTCAGTAACGGCGCGGCACGACGTATTTCTTACATGACTAAAAGGACGAAACCATGAATTCCAAATTGATGATCCCTGCCCTGCTGGCTGCGAGTGTTGCATTGGCCGCTTGCTCGACCCCACCCAACGCCAACCTTGAACAGGCCCGAACCAACTATTCCGGCCTGCAAGCCAATCCGCAGGCGAGCAAGGTCGCGGCGCTGGAAACCAAGGACGCCAGCGATTATCTGGACAAGGCTGACAAGGCCTACATGGACAAGCAAGACCCGGCCAAAGTCGATCAACTTGCGTATTTGACTAATCAGCGAGTGGAAGTGGCGAAGCAGACCATCGTCCTGCGCACTGCTGAAGCCAACCTGAAAAACGCTTCGGCGCAACGGGCCCAGGCTCGCCTGGATGCTCGCGACCAGCAGATCAAACAGCTGCAAGACAGCCTTAACGCCAAGCAAACCGATCGCGGCACGCTGGTGACTTTCGGCGACGTGCTGTTCGCCACCGACAAGGCCGAGCTGAAATCCAACGGTTTGATGAACATCAACAAACTGGCCCAGTACCTTCAGGAAAACCCCGACCGCAAAGTGATCGTCGAGGGTTATACCGACAGCACCGGTACGGCGTCGCACAACCAGTCGCTATCGGAGCGTCGCGCCAGTTCAGTGCGGATGGCGCTGGTGAAGATGGGCGTCGACCCGACACGCATCGTCGCTCAAGGTTACGGCAAGGAATACCCGGTGGCGGATAACGCCAGCACCTCGGGCCGGGCGCAAAACCGTCGAGTGGAAGTGACGATTTCCAATGACAATCAGCCGGTGATTCCGCGTTCGGCGATCAGTGCCAACACGCAGTAATCACCATTGCAACATTCCCTGTAGGAGCGAGGCTTGCCCGCGAAAGGGACAACGCGGTCTCTCAGATACATCGCGTTATCGTTCTTCGCGGGCAAGCCTCGCTCCTACAGCGGGATCACGGTTGCAACTTCTGCGGTGTTTCCTGCCCCATGCAACGCACAGCCTTTTTCTGGCCGTTGATCAGCACACCGCTCAGGCCCTTCTGCTCGGTATCGAACAACACCAGCACGCCATCGATGCACTGGGCCACTTGGGCCGCTGGCTCAAGGGAGACTTTGTAGTCCTCGCCCGGCACGGTCTTGAGCATGGTGAATTCGTTGAGCAGCAACGCATCCTCAGGCTTGGCGAAGTGCAGGTAGCCGTACCACCACAGGGCGCCTACGGTGCCGAGGATGCTGCAGATACCGGTGATGATCAGCGGGATGGCGTTACGTTCTTCACTCATTGCGGACTCTCTGGTGGTTCATCTTCAGAATTCGGGGGTGCCGGGTAATTCGGGACTTCACCCAGGCGGCGCAGGCCGTTGAAATGCTGCGGATCATCAAGAAAACGCAGCATGACTTTGCGCCAGACCGGGTCGGCGAACGTTTGCACGTGGCCGCCACGGGTCAATTGCAGCACCCTTGGCGGCGGCGCAGCTTGATACAGTCGGATGCCATTGGAAAGAGGCACGATCGGATCGTCGATGCTGTGGTAGATCAGTTTCGGCACGCCGTTGACTTGCGCCATGGAATTGATCGCGCTGTCGCCATCCGGCACCAGCCACGACAGCGGCACCTGGAATGCCCACAGCGCCCATGAATGGCTCAGGGCAAACTGACCGACGCTGCGGTAGCTCGCGGGCACGCCATCGAGCACAAACGCCTTGAGTTGTTTCTGCCGCTCGGGGTGTTGCCCAAGGTAGTGAACCGCCATCGAACCACCGAGGCTTTGGCCGAGCAGTATCAGCGGTTTGCCCTTGACCTCCGGCGCCTGGTCGAGCCATTTGAACGCGGCGTCGATGTCCTGATAAATCGCCGGCAGACTGGGCTCGCCTTCGGACAGGCCATAACCGCGATAGTCCAGCAGCAACACTTGATAGCCTTGCTCTGGCAACCAGTAGCTACCGCCCAGGTGCATCGGCAGATTGCCGCCGTTGCCATGCAAGTGCAGCACCGTGCCCTTGACCTCGACACCTTTTTTCGCCGGCAGCCACCAGCCGTGCAACTTGAGTCCGTCGGCGGTGACCAGCGTGACATCACGGTATTCGAGCTTGGCTTTTTCCGGGGTGAACAGCTGGCCGGATTCGGGGTAGAACAGCAGCGAACTGCAACCGCTCAAGGCCAGGAGAAGGCAGAGGATGCCGAGGAATCTCATCCGGTGAAACCTCGCAATTGATTTGGGGATTTTCGATACGGCTCCAATCGCCAAGATCGCAGCCTTCGGCAGCTCCTACAGGTTTTGTGTATGCCGCAATGTCGCGGATGTACTCGATCAATGTAGGAGCTGCCGCAGGCTGCGATCTTTTGACGGCATCACAATATGTTGGAGTAATCCGCCTCGATCCGATCCAGGCTCAGGTGATTCAGGAAGTTGGAGAAGCACATCCACGCCGACAACGCGTTCATGTCACGGAACTGCTCCGGCAAATATTTCGGCGGCACCACCAACCCTTCATCCACCAACTGACGCAAGGTGCGCATGTCTTCCAGCGTGGTCTTGCCGCAGAACAGCAGCGGTATCTGCTCCAACTTGCCTTTACGCACCGCCAACTGAATGTAGTTGTAAATCATGATGAAGCCCTTGAGGTAGGACAAGTCTTTGGTAAATGGCAGACCTGTCGGCACCGAGCCACGGAAAACGCGACTGGCGTTGCTGTAGCTCTCGGGCATTTCGAAACCTTGCTCGCGGAAGAACTCGAACACCTGCAGGAAGTCGGCGCCCTCTTCCACCATGTGAATGGCCCGCGTGCGGTTGGTAAGTTTGCGCAGGCGGCTCGGGTAAGAGGCGAAGGTGATGATTTCCATCAGGATCGCCAGGCCTTCCTGAGTCACGGTCGACGAGGGCGGCCCCTTGGCGAGGAAGGTGCAGATCGGCTGGTTAAGGCCGTTGAGGGTGGTGCCGACGTGCACCAGCCCTTCATGGACTTCCAGCGCCCGCACGTCGCGGTCGTTGAACATCGCGTCGGCGCGGATCTTGATGTAGTCGGCGCCCGCCGCCGCATCCGCAACGATGCCGTCGGACTCGAACACCCGAATGGTTTCCTCGGCCTCGCCGAACACTTTGTTCAAGCGGGTCTGCAGCAGGTTGACGGCGTCCTTGGCGGTCAAGGTCTTCGGCTCATCCTTGAGGTCGCCGCGACCGTCGATGTTGTTCAGGTACTCGGACAACATCATGCCCAGGTCGGACAGCGTCGGGTCGCCGGCATGGAACGCGTCGGACGCAGCGCCGTACAGTTCTTGGGAAATCAGACCGAAATCCTCGGTGCCGCGCGCTTCGAGCATGCGCACCACCATCCGGTATTCCTTGCACATGCGGCGCATGATCTGCCCGACCGGGTTGAACTGGCCGAGCTGGCGGGTGATGTCGCGCTCGATGTTCTGGAACTCCAGCTTCACTTTGCTGGAGTCGAACGATAGTGGCCGGTTCAGGTAATAGTCGCGATCCACCGCCGGCATTTCCTTGCCCTTGGCCTTGAGGAAACCCTTGCGGATGTTCTCGTCCCATTTGACCGCATCAAGGACGCGGATCGGCGTCTGCGCCAGCACAATGCGATCGGACAAAATGCGTATCGACTGCTGGTAATCGTCCACCCGAAACTCCTGTAAAACCGTTATGTGCTGGGGTTATTTGGCTTTGGCCTGGCGTTGGTAACGCACCACTTCGACGAACACATCGGAGTTGGCCGGGTCATCGAGGTAAGCGGAAATCTGCTCCATGTTGCTGTTGATCAACACGCCATCGCCGTCATTGGTTTGAAAGCTTTCGCCGTTCAGGGCTTTTTGCTGCAGGGCCTGATTGATCTGCTCAAGGTCGAGGTTGTAGACCACCAGTTCATGTTTATCGGTCAGTTCGAACCCGGCAATCGTGAAGTTTCCGCCGAACTGTGCCGGCACTTTCGCCGACAGATACCAGCGGCTGCCATGGCGCGTTACCGTGAACGGATAGGCCTCGCGCTCTTTGGGTTTGGCCCGGAAATAGCTGACGGCCTGATAGTGATTGTCGCCGATGCGCGTCAACTCCAGGTTGACCGGCTCACCCCAGGCGTTGGTGCTGGTCCACTTACCGAGCAACCCTTTGGGCGCGGGCTCGCTGGTGGGCAGCGGTTCCTTGAAGGTCACCAGGCAGCCACTGAGCAGCAGGAACGACAAGGCGATCACGACGACACGCCAGGCTTTCATTCAACACTCCCTATGAAACAACGCCGTCCCCTGTAGGAGCGAGCTTGCTCGCGATCGCGGTGTGTCACACAACAACGATGTTGAATGTCAGACCATCGCGAGCAAGCTCGCTCCTACAGGGATTAGACCGACGCGAGTACCAGGTGCATATACCGCTTAAGGATGCCGAGCATTTCCTCTTCGGCCGCTGGGTCGGCGTCGTTGAGCAGGCCCTGATATTCCATCCGTCCGATTATAGCCGTCAACACTTTGGCATCCTGTTGTGGCTCATGAGAACCCAACACCTGAAAAAGCTGGCAGGAACCCTGCAACAGAATTTGCTGATGCGAGCGCACCAACCCGGCCAGACGCGGGTTCAGCAACGCTTCCTGACGGAATGCCTGCTCGGCCATCAAGTGTTCACGACGGGTGACCAATTGGCGGTGCACATAATCGGTCATCAGCCGTGCAATTTCGTCTGCCAGGCGTGACCGAGCGGCGGGACTGCCGTCGCCACTGTCGATCATCTCGCGCAGCAGCCCTTCGTTGTTCACCCACAGTTTGGCCATGTAGGCCGCGCTGCGTTCGACGTATTGAGCGAAGGTATCGGTGAGCAAGTCATCGATATCCTTGAAATAGTAAGTGGTGGCCGACAACGGCACACCGGCCTCGGCAGCCACCGCGCGATGGCGCACGGCGCGCACGCCATCGCGCACGACGATGCGCATCGCGGCATCGAGAATGTCCTGTCGACGCTGCTCGCTGCCCTGTCGGCTGGCCTTGCGGCCCTGGTACTGAACACTTTCAGCGACCGCAGTGGCGATACCCGCTGCACCTTCTTGAGCCATTGCACGATTCACGACAGGTCTTTCCTCTCAGATGAAAGTAACAAGTTGATACGTTTGTACCAGACAGGCAATAAAAAGCCGCCTGAAAAGGCGGCTTTTTAATTGAAACACTTATGCCTGCGGCCGCATGTGCGGGAACAGGATCACGTCGCGGATCGACGGAGAGTTGGTCAGCAACATCACCAGACGGTCGATGCCGATGCCTTCACCCGCCGTTGGCGGCATGCCGTACTCCAAAGCGCGAACGAAGTCGGCGTCGTAGTGCATGGCTTCGTCGTCGCCGGCGTCCTTGTCGGCCACCTGCGCCATGAAACGCTCGGCCTGGTCTTCCGCGTCGTTCAACTCGGAGTAGGCGTTGGCGATTTCGCGGCCACCGATGAACAGTTCGAAACGGTCGGTGACGTTCGGGTTGTCGTCGTTACGACGGGCCAGCGGCGACACTTCGAACGGATACTGAGTAATGAAGTGCGGCTGTTCCAGCTTGTGCTCGACCAGTTCTTCGAAAATCATCACTTGCAGCTTGCCCAGACCCTCGAAGCCCAGCACTTTGGCACCGGCTTTCTTGGCGATGGCGCGGGCCTTGTCGATGTCATTCAGGTCGTCAGCGGTCAGCTCAGGGTTGTACTTGAGGATCGAGTCAAAAACCGACAGACGCACGAACGGCTCGCCGAAGTGGAACACCTTGTCGCCGTACGGCACGTCGGTGCTGCCCAGGACCAGCTGCGCCAACTCGCGGAACAGTTCTTCGGTCAGGTCCATGTTGTCTTCGTAATCGGCGTAAGCCTGGTAGAACTCCAACATGGTGAATTCAGGGTTGTGACGAGTCGAAACGCCTTCGTTACGGAAGTTGCGGTTGATCTCGAACACCTTTTCAAACCCGCCAACCACCAGACGCTTGAGGTACAGCTCCGGGGCGATACGCAGGAACATTTCCATGTCCAGCGCGTTGTGGTGAGTTTCAAACGGCTTGGCTGCCGCGCCGCCCGGAATGGTTTGCAGCATCGGCGTTTCCACTTCCAGGAAGTCACGCTTCATCAGGAAGCTGCGGATGTGGGCGATGACTTGCGAACGCACGCGGAACGTCTGGCGCACTTCTTCGTTGACGATCAGGTCAACATAACGCTGACGGTAGCGCTGTTCGGTGTCGGTCAGACCGTGGTGCTTGTCTGGCAGCGGGCGCAGCGACTTGGTCAGCAGGCGCACTTCGGTCATTTCAACGTACAGGTCGCCCTTGCCGGAACGGGCCAGGGTGCCAACGGCGGCAATGATGTCGCCCATGTCCCAGGTTTTCACCGCGGCCAGGGTGTCTTCGGACAGGGTTTTACGGTTGACGTAAACCTGAATGCGACCGGTCATGTCCTGGATCACCATGAACGAGCCACGGTTGAGCATGATGCGACCGGCAACCTTGACCGGGATTGCAGCCTCTGCCAGCTCTTCCTTGGTCTTGTCCGCGTACTGCTTCTGCAAGTCTTCGCAGTAGTTTTCGCGGCGGAAGTCGTTCGGGAAGGCATTGCCCTTGGCGCGCTCGGCAGCAAGCTTTTCCTTGCGCAGGGCGATCAGGGAGTTTTCTTCCTGTTGCAGGGCTTGCGGGTCGAGTTCTAGGTCGCTCATGTCTTTAAAAATTCCATCACAGGTTCGTTGCCCCCGGCCATGAGCCGGGGTTCGCGGGCAAGCCTCGCTCCTACAAGTCTGTAGGGCGGGCCTTAGAGCCCTTGTTTCAGGCTGGCCACCAGGTATTCGTCGATGTCGCCGTCGAGCACCTTGTCGCAGTCGCTGCGTTCGATGTTAGTGCGCAAATCCTTGATTCGCGACGCATCGAGCACGTACGAGCGGATCTGGTGACCCCAGCCGATATCCGACTTGGTGTCTTCCAGTGCTTGCGAGGCAGCGTTGCGTTTCTGCACTTCCTGCTCGTACAAGCGCGCCCGCAGCATTTTCATCGCGGTGTCTTTGTTCGCGTGCTGGGAACGTTCGTTCTGGCAGCTGACCACGGTGTTGGTCGGTACGTGGGTGATACGTACCGCCGAGTCGGTGGTGTTTACGTGCTGACCACCGGCACCGGAGGAACGATAGGTATCGATCCGCAGGTCCGACGGGTTGATGTCGATTTCAATGTTGTCATCGATTTCCGGCGATACGAACACCGCGGAGAACGAGGTGTGACGACGGTTGCCGGAGTCGAACGGGCTCTTGCGCACCAGACGGTGCACGCCGATTTCGGTACGCAGCCAGCCAAAGGCGTATTCGCCCTTGATGTGCACGGTAGCGCCCTTGATCCCGGCAACTTCACCGGCCGACAGCTCCATGATGGTCGCATCGAAGCCGCGTTTGTCAGCCCAGCGCAGGTACATGCGCAACAGGATGTTGGCCCAGTCTTGCGCTTCGGTACCGCCGGAGCCGGCCTGGATGTCCAGGTAGGCGTTGTTGGCGTCCATCTCACCGCTGAACATGCGACGGAATTCGAGCTTCTCGAGGGCTTCGCGCAGACGCTCCACTTCAAGGGCTACGTCGTCGACGGCGGCCTGGTCTTCTTCCTCGGCAGACATCAACAGCAAGTCCTTGGCATCGGCCAGACCGCTGGACATCTCATCAAGGGTTTCTACGATCTGGGCCAGCAGCGAGCGCTCGCGACCCAGGTTCTGAGCGTACTCAGGGTTGTTCCAGACACTCGGATCTTCAAGCTCGCGATTGACTTCAGTCAGACGCTCATGCTTTTGATCGTAGTCAAAGATACCCCCGAATAGTTTCGGAGCGCTCGGACAGGTCCTTGATACTGTTAAGGATCGGGTTGATTTCCATGGCGGGCAGCACTCGTTGGCGAACTTTTGAAAGCCGGCGAGTATAACGGCAAACAGCCGCCAACGGCAGTCCGCTTGGCGGCTTTAGGGGTGAATGGTTTTGGAGATTGCGGCGAGCACTTGTAGGAGCTGCCGAAGGCCGCGATCTTTTGATGTCGCTTTAACTTAACGGCAAAGATCAAAAGATCGCAGCCTTCGGCAGCTCCTACAACGAACGTCTATCGCTCGTTTATTCAATCCCCACCTGATTACGCCCATTGTTCTTCGCCAGATACAGCCCCTTGTCCGCCGCCGAGATCAGTTCGCGGCAATTGCTGCCCGCCACCGGAGTGATGGTCGACAGGCCGATGCTGATGGTCAGGCTTGATCCTTCGCTCGGCGAGATGTGCGGGATTTTCAAGGCTTCGACGGTCATGCGCAGTTTTTCCGCGACCAGCCGCGCGCCGCCCTGAGAGGTGTTGGGCAGGACCAGGGCGAATTCTTCGCCGCCGTAACGAGCCGGGAGGTCCGAAGGTCGGGCGCTGGCGTCGCGGATTGCCGCCGCGACTTTGCGCAGGGCTTCGTCGCCTTCCAGGTGGCCGAAGGTGTCGTTGTAGGTCTTGAAATAGTCCACGTCGATCATCAGCAGCGACAATTGGCTCTGCTCACGCAACGAGCGGCGCCATTCAAGTTCCATGTATTCATCGAAATGCCGACGGTTCGACAGTCCGGTCAGGCCATCGGAGTTCATCAAGCGTTGCAGCACCAGGTTGGTGTCGAGCAACTGCTGCTGGCTGACACGCAAGGCGCGATACGCCGCATCACGCTGCAACAGCGTCATGTACGAACGCGAGTGATAGCGAATGCGCGCCACCAGTTCGATGTTGTCCGGCAGTTTGACCAGATAATCATTGGCCCCCGCCGCGAAGGCCGCGCTCTTGATCAGTGGGTCTTCCTTGGTCGACAGGACGATGATCGGAATGTCCTTGGTCGCCGGGTGGTTGCGGTACTCACGCACCAGGCTCAGGCCATCCAGGCCTGGCATGACCAGATCCTGGAGGATCACCGTCGGCTTGATGCGCACCGCATGGGCAACGGCCTGGTGCGGGTCGGCGCAGAAATGGAAGTCGATGTTTTCTTCGTTCGACAACCCGCGCCGCACCGCCTCGCCGATCATCGCCTGATCGTCCACCAACAACACCATGGCGGCATTTTCGTCGGTCTTGAAGTCGTCGAGCTGCAAATCATTCATGTGCGTTCACCTGAATACTACTTGGGCCAGGATTGCTGTGAAGGGTAGTCATTTGGGAAAAATCTCCAGCAATCGTGGCGCTATCTTTTCCAGCGGGCGGATTTCCACGGCGGCATCGATGGCCGCAGCCGCTTTCGGCATGCCGTACACCGCACTGCTTTGTTGATCCTGGGCGATGGTCAGGTAGCCCTGTTGGCGCAGAAGTTTAAGCCCTTGCGCACCATCACGCCCCATGCCAGTAAGCAAAACGCCTACCGCATCGCCGTTCCAGTAATTGGCCACGCTCTCGAAAAACACATCGATCGAGGGCCGATAAATTTCGTTGACCGGTTCGGCGGTGTAAGCCAGCGTCCCGTTTTTCAACAATCGAATATGGTGGTTGGTGCCGGCCAACAACACCGTGCCGCTTTGCGGCGTCTCACCTTCCTGAGCCAGGCGCACATCGAGACCACTGGCGCTGGCAAGCCATTCGGCCATGCCGGCGGCAAAGACTTGATCCACGTGCTGGACCAGCACGATAGCGGCGGAAAAATCCCGTGGCAGGCCCTTGAGCAATATCTCCAGCGCCGCCGGCCCGCCGGCGGAAGAACCGATGGCGATCAGGCGTTGGCGCGAGGCCGAACTGCGCAGAGGGCTGGGTGCCAGTCGTTCCCGATTGCCCTTCTCGCCGATCAGCCAGCCGATGTTCATGATTTTGCGCAACAACGGCGCCGCCGCCTCTTGGGCGTTACCGGCACCGAGGGCGGGCGTGTCCACCACGTCGAGGGCACCATGGCCCATGGCTTCGAACACCCGGTGCACGTTCTGCTGGCGATCCACCGTGACAATGACGATGGCGCAGGGCGTTTCGGCCATGATCCGCCGGGTGGCTTCGACCCCGTCCATCACTGGCATGATCAGGTCCATCAGAATCAGGTCCGGTGTCTGCTCGGCACACTTTTGCACCGCTTCCTTGCCATTACTGGCGACCCAGACCACCTGATGCGCCGGCTCGAAGGCCAGCGCCCGACGCAGGGCCTCTACCGCCATGGGCATATCGTTGACGATTGCTATCCTCATGCCCGCGCTCCTCCAATGAGCTCAACCACTGCATCAAGCAGGGCGTCGTCATGAAAACTGGCTTTGGCTAGATAATAGTCGGCTCCAGCGTCCAGTCCACGACGACGATCTTCTTCACGATCCTTGTAAGACACCACCATCACAGGCAGCGATTGCAGACGGTTATCCCGACGCAACAACGACACCAGTTCGATGCCGTCCATGCGCGGCATATCAATGTCGGTGATCAGCAGGTCGAAATCCTCCGAGCGCAAGGCATTCCAGCCATCCATACCGTCCACCGCCACGGCTACGTCGTAGCCACGATTAAGCAACAGCTTGCGCTGCAGTTCACGTACGGTCAGGGAGTCGTCGACCACCAGAATCCGCTTGCGAGCTGCCTCGACCGCCTGATTGCTGTGCCGGGCAATGCGCTCAAGGCGCCCGGTATTGAGCAGTTTGTCCACCGAGCGCAGCATGTCTTCGACGTCAACGATCAACACCACCGAACCGTCATCGAGCAAGGCCCCGGCAGAAATGTCCTGCACCTTGCCCAGACGCTCATCCAACGGCAGCACGACCAGCGTTCGTTCACCGATAAACCGCTCGACCGCTACGCCATAGATCGCTTCGCGCTCGCGGATCACCACGACTTTCAGGGTTTGCTGATTGCCCTGGCTCGCGGGGCGTTGCAACAACTGGCTGGCGGCGACGAGCCCGACATGCCGGCCCTCGTACCAGAAGTGCTGGCGGCCCTCGACCTGCACGATATCCGCAGAATCCAGATCACACATGCGCTCGATATGGGCCAGAGGGAAGGCATAGGCTTCGTCGCCAACCTCCACCACCAGGCTACGCACCACCGACAGAGTCAGGGGTACTTCGAGATGGAAGCGGCTGCCCTCGCCCGCCGTCTGTTCCAGCACCACCGCGCCGCGCAACTGACGGACCATGTGCTGCACGGCGTCCAGGCCAACACCCCGCCCGGAGACTTCGGTGACCGAATCACGCAGGCTGAAACCGGGCAGGAACAGGAAGGTCAGCAGCTCCTCCTCGCTCAACTGCGCAGCGGTCTCCGCTGGGGACAATTGGCGTTCGATGATGCTGCGCCGGACCTTCTCCAGATCGACGCCGTGACCGTCATCGCTCAATTCCAGCACCAGCAAGCCAGCCTGATGGGAGGCACGCAAGTGAATCAGCCCTTCCTCCGGTTTGCCAGCCAGCAGCCGTTGTTGCGGGGTTTCGATACCGTGGTCCACCGCGTTGCGCAGCAGGTGCGTCAGTGGCGCTTCGAGTTTTTCCAACACGTCGCGGTCGACCTGGGTTTTCTCGCCTTCGATTTCCAGACGCACCTGTTTACCGAGGCTACGACCGAGGTCGCGAACCATCCGTGCCTGACCACTCAGCACATCGGCGAACGGCCGCATTCGACAGGCCAGCGCGGTGTCGTACAACACCTGCGCGCGCTGGCTGGCCTGCCAGGCGAACTCGTCCAGCTCGGCGTTCTTTTCCACCAGCATTTGCTGGGATTGCGCCAACAATCGCCGGGCATCCTCAAGCGCTTCCTGGGCTTCGAGGCTCAGGGCATGTTCCTTGAGATGGACGTTGAGATTTTCCAGCGCTCGAAGGCTGTTGCTCTGGATGCGCTTGAGGCGCTGCATGGTGGCCAGATGCGGTTTCAGGCGCAGGGTTTCCACCAGGGATTTACTCGACAGGTCGAGCAGGCTGTTCAGCCGTTCGGCAGTAACACGCAGTACGCGCTCGCCGTTTTCGGTGGTGCGTTTGGTTTTCTTCGGCGCTGGCACAGGCTCAGCTGGCGCCTCAATGACCGTGACCGGGTCTGCGATTTTTGTTGCCGGCGCTTCGAGTTGAAGCTCCGCCATCACTGGTGCGGCTGATGCCATAGGGACAGCCATCGGGTCCAGCAACCGCCCCATCAAGGCCACATACGCTTCGATATCCGCAGGCGCAGGGTTGTTGTTCGGGGTCGCGATACGCATCAGTAAATCAGTGCCTTGCAGCAACGCATCAATGTGTTCGGGACGCAGGTACAGGCGCGATTCCTGGGCACTGACCAGGCAATCCTCCATGACATGCGCAACGCTGACGCCGGCATCCACACCGACGATGCGCGCCGCGCCTTTGAGCGAGTGCGCCGCACGCATGCACGACTCAAGGTGAGCGGCTTGGGTTGGATCGCGCTCCAGCGCCAGCAGACCCGCGCTCAGCACCTGGGTCTGGGCTTCGGCTTCCAGGCTGAACAGCTCCAGCAAAGAAGCGTCGCGCATTTGCTCGGGGGTCATGTGAGGCTCCGGGTCACGGCGGACAACAGCTGTTCTTCATCCAGCCAGCGCAGGCTGCGACCTTTGAATTGCAGCACGCCACGGGTGTATTTGGCAGTCGCTTGGGTGCCGGATCGCGACGCGGCATCGAGGATCCGTTCGTCGATGGCGTGAATGCCATCCACTTCATCCACCGGTACCACCACCGGCCCGCCGTGGGCAGCGATGATCAGCATGCGCGGCATGACTCGCGTGCCTGGGGCAACGCTGTTGACGCCGTCGAGCCCGAGCAACTCAACCAACGACAGGCACGCCACCAGCGCACCGCGCACATTCGCCACGCCGAGCAACGCCCGGGAGCGCTGGTGCGGAAGCGAATGAATGGCTTGCAACGGTGCCACTTCTACCAGACTGCGCGTCGCCAGGCCCAGCCACTCTTCACCGAGGCGGAACATCAACAGCGAACGTGTTTTAACTTCACTCTCGACCGCGCTGGAGACTTGCGTGCGATCTTCCTGTTGCAACGCATAGCGATCGAGCAGGCGCGTGGCGGCGGCCGAGTACACCGCGCAATTGCGGCAATGAATGTGTTCGATCAGCAATGGGCAGGACTTGTCGCCATGGATGCCGATGCGGTTCCAGCAATCGTCAATGGCCTGGGCATCTTCACGGGTGACGCTAAAGGTGTCGGAGGCGATCATCGTTTACGCTCACTGTCAGCGGCGCGCTCGCTGCGAGCGGCGCGGTCCTGCAATCGTCTGGCACCCACGCTGTCGCCCTGGGATTGCAGCAAAGCTGCCAGGTGCATCAACGCGTCGGGATGTTGCGGTTCAAGGTACAAAGCTTTGCGATAAAAACCCTGGGCTTCCAGGACACTACCGGCGACATCACTGAGCAGGCCCAGCCAACAAAACACCTGGGCCACCGGTTCGTGGCTGCGCAAATAACTTTCGCACGCGGCACGGGCTTCGGCGCTTTTGCCTTCGTTGGCCAGCGCGGCGATATTTGCCAACAGCGTTGCGGTCTCGGAATCGCTCGTTTTCGCAGCAGGCGCCGTGCGCGGAATGCTGGCGAATGGGCGTTTGATAACCGGCGGTGGAAGGACGTTACGCACTACTTGCGGTACTGGCAACGGTGCGGGAACGAAGGTCGGCAAGGGCTCTGGTTGTGCTTCATGCTGACGGTTGAAGGCAAACGACTGCGGGATGCCAATCGAGCGCATGCCAAAACGCCCGAGCAGGCTGCCCTCGGCAGGACCGATAAACAGCACGCCATCGACATGGGTCAGGCGCTTGAGCACTTCGAAAACCTGTGTTTGCGTCGGCTGATCGAAATAGATCAACAGGTTGCGGCAGAACACAAAGTCATAGGGCGGCTCATGGGCGAGCAAAGCCGGATCGAGCAGGTTGCCGACCTGTAACCGCACCTGGTCCAGTACCCGGCTGCTGAGTCGATAACCGTCGTTTTCCGCGGTGAAATATCGATCGCGAAACGCGATGTCCTGGCCGCGAAACGAGTTCTTGCCATACAGCGCACGCCGGGCTTTTTCCACCGACAACGGGCTGACGTCCATGCCCTCGACCTTGAACTGGTGCGGCTTGAGCCCGGCATCCAGCAGCGCCATGGCAATCGAATACGGTTCTTCGCCGGTGGAGCACGGCAGGCTGAGAATGCGCAGCGCGCGCATGTTATTGATCTCGGCCAGACGTTTGCTCGCCAGTTTCGCCAGCGTGGCAAAGGATTCCGGGTAACGGAAAAACCAGGTTTCGGGGACGATCACCGCTTCGATCAGCGCCTGCTGTTCATCCCGGGAACCCTGCAAGGTGTGCCAATACTCGTCAGCCGTCAGCGCATTGGACGCGGTGCTGCGCTGGCGTACGGCGCGCTCGATGATGGCCGGCCCCACCGACGTCACGTCGAGGCCGATGCGCTCCTTGAGGAAATCGAAAAATCGCTGATCGCTGCTCATGGCCGTTCCTCAAGCAGCGCCACGTCCAGTGGCGGCGTCGGAAACAGCAGCGCGCGTACGCGCTCATCCAGCAGATCGGCGACCCGCACCCATTGCAGCAACCCCTGTGCGTCTTCGCGCACCGGACCGAGATACGGCGCCTGGCGATTGTCCAGGCCATAGGGCTGAAAATCCGCCGGGTTGCAGCGCAACGTATCGGTGGCTTGCTCCAGAATCAGTCCGAGCAATTGCGTCGCTGCGGTGTCCTCCGCGCGGTAATGCACCAGCACCAGTCGCGTGCTAGTGCGAGCCTGCGCCGGCGTACCAAAGGTCAAAGCGCTGAGGTCGATCACCGGCACCACCGCACCGCGATAGGCGAACACTCCTGCGACCCAGTGTGGTGCGTGGGCAATCGGCTTCAAAGGCACGCGCGGCAGTACTTCCGCCACTTCGATGGCCTGCAATGCATAGCGCTCGCTGCCGATGCGGAACACCAGAAACAACGCATGCAACGCCTGCTTCACGGCAGTGCGTTTGGCCGTGAGTTCGCTCATCAGACTTTGAATCGCGAGACGCCGCTACGCAGCCCCACGGCCACCTGGCTCAGTTCATCGATGGCGAAACTGGCCTGGCGCAAGGACTCGACGGTCTGGCTGCTGGCATCGCCCAACTGCACCAGCGCGTGGTTGATCTGCTCGGCGCCGGTGGCCTGGGCCTGCATGCCTTCGTTGACCATCAATACCCGCGGCGCGAGCGCCTGGACCTGATGGATGATCTGCGACAACTGCTCGCCGACCTGCTGCACTTCGGACATGCCTCGGCGCACTTCTTCGGAAAATTTGTCCATACCCATCACGCCGGCCGACACTGCCGACTGAATCTCGCGCACCATCTGCTCGATGTCGTAAGTGGCGACCGCAGTCTGATCCGCCAGACGTCGTACTTCGGTGGCGACCACGGCGAAACCGCGCCCGTATTCACCGGCCTTCTCAGCCTCAATCGCGGCGTTGAGCGACAACAGGTTGGTCTGGTCGGCGACCTTGACGATGGTCACCACCACCTGATTGATGTTGCCGGCCTTCTCATTGAGGATCGCCAGTTTGGCGTTGACCAGATCGGCCGCGCCCATCACCGAATGCATGGTTTCTTCCATGCGAGCCAGGCCTTGCTGCCCGGAACCGGCGGCCACCGAGGCCTGATCGGCAGCGGTGGAGACTTCGGTCATGGTGCGCACCAGGTCACGGGAAGTCGCTGCGATTTCACGCGAAGTCGCGCCAATTTCAGTGGTGGTGGCGGCGGTTTCGGTGGCGGTGGCTTGTTGTTGCTTGGACGTGGCAGCAATCTCGGTGACCGACGTGGTGACTTGCACCGACGAACGCTGAGCCTGCGACACCAGGGATGTCAGCTCGGCCATCATGTCGTTGAAGCCGGTTTCCACGGCACCGAATTCGTCCTTGCGTTCCAGGTTCAGGCGGTTGCTGAGGTCACCGGTGCGCATGACTTCGAGGATGCTGACGATGCGATTCATTGGCGCCATGATCGCCCGCATCAACAGCAAACCACAGAGGCCGGCAGCCAATACCGCGACCAGCAGGGAAATGCCCATGCTGATTTTTGCCGCGACCACAGCGTCATCAATGGCGGCCATGTCCTTGTCCGCCACGACTTTGTTTTCGCTGATGATGTCATTGAGTTTCATGCGGCCTGCGGTCCAGGCCGGGGTCAGTTGCTCGGTGAACAACTTGATGGCTTCAGCTTCTTCGTTACGCTTATGCAAATCGAGCACGGCGGCGAGGATTTTGTTGAAATCCTCTCGCTTTTGTTCGAAGGCAGCAAATTCGACTTTGTCTTCGTCCGTGGTGACGGTGCCACGATATTTAGCCATCTGCTCCTGCAGACGCGCCTCGAACGCCTTGAAGTCTGCGGCATCCTCGGCACTGATGCCCTGCCCCTCTTTCAAACCGAGCATTTCCTGGGTCTGAAGAAAAGCGTCGACCCAGGCGCTGCGGATCATCGAGCTGTAATAGACCCCGGGCAACGCGTCGTCACGAACGCTGGCTTCACTTTCTTCGATCTTCAACAACCGTGAATAGGAGGCGACGACCATCAACAGCATGATGGCGATAATTACCGCAAAGCTCGCCAAAATGCGTTGGCGCAACGTCCAGTTCTTCACAGTCAGTCCTCGGGGCCATTTCAAATGTTGGGGAGTATAGCCGAGGGCGGTGTTTCATTTATAAGACGGATGCGCACCACTGCTCATCCCGCTGGAGAAAGCCGAGACTGGCTCTGGGTTGGGACTGTCCGCTAATTGCGTGGGAGGGTGTTAGGGGTGATTTGGTAGAAGCGGACCGTGTATCGGCCATTGAGATTTTTTCAGGATCGAAAGATCGCAGCCTTCGGCAGCGCCTACATTTGAAATGCGATCCCGTGTAGGAGCTGCCGAAGGCTGCGATCTTTCAGGGAGCGCCGCTTACATCGCTGCCTGCCGCACCTGCTTCTCCAACTCGGCCTTCAACCCCGGCTCCAACTTGAGTTGCCGCGCCAGTTCATCAAGGTAGGACTTCTCCATGAAGCTTTCCTCGTCCACCAGCATCACACTGGCGATGTACATTTCAGCGGCCATTTCCGGAGTACTGGCGGCGCGGGCGACATCGGCCGGGTCCAATGGTTTGTTGAGTTCGGCGTGCAGCCAATGCTGCAATTCCTGGTCGTTGTCGAGTCTGGTGAACTCGCCTTCAATCAGCTCGCGTTCGCGCTCGTCAATATGGCCGTCAGCCTTGGCCGCCGCCACCAGGGCTTTGAGAATGGCCTGGCTATGTTGTTCGGCCTGCGCCATTGGCAAGCGGTCGAGGGTTTGCGGTTCAGTCTTCGGTGCAGTGCCCTGCTGGGTCTGCCAATTGCCATAGGCCTTGTAGGCCAGCACACCCAACGCGGCGAGGCTGCCGTAAACCGCGACTTTGCCGCCTACCTTGCGTGCCTTCTTGCTACCCAGCAACAGGCCCATTGCCCCCGCTGCCAAAGCACCTCCGCCCGCGCCAGAGAGCAAACCGCCAAGCCCGCCCGAGCCACCGTTACCGCCAAGCAATCCGCCCAGCGCGCTGCCAGAGGCGTTGTTGCTCGGCACCCCGCCCGCCTTGTTCTGCAACATAGTCTGGCCGGACTTTAGTAGTTGATCGAGCAATCCACGGGTGTTCATTTTTCCGCCTCCATAAAAAGGTTTAACCGGACATTGAGGCCATCAGCCTAGATCGAAAGTACCGACAACCCGCCCGCGAGAGTGCTTCCAGATGTTGCACCAAAGCTTTTCACTGGCCGCTTGAAGCTAGCGGCTTGCAGCTGCTTTCAGAAATTTCGATATACACTGCAACAAATCGATAAAACCGCCCACCGGGTACGCTTGCCATGATGACCTTGCGTCAAATCCGACATTTCATCGCTGTGGCCGAGACCGGTTCGATCTCCGCCGCCGCGCAAACCGCGTTTATTTCCCAGTCCACCCTGACTCTGGCCATCCAGCAACTGGAGGAGGAAATCGGTGTCAGCCTGTTCAGTCGCCACGCCAAGGGCATGACACTGACCCACCAGGGCCATCAATTCCTGCGTCAGGCCCACCTGATTCTGGCCACCGTGGACAACGCCAAACGCAGCCTGCAACAAAGCACCGATCAGGTTGCCGGGCAGTTGATTGTTGGCGTGACCAGTCTGGTGGCCGGTTATTACCTGGCGGATTTGCTCACCCGCTTCCAGCGTGCTTACCCCAACGTTGAAATACGCGTGATGGAAGACGAGCGCCCGTACATCGAGCATTTGCTGGTCAGTGGCGAGATCGATGTTGGCGTGCTGATCCTCTCTAACCTCGAAGATCGCCATGCGCTACAGACCGAAGTGCTGACCCATTCGCCCCATCGACTCTGGCTGCCGGCCCAGCATCCACTGCTGGAGCACGACAGCATCAACCTCGCCGACGTCGCCCGCGAACCGCTGATCCAGCTGAACGTCGATGAAATGGACCGCAATGCCCAGCGCATGTGGACGGCGGCCTCGTTGCAACCACGCATCACCTTGCGCACTGCCTCGACCGAAGCGGTTCGAAGTCTGGTGGCCGCTGGATTGGGCGTATCGATACAGCCCGACATGACTTATCGCCCATGGTCATTGGAGGGCGACATCATTGAAGCGCGGCCGATTGCCGACCTCAGCCAGACCCTCGACGTCGGCCTGGCATGGCGTCGCGGCACCGCGCGACCGGCGCTGGTGGACCCATTCCTGACGGTCGCACGCGAGCAACCCCACGGCGGACGCAAGCCATCTATTTAATCGAACGCCACCTTCAGTATTTAGTATTTGTCGACCTCGGGTCCGCGCACTAGTCTTGTTCCATCTAATAAAGACGGCCGGCCCCCAGTCACTGGGAGCGCTGCTATGTCTATACAAGAAGCCACACAAAAAAAGAGAATCCGAAAAATGGCTGGCGCGCAGACCCCGTTGTTCACCGCGTTATTGATCGACGGCGAATTGGTCGCAGGCCAGGGTTTTGTCGAACCGATCATCAACCCGGCCACCGGCGAAGTCCTGACGCAGATCGCCGAAGCCAGCACCGAGCAAGTCGAAGCCGCCATCCTCGCCGCGAACCGCGCCTTCACCAGTTGGTCGCGGACCACACCGCAGCAGCGCTCCAGTTTGCTGTTGGACATCGCCAACGCCATCGAAAAAAACGCTGACCTGCTCGCCCGTCTCGAATCCCTGAACTGCGGCAAGCCGTTGCACCTGGCTCGCCAGGACGACTTGAGTGCCACGGTCGATGTGTTCCGTTTCTTCGCTGGCGCCGTGCGCTGTCAGACCGGCCAACTCAGTGGCGAATACATGCCGGGCTACACCAGCATGGTGCGCCGCGACCCGATTGGCGTGGTCGCGTCGATCGCGCCGTGGAACTACCCGATCATGATGGCCGCGTGGAAAATCGCCCCGGCCCTGGCTGCCGGCAATACGCTGGTGTTCAAACCTTCGGAACACACGCCGCTGTCGATCCTCGCCTTGGCCCCGGCCCTGGCGGAGATCCTGCCGCGCGGCGTGATCAACATCGTTTGCGGTGGCGGTGAAGGCGTCGGCAGCCATTTGGTCAGCCACCCGAAAATCCGCATGGTGTCGTTGACCGGCGACATCGTCACCGGGCAGAAAATCCTTCAAGCCGCCGCAAAAACCCTCAAGCGCACTCACCTCGAACTTGGCGGCAAGGCCCCGGTGATCGTCTGCAACGATGCAGACATCCAGGCCGTGGTCGAAGGTGTGCGCAGTTATGGCTATTACAACGCCGGCCAGGATTGCACCGCTGCCTGCCGGATTTATGCTCAGGCCGGGATTCATGACCGCTTGGTGGCCGAACTCGGCGCGGCGGTCAGCAGCCTGCGGTTTGCCGGCAAGCGAGACGCCGACAATGAAATCGGTCCGCTGATCAGCACTCGCCAGCGCGACCGCGTGGCCAGCTTCGTCGAACGCGCCCTGGGTCAGCCGCACATCGAACGTGTAACGGGCGCGGCGGTGCATTCCGGCGCCGGTTTCTATTACCAGCCAACCTTGCTCGCCGGCTGTAAACAGAGCGATGAAATCGTCCAGCGTGAAGTGTTCGGGCCGGTGGTCACCGTGACCCGTTTCGATGAGCTGGGGCAAGCGGTGGACTGGGCCAACGACTCGGAATACGGCCTGGCATCCTCGGTCTGGACCCAAAACCTCGACAAGGCAATGCAAGTGGCCGCGCGGTTGCAGTACGGCTGCACCTGGATCAACAGTCATTTCATGCTGGTCAGCGAAATGCCCCATGGTGGCCTGAAACGTTCGGGCTACGGCAAAGACCTGTCCAGCGATTCGCTCCAGGATTACAGCGTGGTGCGGCACATCATGGCGCGCCACGGACAGCATCTCTGACTACGCTAATAACAAGCCGCTAACGGCATGCTTCACCACGTTCAAAACTGCCCCGACCATAATTTAAAGAAGAGGGAAATCCCATGTTCGTGCACAAGACCGCACTGCTCAGTGCAATCACTACCGCGCTGCTGGCGAGTGCCAGTGTTCAGGCCGCCGAGTCGCTGAAGGCTGTCGGCGCTGGCGAAGGCCAACTGGATATTGTGGCGTGGCCTGGTTACATCGAACGTGGCGAAAGCGACAAGGCTTACGACTGGGTGACCGGTTTCGAGAAAGAAACCGGCTGCAAGGTCAACGTGAAAACCGCTGCAACCTCCGATGAAATGGTCAGCCTGATGGCCAAGGGTGGTTACGACCTGGTGACAGCATCCGGCGACGCATCCCTGCGCCTGATCGTCGGCAAGCGTGTGCAGCCGATCAACACTTCGTTGATCCCGAACTGGAAAAACATCGACCCGCGCCTCAAGGATGGCCCGTGGTACGTGGTCAATAAACAAACCTACGGCACCCCCTATCAATGGGGCCCGAACGTGCTGATGTACAACACTAATGTCTTCAAGACCGCGCCGGACAGCTGGAGCGTGGTGTTCGAAGAGCAGACCCTGCCGGACGGCAAATCCAACAAGGGCCGGGTTCAGGCGTACGACGGCCCGATCTACATTGCCGATGCCGCGCTTTATCTCAAATCGAAACGGCCGGAACTGGGCATCAAAGACCCGTACCAGCTCAACGAAGAGCAATACAAAGCGGCACTGGAGTTGCTGCGCAAGCAACAACCTCTGATCCACCGCTACTGGCATGACGCGACCGTTCAAATGAGTGACGTCAAGAACGAAGGTGTCGCGGCTTCCAGCACCTGGGGCTATATGGTCAATGGTCTGGTGGCGGACAAGCAGCCGGTGGCTTCGGTCATTCCAAAAGAAGGTTCCACGGGCTGGGCTGACACCACCATGTTGCACGCCGAGGCCAAGCACCCGAACTGCGCCTATAAATGGATGGACTGGTCGCTGCAACCGAAAGTCCAGGGTGACGTAGCGGCGTGGTTCGGCTCGCTGCCGGCGGTTCCGGCGGCGTGCAAAGACAACGAACTGCTCGGTGCCGAAGGTTGCAAGACCAATGGTTACGACCAGTTCGAAAAGATCGCCTTCTGGAAAACCCCGCAAGCTGAAGGCGGCAAATTTGTGCCGTACAGCCGCTGGACCCAGGACTACATCGCGATCATGGGCGGTCGTTAAGCCCTCATCTTAAGATCAAAAGATCGCAGCCTGCGGCAGCTCCTACATTGGATCGGCGCGCGCCTGCAGGAGCTGCCGCAGGCTGCGATCTTCTAACAGACGATTCGGTTTCAGATTTTTCAGAAGTCCAGGCAGGGCCGCTGCGACGGCCCTCGCCTTTTTGGAGCACCGCACCATGACGCTTGCAGTCCAGTTCACCAACGTTTCCCGTCAGTTCGGCGAAGTGAAAGCCGTTGACCGGGTTTCCATCGACATCCAGGACGGCGAGTTTTTCTCCATGCTGGGGCCTTCCGGCTCGGGCAAAACCACCTGTTTGCGCCTGATCGCCGGTTTCGAACAACCGAGTGCAGGCTCTATCCGGATTCATGGCGAGGAAGCCGCCGGGCTGCCGCCGTATCAGCGTGACGTGAACACCGTATTCCAGGATTACGCACTGTTCCCGCATATGAACGTTCGCGACAACGTCGCCTACGGCTTGAAGGTCAAAGGAGTCGGCAAGGCCGAACGCCTGAAGCGTGCCGAAGAAGCCCTCGACATGGTCGCCCTCGGCGGCTACGGCGAGCGTAAACCGGTGCAACTCTCCGGCGGTCAGCGCCAGCGCGTGGCCCTGGCCCGCGCCTTGGTCAATCGTCCGCGCGTGTTGCTACTCGACGAACCCCTCGGCGCACTGGACCTGAAACTGCGCGAGCAAATGCAAGGCGAGCTGAAGAAGCTGCAACGCCAGCTCGGCATCACCTTCATCTTCGTCACCCACGACCAGACCGAAGCGCTGTCGATGTCCGACCGTGTCGCCGTATTCAACAAGGGCCGCATCGAACAAGTCGACACCCCGCGCAACCTCTACATGAAACCGGCGACCACCTTCGTCGCCGAATTTGTCGGCACCTCCAACGTGATTCGCGGTGATCTGGCGAAGCAGTTGAGCGGCAACCCACAACCATTTTCGATTCGCCCGGAACACGTGCGTTTCGCCGAAGGCCCGTTGGCCGGCCATGAAATTGAAGTCAGCGGTTTGTTGCACGACATTCAGTATCAGGGCAGCGCCACCCGCTATGAACTGAAGCTGGAAAACGGCCAGACCCTGAACATCAGCCAGGCCAACAATCAGTGGCTGGACGTCAGCGCCCAACACCAGACCGGGCAACGCATGAGCGCACGCTGGGCACGTGAAGCCATGGTCCCGCTGTTCGACACCGTCGTGGGCGGAGTGTGAAATGAACACCTTGGCTATCTCTCAAACCCAGTCGGGCGGCTCACCGTTGCGCAGGTTTTCCAACCTGCTGTATCGCCGGCCGAACCTGTACCTGTCGCTGCTGCTGGTGCCGCCGCTGCTGTGGTTCGGCGCGATCTACCTGGGCTCGTTGCTGACGTTGCTATGGCAAGGTTTCTACACCTTCGATGACTTCACCATGGCGGTCACTCCGGACCTGACCCTGGCCAACTTCGCCGCACTGTTTCAACCGTCGAACTTCGACATCATCCTGCGCACCCTGAGCATGGCCATCGTCGTCTCGATTGCCAGCGCCATCGTCGCGTTTCCGATTGCCTATTACATGGCGCGCTACACCACCGGCAAAACCAAGGCGTTTTTCTACATCGCGGTGATGATGCCGATGTGGGCCAGCTACATCGTCAAGGCCTACGCCTGGACGTTGCTGCTGGCCAAGGGCGGCGTTGCACAATGGTTCGTTCAGCACTTGGGGCTGGAGCCAGTGTTGCAGTTTGTGCTCGGTATTCCCGGCGTTGGCGGTAGCACCTTGTCGACCTCGCATTTGGGGCGCTTCATGGTGTTCGTCTACATCTGGCTGCCGTTCATGATTTTGCCGATCCAGGCTTCGCTGGAACGCTTGCCGCCGTCGCTGCTGCATGCCTCCGCCGACCTTGGTGCCAAGCCGCGCCAGACGTTCATGCAAGTCATTCTGCCGCTGTCGATTCCGGGCATTGCGGCTGGCTCGATCTTCACCTTTTCGCTGACCCTGGGCGACTTCATCGTCCCGCAACTGGTAGGTCCGCCGGGCTACTTCGTGGGCAGCATGGTTTATGCCCAGCAAGGCGCGATTGGCAACATGCCGATGGCTGCCGCGTTCACTTTGGTGCCGATCGTACTGATCGCCATTTACCTGTCCATCGTCAAACGTCTGGGGGCCTTCGATGCACTCTGAGAAAGCTTCTTTAGGCCTGAAAATCGCAGCCTGGGGCGGATTAGTGTTCCTGCACTTCCCGATCCTGATCATCTTCATGTACGCCTTCAACACCGAAGACACAGCGTTCAGCTTTCCGCCCAAGGGCTTCACCCTGAAGTGGATCGGCGTGGCGTTCTCGCGGCCCGACGTGCTGGAAGCGATCAAGCTGTCGTTGCAGATTGCCTCGATTGCAACGCTGATCGCCATGGTCCTGGGCACGTTGGCGTCGGCGGCACTGTATCGTCGGGACTTCTTCGGCAAGCAAGGCATCTCGCTGATGCTGATCCTGCCGATTGCCCTGCCGGGGATCATCACCGGTATCGCGCTGCTGGCGACCTTCAAGACGCTGGGCATCGAGCCGGGGATGTTCACCATCATCGTCGGCCACGCGACCTTCTGCGTGGTGATTGTCTACAACAACGTCATCGCCCGCTTGCGCCGCACCTCGCACAGTTTGATCGAGGCCTCGATGGACCTCGGTGCCGATGGCTGGCAGACCTTCCGCTACATCGTCCTGCCAAACCTCGGCTCGGCGTTGCTGGCCGGCGGCATGCTCGCGTTTGCGCTGTCGTTCGACGAAATCATCGTGACCACCTTCACCGCCGGCCATGAACGCACCCTGCCACTGTGGCTGCTCAACCAGCTCAGCCGCCCTCGGGATGTGCCGGTGACCAACGTCGTCGCCATGCTGGTAATGATGGTGACCATGCTGCCGATTCTCGGCGCCTATTACCTGACCCGTGGCGGCGAAAGCGTCGCGGGCAGTGGCGGGAAATAGATCAATAACTGACAACAACTATCCCCTGTAGGAGCTGCCGCAGGCTGCGATCTTTTGACTTTTCTTTTCAAAAACAAGATCAAAAGATCGCAGCCTGCGGCAGCTCCTACAGGGGCACAACGAGGACATGAATATGCAAACCAAACTACTGATCAACGGCCAACTGATCGACGGCGAAGGCCCCGCCCAACCTGTGTTCAACCCGGCCCTGGGTCGTGTGCTGGTGGAAATCAACGAAGCCACTGAAGCCCAGGTCGATGCCGCCGTACGTGCCGCCGATGCCGCGTTTGACAGCTGGTCGCAGACCCCGCCAAAAGAACGTTCGCTGCTGCTGCTCAAACTGGCCGACGCCATCGAAGCCCACGGCGAAGAGCTGGCCAAACTGGAATCGGACAACTGCGGCAAGCCTTACAGCGCTGCTCTGAACGACGAGATCCCGGCGATTGCCGACGTGTTCCGCTTCTTCGCCGGCGCCAGCCGCTGCATGAGCGGTTCAGCGGGTGGCGAATACCTGGCCGGTCACACCTCGATGATCCGCCGCGACCCGGTCGGCGTAATTGCCTCCATCGCGCCGTGGAACTACCCGCTGATGATGGTCGCCTGGAAAATCGCCCCGGCCCTGGCCGCCGGTAATACCGTGGTGCTCAAGCCGTCGGAACAAACCCCGCTGACCGCCCTGCGCCTGGCGCAACTGGCGTCGGAAATCTTCCCGGCAGGCGTGCTCAACCTGGTATTCGGTCGTGGTCCTACCGTCGGTAGCCCATTGGTCACCCACCCGAAAGTGCGCATGGTGTCGTTGACGGGTTCGATTGCGACCGGTGCCAACATCATTTCCAGCACCGCCGACAGCGTCAAACGCATGCACATGGAACTGGGCGGCAAGGCTCCGGTGATCATCTTCGACGACGCCGACATCGACGCCGCCGTGGAAGGCATTCGCACCTTCGGTTTCTACAACGCCGGCCAGGACTGCACCGCCGCCTGCCGCATCTATGCGCAGGCCGGCATCTACGAAAAGTTCGTCGAGAAACTCGGCGCAGCGGTCAGCAGCATCAAGTACGGCCTGCAGGACGACCCGGCCACCGAGTTGGGTCCGCTGATCACCGCGCAACATCGCGACCGCGTGGCCAGCTTCGTCGAGCGCGCCGTGGCGCAATCACACATCCGTCTGGTCACTGGCGGCAAAGCGGTGGAAGGCAACGGTTTCTTCTTCGAGCCGACGGTGTTGGCCGACGCCCAGCAGGACGACGAAATCGTTCGTCGTGAAGTATTCGGTCCAGTGGTATCGGTAACCAAGTTCACTGATGAAGCACAGGTACTGGGCTGGGCCAACGATTCGGATTACGGCCTGGCGTCGTCGGTATGGACCGCCGATGTCGGTCGCGCCCATCGCCTGGCTGCCCGTTTGCAGTACGGCTGCACGTGGGTCAACACGCACTTCATGCTGTGCAGTGAAATGCCCCATGGCGGTCAGAAATTGTCTGGCTATGGCAAGGACATGTCGATGTACGGGTTGGAGGACTACACCGTTGTGCGGCATGTGATGTTCAAGCATTAAAAGCGAAAAGATCGCAGCCTGCGGCAGCTCCTACATGGATCGCATTTCCCTGTAGGAGCGAGGCTTGCCCGCGAATGATTGACCTCGGTTTCAAGGCCGAAACCGGCACCACGCACCACCAGGTTCCAGACCAAAGAAGTTCAAAACAATAACCACCGATCCGGGCTGAGCCTTCATGGCCCCGCCACGGTTTCGGACATCCGAAATCTGCCGATTTTCCGGAGCAAACACACATGAGTGCATCACCCGACCTCTCTGCAGCCGTCGCCGACAGCGACGCCGAGCAGTTACGCAAGCTGGGCTACACGTCCAACTTCAATCGCAGCATGAGCCTGTGGGAAAACTTCGCACTGGGCTTCACTTATCTCTCTCCAGTCGTAGGGGTTTATACCCTCTTCGGCCTGTGCCTCGCCGCCGGCGGGCCTCCGATGTTCTGGGCCTACTTGCTGGTCGGTTGCGGCCAGTTGCTGGTGTGCCTGATCTTCGGTGAAGTGGTTTCGCAATTTCCGATTTCCGGTGGCGTTTACCCATGGGCCCGTCGTTTGGTGGGCAAGCGCTGGGCGTGGATGGTCGGCTGGATCTACTCCATCGCGCTGTGCGTCACCATCGCTGCCGTTGCCGTCGGTGCCGGTCCGTACCTGGCCGCCATGATGGGCTTTGAACCCAGCAACAACACCAACATCGTCATCGCCCTGCTGCTGACGCTGTTCGCCACCCTGGTCAACCTCAGCGGCACCAAGGTGCTGGCACGCATTGCCATGTTCGGCTTCCTTTGCGAACTGGTCGGTGCCGTGATCGTTGGCGTTTACCTGCTGATTTTCGAGCGCCACCAGCCGATCAGCGTGCTGTTCAACACCTTCGACATCAGCGTCAACGGCTCGTACCTGCCGGCCTTCCTCACCGCTTCGCTGGCGGGGATGTTCCTGTACTACGGCTTCGAGGCCTGCGGCGACGTGGCCGAAGAAACCCCGAACCCAAGCAAGAAAATCCCGGTGGCCATGCGCATGACCATCTACATCGGCGGCATCGCGGCGATGTTTGCCTGCCTGGCGCTGATCCTCGCCGTGCCGGACATGCAAGCCGTGATCAACGGAACCGACAAGGACCCGGTAACCACCATCCTCAACAACGCCTTCGGCCCGGTCGGTTCGAAAGTGGTGATGGGCGTGGTGATGATTTCCTTCATCTCCTGCGTCATCAGCCTGCAAGCGGCGGCGAGCCGTCTGCTGTATTCCTACGCTCGTGACGAAATGGTCATCGGCAGCACACTGCTGAAGAAGATTTCTCCTACGACTCAGGTTCCGGTTGCCGCGCTGTTCGTGTCCGGTGTCCTGCCAGCACTGATCATCATCCTCGGCTTCTTCCTGCAGGATGCGGTCGCCACCATCGTCAGCTTCGCCGCGATCGGCATCTACCTGGCGTTCCAGATGATCGTGCTCGCTGCACTGTATGCCCGCCTGAAAGGCTGGAAACCGAGCGGCAAATTTACCCTCGGCGCATGGGGCTGGGCAGTGAACATTGGCGCGCTGGTGTATGGCGTTGGCGCCATCATCAACATGGCCTGGCCACGTACTCCGGACGCCGCGTGGTACATCAACTACGCCATGGTCCTGAGCACCGCCATCGTCATCGGTCTGGGCCTGCTCTACATGTTTATCGCCAAACCGTATGACCACGGTACAGCGCCTGCTGGGGATGCATGGCAGGTTAGTCGATAAGTGAGTTCGCCCCGGTACAGATAAGTGCCGGGGCGATCAGACCAATTCACAGACCAATCATTTCGCAACACTTCCCCTCCTCTGTACTAGCTTCCCAGCTAAAGTTTTCGTCACCAATGCACACAGGTTCGGTTGACGAAAATTTTGGACCAGCCTAGGGGGTTTACGTCGTTTACAACGTATACACCTTTAGGAAAGCCACCATGGCCTCGCCCGTTTTGTCCTTTCGCGTCGAAGAGCTTTTGGCCCAACAACTGGATCTGCTGGCTGCCGCCACCGACCGTGACCGTCAGTATCACCTCAAGCGTGCACTGGTTCGATATGTGGAATCCGAGTCATGGCATCTACAAGCCATAAGCGATGGCATAGCCGATGCCGACGCTGGAAAACTCACCGATCTGGACGCCGTTAAGGCTAAGTGGGCAAAACGTGCCGAGCGTAGCACTGACTGAAAAAGCCGAAAGCAACCTCGACAATATTCATGAGCATTACCGGTCGCCATCCATTCATCGCACCTTATCGATTTGCTCATGGCCGGATGCAAGTGTTGCGGGTGCTACATCAGCGTTCGGAACGATCACTGGATTGGTGAGTCAGGACATTCAGCCGCGGCTGCATGGCCACGACTGAATGCACCCTTTCCTCAAAACCGCGAAACACTCCTCATCGCATCCACCAGATACCGCATCGCAATCCGGTCGCTCTCAGACAACTCGCGATAACGCTCCAGCAGCTTCATCTCCTCTGAATTCAGTCGACGCCTGCGCCGCCCGCTGGCCAGGCACGGAAAGATTCCCAATATTTCGGTGATGCCTTGTACTTTCGACATGGACGATGTCCTTCTCTACGTCAAAGAAAACTTCAGAAACCGCATCGCCCTACCCCATTTCAGCCGCTGTCTTGTGCCAACTGAAGCACACCGGCCCGAAGGGCATAAACCGGTCATACCCACAGAATAGAAACTATCCTGGCACTGAAAAGCGGTTTTTAGAGTAATTAGTCGAAAAAAGCAGAAATGCCCTGTAAATCAGACAGTACTGTCGGAAATTTTTACCGAAACGTCTTGTTTCATTGCCGCGCTAGCGTCGTGCCATCAATCAATTTTGCTCTGCGATCGAACGGTTTAAGCTATCCGGCATCTGTTTAGAGTCCGTTGCGTTTGGCCAAGGCATGTCCGAACCGTTATTTCTGATCCAGCACGTGCCAGGAAAGGCGCGGGATTGTTCACGACAGGTTGTACTTATGCACCGCAGGAATTTGCTCAAAGCCTCCATGGCCATCGCGGCCTACACCGGTCTGTCCGCTTCAGGCCTGCTCGCCGCTCGCGCCTGGGCCGCCAGTGGCGGTGCCGCAGATGGCCAAGCGCAAGCCTTCGATTTCGACGCGCTGAAGCTGCAGGCCAAGCAACTGGCCAGCAATCGTTACCAGGACACCAAGCAGGTATTGCCGCCAACGCTGGCGACCATGACCCCACAGAACTTCAATGCCATCCGCTACGACGGCGAGCATTCGCTGTGGAAAGAACTCAAGGGCCAACTGGACGTGCAGTTTTTCCACGTCGGCATGGGTTTTCGTCAGCCGGTGCGCATGTACAGCGTCGACACCAAGACCCGCATGGCTCGCGAAGTGCATTTCCGCCCGTCGCTGTTCAACTATGACAACACCTCGGTCGACACCCAGCAGCTCAAGGGCGACCTTGGGTTTTCCGGGTTCAAGTTGTTCAAGGCCCCGGAGTTGGACAAGCACGACGTGGTGTCCTTCCTTGGTGCCAGTTACTTCCGCGCAGTGGATGCCACCGGCCAGTACGGCTTGTCGGCCCGCGGCCTGGCGATCGATACCTACGCCAAGAAACGCGAAGAGTTTCCCGACTTCACCAAATTCTGGTTCGAGACGCCAGACAAGGACAGCACCCGATTCGTGGTCTACGCCTTGCTCGATTCGCCGAGCGCCACCGGTGCCTACCGTTTTGACATCGATTGCCAGGCCGAGCGCGTGGTGATGGACGTCGACGCCCACGTCAACGCACGTACTGCCATCGAACAACTGGGCATCGCGCCGATGACCAGCATGTTCAGCTGCGGCACCCACGAACGGCGGATGTGCGACACCATCCACCCGCAAATCCACGATTCCGATCGCCTGGCGATGTGGCGCGGCAACGGCGAGTGGATTTGCCGCCCGCTGAACAACCCCGCCACCCTGCAATTCAATGCCTTCGCCGACAAAGACCCGAAAGGTTTCGGCCTGGTGCAGACCGATCACGAGTTCGCCAGCTATCAAGATACGGTCGACTGGTACAGCCGCCGCCCGAGCCTGTGGGTCGAACCGACAACCGCATGGGGCGAAGGCTCTATCGATCTGCTGGAAATTCCTACGACCGGCGAGACCCTCGACAACATCGTCGCGTTCTGGACGCCAAAAAATCCGGTCGCTGCCGGTGACTCGCTCAATTACGGCTACAAACTCTACTGGAGCGCCCTGCCACCGGTCGGCACACCATTGGCGCGGGTGCAGGCCACCCGATCGGGAATGGGCGGCTTCACCGAAGGCTGGGCACCGGGCGAGCATTACCCGGAAGTCTGGGCGCGTCGTTTTGCCGTGGACTTCACCGGTGGCGGGCTGGACCGTCTGCCGAGCGGAACAGGTATCGAACCGGTGGTCACCTGCTCGAACGGCGAGGTGAAAGACTTCAACGTGCTGGTGCTGGATGACATCAAGGGCTACCGCATCACGTTTGACTGGCTGCCAACCAACGACAGCGTCGAGCCGGTGGAACTGCGCCTGTTCATCCGTACCAATGACCGCACGCTGAGTGAAACCTGGTTGTACCAGTACTTCCCGCCCGCGCCGGACAAGCGCAAGTACACCTGATCATCGGTTGCACCGCTTTACATTCGGTTTTCCGAACGCGACCTGTCGGTCGGTTCGGTTAACCGGATGAATTACCGATGAAATCGACACCAAAAATATTTAATTTCTTTATAAATCAATATGTTGATCTGACAGGCCTGGCCTGGCACGGGTCATGCTCTACACTTCTTCGACGAATGCCTGTTGCGCCAACACTTCAGGAGCCGTCAGGCATTCGCAGCACAAAAGGGCCGATGAACTGGCTCCATAAAAAAAACAATGTCGAGGAAAATTTGATGCGCATCGTTCCCCATATCCTGGGCGCAGCCATTGCTGCCGCTCTGATCAGCACGCCAGTTTTCGCCGCCGAACTCACCGGCACCCTGAAGAAGATCAAAGAGTCCGGCACCATTACCCTGGGCCATCGCGACGCTTCCATCCCGTTTTCCTACATTGCAGACGCTTCCGGCAAACCGGTCGGCTACTCCCACGACATTCAACTGAAAGTCGTCGAAGCGCTGAAAAAAGACCTGGACATGCCTAACCTGCAAGTCAAATACAACCTGGTGACCTCGCAAACCCGCATCCCGCTGGTACAGAACGGCACCGTGGACCTCGAGTGCGGCTCCACCACCAACAACGTCGAGCGTCAGCAGCAGGTTGACTTCTCCGTTGGCATCTTCGAAATCGGTACGCGTCTGCTGTCCAAGAAAGACTCCAAGTACAAAGATTTCGATGATCTGAAAGGCAAGAACGTCGTGACCACCGCTGGCACCACGTCCGAGCGCATCCTCAAATCGATGAACGCCGACAAGCAAATGGGCATGAACGTCATTTCCGCCAAAGACCACGGCGAGTCCTTCCAGATGCTGGAATCGGGCCGCGCCGTTGCCTTCATGATGGACGACGCCCTGCTGGCTGGTGAAGCCGCCAAGGCCAAGAAAGCCGATGACTGGGCCGTGACTGGTACTCCACAGTCCTACGAAATCTATGGCTGCATGGTCCGCAAGGGCGACGAGCCGTTCAAGAAGGCTGTGGACGACGCGATCGTCGCCACCTACAAGTCGGGCGAGATCAACAAGATCTACGAAAAATGGTTCATGCAGCCAATCCCGCCAAAAGGCCTGAACCTGAACTTCCCAATGAGCGACGAGCTCAAGGCCCTGATCGCCAATCCGACCGATAAAGCGGCTGACGACAAGAAGTCCTGATTTCTGACTAACCTTATCTCCTGAGAGGGCACTGGCCCTTTCGGGAGGTTGTCACTCCCTGCTGGCATTTTTGGAAACACTCGCATTGGTAGCTGTCGAGCCGATGGTGTGTGCCTGATCTTCAAGATCAGGCGGGAACGGAGCTTCCCCCAAGCGGGCACTTGTACATCGATCGAATCCGAGGGGAGACCCTAATGAATTACAACTGGGACTGGGGCGTGTTCTTCAAGTCCACCGGTGTGGGCAGCGAGACTTATCTCGACTGGTACATCTCCGGTTTGGGCTGGACCATCGCCATTGCCATCGTGGCGTGGATCATTGCCCTGACGCTGGGCTCGATTCTGGGCGTCATGCGTACCGTGCCGAACCGCATCGTATCGGGCATCGCGACCTGCTACGTCGAGCTCTTCCGTAACGTGCCGCTGCTGGTCCAGCTGTTCATCTGGTACTTCCTGGTGCCGGACCTGCTGCCTGCGGACTTGCAGGAGTGGTACAAGCAGGACCTGAACCCTACCACCTCGGCTTTCCTCAGCGTCGTCGTGTGCCTGGGCCTGTTCACCACCGCCCGCGTTTGCGAACAAGTGCGCACCGGCATCCAGGCGCTGCCTAAAGGCCAGGAATCCGCGGCCCGTGCCATGGGTTTCAAGCTGCCGCAGATCTACTGGAACGTGCTGCTGCCCCAGGCTTACCGGATTATCATTCCGCCGCTTACCTCGGAATTCCTCAACGTCTTCAAGAACACCTCCGTGGCCTCGCTGATCGGCCTGATGGAGCTGCTCGCGCAGACCAAACAGACTGCCGAGTTCTCCGCCAACCTGTTCGAAGCCTTCACCCTGGCAACGCTGATCTACTTCACGTTGAACATGAGCCTGATGCTGCTGATGCGTCTGGTCGAGAAGAAAGTTGCCGTACCGGGCCTGATTTCCGTAGGGGGTAAATGATGGAATTCGACTTCTCGGGCATCATCCCGGCCATTCCCGGCTTGTGGAACGGCATGGTCATGACCCTGCAATTGATGGCACTGGGCGTGGTCGGCGGGATCATCCTCGGCACCATCCTGGCATTGTGTCGCCTGTCCCACAGCAAACTGCTGTCGAACCTGGCCGGCGCCTACGTCAACTACTTCCGCTCGATCCCGTTGCTGCTGGTGATCACCTGGTTCTACCTGGCGGTGCCGTTCGTATTGCGCTGGATCACCGGCGAAGACACCCCGATCGGCGCGTTTGCCTCGTGCATCGTGGCGTTCATGATGTTTGAAGCGGCTTACTTCTGCGAAATCGTCCGGGCCGGCGTGCAGTCGATTCCCAAGGGCCAAATGGGCGCTGCCCAAGCGTTGGGCATGACCTATGGCCAGATGATGCGCCTGATCATCCTGCCCCAGGCGTTCCGCAAGATGACCCCGTTGCTGTTGCAACAAAGCATCATCCTGTTTCAGGACACCTCGCTGGTCTACGCGGTCGGCCTGGTGGACTTCCTCAATGCTTCGCGTGCCAGTGGCGACATCATTGGCCGCTCCAATGAGTTCCTGATCTTCGCAGGTCTCGTGTACTTCATCATCAGCTTTGCCGCCTCGCAGCTGGTCAAGCGTCTGCAAAAAAGGTTCGCCGTATGATCTCTATCAAAAACATCAACAAGTGGTATGGGGACTTCCAGGTGCTGACTGATTGCAGCACCGAGGTCAAAAAAGGCGAAGTGATCGTGGTGTGCGGGCCGTCCGGTTCCGGCAAGTCGACCCTGATCAAGTGCGTCAACGCCCTTGAACCGTTCCAGAAAGGCGACATCGTGGTCGATGGCACTTCCATCGCTGACCCGAAGACCAACCTGCCGAAACTGCGTTCGCGCGTGGGCATGGTGTTCCAGCATTTCGAGCTGTTCCCGCACCTGACCATCACTGAAAACCTGACTATCGCGCAGATCAAGGTGTTGGGCCGCAGCAAGGCAGAAGCGACCAAGAAAGGCCTGCAACTGCTTGAACGCGTCGGCCTCTCGGCCCATGCGCACAAGCACCCGGGCCAATTGTCCGGTGGTCAGCAACAGCGTGTGGCGATTGCCCGTGCGTTGGCGATGGACCCGATCGTCATGCTGTTCGACGAACCAACTTCGGCGCTGGACCCGGAAATGGTCAACGAAGTGCTCGACGTGATGGTGCAACTGGCCCACGAAGGCATGACCATGATGTGCGTGACCCACGAAATGGGCTTCGCCCGCAAAGTGGCCGACCGGGTGATCTTCATGGATGCCGGCAAGATCATCGAAGACTGCAAGAAAGAGGAGTTCTTCGGCGACATCAGCCACCGTGCCGAGCGTACACAGCACTTCCTCAACAAGATTTTGCAGCACTAAAAAACACACCGCTCCCCCTGTAGGAGCTGTGTAGGAGCTGTCGAGTGAAACGAGGCTGCGATCTTTTGATTTCAAAAGATCAAAAGATCGCAGCCTTCGGCAGCTCCTGCAGGGGTTGTTGTTGTGGTTGACCCAAGGCATCTGTGATGAAATGCGACCCCAATCTCTATCGCGCAGCGCCGCCATCACTCGCCGTGAAACCCCGTCTGATTCGCCATCTGTTCCTGCCGCCGCTGATCATCGCGCTGATGATCGGTCTGGGTTATGTCGGCTTCTGGGTCAGTGAGCACTACGGCATCCGCAGCCTCAGCGAAAACGGCCAGCGCCAGCTGGAATTGCACGCCCGCGCCGTCGAAAGCGAAATCAGCAAATACACCTACCTCCCCAGCCTGCTCGAACTCGAAACCAGTGTCCCGCAGTTGCTGGCCGACCCGACCCCGGAACACCGGCAAACGGTCAACGATTACCTTGAAGGCCTGAACCGGCGCAGCCGCAGTCGGGCCATCTACGTCATGGACACCACCGGTCGCGTGATGGCCACCAGCAACTGGCGCGATGTCGACAGCTACCTCGGTGAAGACCTGTCCTTCCGCGCCTATTTCCAAAGCGCTGTACGTGGCCAGCCAGGACGTTTCTACGGCATCGGCAGCACCAACGGCGAACCCGGTTACTACCTGGCCCACGGCCTGGAAGAACACGGCAAAATCATTGGCGTCGCGGTGGTCAAGGTACGCCTGGAAGCCATGGAAGAACGCTGGCAACGGGCGCGCCTGGAAGCGTTCGTCAGCGACGAGAACGGCATCATCATTCTCTCCAGTGACCCGGCGCGGCGGCTCAAGTCGGTCGTACCTTTGAGCGACGAGACCAAGGAAAAACTGGCCCGCAGCCTGCAGTACTACTGGTTCCCGCTGAACGAGTTGCAACCGCTGGGCCGGGAAACCCTGTCCGAAGGCGTGGAAAAACTCACCTTCCCGGCCAACAGCGAATTGTCCTCAGACGAAGAAAACATCAGCTACCTGGCGCAGACCCGCCCCTTGAGCGATACACCGTGGAACTTCACCCTGCTCACGCCACTCCAGGATTTGCGTCGTGAAGCGATCAATCAAGGCATGCTGGTGGCGGTTGCGTTTGCCTTGGTGGCGTTCCTGCTGATTGCCTGGAACGAGCGGCGCAAGGTGATCGCAACCCGCCTCGCGGCCCGCGAAGCCCTGCAGGAAGCCAACAATCAACTGGAGCGTCGGATTACCGAACGCACCGTCGACCTGCGCGCCAGCAACGAACGGCTCAAGGGTCAGATTCGCGAACGACGGCATGCCGAAGAGACCTTGCGCCGCGCTCAGGATGAACTGGTGCAGGCTGGAAAACTCGCCGCCATCGGGCAGATGTCCACCAGCATCGCCCACGAATTGAACCAGCCACTGGCGGCGCTGCGTACCTTGTCCGGCAACACCGTGCGCTTTCTGGAGCGCGGGCAACTGGACGTGGCCAGCACCAACCTCAAGACCATCAACGAATTGATCGACCGCATGGGCCGAATCACCGCCAGCCTGCGCTCCTTCGCCCGGCGCGGTGATGACAAGGGCCAGGCCTGCCTTGGCAAGGGCGTCGACGCAGCCTTGCAGTTACTCGATGGGCGGCTGGCCAATGCGACGCTGCAACTTCACCGCAATTTCGACGATGTTCAGGTGCGGATCGACCAGACCCGTCTGGAGCAGATCCTGGTCAACCTGATCGGCAACGCCCTCGATGCCATGCAGGCGCAACCGCAGCCGGAACTGTGGCTCGAAGGTGAAGTGTTCGATGGCAAATACCGACTGCGCGTACGGGACAACGGCCACGGCATCGATGCCGAAGCACGCAAGCATTTGTTCGAACCCTTCTTCACCACCAAACCCGGCGAACAAGGCCTTGGCCTTGGCCTGACCCTTTCCGCCAGCCTGGCCGCTGCCACCGGCGGTCACCTGGGTGTTGAACACCCGGCCAGCGGTGGTACCACTTTCGTCCTCAGTTTACCGTTGGTAAGCCCCACTTCCGCCGAGCCAATATGAACAACGACCTTAGTGTGTTGATTGTCGAAGACGACCCCCATGTGTTGCTCGGCTGCCAGCAGGCGCTGACTCTGGAGGACATTCCCTGCATCGGCGTAGGCAGCGCCGAAGAAGCCCTCGAGCGCGTCGGCGACAACTTTGCCGGCATCGTCATCAGCGACATTCGCCTGCCGGGCATCGATGGCCTGGAACTGCTGAATCGGCTCAAGGCCCGTGACCGCAGCCTGCCGGTGGTGCTGATTACCGGCCATGGCGACATCTCCATGGCGGTCGGCGCGATGCAGAAAGGCGCCTACGATTTCATGGAAAAACCCTTCTCCCCGGAACGTCTGGTGGATGTCGCCCGTCGTGCTTTGGAGCAACGCAGCCTGGCACGGGAAGTCTCGTCACTACGTCGGCAAATGGCCGAACGTGACTCCCTCGAAGGGCGGATTATCGGCCGCTCGCCAGCCATGCAAAACCTGCGCGAACTGATCGCCAACGTCGCCGATACTTCGGCCAACGTGCTGATCGAAGGCGAAACCGGCACCGGCAAGGAACTGGTTGCCCGCTGCCTGCATGACTTCAGTCGCCGACACAGCAAACAATTCGTGGCGTTGAACTGCGGCGGTCTCCCGGAAAACCTGTTCGAAAGTGAGATCTTCGGCCACGAAGCCAACGCTTTCACCGGCGCCGGTAAGCGGCGGATCGGCAAGATCGAGCACGCCGACAATGGCACGCTGTTCCTCGACGAAGTGGAAAGCATGCCCCTGCCGTTGCAGATCAAACTGCTGCGGGTGTTACAGGAGCGCACCCTCGAACGCCTTGGCTCAAACCAGAGCGTGGCGGTGGATTGCCGGGTGATCGCCGCGACCAAGTCCGACCTCGACGAATCGAGCAAGGCCGGCGAATTCCGCAGCGACCTGTATTACCGCCTCAACGTGGTCACCCTGGAATTGCCGCCACTGCGCGAGCGTCGCGAAGACATCCTGCAACTGTTCGAACACTTTTTGCAGCAGTCCTCCCTGCGCTTTGACCGTGCCGCGCCGGAACTGGATAACCAGACCCTGTCGACCCTGATGAGCCACGACTGGCCGGGTAACGTGCGCGAACTGCGCAACGTCGCCGAGCGCTTTGCCCTCGGCCTGCCGGCGTTCAAGAAACCCGGTGCCAGTGGCAACACGCAAGGCCTGGCATTCGCCGAAGCGGTAGAAGCCTTCGAACGCAACTTGCTCGGCGATGCCTTGCAGCGCAGCGGCGGCAACCTGACCCAGGCCAGCCAGGAACTGGGCATGGCCAAAACCACCTTGTTCGACAAAGTGAAGAAGTACGGGCTGAGCCACTGATGGATCTGATTCTCAAAGCAACCTTGGGCGCGGCGGTGGTGCTAATTCTCGCCGCCCTGGCCAAGACCAGAAACTATTACATCGCGGGTCTGGTGCCACTGTTTCCGACCTTTGCACTGATTGCCCACTACATCGTCGGCAAAGGCCGTTCGGTCGACGACTTGAAGACCACCATTGCGTTCGGCATGTGGTCGATCATTCCGTACTTCGTCTACCTGGCGACCTTATACGTAATGGTCGACCGGATGCGACTGGAGGCATCTCTCGCCGTAGCCGCGGTGGCATGGCTGCTGGCGGCGACGGTGCTCGTCAGCGTCTGGCTCCGTTTCCACACCTGACCCCTGTAGGAGCTGCCGCAGGCTGCGATCTTTTGATCTTGATCTTCTGCGACCGGTCTTGCGCCAAAAACAAAAGCGAGATCAAAAGATCGCAGCCTTCGGCAGCGCCTACAGGTGCGCGCAACACCTGCCGCAGACGCCGATCTCTTTTGCGGTGGCCCGCCCCTTGCATTTACCCCCTAAAGCCCCCCGGCCGGTCTTCATGATGGATGAAGCCGGTGTCTGGAAGGGTCTGCCAAGGGTGAATTGCGACCTTGAACATTTTAGATCTCGACCACAGCCTGACTGCCCAGGCGCCCATCGCGCAGCTGCTTGCCAGTGGCCGCGCCAAACGCCTTGACCTGCTCGACCTCGGCCCGAAACTCCGATTGTGGTCGAGCGAACGCACCTGGCGCCGCTTTACCGAACGCCTGCATCGTCGGCCCCGACACGACGGCCCGCAGCCAGAAATCTTCTTCGTCGGTTCTGGCGACTACCACCATTTGACCCCGGCGTTTCTGAGCGACCTGCCGGAGCCGGCAAGCCTGATCCACTTCGACAATCACCCCGACTGGGTTCGGTTCGCCCCACGCCGGCATTGCGGTTCGTGGGTCAATCAGGCACTGAAACTGCCGAACATCCGGCGCATCGTCACGCTCGGCCCGTGCAGCGACGACCTGCAAAACCCGCAGTTCAAGGGCGGCAACCTGCGCGCGCTCAAACGCGGCGTATTGGAGATGTTTCCCTGGCAGCGTCCGCCGTCGAAAATCTGGGGCATGGTCGGGGATGGTGCCGGGCATCGACAGCAGGAAAACCTGCTGCACTGGCGCAATCTGGCGGGCCTGGACTGGGCGCAGTTTCTCCAGCAACTGGTCGCCAGCCTGCCCACCGAAGCGGTGTGGATCACCATCGACAAGGACGTGCTGGCCAGTGAAGACGCCGCAACCAATTGGGACCAGGGCGGCATGCGCCTCAGTCATCTGTTGCAGGCGATCCGCGCCTTGGCGGCGGGCAAACGCATTCTCGGCATCGACATCTGCGGCGAATACGCCCGACCGGCCTTCAGCAACGCCTTCAAACGCTGGGAAGCCCAATCTGATCAACCTCCTGCCGAACGCTGGAGTGAAGCCGATCTGTTGCGCAATGCCACGACCAATCAGGCGCTGATCGAGCTGTTCGAGGAGCTGTTCCCATGACCTTCACTGTGATCGTGCTGGTGGCGTTTTCCATTGTGCTGGACGTCATCGGCCAGCTCTGTTTCAAGCTCGGCCTGGACCGTTTGCCGGAGCTCGAAGGCGGCTTTCGCCTGAATGCGTTCTGGGGCCAGGTGTTCAACGCGCCGCTGCTGTGGTGCGGGATCGGAGCCTACGTGGTCGAATTTTTCGTCTGGCTCGAAGCCCTGTCCCGCGCACCGCTGAGCCTGTTGTTTCCGGCGGCGGCACTGGCTTATTGCGGCGTGGTGCTGGCGGGCAAAATGGTGCTTGGCGAAACCGTCAGCCGCCGGCGCTGGCTCGGTACGCTGGTGATTACGGCGGGCGTGATGCTCGTGTGTGTCACCCATGCATGAAGGCCAATCGATGATCAGTCGCAAAACCGACTGGCTGCATGAACGCCTTGGCACCGTTGTTCTTTGGGCGCTGTTGATCGCCTTCGAAAGCGCCGGGCAGATCGCTACCAAAGTGGGTGGCGATCAACTGGGGCAGATGGATTTCAGCCTGCAATGGCTGCAGGCGGTTGCGATCAGTCCGGGGGTTTGGCTGGCGATTGTCTGTTACATCGGCGCGTTTTTTGTGTGGATGCTGATTTTGCGGCGCAGCAGTTTGTCCCTGGCGTTTCCCTTGAGTTCGCTGGTGTTTGTTGGCGTGTTGCTGGGGTCGTGGCTGGGATTGGGCGAGCAGATCAGTGTGCTGCACTGGCTGGGCGTGGCGGTGATCATGGGCGGGATTGCGTTGCTGGCCGAGGGTGAAGAAACCTGAACTCCCTGAAGGAGTTGCCGCAGGCTGCGATCTTTTGATCTTGTTTTTAAAATCGACATCAAAAGATCGCAGCCTTCGGCAGCTCCTACAGGGTTAACAGTGAATCAATTGAATTTATAGGCAATTGCCACCTGCGCTTCACCCTGATCGGCACGCCCGACTTCTTTGACGATGCTGCTGTCCGCCGCCGACCCCGTCAGGTGAATCCAGCTCGCGCTGGTCAGCAACGACCAGTGCAGAGCCAGGGGAAACTCGAAGCTCTGGGTCAGCGCGACGTTCTGCAACCCACCGCCAGCGTTGTACGGGCGAATTCCAGAGGCCTGTGATTGCTCGGCACTGACGCCGAAGTAAGTCTGCGTTTGCCGGGCATCGGCGAAGTGGGCCGTCAGATTAGTACTGCCGATCACCCCGCCGCCGACTGGATAACCGACCTCGCCACCCACCCGCCCCAACACGCCACCCTGTCCGCCACCTCCGCCGACCGCCTGGCCAAGCGACGCAAACACCCGCCAGAAATCGGCCGGGGCGTATTGCACAAACCCGCCCACCTCGGCCATGTCCGGCACATCGCGCAATCCACGCAAATTGCCGTTGGCGGTCCGCCCGGACAAGTAATTCACAAACGGCCCGGCGCTGAAACCGTTGGCCTTGAGCGCATCCCAGGTCAACCCGTCATCGGTGCTCAGGCTGACATCGCCCCAATCCAGATCCAGGTACGGCACGGCCCGGTTTTCGTAACGACTACCGGTCGGGTCATGAGGTTGGTAGCTCAGGCCAAGACCGGCTTCACCGGTGATGCCATCGGCATGTGCGTTGATTGAAAGGCAGGTCAGCGCTGCGAACAGCGCCACAGTAATCCTCGACATGAGGTGATTCCTTGAACGGGACATGCGCGCATCAATCCCCGGATTGCCCCCGCCACGCAAGCACTCATGTTGTTTGTAGCGACCTACAAAAATTGTAGCTTCGCCCTACTCCGTTCCCGGTCAGAACCCCAGCCCCGCTGGGCCGAACACGATTGGCACAGTCCCTGCTCTACCCCCTTGGCAAGCGCAGACAGCGCGAAACACCCAATAGGTAAAACAGATGATTGACTGGCATATCGTGTGTGATTTCGACGGGACCATCACCCGCACCGACGTGATCGACAGCATCCTCCAACGATTCGCCGACCCGAGCTGGGAAGCGGTCGAAGAAGAATGGCTGGCGGGCGATATCGGTTCCCGTGAATGCCTCAGCCGCCAACTGTCACTGGTCAAGGCCACGCCGAGCGAATTGCTCGGGTTCTTCGACAGCATTGAAATCGACCCGGACTTCCCCGACTTCGTCGACCACGTCATCGGCCTCGGTGCGTCCCTGGAAGTGGTCAGCGATGGCATCGAACAAGGCATCGCCCGGATCCTGGCACGCAATTACGTCAGCCTCCTGCCGATCCTCGCCAATCGCTTGCGCCAGGTCGATCACGATAGCTGGCGCATCGACTTCCCGCACGCCAGCGACGCCTGCCGTGCCGCCGCCGGCAACTGCAAATGCAAGTCCACGCCTAAAGCCAAACGGGTGCTGGTGATCGGTGACGGCCAGTCCGACATGTGCGTGGCCAGCACCGCTGATTTCGTGTTTGCCAAAGATCGCCTGGCCGAACACTGCGAGCGCAACAGTATCCCCTACGCGCGCTTCGACAGCTTCGCCGAACTCCCTGCCCTGTTGGCCCAACTGCCCAACGCCAGCGCCGCCAACGCCACCTCTTTCAACACAGAAACACAGGAACTTTTCCACCATGTCTGATATTCGAATCGCTACCGCCGAAGACCAAATCCTGCTGGAAAAGGAAGCCAAGTACTGTTCCTACGGCGACACCGTTCACTACATCGAACCGCCGCGTATTTTCAGCCGCTGTGAAGGTTCCTACGTCTGGGACACCGAAGACCAGGCCTACCTCGACCTGCAGATGTGGTACTCGGCGGTCAACTTCGGTTACGCCAACCCACGCCTGAACAACGCGCTGAAACAGCAGATCGATACCCTGCCGCAGATCGCCAGCCAGTACCTGCACAAAGGCAAGATCGAGCTCTCGGAGATGATCGCCGTGGACGCGAAGAAAAAATTCGGCCTCGACGGTCGGGTGCATTTCAACGTCGGTGGTTCGCAGTCCATCGAGGACTCGCTGAAAGTCGTGCGCAACGCCAGCAACGGTAAAAGCCTGATGTTCGCCTTCGAAGGCGGTTACCACGGCCGAACCCTCGGTGCCTCGTCGATCACTTCCAGCTACCGCTATCGCCGCCGCTACGGCCACTTCGGCGAGCGCGCCAATTTCATCCCGTTCCCGTACCACTTCCGTGGCCCGAAAGGCATGAGCAAAGAAGAGTACGGCAGTCACTGCGTGCAGCAATTCGCCCGGCTGTTCGAGACCGAATACAACGGCGTCTGGGACCCGAAAGTCGGCCAGAGCGAATACGCCGCGTTCTACGTCGAGCCGATCCAGGGCACCGGCGGCTACGTGATTCCGCCGATGAATTTCTACAGCGAACTCAAGCATGTGCTGGATCAGCACGGCATTTTGATGGTGGTCGATGAAATCCAGATGGGCTTCTATCGCACCGGCAAGTTGTGGTCGATCGAACACTTCGACGTCAAACCGGACGTGATCGTGTTTGGCAAGGCGCTGACCAACGGCCTCAATCCGCTGGGCGGCATCTGGGCCAAGGAAGAGTTGATCAACCCGAAAATCTTCCCGCCAGGTTCCACCCACTCGACCTTCGCCTCCAACCCACTGGGCACGGCGGTAGGTCTGGAGATGTTCAAGATGACCAGCGAAGTCGATTACGGCGCGATGGTCATGAACAAGGGCAAGTACTTCCTCGAAGGCCTGAAAGACCTGCAGAAACGCTACCCGATCATCGGCGATGTCGACGGTCTGGGCCTGGCCCTGCGTTGCGAAATCTGTGGTCCTGACGGTTTCACGCCGGACAAGGCGACCCTGGACTTCATGGTCGAAGAAGGCATGAAGGGCGACATCGAAATCGACGGCAAACGCCTGGGCCTGATCCTCGATGTGGGTGGTTACTACAAAAACGTCATCACCCTGGCACCGTCGCTGGAAATCAGCTACCCGGAAATCGACCTCGGCATCGCCCTGCTCGATCGCTTGCTGCACCGAGCGATGAAACGATGAACGCCGCCGTCGAGTTCGATGCCATCGACATGGGCGAAGGCACGGCCGGATTCATTCTCGGCAGCGGCGAGGTCGCGGTGTTGTTGATCCACGGCCTCACCGGCACCCCGACGGAACTGCGCCGGGTAGCGATGGGCCTGGCTGCGGCGGGTTGCACCGTCTATGTGCCGACCCTCGCCGGCCACTGTGGCGACAACGCCGACCTGCAAGCCACTGGCTGGCGCGACTGGTACGAGAGCGCGCGCAACACCTTCGTCGGTGTGCGCAGGAAACACGAGCATGTGTTTGTCGGCGGCTTGTCCATGGGCGCGGTGCTGTCGATGTACCTGGCGGCCGAGCATCCGGGGCAGATCGAGGGCCTGTTGCTGTACTCGACGACCCTGCGCTATGACGGCTGGAACATGCCCAAAGTCGCCGTGCTCACTCCACTGCTGATGGCGATTCCGTTTGGCGTGCACCTGTGCCGCTTCAACGAAAAATCACCCTTCGGCATCAAGGACGAACGCTTGCGGGCGATTGTCGAGCGCCAGATGAGGGCCGGCGAAAGCAGCAATGCCGGGCTGTTGACCATGTCCGGGGTCAGCGTTCGGGAGTTGCATCGACTGGTGGCGGCGGTGAAGAAACGCATGCCCGAAATTACCACCCAGGCGCTGGTCCTGCATTCGCGAGAGGACGACATCACCAGCCGTTGGAACGCCGACTATGTCGAACGCAAACTCGGCGGGCCGGTGGTGAAAATCCTGCTCGATGATTGCTATCACATGATCACCGTCGACCTGCAATACCGCCGCGTGGTGGAGCTGAGCGCGGACTTTATCCAGCACCGTTTCATGCAACAAGGCATCACCCCACAACCCATGCGCCAGGACTATCGGCAACTGGCCTGACACTACCTCGCACAAACCCTGTAGGAGCTGCCGCAGCTGCGATCTTTTGATCTGTTTTTTGAAGATCAAGATCAAAAGATCGCAGCCTTCGGCAGCTCCTACAGGGATGGGTGAATGCGTAAAAAGTTGAAGGAAACGATGTGATCACCGCCCTTGCCTTTTCCACCATCGAGGCCATTGACCGCGAGGCCTGGAACGATTGCTTCCCCGAAGACCTGGAGAATTGGGATTACTACCGCGCTGTTGAACGGGCGAACATTGCCGACTTTCAGTGGCGTTATCTGGCGCTGTTTGAAGACGACGTATTGATGGCGGCAGCCGTGGCGTTTACCACGGTGTATTCGCTGGACACCACAGTTCAGGGCCCAGGCAAGCGCATCGCCGCACGCTTGCGCCGCTGGAGGCCGGGATTGCTTGAAATCCGCCTCTACGCCCTCGGCTCACCGGTGGCCGAGCAGTGCCATGTCGGTACGGCCCGACATATAGCGCCGGACCAACGTGTGGATTTGCTTGAGCAATTGTTGATCCTGGCACGCAACGATGCGGATCAGGCCGGGATCGGTCTGCTCGCAGTCAAGGACGCCTCGCATCGAGACCCGCAGTGGTTGAAGGCCTGCCGGGACGCCGGCCTGCAAAGCATGCCCGGCCTGCCCAGCGCCGAACTGCCGATCACGTTTGGCTCGGTGGATGCCTACCTGGGAAGCCTGGGCAAATCCACCCGCAAAGACCTGCGTCGCACGCTGCGCGGCCAGGGTCCACGCGTCGAGTGGCGGAACACGGTAGACGATCTGCTGCCAACCATGATGCAACTCTACGAAGCCACACTGGAGCGCAGCGAGCTGACGTTCGAACGCTTGCCGCCCGCCTATTTCCGCCAAGTGCTGGAGCACCTCGATGAGCGTTCCGCTTGCGTGCTCTATTGGCTCGGCGAGGAACTGGTGGCGTTCAATCTGGTGCTGCTGGACGAGCAGCGACTGGTGGACAAGTTTTTCGCCCACGACCTGAGCAAAACCCGCGAGCACAACCTGTACGTGCGCAGCTGGCTGGCCAATGTCGACTACTGTATTGAGCACGGCCTTACGATCTATGCGTGCGGCCAGGCCGGCTATGCCAGTAAGCTGCGGCTGGGTTGCTCGTTCATCGGCAACACCGTGTTTTTCCGCCATCGCAACCGCCTGCTCGACGGTCTGTTGCGACTGGTGAAAATGTTTATTCGCCCGGACCGATCCGACCCTGCCATGGCTGCTGCAATAAGCGAAGCATGATGATCAAAAACCGACGCCCCGACGCCCGACCTTTCGCCCTCTCCGGCTGGAGCCTGCAACGCAAACTGGTGCTGGCGTTCTGGTTGGTCAGCGTGATCCCGACCATGATCGCCGCCGAGCTGGCCGCCACCACCCTGTCGCAGATTTTCGACAGCAACGTGCGCATCTGGCTGCAGGAATCGACCAAGATCGTTGAAGACGAAATCACCGAAATCCTGCGCGATAACGCCCGCGTCGCGCAGTTGTTTTTGCGATACACCCGCCCGCCCACTGATCGACTGTCGACCAAGAACGACAAGCTGACCGCCGACATCGCCGATTCCATGGGCATCGACGTGGTAGCGCTGGTGCGCAACAGCGATCACAAAGTGTTGTTCAGTACGGCCGCCGACGACATCGTGCGCCAGATCAGCACCGCACCCAAAGCCGTCCTGCAAACGCTGCAAGTGGGCGGCGTGCCGACCGGCACGGTGGTCTCGACCTTTGAGACCGAGCAGGAAGGTGTCGAATACAAGTTGGTGATCGGCACTTATCTAGACAGCAGTTTCCTCACCAGCGTGGCCGACGTGCATTCCCTGGACCTGCGCCTGTACCTGGCCAAGGCCGATGACTTCTCGGAGATTTTTTCCACCCAGCGTTTCGAAGATCACCCGGCGGCCGTACCGGAAAAAATCGAACAGATCCTGCGCAGCACCAAGCAGCCGATCGAGCAATTCACCAACCGCTACAGCGGCATCTACCGACCGATCCTCAATGAAAACGGCGAGCTGCAAGGCGTGATCTTCAGCGGCTTGCTGCGCCACAGCAGCCTGTTGGGCCTGGTCAACCAGAGCAACCTGTTCATCCTGATATTCCTGCTCAGTTCGGCGGCGTCCCTGACGGTCGGCTGGTTGGTGTCGCAGCGCCTGACCCAGCCTTTGCGCGGGCTGTCCAAAGGCGTGCAAGCGGTGATCGCCGGCGATTACCGCCAGCGCCTGCCGGTGAGCGGCGGTGACGAACTCGCCGAGTTGAGCAGCACGTTCAACCACATGAGCGAACGCCTCGGCGAATTGCAAAACCTGGAATCGCAGTTGCGTCGCCGCGACCGTTTGCATGCACTGGGCGAAGTCGCGATGGGCCTGGCCCATGAAATCCGTAACCCGCTGGGCATCATCAAAACCGCCACGCAACTGCTGCATCGGCGCGCCGACCTGCCGGAAAGCGACAAGCGACATCTGGAGTACGTAGTCAGCGAAGTCAGCCGGATCAACGACCTGATCACTGATTTTCTCGACTTCGCCAAACCCAGCGCGCCGATGCGTTCGACGCAACCGGTGCGGCAACTGGTGGATGAGTTGGCCGGTTTCTGCACCCCGGAACTGGCCAGCCATAACATCGATGTACGCATCGACGATCAGGCCCCCGGCGCCACCGTTTACGCCGATGCGCGGCAACTCAAGCAGGCCGGGTTGAACCTGATCGTCAACGCCATCGACGCCATGCCCGACGGCGGCCGCCTGACCCTGACGATCAGCAGCGATGCGCCGTACACGGTGATCAGCATCGGCGATACCGGCCAGGGCATTGAGCCGGACATGCTTGAACGGATCTTCACACCATTCGTCACCACCAAGGCCTCCGGCACCGGCCTGGGTCTGGCGAAGGTATTCTCGATCATGGAAAGTCATGACGGGCGCATCGAGTGCACCAGTGAAAAAGATGCCGGGGCCACGTTCAGCCTGTACATTCCGGCCAATGGCGACGACTTAGACGAGGGCAGCGATGACACATAACGTACTGGTGGTCGACGACGAGCCCAAGCTCTGCGACCTGCTGGCCTCGGCGTTGAGTCAGAACGGCATCACCGTGTTCACCGCCGGCAATGGCCTGCATGCCCTCAAAGTGCTGGAGGTCGAAGACATCGACCTGGTGATCAGTGACTGGCGCATGCCCGGCATGGACGGTCCGCAATTGCTGGCGGAAATCAAAAGCCGTTTTCCGCAGTTGCCAGTGATCGTCATGACCGCCTACAGCACGGTGAAAAACGCCGTGCAGTCGATGCGCAACGGTGCCTTCGATTACATCGCCAAACCGTTCGACATCGACGAACTGGACATCACCGTCAACAAAGCCCTGCAATTTCGCGACATCCTCAAAGATAACCAGCGCATGCGCGCCGAACTCGACGAACACCAACAGTTCGACAGCCTGATCGGTGACAGCCCGAGCTTCCGCCGGGTGCTGCACGCCATCGACTCGGTGCGCGAAAGCAATGCGACGATCCTGCTGACCGGCGAAAGCGGCACCGGCAAGGAAATGGTCGCCCGGGCGATCCACAAACACGGCAATCGCGCCGACAAACCGTTCGTTGCAGTGAACTGCGCAGCGATCCCGGAAGGTTTGTTGGAAAGCGAAATGTTCGGCCATCGCAAAGGTGCCTTCACCGGGGCCGTGGCGGATCGGGTCGGGCGCTTCATGCAGGCCGACAAGGGCACCCTGTTCCTCGATGAAATTGGCGAAATGCCGTTGGCGTTGCAGGCGAAAATCCTGCGGGCTTTGCAAGAGCGAGTGATCGAACCGGTGGGCGACCCGCGCGAGCGCAAGGTCGATGTGCGTGTGATCGCGGCGACCAACAAAAACCTGCTGGACGCGGTGGCCAAAAAAGAGTTTCGCGAAGACCTGTATTACCGCCTCAATGTGTTCCCGATTCCCCTGCCGGCCCTGCGCGAACGCGTCGAAGACATCGCCCCGCTGGCCCGGCATTTCGCCCACACGCTGGGCGCCACGGCGGGCAAGCGCATCACCGGCTTTACCCCGGAGGCATTGCAGGCCATGGCCAATTATTCGTGGCCGGGCAATATCCGCGAGCTGCAAAACTGCGTGGAGCGCGCAACCATCGTCGCCTCTGGGGCGGTGATTGAAGACGATGATCTGCCGGCGTATCTGTTTGCTTCGTCACCGGCCAGCGGTGCTGCGATCTTGAGCGACGGCAGCAGCGTGCCGCCGGATCTGGAAGCCGCGCTGGCGGAAGTCGAGAAGGCCTACATTCTGGCCGCCCTGGCCCAGAGCAATGGTGTGCAGGCCGCAGCGGCGCAGTTGATCGGAATYTCCGARCGCAGCTTCTGGTATCGGCTGAAAAAACTGGGGATTCACGTGGACAAGATCGTCCGCTAACAATCGTCCCCCCTGTAGGAGCTGCCGCAGGCTGCGATCTTTTGATCTGTTTTTTAAGATCAAGATCAAAAGATCGCAGCCTTCGGCAGCTCCTACAGGGGGGGACGAAGTCGAGAAGKCCTACATTCTGGCCGCCCTGGCCCAGAGCAAYGGTGTGCAGGCCGCAGCGGCGCAGTTGATCGGAATTTCCGAACGCAGCTTCTGGTATCGGCTGAAAAAACTGGGGATTCACGTGGACAAGATCGTCCGCTAACAATCGTCACCCCTGTAGGAGCTGCCGCAGGCTGCGATCTTTTGATCTGTTTTTTAAGATCAAGATCAAAAGATCGCAGCCTTCGGCAGCTCCTGCACGGTGGGGTTAGCGCCCGTAAACCTTTTCCAGCTGCGCCTGGGTCAACGCATCCTCGAACGGCACCGGCACCGACTTCACCGCACCGTAGAGGTTGCGATAACGCCAGTAACTGCCGCTGCTCGCCAGTTGATAACCGCGCTCGACCACGCGCTGACCGTCCAGCACGTACCGCAGGGTTTCCTGGGCCGCCGGGGGCGGGGTCGGTTGCATCAGGTCGGTGGCCAGCACGCGCATGGATTCGTCGATGCATTCGTCGAGCACTGCAGTGATCTTCGCCAGTTCCAGGCTGCCGTCATCGATGCATTGCTGGCCACAACGACGGATCGGCTGGCTGGCCACTTCGATGCGCATGCGATACAGCGGTGAGCCGGCGATATCTTGAACCTGCACCTGATTGACCAGCACAAAACTGCCGCGATCCGGGGTCAACATCAGCTTGGGTTCGATCAACAGACGAGCCGTGACCTGCCCTTCGCCCTGCTTCAACCCGACCGCTTGCGACGCCTGTTGATAGCGCTGTTGCAAACGCTCCTGCAACGCCACGCCACCGAGCAAATCGGCCATCGGGCGCGAGTCCTTGAGTGCAGCTTTTTCCGCATCGCGTTGCAAGCTGCCGCTGCCCATCTGAGTATTGACCAGGCTGGCCACCAACACGCCGGCCAACCCGGCACTGATGCCCGAACTCGACACCATGTTGTAACTCGACGACGCAGCCTTCAGGGCATCCTTGCTATCGATCACCATGCTGGCACTGACAAACGCTTGCGGCACCTGCACATCGACCTTGAGTCCGTGGGCCTGTACATAAGTTAATGCGCCCTGATCCTTGAAACCGACCTCGGGGGCCTGCTTTTGCGCACAACCAGCCAACATCAGCAGGGCCAGCGCACTGGCCGCTACGATTGGACGCTTCATTGTGCGAACGGAGTAATCATTTGCTGACGGCTGTTATCCACAGCCTGGTAGAACGCGTTCGACAGGTTGGTGTAGGTCGGCTCGTCCCACTCACCTTGGGCCGCTTGTATCGCGGCAAAGGGCTGGAACCACAGCAGTTTGTTATCCGCCAGATCGACCACCATACCCTGCCCGCCCACCTGCGCCATCGGCACGCTGGTCGGTACGATGCTGTAGTAGCTGCGGGTCGCACCGGTGGCAGTGACGTACACCAACAACAGACGATCGACGCCATACTTTGCCTTGATCGGGGTCAAATCCTTGATCGTGTAACCTTCGCGGAATTTCATCTCCTTGTAGGTCGTCAGGTCCACTTTCTCGTCAATGCGCTTGGCTTTGTAACCCTTGGCCTGCAACTTGGCGACGATCACATCCGGCAACGTGTCGAAATCGCGCACTTGCCAGGTTTTGACGTTGTCACTGAGCTTGCTGTTAACGCCCGAATTGATGGCGTAATCAAGAATCCCCTGGTTGCCGGTCAGTGCCAGCACGGGTGGCGGCAATACGGTAATCGCCACACCAATGGTTGGCTCCTTGGCATCCCAGAATTGATGGTCCAGCGGCACGGGAGGTTGAACGTTGGCACAGCCGGTGAGGGTCAGGCAGGCGAGCAGAGTCAGCGCAGCAAAGGTGCGTAGAGCGTGGAGGTTCATGGATCAAATCCCTATGATTAAAAGTCGCTGCCTGTATCGGCAGCGACGCCCAAAACCATAGTGGCACATTGATACTTTTTTGACGACTGGAAATTGTCAGCTGACCGTTCCGCCTTTCGCTTCACTCATGATTTGCCGAATTGCCCCCACAAATGCCTCGACCGGCTGCCCGCCCGTGACCGCGTATTGGCCGTTGAAAACCACCGTTGGCACTGAACTGACTCCACGCGAAAGCCACAGCTGTTCCTCTTCGCGAACCTCTTTGGCGAATTCATCGGATGCCAGAATCGCCTCGGCCCGCTGCCGATCCAGCCCGACGCTCTGCGCGACCTGCGCCAACTGGGCGTGGTCTGACGGGTTGCCGCCATCCGTGAAAAACGCCTTGAACAAGGCCTCTTTCAGATTCAACTGCAAACCTTCCAGCCCGGCCCAATACAGCAAGCGGTGAGCATCGAAGGTGTTGTAGATGCGGCTATTGCCGTCCGTGCGAAAAGCAAACCCGACCTCGGCGCCCCGCGCGCGGATCATTTCGCGATTCTTCTGCGACTGCTCGGGTGTCGAGCCGTATTTTTCAGTGATGTGTTCGGTGATGTTCTGCCCTTCGGGCGCCATCTTCGGGTTCAGTTCGAACGGCTGGAACCGGATCTCGGCCCGGACTTCATCGCGCAAAATCTCCAGGGCACGGGTCAGGCCGTAAAGACCGACGACACACCAGGGACAGGACACATCGCTGACGAAATCGATTTTCAATGGGGTACCCATCACACACCTCGCTGGCTGAAACGCGCGGGAAAGGGTGAACGATACACCCGCAACTGGCGGATTTGTGTAGGAGCTGCCGAAGGCTGCGATCTTTTGATCGTGATCTTCAGCGGTCCCGAAAAGATCAGATCAAAAGATCGCAGCCTGCGGCAGTTCCTACAGTGTGGGTGGCTCAGGTATTACAGGAGGTTGTGATCGGCAGGAGGATCGATTTGCGCCCAATGCGAAGTGTCCTCGCGATGCGCCCGCAAATACGGCAACACCGCTGCCAGCAATGGCGCTTTGAATGCCTCCTGAAAACGATGGGCCAACCCCGGAATCAACTTGAGCTGACTGCCACGCAAATGCGCCGCCAGGTGCACGCCGTGCATCACCGGCAACAACGGATCTGCCGTGCCATGCACCACCAGCGCCGGCACCCGCAACTGATTCAGTAATGCCACCCGGCTCGGCTCGGCGAGAATCGCCATGATCTGGCGTTTCACACCTTCAGGGTTGAACGCCCGGTCATAGGACAGCGCCGCCTGATGCAGCAGCGCCTGGCGATCATCCGTCACGGTCGGGCTGCCCAGCGCCGCCAACAGGTCGGCCTGTTGCTCCAGGGCGACTTCACGATTAGGCGCGCCGCGACGTGCGAGCAACTGCACCAACGCCGCACTCGGCGCCGGCAAGCCTTCGGCCCCGGAACTGGTCATGATCAGCGTCAGGCTCTCGACCCGCTGCGGCGCCATGGCTGCCATGTGCTGGGCAATCATCCCGCCCATGCTCGCGCCCAGCACATGAAATTGTTCGATGTGCAAAGCATCCATCAACCCCAGACCATCGTCCGCCATATCCGTCAACGAGTAAGGCGCCGACACCGGCAAACCGAGCTTGTAGCGCAGCACTTCAAAGGTCAGGTTGGCTTCGGCCGGCGTTTGCCGCCAGGTCGACAGGCCGACATCGCGGTTGTCATAACGAATCACCCGAAAACCTTGCTGACACAGCGCAACCACCACCTCGTCGGGCCAGTGGATCAACTGCCCGCCCAGGCCCATCACCAGCAACAACGCCGGGTCCGACGCACGGCCGATGCTCTGGTACGCCAGGCTCACCTGCGCCAGATCAACCCGTTCGGTCGGAACGTTGACATCACAACGCGAGGCCGCCAATGACGGCAGGCCAAACAACAATGCGGCCAGAAAAATGGCCCGTGAAAAAAAAGACGCACGCATGAAAAACACCGAAACGCAGAACCCCAGTAGAGCGCGAGTCTGATGAAGTTTGTACAAGCGCGCTGCCACAGTTACGTGACAGTTTGATGAAGAGTGCTGAACGGTCATCGGCAAAAGAAATGGCACCACGCGATAACTATGTACCGCCAGCACCCTTCGCGATTGGCCGGTAATGACCGCTACGCCGGCAAGGACCGGCCCTCTGGAGATTCATCGTCATGGTTGACGAATTCACCCCTCGACCGGCCGACTTCGGCCTGACACATCCGTTGCCTTCCAGCCTGGATCAGAACCTGATCCTCAGCGCCTCGACTCGTTGCAATGATTGTCGCGATCAATGGCTCGAACTCATGGCGCAGAGCGCGCAGTCGACGTTCGATGAACAGTGGTGGAGTGCACGTGCACGCGGTACGGACGTTTCGCGCAGCACGCTGGCAGCACGGTTGTACCGCCAGCATTTCGAGGCATCGAGCCAACTGGCATTTGCCCAGGGAATCTTGACCCGCGAGCAGCTGAAACGGCTGCAGGCACTGATTGATCCCGCCCCGGCTGGAACGGCGACCGTTGCCCCTGCCATTCACGTCGAACAACTGGCCTTGAAAAGCGCCGATGGCACACGCGCCGAACTTATCGGGGCATTGGTCATCACTCAGGATACGGATCAGCCCGTCAACCAATGGCTATACCTGCCGTCCCGTCCATCAGCCTGGACGACCTTCAAAAACCGCAACGACATGGAGCAATGGCTGATCGAACATCACCAGCAACTGCTTGGGGGTTCCCGGCTTGACGCCGCCAGCGTCGATTACGCTGCACTTGAAAATGCCCCATTGGCCATCAGCGCCGAATCCCTGCTGACGCAGTTATCCACCCCCCAAACCGATCAACAACGACACAAGACTGTTTTTGCGCTGATACCTGACCTGCTGGCCGAGGATTCGGACGAAGAACAATGCCGCGACAGTGCCGGCCTTTTCGGCCTGTTGAGCCCCGATATTCCCTTGAGCATCCGTCGCAGCGCTCTCGCCGATCAGCACACAGCAATGCAGAACCTGCTCGGCAAAGACTTTCAGGGTGACCAGAATGACCCGCGCCTGCTCACACTGAAACAGCCACTCGATGCACTGGCGGCCGCCGAACAGGCCAGCGTCACGGCGGCGTCGGCGCTGCTCAATACCCGTAACCCGCTTCACATGCTGGAACTGCGTAATCTGCCGAACACTCATTACGACGCGCTTTACCAGGCACGCCTCGCCGGACTGCGTGCCGAAGCCGATGCTCAATTGGCCTTGAACCAGATCAGCGTCGAGGAACATCAGTGGATCACCAAGGTGCTGGATGCGCCGGAGCAAAAGGACCGGGATGCCGATGTAGTCGTCGCACGGCTGAGCTTGTCAGTAATCGAAGCCGATGCGGACAGCACCACGACTCACACCCAGGAACTGGACGGCGTGCTGTTGTTCGCTCATCCGTCGGCGCTGCTGATGTCTTCGTCCCATAGCCTGTTGCTGTACTGGCCCGGTCGCTTCGGCGGCTTGCAACGATTTGAAACCCGGCAGGACCTGGAAAAGACCCTGTTCAAACTCACGGCCAATGAAAAAAACCTGACGCTGCACCTTTCGGCGCTCACACGAAACCCTTTCGAATACGCATTGCAAAATCAGCTCTATAGCTGCGAGCAGCAGGCTGCCCGGTTGATCGCCGACCATCCTGCGCCGCAACGTACGCTTGAGCGCAAGCAGGCACTGGAAAAACTCCGTGAACAAACCCTCGTCCACCTGACAGTGCCAATGCCGGCCGCCCGAGAACTGGCGTACGCGCAATTGCTGGAACAGAACCACAGCAGCGCGTTGGCAGGCACTTTACCGACCTGGCTCGGCACCTTGACGCAAGCTCAGCGTGTGCGACTCAAAGGGCTGTTCACGTCCTACATCACCGCGATGAAGCGCTCCCACGAACTGCTCGAACGAGAGCTGCCACCGCGGGATGCCTTCAGTAAAAAAGCTATCGAGACACGCTTGCGTCAGGACTTCAGCCTCACACAAGATTTTGAAGTGACGCTGAACCTGCCTGAATCCACCACCTGGCAGAAAGTCCTGAGCGGCGGCGCGGCGCCGGGAACCCCCCAGCACAACGTGCTGATCCCCAGCCAACAACGTAGCAACGTCTCGCTGGCCGAACTGGCACAAGGCAACATCGACCAAGCGATGTGGTGGCGCCTGTCCTTGATGCGGGTCGATATCACCGGCTCAGATGAAACCGAACGCCAGAAGCTGAAAGCCGGCATCACCCAGGCCTGGTTGCGCACGTTGGTCAGTGATCTGGACCTGGCCGGAAAATATGAAACGCTGATCCGTCAGACCTTTCTCGGCACCTCAACCGCAACGGCCTTCAGCAATGAGTACCGTCGCGAATGCCTGAGCGAGCCCTGGCGCCTGATGCTCAAGCTGCAAGGCGAGTTCGCCCTGTTGCAACGCGACATCAACCCTGACGGTCAGCACGTGCTGGAGACCGCCATCGACGCCAATAGTCGTGAAGCCTATGCAGCCAACGGAAAACGCATCGTCCTGCTGCCAGCGCACCTGACAGTCGGTGGTGCAGACACACAACATCAGGGGCCAAGCACCTTGGCCGGTGTCACTTTTATCGTGGAACAGATCAGCGGCCTGACCCTGCTATACCTGCCCGACAGCCCTGACGGGGTATTTCTGCGCCAGTACGACAGTCTCGATGAAGCACGCAAAGCGTTGTTCAACCTTTGCCTGCACACACGAATGGTCAACTATCTGGCCGACCGCGCATTGACCGGCGACGTCGACCACCACGTCAGCCGGATCAACCAGGCGAGACTGAAAAACTTCGATGCCCTGATCGGTACGGGCATGGTCTGGCCGTCGACCACTTCATTGGCGGCCCACCTGCTTGATGTGCATATGGGACGATTGCTGGAAGCGCATCGGGCGACATCGCGCTCCAACGATGCCTTGTATCTTGAGCATGTAGCGTTGAAATCCGGCGCAATGTTCAATTACCTGAAAATGGCTTTTGGCATGGTCCCATTCGTGGGCACGGCCATTGCTCTGTACGACGCCTGGGGCAGCGCCAACCTGGCGGTTGCGGCGTTCTTGCGCGGTAATGTCGGCCATGGCCTGGCCGAAGTGGAAGCGGTGTTGTTGTCATTGATTGACGCGGCGATGGACATTCTGCCTGGCGTTGCCGCGACGTCCGGCGCACCCGCTGCCGCGCGCGCAATCACCCGCCAGCGCCACCTGCGGACCGTGGCGAAAAGCTCGCGCGCCTTGCAGTTAGGCACTCAACGTCAGGCACGGCGCACCCTGGAGCGATTCAAGGGCTACGAGTACGAGCACCAGATTTCTCTGGCCGGCCTGCAACCGGGGACTCACGGGATTTATCGCGGGGTCTATCGACATGCCGACGGCGACTTCATGATCAACCAGGGACGCATCTACCGGATCGAGCTGAGCGATGGCCGTCGTGGCTGGCGATTGCACGGCACTTGGGCGCGGCCGTACAAACAACCGATCGCACTCGATGAAGCGGGAAACTGGAACACCCATTACGCCGTATACGGCACCGTGATGGAGGGTGGTGGAGCTGGCGGCGGCGCCGTGCTCGGGCACCTTGCCGACGGTGCCGACCCGCTCTGGCCTGAGGCCATTCGCCGATGGTTGCCGCGCTGGTGGACCGACCGCGCCTTGCGTCGCCAACTGACCCTGACCAACACCGCCGATGCCTATACCCGGCGACTCGAAACCCAGACCCACAGCACCAACGCTACGCTGAATAACTACTTCGATCTCGAGCCCAATCAGCGCCCTCCCCTGCGCGCTCGTGCCGACCTGGCTTGCGCGAACGACATTGAGCTCGCACAAAACCAGTACCTGAATCTCGAAGAGCTGATGCTGTTCAGTCATGGCCGAAAACGGGCGATGATCGAAGACATTCAAAGTCGCTGTGCCTGGATCATCGTCGACCGCTCGGTCCGCAGGGTCATGCTGATGAAGGATCTGCTGGTGCAACACCTCGATCGTATCGATCAACTGATTGCCCGTTCAGACACCACACCGGTCACCGATACGACCGCGCATTTGCGGTTGATGGCGCAACGCAAGGCGGTACGCAAAGACTTCCTCAAGGACTTTGATCAACTGCACGAGACGGTCGAACAAGCCCATCGCTGGAATCGTCGAATCACCAACCGCGCGCAAAAGTCGATGATGGCGCAAGACATTACGAACTTGAGCGACAAATTCAGCGACGCCAATTACTACTACCTGAAGTCGGCCCATGTGCTGGAAATCATTACCCACTACGAAGCCGTCACCGACCTGTCCTGGGTTTACTTTCACGTGCAACTGAAAAAGGCCCGGACTAACGTCGGACGCGCCCTGCTCACCCAGCATCATCTCCCGGAAGTGCACGCCAATTTCACCCAGCGCAACAAGGTACTTGAAGACTGCCTGGCCACGTATGCCGAGTTCCGCCGCCACCTCAGCGCCTGGGCGCTTGGCTATCCGCAGCACCTGGATCTGGCGCAAGTCGCCGTGTTCCTGGACAACCTGGAGAAGGTCGAAGAATTCGCACGCCAGGCCATCAAGCATCGCCCTTCCCCGACGCCGAACGAAGGACGCGGCGCCAGGCAACTCTTCGAAACCGAAGACAACCAACTGCTGATCGGGGTTGCCAGTACCGATGCCGCCACCCGGCAAAAGCGCTTTACCATCGAAGGGGTCGATGGCCGGACGGAAACCTGGCTGCCACGCTCCAGCGGCAAATACCACCTCAGTGAGCCCGTGGGTGCTGCGCAACCCGAACTTCCGACCGATGTCGCGCCGTTGCTGGCGGAGGCCCGGAAAAGGCTCGGCACCGTAGACGCCTACAAAAGCAAAGTCGAAGGCTATGCCCGGCAAGACATGTTGCCCGTTGACCTCGAACACATGATGAGCAGCGAAGCCGCGGAGCTCAGCATGCGTGCACAGGCCATCGAGCGGCTGTCACCGACGGAGCCCGTCGCGCTGCAATTGCGCAATCGGGCGCAGGCGTTGTCACGTGCTGGACGCACGTTGCGGATCGATCAGTCCCTGCAGAGCAAAACCCCTACCGAGGGTTATCTGGACTATCTGCTGGAACAACGGGTGGTGGGCATTCGCAAGGAAGGTGGATTGCGAGAACTGGGCAAACGCCCGGACGGACGTCGGGATTTTCTACAGGAGTACGAAGTTCGCGATCTGACCGGCGAACCGGCGCAAACGCTATGGTATGCGCACTTCCACTACACCTCGGCAAAGCCTCAATTCAGTGACTTCGTCAAAGGCCATCTGAAACGGCCGGAACAACGCCATCTGGGCCTGCAATGGCAGCAGGCCCAGGCCAGTGGCGGTGGTCATGTCGAATCAATCTGGCGCGGCGATATCGGCAAGCCGCTGGGGATCAAGCACTTCTCCGAGCTCTAAAAAGCACAACACCACCACAAAACCTGTAGGAGCGAGCCTGCTCGCGAAAACCCCAGAGCGCCGCTGGGTGTCAGGCTTCACGCGTTATCGTTAACGTTCATCGCGAGCAAGCTCGCTCCTACGCCACCGCAAAACCTGTAGGAGCGAGCCTGCTCGCGAAAAACCCGAGAGCGCCGCTGGGTGTCAGGCTTCACGCGTTATCATTAACGCCCTTCGCGAGCAAGCTCGCTCCTACGCCACCGCAAAACCTGTAGGAGCGAGCCTGCTCGCGAAAAACCCGAGAGCGCCGTAGGGTCTCAGGGTTCACGCGTTATCGTTAACGTTCATCGCGACAGCGAGGCGAGGATCAAGCCAGTTGGCTACGCAGCTGGCGCGCTGCCGCCACCATGTTCACCAACGCCGCTTCGGTCTCGGGCCAGGCGCGGGTTTTCAGGCCGCAATCGGGGTTGATCCACAAGCGTTCGGCCGGGATGCGCTTCACGGCTTTGCTCATCAACTTGACCATCTCGGCCGTGTCCGGCACCCGTGGCGAGTGAATGTCGTAGACGCCGGGGCCGATGTCGTTCGGGTAGTCGAACGCCTCGAACGCTTGCAGCAACTCCATGTCCGAACGCGAGGTCTCGATGGTGATCACGTCAGCGTCCATGGCCGCAATGGCTTCGATCACATCATTGAATTCGCTGTAGCACATGTGGGTGTGGATCTGGGTTTCGTCACGCACACCACTGGCGCTCAGGCGAAACGCTTCTACCGCCCAATCGAGGTATTCCTGCCATTGCGCCCGACGCAGCGGCAGGCCTTCGCGGAACGCGGCTTCGTCGATCTGCACAATCTTGATCCCCGCGGCTTCGAGGTCCACCACTTCGTCACGCAGGGCCAGCGCCAGTTGCTGCGCCTGGATTTTGCGCGAGACATCTTCACGCGGGAACGACCACATCAACATGGTCACGGGACCGGTGAGCATGCCCTTCATGACCTTGTCGGTCTGGCTCTGCGCGTAGGTGATCCAGTCGACCGTCATGGCTTTCGGGCGGCTCAGGTCGCCGTAGATGATCGCCGGTTTGACACAACGGGAGCCGTAGCTCTGCACCCAACCGAAGCGAGTGAACAGGTAACCATCGAGCTGCTCGGCGAAGTACTCGACCATGTCGTTGCGCTCGGCTTCACCGTGCACCAGCACGTCCAGCCCCAGGCGTTCCTGAACCTGCACGGCGTGACGGATTTCGTGGTGCATGGCGTCGGTGTAATCGTTGGCCGACAGCTTGCCTTGCTTGAACGCCTGACGTGCCAGCCGGATCGAACCGGTCTGCGGAAACGAGCCGATAGTGGTGGTCGGAAACGCCGGCAGTTTCAACCGCGCACGCTGCTGCTCGATACGTTTGGCAAACGGCGAGTGGCGTTGGCTGTCCGCCGCGCCGATGGCGTTGATGCGGGCCTGCACTTCAGCTTTGTGGATACGTGGCGACTCGGCACGGCTGGCGGCGATGGCACGGCTTTCGGCCAGGGCGGTTTGCACTTTGGGCGCTTGCGGATCGTTCAGGGCATCGCGCAGTACGGCGATTTCGCCACACTTTTGCACCGCAAACGCCAGCCAGCTTTTCAGTTCCGGATCGAGTTTGTCTTCACGCTCCAGGTCCACCGGGCTGTGCAGCAGCGAGCAGGAACTGCTGACCCACAGGTTGTCGCCAAAACGTTCCTGGGCAAATTGCAGTTGCTCCAGCACCGGCTCCAGTTCACAGCGCCAGACGTTGCGACCATTGACCAAGCCAACCGAGAGAATCTTGTAGGTCGGCAGGCGATCAAGCACATGCAGCAGTTGGTCCGGCGCGCGCACCGCATCGATGTGCAAGCCTTGCACTGGCAAGCCAACGGCCAGGCCAAGGTTGTCTTGCAGGCCACTGAAATAGGTCGCCAGCAGTTTTTTCAGTGGCGAGTATTGAAGGATGTGATAAGCGCGTTCGAAGGCGCTTTTCCAGGCCTGTGGCAGGTCGAGAGTCAGGATCGGCTCGTCGATCTGCACCCACTCCACGCCTTGGTCGGCGAGGCGGTTGAGGATTTCGTTGTACACCGGCAGCAGGCGTTCCAGCAGATCGAGCTTGTCGAAATCCTTGCCTTTAGCCTTGCCCAGCCACAAGTAAGTCAACGGGCCGATGATCACCGGTTTGACGTTGTGCCCCAATGCCTTGGCTTCGTCGACTTCGTCGAACAGCTGCTCCCAGCTCAACTTGAATGACTGGTCTGCGGTGAATTCCGGGACCAGGTAGTGGTAGTTGGTGTCGAACCACTTGGTCAATTCCTGGGCGTATTGCGACTGGGCATGTTCGCCGCCGCAGCAGGTCGCGGTGGCGCCACGGGCCATGGCAAACAGAGTGTCGAGGGTCGGCAGGCCGCGCTCATCCTTGGCACTGTCGAAACGCTCGGGAATCACACCAAAGGTCAGAGAGTGAGTCAGTACCTGGTCGTACCAGGCAAAGTCGCCGACCGGCAGCAGGTCAATGCCCGCGTCCTTCTGCAACTGCCAATGGGTGGCGCGCAATTGGCGACCGACGCTTTTCAGCGCTTGCTGATCGAGATCACCCTTCCAGTAGGATTCGAGGGCTTTCTTCAGTTCGCGGTCAGCGCCGATGCGCGGGAAACCAAGTGTGTGGGCCAGAGCCATGGTGAATTTCTCCCTTTAAAAGAATGTGTAAAACATGGCGCTATTGTCGACAGCCAGACCAACATGAGACAAACTCAACCTTTTCGTGTTGATCACAAGTTTTCCTCATGGAGCCCCCGGTGCTTGAAATCCGTCACCTGAAGACCCTGCATGCCTTGCGCGAAGCCGATAGCTTGGTGGATGCGGCTGATCGCCTGCACCTGACCCAGTCGGCACTGTCCCACCAGTTCAAGGAGCTTGAGGAGCGGTTGGGGATGCAGCTATTTGTGCGCAAGACCAAACCGGTGCGTTTCACCAGCGCCGGTTTGCGTCTGCTGCAACTGGCCGATGCCACCCTGCCGCTGCTGCGTACAGCCGAGCGCGACATCAGTCGCCTGGCCGGTGGCACAGCCGGGCGCTTGCACATGGCGATCGAATGCCACAGTTGCTTCCAGTGGCTGATGCCGACCATCGACCAGTTCCGCGATGCCTGGCCGGAAGTGGAGCTGGACCTGGCGTCGGGTTTCTCCTTCGCGCCGCTGCCGGCCCTGGCCCGTGGCGATCTGGATCTGGTGGTGACCTCCGATCCGCTGGAACTGGTCGGGATCACCTATGTGCCGTTGTTCACCTACGAAGCGATGCTCGCGGTCGCCAACCAGCACCGTTTGGCGAGCAAGGCCTACATCGTCCCGGAAGATTTGCTCACGGAAACCTTGATCACCTACCCCGTGGAGCGCGACCGGCTGGACATCTTCACGCGCTTCCTGGAGCCAGCAGACATCGAGCCGGCACAGGTCCGGACCTCGGAACTGACGGTGATGATGATGCAATTGGTGGCCAGCGGACGCGGCGTGTGCGGCATGCCCCATTGGGCGCTGCATGAATACAGCTCACGGGGTTATGTGAAGGCCAAGCGCCTGGGCGAGAAAGGTTTGTTTGCGACGCTGTATGCAGGGATTCGGGCGGACATGCTGGATGCGCCGTACATGCGCGATTTCTTGCTGACGGCCAAGGACACATCGTTTTCGACATTGGACGGCGTCAGCGCCGTCCGCTAGGACGCAATCAACATGTAGGAGCTGCCGCAGGCTGCGATCTTTTGATCCTGATGTTTAAGATCAAAAGATCGCAGCCTGCGGCAGCTCCTGCATGGATACCTTTATAGCGGCGAGACTTCACGCCACATATGGATCTTGTCGAAGTAATCCTCGCCCACCCGCACTGCCATCGGTTCCAGCCCGAATTGCACAAAGCCACATCGCTGGTACAGGTTGAACGCCTGGTCGTTGCCAGCGGTGACGGTCAGCTTGATCAGCCGCAACCCCTGATGGACCTGCGCTTCAGCGAGGGCGGCCTGGACCAGTTGATAGCCGAAGCCGCGCTGCCGGACATTGCCCCTCACGTACATGCCAAACAGTGTCACTTTGTGCCGGGCCTTTTCCCGAGGCTCGAACGCCAGCCCGACAATACCTGCCAACCCGCCCTCTTCGAACGCTCCGAGTACCACATCGAGCTTGTTGGTCAGGCGCGATTCCCACCAACTCAGCGGCATCGCGGCGCGTTCGCGCACGCTCGACGTGAACGCCTGCGGGTGCAGGTCATAGGCTTCGAGCATCAGTTCCCGATAGTCCAGAGCATGCCTGGCATCCAGCCGCTCGATCCACATGGTCAGGCCATCCGGCGCTGTTCAAGCATCAGCCGCAACGCCAGTGCCGACAGCACGAAGCCCATGAAGTAGCGCTGCAGCGCCAGCCAGCTCGGGTTGTTGACGAACCACGAGGCGATGCCCGAGGCGAACAGTGCGATCAGCAGATTGACGCAGAAGCTGACACTGATTTGGGTCAGGCCCAGCACGATGCTTTGGGTGAACACCGAGCCATGTTCGGGCGTGATGAATTGCGGGAACACCGACAAATAAAACACCGCAATCTTCGGGTTCAGGGCGCTGGTCAGAAAACCCATGGTGATCAGTTTTCGCGTCGAGTCCGGCGGCAATTGCCGGGCTTCGAACGGTGAACGGGCACCGGGTTTGACCGCCTGCCAGGCCAGCCACAACAGGTACAACGCGCCGGCCCATTTCAGCACTTCATAAGCCACCGGCACCGCCAGAAACACCGCCGTCAAACCGGCCGCCGCGGCGAACAGATGGACGAAGAACCCCGAGACCACACCGAGCAACGAGGTCACGCCGGCCTTGCGGCCCTGGCAGATCGAACGGGAGATCAGGTAGATCATGTTCGGGCCCGGCGTCAGTACCATCAGCAACGCGGCAGCGGCGAAGATCAGCAAATCTTGAAGCGGGATCATGGCGGGTCCTTTGCGTAAATGATCAGGCGATCGCGGTCAGCGAAGCTCGATAAAACGGCAGGATCAGCTCCCGTGTCAATGGCGCCAGCGTGACATCGACGTCGGTGGCGGGGTCGATCCAGATCACCTCTTCGATCTCGGCGGCGGGGGAGACATCGGCATCGATTTTCAGCAGAAAAATCTCCGCCCTAACGACATGACCAGGCTCGTTGGCGGCCGGTGCGGAAAACTGCCCCAGAAAAACTGCCTGCGCCGGATCAATCTCCAGACCCAGCTCTTCTTCCAGTTCGCGGGCCAGCGCATGAACCGGCAGCTCATGGGCTTCGATCTTGCCACCCGGTTGCATGAATGCCTGGGTGCCGCGCTTGCGCACCAACAGGGTTCGACCGTCGGAGCCGATCAGCAGGGCGGCGGCAATGTGGATGAAGGCGGATTCGCTGAGAGATGCATCAGAAGAAAAAGACATTGCTGAACCAAGGTCTGTTTTGGAGGGGTGTAAAGAATCCCACGCCTTTACAACTCGGCCAAGGATTGAATCCCGACAAAGACCGGAACAGTCTGCTTACAAGCCCGGAAATTTCCCACGAACGAGTTTGGTAGCGTGCTTGCACCGTTTTTTAACGGTTGTCCGCCAATTCCGCCGCCAAATGGATCACCTGCATGTCCGACATTTCAACGCTTAAAGAAAAAATCAACACCAAGACATTTCATCTCTTTCTGCTTTGCATCGTGACGCTGGGGCTCTACCCGCTTATCTGGCTGTACAAAGCTTCTACGGCAGTTGAAGAGACTACTCATATCAAGGTCATGAGCATGACTTTCCTGATTGGCTACCTGGTTTTGCTGGGTGTGGGCTGTGTAGTGGCCATGTTTGTGAGTCTCTTCATTCCCGGGTTAGTCCTGTTATGGAACGTTTCGATTTTGTTGGTTCAGATCGTTTGGTGTTTTCGCGTAAGACGGGCAATCAGGGCTTACACCCTGACTGAACACAATTTCGAGCCACGGATAAACCGTGTCTTTTCGGTGTTGTTCACCTTTTACCATATCAACTACTGCATCAATGCCCTGCCCAATGACAAACAGAAACACGAGCGAAAGCAGCAGCTGACGGACAACTCCGTCGAGGCATGAAACTCGCCTACCTGTAGGAGCTGCCGAAGGCTGCGATCTTTTGACTTTGTTTTTTAAAGACAAGCTCAAAAGATCGCAGCCTGCGGCAGCTACTACAGGGGTCAGGAAAATCCGTTGCTTACGTGGCTTCCTGGAAATCCATCTCCGGTGGCTGGCGACGGAAGCCGCCAGTCAGTACCGCCAGGTACACCACGCCAATCGCCAACCAGCTCAAGCCGAGGTAGATCGCCAGGTGATCGAGGCTGACCATCAGCCACAGGTCCGCCGCGAGGCCGATGAACGGGAAGATCAGGAACAGCACCAGCTCGCGCAGGCCTTTCTTCTCGCCGCCGATCCAGTAGTGGAAGATCACCGACAGGTTCACCAGGCTGAATGCCAGGAACGCACCGAAGTTGATGAACGAGGTCGACGTGGTGACGTCCAGTTTCAGTGCCAGCAACGCTACCACCGCGCACAGCAGGATGCTGTTGATTGGCGTACCGAAGCGTTCGTGCAGCGTGCCGAAGAACGATTTTGGCAATACACCGTCGCGACCCATGGCGTACAGCAGTCGCGAGCCGCTGGCCTGCGCCGACAAGCCTGAGGCGAATTGGCCGACGATCAGGCCGATCAGGAAGATCGAGACGAACAAGTCACCACCGACGTTTCGGGCAATTTCATAGGCTGCCGAGTCGACGTTGTCGAACTGGAATGAGGGATGAGCGATCTGCACGAAGTACGACACACCGACGAAAATAAGGCCGCCGATCAGGGTGATCAACATGATCGCCCGTGGAATGGTGCGACGTGGGTCGCGGGTTTCTTCGGTCAGGGTGCTGACTGCATCGAAGCCGAGAAACGAGTAACAGGCAATGGCCGCGCCACTCATGATCAACGGCATCTGCATGTCACTATTGAAGAACGGTTTGATCGACCACAATGGCGTGCTCGCATCGCCACCGACGTAGTGCACACACAGCGCCACAAAAGCGATCAGCACCAGGAATTGAATCAGCATCAGCAAGGCGTTGATGCCGTTGGCCAGTTTCAGGCCGACGATGTTGATCGCGCTGGTGATGCCGATGAACGCCAGCACCCAGATCCATTGCGGCACCGCCGGGAACGCGGAGTTGAGATAGGCGGCGCCGATCAGCCAGATCGCCATGGGCAGGAACAGGTAATCCAGCAGTACCGCCCAACCGGCAATGAACCCGAGTTTCGGGCTGATGGCTTTGCGCACATAGCTGTAGGCGGAACCGGCTACCGGGAACGCCGAGGCCATGCGGCCGTAGCTCATGGCGGTGAAAAACATTGCCACCAGCGCCGCGAGGTAAGCGGCCGGAACCATGCCGGCGGTGGATTGAGCGAGGATGCCAAAGGTGCCGAGCACAATGATCGGCGTCATGTAGGCGATGCCAAACAGCACCACCGACCCTAATGACAGGGTGCGTTGCAAACGAGCCATGAGCGACTACTCCGGAATTATTAGATTTATGGCAGAGCCGAGTTCGGCGCAGAGTTTCGTATCTTGTGTTGTTGTTCTTCGGTGGTGAATCGTTAAAAGATCGCAGCCTTCGGCAGCTCCTACATTGATCGCATGGCCCTGTAGGCGCTGCCGCAGGCTGCGATCTTTTGATCTTCAGCCCTTGGGAATCATCAGCTCCCGCAGTCCAGAAGCATGCTCAACCATCGCCCCCGGCAGCTTCAGCCGCTGATCATCCAGATAACGATAATCCTGCCGCGCCGCCGTCAACTGCTTCAGGTCCAGTTCAACTGCAAACTGCCCTTCGTCGCGTCCGGCCTCGAACAGCAGCGTGCCCAGCGGATCGACCAGTGCACTGCCACCGGCGAACAGCAGACCGCCATCGCCCTCTTCCACCCGGTTGACCATCAGCGCAAACGCCTGGTTTTCCTGGGCGCGGGCCATGATCGCGGTGCGGTGCGTCGGGCCGTAGGGGTCCATGTTGCCGTTGGTCACCAGCAGCAATTCCGCGCCCAGTTGCGCCAGAGCGCGGGCGGTTTCAGGGAATTCGATGTCGTAGCAAATCAACAGGCCGACGCGCACGCCCTTCCACAGGCAAGTGGCATAGCGATCACCGGCCTCATAGACACCGCGATCCGACGCCCACAAATGCGTCTTGCGATATTTCAGCGCGATGCCTTCCGGGGTGATCAGCAGCGTGGTGTTGTAGAAACGGCCGTTGTCGTTCTCGGCGGTGCCGACGACCACGGCAATCTTGCGTTCACGGGCGGCGGCGACAATTGCGCTGACGGTCGGACCGTCCAGCGGTTCGGCAACCTCGGCCACCGTCTCGGCTGAAGGGAAGCCCATCAAGTGGCTTTCCGGAAACATGATCAACTGCGTGTCGGCGGCGCAGGCTGCAATGGCCGCCAGGGTGCGTTCCAGGTTGTAAGCCGTGTCGTTGTCACGGCCCGCCAATTGGGCGAGTTCGACTTTCATGGGTAGTCCTTGTTCTAAACGCCGGTAAGATTGCCCGGTCGCTGTCTGTGCGCCAGTATGCGCAGCAAGCAAGTGGCCGCGAAATCACGCTGCCGGGGTAACACGATAGGGGTAGATGCATGACACTCTCGTTGGACGACATCGCCTGGCACCGTTCGGTCGGGCATTTGATCGACGCCTTGGACAAGCCCAATTTCTGGGCGCAGCTGGTGCGGTTGCTGGATCAGTACGTCCCCTGCGACAGCTGGGTGGTCCTGCTGTTCAGCGCCGATCAGCACCCGCAGGTGTTCGCCGAAAGCCCCGGCGAGGATGGCAGCCCCGATCAGTTGTTCCAGGATTACCTGCGCGGCCTGTACCTGCTTGACCCGTTCTACATCGCGTGCCGCGAACAATCGCGCACCGGGTTGTATCGTTTGTCGGAAGTGGCCCCGGAGCACTTCGAACTGACCGAGTATTACCAGCGCTACTTTCGTGTAAATGTCGTGGCCGATGAAATCCAGTTTAATTGCCAGCTTCAAGGCGACCGCACGCTGTGCCTGTCACTGGGCAGCAAACAGCGTTTCAGCGCCGAGCAGATTGCCTTGCTGTCGTTGATCCAGCCGTGGGTATTGGGCCTGCTGCGCCAGCGCCTGCCGTATGAAATCAACGAAGTGGTAGCACTTGCTCCGGCGCCGGTACAAGGCGACTGGCGGGTGCAACTGGAAGCGTCGGTGCAGCAACTCAAAGGCGCGCAGTTGACCGCCCGGGAGCTGGATGTCGGGCGCTTGATGCTCAGTGGCTGCTCCAGCAAGGAAATCGCCCGCAAACTGGAAATCTCCATCGAAACCGTGAAAGTCCATAAGAAACACATGTACAGCAAGCTGGGGATCAAATCCCAGTCCGAGCTGTTTTCGATTTTTCTCCAGGCACAAAATGCCTGAAAAGATCGCAGCCTGCGGCAGCTCCTACATAGATTGCATTCCCCTGTAGGAGCTGCCGAAGGCTGCGATCTTTTAAAAATACCGAGTCCGAACCCAAGGAAACCGTATGAGCCTGTCACTCCTGAGCCGCTACGCCTTCTTTGCCGTCTGTGTGATGTTTACCCTCGCCAGCCTGCCTTTTCTCGACCACGATTGGCTTTGGCCGATCACTGCCGTCACGGGTGCCCTCAGCCTGATCGGTATTTTCGATCTGCTGCAAAGCCCTCACGCGGTGCGCCGTAATTACCCGATCCTCGGCAATATTCGCTACCTGGTCGAAGCCATCCGCCCGGAAATCCGCCAGTACCTGCTCGAATCCGACAGCGATGCCCTGCCCTTCTCCCGGTCCCAGCGCTCGCTGGTCTATTCGCGGGCCAAAAATGAAAGCGCCGACAAACCGTTCGGCACCTTGATCGACGTGTACCAGTCGGGTTTCGAATTCATCGGCCACTCCATGCGTCCGGCGCCCTTGAGCGATCCGAACGGTTTCCGCGTGATCGTCGGTGGCCCGCAATGCACCCAGCCGTACTCGGCGTCGGTGTTCAACATCTCGGCCATGAGCTTCGGCTCACTCAGCGCCAACGCCATTCGCGCGCTGAACCAGGGTGCCAAGCTCGGCAACTTCGCCCACGACACCGGTGAAGGCAGCATCAGCGCCTATCACCGCGAACACGGCGGCGACCTGACCTGGGAACTGGGCAGCGGCTACTTCGGCTGCCGCACCAGCGACGGGCGTTTCGACCCGGAACGCTTCGCCGCGCAGGCGCAAACACCGCAAGTGCGCATGATCGAAATCAAGATGAGCCAAGGCGCGAAACCCGGCCACGGCGGCATCCTGCCCAAACACAAAGTCACCAAGGAGATTGCCGAAACCCGCGGCATCCTCATGGGTGAAGATTGTGTTTCACCGTCCCGGCACAGTGCGTTTTCCACGCCGATCGAACTGATGCACTTCATCCAGCAACTGCGCGAACTGTCCGGCGGCAAACCGGTGGGTTTCAAGTTCTGCCTGGGTCATCCGTGGGAGTTCATGGGTATCGCCAAGGCCATGCTGGAAACCGGCATCCTCCCGGACTTCATCGTGGTCGATGGCAAGGAAGGCGGCACCGGCGCCGCGCCGGTCGAGTTCACCGACCACATCGGTGTGCCGATGCGCGAAGGTCTGCTGTTCGTCCACAACACGTTGGTGGGCCTGAACCTGCGCGACAAGATCAAACTCGGTGCCAGCGGCAAGATCGTCAGCGCCTTCGACATCGCCAGCGTCCTGGCCATTGGCGCCGATTGGGCCAACTCGGCGCGCGGCTTCATGTTCGCCATCGGTTGCATTCAGTCGCAGAGTTGCCACACCAACAAATGCCCGACCGGCGTCGCGACTCAGGACACGCTGCGCCAACGGGCGCTGGTGGTGCCAGACAAGGCCCAGCGCGTCTACAACTTCCACCGCAACACGCTCAAGGGCCTGGCCGAAATGCTCGCTGCTGCGGGTCTTGAGCATCCGTCGCAGTTGTCGGCCAAGCACTTGGTACGGCGCATGTCGGCGACCGAGATCAAGTTGTTCTCGCAGTTGCATGTGTTCCTCAAACCGGGGGAATTGCTGACGGGTGAAGTCAACGGCGAGTTTTATTCGCGGATGTGGCAGATGGCGCGGGCGGACAGTTTCGAGCCGAACGAGATCGCCGCTGCCTGACCCAAACGTCAAAAGATCGCAGCCTTCGGCAGCTCCTACAGGGTTGGGTTTGCACTCGATCAATGTAGAAGTTGCCGCAGGCTGCGATCTTTTGATCTTCACCAACGCAGCGTTTTAACTGGGACCGGCTCTTTGAAGACGATAAAACCGTAATCGCCGATCAGGTAAATCCGGTAGTACTGACTATCCACCAACGGCACAAACCCCTGATACCCCACCAACGTCGCGTTACGCCGCTCCCGCTCTGCAACCACGTTGGTGATTCCCACGGTCGGCAGGTTTTCGGCCAGCATGAAATAGTCGACGTTCAGCAAATAGTGCAGCACCGGCAGCTGTTTGAACGAGCCCGAGGCCGACACCAGCCAGTGATCGGAATACGTCACCGACATATAAATGCGCTTGGCATCGCGCAGCGGTTGGTGGCTGGCCATATCGTGCTCAAGGCTGAACAACGCGCCACTGGCGAAGGTTTTCTGCAGCGTCAGCACTCGCCCATAAGCAAACGACAGCGACAGCATCGCCAGCAGTGGCACCATCAACAGCAGCGGCAAGCGCTCGTGGATAGGTGCCAGCGCCCTATGGCTCAAGTAAAACAACAGCACCAGCAACACCGCGAACCCCATCAAGGTCCTGGCGCCTTCATTGAAGTCGCGAAAGAACAGCGCCACACCGGACACCAACAACATCACGACCGGCACGGTCAGCAAACACAACAGGCCGATCAATAGCTTTCTTGGCCCGCTGTCCTTGCGATCAACGACGCTAAAACCCAATCGAACCGCACCGGCAATGGCGCACAACAACAGGCCGGCAAACACCCAGGCAAATCCGCCATGGAACAGCAGCACGACGCTTTCCAGCACCCGGGCAATGTTGATGTGGATTTGCAGCAAAGGCTCTGCCGCCTCGTTCAGCAGCTGCGTGCGGCTTTGCCCCATGAACGGATAAGCAGTAACGCCGTAGATCAACCAGCCCAGCACGACTTGAGCGAGTCTCCAGCCGATCAAACCGAGCCACTGCGGCCAGGCCACCCTGTCACTTGCGGCCCTGAGCAGTTCCAGGCAACACAGGCCCACAAACACGTTCAGACTGATCTGATAAAGCCCCACCGCGAGCGCAATCAGGCAGGACGGCACCAGCCATTGCACACCGCGCGAAGGATGGCGGTAGGTGATCGCGTAAATCACCGCCACCACGCTCAAGACCATGATCGGGCCGTCGTATTGATAGGACAGGTTTTGCAGGAAGAACGGGTTGTACCAAAGCGGCAACAGCACCAGGCAATGGGCAATGGTCGGCTGAGGGTAGTAATGAAAAGTCAGGCTGGTCAGCGCCCAGGACATGGCTAGCGTGGCGATCAACAACGGCAACGGAAAAATGTTCGGCGCGGCATTGCTGAAGGTCAGCTCGTTGTAAAACAGTTCCGCGAACAGTCGGCCCTCCTTCGCCCAGGCCATACCCGCCGACAGCGAACGCCAATTGTCATCGATGTAAGGAAAGTCCGCGAGGATCAATGGCAGCACATACACAAATGTCGCCAACAGAAAAAACAGCCAGACTTGGCGGCGCCCGAGTTCCTTGATGAAAAAATCGCTGAACCTGCCCATGTCAGGGCCCGCGCCGGTCTTTGCCGCCAACGATATCCTTGACCACATAGCGCGGCCGATGTTTTGCCTCGATGTAGATCCGGCCGACGTACTCACCAAGGATGCCAATGCCGATCAGTTGCACGCCGCCGAGAAACAGAATCGCAGTCATCAATGACGGATAACCGGGGACATCGTTGCCGAAGAAAATCTTGTCCAGTGCCATGTACACCGCGTAAAGCACCGCGAAGATCGACACAAAACCACCAACGTACGTCCATAAACGCAACGGCACGGTACTGAACGAAGTCACGCCTTCCAGGGCCAGGTTCCACAGTTTCCAGCCATTGAACTTGCTGTTGCCCGCCACCCGCCTGGCCCGCTCGTATTCCACCACCACGGTATTGAACCCGGCCCAGGACAGCACGCCCTTCATGAACAACTGATGCTCGGGCAGTGCACGAATCACGTCGACTACCTTGCGGTCCATGAGGCGAAAATCACCGACGTTTTCTTCGATCCGGGTGTACGAAATCCGATTCAACAAGTGGTAAAACAACGCCGCGCTGTGGCGTTTCAAGTAACCGTCGGCGGTGCGGTCGCGACGCTTGGCCAGCACCACATCGGCACCTTTGTGCCATTGTTCGATCAGCAGGGGGATGACGCTGATCGGGTCCTGCAGGTCGACGTCCATGGGGATCACCGCATCACCGCTGGCATATTCCAGCCCTGCAAACAGCGCCGGCTCCTTGCCGAAATTACGCGAGAAATTGATCAGCATGACCTGCTCGTCTGCCTGCGCCAGCGCCGTGACCTGCTCAGCCGTATGATCGGAGCTACCGTCGTTGATAAACACGATTTCAACTTCGACTTGCTCAAGTCGCAACTCGCGCCGTACAGCCTCATAAAACAGGTTGATCGCCTGTTCTTCATTGAACACCGGAACGATGAGCGAGACTTTCATGCATCACGCTCGCGAAACACTACGTACTTGGAGAACAGGAAACCAAACACCAGGCTCAGCGCTGAAAACAGCGCCACGGTCAGTAAGCCATGCAATCGCCACAGGTCACCGGCATAGCCGACGCCAAAGCTCAGCGTGCCCATGGCCGCCATAAACAGCAGATAGCCGCTGACCGAACCCTTGGCATCAAAGGTGTAGATGGCGTTCATGTAGAAGGAAAACGAGGCGGCAACGCAGAATGCTGCAAGATTGCTGACAGCCTGACGCAGGCCGGCTGCAACGCTGAGCAGGAAGAAGACTTGCCAGTGAATCAGCGTGTTCGCAACACCAATCACCGTGTAGCTGGACAACCCTTTCCACACCCGTCTCATGTTGACGATCCTGTGCGAGTACGCTGCATTCCCCATAAGTATTTGAGCTTGTTTACTGTCAGAAATCGTAGATACAGACGTCTTTCAGACCAGCGGTTATGATCGCCAAAAGCGTCAGGAGACATTCCGAAATATCCCGACTTTGCAATTGCCGGTGAATCACGCCACCCTGCGCGCCGCCGATGTGCGGCAAGCAACCTTTTGCGCCCTCGGCTACTCCTTTTATTCAACACCCGTTTACGAGCCTGCTGTCATGACGTTCGAGCGCGATCACCGGATCGACTTTTTTCGTGGCCTGGCACTGATCTTCATCTTCTGGGATCACGTGCCCCACAACCCTTTGGGTCAAATCACCCTGCGTAATTTCGGCTTCAGCGATGCAGCCGAAGTTTTCGTGTTTCTGGCCGGTTACGCGGCGGTGCTGGCCTACGGCAAAATCCTTGCGCGTGACGGTTTTCTGATCGCCTGCGTGAAAATCCTGCGGCGTGCATGGGTGTTGTACGTGGTGCACATCTTCCTGCTGGCGATGCTGATGGGCATCGTGTTCTTCGCCAACAGTCATGTGGAAACCCGCGACCTGGTCGAAGAAATGGGCATGCATCACTTCATCGCCAGCCCTCAGCAGGCCTTGATCGATGAGTTGCTGTTGCGCTTCAAACCGAACCTGATGGACCCGCTGCCGTTGTACATCGTGCTGCTGGCGGGCCTGCCGCTGGTGCTGCCGATGCTGGTGCGCAAGGCATGGGTGGTGGTGGCGGTGTCGCTGACTTTGTACGCGCTGGCGCAGTGGTTAGGCTGGAACCTCTCCGCAATCAAGGACGGCGTGTGGTACTTCAACCCTGTCGCCTGGCAACTGCTGTTTGTCCTCGGCGGCGCGGCGGCTATCCATAGTCAGCGGCCGCGCTCGCCCGAAACCCGCCCACTGATGCGCCAGCCGTTGTTTGTCAGTGCGGCGCTGTACGTGGTGCTCGCCGGGGTGATTACCGTCGCGTGGCGCTGGCCACAGATACACGACGCGCTGATGCCGGCCAGCTTGAGCAACCTGTTGTACCCGATCAGCAAGACCAACCTGTCGCCAGTGCGCCTGATTCACTTCCTGGCGCTGGCTTATGTCACCGCCAAACTGATTCCCGACAGCGGGTGGACGCAGAACTGGCTGGCACAGCAAAGCTGTCGCATGGGGCGGTTTTCGCTGGAGATCTTCTGTTTGGGTGTGTTGTTGGCGCCGCTGGCGGATATGGTCAATGCCTTGACCGATGATGCTTTCGCCATGCAGATACTGACGGCGTTGGTGGGTGCTGGGTTAATGGCATTGCTGGCGGCCTGGCTGGAATTCAATAAACGGTTGAACCAGCCAATCAAAAGATCGCAGCCTTCGGCAGCTCCTACAGGTGTACGCGATCCCATGTAGGGGCTGCCGCAGGCTGCGATTTTTTGATCTTCCAAAAACAGAAAGCCCCGATCATTTCGACCGGGGCTTTTGCGTCAGACGTTACAACTTACGCGCCCTGGCGCACCGCGCCCTGCGACACGTTGGTCGGTTGCAGTTTGAACACGTAGAACAACACCGTCAGCAGCACCAGGAACGCCGGGCCCACGTACAGCGCCACGCGGGTGTCGGGGAAGTACGCCATCAAGCCGACCACCAGCACCAGGAACGCCAGCGCCAGATACGAGCTGATCGGGTAAAGCCACATGCGGTATTTAAGGCCGGCACGTTCACTGGCGCTCAGGCCTTGGCGAAACTTGAGCTGGGCCAGCAGGATCATCACCCAGGTCCAGATCGCGCCGAACGTGGCAATCGCCGTCACCCAGACGAAGACTTTTTCAGGCACCAAGTAGTTGAGCAACACCCCCAGCAGCAAGGCGCCAATCGACAACAGCAAGGCGCGACGCGGCACGCCGTTGCTGGACGTTTTGGCAAAACCCGCTGGGGCCTGACCGTTCTGCGCCAGGCTGTAGAGCATGCGCCCGGTGCTGAAAATACCGCCGTTGCAGGACGACAGCGCCGCAGTGATCACCACGAAGTTGATGATGCCGGCCGCAGTCTTGATGCCCAGCCGCTCGAAGGTCATCACAAACGGACTGCCCTGAGTGCCAATTTCGTTCCACGGGTAGATCGACAGAATTACGAACAGTGCGCCGACGTAGAACAGCAGAATCCGCCAGAACACCGAGCCGATCGCGTTGGGAATGGTCTTCTGCGGGTTCTTCGCTTCACCGGCGGTCAGGCCGATCATCTCGACGCCGAGGTACGCGAACATGACCATTTGCAGCGACATCAACACGCCCTGCACACCGTTGGGCATGAAGCCGCCATGGGTCCAGAGGTTGGAAATGCCCAGTGCTACGCCATCGTTGCCGAAACCGAAGGCGATCACACCGACACCGCCGATCACCATGGCAATGATGGTGACAATCTTGATCAGGGCGAACCAGAATTCGAACTCGCCGAAGGCTTTCACCGCGATCAGGTTGATGGTGCCCATGCTGATCAGCGCCGACAGCGCCCAGATCCAGCGCGGCACATCGGGGAACCAAACGCCCATATACACCGCCACGGCGGTGATTTCCGCGACACAGGTCACCAGCCACAGGAACCAGTAGTTCCAGCCTGTGAGAAAGCCCGCCAATGGGCCGAGGTAGTCTTGGGCATAACGGCTGAAAGAGCCGGCGACCGGGTTGTGCACCGCCATTTCGCCGAGGGCGCGCATGATCACCAGGATTGCCAGACCGCCAATGATGTAGGACAGCATGATGGCCGGCCCCGCCATTTCAATGGCCTTGGCCGAACCGAGAAACAGGCCGACGCCGATGCAGGCACCGAGAGCCATCAGACGAATATGCCGTTCGCCGAGTTCACGTTTGAGCGGGCCGCTCTGAGCGGTCTCGCCATGGGGCAGATGATTGCCTGTTGGCATAGGGGTACAACCTCGTCTTGTTATTGGATATGACCACTGAGTGTTGAAGCGACGGCCGATAAGCCATGGCTTCCCGTAACCGGCCCGGCCTCGTGGGCGGAACCGTCTTGCAGGACAAAACCTGCGAGATCAGCGGAGAGTGCAGTATAAAAAGCTGACGACAGAGTATTTCACTCTATGAATCATCAAAATCAGGTGTAGTTCTCGGTAAAAATGCCAATTACGGAGAATAAACACATTGTGTTTTGTAGGATTTTTCGCCTTTTGAAACGCTGGCGAGTATTGCACGCTATTGGTGCAGCGTCATGCCCCTGCGTTGGGCCACATTTAGCTTCGCGACGGCTCTAGCACAGATATCACAGCCTACTTACCCCTGTGGCGAGGGAGCTTGCTCCCGCCGGGACGCGTATCGGCCCCAAATCCTGCCATCAAGATGTTTCTGATAGAACCGGTTGCCTGGTTTTGCGGCTGCTGCGCAACCGAGCGGGAGCAAGCTCCCTCGCCACGAAGGCGCTGCGGCAGGAATGGATCGAATCCTTCAAGAGTTTCGGAACTTTCACTCAGCAACTGCGGCTGCGTGTAGGTTGGTGGGCGGCTAGGGTCATAAGGAACCTCTGCCAAAGGACGCAAGAATGCATCCACGCCCAAACTCACATTTACTGCGACACGGACGATTTTCCGAATCAGGTCGGGCCTACCTCATCACAGCGGTTGTACATCAGAGACAACCAATATTCAGCGATTTGAATAGGGGACGTTTGCTGGTTGCCGAACTCAGGCGCGCCCACGAACAGCATTGGGTGAGCTCAATTGCCTGGGTGGTCATGCCTGATCACCTTCATTGGCTGGTACAACTCGAACAAGTCACCTTGGCGCAGCTCATGCAGGCCACCAAGTCCCGCAGCACGCTGAACATCAATCGGGCACTCAAGCGTCAAGCAGCGTTCTGGCAGTCAGGCTTTCACGACCCGGGCTATTCGCGATGGCGAAGATCTGCGCCCGTTCGCACGCTATATCGTGGCTAATCCTTTACGCGCCGGGCTAGTGGAAAAAATTGGCGATTACCCACTCTGGGATGCCTGTTGGCTATGAAACCTGTGTCGCTTGATACCTCATTGTGGCGAGGGAGCTTGCTCCCGCCGGGACGCGTAGCGGCCCCAAGTCCTGCCATCAAGATGTTTCTGATTAAACCGGTTGCCTGGTTTTGCGGCTGCTGCGCAACCGAGCGGGAGCAAGCTCCCTCGCCACAGGTCTGGGGACAAACCCGATAGTTGGATCCTCACAATTTTTTCACCATCGCCATCCACCGTCTAAGCTTCAGTCAAGTCCGATCAATCTGCGTGAATGGATCAGTCGACTATGGGCGCTTTATGGCAAACCGATTCGAGTAAAACTGTGGTCCCGACTGAACGAGTGGATGAAGAAGCGCCGCCTCCTGAAAAACCCCGCCGTAGCAGACACGGCTGGAAGGCATTCTGGTTGTTGTTGCTCATTATTGCGATCGTGGTGGGCCTGGCCGCCGCCAAGGAGATGCGCACCTCGAGGTTTCAGGCCCGGGAAGTCAGCAAGTTTGCCAAGTCCCTGAGTTATGAGCTGAAACCCGGCCCCAGCGATGCCATTCACTACCCCGGGGCCGGTCCGTTCGACCAGCGTCTGGGCTACAGCTCCCTGGGTGAATTCCTGCCCCGCCTGCTCAAACGCGATTTCGTCATTGAAGCGCAAACCCGCTTTTCCCCGGAATTGATGAATTACAGCGACAAAGGCCTGTTCGTGCCCTATTCGGAAAAAATCCAGGCCGGGTTATCGATTACCGATTGCCGCGCAGCACCGTTATATCAGTACAAATATCCGCAACAACTCTATTCCAGCTTCGCCTCGATCCCGCCAGTGGTGGTCAGCAGCCTGCTGTTTATCGAGAACCGCTTTCTGCTCGACCCCAAACAACCGCTGGCCAACCCCGCCGTAGACTGGCCGCGGTTCGGCATGGCAGCGTGGTCCCAGGTTGCGAAGTTGTTGCATGTCCCCGGCCAATCCGCCGGTGGCAGCACCCTGGCCACGCAACTGGAAAAATACCGGCACTCTCCCGATGGCCTGACGGTCAGTGGCGCCGAGAAAATCCGCCAGATGATTTCCGCCACCGTGCGTGCCTATCAGGCCGGACCGGAAACGCTTGTGGCCCGGCAGAACGTCGTGCGCGATTACCTCAACAGCGTGCCGCTGTCCGCCGTACCCGGCCATGGGGAAGTGCACGGCATGGCCGAAGGTTTGCGCGTGTGGTACGGCTCCGACTTCACCGAGGCCAACCAGGCGCTGATCAGCACCGCGACGGATCCAAAGACCATGGCGGACAAAGGCCTGGCGCTGCGCGAGATGCTGTCGTTGATGATCGCCCAGCGTCGCCCTTCGCATTACCTGACCAAAGGTCACGACGAACTGGCCGACCTTACCGACAGCCATATTCGCCTGCTGGCACAAAATGGCGTAATCGACGCCCCCTTCGCCGCCGCCGCACTGGCCAGCAAGGTCACGTACCGCGACTGGGCGACCCAGCCGACCATTCAACCGATCGAAACCACCAAGGGCATCAGTGTGGCGCGCAGTCGCCTGGCCGGGTTGCTTAACCGTCCGCTGTACGACCTAGACCGCCTCGACCTTTCGGCCACCAGCACCCTGCAAGGCGAACTGCAAACCCAGGCCACCGAGTATTTGAAAAACCTCGCTGACCCAGCCTTTGCAACACAAATCGGCCTGATCGGCGAGCACCTGCTGACCAAGACCAGCACCACCCAGGTGCGCTACAGCTTCACCCTGTTCGAGCTGATGCCGGACGGTTCGCGGGTGCGGGTGCAAACCGACAGCACCGACCAGCCATTCGATATCAACGAAGGCAGCAAGCTGGAACTGGGCTCCACCGCCAAAATGCGCGTGCTCACCACCTACCTGCAGATCATTTCCGAGCTGCACGATAAATATGCCGGTATGACCATCCCGGAACTGAAGAAAGTCGACGTGCCGGAGCAGGACCGCCTGAGCCGATGGGTGATCGATTACCTGATTCAGAACAAGGACCGCAGCCTGCAACCCATGCTCGGTGCCGCGCTGGACCGCAAATACTCCGCCAGCCCAGGTGAAGCGTTTTTCACCGGTGGCGGCTTGCACGTGTTCCATAACTTCCGCAAGGAAGACAACGGCCGGATGCCGACCCTGCGTGACGCCATTCGTGAGTCGATCAACCTGCCGTTCATTCGCCTGATGCGCGACCTGGTGCGCTACACCACCTATTCCGGCCCCAACAGCAGCGCAGAATTGCTCAAGGACGACCGCGACCCACGGCGTCAGGAATACCTGGCCTCGTTCGCCGACCGCGAAGGCACTTCGTTCCTGCTGAAGTTCTGGAAAAAATACCGCAACAAAGACACCCAGGCGCGGCTCGAAACGTTCCTCGACAGCATGCGTCCGACGCCGATCCGCATGGCCGCCGTGCACCGTTACCTGCTGCCGCAGGCCAGTCAGGAAGACTTCAACACCTTCGTGCGCGCACACCTCAAAGGCGCCAAGCTCACTGAAAACCTCACTGATGATCGCCTTATCCGGCTCTACGACAGTTACGGCCCAGGCAGCTACGACTTGCCGGACCAGGGCTTTATCGCCAAGGTTCACCCGTTGGACTTGTGGATGATGGGTTACTTGCTGAACCATCCCGACGCCACGTTCAGCGACATCGTCAAAGCCAGCCAGTTTGAACGCCAGGAAGTCTATAGCTGGCTATTCAAAAGCAAGCACAAGGGCGCGCGCGACAGCCGCATCCGCACCATGCTGGAGATTGAAGCGTTCCTCGACATTCACCAGCGCTGGCAGAAAGTCGGCTATCCGTTCGATCATCTGGTGCCGTCGCTGGCCACCGCCATCGGCAGTTCCGGCGACCGTCCGGCAGCCTTGGCCGAATTGATCGGCACCATCCTCAATGACGGCGTGCGCATGCCGACCCTGCGTATCGACAGCCTGCATTTCGCCGCCGACACGCCTTACGAAACCAAGTTGATCAATGACCCGGATGTGGGCAAACGGGTAATGCCAATCGAGGTCGCCAAGGCCATGCGCGAAGCCCTGTCGCAAGTGGTAGACGCCGGGACCGCGAAACGGGTGGCCGGCAGTTTCAAACTGCCCAACGGCACCCCGCTGGCCATGGGCGGCAAGACCGGCACCGGCGACAACCGCATCGAAGCCATTGGCTCCGGCGGACGGATTCTGAGCTCCAAGTCACTCAACCGCACGGCCACATTCGTGTTCTATATCGGCGATCACCATTTCGGCACCCTGACCGCCTTCGTGCCGGGGCGCTCGGCCGAGAGCTTCACCTTTACCTCGGCGTTGCCGGTGCAAGTGCTTAAGGGCATGGCGCCGATTCTGACGCCGTACCTGCAACCGGATACGCATACGATGTGTCAGCCAACGGTATCAACGGCCAATCGTTAACCCGACAGCGCAATGGAGTAGCGAGGGGCGCTTGATTACGCCCCCTCGGTTATTGCGCGCCATCGAAACGAGGCAAAATACGCCTTACACTTCCGAGTCCCAAACCACCGTGACGTTGCCCGAGTATCGCTTTGCAACGCCCGGGTCCAGCATTCGCTCGACGTGTTCCTTGGCAATCTCGAAGTGCAGTGTTCCCGGTTTGCGATCGACATACAGGCTGGGTTGAAACAACTCGGTGCCGCTGCCATCCAGTCGTAATGGGAGGTGATTGACCGGTTGACCCGAAGCATCCGCCAAGCCGCTGGGCAGGCTCACGCTGGTATTCAATGGCACCCGTTGAGCAGTGTCCGTGTCGCTCAGCGCGCATGTATTTCCGTCGGTGTATTGGCATTCGAGCAGCATCTTGAAGCGGCTTGACGATGAGATGTTGAAGGTTTGATCACGGAACAAACGCACCGGTTTACGCCCCTGATTCAGCCAGGGCTGCCAGCCGCCCTGAGGCAGCAGTTCGATCTGATGGCCACCGGGCGGGATTTCCACCTTGAGCATGTGCATGACATTAAGGGTGAAATTGAGGGTGATTGCCGTGTCATTGGGAATCAGCACATCACCCATATCGAAGTCCATGCCGGGACCTGCGGTGTAGGTCAGAGACCCCTTGTATTCTCCTGACGACATACTCAAGGGATTGGGCGTCCTGAGTTCATAGACGTATTGGACCGAGATAAAGTTGAACCACGGGATGTCGACAAAGGGTGCTCTGCTACAGGCCCCGGCACCTTCAGGAACCAGCCAAAAAAAGGGCGAAGAATCGCTCCCGGCAATCCCCGCGTTGACACCGGTGCAAGGGGCCGGCGCATTCTTCCATTGATTAAACCAATATTCCCCGGGTCGCGCCCATGCACTGACTCCAGGTGGTCGCGCCATCCTCCAGCTACCGCCGATACCTGCGATACGCATCTGTACTTTCTCACGCTCACCAGTTGTGCCATGAACAACGTCCAGATCCCGCCAACTGGAAGGCACACTGAAGGTCGCACCCTGCCGAGGGTCCACATGCTCGGCAGGAATCGGCTGATTGGAATTAAACCTCAAGCCCGGCACAACTAGGCTGAAGATGCCCAAGCTCTTGCAACGAGCGGCCATGTATGTAGGGCACACCCCGGATTCCGGTGTCGTGTTGACAAACTTGTTGAACATCGGATTCGTTGGATCGGGCACAAACTCCGCCCGGATCTCCTGCACGACAGCCCCAACCGACGGAGCATGAAGCCCAATCAGCAAGCCACCTGCCAAAGAGAAAGCCGTTATCGTTCTTGCCAGCAAAGATAAATTCATAATTGATAAACCTGAAACATTATTACGGCCCCTCTGGATGCCCTCGAACAACTTCAAGGCGCGAGTGCCTCAAAAATCATGTGCACATTGCCGTAGTATTCACCGGGTTTATAACCGTCGACCGGTTTTACGGCTGTAATTTCAAGACCTACGCGTTTACCGGCCTTTGCGTCTATTTCCGAGATAACTTGCGCGTTATTCACCGTAAGTTTTATTTGATTGAATTTTACGTCCAGCGCGATGTTGTCGCTGTCTCTGCCATTGCTCAAATAAGGCTCTGCATTCAAGCGAGCAGCGATGCCACCGTTAGTATTCTTGACATCGAAACTTTTGCGCAGAGGACTTAACTCCGACGTCACCAGGTTCCAGGTCAAATCCTGTTCACGGCCCATCCATTCCGGGTCCACTGGCAGTACATGAAATTCTGAGGCAGGAATCGACACCGACACTTCAAAGGTCTCGCGCTCTACAAAAGCAAACGCATAAACGCAGGTCAACGACAGAGACACTATCGAAGTGACGGTTATGACTGTTTTAAACATAGTGATTACCTATTGCTTACACTTCGAGGCACATGAATCAAATAAGGAGCGAACCCGGTATAACGCCTGAAGTTCGAATCACAACCTGTACCCGGTTCATTCACAAAGACCGTGGGTTATTCCTTTACTTCGATTTTTCTGGTTTCTGTTCCTTCAATCATCGTGAATCGATATTCACGACCCGCCTGTTTTTCGAACTGGAACGTCCGACCGGCCAGAAGGTGATGCTTTGTGGTTGGCTGGCACTCCTGGTCGTTCTTTACCGAGCAATCCTTGAATTCGTCGATCACCACCACACTGTTGCCGTTGTTACGAATCTGGTATTGAAGTGCCCCGTTGTCGATCACGCTGTCAAAACGAGTCTCTTTAGGACGCACGAAAAAAATTGTGCCGTATCCGGAGAGCACGTTGACTCCAGCCGACAAGCCCTTTTTATATTCATCACGCTCTTCGACGGAAACCGCAAACTCATCTTCCTTTTCAGGCACCACTGGCACAAAACGCAAGCGGAAGTAACGCTCTTTCTCACGCTCGCCCATGTACAACAAACGCGTCCCCTGCATGCCGTTGGCAGGAACAATCAAACGGGCGGGGCTGGCCATCAATCCATCGCGAGCACCGGCATCACTCTGGGAGGTGACCGGTATTTCACGGTGAGTACCGTCCGCGTCGTAGATGATTTCCAGAATATTGACCTTGACGAACGCAGTGCTTTCGCCGCCATTGAATACACGTTTCAAGTAAGTACTTTTATCGCCATCCAGATAGTCGTACACCACCCCGACATTGATTTGAGGGCTGGCCAGGGCGGCGTGTGAAAGCAGTGAAAAACCAAACAGTGCCAACAAGCGTTTCATAACGTTTACCTTAATTATTAAAAACAGCGGTACCGGGCTGTTTAACTTCCCTCCAGCGAGCAAGTCGCGCTGGTTCTTGGCGGAAAAGATAAATTCATCATCGGTAACCTGAAATCTCATTGCGGTTGGAAAACCATTAACCGGCCTTCTCAACCTTGTAAGTCGCATCCGCCAACGTCTCCGGCAGGCAACGCAAATCACCGATCATCAGCACATTGTTTTCGCTGCGCGCGTTGGTGGTATCGAGGCGGAACTGGCAGAGCAACTGGTTGCCGGAACGTACTTCCAGCGTGGGTGAACCCGCATTCATTTCCATGGAGAAGAAGCCGTCCACCTCACTCACGCCACGGCTGGCGTGGTTGATGATGTGATGGCCCTTGAGCGGCTTGCCTTGGGGGTCGACCAGGCGCCCTAGTACGGTCAGGGTTTTGTTGATTTTGATCTTGCGATAATCCACACCGCCCTTGTTCAGGTGATAGCTGGTACGCGCCGGTTGGATGGTCGCCGCTGGCGGGTGGTTGCCTTCGAAATCGAAGCTCACCGAACTGCTCTTGTACGCCGTGATCGGGATAAAGTTGCGACCCGGGCGCAGGCTTGCGCTGCCGCCACTCAGGTCGTCGGCGCGCAACGCGATGTCATCGAGGTCGGATTCCACATCGATGATCATCCCGGCTCCGCCGCCGTGATGCTGGCTGGTCATGACGAATTTCCGGGCCCCCACGGCAACGGTGCTGTCCAGGTTCAAACCACCGGAAAGGTTGCTGTTGTAAGAAGAGCGCTGGAAAAAGGCATCGCCATTGATGGCCTCATTATTGAAACTCGTGTTGCCGGAAAGACCGACGCCGTAGGTGTCGGTGATCGCGGTGGCCGAGACGCTCTGCAAAACATGATCTTGCAGGTCTTTGCGGTAGGTCACCGACGCGTTGTTGTCGCGACCGCCTTCACGCGAGGTGCGTGAGCCGACACTGCCGGACCACTGCTCACCTGGGCCGCCGATTGCCAGGCTGACAGTCAAATCAACCCCACGATTACGGGCGTCGCCACTGCTGGACGAGCCCGGCCGGTCAAAGACCGAGAAGCGCCAGTTGGCGTCGCTGTTGAACAGTTGACCGCGTTGGGTCCAGCCCAAATCGAGGCCTACGCCTTCGGTATTGCCCTCACTGTGCGAGACCCGTGCATTGATCGAGCTTCGGTTGCTGACCCGATGATTCACCGACAATGACGAGTTGCTGGTCTGGCCGATAAACACTTTGCGCTGCCGCACCCGGGTGCCGTCAGGCAGGGTTTCGTAGGTGTTGGTGGTGTCCAGCCAACTGCGATTATGGGTGGCGAGCACGCTTCCGGAGCCATAGTTGTACATCCCTTGCAGATCAAGGCCGGTACCGTGATCCGAAGTCTGATAAAGGTTGGCAAAGAGGCTGGTGTTATCGGCCAGCGTCCAGTCGACCGAAGTACCATATTGCTGTTTGTCCCGAACCTGGCGACCCGAGAGGCCGACAATGACCCGTGGATGCAGCAGGTAGTTGAAGGCAGCGCCGGCAGTCATGTTGCCGTAAGTCTGCTCGTCCCAGTTACTCAGCAACTTGCTTTCCTGACCGGCAAACAGGTTGTAACGCCAGCGCTCGTCGTGGTTGTGCCAATTGCTCGGTTTGTACACCAACTCCTGCGTAGTGGAAGTTATCTGACCGTCTTCGATCAAACGCACTTCCACTTCGTAGATACCACCCGGCAAGGGACGGGTATCCAGGGTTTGCAAACCGGCATTGATCGGCTGGGTATTGATCAGCAAGCCATTGCGTAGAATCTCCACCGATGCCTGGCGGTTGGCCGTGACATAGATTGGATAGACGCTGGCTTTTGGGCTGTTGATCGCCAGACTGTCGGAGCTGCCGTACATGAGGCCCAGCGCCGTGTCCGGGCTGGCACCGAACGAACGCAACTGACGGCTCAGCCCTTGCGAAGTGGGGGTGAAGTAACCCAGGCGCATAAAGCTGCCTTCCAGTTCGCGCTGGCTATAGAGTTCATGTATTGCGTGATAGAGCTTCTCATCCGGGCCGCCCAAACTCGCCACTTGCATATTCAGGCTCTGGGTCCAGTTGCCCAGGCTGCTGCTGGCCTCCAGGCCGTAGCGTCCGCCGAAATCCTGATCCTGGCCACCGTAAAGGTTCAACTGATTGCGCACGATCAAACCGCTGCTGCCGTTTTCAGGCTGCTGGTAGTAGCGTTTGGCATCGGTGTCGCGCTCGGCATGCTCGGTGAGAATCGACACCAGGGAGCTTTCGAGGTTGTAGTGGATGGCCAGCATCTGTTCCGGACAACGACCTTCGCAGGCACCGAGGGCCACGCTTTGTTGCAAATAGGCCGCCCAGATTTCACGCTCACTGGCAGTGATGTGGCTGTCGCTGACATCGACAAATTCAAGCAGGGTCATTCGATCATCGCGGGATAACACGATCATCGCCTCACCGAGAAACTGTTGATCAAGTTCCACCCGAACCGCTAACGGTACATCAAAGAAGTGCTCTTCAAACTCCGCCGGCAAACCTTTGGCTTGAGCGAGCAAACTTCGCGGTGTTGTTCCGGCATTAGGCGCGGCAAATGCACTCGCACATAAAAGCAATGCAAGCGTTGCCGCGATGGGCGTCATCGGGAACATGAACTAATTACTCTGATCACATGAAAATATTAAAGCCCGGCCGACTGTCAAAATATGCAGCCGACCGGTTACCGTTATTAAACAAGACAGACTTTTTCAATAAACCTCAATTCAAGGAGTTGGCGGGGTAATGACTGGTTCGAAAACCACTGCAAAGCTACCAGCGTACTCACCGGTTTGAGTTGGGGTAGGTTTTGTAGGGGTGATAATCAAATCCCTCTGCGTGCCGGGTGTCGAATCCGCTACGTTCACAACTTCTACTGTGGTGTTGCTCAGCGCAATACCGCCAATTGTAACGTCCAACGGGATAGCATTCGCGCCGTTGAACAAGGACGCGTCACCGTCAATTAACGCATTGATCGAACCATTGGCATCACTGTGCCGAAGGTTATAAACAGCGCGCAGAGAACTCAGTTCGCCGTTGACGACGTTGTAGTTCAGCGTTTCATCTTTACCAAAATCAGGGTCTTGTGGCCGAGCGTGGAAAACGCTGCTTGGAATGCTCGCCTTGATATTGATAATGCTTCGTTCCTCGGTGGCAGCAAAAACCATGGAAGAACTCAGCGCCAGAATGGCCATCGGTACAGCGATTGCAATTTTCTTGAACATTATTAAATACCTGTCGTTTCAGATGAAGTCGAACAAACCAAGGTTTCCGTTTTAACGAAAACGCTCAAGATCAATAACTATTAGGAAGCAAATATTCATCGAGCTTCAGCGCCGCGGCATCTTCAACGACCGACCAGGAAATGTATGTAGGACTTTTCAGCATTGCGCGTAGGTCATCACGAATTAGGCATCGCGAAAAGAATACAAATTACGTCGCCGATTGATACCGAAGTGGAAAGTCAGGCTCTCCGCCGAACGTTTCTGATTGACCACTGCATCGCGCGTTGACTAACCCTTCTGCCGAAGTGGTGGTATCTATGTGTTTTTAACTTTTCAATTTTGGAACGTTTAAGCCCGGACCAGCACCGCTCCGATCCTATATTTGAGCTTTTTTTTTGAAGTTCGATTACCTAGGCTGGTTGCGCCACTATTAATCATGGACGATCAAGCAATGCCCAATTCCCCCCCGAAACTTCTACCGACAGGCCAGGCCTCTATCACCTTCCCCGATACAAGCACTCACTATGAGTTGGTCAGAAAAAACATCCCCTCCTGGTTGCAAAAAACTTCAGCGACACGCGTCAAAGCACTGAGAACTATCAACCTGACGATTCCCGATTGGCACAAGAGCGCTTCCGCTACTGCACACCGCAGCTTGAAGAACGACATCAAGCTCTACTGGAACGCACAAAACACCGTGGATCAGGCGCTAAGTCATCTGCAGGATATTCAAGCCTTCGCCAAACCCTTGCTGCAAAAGGCTCTGAAGGATCGCTTCGGCGTAGAAGATGACGTCGAGCAAACATGGCTGCGACTCTATGCGCCGGTTAACACGTCATGGTGGGTGCATGACTTCGCCTCAGGCGTTCAGAGTCGCACCGTTTCCTTGCTCGATGCCGCGCTGCATAACTTCGCGAGCACTGAAACATTCACGGCCGATTCCGAATTCATCACCCGTCCCGACGCGCGGGGTCACTTTGCAATCAAACACCTCAAGCAAAAAATCACGGTCGACCAGTTCAAGTCACTGTGTCGTGAACTGGACATCGGCGCTCGATACGAAAAACACTTGAATGAGTTTTTACGGTCGACCAATACAGTGGCCAGCAATGTCTTGCGCCACAAAGTCATCCTGAGCCAAAAGAGCGCGCTGAGTGTCGCGGCACGTATGGCCTTGATGAAAAAGGACATCGACCAGGACGCTTTTGACGTCGTGCAGGGCATGCTCGATGACCGCAGAAACCTGAAATGGCGCGGCCAACCCGTCAGCTATTACAACCTGGCAATGATGGACACACACCTGACCGGCATCGTCCTGATCGCCCCGGATGTATTGACCGCCACTCAACCCGTCCCCTTGATTGCCTATGTGCCCCATGACGCGGAGCATCCGCTCAAGCAATACCCGTCGTCGCTCGAATTCATGGCTGAACTCACGCAGCAATTACGCGATGTGCAATCTCCCGCAAGTTATCAACAGTACTTCAGCCAGTTCGTGAACCATCCAGAACGAGGGCATTTCTTTGCCGGTTTGAATGATCGTCTGAGCAAGGTGAAATGGCAGGCGACCGCACCGGGTTCGAATTTGCCCAACTGGCAAGCCACGCCTGTGGACAACCCAAACCTGCAATTCAGCCTTTCAAAGATTCAGGATGATCGCCAGACCCGTTTCAACGGTGATCTATGGGGTTATTTCTACCGACAGAAACTGAACAAAATCTTCAACGACACACGGGAAATCGCCATTTCCACCGAATACGCCGACCGCATGGCACGCTGGGCCTGGTGGGACAACCTGGAGAAAATGCTTTCGGACATCTTTAACATTGCCTTGCTGGTGGCGATTCCGTTTGTGCCGGGTCTGGGCACGCTGATGCTGGCTTACACCGCTTACCAACTGACCGATGAAGTGGTCGAGGGCATCGTCGATCTGGCCGAGGGTCGTTTGGCCGAGGCCGGTGAACAGACCATCAGCGTGCTGGAAAGCGTTGTACAGCTAGGTGCGTTCGCTGCGGCGGGTGCAATCGGCAACGTCGCACGGGCGAAACTCTCGCCGTTCTTCGAAAGTTTGAAACCCGTGCAGTTGCCTAATGGCCAGATGCGTTTATGGAACGCCGACCTATCGTCCTATGAGAAAAAACTGGCCTTGCCGACCGACGCGAGACCCGATGGGCAAGGTATTTACCAGCATCAGAACCAACGCATTTTGCGCCTGGACGGTAAGCACTTCGAAGTGCGGGAAGACCCCGTCACCGGCCAGCACCGCATCCAGCATCCACAACGCGCCGACGCGTACGCACCGACCCTGCGGCACAACGGCGAAGGTGCCTGGGTCAGCGAAACGGAAAACCCGCGGGAGTGGGAAGGATCGACATTGATGAGGCGCATCGGTCACACCACCGACGCCTTCAGCGACGAACAACTGGAACAGATCCGCCAGATCAGCGGCACCGATGAAGCGGCACTGCGCAGGATGCACGTTGAGAACGCCCCACCGCCGCCGCTGCTGACCGATACCCTGCAACGTCTTGGCACTGGCGCAAGCACGACCGCAGCGTTATCCCCCGAGATCACCCTGCTGTTCAGCGACTTTCCTGAGCTACCCGAAAACATTGCGCAAAACATCCTCGCCAGCGCCAGCGCAACCGAGCAACGGCAGATCGCGCAATACAATCGATTGCCACTGCGCTTGAAAAACTACGCTCGGGAACTTCAGTTCGAAGTCAGCTCGGTCAGAGCCGCCCAAGGCCTGTACCACGATGCACTGAGCAATATCGATACAGAACGCCTGGCACTGGGAGCACTGCGACTCCACACCGATATGTTCGGCGACGTGCGCATTGAGATCCGCCAGCGTACCTTCGATGGAGAATTGCGCGACAGCGCGGGGCCAGACGACGCCAGGAAAATTCGAATACTGATTCGCGATGACGCAGGGAAATATCAGGTGCGTGACGCCTCGGATCAGCCGATCCATGAGGCCGATGTTTTTTTTGAATCCCTGCTGCATGCGATGGGCAAGGAAGGACAAAACGCGCTCGGTTACAAACCGGGTGATGCAGAGTTTTTCAGGCAATGGGTCATCGCCAAGTCAGCTCCACCCAGTGAGCGACGTACTGTCCTTGCCACGCCGCCGATTCGCCCGGTTGCCGAGCATGAAACGATGTTGTTGGTTCGTGGCGGGGGCCTAAGCCGTGAAGCCGTCACTCTGCACGAACGAATTCGCGACCTGCATCCGCACTTCAATGAAAGTGAGGTCGATGCATTCGCCAATGCTTTGACCGCCCAAGGTGAACCGCAAAGGGCCATGGATGTGCAGGAACGTGATCTGGATGAGCTGAACGACATCGTGGCCACATGGGAAAACCAGCAAATAGAAGGTTGGGGGCCTGGCACTTATGCCTTTCGCGATGACGGCGGACTACACATCGCCGAACGCCTTATCGAGTGCTTCGAACGCAAAACCACTGGGCTGGGCAGCCGTGCTGAGCCGGACAGTTACTCGCTCGATCTCTCCAGGGAAATGCTGCCGCTCGATCTGCAACATTGGTGGTCCCAACGCCCGAAACTCGGAAGGTTTCTCGATAAGGTTACGGTGCTAAAACTCGACAACACTCGTTTTTCCAGCGAAGCGAACGGGCTGTTGAAGGACTTTCCCAACCTGCGGGAACTCAGTGCGAAAGGCTGCGAACTGACCAGAATGCCGAAGAGCATCAGCGCCATGCGCGGGCTGGAACGCCTGCGCCTGAGCGACAACCAGATCGTGCTGGATGTAGCCGATGTCGAACAACTGAACCGCCTGACTTATCTGGAAATCCTGCGGCTCGATGAAAACCCGCTGGGCAGACCTGTAGACATTGGGCACATGCCTCGACTGAAAGTCGTAGGGTTAAGGGACACGGTGATCATGACGTGGCCCGAAGGTACTTTTGCCAAGCCCAGGCCGCGCGGTTTTTTGCTTGACCTGCGGGATAATCCGATCGGCCAGATTCCCGAGGTGGTTCCCGGCTCGCCGGGCGCCTCGGTCGTCGCCCGCACATATCTTGACGTGGCTAACCTGTCGGATCTCGACCGGCTGCGCTATCAGACCATCCGCCGCTCGGTTGGCCTGTCCGTTGAACCCAGGGTGCTTCCATCGGGCGAAACCGATCCGATCATCCATGCGAACTTGAGCACCGACCTCTGGAACGAGGTACCGGGCTGGGGCAGCACACGAACGAACATCTGGGCCGAAGTGAAGTCGGAACCCGGCTCCGAGCAGTTCTTGTCCTTCCTGATCGACACTCGATATTTTTCCGACTATCGCGCGGGTGGCGAGCCGCGCAATCAACTGATGCAGCGCGTCTGGCGCATGCTCGATGCCGTGCACCTCGATGCAAATCTGCGTGAGGAGCTGTTCGCCGCCGTCGAGCAACCGGACAACTGCGCCGATGCCGGTGCGCAACGCTTCAACAACATGGGCATCAAGGTGCTGACCTCGGAGGCGTCCTCCTACTCCACTGATCCGGCGCAGCTTGAGCGCAAGTTGGTCACCCTGGCCAAAGGCGCGGCGCGGCTGGACCAAGTCAACGAAATCGCCGAGGCGGACATGGCGAGTCGAGGCGGCGATCCCGATGAAGTCGAAGTCTACCTGGCCTACCAGACAGCACTGGCCGAGCGCTTGAACCTGCCCTGGCAGTCCAGAGGCATGCTTTACCGAGAGATCTCGGGCGTTACCGATGCAATGGTCAACCAAGCCTATGACACCGTGCTTTCCCTGGAAGAAGGTGATGGTCTGGTGAACAAAATGCTCGAGCGAGACTTTTGGGAGCGATATTTGCGCGACAAATACCCGGTGGAATTCGAGACCAACAAACGGCTGTATATGCGCAAGTACGAACAGCTCGAAACCTTGCGTGAAACACAGCAGCAGTGGCTGGACTCGACGCAAGCGAGCGAGGCCGAACGGGGCGCACTACGAGAACGGCTCCGGAACCTGATAAATGATTTGCCGGTGCCACCAACCGTTGTGTTTGCCGATGAACCGATCAGCGATATGAACTTCGAGCGGTTTCTGATCGATCTTGGCGATGAAGAAAAAGAACTCTTGAGACGCTTGACCCGCGATGCACTGAGGCGAGCAGGTTTGTAAAAATCGCCACGTTTCAAATGACAGGAAGAAAGCAGCCTGACGGTAAAACTCACGGTCAGGCTGCCTGCAAATCGACGCACAATCCGTCAGACTTGCGAATCCCAAATAACCACGACGTTGCCGCGATAGTGCTTGGCCGTATGCGGTAAAAGCACCGCGTCAATCGCTTCTTTATGATGCATTTCGAAATGCAATGTCCCGGGTTTTCGATCCACATACTGACTGGGTTGAAACACTTCCCCCGCCGCTTCCCCGACTTTCAACACCTGGCGACTAACCGGTCGGCCACTGGTATCCATCAAACCCGCAGGCAGACTCACACTGATCTCTATCGGAACAAAAATGTTTTTGCCGTCATCCAGGTAGCAAGCCCTGCCGGGGCCAAACTGACAATCCAGGTACATCTTGAAACGAGAACTGGCGGAAATATTGAATGTCTGGTCACGGAACAATCGAACGGGCTTGCGTCCCGCGTGCAGCCAGCTTTGCCACCCGCCTGCCGGAACCAGCTGGACTTTGTCGCCACCGGGAGGAATGTCGACTTTGAGGGTGTGTTGAACGTCCAGTACGAAATTCAGGGTCAAGTCGGGGTCGCTCGGGATCATGACATCGCCGAAGTCGAAATCGCCGCCGGGGCCCAAGCGGTAACTCAGGCTCCCGTTGTAGAGCCCTGACGACATCCCCAGCGGATTAGGTGTGCGCAGTTCGTAGGCAAAGTCCAGGTATTCGTAGGTCATGCCCGGGATGGGAAAATTGGCGACTTTTACACACGCGCTAGCGTTGGGGTTTTTCCAGAAAAACGCGTAGGTGCTTTCGCCGAAGAATGCCATCCCGGTGGTTTGACAGGGAGTCGGGGCATATAGCCAGCCTGATCCTTTCCACAAGGCGTCGTGTCCTTCCCGTGCGTTCGAAGCACCCGTCAAATTGGCAGCGGTATCACTCAATACATGGTTGGAACCCACGCCGGAAATACGCACTTCGACGGTTTGATCATCGCCGGTTTGTGCATTGGTGACCGTCAACGCACGCCACCCTCCTGGCACCTTGAACATCGCGCTATTGCGCGGATCAGCATCGGCTTGTATGGCCGTGTTCGACTCGACACTGGTCAGCAGGCGAATGCTGAAGGTATTGCTGTTGCGACAGACCTCGGGGTAGTACTCGCAGTAACCACTGGACGGCGTTTTGTTGATGAAATCGTTACGCAGCGGGTTGGCCGAGTCAGGCGTGAATAATGCCCTGATTTCCTGGGTTGCCGCGCCCGCCGATGACGCGGCTACAACGGCCAGGAGTGCCAGCGAGCGGCCACGGCGAAGCCATCCCGGGGAATGAGTCTGGGAATTCATGTTTGCACTCTATGAAATTTGATCGGGGGTGTTCGGGCGTCTGGGATCAGGGCGCCGCGGCATTGAAGATCAACTGGACGTTGCCATGGTAAGCGCCCGGTTTATAGCCGCCAGCAGGCGTTTTCGGATGTATCTCCAGGGGGAAACGCCCACCTGCGACAGCCTCCGCGGCGGACACTACCTGCCGAGGCTGCGGGTCATGGCTGAGGTCCGTGCCGTTGAAGCTCACACGCAAGTAAATGTTCTGATCTGCCCGTCCGTTGGACAAATAAGGTTCACTTTCAAGCCGTGCTTCGATCGCGCTGGTGTCGTGTTTGACATCGAAGTTTTTGCGCAGCCCACCCAGCGTCGAAGTGTTTATATTCCACGGCAATATCTGTTCGCGATGAATCCAGTTTGTCTCGGCGGGTATCACGTAAAACCCCAGGGTCGGAATATTCACCGACACTTCGAACCTGTGCTCTTCGCGTGCCGCGAAAGCCGGAGAACTCATTAGCGTAATCCCGACTATCCACAAGACGATGGCCGATTGCTTGATCATTTCAGGTCCCTGTTCCAGATAAAAATCGCGAGGTTTGACCGCACTCGCACCGGGTCATGACGGGCTGGCAATACGCACGGTTTTTTTGCTGTCGCCCTCGACCAGATTGAAGCGGTATTCACGTCCGGGTTTCTTCTCGAACTCGAAGGTGTTGCCCGCCCTGACGTGATGTTTGGTGGTGGGCTCGCACTCGGTTTCGCTCTTCAGCGAACAGTTACGGAACTCATCGACCACCACCACAGTGTTGCCGTTGTTACGCAGCCGATAAGTGCCCGGGCTGTCATCGATTACGCTGTCGAACCGACTGTTTTTGGGGCGTACAAAAAACACGGTGCCGAACCCGGTCATGACGTTGACGCCCGCCGACAGGTTTTTTTTGTACTCATCGCGCTCTTCACTGGAGACGGCGAATTCGTCTTCCTTTTCCGGCACCACAGGAATGAACCGCACGCGAAAGTAACGCTCGGTGTCTCGCTCGCCCATGTGCAGCAGGCGCGTGCCCTGCATGCCGTTGGCCGGCACAATCAAACGCGCGGGGCTGGCCATCACGCCGTTACGCGCACTCACATCGGCCTGCGCCTCGACCGGTACTTCGCGGGCCGTGCCATCGGCGTCATAGATTATTTCCAGGATGTTGACCTTGACGAAGGCCGTGCTGTCACCGCTGTTGAACACACGCTTGAGGTACGTGCTTTTGTCGCCATCCAGATAGTCGTAAACCGTTCCGACGTTGATCTGCGGCCCGGCCTGAATGCCCAGGGAAAGTCCGCTTAAACTCATTAGTAGCCACAGTCGCTTCATACCGTTGAACCTCATGACATTGAACAGAACGCTGGCACGCCTTATTGGCGCGAGGTGCGTCAGACTTCCGAATCCCAGATCACCGTGGCGCTGCCGGAAAATGAGGGCCCTGCTCCGGGCCTCAGCATGAATTCCATCTGACTTTGCGGGACCTCGAAATGCAGAGTCCCCGGCGCCCGGTCCACATAGAAACCGGGTTGGAACTGCAACGCATTGGCCTCGCCCACCCTTAATCGCTGGCGCCTGACCGGTTGGCCGGAGAGGTCCGTCAAACCGTTGGGCAGGCTGACACTGACTTGTAATTCGACTGATCTTCTCTCGACCGTATCTCGAATCACGCAATCGAAGGGTGCCCCGTCGAGCCCGCATCTCAACTGCATCTTGAAGCGCGACGACGCGGAGATGTTGAACGTCTGGTCACGGAACAACCGCACAGGCCTGCGTCCCGCGTGCAGCCAGCTTTGCCAGCCGCCCGCCGGTACCAACTGGACCTTTTCGCCGCCGGGGGGAATCTCGACTTTCAGGGTGTGCTGAACGTCCAGCACGAAATCCAGGGTCAGGTCGGGGTCGTTCGGAATCATTACATCGCCGAAGTCAAAGTCGCCGCCAGGGCCCAGGCGATAACTCAGGCTCCCGGTGTAGAGCCCTGACGACATGCCCAGCGGGTTAGGCGTGCGCAGCTCGTAGGCAAAGTCCAGATACTCATAGGTCATTGCAGGGATTGGAAAGTTGGCCACTTTGACGCAGGCGCGTTCATCGGGGGTTTTCCAAAAAAAAGCGTATGTACGCGCCCCATAAAACCCCATCCCGGTGCTTACACAGGGAGGCGCCGGATTGACCCAGCTCAAGCCTTTCCATAATTTATTGTGCCCTTCTCCAGCGTTCTCAGCCCCGGTCAGATTGACCGCCGTATCACTCAAAACATGGTTGGAACCCACGCCGGCAATACGGACTTCGACTGCTTGTACATCTCCCGTTTCTGGATTGGTGACATTCAACGAACGCCACCCTCCCGGCACCTTGAACATCGCACTGTTGCGTGGATCTGCATCGGCTTGCAGGGCCTTGTTCGATTCGACGCTCGTCAGCAGCCGGAGACTGAAGGTATTGCTGTTGCGACAAATATCGGGGTAGTACTCGCAGTAACCACTGGACGGCGTCTTGTTGACGAACTCATTGCGCAGCGGGTTGGCCGAATCGGGCGTGAACAAGGCCCTGATTTCCTGGGTCGCCGCCCCCGCCGTCGTCGCCGCAAACATCGCCAGCAACCCCAGCCATCGGCCACGACTAAACCCTCCCGGCCATGCGGTGTTGAGATTCATGATTGCACTCCGTGAAAAATCAATACCTGTGCCATTAGCCGGCCTTCTGCTGGCTGACCGTGGCATCCGCCAAAGTGTCCGGACTGCAACGCAAATCCCCGATCATCAACACGTTGTTTTCACTGCGGTGCTGGTCGGTGTCGAGCCGGAACTGGCAGAGCAACTGGTCCGCATAACGCACTTCGAGCGTTGGCGAGCCGGCGTTCATTTCCATCGAGAAGAAGCCATCGACCTCACTGACACCACGGCTGGCGTGGTTGATTACGTGATGGCCCTTGAGCGGCCGCCCTTGCGGATCGAGCAAACGGCCGAGCACGGTCAGGGTTTTCATCACCCGCACCTTGCGGTACTCCACGCCACCCTTGTTCAGGTGATAGCGAGTGCGCGCCGGTTCGATGCTCGCCGCCGGGACGTGATTGCCTTCGAAATCGAAACTCACCGAGCTGTTCTTGTAGGCCGTGAGCGGAATGAAGTTGCGCCCTGGGCGCAAGGCGGCACTGCTGCCGCTCAGGTCGTCGGCGCGCAAAGCGACACCGTCGATGTCGGACTCGACGTCGACGATCATTCCGGCACCGCGCCCTTGATTTTGGCTGGTCAGCACCATTCTCTGACCACCGACGGCCACCGTGCTCTCCAGGTTCAGGCCACCGGTGAAGTTGTCGTTGAACGATGAACGCTGGATAAACCCGTCGCCGTTGACCGAGTCGGTGCGAAAGTTCGCCAGGCTCGACAGGCCGACGCCATAGGTGTCGGTGAGCGCCGTCACCGAGACACTCTGCAGCACGTGGTCCTGCAGGTCTTTGCGGTAGCCGAGCGATGCGTTGGTGTCGCGGCTGCCGTCACGGGCGGTGCGGCTGCCGATACTGCCGGAAATCTGCTGGCCCGGACCGCCCAGTGCCAGGCTGATACTCAAGTCGATCCCGCGATTGCGCGCATCGCCGCTGCTGTAGCTGCCGGGACGGTCGAACAGCGACAGTCGCCAGTTGGCATCGCTGCCAAACACTTCAGTGCGTTGGGTCCAGCCCAGATCCGCACCTACGCCTTCGACGTTGCCTTCACTGTGGGACACCCGCGCGTTGAGCGAACTTTTGCGGCTGATCCGGTGGTTCAGCGCCAGGGATGAATTGCTGGTCTCGCCAGTAAACACATTGCGTTGGCGTACACGGGTGCCGTCGGGCAACGTGTCGTACGTGTTGCGGGTGTCGAGCCAACTGCGATTGTGACTCACCACCAGACTGCCGGAGCCATAGTTGTACAGGCCTTGCAGATCGACACCGGTGCCGTGATCTTCGGTCTGGTACAGGTTGGCGAACACGCTGGTGCTGTTGGCCAGGCTCCAGTCGATGGAACCACCGAATTGAAGTGTGTCGCGAATCTGGCGCGCCGACAGACCGAGCACCACGCGGGGGTGCAACAGGTAATTGATCGCAGCACCGGCGGTCGCATCGCCCGTGTCCTGTTGATCCCAGTTGCTGAGCAATTTGCTTTCCTGCCCGGCGAACAGGTTGTAGCGCCAGCGTTCATCGTGGTTGCGCCAGTTGTTCGGCTTGTAGATCAGTTCCTGGGTGGACGAGGTGGCTTGACCGTCTTCGATCAGCCGTACTTCCACCTCATAAATGCCACCGGGCAATGGACGGGTGTCGAGGGTTTGCAATCCGGCCGGCACCGACTGGGTATTGATCAGCAACCCATCGCGATAGATCTCCACGGAGCCCTGCCGGTTGGCCGTGACATAGATCGGGTAGACGCTAGGTTTGAGATTGTCGATCGCCAGGCTGTCGGAGCTGCCATACATCACCCCGACGGCCGTATCGGGACTGGTGCCGAACGAACGGGGCTGCCGGGTCAGACCTTCAGAGTTGGGCGTGAAATAACCCAGACGGAAAAAACTGCCCTCCAGTTCTCGCTGAGTATAGAGCTCATGCACCGCGTGAAAGGTCTTGTCGTCGGGACCGCCCATACGGGCCAATTGCATGTTGAAGGCCTGGCTCCAGTTGCCCAGGCTACCACTGGCTTCGAGGCCGAAACGCCCGCCCAGGTTCTGATCCTGGCCGCCGTTGAGATTAAGCTGATTGCGTACTATCAGGCCGCTGCTGCCGCCTTCTGGATGATCGTAATAACGCTTGGCTTCACTGTCGCGCTCGGCATTTTCAGTGACGATCGACAGCAAGGAATTTTCGAGGTTGTAGTGAATCGCCAGCATCTGCTCCGGACATTGAGCGGTGCAGGCGCCCAGCGCCACGCCGGGTTTCAGAATGCCGGACCATGCATCGCGCTCGCCGGCGCTATAGCGGCTTTCGCTGGTATCGGTGAATTCGAGCAAAGCGACCCGATCATCGCGGGACAACACAATCATCGCCTCGCCAAGTGGTTGTTGATCGAGTTCAACCCGAACCGCCAACGGAACATCGAAGAAATGCTCCTCGAAATCCGCTGGCAAGCCTTTGGCCTGAGCCAGCAAACTTCGAGGCGTATTATCAACAGATGTGGGCGCCGCAAATGCACTGCTACATAACAGCAGCGCAAGCGCTGCCGCGATGGGCGTCATCGGGAACATGAAAAAGTACTCTGATTACAGGAAAGTCAAAGCACGGCCGACAAACCGAACAGTTTGTCGACCGGGTACGTTACTTGGAACAAGTAAACGTTTACCGTCGCAGCTGTAACTTAGACGGAAGGTTCAACTACCAGCATGACAACGCCGGTGTAATCACCCGCGTCAGGCTTGACGCCGGTTGCGCTGATTTTGAACGGCGCGCGATAGCGGGTGTTGGACTCAGTGTCGCCAACAACTTCCTGCGAAGCGGTCGTCAACGTTTTGCCGTTGAGTTCGACTTTCAAATCAATGGTCTTGCTACCGGCGATCAGCTTCGGCACGCCTTCCAGGCGGGCGTGAACCTTGCCGGCGGTGTGCAGGACGTCAAAGTGCCCATCGACCGTTCTCATCGTACCGGTGGACGGGTTGTAGCTCATGTCCTGATCCTTGTTGACCAGGTCCGAATCAACCGGTACCGCGTAGAAATCGTCGGATGGAACATGAGCAACAATGTTGATGGAGTGCTTGGCTTCGGTGGCGGCAAACGCCATCGAGGAGCTCAGTGCCAGAACAGCCAGAGGAGCAGCAAACGCGATCTTCTTGAACATCTTTCAGTACCTGTCTTTTAAATAAAAGGATCTAAGTATTGAAAGTTTCGCTGGATCAAAACAGTCACGAGCAGTGCTGACCCACCGAAACTTTCAATGCCGAAAGATGATCGGTCAATTCATCTGGAAAGTAAGCAGGCAAGTTCCTTAAACCTTGTAGCCAAGACGCTACTACCGAGGCTGAAAAAACCTGAAATAAAGGTTAATCGAATGTTTGACTGTAAGAGACAGACTACAAACCGCGCCCTATAAGTAATGATAAGCAGATACTCACCAAGCCACTTCTGTAAGACGGATACCACGCGCCCCGCAAACTCTGGATGAAAACGTGACATTAGAGAGTTAACACTAATTTCCGCTTTTTCACCTGTATTAATGGTCGCCATTTTTTCGATCGTGGGGCGTTTTTATCGGGCGATCCGTTCGAGACATCCGCGACAACCATCGGTCGGAAGGCCTTGCGCCCTCCGCAAGATATATCTTAAGTTGTATCTAAATACGACGAGAGAACGAAAAAATGAGAGACCATCATTCCCCCCACCGCGAACACGGCGATGGCCGTGACGGCTTCGAAAAACGCCCGGGCCGCGAACGCGGTGGACGCGGCCCGCGGGTATTCGCCCCCGGCGACCTGAAACTGCTGCTTCTGGCACTGATTGCCGAACAGCCCTGCCACGGCTATGACTTGATTCGCCAGATCGAAGGCATGTTCGACGGCGCCTACAGCCCGAGCCCCGGCGTGATCTACCCGACCCTGACCTTTCTGGAAGAGAGCGAGATGATTCAGGGCGACGCTGAAGGCGGGAAAAAACGCTACAGCGTGACGGACGCCGGGCGCTTGTCCCTGACCGAACAAGCCGTCGCCCTCGAAGGCGTGCGGGTGCGCATCGATGTGAGCAAACGCTCGTTGCGCGGTCATGATCGCCCCCCGGAAATTCACGAGGCGGTGCACAACCTGCGCCATGCCTTGCAACTGCACCACGGCCGCTGGAGCCCGGAAGAAATCCAGCGTGTCGCCGCCATGCTCAACAACACCGCCAAGGCCATCGTCGACGGCCCCGCCGTTCAGGTTGCCCAGGAGAAAGCCGAATGACTGAAGTGATTACACAAACCATTCACCGCGTCATGCACGAAATCAAACGCCGTCGCCTGCAGGTGCTGCGGGTGGTCGACCTGACACCGCGCATGCGCCGGGTCACATTGGGTGGGCCTGAGCTGGCGGGTTTCGTCAGCCTCGGCACCGACGATCACGTCAAATTGCTGTTCCCGCAGAATGCGGCCGAACAGGCCGCGCTGGAAACCCTGGTGCTTGGCGCCGGCAAAGACAACGGACCGATGCCCGCCATGCGCGATTACACGCCGCGTCGTTACGACCTCGACACGTTGGAGCTGGACATCGACTTCGTGCTGCACGGTGACGGCCCTGCCGCCACCTGGGCCGAACAAGCAAAACCGGGGCAATTCCTGCACATCGGCGGGCCTCGGGGTTCGATGATCGTGCCGGATATTTTTGACAGCTACCTGCTGATCGGCGACGAAACCGCCCTGCCCGCCATCGCCCGACGCCTCGAAGGCCTGCCGGCCAACCGCCGTGCACTGGTGATCGTGGAGGTGGAGAACGGCAAGGAACAGCAAGTGCTGGAGAGTGCCGCTGACGTCAATGTGATCTGGGTGCTGCGTGAAGGCGGCAAGGATCATTTACTGACTACCGTGCGCCAGGTTCAGGTTCCCACCGGCAGTTTGTATGCCTGGGTTGCGACCGAAAGCAAAGTGTCGCGGCAGATCCGCCGGGTGTTGCTGGATGAGCATGGGCTGGAGGAGCAATTCGTCAAAGCGGTCGGCTATTGGCGGCTGGGTGACAGCGACGACGAGTAGGCCTTGAAAGATCGCAGCCTGCGGCAGCGCCTACAGGGAACGTCTTCCAAATGTAGGCGCTGCCGCAGGCTGTGATCGTGGCAATCTCACTGATGCCGAAAACGTCGATCCAGCCCAATCACCAACAACGCAATCACCACAAACCCCACCAACAATCCCCCGGCATTGATAAACACCTGTGGATAACCCAACTTTTCCACATCAATGAACGGATACGGATAAACCGCCAGCAAATGCCCGCGCAGCAGCGAATACGCGAAATACACCAGTGGATAAATCACCCACAACCCGATGTGCCTCAGACGCAACGTCCCCTTGGGCACCCAGCAAAACCAATAGCCCAGAAACAGCAGCGGCATGACGTCATGCATCAGCTCATCGGCTAGCCATTGCCAGCCTTGCGGATGCCATAGATGGCGCAATAACACGTTGTAGGCCAGGCCGACCACGACGATGCTCACGGCAATTCCACTGCTGACCCACGGTTGCAAAAACCAGCGTCGCGCGGCCGATTCACGGGGGGTCAGTTCACAGGTCAAAACCGTCGCCACCAAGGTATTGCTCAGCACGGTGAAATAGCTGAAATAGCTCATCAAGCCGCCCAGCAGGCTGGCTTCCAGCGTCCAGCGCGAATAGAAAATCAGGTACAGCTGAATGCTCAATCCGGCCCAGCCGAGAACGGCCGCCACCGCCACAATACGACGCCGTGCGGCAGCTACTGGCGTCGATGGATGGTCCATGTTCAGAGTGGGCGCTTGGTGCGCATCAGCTTCACGTACAAGCGCTCGACCTTCTCCCGTGCCCATGGGGTTTTGCGCAGAAACGTCAGGCTCGATTTGATGCTCGGGTCACTCTTGAAGCAGCGGATATCGATGCGCTCGGCCAGCCCGGACCATTCGTAGTGTTCAACCAGCGCGTTGAGGATTTGCTCCAGCGTTACGCCGTGCAGCGGGTCGTTATTCTGTTCGGTCATGCCGGGCCTTTGCGAAGTAGGGGTGGGAAGCCGCGCACCTTAGCCGAGGGCTTCGTTGGGGGGAAGCGATCTGTGTGCTCTTGTTAAATGTAGGTGAATCGCAAAAGATCGCAGCCTTCGGCACCTCCTACATTGGAATGCATACCCTGTAGGAGCGAGCTTGCTCGCGATGGCGTCAACGATGACGCCTGCAGTCTGAATAAACGCGGTGTAGTGACATTCTTCGCGAGCAAGCTCGCTCCTACAGGGACGACTGTTACCGATTCTGAAAAGATGCATGTCTGTAAAAGCCCTTTCTCTATTTGTAACAGAACATTATCCTTGCCCCCGCCTTAAGCTGAAACGCTTCCGCTCATTCACCCCACTCCGTTTATCCCCCAGAAAAAGATCAAGAATTTCCTCTCTATGCCTGATTTACAACCCTCGCAAGACAGCGATGTCTTTATGCCTGTTGCCTGCGGAAAAGCTTTGAACCTGATTGGCGGATTCACCGCGCTGAGCCTTGCAACCTGCACTCAGGCAGCACCGGCTTTCGACAGCGATTCCCCGTGGATGCTCGGTGACTGGAACGGCACTCGCACCGAGCTTGCGGAAAAAGGCTACGACTTCAAAGTCGATTACACCGGCGAAATGGGCAGCAATCTGCACGGCGGCCACGACCACGATCGCACGGCGCGCTACAGCGACCAATTCGCCCTCGGCACGCATCTGGATTTGCAGAAAATCCTCGGCTGGGACGATGCCGAATTTCAGCTGACCGTCACCGAACGCAGCGGAAACAACATCAGCAACGACCGCATCAACGACCCGCGCGTCGGCGGTTTTACTTCGGCTCAGGAAGTCTGGGGCCGTGGCCAGACCTGGCGTCTGACGCAGATGTGGTATCAGCAGAAATTCGTCGATCAAACGCTCGACATCAAGGTCGGTCGTTTCGGCGAAGGCGAAGACTTCAACAGCTTCCCCTGCGACTTCCAGAACCTGGCGTTCTGCGGCTCCCAGGTCGGCAACTGGGTGGGCGGAATCTGGTACAACTGGCCGGTCAGTCAGTGGGCGATGCGGGTCAAATATCACCTCACGCCGCAGCTGTATGCGCAGGTCGGCGCCTACGAGCAGAACCCGTCGAACCTTGATCGCGGCAACGGCTTCAAGCTCAGCGGCAGCGGCACCCAAGGCGCGATCCTGCCGGTGGAACTGGTGTGGTCGCCGAAGCTCAATGGCCTGCCAGGCGAATACCGCGCCGGTTATTACTACAGCAGCGCCAACGCCACCGATGCCTATAAAGACAGCAATGGCCAGCCCGCAGCCCTGAGTGGCGAAGCTTACCGCAGCGCGTCGAGCAAGCACGGCGTATGGCTGGGCCTCCAGCAGCAGATCACCAGCATCGCCAGCGACCATTCGCGCGGCCTGAGTGTGTTCGCCAACGGCACGATGCACGACAAGAAAACCAACGCCATCGACAACTACGTTCAGGCGGGTCTCGTTTACAAAGGCCTGTTCGACGCCCGCGCCAAAGATGACATCGGCTTCGCGCTGGCCCGTGTGCACGTCAACCCGGCCTATCGCAAGAACGCCGAAGCGACCAATCAGGCTCACGCCGTTTATGCCTACGACGACCCGGCCTTCCTGCCACCGCAGGACACCGAATACAGCGCCGAACTCTATTACGGCGTGCACGTTACGAACTGGCTGACCGTGCGCCCGAACCTGCAATACATCCGCCACCCCGGTGGCGTGGACCAGGTCGATGACGCGCTGATTGGCGGGATCAAGATCACCTCATCGTTCTGAAACCCAAACCCACTGTAGAAGCGAGCTCGCTCGCGATGGTCGTCAACGATAACGCTGCGAACCTGACACCCCGCGGCGTTCTCAGGTTTTTCGCGAGCAAGCTCGCTCCTACAGAGTGATCGCATCAACCCAACAGTTTCTATCTGAACCATGCCCGCACAGGATCGTCATCTACAGTGAACTTGCGCGGGACTACTTAAAACGTCACGGAGAACCACACTATGAGCACTGAGGGTGCTTTGAGTCGAAGCCGTCTGCTGCCGAGCCTGCTCGGTATCCTGCTTCTGCTAATGGGCCTGGCCATGCTGGCCGGGGGGATCAAGCTGAGCATGCTCGGCGGCTCGCTGTATTACCTGCTGGCCGGTATCGGCCTGGCGCTGACCGGCATCCTGCTGATCGCCGCTCGCCGCGCTGCGCTGGGCCTGTACGCACTGGTGCTGTTCGCCAGCACCGTCTGGGCGCTGTGGGAAGTCGGCCTCGACTGGTGGCAGCTGGTGCCGCGCCTGGCGATGCTGTTTGCGCTGGGTATCGTCATGCTGCTGCCGTGGTTCCGCCTTCCGCTGTTGCGCGAAGGCGCCGCGCCGATGGGCACCGGCGCCTTGAGCGTGGCCGTGGTCATCGCTGGCGTCGCTGCACTGGCCAGCCAGTTCACCAACCCCGGTGAAATCAAGGGTCAACTGGACCGCGACAGCGTGCCGGGCATGACCAACACAGCCCCGGCCATGCCGGACGGTGACTGGAACTCCTACGGCCGCAGCGCCCACGGTGATCGTTACTCGCCGCTGGCACAGATCACCCCGCAGAACGTGAGCAAACTGGTGCCAGCCTGGACTTACCGTACCGGCGACCTGCCCGGGCCGGGCGATCCGGGTGAAACAACGGCGGAAAACACCCCGCTGAAAGTCAACGGCATGCTCTACGTCTGCACGCCGCACAGCCAGGTGATCGCGCTGGACCCGGACACCGGCAAGGAAATCTGGCGTTTCGATCCGAAGCTTTCGACGCAGAACGCGGCGAATTTCAAGGGTTGGGCGCACATGACCTGCCGTGGCGTGTCGTATCACGATGACGCCGTGTATGCCTCCGAGCAGAGCCCGACCGGCAGCGCCAGCGCGGCCGTCGCCAGTGCCTGCCCGCGCCGGATTTTCCTGCCGACCGCCGACACTCGCCTGATCGCCCTGAACGCCGACACCGGCAAGATGTGCGAAGACTTCGGCGACAAAGGCCAGGTTGACCTGCGCGCCAACATCGGCGGCTTCACCGCCGGCGGCTACTACTCCACTTCGCCGCCAGCGGTCACCAAAGACCTGGTGGTGATTGGCGGCCACGTCACCGACAACGTGTCCACCGACGAGCCAAGCGGCGTGATCCGCGCGTTCGACGTGCACACCGGCAAACTGGTGTGGAACTGGGACAGCGGCAAACCGGACGATACAACGCCTATTGCCGAAGGCCAGACTTACACCCGCAACTCGCCGAACATGTGGTCCATGTTCGCGGTCGATGAAAAACTCGGCATGCTCTACCTGCCAATGGGCAACCAGACCCCGGACCAGTTCGGTGGCGCGCGCACCCCTGAATCGGAACTGCATTCCGCCGGCCTGACCGCCCTGGACATTGCCACCGGTAAAGTGCGCTGGCACTTCCAGTTCACCCACCATGACCTGTGGGACATGGACGTCGGTGGTCAGCCAACGCTGATGGACCTGAAAACCGCTGACGGCGTAAAACCCGCAGTACTTGCGTCCACCAAGCAAGGCAGCATCTACGTACTGGACCGCAGCACCGGCCAGGCCATCGTGCCGATCAACGAAATTCCGGTGCCACAAGGCGCTGTCGCCGGGGATCACACCTCGCCGACCCAGCCTAAGTCCGACCTGAACCTGATGCCGCCGCCCTTGAAAGAACGCGACATGTGGGGCGTCACGCCATTCGACCAACTGATCTGCCGGATCGACTTCAAATCCATGCGCTACGACGGCCCGTTCACGCCGCCATCGCTGCAAGGTTCGATCGTTTATCCAGGCAATTTCGGCGTGTTCGACTGGGGCGGCATCTCGGTTGACCCGGTGCGTCAAATCGCATTCGTGAACCCGAGCTACATGGCGTTCAAATCGAAACTGATCCCGGCCGCCGAAATCGCTGCCCAAGGCCCACGCAAAAGCGAAACCGAAGGCGTGCAGCCAAACAAAGGCGCGCCGTACGGTGTGGTGCTCGAAGCATTGCTGTCGCCGATGGGTTTGCCTTGCCAGGCACCAGCGTGGGGCTATGTGGCAGCGGTCGACCTAACCACACATCAAGTCCTGTGGAAGCACAAGAACGGCACCGTGCGCGACAGCTCGCCGGTGCCAATCCCGCTGAGCATGGGTGTGCCCAGCCTGGGCGGCACCTTCACCACTGCCGGTGGCGTAGGCTTCCTCAGCGGTACTCTTGACCAGTACTTGCGGGCCTACGACGTGAAAAACGGCAAGCAACTGTGGGAAGGCCGCCTGCCAGCCGGCGCGCAGACTACGCCAATGACCTACACCGGCAAGGACGGCAAGCAATACGTGCTTGTGGTCGCTGGCGGTCACGGTTCGCTGGGCACCAAACAAGGTGACTATGTGATCGCGTATAAGCTTTCGGAATAAGCGGTAACGGCAGTTAAAACAAAGGCGACTCCCTCACAGGAGCCGCCTTTTTTGTTGCCGTACACCAACCCTTTAGGAGCTGCCGCAGGCTGCGATCTTTTGATCTTTAATTTTCAAGATCAAAAGATCGCAGCCTGCGGCAGCTCCTACATAAGCAAAAGCAGCGCGGTGTGCTCCCAGGATCCAGCTAACCTGAATCCCTGCTGAATACACCTTCGAATATCCCATTAACCCCAACGCATCATTGAAACCACCGCCAACCTGCCCCATCTAAGACCCATACCCCATTGCGCAGGTGCCCCATGAGCGACCAGCAAGAATTCCCCGAAGACCCGAGCGAATACGCCGACCCGGAAAAAGCCCCGCATCACACCACCGGCAAAGGTCTCGCCTTACCCGGCCAGAACCTGCCGGACAAGGTCTATATCATCCCGATCCACAACCGACCGTTCTTCCCGGCGCAGGTGCTGCCGGTCATCGTCAATGAAGAACCGTGGGCCGAAACCCTCGACCTGGTCAGCAAATCCGATCACCAGTCCCTGGCCCTGTTCTACATGGACACGCCCCAGGAAGACCCGCGCCACTTCGATACCTCAGCCCTGCCGCTCTACGGCACGCTGGTCAAGGTGCACCACGCCAGCCGCGAAAACGGCAAACTGCAATTCGTCGCCCAAGGCCTGACCCGTGTACGCCTGAAAACCTGGCTCAAGCACCACCGCCCACCGTACCTGGTGGAAGTCGAATACCCGCACCAGCCCACCGAGCCGACCGACGAGGTCAAGGCCTACGGCATGGCGCTGATCAATGCGATCAAGGAACTGTTGCCGCTCAACCCGCTGTACAGCGAAGAGCTGAAGAACTACCTCAACCGCTTCAGCCCCAACGACCCATCGCCGCTGACCGACTTCGCCGCCGCCCTCACGTCGGCGACAGGCAGTGAGCTGCAAGAAGTGCTCGATTGCGTGCCGATGCTCAAGCGCATGGAAAAAGTCCTGCCGATGCTGCGCAAGGAAGTCGAAGTCGCGCGCCTGCAAAAAGAAATTTCCGCTGAAGTAAACCGCAAGATCGGCGAGCATCAGCGCGAGTTTTTCCTCAAGGAACAACTAAAGGTTATCCAGCAAGAACTCGGTCTGACCAAGGACGACCGCAGCGCCGACCTCGAACAGTTCGAACAACGGCTGACCGGCAAGGTGCTGTCGCCGCAAGCGCAGAAGCGCATCGAAGAAGAGATGAACAAACTGTCGATCCTCGAAACCGGATCGCCGGAGTATGCGGTCACCCGCAACTACCTCGACTGGGCAACCTCGGTGCCGTGGGGTGTGTATGGCGAGGATAAACTCGACCTCAAGCACGCGCGCAAAGTGCTCGACAAACACCACGCAGGCCTGGATGACATCAAGGACCGCATCCTCGAATTCCTCGCGGTCGGTGCCTACAAAGGCGAGATCAGCGGTTCCATCGTGTTGCTGGTGGGGCCACCGGGCGTGGGTAAAACCAGCGTCGGTAAATCCATCGCCGAATCCCTCGGCCGGCCGTTCTACCGCTTCAGCCTCGGCGGCATGCGCGACGAAGCCGAGATCAAGGGCCACCGCCGCACTTACATCGGCGCGCAACCGGGCAAGCTGGTGCAGGCGTTGAAAGACGTCGAAGTGATGAACCCGGTAATCATGCTCGACGAAATCGACAAGATGGGCCAAAGCTACCAGGGCGACCCGGCCTCGGCGCTGCTGGAAACCCTCGACCCGGAACAGAACGTCGAATTCCTCGACCACTATCTCGACCTGCGCATGGACCTGTCGAAAGTCCTGTTCATTTGCACCGCCAACACCCTGGATTCGATTCCCGGTCCGTTGATGGACCGCATGGAAATCATCCGCCTGTCGGGTTACATCACCGAAGAAAAAGTCGCCATCGCCAAGCGCCACCTGTGGCCGAAACAGCTTGAAAAGGCCGGCGTGTCGAAAACCAGCCTTAGCATCAGCGACAGCGCACTTAAAGCGCTGATCGATGGTTATGCTCGCGAGGCCGGTGTGCGTCAGCTGGAGAAAAACCTTGGCAAACTGGTGCGCAAAGCGGTGATGAAACTGCTCGACGACCCGAACGCAATGATCAAGCTCGGTCCGAAAGACCTCGAAACCTCGCTGGGCAAACCGGTATTCCGCAACGAGCAAGTGCTGTCCGGAACGGGCGTCATCACCGGCCTGGCCTGGACCAGCATGGGCGGCGCGACCCTGCCAATCGAAGCAACCCGCATCCACACCCTCAACCGCGGTTTCAAACTCACCGGGCAACTGGGTGACGTGATGAAAGAGTCGGCAGAAATCGCCTACAGCTACGTCAGCTCCAATCTGAAGTCGTTTGGTGGCGATCCGAAATTCTTCGACGAAGCCTTCGTGCACTTGCACGTACCGGAAGGCGCCACGCCGAAAGACGGCCCGAGCGCCGGCGTGACCATGGCCAGCGCCCTGCTCTCGCTCGCGCGCAACCAGCCACCGAAAAAAGGCGTGGCCATGACCGGCGAATTGACGCTGACCGGGCACGTACTGCCGATTGGTGGCGTGCGCGAAAAAGTCATCGCGGCGCGGCGGCAGAAGATTTTCGAGCTGATCTTGCCGGAGGCGAACCGGGGTAACTTCGAGGAATTGCCGGAGTACCTGAAGGAAGGGATTACGGCGCACTTTGCCAAGCGGTTTGCGGATGTGGCGAAGGTGTTGTTCTGACAGTGATGTAGCGCCAGTAATATCGCATTCGCGGGCAAGCCTCGCTCCTACAAGGTTGCATCAAACCTGTAGGAGCGAGGCTTACCCGCGAATGCGTTGGCCCGGCCACCACCTGCCTCCGCTGGCTGTCACACTTTGTCTCATCTCGGTTATGCTCGCCGTTCGTCGTGAATGCCGGAGCCACTGACCTTATGTCCCCCACTCGCCTGTTTGTCCCCCTCGCCCTCTCGCTGCTGGCCGCTTGCGCCACGCAACCGAAGCACAACGTGACCGTGGAAAAACAAAGCGAATGCCCGGTGCAACTCGCCAGCGGGCAAAACCTGATCCTGACCCTGCCGAGCAATCCGACCACGGGTTACCGCTGGGCGATTCAGGATTCGGCCGGTGGTGTGTTGCGCGCGCTTGGCCCAGAGGTATATCGAAACCCGGAAGATGCCGGCGTCGTGGGTGCGGCCGGCGTGTCGACCTGGCGTTTTCAAGCGTTCGCCAGCGGCACCGGGCGTTTGCGCCTGACCTCGCAGCAGCCTTGGGCGCCGGAAGTGCTGCCGGTGGAATCGTTCGACTGCGACATCGCGGTTAACTGACCGTGGGCTGGCTGATTCTGGCGCTGATGGGCGCGGTGACGTTCCTTTACGGCCTCAGCGTGCATGCCGCGCTGCTGTGCCTGCTGGTCAAGCCGCTGCCCGTACTGGCGCTGCTCGGCTGGCTGAACGATGCGCCGCCCAGCGAATATCGGCGCTGGATCAGCCTCGGCTTGATTTTCTCCCTGCTCGGCGACGTATTGCTGGCGTGGCCGGGGGATTTGTTTGTGTTTGGGCTCGGGGCGTTTCTGGTCGCGCATTTGGCTTATCTGAAAGCCTATTTGAGCGATTGCCGGCGATTGGCGGTATTGCCACTGATCCTGGCCCTCAGTGTCGGTGCCGTATTGCTGGGGATTCTGATCTCTCACGGGCTGGGACCGTTGCTGATTCCGGTGATTGTTTATGGCCTGGCGATCAGCGCCATGCTCTGGCGGGCACTGGCCCGGGTCGGTACCGATGTGCCCAAACGCTCGGCACTGTTGGCTGCCGCCGGGGCGGTGGCGTTTGTTTTTTCCGACAGCGTGATTGGTATCAGCCGCTTTGTCGTGCCGTTCGAGGCGGCGGCTTACGTGATCATTCTCAGCTACTGGCTGGGGCAATGGGGCATTACTGCTTCGGCGTTTGATCAGACACCGCGTTCAGCTTGAGAAAAAGATCGCAGCCTGCGGCAGCTCCTACATGGATCGCATTTCAATGCAGGAGCTGCCGCACACTGCGATTTTTTGATTTGGCGCTTTATCAGACAACCCGCGCATCCGTGCCGCAAGTTGGCTAAAATGCCGGCCTTTTCATCTACGCCGCTGGAACCGCCGTGAGCAAAGAACCCGATCGCCTTTTCGCCCAGCCTTTGGCCCAGGTGCCTGACTTCGCCTTTAACGAGGACGTGGTGCGGGTGTTCCCGGACATGATCAAGCGCTCGGTGCCAGGTTATCCGACCATTGTCGAAAACCTCGGCGTGCTTGCCGCGCAGTTCGCGCAGCCCAATAGCGTGCTCTACGACCTGGGTTCGTCCCTCGGTGCCGTGACCCAGGCATTGCGCCGTCACGTGCGCACCGACGGTTGCCGCGTCATCGCTGTGGATAACTCTGCGGCGATGGTCGAGCGCTGCCGCGAATACCTCAACGGTCAGGACTCGATGTTCCAGGAGTTGCTGCCGGTCGAGGTGATCGAAGGTGACATTCTCGCGCTGCAATTCCAGCCGGCCTCGGTGGTGGCGCTGAATTTCACCCTGCAATTCATCGCCCCTGATCAGCGCACGGCATTGCTCAGCCGCATCCGCCAATCGCTGCTGCCCGGCGGTGCGCTGATCCTCTCGGAAAAACTGCGCTTTGAAGACGAGCAGGAGCACGCGTTGCTCACCGACCTGCACATCGCCTTCAAACGCGCCAACGGCTACAGCGAACTGGAAATCGCCCAGAAGCGCAGCGCCATCGAAAACGTCATGAAGCCCGACAGCCTTGAAGAACACCGCGAACGCCTGTTGGCCGCCGGGTTCTCGAAAGTCGTGCCGTGGTTCCAGTGTCTTAACTTTGCCTCGTTGATTGCCTTGCCATGATTGATCTGTACCCCCTCGCCCGCCGTCTGGCTGGCACGCCGCTGGCCGATTGGGCCAACACCCTGCAGGCGCAACTCGACAAGAAAATGGAAAAGGGTCACGGCGACCTGGAACGCTGGCAAAGCGCGCTGGACGCCTTGCCGAAAATCCAGCCGACTGAAGTCGACCTGTTGAACGGTCTGAAACTGGACACCGATTGCGACGATGAAACCCGTGCGCAAATGCGCACCGCGTTGATGGGCTTGTCGCCATGGCGCAAAGGGCCGTTCGACCTGTTCGGCGTGCACGTCGACACCGAATGGCGCTCGGACTGGAAATGGTCGCGGGTCGCGCCGCATCTGGACCTCAAGGGCAAGCGCATCCTCGATGTCGGCTGCGGTAACGGCTACTACATGTGGCGCATGCTCGGTGCCGGCGCGGACAGCGTGATCGGTGTCGATCCGAACTGGCTGTTCTTCTGCCAGTTCCAGGCGGTGCAGCGTTACCTCTCGGAGCCCAATGCCTGGCACCTGCCGTTTCCTTTCGAAGACTTGCCGCCGAATCTCGAAGGGTTCGACACGGTGTTTTCCATGGGCGTGTTCTACCACCGCCGTTCACCCATCGAGCATTTGCTGGCGCTGAAGGACTGCCTGGTCAAGGGTGGTGAGTTAGTGCTGGAAACGCTGGTGGTCGAAGGCGACAAGCATCAGGTGCTGGTGCCGGAAGACCGTTATGCGCAGATGCGTAATGTGTGGTTCCTGCCGTCGGTGCCGGCGCTGGAATTGTGGCTACGGCGTGCGGGCTTCACCGATGTGAAATGCGTGGACGTGAGCGTGACCACGGTCGAGGAACAGCGCGGGACGGAGTGGATGAAGTATCAGTCGTTGAGTGATTTCCTTGATCCGCAAGATCACAGCAAGACCGTTGAAGGGTTACCAGCGCCAATGCGGGCAGTCCTCGTGGCCCGCAAATAAAGCAAGATCAAAAGATCGCAGCCTTCGGCAGCTCCTACATTGATCCCTGTAGGAGCTGCCGAAGGCTGCGATCTTTTGATCTCACTCCCGGCTCGCGCGTCGAGCCTTGAAGAATTCGCTCAACACCGCCCCACACTCCTCCGCCAACACCCCGCCGTCATACAGCACCCGATGATTCAAAAAGCCCTGGGTAAAAAACTGTCCCTGGCTTTGTACGATCCCCGCTTTCGGCTCCAGCGCGCCGTACACCACCCGCGCAATCCGCGAATGCACGATCAGCCCGGCGCACATGCTGCACGGTTCCAGCGTCACGTACAGCGTACTGCCCGGCAGGCGATAGTTGCTGACGGCCTGGGCGGCCGCGCGGATCGCGACCATTTCGGCGTGGGCGCTCGGGTCGTTACCGATGATCGGGCAGTTGAAGCCACGCCCGATGATTTCACCGTCCTGCACCAGCACCGCGCCTACCGGCACTTCGCCGAGGGCCGCGCCTTGGGCAGCGAGGGCCAGCGCTTCGCGCATGAAGTCTTGATCACGGCTGCGGTCGATGATGGTAGCGGGACGTATCTGGCGCATCACGCCACCTCGATGGCGGCCATCAGGCCGGTTTCCATGTGATCGATCACATGGCAATGGAACATCCACACGCCGGGGTTATCCGCCACCAGCGCCACTTGCGCGCGCTCGTTCTTGCCCAGCAGATAGGTGTCGGTGAAGTACGGAATGACCTTGTGCCGGTTCGAGGCGATGACCTTGAAGCTCATGCCGTGCAGGTGAATCGGGTGTTGATACTGAGTCATGTTCTTCAATTCGAAAATGTAGCTCTTGCCCTTTTCGAGTTTGGCAATCGGGCGGTCGGCGCAGGTCTTGTCGGTGATGTCCCAGGCCTTGCCGTTGATCTGCCACAGGCTCGGTGGCTTGCCGTTGTCGACATTCACCGACACCGAGCCTACCCATTCGAAATTGAAGTTGAGTTTCTCGGCATTGGCCAGGTCCGGCTCGGCCACCGGATTGGCGGGCAGCGCGGGCGGCCAGTCGGTCGGCGCATCGGTGTTGGCCACCGAACGAAACGTGCCCAAGCGTACGGGGCCGTTGCGCAGGGCCAGTTCTTCACCAGCCGGTGGGGCCTTGATCGCCAGGCAAATGCGCATGCCGGGGCCAAGCCAGTATTCCTTGCCGAGCGGTCGCGGCTCGATGGGGTTGCCGTCCAGCGCATAAATCTGCGCTTCGACGCCCGGAATATTCAGTCGATAAGTCAGCGTGTTGTCGAGGTTAAGCAGACGCACGCGAGTGATCTGCCCGGCAGGCAAGTCGATCACCGCTTGCGAGACCCCGTTGATGGTCGACAAACGCCCCGCCGTACCGCCACGGGCTGCTTCGCGAGGTACGCTGAACGCGACAAAAGCGCCTTCTTCATCGACGTGCCAACTCTTGAGACTCAAGGTTTTCTCGTACTTGAAACCGGCAGGCTCGCGCTCTTCGATGATCAGCGGCCCGACCAGACCACGACCGAGTTCTTCGCTGCTGTTCACGTGAGGGTGATACCAGTAGCTGCCCGCGTCCGGCACGCGGAATTTGTAGTCGAAGTATTCACCCGGCAGCACCGGCAGTTGCGACACGTAAGGCACGCCGTCCATTTCCAGCGGCAGGCGGATGCCGTGCCAGTGAATGGTGGTGGCGACCGGCAGGTGGTTGATGAATCGCACCCGCAGCCATTCCCCCTGACGCACCCGAAGTTCGGTGCCTGGTGCCGACGGGCCGAAGGCCCAGGCCGGGGTCTTGTGCCCGGCCACCAACTCGACGTCCAGCGGTGCGGCAATCAGCTCATAGTCGTGGCCGGCCTCATCAGCATCGGCCATCTTGCCCAGCCAGTAACGCGACGCGCCACCGGCCCCCACGCCAACCACCACAAGACCGGCCAGACCACCGAGTATTTGTCGACGGGTAAAGGACATGAACTCAACTACCTCACGTATCAGCGACAGGCCCAAGGCCCGCAAAAGGCGAATACGATACACCTGCGGTTGCGAAACAGTAAGGGCGACCTGGGGTCGCAGATCTTCCACAGGCATAACTATGTAGTGCACATGCCTTGAAAAAACCGGTCATCGTCAATGCCCACTTCTCAAGGACAGAGAGCGCATGAACCCGACAGAATCACGCCCATTGCCCAATGCCGCCGACAAGGCCGCCCTCAAGGCCATCGCCACCACCGTCATCCAGACCTGCCCCAGCCTGCAAGACACGGCCCATGACGTCGCCAGCGACCTGCTGAAAAAGTACGACATCACCGGCCTCGATCCGGACAAGGTCTACTTCCACCGCTTTGACGCGTCGCAAAGCAGCACGAAAGCGTTCACCGGTTGGGAGCATGTCAAGGCAACCCCGACCTCGACCATGACGCTGACGCAACTGGTGATCCACCGCTTCCGTGCCGCCGACCAGGACAACGCCGACCTGCTGGATGTCTACGCAGGTTTCTACACCGCAGGTCCCAACGCCGGCACCTTCAATGAAACCAACGAAGTGCGCCTGCACGGCCACGAGGTGCTGAAGGATTTCTGGAGCATCGATTTCAGTGCGCTGTACTCCGAAAAGCTGACGGCGTACTGGGATAAATCCGGTGCCGACTTTCGCACGCTGGCCAAGTGCAATTTCCTGATCAAAGCCGTACAGGCACGGGACAAGCGCCAGTTGAGCGACGAGGACTTCCAGTTCGTCTCCCATGCGGTCATCGGCCCGATCACCTGGCCGGTCAGTTTGCAGTTGTTGCAAGCACAACACCCGGCCCCTGACAGCGTTCGAACGCTGGATGTCGATGGCTACGTCGCCACCAATATTCTTCGCTTTGTAGCGCCCAAAGGCCGACAGATTGTTTACCTGCCCGGTGAAACCAATGCCTTCCAGGTGCTGGAAACCGCCACGGACATGCACTACTGGATGTTGCAGCACATGAACAAGGAGGACGCACGCCAGGCATTCATGACGCATTTTTCCCTGGCCGATCGTCAGGCTGTCGCCGAAAACATCACCGACCTCATGAACCGGTTGGTCAGCACCTGGGGCAAGTACGACCATCACCTCATCAACCAGAAAAACCAGATCATCACCGGCGACGCCTTCAGTTGGCTGCGTGATTCGACCAAAGACGCGATGTTTGCGGAGGCCGCGCTCTCATTGACCTCCAATGGCGATTTACGGGAAAAACTCTGGATCGGCTATCTCAGTGCAGGCGTGAAAGTGTTCGGCCCGATGGCGGTCGTCGGGTGGCCGATCGCTTTGCCGCTGATCGGTGCCAGCATCGTCAACCTGGGCTTGAACATTGATCAGGCTGTAAACGGCAAAACCGCCGCAGAGCGCAAGGCCGGCGTCTTGGGGGCCGTATTCAGCGGCATTGATTTGTTGTTTAACCTGCTGGTTCTCAAGGGGCCGGGCTCATTACAAGAAATCGGCCCGGAGATTGATGTGGCCGAAGCGACGGAAATGGCCGAACTCATTGAAAGCACAAAACCGTCCCAAGGCATCGACTTGTCGGATGAACGCCTGGTCGAGGAATTGGACGAGGACCCGCAGTTATCCCCCACAACTTCCTCAATACCTGATGCCTTCAAGATCGATGAGCGCCTCGGCGTGGAAACGCTGGTCCGTGAGCCAGGAAAATTCCAGGGCATCCATCGACTCCCGTCCAGCCTGTCGACCGCAATCCCCCTGAACGACGCTGCCTATTACGTGCGCTTTGAAAAGAACCTCAACGGTCCCGGCACCTGGGCGATCATCGACCCTGCCAATCCCAATGCCTTCTCCGGTTCGATTCCTGTACGCCTGAACGCCGCAGGCAAATGGGAGATCGCCCCTCGACTGGGGCTCAGGGGCGGCATGGACCTATCAGCGGTTTCTGCCGAAGGCGCAGCCAGTCAGCCCGTCGTCGAGGAATGGGCGCGCTCGCCGGGCGTTACTGTACCCGGGCTCGAAGATCCGGAAATGAGGAACTGGGCGCTCGGTGGGGCTGACGTTCATGGCCTGTTCCGCAGGGTATGGACAATCGGCGGAGTGGATGTGCGCAGCGTACTCGGGGCCGATGCCGACGCGGTCAGACCACCCCACCTCCTCGCGCCCAATTTCAACGAGCAAACCCTCTCTTTAAGTGAGTTCGACCTGGCTCAAGAAGAGCCTCGAAGAATCCTCATCAGCGACGCAAACGCCTATTACGAGCTTCATCCAGCCACTCCACGCCTGACAGTAGCGTCAACGGCACAGATCAATACGCCTGCCGAATTGCTCGAAACAGCACTTGATACGAAACCGGGACTGGTCGTGGGTGAGCATTACGGGAGTATCGGCAGCAAACAATTCCTGATCGAAAACATGCCTGTATTAGCCCGGCGCGGGGTCAAGACGTTGTACCTGCAGGAGCTGCTGGCCAACGTTAATCAAGGCGAACTGGACGCTTTTGCGCGAACCGGTGAAATGCCCGAGGAGCTTGAGAGTTACCTGAAGAAACTCGACTTCAAGGCCGGCAACGACCCGGAAGGCAAATCCAGTCTCCTGGCACTGGTCAAGGCTGCCAACGCCCAGCGTATCCGGGTTCAAGCCATCGATATGACGACGACCTACAACATCAACAAAGACGCCCTGAGCCAGGTACCGAACAGTCAGATGGCCAGGAGTTTTTTTGCCAGCGAGGTTATTCAGTTCAATGAACAATTGAAGGGCCCGGCCAAATGGGTTGCCTTGGTCAATCAGGAAAACATGACCCGTTTCAGAGGCTACCAAGGCATCAGTGAGCAGACCGACGCTCTGAGCATCCGTATCGATGATGTGCCTCCGGGTCAGGCGCAACCCATCAGTTCCGATCCCGGATTAGCCGTGGAATACGCGGATTATCCGGACGCCCCGGTCGAGGCGTCGCCAGACCTTACCGACCCCATGAACACCCTGGCGCTGATCAAAGGCGATTGGCGCGTGCAGGTGCAATCCCCGTGGGCCTACAGATCCCCGCAAGACCTCAGGGCGCTATTGCCGGAGCCCGGCATGTTCACCTTTCAGCGCTACAGAAGCAGCTGTCTGGTGGTCTATCGCAATGCGCAAAACCGATTGGCTGACAGCGTCATCAGGCTGACACCCGGCGGCAGGCTCAACCTGGATACCCCACTCAGGCCGGCCTACGAATCCATGACCGTGGATGACTTCGATGAACTGAAACAGGCACTGACCGCAAGGGGCATGCGGCCAATGGGCTGGTCCACACTCACTGAAATAGAACAGCACCCCGTGGTGCCAGACCACTGGCAAGCCAATGAACTGCTCGAAGGCGCAACACCGGGTAGTGAGCCCGGAAAATTCCAGGGTATCTATCGACTCAACGCTAACCCTTCAGCCGCCATCCTGATGAACGACACCGCCTACCACGTCCGCTATGAAACCGATATAAACGGCGGCGGGCATTGGGCGATCATCGACCCGGCCAATCCCGAAAGCTTCTCGGGTTCGATTCCTGTACGACTCAACGCCGAAGGGGAATGGGAAACGGTGTCACGCAATGGGCTCATGGGTGGCGGCAAGACACCCGTTGCTCCCATTCGCTTTGTCGACCGAGCCGCCACGACCCCGCTGCCGGCCACGGACTATGATGTGCCAGGCCAACTGAAACCCGACCTGGAAGAGGGCGCGGCCGGGCGCAACGATGATGCGCTACGGGATGTCTACGACAGCATGCACGCGTTCGATCCCTACCGGGATTTCAAGGCCATCAGGAAGCGCCTTTATCGGGATGCTATCGGTTTTTACAAGAACCTCGTTCTGCCGGCAAGACCACCCGTCCCACAGCTTGAGCCCGCCGCCAGCGCCGAGGAAATCATCGAAAAAACCCTCGAAAATGCTCGCGGGCTGGTGATTGGTGAAAGTCACGACGGCATCGGCAGCAAGCAATGGCTGATCGAGAACATGGAGCTGCTGGCCAGCAAAAACGTGAAGACGCTTTACATGGAACACTTGCTGACCGACTTCCATCAGGCGGCGCTGGATTCTTTCGCGCGAACCGGGGTCATGCCAAAGGAACTGGAGAGCTACCTTAAGGCGCTCGATACCGGAAACATAACCGATCCGCTGGGGCGCGATACCTTTCTTCAAGTGGTCCGGGAAGCCGGAAAACAAGGGGTCCACGTGCAAGCCATCGATTGCATGGCGAGCTACCGACTCAATGGCATGGACATTATTTCGGGCCAGGAACGCATCGTCGACGAAACGGCGCGACAAAAAATGATGAACTACTTCGCCAGATCGATCATTCGTACCGACCAGGCTGTACGCGGTGCGCACAAATGGGTGGCGCTGATGGGCAACTCTCACTCCAACACTTTTGAAGGCGTTGCCGGTGTCAGTGAACTGGAAGAAGCCATCGGCATTCGCGTTGAAGACGTCGCCGAGGGTGCCTCCAGTGGCATCGAGGTTGATCCGGGCAAAATTCTGCCCACAGGCAATGGCGTAATGGATCGCGCCGCACTGGTCAGAGGCGACTTGCGCCTGCAAGTGGAAGCGCCATGGAGAGCGCAGACCATGTCGGAGATCGAAGCCCTGTTGCCACGCTACGGTATGTACACCCTGAAACTGCAACCTCGCATGACGTATCTGGTACACCGCAGTCGCAGCAAAGAACTGGTACGCACCCTCATCGAGACCGATGCCGGTCGTTACTACATCGAACGCCCTAACTGGCCTTCGGTCAGCGGTAAACGCTATGACAGTATCAAAGAGCTGTTGCAGGGACTGGATGATATGGGGTTGAGGTTGGCCGGCTGGTCACGCCCGCTATAACCCGGAAACGAAAAAGCCGTGTGAAACGAATTTCACACGGCTTTTACTATTGCAGCGGTCAAGCCATCAAGGCTTGCGCCCAATCATTCCCACTCAATAGTCGCCGGCGGCTTGCTCGACACGTCGTAAGTGACGCGGGAGATGCCTTCGATTTCATTGATGATGCGGCCGCTGACGGTTTCCAGCAGTTCGTAAGGCAGGTGCGCCCAACGCGCGGTCATGAAGTCGATGGTTTCCACGGCACGCAGGGCAACGACCCAGGCGTAACGGCGGCCATCCCCAACAACGCCAACCGATTTCACCGGCTGGAACACGACGAATGCCTGGCTGACTTTGTGGTACCAGTCGGCCTTGCGCAGTTCTTCGATGAAGATGTGGTCAGCACGACGCAACAGGTCGGCGTATTCCTTTTTCACTTCACCCAGGATGCGCACGCCCAGGCCCGGGCCCGGGAACGGGTGACGGTAGACCATGTCGTACGGCAGGCCGAGTTCCAGGCCCAGACGACGCACTTCGTCCTTGAACAGTTCGCGCAGAGGCTCGACCAGTTTCAGGTTCATTTCTTCCGGCAAGCCACCCACGTTGTGGTGCGACTTGATCACGTGGGCCTTGCCGCTTTTGGCGCCAGCCGACTCGATCACGTCCGGGTAGATGGTGCCTTGGGCGAGGTACTTGATGTTGTCCAGTTTGTTGGACTGGGCATCGAACACGTCGATGAAGGTACGGCCGATGATCTTGCGCTTTTTCTCTGGGTCGCTTTCGCCAGCCAGGTTGTTGAGGAACTGCTCCTCGGCGTTGGCGCGGATCACTTTGACGCCCATGTTCTCGGCGAACATGGCCATCACTTGCTCGCCTTCGTGCAGACGCAGCAGGCCGTTGTCGACAAAGACGCAGGTCAGCTGGTCGCCAATGGCTTTGTGCAGCAGCGCGGCAACGACCGACGAATCCACACCGCCGGACAGACCGAGCAATACGTTGTCGGTACCGACCTGGGCGCGAACCTGGGCGATGGCGTCTTCAGCAATCTTCGACGGGGTCCACAGGGCTTCACAGCCGCAGATGTCGAGGATGAAGCGCGACAGGATGCGACCGCCCTGCTTGGTGTGGGTCACTTCCGGGTGGAACTGCACGCCGTAATAGCCGCGATCGTCGTTGAACATACCGGCGATCGGGCAGCTTGGGGTGCTGGCCAGGATGTGGAAGTCTTCCGGCATCTTGGTGACCTTGTCACCGTGGCTCATCCATACATCGAGGCCGAACAGGCCGTCGGCGTCGATGTGGTCTTCGATGCCGTCGAGCAGGCGGCTCTTGCCAACCACGTCAACACGGGCGTAACCGAACTCACGCAGTTCGGAACCTTCAACCTTGCCACCCAGTTGCTCGGCCATGGTCTGCATGCCGTAGCAGATACCGAAGACCGGTACGCCCAGGTCGAAAACCGCTTGCGGGCAACGTGGGCTGTTGGCTTCGTGTACGGACTCGGGGCCGCCGGCGAGGATGACACCTTTAGGAGCGAATTCGCGGATCGCATCTTCGTCCATGTCGAACGGGTGCAGTTCGCAGTACACGCCGATTTCACGCACTCGGCGGGCGATCAGTTGGGTGTATTGGGAACCGAAGTCGAGGATCAGGATGCGGTGGGCGTGAATATCGAGGGCCATGATTCAGTCTCGTCTAAGTCATTCAGAAACAGTCGTGATTCAGAAACAACTCGGGGCTGAATCGAACAGCCCCGGTTGCTTAACTTATTGCTTGAAGGCTCAACCTACGCGGTAGTTTGGCGCTTCTTTGGTGATCTGCACGTCGTGAACGTGGGACTCGGCCATGCCTGCGCCGGTGATCCGCACGAACTCAGGCTTGGTGCGCATCTCTTCGATGTCGGCACTGCCGGTGTAACCCATCGAGGAACGCAGGCCGCCCATCAGTTGATGGATGATGGCGCTCAGGCTGCCCTTGTACGGGACACGCCCTTCGATGCCTTCCGGAACCAGCTTCTCGGCACCCGCTGAAGAGTCCTGGAAGTAACGGTCGGAGGAACCTTGAGCCTGGGACATGGCGCCCAGCGAACCCATGCCGCGGTAAGCCTTGTACGAACGACCCTGGAACAGTTCGATCTCGCCCGGCGCTTCTTCAGTACCGGCGAACATCGAGCCCATCATCACGCAGGAAGCACCGGCAACGATGGCCTTGGACAGGTCACCGGAGAAACGGATGCCGCCGTCGGCGATCAACGGAACGCCGGTGCCTTCGAGGGCAGCGGCAACGTTGGCGATGGCACTGATTTGCGGGACGCCGACACCAGCGACGATACGGGTGGTGCAGATCGAGCCAGGGCCGATACCGACCTTGACGGCGTCAGCGCCAGCTTCGGCCAGGGCCTTGGCGGCAGCGCCGGTGGCGATGTTGCCGCCGATGACCTGCACTTCAGGGAAGTTCTGTTTGACCCAGCGAACGCGGTCGATCACGCCTTTGGAGTGACCGTGAGCGGTGTCGACCACCACCACATCAACGCCGGCATTGACCAGGGCAGCGACGCGATCACCGGTGTCTTTACCGGTGCCGACCGCAGCGCCAACACGCAGACGACCTTGATCGTCCTTGCTGGCCAGCGGGTAAGCCTTGGCTTTTTCGATGTCTTTGACGGTCATCATGCCTTTGAGGGCAAACTTGTCGTCGACGATCAGGACTTTTTCCAGGCGGTGCTTGTGCAGCAACTCGCGGACTTCGTTCTTGTTGGCGCCTTCGCGTACGGTGACCAGACGCTCTTTAGGCGTCATGACTTCACGTACGGTGGCTTCCAGACGGGTTTCGAAGCGCACGTCACGGGAAGTGACGATGCCGACCAGGTCGCCATCGTGCAGCACCGGAACGCCGGAAATGTTGTGCATGCGGGTCAGTTCGAACAGGTCACGAACCGTGGCGTCAGCCTCGATGGTAATCGGGTCCTTGACGACGCCGGCTTCGAACTTCTTGACCTTGCGGACTTCGGCAGCTTGCTGCTCGATGGTCATGTTCTTGTGGATGATGCCGATGCCACCTTCCTGAGCCATGGCGATTGCCAGACGGGCTTCAGTGACGGTGTCCATAGCGGCGGAAACCAGTGGAATATTCAGCTCGATGCCACGGGTAAGGCGGGTCTTGAGACTGACTTCGTTAGGAAGCACCTCGGAATAACCGGGCACTAGGAGAATGTCGTCGAATGTCAGAGCTTCTTGGCTGATACGCAGCATCGCGGGGGCTCCCGAGCGGGAAAATGGAAGCGCGCCATTATAGTCAGACACCCCCTCGGGTTCAATGTAAAACTCTGTCTATTATCGATGCAGTGATCGACGGGGGTTTTGCGACACAAATCCCGTAGGAGCGAGGCTTGCCCGCGAAGGCGTCGACTCGGTGCATTTGAGTACCGCAGCGATGCCTTCGCGGGCAAGCCTCGCTCCTACAAATCAAAATCAGAGTTCGACTTTGATCCAGCTGACGGGCAGATCGAGCCAATCGGCGAACTCGTCGAGAAAGCTCTGCCTGAACCCGGCCTCGGCCCAGTTGTTGAAAATGAACCCCAGGTTGGAAAAGCCGCATTCCTGCAGAAACAGGAAGCCGTTGATGTCATCTTCGTGCCCGCATTCCGGGCAAGTGAAGTTATCGGTGCGCCCCGGCATCCAGTCTTCCAGGCTTTCAAACAGTGCTTCGCCGATTTCCTTGCGGCACTCCGCGCAACCCGCCTCGCCCAAAAAACCCTTGGCCGGCGTATAGATGCAGCGCTTGGTGACGATTTCCAGGCCATTGATCGGCTCGCCGAATGGCAGGGCTTCCGGGTGCAGGACCACGGCACGGGCACCCTCGGCGAGGGCGTGGGCCATGCGATTGCCGGTGCGGCCGCAGGTGGTCAGCTCTTCCTGGATGATGTTCTTGCGCACCAGCCAACGCACAATCGCCCGGGCCCGGGGTTCGTGCACCGGCAGGGTGGAGATTTTCGGGACGATGATGCTTTGCGAATTCATGGGTACAGGCCTGAAGCATTAATGAAGGGGTCGTACGGGAACCCCTTGTAGGAGCGAGGCTTGCCCGCGAAGGCGATGTCATGATCAACAATGATGCTGGATATGAAATCGCCTTCGCGGGCAAGCCTCGCTCCTACAGGTCAACATGGCGAGCCCGTTCCTTGAAGGTATAGGCCCGCTAAAGGTGTTTTTACAACTCGACGACAACCGCCTGCGACGCACGGGTGGCCTTGGCGCGAGCGGCTTCGATCGACTCGTCGCGCGCCAGGGCGACGCCCATCCGGCGCTGGCCGTTCACTTCAGGCTTGCCGAACAGACGCAGCGCCGTGTCCGGCTCGCTCAACGCGGCACCAAGATTGGCGAAAGCCGTTTGGGTCGATTGCCCCTCCACCAGAATCACCGCCGAGGCCGATGGCCCGAACTGACGGATCAATGGGATCGGCAGGCCGAGAATCGCCCGCGCGTGCAGGGCGAATTGCGACAGGTCCTGGGAGATCAACGTCACCAGACCGGTATCGTGCGGGCGCGGCGACACTTCGCTGAACCACACCTGATCACCTTTGATGAACAGTTCGACGCCAAACAGGCCACGGCCACCGAGTGCTTCGGTGACAGCTTTGGCAACACGCTCGGACTCAGCCAGCGCAATCGGGCTCATGGCTTGTGGCTGCCAGGATTCCTGGTAGTCGCCCTTCTCCTGACGGTGGCCGACTGGCGCGCAGAACGTAGTGCCGCCGATGTGACGCACGGTCAGCAGGGTGATTTCGTAATCGAAATCGATAAAGCCTTCGATGATCACCCGGCCTTTGCCGGCGCGGCCGCCTTCCTGGGCGTAATCCCAGGCCTTCTTCACGTCATCGACGCTGCGCAACAGGCTCTGGCCTTTACCCGACGAACTCATGACCGGCTTGACCACGCACGGGAAACCTAGGTCTTCGACGGCCTTGCTGTAGTCCTCGAAGGTGTCGGCGAAGTGGTACGGCGAGGTCGGCAGGTCCAGCTCTTCGGCGGCCAGACGACGGATGCCTTCGCGGTTCATGGTCAGCTGGGTGGCACGCGCGGTAGGGATCACGGTGAAGCCTTCGGCTTCCAGTTCCACCAGGGTTGCGGTGGCAATAGCTTCGATTTCCGGCACGATGAAGTGCGGCTTCTCGGCTTCGATCACCGCACGCAGGGCGGCGCCATCGAGCATATTGATCACGTGGCTGCGGTGGGCAACCTGCATGGCCGGCGCGTTGGCGTAGCGGTCCACGGCAATTACTTCAACGCCCAGGCGTTGCAGCTCGATCACCACTTCCTTGCCCAACTCGCCACAGCCACACATCAATACGCGGGTCGCGGTGGGCGACAATGGAGTTCCGATACGGGTCATCTGAAGGTCCTCAAGGAGCGGATCATCGAGGGAAGCGCACTTCCCATGGGGAGAAAGCGCGGCATTTTACATGAACCAGAGGGTTTGGCTTCAGCTGACGACAGCCTGTTTGCGCAAGCGCCAGGCCATGATCAGCCACACCGCAGTCACACCGGCGAACTTCGAGCCCAGGGCGGTGACGAGCACGCCGGGGGTCAGTGCGCCGATCATGCCGAAGAAGATAAAGGTATCGAGGGGGATGCTCAGCGCTGAACTTATCCACAGGCGGTCGTGCAGCGGACGCTGGGTGACGCTGAATACCAACCAGTCAATGCACTCGGACACCGCGAAGGCCATGGCGCTGGCAAGAGCGATAGACGGGTCGGATGTCACATAGGAAAGCACCAGCGCCGCCAGCATCGCCGCAATCGCGCCGTGGCCGAAGCGGGTTTGCACCATGTCGCGCAGCACGAACACCAAACCGCCCCAGGCTGACCAGATGATGTCCAGGTCCGGGGCGGCGGAAAAGGCGTAATTGATCAGCACGACGCTGCTGATGTAGGCGATCAGGAAGAGCATGGGCTTGGAAGTACCTGTGAATTTGCCGCACAGGATACTGTAGGAGCGAGCCTGCTCGCGATGGTCGATAACGATAATGCGTTGAGTCTGGTTCCCCGCGGTGTTCTTGAGTCCATCGCGAGCAAGCTCGCTCCTACAACCGCGGCTTTGCCTCGATCATCCACACCAACCCACTCGACTTCGCCCGTTCATGACACAACCCCAACACCTTGCGGCGCTCTTCGTTGTCCATCCGGCTCCAGCGGGTGATTTCCTCCACCGTGCGCTGGCAACCGGTGCAGATGTCATCGTCGTCCAGCGCGCAAATATTCACGCAGGGCGATGGCACCGGGCGTTCTGGCGTGGTCATTCTTCCTGCTCGACCAGATCGCGGGCATAACGCTGCGAGTTATGCACATAGTGAGCGGCGCTGGCTTCGAGCATCTTCTTCTGCGGCTCAGTCAGCTCGCGCACGACTTTACCCGGCGAGCCCATTACCAACGAACCATCCGGAATTTCCTTGCCCTCACCGATCAGCGAATTGGCGCCGATGATGCAGTTCTTGCCGATTTTTGCGCCATTGAGGATGACCGCATTAATGCCGATCAGGCTGTAATCGCCCACGGTGCACCCATGCAGCATGGCGTTATGGCCAATGGTCACGCCCGTACCGATGGTCAGCGGGTAGCCCATGTCGGTGTGCATCACCGTGCCGTCCTGAACGTTGCTGTTTTTGCCGATCAGGATCAATTCGTTGTCGCCACGCAATACGGCGTTGAACCAGACGTTGGCGCCCTCTTCCAGTTTGACCTTGCCCACCAGCACGGCGTTGGGTGCGACCCAGCTTTGCGGGTGGGTTTCGACGCGGGCGTCGCCCAGGCGGTATTTCATCTAGTTGTCCTCAAGGCTTGGGCAATCGTGTTTTCTGACCATTCGAATGATGGCTTCAGATATTGATAAAGCTTTTTGGCGGTTGGTGCAGGCTGATTTTCGCGTCATAGAGCAAGTTGATCAACTCGACGATCATGATCGCCGTCAGCCCCCAGATCTTGTACTCGCCATAGCGATAACTCGGCACGTACCAACTTCGGCCCTGGTAATCGATGCGGTGAGTGTGTTCGCGAGGGTCTTTGCGGAAGAACTCCAGCGGCACACTGAATACCGCAGCGATTTCAGCATCATTGGCCCGGTATTCGACGAAATCCGGAATCACCCCGACATAAGGTGTGACCTTGATGCCATGCAGGGAGATGAGCGGGCTCAGGGGGCCGATCACCTCGACCAGCCCCGGCGGCAGGCCGATCTCTTCTTCGGCTTCGCGCAGGGCAGTGAAAATCAGGTCAGGGTCGTCGGGGTCGCGCCGGCCACCGGGGAAAGCGACTTCGCCGCCATGGGTCGAAAGCCCGCTGGCACGCAGGGTCAGCAGCAGTTCCGGCTCGTCACTGCGGGTGATGGGCACCAGTACGGCGGCCTCGGGGAAACGTCGGTCGGTCTCCAGCGTTCGCGGTGTGTGGTTACTTACCCGATGCAGTAGCTCGTCCAGCATGAGTGTTCTCGATCTGTGCCTTACCCGGCATCATGCACCAATCGCTGCGGTCGCCCAACCCCTCGAATCGCGGCATGTCGCGAAACGACAACTTGCCGACAGACACCGCCGCACGCCAAGATAGGCGCAGCATTCAGGAACCCAAGCATGAAATTTTGCAGTCAGTGCGGCAACCCGGTGACCCAGCGCATTCCCGAAGGCGATTCGCGCCTGCGTTTTGTCTGCGACAGCTGTCAGGCCATTCACTACCAGAACCCCAATATCGTCGCAGGTTGCGTCGCAACCTGGGGCACCAAGGTTTTGCTCTGCCGCCGCGCCATCGAGCCGCGCCTCGGCTACTGGACGCTGCCCGCGGGGTTCATGGAAAACGGTGAAACCATCGAGCAGGCGGCCATTCGCGAGACTGCCGAGGAAGCCTGCGCGCGGGTGCGCAACCTGAGCATCTATACCTTGATCGACGTGCCGCACATCAGCCAGGTGCACGTGTTCTTCCGCGCCGAACTGGCGGATCTGAACTTTGCCGCCGGCCCCGAGAGCCTGGAAGTGCAACTATTCGACGAAGTCGACATTCCTTGGGACGAGCTGGCTTTCCGCACGGTGGGCCGTACCTTAGAATGCTTCTTTGCTGACCGGCGGACCGAGGTCTACCCCGTGCGGTCCGAATCGATTCCGCCGCTGGTTCAGCCGGCCATTACTTGATTCCATTTTGGTATTGTTGCAGGCGCGATAAAGTCGTCCGAACGCGGCCCGAACCTGCGGCAGCTCCTGCAAAAACACCTATAACTTATAGATAGTCGCGACACCTCTTGGGGAATCGTTTCAATGCGCTGGTTGCTTGCCCTGTTTTGCTTGTCGTTCATTGCGGTGTCCCAGGCTTCTGCCGTGGGAAGCCTGGACGGCAAGCCCATCGAGAAAATTCTGGTTCTCAAGTCCGCCCATCAATTGCAGTTGATCAATGACGGCAAGCCGCTCAAGACCTATCGCATCTCATTGGGCAAGCGGCCCAAGGGACCGAAGTTGATGGAAGGCGACAAACGCACGCCTGAAGGTTTCTACTGGGTCGACTGGCGCAAGGTCAGCGACCGATTCAACCTGGCCATGCACATTTCCTACCCGAACATCAGTGATTCCGCCCGCGCTCGCCGCGAAGGCGTCGAGCCTGGTGGCATGATCATGATCCATGGCACCCCGGACACGGAAGAAAACCCGGAAGACCTGTTCCATACCCTGGACTGGACTGACGGCTGCATCGCCATGCGAAACATGGACATGCGCGAAATCTGGAACCTGGTGCCGGACGGCACAATGATCGAGATTCGTCCGTAACCAATGGCTGGATACCATTCCCACCTGTAGGAGCTGCCGCAGGCTGCGATCTTTTGATTTAGATTTTCAGAAACAAGATCAACAGATCGCAGCCTTCGGCAGCTCCTACAGGGGAATCGCGGCCCATAAAAAACCCGCTGAAATCACTTTCAGCGGGTTTTTTGTTTCAGCGGACTGGATGATCAGAAATCTTCCAGTCGCCACACCTCGTAAGCCGGCGTCTCGTAAGGATGGCTCTGTTTCAAAGCCGCCACCACCGAGCGAATCAACTCATCGGCCACTACCAGCTCAACCTTCCATTCCTCGACCTGCTCGACCTGCCCCGCTTCACCAATGAACGGCTGACTACCGTCCAGTGGTCGAAACTGGCCCTGGCCCAACACCTGCCAGGCGCAATGGTCATAAGCACCGATTCGTCCGCCACCGGCAGCGAATACGGCGCTTTTGACCACCTCGACATGACTGTCGGGAACAAAAAAGCTGAGCTTGTACACGGCGCTTTAGTTAACCCACACGCGAGCATTACGGAACATACGCATCCAAGGTGCGTCTTCGGTCCAGTCTTCCGAACGCCACGAGTTCTGCACAGCGCGGAACACACGTTCCGGGTGCGGCATCATGATGGTCACGCGACCGTCGCGGCTGGTCAAACCGGTGATCCCGCGCGGCGAGCCGTTCGGGTTGGCCGGGTAGCTTTCGGTGACCTTGCCGTGGTTGTCGACGAAACGCATCGCCACGCAACCCGACAGATCGGCTTCCAGCAACGCTTCTTCGCTGGCGAATTCCGCATGACCTTCACCGTGGGCGATGGCGATTGGCATACGCGAACCGGCCATGCCTTGCAGGAAGATCGAGTTCGATTCCTGGATCTGTACCATCGCTACACGGGCTTCGAACTGCTCGGAACGGTTACGCACGAAGTGCGGCCAGAACTCGCTGCCCGGCACCAGTTCGTGCAGGTTGGACATCATCTGGCAACCGTTGCACACGCCGAGGGTGAAACTGTCGGTACGTTCGAAGAAACCCTGGAACGCATCGCGAGCGCGGCTGTTGAACAGTGCCGACTTGGCCCAGCCTTCACCGGCACCCAGTACGTCGCCGTAGGAGAAACCGCCGCAAGCAACCATGCCCTTGAACTCGTTCAGGTCGACACGGCCGGCCAGAATGTCGCTCATGTGCACGTCGATCGCGTTGAAACCGGCGCGGTCGAACGCCGCCGCCATTTCCACCTGGCCGTTGACGCCCTGCTCACGCAGTACGGCAACCTGTGGGCGGATGCCTTTCTTGATGTAAGGCGCGGCGATGTCCTGGTTGACGTCGTAGCTGAGCTTGACGCTCAGGCCCGGGTTGTCTTCTTCCAGCAGCACGTCGAATTCCTGATCGGCGCAATCGGCGTTATCACGCAGACGCTGGATCTGGTAGCTCGTCTCAGCCCACTGACGCTGCAGCAGACGACGCTGGCCTTCGAATACGGTTTCACCGTTGAAGGTGATGTCGATCTGGCCGTTGTTGATCGGCTGACCGATCACCGACACGCAGTCGCCCAGACCAGCCGCGCTGAACTGCGCGAGGATGTCCGGGGTCGCGTCCTGGCGAACCTGAATCACGGCACCCAGTTCTTCGTTGAACAGGATCGCTGCGATGTCGGCGGAAGTCTCTGCCAGACCGTCGAGGTTCAGGCTCAGGCCGCAGTGACCGGCGAAGGCCATTTCCACGACACTGGTCAGCACACCACCGTCGGAACGGTCGTGGTAGGCCAGCAGGTGACCGTCGGCGTTGAGGCCCTGGATCACGGCGAAGAAAGCTTTCAGGTCTTCGGCGTCGTCGACGTCCGGCGCTTGCGAGCCGAGCTTGCCGTGCACCTGGGCGAGGATCGAGGCACCCATGCGATTCTGGCCACGACCGAGGTCGATCAGGATCAAGTCGGTGGTGCCCTTGTCCATGCGCAGTTGCGGGGTCAGGGTCTGACGGATGTCAGTGACTGGCGCGAAACCGGTCACGATCAGCGACATCGGCGACGTCACGGACTTGTCCACGCCTTCGTCGTTCCAGCGCGTGGCCATGGACATCGAGTCCTTGCCCACCGGAATGGTGATACCCAGCTCAGGGCACAATTCCATGCCGACCGCTTTAACGGTGTCGTACAGACGTGCGTCTTCACCCGGGTGACCGGCAGCCGACATCCAGTTCGCCGACAGTTTGATGTCGGAGAGCTTGCCGATGCGCGAGGCCGCAATGTTGGTCAGGGTTTCGCCGATGGCCATGCGGCCCGACGCCGGAGCGTCCAGCAATGCCAGCGGAGTACGCTCGCCCATGGCCATGGCTTCACCGGTGTAGACGTCGAAGCTGGTGGCGGTGACGGCAACGTCGGCCACCGGAACCTGCCACGGGCCGACCATTTGGTCACGGGCCACGAGGCCGGTGATGGTGCGGTCACCGATGGTGATCAGGAAGCTTTTGCTCGCCACGGCTGGGTGATGCAGAACACGCTCGACGCAGTCGGCGATGCTCAGGGTCGACGGATCAAAATCGTCGCCCAGCTCGTTTTCACGCACTACCGAACGGTGCATGCGCGGGGCTTTGCCCAGCAGCACTTCCAGTGGCATGTCCACCGGGCTGTTGCCGAAGTGGCTATCGGTGACAGTAAGCTGCGGCTCGGCAGTGGCTTCGCCGACCACCGCGAACGGGCAACGCTCGCGTTCGCAGATCGCCTTGAAACGCTCGAAGTCAGCCGGGCCGACGGCCAGCACGTAACGTTCCTGGGATTCGTTGGACCAGATTTCGTGCGGGGCCATGCCCGGCTCGTCGTTTGGAATGTTGCGCAGTTCGAAACGGCCACCGCGGTCGCCATCGTTGACCAGTTCCGGGAAGGCGTTGGACAGGCCACCTGCACCCACGTCATGGATGAAGCTGATCGGGTTCTTGTCGCCAAGCTGCCAGCAACGGTCGATGACCTCTTGGCAGCGACGTTCCATCTCTGGGTTCTCGCGCTGTACCGAAGCGAAGTCCAGGTCCGCCGAGCTGGTGCCGGTGGCCATGGAGGAAGCCGCGCCGCCGCCCAGACCGATCAGCATCGCCGGGCCGCCCAGCACGATCAGCTTGGAGCCCACGAGGATTTCGCCTTTCTGGACGTGATCTTCACGGATGTTGCCCATACCGCCGGCCAGCATGATCGGCTTGTGGTAACCGCGAACTTCATCGCCGTGCGGGGTGGTGATCGACTGCTCAAAGGTACGGAAGTAACCGGTCAGTGCCGGACGGCCGAATTCGTTGTTGAATGCAGCGCCGCCCAATGGGCCTTCGATCATGATGTCCAGCGCGGTAACGATGCGCTCGGGTTTGCCGTATGGCACTTCCCATGGCTGTACGAAACCCGGGATCTGCAGGTTGGATACGGTGAAACCGGTCAGGCCAGCCTTTGGCTTGGCACCGCGACCGGTGGCGCCTTCGTCGCGAATCTCGCCACCGGAACCGGTGGACGCGCCCGGGAACGGGGCAATCGCGGTCGGGTGGTTGTGGGTCTCGACTTTCATCAGGATGTGCACCGGCTCCTGCACCGCGCCGTACTGGCGGGTTTCAGGGTCCGGGAAGAAACGACCGGCCACGGAACCGACGATCACCGAAGCGTTGTCCTTGTAAGCTGACAGAACGCCTTCGCTGTGCATCACGTAGGTGTTCTTGATCATGCCGAACAGGCTTTTTTCCTGGCTCTCGCCGTCGATGTCCCAACTGGCGTTGAAGATCTTGTGACGGCAGTGCTCGGAGTTCGCCTGGGCGAACATCATCAGTTCGATGTCGTGCGGGTTGCGCTTCAAGCCGACGAAGGCGTTGACCAGATAGTCGATCTCGTCTTCAGCCAGGGCCAGGCCCAACTCGGTGTTGGCTTTTTCCAGCGCAGCACGGCCGCCACCCAACACATCAATCGCAGTCAGGGGCTTGGGTTCGGCGTGGCTGAACAGGCCGGCAGCTTGTTCGAGGTTGCCCAGGACAATCTGGGTCATGCGGTCGTGCAGCGCATCAGCGATGAGTTGAGCTTCAGCATCGCTGAACTGGCCGGCGACGTAGAAGGCAATGCCGCGCTCCAGGCGCTGGATCTTGGTCAGACCGCAGTTGCGAGCGATGTCGCTGGCCTTGCTCGACCATGGCGAGATGGTGCCGAAACGCGGCAACACCAGGAACAGACGACCGGTCGGCTCTTGAACCGGAACGCTTGGACCGTACTTCAGAAGGCGCGCGAGCACCTGCTGTTCGTCGCCGGTCAGGACGCCGGTAACTTCGGCGAAGTGAGCGAATTCAGCATACAGGCCGCTGACAGCCGGAACCTTCTGGCTCAGTTGCTCAAGGAGTTTGCTGTGGCGAAAGGCAGAAAGGGCAGGAGCGCCGCGCAGGATCAACATCTTCGGGACAGCCTCGGGAGGGGTGTGCTTTGAGGCCGTGCATTCTAGCCTAAACAGCTCGCGACATCACCCGAAACGCTACGCACGGTTGCACTCGAGCATCAATCTGTGTTTCTGCCTCGAAAGTCAGGTTACCTGGCCCCCTGAGGACAGCTTATTTTTACAGTAACAAAAACCCGGCAATGCCCATTCCTGCGGTGTTTCGGCCGGTTTTGTGATCTCTAGCAGACAAGCCCTTCTCTGTCGAGATATGGTGCCCGTGGTCCTTTGCGTATACTGCGCAAATGTTTTCCCCAACGGCTTTGCGTCCGCGGTACGCCAAATGGCTGATCGCAACCGGACTCTTCCTGATGCTCAGTGGCTGTGTTGATAAACCCAACACCCTGGAGCGCATAAAGGAGGATGGCGTGCTGCGGGTGGTTACCCGAAACAGCCCCGCCACCTACTTTCAGGATCGCAACGGTGAAACCGGCTTCGAATACGAGCTGGTGAAACGCTTCGCCGACGATCTGGGGGTCGAACTCAAGATCGAGACCGCCGACAACCTCGACGACCTATTCAGCCAGGTCGGCAAGCCCAACGGCCCGGTCCTGGCGGCTGCCGGTTTGGTTGCCAGCGAAGAACGCAAAAAGCAGGTGCGGTTTTCCCACTCCTATCTGGAAGTGACCCCACAGATCATCTACCGCAGCGGTCAGTCGCGACCTACCGATGCGAAGGATCTGGTGGGCAAGAAGATCATGGTGCTCAAGGGCAGCACTCACGCCGAGCAACTGGCGCAGCTGAAAAAGCAGTATCCCGGCATCGAATACGAAGAGTCCGACGCGGTTGAAGTTGTCGACCTGCTGCGCATGGTTGACGAAGGCCAGATCGATCTGACCCTGGTGGACTCCAACGAAGTCGCGATGAACCAGGTGTACTTCACCAACATCCGGGTCGCCTTTGACCTGGGTGACGCCAGCGATCAGAGCTGGGCGGTAGCCGCCGGCGATGACAACAGCCTGCTCAACGAGATCAACGCTTACCTCGACAAGGTCAAGAAAAACGGCACCCTGCAACGCCTCAAAGACCGCTATTACGGGCATGTCGACGTTCTCGGCTACATGGGCGCCACCACTTTCGCCCAGCACTTGCAACAACGCCTGCCGAAGTACGAGCAGCACTTCAAGGCGTATGCCAAAAAAGAGAAAGTCGACTGGCGCCTGCTGGCGGCAATTGGTTATCAGGAATCGCTGTGGCAACCGGCGGTCACGTCCAAAACCGGCGTACGCGGCCTGATGATGCTGACCCAGAACACCGCGCAAGCCATGGGTGTGTCAAACCGTCTCGACCCCAAACAAAGCATCATGGGCGGCGCCAAGTACCTGGCTTACATGAAGGATCAGCTGGATGAATCAATCCAGGAACCGGATCGCACCTGGTTTGCCCTGGCGGCCTACAACGTCGGCAGCGGCCACCTGGATGACGCGCGCAAAATGGCAACCAAAGAAGGTTTGAACCCGGACAAATGGCTGGACGTGAAGAAAATGCTGCCGCGGCTGTCCGAGAAAAAGTATTACAGCAAAACCCGTTATGGCTACGCCCGTGGCGGCGAGCCTGTGCATTTTGTGGCGAACATCCGTCGCTACTACGACATCCTGACCTGGGTCACGCAGCCGCAGCTTGAGGGTGATCAGGTTGCCGAGGGCAATCTGCATGTGCCGGGGATCGACAAGACCAAGCCGGCCCAGGAAACCCCTCCGCTTTAAAGCAAAAAGATCGCAGCCTGCGGCAGCTCCTACAGGAAATCGCATTCCAATGCAGGAGCGCCGCAGGCTGCGATCTTTAGATCTTAGCCTTTTAAAGCAGCCGCCAAAATCAACGCCTTCATCTCCGACACTGCCGACTTGAAGCCAACAAACAACGCATGAGCCACCAGCGCATGGCCGATGTTCAATTCGTTGATGCCCTTGATCGCGGCCACCGCTTCGACGTTGTGATAGTGCAGGCCGTGGCCGGCATTGACGATCAGACCCTGGGCCAGACCAAAGGCCACGCCATCGGCCACACGCTTGAGTTCTTCAGCCACGTCGGTCGGCGTCTCGGCATCGGCGTAACGACCGGTGTGCAATTCAATAGCCGGCGCGCCAACACGCCGTGACGCTTCGATCTGGCGCTCGTCGGCATCGATGAACAACGACACTTCAGAACCGATCTTCGACAGACGTTCCACCGCCGCCTTGATCCGCGCCTCTTGCCCCGCCACGTCCAGGCCACCTTCAGTGGTCAGCTCCTGACGGGTTTCCGGCACCAGGCAAATGTGCGCCGGGCGAATGCGCTCGGCGAACGCCATCATTTCTTCGGTGACGCCCATTTCGAAGTTCATGCGGGTTTGCAGCACATCCTTGAGCACCAACACATCGCGCTCCTGGATGTGGCGGCGGTCTTCGCGCAAATGCACGGTGATGCCGTCGGCGCCCGCCTCTTCCGCATCCAGTGCCGCCTTGACCGGGTCCGGGTAGCGAGTGCCCCGGGCCTGACGCAAGGTGGCAACGTGGTCGATGTTCACGCCAAGAAGAATGCGGGTGCTGGTGGTCACGGAAAGCGCTCCAGAAGAAGAGAAAGTTCGGTGCACAGCATACGGGGAGACTACGGCTTGCGAAACAGCTCGCGACTGACCAAGGGACGACCACCCAAATGCACGGCCAATGCCTGACGCATCAAACGCTTTGCCGCCGACAAGGCACCCGGTGCACTCCAGTCCGCGTCGGCCATGGCCAGCAGTTCCACGCCGTTGAACAGACCGGGTTGCAACAGGTAGACCCGCTCCAGCCCTGCATCCACTTGCAAGCGATAGAGACCATCCGGCGCGACAGACTCGCCATGGATGTCCGTGGCCAGGGCAAAGCCATAACCGAGATCATCGAGCAGCCGCCATTCGAACGAACGCAGCAAGGGCTCAAGCGGTCGCCCTTCGGCCAATGCCAGCAAGGTCGCGGCGTAGTGGTCGAATACAGCGGGATGAGGATCTTCGGCGGGCAGCAGGCGAATCAGCAATTCATTGAGATAAAGCCCGCTGAATAATGCCTCGCCATTGAGCCAGGTGGAAACCCCGGCACTTTCCATGCGCCCGACATTCTTCAGCTCCCCACGCCCACGGAACTCGACTTCCAGCGATACGAATGGCCGCGCCAGCGTCCCGGCCTTGCCGCGCGCACTGCGCAACACCGCCCGCAGCCGACCTTGCGGCGTGAGGAAGTCCACCAGCGCACTGTTTTCACGGTAGGCGCGGGAGTGGAGGACGTAGGCGGGTTGGCCGGTGGGTTGAGTGGACGACATGGTGGGCATTTACCTGTCAACAATTGCAAAAAGATCGCAGCCTTCGGCAGCTCCTACAGGTAAACACAAAACCCATGTAGGAGCTGCCGAAGGCTGCGATCTTTTGATCTTCGGATCAGTTACAGGTCGCCATAACCCAGCGAACGCAGGGCGCGCTCGTCGTCGGACCAGCCACCCTTAACCTTGACCCAAAGGTTGAGCATGATCTTGGAGTCGAACAGCAGCTCCATGTCCTTGCGCGCCTCGGTACCGATGCGCTTGATGCGCTCGCCCTTGTCGCCAATGATGATTTTCTTCTGGCCGTCACGCTCGACGAGGATCAACGCATGAATGTGCAGGGTCTTGCCCTGCTGCTTGAACTCTTCGATTTCGACGGTGATCTGGTAAGGCAGCTCGGCACCCATCTGACGCATGATTTTCTCACGCACGAGTTCAGCGGCGAGGAAGCGGCTGCTGCGGTCGGTGATCTGATCTTCCGGGAAGAAGTGATCGTTTTCCGGCAGGTAACCGGCAATCACACGCTCCAGCGCTTCGAGGTTGTGCCCGTGCTGGGCCGAGATTGGCATGATCTGCGCGTTCGGCAGCTGTTCCTGCAACCAGGACAGGTGCGGCATCAGCTCGGCCTTGTCTTCGATGCGATCGGTCTTGTTCAACGCGACGATCAACGGGCCGGTCACGTATTGCACGCGCTCCAGAACCATCTGGTCTTCGTCGGTCCACTTGGTGCGGTCAACCACAAAGATCACCACATCGACGTCTTTCAACGCCGCCGACGCAGTCTTGTTCATGTAACGGTTGAGGGCTTTCTCGCCACCCTTGTGCATGCCAGGGGTATCGACGTAGATCGCCTGCACATCACCTTCGGTCTTGATACCGAGCATGTTGTGGCGGGTGGTTTGCGGCTTGCGCGAGGTGATCGCCAGCTTCTGACCCAGGATGTGGTTCAGCAGCGTGGACTTGCCCACGTTGGGACGGCCGACGATGGCAACATAGCCACAGCGAGTTGCAGTTGAATCAGTCATTGCCATTCTCCACACCCAGGGCAATCAGTGCTGCGGCGGCCGCTACCTGTTCGGCAATACGACGACTCACACCCTGACCTCGGCTTTTTTCATTCAGTAAGGTGATTTCGCATTCGACGAAGAACGTCCGGCAATGCGGCTCACCCTGGATATCCACCACTTCGTAACGCGGCAGCTCGCAACCACGCGACTGCAGAAACTCCTGCAGGCGGGTTTTCGGATCTTTGTTGGTGTCGACCAGTGTCAGGCCTTCGAACTCTCCAGCCAGCCAGGCCAGCACGCGTTCGCGCGCCTTTTCCATGCCGGCGTCCAGGTAGATCGCACCAATCAGCGCTTCCAGCGCATCGGCCAGAATCGACTCGCGCCGGAAACCGCCGCTTTTCAACTCGCCGGAACCCAGGCGCAAGTAATCGCCCAGATCGAAACCACGGGCCAGTACGGCCAGGGTCTCACCTTTCACCAGTCGTGCGCGCAAACGCGACAATTGGCCTTCGCGGGCTAACGGGAAGCGATCGAACAACGCCTCGCCAGCGACGAAGTTGAGAATGGCATCACCGAGGAATTCCAGGCGTTCGTTGTTGCGCCCGGCAAAGCTGCGGTGAGTCAGGGCCAGGACCATCAGTTCCTGATCCTTGAAGGTGTAGCCGAGCTGACGCTCGAGACGGCTTAAGGAGACGCTCACGGTTTACCCACGCTGAGTTCGTGGTTGGATTCCACCGCCATCGCCGCAATTGGGCGCAGGCTTGGGACAATTAACGCTGTGTTCAAAAATAACGTCCTGAATATCATTGGCTTCATGCCTTCGGTGCCGAATGTGCCGGCTCCAGAAATGCATTCGGCGCTGTGTTCAACAGCGCCGTGTGTGATTACTTGATCAGGCCAACCCGCGAGAAATTCGGCAGGTGACTGAGTTTTGGTTCCGGCCAGCTCATCCAGACTGCAAAGGCCTTGCCGACGATATTCTTGTCGGGAACCATGCCCAGCAGATCCTTGGGAATGTTCGGATCATCCCAGTAGCGACTGTCGTTCGAATTGTCGCGGTTGTCGCCCATCATGAAATAGTGCCCGGCCGGCACAGTCCACGTATGGTCAGGCGTGGCGCGGTAGCGGCTCATCTCCTTGCGGATCAGGTGCTCGGCAGCGCCGAGTTTTTCCTTATAGAGCTCTGCGCTGCCCAACGTGCCTGGCTCGGAGCCGACCAGCTGTTCGGCAATCGACTGACCATTGACGAACAAACGCTTGTCGGCGGTGTAACGAACCTGATCGCCCGGCAGGCCAACTACACGCTTGATGTAGTTGACGTTCGGATCGCTCGGATAGCGGAACACCATCACATCACCGCGTTGTGGCTCACCGACTTCGATGACTTTCTTGTCGATCACCGGCAAGCGGATCCCATAAGAAAACTTGCTCACCAGAATGAAGTCGCCGACGTCCAGGGTCGGTTTCATCGATCCGGAAGGAATCTGGAACGGTTCCACCAGGAACGAACGCAGCACCAGCACGATGAACAACACCGGGAAGAACGATTTGCCGTATTCAACCAGCAGCGGCTCTTTGTTCAGTTTCTCGACCACCACCACATCAGGCTGGCTGACGCTGCCCTGATAGGAGGCAATGGCGGCACGCCGACGCGGCGCCAGGATAAGCAGATCGAGCAACGCCAACAGGCCGCAGACGAACACGGCGATGACCAGCAACAGCGGGAAATTTAGTGACATAGGACCTAACTATCCAACCTGAGCACTGCAAGGAAGGCTTCTTGTGGAATTTCCACGTTACCGACTTGCTTCATGCGTTTTTTACCGGCCTTTTGCTTTTCCAGCAGCTTCTTCTTACGGCTGACGTCACCGCCGTAGCATTTGGCCAATACGTTCTTTCTGAGCGCCTTGACGGTTGTACGCGCCACAATCTGCCCGCCAATGGCGGCCTGGATTGCCACGTCGAACATCTGCCGCGGAATCAGTTCTTTCATCTTCTCGGTCAACTGGCGACCTTTGTAGTGCGCATTGTCACGGTGCACGATCAGCGCCAGGGCGTCGACCTTGTCACCGTTGATCAGCACGTCCAGTTTCACCAGACTAGCCGACTGGTAACGATCGAAGTGGTAATCCAGCGAAGCATAGCCGCGACTGGTGGATTTCAGACGGTCAAAGAAGTCCAGGACCACTTCGTTCATCGGCAAGTCATAGGTCACTTGAACCTGGGAACCGAGGAACAGCATGTCGTGCTGCACGCCACGCTTTTCGATGCACAGGGTAATGACGTTGCCCAGGTGCTCTTGCGGCACAAGAATATTGGCCCGCACGATCGGCTCGCGCATGTCTTCGATGGAAGACAGGTCCGGCAGTTTCGACGGGTTATCGACGTAGATCGTCTCGCCGGTCTTGAGCAGCAACTCGAAGATTACCGTCGGTGCCGTGGTGATCAGGTCCAGGTCGTACTCGCGCTCCAGGCGCTCCTGGATGATTTCCATGTGCAGCATGCCGAGGAACCCGCAGCGGAAGCCGAAGCCCAGGGCGTCGGAGCTTTCCGGGGTGTATTGCAACGACGAGTCGTTCAGGGTGAGCTTTTGCAGCGCTTCACGGAAATCTTCGAAGTCGTCGGAGCTGACCGGGAACAGGCCGGCATACACCTGCGGCTGAATGCGTTTGAAACCCGGCAGCACGTCGACGTCTGGCGTCGAGCTCAGGGTCAGGGTATCGCCCACTGGCGCACCGTGAATGTCCTTGATACCGGCGATGATGAAGCCTACTTCACCGGCCTTCAGGTCAACGGTAGCGGTGTGTTTCGGGTTGAAGACACCGACGCTGTCCACCAGGTGGATCTTGCCGGTGGATTTGACCAGAATCTTGTCGCCCTTCTTCACACGGCCGTGGCGTACGCGTACCAGGGAGACAACGCCCAGGTAGTTGTCGAACCAGGAGTCGATGATCAACGCTTGCAGCGGATCTTCGTAGTTGCCGGTTGGTGCCGGAATGGTGGCGACCAGTCGCTCAAGAACTTGATCGACGCCCAGACCGGTTTTGGCACTGCACTCGACCGCATCGGTGGCATCGATGCCGATGATTTTTTCGATTTCTTCTTTGACGCGGTCCGGATCGGCCTGTGGCAGGTCGATCTTGTTCAGCACCGGCATCACTTCCAGGCCCTGCTCGATCGCCGTGTAGCAGTTGGCTACCGACTGAGCTTCAACACCTTGACCGGCATCGACCACCAGCAGCGCACCTTCACAGGCCGCCAGCGAACGGCTGACTTCGTAGGTGAAGTCAACGTGGCCAGGGGTGTCAATGAAGTTCAGCTGATAGTTGATACCATCTTGGGCTTTGTAATACAGAGTAACGCTGTGAGCCTTGATGGTGATCCCGCGCTCACGCTCAAGGTCCATGGAGTCGAGCACCTGGGCTTCCATCTCGCGCTCGGCCAGGCCGCCACACATCTGGATGAAGCGATCGGCCAGCGTCGACTTGCCATGGTCAATGTGGGCGATGATGGAGAAATTGCGGATATGACTCAAATCACTCACGGATCAACACTCAAAAAGGCTGCAGGCATAGCCCGCCGAAAAATAGCCGGGAATTGTACCTGATCCACGGCGCAAGCGTCACGTTCGCAGGTCAGACGGCCAGTACAAAAACGCCCCGGTCTTGCGACAGGGGCGTTTTTTATGACCAGTTAAGCCGGGAATCCCCTGCCATCAGCCGGCGCGACGCAGCAGCCAGACCCCTGCCAGGGCGCAAATTCCGGCCGGCACCAGCACCGCAAACAGCGGCGAGAAGCCAAATACCAGGCTCGAAGGCCCCAGCAAATCCTGGGCGATGCGGAAGGTGAAACCCACCAGCACGCCGGTAAATACCCGCTGGCCGAGGGTCACCGAACGCAACGGACCGAAGATGAAGGAAATCGCCATCAGCACCAATGCAGCGGTGACCAACGGCTGCAACACCTTGACCCAAAATGCCAGCCAGTAACGGCCATTGTTCAAGCCCTGATCAGCCAGGTAGTGGATATAACCCCACAACCCGGTGATCGACAGCGACTCGGGCGCCATGACCACAGTGCTCAGCAGCTGCGGGCTCAGCGCCACGTCCCAGCGTTCGGACGGGGTGGTGACCACTTCAGTGCTCTTTTCATGGAACAGCGTGGTCGTCACGTCGTTCAACTGCCAGTAATCCTTCTCGAACTCCGCGCGCTTGGCGAAGCTCGCCGACAACATGTGGCGCTCTTTGTCGAAGTGATAACGAGTCACGCCATACAGCAGGCCGTTGGGCTGCACGGAGTTGACGTGAATGAACTCGTCCCCCTGACGGTGCCACAAACCGTGCTTGGCACTCTGCGCATCGCCGCTGCCCTGGGCCAGCGAGCGATTGGCCGCCGCAGTGCTTTCAGTCACCGGCGCGACGTACTCACCGATCAACACACCCACCGCCATCAGGATCAGCATCGGCTTCATGACGGCCCAGACGATCCGGCCGATCGACACGCCGGCAGCGCGCATGATGGTCAGCTCGCTGTTGCTGGCCAGACTGCCGAGGCCAATCAGGCAACCGATCAGCGCTGCCATCGGCAGCATGTCATACAGGCGCCGTGGTGCCGTCAGCAGTACGTAGCTCGCGACATCGGACAGGGTGTAGGTATCGCTGATCTCGCCCATCTCATCGATAAACGCAAACAACGTTGCCAGCCCCAGAATGATCCCCAGTACCGCCAGGATCGCCATGAACACGCTGCTACCAATGTAGCGGTCGAGCTTAACCACGGGCCACCTCCAGCGCACTGCGGCGACTCGCCATCTTCAAGCGAAAAGGTTCCCAATAAAGCAGCCCCAGGCCAATCGCCAGGAACAGTCCGTGCACCCACCACAAACCAAGCGCCGCTGGAATCTTGCCCTTTTCGAGGGCGCCGCGAGCGGCAATCAGGATAGTCAGGTAAGCCATATAAAGAAGAATCGCCGGCAGCAGCTTGAGGAACCGACCCTGGCGTGGATTGACCCGAGCCAGCGGCACCGCCATCAAGGTCACGATAAACACCAGTATTGGCAAGGAAATCCGCCATTGCAGCTCGGTGCGCGAGCGGATGTCATCGCTGCCCAGCAAGGACGCGGTGGTCATCGCATCGCGGTCGGTGACTTCGTCGCTGACGTCCGGCTTGGGCAGCAGCACGCCGTACTCGTCGTACTTGATCGCGCGATAGTCGGCTTGCCCCGGATTGCCGTCGTAGCGATAGCCATTGTCGAGAATCAGGTAGCGGTTGCCGTCGGGGCGGATTTCCTGACGGCCCTTTTCAGCCACCAGTACAGAGATCCCGCGATCCTTATTGTCGGAATTGATGTTTTTTTGCGAAATGAATACACCGGCCAGATTAATGCGGTCATCCGACAATTGTTCGGTGTAGGTCACCCGGGTGCCGTCACGCAGAGCCTGGAAACGACCAGGCTCCAGGGTATCGAACTCGGTCAGGGCATCCTGCTTGTTCAACAGCAACTGAAACTGGTTGGCACCTTGCGGCGCCAGGCTCAGGCTCAACCATGCGACGACCAGTGCAACCAGCGTGGCCGGGAACATCGTCATGCAAAACAGGCGTTGCTGGCTCATGCCGGTGGCCGACAGTACGGTCATTTCACTTTCGAGGTACAGGCGGCCGTACGCCAACAGAATCCCCAGGAACAGTCCCAATGGCAGGATCAGTTGCATGAACCCCGGGAGACGGAAGCCCATGATCAGGAACAATGAGCCCGGATCGAGAAGGCCCGAAGCTGCCTGGGCGAGGTATTTGATGAAGCGTCCGCTCATGATGATGACCAGCAGCACGGCGCTGACGGCGCTCAAGGTCAACAGGACTTCGCGGGATAGATAACGGAAGACGATCAAACCAGACACTCCAGGGCTGTCAGGCTAAGGCGGCCAAACAAGCAAACATATCAGACAGCCCGCAAGGCAGAGCCGCCGAAAAAGATGGCGCATTATCCTGTGATTGGATGCGCCTGTCACTGCGCAATGCATGGAGGCGCCTGCAGGAGCGTGCTTGCTCCCGGCGGCGATCCGACGATGTCGTCAACGATAACGCGCAAAGCCTGAAACCCCGCGGCGATCTCAGGTTCTTCGCGAGCAAGCTCGCCCCTACAATCGTACAACCGAGGGTTGTCAGCCGCCGGTAGCGGGGTTCAAACTGCGGCCTTCGTCGCCGGTCGGTACCGGCGCCTATCTATTTATACGCAAGCGCCGCGCACCCACTGTCGAGCGCTAGCGAGTTGACCATCAATTCAGGGACCCGGACATGGAACTGGTTGTAAAGAGCGTTAACCCGGAAACGTTGAAGACCGCCACGCTGGTGGTCGCTGTCGGTGAAGGCCGCAAACTCGGTGCCGCCGCCAAACAACTCGACGAACTGAGCGGCGGCGCGATCAGCGCTGTTCTCAAGCGCGGCGACCTGGCCGGCAAAGTCGGCCAGAGCCTGTTGCTCCACAGCCTGCCGAACCTGAAGGCCGAGCGCGTGTTGCTGGTCGGCGTGGGCAAGGATGAAGAGCTGGGCGATCGCCCGTTCCGCAAACTCGTCGCCGGCGTACTAAACACCCTCAAAGGTCTGGGCGGCACCGATGCGGTACTGGCCCTGGATGAAATCGTGGTCAAAGGCCGCGACAGCTACGGCAAGACCCGCCTGTTGGCCGAAACTTTGGTGGACGGCGAATACACCTTCGATCAGTTCAAAAGTCAGAAAGCCGAACCGCGCGCCCTGAAAAAAATCACCCTGCTGACCATCAAGGCCGCCCAGGCTGAAGTGCAACGCGCCGTGACCCACGCCACCGCAATTGCCAACGGCATGGCCTTCACCCGTAACCTGGGTAACCTGCCGCCGAACATCTGCCACCCGACCTTCCTCGGCGAGCAGGCGAAAGACCTTGGCAAAGAATTCAAGGACCTGAAAGTCGAAGTCCTCGACGAGAAGAAAATCAAGGCGTTGGGCATGGGCTCGTTCTACGCCGTCGGCCAGGGCAGCGCCCAGCCGCCGCGCCTGATCGTCATGCAATACAACGGCGGCAAGAAATCCGAGAAGCCGTACGCACTGGTCGGCAAGGGCATCACCTTCGACACCGGCGGCATCAGCCTCAAGCCGGGCGCCGGCATGGATGAAATGAAGTACGACATGGGCGGCGCTGCCAGCGTGTTCGGCACCCTGCGTGCCGTGCTCGAACTGAAACTGCCGATCAACCTGGTGTGCATCCTGGCCTGCGCCGAGAACATGCCGAGCGGCAACGCCTCCCGTCCGGGCGACATCGTCACCACCATGAGCGGCCAGACCGTAGAAATCCTCAACACCGACGCCGAAGGCCGTCTGGTGCTGTGCGATGCCCTGACCTACTCCGAGCGCTTCAAGCCACAAGCCGTCATCGACATCGCAACCCTGACCGGCGCGTGTGTGGTTGCACTGGGTTCCCACACTTCGGGCCTGCTGGGCAACAACGACGAACTGATCGGCCAACTGTTGAGCGCCGGCAAGGCTGCCGACGACCGCGCCTGGCAACTGCCGCTGTTCGATGAGTACCAGGAACAGCTGGACAGCCCGTTCGCCGACATCGCCAACATCGGCGGCCCGAAAGCCGGCACCATCACCGCTGCCTGCTTCCTGTCGCGCTTCACCAAGAACCTGAACTGGGCGCACCTGGACATCGCCGGCACCGCCTGGACCAGTGGTGGCAAGGACAAGGGCGCCACTGGCCGTCCGGTTCCGTTGTTGACCCAATACCTGCTGGACCGCGCCAAAGCCTGAAACCGATGACTTCAAATGGCGTCGCTTCAGGGTGACGCCATTTGAATATCAGGAACCGCAATGACCAAAGTCGACTTCTATATCCTGCCCAGCGCCGATCCTTCGGCACGCCTGGATTTTGCCTGCAAGCTCACCGAAAAAGCCTGGCGCATGGGCCACCGCGTCTACCTGCATTGCAGCGATACCGCCCAGCGTGACGATCTCGATGCGCGCCTGTGGGCTTTCAAGGGCGAAAGCTTCGTGCCCCACGGTCCCGCCGAAAGCGAACCGGACAGCCTGATCGTCCTGGGGCTTGGCGATGACTGCGGTCAGCATCAGGATTTGCTGGTCAATCTCGACCTGAAAGTACCGGCCTTTGCCCAGCGTTTTGCCCGGGTGGCAGAAGTGGTGGTCGAAGACCCGGCGATTCGACAGGCCGCGCGGGAGAGTTTCCGTTTCTACCGCGAACAGGGCTATCCTCTGCAAGATCACCGTTTACAGCGACTCTGAGCATTCCGATGGACACTCCAAAACCGCTGCAACAGTCCGCGCACCTGCTGGACGACCTTGAGTCGATCCGCCAACTGCTCGGCGATGACAACCTGCAACCACCCCTGCTGACCGACACGGTCGAAGACGGTGATCAGGAACAGATTCCGATGCTGTTCGACACCGTCAGCGAGCCTTCGCCCACCGTCGAGCCGAAACCTCAAATGCACGCCACGGCACCCGCCGCCGAACCGGCGCCGAGCGCCAGCAAGAACGCCGACGCCCTGCTCTACCTCGACAGCGAACTGCGCGCCGCCGCGCAACTGATCATGCAGGACGTGATCGACGACTTCGCGCCGCACATCGAAACCGAAATCAAGCGCCGCCTCAGTGCACGGATGGAACGGTTGTTGAGTCAGTACAACGACTGATTTCTCCGCGACGCTATGACACGCTTAAATTGCTTTTTGTAGGAGCGAGGCTTGCCCGCGAAGGCGATCTCAAGGGCCCCTTCGCCGGCAAGCCTGGCTCCTGCGAAGAGCAAAAAACTCTCCTGCGATCCGATCAGGTGCTGAGGTAACGCCCGATCAAGGCGATCCCGCTGGCGAGCACCAACCACGTCACCAATCGCACAAACGCTTCCCGGGACAGCCGCATAGTCAAACGTCGGCCAATCCACAACCCCAGCGCCATGGCTGGTGACAGGCACAGTGCCAATACCAGCAATGGCAACTCGGCATATACACCTGCGATAGCAAACAAACTCAAACGCACCACGGTGCTGCAACTGATCAGCGCGCTTTGCGTCGCCCGGGCTTCTTCCTTGGGCAGCCGACTGTTCAGATAAATCGCATATAAAAATCCGCCACTACCAAACAACGCGCCGAACATCCCGCCCACGGTGCCCATCGGCACTGCCCATGTGGCGGACAATTGTTCCGGGCGGGTTTTTATCCACAGGCTGTAAATCGCATAGGCGCTGATAAACAGCCCCATCAACAGCAGCAACAGGTCGGACTTCAGGTTCAGCAGGAAAATCACGCCCAGCGTGCACCCTACGGCCATGCACGGCAGCAGGCGCATCAGCTCCGGTTTCGCAACATCACGGCGCGAGGGCAACAGATTGCCGAAGGCTGCGACGAAATCCAGCAGCACCAGCAACGGCACGATTTTCGATAACGGCATGAACAGGATCAGAATCGGTCCGGCCACCAACGCAGTGCCGAAGCCTGCGATGCCGAACACAATGTAAGCCAGTGCGATCCCCGCACCGATTACCGTCCACCCCACCGCACCAAAATCCCATTGACCCAACAAATCAACCAACATTTCACTCAATCCCTGTAGGAGCTGCCGAAGGCTGCGATCTTTTGATTTTGTTTTTTAAGATCAAAAGATCGCAGCCTTCGGCAGCTCCTACAAGGGATCGTGCATTCGGCTGGAGAATGCCTTTATCATGCGCCCCATGATTAAAGATCCCTTTGCAAGACTCGGCCTGGACCGCGAAGTCCTGACTGTCAGCCAGCTCAACGGCCGCGCGCGGGTGTTGCTCGAAGACGTGTTCAGCAACATCTGGGTAGAAGGCGAAATCTCCAACCTCGCCCGTCCGGCGTCGGGTCATGTGTATTTCACCCTCAAGGACAGCGGCGCCCAAGTGCGTTGCGCGTTGTTCCGGCAGAACGCGGCGCGGGTGCGCCAGGCGTTGAAGGACGGCCTCGCGGTCAAGGTGCGTGGCAAGGTCTCGCTGTTCGAGGGCCGTGGCGATTACCAGTTGATCCTCGACACTGTGGAACCCGCCGGCGATGGTGCTTTGCGCCTGGCCTTCGACGCCCTCAAGGAAAAGCTCAGCGCCGAGGGCCTGTTCAGTGCTGAACGCAAAGTGCCGCTGCCCGCGCACCCGCAACGCATTGGCATCATCAGCTCGCCAACCGGCGCGGTGATTCGCGACATCATCAGCGTATTCCGCCGCCGCGCACCGCAGATACAACTGACGCTGATCCCCACAGCCGTTCAGGGCCGCGAGGCCACTGCGCAGATTGTCCGCGCGTTGAAACTGGCGGATGCCCGTGGTTTCGATGCCCTGATCCTCGCCCGTGGCGGCGGTTCGCTGGAGGACCTCTGGTGCTTCAACGAAGAAGCCGTGGCCCGTGCCGTGGATGCCTGTGTGACGCCAATTGTCAGTGCCGTCGGTCATGAAACCGATGTCTCGATCAGCGACTTTGTCGCCGACGTGCGCGCCCCGACTCCGTCCGCCGCAGCCGAACTGCTGGCGCCCGATTCCAGCGATCTGGTGCGCCGGGTCGAAAGCCTGCATCGGCGGCTGGTGATGCGCATGCGCGACCGTTTGATGCGCGACCGCCTGCGTCTGGAAGGCATCTCCCGCCGCCTGCGCCATCCCGGTGAACGCCTGCGCCAGCAAGCGCAGCGCCTGGATGATCTGGACATGCGCATGCGCCGCGCCTTCGAGCGCAGCCTTAATACTCGCCGTGAACGACTGATTCGTCTGGAAACCCGCCTGGCCGCGCAACATCCCGGCAAGCAACTGGCAATGCTGCGTCAACGCCTCGACAGCCTCGCCGAACGCTTGCCCCGCGCCATCCGCGAAGGACTGAAAAGCCGTCGCCTGCAACTGCAAAGTCAGATGCAGACGCTGCATGTGGTCAGCCCCTTGGCGACCCTCGGCCGGGGTTACAGCATCCTGCTCGACGAGCGCGGCAACGCGATTCGCAGTGCCGCGCAAACCCACAACGGGCAACGCCTGAAAGCCAAACTGGGCGAAGGCGAACTCCAAGTGCGGGTCGAAGACAATCACCTGACGCCCGTCACCCCTTCTCTACTGGATTGATCCATGCCGCGTTTTTTTGCTTCGTTGCTGTTGCTGTGCCTGACCTTCAACGCCCACGCCGACAGTTACATCACTCGCCTGTTGAACAAACCGGTGCCGGGCGGTGTGGCAGTAGTGGATCTGGGCGCTTCGGCGCAAGCGCCGAAAGCCAGTTATCAGGGCAAACCCGTGTTGGTGGTCAAGGAACAGGACAACTGGCTGGCCATCGTTGGCGTGCCGTTGACGGTCAAGCCGGGCACGCAGTCCATCACCAGTGGCGGACGCAACCTGAACTTCAGCGTCGGCAACAAGAAATACCCGGAACAGCGCATCACCCTGAAGAACACGCAGCAGGTCAATCCAGACCCGGAGAATCTCAAGCGCATCGAGGGTGAGCTGGCCGAGCAGATTGCGGCCTACCGCACGTTCAGCCCGAACACCCCGAGCAACCTGCTGCTGGACAAACCGGTCAATGGCCCGCTGTCGAGCAAGTTCGGTGTGCGTCGCTTCTTCAATGGTGAAGAGCGTAATCCTCACGCGGGCCTGGATTTCGCCGTGCCTGCGGGCACGCCAATCAAGACCCCGGCCGCCGGCAAAGTGATTCTGATCGGTAACTACTTTTTCAATGGCAATACGGTCTTTGTCGACCATGGGCAAGGCTTCATCAGCATGTTCTGCCATATGTCGAAAATCGACGTGAAGGTCGGCCAGCAACTGGCTCGCGGCGGAGTGGTGGGCAAGGTCGGTTCGACCGGTCGGGCGACCGGGCCGCATATGCACTGGAACATCAGCCTGAATGATGCTCGGGTGGACCCGGCGATTTTTATCGGCGCGTTTCAGCCTTAAGTAAGATCGAAAGATCACAGCCTTCGGCAGCTCCTACAGGGGATCGCATTTCAATGTAGGAGTTGCCGAAGGCTGCGATCTTTTTTGCAAGGCGTTACTCGGCTTCCAGGTCTTCGATCCCATGAACCTCCCGATCCGCCAGACAGTGTCTGATCCACTCCTGGGTTTCGGCTGAAAAGCCCTTCAACTCCTCAGCCGTGATCAACTCCCGGGCACACAACCCCAGCAAGTGCGAGCGCGCTTCATGCCGTGAAAACCTGAAGACGCCAAACGCCCAGTACAGCTCCTTCTGACCAGCCTTGAGCAGTTCTTCGCTCGCATCTATCCGCTCGTAGGGCGAGACGCTTTTATCCAGCACCGTCTTCTCGACATCCGCCATGATCCGCACGCACATCCGCTCATGGGCCAACGGGCGTAATACGCAATAAAGCTTCCAATCGGACTCATTCATTGCCGACTCCTGCTTGCCACTCGGGGCTTTAAGCATAGCTGCGCCAATACGTTCCGACACCAGACACCTCGATTGCGCATCGCTCAACCCTTACGCAAACATCCACACAATCGACGCAATCCGGAGCAATAAAATCTCGATAAACACGTCTTCACGAGTATTCCTCTCAATTTTTTTCGACTGCTTGCCATCCTTCCCCCCCGCGGTTAGGGTTGAAGGCATGAAAACCTCACACACCCTCATTCAGCTTCGCCAGCACCGCAGCCTGTGCCTCGTCAGCGCACGACTGCCGGGCTGAATCGCGGCGCCTCGTCTTACGCTCTACCCCAGAACATTCGATCCACCGGCAGGCCGCCTTTTTTCGGCCCACACAATAAGGATTACCTCCATGAGCATGCTCAAAGACCCGTCTTCGAAATACCGCGCGTTCCCGACGATCGACATCCCGGATCGTACCTGGCCGTCGAAGACCATCACCGCCGCGCCGATCTGGTGCAGCTCCGACCTGCGTGACGGTAACCAGTCGCTGATCGAACCGATGGACGCGGTCAAGAAGCTGCGTTTCTGGAAAACCCTGGTGCAAGTGGGCGTGAAGGAAATCGAAGCGTCTTTCCCGGCCGCTTCGCAAACCGACTTCGACTTCGTGCGTACCCTGATCGAAGGCAAACACATTCCGGACGACACTACTATTCAGGTGCTGACCCAGGGTCGTGAAGACCTGATCGAACGGACTTTCGAATCCCTGCGCGGGGCGAAGAAAGCCATCGTTCACCTGTACAACGCGACCTCCCCTTCCTTCCGCCGCATTGTCTTCAACCAGGACAAAGACGGGATCAAGGCCATCGCCGTGAACGCCGCCAAGCTGTTCGTCAAATACGCGGCCATGCAACCAGACACCGAGTGGACCTTCGAGTACTCGCCGGAAACCTTCAGCGCCACCGAACTGGAGTTCGCCAAGGAAGTCTGTGATGCGGTGATCGAGGTCTGGAACCCGACGCCTGAGCACAAGATGATCCTCAACTTGCCGGCCACCGTCGAATGCGCGACCCCGAACATCTATGCCGACCAGATCGAATGGTTCGGCCGTCACATCAACCGTCGTGACAGCGTGATCATCAGCCTGCACACCCACAACGACCGTGGCACCGGCGTTGCCGCCACCGAACTGGGCCTGATGGCCGGTGCCGACCGTGTCGAAGGCTGCCTGTTTGGCAACGGCGAACGCACCGGTAACGTCGATCTGGTGACTGTGGCATTGAACCTCTACACCCAGGGCGTGCACCCTGAGCTGGACTTCTCGGATATCGACGGCGTGCGCAAAGTTGTCGAAGAGTGCAACCAGATCCAGGTGCACCCACGTCATCCATACGTCGGCGACCTGGTTCACACCGCGTTCTCCGGTTCTCACCAGGACGCCATTCGCAAGGGCTTCGCCCAGCAGAAACCCGACGCCCTGTGGGAAGTGCCGTACTTGCCGATCGACCCGGCCGACATCGGCCGCAGCTACGAGGCGGTGATCCGCGTCAACAGCCAGTCGGGCAAGGGCGGTATCGCTTACCTGTTGGAACAGGAATACGGCATCAGCCTGCCGCGTCGCATGCAGATCGAGTTCAGCCAGGTCGTGCAGCGTGAAACCGATCGCCTGGGCCTGGAAATGACCGCCCAGCAGATCCACGCGCTGCTGCACAGCGAGTACTTGCAGGCCAACACACCGTACGCGCTGGTCAGCCATCGTTTGCAGGAAGAGAACGGCAACAGCGCCGTCGAAGTCGAAGTCGCCAGCCAAGGCCAGGGCGAAACCAACCTGCACTGGCGCGGCAAGGGCAATGGCGCGCTGGAAGCACTGGTGGCCGGTTTGCCAATCCCGGTGGAAATCATGGACTACAACGAACACGCCATCGGCGCGGGCACCAATGCCAAGGCTGCGGCCTACATTGAACTGCGAGTGAACGGTGAACGTGCGGTGCACGGTGTCGGCATCGACGAAAACATCACCACCGCCAGCTTCAAGGCCCTGTTCAGCGCACTGAACCGCTCCCTGAGCCAGCCGGAAGCGAAAGCGGCGTAAGCCTTCGCTGAAACACAAAAGGCCCCGGGGTGAGAACCTCGGGGCCTTTTTGATTGTGTGGTTTGAAGATCCAAAGATCGCAGCCTTCGGCAGTTACTACATTGAAATGTGCCCTCTGCAGGAGCTGCCGAAGGCTGCGATCTTTTAGGGATCAGGTGAACTCGAAGGTATCGGCATCCAGATTCGCCGGAAACCGCGTGCGATAAGCCGCCAGTTCCGCCGCATCCAAAACCACCTTGAATACCCCATCCGCCTCCCCGGCACTGAGCAACGTCTCACCCTGGAAATCCAGCACCTGACTGTCGCCGGTATACGCGAAGCCTTTGCCATCGGTGCCGATGCGATTCACTGCCGCCACATAGCACAGGTTCTCGATCGCCCGCGCCGGCAGCAAGCGGTTCCAGTGCTGGCGCCGCGCGCCCGGCCAATTGGCCGTGTACAGCAGCAAGTCAGTGTCCTGAGCGTCACGACTCCACACCGGGAAACGCAGGTCGTAGCAAATCAGCGGCCGCACTCGCCAGCCCTTGAGTTCGAACTGCACCTGGCGTTCGCCGGGGGTGTAGTGGTTGTGCTCGCCGGCCATGCGAAACAGATGGCGCTTGTCGTAGTGCCATACCTCACCGTCGGGTCGCGCCCACAACAGACGATTGCGGTGACTGCCATCGGCAGCCTGAACGATGACGCTGCCAGTGATCACCGCATCAAGCTTCGACGCCTGAGCCCGCATCCATTTGCTGGCGGGGCCGTTTTCCGGCTCGGCGAGGGTCTCGGACTCCATGGAGAAACCGGTCGTGAACATCTCCGGCAGGACAATCAGGTCCGCGCCGCGCGCCTGTTCCAGCAAGGGCTCGAAATGCTCCAGATTGGCCTGACGGTCATGCCAGGCCAAGGAGGTCTGAATCAGCGCAACGGTCAGATTCGGCAATGCACTCAGATCACGCATAGTTTTTCCGCTGCTTCGCGCAGGGTCTCCTCGCGTTTGGCAAAGCACAGTCGCACCAGGCGCTGGCCTTCGGGTGGTGTCTGGTAGAACACCGATATCGGGATACTCGCCACGCCATGCTCGCGGGTCATCCACAGGGCCATCTCGACGTCATTGAGGTCCGGCCGGATCTGCGAGTAATCGACCAACTGGAAATAGGTGCCGGTCACCCGAGTGAAAGTGAATCGCGACGGCGCCAGCAGATCGCAGAACAAATCGCGCTTGGCCTGGTAAAAGCCCGGCAGTTCTTCGACGTGTTCCGGATGCTCGGCCATGTAATCGGCCAGGGCGTATTGAAGTGGCGTGACGCCGCAGAAACTGACGTACTGGTGCACCTTGCGCAGCTCCGCCGTGAGTGCCGGCGGAGCGACCACGTAGCCGGTTTTCCAGCCAGTGACATGGTAGGTCTTGCCGAAAGAGCTGACCACGAAGGCGCGCTGATACAACTCTTCATGATTCAGCACGCTGGCGTGCGGCACACCGTCGTACACCAAGTGTTCGTAGACCTCGTCGCTGACCACGTAGATGTCTCGATTACGGATCAATGCCGCCAATTGATCCAGCTCGGCACGGCTGATCAGTGCGCCGCTGGGGTTGTGCGGGGTGTTGAGGATGATCATCCGCGTTCGCGGACTCAGGGCTTCGGCGAGCCTCTGGAAATCGATGGAGAAGTCATTCAGTCCCAACTGCACATGCACGCAACGACCACCGGCCAGCTCCACCGAAGGTTCGTAACTGTCATAGGCTGGATCGAACACGATCACTTCATCGCCATTGTGGATAACTGCCTGAATGGCACAGAAGATCGCCTGGGTCGCGCCGGGGGTGACCGTCACTTCGTGATCGGCATCCACATTGACGCCATAGCTGCGGGCAATCTTCGTCGCAATCTGTTGACGCAATGCCGGTAAGCCGGTCATCGGCGAATATTGGTTGTGGCCGCTGGCAATATGCCGACCGACCGCATCGCACAGGGCCTGCGGGGCATCGAAATCAGGAAAACCCTGGGACAGATTGAGCGCGCCGGTCTGCGCCGCGAGCTGAGACATCTGAGTGAAGATAGTGATGCCGACATTCGGCAGCTTACTGGTGATCATCGGTGAGCCCCTGCAGGTGAGCTGCAAGTTTCAAGCGACAAGCTGTAAGCGGTCAAGCATCAAACCGCCAGACGCAAAAAAGGGCGCTCTGCTGAGCACCCTTTTATGATCGAACCCTGTAGAGCTGCCGAAGGCTGCGATCTTTTGATCTTGTTCTTAAAATCAAAAGATCGAAGCCTGCGGCAGCTCCTACAGAAGCGCGGCGTTACTTCTTATCGCGGCGTTTCTTGTCGGCCTTTTTGTGGTGCGACATCATGCGACGCTTCTTGTTGACCTGACGGTCGGTGAGCGAGTTCTTGTTGCCTTCGTACGGGTTCTCGCCGCCCTTGAACTCGATGCGGATCGGCGTACCGACCAGCTTGAGGACACGACGGTAAGTGTTTTCCAGGTAACGCACGTAAGACTTCGGCACCTTCTCGATCTGGTTACCGTGAATCACGATGATCGGCGGGTTCGCACCACCCAAGTGCGCATAACGCAGCTTGATCCGGCGATTGTTGACCATCGGTGGCGCGTGCTCGCCGACCGCATCTTCCAGGATCGAGGTCAGACGGTTGGTCGGCCAGCGGGTAACCGCGGACTTGAACGAGTTCTGTACCGAGGCGTAGAGGTTGCCCACGCCAGTACCGTGCAGCGCCGAGATGAAGTGGATGTCGGCGTAGTCAACGAAGAACAGTCGACGTTGCAGCTCGACCTTCACGAAGTCACGCTCGCTTGGCGTCATGCCATCCCACTTGTTGATCGCGATAACCAGCGCACGACCCGATTCAATGGCGAAGCCCAGCAGGTTGAGATCGTGGTCCACCACGCCTTCGCGGGCATCCATCACGAAGATCACCACGTTGGCGTCTTTGATCGCCTGCAGGGTTTTGACCACGGAGAACTTTTCAACTTCTTCGTGGATCTTGCCGCGCTTGCGCACACCGGCGGTGTCGATCAGCGTGTACTTCTCGTCGTTACGCTCGAACGGGATGTAGATGCTGTCGCGAGTGGTGCCGGGTTGGTCGTAGACGATTACCCGGTCTTCACCGAGCATGCGGTTGACCAGCGTCGACTTGCCGACGTTCGGACGGCCGATGATGGCAATCTTGATCCCGTCTTTTTCGCTAGGGCCAGGAATGCGCTTGGCTTCCTCGCCTTCGGCAACGATCTCTTCCTCGCCTTCTTCCAGCTCTTCTTCGTCTTTCGGGAAGTCGCTCAGGGCGATTTCCAGCATCTGGGTGATGCCACGACCGTGAGCACCGGCGATCGGAATGGCGTGACCCATGCCCAACGGGGCGAACTCGGCGCGGGCCATTTCAGGGTCGATGTTGTCGACCTTGTTGGCAACCACGTAGGAACGCTTGTTACGTTTGCGCAAATGCTCGGCGATCATCTGGTCGGCAGCGGTGAAACCGGCCTTGGCATCTACCAGGAACAGAACAACATCTGCTTCTTCAATGGCCAGCAGTGACTGCTCGGCCATTTTTTCGTCCATACCGTGCTCGTCACCGGAGATACCGCCGGTGTCGACCAGAATGTAGGAACGCCCTTGCCACTTGGCCTCACCGTATTGGCGATCACGGGTCAGACCGGACAAGTCGCCGACGATGGCGTCACGAGTCCTGGTCAGGCGGTTGAACAAGGTGGACTTGCCGACGTTCGGTCGGCCCACCAGGGCGATTACGGGAACCATGCGGCTCTCCACTTCGTTATTTCAGAAAATACAAAAGCCGCTGCGAGGCAGCGGCTGGTGCTCGGGGCAATCACCGTGTGTTTGTCTGCAGGAGCGAGCTTGCTCGCGATAAACGCAAGAACACCGCGTTTATTCAGGGTGCCAACGTAATCGTTGAAGTCCATCGCGAGCAAGCCCGCTCCTACATTCATCAATACAGGTGAAGCCGCTTGGGGTTAAACCCAAGCATAGTCAAACCTTTACTTAATGGTCAGGGCTTCCAGTTTGCCGCTGTTACCAAATACATAAATCGTGTCACCCACCACCAGCGGACGGGCACGCAGGCCGTCGCTATCGATGCGCTCGCGGCCGACGAATCGACCGTCTACCTGACTCAGCAGATGCAGGTAACCTTCCAGGTCACCGACTGCAACGTAGCTGGAGAACACCTCCGGAGCCGACAGTTGACGGCGAGCCAGCGAGTCGTTGCTCCACAAGGCTGTGGTGGAACGCTCGTCGACGCCTTCAACGGTGCCCGAAGCCAGGCTCACGTAGACGCTGCCAAAACCCTGGGCGACACCGGCGTAGCTGGAAGCATCACGCTGCCAAAGCTGACGACCGCTTTCCAGGTCCAGCGCCGCAACACGACCCTGGTAACTTGCAACGTACAGTGTGCCGCCGGACAGCAGCAGGCCGCCGTCGATGTCGACAACGCGCTCCAGTTCCGAACGACCTTGCGGGATCGCTACACGCTGTTCCCACACCGGCACGCCGTTGGAAATGTTGAGCGCGACCACTTTACCGGTCGACAGGCCAGCCACTGCAAGGTGGTTGGTCACGATCGGCGCACTGGTACCGCGCAGGGTCAGTACTGCCGGAGTGCTGTCATACAACCAGCGCTGGTTGCCGGTAGCGGCATCCAGACCGATCAGACGGTCGTCCTGGGTTTGAACCACCACCACATCACCGTTGTTGGCCGGTGGTGCGAGGACTTCACTGGACACGCGAGCGCGCCATTTCTCTTCGCCGTTGATAGCGTCCAGGGCAACGATTTCACCCTTGAGCGTGCCGATCGTCAGCAGCCCGTAACCCACGCCAACGGCGCCGGAAACAGGCAGTTCGAGATCTTTCTTCCATTTGACGTCGCCGTTGCTGCGATCCAGCGCCATCACCACGCCGGTAACATCGGCGGCGTAGATGGTATCGCCATCGATTGCAGGAACCAGCATGTTGTAGGTTTCGCCCTGACCGTCACCGATCGAACGACTCCACTCTTTATGCAGAACCACTTCTTCCTTGAAGTCGACCAGTTCGGCCGGAGGCAGTTCTTTTTTGCTGTTGCTGCTGCAACCCGCGGCCAAAACGGCCAGAGCCAGCAATGCTGCATGTTTCCAACGGATCACGTCACGCATCCCCTTTGGCCAGATCGTCCAGCTTGATTTGTAGGCCACCGACCGCCGCTTCATCCGACAGTGCCGCCTTGGCTTTTTGATACGCCGCGTGCGCTTCATCGTTACGACCCAGCTGTACCAGCAGGTCGCCCTTGAGTTCTTCGCGAGTGGCCAGGAATGCCTTGTCAGCATCGCCTTCGAGCAGTTTCAGGGCTTCATCGGCCTTGTTCTGCGCAGCCAGTACCTGTGCCAGGCGCTGACGGGCGATTTCGCCCAATGCCGGGTTGGCCGGTTTCGCGGTAATGGCTTTCAGCTCGCTGGCTGCGTCATCCAGCTTGCCGCTGTCGACGGCGACTTTCGCCACGAACAGGCTGCCGTATTGCGCATAGGCACTGCCACCGAACTCGCTGTTGAGCTTGCCGGCCAGGTCGGAAACACGGGCTGCGTCAGGCTTGCCGTCAGGCGTCAGCGTGGTTTCCAGCAGTTGCTGATAGAGCATCGAGGCGCCTTGCGACTGATTACTCTGATACTTGTGAAAGGCTTGCCAGCCGAACACGATGACCAGCGCCAACAGGCCGCCAGTGACCAGGGGCTTGCCGTTGCGTGACCACCAGTCCTTCAAATCCGCCAGCTGTTCGTCTTCGGTACTCGACACCCCAATACTCCTTAATCGCTAAATCGGCTGTTTATGACAGCTTCAACCCTGCACGACGCAGGTGGCCAGGTGAGCGGCAAGCGCATCCCAGGCAATGCTTTGTTGTTCGCCCTGGCCACGCAGGGGTTTGAAACCTACCACTTGCTGGGCCATCTCGTCGTCACCGAGGATCAGTGCATACAGCGCACCGCTCTTGTCGGCTTTCTTGAACTGGCTTTTGAAGCTGCCGGCGCCGGCATTCACTTGCAGGCGCAGGTTCGGTAACTGATCACGCACGCGCTCGGCCAAGGTCAAACCAGCCAGCTCGGCCGCTTCACCGAAGGCGCAGAGGTAGAAGTCGACCTGACGGGAAATCTCTTCCGGAATCTGTTCCAGGGTTTCCAGCAGCAGCACCAGGCGCTCGATACCCATGGCGAAACCTACGCCAGCCGTCGGCTTGCCGCCCATCTGCTCGACCAGACCGTCGTAACGGCCACCGGCACATACGGTGCCCTGGGCGCCCAGTTTGTCGGTGACCCATTCGAAAACGGTCTTGCTGTAGTAATCAAGCCCGCGAACCAGCTTCGGGTTGATTACATAAGGAATGCCGGCGGCGTCAAGGCGAGCTTTCAGGCCCTCGAAGTGCACACGGGATTCTTCGTCGAGGTAGTCGGCCATTTTCGGCGCATCAACCAGAATCGCCTGGGTATCGGCGTTCTTGGTGTCGAGCACGCGCAGCGGGTTGGTTTTCAGGCGGCGCTGGCTGTCTTCGTCCAGCTTGTCCAGATGCCCGGACAGGAACTCGACCAGCGCTTCACGATAACGGCCACGGGACTCGCTGGTGCCCAGGCTATTGAGTTCGAGCTTGACCGCATCGCGGATACCGAGCTCGCCCCACAGGCGCCAGGTCAGCACGATCAGCTCGGCGTCAATGTCCGGACCGTCGAGGTTGAAGACTTCGACACCGATCTGGTGAAACTGGCGATAACGGCCTTTCTGCGGGCGCTCGTGGCGGAACATCGGGCCGATGTACCAGAGTTTCTGCACCTGGCCACCGCCAGTGATGCCGTGCTCAAGCACCGCGCGCACGCAGGCTGCCGTGCCCTCAGGGCGCAGGGTCAGGGAGTCGCCGTTGCGGTCGTCGAAGGTGTACATCTCTTTTTCGACGATGTCAGTCACTTCACCGATGGAGCGCTTGAACAACTCGGTGAACTCGACGATCGGCATGCGGATCTGCTTGTAACCATAGTTATCCAGCAGACGCGAAACTGTACCCTCGAAATGACGCCACAGGGGCGTCTGCTCGGGCAGGATGTCGTTCATGCCACGAATGGCTTGCAGAGACTTGCTCACTTTAAATCCTTAAATTCGTTCGGCTCTTCAGTCCGGCTCAGCCGCGTGCGATAACCGCTGCGTCAGCTTCGACCTTCTCGGCCGCTTTCTGGCGGATCAAGCGTTCAAGCTCATCCACCAGATTGTCATTCGTCAGTTTCTGCGACGGCTTGCCGTCGATGTAAATCAGGTTCGGTGTGCCGCCGGTCAAGCCGATATGGGCTTCCTTGGCTTCACCCGGGCCGTTGACCACGCAACCGATGACCGCAACATCAAGCGGCACCAGCAGGTCTTCGAGACGCCCTTCCAATTCGTTCATGGTTTTGACCACATCGAAGTTCTGCCGCGAGCAGCTCGGGCAGGCGATGAAGTTGATGCCACGGGAACGCAAGTGCAGGGACTTGAGAATGTCGTAGCCGACTTTCACTTCCTCGACCGGGTCAGCCGCCAACGAGATGCGGATAGTATCGCCAATCCCTTCGGCGAGCAGCATACCGAGGCCCACGGCAGATTTCACTGTGCCGGAACGCAAACCACCGGCTTCGGTGATGCCCAAATGCAGCGGCTGGACGATTTCCTTGGCCAGCAGGCGATAGGCTTCGACGGCCATGAACACATCGGAAGCCTTCACGCTGACCTTGAAGTCCTGGAAGTTCAGGCGCTCAAGGTGTTCGACGTGACGCAAGGCAGACTCGACCAGCGCGGCCGGAGTCGGCTCGCCATATTTCTTTTGCAGGTCTTTTTCCAAGGAGCCGGCATTGACGCCGATGCGGATCGGAATCCCGCGATCACGGGCGGCATCGACCACTGCGCGTACACGATCTTCTCGACCGATGTTGCCCGGGTTGATGCGCAGGCAGTCAACGCCCAGCTCCGCGACACGCAATGCGATGCGGTAGTCGAAATGGATATCGGCAACCAACGGCACCTTGACCAATTGCTTGATCTTGCCAAAGGCCTCGGCGGCGTCCATGTCCGGCACCGAGATCCGCACGATATCGACACCGGCGGCTTCAAGGCGATTGATCTGCGCCACGGTGGCCGCGACGTCGTTGGTGTCGCTGTTGGTCATGCTCTGAACAGCGATAGGTGCATCGCCGCCAACCGGTACGTTACCGACCCAGATCTTGCGCGATTCGCGACGTTTGATTGGAGATTCGCCGTGCATGACTTATTGACCCAACTTCAGGCGAGCAGTCTCGCCACTGGTGAACGGAGCAACATCAACCGCCTGACCGTTGTAGCTGATCTGCGCGCCACGGGCGAAGCCCAGGCGTACGGCAAATGGCGGCTTGCCGCTGACGGAAACGCTATCGCCTTTACGCTTGAGACCACTCAACAACACCTTGCCGGTGCCATCGGTCACTTGCGTCCAGCAATCGGCTGTAAATTGCAGTTGTACCTGACCTTGGCCGGCGACCGGAGCAGCGGCTGGCGCTGGAACGCTCGCAGCAATTGGCGCGGCCATGGTGGGCGCCGGTACGACAGGAGCAGTTGGGGCCGACGCTGCAGGCGCGGCCGGAGTTGCGACAACTGAAGCAGTGCTATGTGCCGGAACAACTGGCGCTGGCGCGGTCGGAGCCACTACCGGAGCCGTCGATTGACCTTCTGCCAGCGCTTCAGCCGATTTTTCTGTTTGCGGCAATTCAAGCGCGGTCGAATTTTCAACCTGACCTTCGGCAACTGCCTGGTCTTCCGGCTCATCCAGCGGATGGATCTGGGTTTTGCCGTCGGCGCCTTCGACTTCGACGTGCTCCGGGCTCAGGCTGATCAGGTCTTTAGTGCGCTGCGAGGTTTGATCCTGCCACCAGACAAAACCGCCACCAATCACGGCGATCAGCAACAACAGGCTGACAATTCGCAAGATGGTATGGGAAACCCGCACAGGTTCTTCGATTCGACCCAGGCTGTGAACGCTGCTGCCCTGGGAATCGGTGCCGGTGGATTGATCGAACTGCTGGACCAGAACGGCCTGGTCCATGCCAAGCAATTTGGCGTAAGCGCGAATATAGCCGCGAGCAAAGGTGTGCCCAGGCAGCTTGTCGAAAGCACCGGCTTCCAGATTACTCAAGGAATTGACGGTGAGATTGAGCTTGAGGGCCACTTCGGCCAGCGTCCAGCCATTGTTTTCGCGGGCCTGGCGCAAGGTCTCACCCGGGTTAACGCGATTCGCTGCTACAACTTCAGGATGCGCCGCTTTCATCATTGCTCCGACAGGTATTGCTGATATTCCGGTGTACCGGGATAGAGTCGTTTTAATTGCAGGCCCGCACTTGCAGCCTTGTCGCGATCTTCAAACACTTTTGCCAGTCGAACGCCGAGCAATAGACTACGTGCATTTTGCTCGGCCAGCAGGCTAAAACGATCGTAATAGTCTCGCGCGGGCACATAATGCCTGTCTTCGTAAGACAACTCAGCCATTTCCAGCAATGCACGTGGTTGTTGGCGATTCAAACGCAAGGCTTTTTCCAGTTGCTGTTGCGCCAGATCGCGTTGACCGAGCATCGAAGCGGTCATGCCCAAGTTCTCGAACACTCGCGAACGCTCAGGATACAGGGTATCGGCGGCGGCTTGTTCGAAGCGCTCGTAAGCTTCCTTGTAACGTTTCTGCTCGAAAAGAAAACTGCCGTAGTTGTTGAGGATTCGCGCATCGCCGGGGCGGGAGGACAACGCCTTGCGAAAATGCTGGTCTGCCAGTTCCGGCTCCATTTCGGCCTGGAACACCAGCGCCAGCGCCGCATTGGCGTCCGGATCAGCGCCATCCAGTTCCAGCGCCTTTTTCAACGGTACTTTTGCACGCTCGGTCATGCCCTGCTGCAAATAACCGATCCCCAACTGCACGTACGCCTCACGCGCTTCGTCACGGCCCTTGCTGGTTTTCATCGGATTGTAATCGCCCGAAAGAACGCAGCCAGCACACAGGCTGGCCAACAGCAAAAGCAGCGCGAAGCGCAGGGACATAGAGATCCTCTCTTGGTTACTTGTTCGCGGCGTTCTGCGCCATATCGCTGTCGGCGTTCAATTCACGCACGGCGATATAACGTTCGCTGCGACGGGTGCGATCCAGCACCTGCCCTACCAATTGACCACAGGCGGCGTCGATATCTTCACCACGGGTGGTGCGGACAGTGACGTTGAAACCGGCATGATGAAGCTGATCCTGGAACCGACGAATGGCATTATTGCTTGGCCGCTCGTACCCGGAATGCGGGAACGGGTTAAACGGAATCAGGTTGATCTTGCACGGAATGTTCTTGAGCAGTTCGATCATCTCGACCGCGTGCTCGACCTTGTCATTGATGTCTTTGAGCAAGGTGTACTCGATGGTCAGCACGCGCTTTTCGCCCAGGGACGACATGTAGCGCTGGCACGACTCGAGGAGCATCTTAAGCGGATACTTCCTGTTGATCGGCACCAATTGGTTACGCAATGCGTCATTCGGTGCGTGCAGGGACAACGCCAGGGAAACGTCGATGTGCTTGGACAGCTCATCGATCATCGGCACCACGCCCGAAGTGGACAGGGTCACGCGGCGCTTGGAAATCCCGTAGCCCAGGTCATCCATCATCAGGTGCATGGCGGCCACGACGTTGTCGAAGTTCAGCAGCGGCTCACCCATGCCCATCATCACCACGTTGGTGATGGCACGGTCGGCGGTCGCCGGGATGCTGCCGAACGATTTATTGGCAATCCACACCTGGCCGATGACTTCGGCGGCGGTGAGGTTGCTGTTGAAACCTTGCTTGCCGGTGGAGCAGAAACTGCAATCCAGGGCACAGCCTGCCTGGGACGAAACGCACAACGTGCCGCGTTTGCCCTGGGGAATGTACACGGTCTCGACGCAGCTGCCGGACGCCACGCGCACCACCCATTTACGGGTACCGTCGGTGGAGATGTCCTCGCTGACAACCTCGGGACCGCGAACTTCGGCAATAACCTTGAGCTTGTCGCGCAGGGCCTTGCTGACGTTCGTCATGGCGTCGAAATCATCGACGCCAAGGTGGTGAATCCATTTCATTACCTGACCGGCACGGAAACGCTTCTCCCCGATTGAGTCGAAGAATTTTTCCATTTCCAGCTGAGTCAGACCCAGCAGGTTAGTTTTAACAGTCGATGTAGTCATGGATTCACCTTCACTCTTAAGCCAATGCTTAGCGAGTGGTTACTTCAGTAGCTGCGAAGAAGTACGAGATTTCGCGAGCAGCAGCGGCTTCGGAGTCCGAACCGTGTACAGCGTTGGCGTCGATGGAATCAGCAAAGTCAGCACGGATGGTGCCGGCAGCAGCTTCTTTAGGGTTGGTAGCGCCCATCAGCTCACGGTTCAGAGCGATAGCGTTTTCGCCTTCCAGAACCTGAACGACAACCGGACCGGAGATCATGAAAGCAACCAGGTCGCCGAAGAAACCACGAGCGCTGTGCTCAGCGTAGAAGCCTTCAGCTTCAGCTTTGGACAGTTGCTTCAGTTTCGAAGCTACAACGCGCAGGCCAGCTTTTTCGAAACGAGTGGTGATCTCGCCGATAACGTTTTTTGCAACAGCGTCAGGCTTGATGATGGAGAAAGTACGTTGAACAGCCATGGTGTAACTCCAGAAACGGTAATTTGTGAAAAATTAAACCCGCGAATTATACGCGGGTTCTTGGGTATTGCCTAACTGTGTAAGGTCGCGACCTCTGTAGGAGCTACCGCAGGCTACGGTCCTTTGACCCTGTTCCTGCCCTTGACACTCAGCTGGAACTGGAAAAGATCGCAGCCTCGCTTCGCTCGCCAGCTCCTACTCGCGTTCTTCGATCCAATGGGCCTGAATGGCCTCCAGGATCTTCTCGCCACAATGCTCAGGCTTGTCGTCGAACTCGGGCAATTCCATCACCCATCTGCGCAGATCGACGAAGTTGACCGACATAGGGTCAACGTCGGGTTTGCTCTCAGTCAGCTGGATCGCGATTTCCAGCACATCAGTCCACTTGAGACTCATGACAGTTCCTTGAATCAGTGCGGCGCTTCGGCTGCGTGGTTGAGCGAGTATTTCGGAATCTCGACGGTCAGGTCTTCAGTCCCGACTTTTGCCTGACAGGCCAGGCGCGACTGGGCTTCCAGCCCCCAAGCCTTATCAAGGTAGTCTTCTTCCAGCTCGTCGGCGTCCTCCAGCGAGTCGAACCCTTCGCGAATCAGGCAGTGACAAGTGGTGCAGGCGCAAACGCCGCCACAAGCACTTTCCATTTCGATATGGTGCTCATGAGCCAGTTCGAGGATGGACGTACCGGTCTCAGCCTCCACGACCATGCCGTCCGGGCAAAACTTTTCGTGTGGCAGAAAAATGACCTGCGGCATCGTTATTCCTCAATCTCATTCAGGTTGCGCCCCGCCAGCGCGGCTTTCACCGTCGAGTCCAGGCGGCGAGCAGCAAAGGCATCGGTCACTTGCGACAGACGCTTGGTCTGCTGCTCGATGGCGTAACCATCGGTACCTTTCATCAGTTCGGTCAGTTCCTGCACCTGCAAGTCGATAACCATGCGCTCATCGGCATCGAGCAGACGCTCACCGTCGACCTCCAGAGCCGCTTGCACAGCTTCGATCAGGCGCTCGGCGTCGACCTGCTGCTCACGCAGAACACGGGCGACCTTGTCATCGTTGGCATGCTGGAACGAATCCTTGAGCATCCGGGCGATTTCGCCGTCGGTCAGACCGTAGGACGGCTTGACCTGGATACTGGCTTCAACACCTGAACCCAGTTCACGGGCCGAAACACTGAGCAGACCATCGGCATCGACCTGGAAGGTCACGCGAATCTTCGCTGCACCGGCAACCATCGCCGGAATGCCGCGCAATTCGAAGCGCGCCAGGGAGCGACAATCACTGATCAGCTCACGCTCACCCTGTAGAACATGGATCGCCATGGCCGACTGGCCATCTTTGTAAGTGGTGAAGTCCTGAGCGCGGGCGACGGGAATGGTGGTGTTGCGCGGAATCACCTTCTCCATCAGTCCGCCCATGGTTTCCAGGCCCAGGGACAACGGAATCACGTCCAGCAGCAACAATTCGTCGCCGTCTCGCTTATTGCCAGCCAAGGTATCGGCCTGGATCGCGGCACCGATGGCCACCACTTGATCCGGATCGATTTCAGTCAGCGGTTCACGACCAAAGGATTCAGCGACAGCTTCGCGAACACGAGGAACACGAGTCGAACCGCCAACCATGACGACGGCATGCACTTCTTCCAGTTCAACACCGGAATCGCGAACGGCGCGGCGGCATGCTTTCAGGCTGCGGGCAACCATCGGCTCGATCAGCGCATTGAAGGCTTCGCGGGTCAGTTGGGCTTTCCACTCGCCATAAGCGACTTCGACGACTGCGGCATTGGTCAACGCTTCCTTGGCCGCACAAGCGGTTTGCAGCAGATGACGTTGCGTACCCGGATCGAGATCAGCGGACAGGCCGGCGCTCTCGATAATCCAGCCAGCGATTGCGTGGTCGAAGTCATCGCCGCCCAGCGCGCTGTCGCCGCCGGTGGCCAGGACTTCAAAGACACCACCCGTCAGACGCAGAATCGAAATATCGAAAGTACCGCCGCCGAGATCGTAAATAGCGACCAGGCCTTCAGCGTGTTGATCCAGACCATAGGCCACCGCGGCGGCGGTTGGCTCATTGAGCAAACGCAGCACATTCAGACCGGCCAGCTTGGCCGCATCCTTGGTGGCTTGACGCTGAGCGTCGTCGAAATAGGCCGGAACAGTGATCACCGCACCCACCAGTTCGCCACCCAATGTCGCTTCGGCACGCTGACGCAGTACCTTGAGGATATCGGCGGAGACTTCGACCGGGCTTTTCGGGCCCTGGATCGTCTCGATGAACGGCATGTGCGACTCGCCACCGACAAAGCGGTACGGCAGTTGCTCGCCCAGCTGCTTGACGTCGGACAGACCACGACCCATCAAGCGCTTGACTGACAGCACAGTATTCAAAGGATCGGTGGCGGCAGCCAGCTTGGCCGACTCGCCAACCTCCACACGATCAGCGTGATAGCGCACGGCGGACGGCAAAATGACTTGCCCTTGCGCGTCAGCCAGAGGCTCGGAAAGACCACTGCGCAACGCAGCGACCAGCGAATTGGTAGTGCCCAAGTCGATCCCCACAGCCAGACGACGCTGGTGCGGTTGAGGACTTTGGCCGGGTTCGGCGATCTGCAGTAGGGCCATCGTTATCAGGACTTATCTGTATATCAGGCGTGCGACCGGAGCGGCACTGGGTTAATCGTCGAGGCGCTCTTCTAACTGGCGCACTTCGTAGGTGAGCTTATCGAGGAACTGCATGCGCCGCATCAGGCGTTCGGCCTGTTCGCGGTGCGCGGCATCGTTCCAGCAAGCTGCGAAGCTTTGGTTCAGTTCATCCTGGGCAGCCTTCAGGCGGCGCTTGAACACGGCGACGCCGCCAAGGTCGGCGCTGTCCTGCAAGTCTTCAAGCTCCTCGCGCAACTCCATCTGCTGCAGAAGAAACTCTGGATCATGCACCGTGACCTCCAGCGGCAGCTCACCACCGTTCAAGGCGAGCAAATAACGCGCGCGCTTGGGTGGACTTTTGAGCGTCTGGTAGGCCTCGTTGAGGCTCGCGGATTGCTCTAGCGCCAGCCGCTGCTCGCGCTCGGAAGCGTCTGCAAAGCGGTCCGGATGAACACTGCGCGCCAACTCACGGTAGCGCGTAGCCAGCTGATCGAGGTCCAGATTGAAACTCGGTTGCAGCTCAAATAAAGCGAAATGACAAGGAGTACCCACGAGCAGCCTCAGATGTTGAAGCTTTCGCCGCAGCCACACTCACCGCGCACGTTGGGGTTGTTGAACTTGAAGCCTTCGTTCAACCCTTCCTTGACGAAGTCGAGTTCGGTGCCGTCCAGGTAGGAGAGGCTTTTCGGGTCGATGATCACTTTCTCGCCGTGACTCTCGAACACCTGATCCTCAGCAACTACCTCGTCGACAAACTCCAGCACGTAGGCAAGGCCGGAACAGCCCGTGGTGCGAACACCCAGGCGAATCCCCTCACCTTTGCCGCGCCCATCAAGGGAGCGTCGTACGTGCTTGGCCGCCGCTTCTGTCATGCTGATAGCCATCGTTGACTCCTTACTCGTCGCCAAATGCTTAGATCAAGCCTTTCTTCTGCTTGTAGTCGCGAACGGCCGCTTTGATAGCGTCTTCAGCGAGCACGGAGCAGTGAATTTTCACTGGCGGCAGAGCCAGTTCTTCAGCCAGCTGGGTGTTCTTGATGGTTTCCGCTTCGTCCAGGGTCTTGCCCTTCATCCACTCGGTGGCGAGGGAGCTGGACGCGATAGCCGAACCGCAGCCGTAGGTCTTGAACTTGGCATCTTCGATGATGCCGGCGTCGTTGACCTTGATTTGCAGACGCATAACGTCGCCGCACGCCGGCGCGCCGACCATGCCAGTGCCGACATCAGGATCTTCCGCGTCCATCTTGCCGACGTTGCGCGGGTTTTCGTAGTGGTCGATGACCTTTTCGCTGTAAGCCATGATGCTTAATCCTCACTCATCAGAGAGTCGCTCTTTAAGCCCCGGAACCGAAGTTCACAGGGCCGGTTCGCGGCGACTTGAAATCAGTGTGCCGCCCACTCGATTTTCGAAATGTCGACACCGTCTTTGTACATGTCCCACAGCGGCGACAGAGCGCGCAGCTTGGTAACGGCCTCGCAGACTTTCTGCGCGGCGTAGTCGATTTCTTCTTCGGTGGTGAAGCGGCCGAAGGTGAAGCGGATCGAGCTGTGTGCCAGTTCGTCGTTGCGACCCAGGGCGCGCAATACGTACGAAGGCTCCAGCGAAGCCGAGGTGCAGGCCGAACCGGACGAAACCGCCAGATCCTTGAGCGCCATGATCAGCGACTCGCCTTCAACGTAGTTGAAGCTCAGGTTCAGGTTGTGCGGAACGCGGGCGGTCATGCTGCCGTTGATGTACAACTCTTCCAGATGCTCGACCTGCTTGTAGAAACGATCGCTCAGGGCTTTGATGCGCACGTTTTCGGCAGCCATGTCTTCCTTGGCCACACGAAAGGCTTCGCCGATGCCGACGATCTGGTGGGTCGCCAGGGTGCCGGAACGCATGCCGCGCTCATGACCACCGCCGTGCATGGTCGCTTCGATGCGAACACGCGGCTTGCGGCTCACGTACAGCGCGCCGATGCCTTTAGGGCCGTAGGTTTTGTGAGCGGAGAACGACATCAGGTCGACTTTCAGCTTCTGCAAGTCGATCTCGACCTTGCCGGTGGACTGAGCAGCGTCGACGTGGAACAGGATGCCCTTCGAACGAAGCAGTTCGCCGATGGCGGCGATATCGTTGATGGTGCCGATTTCGTTGTTCACGTGCATGACCGAAACCAGGATGGTGTCATCACGCAGTTCAGCTTCGATCATTTCAGGCGTCACCAGGCCATCGGTACGAGGCTCGATGTAGGTGACTTCGAAACCTTCACGCTCCAGTTGGCGCATGGTGTCGAGGACAGCCTTGTGCTCAATCTTGGTGGTGATCAGGTGCTTGCCTTTGGTGGAGTAGAAATGCGCCGCACCCTTGATTGCCAGGTTGTCGGATTCGGTGGCACCGGAGGTCCAGACGATTTCGCGAGGGTCGGCATTGACCAGGTCGGCCACCTGACGACGGGCGTTTTCGACGGACTCTTCAGCTTTCCAGCCAAACACGTGGGAACGGGACGCCGGGTTACCGAAGTTTCCGTCGACCAGCAGGCATTCACTCATCTTTTGCGCGACACGCGGATCAACCGGGGTAGTCGCAGAGTAATCAAGGTAAATCGGCAATTTCATGGACTATCTCCTAAATCAGGCTGGCTGGCGCGCCGTTAGCTCTTTGGCTGTCATTCGACGGCGGACGCTTCAATCTTGTCCAGGCGTGGCGCCTTGCTGTTGCAACGGCGTTGATCCTGACGCTGGGCTACTTCTTGTACCTCACGGCGAGTCACAAGGTCAGCCAAGCTGATACCGCTCAGAAATTCGTGGATCTGCAAGCTCAGGTCGCACCACAAGTGGTGGGTCAGGCAAGTGTCGCCTTGATGGCAATCACCCTGGCCCTGGCATTTGGTGGCATCGACCGATTCGTTTACCGCATCGATCACCTGGGCGACCTGGATACCTTGCATGTCGCGTGACAGCTGGTAGCCGCCGCCTGGACCACGAACGCTGGACACCAGATTGCTGCGGCGCAATTTGGCAAAAAGCTGCTCGAGGTAGGACAGGGAGATGCCTTGGCGCTCGGAGATATCGGCCAGGGACACGGGCCCGTGCTGCGCATGCAACGCCAAGTCGAGCATGGCGGTCACGGCGTATCGGCCTTTTGTAGTCAGTCGCATGGACAATTACCACGGAGTTCGGAATGGGGCGAGTATGCAATTCCCGAGTATTTAAGTCAACTATAAGACCTAGTACTTTAGTCAGGTTTACCCGCAAAAGAGCGGGCGCATCATAGCAGGGTCTGCGGCTGAATGGCACACCGGCGAGCGCAGTGCCATTGCCTGAAAGCGACCTGCGGCGAACCGCCAAATCTGAATACGAACCCTGTAGGAGCTGCCGAAGGCTGCGATCTTTTGACGTCGATCTTAAAAAAAGAATCAAAAGCTCGCAGCCTTCGGCAGCTCCTACAGGGGCTTAGCCGGCCCTGGTTTCGTCTTTGTCTTTTACGCAGGCGAAGTCTTCTTCGCGCAGTTCGGGTAGATCCTTGGCGCAGTAGCTGCTACCCAGATCCTTCAGCGCCCCGCACATACCCTCCAAACGACCGTCGACCGCTTGCAGATGGTCAAGCAACTGATTAATGGCACGCGCCACCGGATCGGGCATGTCTTCAGTTACACCGTACGCGTCGAAACCGATTTTCTCGGCCATGGCCTTGCGCTTGGCGTCCTGCTCTTCGTCGGGCTTGACGATGATTCGTCCCGGAATACCCACCACCGTGGCACCCGGCGGAACCTCTTTAGTCACCACGGCGTTAGAGCCAACCTTGGCACCCGCACCAACAGTGAATGGCCCAAGCACCTTGGCACCGGCACCGACAACAACACCATCACCCAGCGTTGGGTGGCGCTTGCCTTTATTCCAGCTGGTACCACCGAGGGTCACGCCCTGATAAATCGTCACGTCGTCGCCGATCTCAGCGGTTTCACCAATGACAATGCCCATTCCGTGGTCAATAAAGAAGCGGCGACCGACCTTGGCTCCCGGGTGGATCTCGATTCCGGTTAACCAGCGACCAAAGTTCGACACCAGTCGCGCCAGCCATTTCAGATCCGCCCGCCACAGCATCGCCGATAAACGATGGATCCAGATGGCATGCATGCCGGGGTAGCAGGTCAGGACTTCAAAAGCGTTACGCGCCGCCGGGTCTCGGTGGAATACGCTCTGGATATCTTCACGCAAACGCTCGAACATCATTAATCCTTCCGCTTAAGGAGCTCACCACGGGCCGCTTTTTGGGTTTCCGTGAGGATGCCACGCAATATATTCATTTCCGCCCGGCTGACCAAGCTGCGTCCGTACAACCGGCGCAGGCGCGCCATCAAGTGCCGTGGCTTTTCCGGATCGAGGAACTCAATGGCCACCAGGGTTTGCTCCAGGTGCTCATAGAATCGCTCCAGCTCATCCATGGTCGCCAGCTCAGCGCTTTTGACGGATGCCACTTCTTCCTTCTCGACCTTGCTTGGCCGACCTTCGGACGCCAGCCAGGACATGCGCACTTCATAACTCAACACCTGCACCGCCGCCCCAAGGTTCAGCGAACTGAACTCAGGGTCTGATGGGATGTGCACGTGATAATGACATCGCTGCAGCTCTTCATTGGTCAGGCCGGAATCTTCACGACCAAACACCAGCGCAATCTCAGCGCCAGACGCCGCTTCCTCGACCACTTTCGTGCCGCATTCGCGCGGATCGAGCAGTGGCCAGGGAATGCGCCGGTCGCGGGCGCTGGTGCCGAGCACCAGATTGCAGCCGACCAAGGCATCTTCCAAGGTGGCGACGACTTGCGCTTTTTCAAGGATGTCACCGGCACCGGAGGCACGGGCGTCGGCCTCGTGATGCGGGAACAATCGAGGTTCAACCAGCACCAGCCGCGACAGGCCCATGTTCTTCATGGCACGAGCAGCCCCGCCGATATTGCCCGGATGGCTGGTATTGACCAAGACGACACGAATGTTTTGCAGCAAGGGAGGCGCTCTCGAACACAATAATCGGGAGCAGAATCTTACAGCGCTGCCTACCGTTAAGCTATGAAAGCGAACGTCGTCCTTCACCTGTAGAAACTTTCTGATAGAATGCTCGGCTTTCTTTAACAACCTTAGGTGACACATCCATGCAGCCCATGCTGAATATCGCGCTGCGCGCCGCCCGCAGCGCCAGTGAATTGATCTTCCGCTCCATCGAGCGCCTGGATACCATCAAGGTCGACGAAAAAGACGCCAAGGATTACGTTTCCGAGGTGGATCGCGCCGCCGAACAGAAAATTATCGACGCCCTGCGCAAGGCTTATCCGAATCACTCGATCCGCGGTGAAGAGACTGGCCTGCACGCCGGCACCGGCATCGAAGGCGAAGAGTACCTGTGGATCATCGATCCGCTGGACGGCACTACCAACTTCCTGCGCGGCATTCCTCACTTCGCTGTCAGCATCGCCTGCAAATACCGCGGTCGCCTGGAACACGCTGTAGTTCTGGACCCGGTTCGCCAGGAAGAATTCACCGCCAGCCGTGGTCGCGGCGCCCAACTGAACGGTCGTCGCCTGCGTGTAAGCGGTCGCACCAGCCTGGACGGCGCCCTGCTGGGTACCGGCTTCCCGTTCCGTGACGACCAGATGGACAACCTCGACAACTACCTGGGCATGTTCCGCGCCCTGGTTGGCCAGACCGCCGGCATCCGCCGCGCTGGCTCGGCGAGCCTGGATCTGGCCTATGTGGCCGCCGGCCGTTTCGACGCCTTCTGGGAGTCGGGCCTGTCCGAGTGGGACATGGCTGCTGGCGCCCTGCTGATTCAAGAAGCAGGTGGCCTGGTGAGCGACTTCACCGGCGGTCACGACTTCCTTGAAAAAGGCCACATCGTTGCTGGCAACACCAAATGCTTCAAGGCAGTACTGACGGCGATCCAGCCGCACCTGCCAGCCTCGCTGAAGCGCTAAGCTTCCAGCGACAGAGAAAGCACCCTTCGGGGTGCTTTTTTATGCCTGGAATTCAATCCAGAAAACACTGAAATCTCTGTAGGAGCGAGCCCGCTCGCGAAAAACCCGAGAGCGCCGCGGGGCATCAGACTCGCAGCGTCATCGATGACGACCATCGCGAGCAGGCTCGCTCCTACAGGGAATTGCGGTGGCGCATAAATCACCGCACACAAAAAAGCACCCCGCAGGGTGCTTCTTTTTTAACCTGATTTCAGCAGATCACTGACCCGACTGAGCCTGCGACAAAATCAACTTACCTTCCTTGTCGACAGGAATCTGGTTACCAGGATCGCGATCCATTCGCACTTTCCCCTCTTTGCCATCCAGCGAGTACCGCACGTCATAACCCACGACCTTGTCACTGATGTCATTCACCGTATTACAACGGGTTTGCGTCGTGGTGTAGGTGTCACGCTCCTGCATGCCCTCCTGAACCTTGTTACCGGCGTAACCGCCACCGACAGCGCCTGCGACCGTGGCAATCTTCTTGCCGGTGCCGCCGCCGATCTGGTTACCCAGCAGGCCGCCTGCCAATGCACCTACCACCGTACCGGCGATCTGATGCTGATCTTTCACCGGCGCTTGCCGGGTAACCGCTACATCCTTGCACACTTCACGTGGAGTCTTGATTTGCGTCTTGACCGGCTCAACAGCTAGCACCTGAGCAAACTCAGGACCGCTTTTTTTAACCAGGCTGTAGGTGGCCACAGCACCCCCGGCAGTCACACCGACAGCACCCAGTACCGCACCAACCAGCATCGACTTGTTCACATGAACCTCCTGACCATCACATGCGGGACATGCCCGCGCTTCTCCCAGCCTTGGAGCACAAAAAAAGGCGCGAGTTCAAAACTCGCGCCTTTCTTCTGACCACTGGAAAAACGATGGCCGTTATGGACGGTCGTCGACTTCCTTTTCAGTGTTAGCAGGAGGAATCAGATCCTCGGTGCTCAGGTTCAGCCAGATCAGCACCACGTTAGCGATGTAGATCGACGAGTAAGTACCCGCCAGCACACCGATAAACAGCGCAATGGAGAAGCCGAACAGGTTGTCGCCACCGAAGAACAGCAGTGCCGAGATCGCCAGCAACGTGGAGATCGACGTGGCCATGGTCCGCAGCAGGGTTTGCGTAGTCGAGATGTTGATGTTCTCGATCAGGCTGGCCTTGCGCAGTACCCGGAAGTTCTCACGAACCCGGTCGAATACCACGATGGTGTCGTTGAGCGAGTAACCGATGATCGCCAGCACCGCCGCCAGCACCGTCAGGTCGAAGGTGATCTGGAAGAACGACAGGATACCGATGGTCACGATCACGTCGTGGATCAGCGAAACAATGGCGCCAACCGCGAACTTCCACTGAAAGCGGAACGCCAGGTAGATCAGGATACCGCCCAGCGCCATCAGCATGCCGAGGCCGCCCTGGTCGCGCAGTTCTTCACCGACCTGCGGGCCCACGAACTCGACACGTTTGACGCTGGCCGGGTTGTCGCCGCCGACCTTCTGCAACGCGTCAGCCACCTGGTGACCCAGTTGCGGGTCTTCGCCAGGCATACGCACCAGCAGATCGGTTGTTGCACCGAAGTTCTGCACGATGGCTTCGTGATAACCAGCCGTAACCAGTTGCTCACGTACCTTGGTGACGTCGGCCGGACGCTCGTAGGTCAGCTCGATGAGCGTACCGCCGGTGAAGTCCAGGCCCCAGTTCATGCCCTTGTGGAAGACGCTGAAAATGGCCAGCGCGGTAAGGAACAATGTGACGCCGAACGCAAAGTTGCGAACGCCCATGAAGTTGATTGTACGTAACATGGCAGCCCCTTAAATCCACAACTTCTTGAAGTCACGACCGCCGAAGATCAGGTTGACCATCGCGCGGGTCACCATGATGGCCGTGAACATCGAGGTAAAGATCCCGAGGGACATGGTCACTGCAAAGCCTTTGACCGGGCCGGTGCCCATTGCAAAGAGAATCCCGCCGACCAACAGTGTTGTCAGGTTGGCGTCGAGAATCGCGGTGAATGCCCGACCGAAGCCTTCGTTGATTGCCCGTTGTACGGTCATGCCCGCAGCGATCTCTTCACGAATCCGCGAGAAGATCAGGACGTTGGCGTCGACCGCCATACCCATGGTCAATACGATACCGGCGATACCCGGCAGGGTCAGCGTTGCACCCAGCAGCGACATCAGGGCCAGCAGCAGCACCATGTTCACCGCCAGCGCGACGGTGGCGATGATGCCGAAGAAGCGGTAGATGGCGATGATGAACAGCGAGACGAACAGCATGCCCCACAGCGATGCATCGATACCTTTGGTGATGTTGTCGGCACCCAGGCTTGGGCCAATGGTGCGCTCTTCAGCGAAGTACATTGGTGCAGCCAGACCACCGGCACGCAGCAGCAGCGCCAGTTCGGACGACTCGCCCTGGCCGTTCAGGCCAGTGATGCGGAACTGAGCACCCAGCGGCGACTGGATGGTCGCCAGGCTGATGATCTTCTTCTCTTCTTTGAACGTTTGAACCGCGACGTCTTTCTCGACACCGTCGACCAATTGTTTGGTGTAGGTGGTGACAGGACGCTGCTCGATGAAGATCACCGCCATGCTGCGACCAACGTTGCTGCGCGTCGCACGACTCATCAGTTCGCCGCCGTGACCATCCAGATGGATGTTCACTTCTGGCGTGCCGTGCTCGCCGAAGCCAGCCTTGGCGTTGGTGACCTGGTCACCGGTGATGATCAGGCCACGCTCGATCTGTGCTGGCGGACGCTTGCCTTCACGGAACTCGAAAGTTTCGGAAGTGGCTTTCGAAGCACCTGGCTCAGCGGCCAGACGGAACTCAAGGTTGGCCGTCTTGCCGAGGATACGCTTGGCTTCTGCGGTGTCCTGCACGCCTGGCAGCTCAACCACGATGCGGTTGGCGCCCTGACGCTGAACGATCGGTTCGGCAACACCCAGTTCGTTGACGCGGTTACGTACCGTGGTCAAGTTCTGCTTGATGGAGTATTCACGGATTTCCGCCAGCCGAGCCGGGGTCATCGCCAGACGCAGTACCGGTTGGCCATTGAGGTCGGCCGGAACAATGTCGAAATCGTTGAAGTTCTTGCGGATCAGTGCACGGGCAGTTTCGCGGGTTGCTTCATCAGTGAAGCCCAGCTGAATGGCACCGCCCAGTTGCGGCAGGCTGCGATAGCGCAGCTTCTCTTTACGCAACAGGCTCTTGACGTCGCCTTCGTAGACTTTCAGGCGTGCGTCGAGGGCTTTGTCCATGTCCACTTCCAGCAGGAAGTGCACACCACCGGACAAGTCCAGACCCAGCTTCATCGGGTGCGCGCCCAGGCTGCGCAGCCATTGCGGAGTGGTTTGTGCCAGGTTCAGCGCAACGACGTAGTCGTCACCCAACGCCTTGCGCACAACGTCTTTGGCTGGCAACTGGTCTTCAGCCTTGGTCAGGCGAATCAGACCGCCCTTGCCATTGGCCGACAGCGTGGCTGCCTTGACGTTGATCCCGGATTCATGGAGCGCTGTGCTCACACGATCCAGATCAGCCTGATTGACCAACAGCGCAGTGCTTGCACCGCTGACCTGAATAGCCGGGTCATCAGGATATAGATTGGGAGCGGAATAAATCAGACCGACCGCCAGCACCGCCAGGATCAGAATGTATTTCCACAGAGGGTATTTGTTCAGCATCACGCCGCCCGCTTATGACGCGGGGCGCCTTGCGCGCCCCGTCGATTGAGTAGAAGTTGAAACTTAGATCGCTTTCAGCGTGCCTTTTGGCAGCGTGGCGGCAATGGCACCTTTCTGGAATTTCATTTCGACGGTGTCGGAAACTTCCAGAACGACGAAATCGTCGGCCACTTTAGTGATCTTGCCGGCGATACCACCGGTGGTCACAACTTCGTCGCCTTTTTGCAGGCTACCCAGCAGGTTCTTCTGCTCTTTGGCGCGCTTGGCCTGTGGACGCCAGATCATCAGGTAGAAGATGACCAGGAAGCCGACCAGGAAAATCCACTCAAAACCGCCACCCATTGGGCCGGCAGCAGCAGGTGCAGCAGCGTCAGCCATGGCATTAGAGATAAAAAAGCTCATTTAGCACTCCAGTTGCAAATGTTGAATCTTGGGGTCAGAAAACTCAGTCCAAAGGCGGAACAGGTAACCCGCGTTTGGCGTAGAAGGCATCGACAAAGGCGGCCAATGTACCCTGTTGAATAGCCTCACGCAAACCAGCCATAAGCACTTGATAATGACGCAAGTTATGGATGGTATTGAGCATGCTTCCCAGCATTTCGCCGCACTTGTCCAGGTGATGCAGATAAGCGCGGGAGAAGTTCTGGCAGGTGTAGCAATCGCAGGTCGGATCGAGCGGCGAATCATCATGGCGATGGAACGCGTTACGGATCTTCAGCACGCCGGTATCAATGAACAGATGCCCATTGCGGGCATTACGGGTTGGCATCACGCAATCGAACATGTCCACACCGCGGCGCACACCCTCAACCAAGTCTTCCGGTTTGCCAACGCCCATAAGGTAACGAGGTTTGTCAGCCGGCATCATGCCCGGCAGGTAATCCAGCACCTTGATCATTTCGTGCTTGGGCTCGCCCACCGACAGGCCGCCGATGGCCAGGCCATCGAAGCCGATCTTGTCGAGGCCTTCCAGGGAACGCATGCGCAGGTCCTGGTGCATGCCGCCCTGAACGATGCCGAACAGCGCCGCCGTATTCTCGCCATGGGCGTTTTTCGAGCGCTGGGCCCAACGCAGCGACAACTCCATGGAAATGCGGGCAACGTCTTCGTCAGCCGGGTACGGCGTGCATTCGTCGAAAATCATCACGATGTCGGAGCCGAGGTCTCGCTGGACCTGCATCGACTCTTCCGGGCCCATGAACACCTTGGCGCCATCAACCGGAGAAGCGAAAGTCACGCCCTCCTCCTTGATCTTGCGCATCGCGCCCAGGCTGAACACCTGGAAACCGCCGGAGTCGGTCAGGATCGGGCCTTTCCACTGCATGAAATCGTGCAGGTCGCCGTGCTTCTTGATCACTTCGGTGCCAGGACGCAGCCACAAGTGGAAAGTGTTGCCCAGAATGATTTCCGCGCCAGTGGCGACGATATCCCGTGGCAGCATGCCCTTGACCGTGCCGTACGTGCCCACCGGCATGAAAGCCGGGGTCTCGACGGTACCGCGCGGGAAGGTCAAACGACCGCGACGAGCCTTGCCATCAGTGGCAAGCAGCTCGAAAGACATACGACAGGTGCGACTCATACTGTTTCCTCTGGGCCCGATTCTTTAGGGGCAGTCGGCGCAGGATTACGTGTGATGAACATCGCATCACCGTAGCTGAAAAAGCGGTAACCGTTGTCGACGGCGGCCTTGTAGGCGGCCATGGTTTCGGGATAACCGGCGAACGCCGAAACCAGCATCAACAGCGTGGATTCAGGCAAATGAAAGTTGGTGACCAGGGCATCGACCACATGAAACGGCCGGCCCGGGAAGATGAAAATGTCAGTGTCGCCACTGAACGGCTTGAGCACGCCATCGCGCGCAGCACTTTCCAGTGAACGCACGCTGGTGGTCCCCACAGCCACCACTCGCCCACCGCGAGCGCGACAGGCTGCGACGGCATCCACCACGTCCTGGCCGACTTCCAGCCATTCAGTGTGCATGTGATGGTCTTCGAGTTTCTCGACGCGCACCGGTTGGAACGTGCCCGCGCCGACGTGCAAGGTCACGAACGCGGTTTCGACGCCCTTGGCGGCAATCGCCTCCAGCAGCGGCTGATCGAAATGCAGCCCCGCTGTTGGCGCCGCCACCGCGCCCAGGCGCTCGGCGTATACCGTCTGATAACGCTCGCGGTCCGAGCCTTCATCCGGGCGGTCTATATAAGGAGGCAACGGCATGTGCCCGACGCGGTCGAGCAGCGGCAACACTTCTTCGGCAAACCCCAGTTCGAACAACGCGTCATGGCGCGCCAGCATCTCGGCCTCGCCACCGCCGTCGATCAAAATCATCGAACCAGGCTTGGGCGATTTGCTGGAACGCACATGGGCCAGCACGCGATGACTGTCGAGCACCCGCTCCACCAGGATTTCCAGCTTGCCGCCGGAAGCCTTCTGGCCAAACAGCCGCGCCGGAATCACCCGAGTATTGTTGAACACCATCAAATCGCCCGGGCGCAAATGCTCGAGCAAATCAGTGAATTGACGGTGAGCCAGAGCGCCGCTGACCCCATCAAGGGTCAACAGGCGACTACCGCGACGCTCGGCCAAAGGGTGGCGAGCGATCAGCGAATCAGGGAGTTCAAAAGTAAAGTCAGCAACGCGCATGATGGGGTTCGTCTAGCAGGGCCGGGAAGTCTAGCGGAAATATCAAAAATTCTCCATGTACCTGATTGACCGAAGGTTATCACCTCTCTATACTCCGCGGCCATTGAGCCCTGATGGCGGAATTGGTAGACGCGGCGGATTCAAAATCCGTTTTCGCAAGAAGTGGGAGTTCGAGTCTCCCTCGGGGCACCAAAATTAAGAAAGGTCTTGCTTTGCAAGGCCTTTTTTTTCGTCTGTAGAAAAGTGACCAAGCCCCACAACCGCGTAGGAGCTGCCGAAGGCTGCGATCTTTTGATTTTGTCTTTTCGGTGCTACAGCCCCAAACCGCTCGCTAACGAATCAAGGATTCACACAATGGAATTGCCACTGGAAACCGTTGCCCTTTTCGCCCTCAAGCTGGTTTATGAGCGGGAAGGAGAAAGTCCGATTCTGCGGGATGATCCGATCATGAGTGACTATGAGCGGGAGGTGTTTGGGTTGCTGGTGCGTCGGGGGGATGTTGAGGGTATTCAGTTTAGAGTGGCGCACTGTGTAGGTTTGGTGCTGGGTGCTATAGGCGGTGTCGACACGCCGCTAGGGCGTGAACTGCATAGGTTGTCTACTGATTTCAGCAATGCGCGGACGATGGAAGAACTAGATGCGCCGCTAATTGCGCTTAGGGATTACTTGAAAGATATTCAGTGAGTAATAACGCTGCCCGAAGAGGGGAACACTCGTCCAGGGACCGCGCCTGGACGACGAGTATTGGCGAAAATGAATCTGTCACCTTTTCATGCATTGACGCTTCTAGGGCGATAGCTAGTACCCTAAGAGACGAGCAACGTAGACGCTTGCTTTGTCGCACCAAAAAAAGTGACCCTCCTCCCCTGCATTCATCTTGGCTTGATGGGCTAGACATATCGCCCGAAGAACGGTAGCGTCCTGCCACTACACACTAAAATGCATAAAAACTAGGATCTAGCAGAAATGGAATTCGATTTCTCGATACTGTACGACTCTGATGAGAAAAAGTTTGATGGCCTCGACATGTATTATGGTTCCCGTTCCCTGCAAGGAGTCGCCGAAACAATCGTAATTGCTACTCACGGCATCGTTAATGAGAAATACATATCCAAAACAAACGCCGCAAAAGGCTTTAAAAGCACTTTCAAGTCCAGTTTCGAAGGTTCATTCAAACAAAGATTTAAAATCACGTTCACCAACCCTAAAACCATTAGCAAAATCGTCACCATCACACCAAAGAGCTACATCGAACTGTTGAAGCATTCTATCCACGAAGCTATTGGCACGCCTACCGAGTTAACTCGACGAGGCTCTAAAAAAACATTCGATAAAATGTACTTTAGCGAGGATATCACACACCGATTATTCCCTTCATTGAAGGAGGTTCATGCCCCTGTTAAGCAGCAAGGGTACAAGGTGACTCTATTTGCTGCTCAGACACAAATCGCTACTTTCAATAAAAGATCATTAGAATATCTTGAAGAGGAAATTGTTAGCCCCGCACGCGAGCAACTCGTAGTAGGAATCAGCCGTTTCAACGCGAGGACTGGTACAGGCAGGCTCATTACCGATATCGATGAAGAATCATACAGCTTCATTCCTGACACAAAACTATCCAAAGTAGTAAAGCGCGCACTTATCGATAGCCTGCAAGGAGTTGCTGCGGAAGTTTTCAAACCCGTAATTGCTGAAGTAACACGCGTAACGATTAACGACGGCAGCACAAAATTCTTCATCTTACATAGTGTCATACCTGCAAGATGAAGCGCGATATCGCAATATTAATATCCACACTGCTTGGCGCACTGTATTTTATATACTTCTACTTCGCCAAAGAAGAAATAAACGCAGGGTCACTTGGAACATTAGGCGACTTTATTGGCGGAAATATTAATCCGATTTTAACATTTATATCCACCATCCTACTTATTGAAACGCTATCACTACAAAGAAAAGCAACTCAGGCTGCCGAACAAAGCGCCGAAGAGGCCAAACAAACAGTAAAAGACCAAGGGTTATTGATAAGAACACAAATATTCGAAAGTTCTTTTTTCAACCTAATAAATTTATGCTTGGAAGATTGCAAAAATTCAAAATTAAGCGACAGAAAAGACGACCATTACGGATCCAAAACTTTTTACTTCATAGAAAACATATTCAGCTTACGCAAAGAACATGGAGAGAAACCTGAGGACATAATCGAAGACCTGGAACTATTGCACGGCGACATTATCTACAGCACTATAAAATCGTTTTCCACTGCTTTTGGATTCATAAATGAAAGCGCTCCGGAAGGAAAGAAGGATCATTATGTAAGTCTTGCTACAAAACTTACGCCAGTCCCAGTAATCTATCTTATATGCATTGCAAAAATTCACACGAACTGGCCAATTCTCAAACCATTCGACAAAGCCAATTTCTTTGAAAAAAATGGAATCCGTGATCTTCTTGATGGCTATCGTTAGCATGCAAGCAAAAACTCGCTGAATATTTTGCGGGCTCTCGAATAAAATTTATCAATCTTATCCTAGATTCTCGCTCACACTACCCACCATATAAAACATTACGACTAGATAGTTTATTTACAACTTATATCCAGTCGCTTTATTCGCTAGACCAAAACTCAGCAACAGTACCATTTGATATTTTTCAGCCATGAAAGTGAACTACGGGAAGATATGCTTGGCCAGTTTGAGATGCATGCCTTCTCACTCTTGATACTATCTCAGCGAACGACATCCCTCCAGAGAGAAACAGATAAAGGTGACTTGCGTCCAACAAAAGCAAAGTCGTTTTACTACCAGACGCATCTGCAATAGCAACGCTACTGTAGCCCGATATGGACACCATAATTCCCATCGTATTATCGGCCATCTTATTAACCTTGGCTTTCAACGAGTCAATATCTGTAGCATCCGATTGAGATTTGGTAAACTTCAACTCAACCAAATAAGTAGTCCCTTCATGGGTCAGCGAGCCATCAATCTGCCTACCGTCAGTTTTGTAAGGCCTACGACTAGAGACCTCGCAATAATCAAGCATTTCATAAAACCAATGCTCAAATTTGTACCCTCCATCCTGGCTTCCTACTATGGCATGCATCTCATCAAGTTGCTGCTGCAACCTCGCCCTATCCGTCAATGTTTTTTGAATACTTTGGCGCTCTGCGCGGGCACGCTCTTGAAACTCTTGTCGTTCACTTTCAGTCTTTATTTTTTCGTCTTGCACGTATAGGTATGTTTTTAGCTCTTGAACTGACTTGTGAGCCTCCTGAATTTTTTTATCCGAATCCTCCCAATTCTGCAAATCGGGAAATGTCGTTTTCTCTGAAATATTTCGTGCAATCTGAAAAATAACTGCCTTCCCACGATCAGTCGCTTGTAACCTCAAAAACATTCGATCAAGTAAATCGCGCTTTGACTCATCAGCAGTCCATGACTCTACAAACCGCTCTGCCACATGGGAGGCGAGTAGAAATTTTTGTAATGCTTTACGACGCCAGAACGCTTTGAGCACCGCTTCATAAGTGAGTTCGATCAAGCGAGGAGTTATTTTTGCAGCCAATTTTACAATCTCTTCATGAAAGACTTAATTATGGGAGCCCATCAAATTACCAGCACTTATGAATCCGCTATTAGAAATCACTTTCAGAGCCACACTTTATCTATTTAAAAAAGGACAGGCTGAACTTTACCCTCAAGAGCTTCAGATCACTCCGATACGTCGTTTATATCATATATCTCATAAAAATTAGTAAAGCCTAAATTTTCCCATCCTGGAATATCTGGGCTCGGAGCTTTTGAAGGTTGCAGGGAAATGGTCCTCACGATACCCTCCCACCGTCGCTGCCAATTCAGCGACCGGGTGTGAGAGCCCGCAACAATCAAGGCGCAAAGCGCCCCAAAACCTGTCGTGGCGTTTTTTTTCGTCTGCGATATGGCTTTATGGCGGCTGTGCGTGGGAGACCTTCGGGTCTACCGGTTGCCTTGATTGCCGGTTTCTCACCCCGCGCACGGCTGTCACCCAAGCCCGTGAGAAGGCTCGTGGCAGCTCCTCAAATCAAGGATGTTGACCATGACTAGAAAAAATCCGTACGAAATTTGGCTTTTCCCTCTACGCAATTCCCAATCGCGTAACGCCCTCCCCGACCGCCTCTCCGTCCTCGGAGGTGGCAAATGACCGATCAACCAGAACTCAAAACCATCGGCCTGACACCCGCCATCTACTGCACGGATCAACCACTCTTCCACGTCACTCGCGGCGTTCCCCTCGGTGATGCCTTATCCATGGCTTCTGACTTTCTGTTTCTCGCCAAGAAACTGAACGAAGATGCCGCCTACGCCACAGACACCGACCGCCACGCCTGGGCCGCGCATTATCTGACGGCGATGAGTAAGGCCGTGGTGGATGATGCGGTGAAGGTTCTGAATCGGGATCGGGATAATGAGCTGGCGTCTAAGCGGGCGGGGGCGAAGGCTGAAGCTTAGTGTTTGAGGCCTGTGGGTGTGGGTGGCTTGCGAGGGTGGCAGCTGATTCAGCATTTATTTTGGCTGGGCTGGCGCTATCGCGAGCAGGCTCGCTCCCACAGGGGTTGCGGTGAGCTGACAGGGATTATTTGGCCCGAATAGGTGGCGGGGTTGTCATTGCGGTGCATCTTTAGCATTGATGGTGGCTGGGCTGGCGCTTTCGCGGGCAAGCCCGCTCCCACAGGGATTGCGGTGCACCTTTAGCATTGATGTTGGCTGATCTGGCGCTATCGCGAGCAGGCTCACTCCCACAGGGGTTGTGCGTTGGCACTGCAGGGGAATACGTCAACGCATCTGCTCCGTAGAATTGCCCATGGTTCTGATGCTTCTTCCCACCTGAAATGCTTGATATACATCAGGCATCGACAGGCCCTCTGGGCATTAGGCCAGTGGGTCAACGCCCCGTGCGGCTCTCATCTAGACTTAATGAATAGTCGTAGGCAGAACCGAACACGTCGCTTTGGTGCAGTTCAATCAAAAGCGGCGTGGCAAGCTGCCCTTTATGCCCAGTAGAGGTGCGGCAAAGACCGCGCCGGGCACAACAAGATGCCCGCCAAGGGTGCCCTGGCCAACGGCCTGAAATTGCCACGATGCCGTGACGTGGTGTGAGTGCCGCAGCCGACACTTTCGGACGACCGACAACCATCTGGTTTGTCCGTGACCGTGAGGATTGCTGAATGCCTGATGAGATGTTGCACCTGCCTGTGGTCAACAGTCTGCTGGAGCGCCATAAGGGCTCTGCGGGTGCGCTGTTGCCCATCCTTCATGATATTCAGGAACGCATCGGTTATATCCCCGATGCCGCCGTCCCCGAGATTGCCCACGCCCTCAATCAGAGTCAGGCCGAGATTCGCGGGGTGATCAGTTTTTACCATGATTTCCGTACCTCTCCGCCTGCACGGCACATTCTGCGGCTGTGTCGGGCCGAGTCGTGCAAGAGTCGCGGTGCCGAGCAGCTCGCCGCGCAGTTGCGCGAACGTCTGCAACTGGATGATCACGGTAGCAGCGCCGATGGCAGCATCAGTTTGCGGCCAGTGTATTGCCTGGGTGCCTGTGCCTGTTCGCCCGCTCTAGAATTGGATGGCCGGGTGCATGCGCGGCTTAGTGCCGAGCGGCTGGATGCATTGCTCGACGCTTGCCGGGAGGACGCGTGATGCCGACTCTTTATTTGCCTGCTGATTCGCTGGCCCGTGCCGTGGGTGCGGATGAGGTCTCCACGGCCCTGATCACTCAGGCCCGGGAACGCAATCTGCCACTGGAGCTGCAACGCACCAGTTCGCGCGGCCTGTACTGGCTGGAACCGCTGCTGGAAGTGGACAGCCCGCAAGGCCGGATCGGCTTCGGCCCGCTGACTGCGGCTGATGTGCCCTCTGTGCTCGATGCATTAAAAGCCGAGCCTTCAATGCATCCACTGGCTTTGGGTCTGGTGGAAGAGTTGCCTTATCTCAAATCTCAACAACGCCTGCTTTTTGCCCGCGCCGGCATTACCCGGCCGCTGTCGCTGGATGATTACCGCGCCCATGGCGGTTTCGAGGGCTTAACACGGGCCGTCGCCATTGGTGGCGATCAGACCGCGACAGAGGTATTCGATTCAGGCCTGCGCGGCCGTGGCGGCGCGGCCTTCCCCGCCGGGATCAAATGGCGGACGGTGCGCGCTACCGAAGCGGCGCAAAAATACATCGTGTGCAACGCCGACGAAGGCGACTCCGGCACCTTCGCCGACCGCATGTTGATGGAAGGCGACCCTTTCCTGCTGATCGAAGGCATGGCCATTGCCGGCATCACCGTCGGCGCCAGCTTCGGCTACATCTATGTACGCTCGGAATATCCGGATGCCGTCGCCACACTCCGTGCAGCACTCAACATCGCCCGCTCCGCCGGTTACCTCGGCGCCAATGTCGGCGGTAGCGGATTGGCCTTCGACATGGAAGTACGCGTCGGCGCCGGCGCTTACATCTGCGGAGAAGAAACCGCGCTGCTGGACTCTCTAGAAGGCAAGCGCGGGGTCGTCCGCGCCAAGCCGCCGATCCCGGCCTTGAAAGGATTGTTCGGCCAGCCGACGCTGGTGCACAACGTGCTGACCCTGGCCTCGGTGCCGCTGATTCTGGCCAAGGGCGCGCAGTTCTATCGCGATTACGGCATGGGCCGCTCCCTCGGCACCATGCCCTTCCAACTGGCGGGCAATATTCGTCACGGCGGCTTGGTGGAACGAGCCTTTGGCCTGACCTTGCGCGAGCTGGTGGAAGACTACGGCGGCGGCACCGCGAGTGGCCGGCCGCTGAAGGCCGCGCAAGTCGGCGGCCCGCTCGGCACTTGGGTGCCACCGTCGCAATTCGATACGCCACTGGATTACGAGGCCTTTGCCGCGATGGGCGCGATGCTCGGTCACGGCGGTGTGGTGGTGGCTGACGACAGTTTGGACATGGCTCAGATGGCGCGCTTTGCGATGCAGTTCTGCGCCGAGGAGTCCTGCGGCAAATGCACGCCTTGCCGTATCGGTTCGACTCGTGGCGTCGAGGTGATCGACCGTCTGCTGGCCGCGCCTGACCAGAGCGGTCGCGATGAGCAGGCAATCATCCTCAAGGACCTGTGCGACACGATGCAATACGGATCGCTGTGCGCCTTGGGCGGCATGGCCCCCTTTCCGGTGGTCAGCGCCCTCAAGTACTTCCCTGCCGACTTCGGTCTGCCAGCCTCGGAGGCCGAGCAATGATCACTGTATTCGACCCGAAAACCGATATCGATCTGGGCACTCCCGCCCGCGAAAGCGACGTGCAGATCACCCTGAACATCGACGGCCGCAGCATCAGCGTGCCCGAAGGCACCTCAGTGATGCGCGCCGCCGCGCTGCTGGGCACCACCATTCCCAAACTGTGCGCCACCGACAGCCTGGAAGCGTTCGGCTCCTGCCGCATGTGCCTGGTGGAGATCGACGGCATGCGCGGCTATCCCGCGTCCTGCACCACGCCGGTCAACGAAGGCATGAGCGTGCACACCCAGACGCCGAAGCTCGCCACGCTGCGCCGAAATGTCATGGAGCTGTACATCTCCGACCACCCGCTGGACTGCCTGACCTGCTCGGCCAATGGCAATTGCGAACTGCAAACCGTGGCCGGCCAAGTCGGCCTGCGCGAGGTGCGTTACGGCTATGAAGGCGAGAACCATCTCGCCGACGTCAAAGACACTTCCAACCCGTATTTCGACTACGACCCGAGCAAGTGCATCGTCTGTAACCGCTGCGTGCGCGCCTGCGAAGAAACCCAGGGCACCTTTGCCCTGACCATTACCGGGCGCGGTTTCGAATCCCGCGTGGCCGCCGCTGGCGGCGATAACTTCCTTGACTCCGAATGCGTGTCCTGCGGTGCCTGTGTGCAAGCCTGCCCGACCGCGACCCTGATGGAAAAAACCGTGGTCGAAATGGGTCAGCCGGAACGCAGCGTGATCACCACCTGCGCCTATTGCGGCGTGGGCTGCTCGTTCCGCGCCGAGATGAAAGGCGACAAGCTGGTGCGCATGGTTCCGGACAAAAACGGCCAAGCCAACCACGGCCACTCTTGCGTCAAAGGGCGCTTTGCCTGGGGCTACGCGACGCACCCGGATCGCATCACCAAACCGATGATCCGCCAGCACATCAACGACCCTTGGCAGGAAGTCAGCTGGGATGAAGCGGTGACCTACGCCGCCAGCGAATTCCGCCGTTTGCAACAAAAGTACGGCCGCGACTCCATCGGTGGCATCACCTCCAGCCGCTGCACCAACGAAGAAACTTATCTGGTGCAAAAACTGGTGCGCGCGGCGTTCGGCAACAACAACGTCGACACCTGTGCGCGGGTCTGCCATTCGCCGACCGGCTATGGCCTCAAGCAAACCCTTGGCGAGTCCGCCGGCACCCAGAGTTTCGATTCGGTGATGCAGGCCGACGTGATTCTGGTGATGGGCGCCAACCCCAGCGACGCCCACCCGGTGTTCGCTTCCCAGCTCAAACGTCGCCTGCGTGAAGGCGCACGACTGATCGTCATCGATCCACGACGCATTGATCTGGTGGACACGGTGCATGCCCGCGCCGAATTCCACCTGGCACTGCGCCCCGGCACCAACGTCGCCATGCTCAATGCCCTGGCCCACGTCATCGTCACCGAAGGCCTGCTTGACCAGACCTTTATCGACGCTCGTTGCGAGGGCACCGATTTCGCTCACTGGAGAGAGTTCGTCAGCCGCGCGGAAAACTCGCCGGAAGTGCTTGGCACCATCTGCGGCGTAGAAGCTGCGGACATCCGTGCCGCCGCTCGTCTGTATGCCAGCGCTGGCAATGCGGCGATTTATTACGGCCTGGGCGTCACCGAGCACAGTCAGGGCAGCACCGCAGTCATGGGCATCGCCAACCTGGCCATGGCCACCGGCAATATCGGCCGCGAAGGCGTGGGCGTGAACCCGCTACGTGGACAGAACAACGTTCAGGGCTCGTGCGACATGGGCTCCTTCCCCCACGAGTTGCCCGGCTATCGGCACATCTCCAACGAAGTGGTGCGGGCGCAGTTCGAACAAGCGTGGAACGTCACCTTGCAACCCGACCCGGGCCTGCGCATTCCCAACATGTTCGAGGCGGCACTGGGCGGGACCTTTAAAGGTTTGTATTGCCAGGGCGAAGACATTGCCCAGAGCGATCCCAATACCCAGCACGTGACGGCAGCGTTGTCGGCCATGGAATGCATTGTGGTGCAGGACATTTTCCTCAACGAAACCGCCAAGTTCGCCCATGTGTTCCTGCCGGGCAGTTCGTTCCTGGAAAAAGACGGCACCTTCACCAACGCCGAGCGACGCATCTCCCGCGTGCGCAAGGTCATGGAACCGCTAGGCGAAAAGGCTGACTGGGAAGGCACGGTAGCGCTGGCTAACGCTTTGGGTTACCCGATGCACTACCAGCACCCGTCAGAAATCATGGACGAAATCGCCAGCCTGACGCCGACCTTCACCAACGTCAGCTACGCCGAACTGGAGCGCCACGGCAGCCTGCAATGGCCGTGCAACGCCGCCGCACCAGACGGCACGCCGACCATGCACATCGAGCAATTCGTGCGCGGCAAGGGGCGCTTCATGCTCACCGGCTATGTGCCGACGGAAGAGAAGGTCAACGGTCGTTATCCGCTGCTGTTAACCACCGGGCGCATCCTCAGCCAGTACAACGTCGGCGCCCAGACCCGACGGACCGAAAACGTTGCCTGGCATGACGAAGACCGCCTGGAAATCCACCCGACCGACGCCGAGAGCCGTGGCATCAACGAAGGTGACTGGGTCGGCATCGGCAGCCGCGCCGGGCAGACCGTGCTGCGTGCGCGGGTCACCGAACGGGTCGCCCCGGGCGTGGTGTACACCACCTTCCACTTCCCTGAATCGGGGGCCAATGTGATTACCACCGACAATTCCGACTGGGCCACCAACTGTCCGGAGTACAAGGTCACCGCCGTCGAAGTCAGCCGCGTCTACCACCCTTCGGAGTGGCAAAAACGCTTCCAGGCATTCAGTGACGAACAGGACCGTCTGCTCAAAGACCGCCGTCACGCGAAAGCGGAGGTACGCCGATGAGCACGGCCAACCTGATCAAAATGGTCAACCAGATCGCCCAGTACTTTGCCACTGAACCCGACCAGCAACTGGCCGTGCTCGGGGTGCGCAATCATCTGCAGATGTACTGGACGCCCGGCATGCGCAAGGAATTGCTGGCCTGGCAGACGGAGCATCACGGGGAAGATTTGCACCCACTGGCGCAGGCAGCGGTCAGTGGGGCGGGTTGGGAGGCTTAGGGTCACATAATTTTGAGATTGGCTGAAATCCTGTAGGAGCGAGCCTGCTCGCGATAGCGGTGCATCAGTCAACATTGATGTTGAATGTGCTGCCGCCATCGCGAGCAGGCTCGCTCCTACAGTTATCAGATCGTCGCTATTCAATCTCAATCGGGCCCTTGGTCCCGGCATCACTGTCGGTCCAGTAATCCTCTCCCGTCAGACGACGATCACCTTGAATCGTGAAGGTGATCTTGCCCTGGCGAAATTGCAGCGTGCCATCGGTGCGCTTGGCGTTTACCCGTTTGCCGTTTACCCAGACTTGCTCTTTGGCGTCGATACGAATGGTGGCAACGGTTGCGCCTGAGTCGCTTTTGGCCACCCACTGCCCGGCATAGGGTGTCTGGGCGGTCGAGCTGTCGGCGGCGGGATTGCTGAACCCGGCCTTGGCATTTTCTGCCTTGCTCTTGTGGATATCGCAGCCTTGAGTCTCGCTCACTTGCGTGCAGCCGGATTGCTCAAGTTGTTTGCGGTACTTGTCATTGATGGCGTATGCCGGGGATTGCGCCAATATCAAAATGGCCAAAGCCGGCAGGGTGATTTTGTTCATGCGTCCTCACTTTTGATCAACGCCTTCCTGAATGCCTGTAACCAGCGTTGAAGAATCACTGTAGCTCACAAGGCTTAACAGGTCGCGGCGACGACCTGAGCTATCATCGCCACCCTGCGCACCAAGAGCCTTGACCCCGGATGCCCGTACCTTTGCCTGAAGATCATCAATCCCTGCCACCCGTTCTAGCCGGCCCGCTGTTACGGCGTCTGGAGCCTACGCGCCTGGTGCTGTGGCTGGTGGGTTCGCGGTCTTTGGGGCTGACCTTGCGTTTGCAGGATCGCGCCGACATCCGCCTCGACGCCGGGCAATGCACCGTCGTTGCAGTGGGCGAGCATGCCTTCGTGCACTTGATTGATGTGCAACTGGATGTTGCCCTGCCCTGTGATACCCCGATCGAGTACGACGTGCTGATTGATGACGCACAGACCGGCATTGCTGACTGGGCACCTCATCTGTTGTATGGCCAAGCGCACCGACCGAACTTCGTCCTGCGCTCACGCATCGATCAGCTGTTGCACGGTTCCTGCCGTAAACCGCATCACCCGGCGGCGGATGGTTTGCTGTGTGTCGATGCGTTGTTGGCAAAAACGCACGAAGCCAAGTATCGCCCGGCGCTGTTGATGATGAGCGGCGATCAGGTCTATGCAGATGACGTTGCCGGGCCGATGCTGCGGGCGATTCATGCCTTGATCGAGCGGCTGGGATTGTTCGGCGAACACCTCGAAGGCGCCGTCGTCAGCGACAGCGCCAAGCTCTACGAACACCCCGCCAGTTATTACCACCGTGCGGATTTGTTACCGGCGCTGGAGAGCAACGAGACGCTGCGCGAGCGATTTTTCGGCGGGGCACGTAAGCCGATTTTCACCAGCAGCAGCGCTGACAATCATCTGGTGACCTTCGCCGAAGTCATGGCCATGTACCTGCTGGTCTGGTCACCGACCTGCTGGACGTTGATAGCTCCGCAACCACCCTCGCTGACACCCGAAAGGCTCAAGCGTTATACGCTGGAACAGACGCACATCGACGGCTTCAAGGCCGGGCTCGGCAACGTCGCACGGGCACTGGCGCACTTGCCAACGTTGATGATTTTCGACGACCACGATATTACCGATGACTGGAATCTTTCCGCGCAATGGGAGGAAACGGCCTACGGCCATCCGTTTTCCAAACGCATCATCGGCAACGCGCTGCTCGCCTACCTGCTGTGTCAGGGCTGGGGCAACAACCCGGATGCTTTCGGCGGCGTAATGGAGCAGGCCCGCTCGTTGAGCGCCACCGGGCACGACCGCTATCTCGACAGTGATGTGCAGGACGCTTTGATCGATGAACTGCTGAAGTTTCAACACTGGCATTACGTGCTGCCCACCACCCCGGCCATCGTAGTGATCGATACCCGCACCCGACGCTGGCGCAGCGAGATGAACCTCAAGCAACCGTCGGGTTTGCTGGACTGGGAAGCCCTCAGTGAACTGCAACAGGAACTGCTGGATCACCCGTCGGCGATCATCGTTTCCCCGGCGCCGATTTTCGGCGTGAAGCTGATTGAAACCGTGCAACGGGTGTTCAGTTGGTGCGGTTATCCGCTGCTGGTGGACGCGGAAAACTGGATGGCCCATCGCGGCGCGGCGCAGGTGATCCTAAATATTTTCCGACACTCGCGTACACCGGGTAACTATGTGGTGCTGTCAGGTGATGTGCATTATTCCTTCGTCTACGAAGTACTGATCCGACACCGTAAGGCCGGCCCGCGCATCTGGCAGATCACCAGCAGCGGCATCAAGAATGAATTTCCGCGCACCTTGCTGGAGTGGTTCGACCGCCTCAACCGCTGGCTGTACTCACCGCGCTCACCGCTCAACTGGCTGACCAAACGCCGACGCATGCGCATCGTTCCGCATATTCCCGAACACGCCGAAGCGGGTGAACGGCTGTGGAATTCGGCGGGGATCGGGCAGGTGTATTTCAATGAAAAGGGTCAGCCGCAAGAGATCTACCAGCACAATTCAAACGGGTCACCCAAGACCCGAATGGTTGCGCCTGAACACGACGACTGATGCTACTTGCGATAACACGCCAGGCCATTGCCCAGATCCACCGCCAGGCAATCACCCGTTACCTCCAGCTCCAGTGTTTTGAAGATGCCCGACAAGTCACGGGCACGGGATGCGTTGAGTCGCTCGTCCCACATCAGGTCGAGCGCCCGGCTATCCGCCGCGACCTCGAACCATTGCACACTCTCCTCGCTATCACTCAACTTCACGCCGAGCTTTTTCAGGGTCTTACCGGCCAGTATCGGCGTGAGTAACTGTGCTTGCCGCGAGTCGGTCCAGCGCTGCGTTACTGACGAGCCATCGTCGAAGGACCAAAAGATATCCACAGGCTTGATCGCGGGCGGCTCGGCAAGAACGCCGTAGTTCATCGTCAGCATGTAGTTTTGGTCGATCAGTGCCAGATCGTTGGAGGCGTTGCGAAAAAAACGCTGAGACTGTGCAAGGGTCAGCTCATCAGGTTTTTCATAGGTCATGTGGCCGGTTGCGCGCTCGACTTCCCAGTTCAGTGACAGGGTGCGGGTCGTCGGGTCGATGGAAAACCATTGCATCGTCTGATCGGCACCGGTCTGGAAACCGATTCGGGTGAGCGTTCGCTGGTCGCCGTACGGCAGGTAAAGCTGCCGACCCTGGGCGTTGTTCCACAGCAACTGGACTGTTGGCCCTTGATTGAACTCAAACGACACCATCACAGGGGCGATACTCGGAACGGGGGTGGATCGTGCGTAGCGCAGGTTCAAGATGTAGCTGTTCTGCGCCTGTAGGAACCTTTCACCGCCGTCGGGCCGTTGCGCATCTTTCAGTCCCACCAGACTGCGGGTACGGCTTAAATCGAACAGCAAATTTTCAGCGGGCGGCACGACGGCGTCACTGGTCAACGTCAGGGTGTTGCCGACAAGTGTCCAGCGCCCTTCAGCTGAACCTTGCGCACCGGCGTAAACGATCATGGCTTTGAAAGAGTTGTCGGGCTCCAGCAACAACTGCGAGCCGATTTCCCTGGCTTGCAGGTAGTAATGCCCAGCAATATCCGCTGGCGCAGTGGCAGCATTTACGCCCGAAGTCATGGCCAGCATCATGAGAAACAGTGATCTTACCCACAACTGATGGAGCTCCTTCCCCTTGAATAAGCGGCAATTCTGCGGGTTCTGTCGGTGGTACTCCAGCGAATGAAAATGAAATCGAGAAGCCCGCACAGATTGGACCTGACCCGAACCCTGCTCATCGGCAATTCAGGCTCGGGCAAGAGTTGGCTGGCGCAACGGCTGGCCGAGCACTTGCGGGTGCCCTGGATTGATCTTGACCGGATTCACTGGCTGTCGGACGAATACAACATTGCTCGTCCGCAAGGCGAAGCGTTAGGCATGGCGCGAATTGCGGCCGATGAGGAACGCTGGGTGATCGAAGGGATTTATGGCGGGATCGTCAGCGAAATCATTCACCGCGCCACGACGCTGATCTGGCTGTGCATCGAGGATGAAGAGTGCGTAGCGAATATTCGCCAACGGGAAGTGAACGACGACGAGCGATTGATGGCATTGCTGGAGTGGGCCGGCAGTTATCGACTGCGTGATGAGTCCAGCGGATTTGCCGCTCACCAGCGTTTATTCGAAGGGTTTACCGGTTCGAAAATTCAATTGATGGACCGGTTTGAAACCACCAACTTCGCAACACAAATCACCCCCCTGTAGGAGCTGCCGAAGGCTGCGATCTTTTGATCTTAACGATTCCGACCTTGCTGAAAATCAAGATCAAAAGATCGCAGCCTTCGGCAGCTCCTACATGTTTCATGCGGTTTTCAGTATTCGGGTTATGCCTCTGACTATCATCTCTACTTCCCGTTCATCAATCGTCAGTGGTGGCAGCAGGCGAATGGTCTGGCCGCGGGTCACGTTGATTAGCAAACCATGCTCCCGGGCGGCGATCATTGTCAGGTCGCGGATGGGTTGTTTGAGTTCGATGCCGATCATCAAGCCCTGACCGCGGATCGCCAATACGTTCGGGTCGTCTGCCAATTCCATGCGCAGTCTGGTTAACAGGCGTTCGCCCTGTTCGCGGGCGTTTTCCCGCAGGTGCTGTTCTTCGATAATTTCCAGCACGGTGCAAGCCACGCGGCAAGCCAACGGATTACCGCCGAAGGTGCTGCCATGGCTTCCCGGCGTAAACAAATCCGCAGCCTTGCCCCGCGCCAGACAGGCGCCAATCGGGATGCCGTTGCCCAGGCCTTTGGCCAGGGTCATGACGTCCGGCACGATGCCTTCGTGCTGAAAAGCAAACCACTGGCCGGTACGGCCGATGCCGGTCTGGATTTCGTCGAGCATCAACAACCAGCCCCAGCGTTTGCACAGATCGCGCACCGCTTTGAGATAGCCCGACGGCGCCAGTTGAACGCCGCTTTCACCCTGGATCGGTTCCATCAGAACCGCCACGATGCGCGAGCCATGAGCCTTTCGTACGTGCTCCAGTGCATTGAGATCGCCGAACGGAACCTTGACGAAGTCCCCCGGCAATTTGTTGAACCCCAGGCGCACGGCCGGGCCATCACTGGCGGACAGGGTGCCGAGGGTCCGGCCGTGGAAGGCGTTCTCCATGACCACCACCAGCGGTTGCTCGATGCCTTTTTTCCAGCCATGCAGCCGTGCGATTTTCAGCGCGGTTTCGTTGGCCTCGGCACCGGAGTTGTTGAAAAACGCCCGGTCCATGCCGGCCAGCCGAGTCAGCTTCTGCGCCAATTGCCGCTGCCAGTCGATGCTGTACAGGTTCGAGGTATGCAACAACAATCCGGCCTGTTCGCTGATCGCCGCGACAATTTTCGGGTGGGAATGACCAACGTTCGTCACCGCGACACCGGCGACTGCATCCAGGTACTCACGACCGTCCTGATCCCACAGTCGCGTGCCCAGGCCTTTATTGAAACTCAAGGCCAAGGGTTGGTAAGTGCTCATCAGGCAGGCGGCGGTCATGGCATCAAGCTCCATCTATGGTGGGTGTTTTTGCAGTATGGTTGGCCACCTGAGCTGGATAAACGCTGCAAAACTTCGATCATTTTAAAGCTGAGCTTGATAATGGACTTATTCCAGGCAATGACCGTGTACGTGAGAGTGGTGGAAGCCGGCAGCATGACGGCCGCCGCATCGCAGTGCGAAATGTCCACAACCATGGTAGGTAATCACCTCAAGGCGTTGGAGCAACGCCTGGGGGTGCGCCTGCTCAACCGTACGACACGGCGCCAGCGCCTGACGGAATTTGGCACCGCGTATTATCAACGCTGTCTTGACGTGTTAGGGCTGGTAGCGGATTCCGAGCGACTGGCGGAACAAGCCCTCGACGAACCGAATGGCACGCTGCGGATCACCGCACCGCTGACCTTTGGCACCGAACGCCTGGCGCCCGCGCTGAGTGAGTTCAGCTTGCAAAACCCGCGAGTGAAACTGGACGTGATGCTGACCAACGGGCGCCCGGACTTGCTGGATCATGGTTTGGACGTGGCGTTTCGCCTGGGCGCACTCGAACCTTCCAATCTGATTGCCCGCCCACTGATCGACTACACCCTGACCATGTGCGCCTCGAAGGAGTATCTGGCGCGCCGTGGCACCCCGGAGAAACCCGACGACCTGCAACACCACGACTGCCTGGCCTTCGCCTATCCCGCGGGCGATGACTGGCAAGCCGTGGCGCGGCAATGGCGTCTGAATAGCCCCGAAGGCGAAGTGTTGGTGGCGGTCAGCGGGCCGATGCTGATCAACAGTTCGGCCGGTTTGCATCAAGCAGCGCGCACCGGCATGGGCATCGTCATGGTGCCCGATGCACTGGTCGAGCAAGACCTCAAGGACGGCAAACTGGTTGCCCTGATGCCGGACTATCAACTGCCGAGCCGACCGATGCATCTGGTTTATGCCCAGGACCGCTACCGCCTGCCGAAACTGCGTCGTTTCGTCGACTTCGCCGTGCAGATGTGGGGCAAACACTAGCCGGCCCGATGCACCATGCACTAATCTGCGCGGCAGGCATTTCATTTTGATATCAGGCCGCCAGGGAGAGCAGCGATGGGTGAGGCATCGAACATCGAACCGTTGAAGTTCAACGCGTCGGACTTGAGCGACGACATGCTGCATACCATTCTGGAACTGGTCAGCGACGGCATCTGGGACTGGAACGCCAACACCGGTTTCGTCTACCGCAATCCGCGCTGGTACGAAATGCTCGGCTACCCTCCCCATTCCCTGGACAACAACGTGTTCACCTGGGAAAACGTGATCCATCCCGACGATTTCCCGCAAGTCATGGCGCAGTTTGATGCCTATCTGGCGCAACAGGCACCAGGCTATCAAGCCGAGTATCGCTGCCGCATGCAGGATGGCAGTTACACCTGGATCGAAGATCGCGGCTACATCCTGGCACGCAATGCGGACGGTTCGGTGGCACGGATGGTCGGCGCGCACCGCAGCATTGAAGACAAGAAACGCCTGCTGGAAGAACTCGAACGGCGCAATCACTCCCTTGAAGCCATCGTTGAAGAACGCACCCGAGAGTTATCCCGGGTCAATCAGCAACTGCAAATTCAACTCGAAGAAAACCGCAAACTGGCGGAAACCGACGTACTGACATCGGTCGCCAATCGTTACCGTCTGGAAAAAACACTGCCCCAGGCCTGCGAACGCTCCCAACGCTTTCGTCAGCCGCTGTCGCTGATCGCCATGGACATCGACGACTTCAAGAACATCAACGATCACTACGGCCATGCCCTCGGTGACGCCGCATTGGTGCAGGTGGTCGAGAGCGTGAAGCGTTGCGTGCACGAAGGGGATCTGTTGGCGCGCTGGGGCGGTGACGAGTTCATCGTGATCCTGCCTGACACCTCGCTAGTCGATGCCCGGCACCTGGCTGAGAGAATCCGCCACAGCCTGGAAGGTTTGCCGCCCGTGGGGGATTTCCAGATCACCATGAGTTTCGGCGTGGTACAGCGTTTCGACGAAGAGCAGCAGACCGGCCTGATGGCCCGAGCCGATCAGGCGCTGTATCGGTCGAAGATCGCCGGCAAGAATGTGATCTCCGGATAACCGTCCTCCCCTTCACATCCCCGCCTTCACCAATACCGGTTTGTCCTGATAGCGATCCGGGTACAACTGCTTGAGCTGCGCCACCTTCGGCAAATCGTTGATCACGATGTAGGGATAGGTCGGGTGATCCGTCAGGAAGTCCTGATGTTCTTCCTCCGCCGGGTAGAAACCGTTGAAGGTTTCCAGCTTGGTCACAATCGGTTTATTGAACGAATGAGCGGCGTCGAGCTGGCTGATGTAAGCCTGGGCGACACGTTGCTGTTCAGTGTTTTTGGTAAAGATCGCCGAGCGATACTGGGTGCCGCTGTCAGGTCCCTGACGGTTGAGTTCAGTCGGGTTGTGCGCCACTGAAAAGTAGATTTGCAGCAAGGTGCCATAGCTGACCTGGTTCGGGTCGAAGGTGACTTCGACTGATTCTGCATGACCGGTATTGCCGTCGCTGACCCGCTCGTATTGTGCGGTGTTGGCCGCACCACCCGCGTAACCCGAGACAGCGTTCTTCACGCCTTTGACATGCTGGAACACCCCTTGAACGCCCCAGAAGCAACCCCCGGCGAAAACCGCCGTTTCGCTGTGGGCCTGGGTGGTTTCGTCGAGGGTCGGAGGCGGAAGCAGCACCGCCTCTTCAGCACCGAACGAGAAGGCCGAGCATTGGCCAATGGCACCGGCTGCGGCCAGCGCCAACAAGGTGCGGCGCCAGGTGAATTTGGGTTTCATGGGGCTGACTCCTGAAAAATTGAATGCTGATTAACCGAAGGTGAAGGCATAGGCCGACGCGCCCGGATCAAGAAACTCGATGCTGAAGGTCCGGTCCGTCACGCCGCCGGTTTGTCGCACCAATTGATACAAGCGCTGTTCCGTCACGCTGCCGCTGCCATCGGGTGCCACGTCCATGCCATGGGCATCGCCGGGGGCCTTGCCGTCGATCAGCACCTTGAAGCGCACGGGTTTGCCATCCGCTCCTGGGCCGAGCACCAGGTGCAGGTCGCGGGCGTGAAAGCGGTAAACAATGCGGCTGGCCGGTGCACTGGCGGTGGCCCGCTCCGAACCGACGTGCCACTGTCCGCCCAGGCTCCAGTCATTGAGTGCCAGTTTTTCCGGAGGGTTGTAGGCCGCTACCTTGTCTGGCACCAATGCGGTTTCCGGTACGAAGTGCTCGGCACGCTGGTAGCCAACATAGGTTTCCGGCGATTGCACTTCGTTGCTGTCCGGGGCCAGTTGCACACCCTTGGCGTCGGCATTGATCAGGCCGTCCGAGACCTTGGTGGCGCCGGCCTCACGCAGCAGTTGCTGAATCACACGCTCCGACTCTGCGTACTCGCCTTCGCCAAAGTGGTGATAACGAATACGACCCTGGGCATCAGCGAAGTAGTGCGCCGGCCAGTATTCGTTGTTGAAAGCGCGCCAGATCTTGAAGTCGTTGTCGATGGCCACCGGGTAATTGATGCCCAGGTCCTTCATGGCTTTGGTGACATTGCTGACGTCACGCTCGAAAGCGAATTCCGGAGCATGCACGCCGATCACCACCAGCCCCTGATCACGATATTTCTCGGCCCAGGCTTTCACATACGGCAGCGTGCGCAAGCAGTTGATGCAGGAGTAAGTCCAGAAATCCACCAGCACCACCTTGCCCTTCAACGCCTGGGCATCGAGGGGTGGCGAGTTGAGCCATTGCACGGCGCCGTTCAGTGGTGGAAGGCTGCCCTCGACCGGCAAGGTGCCGGGGGTTTTGTCGGCTACTTGCATCACGCCTTCGGAGGACGGGTTCTGCGCCATCATCGTCCCATCGTCGCGCGGCGATTTGCCGGCCAAGCGCCCCACTAGTGCCTGTTCGATTCCGCCGGTGGAGGCCGATGAAAACCGCGCCAGAATCCCGGTATCGAGGCCCAGGGCAATGGCCGCCACACCGGCCAGCATCGCTGCGCCGAGGCCGCGACGCACCCACTCCCCGGCACCAATCGAGCGCTTCATTGCAGCGAAGACTTTGCCACCCAGCAGCAGCGCCACAGCGAGAGAAGTCGCGGCACCGGCGGCATAGGCCAGCAACAACAAGGTGGTCTGGATGCTCGCACCTTGCAATGCCGCACCGGTCAATAACAGGCCCAGGATCGGCCCGGCACAAGGCGCCCATAGCAAGCCGGTGGCAACGCCGATCAGGAACGATGCGCCGGGACGTGGTCGGGCATCAGCCCCCGCCGCCTCTGACAAACGACTGCCTGCTGCCACCAGCGGCCGGGTCAAGCGCTCAGACAGTTGCGGCAGCAACAGCGTCAGCCCGAACAGCGCTACGAACACCAGCGCGAGCCAGCGCCCATATTGATTGAGTTGCACCACCCAACCACCGCCCACCGCCGCCAAGGTGGCAACGAGCGCAAACGTCAGCGCCATCCCCGCCAACAGTGGCAAGCCGCTTTTCATGAACGGCTGCCCGGTGCGGGCGAAGACAAAGGGCAGTACCGGCAGAATGCACGGGCTGACAATCGTCAACACACCGCCAAGGTAAGCGAGGATCAGAAGCCACATAGCGTCTACCTGCAAAAGTCGAGTGGAAGGAATCAAGCCGTTTTCGGTTCGAACTTCATTGCCAGGCCATTCATGCAATAGCGCAGCCCGGTGGGTTTTGGTCCGTCATCGAAGACATGGCCCAAATGCCCGCCACAGCGGCGGCAGTGAACTTCTTCACGCAGCACCCCGAAGGAACGGTCCTGACGGGTGGCCACTGCCTTGTCCAACGGCTGCCAGAAACTCGGCCATCCGGTGCGGCTGTCGAACTTGGTCGTCGAGGAAAACAGCGGCAGATCACAGCCGGCACAGGCGAACGTACCGTCGCGGTGCTCGTTGTTCAGTGGACTGCTGTAAGCCCGTTCGGTGCCTTCTTCGCGAAGGATGTCGAACTGCTCGTCGCTCAAAATGGTGTGCCATTCACTGTCGCTGTGGGTCACTTCGAACACCTGCGCCGCACTGGCATCGCTGATCAGTGCAGAACTTGCGGAAAATTTTGGCAATACACCGATCGCCAGGGCCGCAACCCCCAGCCCGCCGCTCGCTACAAGAAATTGCCGTCTTGAAAACATGCTCGTCTCCGAAAAATCCTGGGGCCTTTCATGGAACACAGCCTAGGCTTGGGTTGATCGCCAAATCCTCACGGAGAGTTAAATAATTCGTGATAACTCAAGCCCCGAAAAACCCGCACAATGGGTACGACATCCACTGTAGGAGCGAGCTTGCTCGCGATGGTGTGTCAGGTACACAGGTGTCGACTGACACACCCTCGCGAGCAAGCTCGCTCCTACGATGAGCGGTATTTCGCACAATGCGCTCATTGCGCCGAAGGATTGAGCCGGATGGAACAAACCAAACGTGTCCTCGTGGTCGAGGACGACCTGCATATTGCCGACCTTATCTGCCTGCACCTGCGTGATGAGCAGTTCGAAGTGGTGCATTGCGCCGATGGCAATGAAGGCATGCGCCTGCTGCAGCAAGGCAGCTGGGATGCGCTGATCCTCGACCTGATGCTGCCCGGCGTCGATGGCCTGGAAATCTGCCGGCGCGCCCGCGCCATGGCCCGCTACACGCCGATCATCATCACCAGCGCCCGCTCCAGCGAAGTGCACCGGATTCTCGGGCTTGAACTCGGCGCCGACGACTATCTGGCCAAGCCGTTTTCCATGCTCGAACTGGTGGCCCGGGTCAAAGCGCTGTTGCGTCGGGTCGATGCGATGGCGCGCAACCTGAAAATGGACGCCGGCAGCCTGCTCATCGACGGCCTGGCCATCGACCCGATCACCCGCGAAGTGACCCTCGACAATCGCCGCCTCGACCTCACGCCGCGGGAGTTCGACTTGCTGTACTTCTTCGCCCGCCAGCCCGGCAAGGTGTTTTCACGCATGGACCTGCTCAACGCCGTGTGGGGCTACAGCCATGAAGGCTACGAACACACGGTCAACACTCACATCAACCGCCTGCGCGCGAAGATCGAGACCGATCCGGCGCAACCGGTACGCATCCTCACCGTTTGGGGTCGTGGATATAAATTTGCCACTGGCGAGGAGCCGCAGCCATGAGGCTGACCCTGACACAACGCCTGTCCCTGGTGTTCGCCGTTTTGTTGCTGGTGTGCTGCGGCACGTCGGCGTGGATGCAGGTGCGCTCCAATCAGATGCATGAACAGGAAGTGGTGCAAGGGCTGTCGCGGGATCTGGCGCAACACATCGCCCGCGACACGGTGCTGATGGACACCCAGGGCCTGATGCCCAATGCCGTGCGCGATTTGTTCAGCCAATTGATGCTGGTCAACCCCAGTGTCGAGGTGTACCTGCTGGACACCGAGGGCAAGATTGTCGGCAGTGCCGCGCCCGAAGGTCGGATTCGTCGGGAGCGGGTCGACCTGGCACCGATCCAGCGCCTGCTCAGGGGCGATGCCTTGCCGATTCCCGGTGACGACCCGCGCAGTATCGACGGCCGCAAGGTATTCAGCGCCGCGCCGCTCAAGGTCGACGGCAAGCCGGCCGGTTATCTCTACGTGGTCTTGCTTGGTGAAGACCACGACCGTATCGCTGAACGCGGTGCCACCAGCGCCGCGCTCAATACCGCCCTGTTGTCCATCGGGCTGGTGGCGTTGTTGTGCCTGATCGCCGGTCTCACGGCGTTCGCCTTGATTACCCGACCGTTGCGACGCCTGACCGAAACCGTCAGCCAGTTCGACATCGACGGCGTCCCGGTCACACCGCCACCTATGCCGGAGGGCAAAGCCGCCAGCCATGATGAAATCGCCATCCTCGATGCGACTTTCCGGCAGATGCAGGCGCGTCTCGGCGAGCAATGGCGCACCCTGACCCGCCAGGATCAGGAGCGCCGCGAACTGGTGGCGAACATTTCCCACGACCTGCGCACGCCGCTGGCTTCACTGCATGGTTATCTGGAAACCCTGTCGCTCAAGGACTCCACACTGTCCCCCGCCGACCGCCGGCGCTACCTGGGTATTGCGCTGGATCAAAGCCGCAAGGTCGGCGGGCTGGCGCAGTCTCTGCTGGAGTTGGTGCGGCTCGAACACGGTTTCGTGCAGCCGATTCTGGAGCGCTTCTCCCTGACCGATCTTGCGCAGGACATTTTCCAGAAATTCGAACTGACCGCCGAAGCACGACAGGTCGAACTGAAGGCGACGTTCGCCCCCAATGTGTCTGCTGCCTGCGCGGACCTGGGGTTGATTGAACGGGTGCTGACCAACCTGTTCGACAATGCTCTGCGCCATACGCCACAAGGTGGGGAAATCGAACTGGGCTTGCGCCCGCAAGGATCATTTATTGAAGTCACTGTCAGCGACACCGGCCCAGGCATCGCCCCCGAGCTGCGCGAAGGATTGTTCCTGCGGCCCTTCAACATTGGGGGCGCGCGGCGCGATGGCGGGTTGGGATTGCGGATCGTGCATCGCATCCTGCAACTGCATGGCCGGGAGATTCAGTTGATTGATGTTCCGGGGCGCGGCGCGACGTTCCGTTTCACGCTGGCGGTGGAAGAAGCGACTGCGTCGGCATTGGCCGTGCGTTCGATGAACCTGAACACACCGGGGCATGCCTGACAGAACGCGGTGCCTGCATCGCGGGCAAGCCTCGCTCCTACAGGAGAACCACTGTCCCTGTAGGAGCGAGGCTTGCCCGTGAAGAGGCCCGTCAATTCAATCGCGATACCCCGGCGCCACACGATCCAGCAATCTCAACAACGCCGCCCAAGCCAATTGCATGGCATCCGGGTCATTGAGTTCTGCCTCCTCCAGCGGCCGTCCCGGGTCATTGAACTGACGCTCGGTATGCGCACAAACCTCATGCGGCGGCAGCACCAACTCACCCGCTGCCTGTGCAGCCAACTGTATGTCGCAAGCCTTTTCCAGGTAATACATGCGCATGAATGCCTGGCCAACCGTCTCGCCAACCGTCAGCAAACCATGGTTGCGCAGCATCAACACCGGCTTATCACCGATGTCCTGCACCAGCCGCTGCTGCTCGCTCATGTCCAGCGCCACACCTTCGTAATCGTGGTACGCGACGCGGCCGTAGAACTCCATGGAGATCTGATTTACCGGCAACAAACCGCACTTCAACGCGGCAACTGCGCAACCGGACTTGGTATGAGTGTGCAGCACGCATTGCGCGTCTTCACGGGCAGCGTGAATCGCGCTGTGAATCACAAAACCTGCCGGGTTCACCGGGTATGGCGACGGCTCCACGGCCCGACCATCGAGGTCGATTTTCACCAGGTTGGACGCCGTGATCTCATCAAACATCAGCCCATAAGGGTTGATCAGGAAATGATGCTCCGGCCCCGGCAAACGCACCGAGATGTGGGTGAAAATCAGGTCGGTCATGCGAAAGTGCGCGACCAGTCGATAACAGGCGGCCAGTTCTTCACGCAGGCGTTGTTCGATCGGATTCATCGGCGAGCGGCCTCTTTCACTGTGCAGGCTTGCAGCCCCTGACCCAACGCTTCCCAGCCGTCAAAGCCACGGCGAGCGATAAACACCAACCGCGTCGCACTGGCCTGCCCCTCATCGGTGGCCGGCAGAAACTGACTGCGCGTGCCGACATGTTGCAACCAGTGCGCCTTGCCACCCTGCGCCAGCACCACCAGCCCTTTGACCCGGAACACATCCGCAGGCAACGCCTTCAACCAACCACGCAAACCATCGACGTCCAGCGCCGTGTTGCTTTGCCACAACCAACTGCTGAACATTTCGCTGTGATCGTCGTCGGAAACCCGCGTCAGTGGTTTCTGTGCTCGCGGCTCAAGGTCCAGATCAGTATCCAGCCACAACGCATCAGGCAATTGCGCCTGCACACTTTCATGGACCCGAGTCCTGACGCCCAATGCATCGCGCAAGCCCTGCAACTGCTGCTCGTCAACCAGATCGGTCTTGTTCAACAGCAGCAAGTCGGCGGCAGCCACCTGGGCTCTGGCCAGGCGCGCATATTCACCGTCGAGTTGCAGATGCCGGGTGGCGTCGACCACGGTGATCACCATGTCCAGTTGCATCTGGCTGCGCAGTTGCGGGTAGGCCAGGGTTTGCACGATGCGCTGCGGATCGGACACGCCGCTGCACTCGATAACGATGCGTTCAAGCCGGGGCTCCAACTGCGCCAGGCTGACCAGTTGCGCCAGCAAGTCTTCTTGCACGGTGCAGCAGATACAGCCGTTTTGCAGGCTGTACACCGCATCGGTGACTTCGGAAACGATGGCCGCATCGATGTTCAGCTCACCGAAATCGTTGACGATAACCGCCAACCGGCTGCCCTCCGCACGGCGCACCATGCGGTTGAGCAATGTTGTTTTACCGGCACCGAGAAAGCCCGAAACAACGGTCACGGCGATTCGTGGGGAAGTCATTTGGCCTTGCCCTCCAGCACCGGTGGCTCGCCCTGCCAGACCGCTTTGAGCCCCATCGACGCCAATGTCGAATGACGGTCATACACCAACTGCCCTTCGACAAACGTCAGCAGCACTTGAGTCTTGTGGATGTAATTGCGCGCCGGTTCAGCGAACAGGTCGCGGTCGATCACGATCAGGTCCGCGGCCTTGCCGACTTCCAGGCTGCCGGTGGTTTTTTCCAGGCCCATGGCGATAGCGCCGTTGCTGGTAATCACGTTTAACGCCTGTTCGAGGCTGATCGGATCACCGAAGCATGCAGGGTCGTCGTTCCACGGGTTCTGCCGGGTGACCATGGTTTCCAGCGCCAGCCAAGGGTCGATAGACGCCACCGGCCAGTCGGTACCCATGACGGCGGTGCCACCGGCTTCGAGTACGCCTTTGAAGTCGTAAATGCGCTTGAGTCGTTCCTGGCCATAACCGGAGCGCGCGCCGCTGGCGAATGGCGTCGGATACCAGGCCGCCGGGGAAAACTCGGCGATGACGTTCAGTTCCTTGAAACGCGGCAGGTTGCCTGGGTGCAGCAAGGTGCTGTGAGCGCACTGGTGGCGCACGCCACTGAAACCATTGCGGCGTCGGGCTTCGGCTACGGCATCGAGGAACACATCGGACGCGCCGTCACCGGTGCAGTGGGCAATCACGCGAATACCCTTGCGGTCCATGTCCACCACCATGTCGGTAATGTGTTCAGGCGTGAGGTTGAGCTTGCCGCGCCAGCTCTTTTCCTGCGGCCACGGGGTCAGCAGGTACGAAGATTTCGGCTCTACGGTTCCGTCGAAATGGAACTTCACCGCGTTGGCACTCAAGCGCGCACTGCGGTAGTAGTGACGCTCACCGGCCAGCAATTCCCAACGACGACGCACCGGGAAAATATCGTCCTGCCAACTGATGGCGGCTTCGATGCGGACGGTCAGTTCACCGCTGTCATCGAGCTCCTTCAACGCTTGCAAACGCTGCTCACAGACGTGCACGTATTTGCTCGCGGTGACACCGCGCGAACTCTGGAAATGCACGCCATCGCGATAGGCGCGGCGCAGTACGCTGACCGGGGTCGGCGGCATCGCGGCGTGGATCATCGCGTAGGCGCCGTCGATCATCAGGCCGGTCGGTTCGCCGGTCAGTTCGTCACGTTCAAAATAACCGTTGCGCGGGTCAGCGGTATGGCTGTCGATGCCGGCCAGCTCCAGGGCCTTGGAGTTGACCATCATGGTGCCCCACATGCGATCGAGCAGCGCCACCGGGCGGTCCGGCATGACGCTGTCGAGCCACGCCCGGCCTGGGGTCAAACCCGCCTCGCGGAAGGTGTAGCGCACCCAGTACTGACCGTAGATCCAGCCGCCACCCGGGTGGCTGTCGGCATAGGCGAGGATGCTTTCGCGCAGTTGTTCCGGGGTCGGGTCTTCGATGCCCACGTCGAGATCGTCGCTGTAGCGCGGAGCCAGCGCGAGATCAGGATGGGTGTGCATGTCATGCAGGCCCGGCATGCAGAACGCGCCTTGCAGATCATGCACCCGAGTGTTCGGGCCCTTGAACGTCTCAAGTTCGCCGAGGCTGGCGACACCGATCAACTTGCCGTCGCGGATGGCGACGGCCTCGGCCCATGGGTTCGCCGGATCCTGAGTGTAGATGCGACCGTTGGCCAGGATCAGATCGGCATAGGTGCCTTGCACGGAATGGGTAGAAGAAAAGTTGTCGGACTCAGCCATGTAAGCCACCTTTGAGTTCAGGGCAGTAGAAAGGTCCACGGTGCGTTCTGCACTTCGGGGACCTGAAAAATTGTTGTTGTTTTAGTCAGCAGCGCGAAGCGCCTGAGCACAACGGGTCATGCGTCACTTCTACGATGAAGGGCCGGACCGACCTGATGACAAGTTGGACTAGTATTGTTGAACCAACCGATACAACAATCGATTTTTTTTGGCCTGACTGTTCAATTTACGTCACCATATGTGCCACATCCACCCACAGCGGAATGATTTATGCGCTTTCCTTCGATGACAGCCCTGCGCGCGCTGGACGCGGTTGCCCGCCTGGGCAGCGTGTCGGTCGCCGCCCGTGAACTGAACCTGACCCGTAGTGCCATCAGCCATCAGATCAGCAAGCTGGAGGAATGCGTCGGTTTCGCCCTGACCGAGCGCATCGGTCGCGGCATTGGCCTGACCTATCAAGGCGAACGCTATGCCCGCGAGGTGCACGGCATTTTGTTGAACCTGCTCGATGCCGGTCAGCTCGTCGGTGACCAGGAAGTTTCCGGGCGGCTGTGCATAAGTTGTGCCCCCGGGTTCGCCACCTATTGGTTGTGCCACCACATTGGCGCGTTCCTTCGTCAGTACCCGCAGGTGCAATTGCAGCTGATTTCGCCCCGGACTCCGGACGACACCCACAACTCCAACGTCGATCTGTTCATTGCGTATGGCATTGGTGACTGGCCGGAGATGGTGGTTGAAGAGATCGCCGCATTGCGCTTCTTCCCGGTGTGCAGCCCGCGCTTGATCAATGCATTGGGCGGGTTGAAAAACCCGCAGGAGCTCAGCACCTACCCGCTGCTGCACATGACCGACTACTCGGACTGGCGCGTCTGGCTGACGGCTGCTGGCGCCTCAGGGGTCAACGCGGTCAGCGGCATTCTGTTTTCCGATGCGCATTGCGCGCAGTCGGCCTGCATTGCCGGCCAAGGTATCGCCATCGGCGACAACCTGATCAGCGGCGATGCCCTGTCCAAGGGTTTGCTGGTGCGTCCGTTCGACATCACCATCGACCTGCACCGTGGCTATTACCTGGCCGCCGACCCGCTGAAGGCTGAGCGCGCGGTGGTTCAGGCCTTCAGCAACTGGGTCAAGACGCAGCTGCAATCGTCGCATCAGACCTGGCAAGACACCCTTTAAACCCTGTGACACACCCCCTGTAGGAGCGAGCCTGCTCGCGATGAGGCCATCACATTCAACATTCATGCTGCCTGAAAAATTGCTATCGCGAGCAGGCTCGCTCCTACAGGTCAGGGCTCTGTTTCAAGGCTCTGAGGCAGTGTGAAAAACACAATCGAATTGAGTAATAAAACTAACCAATACCAGCAAAATAATTCCATTGATGTAGCGATATTTTTAACAATAATAAGCCCAAAGCCCATTTCGGATTCGCATCCGTCCTCGTACGTTTTATGGGCAATAAAAAGAGGAACTCCATAGTGTCCAGCCGTTCAGCGATTCAGCTCAGCGCACAAGGTATCAGCCAGTATTACGGTCGTTTCGCGGCGCTGGATAACGTCGATCTTGACGTTCGCCAAGGCGAATTCCTTACCCTGCTGGGTCCCTCCGGCTCGGGCAAAACCACCTTGCTGATGATCCTGGCCGGTTTCCTCAGCCCGACGTCGGGCAAGCTGATGGAGCAAGGCGTCGACATCATCAAGCGCTCCGCCGAGAAGCGGAACTACGGCATGGTGTTCCAGGGTTATGCGCTGTTCCCGCACATGAGCGTGGCGGACAACGTGGCCTACCCGCTGCGCATCCGCAAAGTCGCAGCCGACGAGCGCCAGCGTCGGGTCAAGCACATCCTTGAAGTGGTCGGCCTCGGTGCGCACATGCACAAGAAGCCTTCCGAACTGTCGGGCGGTCAGCAACAGCGCGTGGCGATTGCCCGAGCGCTGGTGTTCGAACCGGAACTGCTGCTGCTCGATGAGCCGCTGTCGGCGCTGGACAAAAACCTGCGCGAACAGCTGCAAACCGAGCTGCAACGCATCCACCGTCAGGTCGGCACCAGTTTCGTTTTCGTCACCCACGACCAGAACGAAGCCTTGGCGCTGTCGTCGCGCATCGCGATTTTCAATCACGGCAAGCTGACCCAGGTCGATACCCCGGAAAACATCTACAACCGCCCCGAGAGCCGCTTCGTCGCCGAATTCCTCGGCAAGATGAACCTGTTCCCGCTCGACAACCTGGCCCGCAACGGCCAAACCGCCAGCGGTCGCTGTGGTACCAGCGTCCTGCACGCCTTGGCCCCGAACGCCTTGAGCAATGCACCGATCGTGCTGGCCGTGCGCCCCGAGCACATGGAACTGCACAGCGAGTGCCCGACCCGGGACGGCTACAACGTGATGCCCGCACAACTCACCGACAAGGTCTATCAGGGTTCCAGCACCCATCTGGCGCTCAAGGTTGGCGGCGATACCCTGCCGATCAACCTGTCCGTGCCCGGCAATCACCCTGGCGCGCTGATGCCCAGCGGTGCGCCGGTGTGGCTGAGCTGGCCGGTACAGCAAAGCTTCCTGTTGCAGGCCTGACACCATAAAAAATTGCGTCACAAAGCTCTCTTCCAATGACAACAAAAAGGCCGGTGCCCACGCAGGCACCCGCCGACTGAGGACTTGCCCATGCGCCAGGATCACCAACAAGACTGCATCGAAGTGCTTATCGAAAAGGCCCGCGACGGCCAGATCAACCGCCGCACCTTCATCCAGGCCATGGGCCTGCTGGCGGCGGTGCCACTGGCGCTGCGCAGCGGCATCAGTTGGTCGGCGGACAAGCCGCTGGTGGTGGTCAACTGGGGTGGCGATGCCCTGAATGCGTTCCGCTCGGCGTGGACCGACACCTTCACCAAGAACACCGGCATCCAGGTGCGCATCGACGGCGCCGGCCCGACCGAAGGCGCGATCCGCTCGCAACTGGCCAGCGGTCAGCCAAGCTGGGACGTGGTCGATGTCGAGAGCTACAGCGCCCTCGTGCTGGGCCGCGAAAAAATCCTGCAACCGCTCGATTACAGCGTGATCAAGCGCGATCAGGTTGCCCCGTCGCTCGCTTCCGATTTCGGCATCGCCAGCTACCAGTTCAGCTATGTCATGGCCTGGGACAGCGCCAAGTTCGGCGACAACGGGCCGAAGACCTGGGCCGATTTCTGGGATGTGAAGAAATTCCCCGGCAAGCGCACGCTGTACAAGTGGATGAACGGCATGCTCGAAGCGGCGTTGCTGGCTGACGGCGTACCGGCCGATCAGCTCTACCCGCTGGACGTGCCACGGGCGATGAAAAAGATCGACGAGATCAAACCCCACGTGCTGTCGTTCTGGAGTTCGGGTGCCGAGAGCCAGCAACTGATGGTCGACGGCGAAGTGTCGGTCGGTGCGATCTGGCACACCCGCGCCAAGCTGCTCAGCGAAGACACCGACAATCGCGTGCGCTGGAGCTTCGACAACGGCTTCATCAACTCCAGCAGTTGGGCGGTGCTGACCGGCAACCCGGCCGGCACACAACCGGCGATGCAGTTCATCCAGCACGCGCTGCAACCCGAAGGCCAGCTCAAACTGTTTGAGTTGCTGGGCAACGGGCCGTCGAACAGCGCCACGGAAAAATTGATGTCGGCCAAGCAACTGGAAGCTAACTGCGGCTCTGAAGCGAACCTGAAAAAACAGATCGCCCTCAATGCCCAGTGGTACGCCGATAACTACTCGAAAGCCTTGGAAGAGTATCTGACGCGGTTGTCCAAGTGAGCCTTTGACCATGACTACGACCCTGACCTCAACCCTCAGCAAACCCAAGCCACGCTTCAGCTCGCCCGGGCTTGAGCGCGGTTTGCTGCTGTTTCCGCTGCCGGTGTTGCTGCTGATTTTCTACGTGCTGCCGTTTCTTGGCGTGGTCGGCTGGAGCTTCTCGCTGCCAACGCCAGGTATCGAGCAGTACCAGCGCATCGCCACGGACCCGGCGATCCACGAGATGCTCTGGCGCACCTTGCGTCTGTGCCTGACTGTCAGCTGCCTGGCCTTGTTGATCGGTTATCTGCTGGCGTACTGCTGGGTGTTCAGCCCGCCGTTCTGGCAGCGCGTGGTGGAGATCTGCATCTTCATTCCGTTCTGGATTTCCGTGCTGGTCCGGGCCTTCGGCTGGTTGATCGCCCTGCGCAGCAACGGTGTGCTCAATAACGGCTTGATGGGCATGGGCCTGATCGATCAGCCCCTGCAACTGAGCCGAAACGAGATCGGGGTGGTCATCGGCATGCTCCACGTGATGATCCCGTACGCGGTGTTCCCGCTGCTGTCGAGCATGCGCCAGCTGGACCAGCGCATTCTCATGGCCTCACGCGGCCTGGGTGCCGGTGCCTTGCGCACCTTCTGGCAAGTGCTGCTGCCGCAGACCCTGCCGGGCATGTTGGGCGCGTTCATCATGGTCTTCGTGTTCTGCCTGGGCTTCTTCATCACCCCGGTGCTGTTGGGTGGCGGGCAAACGGTGATGATCGCCGAGTACGTGTTCCTGCAAATGTTCCAGACCAGCAACTGGGGTCTTGGGGCGGCGCTCAGCGTGGTGCTGCTGGCCCTGGTCAGCGCGTTGATCTGGGTGTTGCTGAAAATGACCCGCGTGAACCGACTGGTAGGCTGAGGAAATTATGAATACTCATCGCACGAGCCTGAGTACCCGGCTGCTGGCCGTGGTCGCCATGGCCTTTATGCTGTTCCCGCTGCTGACGGTCATTCCGGTGTCGTTCACCAGCAAACGCTTCCTGTCGATGCCGGAAGGCAACTGGTCGCTGCGTCACTACGAGGCGCTGATCAGCAATCCGGACTGGTTCCATGCCATCAGCCAGAGCCTGACCATCGCCTTCGCCACCAGCATCATCGCTACGCTGCTGGCCGCCAGTTTCAGCCTGGGCATCTGGTACATGCGCTCGAAGCTGGCCACGGCGCTGATCGGCCTGGTGCTGCTGCCGATGGCGATTCCGCCGGTGATCTCCGCGCTGGTGCTGTACTTCATGGAAACCAAACTCGGCCGTTACGCACCGGGTATGGGTTACGACACCCTGACTGGCGTTGTGATTGCCCACGTGATCATGGTAGTGCCGTACGGCGTGGTGACCATGCTGGTCGCGCTCAGCCAGATAGACCGGCGCATTGAACTGGCCTCGCGCAACCTCGGTGCCAGCCTGATGCAGACCACGTTCATGGTGATTTTGCCGAACCTGAAGCTGGGTTTGGCTTCCACTGCGCTGCTGGGTTTTGCCCTGTCGTGGGAAGAAGTGGCGGTGACGCTGTTTATCACCAGCGTCAACGTCGACACCCTGCCGAAGCGCATTTGGAGCGGTCTGCGCGATAACGTTGACCCGAGCGTCGCGGCGATTTCGGTGTTGCTGATTTCGCTGACGTTGCTGGTGTTGATCGGACGGTTGGTGGTGCAACATTTGGCCGATAAACGGGCGCAGAGGTTGCTGCATCCGTAAACGTAAAAACCTTCAAGTGAAAAGCCCTGTCCTGGTGACGGGGCTTTTTATTTTCATAATCAAAAGATCGCAGCCTTCGGCAGCACCTGCATGCGCCCCCTGTAGGAGCTGCCGAAGGCTGCGATCTTTTGATTATGATTTTTAAGCAGGGTTTGCTTTGTCCGCTCGCCTGTTGGGCCGTGACAACGTCGCCGCGGTCCAATAGATTAGTCAGCCTGAAAAAGCCCCCGAGCTTTCTCGCCCCAATTCAAGTTAAAAAAGTAGTGAAATTTCAATGTCCGATTCCAACACCGCTGAATCCGTAGTCACCTTGTCGTCCAAAGCGGAATACGAAAACTCCATCAATCTTTCACAACACGTGTCCCAGGCCAAAACCATCAGCGAGATGGTCCTGGACGCTTTCCAGTCCACCCGTGAAAGCGACCAGATCCGCGAACTGCGCACCGCGATTCGTCAGGCCCACGACAGCTTCGACGACGATAAAGCCTACGCACTGATGGGCGAACTCAAGCAACTCAAGGACGCCGAAGCGGCCGACATTTCGGCCCTGGAAGACCTGAGCAGCAAATTTTCGATCAGCCGCATTCTCTCCAGCTTCAAAGACGACCCGGCGTTTCAGGAAATCGTTTATGGCTTGGCGTTGAAGGTGCTGAACCAGACGCACCAGGCCATCAGCAACCCGAGCAGCGGCAAGAGCAAGGCGGCACGGGTCAAGAAAGACGTCGAAGTGTTTACCATCAGCAAGGACGGCATGAGCGTCACCTTGCCGCTGCGCACTCCGCGTTCGCGCTTGAACGTCGACCGCGAGGCCCTGGAATTCCTCGGTTTCACCTTTGTCGGCGAAGGCGATGAGGCGGAGCTGGAAAGCGAGACGTTCCTCGACAACACCGGCGCCGAACAGGCGACCAATCGCAAGAACATCATTACCGCCCTGCAGCAACAAACCGCGTTCGACGGCTACAGCATCGCCGCGCAGTAAAGCAAACCCCTGTGGCGAGCGAGCTTGCTCGCGTCGGGCTGCGTAGCGGCCCCAAAAATCCAAGTACACATATAGATTTTTTGTGAGTGCTGCGCACTCAAGCGGGAGCAAGCTCCCTCGCCACAGAGGCCTCACCGCCTCACAAATGAGCCCCGCCATCGTGCGGGGCTTTTTATTGCCCGTGATTCCCCTCAAACCGCGATTACTCTTCCAGTATCGACGCCAGAAACACTTCCCTAACCCTTCAGCACCACGGGTCCGCCTGCGGGGAGCGTCAACTCACTTTCCAGCCCAAGACCTCGGTGGTGCGATTGCTGAGGTCATCATGAACACGACGCCCCTCTACCGTCAGTTGGCCAACCATTACCTGGACGCCATCCGCAGCGGCACCCTGAAAACCGGTGAACGCTTTCCCTCGATTCGATTGATGATGGAAAAACACGCCGTCAGCCTGTCGACTGCGGTGCAGGTGTGCCGCGAGCTGGAAGACTGTGGCGTACTGGAAGCCCGGCCACGTTCGGGCAACTACATTCGCCAGCCCGATACACCGGCCAAACCCGTTCCGGCCACCCTGCCCCCGCTGCTGGATACCGGAGTCTACGTCGGCATCCATGAACAGGTGTCCTCGGTGCTCAAGGCCAGTCAGCGGGCGACGATCAAGGTCAATTTCGCCAGCGCCTATTGCGCCCCGGAGCTGTACCCACTGAAAACCCTGCAAGACAACATGATCAAGGCGCTGCGCCACGATCAGCACCTCTTCGGTGCGGCGGGTTCGACCAGTGGCAACAGCGCGCTGCGCAACATCCTTGCCCGACGGGCGCTGACCGCCAAGGCCCACCTCACAGCCGATCGTATCGTCATCACCAACGGCGCCACCGAAGCGATCAACCTGGCCTTGCGCGCAGTCACCCGCCCCGGCGACGCGGTGGCAGTGGAATCGCCGACCTTTTACGGCCTGCTGCAAATTCTTGAAAGCCTGAACCTGCGAGTGCTGGAAGTCCCGGCCTCGACACGCAGCGGCATCAATCTGCTAGCCCTCGAACAACTGCTGCAAGGTCCTGAACGAATCAAGGCGCTGATCGTCATTCCCAATCTGCACAACCCGTTGGGCAGCATCATGCCCGACGCCAACAAGGCGCGGCTGGTACAGCTATGCACCGAATACAACACGGTACTGATTGAAGACGACACCTACGGCGACCTGGTGGACACCGAGCAACCGTTGTCGACGCTCAAACACTGGGACCGCACGGGCAACCTGATCTATTGCGCCTCGCTGAACAAAACCCTCGCACCGGGCATGCGCCTGGGCTGGATCAGCGCAGGCAAATGGCACGACCGCGTGGAAATGCTCAAGCACACCCAGTCCCGTGGTTGCGAAGCGTTGTCGCAATTAGCCGTCAGTGCGTTCATGGGGACACCGTCCTACGAACGTTACCTACGGCGATTGAGGAAAACCCTGACGCAGCAGCGCCAGCAGATGAGCGCGGCGATTACTCGCTACTTTCCCGCAGGCACTGGCGTGACCAACCCGCAGGGCGGGACGTTGCTGTGGGTAGAACTGCCGCGTGAGCATTCGTCCATGGCGTTTTTCCATGAGGCGTTGAAGGTCGGCATCCAGATTTCACCTGGGGATATCTTTTCCAATGCCAAGCGTTTTAATCACTTTGTGCGCATTGGCTGCGGGGCCCCGTATTCGCCGAGGATTGATGAAGCTGTGGCGACCTTGGGCCAAATCCTCAAAAACCAGGGCTAACCACATTCCCTGTAGGAGCTGCCGCAGGCTGCGGTCTTTTGATCTTAAAAAATCAACATCAAAAGATCGCAGCCTGCGGCAGCTCCTACAGTGGTTTAGCGGGGTGTTTGGTGCAGACAGATGATGTGCGGGTCGTCGTACCAGTGGGGGAAGCGTTCGGCGATCAGTGGGTCGTGGCCGGGGATCACGTGGTCTTCGCTGTCGGCCAGGCGATCGATTTCGATGAACGCTTCAAGTGTCTGCGCCAGATCATCCAGAATCGGAAACGGGCTGCGCTGGCGGATATTCATCCACAAATGTGCGGCGTCGGAGGCCAACACAATCCAGCCGCGCGCGGTGTTCACCCGAACCACCTGGCTGCCGGGTGTATGCCCGCCCACCGGATGCAGCGTGACACCCGGCTTCACCTCGACGGTGCCCTTGTGCAAGCGCATCCGCCCTTCGAACAACGGCGGCAACGCCGACATCACGTCCTCGACTTCGTAGGTTTTGTTGACTGTGCGATGGGCCATTTTCGGCCCGGTGCAAAAGCGCAATTCTGCCTCTTGCAGATGCACCGTCGCTCCCGGAAACAGCCCCAGATTGCCGGCATGATCCCAATGCAGATGCGTGAGGATCAGGTGCTCGACCTGCGCAGGATCGATGTCCAGTTGGCGCAGCGATTCTTCCGGCAGGCGATACATCTGACGGTTGCGTCGATCAGCCGTGGCCGGTTGAAAGCAGGTGTCGACCACGATCACCTGCTGCCCGTTACGAATGACCCAGAAGTAGTAATCCAGCGGCATCGACGCATTCGGATCACCACAGCAGGCGTCGTAAAGAAAATTCTCTTTGGCAGTGCGCTGGGCATTGGCGCCGACACGAATCGCGAACACTTCATACACAGGAACGGACATACGCACCTCCTGGTTCAGGCCGCTGCGGTGGCTTTGAGGGTCGGACGAAAATCGAAATCGATCTGCTCGCTGATGCCCAGGTCCTGCGCCAGACGATGCAGGCCGCTGTAGTCGCGCATGATCGTCGCGTTCTTGTTGTTCTCACGGGTGTCGGCAATGATCAGCGCCGCCTCCTCGACCCCCAGCTGCGTCAGAATCGCCTCCCACATCGAGTAGTCCTGGGCGATAAAGGCACTCAGCGCCACCGACAAGTTACGTGCGAAAAATTCCCGCTGGGCCGGTTGCATGTTCGCGTACATGACCTTGGCCACTTCGGCCAGCACCTTGCTATGGGCGTATTCGTCGCGGTTGTGCTGATCGGCCACGCGCCGGTTTTGCGGTTGAATCGTTTGATCGTCTGCCAGCAAGTCCAGATAAGCGTTGACGCTGATTTCGGCCACTACAGCAAAGGTGATCGCAGCCAAATCCCGCTGCCACTGCTCGGTCAGCGTTTCACGCAAGGCGATCAGTCGCAGATAAGTGACTGACGGCGGCAAATCCAGATCCTGATCGAGCGCCCGCTCAAGCTTGGTCCGCTCGATCGCCCGCAGGTGCATGAGCGTGTGGTAGTGCTCGTCGATCAGCGTTTGTTGCATAGCCTCGCGAAAATGCCAGTCGTCCTTGCCCAGGTATTGATTGGCAATGACGCTAAGCGCCGGATTGACGATATGTTCTTCGGCGGTCACGGTGCGCAGGTTGTAGCCGATCCAGCCCCAGGTCACCACGCTGCTTTTGAGTTCTTCACTCAAGGCCTGGAATGTCGGATGGTGGAAAAACGGCACCATGCACTCCGGGTAATCCGGGCGCGCCGGGTCGAACACTTCGTCGATGTTTGCCCTGTCCGGCGAGCAGACCGTGGCGCGCTTGGTCCAAGCCTGATTGAGCCGCACGATCAGTTGATGATCGACCTTGGCGATCTCGATTGCTGTTTGCATGACGCGATACCTGTAGGACGCGTACCCGCCACGGGGTACGCCAATTGAATTAGGGGCGACGGAAAATTCAAGCCAGCCAATAGCGGGTCAGGTTGCGCGCCGGGTCAGTGTATCGACTGCGCGCATGAATCATTCGCCAGTTGTCCCAAATCAGCATGCATCCGTCGGGTATCAGCACCGGAATGTTGTGCTCGACGAAGAACGCTTCACCAAGCACGGCAAACCTGGCCAGGGGTGAAGTGCTGTTGGCGACTTGGGATTGCTGCAAGGCTTCCTTCGACGGATTCACATCGCCGTAGTGAAACTGGTTGTAGCTGAAGCGGAAAATATCCCCGTCTTCTGTAGGCGTCAGGATGTATTCCTTGACCCGACGTTGCCCGGGCTCGCCGGGTTTGGCCGTGGCGACGAACTCCACCGGCGTGTCATCCAGCCATTCGCGCAGTTCTGGTTCGCTGTGCTCAAGGGATTTCAAAAACTCATAACCATCCACCAGCCCCGTATGCCCGCCCCCGCAGGCGGCCTGTTTATGGCAATGCAGCGCGAGGTAGCGTGGCGGCGGTCCATAGACTGGTGCTTCGGTGTGCGGGCCTATGCCGTTCATGCTTTGGGAATACGGCAAATCCTCATAACCCGGCTTGCGAGTAATGGCAAAAGCCATCTGCCCATTGAACTGCGGAATGACCGGGCCGAACTCGTGCAATGTGCGGACTACGTCGTGGGAAAATTCCCCTGGTGTCAGCACCGTCCAGCCTCGCACCGACAATTCTTCATGGCGATGGCCCAGTGATACGTAAGGTTTAGAGGCAACAATCCCTTGATCTGGCATGGTGAGATTCCTGGCTGTTTATCCGGCGTTTACGGTTGAGGTGTAGGCGGCAATCAACTCGGCGCAGGCGTTGCCCGGTCGATAGTGCTGCTCATCGATGCTCTGCACGGGCGTGATTTCAGCGGCGGTGCCCGTCAGAAAACACTCGTCAAAGTCGCCCAGTTGCGTAGGCAAAATCGTTGTTTCGATCACCTGGTAATCCAGGGCCCTGGCCAGTTCGATGACGGTCTGCCGGGTAATGCCGTTGAGAAAACAATCCGGCACAGGCGTGTACAAAGTCCGACCTTTGGCGAAGAACACATTGGCGCTGGTGGCTTCGGCGACATGGCCGCGCCAGTCGAGCATCAACGCATCGTGATAGCCGTAGTTTTCCGCGTCGTGCTTGCTCAGCGTGGCGATCTGGTAATGCCCGGAGGCCTTGGCTTCGAAGGGGCTGCTGTTCGGTGGCGGACGACGCCACGTGGCGGTTTTCAAGCGGATGCCGGCCATCCGCGCCGCCGGGTCGAAATAGCTCGGCCATTGCCAGCAGGCGATCGCCACGTGTACGCGGTTGAAACGCGCCGAGGTGGATATCATCTCGCTGCCGCGCCAGGCCACCGGCCGCAGGTAACCGTCGACCACATTGTTACGCTGCAGCAGTTCATAACTGGCCGCCTCCAGTTCCTCAAGCTCAAATGGGATGGCGAAATCCATCAACTGTGCCGAGCGATACAGCCGCTCGCTGTGTTCGCGCAATTTAAAGATCTTGCCGTTGTACACGCGCTCGCCTTCGTACACCGTGCCTGCGTAATGCAGGCCGTGAGTCAGCACATGCAGGCGCGCCTCGGACCACTCGACGAACTCGCCGTCCAGCCAGATCCTTCCTTCGCGTTGATCAAATGGAATACCGCTCATGTCCCTACTCCTGTGAATTGTCCTACGCCGTTTGCAGCAGCACCGGTATCAATTCCGGCGTTGCGACGGTCTCGGTCTGAAAGAAAAATGCACGCTCGCCGAAGGCTGGGCGCAAGTCATCGAACCAGGTCACGTGAGGGTCGAAGCGTGCATAGAAAGTGCGCAACACCCATTGCGGATTGCGCGCCTGGAGGAACTGCAAGACGAAGACTTTTTCCCCGGCGACGGTCTCGATGCCGTTGATCAAGACCTTGCCGTAGAAGGTGCTCATGGACGGACCGCGCACCGTACGCGCCAGCCCGGACACCGTGCGATACGCCGCCTGAAAGATCTCGAATGCCCGGGCCAATGGCATCGCGAAATAGTGGCTGGGGCCGGTGTCGCGTTCGACGAACATGTAATAAGGCACCGCCCCCAGCCGCACGCCTTCGGTCCACAACGCCGCCCAATCGGCCGGGTTTTCGTTGATGTGGCGGATCACGGGCGCCTGCATGCGCAGGGTCGCGCCGGTGGAACGAATGCACTCGACCGCCTGCCGGGCGATGTTCTGGCGAATCTCAACCGGGTGGTTGTAGTGGCCCATGATCGACAGATTTTTCCCTGCCGCGACGATGCGCTTAAACAGTTCCAGCAGCTCGGGTGCATCCTTGTCACTGACAAACCGCTGCGGCCAATACGCCACGGATTTGGTGCCGATGCGGATGTTTTGCAGGTGTGGCAGCTCCAGCAACGGTTCGACGTAACCCGCCAGCGAGCGCGTGTTCATGATCAGCGGGTCGCCCCCGGTGATCAGCACATCGGTGACTTCGGTGTGCACCCGCAAGTAACTCACCAGCTCCTGGGATTCACGGGCGTTGAACTTGAGTTCTTCTTCGCCAATGAACTGCGCCCAGCGGAAACAGAAGGTGCAATACGCGTGACAGGTCTGACCGGCACCGGGGAAAAACAACACGGTCTCGCGGTACTTGTGCTGAATGCCCGCCAGGATTTTTCCGTCGAGGGTCACGCCGTTGTGCGTCAACTGGCCTGCCGGGTGTGGGTTCATCCGCAGCCAGATTGCCTCGATCCGGCGCTTGATGGCGGCGCTGTCGTCCTGGTCAATCAGATACTTGAGTGACGCATATTCTTCCGGTAGCAACATGTCCTTGTGAGGAAAGGTCATGCGGAAAATCGGATCGTCCGGAATGTTGCTCCAATCGATCAGCGTCCCAAGAACGTATTCGTTGGTGCGAAATGGCATGACCCGAGCCACGACGGTCATGGCCTCCTGCAACGCGGGCGTCAGCTTATGCCAGTACGGTGTCTCGCGGATGGTGCGTGAGTTATAGGGTTTATATTTTTCCTGCTCCGACATTCCCTGCATGGCAGTGCTCCCGATGTGTGCTGGCCGTTATGACTGGATGGCTGGCGCTACGCGCTCTATGTCCATCCATGCCCGAACGCTGTCGCGATCCCACTGCCGACGGACATACGCCGCCAGCCGCGCAGGCACCTGATCGCCATTGGCGACCAGCCGGTTGAGCATGATGGCCAGGTCGGTGTCGGCGATGCTCCAGTCACCGAACAGATGCTCGGCACCCTCTGGCAGCAAGCGATCCGCGACAAAAAACAAACGCTCGACCGCCGCACGGGCGTCATCGGACAGCGCAGTGTCCTTTTTGCCGAAGTACACGAGATCAAACGGGCGCTCTTTGCGCACAACCAGCAAATCACTGCGCAACCAGGCCTGCAGTTGACGGGCACGGGCGCGTTGCTTGATGTCCTGTGGGAAGAGCCTGTTATGCCCTGGCGTGAGTTCGTCGAGGTATTCGGCGATGGCCGATGATTCCGACAGCGCAAAACCTTCGTGAACTAATGTTGGAATCTTGCAGGTCAGCGAAACATCACGATAACTGGCCTGATAGTTCTGCCGAGCTTTTAAATTCAGGGTGATAAATTCAAACGAAAGTTGCTTTTCCTTGAGCGCTACAAAAGCCGACATCGCAAAGGCACTGACAAAGTCCGCACCCACATAAAGTTTGAGCTTGTTGTTTTCCATAGAACACTCCATTGCAATGGCTGCATGATTAACCTGCATTGGAAGTGATCGTAGTAAGTTGATTCGAGGCTGGATAGATACAGAATTTGCTTGTTTCAATCGATACAGAAAGTTGTTTTTTGGTCTGCCGGTGGTCAGGTGATTGCCCCGCAAAACGCCAAAAAAACAAAAGGGAGCCAGCGAATGCTGGCTCCCTTGAGGGGAAAATGGAGGGGTTATGCCGGGGTGGTGATCAGCCCGTGGCTGTCGGCGAAATTCGAGAGCAGCGCCATTTGCGGCATGTTGCTCATGTTCAGCATGGCCAGTGGCGTATCCACGCTGGTGTTGACGAAGCCGTGCCTGGTCCAGGCCGGGACCAGCAACACGTCGCCGCTGCTGACGTTGACCTCATCGGCATCACCCAGGGTCAACAAACCGTTGCCGGACTGGATGACAAACAGATGCCACCAGGAATGGGCGTGCCCATTGAGTACTACACCCGGCTTCAGCCATTGCATGGCGATCGCCATGCCGGGTGTCACTTCGCAGCCTTCGATATTCTTGTCGTGGGCTAACGCAACGATATCGACCTCACTGGCCTCCAGTGCCTGGGGTAGTCCCGCCAGTTCCGCGCCCTTCCAAACCTTTGGACTTGTTGGCTGATGATGCAAACTCTGACGAAAATCCTTATATGAAAAAAACGCACCTTGAAAGTTATCCATTCGCACGTTCCTTCTTATTTTATAAACATGAACGCTGAACCTTATGTGAACGGTTCAGCGCTGTAAAGCCAAGCGATTTACTTATAACGCTGATGGACGCAGTGCCGCGATCATATCGACTTCTATCGCCGCGTTTTTTGGCAATTGATAAACACCGATGGTTGTACGCGTATGTTTCCCGGCATCCCCCAATACATGACTGAAGACATCCGAGGCACCGTTGGCCACTTCGCTGAGGTCGACAAAGTCTGCGGTGGACTTCACATACACTGTTACCCGAATCAGTGACTTGATCTTGTCCAGTGAACCAATGGCATCGACGATCAGCGCCAAGCCGCGCATCGCGCTGATGCTGGCGGCGGCTTGCGCATCGGCCATGCTGAGGTCGAGTCCGACTCGGCCAGGGTAGTGAATTTTACCGTTCATGCGCGGCACCAGCCCGCTGATATACAGCTCATCGTGGTGGCGGATCAGCGGCGCATAATGCCCGCCTGCAGTGTTTTCGCCATAGATGTCATACCCGAACTCCTGCGCCAGGGCGATGAAGCGCTCGTCGCAGGTCATGTGCTCAATCATTTACAAACCCTCTTGATCAATACTGCAAAAAACATCGATCCCTGCAATCAACCCACCGCCCTTTCAGGCGGTGCCAGGTTGGTGATCCCGATCCTTGATTCGATGGCCTCGGCCAGCCGCAACAGGTCATTGCTGAGCTGCCCGTAGTGTTCGTTGAACAACACGACGTGGCCGATAAACGAGGTGTTGTCCTGCACCAGAGCGCAGACCGAATCACCGATGCGCTTGGCCAGCACCGCTTCTACCAGTTCAATGTTCAACGACCGGGCTAGCGCCTGGACGTCTGGTACGGAGCGCAAGATGCCGCCAGCCGGGGCCCGGAGCAGACGGATGCCGCAGTAGCCGCGCGGAACCGGATCGTGCTGTTCGACCTGGCCTTCCACAGCCCAGCGGACCCAACGCTCCCACGGGTTGAAATCGAAGAACGCCCGGCGCGCCAGGTCCCAGATGTGCATGCCACCGGGGCGCATATTGGTTTCCACGGCCGACGTCAATTGATCGGCCCGGTGGAACACTTCGTTGTGCCAGGCGCCGTTGTCCTGCGACACCAGCCCGGCCATGTGGCGACCAGCAGCCATGAGTCGAGATTGCGCGTCTGCTGACAACGGCGCGGGCACCACTTGCTGGATCTCTGCGCGGTAGGCGCCTTCGGTGGTGGTCTTTTCGGTGATCCAGGTGCTGCCGGCCACGTAATCCCAGCTGTATTCACGGGCGTTCTGGACGAGTTCTTCGAGAACGATGCCGCCTTCGCGGTACGGCTTGAGCGCGTGCCAGGCCTCGTCGCATTCGGACGGGTGATGGATGACGCGACAACCGCGGCTGGCACCTTCGCAGGCCGGTTTGATGAAGGCCTTGCCACCCAGTTCAACCACTCGCTGACGCAGTTCGGGCAGGCTCTCGACGCGAGCGGAAAACACCGGGCGGTAGTCCTCGGGAGAGCTGGCGGCAGTCGCTTCGAGTTGGCGAAAAATCTGCTTGTCCAACCCGGCCCGCGCTTCAGTCGGGGTAATACCGGGCAGGCCGAAATGATTGGCCAATGCGGCACCCAACAGCACGCCGCGATCAGAGAACGGCAACACGCCGATGAGTTTCCAGCGGTCGGCGTTCAGGCAACCGACCACCAGTTCCAGGGAAGACGCCACGTCTTTCTCGGCCAGCGAGGTGCTGCAGACGTGATCGGCGACTTGATCGTCATAAGGTTGAATCTGCTCGACCAGCAGAATCAGGCGGGCGTCGTACAGCGACTTGCACAGCTCGCGCAGCTTCTGGATATCGTGAACCCGATTGCCGTTGTACCCGACCACTACTACACATGAAGTCGTATTCATACTGCCCCCGACCTGCAAAGTGAAAACCGAAACGGCGATGACTCAGTCGTGCAATGACGCATTGGATTTACGGTTCAGCCAGTACCAGGCCAGAATCCCCCCGGCACCAATGACAGCCAGAACCAACGCGTTGTAGGGCGGTGGTGCGACCCGCATGATCAACACTGTCAGGCCCGCACCGACGCCCAAGGACACTTCCTTGACGAACATGTTGTTTTGCTTGACCGAGAAGTAATCGAGGTAGCTGAACGCGCATTCGGCAATGGACAGCAGCGCCACCCAGACCAGCGCGCCAGCGAGGGTTTCGACGTGGAAAGCGGCGGGCGACGACAGCACCGCGAAGCCGCCGACGATGATCCCGATCACCGCCACCACCTTGAAGCGCCCGGTGCGTTCGATCAGCTTCATCACCGGCACCTGGGCGAAGACCACCACGGCGCTGTTGAGGATCAGCATCAGGCCGTACCAGGCCGGCAGTTCACCGGTTTTGAGCAGGATCGCTTGGGGCAGGATCGAGAACACGCCAAACAACTTGATGCCCATGATGATCCCGGCGATCACCCACGGCAGTTTGCTGCGCCAGTGGCTGCCGTCCTGGGTCGCGGGACGCGCAACCACCGGTTCCGTGGTGAAGGTCGCACCGAGGGCAATCGGCAGGCACAGCAGCACGAAACTCGCCGCGCCGAGGAAAAACATTGTCGGGGTGAGCAGCGGCGACAGCAGAATCAGCCCCGCCACCAGACTGCCCATGTTCATGGCGACGCGGTTGTACGCCGCGCCTTCCTTGGTCTGCGCCGCTTCGCTCTTGATCAGGTAACCGGCAATTGCAATGCCGTAGGCAAACAACGCGGCGGCAAACATCACCAAGCCCTGGTTGCTGGTAACCGCCAGCAGCACTAACCCGAGGGCGGCGCACAGCAGCGTGACACTCAGCGAACGGCGGCCGAGCACCAGCAAAGTCAGCGGCAACAGCAACAACAAGGCCCGATACCCGAGGGCCAAAATACTGTTGGTGGCGGTGTCGAGCCAGACGTTGGCCTTGCCCAGCACCGCGAACAGCGAGACCGCCGTGATGATTCGGATGGTGAACAACCGCAGGTTGATGACCGGTTTGGCCACCGCGACCGTTGTTTCGACACTCATGCAGCACCTCATAAACCGGGTGATGGTCGGACCGGGCAGGGTCGACCATCAGAAAAGTCTGTAAGGGCATGGTAGAGAGAGGGGGTTGTCTTGATCAGAGCAAGTTCGTATAGAATCCAACGAACTTTACTGCCGGAGAGACCAGTAAAATGCAGGTTCAACGCGCAGTCATCAAAGCGGTCGAATTCCAGCCCGGCGTACCGCTGGTGCAGCAGATCGTCGATCAGCTGTCCCAGGCGATCAGCACCGGCGGATTGCCTCATGGCGCCAAGCTGCCGCCGATTCGCGAACTCTCCGACTTGATGAACGTGGGCAAGTCCACGGTGGTGGACGCTCTCGACCGCTTGCGGGCCAAGGGTCTGGTGGTGTCGCGCCAGGGCTCGGGGCATTACGTGCATCGCGCTGCCACTTCGCTGCCGGGTGGCACCGGCCCCGATCTGCAACCCCAGGACACCCTCAGCGTGGTCCGTCGCGCCCTGTTGCTGGACAACGGCGCCCTGCGCCCCGGCTGTGGTTTCCTGCCCACCTCGTGGCTGCCGGCCGATGAACTGCTCAAAGCCGTGCGCGGTACTTTGCGCGCGACGTCGTTGCGCATGGGCGAGTACGGCGTGGCGGGTGGTTACTTGCCGTTGCGCCAGGCGTTGCGGGTCAAACTGGCGACCTTCGGCATCGAAGTGCCGGTGGACCAGATCATCACCACCGCCAACACCATGCAGGCCATCGACCTGCTGATGCGCCTGCTGGTCAAACCCGGCGACACCGTGCTGCTCGACGATCCGTGCTACTTCAACATGCACGCCAACCTGGCGCTGCATGGGGCCAAGGTCATTACCATCGCCCGGGATTGCGACGGCATGGACCTGGAGGCGTTCGAGCAACTGCTGATCGCCCACAAGCCCGTGCTCTACATGACCAACAGCACGCTGCACAACCCGACCGGGCACTCGTTCTCCCCGGCGCAAGTTTATCGTTTGCTGGAGCTGAGCCATCGCTATGGCTTTCACATTCTGGAAGACGATTTGTACTGCGACATCCAGCAACGCCGCACCCCGCGTCTGGCGGCAAGCGGCCTGGACAATGTCACCTACATCTCCGGCTTCTCCAAAACCCTCACCGCCAACAGTCGCGTCAGCTATGCGGTGCTGTCACCGCAACTGGCGGCACGGTTGGTTGCGCTGAAAATGGCCTGTGGCGGCGTGACCTCGGAACTGGCGGAGCACATCACCTGCACGATGCTCAGCGACGGCAGCTACGCCAAACATGCGCGGCGCACGGTGGATCGGCTGTATGAATCCAATAGCCGCGTAGCGGGTTGGCTGGAAGAGGCTGGGTGTTCAGCGTCGTCGTTGCCGGGCGAAGGCTTGTTTATCTGGACGCGGCTGCCGGAAGGGTTGCATGCCGAAACGTTGGCCCGCAGAGGACTGGAAAACAACCTCGTACTCGCGCCCGGCACCTTGCTCAGCAAAGGGCCTGATGCCAGTCACTACCTGCGGTTCAACGTCGCGCACAGTGATCACTTGCAAGTGCGTGAGCGCTTCTTCCGATTGCTTGATACACCCCATAAATAGCTGACCGCCCCAGAACCTGTGGGAGCGAGCTTGCTCGCGAAGAGGCCGTCACATTCAGCATTGATGTTGCCTGTCATGCAGCCATCGCGAGCAAGCTCGCTCCCACAGGGATTGCGGTGATACCCGAAACATTGGCGGCAACACGGTCCAACAGAAAAATCCAACAAAAAGCCCCGCTCTTCTCTCGAAGGCGGGGCTTTTCAATTCAGCATCTAAACCTTAAGGCGCGTAAGTCAGCAACAACTCAGTCGGCACTTTAAAATCCAGGGACATCATCACGCTCAACGCGGTAATGGTGAAGATCGAGAACACGAACAGCTTGCGTGCCCAGACCGTGTCATCCACTGCCTTGTAGCCGGTCCAGGCCATGTACAGCCAGTACATGCCCATGGCCGCGGCGACGGCGAGGTAGCTCATGCCGGCGTAGCCGCTGAAGGTCAGCATCAAGGTCGCCACGAGGAAGGCCAGGATGTAGATCAGGATGTGCTTCTTGGCCACTTGAATCCCGCGCTTCACTGGCAGCACCGGAATCGATGCGGCCAGGTAATCGTTGAAGCGGAAGATCGCGATGGCGTAGGAATGCGGCATCTGCCACAGGCTGAACATCACCAGCAGGGTCAGCGCGGCCATGTCGAAGGTGTTGCTGACGGCGACGTAACCGATCACCGGCGGCATCGCGCCCGACAGACTGCCCACCAGCGTGCCGTGAACCGACTTGCGCTTGAGGTACAGGCTGTAGAAGCCGACGTAGATGACGAAACCGATGACGGCGAACAGTGCGGCCAATGGATTAGCCACCTTGTACAACAGTGCAACGCCGGCGACACCGAGGACGGTCGCATAGATCAGGGCCAGTTTCAGGGAGATCAAGCCCTGGACCAGCACCCGGTTCTTGGTGCGCTCCATCTTCAGGTCGATGTCGCGGTCGATGCAGTTGTTGAACACGCAACCGGAGGCAACCACCAGGGACGTGCCGATCATGGCGGCCAGGAAGATGGCCAGATCAACATGCCCTTTCGAAGCAAGGAAAAATCCGCCTGCCACCGAAAGCACGTTACCGAAAATGATCCCCGGTTTGGTGATTTGGATAAAGTGCTTAAGGGACATGCGGACTTACCTCACTTCGCCATCATGAACGTGTGGATGCTGAACATGATCCACAGCGACAGACCAACCAACAGGACAATCACGATCGCGGCGAAGACAAACGCAATCACGTTGTTTCGCTGTGCGGCCGAACGGTCCAGGTGGAGGAAGTACACCAGGTGCACCAGCACCTGGATGACTGCGAACGCGACGACGACCATCAGGGTGACCGACTTCGGCAGCGTCGGGTACATCACCAGACCGAACGGGATCAGGGTCAGGATCACCGACAGGATAAAACCGATGCCGTAGGACTTGACGCTGCCGTGGCCGGCGTCGTGGCTGTCGTGGCCGTGTTGGGAATGAGCGTTAGCCATTACATAGTCCCCATCAGATAAACAACGGTGAATACGCAGATCCACACAACGTCCAGGAAGTGCCAGAACAGGCTCAGGCAGCTCAGACGGGTCTTGTTGGTCGCCGTCAGGCCGTTTTTCTGAACCTGATACATCATGATCGCCATCCAGATCAGACCGCTGGTCACGTGCAGACCGTGGGTGCCGACCAGGGTGAAGAACCCGGACAGGAAGCCTGAACGGCTAGGGCCGTAGCCTTCGGAAATCAACATGTGGAACTCGTTGATTTCCATGCCGATGAAGCCGGCACCGAAGACGAAGGTCAGGGCCAGCCAGCCCAGGACCTGCTTCTTGTTACCACGGAAGAACGCCAGCATGGCGAAGCCGTAGGTGATCGAACTGAACAGCAGCAGAGCGGTTTCGCCCAGTACGTATGGCAGTTCGAAGATGTCGTGGCCCGACGGGCCACCCGCTACGTTGTTAACCAGTACCGCGTACGCTGCGAAGATCGACGCAAACAAAATGCAGTCGGTCATCAGGTAGAGCCAGAAACCGAATACGGTCATCTCGCCCGAGTCGTGGTGATGGTCATCGTGCCCATGTCCATCGACATGGGTGTGTCCAGCATTGGTCACTAAGTTCGACATGATTTAAGCCTGTTCCAACGAGGTTTCAACACGGGTGGCAGTGGCTGGGACTTTCCCGGCTGCTACCAGACGCTTGTGCTGCTCGGCTTCGATGCGCTCGATCACGTCGACCGGCACCATATAGCCTTGATCATCACGAGCCGCGTGGATCACGAAGTAGATCACGGTGCCGGCAAGTCCAGCGATTGCCAGCCACCAGATGTGCCAGATCATCGCGAAACCGAACACGGTCAACAGAGCACCCATGACCAGACCGGTCGCGGTGTTGTTTGGCATGTGGATCGGTTCGTACTTGGCCGGGGCCTTGTACGCAGTACCGTTTTCTTTGGCTTCGGTGAACGGGTCGATACCGTCAGCTTTTGGCAGTACAGCGAAGTTGTAGAACGGTGGTGGCGACGAGGTCGACCATTCCAGGGTATGGGCATTCCACGGGTCGCCGTGTTCGCACATGTTTTCTGGCTTGTTGCGGTCACGCACGCTGACGTAGAGCTGGATCAGCTGGCAAGCGATACCCACGGCGATCATCACCGCACCGAACATGGCGACGTACAGGTACGGCACCCACTCAGGGTTGGTAGTGGCGTTCAGACGACGGGTCATGCCCATGAAGCCCAGTACGTAGAGCGGCATGAACGCGACGAAGAAGCCGGTGATCCAGAACCAGAACGCTGCCTTGCCCCAACCTTCGTGCAGCTTGAAGCCGAACGCTTTAGGGAAGTAGAAGCCGAAACCAGCGATGTAGCCGAATACCGCGCCGCCGATGATCACGTTGTGGAAGTGAGCGATCACGAACAGGCTGTTGTGCAGAACGAAGTCAGCACCCGGAATGGCCAGCAGTACGCCGGTCATGCCGCCGATGGCGAAGGTCACCATGAAGCCCAGGGTCCAAAGAACCTGGCTGGTGAAACGCAGACGGCCTTGGTAGATGGTGAACAGCCAGTTAAATAGCTTCACACCCGTCGGGATAGAAATCAGCATCGTCGCCAGACCGAAGAAGGCGTTGACGCTGGCACCCGAACCCATGGTGAAGAAGTGGTGCAGCCAAACCATGAAGCCCAGGATCGAGATTGCGCCCGATGCGTAGACCATCGAGTGGTGACCGAACAGACGCTTGCCAGTGAAGGTCGAGATGACTTCGGAGAAGATCCCGAACGCCGGCAGAATCAGGATGTAAACCTCGGGGTGACCCCAAGCCCAGAACAGGTTGACGTACATCATTGGATTGCCACCAAGTTCATTGGTGAAAATGTGGAAATCCATGTAACGGTCAAGCGTCAGCAAAGCCAGGGTAGCGGTCAGGATCGGGAACGAAGCCACGATCAGAACGTTTGCCCAGGTGCAAGTCCAGGTGAAGATCGGCATGTCCATCAGCTTCATGCCAGGGGTACGCATTTTCAGCACGGTGGCCAGGAAGTTGACCCCCGTCAGCGTCGTACCTAACCCGGATAGCTGCAGTGCCCAGATGTAGTAATCCATCCCCACGCCAGGGCTGTATTGCAGGCCCGACAGTGGTGGGTAGGCAACCCAACCGGTCTTGGCGAATTCGCCGACGCCCAGGGACAGGTTGATCAGTACCACGCCGGAAACCAGCAGCCAGAAGCTCAGGGAGTTCAGGAACGGGTAGGCAACGTCACGCGCGCCGATCTGCAGCGGCACTGCAAGGTTCATCAGGCCGGTGAAGAATGGCATCGCCATGAAGATGATCATGATCACACCGTGAGCGGTGAAGATCTGGTCATAGTGTTCAGGTGGCAGGTAGCCAGGCGAACCCTCGGTGGCCATGGCCAATTGGGTACGCATCATCATGGCGTCGGCAAAGCCGCGCAGCAGCATGACCATGGCGACGATGATGTACATCACGCCGATTTTCTTGTGGTCGACCGACGTCAGCCACTCGGTCCACAGGTAGGTCCACTTCTTGAAGTAGGTGATTGCAGCGAACAGCGCCAGACCACCCAGCGCGATCATGGCGATGGTCACCATCACGATCGGCTCGTGGAACGGGACCGCTTCCCAACTTAATTTACCAAACATCGTTTACTCCTCTGCCCCGGCAGCTGAATGCGAGTTCATGTCCGTAGCGGCCACTTCTTTCTCTTTCTTCTCGTGCTTCACCTTAGGACCCGGTTTCATGCCTTCGTACTTGTCGACGATGGTCTGGAACAGGTTCGGCGTAACCGAGGAGTAGAGCTCGACTGGGTTGTTCTGGCTCTGCTTGGCAAGGGCTGCGTATTCAGCTTGTTCAAGCTGTTTAGGTGCCTTTTTGACTTCACTTACCCAGGCGTCGAAATCTTCCTGGGAAGTTGCGATCGCTTTGAATTTCATACCGGTGAAACCGGCGCCGCTGTAGTTGGCGGAGATACCGTCCATTTCAGCGTTCTCGTTGGCGATCAGGTGCAGTCTGGTCTGCATGCCCGCCATCGCGTAGATCTGGCCGCCCAGCGCAGGGATGAAGAACGAGTTCATCACGGCGTCGGAGGTGATCTTGAAGTTGACCGGCGTGTGCGCCGGGAACACGATCTTGTTGACCGTGGCAATGCCTTGTTCCGGGTAGATGAACAGCCACTTCCAGTCCAGCGCGACCACTTCAATGGTGATTGGCTTGACGTCGGATTCCAGCGGCTTGTACGGGTCCAGGGCGTGGGTCGACTTGTAGGTGACGTAACCCAGGGCAATGATGATCAGCACTGGCACAGCCCAGACCGCGATTTCGATCTTGGTGGAGTGCGACCACTTCGGCGTGTAGGTGGCGTTAGTGTTGGACGCGCGGTACTTCCAGGCGAACAGGAAGGTCATGACGATGACCGGGATCACGACCAACAGCATCAGCAGCGTTGCGGTGATGATCAGGTTTCGCTCGTCCAGGCCAACCTGGCCCTTGGGATTGAGCAAGGTCATGTTGCAGCCTGACAGCAACAACGTGCCGATCAGGGGCAATAAGCCTAGTAGTCTGGGGTACCTGTTTTTACTCATCTCACGACCTCTAAAGCAGCTTGCGCAATGCAGTTGGGTTTTGATCGCCAACACTTCACCCTGCCAAGGGTTGGCATTTTTCTTGGATTGAATAAGGGCTGGCCCGTCGTGCGTCAGACGCGTTTCGACAAATCCTGGGCTAGCGTTGAGTTCTTATTCGAATACGTGGTCAAAGGCCTTGTTACAGACCAATTCCATTTGGTGCGGATAATTCGAGGCACCGACACCAGGGGGTCGCATGAAGCCACCCGGCCTCTCGACACCCGGTTTCTGCCCATGCACCTGAGTAAGCGCGAACAGAGTCGGGATTTCAGTGCGGCGATTGTAGATATGTAGCGTTTTTTAAACCATGTCTCATCCCGAAATAATTTATATCCCAACAAGTAACAATGCTTACCGGTTTTCGCAAAAGTGGCGCATCTTATCGAAATTAATTCTCAACAAAAACACCAAAAATAGTAGGTCTACCGCCCTCAATTCAGACAGTATCCGTGGCGTTCGAAGTGCTGCCGACCTGGCGTCAGCCCCGATATGACAAGGGCTCTGGCAAATTGCCAGGGCCTGTTAAAACTGCCTGTTCCTGCGTCAGTAGTCCAATATTGGCATTCTGTAAAACAGGCCAATTCCGTGGCTGCACCGCTTACCAATCCGGTGCCTTCGAACCTGCGGCGACACTCAAGATGTGACAACATGTCGCACACGTGCCGCACCTCGATTTCCGCCTGCTCCGGTGTTTTCAGATAGCTTCTGATATGCAAAAAAACGCCCCGATCCTCTCATCAAGGACCGGGGCGTTTTTATGGCTTCAGCGCAACGCTTTACGGTTACGGCTGATAAGCAGTGGCACCAACACCACCACCAGCACAAAAGCGACCAGCGCCCACTGTGCCAGCGACAAACCGAGGATCGGCGGGTATGGCGTGGAGCAAAAACCGTCGACCTGGAAGCCCAGCGGGAAGATCTTCGCCAGCGGCAAACCATCGACAATCGGCTGCAGTACATCGATGCCGCAACTGACCGATGGGTAGAATTGCGTGAAGACGTGATGCCCGGCTACGGCGACGCCTGCCAGCGCGGAGATCACCACCAGGGTTTCAAATATCGTGATGCTGCGACGGGTGCGCATGGCCGCGCCAATGAAGGCGAAGATCGCGATCAACAGCAAGGCATAACGTTGCAGGATGCAGAGCGGGCAAGGTGCCTCGTCCAGAACGACTTGCATGTACAGAGCGCCGCCGATCAGCGCCAGGCAGATGACGCCCAGCAATACCAGATAGCGTCGTTCACGCCCCAACCGCATTGTTTCCTCGCTCATCGCGTTTCCCTTCAAGATATCGATTGCCCGCCAGTCTACACGTTGATCCTGACCTTTGAGAGCCTGGCGCGTATTGCGGGATGTCGCAGGGAATAGACGATAAGCGGGTTAAGAAGGGATTAACTTTTGACGCGGATTTAGCAGATCACTCTTCAAAATCAAAAGATCGCAGCCTCCGGCAGCTCCTACATTGGAATGGAGTTCATCCTGTAGGAGCTGCCGAAGGCTGCGATCTTTTAGGGGGGTTACTCCAGCGCCGAAGCCGGCCCGAAGAACTCATAACGGCTTTGCTTCTCCGGCACACCCAAGGCTTTCAGGTGTCGCTTGATCGCCGCCATAAAGCCTTTCGGACCCAGGAAGTAAGCATCCAGGTCGCGCTCTTCCGGCAACCATTGGCCCAGTTGCTCCAGGCTCAACAGCCCGACCTTGTGCGCTGCCGGGCTGACACCATCGTCTTCGGCGTAGCAGTAGAAGCGCTGGAGTTGCGGGTGACGCTCGGCCAAACCATCAATCCAGTCGCGGAAAGCATGAACGCTGCCATTGCGCGCGCAGTGGATGAAGTGCACCGGGCGTTCGGTTTCCAGCGCCGCTTCGAGCATCGCCAGGGTCGGGGTGATGCCGACGCCGCCGCTGATCAGCACCAGCGGTTTTTCACTGGCGGTCAGGGTGAACTCACCCGATGGCGGGAACAGCTGGATGCTCGACCCCACATGCAGTTGATCGTGCAGGTGATTGGAAGCACGACCGCCGCTTTCACGCTTGACGCTGATGCGGTACTGGCCTTTGTTCGGCAGGGCTGACAGCGAATAGTTACGACGAATTTCTTCGCCATCGAGGATCAGTTTCATGCCAATGTACTGGCCTGGTTCCGCCGCCAGAATCGGACCTTTATCAGCAGGTTCGAAGTAGAACGAGATGATTTCCGCGCTTTCCTCGACCTTGCCCGCCACGATGAATTCCCGCGCCCCGCGCCAGCCGCCCAGCGCTTGTTCTTTCTGGTCGTAGATGCTGGTTTCGGCACCGATCAGGATGTCGGCCAATTGACCGTAAGCCGCGCCCCATGCCGCGATCACTTCCGGGGTGGCGATTTCGTCACCCAGTACTTCAGCGATCGCACGCAGCAGGCAGGTGCCGACAATCGGGTAGTGCTCCGGCAGAATCTGCAGGGCGACGTGCTTGTTGATGATCTTGGCCACCAGGTCGCCCAACTGGTCGAGTTGGTCGATGTGGCGGGCATACATCAATACGCCGTTAGCCAGCGCACGCGGCTGGTCACCGCTGGCCTGGTGAGCCTGATTGAACAGCGGGCGAACTTCCGGATATTCGGAGAGCAGCATGCGATAGAAGTGAGTGATCAGAGCCTCGCCACCGCTTTCCAGCAACGGCACAGTGGATTTGACGATGGCACGGTCTTGGACGCTAAGCATAAAGTGACTCCTGAGCAACGAGGGTTTATTAAGTAATGCTCTATGCTTATCAGTTTCCGTGCCAAGTAATAAACCTTTGAAAATCAACTAGTTAAAAACATGATAGTCATATCGACACAGGCTGATTTATAGTCACACCGACTACATGGAGTCACTATGACTGCAAAATCCCTGCTTACCGCTTTGTTGCCACTGGTCTCGGACCTGTCCCGCGAACTCCCCGAAGGCGAACGCTATCGGCGCCTGCTGGAAGCCATGCGCGCCTTGCTCCCCTGCGATGCCGCCGCCCTGCTGCGCCTCGATGGCGAGTGGCTGGTGCCGCTGGCCGTCGATGGCCTGAGCACCGATACCCTCGGCCGACGTTTCAAGGTCAGCGAACACCCGCGTTTCGAGGCGCTGCTGAGCAGCCAAGGCCCGACCCGATTCGCCGCCGACAGTGAGTTGCCCGACCCCTACGACGGCCTGGTCGATGGCCTCGATGACCACCTGGAAGTTCACGACTGCATGGGCTGCCCGCTGTTTATCGACGAGCGCCCATGGGGGTTGCTGACCCTCGACGCCCTCAATCCGGAGCAATTCGAACCGATCGAACTGGGCGCACTGGAGGCCTTTGCCAGCCTCGCCGCAGCCACAGTCAACGCGGCAGAACGCATCGAACGCCTGAACAACCGCGTCGAGGACGAGCACCAGCGCGCCGAGGTGTACCGTCAGGCCAGCGGCCAGCAGAATCGCGAGATGATCGGCCAGAGCAAAACCCACAAACGCCTGGTGGAAGAAATCAACCTGGTGGGCGGCAGCGACCTGACCGTGCTGATCACCGGGGAAACCGGGGTCGGCAAAGAGCTGGTGGCCCAGGCCATCCACGCCGCCTCGCCCCGCGCCGACAAACCGATCATCAGCCTTAACTGCGCCGCATTGCCGGACACGCTGGTAGAAAGCGAGTTGTTTGGCCACGTGCGTGGCGCCTTCACCGGCGCGATGAATGATCGGCGCGGCAAGTTTGAACTGGCCAACGGCGGCACGCTGTTTCTCGATGAAGTCGGCGAACTGTCACTGACGGTGCAGGCCAAATTGCTGCGCGTGCTGCAAAGCGGTCAGTTGCAGCGACTGGGTTCGGATAAAGAGCATCAAGTCGACGTGCGACTGATCGCGGCAACCAACCGCGACCTGGCCGAAGAAGTGCGCAGCGGCCGTTACCGCGCCGACTTCTATCACCGTCTCAGCGTCTATCCATTATTAGTACCGGCACTGCGTGATCGTGGGCGGGATGTGCTGTTGCTCAGCGGTTACTTCCTGGAACAGAACCGCTCGCGCATGGGCCTCAACAGCCTGCGCCTGAACGCCGATGCCCAGGCCGCATTACTGGCCTACGACTGGCCTGGCAATGTGCGGGAGCTGGAACACTTGATCGGCCGCAGCGCGCTGAAAGCGCTGGGTAATTGCAAAGAGCGACCGAAGATTCTCAGCCTGAGCGCCGCCGACCTGGATTTGCCCAATGGCAGCGTCGAGGTCAGCCCCGAGCAACCGGCCGCAGCCGCGGTGGCGTTGGTATCGGGCGACTTACGCGAGGCCACCGAGCGTTATCAACGCCTATTGATCAGTGCATGCCTGGAACGCCACCACAACAATTGGGCGAGTGCGGCGCGGGAACTGGGCCTGGATCGGGCGAACCTTGGCCGGATGGCCAAGCGATTGGGGATGAAATAAAGCAAAAAGATCGCAGCCTTCGGCAGCTCCTACACATAACGCGGCCCATGTAGGAGCTGCCGCAGGCTGCGATCTTTTGATCCACCTATTAAAGCCTGCACCCAACAAGTCGATAACCCGGCATTGATGCTATTGGCGACCCCACAATCGCCCACCACCTTTTTCAACAGAAGGTTTTTATGTCCACCACCAAAGCTCGCGCAGATTCACTTTCGCTTCTGCTGTTTACCTTGCGCAGCGGCAAGTTGATGGCGATCAACCTGCTCAAAGTCAGTGAAATCATCCCTTGCCCGCCGCTGACCAGACTCCCGGAGTCACACCCTCACGTCAAAGGTATCGCCACGTTGCGCGGCGCGTCGCTGTCGGTGATCGACCTCAGCCGCGCCATTGGCGAGCGTCCGCTGGAAGACCCGAACGGTGGCTGCCTGATCGTCACCGACGTCAGTCGCTCCAAGCAAGGCCTGCACGTTCAGGCGGTGAGCAAGATCGTGCACTGCCTGACCACCGACATCCGCCCTCCACCCTTTGGTTCCGGTGGCAAAAGCGCGTACATCACCGGCGTGACCTCGGTCGATGGCACCCTGGTGCAAGTGCTGGACATCGAAAAAGTCATCCACGGCATCGCCCCCGTCCAGATCGAAATGGCGCCGACCGAACTCAGCATGGAAGACGCTGAAATATTGGGCAACGCGCGGATTCTGGTGGTGGATGACAGTCAAGTCGCCTTGCATCAATCGGTCCACACGCTGCGCAATCTCGGCCTGCAATGCCACACGGCCCGCAGCGCCAAGGAAGCCATCGACTGCCTGCTGGATTTGCAAGGCACCGCCCAGCAGATCAATCTGATCGTCTCCGACATCGAGATGTCCGAGATGGACGGCTATGCCTTTACCCGCACTCTTCGCGAAACCCCGGACTTCGCGCACATCTACGTGCTGCTGCACACCTCGCTGGACAGCGTGATGAACAGCGAAAAGGCTCGTCTGGCCGGCGCGAACGCGGTGCTGACCAAGTTCTCTTCGCCAGAGTTGACCCAATGCCTGATCACCGCGGCCAAGGCGGTCGCCGAACAAGGTTATTAAACCTTGGCCGATGACTTTTGCTGGCTGATGCGGCGCAACCTCGCAGAGGTTGTGCCGGCCGTTAACTGGCCAACGGGCATTCAACTGACTCACTACCGGCCCGCACTCGCCGAAGCCGTGCACCGTTTGATGGAACTGGGTTACCGCGATGGCGGCGGCCGTGTGCCCGCGCTGGAACTGTGGCAACAACGGTTTGAAACCGACCCTGAATACGATCCCGGCCTGTGCTTCATTGCCCTGGATGCCGAAGGCGTGGTTGCCGTGTGCCAGTGCTGGACCAGCGCCTACATCAAAAACCTGGTGGTGCATCCACGGGCTCGGCGGCAAGGTTTGGGCCGGACATTGCTGCTGCAGACGTTCAAGGTGTTCCAGCAACGCCGGGAGGGATTCGTGGATTTGAAGGTACTGGAAGACAACCTGCGGGCGCAGCGGTTGTATGAAAGTGTCGGGATGTTTGTGGTCCGCCGGGAGTTGGTACCGAACTGATATCGCGAAAAGATCGCAGGCTGCGGCAGCTCCTACAGGTGCATGCCGATCCAATGTAGGAGCTGCCGCAGGCTGCGATCTTGGCGATGGCCCTCATGGCAAAACTCTTCAGGCATACTCCGAACCCTGGCCACACAAAGACCAAGGACGCCCAATCAATGAAATCCGCAGCCCTCACCCTCCTCTGCCTCACCGCTCTCGCCACCCAGGCCCAGGCCTCCAGCCCCGACGCCTGGGCTGCCTACGACAAAACCGTACTCGCCAGCTGCACCAAGGCCAGCGGCCTGAAAAACGCCACACCGGTCGGCAACGCCGCACAATTCGATGACCGGGTCGGTTACACCGCCCTCCTGCTGCAAGGCCAGTACCCGCAAAAACACATGAAAGGCGCGCAGGGCACCGAATTGTGTCTGTACAACAAACAAAGCAAAACCGCGTACGTCACCGAATGGGACTCGATTCGCCCGGCCGCCAAGGCGAAGTGAGTGGCGCATAACTTGCTTCGATAGCGGCATTCGCGGTGGCAATCTGTCGCCGCTTCATGCCCTCGGATGCGACTGACCGCACAATGAATACGACGTTTTCCTGCGTAGGCTGCGGCAAATGCTGCAACGACCACCATGTACCCCTGACCCTGCCCGAAGCCCGCATGTGGGCAGCCGACGGCGGTCAGGTGATCGTGCTGGTGGAGGCCTTCCTCAGCAACGGCCTGGGTCTGCCGGTGCAGCAGCGCGAACACGCCGAGCGCCGTTCGACACTGGTTCGAAGTGCCGACGCAGATGCCTACGTCGCCATCACTTTTGCCGCGTATAACGTCGGCCCCTGCCGGAATCTTGACGAAGACAACCTCTGCCGCATCTATGAACGCCGGCCGCTGGTGTGCCGCATCTATCCGATGGAAATCAATCCACACATTCCCCTCAACCCGGTGATCAAGGAGTGCCCGCCGGAGTCCTGGGAGAAAGGCCCGGAGCTGATTGTCGGCGGCGAGCTGGTGGACCGGGAGTTGGCGGAGCTGATCCAGCGTTCGCGTCAGTCGGATCGCGATGACATTCAGATGAAGGACGCGGTTTGCGCGTTATTGGGGATTCGGACGACGGCACTGAAGGGGGATGGATTTACCGCTTATCTGCCGGATATGGTCGAGTTTGCCGCAATCATCGACGACCTGGCTGGCCAGACGTTGCCGCAATGGGGGAGCGAATGGTTGTTTCATGTATCGGGGGATGATGTTGCCGAGCAGGTAATGGCGAGCGGCGCGCAGGTGGCGATGGGCACGCCGGAGAATTATTCGTTTATTTCGTTGCGGGTGGCTTGAGCCCGACATTTGAGTTGAATGTTCTGGCCTCTTCGCGAGCAAGCTCGCTCCTGCATTTGACCGAATTCGCTTAGGGGAACGCGATCGAAATGTGGGAGTGAGCCTGCTCGCGAAGACGGCGGCCGAAATCACCGCGCAATCTGAATCTTATCGCTTACCCATCGAACGCCGCGTGCCCGGAGGCGCCATGCCTGGCGTCTTGGTGTGGCCATTCTTGGCGCCGTTCTTGTACCACGGCTGATTGGAGTCTTTCGCTGCAGCGAGCTCGCCTGGTTTGAACGGGAACTTGAACGCCGGGATTGCGGCTTTGGTTTCGCTGTCGGCGCTGGAGTCGACGCTGTCTGGCAGCTCAGCCTGCTCGTCGATCAAGGTGTCGGCGACCGGCGGTTGTTTCGGGGATGTCATGAAAGCTCCGGGTGATGCTTAAAGTGTCGGGCCCGGTCAGCGAGCCACGAAAGGCCGACAGTATAACTGAGGGGGCGCTACAAGCTTCAAGCTTCGAGCGGCAAGTTAAAAGCGGTGGAAGTGGTTTTTGGACTTGCAGCTTGCCGCTTGAAACTTGTAGCTTGCTAAGCATTCCTGTCCGCCCGACGAGCTTGCCTCCATGAAAAAAACCGTCCTCGCCTTCAGCCGCGTCACGCCTGAAATGGTTGAACGCCTGCAACAAGACTTCGACGTCATCGTGCCGAATCCTAAAAACGGCGATATCAACGCCCAGTTCAATGAAGCCCTGCCCCATGCCCACGGCTTGATCGGCGTTGGTCGCAAACTTGGCCGTGCTCAGCTGGAAAACGCCGCGAAACTAGAAGTGGTGTCCAGCGTATCGGTGGGTTACGACAACTATGACGTGGCCTATTTGAACGAGCGCGGGATCATGTTGACCAACACGCCTGACGTGCTCACCGAAAGCACCGCCGACCTGGCTTTCGCCTTGTTGATGAGCAGCGCCCGCCGCGTGGCCGAACTGGATGCCTGGACCAAGGCCGGTCAATGGCAGGCCACTGTCGGCGCACCGCTGTTCGGTTGCGATGTTCATGGCAAGACCCTGGGCATCGTCGGCATGGGCAACATCGGTGCGGCCATCGCCCGCCGTGGTCGCTTGGGTTTCAACATGCCGATTCTCTACAGCGGCAACAGCCGCAAGAGCGCGCTGGAACAGGAGCTCGGTGCGCAGTTCCGCAGTCTCGATGAACTGCTGGCCGAAGCCGACTTCGTCTGCCTGGTGGTGCCGCTCAGCGAAAAAACCAAACACCTGATCAGCCATCGCGAACTGGCGCTGATGAAGCCGAGCGCCATCCTGGTGAACATTGCGCGCGGCCCGGTAGTGGACGAACCGGCGCTGATCGAAGCCCTGCAAAACAATCGGATTCGCGGCGCCGGGCTGGATGTGTACGAAAAGGAACCGCTGGCAGAATCGCCACTGTTTCAACTGAAAAATGCCGTGACCTTGCCGCATATCGGCTCGGCCACCCATGAAACCCGCGACGCGATGGCCAACCGCGCTCTGGTCAACTTGCGCAGTGCCTTGCTGGGTGAACGTCCGCAAGACCTGGTTAATCCACAAGTCTGGAAAAGCTAAATAAAAACGGGCAGGCGTTAACTATGTCTGCCCGCTTAATCTAATACGCACACACTCAACTTCCCAATACATACCTTGCAATTCACTTAATCACCAAACACATAAACAGCTCTATAAACTCCAGACTAACAAGCCCCCTATTCTGGAGAACAATAATCTTGAGCCAACTTACAACCAACCACGTCATTAAAATCAGCAAAGCCACACTGATGCTGTTTATATGTTTCTTTGGCTTACTGGTGATGTACAGCAACTTTACCGACTACGCCACCAACTATGAGTACCTTGCGCACATCCTCAGCATGGACACGACACACGAAGGCTATAAATACAGCTACCGGGCGATTACCTCGCCTATGCTCCATCATCGAATTTACTGGCTGATCATTACACTCGAAGTTATGTTCACCGTCTTCTGCATCATGGGCACCTACCAGCTGTACAAGAACATTAACACCACAAGTAAAAAATTCCATGAAGCCAAGAAGTTCGCGATCATTGGTTTGTTGATTGCGTTATTTCTCTATTACGTCTGTTTCCAGGTGATCGGTGTCGAGTGGTTCAATATGGATGAATCACAACACTGGAACTACAAAGACTGGGCTCGGCATATTGTAGGCTTCATATTGCCTTCACTGATTTATGTAGCGATCAGGATCGAGCGCTGAAAATTACTACACTCGATCCTGATGCGGCTTCAAGCCAGTTTGCCGTTGCCTTGCACCATCGGTGCCTTGGGCTTACGGAAGACCAACACATTACCCAGCATCACCAGCACCAAACCCATCAGGGCCGGCAAAGTCCATTGGTAACCCTCGGCAAACGCCGACACATTCAGCGCCACTACCGGGAACAGCACGGTGCAGTAGGCGGCGCGCTCCGGCCCCATGCGCCCGACCAGTGTCAGGTAGGCGGTGAAACCTATCACCGAGCCTGGAATGACCAGGTACATCAGCGAACCGATGTAACGGGCATTCCACTCGATATCGAACGGAATGCCTTTGACCAGACACCACACCGACAGCATCGCCGCGCCGTAGGCCATGCCCCAGGCGTTGGTAGTCAGCGGCTTCAGCCCGGCTTTCTGTTGCAGGCTCGACAGCATGTTGCCCGCCGAGAAGCATAAGGTGCCGCACAACGCCAGGCCCAGGCCGAGCAGGGTTTGCGGGCTGGCGGTATGACCGACCAGCTCCGGCCAGAACAACAGGCCCAGGCCGAGCAAGCCCAGCGCACCGCCCATCAGCACGTTGCGAGCGATTTTCTGGCCGAAAAACACCCGCGCATTCAGGGCGTTCCACAGCGTGGCGGTAGAAAACACGACCGCCACCAAACCGCTGGGAATCCATTGGCTGGCCGTCAGGAAGCACATGAAGTTGACGCAAAACAGGCACAAGCCCTGCGCCAGGCAAATCAGGTGCCCGCGACGGTTCATCACTTGCAAGCGACGGCTGAGCAGCAACATCACGAACAGCACCAGCGCGGCGAGGCCGAAGCGATAAACAATCGACACCGGAATCGCCACCACGCCCAATTGCCATTTCAAGGCAATCCAGGTGGTGCCCCAGATCAGCACGGTCAGTAAATACAACGACAGGTTCATGGCAAAGGCTCCTCAATAGGTCACCAGTGTCCTGCGTAGCACCTTGGTGCACTTGCATAAACTTGCGCTTTTGTCGCGCACCGGGCTGGCAGGTGAACGTCTACGGAGTAGGATGCAGGGCGTTGGATGCAAGTGTTATAGAGCAACGATCATGGCCGCACTGGATACCCTACAAGTCTTTCAAGCCCTCAACCGCTCGCCCAATGCTCGCCTCGAGCACAGCGCCGAGCTCGGTGACGGCATGGCTGCAGCCTTGTGGAGCAACCATCACGACGCCCAGGATTACGAAGCGCCGAGTCACCACACCCTGTCTTGCTACATCGCCGGTGGCACCGGCACCTTTCGCCGCGATCAGCCCGGCACCAAGGGCGGCCCGGACAAACTGTGCATCCTGCCCGCCGACCATCAGTCCGGCTGGGTGATCAACGGCGACATCCGCCTGGCCCATATTTATTTCAGCCCCGAACAATTCGCGCTCGGCTGCGTCACGCTGCTGGACCGCGAACCTCGCGAGTTGCAATTGCGAGAAGGCACGTTCCTTGACGATCCGCTGCAAGCCCGACGCTTTCGCCAGATGATTACCCTCAATTGGGATGAACCCGGCGAACGCCTGCTCACCAGTAGCCTGGCCCATGAAATGCTCAGCCACGTGTTGCTCGGCCAGGTCGGCCTGCGCGAAGGGCTGCGGCTCAAGGGTGGTTTGGCGGCGCATCAGCGGCGGCAGTTGGTGGAGTTCATCGACAGTCAGCTGGCCGAAGCCATCAGTCTCGGACAATTGGCCGCGTTGTGTGCGTTATCGGAATACCACTTTGCGCGGATGTTCCGCGAAAGCTTTGGCTTGCCACCGCATCAGTATGTGCTGGCGCGGCGGATGAGCCGGGCGCGGGAGTTGTTGCGGACCACGTCGCAGCCGTTGGGTGAGATTGCGTTGGCCTGCGGGTTTGCCAGTGCCAGTCATTTCACCAACCGGTTTCGTCAGGTGTTGAGTGGAACGCCTGGGGAATATCGGCAGGCGTTTTTGCGCTGAGGCAAGGTCAGAGGATCGCAGCCTCGTTTTACTCGACAGCTCCTACGCATCTCTATGTAGGAGCTGTCGAGTGAAACGAGGCTGCGATCTTTTCGTCTCAGGGCGCCAGCGTCATCACGCTGAACGTATCAGCGTGGAACAGCGGATCAAGCTTGGGTTCACCTTTCGCCGATGCTGGCTGGGTAAAGTCCATCGCCGGCAGATAAACCTTTTTGCTCTGTGGATCGAAGGCCATGTTGTACGCCATGGGCAGCGTGCTGATGTTCGCCTGTAATGCGTAATGATCGGCGTCCAACTGCTGGATGACCGTCAGGCTGGCATCGACGCCACTTGGAATGATCAAGCGTCGGCTGTCCGGATCATACGCCACGGCGTTGACGTCGCGCGTAATCGGCAGGCTGGTCTGCACTTCACCGGTCTCTCTATCGGCCACCACCAGCCGAGGATTGTCACCGCGACACGCCACGAATAACCGGTTCCGTTCGACATCCTGCGCCAACGCACTCGGGCGCGGGCATCCATCGAATTGCCAGGTGTCGAGGACCTCGAACGTCGTCGCAGAGAATCGCGCAACCTGGCCTTCATCACGCATCGGCAGGAAGAAACTGCCATCGCCTTTAAGCAGCAACGGGTCTATTTTCTTCACGTTCAGTTCATGGGCGGCGCTGATGCGCTCTGCTTTCGGATCGAACACAAACAAGGTCGAACGATCCGCACGCCGACCGCTGACGATGATGACCTGGCCGCTGCGCGGTTCATACACCGCGCTGTTGAGATTGCTCTGGGCCACCGGGATGCGCTTGAGCAGTTTGAGTGTGGATAACTCGACCACGCCCAGGCTGCCATCGGTATTGAGCACGAACACGCGGTCCAGCGAAGGGACAAACACCACGCCATTGGCGCCCTGCGAACCTTTGATGGTTTTGATCAAGCGTTGCTTACGGACATCGAGCACGCTCAGGCCGTTTTCGCGTCGGGCGAGAAACAGGTAGGGCCGCGTCGGGTCCAGCGCCGCGAAGCCCCAGCTGTCACCCGAGCCGGGCAGCGTGACCTGATCTTCGCGGTGATACACCCGCGCATCCGGCGCGGGAGCGGCGTAAACCGTGCTGCTAAGGAGCAGAAATAACAGGCTGAAGGCTTTCATCAGAACTCCAGCGTGCTCGAGAACGTCACCTGACGCGAATCACCCATCGAGACGAAGAACCGACTCACCGCCGAGGTGTAGTAGGTGCGGTCAAACAGGTTCTTCACGTTGAGCTGAAACTTGACCTTTTGCCCGTCGACTCTGGTGTCGTAAGTGGCGAAGGCATCGGCCACGGTATAACTCGGCAGGTCGAAATCATTCGCCGCGTCCCCCGCCCGCTCACCGACGTAACGCGCCCCGCCACCCACTCGCAACTGATCGCCACCGACGATGGTGCCAAAGTCATACACCGCCGACATCGAGCCGCTGTTCCTGGCGACGTTCTGCAGTTGTTTGCCTTTGTAGTCCGGGTCTTCGGTGACCTCGGCATCGGTGTAGGCGTAGCTGCCGATCACGCTCCAGCGCTCGGTGAGCTGACCGCTCAAATCCACTTCCAGACCACGGGAACGCACTTCGCCAGCGGCGCTGTAAATCGTCGTAGGTCCTTCGGCGTTGGCAATCAGTACGTTGCGTTTCTTGATGTCGAACAGCGCGACGTTGCCCGTCACGCGACCCGGCAGATCGAGCTTGGCGCCAATCTCCCAAGCCTTGGCTTCTTCCGGTGCAATGCTGCCATCGAGCACCACCGTGCTGCCGCTCAACGGCGCGATAGTCGAGTTCGGTTTGAACGACTCGGTGTAGCTGCCGTAGAACGACAGCTCATCGGTGTAGCGATAGACCAGGCCTGCGCGCGGAATCCACTTCTGACCGTTGCTGTCTGTGTTGGCCCGGAACGGCACGCCTTTGCCGGCGTACTGGTCGTATTCCTGGAAACGCCCGCCGCCTACCAGAATCCACTGATCGGTAAGGTGGATGGAGTCCTGGAGGAAGATCGAATCGCTGCGCAGCTCATCAGTCTGTGCACTGTCGGCGGGGCTGACCGTGGTGCCCGGCACTTCGCGGCCATACACCGGGTTGAGGTAGCTGAAGGTGGTCCTGCTTTTCTGCCGGATCAAATCCTCGCGGTAGATTTTGCGGTATTCGTCATCGACGCCGAACAGCAGGTCGTGCTGCATGCCCAGCACATTCACGTTGCCTTCCATGCTGGCGGTGGTGAACCGGTCGGTGCTGATCGCGTTCTGCGTGCCGTCCATGCTACGGGTCAGGGTGCCTTTTTGGGGATCGATGGCCGTCACGCGCACCTGACTGGCGTCGTAGGTTTCACGGTTCCAGCTGTAGCCGAAGTGGGCTTTCCAGTTGTCGTTGAGTTCATGGTCGGCCTCGAAGTGATAGAGGTCCGAACGCCCTTCCATGTTATTGAACGGCTCGTCGAGACGCTCCTTGCGCGAGATGTCCAACGGGTGGTTGGTGCGCGGGTCGATCAGCGTGCCACGGTCGAAAGGCGTGAGGAATTCGCGATGCTCATAGGCCAACAGCAACTTTGTGCTTTCACCGAACCAGGCCAGCGACGGCGCCACCAGGCTTTCGCGGTGAACGCCGAAGTTGCGCCAGTAATCTTCGTCTTCGTGGTCCAGCACCATGCGGTAGGCCAGTCCGGAAGTGCCGAGGGCGCCAGTGCTGTCGAGGGTGCCGCCGCTGCCGTTCTTGCCCTCGCCGTAAGTCGAGCCGCGCAACGTCAACGCGTTGTATCGCTCAAGCTCGGGTTTCTTGCTGACCATGTTGACCACGCCGCCCGGGTCCTGGATGCCATAGAGCAGCGAGGCCGGGCCTTTGAGCACTTCGATGCGGTCCACGCTTTCATTAAGTCCACGGCCCTGCACGATCGGCATGCCGTCGCGCATGATCGAACCATTGCGGTTGTCGCCGAAGCCGCGAGTCATCACCGAATCCTGGGTACTCCCCAGCGTGTTGCCCTGGGTGATGCCGCTGACATTGGCCAGGGCATCATCGAGATTGCGTGGAACCTGGTCGCGAATGACTTGGGCCGGAACCATGTTGATGGTCTGGGGAATTTCCTGGAGCGGTGTCGAGGAGCGCATCACCGAACTGGTGGGTGGCGGCTGGTAGCTCGTGGATTCATCCATCATCGATGTAATGGTGGTTGCGCCGAGGTTCAACGCGCCTTCACTGGGCATCGGTTCCAGGGCCATGGTGTGGCTGTCGGCACGCCGGAACGTCAAGCCCGAGCCGATGAGCAGGCGTTGCAAGGCTTGTTCGGCAGTCAACTGGCCGTTGAGTGCCGGGGCAGTAATGCCGTAAGGCGCTTCATCGGTGTAGACCACGCTGATGCCGGTGATGCGGCTGAAGTCGCTCAAGGCCTGGGGCAGCGGTTTGGCGGCCATCGAAAAACTGAATTGCGTGCGTTGCTGGGCACTGGTTTCCGCCGCCATCGCTACGCTCAGCGGCAGCAACGCCAGCGCCGAGAAGCTCAACGCAGAAACACTTAACCATTGTTTGACCGAACCGGATTTTGCCCTGGACTTCATGACTCATGACCTGTGTAGAACCGCAACGGATGCGAATGACTCGCAGTTTCAGTCACTACACGGATGGCGTTTGGTTTTACCTCAGCAGAAAGTTGAAAATATTTTTAAAGGTCAAAAGATCGCAGCCTTCGGCGGCTCCTTCAGGGGAACGCGCAGGTTGCGATCTTTTGATTTTCCTCACCGCAAAATAATCAGCTGGCCCCAAACCTGATGTTGCTCAAATCCCAACACCCCCTGCAACGAACTCAACACCGCCAGTGGGTCTTTGCTCGGAAAGCTGCCACTGACCCGGCGCCTGGCCAGCTCATCGTTGAGCAACACAATCCGTCCGGGGTAATAACGCCCCAGGTCCTGCACCACATCGGCAAGGGTCGCCTTGTAGTAATTGAGCCAACCCTGGCGCCACGCCAACTGCGCCTCGCTGTCCACAGCATGCAGCGGTTGCGCCGAGCCTTCGCCGAAAGCCACTTGCTGGCCGGCGGTCAGGATTTGCTGTTCAGCCTGTTTGTCCGGCGTGACACCGACCCGACCGGACAACACCGTGACCTGCGCGCCACGGGGTTGCAGGCGAACTTCAAACTGCGTGCCGAGTACACGCGCCTGGCCCTTTTCCGCATCAACCACGAACGGTTCACCCGTGTGCGTCACGCTGAAAAAACCGGCACCGCGACGCAACTGGACATGCCGCTCACCGCCACTGAAATCCACGGCGATAGCGCTGTCGGCATCGAGGGTGACTTGCGATTTATCGGCCAGGGTGACGGTACGGATTTCCCCCGGCGCCGACACATAATCGGCGCCCAGGTCATCGATCCAGCGCGATGGCTGCCAACCGCTGCCGAGGCTGATCATCAGCAGCAGGCACGCCGCCATGGCCAGCGCCCCGGACCAACGCATAACGCTGCTGCGCCGCGAGCGATTCATCGCGTTGAGGTAACGCTGCAGCGCTAATGCATCTTCATCTGCCAGCGTGCGCGCCGGCACTTCGCTCAACTCCCACAACACTTGCGCTTGGGCATAGGCCTCGGCATGGGCCGGATCGGCCTGCAACCACTGGCTGAATGTGACCTGATCGCCACTGCTCGGCTGGTCGTGCAGCAAACTCAGCCAGGCCAGTGCCGCTTGTTCCTGAGCGGGTGTCGGGGTGACGTGTTCGACGTTGTTCACGGTGCTTTCCCTGGCATACGCGGCTTGGGTTCTCGCAGGCTGGCCTTGCAGGCCTCGAGCGCGCGCATCATATGTTTTTCCACGGCACTTTGGGACAACCCCATGGCCTTGGCGATCTCGGCGTACTTGCGGCCATGTATGCGGTTGAGCAAGAAGATCTGCCGCGTGCGTTCCGGCAATGCGCGCAACGCCGCCTCGACATGACGCAAATCGTTACCCGCCTCCAGCGCCGCCTGCGGTTCGCTGCCGGCGCTGTCCAACGGCTCCGCCATCAAGCCTTCGCTCACCCGGACCCGCGAGCCCTCACTGCGCAAATGATCGATGGCGATGTTGCCGGCGCAACGCAGCAGATAGGTGCTGAGTTCTTCGACCTGAACCAGTGGTCGTCGCCAAAAACGCAGGAACAAGTCCTGCACCAGGTCCGCAGCGGTAGCCCGGCAACCGACACGACGATTCACCAGCGCTTCCATTTGCGAGCGTTGCGAGAGAAATACCTGGAGAAAATGCGCACGTTCGCCGCGCGGGTCATCGCGCTCGAAATCATGAGGTTCGGGGGGACGGGTGATCATTGATTGAGCACTACGAAATCGCGGCAGTGGGCTGGCCAGCAGGCTCAAACGCCTTTTGGTAAGGACGTGCGTGCTGATTTTTGCGCAATACTAATGATAAATATTCTCATACGCAAAAGTACTTCATCCGCGTTTCTGTGAAATGAGTGATCTCTGAAAAAAAAACGGGCCTGCAATGCAGGCCCGTTTCAATTGGGGAGGTTAAAGGTGAATCAGGTGTCAGCCGTTAAGCGCTGCCTGTTCGTTTTCCAGAAATTCCTCTTCCAGCAGCGTATCGGCATGGGCGCCACTTTCGATGGGCACCACATTGGCTCGTTTGCCGCGTAATTTGCCGAACATGTGCTCCAGCGCATGTTCAAGTTTGGTGGCCGCACCGTCGATGGCCTGCTCCAGGGTATCGGCTTTGTGGGTCACGGAAATCGGTTGGTGGCCTTTTGGCCGCGCTTCAAGCTGGCAGCGCAAATCGTGGGGACCAGGCTTGTCGCCGTTCTCGTCCCGCAGGTGAACCTCGACTCGGGTCAGGTCTTCCTCATAACGTTCAAGCGTGCTCTCAATGGTAGTACGTACCCACTCCTCCAGTCGGATGCTGCTTTGAATATGGTTATCGCTATTGACTTGGATTTGCATAGTTCATCCCTTATTTCAGCTAGCTCGCGAGAGGCCGGTCAGCTAAGCCCTTGGGCGTCATCACCGTGACCTCTTACTTACACAATCGGTCTGTAAGCTGAACAATTCAACCCCTAAAAAAAGATAATTTTTAATCGCAGAAAAAGCCGGACAACCGGCAAAAGCGCTGTTAAGGTCGGGAGTTGAGTCGCCCCGCTTCTTTGTCACAATTACTCACATTTTCTGGTCCGCCAGTGGGTGCAACCCACGGAAAATCCCCGCCTCTTCCACCAGCCAGTCATGCACCGCACGCACTCCCGGATGGCTCAGTGCACCCGGTGCATAGAGCAGCATGTAACGCTTGTGATTGGGCACCGCCAGGCCAAACGGCACGATCAATGCGCCGCGCTCCAGTTCATCGTTGAGCAGCGTGCGCCGCGCAATCGCCACCCCCATCCCGGCGATGGCCGCCTCGATGGTCAGGTGATTGCGATTGAAGGTGTGTCCGCGCCGTACATCAGCACCTTCGAAACCGATGGCATTGAGATAGAACTCCCATTCCGCATATTCATAACTGCCACGCCAGGCAGTGATGTCGTGCAGCAGCGGAAAATGCATCAGGTCCGCCGGCCCGTGCAGCGGCGGACGCCCACGCAACAGGCTCGGGGCGCACACCGGGAAAATCTGCTCATCGAGTAGGGCTGTGGATAACAAACCTGGATAGCTGCCGTCGTTCAGGTCGATGGCCAGATCGAAGTCGCCCTCGTGCAATGGCACACTGCTGTCCTCGGCCACCAGACGCAATTGAATGTCCGGAAAACGCTGCTGCAAGCGCGGCAGACGTGGGGTCAGCCACTTGCTCAGGAACGACGGAATCGAGCGCACCCGCAGCGTGCCGCTGATCATGCCCGCGTCCAGCCGACGCAACTCCGCATCAATGCTGCCGTAGGCCTCGTTAACGGTGATGGCCAGTCGCTGGCCTTCGGCACTCAACTCCACACCTCGGGCTCGCCGATGGAACAGACGAAAACCCAGGCGCTCTTCCAGTTGGCGAATCTGCTGACTCACCGCCCCCGGAGTGATGTGCAGTTCTTCGGCGCAGCGGGTGAACGACAAGTGCCGGGCGGCACAGGAAAACACCTGCAGCCACACATAAGTCTGGGCATGCAATTGACGACTCATCGTTTAGTCCTGCTAAAGGCTGTCTTAGGAGGTTTCGTTGGTCACGTAGGACCGAGAGAGGCAGTATCGCTGAAAGTGCGCTTGTCCTACAAAAATGGCAGCGATTGATCTTCCATTGCAGGAATAGGCTTTAGCATGGCTATCAGTGTTTTCGATCTCTTCAAAGTCGGCATCGGTCCGTCCAGCTCCCATACGGTAGGGCCGATGCGCGCCGCCGCCACCTTCGCCCAGATGTTGGTCGACCAAGGTTTTCTGGCCGACGTGCGGCGAGTAGAAATCAGACTCTATGGCTCTTTGTCAGCCACCGGTATCGGTCACGCCACTGACCGGGCCTGTGTCATGGGCTTGATGGGCGAATGGCCAGACCGCATCGATCCAACCTCCATCGACAGCCGAATCCACACCCTGCGTGAAACGGGCAAGCTGTCTCTGGCAGGCCAAGCAACCATTGCCTTCGACTGGTCGCGCGATCTCCTGTTGCTCGACGAGAGCTTGCCTTATCACCCCAACGCGATGTCTCTTACAGCGTTCGGCGAAACCGGTGAACTGCTCGAGCAAACGTACTACTCGGTAGGCGGCGGTTTCATCATCGAAGCGGCTGAGGCAGAGTCCGGCATCGCACCCGCCAGCGACGTCGTCCTGCCATACGATTTTTCCAGCGCCGTCGAATTGCTTCAGCTCTGTAACCAGCATGGTTTGCGGGTTTCCGAATTGATGATGGCCAATGAACGAGCCTGGCGCAGTGACGAGGAAATCCGCCAGGGCCTGCTGCACATCTGGTCGGTCATGCGCGAGTGCGTGGAACAAGGATTGAGCCACGAAGGCATCTTGCCCGGCGGTTTGAATGTTCCGCGCCGCGCCGCGAAGTTGCACCGCAGCCTGCTGGAAATTGGCAAGCCGAATGTCATCACTTCAACCCTTTCGGCTATGGAATGGGTCAACCTGTTTGCCCTCGCCGTGAACGAAGAAAACGCCGCTGGCGGACGCATGGTCACCGCACCTACCAACGGCGCGGCGGGGATCATTCCGGCGGTGCTGCACTACTACATGAAATTCAACCCTGATGCGTCGGACGACGACGTTGTGGCGTTCTTTCTGGGCGCGGCAGCGGTCGGCATTCTCTGCAAGAAAAATGCTTCGATCTCCGGCGCCGAAGTTGGCTGCCAAGGCGAAGTGGGTTCGGCTTGCGCCATGGCCGCCGCCGGTCTGGCCGATGTGCTCGGCGCCACCCCGGAGCAATTGGAAAACGCAGCCGAAATCGGCCTGGAGCACAACCTCGGCCTGACCTGCGACCCTGTCGGCGGACTGGTCCAAGTGCCGTGCATCGAGCGCAACGCGATCGCGGCCGTCAAGGCGATCAACGCCACGCAAATGGCTTTGCGCGGTGACGGCAAACACTTCATTTCCCTGGATCGAGTGATCCGCACCATGCGCGACACCGGCGCCGACATGCACGACAAATACAAAGAGACTTCACGCGGCGGCCTGGCGGTGAGCTGGGTGGAGTGCTGACCGATTAGGTGGCAGCGAGGCGAAAATTGCCCTGAAACGGGCAGATAAAAAGAAGGCGGGCCACAGTGCCCGCCTTCTTTTTGGCGTGATTATTGTCCGACAAACTATCCGGCATGCCCCTTGCTACAACCCTGTCGGCGCTACCGCAGGCTGCGATCTTTTGATCTTTCAACGGGCAACGTCAAAAGATCGCAGCCTGCGGCAACTCCTACATGAAGGCAATTTGGCCAATGGTCTGGTGTTGCGAACTAATCCCGATCACGACCGGTCAACAACTGCACGTTCAATCAGGCGGTGACGCATCATGGACAACCCCTTTCAGCTCATTACCGATGCTTTTGCAGCGGATTATCAGATCAACCTGAGCATTCAGGGTCTCGATGGCAGCATCATGCTGACCCTGTCCAACAGTGGCCACGTAGTAGCCAAACGCATGATCAGTTGCGAACAACGCAATGACCCCGAGCGCCTTAAACGCCTGGTGCAAAGCATTCAGTTCGGCATCGCCATCGAACAGGGCCACAGCGCCGTGGCGATTCTCGAAGCCATGACCGATGGCGACACGCGCAACCTGCCGCCACCTGCGGTCAAAGGCCGGCCTCGACCTGCCATCGGTTTTTAAAGCTCGCCCTTCTCCACTTCTGGATGTTCACTCGACCCCGCACCTGTTTTACGGTGCGGGTGTTCAATCTTCACCGAAGGAAACTGCGACGAAGCGTAACGCACCACCAGAATCGCAAACGCCAACAGCAGAATCCCGCCACACAGATAGATGATCCCCACGTCTGGCGGGTTGTGGTGCGACACGTTGGAAATCAGCAGACGCGTCAGTGCGGTGATCGCCACGTAGATCAGGAAGCGCACCGGCATGTGGTTGGTCTTGAAGTAAATCCCGACCATTGCCCCCAATTCGAGGTAGATGAACAGCAGCAAGATGTCATCGATCTTGATGTGTCCCTGCTCGATCATCCCGAGAAATTCCATCACCGCCGCCCACGCGGTCACCGCACCAATGGCGAACAGCGCCATGTAGTGGAAGGTCTCGACGAACAGATTGCCGAGGGACTCGGCCAGTTCATGCACGTTCTGCCGCAGGTTTTCGGCCCAGTTGATTTTCACGATGATGCTTCCTTAGGTCGGCTCGACCGAATAATGCGGGTTGGACGTGACGGTTGTTCTGCATGCAGAAAGAAGGCCACGCCATGATGGCGAGGAGCACTGAAACACGCTCCGTGGCGTTTGGTCGCACCTCTTCCGGCGTTTCACGAATCCTGTAGGATCGAACCTGCTCGCGAAGGGAGCACCGTGGTACAACTGACAAACGCCCAATCCGGTCTACATTAAAAAGCCACTACCCAAACCCCGGCGATTCGCTTATCCTTTTCGCTGTATATAAATACAGTAGTCGAATCCGACAACCAAATGTGAAGGCATGTGAGGTGGTGAATGGCCGTCGAAGTGGTATACCGCAGCAGCCGAGATCTGGAGCGCTTGTTCATGGATAAAGCCGAAGCTGACCGTCATGACAAAATGCTCGAACTGGCCGAGTTGCTGGCTGAAGTGTTGCACAAAGCCGTTCCGTCCCTGACCGAGCAGCAGGTGGAAGAAGCCGGTATCTACATGGCGAAGAATCGCGATGTGTTTGCCAAGGCGTTCAAGAGCCAGCCGGACGCGTTGTCCGAGTTGCTCAGCGCCCCTGCCGAAGTCGTGGAGCCGGTTGAGGTGGTTGAAGTCACTGAGGCCGCTGAGCCGATTGCCCCGGCCAAGCCAGCCAAGGCCGCCAAAGCAGCAAAGTAAGCAAGGCCCGAATTGAATAGGCCCTGAGTCAAATGGCTCAGGGCCTTTTTCATGCATTGGAAACCAGAAAATCAAAAGATCGCAGCCTTCGGCAGCTCCTACACAGATCGTGTGGAGCTGCCGAAGGCTGCGATCTTTTGATCTTTTTATCGGTACAACGCCTTCTCCGCCAACTCGTCCGCGACTCGCGCCGGCGAGCGTTTTTCCGCCTGGGCGTGGGCAAAGACTTCGGTCAGGCGCGAGCTGATTTTCGACAAGTGCGCAGTGATGGTCGACAATTCTTCGCCACGATGCTTGAGCGAAACGTAGATCAGTCCACCGGCATTGATCACATAATCCGGCGCATAAAGAATGCCCCGCCGCTCCAGCTGATCGGCGACGTCCAGATGAGTCAGCTGATTGTTAGCTGAACCCGCCACTGCTGAACAACGCAGTTGCGTCACGCTATGGCTGTTGAGCACGCCGCCCAGGCCACATGGCGCAAGAATGTCACACGGCGTGCTGAGCAGTGCGTCGTTGGCGATGGGGTGCGCGCCGAGTTGCTCCATCGCCAGTTGCACCTTGCCGTGGTCGATGTCGCTGACCAGTAGCTCGGCACCAGCAGCATGCAGCTGTTCTGCCAGCGCATACCCGACGTTGCCCAGGCCTTGAATAGCAACGCGCAGGCCTTCGAGGTTGTCGCTGCCCAACCGGGCCATGGCGGTGCTGCGAATGCCGGTGAACACGCCCATCGCCGCGTGGGGCGCTGGGTCGCCGGCCGAGGTGGTGCTGGTGACATGTTGGGTCTGCTGGGCGATGCAGTCCATGTCCGCCACCGACGTGCCGCTGTCGATGGCGGTGATGTAGCGACCGTCGAGCTGGTTGATGCAGCGGCCGAAGGCTTCAAACAGCGCGCCACGGTTTGCTACATGGATCGGGCGAATGATCACCGCGACGCCGCCGCCCTGGGCCAACCCGGCCAGCGCTGCCTTGTAACTCATGCCTTGAGCGAGGCGCACCGCATCCTCGACCGCAGACTCGTCGCTGGGATAGGCAAGGTAACGACAACCGCCCAAGGCAGGGCCCAGTCGGCTGTTATGAATGGCAATGACCGCCTTCAACCCGGTGGCCGGGTCAACGCTCAGATGCAGCGATTCAAGGCGAGTGCTTTGCATGAGAGCGAACATCGTCGGGCTCCCGAATCACTTCTTGTAGTCGCCAGTATAGGCTTGCGCCCAAAAATTGCAGAAGCGCACCGGAATAAGCGAAGCCGCGATGCAAGCTTTCGGAAATAACCTGTTTCGGCCCTTGCACGCCACTGGACGAATGCCAGAGACAAGGCTAAAACGAGGCATTGCCCGGAGATTTTGATGACACCGCGTCAATCGTTTTTCGCCTGTCTGCAACGTTCCCCGCCCGCGCTGTTCGAGGCGGCGCTATGGATTGCCGCCGAACATGACAGCGAGGTGCAACCCGAGGTCCTGCTCAAAGACTTGAAGGAGCTGCAACAGCGAGTCAGTTATGGCTTGCCAATGTTGCCGGTGAGCGAACTGGCGCAACCCTTGTTACGACGCATGAATGACCTGGGATTCGCCCAGGACGATTTCACTCCGCTGCGCCCACAAGTGGCCTTGCTCAACAAAGTGCTGGAGCTGCGTCGCGGGCAACCGCTGGCCTTGGGATTGATTGCGCTGGAGCTGGCCAGGGGCCTGGAAATCCCCTTGGTCGGGGTCAACTTCCCGGGGCATTTCCTGTTGCGCGTGCCGGGCGCCGATCACCTGCTCGACCCGTGCGGCGGTCGTCGGCTTTATCCCAACGATTGCCGGGAACTGCTGCAACGCCAGTACGGCCCCAACATGAAACTCAGCGCTGAACACCTGGTCACCGCCGAGCCCGTGCAAATGCTCCAGCGCCTGTCGCGCAACCTGCGCCAGTTGCACCTCTCCCACGACGATTACATCGGCGCATTGATCGACGCTGAACGCGTGCTGGAACTGGGCAACGGCAATGTCGCCGACTATCTGGCCAGGGCCAGTCTGTATCAACGGCTGGACTGCCCGAACGCCGAGCGATTCGACCTCGAACATGCCCTCTTGCTCAGTGACGACCCGATCCAGCGGATTCGCCTGACCGAACGACTGGGGCATTTGCCGCCTAATTCCATCGTTCATTAAAAGCAAAAGATCGCAGCCTTCGGCAGCGCCTACAGGAGTTCGTATTCCCCTGTAGGCGCTGCCGAAGGCTGCGATCTTTTGATCTTGCTGCTGCGTCAAGGCGTATCAGGCTGATTCGCCGGATGCGCCTTGATGAACGCCGGATGCGTAGCTGCCAACGCTGCCACGCGCCGGATACGCGGATACGCCTCCAGGGAAATGTTGAACCGTTCGGCCGCATACAGCTGCGGAATCAGGTAGGCGTCCGCCAACCCCGGTTGCGGGCCAAAGCAGTAACCTTCATCACCGATCAACTGCTCCACCGTCGCCAGCCCTTGACTGATCCAGTGCCCGATCCACTCCATCACCTGTGGCTCGTCGTGGCCCAACTGGCGTAGCCGATTGAGCACGCTGACGTTGTGCAGCGGATGCACATCACAGCCGATCACCGCCGCAACACCACGTTCACGAGCGCGGGCCGCGAGGTCTTTCGACAGCAGCTGCACCTGTGGATAACGTTCTTCCAGGTACTCGATGATCGCCGGCGACTGGATCAGCAATTCGCCCTCATCGGTGCGCAAGGCCGGCACGCGGCCCTGCGGGTTGATGGCCAGGTACGGCGGCTGGCGATGTTCACCGCCGGGCGGAGCAATCAGGTTGATCGGCAGCGCCTGGTAATCCAGCCCCTTCAGCGCCAACGCGATGCGCACCCGATAGGACGAGGTCGAACGGTAGTAGGTATAGAGTTCCATGCCTCGTTCCTCTTAGCGCGCCGGCACTACTTTGCCACGGCATTCGCCGAAGCCAATGGACGCAAAACCTTCGCGGCTGCAACGACCACGCAGAATGATTTCATCGCCGTCTTCGAGGAATTTACGCACTTCGCCCGAGGCCAGTTCGATCGGCTTTTTGCCGCCTTCGGTGATTTCCAGCAAGCTGCCAAATTGACCGTTTTCCGGCCCTGACAGGGTGCCCGAACCGAACAGGTCGCCGGCCTGCAATTGGCAACCGTTGACACTGTGGTGCGCGACCATTTGCGCCACGGTCCAGTACATGTGTTTGGCGTTGCTCAGGGTCAGGCGATGGGCCGGCAGGTTCTGTTCGCGCATGGTTTCGGTGATCAGCAGCACTTCCAGTTCGATGTCGAAACCGCCTGCAGCCTGATCGCGTTGATCGAACAGATACGGCAGCGGTTGCGGATCACCCTGCGGCCGCTCGGCCTGGGCGCGACGGAACGGCTCCAGCGCTTCGGCGGTCACCACCCACGGCGAGATGCTGGTGATGAAACTCTTCGACAGGAACGGCCCCAGTGGCTGGTATTCCCAGGCCTGGATGTCCCGCGCCGACCAGTCGTTGAGCAGGCAGAAACCGGCGATGTGATTGGCGGCATCACCAATGGCGATGGAGTCGCCCATGTCATTGCCCTGGCCGATCCAGATGCCCAGTTCCAGTTCGTAGTCCAGGCGTGCGCATGGACCAAAAGTCGGTTCGGTCTGACCGGCCGGCAAGGTCTGGCCTTTCGGACGACGAACGTCGGTGCCGGATGGGCGAATGGTCGAGGCGCGACCGTGGTAACCGATTGGCACGTACTTGTAGTTTGGCAGCAACGGATTGTCCGGGCGAAACAGTTTGCCGACATTTTGCGCGTGCTCGATGCCTACGTAGAAATCGGTGTAGTCATTGATTTTCGCTGGCAGGTGCATCTCGCAATCCGCCGCCAGCGGCAGCAGTTTTGCGCCTTGGGCTTCGATCTTGCCGTGCAGGGTGCTGCCTTCGGTCAACAGTTCCAGCAGACGTTCGCGCAGGGCAACCCGCGCCTCGCGCCCCAACTCGAAGAACGCATTCAGTTGGCCACTGCGGGTGGCTTCGGCGGCGGCTTTTGCAGCACCTTCAAACAGACCGGCATCCAGTGCTGCTTGCAGATCGAAAATATGCTCGCCAATGGCCACGCCACTGCGCGGCGCCGAACCCTTGACGCTGAATACGCCCAGCGGCAGGTTTTGCAGCGGGAAATCAGCATGGCCGTTGGCGGAAGCAACCCAGCTGCGAGTGGTGGAAGTCTGCGTCATGGGTTATCTCCGGGTTGGGTCGAAAGTGGCGGGCAGCGTGGCCCAGCAAGCATCGTAGTTGGTTTGCAGTTGCGGGCAATCGAGGGCGAACCGGGTCGGGCGCAACACTTGGCTGGTCTCGAACATGAAGGCCATGGTGTTGTCGATTTTCACCGGTTTGAGATCCGCGTTGATCGCTTTGGTGCAGGTTTCGCCGTCCGGACCATGGGCACTCATGCAGCTGTGCAAGGATGCGCCACCGGGCACGAAACCTACGGCTTTGGCGTCGTACTCGCCCTTGATCAGCCCCATGAATTCGTTCATCAAATTACGGTGGAACCAAGGTGGACGGAACGTATTCTCGGCCACCATCCAGCGCGGCGGGAAGATCACGAAGTCAAGGTTGGCCAGGCCGTGGACGCTGGTTGGCGATGTGAGGACGGTGAAGATCGACGGGTCCGGGTGATCGAAACTGACCGTGCCGATGGTATTGAAGCGGCGCAGGTCATATTTGTACGGCACGTTGTTGCCGTGCCAGGCGACCACGTTCAAAGGTGAGTGATCGAGTTCGCAACCCCACAACTGGCCGAGGAATTTCTGCACCAGTGTCGTCGGTTGCTTGAGGTTTTCGTAATGGGCGACCGGGGTCAGGAAGTCCCGCGGATTGGCCAGACCGTTGCTGCCAATCGGCCCCAGATCCGGCAGACGCAGTGGCGCGCCATGATTCTCGGCAATGTAGCCGCGCGCTTGCGGGTCGAGCAGTTCGACGCGGAATTTCAAACCGCGCGGCAGTACGGCGATTTCCAGCGGCTCCAGCTCCAGCACGCCCAGTTCCGTAGCAATGCGCAGGCGACCCTGTTCCGGCACCAACAGCATTTCACCATCGGCGTTGAAGAACACACGCTCCATGGAACGGTTAGCGCGATAGCTGTAGATGCTGATCCCGGCCGGTTTATCCGCGCCGGAGTTGGCCGCCATGCTCACCAGACCGTCAATGAAATCAGTTGGCTCGGCGGGGATCTCCAGCGGGTTCCAGCGCAGGCGATTGGGGGTCACTTCACCCAATGGACCGCCGGCCAGTTGCCGATCGAGTTTGACGAACGCCGGGTGATTGGCCGACGGCTGAATGCGATACAGCCAGGTCCGCCGCGCTTCGCTGCGGGCCATGGTGAACGCGGTGCCAGAGAACAGCTCAGTGTAAAGACCGTACGGAGCTTTTTGCGGGGCGTTCTGGCCGACTGGCAGCGCGCCGGGCAACGCTTCACTGCTGAATTCGTTACCGAAGCCTGACTGATAAGCTAGCGCTGGCGCCGTTGAATCGAGGTTCATGGAGCCTCCTGAACAGGGAGTTGGCCGTGTCCTGTCACTCCGTTGCAGAGGTTTGGGCACGCCGGGGTTATTTTTATCGTAATCGAATTACGCATAACGTAATTTGATTGGTATTGACCGTCAAGCTATAAAGACGCCCATTCGTCCCGGGATCAAACTGCCTCCATGGAAAAGCCTGACAGCAACGGTAAACAGAAAGTCCGCTCAGCTGAGGTGGGGACTGACATCCTCAAGGCCCTGGCCGAGTTGTCCCCCTCGACGTCGCTCTCGCGCCTGGCCGAGCACGTGCAAATGCCGGCGAGCAAGGTTCACCGATATTTGCAGGCGTTGATTGCCAGCGGCTTTGCCGAACAGAACGCCGCAACCAACCATTACGGTCTGGGCCGTGAAGCACTGCGCGTCGGGTTGGCCGCACTCAACAGTATGGACGTGCTGAAAGTCGGTGCTTTGCCATTGGCCGAGTTGCGCGATGACTTGAACGAAACCTGCTTTTTGGCGGTATGGGGCAACCTGGGCGCGACTGTCGTACACATCGAACCGGCCGTGCGCGCGGTGACGGTGGTGACGCAACTGGGTTCGGTTTTACCGCTACTCAGTTCGTCGACGGGGCTAGTGTTTGGCGCTTACCTGCCCAAACGCGAAACCGTGGACTTGCGCGAGCAAGAGCTCCAGGGCAACGCGGCCCATGCACTCGCGGACGATCAGTCCTATGCGGCCATGTGCGAGCAGATCCGCGCGCGCGGCCTGCATCATGTGCATGGCTTGCTGATGCCCGGCGTAGATGCCTTGTCGGCCCCCGTATTCAATGCGATGGGCAACGTAGTGGCCGTGCTGACGGTGGTGGGCCCGACGTCATTGTTTCATGCCGATGAAAATGGCCCGGCGGCGCAGCGTTTGCTGGCGGCGACTCGGGCCATCAGTTGGCGAATGGGGTATGAAGCGCGTTGAAAATCAGGTCAGGAATTCGGGAAGAATATCGATCACTGCGTTGCTGATATCGCCGATCGTGAGTTGCGCATGGCGGTGGTTTTCCTGCGCACTGTAAGCGACCGAATAAACACCTATTTGTTCGCCATGGTAAAAAGGAATTTCATCGTGCTGGAGATAGCTGTACACATCTTCAGCCAAACTCCGCGACTGCAGGATTATGTGCTCGCCAGGCACTTGTGAAAAAGCAGTTATATAGGCCCCATCAATATTCACGTCGGGCAATCGATATTTCAACGCCTCATGAACCTCTTCAAAATCCAGTGACTTTACCGACCGTTTGAAAAGGTTAACCGAAGGCGCATGCGCCATCACCATCACGACATCAATTACCATTTGCTCGAACGCTAACAAGTCCAGACTTTCAACCCTGTCTTTCGATGCGAATGAATACTGCCGACTGAAAACACCAGTGATGCCTTGCACGTAATTTGGCAGTTGTTCTTTTTCCACCCAGCTCAGTGTTTCGTCAAACAATGTATTTGAAGAAACCACAGCCTCATCGACACTATCGCTTGCTGTATTCAAATAGGTTTTGAATGGGTTAATCCCCAATTCATGCAGGCGCTCGGTCAGCAACACTGCCACCGCAAAACTCGCGCGAATTTTTTTCAACGCTACAATTCTTGGATCACTGTAAGAATAATAATTACTGCTCATAAAAACTTCCTGTCATATTATTATGTCCGAACATCCTGTTCGACCATGGGTCATTTAAACTTTTTACCAATGAACTTTCGACCCCTAAAAATATACAACAGAACAACCAATCACCCCCACAACAAACCTGTATGAATTCGTAAGTACTGATCCACACACCTTCTATATAAATCTAACTAACAAATCCCATTTCCTTCGCCTTGGCTACCGCTTGCGTGCGACGCTCCACCCCCAACTTGCTATGAATTCGCCGCGCATGGGTTTTAACCGTGTGCAAGGAAATAAACAGTTGTTCGGCGATTTGCTGATTGGAATTACCGCGAGCAATCAGGCTGAGCACTTCCAGTTCTCGCCCACTCAGCGGATTGGCTTCCAGAGCCGGCGTCCTCATGGGGTCATCTTCACCCAAGCGATTGAGTAACGTCGGCTGCCGCAGGCGCAGATCGCACAAGGCCTGCTGCAAATGGCAACGCTTCACCAGGCAGAGGCCCGCCTGCAACGCCGACTTAGCCAGTGCAGGCTCACCGGTCAGGTCCGCGACTTCGCAAATGGCCAACTGCAGCTCTGTTTCCAGCGCCAGCATCGCGTGCTGTTGCGCGTGTTCGAGTAAAGCCTTGAGTCGCTCCAGTGGTTGTTTCGCCTGTTGCAGATACGTTTCTGCCAGCACCAGCAGGTATTCGATCCGAGCGATCAGCTCCACCGTGGCCGGCGGTGCCTGACGCGCATTCGGTCCGCGATAATGGCGAAGTACGCGAGTCAATGCGTCACAGGCCAATTGGGGCCGGCCTTGCTGCAACCAGAAGTGACTGCTGACTTGCAACAGCACCCCGCGATAAACCGTGTCCGGAATCTGCCGCTGTTGCATCAAGCGCTCGGCATCGCGCAGGCGATCAAATGCATGGGCGTAGTCGCGCTGATTAGCGGCTACCTGCGCCTGTCCAAGAAAGCCGTACAACGCGCGTTTGTCCTGGCTGTGCAAACAGTCCTGAAGGCCGCTATGAAAAAATTCGGCGGCCACCTCGTCTTGCCCCTGACAAAGCGCCAGGCGCCCGCGCCGCAACGCAATGCGCCCCAGCAGCGGCGTGGGACGATCCGCCTGTCGACACAACAATTCATGGATATCAGCCAGCAAGCTTTCGGCGCGCTGGGGAGCGCCGCGCTGCTCCAGCAACTGAGCGTGATCGAGTTCGAGCAATCCTTCGAATAGCAACGAACCTTGTGCACGCGCCCGACACAATGCCTCGCGATTGAGGGCCTGCGCGGCATCAAGCCTGGCACCAAGCAGTGCTTGCTGGGTCAGCCCGGACAAGCACAACAATTGTGCAGCCCAGGCGTTCGCGCCCAGTCCGGCCAGTGCCTCGACAAAGTGCGCCCGTGCCGCTTCCATGCGTCCCTGCAAATGCAGTAGCCAACCTTGCTGCGCCTGCCAGCGTGCCAGCAATTGCCGTTGCAGGGTTGCCGTCGGTTGCGGCATAAACCGCGCCAGTTGATCGATGCACACGGCGGCCTGGTCGAAGCGTCCGGCAAACAACAACGCGGCGGTGATCAGGCCGACCAATTGCGGCGACCCCAGCGTCAATTCATCACCTTGGCGCTCATGCAGATCCAGCAGCAAACGTACGTTCTCTCGGCGGAACAAATGCTCAAAACTGAAGTGCTGCAACAGACTGACCGCGACCTCGAACTCTTCCGCCAGCAACGCTTGCTCGAAAGCGCCCTGCCAGTCCTCCTCGGCGGTAAACCATTGGCACGCGCGCCGATGCCAGGATCGCCCCGCCGAACCTTGTTCGTCACGGATGGCCCGGGCCAGTGGCACAAAGACTCGAAGCCAGTCGGCAGAGTCCTCCCACGGCTCGATGAAACAGCCCATGTCCTGCAAGGTGTGCAACCACTGTGCGCCTTCACCGGCGCCGAAAAGATGCTCACACAGGCTCGCGTTGAAGCGCGGCAGATGAGCCAGTACCTGCCAGGCTGCAACCAGTTCCGGCGGTAAGGTGTTGAACAGCTCATGCTGCAAGTAGTCGAGCAATGTCGTCGATCGCCCCTGCTTGTCCTGCTCGGTTGCCCACGGACAACCGCCCAGCAAGGCTATGCGCGTGCCAGCGCACCAACCACCGCTGCGCTGAATGATTCGCCGGGCCATACTCGCCGTGAGTGGCGGCGCGACATGGACGAGCAAGTGCTCGATCTCGCCCTCACTGAATGCCAGGGCAGGTCCCTCGCACTCGTACAATTCATCATCGAGCAACAACCGGGGCCAATTGCATAACGGACGCCGGCGCGAGCCCAACCACCAATTCAACATCGGGTTTCTGACCGCCAGTAGACGGTCGAGCAAACGGTCAAGCTCAGGGTCGGGCACGCGACAGTAATCATCGAGAAACAGCCAGGTCGGCGTCTGCAACCTCGCCAGAAAACCCAGTAAGGCAGGCTCATCCGCCGCAGCCAACCCGAGTGTTTGTGCCAGGCGTTGCCGGAAATCGACAACCCCCAGGGACTCCCCCGCCAACGCCACCCAATACACACAACAGTGCTGCGGTGCCCGCTGCAGGCACTCGGTGAGCAGCGCACTCTTGCCACTGCCCGCGGGCGCACAAAGCAACTTCACCCGCGCCGTAGAGGCCAGCAACGGATCGATCAACCGTTCGCGAGAAAGGTGGTGGGACGACAAGCGAGGCAGGGGTCCAGGACGGTCCAGACTCAGCGTCATGGCAGTCATAGTGATGCGCCTTTTTATAGTTGTGGCGCCACCCTAGCCCTCTCCCGAGCGCTTGTTGAAGAAGTATTCAGCAGACTGATTTGCAGCCATAAAAAAGGTGACCGCGAAGTCACCTTTTTGTGTAAGACCCCGTAGGAAAACTACCGAACCCCCGTACTCCGCAGGGCCGCCGGCGTGTAGTCCCCAGCTTTTGCCGCGATGTTGAATTCGAAGCTGCGCTTCTCCTCGTTCTTCATCCCAAGGGCGATATAGCGACCGGCGATCAGGTCATACAGCGCTTCAACGGTATAGGCCGGCACCTGATGATCGTAGTAGAACTGTGCATGCCCTTCAGCAACACGCCAGAGTTGGCCGCGACCGTCATAGTGATCAGCCAGTGCCACCTGCCAGGTGTCTTCGTCGATATACATGTGGCGCTTGGCATACACGTGCCGCTCGTTGGGCTTGACCGTGGCGACAACCTCCCAGACCCGGTGCAGTTCATAGCGGGTCAGGTCCTGATTGATGTGCCCGGCCTTGATCACATCGGTGTACTTCAGGTCAGGCGAATCGAGTTTGTAGCTGTTGTACGGGATGTACATTTCTTTCTTGCCGACCAGCTTCCAGTCGTAGCGATCCGGCGCACCGGAAAACATGTCGAAGTTGTCGGTGGTGCGCAGCCCGTCGGACGAGGTGCCCACGCCGTCATAGGCCACTTGTGGAGCCCGCCGCACACGGCGCTGGCCAGCGTTGTAGATCCAGGCCTTGCGCGGCTCCTGAACCTGATCGAGGGTTTCGTGTACCAGCAACACGTTCCCCGCCAGTCGTGCCGGCGCGGTCACTTCCTGTTTGAAGTAGTTCAGAACGTTTTCGTCGCTGCCTGGTTTCAAATCACCCAACAACGAGGGTACGGCCACTTCGTCCTTGAAGCGGATGACGGTGAAATCGCCATTCGACTGAGGCGTTGCCTGGGTAATCGTGCGGCGTATATTGCCGCCGTGATAGCGGGTGATGTGGTTCCAGATCACCTCCACACCATTCTTCGGAATCGGAAAAGCGTAGTAGCGATTACCGGTAAAGTTGGCCAGACCATTGCCATCGTTGATTGATGTCACATTCAACGCGCTACGCTTGGCCGACTCATAGATTTCCGGTGGCAGGGCAGCTGTGCGATGGGTTGGATAAACCGGAATTCTGTAAGTCTCGGGGTAGCGTTTGAACATCGCTACTTGTCCATCTGAGAGCTTGTCCTTGTACTTGTCGACCGTCGCCGCCGTGATGATAAACAGCGGTTTTTCATTGGCGAACGGATCGGCAAGGAAACCCTTGCTGTCCACCGCGCCGGCGTTTTTCGGGATACCGCCGGTCCACGCCGGAATCGAGCCGTCGGCATTGCCGGCCTTTTCCGCACCCAGCGGGGTGAGGCTGGTGCCAAGCTTGTTCGCTTCCTCCGGCGTCACCGCCGCCATCACGTTGGCGGCCAGCAGACCGAGGGCCAGGGCACCGCATTGCAGAATCATCTTGCGCATTGAAATCATCCTTCTCAGCCAGATCAGAAGTTCACGCCAAAGCTCAACGCCACGAAGTCGCGGTCTTCGAGCACGTTGTAGTCACCCCCGAAGAAGTCGGTGTAACTGAGGCTTGCGGTATAGGTGTTGCGGTAGTCCGCATCGACACCAAGGCTGATCGCCTTGGCGCCTTCGTTGAACAGGCCGTTGGGGCCGTAACCGGCGACGTCGTGGGACCACGACAGGTTGGGTTTGAAGTTGATCCCGGCGATGACATTGCTGTAATCGAGAATGGCGCGGGTGCGATAACCCCAGGAGGTCGAGGTCACGAAACCGTCGGTATCACCGCCGAACCCGTATTGCCCGTACACCGAGTCACGGCCGTAACGCAGCTTGCTGCGGGACTCCAGGCCACCGACCCGCACCACGCCCGCTTCACCCACCAGCGTCAGGCGATCCGCACCCATCACCTGATCGAAGAAATGCGTCAGGGTGCTCTGGATCTGGGTCACCTCTTTGCGCCGATAGCCTTTGTTGTCAGCGCCCGGCCGGGTTGCGATGGGCGATGCCGTACCGCCAGCGATCGGGTTGAGCAAGGCCAGGGTCAGGTCGTTGCTGTTGACCTGCACCGGTGCGTTAGGCCGATAACTGATCTCGCCGGTCCATGCGGTGCCGGTGGGCAACGTGGTGGAGAAACTCGCGCCGTAAAGGCGAATGTCCTCCGGGTAATCGAGGTAATACTGACCGCGCCCGAGCATGACGCTTTGCGCGAGGGACGAGCCGGTACCAGGGGCAATTCGGTTGGCTGTGGTGACAATCCCCGGAATGCTCGCCAGCGTACTGGCACCAGCGGTAACGGTGCCTACCGTCGGCGTGCGACTGTGGTAGTTCATGAAGTACAGACCGTACTCCGTATCGTCGCCAAGCCAGCGCAGCGCCGTGCCCCATTGCCCGGAATCGCGGGCATCACGGTCACCGCCACGGGGGACGATCACGCCTTCCTTGCCGACTTCAAACCCCTGGCCGAATGCGGCGGCAATCGGTTGCAACGGGGCAATTGCCGGGCTGGCAACGGTGTAATTCTTGTTGCAACCATCCGCCGCCACGTCGACGCCGAAGAAAGTGCCGCAGTTATCCAGAACGGTCTGGTCCCATTCAAGTTGATAGAAGCCTTCCACCGTCAACTTGTCCGTCAGCCCCTGGGAAGCGAACAGCATATTCACCGGGATCAGGCCTTCCTTGATTTCGGCACCAGGACGGCGGAATGCGGAAACGTCGACCGGGTTGATGCTGTTGATCGAGTTGCCGATGAACGTACTCTCACCCCAACTGACCACCTGCTTGCCGGCCCGCACGTTGCCTGGCAGATCGGCGATGGAATAGTTGTGATAGACAAAGGCATCGAGGATTTGCCCACCGGAAGACTTGGCGCCCTCCTTGCGGCCGTGATCGCTGATGGGTTTGAACTCGCGGGTTTCGTCCTGCAACTCGAAGTCGTACCAGTACTTGCCACGGACAAACACACCGGTGTCGCCGTACTTCAATTCGAGGTCGTGAATGCCTTTGAAAATCTTCGAGAAGGTCTCGCCCTTTTTGAAGTTCAGACGTCCATCATCACCGGTAGAAGACTGGCCGGAACCACCGTTGACGACGCCCACGAGCGAATCGTCGGCATCACGCATCCCCCAACTCGCACCGACGGACAGCGCCGAGTCGAACGAGCCTTCGATCTCGCCGATATGGAATGAAATGGCCTGCGCCTGGGCGCAGCAACCCAAGGCCACCGCAGCGGCTAATGCTTGCGGTGTGAAGATGGCGCGCATTGTTGTTTTTGTCATGCGTCTTCCCCGGTGAGTGACAGAAGGCCCCACCCTACTGCCGCGCTCCGGGGGTGATAAGCGCACCAAGGAGGTATTCGTGGTGTACCTCGAAAGGATGAGTGCCTGCCTGGCGCGGGGATTGCGATGAGCATGGATAGGCTGGATAGAGCGCCATCAGCCACGCGCATGAAGTTCGGAGGTGGATATCAGAACTGTTGCGCGCCCTGTAACAGTGCATGTCATGAATCGCTATTTTTCCCTGGCTAACAAAACCCTATTCTTGCCTGGCTTTCACGGAAAGACCGCTGGAAGCACAAAGCCACGGCGCGTGCCCCCACCACGCCGTTCGCGACAGATTTGGATGAATTGAATATTTCGACTCATCAGCCCGTGTTCACTGACGTTGATTTGTAGCTCCTTGATCCAACGTCTTACCTTGGCCGCTGCGTTTGCAGCGGCCTTTTTTATGGGCGGTTTTCCTGATCATGGCAGCTCTAGATCGAACAAGCTTTGCCGACAAACTTGAGATTTTTCTTATATGTGTTCCCAGTTGAGTCGGGGATTGCGCCTCAATATGTGGTGCTTAGCACCCCATACGATGGTGCTACCGATACGGGAAAATACAGCGGGCGCAAATTCAACCCAGAACACGCCGGAGGTCCGATACTTGATTTGGACTGGAGGATTGCAACAATTAATCAACAAGGAATTGATTCAGTAAAATTGCATATTGCTCGACTCGATCAATCTGATGCCAACGAAATCATGATCCAGCGACTTGAAAACATATTGAAAGGCAATTTGGATATTACTGACTCGGATCGCCGCTACTACACTCATGAAACTCGGGAACTGGAAAGATTCAGGGCCATGGGGCTCAGTGACAAATTTATGCCTGAGGAGGGGTCACCTGAATGGAATAACGCTTATACAGCCACACTGGAAGACTTTAAGCTTGGTGCCAGTGAATCACTCCTATATTCCGAAGAGGCACTTGACGCCGGTAATGAACAAATTCGCCGAATCTACGAAAATCTTCTTAAAGGAGACTTCCAGTGAACACTATCGAGCACATTGTAAAAAACGAGCCTATTGCGGATATTGTGACAGCATTCGGTGTCGGCCTCGGCTATCCCTCGCTCGACAGAATGTTCAGTAAATATAGCTTTGAAGTCATAGCGAATGGAGAGCTTCTGCGAACTTATACACAACTTTTCAATGAGGGCGTTCTTGCTAACGGTGAAGGTCCAGTAGCGGTTAAAGGCCCCAACTGGAAAGCCCCTCCGTTCGTAATAGAAAAACGCTACGGCGAGTAAAAACCGCCCCCAAGCCGCACCCTGCGGCTTGGGGGTGCACAACCCTTAAAGCGAATACTTCTGCAAATTCCCCATCATTTCCTTCAGCGCTTCAATATTGTCCTTCGGATGCGCCGCACCTTCGAAATCACAAATCTGCTGCCAGTGCGCCGCCACATCTTCCGGGGAGAAACCAACACGAGGGTCGAACCCGGCGCCAAGGCTGCGTTCCCAGCGCACTTTGCCCATCCAGCCGCCGCCGACCTCAAACAGGCCGGAGGTTTCCTGGCAGTTTTCGCTGGCCAGGTACACCACTAGCGGGCTGACCAGTTCCGGTTTGAGCTGTTCGAACACTTGTGGCGGGATCAGGCCTTCGGTCATGCGGGTGCCGCCGGTGGGAGCGATAGCGTTGACCAGGATGTTGTTCTTGCGACCCTCGATGGCCAGGGTGCGGGTCAGGCCGTAGAGGCCGAGTTTGGCCATGCCGTAATTGGACTGGCCGAAGTTGCCGTAGATGCCCGAGGTGGATGCGGTGAAGATCACCCGGCCGTAGTTTTGCTCACGCATGTGTGGCCATGCAGCGCGGGTGACTTTGTAGGCACCTTCGACGTGGACGCGATAAACCAGATCCCAGTCAGCGTCTTCCATTTTGTGGAAGGTTTTGTCCCGCAGGATCCCGGCATTGTTGACCACTACATCGACGCGACCGAAGGCGTCGAGCGCGTGCTGAACGATTTTATCGCCATCGGTGACCGAGTCGTGGTTGGCCACGGCAGTGCCACCGGCATCACGAATTTCTGCCACTACGCGGTCTGCGGCTGATGCGTTGGCGCCTTCGCCCTGGGCCGAACCACCCAGATCGTTGACCAGCACCTTCGCGCCCTGCTTGGCGAATAACAGTGCATGCGCCCGTCCCAGTCCGCCACCTGCACCGGTGATGATCACGACTTTATCTTCGAAGCGCACAGACTCATTCATGGGGGGAAACTCCAGCAGGCCAGGGACATTACCTTGGAGTTTCAGGCACGGCGCTGCGGGTCACAATGAACACGGGGAGGCTGAATGGTGTGCGATAAGGCAGGGGGATGATGCGTTCAGAATCAGGAGAACATCAAAAGATCGCAGCCTTCGGCAGCTCCCACAGGAGAAACGCAAGGCTGCGATCTTTTTCAGGAACACGCCATCTTCAGCGGCGGCAATATTTGCTGATCCCGAAACGCCAGGTAGTGCTTGAGCACCTGGCACGGCGCTTCGATCTGGGGGTAATGACCGATGCCGGTCAAAAGAACTGCATCAGCGTTGGGAATCAACTCTTGATAACGCGTGACCATGTGCGCACCGGAGATCGGATCGACCTCGCCATCGATCACTCGCAGCGGAACTTCACCGCGCTGCATGGCACCGACCCAACGCTCGCGCTGTACTCGCCGCTCGGGAATGTAGCCAATCAACTTGTGCATGACCCGTGGTCCGTGATTGCTTTCGATCAGGCTCCAGAAATCATCCATTTCACTTTCGGTAGGGCTAGTTTGCGGGCCGAAAATCTGCCGAAAACTCTTCACCAGACCATCACGGCTGAACGCGCGACCAATCATCCAGCCCAACGGGCTGAGCAGGAGTTTTTGCATCAGCACCGGGCGATGGGTTTCCGGAAACAGACCGCCGTTGAGGAATACACAACTGGCGACATGAATCAGCGATTCGTAGTGCCGGGCCAGCAGTTCCTGGGCCACGCTGTCGCCATAGTCGTGCGCCAGCAGGTGCACCGGCTGCTCGACATTCAAATGGGCCAGCAACGCCTGTTGCAGATCGGCCTGCTCCAGCAAGCTGTACTCGTGGTTGACCGGTTTTGCCGAGTCGCCAAAACCGAGCATGTCGCAGGCAATCACCCGATAGCGCTGAGCCAGTGGCTGCCACAGGTAATGCCAGTCCCAACTGGCGCTCGGGAAGCCGTGAATGAGCAGCAGCGGCTCACCCTGCCCCGCCGTCCAGTAACGGATGCTCTGGCCACGGAAGACGAACGTCTGGCTGCGTTTGCGCCAGATGCACAGAGGAATCTCGGCGAGGGCCATTAGAGTTTGTAACCCGGGTCTTGTTTATCGAGTTTGCGCAGCAGCGCTGGCCAGGCCAACACTCCGCCCATGCCTTGAGCACTTTTGGTGACACCGGCGATCATCGCCTTGGCACCCGCCAGAATCTGCGGCTCGATGGCGATCAGCTCGGCACCACCGTTCTGCGCCATGACCTGGATGTCGCAGGCGCGCTGGAAGGTAAACATCATCAGGAACGTATCGGCGATGGTGCTGCCGCAGGTCAGCAGACCGTGGTTGTGCAGCATCAGGAAATTGTTTTCCCCAAGGTCGGCTTGCAGTCGCGCTTTCTCTTCGTGGTTGAGCGCCACGCCTTCGTAGGCGTGATAGGCCAGGCTGGAGAGGACAAACAACGACTGTTGGCTGATCGGCAAAATGCCCTGTTTCTGCGCCGATACCGCCACACCCGAGACCGTGTGGGTATGCAGCACGCAGACGACATCGTGACGAACCTCGTGCACCGCACTGTGGATGGTGTAGCCCGCTGGATTGATCTCGTAAGGGCTGTCCATCAACTTGTTACCGGCCTGATCGACCTTGACCAGGCTCGACGCAGTGATCTCATGAAACATCAGCCCGAACGGGTTGATCAGGAAGTCTTCGGTACCCGGCACCTTGGCCGATATGTGGGTAAAAATCAGATCATCCCAGCCATGCAGGGCGACCAGACGGTAACAGGCTGCCAGGTCGACACGGGTCTGCCACTCGGCGGCACTGACCTGTTCTTTGACACTGTTGGGTGATTGGACAGGGGCTACGCTCACGGAAAGGAACCTCTGGTTTTTATTATTGGGGTTTCTATTGATTACCGAGTCTAGTCACCCCCCGAGGTTCGCGTAGTTGCATTGGCAGCCAGCTTGATGGCCGAACGAGTCAGTGGCTGGAATAGATTGGATCCATGTCAATGAATCGCCGCCAGGTATGGCGGGGCAGACACTTTCAGCCGCCCCGTCAGAACCATGACAGACGCTTTCAGTCAGCCTCGCAGAGCACCCACCAACTCTGCCAGCCACGGCTCGGCGTCGGTTTCCGGGGTTACGCTTTCACTGGCGTCCAGACGCAGCATCGGCAGGACTTCGCGAATGCCCAGTTCACCGAACAACTCACACATCTGCTCGCCGCCGCCACAGAACGTATCGCCGTAGCTCGCATCGCCCAGACCGATCACGGCGCCCGGCAAGCCACGCCAGGCGGCGGGCAATTGATCACGAATCGTGAAATACAACGGTTGCAGATTGTCCGGCAACTCACCCATGCCGGTGGTCGACGTCACTGCCAGGAAGGCTTCGGGGCCGAAGGCCTGGACATCAGCCAACGTTGCACGGGGGTTGTGCCAGGTTTCGAAACCGGCGGCTTTCAAAATGTTCGCGGCGTGACGGGCGACTTCTTCAGCCGTGCCGTACACCGAGCCGGAAATGATGGCGACTTTCATCAAACTGATCCTGAAGCGGAATAAAGACCGGGATGTTAACAGCACGGTCTTCATTGTTCTTTTAGAATGCTCCAGACAACCAACAAGGAAGGGTTTCACCAATGATCAACGCGAAACTGCTGCAACTCGCCATCAACGCCTCCAACGACGGTATCGTGATTGCTGAAAAAGAAGGCGATCTGGACAAGATCCTGATTTACGTCAACCCGGCATTCGAACGCCTGACCGGTTATACCAGCGAAGAAATCCTCTATCAGGATTGCCGTTTCCTTCAATCCGGTGATCGCGATCAGGACGCCCTGCCGAAAATTCGGGACGCGCTGAACAGCGAAGGTGCGTGCCGGGAAATTTTGCGTAACTACCGAAAGGACGGCACGCCGTTCTGGAACGAGCTGTCCATTTCAACGGTGAAAAATCCCAACGACGGCCAGGTTTATTTCATCGGAGTGCAGAAGGATGTGACTGTGCAGGTCAAGGCACAACAGCGTGTTCTGCAGCTTGAAGCGCAATTGGCTGAAGTCCAGGCGGAGCTCGCCGCACTGAAAGCGACGAACGGTTAAAACAAAATCGCGAATCAAGTGTCATTAACTACAATCACCAAACACTTTGTAACTATATCTTACGAGCCTGCCATGCATCGCGACGCGCTCCTGACCCAGGATGAGCTGGATTTTATCCAGACCATGCAGCACAACCCGCAACTCAATGTGCGGGATGCGACGTCGAGCCTGCTGGTAAACGGTGGATCGCAAATCCGTGACTTGCTCACTCGCCTCGCTGCGCATGAGCAAGTCACCATCCAGGCGAACTTCGAAAACCAGCAAATGACCTTCCCGCTGCACCTGGTGGAAGACGAGTTTCACGCGCTGCATTTACGCCTCGGCGTTCCCAGTATCTTTGATGAAGACGGGCCTTCGATCCGGCCGTGGCGTTTGGTACTGGACGAACCGGTGGCACTGGAAAATGCCCAAGGCCAACCGGGCACGATGTTTGTGCATGAAGTGTCGTTCAAGGGTGTTTTGCTGGAGGTCCGCAACAAGACCAAGGCGCCAAAGCATTTCGCTTTGTGGTTCAGCCCATCAGGCTATGAGCGAATCGCACTGCGCGGCACTTTCGAGAAAGAAACCGAACAGGGCTTCTATGCCTACCAACTGAGCCAGAGCGACACGGATGAAACCGAGCGCCTGCGCCAGTACATCCTGCAGCAGCATCGGTTGACCCACCCTTCGCTGCATCTCTGAACTTCAAGTATCCAGGCTACCCGCCAGGAACTGCTTCAGGCGCTGACGCATCACCATACCCTCATTACCCAGGCATCCGATCGATGATCCGGCCAGGCTCTCTTGCGCCAGATCGGACGCATCCCCGGCCAGCATCAACGTGCAATCCAGACTCATCGCCAGGCGGTTCAAACGCCGTGGCAAATCGGGGGCGGGTACGTGATTGGAAAACAACACCAGCGCCTGGGGTTTGATTCTTTCGCAAACCAGGGACAACTCGTCAAATGGCTGGCCGGTAGTCAGTACCCGCACGCCCGTTTGCCCACTGCTCAGGAACAGCGCGGCAATCAACAACTCCAGCTCCCGACACTGGCCTGCCAGAGCACTGACGATGACCCGTCTTGGCTGCTTGTCTCGGATCAGCAGCAGGCGCTGCAGCACCCGTGAACGCAAAAAACCATCCAGGAACAGCCACTCGCTTGTGCCACCGAAAGAATCCTGGCGTTGCAGCAATTGCTTCCAGAGCGGGACAAGGATGTCCTGGAACACGACTGCCTGAGAGTAGGTGGAAAAGATCTGCCCGTAGATCTGCTCCAACCTGAGATCGTCAAACGCACTGACGGCGGCCTGTACCTGTTCCTGCCATTGCGCGTAATCGGCTAAAACGAGGTCATTGGGGATAATGTGCGACAGCCCCTGGAGTGGTGCAGCCTTGGCCAGAATCTTGCCGATCTTGCTGACCGCGACACCGCGATCAATCCAGTCGAGGATGCTGCGCACCCGCTCAATATCGGTCATCGAATACAGGCGATGCCCACTTTCGGTGCGAACAGGAACGATCAGGCCGTACCGCCGCTCCCAGGCACGCAGTGTGACCGGATTGACACCGGTCAGACGCGATACCTCGCGAATAGGAAAAAGCTCTTCCTCTTCGAGAGAAACCGCATTCGAAAGACCCGGGGCGATATCAGACAGGACAGGCATCTGGAGTTCTACGTCCATGTGTAGGTTTGGATCCCATTCTACCTCTCCTGCCCCATCACCATTCAAGACGTTGTCGCTAGGACAGACGCTGACGTCGCAGATAGAATCAGGAATAATCCTTGCTTGTTCCAAGACGCAGCCCACTACCCCGGTGCTGCGCCTGGCGAAACTCCTACCCGGAGCGACGCATAAGTCATACGGAGATACAAAATGTCTACCTCACCCGTCACGCTGATGGTTGCGCGCCGCGTCGCCGATGGACGTTATCAGGACCTGATCGCCTGGTTGCGCGAAGGCGAACAACTGGCCACCGACTTCCCCGGTTATCTTGGCTCTGGCGTGCTCGCTCCGCCGCCCGACGATAATGAATTCCAGATTATTTTCCGCTTCGCCAACGAACAGACCTTGCATGCCTGGGAGCATTCCGCCTCGCGCACTGCCTGGCTGGCACGCGGCAGCGACTTGTTCGCCCATCCGAAGGAACATCGGGTCAGCGGCATTGAAGGCTGGTTCGGCGCTGTTGGCCAACGTCCTCCACGCTGGAAACAGGCCGTGGCGATCTGGCTGGCGTTCTTTCCGGTTTCGCTGCTGTTCAACTTTGCGCTGGGGCCATTGCTTGGCGAGATGGCGCTGCTGCCTCGGGTATTCCTCAGCACCCTGTGCCTGACGCCGTTGATGGTCTATTTCTTTATTCCGCTGTCGACCCGGATGTTGGCTGGCTGGTTGAACAACGTGCCGGCACGACGATTGCCCGCCGAGGCTTCCACTCTAAACCGCTAAAAGATCGCAGGCTTCGGCAGTTCCTACAAAAGCGGGACCGTATCGCATCCTGTAGGAGCTGCCGCAGGCTGCGATCTTTTCAGGGGCAAGACACCTCTCGTCGCTGGTATAGTTTTGCTCTCACCGCGATGCGAGCCGTCCATGACCTCTTCCGCAGCCCCAATCCTCATCACCGGCGCCGGCCAACGTATCGGCCTGCACTGCGCGCAGCGATTGCTTGAAGATGGCCATCGGGTGATTTTCAGCTACCGCAGCGAGCGTCCTGGCGTGCAAGCCCTGCGTGATCTGGGAGCGATTGCGGTGTTCGCCGACTTCGCCAGCGAAGCCGGGATCTTCACCTTTATCAGCGAACTGAAAACCCATACCGACAGCTTGCGGGCGATCGTCCATAACGCCTCCGAATGGCTGCCGGAAACCACGGATACCGACGCTGAGGCGTTCACTCGCATGTTCAGCGTGCACATGCTGGCGCCCTACCTGATCAACCTGCATTGTGCCGACTTGCTCCAACGTTCAAGCCCCGCCGACATCGTGCACATCAGCGATGACGTGACCCGCAAGGGCAGCAGCAAGCACATCGGCTACTGCGCCAGCAAAGCCGGGCTGGACAGCCTGACCTTGTCGTTCGCCGCGAAATACGCGCCCGGCATCAAGGTCAACGGGATTGCGCCAGCCCTGCTACTGTTCAACCCTGACGACGACGCGGCTTACCGCGCCAAAGCGCTGGCCAAATCCGCGCTGGGCATCGAGCCCGGCAGCGAAGTGATCTACCAAAGCCTGCGCTATTTGCTCGACAACCCTTATGTCACCGGCACGACCCTGACCGTCAACGGCGGAAGGCACATCAAATAAGTGTCCCGCGAGGATTTTCCATGACGTTATCCCTGCCCCAGAACGCCCTGTCCCAGAGCTATCGCGAGATCCTCATAGGCCTTGGCGAAAACCCCGACCGCGAAGGTCTGCTCGATACTCCGTTGCGCGCGGCCAAAGCCATGCAGTACCTCTGCCATGGCTACGAGCAAAGTGTCGAAGCAATCGTCAACGGCGCGCTGTTCGCCTCCGACAACGATGAAATGGTGATCGTCGACAACATCGAGCTGTACTCGCTCTGCGAACATCATCTGTTGCCCTTCATCGGCAAGGCGCATGTGGCTTATATTCCAACGGGCAAGGTGCTGGGCCTGTCGAAGATTGCTCGGCTGGTGGACATGTTCGCCCGGCGCCTGCAAATCCAGGAAAACCTCACCCGGCAAATCGCCGACGCGGTGCAGCAAGTGACTGGCGCGGCAGGTGTCGCGGTGGTCATTGAAGCCCAGCACATGTGCATGATGATGCGCGGCGTCGAGAAACAGAATTCGACCATGAACACCTCGGTGATGCTCGGCGCCTTCCGCGAATCGAGCAATACCCGCCAGGAGTTCCTGCAATTGATCGGACGGAGCAAGTAGTAATGCCACAACTTCAACCAGGCATGGCACGCATCCGGGTCAAGGACCTGTGCCTGCGCACCTTTATCGGAATCAACGAGGATGAAATCCTCAACAAGCAGGATGTGTTGATCAACCTGACCATTCTCTACGCGGCGCAGGAAGCGGTGCGTGACAATGACATCGATCACGCGCTGAACTACCGGACCATCACCAAGGCAATCATCGCGCACGTGGAGGGCAATCGCTTTGCCTTGCTCGAACGCCTGACCCAGGAGTTGCTGGACCTGGTCATGGCCAACCAGTCGGTGCTGTATGCCGAGGTCGAGGTCGACAAGCCCCATGCGCTGCGATTCGCCGAGTCGGTGTCGATTACGCTTGCAGCGAGCCGCTAGCTACAAGCTTCAAGCGGCAAGCTGTAAACTTCGACTCACCGCAATCCATCTTGCAGCTTGTAGCTTGTCGCTTGCAGCTGTCTCGCAGAGACCTCTTATGACTCCCCAACAACGCCTGGAACTCGAAGCCGCCGCCTTTCGCCGGCTGGTGGCCCATCTGGACAGCCGCAAGGATGTGCAGAACATCGACCTGATGAACCTCTCGGGTTTCTGCCGCAACTGCCTGTCCAAGTGGTACAAGGCCGCCGCCGATGAACGCCAGATCGAGGTCAGCCTCGATGACGCCCGTGAAGTGGTTTACGGCATGCCGTACGCCGAATGGAAAGCCCAATACCAGCAAGAAGCCAGCGCCGAACAACAAGCGGCGTTCGCCAAAGGAAAACCCAATGAGTGATTTGAACACCCTGCGCGCCAGCCTCAAAAGCGGCGAACACGCCTTCGCCGATACCCTGGCGTTTATTGCCGCCGGTTACGATTACCAGCCTCAAGCTTTCAACAATGGCGGCGTGGAAAACGCTGCCGGACAGAACGAAGGTTCGTGCAAGACCTTGGGTCTGGCGCTGCTGGAAGGCCTGAGCGACGAAGAAGCGCTGCTGGCGTTCGGCGAGCATTATCGTTCGGTACTGGCGACGCCTGAAGGCAGCGATCACGGCAATATTCGTGCGTTGATTGTCCATGGCCTGGCCGGCGTGAAATTTTCGCAGCAACCGCTGACTCGTCGCTGATTCACGAAAGATCAAAATCAAAAGATCGCTACCTTCGGCAGCTCCTACATGTACAGGTTCACCGCCAATTTCGTGGACCTGCAGGAGCTGCCGCAGGCTGCGATCTTTTGATCTTCCCCGCACATTCCGACTTTTAAGATTGACCCGGCGACTTTATTTCGTTTGCCCGAAACCGCTGCTCGCGGCTTACATAAAAGGAAGCCTCCTTTCTTTCGAGTCAGTCATCCATGAGCAGTGAAAGCATCAGTCAGTCGATCAACATCGTTCACCCCGTCACCCTCAGCCACGGCAAAAACGCTGAGGTCTGGGACACCGACGGCAAGCGCTACATCGACTTCGTCGGCGGCATCGGCGTACTGAATCTCGGCCACTGCCACCCGCGTATCGTCGAAGCCATTCGCGAACAAGCCACCCGGCTGACTCACTACGCGTTCAACGCCGCGCCTCATGTGCCTTACATCGAATTGATGGACCGCCTCAGTGCGTTTATCCCAGTGGATTACCCGGTCAGCGGCATGCTCACTAACAGCGGCGCCGAAGCGGCCGAGAACGCGCTGAAGATCGTGCGCGGCGCTACCGGACGCACAGCCGTCATCGCCTTCGACGGTGCCTTCCACGGCCGAACTCTGGCGACGCTCAACCTCAACGGCAAAGTCGCGCCTTACAAGCAGAAAGTCGGTGTGCTGCCGGGGCCGGTGTATCACCTGCCCTTTCCCAGCCCGGACAACGGCGTGACCTGCGCCGAGGCGTTGAAGGCCATGGAGCGCTTGTTCAGCGTGGAGATCGACGTCGAGGATGTGGCGTGTTTTATCGTCGAGCCGGTGCAGGGCGAAGCCGGGTTCCTGGCCATGGACATCGAGTTCGCGCAAACGCTGCGACGCTTCTGCGATGAAAAAGGCATCGTGCTGATCGCCGATGAAATCCAGTCCGGCTTCGGCCGCACTGGCCAACGCTTTGCGTTCTCGCGACTGGGCATCGAGCCGGACCTGATCCTGCTGGGCAAAAGCATCGCCGGCGGCGTGCCGCTCGGTGCAGTGGTCGGGCGCAAGGCGCTGCTCGACAACTTGCCCAAGGGCGGCCTCGGTGGCACCTACTCCGGCAACCCCATTGCCTGTGCCGCTGCATTGGCGACGCTGGATGAAATGACCGACGCCAACCTGCACACCTGGGGTGCGCAACAGGAAGAGGCGATTGTCAGCCGCTACGAGGCGTGGCGCGTAGACAACCTCTCACCGTATCTGGGCCGCCTGACTGGCGTGGGGGCGATGCGCGGTATCGAGCTGATCAAACCCGATGGCACACCGGCTGCGGCGCAGCTGACGCAGTTGCTGGCCCTGGCGCGCGATGCCGGCTTGCTGCTGATGCCCAGCGGCAAATCGCGGCACATCATTCGACTGCTGGCGCCGTTGACCACCGAGGCTGCCGTGCTTGAAGAGGGCTTGGATATCCTTGAAGCGTGCCTTGCCAAACTGACCTGAACATGTAGGAGCTGCCGAAGGCTGCGATCTTTTGATCTCGGTGTTAAAAAACAAGATCAAAAGATCGCAGCCTTCGGCAGCTCCTACACGGGGGTAACCGTATTTTTCGTGAGCACAAAAAAACCGGCCGAAGCCGGTTTTTTTACGCGTGCAGAATCAAGCGTTCTGCAGGTCGTCGAGGTAGCGCTCGGCATCGAGTGCCGCCATGCAACCGGCACCGGCCGAGGTGATGGCCTGGCGGTAAACGTGGTCAGCCACGTCACCGGCGGCGAAGATACCTTCGAGGTTGGTGGCAGTGGCGTTGCCATCACGGCCGCCGTGTACCACCAGGTAGCCGTCTTTCAGGGTCAACTGGCCTTCGAACAGCGAGGTGTTCGGGGTGTGGCCGATGGCGATGAACACGCCATCGACTGTCACTTCGTCGAAGCTGCCGTCGTTGTTCTTCAGGCGGGCACCGGTCACGCCCATGTTGTCGCCCAGCACTTCGTCCAGCGTCGCGTTCAGCTTCAGGATGATCTTGCCTTCGGCAACCCGGGCGTTCAGCTTGTCGATCAGGATCTTCTCGGCACGGAAGGTTTCGCGACGGTGAATCAGCGTCACAGTGCTGGCGATGTTGGCCAGATACAGCGCTTCTTCAACGGCGGTGTTGCCACCACCAACCACTGCCACTGGCTTGTTGCGATAGAAGAAACCGTCGCAGGTTGCGCAGGCCGAAACGCCTTTGCCCATGAAGGTTTCTTCGGACGGCAGGCCAAGGTAACGAGCGCTGGCACCGGTGGCGATGATCAGGGCATCGCAGGTGTAGGTCGCGCTGTCGCCGATCAGGGTGTACGGCTTGGAAGCGAAGTCTACAGCGTTGATGTGATCGAAAACGATCTCGGTTTCAAAACGCTCGGCGTGCTCTTTCATGCGTTCCATCAACGCCGGGCCGGTCAGGCCGTGGACGTCCCCCGGCCAGTTGTCGACTTCGGTGGTGGTGGTCAGTTGACCACCGGCCTGCATGCCGGTGATCAGCAACGGCTTGAGGTTTGCACGGGCGGCATAGACCGCAGCGCTGTAACCGGCAGGGCCGGAACCAAGAATAATCACACGCGAATGACGGACTTCAGACATGACCTGCTCCTGTTGACCGGCCCGGAACACCTGGCGCGGAACGCCGGATTGCCGGCGGGAATAAAAAGAACCGTTGAAAGCACTTGGGGAAGGCTTGAGCTCGACGGTCCTGTAAAAGAATGGGTGCAGCGTATCGAGGGGGCGAAGATTAAGGAAATACGGTTTAACAATCCAGCTCATAGGTGGTCTCTATCCCGTCAGCGTGATTATCGGGACGCCTTTGTTACAGTTAATGTCGATATCGCTACCGCGCTTTCGCCCGTCCGGCAAAGCCGGTAAGGTCGGCGCGTTTTCCCTCTGCTCGGAGCACGTTATGCCCGCCCCTGTTCTGTCCGGCCCGCAATACCTGCGTGAAGGCCTCAAGTTGGTCCTGAGTCCGGGCCTGCGCTTATTCGTGCTGCTGCCCCTGATGATCAACCTGGTGCTGTTCGTCGGATTGATCTATCTGGCCGGTCATCAATTCAGCCTGTGGGTCGACACGTTGATGCCATCCCTGCCCGACTGGCTAAGTTTCCTCAGTTATGTTTTGTGGCCGCTGTTCGTGGTGCTGGTGCTGTTGATGGTGTTCTTCACCTTTACCATGCTCGCCAACGTTATCGCCGCGCCCTTCAATGGCTTTCTGGCGGAGAAAGTCGAAGTGGTGGTGCGCGGCACCGACGACTTCCCGGCCTTCAGCTGGGGCGAGTTGATCGCCATGATCCCCCGCACCCTGGCCCGGGAAATGCGCAAACTCGGCTACTTCCTGCCCCGGGCGATTGGCCTGTTCATTCTTTCGTTTATCCCGGTGGTGAACATCGTCGCTGCACCGCTGTGGCTGTTGTTCGGGGTGTGGATGATGGCGATCCAGTACATCGACTACCCGGCGGACAACCACAAACTGGGCTGGAACGAAATGCTCGCCTGGCTGCGGCAGAAGCGCTGGCAGAGCATGAGTTTCGGCGGGATTGTTTATCTGGTGTTGCTGATTCCGGTGGTCAACATCCTGATGATGCCGGCCGCTGTCGCCGGAGCGACATTGTTCTGGGTACGGGAGCGAGGGGCCGAAGCCATCGTGGCGGAGAAACGCTGAAAGGGGTCCTCCGCCACGGCTGTTATTTCAGGTAGATAACCCATGCGCCGAACAGCGACAGGCCCCAGAATAACGCTCCCGGCACCATGAATAGGTAGTTCAACGCAGTGAAGCGTGAATTGCTCAGCCCCTCTGGATCATTGGCAGCGAAGTTGATCATCGGTTGTGTTTTGCTCAGCACAAAGGCTCGCAGTGGAACGATCAACAGCAACCAGCCTACCAAGAACTCAAACCCGTCGACGCGTTTAGCCACGGCATCGAGCAGATTGGCAGCGACAGTCAATACAACGAAAACTGTCGCCCACTGCTCGAAGTCCCAGTCAAATATGCGACCGCTGCCACGAATCTTTTCGTTCGCTCGACGGTACAACTGATGAATGAAAAAAATGCAAAACATGCCACGTGCCCACGGCGCGATATCAGCCTGTGTGGCGCGCTTGTACAGGCTCCAGTTTTTGTATGACCAGTAATAGAAATACAAACCGAACGTGAGCGTCCCCAGCACCATGAGCTTTTTAGGCGATACAACATAAAACTCGTAAGGCTGCTCAACGGCAGGATCCAGTTGTGCCAATGGCGGTGCATAAACATTTTCGGACACGATAGCTTCCCTGATTGATGTGTTCAGATAAGGCTAACGACCTGCCAGCCAGAATATTGAGCGCACTGCTCTCAATTCACCGTCACAAATCCATCATGGAATCGCCACATCGACGACATGGCCTAAGCCGACACTGGGGTCATGACGACAGCTCTGCATATCACCCTGATCACCGAAACCTATCCTCCCGAAATTAACGGCGTGGCCAATACTCTTGGTCGCTTGTGCGACGGTTTGCGCGCGCGCGGGCATCAGGTGGAGTTGGTGCGGCCGCGTCAGGGTTGCGATCAGTCGGTGGGTAGCGATGATGAACTGCTGCTGTGTCGGGGTTGGCCGCTGCCGGGCTATCCCGGTTTGCAGTGGGGCCAGTCGTCGATGCACAAACTGATGCGCCGCTGGAAACGTCATCGCCCGGACGTGCTGTACATCGCCACCGAAGGGCCATTGGGATTGTCAGCATTGCGCGCGGCTCGGCGCCTGGGGATTTCCGTGGTCAGCGGGTTTCACACCAATTTCCAGCAATACTCCAGTCAATATGGGCTTGGGCTGCTGACGCGTTTGCTGACCCACTATCTGCGCTGGTTCCACAATCGTTCGACGCTGACGCTGGTGCCGAGCGTCAGCCAGAGAATGGAACTGGAACGTCGGCATTTCGAACGCTTGGCCTTGCTTTCTCGCGGGGTCGACAGCCAGTTGTTTCACCCGACCAAGCGCTTGAATGCGCTGCGTGAACACTGGGGCCTGGCTGAAGGCGACATCGCCGTCATCCATGTCGGTCGCTTGGCACCGGAGAAAAACCTAGGTTTGCTCAAGCGCTGTTTCGACACATTGAAATCGACTTATCCACAGCGAACCCTAAAGCTGATTGTGATCGGTGACGGCCCACAACGCGCGCTGCTGGAAAAAGAACTGCCTGACGCAATCTTCTGCGGTTCACAACGAGGCGAGGCCTTGGCCAGTCACTACGCGTCGGGGGATGTGTTCCTGTTTCCGAGCCTGACTGAAACCTTTGGCAATGTGGTGCTGGAGGCGCTGGCTTCGGGGCTGGGTGTGGTGGCTTACGATCAGGCTGCTGCGGCGCAGCATATCCGCCACGGCTACAACGGCGTGCTGGCGATGCCGGGGGATGAAGAGGCGTTCTGTGATGCGGCGGCGTGGCTGCTGGAGGAACGCGAGACCTTGCGTTGTGTACGGCTCAATGCGCGTCAGCATGCGAGCCGGCAGGGTTGGTCGACGATTATCGAGCAGTTTGAGGGGCAGTTGCGGGGGGCTTGTGTGCAGGGGCAGGTCCTGACCGATGCGGCGTTGTTGCCTTAAAAGCTTCGCGGGCAAGCCTCGCTCCAACAGGATCAACATCGCGCTGAAACTGTAGGAGCGAGGCTTGCCCGCGAAATGGCCCTTCCGGATGTCGCTTAAACCAGCGTCATCAACGCCTCACGACTGAACGGCAGGATGTCTTCCTCACGACCGTCACGCACTTTCTGCGCCCAGTCCGGGTCCACCAACAGCGCACGACCGACCGCCACCAGGTCGAACTCATCGTTGTTCAAACGCTCCAGCAGTTTTTCCAGGCTGGCCGGTTGTGCGACTTTGTCGGTATTGACCATGAACTGAAGGAACTCGCCGTCCAGGCCAACGCTGCCGACGGTGATGGTCGGTTTGCCGGTCAGTTTGCGCGTCCAGCCTGCCAGGTTCAGTTCGGAACCGTCGAATTCCGGCTCCCAGAAACGGCGCGTCGAGCAGTGGAAAATATCCACGCCGGCGTCGGACAATGGCTTGAGGAACTCACCCAAGGCTTCGGGGGTTTGCACCAGGCGCGCGGTGTAATCCTGCTGCTTCCACTGCGAGAAGCGGAAGATGATCGGGAAACCTTCGCCGACCGCTGCACGCACAGCCTGAATCAATTCGATGGCGAAACGCGAACGGTTGGCCAGGTCACCGCCGTATTCGTCAGTGCGCTGGTTGCTGCCTTCCCAGAAGAACTGGTCGACCAGATAACCGTGGGCACCATGGATCTCCACGCCGTCCATGCCGATGCTCTGGGCATCCTTGGCGGCCTGGGCGAACGCTGCAATCACGTCCTGGATATCTTGTTTAGTCATGCCGTGAACCACGACCTGACCATCTTTCAATTTTTCGGTTGGGCCGTAACCCGGCACGCTGGCATCCGGCTCGGTGCCGATGCGTCGCACGCTGCCCACGTGCCACAACTGTGGAACGATCTTGCCACCTTCGGCGTGTACGGCGTCGACGACTTTTTTCCAGCCTGCCAGCGCTGCCTCACCGTAGAAATGCGGCACGTTCGGGTAGCCGTTGGAAGCCAGGTGACCGACGGTGGTGCCTTCGGTGATGATCAGGCCAACGCCGGCCGCCGCGCGGCGACGGTAATATTCAATCACTTTGGAGTTAGGTACCCCGCCCGGCGAAAAGGAGCGGGTCATTGGCGCCATGACGACGCGGGTCGGCAGTTCGAGGGTGCCGAGGTGGAACGGTTTGAACAGGGCTCTAACGGGCATGAGGACGCTCCACGGAGAATAACTTTATGACGGCGATAATATGGAGAGTGAAGCGCCTTGAACAGCATTATTGATTTTGGTGATTAAGAGTCAAAAGACAGATAGCAAAAGATCGCAGCCTTCGGCAGCTCCTTGTATCTCGACTATCGCTCCGTCAGGAGCGATAGTTCTCGACTGATCATCGAGGGAGGGACCTGGAAGCCGCGCAGCTCCTTAGGCTTTTTGCCTGCAATGTAGATCGTGCTCCTACCCTCCACACTCACTCGTATAGTTCGAACGGTATCTTGGGCCCGTCCTTGGCGAGAGCCCGCATTTGCAAGGTTGGACAGAGTGCAGTGATGATCGCAATTGATCTGATTGGGAG
>NZ_JAHTMR010000028.1 GCF_019200975.1 Pseudomonas sp. PD9R | reverse complement strand
GCCTGCGGCAGCTCCTACAGAGGGGGCGGGGAGTTATCACGTTTAATTTAACTTTACGTGAGGATTTGGCGACCTTCGCGCTCCCATACTCGGCCCCAACGAACAACAACAACCGGGAGCCGGACATGTCGCAGTCAACTGCTTCACCCAAGGCCAGCCATCCACGCTGGCTCAGGCTGACCCACTGGCTCAACGCCCTGGCGGTGCTGGTGATGGTCACCAGCGGTTGGCGAATCTACAACGCCTCACCCATTTTCGAATTCAGCTTTCCCAAGTCGATCACCCTCGGTGGCTGGCTCGGCGGCGCGCTGCAATGGCACTTCGCGGCGATGTGGTTCCTGGCGATCAATGGTGTCATCTACCTGATCATCAACCTCGCCAGTGGTCGTCTCAAGCGACGATTTTTCCCGGTGTCGCCTAAAGGTGTTTTGCATGACCTGGGGGCTGCGTTGCGAGGAAAACTGGGGCATGCCGATCTCAGTCACTACAACCAGGTGCAGCGGGTCGCGTACCTGTTCGTGATGGTCGACATCACGATGCTGGTGATCTCCGGACTGGTGTTGTGGAAGTCCGTGCAGTTTCCGCTGCTGCGTGAGTTGTTGGGCGGTTACGAAGGCGCACGCCGCGTGCATTTCTTCGCGATGGCGCTGCTGGTGGCTTTCGTAGCGGTACATCTGGTGATGGTCGCGCTGGTTCCCAAAACGCTGTTGGCCATGATTGTCGGCCGCAAGGAGCACGTATGAAAAAGCGCATTCAAGGACTGGGGCTGGACGAGTCTTCCATCCTCACCGACGCCCGGAAAATCCTCGCACCTCAGATCGAAGACCGCTCACGCCGTTCGTTTCTGATGCGCGGCCTGACCCTCGGTGGCGTGGCCATGCTGTCCGGCTGCAACCTGACCGACAACGAAAGCGTCGACACGGCGCTGTCGTCCATGTCGCGCTTCAACGACCGTGTGCAGGGCTGGCTGTTCAACCCCAATGCGATGGCGCCGACCTACCCGGAATCGATGATCACCCGGCCGTTCCCCTTCAATGCCTTTTATGGCATCGATGAGGCACCGACGGTGGAAGAAGAAAGCTATCGCCTGGAAGTGACCGGACTGGTGGCGGACAAGCGCAGCTGGCGCCTCGAAGAGTTGCGGGCGATGGCCCAGACCGAGCAGATTACCCGGCACATTTGTGTCGAAGGCTGGAGCGCGATCGGCCGCTGGGGCGGCGTACGTTTCAGCGAGTTCCTCAAGCGAGTCGGCGCCGATACCGACGCCAAATACGTCGGCTTCAAGTGCGCCGACGACTACTACACCAGCATCGACATGGCCACCGCGCTGCATGCGCAAACCCTGCTGACGCTGACCTACGACGGCGCGGTGCTGCCACGCGAGTACGGCTTCCCGATGAAGCTGCGCATGCCCACCAAGCTTGGCTACAAAAACCCCAAACACATTCAGGCGATATTCGTCAGCAACACCTACAGCGGCGGCTACTGGGAAGACCAGGGCTACAACTGGTTCGGTGGCAGCTAATGAACGCCCGGCAACTTCACCCGTCCGCAACCCGTGCTTCAAGGAGTTTCATCATGAAAAAGTTGACCACCGTTGTTCTGTCCATGTGCCTGGCCGTCGGTGCCGCTAGCGTGTTCGCGGCTGACACCATGAGCAACGACAACATGAGCAAGGATTCGATGTCCAAGGACGCCATGTCCAAAGACACCATGAAAAAAGACACGACGATGAAAAAGGATTCCATGGCCAAGGACACCATGAAGAAAGACACCATGTCCAAGGATGCAATGTCCAAAGACACCATGAAAAAAGATGCAATGTCCAAGGACAACATGAGCAAAGACACCATGAAAAAGGACGCCATGTCCCAGTAATCAACCGATACCCCCTGTAGGAGCTGCCGCAGACTGCGCTCTTTTGATCTTTAAAATCAAGATCAAAAGAGCGCAGCCTTCGGCAGCTCCTGCATGCCCTCCCCAAAAACCTGAGGGCCGCGCCATGCGATACATTCGTTTGGGTAACTCCGGCTTCGAAGTCTCCCGCCTGGGCACCATGAACATGGGCATGCACGCCTGATTTGACGTCTGGTTGTATCAAAAGTGAATTTCCGCCGAGTCCGCTGCTCATACCTTTTAGGTAGCGGATTCGAGCCCGCAAAATCATTGATGCAATCAGGGAACGGCACGGTCATGAGTCGAGTATCGACGGCGGGTGAATACCTTCCTGGGGGCGTGATTCTGGTGGTTGAGGACGATCCGCTGATCCTTGAGTTTCTCTGTGAAATTCTTCAGGACGAGGGCTTCGTGGTGCATCCGCACACCAGCGCCGACGCTGCTTGCGAGTATCTGCAACAGCACGCCAACCAGGTGCGCCTGCTACTGACAGATATCACCATGCCCGGCAAGCTCAATGGCGCAGACCTGGCCAACTATTTCGGCGATCGCTGGCCGGACAAGCCGATCATGATCATGTCCGGCTACGAAACCCCTGAAAGCTCTGGCGTGCGGTACGAGGTTGCGTTCATCAAGAAACCTTGGGCGCTCGGGCAGTTGCTCGATTGTGTGGAAGCCGCCCTGAAATCACGCAATACCCTGCGCTGAAACTCTGCATACCCTGTAGGAGCTGCCGAAGGCTGCGATCTTTTGATCTTGATTTTCGGCGGTCTTACATTCGCTGAAAAATCAAAATCAAAAAATCGCAGCCTTCGGCAGCTCCTACGTTGATCGTGTACATTTGGGCGATCGCCATCTGAAACAGGAAGGACCCTTTGTCCACTCCCAAGTCCGTTCTGAATGTCCCGTACCGTGCCTTCCTGTTCGATATGGACGGCACTGTCCTCACCTCCATTGCCGCTGCCGAACGTGTCTGGACCCAATGGGCCGTGCGCCACGGCGTCGATGTCGAAACCTTCCTGCCAACCATCCACGGTGCCCGCGCCATCGACACCATCAATCGCCTGGCATTGCCCGGTATCGATGCCGAGGCCGAGGCCGCGTGGATCACCGAGGCGGAAATCGAGGACGTCGAAGGGATTGAAGAGGTCGCTGGCGCAGGTGCTTTCCTCAAATCATTGCCGGCTCATCAATGGGCCATCGTCACTTCGGCCCCGAGGGAACTGGCGTTGCGGCGAATGGCGGCGGGCGGGATTCCCGAGCCGCAAGTGATGGTCACCGCCGAGGACGTCAGCGCCGGGAAGCCCGACCCTGCCGGTTACCGATTGGCTGCCCGGCGACTGGGCGTTGAGATAACGGATTGCCTGGTTTTCGAGGACGCCACGGTGGGGATACTCGCGGCCGAGGCGGCAGGGGCGGATTTGATGATCGTGACGGCGGCGCATGATCAGCCGATTCGGACGTTGCATTCCACCTTGGCGAGTTATAACGCGGTTGTGGCGCGCGTAGACCCCGATGGCCTGATCCGCCTGCAAACCCTGTAAGAGCTGCCGAAGGCTGCGATCTTTTGATCTTGTCTTTAGCGATTTGACGACCGCCAAAGATCAAGATCAAAAGATCGCAGCCTTCGGCAGCTCCTACAGAGGGAGGTCAGTAAAGGCCGGGGATCAAGCGCCAGCTGTGGGCGCAATAAGCCTCGTATTCACCATCAAACTGCGCCCGCAACAGCGCCTCTTCAGAATGTATCCGCGCAATCAACGGGACCAGCGTCAGCGCTGCCAATACCAGACCCACCACCGAGCGAAACGCCAACGCCCAACCCACGGCGTTTATCACCAGCCCCAAATAACTGGGGTTGCGCAGGCTGCGGTAAATCCCGTCGGTGACCAAGCGATGCCCAGGCTGAATTGCCACCAGTCCACTGAACCGCTTGCCCAGCACGAACACCGGCCACATCCGCAGCGCGCCGCCGATGATAAACAGCAGCACTCCTAACCAGCGCATGCCTTCGCCGCCGAAGGTCCAGACATCGACGCGGTCGGTGTAGGCCGGCAAGTATCCGCTCAACAATCCAATCACCGCGAACGCCGGCAGCACCCAGCGATTGGCCCGGTCTTCACGTTCGCCGGCGCTCAGGTTGACCTCGGTGAACAGCGAGGCAATCGTCATCAGCAGCGTTGCAATCGCGATGACCACCAGCGGCGCATGGGAGAAAAACGCAGCAAAACCACCCAGGCCCCAAACCGCCAGTCCGAGATAGGCGAGGGTGGACACGATGGCGAAAAATGCCAGTTTGGCCGAAATTTTCATGATGCCTCCACGTGTGGCACTCCACTCATTGTAGGAGCTGCCGAAGGCTGCGATCTTTTGATCTTGCTTTTTAAGATCAAGATCAAAAGATCGCAGCCTGCGGCAGCTCCTACATAGAAGCGTCCGCCCTGGCGTTACGCCGGATGACTTGCGGTGGTTGCCCGAACGCACGCAGGAACGCTTCACGCATGCGCCGGCAGTCACTGAAGCCGGTTTCCATGGCAATCTGGTCCAGGGTCAGCCGCCCGCGTTCGAGCATTTGCCGCGCGGCTTCCAGGCGCAGGTTTTCAATGGCTTTGGCCGGCGACTGGCCGGTTTCAGCACGAAACGCGCGGCTGAACTGACGCGGACTGAGGCGAGCAACGTCCGCCAGTTGTTCTACAGACAAGGTCTGCGCAAGGTGCTCGCGGGCGTAGCCGAGCACGGTTTGAATGCGGTCGGATTTCGGTTCCAGCTCCAGCAATGCCGAGTGCTGCGACTGGCCACCGGCGCGGCGGTGGTACATCACCAGTTTCTGCGCCACCGAACGCGCCAGTTCGGCACCGTGGTCCTTTTCGACCATCGCCAGTGCCAGGTCTATGCCGGCGGTCATGCCCGCCGACGTCCAGATCGAGCCATCGACCACATAGATGCGGTCGGCTTCCACCTTGACCGATGGGAAGCGCTCCTGCAGTTGTTGCGCATAGGCCCAGTGCGTGGTCGCGCGTCGCCCATCGAGCAACCCGGCCTGGGCCATGACGAAGGCCCCGGAACAGATAGACGCGGTGCGCCGCGCGGTTGTGGCGCTGGCACGCAGGTAGTCGAGTACACCTTGGGGCGCCTGTTCGAGGATGGAGTCACCGCCGACCACAATCACGGTATCGATCACCCGCTCATCGAACGCTTCGGTGCCGACACTCAGGCCACCGGAGGCGCGCAATGTGCGGCCGTCCTCGGACACCACGCGCACGTCATACAGCGCCTCGCCAGCACTAAAGTTGGCGTACTCAAACACCGGCATGGCGGCCAGCGCCATGGACTGGAAACCCTCGAAAACCACAAACGCCACGGAAATCATCGTTATGTCCTCAAACGGTCATGTCCTGAAAACGTACTTTAAACGTCATTTGAGACGCAGGCGAGTGGCTTTATAACTGCTTACACCCGGCGACTGTCTCGCCTCACTGTGAAGGAAATCGACCATGGCTCTCTCATCCAAAGGCACTGCTCTAATCACCGGCGCCTCGTCGGGCATCGGCGCGGTGTATGCCGATCGCTTGGCCCGGCAGGGTTACGACCTGATTCTGGTGGCCCGCAGCCAGGTAAAACTCAATGCGCTGGCCAATCATCTGAGCGACCAGACTGGTCGTAACGTCGAAGTGGTCGTAGCAGATTTGAAAGACAAGACTGACTTGCTGCGGGTCGAGCAGATCCTGCGCAGCGACGCCAGCATCACATTGCTGGTCAACAACGCCGGGGTCGGCGCGGTTATGCCGCTGCTTGGCAGCCCCGTGGATGACATGGAAGACATGATCACCCTCAATATCACTGCACTCACGCGCCTGGCTTACGCTGTGGCTTCCGGCTTCGTTGCGCGCGGCACCGGAACCGTGATCAACATTTCCTCGATCGTCGCCATCGCCCCTGAAATCCTCAACGGCGTGTACGGCGGGACCAAGGCTTTTGTCCTCGGCTTGAGCCAGTCGATGCACCGCGAATTGGCCGACAAGGGTGTGCGCGTCCAGGCCGTGTTGCCGGGTGCGACCGCCACTGACTTCTGGAGCGAGGCCGGCAACCCGGTGGAGAACCTGCCGCAGGAAATCGTCATGTCCGCCGAGGACATGGTCGATGCCGCACTGGTGGGTCTGGCGAACGGTGAAGTGGTGACCATTCCGGGCCTGCAGGACGGCGCGCAGTGGGACCAATACGAAGCGCAGCGCCAGGTACTTTCCGGGTTGTTCGGCAACTCCACGGCGGCGCCGCGTTACCGTTAGATTGAGGGTGTTTTTTCGGACGCCTTCGCGGGCAAGCCTCGCGCCTACGGGGTAACGCCAAATTCCTGTAGGAGCGAGGCTTGCCCGCGATGGCGTCATCAGCAACACCTCTTTGAACTAAGCTTGGAAAAGGACCGTTCACCGCTGACCCGTGGAACATTCGACGGGCCGGCGGCGTGCAACAGGAGCCGCCATGCTTCACATCAGAACGCCGTTGATTCTGTATCCAGGCCTCTCGACCCCCAGCCGCCGTATCTGGTTAAAACTGGAAAACCTGCAACCGAGCGGCTCATTCAAACTGCGCGGCATGGGGCTTTTGTGCAGTCAGGCCGCCGCTCAGGGCAAAACCAAAGTGGTCTGTCCTTCCGGGGGGAACGCCGGTTTTGCCACTGCTGTGGCTGCTGCCAGCCTTGGGTTGCAAGCCTGCATCGTGGTGCCACACACCACCCCTGAAAGTACCCGCGCCAGGATCAGGAAAACCGGTGCCGAAGTGATCGTCCATGGCAAGGTCTGGGACGACGCCAATCAACGGGCCAAGGAACTGGCGCAGGGCGCGGACACCGAATACGTGCCGGCCTTCGATCACCCGGTGTTGTGGCAAGGGCACAGTACGATGGTCGATGAAATCCTCGAAGACTGTCCGCAGGTCGATGCGTTGGTCACGTCGGTGGGTGGCGGTGGCTTGCTCGCCGGTATTCTCACCGGGTTAATCCGCCATCAGCGCACGGACTGCCGGATCATTGCCTGCGAAACCATAGGCGCAGCGTCGTTCGCGGCAGCTGTCGCGGCGGGGCATCCGGTACGCCTGACGCGTATCGACACCGTCGCCACTTCGCTCGGCGCCTCTGAAGTGGCGGCGTGGCCGGTGCAGCACATCCTCGATTTTCCCCATGACTGTGCGGTGCTCAGCGATGAGGACGCGATCATGGGGGTGGTGCGTTATGCCAGTGATTTTCGTCAGCTGGTCGAGCCGGCGTGCGGTGTTTCGCTGGCGATTGCTTACCTGGATCATCCGGCGATTGCCGAGGCCCATGACGTGGTGATTGTGGTGTGTGGCGGGGTGAGCATCACCGCAGCGCTGGTGGCCGGTTGGTCACGTTGAAAAAAACCAGGCGGGGCTGGAAACGCATCCAGGTTTCACAAGCCCCACCGCTGAGGTTGGCCGTGGTTACTGGCCTGCCGCAACACCTTCCTGGACGAGAATGGCGCGGGCCAGGTCTTCGTCGCTGGCGTTGTTCAGATCCGGATGTTCCTGACGGAGCTGTTTCAGGACCGACTCCAGATAAGCGCCACGAATCGTACCGCCACTGGCCACGAAGCTGGAGGCGTCATCCCGGGCAGGAATCATGAGTTTGTGGTCCTTGAACGTCGAGTACAGCGATGCGGAAACCCCGGCCGAAGTGGCGACATCGCCCGCGTCCACTTTGGCCATTGCGGAACCGAAGGGTAAACACAGCAAAAGAGAAGAAACGATAATCAGACGGCGCATGACGGTGTCCTCTGAAAGCGAAAAGCAAAAAGGAAGTACCTCATCTTTTAGGATGCATGGCGATCGTCAGGAGTTCCCTGCACTCGGCTTCTCGATGGGGCGCCCAGATCAAAAGCAGGATCAGGATCAAAAGATTGCAGCCTTCGGCAGCTCCTACATTCATCCCCTGTAGGAGCTGCCGAAGGCTGCGATCTTTTGATCTTGGAAACCCGTTACCGCGAAAAACGGTTGCGATAATCCCGCGGGGACACGCCCAGGTTGCGTTGGAACGTCAGGCGCATGCGCTCTTCATCGCCGAACCCGCACAGTCGGGAGATTTGATCGATGTTGCGTTCGGAATCTTCAAGCAGGCGTCGGGCGGCTTCCACCCGCAGCACTTCCACGGCTTTGGCCGGGGTGCGGCCGGTCTTGAGTTTGTAGACCCGGGCGAAGTTGCGCGGGCTCATTTGCACCTGCTGCGCGAGCGAGTCGACCGTGAGGTTTTCCCCCGCCAGATTCTGCGTAATCCATAAATGCAGATCGTCGAAAGCGGCGCCGTCGCTGGTTTGGGCTTGCAGCAATTGACTGTACTGGGCCTGTCCGCCAGGACGCTTGAGAAACACCACCATTTCCCGCGCCACCCGTAATGACACTTCACGACCGCAATCTTCCTCGACCAAGGCCAGTGCCAGGTCGATACCGGCACTGACACCCGCCGAAGTCCACATCGCACCGTCCTTGACGAAAATCGCATCGCTGTCGACTTCGATTGATGGGTAGCTTTCCTTGAGCACGTCGCACATCGCCCAGTGGGTGGCGGCACGTCGGCCTTCGAGCAATCCGGCCTTGGCCAGCAGGAACGTCCCGCTGCACACCGATGCGGTGCGTTTGGCTTTTGGCGAGGCCTCTTTGAGCCAGGCGACCAGATCCAGGGAATTGTTCATCGCCTTGAGAATGTACGGTGCGCCCGGAGCGATCAGGGTATCGATCGATTGGCCCGCAAAGTCGAGCAGGGGCACGGTGTGGACGGCCAGCCCTTCCGCCGAGTGCATCAAGCCGCCCGGCATGCTTGCGGTGTGCAGGCTGTAACCCGGCAAGCCACGGCTGTTCATGTAGCGAGAGGCGGCCCAAAACACGGTTTGCGCCCCGGTCAGATCCAGCAGGCCCATTTCGGGATAGGCGAGGAACACGATCAGTCGCGGTTGGTCGGGTTGAAATTCGATGTTGTCGGGAGAGCGGGTGATGTCGTTCATGGGCTTCTGTTTTAGCGAGTAGGAATAATCATAATTCGCAAACGGTATAAGCGTAATCGCACGTCATCGGCTGTCAGGAATTCAGGGTTTTATGTCACTCGGCGGCACAAAATTCAACCCCGACCCGATCCAATCTGTAGGAGCTGCCGAAGGCTGCGATCTGTTGATCTTGATCCTGAAAAACAAGATCAAAAGATCGCAGCCTTCGGCAGCTCCTACAGGTAGCAATGTGATTCGTGACAATCCAGAACAATTGTATTGTCGACAGCGATCTGTTTCCGCACAAAAGGGCTGCGTACCTTTCATGCCTGCCGAGGGGGATGACAAACGCTCATTCCCCGGCCCGTTGTTGTCATTTGTTCGCCTGTGACCCCGCCCCTAGAGTGAAGCGTGCGCGTTAGGCGTATCCCTTCAATTTCAGTGATCGCCTGCCAAACGCAGGCGAGGGAGTTTTTGATGTCCGATATTTTCGGCCAGCAGTTCATCGACGGGCAGCGCAGTGCCTTGGGCCACGAGACGTTGCAAAGCGTTGACGCCAGCACCGGGCAGGCGCTGCCTTATGTTTTTCATCAGGCCACCGATCAGGAAGTGGCGCTGGCGGTAGCGGCGGCAACGCGTGCTTTTTCGCCGTACCGTCAATTGTCGCCGCAGCGCCGTGCCGGATTCCTCGACGCCATCGCCGAAGAAATCGATGGGTTGGGGGACGATTTCATCGCGCTGGTATGTCAGGAAACCGCATTGCCCGCGGGGCGGATTCGCGGCGAGCGCAGCCGCACCACCGGCCAGTTGCGCTTGTTCGCTCAGGTGCTGCGTCGTGGTGATTTCCTCGGTGCACGGATCGACCAGGCACAACCCCAGCGCGCACCATTGCCACGCCTGGATATTCGCCAGTACCGCATCGGCGTTGGCCCGGTCGCGGTGTTTGGCGCGAGCAATTTCCCGCTGGCCTTTTCCACCGCTGGCGGCGACACCGCTTCGGCCCTGGCCGCCGGTTGCCCGGTGGTGTTCAAGGCCCACAGCGGGCACATGGCGACTGCCGACCGGGTGGCGAGCGCTATCGTTCGCGCCGCGCAACGCACGGCCATGCCGACGGGCGTGTTCAACATGATCTACGGCGCGGGCGTTGGCCAGGCGCTGGTCAAGGCCGATGGCATCAAGGCTGTCGGTTTCACCGGTTCGCTCAAGGGCGGTCGGGCTTTGTCGGATCTGGCGGCCGCGCGGGCGCAGCCGATACCGGTGTTCGCCGAGATGTCGAGCATCAATCCGGTGATCCTGCTGCCGGAAGCGTTGATCAGCCGTGGCGAAAAAGTCGCTGAAGAGCTGACGGCGTCAGTCAACCTCGGTTGCGGCCAGTTTTGCACCAGCCCCGGTTTGATCATCGGCTTGCGCTCGCCGCAGTTCAGCGCGTTCCTCGACGTATTTGCGCAAGCCATGGGCAGCCAACCGGCACAGACCATGCTGAATGCCGGCGCACTGAAAAGCTATCGCGCAGGCCTGCAACACATTGCTGCCGATGACCGGGTCGATCATTTGGCCGGTCAACCCCAAGGCGATTCCAGAGCGCAGCCACAACTGTTCAAAGCCGACGTGCAACTGTTGATCGAGGGTGATCCGTTGTTGCAAGAAGAGATCTTCGGCCCGGCCACCGTGGTTGTGGAGGTGGCCGACCAGCAGCAATTGCGCGCTGTACTCGACAGTCTGCACGGTCAACTGACCGCCACGTTGATTGCCGACGCTGCGGATCTGGATCGCTTCAGCGAACTGCTGCCGCTGCTCGAAGACAAGGTCGGACGCCTGCTGCTCAACGGTTACCCCACCGGCGTCGAAGTCAGCGATGCGATGGTGCATGGCGGACCTTATCCGGCCACGTCGGATGCGCGCGGAACCTCGGTTGGCAGCCTGGCCATCGATCGCTTCCTGCGACCGGTCTGCTACCAGAACTATCCTGATGAATACCTGCCCCCAGCACTGCAAAACAGTAACCCGCTGGGCCTCAATCGACTGGTCGATGGCCAGTGGAGTGTGGCGCCCCTGACCTGACCCTCTGGCCCACGCAAGGCATCGGGCAGATGCCGGCGTGGGCTATCACGGATCTACACATTGAATCGAGCACCCACAGACATGGTTCCTTCACTTGGCAGCATCGCTTCACGCCTGCGCCTCAAACAACTGCGGTTGCTGATCGCATTAGATGATCGCGGCTCCCTGCACAAGGCCGCCGAGCAGATTTCGATTTCCCAGTCCGGTGCCACCAAAGCCTTGCATGAAGTTGAATCGCTGCTCGGCATGCCGCTGTTTGAACGTCAGCCCAAGGGCCTGGTGGCCAATGAAATGGGGCGTTGCATGATTCGGTATGCGCGGCTGATCTACAGCGACGTAGAACACCTGCGCGAGGAAATGCTCAGCATCATGCAAGGGCAGGGCGGGCGATTGTCGGTGGGGGTGATCATGGGCGCGGTGCCGTTGCTGACCCGGGCGCTGACCGAGTTGCGGCTCAAGCAACCGGAGTTGTCAGTGGAACTGGTGGAAAACACCAGCGCGACATTGCTCGGGTTGCTGGATCAGGGACGGCTCGACCTGGCGATTTGTCGTACCAGCGTCGGCCAGCGTTCGGACGCCTATGACTGCATCGAACTGAGTGAAGAACCCTTGGCCGTGGTCGCGAGCAAAGATCATCCATTGGCCAGGGCCGAGTCGTTGCAGCTGTCGCAGTTGAGCGATTACCGCTGGGTGGTCTACCCCAAAGACATGCCGATGCGCCAGGCCCTCGAGCGTGAGCTGAATGAGGCAGGGCTGGAGATTCCGCGTTATCCGCTGGAAACCTCATCGACGTTCGCCACCATTTTGCTGGTGCAACAAGACCCGACATTGCTGGCGGTAATCCCGGTAGAAGTCGCGCAGTTTTGCGAGAAATTCGATTTGCTGGTGAAGCTGCCGGTGTCTCTGCGCGCATTGATCGAACCTTATGGCGTGATCAGCCGGGCTGGTGCCGATTTGTCACCGGCGGCGACCCTGCTGATCAACGAACTACAGCAGCTATCGATTACGTAGCCTGCCTCCACCTGTAGGCGCTGCCGAAGGCTGCGATCTTTTGATCTTGATCTTAAAAAAACTACATCAAAAGATCGCAGCCTGCGGCAGCTCCTACCGGGGAGGTCATTTGATCACGATCGGGTTCACCGGTGCGCCCGTGCCGCCGACGATCTTCAGCGGAGCGGCGGTGTAGAGGAACTGCCACTGGCCATCTTCGGCACAGTCGTTGGCCAGCTCATCGAGCAAGGCCACTTCAGTGAAGGTCACGCCGAGGTTGCGCATCAGCGCGTTGTGCAGCGGGATCAGCACGCCAGAAGTCGGGTCGACCGCGATCTCGTTGGCCATGGTATCGGTCACCAGATTGGGGATTTCCATCTGGTGGAACCACTCCACCAATTCACGGCTGAAGGTCAGGCCCGGCTCGGCGAAATCCTTGTAGAACTCTTCCGGTTCTCGCTCATAGAACGAGCCGATCCAGCCGGTGCGGATAATCAGGATGTCGCGTTTCTGGATCTCGATGCCTTGGGCTTTGGCGGCGGCGAGCAGGTCGAGGTGGTTGAAGGTCTCGCCCTTGTCCAGCACCGCTTTGCCACGATGGCGGGCCATGTCGATCAGCACCGCACGCCCGACAATCCCGCGCTCGGCAATCGGCAGGATACTGGCCTTGTCCATGCCGCCAATGGTGCTCATGGCGTCGTAGCCGTTCCACAGTTTGTTGTCGTGCCAGACATGGCCCAGCGCGTCGTATTGGGTCGAGCCTTGCAGGTGCATGAAGATCACGTCGTCGGCGTATTCCACGTGGCCGTCGAAGTGGGTCTTGCCGGCGAGGAAATGCCCCTTGTCCAGCACGTTGACGCGCATCGAGGGGCGGCGGCCGGGCCACAGCGGTTCACCTTTGGGATGACCGATCTGCACTTGCAGGGTGAAGGTCTTGCCCTGGCGCACAGAGGCAATACCGCGCAGGATTTCCGCGCTTTGCAGGTAATTCAGGGCACCGACTTCATCGTCCGGCCCCCACTTGCCCCAGTTGGTCGGCAGGCCTTCGAGCAGGGCTTTGACATCGGGAGAACGGTCGGCGGCGGTGTTATTGGTGTTGTGGTCGCACATGAGGTTGTCCTTTTTATTAACAAATCCCCCTGTAGGAGCAGCCTGTGGCAGCTCCTACAGGGGGTGTGTATTTATCCGGCGGATAACGGTGGCGTTGCGGGGTTATTTGATGGGTGAAAACTGCGCCGGCATCAGCAGCTTCGATTCCATTTTTTCCAGCATCGGGAAGGCGATCGGCACGAAGCCTTCAAGCCAGTCCGAGTCCTGGTACAGCGCGGCGCGTTTGTTGATCCGCTCGTCCAGGCTCTCGTAGGCCCAGATGTGGATCACCTGATTGAGCTCGCCGATTTCCGTGTACCACCAGCCCACCAGCGTGGCGTAACGGGAGATCACCGGCAGGCCGTTTTCCTCGAAGTGCTTGAGGTAGGTTTGCATTTTTCCGATCTGAATCGTGTAGGTGCGCATTTCGTAAAACATGGGTGTCATCTCTCAAGAATGAATGCCGTGGTACGCGTTGCTGATGATTCGTTCGACGTCGGTGGCGCTGGTCAGGCGTGGGTTGACCAGCACGTTGCCGCTGCGCATCGAGTCGCTGACCATTTGCGGCATGTAGTCCAGGTCCACGCCCAGGTCCTTGATGTTGTCGGGGATGCCGATGGCCTTGTTCAGCGCCATGACGTGTTCCACCACTTTGTGCCCGGCGCGGGCAGCGCTCAGGCCGTCGACGTTTTCGCCCATGGCGAGGGCGATGTCGCCGAACAGTTCAGGGCAGGCCGCCAGGTTGAACTCGATGACGTAGGGCAGCAGAGTGGCATTGGCGATGCCGTGGGGAATGTTGAACACGCCGCCGAAGGTGTGGGAGATCGCATGCACGTTGCCCAGTTTCGATTGGGCGAACGCAACGCCGGCGAGGAACGACCCGAGCAGCATCTGTTCCCGGGCATGCAGGTCGGAGCCTGTAAAAAAGGCTTTCGGCAAGTGCGTGCAAATCATCTTGATCGCTTGCAGGGCCATGGCCTGGCTCACCGGGTTGGCCTGCTTCGATACGTAGGATTCGATGGCGTGGGTCAGGGCGTCCATGCCGGTGGCGGCGGTGATTGATGGCGGCAGTTTCAGTGTCAGCTCGGCATCAAGAATCGCCAGTTTCGGAAACAGCGCCGGGCTGATGATCACCGTTTTGAACAGGGTTTTAGTGTTGGTAAACACCGTGGACGCAGTGCACTCGCTGCCGGTGCCCGAGGTGGTCGGAATGGCGAAAACCGGCAGCGGCGGGTGCAGCAGTTTGTCGTAGCCCTCGTAGTCGAGGATGTTGCCGGGGTTGGTGGCCATGGCCGCGACACCCTTGGCGGTGTCGATGCTGCTGCCGCCACCAACGCCGATTACCGAATCGCACTCGTGGTTTTTCAGGAACGCCACGGCGCGTTCCAGCACATCCGTGGTCGGGTTGGGCTCGACGCCGGCGAACACTTCATAGGCAATCTCGCTGGCGGCCAGCGAAGCAAAAAAACTTTCCATCACGCCCGACGCCATCAGACCTTCGTCGGTGACCACCAGCAGTTTTTTTCGAACATGCGGCTTGAGCAATGTGCCGGCCTGACGCACCAGGCCGTTGCCGCTTTTCAACGTCGTGGGGAAATAAAACTGGAACGGGTTCATGTGCTTCTCCGGTTCTTATTGGTCCCGGAACAGTAATTAGCGCGACGGCCCGCCGATAATGAAAAGGTCTGATACAACGATCACCCGTTGTCATCCCCTGACTGGCGGGTGGGCAGTGGTAACGTGAGCGCTTTGAACAATTCAGGAGCATCGTCATGGATTTGGGTATTTCGGGACGCTGGGCGATCGTCTGCGCCGCCAGCAAGGGCTTGGGCCTGGCTTGTGCGCGAGCCTTGGCGAAGGAAGGCGTGAACCTGGTGATCAACGCCCGTGGCGACGCCAAGTTGCAGGTCGCCGCCAATGAATTGCGCAGCCTGGCGCCGACCATCGAGGTGCGCACCGTGGCGGGTGACATCAGCGAAGCGGCGGTGCGCGCGAACGTACTGGCGGCGTGTCCGCAGGTGGACATCCTCGTCAATAACGCGGGTGGACCGCCGCCCGGCGACTTCCGCGACTGGCAGCGCGAAGACTGGCTAAAGGCGCTGGACGCCAACATGCTCACGCCCATCGAGATGATCAAGGCCTGCGTGGATGGTATGGCCGAGCGCGGTTTCGGGCGCATCGTCAACATCACCTCGGGCGCGGTGAAGGCACCGATTGATGTGCTCGGCCTGTCCAACGGTGCTCGCAGTGGCTTGACCGGTTTCATCGCCGGGCTGGCACGTCAGGCGCGATTGGCCGGCAACAACGTCACCGTCAACAACCTGTTGCCGGGGCCATTCGAAACCGAACGCCTGCACAAAACCTTGAGCGCGGCGGCCGATGCCAATGGCAGCAGCGTCGAAAGCGTCGCCGAGCAGCGGCGCAAGAATGTGCCCGCGCAGCGCTTTGGCCAGCCCGATGAATTCGGAGCCTATTGCGCGTTCATTTGTAGCGCCCAGTCCGGTTTTCTGACCGGGCAAAACCTGTTACTGGATGGCGGCAGTTATCCCGGTACGTTCTAAGCGTTTTTTCTGCTGTTGTGGCGAGCGAGCTTGCTCGCGCTGAACTGGGCAGCGGCCCCAAAATCTGACCACCATGGAGATTGTGTGAGTGCTGCGCACTCAAGCGGGAGCTAACTGTGTAAACCCAAAGATTTTTTTCTGACTCAAGGTGAGCTGCTGGGGGATGACTGTCAGTGATCCCCCTATCAGATCCCATCATTATTCAGGGCCTGGGGGCGTGATTAGAGTGGGGCCGCTTGTTCCCACAACAATAAGAGCGCCCCCCACATGAATAATCCGAGTGCCGAAAGCCTGTCGCTGACAGCCGCGACCGCAACCGAGCGTGCCACCAGCGTCCGCTGGCGAATCTTCCTCATCATGCTGTTGCTGACCGCGATCAATTACATCGACCGTGCCTCGCTGTCGGTGGCACTGCCGCTGATTTCCAGCGAATTCCAGATCCCGCCGGCGCTTGAAGGCTTGATGCTCAGCGCGTTTTTCTGGTCCTACGCGTTGATGCAGATCCCCGGCGGCATGCTGCTGGATCGCTTTCAGACCCGCCGCGTGATCGTCGTTGCGACGGTTGCCTGGGGCGCGTTCCAGGCCTTGGCCGCTGGCGCGCACAACTGGATCATTTTGCTGATCACCCGCATGGGCCTGGGCGTCGCCGAATCACCGATCATGCCTGCCGGGGCCAAGCTCAACGGCGCGTGGCTGACCCCCAACGAACGTGGGCGCGGCGCGGTGCTGGTCGACGGCGGTGCACCACTGGGCAGTGCCTTCGGCGCGATCATCATTGCCGGCCTGATCGGCTGGTTCGATTCCTGGCGCATCGCTTTCGTGATTGCCGGCGTTGGCACCATGCTCGCCGGTGTGCTGGCCTGGAAATACATCCGCAACCACCCCAGCGAACACCCCGGCGTCAACGCCGCTGAACTGGCGCACATCACCGAAGGCAATGCCACGGTCAGCAAACCCGGTGCGGTCACCAGCATTGCCTTCAAGGAACTGCTCAAGGACCGCTCGGTGCTGGCGATGTTCGCCGGTTACTGCTGCATTCTCAGCGTGTTCTACGGCTTGCTGACCTGGATGCCGAGTTACCTGCACCAGACCCACGGCCTGAACATTTCGGGCATGGGCGGCGCGACCTTCCTGATTTTCATGTGCGGTTTCGTTGGCGAACTGGTCGGCGGCTACCTGGGGGATAAATGGAAATCCAGCGGTGCCTCGCCGAACCTGGTGATGCGCAGCATGTTCAGCGGCTCGGCACTGGTCGCCGCTCTGTGCATGTTGGGTACCGCCTATACCGCTGACGCCGCCCAAGCGATCGGATTGCTTTGCGTGGCGATGTTTTTCATTCGTTGGTGCGGGATGTACTGGTGCATTCCGTCGATCCTCGGTGGCACCTCGAAAACCGGCGTTCTGGCTGGCACCATGAACTTCTGCGGCAACATGGCCGGGGTGATCGTGCCGATCCTGATCGGCTTGATCGTGCAGTTCACCGGTTCATATTTCCTGGTGTTGATCTTCTTCGTGGTCATGGCCTTGCTGCTGGCCATATTCTCCAGCCTGATCGATTATCGGGAACGAGGACTGGTTTGATAGGGGGGGCAGGTCAGGTGAGTGTCGATATCGACAGTGTGGTGGTGGGTGCCGGTGTAGTCGGGCTGGCGGTGGCCAGGGCACTGGCGTTGAGCGGGCGTGAAGTGATCGTGGTCGAGGCCGGCGAAGGTATCGGTGTGGGCATCAGTTCGCGCAACTCCGAAGTGATCCACGCCGGTATTTATTACCCCGGCGGCAGCCTCAAGGCGCAGTTGTGCGTGGAGGGCAAGCAACGCCTTTACGCCTACTGCGACGAGCGCGGTGTCGATTATCAGCGGCTGGGCAAGCTGATCGTCGCCACGGACGACGCGCAACGTGCTGCGTTGCAAGGGTTGCTGGAGCAGGGGCGGCGCAATGGTGTCGATGATCTGCAGTGGCTGGAAGCCGATCAGGCTCGGGAGCTGGAACCGGCGTTGTCCTGCGTCGCTGCGCTGTGGTCGCCCTCCACCGGCATCGTCGATTCCCATGGCCTGATGCTGGCGCTGCAAGGCGATGCCGAAGCTTGCGGCGCGTCGCTGGTCTTTCACACGCCGTTACTGTCGGCCCGTTGCATCGAACAGGGTTTCGAGTTGCACATGAGCGGTGCCGAACCCATGAGCTTGACCTGTCGTGAGCTGATCAATTGCGCCGGATTGTCCGCCCCGCAAGTGGCCAGTCGAATCGAAGGCTTGCCAGCGCAACACATTCCCCAGGCTCATCTGTGCAAAGGCAGCTATTTCAGTCTCAGCGGCCGAGCGCCGTTTCGCCATCTGGTATACCCGGCACCGGAAAGCGCCGGGCTGGGTGTGCACATGACCCTGGATCTGGGCGGCCAAGCGCGTTTCGGGCCGGACGTGGAATGGGTCGACGCTATCGATTACGTTGTGGATCCACATCGGGCCGAAGGCTTCTATGAGGCGATCCGGCGTTACTGGCCGGGCTTGCCCGAAGGCAGTCTGCAACCGGCCTATAGCGGCATACGGCCGAAAATCACTGACCCCACCGAACCGGCTGCCGACTTTCGCCTCAGTGGCCCGAAAGAGCACGGCGTGCCGGGATTGGTGAACCTGTTCGGCATCGAATCGCCGGGCCTGACCAGTTGCCTGGCACTGGCCGAGCGTGTAACGGATTCGTTGGCGGCATAGCGCTTGTACCGATGATCAGAGGCGGCGCCACGGCGCGTGGATAGCGCTATCCTTGGGAGATGCGCTCATCGCCATCGGAGAAGTCTGATGATCAACGTACGCACTGCCCGCATGCTCGCCGATTACAAAACCTGGGCCAATCAGCGCCTCTTCGACAACCTGGCGCAATTGCCGCCAGGTGAAGTGGAAAAAGAACGCGCTTCGGTGTTCAAGACCATGATCGGTACGTTGAACCACATCTATGTGGTGGACTGCATCTGGCAGGCCCACCTCGAAGGCCGAGGGCACGGCTTCAAAACCTCACATGAATTGGTGCATCCCGCGCTGACCGATTTGCGGCTGGCGCAGCAAGACGTTGATCACTGGTACAGCGACTGGACCGCCAGGCAAACCGACGCCTCGCTGGACAAGCCCGTCCGGTTCACTTTTGTCTCCGGCGAAAGCGGCACCATGAGCGCTGGCGCGATGTTGATGCACGTGGTCAATCACGCCAGCTATCACCGTGGCTGGGTGATCCAGATGTATTTCGAGATTCCGGCCATGCCGCCCATGACGGACCTGCCGATTTACCTGCGTGAGACCGATCCGAATTTCAACTCGCTCAATGCCCCGGCAGTGGAGCCGACATGTGCTCCGCAATTCGCGAGCGCAACCAACGTTCTGCCGGATCGTTATCGTTGACGCCGTTCCAGACCATGGACAGTTCGGACAGCACAATGTCGAAAGGCGGGTCGTCGGCGCGCAACTGGTTGCTGCCTTCGATCAACGCGCACGCCGCGTAATCCGGCACGGTGGCGAGCATGTCGGTGCCCGCCAGCAACGCGCGCAGGCCGGCAAACTGCGGCACCGCCAGTACTACCCGGCGTGAGCGGCCGATGCGTGCGAGGTCGGTATCGATAGCCCCGGACAGATCCCCGGAAAACGACACCAGCGCATGTGGACGTTCGCAGAATTCATCCAGGGTCAGGGCACCGGGACGGTCATCGCCACGCAGGATTTTTACGCTCAAATCCCGCAGTTTCTTGCGCTTGGCGTTGGCCGGCAGTTCAGTGGTGTAACTGATCCCGACGGAAACCTCCCCGGTGGCGAGCATCGACGACATCAGCAGGAAATTAACCCGCCGCACCACCACCACAACGTTCTGCGCCTCTTCGCGAATCTGCTTGAGCAGCGGCGGAAACAGACCGAACTCAGCGTCGTCGGACAGGCCGATGCGAAATACCTCGCGACTGGTGGAAGGGTCGAAATCCTTGGCCCGGCTGACGGCACCGGAAATAGTGTCCATCGCTGGCTGCAATTCCTTGAGGATCACCAACGCTCGTGGAGTCGCCTCCAGCACACGGCCGTTGCGCACCAGCAACGGGTCGTCAAACAAATCACGCAAGCGCGCCAGCGCCGCACTGACGGCAGGCTGGCCGAGGAACAGTTTCTCCCCGGCCCGGGTCAGGTTCTTTTCGAACATCAGGGTTTCGAAAATCACCAACAGGTTCATGTCCACGCGGCGCAGGTCGTTGCGGTTCATGGTCGGGTTCTCGCAAGGAGAAATGGGGTCTATCCAGTAAAGCACCAAACCCCGAACATGCGGTGCACCTGGGTGTTTACCCCTGACCCGTGTAGGCGCGCGCCTGCTCGCGATAGCGTCCTCACGATCGCCATCGCCGACAAGCCGTGCTCTTACAGTCGATTTGGTCGTTCAATCGATCCACGTCGACAGCCATCACCCCTCCAACCCCCGCTCCGTCAACACCTTTCTGAACGTCTCCACCAACGGCCGCAAATTGATCCGGTGCCACGCCGCCCACAGCGGTCGGGTGAAGGCAATCCACGGCACTTCCCGCAGCACCACGCCCGGCGGTGCGTTGCGGCTCAAGCCTTTTTGAATCATGGCGATGCCCAGCCCCGAGCTCACCAGCGCCATTGCGGTGAAGGGGCCGGTGGCTTCCATGCGGATGTCCGGGGTGAAGCCGGCGCGGATGCAGGCGCTGACGAAGTCTTCGCGGCTGGTGTGGTGTTGCACGCCGATCCACTCCTGATCGGCGAGGTCGGCCGGGGTCAGTGTTGCCTGGTGAGCCAGTGGATGATGCTCGGGTAATGCCAGCAACATCGGGTCGTCCAGCACCTGGAAGCCCAGCAGATCCGGATCGTCTTTGGCCGGTGGTTCGCTGACCAGTGCGACGTCGAGGCTGCGCTGGCGCAGGCCTTCAAGTTGTTCGGTGGAGCGCAGGTTGTACAACGCGACGTGCACGTTCGGCCGGTCGACCCGCAGGATGCGCAAGGCATTGGGCAACACCCCGGCGTGCATGGCGTTTTCGATGTAGCCGATGCACAACCCGCCTTCTTCGCCGCGGCCCAGACGTTTGCCGAGGGATTCCAGGCGACTGGCGTGGGTCAGCAGGGCGCGGGTTTCGGCGAGGAACGTCTGGCCGTCGCGGGTCAGGCGGATGCGTTGCTGGCTGCGCTCGAACAGGGTCAGGCCCAGGCGTTCTTCGAGCTGGGCGATCTGCCGGCTCAGCGGTGACTGGGAAATGTGCAACCGTTCGGCGGCGCGACCGACGTGTTCTTCTTCGGCGACGGCGACGAAGTAACGCAATTGGCGGATGTCGATCATGTCAGACCTCGTGGGACTCAAGTGCTGCACATTATGTCTTGGACGGTCCGATGCTCGCAATCTAGGATCTGCTCAACGGTCACAACCGCTGACCCCTGACACTCAAGAGGACACACCCATGAGCTTGAAAGACAAACTGCCCGGCGCGCTGGGTTTCGGTACTGCCCCCCTGGGCAACATGTTCCGCGCCATTCCTGAAGAAGAAGCGTTGGCCACGGTTCACGCGGCTTGGGACGCCGGTGTGCGTTACTTTGATACCGCGCCGTTCTACGGTTCGGGCCTGTCGGAAATTCGTCTCGGTGCCGCACTGTCCCGCTACAACCGCGACGACTATGTGCTGAGCAGCAAGGTTGGCCGGGTGATTCTCGACGAAGTCGAAGACGCCGCTAACCGTGACCTGGGTGAGAAGAGCGGAGTGTTCGCCCATGGTCGCCCGAACAAAATCGTCAACGACTACAGCGCCGACGCAACGATGCGTTCGATTGAAGACAGCCTCAAGCGCTTGCAAACCGACCGACTGGACATCGTCTGGGTGCATGACATCGCCCAGGATTTCTACGGCGATCAATGGCTGGAGTACTTCAATCAGGCTCGCACCGGTGCTTTCAAAGTGCTGACTCGTTTGCGCGAAGAAGGCGTGATCAAGGGCTGGGGCCTGGGTGTGAACAAGGTCGAGCCGTGCGAATTGACCCTTGATCTGAGCGAAGCGCAACCGGACGGCTTTTTGCTGGCGGGTCGCTACACTCTTCTCGACCATGACCGCGCCTTGCAACGCTTGATGGATGCGGCCCTGGCGCAGAATGTCGAAATCGTGGTCGGTGGCCCTTATAGCTCGGGCATCCTGGCCGGTGGCGCGCACTTTGAATACCAGAAGGCCAGCCCGGCGATCATCGACAAGGTCGAGCAAATCAAACGCATCGCGGCTGCCCATGGTGTTGACGTCAAGGCCGCTGCATTGCAGTTCTCCCTGGCAAACCCGGCCGTGGCGGCGGTGATTCCTGGTTCCAGCCGTCCGGAGCGGATTGCTGAGGATGTGGCTGCTTTGTCGGCGGTGATTCCTGCCGCGTTCTGGCAGGCCATGCGTGAGGCTAAATTGGTTTCTGAGCGTGCTCCGCTGCCAAATCAAAAGATTTCAGCCTTGGGCAGCTCCTACATATAAGGGCGGTGACTTATGAAGATTGATTTGAGCGGGAAACTGGCGATTGTCAGTGGTAGTACGGCCGGCATCGGCTTGGGTATCAGCAAGGCACTGGCCGAGTCGGGTGCCACGGTGGTGGTGATCGGTCGTGAAACCGCCAAGGTCGAGCAGGCATTGGCGAGCATTCGCCAGAGCGTACCGGGTGCGCAGTTGCGCGGTTTGACCGCGGACCTCGGTACTGCCGAAGGTGCCGAGCAGCTGTTTGTCGCCGAACCTCGGGCCGACATCCTGGTGAACAACCTCGGGATCTTTAACGAGGTGGATTTTTTCGAGACCCCGGACAGTGAGTGGACGCGGTTTTATGAGGTCAACGTGATCTCCGGCGTACGCCTGTCCCGGCATTACGTGCCGGACATGGTCAAGCAGGGCTGGGGGCGGGTGATATTTCTGTCCTCGGAATCCGGGATCGCCATCCCGGCCGACATGCTCAACTATGGCGTGACCAAAAGTGCCAACCTGGCGGTGTCCCACGGTCTGGCCAAACGGCTGGCGGGCACCGGGGTGACGGTCAATGCGATCCTGCCCGGCCCGACATTGACCGATGGCCTGGAGCAGATGCTCAAGGACGCCACGACTGAGTCCGGCCGCAGTGTGCGGGAAGAGGCCGATGCGTTCGTGCGCAAGGCGCGGCCGACGTCGATCATCCAGCGCGTGGCAAATGTCGAGGAGGTGGCGAACCTGGTGGCCTACATCGCATCACCGTTGTCCTCCGCAACGACCGGCGCGGCGCTGCGGGTCGACGGTGGCGTCGTCGACAGCATGGCCATCTGAGCCTTATTGATTAAGAGAGAACTGTACATGGCAACTGCATCAGCGTTCATCGACATCCCGGCCTCGGCCGATCAGGTCTGGCAATTGATCGGCGGCTTCAACGCGCTGCCGGACTGGCTGCCGTTTATTCCCAAAAGCGAACTCAGCGAAGGCGGGCGCGTGCGCAGCCTGCAAACGGCGGACGGCGGCGTGGTGATCGAGCGTTTGCAAGCGTTCGACAATGACGCGAAAGCCTACAGCTACTCGATTTTGCAGGCACCGTTTCCGGCCACGGCTTACTTGGCAACAATCAAAGTCGAGGCACAAGGCGACGGCGCTCGGGTGACCTGGTCCGGGCAGTTTGAACCGGTTGGCGTAAGTGACGAGGAAGTGGTGGCGTTGTTTACCGGGATTTATCAGGGCGGCCTTGAAGCCCTGCGGGCGAACTACCCGGCCTGAACCCATCACCAATCCCCCTCAGATCAAAAGATCGCAGCCTGCGGCAGCGCCTACAGAGATTCATGTAGGCGCTGCCGCAGGCTGATCTTTTGATTTTCAGGTCTGCACAATCAAACCCTGCCGACAATCCAGCACCAACTGCGCACCGCCCAGTTCGCCACGGCCCACCTCCAGCGTAAAGCCGTGCAAGCTGACAATCGCCGCGACGATCGACAGCCCCAACCCGAAACCGCTTTTCTGATTGCCCGCCTCGGCGCGATAGAAACGCTGGAACACCGCTTCGCGTTCGGCCTCCGGGATGCCGGGCCCGGAGTCGAGTACTTCGATGCGGGTATGCCCGCCCTCATTGACGCCGCGCAAAATCACCCGGCCGCCGGGCGGGGTGAATTTGATCGAGTTGCTCAGCAGGTTCGCCACCGCTTCAAACAGCAATGCGCGATCACCGTTCAGTGGCGGCAATGACGCCGGCAACTGCAACTCAAACGCCAGGTCATCGTCTTCCGCCAAGGGCAGATAAAACTCATGCAGTTCCTGTAACAACGAAACCGGGTCCAGTTGCACGAAGCCTGATCGGCGCTGGCGATCTTCCAGTTCAGAGATGCGCAACAAACCACGAAAACGCGCCATCAGTGTGTCTGCCTCACCCAGCACCGAGTCCAGTTGCGCCGCCTGGGTCGAGCCTTCACCGGCCTGTTGTTGCATGCGGTAGAGCTGCGCGCGCAAGCGGGTCAGCGGGGTGCGCAGGTCATGGGCGATGTTGTCGCACACGCCTTTGACTTCGTTCATCAGGCGCTCGATGCGTTCGAGCATCGCGTTGACGATGGCCGCGAGCATGTCCAGTTCATCGCGGCGATTGGACAGCGGCAGGCGCTTGGTCAGGTCTCCGGCGACGATGGCCTCGGCGCTGGCCTGAATGGCGCGGATGCGTCGCAGCGGACGACGGCGCAACAGGTGCCAACCGACGATGCCCGGCAGGATGGTCAGGGTCACGCCCCAGAACAAGGCGTGAAGGATGATCCGGGTCACGGCAAACAGCGAACCGTTATCCCGCACCAGCACCAGCCAGCGCCCGTCCCGGGTTGGAGTCGCTACCGCATCGCAGCTGTCGGCGGGCAGGGTCGGGTCGTCGGAATCGGTGCAGTCGCTGAGCATGTGGATCTGGCCGTCCAGCGGCAAACCACTCGGGATGTGGCGCAGGGCACCGCTGAGGTAACGGTGTTGGGCATCGAACAGACCATAAGCGTCGAGGCCACGGATGTCGAAAGTCATGCTGACGGCAAGCGCGTCGACCAGCTGTTCGCCGGAAAAACGCGAGAACAAATGCTGACGTTGCATCAGCGAATGTTTGGCCAGGTTGTCCAGGTACGCGGAGACCTCGTAGTACATGACGCCCATGAGAATCCCGCTCCAGATCACGAACAGCGAACTGTAGAGCGCCAGCAAACGACTGCTGGAAGAACGCCAGCCTTTAGACGGGTTCGGCAATGACATAACCCGAGCCTCGCACGGTTCGAATCAGGGGCGCATTGCCAGGTGGGTCGATTTTCTTGCGCAGGCGGCCGATGTGCACGTCGATCAGGTTGGTGCCGGGATCAAAGTGATAACCCCAGACCTCTTCGAAAATCATCATTCGCGAGAGGATTTGCCCGGTGTTGCGCATCAGGAATTCCAGCAGTTTGTATTCGGTGGGCAGCAGGGTGAGCAGTTGCCCGTCGCGACTGGCTTCATGACTGATCAGGTTCAGTTCCAGATCCGCCACCCGCAGTGTGGTGGCGTGCGCGGTCCCGGTGTTCTGCCGACGTAGCAGGACTTCGACGCGGGCGGCCATTTCATCGGTAGCAAAGGGTTTGGTCAGGTAATCGTCGCCGCCGGCACGCAAACCGCGCACACGCTCGTCGACATCGGAGAGGGCACTGATCATCAGGATCGGCGTGGACACACCCATGGTCCGTAGCGTGGTGACAATCGCCAGGCCATCGAGCTCGGGCAGCATGCGGTCGAGGGTAATCAGGTCGTAGTTGCCGCTGACCGCACGCTCCAGCCCCTCACGACCATTGTCGACCCAGTCGACGTCGAGGCCGTGGCTGCTCAGTTCGGCGACTATTTCCTGGGCGGTCACGGCGTCGTCTTCGATGGTCAAGATGCGGGTCATAGGGCTGGCCTGATTAAAGTGTTCACAACGTTGTGCGCCATTTTGCCAAGAAATGATCGCAGGCTTACTAAATAAAAGTTCATAGAGGATCAAAAGATCGCAGCCTGCGGCAGCTCCTACATTTAAACCGCAATCCGCTATAGGAGCTGCCGCAGGCTGCGATCTTTTGATCTGTTCAATGCATAAAACCCGCTGAGCATAGCGCTTCGTTGCATATTGCATGGATTTGGGAAGTTCAAACTTTATAAGTCATTGAAGTACATCGAGTTATTTAAAACCCACGACTGGCACGGTGACTGCAATTGCTCATTCGAAGAGTTGTAACACCATCTTTCTGCCTGGAGCGATACAACGATGAATAGATCCTCTGATGGTTTCTATCCTGCCGTAGATGAATCGAGCACGCTCTCTGGCGTGTCCTGGGGGGCGATATTCGCCGGGGCCGCGGCTGCGGCGGCGTTATCGCTGATCCTCGTGTTACTGGGTTTTGGCTTGGGTTTTTCGGCGGTATCGCCATGGGCCAATGAAGGCGTAAGTGCCAAGGGCCTGGGCATCTCGACGATCGTCTGGCTGGCTTTCACACAAATTGTCGCTTCCGGCGCCGGTGGTTACATTGCCGGGCGGTTGCGGGTGAAGTGGGCGTACATGCATGGCGACGAAGTCTACTTCCGTGACACGGCCCATGGTTTTCTGGCCTGGTGCGTGGCGACGTTGGTGACTGCAACGCTGGTGGCCGGATCTGTCAGCAGTCTGGTCAGCGGTGGGGTGCAAGCCGGAGCGCATATGGTCGGTGGCGCTGCGAGTGCCATGACCCAGGCGGCTGGTACGGCCGCTGCCAATACTGACAGCGATCAGTACGGTTACTACATCGACAGCCTGTTTCGCGATGATCGCCCAGCCGCCGTCAGTGATGACGCCGCTCGCGGCACTGTGACTCGTATCTTTGTTCGCTCCCTGAGCAATAACGGTCAACTTGCCGCTGAGGATCGCACTTACCTGGCGCAACTGGTTGCACAGCGGACCAACCTCACGCAAGCGGACGCGGAACGTCGTGTCGACGAAGTTTATGCCCGTACGCAAAAAGCAGTGGCCGACGCCAAGCTGGCGGCGCAACAGGCGGCGGACACCGCCGCAAAAGTTGCCGCCTGGACCACATTGTGGATGTTTGTTGCGTTGTTGCTCGGTGCGTTCTTCGCCAGTTTTGCCGCGACTTTCGGCGGTCGTCGTCGGGATGCCGTGGTGTATCTGGAAACCGACACTTACGTCACCACCGCACCGATTCGCTAACCCAGGAGAATTACCATGCGCTCACTACTGCTGTTCTTTCTTGGCGTACCGATCCCGATCATTATCCTGATCGCCTTGTTTATGCACTGATCTATTAAAGGCAAAAGATCGCAGCCTGCGGCAGCTCCTATATGGGTTTATGTAGGAGCTGCCGCAGGCTGCGATCTCTTGATCTTTAAAATCTCATTCCATCGGTGTACTCACGAATTCCTGCAATCCTTCAGCATAAGCGGTGTACGCAGTGATCCGCGGAAACCGCGCCACGTCAACCTGATCCGGCACCACCAAATTGGTGAAGCTCCAGGCAACGGCCAGGGTAATACCATCCTGTTCAATCGAGCCGTCGGTTTTCAACGGTTGCTTCTCCAACTCCCGTTCCAGCGCCGCATAGGCTGCCGCCAATTGCCCTTCGACCCGTTCAACCCATGGTTCGAATTGAATCTCCGCCGGGCGCAGATTGCGCTCGTAATACAGCTGCACGGATTTCTCGCAGGCCGCCAATGCCAGGCCAATCAGGCGCAACGAACGCAGGCGTTGCGCGATGTCGTTGGGTATCAGGCTGCGGTCGGAGCCGGCGAGCGCTTCCAGGTAATCGATGATCAGCGTCGAATCCATCAGCACTTCGCCGTCATCCAGCACTAGAGTCGGTGCCTTGACCACCGGGTTGATCTCCTGGAAATGCTCGAAGTGCCTGAACACCGAAACCGACTCGTGCTCCAGCGCAATACCCAGGCGTTTCGCAGAAATAGCGACGCGTCGTACGTAAGGCGAATCCAGCATGCCGATCAGCTTCATTTAACCGCTCCTTGATATAGCCGTTTCGGGAGGGACAACCTTAGCTGAGGTTGCGCGACCTGCAAATGGCGGAGGGGCGTAGCCGTTTGTCTTCTATATACCTGTGCTCAATTGAATTTCTTGCTATAAACGCACTCCGATAACCGCCGCGATGCCTGTCATAGCGCATTTTCCAGGCCTTGTCGGACAAATTCGCTGTCTTTTCAGTTGCTGAGGCCTCAAGTCGGCCTTAGACTGCCGCCCCTCGTAAATTGAGTGCCGGGTGGCGCTTGGAACAAATGGCGCCTTTCCGATGACCTGCCAAGGTCCGCCGGAACGCTCCCTTATTCGCCTTAATGCACGTTTTTTTATAGAGATATCAATGACAAAGGACAAGTTGCTGGCCATGCCGGCGGATGACTACATGAATGCCGAGCAACATGCTTTTTTCTCCGAGCTGTTGCAAAACATGAAAGTCGAAACCCATGAGCGCATCGAACAGAACCGCATCGCCATCGAGAGCCTGGACACCCCGGCCGACCCGGCTGACGCTGCTTCTGTCGAAGAAGAGCGCACCTGGCTGGTGAACGCGATCGATCGCGATCAGCGCATGCTGCCTCAGTTGGAACAAGCCCTGGAACGCATCAAAGAAGACAGCTTTGGCTGGTGCGACGACAGCGGCGAGGCCATTGGCCTGAAACGCCTGCTGATCAGCCCTACCACCAAGTACTGCATCGAAGCTCAAGAGCGTCATGAGCAAATCGACAAGCATCAGCGTCAGGCCTGATTCTGTGAGGTAGCCCATTTGATGTGGGCTGCTTTGAAAAGATCGCAGCCTTCGGCAGCTTCTACAGGTTTATGTGAACCCCTGTAAGAGCTGCCGCAGGCTGCGATCTTTGCTTTTCGACGTCTGCAGAAATACCTCGTACTTCTATTGATCTGCTAAAGCATTCGCGACTAAAGGCTTATAGATAATGGCTTTATAGTGGCGTTTAGTGCGAAGACAACAATTAGAAGATGTCGGGGTGATAACGATGACGAGAGACGGATCTCTGGTTGCGGCTGTGCCAGCACCAGTGCTTTTGCCGAAAAACCGCTGGTTGACGCCGACCCTGCAAAGCATCGCCCTGATGCTGTTGCTGTGTGGCATGACGCTTGGAAGTTGGTCGCTTTATATTGGCCTGCCGTTGGCCGTGCTGATTATCTGGCTGCCTCGCCTGCGTTCGCGCGCGACGCCTCAAGTCGCTTCTGCCGATACCTCCAGTGCCATCTCCGCATTGACCCGCGATCTTTCCTACACCACCAGTCATAACGCGCTGTCAGCGGCTGGCGTGGCGTTTTCGGTCAAGCAGTTGGCAGACAAGCTGCAATCGCAACTCAGTGCAGCGGCGCAAATTGTCAGCAACGCCGAAGTCATGATTGCTACCGAACAAGCCACCTCGACGCTCAGTCGCGAGGCGCTCAGCGCTGCCAGCGAGGCGCATCAGAGCGGTGCGGCTGGACGTACCGAGTTGATTGAGTCCATTGCGCGCATGCATCAGTTAAGCCAGCGGGCCAGTAATAGCCGTGAACTGATCGAGGAGCTGAGTCAGCGCAGCGACGACATTCAACGGGTCACGCTGGTGATTCAGTCCATCGCCAGCCAGACCAATCTGCTGGCCTTGAATGCCGCGATTGAAGCGGCGCGGGCCGGGGAACATGGGCGCGGCTTTGCGGTGGTGGCCGACGAGGTCCGCGGACTGGCTGCGCGCACCGCGACCGCAACCGGGGAAGTGGGCGAGATGGTTGCCGATATCCAGCAACGCACGGCGCAAGTGGTGGAACAGATCCGGCAACTGTCCAGCGATCTCGACACGGGCGTTCAACAGGTTGAGCACACTGGTCAGCACCTGGAAAACATTGCGCGCCTGGCGGCCAGCGTCGAAAGCCAGGTCGGGGAAATCGCCCGAGGCGCCGACACCAATCGCGAACAACTCGACAGCCTGTTTCACGCCATCGAGCAAATGCGCAGCGACCTGGCCATCAGCGACGAACAAACCCGGCGTCTGGCCCAGGCCGCGGTGCAAATGGAAGGTCAGGCCGAAAGCATCAGCGAACGCCTGGCAGAAGTCGGACTGGATGACTATCACCAGCGGATCTACGACCTGGCCCGCGAAGGCGCGAGCCAGATTACGGCACGTTTTGAAGCCGACATCGAGGCAGGTCGTATCAGCCTCGACGACCTGTTCGACCGCACTTACCAGGCCATTGCCAACACCAGCCCCGCCAAGTACCAGACACGCTTCGACCGCTACACCGATCAGGTCTTGCCGGCTATTCAGGAGCCGCTGTTGCCGCGCCATGAAGGTCTGGTGTTCGCCATCGCCTGCACTCAACAGGGTTATGTGCCGACCCACAACAAAGTTTTTAGCCAGCCACTGACCGGGGATGTGCAAGTCGATACCTTGCAAAACCGCACCAAGCGCAAATTCGCCGACCGCACCGGCATCCGTTGCGGCAGTCATCAACAAGCCGTGTTGCTGCAAACTTATACACGTGACACCGGTGAGCTGATGCATGACCTGTCGGTGCCGATCATGCTCAAGGGGCGGCATTGGGGCGGGTTGCGTTTGGGGTATAAGCCGGAAGCGCCTCGGTAGAGGTGTTTTTTCATCAGGACCAAGTGGTCTTTTTCGCGGGCAAGCCTCGCTCCTGCAGGTGCGAATATGTGTAGGCGCGAGGCTTGCCTGCGAAAGCTATTGTTACGGTTTTGGCAACGAAGCTGTACAAAGTCGTTATTGTTTCCGTGCTGGAGAACTCATTACCATACCAACATAGTTAGGTTGCTAACGGAGTTCCAGAGGTCAGCATGCAAAGCAAAGTTGATGTCGCGGTGATGATTGGCAGCGGTGTACCCGCCAGTTTGCGGGCGTTGGGGCAGAGTGTCTGCTGGGTCGTGTTGCTCAACGGCGAGCGCCGGGGGACGGCATTTTCCAGTCGCGATGAAGCGGAAGAGTGCAGGGCTGCCTGGTTGGCGCAGTTAAACGCCGAAACACCAGCCAGCCTGCATTGAATCTGAAACTAGTGAATTTGGTGCATGCGCAGGTTCAGGTCGTCGACCACCCGCGCCCAGTCGGCATCTTCACGCAGTTGTTCTTTGAGAAAGCCTGCCTGTTGCGGCGTCCAGAATTCGGCGTCAATGAGCTTCTTGTCGTCGGGCAGCGGTGAATGGCTGGCAATGAAATCGTCGATAGCTTTCTGGGTGGAGTCCAGGCCGAGCTGGTCGAACAAACCTTTCAAGTCGTGGGTCGGTGATTCCATCTTCATCTCCTTGCAGGTAGTCGGTCGAATCGAGTGCGAGAACCGAAGTACGGCCCCATTGCATCTGAGGGAGCCGCGCTTCAGAGGTTCGAAACGATGTGCAAACTCAGGAGAGAGCATAGACCGCAATCCCGATCGTCAGGCTTTCAATGCACCTGCATCGACGGCTGCCTTCAGCTCTTTGGCTGACTCCTGGGCAGCGATGGCGGCGACGTCCGAGGTTTTGAACCAGCGATCTTTTTCGACCTGGTGATAGGTCACGGTTTTTAGTGGCGGCTTGGCGCGCATGACAATGACAGCCTGGTACTCGCCGTCGATCTCTCTGGCTTCACCCCGGATAAAAAATTCGCCGATATCAAATTCCGTCACGTAGCTGCCTTCCCTTGGAAATATATTGTTGTGTGAACGCAATCCTCCCGCAGAGGGGGAGCGTTTCTTTGGCCGGGCAGTATGGCAGTAGTTGCATGCCGGCGGCTGAGATAAGTCGCCGGCATGACGAAACGTCTATACCCGTGAACGGGGCAAACGGCTCAAACGCGTGATTCAAGTGAACGGGCGAGCGCACAGGCTTCGTTGTGGTCGCCGCGGAAACCTCTTACATGCCCCGTGGAAGTTTCCTTGATATGAAAGAAGGCATTGCCGGCCAATATCACTTGAAACCTGGGCGGGCCAGGGTCTTGAATGGAAAGTTCAGGGTGATGCAACATCGCAGGAGGCGAAGCTTGGGGATGAGTGAAGTGTGTCAGTGTGCACATATGAAGTCCTTTTCGTTGTTTTACCGACGTATGTACGTCGGTATGGGTAGTCTCGGTGAGCATCGCTGCTCTAGAATCACCGTCACTGGTGGGTGATGATGGTTATCTAAAGCAATTTTTGGCTGGCGATATGTCAGAAAAGTGCTTTTTTTTTGAGAGTTTTTTCCCTGAAGTTGATAGTCCGTATTTCTCTGGCCGTACAAAGGGCGTTTTCCTTCAACCTTTGACGAATGCCAGGCAAGACGATGTGAGCGACATCCAGTAGTCTGCTCAAGCCTTGTGATGCATGGGCGCACTGCTCATAAAGGATATCAACCCGGGTTATCTGGCTTCACCTTCGGCATTGCTGCTTTTTTGGCTGAGCGCTTTTTTCGCGTGCAGCGTCATTTTCAGATGTGGGGATGTTTCCTTGGCAGTAAGTAATCTCGATATGCATGCTTTGTTCGTGCTGGGTGATTTGCGCGCAAAGCTGGTTAAACAGTTTCAGTCACGTTTCGTTTACATCACCGAACAGACTGCTGAAGGCATCTACATTGCCGAAATCGACACCGAATCAGCGTTGGTGGTGGACGACAAACCCGGGCTTAAACTCAAGGTGGGCGATCATTTCAGCGCTTCGGTATTGCCCAGCCGCGAAGGCGGAAAACTGGAAATCAAATTCCGCGATATCAAGCTGACGGTCTACGGTCTGGGCGATTACGCCTTTGTGACCACTGCCGACGGCCAGGCCATCGTGTTCAAGGAAGGTCACAGCACAGTGACGGTGTTTGCCGCCCACCAGCAGTTGCAGGAAGGCCTGACCAAAACCTTGAAAGCAGTGACCGGCAAAGCTGCCAAGTGGCGCAAAGGCGAACTGGTGACGTTCAAGGCCAGCGAGTAATGAGCCTGACCCGCGCCGACTTCCACGAACAGAATCTTGCCAGCGCTCAAATCGAAGCCCGGCGGTTGTTCGAGCAGAAGGCTGTTCTGCAGGGAGCCTGGCTGAATTGGGTGGCCTCACAGATCTACACGTTGCGCCCGGTGGAATACGCCAGCATGGTCAGAAGAGAACTTGCGCGCTTGCAGGAAATTTCCGAAAACTAAACCATGCCCCCTCGAAAGCAGGAACCTCTACTACAGTCAGTTGACTGACTATTCAGAGGCTTCGCGGTCATCTGCCAGGCCATCCTGCTATTGCTGTGAACAGCACGAGGTGCAAAAGCATGAAAGGTTTTCGACGGTTGCTGGCCGCTGCCCTGGCCACTTTCTGTTTGTTGGCGTCATCCGTTCCGGTATCGGCCGCCCAGACGCCGATCCACTTCGCCGACCTGAACTGGGAAAGCGGCAGCCTGATCACCGATATCTTGCGGATCATCGTTGAGAAGGGCTACGGGCTGCCGACCGATACCTTGCCGGGCACCACCATCACCCTGGAAACCGCGCTGGCCAACAATGACATTCAAGTCATTGGCGAAGAATGGGCGGGGCGTAGCCCGGTCTGGGTCAAGGCGGAAGCCGAAGGCAAGGTCGTCAGCCTGGGCGACACGGTCAAAGGCGCTACCGAAGGTTGGTGGGTACCGGAATACGTGATCAAGGGCGACCCGGCCAAGGGCATCAAGCCGTTGGCGCCGGACCTGCGCAGTGTCAGCGACCTGCCCAAATACAAAGACGTGTTCAAAGACCCCGAAGCCCCGAGCAAGGGGCGTTTCCTTAACAGCCCGATTGGCTGGACATCGGAAGTGGTCAACAAGCAGAAGCTCAAGGCGTATGGGCTGGACGACAGCTATGTGAACTTCCGCAGTGGTTCCGGGGCGGCACTGGACGCGGAGATCAGTTCGTCGATCCGTCGGGGCAAGCCGGTGTTGTTCTATTACTGGTCACCTACGCCATTGCTCGGGCGTTTCAAACTGATTCAGCTCGAAGAACCGCCATTCGATGCTGAAGCCTGGAAAACCCTGACCGACGCCGATAACCCGAATCCAAAACCGACCCGGTCGCTGGCTTCGAAGCTGTCCATCGGCGTGTCGACGCCATTCCAGAAGCAGTACCCGCAGATTGCCGAGTTCTTCACCAAGGTCGATCTTCCCATCGATCCGTTGAACAAGGCCCTGGCTGAAATGAGCGAGAAACACACGGCGCCGCGTCAGGCGGCCGAAGACTTCATGAAGAAGCACCCGGATGTCTGGAAAGCCTGGGTGCCCAAGGATGTGGCGGACAAAGTCGCCGCGGAGCTGAAATGATACGGTGATCCTGAACCCCGCAACCCTGTAGGAGCTGCCGCAGGCTGCGATCTTTTGATCCTGTTTTTAAGAAGGTCAAAAGATCGCAGCCTGCGGCAGTTCCTACATGAATGAGTCCATCATCAGATGCCGCGTGCACTTCGATAAATGCCGACTAGGATGATTCTGGCCAAATCCCTTTCAAGGATTCTCGACCATGACGTTTGTGCTGGCTCAATGGCTGGTGACGATTTTCGCTGTGATCAGCCTGATACATGTGTATTGGGCGTTGGGCGGCGAGTGGGCAGCGGTGGCTGCGGTGCCGCAAGTGCCTGACGAGAGTGGTTCGCGGTTGCGGCCAGCCTTCAAGCCGCGCGGCTGGATCACGCTGATGGTGGCTGCGGCGTTGCTGTTGATTGCGCTGTTGGTGTGTTTACGGGTTGGCTGGTGGGTGCCTGCGGTGTCCCATTGGTCGCTTCAGTGGCTTATAAGTGCTATCGCGCTGCTGATGTTTGCCAGGGCCATTGGCGATTCGAACCTGGTGGGGTTTTTCAAGGAAGTCAAAGGCTCACCTTTTGCCTGGCTGGATACGTGGGTCTACTCGCCCCTGTGCATGCTGTTGGGCGGCGGGTTGTTGGCTGTTGCCTGGATGTGAGGTCGATCAAAATCAAAAGATCGCAGCCTTCGGCAGCGCCGCAGGCTGCGATCTTTTGACCTTTGACTAACTTCCGCTTTCCGTGCGCCGACTGGATACCTCTGCCGGCACATCATCCCCCGCCATACGCTTGCGAAACAGCGCCGCCCGCGCCAGCAGCAAAGTGGTCACGGGCACGGTAATCGCCAGCAGGATCGGAATCAGCCAGGCGTGCAGCACCAGCCCGGACTTCATTCCCGAAAAGTAAATGATCGACGCCAGTGCCACGCACCAGGCACCCAAGGTCGAGGCCAGGGCCGGTGGGTGCATGCGCTGGAAGTAATCCTTCATCCGCACCAGGCCAATGGCGCCAATCAGCGCAAACAGGCTGCTGAGCACCAGCAGGATGGCCACAGGGATTTCCACCCACAGAGACAGTTGCGCGCTCATTCGATGACCTCGCCACGCAGCAGGAATTTCGCCAGGGCAAACGAGCCCACGAAGCCGAACAGCGCGATCAGCAGCGCCGCTTCGAAGTACGTGTCACTGGCATAGCGAATGCCCAGCGCCAGCATCATCAGCATCGCGATGATGTACAGGTAGTCCAGCGCCAGAACCCGGTCCTGGGCCGAGGGGCCTTTGAACAGACGGATCAGGGTCAGGATCATCGCCACGGAAAACAGGAACAGACTCAACACAATTGCATTCGACAGCAGGGCGCTCATTCGAATATCTCCATCAACGGACGCTCGTAAGTCGTCTTGAAGTGCTCGATGAACAAGGCGTCGTCCTCCAGATCGAAAACGTGCAGCAACAGAATGCTGCGGTCCAGCGCCAACTCCGACCAGACGGTGCCGGGCACCACGGTGCAGATCATCGCCAAGGTCGCCAGGCCGTTGGCATCGCGCAGGTCCAGCGGCACCTTGATGAACTTCGAGCGTGGCGGGCGGCGACTGGCGTTGAGCACGCCCCAGGCCACGACGAGATTGGACAGCAGCACATCGCGACCGACCACCAGGAACAGATGCAAGATGACCCCGGGCCGGCGAATGCGGATAGGCAGCGGGCGCAATTTGCGCATCATCAATGGGGCGCAGAACCCCAGCATGGCACCCAGCAACAGGTTGCCCGGGCTCATCGACAGGTTCAACACCAGCCACAGCAGCCACAAGGACAGCGACAGCCACGGCGCAGGAAACAAACGCTTCATGGTTGCACCTCCAGCAGCGCTGCCTTGGCTTCCGGACTTGGAACCGCGCGCGTACCGAGCACCGCCATCACATACTGCTGCGGGTTGTTCAAGGCATCGGCGGCCGCCTGGGTATAGCGCAGCAGTGGTTCAGCCTTGAAAGTCAGCAGAATGCTCAAACCCAGCAGCGCGAAGATCGGCACACATTCCAGGCGCCGCAGGATCGGCGACGGCCGTTCTTCGGGGGTCCAGAAGCGCTGGATGCCCAGGCGCGAAAAGGCGATCAGCGATGCCAGCCCGGAGAGCACCAGCAATGCCAGCAAACCCCACGCCGCATTCGATACTGGCGCGTCACTGCCGTTGCCCAGGCCCAGCGGGTTGAGCAGGGCGTTGAGCAGGCTCAGTTTGCCGATGAACCCGGAGAGCGGTGGCATGCCGATGATCAGCAGGGAGCAGGCGATGAAGCTCAAACCGAGAAAGGCCATGGTCCAAGGGATGACCTGGCCGATCACAGCCTTCTGATCGTCGTCGAGGTTGATGCCCTTGACTGGTTGCGACGATTCAATCGGCCGCGCCAGCATCTCATTTTCATCTTCCAGCGGGATCTCGATGGCCGAGCGCGAGCGTTCAATCAACTCAGCCAGCATGAACAACGCGCTCAACGCCAGGGTCGAGCTGACCAGATAAAACAGCGCCGCGCCGATCAGGTTGGGCTGGGCAAAGCCGATGGCCGACAGCAAGATCCCAGCCGACACCAGAATGCTCAGGCTGGCCATGCGTTCCAGTCGTTGCGCAGCGAGGATAGCCAGTGCCGCGCAGACGATAGTCGCCATGCCGCCGTAGATCAGCCAATCGCCACCGAAATACGCCGACGCCCCAGCCTGACCGGAGAACAGCAGGGTCCACAGGCGCAGCAGGGTATAGATGCCGACCTTGGTCATGATCGCGAACATCGCCGCCACTGGCGCGCTGGCCGAGGAATACGCCGGCACCAGCCAGAAGTTCAGCGGCCACATACCGGCCTTGGCCAGGAATGCGACGGCGAGAATCCCCGCGCCAGCATGCAGGAGCCCGCGATCGGCTTCCGGCACCAGCGGGATTTTCAGTGCAAGGTCGGCCATGTTCAGCGTGCCAGTGACGCCATAGATCAGCGCCGCGCCAATCAGGAACAAGGTCGACGCCAGCAGGTTGATCGAAATGTAATGCAAGCCCGCCGACACTCGCGCCCTTCCCGAGCCGTGGAGCATCAGCCCGTAGGACGCGGCCAGCAGCACTTCGAAGAACACGAACAGGTTGAACAAGTCCGCTGTCAGGAACGCGCCGTACAGGCCCATCAACTGAATCTGGAACAGCGCGTGGAAACTCGAACCGGCGCTGTCCCAACGTGCCATGGCGAACAACAATGCACTGACGCCGATGATCCCGGTCAGCACCAGCATCAGCGCCGACAGGCGATCGACCACCAGCACCAGCCCGAACGGCACCTGCCAGTTACCCGGCAAGTACACGCCGATGGAACCGGGTACGCCGGTGGTTTGCGTCCATTGCAGCAGCAAGACGGAAATACCGAGCCCGAGCAGGCTGGAGAACAAATTGATCTTGGCTTTGAGCGGGCGATGTTTCTCGCCGAGCATCAGCATGATCGCGGCGGTCAGCAGCGGCAGCAGAATCGGCGCTGCGATCAGGTGCGTCATTGCATTCATTCTTTAGGCTCCCGGCCATCCACATGGTCGGTGCCGGTCAGGCCGCGGGAAGCGAGCAACACCACGAGGAACAGCGCGGTCATGGCGAAGCTGATGACGATGGCGGTCAGCACCAGTGCTTGCGGCAATGGGTCGGTGTAATGCAGTAAGTCCTGCGGCACGCCGTCCTTGATGATTGGCTCTTTGCCGATGAACAGGCTGCCCATGCTGAAGATGAACAGATTGACGCCATACGACAGCAGGCACAGGCCCATGACCACCTGAAACGTCCGAGGCCGCAGGACCAGCCAGACGCCGGACGCGGCGAGTACGCCGATGGCGATTGCGATGACTTCTTCCATCAGACGGCTCCCTTCGTGGCGACGGATTTAGGTTGGGCAGCGGTTTTGTGGCCGCGTACCGATTGGTGGGCGAGGGCGGTGAGGATCAACAGCGTCGAACCGACCACCACCGCGTACACGCCGATGTCAAAGAACAGTGCGCTGGCCAGGTGAATGTCGCCGAGCAGCGGCACGTCAAGATGCCAGGTGTGGGTGGTCAGGAACGGATAGCCAGCGGCCATCGCCCCAAGCCCGGTGACCGTGGCGAACAGCAGGCCGGTGCTCATCCAGCGCAGCGGTCGCAGACTCATTTGGGCCTCGACCCACTGGGTGCCGGCGACCATGTATTGCAGGATGAACGCCACCGACATCACCAGACCGGCGACAAAACCGCCGCCCGGTTGGTTGTGCCCACGCATGAACAGGTAGAACGACACCACCACGGCAATCGGCAGCAACAGACGCACCAGCACCGCCGGGACCATCATGAAGCCGAGCGCGGTGTCGCTGGCGTGACGCGGGTTGACTAGGTCGGTGACCACGTCAGGCGCGAGCAAACGCTGCTGGGCAGGCAATTGCAGGCTTTCTTTCGGCGGACGGAAACGCCGCAGCAGGGCGAACACAGTCAGCGCCACGGCCACCAGCACGGTGATTTCACCGAGGGTGTCGAAGCCACGGAAGTCCACCAGCATCACGTTGACCACATTGCTGCCGCCGCCTTCAGGCAAGGCACGGCTCAAGTAGAAGGAGGAAATGTCGTTCGGCGTCTGCCGCGTGAGCATCGCGTAGGCCAGCAACGCCATGCCGCCGCCGACCACGGTCGACAACAACAAGTCACGGATACGCCGGATACGCGCCTTGCGCAGGCTGCTCGGCAGTGGCGAAACCTCTTCGATCCGTCGTGGCAACCAGCGCAGGCCCAGCAGGATCAGCACGGTGGTCACCACTTCGACCACCAGTTGCGTCAACGCCAGGTCCGGCGCCGAAAACCAGACGAAGGTCACACAGGTCATCAGGCCGCAGACGCTGACCATCGTCAGGGCCGCGAGCCGGTGGTACTTGGCTTGCCACGCGGCGCCGAGGGCGCAGGCAATCGCCAGCAGCCACAGGATCACGAAGACGATCGAGCCAGGGATTTTCGGCCGGTCGCCCCAGTGCAGGCTGCTGTGCAGCATAGGAATCAGCCCGGCCAGCACCGCCGCGAGCACCATCAAAAATAACTGGGTTTGCAGGCGCTTGGTGCTGATGCGCCGCTGCAGGCGCCGGGCCAGGCGCATCATGATCACCAGGCTGCGCTCGAACAGGCGTTTGCCATTCAAACGGCCAACGAGAGGCGGGTAACGGAAACGGCCGCGCTTGAGTTGATTGCGCAGCAGCAGGTACACCACGATGCCGCCGGACATGGCGATCAGGCTCATGATCATGGGGGCGTTCAATCCATGCCAGATTGCCAGGCTGTATTCCGGCAAGGTGCCGCCAACTACCGGCAGCGCGGCGGCGGCGAGCAAGGGGCCGACCACCTGAGCCGGGAAGATCCCCACCACAAGGCAGGTAAACACCAGCAACTCGACCGGCGCACGCATCCAGCGCGGCGGTTCGTGCGGGGTATGGGGCAGGTCGGTGGCGGTCGGACCGAAGAACACGTCGACGGTAAAACGCAGCGAATAGGCAACGCTGAATGCGCCAGCGATGGTCGCGACAATCGGCAAGGTCATTTCGACCCAGGCCGTTGCGTTGATGAACACGGTTTCGGCGAAGAACATTTCTTTCGACAGGAAGCCGTTGAGCAGCGGCACGCCGGCCATGGAGGCACTGGCGACCATGGCCAGGGTGGCCGTAAACGGAATCAGCTTGAACAGGCCGTTGAGTTTGCGGATGTCGCGGGTGCCACTTTCGTGGTCGATGATCCCGGCAGCCATGAACAACGAGGCCTTGAAGGTGGCGTGGTTGAGGATGTGAAACACCGCTGCCACAGCGGCCAACGGACTGTTCAGGCCCAGCAGCAGGGTGATCAGGCCGAGGTGGCTGATGGTCGAGTAGGCCAGCAGACCCTTGAGATCGTTCTGGAACATCGCGCAGTAAGCGCCGAGCAACAGGGTGCAGGCTCCGGCTCCGCTGACGATGTAGAACCATTCTTCGCTGCCGGACAGCGACGGCCACAGCCGCGCGAGCAGAAACACCCCGGCCTTGACCATGGTTGCCGAGTGCAGATAGGCCGACACCGGTGTCGGCGCGGCCATCGCGTGGGGGAGCCAGAAGTGGAAGGGGAATTGCGCACTTTTGCTCAGCGCGCCGATCAGGATCAGGGGTAACAGAATGGGGTAGAGGGCATGTGCGCGGATCAGATCGCCGGCGGCCAGGACCTTGTCCAAATCATAGCTGCCGACCACATGGCCAAGCAGCATGACCCCCGCTAACAGACACAAACCGCCCGCGCCGGTGACCATCAACGCCATGTAGGCGCCGCGTCGTGCATCGGCGCGGTGGTGCCAGTAACCGATCAGCAGGAACGAGAAGAGGCTGGTCAACTCCCAGAAAAACACGATCTGGATCAGGTTGCCGGAGATCACCAGCCCGAGCATGGCGCCCATGAACGCCAGGAAAAACGCAAAGAAGCGCGGCACCGGATCATCCGGCGACATGTAGTAACGGGCATACAGCGACACCAGCGTGCCGATGCCCAGCACCAGAATCGAGAACAGCCAGGCAAAGCCGTCCATGCGCAGGACGAAGTTCAGGCCCAGGCTGGGCAGCCAGAAGAACTCTTCGCGGATGACGCCACCATGGGCGATTTGCGGGTACAGGAGGGCGACCTGAATGGTGCCGATCAAGGCGACCAGGCCAGCCAATAGCGATTCGGTGTTACGCGCGTTGTGTGGCAGCAATGCCGCCAGACAGCTGCCGATAAAAGGCAGAAGCAGTAGAACTATCAGGGACATAGGCTTCTATTCTGCGGAAGTTTGTGAAGCATCATACGTGCCAGCTCCCGGATCGCCAAACGCCAAGCTGTCGCAGAATCCTACACGTTAGACGGAAAAAGCCTGCTTCACATTGTTTCGGCGGTATCCCCCCAAAAGATCGCAGGCTGCGGCAGCTCCTACACACGTACCCTATAGGAGCCGTCGAAGGCTGCGATCTTTAGATCTTGCTGTTTAATTGCCGCTTTCGCTTTCCAGCGCCTCATCAACCTCGGTACCCGCCTTACCCTTGGTCTTCAACTCACTGACAATCACCGCCGCCACGATAAGCCCGGCCCCGAGCAGTGCAATCGCCGGCAACCGCTCCCCGGCGATCCGCCCGACAATCCCGGCCCACACCGGCTCACCGGCATAAATGAGCGTCGCCCGCGTCGGTGAAACGCTCTTCTGCGCCCAGTTCATCGCCACCTGAATTGCCGCACTCGCCGCGCCCAGACCCAACGCGCTGCACAGCAGCAGCCAGGAGAAATCCGGAATGTGTTCCTGGGTCGGCACCACCATCAGGAACGACAGCAGCGAAGTCACCGCCAGTTGCACCACGGTCACCCGTTTCACATCGACCTGACCGGCAAAGTTGCTGATCAAGATGATTTCCGCAGCAATCGCAATCGCGCTGATCAATGTGGCGATTTCGCCGGGGCTGAAGTTGAACGAAGCACCGGCAGGTCCCGACAGCAACATCAGCCCGGTGAAGGCCAGCATGATCCCGATGCTCGGCATCAGCCCCGGACGCCGCCCCAGCACCAGCCATTGCAGCAACGGCACGAAGGGTACGTACAACGCGGTGATAAATGCCGACTGGCTGCTGGGAATGCTCTGCAATCCGACCGTCTGCAGGCCGTAACCGAGCATGATAGCGATGCCAATAAAGGCGCCGGCCTTGAGTTCGAACAAGGTCAGTTCCCGCAGGCTGCGCCAGGAGAACAGGGCGACAATAGTCGCGGCGGCGGCGAAGCGCAGGCCGACGAAGAACATCGGACCGCTGACCGTCATCGCATGCTGAACCAACAAAAAAGTCCCGCCCCAGACCATAGTGATCAGCACCAAAACGCATTCGGCCTTGCTGAGCTGCAGGAAACGGGAAGGAGCCCGGGAAGCATTCACCGACGTCATGATCTTGCACACACCTGAGGGGGGCCGCACAATGCGCCCAATGTTGCGCAGTATACTGCCCAGCCCCTCCAAGTGAGCAATATAGTGCACAAAGATTCCTCGCCACGGGCTTCGGTCCTTCAGCACGTCAGTCAGAATGTTCGACGCCTACGTCATGCAGCGGATATGAGCCAGACCGCTTTGGCCGATAAATCCGGGGTCAGCCGCCGCATGCTGGTGGCCATCGAGGCCGGTGAAAAAAACGTCAGCCTGACCACGCTTGATCGTGTGGCCGAAGCCTTGGACGTGGCATTCAGCGACCTGATCCAGGCGCCCGATGTGCGCGACCACAGCCGCATCAATGAGCTGGCCTGGGCCGGCACGATCCCCGGCAGCAAGGCCGTGTTGCTGGCCAAGGCCAACGCCAGCCGTGAAGTCGAACTTTGGGAATGGCGCCTCGAACCGGGTGAGCATTACCCGTCGGAGCCCGATGCCGATGGCTGGAGCGAACAGTTCTACGTCTTCGAAGGCTGCCTGACCTTGATGGTCGGCGATGTTCCGCACAAGATCGGCACCGGTGAGTTCTTCATGTTCGCCAGCAACCAACCGCATTCCTATCGCAACGATGGGCCGGTGGCGGTGCGGTTCGTACGCAATGTGGTGATCTGAACTGTTGAGGGAGCAACAGCGGATCGACACTTTGCTGTTTCAATGCTGTGATTGTTTCTGTGAATTTAATTTAACTAATTGAATTTAAACGATTTAAAAGTAGGCATGACTCCTGCAAAAGCGCTGGGAATATCCCTCTGCTTCAGGAGTGCCGTTTAATGGCCCGTGAAATTCGTCTCAACGCTTTTGACATGAACTGCGTCGGCCACCAGTCGCCGGGGCTATGGGCGCACCCGCGTGATCGCTCGTGGCAGTACAAGGACCTGGAATACTGGACCGATCTGGCGAAGATTCTTGAGCGTGGCAAGTTCGACGGTTTGTTCATCGCCGATGTGCTCGGCATCTACGACGTCTACAACGGCAACGGTTACGCGGCGATCCGTCAGGCGGCGCAAGTGCCGGTCAACGATCCATTGCAACTGATTCCGCCGATGGCGCTGGTGACTGAGCATTTGGGCTTCGGCCTGACCGCATCGCTGTCGTTCGAACATCCGTACCCGTTTGCCAGGCGTCTCTCGACCCTCGATCACCTGACCAAAGGCCGCGCCGGCTGGAACATTGTCACCTCGTACCTGGAGAGTGGCGCAAAGAACCTCGGGCAGAAAACCCAGACCGAACACGACGCCCGTTACGACTTCGCCGAGGAATACCTGGAGGTTTGCTACAAGCTTTGGGAAGGCAGTTGGGAAGAGGGCGCGATCCTGCGTGATCGCGAGCGCCGGGTGTTCAGCGATCCGGGCAAAATCCATGAGATTCAGCATTTCGGCAAACACTTCCAGGTGCCGGGGATTCACCTCTGCGAGCCGTCGCCGCAACGCACGCCAGTGCTGTATCAGGCCGGCGCGTCGAGTCGCGGCAAGCAGTTCGCCGCCGAACATGCCGAGTGCGTATTTGTCGCCGCGCCTTCGAAAGTGCTGCTGAAGAAAACCGTAGCGGATATTCGTCGTCGCGCGGCAGAGGCGGGGCGCGATCCGTCGAAGATCCTGATCTTCAACTTGCAGACGGTGATCCTTGGCGAAACCGACGCCAAGGCCAAGGCCAAGTTCGAGGAATACAAAACCTGGGTCAGCTATGAAGGCGCCATGGCGCTCATTTCCGGCTGGACCGGGATCGATTTCAACCAGTTCAAACCGGATGAACCGCTCAAGAACGTGCACACCAACGCCATTCAATCGGCGGTGGAGGCGTTCTCCACCGCCGACCCGAACAAGGTCTGGACCCCCAACGAATTGGCTGACTGGGTAGGCATTGGCGGGTTTGGCCCGCTGTTTGTCGGCAGCCCGGAAACCGTTGCCGATCTTTTGCAGGAGTGGGTCGAGGAAACCGATGTCGATGGCTTTAACCTGGCGTATGCGCTGACCCACGAAACGTTCATCGACGCTGTGGAATTGCTGGTGCCGGAGTTGCAGAAACGCGGGGCCTACAAAACTGAATATGCGCCGGGGACCTTGCGCGAAAAGCTTTTTGGCGAAGGCCCGCGATTGCCGGAAATTCACCCGGGCAACGGTTATCGCGATTTGGCGGCGCTGCATCAGCAGGAGCAGAGAGCGGTGTGGCCTCCGGCGACCAGCAGCAGATGATTGCCATCATTCAGGCGTTGATGACACATTTGTATGACTTCTCTCCAGACAAACACAGATCAGCGAGAACGGCATGAGTGAAACCCAACACGGACAGGCGACCGACGCCATCCGTCACGCGGACATCCTGATCATCGGCGGAGGCCTCAGCGGTGCGATGCTGGCTGCGCAGTTGTTGCGCCTGCCGGGCAAACGCGAGGTGTTGGTGATCGAGCCCCGTGCCGAACTCGGCCGGGGCGAAGCCTACAGCGCCGTGGAGTTGGGCCATACGCTCAACGGCAACGCGGCGCGCATGAGTGTCGACCCGGACAACGCCGACGACCTGACCCAATGGTTGACGGAATACATCGCTGCCGGCGGCTGGCCGGAGTCGGATGAGCAACATGTGCTGGTCAGTGAGTTGTTTCCACCACGCGGGATTTTCGGCTTGTACGTGCAGCAGCGTCTGGCTGAGGCCCAAGCGGTTGGCGCGCGGAACGGCTCAACGGTCGAGCATGTGCGGGCCGAGGTGGTCGATCTGCAATGCGATGCCGATTCGGTGCGGCTGACGTTAAGCGACGGTCAACGCTTGCAGGGCGCTTTTGCCGTACTCGCCACCGGGATGTTCCCCGCCGCGCGTACACCGCAAACCGAATCCAGCGGTATGAATGCGACGGCGCTCGATCCGTGGGATGTGGCCGCCATGCAGCAACTCGACCCACAGTCGACGGTGCTGATCATTGGCTCGGGGCTGACCATGGTCGACGCGGTGGTGTCGCTGGAGCAGGCCGGGCATCGCGGGCCCATCGAAGTGTTTTCCCGGCACGGCTTGTTACCCCATGTGCGGCGGCAACCACCGGTCTGGATCGACTTTCTTGCCGAAGATCACGCTATTCGTACCCCTCGACAGTTGGTGCGCGAGCTGCGTCGGCATTGCCGTGATGCCGTCGCTCAAGGCATCGACTGGCAGGCACCGCTGGACACGGTGCGGGCGCACATCGGCCGCTTGTGGAGTCAGGCCACTGACGTGCAACGCCGCCAGTTCGTGCGGCATGTGCGACCGTGGTGGGAAAGCCATCATCACCGCTCGCCGCCGTTGAGCGCCGAATTGGTGGAGCGCCTGCACGGGGAAGGGCGGTTGCGGATTCAAGCGGCGTCGTTCAAAGGGCTTGAACCGTCGGTGATCGGTGAAGTTAGCATCCGCATTCGGCGGCGCGGTGAGGCTCATACCACCGTCGTCAGTGGAGCGGCGCTGATCAACTCCAGTGGCATTGAATACGACTGGCGCCGGGTCGCGCGTCCGCTGCCGCAACAATTGCTGGCGCGTGGACTGATCCGGCCGGGGCACTTGGCGTTGGGAATTGCAGCGCAGGTTGACGGTGCGGTGCTGGACGCCGATGGCCAGGCGGCACCGCGACTGTTTGCCATGGGACCACCGTTACGCGGGATGTGGTGGGAAAGTACCGCAGTCACCGACGTTGCAAGCCAGGCCAAAGCCCTGGCCGTACGCCTGACAACACCGCACCCCATGCCGCCAACCCTGTAGGAGCTGTCGAGCCCCGGCGAGGC
>NZ_JAHTMR010000029.1 GCF_019200975.1 Pseudomonas sp. PD9R | reverse complement strand
GGCGCGCATTCTACAGCAGCCTCATTTGCTGTCAAGTGGTTATTTTCAGAAGCTTTCAAAACTTCCTGAACAACTTCAACCACTTGCGCTTCAGATCTCTCGTCAGCGGGAGGCGAATTCTACAGCGTTACTCGCTGCTGTCAACACCTCTTTTTCAACTTCCTTTTGGCTTCGATGACCTGAAGCAACTTGCTGCCGAAAACTGCGTAACTCTTTGTTTACAAAGGAGTTTTCCGTTTCGACTGCGCCGGAAGTGGGGCGAATTATAGGCCTCCAGAATCTGCCGTCAAGCACTGATTTGGTTTTTCTATCAATAACTTACAGATGGCATGAAAACCGCGCAAAACCGCCTCTTCTATATAGAAGAAAACCTTTAAAGTACCCCCGCCTCTTTGAAAGCACCCACCGCGCCTGCGTCCAATCCCAACACCCGCTGCAAAACCTCCAGCGTATGCTCGCCCAGCAAAGGAGGTGCATAGCGGTATTCCACTGGAGTCTCGGACAGACGAATCGGGCTCGCTACCTGCGGCACCATCCCGGCCAGCGCATGCGGAAGCTCGATCGCCAATCCACGCGCCTTGACCTGCGGATCATCAAACATCTGCGCCAGATCGTTGATCGGCCCGCACGGCACACCCGCCTGTTCCAACTGAACCACCCACTCAGCAGTGGTCTTGAACACCGTTGCCTGGCGAATCAGCGGAATGAGCTCTGCCCGGTTAGCCACCCGCAGCTTGTTGGTAATGAAGCGTGGGTCATCTGCCCACTGAGGCTGCCCAGCCACTTCCGCAAATTTGCGGAACTGCCCGTCATTACCCACGGTAAGAATGAAGTCACCATCCGCCGTAGGAAAATCCTGATACGGCACGATGTTCGGATGAGCATTACCCAGGCGCTTGGGTGCATTGCCCGTCGTCAGATAATTCATGGCCTGGTTCGCCAGACATGCCACCTGAACATCGAGCAACGCCATATCAATATGCTGACCGCCACCATCATGGTCCCGATGAGCAAGCGCCGCGAGGATCGCAACAGTCGAATAGAGCCCGGTCAAAATGTCCGTCAGGGCCACACCGACCTTTACCGGCCCCGCCCCCTCATCCCCTTCAGGTCGCCCTGTCAGACTCATGAGGCCGCCCAAGCCCTGGATCATGAAGTCATAACCCGCGCGCTTGGCATAAGGACCCGTCTGACCAAACCCGGTAATCGAGCAGTAAATCAGATCTGGATTGATTGCCTTCAGCGACTCGTAATCCAGCCCATAAGCCGCCAGCCCGCCGACCTTGAAGTTCTCGATCAAAATGTCCGACTTGGCCGCCAGGTCGCGCACCAACTTCTGACCCTCAGGCCGGGTGAAGTCGATGGTGACCGATTGCTTGTTGCGATTGGCCGACAAGTAATAGGCCGCCTCGCTGGTGTTCTCCCCATAGGCGTCTTTAAGGAAGGGCGGGCCCCATGCGCGCGTGTCATCGCCATTGCCGGGACGCTCGACCTTGATCACTTCAGCGCCAAGGTCTGCAAGAATCTGTCCGGCCCAAGGCCCGGCCAACACCCGCGATAAATCCAGTACCCGTAGATGCGAAAGCGCGCCCATGGCCCTTCTCCTATTAATAGAACGCCTGGAGGCCGGTCTGCGCGCGACCGAGGATCAGTGCATGGACGTCGTGCGTACCTTCATAAGTGTTCACCACTTCCAGGTTTACCAAGTGACGAGCAACCCCGAATTCATCGGAAATACCGTTACCACCCAACATGTCGCGAGCCATGCGAGCGATGTCCAGAGACTTGCCGCAGGAGTTGCGCTTCATCATCGAAGTGATTTCGACCGCCGCAGTACCCTCATCTTTCATGCGACCCAGACGCAGGCAGCCTTGCAGCGCCATCGTGATTTCGGTCTGCATGTCGGCCAGTTTCTTCTGGATCAACTGAGTGGCTGCCAATGGGCGACCGAACTGCTGACGATCCAGGGTGTACTGGCGAGCGGTGTGCCAACAGAACTCGGCAGCGCCAAGCGCGCCCCAGGAGATTCCGTAACGTGCAGAGTTGAGACAAGTAAAAGGGCCTTTCAAGCCACGGACGTCCGGGAAGATGTTCTCTTCCGGCACAAACACATTGTCCATGACGATTTCACCAGTGATCGATGCCCGCAGGCCGACTTTGCCGTGAATCACCGGAGCGCTCAGGCCCTTCCAGCCCTTCTCCAGCACGAAGCCACGGATGTCGCCAGCATCGTCCTTGCCCCAGACCACAAACACATCAGCGATCGGGCTGTTGGTGATCCACATCTTGCTGCCGGTCAGGCTATAGCCGCCTTCCACCTTACGTGCACGAGTAATCATCGCGCCCGGGTCGGAACCGTGGTTAGGCTCCGTCAGACCGAAGCAGCCAATCCATTCGCCCGAGGCCAGTTTTGGCAGGTACTTCTGCTTCTGGGCTTCAGTCCCGAATTCATTGATCGGCACCATCACCAGCGAAGACTGCACGCTCATCATCGAGCGATAACCAGAATCGACACGCTCGACTTCACGAGCGATCAAGCCATAGCTGACGTAGTTCAGGCCGCTGCCACCGTACTGCTCTGGAATGGTTGCGCCCAACAGGCCCACTTCGCCCATCTCGCGAAAGATCGCCGGGTCGGTCTTTTCATGGCGGAAAGCTTCGAGAACGCGCGGTGCGAGCTTTTGCTGGGCGAACTGCGCAGCGGTGTCGCGGATCATGCGTTCTTCTTCGGTGAGCTGTTGATCCAGCAGCAGGGGATCGATCCAGTTGAAGCTAGCTTTACCGGCCATGAGTGTGTCCTCTCGAAACGGGTCAAATAACGTGGAGTGATCCTAGGCCGGCTTCGGCGTTCCGGCAAACGAGGATTTTGCATACTGTTGTGCTAATTTCTCACTTCGAAACATCGCTAAATGCCATTAATGCGATGTATTAGTGAGGTTGACGTACATGCGCCGAAAGATACCCAGCACTACTGCCCTGATCAGTTTTGAAGCGGCGGCACGTCACGAGAGCTTCACCAAGGCAGCATTGGAGCTTTCGCTGACCCAAGGGGCGATTTGCCGACAGATCGCCAGCCTTGAGGAGTTCCTCAGCGTGGAACTGTTCCGACGCTCACGGCGCGGAGTGAAACTGACCGAAGCCGGGCTTTCCTACAGCCGGCGTGTAGCGACCCAACTGGATGCGGTCGAGCGCGACACCTTGTCCGTGATGGGCCAGCAGGGTGCCAACGTGATTGAGTTAGCGGTGGTCCCAACCTTCGGCACTCAATGGCTATTGCCTCGACTCAAAGATTTCCAGCAAAAACACCCGGAAGTCACCGTCAATCTGACTAACCGAACTCGCCCGTTCCTGTTTGCCGATACCGAATTCGATGCCGCGATCTATTTCGGCGATGCAGACTGGTCCGGTACAGAATCCCACCGCCTGATGGGCGAGCATCCGATGCCCGTGTGCAGTCCCGACCTACTGGGAAACAAGACAATTCTGACGCCCAGCGAGATCGCTGACTTACCACTCCTGCAACAGACCACCCGCCCCTATGCCTGGCGACAGTGGTTCAACTCTCAACACCTGAATCTCCCTCGAGACATGACAGGCCCGCGCTACGAGCTATTCTCCATGCTGGCCCAAGCGGCCATGCACGACATGGGTATCGCCCTGATTCCGCCATTTCTGATTCAGCGCGAATTGGCCGAGAAACGGCTGGTGATCGCCAACCCGCAAGCACTCTCCAGCATCAAGGCTTACTACCTGATGATTCCTGAGAGAAAGGTCGAATCTGCGTCTTTACGCGCTTTTCGAGACTGGCTTGTGAACCAGGCCCATAGCTACAGTGTAGAGGAATAAAGGTCTACGGCGATTAGCTGACCTCGTAGTCAGCAAAACCAAAACCCTACAGATATAACTATTTGTCGCACTTACGCAGACTGTACCCAAAAGCAGTACAAACGTCCCACAAGCGCCTGAAGACGTGGCTTTGCGCCTCTATTTTGGAGCAATGCCGCATCATTCATATGGCCGATGTGTAAATTCTCGAATTTCGGCCAATATCCTTATAAGGCACGGCCTGCAAGGGATTGACCCGGTTAGTTGCGACATTCGGTCACGGGGTGACTTGTAGTTAATTTTCCGTCACCCGTCATAATCCCTTGAAGGGCACAAAGTTCGCCTGCAAAATGCCGCGCCCCGCCCTGATTTGGTGGGATCGTGCTGATCGGCCGCCCCAGCCGCACCATCCGTAGTGCATGGGTTTACTCAATAAGATCACGCAGGAGATTTGACGTGCACATTGGTGTTCCTCTCGAAACCCAGACGGGTGAAACACGGGTTGCTGCAACCCCGGAAACCATCAAAAAGCTGATCAGCCAGGGTCATAAAGTCACGGTGCAAAGCGGCGCCGGCTTTAATGCCAGCGTTGTCGACAGTGCTTATGAAGTGGCAGGCGCAACTATTGGCAGTGCCAGCGATGCTTTTGGTGCTGAGCTGATTCTCAAAGTGGTCGCCCCCAGCGACAACGAGCTGACGCTGATCAAGAGCGGCACCGTTGTGGTCGGGATGCTCAACCCGTTCAGCAATGAAACCATCGCCAAGCTGGCCGAATGCGGCATAACCGGGTTTGCACTGGAAGCCGCACCGCGTACTTCCCGCGCCCAGAGCCTGGATGTGCTGTCCTCGCAAGCGAACATCGCCGGCTATAAAGCTGTTCTGTTGGCCGCTCACCACTATCCGCGCTTCATGCCGATGCTGATGACTGCTGCGGGTACCGTGAAAGCGGCGCGCGTGCTGATTCTCGGTGCCGGTGTTGCCGGCTTGCAGGCGATCGCGACAGCGAAACGCCTAGGCGCAGTGATCGAAGCGTCTGATGTGCGTCCTGCGGTAAAAGAGCAGATTGAATCCCTCGGCGCCAAGTTCGTCGACGTGCCTTATGAGACCGATGAAGAGCGCGAATGCGCCGTCGGTGTCGGCGGTTACGCACGCCCGATGCCGGCCAGCTGGATGCAACGTCAGGCCCTGGCCGTACACGAACGCGCCAAACAGGCTGACATCGTCATCACCACCGCACTGATTCCGGGCCGCAAGGCCCCGACCCTACTGAGCGCGGAAACAGTGGCGCAAATGAAGCCAGGCTCAGTGGTCATCGACCTCGCGGCAGCCCAGGGCGGTAACTGCCCGCTGACCGTGGCCGATCAGGTGGTCGTCGAGAATGGCGTGACCATTTGCGGTCCGACCAACCTGGCCGGTGCGGTCGCGGCAGACGCTTCGGCGCTATACGCCCGCAACCTGCTGGACTTCCTGAAGCTGGTCTTCACCAAAGAAGGCCAGTTCGAGATCAACCTCGAAGACGACATCGTCGCCGCGTGCCTGATGTGCCGCGACGGCCAAGTCATCCGCAAAAACGCTTAAGCAGGGATTCAGACGATGGAAGAGCTTATCTCCCCCGGTATCTACAACCTGATCATCTTCGTGCTGGCGATTTATGTCGGTTATCACGTGGTCTGGAACGTTACACCTGCGCTTCACACGCCTTTGATGGCTGTGACCAACGCCATTTCGGCGATCGTGATCGTCGGCGCCATGCTGGCGGCGGCGCTGACCGTCACGCCACTGGGCAAAACCATGGGCACCCTCGCGGTAGCACTGGCGGCAGTCAACGTGTTCGGTGGCTTCCTGGTCACCCGTCGCATGCTTGAGATGTTCAAGAAAAAAGCCCCGAAAGCCGTAAAAGAAGAGGCGCCTAAGTAATGAGCATGAACCTCGTCACGACGCTCTACTTGATCGCGTCAATCTGCTTCATCCAGGCCCTCAAAGGCTTGTCGCACCCCACCACCTCGCGACGCGGCAACCTGTACGGCATGCTCGGCATGGCGCTGGCAATCCTGACCACCGTTGGCCTCATCTATAAGCTGGGTGCTGAGCTCGCAACTGCCGGGATCGGTTATGTCATCGTCGGCCTGCTGATCGGTGGCACCGCCGGTTCGATCATGGCCAAACGCGTTGAAATGACCAAGATGCCGGAACTGGTCGCATTCATGCACAGCATGATCGGTATGGCTGCGGTATTTATCGCCATTGCCGCCGTGGTAGAGCCGCAGTCGCTGGGCATCGTCAAACATCTGGGGGACTCGATTCCGGCGGGTAACCGTTTGGAGCTGTTCCTCGGCGCAGCCATTGGTGCAATCACCTTTTCCGGCTCGGTCATCGCTTTCGGCAAGCTCTCGGGTAAATACAAGTTCCGCTTGTTCCAGGGCGCACCGGTACAGTTCGGCGGTCAGCACAAGCTGAACCTCCTGCTGGGCGTGGCGACACTGGCATTGGGCGTGACCTTCATGCTCACTGGCAATCTCAGCGCGTTTGCATTGATGCTGGCCCTGGCTTTTGTCTTGGGCGTGCTGATCATCATCCCGATTGGTGGTGCGGACATGCCGGTCGTGGTGTCGATGCTCAACAGCTACTCGGGCTGGGCGGCGGCAGGTATCGGTTTCTCGCTGAACAACTCGATGCTGATCATTGCCGGTTCGCTGGTAGGTTCGTCCGGTGCGATCCTTTCGTACATCATGTGCAAGGCGATGAACCGTTCCTTCTTTAATGTGCTGCTCGGCGGCTTCGGCAACACAGCCGACGCAGGTCCTGCCGGTGCAAAAGAAGCGCGTCCGGTGAAATCCGGCTCCGCTGACGATGCGACCTTCCTGCTGACCAACGCCGACACCGTGATCATCGTTCCGGGTTACGGCCTGGCGGTGGCTCGGGCACAGCACGCGCTGAAGGAACTGACCGAGAAGCTGACCCATCGCGGCGTGACCGTGAAATACGCGATCCACCCGGTCGCCGGCCGCATGCCTGGGCACATGAACGTGTTGCTGGCCGAGGCCGAAGTGCCTTACGACCAAGTGTTCGAGATGGAAGACATCAACTCCGAGTTCGGTCAGGCCGATGTGGTTCTGGTGCTTGGTGCCAACGATGTGGTCAACCCGGCCGCCAAGAACGATCCGAAATCGCCGATTGCCGGCATGCCGATCCTCGAAGCGTTCAAGGCCAAGACCATCATCGTCAACAAGCGCTCGATGGCCAGCGGCTATGCTGGCCTGGACAACGAACTGTTCTACCTGGACAAAACCATGATGGTGTTCGGCGACGCTAAAAAGGTCATTGAAGACATGGTCAAAGCCGTCGATTAATTCTCGCTGGCAACGCAAACGCCCCGACTTGTCGGGGCGTTTTTGTTTGTGCAAATCGTCGAACAAACCACCGTTTTGTTACCGATCCTGTAACGGTGTTTTGCTTGCAAGCCCCGGAATAGACGCCTCTTTTGCGACCTTGGTAGCGGGACGCGGGCCAGTGAAATTAACTAGACTGCGCATCCTGCTACCCGTTGCCCGAGATAACAATCCATGTACCGTGACCGTATTCGCCTGCCTTCGTTGTTGGATAAAGTGATGAGCGCTGCCGACGCCGCCGCTCTGATTCAGGACGGCATGACCGTCGGCATGAGCGGCTTCACCCGTGCCGGCGAAGCCAAGGCCGTACCCCAAGCGCTCGCCGAGCGCGCCAAGGTCACGCCGCTGAAGATCAGCCTGATGACCGGCGCCAGTCTGGGCAACGACCTCGATAAACAACTCACCGAAGCCGGCGTACTGTCGCGACGCATGCCGTTCCAGGTCGACAGCACGCTGCGCAAGGCGATCAATGCCGGCGAGGTGATGTTCATCGACCAGCACCTCTCGGAAACCGTCGAGCAATTGCGCAACCAGCAGCTAAAACTGCCAGACATCGCCGTGATCGAGGCCGTGGCCATTACCGAGCAAGGCCACATCGTGCCAACCACCTCCGTGGGCAACTCGGCCAGCTTCGCGATTTTCGCCAAACACGTGATTGTCGAGATCAACCTGGCGCACAACCCGAACCTCGAAGGCCTGCACGACATCTATATCCCGACTTATCGTCCGACCCGCACACCGATTCCACTGGTCAAGGTCGACGATCGCATTGGCAGCACCGCCATCCCGATTCCGCCAGAAAAGATCGTGGCAATCGTGATCACCAATCAATCCGATTCCCCGTCCACTGTCCTGCCACCGGACGTTGATACCCAGGCGATCGCTGACCACCTGATCGGCTTCTTCAAGCAGGAAGTGTCCGCCGGGCGCATGACCAACAAACTCGGCCCTTTGCAGGCTGGCATCGGCACCATTGCCAATTCGGTGATGTGCGGCCTGATCGATTCACCATTCGAAGACCTGACGATGTACTCGGAAGTGCTGCAGGACTCGACCTTCGATTTGATCGACGCCGGCAAACTGAGCTTTGCATCCGGCAGTTCGATCACCTTGTCGAGCCGTCGCAACGCCGATGTGTTCGGCAATCTGGAGCGCTACAAGGACAAGTTGGTGCTGCGCCCGCAGGAGATCTCCAATCACCCTGAAGTGGTTCGTCGTCTCGGCATCATTGGCATCAACACGGCGCTTGAGTTCGACATCTATGGCAACGTCAACTCTACCCACGTCTGCGGCACGCGGATGATGAACGGCATTGGCGGTTCGGGAGATTTTGCACGCAACGCGCACCTGGCGGTTTTTGTAACCAAGTCGATTGCCAAGGCCGGCGCGATTTCCAGCGTTGTGCCGATGGTCAGCCATGTTGACCATACCGAGCACGACGTTGACATCCTCGTGACTGAGGTCGGCCTGGCCGACCTGCGCGGTCTGGCGCCCCGGGAACGGGCCCGCGTCATCATCGACAACTGTGTGCACCCGGACTATCGCCAGGCACTGAATGACTACTTCATTGCCGCATGCGCCCTTGGCGGCCATACGCCGCACATCCTGCGTGATGCCCTGAGCTGGCACATGAACCTGGAAGAAACCGGACGAATGCTCGCGGTGTAATCGATACAGATAGCAGCTGACGCAAACACAGTTTCGTCAGCTTGCGATTGCCCGGCGCATTTCTTTCAAAAACTGTACTGCTGTACTGGTGATTTTCGACTTGAAACACCTATGCTCGACAGCAAAAACCGCACAATCGCACCACAAAGGTGCAGATAGGTACAGTTGCTTCAATTTAGACCAGTACACCCCCTATAAACAGTTAACTGAGCCCTCACAATACAGCTGAACTGTATCTACAGAGACTAGGCAAAGAAGAGGAACATGGGCACCAGTTAAACCACTACCTAATCCCGCCACAAGCGGAAGGATGACCACCATGGAACGTACACTCAGTTCCGATCTGTTCTTCGAAGACACTGCTGCAAAAACCCAGGCTTCCATGCCTCTTCGCGTTATCGCCAACCTGATGCTGTGGCAGCGCCGCATCTCCAGCCGCCACCAACTGGCTCGTCTGGATTCGCGTCTGCTGGCTGACGCCGGGATTAGCGAATCGCAACGCTACGAAGAGCTGAGCAAGCCGTTCTGGCGCTAAGTTAGCGTCGCTGGCTCTGACCTTAAGGTCCACCGCCAGCAACCCGAATTGAAACAACAAAACCCGTCGTGGGAAACCACGACGGGTTTTGTCGTTTTTGGCCATCAGAATTGGCCACACAGTAGCGATAGCAACGAACAAGTACAGTTTTAAATAACAACGAACTGAACCAGTACAATTTCAATCCAGTGTGTCTGCCACAGGAAGCTAGTCGACGTCATCCTAAGTGATCACTTTGTCAGCACAAGGATTGCGCCATGAATCACTTATTGGATATTTCCACTGCCGCGCTTGAAACAAAGCCACGTTTACACTTGGCCCGCAGGGTGCTTAAAGGGTTTTGCGACAGCCTGGAAAGGGCCAGAACCCGGCGTTTATTGGCCCAACTCGATGATCGGCACCTTTCAGACCTGGGCATAAGCCATTCCGATCGTGTCAACGAATTGGACCAACCGTTCTGGCGCTAATCTCCTACCCTAACAAACGGCACTGTTCGAATCGCTATTGGCAGGCCTAATATCAGATCAGAACGTGGCGAACGCCGAGTGTCTGGCGTCTACCTCTCCAGATACCGCACCACCTTTCAATTGATTTATCCAAAGGAGTTTCACCATGTCCCGTCTTCGTCTGCTCAGCGCTGCAGCCTTGCTCGCCGTGGCTGCCAATTCCCACGCCACCAGCTTCATCGTGACCACCGATGCAGTCGTCAACGCACTCAAGGCCACGTCCGATGCCACCACCGACGTCGTCTCCTCTTCGTTCAAGGATGACAAAATCGTCCTCGCCGCACGTGACGACGCCGCCAGCTTTGTCGCCACCGAAGGCAATATCCGAGGCGTGAAACTGGAAAGCGCACTCGACCACATTCGTCACCAGGCACCACAGTTGAATGCAACAGACGCGCAGCTGGCGCAGGCGATCCTGACGATCTAAGCGAATGTTCTGACATGGGACACGCCCAACGTGTCCCAATGTTTCGACGCTGGCTCTAACCCGGGCCTTGCGCTAGCCTTGGGACTCACTTTCGACTGTCGAGTCTCATGCGTTTTCTTTCAAATCTATTGATCACTCCAGTAATTTTTGCGGCCAGCTACGCCGGTGCGGCCCATGCTTTCGATGCCTTTAATCTGTCTACCCAAGGCACGGTTGTCAGCGGTTATGCCACAAGCATGGTGACCTCCGCGCCCTTCGACCATAAACTGCTGATCGCCGCCCGCGATGACGCTGCGGCATTCATCGCCAGTGACGGCCAACTGAGAGGCGCACAACTGGAATCCGCCCTGAATTATCTACGCCGGACCCAGCAAAAACTTCATGCCAGCGATCTTGAACTGGCACAGGCAATTCTCGTCCAATAGTTATCCCAAGTTTCTCCGGAGTCGTTCCATGCGTAACCCGCTGATTGCTGCCACCCTAGGCCTGCTGCTGTTGGCCGACGTGGCCCAGGCCCATACCCTGGTAGCCACCAGTAATATGCTGATTCGTGCCACCCAGCGCACACTTGATTTCACTTCCGATACCACCACGTCGATCCGCGACTCGAAAATAGTCCGCGACGCCCAGGACGATGCGGCAAGTTTCGTTGCCAGCAACGGCGACATTCGCGGTGCGCAACTGGAATCAGCCCTCGACATGTTGCGCACTCGGGTACCGGAAGCCCGTGACGCCAGTGATCAGGATCTCGCCGAAGCCATCCTCGCACTGTGAAGTCTCCAACCGCCTGGCTGTTGGCCGGGGCGCTGATGCTGCTAGGCAACAGCGCCCACGCCGGACTTGAATTGCACCTCAAGACCGACGGTCTGAGCCCCGCGCAACAGCAAGCCAGCAAGGCCTTGCTCGATGAAGCCATGCAGGCGTTGCCTCCGCTTTTCATCAAACAACTGGATCGGCGGATTGATGTCGGCTGGACTGACGATATGCCTAAAAATGCCTACGGTCAGGCATCACTGGTGTCCGAACTCGATCTGAACCGCAACCTGCTGGCCAGCCTCAGCGACGGCAGTGCCGCCACCAAGAAGACCTATCGCCCGCATGGCACCGTGCGCCGGGAAATGCTGGCCACCGTGCTGCACGAACTGACTCACATCTATGACCGCTCGCGCCTCTGGCCAGACGATGAACGCAAGCTGATCCAACACTGCACCCGGCGCAAGAGCAGCTCAGGGTTGGTCGGAATCCTTGACCAATGCCGGGGTCAGTCCGATCGACGCTTTACCCTTAGCGACGATCCACGCCTGCTCGACCTGGCCGGATGGCAGCAATACGTTGGCCGTCGCGGCGAACGCGAACAGCACAACCGCCAGATCGCCCGCAGTCCGGATATTTACGAGACCAGCAGCCCCAAGGAATTCGTCGCGGTCAACATGGAGTATTTCCTCCTCGACCCGAGCTACGCCTGTCGTCGCCCCGCACTGTATCGCTATTACAAGGAACACTTCGGCTGGGCACCCGCTGCCAAAGACACGTGCAGCAAAACGTTCGCCTTCCTCAACGCCGGCAATGATTTCGCCAAAAATCCCTTGGGCCAGATCGACCCGGAACGGGTTTACGCCATCGACTACTTGCTCGCCGAGGCAAACCAGAACCTGTTCAGTCGCTGGGGACACAGCATGTTGCGCCTGGTGATCTGTGCACCGGGACGGCCACGTGGTCCGGATTGCCGGTTGGACCTGGATCAGCACCTGGTGCTGTCGTACCGCGCCTTTGTCGGCGACGTTCAGTTGTCGAGTTGGGATGGATTGATCGGCAAATACCCGTCGCGGCTTTTTGTTCTGCCGCTGTCCCAGGTCATTGACGAATACACCAAAACCGAATTGCGCAGTTTGGCCTCCGTGCCCCTGAACCTGTCGCACGGTGAGATCGAAGATGTAGTAGAACGTGCCGCCGAGATGCACTGGAGTTACGACGGCAGCTACTTCTTCCTGTCCAACAACTGCGCTGTGGAAGAGCTGAAGTTACTGCGCGGGGGCACCAACAACCCACAACTGGTCGGGCTCGACAACATCATGCCCAACGGCTTGCTTGAAGTACTGAAGGGCCGGGGGCTGGCGGATACCAGCGTGCTGGATGATCCAAAGGAGGCGTTGCGTCTGGGCTATCGCTTCGATTCTTTCCGCGACCGTTATCAAGCGATGTTCGAGGTGGTGAAGAAGCGCCTGCCCATCAAGCAGGATAACGTCGAGGACTGGTTGTCGCTGCCCGCCGCTGAACGCCGCCAATGGTTCGAGCAGTCCGACTTGCGCACAAGCGCGGCACTGCTCCTGCTGGAACAGGCGAGTTTTCGCCAGCAGTTGTTGTTGGCTCAGGACGAGGTGAAGCAGCGTTATCTAGGTGCACGCGAGCTGAAAAACGGCGGCATGGACAAGGCCAACGAGACGCTGAGGCAAATCCTCGACAATAGCGGCTTCCTCAGCCGTCCCGCAGAGCTGCTCGGCACCGGCGGTTATGGCTTGCCGCAGCCGAGCGAGTGGGAACATCTGGAATCGGAAAGCAGCCTGCGGCAGAAACAGCTGCTGGTGCTGAGCGGAGATCTGGATAAGGAAGTGCGAGCGCTGCTGGAACCGAGCCGCGCCGCCGAAATGGCGGCCAACGAAGCCAACGTGAAACAAATCGGCGAGCATTTGCGCAAGTTGCACAAGGCGGCAGGTGGGTTGGAACTGCCTTGATGCCGTAAAAGCCAAAGATCGCAGCCTACGGCAGCTCCTGCAGGGAATAGTGATCCTCTGTAGGAGCTCCGCAGGCTGCGATCTTTTGATCTACTGCTCCGATGTACTACGTCTGATCAATACAACACCCCCTGCAACACCTCATAAACAATCCCTGTTCCCGCAGCGATCAGCACAACGTCGGCGCCCGCGCGGCGCCATTCGTAGCCCGGGTAATACGGCAAGCGGCTCAATGCGCGGTTATCCAGCCGTTCGCCGTAGTAACCGTGAGGCAGCGGTCGGCCACGCACCACATAGATACCCGGTGGTGGTGGCGCGCCACGGACGAAATAGCCGTGATTGTCGTTTATGGTCTGGCGCACCGGGCCGAAGTCCCTTGGCGGTGGACCGCCGCGATGGTTGTCTTGCGGGCCCCGGTGATCATCGCCGTGATAGTCACCGTGGTTATCGTAGCGGCCGTGATCGTCGTGTTGATCAGCGTTGGCATGCAGGGCCGCGCCGAGCATCAGCACACCCAGGCTGGCAATCACACGTTTCGACATTTTCATCAGGTCTTTCCTCACAACACACACAGCAAAAAGGGCTTCAGAACGTAGTCCTGAAGCCCTCGGTCTTGCTGATTAGTCTGTGTTGAAAGGCTCTAATTCCTCTGTATCAGGAACTTTACCTTCAGCTGACGCGGGCTTTACGCACGCCGTCGGCCAATGCCGAGCAAAGGCTCAACACGCCATCCACGGCTTGCTCCGGTGTCGCCGCATTGGCGATCTGATCAATCAATGCCGAACCCACCACCACACCATCCGCCAGACGCGCGATGTTTGCCGCTTGCTCCGGCGTGCGGATGCCGAAACCGATGCTGATCGGCAGATCGGTATGACGACGCAAACGAGCGACGGCCTCTTCGACATGCTCCAGAGTCGCTGCGCCGGCACCAGTCACACCGGCCACCGACACGTAATACACAAACCCGGAGCTGCCGTTCAAGACCGTTGGCAGCCGCACATCGTCAGTGGTCGGCGTGGTCAGACGGATGAAGTCGATACCCGCCGCCTGGGCCGGATCACACAGCTCGCCGTTATGCTCGGGCGGCATGTCGACCACGATCAGGCCGTCGACGCCGGCATCTTTCGCTTCTGCGATAAAGCGCGGTACGCCGTATTTGTGGATCGGGTTGAAGTAACCCATCAGCACCAGCGGCGTTTCGTTGTTGTCCTTGCGGAACTCACGAACCATTTCCAGGGTTTTCGCCAGGTTCTGCTTGGCAGTCAGGGCGCGGATGTTCGCGAGCTGAATCGCCGGGCCATCGGCCATCGGATCGGTGAAGGGCATGCCCAACTCGATCACGTCGGCGCCAGCCGCCGGCAAGCCTTTGAGAATCGCCAGAGACGTGTCATAGCCCGGATCGCCAGCAGTAACGAAGGTCACCAGAGCGGCGCGGTTCTGTTCCTTGAGTTCGGCAAAGCGCGTTTGCAGGCGGCTCATCAGTGTTTCTCCTGCTTGGATTGTTCCATGTGGTGCATCACGGTTTGCATGTCTTTGTCGCCACGGCCGGACAGGTTGACCACCATCAAGTGATCTTTCGGCAGGCTCGGTGCGCGTTTGAATACTTCGGCCAATGCGTGGGCGCTTTCCAGTGCAGGAATAATCCCTTCCAGGCGGCAGCATTTGTGGAACGCGTCGAGCGCTTCGTCGTCGGTCACAGAGGTGTATTGAACGCGGCCGATGTCATGCAACCAGGCGTGTTCCGGGCCGATGCCCGGATAGTCGAGGCCGGCAGAGATCGAATGCGCGTCGATGATCTGGCCATCGTCGTCCTGCAGCAGGAAGGTACGGTTGCCGTGCAGCACGCCCGGTACACCACCGTTGAGGCTGGCCGCGTGTTTACCGGTTTCGATACCGTAACCGGCCGCTTCAACGCCGATGATTTCGACGCTCTTGTCATCGAGGAACGGGTGGAACAGGCCCATGGCGTTGGAGCCACCGCCGATACACGCCACCAGGCTGTCCGGTAGACGGCCTTCCTGGGCTTGCAGCTGGTCACGGGTTTCCTTGCCGATAACGGCCTGGAAGTCGCGGACCATGGCTGGATAAGGGTGCGGGCCGGCCACGGTGCCGATCAGGTAGAAGGTGCTGTCGACGTTGGTCACCCAGTCACGCAGGGCTTCGTTCATCGCATCTTTCAGGGTGCCGGTGCCCGCCACGACCGGGATCACTTCGGCACCCAACAGCTTCATGCGGAACACGTTGGCCTGCTGACGCTCGATGTCAGTAGTGCCCATGTAGATCACGCAATCCAGACCAAAACGCGCCGCAACGGTGGCAGTCGCCACGCCGTGCATGCCCGCGCCGGTCTCGGCGATGATGCGTTTCTTACCCATGCGCCGCGCCAGCAGGATCTGGCCGATGCAGTTGTTGATCTTGTGCGCGCCGGTGTGGTTCAGCTCTTCGCGCTTGAGGTAAATCTTCGCGCCGCCGCAGAACTCGGTCAGGCGCTCAGCGAAATAAAGCGGGCTTGGACGACCGACGTAATCGCGCTGGAAGTAGGCCAATTCTTCTTTGAATGCAGGATCTTCCTTGGCCACTTCGTATTCGCGGGCCAGATCGAGGATCAACGGCATGAGGGTTTCGGCGACGTAACGGCCACCGAACGCGCCAAACAGGCCGTTGGCGTCAGGGCCGTTGCGCAGATTAGTCTGGGTCATGGGGCGCTCCAGTTGAATGCGTGAAGTGATGCATAAAGAGATAGTGGGCTCACTCTACCCCTCACGCCCTGGACTGAAAACCGATAAGATCGCTGCAACCTGTCAGGAAAACTCACAGATACCATGCGCCATGATCTCCCACCGCTAAACGCCCTGCGTGCCTTCGAAGCCACTGCCCGTCTGAACAGCGTCAGTCAGGCTGCAGAACAGTTGCATGTCACCCACGGTGCGGTCAGCCGGCAGCTGAAGGTGCTGGAAGAACACCTTGGCGTAAGCCTTTTCGTTAAAGATGGTCGCGGCCTTAAACTCACAGATGCCGGTATCCGTTTACGTGACGCCAGCGGCGAAGCCTTCGAACGCCTGCGCACGGTTTGCGCTGAAATCACCCAAAGCACCGCTGATGCACCGTTCGTGCTCGGCTGCTCGGGAAGCCTGCTGGCACGCTGGTTTATTCCGCGCCTTGGGCGACTGAATGCTGACCTGCCAGACCTGCGTCTGCACCTGTCGGCCGGAGAAGGAGACCTCGATCCCCGTCGCCCCGGACTTGATGCCTTGCTGGTTTTTGCCGAGCCACCCTGGCCGGCGGACATGCAGGTATTCGAACTCGCCAGCGAACGAATCGGCCCGGTCATGAGCCCCCGTTTCGCCGGCTATGAGCGGTTGAAAGGGGCACCGGCCACGGCTCTGCTCAACGAGTCAGTGCTGCACACCACTTCACGTCCGCAAGCGTGGCCCAGTTGGGCGCAGCAAAGCGGCCTCGACGCCAGGGCGCTGAAGTACGGTCAAGGTTTCGAGCATTTATATTACTTACTGGAAGCAGCGGTGGCCGGGTTGGGAGTGGCGATTGCCCCTGAACCGCTGGTGGCCGAGGACTTGAAGGCTGGTCGCCTGGTCGCACCGTGGGGTTTCAGCGAAACCTCGGCACAGTTGGCACTGTGGCTACCCAAGCGCGCCGCGGACGGGCGCGCCCGGCAACTGGCGCAGTGGCTCAAGAATGAGCTGCGCCTGACGGATTAGTCACCACGTTTGCACAATAGGTAGGCCGCCAGCAAACCCAATGCGCCCACGGCGACACCCGCTGTAGTCCAAGGGTGTTCCTGAGCGTAGTCCCGAGTGGCAATCCCGGTTTCACGGGTTTTGACCTTGACCTCTTCATAGGCATCAGCGAGCAGATGACGTGAATGTCTCAATGCATTCTCGGCGTTGCCTTTAAGCACCTTGAGGGTTTTACGCGACTCGTCCGACGCGTCGTCCTTCAAGTTTTCCAAGGATTTGAGCAGGCTCTCGATTTCCGCTTCCATGCTTTGCAATGAGGCTTTACGTAACGAGCTGTTGGCCATGGTGGCTCTCCTTCATTGTTGATGAGTGGCGTGTGTTGGTTGGGACTTCAGGGGTTCGAGAAAGTGCAGTAAATGTGAACTTCGCTGTGGCAACGACTGGCAGAAGTAAGACAGAAAATCGCTGCTAGGCTGTATTTCACACCCTGAGGAGAACGCCATGACTGACCATCACACCTACAAGAAAGTCGAACTGGTGGGTTCGTCCACCAGCAGCATCGAAGACGCGGTCAACAACGCACTGGCTGAAGCCAGTAAAAGTCTCAAGCATATGGAATGGTTTGAAGTGACCGAAACCCGCGGGCATATCAAGGACGGCAAGGCAGCGCACTTTCAGGTGACGCTCAAGGTCGGTTTCCGGATTGCCAGCAGCTGAATTAGAAACAATGTTCTGAACTTGTGCGCTGGCCCAGTGCCATACGAAATGGCATAGCGCTATATGACTGCGTCCACCAAATGGCTGGACGCCTCTTTGATCCGACCGGGGAATGCGACCAATGAAGAAGTTTATTTTGGCGGTAGGTTTGTTGAGCCTTGCAGGCAGCGCATTGGCGGCTGGCAAACCCTGCGAAGAGCTCAAGGCCGAGATCGCCGCGAAACTCGATGCCAAGGGCGTTTCCGGTTATTCACTGGAAATCGTCGATAAAGGCGCCGCCGACGGCGGGAAAGTCGTCGGCAAATGTGAAGGCGGCGCGAAGGTCATCGTCTACAAGAAGTAGGCTGACGCCCATCGTCAATAAAAAAGCCGACGTCAGTGCGTCGGCTTTTTTGTCCCGCGCTGGCTGAGCGTCAGCCCTTCATGACCTGCGCCAGCAACTCGTAGGAATGCAGGCGATCGGAATGTTCGTACAAGTCGCAGGTAAAAATCAGCTCGTCGGCTTGGGTCTGCTCGATCAGCACCTCAAGTCGGGCGCGGATTTTCTGCGGGCTGCCGATCATCGCCAGGCCAAGGAAATCACTGACGGCTTCTTTCTCATGGGGCAGCCACAGGCCGTCCATGGTTTTCACCGGCGGACGCTGCACCAGGCTCTGGCCGCGCATCAGGGCGAGAATACGCTGGAATACCGACGTCGCGAGATAGTCGGCCTGCTCATCCGTGTCGGCCGCCACCAAGGGCACACCGAGCATCACGTAGGGCTTGTCTAACACTGCCGACGGTTTGAAGTGATTGCGGTAGACGCGAATCGCCTCGTGCATGAAGCGCGGTGCGAAATGTGAGGCAAAGGCGTAGGGCAAACCGCGCTCACCTGCCAGTTGCGCGCTGAACAGGCTGGAGCCCAACAGCCAGACCGGAACGTTCGTGCCCGTGCCCGGCATGGCGATGATTCGTTGGTCCGGGGTGCGCGGGCCGAGGTAACGCATCAGCTCTGCCACATCTTCCGGGAAGTCGTCGGCGCTGCCGGAGCGTTCGCGACGTAGTGCACGGGCGGTCATCTGATCGGAGCCAGGTGCGCGCCCGAGCCCCAGATCAATCCGCCCCGGATAAAGGCTTTCCAGCGTGCCGAACTGTTCGGCAATGACCAATGGCGCGTGGTTGGGGAGCATCACCCCACCTGAGCCGACACGAATGGTCGACGTGCCACCCGCCAGATAGCCGAGTAGCACCGAGGTGGCGGAACTGGCGATGCCGTCCATGTTGTGGTGTTCGGCGACCCAGAAACGGTTGTAGCCGAATTTTTCCACGTGCTGCGCCAGGTCCAGCGAGTTGCGCAGCGACTGGGCCGCGCTGCCGTTTTCCCGCACAGGCACCAGGTCGAGGGTCGAGAACTTGATATCGGACAGTCGTTTCATAAACCTGCTTCTCCAATTGAGGGCGCAGGTTTTTTCTTGCGAACGAAAACCTGCCGAATCCAAAAGCGTGTTTCATGCAATGAGGGCATATACCCGAGTTTCAATAGCACGGTGAAAATTCCTACCGAATAAGCAGACCGATCAGATGAGGTGAACTTTGCGTCACGGTCTATCCTCAGAACCCTAGCGACCGAAACCACGAAGGCGCGACGCTTCGCGCCGGATCTTGAGGAGACAGGCATGGCTATTACAAAGAAAGCATCGGCTCATTGGGAAGGTGACCTGAAAACCGGCATTGGTTCGATTTCCACGGAAACCGGAGTGCTAAGAGAAGCGCCCTACGGTTTCAAGGCACGGTTTGAAGGCGGTAAGGGCACCAACCCGGAAGAACTTATCGGCGCGGCCCACGCAGGCTGTTTCTCCATGGCGTTTTCCATGATCCTCGGCGATGCCGGCCTCAAGGCTGACAGCATCGATACCAATGCCGAAGTCACCCTGGATCAGGTGGAGGGCGGTTTTGCGATCACAGCGGTGAAATTGATCCTCAAGGCAAAAATCCCCGGGGCTAGCCAGGCGCAGTTCGAGGAGCTGAGCAACAAGGCAAAAGAGGGCTGCCCGGTATCCAAAGTGTTGAACGCAAAAATCAGTCTGGATGCGACTTTGGTCAGCTAAATTTTGGGTGACGCCATAAAAAATCGCAGCCTTCGGCAGCGCCTGCATTTGCAATGTGATCCCTGTAGGAGCTGCCGAAGGCTGCGATCTTTTCTGCGTAACGACAGATTTGCCCGGCAAAAATGTGGTCGAATAAATGACAGCAGCCAAAACGCATGAACATGCGCGCTGCCTCAAAGGAGCTTCAACCATGAAACGTTTTGCCTTGGCGGTTATCTGTTGCGCTTTGGCCACTTCGGCACTGGCGGCACCGAAACCTTGTGAAGAGCTCAAGGCCGAAATCGAAGCCAAGATTCAGGCCCGAGGGGTTACTTCCTACACCCTGGAGATTGTCACTAATGACGAAGTGCACGATCAGAACATGGTCGTGGGCTCTTGCGAAAACGGCACCAGGAAAATCATCTATCAGAAGAACGATCGCTGATCGGCCTTACGGCACACAGTTGATCTGGCTTTCTTCGGCGACGATCTCATGCTGGGCGTTGTACAGACGTGCTTCAGGGGTGAACGCCATCGAGCGGGCTTGCAGCATATAACGCTGACCCGCTTCGAAATGATCGTACTTGATGATCATGTAGCACAGCCGTTCCGAGCCTCCGTCGAACAAATCAGAGCCTCCCCCCGGCACTTCAAAATCGAAGCGGACGGTCAGTTCATGGCTACCGGGCGTGACCTGGAAAAAACGCCCGTCGAGCATTCGCTGATTGTCCAGCCGTTCGGCCATCAGCAATTTATCGTTGGGGAATGGCGTGGAGAAGTCGACCCACGCCATGTGCGGATTGACCGCAGGCAGCGGAGTCGAACAACCGGCGACCGCGCCTGCAGCGAGTAACAGCATCAACCTGCGCATGATGAATGTCCCGAATACCAGGTATTCAGAATAGCGCCGATCAGGTGCGTTGACAGCCTGCCGGTGTGCCCTTGCCAATTACTTTTCGCTGTTGATCGTAGAGCTTTGCCCATGGCCGGAAGCCGATATTTCCCGCTTGCAACTGATAGCGTTCACCGGCGTTGAAATCGTTGAATTTCACGTTCATTTGGCAATCACGCCACAGCGGCTCGGCATCGGGACCGATATTGGTGGGCTGAACCGCGAATTGGTAGCGCACCGTCAGCTCATGGCTGCCAGGCTGCACCTCGAAATAGCGTTTATCGCTGGCGGCCTGGTTATCCACCTCCAACGCTTGCAGGGCCGTGTCTTCCTGCTTCGAATCCAGGTCGATCCATGCCTGGTTCGGATCTTGTCGGGGTATTCCGAATCCAGCACAACCGGCCAGCATCAGCAGGCCTCCCGTCAGCATCAACTTGCGCATAGCGGAGCTCCAGTCAAGCGGGATAGTCTTGCGAGCAGACTCTCCAGGGATTTTTTATTTTGATAAGGCCGCGTCCAAGCCTTGGGTTACTTGATCGCGTTTTGCGCGTTTTGTTTCCGGGTATGTTGTTTTTGCTGCTCAACGGTTGTTCCAGCGTCAGCTACTACAGCCAGTTGGCCAGTGGTCAGCTGCAATTGCTGCGGGCGCGGGAGCCGGTTTCCAGCGTGATTGCCGATCCCCATCGGGATGAAAAACTGCGTGCGCACCTGACCCAATCACAAAAGGCCCGCACATTCGCCAGCCAACAGCTGCACTTACCGGATAACAAGAGTTACCGCATGTACGCCGACATTGGCCGTCCTTTTGTGGTCTGGAATGTGTTTGTCACACCGGAATTTTCCCTGAAGCCCCAAAACCATTGCTTCCCCATCGCCGGTTGCGTGGCCTATCGCGGCTACTACAGCCAAAGCGCGGCTCGCGGTGAGGCGGCGCTGCAACGCCTGCAGGGCATGGACGTGTCGATCGGTGGGGTCGAAGCCTATTCGACCCTGGGCTGGTTCAACGATCCGATCATGAATTCGATGATGGGCTGGGGCGACGAGCGTTTGGCCACGCTGATCTTTCACGAATTGGCGCATCAACGTTTCTATGTGAAGGACGACACTGAATTCAATGAATCATTCGCCACCTTCGTCGAGCAGGAAGGCACCCGCCAATGGCGCGCATTCCGTAACTTGCCATCGGATGACGACACACAGGCACAGCATCGGGATGAGTTCACTCAATTGGTCCTGAACACCCGCACGCGACTTGAGACGCTGTACACCCTGCCACTGCCGCCCGAGCAAATGCGCCAGCGCAAAGCCGCGGAATTTGATCAGTTACGCGGCGAATACCGGCAGTTGCGGGACAGCCAATGGGCTGGGGACAAACGCTACGACGCGTGGATCAATGCGCCGATGAACAATGCGCGGCTGCTGCCGTTTGGCCTGTATGACCAATGGGTGCCGGCGTTTGAGGCGTTGTTCAGGCAGGAGGGTGGGGATTGGGCGAGGTTTTATGCAGCAGTGGAGAAGCTTGGAGCGTTGCCGGTTGATCAGCGCAAAGCGGCTTTGAGAGCATTGGCCGGCTCTTAAATTGCGTTGGCAGAGCGGTCCTCTTCGCGGGCAAGCCTCGCTCCTACAGTTGGCGCGACGCTGAATGCGACATCGCGTCTGTAGGAGTGAGGCTTGCCCGCGATGAGGACCTGGAATATCACAACCAAATTGCGTCCCACAGCGCGTAGTCTCCGACTTTATCCACCAATCCTGCCCTCAATGGATTGGCGACGATGTATCGAGCAACGGCTTGGAGGTCTTCCTCTTTACGAATGGCACGATCGTGATACCCGTGCTGCCAAACCGGGCCTTGGCGTTCCATTGAGCGATTTAGAGTCACCGCAATGCGTGATTTGGTCCGAGCCATCAACTTAGGAAGCTGAGTATTCTGTAGCTCGATAAGCCAATGGAAATGATCGGGCATGACAACCCATGCTAACGAGATAGCAAATTGCTCTTGCTGCGCCTTACGAAATGCATCGACAACCAATCGACCCGTCTTGAAGTTGAAGAAAAGAGGCTGACGATTAAGCACAACGGCAGTCAGCAAATAGATTTGACCCTCTTGCGAATAACGTCCGACACGCAGCCGATGCGCATAATTCTGGCCTGACATTGATGATCCTCCTTGATCTTGGAGTCATCAGGCTAGTTCGGCATAGGAAGCTTTGAGTCAGATCATTCTGATCACAATGTGTCTGAGCTGACGCCATCGCGGGCAAGCCTTGCTCCTACAAGTATCGAGTGTGCCAAATGACATACATCTGTATGAGCGAGCCTTGCCCGTGAAGGCGGTTTTGACTAGCGCCGCAAAAACGCCTGATGCATCTCATCCAGCGTTTCAAAATGATAGGCCGGTGCTTCGGCGCTCAACTCTTCCCGACTGCCGAACCCGTAGCCGACCGCCGCCGCATCCAGTCCATTACTGCGCGCACCGATCAGGTCGTGTTTGCGGTCGCCGATCATCAGGGTGTTGGCCGGGTCCAGGCCTTCTTCGGCCATCAGGTGGGCGATTAACTCGACTTTATTAGTTCGCGTGCCATCCAGTTCGCTGCCGTAAATCACTTTGAAGTGTTTGGCGAAGTCGAAATGCCGGGCGATTTCCCTGGCGAATACCCATGGCTTGGAAGTGGCGATATACAGCTGTCGCCCTTGTCCGCCGAGGGTTTCCAACAGCGGTGTGACACCTTCGAACACGCGGTTTTCATAGAGGCCGGTGACTTTGAAGCGTTCACGGTAGAAATTCACCGCCTCCCAGGCCTTGGGTTCGTCGAAGTCATAGAACTGCATGAACGCCTGCAACAACGGCGGGCCGATGAAGTGTTCGAGTTTAGTCAGGTCGGGCTCATCGATGCCCAGCTTGCTCAGGGCAAACTGAATCGAACGCGTGATGCCTTCGCGCGGATCGGTCAGGGTGCCATCGAGGTCGAATAGAACAGTTTGGTAATGCATGAAAATTCCTGAGGCTTTGAGAAAAACAGCTCAGATCTGGTCGTAGCCTTCAGCCATGTGCAGATCCTTGAGCTTCACGTAGTTCGCCGCGCTGTAGGTGAAAAAGGCTTGTTCCTTGTCAGTCAGCGGCCGGATCTGTTTCACCGGACTTCCCACATACAGGAAACCGCTCTCCAGATGTTTGCCCGGTGGCACCAGGCTGCCGGCACCGATGATCACATCGTCGGCGACGACCGCGCCGTCCATGACGATGCTGCCCATACCAATCAGCACCCGACTGCCCACCGAGCAACCGTGAAGCATGACTTTATGGGCGATGGTCACATCATCGCCGATCAGCAACGGGAAACCGTCAGGGTTAAACGGACCGGCGTGGGTGATGTGCAGCACGCAGCCGTCCTGCACGCTGGTGCGCGCACCGATGCGGATGCGGTGCATGTCGCCGCGAATGACCGTCAACGGCCACACCGAGCTGTCCTCGCCAATCTCGACGTCGCCGATCACTACCGCCGAACGGTCGACAAAAGCGCCTTTACCGAGCAACGGCACATGGTTCTGATACTTGCGAAGGTTCACGATAGGGTTTCTCTCTGTTGCTGATAGCTGCGGTGAACGCCGATTGTAATTAAGATGGCTGCATGTTTCTTCCAGCCAAGGTGCCAACCGTGAGCGTGAACAACCCTCTTTTGCAGTCCTACGACCTGCCGCCGTTCTCCGCGATCCGTGCCGAACACGTGCAACCAGCCATTGAACAGATCCTGGCTGACAACCGCGCCGCCATTATCGAGATCCTCAAAACCCAGGGCAAACAACCGACCTGGGCCGGCCTGGTGCTGGCGATGGACGAACTCAACGACCGTCTGGGCGCTGCCTGGAGCCCGGTCAGCCACCTGAATGCCGTGTGCAACAGCGCCGAACTGCGCGAAGCCTACGAGTCCTGCTTGCCCGCATTGAGCGCCTACTCCACGGAAATGGGTCAGAACCGCGAACTGTTCCAGGCCTTCGAAGCCCTGGCCAGCAGTCCAGAAGCGGCCGGTTTCGACGTGGCGCAGAAAACTATCCTGGAACACTCCCTGCGTGACTTCCGTCTGTCGGGTATAGACCTGCCGGAAGCCGAACAAAAGCGTTACGCCGAAGTGCAGAGCAAGTTGTCCGAGCTGGGCAGCCGTTTCTCCAACCAACTGCTCGACGCCACTCAAGCCTGGACCAAGCACGTCACCGACGAAGCCACCCTCGCCGGCCTGACCGATTCGGCCAAGGCGCAAATGGCCGCTGCGGCTCAAGCCAAAGGCCTGGACGGCTGGCTGATCACCCTGGAATTCCCGAGCTACTACGCGGTGATGACCTATGCCCACGACCGTAAGTTGCGCGAAGAAGTCTACGCCGCCTACTGCACCCGTGCGTCGGATCAGGGCCCGAATGCGGGTCAGAACGATAATGGCCCGGTCATGGAAGAAATCCTCGACCTGCGTCAGGAGCTCGCCAAGCTGCTGGGCTTCGCCAGTTTCTCGGAACTGAGCCTGGCCACCAAAATGGCCGATTCCAGCGATCAGGTGCTGAGTTTCCTGCGTGACCTGGCCAAACGCAGCAAACCGTTCGCCGCTCAGGACCTGGAACAGCTCAAGGCCTACGCCGCCGAACAAGGTTGCCCGGACCTGCAGAGCTGGGACAGCGGTTTCTACGGTGAAAAACTCCGCGAGCAGAAATACAGCGTTGCCCAGGAAGCCCTGCGCGCCTACTTCCCGATCGATAAGGTGCTGAGCGGGCTGTTCGCCATCGTGCAACGCCTGTACGGCATCGAAATCGCCGAACAGAAAGGCTTCGACACCTGGCATCCGGATGTTCGCCTGTTCGAGATCAAGGAAAACGGCCAGCACGTCGGTCGCTTCTTCTTTGACCTTTATGCTCGCGCCAACAAGCGCGGCGGTGCCTGGATGGATGGTGCACGCGACCGTCGTCGCACCGCCGAAGGCGTTCTGCAAAGCCCGGTGGCCAACCTGGTGTGCAACTTCACCCCGGCCGACAGCGGCAAGCCCGCGCTGCTGACCCACGATGAAGTGACCACCCTGTTCCACGAATTCGGTCATGGCCTGCATCATTTGCTGACCCGCGTCGAGCACGCTGGCGTGTCCGGCATCAACGGCGTGGCCTGGGACGCGGTCGAGCTGCCAAGCCAGTTCATGGAAAACTGGTGCTGGGAGCCAGAAGGCCTGGCACTGATTTCCGGACACTACGAAACCGGTGAGCCACTGCCTCAGGACTTGCTGGGCAAAATGCTCGCGGCGAAAAATTTCCAGTCCGGCTTGATGATGGTGCGTCAGCTGGAGTTCTCACTGTTCGACTTCGAACTGCACGCCACCCACGGCGACGGTCGCAGCGTGCTGCAAGTACTCGAAGGCGTGCGTGATGAGGTTTCGGTCATGCGTCCACCGGCCTACAACCGGTTCCCTAACAGTTTTGCGCATATCTTCGCCGGCGGTTACGCAGCGGGTTATTACAGCTACAAGTGGGCTGAAGTGCTGTCGGCCGATGCCTTCTCGAAGTTCGAAGAAGAAGGTGTGCTCAACGCCGACACCGGTCGCGCGTTCCGCGAAGCGATTCTGGCGCGCGGTGGTTCTCAGGCACCGATGGTGCTGTTCGTCGACTTCCGTGGCCGTGAGCCGTCGATTGACGCACTCTTGCGCCACAGCGGCCTGAGTGAGGGCGCGGCAGCATGAGTGAGGGTCCTGTGATTACCAAACGACGCTTTATCGCCGGCGCGGTTTGCCCGGCATGCAGCGAGCCGGACAAGTTGATGATGTGGAGCGAAGACGACGTGCCACACCGCGAGTGTGTGGCCTGCGGCTACTCCGACACGTTGAATGAACAAGGTTTGTCGGTGCCCAAGGAATTGGGCACCCGGGTCAACACCAGCGCCTTGAAGGCACCCGATGCCAAAGTTCAGGCCGTGCAGTTTTTCCCGAACCCGAAACTGAAGAAAAAGCCTGACGAGCAGCATTGAGTAACAAAAACCGCCTTCCACTGCGCAATGCAGTGGGAGGCATTGCTATTCGACATTTGCCGACTTGAACCAACTCTTCATCGAACACGCCGCGAACGGGCTCGTGCTGCAATCGCCATTGGCCAGCGCTGTACGAAGCTTTTCGACGTCGGCCTGCATCATGTAACGAATGCCATCCTTGAAGTGGGTGCTATCGCCAAAGCCCCCCTGAGTCATTTCCTTGAGCGCCTCTTCTTTGCTCCAGCCTTGTACGACTACCCGATACATCGCCGCCATCAGGCCGGTTCGATCAGAACCATGCTTGCAGTGCATCAGCACCGGGCCTTTGGCCTCGGCGGTTTGAATGGTACGGAGGGCCTTGAGTACATCCGCGTCATCGACATGATTGGTGCGGTAAGGCAGTTGCACTTGGGCAATGCCAGGCGTGGATAACCAGTTGGCGTCCGACTCGGGAAGGAAGTTGATTACCGTCCCGACCTTGAGTTTTTCCAGAAGTGGCACGGCTCCGCGATCAGGCAGCGCACTGCGGTAAAGCGTCGGGGACATTTGAAAAAGGTTGTATTGCACCTCGACCGGTTGCGCCCACTCCGCCGGACGGGCCGGACCCGTGGCGTCGGCGAAGGCCGGTGTCAGATTCAGAAATGCGACCAGCGATAGGCACATCGCGGGAATAAGGCGCGGTAGAGACATGCTTGGATGACCGTTCAGGGAAAGGCGGAATTTAGGCCTCCAGATTGAGCCCCGAGCGGTCAAAGGCCTGTGAGGCAGGTGTGAATGAAATGTGAAAGGAGGCCGTGCGGATGTTTATTTAACGAATTGGGTAATTCGCTTATCATCCGAGCACTATTTCCCCACAAGTTAGATAATCACCTTGCCGCGTAATGACTAGTCTGGCCGTTATAAATTACATCTCACCCATGTTGAAATATAACTTCGAACAGCACAATCAAACCTGCTGTATATGTCATTCATACACAGCAGGCGATAACACTTTCAAAGTGATGACAAAGAAAGCTTTACTGGGCAATCATCAATCAAGGATTGACGATTTTTGTATAAGCTTTGGCCAGCGCCTGCAGCTTGGCTTTGTCATCATTGTCGATGTCACCGTCCCCGTCCACATCCCTGCCCAGCGTCCTGATATTGAAGGATTCACCTTTGTCCGTGGAAGTTGCAGTAACGAAAATCGAATCGACCAATGCTTCCGAGGCTGTTTCTGTTTCCGGATCCCAACGCTGTTCTTTACGCGCAAGTTGCATTGAAACAAGCGTATTGGGTTCCGAAGGACTCGGCAGCATAAGTTGAAGAAAAATACCGCGTTGATTGAAGAAAGACATGACTAAATCCTTTTTGTTTATGTCTAATAAAATTTTGTTCGCGAGAGAAATACTACGAGTGATAATGCTGAACAACCAGTACTCATATGTTTCATTAATTTGCTCTTAGTTCAAGATCTATTACGAGCAATCAATAACTCGGAAAACGCCCTGCAGATGACGAGCCGAACGGTACTGGACCGTTTCGCACGACCTCGATACTGTATGAATATACAGATTGAGGACTCGCTTGATGATCACTCCACTGCCGCCGCGCGGACGCGGTACAGCGACCAACCCGCACAATCGCTTCGCACCCATCCGTTCGATTGCCGAGGACGACGGTTGGTATCAGGAAGCACCGATAACCCAAGGCACCGAGGTGCGCATCGAGACGGCGAAGACCATCATCACCCGCAACAATTCGCCGGATCTGCCCTTTGATCGGTCGATCAATCCCTATCGCGGTTGCGAGCACGGTTGCATCTATTGTTATGCGCGACCCAGCCACGCCTATTGGGATATGTCACCTGGTCTGGACTTCGAAACAAAACTGATTGCCAAGACCAACGCAGCGGACGTGCTGGAGCAGCAGCTTTCCAAGCGTGGCTATCAATGTGCACCCATCAATCTTGGTTCGAATACTGACCCGTATCAACCGATCGAGCGCGAACACAAGATCACCCGCCAAACCCTCGAAGTGCTGCTGCGCTACCGCCATCCCGTGACCATCATCACCAAAGGCTCGCTGATCCTTCGCGATCTGGATTTGTTGGCCGAGCTCGCCCGGCAACGGCTGGTGGCGGTGATGATCAGCCTGACCACCCTGGACGACGAACTCAAACGCATCCTCGAACCTCGCGCGGCTGCGCCCAAGGCCCGACTGCGGGCGATCCGGGTCATGCGCGAGGCGGGAATTCCGGTGGGGGTGCTGTGTTCGCCGATGATTCCGATGATCAACGACAGTGAACTCGAAAGCCTGCTCACCGAGGCCCATGCGGCCGGGGCGCAGAGCGCTGCTTATATGATGCTGCGCCTGCCGCTGGAAGTGGCGCCGCTGTTCGAAGAATGGCTGGCCGCCCACTATCCGCAACGGGCGGCGCACGTCCTGAGCCTGATTCGCCAGAGCCGTGGCGGTGAACTCTACGACAGTCGCTTTGGCGCACGGATGCGCGGCGAAGGTCCCTTTGCCGACCTGCTGGCGCAGCGCTTCGCCAAAGCCATCAAGCGCCTGGGGCTCAATCAGCGGGAAGGTTTCAATCTGGACTGCGATGCCTTTTGTCCGCCGGGTCGCCAAATGTCATTGATTTGAGGACAATTAGCCTATGGTTGAGTACTGGGGAACACGCGCTGGAATTAGGCTGGTCACGTTTTATGTGACCTGGAACACACGTTCTAGAGCAGTTGATTCAGTTTGAGTTAAGATTCGGCGGCTACCTTGTTCATCGAGTGACTGTCGGGTCGAGATTTTCGATCTGGATGTTTTTTAACCAGCCACTGGCTTCACACCGGACAAAACGGGAAATTCCCTGGCTCCGCAAAAGAGGGTGAATCATGAGTGACAAGGATAAACAGCCGTTGGCTGCGTCGGCTTCTGCGCAACCTGAAGCGGAAACCGCCGATGCAGCGTTGCAGCATATCGTTGACGGCTTTTTGCATTTTCATCATGAGATTTTTCCGCAACAGGAAGAACTCTTCAAAAAACTCGCTACCGCCCAACGGCCGCGAGCCATGTTCATCGCCTGCGCTGATTCGCGCATCGTTCCTGAACTGATCACCCAAAGCGCTCCCGGCGATCTGTTTGTAACCCGCAACGTCGGTAATGTCGTGCCGCCTTACGGGCAAATGAACGGTGGCGTTTCCACGGCCATCGAATACGCCGTGCTGGCTCTCGGCGTGCATCACATCATCATCTGCGGGCACTCGGACTGCGGGGCAATGCGCGCGGTGCTCAACCCGCAGAGCCTGGAAAAAATGCCGACAGTCAAAGCCTGGCTGCGACATGCCGAAGTGGCGAAAACCATGGTCCAGGAAAACTGCAATTGCGCGAACGAAAGTGAAAGCATGCACATCCTCACCGAAGAGAATGTGATCGCCCAGTTGCAGCATTTACGCACGCATCCGTCGGTTGCCTCGCGCATGGCCAATGGTCAGTTGTTTATCCACGGTTGGGTCTACAACATCGAAACCAGCGAAATCAAAGCCTACGATGCCGATCAAGGTTGTTTCCTGCCGCTCAATGGCAGCCTGCCCATTCCCGTAGCGACGCCCAAAGCGCGCTTCTAAATCCTCCTAAAAATTTGTGTGGTTTAGCCGCGGCTGCCGATCAGGCAGCCCGGCTTTGCCATGCCTGAAGAAAACTTCGGGAGAATCACCATGCGTGCTGCGCAACTCAAGACTGTTTTGCCACGGGAGCTGCTGGCTTCGGTGGTTGTATTCCTGGTCGCCCTGCCCCTGTGCATGGGTATTGCCATCGCTTCTGGATTACCCCCTGCCAAAGGCCTGATCACCGGGATCGTCGGTGGCTTGGTGGTCGGTTGGCTGGCCGGTTCGCCATTGCAAGTCAGCGGCCCGGCGGCGGGTTTGGCGGTGCTTGTGTTCGAATTGGTGCGCCAGCATGGCGTGGCCATGCTTGGGCCGATTCTGCTGTTGGCGGGTTTTCTGCAACTGGTGGCGGGGCGGTTGAAACTCGGCTGCTGGTTCCGGGTAACGGCACCCGCCGTTGTCTACGGCATGCTCGCCGGGATCGGGGTATTGATCGTTTTGTCACAGGTGCATGTGATGCTCGACGCCACGCCCAAACCCTCAGGGCTGGATAACCTCACCGCCTTCCCGGCCGCAGTGGCGCTGGCGTTGCCTTCGTTTGGCTGGCAGGCCGGCTTGCTCGGGCTGGGAACAATCGCCGTGATGTGGCTGTGGGAAAAATTGCGTCCGCACTCCCTGCGCTTTATTCCCGGCGCACTGCTCGGCGTGGGTCTTGCCACTGCCGCCAGCCTGCTCATGGCGCTGCCGGTCAAACGGGTGGAGGTGCCGGCCAATCTGGCTGAAGCCATCGACTGGCTGAAACCAGCGGACTTGTTAAGCCTGGCTGATCCGACGTTGCTGATCGCAGCGTTCGCAGTGGCGTTTATCGCCAGCGCCGAGACTCTGCTGTCCGCCGCCGCGGTAGATCGCATGCACAGTGGTCATCGCTCTGACTTCGACCGCGAACTGTCGGCGCAAGGGGTCGGCAATATGCTCTGCGGTCTGCTTGGCGCGCTGCCGATGACCGGAGTGATTGTGCGCAGTTCGGCCAACGTTCAGGCCGGTGCCACCACTCGGTATTCGACGATTTTCCATGGTCTGTGGCTGCTGGCGTTCGTGTTGTTGCTGTCGAGCGTGTTGCAAAGCATTCCCGTAGCGAGCCTGGCCGGTGTATTGGTTTACACGGGTTTCAAACTGGTGGACGTCAAAGCGTTTCGCGGCTTGGGCCGCTATGGTCGCATGCCTATGTTCACTTACGCCGCTACGGCATTGGCGATTATCTTCACTGACTTGTTGACCGGTGTGCTGATCGGCTTCGGTCTGACGCTGGCCAAACTGGCGTGGAAGGCCTCGCGACTGAAGATCAGCCTGATTGACCTGCCGCAGGACGGCGAAATGGAGTTGCGTCTGGTGGGCGCGGCGACTTTTCTCAAGGTGCCGGCGCTGACCCAGGTTTTGGGAAGCATTCCTGCTGGTGTGATGGTGCATGTGCCGCTCAATAACCTGAGCTACATCGATCATGCGTGCCTGGAGTTACTGGAGGAATGGGGTCGGGCGAATGCGGCCAAGGGCTCCAGGCTGCAGATAGAAGCGCGGGGGTTGAAGCGCCGGCTGGAAGGGCGATTGCGGACCAATACCGGTGTAGGTGCTGCCGGTTAAGTAACCTGTAGGAGCGAGCTTGCTCGCGATGGTGTATCAGCGACATCAAAGTTACTGACACTTTTTCGCGAGCAAGCTCGCTCCTACAGGGGGATGTGAGCCTAGGCCACCGGCTGATCCAGCTCCAGACCCACGCCCAGACGCCGGGACATGCACGGCCAACGCTTCCACGCTGCGCCGGTGTCCGGGCTGCTGAGTTTTTCGCGGTAGGCCTCTACCGACTCCAGCGCGAAACTCTCGTCGTTGAGCATTTCGTCAATGGCGTGATGTACCGCCTCATCCAACTGGTTAGCGAACGCCTCACCGATCAATTGGTGGGCAATCAGGTTGGCGACAGTCATGTCCAATGGGATCAGTGGCTGGCCAAAATGCTTGATGTACAGGTCATTGACCTCTTCGACAAACCGATGCGCCAGGTAGGCTTCATCCAGCAGGCTGTCGAGCCCGACGTGCCCGGCCATGATGGCCGGTGGCTGGAGGAAATACTGCTCGGCGATTTTCAGCACCGGTTTGATCTGTGATTCGATGCCCGCTTCCCTGGCGACTTCATTGGCTGCATCCAGCAGATCAGGAACTTCGTCGATGTAGGCGGCGACAAAACGTGTCAGTACGCCATTGGCGTCCGCCTCCGGCAATTGGATCGCCGGGTGTAAATGAGGCAGCTTGGTTTCCAGCTGACGAGTCAGCAGGCCGGTTTCGGCTTCGTGTTTTTGGGCTTTTTGGATCTGCTCGCGCAATGCGGCGGTGTTCATGAAAACTCCAGGAAACAATGCAATGAAATAGGGAAGACATAACTTAGCTGGCTTACGAAAAATGCTAAGACGCATTTGTCATAATTGTTTCATCCTTGAGACGCCTCCGTTATATCGATTTGCCACCACTCGTCTGCATCCTTCTCCATTCGTGACCTGCAACGCAAGTTAATGCTGTTTCAGATGATTTACGCCTTCACATTGCGAGGTGAGAGTCGCTGTCTATACTCGCTCATGAATGGAGTTAGCTGATGACGCCCGACTGCATATGCAGCAAGGCACGGCGATTCAAGTTCGTAGTCTGATGCAGCCGCTCCCTTGCCGCAGGTGAAAGCCGGCGGGATAACAAGAACGATAAGGGGAACCCGCAATGATGCGACATCCACATGTCTGGATGGGCCTCCTGTTGTGGTCGATTTTCAGCCAGGCGCAAGCGGCCTGGACTGTAAATATGGCGCCTGGAGCGACTGAAATCAGTCACGCAGTATTTGACCTGCACATGACCATTTTCTGGATCTGTGTAGTGATCGGCATCATCGTCTTTGGCGCCATGTTCTGGTCGATGATTCTGCACCGCCGCTCGACCGGGCAGGTGGCCGCAAAATTTCATGAAAGCACCACCGTCGAAATCCTCTGGACCATCGTGCCCTTCATCATTCTGGTGGCCATGGCGGTTCCTGCGACGGCAACCCTGATCAAGATGTACGACGCCAGTGAGCCGGATATCGATATCCAGGTCACCGGCTACCAGTGGAAGTGGCATTACAAATACCTGGGCCAGGACGTCGAGTTCTTCAGCAACCTGGCCACTCCCGCTGATCAGATCCACAACAAGGAAGCCAAGGGCGAGCATTACTTGCTTGAGGTCGATAAACCTCTGGTGCTGCCGATCGGTGCCAAGGTGCGCTTCCTTGTGACCTCTGCCGACGTGATTCACTCTTGGTGGGTGCCGGCCTTCGCGGTCAAACGCGATGCGATCCCGGGGTTCGTCAACGAAGCCTGGACCCGCATCGAAAAACCCGGCATCTACCGTGGCCAGTGCGCCGAACTGTGCGGCAAGGATCACGGCTTCATGCCGATCGTGGTTGAGGTCAAGGAAAAGGCCGACTACGAAAAATGGCTCGGCGAGCGCAAAGCTGAAGTCGCGCAACTTAAAGAGCTGACCAGCAAGGAATGGACGCTCGATGAGCTCAAAGAGCGCGGCGACAAGATCTATCACACCACGTGTGTGGCCTGTCACCAGGCTGAAGGCCAGGGCTTGCCGCCGATGTTCCCGGCGCTCAAGGGCTCACCGATTGCTACCGGGCCGAAAGCGGATCACCTGCACCGCGTGTTCTTCGGCAAGCCCGGCACCGCCATGGCGGCGTTTGGCAAGCAGCTCTCGGAAGTCGATATCGCGGCAGTCGTGACCTACGAACGTAACGCCTGGGGCAACAACAAGGGCGACATGGTCACGCCAAAAGAAGTGCTGGAGTTGAAACAGGCGGAAAGCAAATGACCCGGTCTATTGCGCACGTAAGGAACCGGTCGGGGCAGCGCGCCCCGGCCTGCCCAGCCCATCTGTCTGCAGGAGACAAGCCATGAGCGCCGTCATCGATGACCATGGTCATGCCGACCACGCCCACGGCCCCGCCAAAGGCCTGATGCGTTGGGTGCTGACCACCAACCACAAGGACATCGGTACGCTGTACCTGTGGTTCGCGTTTTCCATGTTTCTGCTCGGCGGCTCGTTCGCGATGGTGATTCGCGCCGAGTTGTTCCAGCCGGGGCTGCAAATCGTCGAACCAGCGTTCTTCAACCAGATGACCACCATGCACGGTCTGGTGATGGTGTTCGGTGCGGTGATGCCGGCCTTCGTCGGCCTCGCCAACTGGATGATCCCGTTGATGATCGGCGCACCCGACATGGCCCTGCCACGGATGAACAACTTCAGTTTCTGGCTGCTGCCAGCGGCGTTCATCCTGCTGGTCTCGACCCTGTTCACCCCCGGTGGCGGGCCGAACTTCGGCTGGACCTTCTACGCGCCGCTGTCGACGACCTACGCACCGGAAAGCGTGACCTTCTTCATCTTCGCCATCCACCTGATGGGCATCAGTTCGATCATGGGTGCGATCAACGTGATCGCCACCATCCTCAACCTGCGCGCCCCTGGCATGACGTTGATGAAAATGCCGCTGTTCGTCTGGACCTGGCTGATCACCGCGTTCCTGCTGATCGCAGTAATGCCGGTACTGGCCGGGTGCGTGACGATGATGCTGATGGATATCCATTTCGGCACCAGCTTCTTCAGCGCTGCCGGTGGCGGTGACCCGGTGCTGTTCCAGCATGTGTTCTGGTTCTTCGGTCACCCCGAGGTGTACATCATGATTCTGCCGGCCTTCGGCGCCGTCAGCTCGATCATCCCGACCTTCTCGCGCAAACCGTTGTTCGGTTACACCTCAATGGTCTACGCCACGGCGAGCATCGCGTTCCTGTCGTTCATCGTCTGGGCGCACCACATGTTCGTAGTCGGTATTCCGCTGGTGGGCGAGCTGTTCTTCATGTACGCCACGCTGCTGATCGCGGTCCCCACCGGGGTCAAGGTGTTCAACTGGGTCAGCACCATGTGGCAGGGCTCGCTGACTTTCGAGACGCCGATGCTGTTTGCGGTAGCGTTCGTGATCCTGTTCTCGATTGGCGGCTTCTCCGGGCTGATGCTGGCCATCGCCCCGGCGGACTTCCAGTACCAGGACACCTACTTTGTGGTCGCGCACTTCCACTACGTACTGGTGCCGGGGGCGATCTTCGGGATCTTCGCTTCGGCCTATTACTGGATGCCGAAATGGACCGGCCACATGTACGACGAGACCTTGGGCAAGCTGCACTTCTGGCTGTCCTTCATCGGCATGAACATGGCGTTCTTCCCCATGCACTTTGTGGGGCTGGCGGGCATGCCGCGGCGGATTCCGGACTACAACCTGCAATTCGCCGACTTCAACATGGTGTCGTCGATCGGCGCGTTCATGTTCGGCACCACGCAGCTGTTCTTCCTGTTCATTGTGATCAAGACCATTCGCGGCGGCCCGCCAGCACCGGCCAAACCGTGGGATGGGGCTGAAGGGCTGGAGTGGAGCATTCCGTCACCGGCGCCGTATCACACCTTCACCACGCCGCCGGAAGTGAAATGAACACCATGACCCCTGTAGGAGCGAGCCTGCTCGCGATGGTCGTCAACGATAACGCTGGGAGACTGATACTCCGCGGTGCTGTCAGGCTTTTCGCGATCAGGCTCGCTCCTACAGGGGTTGGCGTAGAGGTCTGCAACCATGGCTGACTCGATTTCGATGAAGAAACTGGTCACCCGCCTGTTATTGGTGGTGGTAGCGATGTTTATCTTCGGGTTTGCCCTGGTGCCGATCTACGACGTGATGTGCAAGGCGTTTGGCATCAATGGCAAAACTGCCGGGCAGTACGAAGGCGAACAGACCGTCGACACCTCGCGGCAAGTCCGCGTGCAGTTCTTGTCGATGAACAACGCCGATATGCCGTGGGAGTTCTATCCCAAGAGTGGAGAACTGGTGACCCATCCCGGGGCGGTGAGCGAGATGATTTTCGTCGCACAAAACCCCACCGATCGGCCAATGAGCGCCCAAGCCGTGCCGAGCATCGCGCCCAGCACCGCAGCGGCGTATTTCCACAAGACCGAATGTTTCTGCTTTACCCAGCAAGTGCTGCAGCCCGGTCAACGGATCGAGATGCCGGTACGTTTCATCGTTGACCGTGACATGCCCAAGGATGTGAAGCACCTGACGCTGTCCTACACGCTGTTCGATATCACCGCCCGACATCCACCGGTAGCTGTAAACACTGGCGGTTGAGCGTGCCCGATAAGGAGAACAATAAATGGCAACTCATGAACATTATTACGTTCCCGCCCAGAGCAAGTGGCCGATCATTGCCACGGTCGGCATGTTCACCACCGTATTCGGCCTGGCCACCTGGTTCAACGATCTGAAAGCCGCGCGGCCGGAATCCCACGGCCCGCTGATCTTTTTCGTCGGCGGCCTGCTGCTGGCCTACATGCTGTTCGGCTGGTTTGGCACAGTGGTCAAGGAGGGCCGAGCGGGGTTATACAGCGCCCAGATGGACCGCTCCTTCCGTTGGGGCATGAGCTGGTTCATTTTCTCCGAGGTGATGTTCTTCATCGCCTTTTTCGGTGCACTGTTTTACGTGCGACACATCTCCGGCCCGGCGCTGGGCGGTGAAGGTCCGAAAGGCATCGCCCACATGCTCTGGCCGAACTTCCAGTTCGCCTGGCCGTTGCTGCATACCCCGGACCCGAAACTCTTCCCGCCCCCCAAGGAAGTCATCAGCCCGTGGGGCTTGCCGCTGCTCAACACGGTGTTGCTGGTGAGTTCAAGCGTCACTGTGACCATCGCCCACCACGCTTTGAAGAAAGGCCATCGTGGCGCGCTGAAACTCTGGCTGGCGATCACCGTGCTGCTGGGTTGCGCATTCCTCGGTTTTCAGGCCGAAGAATACATGCACGCCTACCACGAACTGGGCCTGACACTCGGCTCGGGCATCTACGGCGCAACGTTCTTCATGCTCACCGGGTTTCACGGTGCCCACGTGACCATCGGCACCATCATCCTGTTCGTGATGCTGATGCGGATCATGCGCGGGCACTTCGACAACGACCATCAATTCGGTTTCGAAGCGGCGAGTTGGTATTGGCACTTCGTGGATGTGGTGTGGATCGGGCTGTTCGTTTTCGTATACGTACTGTAGGAGCGAGCTTGCTCGCGATGGTGTGTCAGACACGTTGATTTCGGCTGAGACACCTTCGCGAGCAAGCTCGCTCCTACAGTTACCAAGGCGCGTGTGACACCAACTGGCCGCTGAAAAAACCCCAGGCGATCAAGCCGACGGTGGTCGCGGCCAGGGCAACACGAACACTCAAGGCAATGACGAGGCGGTTCGAGCTGCTGTCGTCCTTGACCAGAAAAAACAGGCCGCTGAACAGGCTGACAACCGTGGCAATCAGCATCAGGACGATGGCTGCTTTGAGCATGGTGAGACTCCGGGGGAACAAGCGATGCACTTGAGTATAGCTATCGCAGTGACCGACTTTCTGGCGACGCCATGAAGCGCTTTCGGCCGGGCATCGTGCCGACGCTGGTGGTGGCTTTGTTGCTGCCGCTGCTGGTGTCACTGGGGTTCTGGCAATTGAGCCGGGGCGCGGAGAAAAGCGCGCTGCTGCAAACCTACGCCGAGCGCCGCGCCGCCGAGCCGATGGCCAGTACCGAACTGCAACACACCGCAGATCCGGCCTTCCGCCGGGTGCGTCTGCACGGCCATTTCGATGCCACCCACAGCCTGCTGCTGGATAACCGTCAGCGCGACGGCAAGGTCGGGGTCGAGTTGCTGCAACCGTTTCAGGATCAGGCGACCGGGCTCTGGCTGTTGATCAATCGCGGCTGGCTGCCATGGCCAGACCGGCGCACAGCACCGCAATTCACCACGCCGGCTGATGCCTTGAGCCTCGATGCCTGGGTCTACATTTCCCCCGGCGCGACCTTCCAGTTACGTGCAGACCCAAGCACCACGACCTGGCCTCAATTAGTCACCGCTGTCGAGCCGGCCAAGCTCTGGACGGCGCTGGATCGCGAAGGATTCGCCTACGAATTACGTGAAGAAACCGGTCCCGCGTCCTACCAGGCCGACTGGCCGATAGTCGCCATGGGGCCGGAAAAACACATCGCCTACGCCGTGCAGTGGTTCGCCATGTCGATCGCCCTGTTCGGTCTTTATCTCTATCTCGGTTGGCACAACGCAAAGGAGAAACACCATGGGAGCGGCCATGAATCCACCCAGCATGTCTGAGGCGAAAACGCCGGCGAGTCGGCGCAAGGGCCGTTTGCAGTTGCTGTTGATTTTGCTCGGGGTGATCGGTCCGATGATTCTCGCCACCGGCATGTACAAACTGAATTTCTGGGTGCCGGATGGCCGCAGCTATCACGGCGAACTGATCGGCAACGGTCAGACCCGCGCCGACCTCGGCGTGCAGGCGCAAGAGGACCGCTGGCAGATGCTGGTGACCGCGCCGAAGGATTGCGCTGTGGATTGCCAGCAGTTGGTGTATCTGGCCCGGCAAATCCAGATCGGCCTCGGTCGCGATGCGTCTCGCGCCAGCCATGCACTCGCGGCTGCGCAACCACTGACCGGCGACTATGAAGCGAAGCTGGCCCGTGAGTATCCGCAGTTGCAGCGCTACCCAATGGACCTGACGACATTCAGCAAGACAACGGGTGACAAGACCGCGCCGCAACTGTGGATCATCGACCCCCACGGCAATCTGGTGTTGCGCTATGACCCGACGGTAAAGGGTAAGGACCTGCTCAACGACCTGCGCCACCTGTTGAAACTGTCGAACATCGGATAAGGGCATCGTCATGGCCAAACCTGGATTTCGCCTCGCGCTGTTTGCCACATTGCTGGCACTGATTGTGGTGTTGCTCGGTGCCTACACCCGCCTGACCCACGCCGGTCTTGGCTGTCCGGACTGGCCCGGCTGCTACGGCTTCATCAGCGTGCCGAAAAGCGAAGCCCAACTGGCCCACGCCGAATTGCATTTTCCGGACGCACCGGTCGAAGCCCACAAGGGCTGGAACGAGATGATTCACCGCTACTTCGCCGGCACGCTGGGGATCTTGATCGTCGTGCTGGCCGCGCGTGCCTGGATGCATCGCCGTCATCCTGGGCAACCGGTGAAGTTGCCGTTGTTCCTGCTGGCGGTGGTGTTTGGTCAGGCGGCGTTCGGCATGTGGACGGTGACGCTCAAGCTCTGGCCCCAAGTGGTGACCAGTCATCTACTCGGCGGCTTCGCCACGTTGAGCCTGCTGTTTCTGCTCACCTTGCGTTTATCCGGCGTGCTGCCAGCGCTGACTGTGCCCCGGCGATTGCAGCACTGGGCGACCGCCGGATTGCTGTTGGTGATCCTGCAAATCGCACTTGGCGGCTGGGTCAGTTCCAACTACGCCGCCGTGGCCTGCATCGATTTCCCGACCTGCCATGGCCAATGGCTGCCGCCTGCGGATTTCGCCAACGGCTTTCACCTGACCCAACACATCGGCCCGAATTACCTCGGCGGGCAACTCGACAGCGATGCGCGCACAGCGATTCACCTGACTCACCGGATTGGCGCGTTGCTGGTGACGCTGGTACTGCTCGGCCTGGCCTGGCAACTGAAAGTGGTCGGCATGACGCGCCTGGCAGGTTTGGTGCTGATCGCCCTCGCCGCACAGATCACTTTGGGCATCAGCAACGTGCTGTTTCACCTGCCGCTGCCGGTGGCCGTTGCGCACAACGCAGGCGGCGCGGCGCTGTTGCTGACCATGGTGCTGGTCAATTATCACGCGCGAACCAGTCTGGTTCGGGTCAAGCAGCCGACTCGCTGGCGCTTCAGTCCGCGTAAACACTCAGCCGGGCCCATAACAATAAAAGGAGAGATGCCATGGCGATTCTGATCGGCGAACGTCACAGCCAGGCGATCTGGCGTGACTACCTGGAGCTGACCAAACCCAAAGTGGTGGTGCTGATGCTCATCACCTCACTGGTGGGAATGTTCCTCGCGACTCGCGCCGGGGTGCCGTGGACGGTGCTGGTGTTCGGCAATCTGGGGATTGCCTTGTGCGCCGGCGGTGCGGCAGCGGTCAATCATGTGGTGGACCGGCGCATCGATGCGGTGATGGCGCGAACCCATAAACGGCCACTAGCAGAAGGCCGGGTGTCACCGGCCGCTGCGCTGACGTTTGCGCTGGTGCTGGCCGTGCTCGGGCAGGCTTTGTTGCTGGCCTTTACCAATCCACTGACTGCGTGGCTGACCCTCGCCTCGCTCTTGGGTTACGCGGTGGTTTACACCGGGTTTCTCAAACGCGCGACGCCGCAGAACATCGTCATCGGCGGCCTGGCTGGCGCGGCCCCGCCACTGCTCGGCTGGACCGCCGCCACCGGTCACGTCAGCGCCGAACCGCTGTTGCTGGTGCTGATCATCTTCGCCTGGACCCCGCCGCACTTCTGGGCGCTGGCGATCCACCGCAAAGAGGAATACGCCAAGGCCGACATTCCAATGCTACCCGTGACCCACGGCGAGCATTACACCAAGGTGCATATCCTGCTTTATACCGGTGCGCTGCTGGCCGTCAGCCTGATGCCCTACGTGATTCACATGAGCGGCCTGCTCTACTTGATTTGCGCCATCGGCCTGGGCGCGAGGTTTCTGCAATGGGCCGTCGTGCTGTACCGTGGCACTCGGCCGCACGCGGCGATCAACACCTTCAAGTACTCTATCTACTACTTGTTCCTGCTGTTTATCGCGTTGCTCGTTGACCACTACTTACTGTTGAACCTATGACTCGAACCCAGAAAACCGTCTTCATCCTCGTCGCCCTGATCGCGCTGGTCCTGGGCCTGACCATCAACAAAGTGCTTTCGGGCAAAGGCCAGGGCGACCCGACGGCACTGATCGACGCCGGCATTATCCTGCTGCCGCAAAGCCGCAACCTGCCGGACGTGACGATGACCAATCAGGACGGTCAGCCGGTAACGATCAACGAGTTGAAAGGCAAATGGAGCCTGCTGTTCTTCGGCTACACCTTCTGCCCCGACATCTGCCCGACCACCCTCGCCCAACTGCGGCAGATCAAGAGCGAACTGCCGCCCGAGGCCGTAGCCAAATTGCAGATCGTGCTGGTCAGCGTCGACCCGAATCGCGATACGCCGAAGCAGCTCAAGCAATACCTTGGTTATTTCGATCCACAGTTCGTCGGCCTGACCGCCAACTCGGTCGAGGAACTGCAAAAAGTCGCCAACGCCGTGAGCATTCCGTTCATTCCGGCGGACACCAGCAAGCCGAACTACACCGTCGATCACAGCGGCAACCTGGCAGTGATCGGGCCGGACGGCACGCAGCGTGGTTTTATTCGGGCACCGTTGAACAACACCAAGTTGGTGGCGCAGTTGCCGGTGATGCTTAACCGTAAATAGTTTGGGCTGACATAGAACCCCTGTAGGAGCGAGCTTGCTCGCGATGGTTTATCAGCTGCATCGGTGTCGACTGACACGCCATCGCGAGCAAGCTCGCTCCTATAGGGATCGTGTTTCAGGATCGAGTAGGAGGCGGATTGAACTGGCCTAATGATTTTGGACACTTCAATCGGGCGCTATGATGGCGCCCAAATCTGAGGTGTTTGGATATGCGTAAATCTTATTCGAGAGAGTTCAAGCTCAAGGCCGCCAGCATGGTGCTGGATGAAGGGCAGTCAGTTCCCGACGTCTGTGCCAGTCTGGATATTGGCCCTACCGCCTTGCGCCGCTGGGTCGATCAGGTTCGTAAAGAGCGCTTGGGTTCGACCCCGCCGGGGGCCAAGGCGATCACGGCCGATCAGCGAGAGAT
>NZ_JAHTMR010000027.1 GCF_019200975.1 Pseudomonas sp. PD9R | reverse complement strand
GCGCGCTTGCGTGCTGGCCTCTACATGCCAGGCCTGGTAGCGCTGCGGCATAACGAAGCGATCATTGCCATGAAAGATCGCCTGAAGGCCAACGGCAAGGCCCCCAAGCAGATCATCTGTGCTGCAATGCGTAAGCTGCTGCATTTCGTTTACGGGGTGCTCAAATCGGGACAACCATTTGACCCAAAACTTGCACTTGCCCGGTGAGAGTCAAGACGGTATCTACACTCATGTAGGAGCTGCCGAAGGCTGCGATCTTTTGATCTCATGTAGGAGCTGCCGAAGGCTGCGATCTTTTGATCTCGATGTAGCTCGCCACCAGAAATTCCTTGGCGCTTTTCTTGAGTTTTTTGATCAAGCGTTCCTGGCGCAACGCTTCACTTTTGTCACGGCAAGCTTCGGTATACACCAGCGCCATGGCCGGACTGGAAAGAAAGAAACGCGCCCCCTTGCCGCTCTGATGCTTGGCAAAGCGGCGTATCGGATCGTCGCTGATCCCGCAGTAGAGCGAACCATTGGCCGCGCGAACGAGGTAAACGAACCAGGTTTTGATGACGGGCGTTTCGCTCGGGGAGTTCACGTGGCAATCAAGACTTGAAGGAAGACAAGCAGCGATCTTATCAGCGACTGGCCTGGAATGCCTTCAGCCCCTTCAACGCCTGAGCGCGGACGGCGTTTCTCACCAGAGGCGTCCAACCCAGCACCAGACCTTTAAAGCCCAGCGCCTGTCGGGACCACTTCCACAAATCAAAGCTGTCGTGATGCTCGCAAATCTTGCCATCGCGAAAGACAAAACGCGCCTGGATGTCATTGACCACGATGTTGCCGGTTTGGCTGAACAGGTAGGTCGCCACCCAATGCGCGCCGCCCGTGCGCTCGTCGGCGCGGACATTATCGAAGGTCAGGGAAAAATCCTTGGCCCGGGTGGTGAGCATTCGCCACATGTCGCCCGCATCACGACCGCGAAGCTCACCGAACGCCGGGTCACTGAACACCACGTCATCGGTGTAGCAGGCGCTCATGGCCTCGGCATCCAGCCGTTGGAAGGCTTGGTAAAACCGGGTGATCAATGCGCTGTGGGCATCATTCATGTGCAGGCTCCCTGATGTGAAAAGTGGCTTCGTAAGAATGCCTGCACGATAGTCAACAAATGCGCGGAACACTATTGGCATTCGCGACGGGAATACGCTGACTGCGTAGGAGCCGTGAGAATCTAGTGCACCATCCCGCTGTCACGGGCGTAGGAAAAAAGGTCTACATCCGTGGAGATGCCGAGCCTGATCATGGCCATGTTTTTTTGTTTGCTGATGGTCGAAACACTGCGTTTGAAATGGCTCGCGATTTCACTGACGGTCATACCGCTGGCGAGCATTCTCACTACTTCTTGTTCTTTGGCCGACAATGAGGGTTGATGCGATTGATCACCGGCACCCGCCCCCGCCAGCGCCGTGTGCAATGACTCGCTGATAAAGCGCCGCCCTGCGCCCACCGTTTTGATTGCCAGGGGCAACTGCGTCGCCGAATCGCTTTTGGCGATGATCGCCATCACACCTTGAGCCAACGCCGCCCTCAGCGTTGCAATGTTGGCAAACATCGTCACCAGGATGACCGGCATCGCCGGGTAGTGACGCCGAAGCGTGCCTAACATATTCAGGCCATCGGCCTGCTGGTCTCCCGGCATCGAAAAGTCGGAAACCAGCAGGTCGCATGGCGTATTTGCAAGAAGCCTCATCAGGCTGTCCGGGCCCTCTGCCTCGCCCACGATCACACAGGTTTTGCTGGAATCGATGAGCATCCGCAATCCGAGGCGAACCACAGAATGGTCGTCAGCAATAATTACGCGCATGTCGGACGTCTCCTACAAGGTGACTGAAAGGCGCGGAAACTATCGCAGTTCTGTGTTCCCTCACAACGCCCCGTCAGGGTCTCACCTCACGTCCGATCAACGTATTCAGGGCCGAACTTTTACCCTCACATAACAAACAGATTATTCCTACAGGTCGTAGCTAAATAGCTCACAACGCAACGGCACAAACGGAAGGTGGCGATACGTTGCCTGCAAATCCCTTTCATACATCAAGGTGTCCGTTTTCGTATTTGTTGCATTCCGTCACGGGTGTTATCACACCAGCGGCTTGCATAACGAACTTGGCCGGAGGGGGTGTTGTTGATCACGGAAAAATTTCCGTGAAAGACCTCAACCCGAACAGCGTCACGATTTTGCCCAAATACACCCTGCATTTGACAGTGAACTGCGATGCGGAAACTCGTTATGCGTTGTCGCCAATGGACAATCGCGAACCCGACGCAGAACGCGGGCAACTGCTGAGCCCCAGCATTGCCCGCGCACTTAAATGAGCAGTCCTTCTCCCGGGTGACTTCGACATCCTTTTTCTGTTTGACCTGCAGGCGATGGATAACCCGCTGACTTTGTCTGCAACACCCTTTCATACACCAAGCAGTACATTTTCGTATTTGTTGCATTCCGCCAACCTATGCCGCTCGCTAAATTGCGCCACTCAAGCAGACCTGCCGCACAGGCACTAACCACTGTCAGCCCCCTGATACCAATCTTTCATCAAGAGTGAGCTCATCCGTGAACAAAGCGCTAACTCTCTTCGGCTCAGCACTGTTTCTGGCGGCCGCATCGTCCGTTTTTGCAACCGACACGCTGAACGTCAAGGGTGTTATTACGCCAGCGTCCTGCATAGCAAATCTGTCCAGTAATGGAGTCGTCGACCACGGCAAGGTTTCGGCCAAAGACCTCAATCAGACCGCCATAACGCTGCTACCCGATGCCACGCTGCAACTGGCGGTGAATTGCGAGGCACCCACTCCGTTTGCCCTGAAGGTTGTGGATAACCGGGCGACTTCAGCAACGAATCCGGGGCTCAACTTCGGTCTGGGATTGATCAACGATGTCGAAAAAATTGGCGGTTTCAGCATCACCTTGCGTAATCCGTTTGCCGATGGCGCTGCGACAACATCGCTCCAGTCTCTAGACGATGGCCATACGTGGGAGAACGCCAGCGGACTCGCGTTGCCGCCACTCAGGCTGGCCGCGTTCGGCGATCAATCCTCCGGTGCCTGGGCACCGATCGAGATCCAGGACCTCAACGTCGATCTTCGGGTAAGAACCGGCATCGCTCCCGCCCAGAACCTGACCCTGACTGATGATGTGGCCATCGATGGCAATGCCACCCTGGAAGTCCATTACCGATAGTCAGAACCAGCCCCTCTTATTCGAAACCTTTGACGAGACACCTCATGACGAAGTTTTTTACCTCCGCCCGCTTACTGATCCACACCGGCATTGGCGCGCTTGCCCTGATGCTGACCTCACAGGCTCAGGCCGACGGTATGGTGCCGGACACCTCGGTGGTGATCGTCAACGAAGCCGACGGCGAGACCTCCGTTTCCGTCACCAATACCGATCCCGGCCTGTCACTGCTGCATGTCACCATCGAAGACATTCCCGAAGACAGCGAGGCCCTGGTGTTCGTGACGCCACCACTGGCGCGGGTTGAAGCGTCGAAAACCCAGCTGGTGCGTTTCATTCTTCAATCGGAAAAGCCCTTGCTCACTCAGCGTTTGAAGCGGGTGATCTTTGAGGGCATACCCCAGGGCAAATCCCCTCTCCAACCCGGGCACGCCCGTGTGGGAGTGACAGTGCGCCAGAATTTGCCGCTGCTACTTCATCCGGCCGGCCTGGCGCTCAATCGCACGCCATGGACCGACCTGCAATGGTCGTTGAAGGACGACCAACTGACTGTGCGCAACGACACGCCCTACGTGGTACGCCTGGCCCAGGAAGTGCAGCTGATGCCGGCTGCGACTCAAGCGATGCTGCCCAAAACCTACGTGCTGCCCGGTGAGCACATCAGCGTTCCGGCACCAGCCGGGGCCGCCACCCAAGTGCGCTTTCAACCGGCCACCGTCTACGGTTTTTCAGCGCCGGCATACGACGCACCCATCAGCCCCTGAAATACACACCGCCGGCAGCGCTTTCAAGGATCAGTGAGCGCCGATGCATCCAGGCGACGGCCGTTTAACCGTCACCACACGCGCAGCTGAAGCCACAGCGGAAACGGCCAGCACGCAAGCACAATCCAAGTGAACCCCATGAACACAGTATTGTTTTACCGTGACGGCGAAGCCGTGCCTGCTATTCGGCTCGCCAACGCACGCGCTTATCGGGCGCGGCCCGGACACTGCGTGGCATTACTGCTGGGCAACCTGTTGATGTTGCTGGATGCCCAAGCCGAGGAACTGAGCAATGTCGCGTGGCCGGTGTCGTTTGACCAAAACACCCTGCAACAACGCGGTATCGATCCGGCGTTGGCCACGTTGTTGTTGGCAGCACCGCGTTTCACCGCTGGAAAACATCCGGTCACGCTGACGGTCAATGGCCAACGTCAGGGTCGAGTCGACGTCACGTTCAACGATCAAGGCGACGTGTGCTTTGACCAGACGCTTCTCGATGCCGCAGACCTGATTGTGCCTGTCGGCCTCCCGGACGATAAACGCTGCCACGATTTCATCCGCGCCTGGCCGCAAACGCTGATCGAACCGGACCCGGCAAACCTCGGACTGTCGCTGGTCGTTTCCACCGAGGCCAAACGCCCCACTGTCCGCGACTTCTCGGGTTATCAAACCGGTGGCATTGCGGGCTTGCTCAACTACGACCTCAATAGCCTGTTCAGCCACAACGGCGATCAAACGAGCCGGTACCTGGCGGCCAACACCGAAGTCGGTTTCAACGCCGGTGACTGGATCGTGCGAAGTCGTCAGGTGCAGACCTGGCAGGACGACGTGTCTCGCACTAACCATCTTGCTGCGTATGCCCAACGCACCTTTGCCAGCCAAGAAACGGTGTTTCAGGCCGGTCAGATCAATCTCTATAACCCGGTGCTGGCGGGTGCCCAGATCACTGGCGTGCAACTGATGACTGAGCAAGCGTTGCAGGTCGAAGGCCAGAGCTCGCCCATCGAAGGGATTGCCCACAGCCAGGCACAGGTCGAAATTCGGCAGAACGGTTCTCTGATCCATTCGACGGTGGTCCCGGCAGGGCCGTTCTCGCTGAGCAATGTGCGTCGGCTCAACAACCGCTCGGACGTGGAAGTCACGATCAAGGAAACCGATGGCGGCGAGCGAAGCTTTACCATCCCTGCCGCCATGCTGGGTGTCGGTCTGCCCGCCCCCGGCTATTCGCTGGCCGCCGGCCAGGTGCGCAAATTCGGTAATACCCAGGAAGGCAATCCGTGGGTGATCAGTGGTGGCTGGAGTGGCGCACTTGCTCCGCAAGTCCTGGCCAGCGCAGGCCTCACCGGCGCCACCGACTATCGCGCGGCAGGTGCCAGCGTTGGCGTGCTGCCATGGGCTGAAACGCAGATCCAGGCCACCGTTCAAGGTGCAGATGCCAGTGGCAGCAAACCCTCCCAGGGACTTCAAGCCGATCTGAACGTCTCGCAACGTTTGGGCGAGCAGTGGTCGATCAACGCGGGAACTTCATACCGGACTTTCGGATACCGCGAACTCGAAGACGCGGTGTTCGACAACAAAACCGATAGCAGCAAATCCCGTTACCGCGACCAGCAAAGTGCAGCGTTAGCCTGGTCGCATCCCTGGATGGGCGCGTTCAGCAGCGGCTTCAGCCGTTCAACTGCGTTCGACGGGTCAAGCAGTAGTCGCGCACTGGCGTCCTGGGGCACCAGCATCGGTGGTGTGTCGGTCTCGGCAAACGCCGAATGGCACGTCAGCGGCACCAGCCGCAGCGATGACAGCGTTTACCTCAATGTCAGCATTCCACTCGGCGAGAACCGTCGCGGGCGAACCTGGGTACGCAGTTCCGCCGGTGAATACCGCAGCGGTGCGGGCTTGAATGAACAGATCAACGACCAATTCAGTTACCGCGTCGGCGTCGAACACGACACGCGTAACCAACAGGTGCAATCCACGGCCGGTGTTTCGCTGCTGCCGCGCTACAGCCAACTGGACCTGAACTACTCCCGTTCCGATGCCGAACGCTCCAGCTATCAGGTGGGCGCTCGCGGCGGCGTTGTGCTGCATGGCGACGGCTTGACGCTCTCACCGTATGCGGTGCGCGACACCTTTGCGCTGTTGTCCGTCGGCGACGTCGACGCCGTAAAAGTCACGACGCCGAGCGGCCCGGTCTGGACCGACTGGCAAGGCCAGGCCGTGATCCCGCAATTGGCCGCCTATGGCAACAGCCCGGTGCAAGTCGACACCCGCTCACTGCCGCGCAACGCCGACATCAACAACGGTTTGGCGGTGATTTCTGCCGGGCGCGGTGCCGTCGACAAAATCGATTTCGCGGTGACGAAGACCCGCCGCGCCCTGCTCAAGGTCACCACTGACGAAGGTGCACCGCTGCCCCGTGGCGCGACCGTGAATACCGAGGATGGCGAATTCGTGACCCTGGCCCAGGAAGGCGGACTGGTGTTTCTACCCAACGTTCTCGATGCCCGCGCCCTGTGGATAACCGCACCGGGGCTGGATCGCTGCCAACTGCGTTTCGAACTGCCGGCCAAGGCCGACACCCAGGTGTATTACGAGACCGCCGCCGCCCAGTGCCGAGCCCTTTGAGGATGACTTCATGAAACTGTCCCGCCCGTTGTTGTTCTCCCTCGGCGCTCTGACGCTGGGTGGATTCGCGCCACTCACCTGGGCGCAGGCCGATGAGTGCCAGTTCAATCTGAGCCAGACGCTACTCGATTACGGTCTGATGAATCGGGCGATACGCCAGGATGCAACCTCAGACCGCACTTTGGGCGAGCGCCGGCTAAGCCTCAATTTGCATTGTTCACAACCCACCGACATGACGGTGCTTTACCGCGCCATCACCGCGACCGCTGAACGTTTTCGCTTCGACGAACGCGGCACCTATGAAATGCGCATTGGCGATGCCGTGCTCGATGGTCAGTCGGTAGATTTGGGGTTGATTGCCGGTGTCGGTCAGGTGCCCACAGAAACAGCGTCGAGCCTGATCTGGCGACCGGAGCATGGCATCGTTCCGGTTCAGGCCGGCGTAGCGGTTCAGGGGCACAACTTCTCGGCACAGCTTGTGCTGACGGCCTGGGCTCAGGAACAAGCATTGCAAGTGCGTGATGCCGTCGTTTGGGAAACCACCGGCCTGTTCGATGCGGTCGCGGCGGGTCGCTCACGGACCGCCACATTGCGCGCCAGTTTCGCGCCCGCCGCGTGTCAACCGGAGCTGTCAAACGGAGGAGTGGTCGATTTCGGCAGGCTGCACAAAAACGATCTGAATACCGACAAAAGTACCCGCCTGCCGCCCAAAAGTCTGACCCTGCGGGTGAGCTGCGATGCCCCGACTCCTTTTGCCCTGCGCATGCAGGACAACCGCGAGGGCTCGGCGACGGTCGACAGCGAGATTTACTACGGCCTGAACGTCGATAACCGCAACAACAAGATCGGTCTGTATTCGCTTGAATTTGACCCGGCGCTGACCAGCGCTGACAGCTATACCCGCCTGTATCGAACCGATTCCACCACCAGCGGCGTGGCCTGGAGCACCGCCAGTTCGAGCCCGATTCCGATTGGCTCAAAAAGTTACCTGGGTTTCACCGACAGTGCCGGCAGCACCGCAGGCCCGGTCGAGATCCAGAACCTTAGCGCTGGCGTAACCGTTGACGCCGTTATCGCCCCCACATCGAGCCTGGACCTGAGCAACGCCGTCCATCTCGATGGCTCGGGGACGATCGAAATTATTTACCTGTAACACCCAACCGACCTTGCTCAAACCGGGGTGCACTTGAGTGCCTTGGTGGCAGGCAAGGGAAAAACCACAAAGGATGTATATCAATGAAAAAGTATTTCGCAGCACTGTCGGCAACCGCTCTGATCAGCCTTGCGCCTTATGCGCTTGCCACGGATACCCTGACTGTCACGGGCACCATTACGCCGGCAGCTTGCCTGCCGAGCTTGTCGGGCGGCGGGATGATCGACGTCGGCAAGATCCGGGCAAAGGATCTGAATCAGACCACCGAAACCCAAATAGGAAGCCACCCGATTCAGCTAACCGTGGCCTGCGACGCACCTATACCTATTGCTCTGAATCCAATCGATAACAAACCCGGAACAGCAACAAATCCCGCTTATTTCGGCTTAGGGGAGACCAACGCACTCGAAAATCTGGGCGGTTTTTATACGGCAATCCTGGCCACTCAAGCGGACGGAGTAATGGCAGAGCCTATCTTCTCGGATGATGGTGGAACAAGTTGGAGCAGTACGAGTTCTGTGACTCCAGGTGAACTTTTATCAGTCGCTTCACTCGCCGACCACTCGACGCCGATAGAAGTAGCGATGCTCACCCTGGGTCTGGAAATCCGGCCGATGATCGCCCGGGCCGACAGCCTGACCCTGACCGACGACGTCACCCTCGATGGCTCCGTGACATTTGAAGTGAAGTACCTGTGAGGCCGCCTCGCTGAACCGCTCACGCCATCATTTCGAGTGGTTCAGCACCGCCAGCCTTCAGCCGTAGTGCCTGGCACTAGCCCAGGTAATCAATCAGCCAAACAAATAAGAATTCTTTAATGAAAAAGTATTTCGCAGCACTGTCCGCAACCGCTTTGATCAGCCTTGCACCGTATGCCCTCGCCACCGATACCCTGACGGTCAAAGGCACCATCACTCCGGCGGCGTGCCTGCCGAGCTTGTCCGGTGGCGGGATGGTGGACAATGGCAAGATCCGCGCAAAGGACCTTAATCAAACCAGTAACACGCAGGTAGGTACTCACCGGCTGCAAATAACCGTGGCCTGTGATGCACCGAATCTCTTCGCGCTAAACCCAGTCGATAACCAGCCTAATACTGCATCAAATAGCACGTATTTTGGTTTGGGATTGACCGACGCGGACGAGAAAATTGGCTTTGTATACTTGGACGCATCCAACGCCGTTGCAGATGGACAATCCGTGCGAGTCATCGTCTCAGATGACGCTGGCGCGAGTTGGGATCCGAGAAACCCAATACAGCCTGGATCATGGACCTCCGTTGCCGATGCTGCCGGCCCGATCGCACCCATTTACATACAGGACCTAGCGATGGACGTTCGCATCAGCACATTTATCGCTCGTGCCGACAGCCTGACCCTGACCGACGACGTCACCCTGGAAGGCTCAGTAACCATTGGCATTGAGTACCTGTAAATAACTACGGCTCTGAACCTTGGGGTTCAGAGCCGTTGATTAACACTGCCCCCGCATCAACGCGGGACTAGCGATGCGGCATTCGACGGTTCGGCAACGCTTGAGTTGCCCCACGTGCAGAGTCCGCTCCCGTCTAAATTTTCTCGCTGACCACCTGCACGTACAACGAACGCCCGGCACCCAGCCCGGCGAGAATCGCGCCAAGACCAATCACACCGAAGATCCAGCCCACGGCCGTCCAGCCGCCGGTCCAGTCATGCACGATGCCGACCGCGAACGGGCCCATGGACGCCAACGTGTAACCGAAACCCTGGGCCATGCTCGACAGGTTCGCCGCCACGTGGGAATCGCGCGAACGCAGCACGATCAGGGTCAACGCCAGACTGAACGTAGCGCCCTGCCCCAGCCCCAACACAATCGCCCAGCCCCAAAGGTCTTCGATCGGTGCATACAGGCAACCGAACAAACCAGCCAGGGTCAGCACCATGACGATCACGATGGCCGGGCGCTGATCCTTGCCGCGCGTGGCGAGCCACGGTGCCGCCAGGGAACTGACAAGTTGCACGATCACCGAACCCGACAGGACCAGCCCGGCCTGGGTCGGCGTCAGCCCGCGACCGATCAGGATTGACGGCAACCAGCCGAACACAATGTAGGCCAGTGATGATTGCAGGCCCATGTACAACGTCACTTGCCAGGCCAACGGGTCACGCAGCAATCCGCGAACGCGGTAGGCAACGTTGTGCGCACCGTGTTTCTGGCCGACTTGCGGCAACCAGAAAATCGCCGCGATCAGCGCCGGGATCACCCAGAAACCAAGACCCATAGCCCAGCTTTTGTCGAAGTGTTCGCTCAGCGGCACCGTCGAGCCCGCCGCCATCGCCGCGCCCAGACACAGGGCCATGGTGTAGACACCGGTCATGGCTCCGGCCTGTTTGGCGAAGTCGCGTTTGACGATGCCTGGCAACAAGACGCCGATCACACCGATGCTGGCACCGGCCAGCACGCTGCCGGCAAACAGGCCGATTTCGCCAAAGGAACTGCGCAAGATAATCCCGCCCGCCAGGGTCAGGAGAATGCCCAGCACGACCCGCTCTGCGCCGAAGCGACGGGCCAGCACCGGTGCCAACGGGGCGAACAGGCCGAGGCAGAGCACCGGCAATGTCGTCAGCAAACCTGCCTGGGCCGCCGACAAACCCAGGCTTTTCGACACGTCACTCAGCAACGGTGCCATGCTCGACAGCGCCGGCCGCAGGTTCAACGCCACCAGAATCAGCCCCAGCAACAACAGCCACGGACGCCGCAGCACCGGCTGTGTTTGCTGGACCGCTTCGTCATCGGCCTCGGCGTCGATCAGCAGTTCTTCCAGTTCCGCCGTGCGTTTGGGCGATGTGTTGTTCTGGCTGGACATGGTGTTCTCGGTTTCAAGGTTCATTGATCAGTTGCCTCGACAGGGCTTTGGCCCGTTCCGGGTCGCGTTGCTCGACGGCATCGAGCAGTTCGATATGCAGGTCAAACACTTCCTGGCGTCGCGGCGTGACGTTCAGGCAATGGCGCAATTGCGCACCGACGACCGTGGAGAAATAGCGATACAACTCGCTGAGCGTGGGGTTGTGTGCGGCGTCCACCAGACGGCGGTGGAACACCAGATCGCAAGCGATGTAGGTGTCGAGATCACCGTGATAGTGACTCCCGCTCACACCGAGCGCTTCACGCAAGGCCAGCAGGTCTTCGTCGGTGCGGCGCATTGCGGCCAGGCCGATGGCCTCGACTTCAAGGATGTGCCGGGTTTCGCGGGCCTGTTCAAGGGAACACTTCGACAGCGCTTTCAGCGTATCCAGCGGATCAACCACCGCCCGCAAGTAACTGCCGTCACCCTGGCGGATTTCGATCAATCCGGAAAACGCCAGCACACGCATGGCTTCACGTACGGTATTGCGGCTGATGCCCAGTTCGGCGGATAGCTCAGGTTCGGTGGGCAGGCGCTGACCGACTGCCCACACGCCTTGATTGATACGCGCACGCAGCTGATCGAGGGCCTGATCGACCAGGGATCGTTTAACTAATGGAGAAATATCTGACATAAGACTCGGCCTTTCATCCAATCATAGGATGAATTTTTTGACATGTTAGTCAGCCCGGCCAATCCACACAACCCCCTTGTAGGAGCTGCCGCAGGCTGCGATCTTTTGATCTGCTTTTTAAAAACAAAGATCAAAAGATCGCAGCCTGCGGCAGCTCCTACAGGGATCGTTGGCGAAAAAAAACCCGGCACTGGGTCCGGGTTTTGTCAGCGCTTGAATCAGATCAATGCAGGATCTGGCTCAAGAACAGTTTGGTGCGCTCGTTCTGCGGGTTGTCGAAGAAGTCGTTTGGCGCGGCCTGTTCGACGATTTCGCCCTTGTCCATGAAGATCACGCGGTTGGCCACGGTGCGGGCGAAGCCCATTTCGTGGGTGACGCAGAGCATGGTCATGCCGTCTTCGGCCAGGCCGATCATAGTGTCCAACACCTCTTTCACCATCTCGGGGTCGAGTGCCGAAGTCGGTTCGTCGAACAGCATGATTTTCGGTTTCATGCACAGCGCGCGGGCAATCGCCACACGCTGCTGCTGGCCACCGGACAGTTGCCCCGGAAACTTATGCGCCTGCTCCGGAATGCGTACGCGTTCCAGGTAGTGCATGGCGATTTCCTCGGCTTTGCGCTTGGGCATCTTGCGCACCCACATCGGCGCCAGGGTGCAGTTCTGCAAAATGGTCAGGTGCGGGAACAGGTTGAAGTGCTGGAACACCATGCCGACTTCGCGGCGGATCGCTTCGATCTGCTTGAGGTCGTTGGTCAGTTCCACGCCATCGACCACGATACGGCCCTGCTGGTGCTCTTCCAGACGGTTGAGGCAGCGGATGGTAGTGGATTTGCCGGAACCCGACGGGCCGCACAGGACGATACGCTCGCCCTGCTTGACGTTCAGATTGATGTCTTTGAGTACGTGGAACTGGCCGTACCACTTGTTCACGCCCTGCATCTGAATAATGCCTTCAGGGCTCACAGGCTGTTTGATTGCTTCGCTCATAAAAGAACTCCTAACGCTTGTGGCCAGTGTCGAGCTTACGTTCCAAATGCATGGAGTAGCGCGACATACCAAAACAGAAAATCCAGAACACCAGGGCGGCGAACACGTAGCCTTCGGTGGCCATGCCCAGCCATTTCGGGTCGGCGGCGGCTTGCTTGACGCTGTTGAGCAAGTCGAACAGGCCGATGATGATCACCAGGCTGGTGTCCTTGAACAGGGCAATGAAGGTGTTAACGATGCCAGGAATTACCAGCTTCAGGGCTTGCGGCAAAATCACCAGGCCCATGCTGCGCCAGTAACCCAGGCCCATCGCCGCGGCTGCTTCGTACTGACCTTTAGGGATCGCTTGCAGACCGCCACGCACCACTTCGGCAACATAGGCCGACTGGAACAGGATCACGCCGATCAGCGCCCGCAGCAGTTTGTCGAAGTTCATGCCTTCAGGCAGGAACAACGGCAGCATCACCGAGGACATGAACAGCACCGTGATCAACGGCACGCCGCGCCAGAATTCGATGAAGGTCACGCAGACCACCCGAATTGCCGGCATGTTCGAACGACGGCCCAGCGCCAGGACAATCCCCAGCGGCAACGCACCGGCAATACCGACGGTGGCGATCACCAGGGTCAGCATCAGGCCACCCCATTGGCTGGTCGCCACTTGGGTCAGGCCGAAGAGGCCGCCATGCAACAGGAAGTAGGCAATGATCGGGTACGCCACCAGAAAGCTCAGGCCATACACCGCTTTACGGTGGAAGCGCGAGATGAACAGCGGTGCCACGCCAATGACCGCCAGCCACACGGTCAGGTCTACGCGCCAGCGCAGTTCCGGCGGGTAATAGCCGTACATGAACTGGCCGAAGCGCTGTTGGATAAACACCCAGCAGGCGCCTTCCTTGGTGCAGTCGGCGCGCGTGGTGCCAACCCAGTTGGCGTCGAGGATCGCCCAATGCAGGATCGGCGGCACCACCAGGTAGATCAGGTAGAACGCGAACAGGGTCAGCACGGTGTTGAGCCAGCTGGAGAACATGTTCGCGCGCATCCATGCCATCGGCCCGAAGACTTTGGTCGGTGGCGGCATGTCAGGTTTGAAAATATGAGTACTCATGCGCTTTTCCTTACCGCTCGATCAGCGCAATGCGCTTGTTGTACCAGTTCATCAACAGGGAAATGCTGATACTGATCGCCAGGTACACGCTCATGGTGATCGCAATCACCTCGATCGCCTGCCCGGTCTGGTTCAGCACGGTCCCTGCGAACAGCGAAACCATTTCCGGATAACCGATACCGGCCGCCAGCGAGGAGTTCTTCGCCAGGTTCAGGTATTGGCTGGTCAGCGGTGGAATGATCACGCGCAGGGCTTGCGGGATGATCACTTTGCGCAGGGTCGGACCGTTGCGCAGGCCCAGCGAATGGGCCGCTTCGGTCTGGCCGTGGCTGACGGACTTGATGCCCGAACGCACGATCTCGGCGATGAACGCCGCGGTGTACACGGTGAGCGCAAGGGTCAAGGCCAGCAGTTCCGGGATCAGTACCCAGCCACCGACGAAGTTGAAACCTTGCAGCTTTGGCATTTCCCAATGCAGCGGTGCGCCGAAGATCAACGCGCACAGTGCCGGGATCACCAGGAGCAGCGCCAGGCCAGTCCAGAACTTGTGAAAGGGCACACCGGTGGCTTCGAAGCGTTTGTTGGCCCAGCGGCTCATCAGGACGATGGCGACAATGGCCACGACAACGCTGACCACAAACGGCCAGAAACCGTCCGCCGCCAACGCGGCCGGCATGTTCAGGCCACGAGCGCTGACGAAGAAGGTGTCGCCGAAGTTGTGGCTGTTGCGCGGCCCCGGCATTGTCAGGAACACCGCGAAGTACCAGAACAGGATTTGCAGCAGCGGCGGAATGTTACGGAAAACTTCCACGTACACCGTTGCCAGTTTGCAGATGATCCAGTTCTTCGACAGCCGTGATACGCCGACGATGAAACCGAGGATCGTCGCCAGGATCACGCCGATGACCGTCACCAGCAACGTGTTGAGCAAGCCGATGACAAACACCCGGGCATACGTGTCCGATTCGGTGTAGTCGATCAGGTGTTGAGCGATGCCGAAACCGGCACTGCGCTCCAGAAAACTGAAGCCCGAGGTAATGCCCCGGTGCTGAAGGTTGGTCTGGGTGTTATCGAACAGATACCAGCCCATGGAGACCACCGCCACAATGGTGATGATCTGAAATAGCCACGCACGCACTTTTGGATCGCTGAGGCTGAGCCTCTGCTTTGGTGCGCCGATTGAATTTTGCATGAAGTGCCCCGCAAAGAATGGAACAGAACATCACCCGGCAGTTGGCCTACCGGGTGATAGAACCATCAGCGCACTGGTGGTGCGTATTGAATGCCGCCAGCGTTCCACAAGGCGTTCAGCCCGCGGTCGATTTCCAGCGGAGTGCCCTTGCCGAGGTTTTTCTCGAACACTTCGCCGTAGTTGCCGACCTGTTTGACGATCTGGACAACCCAGTCTTTTTTCACTTTCAGGTCTTTGCCGTATTCACCGTCGGTACCCAGCAGACGAGCAACGTCCGGGTTCTTGGTGCCCTTGGCTTCAGCTTCGACGTTTTTCGACGTCACACCGGCTTCTTCAGCGTTGAGCATGGCGTAGCCAACCCAGCGCACGATTGCCAGCCACTCGTCGTCGCCGTTACGCACGACTGGACCCAGTGGTTCTTTGGAGATGGTTTCCGGCAGAACGACGTAGTCTTTCGGCGAAGCCAGCTTGCTGCGCTGGGCGAACAGTTGGGACTTGTCGGAAGTCAGCACGTCGCAACGACCGGATTCCAGCGACTTGGCGCTTTCATCGGAGGTGTCGAAAGTGATCGGGGTGTACTTCAGATTGTTGCCACGGAAGTAGTCGGAAACGTTCAGCTCGGTGGTAGTACCGGCCTGGATGCAGATGGTCGCGCCGTCCAGTTCCTTGGCGCTCTTGACGCCCAGTTTGTTGTTTACCAGGAAGCCGATGCCGTCGTAGTAAGTGATGAAGCCAGGGAATTTCAGACCCATGCCAGCGTCACGGGAGCTGGTCATGGTGGTGTTGCGCGACAGGATGTCGATTTCGCCCGACTGCAGCGCGGTGAAGCGCTCTTTGGCGTTCAACTGACTGAACTTGACCTTGGTCGCGTCGCCGAAGACGGCAGCGGCCACAGCACGGCAGTAGTCAGCATCGATACCAACGATCTTGCCGGTAGAATCCGGAACCGAGAAACCAGGCAGGCCGTCACTGACGCCGCACTGTACGAAACCTTTCTTCTGCACTGCATCCAGGGTCGCGCCCGCCTGAGCGAACCCACTGACGCCAAGTACTGCGGCTGCAGTCACGACGGCCAGGGTGGATTTCAACATCTTCATTCAAACCTCCAGTTTTGCTCTTGTTGTGTCGGAGCGTGAGTCCAGTCGCACCCTTTTGAGGCGTTGTTGACCCGTGTTGGCTTTTTTTAGGGTCAATCGACTTAGGACCGTAGCCATGAGTCTAGTAGGAGAAAATCCACACAATGGACAACTCACTTCTCACCAATCGGCCGAACGGGCTGTAGCCCTTTCACGTTCGCGAAGCCCGTAGCGGCCACTGGCGAACATCCATTACCGGATTTTTTGCTATCCCACTGCCAACAATGGCCTGATAGTGTTACCGACAGACGTGGGATTTTTCATACAAGCTTCCTCATAGCAAAGCCCGTACCACACCTGGCGCTTAAGCGGTTCAGCCACAGGTCAATAGCAAAACTTGTAGCCTTGCGACATCTTCTTAACGGATCAACCAGACGCGCCCTCAGACCTCGCACTTAATGAGAGCGCACGCACAACATTGGAGCAGCCATGACCGAGCCCCTGATTCTTGAACCCGTCAAGCCCGCAGACGCCTGCGTAATATGGCTGCACGGCCTGGGTGCCGATCGCTATGACTTCCTGCCAGTCGCTGAAGCCCTGCAGGAAACCTTGCTGACCACCCGCTTCGTTCTCCCTCAGGCACCGACCTGTGCTGTCACTATTAATGGTGGCTACGAGATGCCGAGCTGGTACGACATATTGGCCATGAGCCCCGCGCGGGCGATCAATCGCGATCAGCTGGAAGAGTCGTCGCGCAGAATCATAAATTTGATCGAAGTACAGCGAGCCATCGGAATAGACGCCTCGCGGATCTTTCTGGCCGGTTTTTCCCAGGGTGGTGCCGTGGCGTTTCACACCGCGTTCCTGCAATGGCAGGGACCGCTGGGTGGCGTACTTGCCCTCTCTACTTATGCACCGACCTTCAGCGATGAGCTGGAATTGTCCGCCAGTCAGCAACGCATTCCGGTGTTGTCATTGCACGGTCAGTACGACGACGTGGTGCAGAACTCGATGGGCCGGACCGCCTATGAGCATTTGAAGCAGCGTGGTGTCACCGTGACATGGCAGGAATACCCAATGGGCCACGAAGTGTTACCCGAGGAGATTCGCGACATCGGCGTCTGGCTCACCGAGCGCTTGCGTTGAGTGTTCGCCTTTAAAAACGCCCTTTGATCCATCCCACTACGCCGCGCCCGATTCTTGCATTACACTGGCCGGCGTACATTCCTTAACCAATTGATGAGATGACCGTGCTCAAAGCACTCAAGAAAATGTTCGGTAAAAGCGAGACTGAGCAACTCGCGCCAGTCCCCAGCGCTCCGTCTCACACTCCCAGCCACCGCACCGACGGTCATCAGCCTGGCCGGGCCGCCACCGTAGCGGCACCAAAACACGAGCCGTCGACCGCGCCGGCCGTTCAACCTGTTGTGGAAACCGCCGTCGAGCAACCACGCAGCGAAGCACCAAAACCTGCCAAACCGCGCCGCGAACCGAAGCCAAAAGCCCCGGTTATCCCGTGGAAACTCGAAGACTTCGTCGTCGAACCCCAGGAAGGCAAAACCCGCTTCCACGATTTCAAACTCGCCCCCGAACTGATGCACGCCATCCAGGACCTGGGCTTTCCGTATTGCACGCCGATCCAGGCTCAGGTGCTGGGCTTTACCCTCGCAGGCAAAGACGCCATCGGTCGTGCCCAGACCGGCACCGGCAAAACCGCTGCGTTCCTGATCTCGATCATCACCCAACTGCTGCAAACGCCACCGCCGAAAGAACGTTACATGGGCGAACCTCGGGCGCTGATCATCGCGCCGACCCGTGAACTGGTGGTGCAGATCGCCAAGGACGCAGCCGACCTGACCAAGTACACCGGCCTCAACGTCATGACGTTTGTTGGCGGCATGGACTTCGACAAGCAACTCAAGCACCTCGAAGCCCGTCACTGCGACATCCTCGTCGCCACACCGGGTCGCTTGCTCGACTTCAACCAGCGCGGCGATGTGCATCTGGACATGGTCGAAGTCATGGTGCTGGACGAAGCCGACCGCATGCTCGACATGGGTTTCATCCCGCAAGTACGTCAGATCATTCGCCAGACCCCGCCGAAGAACGAGCGTCAGACGCTGCTGTTCTCCGCGACCTTCACCGAAGACGTGATGAACCTGGCCAAGCAATGGACCACAGAACCGGCGATCGTCGAGATCGAGTCGCAGAACGTGGCCAGCGAAAACGTCGAGCAGCACATCTACGCGGTGGCCGGTGCCGACAAATACAAACTGCTCTACAACCTGGTCAACGATAACGGCTGGGAGCGAGTGATCGTTTTCGCCAACCGCAAGGATGAAGTGCGGCGCATCGAAGAACGCCTGGTGCGCGACGGCATCAACGCCGCGCAGTTGTCTGGCGACGTGCCGCAACACAAGCGCATCAAGACCCTGGAAGGCTTCCGCGAAGGCAAGATTCGCGTACTGGTCGCCACCGACGTTGCCGGTCGTGGTATCCACATCGACGGCATCAGCCACGTGATCAACTTCACCTTGCCGGAAGTCCCGGACGACTACGTGCACCGCATCGGTCGTACCGGTCGCGCCGGTGCCGATGGCGTGTCCATCAGTTTTGCCGGTGAAGACGATTCGTACCAGCTACCGTCTATCGAGACGTTGCTGGGTCGCAAGATCAGTTGTGAAACACCACCGACGCATCTGCTGCGGGCGGTTGAGCGCAAGCGTCCGTAACGGAGGACTTGCACAAAGAGGCGCAGCCGGAAACGGACTGCGCTTTTTTTTCGCCTGGCTTTTTCAACAAGGGCTTGCTCGATAGAACTAAAAGTCCATAATGGACAAATTAGTTTACATGCCGCTCCGGAGCCGACCATGCCCAGCACCCCTTATGTGATCAATCAATCCCAGGCTCGCGAGTTGCTGACGCAGGTCGATGTACCGCAGATCCTGCGCAAAATGTTCCGCGACCTGGCCGGGGGCCAAGCGGTGCAACCGGCGCAGCAATTGGTGGAATTCCCACAGGGTGCCGGGGATTTCATCAACTACCTGGGCGTGCTGGCCGGAGATGGCGTGTACGGAGTCAAGACTTCACCTTACATCGTGCGTGACCAAGGGCCGCTGGTCACTGCCTGGACCTTGCTGATGTCGACGCAGACCGGCCAGCCGCTACTGCTTTGCGATGCCGGTGAACTCACCGTCGCGCGCACCGCCGCGACCACAGCCGTGGCCATCGACGCCCTTGCGCCGACGAGAGCGACTCGCCTGGCGATCATTGGCGGCGGCAAAGTGGCCCAAGCCCACGTGCACTATGTGAAGGGGCTGCGTGACTGGCAGAGCATCAGCCTGTATTCGCCGGGCCTGACCGAGGCCAGTGCAGAAGACCAGGCGCAAATCAGAAGCCTAGACCCACGCCTGACCATCGCGCAGAGTCGCGAGGCCGCCATCCAGGACGCCGACGTGATCATGCTCTGCACCTCATCCGCCGGCCCGGTGATGGACCCGTCCACTCTGAGCAAACCGGCGCTGATCACCTCCATCAGCACCAACGCCCCGCGCGCCCACGAAGTTCCGCCACAGAGCCTCAATGCCATGCAGGTGTTCTGCGACTACCGTTTGACCACCCCGGGCTCAGCCGGTGAAATGCTGATTGCCGGCGAACAGCATGGCTGGGATAAAAACGCGATTGTCGGCGACCTGCCCGATCTGCTCAGCAACAAGGTGCAGCGTCCTGACTACGACCGCCATGTGTTCTTCCGCTCCATCGGCCTGGGCCTGGAAGACATTGCGCTGGCCAACGCGATCTACCGCCTGCAGCCCTGACACCACATCCCCCTGTAGGAGCTGTCGAGTGAAACGAGGCTGCGATCTTTTGACTTTGATCTTAAAAAAAGATCAAAAGATCGCAGCCTCGTTTCCTCGACAGCTCCTACAAGGGGTTATCGATATCATTACTGGAGACGTTCATGAGCCAGGCAGACTTCATCATCATCGGCGGCGGAATTGCCGGCGCTTCCACCGGTTTCTGGCTGTCGCAGCACGGGCGTGTGCTGGTGCTCGAACGCGAATCCCACCCGGCCTATCACTCCACCGGACGCTCGGCCGCATTGTTCACCGCCGCCTACGGCACGCCGCAGGTTCGCGCGCTGACCCAGGCCAGCCGCGATTTTTTCGATACCCCGCCCGCCGGTTTCTGCGAACACCCGCTACTGACCCCGCGCGGCGAAATGACCGTGGACTTCACCGGTGACCCGGCCGAGCTGAACAATCAATACCTGAGCGCAAAAGCCACGGTGCCGGAGATGCAATTACTCAGCGCCGAAGAAGCCTGCGTGCGCCTGCCGATCCTGCGCCGCGAAAAAGTCCACGGTGCGATTTACGATCCGACTGCCAGCGACATCGACACTGACGCGCTGCATCAGGGTTATCTGCGCGGAATTCGCCGCAACAACGGTGAAGTGCAGACCGATTGCGAAGTACAGGGCCTGAGCCGGGATGCCGAAGGCGTGTGGCACGTGCAGACCAGCACCCAGACCTTCAGCGCGCCGATCATCATCAACGCTGCCGGCGCCTGGGCCGACAAAATCGGCGAACTGGCGGGTGCCAAACCGCTGGGCCTGCAACCCAAGCGCCGCGCCGCGTTCATCTTCGCCGGCCCCGAGGGCGTGGACATTCACCATTGGCCGATGCTGGTCAGCCTCGACGAATCCTTTTACATGAAACCCGATGCCGGGATGTTCCTCGGTTCGCCGGCCAACGCCGACCCGGTGGAACCCCACGATGTGCAGCCAGAAGAACTGGACATCGCCATGGGCATTTACCAGATCGAAGAAGCCACGACCCTGACCATCCGCCGTCCGACCCGTACCTGGGCGGGCCTGCGCAGTTTCGTCAGCGATGGCGACTTGCTGTCGGGTTTCGATCCACAGGTTCCGGGGTTGTTCTGGGTCGCGGCTCAAGGCGGTTATGGCATTCAGACCTCACCGGCCATGGGCCAGGCCAGCGCCGCGCTGGTACGTGGTGAAGCCCTGCCCGAGCAACTCACGCGCTTCGGCCTCGACGCCAACATGCTCTCCCCTGCCCGCCTGGCCTGACACAAGTCCTCAGGTGACGCGCCGTCACGATTGCGGCACACTTTCAGCGCCCCGTTTTACGGGGCGCTGACGCTGCCCGGAGCCCCACCGTATGAATGCCCCCGAAAAAGACCCGGCCCTGAACGACGCGTCCCTGGATAACTTCCGGGCGATTGCCGATGCCATCGCCACGCTGTTCTTTCCTCACGCCGAAGTGGTGCTGCACGACCTGCGCTCGCAAAAGGTCGACTACATCGCCAACAACCTGTCGAAACGCGTGATCGGCGATGATTCGGCGCTGGAGGACATGCTCAGTGACGATGTCAGCGATCGAAACATCGGGCCGTACGAAAAGCTTAATTGGGATGGTCAGAAGATTCGCAGCGTCAGCACCGTGCTGCGCGACCGTGAGGATCATGCGGTGGCAGTGTTGTGCATCAATCTGAATATTTCGCTGTTTGAGAATGCCAAGGCTGCGCTGGATCTTTTTCTGTCGCCGAGCAAGCTGATCCCACAACCGGACTCACTGTTTCGCGACGACTGGCAGGAGCGGATCAACACCTTCCTGCACAACTGGCTGCGCGAGCGGCAGTTGAGCCTGAACCTGCTGACCCGTGATCACAAACGCGAGCTGGTGCTGGCATTGCACGCCGAGGGTGCCTTCAAGGGTAAAAGCGCATCGAACTATGTGGCCAATGTGCTGAACATGGGACGGGCGACGGTGTACAAGCATTTGAAGGAATTGAAAGGCTGAAGATCAAAAGATCGCAGCCTGCGGCAGCTCCTACAGGGATCGTGTCTACCTGTAGGAGCTGTCGAGTGAAACGAGGCTGCGATCTGTTATCGATCAGTCGCCGTAGATATCGGACTTGAAGTACTTGTCGGAAATCTTCTGGTACTCGCCATTGGCACGAATGCCATCGATCGCGGTGTTCAACTCAGACACCAATTCGGTATTGCCCTTGCGCACCGCAATCCCGGCACCCTCGCCCACGTATTTCGGGTCTTTCAGCTCTGGCCCGACAAACGCGTAGCCTTTGCCGCGAGGCATCGACAGAAAGTCATTCAGCGGAATGGTGTCAGCAAAAATCGCATCCAGGCGACCGGCTGCCAAATCCATGTAGATCTCTTCGTTGTTGCCGTAACGCTTGACGTTGATGCCCTTGGGTTCGAACACCTCGGTGGCATAACGGTCGGTAGTAGTCGCGCGCTGTACGCCGACGGTCTTGCCCTTGAGGCTCGCGTATTGGTCATCCACCACCGCGCCGTCCTTCATCACAAGACGCGATGAAGTGAAGTAGTACTTGTGGGTGAAATCCACCGACTTTTTGCGGTCGTCATTGATGGTCATGGACGACAGCGCCATGTCGATTTTCTTCACTTTCAAGGAAGGAATCAGACCGTCGAACTCACCTTCAACCCACACACACTTGACCTTCATCTGCGCGCACAGGGCATTGCCGATGTCATAGTCGAAACCGACGATTTCGCCTTGATCCGTCTTGGAGGCAAACGGCGGGTAAGCCGCTTCGATACCGATGCGCAGGGTTTTCTCGGCGGCAAACAGGCTACTGCACGCCAACAGGCTCAGGGCCAGACCGGTGATGAGGGGAAACTTCTTCATGTTCGTTCTCTCGCGGGTTGTTGTTGGTTTTGCAAGACAGAAGAAAGAGCTGAAACGGGGGGAAAGCCTTTTTTGTACTTATAATTCCATATTGGACTTTTATGTATTATTCGTCAATTGGGCAAACAGAATTGACCCGGGCCGATGGTCGGGTGGTGAGTCAGGAGATTATTGGGTGATGCAGATGGCCTCATCGCGGGCAAGCCCGCTTCCACAGTGTCCGAGTCATACACAAAATGTATGTACACCACCAAACTTGTGGAAGCGGGCTTGCCCGCGATGACGAACGAAAGAACAGCGCAGGAATTACTTCTTCCAGCGATCCGCCGCCGCATGATCGCTGTCACGACCCTCGACCCAACGCGGCCCGTCGCTGGTGTTTTCCTTTTTCCAGAACGGCGCGCGGGTTTTCAGGTAATCCATGACAAAGGCGCAGGCGTCGAACGCTGCCTGGCGATGGGCACTGGCGGCGCCGACAAAGACAATCGGTTCACCCGGTTCCAGGGCGCCAATGCGATGCAACACTTCGAGCTTGAGCAACGGCCAGCGCTGTTCGGCTTCGATGGCGATTTTGCCGAGGGCCTTTTCGGTCATGCCCGGATAGTGTTCGAGGAACATCCCGGCCACGTCGAGCCCGTCATTGAAGTCGCGCACGTAGCCGACAAAACTCACCACTGCACCGACGCCGACATTGGCCGCATGCATGGCGTTGACTTCGGCACCCGGATCGAATGCCGTGGACTGCACGCGAATCGCCATGGCTCAGCCCCCGGTCACGGTTGGGAAAAACGCCACTTCATCACCATCGCTCACCGGCTCGTCGAGCTGACAGAGGTCTTCGTTGCGGGCACACATCAGGTTCTGCTCGCTCAACACCTCGGCGCCGTCACGTTGTGCCAGCAGCGCTCGCACGTCGTTGACGGTGGCGAAGTGGCCTTCAACCTTCACTGAATCCACGCCCAGCGCTTCACGGTAACGGGCGAAAAACTTCACGGTGATGTTCATGCCGGGTCCGCCTGGAAATGACCGCTCTTGCCGCCGACCTTTTCCAGCAGCTTTACGCTTTCAATGGTCATGCCGCGATCAACGGCCTTGCACATGTCGTAGATGGTCAGCGCGGCAATACTCGCGGCTGTCAGGGCTTCCATCTCGACGCCGGTCTGCCCGGACAACTTGCAGCGCGCCACGATGCGCACGCTGTCATCACCTTCGGCACTGAGTTCAACTTTAACGCCGGTCAGCATCAGCGGATGGCACAGCGGAATCAGATCGCTGGTTTTCTTCGCCGCCTGAATGCCGGCAATGCGCGCCACGGCAAACACATCACCCTTGGGGTGACCGCCGCTGACGATCATCTGCAGGGTTTCGGGCAGCATGCGCACCAGCGCTTGGGCCGTCGCTTCACGGAACGTCACAGCTTTTTCGGTGACGTCGACCATGTTGGCGCGGCCTTGGGAATCGAGATGAGTCAGCACGGGATTACTCCTGATCAGGAGCGCCGATTGTAAACCTGCGGGTCAATTTTCCGCACGCGAGATTATCCAATCACCACAATCCCGTGTACGCACGGTCGGCACCGTCTCCCGTAGGAGCTGCCGAAGGCTGCGATCTTTTGATTTTTAAGATCAAAAGCTCGCAGCCTTCGGCAGCTCCTACATGGGTTTGTGTCGGGCGTAAAAAAACCGGGCGACCTTGCGGACGCCCGGTTTCGGTGAGGCTTACAGGTGCGATTCCGCGTATTCAGCCAGAATCGAACGTGGCACCCCTTGCAGGGTGATGTGTACACCGTTAGGGAAATCCTTGAAGCGTTCGGTCAGGTACGTCAGCCCGGAACTGGTCGCGGAAAGGTAAGGGGTGTCGATCTGCGCCAGGTTGCCCAGGCACACCACTTTGGAACCAGCGCCGGCACGGGTGATGATGGTTTTCATCTGGTGCGGGGTGAGGTTCTGGCATTCATCGATCAGGATCAGGCTCTGCTGGAAGCTGCGGCCCCGGATGTAGTTGAGGGATTTGAACTGCAACGGCACTTTGCTGAGGATGTAATCAACGCTGCCATGGGTGCTTTCGTCATCCATGTGCAAGGCTTCGAGGTTGTCGGTGATAGCGCCCAGCCACGGCTCCATTTTTTCCGCTTCGGTGCCGGGCAGGAAGCCGATCTCCTGATCCAGGCCCTGCACGCTGCGGGTGGCGATAATGCGGCGATAGCGCTTGCTGACCATGGTCTGCTCAATCGCCGCCGCCAGTGCCAGGATGGTTTTACCGGAACCGGCAGCACCGGACAGGTTGACCAAATGGATGTCCGGATCGAGCAAGGCGTATAGCGCCAGGCTCTGGTAGATGTCACGCGGTTTCAAGCCCCAGGCTTCCTGATGCAACAGCGGTTCCTGGTGCAGGTCAAGAATCAGCAGCTTGTCTTCGTCGATCTCCTTGATCCAGCCGACAAACCCTTGCTCATCAATGATGAACTCGTTGATATGCACCGCCGGCAGGTTGTCGATCAGCTTCACCTGATGCCAGGTGCGGCCGTGATCCTGACGGGTTTCGACCTTGCTCACGAGGTCCCAGAAGGAGCCGGTCATATTGTGGTAGCCGTTAGGCAGCAATGATACGTCGTCGACCAGTTGGTCAGTGCTGTAATCCTCGGCCGCGATCCCACAGGCGCGGGCTTTGAGGCGCATGTTGATGTCTTTGGTGACCAGCACCACGGGCAGTTTCGGATCGCGTGCGTGCAGGTCGATCAACTGGTTGATGATGATGTTGTCGTTCAGGTGCTCGGGCAGAATGATGTTCGGTTCGGCTCGCTTGCTCATCAGAATTGACAGCAAACCCTTCGGCCCGCTCTTGCCCCGCTGGATCGGCACGCCTTGTTCGACGTCCTCGGGAGAGGCATCGCCCAGGGTCTTGTCGATCAGGCGAATGGCCTGGCGGCATTCGGCAGCAACGCTGTGATGCCCGCTCTTGAGCTTGTCGAGCTCTTCAAGCACGGTCATCGGGATGGCGACGTGGTGTTCTTCGAAATTGAGCAGCGCGTTTGGATCGTGAATCAATACGTTGGTATCGAGTACATAAAGGATTGGCTGGTTGGAAGAAGAGCTACGTCCGTGATCATCCATACTCGGTCACCTTTGTGGGAGCCATTCGACGCAATACCTTGGCGGTGCTGCGCCTCGAAGTGGCCGCCGAATTCACCTGCGGGGACTCAAGTGATTGCAAGCAACAAGTAGGGTCTTGGAAGACGCCACCTGTGTTGCAGGTTTCGGCGGTCTGTCTTCGTAATACTCCAAAACACATGACAGAAAAAAGCACTTTGACGTTTTTTTGAAGTTTATTTTTCAGAGTGACGAAAAGCGCTTGGCGGACTGCCATCACCCGTTTACAGTCGGAAGTCAACCTGCAGCAAAACCCCTCTCAAAATCGCCCCGCACCCAATGTTTTCGGGGCTTTTTCGTTTTCATCGAAACCCGTCCTGGCAGTCCTCCCAACCGATCCCGCTTTGCGCCGTTTGCGTAATCAGCCAAGGCATCGCTGTTTTCACCCCGTCCTGCTTCACATTGAAGTTGATCACCCCGTGACGCCACAGCAGCATCAAGGTCAGCACCCGTTGCGCGCTCTGGTTGCCTTTGAGCTTGCCGGCACCATCCTGCGCATCAATGTCCCACAGCGCCACCTGCAAGCCCTGAGACTTGAAGAAGCTCTCGGCATCCGAACGTCGCTGCCCATCAGGCGGACGGAACAGTGGCACGTAGTTTTCCGGCAGTTTGCTTTTCACCAGTTCTACGCTGCGCCTCACCGAGTCCTGCCAGTCCTGCCAGTGGCTGTGAGACCGGAACTCCCAGCCCTGCACGCCGACGCACTGCATTGAATACGTCGATTGCAGGCTGGCGACCGAACGCTCGGCCAGGCGCGCCTGAATATCCTTGCCGAGAACGAAGAAGGTGCCGCTCATGTTCGACTTGCGCAGGTACTCAGTGACCCAGGCCGTGTTGTCCGGTATAGCGTTCGCGGCGCTGTCGAAGGTCAGCAGAAACAACCGGTCGTTCATTTCATCACCGTTGCGCTCAAAGTCGCCAAAACGATCGATTTCGCTGCTGGCTTGCGGAAACAGTGCGGCCTTGCGCAGTTGCTCGTCCAGGTACTGGGCATGAAACAGGCGACTCGGCTCGGCCCACTTGATGTAGTAGCTGTCTTCGCTGATCTGGATTTTACCGGCTTGCTCGCGCAGGGTCGGCATGTCCTCGACCAGGAAACAGAAGGAGGCATCCTGATCGCAACTTTGCTGGGCGAAGTTGTAGTTGCTCAGCAGGCGCTGCCACAGGCGCTGGCGAACATGGTTGATCGACTCCATGTTGATCGTGCGCAAGCCCAGGCGCTGGGCCAGTGCCGGTTCGTCCAGGGCTTCACTCGCCAGCAGCACACGGGCGAACATGAGGATTTCAGCACGCGACGCGACGTCGAACAGCGTCGGGTTGCTCAGTTGCTCGGGCCAGGTGCTGCGATCAAGGGTCGCCACGTCACCGGGTGCCGCCATGGCACCAAAGCTCAGGAGCCAGGCCGAGATTAGAAAAACGATACGCAATGGGATGTCTCCATAACAAAACCCGCGCGGCACTATATCGCGGGTAGATCAAAAGATCGCAGCCTCGCGCTGCGAGACAGCGCCTACTTGAATCGGCTTGCACCTGTAGGAGCTGTCGAGCGAAGCGAGGCTGCGATCTTGTCCCACAAACCACCGATCACCTATTACCCCTATAGCTGGAGTCAACACGAACAACCCCCTAGAATCGCCCCTACGATTAAAGGAGACGACTTCATGCTGATGGTGATTTCACCCGCCAAAACCCTCGATTACGAAACACCGCCGGCGACCCAACGCTTTACCCAGCCGCAGTACCTCGACCATTCCCAGGAACTGATTTTGCAATTGCGCGACCTGACGCCGGCGCAGATCAGCGAGTTGATGCACGTCTCCGACAAGATCGGCGGGCTCAACGCCGCGCGTTTCGGCAGCTGGACACCGGCATTCACCCCGGCCAACGCCAAGCAGGCATTGCTGGCGTTCAAGGGCGATGTGTACACCGGGCTGAACGCACAAACCTTCAGCGAAGCCGATTTCGATTACGCCCAGCAGCATATGCGCATGCTCTCCGGCCTGTACGGCCTGCTGCGCCCGCTGGACCTGATGATGCCGTATCGCCTGGAAATGGGCACCAAACTGGCCAATGCCCGTGGCAAGGACCTGTATGCGTTCTGGGGCACGCGGATCAGTGAATGGCTGAACGAAGCCCTGGTTGACCAAGGTGACGACGTGCTGCTGAACCTGGCCTCCAACGAGTACTTCTCGGCGGTCAAACGCAGCGCCCTGAACGCGCGCATCATCAACACCGAGTTCAAGGACCTGAAAAACGGCCAGTACAAGATCATCAGTTTCTACGCGAAAAAGGCTCGCGGCATGATGAGTCGCTTCGTCATTGAAGAGCGTATCAACGACCCGGCCGCCCTCAAGCAGTTCGACGTGCAAGGCTATCGCTACAGCGCCGAGCAGTCTAAACCGGACAACCTGGTGTTCCTGCGCGACCACGCACCAGAGTGAGCATCGGATCGGCGCATGACGTTTGAATCGATCATGCGTCGGTCATTGAGAACCCTCGAATCCCCCGCCTATTTCGCCATTTTTATGACGCCAAAAACACATCGGTCAATTTTCTAACTTTAGTTTCACTCGACTTCGATCATTTTTTTCAGTAGTGGCACTGAAAATTTTTATCAGTAGTGGCAAAAAACTATCCCCTCCGATAATCCGCCTATATATAAAGGGCGAAACGGCAAGTGCTATCAATATGAAAGCAGTGCCATCTTTCTCAATATTTCAAGAAATTTCAGAATTCACGATGGGTGGACTGGAACTATGTCCAAATGCACCGCTCATACCACCGGTAACGATTCTCAACGTGTTTGTACGAGATAACTTACGCAGAGCAGAGATCCATGTAGCAAAGTTGTCACAACAACTTGTGCTGACTAATCACTGATTTGGGCAACATACGACGGACAGGAGATAACGCTTGATGACTATCCCCTACAAGGCCATGGCAGCGCCCCTATAAACGTGCTCACCAGAGCACCCAACCGCTTGATTTACGGGCTTCTGGCCTGGCATTGAGCGCGCAAGACCAGTGCACGAATATCTTCGGAACAGAGGATTGGCTGCATAACAGGGCAAGTCATAACAATAAGGCCTAGTTGCGCACACCTTGAGTGCACTTATTTAGACACTCGTAATTTACATGCCAGCACACGGCATTGTTGCGCCTGTAAGCCGCACTTGCGAGTGCACTATGACCGCTGAACACCATTAACTCCGGCCATCTAATGGCTTGATCTATACAGAGGTAATTGCGATGCGCATCAGCATATTTGGTTTGGGTTACGTCGGTGCAGTCTGCGCCGGTTGCCTGTCTGCACGGGGCCATGACGTCGTTGGCGTCGATGTAGCCAAAGACAAGATCGATATGATCAATGCCGGCAAATCGCCGATCGTTGAACCGGGCCTGGGCGAACTTCTGGCACAGGGCATCCAGACCGGTCGTCTGCGTGGCACGACCAACTTCGCCGAGGCGATTCGCGACACCGACCTGTCGATGATCTGCGTCGGCACGCCGAGCAAGAAGAACGGCGACCTGGAACTGAACTACATCGAGGCCGTGTGCCGCGAGATCGGTTTTGTCCTGCGTGACAAAACCACCCGCCACACCATCGTGGTGCGCAGCACCGTGTTGCCGGGCACCGTCGCCAACGTAGTTATCCCGATTCTCGAAGACTGCTCCGGCAAGAAGGCCGGCGTTGATTTCGGTGTGGCCGTGAACCCTGAGTTCCTGCGCGAAAGCACCGCCATCGCCGACTACGACCAACCGCCTATGACCGTCATCGGTGAATTCGACAAGGCGTCGGGCGACGTTCTGCAATCGCTGTACGAAGAACTCGATGCACCGATCATCCGCAAGGACATCGCCGTCGCCGAGATGATCAAGTACACCTGCAACGTCTGGCACGCCACCAAAGTGACCTTCGCCAACGAGATCGGCAACATCGCCAAGGCCGTCGGCGTCGACGGTCGCGAAGTGATGGACGTGGTCTGCCAGGACAAAACCCTGAACCTGTCCCAGTACTACATGCGCCCGGGCTTTGCGTTCGGCGGTTCGTGCCTGCCAAAAGACGTGCGCGCCCTGACTTACCGCGCCGGTTCCCTGGACGTCGAAGCGCCGTTGCTCAACTCGCTGATGCGCAGTAACGAGTCCCAGGTGCAGAACGCCTTCGACATCGTTTCCAGCCACGACAAACGCAAAGTTGCCCTGCTGGGCCTGAGCTTCAAGGCCGGCACCGATGACCTGCGTGAAAGCCCGCTGGTTGACCTCGCGGAAATGCTGATTGGCAAGGGCTACGACCTGAGCATCTACGACAGCAACGTCGAATACGCCCGTGTCCACGGTGCGAACAAGGATTACATCGAGTCGAAGATCCCTCACGTCTCGTCCTTGCTCAACGCCGATTTCGACGCCGTGATCAACAACTCCGACGTGATCATCCTCGGCAACCGTGACGAAAAATTCCGCGCCCTGGCGCAGAACGTTCCACACGGCAAGCAGGTGATCGACCTGGTCGGCTTCATGTCGAAGGCCACCAGCGTGACCGGCCGCACCGAAGGCATCTGCTGGTAAGCGCAATCGCAAGGCCTCTCTGCGGCGCCGCGCAATAACGGTGCGAACCCGCAGTAGGAGCTGACGAGTGAAACGAGGCTGCGATCTTTTGGCGTCATCAACGGCGCCAACGATCAACAGACAAAGATCAAAAGATCGCAGCCTTCGGCAGCTCCTACATGACCTTGTAAGCCTGCCTTAACCCCATAGACGGATGCAGATTATGCACAGGCTAAAGCACGGCCTACTCCAGGCCGCCGGTTGGCTGTTTTATATAAGTTTACTGATGGGCCTCGCCATGGCGTTGCCTGTGTCCACGTTCGACTCCGAGTCGAAGGACTTCATTTTCCTGATCGGGTTCGTCGGTATCTGGCGTTACTCGATGGGTGCCACGCACTTTCTGCGCGGCATGCTGTTTCTCTATGTGGTTTATCCGCACCTGCGGCGCAAAGTGCGCAAGCTGGGTAAAGCGGCAGACCCGTCCCATGTGTACCTGATGGTCACCAGTTTTCGTATCGACGCCCTCACCACCGCACAGGTCTACAGCTCGGTGATTCGCGAGGCCATCGACTGCGGCCTGCCGACCACTGTGGTCTGCTCCATCGTCGAAATGTCCGATGAACTGCTGGTGAAAAGCCTGTGGAACCGGATGAATCCGCCAGCCCGCGTGAAGCTCGATTTCGTGCGCATTCCCGGTACCGGCAAGCGCGACGGCCTGGCTTATGGTTTTCGTGCGATCTCCCGGCACCTGCCGGATGACCGTGCCGTGGTCGCCGTGATCGATGGCGATACCGTGCTCGCCGAAGGCGTCGTGCTCAAGACCGTGCCGTGGTTCCAGCTGTTCGGCAACGTCGGCGGCCTGACCACCAACGAGTTCTGCGAAGTGCGCGGCGGCTACATCATGAGCGAATGGCACAAGCTGCGTTTCGCCCAACGTCACATCAACATGTGCTCGATGGCCCTGTCCAAGCGCGTGCTGACCATGACCGGCCGTATGTCGGTGTTCCGTGCCACCGTGGTCACCAACCCGGACTTCATCGCCGACGTGGAGAGCGACTCGCTGCAACACTGGCGCCTGGGCCGTTTCAAGTTCCTCACCGGTGACGACAAGTCGAGCTGGTTCAGCCTGATGCGCCTGGGCTACGACACTTTCTACGTGCCCGATGCGGCGATCCACACTGTGGAACACCCGCCTGAGAAAAGCTTCATCAAGGCCAGTCGCAAACTGATGTTTCGTTGGTACGGCAACAACCTGCGGCAGAACTCCCGGGCTTTGGGCCTGGGGATCAAACGCCTCGGCGCGTTCACGTCGGTGGTGCTGTTCGATCAGCGCGTATCGATGTGGACTTCCCTGCTGGGCCTGACCGTAGCGCTGATCGCCAGCTTCAAGTACGGCACCGCGTTCATCCTGGTTTACCTGCTGTGGATCGGTATTACCCGCCTGATCCTGACCCTGCTGCTGTCCTGCTCCGGTCACCGGATCGGCCCGGCTTACCCGGCGATTCTCTATTACAACCAGATCGTCGGCGCGCTGGTGAAGATCTACGTGTTCTTCCGCCTCGACCAACAATCCTGGACTCGCCAGGACACCAAACTGACCCGTGATCTCGCCAGCTTTCAACGTTGGTTCAACACCTGGTCGTCTCGGACCATGACCTTCTCCGCCGGCAGCATTTTCGTCGCCGTGCTGCTGATGATGGTCTGACCGAACTCGCCTGAATTAACTAGGAAATCGCCCATATGAATACCGCCGTCAACGCCAACGTAGTGCACGAATCCGAAGCCCAGCGCCAACATGCCCGCGTGAAAATCCCGGCCAAGCTGCGTTTCTTCGGCCCTGACCGCACGCCGGTCGAAGCGCGAGTGCTGGACCTCTCCGCCGGAGGCCTGGCCTTCAACGCCGGCCAGCTGCCACTCAAGACCGGCGAGGTGTACAAGGCCCGCCTGCAATTCGTCATCGACAACCTCGGCCTGGCCATGGATGTGGAATTGCAGGTGCGCTCCTACGACCGCCAGACCGGTCGTGCCGGCTGCCAGTTTCAGAACCTGGAACAGCAGGACATTTCCACCCTGCGCCACCTGATCACTTCGCACCTGGCCGGCGACATCGTCAGCATCGGCGAAGTGCTCGCGACACTGCAGCGCGACAACTTCACCAAGGCACGCAAGGTCAAGGATGGCGGCCACGGCATGACTGCGTTCGGGCGTCTGAAAGCGGTGACTTTCAGCCTGGGCATTTTCATTGTCGGCCTCGTCGCATTCGGCTTTATCTTCAAGTCGGTGTACGGGATGTACTTCGTCAGCCACGCCCAGGCCGGCCTGGTCAGCGTGCCCGGCGTGAACATCACCATGCCCCGTGACGGCACCGTGCAGAGCCTGGTGAAAGCTGACGGCGTGGCCGCCAAAGGCGCACCGCTGGCAACCTTCAGTACTAGCATGCTCGACGTGCTCAAGGGCCACCTGGAAGACGATCAACTGTCACCGGCCAAGGTTGAAGAGCTGTTCGGCAAGCAAATGACCGGCACCCTGACTTCGCCATGTGATTGCACCGTGGGCCAGCAAATGGTCGCCAACGGTCAGTACGCCAGCAAGGGCGATGTGATCTTCCAACTGGTGCCGCGCAATAGCGAAGCCAACGTTGAAGCGCGCTTCTCCTACCGCCAGTTCGGCGACGTGCTGCCAGGTACGACCGTGCGCTTCCAGATTGCCGGCGAAGACAAATCCCGCACCGGCAAGATCGTCAGCAGCACCAGCCTGAAAAGCGCCGACCTGTCCTCCGATATCCGCGTCCTGATTCAGCCGGACGAAGCGTTGGACACCACCCTCACCGGCCGCCCGGTGGAAGTGAGCAGCGACCGTGGCCCGAACCTGAACTGGCTGATCGACAAAGCCATGGCTGCCGGTCTTTAAGTCGAGGACATGCCCGTGACCCTTATACTCAAAACACCGCAATCCCTGTGGGAGCGAGCCTGCTCGCGATGGGATCAACGCGGTTCAACTGATGCACCGCGCTGGTCGAGCGCGACCCCGGCTAATCGCCAGCAGGCTGGCTCCCACATTGGAACAGTGTGTGCAGTTGCGTTGGCTGTCAGCCTCAGCGGTTGCGCCGGCCTGCCCGACCAGCGCCTGGCCAACGAAGCCCTAAAGCGCGGCGACACCGCCACCGCTGCGGCGAACTATCAGCAACTGGCAGACCTGGGCTACAGCGAAGCCCAGGTTGGTCTGGCCGACATTCAGGTCGACAGCCGCGACCCGGCGCAGATGAAACTGGCCGAGGCGACTTACCGCGCTGCGGCCAGCGTGTCACCACGGGCACAAGCGCGCCTGGGTCGTTTGCTGGTGGCCAAACCTGGTTCTACCGAAGCCGAGCAGCACGAAGCCGAAGGCCTGTTGAAAAAAGCCTCGGCCGCTGGCGAAGGCAACACCCTGATCCCGTTGGCGATGCTGTACCTGCAATACCCACACAGCTTCCCCAACATCAATGCCCAGCAGCAAATCAGCCAATGGCGCGCCGAAGGCAAACCGGAAGCTGGCCTGGCGCAAGTGCTGCTCTATCGCACCCAAGGCACCTACGACCAGCATCTGGATGACGTGGAAAAGATCTGCAAAGCCGCAATCAACACCACCGACATTTGCTACGTCGAACTGGCCACGGTCTATCAGAAAAAAGCCCAGCCTGAGCAACAGGCCGAACTGATCAAACAGATGCAGGCAGCTCATGCTCGCGGCACCGTATCCGCCCAACGGGTCGACAGCGTCGCGCGTGTACTCGCCGATCCAACCCTGGGCAAGACCGACGAAAAAACCGCGCAGTCGCTGCTCGAACCCATCGCCCCCGGCTACCCGGCATCGTGGGTCACCCTCGCGCAACTGCTCTACGACTTCCCCGAACTGGGCGACGTCGACCAGATGATGAAGTACCTCGACAACGGCCGCGCCGCCGATCAACCGCGCGCCGAGTTGTTGCTGGGCCGGCTCTACTACGAAGGCAAAATGGTCCCGGCCGACGCCAAGGTCGCCGAAGAACATTTCCAGAAAGCCGTCGGCCGCGAAGTTGCTGCCGACTACTACCTCGGCCAGATTTACCGTCGTGGTTATCTGGGCAAGGTCTACCCGCAGAAGGCCCTTGATCACTTGTTGACCGCCGCGCGCAACGGCCAGAACAGCGCCGACTTCGCCATCGCCCAACTGTTTTCCCAAGGTAAGGGCACCAAGCCTGACCCGCTCAATGCGTACGTCTTCAGCCAATTGGCCAAGGCGCAGAACACCCCGCAAGCCACCGAACTTGCGCAAACACTCGAAGCCCAACTGCCGCCTGCGCAGCTTGCCGAGGCCCAACGCCTGTTGAAACAGGAACAGTCCGTTCGCGGTGCCTTGAGCCAGAACACGCTGCAAATGCACGCGCTGCAAGAAGACAGCGAGGAAACCCTATGAAGTTGAATCCATTCATGAAGGCCGGCATCGGCCTGACGTTCGCGCTGATCTGGTCTTGCCCGACACTCGCGGCGATCACCGAAACCAAGAACTTCGGCCTGGAAGTGAAAATCACCGGCCAATCCGAAGACGATCGTGACCTCGGCACCCAACGTGGTGGCGACGTCAATGGCGTCGGCCTCGACCTGCGCCCTTGGGTCTACGGCGAAAACGGCGCGTGGAACGCCTATGCGATGGGTCAGGCCGTGACGTCGACCGACATCATCGAGACCGACACCCTGCAACAGTCCGAGGGTACCGAGAACACCCAAAACAATGACCGCGTAACCAAGAAAAACTACCTGGCAATGCGCGAGTTCTGGGTCGGCTACAGCGGCTTCACGCCTTACCCCGGCGAGATCCTGAAATTCGGTCGCCAGCGTCTGCACAACGACGACGGCCAATGGCGCGATACCAACATCGAAGCCCTGAACTGGGACTTCGACACCACCCTGTTGCGCGCCCATGCCGGTGTCGCCGAGCGCTTCAGCGAGTACCGCACTGACTTGAAAGAACTGGCACCGGCCGACAAGGACCGCCTGCACGCCTATGCCGACGCGGAGTACCAGTGGACGCCGGGCCAATGGGTCGGCATTCGCGGTCATCACACCCACGATGACGGCAAGCTCGACTACCCGGAACCGGGCGTACCGAATGACTCGCTGGACAAGAAACAGAACGGCGACATCAGCTGGCTGGGCGTTCAAGCCAACAGCGACGCCTACAACTGGCGCAACACCAACACGGTCAATTACTGGGGCAGCGTCACCGGCATGAGCGGCGACCGCGACAAGGTCAACCCGCTGAACGCCGACGGCACCGCTCCCGCACAAGCCAAGAGCAGCGGCAATGTCGACGGTTGGGCGACCGACCTCGGTGTGCGCCTGCGCCTCGATCCGCAATGGCAAGTCGGTGGCGCCTACGCCCGTGCCAGCGCCGATTACGAACAGAACGGCCTGGAAAGCAACCGCTCGAACTACACCGGCACACGCTCGCGAGTGCATCGTTTCGGCGAGGCCTTCCGTGGCGAAATGAACAACCTGCAAACCGCGACCCTGTTCGGTTCGTGGATGCTCAACGACGAATACGACGCCAGTCTGATCTACCACAAATTCTGGCGTGTCGACGGCAACAAGCCGGTGGGCAGCAACGGCATCGACGCGGTGCAGAACAACACCGACGACGTCACCGGCGCTGTGCTCTCCAGCACCTCGCTGCCGCTGAACGATGGCGAAAAAGACCTCGGCCAGGAAATGGATCTGGTGGTCACCAAATACTTCAAGCAAGGCCTGCTGCCGGCGGCGTTGAGCCAGAAGATCGACGAGCCTTCGGCACTGGTGCGATTCCGTGGCGGTGTGTTCAAGCCCGGTGATGCCTACGGCAGCCAGGTCGATTCGTACATGCACCGCGCGTTCATCGACGTGATCTGGCGCTTCTGATGCATACCGCGAAGGGAGTCCCCGACATGAACAATGCCAAGAAAGGTTCCTTGACCTTGCTGGCCGGCGCGATGCTTCTGGCAAGCGCAGCTGCCTTCGCCACTGCGGAGCCGGTCGCCTCTCAACCGGGCAAGCCGGCGACCATTGCCAAGGAACTGCAACAGGCCAAGACCTACACCGTGAGCAGTGCACCCACCGCGCCGCTGGAACTGGCAACGCCGAAACTGCCGGACCTCTCCGGCTACACCGCCGAAGCCATCGCCGCGAAAATCGTGCGGACCAAGGCCGGCAAAATCAGCGTGCGCCGGATGATGCAGGAAGACGCCCTGAAGGACTTCATCGGCGGCGACAACAAAATGGCCGAATGGGTGGTGCGTCAGCACGGCATCCCGCAGGCAATCTTCGTCGACGACGGCTACATGAACCTCAAGGACGTGGCGAAGAAGCTGCCCAAGTACGTCATCGAAACCGCACCTGGCGTATTCCTTGCCAAATTGCCGATCGTGGTCGGCCGCCACGGCATTCTGGAAATCGACAAACAGACTCAGGAACTGCGCCTGTCCCAAGAGGCCGGCTCGTTCCTGGTCAACGATGGCCAGCTGTTTGTGCGCGACACCAAAATCACCGGTTGGCGCGAGAAGGACAACGGCCCGGCGACGTTCAATTCGCCGAAGGAATTCCGTCCGTTCCTGCTGTCCTGGGGCGGCACCGAGACCTACATCGCCAACAGCAAGATCGCCAGTTTCGGTTACGCCAACAGTAAGTCCTACGGCGTGAGTATTTCCCAGTACACGCCGAACATGGCCAAGGTGCTCAAGCGTCCTGAACCGACCGGCTGGATCGTCGGTTCCGAGTTCTCGGACATGTGGTACGGCTTCTACTGCTACGAAACCCGAGACTTCGTGGTCAAGGGCAACACTTACAAAGACAACATCGTCTACGGCATTGACCCGCATGACCGTTCCCACGGCCTGATCATCGCCGACAACACGGTGTACGGGACCAAGAAGAAGCACGGGATCATTATTTCCCGTGAGGTCAACGACAGCTTCATCTTCAACAACCGCAGCTACGACAACCACCTCTCGGGGCTGGTGATCGACCGTAACAGCGTCAACAACCTGATCGCCCACAACGAGATTTACCAGAACCACACCGACGGCATCACCCTCTACGAGAGTGCCGACAATTTGTTGTGGGGCAACAAGGTCATCAGCAACCGCCGCCACGGCATCCGCATTCGTAACAGCGTGAACATTCGCCTCTACGAAAACGTCGCCATGACCAACGGTCTGACCGGTGTCTACGGGCACATCAAGGACCTGAGCAACACCGACCGTGACATCAAGCTCGACCCGTTCGATGCCGAGGTGTCGCTGATCGTGGTCGGCGGTGAACTGGCGGCCAACGGCAGCGGCCCGCTGTCCATCGACTCGCCACTGAGCGTCGAACTGTATCGCGTGTCCATGCTCGCGCCGACCAAATCCAGCGGTATCAGCTTCTCGGGGATTCTCGGCGAGCGCCAGGATGAAATTCTCGACCTGCTGGTGCGCCAGCAGAAAGCCGTGCTGATCGACCCTGTCGAACGCCAGACCGAAATGCGGGACTGAGGATAATTTTATGCACCCACACTTGATCAAATTACTCAGCCTGTCGGCACTGACCGCTGGCATTCTCGCGGCCTCTGGCGGCGCGCGCGCCGACGATATCCAGGCACCCAAATTCTCTGCCGAGCCGTGCTGCAGCCTGTGCCCGGCCGCCCACGACGCGAAAAATTACACCACGCGCTATCAGCAGAACTTCACCACGCTGGTGCAGGCCCAGGGCGACTGGTTGTTCCGTACGCAAGAAGACTTGCGCACCGAATTCGACACCACACCCGCTGGCTACAAACGCATGAAACAGCTGCACGATGCGTTCAAGAGCAAAGGCGTGGAACTGGTCGTCGTTTATCAGCCGACCCGTGGCCTGGTGAACCGCAACAAGCTCAACCCGGCCGAGAAAGCCAGCTACGACTTCGACAAGGCACTGAAGAACTACAAGACCATGCTCGGCCGTTTCGCCGCCATGGGTTACGTGGTGCCGGACCTGTCGCCGCTGACCAACGAACAATTGCCGGACACCCTGCCCGCCCACGATTTCTACTTCCGTGGCGACCAGCACTGGACGCCGTACGGCGCGCAGCGCACGGCGAAAATCGTCGCCGAGAAGGTCAAGCAACTGCCTGAATTCGCCGACATTCCAAAGCGTGAATTCGAGACCCATAAGTCGGGTCGCATGGGCAAGACCGGAACATTGCACAACATGGCCGGTCAACTCTGTGGCACCAGCTACGCGATCCAGTACATGGACCAATTCACCACCGAGCCCAAGGGCGAAGCGGGCGATGGCGATCTGTTCGGCGACTCCGGTAACCCGCAGATCACCCTGGTCGGCACCAGCCACAGCGGCAAGAACTACAACTTCGCCGGTTTCCTCGAAGAGGCCATCGGCGCCGACATTCTCAACGTGGCGTTCCCCGGCGGCGGCCTGGAAGGTTCGATGTTGCAGTACCTGGGCAGCGACGAGTTCCAGAAGAACCCGCCGAAGATTCTCATCTGGGAATTCTCGCCGCTCTATCGCCTCGACCAGGAAACCATCTACCGCCAGATGATGGCGCTACTGGACAACGGTTGCGAAGGCAAGGATGCGCAGATGTCGGGTAGCACCACCCTGAAGCCGGGCAAAAACGAATTGATGGTCAACAGCAAAAACATGGACCTGCGTAACAGCAGTCACCAGGTCGACATCCGCTTCGCCGACACCTCGGTGAAAACCTTGCAAGCCACCCTCTGGTACATGAACGGGCGCCACGAGGACATCAAGATCGACAAACCGGAAACCTCCGACACCGACGGGCGTTTCGCTTTCGAGTTGCGCACGGACGAAGACTGGGCCTCGCAGAACCTGCTGGCCGTCGAAGTCCAGGGGCCTGAACAAGCAGGCGCCGCACCACAGAAAGTCGAAGCGAAAATCTGCAAACGCAACGTGTTCCCGGGCGCTGAGCAACGTACCGCTCAGGCCGGGCAATGAGGTCTGCTATGCGACATCTGAAACGTTCAAATCTGTTGGCACCGACGTTATTGAGTCTGGCGATATTTGCCGGAGCGACCCAGGCCGCCGCGCCATTGCGCCCGCCCCAGGGTTACTTCGCGCCGATTGAAAAACTCAAGACCGGCGACAGCAGCGAAGGCTGCGATGCGATGCCGACGCCGTACACCGGCTCGCTGCAATTTCGCAGCAAGTACGAAGGTTCGGACAAGTCCCGCGCAACCCTGAACGTGCAATCGGAAAAAGCCTTCCGCGACAGCACCGCCGACATCACCAAGATCGAGCGCGGCACCAGCAAGCGCGTGATGCAGTTCATGCGTGACGGTCGTCCGGAACAACTGGAGTGCACGCTCAACTGGTTGACCGCCTGGGCCAAGGCCGATGCGTTGATGTCCAAGGACTTCAACCACACCGGCAAGTCGATGCGCAAATGGGCGCTCGGCAGCATGGCCTCATCGTACATTCGCCTGAAATTTTCCGACTCGCATCCGCTGGCCAACCACCAGCAAGAGTCGCAATTGATCGAAGCCTGGTTCAGCAAAATGGCCGATCAGGTGGTCAGCGACTGGGACAACCTGCCGCTGGACAAGACCAACAACCACTCGTACTGGGCTGCGTGGTCGGTGATGGCAACCTCCATCGCCACCAACCGCCGCGACCTGTTCGACTGGGCGGTGAAGGAATACAAAGTCGGCGCCAATCAGGTCGACGCCGACGGCTTCCTGCCCAACGAACTCAAGCGTCAACAGCGCGCCCTCGCCTATCACAACTACGCCCTGCCGCCGCTGGCGATGATCGCCAGTTTTGCCCAGGTCAACGGTGTGGATCTGCGCCAGGAAAACAACGGCGCGCTGAAACGCCTGGGTGATCGCGTGCTCGCCGGGGTGAAAGATCCGGACGAGTTCGAGAAAAAGAACGGCAAGGAACAGGACATGACCGACTTGAAAGAGGACATGAAATTCGCCTGGCTCGAACCGTTCTGCACCCTCTACACCTGCGCGCCGGATGTGCTGGCGAAAAAGCACGGGATGCAACCGTTCAAGACCTTCCGCCTCGGTGGGGATTTGACCAGGGTCTACGACCCGGCCAATGAAAAAGGCAGTAAAGGCTCCTGACCTGTAGGAGCTGCCGCAGGCTGCGATCTTTTGATCTTGATCTTCTAAACAGCAAAAGATCGCAGCCTCGTTTTACTCGACAGCTCCTACACCGGTCGGTGTCAGGTTTGTTTTTGTGAGTTAGCCCCCGTTTTCGTGGGGGGTTTGGGGGGGCCGTTGGCCCTTGACTGTTGGTTAAACAAGGAGAGATCGGGATGGTTTTTTCGTCCAATGTGTTCCTGTTTTTGTTCTTGCCGATCTTTCTCGGCTTGTACTACCTGAGCGGGCAACGCTATCGCAATCTGCTGCTGCTGATCGCCAGCTACGTGTTCTACGCCTGGTGGCGTGTGGACTTCCTGGCGCTGTTCGCGGCCGTCACGCTGTGGAACTACTGGATCGGCCTGAAAGTCGGTGCCGCAGGCGTCAGGACCCAACCGGCGCAGCGCTGGCTGCTGCTCGGCGTGGCCGTTGACCTGTGCATCCTCGGCTACTTCAAGTACGCCAACTTCGGCGTCGACAGCATCAACGCGATGATGACGTCGGTGGGCCTGGAGCCATTCATCCTGACGCATGTGCTGTTGCCGATCGGGATCTCGTTCTACATCTTCGAGTCCATCAGCTACATCATCGACGTCTACCGTGGCGACACCCCGGCGACCCGCAACCTGATCGACTTCGCGGCGTTCGTGGCGATCTTCCCGCACCTGATCGCCGGCCCGGTGCTGCGCTTCCGTGACCTCGCCGATCAGTTCAACAACCGCACCCACACCCTCGATAAATTCTCCGAGGGCTGCACGCGGTTCATGCAGGGTTTCATCAAAAAGGTGTTCATCGCCGACACCCTCGCGGTAGTGGCCGACCATTGTTTCGCCCTGCAAAACCCGACCACGGGCGATGCCTGGCTCGGCGCACTGGCCTACACCGCGCAACTGTATTTCGACTTCTCCGGCTACAGCGACATGGCCATCGGCCTGGGCTTGATGATGGGTTTCCGTTTCATGGAAAACTTCAAGCAGCCGTACGTCAGCCAGTCGATCACCGAGTTCTGGCGGCGCTGGCACATCAGCCTGTCGACCTGGCTGCGTGACTACCTGTACATCACGCTGGGCGGCAACCGCAAAGGCACGTTGATGACCTATCGCAACCTGTTCCTGACCATGCTGCTCGGTGGTCTGTGGCACGGCGCGAACATCACTTACATCGTTTGGGGTGCCTGGCACGGCATGTGGCTGGCGATAGAAAAGGCCATCGGCCTGAACACGTCGCCGCGCCGCTTCAATCCGATCCGCTGGGTGCTGACCTTCCTGCTGGTGGTGATGGGCTGGGTGATCTTCCGTGCGGAAAACCTGCACGTTGCCGGCCGCATGTACGGCGCGATGTTCAGCTTCGGCGACTGGTCGTTGTCGGAACTCAACCAGGCCAGCCTCACCGGCCTGCAAGTGGCAACGCTGATCGTGGCTTACGTGACCCTGGCGTTCTTTGGCCTGCGCGATTTCTACACCAACCAGCCACCGGTCAAGACCAAGCCTGCGGTGAACGTCGATGCTGATGGCCCCGCTGCTGCACAACCGGGCCTGATCAAAGCCGTGCCTGGGGATAACCCGGCGAGCATTCACGAACCTGGCTACACCGTCGGCGTCGAGGCTCAAGTACAACCGGCCTACTGGACGGCGAACTGGTCGCGCTACGCAATGCGTGCCCTGGTGTTGCTGCTGTTCATTGCCTCGATTCTCAAACTCTCGGCACAAAGCTTCTCGCCGTTCCTTTACTTCCAGTTCTGAGGGATCTGACCATGACCCGCTCATTACGCGTCTTCTACATCGGCCTGTTTCTGGTGACCCTGCTGGCCCTCGGCCTATGGTCGGTGCGCAGCTTCCTCGGCTTCAGTACCAACGCTGATGCGACGGTGCTGAACGGTCGCTGGACCAAAGCCGTAGAGACGCACTACGACGACGAATTTCCGATCAAGCGCCTGGGCACCAACCTTTGGGCTGCACTGGATTTCAAGCTGTTCAACGAAGGTCGTCCGGGCGTGGTGCTCGGTCGCGATCAGTGGCTGTACAGCGATGAAGAATTCCACCCGGTGGTCAACGAAGAGCTGAACCTGCAAGGCAACTACGCGCTGGTCGAAGGCGTGCGCCAAACCTTGAAAGAGAAAGGTGTGCAACTGGTGATGGCGGTGGTACCGGCCAAGGTGCGCTTGTACCCGGAACACCTGGGTGAAGTGAAACCGGCGAGCATCCACGCCAATCTCTACAAGGACTTCCATCAGCGTCTGGCTGCCGACCGAATTCCTGCGCCCGACCTGCTCGGCCCACTGCAACAGGCCAAGCAAAACGGCAAGCAAGTATTCCTGCGCACCGACACTCACTGGACCCCGGAAGGCGCCGAAATCGCCGCCAACCGCCTGGCCAAGACCATTGCCGACAAGTACCCGCTCAGCGGTGAGCCGCAGCAATTTGTCACTACGCCGGCGGAGAAAATCACCCACAAGGGCGACCTGCGTCTGTTCCTGCCGCTGGACCCGCTGTTCGAAAACCTGATGCCCAAGCAAGAGCCTTTGCAGAAGCGCAACACCGTTGCCGTTTCCGACCAGCCAGCCGGCGACGACGCCCTGTTCGCCAACACCGAAGTACCGGTGGCCCTGATCGGCACCAGCTACAGCGCCAACCCCAACTGGAACTTCGTCGGCGCATTGAAACAGGCGCTGCACAGCGACGTGGTCAATTACGCCGAAGACGGTCACGGCCCGATTCTGCCGATGCTCAGCTACCTGAAAAGCGACGCTTTCAAGAACAGCCCGCCACAAGTGCTGATCTGGGAGTTTCCTGAACGATATCTGCCTGTGAACAACGAAATCGGCGACGCCGACCCGCAGTGGGTCGCAGAGCTTAAACAAGCCGGCGCGCGCCAACAAAACGTAGCCATCAACGCTAAATCCGAGACGCCCGATCGGGCGCAAAACTGAAAGAGAGAGGTACTTCCATGACTTTCACGACTACTCCTCGTCGTCTCGCCAAGACCTTTGCACTGGTTGCTGGTATGAGTGTGCTCTCGATGCACGCCTTTGCTGGTGGTGATGCCGCGCTGTACGGCCCGACCGCTCCGAAAGGCTCGACCTTCGTGCGCATCTACAACGCCAGCAGTACCGAAGTCAGCGCCACCGTCGGCAGCACCAACCTGAGCGACGTCGCGCCGCTGTCCAGCAGTGACTTCAGCTTCATGCCGGGCGGCGACTACAGCGCCAAGGTCGGCAGCCAGAGCCTGCCGGTGAAACTGGCGGGTGACCACTACTACACGCTGGTCAACAACGCCTCCGGCGCGCCGCAACTGATCGAAGAGCCACCGTTCAAGAACAAACAGAAATCCCTGGTACGCGTGCAGAACTTGAGTGACAAGGCACTGACCCTGAAAACCGCCGACGGCAAGACCGACGTGGTGCCGAACGTGGCCGCCAAGGGCCGTGGCGAACGCGAAATCAACCCGGTGAAAGTCAGCCTGGCGCTATACGATGGCGCAACGAAAGTCGGCGACGTAAAACCGGTCGCCCTGGAACGCGGTGAAGCCGCAGTGCTGTACGTCACCGGCAGTGGCAGCAGCCTGTCGCCGGTCTGGGTGAAACGCCCGGTATCGACGCGCTAACAATTTTTTCGGAGAGCTGACACAAACCATGTAGGAGCTGCCGAAGGCTGCGATCTTTTGATCTTCGCCTTTAAAAACAAGATCAAAAGATCGCAGCCTTCGGCAGCGCCTACATCGGCAACGTCAGCCTTTCGATACGGAACAAAAACAAGAGTGAAACGACAGAACGCAGTAGCTCTGACCCAAACGATTTTCAAGGAGTAACAATATGATTCCGGTGATCTTGTCAGGTGGTAGTGGCTCACGTCTTTGGCCGCTTTCCCGTAAGCAATTCCCGAAACAGTTCCTGGCCCTGACCGGCGAACACACGCTGTTCCAGCAAACCCTGGAACGCCTGGTGTTCGAAGGCATGGACACCCCGATCGTGGTCTGCAACAAGGACCACCGCTTCATCGTCAACGAGCAATTGAGCGCCCGTAAACTGGAAACCCAGCGCATCCTGATGGAACCGTTCGGCCGCAACACCGCGCCGGCCGTGGCCCTGACCGCGATGATGCTGGTCAACGAAGGTCGCGACGAGTTGATGCTGGTGCTGCCAGCCGACCACGTGCTGGAAGACCAGAAAGCCCTGCAACGCGCCCTGGCCCTGGCCACCGTCGCCGCCGAAAACGGCGAAATGGTGCTGTTCGGCGTCCCGGCCACCAAACCGGAAACCGGTTACGGCTACATCAAGTCGACCAACGATTCACTGCTGCCAGAAGGCGTCAGCCGTGTCTCGCACTTCGTCGAAAAACCCGACGTGAAGCGCGCCACTGAGTTTGTGCAGTCCGGTGGCTATTTCTGGAACAGCGGCATGTTCCTGTTCCGCGCCAGCCGCTTCCTCGAAGAACTGAAAAAACACGATCCGGACATCTACGATACCTGCCTGCTGACCCTGGAACGCAGCGAGCAGGATGCCGACACCGTGAGCATCGACGAAGCCACTTTCGCCTGCTGCCCGGACAATTCCATCGACTACTCGGTGATGGAAAAAACCCAACGCGCCTGCGTCGTGCCTCTGACCGCAGGCTGGAGCGATGTCGGCTGCTGGTCGTCGCTGTGGGAAGTGAATGCAAAAGACGTCAACGGCAACGTCACCAAAGGCGACGTGGTCATCCAGGACAGCCGCAACTGCATGATCCACGGCAACGGCAAATTGGTGTCGGTGATCGGCCTGGAAAACATCGTGGTCGTCGAAACCAAGGACGCCATGATGATCGCCCACAAGGACAAGGTCCAAGGCGTGAAACAAATGGTCAACACCCTCAACGAACAGGGCCGCAGCGAAACCCAGAACCACTGCGAGGTCTATCGTCCGTGGGGCTCCTACGACTCGGTGGACATGGGCGGACGCTTCCAGGTCAAGCACATCTCGGTCAAACCGGGCGCGTGCCTGTCACTGCAAATGCACCACCACCGCGCCGAGCACTGGATCGTTGTCAGCGGCACGGCTGAAGTGACCTGCGATGAGAACGTGTTTCTGCTGACTGAGAACCAGTCGACCTACATTCCGATTGCTTCGGTGCACCGTTTGCGCAATCCAGGGAAAATTCCGTTGGAGATTATCGAAGTGCAGTCGGGCAGTTATCTGGGCGAAGACGATATCGAGCGGTATGACGATATCTATGGTCGCTCGACTCCGATTGAGCGTGGGGTTTCGGTGAAGACAATCGCGCAGTAATTAGTAAAAAATAATAGCCCCACCAACTGCGGCCCCTAGCCGCAGAAAGTGGGGCTATTTCTGTATATCAACGATCATGAATGCGCCATGCGGTTAGTTCCTGTTTACTATGCTTCTTGCAAATAAAGTAGCTCTTGTCTCGTGATTTATGCTGCTTTTTTCCCAACTGCCCGCTGCCAAAAACTGCGCTTGCTCCCGAAGTCTAAGGCTCCGAAATCAATCTCTCGTTGCACCGCAATTTTCGTATCCGCTATCCGCCCCAGAAATGCGGTGACCTCCTCCTTTGAAAGCGTCGAATACTTTTCGGAAATCATAGCTTTCCACTCACTGCCGCTTATTGACTTGAATTTTTCCCATCGATCATCATTGAAAGCTTCCGAAAGTTCTATCGTAGATAAATTATAGACCGTGTTTTTGCTTCCAGAGAAGGCCGCCTCATGATCAATCAAATACACATTACCGAGCGTATCCCACAATTGATTTCCAGAATTATCATCAAACTCATTTATTAAAAAATAAAACAGCTTAGCCGCCGCCGGCAAATCTCGCCCTTCTTGAGTGTTAGTTCTGGTACCAATCACTTCCTGTTGAATCATGGATTTAGCTTTAGCTTTTGTAGGTGGCACAAAATGCAATCCGATTTTCTCACTGACTTTATATGCGAGCTCTTCGCGCTGAGGCCCCTCCGGGCCTTGCATTTTTTTAACCAAGAACCCGACACCTTCGACCGCCGAGCCAACTCGATAAATCGTATTGTCGTGCCGATTCTGAAACACGGTCATGGACTGCATATCTACTTCGGAGGTAAGCGAAAAAATCCACTCATTGATAATAGACACATCGACCGAAGATTTGATACGAGCTAGCGACAACGCCTCGAGGTGTTTACCACGCTCAATTAAACCTCGAACCTCATGAGAACTAATTGACTCCACAGGGAATTTTGCTCCCCCTTGAAAATCTAAAAACCGAAGAGGAGAGTTCGCAACAAAGCAAAGCAAATTCAAACCATCAACATCCGCCAAAGGATCCGGATTCAACCACCGCTGCCACCACGCCACGTAATACCTGACCCCATAATAATAAAGCCCCGTTGCATCGCGCTCTTTGCCCGAATAGCGCACGGTTTTGTAACTCGCTTCAACTTCCCCTCGTCCTGCGAACCACGCCGTGGTGCCAAACGGGTGATACCGCTCCTGGCTGATTACTTCACCCTTATTGTCGAGTTCAAGGGCGCAGGAGCCCAGATGGTCATTCAGGCTGTAACGATATTGGTCATTCGCACTGAGTGGCACCGATTCCCAATGCAACACCCGCACACTGCTGCGCCCGGCSYGRACGYTGATCACCTGCAACACTTCACCCGTGCCGCTGTGGCTGCGGATCTCCAGGTTCGGCAGGGAGCGTGGATGGGTTGAATCTCTATGTGATGACTCTGAATAATCCCGTCAGT
>NZ_JAHTMR010000026.1 GCF_019200975.1 Pseudomonas sp. PD9R | reverse complement strand
ACGCAATGAACCGAAAGTTCAAGAGCAACACACAAATCTATTACATACCCAATTTGCTGAAACGTTGAAAGACGCTTCAGTACCCGAATTTCTTGACGACCATAGAGCCTTGGAACCACCTGATCCCATCCCGAACTCAGTAGTGAAACGATGCATCGCCGATGGTAGTGTGGGGTTTCCCCATGTGAGAGTAGGTCATCGTCAAGATTAAATTCCGAAACCCCAATTGCGAAAGCAGTTGGGGTTTTGTTTTGTCCGCAGGAAAGTTCTTACAGCAACACCGGACAGGTCCCCGCTGTCACCGTCTCCCGACAATGCTAAGGTTCGCCCCTAGCGTTTGTATTTTCCAAGGATGCCTTTATGCCGGACGCGACGTCCCTCAGTGCTGGTTTTATGGTGGTTCACGGCAATCGCCTGGACGAATTGCGCAGCCTGGTAGTTAGCTGGATGCGACGCTACCCGCTGGCTCCTCTGGAAAATGAAATCGCGCTTGTACAGAGCAACGGCATAGCCCAATGGTTGAAGCTGGCATTGGCGGAAGACGCTGAAGATGACGACATGGGCGGCTGCGGAATCGCCGCCGCTATCGATGTGCAGCTCCCCGGCAGTTTCATGTGGCAGCTCTATCGCATGGTGCTTGGGCGTGACGAAATCCCAGCCAAATCCTTGCTCGATAAAGCCCCCCTGACCTGGCGCCTCATGCGTCTGCTTCCGCAGTTGATCGATCAACCACATTTCGAACCCCTGCAGCGCTTCCTTACCAATGACCCCGATTTGCGCAAACGCTATCAGCTTGCTGAGCGATTGGCCGACTTGTTTGACCAATACCAAGTGTATCGGGCGGACTGGCTTGAAGACTGGGCAGAAGGTCGTCACGAGTTACGCAATGGTAGAGGCGAAACCAAGCCGCTGACCCCGGCCAATTGCTGGCAGGCGGAATTGTGGCGCGCACTGTTGCTCGATGTGGGTGAGGAGGGCATGGCGCAAAGCCGTGCCGGCGTCCATCAGCGGTTTATCGAACGCATCAACAGCCTTGAGATTGCTCCCCTCGGATTACCTTCGCGGGTCATCGTTTTCGGGATTTCTTCTCTGCCCGCCCAAGCTCTGGAAGCCTTGGCCGGACTGGCCCGATTCAGTCAGGTTCTGCTGTGCGTACATAACCCTTGTCGTCACCATTGGGCGGACATCGTCGCCGATAAAGACCTGTTGCGGCATCAATACAAGCGACAGGCTCGCAAGAGCGGTATGCCCGTTGTGCTCGACCCGCGAACCCTTCATCAACACGCCCATCCGCTATTGGCTGCATGGGGCAAGCAAGGGCGCGACTACATCAACCTGCTCGACAGCTACGACGATCCCAATAGCTACCGCTCCGCATTTCGTGATGGTCGCATCGACCTGTTCAGTGACAGTCAGCCACTGAACATACTCAATCAGTTGCAGGACGACATCCTTGAATTACGTCCCCTGAACGAGACCCGAGAACGTTGGTCGGCAGTGGACCTACAGCAAGATCAGTCGATCCGTTTTCACGTTGCCCACAGCGCCCAACGCGAAGTCGAGATCCTTCACGATCAGTTGCTCGCACGCTTCAGCGCCGACTCAAACTTGCGTCCTCGTGATGTGATCGTCATGGTCCCGGACATCGACAGCTATGCACCGCATATCCGTGCGGTATTCGGTCAACTGGACCGCAACGATCCGCGCTTCATTCCCTTCACGCTTGCTGACCAGGGCCAGCGCGGCCGTGATCCATTACTGATCGCTGTCGAGCATCTGCTCAAACTCCCGGACAGCCGTTTCCCTGTCAGCGAGATTCTCGATTTGCTCGACGTTCCGGCGTTACGCGCGCGGTTCGGCGTAGAGGAACGTGACCTGTCGACCCTGCATCGCTGGATCGAAGGCGCAGGCATCCGTTGGGGCATCAATGCCGAACAGCGTGCAGGCCTCGGCCTGCCGCTAGCGCTGGAGCAAAACAGTTGGCGATTTGGCCTGCGACGGATGTTGCTCGGATATGCGGTCGGCAGTGCCAGTGCCTGTGAAGGTATCGAGCCTTACGACGAGATCGGTGGTCTGGATGCCGCGCTCATTGGTCCGTTGGTTGCGCTGCTGGATGCGCTGGAAATCGCTCATGACGAACTCACGCAATCGGCATCACCTGAACAATGGAGCGCACGATTGCAGGCCTTGTTATCGCTGTTCTTCCTGGCCAGCAACGAGCACGACGACTACTTGCTGACCCAGCTGGAAGCGTTGCGTGAATCATGGCTCGAGAATTGTGAATCGGTAGGCTTGCAAGACCAGTTACCACTGACCGTGGTTCGTGAGGCTTGGCTTGCCGGCCTTGATCAGGGGCGTCTGTCCCAGCGTTTTCTTGCCGGTGCGGTTAATTTTTGCACCTTGATGCCGATGCGAGCGATCCCGTTCAAGCTCGTTTGTTTGCTGGGCATGAACGACGGTGACTACCCGCGAGCGCAACCGCCGCTGGACTTCGACCTCATGGGTAGTGACTACCGCCCAGGTGATCGATCACGGCGCGAAGATGATCGTTACTTGCTGTTGGAAGCCCTGCTGTCGGCCCGTGACCAGCTCTATATCAGCTGGGTCGGTCGTAGCATTCGCGATAACAGCGAACGCCCGGCGTCGGTACTGATCGGCCAACTTCGTGATCACTTGGCCAGTGGCTGGCGATTGACCGATACTGACAAAGACCTCCTTGAGGCCATTACTCAGGAACACCCTCTGCAACCCTTTAGCGCCCGTTACTTTCATGAAGGCGATGAGCTTTTCAGCTACGCCAATGAGTGGCAGGTGCTCCATCGGGCCGTCGAGCAAGTGGCTGACATCGAAGTTTTAGAGGCCCACGTTCAAGAGGAGCCACTGAGCCTTGGTCAGCTACAGGATTTCCTGCGCAATCCTGTGCGACATTTCTTCAGTCAGCGTTTGAAGGTGTACTTCGAGGCTGCGGAGGTGCCATTGGCGGACGAAGAGCCCTTTGTACTCGACGCCCTGCAACGCTATAGCCTCAGCGACAGTTTGCTTGAAGCGGCGCTGGCCAACCTGGAAGGTTCTGATAAAGCATTGGAAACTCAGGCAGTGCGCCTGCAGAACAGCGGGCTGTTGCCGATGGCCGGATTTGGCGAATGCCTTCAACGAGAGTTGATCGAGCCGTTGCCGGATTTGCTGCAGCGCTATCAACAGCTCCTGGCTCTATGGCCAACCCCGTTGACCAGTGCACTGCCGGTGCATCTTGAATTGAACGGCTTAAGCCTGGAAGGCTGGCTCAGTGGTCTGCATCAACGGGCTGACGGTGGATTGCTGTCCATCACGGCGATTCCCAATAGCATCGGTACGGTCAAATCGCGCAAATGGCATCGCCTGACGCGGCCATGGGTCAATCACTTGGTCGCGTGCGCCAGTGGCATGGCACTGACTACTGCGTTGGTCGCCAGTGACGACAGTTTGGTACTCAACCCGATGGAGCAGGAATCAGCCTTGCGGATTCTGGGAGATCTGTTGCTCGCCTGGCAATCGGGTATGCGCCAACCACTACCGATTGTGGTCAAGACGGCTTTCGCCTGGTTAAGTCAAACCGATCCGGTCAAAGCCGAACTGGCTGCTCGCAAAGCCTATGAAGGGGATGGATTGACCACGGACGGAGAACGACGGGAAAGCGTGGCACTCGCACGTCAATTCACCGATTACGATGCACTGGTCGCCGACGAGACATTCCCCAATTGGTGCGACGCATTGTATAGGCCGGTGCTTGACGCGCCTTGGCGCTCGTCGGCCAGCGAGGAGGCGCGCTCATGACCACCCAGACACCTCTGGCCCTGGCATTTCCACTGCGCGGCAGCCAGCTGATCGAAGCCAGCGCCGGGACCGGCAAAACCTTCACCATTTCTGCGCTGTATCTGCGCCTGGTCCTTGGCCATGGCGGAGAAGCCACGGGTTTCGGGCGCGAGTTACTACCGCCGCAAATTCTCGTTGTGACCTTTACCGATGCCGCCACCAAAGAGCTGCGCGAACGCATTCGCACGCGTCTGGCCGAAGCCGCCCGGTTCTTCCGCGATGAAACACCTGCGCCGGACGGCCTGATAGCGGAGTTGCGTGAGGAGTACTTGCCCGAGCAGTGGGCCGGTTGTGCAAACCGGCTGGATATTGCCGCGCAATGGATGGACGAAGCGGCCGTCTCGACCATCCACAGTTGGTGCCAGCGCATGTTGCGCGAACACGCATTCGACAGTGGCAGCCTGTTTACCCAGACCCTGGAAACCGACCATAGCGATTTGCTAGGCGAAGTCCTGCGCGATTACTGGCGCTTGTTTTGCTACCCCATGCAAGGCGATGCACTGAACTGGGTGCGCAACAATTGGGGGGGGCCGGCAGCATTGTTGCCGCGCATTCGCGGGCTATTCGCCAGTGAGCGGGACCACACCGAAGGCAAGGAACCTGCCGAGCTGATTACGGAGTGTTTGCAGGCGCGGCGAGTGGCTTTGCTGGAGCTCAAGATGCCTTGGCGTGAGTGGGCAGACGATTTGCTTGCCATCTGTCACGAGGGTGTTGCTAGCAAGAGTGTCGACGGTCGCAAGATGCAGGCGCGTTACTTCGAACCTTGGTTCGAAAAAATCAAAGCCTGGGCTGAAGACGAATCCGTCGAGCAATTGGATATCGGTACCGGTTTCACACGCCTGACTTCTGAAGGCATGGCTGAAGCCTGGAAGAAGGGCGAGGTGCCCACTCATCCAGGTCTGGACGCAATGCCCGGCCTGAAAGCTTGCCTTGATGGGCTGCCGAAGCCGGATGCCGCGGTGCTGCAACACGCCGCCCATTGGGTTGGCGTGCGGTTCGAGGAAGAAAAACGTCGTCGTGCGGAAATGGGCTTCGACGACATGCTGCTGCGCCTTGATGCCGCGTTGCAATCTGATGGTGGGGAACGTCTGGCCACCTTGATCCGCGAGCAGTTTCCTGTCGCGCTGATCGACGAATTCCAGGATACCGATCCGGTGCAGTACCGGATCTTCGAAAGCATCTATCGCATTGAAGACAACAATCCCGAAAGCGGCCTGTTCCTGATCGGCGACCCGAAGCAGGCAATCTATGCCTTCCGCGGTGCCGACATCTATACCTACCTTCGCGCCCGCCAGGCGACTGTCGGCCGCTTGCATACGCTGGGCACCAACTTCCGTTCGAGCCATGGCATGGTCAATGCCGTGAACCATGTCTTTGAACGTGCCGAGTCTCGCGAGGCGGGACGTGGCGCCTTCCTGTTTCGAGAAAAGAATGGCGACAACCCCGTCCCGTTTCTGTCCGTCGAATCCCAAGGCCGCAAAGAAGTGTTGCACGTCGATAGTCAGGCTGTGCCCGCGCTGAATATCTGGCATTTGTCCGCCCAACAGCCGTTATCCGGTGCTGTGTATCGACAACAGCTAGCCGCCGCTTGTGCGAGCGAAATTGCAGGGCTGCTCAACGGTGGGCAACAAGGTCGTGCGGGTTTTGTACAGGAAGGCAAGGGTTTCAAGGGCCTGTTGCCCGCGGATATCGCGATACTGGTCCGCGATGGCAAGGAAGCTCAGGCCGTTCGTGCTGAGCTCTCTGCCCGAGGCGTGCGCAGTGTTTATCTGTCGGACAAGGACTCGGTATTCGCCGCCCAGGAAGCGCACGACGTGCTGACCTGGCTCAAGGCCTGCGCCGAGCCGGACGTCGAGCGACCGCTGCGGGCCGCGTTGGCGTGCATCACACTGAATCTGTCATTGGCCGAACTGGAGCGGTTGAATCAGGACGAACTGGCCTGGGAAGCACGGGTCATGCAATTCCGCGGCTATCGCGAAATTTGGCGCAAGCAGGGCGTGTTGCCGATGCTGCGCCGCTTGCTGCATGACTTCCAGCTGCCTCAGGCGTTGATTGCTCGCCACGATGGCGAGCGAGTGTTGACCAACTTGTTGCATCTGTCCGAGTTGTTGCAGCAAGCCGCCGCCGAACTGGATGGCGAGCAAGCCCTGATCCGACATTTATCCGAGCATCTGGCGTTGTCCGGCCAGGCCGGGGAAGAGCAGATCCTGCGCCTTGAGAGCGATGAGCAACTGGTCAAGGTCGTGACCATTCACAAGTCCAAGGGGCTGGAGTATCCCTTGGTGTTTTTGCCATTCATATGTTCGGCTAAACCGGTCGATGGTAGCCGCCTGCCTTTGCATTACCATGATGCGACAGGCAAGGCTCAAGTGACGTTGAGTCCGACCGACGAGCTGATTGCCTTGGCCGATGACGAGCGTTTGGCCGAAGACCTGCGCTTGCTGTATGTCGCCCTGACGCGGGCGCAACATGCCTGCTGGTTGGGCGTGACGGATCTCAAACGCGGCAATGACAACAGCTCGGTGCTGCACCTTTCGGCGTTGGGTTATCTGTTGGGCGGCGGCGCTTCCCTGGCGGAGTCGGCGGGTTTGAAACGTTGGCTTGAAGACTTGCAGCACGATTGCCCTGCGCTGGATTACAGCGAAATGCCTGAAGCGACCGCTGAGCATTACCATCCACCGCAGAATGAAGCGGCATTGCTGGCCGCACGGGTGCCGAAGCGCAAGGCCAGCGAAAACTGGTGGATTGCCTCCTACAGCGCCTTGCGCATCAGTGACCGTCTGAGCATCGGCAGTGATGAAGCGCCAGAGAGTCCGCAGGCACAGAAACTCTTCGATGACGAACGTCTCGATCCGCAGGCTCCCCGAGAGATGATGGCTGGCGGTGCCGATATCCATCGATTCCCTCGTGGACCGAACCCTGGCACCTTTCTCCACGGCTTGCTCGAGTGGGCCGGCGATGAAGGTTTTTCCGCCACACCACTAGCCGTGGAAGACGCCATTGGCCGTCGTTGCAATCGCCGTGGCTGGGAAGGCTGGATAACTACGCTGAGCGACTGGCTGCAGCATCTGCTCAAGTCGCCGTTGCCGGTCGGTGTCGGGCAGGCCCCGGTTGTTTTCGAGCAGCTAACTCAGTATCAAGTCGAAATGGAGTTCTGGTTTTCCAGCCATAAGGTCGATGTGCTCAAGCTCGATGCGTTGGTGTGCCAATACACCCATAACGGGGTGGCGCGGGTGGCCGCCGAACCGGTGTTGCTCAATGGCATGTTCAAGGGCTTTATCGACCTGACATTCGAGCACGATGGCCGCTATTACGTCGCCGACTACAAATCCAACTGGCTCGGCGTCGATGACTCAGCCTATACCGAACTGGCCATGGAACAGTCGATCCTCGACAACCGATACGACCTGCAATACGTGCTGTACCTCCTTGCGTTGCATCGTCAACTCAAGGCCCGGCTTGCCGATTACGATTACGACCGGCATGTCGGTGGTGCGTTGTACCTGTTCCTGCGCGGCACGCGCGCGCCCAGCCAGGGCGTGTATTTCACTCGTCCGCCAAGAGAGCTGATCGAGCGGCTGGACTGGATGTTTCAGGGTAAACCGGAGCCGAAGATTGAAGCGGCCTGGGAACAGGGAGTACTGCTATGAGCCGCACCTTCGCCGAATTGCTGCCCACCTCATTGGCAGCGGAGAGCTTGGCGGATCTTGCCCCGTTGAGCCGTGCCGACGACTTGCTGTTGTTGCTCACGCGTTGGGTCGAACGTGGCTGGCTGCGTGCACTGGACAAAGCCTTCGTGGCTTTTCTTCACGAACTCGCGCCGGACGATGAACCACTGGTGCTGCTGGCAGCTGCGCTGACCAGTCACCAATTAGGTCATGGGCATGTTTGCCTCGACGTGTTCGAGACGTTGAAGGAACCGGACTTCGCCCTGTCGCTGCCGCCCGAAGGCGATCTGCAAGCGGGCGCAATGGTGCTGCCGTCGCAGTTGCTGGAGACGCTGGACGGTGCGCATTGGTGCAAGGTGCTGGCCTCCAGCAGCCTGGTCGCACTCGCGGCCGACGAGCGTGCGGCGGTGCAGAGTCGTCCGTTGGTATTGTCCGGCAAGCGTCTGTACTTGCGCCGCTACTGGGCTTACGAGCGACGAATCGACAACTCGCTGCGCCAACGCCTGGTGGAACACGAAGCAACCCCGAAAGACTTGCCCGAGCGCCTCAGCGGGTTGTTCGGGGCGGCCAAACCCGGTGACGTGATCGACTGGCAGAAACTCGCTTGTGCGCTCGCTACGCGAAGTGCCTTCAGCATCGTCACCGGGGGGCCCGGAACCGGCAAGACCACCACGGTCGTGCGTTTGCTGGCGCTGCTTCAGGCGCCAGCGGTAGAGGCTGGCAAGCCGCTGCGCATTCGTCTTGCCGCTCCAACCGGCAAAGCGGCGGCGCGACTGACGGAGTCCATCAGTCAGCAAGTCCGGACCCTGAAAGTCTCTGAAGCCATACGCAGCAAAATTCCGTCCGATGTCACCACCGTTCACCGTCTGCTCGGCAGTCGTCCCGGCACGCGACATTTCCGGCACCACGCAGGCAATCGCTTGCCACTGGACGTGTTGGTAGTGGACGAAGCTTCGATGATCGATCTGGAAATGATGGCCAACTTGCTCGACGCGTTGCCGGCCCATGCCCGATTGGTATTGCTGGGTGACAAGGACCAACTGGCATCGGTGGAAGCCGGTGCTGTGCTGGGGGATTTGTGCCGCGACGCGGAGGCTGGCTGGTACAGCCCGCAGACACGTCTGTGGCTTGAGACGGTCAGTGGTGAAAGCCTGGCGGCCAGCGGATTGCAGGAAGACACCCAAGGCGCTCATCCACTGGCCCAGCAAGTGGTAATGCTGCGTCACTCGCGGCGCTTCGGCGAAGGCAGCGGCATTGGCCAACTGGCCCGTTGGGTCAATCAGCAACAGCCCGAGGACGCCCGCAAGTTGTTGGCGGCTCGAAGCCACGACGACGTATTTTCCCTGTCCCTCAAGAATGAACAGGATCGGACCCTGGAGCGCTTGTTACTCGAAGGCCATGGCGAAGGACCGCAGGGTTATCGGCATTACCTGAGCCTGCTGCGCAATCAGCGGCCGCCGCTCGACAGTCCGCTCGAAGACTCACGCTGGACCGACTGGGCGCGACAGGTGCTGCAGGCCTTCGACGCGTTCCAGTTGCTGTGCGCCGTCCGCAAAGGACCGTGGGGCGTGGAAGGGTTGAACCAGCGCGTGACCGACGCGCTGTTGAAGGCGCGCCTGATCGACAGCGACCAGCAATGGTATGAAGGGCGGCCAGTACTGATGACGCGCAACGATTACGGTCTGGGCCTGATGAACGGTGACATCGGCATTGCGCTCAAGCTGCCCGAGCGTGATGGTCCGGAAGCTGGCAAACAGGTTCTTCGCGTGGCGTTCCCGCGCAATGACGGGCAGGGCGGGGTGCGGTTTGTTCTGCCGAGTCGCCTTAATGATGTCGAAACCGTCTACGCCATGACGGTGCACAAATCCCAGGGCTCGGAATTTACTCATACGGCGTTGATTCTGCCCGACGCCCTCAACCCGGTGCTCACCAAGGAATTGATCTACACCGGGATAACCCGGGCCAAGGACTGGTTCACCCTGATCGAACCGCGCGCAGGCGTATTTGAAGAGGCCGTGCGGCGCAAGGTCAAACGCTTGAGCGGGTTGATGCTGGAGTTCAAGGAAGGGGTCGAAACGACGAGCTGATACAGGCGTCGCCGGGCTACGCAAACTGTCCGAAGTGCCGTAATGCGCGGCCTCGCGGGTGTTTCATCGCTGTGCTATCGTTGCGGCATCATTTAGTTACGATCGAAGAGATTCCTGCATGAAGGTGGCTGTCAGGACGACGGGGCGTGTCGTAGGGTGCAAACAAGCGCTGCTTGCCGGTCTTCTCTTTGTGCTATCTGGCGCGGTTTTCGCTCAGTCGCTAACCCCGGCGAGCATGGCCGATCAACGTGCCAAATCGGTCACTCAGGTGGTACTCGGCATTCTCAGTTATGCCCGTTGGCCGGTTGAGCCTGCGCAACTTCGTTTGTGCATAGTCGGCCCCACCGAGTACACCGACGACCTGGTCAAGGGCACGATCCAGGCGACTGGGCGGGCGGTGACGGTGCAACGGCTTCTGGCCGACAACCCGTCCATCGTCGGTGAATGCAATGCGGTGTACATCGGCAAATTGACCGGCGAGGAGCGCAGTCGGCTGTTTGCCTCACTGACCGGGCGCCCTGTGCTGAGCATCAGCGAAAGCGACGATCAATGCACTGTTGGCAGTCTGTTTTGTCTGCGGGTCGGCGACGAGCAGGTGTCTTTCGAGGTCAACCTTGATTCCGTCGCTCGCAGCGGTGTGCGCATTCACCCGAGCGTGCTGCAACTGTCTCGCCGCAAGCCGGCGGCCTCATGAGTCTAATCAAACCGGGTAACCGCCCGACCTTGCGCTCGGTCATTGGCCGCGGTCATTTGATCGTCGCGCTGGTGGGCGTAGCGATGGCCAGTGTGTCACTGACGCTGCTAGGCGTTCTGGCATTGCGGGTTTACGCCGACCACAACCTGCACCTGATCGCGCGTTCGATCAACTACACCGTGGAAGCGGCAGTCGTGTTCAACGACAAAGCCGCCGCCACCGAAGCGCTGGCGTTGATCGCCTCTACAGAAGAAGTGGCCGATGCCCAAGTCCTCGACGCACGGGGCCAACTGCTGGCGCGCTGGCAGCGACCGGAAACCGGATTGGTATCCGAGCTCGAAATGCAGTTGGCCAGAGCCTTTCTGGAAAAGCCCATCAACATGCCCATCGTCCACCAGGATCGAGAGATCGGCAGCATTCAGCTCACCGGGCATGGCGGCAGCCTGATGCGCTTTTTGCTTAGCGGACTGGTGGGCATCGTCTTATGCACGGCGATCAGTGCCTGGGTTGCGCTGTACCTGGCGCGTCGACAGCTTCGCGGGATCATTGGTCCATTGCGCAGCCTGGCCTCGGTCGCGCACGCCGCACGCAGCGAGCGCGCCTTCGACCGACGTGTGCCCGCAGCGGCCATTGCCGAACTCGATAACCTTGGCAACGACTTCAATGCCTTGCTCGATGAGCTCGCATCCTGGCAAACCCACCTGCAAAGCGAAAACGAAACCCTCGCCCATAAGGCCACTCATGACAGCCTCACGGGATTGCCGAACCGGGCGTTTTTCGAAGGCCGCCTGATGCGTGCATTGCGCAATGCCAACAAGCTCAACGAACGCGTAGCCGTGCTGTTTCTCGACAGTGACCGGTTCAAGGAAATCAACGATAACTTCGGCCACGCCGCAGGCGATGCGGTTCTGGTGGCCGTGGCCGATCGCGTGCGGGCGCAACTGCGTGAAGATGATTTGGTCGCACGGCTGGGGGGCGACGAGTTTGCGGTGCTGCTGACACCGCTGCACAAGACCGAAGATGCGGAGCGCATCGCCGACAATATCCTCGCCAGCATGGAAGCACCCATCCCGTTGCCGGGCAGTCACCAAGTGTTGACCTCGCTCAGTATCGGCATCGCCGTGTATCCCGATCATGGCGCTACACCGGGCGCTCTGCTCAACGCTGCCGATGGGGCGATGTACCAAGCCAAGCGCCTTGCCCGAGGTGCACAGCACACGGCAGGGTCGGAGCACCCTGTCGCCGATGTTCAAACCAGGAGCTAATGTCCCGTGTTTTCATTCACCCCGCGTTCCCTCCGATTTTTTATGTTCACTCTGGTGATGGCCGTGCTGAGCCTGACGGGTTGTCAGTCTGTGCCGCAAAAAGGCCTGACCCCGGCCCAGATCGCCGTGCTCAAGCAGCAAGGCTTCGAGCTGACCGATGAAGGCTGGGCGTTTGGCCTGTCGGGCAAAGTACTGTTCGGTAGCGACGTCGATAGCCTCAATCCGCAGAGCACCGAGATCGTCCAGCGCATTGGCAAGTCGTTATTGGGCGTCGGGATCGAGGGCGTGCGAGTCGATGGTCACACCGATACTTCAGGTAAAGAGGCCTACAACGAACAACTGTCCCTGCGCCGCGCAAAAAGCGTCGGCACCGTTCTGGCGACCGTCGGTATGAAACAGGAAAACATCCAGTTGCGCGGACTCGGCAGCAGTCAGCCAGTGGCGTCTAACGACACGGCCACTGGCCGTACCGAAAACCGTCGGGTTTCGATCGTGGTGAGCGCTGATTAATCGGCGAACAGCATTTCTCGACTATCACCCATCAATAGCCTTTGGTTCTGCTCAGTCACCGCACGGATGTAATCCCACAACAACGTAATCCGCTTGAGCTTCCTCAGGTCCTCGCGGCAGTACATCCAGAACTGCCGCGTGATGTTGATTTCCTCTGGCAACACCGGCAGCAAGCGCGGGTCCTGGGCCGCAAGGAAGCACGGCAGGATCGCCAGTGATCGCCCTTGCTGCGCCGCCACGAACTGCGCAATCACGCTGGTGCTGCGCAGATTGGCACTGGCGCCGGGCAAGACGTTGGCGAGGTACAGCAACTCCGAGCTGAACGCCAGGTCGTCGACATAGCTGATAAATGAATGTTTACCCAGGTCTGCCGGGCGGCGGATGGGCGGGTGCTTGTCCAGGTATTGTTGGGTTGCGTACAGCTGCAAGCGGTAGTCCGTCAGTTTGCAACACACATACGGCCCGTGTTCCGGGCGTTCCAGGGCGATGACGATGTCTGCTTCGCGTTTGGACAGGCTGATGAAGTGCGGCAGCGGCAGGATGTCCACCGAGATCGCCGGGTAGGCGTCGACGAAGTGGCTCAGCTGCGGGGTGATGAAGAAGCTGCCGAATCCTTCGGTGCAGCCCATGCGCACGTGTCCCGACAACGCGACCCCAGAACCGGAAACCTGCTCGCAGGCCATGTGCAGCGTGCTTTCGATCGACTCGGCGTAACCCAGTAATCGTTGGCCTTCGGCGGTCAGGACAAAGCCGCTGGTCCGGGATTTCTCGAACAGCAAAGTTCCCAATGCCGCTTCCAGAGAGCTGATGCGCCGCGACACGGTGGTGTAGTCGACTGCCAGGCGTTTGGCCGCGGTGCTGGCCTTGCGGGTCCGGGCGACTTCAAGGAAAAACTTGAGGTCGTCCCAGTTCAGCGAGCCTAAAGATGTGATGTTTTTTTGCATGATGGACCGGCTTTTATGTGCGTTCTTATTAGAAGTTTGCACATCTATACTCCAAAAACAGGCCGACAACCAATTCGGCACACGCCTCATCTCAAGGCGACTTTCTCGCCTTGGCTTCCTGATAGCTCTCTAGATAACAACAACGTCCAGGAGACCAAACATGAACGCATCGCTTACGCCTAACGAAACCACGCTGCACAAGGTCAAGCTGTTGATCGACGGCAAGTGGGTCGAGTCCAAGACCACCGAGTGGCACGACATCATCAACCCGGCAACCCAGCAAGTGCTGGCCAAAGTGCCGTTTGCCACTGCCGAAGAAGTCGACGCGGCGATCAGTGCGGCCCATCGCGCCTTCCAGACCTGGAAGCTGACGCCGATCGGCGCGCGGATGCGCATCATGCTCAAGCTCCAGGCGTTGATCCGCGAACACTCCAAACGCATCGCCGTGGTGCTCAGCAATGAGCAGGGCAAAACCATCGCTGACGCCGAAGGCGATATTTTCCGTGGCCTGGAAGTGGTCGAGCACGCCTGCTCCATCGGCACGCTGCAAATGGGCGAGTTCGCTGAAAACGTCGCAGGCGGTGTCGACACTTACACTTTGCGCCAGCCAATCGGCGTGTGCGCCGGCATCACGCCTTTCAACTTCCCGGCGATGATTCCGCTGTGGATGTTCCCGATGGCCATCGCCTGCGGCAACACCTTCGTGCTCAAGCCGTCCGAACAGGACCCGCTGTCGACCATGTTGTTGGTGGAACTGGCGATTGAGGCCGGCGTTCCGGCGGGCGTGCTTAACGTCGTACACGGCGGCAAGGACGTGGTAGACGGTCTCTGCACCCACAAAGACATCAAGGCTGTTTCGTTCGTCGGTTCGACTGCGGTGGGTACTCACGTCTACGACCTGGCTGGCAAACACGGCAAACGCGTGCAATCGATGATGGGCGCCAAGAACCACGCCGTGGTGCTGCCGGATGCCAATCGTGAACAAGCGCTCAATGCGCTGGTGGGTGCCGGTTTCGGCGCAGCCGGTCAACGTTGCATGGCGACTTCGGTGGTGGTGTTGGTCGGCGCGGCGAAGCAGTGGCTGCCTGATCTCAAGGCGCTGGCGCAGAAACTTAAAGTGAACGCCGGCAGTGAGGCGGGCACTGATGTCGGCCCGGTGATCTCGAAAAAAGCCAAGGCGCGGATTCTCGATCTGATCGAAAGCGGCATCAAGGAAGGCGCGAAGCTGGAGCTGGACGGTCGCGAGATCACGGTTCCAGGTTTCGAGCAGGGCAACTTTGTCGGCCCGACACTGTTCTCCGGTGTGACCACCGACATGCAGATCTACACCCAGGAAATCTTCGGTCCGGTGCTGGTGGTACTCGAAGTCGACACCCTCGATCAGGCCATTGCCCTGGTCAACGCCAACCCGTTCGGCAACGGCACGGGCCTGTTCACCCAGAGCGGTGCGGCGGCGCGTAAATTCCAGACTGAAATCGATGTCGGCCAGGTCGGTATCAACATCCCGATTCCAGTGCCGGTTCCGTTCTTCAGCTTCACCGGTTCCCGTGGTTCGAAACTCGGCGACCTCGGTCCGTATGGCAAGCAAGTGGTGCAGTTCTACACTCAGACCAAGACGGTCACCAGCCGTTGGTTCGATGACGACAGCGTCAACGACGGTGTGAACACCACCATCAACTTGCGCTAAGGAGCCGTACATGAAAATCGCTTTTATCGGTCTCGGTAACATGGGCGCGCCGATGGCGCGCAACCTGATCAAGGCGGGTCATGCACTGCGCCTGGTCGACCTGAACAAAACCGTGCTGGCGGAGCTTGAGCAACTGGGCGGCAGCATCAGCGCTTCGGCCCGTGAAGCGGCAGACGGCGCAGAACTGGTGATCACCATGCTGCCGGCCGCTGTGCATGTGCGCAGCGTCTGGCTCGGTGAGGACGGCGTGCTCGCCGGTATCGGCAAAGGCGTGCCGGCCGTGGATTGCAGCACCATCGATCCACAAACTGCACGTGACGTGGCCGCCGCCGCTGCCAAGCAGGGCGTGGCCATGGCCGATGCGCCCGTCTCCGGCGGTACTGGCGGTGCAGCGGCCGGGACGCTGACCTTCATGGTCGGCGCCACCGCGGAACTGTTCGCCACCCTGCAACCGGTATTGGCACAAATGGGCCGCAACATCGTCCATTGTGGTGAGGTCGGCACCGGGCAAATCGCTAAAATCTGCAACAACCTGCTGCTGGGGATTTCCATGGTCGGCGTCAGCGAAGCCATGGCGCTGGGTGACGCGCTGGGCATCGACACCAAAGTGTTGGCGGGCATTATCAACAGCTCCACCGGACGCTGCTGGAGTTCGGAGATGTATAACCCGTGGCCGGGCATCGTCGAAACGGCACCAGCCTCACGCGGTTATACCGGCGGTTTCGGTGCCGAGTTGATGCTCAAGGATTTGGGGCTGGCTACTGAGGCGGCACGCCAGGCGCACCAACCGGTGGTGCTGGGCGCGGTGGCGCAGCAGTTGTACCAGGCGATGAGTTTGCGCGGGGAGGGTGGTAGCGATTTCTCGGCGATCATCAACAGCTATCGCAAACCGCAATAAGGGGCAACCGTGAACTGTGGTGAGGGAGCTTGCTCCCGCTGGTTCGCGAAGCGGACCCAAAACCAGCGAATGCGGTGAGTCAGGTAAAACGCGGTTGCTGATTTACGACTGCTTCGCAGCCGAGCGGGAGCAAGCTCCCTCGCCACAGGGGATCCGAGTTTCGAGACAAGATATTTACCGGGAAATCACGTCGGGTGATTTCCCGGTTTTTTTGTTTTAGCGCATTAGTCGTGATGCTCTTCCGGGCCGTCATGCAGCAGATGAAAGATGTCGCGCTTCATTTTGATGAACTCCGGTTCCATCACCATATCCAGGGTTCTCGGGCGTTGCATTGGTACGTCCAGCACTTCCTTGATCCGCCCCGGGCGTGCACCCATGACGAAAATGCGGTCGCCGAGCAGGATCGCTTCGTCGATGTCGTGGGTGACAAACAGCACCGTTTTCTTGCTGTGCTCCCAGACCCGCAACAGCAGTTGTTGCATCTGCAAACGCGTCTGGCTGTCGAGGGCGCCGAACGGCTCATCCATGAGCAGGATCTGTGGATCGTTGGCCAATGCCCTGGCAATCGCGACCCGTTGCATCATGCCGCCCGACAGTTGCTTGGCGTAGTTGTCGGCGAACCTGGCGAGCCCGACTTCGTTGACGTAGTAGTCGACGATGTCCTTGCGCTCACGGGCGGGCATGCCTCGCCGTTTGAGCCCGAACTCGATGTTCTGTCGCACCGTCAGCCACGGGAACAAGGTGTAGCCCTGAAAAACCATACCGCGATCGGCACCCGGGCCATCGACTTGTTTGCCGCCGACGTAGATTTCCCCGGAGGTCGGTTCGGCCAGGCCTGCTGTCAGGTACAGCAAGCTGGATTTGCCGCAACCCGAGGGGCCGACCAGCACCGCGAACTGCTGGTCAGGCACTTCGAACGATACCTGCTCCAGCGCGGTGAAGGTTTCGCCCCCCGGGGTCTGGTAACGCAGGCTGACCTTGTCCACTTTGAGGCGCGGTGCTGCACTTGGCGCTGGGCTGACGGGGGTGACGAGTCTTGGGGATGTTGCGGTTACTGAGCCCATGCGGCCACCTTCAAGCGAAGAAGTCTGAAAAGTTGATCGGTGATCAGGCCCAAAAGGCCAATCACGGCAATCGCCAGGAAAATCACATCGACCTGGAAGCCGCGCATGGCTTTAAGGCTGAGGTAACCGAGGCCACTTGAGGCGGCGACCAGCTCGGCAACCACCAGATACGTCCAGGCCCAACCCATGGTGACCCGCAAGGTATCGAGCACGCCTGGCAGGGATGCCGGGGCGATCACATGCAGGACCGCATCGCGACGGCTCGACCCCAGTGTGTAGGACGCGTTGATCAGGTCTTTGGAGATGCCTTTGGACACGTCCGCGATCATCACCAACTGCTGGAAGAACACCCCGAAAATGATCACCGATACTCGCTGCTCCAGCCCGATACCGATCCACAGGATGAACAACGGAACGAACGAGGTAACAGGCAGGTAGCGGATGAAGTTGACCAACGGTTCGAGGAACGCCTGAACCACCCGAAAACTGCCCATCAGCAAACCGAGCGGAACCGCCACGACCGAAGAAATCACGAAGCCGACCATCACCACTTCCAGGCTGGCCCAGACGTGCTCGCCCAGCGTTCCGGCACGGCCCAGGCGCACGGCGGCCTCAAGCACCGCGCCGGGTGTCGGCAGGAACATGCCCGGGACCACGCCGCCGTAAGACAGGCCGGCCCACAGCCCGATCAGCATCACCCAGGCCAAGGCGCTGGCGCTCCAGATCACTTGACCCGGCAAGCTGGTTTTCGGGGTAAGACAACGGTTCAGCCATGAATTGCGCTTGAACATGCGACCTCCTAGAGCGGGCTGACAAAGCGGTTGTCGATCAAGTCGTCATTGCTGACGTTGTAGGGTTTGCCCTGCAATTCACTGGCGGTTTCGTTGGCCAGTTGAATCAGCGCCGCGCTGTCGCCCGGTTTACCCGGCGAGCCGAGTAGCTTTTCGCTCATGGCCTGATCGTAGAAGCGCACGCCTTTTGCCGCAGAGGCCAGCTCCTTCGGATCGGCCAGGTAACCACCCACGCCTTTGGCCATGATTTCGTAGGCTTGCTCAGGATGTTCCTGGGTGTACTTGACCGCTTTGTACAAGCCCGCCACCAATGCCTTGACGTCTTCAGGTTGCTTTTCGATGACGGAGCAGTTGAGCGCCACCACGTCGACGATCACGCCTGGCGTGCTGCTGCTGTCGATCAGCACCTTGCCCTGCTTTTTGTCGCGCACCATCGACAGGTGCGGTTCCCACGTTACGGCGGCCGGTACGCGGCCAGCGATGAACGCGGTGGCGGCATCGTCGGCTGTCATGTTCTGCACGGTGATATCGCTCATGGTCATGCCATGCTTTTTCAGCAGATAGGACAACCAGAACTGCGAGGTCGAGCCCTCGTTCACCGCCACGGCTTTGCCCTTGAGCTCCTGCAGACTCTTGACGTCCTTGCCCACCAGCACGCCGTCGCCACCATGGCTGTCATCCAGAGCGGCCACAGCCTTGAAGCAGAATTGCGGACGGTACTTGAGCACTTCGTCGATGGTCGACGCCGAGCCGGACAGTTGTCCCGAGGCCTGGCCGGCCATGTACATCGAGGCTTCTTCGACCACCGGCAACTCGACCGTAAGACCGTTCTCCTTGAAGTAACCCAGGTCCTGGGCGAGGTAGAGGGTGCCGTAACCGACCCATGTGGTGTGACCGATAGACAAGGTGCCGGCCTGGGCGCTGGTGGCGACTGTCGCGGCGATGGCAGTGATTGCCAGCGGATGGGTTAAGCGGGTGAGCAAGGACTTGATCATGGAACACTCCCGGAACGATGGTTTTTTGTTCGTATATTTCGGGGCAGTGGGCATAGCCAAAAAGCTGAGTACCGTATGGTCTCTGGCGGACCCTTTACCTCTGTGAGCGGCTTGATGTTGGCTGATGTCTCGGAGCAGGAAAACCAGTAAATATGTCGTTGCTGACGAGGAAAAAAGTGGTTTGCGGCGCGGTTGTGGAGCGTCCGTAAACAGCACCTTTCGGGTAGGGTCAAAGCCACCGCAAGATCAAAAGATCGCGGCCTGGGCGACATCCCATGTAGGAGCTGCCGAAGGCTGCGATCTTTTGATTCGGACTTTAAAAAGATCGCAGCCTGCGGCAGCTCCTACGGGGGAATGCCATTCAGCGCAGCTGGAACCACGTGGTTTTCAGTTGCGTGTACTTGTCGAATGAATGCAGCGAAAGGTCTCGGCCGAAGCCCGATTGCTTGCCGCCGCCGAAAGGTACGCAGACGTCCAGGGCATCCACCGTGTTGACCGACACAGTCCCGGCATTCAACCGCCCTGCCACGCGGTGGGCGCGGTTGAGGTTGTCAGTCCAGACCGACGCTGCCAGGCCGTAGATGTGATCGTTGGCGATCTTCACGGCCTGGTCTTCATCGTCGAAGGGAGTGATCGCCAGGACCGGGCCGAAGACTTCCTCGCGAGACAGTTGCATGTCGGGGCTGACCTCGGTGAACAGCGTCGGCTGAATGAAGTTGTTCGAGCCGTTGATCGACAGGCGATCGCCACCGGCCACCAGGCGTGCGCCGCTGGCCGTTGCAGCGTTGATGTAACCCATGATGCGATCGGCTTGTTTGGCGTCGACGATGGCGCCCATTTTGCTGGCCGGGTTCAGCGGATCGCCGGGCTGCCAGTGACGTGTTTTCTCGATCAGGCGCTCAACGAACTGGTCATGAATGGAGCGCTGCACCAGCAGTCGCGAGTTTGCCGAGCACACTTCGCCCTGATTGAAGAAAATCCCGAACGCGGCTTTTTCGGCCGCCAGGTCCAGGTCCAGGCAATCGTCGAACACCAGGTTCGGACTCTTGCCACCGCACTCCAGCCAGACTTGCTTGAGGTTTGATTGCGCCGAGTACTGCATGAAGTACTTGCCGACTTCCGTCGAACCGGTGAACGCCAGCGCGTCGATATCCGGATGCAGACCCAGTGCGCGTCCGGCCTGCTCACCGAGGCCGGTGATCACGTTGAGAACGCCTTCCGGCACACCGGCCTGCAAGGCCAGTTCGGCCAGGCGCAGTGCAGAAAAGGGCGACTGTTCGGCAGGTTTGAGGATCACGCTATTGCCCGCCGCCAGTGCGGGCGCGAGCTTCCACGCCGCCATGTCCAGGGGAAAGTTCCATGGCACCACGGCGGCGATGACGCCCAACGGCACTCGGGTGATAGTAGCCAGCACATCGCGACCGGTGGGCGCCACCTGGTCATACAGCTTGTCGAGGCTTTCCGCGTACCAGGCAAACACCTGCGCGGCGCCCGGCACATCGACCATGTAGGCGTCCATGACCGGCTTGCCCATGCTGAGCGAATCGAGCAGCGCCAGTTCCTCGCGATTGGCCAGAATCAGTTCGGCAAGACGCAGCAGAATAACTTTGCGCTCCCTGGGGGCCATCCGCGCCCAGGTGCCATTTTCGAACGCATTGCGCGCGACGGCGACGGCCAGGTCGACCTCCGCGTCGCCGCAGGCAGCGACATGGGCGAGCAGGGTGTTGGTGGCCGGATTGATCACCGCGAACGTCTTGCCGTCCTGTGCATGATGGGCACGCCCGCCGATGTTCGCCGTATCAATGAAGTGCTGTTTGTTTGCCAGGCGTTGCCAGTTGTTCAGGTCAGTCACTGCAAGCTCCAGGGGCGCCGCTGAGGGCGACATTCACGATGAGTTGCGGCGATAGTGGCTCAGGTGCAAAAGACAGGAAATGAGTAAAAATATGCTCGCTGTCGATAAAAAAACTCAGCAGCCGCGCACATCTGTGGTGCGTTGGGCGGGACCGTCGAGAGAGCTTTTTTAGTTTCAAGGGGCAGCAATTTGCTTGTTTCTTACTACGCGCCTACATCGCAGAATTGCCGGTGCGGTAGCGTAATGCTGTTCAATTAAGAGACAGGGCGAGCAGTCAAAAACCTGTGGCGAGGGAGCTTGCTCCCGCTGGGGCGCGCAGCGGCCCCCGTATCCCTAAAAAGAAGGGGACTGCTGCGCAGTCCAACGGGAGCAAGCTCCCTCGCCACAGGTACAACGTTCGTCCTTAAGTGAACAGCATTACGGTACGGTGAGGACTGTTTGCGCCCCGTTTTGAGGCATTGATCCAGCACTTTTGAGGTACTCATGGCAGCTTACAACCTGCGGCAACTCAAATATTTCATCACCACGGTCGAATGCGGCAGTGTCGCCGAGGCGTCACGCAAGCTCTACATTGCCCAGCCGTCGGTCTCCACTGCCATCAAGCACCTGGAAGAGAGTTTCGGCGTGCAGCTGTTGATCCGTCACCATGCGCAGGGGGTGTCATTGACGCCCAGTGGCGCACGTTTTTACCGCAAGGCCCGGGAGTTGTTGCAGGTTGCCCATGAGTTCGAGCAGAACGCGCTGGCCGATAACGACGTGGTCTCCGGCCAGATCGACATCGGCTGTTTTGAAACCGTTGCGCCGCTCTACTTACCGAATTTGATCGCCGGTTTCCGCGATCGCTGGCCGGGTGTGGAAATTCGCATCCGCGACGGTGAGCAACAGGAACTGGTGCAGGCCCTCACCGCCGGAAGCATCGACCTGGCGATGCTCTACGAACATGATCTGGACAGCACCATCGAGACCGCGCCGTTGATGGCGCCGCAACAACCCTATGCGTTGTTGCCGCAAGGGCATCGCTTCGCCCATCAGGCGAAAGTGTCGCTCAGTGATCTGGTCCTGGAACCCATGGTGTTGCTTGATGTGCAACCCAGCCGCACCTACTTCGTGAGCATCTTCGAAGAACGCGGGCTGACCCCGCATATTCTCTTCAGCTCACCGTCCATTGAAATGGTCAGGGGCATGGTCGGGCGCGGTTTCGGGTTTTCGATCCTGGTCACCCGCCCGCATTCCGAATACACCTACGACGGGCAGAAAGTGGTCTGCGTGCCACTGGCCGAGGAAGTCACGGGGTCCGGACTTTCCGCGGCCTGGCTGCGGCGCTCACAACTGACGAAACCTGCCCAGTTGTTTCTCGATCATTGTCGCGAAGTGCTGGCGCACAATATGGACGCCTGACGTCAACCGCGCAGTGCCAGTGCCATGCGTTCGAGCATCGCGTCGCAGGCGTCCAGTTGCTCGATGCTGACGAACTCATCGGGCTTGTGACCCTGATCCATGCTGCCCGGTCCGCAAACCACGGTGGCAATGCCGATGGCGTCGAACAGCCCGCCTTCAGTGCCAAACGCAACCGTGGTGAACTCGTCTGAACCGCAGAACTGCGCAAGCAATTGTGCCGCTTCACTGCGGGCGTCAGTGGCAAGACCCGGATAGGCCGACAGCTCGGAAAAACGGATGGCACTTCCCGCATCCACGGCGCGCATCCTGGGCAATACTTCCTGTTCGGCGTAGCGCTCAAGCTGCTCAGCCACCTTGCGCGGGTCCTGTGCGGGGAGTGCGCGGATTTCGAAATCGAAACGACAGTCGGCAGGGACGATATTGAGTGCCTTGCCACCGCTGATCACGCCGGTTTGCACCGTGGAAAAAGGTGGATCGAAACGTCGGTCATGCAGTTCAGGTGCACGTAGCTCAGAGCCAATCCGCCCCAGTTCGCTGATCAGTTGCGCGGCGTATTCGATTGCGTTCACGCCCTGCGGCGCATAAGCCGAATGACAGGCTGCCCCGTGGACGTCGCAACGCATGGCCAGTTTGCCCTTGTGACCGAGCACTGGTTTAAGTTCGGTGGGTTCGCCGATGATGCACATCAGGGGTGTATGGGTTCGCTGGTGCAGCTCGGCGAGCAGTGAGCGCACGCCCAGGCAACCGACTTCCTCGTCATAGGACAGTGCGATGTGCACCGGCATGCGCAACGGTGCCGCCAACAGTTTCGGCACAGCGGCCAGCACGCAGGCGATGTAGCCCTTCATGTCAGCGGTCCCGCGCCCATAGAGCTTGCCGTCTTTTTCGGTCAGCGCGAACGGCGCAACGGTCCAGGCCTGCCCGTCCACCGGAACCACGTCGGTGTGACCGGAGAGCACAATACCCGGACGGTCGTCCGGGCCCAGCGTGGCGAACAGATTGGCCTTGCTTCGCGTGTCGTTGAAGATCAGCTCGCAGGGCACGTCGTGCCGGTTCAGGTAATCGCGGACGAACTCGATCAACTGAAGATTCGATTCACGGCTGGTGGTGTCGAAGCCGATGAGTGAGGCCAGTAGCGCTCGGCTGCTGCTCATTCATTCATCCCCCGGCACGCCATAACTGGGCGCCTTGGTCGGGTCGAGAGCGCGCACGATGTAGTCCTGCATCTGCGGACGGTAGGCCGTCCACAACTGCGCCAGTTTGCCGATAGGGTCTTCGTCCGCCCAGTCGACACGCAGGTCGACGATTGGCCAGGTCAGATCACCCACGACCACCAGCGCGGCCGAGTGAACCGGGCCAGCCTCACCGCCAGCCGCCACGGCGGCTTGCATGGCCGCCAGCAGTCGATCGGCCAACTGGCCGCCGCTGTTTTCGAAGGTCTGGACCAGGGTTTCGATCACTGATTGATTCGACAGCATGTTGCCGGCGGCCACGCACTGGTCACCGGCAACGGCGTTGTGGGTGCCGAGGGTTTGACTGCCACTGAAATGCGCGGTCTGCCCCAGATGATCGATGGCCGTGAGCTGGCGGAATTGACTGTAGCCGTTGCTGGTTAGTGCCTTGTCCAGTGCTTCTTCGGGCGACTGCCCGTTCTCCATCTGGTCGAGAACCTGAGGGCCCAGAGCGGGGAGGGTGATGTTTTGCGTGGCAACAGCACCCACGCCCGGGCGCAGCCATGGGCAACGTGCGCCCACGGCAATGCTGGAGGAGCTGATGGCGATGCCCAGTTGCCCGGTTTCGGCGCAACGACCGACGATTGAAAACGTCATGGTGAGTTCGTCCTTTTTATTCCGGAATGACTGCGATTACATCGATTTCCATTAGCCATTGCGGTTGTCCCAGCCCGGAAATGACCAGCCCGGTGGAGATCGGGAACACGCCCTTGAGCCATTTCCCGACTTCCTGGTAAACCGGTTCGCGGTAACGCGGGTCGGTCAGATACGTCGTGGTCTTGACGATGTGGCTCAGGTCGCTGCCCGCTTCCTCAAGCAGTTGCTTGACGTTGCGCATGGCTTGTTCGGCCTGGGCTCGAGGGTCGCCAAGGCCGACGAGATTGCCTTCGAAATCGGTGCCGATCTGGCCGCGAACGTACACGGTGTTGCCGGCGCGCACGGCCTGGCAGAGGTCGTTATCCAGGTTCTGATTGGGATAAGTCTCTTTGGTGTTGAACATGCGGATGCGCGTGTGGGTTGGCTGGGTCATGCACGTTTCCTCTGATTAAAACTGCGGGCCAATGAACAGGTGTGAGCCCATGGTCTTGATGGGGTATGACGCCATTCTGTCCATGGCCCGCTGTTGGCGAAACGAGGTTTTTTGTGGTGCTTGCTTAAGTAAAAAATGGTTAGGGCCGCCTGCGTGGGGGACGACAGGCGGTTTGGTTTCAAAGGCGTTAAAGCCTGCCGTATTCCCGCGCAGTGCGGTCGACGGCGATGCGCGTTTTCTCAATCAGCTCGTCGAGTTCCAGGCGCGTCGCGACCAGTGCTGGCGCCATGATCATGCGACCCAGTGTCGAACGGATGATGAGGCCTTCCTCGAACCCGATGGTACGGCAGCGCCAGGCGATATCGTTCTCGTTGGCGAAGCGCTTGCGGGTGGCCTTGTCTTCGGCAAACTGCAACGCTGCCACCAGGCCGACACCCTGGATGTCACCCACCAGCGGGTGATTGGTAAACACTTCCCGCAGGCAGTTTTGCAGGTAGGGTCCGGTGTCGTTCCGGACCTGCGTCACCACGCCTTCATCACGCAATGCCTTCAAGTTGGCAATGGCCACGGCAGCCGCGACGGGGTGGCCGGAATAGGTGAGTCCATGGGCGAACACACCGCCCTTTTCCACCAGGGCTTCAGCCATGCGCCGGGACAGAATCAACCCGCCCATCGGGATGTAACCCGAGGTCAGGCCCTTGGCGATGGAGAGCGTGTCGGGCTCGAAGCCGAAGGTCTGGTGGGCGAACCATTCGCCGGTCCTGCCGAACCCGCCAATCACTTCGTCGGCGCACAGCAGCACGTCGTACTGACGGCAGATACGTTGAATCTCGGGCCAATAGGTTTCTGGCGGGATGATCATTCCGCCAGCGCCCTGAAACGGCTCGGCAACGAAGGCGGCGACCTTGTCGGCGCCGAGTTCGAGGATTTTTTCCTCCAGTTGACGGGCCGCCCGCAGGCCGAATTCTTCCGGGCTCAGGTCACCTTCGTGGGCGAACCAGTACGGTTCGTCGATGTGCGCCACATCAGGAATGGTGCCGCCCATTTCGTGCATGAACTTCATGCCGCCCAGCGCCGTCGCGGCGAGTGTCGAGCCGTGGTAGCCGTTCCAGCGACCGATCATGATTTTCTTTTCCGGCTTGCCCATGACCTGCCAGAACTTGCGCACCGTACGGATCAGCACCTCGTTGGCCTCGGAGCCGGAGTTGGTGTAGATCGCGTGGCTGTAGTGCCCCGGCAGCAGGCTGAAGAGCAATTCGGACAGTTCGATCACGGCCGGGTGAGTGGTGTGGAAGAACATGTTGTAGTACGGCAACTGCTCCAGTTGGGCGCTCGCGGCGGCGGCCAGGTCCTTGCGTCCATAACCCAGGTTGGTGCACCACAGGCCCGACATGCCGTCCAGATAGCGGTTGCCATCGTTATCCCACAATGCCAGGCGCTCGCCGCGAACCATGACGCGCGGGCCTTCCTCATTCAGTGATTTCTGGTCAACGAAGGCGTGAATGTGGTGGGCCGCATCGGACGCCTGATAGTCACTCGTGGTGCGGGTTGGGCTGAGTTCAGCGGACATTGTTTGTCTCCAGTGTGAGTGCGCCGGTAGCGCAATTTCGCTTGGCAGAGGCGCGCATCGGATGATGGGTGGTTCTGCGCGTGCCCGATGGCTGCCAAGGGGCTAATTAATATTTGTCACTTAAAAATATTTTTGTAAAGAAAATATTTGTCGTTGAAAATAAATCCCCATAGGCTGTGCCGAATCGACACCGCATCTCAGGAAAAAAATGACTGGACTCAGAGAGCGACAAAAGGAACAGCGCAGGCAACTGATCGCTGACGCCGCCCTGGAGCTTTTCAAGACCCATGGGTTCATCGCCACGACGCTGGAACAGATCGCCAATCAGGCCGGGGTATCTGCACCGACAGTGGTGAACTATTTCGGTGGCAAGCAGGAAATTCTGCTCGCGCTGCTCAAGGAGCCTGATCAACAAGCGATGCGTGAGGCTCGCTCGCGTCTGGATGAGAACTCGGACCCGTTGGACGCTTTGTGTGAACTTGAAGGCCTGATGACCACTTACCAGCTGCGGGCGATGCCGGCTTCGCTGTGGCGCGAGCTGGCGCCATTCCTGTTCACCGGCGATCTCGCCGAGACCTTCCAGCCCTGGAACGCTGCGGTCATCGAAGAAGCCCGGGCGCTGTTATTGCATTTTCAACGGCAGGGCGCGTTGAGGGAGTCGGTCGACATCGACGTGGCGGCCACCGTGTTCAACCAGTACGCCAACATGGCTTTTATCCGCCTGGCGACCGAGAAAACGCCCGACAGAAAAGCCCACGCCAAACACATGCGTGATGTGCTCGGCCTGATGTGCCATGGCATGTTGAAGGGCTGAATCCTCTTTTTTCCCTCCCTCATCGCCCTGATGAGGGCTCGGGCTGTTTTCCCCTCGGCAAAAAAACGCGTCGAACATCACCTGCGCGACCCTCCGTACCAGACCTAGCTTTTTCCTGCCTAGCGACGACAAAAATCATAATTTCGCTATTCCCTGTATCTGAACAGAATGCTGCGAACACCCACCCCCACAGTCGCAAGATTTACCGATGCAGGCGCGATCCCTGGTCCTGGCCTGAATCAAATTGCCTTTGAGAAGGACGCAGACATGACAGTTGGAAAAACCGAGATAGATACGCTGGTCGTTGGCGCCGGTCAGGCAGGCGTGGCCATGAGTGAGCACCTGAGCAAGCTCGGGGTGCCGCACCTCGTCCTGGAGCGCAATCGCATCGCTGAAAAGTGGCGCACGGGGCGGTGGGATTCACTGGTTGCCAATGGTCCGGCCTGGCACGATCGCTTTCCGGGTCTTGAGTTCGACGATCTCAGCCCCGACGGCTTTGCCCCGAAAGAGCGGGTAGCGGACTACTTCGAAGCCTATGCCCGGAAGTTCAACGCCCCTATTCGTACCGGCGTGGACGTGAAGAAAGTGGAGCGCAATGTCGGTCGCCCGGGCTTCACGATTACCACCTCCGAGGGCGTGATCGAGGCCAACCGCGTCGTTGCCGCCACCGGGCCTTTTCAGCGGCCGGTCATCCCGCCGATCGCCCCCGAAGATGAGACGCTCACTCAGATTCACTCCGCCGAATACCGCAATCCGCAGCAGATGCCCGAAGGTGCGATTCTGGTCGTGGGCGCGGGGTCTTCCGGGGTGCAGATTGCCGATGAACTGTTGCGTGCCGGGAGGAAGGTTTACCTCTCGGTCGGACAGCACGACCGTCCTCCACGGGCCTATCGCAACCGTGATTTCTGCTGGTGGCTGGGTGTTCTGGGTGAGTGGGATGCGGCGGCGATGAAGCCGGGCAGGGAACACGTCACCATCGCGGTCAGCGGTGCGCATGGCGGCTGTACGGTGGATTTTCGTGGGCTTGCCCATCGGGGAATGACGCTGGTTGGCCTGACCCAATCATTCAATGACGGCGTGGTGAGGTTCCAGGGGAATCTGGCGGAAAACCTTGCTCGCGGCGATGAGAACTACCTGTCGTTGCTCGATGCAGCGGATGCCTACATTGAGCGCAATGGTCTGGATTTGCCGCAAGAGCCGGAGGCCCGTAGCACGTACCCGGATCCGGAATGCGTGACCAAACCCATTCTTGAACTCGATCTGGCCGAGGCCGGCGTGACGTCGATTATCTGGGCAACCGGTTTTGCCGTTGATTACAGCTGGATGAAGGTCGACGCCTTCGACCCAAACGGCAAGCCGCAGCATCAGCGCGGGGTGTCGAGCGAGGCGGGGATCTACTTCCTGGGCCTGCCGTGGCAGTCGCGTCGTGGTTCATCGTTTATCTGGGGTGTGTGGCACGACGCCAAATACGTGGCTGACCATATCGCCACGCAGCGTACCTACCTCGACTATCGCGATGCTTCGCAACGTCGGGTAGAAGAAGGATCGAAAGAACGGGCCTGATGCCCTTTTGTAGGCGCGAGCCTGCTCGCGATGGACGTAAACGATAACGCGTATTTGCTGGATAAACGCGTCGCCCTCAGGTCCATCGCGAGCAGGCTCGCTCCTACAGATTTTGTCAGGCAAAAACGAAGTATTTACGGACTGTCTCAACCACTTCCCAGGTGCCTTTCATACCCGGTTCGATGACGAAAATATCACCGGCGCGCAGGTGGATCGGCGCCATGCCTTCCGGCGTGATGATGCAGTAGCCTTCCTGGAAGTGGCAGTATTCCCACTTCACGTATTCCACGTACCACTTGCCTGGCGTGCAGATCCAGGTGCCCATGATCTTGCTGCCATCTTCGCTGGTGTAGGCGTTGAGGTTGACGGTGTGCGGGTCGCCTTCGAGTTTTTCCCATTTGCAGGCGTCGAGTACGGGCAGCGGATGGGTGTCGCGAAGAACGGTGATCGGTGCGGTCATGATGACTCCGGGCGTGAGGGAGAGCTGAAGACGCACCCTATAGGGCTTGGCCGGGCATCAGTTGTCTGTGCTCGACACTGAGCTATCCAGAAACGCAGTGGCCAGCGTCTGTTCGCGTAACGGCCGGCAGATGAACCGGGCGGTTTTCTTCGTTGAAATTTCCGGATGGAAAACCATCGATTCCTCGCAGTTTTTGCGATTGCCCCCGGCATTGCCGAAGGTATTCGCAAGAAACTTCACAGGAATCACTCGTATCATTGGGCTCGGAACAGGCCGAGAGCGCTGAAATGAAAAAATTAACATCGTGGTGGGACATCAGCCCGCCCTTGAGTGCCGCCACACCGACCTGGCCGGGGGATACGCCTTTTCAGGAGGAGCGCGTCTGGACCTATGGGCCGGAGTGCCCGGTGAATGTCGGACGCATTACCCTGTCGCCTCATACGGGCGCCCATGTCGATGCGCCGCTGCATTACAGCGCTGATGGCGCGGCCATTGGTGACGTCTCGCTGGATATCTACATTGGGCCTTGCCGCGTCTTGCATTGCCTGGACAGTGGTCGGCTGGTACATCCGCAGCAACTTGAAGGTCGATTGGCAAACCTGCCCGAGCGCGTGCTGCTGCGCACTTATCGACACGTGCCGATGACAGCCTGGGACCCCGATTTCACTGCCGTCGCCAAGGAAACCGTCGATTTGTTGGCAAGCCTCGGCGTGCGCCTGATTGGCATCGATACGCCGTCGCTGGACCCGCAGCAATCAAAGACCATGGATTCGCACAACGCGGTGGCCCGTCATGGAATGGCCATCCTCGAAGGCATCGTGCTCGATGAAGTCCCAGAAGGGGATTATGAGTTGATCGCTCTGCCGCTGCGTTTCGCCAATCTCGACGCTAGCCCGGTAAGGGCTATTTTGCGGCCACTGAACTCATCGCCACATCAGGAACCTGCTCAATGAGCCAATGCCCTTATTCACCTGCCAACCCCGCTGGGGAGTGGCACAACGCCGAGCTGAATTTTTCCGACTCCATGAGCTACGGCGACTACCTGGATCTGGGGCGCATTCTCAGCGCCCAGCACCCATTGTCACCGGACCACAACGAGATGCTGTTCATCATCCAGCACCAGACGTCCGAGTTGTGGATGAAGCTGATGTTGCACGAACTCAAGGCAGCCCGTGAGCACGTGCGGCTCGGCGAGTTGCCGCCAGCGTTCAAGATGCTGGCGCGCGTTTCGCGAATTTTTGATCAACTGGTGCATGCCTGGACGGTGCTCGCCACCATGACGCCCACTGAATACCACTCGATCCGGCCCTTCCTTGGGCAATCGTCGGGTTTCCAGTCTTTTCAGTACCGCGAGATCGAATTCATTCTGGGCAACAAAAGCACGACGCTGTTACGCCCGCATGCCCATCGCCCGGAACTATTGCAGGAACTTGAAAAAGCGATCGCCACCCCTTCGCTGTATGACGAGGCGATTCGCTTGTTGGCCAATGCCGGTCTGACGATTGACCCGCAGCGCTTCGAACGTGACCCGACCTTGCCGACAGAACACGATGCCTCGGTCGAAGCCGCCTGGCGCGAGGTCTACACCAATCCTTCGCGTTACTGGGACCTGTATCAACTGGCGGAAAAGTTCATCGACCTTGAGGACTCGTTCCGACAATGGCGCTTCCGGCACGTCACCACGGTTGAGCGGATCATCGGCTTTCAACCGGGCACCGGAGGAACTGAAGGTGTGGGTTACCTGCGCAAGATGCTCGACACCGTGCTGTTCCCGGAATTGTGGCGGCTACGTTCGACTCTCTGAACCAGGCCGGATAAAAAAAGGCCCCGGCATTCATTGAGTGCCGGGGCCTTTTTTAATAAGTGCTTTGCGTGGTTACTGAGCCACTGGCAAGTCGCGATGCTTGGCCATGCGCATCCGATAGAACAGGTAGATAACCGCTATCCAGACCGGGATGGCGAACACCGAAGCGCGTATGCCGGGAATCATCCACATTACAATGATGATCATGGCCATGAACGCCAGGCACAGGTAGTTGCTGAAGGGAAACCAGAACGACTTGAAGCCCGGAACGATGCCGCGTTGGCCCATGGCCTTGCGAAACTTGATATGCGTCAGACTGATCATCGCCCAGTTGATCATCAGCGAAGCAACCACCAGGGCGAACAGCAACTCCAGTGCTTCATGCGGTGCGACGTAGTTGACCAGCACAGACAACATCGTGATCAAAGCCGAAACACCCAGCGCCAACAACGGTACGCCCTGTTTGTTCAGCTTCATCAGCGCCTTGGGTGCATCGCCCTGTTCGGCCAGGCCGTAGAGCATGCGGCTGTTGCAGTAGACGCCGCTGTTGTAGACCGACAGCGCGGCGGTGAGCACCACGAAATTGAGGATTTGTGCGGCGGTATCGCTGCCGATCAACGCGAAGATCTGCACGAACGGGCTGCCGCTGTAGGCATCGCCCGAGGCGCCGAGTGTCTGCAACAGTTGGTCCCATGGGTACAGCGACAGCAACACGGTGAGTGCGCCGACGTAGAAGATCAATACGCGGTAAACCACCTGGTTGATCGCCTTGGGAATCACTTTGCGTGGCTCGCTGGCTTCAGCAGCGGTGATGCCGACTAGTTCCAGGCCACCAAAGGAAAACATGATGAACGCCATCGCCATCAGCAAACCGCTGTAGCCGTTGGGGAAGAACCCGCCATGGCTCCACAGGTTACTCACCGACGCTTGCGGGCCGCCGGTACCGCTGACCAGCATGTAGCAGCCCAGGGCGATCATGCCGATGATGGCCACGACCTTGATGATCGCGAACCAGAACTCCATTTCGCCGAAGACTTTGACGTTCATCGTGTTTATCAGGTTGACCAGCACGAAGAACACCGCTGCGCTGACCCAGGTCGGCACGTCCGGCCACCAGAACTGCACGTACTTGCCGACGGCTGTCAGCTCGGCCATGCCCACCAGCACATACAGCACCCAGTAATTCCAGCCGGACAGGAACCCGGCAAAACTGCCCCAGTAGTTGTGTGCAAAGTGACTGAAGGAACCGGCAACCGGCTCCTCGACGATCATCTCGCCCAACTGGCGCATGATCAGGAAGGCGATGAAACCGGCGATTGCGTAGCCGAGGATCATCGATGGTCCGGCAGACTTGAGCACCCCGGCGGAGCCCAGGAACAGCCCAGTACCAATTGCGCCACCCAGTGCGATCAGTTGAATGTGACGATTTTTCAACCCCCGCTTGAGTGTTCCCTGTTGCAAGATTTCGTCCGTCATCGCGTTCCCTTCTGGTTTTTGTTGTCAGGCCTGGATTGATGGGTCAGATATTACTCTCAGTGAACTTCTCGTAGTACAGGTGCACGTTGTCCAGTGTTTGGGCCTGCAACCAGGTCTTGATCGACTCGACCATCGGTGGCGGCCCGCAGACGTACATGTCGGCCTCGCCATCGCGCAGTTCACTGGCATTGAAATGTTCGGAAATGTAGCCGCGTTTGCCCGTCCATTGCGGCGAAGGATCGCTGACCACTTCGGTGTAGCGAAAATCCGGCAGGCGTTCAGCATAGGCTGCGATACGTGTCTGTTCGCACAGGTCGGCAGCATCGCGAACGCCGTAATACAGATGCACTGGTTGTTCGCAGCCACGCTCGGCCAGTTCGTCCAGCATGCCGAGCAGCGCCGATAACCCGGTGCCGCCGGCCACCAGAACCAGCGGTTTGGTGACGTGACGCAGATAGAAGGCACCCAGGGGTGCTTCAAGGGCGATCTCGTCCCCCACCTGACAGCGTTCACGGATGTAGTTGCTCATGACCCCATCGGGCAACAGACGAATCAAGAATTGCAGTTGATTGCTGCTGCTCGGCCGGTTGGCGAACGAATAGGAGCGCATGCTCTCGGTGCCGGGAATCAGCAACCGGGCGTATTGCCCCGGCAGGTAATCCAGTGCCTGGTTTGCAGCGCCGAGGTCCAGGTGCAGGATCGCCGTGCTGGCCGAAATCTGCCTGACGTCGGTGACTGTCGCGTTGAGGCGGTCGGGGCCGCTGGCGTTGCACAGGCTGGAAGCGAAGTCGAAATAAAACGCTGCATCGGACTTCACCCGCGTCTGGCAAGTGAGCATTTTGCGTTGTTGCAGGTCGAGGCTGGACAGCGCTTCCTCGTCCACATAGTCCTGGCTGTAGTCGCCGGATTCGCAGCGACCCTGGCAGGTTCCGCAGACGCCTTCGCGGCAATCCAGCGGAATGTTGATGCCGTTGCGCAGGGCGGCGTCGAGCAGGATCTCGTTCGGCTGCACGGGAAAGAACAGGGTTTTGCCGTCGGCAAAACTGAACGCTACTTTGTGATTCATACCTCGGTCTCCATGGATTCAGAGGTGATAAAAGTCGAGTACCGAGTTGATCGTGTCGTTGAGCAATAGCACATGCTTGCGGCTGATCAGCCAGCTGTCCGCGTGGGGCTTGAGACGGTAGGTCGCGCGGCCGAAAAACTGCTCGGAAGTGGCCAGGCGATAGAACAGCGTGTGCCAGTTCAAGCGCACCTCCAGATCGCCGTTTTCCAGTTCACCAATGCGCACGTTGTTGATCAGGTGCAGGGTGCGCGGCATTGGCGTCGAGGATGCAGACTTGCCGGTGCGTAGGCGAAATACGCGGTCTTCCAGGCCTGAACGGTTGGGGTAGTAGATCAATGACATCTCGCGTTTGGGGTCGCGGGTGTAGACGTGTTCCGAGTCCCATTGCGGCAGGTGGAATTCACTCTGCTCGTCGAACAGTTTGATGTAGGCGTCCCAATCCTGGGCGTCGCACAGTTCGGATTTGCGGTAGAAAAACTGTTCGATCTGGTACTGCAATTGCGCATTCATCATTGCACCTCACGGAGTTTCAGGGATTTCGCTTCCAGGCCATCGAGCAGGAATTTCTGCCAGTTGCTGTGCTGGTTGACGTAAAGCCCTTCGTGGGTGAATTCGGTGCCGGTCATGGCTGGGGCAATGCCGATCGATTCGCTGTTGGGCGTGGCGCCGGTGGCCCATCGGTGACTGCCACGGGAAATGTCGCTCCAGCGCTCCAGACGTGCCTGGAAACCGCGTTGGGCTTCACGGAATTCCACCAGATCATCCGGTGTGCCCAGGCCCGACACGTTGAAGAAGTCCTCGAACTGGCGAATGCGGTTTTCGCGGTCAGCGTCCGACTCGTTTTTTACTCCCAGGCACTGGCTGATGATCTCGGTCTTGTTCCACGCCACCGGGCGGATGATGCGCAGTTGTGAGCTGATCTGGTCGAGGAAAAACAGGCTCGGGTAAATGTTCAGGTTCCGTAGGCGGTGCATCATCCACTCGGCCTTTTCCTGGCCGTGTTCTTCGATCAGGCGCGGCATGATCGTCGCGTAGCCGGAGCGTACCGTCGGGTTCGGCATGTCGCTGAACAACAGGCTGTGACCATTGTTGAAAGCAAACCAGCCGTCATCGGTATTGGCATCGCCGGCACCCAGTTTGCTGTAGTCGAGCGTACTGCCAGCGTCGGTGCCGTTCTCGCTGTTGACCTGCTGGCGGTGCTGCACCGTGGCCACGTAGTTATAGTGGACGGTGCTGACGTGATAGCCATCGAGGCCGTTTTCGTTCTGCAGTTTCCAGTTGCCGTCGTAGGTGTAGGCCGACTTGCCGGGCAGCACTTCCAGCTCTCCGGTGGGCGACTGGGCGACCATCATGTCGAAGAACACTTTGGCGTCGCCAAGAAAGTCTTCCAGGCTGTTGTCGGCGTGAACATCCAGGCTGATAAACACGAAACCCTTGTAGCTCTGGATGCGCGCTTTTTTCAGGCCGCGGGTGGCTTTGTCGAACCCTTCCGGGTATTCGCCGGGGGCCTTGACCTTGACCAGGCGGCCGTCGCTTTTGTAGCACCAGGCATGGAACGGGCAGGTGAAGGTCGACTGATTGCCCTTGCCGACGCGGGTCAAGGTCGTGCCGCGATGCTGGCAAGCATTAATCAGTGCATTGAGCTGCCCTTCGCCATCGCGGGTGATGATCATCGGCTGACGGCCGGCGCGCATCGTGACGAAGTCGTGATTATTGGCCAGCTCGCTTTCGTGGCAGGCGTAGATCCAGTTCTTCTCGAAGATCAGCTCCATCTCCAGATCGAACAACTGCGGTTCGGTAAAAATGTCCCGTGCGATCCGGAACACGCCCTCTACCGGACGGAAGTCCAGACAGCCTTCGATAAACGCTTTCCACTGCTCGACGTTCTTTTCGCCACTCATGGTGTGCACCTGTTTTTATTGGGGCTGATCGGTGCGTTCATTAGAGGGAGTGGGGCGGGTGGGGGTCTATCCGGTTAGTCGGCGAAGGCAGTCCATAAAATTGGGGGCACCGCAAAAGATCGCAGCCTGCGGCAGCTCCTACAGGTTCGCGTGCTTTGGCCATATCCCGGATGTACTCGGTCAATGTAGGAGCTGCCGAAGGCTGCGATCTTTTGATTTTGATTTTCCAGGTTCAAAAGATCGCAGCCTGCGGCAGCTCCTAGAGGTTCGCGTGCTTTGGCCATATCCCGGATGTACTCGGTCAATGTAGGAGCTGCCGAAGGCTGCGATCTTTTGATTTTGATTTTCCAAGTTCAAAAGATCGCAGCCTGCGGCAGCTCCTACATGGGTGTTGGGTAACAATCGTTTGGGCAGCGACTACCCAAACGGTGCACCACGCGATGAACGGCTGCCCTCGTTTGCAGCAATCAGGTACTGTTTTACGAGGCGTTCTGAGCCGTTTGATAGCCGCGTTATCCGTTTAATCAACGATTGCTATCCACTCAGTTGGCGCCGCAGGATCATGGCTTGGAACTTGCTTTTTTCAAGCCGCAGACGCGCCGTCAGAGCGCGCCGAAAAATAGCCCCTGAGTGCACCGTGATGAACAGCAAAACTGATCCGCAGTGTCGCGATATTCGTGTCGACAGCGATGACCTTGAGGCCGCGAGGAGCTGGATGTCCGGCATCTGTGGGCCGCATCGACTCGTGACCGCGACACCTGAGCGAATCCGCTTTCATCACAACGCCAACATGTTCAAATCGATGGCCACCACCCTGGGCACCATCGAATACGGCACCGATGTCACCATCGATATCGAAGACGCCGAACACTTCAGCAGCTACAGCTTGAGTCTGCCATTGGTAGGCGAGCAGGAGTTGAGCAAGAACGGCAGCGTGGTGAAGTCCGACCGCGATCAAGGGGTGATCATTTCCCCAAATGAAAACCAGCTGCTGGCGATCTCCGGCGATTGCCGCAAAGTTCAGGTGGTGATTACCCGGGTTGCCATGAGCGAGTCTTTGGAGGGGCTGCTGCAGCGGCCACTGGATGCGCCGCTGCGCTTCGAGCCAATGATGGATGCGGTCGATGGGGCATCGGCCTCGTGGTGGCGTATGGCGCGTTACTTCATCGCCGAACTGGAGCGCAGCAGCGAACTCTACGAACAGGTGGCTTTCACCCGGGACATTGAAAGTTCGCTGATCAAAGGCTTGATCCTCGCTCAGCCGAACAACTATTCCGAAGAGCTGCGGGAAGTGCTGGGGGTGAAGTTGCCGCACTACCTGATTCGCGCCCGGCAGTACATTCACGCAAACGCCCGCGAAGCCCTGCACCTGGAGGACATTGAAGCCGCCGCCGGGGTTTCGCGCTTCAAGTTGTTCGAAGCGTTCAAGAAGTACTTCGCCCTGTCGCCGATGGTCTATCTGAAAAAATACCGCTTGAACGCCGTACGCCAGGACATTCTTGAGCACGGTTCGGCGCGCAACATTTCAGAGATTGCCATGGGCTGGGGCTTCACCCACCTTGGACGTTTTTCCGCCGAGTACCGCAAACTGTTCAACGAGTCCCCAAGCATGACCTTGCAACGCAACGAAGCCCGGCGGATGCGGTAGGTAACGACGGCTGGCGGCAAAGCAAAGAAAGATCGAAAGATCAAAAGATCAAAAGATCGCAGCCTTCGGCAGCTCCTACATGGAACCGAGTAAACCTGTAGGAGCTGCCGAAGGCTGCGATCTTTTGATCTTGATTCACCGCCCTTACTTTCGCACCACCAAATCCAGCAATTCCTCGCGCTCCTTGATTTTTTGCAAGACGATTTCCGAGCGGATATCGGTGACCCCCGCCGTGCGGTTCAGGTGGTTGACGATGAAATCAGAGAAGTGCTTGAGGTTGCGTGCCTGCACCCGTAGCACATAGTTACTCGCCCCGGTAACCACATACGCGGTAACCACCTCCGGCCACTGCTGAACCTTCTTGATGAAGGTCTCGTGCCAGTCCTCGACGTCCTGTCGCAACGACACATGGACGATGGCTTCCAGTTCGATTCCCAGCTTTTCGGCATTCAACACCGCGCGATAGCCAGTGATGATTCCCTCGCTTTCCAGCAGGCGTAATCGGCGTAAACAGGCCGACGGCGAGAGGGCGACTTTCTCGGCCAATTCCTGGTTGCTGATGCGGCCATCCTGTTGCAATTGATGAAGGATTCGCAGGTCTGTCGAGTCGAGATTCATGGCTGATATAAATCCGCGTTTATTGGGATTGAATTCGAATTTCCTGCGAGATAAGTACTATACGGCCACTCACTTTGCACGAAAATTCTCCAAAGCTTCGTTCATTATCTCTCCACGGAAAGGGCGTGAATATCGCCTGAAAACACGGCACCGAGCCTTCTGCCCACCCCACCTTTGCGACCTGCCCGGACGGCACGTCATCACAAAAACAGGACAACCAATGACTACGAGAAACGATTGTCTGGCGCTCGATGCTCAAGACGCACTGGCTCCACTGCGTCAGCAATTTGCACTCTCTGAAGGCGTGATTTATCTCGACGGCAACTCCTTGGGCGCACGGCCAGTCGCGTCACTGGCCAGGGCTCAATCGGTGATTGCCGAGGAGTGGGGTAATGGCCTGATTCGCAGTTGGAACACTGCGGGCTGGCGCGATTTGTCCGAGCGCCTGGGTAACAAATTGGCCGGGCTGATAGGTGCCCGTGACGGTGAAGTAGTGGTGACCGATACCACTTCCATCAACCTGTTCAAGGTGCTCAGTGCCGCACTGCGCGTGCAAGCCACTCGCTCGCCGGCGCGACGGGTGATCGTCACTGAAAGCAGTAATTTCCCGACCGACCTGTACATCGCCGAAGGCCTGGCAGACATGCTTCAGCAGGGTTACACCTTGCGCCTGGTGGACAGCCCCGAAGAGCTGCCGCAAGCGATTGACCAGGACACGGCGGTGGTCATGCTTACCCACGTCAACTACAAGACTGGCTATATGCACGACATGCAGGCCCTGACCGCGCTGACCCACGAATGTGGCGCGCTGGCGATCTGGGACCTGGCGCATTCCGCCGGGGCAGTGCCAGTTGACCTGCATCATGCAGGCGCCGATTACGCTATCGGCTGCACCTATAAGTACCTCAACGGTGGTCCGGGTTCGCAGGCGTTTGTCTGGGTGTCGCCGCAGTTGTGCGATCTGGTGCCACAGCCATTGTCTGGATGGTTTGGCCATTCGCGTCAGTTCGCCATGGAGTCTCGCTACGAGCCCAGCAACGGCATCGCACGCTATCTGTGCGGCACCCAGCCAATCACCTCGTTAGCGATGGTCGAGTGCGGGCTGGATGTTTTCGCCCAGACCGACATGGCCACCCTGCGTCGCAAATCCCTGGCCCTGACTGACCTGTTCATCGAATTGGTCGAACAGCGTTGTGCCGCTCATGAACTGACCCTGATTACGCCGCGTGAGCACGCCAAGCGTGGCAGCCATGTCAGCTTCGAGCACCCCGAGGGTTATGCCGTAATTCAGGCCCTGATCGCTCGTAGCGTGATCGGTGACTACCGCGAGCCGCGAATCATGCGCTTCGGCTTTACCCCGCTGTACACGACCTTCACCGAAGTCTGGGATGCGGTGCAGATCCTCGGCGAAATCCTCGATAAAAAGACCTGGGCGCAAGCGCAATTCCAGGTCCGTCATAGCGTCACCTGAAGCCTTTGATGCCTGTGTCTTGCCGCCGGGATTTCCTGGCAGCAGGACTTTGCTCGCATCCCATAAAGAGTTCCGTGCAATCACAATAATAAGGAGCACGCAGAATGAAACTGTCCCTCTGGCCCGCCTTGCCGCTCGCCATTACCAGTTGCCTGGGGCAAATGGCCTATGCCACACCCGACAATGGATTTGTCGAAGACAGCAGCCTGACGCTGACCAACCGTAACTTTCTTTTCTACCGCAATAACCTCAACAATTCGGGTGGTCAGAACTATCGGGACGAGTGGGCGCACGGGATCATGCTGGATTACCGCTCCGGTTATACCCAGGGCGCGGTGGGTTTCGGGGTCGATGCCTATGCGCAGTTGGGCATCAAGCTCGACAGCGGCAAGGGGCGCACCGGCACTGGTTTGCTGCCGATTGATTCCCAGGGCAACCCCGAGGATGAGTACTCCGAAGCGGGCGGTGCGCTCAAGGCACGGATCTCCAAAACCGAACTCAAGTACGGCAACCTGACGCCGCTCAATCCGGTGTTCGGCACGGGTAACGCGCGACTGTTCACGACCGTGGCCAACGGCTTTCAGCTGACCAGCAATGAACTCAAAGCACTGCAACTGGACATCGGCCACTTCACGTCCGGCAACGACGGTAACTCGACCAACGACGATGGTGCCCTCAAGGCACTGTACGCCGGGGTGGAAACCCGCAGCGTCGATTACCTGGGTGGCAGCTATGCGCTGAGCGATCAGCTAAGTGTCAGCCTCTACGGTTCGCAGTTCACCGATATCTGGCGGCAGTACTACGCCAATACCAACTACACCTATGCGTTGAGCGAAGGCCAGTCGTTGAATCTGGATTTCAACATTTACCGCACCAACGACAGCGGCCAGAGCCTGGCCGGCAAGATCGACAACACCACCTGGTCGCTGGCCACTGCGTACAAGTTCGGTGCCCATCGATTGACCCTGGCTTATCAGCGAGTCGATGGCGATGAACCGTTCGATTACTTGGGCTTCGATCAGCAACCGGGCACCTCGATTTTCCTCGCCAACTCGATTCAGGTCCTCGATTTCAACGCCCCCAACGAACGCTCCTGGCAACTGCGCTACGACCTGGACATGGTCGCTTTCGGCGTGCCGGGGCTGAGCTTCATGTCGCGCTACGTCAGTGGGGACCACATCGACGACAGCCATTACGACGGTGGTCCCAACGGCGCCTATGGCCGTTACGGCGATGACGGCAAGCGTTGGGAACGCGACATCGAAGCGCGCTATGTCGTGCAATCAGGCAAAGCCAAGGATCTGTCGGTGCGGGTGCGTCAGGCCAGCGTGCGTTCGACCGCACAAGTGGCGCAGGCGGACACCACGGACAATAACGAGGTCCGCGTCATCATCGAGTATCCACTGAGTATTTTCTGATCCGTGTCCTGCTGTGTGTGGCTGATCCCCACCGGTGCTCCCCAAATGCAGTGCCCAAGACGTGCTCTTCAAGAAAGACAATATTCAGAGGACATAAAAATGACTGATAAATCCGGGTTTGAAACGATATCCAACCGTGAACACGGCCTGCGGCGGCAATTGACGTCGGGGCAGATGAGCATGATCGCCATTGGCGGTGCGATTGGCACCGGGTTGTTCATGGGCAGCGCCTACGCCATCGGCTATGCCGGGCCGAGTGTGCTGCTCAGCTATGCCATCGGCGCGATCATCACGCTGCTGTTAATGGGCTGTCTGGCAGAAATGACCGTGGCCCATTCGACCTCGGGTTCGTTCGGTGCCTACGCCGAATTCTATGTCAGCCCGCTGGCCGGGTTCCTGGTGCGCTATGCCTACTGGGCGGCCATCGTCCTGGCGGTCGGTACGGAAGTGACGGCGGTAGCGATGTACATGAAGTACTGGTTCGCCAACGTGCCGGAATGGATCTGGATCATCTCGTTCTCCAGTGTGCTGATCGTGCTCAACGCTATCAGCGTGAAGACCTTCGGTACCTTCGAGTACTGGTTCTCGACCATAAAGATTGGCGCGATTGTCGGCTTCATCATTCTCGCGGTGTACGTGGTTTTCGGCTCGGGCAACCCGGAATACGGCGTACATAACTACACCTCCCATGGCGGCTTTTTTCCCAATGGTCTGCAAGGCATGTGGGTGGCGGTGATCGTGTCGATCTTCAGCTATCTGAGTGTGGAAATGATTGCGGTAGCGGCCGGTGAGGCGCAGGACCCTGAGCAGGCAGTGAAAAAAGCCTTCCGCGCGACCATCGTGCGCCTGGTCGTGTTCTACCTGCTGACCTTGGCGCTAATGCTGGCGATTGTGCCTTGGGTCCAGGCGGGTCATGCGCAAAGTCCGTTCGTCACGGTCATGCAAGCCATCGGCATTCCCGGCGCAACCGGCGTGATGAATTTCGTGATCCTGATTGCGGCGTTGTCGGCGATGAACAGCCAGTTGTACATCACCACGCGCATGATGTTCAGCCTGTCCCGTGCCGGTTACGCACCGAAGTCCATGGGCGTGTTGAGCAAGGCCGGGATTCCACTCAACGCACTGTTGCTGTCGAGCTCGGGTATCGCCCTGGCGACCTTGCTGAACATTCTGTACCCGGAAAGCTCGTTCACCTTGATGATGGCGATCTCGATGTTTGGCGCCATCTTCACCTGGTTCATGATCTTCCTGACGCACTACTGCTTCCGCCGTTATCACCAGCGCCACGGCGAGCGCAAACTGTCGTTCCGCATGCGCCTGTTCCCTTACAGCACCTTGTTGGGGTTGGTGCTGATGGGGGCGGTGATGATCACCACCTACTTCACCGATGCCTTCAAGATGACCTTGGTGTTTGGGGTGCCTTTCCTGGTGGTGCTCTCGGTGATCTACGGAGTGTTTTTCAGAAAGGCCAAGATGGCTGAGGCGTTGAACCCGCTGCCCAAAGTTTAGGCGCGCAATGCCTCGAACAAGGCTCTGGCATAACCGGGCAATTTGTCGAAGTCGCGGGCACAGAGCAGCAGTTTGCGCTGCGCCCAGCCTTCTTCCAGCACAACGCATTTGAATGGTGCTTCGCCCGATCTGCGCTGGATCGCCGCCAGCGGCACAATCGCCAGCCCGGCACCATGCGCGACCATGCGCATCACCCCGTCGAAACCATCGGCGCGGATGCGGATCTGCATCCGTGAGCCGGCGTGCAGTGCCTGTTCCTCCAGGTACACCGCCAAAGCGTTGTTGGCATTCAAACCGACGTAATCGTGATGCAGGGTGTCGGTGAAACTTAACGACTCTGTGTTTGCCAAGGGATGGTCGCGGGGCAGGATCAGCACCAGCGGGTCGTCACGAAACGGGTGGGTTTGCAGGTCTGCGGTGTCCACCGCATCGGTAACGATACCGAGGTCCGCCGCACCCTGACGCAGGGCGTGGGTGATACGCGTGCTGGGCAGTTCCTGCAGGTCGATATCGAGGTTGGGGTGGTTGCGCAAAAAGTCGGCGAGCAACTCTGGCAGGTATTCGGTAATCGCCGTGGTGTTGCACAGCAACCTTACCTGGCCTTTGACGCCGTTGGCGTATTCGGCCAGCTCTTGTTGCATGCGTTCGGCTTGTTGCAACAGGGCGCGGGCGTGTTGTGCCAGAGCTTTGCCGGCAGGCGTCGGCGTGACGCCGCGACGGCCGCGTTCAAGAAAGTCGATCCCGAGCGAGGCTTCCATGGCGCGGATGCGCGCACTGGCTGCGGCCAGCGACAAATGACTGCGCGCGGCGCCGGCGGTGATGTTGCCGGTGTCGAGGATGTTCAGGTACAGGCGCAGGTCGGTCAGGTCGAAGTGCATCGGTGGCCTCTGGTTTTTTTTGTCCGGGCGGGTGCCTTCGCGGGCAAGCCTCGCTCCTACAGGTTGGAAGCTGACGGCATCAATCCTGTAGGAGCGAGGCTTGCCCGCGAAAGCGTCAGCAGCCTCAACCAAAGTCATCAGCCTCTTGCATGGGAAGAGGCACCCTCAGTATATGGCAGATTTTCAACCGACCAATCCGGGCCCACCATAGCCCCATGAATACTATCGCCACGTTCTACCAAAACCTTGGCCTGACCCTTTCACTACTGGTCATCGCCACCTTCCTGCTGGCCGGCATGATCAAAGGCGTCATTGGCCTCGGTCTCCCAACCATCGCCATGGGCCTGCTCGGCCTGGCTATGGCTCCGTCGCAGGCTGCCGCGCTGTTGATCATCCCGGCAACGTTGACCAACGTCTGGCAACTGGCGTTTGGTGGGCATTTAACCAGGCTGATCAAACGCTTGTGGCCGATGCTGCTGGCGATCTTCATCGGCACCGGTACGGGCACGCTGTGGATTGGCATGGCCGGTGGTCACTGGGTGGTGCGGGGATTGGGTGCGGCGTTATTGCTCTATGCGTTGAGCGGGTTGTTCCTGCCGACCTTGCGCGTCAATGCTCGCACTGAGCGCTGGCTCGGTCCGCTGTGCGGGCTGCTGACGGGCGTCATCACCTCGGCCACGGGCGTGTTTGTGATTCCGGCGGTGCCGTACCTGCAAGCGCTGGGCTTGAGCAAGGATGAACTGGTGCAGGCGCTGGGGCTGTCGTTCACCGTCTCGACCCTCGCCCTGGCTGCCGGGCTGTTATGGCGCGGCGCCCTCGGCGGTGGCGAATTGAGTGCGTCGCTGCTGGCGCTGATACCCGCTGTACTCGGCATGTTGCTGGGGCAGTGGCTGCGCCAGCGGATCAGCGCCGCTTTGTTCAAGCGCGTGTTCTTTATTGGCCTCGGATTGCTCGGCGGCCATTTGTTGATCAACGGCTAGCGGACGACGGGCTGATCATTTCAATTGCACGAATATCGAAATCCCGCTCCAGATATTCATCACGCTGTTCGAGGAACTGCTTCATGTGCGGCAAGTTCGAGTGCACGTCGAGGTGAGCCTGGGACTGCCAGATCTCGTAGAAGATAAACAGCGTCGGGTCCTGTTTGTCGCGCAGCATGTGGTACTCGATGCAGCCGGGCTCGGCGCGACTGGCTTGCACATAACGGCTGAAAAACGCTTCGAAGGCGTCGGATTTTTCCGGGCGGGTCTTGGCGTGCAGGATGAAGCCTTGCATTTCACTCATCGAAAACTCTCCTCAAGTCAGAATGGGCGCCAGTCTAGGGCAACAATCGCCTGTTGATTCGTGCGTATAGATCAAATGAATTTTGTGCAGTGGGCGCTTATTCCGCGCGAGGCAGATCGCTATTCTGCGGCCATCAAATTCCTGACCCTTCCCGAGACCTTTCATGAAAAAAGTCCTGTTGCTCAATGGCGGCAAAAAATTCGCCCACTCCGAGGGCCGCTACAACGCCACCCTGCATGAAGCCGCTTTGAGCGTGCTGGATCGCGGTGGTGTGGATGTCAAAGCCACGTTTATCGACGAAGGCTACGACGTCGCCGAAGAAGTGGCCAAATTCCTCTGGGCCGACGTGATCATTTATCAGATGCCTGGCTGGTGGATGGGTGCGCCGTGGACCGTGAAGAAGTACATCGACGAAGTCTTCACCGAAGGCTATGGCAGCCTCTACGCCAGCGATGGCCGCACCCGTTCCGACGCGTCGCAGAAGTACGGCAGCGGCGGCCTGGTGCAGGGCAAGCAGTACATGCTGTCGTTGACCTGGAACGCGCCGCAGCAAGCGTTTGACGACCCGACCGATTTCTTCGAAGGCAAAGGCGTGGACGCGGTGTACTTCCCGTTTCACAAGGCTAACGAATTCCTCGGCATGACCGGATTGCCGACGTTTCTTGCGGTAGACGTCATGAAGCGGCCGAACATCGAAGGTGATGTGGCGCGTTATGAGCAACATTTGAAAGAGGTGTTTGGCCTGTCGGTGTAAGCGTTTCGGGCTAGTATTCGTCGCAACGGCCAAAAGATCGCAGCCTGCGGCAGCTCCTACATGGGTTTTGTGTACACCTGCAGGAGCTGTCGTGGGCTGCGATCTTGGCGATGTCATGAACGAGGACACACGTGAAAGCCAGATCCGATGAGTTGCAGATTTTCGTCTGCGTGATTGAATGCGGGTCGATTTCAGCGGCGGCCGAACAGGTTGGGCAAACGCCGTCGGCGGTCAGTCGCACGTTGTCGCGGCTGGAGGCCAAGCTCGATACCACGTTGATCAACCGCACCACGCGGCGCATGGACCTGACCGAAGAGGGCAAGTATTTCTTCGAGCACGCCAAGCGGATTCTCGATCAGATGGACGAACTCGAAGAGCGCCTGTCCTCACGCCAGCAAACGCCGTCCGGGCGCTTGCGCATCAACGCCGCATCGCCCTTCATGCTGCACGCCATCGTGCCTTACATCGACGAGTTCCGCCGGCTCTATCCGGACATCCAGCTCGAACTCAACAGCAACGACCTGATCATCGACCTGCTGGAACAAAGCACCGACATCGCCATCCGCATCGGCGCATTGGCTGATTCAACCTTGCACGCCCGCTCTTTGGGTTGCAGCCCACTGCATATCGTCGCCAGCCCGGCGTATCTGGAAAAACACGGCACGCCGACTGCCGTGGCTGACCTGTCTGAACATGCATTGCTGGGGTTCACCCAGAACGAGGGCCTCAACCAATGGCCGCTGCGTTATGTGCACGGTGATCGCTGGCCAATCGAGGCATCGATCAGTGCGTCGAGCGGCGAAACCATTCGCCACCTGGCGCTGGAAGGCCAGGGTATCGCCAGCCTGTCGGATTTCATGACCATTGAAGACATTCGTGCCGGACGGTTGAAGGTTGTGCTGGCCGAGTTCAACAGCGGTTATCGCCAGCCGATCAACGCGGTGTACTACCGTAACTCGCAGCTGGCCTTGCGGATTCAATGCTTCCTGGACTTCATCCAGGGCAAATTGGCTGTGTACGCGAACTCGGATTTCAGCGGCTGATTCGTGACTTCTGCGCAAGAGTGATTTGGGGCAACGGGGATTTTTCGTCAGGGTTCGCTGCTTGATACTCGTTGCATCACTTATCAACGCAGGGAGTTTCTCCATGAACGTATTCGTTACCGGCGCTGCCGGTTTTATCGGCGGTTCGATCGCTACCGGTCTTGTACGCGCCGGCCACCACGTCACCGGCCTGGTGCGCAATGCCGCACAAGAGGATGAACTGAAGGCGCTGGGCATTACTCCGGTCGTCGGTACTCTGGATGACAGCGCACTGTTGGCCGATCAGGCCCGCGCTGCCGATGCGGTGATCAACGCCGCCAGCAGCGACCATCGCGGCGCGGTGGAAGTTTTGCTCAATGCCCTGCGCGGCTCCAACAAAGTGTTCCTGCACACCAGCGGCTCGAGCATCGTCGGCGATGCGTCCGGCGGCAAGTCCAGCGACGACATCTATTACGAAGACAACCTGCCGGCGCCGACGGTCGACAAGGCCGCACGTGTGGCCATCGATGACTTGATCCTCGCGGCGGGCAAGGACGGCGTGAATTCGGCCGTCATCTGCAACACCCTGATTTACGGCCACAGCCTGGGCGTCAATCGTGACAGCGTGCAGTTGCCGCGCTTGCTCAAACAGGCACGTAAAAGCGGCGTGGTTCGGCATGTGGGCACTGGCCAGAACATTTGGTCCAACGTGCACATCGAAGACGTGGTTGCTCTGTACTTGCTGGCGCTGACCAAAAACGTGCCAGGCACGTTCTACTTTGTCGAAAGTGGCGAAGCGTCGTTCGTCGACATGACCACGGCAATTGCCGAAGCGTTGAACCTGGGCAAGCCACAAGATTGGCCGTTGAAGGATGCCGAAGCCGAGTGGGGTTATGAAATGGCCAACTATGGTTTGGGTTCCAACAGCCGGGTTCGCGGCAAGCATGCTCGGGAATTGCTGGGTTGGGTGCCGAAACGTGCATCGGTGCTGGAGTGGATTCGTCTCGAGATGGTGTAAACCAGCTTTTCTCTTGTTGCTGGCAAGAAGATCAAAAGATCGCAGCCTTCGGCAACTCCTACAGGTGTACGCCTTCAATGTAGGAGCAGCCGAAGGCTGCGATCTTTTTTGTTCAGCCCCAACAACTGGCCGGGCCGCCCTCGATTCCGTAACATCCGCACACTCTTTCTTGCTACTCCCTGCGTGCGTTCCTTCATGAAACCCAAACATCTACGCGCCGACGCCCTGGCCGGGCTGACGACGTCTTTCGCCTTATTACCCGAATGCATCGCCTTCGCCCTGGTGGCGCATCTCAACCCGCTGATGGGGCTGTATGGCGCGTTCATCATCTGCACCCTGACCGCGCTGTTCGGTGGTCGGCCGGGCATGGTGTCCGGTGCCGCCGGTTCGATGGCGGTGGTGATCGTCGCGCTGGTGGTGCAGCAAGGTGTGCAGTATTTGCTGGCGACGGTGTTGCTGGGCGGGTTGGTGATGCTGGCATTCGGGTTGCTGCGGCTGGGCAAACTGGTGCGTATGGTGCCGCACCCGGTGATGCTCGGCTTCGTCAACGGCCTGGCGATCATCATCGCGTTGGCGCAGTTGGAGCACTTCAAAAGTGGGGAGACCTGGCTGCGCGGTACGCCGCTGTACATGATGATCGGCTTGGTCGCGGTGACGATGGCCATCGTCTACGTGCTGCCGCGCCTGACCCGTTCGGTGCCGCCGGCACTGGTGGCGATTCTCGGCGTGGGGCTGGCGGTTTACCTGCTGGGGCTGCCGACCCGCACCCTGGGCGACATGGCGCACATTGCCGGCGGCCTGCCGAGCCTGGCCTTGCCGGACATTCCCTGGAACCTGGAAACCCTGCGCATCATCGCGCCCTACGCGATTTTGATGGCACTGGTCGGTCTGCTGGAAACCCTGCTGACCCTGAATCTCACCGACGAAATCACCGAAAGCCGCGGCTACCCGGATCGCGAGTGCGTGGCGCTGGGCGCAGCCAACGTGGTGTCCGGTCTGTTCGGCGGCATGGGCGGTTGCGCGATGATCGGTCAGACGGTAATCAACCTCAGTTCCGGCGGTCGCGGCCGGTTGTCCGGCGTAGTGGCCGGGGTCTCGATCCTGATGTTCATCCTGTTTCTGTCGCCGCTGATCGAGCGCATACCGTTGGCGGCATTGGTCGGTGTGATGTTCGTGGTGTCGCAGCAGACCTTTGCCTGGGCATCCTTGCGGGTGCTCAACAAAGTGCCGCTGAATGACGTGCTGGTGATCATTGCCGTGACGGTGATTACGGTGTTCACCGATCTTGCGACCGCCGTGCTGTGCGGGATCATCATTGCCGCGTTGAATTTCGCCTGGCAGCAGGCGCGCGAGTTGTACGCCGACACGCACCTGGAGAGCGACGGCAGCAAGCTGTATCGCCTGCACGGCACGCTGTTCTTTGCCTCGACCACGCCGTTCCTGAATCAGTTCGATCCGGCCAGCGACCCGTCGCAAGTGACGCTGGATTGCCGCCACCTGAGTTTTGTCGACTACTCGGCCATCGCCGCATTGAAGACACTGCGCGAGCGCTATGCCAAGGCCGGCAAGCATCTGCGCGTTCTGCACCTGTCCGAGCGCTGCAAGAAATTGCTCAAGCGCGCCAGCGAACATCACGACTGAAGTCTGTGCACAGATCGTTCCCGAGTCGTGGGAACGATCTGTGCGCAAAGGCTATGTAAATTCGCCTCTCCGATTTTCATAAACCCCGACCCGACATATCTCTGCGCGACATCCCTTATCCCTCTACGAAAATAACTTTCACCTCGTTTGAAGATTTCGCCTCGAAATGTTTTAAGAGTTTCACAAATTTTCGACGTGACCCTCTCGAGGAGTACCGCATGACCCTGTCCTTCGGCTATTGGCTGCTGGTGTATGCCGCCGTTGCCATCATCGCGCTGATCGTGCTGATCGCCCGTTACCGGCTCAATCCGTTCATCGTCATCACCCTGATTTCCGTGGGCTTGGCGCTCGTCGCCGSMMTGSSSSATGGTCTGCATTGCCTTTCTGGTCGGGCTGCCGTTGTTCTTCGAGGTCGGTTTTGTGTTGCTGGTGCCGATTGCGTTCACGGTGGCGCGGCGGGTCGGCGTGTCGATCCTGATGGTCGGCTTGCCGATGGTCGCCGGGCTCTCGGTGGTCCATGCATTGGTGCCACCGCACCCGGCGGCGATGCTTGCGGTACAGGCC
>NZ_JAHTMR010000025.1 GCF_019200975.1 Pseudomonas sp. PD9R | reverse complement strand
GCGCTTGCGTGCTGGCCTCTACATGCCAGGCCTGGTAGCGCTGCGGCATAACGAAGCGATCATTGCCATGAAAGATCGCCTGAAGGCCAACGGCAAGGCCCCCAAGCAGATCATCTGTGCTGCAATGCGTAAGCTGCTGCATTTCGTTTACGGGGTGCTCAAATCGGGACAACCATTTGACCCAAAACTTGCACTTGCCCGGTGAGAGTCAAGACGGTATCTACATGGAACTGTTGCAGCCTGCGATTTTTTGCTTTTAACCCTCTTAAAAGTTATCCGGTGAGCGCGCTTTCTCCCGCGCATGATCGCGACTGACCAGCCCTTTGGTCACCAGATCCTTCAAACCCATATCCAGCGTCTGCATCCCCAGCGACCCTCCGGCCTGAATCGACGAGTACATTTGCGCCACCTTGTCTTCGCGGATCAGGTTACGGATCGCCGACGTGCCGAGCATGATCTCGTGGGCGGCAATGCGTCCGCCGCCGATCTTCTTGACCAGCGTCTGGGAAACCACCGCCAGCAACGACTCGGACAGCATCGAACGCACCATCGACTTCTCATCACCCGGAAACACGTCGACGATCCGGTCGATGGTTTTCGCCGCAGACGTGGTGTGCAGCGTGCCGAACACCAGATGACCGGTTTCGGCGGCGGTCAGGGCCAGCCGAATAGTCTCCAGGTCACGCATCTCGCCTACCAGAATCACGTCCGGATCTTCACGCAGCGCCGAACGCAGCGCCGTGGCGAAACTGCGGGTATCGCGATGGACCTCGCGCTGATTGATCAGGCATTTGCGCGATTCATGGATGAACTCGATAGGGTCTTCAATGGTGAGGATATGGTGGTGGCGATGGCTGTTCAGGTAATCGATCATCGCCGCCAGCGTCGTGGACTTGCCAGAACCGGTCGGCCCCGTCACCAGCACCAGGCCACGGGGCGCGTCGGTCATCTTGCGAAACACATCGCCCATCCCCAGTTCCTCCATGCTCAAGACTTTGGAGGGAATGGTGCGAAACACAGCCCCGGCACCGCGACTCTGGTTAAAGGCATTGACTCGAAAGCGCGCCACGCCGGGCACATCGAAGGAAAAATCGGTTTCCAGATGCTTCTCGAAGTCCACTCGCTGGGTGTCGTTCATGATGTCGTAGATCAGCGCCTGCACTTCCTTGTGGTCCAGGGGCGGCAGGTTGATGCGCCGCACATCGCCGTCGACACGAATCATCGGCGGCAGGCCCGCCGACAGATGCAGGTCAGATGCTCCTTGTTTGGCGCTGAACGCCAGCAACTCAGTGATATCCATAGCACTCCTCAATTCCAGTAGAATGCCGCCAACCTCAGACCCGCTGGCGCCTCTTGAATGTCCACGATAGCAGACAACATTGAACGGGTTAGTTCGCGCATCCGTGCCGCCGCCCTCGCCGCTCATCGCGATGAAAACAGCGTCCAGTTGCTGGCCGTAAGCAAGACCAAACCCGCACAGGACCTGCGTGAAGCCTATGCCGCCGGCCTGCGCGACTTTGGCGAGAACTACCTGCAGGAAGCCTTGGGCAAACAACTCGAATTGGCTGACCTGCCCTTGATCTGGCACTTCATCGGCCCCATTCAATCGAACAAGACTCGCGCCATCGCCGAGCATTTCGCCTGGGTGCATTCCGTGGATCGCCTGAAAATTGCACAACGCTTGTCTGAACAGCGACCGGCCGATCTACCGCCATTGAACATCTGCATCCAGGTCAACGTCAGCGGTGAGGCCAGCAAATCCGGCTGCACCCCGGCTGATCTTCCGGCCCTGGCCAACGCCATCAGCGCCCTGCCTCGCCTCAAGTTGCGCGGATTGATGGCGATCCCTGAGCCGACTGAAGATCGCGCCGCGCAGGATGCTGCGTTTGCGGCCGTGCAAAGCCTGCAAGCGAGCCTCAATCTGCCGCTCGACACACTTTCCATGGGCATGAGCCACGATCTTGAATCGGCCATTGCCATGGGCGCCACTTGGGTCCGCGTTGGTACGGCCCTGTTTGGTGCCCGCGACTATTCACAGCCTTGATCCATGGCTGAACCACTTTTTAAAAGGACCTGACATGAGCAAGACGCGTATTGCCTTTATCGGTGCCGGCAACATGGCCGCCAGCCTGATCGGTGGCCTGCGGGCCAAAGGTCTGGACGCCGCGCAGATCCGCGCCAGCGATCCGGGTGACGAAACCCGCGCCCGCGTGAGCGCCGAGCACGGCATCGAAGTGTTTGCCGACAACGCCCAAGCCATCGACGGCGCCGACGTGGTCGTGCTGGCAGTCAAACCCCAGGCGATGAAAACCGTCTGCGAAGCGATTCGTCCAAGCCTTAAACCCGGTCAGCTGGTGGTATCGATTGCCGCGGGCATCACCTGCGCCAGCATGAACAACTGGCTCGGCACCCAGCCAATCGTGCGCTGCATGCCTAACACCCCGGCGCTGCTGCGCCAGGGCGTAAGCGGTTTGTTCGCCACCGCCCAGGTCACCGCCGAACAACGCCAGCAAGCGCAAGAGCTGCTGTCGGCCGTCGGCATTGCCTTGTGGCTGGAGGAAGAGCAGCAACTGGACGCCGTCACCGCAGTTTCCGGCTCGGGCCCGGCGTACTTCTTTTTGTTGATCGAAGCCATGACCGCCGCTGGCGTGAAACTCGGCCTGCCAGCGGACGTTGCCGCGCAACTGACCTTGCAAACCGCACTGGGCGCCGCGCACATGGCGGTGGCCAGCGACGTCGACGCCGCTGAATTGCGTCGCCGCGTGACCTCGCCTGCGGGCACCACGGAAGCCGCGATCAAGTCGTTCCAGGCCGGCGGCTTCGAAGCGCTGGTAGAAAAAGCATTGGGCGCCGCCGCGCACCGTTCGGCCGAGATGGCTGAGCAACTCGGTCGCTAATCAGCTCTTACAAAGGAATCAATGATGCTCGGACTCAATGACGCTGCCATTTTTGTGATTCAAACCCTGGGCAGCCTGTATCTGTTGGTTGTGCTGTTGCGCTTCATCCTGCAACTGGTGCGCGCGAACTTCTACAACCCGCTCTGCCAGTTCGCCGTGAAGGCCACTCAACCGCTGCTCAAGCCGCTGCGCCGGGTGATCCCGAGCATGTTCGGCCTGGACATGTCATCGCTGGTGCTGGCGCTGATCGTGCAGATGGTGCTGTTCGCGGTCATCCTGTTTCTTAGCGGCTACTCGGTCGATGTGCTGTTTCTGGTGCCATGGGCCTTGATCGGCATTTTCGCGCTGTTTTTGAAGATCCTGTTCTGGGCGATGATCATCAGTGTGATTCTGTCCTGGGTCGCACCCGGCAGTCATAACCCGGGCGCAGAACTGGTCCAGCAGATCACTGAACCGGTACTCGCGCCGTTCCGCCGGATCATCCCGAACCTGGGCGGCCTCGACATCTCGCCGATCTTCGCCTTTATCGCGCTTCAGTTACTGCAAAGCTGGTTGATCCCGCGCCTGGCTTACTACGCGCTGATGCCTAAAGAGCTGTTTGGGCTGATCTGATTCAAACCGCGTTATCGTTCTTCGCGGGCAAGCCTCGCTCCTACAGGATTTGTGTCGGTCGCATAATTTGGATGTGACTCAACCCCTGTGGGAGCGAGGCTTGCCCGCGAATGCCACACCTCTGTCTTACTGATTGAAATCAGGCCCGGCCTTTGCTTGCCGCTAACCCCAGCGGTCTTTAGACTTACGCCTCATTTCAATGAGAGCAGGGTCGATGCCAGCTGCCTTTCCCCCCGATTCTGTTGGTCTGGTGACGCCGCAAGTGGCGCACTTCAGCGAACCCCTGGCCTTGGCCTGCGGTCGTTCGCTCCCGGCCTATGACCTGGTTTACGAGACTTACGGCACGCTGAACGCCACGGCGAGCAACGCCGTGCTGATCTGCCACGCCTTGTCCGGGCACCACCACGCTGCTGGCTATCACAGCCCCGACGACCGCAAACCCGGTTGGTGGGACAGCTGCATCGGCCCCGGCAAGCCAATCGACACCAGCAAATTCTTTGTGGTCAGCCTGAACAACCTCGGCGGCTGCAACGGCTCCACTGGCCCGAGCAGCATCAACCCGGAAAGCGGCAAGCCATTTGGTGCCGATTTCCCGGTGCTGACCGTGGAAGACTGGGTGCACAGCCAGGCGCGGCTTGCCGATCGCCTCGGCATCGCTCAGTTCGCGGCCGTGATCGGCGGCAGCCTCGGCGGCATGCAGGCGATGCAATGGAGCATCACTTACCCTGACCGCATCCGCCACTGCCTGGCCATCGCCTCGGCACCCAAGCTGTCGGCGCAAAACATCGCCTTCAACGAAGTGGCACGCCAGGCAATTCTCACGGACCCCGAGTTCCACGGCGGTTCGTTCCAGGAAGCGGGCGTCATTCCCAAGCGCGGGCTGATGCTGGCGCGGATGGTCGGGCACATCACCTACCTGTCCGACGATTCGATGGGCGAGAAATTCGGTCGCGGCCTGAAGAGCGAAAAGCTCAACTACGACTTCCACAGCGTCGAGTTCCAGGTCGAAAGTTACCTGCGTTATCAGGGTGAAGAGTTCTCCGGGCGTTTCGACGCCAACACTTACCTGCTGATGACCAAGGCCCTGGACTACTTCGATCCGGCGGCCAGTTTCGACGATGACCTGGCGAAAACCTTCGCCAACGCCACCGCCAAATTCTGCGTGATGTCGTTCACCACCGACTGGCGCTTCTCCCCTGCCCGTTCGCGGGAATTGGTGGACGCGTTGATGGCGGCGCGCAAAGACGTCTGCTACCTGGAAATCGACGCGCCACAGGGCCACGACGCCTTCCTGATTCCGATCCCGCGCTACTTGCAGGCGTTCGGCAATTACATGAACCGCATTACGTTGTGAGAAAGCCATGAGAGCTGATCTGGAAATCATCCAGGAATGGATCCCCGCCGGCAGCCGCGTGCTCGACCTCGGGTGCGGTGACGGCGAGTTGCTGACCTGGCTGCGTGATAACAAGCAAGTCACCGGCTACGGCCTGGAAAACGACCCGGACAACATCGCCGAGTGCGTGGCCAAGGGCATCAACGTCATCGAACAGGACCTGGACAAGGGCCTGGGCAACTTTGCCAGCAACAGCTTCGACATCGTGGTCATGACCCAGGCGCTGCAAGCGGTGCACTACCCGGACAAGATCCTCGACGAAATGCTGCGGGTCGGCCGCCAGTGCATCATCACCTTCCCGAACTTCGGTCACTGGCGCTGCCGTTGGTACCTGGCGAGCAAGGGGCGGATGCCGGTTTCCGAGTTTCTGCCGTACACCTGGTACAACACACCGAACATCCACTTTTGCACTTTCGCTGACTTTGAAGCCTTGTGCCGCGAACGTGAAGCCAAGGTCATTGATCGGCTTGCCGTGGATCAACAGCATCGGCACGGGTGGGCCAGTAAGCTATGGCCTAATCTGTTAGGTGAGATCGGTATCTACCGCGTCAGCAGCCCGGGGCTTACGGACCACAAGGTCGCGGTCTGAATCCCCCTATTTCGAGGAGAATGATCATGGGTCGTCTAGCGCTGTTTCTACTCACCGCCTGCCTGAGCGTCACGGCCATGGCCGCAGACGCCATAAAGAGCGAGCGCCAGGAAACCTTTGGCGACGTGACGGTGCATTACAACACCTTCAACTCCACGTACCTGACGCCGGACATCGCCAAGTCGGCCGAGTTGATCCGCAGCAAAAACCAGGGTGTGATCAACATTTCGGTACTCAAGGACGGCAAGCCGCTGATGGCTCAGGTCAAGGGAACGGTCAAAGACCTGACCAGCCAAAGCGTGCCCTTGAACTTCAAACAGGTCACCGAACAGGGCGCTATTTACTACATCGCGCAATACCCTGTGCCTCAACAGGAAACCCGCACCTTCGAGATCAAGGTGCAGACCGGTGACAAAATCAACACCATCAATTTCAACCAAGAGCTCTTCCCCGGCGAATGATCAACTTCACGCAACTCGTACTGGCGAGCCACAACGCCGGCAAACTCAAAGAACTCCAGGCCATGCTCGGCGACTCGGTGCAACTGCGCTCGATCGGCGAGTTCAGCCAGGTCGAGCCTGAAGAAACCGGTCTGTCGTTCGTCGAGAACGCCATCCTCAAGGCCCGCAATGCCGCGCGCATTTCCGGCTTGCCGGCGCTGGCCGACGATTCCGGGTTGGCGGTGGACTTCCTCGGTGGCGCACCGGGTATCTACTCGGCCCGTTACGCCGATGGCAAGGGCGATGCGGCGAATAACGCCAAGCTGCTCGACGCCCTGAAAGATGTGCCTGAAGCCGAGCGCGGCGCGCAGTTCGTCTGCGTGCTGGCGCTGGTACGTCACGCCGACGACCCGTTGCCGATCCTTTGCGAAGGCCTCTGGCACGGGCGCATTCTGACCCAGGCCAGCGGCGAACACGGTTTTGGCTACGACCCGCTGTTCTGGGTGCCGGAACGCGATTGTTCCAGTGCCGAGCTGAGTCCTGGCGACAAGAACCAGATCAGCCACCGCGCCCGTGCAATGGATCTGCTGCGCCAGCGTTTGGGCTTGAAATGACCCGCGAATCATCCGCATCGCCGCTGATCTTCGGCGGCGATGCACAATCGCCTCGCGCGGCCCTGCCTGTGCTGCCGCCCCTGGCGCTGTACATCCACATTCCGTGGTGTGTGCGCAAATGCCCTTATTGCGACTTCAACTCCCACACCGCCAGCCCGGTGCTGCCGGAAGAGGAGTATGTGGACGCGCTGCTGGCCGATCTTGATCAGGATTTGCACGCGGTCTATGGCCGCGAGTTGAGTTCGATTTTCTTCGGCGGCGGCACACCGAGCCTGTTCAGCGCAGCGGCGTTGGGGCGCTTGCTCAAGGGCGTCGAACAGCGCATCCCGTTTGCCAGCGACATTGAAATCACGCTGGAAGCCAATCCCGGGACGTTCGAGCAGGAGAAGTTCGTCGCTTACCGGGCGCTGGGCATCAATCGCCTGTCAATTGGCATCCAGAGCTTTCAGCAGGAGAAGCTCGAAGCACTGGGTCGGATTCACAATGGCGACGAAGCGGTGCGCGCCGCCGGTATGGCGCGTCTGGCCGGGTTCGACAACTTCAACCTGGACTTGATGCACGGTCTGCCCGATCAGTCGCTGGACGACGCCTTGAGCGACTTGCGTCAGGCCATCGCCCTGAAGCCGACGCACCTGTCCTGGTATCAGCTGACCCTGGAGCCGAACACCGTGTTCTGGAACCAGCCGCCGACGCTGCCGGAAGACGACACGCTGTGGGACATTCAGGAAGCCGGGCAGGCGCTGCTGGCCGAGCATGGTTACGCGCAATACGAAGTTTCGGCCTATGCCCTGCCCGGTCGCCCAGCGCGGCATAACCTCAATTACTGGAGTTTCGGCGACTTCATCGGCATTGGCGCTGGGGCCCACGGCAAACTCAGCCATCCGGACGGCCGCATCATCCGCACCTGGAAGACCCGCCTGCCGAAGGATTACCTGAATCCGGCGAAAAGCTTTAAGGCCGGCGAAAAAACGCTGACGAACGAAGAGATGCCGTTCGAGTTCCTGATGAACGCCTTGCGCCTGACCGCCGGCGTCGAATCGCGCCTGTATCCCGAGCGCACCGGACTATCCCTGGAAAGCTTTGCCGAAGGCCGCCGCGAAGCCGAACAAAGTGGCTTGTTGCAGGTCGAACCCTCACGTCTGGCGGCCACCGAGCGCGGACAGCTGTTTCTCAACGACTTGCTGCAGAATTTTCTGACATAAGGAAATCGAATGGATTTGGTACTCGACCTGCTCGCCACCGTGTCTCGCTGGAGCCGCAGCAATCTCTCGGAAATCGCCCTGGCCCTGGTGGGCTGTCTGCTGGTGCTGTTCGGTGCGGATTTCAAAAGCTGGGTCGAGCAGCGCCTGGGTGCCATCGCCGGTGCATTGCGCGTCCCGCTGATGGCCCTGCTGTGCATGGTCGGCAGCGGCGCTGCGCTGATCTACGCCACACCGTGGATCGTTCGCGGTCTGAGCCAGTTCAACAACTACAGCCTGGCACCGGTGTTGTTGGTGGTGTTGGTGCTCATCGGCGTCGTGGCAGACCGCCGCTAATTTTTTGCTGAATACAAAACAACTGTGGGAGCGAGCCTGCTCGCGATGAGGGCCTGATATTCAACATCTTCGTTGACTGTCAGACCGCTATCGCGAGCAGGCTCGCTCCCACAGTTTTTACAACATTGCGGTTTAGGACTGTTTCTCGAACTTCAAATCCCACACGCCATGCCCAAGCCGTTCGCCACGGCGTTCGAACTTGGTGATCGGGCGTTCGGCCGGGCGTGGCACGCACTTGCCGTCTTCGGCGAGGTTGCGGTAACCCGGCGCGACATTCATCACTTCCAGCATGTACTCGGCGTACGGCTCCCAATCGGTGGCCATGTGCAACACACCGCCGACCTTCAATTTGCTGCGCACCAGTTCAGCGAACGACGCCTGAACGATACGGCGCTTGTGGTGGCGGCTCTTGTGCCAAGGGTCCGGGAAAAACAGCATCAGGCGATCGAGGCTGTTGTCGGCCACGCAGCGGTTGAGCACTTCGATCGCATCGCAATCGTAGACCCGCAGGTTGGTCAGCCCTTGGGTCAGCACGCCATTGAGCAACGCGCCAACACCCGGACGGTGCACTTCAACGCCGATGAAATCCTGCTCCGGCGAAGCCGCCGCCATTTCCAGCAGCGAATGGCCCATGCCGAAACCGATTTCCAGCGAGCGCGGTGCCGAGCGGCCGAACACCTGGTCGAAGTCCACCGGCGCGTCGGCCAGCGGCAGGACGAACAGCGGTGTGCCCTGCTCCAGGCCCTTTTGCTGGCCTTCGGTCATGCGCCCGGCGCGCATCACGAAACTCTTGATGCGTCGGTGTTGGCGCTCGTCGCCTTCTTCCGACTGGATTGGCGTGTCGTTCGATTCAGTCATCAATAGCTCTTACTTGATCAGACCATCCAGCGGCGAAGAGGCGCTGGCATAGAGTTTTTTCGGCATACGGCCAGCGAGATAAGCCAGGCGACCGGCAACGATGGCGTGCTTCATGGCTTCAGCCATCATGATTGGCTGCTGGGCGTGAGCGATGGCCGAGTTCATCAGCACCGCTTCGCAACCCAGTTCCATGGCGATGGTGGCGTCGGAAGCGGTACCGACACCGGCGTCCACCAGCACCGGAATCTTGGCTTCTTCGAGGATGATTTGCAGGTTGTACGGATTGCAGATCCCCAGGCCAGAGCCGATCAGACCGGCCAGCGGCATGACCGCGATGCAGCCGATTTCCGCCAACTGACGGGCGATGATCGGGTCATCACTGGTGTAAACCATCACGTCGAAGCCTTCCTTGACCAGCGTTTCCGCGGCCTTGAGGGTTTCGATCACGTTCGGGAACAAGGTTTTCTGGTCCGCCAACACTTCCAGCTTCACCAGGTTGTGGCCGTCGAGCAGCTCACGGGCCAGGCGACAGGTGCGCACAGCCTCGATCGCGTCGTAGCAACCGGCGGTATTCGGCAGAAAGGTATAGCGATCCGGAGACAGGACTTCGAGCAGGTTCGGTTCGCCCGGAGTCTGGCCGAGGTTGGTGCGACGCACAGCAAAGGTGACGATCTCGGCACCCGATGCCTCGATGGCCAGACGGGTTTCTTCCATGTCACGGTACTTGCCGGTACCTACCAGCAAACGCGACTGGTAAGTACGACCGGCCAGGACGAAGGGCTTGTCGTTACGAACGATGCTCATGGGAAATCCTCTGTAGGGGTGAGGTTCTTGCAGAATTCTGCCGGCCCTTGGGCCAGGCGGCTAGCCGCCGCCGATGGCGTGCACCACTTCGACGTTATCGCCGTCATTCAATGCGGTGTCTGCATGCTGACTGCGCGGGACGATATCCAGATTGAGCTCGACCGCGACCCGGCGTCCGGTCAGTTCCAGACGGGTCAGCAGGGCCGCAACGGTTTCACCGTCAGGCAGTTCAAGGGATTCGCCGTTCAACTGAATGCGCATGCCGGATGCCGCCATCATTTTTAGGGGCTGGCATTCTAGCCCGATCAGTCAGGTCGACCCAAGCCATTCGTCTTGAAATGCGATCCTGTGTAGGAGTTGCCGCAGGCTACGATCTTTTGACGTTGGTTTTAAAGATCAAAAGATCGCAGCCTTCGGCAGCTCCTACATGAGGTCACGTCAGGCGATACGCGGCCAGCCCAAGACAAAACCAGCCGACCAGGAATGCCAACCCGCCGAATGGAGTGATGATGCCAAGCTTGCTGACACCGGTCAGGGTCAGCACGTACAGGCTGCCGGAGAACAGCAGGATGCCGATGGCAAATGATGCACCGGCCCAGGTGATCAAACGGCCGGGAATCTGCGTAGCCAGCAGCGCTACACCCAGCAACGCCAAGGTATGTACCAACTGATAGGTGACGCCGGTATGGAAAATCGCCAGGTACTCGGGTGTCAGACGATTTTTCAGGCCGTGGGCGGCAAACGCCCCGAGACCGACGCCAGTTAAACCGAAAAAAGCGGCCAGCATCAAAAAGCCACGCAGCATGAAGAACTCCAGTCAGACGCGATCAACAGGGTCTGTATAATGGCCCGCTCAACGGGTTCGGCCAAGCCATCTCTATGCTGCGTTTATTTTTCCGTCGTTTCACAAAGGCCGTGCTCTGGTTCATGGGCGGCAGCGTATTGCTGGTGCTGATCTTTCGCGTGGTGCCGCCACCGGGTACTGCGCTGATGGTCGAACGCAAGGTCGAATCCTGGTTCGATGGCGAGCCCATCGACCTGCAGCGCACCTGGAAACCCTGGGACGAAATCTCCGACGACCTGAAGGTTGCGGTGATTGCCGGTGAAGATCAGAAATTTCCTGAGCACTGGGGTTTTGACTTTGGAGCGATTCAGGCTGCACTGGCACACAACGAACTCGGCGGCACCATTCGCGGCGCCAGCACCCTCAGTCAACAAGTGTCGAAAAACCTGTTTTTGTGGTCCGGACGTAGTTGGCTGCGCAAAGGCCTGGAAGCCTGGTTTACCGGCCTGATCGAAGTGTTCTGGCCCAAGCAGCGGATTCTTGAGGTGTACCTCAACAGTGTTGAGTGGGACGACGGCGTATTTGGTGCAGAGGCAGCGGCCAGGCATCACTTTGGCATCGGCGCCAAGTCGCTGTCTCGTCAGCAGGCGAGTCTGCTGGCCGCCGTATTGCCAAACCCTCGAGTGTGGAGCGCCAGCCATCCGACTCCATACGTGTTGCGACGTGCAGGCTGGATTCGGCGGCAGATGAGTCAGCTCGGTGGCGAGAGTTATCTGGTGGGGCTCAACGATTCGCGCCGCGCGCCTTGGGCTCAGTAACCGACACAACTCTGTAGGAGCGAGGCTTGCCCGCGAAGGCGGAGTATCAGTCGACATCATTGTTGAATGACCCACCGCATTCGCGGGCAAGCCTCGCTCCTACAGGAATTGGATTTGAATCAAACAAAAACGCCCCGATCAATGATCGGGGCGTTTTTTATTGCCGGTACGCAGGTTATGCAGCGATCGACAACTTGAGCTTGTTCATCGCGCTCTTCTCAAGCTGACGAATACGCTCGGCCGACACGTTGTACTTCTGCGCCAGGTCGTGCAGCGTGGCTTTTTCTTCTGCCAGCCAGCGCTGGTAGAGGATGTCACGGCTACGGTCGTCCAGCACTTCCAGGGCTTCGTGCAGGTTGTGGTTGGAGTTGTCGCTCCAGTCGGCATCTTCCAGTTGACGGGCCGGATCGTACCGGTGGTCTTCCAGATAGTTGGCCGGCGACTGGAAAGCACTGTCGTCGTCGGCTTCAGCAGCCGGGTCGAAGGCCATGTCATGGCCGGTCAGGCGACTTTCCATCTCGCGCACTTCCCGCGGCTCTACGCCAAGGCTTTCCGCCACACGGTGGACTTCCTCGTTATTCAACCAGGCCAGGCGCTTCTTCTGGCTGCGCAGGTTGAAGAACAGCTTGCGCTGGGCCTTGGTGGTCGCGACTTTCACGATGCGCCAGTTGCGCAGAATGAATTCGTGGATTTCAGCCTTGATCCAGTGCACGGCAAAAGAGACCAGGCGCACGCCCATTTCCGGGTTGAAGCGCTTAACGGCCTTCATCAGACCAACGTTGCCTTCCTGGATCAGGTCAGCCTGAGCCAGACCGTAGCCGGAATAGCTACGGGCGATATGTACGACAAAACGCAGGTGGGCGAGCACCATCTGCCGAGCCGCCTCAAGATCCTGCTCATAATAGAGACTCTCGGCCAGTTCACGCTCCTGCTCCGGCGTCAGCAATGGAATGCTGTTGACGGTGTGCACATAGGCCTCCAGGTTCGCACCCGGGACCAGAGCATATGCAGGTTGCAAAGAATTGGTCATACGAAAAAACCTCCGACTTACATAACTCGTGCAGTTCAGCACTGCGAAAATTGACCGGAAACCGAAAGACAAGTTCCCATAAACGCTGAAAGGTCAATACGAGCAAAATGATACTACTTAGGCGCAAGCTCCCTCAGGTGGCGTGCGACTGCAATCCATGCACCGATATACCCCAACAGCACCGCGCCAAGCAAGAGAGACAGACCGTCGGCAACTGGCACCCCGGCCAGCGCAAAATCACTGCCATACAAACCCGCCAGCCCAACCACCGCGTCGTTCAGCCAATTCAGGCCAAACGCCAATACGCCCCAAGAGAGAATCCCCGCACCGAAGCCATACAGCGCACCCATATATAGAAAGGGCCTGCGCACATAGCTGTCAGTGCCGCCCACGAGTTTAATCACTTCTATCTCTGTGCGGCGGTTTTCAATATGAAGACGAATGGTATTGCCTATCACCAAAAGTAATGCAGAAACCAGAAGCACGGTCAGACCGAAGACAAAACGGTCACCCAGCTTGAGGATGGCTGCCAGACGCTCGACCCAGACTAGATCAAGCTGCGCCTGTTGTACCTTCGGCAACTCGGAAAGTTTTTGTCTTAATGCTTCCAGCGTCGCTTTGTCGACTTCCTTCGGCGTCACCAGAACCACGCCAGGCAGCGGGTTTTCCGGCAGTTCCTTGAGCGCTTCACCCAGGCCGGACTGCTGCTGAAATTCTTCTAGCGCTTGATCACGCCCGACATATTCAGCATCAGCTACACCCGGCATACCTTTGATCTGTTCGCGCAAAGCCTCGCCTTCGGTCGGGCTGGCTTCAAGTTGCAGGTACAGGGAAATCTGCGCCGCTCGCTGCCAGGAGCCGCCCAGACGCTCGACGTTACTTAGCAAAAGTGACAGCCCCATGGGCAAACTCAGGGCTACTGCCATCACCATGCAGGTGAAAAAACTGCCGATAGGCTGCTTGCCCAAGCGGCGCAAGCTGTCCACCAGGCTGGCGCGATGACTTTCGATCCAGGCGCGAAACAGCGTGGCGAAATCCGGACCGTCATCGTCGTCGTGTTTTTTCTTGCTCGGTTGCGGATCGGCGGCCTTCGGGGCCACGCGCTCGGAAACCTTGGGGCTACGTGTTGCGCTCATTCCCCAGCCTCCCCGTCGCCGATCAATCGACCGCGTTGCAGCGTCAGCATGCGGTGGCGCATACGCGCAATCAGCGCCAGGTCGTGACTGGCGATCAGTACGCTGGTACCCAGACGGTTGATGTCTTCAAACACGCCCATGATTTCTGCCGCCAGACGCGGGTCGAGGTTACCGGTCGGTTCGTCCGCCAGCAGCAATGCCGGGCGGTGCACGATGGCACGGGCGATGCCGACGCGCTGTTGCTGACCGGTGGACAGGTCGCCGGGGTACAAATCGGTCTTGTCCGACAGCGCCACACGCTCCAGTGCCGAATCCACGCGCTTGGCGATTTCAGCCTTGGACAGGCCAAGAATCTGCAAGGGCAGCGCGACGTTGTTAAAGACGGTGCGATCGAACAGCAACTGGTGGTTCTGGAACACCACGCCGATCTGGCGGCGCAGGAATGGAATTTGCGCGTTGCTGATGGTGCTCAGGTCTTGACCGGCCAGCAGCAACTTGCCGCTGGTTGGACGCTCCATCGCCAGCAGCAAACGCAACAAGGTGCTTTTACCGGCGCCGGAATGGCCGGTGACAAACAAAAACTCGCCCCGACGGACTCGAAAGCTCAGCTCATGCAAGCCGACGTGACCGTTCGGATAGCGTTTACCGACCTGTTCGAAACGAATCATGAACGCTCCCGCTCGGCAAACAGTGCCTGGACAAAGGGTTCTGCTTCAAAAGTACGCAAATCGTCGATGCCTTCACCCACACCGATGTAGCGGATCGGCAGGCCGAACTGCTTGGCCAGGGCGAAAATCACCCCGCCCTTGGCGGTGCCGTCGAGTTTGGTCAGCGCCAGGCCGGTCAGTTCGACGGTCTGGTTGAATTGCTTGGCCTGGTTGATGGCGTTCTGACCGGTGCCGGCATCGAGCACCAGCAACACTTCGTGCGGTGCGTCGGCGTCGAGCTTGCCGATCACCCGGCGAACTTTTTTCAGTTCTTCCATCAGATTGTCTTTGGTGTGCAGACGCCCGGCGGTGTCAGCGATCAGCACGTCGATTCCACGAGCCTTGGCGGCCTGCACGGCGTCGAAAATCACCGACGCCGAGTCGGCGCCCGTGTGCTGGGCGATCACCGGAATCTTGTTGCGCTCACCCCAAACCTGCAATTGCTCGACAGCAGCGGCGCGGAAGGTATCACCGGCGGCAAGCATGACTTTCTTGCCTTCCAGCTGCAGCTTTTTCGCCAGCTTGCCGATGGTGGTGGTTTTGCCGGCGCCATTGACGCCAACCACCAGAATCACAAATGGCTTGTTCTGCGAGGTTATTTTCAGCGGCTGCTCGACCGGTTTGAGCATCGCCGCCAATTCGCCTTGCAGCGACTTGTAGAGTGCGTCGGAATCGGCGAGCTCTTTGCGTGCGACCTTTTGGGTCAGGCGTTGAATGATCTGTGTCGTGGCTTCGACACCGACGTCGGCCGTCAGCAGGCGGGTTTCGAGGTCATCGAGCAACTCGTCGTCGATGGCCTTCTTGCCCAGAAACAGGCTGGCCATGCCTTCGCCGATACTGGCGCTGGTCTTGGACAGGCCTTGCTTGAGACGGGCGAAGAAACCGGCCTTGGACTCTTCGGTGCGTACGGGCTCAGCCGGGGCTTCGACAGGTGCCTCAACAACCGGAGCGATAACGGGTGCGGGCGCAGGCGTTTCAACAATCGGCGCTACCGGCGCAACGAATGCCGGCACCATGGGCTCAGGCTCAGGCACATCCTCAACGACAGGCACGACAACCGGCTCAACCACGGGCACCTGAACAGGCTCAGGACTCCATGCAGCCGGTGCAGGAATCGGCGGCGTCACGTGCGGCGCCTGCTCATTCTCGACCAGGCCTACCGGCTCTTCTGCCACCGGCAATGTCAGCCAGGGTTCAGCGGCTGGGGTCAGCGGCAGTTCGACCGCGACTTCATCGACAGGCTCGGCCACCGGCTGCAGCACTGGCTCGGCGATCGGCAAGACAACCGGCGCAGGCTCTGCTTCTATTACCGGCTCGGGCGTTGGCTCAGGAAGTGGCTGTGGCTGTTCGACGGCGGGTTCCTGCGGCTTTTTGCGCAGCCATCCGAACAGGCTTTTCTTTTCGCCAGCCGCAGCTGGGGTCTTCTTGTCGTCGTTGGAACCAAACATGGGGGACGGCTATCTCACGGTAGCGACGCGCCAACGGGCGCCCCGGCAAATAAATATTCGATGCAGAACAGACTGCGATTGACCCAGCTTGTTCACGCGCAACATTTTGTCGAGGTACGAACAGCACCTCAAAGGTCGACTAATACGAAGGACTGGAACGGCATCGTCGGCGAAAACACAGAGTTTAGCTGACAAACTCAAAGCTTCTGCCGGTAACCCATACAACCTTCCGGCCGATCAAAGGTCTGATAGGCGTGGCCGCCAGTAAAACGGATCAGTATCCTAGCACCCTCTCGCCCGCTGACGCTAAGAACAAGCGGGCAACCCCAAAGGTTTAAAAACGAATGAATGCTCTAGCCCGCCGCGCTGCCGGCCTGCTGCTCAGCACAGTTTGCCTGCCCCTTTCGGCCCTCGCCGCCGACCCGCAACCCACCCACGAATTCACCCTCGATAACGGTTTGAAGGTTGTCGTGCGCGAAGATCATCGTGCGCCCGTGGTGGTTTCCCAGGTCTGGTACAAGGTTGGCTCCAGCTACGAGACGCCGGGTCAGACCGGGCTATCCCACGCGCTGGAACACATGATGTTCAAAGGCAGCGAGAAAGTCGGCCCCGGCGAAGCGTCGCTGATCCTGCGCGACCTCGGAGCCGAAGAAAACGCCTTCACCAGCGACGACTTCACCGCCTATTACCAGGTGCTGGCCCGTGATCGCCTGGGCGTGGCCTTTGAACTGGAAGCCGACCGCATGGCCAACCTGCGTCTGCCCGCTGACGAGTTCGCCCGGGAAATCGAAGTTATCAAGGAAGAACGTCGCCTGCGCACTGACGACAAGCCGATGTCCAAAGCCTACGAGCGTTTCAAGGCCATGGCTTACCCGGCCAGCGGCTATCACACGCCGACCATTGGCTGGATGGCCGACCTTGATCGGATGAAGGTCGAAGAACTGCGCCACTGGTATCAATCCTGGTACGTGCCGAACAACGCCACGCTGGTGGTGGTCGGTGACGTGACCCCGGACGAAGTCAAAGCCCTGGCCCAGCGCTATTTCGGCCCGATTGCCAAACGCGACGTACCGCCAGCGAAAATTCCGCTGGAACTGGCAGAACCCGGCGAGCGCCAGATCACCCTGCACGTGAAAACCCAGTTGCCTAGCCTGATGCTGGCGTTCAACGTGCCGAGCATCGCCACCGCCGAAGACAAACGTTCGGTGAATGCCTTGCGCCTGATTTCGGCCCTGCTTGACGGCGGCTACAGCGCGCGCATCCCGACGCAACTGGAACGCGGCGAGGAGCTGGTGTCGGGCGGCTCGTCGAGTTACGACGCCTACACTCGCGGCGATAGCCTGTTCACCCTGTCGGCAACGCCCAACAGCCAGAAAGACAAAACCATCGCACAGGCCGAAGCCGGTTTGTGGAAACTGCTCGAACAGCTGAAAACCACCGCACCGTCCACTGAAGAACTGGAACGCGTGCGCGCACAAGTCATTGCCGGCCTGGTTTACGAGCGCGATTCGATCACCAGCCAGGCCACCGCGATTGGCCAACTGGAAACCGTTGGCCTGTCCTGGAAGTTGATGGACACCGAACTCGCTGAACTGGAAAGCGTGACACCGCAAGATATCCAGAACGCCGCCAAGCTGTATTTCACTCGCGAACGTCTCAGCGTCGCCCATGTACTGCCGGAGGAGACGACTCATGAGTGAGCGTAAAAAACCACGCCTGGTCCTGCTGGGCCTGATTGCCGTCGCGCTGATCGGGTCCGCCGCGTTCTATTTCATCCCGATCGATGAATCCCATGCCAGCGAAGCACTGGACAAGGCCAAAGCCAGCCAGAAGCTGCAATCGCTGACCGAGCTCAACGGCAAGGCGCCAAGCCACCGCAAACTTGATGTACAGACCTGGAACACCGCTGAAGGCGCCAAGGTGCTGTTCGTCGAAGCCCGCGAGCTGCCGATGTTCGACATGCGCCTGATCTTTGCCGCCGGCAGCAGTCAGGACGGTGACACACCCGGCCTGGCACTGCTGACCAACGCCATGCTCAATGAAGGTGTGGCGGGCAAAGATGTCAGCGCCATCGCCCAGGGCTTCGAAGGCCTGGGTGCCGATTTCGGTAACGGTGCTTATAAAGACATGGCGGTGGCGTCCCTGCGTAGCCTCAGCGCTGCGGACAAACGCGAACCGGCCTTGAAGTTGTTCGCCGAAGTCGTCGGCAAACCGACCTTTCCCGCCGACTCGTTCGCGCGCATCAAGAACCAGATGCTCGCCGGTTTCGAATACCAGAAACAGAACCCCGGCAAACTGGCCAGCCTGGAACTGATGAACCGCCTGTATGGCGATCACCCGTACGCACACTCCAGCGATGGCACCGCGAACACCGTTCCGGCCATCACTCTGGAGCAGTTGCGTGCGTTCCACGAGAAAGCCTACGCGGCCGGCAACGTGGTGATCGCACTGGTTGGCGACTTGTCCCGCACGGAAGCCGAAGCGATTGCAGCGCAGGTTTCCGCTGCCCTGCCCAAAGGCCCTGCCCTGCCGAAAATCGCGCAACCGGCCGAGCCCAAGGCCAGCACCAGCCATATCGAGTTCCCGTCCAAGCAGACCAACCTGATGATCGCGCAACTGGGCATCGACCGTGATGATCCGGACTACGCGGCACTGTCCATGGGCAACCAGATCCTCGGCGGTGGCGGTTTTGGCACGCGGCTGATGAGCGAAGTTCGCGAGAAGCGTGGTTTGTCCTATGGCGTGTATTCGGGGTTCACCCCGATGCAGGCGCGCGGCCCGTTCATGATCAACCTGCAGACCCGTGCCGAAATGAGCGAAGGCACTCTGAAACTGGTACAGGACGTCCTCGCCGACTACCTTAAAACCGGCCCGACCGAAAAAGAACTCGACGACGCCAAGCGTGAACTGGCCGGTAGCTTCCCGCTGTCCACCGCCAGCAATGCCGATATCGTTGGTCAACTCGGCGCCATCGGTTTCTACGACCTGCCGTTGAGTCATCTGGAAGACTTCATGCAAGCGTCCCAGAACCTGACCGTCGAGCAAGTCAAAGCTGCACTGAATAAACACTTGAGCACGGACAAAATGGTCATCGTCAGCGCTGGCCCGACCGTGCCGCAAAAGCCGTTACCGGCCCCCACTGATAAACCTGCCGAGCAACCGCTCGGGGTTCCGGAGCATTAATGGCTACTCGCCCGAAAAAACCTGTTCACAACGTCCACAACGGCGTGAACCAACTGCGCATCATCGGCGGCGAATGGCGCAGCCGTAAGCTGAGTTTCCCCGACGCACCGGGCCTGCGCCCGACGCCGGACCGCGTGCGTGAAACCCTGTTCAACTGGATCGCACCGTACGTTCCGGGTGCCAAGGTATTCGACCCGTTTGCCGGCAGCGGCGCGCTGTTTCTCGAAGCGTTGTCTCGTGGCGCAGCCATGGGGCAAGCGCTGGATGCCAGCAGCCTGGCAGTGTCCAGTCTCAAGGAGCACTTGGGTACGTTGCGTTGCACCACTGGCCAGGTGCAGACCGCCGATGCCCTGCGCTATCTGGAAACCCAGACTGCAACGGCCTATGACCTGGTGTTCCTCGACCCGCCGTTCAATCAGAACTTGCTGCCCGCCGTTTGCAAACTGCTCGAAGAGCGTCAATGGCTGGCCGAAGATGCGTGGGTGTATACCGAAAGCGAAACCGCACCATCGACCCTTGGATTGCCAGGCAACTGGCGTCTGCACCGGGAGCAAAAATCCGGGCGGGTCTATTATTCGTTGTGGCAACGTATGGCAGAGATCGCCGGTTAATCGACCGGCCTGAACAAGGCGCGCACCCCCGTGAAGGTTCGCGCCACTGCTTCGAGAACAATCGTGTCCCAACCGTCAGAACGCTTCACCCCCGCCTTCGGCCTTAGCAACCCGCACTTGCAGACCTTGTGGGGACCACTGTGGCGCAAAACCACGCACCTCGAACGTGAGCGCGAACGCCTGTGGCTAGAGGATGGCGACTTCCTCGACCTTGACTGGCACGGCCCGCACAGCGCCGACGCGCCGTTGGTGCTGGTGTTGCACGGCCTGACCGGTTCGTCGAATTCACCCTACGTGGCCGGCATTCAAAAAACGCTGGGGGACCGGGGCTGGGCCAGCGTCGCGCTGAATTGGCGCGGTTGTTCCGGCGAACCCAATCTGTTGCCGCGCAGCTACCATTCCGGTGCCAGCGAAGATCTGGCCGAAACCATCAAGCACCTGAAAGCCAAGCGCCCGCTCGCGCCGCTTTATGCCGTGGGCTATTCATTGGGCGGCAATGTGTTGCTCAAGCATCTGGGCGAAACCGGCAGTGCCAGCGGCGTTCTCGGCGCGGTGGCCGTGTCGGTGCCGTTTCGACTGGACCAGTGCGCCGATCGGATCGGCCAGGGTTTTTCCAAGGTCTATCAGGCGCATTTCATGCGTGAAATGCTGGCCTACATCAAAAACAAGCAACGGCAGTTCCAGCACGACGGGCGCGAAGATGGCCTGGCAGCACTGGCGGCCCTCGGCTCGCTGGAGAACATGCGCACATTTTGGGATTTCGATGGCCGGGTGACCGCGCCGTTGAACGGTTTCGCCGATGCCGAGGATTACTATCGCCGCGCCTCAAGTCGCTATTTCCTTGGGGAAATACGCACACCGACTTTGATCATCCAGGCCGCCGACGATCCCTTCGTATTTCCCCACAGCTTGCCGCAGGCTGATGAGCTGTCGACCTGCACGCAATTCGAGTTGCAGGCCAAGGGCGGGCATGTCGGATTCGTCGACGGTTCGTTCCGCCAACCGGGGTACTACCTGGAACGGCGCATTCCTCAGTGGTTGGCCGCTGCGGGTCGCGAGTAAGGTGATGGACAGCGATCAGGGCGAGTCCATCCACTTCTGGCAAACGGCGCCATTGGCTGGGGTCGAACTGTTGTCCGCGCGCTACATCGAACATCGTTTTGCGCCCCACGTGCATGACGGCTATGTGATCGGCATGATCATGGCCGGTGCCCAGCGTTACCGCTATCGCGGCGCCGAACACCTGGCGGGCAGTGGCACGCTGGTGTTGATCAACCCCGACGAACTGCACACCGGCCACAAAGGCACGGAGTACGGGTGGTTGTATCGGGCGTTTTATCCGGACAGCGGGCAGATTGTGTCGCTGCTGGCCGAACTCGAACTGCCGACCCACCACCTGCCGGCGTTCGGTGCCACGCTGTATCGCGATCCGGACTTGGTGAACGGTTTCTGCCAACTGCATCGATTACTGGAAAGCCCGGCGACAGCCCTGCAACAACAAACGGTGTGGCGGGAGCTGATGTTGCTGCTGTTGCAGCGTCACGCAGCAACTGCGCTAGCTGGTAGACCCGGCAAGGAACACCGGGCGGTATCGCTGGCCAAAGAACTGCTGCACGCGCAATTGGCGGCGCCGCCTTCTCTGGAGGAACTGGCGGCGGCAGTGAACCTGTCGCCTTTCCATTTCGCCCGGGTATTCCGCCACGCCACCGGCATGCCTCCGCACACCTGGCTGATGCAGCAGCGCATCGCTCGGGCCCGGGGGTTATTGCAGGGTGGCTGCTTGCCGCTGGAAGTCGCGATGCAGCTGGGATTTTCCGACCAGAGTCATCTGAGTCGACAATTCAAGCAGGTATATGGGGTTGGGCCGGGGGCGTATCGGAGTGCGCGGCTTTAGACGCGAAAAGATCGCAGCCTGCGGCAGCTCCTAAATGGGAATGCATATCCCGTAGGAACTGCCGCAGGCTGCGATCTTTTGATCTTTATTCGCCCTTGGCGACGCCCCGCGCAGGATCGTTGATCCACTCGCTCCACGACCCGGCATACAACGAGCCCAACGGATAACCCGCCAGGCACAACGCAAACAGGTTGTGGCAGGCCGTCACGCCAGAACCGCAATACGCCACCAGATCATTCGGCGAGCGATTGCCCAATTTCGCGGCAAACCGCTGCTTGAGCTGCTCAGGCGACAGAAAACGCCCATCGCTGCCCAGGTTGTCGGTGAATGCCGCGCATTGTGCGCCCGGGATGTGTCCGGCAACCGGATCAATCGGCTCCACCTCACCTTTGAAACGCGGCAAGGCGCGGGCGTCGAGCAAAGTCAACGCGGGCTGGTCGAGACGCTTCTGCAACTGTTCGGCGCTGAGCAACATCGAAGCGTCGGCAGCGCCGGTAAAGTCGCCCGGTGTGCTCGACGGTGCGTCCAGACTCAACGGCAACCCGGCCGCGTGCCAGGCCTTGAGCCCGCCATCGAGGATGAACACGCCGTCACGTTTGCCCAGCCAGGCCAGCAACCACCAGGCTCGCGCTGCAAATGCACCAGGGCCGTCGTCGTACAAAACCACTTCACTGTCGGTGCTGATGCCGAGCGCTTGCAGACGCTGAATCAGATCAGCCGGCTCAGGCAACGGATGCCGCCCGGTCACGCCTTTGATCACTATCCCGCTGAGATCACGCTCAAGATCGACAAAACTCGACCCGGCGATGTGGCCTTCGGAATAGCTGCGCTGACCATAATCCGGGTCTTCGAGGGCAAAACGACAATCCAGAATCACCAACCCCGGCTGATCCTTTTTCAGGTCCAGTGCTTGCGGGCTGATCAATTGCGCAATGGGCATAACAGGCTCCTATGACTAAGACGGTTTCCGATCCTACTGCACTTTTTAACTCACAGCTCTTCCAACGCCTGGGCCAGCGGCACGTAAAACTCTTCGAACAACGCGTTGACCGCATCGCGTGCCTGATCCGTGACGAACCCGGCCTCAAGTACCAGCACCTGATACACCCCGCGCTTGATCGCCTGCTCACTGAGATGGCTGGAGTTTTCCCGCGTGGTGCACAGAAAACGCACCCAAGAGGTCAGGATGATCCAGGCATTGAGCGTCAGGGATTCGATCTGCACCCGATCCATCTTCAGGATGCCGGCGGCGACAAAACCTTCATAGATTGCCGTGCCCTGAATCAGGCAACGCTGGGAAAACCGCCGATAGCGCCCGGCAAGGTCCGGATCGCTGTCGAGCAAGTGCTCAAGGTCGCGATGCAAAAACCGGTAGTTCCACATCGCCGCGAGCAATTCCTTGAGATAGAAGCGCTTGTCTTCCACCGTCGCGGCGCGACCCTGGGGCGGGCGCAGGAAGCTGTCCACCAGGATTTCGTACTCACTGAACAGCACGGCGATGATCGCCTGCTTGTTAGGGAAGTGGTAGTACAGGTTGCCCGGGGAAATTTCCATGTGGGCAGCAATGTGGTTAGTACTGATGCTGCGCTCGCCCTGTTGATTGAACAGCTCCAGGCTGTTCTGCACGATGCGCTCGCTGGTTTTGATCCGAGGGGCCATGGCTTGAGCTTTAATTCAGAGTGCGTTGACGGGCATCTTACGACCTATCCGGACAGGGATAAAACAAAGCTGCACCGGGATGTCATTTGACTTTCTAGAGCATAGACTCTAAAAAGTGCCTCATTACAATAAATCCGGAGCCGACCATGACTGCTGACATTTCCTACATGCAAAACCTGCAGCAGCCTTTGGAAGAACTTCAAAACCTGTTCGACACGCAGCGCGCTGCATACGCCGCCAACCCGATGCCACCTGCGGCCCAGCGCCAGCAATGGCTCAAGGCATTGCGCGATCTGCTGAGCAATGAACGTCAGGCGCTGATCGAAGCCATCAGTCAGGACTTCAGCCACCGAAGCGCCGATGAAACCCTGCTCGCCGAACTGATGCCCAGCCTGCACAGCATCCATTACGCCAGTCGGCACCTCACAGGCTGGATGCGCGCGTCACGGCGCAAGGTCGGCGTCGCTTTCCAGCCAGCTTCGGCCAAAGTGGTTTACCAGCCGTTGGGCGTGGTCGGGGTGATCGTGCCGTGGAACTACCCGTTGTACCTGGCCATCGGGCCTTTGGTCGGCGCGTTGTCGGCGGGTAATCGGGTGATGCTCAAACTCAGTGAGTCGACGCCGGCTACCGGTTTACTGCTCAAGGAACTGTTGTCGCGAGTCTTTCCAGAAGACCTGGTCTGCGTAGTACTGGGTGAGGCCGACATCGGGGTGGCGTTCTCACGCTTGCGTTTCGATCACTTGTTGTTCACCGGTGCCACCAGCATTGGCAAACACGTGATGCGCGCTGCGGCGGAGAACCTGACACCGGTGACCCTGGAGTTGGGCGGCAAGTCCCCGGCCATCGTTTCCAACGATGTGCCCCTCAAGGACGCCGCCGAACGCATTGCCTTCGGCAAAACCCTCAACGCCGGGCAAACCTGCGTGGCCCCGGACTACGTTTTGGTCCCGGAAGACCGCGTCGGCTCTTTCGTCGAGGCCTATCGTCAGGCGGTTCGCGGGTTTTATCCGACCCTGGCTGACAACCCGGACTACACCGCAATCATCAACGACCGACAGCTGGCCCGGCTCAACGGCTACATCAGCGATGCCACCAGCAAAGGCGCGTTACTGATTCCGCTGTTCGAACAGGGTCAGGGACGTCGCATGGGTCAAAGCGTGCTGCTCAACGTCAGCGACGACATGACGGTGATGCAGGATGAAATCTTCGGCCCGTTGCTGCCGATCGTGCCGTACAAGGATCTCGATCAGGCGTTTGCCTACATCAACCAGCGCCCTCGCCCACTGGCGCTGTACTACTTCGGCTACGACAAGCGCGAGCAAAACCGCGTACTTCACGAAACCCATTCCGGCGGCGTGTGCCTGAACGACACCCTGCTGCACGTCGCCCAGGACGACATGCCGTTCGGCGGCATCGGCGCCTCGGGCATGGGCCATTACCACGGCCACGAAGGTTTCCTGACCTTCAGCAAAGCCAAGGGCGTGCTGATCAAACAGCGGTTCAACGCGGCAAAACTGATCTACCCGCCGTACGGCAAATCTATTCAGAAACTGATCCAGAAGCTGTTCATCCGCTAACGATCACCACCGTCGGGTAATAACAATAATGAGCCCAAGCCTGTCCGATACACCCGCGCTGTCACGGCGCGGCCTGCTTAAATTCAGCCTCGGCGCCAGCGCCTTTCTTGCCACCGCGGGGTTGGGGGCCAGCCTCAGTGGTTGCTCGTCGAGTATTGCGGCCAACGGTTTCGCCACATTACGCAGCGGCGACCTGCTGTTTCTGAAGGCACTGATCCCGGTGATGCTGGACGGTGCCGTGACCGTTGAACGCATGCCCGATGCTGTCGATGGCACGTTGAAAAGCCTGGACTACAACCTCAATCATCTGTCGGCGGAAATGCTCACGCTGACCCGGCAACTGTTTGATGTGTTGGGCATGGCCGTGACTCGAGGGCCGTTGACCGGGATCTGGGGCAGCTGGGAAAACGCCACCGGCGATGAGATCCGCCACTTCCTCGACCGCTGGGAAAACAGCTCGCTGAGCCTGTTGCGCATGGGCCACAGCTCGTTGCTGCAATTGGTGATGATGGCGTGGTACGGGCGCAAGGAATCGTGGGTGCATTGCGGGTATCCCGGGCCGCCCACCGTTTGAGACCGTGTCGCCCCATCTGCGGGCAAGCCTCGCTCCTACAGGGACCGTTTATATCTGTAGGAGCGTGGCCCGCGAAGGCGTCAACTGCCTCACAACAATCGCTAAAACATAACAACAAGAGAACTCAACGATGCCCGTACCCGATCCGTTTCGCGAAGGCATGGCCCGTGGCTGGAAAACCTACAACGGCTCGCAACTGACCCAGGACCTGACCCTCGAAGCGGACGTGGCGATCATCGGCAGTGGTGCCGGCGGCGGGACCACGGCCGAAATCCTCAGTGCGGCCGGCTACAAGGTGCTGCTGATCGAGGAAGGCCCGCTCAAGACCAGCAGTGACTTCAAGCTGCTCGAAGATCAGGCCTATGCCAGCCTTTATCAGGAAGGCATCGGCCGCATGAGCAAGGACGGTGCGATCACCATCCTCCAGGGCCGGGCGGTCGGTGGCACCACGCTAATCAACTGGACCTCCAGCTTCCGCACCCCGCAGCAGACCTTGGAACATTGGGCCAAGGAACACGATGTCAAAGGCCACTCCCCAACCGAAATGGCACCGTGGTTCGAAAAAATGGAACAGCGCCTGGGTGTCGCGCCGTGGATGGTTCCGCCCAATGCCAACAACGATGTGATTCGCAAGGGCTGCGAAAAACTCGGTTATAGCTGGCATGTCATTCCGCGCAACGTTCGTGGCTGCTGGAACCTCGGCTACTGCGGCATGGGCTGCCCGACCAACGCCAAGCAGTCAATGATGGTCACGACCATTCCGGCTACCCTGGAAAAAGGGGGGGAACTGCTTTACCTGGCCCGCGCTGAAAAACTCATCATCAACGCAGACAAGGTCACCGGCCTGCAGTGCGTGGCGATGGACCAACGGTGCGTCGAACCCACCGGGCGCAGCATTACGGTCAAGGCGCGGCACTATGTACTGGCCGGAGGTGGGATCAACAGCCCGGCGCTACTGTTGCGTTCAGATGCGCCAGACCCGCACAAACGACTGGGCAAACGAACTTTTCTGCATGTGGTGAACATGTCTGCCGGGTTGTTCGACGAGGTGATCAACCCGTTCTACGGGGCACCGCAGTCAATCTATTCCGACCATTTCCAATGGCTGGACGGAACGACCGGCAAGATGGCCTACAAACTGGAGGTGCCGCCGCTGCACCCGGCACTCGCCGCCACGCTACTCGGCGGTTTCGGCCAGGAGAATGCGCAGCACATGGCCAACCTGCCACACACCCACGCCATGCTCGCGTTGCTGCGCGACGGTTTTCACCCGGACAGCGTGGGGGGCAGCGTCGAATTGCGCGGTGATGGCACGCCGGTCCTCGATTACCAGGTTTCCCCTTATGTCTGGGAAGGCTTGCGCCGAGCCTTTCACAGCATGGCCGAGATCCAGTTCGCCGGTGGCGCCAACGCCGTGATGCCGATGCATGCCGACGCGCGCTACGTAAAAACCCTGGGCGAAGCGCGCACGCTGATCGACGGGCTTAGCCTGGAGCTGTACCGCACGCGCTTGGGCAGCGCCCATGTGATGGGCGGTTGTGCCATGGGCGAAGACCCGAAAAACGCCGTGACCGACAGCCTCGGTCGGCATCATCAGTTGGGCAATTTGTCGATTCACGATGGCTCGTTGTTCCCCACCAGCATTGGTGCAAACCCGCAGTTATCGGTCTACGGACTGACGGCACAACTGGCGACTTCACTGGCCGAGCGTTTAAAAAACCCATGAAAACAGCGAACATTCCCATCGTCTATAGTGCTTTCTTACCCAACAGGGGAGTTGGCCGACCGGTTAGGCTGCGATACCATCCGACTCCCAAACGCACTCCCGCCAGGACGACGCGATGAACCGAGTGTTGTACCCAGGTACCTTCGACCCTATTACCAAGGGCCATGGCGATCTGGTCGAACGCGCCTCGCGCCTGTTTGACCACGTGATCATTGCCGTCGCCGCCAGCCCGAAGAAAAACCCGTTGTTTCCTCTGGAACAGCGTGTGGAGCTGGCCCGCGAGGTCACCAAACATCTGCCGAACGTAGAAGTCGTCGGCTTCTCGACACTGCTGGCGCACTTCGCCAAAGAGCAGAACGCCAACGTGTTCCTGCGTGGTCTGCGAGCGGTCTCGGACTTCGAATACGAGTTCCAGCTGGCGAACATGAACCGTCAATTGGCCCCGGATGTGGAAAGTCTGTTTCTTACCCCATCCGAGCGCTACTCGTTCATTTCCTCGACGCTGGTCCGTGAAATTGCAGCTCTGGGCGGCGATATCACCAAGTTCGTGCACCCAGTGGTGGCGGATGCTCTGACCCTGCGCTTCAAGAAGTAACCCCACAAACTGTAGGAGCGAGCCTGCTCGCGATGGACGTCAACGATAACGCGGGAAACCTGACACCCCGCGGCATTCTCGGGTTCATCGCCAGCAGGCTGGCTCCTACAGTACGTCGCGCCCGCGTGCACTGCGGGCGCCAATGCGGCACAATTACGCGCATTGATTTATTGCGCCCGGGCCTGCCGCCCCGGCTGGAGTTAGCATGTCCCTGATCATCACCGACGATTGCATCAACTGCGACGTCTGCGAACCCGAGTGCCCGAACGCCGCCATCTCCCAGGGCGAAGAAATCTACGTGATCGACCCGAACCTGTGCACGCAGTGCGTCGGCCACTACGACGAGCCACAATGCCAGCAGGTCTGCCCGGTAGATTGCATTCCGCTGGACGAAGCCCATCAGGAGACTGAAGAGCAGTTGATGGAGAAGTACCGGAAGATTACTGGTAAGGCCTGAAACCCTAAAAGATCGCAGCCTTCGGCAGCTCCGACACGGATCCCATGTAGGAGCTGCCGAAGGCTGCGATATTTTGATCTTGCCTCACTCCTGCCGCTCAAACCCCTCCCCGATACACCCCAGACACCGCACAAACGCCGCCTTCGCCGGATCCACCACCAACGCCTGCCCCGCATCACCCACTCCGCCACCCAATGCGGTAAAGGGCAACGACACCACAAACACCCCGGCACCGATCACCGTCGCCACCACCAATAAAGGTCGGGCAATCAGCAGGTCGCCGATCATGGCGTAAGCGGGTGGATTCTGGATGGTGTACAGCGGATCGCCGCTGCCACTGCTGGCGGTGGCTGTTGCAGCGATGCTCAGCAGCAACGCAGCGACAAGGGTTCGACAACGGTTCATGGCCCAATCCTTCGGCTAGACAGTCAGAACACTGACTATAGACCGTAGGCTTTTCAGCTCTGGCAACGCGGGCAAAAGACGCTGGCGCGCTGCCCAAGCTTCACTTCACGCAACTCCGTCCCACAGACCTTGCAGGGTTGAGCGCCACGGCCGTACACGAACAGTTCTTGCTGGAAGTAGCCCGGCTGACCATCACCGCCGATAAAGTCCCGCAGCGTGGTGCCGCCGCGTTCGATGGCAGCGGCCAGGATGCGTTTGATCTCGATCGCCAACTTCAAATAGCGCGCCCGGGAAATGCTCTTGGCCTCGCGGCGCGGGTCGATCCCCGCAGCGAACAGCGCTTCGGTCGCATAGATATTGCCAACGCCAACCACCACCGCGTTGTCCATGATGAACGGTTTGACCGCCATCGAACGCCCGCGGGACTGCTGAAACAAGCGTTCGCCGTCGAACAGGTCAGTCAGCGGCTCCGGCCCCAGGCGAATCAACAACTCGTGATTGAGCGGGTCGAGGCTCCAGAGCATCGCCCCGAACCGGCGCGGGTCCGTGTAGCGCAGGGCCAGGCCCGATTCCAACTCAATATCCACATGTTCGTGTTTAGCCGCCGGCAGGCCCGCTTCCACCAGACGCAAATTACCCGACATGCCCAAGTGGCTGATCAACGTGCCGACTTCGGCGTTGATCAGCAGGTACTTGGCACGCCGCTCCACCAGCACGATGCGCTGGCCAGACAGGCGCACATCGAGATCTTCTGGGATCGGCCAGCGCAGCCGGCGATCGCGCACGATTACCCGGCTGACGCGCTGGCCTTCCAGATACGGCGCAATGCCGCGACGGGTGGTTTCGACTTCGGGCAGTTCAGGCATGGTGCTCTCGAATCAGTCGCTCGAATAAGGAGAAAACTCAGCGATGAGTGCCGAGGTCGCGAATAGTCTGCTTGAGGGTTTCGAAGTCGTAGTCTGACAGGCCAACGTAATCGAGCACCAAATGGCTGATGCTGTTCCATTCGTGGTCGTCGGTCTGGTTGCCCAGCACCCGATAGGACGCACAAATATGCTCGGCCATTTTCAGGATCGCCAGCAGATTTTTCAGCTGGCTATTGCGCGATGACTCATCACTGAAAATCGCCAGGGCATTATGGTGATTGGCGATCGCGGCAGTTACGTGCTCCGGCAAGCGCCAGGACTTCGCTGTGTAATAACCGACCACTGCGTGGTTGGTGTTGAACGCCTGGTTTTCGGTGTCCACTACCCGGCAATCGGGGCCGGCATTGGCGTAAGCCTGTTCCAGCACGGTCATATAGTCGGGAAAACGCTGGAGCATCAGCGGCACGCCACAGTCGTGGAACAAGCCCAGGGCATACGCTTCATCGCCGGCCTGGGTGCCGATGCGCTTGGCCAGCGTCAGGCAAGTCATCGCCACATCCTGCGCGGTGTCCCAGAAGCGGTTCAACGTGACGATGGTTTCATCGTTCATCTCACCCTTGATCGACTGCGCGTTAATCAGGTTGATGATCGAACGACTGCCCAACAGATTCACCGCGCGCTGGATCGAGGCGATCTTGTTGGTCAGGCCGTAATACGGCGAGTTGACGATTTTCAGCAAGGAGCCAGAAAGGCCCGGGTCTTGGGAAATCAGCTTCGCGATCACCTCCAGATCCGGGTCCGGCATGTACTGCTCCATCTGCAAATCCACCATGATCTGCGGTTGAGCGGGCACGCTAATGCCTTGCAGGGACTGCTGGATTTGTTCGGAGGTCAGCTCTTGGGACATAAGTACACACTCTGGGCCAGGCGGCGATTCTAACCCTTATAAAGTTGGATCCGACATACCAATGGGCGAATCGCAGGAACTTTCATTTAAGCCCCGGCTTCGGATTTTGTAATGCCCACAGGCTAATTACTGACTTAATCCAGGAGCTCATCCATGTCCAACTCCCTGAACGGCAAACGTATTGCGATGCTGGTGACCGATGGTTTCGAGCAAGTCGAACTGACCGGCCCGAAAGACGCCTTGGAACAGGCCGGAGCCAAGGTCGACATACTTTCCGCAAAAGAAGGCAAGGTCAAAGGCTGGAACCACGACAAGCCAGCTGATGACTTCAAGGTCGACCGTACATTCCGCGCAGCCAGCATCGAGCAATACGACGCCGTGGTCCTGCCAGGTGGCGTGCAGAACGCCGACACCATCCGCATTGACCAGGATGCCCAGCATCTGGTCAAGACCGGCACTTCTGCCGGGAAACCGATCGCCGTGATCTGCCATGGCGGCTGGCTTCTGGTTTCGGCCGGTCTGGTCAATGGCAAAACCATGACCAGCTACAAAACCCTCAAGGATGACCTGATAAATGCCGGTGCCAACTGGGTAGACAAGGAAGTGGTCACGGACGGAAAACTCATCAGCAGTCGCCAGCCGAATGATATTCCGGCGTTCAATCGCGAGTTGATTCAGGCGTTGTCGGCTTAGCATTCGAAACAGCCTTCACGGGTACGCCTCGCCCCTGCAAAGCACACCACTCTGTAGGAGCGAGGCTTGCCCGCGAAGGGGCCATCAGCGTTTCATCGCTCCCCAGACCCGCCGCGACCTTCAACACGCTATACTCCCGCTCTTTTTTCCGGAGCGACGTCATGTCCCTGCCTAGCCTGCGCCTCAAAGCCAACGCCGACCGTCGTCTGCGCAACGGCCATTTGTGGGTCTATAGCAACGAAATCGATGTAGCGGCGACCCCTTTGCACGGTTTCAAGGCCGGCGATCAGGCGATCCTCGAAGCGGCCGGCGGCAAACCGCTGGGCATCGTAGCAATGAGCCCGAACAACCTGATCTGCGCCCGCCTGCTGTCGCGCGACATCAAGCTGCCGCTGGACAAATCCCTGCTGGTGCATCGCCTGAACGTGGCCCTGTCGCTGCGCGATCGCCTGTTCGACAAGCCGTTCTATCGCCTGGTCTACGGCGATTCCGACCTGCTGCCAGGCTTGGTAGTCGACCGTTTCGGCGACATCCTGGTGGTGCAGATCGCCTCGGCGACCATGGAAGCCCATAAAGACGACGTGATCGCGGCGCTGACCCAAGTGCTCAAGCCAAGCGGCATTCTGTTCAAGAACGATTCCGCTGCCCGTGACGCCGAAGGCCTCAATCGTTATGTCGAAACCGTGTTCGGCCTGGTGCCGGAGTGGGTAGCGCTGGAAGAGAACGGCGTGAAATTCGAAGCACCGGTCATCCAGGGCCAGAAAACCGGTTGGTTCTATGACCACCGCATGAACCGCGCACGCCTGGCGCCGTACGCCAAAGGCAAGCGCGTACTGGACCTGTACAGCTACATCGGCGGCTGGGGCGTGCAAGCGGCCGCCTTCGGCGCCAGTGAAGTGTTCTGCGTCGACGCGTCGGCCTTCGCCCTCGACGGCGTCGAGCGCAACGCCGCGCTGAACGGTTTTGCCGAAAAAATGACCTGCATTGAAGGCGACGTCTTTGAGGCCCTGAAAGAGCTGAAAGCCAGCGAAGAACGTTTCGACGTGATCGTGGCCGACCCGCCGGCGTTCATCAAACGCAAAAAAGACATGAAAAACGGCGAAGGTGCCTACCGCCGCCTGAACGAACAAGCCATGCGCCTGCTCAGCAAGGACGGCATCCTGGTCAGCGCATCGTGCTCGATGCACCTGCCGGAAGACGACCTGCAGAACATCCTGCTGACCAGCGCCCGTCACCTGGACCGCAATATCCAGATGCTCGAGCGCGGCGGCCAGGGCCCGGATCATCCGGTGCACCCGGCGATTGCCGAGACTCGGTACATCAAGAGCATTACGTGCCGGTTGCTGCCGAATAGCTGATAACACCGATTAATCGGGGGGCCAATCGGCTCCCCTTCTATTTTTTACTTCTCCTCAACTCTTCTACCCGACCGTCCTGCTGAGACACATTTCCACGTCGCGGCGTACTTTATCGAACTAAAGTTACAAAACGCATCTAAATGTAGGACTACTCCGACACGACTACCAGAAAATCCTTACTTAATATTTCATTGAGAAATTCAAATAAGTATCTATGATTGAGTTGTCACCACGAGGTGACAATCATTTCAAATACTAAAAGGAGTTAAAAATGAAAACAATTACTCTGGAAGTTTCAACCATCGCCAACCTGGCTTTTTTGGTTTCCCCAAAAGCCCGCTAAGTAAATGAGACGCTGGGGAGTGCCGGCTACCCAGCGTTTTAAGGCCTTCCTAAGAGAGCCATCCATATGCAGATAAATCCTTATTTGTTCATCATTCCGCGCACGCCCGACCAAATAGTTTGGGATTATAAAAACCACAAACAATTTGAACTCAATCTTGAGTATTCAACTCGACTTGCCAAACTAATCGAAAACCCAGAAACATTTAATACTTCAAATATTATTGACAATCAACTTTTTAGCGCTGGAATCCTTACAACCTCCACGCCAGACAACATTGAATGGGGCTGGGACGCCCTATCAAAAATATTTCATATTGGCACTAAAAATATCCCTTGTGATTATGCCCCTCTAAATATCAATGAATGGTCAAAAGAATACCTTGACCATTGTACAAATATACTCAGTACACCCGCCCCTAGAGCCAGATTGTCGGAGTATCTAGCCTGCGAACTGATTGCGCTACCAAATCCTTCCTGCCTGCCAGAAGGCTGCCTTGTAAACGCCCTGATCGACCGAAAAACCTGCCGCACCTTCACGGGTGAAGCAGTTCCCATAGAGGCCGTCAGTGCGCTGCTTTATCTTTCACTTGGCTATTTGCAGGAGCGTGCAAACGACATTGACGAATGTGTTGCCGAAGGCCTCGACGATCGGCGAAGCAGTCCATCCGGGGGCGGACTAAATGCCTGTGAAGGCTTTCTACTGGTTCAACACGTTATCGGCTTGAAGCCCGGTCTATACGCCTATCATCCCAGAGAGCACGCGCTAAGTTTTGTTAAACCCCTACCTTCTCCATCTTTAGGGCACATCCTATGCGGACAACATTTCATCAGTAACTTGCCAGTCGGACTGTTCATCACCAGCCGATTCGACAAACTATGGTGGAAATATGGGCATTCGCGAGCCTACCGAATGGCTTACGTCGAAGCAGGTCATATTTCCCAGACTTTCCAATTGGTGGCCACTTCGCTCGGATTGAAAACCTGGTTGACTGGTGCCTTGACGGACGATCAGGTCGAAGCGCTTTTGGGGCTTGAGGATAGTCCAGAGCAACCGTTGTTCTTTGTTGGTTGCGGCAAGAGCAATGGGCAAGCGATGTGCGAGGAAATAAAATCGCTGTTAAGTAGCCGGAGGCAGGAACAATGACCAAGCCTCTCATCAAACCACTTTCTCAGTGCTTCACTCTTGGCGACTGGAACTCCCGATCCTCAGTACGAACTAGTAAGCACTGCTATCATTTGCCCTTGGACATAGACGAACAACTAGAAACCCGATGCTGGTTCCCGCCAGCTTTTCTCCCTTACCTGAATCACACGGCTATCAAAACAGAAAATAGAGCACTCACTCATCGTCTTTGCGCAAACCATTTGGTGTATTTCCTCGACTACACCACCTTGCTTGAACACCGTATCGTCAACCGATCAGTCGAAACCATTGCCCACGACGAACTTGGAATTCCCATTCCTTCACGGATGAAAACAGCTGCACTGCAGCTCTACACAGATGAGGGATACCACGCGCTGTTTTCCTATAGTCTCGCCGAGCAAGTTGCCAACTTTTATGGCATGACTGGTAGGCCGGCCATACCCCAGCGAATCACACGACTGAATGCCCTGATTGAACGCACACCGGATGGTCAAAAAGCACTGGCTTGGTTTCTCGTTGGCTTCGTCTCGGAGACGATCATTGCAAAGGAACTTCTCGAGATTTGCCGCACCACATTGATATGCAGCGTTGAGGAGATGCTCAGAGATCATCTAACGGACGAGGCGCGACACAGCCGTTATTTTTGCGAAGTGTTCCATTTTCTATGGGTACACCTGAGTTACGATCAACGAACTATCGCCGCCACGTTACTATTGGAAACTCTGCTGACCTTCTTTGAAGTTGATGAACGTTGGCTCGGCGAAAGCTTACGCAGTGTTGGCTTGTCTGAAGCAGTCATAGGACAAATACTCTTCGATATGACGAGTGATAACGCACACCGCCTCCGCATTCGGTCAGGTGCAGGCCCGACTCTGCAAGCATTGAAAAAAGCAGGACTCTTCGATTTATCTGCTAATCGACAATTATTTTCCAAGGCAGGACTTCTCGATGACTGATGAAAACAATGCAGTCAGTGCTAAAAAACGCCGAGCAGCGGTCCTTCTTTTGATGACAATGGTGCTGCTGGGTGTCTTTCCACTAGATGTGCTACTTCCATCTTTCCCGGCTTTGGCCGAGCACTTCCAAAGCACACCAGCCAATATCGCTTTTTCCATCAGTCTCTTCGCTATCGGCATCTCCCTGTCTCAACTTCTGATCGGACCGCTCTCAGATGCCATTGGGCGCAAGGGCTTGCTACTTGCAGGGGTGACTGTATCAATTGTTGGTGCATTAGGCTGTGTCCTATCGACCGAATTCGCCTGGTTCCTATTTTTCCGGGTTGTCCAAGCCATCGGCTGTGGCTGTTTCGTACTCTCGCAGGCACTGATCCAGGATCTGTTCGACGGCAAGGACCGGGATCGAATACGGATTCTGATGGTTAGTGCCAGCGGGGTCTTTATCTGCATATCACCGTTAGCAGGCACGGTGCTACAGCAAGCACTGGACTGGCCCGGGAGCTTCATCATTTTTACTGTTTTGGCTACCGCCGTGTTTCTGAAGGCTTGTTTCTTTCTTGAAAACCAACATCCCAGCATTCCCACGAACCAGAGCATCTTTCATTCGTACCGACGGGCCTGTCGCGACGCTGGCTTCCTCGGTTATTGGCTCATCGCCGCGATTGCTTTCTCATGCCATTTTTCTTTCATTGTCGTCTCGCCCCTGATCTTCATGGAGCAATTGCAGCTTTCGACCTATGAATTCTCCCTTGCATTACTGCTATATGGCGCGGCCTACATTATCGGTGGCATAGTCGCTCGGGTTCTTACCGGTCAAATCGCGGCCAGCTTTCAAATTATCGTAGGCTTCAGCCTGATTTTCATTTCAGGATTGACGATGCTTCTGCTCGCCAGCCTGTTTGGGCTATCCGCCCTAACAGTGTTGGTTCCGATGATCATCTGTACTGCAGGCACAACAATTGCCCGCCCCATTGCAACATCCAAAGCCATGGACGTATTTCCCGACAATGCCGGCGCCTCCGCATCGGCGGGAAACACACTAATATTCATTAGCGGTGGGTTGATCAGCGCCTTGATCACCCTGCGTGCACACGATTTACAAACGACCTTGGCATTGACTTTTCTGATCCTAAGCGCCGTCGGCATCGTGCTTAATGCGTCAATCACACGCCGCAATCAGATACCAAATCCCGGCTGATCTGTAGGAGCGAGATTGCTAGCGATGGTCGTTAACGATGACGCTGCAAGCCTGACACTCCGCGGTGCTCTCAAGTGCATCGCGAGCGAGCTCACTCCTACAGGGATTGCGTCCGCACGTCTTGTGAATGCCGCCTGCACGTTTGCAGGCATTCCCTCCGGCTGCCAGCCGTGTAGAATCGCGACATTCATCGCCAGTCATCCCCCGGCGGGTTTATGAGCTCAAGCTGAAGCGCGCGGCGATCCCGCAAAGTTATCGGCAACTTCCGGACACACGGCCATTTCTGAGTGTTCCAGACGTCAATAGAAGCTCACTTCCCTTTTGATACCTGATTAGCCGCCCGGAGTGCTTCATGCCTGATTACCGCTCGAAAACATCCACCCACGGCCGCAACATGGCCGGTGCCCGCGCACTGTGGCGCGCAACGGGGATGAAAGATGACGACTTCAAAAAGCCGATCATCGCCATTGCCAACTCTTTCACCCAGTTCGTACCGGGCCACGTCCACCTCAAGGACCTGGGCCAACTGGTCGCCCGCGAGATCGAACGCGCCGGCGGTGTGGCAAAGGAATTCAACACCATCGCTGTCGATGACGGCATCGCCATGGGCCACGACGGCATGCTGTATTCGCTGCCGAGCCGCGAGATCATCGCCGACTCCGTCGAGTACATGGTGAACGCCCACTGCGCCGACGCCATTGTCTGCATCTCCAACTGCGACAAGATCACCCCAGGCATGCTGATGGCGTCCCTGCGCCTGAACATCCCGGTGATCTTCGTTTCCGGCGGCCCGATGGAAGCCGGCAAGACCAAACTCGCTTCCCACGGCCTCGACCTGGTCGACGCCATGGTGATCGCCGCCGACTCCAGCGCTTCTGACGAGAAAGTCGCTGAGTACGAACGCAGCGCCTGCCCGACTTGCGGCTCGTGCTCCGGCATGTTCACCGCCAACTCGATGAACTGCCTGGTTGAAGCACTGGGCCTGGCATTGCCGGGCAACGGTTCGACCCTGGCCACCCACAGCGACCGCGAACAGCTGTTCCTGCAGGCCGGCCGCACCATCGTCGAGCTGTGCAAGCGTTACTACGGCGACAACGATGAGTCGGTGTTGCCGCGCAACATCGCCAACTTCCAGGCCTTTGAAAACGCCATGACCCTGGACATCGCCATGGGCGGTTCCACCAACACCATCCTGCACTTGCTGGCCGCCGCGCAAGAAGCCGAGATCGACTTCGACCTGAAGGACATCGACCGCCTTTCGCGCCACGTGCCGCAACTGTGCAAGGTCGCGCCGAACATCCAGAAGTACCACATGGAAGACGTGCACCGCGCCGGCGGGATCTTCAGCATCCTCGGCTCCCTGGCCCGTGGCGGCCTGTTGCACACGCAACTGCCGACCGTGCACAGCCGCAGCATGGAAGAAGCCATCGCCAAGTGGGACATCACCCAGACCAACGATGAAGCCGTGCATCACTTCTTCAAGGCCGGCCCGGCAGGCATCCCGACGCAAACCGCATTCAGCCAGTCGACCCGTTGGGAAACCCTGGACGACGACCGTGAAAACGGCTGCATCCGCAGTGTCGAACACGCTTACTCGCAAGAAGGCGGCCTGGCCGTGCTGTACGGCAACATCGCACTGGACGGCTGTGTGGTGAAAACCGCGGGCGTCGACGAGTCGATCCACGTCTTCGAAGGCAATGCCAAGATTTTCGAAAGCCAGGACAGCGCCGTACGCGGCATCCTCGCCGACGAAGTGCAGGCCGGCGACATCGTGATCATTCGTTACGAAGGCCCGAAAGGCGGCCCGGGCATGCAGGAAATGCTGTACCCGACGTCCTACCTGAAATCCAAAGGCCTGGGCAAAGCCTGCGCCCTGCTCACCGATGGCCGCTTCTCCGGCGGCACCTCGGGCCTGTCCATCGGCCACGCTTCGCCAGAAGCGGCTGCTGGTGGCGCGATTGGTCTGGTGCAGGACGGCGACAAAGTGCTGATCGATATTCCGAACCGCTCGATCAACCTGTTGGTCAGCGACGAAGAACTGGCTGCACGCCGCGTCGAGCAAGACAAAAAAGGCTGGAAACCGGTGGAAGTGCGTCCACGAAAAGTGACCACCGCCCTGAAGGCCTACGCCCTGCTGGCGACCAGCGCCGACAAGGGTGCGGTACGTAACAAGGCAATGCTCGACGGGCTGTAAGGTTTAACCGTCGGACATAAAAATGCCCCGCCAAGTGCGGGGCATTTTTGTTTACGCAGATCTCCTGTAGGAGCTGCCGCAGGCTGCGATCTTTTGATCTTGAAAAACAAAATCAAAAGATCGCAGCCTGCGGCAGCTCCTACATTTGAAGCCGTGTATTACTGAATCTCTTCCGGCTTGACGATCACCCAGTTCTTGTCCGCCGTCACCGTTAACCCTTCCTTGGCCTGGGCTGCGGCGTTCTTGGTCATCATGCCGTTTAGCTGGGTCATGTATTTGTCTTTGCGGTTGACCCACAAGTGGATGCCGCCCTTGGCCACGTCGACGCTGTGGAACAGCATGTAACCGTCGCTGCTCGGGGTATCGCCGCCGACCAGCACCGGTTTTTTCCATTCGTCGATGTAGGTCAGGATCGCCGCCTGCTTGCCGGCCATCCAGGTTGCCGGGGTCCACAGGTACGGGGTCAGTTCAAGGCCGAGGTTGGCTTTCTCGTCATACTTGCCGGCGGTGATCTGCTTGCGCGCAGTGGTCAGCTCGCCGGTCTTGCGGTCCTTGAGCAACGTGGTCACGCCGATCACGTTCTGCGGCTTGACGTTGTAGCCGTACTTCGGATCAGCCGCGACCATGCGCACCAATTCTTCAGAAGCGGCGGTCATCACGTAGACCTCGATGCCGTTCTCCATCAGCTTGTTGTACAGCTCGGCCTGGCCGGTAAAGACTTTCGGCGGGTTAACGTCGAGGTTCTTGACCACGTCGCCGTCGTAATAGGTCGTGGGCACTGGCTTACCGGACGCCATCAGCTCATCAACGTAGCCCTTGAGCTCTTGCAGCGTGAAGCCGGAAAACACCTGCGCGACCCATGGATAACAAACCATGTCGTCAATTTCGCAGAGGCGGTAGTAGTAGCTGAACAGGCTTTCCTTGTGGTCAGCAGTGTCCTTGAACGGAATCAGCTTCAGGGAGGGATCGAGCTTGTCGCGGGTGATCAGGCCCTTGTTCTCCATGAACGGCAGCAACGACTCTTCGAGGTCGTAGCGGTAACTGGTGTTGTCCATGTCGAACACCGCGAAGTTACCTTTGTTGGCGTTGGCCGCGATCATCGCGTCCAGCGCCTTGGCCTGATCGGCCGGCCAGTGCTTCAAATCCGTTGCGAGTACCTGGCCGGCAAGGCCCAGGCAAAGTGCGGCGACCAGTAATTTCGGTGCGAACTTCATTGGCATGCTTCCCTCATTGAAAGACCTGATTCAAAGAAATCGACGCTAACAAATAAGTGTGACAGTCCTCGTCTGACTGCGACTGCTCACATCCCTTTCGCGCCAGCTGCATCTGCGAGAGCGACATGCGCTTATTCCAAAAACGACAGTTGCCAGACGTTTTTGATATTAATTCATTAGATATCAAGCTGTTAGGCTTCCCGGTTCGCAGCTGCCCCGGAAGGCAGTTGGCACATGTCTAATGGGAGTTCCAATGAATCTGCCGCTGATTCTCAATCTGCTGGTGTTCCTCGCCCTGCTCTTCGGCTTGGCGCAAACCCGTCACACGACGTGGAGCTTAGCTAAAAAAGTCCTGCTCGCATTGGTGCTGGGCGTGGTGTTCGGCGTGTCGCTGCACACTGTTTACGGTGCCGGCAACCCGGTACTGAAAGCCTCGATTGGCTGGTTCGATCTGGTGGGCAACGGTTATGTGCAGCTGCTGCAAATGATCGTGATCCCGCTGGTGTTTGCCTCGATCCTCAGCGCCGTGGCGCGTCTGCACAACGCCTCGTCGCTGGGCAAGATCAGCTTCCTGACCATCGGCACGCTGCTGTTCACCACCGCCATCGCGGCGCTGATCGGCATTGGCCTGACCAACCTGTTCGGCCTGACCGCCGAAGGTTTGGTGGCCGGTACCCAGGAACTGGCTCGCCTGCAAACCATCCAGACCGACTACGCCGGCAAGGTCGCCGACCTGAATGTGCCGCAGTTGCTGCTGTCGTTCATTCCGCAAAACCCGTTCGCCGATCTGGCGCGGGCCAAGCCGACGTCGATCATCAGCGTGGTCATTTTCGCCGCGTTCCTCGGGGTCGCTGCGCTGCAACTGCTCAAGGATGACGTGGAAAAAGGTCAGAAAGTGATCAACGCCATCGACACCCTGCAAGCCTGGGTGATGCGTCTGGTGCGCCTGGTGATGAAGCTGACCCCATACGGCGTGTTGGCGCTGATGACCAAAGTCGTTGCCGGTTCCAACCTGCAAGACATCATCAAACTCGGCAGTTTTGTGGTGGTGTCCTACATCGGCCTGGGTCTGATGTTTGTAGTGCATGGCTTGCTGGTATCGGTCGCCGGGATCAATCCGCTGCGATTCTTCCGCAAGATCTGGCCGGTGCTGACCTTTGCCTTCACCAGCCGTTCGAGTGCGGCGACGATTCCGTTGAGCATCGAAGCGCAGACCAGCCGCCTGGGTATTCCGCAGGCCATCGCCAGTTTTGCCGCCTCGTTCGGTGCGACCATTGGCCAGAACGGTTGTGCCGGCCTGTACCCGGCGATGCTGGCGGTGATGGTTGCGCCAACCGTGGGCATCAACCCACTGGACCCGCTGTGGATCGCGACCCTGGTGGCGATTGTCACGCTGAGCTCGGCCGGTGTGGCGGGGGTGGGTGGAGGCGCGACGTTTGCTGCGTTGATCGTGCTGCCGGCGATGGGGTTGCCGGTGTCATTGGTGGCGTTGCTGATTTCGGTTGAGCCGTTGATTGATATGGGGCGGACGGCGTTGAACGTGAGTGGTTCGATCACGGCCGGGGTGATTACCAGCCAAGTGATGCAGCAGACTGATAAAGAACTGCTGGATGCGGATGAGCATTCGGAGTTGGCTCACGCTTAAGCCTCGCGGCCAGGATCAAAAGATCGCAGCCTGCGGCAGCTCCTACAGGGTGAACGCAATTCCCATGTAGGCGCTGCCGCAGGCTGCGATCTTTCAGGCTTTCTCCCAGACTTCGAAGCTGTACGCCGGCTTATCGCCTTCCGCCGGATTCGGCACATTCGACACCAGTTTCCACTGCCCCAGATCAAACTCCGGAAACCACGCATCCCCTTCCGGGCTCAGCGCCACGCGCGTCAGGTACAGGCGATCAGCCTGCGCCAAGCCTTGCGCATACAACTGCGCGCCACCAATCAGCATCAGCTCATCGACACCTTGGACCTTCGCCCATTCTTCAGCGCGAACTACTGCCGCCTCCAGCGACGGATAAACCTCCGCGCCTTCCAGCACCAGATCGGCCTGACGGCTGACCACGATGTTCAAACGGCCCGGCAGCGGTCGACCGAGCGAATCCCAGGTTTTGCGACCCATGATGATCGGCTTGCCCAACGTGGTGGCCTTGAAATATTTGAAGTCCCCCGGCAAGTGCCAGGGCATGCTGTTGTCGACGCCGATCACACGGTTTTCACCGAGGGCTGCGATCAGGCTGAGGGGGAGTGATTTAGTCATGCCGGCGAGGATACCAGAGCCTCGCTTTCCCCGATAAGCGCCACAGCGGTTATGCTCACAGCTCAATCTAAGCGACGGGATGCCGCGTGACTGAACTGAATAACCTCTGGCTGACAGAAACCATCCGCCTGCGTGAAGAACACGCCGGGCCTTTGGAAGACCTGGAAGCCAATCGTCTCGCCCGCAGCGCGGGCGGCGATTTGCCGACACGCATTCAGCGCCGCGCCCTGTGGCTGGCCGAACGTGATGGCCTGAGCGACGCGCTCAAACACTGGCTGCAAGGTGCGCGACTGGCGTTGATGGTATTGGCAGTGTTGGCCGTGGTCAGCGGCGCCGGTCTGGCATTTGCCGCGCTGGGTGACGGTCAGACGCCGGTAAATGTGTTCTGGGCCTTGGGCAGCTTGCTGGGATTGAACCTGATTCTGCTGCTGAGCTGGGCCTTGGGTCTGGTGTTCGCCGGCGAGCACGGTGCCAGCCTCGGGCGCCTATGGCTGTGGCTCAGCGAAAAACTGGCCCGCGATGCCAAAGCCGCACAATTGGCCCCCGCCCTGCTCCTTTTATTGCAACGACAGAAACTCAATCGCTGGGCAATCGGTGTTCTGGTCAACAGCTTGTGGTTGCTGGCGATGCTCAGCGCACTGGTGATTCTGCTCACGCTCATGGCCACACGGCGCTACGGTTTCGTCTGGGAAACCACCATCCTCAGCGCCGACACCTTTATCACCGTCACCCAAGCCCTCGGTGCCTTGCCGGCTCTGCTCGGCTTCAGCGTGCCGACCGTGGAAATGATCCGCGCCAGTGGCGATACCGCGCTGAATATCGAAAGCGCCCGGCAAGCCTGGGCCGCGTGGCTGGTGGGCGTGTTGCTGGTGTACGGCGTGATGCCGCGCCTGTTGTTGGCGTTGTTTTGCCTGTGGCGCTGGAGAACCGGCCAAGCCTTGTTGCATCTGGATTTGAACTTGCCCGGCTATGCGCAACTGCGCGAACGGCTGATGCCTACCAGTGAACGACTGGGCATCAGCGACGCGGCGCCCGAGCAACTTCATCGGGTCGAAAGCGGTGTCAGCGACCAGCACAGCGAAGGCGCACTGTTAGTGGCCATCGAACTGGACGACCAGCGCCCGTGGCCGCCGCAATTGCCGAAAAACGTCAGCAACGCTGGCGTTCTCGACAGCCGCGAATCCCGGAACAAACTGCTCGAACAGCTGAGCCGCTTTCCGCCGGCCCGCCTGGCGATTGCGTGCGATCCAAGGCGTTCACCGGATCGCGGCAGCCTGGCGTTGATTGCCGAACTGGCCCGTAGCGCCAGCGCCACCCGCGTCTGGCTGCTGCAAGCGCCAGCGGGTGAAGCGCTGGATGCCGACCGTCTCGGTGACTGGCACGTGGCGTTGCAGCAATTGGATCTTCCGTTCGCCGATTGCGCGCCGTTGAACTGGCTGGAGACGGGTCATGACTAATCCACTGAAACTGGCGGTGGTCGGTCACACCAACGTCGGTAAAACCTCGTTGCTGCGCACCCTGACCCGCGATGTCGGCTTCGGCGAAGTGTCCCATCGTCCCAGCACCACGCGTCACGTTGAAGGCGCGCGACTGTCGGTGGACGGCGAACCTTTGCTCGATCTCTACGACACGCCGGGCCTGGAAGACGCCATCGCCCTGCTCGATTTCCTTGAACGTATCGAGCGTCCCGGCGAACGTCTTGATGGTCCGGCGCGGCTGGCGCGATTTCTTGAAGGCAGCGAGGCGCGGCAGCGTTTCGAACAGGAAGCCAAAGTGCTGCGGCAACTGCTGACCTGTGACGCTGGCCTGTACGTGATCGACGCCCGTGAGCCGGTATTGGCCAAATACCGCGATGAACTGGAAGTGCTGGCCGGCTGTGGCAAACCGCTGCTGCCAGTGCTGAATTTCGTCAGCAGCGCCAACCACCGGGAACCCGCCTGGCGTGAAGCCCTCGCACGTCTCGGCCTGCATGCGCTGGTGCGTTTCGACAGCGTTGCGCCGCCCGAAGATGGCGAGCGCCGGCTCTATGAAAGTCTTGCGCTATTGCTCGAACATGCCCGCCCGCAGCTTGAGCGCTTGATCGCCGATCAACAGGCTCAACGTCTGGCCCGCCAGCAAAGTGCGGCGCGGCTGATTGCCGAATTACTGATCGACTGCGCCGCTTGCCGCCGCAGCGTAGTCAGTGATGCCGAACAGGAACAGCACGCCATCAGCGAACTGCGAAAAGCCGTTCGACAACGGGAACAACGCTGCGTCGAATCTCTGCTCAAGCTCTACGCCTTCCGCCCGCAGGACGCGGCGGCCAGTGACCTGCCGTTGCTCGACGGTCGCTGGGGTGATGACCTGTTTAACCCGGAAACCCTCAAGCAACTGGGCGTGCGAGTCGGCGGCGGGATCGCGGCCGGCGCGGCAGCCGGGGCCGGGGTCGATTTGCTGGTGGGCGGGCTAACCCTCGGTGCTGCCGCACTGGCCGGTGCCATTGCTGGCGGCGCCCTGCAAACCGCCCGCAGCTACGGCAGTCGATTGCTGGGCAAACTCAAAGGCCAGCGCGAACTGACCGTCGATGACAACGTGCTGCGGCTGTTGGCCCTGCGCCAACGGCAGCTGCTGCAAGCGTTGGACGCCCGAGGGCATGCGGCGATCGACAGCATTCAAGTGGCCACGCCTCAGGACAAGACCTGGCGCGAGGGCAAACTGCCAGAGGCACTGAACAAGGCTCGGGCGTACCCGCAGTGGTCGTCGCTCAATCCGCATCCGAAATTGAATCAGGCGGAACGGCAGGAGCAGATTGAGGTGTTGGCGCAGCAGCTTTAGTGGCCTGATAGGCCTATCGCGAGCAGGCTCGCTCCTACAGGTTCTGTGATCGACGCGAATCCCCTGTGGGAGCGAGCCTGCTCGCGATGGTCCCACCTCGGTCCTGGACTTCTATGCAGCCAGCAATCGCAACGCCTTTTCCTTCAGGAGCCCCAGATCAATCACCGGCACCTGCATTTCCTTGGCCTGCTCATCCCACTGACGCATGCGCAAACTGACGGCGCACAACGGGTCCTGTTCAAAAGCTTCAGCTTCGGCCGGCGTCATCACCCCGCCCTGATATTCCAGGGTCCGGCGACTGGCTTCGCTCAAACGCTCGTAGTACCCCGGCTCCTTGAGTGTCAGATAACGCTTGGCCTGGACGTGGTATTCCACCAGCCGCGCCATGCGTTCGCTGAAGCCCGCGTTGCGCAGGTAATCGGCACCCAGACGCTCATGGCTGACCACCCCAAAGCCGCCCATGTTCTCGGCGTTTTCAGCGCAGATATGTCCGATGTCGTGGAAGAATGCGGCGAGCACGACTTCGTCATCGAAGCCCTCGGCCATCGCGCATTGCGCGGCCTGGGACATGTGCTCGATCTGCGACACCGGTTCGCCGATGTAATCGCTGTCGCCGAAGCGTTCGTACAGGGCGAATACCTGGGCGATCGTTTGTTCGTTGTGATCCATCAGAAGTCTCCCGATGAAGTGACATTTGTTCTGAATGTTAGACCGCCTTCGCGGGCAAGCCTCGCTCCTACAGGGTTAAACACTAACCTGTAGGAGCGAGGCTTGCCCGCGAAGAGGCCCTATCAGCCAAAGAGATTCTTACTTGGCTACAACCTTCTCGGACTTGCCGTCATAACGCTTGCGCCATTCAGTCAGGATTTCATCGCGATTCTTCGAAGCCCAGGCGAAGTCGTTCTTGATCAAACGCTGCTCATAATCCGCCGGCAGTTCGGTCTGCGGCTTGGCAATACCGGGTTGCGCGAGGACGGCGAAGTTCTCTTTGTAGAGTTCCATTGCCTCTGGGCTGGCCGAGAAGTCTGCCAGTTTTTTCGCCGCTTCTTCATGGGCTGTGCCCTTGATCACCGCAGTCGCTTCGATCTCCCAGCCCAGGCCTTCTTTCGGCAGGATGATGTCCAGCGGCGCGCCCTGGCGTTTGAGTTGTACGGCCGGGTATTCGAAGGAAATACCGATCGGGAATTCACCGGCCGCCGCCAGTTTGCAAGGCTTGGAACCGGAGTGAACGTACTGGCCGATGTTCTGGTGCAGGCCGTCCATGTACGCCCAGCCCTGCTTCTCGCCGAAGGTTTGCAGCCAGGCGCTGACATCGAGGAAACCAGTGCCGGACGAGGCCGGGTTCGGCATGACGATCTTGCCTTTGTATTCTGGTTTGGTCAGGTCTTGCCAGCTCACTGGCTTGGTCAGGCCTTGTTTCTCGGCTTCGACGGTGTTGAAGCAAATGGTCGCGGCCCACACGTCCATACCGACCCAGGCTGGCGGGTTGGCGGCATCGCGGTAGTTGCCGCCGATCTTGCCCAGGTCCTTCGGCGCGTAGCTTTGCAGCATGCCTTGCTGGTCGAGGATCGCCAGGCTCGATGCGGCCAGGCCCCAGACGGCGTCAGCCTGCGGGCGGGCTTTTTCGGCCAGCAGTTTGGCGGTGATGATGCCGGTGGAGTCACGTACCCACTTGATCTCGACGTCCGGGTTGGCCTTTTCAAACGCGGCCTTGTAGGCGGTCAGCTGTTCGGTTTCGAGGGCGGTGTACACCGTCAACTCGGTTGTCGCCGCGAAGGCGTTCAGGCTGAAAGCGGTGAGGACAGCAGCGGCCAGGGCCATAGGCTTGAACATGATCTTTTCCTGTTTTGAGTTGAGGTTTGCGGGAGTTGAAATCAGTGACCGGGCGCGGTCTGCCGCCAGGCTTGGGAGCGGCGCAGCAAACCGCGCGAGGCCCAGGCCAACAGCAGGGATACGCTCGCCGAGGTGAACAGAATCAGGGTCGACATCGCTGCCGCACCGCCGACGTTGCCGGCGTCATCCATGTTCAGCACCGCCACCGCCGCCAGGATGGTGTCGGGGCTGTAGAGGAAGATCGCCGCCGAGACGGTGGTCATGGCCGAGACGAACAGGTAGCGCACGATGTCCAGCAACGCCGGCAGGCAAATCGGCACGGTGACCCGCAGGTAATGCCGGTAGAGCGGTGCCTTGAGCGACAACGCAGCGGCTTCGAACTCGGCGTCGAGTTGGCGCAGCGCGGTGGTGGCGGTCATTTGTGCGGTGGTCAAATAGTGTGCAATGGTGCAGACCACCAGCAGGGTCATGGTCCCGTAGAGCACGTGCAGCGGGTTGCCGGTCAGGTTGAAGAAGAAGACGTAACCCAGACCCAGCACCAGACCCGGCACCGCCATCGGGATGAAACTGAGCATGCGTAGGGTCAGATTCAGTCCGCGCTGGCCTTTGGTTTTTTCCATCAGGTACGCGCCGGTGAAGATCAACACACTGCCGATCAATGCCGTGCAAAGAGCCATCTTCACGCTGTTGCCGTAGGCCAGCCAGCCACCGCCGGCGGTGTCGTTGAACTGGTAATGGTTGAGCGACAGCGACAGGTTGTAGGGCCAGAACTTCACCAGCGACGAGAACACCGCCATACCGAACACCAGCAACAACGCGGCGCAGATCAGCAGCACGATGGCCAGGTAGCAACCGTCGCGCAGTTTTGACGGTGCCGGTTTGAAGACCTGCGCGCGACCGCTCATGGAGTCACCGTGACGCCGACGCAACCACGCATCGACACCGAAGCTGAACAGCGCCGGCAGCAGCAATACCATGCCGATCAACGCGCCACGACCGAACTGTTGCTGGCCGACGACAGCTTTGTAGGCCTCCAGCGCCAGCACCTGATAATCGCCACCGACCACCACGGGCACGCCGAAGTCGGTGATGGTCAGGGTGAACACCAGACAAAACGCCGCGAACACGGCCTGACGGGTCGCCGGCCAAGTGATGCTGCGGAACGCTTTTGCCGGACTCGCGCCCATGCTGGAGGCTGCGTCGAACAATCGAGCATCCGCCAGGGACAATGCCGACAGCAAAATCATCAAGGCATGCGGGAAGGTGTAGATGACCTCACCCAGCACAATGCCCCAGAAGCCGTAGATGTTGTCCGAGAGCAAACTACGCAACATGCCCTGGTTGCCGAACAAATAAACCAGCGCAATCCCCGGCAGCATCGACGGCGCCATCAATGGCAGCAGCGAGATGCCACGCCAGATGCCTTTGCCCGGCATCAAAGTACGCTGCAGGCCGTAGGCAAACAGGTAGGCCAACGGTACGACAATGGCCGCGACGCTGAGGGAAACCTTCAGACTGTTGCCCAGCAACCAATGAAAATTCGCGCTGGTGACCAGTTCACGGGCGGCAACCAGACCACCACCCTGCCCGGCTTCAGCACTGAAACCACGCCAGAAGATCGCCAGCAACGGCATCAACACCGCGACGCCCAGCAACACCAGCAAAAGGACTTTGCCCCCGACCACAAACACCCGGTCGCCGATCTCGGCACGGGAGGTCTGCCGAACCTGCTTGTGCGGTATCGGCAGCGCGATGTTCGCGCTCATCAGGCAAACACCTGCAGGCTGCGCGGCGGCAAGGCGACCATGATCTGCTGCGCGCCGAGTCGCGGCATGGCTTCCGGTGCCAGCTCGGCCAGCAAGGCGTGACCCGGCAAATGATCAAGCTCGAAGCTCATGCGGCAGCGGTTGCCGAGGAAAGTGATCTCGCGAATCTTGGCCGGGAACAGGTTTTCTTCATGCACCAGCGGGTTGACGTTGATCGCTTCGGGGCGGCAGAACAAACGGCCCGACGCGGTCTTGGCGCTGCCGTCGGCCAGGCGCAGGTTCATCCCGCCGACCTGGGCGTGGCTGTCGCTATTACGGCTGAACGGCAACCAGTTGCCCTGGCCGACGAACTCCGCCACGAAAGGCGTGGCCGGTCGGTTGTAGATTTCCTGAGGCGTGGCGTATTGCTCGACCTTGCCGTTATTCATTACGGCAATGCAGTCGGCCATCAGCATGGCTTCGTCCTGATTGTGAGTGACCATCAGGGTGGTGATGCCGAGGTTGCGTTGCAGCTGACGCAGTTCGGTGCACAGATGCTCGCGGACACGGGCATCGAGGGCCGACATCGGTTCGTCGAGCAGCAAAAGGGAAGGTGCCGGCGCAAGGGCCCGAGCCAGTGCCACACGTTGTTGTTGGCCGCCAGACAATTGGCCGGGGTACTTTTTCTCACTGCCGCTAAGGCCTACGAGTTCCAGCATCTGACCGACACGACGGCGCACTTCATCGCGACCGCTGCCGGTGAGGCCGTAGGCAATGTTCGCTTCGACGGTGAGATTGGGAAACAGCGCGTAGGACTGAAAGAGAATGCCGTAGTCCCGAGCCTGGGGGGCCAGGTGAGAAACGTCGCGATCGCCGAGGTACAACTCGCCGCTGTCCTGTTTTTCCAGACCGGCGATGCAACGTAGCAAGGTGGTCTTGCCGCAGCCCGACGGGCCCAGCAGACACACCAGCTCACCAGCCGCCACGTCGAGGGAAACGTTATCCAGCGCAGTGAACGCGCCGAAGCGTTTTTGCACGCCGCGCACTTTCATCGGTGCGCCGGGGTTGGTCAGGGCAGTTGCGATCGAGTTGTTCATGGACGGACCTCATCTAGCAGATGAGCGCCATCCTAGAGTTGTAATGAGTCCGTCATGTGGCAGTAAGGCAAAAATGGCTGATAGTGGTATTCGAGGATTTTGGTTGAGATCAAAAGATCGCAGTACGATCCCATGTAGGAGCTTCCGAAGGCTGCGATCTTTTGATCTTCTAAACCGGGGCCATTTCCTGCGCCACCCCCAGAAACGCCGCTGGCAACCGTGCACCTTTGCGCTCCTTGAGGCAGTACAAATACTCCGGCAGCAACGGCGCATTCTCGATGGTCAGCACCCGCAACTGCGGATCGTGGGGGACTTCCTGGCGGGCGATCAGACTGATACCGATGTTGCGCAACACCGCCTCGCGGATCGATTCGCGGCTGCCAATTTCCAGCAGCGGCCCGATGCTGACCCCGGCGCCAGCCAGCAACTCTTCGGTCATGCGGCGGGTGGTCGAACCCGGCTCGCGCATCAACAGCGTATGCCCGGCCAACGCACTGAGCGGTACATGATCATGGACTGCCAATGGATGATTGCGATGCACGGCCAGTACCAGCGGGTCGCTGCCAAGCACCCGGCGAATCAACCGCGCATCCTCCAGCAACTGCGAAGAAGCCGCGACATCCACCCGGTACTCCTCAAGCGCTTCGAGCACCTGTTGGGAGTTGCCGATTTCCACTGACACTTCCACCTGCGGTAGGCGCTCGCGGAAAGTTTTCACCAGGTCGAGGATGTAATACGGCGCGGTGGCGGCGATGCGCAGCGTGCCTTGGACCTGACCGCTGTTGCGCAGGAAGAACTCGATGTCGGCTTCCTGCTGCATCAGCGCCTTGACCATCGGCAACAGCCGCGCGCCTTCGTCGCTGACGCTGAGACGGCGGCCGCCACGGTAGAACAGCTCCACCGAGTACTGGCTTTCGAGATGGCGAATCTGCGTCGTCACTGTGGGTTGGCTGAGGCCGAGCTTTTTCGCCGCCAGGGTAATGCTGCCCAGACGGGCAACCATGTAAAACGCCTTCAGCTCGGCACTCAGCACAACCGTCCCTCATCATTTATTTGCGCAGCAGGCGCAAACCATTGAACACCACCAACAGGCTCACGCCCATGTCGGCAAACACCGCCATCCACATGGTAGCGAGCCCGGCGAAGGTTACCCCAAGAAAGATCGCTTTGATGACCAAAGCCAGGGCAATGTTCTGTTTGAGGATGCTTGATGTTTGTCGGGACAGGCGAATGAACGCCGGAATCTTGCGCAGATCATCGTCCATCAGGGCGACATCAGCGGTCTCGATGGCGGTATCGGTGCCAGCAGCGGCCATGGCGAAACCGATCTCGGCCCGAGCCAGTGCCGGCGCATCGTTGATGCCGTCGCCAACCATGCCGACATTGTGGCCCTGTGCATAAAGCGCTTCGATGGCTTGCAGCTTGTCGGTCGGCAGCAGATCGCCCTGGGCCTGATCGATGCCGACCTGGGCGGCAATCGCTTGGGCGGTGTGCACATTATCGCCGGTCAGCATCAGGGTTTTGATGCCCAGGTCGTGCAGCTGCCGGATCGCTTCGCGGCTGGATTCTTTTACTGTATCGGCCACGGCAAACAGCGCCAGCGGGCCGGATTTGTCGAGTAACAGCACCACGGACTTGCCCTGTTTCTCCAGTGCAAACAACTTCTCTTCCAGCGCAGGCGAGCACAGGCCCAGTTCTTCTACCAAGCGGTGGTTACCCAGGTGGTAAACCTGACCCTCCACTTCACCGCGCACTCCACGGCCGGCAAGGGCCTCGAAGTTATCCACAACGAGCGCCGCAAATTGTTTATCCACAGCCGCATTGGCGATGGCCAGCGAGACCGGGTGATCCGAGCGTCCGGCCAGCGCTGCCGCAATCGCCGGGGCCGAAGCATCGGCGGTGGGATCGAGTGACAGGTAATCGGTCTGCACCGGTTTGCCGTGGGTGATGGTGCCGGTCTTGTCCAACGCCAAATAATCGAGCTTGTAACCGCCCTCCAGGTAAACACCCCCCTTGACCAGAATGCCTTTGCGCGCCGCCGCCGCGAGGCCGCTGACGATGGTCACCGGCGTCGATATCACCAGCGCACAAGGGCACGCCACCACCAGCAACACCAGCGCACGGTAGATCCAGTCAAACCACGACGCGCCCATGAACAGCGGCGCAATCACTGCCACCGCGATGGCCAGGATGAACACTGCCGGGGTGTAGATTTTCGAGAATTGATCGACGAAACGCTGGGTCGGCGCCCGCGCGCCTTGAGCCTGTTCAACGGCGTGGATGATCCGCGCCAGCGTCGAGTTGTTGGCTGCGGCAGTCACCGCATACTCAAGCGAGCCGGCCTGATTGATGGTGCCGGCGAACACTTTGTCGCCAACGGTTTTTTCCACCGGCAGGCTTTCACCGGTGATCGGTGCCTGATCGATGGTTGAAGTGCCGGACAGCACTTCGCCGTCCAGACCGATACGCTCACCTGGACGCACTCGCACCCGTGCGCCAAGTTCGATGGTTTTGACGTCCTGCTCGACCCACGTGCCGTCGGCCTGTTGCACCGTGGCCCGTTCCGGGGTCATCTGCATCAAACCGCCGATGGCATTGCGCGCGCGGTCCAGGGATTTGGCCTCGATCAACTCGGCCACGGTGAACAGGAACATCACCATCGCCGCTTCCGGCCATTGCCCGATCAGGATCGCACCCGTCACGGCGATGCTCATCAGCGCATTGATGTTCAAATTGAGGTTCTTCAGGGCGATCCAGCCCTTTTTATAAGTACCCAGGCCACCGCTGAGGATCGAGACCAATGCGATGACCGCCACCACCCAGTTCGGCGCGGCATTGGTGAAGTGGATGACTTCGGCCAGCAATGCGCCAACGCCGGACAGCGCCAATGGCCACCAGGGTTTTTTCTCCTGCGCCGGGGCCAGTGCTTCAACACCTTTCTCCAGCGGCTCGGCCTGCATGCCTAGGGATTTGATGGCGTCGATGATCGGCGCGGTATTCGGCAGGTCATGGGTCACGCCCAACACCCGGTTGATCAGGTTGAATTCCAGCTGCTGCACGCCCGCCAGTTTGCCGAGTTTGTTCTGGATCAGCGTTTGCTCGGTGGGACAGTCCATGGCCTCGATGCGGAAACTGCTCAGTCGCGCACCGGCCGTCGGCGTCTCGCTGAGCTTGATCAGCGACGGCGCCGCTACTTTGGCGGAACAGCAGGAGTCGCCGTGGCCGCCATGGTCGTGTTTCTGTACCGGCTGCAGCTTGTGGCTGTGATCGTGATCGTGATCGTGATCGTGATCGTGATCGTGATCAGCCTCGGGTTTTTGGGTGTGAAGGGAATCGCTCATCGGGTTGCGTCCATGAAGGTGCCTGTTGCCAAGTAAAGACCCTGTAGCCACTATAGGGTCAAGCATCCATTTGGAGATTGCCGTCATGAAGATCGGAGAACTGGCGAAACTCACCGACTGCGCCGTGGAAACCATCCGCTACTACGAGCGCGAAAACCTGCTGCCGGAACCGGCCCGCAGCGACGGCAATTACCGCGTCTACACCCAGGCCCACGCCGAGCGCCTGACTTTCATCCGCAACTGCCGCACCCTCGACATGACTCTCGAAGAAATCCGCAGCCTGCTCGCGTTGCGCGACAGCCCGCAAGATCAGTGCGAGAGCGTGAATGCGCTGATTGACGAACACATCCACCACGTCAAGGCACGGATCGACGGTTTGCTGGCCTTGCAGGCACAACTGCTCGACCTGCGCCAACGTTGTGGCGAAGGGCCGGATATCGATCAGTGCGGGATTTTGCAGCGGCTGGAGGTCAGCGGCGGGGTTGTGGCGACGGAGGTGGAGCATTCTCATGTGGGCCGCAGCCACGGCCACTAGCCAACACCCCCTGTAGGAGCTGCCGAAGGCTGCGATCTTTTGATCTTGATCTTGATCTTCGGCATTTCCAGAACCGCCAAAAATCAAAAGATTAAAGATCAAAAGATCGCAGCCTTCGGCAGCTCCTACAGGGGTTTGCTTTTAGACTGCCATCGGTGCGGTCATTGGTGCGTGGTGCTCGTAGCCTTCCAGCGAGAAGTCGCTCGGTTCCACCAACTCCAGCCACTCCGGCTGATAAACACCCGTCTTGGCGAACTCCGGCACACGGTCGCTAATCACCAGTTTCGGCATCGGGAACGGCTCGCGGGTGAGCTGTTCGTTGAGCATGTCCAGGTGGTTTTCGTAGACGTGGGCATCACCGATGAAATAGGTGAACCAGCGCGGCGTGTAGCCGGTCAGGCGACCAATCAGACTCAGCAGGGCGGCGCCTTCGGTGAGGTTGAACGGCGTGCCCAGCCCCAGGTCATTGGAGCGGATATAGAGGGTCAGGGAAATTTCCCTGGTCTCGACATTCGGATGGAACTGGTACAGCAAATGGCACGGCGGCAAGGCCATTTCATCCAGCTGCGCAACGTTCCAGCCGTGGAACAGAATGCGGCGGCTGCCCGGGTCTTTGATGATGGTGTCAACGCACTGGCGAACCTGGTCGATGGCTTTGTACAGCACTACGTAGGCCAGGCCGTCTTCTTCGCCTTCGGCGATCTGGCGGTAGCCTTGCCTCAGGGTCTGCTCGATGGCGGCCGGGTTGCTGAGCGGGATCTGCTTGTAAGCCGGCCACTTGCGCCATTGCACGCCGTAAATCTCGCCAAGGTCGTCTTCGCCCTGACGGAACGGGTTGGCCAGCCACTGCGCGTTTTCGTTAGCGTTCTGGTCCCAGACCTTGCAACCCAGGGCGCGGAATTCGGCGGCGTTGTTCACGCCACGAAGAAAACCACACATCTCGCCGATGGCCGATTTGAAGGCCATCTTGCGGGTCGTGATCGCCGGGAAGCCTTCCTTCAGGTCATAACGCAGCATCGCGCCGGGAAAGCTGATGGTGTTCACGCCGGTGCGGTTGGCCTGTTTGGTGCCGTTCTTGATGACGTGGGCGACCAGTTCGAGATATTGCTTCATGAGTTACCTGTGTCCTTGAACCCGGAGCCGCGGCTCCGGGGTTCGAATTTATACAGCTGCCGCTGGAGTCGCCGGGGCGCGGTGGTACGCCAGCCAGATCAGGAACAGCCCGCCGACGATCATCGGTATGCACAGCACCTGACCCATGGTCAGCCAGTTCCAGGCCAGATAGCCCAGCTGCGCGTCCGGTACGCGGACGAATTCGACGATGAAACGGAAGATGCCGTAGAACAGCGCGAACATCCCCGATACCGCCATGGTCGGCCGCGGCTTGCGCGAGAACAGCCACAAGATCAGGAACAGCGCCACGCCTTCGAGCGCGAACTGGTACAGCTGCGACGGGTGACGCGGCAACTGCGACGGATCGCTGAACGGCGGGAAGATCATCGCCCACGGCACGTCCGTCGGTTTGCCCCACAACTCGGCATTGATGAAGTTGCCGATGCGCCCGGCACCCAGGCCAATCGGCACCATCGGCGCAACGAAATCCATCAGCTGGAAGAACGACTTGTTGTTCTTTTTACCGAACCACAACGCCGCGAGCATCACGCCGATGAAGCCGCCATGGAACGACATGCCGCCCTTCCACACTTCAAAAATCAGCGTCGGGTTGGCCAGGTAAGCACTTAGATCGTAAAACAGCACATAACCCAGACGGCCACCGACGATCACCCCCATCGACATCCAGAACACCATGTCGGAGAGTTTTTCCTTGGTCCAGGTCGGGTCGAAACGGTTCAAGCGGCGGGACGCCAGCAGCCAGGCGCCGCCGATGCCGATCAGGTACATCAGACCGTACCAGTGGATTTTCAGCGGACCGATGGCCAGGGCCACCGGGTCGATCTGCGGGTAAGGCAGCATTGCGACTCCTCGTTAGAGTTTAAATCTTCAAAATTCCCGGGCGACGCTGCCACCTCAGGATTAAGCCAGGATTGCGCTGCGCGTCAGAGCAGGAAGTTCAGGCCGACGCAGAACAGCAAAGCGGCAAACAGTCTTTTCAGCAACTTCGGCGACAACTTGTGGGCCAATCGCGCACCGAAGCGGGCGAAGACCATGCTGGTCAGGGCAATGCCCAGCAGCGCCGGCAAATAAATAAAACCGAGACTATGGGCCGGCAGCAATGGATCGTGCCAGCCCAGAATCATGAAACTTAATGCACTTGCCAAGGCGATCGGCAAGCCGCAAGCCGAGGATGTGGCCACCGCTTGCTGCATTGGCACGCTGCGCCAGGTCAGGAATGGCACGGTCAGCGAACCGCCGCCAATCCCGAAAATCGCTGAAGCCCAGCCAATCACTGTACCTGCCACGGTCAGACCGACTTTGCCCGGCACCGTTCGGCTGGCCTTGGGTTTGACGTCCAGCATCAGCTGAGCCGCGATGACCAGCGCGAACACGCCGATGATCTTCTGCAGGTTGGGCCCGGAGATCGCTTCGGCGGTCAGCGCGCCGAAACCGGCGCCGATCAGGATGCCGACGGTCATCCAGACGAAAATCGGCCAACGCACGGCGCCACGGCGATGGTGTTCGCGTACCGCATTGACCGAAGTGAAAATGATCGTCGCCAGGGACGTGCCAACCGCCAGGTGGGTCAGGATCGATGCGTCGAAACCTTGCAGGGTAAAACTGAACACCAGCACCGGGACAATGATGATCCCGCCGCCTACTCCAAACAGCCCGGCCAGCACGCCGGCACAGGCGCCGAGCGCCAGATAGAGCAGAAATTCCATGATGCTTCCCCACCCAACCCCAAAACCGGAGCGGCATGGTAACGGATGCATGGCCTTGGGCTCCACTGGATGGCGATGGATACCCGCACGATGACTGCGTAGAGTGGGCAAAAAACACACAAGGACCACCTTATGTGCCTGATTGTTTTCGCTTGGCGACCGGGTCATGCCCAGCCGCTGATCGTGGCGGCCAACCGCGACGAATTCTACGCCCGCCCCACCCTGCCGTTGGCGCAATGGCCCGAAGCAGTGCACGTGCACGCCGGTCGCGACCTGGAGGCTGGCGGTACCTGGCTGGGTCTAGGCGCCAACGGGCGCTTTGCCGCGCTGACCAATATCCGTGATCCGCATCGGCCGCCAGGGCGTAAATCCCGCGGCGAGCTGGTAGCGCGTTTTCTCGCCGGCGAATTGCCGATTGACGACTATTTAGCCGACGTTGTCGCACGTTCGCCAGAATATGGTGGGTTTAACCTGCTGCTCGGCAATTCCCACGAGCTCTGGCACTTCAATGCCCGAGAGTCGGAAGCGGTGATGCTGCAACCGGGGGTTTACGGCTTGTCGAATGCCGGGCTGGATACGCCGTGGCCAAAACTGCTCAAGGCGAAAGCTGCGTTGAGCGAGGTGCTCGATGATCCGCAGCCTCAGGCGTTGCTGGCCCTGCTGGGCGATCCGCAGACCGCGCCATTTGCCGAGCTACCGGATACCGGGGTGGGATTGGCCACCGAGACGCTGCTGTCGAGTGTGTTCATTGCCAGCCAGAGTTACGGGACGCGGGCGAGCACGGCGCTGATTGTGCAGGCGGACGGGACGCGGCATGTGGTCGAAAGGAGCTTCGGACCGTATGGCGGGCATCTTGGGGAAGTGGAGTTCAGGGTTTAGTTTTTGCGCTGTCTGGAATGACGCCTTCGCGGGCAAGCCTCGCTCCTACAGGATCAGGTTGTACGCAATATCGCGAACGACACAAATACTGTAGGAGCGAGGCTTGCCCGCGAAGGGGCCAGCGCAGTTTTAGAGCGGCTTGATCGCCGCCGGATTGATCATCCGCGCCAACCCCAGGTTTTTCAGCGCCAGTTGCAACGAGCTGTGGATAACTTGCGGGTTGTCGATGGTCATCAGCTCGGCCAGCAATTCCTTGGCCTTGCTCAGGTTGATCTGACGCAGCATCCATTTCACTTTCGGCAAGTTGGTGGCGTTCATCGACAAGCTGTCGAAGCCCATCGCCATCAACAGCACCGCCGCCGCCGGGTCACCCGCCATCTCGCCGCAGATGCTCACCGGTTTGCCTTCGGCATGGGCATCGCGCACCACGTTCTGCAATGCCTGAAGTACGGCCGGGTGCAGGTAATCGTAGAGATCGGCCACCCGTGGGTTGTTGCGGTCCACGGCCAGCAGATACTGGGTCAGGTCGTTCGAGCCGACGGACAGGAAGTCCACCTGCCGCGCCAGTTCCTTGGTCTGATACACCGCTGCCGGAATTTCGATCATCACGCCAATCGGCGGCATCGGCACATCGGTGCCTTCATCGCGCACTTCGCCCCAGGCCCGGTGGATCAGGTGCAGGGCTTCTTCGAGCTCGTGGGTGCCGGAGATCATCGGCAACAGTATGCGCAGGTTGTTCAGGCCTTCACTGGCCTTGAGCATCGCGCGGGTCTGCACCAGGAAGATTTCCGGGTGGTCGAGGGTGACGCGAATGCCGCGCCAACCGAGGAACGGGTTGTCTTCCTTGATCGGGAAGTACGACAGTGCCTTGTCCCCACCGATGTCCAGGCTGCGCATGGTTACCGGTTGCGGATGGAACGCGGCGAGTTGCTCGCGGTAGATCGCCAGTTGTTCCTTTTCACTCGGGAACCGCTGGTTGATCATGAACGGCACTTCGGTGCGATACAGCCCGACGCCTTCAGCACCCCGCTTTTGCGCGCGCGCCACGTCAGCCAGCAGGCCGGTGTTGACCCACAACGGCATGCGGTGGCCATCGACCGTGATACACGGCAGATCGCGCAAGGCATCCAGGCCGAGGGCCAACTGCTTCTCTTCCTCGACCACTTCGGCGAACTGCTTGCGCAGCACGTCGCTCGGGTTGGTGTAGACCTCGCCGTGGTAGCCGTCGACGATCATCTGAATGCCATCGACCTTGGAATACGGCAGGTCGACCAGGCCCATCACCGTCGGGATGCCCATCGCACGGGCCAGGATCGCCACATGGGAGTTGCCGGAACCGAGAACCGAGACCAGACCGGCCAGCTTGCCTTCCGGCACCTCGCCGAGCATCGCCGGCGTCAGCTCTTCGCTGATCAGAATGGTGTTGTCGGGGTAAACCAGGGTTTGCTGCCGCTCTTCTTGCAAGTAAGCAAGCAGACGGCGACCGAGGTCCTTCACGTCCGATGCACGCTCACGCAGGTAGGCGTCGTCCATCAATTCGAAGCGGTTGACGTGATCGGTAACCACCTGACGCAACGCGCCTTGGGCCCACTGACCGGTCTTGATGACAGTCGTCACTTCGCTGCCCAGCGCCGCGTCGTCGAGCATCATCAGGTAGACGTCGAACAAGGCGCGCTCTTCGGGGCGCAACTGCGTCGCGAGTTTGGCGGACAAGGTGCGCATGTCGGCGCGCACGCCTTCGATGGCGGTCTTGAACAGCCCGAGTTCGGCGTCGATGTCGGTGATGGTCTTGTCGGGCACCACGTCCAGATCGGCCGGTGGCAGCATGACCACCGCCGTACCGACTGCCGCACCCGGCGAACCCGGCACGCCGATGAACTTGGCTTCCTGGATACCTTTACCCTGACGACCCAGACCACGGATGGACCCGGTGGCCTCGGCGTGGGCGATAACGCCGGCGAGCTGCGCACTCATGGTCACGAGGAAGGCTTCTTCACCTTCATCGAACTGGCGGCGTTCTTTTTGCTGGATGACCAACACGCCGACGACGCGACGGTGGTGAATGATCGGCGCCCCGAGGAACGAGGCGTAGCGTTCTTCGCCGGTTTCGGCGAAGTAGCGATAGCGCGGGTGATCCGCGGCGTTTTCGAGGTTCAGGGGTTCTTCACGCGTGCCGACCAGGCCGACCAGACCTTCATTGGGCGCCATGCTGACCTTGCCGATCGAGCGCTTGTTCAAGCCCTCGGTGGCCATCAGCACGAAACGGTTGGTCTCGGGGTCAAGCAGGTAGACCGAGCAGACCTGGCTGCCCATGGCCTCTTTGACGCGCAACACAATAATCCCCAACGCCGCCTTGAGATCCTTGGCGGAGTTAACTTCCTGGACGATCTTGCGCAGCGTATTGAGCATGGCTCGGGGTCGAACTCCGTCGTCAGTCGCGCGCTAAAAGGCGCGGGGCAAGCTCTTTGAGAGCGCGTCGATACACCTCGCGCTTGAATGTCACCACCTGGCCCAACGGATACCAATAGCTGACCCAGCGCCAGCCATCGAACTCCGGTTTACCGGTCAAATCCATCCGCACCCGCTGCTCGTTGGAGATCAGGCGCAGGAGAAACCATTTCTGCTTCTGGCCGATGCACAGCGGTTGGCTGTGCGTGCGAACCAGTCTTTGCGGCAAACGATAGCGCAACCAGCCTCGGGTGCAGGCGAGAATTTCAACATCTTCGCGCTCCAGGCCTACTTCTTCGTTCAACTCGCGGTACAAGGCGTCTTCCGGTGTCTCCTGGGGGTTGATCCCGCCTTGAGGAAACTGCCAGGCATCTTGATTGATACGGCGAGCCCATAGCACCTGTCCGGCATCATTCGTGAGAATGATCCCGACATTAGGACGGAAACCATCGGGGTCGATCACGGCAACAACCTCGCAAACGCATGTCGCCGCATTGTTCCACAAAGGTTGTGAAGGCAGCAACGCGCCGACCTACGTTATGTGCACTCTTGTGAAAAGTCCGTATTCTGGACACCTTTCTACAGACTTTTCAGCGAGTAACTGCAATGCGGCTGGCTTTATTCGACTTGGACAACACGCTTCTGGGCGGTGACAGCGACCACGCTTGGGGCGACTACCTGTGTGAACGCGGCTTCCTCGACGCCGTCGCCTACAAGACACGCAACGACGAGTTCTATCAGGACTACCTGGCCGGCAAGCTGGATAACGCTGCCTACCTGAACTTCTGCCTGGAAGTCCTCGGCCGCACCGAAATGGCCACGCTGGATCTGTGGCACAGCGATTACATGCGCGACTGCATCGAACCGATCATGCTGCCCAAGGCCATCGAACTGCTGGCCAAGCACCGCGCCGCCGGCGACAAACTGGTGATCATCACTGCCACCAACCGTTTCGTGACCGGGCCGATTGCCGTGCGCCTGGGCGTCGAAACCCTGATCGCCACCGAATGCGAGATGCTGGACGGGCGCTACACCGGGCGCAGCACCGACGTGCCGTGCTTCCGTGAAGGCAAGGTGACAAGACTGAATCGTTGGCTGGAAGAGACCGGGCATTCGCTGGAAGACAGCTACTTCTACAGCGATTCGATGAATGACTTGCCCTTGCTGGAGCAGGTGGCTAATCCGGTGGCGGTCGATCCTGATCCGAATCTGCGGGCCGAGGCCGAGAAGCGTGGCTGGCCGGTGATGTCGTTGCGCGACTGAAGATCAAAAGATCGCAGCCTTCGGCAGCTCCTACACTGATCTATGTAGGAGCGGCCGAAGGCTGCGATCTTTTCAATTCATACGGGCTTCGCGCCCATCAACCCGGCAATGGCAATAAAACAGACAAAACTGAACAACGCCAAGGCAAAGGTAAATTTCCCCACGCCACCCGGTGCCTTGCGCAACTTATTCAGCCGCACCAACAGCCAGAACCAGGCCAGCGCCGCCACGGTGTACAACACGCTCGACGCCAGCAACCAGGCTTGCCCCAGCGGCCACCCCACCAGATGCACCATCCACCACCCGGTAAATGGCATGCTCAGCAGCGCCAACCCCATCAACAGCCAGATGAACACTCGCGGCCGCTGCAAGGTGCGGCTTCCCGCCGTTGCGTCGCCGTTACGACGAGCCCGCCAGACCCAGATCCCCAGACTCAACGCGCACACCAGCAACACTAGCGTCGCCACCATGTGCGCCGCTTTCAGGGCAGTTAACGTTTCCATTGTCCAATTTCCTTATAGCCTGCCCAACAGCGTAGCCGTTCAGCCCAGAAACAGCTGATAGGCCGGGTTGTCGGTTTCGTCCCAATACGGGTAGCCGATTTCTTCCAGCGCCGCCGGCACCAGATGACGCTCATCGCGAGGCACTTGCAGGCCCGCGACCACACGACCATCCGCCGCACCATGGTTGCGATAGTGGAACATCGAGATGTTCCAGCGCCCGCCGAGTTTGTTCAGGAAGTTGAACAACGCCCCCGGACGCTCCGGGAATTCGAAGCGCAGTATCACTTCATCGACCACATGCGCCGCACGACCGCCGACCATGTGGCGGATGTGCAACTTGGCCAGTTCGTTGTCAGTCAGGTCGATCACCGGGAAGCCCTGCTCGCTGAGGCTGGCGATCAGCGCGCTGCGAGGGTCAGTGTCCGGGTGCGTCTGCACGCCGACGAAGATGTGCGCTTCGCTGCCGGTGTTGTAGCGATAGTTGAATTCGGTGATCTGGCGCTTGCCGATTGCTTCGCAGAACGCCTTGAAACTGCCCGGTTTCTCGGGAATGGTCACGGCGATGATGGCTTCACGGCCCTCACCCAGTTCAGCGCGTTCGGCAACGTGGCGCAAGCGATCGAAGTTGACGTTGGCACCGGAATCGATGGCCACGAAGGTGTGCCCGGTAACGCCGCGCTGCTCAACGTACTTTTTGATCCCCGCCACGCCCAAGGCGCCGGCAGGCTCGGTGATCGAGCGGGTATCGTCGTAGATGTCCTTGATCGCCGCGCAGATTTCATCGGTGCTGACGGTGATCACTTCATCGACATAATCTTTGCAGATATCAAACGTGTGCTGGCCGATCTGCGCCACTGCGACGCCGTCGGCAAAGAGGCCCACGGTCGGCAGTACCACGCGCTCACCCGCCGCCATGGCCATTTGCAGGCAATTGGAATCGTCCGGCTCGACGCCGATGATCTTGATTTCAGGGCGAAGGTATTTGACGTAGGCCGCAATACCGGCGATCAGCCCGCCGCCGCCCACCGGGACGAAAATCGCGTCCAGACGCCCCGGATGCTGACGCAGAATCTCCATGGCCACCGTGCCCTGCCCGGCAATGGTGTGGGGATCGTCATAAGGGTGAATGTAGACGTAGCCTTTTTCGTCGACCAGTTTCAGCGAGTAGGCCAGGGCTTCCGGGAACGAATCGCCGTGCAGCACCACTTTGCCACCGCGCGAACGTACGCCTTCGACCTTGATCTCGGGGGTGGTCTTGGGCATGACGATGGTCGCTTTCACGCCCAACACCTTGGCCGCCAGGGCCAGGCCTTGCGCATGGTTGCCCGCCGACGCGGTGACCACGCCGCGAGCGCGCTCTTCGTCGCTCAACTGGGTCAGCTTGTTATAAGCACCACGAATCTTGAACGAGAACACTGGCTGCAAGTCTTCGCGCTTGAGCCAAATACTGTTGCCCAGCCGCTCGGAGAGCTGACGGGCTGTCTGCAATGGGGTTTCTACGGCAACGTCATAAACGCGCGAGGTGAGGATCTTTTTGACGTACTGTTCAAGCATCGGAAAGCATCACTGAGCGGGTTGGGCAGGACCATGGAGTCTAACCCGGCTTTCGGCCGGGCGACCACACCTGTAGGAGCGAGCTCGCTCGCGAAAAACCCGAAGGCGCCGCTGGGCATCGGTTTTTACGGTTTATCGTTCACGACCTTCGCGAGCAAGCTCGCTCCTACAAATCGGGCAATGACCTTCCCTGCCCCCGAAGCCTATAATGTCGGCCTTTCGTTCTCCCCTCTTCGGCACCTCGGAGCCCGCATGACCCAGGATCAACTCAAACAGGCAGTGGCTCAGGCCGCCGTCGACTTCATCCTTCCGAAACTCGACGACAAGAGCGTCGTCGGCGTCGGCACCGGCTCCACCGCCAACTGCTTCATCGACGCCCTGGCCCAACACAAGGGTGCATTCGATGGCGCGGTCGCCAGCTCCGAAGCCACCGCCGCCCGCCTCAAGGGCCACGGCATTCCGGTGTACGAACTCAACACGGTCAGCGACCTGGAGTTCTACGTCGACGGCGCCGATGAAAGCGACGAGCACCTGAACCTGATCAAGGGCGGCGGCGCGGCCCTGACCCGCGAGAAGATTGTCGCGGCAGTCGCCAAGACCTTCATCTGCATCGCCGACGCCAGCAAACTGGTGCCGGTGCTCGGTGCGTTCCCGCTGCCGGTGGAAGTGATCCCGATGGCCCGCAGCCACGTGGCCCGCGAACTGGTAAAGCTGGGCGGTGACCCGGTCTACCGCGAAGGCGTGTTGACCGACAACGGCAACATCATCCTCGACGTGTTCAACATGCAGATCACCAATCCGGTGGAGCTGGAAGCGCAGATCAATGCGATCGTCGGCGTGGTCACCAACGGCTTGTTCGCGGCACGTCCGGCGGATCTGCTGTTGCTGGGTACGAGCGAAGGCGTGAAAACCCTCAAGGCCTGACACCCCGCTTTTTCGTAGGAGCGAAGCTGAACTGGTCAAGTAATTCTGGACACCAGTTAAGGTTTCACGCCGCCAGTTTCTCCATAGCTACCGGCGACCGGTAGTCGTTGTAGCTATGGAGTCTGACGTTGTTGTAACGCATCACATAACGCTGCACATCCACGCGGGCTTCATGCTCCGAGCTGTAGCCGCCTTCTGGAACCCACTCTGATTTCAGGCTGCCAAAGAAACGCTCCATTGGGGCGTTGTCCCAGCACTCACCTTTACGACTCATGCTTTGCAGGAGTCCATGCTTGCGCATCTCATTCCTGAATTTGTGGCTGGTGTATTGGCAACCTTGATCAGAATGAAACAGCACCTCTTTTGGACGGCCTCGCAATTGCACCGCCATTCGCAACGCTTCGCAGTTCAGCGTGCCGATGCCGACGATGAATTTTGGCTGCATCCATGGCGGCGATAACCCCAACCGAATTTGCGGGCAGTGCTCGCTGGAGTT
>NZ_JAHTMR010000024.1 GCF_019200975.1 Pseudomonas sp. PD9R | reverse complement strand
TCACTGCACTCTGTCCAACCTTGCAAATGCGGGCTCTCGCCAAGGACGGGCCCAAGATACCGTTCGAACTATACGAGTGAGTGTGGAGGGTAGGAGCACGATCTACATTGCAGGCAAAAAGCCTAAGGAGCTGCGCGGCTTCCAGGTCCCTCCCTCGATGATCAGTCGAGAACTATCGCTCCTGACGGAGCGATAGTCGAGATACAAGGAGCTGCCGAAGGCTGCGATCTTTTGATCTTGTTTCTTTAAAAACACAATCAAAAGATCGCAGCCTTCTGCGGCTCCTACATGGATCCCGCCATACAAACGAGAACCCATACCAATTGACGCCAAACCCTCGCCCATGCTCTCCTACACACCTTGTTACGGGTGCCCTTCACAGGGTGAAACGGGAAACCGGTGAATCATGTGCTTTACTCAAAGCCATGTCAGTCCGGTGCTGCCCCCGCAACGGTAAGCGAGCGAAGCGTCAGATCCACTGTGCCGATAAGGCATGGGAAGGTGATGCTTGCAGGTCAAGGCGAAAGCCTGCGCCCCTCGTGAGCCCGGAGACCGGCCCGCAACACAAAGTGAACACTACAATCACTGAATGACAAACCCGCGGTGGGCGGGCGCTGTTCGATTCTCTGCGCGCTCGGTCGTGCAGGGTTTTGCATGCGCTCTTATTCCCCGCTGACAGAACAGAGGGAAGCGCCATGTCGATCATCAGCAGCACCGGCCATACGACGGCCAGCACCACCACTACCTTGACTCAACGTCTGACCGCCGCCGTTTGTGCGTCGATCCTTGGCGCGTGCCTGGTGTATTTCGCCGGTTTCTCTCACATTGAAGCGGTGCACAACGCCGCACACGATACCCGCCACAGCTCAGCATTCCCGTGCCATTGAGACCTGCCGACATGATCAAGCGTATTGCTCAAACCGCAGGTTTTACCGGGTTATTGGCCGCCCTGCTGCTGACCCTGCTGCAAAGTTTCTGGGTAGCCCCGCTGATTTTGCAGGCCGAAACCTACGAAAAAGCTGAACCTGCTGCTGTTGAAATGCACGAACACACCGACGCGGCGATGGCCGGTCACACCCACGACGCCGAAGCCTGGGAGCCTGAAGACGGCTGGCAGCGCGTGTTGTCGACTACCGGCGGCAATCTGGTAGTGGCGGTTGGTTTTGCCCTGATGCTCGCCGGCCTCTACACCCTGCGCGCCCCGACCAAAACTTCTCAAGGCCTGCTCTGGGGCCTGGCCGGTTATGCGACTTTCGTGCTGGCGCCAACCCTCGGTCTGCCACCTGAACTGCCAGGCACCGCTGCCGCCGATCTGGCACAACGGCAGATCTGGTGGATCGGCACCGCAGCCTCCACCGCTGCCGGCATTGCCTTGATTGTCTTCAGCCGTCATTGGCTGATGAAAGTCCTCGGCGTGGCGATTCTTGCCGTTCCGCATGTGATTGGTGCTCCGCAACCGGAAGTGCATTCGATGCTGGCGCCGGAAGCTCTGGAAGCTCAATTCAAAATCGCTTCGCAACTGACCAACATGGGATTCTGGCTGGCCCTCGGCCTGATCAGCGCCTGGTTGTTCCGTCGCAAAAGCGAAGGCCAATACCACGCATGACTGATGCCAGCGCAGCGCCGACCCTGGTGGTCGGCCTGGGCTGCCAGCGCGGCTGCCCGGTCAGCACGCTGCGGGCGCTGCTCGATCAGGCTTTACAAGCACACAAAATAGACATTTATCAGATCAAGGCCTTGGCGAGCATCGATTTGAAGCGCGATGAACCGGCCCTGATCGAACTGGCAGAGCAACTGTCGTTGCCGTTGATGTTTTTCAGCAGCGAACAATTGGCCAGTTATGAACCGGTGCTCAGCCATCATTCGCAGATCGCATTCGAACGCACCGGCTGCTACGGCGTCGCTGAAAGCACTGCTCTGGCCTTGGCCGAACAGTTGGCCAATGCGCCAGCCAAACTGCTGATTCCACGACAAAAATATGCCCAGGCAACCTTGGCATTGGCCTGCGTGGCGTAAAATCCTCGATAATCTTCGCCCTCGATCATGAGCAATCTTCATCTGAAGCCTTGCCCAATCCTTTTTTTTCACAGGAACCGACGATGACCGTCTACTTCATTGGCGCAGGTCCCGGCGACCCGGAACTGATTACCGTCAAAGGCCAACGGCTGATTCGTAGCTGCCCGGTGATCATCTATGCCGGCTCCCTGGTGCCCGCAGCGGTACTGGACGGCCATTGCGCCGAACAGGTGGTCAACAGCGCCGAACTGCACCTGGAACAGATCATCGAACTGATCAAGACCGCCCATGCCAACGGCCAGGATGTGGCGCGCGTGCATTCCGGCGATCCGAGCCTGTATGGCGCTATCGGCGAACAGATCCGCCTTTTGCGCGAGCTTGGCATTCCCTTTGAAATCATTCCCGGCGTGACCGCTACGGCAGCCTGTGCGGCGCTTTTGGGTGCGGAACTGACCTTGCCGGACGTGTCACAGACAGTCATTTTGACCCGCTACGCCGATAAAACCGCGATGCCGGCAGGCGAAGAACTGGGCAGCCTGGCCCAACACGGGGCCACCATGGCGATCCATTTAGGGGTCAATCATCTGGAGAGAATATTGGATGAGTTGGTGCCCCACTACGGCGCAGACTGCCCGATCGCTGTGATTCATCGGGCGACCTGGCCCGATCAGGATTGGGTGACAGGGACGCTTGAGGACATTGCCGAGAAGGTGAAAGCCAAGGGATTTCGGCGTACGGCGTTGATCCTGGTGGGCCGAGTGTTGGGCAGTGATCAGTTCAGCGAGTCATCGCTGTATCGTGCAGGGCATGCGCATTTGTATCGCCCCTAAGACCAACGTAGGAGCTGCCGAAGGCTGGGATCTTTTGATTTTGTTCTTAAAAACAGAATCAAAAGATCCCAGCCTTCGGCAGCTCCTACAGGGAGAAACGATCACCCATAAAAAAACGGCGCTCACGGGGCGCCGTTTTTTATGTCGCAGCGAACACCTTAGTAGTAGGCGTTTTCTTTCTGCGTGTGGTCGGTCACGTCACGAACACCCTTGAGCTCGGGAATGCGCTCAAGCAAGGTGCGCTCAATGCCTTCCTTCAGGGTGACGTCTGCCTGGCCGCAGCCCTGGCAACCGCCGCCGAACTGCAGAACGGCGATGCCATCCTCGACCACATCGATCAGGCTGACCTGACCGCCGTGGCTGGCGAGCCCCGGGTTGATCTCGGTTTGCAGGTAGTAATTGATGCGTTCGTTGACCGGACTGTCGGCGTTGACCATCGGTACTTTGGCGTTAGGTGCCTTGATGGTCAGTTGGCCGCCCATGCGGTCGGTGGCGTAATCGACTACCGCGTCGTCCAGGAAAGCTTCGCTGAAGTGATCGATATAAGCGGTGAAGCTTTTCAGCCCCAGCGCCGTATCTTCAGGTTTTTCTTCGCCCGGCTTGCAGTAGGCAATGCAGGTTTCGGCGTACTGGGTGCCAGGCTGGGTGATAAAGACGCGGATGCCAATGCCCGGGGTGTTCTGCTTGGAGAGCAGATCAGCCAGATAATCGTGGGCGGCGTCGGTGATGGTAATAGCGGTCATGGAAACTCCTCGCAGGCTTGGGCGCAGTTTACGCCAATCATCGCGCCGGACAAAGTCCTAGTATTTCTGTCGGGAAAGAGACGGGGCAATTTCACTGGCTGATTCGCCGTCGATCCAGACTTTAAGCCACCGATAGCTGCATTTTTCTACCCATTCGTAACTGAGCCACGAACCCAGGCCGATTGTCACTGCACAGACTACGAACATCACGTAGGGGTTTATCCCATAGCGTTGTGCGAAAAAACCGCCGGCTGACAGCACCAGCACGTGCATCAGGTACACCGAGTAGGAACAGTCGCCCAGTAGCTTTAGCAGCCGTTTCTTTTCAAAAAAACGCTCCAGCGACATGCAAGCCAGCACCAGCACCGCGCTCGGCAGCCCCCAGGCCAAAAGCCGTGGTTGCGGCCGCAAGTGATAAATCGCCAGCAGCGCGCCTGCAATGCCCAGCAAGGGCAACCAGAATCCGGGTTTGATCCAGCCACGGCGGTAAAGCATGCCAATCGCGATGCCGAGCAGGAACTCATAAACGATGTCCGAGCGATAAAACTCGCTGACCCAGCCATACCCGGTCCACGCCTGGGACACCGCAAACAACAGTGCCGCAACGATCAGCAAGCGAACCGGCAAGCGAAACAGCAGCGCCCAGGCAAACAGCACGTAGAACAGCATTTCGTAGTTAAGCGTCCAGCCGACATTTAGCGTCGGGTACATCCCGTAGCCTCCGGGATTCTCCGTAGGAATGAATAACAGCGACAGCAGGAAATGCGACCAGTCGACGGTCTGATCCGGCAACACCGGCTTGGCGAACACCACCAGCAGCGCCATCAGCACGGTGTACAGCCAATACGCCGGGACGATTCGGGATAGTCGATACAGCAGAAAACGCGCCGGCGGCAGCGTTTTACCCTCGGTGGACAGGAAAATCACCAAGCCACTGATGACAAAGAAGACGTCAACACCCACAGCGCCCTTGTCGATGAACATCTGCCCGATCGGGCCACGGGCATGGAAGTCGAAGAAAATCTGCATGAAGTGGTGGCAGACCACCGTCCAGGCCGCGAGCGCGCGCAGTGCCTGTACTGAAATCAACATCGACGAGCCCTCCGGTCGCAATCCGCAAACCACCGCAAGTCCCTGTAGGAGCGAAGCTTGCTCGCGAAAGCAATCTGTCAGGCCACATCAATGCTGAATGCTATGGCCTCTTCGCGAGCAAGCAACGCTCCTACAGGGGATCGGCGGTGCCATACAACTCCGACACCAGCCCGCCATCAAAAGTCGATCAAAGATTCTCGTAGCGATTCATGTCCAGCACACCCTCTTCCACCGGATCGGTCTCGTGGATGTAGCGGCTCAGGTCATGGAAGTACTGCCAGAACTGCGGATGGCTGCGCCGTACGCCCCAGCGCTCGACAATTTTCTCGAAACTGTCGGTATCCCTGGCATTTTCCATGGCGTCCACAAACGCCGGGACTTGCTCGGCGGGAATGTTAAACATGAAATTCGGGTAGCTGCTGAGCACTCCCGGGTAGATGGTAATGGTGTCCAGCCCCGGTTGATAACGCAGCGATTCACCCAACAGGAACGCCACGTTACTGTGGGCACGGTTGCGCAGCAGGCTGTAGATCACGCGCTGACCGCTCGCTGTCTCGACCCGCAGCATGGTCGCTTCCGGTAACTGGTCGATAACTTTGAGCCCGGCCGCCGGACGTGACGTCAAGCGGCTCAAGGCCTGTTCGGCGCCTTGCAGGGCCGGGTCGATGTTAGGTCGCGAGCAATAGGCGCCGTCGCAGCGATTGATCGGATCAGGCTTGGCATTGAGCTCGCCGTAGCGCGCCAGCAATTGCATGGCGAAGTCGCGCTTGGGGTCTTTCGCATCGAGTTTCAGCGCTGTTGGCGTGTCGTCGTCTATCGACTCGTAATCCAGCCACATCTTGAATTTGCCGCTGCTCTGGTACCAGTCGTCGAGGTAGTCGTCCCGCGAATCGGCGGGCATCAGGCGCAGGAAGTTCTGCTCGGCGCCGTTACGGATCAGGTCGAAATACAGGCGCGTCTGGGCCTGATGGGAGACGTTGCCAAACACGTCGAAATTCACCGCCAGTTGATAATAGGTGCGCTCCAGCAGCGGGTAATCAAACAGCCACAGAGTTTGCGGCACGTCGCCGATCAAGCCTTTGGTCACCGCCGCGCTGTCGAAATGCCGGAAGATGCTCAGCAACGCGTTGTCATTGCCGGCCCACAAGGTCGACCAACTCGGCGCAGGCAACTCGGCATAGCTGTCCCGGCGCAACGCTTCGTAGTCGTTCCGCTTGTCGCGGTAGTTGTGCCACAGGCTCAGGACACTGCCGACGTCGTCGTTCTGCCCCGGCATCGCCAGCAATGGCGTGGCCTGACCGCGGTAGTTCGGGTCAATGATATAGAGGTCATGTTCGGGCGCCTGGAACAACGCCCAGAAATTATCGCGAATCACATCAGTGGCGATCTGGCCTCGGCACACCGGACCACGAATAAAGGTGCGCACGAAATACTCGGCGTTATCCAGCATGAACTGATAGCGCGCCTGCGCCGGTATCGCCTCGAATGTTTCGAACGGATTGGCCCGGCGCTCCGGCCCGTAGCCCGGCAACGCATTGACCTGCCAGTTGCCGTTGTAGAACAGGCTTTTTACCCTGGCCATCTTCGCCGGGCTCAGCGGATAGGTGATGTGGGTCTTGTGCACGATCACGCCCTGCACTGGCCACAGGCGATAATAAAATTGCGTGCCCGGATCATCGTTCGGGCGACGGGTATTGATCAGATCAATCGGCTGCCCGGTCGGTGTGCGCGAACGCACCCACTGAAAGAAATGCCCTGGATCACCGTTCTTGAAGTAGATATGTGCAAGGAACCAGTGCTCGAACAACCAGCGCCCCACCAGGCTTTCCCGCGCGCCTGGCGCATTGAGCAGGTTTTCCCACTGCACCACTTGCAACGCTTCCTGAGCGCTGGGCACCAGGCCCTGCGCATCGATTGGCGCACCGGAAGCCAGCCAGCGTTGCAGTGTCTGGTATTGCTGGCTGGTCAGGCCGGTAACCGCCAGCGGCATGCCCTGTTTCGGGTGGGAACTGGCGTAGCCGTCGAATTCCGCCGGCATGGCGCACATGTTTTCCCGGTTCAAGCCCAAGGCGATGTCTTCGGGAATCTTCGCATTGGGTTGCAATGGGGTCCGATGGCCCAGTTCGAGCATCCGCGCCATCAGTGCAGCCTGGCTGCCCTGGGCATCGAGCACCGAATAGAAACCCTTTTGCTGCCACGCACGCTTGCCGAAGGCGTCATAAAACAGCCGGGTCGGCGCCGCGGCCTGACTGCGATCACCGTCGTAGACCGGGGTTTTGCTCGCGCCGCGTGCAGCGCCCTCGCCACTGCCAAGGTTGAGCTGACAGGCGGAGTCGTAACAGGCATGGCAGGCCACGCACTTTTCAGTGAAGATCGGTTGAATGTCGCGAGTGTAGGAAATAGCAGCAGAATCGGCGGGACTTTGCGCAGCGGCGCCCCAGCTTAAAAACAGCAACACACTGCTGATGACGACGCGATACGACATGTCCCTGGTCCCAATCGTGAAAAAACGCCGCGATTCTACCGGTCTGGCAACGACGCCAACATGAGCGATATTCATGAGAATCTCGAACATGCTCTAAAACCGCACAGGTTTGTTATGATCCCGGCCCTTCGTCATGGTCTTTTCGAGTAGTCCCAATGTCCGATCGCAGCGTTCGCCTTCAAGCTCTCAAGCACGCCCTCAAAGAGCGCATCCTGATTCTCGATGGCGGCATGGGCACGATGATCCAGAGCTATAAGCTCGAGGAACAGGATTACCGTGGCAAACGCTTCGCTGAATGGCCGAGCGATGTCAAAGGCAACAACGACCTGTTGGTGCTCACCCGTCCTGACGTGATCGGCGGTATCGAAAAGGCTTATCTCGATGCCGGTGCCGACATTCTGGAAACCAACACCTTTAACGCCACCCGGATTTCCATGGCCGACTACGGCATGGAAGAACTGGCCTACGAATTAAACGTAGAAGGCGCACGGCTGGCACGCAAGGTCGCCGATGCCAAGACACTGGAGAATCCGCACAAGCCGCGTTTTGTCGCCGGCGTGCTCGGCCCGACCAGCCGCACCTGCTCACTGTCGCCAGACGTGAACAATCCCGGCTACCGCAACGTCACCTTCGATGAACTGGTAGAAAACTACACCGAGGCCACCAAAGGCTTGATCGAAGGCGGCGTCGACCTGATCCTGATCGAAACCATTTTCGACACCTTGAACGCCAAAGCGGCCATCTTCGCCGTACAAGGCGTTTTTGAAGAGCTGGGCATCGAACTGCCGATCATGATTTCCGGCACGATCACCGACGCTTCCGGCCGTACCTTGTCCGGCCAGACCACCGAAGCCTTCTGGAACTCCGTGGCTCACGCCAAGCCGATTTCGGTCGGCCTGAACTGCGCGCTGGGTGCCAGCGAATTGCGCCCGTACCTCGAAGAGCTGTCGAACAAGGCCAGCACCCACGTGTCGGCGCACCCCAACGCCGGCCTGCCGAACGAATTCGGCGAATACGACGAACTGCCGTCGGAAACCGCCAAGGTCATCGAAGAATTCGCCCAAAGCGGTTTCCTGAATATCGTCGGCGGCTGCTGCGGCACCACCCCAGGCCACATCGAAGCCATCGCCAAAGCCGTGGCCGGTTATGCACCGCGCGAGATTCCAGAGATTCCAAAGGCTTGCCGCCTGTCCGGCCTGGAACCGTTCACCATTGATCGCAATTCACTGTTCGTGAACGTCGGCGAGCGGACCAACATCACCGGTTCCGCCAAGTTCGCCCGCCTGATCCGTGAAGACAACTACACCGAAGCCCTGGAAGTTGCCCTGCAGCAGGTTGAGGCCGGTGCCCAGGTGATCGACATCAACATGGACGAAGGGATGCTCGATTCGAAGAAGGCCATGGTGACCTTCCTCAATCTGATTGCCGGCGAGCCGGACATCTCCCGCGTGCCAATCATGATCGACTCCTCCAAGTGGGAAGTGATTGAAGCCGGCCTGAAGTGCATTCAGGGCAAGGGCATCGTCAACTCGATCAGCATGAAGGAAGGTGTCGAGCAGTTCATTCATCACGCCAAGCTGTGCAAGCGATACGGCGCCGCCGTGGTCGTCATGGCTTTCGACGAAGCCGGCCAGGCTGACACCGAAGCGCGCAAGAAAGAAATCTGCAAACGCTCCTACGACATTCTGGTCAACGAAGTAGGCTTCCCGCCGGAAGACATCATCTTCGACCCGAACATCTTCGCCGTGGCCACCGGCATCGAAGAACACAACAACTACGCTGTGGACTTCATCAACGCCTGCGCCTACATCCGCGACGAACTGCCTTATGCGCTGACGTCCGGCGGCGTGTCCAACGTGTCGTTCTCGTTCCGTGGCAACAACCCGGTTCGTGAGGCCATTCACTCGGTGTTCCTGCTCTATGCGATCCGTAATGGCCTGACAATGGGCATCGTCAACGCCGGCCAGCTGGAGATCTACGACCAGATCCCGACCGAACTGCGCGACGCCGTGGAAGATGTAGTGCTTAACCGCACCCCGCACGGTACCGATGCCCTCCTCGCCATCGCCGACAAATACAAAGGCGACGGCAGCGTCAAGGAAGCCGAGACCGAAGAATGGCGTAGCTGGGACGTCAACAAGCGTCTGGAACATGCCCTGGTCAAAGGCATCACTACCCACATCGTTGAAGACACTGAGGAATCCCGTCAGTCCTTTGCGCGCCCGATCGAAGTGATCGAAGGCCCGCTGATGTCCGGCATGAACATCGTTGGCGACCTGTTCGGCGCCGGCAAAATGTTCCTGCCGCAAGTGGTGAAGTCCGCCCGTGTAATGAAACAAGCGGTGGCCCACTTGATCCCGTTCATCGAACTGGAAAAAGGCGACAAACCGGAAGCCAAGGGCAAGATCCTTATGGCCACGGTGAAAGGCGACGTGCACGACATCGGCAAGAACATTGTCGGCGTGGTGCTGGGTTGCAATGGCTATGACATCGTCGACCTTGGCGTGATGGTCCCTGCGGAGAAAATCCTCCAGGTTGCCAAGGAACAAAAGTGCGACATCATCGGCCTCTCTGGCCTGATCACCCCGTCGCTGGATGAAATGGTTCACGTCGCTCGCGAAATGCAGCGCCAGGATTTCCACCTGCCATTGATGATCGGTGGCGCGACCACTTCCAAAGCGCACACGGCAGTGAAAATTGAACCCAAGTACAGCAACGATGCAGTGATCTACGTCACCGACGCCTCGCGTGCCGTGGGCGTGGCGACGCAACTGCTGTCCAAGGAATTGAAGGCCGGTTTCGTCGAGAAAACCCGTCTGGAATACATCGACGTTCGCGAGCGTACTGCCAACCGCAGCGCCCGCACTGAACGCCTGAGCTACCCGGCAGCCATCGCCAAGAAGCCGCAGTTCGACTGGAGCGCCTACGAGCCGGTCAAACCAACGTTCACCGGTTCCAAAGTGCTGGATAACATCGACCTGAAAGTGCTGGCCGAATACATCGACTGGACACCGTTCTTCATCTCCTGGGACCTGGCTGGCAAGTTCCCGCGCATCCTCCAGGACGAAGTAGTCGGCGAAGCCGCTACTGCGTTGTTCGCCGATGCCCAGGAAATGCTCGCCAAGCTGATCGACGAGAAACTGATCAGCGCCCGCGCAGTGTTCGGCTTCTGGCCGGCCAATCAGGTGCGTGAAGACGACATTGAAATCTATGGCGATGACGGCAAGCCGATGGCCAAGCTGCATCACCTGCGTCAGCAGATCATCAAGACCGATGGCAAGCCGAACTTCTCCCTTGCCGACTTCGTGGCACCGAAAGACAGCGAAGTCACCGACTACGTGGGTGGTTTCATCACCACCGCCGGCATCGGTGCCGAAGAAGTGGCCAAGGCCTATCAAGACGCTGGCGACGACTACAACTCGATCATGGTCAAAGCCCTGGCTGACCGCTTGGCCGAGGCTTGCGCCGAGTGGCTGCACCAGCAAGTGCGTAAAGAGCACTGGGGTTACGCCAAGGACGAAACACTGGACAACGAGGCGCTGATCAAAGAGCAATACGCCGGTATTCGCCCTGCCCCGGGCTACCCGGCGTGCCCGGATCACACCGAGAAAGCCGCGTTGTTTGCGCTGCTCGATCCTGAAGCCGCCGAAATGCGGGCCGGCCGCAGCGGCGTGTTCCTCACCGAGCACTACGCGATGTTCCCGGCAGCAGCGGTCAGCGGTTGGTATTTTGCTCACCCGCAGGCGCAATACTTCGCTGTGGGCAAGATCGACAAGGATCAGGTGCAGAGTTATACGTCGCGTAAAGGCCAGGAGTTGAGCGTGACTGAACGCTGGCTGGCACCGAATCTGGGTTACGACAACTAAGCGGAGCTTACCGTTGTAGTAGCGAGGCTTGCCCGCGAAGAACGAGGACATGGTTTTCCTGTAAGGCCGTGTCATCGTTTTTCGCGGGCAAACCTCGCTCCTACGAAAAGCAGCTTGAGTTAGATGCCTCCAACTTCCATCCGCGACAGCTCAATCATCTTCGCATTGCGCGCAGCCGCCAGATCAAAAAGCGTCGTCATCATGGCGTCTTCGTCGGCATCAGCAACCTCCACAGACATCTCCGCCTCATCGAGTTCGCTGAACGCATCAGGGTACTTTTCCTTGAGGTAGTCCACCCAGTAGTCGCGCTGGATCAAGTCTTCAAAAAAACCGTCCGACTGTTCTGCATTGACAACCTCAACGCGCGCCTCAGCCAGTTTCTGGGCGGTTACGCCCGACGCAAACGTCATGTGCTTCGGTTGGCCAGGCAGCTCCAGACCATCGCTCCACCCGCCCGTCAGGCCGATTCGATAACCCAGGCGCACTTCTGCTTCGTCCCGACCGTGCCCCACAGCGGCTTGTGTCGCCAACTCGTCGACCTTGTCCAGCCGAAAAAGCTGTCGAGACAGTTTCAGTAGTGCGGGCCCCTTTATGGACAAGCGCCCTGCAGGAATATCGAGCAAGGCGTTATGAGTAAACACTTTGCTTTCCAGCCCGCTGAACGTGAGGATTCGGCCGTCGACACAAGTGCCATGGGTGTTCGAGCTGGCAAACAATACCTCCCTGAGTTCGGTATTGTTGGCGGCGGCGTCCATCACGGTCCACACCCGCCGTGTCAGGTCGGCATTCGCCACTTTGAACTCCTGCGTATCCTGCAATCGGTTCAACAAATGAAAAAACGCGGCATTGTCAGGTTCTGCCGCAAGCTGATTCCATATTTGCGTTCTGGAGGCCAGTTCCTCTGGGGTGGAATTGACCAGCCATGCATTCTTTTGTTCGGCATCGGGTGCCTCATCCGGCAGCACCTCATCGGATTCATAGCTGTCGGTTTCGCTCTCACTTGCGCCCTCGTCGGCAGCTTCTTCAATCAAATCGTCGAGATCAGCGGGAGAAAGCCCCAGCACCGTATCGCGCGCACCGGAGTCACGGTATGTGCGGAGTTGTTCAAGGCTGGAACGCGACAAGTTGAAGTTGTCGCTGAGGTCTGTTCCTGACATCAGCGTCTCATGGCTGCCATCCAGAGCTCGCGAAGGAATCGAGGTGATGTCGTTACGACTCAGGTTCAGCGTTCCGAGATGGCTGGCATCCAGTACGCCTGTCGGCCAGGCAGTCAAGTCGTTGTTGCGCAGATCCAGTGTTTCCAGTCGTTCAAAAACGCTGACATCAAAGGTCTCCAGTCCGTTGTAGCCAAGATCCAGCCATTGCAGACGCTCCAGGCGATTCAACGAGGCATACAGGTGTTCGGTATCGCTCAATCGGTTCACAGACAGTTCCAGACGTTCCAGCTGAACCATGTGCTGGATCGGCTCAGGTAATGCCTCCAGTTCATTTCCATTAAGGACCAACGTTTCCAGTTGCGTAAAAGACTTGAAGAAACCATTGCTGCCTTGTTCGGAAAGCCTGATTCCGGTCAGGTTCAACGTACCCACATGGGCGAATTCTGAAGGTAGCTCGGGAAGATCCCCCAGTTGCAGACCATCGAGGCTCAACGCCGTGTCCGCAACGCCGTCGCCGGCAATCAGCCCCGTGCGCCAGCAATCGAGAATTCGCAACGCACCCAGCCTGCGGCTTGCGGCCGACACAACCCAGCCTGTGCCGAGAGTCTCTCGTGTAAACAGCCAATCATTCAGCCGCCGCGTCAGCGTTTCGAAGCCTTCGCCCAAAGGGACCTCTGGCAACGGCAACAAATGGCGAGCAATCGAAAAGCCGCTCTCCGCCGGTGGAAAGTCTTTCGGCACCTCCTCCAGATCAAAACGCTCCAGACTCCCTGCGGACAGGCCTTTGGCAAGCTCAACCTGCTGCCGTGCCGCTTTCAGTGCCGTCATCGTTTGCGGGCTCAGTGGTGAGCCAGTCAGATTGGTTTTGAGCAACACTTCAGTCCCTAGCGCCGCCTCGGGTAGCGACGAAATCTTGCTGTCGCGTAAATCCAGCCAATTCAGTTGCGGCAACCCTTGCGCACCCACTGGCCATTCATGCAGATCGGTGCCCCGCAGGCTTAAGGCCTTGAGCTGCGTCATGCCACTGACGTCCATCGAATGTAGCGGGTTGTTGCTCAAGTTCAGGGTTTCAATCGTGCGCAAGCCATCGAACGATTGCTGAACTGCAGGGCTGACGACTATTCGGTTGCCAGAAAGATCCAGGCGGGTCAACTGCGTAAGATCGCCCGGTGCTATGGGCACTTCGGTTAAACCATTAGCGCTCAGGTCGAGTGTTTGCAGCCCGGTGAACGTGCGAACAAAATTTCGCAACTGCTCGGTGGGTGCCTGCGCCCCTTTTAAATACAGTGCTTGCACATGCGTGAACGCGCTGTCGGGCAGGTCGGGAAGCTCAGTGACTTGCAGATTCGGCAGATCCAGCACCGAGGCATCGACCGTTACGCCGTATCGTTTGAATGCACCGTTGCGCCAGCACGTCTTGATGAAACTTGCTGCCCACGACCGCCCGACAATCTCTTGCATATCCATGGTTGCGAGTAGCGCACGAGACGCCCATTCATTGAGTTGGCGATCCACCAGACTATGTTCCTCGCTCAACGCATCGATCGCTTTGAATCGTGCCTCCGCGCCCTGCCATTGCTTCATAAACGTGTTCACAACGCCCTCGAGTGGCTCGTTTACCCCTCGACCCAGTCGCCTCAGTTCACCGTCGCAGTAGCCCTTGACCATCTCCTCCAGATCTACAAGGTGCTGAGGATGATTCCTCACATACTCATACGCTGGCTTGAAGTTTTCAGGGGAGAACCTGGACCAGTCCAGAGACAACCCGGACCACAGTCGCTCATGTCCCTGGAATACGCCGTCGGGTAATGTGTCGATTGCCGTGCTTTTGAGATCCACACGCTCGAGGTTTGGTAACTCAAGAACGCCGACCGGCCACTCGTGCAGCGAATAGGCCGTGACTTGCAACATTCGCAACTGGTGCATTCGGCGGACATCAAGAACGATGGGGTCATAACTGGAGGTGAAAACGCCCAGTGTCTCAAGGCGTGTCAGCGTACTGAGCCGCGCCGGCATATCCGCCGCGAAAGGCAAGACGCAGTACAGACTCAGATCTGTCAGCTCCGGCATTTCCTGTAACGCCAAGGGAACATTGCTGAACTCGAATCCTGTGGCGTTTATCCGAAGACTTTTCAGCCTCGGGAATTTCCGCAACAACGCATCGATATTGGTGTCGGTGATGAACCGCCCCCTGAGACGCAAGTCCTGGACGTGGGAAAAATCTGCCGCCAGCGGCGGAAGCGGCTCATCACACATCAAATCAAGGGAACGGAAATAGAGATGTTCCTCAGCCAATGGCGAGCTTCGCCAGCTTTCCTTGATCGCCCGTGCGACCGAGCTCTTGCCTCCCAGTATCGACTGCAAGACAGTCTCCGTCACCGGCTCGCCAACCCATTGATCAAGCGTTGCCTGCAACTGCTCCCACTCGCGCATGCGCGCCTGCAATAGACTGAAAATCTGCGCATCGGTTTTGCCCTCGCGCAACTGTTTGAGGATGAACCCGTTGGCCTGCTGATCGGTGAGCAGCGGATACACATCCCGTACGCGAGTCACCAGGGACGGATTGACACCTTGCCCACGCCCGCTGGCGTAATAACCCACGGTACGTTCTGCTGTTCGTACGGGCGGCTTGAACGACTTGTTCCCGCGGGTTCGTTTCTCCAGGATTTGCGTCAGTTCAGGGCGATGCTCGCTTGCCGCGTCGATAACCGCTTTACGCAAATCACCGCTTTGACCTACATGCGGAACGCCCAGCGCCTGGCGCGATTCATCAGGCAAGGCGTGCATGATCGAGGCAAAAAAATTGTCACCACTTGAGGGCACGCCATTGAGTTCCTCCCCCCGCGCATCAAACGCCTGATAGGCCGCCCCCTGTTTGACGACATACTTGCGGCTAGCAGCGGACTCGCGGCCGATGCCATCGATCAACGGCCCGTCGATGTGGCCGTCACGCACTTCCAGGCGCACTTCGCCAGACCAGCCCGGCAGTTTTTCCAGCGCACGCAGTGCGAGCCATTTGCTGTCAGCTGAAGCCATGCGCCCAAGATGCAAGTTGATGAAAGCCTGATCCACGCGGCCTTGCTGAGCATACCAGCGGGCCTCTTCGAGCATTTTCAGCGGAATTCGACGGGTTGTTTTCAGACGGGTGAGTTCTTCGCTATTGGCGTCCAGCACCACCCTTCGCGCGGCAGCATCGCCAAGGCCCGGGCACGCCCGTTGCAACCTTGCCACCAGAGCATTACTGCTGATCTGTTCGCTGGACTCTGTCGCCGCAGGATCAGCCGCAAATAGCCGCAACGCATCAGCCAGTTCCGGAGGAGGAGGCAAAAGATCCATGTGCATTTTGCGCAAGGCATTTTCACTGACACCACTGGCCTCGGCGATCTTGAGCAACTGCTCGTCGGTCAATGCCTCGGTTACATGGCCCATGCGCCGCAGCAACGTCAAGCGATCCCACTTCAGCGGGCGCTCCAGCGTGTGTCGCCAGGCGCCGTGCCCGTTGTGTTCGAGTATTGGCTGATAGGCATCAGCATCAGTCGGATGTTTGATCCGCCATTTTTTCAACGACGCATCGAACGTTGTTTCATAGACCTTGGCGCTCTGGCGCAAGTAAGTCCTGCCGTTTAGCCGATGCAGCCCCTGCGCGTCAGGGATGGTATTGCGAACCAGGCCGGCTTCGCGTTCATAAACCTTGAGGTCCGGTTTCCACAATCGGCTTGCGCCATTGGGCAGCTTGACCGGTTCCAGGTCTTCGACGACAGGCTCGGGTTTCACTGCCGTCAGTTTGCTCACCCCTTTACCCACACCAGCCATCACGGCGATCAGTGCCAGGTTTTCCGCCACGTCGATCAGATGCGCCTTGGCGGCTTCACGATCGCCCTCACTCCATTCGATCGACCCCTCGAAGGATTCGTACAGCATCTGACCGGCCATCACCGTGATCATGATCTCGCCCAGTACGGGTACGAACATCGAAACCATGTTCAAGCCCAACAGGCCGATTTCAAGCAGATGATTGAGTTTCTCTGCGCGGGCCTTCGCATCGACGTCAGCGGTGGGAACCGCATGGCTACGAGCGTCGGCGATGACCTTGGCGCGGTTTTGTTCGAAGAGATAAGTCCACAAATCAGTGTTGGCCGACCAGATGCCGGCAACACCTTCGCGGTTTATGCCGAAAGGATTGAGATAAGGATCGTCCACCGGTTCCTGCTTGACCGGTAGTTCGGGTGGCAACTCTTTAATGCCGACGACGGCAGAAAACGGCGGAATGAGTTGTGCGACTTTCACCCATATGGAGCGCAATGGATCAGTGGGAGCGTCCGCGGTTTTACGGGTGAATTGGCTGAAGTAATAAGGACGGTCAGCGTACGCGACGAACTGGCTGAAAAAACGCTGGTGAGCCGTGGGAGCAATGCTGCCTGACGGCGAACCATTCCGGGCCGTGAATTGGCGCTTGAACTCATCGCGCCACTGCTCAGTGGTGTAGCGCTTGAGCGGGTGCTGCGGATCATGGGGAACGTACACAATGAAATCACTGGTGTAACGATACTGCTCACTGATGCTGAACACGACACAGCCGGTCATTCGGTGCTTCATCAAGCTCAGGTCGCGAAACCAGACTGGCTTGTTGCCCAACCGGGGATGTACCTCGCCGCGAATCACCGACAGGATCATTGTGTAGTCGTCGGGCTCGATGTCCTTTTTCAGCAGCGCCAGTTCGGCAGCGGCGCGTAATGCCGTTTTCTGACTCGTCATGAATTGCTGGCGAAGGGCTGTTTCCTTCTGTGCATCTTTCGCGTGAAAAAACGCCTTCACATAGGCTTGATACTGCGCCCCGATGTCCAGCGTGCGACACAGCGACAGAAACGCCCGGACCGTCATGTTGAGGTGGGCGACCTCGAACGTACCGGAAGTAGACGTTTCCTGGACAAATCCCGAACCTTTATGGAAGGCGCCTTCCTTACATTCCGATTCTTCAAAGTTATGCAGCGCGGCCTGCAGCAGCGAGAGCTTTAACACTTCGAACGAAGTGATTTCGACCTCAAGTACCCCGACTTCCAGAGGTCGCCTCAGGCACACCGAGGTTTTGTTGACATCGACTTCAATAGAAAACTGATTCTTCAGCGCCTTGATCAGCAGCGGCTCGGCAAATGTGTCGATGTCTTGCAACGTCGACATCATTTTGTCCAGTCGGGACTGGGCAGTGAAACTCGCGTTGAAACCGTTCTTCAGTGCTTTTTGTTGCTCGATGGAGGCGCGCAAATACCAGTCTGGCAAGCGTGTGCGGGTGGCTTTCAGCGCCGCCCGCCTGTCGGATGTGGCATCGATCAGCCAGTCGGGCGTCACCTGCTTGAGCAGATCGCTGTGAATACTGGTTTTTTCTTTGGCAACGGTGGACATGTTGTCTCTCCTGAAAAGTGGAGCGACAGGACACCATTTCAGTAACGCGCATTTGCGGTAGATAGTTATTGCGCTGGCGCAGGTTTGTTACCAACAGCTTCAAGGGCACGAATCGCCGGATTGGCTATGCTTTTGGGGACCACTTTCAGGTGAGGGATGTATGGACGATCCAGTCGACAACAAGCCGCCGACCTTCTGGCAGATGCTGCACAGCGTGATGGCTGCGGCGTTTGGCGTGCAAAGCGGAAAAAACCGGGCGCGTGATTTTACCCACGGCAAGCCCAGTCATTTCGTGATTCTGGGAATTCTGTTCACCGCGGTGTTTGCGCTGGCGCTATTTGGCGTTGTGAAGCTGGTGTTGCTGCTGGCAGGAATTTGAAGCCGATCAGTGCATCAGGGTTTGCAGTGTGAACGGGTAGCGATAGGACATCGGCCGCCCCTTGGCCGATAGCTTGTGAAAATCCACGCCGAAATCCTGGGCGGCCCCCATCGCCAGCAATCGCCTGGCTTGTACGCGATCAATGACCTGCAACAGCGGAATCTGCCGATCACGACCGCCATACTGGCTGACGTCGATGCCCTGGTCATAGTCATGCAACTGCACCAACGCCCAGCCACCCAGACTGAAATGCCCACCCAGCAGCACGCTCAGCCGGTTATCCAGCAATGCGCGCAAGGCTGCGGGTGAATTATTGATGGTGCCGAACAGCACGTCCTTGCCGGGTTTACCGCCCGTCTCTTCATACGCTTGCATCACGCCGAAGCCCATTTCGTCATTGGCCGTCCAGACCAGCGATGTCTGCGGATAACGCTTGAACAGGAGTTTGGCCTGTTCATAGGCACGCTCACGGGTCCAGCCGCCGTATACCAATTGGCGTAGACGCACTTCAGGGTGTTCGGCCAATGCCCGGCGCATACCCTTTTCACGCAATTGTGCGGACGGCGTCACTTTCAAGCCGGAAAAGGCCAAGAGTTCGATCATCTGGCCGGGAGCGACCGGCCGGTGCAGGCGAATCAGCTCCTTGAGCATGAGATAGCCACCCTCCTCGTCGTTGGGCACCAGGCTGCCCACCCAATCGGGATACTTGTCCGGCCGTGCACCAAGCAGGCGCATCTGGTCCACAGTCAACGCGTTGTTGACCAGGAACAGCTTCACACCGCTGCCCTTGGCCAGGCGCAGGATTTCGGGGGCGATGTATTGCTCGTTGACGAACATCAGATAGTCGGGGCGATTTGGCCCCAGCAGGGCTTCGCGCGCCTGCCTGATGGTGATTTCAGCGTTGCGATCGGAATATTCAATGCGCAGGTTGACATCCAGATCGTTGGCCGCAGCCTGCATGAACTGGGAGTAACTGACCCAAAAAGCTTCATTGGGGGTTCCGGGATTCAGGAACAGCACTGACTCCGCCTGGGCATAAGGCCCCGCGACCATACCCAGCGCCAGTAATGCACCATACAGAAACTTCAACATGAGTCGTCCGAGCCCCCGAAAATCCGCCGCGCATTATGCCAGCGAACATCCGCAAAACGGGGTTTATTCCGGTTTTTGTCCGACAATCGTCGGACCGAGGCCGGGACAGGGTCGTTTATTGGTGACTGACCCAAAATACCGCTGTGCCAACGACCAGGATGATCAGGAACAAAATCGCCCAGGCATCGACTGTACTGTCGCTTTTTGTCGCTTTGGTTGGGTTGCTCATTGCATCGCCTCTTGTCGGTTTTATCGGTGATTGCAGGAAGACTCGACCACAGTAAAGACGACGATTGCCCGCACCACAAACAGGGTCTTTGCAACAACGATTCTCATTAGGCGATTTGGTTCTTTACATATACTCAAACATCACTTTTGCGCATAACTGCAAACTGGTATCTTGCCCCGGCTCCGTAGGGAGTGCGCGGCCGTGCGCGCAGAATTGCCGAGGCATTATCGGACTCCAGCAAGCAACAAACGCCGCTGTTTCCGACCGGCCCAAGCCTGAGAACAGGACTTATATGTACGTATACGACGATTATGATCAGCGGATCATCGAGGACCGCGTCAAGCAGTTCCGTGATCAGACCCGACGCTATCTGGCAGGCGAGCTGAGCGAAGAAGAATTCCGCCCCCTGCGTCTGCAAAACGGGCTTTATATCCAGCGTTTTGCGCCGATGTTGCGGGTGGCGGTGCCTTACGGCCAACTGACTTCGCGCCAAATGCGAATGATGGCCAAGATTGCCCGTGACTACGACAAGGGCTATGCCCACATCAGCACCCGTCAAAACGTGCAGTTCAACTGGCCTGCCGTGGAAGACATTCCGGACATCCTGGCTGAACTGGCCACCGTGCAGATGCACGCGATCCAGACCAGCGGCAACTGCCTGCGCAACGTCACCACCGACCAGTTCGCCGGTGTCGCTGCCGACGAGCTGATTGACCCGCGTCCTTGGTGCGAAATCGTCCGTCAGTGGACCACCTTCCACCCGGAATTCGCCTATTTGCCGCGCAAGTTCAAGATTGCCGTCAACGGTTCGACCTCCGACCGCGCCGCCATCGAAGTCCATGACATCGGCCTTGAGCCGGTGCACAACGCCGCTGGCGAGCTGGGTTTCCGTGTGCTGGTTGGCGGTGGCCTGGGCCGTACGCCGGTGGTGGGCGCGTTCATCAATGAATTCCTGCCGTGGCAAGACCTGTTGAGCTACCTCGACGCCATCCTGCGGGTTTACAACCGCTATGGCCGTCGCGACAACAAGTACAAGGCGCGGATCAAGATTCTGGTAAAAGCGCTGACGCCTGAAGTCTTCGCCCAGAAAGTCGATGCGGAAATGGAGCACCTGCGCGGTGGCCAGACCACATTGACCGAGGCTGAAGTGCATCGCGTTGCCAAACACTTCGTCGACCCGGACTACAAAGCCCTGGAAAACCAGAGCGCTGCACTGGCGGAACTCGACAAGGAACATCCGGGCTTCGCCCGCTGGCGCACCCGCAATACCCTGGCCCACAAGAAGCCTGGCTATGTTGCAGTGACCCTGTCCCTGAAGCCGACCGGTGTTGCACCCGGCGACATCACCGACAAGCAGCTCGACGGCGTTGCCGATCTGGCCGACCGTTACAGCTACGGTCAGTTGCGTACCTCCCACGAGCAGAACATCATCCTGGCCGACGTCGAGCAGGACAAGCTGTTCACCCTGTGGGGCGAATTGCGCGAAAAAGGTTTTGCTACGCCGAACATCGGCCTGCTGACCGACATCATCTGCTGCCCGGGTGGCGATTTCTGCTCCCTGGCCAACGCCAAGTCGATCCCGATCGCCGAATCGATCCAGCGCCGTTTCGACGACCTGGACTACCTGTTCGACATCGGCGAACTGGACCTGAACATCTCCGGCTGCATGAACGCCTGTGGTCACCACCACGTCGGCCACATCGGCATTCTCGGGGTGGACAAGAAAGGCGAAGAGTTCTACCAGGTTTCCCTCGGTGGCAGTGCCAGTCGCGACGCCAGCCTGGGCAAGATCCTCGGCCCTTCCTTTGCCCAGGAAGCCATGCCTGATGTGATCGAAAAGCTGATCGACGTGTACATCGAACAACGTACCGAAGACGAGCGCTTCATCGACACCTATCAGCGTATTGGCATCGACCTCTTCAAGGAACGCGTCTATGCAGCGAATCATTAAGAACAACGAAGTCGTCGACGAAACCTGGCACCTGCTGCCCAAGGATTTCAACATCGACGAGATCAGCAACTGCGACGACTACATTGTCCCGCTGCAGCTGTGGCGCGAACACAGTCGTATGCTCCTGGCCCGTGATGGCGGCCTGGGCATATGGCTGGATGCCGACGAAGAAGCCGAGGAAATCGGTGAAGACGTGGCGAACTTCACGGTCATTGCCTTGAATTTCCCGGCCTTTACTGATGGCCGCAATTACTCCAACGCCCGTCTGCTGCGTGACCGTTACGGTTTCAAAGGCGAACTGCGGGCGATTGGCGATGTGCTGCGCGATCAACTGTTCTACATGCATCGCTGTGGTTTCGATGCCTTTGCGGTTCGCCCTGACAAAGACCCGTACGAAGCCCTTGAAGGTCTCAAGGATTTCTCGGTGACGTATCAGGCGTCCACAGACGAACCGCTGCCGCTGTTCCGTCGCCGCTAAGCCCGTCGTATTAAAAAGCCCTGAACCGGACATCCGCTTCAGGGCTTTTTTGTGTTCGTTGTAAAGGACTCCGCTCGATGCTTACCAGAAGCGCTGATGGGTCAAACGAGCCCACCAGTTCAGCAGAACACGATCGACCGAACTGCTGGCTGCCATGCCGATGCGCTCCTGCAGGCTTTTGCGTTCGGCGTAATGCAGGTGATAAAGCTCGGACTTCTTGGCACGTTCGGCCAGGTACTCGTCACTGGTCTTCAGCTCGTCAACCAGTTGTTTGTCCAGTGCCGCGACACCGAGCCAGATTTCACCGGTGGCCACTTCGTCGATAGCCAGTTGCGGCCGGTAGCGCGCGACAAAGTTCTTGAACAGTTGATGGGTGATGTCCAGGTCTTCCTGAAACTTCTCCCGGCCCTTCTCGGTGTTTTCGCCAAACACGGTCAGGGTACGTTTGTATTCACCGGCGGTGAGCACTTCGAAGTCGATGTCGTGCTTTTTCAGCAGGCGATTGACGTTGGGAAGCTGCGCTACTACGCCAATCGAGCCGAGGATCGCGAACGGCGCGCTGATGATCTTCTCGCCAATGCACGCCATCATGTAGCCGCCGCTGGCCGCGACCTTGTCGATGCACACGGTCAGCGGCACGCCCGCTTCGCGGATACGCGCCAGTTGCGAAGAGGCCAGGCCGTAGCTGTGTACCATGCCGCCGCCGCTCTCCAGACGCAGCACCACTTCATCCTGAGGCGTGGCGAGGGTCAGGAGCGCGGTAATCTCGTGACGCAAGCTCTCGGTGGCCGAAGCCTTGATGTCGCCGTCGAAATCGAGCACGAACACCCGGGGTTTGGCTTCGGGGTTTTTCTTCTGCTTTTTCTCGGTTTTAGCCTGGGACTTGCGCAAGACCTTGAGCTGATCCTTGTCGAGCAAGGTTTGCTCCAGGCGCTCGCGCAGCCCTTTGTAAAAATCATTGAGCTTGCTGACCTGCAACTGGCCGGCCGACCTGCGTCGACCTTTACTGCGTAACGCCGCAAAACTGGCCAGGACCACCAGAATGGCGATCACCAGGGTCACGGTCTTGGCCAGGAAACTGGCGTACTCGGTGAAAAACTCCACAGGGACTCCTCAAACGATGCGCGGCATCAACGCGCGCGGGATGCCTCCAGCATACCCATGCGCAGGCCTTGCGGCCAGCCGTGAAACCACTGGCATCAGGCCTGTAACCAGCCTTTCAAACAAGCGTATGTTTTTTCATTGACAGCTCACCGTCATCCTCATAACCTCGCCAAACCTTCAACGTACCGGGATGACGCGGACGTGGGCAGCATCTATTTGATTCGACATGGCCAGGCCTCCTTTGGTGCAGACGACTATGACGTCCTGTCGCCCATCGGTATTCGCCAGGCAGAAATCCTTGGCCAACACCTGGCCGAGCTGGATATCAGCTTCGATCGCTGTCTGTCGGGCGACCTGCGCCGCCAGCAACACACGGCCAACAGCGCCCTGGAACAGTTCGCGGCTGTAGGCCTGCCGGTGCCGATCCTGGAAACCGATGCCGCCTTCAATGAGTTCGACGCTGACGCGGTCATCCGCGCGCTACTCCCGGCGATGTTGCCGGACGAACCCGAAGCCTTGAACATTCTGCGCAACGCCGCGCAAAACCGTGGCGAGTTCCAGCGCATCTTCGCCCTGATCATCGAACGCTGGCTCGCCGGCACTTACGACACACCGGGCCTGGAAAGCTGGCTGGGTTTTGTCGAGCGCGTACAGGCCGGCCTGCAGCGGATTCTCGAACTCGCCGACAATACTCAGAAAATTGCCGTGTTCACTTCCGGCGGCACCATCACTGCCCTGCTCCACCTCATTACGCAAATGCCTGCAAAACAGGCGTTTGAGCTTAACTGGCAAATCGTCAACACCTCGCTCAACCAATTGAAGTTTCGTGGTCGCGAGGTGGCACTGGCTTCCTTCAACAGTCATGCGCACCTGCAACTGTTGAAGGCCCCGGAACTCATCACATTTCGCTGAGTCCGGACTATTGTGACCCTGGCTGTAATCACCCAGCTCTTATTACCCAAGAAAGGATCGAACCATGACCTCCGTAGCTGATGCCGTACAAGCAATGAAAGCCAAGTTCAACCCAGCCGCTGCTGCCGGTCTGGACCTGGTCTTCGGTTTCCGCATCGACGACACCAAGAACTTCTCGCTGATCGTCAAAAACAGCACTTGCGAGCTGCAAGAAGGCGAAAACCCGGACGCCCAGGTGACCTTGGTGATGGACGGCGAAACGCTGGAAGGCATCGTTGACGGTTCGACCGACGGCATGCAAGCGTTCATGGGCGGCAAACTGCGCGCTGAAGGCGACATGATGCTGGCCATGAAACTGTCCGAGCTGTTCCCTTCCTGAGACGGCGGCTCCCACTTCGGGGAGCCTCTGTAGTAGCACACGAATCCCGCCTATATGGCGGGATTCGTCGTTTTACCCCGTAGGAACTGCCGCAGGCTGCGATCTTTTGATCTTGATCTTTTCGGTCTCTATGAAGATCACAAGCAAGATCAAAAGATCTCAGCCTTCGGCAGCTACTACAAAAGGCATCCGGCGGTTAAAACAGGCCGCCCATGGATTTGCGGTCTATATTCCTTCTGGCCGCATGCGTCAGACATCGGTCGTTTGCCCCTCGACACTTTTGTGCGGAGCACCGCCATGAGTCCACCTGACGACCACGACGGATTCAACCGCCGACGTGTACTGCAAGGCCTTTCGGCGGGTGCCGTGGGAGCCTGGATCAGCCCGATGTTCGCAGGGAGTAAAACCATGCCAGATACACCCGCCGACCTCATTCTGTACAACGGCCGCTTGCACACCGTCGACCGCAAAAAACCCCAGGCCAGCGCCGTCGCGATCAAGGACGGGCGCTTCGTGGTAGTCGGCAGCGATGCCCAGGCCATGGCGCTGCAAGGCGCCGGCACGCAAGTCATCGACCTGCACGGTCGCACGGTGATTCCAGGCCTCAACGACTCACACTTGCACCTGATTCGCGGCGGCCTCAATTACAACCTCGAACTGCGCTGGGAAGGCGTGCCGTCACTGGTCGATGCCCTGCGCATGCTCAAGGATCAGGCCGACCGCACGCCAACACCGCAATGGGTGCGAGTGGTCGGGGGCTGGACCGAATTCCAGTTCGCCGAAAAACGCCTGCCGACCCTCGATGAACTGAACAAAGCCGCGCCCGATACGCCAGTGTTTGTCCTGCACCTTTACGACCGTGCCCTGCTCAACCGGGCTGCCTTGAAGGTGGTGGGTTATACCCGCGACACGCCCAACCCGCCGGGCGGTGAAATCCAGCGCGACGCCAATGGCGACCCAACGGGCATGCTGATCGCCCGCCCTAACGCAATGATCCTGTATTCAACTTTGGCCAAGGGGCCGAAGCTGCCGCTGGAATATCAGGTCAACTCGACCCGCCAGTTCATGCGCGAACTCAATCGCCTTGGCGTCACCAGCGCCATCGATGCCGGCGGCGGTTATCAGAATTACCCGGACGACTATCAAGTCATTCAGCAACTGGCCAAAGACCAGCAGCTCACCGTGCGCATTGCCTACAACCTGTTTACCCAGAAACCCAAGGAAGAGCTGACCGACTTCAAAAACTGGACCGGCACTGTCAAGTTGCACCAAGGCGACGATTTCCTGCGGCACAACGGTGCCGGGGAAATGTTGGCGTTCTCGGCGGCGGACTTCGAAGACTTCCTCGAACCACGTCCCGACCTGCCGCCGGGCATGGAGCAGGATCTGGAGCCGGTGGTGCGCCATTTGGTGGAACAACGTTGGCCATTCCGTTTGCACGCCACCTACAACGAGTCCATCAGCCGTATGCTCGACGTGTTCGAGAAGGTCAATCGCGACATTCCATTCGACGGCTTGCCGTGGTTCTTCGATCACGCCGAAACCATCACGCCGCAGAACATCGAGCGGGTCAAAGCCTTGGGCGGCGGTATCGCGATTCAGGATCGCATGGCGTTTCAGGGTGAGTACTTCGTCGATCGCTACGGGGCCAAAGCCGCTGAGCACACCCCGCCGATTGCCCGCATGCTCGCCGAAGGCATTCCGGTCGGCGCAGGCACCGATGCCACGCGGGTGTCGAGTTATAACCCGTGGACTTCGCTGTACTGGTTGGTCAGCGGTCGCACAGTCGGTGGGCTTGAGCTGTATCCGCAAGGCTTGAGCCGCGACACCGCGCTGGAGCTGTTCACCCACGGCAGCGCCTGGTTCTCCTCCGAACAGGGCAAGAAAGGCCAGATCAAGGTCGGGCAACTGGCGGACCTGATCGCGCTGTCGGGGGACTACTTCCACATCGAGGACGAAGGCATCAAAGGTATCGAAGCGGTGCTGACCATTGTCGATGGCAAGATTGTCTACGGCGCCGTCGAGTTCGAAAAACTCGGGCCACCGCCGATTCCTGTGGTGCCGGAATGGTCGCCGGTGGCCAAGGTGCCGGGGCACTGGAAACCGCTGGCGCCGCTGACGGCCCAGGTTCATCAATGCGTTGGAGCGTGCGCGGTGCATGCGCACAGTCACGAGCGAGCGCGACTGTCCTCGGCACCGGTCAGTGACCTCCGGGGTTTCTGGGGCGCGTTTGGTTGTTCGTGTTTTGCGTTTTGAAATCAAGATCAAGAGATCGCAGCCTTCGGCAGCTCCTACAGAGGATCACATTTCCATGTAGGAGCTGCCGCAGGCTGCGATCTTTTGATCTTGATCTATGCCTGAAACAACAGCGCCACCAACGCACTCCACCCGGTCTGGTGACTGGCGCCCAAACCACGCCCGGTTTCCCCGTGAAAATACTCATGGAACAACACCAGGTCGCGACTGGCGGGGTCGGCCTGCAGTTGCGGATAGGCCGCCATCGACGGTCGATTGCCCTCCTCATCGCGCAAAAACAACCGGGTCAGGCGTTGACTCAAGCGGTCCGCGACTTCCTCCAGCGATGCCAGAAAACCTGAACCCGTAGGGTATTCCACCGAGAAGTTCTGATCGTAGTAACGATGAAACTCGCGCAAGGATTCAATCAACATGTAGTTGATCGGCATCCACACCGGCCCACGCCAGTTGGAGTTGCCACCGTACAGCCGCGACTCCGACTCCCCGGCCTCGTACTGCGCACACAGTCGATCGCCATTGATCTGCAAGCCAAAGGGCAGTTCAGCGAAGGCCTTGGACAGTGAGCGAATACCGAACTCACTGAGAAACTCATCCTCGTCGAGCATGCGTTTGAGCAAGTCTTTAGTGCGTTCGCCGCGCAACAGTGCCAGCAGCATCCGGTTGCCTTCACCCGGTTCTGTCCACCGCGACACCAGGCTGGCCAGGTCCGGTCGATGGCGCATGAACCCAAGCAAACGCTCACGCAATCCCGGCAAACCCTCGTGCTCGTGCTGCTCCAGCACCTGCACGGCGAACAGCGGCATCAAACCGACGATAGAGCGCAGGCGCAGCGGCTCGTTCACCCCGTCCGGCCGGTGCAGTACATCGTAGAAAAACCGGTCCTGTTCATCCCACAAACCTTCGGCCTCGGAGTCGACCCGATTGATTGCCCCGGCGATGTAGAGGAAATGTTCGAAGAACTTCACCGCGATGTCGACGTACACACTGTTGCGCTTCGCCAGTTCCAGGGCGATGCGCATCAGATCCAGCGCATACGCGGCGACCCACGCCGTGCCATCGGCCTGATCGAGCTGGAAGCCGGAAGGCAGCGTCGCCGAGCGGTCGAACAACGCAATGTTGTCCAGCCCAAGGAAGCCTCCCTGAAAAAGGTTGCGCCCCTCGGCGTCCTTGCGGTTAACCCACCAGGAAAAATTCAGCAGCAGCTTATGGAAAATCCGTTCGAGGAAGTCCATATCGCCCGCCCCGGTCAGCTGCTTGTCTTGCTGATACACCCGCCAGCAGGCCCACGCGTGGACGGGTGGATTGGCGTCGTCAAAGCGCCATTCATAGGCCGGTAACTGGCCATTGGGGTGCATGAAGCGGTCTTTGACCAGCAGCAACAATTGATGCTTGGCAAACGCCGGATCGATCAGCGCAAAAGCCACGGCCTGAAAGCCCAGGTCCCACGAGGCGTACCACGGGTATTCCCAGGTATCGGGCATGGAGACGATGTCGAAATTCGACAGGTGTCGCCAATGGGTGTTGCGCAGGTGCGAGCGCCCGGGCGGCGGCGAAGGTTGCGCCGGATCGCCGTCGAGCCACTGATTGACGTCGAAGTAATACAGTTGTTTTGACCACAGCAATCCGGCCAGGGCCTGGCGTTGCACATTGCGCGCGTCCGCGTCGTTGATCTCGCTTTGCAGCGCCGCGTAAAACGCGTCAGCCTCGGCGCGCCGACGTTCGAACAGCGCCTCGGCGTTCACCCGTGGGGCACCCGACGGAGCAAAGCGCTGATAGACGCTTTGACTTTGGCCACCCTCGAACTTCAGTACGAAATGCGCCGCTGCTTTTGTTCCGCCGTCGCGGCGGATTGCGTTGTCGATACCATCAACCAGAAAATCGTTGATCCCGTCCTTGAACGGACCGTTTGCCGCCACACCGTCAAGCCTGGGGAAGTTGCTCTGGTTTTCGCAAAACAGCCATTCACAGTGTTCCTCACCCCAGGCACTGGCCTGTCGATCGGCCAACTGTGGGTGGCGGGCCAGAACCTGATCGCCGTCTACCATCAGGTTCGGCTTTTGCCCGTCGGCCACCCAGCTCCAGGTGTTGCGCGCCCACAGTTGAGGCACTACGTGCAACTGCGCGGGCTGTTCGGCGCGGTTGTGCACGGTGACGCGCATGAAGATGTCGTCTGCCGCATGCTTGGCGTATTCCACCGTCACATCGAAGTAACGGTCATCCTCGAACACACCGGTGTCGAGGATTTCGTATTCGCTTTGCGCCAAGCCTCGCCGGGCGTTTTCGGCGATCAAGTCAGCGTAGGGGAACTCGGCCTGTGGGTACTTATAGAGCATGCGCATGTAGGCATGGCTCGGTACGCCATCAAGGTAGAAATACAGTTCCTTGACGTCTTCGCCGTGATTACCCTCGGCGTTGTTCAGGCCAAAAAGACGTTCCTTGAGAATCGGGTCGCGACCATTCCAGAGAGCCACCCCAAGACACCAGTGCTGGGCCTTGTCAGAAAATCCAGCCAGCCCGTCCTCGCCCCAGCGATAGGCCCGACTGCGGGCGTGATCGTGGGGGAAATAGCGCCAGGCATCGCCATCGGCGCTGTAGTCCTCGCGCACCGTACCCCATTGGCGTTCGCTCAGATACGGCCCCCATTCGCGCCAGGCATCGGCCTCACTGCCGACCAGACGCCGGCCTTCGACAGTGCCTTGAATGTTCGTAGCGGGTTTAGCTGTCATGGATGGGTCCGTTGGACAAGAGACGGTTGCAGTGTAGGAGCTGCCGCAGACTGCGATCTTTTGATCTCGCTTTTAAAAGGTCAAAAGATCGCAGCCTCGTTTACACTCGACAGCTCCTACATGGCACCTGCAAGTCTTACAATGCCAGCACTTCCCACACCGGCCTCCCCATGGACATCGATCTCGCCCGCACCTTTCTGGAAATCGTTCGCCACGGCAGCCTTGCCGGGGCCGCCGAGAAACTCCATGTCACCCAGACCGCGATCACCGCGCGGGTACAGAAACTCGAAAGTCACCTGGGCAGCACCCTGTTCGTGCGCAATCGCGCCGGTGCGCGCCTGACACCCAACGGTGAAGCCTTCGTGGTGTATGCCAATCAACTGGTGGAAACCTGGGAAGCCGCGCGCCGCGACTTGCCTTTGCCCGAGGGTTACCACGATGTGCTGCACATCGGTGGCGAGGTCAGTCTGTGCAATCCGTTGATGCTCAGCTGGGCCGGCGAACTGCGCGAGAAAATCCCCAGCCATGCCCTGCGCATGGAAATCCGTGACGGCGAGAACCTGCTGCGCCAACTGGAGTTGGGCGTGCTGGATGCGGCGCTGGTTTATCAACCGGAATATTGGCCGCGCCTGCAAGTCGAGCAGGTTCTGGAAGAGAAACTTGTCCTTGTACGTCTTCCGGGGCGTCCCGACCCGTACGTTTACATCGACTGGGGACCGGACTTCCGGCGTCAGCACGATGCCGCGCTGCCGGAAAAAGCCAAGGCAGCGCTGAGCTTCAATCTCGGCCCGCTGGGCTTGCAGTACATCCTGGAAAACGGCGGCAGCGGCTACTTCCGTACCCGCGTGGTGCAGAGTTACCTGGAAAGTGGCGTGCTGGAACAAGTGCCGAAAGCCCCGGAATTCAGCTACCCGACGTACCTGGTTTACTCCCGCGACCGCGACTCGGAAACCCTCCAGCAGGCCTTCGACCTGCTGCGCGAAGTCATCAAGACCGATGACGATTGGTCTCAACGCTGGGACCCGCTGACCTGAAACCGGTTTGCACCGGATCATGGCGGTTGTGTCCTCAAGGTTCGGCCAGCCAAAACGCCGGAATCGACTAATCTGCAGGAGATAACAAAAACGACAGGTGATTGCAGTGAGGCAGACCACCGAAGCATTCCGTAGCCGCTACCGCGCCAACATCCATCCGCTCTACAACCCTTGGCTGCACGGCACCTTTGTGCTGCTGTTCGGCCTGTTGGCCATCGCGGTTTTCTGGAGCACCGTGCACCAGGTGCAACCCACGGAATGGCTGGCGGTGCCATTGACCCTGTTGTTCTTCAACTTCGTTGTGTACATGGTGCATCGGCACCTGGGCCATCAGAAGAAAAGTTTCGCGCGGATGTTCTACGCGCGGCATGCCGGCGACCACCACAGTTTTTTTGCCCCCGGCCACATGACCTTTGACAGCGCCCGCGACTGGCGGGTGATTCTGTTTCCGGCCTGGCTGATCGTCTTGCACACGCTGGTCATTACCCTGCCCCTCTGGTGGCTGCTCAAGCAACTCGACGTGAACGTCGCCGGGTTGGTGGGCGGTTTCCTGGTCCTCGGTTACCTGGCCTATGAAGTGTTCCATGCCTGCGAGCATCTGCCGCCGCACAATCCGCTGACGCGCTTGCCGTGGGTCAGTCAGATGCGTCGCCTGCATGAACTGCATCACCGCCGCGAAATGATGCAGGAACGCAATTTCAACATCGTTTTTCCGTTGATGGATTACCTGTTCGGCACCCTCCACTGGGAGCCGGAGCCCGCCGTCCCGTACCTGACGAGAACGCCTATGACCCGCATGCAGCATCAGATCGAGATCGCTGGAAACCCCGTTGCCGTACTCGCCTATGCCAGCACCGTGACCCGGTGGCCCGAGTGGCACCCGTCGTCACTCCGGATCAATGGGCAAAAAGGCTCACTGCACGCAGGTTCGCGCTTCGAAGAGGACATTCGCGCCGGTGGGCGCGACGGGCATCTGAATTGGGTGGTCGACGAGTACCTGCCTGGCCGCCGCTGGATTGCCCAGGCTTGCGGCGATAACGGCCTGTCATTGGTGGTGACTTACGAATGCGAGGCCGAGGGCGACAACACGCGGTTTGTCCGCACGCTGGAATATCAATTCAGTGGCCTGGCACTGCGCATCGCCAACCAACTGCTGCTCAAGCGGCGGATTGATCGCGAATCAGCGGCTTCATTGCTGGCGCTACGCGAGATGGCGGAAAAACACCTGGCACAGTCAGGAGTCAATGCGTGAGTCGATCGATCCGCATTCGTCATGGGTTGTTGCTGGTGATCCTCGTCATCGCCGCTTTCCTGCTGCTGATGCCGACCAAAGTGAAACCCGTGGCCTGGACGCCACAGCCTGCGCCGTCACTCACCAGCGGTGTCTACGCCGACAATCAGCGCCTCAAGGGCGTGGAGCGCGTCGGTGCGGCGGACATCGACGGCCCGGAAGCGCTGCTGCTGGAAAACGAGTCCCTGATCACCGGTTTGCATGACGGTCGGGTGATCCGCACCAGCCTTGATGGCAAGACCCACAACGTCCTGACCGATACCGGCGGCCGGCCCTTGGGACTGGCCCGGCACCCCAACGGATTGCTGGTGATCGCCGACGCGGTCAAGGGCTTGCTGTCGCTGGATGCCCAAGGTCGCCTTGTGGCATTGACCACCGAGGCCAACAGCGTGCCCTTCGGTTTCACCGACGACGTGGCCATCGACAAATCCGGGCACTTCGCTTATTTCAGCGATGCGACCAGCCGCTTCGGCTACGGCAAGGACGGCGAAGCGATCATCGAACATGGGGGCGACGGTCGCTTGCTGCGTTACGACTTCCAGAGCGGTACAACCTCGGTCCTGCTGGATAAGCTGGAATTTGCCAACGGCGTCACCCTCGGACCGGACGATGCCTTTGTGCTGGTCAACGAAACCGGTGCCTACCGCATCAGCCGATACTGGCTGACCGGGCCGAAAGCCGGTACCCACGATCTGTTTATCGATAACCTGCCGGGTTTGCCGGACAACCTGTCGTTCAACGGCAATGACCGTTTCTGGGTAGCGCTGTATGCACCGCGCAGTGCGTTGCTCGATAGCACGGCGGCTCATCCTTTCGTGCGCAAGATGATTGCCCGAGCCATGACGGCCCTGCCCAAACCCGTGGAAAAACGCGGATTTGTCCTGGGACTCGATGTTGATGGCAAGGTCATTGCCAACTTGCAGGATGGCAGCACCGGTAACTACTCACCGATCACCACCGTGCGCGAGTATGGGGACTGGTTGTATTTCGGTTCGCTGAAGGCAAAGAACATGGTGCGGTTGCCGCTGAGTGCCGCGTTGCAATAAAAATCAAAAGTCAAAAGATCGCAGCCTTCGGCAGCGCCTACATGAATCGAATGCAGGCGCTGCCGAAGGCTGCGATCTTTTGATCTTGATTTACCGCGGGTCCCTCTCGCCTTCTCGGTCGGTCCCGTCATCCAGGTCCTCGGGAATCGCACCTTCGTTATTGGGTAATTCGTCGATACCCGGTTCGTCGTCGGGATGCTCCGCGGTGCGGCCGGGGCTCAAGGGTTCGGGATGCGTCGGAATCGGGTCGTAGCCGCCCTGTTCTTCGCTGGGAAATTTTGGATCTGTCATAAGGCACCTCGTACACAGCCACAATGTGGGGCTCTGATCATTCGAGGTGCCGGGTTTTATCGCCGTTCCAATTTTTCTGCCACCGATCGTCGGTGGCTCATCGGTGCGTCAGGACGACGACTCAAGTTGTTTGACGATCTTGTCCTTGACCATCAGGCGCGTCTCCTTGAGCTTTCTCACGGCGTCATCGCTGGATTTGGCCTGTTCTGCTTTCACTACTTCGGCATCCGCCTGCGAATACTTGTTAAGCAGCGAATCCAGTAACGGATCCTTGGTGCGTTTCTGCTGGATTTCTTCCTTTGTGCGTTTCAGATCCTGATAAAGGTCATGTGACACCGGCATGGAACACCTCCGTTTGTTAATCGGTAGCAAACGCGACTGATTGCGTTCGCCAACTATCAGAATGGCCTCCGTTGGCGGGTTCTGTCGACCACCTGTCAGACCAGCGGTGTCCGTTCGTCGTCCTGTCGCAAATGCGATAAAACCTTTATCCCGGCCCCAGCCTCCACAGGTTAACGGTCATCATGATCGCCCATGAAAATCTCAGTGGAGAAGCACCAATGGACGGATTTAACTTGCGCCACCTGACTCTGGCCCTCGCCTTGAGTACCAGCATGGGCGCGGCATTCGCCGCGACCTCCAACGATTTTGTCGATCACGCCGCCGCCGGAGGCATCGCCGAAATCGAAGCCAGCCGCCTGGCCCTGGAAAAAAGCAGTTCTGCCGACGTCAAGGAATTCGCCAACATGATGATCACCGATCATTCGAAAGCGAATGATGAGCTGGCGGCCATCGCGAAAAAGAATGACATCAAGGTGCCGGACAGCACGACGCTGACGAATCAGGCCAAGGAAAAAATCCTCGACATGCGCGACGAATCGTTCGATGCGGCCTACGCCAACAATCAGGTCAAGGCCCATGAACAGACGATCGAACTGTTCAAGAAAGAAGCCAATACAGTGACGGATGACAAAACTAAAGGTGCCGTGGAGCTCAAAGGCTTCGCGCAAAAAATGCTGCCAGGATTGGAAAAACACCTTGATATGGCGAAAAAACTGCAAGCCGCCCACCCGAGCAAGTAAGCACGCAAACAAAGAGGCCGCATCCATCGATGCGGCCTCTGTTTGTTTGCGCTGAATCTAACCGCCATCGGTATCGATGTCGGCATCCGTGTCATCGCTGGGCTTTGGTCGATCCGGATTGGGCTTGAAGCCGGGGCTGAATTCATTGTCGTTGTCGGTATGGCGGTTTTTCTGATCGACCGCCGTATCACCGCTTTGCGGTTGCGGCGTGGTTTCCTCTGGCTGTCCGAGGTTGTCGCTTGATTGGTCTTTCATGAGCACCTCACTCGTCACTGCAAATGCGCGGCTTGTCTGATTTCGAAGCCGCCAGGCAGCCAACGTTCCATGAAATAAACGCTACCCCCTGTAGGATCTGCCGAAGGCTGCGATCTTTTGATTTTGCTTTTCAAGATCAAGGTCAAAAGATCGCAGCCTTCGGCAGCTCCTACTACAGTCCATTTCACCAGATGAAAAATCTGACGTGGTCGAACAACTATTTCATCCGGCAAATGTCACTGCATTGCACCGGCCAAATTATGGGGAGCCGGTGCACACCTAAAGGGAGTCCAGTCTCATGGCGGCATTGCAATCCAGCACACTCGATGCGCTGAAGAAAAACCAGGCGCAACTGCTTGCACAATGGACAAATGGCCTGGAGGCCAGCGGTGCCACGCGCAACCTCAAAGATCAGGATATAAAGCAACAGACCTCGGATTTCCTGCAGTTAATCGTATCCGGCCTGGAAAACGGCAACGGCCAGAATATTGCTGCCTCCGGTTGGGATGAAATCCGCCTGTTCCTGGAAAAACTCTCCCACAGCCGCGCCCTGCTCGGCCAGGATTCGCAACAGACCGCCAGTTTCATTTTCTCGCTCAAAGGCCCGCTATTTACGCTGTTGCAGAATCACTACCAGGACAGTCCGGCACTGTTGGCCGAACAACTCTGGGAAGTGTCCGAACTGCTTGACGCCTTGGGCATGCACACCATTCGTACCTTCCAGAAATCCCGTGAAGCGGTGATCAAGCGCCAACAGGAAGAATTGCTGGAACTGTCGACCCCGGTGGTCAAACTCTGGGACGGCGTGTTGGCATTGCCAATGATCGGCACCCTCGACTCGCAACGCACGCAGGTGGTGATGGAATCGCTGTTACAGCGGATCGTCGACACCGGCTCCGAGATTGCCATTATCGACATCACCGGCGTACCAACCGTCGACACACTCGTCGCGCAACACCTGCTCAAGACCGTTACCGCCATTCGCCTGATGGGTGCCGATTGCATCATCAGCGGTGTACGTCCGCAAATCGCGCAGACCATTGTGCACCTGGGTCTGGACCTGCAAGGCGTGGTGACCAAGGCCAATCTGGCCGATGCCCTGAAACTGGCCCTGAGCCGGCTGGGAATGACTGTCAGCAAGGCGGACTGAGCCGATGGAGCGCATTCCGATATTGCAGATGGGCGACTTCCTGCTAGTGACCATTCAGGTCGACATGCACGATCAGTTGGCCCTGACTCTTCAGGATGATTTATCCGAGCGCATCAGCAGGACGTCAGCCCGGGGCGTGCTGATCGATATCTCCGCCCTGGACATGGTGGACTCGTTTATTGGCCGGATGATCGGGACCATTTCCGGGCTGTCGAAAATCATGGACGCCCAGACTGTGCTGGTCGGCATGCAGCCAGCGGTGGCCATCACCCTGGTAGAACTCGGTTTGACCCTGCCTGGCGTCAGCACCGCACTGAACGTCGAACGCGGCATGAAACTGCTTCAGGACCGGGTACGCGAGCAATGACCGTACGCAGCAGCGGCACTCATCCGATTCACATTGAGCAGGACGTGGTCCTGGCCCGCCAAACCGCGCGCAAGCTTGCCCAGGAGTGCGGCATGCGCCTGATCGACCTGACTAAACTGGTGACCGCCGTCAGCGAGCTGGCGCGCAACACCATGGTCTATGGCGGTGGTGGCGACATGGATTGGCAGATCCTCGACGAGAATTCGCGCACCGGCTTACGGTTGATTTTTCGCGACGAGGGTCCCGGCATTCCCGACATCAAACTGGCGATGACCGATGGCTGGACCTCCGGCAGTGGCCTGGGACTCGGCCTGACCGGCGCCAAGCGTCTGGTCGAAGAATTCGAACTCGATACCACGCCGGGCAAAGGCACTCGCATAACGATCACCCGATGGACGTGAATATTGGCGGTTCGATGACCCAGGTCCTGGTGGTCGAAGACACCAGCCAGGTCGGTCATGCACGGCGTACCGCACAGAAACTCGCGGAAAATCACGGCTTCGACAGCACCGATGCCGGTCGCGTGGCGCTGGTGGCCACTGAGCTTGCCAGTAACATTCTCAAGCATGCCGCCCATGGCGAACTGAACCTGAGGGTTTTGCCCCGCGCGCAGGGGGCTGGCATCGAAATACTGGCGATCGACCGTGCCCAGGGTTTTGATTTGCAAGCGTGCATGGCCGACGGCTTTTCCACCGGCGGCACTCAGGGCATCGGGCTGGGCGCCGTGTCGCGTCAGACTGAAGTGTTCGACGTCTATGCCGACTCCCGGGGCGCTGTGTTGCTCACTCGGCTGTACTCCCGCTCGGACAAGGCCCCGGACCGCCGCATCGGCATCAGTCAGCATTCATTGCACAACGATCCCGCCTGCGGCGACGTCTGGCACTTGGCGTTCGACGGGCCACGCCTCAGTGCCCTGGTGATTGATGGCCTGGGCCATGGTGAAGAGGCCGAGCGGGCTGCCCGCGCCGGCGAGAAAGCCTTTGCCCTGTCGCCTTTTGCCTCACCGGTTCCGCTGCTGGAAGACATCCATCAAGCCATGACCGGCACCCGTGGCGGTGCACTCGCTATCGCGCAATTCGACCATGACAACAACGCCTTGAAATTCGTCGGCATCGGCAACATTGGTGCCTGCTTGATCGCACCCGATAAGTCCCGTGGTTTGGCTTCCCATCCCGGCATCGTCGGCGGTCAATATCGAAAGGCTCAACCCTTTGACTATGCTCAGGTAAACGGACAGCTATTGATCATGTACAGCGACGGCCTGCAATCGCGTTGGAACCTGCAGGATTATCCCGGTCTGGTGCACCGCCATCCCGCCGTGATTGCCGCCATTCTGCACCGTGACTTCTGTCGTGGACGAGACGATGTCACGGTGTTGGTCATTGCTCTGGAGGCAGCCCATGGCTGAAACACCCATGAGTCAGATTGATGAACAAGCAGCGCTGATTGCGCGACTGCAAGGCGAATCTGACGCTCTGCGCGCCGAACTGGATGAAACCAACCAGGGCGTCCTGGCGCTGTACGCCGAACTCGACACCCAGGCCGAGCAATTGCGCCAGGCCTCGGACCTCAAGAGCCGTTTCCTGTCGTACATGAGCCATGAATTTCGCACGCCACTGGGCTCGATCCTGAGCATTGCCAGCCTGCTGACCGATGAACTGGACGGCCCGTTGAGCCCCGAGCAGCACAAGCAGGTGGCTTTCGTCAGCAATTCGGCGCGTGAGTTGAGCGACATGGTCGACGACCTGCTGGACCTGGCGAAAATCGAAGCCGGGCGCATCAGCATTTCACCGGCCTGGTTCGACATGTTCGACCTGTTTGCCGCCTTGCGCGGCATGTTTCGGCCGATTGTCGATGCCTCGGCCGTGGACCTGATTTTCGAGGAACCGGTGGGTCTGCCGCGCTTGTACACCGACGACAAGAAGCTCGCGCAGATCCTGCGCAATTTCATTTCCAACTCACTGAAGTTCACCACGCGCGGGGAAGTCCGGGTGTCGGCGAGACTGGAAAACAGCACTCACGTGCGTTTTGCCGTGAGCGACACCGGAATAGGTATCGCTGCCGAGCTACATGGCGCATTGTTCGAAGACTTTTCCCAGGTCGACTCGCCGCTGCAAAAACGCCTGCGCGGCACCGGGCTCGGGCTGTCCCTGTGTAAACGCTTCGCTGGATTGTTGGGTGGCGAAGTCGGATTGCAGAGCACACCGGGCACAGGTTCGACCTTTTTCGTGATCATCCCGCTGGCCATCGCCATGGAGCCTGCCGATGAAGCGTGACATCCGATTGCTGATCGTCGACGACAACGTCGCCACACGCTACGCCCTGCGCCGCCGCCTGGAAGGTCACGGCTATGAAGTACTCGAAGCAGGCACCGGCAGCGAGGGCCTTGAGCTGATCGGCAGTGTCGTGATCGATGCGCTGATTCTCGACGTCAACCTGCCGGACATGAGTGGCTTCGACATCGTGCGCAAGTTGCGTTCCGACCCGGCGACCGCCCTGCTCCCGGTGATTCACGTATCCGCCGCGTCAATCCAGACCGGCGATATCATCACCGGCCTCGACGCCGGCGCCGACGCTTATCTGATCCACCCGGTGGACCCCGACGTCCTGCAGGCAACCTTGCGCACCTTGTTGCGGGTGCGCGAAACCGAAAACGCCCTGCGTGAAAGCGAGGCACGTTTTCGCGAGATTTTCGTCAATGTGTCGGCGCCTATCGCGGTGCTGGATGCCGATTTGAAGGTGCATGAATGCAACCATGCGTTCGCCCAACTGATTCAGGACAACCTCGACCCTGACACCCTGCGCGAATGTTTTGCCGACGATCAGTGTGCCATCATCGAAGAACTGCGCTTGCGCCTGTCCTATGGAGAACGCTGGAAAGGCACGCTGAGCATGCGTGTCCAGGGCGACATTCGTGAAACCGAATGGCAGATTTCGCCCTATCGCACCCCGGAATTGAGCCTGGTCTTTGTCGAGGATGTGACTGAGCACCGTCACCGCGAACGCTCGCACCTGGCGCGGCTGGACGATGCTACTAGCCAACTGGCCAAAGAAGTCGCCGAACGCGCACGCACCGAGGCCCAACTGTTGCAAGTGCAGAAAATGGACGCACTGGGCAAATTGACCGGCGGCATTGCCCATGATTTCAACAACCTGCTGACCGGCATCATTACCAGCCTGGAATTGATCCAGAAACGCGTCGCCGCGTCACGTACCGACAAGGTTCAGTTCTACACCGAAGCGGCCCTGAGCTCGGCCATGAGCGCGGCCTCTCTGACCCATCGCCTGCTCGCTTTCGCCCGGCAACAGCCACTCGACACCCGGCCGGTGGACATCAACGAGCACATCCGTTCACTTGAAGAACTGCTGGTGCGAACCATCGGCGAGCGCATTGCCTTGAAACTGGAACTCACCTCCAAAGCCGCCATCGCGCTGGTCGATCCGATCCAGCTGGAAAGCGCCGTGCTCAACCTGGTGATCAATGCGCGAGATGCGCTGCCCCTGGGCGGCAACATTTGGGTCAACACCTATGCCGCCTATTCCCATGGCGATCCGAATCTGGCTGATGGCGCTTACGTCGCGTTGTCGGTGCGCGATGACGGCACCGGTATTGAACACAATGTGATCGACAAGGTATTCGATCCGTTCTTCACCACCAAGCCGCTGGGCCAGGGCACTGGACTCGGGCTGTCGACCATCTACGGTTTCGCCCGGCAGTCGGGGGGCGATGCACATATCCGCAGCGTGGCGCGGCGCGGCACTGAAGTGACCATTATGTTGCCGGCCAGCTCCGACCCGACCGCCGGCGAAGTCGAGTTGACGACGGTGGACCCCCAAGGTGCCGGTGAACATGTATTGATTGTCGAGGACACGCCATCGGTGCGCATGTTTGTGGCCGAGGTGCTGGTGGATGCCGGTTACCGTTGCACGCAAGTGGGCGATATTGAAGGTGCCCTGGAACGCCTGCAAAACGATGAATCCATCGACCTGCTGCTGACCGATGTCGGCCTGCCGCGCATGACCGGACGTGAACTTGCCGACGTTGCGCGCGGCTGGCGCGAGAAGCTGCCAATCCTGTTCATGACCGGCTACGCCGAAACCGCCATCAACCGCCAGGTGTTTCTCGGCAGTGGCATGGACATGCTGATCAAGCCGTTCCAGATCAACGAGCTGCTGGACAAGGTACGACGTACCATCGACGGCAACTAAGATCAAAAGATCGCAGCCTTCGGCAGCTCCTACACGGATCAATGCAGGAGCTGCCGAAGGCTGCGATCTTTTGATTCATCTCATAACAGGACCCTGGCCAAAAACGGCGCTGTCCGGCTTTTTTTGCTCTTCGTTTCTCGGCAGTGGCATGGACATGCTGATCAAGCCGTTTCAGATCAATGAGCTGCTGGACAAGGTACGACGTACCATCGACGGCAACTAAGATCAAAAGATCGCAGCCTTCGGCAGCTCCTACACGGATCAATGCAGGTGCTGCCGAAGGCTGCGATCTTTTGATTCATCTCATAACAGGACCCTGGCCAAAAACGGCGCTGTCCGGCTTTTTTTGCTCTTCGCAACTTTCTGCGGCGTCCCCGCAACCACGATCCTGCCGCCCTGATCCCCCGCGCCCGGCCCAATATCAATCACCCAATCACTCTGCGCCACCACGCGCATTTCGTGTTCGACGACGATCACCGTGTGCCCCGACGTCACCAGGTTATTCAACTGCTCCAGCAAGCGATCAACGTCCCGTGGATGCAATCCGGTGGTCGGTTCGTCGAGCACGTACAGCGTCGCCCCACGCTGGTTGCGTTGCAGTTCGGTGGCCAGTTTGATCCGCTGGGCTTCACCGCCGGACAACTCAGTCGCCGGTTGACCCAGTCGCAAGTAACCCAGGCCGATGTCACGCAGCACCTCCAGCGAACGGCGAATGCTCGCCTGTTCGGCAAACACATCTACCGCCTCATCCACAGTTAGTTGCAGCACCTGCGCAATGCTCCGGCCCTCCCAGGTGATCGCCAGCGTCTCAGGGTTGTAGCGAGCGCCGTGACAGGTTGGGCAGGGAGCATAGACGCTGGGCATGAACAACAACTCGACACTGACAAACCCCTCACCTTCACAGGTCGGGCAACGACCCTTGGCGACGTTGAATGAAAACTGCCCGGCGTCGTAACCCGCCGCTTGTGCCTCAGGCGTGGCGGCGTAGAGCTTGCGCACGTTGTCGAACAGCCCGGTGTAGGTCGCTAGGTTGGAACGCGGCGTGCGGCCAATAGGTTTCTGATCGACTTGCACCAGACGCTTGATCGAAGCCAGCCCCGCGGTGACTTGGCCGCCGCTGACTTGCGGCGCGTCGTCCTCCAGGCTCAGCTCTTCCGATTCGTTATCGGCGGCCGGGCGGCCGAGGTGCGCGCCCACCAACTCCAGCAACGCCTGGCTGACCAGACTCGATTTACCCGAACCCGAAACCCCGGTTACCGCCGTGAAACAACCCAGAGGGAACTCGACGCTGAGGTTGTCCAGGTTATTGCGAGTAATGCCTTCCAGGCGCAGCCAGTCACTGGCCTTGCGCGCTGCTCGGGGCTGGCCTACCTGTTCGGCGAACAGGTAGGCGCGGGTCTGTGAGTCAGTCACGTCGGCCAGCCCGGCCGGCACGCCGCTGTACAGCACCCGCCCGCCGTGTTCGCCTGCCGCAGGGCCAACGTCGATCAACCAGTCGGCACGGCGCATGGTTTCCAGGTCGTGCTCGACTACAAACAAGGTATTGCCAGCGGCTTTCAAGCGTTGCAGGGCTTCAAACAGCGCTTCGCCATCCGCTGGGTGCAGACCGGCCGAAGGTTCGTCCAGTACATAGATCACGCCGAACAACTGCGAACCCAGTTGCGTTGCCAGGCGCAGGCGCTGCAACTCGCCAGACGACAAGGTCGGCGTGCTGCGCTCCAGGGCCAGGTAGCCGAGGCCAAGGTCGGTCAGGGTGCTGACCCGCTCCAGCAAATCCTGGGCGATCCGTTGCGCGGCCAAGCGTTTTTCCACCGACAGGTTAGGCGTGTGACGCACATCCGGGGCGTTGGCGTGGCCGCTGGCGCCGTGGGCGACCCGCTGTTCACGCGCCTCGCGAGTCTGACGGTGAGTCAACACCTCGCCCGCCTCTTCGCCTTGCTCAAGGTAATGCTGGGCTGCCACCGGCCTCAGGACTTCAGCCACTTGCAGCAATGGCATCTGCGACAGCTCGCCAATGTCATAGCCGGCAAAGGTCACCGACAACGCCTCGCGCTTTAGTCGTTTGCCATCGCACAACGGACAAGGGCTGCCGAGCATGAATTGCGAGACGCGCTTCTTCATCAGCGCACTTTGCGAATGGGTGAAGGTGTGCAGGATATAGCGACGCGCGCCGGTGAACGTGCCTTGGTAACTGGGCTCCATTTTGCGCTTGAGGGCGACCCGGGTTTCTTCCGGCGTGAGCCCGGCATACACCGGCACGGTCGGAGTTTCTTCAGTGAAGAGAATCCAGTCGCGCTGCTTTTTCGGCAGGTCGCGCCAGGGAATATCGACGTCGTAGCCCATGGTTACCAGGATGTCGCGCAGGTTCTGGCCTTGCCAGGCCATGGGCCAGGAAGCGACGGCGCGCTGGCGAATGGTCAGGCTCGGGTCCGGCACCATCAGCGCTTCTGTGACTTCATACACCCGACCCAACCCGTGGCATTCGGAGCAGGCGCCTTGCGGGGTGTTGGGCGAAAAGTCTTCGGCATACAGCATCGGTTGCCCCGGCGGGTAGCTGCCGGCGCGGGAATACAACATTCGGATCAAGCTCGACAACGTCGTCACACTGCCCACCGAAGATCGTGTGCTTGGCGTGCCCCGTTGTTGCTGCAAGGCCACCGCCGGCGGCAAGCCTTCGATGGAATCGACATCCGGCACGCCGACCTGATCGATCAAGCGCCGTGCATACGGAGCGACGGATTCGAAGTAACGGCGTTGCGCTTCGGCATACAGCGTCGAAAACGCCAGCGACGACTTGCCCGAACCGGACACACCGGTGAACACCACCAAGGCATCGCGTGGGATATCGACGTCGACATTCTTGAGGTTGTGCTCCCGGGCGCCGCGCACCCTGACCATGCCTGAGGGAGGGTTGGAGGTGCGCGTTGAAGTCATTGGCCAGCCTTATTTGAAGAGTTACGCAATCCAAATGTAGGAGCTGCCGCAGGCTGCGATCTTTTGATCTTGTCTTTAAAGCAAAGTCAAAAGATCGCAGCCTTCGGCAGCTCCAACAGGGTTTGATCGTTCCCACCCGGAATATGAGAACGTTTTGTTCAGCCATTGAGGACGGTGCGGATCATGTGGGTCAGCGCATCCGGGCCATAGGGTTTGCTCAGCAAATGCGTGTCCGGGCTCAGTTGGTGATTGCGCGAGATAATGTCACGGGTGTGGCCGGAGGTGAACAGCACCGTCACCGGGGGTGACTGGACCTTGGCCCACGCCGCCAGGTCCGAGCTTTTGATCAGGCCGGGCATGACCACATCGGTGAAGATCAGGTCCACTGTCATACCATCCAGCAGCATCTGCATGGCGATGTCGGCATTGGCCGCCGTCGACACTTGATAGCCCTCTTCGCGCAGCAATTCCACCGTCGAAACGCGCACCGCTTCATTGTCTTCGACCACCAGAATCCGTTCATGGCCACCGCGTTGCCCGGTATCAGGCGTGGCTGTTTCATTGTCCGCCGACCGCAGGCTGCGCGGAAAATACAACTGCACCCGAGTGCCCTGGCCGACGACACTGGACATATCGATATGCCCACCGCTCTGTTTGACGAAACCGAACACCATGCTCAAGCCCAGCCCCGTGCCCTGGCCATCGGGTTTGGTGGTGAAAAACGGTTCAAAGGCCTGCGCGAGTACCTGCGACGACATGCCAACACCGGTGTCTGCCACCGACACCCGCACATAATCACCGGCGACAATGCCTTTGCTGGCGCAAAACACCGCGTCGAGCGTCATGTTGTCGGCACTCAACTCGATGGTGCCCTCTCCCTTCATGGCGTCACGGGCATTGATCGCCAGGTTAAGGATCGCGTTTTCCAGCTGATTACGATCGACAAACACTGGCCAAGGGTCTATCGGCGCAGTCATATGCACCTGAATGGTTTCTCCCAGTGCGCGCTGCAACAGTTCACCCACACCGTCGAAAATCTGCTGGGGTGTGCAAGTCGCCGGGGACAATGGCTGGCGGCGTGCGAATGCGAGCAATTGCGAGGACAGTTTTGCGCCGCGCTCGACTGCAGCAATCGACGCCGCGACCCGGCGTTGCACGTTGGCGTTTTGCGACTCGTGCCGGGCCAACAAGTGCAGGTTGCCAGCGATCACCTGCAACAGGTTGTTGAAGTCATGGGCCACGCCGCCGGTAAGGCCGCCGATGGCTTCGAGTTTCTGTGACTGACGCAATTGTTCTTCCGCCGCCAGCCGCGCTTCAACTTCATCGCTCACCCGCTGCTCAAGATTTCGGGTGAACCTGAGCAGCGATTCTTCGGCGGTCTTACGTTCATTAATGTCGATCAACACGCCAGGGAAACGAAACGGCTCGCCCTGCTCATTGAATTCGCAGGCGCCGCTGGCAAGCACCCAGAGGTAACTGCCGTCGGAGCGCAATACCCGATATTCAGCGTTATAGGGCGCACCCGTGTCGATTGACTGCTGCATTTGCTCCAAAACCCAGCCGAGGTCGTCGGGGTGAACCTGCTCTTGGGCGATGTTCCGCGAGAGGTCTTGCAGGTTCTGTCCGGGAGGATAGGAAAAGGTCCGGGCAAAACGCTCATCGCCGCTCAGTACGTTGGCCTTGATGTCGAGCACGAACGAGCCGAGCAAGGCCCCGGCATTCAGGGCCAGGCGCACCCGTTCGTTGTCGGCGCGATAAGCATTTTCCGCAGCCTGGCGCAGGCGTTCGGAAATCATGTATTCGGTGGTCTCTACCACCATCGCCATGACCCCGGCCGGGCAACCATCATCGTTAGCCACGGGGCTGTAATACAGATCCATCCAGACGTCTTCCGGAGCACCATCACGCAGCAACACCAACTCTTTGTTGCGGAAGGACAATGTACCGCCTGCCAGACAGGTGTCCACGACATGCCGATTGAATTCGGCCACTTCTGGCCAGCCCAGCTCTACCGGAGAACCCAACAGGTAAGGGTGACGACCACCGGCAAATACCGAGTAAGCGTCGTTATAGATCATGTAGCCGGGAAGGCCCCAGAGCATCACCATCGGCAGCGGTGAGGCGAGCATCATCTGCACCGAACTGCTCAAACTTTTCGACCAGGTTTCGAGGGCGCCCAACTCGGTCCGGCTCCAGTCGAACGCACGAATGCGCCCGGCCATTTCACCGCCCCAGCCAGAACATCCGTGGCTATCTTCTAGAAACTGCATCGACTGGCTCTGCCTCGCACATTCACCCGTTTGTTTCGAGCATTGTGGATGCTATTGGTTTCATGGAGGTATAGCTGATTCGTATCGCCATGGCGTCTATGGAAAACGCAGTCTCAATGTAGGAGCGGCCGCAGGCTGCGATCTTTTAATCTTGTCTTTAAAAAACACAGTCAAAAGATCGCAGCCTTCGGCAGCTCCTACAGGGTATGTGGGTTAGACCTCAATCAGGTGTTTGAGCGGGTGATAGCCGGTTTTGAGTGTGGCAGCGACATCAAGAATGGCTTTCTCGATGCCATTGAGGTGCATGCAGGTCAGCTCGATCGCCGCACTCTGGTTACCCGCCTCGATGTACTCGATCAGCCGCAAGTGTTCGTTATCGCGACACGCCTCGTGGCTGTCGTCATCCAGTGCAGCGGCGTATAGCGAGGCGCGGGAGATCAGCTTCTGGAACCAGTCCAGCAGCACCGGATTGTTCAGGCTGCGCGCCAGTTTGATGTGGAATTCGCCGAGCAAATGGATCAGCCGTTCGTGATCCCCGCTTTTATGCGCTTCATCTTCCAGCAACAGGTGATCGCGCAGGTCCTGGGTCACAGCGGTGTCGCGGCGGCGGCACAGCTCGCTGACGATGCCGATCTCGACCAGGCGCCGGGTTTCGAACAGCGAGCGGATCTCTTCGTCACTCGGCAATGACACCGATGCACCTTTATTGGGCTCGGTGGTGACCAGGCCATCGGCTTCCAATTGCTTGAGCGCGGCCCGAACCGACGTTCGGCTGACATTAAAAAGTTCAGCCAAAGAGGCCTCGCCGAGCTTCATGCCAGGACGCAGGGTGTGCTTGCTGATCGCCTCGTAAACCCCTTGGTAGACGCGGTCGACCGTGGTTTCCGGTTTCTTTTCGGCCATTCGATGACTCCTTCAGCGCTGTGCAACCGGCCCCCAGGCGAATGAACAGCCTTTCAAAAGGGGTTGCACGAGCAGATTAATCCGGGTATTTCTAAATTGCATCCAGATATTGCATACAATAATTAGAGGATTGCACCATAATGGGTCAACCAACAGCTATCGAAGTGCGTAATGTCTCCAAGCGGTATTCCGACGATCCAGGCCTGGCACCAGCGCTCGACAACGTTTCAGTCGATATCGCCGATAACGAATTCTTCACCCTGCTCGGCCCTTCCGGCTGCGGCAAAACCACCCTGTTGCGTACCATCGCCGGCTTCGAGCATGTCAGCGACGGCGAGATCCGCCTCGCCGGTGAACCGGTCAACGACCTGCCGCCGTTCAAGCGCCGGGTCAACACGGTATTCCAGAGCTACGCGCTGTTTCCGCACATGAGTGTTGCGCAGAATATCGCCTTCGGCCTCGAGATGCAGGGTCTTGATCGCAAGCAAATTGCACAACGTGTCGACGAGATGCTGGCGCTGGTGCAGATGCAGCACCTGGCCCAGCGCAAACCCGCCGAATTGTCCGGCGGTCAGCAACAGCGCGTGGCTCTGGCACGGGCGTTGGCACCGAAACCGAAAGTACTGCTGCTCGACGAACCGCTGTCGGCGCTGGATCTCAAGCTGCGCAAGGAAATGCAGGTCGAACTCAAGCGCGTGCAGAAAGAAGCCGGGATCACTTTCATTTTCGTCACCCACGATCAGGAAGAAGCGCTGACGTTGTCCGATCGCATCGCCGTAATGTCCGCTGGCAAGATCCTGCAGATCGGCACACCCACTGACATCTACGAACGGCCACAACATCAGTTCGTCGCGCAGTTCATCGGTGACATCAACTTCCTCCCCGGCCACCTCAAGCGCGGCCAGCAGAACGAAAAACTCTTCGTTCCCAACGGCATGCCGGTCGAAATCCCCTGCCCGGCCCAAGGCTTCGACGGTTCTAGCGTGCAACTGGCGTTCCGCCCGGAGCGTTCGCAACTGGTCGATCCGACACAACCGCATCACCTGCGCGGGGTGATCGAGGCGGTGCTGTATGTCGGCACCGCGACCCTCTATCAGTGCCGCTTGAACAACGACATCAAAGTCATGCTGCGTGAAAACAACGAGGGCCTGAATCGCAGCCGTGGCATCGGTGATCGCGTCGCGGTCAACCTGCCGCCCCACGCCTGCCTGCTGATGGAGGCCTGAGATGAGCGTCAGCAGCACTTCCCCCGCCCTCAACCGCGCGCTGTTGCTCAGCCCGGTGGTTCTGACCCTGCTGGCCCTGATCGCCATTCCGCTGGGCATCATGGGCTACATCAGCCTGTTGCCGCGCAACGTCTATGGCGGCGTCGACTGGCAGGCCAACTGGCAATTGCAAAGCTACGTGCAGCTGTTTTTCCAGGAAGGTTTCGACGGCGAACTGGAGCTGAATTGGGTCTATGCCCAGGCACTCTTGCGCTCGGTGTTCCAGGCCGGAGGCACCACGGTGTTGTGTTTCCTGTTCGGCTTTCCGGTGGCGCTGTGGATGTCGAGCCTGACACCACGACGGCGCAACCTGATGGTATTGCTGATCACCATCCCGTTCTGGACCAACCTGCTGATTCGCAACTACGCCTGGCTGATCATCCTGCGCGAACATGGCTGGGTCGCCCAGAGCCTCAACGCGCTTTTCCCTCAGGCCGGTGGCATCACCCTGCTCTACAACGACTTCGCCGTCAGCGTCGGGCTGGTCTACAGCTTCCTGCCATTCATGATTTTGCCGATCTACTCGACCCTGGAAAAACTCGACTGGCGTCTGGTGGAAGCGGCCTATGACCTCGGTGCCAACCGCTGGCACGCGCTGCGGCGGATCATCCTGCCGCTGTCGATGCCGGGGGTGATTGCCGGGGCGCTGTTAGTGTTTGTGCCGAGTCTTGGCGCTTTCATCACCCCGGCGATTCTCGGCGGCGGCAAGACGCTGATGATCGGCAACCTGATCCAGCAGCAGTTCGGCACCGCGCGCAACTGGCCGCTGGGCAGTTCGCTGTCGTTCCTGTTGTTGGGGATTCTGCTGTTGTCCCTGGTGCTTTACGCCCTCTACAGCCGCAACGCCGCCAAAACGCTTCGTCGGGGAGCCACCGCATGATCGCCCTGCACCTGAAAAAACTGCCGATGACCCGGGAAGTCAGCCTGCTGATCCTGGCCTATCTGTACCTGCCGATCCTGGTGTTGATTGCTTATAGCTTCAACGCCAACCGCTCGGCGACGGTGTGGACCGAGTTCTCGTTCGCCTGGTACGGGCGGATTCTGGCCAACCCGTCGATCCAGACGGCGGCGCTGAACTCGATCATCGTCGCCAGTATCGCCACGGTCTGCGCCACCGCCATTGCGCTGCTCGCGGCGCTGGCGACTTACCGGCCGTTCTATGGGCAGAAAATGGTCGAGGGCGGGATCAACCTGCCGCTGATCCTGCCGGAGATTGTCACCGCCGTCGCGACGCTGCTGCTGTTCATGGCACTGGGAATCAAGCTCGGATTGCTGACGGTGATCGTCGCCCATATCGGTTTCTGCATTCCCTTCGCCTACCTGCCGATCCGCGCACGGCTCAATGACCTCGACAAAAGCCTGCTGGAAGCGGCGAACGACCTGTACGCCAATCCGTGGCAGGTGTTCCGCCGGGTGACGCTGCCGCTGTTGTGGCCGGCGGTGCTGTCCGGGTCGGTGCTGGCGTTTGTGGTCAGCCTCGACGATTTCATCATGACCTTCTTCGTCGCCGGGCCGGGTTCGACCACCCTGCCGGTGTACATCTTCTCGGCGATCAAGGCCGGCGTGACGCCGGAGATCAACGCGATCTCGACCCTGATGCTGGTGATTTCCATCGTGCTGGTGGTACTGGCCTTCTGGCTGGGACAGCGCGGCAAAAACCAATAATCCTGGAGCGCTTCAATCATGAAAACAAAAAGCATGTGTTTCGCTGTCGCCGGTCTGGCCCTGAGTTGCTTCACCGCGTTCAGCGCCCAGGCCGCCGAGCCCAAGGAACTGTTCTTCTACAACTGGACCGACTATTACCCGGTCGACCTGCTGGCCAAGTTTGAAAAGGAGACCGGGATCAAGGTCACCATGGACGGCTACGACAGCAACGAAACCCTGCTGGCCAAGTTGCAGGCCGGGGGCGCCGCGTATGACGTGATCGTGCCGTCGCAGTCGATCATGCGCACCCTGATCAACCAAGACTTGCTGCTGGAAATCGACGCCTCGGCCCTGCCCAATTTCCAGTACGTCAAACCGGCGTTCCGCGACCCGAGTTTCGACCCCGGCCGCAAATTCTCGGCACCGTACCTGTGGGGCACCACCGGGTTTTCCTATGACAGTGCACGCGTTCCCGGCGGCAAACTCGACGACTCGTGGAAAGAATTCTTCGAACCGCGCAAGGAACTGCAAGGCCAACTCGCCGCGCTCGACACCTCCAGCAGCGTGATCAATGCGGCCAGCCATTACCTGAACGTCGACGAATGCAGCGAAAACCCGCAGGACGCCAAGCGCATCCTCGAACTGCTGCAAAAACAGAAACCGTTTTTGAAGATGTACAGCTCCGACAACACCGTCGACCGCATGGCCTCCGGCGAAGTGATCATGATGCAAAACTGGAACGGGTCTACAGCGCGGGCCACCTTGCAGAAGAGCACCATCAAATACGTTTACCCACGTGAAGGGGTAGCGATGTTCCAGGACAACTTCGCCGTACCGAAAAGCGCACCGCATCCTGGCAACGCGAAGATCTTCATCGACTGGATGATGAAACCGGAAAACGCCGCCGCTGTATCCAACGCCATCGCCTACGACAACGGCATCCAGAGCGACAAGTTGATCGACGCGAAATGGCGGGTCATGGACGCCATCAACATGCCCGATGAATTCGCCTCGCGCCTGCGGCCTGAAAAGGAATGCAGCAATAAGGCGCGGGAACTGCAGGACCGCATTTGGGCGAAGCTCAAGGGTTGATTGCCTGACTTGAGACCCAGTGATGCCCATCGCGAGCAGGCTCACTCCTACAGGGATTTTGTGAACGCCAAAGATCCACTGTAGGAGTGAACCTGCTCGCGATGAGGCCCTCGCACACAATGCTGAATTTGAGGTTTGTATGACCCACCCCCGCTGGCTACGCAACGTGCGCCCCTACGGCGCCCCCGCCGAAGACCTGCTGATCGAAAACGGCCGGTTCACTCAACGCCGCCCGGCCTCGACCACGGAATTGCTCGCCACCGACATCGACGGCCAGAACCAGCTGATGACCCCGGCGCTGGTGGAAAGCCACGTGCATCTGGATAAAACCCTCTGGGGCCAACCCTGGCGTCCGAACAGTGCCGGGCCGACCCTCAAGGATTACATCGCCAACGAGCGCCGCATCCTGCGTGAAGTCGAAACCCCGATCACACAGCGGGCCGGCGCCCTGCTGGAAAACTGCATTGCCCGTGGCTCGCTGACCATGCGTTGCCACGTCGACATCGACCCGGAATTCGGCCTGCGTCATGTCGAAGCCATGCAACAACTGCGCGAGCGCTATCGCGACCTGATCGACTTGCAACTGGTGGTGTTCCCGCAAACCGGCCTGATCAGCCGTCCCGGAACTGGCGAACTGATGCGCGAAGCCATGGCCCTGGGCGTGGAAAACGTCGGCGGACTCGACCCATGCGGCATCGACAATGACCCCATCGCCCAACTCGACTTCGTGTTCAAACTGGCCAGCGAATTTCAGCGTGGCGTCGACATTCACCTGCACGACAAGGGTGAACTGGGGCTGTGGCAAATTGCGCTGATTGCCGACTACACCGAACGCTTCGGGATTCACGGCCGGGTGATGATCAGTCACGCGTACTGCCTCGGTATGTTGCCGTGGAGTCAGGTCAAACCAGTGGCCGAGCGTCTGGCGGCGTTGGGCATTTCGCTGATGAGTTCTGCACCAGCCGATTGTGCGGTGCCACCGTTTCTGGCCCTGCGCGAAACCGGGGTGAATGTTTGCCTTGGCTCGGATGGCATTCGTGATGCCTGGTCGCCCATGGGCAACGGCGACATGCTGGAACGGGCGATGCTGCTGGCGTTTCGTTTTGATTTGAACAAAGACGAGGAACTGGCCGCCGCGTTCGAAGCGGCGACGGTGAATGGTGCGCGGGCGCTGGGTTGTGAAGGTTATGGTCTGGACATCGGCAGGCCGGCGGACTTCCTGTTGATGCCGGTGCAAACGCTGGGTGAAGCGCTGGTGTCGCGGCCGCTGCGGCAGGTCTATCGCGCTGGGCGATTGATCGCCGCTGGCGGTCGATTGCTGGAAAGCCGTTTGTGAAGCGTATCGGCCTGAAGGCTGGCTGCGTGGTCGGCTTCGACGGCACGCAGCATGTGCTGTGGCGCGACGGCGAAGTGGTATTTGAAGCCTCGCGCATTGTGTTTGTCGGGCGCGATTACGCGGGGCCGGTGGATCAGTGGATCGATTACGGCAACGCGTTGATCGGCCCCGGTTTTATCGACCTGGATGCACTCGGCGACCTCGATTCCACGGTACTGACCCTGGACAACGGCGATGAACGCGACATGGGCCGGATGTGGTCGGCGGAATATCTGGCGCGAGGTCCACGGGAGAGTTACAGCCCTCAAGAAGAGGTCTTCAAATACCGTTATGCCTTCACCCAGTTGATCCGCAACGGCATCACCACCGCCATGCCGATCACCTCGATGTATTACCGCGAGTGGGCGGAAACCTACGACGAATTTGCCGCGGTAGCCGGTGTGGCTGCCGAGTTGGGCCTGCGAACTTATCTTGGCCCCTGCTACATGAGCGGCATGAGTTACTGGCAGGCCGATGGAACCCTGGCGCACCACTGGGACGAAAACCGGGGCATGGCCGGACTCGCGGCTGCAGAGCGATTTTTCCAGGACTTCGATGGTGCGAACGGCGGTTTGATTCGCGGCGCACTGCTGCCGGACCGCATCCAGACGTGCACGCCGGCGCTATTGCAACGCACCGCCGCGCTGAGCCGCGAGTTGAATGCCCCCATGCGTCTGCATTGCTGCCAGGGGCTCGGCGAGGTAGCGATGGTCAAGCAACTGCGCGGTTTTTCACCGCTGGGCTGGTTGCAGCAGCTGGACGTGTTGAACCCGCGCAGCCTGTTGCCACACGGTATCTACACCGAGGGCGATGACGACCTGCAACGGCTGGTGGATGGCGGCGCCAGCCTGGTGCATTGCCCGGTGGTGTTTGCCCGGGACGGCGAGGCGCTGAATTCGTTCGGGCGTTATCGGGCCAAGGGCATCAACTTCGCCCTGGGCACCGACACCTGGCCGGCGGACTTGCTGGACAACATGCGTCAGGGCTTGAACATCGCTCGCTTGATGGAGGGCGGCAATGCGCTGACCACTACGCTGGATTTGTACAACGCCGCCACCCTCGGCGGTGCCAAGGCCTTGGGACGCGACGATCTCGGTCGACTGGCCCCGGGCGCCAAGGCCGACATCACCGTATTCAGCCTGCGCGGCCTGCACTTGGGGCCATTGTTCGACCCATTGAAAAATCTGGTTTTGGCCGGACGCGGTGACGACTGCATCGCCAGTTACATCGATGGCCGCTGCGTGATGCAGGACGGTCAGGTCAACGGTATCGACTACCCCACCCTGCAACGCCAGGCCCAACAACAATTCGAAAAACTGATGCGCGGCCACAGCGACCGGGCCGTTGGTCAACCGGACTGGAAAGGTCTGTTCCAGCCGGCCATCCCGTTCGCCGATGACTACAGCGCACAGGCGCCATTGAGCGCCGTTGATCCACTTCTTTAGAGAATTCTGCCCATGCAAAGCTTCGACTTCAGCCAATTGAGCCCTCGGGACAAATACAAGATTCTGATCGGCAGCGTGGTGCCACGACCGATTGCCCTGGTCACCACCGTTGACGGCGAAGGCCGGATTAACGCGGCACCGTTCAGCTTTTTCAATGCGCTGTCGGCCGATCCGCCGATCCTCGCGTTGGGCGTGGAAAACTACGGTGACCAGAGCCCCAAAGACACCACGCGCAACATCCAGCTCAACCAGGAATTCACCGTCAATATCGTCAGCGATGCGTTGGTGGAAGCGATGAATGTCTGCGCCGTGCCCTTCGCCCCCGGTTTCGACGAACTGACCGCCGCCGGCCTCACCGCCATCCCCGGCACCACGGTCAAATGCCCACGCATCGGCGAAGCGCCGGTAGCGCTGGAGTGCCGACGGATGATGGCGCTGTCCATCGGCCAGTCGCGGGAAATCATCTTTGGCGAAGTGCTGATGGCCCATGTTCGGGATGAACTGATCGATCCGAAAACCCTGTACATCGATCAATTGGGGCTCGATGCAATTGGCCGCATGGGTGGGCATGGCTATGCGCGTACGCGGGATTATTTCGATTTGCCAACCCGATCGTTACAGGCCTGGACGGATGCACCGGGGGGTGGCGAACGGTTTTGGCCGATGGCTAAATAAGATTCAACGGATCTACCGGCAGGAGCTGCCGCAGGCTGCGATCTTTTGATCTTTTTTTTAAAATCAAAATCAAAAGATCGCAGCCTTCGGCAGCTCCTGCAGAGGGGAATGCACGTCAACGGAAATCCCGACTGCGCACGCTGATGCCGTCCAGCAACTCACTCAAGTCGCTCAAACGCCCGGCAATCAGGTGCCGAACCTCGCCCTCCTTCTCCCAGCGCCCGTCGACCTTGAGCAACTGCGAGCCGACCAGTACCTGGCGTTGCCGCTCGGCCAGATCGCGCCAGACCACCACGTTGACGTTGCCGAACTCGTCTTCCAGGGTGACGAAGGTCACGCCACTGGCGGTGCCCGGCCGTTGTCGGCCGGTCACCAGCCCGGCGACGCTGACTGGTCGCCCGTGCTCGACCTCCAGCAACTCCTTCGAACTGCGGCAGCGCCGGGCTTTCAATTCGCCGCGCAGCAAGGCCAGCGGGTGCGGCCCGAGGGTGGTGCCGACGCTGTTGTAATCCGCCAGCAGATCTTCGCCGACTGTGGGTTTGGGCAGCGATACCGCGCCCTCCTCCTGACTGGGCAGGCCGGCAAACAGGCCAAGCTGTTTTTGCACCCCCGCCACTTCCCAGCGCGCCCGATGCCGATCACCGGCCATCCCTCGCAGCGCCCCGGCATCGGCCAGTTGCTCTTGGGCGCGGGCATCGAGTCGTGCTCGCATACCAAGATCGGCGATGTCGGCAAACGCGCCTTTTGAGCGTGCGGCTTCGATACGCCGGGCGTCGTCCTCGCGAAACCCCTTGATCATGCGCAAGCCCATGCGAATGGCCGGTTGCGCACCGGTGACCGGTTCCAGGCTGCAATCCCAGTCACTGGCCCGCACGTCCACCGGGCGAATCTGCAAATGATGGCGGCGCGCATCCTGCAGAATCTGGTCCGGACTGTAGAAACCCATGGGCCAGCTGTTGATCAGCGCACAGGCAAAAGCCGCCGGCTCATGGCACTTCAACCAGCAACTGGCGTAGGTCAGCAAGGCAAAACTGGCGGCATGGGACTCGGGAAAACCGTAGCTGCCAAAGCCTTTGATTTGCTCGAAGATCTGCGCGGCGAACTCGGCGGTGTAGCCGTTTTTCTTCATCCCGGCGGCCAGGCGTTCCTTGTGCGGTTCGAGCCCGCCGTGGCGTTTCCAGGCGGCCATGGAACGGCGTAATTGATCGGCCTCGCCGGGGCTGTAATCCGCCGCGACGATGGCGATCTGCATCACCTGTTCCTGAAACAGCGGGACGCCGAGGGTACGTTTCAGTACCTCCCTCAATTCTTCGGAGGGATAGCTTTCGAGTTCTTCCTTGTTTCGTCTGCGCAGATAGGGATGCACCATTCCGCCCTGAATGGGTCCAGGACGAACGATGGCCACCTCAATCACCAGATCATAGAACTTGCGCGGCTTGAGCCTTGGCAGCATCGACATTTGTGCCCGGGATTCAATCTGGAAGACGCCGATGGTGTCGGCGCGGCCAATCATGTCGTAGGTTTGAGCGTCTTCGGAGGGCACCGTCGCCAGACTCAAGTCCAGATTGCGATGACGACGAAGTAAATCGAAGCAGCGACGAATCGCACTGAGCATGCCCAAGGCCAGGATATCCACTTTGAGCAGGCCGACCGCGTCCAGATCGTCCTTGTCCCACTGGATGATGGTGCGCTCGGCCATGGCGGCGTTTTCCACCGGCACCAGGCTGTCCAGCGGTTCCTCGGAAATCACAAAACCACCGGGATGCTGGGACAGGTGCCGGGGGAAACCGATCAACTGCTGAGTCAGGCTCAGTACCCTGCGCAACACCGGGCTGTCAGGATCGAATCCACCTTCACGCAGGCGCTCTACGGGCGGAGCCTGATCACTCCAGTGGCCACAGCAGTCGGCCAGCGCGTTGACCTGATCCGGGGGCAAACCCAGCGCCTTGGCCACGTCGCGCACCGCGCCGGCGCCATGGTAACTGCTGACCACTGCCGTCAACGCGGCCCGGGACCGGCCATAACGCCGGAACACATACTGCAAGACTTCTTCACGCCGTTCGTGTTCGAAATCGACGTCGATGTCCGGCGGTTCATTGCGCTCCTTGGAGAGAAAGCGCTCGAACAGCATGTTCATTCGATCCGGATCGATCTCGGTGATGCCCAAGGCGAAACACACCGCCGAGTTGGCCGCCGAGCCTCGGCCCTGACAAAGAATTCTCTCGCCCCGGGCGAAGGCGACAATGTCCTGAACGGTGAGAAAATAGCTTTCATAGCCCAGCTCGGCAATCAGCCCCAGCTCCTTGTCGATCAACCCGCGTACCTTCTCGCTCGCACCTTCAGGCCATCGCTCGCGAACGCCACGCTCGGTCAATACTTTCAGCCAGGAAGTCGCGGTGTGACCATCAGGCACCAGTTCCCGCGGATATTGATAACGCAACTGCCCGAGGTCAAAGGTGCAGCGCCGGGCAATGTTCAGGGTTTCATCGAGCACGCTTTGCGGATAGAGATCGCGCAGCACATCGAGGCTGCGCAAATGCCGTTCGCCATTCGGGTGCAGGCGCAACCCGGCATCGGCCACCGACAGGTGATGGCGGATCGCGGTCATGGTGTCCTGCAAGGCCCGCCGCCCGCGCGCATGCATGTGCACATCGCCGCTGGCCACGGCCGGAATCCGCAGTTCCCTGGCCAATGCCAGCAGGTCGTTCAGTCGCCGGGTATCGTCCTGACAACGATGCAACTGCACCGCCAGCCACAGGCGCTCGGCGAAGACCTGCTTTAGCCAGTGGCCCTGTGCAAAGTCATCAAGCGCATCCGGCACCCACACTGCCAGCAACCCCGGCAAGGGTGTGTCGAGGTCTTCACGTAATACTCGATACTGGCCCTTCTGTGTGCGACGACGGGCTCGGGTAATCAGTCGGCACAGCGTCTGGTAACCCTCAAGGTTCTCCACCAGCAAAACCAGTTTCGGGCCGTTCTCGATGCGGATTTCGCTGCCGATAATCAGTGGCAGCTCCACGGATTTCGCGGCTTGCCAGGCACGAACGATGCCGGCCAGGGTGCATTCGTCGGTGATCGCCAGAGCCTCATAACCCTGCTTTTTCGCCCGCTGAAACAACTCCAGGGCACTGGAGGCACCGCGCTGGAAACTGAAGTTCGACAGGCAATGCAGTTCGGCGTAGCCGGCACTCATGCGAACCAACCCTGCAACCACAACGGGCCGTCCTCGCCCACCGCACGGTAGGCCCAGCCCTGCTGGCCGGCACGGGTCTGGATCAGGTAATAATCGCGGCGCACGTCCTCGCCGTCCCACCAACCGGACTCGATGCGCTCCGGCCCCATCAGAATCCGCGTCGAACCTTCGTGCACTGCCACAGGTTCGGTCAGCAGCCAGCCCGGTCGTTGCACGCTCGGCAATCCCGCGCATGGCTGGCTTTGGGCATTGGCCTGCCATGCACACTCGGGTCGGTGATCGGCCTGAAAGCGCAGGCCATGCACCGCGTCATCCCCCAGCCGTGCGCGCAGGCGTTCGCGCAGTTGCTCCCAGGGCAAGGACTGCTGCGGGCGGTCGTCGAAGAGCTCCTGAAACTGCGGAACGAAGGTCGGCAAATCTTCGGCGCGCAGGCGAAAACCGCGCACCGGGGCTTCGACCTGCACCTGCTCCAGCCGCCCCCGCGCCAGTTCGAAGAGCATCGCCGGATCGCGCTCGGCGCTGAGCAGTCCGACCTTGATCAGCGTGTCCGGCAACCCGGCGTGTTCCAGGTGCAGGTCGAAACGCTGCACGCCGCTGTCCCGACCACACAGGAATGCCGACAGATCGCCGGTCAAGCGGCGCAGCGGAAACAACAAGGCTTGATGGGATTGCACATCAAAGTTGAGCTCAATGCGCACATCGAAGCGGTCGGGCGGCAGATAGAACGCCAGCGCCAGTCGCCGTTGCCCGGACAAGCTGTCCAGATGTTTCAGCACCTGGGCCTCGAAACGCCGGGCCAGACTATGTCGGGGCAACGCCTGCACCTGACTCAGGGTGCGCAGCCCCATGCGCGACAACGCCGTGGCAACGCTGGATTCGAGGCCGATCCGATCCACCGGCATTTGCCCAAGGTGATGCTGCAAGGCTTGCTCGTCGGGCACCACCAGGCCGTCATAGGCGTTGGCCAGCATCCGCGCCGCCACCGGGTTGGGCGCGGCAACAATACGATGACGAAAGCCCAGCTCACCGAGTTCGCTGCGCAACCTCGCCTCAAACTGCGGCCAGGCGCCGAACAGTCCCAGGCTGGACTCGATTTCAAATACGAGTGCACGGGGATAATGCACGCTGACCTGGGAACTGAATCGATAGGCCCAAGCGGCGAGAAATTGCTGCCAGTACTCGATCTCGGCAATGTCGTACTCGGCCGTGGCAAAGCCCTTGCTCAAGGCCTGGGCGGCGCTCATCGACTGGCCGGGGCGCAAACCCAGCGCCCGCGCCGGGCCGTTGACCGTCTGCAATACGCGGCGTTGGGCCGGGCCGGTCAGCAACGCCAGCGGCTGATCGGGGTCGGTGCGCTGACGCAGTACCGCGTCCAGCGCCAATTGCGGAAATAGAATGCAAACCCAGCGCATGGCAACCTCAATGCCCCACGGCAAAGGCAATCGGCGCCGAACGGGCCAACCCGCCACGGCACTTGAGCACGCGCAATTGCGCCGGTTTGGCATCAATGGCGATACGCAGGGCCGCAGGCGACGGGTTGATCGCTTCACTGATCGAGCGATAGGCGAACGCCAGCGTCTGGCCGGTTTCCGCCGCCACCTGCAAACGGCGCAAGGCACGGTCATCGGCCTTGTGCGGCCAGCACAGCACCGCGCCGCAACTGCCCGACCGCAGGCATTGTTCCGCCGCCCACAGTGCATCGCGTTCGCTGGCCTGGATGATCGACAACTGGCGCAGATCGACCCCGGCACTCTGCCAGGCCTGGGGATACGGCACGTAAGGCGGCGCCACCAGCACGATGCGCTCGCCCGCCGCCGACAGCCGCGCCAGCGCCGGCCACACCAGTTGCAACTCGCCCACGCCCTGCCCGGCCAAGAGAATTTCGGTCAGCGCCGCTTCCGGCCAACCGCCGGTGGGCAACGCCGCATCCAGCACGGCATGCCCGGTGGGCTGCGGGCTGACGGTCGGCGGCGCAGGCCGGCCCTTCCAGACCTGGCCGCCATTGAACAGCGTATCCAACGCAACGACGGCGCCCATCAGCCTTGCCTCACCAGGCCGCAGAACACCCCTTCGATGGCCAGGTCCTGATCGGCTTCGACGATGATCGGCTGATAAGCCGGGTTGCGCGGCAACAGCCGAACCGTGTCGCCGACCCGCTCGAAGCGCTTGATGGTGACTTCGCCGTCGAGCCGCGCCACCACGATCTGGCCGTTGAACGCCTCGGGATTGCGGTGCACGCCCACCAGATCGCCGTCGAGAATGCCGTCCTCGATCATCGAGTCACCGCGCACCCGCAGCATGTAGTCCGGGACTCGCGAGAAGATCGACGGGTCGAGCAGCAACCGGCTATGGACCTCCGCATCAGCGCCAATCGGCGCACCCGCCGCCACCCGCCCGAGCACAGGAATGTCCAGCAACTCGGGGCGCGGCGGTTGCCCGAGCAAGCGAATGCCCCGGGCCTGATGCGGATTGACCTCGATAAAACCGGCGTCGGTGAGCGCCAGCACATGCTTGCGCGCCACGCTGCGGGAGGCAAAACCGAACGCCTCGCTGATTTCAGCGAGGCTCGGGGACTGACCGTGTTCGGCGATGCGCTCACGGATAAACGTCAGGATGGCGGTACGGCGGGGAGTTAAAGTCGTCATGGAGTACATTTGTACTCTTTTGCGATTTTTCTGGCAAGCACTTGTAATTTTTCCGACAGACACCTGTAGGAGCTGGTAGGAGCTGGTAGGAGCTGGTAGGAGCTGTCGAGTGAAACGAGGCTGCGATCTTTTGATCTTGTTCTTAAAATCAAAATCAAAATCAAAATCAAAAGATCGCAGCCTGCGGCAGCTCCTACATTATGAATTGACCCCCAAGCGTCAGGATCGACGTCCAACATTTTGGCGGTCCGTTCATTAGGGGCTGGCGTTGCTGTTAACCCAGCCCCCGGGACGCCAGAAACCCAGCGATGTAATCGATGAATGCCAGCACTTTCGCCGTGGCCCGTCGATGGCTGGGGTACACCGCGAGGATGTACGAGCCGAAGCTGTCCGGGTCGATCTCGTAATCGGCCATCACCCGCACCAGTCGGCCATCGGCCAGGTACGGCGCGGCACTCCACAGCGGTGTGTGCAGCAGGCCGCGACCGGCCAGGGCATTGGCCAGCAGCAAGTCGTAATTGTCGCTGCGCAAACGCGGAGCCTGGGGCTGCGGCAGGCTCAAGCGCTGGCCGTCGCGCTCGGCCCACCAGAATTCGCGGCTGAGCAATGGGTGGCGATAGAGCAACCATTCGTGGTCATCGAGCGTTTGCGGGGTCACCACCAGGCCCTTGCGCGCCAGGTAGTCCGGGCTGCCGCACAGTGCCAGGCGATTGCTGCCGACCACCCGGGCAATCAGTCCCGGCAAGTCATCATGGCCCTCACGCAAGGCCAGGTCGTAGCCACTTTCCAGCAGGTTGACGAACTCGTCGCACAGGCCCACTTGCAGATCGATCTGCGGGTAGTGCTCAAGAAAACCGCCAATCACCTGATCGAGAAAGGCCTGCCCATAAGCCAACGGCGCGGTGATTTTCAGGCTGCCGCGCAGGCCGTGTTGCAACTGCTCGATTTCCTCGCCCGCCTCGTCCAGTCGCTGCAATACCTGACGCGCAGTTTCCAGGTAAAGCCGCCCCGATTCCGTGAGCAAAATCCGCCGCGTGCTGCGCTCGAACAAACGCGCACCGAGTTCCGCCTCCAGGTGATTGACCGCTTTGGTCAGGGCCGACGGGGTCTTGCCCAGTTGCTCGGCCGCACGACTGAAACTGCCCAGTTGCGCCGTGACCACGAACATTTTCAATGCACCCAACTTGTCCATACTTTTTCCATTCAGGCAAAAACGTTTTTCGTGAGCGAGGCGTTCTGCTGATTGCGGCAAGCCACTAATCTGGCCATCAGACGCAATAACAAGGAAACATTCAATGAAAAGATTCATCCCGAATCTGTTGATGGCAGCTATGAGTTTTGCCTCGTTGGAAGCCATGGCGGCGACTGATCTGGTGTTGTTCAACGGCAAGATTTTCACGGCCGACCGCAACCAGCCAAAGGCTCAGGCCTTGGCGGTGCAGGACGGCAAAGTGTTGCAAGTGGGCAGCGATGCGCAGATCAAGGCCCTGATCGACTCGGGAACCAAAGTCATTGATCTGGGCGGCAAGACCTTGATGCCCGGCCTGATCGACAGTCACTCCCACGCGATTTTCGGCGGCCTGGAGATGGTGGTGGCCAACATGGAGGATGAAGTAGTTGATCTGGACGAACTGGAAAAACGCCTGCGTGCCTGGCGTGACGACGGTAAGGCCAGACACGGCGATATCCTGACCGTGGCCGGCATGAGTTCGGCTTACTGGGCGCAGTCCGAAGCCCTGGGCAAGAAATTCAACAGCGGCGAATGGGCCGACGTACCGGTAGTGTTTACCGGCAGCGACCACCACACAGCATGGGCCAACGATGTGATGCTCAAGCGCGCCGGTATTGATGCCGAGCTGCTCAAGACCTTGCCAGCCGCCGAACTCGGCACCATTGGCACCCTTAAAGACGGCAGGCCCAACGGCTTTCTGGTGGACGCCGGTTGGGACCGGGTCGCCTCGAAAATGCCGTCGCCGAGTGCCGGCGAGATGCTCAAAGCGGCGCAGGCTGCGGTCAGCTACAACAACAGCCTGGGCATCACGGCGTGGATGGACCCCGCCGCCAACGCCGCTCCGGGTGAGCCGTTATTTGCCCTCAAACCGACGGAGAAAACCGTCGGCATGCTGCCGGTGTACAAGGCCCTGTCCGAAACCGGCAACATGACCGCCCACGTCGCCGCGTTGCTGGTGGCCAACTCGAAAAGCGTGCCAGCCGATCTCGACACCCTGGACAAGGTGCGCCAGCAATTTCAGGGGATTCCCAACCTGACCTTGCCCGGGATCAAGATTTTCGCCGACGGCGTAATCGAATACCCGGCGCAGAGTGCCGCGATGATCGACCCTTACAGCAACTCGCACAAACAGGGCGAATTGCTGATCGATCCCAAGCATTTCGGCGAATTGGTCAGCGCCATCGATCAACGGGGCTGGCTGGTGCACATCCATGCCATCGGCGACCGCGCGGTGCGTGAATCGCTGAATGGCATCGAACAGGCGCGCAAGGACCGCCAGAGTGGCATCACCCATTCCATCACCCACTTGCAGATGGTCAACCCGAAAGAATTCGCCCGCTTCAAACCGCTCAACGTCATCGCCTCGATGCAACTGTTGTGGGCCAGCGCTGACGATTACACCACGGACATGATCAAGCCTTACGTCAGCGCCCTTGCGTTCCGTTACCAGTACCCGGCGCATTCGTTGCTCAAACAGGGCGCGACCATCGCCGGTGCCAGCGACTGGCCGGTGTCGTCGCCCAACCCGTGGAACGCCATGGCTCAGGCCATTACCCGAGTCGGCCCGCTGGGCGTGCTCAACGCCGACGAAAGCCTCGACCGCGAAACCATGTTCTATGCCTACACCATCAATGCTGCTCGCACCATCGGCCTGGATAAACAGATTGGCTCCTTGAGCGCCGGCAAACAGGCTGACTTCATCGTGGTCGACCGCGATGTGTTCAGCGTCGACAACAAAGCCCTGCACGACACCCAAGTGCTACAGACCTGGTTCGGCGGCCGGCAAGTCTACGCCCCAACCCTCTGACAAAAACTGCAACACACCTGCTGCCCGACCTCGTGTTTTGCGACACGAGGCCCGGCGCAGCCTTGTCTGCCATCTGCCCATAACAACCACAATAGCGGAACGCAACCCATGAAAGTTTTCACCCTGTTCGCCCTCGGAACCTTGAGTTTGCTGCCGTTAAGCAGCCAGGCCATCCCCCTGAACGATGATTTCTCGTTGCTGCTGGACGTGACCCTGGCCAGCGATTACCGCACTCGCGGCATCTCGCAAACCCAGAACGATCCAGCCCTGCAAGCGGGAGCAACCCTGGCGCACAGCAGCGGCCTGTACGCGGGCGCATGGACTTCCAACGTCGATTTTGGCGGTGGCCTGAAGACCCGGCAGGAGATCGATTACTACGGCGGTTGGCTGTGGCAGGCCACCGATGACGTCAGTCTCGACCTCGGCTATCTCAGATACGCCTACCCGAAAGAGAGCCAGTTCAATCAGAGCGAGGTCTACGGCACTCTCAGCCTTTATGGGGTGAAACTCGGCGCTTATTACTCAAACGACGCACCGGGTATCGACAGCAAGCAGAACTCGCTCTACAGCTATGTTGGCTACGAACGCGAATTGCCCTACGGCGTGGGCCTGAAACTGCGATATGGCGACATGGACTTCAAGGACCCGCACCTGTACTCGAACTCAGGTGAAGCCGAGGATTCGTACCGCGAATGGGAGGTCAAACTGACCCACGAGCTGGCCGGGGTAATGCTGGGCCTGAGCTATGTCGATACCGACCTGTCGAAGAGCCAGTGCGCCAGTAACTGGGGTTTCGAAGACGTGTGCACCGCTACTGTGGTGGCAAGCATCAGCAAATCCTTCTAACCCGACACAGCCCCCTGTAGGAGCTGTCGAGTGAAACGAGGCTGCGATCTTTTGATCTTGTCTTTGAAAAGCAACATCAAAAGATCGCAGCCTCGTTTCACTCGTCAGCTCCTACAGGGTAAGGGGTCAGGTCAGGCTGGAGAGGTAGGCCCACGGATAGATGCCGCGTTCATGGCCGTCGCTGAACACCAGTTGCAGGCCGTAGCCCTGCGGGTTCAATTCGATCACACGTACACGCTCATCAACCCTCGGCGTCATCCCCCGCAACCGAAACGCCCGGCATTGTGAACAGGGACACTGTCGACGCAATTCGGCGTGATCCAGCAGTTGTACTCGACCATCAGGCCAGTTCAGGCGCAACTGATGTTTGCTTCGGGAATTGCCCACTGCCAGCGGGTTCATTGCAGCTGACTCAGGGCAATGCGCACGGCTTTGCGCACTTCCGGGTCGCCGTCGTCTTGCGCGGCCAGCAGCGCTGCGGTGGCGTTGCGATCGTTCAACTCCCCCAGGGCCAGCGCGGCTTCCTTGCGCAAATTACTGATGCGATGCCCCAGGGTTTCGATCAACGCATCGAGGGCTGGGGCATAACGCAAGCGCCCGAGGCTGCGGGTGGCGCGCAGGCGCACTTGCCAGTAGTCGTCGCTCAAGGCTTGCACCAGTGCAGAACCCGCGTCGACATGCCCGACCTTGCCCAGGGTGGTGGCCGCTTCCTCGCGTACTTGCCAGGCTTGATCCTGTAGCGCCTGTCGCAACGCTGGCAGAACTTGTGCGTCAGACGCCAGGCCGAGCGCCCCGGTAGCGGCGCGGCGGACCTCAGTGTCCGGGTCATCACTGGCCAATCGAGCCAGTGCCGGCAAGGCATCGATCTGCTTGAGCCAGCCCAATACACCGACCGCTTCTCGCCGGACATTGGCATCGTGATCACCCAACGCCAACAATGCCGCTGGCGCAGCCAAGGCAAAGCGCAACTCACGCAAGGCCCTGAACGCAGCAATACGCACGCCGATGTCGGCATGCCCGGTCCACGGCAGAATCACCCGGCCCGCTGCTTCGCTCTTGAGCAGGCTGAGGCTTTGCGCGGCAGCGGTCCTCACTGCTTCGGATGGATCGGTCAGGGCCTGGCAAAGCGCTTCAACGACCGGCTCATCTTCCCAGGCTTCGAGCAAGCGTGCGGCTTCGCCACGAACCTCTTCGGCCGGGTCTTCGACCAGTCGATTGACCAGCCACAACAAGCCATCGGGCTCTTCGAGGTCAGCCAGGTCGATGAGCGCGATCCGGCGCACGCCGGCGTCCTCATCGGTCAGGCGCGGTTGCAGGGCAAGAATGTCAGCGTTATCGGTTACATCGAATAGTGAGGTCATAGGGCAAATCGCGGCAGTTTGTTTTCTGGGGGAAGTCCGAGAGGGTTCAGGCGTGGTAATTGCCGACCGTCTTCGTGACGCAGTAGCTCAAGGCAGTGACGTTTCAAACGGGAGAATTCGTGGCTGGTCACCAGTTCGGTGGTGCGTGGCCGGGGGAAATCCAGGCGCAGGTCTTCGATGATCCGGCCGGGGCGCGTACTCATGACCAGCAAGCGATCGGCGAGAAACAACGCTTCGTCGATGTCATGGGTGACGAACACCACGGTGGTGCGGATGCGCGTCCAGATGTCCAGCAGCAGTTCCTGCATGTTCAGGCGAGTCAAGGCATCGAGTGCGCCAAAGGGTTCATCCATCAGCAACAGCCGTGGACGGTTGACCAGCACCCGGGCGATTTCCACCCGCTGTTGCATGCCACCGGAAAGCTGATCCGGCCAGCGCTCGGCGAAACCTTCGAGGCCGACCAGCGCGAGGATTTCGTCGGCGGCTTTATGACGTTCGGCTTTGCCGATGCCGCGCATTTTCAGGCCGAACGCAACGTTGTCGCGCACCGTGCGCCAGGGAAACAGCGTGTGTTGTTGAAACACAATGCCGCGCTGAGGCGATGGGCCCGACACTGCGGCGCCGTCAACGTTGAGGGTGCCGGTGCGCGGTTGCAGGTGGCCGGCCAGTGCGCCGAGCAAGGTGGATTTGCCGCAACCGGACGGGCCGAGGATGCAGACGAACTGACCCGGTTCAATCTGGCAATCGAGGCCCTGCACGGCTTCGAAAGCAGCGCTGCCCTCGCCCAGGCTGATCGACAAGTCGCGAATATCAATGCGCCCTTCCGGGTGTTGGAATACGCTCATCAGGCTTTTCCTCGTGGTCGATGCCAAGGCGTGAACAATCCGCCAAGGCGTTTGATCAGCAGGCTGCTGCCCATTCCGAGGACACCGATCAGCAACATGCCGACGACGATGTCGGGGTAGTTCTGGATGGTGTAGGACTCCCAGGTGTAATAGCCGATGCCGAACTGGCCGGAGATCATTTCCGCGGTCACCAGGCAGAACCAGGACGTGCCCATGCCGATGGCCAGGCCAGTGATGATGCTCGGCGCGGCACCCGGCAGGATTACTTCCAGCAGAATCGCCCACCGCCCTGCCCCGAGACTTTTCGCTGAGGCGATCAGTCGCGGGTCGACACCTTCGACGCCGTGCACGGTGTTGAGCAGGATCGGGAACAACGCACCGGTGAAGGTGATGAAGACCATCGACAACTCGGACGACGGGAACATCAGGATTGCCAAGGGAATCCAGGCCACGGCTGGAATCGGGCGCAGCACTTCCAGCGGCGGCAGCAGCAAGTCTTCGGCCCATTTCGAACGGCCGATGGCCAGACCCAATGCAATGCCGATGACAAGCGCCGCGAGGTAGCCGGCGAATACCCGGCTGAGGCTGCTGGTCAGGTGCTGGGCGAGCTTGCCGGAGTCACCGAGGCCGAACGCGGCATCGATGACGGCCAGTGGCGTCGGCACGTTGGCGAAGGTGACCAGGCCAAGGTTCCAGTGGTGACTGGCGGCGAGTTGCCAGAACAAAAGGCAGAGCAGCAGCGAGGCGACTCTTGGAATCCAGCGTGAAAGTGATCCGTACATACATGACTTCCAATGGCGAACCTGTAGGAGTTGTCGAGTGAAACGAGGCTGCGATCTTTTGATCTTTTTTTAAAAGCAACGTCAAAAGATCGTCCGAACGCGGCCCGAACCTTCGGCAGCTCCTACATTGGTCGCGTTCAATTGCGCGCCCGTCGGGTTCAGTTGACCGAGGCGTTCTGGGGGTTAGCGGACGGCCACGGCCTGAGTGGTGGCATCGGTGAAGTCGAACACTTTGCCGCCCTCGGCCGTGGCGAATTGCTGGGCCTGGCCTTTCAGCAGAAACGCACTGAGCCGGCCTTTCGCATCACTCGCAAACCACGCCTGATCCGCCAGCAATTTGATGCCGCTGTCACTGGCCTGGGCATACACCGCGCGGATGTTTTTGCCTTCCTGTTTGAGGCTGGCCAGCGCAGTGAATGCCGTTTCAGCGGACGCGTACTGGCGGACTTTCGGCTCGCCGCGCACCCAGATTTCGACCACGTGGTTGAAATCGGTGATGGCTTTGCCGGTCGACGCATCAACCGCCTTGAGCGGCGTCTGCGCGTAGTTGGCCAGTTGCGCGGTGTAATCCAGGTTCGAGGCCTTGAACGCGGCGCGAATGTATTGATCGTCGATGAAGGTATTCAAGTCGAGGCCACGATCCGCTTTCTTCAACAGCTTGAGGGTGTCGATCGCGGTGCCGACGGCCTGGCGGTATTCCGGTTTCCAGCTCAGGTCGCGGGTCTGCACACCCAGCGGGCCGTGGAACAGGTAGTTGACCTCGGCATCGACGCCAGTGACTTTGGCGATCAGTTCGCTGTACTTCTCCGGTTCGGCGGCGAGCAATTGGTTGGCTTCGATACTGGCGCGCAAGTAGGCCACGACGATTTCCGGGTATTTTTTCGCGTAACTCTGATCGACCAAGGCACCGTGGAAGGTCGGTGCGCCAGCCTGGGAGCCGTCATAAATTTTCCGGGCGAAGCCTCGGCTCGGGAACAATTCGGCGAACGGAACGAAGTCGGCATGGGCGTCGATCTTGCCGGCTTGCAACGCAGAGCCAGCGACTTCCGGCGGTTGGGCAATGATGTTCACATCCTTGAGCGGGTCCCAACCCTGGGCGGCTACGGCGCGCAACAACATGCCATGAGCGGTGGAAGCGAACGGCACGGAAATGGTCTTGCCCTTGAGTTCGGCCAGCGACTGCACACCTGAGGCGCTCGGCACCACGATGCCGTTGCCGCTGCCCTTGGTGCTGCCCGACAGCACACTGATGAACAGGCTGTGCTTGCCGGCTGCTTCGAACGCTACACCGTTGAACGAACCGGGGAAATCGGCCATGGCACCGAAATCGAGTTTGCCGGCGACCATCTCGTTGGTCAGGGGCGCACCGCTGGTGAAGTTCTTCCATTCCACCTCGTATTGGGCGTCTTTGTACTGGCCGTCGTGGGGCAGGTATTTGTCCAGCAGGCCGAGTTCGCGAATCAACAAGCCGCCGGCCGCGCAGTTGATCGTGGTGTCCTGGGTGCCGATGGCAATGCGGATGGTTTCGGCCGAGGCCGACAAGGTGAATGACGCCAGTACCAGACCGGCCAATGCTGTACGCAAGAACATGGGTGTTTCCCCTCGAATCATTTATTGGATGTTCGTCTCCGCCACGATCAGGGCGCGGTGGGAAACGAGGGGTGTTTGAAGCGAGCGTCCGGGTGTGGCCGGATGGCGTTTTTGGGTGTCTGGGCGGGCGTCATCGTGAGCAGGCTCGCTCCCACACGGGTTTCAGCGCAACAGATATGGGATGTCTACTTTCACCGCCCCGGTCGGGCAGTCCTTTTCACACGGCATGCAGTACCAGCATTCGTCGAACGCCATGTAGGCCTTTTGCGTGGCCGGGTTGATCGCCAACAGGTCCATCGGGCAGACGTCGACGCACACGGTGCAACCCTTGTGGGCGATACAAAGGTCCTCGTCGACCGTGACGGGGGCGTTGGAACGGAAGAAAATTTCCTGGGGTTGATACGCCATGGTTTGTCCCTCTTTTGTTGACGGCATCAAGCCGCGTCAGCACCGACCCGCAACCGGTCGTAGGCCTGCATTTCATCGGCATCCAGCGGGATGATGTAAGGCTCGACGGCTTTCTTGAAACTGGTCATCAAGCCGTTTTCCCCCTTCTTCAGGTGGCAATGGCAGAACCAGTCGCTGTCGTTGCGTTGCGGGTGGTCGACCCGATAGTGGTAAAGCCCCCAGCGACTTTCAGCGCGGAACAGCGAAGCCCGCGCGGCCATTTCAGCGCAGTCGCGGATCATGCTGACTTCCATGGCGCGCATCAGTTCGTGGGCGTTGTGCGCCTTGATCTGATCGAGGTCACGCTGGATGTCGCTGAAGCGTTGCAGGCCGATTTGCATTTTCTTAGTCACTTTCGGCGGTTGCAGGTAGTCGTTGACGAAGCGCCGCAGCTTGTACTCGACCTGAGCCGGTGGCAGGCCGTGTTCACGGTCCAGTGGTGCGTAAACCCGCTGTTTTTCCGTTTCGATCTGCTCGGCGTTCAGTGCAGAGAACTCGCGGCCAGCGACAAAATCCGCCGCGTTGTTCCCGGCAAACCAACCGTAAGTGAACGCGCCAAGCATGTAGTTGTGCGGCACGGCCGCCATGTCGCCCGCCGAGTACAAGCCCTTGACCGAGGTCTCGGCCTTCTCGTTGACCCACACGCCCGACGCTGAATGCCCGCTGCAAAAACCGATTTCGGAAATGTGCATTTCGACCATCTGCGTGCGGTAGTCGGTACCACGATTGGCGTGAAACTGGCCACGGCTCGGGCGCTCGTTGCTGTGCAGGATTTCTTCGATGTTCTGGATGGTCTCCTCGGCCAGGTGATCGAGTTTGAGGAACACCGGGCCGTTCCCGCTTTCGAGCTCCTGGTGGAACTCCCACATCATCTGGCCGCTCCAGTAGTCGCACTCGATAAAGCGTTCACCCTTGTTGTTGGCGGTGTAGCCACCCAACGGGCCGGTGACGTAGGCGCAAGCCGGGCCGTTGTAGTCCTTGATCAGCGGGTTGATCTGGAAGCATTCCAGGTTCGCCAGTTCAGCCCCGGCGTGATACGCCATGGCATAACCGTCGCCGGCGTTGGTCGGGTTTTCGTAGGTACCCATCAGGTAACCCGAAGACGGCAGGCCCAGACGCCCGGCGGCTCCGCAGGCAAGAATCACGGCTTTGGCCTTGATCACATGGAAGTCGGCCGTGCGGCAATCGAAACCCATGACACCGTTAACCGCGCCCTCTTCATCCTTCAACAAACGGGTGCAAACCAGTCGATTGGTGATGCTCACCCGCGCCCGTTTTAACTGGCGGTACAGGACTTTCTTGATGTCGTGCCCTTCCGGCATCGGCAGCACATAGGCGCCCATGTGGTGAACCTTTTTCACCGCGTAATCGCCGGTCTCGTCCTTCTCGAACTTCACGCCCCAGCGGTCCAGTTGCTCGATGGTTTCAAAGCTGTGGGTGGCGTAGGCATACACCGCTGCCTGATTGACGATGCCGTCATTGGCGATGGTGATTTCCTTGGTGTACTGCTCTGGCGTCGAATGGCCGGGAATGATTGCGTTGTTCAGGCCGTCCATGCCCATGCTGATCGCGCCGCTGCGCTTGACGTTGGCCTTGTCGATCAACAGCACCCGCAAATCGCGGTTGCGTTCCTTGGCTTTGATCGCCGCCATCGGCCCCGCTGTACCGCCGCCGATCACGACGATGTCGTATTCCTGCTCGAGTGTCGTTCGGCTCATGCCTGATCCCCTTTTTGCCGGTCGATCCGCAGGCGGTACTGGAAGGCATCGCCCCGGTAGTAAAGGTGTTCGAAGTCCACGGGTTGGCCGCTGGCGTCATGGGTCAGACGCTCGATGCGCATGATCGGCGAGCCCGGTTCGACGTTCAGCGCCTGGGTCAGATCGCTGTCGGCCAGCACCGCGTCAATGGCCAGATCGGCATGACCGAGGGCCAGGCCGCAGTCATTTTCGAGAATCAGGAAAATGTCGCGGGTGACCAGATCAGCCTTCTCCAGACGCTCGCCAATGGCTTTGGGCAGGTAGGTGATTTCCAGCGAAATCGGCTCGCGGTTGATCAAACGCACCCGTTTGATCTGCGCCACGGTCTCGCCTTCCACGACTTGCAAACGCTCGGCGACCAGTTTGTCGGCAGCAATAAACTTGAAGCTGCGCAGGCGGTTGATCACCTCGTAACCTCGACCAGTCATGGACTCGGCCAGGCCTTGCAGGGTGCTGACGTTCTGGAAGGTTTTCGGCTTTGCCACGAACGTGCCCTTGCCGTGGATCTTGAAGATCAGGCCTTCTTTTTGCAGATCGCCCAAGGCTTGGCGCACGGTGATGCGGCTGACCTTGAACAGCGCGCCGAGCTCGCTTTCGGAAGGCATCTGGCTGTCTTGCGGGTATTCACCGTCGAGAATGCGGGCGCGCAGCACGTCTCGCAATTGGGTATGCAGCGGAATGCTGCCAAGGGATAGAACGTTATCGGTCATCTTAGATCACTTGTTATAACGAGTTGTGACGTGATCTTAAAGACGTGATGTGATTATTGAGAAATATTGTTTGAGCATAAGGTTAAGCAGAATCAAAAGATCGCAGCCTGCGGCAGTTCCTACAGGGATCATGTAGATACCGTCTTGACTCTCACCGGGCAAGTGCAAGTTTTGGGTCAAATGGTTGTCCCGATTTGAGCACCCCGTAAACGAAATGCAGCAGCTTACGCATTGCAGCACAGATGATCTGCTTGGGGGCCTTGCCGTTGGCCTTCAGGCGATCTTTCATGGCAATGATCGCTTCGTTATGCCGCAGCGCTACCAGGCCTGGCATGTAGAGGCCAGCACGCAAGCGCGCTGAACCGATTTTAGAGATCAAGGTGCGGCCCTTGAACGTGCCGGAGTCCTGGAGTTCTGGGT
>NZ_JAHTMR010000023.1 GCF_019200975.1 Pseudomonas sp. PD9R | reverse complement strand
CGATGAACGTAAACGACACAAAAACCTGTGGGGGCCGGGCTTGCCCGCGATGGGCCAGCACAGTCACCGACTATCTAACGGCCCCGCGCAACTCCCCAACCATCGCTTGCAACTTCGCAGGCTCCGCCGCTTCAGCCGCCACCGCCGGCCCCGCCACCAACGTCACCCGCGACCACAATCGGTGAAACAACCCCTTGCCCGGATCGCGGCTGAAGAAACTCCCCCACAATCCCTGCAACGCTAATGGAATCACTGGCACCGGCGTCTCTTCGAGAATCCGCTTCAGCCCGCCCTTGAATTCGTTGATCTCGCCATCGGTGGTCAACTTGCCCTCAGGGAAGATGCACACCAACTCACCGTCCTTCAGGTATTGGGCAATACGCGTGAAGGCCTTTTCGTAAATCTGAATGTCTTCCTGACGCCCTGCAATCGGAATGGTCCCCGCTGTGCGAAAGATAAAATTCAGCACCGGCAAGTTGTAGATTTTGTAGTACATCACAAAGCGAATCGGCCTACGCACCGCGCCACCAATCAACAAGGCATCGACGAACGACACGTGGTTGCACACCAGCAACGCCGCGCCCTCGTCCGGGATCAAGTCGAGGTTGCGATGCGCCACGCGGTACATGGAATGGCTGAGCAGCCAGATCATGAAACGCATGGTGAACTCAGGGACGATTTTGAAAATGTAGGCGTTGACGCCAATGTTCAGCAGCGACACCACCAGGAACAACTGCGGGATCGACAACTTGACCACGCTCAGCAAGATGATCGAGACAATCGCCGAGACCACCATGAACAGCGCATTGAGAATGTTGTTGGCGGCAATGACTCGAGCCCGCTCGTTCTCAGCGGTGCGTGACTGGATCAGCGCGTACAGCGGCACGATATAGAAACCACCGAAGATACCCAGCCCAAGGATGTCTGATAACACTAGCCAAGTGTGTCCAAACCCGAGAATCTCGATCCAGCCATGGCCCAGGGCGCTGTCCGGAATTCCACCGGAATGCCACCACAGCAACAAACCGAACACGGTCAGACCGAAAGAGCCGAACGGCACCAGGCCGATTTCGACTTTGCGCCCGGACAATTTCTCACAAAGCATCGAACCCAGCGCGATACCGACCGAGAACACGGTAAGGATCAGCGTTACTACGGTTTCGTCGCCGTGCATCCATTCCTTGGCATACGCCGGGATCTGCGTCAGATAAATCGCTCCGACAAACCAGAACCACGAGTTGCCGACAATCGAGCGCGACACCGCAGGGGTTTGCCCCAGGCCCAACTTCAACGTGGCCCAGGACTGGCTGAAAATGTTCCAGTTGAGGCGCATCTCGGGCGATGCCGCCGCGGCCCGTGGAATGCTGCGACTGGCCAGGTAACCGAGCACGGCAATGCCGACAATTGCCGCGGAGACAATGGGTGCGTAATGACTGGACGACATCATGATTCCGGCACCAATGGTCCCGGCCAGAATCGCCAGGAAGGTGCCCATCTCCACCAGACCGTTGCCACCCACCAACTCGTCTTCACGCAGGGCTTGGGGCAGGATCGAGTATTTCACCGGCCCGAACAGCGCCGAGTGCGTGCCCATCGCGAACAGCGCCACCAGCATCAGCGACAGGTGATCGAACAGGAAACCGACCGCGCCGACCGCCATGATGGCGATTTCCCCGAGTTTGATCAGACGGATCAGCGCGTCCTTGGCGAACTTTTCCCCGAACTGCCCGGCCAAGGCCGAGAACAGGAAAAACGGCAGGATGAACAGCAGCGCACACAGGTTGACCCAGATCGAACGATCACCGTCGATGGTCAGCTTGTACAAAATGGCGAGGATCAACGACTGCTTGAAGATGTTGTCGTTGAACGCCCCGAGGGACTGCGTGACGAAAAACGGCAGGAAACGCCGGGTGCGCAGCAAGGTGAACTGTGAGGGGTGACTCATCTTCCATGTTTCCCTTTGGGTAGAGAATGGCCTGGATACTGTTATTGGAATGCCGAATATCGATCCAGGCCACACATTATCTAATCATTGCGGGTCATTTCTTTAAACCTGCAATACAAGGTGAGACAAACAACTCACCCCGCCATGCGCCCTGAACCGTGCGCTTGGCTACGATCAGCCACATCACCGCCAGCAGCGTCACCAGCACACAACCGAAGGCAGTGAAAAACGTCAGTTGCAGCGTGTTGGCCAATTTCAACGTTGCCAGAGAATAGACGCCCAACGGGAAGGTGAAACCCCACCAGCCAAGATTGAACGGAATGCCGGCGCGCAGATAACGCACGGTGATCAGCACCGCTATCAGCATCCACCACAAACCAAAACCCCAGAGCGTGATGCCGGCGACCAGGCCCAGACCGGCTGCAATCTCACCGATGCCTGGCAAACCATTGGCGGCAAAAATTGCCGGGGCGTCGGCGCCCAGAAGCAACATACCCAGCGCACCCGTCCCGATCGGCCCAAGTGCCAGCCAGCTCGAAGCGGCCATGTTTTCGTGAGGTAATTTATGCAGCGCCATGCGCAGCAGCAGTATCGTCAGAATGCTGAACGCTACCGGCAAGGAAAATGCCCAGAGCACGTAACTGGTCACCAGTACCACCAGTTGCGAGTGCGCATCGACCAGATGCGGTGCCAGTAAGCCACCGCTGGCAGCCGCCACTTCTGCCGCGACCACCGGCAACAGCCACACGGCGGTCATCTGGTCGATGCTGTGTTCCTGGCGGGTGAACATCATGTAGGGGATCAGTACGCCGCATGCCAGCGACATCGCCACATCCAGCCACCATAAAGCTTCGGCTAACGGAATCACGCCGTCGCCCCAGCGCGGCAGGCCGAACAGCAAAAAGCCGTTGATGATGGTTGCGAGCCCCATGGGGATGGTGCCGAAAAACATCGAAACCGTGGAATGACCGAAAATCCTGCGCGCCTCATCAAAAAATAACGTCCACCGGGCCGCGTACAGTGTCGTGAACAGCAGAAACAGAAAGATATTCAAGAGCCAAAGGGCTTCCGCAACCCCGCGCAAAACGGGACTTGCGACTGGCAATTGCGCCAAGGCCAATGCGAGCACACCAGTGCCCATGGTGGCGGCAAACCAGTTTGGGGTGAACTGGCGAATGACTTCACGCGGGTGCTGCAAATACCTGAACGGTTTGATACCGGGTTTGGTGGTGTTGGGGCATGTCATGGTGAACTCCTGTCCTCTGGTGAGGTGGAGCCCATCATAGATCCGGATTGAATATCTATATAACGGGTAATTTCTCTAACTGTTATCTACTTTATAGATACTCAATCGGACAGGATTTTATGGCTAACTGGCAGCGCTACACACATTCGCTGACCGCTGACGCATAAATGCCAACAACGCGCCCACCGCCAGGACTATCAACACAGCGCCGTATCCATCGGTGGTCGCCAACAGACCAAAGATTCTCGTCAGATTCCCTGCCAGCAATGCCGGCAGACAGAACGCCAGGTAACTGAGCACATAAAACGCCGACATCAATCCCGCGCGCTCATGGGGCAAGGCCAGTGGCACAAGGCTGCGCAAAGCACCGAGGAAACCAGCACCAAAACCGCAGCCGGCTACCAGTGTCCCCGCAAAAAATAGCCAGAGACTCGCGCTGTGCACCCCAGTCAGAATCAGCATAACGCCCACTGCCAGCAGGCTGGCACCCAGCGGCAAAACCTTGTTTGCGGGACGATTGCGCAAGGTGTAGATCATCAAGGCACCGGTCACCGTCAACGCAGCGACCGTCGCCCCGCCAATCAGATTCGAGGTTGAACCGGTGGCGGTGCGCACCAGAGAAGGTGCCAGCGAGGCATAAAAACCGCCAAGTGCCCATACCGCCACGTTGAGCGGCATCACCAGCCATAACGCGCGACGCGCCTGAGTCGGCACATGCAGGGTCGGGCGCAGCGAAGCCCAGGCACCCGATTGCAGGCTCACGCTTTCCGGCAGGCGCCAGACGTACAGCGCCTGCAGCGCAAACAGCGTGAACAACACCCAATAAGTCAGCTGCAATGGAAACGGCGCGAACTCGGCCAACAAGCCACAGCCCATGGCCCCCGCCGCCATCCCCAGCAATGGCGCGACACTATTGACCAGCGGCCCTTGCTGGCGGTCGGTGTCCAGCAGTGCAGCACTCAATACGGCAGTGGCCATGCCAGTGGCAAACCCTTGCAGGAGTCGGGCATTGATCAACCACGCTACGCTGTTGGCGTTTATAAACAGCAGCAGTGCCAGCATGTTCAACAGTACGGCAGCAAAGATCACCGGTTTTCGCCCGAGAAAATCCGAGAGCGAACCTACGGTCAACAAAGCCACCAACAAGCTGATGGCATATGCGCCGAATATGAGCGTCAGCGTCGCTGCCGAAAACTGCAATTGCTCCTGGTACAGGTGGTACAACGGCGTCGGCGCTGTTGAAGCGGCGAGAAAACTGAGCAACGTGATCGCCAGGAACCACAGGCTGCTTCGGTTTGAATGAGAACTGGACATGAGCACACTCCGCAAAAGCTAATTTTTTGCTTTTGCGGAGTGTGCTACTGCTTAGCGCTTAAAGCAAATTCTTTGTGTTAAGGTCGGATGCATAGCCATACAAGGCCGAGAAAGAGACAGGAAAGACGCAATGACAGCGCCTACTTTACGTCCCGGTGGCCGCAGCGCCCGGGTGCAGGAATCGATTCACAAGGCCGTGCACGATTTGCTCGAAGAACAGGACCGCGCCACCGTCACCGTGCCGCAAATCGCCACGCGCGCGGGCGTCACGCCTTCAACGATTTACCGACGCTGGGGTGATTTATCGGCGCTGCTGGCGGACGTTGCCCTCGCCCGCATGCAACCGGAAACCGAGTCGGCCAATACTGGCAGCCTGGCGGGTGATGTGCGGGCCTGGGCGGAACAGTATCTGGACGAGATGAGCTCCGAGCCCGGCCGCAACATGCTGCGCGATGTGCAGTCGAGCCTTAAACCGAGCTATTGCGCGACCATTATCGGCGGGCAGTTACAGTTGATTCTGAATCGTTACCCGGACGAGCCGAAGCCTGGTGTTGATCGATTGATCAACATGGTGGCTGCGCCCATCGTGTTTCGCATTCTGTTTTCCGAGGCGCCGCTGGAGGTTGAGGAGCTACATAAGCTGATCGAGCTTGCGGTAAGTCAGTAACGACGCCATCGCGAGCAAGCTTCGCGCCTACAGTTCGTGCCATCTGTAGGAGCGAGGCTTGCCCGCGAAGCAGACAGATCCAACACCGAAAATCTTGCTGCCCTCCACCCTGCGACACCCCGCCACGCCACGACCTTGGTCGACACTGACTAACCCCTGCCATCGTGCGAGACTGTCTGTCCGGGCGGGAGACCCGGGTGTCTTTGGTTGCCTGGAGTTCCCATGTCGCTGTCCAGCGGGCTGATTGCCGCCGTCGCCCTGGCCTATATGGCCATCATGTTTGCCATCGCCTTTTACGGTGACCGTCGCAGCGCGCCGTTACCGCCGAGGGTGCGTGCCTGGGTGTACAGCCTGTCGCTGGCCGTTTATTGCACCAGTTGGACCTTCTTTGGTGCCGTAGGCCAGGCAGCAGAACAGCTTTGGTCATTCCTGCCGATCTACCTCGGGCCGATCCTGTTGCTGGTCGGTGCGCCGTGGGTGCTGCAAAAAATGGTGATGATCAGCAAGCAGGAGAACATCACCTCGATTGCCGACTTCATTGCCGCCCGTTATGGCAAATCCCAATCGCTGGCCGTCGTCGTCGCATTAATCTGCCTGGTCGGCGTGCTGCCTTACATCGCCTTACAGCTCAAGGGCATCGTGCTCGGCGTGAACCTGCTGATCGGTGCCGGCGCCGATGCCATGGGCGTTCGCGCGCAGGACACCGCGCTGATTGTGTCGCTGGTGCTCGCGTTGTTCACCATCGTCTTCGGTACTCGCAACCTCGATGCCACGGAACACCACCGCGGCATGGTGCTGGCCATTGCCTTCGAGGCGCTGGTGAAGCTGTTTGCGTTTCTGGCGGTCGGTGCGTACGTGACCTACGGCCTGTACGACGGTTTCGACGACCTGTTCGACCAGGCCATGCTCGCCCCGCGCTTGGAAGAATACTGGAAGGAAACCATCAACTGGCCGTCAATGGTGGTGCAGACCGGGGTGGCGATGATGGCGATCATCTGCCTGCCGCGACAGTTTCACGTGACTGTTGTGGAGAACATCGACCCCCAGGATCTACGTCTGGCTAAATGGGTATTCCCGGCCTACCTCGCGTTGGCGGCCCTGTTCGTCGTCCCCATCGCGCTGGCGGGACAGATGCTGCTGCCCAGTTCAGTCCTGCCCGATTCCTTTGTCATCAGCCTGCCGCTGGCCCAGGCACACCCGGCCCTCGCGTTGCTGGCCTTTATTGGCGGCGCCTCGGCGGCGACTGGCATGGTGATTGTGGCCAGTGTGGCGCTGTCGACCATGGTTTCCAACGACATGTTGCTGCCATGGTTGCTGCGTCGTAACAACGCCGAGCGCCCGTTCGAAGTATTCCGCCAGTGGATGCTCTCGGTGCGCCGCGTGACCATCGTGGTCATTCTGCTGCTGGCCTACGTCAGCTATCGGCTGCTGGGCTCGACCGCCAGCCTGGCCACCATCGGCCAAATTGCCTTCGCCGCCGTGACACAACTGGCACCCGCCATGCTCGGTGCGCTGTACTGGAAACAGGCGAATCGCCGCGGCGTATTCGCCGGTCTCGCCGCCGGGACATTCTTGTGGTTCTACACCCTGATTCTGCCGATTGCCGCCCACAGCCTGGGGTGGTCGCTGAACAGCTTCCCGGGCCTGGCCTGGCTGCACGGCAACCCGCTGCACCTGCCTATTACCCCGCTGACCCAAGGTGTGGTGCTGTCCCTTGCCGGTAACTTCACGCTGTTCGCCTGGGTGTCGGTTTTGTCACGTACGCGGGTCTCGGAACACTGGCAGGCCGGCCGCTTCATCGGTCAGGAAATCAGTGCCCGACCCAGCGCCCGCTCGATGCTGGCGGTACAGATCGACGACTTGCTGCAACTGGCGGCACGTTTCGTCGGTGAGGAGCGCGCGCGCCAGAGCTTCATCCGATTTGCTTACCGTCAGGGCAAGGGTTTCAACCCGAACCAGAACGCCGACGGAGAATGGATCGCTCACACCGAGCGCTTGCTCGCCGGTGTGCTGGGCGCCTCGTCGACGCGCGCAGTGGTAAAAGCCGCCATCGAAGGTCGGGAGATGCAACTGGAAGACGTCGTGCGCATCGCCGACGAAGCCTCGGAGGTCCTGCAATTCAACCGTGCGTTATTGCAAGGGGCGATCGAGAACATTACCCAGGGCATCAGTGTGGTCGACCAGTCGCTGAAACTGGTGGCTTGGAACCGACGCTACCTGGAGCTGTTCAACTACCCGGATGGCTTGATCAGCGTCGGCCGACCGATTGCCGACATCATACGTCACAACGCCGAACGCGGCCTGTGCGGCCCCGGCGAAGCCGAAGTGCACGTCGCCCGCCGCTTGCACTGGATGCGTCAGGGCCGCGCACATACATCCGAGCGTTTGTTCCCCAACGGTCGGGTGATCGAGCTAATCGGCAACCCGATGCCGGGCGGCGGCTTCGTCATGAGTTTCACCGACATCACTGCGTTCCGCGAAGCCGAGCAAGCGCTGACCGAAGCTAACGAAGGACTGGAACAACGGGTTACCGAACGTACCCACGAACTGTCACAGCTCAACGTTGCCCTGACCGAAGCCAAGGGCACCGCTGAGGCGGCTAACCAATCAAAAACCCGCTTTCTGGCAGCCGTCAGCCATGACTTGATGCAACCTCTGAACGCTGCACGACTGTTCTCTGCCGCCCTTAACCATCAGGACGACGGCTTGTCCGGCGAGGCGCAGAAACTGGTGCAGCACCTGGACAGCTCGCTACGTTCAGCCGAAGACCTGATCAGCGATTTGCTGGATATCTCTCGACTGGAAAACGGCAAGATCAATCCGGATCCCAAGCCGTTTGCGCTTAATGAATTGTTCGACACCCTCGGCGCTGAATTCAAGGCACTGGCGCGGGAACAGGGATTGGACTTCCGCGTCAGGGGCAGCACGCTGCGCATCGACAGCGACATCAAACTGTTGCGCCGGATTCTGCAAAACTTCCTGACCAATGCCTTCCGATACGCCAAAGGCCCAGTCCTGCTGGGAGTCCGTCGACATAAAGGCGAGCTGTCCCTGGAAGTCTGGGACCGTGGTCCGGGCATTCCAGAAGATAAGCAGCAGGTGATTTTCGAGGAATTCAAACGTCTCGACAGCCATCAGACACGCGCCGAAAAAGGCCTCGGTCTGGGCCTCGCGATTGCCGACGGGTTGTGCCGCGTGCTCGGGCATTCCTTGCGCGTCCGTTCCTGGCCAGGACGCGGCAGCGTGTTTAGCGTCAGCGTGCCGCTGGCCCGTGCACAAACTTCGCTGCCGGCCAAGGTTGCCGAACTCAATGGCAAACTGCTCAGCGGTGCGCAGGTTCTGTGCATCGACAACGAGGACAGCATCCTGATCGGCATGAACAGCTTGCTGACGCGCTGGGGTTGTCAGGTCTGGACCGCGCGCAACCGCGATGAATGCATGGCATTGCTCGCCGACGGCGTACGTCCACAATTGGCGCTGGTGGACTACCACCTGGACCATGGCGAAACGGGAACCGAGTTGATGGCCTGGCTGCGAACCCGTCTGGGTGAGCCCGTGCCGGGGGTGGTGATCAGCGCCGACGGGCGTCCGGAGACGATGGCGCAGGTGCACGCGGCGGGGCTGGATTATTTGGCCAAACCGGTGAAACCGGCAGCGTTGCGGGCGTTGTTGAGTCGGTATTTGCCGTTGTAACGTGGTGCCAGCGAAAAGATCGCAGCGGAGAACGCAATTCCATGTAGGAGCTGCCGCAGGCTGCGATCTTTTGATCTTTTGATCTTCTGATCGATTACTCAGGCAACTCAACTAACCCATCGACATCCGTCATCGCCCGCTCCAGCAAATCCGACGGCAAACTTTTGCTCGCTCTCGCCCCCAGCAACTTGAGCTGCTCACTGCGGCTGACCAGGTTGCCGCGGCCTTCTGTCAGCTTGTTGCGCGCCGAGCTGTAGGCTTTGTCCAGTTGCTGCAAGCGATTGCCGACTTCGTCCAGATCCTGAATAAACAATACGAACTTGTCGTACAGCCACCCGGCGCGTTCGGCGATTTCCCGGGCGTTCTGGCTCTGGCGCTCTTGCTTCCACAGGCTGTCGATGACGCGCAGGGTTGCCAGCAGGGTCGTCGGGCTCACAATCACAATGTTGCGGTCGAACGCCTCCTGGAACAGCGTCGGCTCAGCCTGCAACGCCGCGGAAAACGCCGCTTCGATCGGCACGAACAACAGAACAAAATCCAGGCTGTGCAAGCCGTCGAGGCGCTTGTAATCCTTACCGGCCAGCCCTTTCACGTGATTGCGCAGGGACAGCACATGCTGCTTGATGGCGATCTGGCCGATGCCTTCGTCTTCGGCTGCAACGTACTGCTGATAGGCCGTAAGGCTGACTTTAGAGTCGACCACCACCTGCTTGTCGCCTGGCAGATAGATGATCACGTCCGGCTGGAAACGCTCGCCATCCGGACCTTTGAGGTTGACCTGGGTCTGGTACTCGCGGCCCTTCTCCAACCCGGCATGCTCAAGCACCCGCTCCAGAATCAGTTCACCCCAGTTACCTTGGGTTTTCTGCCCTTTCAAGGCGCGGGTCAGGTTGGTCGCTTCATCGCTCAAGCGCAGATTGAGTTGTTGCAGACGCTCCAGCTCCTTGGCCAGCGAAAAGCGTTCCCGGGCTTCAGCCTGATAACTTTCCTCGACGCGCTTTTCAAAAGACTGGATGCGCTCCTTCAACGGGTCGAGCAACTGGCCGAGGCGCTGCTGGCTGGTTTCGGCAAATCGCTGCTCACGCTCATCGAAGATCTTCCCTGCCAGTTCGGCGAATTGCGCACGCAGCTCATCTCGCGAGCCTTGCAGGTCGTTGAGGCGCTGCTGATGGCTGTCCTGCTGCTCACGTAACTCAGCATTGAGTGAAGCGGCCTGTGCGTCCAGGCGGCGCAATTCGGCCTCTTTGCCGGCGCGTTCGATGTTCCAGGCGTGGGAGGCATCGCGAGCATCGTCACGTTCGATTTGCAGCAGTTCGACTTCACGGCGCAGAGCGGCCAGATCGGCTTGCTTGGCGGCGTTGGCCTGACCCAGATCGGCGATTTCATCGCGACTGGCTTCGAGCTGGGCAGTCAAACCATCTTGAGCCAGATGCTCCGTAGCCAGGCGCTGCTCCAGCAGGCCAACTTCAGCCTGCGCGTTGCTCGCCCGACGTTGCAGTTGCCAGGCCAATACCAGTAACGGCAGCCCAGCGCCTGCCAGCCCAAGCAATGCGCTGGTCAAGTCCATAGCCATAGCCACTCCTGTCTTTGAAATAAAGCTTGAAGGTTAACCAAGGCGTCAGGTCTTGGACAGCTCAGTCTTCGATCAGGCCCAGTTCCTGTTGCGCGCGCAGATCCCCTGCGCGCGCGGCCTGACGCAAAAGGTCGTGGCCAATCCGGCGGTCCCGGGCGTTGCCGCATTCGCGGCACATCAACTGACCGAGGCGGCTTTGCGCGGCCACGACGCCTTCACGGGCCGGCTGCTTGAGCAGTCGTCCAGCGATGTGTTTGACGTTCGGGTTTTCGCCGAGGCGCGGGCTGTCCAGCAACCACTCGGCCACACGCATCGAAAAACGCTTGGGTGGGGCAACGATGGGAGGTTTGGAAGCAGGAGAATCTGAAGGTGTACGAAACTTCATAAAGCACTGTGGGGCAGATCGGAAGGCGCGCCACTCTACTCTTTTTTTCTTACAGGTAAAGTCGAAAAAAACGCAGCACGCCCGTCCTAGAGCAAGCGCTCGGGACAATCCACAGAAGCTGTGGATAACTCAGTGGACAACCGCCCTTGAACTCTCGCAAAGCCCTGTGGAATGGGGCCTGCAGTCAAACTGACGATTTTTTCACCAGTTAAAAAAAGCGATGTTTTTCATTGACTTAAATTTTGGTTACAGGCACCCACTGCGGTTGAAGGGTGGATGACAGTCGCGTGACAGACTGCGCAACTATTGTGCACAAGTACCTTCGTGGCGGTTATATGGCTGCGCTTTTTCGGCGCATTTTCTCGTCATCCCTGGGGATAATCTGTGACAAACCCTTGATCCAGGCTGTTCCCACTGGTTGGATTGCCACGACCACCGGTCGGATTCTGAGCGAATTGAGGGCGTTTCTGCTGATCAATAGGCCCCCATCAAGGCCCATTGAGATGGCAGTGACCGTCACTGCGGCAACATTTTTCGCTAACACACTTCCCTTCGCCAATTCAATCCGTTAGTATCTGCGGCGTTAGTACCAAGCTGAAAGTCAATTCTGGTCGAACAAATCCCCCCGGACAGCCTTCCCACAAGAAGCCTCAACCGAAAAAGCGGGATCGACCACCTCGATGGTTTCCAGGTAAATCTTGCGCCAACACAACCTTTGAAACGTAAGCAAAGGGTGTTGCCAGGCTCACTTACTCTGACCGAACCAACCTGCAAATTGATCAGGATCTTCACCCCGGGCCCAGAACCTTTGCCCTCGATGTGTTGCCTGCCCTCCTAAGTACCTACCTGCCAGCCCAAGCGCGCCAACTTATCAGCGCTTCAAACTGGCTGCTTTGTTCCAGTCGGGTTCTTCGTTCGACCAATGGTGGTCGTCGTCACTGGAACGTTTTAATTTTGCACGGCTCTTATCCGTGTCGCTTGTAGGAACACCCAATGACTATGTCTACTCAAATCCATACTCAGGATGCCATTCGCACCCTAACCAACGCTTTTGCACCAATGAACTGCCTGATCATGGCTGCTCGCAAAGGCTGTTTCAGCTTCACTCTGGTCAACGAACACGGCATCGCTCGTCACAGCGAACGCCTGTATCCCGATCAATACTCCAGCGCCGAACCGCTGCAGGCCGTGATCGATCGTACTCGTCAGGCACTGGTTGCCTGAAACGCCAGCAACGCTGAAACACCAAAAGCCCCGCTCAAAAAGCGGGGCTTTTTGTTGCCCGACATTTCACCAGGCTACAACCCAACTAAGCACTAACCGATATAACGGTTATAACTCGAAGCCGGAAATATTTTAAAAACAGGCCTTTACGTCGCGAATATGACACTACACTTCAACTCAAGCGGCTTGTTCCGCTTCCGGCGAGCCTGAGTCGATCCACCGCTGCCAAGGCCCTTCAGGCATCGCCGACCATTTCCTGTTTCGAGGGTTTTATGGGTATCGCTGCCAGCGAACTACGCCGCTATGTGATCCGCCCGACATTGATTTACCTTGGACGCCATAGCGCTACCGCCGAATCCCTGCTGGTTGGCATCGCTGCCAGCCAGTCTGCCCTTGGTTCCGCCCTGCACGACCGCCGTGGCCATGGTCTCTACCGGATCGCTGAGCCCCGCCATCAGGCACTCTGGGACGATTACCTGGCGCTCGACCCCGAACGCGCAAGCCTGGTCCGTGGCCTGGCCAGCCAGCATGCTTTCCTCAGCGGACCGCACCTCGAATTGACCGTCAATCTGCGTTACGCCACGGCCATCGCCTGGCTGCTGATCGAAGAACAAAACACCCCGCTCCCCGAAGCAGACGATCTGTTGGGAATGGCCCGAATCTGGCGCCAGACATTCCAGCCCCAAGGACGCCTCAGAGACTTCACCTACGCTTGGCAAACTTGTGTTTCACCGCTGAATCAACTCGCCTGCTGACTCCTCTGGATCCAAAGATCGCACAACAAGTCGCGAATCTGGTCGGATTGTCCTACAAAACCGCTCTAAATCAAGCGATACAGCCTATGGCGCTGGAACGAAAATGTTGGTAATTTTCGCCCCGGTGATCACCAGGAGTTCTAATAATGAAAAAAGTAATGCTCAAAACCACCATTAGCCTCGCCGTTGCCATGGCATCCACCCAAATCTTCGCAAGTGGCTTTGCCCTCAACGAACAAAGCATCAGCGGGATGGGTACAGGTTTTGCCGGGCGATCTTCATCTGCCGATGACGCAAGCACAGTTTATGGCAACCCTGCCGGTATGGCCCGCCTAAAAGGCCAGCAAATCACTGGTGGTATCGCGGCGATCGACGCCTCGACCGATATCAGCGATACCAGCGGCAACTCAAGAGGAACCAACAAAGGCGACATGGTTCCGTTCACTTCAGTACCAATGGGTTTTTATACAAATAAACTCAGCGATGAGTGGGCTGTTGGTGTTGGTGTCTACGCTCCGTTCGGGCTGGTCACCAACTACGAAAACGGCTTTCAGGGCCGCGCTTTCGGCAGCAAGAGCGAAGTCAAAGTCGTCACTCTGCAGCCAACCGTCAGCTACGCTTTCAACGATAAAGTGTCGATCGGTTTTGGCCCCACCTTCAACCGGATTTCCGGCACCCTGGAATCGGATATTGCTATCCCCAGGACGGCTGGCGACAACAATGTGAAAATCAAGGGCGACGATACGGCCTTAGGCTTTAACGCCGGTGTCCTGGTGCAAGCCACCGACACCACTCGCGTAGGCCTGACCTATCACTCGAAAGTGAACTACAAGCTCGACGGCCACACCGATGTGACTACCAGCGCTGGCGTGCCAGCTCAGGTACTCAAATCCAACCGTTACGATGCCTCGCTGAAGATCGAAACACCTGAGTCCTATGATCTTTCCGTGACTCAAGATTTGAACGATGCCTGGAAGCTCTATGCCGGTGCTTCCTGGACTCGCTGGAGCCGCCTGAAAGACATCACGGTCAACAACGAAGGCGTAACCGCAGCCAACGGTGGCGCACTCGCCCCACAAATCGTTGGTACCATCAAGGAAGAACAGAACTGGCATGACACCTGGGCCTACGCCGTGGGTACTTCCTACCAGTTGAACAAGCAGTGGGTGCTGCGTACCGGTCTCACCTTTGACCAGTCGCCTACCAACAACACTGATCGTTCGCCACGCATTCCTACCGGCGACCGGACGATCTTCAGTATCGGTGCAGGCTTCAGCCCAACCGACGACTGGACCATTGATGTGGCTTACTCCTACCTCAAGGAAGAAGATGTCACTGTCAACCGCACTAATGGCTTGGGTCAGTCCTATAACGCCAAGTACGAAAACAGCGCGAACGGTTTCGGTGTCGGTGCAACCTACCGCTTCTGATAATTCGCGGCGAGCCTGAACCGCTCGACACGGAATTAAAAAAGCCCCGCTCTCTGGTACAGAGGCGGGGCTTTTTAGTGCGCGTCGATCAGGGCGCGGATGCCAGTGGCGGCGAAGCCAGGGCTTTCTCCACTGCCGCGATAAAGTCGGGGTCATCGGGCTTGGTCAGGCTGGAGAAATTTGCGATCACCTTGCCCTGACGATCGACAACGTACTTGTAGAAATTCCACTTAGGCGCGCTGGTCTGCTTGGCGAGTACCTTGAACAGATGCGTTGCATCTTCACCACGAACGTTCTGCGGCTCAGTCATGGTGAACGTCACGCCGTAGTTCACGTAACAGACCTTGGCGGTCTCGGCACCGTCCCTGGACTCCTGTTTGAAATCATTGGACGGCACACCGATCACCTCAAGCCCCTGATCCTTGAAACGCTGATTCAGCGCCTCAAGGCTTTTGAATTGCGGGGCGAAGCCACAGAAACTGGCGGTATTGACCACCACCAACGGTTTACCGGCGAAGCGCTGGCACAGGTCGATGGATTCCTTGGCACGCAGCTTGGGCAACGAGCCTTGCAGCAGGTCCGGGCACTCTGCCGCTTGAGCCAGCCCGATAAACGCGACCAGTAACGCGGGAACTGCAAACCAGCGCTTCAGCATGTCGGTATTTCCTTGAGTCATCGTCAGATCGAAGTTACTCGCCCACACGCCTCGCTAGCAAGCACCCATGCCCAACTGCATCAAGGCCAGGCCGCCCTGATGCCAGCCCCACCACGCCATCGCCAGCAGCAGGGCACAGACTGCAAAAAAACCGAGTCGTGGCCAGATACCGTTCATATCGCGCTCATTTGCGATTGCAGACGTGCTACCGGCGCTTCACGCACGGGCCAGTTCAGCGCGGCGGCCATCAGGCTCAACAAAATTGCTACCTGCCAGATCAAGTCATAGCTCCCGGTTCGGTCGTACACCACCCCGCCCAACCAGCCGCCGAGGAACGATCCGAGCTGGTGAAACAGGAAAACAATCCCGCCGAGCATGGAGAGATTTCGTACGCCGAACAAGGTTGCCACCGTGCCGTTGGTCAAAGGCACCGTGGACAGCCACAGAAAGCCCATCGCCATGCCGAACAGATACGCGGTAGTCGTCGTCACGGGTGCCCACAGGAACAGCGCAATCACCACGGCCCGCAGCAGATAAAGACCCGTGAGCAAACGTGGTTTGGACATGCGCCCACCGAGCCAGCCGGCGGTGTAAGTCCCGAAGATGTTGAACAGACCGATCAGCGCCAGCACCGTGGTACCGACTGTTGCGGGCAGATGTTGATCCACCAGGTAAGCAGGCAAATGCACACCGATGAAAACCACCTGAAAACCACAGACAAAAAAGCCGAACGCCAACAGCCAAAAGCCAGAATGGGAACACGCCTCGCGCAGTGCCTCAGAAAGAGTTTGCTCATGACCGAGCACCGGCAGCGGCTTGTCCTTGAGCATGCTCACCAGCGGCACGATCAACGCCACCAGACAGCCCAACACCAGCAATGCCGCGGACCAACCGAGCCAGCCGATCAACCCGAGCGTGCCTGGCAACATGGCGAACTGGCCGAACGAACCGGCCGCGCTGGCAATGCCCATGCCCATGCTGCGTTTCTCCGGCGGTACGGCGCGACCCACCACACCGAGAATCACCGAGAACGAAGTTCCGGACAGACCCAGACCGATCAACAGGCCGGCGCTCAGTGACAGCGTCATTGCCGAGTCGGACATGCCCATGAACACCAGGCCCAAGGCGTATAGAGCGCCACCGATCAGCACCACTTTCGCTGCGCCGAAACGGTCAGCCAGCGCGCCAGTGAATGGTTGTGCCAGGCCCCAGATCAGGTTCTGCAGCGCAATGGCGAAGGCAAACACCCCTCGTCCCCAGCCAAACTCGGCACTCATCGGCGACAGAAACAGGCCGAAGCCGTGTCGCACTCCCAGAGACAACGCAAGGATCAGCGCGCTTCCCAACAAAACCCAGCCGCACGTACGCCACATCGATGACATTCTTATTCTCCGGTAGCGGGTATATACCCGCTTAAGATCGAACAAACCGGCATCAAGCCAGTTCGTCCAGCAATTTCAATAACATTTCCCGCTTCTCGGCACCCAGGCGATCAACCAAGCGCTGTTGCGCTGCTTCCCAGGCCGGCAAGGCTGCTGCCAGGCGCTCGGCACCGGCCTCGGTCAGCCGGACGATGCGGTTGCGCATGTCCTCACCCTCAACCAGCATCACCAGACCTTCGCCCTCCAGCACGCGCAAATTGCGCCCCAGGGTGCTGCGGTCCAGCCCCATGGCCTCGGCCAGGGTGGAAATGCTCGGCTGATCCAGGCGCTGCAAGTTGCACAGCAAAGAATACTGCGCAACGTTGATCCCGAAGCCGTCGAGAGCGCCGTCGTAATGCCTGCTGACGCCACGGGCGGCGCGACGCAGGTTGATGCATAAACATTGGGAATCAAGCATGGTGCGTGTATATACCCGCGGTTATGTGAAATCAAGCGACATGATGTGGCAAGTTCAGAAAATCGCCAACCCCACCAGCGCAGCGACCTCCAGCAACTCCAGTAGCGCCCCCGCCGTATCACCGGTCGTCCCGCCCAACCGCCGCAACATCACCTGCCGCAACCAGACAAACCCCAGCCCCGCCAACACCAATGCCAACACGCCGCCAACACCGGCGATCAGCACGCAAGCCAGCGCACTGACCGCCAGCACCTGCTTGCCGGCCAAACGCGGCAAGTGATCGGCCAGTGCCTGCCCCAATCCACCGGCTCGCACATACGGCGTGGTCAGGAACAATCCCAGTAATGCACTACGGCCGATTAACGGAACGATGATCAGCGCAACAGCCTGCTGTTGTTCGATCAATGCCAGCAACGCGGCAAACTTCAGCAACAAGACCAACACCAGCGTGACGACCGCGATCGGTCCACTTCGCGGATCTTTCATGATGGTCAGCGTGCGCTCGCGGTCACCGAAACCGCCAAGCCACGCATCGGCGCTATCGGCCAAACCGTCCAGATGCAACGCGCCGCTGAGCAAGACCCAAACCGTCAGCAGCAGCGCCGCATGCAGCAACAACGGCGTGCCGAGCAACAACCAGTCCATCGCCCACAAAATCCCGCCGAACAACACACCCACCAGCGGATAAAACAGCAACGACCGCCCCATCTCCTGCGGTGCGGGCATACCCGGCAGACGAATCGGCAGGCTGCTGAGGAATTGCAGGGCGATCCAGAAAGGCAGCATGGTCAGGTCGATTCCCTTAACAGGCCGTCGGACTCGACGGACAGCGAGAATAACGCACCATGACCGACTTCAACGTTGAGCAACTGCTCTCGCGGCAAGCCTCGCGCCTGCGCCAGCAACAAGCGCATGACGCCGCCATGGCTGATCAGCAGCACGCGCTCGCCTGCGTACGCGACATGCAAACGCGCCACCGCCGCCAACACCCGCGTTGAAAACTCCACGACCGGCTCGCCTTGCGGTGGTGTGAACGAATAAGGATCAGCCCAAAACGATCCCAAGGCCTCGGCATCTGTTTCCATTAGCGCAGCAGCACTCTGCCCCTCCCAGGCGCCGAAGTGCAGTTCTTGCAGGTCCTTATCCAACTCGACCGGCAAACCCAGTTGCGCAGCTAGCTCTTCAGCGAACCGTGCACAGCGCTGCAACGGCGAACTGACCAGACGATCCCAAGGCCCTTGCGCTAGCACCGCCTCGCGCATCTGCCGCCAACCTTTTTCGGTCAGCGCATCATCCAGGCTGCCACGCAAACCGCCACCGAGCTCGGTTTCGCCATGGCGCAGCAGATCCAGTCGCAACGTCATACCGGACGATCCGCCACCGCCGCTTCAGCGAACGTCGCCATCTGCCCGTGCAGGTCGCAGGCCAGCCGCAGCAACGGCACCGCCAGCGCCGCGCCGCTGCCCTCACCCAGACGCAAACCGAGATCAAGCAAGGGTTCCGCGCCCAAGGCTTCCAAAACATGGCGATGACCCGGCTCGGCACCACGATGACCAAACAATAGCCACTGACGACTCTGCGGATTCAAACGCACTGCCACCAACGCGGCGACGCTGCAAATAAAGCCATCGACCAACACCGCGACGCCTTCCTGGGCACAGGCCAGATACGCGCCAACCAGTGCCGCAATTTCAAAACCGCCGAGATTGAACAGCGTCTGCAATGCATCGCTTCGCTGAGCTGCGTGCAAGGCCAACGCACGCTCGATCACCTGAGCCTTATGGCTGACGCCTGCCGCATTCAATCCAGTGCCCGGCCCGGTCAGATGCCCCACCGGGCACTGCGTCAGGGCACAGGCCAAAGCACTGGCCGCCGTGGTGTTGCCAATGCCCATCTCGCCACCGATGAACAGTTGCGCGCCCGCCGCGCGCGCGCGCAGCACACTGTCACGACCGGCCTGCAGGGCAAGCTCACCCTGCGCCTGAGACATTGCCGGACCTTGCACAAAATTCGCCGTGCCCGCGCCGATATTCAGATGGCGCACGCCCGGCAGTTTCAACGACGGTGTAACCGTGCCCAGATCGACCACTTCCAGAGAAGCGCCCAACTGCCGCGCCAACACGCTGATCGCTGCACCGCCGCTGACAAAGTTGTGCAGCATCTGCCCGGTGACTTCCTGGGGAAACGCCGATACGCCTTCGGCCACAACTCCATGGTCACCGGCAAAAATCGAGATCCACAGCTGATCCAGGTTCGGCTTGACCTGGCCCTGCAACCCCGCCAGTTGCACCGCGACCGATTCAAGTTGGCCGAGGGAACCGGCCGGCTTGGTCAGTTGCCGTTGTCGGGCTTGCGCCTGCTCGACCGCTTGCGCGTCGATCGGTTTGCACGGGTTCAGCCACCAGGATTGGGTCATAACGCAGTTCCTTTCAAAGTCAGGGGCAGGCCGGCGACGGTCAGGACAACACGCTGACAACGCTCGGCCAGAGCTTGATGCAGCCAACCGGCTTCATCGACATAACGGCGAGTCAATTCGCCCAGCGGAACGACACCCATTCCGGTCTCGTTGCTGACAAAAATGATTTCACCCGGCAACGAGGCCAGGCAGTCCAGCAGGGCATCGCGCTGGGCCGTCAGGCGCTCTGGATCTTCGAGCATCAGCAGATTGGTCAGCCACAAGGTCAGGCAATCCACCAGCAGGCATCGATCGGCGTTGGCGGATTCCCGCAGCACTCGGGCAAGTTCCAGCGGCTCTTCGATCAACGCCCACTCGCTTGGGCGACGAGCACGGTGATGGGCGACCCGTTCATTCATTTCGCCGTCCAGGGGTTGGCTGGTGGCGATGTAGGTCACCGCCAGACCACTGTCGGCGGCGAGTTTTTCAGCCAGGCGACTTTTACCGGAGCGGGCGCCGCCGAGGATCAGTTGGAGCATGGTTCATTCCTTAAAATAGGCGGTGTGGCGGCGGGCCCCTTCGCTGGCAAGCCAGCTCCCACAGTTAGTGCGGTGAGTCATGATTTTTGAGTACATCCCACAACCCTGTGGGAGCGGGCTTGCCCGCGATGAGGCCAGCAAAACCACTCTAGAACCCACAGAGTTCCCGCAACAGCCCGGTATCCAGATGCTTCTCCACCAGATCCGCCAGCCGCTCGATATCGCGCTCGCGCAACCCGTGGTAATCGACATCCTGCACGGCTTGCAACCCCGCCCAGCGCAATAGCGCGCTGCACGCCGCTGGCGACTCGAAAAGGCCATGCAGGTAAGTGCCAAAAATCTGCCCGTCAACACTTTGCGCGCCATCGCATCGACCGTCATCGAGCTGCACGGCTGCGTTTTCCAGCGCCGGCCCGGTGGTTACGCCGGCATGAATTTCATAACCGCTGACTTCCGCATTCTCCAGCGCCAGATGCCCGCGCACATTGCGCAGTTGTTTGTCTTCTTCGAGCCGGGTTTCAAACGCCAGCAGCCCCAAGCCTGGGCTCGATCCCGGCGCACCTTCGAGGCCTAGCGGGTCATGCACTTGCTCACCGAGCATTTGCAGGCCACCGCAGATGCCCAACACTTTTCCGCCGTAGCGCAGGTGTCGGGAAATTGCGGTTTCCCAGCCGTTGGCGCGTAGATACGCGAGGTCGGCGCGCACGCTTTTTGAACCGGGCAGGATGATCAGGTCCGCCGGCGGAATCGCCTGGCCGGGACCGATGAATTGCAGGTCCACTTGCGGGTGCAGGCGCAGAGGGTCGAAATCAGTGTGATTGCTGATGCGCGGCAGCACCGGCACCACGACTTTGAGCACCTGTTCGGCCTTGTCGGTCTGGCGCTGATCGATGCCGTCCTCGGCCTCCAGGTGCAGGTCCATGACATACGGCAGCACGCCGATCACCGGTTTGCCGGTGCGCTCTTCCAGCCAGTCAAGACCGGGCTGGAGCAAGGCGATGTCGCCGCGAAAACGGTTGATGATGAAGCCCTTGACCCGCGCCTGTTCGCTCGGCGACAGCAATTCCAGCGTGCCCACCAAATGCGCGAACACCCCGCCACGATTGATGTCGGCGATCAGTATTACCGGGCAATCCACCGCTTCGGCGAAGCCCATGTTGGCGATGTCGCCGGCACGCAGATTGATCTCGGCCGGCGAGCCCGCGCCTTCGACCATCACCACCGGATACGCCGCGCTCAATCGCGCATGGGAGGCGAGCACCGCTTGCATGGCGATGGCTTTGTAGTCGTGATAAGCAACGGCGTTCATCGTCGTGACGGCGCGACCATGGATGATCACTTGGGCGCCGGTGTCGCTGTTGGGTTTGAGCAGCACCGGGTTCATGTCAGTGTGCGGTTCGAGGTAAGCCGCCTGGGCCTGCACCGCTTGCGCGCGACCGATCTCGCCACCGTCGGCAGTCACCGCGCTGTTGAGCGCCATGTTCTGCGGTTTGAACGGCACCACGCTGACGCCTTGACGAGTGACCCAGCGGCAGAGCGCGGTCACCAGCGTGCTTTTACCGGCGTCGGAGGTAGTGCCTTGTACCATCAACGTGGTCATCAGCTTTCCTTGGCGAAATCTTCGAATGCCGCGCCAAGACGCGCCCAGTCGACATCATCGGCAGGCAAGCCAAAACGCAGGCTGCTGTTTTGCGTAAACAAGCGCAGCAGAATGCCGCGGCGGGCCATGAACTCGTGCAGTTCTTCAGCGCGCTCGGTGATCAGCCACTGGAACAACGCGCAACCACCCTGGGGTGTGAAACCGTGCTGCTCCAACAGTGAGGCCAATCGCTCGCTGGCGACTTCGGCGCGAACACGTTGCCGGGCATGCCCTTCAGTATCCCGCAAGCAAGCCTGACCCAGTAAGCGAGTCGGGCCGCTGACCGCCCATGGGCCGACTTGCTCGGCGAGCAACTTGAGCAGCTTGCGTTCGGCCAGGACAAAGCCAAGGCGCACCCCGGCCAGACCGAAGAACTTGCCGAATGATCGCAGTACGATCAGGCCAACCTGATGCGAAAATGCCGCCAGGCTCAAGTGCGGTGTGTTGTCCATGAACGCTTCATCCACCACCAGCCAGCCACCGCGCTGGGCCAGTCGTCCATGCCAGTCGAGCAATCGCGCAGGGGTCAAGTTCAGACCTGTGGGATTGTTCGGGTTGACCACCACCAGCACATCGAGGCTGTCGACGAAGAAGTCGACTTCCTGTTCCAGCACTTCACGCACGATGTAGCCATTGCGACGCCACGCTTCCGCGTGCTCGGCGTAACACGGTGACAGCACGCCGACCTTGCCGGCCCGACGCAGGCGCGGCAGTAACTGGATGGCCATCTGCGAACCGGCCACCGGCAACGCTTGCAAGGTGCCGTAGTAATCGCAAGCGGCCTGCTCCAACCCGTCGTCGGTTTCCGGCAAGCGCGCCCAGGCGCGCATTGGTATATCCGGAATGGGAAACGGCCAGGGCGCGAGGCCGCTGGACAGGTCAAGCCAATCGGCTTCCTCGATGCCGTATTCGAGCGCGGCCTTGCGCAACCGTCCACCGTGCTCAAGCATAAAATTCAGCCCCTACGCAGAGAATCAGCAGCCATAACCATACCCCGCGCTGCACCAATTGCCAGCCGCGATCAATCGAGTCGGCATCCGCCGGCACGCCTTCGCCCAGTTGCGGACGCACATGCAGTTCACCGTGATAGATCGCCGCACCGCCCAACTCGACGCCCAGTGCACCAGCACCAGCGGCCATCACCGGCCCGGCGTTCGGACTGTCCCAGGTCGGGCCCTGAGTGCGCCAGCATTTCAGGGCCAGGCGGGTTTTACCCAGCAGCGCGTAAGTGAGTGCGACCAAACGTGCAGGAATGTAATTGAGGATGTCGTCGATCTTCGCCGCCGCCCAACCGAAACGCTCGAAGCGTTCGTTGCGATAACCCCACATCGCGTCCAGGGTGTTGCTCAATCGGTAGAGCACCACGCCCGGCGCACCGGCCACGGCAAACCAGAACAACGCAGCGAACACCGCGTCGCTGCCGTTCTCCAGCACCGATTCGGTGGCGGCGCGGGCGACTTCGGTTTTGTCCAGTTCACTGGTTTGGCGGCTGACCAGATAACCGACACGCGTACGCGCCTGCTCCAGATCATCGCTGCGCAGGGCCTTGGCCACGGGCTCGACGTGTTCGCCGAGGCTACGCATACCGAGGGCGCAATACAGCGCGAGGATCTCGACGATCCAGCCCACATAAGGCGCCCAGGAAAATGCCGTGGCCAATAAGGTCAGCGGCAACACCGCAATCACCCAAGCCGTGACTCCGTGACTGCGCCAGCCGCGCCCTTCTCCATTGAAACGTTGCTCGATGCGATCGGCAAAACGTCCGAACGCCACCAGCGGATGCCAGCGTTTGGGTTCACCCAGCAGCGCATCCAGCGCCACGGCGGCGACACTCAACAACGCCACACTCATGGACGCACTCCCCAATAATTTTCATACAACAATTCGCTCAGCGGACGCGCCTGCGCCCAGCCTTCGAGAACCAACATCGGCGCCGGATAGAATTCCTTGACCGGCCCCAGGCACAAAATGGCCAATGGCTTGGCGCCGGTCGGCAGCCCCAGCAAATCCGCCAGGGCTTGCGGCTCGAACAATGACACCCAGCCCATGCCCAACCCTTCGGCCCGGGATGCCAGCCAAAGGTTCTGGATCGCGCAGGACAGCGAGGCCATGTCCATTTCCGGCAAGGTGCGCCGGCCGAAAATATGCCGCTCGCGATCGTCCATCAGCGCAGCTACCAGCACTTCGGCGCAATCGTTGATGCCTTCGACCTTGAGCTGCATGAATTCGTCGGTACGTTCGCCAAGGGCTTCGGCGGTGCGGATGCGTTCTTCTTCCACCAGCCCCTGGATCTTGCCGCGCAACCCACGGTCACTGATGCGGATGAAGCGCCAGGGCTGCATCAGGCCGACACTCGGTGCCTGGTGCGCGGCTTCGAGCAAGCGTCGCAACAACTCGGGCTCGACCGTGCCGCCGCTGAAGTGACGCATGTCGCGGCGTTCGCCGATGGCTCGGTAAACCGCTGCGCGTTCGGCTTCAGAAAATGCGTTGTCGGTCATGGCCTCTTCGCGGGCAAGCCCGCTCCCACAGGGTTTGGGTGATCCATTGTGGGAGCAAGCTCGCTCGCGATGGCGGTCTGGAAGTCAGGCGCGAACAACGCGGCAATCGCCGACGGATTGGACGGAAAATAAAAGTGCACATAAGAAGCCGTCATCCGCCCCTCACGATAAACCGCCTCCGCGCCACGCCCGCCGTTAGGGCTCAGGCCACGGGCAATCGGCTCAAGTTCGGTCGTGGTCAACGAATGGTGATAGGTGTGTCCGCGCAACGAGCCTTCCGGCAATTCAACCGCCTGCAACGCCAACGCGGCGAGACGTTTTTGCATCACCGCATCCCCCGCCAGCAAGCCGACCAAACCTGCCCGAACGCCTTCGACATCAGTCAGCGAATCGAGCAAATAAAGCATGCCGCCGCACTCGGCCAGCAAGGGTTTTCCGGCCTCATGGTGAGCGCGAATCGCGCTGAGCATCGAGGTGTTCTGCGACAGTGCGACATGATGCAACTCGGGGTAGCCGCCCGGCAGATAGAGGCTGTCTGCCTCTGGTAAAACGGTGTCGCGGATCGGCGAGAAGAACGACAACTCGGCGCCCATGGCCCGCAGCAAATCCAGGCTCGCGCCATAGGTAAAAGCAAACGCTTCGTCACGGGCCACGGCAATACGCACACCGGCCAGCAATGGTTCGGCGGTAGTAACATCGGGCGCGGCGAATTCCACGGCTGGCGGCAGCGCGACTTCGCAACTGCTGGCCAAGGCTTCGGCCGCCGCGTCGAGGCGCACGTCGAGGTCGTTCAACTCACTGGCCTGCACCAGACCGAGATGGCGACTTGGCAACTCTATCCCGGTTTCCCGGGACAAGGCACCGTACCAGCGCAGGCCTTCAGTGAGGCTGCCTTCAAGCAATTGCGCGTGACGCAGGGTGCCGACGCGGTTGGCCAGGACACCGGCAAATGGCAAGTCGGGCTGATAGCGCGCCAGCCCCAAGGCCAATGCGCCAAACGTCTGGGCCATGGCGGTGCCGTCGATCACGCCAAGCACCGGCACGCCAAAATGCCGGGCCAGGTCCGCGCTGGACGGCGTGCCGTCGAACAGCCCCATGACGCCTTCGATCAGAATCAGGTCGGCTTCACCGGCGGCTTCCCACAACAGTCGACGACTTTCCTGCTCGCCGACCATCCACATGTCCAGCTGATACACCGGCGCACCGCTGGCACGCTCGAGAATCATCGGGTCGAGAAAGTCCGGGCCGCATTTGAACACGCGAACCTTGCGCCCTTGATTGCGATGCAAACGGGCCAGCGCGGCAGTGACGGTGGTCTTGCCCTGACCGGAGGCCGGCGCGGCAATCAGTACCGCCGGGCAGTGACGACTGTTTTTCATAATGTAGTTTTCACAGCTCGACGCCTTTTTGCGCTTTGATACCGGCCTGAAAGGCGTGCTTGATCATGCCCATTTCGGTGACAGTGTCGGCCAGCTCGATCATCTCCGGCTTGGCACCACGACCGGTGACCACCACATGCTGCATCGGCGGACGCGCCTGCAAATCGCTGAGCACCTGATCGAGATCGAGGTAGCCGTGCTTGAGGGCGATGTTCAATTCATCCAGCACTACGAGGCCGATGGAAGGGTCGCGCAATAATTGCTGCGACACCGCCCACGCCGCTTCGGCGGCAGCGATGTCACGCTGGCGATCCTGGGTTTCCCAGGTGAAGCCCTCGCCCATCACATGAAAACGCACCTGCTCGGGAAAGCGCCGGAAAAACAACTCTTCACCGGTGCTGTTGCGGCCCTTGATAAATTGCACCACGCCGCACTGCATGCCGTGGCCCATCGACCGCGCGAGCATGCCGAATGCCGAGCTGCTCTTGCCTTTGCCGTTGCCAGTCAGCACCAGCAGCAGGCCGCACTCATTCGGGGAATTGGCGATGCGTTCGTCGATCACGGCTTTTTTGCGCAGCATGCGCGCCAGATGACGTTCGTCACGATCAGGGGTATCAGTCATGGGGAGCTCTCCGTTGAGGCTGGATAACGGCGGGCAGGCACAAGAAAAGACGGCAAGAAGCCTGGCATCGCCCACCGTGATGCCGCTTGGATGGATCAGGCCGGTCTCCGGACTCATGAGCGGCGCAGGCCCGATTGCGCGCCTTCCCATATCTCGCGACACAGTGGCCAAGGCGCAATCTTCACTCATTTACCGTTGCGGGGGCAGCGCCGGGATCGCGGGGCTTCAGGCATCAAAGCGACCGCTCACCGGCTTCCCTGTTTCACTCTGTCGACCCAAGCCACAGAGCACCTGAAACAAGCCGCGAAGGTTAGAGGGTTGGGGGTGGAGCGTCAATTGAAGACGGGGTGCGTCAGCGAATAACTACCGCCGATCAAAAAGCTGACGTCAATCTTGTGCCACACTCTCAGCAGTGATATCAAAGAGCCACAACCTCACAACACAATAACAAGGGTGAGCCCCATGCAAGGCATGATCATCAGCAATCCGAAGCTGGAATTCCTGCGACCGGCGCTGGAACGCTGGTTTGACTGTATCGACCGCTACAACGCCGTGCGCGGCGATAACGAGACGCCCTACTGGCTCGATGAAAAAGCCAATCTCGGCCTGCTTTCCGCCGCCGCGTGGATGGCCGAGATGGTCACCCTGCAACAGTCGCCCACCCGTAAACAAATCGAAGAAGGCGAACGCAACGGCCGCGCCGATCTATTTATCGCCACCCCCGAACAACGCGCCTGGATTCAGGCCACACAGCGCTGGCCACGGGTGAACAGCCTGCACCTTACCCAGGCCCTGCTCGATATCACCAGCGATGCAAAACAAATCAGTTACGTCAGCGACCTGAAACTTGGCTGCCTGTTCGTGTCTCCGCAAAAGGCACAACACGGGGCAACTCCAGAAGAACTGCAGGACATGGTCGACGATCTGCAAAAGGAACACACCTGCGCCGTGGCCTGGTATTTCCCCTACGCCTATCGCAAGTTGCGCAACGAAGGTGGCAATTATCACCCCGGTATTGCCGTGCTGTTCAAGGAAGCTCGAGGTTGAAGGGTTGAACCATCGAACCTCCTGACTTCTCTATGGTAGATACACGGCATTCATAGGGAAGCTCAGCAATGCGCACGACTCCGATCGTTTTCGTTATCGCGCTCGCCGGAGGGCTCGCCGCATGCGGTGAAACCTCCAGCCTGCAAGTCTCCGACGGCACCGGCCCGTCCCCCAAACTGCCAGAGCCGAACAAGACGCTGATGCCGACGGTGAACATCGCACCGGCGATTGGCTGGCCGGACGGTGCCAAACCCGTCGCCGCTGACGGCACCCAGGTCGCGGCGTTTGCCGAGGGTCTCGATCATCCACGCTGGCTTTATGTGCTACCCAATGGCGATGTACTGGTCGCCGAAACCAACGCGCCACCCAAGCCTGATGACGGCAAAGGCATCAAGGGCTGGGTCATGAAAAAAGTCATGGGCCGTGCCGGTGCCGCTGTACCGAGCCCGAACCGCATCACCCTGCTGCGAGACAAGGATCACGACGGCATCGCGGAAACCCGCACGGTATTTCTGGAAAATCTCAACTCGCCTTTCGGCATGACCCTGGTTGGCAATGATCTGTACGTGGCCGACACCGATCGCCTGCTGCGTTTCCACTATGAAACCGGCGACACGGCGATCAAGTCGCAGCCGATCAAAGTGGCGGACTTGCCGGGCGGGACGCTGAATCACCACTGGACCAAAAACGTCATCGCCAGCAAGGACGGGAGCAAGTTGTACGTCACGGTGGGCTCGAACAGTAACGTCGGTGAAAACGGCCTGGACAAGGAAGAAGGTCGTGCGGCGATCTGGGAAGTGGACCGCGCCACCGGCAATCACCGGATCTTCGCCTCGGGCTTGCGCAATCCTAACGGTATGGCCTGGGAACCGCAGAGCGGCGCGCTGTGGACTGCCGTCAACGAGCGGGATGAAATCGGCAGCGACCTGGTGCCGGACTACATCACCTCGGTCAAGGACGGTGCGTTCTACGGCTGGCCATTCAGCTATTACGGCCAGCATGTCGATATTCGCGTCGAGCCGCAAAACCCGGACCTGGTGGCCAAGGCCATCGCGCCGGATTATGCGGTCGGCCCACACACCGCCTCACTGGGCCTGGCGTTTGCCGAAGGCAATACACTCCCGGCGCAGTTCAAGGAGGGCGCATTCATCGGCCAGCATGGCTCGTGGAACCGCAAGCCGCACAGCGGCTACAAGGTGATTTTCGTACCGTTCAATGCCGGCAAACCGACCGGGCAACCGGTGGATGTGCTTACCGGTTTTCTCAATGACGAGGAAAAAGCCATGGGCCGGCCGGTGGGCGTGGTGATTGACCAGCAGGGTGATTTGCTGGTGGCGGATGATGTGGGGAACAAGGTATGGCGGGTGTCGGCGGTTAAATAAAGGTCAAAAAGATCACAGCCTGCGGCAGCTCATGTAGGAGCTGCCGCAGGCTGCGATCTTTTTCCAACCAACGCCTACTTTTTACGGCAAAGGGTCAGGCCATCCCCCAACGGCAACAGCGACAGATCTACCCGAGCGTCATCCTTCAAGGCGCGATTGAGTGCCTGGATCGCTCGGGTATCTGCACTTTCGGGATTGTCTTCCAGTACCCGTCCGCTCCATAGCGTGTTATCGAACACCGCCAGCCCACCAACCCGCAACAACCGCAGCGCGTGCTCAAGGTAAGTCGGATAGTTAGCTTTGTCGGCATCGATGAATACCAAATCGAACTGCCCGCCCTGCTTCTGCCGCTCCAGTTCCCCGAGAGTGTCCAGCGCAGGTGCGAGGCGCAAATCGATTCGTCCGGCCAGACCGGCCTCCTGCCAGTAACGGCGTGCGGTGGCGTTGTAGTCGCCGGGAATGTCACAGCAGATTAATGAACCGTCATCCGGCAATGCCGCCGCCATGCACAAGGCGCTGTAGCCGGTGTAGGTGCCGACTTCCAGCAGACGTCTGGCACCAGTGAGCTTCACCAGCAGCGCAAGAAACTGCCCCTGCTCCGGCGCCACCTGCCAGCGCGCCATGGGCAACGCCTGGGTTTCGTCACGCAAGCGCTTGAGCAACGGCGTTTCGCGCAGGGAAACGTCGAGCAGGTAGTGATAGAGCGAATCGTCGAGGTTGAGCGTGCGAGCGGTCATGACAACAACCTCTGGCTGTTACGGGTTGCGCGCCAGGTGCTCCGGCTGCAGGACACGCTTGGCGCTCAGATAGGCTTTCTGCCAATACGCCTTGGACAAGCTATCGAGCTTCACCGTGCCACCGGTCGCCGGCGCATGGACGAAGCGGCCTTCACCCACGTAGATGCCCGCATGACTGACCTGAGAACCGCCATTGGTGGCGAAGAAGATCAGATCACCGGTCTGCAGGCCTTCCTTGCCGACATTGGCAGCTTGCATGGTGATCATCTCGCGCGTGGTGCGTGGCAGGGAAATGCCCGCGACATCACGGTACACGTAGCCGATCAGGCCGCTGCAATCAAATCCGGAATCCGGTGTGTTGCCGCCCCAGCGATACGGTGTGCCTACCAGGCCCAACGCGCGAAACAGCACGTCTTCCGCTTCAGGCGAAAAAGCTTGGGACGAACCGAAAACGATGGGGGCGCGAACCACCGGCGCCGGGGGCGGTGTGCGACTGGCGCAGGCGCTGAGCAGCGCTGCGAAGAACATGATTGTGAGGCGGGCCGACGTCGACATAAGCAGAACATCCTGATCTGGCTGCGGCTTTTTTCTGCTGGAAGCGCAGAAAAGAAAACCGCCTGCGCGTGACGCAGGCGGTTTGCCATCATTAATAGATCAGAATTCTAGCTGCTACACAGCAAACTTCAAGTAAGACTTTAAGTTCACCTTACAAAATGTCTGCTTATTTGCGTGCTGTGACGATTGACGGGGTCGCAGCGGGTGCCATCGCGAGTGCGCGCTTGGCTTCGATGAAGGTTTTGCTCCAGTAGCTGTCACCCAGGTTATCGATCCGTACACCACCGCTTTTGCGGCTGCTGGAATGGATGAACTGGTTGTCACCCAGGTAGATCCCGGCGTGACTGACGCGACCGCGACGACCATTGGTAGCGAAAAACAGCAGGTCGCCGGGTTGCAGCTTACTGCGCGAGACCAGTGGTGCGTCCACGTTGATCATTTCGCGGGTGGAGCGCGGCAAGTTCATGCCGGCTTCTTCGCGGAACAGATAACCGATGAAGCCACTGCAATCGAAACCGGCTTCAGAAGTACCGCCGAAACGGTAACGGGTGCCGATCAGGGACATGCCGCGTTCGAGGATGCTGTCGGCAAGAACAGGAAGCTTGTAAGACTTGCCGTCGGCGAAGTCTGCCAGTTCTTTTTCCGTAGCCACTTCGTCCTGGTAAAGAGCTTCCTGATAACGAGCGGAAGATTGGGCGGTGGCAGAATTTTGAACCTGCTGTTGTGCTTGCTGGGACACTGGAGAGTGAGCAGCGCAACCGAACAACAGGGTGACGAGTGCGAGAGGCACGAGGGGTGCGAAGCGCTTTAGCATGGGCACGACCGTGGCTGATAGTTGTAAAGAAGCCGAGACTATGCCCGCTATCAACCTCATTTGCAAATTCAATCGAACTTTTTGTGACTTATCGGTTTCTCGTTAACATCTAAGCGCTTAAGCCCCATTTAGAGCATTGCGCTTTCTTTAGCCTTTAGAAAAGCGGATTTTCTGGCGCCTGAAATATGCCAAAAGCCCGTAGGGCGGGGCTTTAAGACAGGTTTTTATTACCAGCCCAGCGTTTCTTTCAGGAAAGGGATCGTCAACTTGCGCTGAGCTTGCAGAGAGGCCTGATCGAGACGCTCAAGCAGTTCGAAAAGCGCGCTCATGCTGCGGGTGCCGCGAGTCAAAATAAAATGCCCGACTTCGTCGGTCAGGTGCAGGCCACGACGGGATGCGCGCAGCTGCAGCGCTCGCAATTTGTCTTCGTCGGAGAGCGGGCGCATCTGAAAAATCAGCGCCAGGGTCAGGCGGGATTTGAGGTCCGCCAGCTTCACCGGCAATTCACGCGGCGAGGTTGACGCGGCAATCAGCAAACGTCGACCACTGTCCCGCAGGCGGTTGAACAGATGGAACAGCGCCTCTTCCCAATCAGCCTTGCCGGCAACCGCCTGCAAATCATCCAGGCAGACCAACTCGTACTGTTCGAGGTTGTCGAGAATTCCGATACCACGGTCCAGCAGTTCTGCCAACGGCAAGTACACCGCCGGCTCACCCATCTGTTCGAAGCGCAAGCAAGCCGCCTGTAACAGGTGCGTACGCCCTACCCCATCCTTGCCCCACAGATAAATGAGGCTTTCGGTCCAGCCGGCGTCGGCTTCGCATAGCCGCTCGACATAGCCGAGTGCAGCGGCATTGGCGCCTGGGTAGTAGTTGATAAAGGTGGCGTCATCACGCAGACGCACACCTAGGGGCAGCTGAATCGGTTTCATGCTGACTGAACAGTTCCAAAGGAACCGTTAGTGGCCTCTGTGTAAAGTTTGCGAAGTTTATACCCGTGAAGCCGACCGCACAATGCGACAGACCACAAGCAAAATCAAAGGTTTGCGTTGGCGCCCCGGTTTTATGACAGTTTCTTTGGCGGCGCGGGCGACAACCCGGCGCCGATCCGGGCTGTCTGGTACAAGGTCTAGAGCTCGGGCTCGTCGACACCACTGTACATTTCTGAATCCTTATACAAATCATGTACATGGCGAACAAGCACCATAATCACTGCCGCCACCGGCAGCGCCAGTAAAACGCCGGTAAAACCGAACAGCTCACCACCAGCGAGAATGGCGAAGATCACTGCCACCGGGTGCAGACCAATCCTGTCACCTACCAGCAATGGCGTCAGCACCATGCCTTCCAGCGCCTGCCCCACCATAAACACCGCAACGATACCGATCATGGGATACAGGTCACCACCAAACTGGAACAGGCCCGCTATTAATGCGGCGCCAATACCAATCACAAACCCCATGTACGGCACGATCGCCGCCAGACCGGCAATCAGGCCGATCAACAGCCCCAACTCCAACCCCACCAGCATCAGGCCTGCCGCGTAGATCACGCCCAACGCCACCATCACCAGCAACTGCCCACGAACGAACGCCCCGAGCACCTCATGGCATTCACCAGCGAGCGACACCACACGCTCTTCACGATCACGGGGAAGCAGGCTGCGAATCTTGGCCATCATCAGGTCCCAATCCCGCAGCAGATAAAAACTCACCACCGGGATTAACACCAGATTCGCCAGCCAGCCAATCAACGCCAGCCCTGAAGCCGTTGCCTGGCTCAATACCACGCTGACAATGTCGGTGGTCTGCCCCATGTGCTCGCTGATCGCCGCCTTGAGTTTGTCGAATTTCCAGAAACCCTCAGACAAACCAAATTTCGATTGCGCCCACGGCAGCGCGGTGTGCTGCAGCCAATCAAGCATCTGCGGCATCAATTCATACAAACGAAACAGTTGCTTGGCGAGCAACGGCACCAACACCAGCAATAGCGTGGTGAAAATCAAAGTGAACAAGGCGAAGACCGCCACCACGCCCCAGGTCCGTGACAGCCCGACTTTCTCCAGCCGATCCACCAGCGGGTCAAACAGATAAGCCAATAGCAACGCCACCAAAAACGGCGTGAGTATCGGGTGTAACAGCCAGACAAACGCGCAGAGCAGGACCACTCCACCCAACCAGAACCAACGCCGCGAATCGGCCATGAACCACTCCATTGCTTCTATATAAAGAAAGAAAAACCTACCAGCGGAAATGCAACTGCGGTGTCGCTGCCGGAGCTGCCGGAGCTGGCGTTACGGCCGGGGTCGAACCGTCGACCGCTGGCTGAACCGGTGCCGCCGGGGCTGGGCTTGGCGCCGCCGCTACCTCCTGCAACTTCGCCAGCGACAACTGCGCACGCAATTGATCGGTGCTGCCATTGACCCGATACACGATCCGGTCGCCATCGACACTTTGCGGACGCCCGCTAAACGGCTCCAGCAAACGCCCGAGCGTCGCGTAACGCTCAAGATTCATGCCTTGCACTTCGAGCAACTGCGCCGACGAAGCCCCTGGCTTGGCGACGAATCGCGGTGCCAGTCGCTCGTTGACCGCCAGCATTACTGCGTCAGCCACGGCAGCCTGATCGGCGCCCTGCACGCTGCCGGCTTCTTTCTGATCGCCCAACCACAACCGCCACTTGGCTTGCCACTGGCCACCCTCTTCACGGGCATGCACCGCCAGCACAGCGTCGGCATTGTAACGTTCCGATGCGGCACGCAGCGGTGCCGGGTCGGCACTTTCAATATTCGGCGCAGTGGCGATGCCCTGTTCGCCGAGGTCTGCCAGCGGCAGACGCAGCGGCATTCCACGGTGTTGAGCGGCACGACGCAACGCTGTAGCACTGGCCTGGCCATCGCCCACCAGGCTTGAACCTTCGGTAGAGTCGTTCAACCACCAGCCCAGGATCGACGGCCGATTGGCGCCCCACATGGCCAGTCCGGCACGACGCAACGCCTGCTCGGTGGACGTCGGGTCGAAATCGACTTTCAGCACTTCCGGCGGCCCGGCATCAAATCCGTACTGGCTGATGATTTGTTGCGGGTCTTTGCGAATGGCGGCCAGTCCCGGATTTTGCGGCGCCTTGGGATCGCCCGTCAGGCGTAACACCAGCGTATCCAGCGCACGCTGGGTCGCTTGATCGCGCTCCTCCTGCGTCTGGCTGCTGACAGGCTCACGCACTTGATAAAGGCCTTTGACGGTTTCGGCATGGCTGGCCAGACTGACCAATGACAAACAGCCCACAAACAAGAATTTACAAAAACGCATGGAAGATTCCTGACGACAAGAGCGGCTGGAACAGACCGCATGAAGACGATCGAGCAAGGCTGTGACCATCGCCCGGCGCAAAACATTCACACGTCCTGAGTAAGTTTTCGCACTGTCATAACGATAGACGCTTAATGGCGATACCCTGCACAGGCGAGCAGGATGCCATCAACACAGGCCAAATACGGTTTTTTTAGGCGGATATGCCCCTGCCGTCGGCCTGAGGATGGCCGCTGCCCTTCAAGCCTGATAAAATCGCGCGCCTTCGCAGACCGGCAACAGCCGGGCACCTACGAATTTCGCGTGAGGCAATCGCCCACGTCGATTTCGGCGGTCCCGCTGAACTCGGTCGTTACCCAGAAATCCCCCCTAAAGGCCTGGATCATGAGCAAGCAACCCTCCCTGAGCTACAAGGACGCCGGTGTAGACATCGACGCCGGTGAAGCATTGGTCGAACGCATCAAGAGCGTCGCCAAGCGCACTGCGCGCCCGGAAGTCATGGGCGGCCTGGGCGGTTTTGGCGCCCTCTGCGAAATCCCGGCCGGCTACAAGCAGCCTGTGCTGGTCTCCGGTACTGACGGCGTCGGCACCAAGCTGCGCCTGGCACTGAACCTGAACAAGCACGACAGCATCGGCATCGACCTGGTTGCCATGTGCGTCAACGACCTGGTGGTGTGTGGCGCCGAGCCGCTGTTCTTCCTCGACTACTACGCCACCGGCAAACTGAACGTCGAAACCGCGACCCAGGTCGTGACCGGCATCGGCGCTGGCTGTGAACTGTCCGGCTGCTCCCTGGTCGGCGGCGAAACCGCTGAAATGCCTGGCATGTACGAAGGCGAAGACTACGACCTGGCCGGCTTCTGCGTTGGCGTCGTGGAAAAATCGGAAATCATCGACGGCTCCAAAGTGGCTGCCGGCGATGCCCTGCTCGCCCTGCCGTCTTCCGGTCCGCACTCCAACGGCTACTCGCTGATCCGCAAGATCATCGAAGTGTCCGGTGCCGACATCGAAAACACCCAGCTCGACGGCAAACTGCTGACCGACCTGCTGATGGCTCCAACCCGCATCTATGTGAAGCCACTGCTCAAGCTGATCAAGGAAACCGGCGCGGTCAAAGCCATGGCGCACATCACTGGTGGCGGCCTGCTGGACAACATCCCGCGCGTTCTGCCAAAAGGCGCTCAAGCCGTGGTTGACGTCGCGAGCTGGACCCGCCCGGCGGTGTTCGACTGGCTGCAAGAGAAAGGCAACGTCGACGAGAACGAAATGCACCGCGTCCTGAACTGCGGCGTAGGCATGGTCATCTGCGTTGCTCAAGAGCACGTGGAAACTGCCCTTAACGTTCTGCGCGAAGCCGGCGAGCAGCCTTGGGTCATCGGTCAGATCTCCACCGCAGCCGAAGGCGCGGCTCAGGTCGAACTGAAGAACCTCAAGGCTCACTGATGCCTAAGACCTGTGATGTCGTGGTGCTGCTGTCCGGCACCGGCAGTAACTTGCAGGCCTTGATCGACAGCACGCGGACCGGCGACAGCCCGGTCCGCATCGCTGCGGTGATTTCCAACCGCGCCGATGCCTACGGCCTGCAACGCGCCAGGGACGCGGGTATCGACACCCGCTCCCTGGATCACAAGGCTTTCGAAGGCCGCGAGGCTTTCGATGCCGCGCTGATCGAACTGATCGACGCTTTCAACCCCAAACTCGTGGTATTGGCCGGTTTCATGCGCATTCTCAGCGCTGACTTCGTGCGTCATTACCAGGGCCGCCTGCTCAACATCCATCCCTCGCTGCTGCCCAAATACAAAGGGTTACACACTCATCAGCGGGCGCTGGAGGCCGGCGACGCCGAACACGGCTGCTCCGTGCACTTCGTCACCGAGGAACTCGATGGCGGACCACTGGTCGTACAGGCAGTAATACCGGTAGAGTTGCACGACTCGCCGCAGAGTCTGGCGCAGCGGGTCCATGTTCAGGAACACCTGATCTACCCGATGGCCGTACGCTGGTTTGCCGAAGGCCGGTTATCACTCGGTGATCAAGGTGCTTTACTGGATGGACAGTTACTCGCGGCCAGCGGCCACTTGATTCGAACCTAGGAGATTTTATGCGTCGTGCCCTGCTCTTCGCTTGCGCTCTGCTCGCCTTGCCATTCGCGCAGGCCGCGGACCTTCAACCGTTCTCCGCCAGCTACACCGCCGACTGGAAGCAATTGCCCATGAGCGGCACCGCCGAACGCAGCCTGACCAAGGAAGCGAACGGTGTCTGGAAGCTCAGCTTCAAGGCTTCGATGATGATCGCCAGCCTCACTGAAGAAAGCACCCTGACCGTCGACAAAGACACTCTGCTGCCACAGTCCTATCACTTCGAACGGGGTGGTCTGGGCAAAGCCAAGAAGGCTGATCTGGACTTCGACTGGGCCGCCAAAAAGGTCACCGGCACCGACCGCGGCGATGCAGTCAATATCCCGCTCAATCGCGGCATGGTCGACAAATCCACCTATCAACTGGCGCTCCAGCATGATGTCGCCGCCGGCAAGAAAAGCATGAGCTATCAGGTCGTCGATGATGGCGAAGTCGATACCTACGACTTCCGTGTGCTGGGCTCCGAAAAAGTCGACACCAAGGCTGGCCAGATCGACGCGATCAAGGTCGAGCGCGTGCGCGACCCGACACAAAGCAAGCGCACCACTGTGCTGTGGTTCGCCAAGGATTGGGATTATCTGCTGGTCCGTCTGCAACAGGTCGAAAACGACGGCAAGGAGTACAACATCATGCTCCTTGACGGCAAGGTCAACGGCAAAGCCGTTAAAGGCAGCTGATCTGCAACACGAAGAAGCCCCGCAATTGCGGGGCTTTTTTTGCATCAAAAGATCGCAGCCTGCAGCAGCACCTCATGTAGGAGCTGCCGTAGGCTGCGATCTTTTGATCTTAAAACTGAAAATCGTCAATCAGACCGAGAAGCGCGCCACCAGCGTGTTCAGGTCCACCGCCAACCGCGACAATTCCTGACTCGCCGCACTGGTCTGATTCGCCCCGGCCGAGCTTTGCAACGCCAGGTCACGGATATTGGTCAGGTTGCGATCCACTTCCCGCGCTACCGCCGCCTGCTCCTCGGAGGCACTGGCGATCACCGTGTTGCGCTCGTTGATCAAGGTGAACGCAGACGCGATGTCCTCCAGTGCAATACCTGCGGCCTTCGCCACTTCCAGAGTCGAACGGGCCCGTGTGTTGCTCTGCTGCATCGAGCTGACCGCCGAATCGGTGCCCTGCTGGATGCCCGCAATCATCTGTTCGATTTCCCGGGTCGACTGCTGAGTCCGGTATGCCAGGGCGCGCACTTCATCGGCTACCACCGCAAACCCGCGGCCGGCATCCCCGGCTCTTGCTGCTTCAATGGCGGCATTCAACGCCAGCAGATTGGTCTGCTCGGCAATCGAGCGGATCACGTCCAGCACCTTGCTGATGCCATACACCTTTTGCGCCAGGTCTTCGACCTGCGAGGCATTGGCGGTGACATCATCGGCCAGCGACTCAATGGAAAGAACGGTCTGATGTACTTGCTCGCGACCATGCTGGGCGATGCGGTCAGATTCGCGCGACGCTTCGGACGTGGCCACGGCATTGCTTGCCACTTCCTCCACTGCCGCCGTCATCTGATTGACCGCCGTGGCCGCCTGATCGATTTCCATGCTCTGCTGATGCAAACCACGCGTCGCGTCTTCGGTCACGCAACTGAGTTCTTCCGAGGCTGAAGCCAATTGGCTGGACGAGTCGGAAATGCGTTGAATGGTTTCGCGCAGACTCTGCTGCATGCTCTTGAGCGCGTGCAACAGCCGCGCCGGCTCATCGCTGCCGGTGATGTTGATAACGCCGGTCAGATCGCCACCCGCGACCACCTCCGCCACGCTCAGCGATTGCGACAGCGGCACCACGATGCTGCGGGTCAGCAATAGCGCCAGGCCGATGGTAATCAGCGCCGTCAAACCGACCATGACTCCAACCCAGACTCGTGACTGGTTGAACACCTGCCGGCCCGCCTCGGTCGCCAGGTTGGCGTTGTGCTTATTCAGCTCGACCAACGCCTTGAGGGTCACGGTGATCTCATCGGCCAAGGGGTTCATCTCGCCATTCAGAACGGCAGCCGCCTCATCCACCCGTCCTTGGGTGGCCGACGTCATGACCTGACTCTGCAATTGCAGGTACTGCTGCTCCTGGGCCTTGAAACGATCGAACAGCACGCGTTCCTCGGGCAACACGATCAGCGCGTCGTAACGGTGCTGAGCGTCACCAAGGACGCTTTTGAGCTCGTTGAGTTTGCTGACGTTTTGCGCCTGCGCCTGTGAGTCGCGATTGATCAGCAGGCGCATGGTCAGGGCCCGCAACCGCAACATGTCCTGATTCATTTCCCCAACCGCCATGACACTGGGCAGCCAGTTGTCATCAACCTGATCGGCCTGGGCACGCATGTTCGACATTTGCAGCAGGGCGAATGCCCCCAGAGCAAACACCATCAATGCCAGCAGGCCAAAACCCAGGCTCGCACGCGGCGCGATATTCAGACTTCTGATACTCATGTGCTCGGTTCCTTCCAACAAAAAGCTGCATCTACCCTGCAGCGGGTTCTCCTTGGGGATTGTAAGACGAAAAAATGATATTAAAACGCTACGAGACACAAAGGTGGAACGCGCAACCGGCGCAATGCTCTATACCTTCAAGGTCTTTTTTGACCGAACGATTTTTCCTGCTGCCTGCGAGGTTTCCCATGACTGTTACCGTCAACACCGTTTCCGCCGAAGGTCTTCGTCACACCGTCCAGATCGATGACCATGAATTATTTGCCGACGCCCCGATCTCTGCTGGCGGCGAAGGCAGCGCGCCAGAACCTCACGACTATTTCGACGCTGCACTGGGTGCCTGCAAAGCGCTTACCCTGAAGATGTATGCGAAGAAGAAAGACATCCCGCTGACCGGCGTGGGCGTCGAGGTTAAACGCGACAACAGCCAGGAACAGAAAGGTAAGTACGCACTGCACGTTAAACTCACCCTCAAGGGCGTACTCACCGATGCCCAGCGTGACGAGTTGCATCGCGTGGCCGACCGTTGCCCCATCCACAAATTGATGACCACCAGCGAAGTCAGCATCGAAACCCATTTGTCCGAAGGCGCCTTCAGCCAATAGCGGCAAGGCTTACGCAGGCGGGTTATGCTCGAACGCATCACCCGCTCAGCCTGGAATGCACCATGAACACTCCGCTCGTGATTCGCCCCCGCGCCGAAGATGTCGAAGGCCAGCCGATTCTTCGCCCGTTGCCGTCAGCCAAATGCCGCAGCGTCGGGCCATTCGTGTTTTTCGATCACATGCTGGAAACCCGCTATCCGGCGGGCAAAGGCATGAATATTCGCCAACATCCGCACATCGGTCTTTCGACCTTGACTTATCTGTTCCAGGGGCAGATCCAGCACAAGGACAGCCTCGGCTCCGATCAGGTGGTAAACACCGGTGACGTCAGCTGGATGACCGCCGGCAGCGCAATTGCCCACGTCGAGCGCACGCCAGAAGCGCTTAAAGAAAGCGGTTTCACAATGCATGGTTTGCAGATCTGGCTGGCGTCACCCAAAGAACATGAGCAAAGTCCAGGACACTACAGCCACCATCCTGCGAGCACGTTGCCAGTCAGCGAAAACCTTGGAGTGAAGATCCGGATGATTGCCGGGTCCGGCTTTTGCCTCAAATCGCCAGTGCCAGTGCTTTCGCCTACGTTGTACGCGGAATTGAACCTGCAAACGGCAACGACCTTGCTGATTCCCACCGAACATGAAGAACGGGCGTTGTACGTCTTGAGCGGCGAGGTGCAACTGGATGGTGAGTCGATAGAGCCACATTCACTGGTGGTACTGCCGGCCGGGAAGGAAATGACCTTGTTCGCCGACAGCGATTGTCATGCCGTGCTGTTTGGCGGCGCAGCACTGGATGGCCCGCGACGGATCAACTGGAATTTTGTGGCAAGCGATCCGGCAGCAATCGATGAAGCCCGCCGGCGCTGGGCGGCCGGGGATTGGCCGACGGTGCCGGGGGAAAGCGAGCGGATTGAATTGCCTTAGGGCAGAAATCAAAAGATCGCAGCCTCGTTGCACTCGACAGCGCCTACAGGGAAACGCATTTTTCTGTAGGAGCTGTCGAGTGCAACGAGGCTGCGATCTTTTGATCTTGAGGACAATCAGCCCTTGAACACTTCATCCAGCAAGTTATGCATCGACGTAAACGCCCGCGCAGCCACCTTCGCGTCGTACATCATCATGCCCGGCACGTTCGCATGCGGATCCGTGAACGAGTGGAACGCACCGCCGTAGCTCAGCAATTGCCAATCCACACCCGCCACATTCATCTCATCTTCGAACGCCGGCAGTTGCTCTTTCGGCACCAACGGATCGGAGGCGCCGTGCAGCACCAGCACCGAGCCTTTGATGTTTTTCGCATCGGCCGGATTCGGTGTATCGAGTGTGCCGTGGAACGACACAGCCGCCTTCAACGGTGCACCGGTACGAGCGAACTCCAGCGCGCAGCAACCACCGAAACAGAAACCGAATGTCGCCAGCTTGTTGGTATCAACCGCCACTTCGCCTTGGCTTTGCAGTTGCTCAAACGCCACTTGCATGCGCTTGCGCAGCAACGGGCGGTCATTCTTCAACGGCATCATTGCTGCGCCGGCTTCATCGTTGTTCTGTGGACGAACCGATTGCCCGTAGAGGTCGGCGATCAACACGACGTAGCCCTTGGCTGCCACCGACTTGGCGATCTCCTCGGCACCCGCGCTGACACCCATCCAGTTGGGCGCCATCAACAAACCCGGACGCGGGCCTTTATGGTCGGCATCGAAGGCCAGACGGCTTTCGTAGGACTGGCCGTCGATTTGATAGGCAACGGAACGTACGGTGATTTGGCTCATTTCTGACTCCTGATTTTTAAACACCAGAATGAAAAAACCCGCCGAAGCGGGTTTTTCTACAACGCAGTTAAGCCGAGAGCTCAACCAATAGCTTGTTCAGACGACGAACATACGCCGCTGGGTCCTTCAAGCTGTCGCCGGCGGCCAGGGCCGCTTGATCGAAGAGGATGTGCGACAGGTCGCCGAAGCGCTCGTCGCTCTGCTCGTTGTCGAGCTTCTCGATCAGTGGGTGAGCCGGGTTGAATTCGAAAATCGGCTTCGAATCCGGAACCTTCTGCCCGCTGGCCTCGAGGATCTGGCGCATTTGCAGACCCAGGTCCTGCTCACCGATAGCCAGAATCGCCGGGGAGTCGGTCAGACGATGGGAAACCCGTACTTCAGCAACAGATTCGCCCAGTGCAGTTTTCAGGCGTTCGACCAAACCTTCTTTGGACTTGGCGACTTCTTCAGCGGCTTTCTTGTCCTCTTCCGAGTCCAGGTTGCCCAGGTCCAGGTCACCGCGTGCCACGTCGACAAAGCTCTTGCCGTCGAAATCGTTGAGGTAGCTCATCAGCCACTCGTCGATGCGGTCGGTCAGCAGCAGCACTTCGATGCCTTTCTTGCGGAAGACTTCCAGGTGCGGGCTGTTTTTGACTTGCGCGTAGGTTTCGCCAGTCAGGAAGTAGATCTTGTCCTGACCTTCCTTGGCGCGAGCCAGGTATTCGGTCAGACCGACAACTTGCTCGCCTTCGTCACCGTTGGTCGATGCGAAACGCAGCAGGCCGGCAATTTTCTCTTTGTTGGCGAAATCTTCTGCCGGGCCTTCTTTCATGACCTGACCGAAGTTTTTCCAGAAGCCTTTGTATTGCTCAGGCTCGTTCTTCGCCAGTTTTTCCAGCATGTCCAGAACGCGCTTGGTCAGCGCCGACTTCATGGAGTCGATGATCGGGTCTTTCTGCAGGATTTCCCGCGACACGTTCAGCGACAGGTCGTTGGAATCGACCACGCCTTTGATGAAGCGCAAGTACAGCGGCAGGAACGACTCGGCCTGGTCCATGACGAACACACGCTGCACGTACAGCTTCAGGCCTTTCGGCGCTTCACGCTGATACAGGTCGAACGGAGCACGGGCCGGCACGTACAACAGCGAGCTGTATTCCAGCTTGCCTTCGACCTTGTTGTGGCTCCAGCTCAGCGGGTTTTCGAAATCATGGGCGATGTGCTTGTAGAACTCCTGGTATTCCTCGTCCTTCACTTCAGTGCGAGGGCGAGTCCACAGGGCACTGGCACGGTTGACGGTTTCCCATTCGACGGCCGGTTGCTCTTCGCCTTCAGCGGCGGCCACTTCTTTCGGCAACTCGATCGGCAAAGCGATGTGGTCCGAGTACTTCTTGATGATGTTACGCAGGCGCCAGCCATCGGCGAATTCGTCTTCACCCGACTTCAGGTGCAGGACAATGCGCGTGCCGCGGTCGGCTTTTTCAACGGTGGCAACTTCGAAATCACCTTCACCCTTGGACGACCAGTGCACGCCTTCGCTCGCCGCATCGCCGGCACGACGGCTGAACACGTCGACTTTGTCCGCAACGATGAATGCGGAATAGAAACCGACACCGAACTGACCGATCAGGTGCGAATCCTTCTTCTGATCGCCCGACAGGTGCTTCATGAAGTCGGCGGTGCCGGACTTGGCGATGGTGCCCAGATGGGTGATCGCCTCTTCGCGGTTCATGCCGATGCCGTTGTCTTCGAGGGTGACGGTTTTCGCGTCCTTGTCGAAGCTCACACGGATTTTAAGTTCGGCGCCACCTTCCAGCAGCTCTGGCTTGGCCAAGGCTTCGAAACGTAATTTATCAACAGCGTCAGAGGCGTTCGAGATCAATTCGCGAAGGAAAATTTCCTTGTTGGAATACAGCGAATGGATCATGAGGTGCAGCAGTTGCTTCACCTCGGTCTGGAAGCCCAGGGTTTCCTTTTGAGTTTCCACACTCATGGTCATCAAACTCCAATCAGATGGCTAAGCCACGACCTTAAGGGTCGACGGCGGGATGTCATCAGAGTTGGGGGCTGCGTTCAGGATTTCAAGGGCTCCTCAAGTTTGAAATGCGCCCGGGCGGTGGCAATGGGCTCACCTTCGGTGCTTTGCCAGGCTGTAATCGCCACGTTGGCGACCCGCCGTCCCTGCCGGCAAACCTGGCATCGAGCCCAGGTATCGCGGAATTGCCCGGCACGCAGGTAGTCGAGGGAGAAGTCGATAATCTTCGGCACGCTCGGCGAACCGGTGGAGACCAGCAGGTGCATTGCCGCGGCCAGCTCCATGAAACCGGCAATCACGCCGCCATGGATGGCCGGCAGTAAGGGGTTACCGATGTTGTCCTTGTTGGCTGGCAAACGAAACAGCAACTCGTCTCCCACTCGCGAACATTCGACGCCAATCAATTTGGCATAAGGAATCAAATCCAGCAGCGCGGCGTAGTCGCCCCGCTCATGGGCCTGTTGCAGTCGGTCCTGGATCGAATCGGTCATTTCCCGCCTCCGGCGATGACGCCACCAAAGCCTTTGGTGCCCTTGACGCCCTTGCCCATGCGCATGAATGTGCCCACCACGTGAGCGATGGGTTGCTCAGGATCGTCCTGATAGGCAAAACCACGGGCGAAGATCACATCGGTGGTCACGCGGTAGCACTGGGCGAAACCGTAGACATCTTTATGGGGTTCGGCGGCATGCATGTAGTCGATGCGCAAGTCGAGGGTCGGGCAGACTTCGAACTCCGGCAGCACGCAGAGGGTGGACATGCCACAGGCGGTGTCCATCAGTGAAGTCAGTGCACCGCCGTGAATCACACCAGTTTGCGGGTTGCCGACGATCGCCAGGCTGTAGGGCAAAACGACGGTCAGCCCTTCGCTGCTGGCGCTGTGAACCCGCAGCCCTAGCACCTGACAATGGCGTAATGCTGAGAGAAATCGCGTTGCACGCTCAAAAACGGGGTTTTCAGCCATTTGATAAAAACTCTTATTTAATATCTAAGTAATGCAGTAGCCATCCCGGAAAAAGTTCCGCCTTAGAACAAACTTATATATCTGAACGATTTGAGGAACTTAACCCTGACGGCTGCGCTCGAAAGGCCAGTAAGATATTTTCCATCAGGAGAAACACCCCATGCGTAAGACTTTAGCTATTGCCTTGATGTTGACCGCTTCCCTCGGTCTCGCAGCCTGCGATAAAAAATCCGAGGACAAAGCTCAAGATGCTACCAAACATGCTGAGCAAGCTCAGCAAGACATGAGCAAAGCTCAGGATAAAGTGAACGACGCGGCGAAAGAAAACGCCGAAGCCGCCAAAGATCAGGCTGAATCGAACGAAGCTGCGGCAAAAGAAGCCGCACCTAAAAACTAAGACGGTTTTTAGCGCAATAAAAGAAAACCCGCCAAGTGCGGGTTTTCTTTTATCTGCCGTTTTGATCGGCCTTTCAGCGTTAGAGCAAAATCGTTCGAAAAGTCGGACTAATCATCAGCAACAGCGAACAGATTAAACCCACCAGCCAGACCAGACTGCGTTGCCAGGTCAGATCTTTCCAGTAACACAGCAAATAGATAATTCGCGAAATCACGAAGATGATCGCCAGCAAATCAATGAGCCATCCCGCCGTCTGCGTGGTGTGCGCCATCAACACACCCACCGAAAATAATATGAAGGCTTCAAAACTGTTCTGATGTGCGGCCACCGCGCGGGCGCCTAATCCGGTAAGTTGCGCCTGCTGTTGGCGCGGCAGGTGATTGTTGTAGCCCCCCTGCTCTTTCATCGCTGTGCTCACGGGCATGCGAGCTACGTAAATCAGCACAGCACTGATAAACACACACCAGAACGGAATACTCATCAAGCGACCTCTTTGATCACCTCAGGCAACGGCGCCTCTGTAGGGGTATAGACCATTACGTCGAGTACGTCGGAGTGAAACTCACGGCGATACAACACCAGCACCACACCCGTACTCATCAACATGAACAGCCAGGGGCTGACGAACCAGGCCAGCATGGTCATGCCGAAGTAATAGGAGCGCAGGCCAAAGTTGAACTGGTTGGCCGCCATGGAGATGACCCGAGCCGCCCGGGCTGCAAAGGCTTTACGCTCCTGCTCGGAGACATGACGCTCACCGACCATCGGTGCCGAACCGACCAGAATGGCCGCAAAGTTGTACTGACGCATGCACCAACTGAACGTGAAGAACGCGTAGACAAATACCAGCGCCAGGCACAGCAACTTGATTTCCGACATCCCTTGGGAAGCCTGTTGCACCATCGGGATATCCGCCAACAACGACACCGCCCTCTCCGATGCCCCGAGTACCGTGAGGATACCGGCCAGGATGATCAACGTGCTGGAGGCGAAGAATGAAGCGTTGCGCTCAAGGTTGCCAATTACGCTGGCGTCGGCGATGCGGTTATCGCGCAGCAGCATGCGACGCATCCAGTCCTCACGGTACAGGTGCAATACGCTGGCAAGGCATGCGGTGTCGCGGCCCTTCCATGTCGCATAACGGGTGTAACCGCCCCAGCAGATGACGAACCAGAGTGCGGCAAGGAGATGGATCAGGTTGGCTTGAATGAACGACATGCAGGACCTTGTGAGACGTTGGCGAAGGTAAACCTGTAGGAGCGAGCTTGCTCGCGAAGGTCGTAAACGATCAAGCGTGCTGCCTGGATGAACATATCGCACTAACGTTCATCGCGAGCAAGCTCGCTCCTACAGGCAGTGCTTCGACGTTAGTTCAAGGAAAAAGACACTGCCTCATGCCCATGAAAAATGCCCCGTATCGATTGATACGGGGCATTTCTGTTTCTGCCTGTCCGGGCCGCTTATGGCGGGCCGACAGCGTTAAGCCAGCGCTTCGGCCCGCTTACCCAGCAAGCGATCGCAAACCACAGCGACCACCAAGGTCATCACCGACGGCACAAGCCACGCCAACCCTTGCTCGCTCAGTGGCAGGTGGGACATTTGGGCCGGCATCCACTCTGCCAGACCCGCTCCCTTGAGGGCATCGATCAGACCGAAGATGAACGACACAAGCATCACCGGACCAACGATGCGGCCCTGCTCATGCCAGAAGTCTTTACAGAAGCTCAGAGCCACCAGGGCAATGCACGGCGGGTAAATCGCGGTCAGCACCGGGATCGAGAACGCAATCAGCTTGGTGAGGCCCAGATTGGACACCAGCAAGGAAAACGCGGCCAGGATAATGACCAGAGTCTTGTAGGACAGTGGCAGCACACGGCTGAAGTATTCGGCGCAGGCACAGGTGAGGCCGACCGCCGTGACCAGGCATGCCAGAGAAATCAGCACCGCAAGAAAACCGCTGCCCAGCGAACCGAAGGTGTGTTGTACGTAGGCGTGCAGCACCGCTGCGCCGTTGGTGGCGCCGGCGGCCACTTCATGGCTGCCCGAACCAAGACGGAACAGGCTGACGTAAACCAGCGCCAGGCCCACACCAGCGATAAGACCGGCAATGATCGCGTAACGGGTGATCAGCGCTGGTGACTCGACGCCACGAGAACGAATGGCGTTGACGATGACGATGCCGAACACCAGTGCGCCAAGGGTATCCATGGTCAGGTAACCATTGATGAAGCCCTGGGAGAACGGTGCCGCCACGTACTCAGGCGTTGCATGACCGATGTCACCGGCCGGCAAGGCAAACGCGGCGATGCCGAGAGCGGCCAGGGCGATAATCTTCAGCGGTGCGAGGAAACGTCCTACCGTATCCAGCAAACGGCCTGGATAAAGCGAGATGAAGAACACCAGCAGGAAGTACACCGAGCTATAAAGGAACAGTGCCAGTGGGCTTTCGCCGGTCAATGGTGCCAGACCTACTTCGAACGACACGGTTGCAGTGCGCGGAGTCGCGAACAGCGGGCCGACAGCGAGGTAGCACGCAGCTGCCAGCAAGCCACCGGCGATCTTGCCGATCGGGCTGCTCAGCGCATCCATCGCACCACCGACCTTGGCCAGCGCCACGACAGTGACCACCGGCAGACCGACAGCAGTGATCAGGAAGCCTAGCGCCGCCATCCAGACGTGAGGCCCGGACTGCAACCCGACGATAGGCGGGAAGATGATGTTGCCGGCCCCGACGAACAGGGCAAACGTCATAAAACCAAGTGCCAGGATGTCCTGACCTTTCAACACTTTCATTAAGGAAATACCACACTACTGAATCGGAATTTAGAGAGGGATTTCCCTATGGGTGAGGGAAATGCTGCCGGTCCGTATAGGACTGACCCGTTTAGCGCGTAGCAACCTTGTGGGCTGCGGACGCAAAAATGGTGCGTAGACTAACGAATTTGGCCTGATAACGCACTGTTAGAGGGCGAACATTCCGATCTACGACATTTCCGTGTCGCGTTTACATAATAGAAAATCAAAAGATCGCAGCCTGCGGCAGCTCCTACATGAGACCGTGTTTCATGTAGGAGCTGCCGCAGGCTGCGATCTTTTGATCTTTTTATCTTCGGAAACGACAAAGGCCACCCGAAGGTGGCCTTTGTTTGGTAAAGCGTCAGCTAAGCGCGAGGCTTACTTGACAGCCCAACCAGTCAGCTCGGCCAGGGCCTTGCCGATGTCTGCCAGCGAACGCACGGTTTTAACGCCTGCGTCTTGCAGAGCAGCGAATTTCTCGTCTGCAGTGCCTTTGCCGCCAGAGATGATTGCGCCAGCATGGCCCATGCGCTTGCCCGGAGGAGCAGTCACACCAGCGATGTAGGAAACAACCGGCTTGGTCACGTGTGCCTTGATGTAGGCAGCCGCTTCTTCTTCAGCCGAACCGCCGATCTCGCCGATCATGACGATCGCTTCAGTCTTCGGGTCTTCCTGGAACAGCTTCAGGATGTCGATGAAGTTCGAACCCGGGATCGGGTCACCGCCGATGCCGACGCAAGTCGACTGACCGAAACCGGCGTCAGTAGTCTGCTTAACAGCTTCGTAGGTCAGGGTGCCGGAACGGGAAACGATACCGACCTTGCCTGGCAGGTGAATGTGACCTGGCATGATGCCGATCTTGCATTCGCCTGGAGTGATCACGCCTGGGCAGTTAGGGCCGATCAGGACAATGCCCAGCTCGTCGCAAACTACTTTGGCATCCAGCATGTCCAGGGTAGGAATGCCTTCGGTGATGCAGACGATCAGCTTGATGCCGCCGAAAGCAGCTTCCAGGATCGAGTCTTTGCAGAAAGGAGCCGGAACGTAGATCACGCTGGCGGTAGCGCCAGTGGCAGCTACAGCGTCTTTCACGGTGTTGAACACTGGCAGACCCAGGTGCTCGGTACCGCCTTTACCAGGAGTAACGCCACCAACCATCTTGGTGCCGTATTCGATGGCTTGCTGGGTGTGGAAACTACCTTGCGAACCGGTAATACCCTGGCAGATAACTTTGGTGTCTTTATTGATCAGGACGCTCATTACTTGCCCTCCGCAGCTTTAACAACTTGTTGAGCAGCGTCGGTCAGGCTGGTAGCAGCGATGATGTTCAAACCGCTTTCTGCCAGTACTTTAGCGCCCAGTTCAGCGTTGTTGCCTTCAAGACGAACAACAACCGGGATTTTCACGCCGACTTCTTTCACAGCGCCGATGATGCCTTCGGCAATCATGTCGCAACGAACGATGCCGCCGAAGATGTTGACCAATACTGCAGCGACGTTAGTGTCGGACAGGATGATCTTGAACGCTTCGGTAACGCGTTCTTTGGTAGCACCGCCGCCCACGTCGAGGAAGTTGGCTGGTTTACCGCCATGCAGGTTGACGATGTCCATGGTACCCATGGCCAGGCCAGCACCGTTGACCATGCAACCGATGTTGCCTTCCAGAGCTACGTAGTTCAGTTCGAACTTGGCAGCGTGCGCTTCGCGCGGATCGTCTTGCGACGGATCGTGGAAAGTCTTCAGCTTAGGCTGACGGTACATGGCGTTGGCGTCGATGTTGATCTTGGCGTCGAGGCAGTGCAGATCGCCGTCAGCCTTGATCACCAGCGGGTTCACTTCCAGCAGAGCCAGGTCGTGATCCTTGAACAGTTTGGCCAGACCTACGAAGATCTTGGCGAACTGAGCAACTTGCTTGCCTTCCAGGCCCAGCTGGAATGCCAGCTCGCGCCCCTGGAATGGCTGAGCGCCAACCAGTGGATCGATAGTGGCTTTCAGAATTTTTTCTGGAGTGTCGTGAGCGATTTTCTCGATGTCCACGCCACCTTCGGTGGAAGCCATGAACACGATGCGACGGCTCGAACGGTCAACGACAGCGCCCAGGTACAGCTCTTTAGCGATATCAGTGCACGATTCAACCAGGATCTTGGTGACTGGCTGACCATTGGCATCAGTCTGGTAAGTCACCAGACGCTTGCCCAACCACTGTTGAGCGAATGCTTTGGCGTCTTCTTTGCTGCGAACCAGCTTAACGCCGCCCGCTTTACCGCGACCACCAGCGTGGACCTGGGCTTTGACAACCCACTCGGTGCCACCGATTTTGTCGCAAGCTTCTGCTGCTGCTTCCGGGGTGTCTACGGCGAAACCCTGGGATACTGGCAGGCCGTACTCAGCGAACAGCTGCTTACCCTGATACTCGTGAAGATTCATGCTTATTACCGTCTTCGTTAGGTACTGCGCATTCGGTGCTGCACTTGTTCAAGTGCCGCACCACCTGTGACTGCTGCTTGCGTAGCCTTTCCGGACAACCGGTGCAGCTACGCAAGACTGCGTCCAGCGGATATTCCGCGGTGAGTCTTGCATGCAAGGCTCACGACGGGCCATACCGCCGTGGTTTCTTATTGTCTTAACGCTTCTTGCGGTTGGCGATGTGAATGGCGCCGCCATTCACTGCCAGAGCTGCTTCGTGCAAGGCTTCGGACAGGGTCGGATGGGAGAAAACCATCATGCCCAGGTCTTCAGCACTAGTGCCGAATTCCATACCGATTGCGCCCTGCTGTACCAGTTCTGCAGCGCTCGGGCCAATCACGTGGACGCCCAATACACGGTCAGTCTTGGCATCTGCGATGACCTTGACGAAACCACCGGTATCGTTGGCGGCCATGGCGCGGCCGGAAGCTGCGAACGGGAAGGTGCCGACGTTAACTTCTACACCTTCAGCTTTCAAGGTCTGCTCGGTTTTACCAACCCACGCGATTTCCGGGTGAGTATAAATAACCGAAGGGATCAAGTCATAGTTCATCTGGGCTTTGTGGCCCTTGATGCGCTCGACAACCATGATGCCCTCTTCCGAGGCTTTGTGCGCCAGCATCATGCCACGAACCACGTCACCAATGGCGTAGACGCCCGGTACGGTGGTCGCGCAGTGGTCGTCAACGTGCACGAAACCACGCTCGTCGAGGGTCACGCCGCAATCGGCAGCCAGCAGATCAGTGGTCACCGGACGGCGACCAACGGCTACGATCAGCTTGTCGAAAGTGATGTTCTGTTCGCCGTTGGCATCGGTGTAGTTCACAACGACTTCGTCGCCGTTCACTTTGGAACCGGTCACACGAGCGCCCAGCTTGATGTCCAGACCCTGTTTGGTCAGGGTTTTCAGCGCTTCCTTGGAAACAGCTGCGTCGGCGGCCATCAGGAACGTGTCCAGGGCTTCCAGAACAGTCACTTCTGCGCCCAGACGGGACCAGACCGAACCCAGTTCCAGACCGATCACGCCAGCGCCGATAACGCCCAGACGTTTTGGTACGGTTTGGAATTCCAGCGCGCCGGTGGAATCGACGATCACATTCTGGTCGACCGGAGCCGGTGGAATGTCGATCGGACGCGAACCTGGGGCCAGGATAACGTTTTCGGCTTCGATGATTTCAACCGAACCGTCAGGCTTGGTGACTTCGACTTTCTTGCCGGCCAGCAATTTGCCGTGGCCCTGGATCGAAGTAACGCCGTTGGCCTTGAACAAGGTCGCAACGCCGGAAGTCAGGCCTTTGACGATGTTGGCTTTACGGCCGACCATTGCTGGCACGTCCATGGTCACGCCAGCGTGGTTGATACCGTGGATCGCGAAGCCTTCTTTGGCTTCCTTGTATTTCCAGGAGCTGTCCAGCAGCGCCTTGGAAGGAATGCAGCCGACGTTCAGGCAAGTACCGCCAAGGGCCAGTTTGTCTTCCTTGTCGGTGTACTTCTCGATGCAGGCAGTGGTGAGGCCCAGTTGCGCTGCTTTGATGGCAGCTACGTAGCCGCCAGGGCCCGCGCCGATCACTACTACGTCAAATTTCTGAGTCATAAAAGGTTTCCTTTTAGCAACAAGCTACAAGCCGCAAGCTGCAAGCATGAAACCCGCTCGCTCGCTTTGAGCTAGGGGCTTGCAGCTTGCAGCTTGCCGCTGCTTTTTAGATATCCAGAAGAAGACGAGCCGGGTCTTCCAGCAGGTTCTTGATGGTAACCAGGAAGGTCACAGCTTCTTTGCCATCGATCAGGCGGTGATCGTAGGACAGTGCCAGGTACATCATCGGACGGATAACGACCTGACCGTTGATCGCCATAGGACGCTGCAGAATGTTGTGCATGCCCAGGATGGCCGCTTGCGGCGGGTTGACGATCGGAGTCGACATCATCGAACCGAAGGTACCACCGTTGGTGATGGTGAACGTACCACCGGTCATATCTTCCATCGACAGTTTGCCGTCACGGGCTTTCTTGCCGAAAGTGGCGATGCCGCCTTCGATTTCAGCCAGGCTCATCAGTTCGGCGTTACGCAGAACCGGTACAACCAGACCGCGATCGCTGGAAACCGCTACACCGACGTCAGCGTAGCCGTGGTAAACGATGTCAGCACCGTCGATCGACGCGTTCACAGCCGGGAAGCGTTTCAGCGCTTCGGTGGCCGCTTTCACGAAGAACGACATGAAGCCCAGGCGCACGCCATTGTGGGACTTCTCGAACAGGTCCTTGTACTTCGAACGCAGGGCCATGACTTCAGTCATGTCGACTTCGTTGAAAGTGGTCAGCATCGCCATGTTCGACTGAGCTTCAACCAGACGCTCGGCAACCTTGGCACGCAGGCGAGTCATCGGAACGCGTTTTTCAACGCGGTCGCCGGCAGCGAATACCGGAGCAGCAGCGGCAGGAGCAGCAGCCTTGGCAGGCGCGGCAGTCGGAGCGGCTTTCTTGGCAGCAACGGCTGCAACCACGTCTTCCTTGGTCACACGGCCGCCTTTGCCGGTACCGGCAACGGAAGCGATGTTGATGCCGTTTTCTTCAGCCAGCTTGCGAGCAGCCGGTGCAGCAACAGGATCGTCTTCGCCTTCAGCCGCAGGCGCAGCAGCTTGAGCAGCGGCGGCCGGAGCAGCAGCGGCTGGAGCGGCAGCAGCACTGCCGGCTTCGATGGAGCCCAGGAGTTCGTCGGACAGAACGGTGTCGCCTTCGTTCTTGACGATAGCGCCCAGCACGCCGTCAGCGGTGGCCAACACTTCCAGTACGACTTTATCGGTCTCGATGTCGACGATCAGCTCATCACGCTTGACGGCGTCGCCTGGTTTTTTGTGCCAGGTGGCAACGGTGCCATCGGCAACCGATTCCGGGAAAGTGGGGGCTTTGATTTCGATAGCCATTATCTGTGGGTCCTTAAATTCGGTTTCAGGTGCGCGAAGGCGTTAAACAGTAAAGGCGTCTTGCAGCAGTTTTTCCTGCTGCTCGGCGTGCATCGATGCGTAACCGCATGCAGGTGCAGCAGAGGCATCACGGCCCGCGTACTCGAGTACGAGAGACTTGTTGTGATTACCAACGATGCGACGCATGTGGTGCTGACTGCAGTACCAGGCGCCCTGGTTCATCGGCTCTTCCTGACACCAAACGATATGTTTGAGGTTGGTATAAGGAGCCAGGACTTCGTTCAAGTCGTCCTCAGGGAACGGATACAACTGCTCGATACGCACGATGGCGATATCGTCACGGCCTTCGGCACGGCGTTTTTCCAGCAGGTCGTAGTAGACCTTGCCGCTACACAGAACAATGCGCTCGACCTTTTTCGGGTCTTGGGCATCGATTTCCGGAATAACGGTCTGGAAGGAACCTTCGGCCAGATCTTCCAGAGTCGAGATGGCCAGCTTGTGACGCAGCAACGACTTCGGAGTCAGGACTACCAGTGGTTTGCGCAGCGGGCGAATCACCTGACGGCGCAGCAAGTGGTAGATCTGAGCTGGCGTCGTTGGCAAGCACACCTGAATATTGTGCTCGGCGCACAGCTGCAGGTAACGCTCCAGACGAGCCGAGGAGTGCTCCGGCCCCTGACCTTCATAACCGTGCGGCAGCAGCATGGTCAGACCGCACAGACGGCCCCACTTGTGCTCGCCACTGGTGATGAACTGGTCGATAACCACTTGGGCACCGTTGGCGAAGTCGCCGAACTGGGCTTCCCAGATCACCAGCGCATCCGGCGTGGTGGTCGAGTAGCCGTATTCGAACGCCAGTACGGCTTCTTCGGACAGGAACGAATCGTACAGGTCGAAACGTGGCTGACCGTCGTACAGGTGCTGCAGCGGGATGTAGGTGCCCGCGTCTTTCTGGTTGTGCAAGACCGCATGACGGTGCGAGAACGTACCGCGGCCGATGTCCTGGCCGGTCATGCGAATCGGGTGACCTTCGAACGCCAGGGTCGCGTACGCCATGGTTTCAGCGTAACCCCAGTTGATCGGCAGGCCACCGGCTTGCATCTTCTGACGGTCTTCGTAGATCTTGGCAACCTGGCGCTGAACCACGAAGCCTTCCGGAATTTCCAGCAGCTTGGCAGACAGTTCCTGCAAGGTTTTCAGATCGAAACGAGTGTCGTGACGTGCAGTCCAGGCGTGACCCAGGTACGGACGCCAGTCCACGAACAGCTCTTTGTTCGGTTCTTTGACCAGGCTTTTCACTACGTGCAGACCGTTGTCCAGCGCGTTGCGATATTCATCGATTTTCGCTTGAACACGCTCAACATCCAGCACACCGCTCTGGGTCAGACGATCGGCATACAGTTCACGGGTAGTGCGCTGCTTGGCGATCTGCTGATACATCAGAGGCTGAGTACCGCTTGGCTCGTCGGCCTCGTTGTGGCCACGACGACGGTAGCAGAACATATCGATCACCACGTCACGCTTGAACTGCATGCGGTAGTCGATAGCCAGCTGGGTCACGAACAATACGGCTTCCGGATCATCGCCATTCACATGGAGGATCGGCGCCTGGATCATTTTCGCCACGTCGGTCGCGTACTCGGTAGAGCGGGCGTCCAGCGGGTTGCTGATGGTGAAACCAACCTGGTTGTTGATCACGATGTGCACGGTGCCGCCGGTTTTGAAACCGCGGGTCTGCGACATCTGGAAGGTTTCCATGACCACGCCCTGACCGGCGAATGCCGCGTCACCGTGGATGGAGATCGGCAGAACCTTTTCACCGGTAGGGTCGTTACGACGATCCTGACGGGCACGCACCGAACCCTCGACCACTGGAGAAACGATTTCCAGGTGAGACGGGTTGAAGGCCATGGCCAGGTGAACTTCACCGCCGGTGGTCATGACGTTGGACGAGAAGCCCTGGTGGTATTTAACGTCACCGGAACCGAGCTCGACCTTCTTCTTGCCTTCGAACTCGTCGAACAGCTCGCGCGGGTTCTTGCCGAAGGTGTTGACCAGCACGTTCAGACGGCCACGGTGGGCCATGCCGATGACGATTTCCTTGGTGCCGTAGGAACCGGAACGCTGGATCAGCTCGTCGAGCATTGGAATCAGGCTCTCGCCGCCTTCCAGACCGAAACGCTTGGTACCCGGGTACTTGGTGCCCAGGTATTTCTCCAGGCCTTCACCCGCGGTAACACGCTCGAGCAAGTGGCTCTTGATGTCGGCGGAGTACGTCGGACGACCGCGCACGCTTTCCAGACGCTGCTGGAACCACTGGCGCTGCTCGGAATCGGTGATGTGCGTAAATTCAGCGCCGATGGTGCGGCAATATGTCTGCTGCAACGCTTCGTGAATTTCGCGTAGGCTCGCTTCCTCTTTGCCGATGAACAGGTCGCCGGCACGGAAGGTCGTATCAAGATCGGCATTGGTCAAGCCGTAATGATTGATCGACAGGTCTGCAGGTGCAGGACGCTGCCACAGTCCCAGCGGGTCAAGCTGGGCTGCCTGGTGGCCACGCATACGGTAGGCCTGGATCAATCGCAGCACTTCAACTTGCTTCTTCTCGTGCTCACTGCTCACGCTGCCGGCCGAAACCGGTTGAGCGCGGCGCTGGTTCTTTGCCAGCAGCACGAAATGATCGCGAATTGTCGAGTGCGAAACATCGGTGGCAGAGTTGCCGTCAGCAGGCAACTTCTGGAAGTAGGTGCGCCACTCTTCTGGCACAGCGTTAGGGTCGTGCAGGTAGAGCTCGTAGAGCTCTTCCACATAGGCAGCGTTACTACCGGACAGGTAGGCGCTGTTCCACATGCGCTGCATCACGCTTTCTTGCATGCTTGGTCACCCTCGGTTAGGGGAACACCACCGGCGTCGACACCGAGCAAACTTGCAGAAGTCCGAATGCAGCGACCAAAACAAGCCACTTAGGATCACGCTGATAGTCCGGGTACCAGCCCGGATGCCCCTGCTTGTCTCATTTCTTCAAAATAAGAGCGGCAGCCTTATGGGCTACTGCTCAGGTTAAAACTACGGCGCCGGTTGAAGCCTGCGCCGTAGCATCTACGGGTACAGCGGTTCTACGGGTACAGCAGCTGAATCACACGCCGCTCGAAAGCAGCATGTTACGGATGTGACCGATGGCCTTAGTCGGGTTCAGGCCTTTCGGACATACGTTGACGCAGTTCATGATCCCGCGGCAGCGGAATACGCTGAACGGGTCATCCAGCGAAGCCAGACGCTCGGACGTCTTGGTATCACGGCTGTCTGCCAGGAAGCGGTACGCTTGCAGCAGAGCAGCTGGACCCAGGAATTTGTCCGGGTTCCACCAGAAGGACGGGCAAGAGGTCGAGCAGCAAGCGCACAGGATGCACTCGTACAGACCGTCGAGCTTTTCACGCTCTTCAGGGGACTGCAGACGCTCGATGGCCGGAGCCGGCGTGTCGTTCTGCAGGTAAGGCTTAACCTTCTCGTATTGCTTGTAGAAGATGCTCATATCGACGACCAGGTCACGGATAACCGGCAAACCTGGCAGCGGACGAACGATCAACTTGTTACCTTTTACGACGGCGGACAGCGGCGTGACGCACGCCAGGCCGTTTTTGCCGTTGATGTTCATGCCGTCGGAACCGCAAACACCTTCACGGCAAGAGCGACGATAGGAGAAACCTTCGTCCTGCTCTTTGATCAGGGCCAGCACGTCCAGCACCATCAGGTCTTTACCACCGGTATCGACCTGGAATTCCTGCATGAACGGCGCGGCGTCCTGATCAGGGTTGTAACGATAAACGCTGACTTGCAACATGGCGGCCACCCTTAATAAGTCCGAATCTTAGGTTCAAAAGTCGGAACAGTCTTCGGCGAGAAGTTCACAGCACGCTTGGTTACGCGCTTGTCACCCGGGAAGTACAGGGTGTGGCACAGCCAGTTTTCGTCGTCACGGTCTTCGAAGTCTTCACGGGCGTGAGCACCGCGGGATTCTTTACGCACTTCGGCAGCGATGGCGGTAGCTTCAGCCACTTCCAGCAAGTTCTGCAGTTCCAGAGCTTCGATACGCGCAGTGTTGAACGCCTGCGACTTGTCGTTGATCTTGACGTTGGCGATGCGCACGCGCAGGTCGGCCAACTGGGCGATACCCTTCTGCATGTATTCGCCGGTACGGAATACACCGAAGTAGTTCTGCATGCAGTTTTGCAGCTCGCGACGCAGGGTAGCCACGTCTTCGCCATCAGTACGCTCGTTCAGAGCGTTCAGACGCGACAGGGCCGCATTGATGTTGGCGTCGGTGGCGTCGTCGTATTCGATACCGTCAGTCAGCGCCTTTTCAAGGTGCAGGCCGGCAGCACGACCGAATACCACCAGGTCGAGCAGCGAGTTGCCACCCAGGCGGTTGGCACCGTGAACCGATACGCAAGCCACTTCGCCCACCGCGAACAGACCAGGAATGATCTGATCCACGCCTTCGTCGTTCTGGGTGATCGCCTGGCCGTGAATGTTGGTCGGAACGCCGCCCATCATATAGTGGCAAGTCGGCACAACCGGAACCGGCGCAACAACCGGGTCAACGTGCGCAAACGTTTTCGACAGTTCGCAGATACCTGGCAGACGGCTGTGCAGCACTTCCTCGCCCAAGTGGTCGAGTTTGAGCATTACGTGGTCGCCATTCGGACCGCAACCGTTGCCAGCGATGATTTCTTTAACCATCGAGCGAGCAACAACGTCACGACCGGCAAGGTCTTTGGCGTTCGGAGCATAACGCTCCATGAAACGCTCGCCGTGCTTGTTGATCAGGTAGCCACCTTCACCACGGCAACCTTCGGTTACCAGTACACCGGCGCCGGCGATGCCGGTCGGGTGGAACTGCCACATTTCGATGTCTTGTACCGGTACGCCAGCACGCAGAGCCATACCGACGCCGTCACCGGTGTTGATCAGGGCATTGGTGGTGGACGCGTAGATGCGACCCGCACCGCCGGTTGCCAGAACAGTAGCCTTGGCGCGGATGTAGGTGGTTTCGCCAGTTTCGATGCAGATCGCGATCACACCGACGAAATCGCCTTGACCGTTCTTGACCAGGTCAACAGCGTAGTACTCGTTCAGGAACACGGTACCGGCTTTCAGGTTGCCCTGATAAAGGGTGTGCAGCAGCGCGTGACCGGTACGGTCGGAAGCGGCGCAAGTACGGGCAGCCTGGCCGCCTTTACCGTAATCCTTCGACTGACCGCCGAATGGACGCTGGTAGATACGACCCTGCTCGGTACGCGAGAACGGCATACCCATGTGGTCCAACTCGTAGACAGCGGCCGGGCCTTCCTGACACATGTACTCGATAGCGTCCTGGTCACCGATGTAGTCGGAACCCTTGACGGTATCGTACATGTGCCAGCGCCAGTCATCGTTCGGGTCAGCGGACGCGATGGCGCAAGTGATGCCACCTTGTGCGGACACGGTGTGCGAACGAGTCGGGAATACCTTGGTGATTACGGCAGTCTTGTGACCGCCTTGGGCCAGTTGCAGCGCTGCACGCATGCCGGCACCGCCACCACCAATGATGATGGCGTCGAAAGAAATCGTTGGAATGTTAGCCATGACTCAGATACCCCAGAGAATCTGCACACCCCAGACGAAGTAAGCGAACATCGCAACGCCGCATACTGCCTGGAAAAGGAAACGTATTGCAGTCGCGGACTTGCCGAACGCCATTGGCGTCAGGTAGTCGGTCGCGATGGTCCACATGCCGACCCAGGCGTGAGCGCCGAGGGCAACGAGAGCCAGGAGACTGAAAATACGCATCCCGTTATGGGCGAACAGTTCATGCCATTGGGTATAGCCGAGGCCAGGATGGGCGACGACGTATCCGATCAGGAAAATGAAGTAAGCCGCGAGAACGACCGCAGACACACGTTGCGCCATCCAGTCATAGAGGCCCGAACGCGACAGGTTCGTGACGTTAGTTACCATATCCAAACTCCTGCCAGAACGATTACCACCACGGAAACGGCGATAACGATTTTCGAGCCCAGTTTGCCGCCTTCCAGCGTCTCACCGATGCCCATGTCCATGATCAAGTGGCGCACACCGGCTACCAAGTGATACAGCAAGGCGGACAGGATGCCCCAAATCACTAGCTTGGCTAGCGGACTGGTCAGACACGCTTTCACCTGACCGAAGCCTTCCTCGGAGCTCAGCGACTTGTCCAATGCATAAAGCATGATGGCCAGGCTGACAAAGAGAATGACACCGGAGATACGGTGAAGAATGGACGTGTAAGCAGTGACTGGGAGTTTGATGGTCCTTAGGTCTAGGTTTACAGGTCGTTGGCTTTTCACGGCTTTTTTTTCACACTGAAGAGCCCCTAACAATCAGGGCAAAGTTGTTGGGGAGTGCACTGGTCAGGTAACCACCACCCAGGGAGGCGACCCCCAATAACGCAAGCCCAAAAGCCCTTGGCGGTCGGTGGCCGAGTATAGACAGTTAGGCTACTAATGACAACGCAAACGCCTAACCCAAACTGCTGATTGCGCAAGTCACATAAAAGGCGTAAATGGCAGTCAATTTCGAGGAAAAAGTCCGGTTAAAGCCTTCTGGAGCAAGACTTTAGGCAAATTGACATTCGAATTTATCTCACTATAGTGGTGCGGGCCCTGCGTGGGGGGTCTGTCTGATGATTTCAAGCATAAATAGGAGGCCACATGGCTGACAAAAAAGCGCAGTTGATCATCGAGGGCGCAGCCCCCGTCGAGCTGCCCATTTTAACCGGCACCGTTGGTCCCGATGTTATCGATGTTCGGGGCCTGACGGCCACGGGCCGTTTCACCTTTGACCCTGGTTTCATGTCGACCGCTTCTTGCGAGTCGAAGATCACCTATATCGACGGCGACAACGGCATTCTGCTGCACCGCGGCTACCCGATCGAACAGCTGGCTGAAAAGTCGGACTACCTGGAAACCTGCTATCTGCTGCTCAACGGCGAATTGCCGACCGCAGAACAGAAGGCCCAGTTCGTCAGCACCGTCAAGAACCACACCATGGTTCACGAGCAGCTGAAGACCTTCTTCAACGGTTTCCGTCGCGACGCCCACCCAATGGCCGTCATGTGCGGCGTAGTCGGCGCCCTCTCGGCCTTCTACCACGACTCCCTGGACATCAATAACCCGCAGCATCGCGAAATCTCCGCGATCCGCCTGGTTGCCAAGATGCCAACCCTGGCAGCGATGGTTTACAAGTACTCCATGGGCCAACCCATGATGTACCCGCGCAACGACCTGACGTACGCGGAAAACTTCCTGCACATGATGTTCAACACGCCGTGCGAGATCAAACCGATCAGCCCGGTACTCGCCAAGGCCATGGACCGGATCTTCATCCTCCACGCCGACCACGAGCAAAACGCATCGACTTCCACCGTTCGTCTGGCAGGTTCGTCGGGGGCCAACCCGTTCGCCTGTATCGCCGCCGGTATCGCTGCACTGTGGGGCCCTGCCCACGGCGGCGCCAACGAAGCCGTCCTGACCATGCTCGATGAAATTGGCGATGTTTCCAACATCGACAAGTACATCGCCAAGGCCAAAGACAAGAACGATCCGTTCAAGCTGATGGGCTTCGGTCACCGTGTTTACAAAAACCGCGACCCTCGCGCTACCGTCATGAAGAAGACCTGCGACGAAGTATTGAAAGAACTGGGCATCAAGAACGATCCACAACTCGAACTGGCCATGCGCCTGGAAGAGATCGCCCTGACCGACCCGTACTTCATCGAACGCTCGTTGTACCCGAACGTCGACTTCTACTCGGGGATCATCCTCAAGGCGATCGGCATTCCAACCAGCATGTTCACCGTGATCTTCGCCCTGGCGCGGACCGTCGGCTGGATCTCCCACTGGAAAGAAATGCTCTCCAGCCCTTACAAGATTGGCCGCCCGCGCCAGCTGTACACCGGCTACGAGTCGCGTGACATCACCAAGCTGGAAGACCGCAAGTAAGACCTGTCTTGCGATAACGTCTTAAGTTGCACTGGAAACGGCCTCTATTTAGATAGAGGCCGTTTTTGTTTGCAAGATCAAAAGATCGTCCAACATTTGGGGGTCAGTTCAGTTGCAATGCGATCTCATGTAGGAGCTGCCGAAGGCTGCGATCCTTTGATCTTCCGTTTAACGCAGCCAAACAAAAATGCCCCGATCTCTCGACCGGGGCATTATCTCGCAGCTTACAACTTGCAGCTCTAACTACCGTTAGTGCGAAACAGCACCACTCGCGCCCAAACCAGTCTGCGAACGAACGAATTGCGGGAAGAACAGCGCCCGCTCATTGTCAGCTGCAGTCGACTTGTCGGTGATCGAGAAGAACCAGATCCCGATAAAGGCAATGATCATCGAGAACAGCGCCGGGTACTCATACGGGAAGATCGCCTTCTCATGGTGCAGGATCTGCACCCAAATGGTCGGACCAAGCACCATCAAGCCCACCGCACTGATCAGCCCCATCCAGCCGCCGATCATTGCACCGCGGGTGGTCAGCTTCTTCCAGTACATGGAGAGCAGCAGGACCGGGAAGTTGCAGCTCGCCGCGATGGAGAACGCCAGGCCCACCATGAACGCGATGTTCTGGCTTTCGAAGAGAATACCCAGACCGATCGCCAGCACTGCCAGAGCGATGGTGGTGATTTTCGAAACGCGGATCTCATCCTTCTCGTTGGCCTTGCCCTTCTTGATCACGCTGGCGTACAGGTCGTGAGACACCGCCGAAGCGCCGGCCAGGGTCAGACCGGCAACCACTGCCAGAATGGTCGCGAACGCCACCGCCGAGATGAAGCCGAGGAAAATACTGCCACCCACTGCGTTAGCCAGGTGCACCGCCGCCATGTTGTTACCGCCCAACAGCGCGCCAGCCGCATCTTTGAAGGCCGGATTGGTGCTGACCAGCAGAATCGCGCCGAAGCCGATGATGAAGGTCAGGATGTAGAAGTAGCCAATGAAGCCGGTTGCGTACAGCACGCTCTTACGAGCTTCTTTCGCATCACTCACGGTGAAGAAGCGCATCAGGATGTGTGGCAGGCCAGCGGTACCGAACATCAGTGCCAGGCCGAGGGAGAACGCCGAGACAGGATCTTTAACCAAGCCACCCGGGCTCATGATCGCTTCACCTTTAGGGTGAACCTTGATCGCCTCGGAGAACAGCATGTTGAAGTCGAAGTTCACGTGCTTCATCACCATCAGCGCCATGAAGGAAGCACCGGACAGCAACAGGACAGCCTTGATGATTTGCACCCAAGTGGTCGCCAGCATGCCGCCGAACAGCACGTACATGCACATCAGGATACCGACCAGAATCACCGCAACATGGTAATCGAGACCAAACAACAGCTGGATAAGCTTGCCGGCACCGACCATTTGCGCGATCAGGTAGAACGCTACCACCACCAGCGAACCGCAGGCGGACAGCGAACGGATCTGGGTTTGCCCAAGGCGATACGACGCCACGTCGGCAAAGGTGTATTTACCCAGGTTACGCAGACGTTCGGCGATCAGGAACAGAATGATCGGCCAGCCCACCAGGAAGCCGATCGAGTAGATCAGACCATCGTAGCCGGAGGTGAACACCAGCGCGGAAATACCCAGGAAAGACGCCGCCGACATGTAGTCACCAGCAATTGCCAAGCCATTCTGGAAACCGGTGATTTTGCCGCCTGCCGCATAGTAGTCGGCCGCCGACTTGTTGCGCTTGGAAGCCCAATAGGTAATGCAAAGGGTCGCACCGACGAACACCACAAACATCAGGATCGCGGCAACGTTGAGCGGTTGTTTGTGCACTTCGCCGGTCAGGGCTTCAGCTGCCCAGGCGCCAGGTGCAAAGGCTGCAATGCTCAATAGAGCCATTAGACGCCGGATCATTGCTGAGCCTCCTTGAGAATCGCATTGTTCAGGTCGTCGAATTCGCCATTGGCGCGTCGTACGTAAATACCGGTCAGGACGAAGGCCGAAAGAATCAGCCCGACTCCGATGGGTATGCCCCAGGTAATCGATGACTCAGGGCTGATTTTCGCCCCCAGTACATGCGGCCCGTAAGCAATCAAAAGGATGAATCCGGAGTAAAGCCCTAGCATGATCGCCGAAAGAATCCAGGCGAATCGTTCTCTCTTGCTAACCAGCTCCTTGAATCGCGGGCTGTTTTGAATCGAGAGGTAAATGCTGTCGTTCATTGTTTTTATCCTCGCAGCACAGATTTAGTTGGAACGTACTCACTCTATGCGGCTCAAGGACAGGTTCCAGACGACCTTAGTATTAGAACGACATGACGTTTTCGCCAATAATCAGCAGGAAACAGTTTCCCCACCTTAAACATGACTGTAGGAGCTGCAGCAGGCTGCGATCTCTTGATCTTCGCTTTGAAAGCCAAATCAAAAGATCGCAGCCTGCGGCAACTCCTACAGGGCATGCAGGCCTGAACTCAGATTATTTGGTCCACTCAGCTACGCGCTCAGGGTGTTTGGCCACCCAATCCTTCGCTGCTGCTTCTGGCTTGGCACCATCTTGAATCGCCAGCATGACTTCACCGATTTCGTCTTTCGAAGCCCACTGGAAGTTCTTCAGGAACTTGGCCACTTCCGGTGCTTTAGTTGCCAGTTCTTTGCTGCCAATGCTGTTAACGGTTTCTGCCGCGCCATATACGCCTTTCGGGTCATCCAGGAAACGCAGTTTCCACTTGGCGAACATCCAGTGTGGCACCCAACCGGTTACGGCAATGGATTCGTTTTTCTTCTCGGCTCGGGTCAGTTCGGCAATCATGCCGGCGCCGGAACTGGCTTTGAGTTGATATCCGGTCAGGTCGTAATCCTTGATCGCCTGCTCGGTTTTGAGCATCACGCCTGAACCGGCGTCGATACCAACAATGCGGTTTTTAAAGCTCTCGTCGGTCTTCAGATCCTCAAGCGACTTGGCTTTTACGTACTCCGGCACGATCAGGCCGATTTTCGCGTCCTTGAAGTTCGGGCCGTAGTCGACGACCTGATCTTTGTTCTTGGCCCAATATTCACCGTGAGTCACCGGCAGCCAGGCCGACAGCATGGCGTCAAGTTTGCCGGTGGCCACGCCCTGCCACATGATCCCGGTCGCGACGGCTTGCAGCTTCACGTCATAACCGAGTTTCTGCTTGATCACCTCAGCCGCGACGTGAGTAGTCGCGACGCTGTCGGACCAGCCGTCAACGTAACCGATGCTCAGGGTCTTGCTCTCGGCATTGGCGAATGTGGAGCCAATCGCAAGTACCAGAGCGGCACTTGCGCCTAAAAGTCGTCGCATCTTCATCGTTACTTCCCCGAAAGTGCTGCGCTCGACGGATGCCGAGTCGCGTCAACGTATTGTTATGGTGCACAGCGCCCTCATCACGCCCACCGCGAACTCGTTCGATCATCAGCGCGATTATCAACGAGGGTACTGACGCCTCCGATAATCAACCTGACGCACAGTGCGACCTGCTCTATCAGCGACCTCAAGGCATCGAGAAACGACATCACAACGCCATTAATCCCGAGCACAGCCAATGCTCCGGGCAATCCGCCCGAACTTTGCATGTCAAAATCATGCAGGCCACCAAGCACGTGGCAAATGCAGGTAACATGCGCCGCTTTGCTCCCAGACGGCCTGACCATGCCCGCGACATCCCGCTTTCCTTTTTTTGCTTATCTATTCGCCTGCCTGCTAGGGATTTTTGCGCTCTGCGGCTTCTGGTACGGCCTCGGCAAACCGGTGATCCTGCCGGACGTGGCCAGCGCGTCGCACAAGCTGCAATGCGCGTCCTATACGCCGTTCGACAAGGATCAATCGCCGTTCGACCAGCCGTTCAAGTTGCGCCCCGAGCGCATGGACGCCGACCTAGCACTGCTCGCGACCCGCTTCGAATGTATCCGCACCTATTCCATGACCGGCCTCGAAGCGTTGCCCGACCTCGCGCGCAAGCACGGGTTGAAAATGATGATTGGCGCCTGGGTCAACAGCAACCCGGTAGATACCGCCAAGGAAATCGACCTGCTCATCGCTTCGGCCAATGCCAACCCGGATGTGGTGACCTCGGTGATCGTTGGCAACGAAACCCTGCTGCGCAAGGAAGTTACCGGCGCGCAGCTGGTGAAGCTCATTGATAAGGTCAAAAGCCAGGTCAAACAGCCTGTCACTTATGCCGACGTCTGGGAATTCTGGCAGAAGCACCCGGATGTCGCCCCGGCAGTGGACTTCATCACTATCCACTTATTGCCATACTGGGAAGATCACCCTTCGAACATTGACGTTGCCCTGCTGCAGGTAGCTGCAGTGCGTGAGTCATTTGGCAAAATGTTCGCCCCTAAAGACGTGATGATTGGCGAAACCGGCTGGCCTAGCGAAGGTCGCCAGCGAGTAACCGCGCTACCGAGCCGCGTCAACGAAGCCAAATTCATTCGTGGTTTTGTCGCGATGGCCGAGCAGCATGGCTGGCACTACAACCTGATTGAAGCCTTCGACCAACCGTGGAAACGCGCCAGTGAGGGTGCGGTCGGTGGTTATTGGGGGCTGTTCGATGCCGACCGTCAGGACAAAGGCGTGCTGGCCGGGCCGGTGTCCAACGTGCCGTACTGGTCGCAGTGGCTGGTGGTGGGTGGCTTGATCTTCCTCGGCACGCTGATCCTTGGCGGTCAAGTACGCACCACTCGCGCGGCGCTGGTCCTGCCGCTGTTGGCGGCCCTCGCTGCTTGCTCGATTGGCGCGTGGGGCGATCTGGCACGGATCACCACCCGATTTGCCAGTGAATGGCTGTGGGTTGCTTTGCTGACAGCGTTGAATCTGCTGGTGCTGGCTCACGCTGCACTGACATTGAGCCCTCGCCATGGCTGGCGTAGATCGGCGTTCAATGCGCTGGAGCGTCGTGCTGGCTGGTTGTTGGCTGGGGCCGGGTTCGCGGCAACAGTGATGATGCTGGAGATGGTGTTCGACCCGCGCTATCGCAGCTTCCCTAGCGTCGCGTTCATCGTTCCGGCACTGGTCTATCTATGCCGCCCGGTGAGCGTGCCGCGCCGGGAAATCGCCCTGCTGGCCTTCATCATCGGCGCCGGCATTGCGCCGCAACTGTACCGCGAAGGTTTGCAGAACCAGCAGGCCTGGGGTTGGGCGCTGGTGAGTGTGTTGATGGTTGCAGCGTTGTGGCGCAGTTTGCGGGTTCGCAAGGGCTGAAAAAAGAGCAAGTTCAAGAGATCGCAGCCTTCGGCAGCTCCTACATGAAAATTCGAACCATGTAGAAGCTGCCGCAGGCTGCGATCTTTTTTCAGGCGGTGCGGTTTTCTCGGACCAACCGCAGCCCCGCTATCACCACCGCAAACACCGCCAACGTCGTGTTGTACAACGCCAGCGCCGGAAACCCGAGCACCAGCGCCAGCACCGCCAGCCACCACCCTGCCCGCCCCGGCAACACAAAGCCGATCACGGCAGCAGCCACCGCCCCCCAGCCCAATACAGCGAAGTGAATCATCAGGCCCAGATTCGAACGGACCTGGCATTCCCAGCGGCTCGCCTCATCCACGCAGATGCCGACCCATTGCACATCCTCCATGAAGCCATAACGCGCGCCATAACTGGCGGCCAGCCATAAAGGCAGCAAAACAAGCAGCAGAACCACGGGCAGTCGGCGGGACATGAAGCACTCCAATATGCAAAAACGGCGGCCAGCTTAATCGCCTAACAGGCTTTCGCAAGCGCTAACAACTGTTAACTGGTCATTCAATCGCTGCAAAGTGTATCGTCCAGCTACTATTACTTCGAAATTAAGCCTGTTTGGTGCCGATGCATGGCACTTTGGCGCAAATCGGGTGGTCATAGCCTGCGTATTTCATTCGGCACCTTTTCTAAGGGATTTAGTCATGCTCCGTTCGTTGCGCTTCGCCGCCCTGTTTGGCGGCCTTATCTTGAGTGCGTCCGCACTGGCGGTCGATATCGACGCCGCCAGCTATGGCTATCCCTTGACCAACCCGTTCGAGGCAACCATTGCCACGACACCACCGGATTTGCGTCCGGAGTTGCCGCTGGACGATGACATCCATCAGTCGGACCGCAGCATCACTTTGCGGCCGGAGCGGGCATTCAACCTGCCGGACAATTTCTGGGCAGTGAAGAAGCTCACCTATCGCATCGCCACACAAGATAAAGCCGCACCATTGATCTTCCTGATCGCCGGCACCGGCGCACGCTATGACAGCAGCCTCAACGAATACCTGAAAAAGCTCTACTACAAGGCCGGTTACCATGTGGTGCAACTGTCGTCGCCCACCAGCTTCGACTTCATCAGCGCCGCTTCACGCTTCGCTACGCCGGGCATCACCAAGGAAGACGCGGAAGACATGTACCGTGTGATGCAGGCCGTGCGCGCGCAAAACCCCAGCGTGCCTGTTACCGATTACTACCTGACCGGCTACAGCCTGGGCGCACTCGATGCAGCCTTCGTCGCGCACCTGGACGAAACCCGTCGCAGCTTCAACTTCAAGAAAGTCCTGCTGCTCAACCCGCCAGTCAACCTCTACACCTCGATCACCAACCTCGACAAGCTTGTACAAACGGAGGTCAAGGGCATCAACAACACCACCACCTTCTATGAGTTGGTGCTCAACAAACTGACCCGCTACTTCCAGCAAAAGGGCTACATCGACCTCAACGATGCCTTGCTCTACGACTTCCAGCAGTCCAAGCAGCACCTGACCAACGAACAGATGGCCATGCTGATCGGCACGTCGTTCCGCTTCTCCGCTGCCGACATCGCCTTCACCTCGGACCTGATCAACCGCCGCGGCCTGATCACGCCGCCGAAGTACCCGATCACTGAGGGCACCAGCCTCACGCCGTTCCTCAAACGTGCGCTGCAATGCGATTTCGACTGCTACATCACCGAACAGGTGATCCCGATGTGGCGCGCCCGCACCGATGGCGGCAGCTTGCTGCAACTGATTGACCAGGTGAGTTTGTATGCGCTGAAAGACTACCTGCACGACAGCCCGAAAATCGCCGTCATGCACAACGCCGACGACGTCATTCTCGGCCCGGGCGACCTCGGTTTCCTGCGCAAGACCTTCGGTGATCGCTTGACCGTTTATCCGTTCGGCGGCCATTGCGGCAACCTTAACTACCGCGTCAACAGCGACGCCATGCTGGAGTTCTTCCGTGGCTAAATACCTCCTGCTTATCGCCGCGTTACTCTGTGCAACCGTCGCCAATGCCGACAACAGCAAAGCCAATGCGCCTGTCGTGGTCGACAGTGACGGCTTCAAGGAGCCACTGAGCAAACTCAAGATCAACCCGGGGATGGACCAACGCGAGTTCGAGCGCTCAACGCTCAGCGCACTGAACGTCTACGACCCGCTGGAAGAGTGGAACCGTCGCGTTTACCACTTCAACTATCGGTTCGACCAATGGGTGTTCCTGCCAGTGGTCAATGGCTACCGCTACGTCACCCCGAGCTTCTTGCGCACCGGTGTCAGCAACTTCTTCAACAATCTGGGTGATGTACCGAACCTGTTGAACAGCCTGCTGCAGTTCAAGGGCCAGCGTTCACTGGATACCACTGCGCGCCTGCTGCTCAACACCACCATCGGCATCGCCGGCCTGTGGGACCCGGCGACCGCCATGGGCCTGCCACGCCAGAACGAAGACTTTGGCCAGACCCTCGGCTTCTACGGTGTTCCGGGTGGCGCCTACTTTGTGTTGCCGATCCTCGGTCCGTCGAACATCCGCGATACCGGTGGCCTGGTGGTGGATTTCAGTGCCGAGTCGGCGATCAACTTCCTGAACGTTGCCCAGGTCAGCGAAAACCATCCGGAAATCTGGGTCCTGCGCGGCATCGACAAGCGCTACCAGACCAGTTTCCGTTACGGCCAGCTGAACTCACCGTTCGAGTACGAGAAGGTGCGTTACGTGTACACCGAGTCGCGTAAGTTGCAGATCGCCGAGTAAATCCGACAGCAATGAAAAAAAGGCCATTCGATGCGAGTCGAATGGCCTTTTCATTTGTTGGTTGGCATACATCGCCAAGATCGCTGCGTTCGGCAGCTCCTACAGTGCGGCGGCAGGCCCGAAACAGGTAGGCGCTACCGCAGGCTGCGATCTTTTCAGCCTTTCAGCGCTTTCCAGATTTTGCTGACGGCCATAACACCCGCCAACACCACCGCCCCCGCCACAATCCCCGCCACCGCATTGAGCAGGCTTGACAAGAGCCACGAGAGTCCGCCGGCCCCCTGACTTACACCCTCAATCCAGTGATGCACCATCGGAATCCCGTGAGTGAGAATCCCGCCACCGACCAGAAACATTGCCGCGGTGCCGATCACCGACAGGCTTTTCATCATGTACGGTGCCGCCCGCAGAATCCCGCCGCCGATGCTTTTCGCTATTTGCCCTGGCTTTTGGGTCAGCCACAGGCCCAAGTCATCGAGTTTGACGATGCCCGCCACCAATCCATAAACGCCGATGGTCATCACAACGGCAATGCCCGAAAGCACGATCACTTGCTGGGTCAGCGTAGCGCCAGCCACGGTGCCGAGTGTGATGGCGATGATTTCCGCCGAAAGAATAAAGTCGGTGCGGATCGCTCCCTTGATTTTGTCCTTTTCGAACGCCACCAGATCGACTGCCGGGTCCGCTACTGCCTCGACCCGCTCGGCATGTTCGGCGTGGTCCTCGACTTTGCTGTGCAGGAATTTGTGGGCGAGTTTTTCGAACCCTTCAAAACACAGGTAAGCGCCACCCACCATCAACAACGGTGTGACCAGCCAGGGAATGAACGCACTGATGGCCAACGCCGACGGCACCAGGATCAGTTTGTTGATAAACGAACCCTTGGCGACCGCCCATACCACAGGGATTTCGCGCTCGGCGCGCACGCCGCTGACCTGCTGGGCATTGAGCGCCAGATCGTCGCCCAGTACCCCGGCGGTCTTCTTGGCGGCCATTTTGGTCATCAGCGCCACATCGTCCAGCACGGCGGCGATGTCGTCGATCAGTACCAGCAAACTGCTTCCTGCCATGAATCACGTTTCCTTAATGAATGAATGGCGCGCAGCATAGCGCGGCCGTGCTCCGCGCGGAGCATTCTTGAGCGCCGCTGAAGCCCGGTGCTACCATGCGCAACCGCCAGAACAGGCAAGGAACCACCTGGTTTATGAGCACAATCCGCGAGCGCAACAAACAACTGATCCTGCGTGCCGCCAGTGAAGAGTTTGCCGACAAGGGCTTCGCTGCGACCAAAACCAGCGATATCGCAGCCAAGGCGGGATTGCCCAAGCCCAACGTCTACTATTACTTCAAATCCAAGGAAAACCTCTATCGCGAGGTCCTGGAAAGCATCATCGAGCCGATCCTTCAGGCTTCGACCCCGTTCAACCCGGACGGTGTGCCCAGCGAAGTACTGAGTGGCTACATTCGTTCGAAGATCCGCATTTCCCGAGACCTGCCATTCGCGTCCAAGGTGTTCGCCAGCGAAATCATGCACGGCGCCCCACACCTGAGCCCAGATCTGGTCGAACAGCTCAACAGCCAGGCCAAGCACAACATCGAGTGCATCCAGACCTGGATCGACCGCGGCGAGATCGCCCCGATCGACCCCAACCACCTGATGTTCAGCATCTGGGCCGCCACCCAGACCTACGCCGACTTCGATTGGCAAATCACCGCCATCACCGGCAAGGCCAAGCTGGATGAAGACGATTACGAAGCGGCGGCGCAGACGATTATCCGGTTGGTGCTCAAGGGGTGTGAGCCCGACCAGTAAAACGCAGGTGCGGCCATCGCGAGCAGGCTCGCTCCTACATATGGAATGCGTTTCCTTGTAGGAGTGAGCCTGCTCGCGATGGGGACGACACGGTTCCAGCTCAAACCCAAACGGCATCCCACAGCGGATAGTCGCCAAGCTTTTCTACTAAGCCAGCCCGCATTGGATTGGCCACCACATACCGCGCCACTTTCACCAAATCCTCCTCCCGCCGCAGTGCCCGGTCGTGAAAGCCTCGCTGCCAGAGACTCGTGCCTCGACCATTAGCCTGTTTTACCGCTTTGGTACTCATCGACTTGGTCTTTTGCATAAGCTCACTCAAAGATCCCTTCTGCAACTCAATCAACCAATGAAAATGATCTGGCATGACGACCCAGGCCAGGGAGTTCGCCAGTCCTAGACTCTGTGCATTTCGAAATTGATCGACAACCAGTCTGCCCAAGAAAAAATCTTTGAAAACCGGTGCCCTGTGAAGGGTGTTGGTGGTTAACAGATAAATTCGATTTGCTTCGGTATGGTGCCCGATTCGCAATCGGTGCGCAGTGGGTAAATCCGGCATTCCTTTGCCTCCAATGATCAGGTCATGAGAAGGCTAGTTCTGTGGATTCAAGTGACGGGGCAAACTGTTGGCTGGATGTGTCTGGAAGATAGCTATCGCGAGCAGGCTCACTCCTACAGGGATTTCGGATATGCAGACAATTTTTGTCTAGCCACGAATCCTGTAGGAGTGAGCCTGCTCGCGATAGCGGTTAATCAGTCACCGAAGATCAAGCCGCCACCCCCGCATCCGCCCGCAACCCCAACGCCTCAATCGCATTGATCGCACACTGCTCATCAACATCCGACAAATCGCCGCTGATCCCAACCGCCCCCAGCAAGTTGCCCGCCTGATCCCGGACCAGCACACCACCCGGTGCCGGCACGACACTGCCCTGCCCCAGGCTGTTCAATGCGGCAATAAACGCCGGTCGTTGTTGTGCGTCCAGCGCCAGCAGGCGTGAGCCTTTACCCAGCGCGATGGCGCCCCAGGCTTTGCCAATGGCGATTTGCGGGCGTAGCAGGCTGGCGCCGTCTTCGCGTTGCAGGGTGATCAGATGCCCGCCGGCATCCAGTACCGCGATAGTCAGGGGCGCGGCGGAAATTGCCCGCCCTGCGGTGATGGCCTCGTTGACCAGGTTGACTGCGACTTTCAAGGTTAAAGCGCTCATGGTGCCGTCCTCATTTTGTTTTTCGGAAAGCCGGTGAGCTGCGCGCTTGCGCCGCAGCCCGATGCAACAAATAGAACACAATGAATTATTTTTTTGTATACAATAATTATCGAAAAGCGCCACATGCGACGAAAAGCCACAGTATATTGGGCTTCCGACGAATGAAACGACCGCTTGAGAAAATGGATTGACCTGCGCCGTCCACCGTGAATACACTCAGCGCAAAGCCACTTGTATACAATTACAAAACGTAAAGAGGCACAAAACCATGAGCAAAATGAGAGCAATCGAAGCCGCCGTTCTGGTGATGCGCCGTGAAGGGGTTGATACCGCTTTTGGCATCCCGGGTGCCGCCATCAACCCGCTGTACTCCGCCCTGCAAAAGGTCGGCGGCATCGATCACGTCCTTGCTCGCCACGTTGAAGGCGCGTCGCACATGGCCGAGGGTTACACCCGCACCAAGGCCGGCAACATCGGCGTGTGCATCGGCACTTCCGGCCCTGCCGGTACTGACATGGTCACCGGGCTCTACAGCGCATCGGCCGACTCGATCCCGATCCTTTGCATCACCGGCCAGGCACCCCGCGCCCGTATGCACAAGGAAGACTTCCAGGCTGTCGACATCACCACCATCGTCAAGCCAGTGACCAAATGGTCGACCACCGTCATGGAACCAGGCCAAGTGCCGTACGCGTTCCAGAAAGCTTTTTATGAAATGCGCTCCGGCCGTCCAGGCCCGGTACTGATCGACCTGCCGTTCGACGTGCAGATGGCCGAAATCGAATTCGACATCGACGCCTACCAGCCACTGCCATTGGCCAAGCCGAGCGCCACCCGCGTTCAGGCAGAAAAAGCCCTGGCGATGCTGGATCAGGCCGAGCGCCCACTGTTGGTCGCCGGCGGTGGCATCATCAACGCCGACGCCAGCGAGTTGCTGGTGGAGTTCGCCGAGTTGACCGGTATCCCGGTCATCCCGACCCTGATGGGCTGGGGCACCATCCCGGACGATCACCCGCTGATGGTCGGCATGGTGGGCTTGCAGACTTCGCACCGTTACGGCAACGCGACGATGCTGAAATCCGACGTGGTATTGGGCGTCGGTAACCGTTGGGCTAACCGCCACACCGGTTCGGTTGATGTCTATACCGAAGGCCGCAAGTTCATCCACGTTGATATCGAACCGACCCAGATCGGCCGTGTGTTCACTCCGGACCTGGGCATCGTTTCCGACGCCGCTGCCGCGCTGACCGTGTTCATCGAAGTCGCTCGCGAATGGCAAGCCGCCGGCAAGCTGAAAAACCGCAGCGCCTGGTTGCAGGACTGCCAGCAGCGCAAAGCCAGCTTGCAGCGCAAGACTCACTTCGACAACGTGCCGGTCAAGCCGCAGCGCGTTTACGAAGAGATGAACCAGGTGTTCGGCAAGGACACTTGCTACGTCAGCACCATCGGTCTGTCGCAGATTGCCGGCGCGCAGTTCCTGCACGTCTACAAACCGCGTCACTGGATCAACTGCGGTCAAGCGGGTCCGCTGGGCTGGACCATTCCGGCGGCGTTGGGTGTGGTCAAGGCTGACCCGAACCGCAAGGTCGTCGCACTGTCGGGCGACTATGATTTCCAGTTCATGATCGAAGAGTTGGCGGTAGGCGCGCAGTTCAAGCTGCCGTACATCCATGTTGTGGTAAACAACTCGTACCTGGGTCTGATCCGTCAGGCACAGCGCGGTTTCGATATGGACTACTGCGTGCAGCTGTCCTTCGATAACCTGAACGCGCCGGAACTCAACGGTTACGGTGTCGATCACGTCGCAGTGGCCGAAGGCCTGGGCTGTAAAGCACTGCGTGTGTTCGAACCGTCCGAGATCCAACCTGCGCTGCGCAAGGCACAGGAGCTGATCGAAGAGTTCAAGGTTCCGGTGATCGTCGAAATTATCCTGGAGCGCGTGACCAATATTTCCATGGGCACCGAGATCAACGCCGTCAACGAATTCGAAGACCTGGCGCTGGTCGGCAACGACGCACCGACTGCGATTTCGTTGCTCGATTGATCCACTATTGTTGAGCCCATGTAGGAGCTGCCGGAGGCTGCGAT
>NZ_JAHTMR010000022.1 GCF_019200975.1 Pseudomonas sp. PD9R | reverse complement strand
GATTTGTACTTATGCCGCCGCCGCTGATGACTGGCAACACCGGCTTCGCGCATCAAACTGCGAGCCATATGCCGCCCGACACGATGCCCCTTGGCYKKSAKCGCCTTGGCCCCCGGCGGGGTCGAACCCAAGCGCTCTTTACGAACCTGATCGACCCAGCGGCGCAAGGCGGTAGGGCCAATATCCAGACTGGCACAGACGTCGGGAACTGACTGCCCTTCATCCAGCACCATGCTGGCGGCCTTGAGCTTGAACTCTCTCGAATAAGATTTACGCATATCCAAACACCTCAGATTTGGGCGCCATCATAGCGCCCGATTGAAGTGTCCAAAATCATTAGGCCAGTTCAAGCTTGCTCGCTCCTACAATTGGCTTGCGGTGTTTCAGGGTTGTGATGGTTTCTTGAAGACGTAGAACAAATTCGGCTCGCTCACCAGGTACATCGTACCGTCGTCATCCATCGCGATGCCTTCCGCCTGCGGCACGCTCTTCTGCAATCCCTGACGCCCCTTGTTCAGCGACAGGGTGCTCATCGGTCGCCCATCCACATCCAGTTCCAGAATCAACCGCGATTCGTCCGACAATGCCAGCAAGTGACCGCTGCGCTCGTCATATTGCAGGCTCGACAGGTCGCGCACGAACATCCCGGCATCGCGCTTGGGGTTGTTGATCACATGCACTGCATAGGATTTTTCCGGGTTGAAGTGCGGAAAACCATGCACTTCATAGATCAGCATCGGGTCGCGCTCCTTGGCGACAAACAGCCGCTTGCCCACTGAGTCGTAAGCCAACCCTTCAAACCCCTTGTTGCCGCTCATGTGTACGCCGAGGGTCATCTGTTCGGCGTCCGCCGCATCGAGGAAGGTGGTGCCCTGCTCCAGATGAATCTTGATCAAGCGCTGCTGGCTTTCGTCAGTGACCACGTAGGTGTCGGCGCTGATGAACTCCACGGCCTCCGGATCACCGAAACCGATCAACGCCACGCGACGCAAGATCCTGCCGTCGAGAGACAATTCGATCAGCTCGGCGTTTTTATTGGTGACGGTAAACAGGCTTTTGCGCACCGGATCGTACGTCAGGGCAGAAACATCGTCTTCCAACCCTTCAATGACCTGCCCCTCCAAAACCACCTGATACTGATCCAGACCGATGGACTGGGTGCTCATCGGCTGCCAAAGCGTATACAGGTTGAACCAGGCGCGTTCGAACAGGCGCAGGTATTGACCGAGCGAGACCAGTGCGATCAGCACAATCACCGACAGGATCAGAATCAGGGGTTTGGGGCGGGCGAATCGACGCATTCGGGTGGGCTCGGAATCAAAACAGGCGGATGAAATATCACGCCTGTCTGAATTGAAGCTTAATGGCCATGTAGGAGCTGCCGCAGGCTGCGATCATTTGATCTTTCTTTTTAAAAACAAGATCAAAAGATCGCAGCCTGCAGCAGCTCCTACAGGGTTAGCGTTGTTTTTCGAAGCGGTAAAACAGGTTCGGCTCGCTCACCATGTACAGCGTGCCGGCCTCGTCCATGGTCACGCCTTCGGCGCGGGGAATAGTATTTTTCAGGCCATTGAAGCCGCCCAACAGCGCAATGAAACTGACCTGCTCGCCCTTTTTGTCCAGCTCCAGCAACAGGTGCGAGTCAGCGGACAGCGCCAGCATGTGGCCGGTCCGCGGATCAATGGCCAGGGCCGACAGGTTGCGCATGTCCAGTGCATGGCTGGCCATCTTCAATTTGTCACCCGTCAGCATCTTCCCGTCACCTTTCCAGGCGAACAAAGCAGGTGGACGCTCTTCGCCCAGCAACAATTGCTGATTGCGCGAATCCCAGGTGACGCCTTCGAACGCCTTGTTCTGGTCTTTCGACGGCCCGAGGTCGTACTTCGGGAAATTGGCGATATTCAATTCGCGAGTATCGGCATCGACCTTGACGATCGTAATCAGGTGTTCGCGCTCATCGACAATGGCCAGCAAGCCGTTACCGAGCACGGTGACACCTTCCGGGTTGCTCCAGCCCACCAGCGGCATTTTGCGCAGCACGTCACCCTGCAACGTCAACTCGACCAGAAACGGGTTCTTGCCCATCACCGAAAACAGGGTTTTGGTCTGGGGGTCATAGGCCAGGTCCGACGCTTCGTCCTTCTCCATGCCTGGCAACGGCTTGGCATCGATCACCGCCCGATAACCCGGAAGCCAGATGCTTGCCTCGCGCTCGGCCGGGCTTTTGAATTGTTCTTTCACCCAAAGTACGCCACGGGAATCCCAGTGCATGACAAACGCGAGGCCATACGCGACAGCGACGACCAGCAATAGCCAGGAATACCAACGCATGGCGAAGCGCGAACGGCGGGCAGTTTTTAGCGTGGACAGCGGTTGGGTGGCCATCAGGGATGCGTTCCAGGGGAGTTGATCGCAGGAGCGAACTTGCTCGCGAAAAGCGTCAGAACAACGCGTTCATGCAGCAAGCACGCGTTATCGTTGACGTCCATCGCGAGCAAGCTCGCTCCTACAGAGGCTTGCTTTGGGTTAGCGGACGCTGCTGGTGAAGCGGCTGGCGCCTGGCAACTCCAGCACAATCTCATCACCGACATTCAGCGGGCCTACACCCACCGGCGTGCCGGTCAGGATCACATCACCGGCCTGCAGCGAAAAGCAGCCGGCCATGTGCTGAATCATCGGCACAATCGGGTTGAGCATGACGCTGCTGTTGCCGTCCTGGCGCACTTCGCCATTGATGGTCAGGCGGATGCCGATGTCGGTCAGGTCGGCAAAGGTGCTGCCCACCACGAACGGCGCAATCACCGCCGCACCGTCGAAGGACTTGGCGATTTCCCACGGCAGGCCCTTGGATTTCAGCTCGGCCTGCTTGTCACGCAAGGTCAAGTCCAGGGCCGGGGCAAAACCGGAGATGGCATCAAGCACTTCTTCACGGCTCGGCTTGGTCGACAACGGCTTGCCGATAAGCACCGCGATTTCTGCCTCGTAATGCACCGAGCCACGCTCGGTCGGAATGCTGAAGCCACCTTCCAGCGGCACCACGCAACTGCCCGGCTTGATGAACAACAGCGGCTCGGTAGGCACCGGGTTGTCCAGTTCCTTGGCGTGCTCGGCGTAGTTACGGCCGATGCACACCACTTTCCCCAACGGGAAATGAATACGCGTACCGTCGACATACTGGTGCTGATAGCTCATTGACCGACTCCTGGTTCGTAGCGCTTAAGTTCGAAAGTCAAACAGCGAAAATCTTGCCCGGGTTCATGATGCCGTTCGGGTCGAACACTGCTTTTACCGCTTTCATGTACTCGATCTCAACCGGCGAACGGCTGTAGGTCAAGTAATCACGCTTGGTCATGCCCACGCCGTGTTCGGCGGAAATCGAACCGTTGTACTTCTCGACGGTTTCGAACACCCACTTGTTGACGGTGGCGCACTTGGCGAAGAACTCGTCCTTGCTCAGGTTATCCGGCTTGAGGATGTTCAAGTGCAGGTTGCCGTCGCCGATGTGACCGAACCAGACGATTTCGAAATCCGGATAGTGTTCGCCGACAATCGCGTCGATTTCCTTCAAAAATGCCGGGACTTTCGACACGGTGACCGAGATGTCGTTCTTGTACGGTGTCCAGTGGGAAATGGTTTCGGAGATGTATTCCCGCAACTTCCACAGGTTTTGCAACTGGGTTTCGCTCTGGCTCATCACGCCGTCCAGCACCCAACCTTGCTCGACGCAGTGCTCGAAGGTTTCCAGCGCGTGGTTGGCCACTTCTTCGGTCGTCGCTTCGAATTCCAGCAGCGCATAGAACGGGCAATCGGTTTCGAACGGAGCCGGCACATCGCCACGACCCATGACCTTGGCCAGCGCTTTGTCGGAGAAGAATTCGAAGGCAGTCAGGTCGAGCTTACTTTGGAACGCATGCAATACCGGCATGATCGAGTCGAAATCGGCGGTGCCGAGGACCATCGCGGTAAGGTTTTTCGGCGCACGATCCAGGCGCAGGGTCGCTTCGACCACAAAACCGAGCGTGCCTTCAGCACCAATGAACAGCTGCCGCAGGTCGTAACCGGTGGCGTTCTTGATCAGGTCGCGGTTCAGTTCCAGCACGTCGCCCTTGCCGGTGACGACTTTCATGCCGGCGACCCAGTTACGGGTCATGCCGTAGCGAATCACCTTGATCCCGCCGGCATTGGTGCCGATGTTGCCGCCAATCTGGCTCGAACCTGCCGAAGCGAAGTCCACCGGGTAGTACAGGCCTTTGTCTTCGGCAACGTTCTGCAAATGCTCGGTGACCACGCCCGGCTGACATACGGCGGTGCGGTCAGTCATGTTCACGTCGAGGATCTGGTTCATGTAGTCGAACGACACAACCACTTCGCCATTGGCTGCCACGGCAGCGGCGGAAAGCCCGGTGCGACCGCCGGACGGCACTAGCGCAACCTTGTGTTTATTGGCCCACAGGACAATCGCCTGGACCTGCTCGGTGGTCTTGGGGAACACGATGGCGGTCGGGGCCGGGGCGAAATGCTTGGTCCAATCCTTACCGTAAGCATTCAGGGAGTCGGCATCGGTCAGCACCTTGCCAGGCTCAACCAGGGTCTTCAGCTCATCAATCAGGGCAGGATTGGTCATCGACAGAACTCTCGAACAATTCATGGTCATCCTGAGAACGCTTCACGTCGCAGGAATGAGTGTTTAGCGGGGCGCATATGCTAGCATACCGACCCCGCAGCATAGTGCCCAACGGCTATTCTGCGGTGACGGCTGTCGTGCCGTCCGGGTCAGCGTCTGCTGGCTATCTCCTGCCATTTTTCTCCGGGATACAGGTTTACGCAGATGAGCAAGACTTCTCTCGATAAGAGCAAGATCAAGTTCCTTCTTCTCGAAGGCGTCCACCAATCGGCTGTCGACGTCCTCAAGGCGGCGGGCTACACCAGCATCGAGTACCTCACAGGTTCTCTGCCGGAAGCCCAGCTCAAGGAAAAGATCGCTGATGCTCACTTCATCGGCATTCGCTCCCGCACTCAACTGACCGAAGAAATCTTCGATCACGCGAAGAAGCTCGTGGCGGTTGGGTGTTTCTGCATCGGCACCAACCAGGTCGACCTGGACGCGGCCCGCGAACGCGGTATTGCCGTGTTCAACGCACCGTACTCCAACACCCGCTCCGTAGCCGAGCTGGTGCTGGCCGAAGCGATCCTGTTGTTGCGCGGCATCCCTGAGAAAAACGCTTCCTGCCACCGTGGCGGCTGGATCAAGAGCGCAGCCAACTCCTTTGAAATCCGCGGCAAGAAGCTGGGCATCGTCGGTTACGGCTCGATCGGTACTCAACTGTCGGTCCTGGCTGAAGGCCTGGGCATGCAGGTGTACTTCTACGACACCGTGACCAAGCTGCCACTGGGTAACGCCACCCAGGTCGGCAACCTGCACGAGCTGTTGGCCATGTCCGACATCGTGACCCTGCACGTACCGGAAACCGCTGCGACCCAGTGGATGATGGGCGAGAAGGAAATCCGCGCCATCAAGAAGGGCGGCATCCTGATCAACGCCGCGCGCGGCACCGTGGTCGAGCTGGACCACCTGGCGGCTGCCATCAAGGACAAGCACCTGATCGGCGCGGCCATCGACGTATTCCCGGTGGAGCCACGCTCCAACGACGAAGAGTTCGAAAGCCCGCTGCGTGGCCTGGACAACGTCATCCTGACCCCGCACATCGGTGGCTCCACTGCCGAAGCGCAGGCCAACATTGGTCTGGAAGTGGCCGAGAAGCTGGTCAAGTACAGCGACAACGGTACGTCGGTATCGTCCGTAAACTTCCCGGAAGTGGCTCTGCCGGCTCACCCTGGCAAGCACCGTCTGCTGCACATTCACGAAAACATCCCGGGTGTGATGAGCGAGATCAACAAGGTCTTCGCCGAAAACGGCATCAACATTTCCGGTCAGTTCCTGCAGACCAACGAGAAAGTCGGCTACGTGGTGATCGACGTAGACGCCGAGTACTCGGACCTGGCGCAAGAGAAGCTGCAGCACATCAACGGCACTATCCGTAGCCGCGTGTTGTTCTAAGAGCACTGCAGGAGCGAGCACTGCTCGCGAAAAACGTGCGGACACCACGGGCACCCAGACTGCCCACGTCATTATGGGTGCCCAACGCTGTAAAAAAGGGAGCCTTCGGGCTCCCTTTTTTGTATGCACCAGAACGTTATTTGACGTTTACGGTGATCTTCTTCGAGACGATTGGCGGATCGAACGGCATGTGGCCGCTGTCGCCCAGTTCCAGCTGCAAAGTGTGTTTGCCCGGAGTCAGCGTAACTTCAGCCTGGGTTTGCGCCTTGCCGAAATGTATGTGGTTGGCATCCGCCGGGATCGGCTGACCTGCGGCGGGCAACTTGTCGACATCAATCAGCAGGTGGTGGTGACCGGTGTTGGGGGTGACATCGCCTGCCGGCGCCAACGAAACGTTCTCGACAGCAAACTTGACGACGACCGTCTGCGGAACCGTCGCACCGTCCGCGGGAGAAACGATGGACACTTCAGCGCCCGCAGGTGCCGGCGTGGCCGCACTGGCCAGCACCGAAACGCCCATCAACAGGCCAGCCAAAGCAGCACGTGACATAAAGGTTTTCATTCTCTTCTCCAATTTTTCCGTAAAATCCGCGTGACCATCACAACTTCATGGTCAATCGTTGTCGAAGGCACTCGACAACCATAGCAAAGCGAACCTGAACAAAGCGTCGCGATAATGAATTCAAGGAGTGACCATGCGCTTTTTGCCTGGCTTGATCTGCCTGCTACCCCTTTTGAGCCCCTTGGCTCATGCCGAACTGATTGACGATGTAAACGACCGCGGCGAACTGCGCATTGCCCTTGAGGCTAATACACCCCCCTTCAATTTCAAGAAAGACGACAAGCTTGAGGGCTTCGAAGTTGAGCTGGGCCAACTGCTGGCCGACGAACTGGAAGTGCGGGCCGACTTTGTCGTGACCGACTCCGGCGATTTGTTGACCGGTGTTGAAAGCGGCAAGTACGACATCGCCATCAACCACATAACAGAGACCTCGGCGCTCAAGGATCGTTTCGACTTCAGCGGGCCTTACATTCAAACCAGTGCGCAATTGATCGCACAAAAAGAAGAGCCGCGCTCGATGCTGCTGGTGCAATCGCTGACAGAAGAGAAGCCCAAAACCGCGCCGACTGTGAGCTTGGCGATTCCGTTTCAGAAAGGTAATCCGGCATTTCATGCCAGCCTGGAAAACGCATTGCAGCGGATCAAGGCGGATGGCCGGCTGGCGGCGCTGGAGGAGAAGTGGTTTGGGGCGGAGTCGGGTGAGATGCCGAAGCCCTGACCCTCTAAAAATCTGAAGTGAAAGCCAAACCTGTGGGAGCTGGCCTGCTAGCGATAGCGGACTGACATTCAACATCGATGTTGACTGTTATGACCCCATCGCGAGCAGGCTCGCTCCTACAGGGTGTTGAGTTGTCTGTTAATCCTGCGCAGCCAAGGTAGCCGCCGCTTCAGCCAGTTCCAGCTCACTGAAGACTTGCACGCCATTGCGCTTGAGCAACGCCGCCGTCACGCCCTCGCCTCTGACTTTCACCCCGCTGAACGTCCCGTCATAGGTCAGCAGATTGCCGCAAGACGGGCTGTTGGCCTTAAGCACGGCAATGCGGATACCGTGCTTGTGCACCAATTCCAACGCTTGATTGGCCCCGGAAAGAAACTGCGCGCTGACGTCCTCGCCCTCGGTCGTGATCACCAACGCCTGACCGTCCAGCACTTCACCGCCCTGCCCGCCGGGAATCTCCGCAGCCGCCCGTGGTGTCGGCAACCCGCCGGCAACTTCCGGGCACAGCGGCACGACCCGACCTTCATCGAGCCATACCTGAAGCTGATCGAACGGCCCACTGGCCCCGCCGTCGTAACGTACGCGGTGACCCAACAGGCAGCGACTTACCAGAATTTTCTGCATGATCAGAACGGCTCGTTACCCCGACGCCGAAACCAGCCGGTCAATGACAGGCGTTCGCGGGTTGCGGGCAGGACTTCATGGGGGACTTCACCCGACAGGAACACCACCAGACATCCACCCGTAGGCTGCACGTCATAGGCGCGATCATTGCCCAGGTACATGCGCAACTGGCCGCCGTGCTCGGGCAGCCAGGCGTCATTGAGGTAGACCACCGCCGACACCATCCGCTTGTCGTCATCGCGAAAGCGGTCGACGTGCTTGAGGTAGAACGCACCGGGCGGGTACATCGCGAAATGGCTTTCGAAATCTTCCAGGCCCAGGAACAGATCGCGGTTCATCGCCTCCCGCAGGCTGTCCATCAAGCTTAGATAGCTGTCGCAAGCCTCAACCTGGCCCGGCTCGATCCACTGGATATGATCACCGCGAATCCCCTCGCGAATCTCCGAAGACGGCCCACGTCCGACCGCTGCGGGGGCCAACTCACCCTCGGCGGCACGTTTACGGCACTCGGCCGCCAATGTCCGGGTCAGATCCAGAGGCAGGAAAATATTTTGCTGCGACCAGCCGTTGGCAGCCAGGTCATCGACGATTCGTAACAGCAACGGGTGATCAGAAGGTATTTGCATGGCGCGCATAGTATTCCTGCGCCTGAAAATCCGACAGAGCCACGCAGCGGGTTGATACGAATTCTCGACAAGACCTTATGCCACACGGAGAATAGTCGCCTGCTGACAGGAGTCCCTATGCGCCGTTTGCTTTTCGCCCTGCTGATGTTCTGCGTTTTGCCCGCTTGGGCAGACGGCCACGACCAGTTGTACAAGGTCGCCGGCTGGCCAGAACAACGCGCGCATTTCAACGACGCCCTTTCGGCCGCTCAGCAACGCTATCAAAGCAGCCTGCCACCGGCGGTGTTCCAGGCCTTGGTCAACAACAGCAACCAGCGTTTTGACCCCAAGTCGGTAGACCAGCGCGCCGAATCGCAACTGCGCAAGAACCTCGCCGATCCGAAACCGGCACTGGCGTTCTTCCAATCACCTCTGGGCAAGAAAATTGTCGCCGCTGAATTGCTCGCGACTCGCCGCGATCAACTGGCGAAAAACGCCCAGGGCCTGCCCAAGATGCAAGCCAGCGACAGCCGCCTGTTGATCATCGGCCATCTGGCCCAGGCCCTGCCCGCTCGCGAGGCCGGCGCAGAAGTCAGCCTGGCCATTGCCGGGGTTGCGGCGGACAGCCTGAGCTCGATGATCCCCGGCCTGCTCGGTGCCGGTCAGGCTCAAGGCATGTTGAATGGGCAGCGTCAGCGATTGATGGACCAGATCGGCAGCGACCTGAACAACACACTGCTTTATGTCTATCGCGACCTGTCGGATGAAGAGCTGGAAGAATTCGCCACGTTTGCCGAGTCGGCGGAGGGCAAGGCTTATTACCAGGCGGCGCTGGCGGCGATTCGAGCAGGGTTGGCGGTGGGGCAGAGCACTTCCAACCTCAGCCAGTGAACTAGAAAAGATCTCGCCTTACCGATTCTGACGACTCATTCGCTTGCTCAAAAATCCGAAATACTCCCCCCGCAACGCCAGCACTTCATTCGCCAAATGATGCCGCGCCTCAGGCAGCATCAACACCTGGGGCCTATCGAACTTCGCCCGCAACACCTCAAGGTTATGCTGCCAATCCACCGTCATGTCGGCTTGCCCCTGCACAATCAGCGGTCGCCGGGGGCTGGCCGGTGCGGCTTCGACGCGTTTGATCCAGCGTGCCAGCGCTCCGACCCAGGCCGTTGGCAGACGTAGCGGCTGCAACGGATCGGCTTGCAGGAACGGCAAGAAATCCGGGTCGTTGGAGTTCTCGCTGAAACGCCGAGCGATGGCCTTTACGAAAGGTCTCATCAGGTAGTAGCTCAAATGCGACCAGCCCCACGCTCGCGGTCGCACCAACGGCGCCAACAGAATCACCTGGCCCTGGGCCGGACTGTTCACTCCTGCATTGAGCACATGATCGATCACGATCGCCCCGCCGGTGCTTTGCCCGCACAGGTGCCACGGTTGCGGCAGATCGAGGGATAGTGCCTCGGCAAACAACCCTTGCAGAGTGTCCTGGTACTCGGCGAAATCCTTGATGCTTGCCCGTTCGCCACTGGACAAACCATGCCCCGGCAGGTCGCAGGCGATCACGGCAAACCCCTGATCCAGCGCCCATTCGATCACGTGCCGATAGAGCCCGGTGTGATCGTAGAAACCGTGGAACACGAACAACGTCGCCTTCGCCCGCTCCGGCCACCAGACCTGGCTGACTACTTCATAACCGTCGACCTGAAAACGCCCCAGGCCACTGCGAACGTTGCGCGAGGGGAAATCCAGCCCGTAAAACCGTTGATAGGCCTGCGCCTCGGCTGACAGCGGCTGCCCCTCGACCAATGGCCGCAGGCTGGCGCGCAGATGATCGGGGTCGAAGGTGGCAGACATGGATTATTCCAAAGCGGGAAACGGACTTTATGGACCTGCGATATTCATCTGTCGCGGCAAGCATGGCAAGCTAGCCGATCCTCAAGGAGTGACCCCATGCGCTCGCGCTACCGCGCCACACTGTTTGCCAGCCTGCTTGTCATTGTGTGCGCCGGGGTATTGTGGGCGGCTTACGACTGGTTTCAGGGGCGCTACCTGCGAGCGTTCAGCGAGCACACGGCGCTGTTTTCCGGCGATCCACTGCGCCTGCCCGACACCCTGGCCGGCCCCGGTGCCATCCGTCTCGTGCACTTTTGGGACCCGGCCTGCCCGTGCAATGTCGGCAATCAACAACACCTCGGCGAGCTGGTCGCGCAGTATGGACCGCAGGGCGTTGAGTTTTACTCGGTGCAAAAACCCGGCAGCCACGGCCAATTGCCCAGCACCTTGAGCAGCCTGAAACCCCTCACGGTCTTTCCCGGCTCCGAAGAAATCCCCGCCAGCCCAGCCGTGGCGATCTGGGATCGCAGCGGCAAGCTTGCGTACTTCGGCCCCTACAGCGAAGGCCTGACCTGCAATTCCAGTAACAGTTTTATCGAACCCATTCTGAAAGCGCTGAATGAAGGTCGTGAAGTGAGTGCCACGCACACACTGGCGGTAGGTTGTTACTGCCCGTGGCCGGTCGATTCAACGAAGTAAGGAAAAACGCAGCAATACGAATCCCTCCTACGGGCGATGGGCCAAATCGACCTGCCGTGTTAAACAGTCGCACCAGGGAATTGCTGCCACTTATAACAACAAGGAGACACCATGAAACGTAGCCTGACCGCTCTCGGTTTGCTGATCGTCGCACTCGCCGCAGGCGCCGGCTGGTACGTCTACAGCAAGCAGCCGACACGTCAGGGCATGGTGGAACTGCAACACCTGCAAGGTTCGGTCACCGTGCGCTACGACGAGCGCGGCATCCCGCACATCCGCGCCGAAAACGAAACCGACCTGTATCGCGCCCTCGGCTATGTCCATGCCCAGGACCGTCTGTTCCAGATGGAAGTGCTGCGCCGCCTCGCCCGTGGCGAACTGGCCGAGGTGCTAGGGCCCAAATTGCTCGACACCGACAAGTTGATGCGTAGCCTGCGCATTCGCGAGCGCGCCGAAACCTACCTGGCGAATCTGGACAAACAATCCCCCGCCTTCATTGCCATGCAAGCCTACCTGGATGGCATCAACCAGTATCAGGACAGCCACGCCAAACCCGTGGAGTTCGATGTACTGGGCATTCCCAAGCGCCCGTTCACGACCCAGGACACCATCAGCATCGCCGGTTACATGGCCTACAGTTTTGCCGCGGCATTTCGCACCGAGCCGCTGCTGACTTACGTGCGCGATCAGTTAGGTGCCGACTACCTGAACGTGTTCGATCTCGACTGGCAGCCCAAGGGCGTCCTGGCGAAACAACACAACGACGCCCCGCTGTCTCTCGCCAGCACCGACTGGAAAGATCTCAACGCCCTCGCCCGCCTCAGTGAACAGGTGCTGGCCGATAACGGCCTGCCACAGTTCGAAGGCAGCAACGCCTGGGTCGTTTCCGGCAGTCGAACCAGAAGCGGCAAGCCGCTGCTGGCCGGTGACCCGCATATCCGCTTCTCTGCGCCGTCGGTGTGGTACGAAGCGCAGCTGTCGGCGCCGGGTTTCGAACTCTACGGCCACTACCAGGCACTGATGCCGTTCGCCTCGCTGGGCATGAACCGTGACTTCGGCTGGAGCATCACCATGTTCCAGAACGACGACCTCGACCTGATTGCCGAGACGGTCAACCCGGACAACGCCAATCAGGTCTGGTATCGCGGCAAGTGGGTGGACATGGTGACCAGCGAACAGCAAATCGCGGTCAAGGGCCAGGCACCGGTCACGCTGGTGCTGCGCCAGTCGCCCCACGGCCCGATCGTCAACGATGCGTTGGGCAGCGGCGTCGGCAAGACGCCGATCGCCATGTGGTGGGGCTTTCTCGAAAGCCAGAACCCGATAATTGAGGGCTTCTACCAGCTCAACCGCGCCGACACCCTGGCCAAGGCCCGCAGCGCTTCTGCCAAGATCCAGGCCCCCGGCCTGAACATCGTCTGGGCCAACGCCAAGGGCGACATCGGCTGGTGGGCGGCAGCGCAATTGCCAAAACGTCCAGCAGGTGTGCGCCCGTGGTTCATCCTCGACGGCAGCACCACCGACGCCGACAAGGACGGCTTCTACCCCTTCAGCGCCAACCCGCAGGAAGAGAACCCGGCACGGGGTTACATCGTCTCGGCCAACTTCCAGCCGGTGTCGCCGACGGGCATGGAGATTCCTGGTTACTACAACCTGGCCGACCGTGGTCAGCAGCTCAATCGTCAGCTTAGCGACAAGAGCATCAAGTGGGACCTGGAGGCCAGTCAGAAGCTGCAACTGGGCACCACCACCGCTTATGGCCCGCGTGTGTTGGCACCGTTGCTGCCGGTGTTGCGTGAAGTGGTGAGCGATCCCGCCGAACTCAAACTGGTCGAGCAACTGGCCCAGTGGCAAGGTGACTACCCGCTGGAATCCACCAGCGCCACGCTGTTCAACCAGTTCCTGTTCAACCTGGCCGACGCGGCAATGCACGATGAGTTGGGCAACGACTTTTTCGAAACGCTGCTCTCGACCCGGGTGATCGATGCCGCGCTGCCGCGCCTGGCAGCCAACCCAGACTCACCGTGGTGGGATAACCGCAACACCCTCGGCAAGGAAACCCGCGCCGATACGGTCAAGGCGGCATGGCAGGCCAGCATTGCTCACCTCAAAACCACGCTGGGGGCAGATTCCACGCAATGGCAGTGGGGCAAGGCGCATACCCTGACCCACGGCCATCCGTTGGGGCAGCAGAAGCCGCTGGACCGGATATTCAACGTCGGCCCATTTGCCGCGCCCGGTACTCATGAAGTGCCAAACAATCTGTCAGCCAAGATCGGCCCGGCACCTTGGCCAGTGACTTACGGCCCGTCGACCCGGCGCCTGATCGACTTCGCTGACCCGACCCACAGCCTGACCGTCAACCCGGTTGGCCAGAGCGGCGTGTCGTTCGACAGCCACTATGACGATCAGGCCGAGGCGTATGTCGAGGGGGTTTATTTCCAGGCGCATCTCAATGATGAAGAGGTGACAGCGAATACGCGTAGTACGTTGAAGTTGTTGCCGGCGCGGGGCAATCCTTGAAAGTCAAAAGACCGCAGCCTGCGGCAGCTCCTTGGGAATGCGTGCTCCTGTGGAAGCTGCCGCAGGCTGCGATCTTTTGATCTTCAATTTATCAACACTCAAACCATCGCCGCAAAATTCAATCGGAACTGCTGCGGCGTTACCCCAAGCCTGCGGTTGAACACACTGCGCATGTGCTGGGCATCACGAAAACCACACTGATAAGCCACCGTCTTGAGCGGTGAACGGGTGCTTTCCAGCATCACCCGTGCCGCATCCACCCTCGCCCGCTCGACGAATTCGGCCGGGGTGATTTTCGCTTCCTTGGCAAACACTCGGGAAAAGTTACGCGCGCTCATGTTGGCGGCATTGGCCAGGTCGGCGATGGTCAGGTCGCCGGTCAGGTTGGCCAACACATAGTGCTGAACCAACGCCACCGCTGATGCCGGCTCGGCGTGGGGTGTGAGGAACGGGCTGAACTGTGACTGGCCGCCCGAACGCTGGGTGAATACCACCAGCCGCTTGGCCACGCTCAGCGCGACTTCCGGTCCGTGGTCGCGACCCAGCAGGTACAGCGACAAGTCGATCCCCGCCGTGACACCCGCCGAGGTGTAAAGCTCGGCGTCCTGCACGTACAAGCGATCAGCCTCGACCTGCGTCGACGGGCACAGCGCAGCCAGTGCTGCGGCATCGCTCCAATGGGTGGTCACTGTCCGCCCTTCCAGCAAACCCGCACGGGCCAGCATGAACGCGCCGTTGCAAATCGAACCGAAGCGATTAGCGCGTGCACAGGCATCGCGCAGCCAGGCATCGAACACCGCGCCGAAATCCATGAACGGCAACTGCGGACCACCGGCCACCAGCAACAGGTCGTAGGCCTGAAGTGCGTCGCTGAAATGCCGATGGGCGTTCAGCGCCAGCCCGTTGGAGCACGCCATCATTGCGCGCCCGACACCAATCACCTCCAGCCGATAGTGATCCTCCGGCGCAAGGAACCGATTGGCCTCGGAAAACACATCCATGGGGCCGGTAACGTCTAGCGACTGCACGCCGGCGAACACCACGATGGCAACGGTTTTTTGCATGGTTAAAATTCACCTTCAAAGAGGAAAAAGATCGCAGCCTTCGGCAGCTCCTACAGTGAATGCAATCCCATGCAGGAGCTGCCGAAGGCTGCGATCTTTTCGGGCCCATCGAACACCAACCCTAGCCAATCCCGGCCTAACAAGCGAGGTTGGCGCGATATGCATGTTCATTGGCCGGGATCGCAGCCATGGATCGATTGTCCGGTTTCGGGCAGGCGAACAGACTGAACCCCTCAGCGCCGACACGGCGTTCACTCAGAGGAAACGCCCATGAGCACCACCATTGCCGGCATCAAAATCCCCGACAGCGCGTTGGCCAAAGCCACCACCGAATACATTCGCGATATCGAATCCGATCTGCTCTATCACCACTCGCGCCGGGTATTTCTGTTCGGCGCACTGAGCGGCGAGCGCAAGCAACTGGCCTACAACCCGGAGCTGTTGTACGTCGGCGCGATGTTCCATGACCTGGGCCTAGTGGAAGGTCATCGCACTGACAGCGAGCGTTTCGAAGTCGACAGCGCCAACGCCGCCAAAGCGTTCCTCCAGCCCTACGGCTTTTCGGACGACGATATCGAACAGGTGTGGTTATCGATCGCCCTGCACACCACACCGAATGTGGTGCACCACCTGCGCCCTAACGTGGCACTGGTGACCGCGGGTGTTGAAATGGATGTGCTGGGTATCGACTACGCGGCGTTTCCTACCGAGCAACGCGAGGCAGTGGTGCATGCACATCCACGGGGCGAAGGGTTCAAGGAATGCATTCTCTGTGCGTTCGCCAATGGCTTCAAACACAAGCCGGACACTACGTTCGGTACGGTGAACGCGGATGTGCTGGTGGACAGCGAACCGGGGTTCAAGCCGATGAACTTCGTCGAGATCATCCGCAAATCCCCTTGGACTGCATAAAGCAACTGTAGGAGCGAGCCTGCTCGCGATAGCGGTGTGTCAGGCAACAATTAAGTGGCTGACAATCCGTAATCGCGAGCAGGCTCACTCCTACATTTTGAATTTGGGTTGAACTCGATGATGAGGTCAACCCAGTATTGCTCAAGCCGCTTCCGGCGCCTGCGCGCGGCGCACGTCCGGTTGTTTCCACGAGTCGGCAGCGCTTTCCTCGATGGCTTGCTGAATCGCCCGCTTGCGACTCTCTTCGGCACGGCGGCTGAAGAACCAGACCAAAAAGGTCATGATCGAAACCGCCAGCAGAATCAGGCTGGCCACGGCGTTGATCTCAGGCTTCACGCCCAGACGCACCGCCGAGAACACTTCCATCGGCAGGGTCGTGGAACCCGGACCCGACACGAAGCTCGCCAGTACCAGGTCATCCAGCGACAGGGCAAACGACATCATGCCGCCGGCCCCCAGGGAGGGCGCGATCATCGGAATGGTGATCAGGAAGAACACCTTCCACGGCCGCGCACCGAGGTCCATGGCCGCCTCTTCGATGGACAGGTCCAGCTCACGCAAGCGCGCCGACACCACTACCGCCACATACGCCGCACAGAACGTGGTGTGAGCGATCCAGATGGTGACGATGCCGCGTTCCTGCGGCCAGCCGATCATCTGCGCCATAGCCACGAACAGCAGCAACAGCGACAGACCGGTGATCACTTCCGGCATCACCAACGGCGCAGTCACCAGGCCGCCAAACAGCGTACGGCCCTTGAAGTGGGTGATACGGGTCAGGACGAAAGCCGCCAACGTACCCAGCGCCACCGCCGCCACCGCGGTGTAGCAGGCGATCTCCAGCGAGCGCACCACCGAGCCCATCAGTTGCGTGTTGTCGAGCAGGCCGACGTACCATTTGATCGACCAGCCGCCCCACACCGTCACCAGTTTCGAGGCGTTGAACGAGTAGATCACCAGGATCAGCATCGGCGCGTAGATGAACAGCAAACCCAATACCAGCATCAGGCTGGAGAAACGGAAGCGCTTCATTCTTTACCCTCCATTTCCTTGGCCTGACTGCGGTTGAACAGGATGATCGGCACAATCAGGATCGCCAGCATCACCACCGCCAGGGCGGACGCCACCGGCCAGTCACGGTTGTTGAAGAACTCTTGCCAGAGCACTTTACCAATCATCAGGGTTTCCGGGCCGCCGAGCAGTTCCGGGATCACGAACTCACCCACCACCGGGATGAACACCAGCATGCAGCCGGCGATGATGCCGTTTTTCGACAGTGGAATGGTGATCTTCCAGAAGCTGTTGAACGTGCTCGAACCTAGGTCCGACGCGGCCTCCAGCAGACTGTGATCGTGCTTCACCAGGTTGGCGTACAGCGGCAGGATCATGAACGGCAGGTACGAATAGACCACGCCGATATAGACCGCCAGATTGGTGTTGAGGATCTGCAGCGGTTCGTTGATCCAGCCCATGCTCATCAAGAAGCCGTTAAGCAGCCCGTTGTTGCTGAGGATGCCCATCCACGCGTAAACGCGGATCAGGATCGCGGTCCAGGTCGGCATCATGATCAGCAGCACCAGCACCGTTTGCAGCTCTTTGCGAGCGCTGGCAATGGCGTAGGCCATCGGGTAACCGATGAACAGACAGAGAATGGTGCTGATCAGCGCCATCTTCAACGAGCCAAGGTACGCGGCGATGTACAACTCGTCGTCGCCCAGCATCGCGTAGTTGCCCAGATTCAACAGCAGCTGGAGTTTCTGCTCGGCGTAGCTGTAGATTTCGGTGTACGGCGGGATGGCCACGTCGGCTTCGGCGAAGCTGATCTTCAAGACGATGAAGAACGGCAACATGAAGAACAGGAACAGCCAAATGAACGGAACCCCGATGACCATCTGACGGCCACCGGGAATTATTCGATTGAGGCGGCGTTTGAATTTGCGCATGTTCATGAGCGAAGTACCACGCCGCTGTCGTCTTCCCAGTAAACGTACACCTGATCACCCCAGGTCGGCCGCTGGCCGCGGCGTTCGGCGTTGGCGACAAAGGACTGGACGATCTTGCCGCTCGGCAATTCGACGTAGAACACCGAGTGCCCGCCGAGGTAAGCGATGTCGTGCACTTTGCCGCTGGACCAGTTGTATTCGCAGGTCGGCTGGGTCGGTGTCACCAGCAGTTTTTCCGGACGGATCGCGTACGTCACAGACTTGTCTTGCACCGAAGTGCTGATGCCGTGGCCGACGTAGATCTGGCGATCCAGGTCTTTGCAGGTGATGGTTGCGTGGCCTTCGGCATCGTCGATCACTTCACCGTCGAAGATGTTGACGTTACCGATGAATTCGCAGACCAGGCGGCTGGTCGGGGTTTCGTAGATGTCGATCGGGCTGCCGATCTGGGCGATCCAGCCCAGGTGCATGATCGCGATGCGCTCGGCCATGGTCATGGCCTCTTCCTGGTCGTGGGTCACCATGACGCAGGTAACGCCGACGCGCTCGATGATCTCGACCAGCTCCAGTTGCATTTGCGAACGCAGCTTCTTGTCCAGTGCACCCATCGGTTCGTCGAGCAGCAACAGCTTCGGCCGCTTGGCCAGCGAACGGGCCAGGGCCACACGCTGACGCTGACCACCGGACAACTGATGTGGCTTGCGCTTGGCGTATTGGCTCATCTGCACCAGCTTGAGCATGTCGGCCACGCGCGCATCGACTTCAGCGGACGGCAGCTTGTCCTGCTTGAGGCCGAAGGCGATGTTCTGCGCCACGGTCATGTGCGGGAACAGCGCGTAGGACTGGAACATCATGTTGATCGGCCGCTCGTACGGCGGCATGTCGGTGATGTCTACGCCATCGAGGAAGATCCTGCCTTCGGTCGGTCGTTCGAAGCCTGCGAGCATGCGCAGCAAGGTGGATTTGCCCGATCCCGAACCGCCGAGCAGGGCGAAGATCTCGCCTTTCTTGATTTCCAGGGACACATCGTCCACGGCAATCGTCTCGTCGAACTTCTTCGTGACCCGGTCGATTTTGACCAGCACCTGTTTAGGTGACTGGTCGCCCTCGAGGGCTTTCTTATAGGCGCCGGAGGCAACTGCCATTTACGAAACTCCCAGAAAAAAAGAGTGCAGTTCGCTCAAGGTGAGCCAACCTTGGATAGTTTGAGCCTTGTAGCTATTTACCCGTCTTGACCGTGGTCCAGTTGCGGGTCATCAAACGCTGAATCTTGGGTGGTAACTCGACCGATACGTAGGTCTTGTCGAGCACCTCTTGCGGTGGATAGACCGCTTCGTCGGTGCGAATGGACTCTTCCATCAGTTTGTCCGACCCAGGGTTAGGGTTGGCGTAGCCGACGTAATCACTGACCTGGGCGATCACCTCAGGTTTCAGCAAATAGTTGATGAAGGCGTGAGCTTGTTTGACGTTGGCCGCGTCCTTCGGGATCGCGAGCATGTCGAACCAGAGCGCGCCGCCTTCTTTCGGAATGACGTAAGCGATATTGATGCCTTTCTTCGCTTCAGCCGCGCGGTTCCTGGCCTGGAACATGTCGCCGGAGAAACCGATTGCGATGCAGATATCGCCGTTGGCCAGGTCAGTGATGTATTTGGACGAGTTGAAGTAGGTGACGTAAGGCCGCACAGCCAGCAACTTGGCAGTGGCCTTTTTGTAATCTTCCTCACTGGTGCTGTTGGCGTTCAAGCCCATGTAATTAAGGACGGTGGGCATCATTTCATCGGCGGAGTCGAGGAACGCCACGCCGCACTTGCTCAGCTTCTTGATATTCTCCGGCTCGAACAACACGCCCCAGGAATCGATCTTGTCGACGCCCAGCACTGCTTTGATCTTGTCGACGTTGTAACCGATGCCGTTAGTGCCCCACAGGTACGGCACAGCGTACAGGTTGCCCGGATCGTTCTGCTCCAGGCGCTTGAGCAGCACGGGGTCGAGGTTCGAATAATTGGGCAACTGCGACTTGTCGAGCTTCTGGAAAGCACCGGCCTTGATCTGTTTGCCAAGGAAGTGGTTGGACGGTACCACCACGTCATAGCCGGTGTGCCCGGCCAGCAACTTGCCTTCCAGGGTTTCGTTGGAATCGAAGACGTCGTAAACCGGTTTGATGCCGGTCTCTTTCTGGAAGTCTGCCAGGGTGGTCTGACCGATATAGTCCGACCAGTTATAAATATGCACAGTGCCGGCAGCCTGGACATTGACGGCAAGCGTCAACCCGGCAGCGACCAGCAAGGCATTGCGCAACATAGAAAAAATAGGCAAGTGGAGGTCCTCTCAAATTAGTTGGGCCCAAGTTGCCCCGCGTTACATGACAGCCATGGCTGCCCAGCAACAAAACCGGCGCGCAACTTACCCTCGAAAAACCGTTCCAGCAAAACTTTTATACAGATACACCTGTAGGAGCGAGCGTGCTCGCGAGGAACCCGAGAGCACCGCGGGGTGCCAGGCACCCAGCGTTATCGTTGACGACCATCGCGAGCGAGCTCGCTCCTGCAAGGTTTACTTCTTATTTACCGGATTTGATCGTGGTCCAGCTGCGCGTCAGGATGCGCTGGGTCGCGGCCGGCAAGTCGGCAATCGCGTACAGCTTGGCCAGTACGTCCGCTGGCGGGTAGATGCCCGGGTCGCCAGTGATGTCTTTATCCACCAACGGCGTGGCCGCCGCGTTACCGTTCGGGAAACGTACGGCGTTGGTGATTTCAGCCATGATTTCCGGCTTCTGCAGGAAGGTCATGAACTTGTAGGCGCCTTCGACGTTTTCGGCATCTTTAGGGATGGCGACCATGTCGTAGAAGCTGCCTGCACCTTCTTTCGGAATGTTGTAGCTGACTTTCACCTTGTCACCGGCTTCAGCCGCGCGGGACTTGGCCTGGTAAACGTCACCCGAGTAACCCACGGCCACGCAGATGTTGCCGTTGGCCAGGTCGGAGATGTATTTGGACGAGTGGAAGTAGGCGATCGAAGGACGGACTTTCAGGATCAGTGCCTGAGCCTTGTCGATGTCTTCTTTCTTCTGGCTGTCGGTCGGCAGGCCCAGGTAGTGCAAAGCCACCGGGATCATCTCGGTTGGCGAGTCGAGCAAGCTGATACCGCACGACTTCAACTTGGCGGCGTTTTCAGGCTTGAAGATCAAGTCCCAGGAATCAACCGGTGCATCGGCGCCCAGTGCTGCCTTGACCTTCTCGGCGTTGTAGCCAATACCGATCGAACCCCACATGTAAGGGAAGGCGTGTTCGTTGCCCGGGTCGCTGACCGATACGGCCTTGAGCAGGTCCGGGTTCAGGTTTTTCCAGTTAGGCAGCTTGGACTTGTCCAGCTTCTGGTAAACGCCAGCCTTGATCTGCTTGGCCAGGAAGTTGTTCGACGGTACGACGATGTCGTAGCCGGACTTGCCAGCCAGCAACTTGGCTTCGAGGGTTTCGTTACTGTCGAAGACGTCGTAGACGACTTTGATGCCCGATTCGTCTTCGAACTTCTTGATGGTGTCCGGAGCGATGTAATCGGACCAGTTGTACACGTGCAGAACCTTGTCGTCAGCTTGAACTGCACCCGCCATCACGCCCATCAGGGACATGGCGAGGAGGGTCTTGCCAGCGAGCTTTTTACCTAGTGCCTTCATGCGTGATGCTCCAAATTTTTCTTTTTTTGATCCACTTGTTCAGCCACGGAACCCCGGCAACTGGAACCGCGACTAGTCTGGCAAGATCCATGTCGGTCTTTCAAGGAAACACCTTGCTTTCTGACTTCTCTGAGCGAAAGTGCCTGTTTTTTTCCAGAAGACTTCCGCTCAGAGCCTAGCACTTAGCCTTGCAATGCACTCAGGGTCAGGTCCAGGCACTTGCGGGCCTTGGTCACCAGTTCATCGATTTCCGCCGGTGTGATCACCAGTGGTGGAGCGATGATCATGGTGTCGCCCACGGCGCGCATGATCAGGCCGTTGTCGAAGCAGAACTGGCGGCAGATCATGCCGACGCCCTTGCCTTCGTAACGCTTGCGAGTGGCCTTGTCCTGCACCAGCTCGATTGCCCCCAATAGACCGACCCCGCGCACTTCCCCCACCAGCGGGTGATCGTTCAGTTCCCGCAGACGCTTTTGCAAATACGGTGCCGTTTCTGCGTGAACGTGCTCGATAATTTTTTCGTCACGCAGGATGCGGATGTTTTCCAGCGCCACGGCTGCAGCCACCGGGTGACCGGAGTAAGTGAAGCCGTGGTTGAAGTCGCCACCCTCGTTGAGCACCGCCACCACTTCGTCGCGCACGATCAGCCCACCCATTGGGATGTAGCCGGAAGTGAGGCCTTTGGCGATGGTCATCATGTCGGGCTTGAGGTCGTAGAAATCGCTGCCGAACCACTCGCCAGTGCGGCCGAAACCACAGATCACTTCGTCAGCCACGAACAGGATGTCGTACTTGGCGAGGATTTCCTTGATGCGCGGCCAGTAGGTGTCTGGCGGAATGATCACGCCACCGGCGCCCTGGATCGGCTCGGCAATAAAGGCACCGACGTTGTCCACGCCGACTTCCAGAATCTTCTCTTCCAGCTGATTGGCGGCCCAGACACCGAACTCTTCCGGGGTCATGTCACCGCCTTCGGCGAACCAGTACGGCTGGGCGATGTGGACGATGCCCGGGATCGGCAAGTCGCCTTGTTCGTGCATATAAGTCATGCCACCCAGGCTCGCGCCGGCTACGGTGGAGCCGTGATAGCCGTTCTTGCGGCTGATGATGACTTTCTTCTTCGGCTGGCCCTTGATGGCCCAGTAGTGACGAACCATACGCAGCATGGTGTCGTTGCCTTCGGAGCCGGAACCAGTGAAGAACACGTGGTTCATGCCTTCTGGCGCGATGTCGGCGATGGCCTTGGCCAGCTCCAGCACCGGCGGGTGAGCGGTCTGGAAGAACAGGTTGTAGTACGGCAGTTCACGCATTTGTTTGCTGGCGGCATCGGCCAGTTCGTCGCGACCGTAACCGATCGCCACGCACCACAGACCGGCCATGCCGTCGAGAATCTTGTTGCCTTCGCTGTCCCACAAGTAAACGCCCTTGGCGTTGGTGATGATCCGCGGGCCTTTCTCTTTCAGCTGCTTGAAGTCGCTGAACGGGGCCAGGTGGTGATCATTGCTCAGGGTTTGCCATTCACGGGTTTGCGGGTTGTTGCTGGTCATACGAATCTCCTAAAAAAACCAGGTGAAAGCGCCGCTCGATAACAGCGGCGCCGGCGCATCAGACGGCGAAGAGCAGGAATTCCCGTTCCCACGAACTGATGACGCGCTTGAAGTTTTCATGCTCGGCTCGCTTGACCGCGACGTAGCCCTTGATGAAATTTTTGCCCAGGTACTTCTCGACGGTTGCGCTGTTTTCCATGCGATCCAGCGCGTCTTCGATGGTCAGTGGCAGGCGCAGGTTGCGGCGTTCATAGCCACGACCCACCACCGGCGCACTTGGGTTCAGGCCTTCGACCATGCCGATGTAACCGCAGAGCAGGCTCGCGGCAATCGCCAGGTACGGGTTGGCATCGGCGCCCGGCAGGCGATTTTCCACCCGACGGTTTTGCGGCCCGGCGTCCGGAACCCGCAGGCCCACGGTGCGGTTTTCTTCGCCCCACTCCACGTTTACCGGTGCCGAGGTGTCCGGCAGGAAGCGGCGGAACGAGTTGACGTTGGGCGCGAACAGCGGCAACAACTCGGGAATGAGTTTCTGCAAGCCACCGATGTGGTGCAGGAACAACTGGCTCATGGTCCCGTCGTCGTTGGAGAAGATGTTTTTGCCGGTCTCGATGTCGATGATGCTCTGGTGCAAGTGCATGGCACTGCCCGGCTCGCCGGTCATGGGCTTGGCCATGAACGTCGCCGCGACGTTGTGCTTGAGTGCGGCCTCACGCATGGTGCGCTTGAACACCAGGATCTGGTCGGCCAGGGACAGGGCATCACCGTGACGGAAGTTGATTTCCATCTGCGCGGTGCCGTCCTCGTGGATCAATGTATCGAGGTCCAGCTCCTGCAATTCGCACCAGTCGTAGACGTCCTCGAACAGCGGATCGAATTCGTTAGCTGCTTCAATGGAGAACGATTGGCGACCGATTTCCGGGCGTCCGGAGCGGCCGATTGGCGGTTGCAACGGGTAGTCCGGATCGTCGCTGCGTTTGGTCAGGTAGAACTCCATTTCCGGCGCCACAATGGGCTGCCAGCCCTTGTCGGAATAGAGTTTCAGAACCTTTTTGAGTACGTTGCGCGGCGACAGCTCGATCGGGTTGCCTTGCTTGTCGTAGGTGTCATGGATCACCTGCGCGGTAGGCTCGATGGCCCACGGCACCAGGAACACCGCGTTCTGGTCGGGACGGCAGATCATGTCGATGTCGGCCGGGTCGAGCAGTTCGTAATAGATGTCGTCTTCGACATAGTCGCCGGTCACGGTCTGCAGCAGAACACTCTCTGGCAGGCGCATGCCCTTTTCAGCGATGAATTTGTTGGTCGGCGAAATCTTGCCCCGGGTAATCCCGGTCAAGTCGGCGATCATGCATTCGACTTCTGTGATCTTGTGGTCTTTCAACCAATCGGTGAGCTGGTCGAGGTTGTGACTCATAAATGCCTCTAGGCTTTGAGTTTCCTGACGCTTGTCAGAATCAGGCAATGTTTGACGCATCGGCGTCGCGTTGTAATGCGTGTCTGCGACCGGCTATCGTGTTCATTTCGGATACAGCGACAAATGCCAGGCGTGCAGAATCGCGAGCGGTGCTCAGCACAAAGGCCACGCCGCTATTGTGAATCGGTTCTATATTGAATGGAGTAACCGTAATGGGGGTGCCATCAGCGCCGTCCAGAATATCGGACGGGAATGGTCGAGCCGTCAGGCCCGAAGCTGCTGAGGCAACAACGCTGACGTAAATGTCGCCACTGATGTGATGAGCATGCAGACCGTTCTGCTTAGAGCAGTCGGTGACGCCGATTAACGGCAGGCGAGACATGAAGCACCCCGGTATTATTGCTGTTATGGGTTTGATTCGAGCTTAGCCTTGTTCATTTTTTTACACAACACCCCCGTAAAAAATACAACACGGCCCGCTCAAGCATGCGGGCGTCAAAGCGTTCAAAGGCATAAAAACGCCCCAAAGTGCCTCAAAAAAGCCACACGAGCGCTTTTTTAGGGCAAAAAAGGCCTCGCTTGACTTCGGCATGCCGTTCGGGTTGACTGGAATCCGAAGAGATCAATGATTGATATTTTTAACAACAAAGGTGTTGCATCATGTCGGTACCCCCGCGTGCCGTTCAGCTTAACGAAGCGAACGCGTTCCTTAAGGAACATCCTGAGGTTCTGTACGTTGACCTTCTGATTGCGGATATGAATGGTGTGGTGCGCGGCAAGCGCATCGAACGCACCAGCCTCCACAAGGTTTACGAGAAAGGCATCAACCTGCCGGCCTCTCTATTTGCTCTGGATATCAATGGCTCGACGGTGGAAAGCACCGGCCTGGGCCTGGACATCGGCGATGCTGACCGAATCTGCTATCCAATCCCCGACACCCTGTGCAATGAGCCATGGCAGAAGCGCCCAACCGCGCAGCTGTTGATGACCATGCACGAACTCGAAGGCCAGCCCTTCTTCGCCGACCCCCGTGAAGTACTGGCGAATGTAGTGCGCAAGTTCGACGAAATGGGCCTTACTATTTGCGCCGCGTTCGAACTGGAGTTCTACCTGATCGACCAGGAGAACGTGAACGGTCGACCGCAACCGCCACGCTCGCCGGTTTCTGGCAAACGCCCGCACTCGACCCAGGTTTACCTGATCGACGACCTCGACGAATACGTCGACTGCCTCCAGGACATTCTGGAAGGTGCAAAAGAGCAAGGCATCCCGGCCGACGCCATCGTCAAGGAAAGTGCCCCGGCGCAGTTCGAAGTGAACCTGCACCACGTGGCCGACCCGATCAAGGCTTGCGACTACGCGGTCCTGCTCAAGCGCCTGATCAAGAACATCGCCTACGACCATGAAATGGACACCACCTTCATGGCCAAGCCTTACCCTGGCCAGGCGGGTAATGGTCTGCACGTCCACATCTCGATTCTCGATAAAGATGGCAAGAATATTTTTGCCAGTGAGGATCCCGAGCAGAACGCCGCACTGCGTCACGCGATCGGCGGTGTGCTCGAGACCCTACCAGCGCAGATGGCTTTCCTCTGCCCGAACGTCAACTCCTACCGTCGTTTCGGTGCACAGTTCTACGTGCCGAACTCGCCGAGCTGGGGCCTGGACAACCGCACCGTAGCCCTGCGCGTGCCCACCGGTGCCGCCGATGCGGTCCGTCTGGAACACCGTGTGGCCGGCGCCGATGCCAACCCGTACTTGCTGATGGCTTCGGTCCTGGCAGGCGTGCACCACGGTCTGACCAACAAGATCGAACCGGGCGCACCCGTGGAAGGCAACAGCTACGAGCAAAACGAGCAAAGCCTGCCGAACAACCTGCGCGACGCATTGCGTGAGCTGGACGACAGCGAAGTCATGGCCAAGTACATCGATCCGAAATACATCGATATCTTCGTCGCGTGCAAAGAGAGCGAGCTGGAGGAGTTCGAACACTCCATCTCCGACCTTGAGTACAACTGGTACCTGCATACCGTGTAAGCGATTGCAGTGAAAAAAGAACGCCGCCGGCTATTGGAGCCTGCGGCGTTTTTTTATGTCTGGCATCAACCCCTGTGGCGAGGGAGCTTGCTCCCCCTGGAGGCCGAAGGACTCCCGTTCATAGCGATATGATTCTGTCAGACACATCGAATTGACCGGTTTTTGGGCCGCTCCGCGACCCAGCGGGAGCAAGCTCCCTCGCCACAGGTAAACCGGGAACCACAGGCTATGGAACATCACGCCGCTCTGCGTACAATGCCCGCTGCCCCGCAGGAGACTCCAATGACACGCGTAGCCACCCCCCGCAAACCCCGCGCACGCAGCCAGGCCCGGATCGACTCGATACTCGATGCAGCCCGTACGCTGCTGGCTGCCGAGGGCGTGGCCAGCCTGTCGATCTACAGCGTTGCCGAGCGCGCGGAGATCCCGCCCTCCTCCGTCTACCACTTTTTCGCCAGCGTCCCGGCGTTGCTTGAGGCCCTGACCGCTGATATTCACGCCGCATTCCGCGCCTGCCTGCAAGCGCCTATTGACCACCACGCCCTTACCGGCTGGCGTGATCTGTCGCGACTGGTGGAACAGCGCATGCTGGACATCTATGACGAAGACGCCGCCGCCCGCCAACTCATCCTCGCCCAGCACGGTCTGACCGAAGTCACCCAGGCCGACCGTCAACACGACATCGAACTGGGCGACCTGATGCACAAACTGTTCGACCATCATTTCGAGCTGCCGAAACTGCCGACCGATGTCGATGTGTTTGCGCTGGCCATGGAGCTTGGCGACCGCGTTTACGCGCGCTCGGTGCAACAGCATGGGCAGATTACGCCGCGCATGGCGGAGGAAGGGATGCGGGTGTTTGATGCGTATCTGGGGCTTTATCTACCGCCTTACCTACACAAGCGCGCTGCGCTTTAAAAGATCGCAGCCTTCGGCAGCGCCTACACTGGAATGTATACCCCTGTAGGAGCTGCCGAAGGCTGCGATCTTTTGATCTTCACAAGCGTTTACAACTTGGCGATCGACACCTCGGTGGATTTCACGAACGCGATCACTTCGCTGCCGACGACCAGTTCCAGCTCTTTCACCGAACGTGTGGTGATCACCGACGTGACGATGCCGGACGCGGTCTGCACGTCGATCTCCGACAGCACGTCACCGAGGACGATTTCCTTGATGGAGCCTTTGAACTGGTTGCGGACGTTGATGGCTTTGATAGTCATGATATTGATTCCCGTCGTTGGATAAGGCGTGAGTTATTGAGCCCAACGCAACTGCGTAGGCAATGGTGAAACAGGTTCAGGTTCTGGCGGTTGGCCGGGCAGTGACAGCACGCGATTAAGGACTTCGGTTTCCAGCGCTGCCAGCCGATGGGAACCGCGCACCCGAGGGCGCTGCAGTTCCACGTGCAGGTCGAGGCCAACTTCGCCGTCTTCGATCAGAATCACCCGATCGGCAATTGCCACCGCTTCACTGACGTCGTGGGTTACCAGCAACACGGTGAAGCCGTGCTGTTGCCAGAGCCGTTCGATCAGCTGCTGCATCTCGATCCGGGTCAAGGCATCCAGCGCGCCCAAAGGTTCGTCGAGCAACAGCAAGCGCGGTTGATGGATAAGCGCCCGGGCCAGGGCCACACGTTGCTTTTGCCCACCGGATAACGCCGCTGGCCACTCATTGGCGCGATCCGCCAGCCCCACTGCTTCCAGGGCTTCCAGCGCTTGCGGCCGCCAGTTGCCCCTGAGCCCGAGGCCGACGTTGTCGATGATCTTTTTCCATGGCAGCAGTCGTGCTTCCTGGAACATCAGGCGCGTGTCTTCGCGTGCATCGCTCAGCGGCGCGGAGCCGGCCAGCAATTCCCCGCCGGTAGGCTGATCAAGCCCGGCCAGCAAGCGCAGCAACGTGCTTTTGCCACAGCCGCTGCGACCGACCACGGCGACAAACTGACCCGCCGGAATGTGCAGATCGATCTCACGCAACACCTGCCGCGAGCCAAAGGTTTTTTGCAACTTGCGCACCGCCAGCGGGATGCCGCGCAGCAGGCGTGGAGGTTGTTGAGCCGTCATGCGGCACCTCCTTTGACAACTTGATAAGCCGGATGCCAGCGCAGCCACACACGCTCAAGCCCACGGGCAGCGAGATCAGCCAATTTGCCAAGCACTGCGTACAGAAGGATCGCCAGCACCACCACGTCGGTCTGCAAAAACTCCCGGGCGTTCATCGCCAGATAGCCAATGCCGGAGCTGGCGGAAATGGTTTCCGCGACGATCAGCGTCAGCCACATAAAGCCCAGTGCGAAGCGCACACCGACCAGAATCGAAGGCAGCGCACCCGGCAGGATCACCTGTCGGAACAGGCCGAAACCGGACAAGCCATAACTGCGCGACATCTCGACCAATGCCGGATCAACGTTGCGGATGCCGTGATAGGTGTTGAGGTAGATCGGGAACAACGTGCCCAGCGCCACCAGAAAAATCTTTGCCGACTCATCGATGCCGAACCACAGAATCACCAGTGGAATCAGCGCCAGGTGCGGTACGTTGCGGATCATCTGCACCGAACTGTCGAGCAGCCGTTCGCCCCATTTCGACAGGCCGGTGATGAAGCCCAGCACCAGACCGATGCTGCCGCCAATTGCAAAACCGAGCCCGGCACGCCAGCCGCTGATTGCCAGGTGCGTCCAGATTTCGCCGCTGCGGAACAGGCTTACACCGGCTTCGATCACGGCGATCGGCGCCGGCAGAATCCGTGTCGACAACCAGCCTGCCGACACTGACAACTGCCACACCGCCAGCAGCAACACCGGCAACGCCCAGGGCGCGAGGCTGTGGATGATTTTTTTCATGGCGCGCCTCAGCTCTGGGACGCGGCTTTAGGGAGAATGTCGTTGGCGACCATCTCGCCAAACGGGCTGACGTAGTTCGCGCCTTTTGGCAGTTCCGGGCGCTCGATATCGAGGTGCGGAAACAGCAACTCAGCAACGCGATACGACTCTTCCAGGTGTGGATAACCGGAGAAGATAAACGTGTCGATGCCCAGGTCCGCGTACTCCTTCACGCGGGCCGCCACGGTCGGACCATCACCCACCAGCGCCGTACCGGCACCGCCACGCACCAGGCCGACACCGGCCCACAGGTTGGGGCTGACTTCCAGGTTGTCGCGACTGCCGCCGTGCAGCGCCGCCATGCGTTGCTGGCCGACCGAATCGAAACGCGACAACGAAGCCTGGGCTTTAGCGATGGTTTCGTCATCCAGGTGCGAGATCAGACGGTCCGCCGCTTGCCAGGCTTCGGCGTTGGTTTCGCGAACGATGACATGCAGACGAATGCCGAAGCGCACGGTGCGGCCGAGCTTGGCGGCTTTGGCGCGGACCTGTTCGATCTTTTCGGCCACAGCGGCCGGCGGCTCGCCCCAGGTCAGAACCATCTCAACTTGTTCGGCGGCCAAATCCTGCGCAGCCTCCGACGAGCCGCCGAAGTACAGCGGCGGACGCGGCTGCTGGATCGGCGGGTAGAGCAGCTTGGCGCCCTTCACGCTGATGTGCTGACCGTCGTAATCGACGGTCTCGCCTTCCAGCACACGACGCCAGATGCGGGTGAATTCCACCGAAGCCTGATAGCGCTCTTCGTGAGTCAGGAACAGACCATCGCCGGCCAACTCTTCTGGATCACCGCCGGTGACCAGGTTGAACAGCGCACGCCCGCCGGACAAACGATCCAGCGTCGCGGCCTGACGCGCTGCCACCGTCGGGGAAATGATCCCGGGGCGCAGGGCGACAAGGAACTTCAAACGCTGAGTCACCGGGATCAGCGACGCCGCCACCAGCCACGAATCTTCGCAGGAGCGGCCAGTAGGAATCAGCACGCCACCGAAACCCAGGCGATCCGCCGCTTGTGCGACTTGTTGCAGGTAACCGTGGTCGACGGCGCGAGCGCCTGCAGCGGTGCCAAGGTAATGGCCGTCACCGTGGGTAGGCAGGAACCAGAAGATATTGAGGCTCATGGAGTGGTCTCCTTAGGGGTTCGAGTTACTGAGCTTTGGATATCGAGCTTTGGGCAACGGCCGCCGGTGGCGTCCAGATCACGTCTTTGATGCTCAACGGCTTGGGGATCAGCTTGAGCTGGTAGAAGGTGTCGGCGATTTTCTGCTGCGCGGCGACCACTTCCGGCGTCAGGAACAGCGCCCCGTAGCCCTGGCGTTTCACCGAGGTCAGGGTGATGTCCGCCGGCAGGCCGAGCAGCGGCGAGACTTGCTTGGTCACGTCTTCCGGGTTGGCCTTGGACCATTCACCGACTGCGCGCACTTCTTCCACCAGGGTCTTGATCACCTCAGGATTTTTCTGCGCGTATGGTTTGGTTGCGAGGTAGAACTGGTGGTTGTCGACGATGCCCTTGCCATCACGCAGGGTGTGCGCTTGCAGTTGCTGTTCAGCGGCGGCCTGATAAGGGTCCCAGATGACCCAGGCGTCGACGCTGCCACGTTCGAACGCGGCGCGGGCATCGGCTGGCGGCAGGAATACGGTCTGGATGTCGGTGTATTTGAGGCCGGCGTCTTCGAGTGCACGCACCAGCAGGTAGTGCACGTTGGAGCCTTTGTTCAGGACGACTTTCTTGCCCTTGAGGTCTGCCACCGATTTGATCGTCGAGTCCTTCGGCACAAGGATCGCTTCGCTGTTTGGCGCCGGTGGTTCATAGGCGACGTAGAGCAGATCGGCGCCAGCCGCTTGGGCAAACACAGGAGGCGTTTCGCCGGTGACGCCGAAATCGATCGAGCCGACGTTCAGGCCTTCAAGCAGTTGCGGACCACCGGGGAATTCAGTCCATTGCACGTCCACGCCTTGAGCGGCGAGACGTTTTTCCAGTGTGCCTTTGGCTTTGAGCAACACCAGGGTGCCGTACTTTTGATAGCCGATTCGTAGAGTTTCAGCTTGAGCTTGAGTAATGGCGCCGAAGGTTACAGCCGCAGCAAACAGAGCGACCAGACCACGACGCAAAATGACAGGGCGCATGGCGCTCTCCTTTTGCAGTAGGGTTTTTGGCTGCACCTGCTTGCCCGTTAGCGGGCGAGTAAGGCCAGTACATCAATTTTGGGTGGGGCTAATTTTCGGTGGAGCTCAAATGCTCCAGCGAGCACTCAACAAACGTTCATTCAACAGGTTCGGATCGAGCGGCTTGGGCCGTCGCGCCATGGCGCTGAAAAACAGCTCCAGCGACTCATTCAGTCTTTGTTCCAGCTCGGGTGCCAACTGCGCCAGAGCGCTGCCTTCGCCGTAAGCGATCTGGCTGTCTTCGGCAAAAATACCGTGAAGCATTTCCTGGGCTTTCAGCGCGGACAGCACTGGCTTGAGCGCGTAATCCACCGCCAACATGTGGGCGATGCTGCCGCCGGTGGCCATTGGCAAAACGACTTTGTTAGCCAGGGCGCGTTCGGGCAGCAAGTCCAGCACGGTTTTCAACGCACCTGAGAACGATGCCTTGTAGACCGGTGTTGCGATCAACAAGCCATCGGCGTTTTCAATCTGTTGCAGCAGGTCGATCACCTTCGGGCTGTCGAAGCGTGCGTGCAGCAGGTCTTCGGCCGGGAAGTCCCGTACCTGGTAACTCACCACTTCCACGCCTTGCGCTTGCAACCAACGCTGTGAGCGGTCCAGCAGCACCCCGGAACGGGAGCGTTGGCTGGGACTGCCACCGAGTGAGACGACCAGCATTAAGACAATTCCTTGAACGGTGTTAGCGATTCGCGGTTTGCGATCTCGCTTTGGAATGGGGTGACATTAACAGCAGATTTATATATCCATAAATCATATTTATTCATTTGGTTATGCGTTTAAGAGATATAAGAATCAGTTTTCTCCGGGCAAAAAAACAGGCCGTTGAAACGGCCCGAAATCCCCTGCTTTGTGGACACCTTGAAAAGATCGCAGCCTGCGGCAGCTCCTACAGGTACACGCCGATCCATGTAGGAGCTGCCGCAGGCTGCGATCTTTTGATCTTCAACGATTAGGCTGTGGCGTCAGGCGCAGGTACGGCTTAACCGCCCGATAACCCTTGGGAAAACGTTGTTTGATTTCGTCTTCGTCCTTGAGCGACGGCACGATCACCACGTCATCACCGTCCTGCCAGTTGGCCGGGGTCGCCACCTTGTAGTTGTCGGTGAGTTGCAGCGAGTCGATCACCCGCAGGATTTCATTGAAATTACGGCCAGTGCTCGCCGGATAGGTGATGGTCAGGCGGACCTTTTTGTTCGGGTCGATCACGAACAGCGATCGCACGGTCAAGGTGTCGTTGGCGTTGGGATGGATCAGGTCGTAGAGGTCCGAGACCTTGCGGTCGGCGTCGTCGAGGATCGGAAAGGTAACGACGGTGTTCTGAGTTTCGTTGATGTCTTCGATCCACTTGTGGTGCGAATCCACCGGGTCGACGGACAGCGCGATGGCCTTGACCCCACGCTTGGCGAACTCATCCTTGAGCTTGGCCGTGAGGCCGAGTTCGGTGGTGCACACCGGGGTGAAATCGGCCGGATGGGAAAACAGCACGCCCCAACTATCGCCCAGCCACTGGTGGAAACGGATGGTACCGGCGCTGGAGTCCTGTTCGAAGTCGGGGGCGATATCGCCGAGTCTGAGGCTCATGGTGCTGCTCCTTGTGAGTGCTTGATGAGCTCAACTGTGCCTGTGTTTTTTATCTATTAAAAAGAATAAATATCGATTTATTTAGATCATTAAAGAATATTAAAAATCTGTTCACTGGACGTGACTGTGCATCGCGCCGAACATCGGCAGCGAGGTTCGAGAAGGCCTTGAGTTGCTGCAAAAGAGGGAAATTTCATGGCGGGTTTACGGGGGTGAGCCCGCTTTGAAAACGCAAAAGCCCCGCCCGGCGAGATGCCGGGCGGGGCTTTTTTTGTCAGCGCCATTGAGGTTTTCTGTAGGAGCCGCCGAAGGCTGCGATCTTTTTATCTTGCCCTTAAAAGATCGCAGCCTCGTTTCTCTCGACAGCTCCTACACAGCGCCTACACGCTATTACAACAGCGGGATCGAGTAGCTGAGGATCAGGCGGTTTTCGTCCTGGGAGCGAGTGCTCGGCAGGTCGGTGCGCCAGGTAGCGTTCTTCCAGGCGAAGCCGAGGTTTTTCAACGCGCCAGACTGAACGACGTAACCAACACTCAGATCGCGTTCCCACTCGGAAGCGCCATTAGCTACCTGTCGGAAAGGTCGAGCGGCCGCAACGGTATCGATGTTATCGCCATGCAGGTAAACCAGACCCGCTGTCAGGCCCGGTACGCCAACCTTGGCGAAGTCGAACGAGTAGCGTGCTTGCCAGGTGCGCTCGCCGGCACGGCCGAACTTCTGGATTTGCGAGTCGGTGATGGTGTAGTTCGACGAACCGTCGCCCTGGTTCAGCCACGGGAAGTCGCTGCTGCCGTTGCTGACCTGGTAACCGCCACCGAAAGTGTGACCGGCAACCGTGTACAGGAACAGGCCGCTGTACAGGTTGTTGTCCACCTTGCCTTTACCGCTCGCAACGCCGGTGTAGTCACCGGTGCTGTAGTAAAGCGGGTCGTGACCGTTAGCCCCATCGTCGGAGCTGTTGAAGTAACGGAAGTCCGACTTCAATACACCCGGGCCGATGGCCCAGTTGTGTACCAGCCCCAGGAAGTGTTGCTTATAGAAGTCTTCCAGATTGCCGTAGTAGTACTGGGCCGTCAGGTCTTTGGTAATTTTGTAATCACCACCGGCGTAGATGAACTTGTTGCTGTTGGCAACGCGCGGGTTCGCGCCGTTGATTGCCATCTGCTCATTGTTGCTGGAGTTACGACCTTTAACGTGTTCGATCTGACCGCCAACCAGCGTCAGGTCCTTGATGTCACCCGTGGTGATCTGGCCACCTTCCCAGGTTTGCGGCAGCAAACGACCGTCGTTGGTCACGATGACCGGCAGTTTTGGCTGCAGAGTACCCAGCTTCAATTCAGTCTGGGAGATCTTGGCTTTGGCAGTCAGGCCCAGGCTAGAGAAATCATCAACCGCTTCGCCGTTGGACTTGCTTGGGAAAACGGTACCGCCATAAGCAGCGTTGTTTGCCGCGCCGTTGGTGCCGCCGCCCGAATCCAGCTTGACGCCCAGCAGGCCGATCGCATCAACACCGAAGCCTACAGTGCCTTGGGTGTAACCGGAGATGAAACGCAGATCGAAGCCTTGGCCCCATTCTTCGTTTTTGTTCGGACCGGTACCGTCACGGTAATCGGTATTGATGTAGAAATTGCGCAGCCCCAACGTTGCCTTGCTGTCTTCGATAAAACCGGCGGCGCCTGCCTGCTGCGCCAAAACCCCTACGGCCACAGCCAGGGCCAAGGTGGACTTGTTCATTGTTTCGCTCCTATCGTTTCTAATTTTTTATGTTGCTGGTCCTGGGTCGAATGCCTCGGATCCGCAGACGCACTAATCGCGTCAGTCCTTCTAAATCAATGGTTTGCTCGCTACAGGATACCTCGACATAAGCCTGAAAAGAATTGTCTCATTCTTTTTCATGCCATTTGGCTATATACGTTCGCAGCACAGAACAGAGGTATCGGCTAAAAGGCCAATTCCTTAACCTGTTTGATTGTCGAGGGGTGAAATTGCCAAATCCGAGACCCGTCGCGAGTCGGATGAGCCCACTTTAGGCGTTTAATGAAGAAGCTAAAAAGAATAAAAAATCATCACGATCGATGTTTATGGAATATAGAAAAAAGTGCAAAAAAAACCTCGCCATGAAGGCGAGGTTTTGTGGGGTGCGGGTTACAGGAAGCTGTAGGTGTAGTTGAAGATCAGACGGGTCTGGTCCTCATTAGGAGTGCTGGTGTTGCCACCGTAAGTACCGTGACGCAGAGTGGTACCAAAGCCTTTAAGTGGACCCGTTTGAATCACGTAGTCGATACGCGCGTCGGTCTCGTGCTCATTCAGGTCTTTACCGACACCGCTGGTAGCCTTGATGTCCTGGCCATCCAGGTAAGCGATCGAAGCTTTCAAACCTGGCACGCCCAGCGAGGCGAAGTCATAGGAGTACTGGCCGTACGTGGTGTTCTCACCAGCACGGATAAAGCTGCCAACAGTGGCATCAGTAAACGAGTAGAAGCTGGCACCGCCCGCCCCTTCGTTGCGACCGTTGCCATCAACAACGTTACCTTGGTTCAAGAAGACAAAGCCGCCGTCATCGTTGACACGCTGGTGCCCGAGCAGGAACGCACTGCCGCCCAAGGTGTAGGTAAAGGTGGCGCTCCAGGTCTTGTTATCGACCTCACCAGGGTTTTTGGCAAAGCCGTTGTTGTTGTTGAAGCGGTAGCCCGCATCGCCGTTCTTGCCGTCAGAGCTGCTGTCGAAATAACGCAGATCAGTCTTGAACGACTGGTTGGGGGCGATTGGGTAAACGTGCACCAGGCCGAGGAAGTTCTGCTTGTAGAAGTCTTCCAGGTTCGCATAGTAGTACTGCAGCGTCAGGTCTTTGGTGACCTTCCAGTCAGCACCGGCATAACGGAACTTGTTGCTGTCCTCGGTAGCGCCCGCCACAGACAGGCCAGTGGAGTTCGAGGAGGCGCGACCTGTCGCGTGCTCCAGCTGACCCACGTTGAAGGTTACGTTGTCGATTTCCTTCGAGGTGATGGTGCCACCTTCAAAGGTTTGTGGCAGCACGCGGCTGTCGTTCGCGATCAGGATCGGCATGTTTGGCTGCAGAGCGCCACCCACGTGAGCCTCGGTCTTGGAGAAACGTGCCTTGACGTTGCCCGCCAGACGGCTCCACTCACTCTCCGCCGAACCATCGGAATCGCTAGGGCTAAAGGAGTTGTTGTCCGGGTGATGGCCCTTGCCACCGTCCAGATGGATACCAACCAGCGCCTGGGCGTCGATACCGAAACCGACGACACCTTGGGTGAAGCCCGACTGGTAATCGAACTTCAGACCCTCAGCGGCCTCTCGCTGTCTGTTACCAGCATTACTAGGAGCGGTACTCGTAGAACCTTCACGTTTATCGGAATCGAAATAATAGGTACGCGAACTAACGGACGCCTTGCTGTCGTCGATAAAACCGGCGGCGCCTGCCTGCTGCGCCAAAACCCCTACAGCCACGGCCAAGGCCAAGGTGGACTTGTTCATTGTTTAACTCCTCTCGTTTCTAATTCTTGTGTTCCTGGCCCTGGGTCGAGTGCCCCGGATCCTAAGATGCGCGATTAGCGCCGGTCGGTGACCAACAAGTCAATCGTAACTTTGTGTGTCTACGACCATAGTCTAATCCCCGTTTTTTTGGTCCATGCAGGTTCATGATTTCGTCACGAACCTGAAAAGAACGACTCATTTCTTTTCTAATACCATTTAGGAATTTAGCTTCCCTTACCTACCGGCCCGACCTAGAGCAGCCGGCTCACAAGCCAATTCCTAAAAAGTATTTATTAGCTCTTTTTTAGATCGTTTAGCTTTGACGCAATTCGGTAATAATTCCTTCCGAAAGGCGGTTCTCCATGACGATCAAACGCGCACTATCCGGACCATTTGTTACAGTTTATGTATCGCTTGTATTTCTCTATCTGCCCACGCGTCAACCTCCGTCGGCAGCCAGACTGAAAAGCGCCTTAGCATGAGCGTGGGAGCTGGACGTGGCACGGCCAAAGCGATTGGCGAGACAGCGGAGTTCTTGAACGAACCGGGAAAGGCAGAAACAGTGCGGCCGAAGTATCGCCGTATGCCAGCGCGAAATTCGTACAGGATTGAATGCAAAAACCCTGTAGGAGCTGCCGCAGGCTGCGATTTCTTGATCTTGAAAAACAAAATCAAAAAACCTCAGCCCGCGGCGGCTCCTACAGGGTCATTGCGATCAAAGGGTCTTTTCGAAGATCTTCGAATTGCGCTGGTAGTTGTACAGCGACGCCCGCGCCGATGGCAGGCGTTCAACGCTGCTCGGCACAAACCCACGTTCGCGGAACCAGTGCGCCGTGCGGGTCGTCAAGACGAACAAAGTCTTCAACCCCTGTGCCCGCGCACGGATTTCAATACGCTCCAGCAGTTCGTCCCCACGACCGCCATGCCGGTACTCCGGGTTGACGGCCAGGCAGGCCAGCTCACCGGCATCCGAATCGGCAATCTGATACAGCGCCGCGCAGGCGATGATCATGCCTTCGCGCTCGACCACGCTGAACTGCTCGATCTCCCGCTCCAGCACCTCGCGGGAACGCCGTACCAGAATCCCCTGCTCTTCCAGCGGGCTGATCAAATCCAGCAAACCACCGACGTCCTCGATGGCCGCCTCGCGCACCACTTCGAATTGCTCCTGGGCAACCAGCGTGCCGCCACCGTCGCGGGTGAACAGCTCTGTCAGCAGCGCGCCGTCTTCGGCGTAGCTGACGATATGGCTGCGGGCCACGCCGCCACGGCAGGCTTCAGCGGCTGCATCCAGCAACTCCGCCTGATAGTTGCTGCCCAGGCGCTGCAGATGCGCCGGCACCTGTTGCGGGCGCAACTCACGAACCAGACGACCGTGTTCATCGATCAAACCCAGGTCCGCGCCGAACAGCAGCAATTTGTCCGCGCCCAGGTCGATGGCCGCGCGGGTGGCGACGTCCTCACAGGCGAGGTTGAAAATCTCACCGGTCGGCGAGTATCCCAACGGCGACAGCAGCACGATGGAGCGCTCGTCCAGCAGGCGATTGATGCCCTTGCGATCGACCCGACGCACTTCGCCGGTGTGGTGATAATCGACGCCTTCGAGCACGCCGATTGGCCGCGCAGTCACCAGGTTGCCGCTGGCCACCCGCAGACGCGAGCCCTGCATTGGCGACGAAGCCATGTCCATCGACAGCCGCGCCTCGATGGCGATGCGCAGTTGGCCGACCGCATCGATCACACACTCCAGCGTCGCAGCATCGGTGATGCGCATGCCGTGGTGGTAATGCGGGGTCAGGCCGCGAGCGGCGAGGCGTGCTTCGATTTGCGGGCGGGAACCGTGAACCAGCACCAGTCGAACACCCAGGCTGTGCAACAGCACCAGGTCATGGACGATATTGCCGAAGTTGGGATGTTCAACGCCGTCGCCGGGCAGCATGACGACAAAGGTGCAATCGCGGTGGGCGTTGATGTAAGGCGAAGCGTGACGAAGCCAATTAACGTATTCGGGCATGAACCTGGGCCTGTAAATAAATAGCAGCCAAAAAATAAGCGAAACAGAAAACGCACCGCGGGCTGATGGTTATCGTCGGAACAGGCTTGGCGACACGCGCGCTCTCCTCATGAATACGGGTTGGGACAATACCAATTTAACCGCCCCCTGTAGGAGCTGCCGAAGGCTGTGATCTTTTGATCTTGATCTTACAAAAAACAAGATCAAAAGATCGCAGCCTACGGCAGCTCCTACAAGGGTACGCGTTCAGTTTTTGGCCGGTGTCAGGCAGTAATGTTCAATCAGTTGCCGTAATAGATGCACCGTAGGCTGCAAACGTGACATTTCGAGGTATTCCCCCGGTTGGTGGGCGCAGGCGATATCGCCCGGGCCGAGTACCAGTGTTTCGCAGCCAAGGCGCTGAAGATAAGGCGCTTCGGTGCCGAACGCCACTGATTCGGCGCTATGGCCGGTGAGCTTTTCGGCGATACGCACCAACTCGGCATCCTCGGCCTGCTCGAAAGGCGGCACTTCAGGGAACAGCGGCGCGTAATCGATCTTGACCTGATGCCGTTCGGCAATCGGATTGAGCTTCTGCAAAATCGCCGCGCGCAGGGCTTTAGGGTCCATGCCGGGCAACGGCCGCAGATCGAACTCCAGCGAGCACTGCCCGCAAATTCGGTTGGGGTTATCGCCGCCATGGATGCAGCCAAAATTCATCGTCGGCATCGGCACGCTGAACTGCGGGTTACGGAACTCGCGCTGCCACAGCAGCCGCAAGCCACGCAATTCACCGATGGCATCGTGCATGGCTTCAAGGGCGCTGTGGCCCAGGCGCGGGTCTGACGAATGGCCGCTCTGCCCAAGAATATCGATGCGCTCCATCATGATGCCTTTGTGCATGCGGATCGGCTTGAGCCCGGTCGGCTCGCCGATCACCGCCGCACGGCCCAAGGGTCGCCCGGCTTGTGCGAGGGCGCGAGCGCCAGACATCGAGCTTTCTTCATCGCAGGTGGCGAGGATCAGCAGCGGCTGTTTGAACGGTTGATCGAGCAGCGGCTTGACCGCTTCGATGGCCAGGGCGAAAAAACCCTTCATATCGCAGCTGCCTAGCCCCACCCAGCGACCGTCGACTTCGGTCAACTTCAGTGGATCGGTCTTCCACAACGCACCATCGAACGGCACGGTGTCGCTGTGACCGGCCAGCACCAAACCACCGGGGCCGGAGCCGAAACTGGCCAGCAAGTTGAACTTGCCGGGGCTGACCTGCTGGATGTCGCAGGCAAAACCCAAGTCGCCGAGCCAAGTGGCCAGCAGGTCGATCACCTGGCGATTGGATTGATCGAGGCTCGCCTGGGTACAACTGACGGACGGTGCGGCGATCAGTGCAGCGAACTGATCTTTCATGGACGGCAAAGGCATCGCTGACTCCAACTCCCGAATTGAAGTCCATCATAGAACCATCCGGCGACAGGAATAAACCGTCGCGGCGCGTAGGATCGGCGAGTCCTGTACACTGCACGACCTTGGCAGCCACACATTCCCCCGGCTGCGCTCCCGATCCTGGATTTTCCGGCCATGCAGAAAGAAACCGAAATCAAACTCCGCGTCAGCCGCGAAACCCTCGCCGCCCTGCGCGAGCACCCGTTACTGAAAAAACGCAACAAAAGTGGCTGGGAACGCCGTGAGTTGATGAACCAGTACTTCGACACGCCCGAGCGCGACCTGGCCCGCGCCAAAGTCGCCCTGCGCCTACGCAAGGATGGCGAAGAAGTTATTCAAACGCTCAAGACCCGCGGCCAAAGCGTCGCCGGTTTGTCCGAGCGTAACGAATACGACTGGAACCTGCCCAAAGCCAAACTCGACGTGAAAAAACTCGATGGCGAATGCTGGCCTGAAGAGTTGGCCGAGCTGGACAAGAAAACCCTGAAGCCGATTTTCACCACCGACTTCGTCCGCGAACGCGCCGAAATCGCCTGGGGCCGAGGCAAGACCAAAGTGGTCATCGAAGCGGCGCTAGACCTGGGCCACGTTGTGGTGGGCAAGCAGAAAGAAGAAATCTGCGAGTTGGAACTGGAACTGCGCGAAGGCGAACCGGCTGCGCTGCTGGAACTGGCCGCCGAATTGGCCGCGACCCTGGCCCTGATGCCGTGCGATATCAGCAAAGCTGAACGCGGCTATCGCCTGTACGACGCCAACAGCTACTCGCTGAGCCTGCCGGCGCCGCAGATCACCGCTGAAACGCCGCTGGACGACGCCTTCGCCGCCCTGAGCTGGCATTTGCTGGGCAGCAGCCAGCGTCTGGCCGAGCAGTATCGCTTCAATGGCCACTGGCGCCTGCTGCAAGACTGGGTGGAAAACCTCGCCGAATTGCGCGCGCTGGTCAGCAGTCTTGGTCAAGCCGCACCGCGTCAATCGACCCACGACATGCGCGTCGCGCTGGATGCATTACTCGAAGACTGGCGTCCGCTGGTTCAGGCCGGCCTGGATGACGAAGATGTGCGTAAAGCCGCACCGGAGCAGTTCCTCGAAGAACTCGAAGACCCGCGTTGGGGCCTGTTCTCCCTGAACACTTCGCGCTGGCTGCTGGCTCGTACCTGGGCCGCCGACCGCAATACCCGTGGCAATCGCCAGGGCGCTGCGCAACTGGGCAGCTGGTTGCCGCGCCTGCTGGGCGAAGAAGCCAACTCACTGCAATTGCAGCGCTACCAGCAGCAACCGGAAGACCTGGCCGAGCAACTGCCGCGCATCGAACGCATCCAGGCCTGGCTGCACCACGCGCGTCACGTGCTGGACATCCCGGAGATGGATCGCTTGTACGGCGAGCTCAAGCAATTGGCGCAACTGGCCAACGAGCCGATCACCGACGAAACCCTGGACGCGCGTAAGCAGCAGGCGATTGCGGTGTATCAGAATCGTGCGTGGAAGATGCTGCTGCGTATGTAACACCGCCATCGCCAGCAGGCTGGCTCCCACATTGGTTTTGTGTACGTCACAAATCCCCTGTGGGAGCCAGCCTGAACTGGTCAAGTAATTCTGGACACCAGTTAAGGTTTCACGCCGCCAGTTTCTCCATAGCTACCGGCGACCGGTAGTCGTTGTAGCTATGGAGTCTGACGTTGTTGTAACGCATCACATAACGCTGCACATCCACGCGGGCTTCATGCTCCGAGCTGTAGCCGCCTTCTGGAACCCACTCTGATTTCAGGCTGCCAAAGAAACGCTCCATTGGGGCGTTGTCCCAGCACTCACCTTTACGACTCATGCTTTGCAGGAGTCCATGCTTGCGCATCTCATTCCTGAATTTGTGGCTGGTGTATTGGCAACCTTGATCAGAATGAAACAGCACCTCTTTTGGACGGCCTCGCAATTGCACCGCCATTCGCAACGCTTCGCAGGTCAGCGTGGCGTCGGAAATCATTGAAAACGACCACCCCACGATCCGGCGAGCAAACAAGTCCAGCACCGCCGCGAAATACATCCAACGCTTACCCACCTTGATGTACGTCACATCGCCACACCACACCTGATTGATCGCCGTGACATCAAACTTGCGCTTGAGCACGTGTGGCGCCACCAGCGCTTCTACGCCGGAAGATTTGTACTTATGCCGCCGCCGCTGATGACTGGCAACACCGGCTTCGCGCATCAAACTGCGAGCCATATGCCGCCCGACACGATGCCCCTTGGCTTGCAGCTCCTTGGAAAGGGTGCGAGACCCTGCGGACGCTCTGGATTCCTTGTGATGCTGGACCAGCACGGCTTTAAGTTTCTCCCGCTCAGGCTTCACCTTACCTTGGCGCTCACGCCAGGCATAAAAGCTGCTGCGGTTGACTCCAAACGCCCGACAGCAATTGTTAACGCCGTACTGCTCGTCCAGCTCGTTGATCATCGAGAATGATCTTTGGAGTCCAAAAGCAGGAGAGCACTGGCCTTTTTTAGGATTTCAATGTCCAGGTCTTTTTGCCTGAGCAACGCTTTGAGCTGTTGAATCTCTCGCTGATCGGCCGTGATCGCCTTGGCCCCCGGCGGGGTCGAACCCAAGCGCTCTTTACGAACCTGATCGACCCAGCGGCGCAAGGCGGTAGGGCCAATATCCAGACTGGCACAGACGTCGGGAACTGACTGCCCTTCATCCAGCACCATGCTGGCGGCCTTGAGCTTGAACTCTCTCGAATAAGATTTACGCATATCCAAACACCTCAGATTTGGGCGCCATCATAGCGCCCGATTGAAGTGTCCAAAATCATTAGGCCAGTTCACCGGCAGCTCCTACAGTGGGATTGTGTGCATCCGTAAGTGATGGGGCGCTCAGCTCTTGATCTGGGCGCCCCGTTAAACCACGCTGGGCCAGGGATGGCCCATCGCGGCAACCCACGGAGCAACCTTCGTTACGGCATGCCGAGCCTAAGCGAGGCACCGAGGGGTGGGGCGAGAGCCTTTTGGTTACTTTGGGGCTTTTCCAAAGTGACTCGCTGTAAAAGCGAAACCAATAGTCGCCGTTACCGCAGAAACGGATATGCACCCAACCCAACCCAACCCAACCCAACAGCAGAAATCAACCGTGCTGCAAAAAGTCGATGCAACTACGGTTAAACAGTTCGCGATGCTCCACCTGAACCCAATGCCCACAACGGTTAAGCACGATAAAGCGAGCATTCGGCGCACCATCAATAATGCGCTGGGCGCCACTGATCGGGTTGAAGTGATCGTTGGTCCCCCAGAAGCCCAGGATCGGACACTTAATCTCGCCCAGACGCGCTTCCATGTTCGGCACCATCATCGTGCTGAATAGGTTTTTCGGCTGAGTCACCGCCACCGCTACGCGTTCTTCCAACAGGCTCTCGGGCAGGATCGAATCATCGAACAGCTGCAGTCGCATCATGCTGCGCATCTCTTCCATCCCAATGGGGCCCTCGTTGAACAGGCTGACCATGCGCAGGATGCCTTCCATCTTGAAGTAAGTCTCCCGCTCCTCGACACCGCCCGGAGCCAGCAAAATCAGACTCTGGGGCAGTTGCGGCAGGCGCAGGGACAGGCCCAGGGCGATCGCGCCGCCCAGCGAGTTACCCAGCAACGTGCAGCGTTTTACACCGACGGCCTCCAGGAACGCGGCCACGCAATCGACAAAGAAATCCAGGTTGTACTGGGCGTCTTCGGGTTTGTCCGAGCGACCGAACCCCGGCAGGTCGAGCACGATGTTGCGGTAGCCCGCAGCGACTAATTGCGGGTAGTTGCCCTTGAAGTTACTGAAGCCACTGGCACCCGGCCCGCTGCCGTGCAGCCACAGCACGACGGGGCCTGCGCCTTCGTCCAGATAGTGCAGACGCAGGCCGTTGGGCAGGGTCGCGTAATGGCCGACGGGCAGGGGCAGGTCTACGGGTTGGTTCATGGGGTTCTCCATTCTCTGCGGATTCATGAAGCACAGCCGCGCCAGGCGTTTATTGAAGGGGAACGCTGTGCCTGGCGCGCTGCGCGCACGGTGAATGCTGGGCGCTGGTGGCGTTGTTCACATCGTCCGTTCAGACCACGTGGCGATAGTCCCATCGGACGATGTGTGCCGGGGCACTTGCCGCTAATCATTCAGGGGACGGCCTCACTGCAAGGGCAGCGGGCCGCAGGGTATTTGCACATTCGGAGAACGCTATGAAGTTACTCAATAAAGTGGCCTTTGTGACCGGCGCCGCGCAAGGCATGGGCCAGGCCATCGTGCGTGGTTTTGTCGCCGAAGGCGCCAAGGTGGTGGCTGTCGACTTGAATCAATCGGCCCTGGCCGAGAGTCTGGCTGACCTCGGCGACAAGGTGCTGGCCCTGGCTTGCAACGTCGGTGATGGCGCGTCCGTGGCCGATGCCATGGGCCAGGCCGAGCAGCACTTTGGTGGCCTCGACATTCTGGTCAACAACGCTGGCGTGGGCGGGCTGGACAGTTTCCTCGAAACCCCGGACGAGAGCTGGGCACGGGTGATCGGCGTGAACCTGGGCGGCACCTTCCTGTGCTGCCGCGAGGGAGCCAAGTTGATGGTCAAGGGCGGCCGCAAAGGCGCGATCATCAACCTCTCCAGCACCGCCGCGCTGACCGGCGAAGGTCCTAGTCATTACTGCGCCTCGAAAGCCGGCGTAATGGGGCTGACCCGTTCGATCGCCCGTGAACTGGCGGCCAGCGGTATACGCGTGAACACCCTGGTGCCGGGTCCGACCAACACTCCGATGATGGCCGGCATCCCTGACGAGTACATGCAGACGCTGCTCAAAAGCGTGCCGCTGGGCCGTATGTGCGAGACCGACGAGATCGCCAAAGTCGCGGTGTTCCTGGCCAGCGAAGACGCCAGTTTCATGACCGGGCAGAACATCGCCGTCAACGGCGGCATGGCCTTTATCTGATCAGGGAGTTACCCATGAGCAATCGTTTACAAGGAAAGATCGCGTTCGTCACCGGCGCCGGTTCCGGCATCGGTGAAGCCACCGCGCTGCGGTTCGCCGAAGAGGGCGCCACGGTGGTGCTGTGCGGACGGCGCATCGAGCCACTGCAAGGCGTGCAGGAAAAAATCCATGCCCAGGGCGGGAAGGCCGAGATCGCCGTCGCCGATGTCAGCGATGAGCAGGCCTACGTCGATGCGCTGCAAGCCACTGCGCAACGTCACGGACGCCTCGACATCCTGGTCAACAACGCGATGGCCTACACCTGGGGCGGCATCGACGCGATGACCACCGCCGACTGGCACGCCAACTTCGCCACCACCGTGGACGGCACCTTTTGGGGCACCCGCACCGCAATGCAATTGATGAAAGCGCAGGGGGGCGGTTCGATCGTCAACATCGCTTCGATCTGCGGCCTGTTCGGCACCGCGTGGATGGCCGGTTACTCGGCAGCCAAGGCGGCAGTGATCAACTTCAGTCGGGCAGCGGCCAGCGAAGGCGCACCGCACAATATTCGCTGCAACGTGATCATTCCGGGTGTGGTCGACACCCCGGCAACGGCCGGCATGCTGGGCGACGCCAAGACCCGTACCAACACTGAAAAAGTGATCCCGATGAAACGGGTCGGCTTGCCGGTGGAACTGGCCAACGCCATTTTGTTCCTGGCCAGCGACGAAGCTTCGTATGTCACGGGTGCGAGCCTGGCGGTGGATGGCGGGCGCGGTTCGGATCTGTACACGGTGCTCGACTGATGAGCCAGGACACGAACGAATTGCTCGCGCGCATCGACCGGTTGGAGTCGCTGGACGCGATCCGTCAACTGGCCGGCAAGTACGCCCTGGCACTGGACATGCGCGACATGGATGCCATGGCCAACTGCTTCGCCCCGGACGTGCGTGTGGGCCGCGACAAGAGCGGTCGTGCGCACCTCAAGGCGTGGCTGGATGAAACCATGCGCAAGCAGTTCCACGGCACGTCCCATCACTTGGGCCAGCACATCATCGAGTTCAGCGATGCCGACCACGCCACTGGCGTGGTCTATTCGAAGAACGAGCATGAGACCGGTCCCGAGTGGGTGATCATGCAGATGCTGTACTGGGACGACTACGAGCGGATCGACGGGCGCTGGTGCTTCCGCCGTCGCTTGCCGTGCTACTGGTATGCGACCGACCTGAACAAGCCTCCAATTGGTGGCCTGAAAATGCGTTGGCCAGGGCGCGAACCGTACGCTGGCAGCTTCCACGAGTTGTTTCCGTCGTGGGACGCGTTCTGGGCGCAACGTCCGGACAAGGACGCCCTGCCGCAAATCGCCGAACCGGCGCCGCTGGAAGGCTTCCTCGCCAGCCTGCGTCGTGGGGCGGATGACCCGAAGATTCGGGTGCGCTGAACATCGGGGCGGCCGATGCAGGATGGCCGCCTCAGGTGCAGCATCAACTCAACCCCCATGCCACCGCCATTCGATAGCTCGCTAGTGCCTCTCGAGGTGGCAAGAAGATCAACAGCAAGATCAAGAGATCGCAGCCTTCGGCAGCTCCTACATTGACCGGGCGCACCGCGTCCCCACGAAGTCATGTAGGAGCTGCCGAAGGCTTCGATCTTTCGATCTTGCCGTTATCGGTGTGCTCAACTCATCCGTTCACCCGTGGCTCGCGCGGCATGCCCAGCGCGCGTTCGGCAATCACATTGCGCTGGATTTCATTGCTGCCGCCATAGATGGTGTCGGAGCGTGTGAACAGAAACAACGACTGCAAACGGCTGAGTTCGTAAGGCGCAGCGTCGAGGATTTCCGCTGCATCGCCCAACACGTCCATGGCCAGCTTGCCCAGGTCGCTGTGCCATGTGGACCAGGCCAGTTTGTAGATCATCGCTTCGCGGCCGAGGTTGCCGTCTTGCGGACCCGAGAGCATGCGCAGTGAGTTGTAGCGCAACACCTTGAGGCCGGCCCAGGCCTGGGCGATGCGCTGACGCAGCAGCGGGTCGCGCGCAGCACCGTTGGCACGGGCAATGCGGATGATTTCGTCGAGTTCGTTGTGGAACTGCATCTGCTGACCCAGCGTGGACACGCCGCGCTCAAAACCCAGTAGCGCCATGGCGATCTTCCAGCCATCACCCGGTTGGCCGATCAGGTTGTCGGCGTGAGTGACGGTCTGTTCGAAGAACACCTCGTTGAATTCGCTGGTGCCGGTCAGTTGCTGGATCGGTTGCACGCGGACGGTGTCCTGATGCATAGGCACCAGCAGGAACGACAAACCGTGATGCCCTTGGCTGCCGGGCTCGGTGCGCGCCAGCACGAAACACCAGTCGGCCTCGTGGGCCAGAGAGGTCCAGACCTTCTGCCCACTGATCAGCCAATGCTCACCGGTGGCATCCAGTTTCGCCCGTGTCTGCACATTGGCCAGGTCCGAACCGGCACCCGGTTCCGAGTAGCCCTGGCACCAGAATTGACTGCCGTCGAGGATGCCGGGCAACAAGCGCTGTTGCTGGGCCGGAGTGCCGAAAGCGGCCAGCGTGGGGCCGACCAGACCTTCGCCAATATGGCCCATTCGCCCAGGGCCTCCGGCGCGGGCGTACTCTTCATGGAATATCACCTGCTGGCTGATGGACAGTCCGCGTCCGCCATGTTCCTTGCCCCAGCCGACGCCGATCCAGCCGCCTGCGGCCAACTCGCGCTCCCAGGCTTTGCGCTCTTCAGGAAAGCTGTGCTCATCCCCCGGCCCGCCGCGAAAGCGCAAGGGCGCAAATTCGCCGCTCAGGTGCTCGACCATCCACTGCGCGACTGCTTCGCGGAACGCTTCGTCTGCACGACTGAAACCGATTTTCATGCTTGCTCTCCCAATAGATGCGCGGCCAGGCGCTCGCGGTGCAGCGCCGGGCTGCCTAATAGTTGCTCGCCGGCGCGGGCGCGTTTGAAGTACAGGTGTGGATCGTATTCCCAAGTGAAACCGACGCCGCCATGCAGTTGGATCGACTCGGCGGCACAGTGGAAAAACGCCTCGCTGGCATGGATTTTCGCGGTGGCGGCAGCCAGCTCAAGCTCCCTGGCCACGGCGGCATCACCGGCAGGGTCCAGGCGTTCCTGGGCCACGCATGCGGCGTAGTAGGCGGCTGAGCGGGCGCATTCGACTTGCAGCATCATGTCAGCGCAGCGGTGCTTGATCGCCTGAAAACTGGCAATGGTGCGCTTGAATTGCCGGCGTTCGCCAATGTACGCCAGGGTCAGGTCGAGGGCCTGTTGTGCGCCGCCAGTCTGCTCGGCGGCAAGCCCGATGGTGGCGACCAGCAGGGTGTCGCGCAGCACCGCCCAACCTTGCTCCGGGCCGCAGAGTTGTTGCGCTTCACTGACCTGCACCTGATGCAATTCGATGTGCGCCAGGCGGCGGGTCTGGTCTAGCGTTGCCAGGGGTTTACGTATCATGCGCGACGTATCGCCAGGCAAGACGAACAGGCTGATGCCCTGTTCGCCCAGAGTGCCGGGGGCGCGGGCGGCGACGATCAACAGGTCGGCCGAGGCGCCATCGATGACCTGGGCGTATTGGCCGTCAAGCACCCAGCCGCCCGAACGTGGTTCTGCCACGGTTTTCACGCTGCAAGCGTCCAGCCCAGGGACACTGGCAAAGGCCAGGGTGGCGCGGGTCTCCCCGGCGGCAATCGAACCCAGCCAGTGTTCTTGAATCGCCTCGTTGTGCCCCAGTAAAAGCGCCGGGGTGGCCAGGCATGCTGTGGCGAACAGCGGCGAGCCCAACAGGTAGCGACCGCTTTGTTCCAGCAGAATCGCCAGCTCGACAAACCCCAGTCCCATGCCGCCAAAGCGCTCGGGCACCATCAAGGCCGGCCAGTACAGTTCCTGGCCGATCCGCTGCCAGACCTCGGGGTCATGAGCGTCCGGACGAATCATCGCTGCGCGCACGGCATGCGAGTCGCTGACCTGGGCGAGAAAACGCTCGGCACTGTCGCGAATCATCAGATGTTCTTCGGTAAAGGCGAACTCCATGGAGGATGTCTCTGCAAGGCGGATGGATGCGCCAGTCTGTGGCGTTGGGGACGAGATTCGAATCACTAAAACGGACTAGGTCGTCACGTGCCACACCGTCGTTCTTCACCGGTAGGAGCGAGGCTTGCCCGCGAACGGGGACGCTGCGGTGGATCTGTCACACCGCGTCCTCGTTCTTCGCCGGCAAGCCTGGCTCCTACAAAGCGTCGGGCGTTTGGGATGCATCTGCGACACCACGTCATCGGCAGGAACAGCGGCGCAAAGCACGAGGGTGCTTAGTCTCAACGGACGATGAAGTGGCGAGCGGCGCTTTGCACAATGCTCACCACGAACCCCTTCAGCCAACGAGGACTAAGGCATGATCGACATTCGCGGTTTGAGCTATTTCGTCTCGCAGATCGAAAACCTCAGCCATTGGCAGCGTTACGCCGAAGACGTGCTGGGCATGCAAGTGCAGCCGGCGCCCGGCGGTGGTTTGTACGTGAAAATGGACGAGCGTCCGTTTCGCATGCTGATCGTCGAAGGCAGCGAGGCACGTTACCTGGCTTCCGGTTGGGAACTGGCCAGCGAAACAGCATTCAATGCCGCACTTGAGCACCTGACTGCCGTGGGTATCGAATGGCAGCCAGGCTCTGCCGCCGAGATCGACCAGCGTGGTGTTCAGGCGCTGGTCAAACTCACCGACCCGTCGGGCAACTGCCATGAATTGAGCTGGGGGCATCGCTCCGACTGCCTGCCGTTTGTCTCGCCCCAAGGTGTGCCGCGCTTCATCACTGGCGACATGGGGCTGGGTCACACGGTGCTTCCGGCGCCGAATTTCGATGCCACCCTGGCGTTCGCCAAGGATGTGCTGGGCTTCGAGTTGTCGGACCTTTTCAACTTCCGTCCCGACCCATCGGCACCGCCAATCCGCATTCACTTCCTGCATTGCCAGAACGCCCGTCACCACAGTTTGGCGTTGGCCGAGTACCCGGTGCCATCAGGTTGCGTGCACGTAATGGTCGAGGTCGATTCGATGACCGAAGTCGGCCGCGCCCACGACCGTCTGCACGCCCATGACGTGAAACTGTCGGCCACCCTCGGCCAGCACCTGAACGATCGCATGACCAGCTTCTACATGAAGACGCCTTCCGGTTTCGATCTGGAGTACGGCTTCGGCGGGTTGCAGGTCGACTGGGCCGACCATTCGGCGTTTGAGTTCACCCGCGTAAGCATTTGGGGGCACGACTTTTCGGTCGGCCAACAGTAAGGAATTGTCATGATGAATAAACAACTGACGGCGGCCGATGCGGTCGCTCAATTGCGCGATGGCATGACCATCGGCTTTGGCGGCTGGGGCCCGCGGCGCAAGCCGATGGCCATCGTGCGCGAGATCCTGCGCTCGCCGGTCAAGGACCTGACTGTGGTTGCCTACGGCGGCCCCGAAGTGGGCATGCTGTGCGCCGCCGGCAAGGTCAAGAAGCTGGTGTTCGGCTTCGCCACCCTCGATGCCATTCCGCTGGAACCGTACTACCGAAAAGCCCGCGAAGCGGGTGAGCTGGAACTGATGGAGCTGGACGAAGGGATGTTCCAGTGGGGCCTGCGCGCTGCTGGCATGCGCTTGCCGTTCTTGCCAACCCGATGCGGTCTGGCCACTGATGTGGCGCGCCTGAATCCAGAGCTCAAAACCGTCCAGTCGCCCTATGCCGATGGTGAAGTATTGCTGGCGATGCCGGCGCTCAACCTCGACGTTGCGTTCCTGCACGTCAACGTCGCCGATCGCCTGGGTAACTGCCTGGTGACCGGGCCGGACCCGTACTTCGATCACCTGTTCGCCCGTGCTGCCAACCAGTGCTTTGTCTCATGCGAGCGTCTCGAAGAGCGCCTGCAATTAAGCGCCGATCAGGCCCGCTTCAATACCTTCGAGCGCTATCTGGTGAGTGGCGTGGTGCATGCGCCCCTCGGTGCGCACCCGACTTCCTGCGCCCCCGACTATGGCTGGGACATGAAGCACCTCAAGGGCTATGTCGCCAGCAGTCAGGCGGAAAACGGCTGGCAGGAATATGTGCAGACCTACATCGCCGGTGGCGAGCAGGCCTACCAGGCACAGAACGGCGGTGCCGACTCCATGGGCGCCTTGCCCCTTCCCGTGTTCTGAGGATTAGCGACTATGTCTGCAACCTGTGATTTCACCCTCGCTGAACTGATGATCGTCGCCGCCTCTGAAGCGTGGCGTGGCAATGGTGAAGTGATTGCCTCGGGCCTTGGCGTGATCCCGCGCCTGGGCGCCAGCCTGGCCAAACTGACCCATAGCCCGGAACTGCTGATGACCGACAGCGAGGCGTTCCTGGTAGAAGAGCCGATTCCGCTGGGGCCGCGTGGCGATTACGTGCCGCGTTACTCGGGCTACATGTCGTTCGAGCGAGTCTTCGAATGCGTCTGGGGTGGGCGTCGTCACGCGATGATCGGGCCGACCCAGATCGACCGCTGGGGCCAGACCAACCTGTCTTGTGTCGGTGACTATCAAAAACCCAAGACGGCGATTCTCGGCGTGCGCGGTTTGCCGGGCAACAGCATCAACCACCTCAACTCGTTCTTCGTACCTAGCCATAACAGCCGGGTTTTCGTCAGCGGCGAGGTGGACATGGTCTCGGGTGTCGGCTTCAAGGCCGAGCGCTGGCCTGAAGGTGCGCGCCGCGACTTGATGGACATCCGTTGTGTGGTCAGCGACCTGTGCGTCCTCGATTTCGACGGCCCGGAGCGAGCGGTGCAAGTGCGCTCGCTGCACCCCGGCGTGAGCTTCGAACAAGTCCAGGACAACACCGGCTTCCCGTTGCTCAAGTCGGCGCAGTTGCACGAAACCGTTCACCCGACCGCCGAGCAACTGGCCTTGATCCGCCGACTCGACCCCCACGATTACCGCGCCACGGCGATCAAGGGCAACCCGCCCGGCATCCGTACGGCCTGAGGCAAGGACAGCGAGCATGCACAGCAGCGACAGTGAATTTATCGTCCGTCAGGACAACGCCGTCTACGAGACGGACACCCCGGTGCTGTACAGCGTGGCCGAGGGTATCGCCACGCTGACGCTGAACCGGCCAACCTTCAATAACGCGCAAAACTCGCAGATGACCTACGCGCTGGATGCCGCTTTGCGCCAGGCGGTAAACGACGACAGCGTCAAGGTCATCGTCCTGCGGGGCAACGGCAAACACTTCTCGGCGGGGCACGATATCGGCACGCCTGGGCGCGATATCGACAAGCCGTTCGAACGCGCGCACCTGTGGTGGGACCACACCAACAAACCCGGCGGCGAGCAACTGTATGCTCGCGAGCAGGAGGTGTACTTGGGCATGTGCCGGCGTTGGCGCGAGCTGCCCAAACCGACCATCGCCATGGTCCATGGTGCGTGTATTGCGGGCGGGTTGATGCTGGCCTGGGTCTGCGATTTGATCGTCGCCAGCGATGACGCGTTCTTCCAGGACCCGGTCGTGCGCATGGGCATTCCGGGGGTGGAGTATTTCGCCCATCCCTATGAAATGAACCCGCGTATCGCCAAGGAATTCCTGTTCACCGGTGACCGCATGAGCGCCACCCGTGCCTGGCAAGTGGGCATGGTCAACCGCCTGGTGCCCCGCGAAGAGTTGGAGCAGACCACCTATGCCCTGGCCGCCGGCATCGCCCGTCAACCGCGTATGGGTCTGGCCCTGACCAAGCAGGCGATCAATCACGTCGAGGATCTGCAAGGCAAGCGCACGGCGATGGATGCGGTGTTCGCCTGGCACCACTTTGCCCATGCCCATAACGAGCTGTTGTCCGGTGACAAACTGGGCGGCTTTGACGCCAAGGGCATGGCCCGGGCGAACAAGCAGGCCGAGGACAAAAGCCAATGAACCGCTGGCTGGATACGCCGCTGACCGAGGCCCTCGGTTGCCGTTACCCGATTGTGCAAACTGCCATGGGTTGGGTCGCCGACGCCAACCTGGTCATCGCCACGACCCAGGCCGGAGGCTTCGGTTTCCTGGCCGGGGCGACCATCGCGGCCAATGAGCTGGAAGGCGAAATCCGCAAGGTGATCGACGCCACCGGTGGCAGCAACTTCGGGCTCAATTTCCATATGTTCCAGGACAACGCCGGGCAGTGCGTCGACCTGGCGATTAAGTACCGCCTGCGCGCCGTGAGTTACGGTCGCGGCCCGGACAAAAAGACCATCGCCCGCTTCAAGGCAGCCAACGTGCTGTGCATTCCCACCGTGGGCGCGTTGAAACACGCGCTGAAGGCCGTGGAACTGGGGGCCGACCTGATCACCATTCAGGGCGGCGAGGGCGGCGGCCATACCGGCGGCGTGCCCAGTTCGATCCTGCTGCCGCAAGTGCTGGCGGCGGTGAATGTGCCGGTGATCGCGGCCGGTGGATTCGCCACCGGTCGTGGCCTGGCCTCGGTGCTGGCCGCCGGTGGTGCCGGCATCGCCATGGGCACGCGGTTTCTCATGACCCGCGAATCGCCGACGCCTGCCGCAACCCTGGAACGCTACCTGAAGGTCAACGACCCGCAGCAGGTGCGCGTGACCACGGCGGTGGATGGCATGCGTCACCGCATGATTGAAAACCGCTTCATCAACCACCTGGAGCAGGCCGGCCCGTTCGGTCGCTTGCGCATCGCCCTGGGCAGCGCCTGGCAGTGGAAGCAGCAGACCGGCATGAGCCTGGGGCACATGGCCTCGGTCTTTTTCCGTGGGTTGCGTGAAGACCCCTCGCAGCTGTCGCAAGTGGTGATGGCCGCCAACCAACCGGTGTTGTTGCAGCGCTCGATGGTCGATGGTGCCCCGGACGAGGGCATCTTGCCCAGCGGCCAGGTCGCGGCGGCCATCGGTGAATTGCTCAGTTGTCGTGAAGTCATCGAAGGCATCGCCAGCGAGGCCCAGCAATGCCTGGACGCACTCCTGACGCGCAGCCAGACCCGTCCCTCGAACCATCCAGCCAGTATTGGAGAACCCCTGTGAACCAGGCATTTACGACACAACTCAATCAGGGGATCGCTGAACTGGTGATCGCCAAGCCACCGGTCAACGCCCTCGACAGCCAGGAATGGCACGCACTGGCGCGGCAGATCGAAGCCCTTGGGGCCAACCCCGACGTGCGGGTGATCGTGATCCGCGCCGAAGGCCGGGGCTTTTGCGCCGGTGTCGACATCAAGGAACTGGACAAGCATCCGGAGCGGATCGTCGAGGTCAATGCCGGTAACTACGCCACCTTCAAGGCCGTGCACCGCAACCCGGTGCCGGTGATTGTCGCGGTCCATGGTTTTGTCCTCGGCGGTGGCATCGGCATCACCGGGGCGGCGGACATCGTCGTCGCCTCCGAATGCGCGACCTTTGCGTTGCCGGAAGTCGACCGGGGTGCCATGGGCGGCGGTGCGCACTTGCAGCGCCTGTTCCCGGTGCAAAAAGTCCGCTACCTGTTTTTTACCGGTGACAGCATCGGCGCCCCCGAAGCCCTGCAATACGGCTTTATCGAGCGGATCGTCGCCAAGGACCAACTGCGCGAAACCGCCCTGGGCATCGCGGCGAAAATCGCCGAGAAGAGCCCAGGCATGATCCGCATCGCCAAGGAAGCCTTGAACGGTATCGAAGACGGCAACCTGGAAGACAAATATCGCTGGGAGCAGGGCTTCACCATGCAGGCCTACAGCAGCCCGGACTCTGCGGAAACGCGCCGGGCCTTCGTCGAAAAACGCGACGCCAAGTTCTGAGGGAACCCCATGGACCTGACCTATACCCCCAAGCAAAACGCCTTCCGCGCCGAAGTGCGCGCCTGGCTGTCGGCCAATCTGCCGCGCGAGCCCCTGGCCAGTTACGACACCCGCGAAGGCTTTGAACAGCACCGCGCCTGGGAGGCCAAGCTGTTCGAGAGCCGCTGGTCGATGGTGATGTGGCCGGCCGAACTCGGAGGTCGCGGGAGCGACTTGATCGAGTGGCTGATTTTCGAGGAAGAGTATTACGGCGCCGGGGCACCGATGCGCGTCAACCAGAACGGCCAGCTGTTGCTGGGGCCGACCCTGATGGAGTTTGGCACCCCGGAGCAGAAGCAACGCTTCCTGCCACGCATGGCTGCCAGCCTGGACATGTGGGCGCAAGGCTGGTCGGAACCCAACGCCGGTTCCGACATGGCGGCGATCACCAGCAAGGCCGTGCTCGACGGTGACCACTACGTGATCAACGGGCAGAAAACCTGGTCGACCCGGGCGATCTACGCCGACTGGCTGTTCGGCCTGTTCCGCAGCGAGCCGGGATCGACCCGTCATCACGGCCTGTCGTTCGTCATGGTGCCGCTGAATACGCCGGGTGTGAGCATTCGCCCAATCAAGGCGCTCAACGGCAAGGATGCCTTCGCCGAGGTGTTTTTCGATGACGTGCGGGTGCCGGTGGGCAACCGCATCGGTGCCGAAGGGCAGGGCTGGCACGTGGCGATGGCCACCGCCGGTTTTGAGCGCGGATTGCTGCTGCGTTCACCGGCGCGCTTCCAGGCCACGGCACGCAAATTGGTTGAGCTGTACAAGGCCCACCGCGCCAGCGCCGACCGTGATCCGGGCCTGCGCGATGCCGTGCTGGAAACCTGGATGGGTGCCGAAGCCTATGCGCTGTCGGCCTATCACACCGTGGGGCGTTTGAGTCGCGGCGAGCAGATCGGCGCCGAGTCGAGCATCAACAAAATCATCTGGTCGGAGCTGGACCTGAAGATGCACGAGACCGCCATGCGCATTCTCGGCGCGCGTGGCGAATTGGTGACCAAGGGTGCGCAGGGCGGCGATGCGGCGGGTTGGCTGGAGGGCTTCCTGTTTGCCCAGTCCGGCCCGATCTACGCCGGCACCAACGAAATCCAGCGCAACATCATTGCCGAGCGGATGCTCGGCTTGCCGAAATAAGGAACCGCCATGGACTTCACTTTTAACGATGACCAGTTGGCGTTTCGCGAAGCCATCAGCCGTTTCCTGATGACCGAAGCCGCCCCGGAGATGCTGCGGGAAATCTGGGAAACCGATATCGGTCGCTCTCGGGACCTGCGCAATAAAATCGCCGACCAGGGCTTGACCGCCTTGTCGGTGCCGGAGGCCGAAGGTGGCCTGGGCATGGACGACGTGACCTGGGCACTGATGACCCAGGAGCTGGGCTACTACGCCATCCCTGACTCATTGGCCGATACCGCCTATGTCGCTAGCGGCCTGCTCGCCGCATTACCGGCGCAGCATCCGGCTCGCGCTGATCTGTTGCCGCGAATCGCCGATGGCAGCTTGCGCCTGGCGATCAGTCACCCGGTCAACGCGCTGGTCAGCGATGCGCAGTTGGCCGAAGTGCTGATACTCACCGACGGCGATGACATCCATGTGGTGCCGCGCTCTCAGGTGGACGTGGAAAACCACCCCAGCATCGATGCCTCGCGGCGTCTTGGCCTGGTGAGCTGGACCCCATCGCCAGACACCTGCATCGCCAGTGGCGAACAGGGCCGCGTTTTGCAGGAACGCCTGCTGGACCGTGGTGCGCTATCGGTGGCCGGGCAACTGCTGGGGCTGGCGCAACGCATGCTTGATCTGTCGGTGGACTACGTGGCCCAGCGCAAACAGTTCGGCAAACCGATTGGCAGCTTCCAGGCGGTCAAGCATCACCTGGCCGATGTCGCCCGTTATATCGAGCAAGTCAAACCGGTGCTGTACCGCGCTGCCCATGCTTTGGCCCGAGGCGACGTCAACGCTGGCGTCTGGGTTTCGCAAGCACGCCTGGCGGCGAATGAGGCGAGCTGGATCGCCGCCCGCAAGGGTATCCAGGTGCACGGCGCGATGGGGTACACCTGGGAAGTGGATTTGCAAATGTTCATGAAGCGCGCCTGGGCTCTCGATGCGCCCTGGGGGGACCGCGGCTTCCACAAAACCCGTGTCAGCGACTACCTGTTCGCCGACGCCACCGGCCTGGGGCCGGGGCATACTTTCGAGGAATGAGTCATGGCACAGGCCTACATTGTTGATGCACTGCGCAGCCCCACCGGCAAACGCAAGGGCTCATTGAGCGAGATCCACGCAATTGACTTGGGCGCCCACGTGCTCAAGGCACTGGTGGAACGCAACGTGATCCCTGCCGAGGACTACGACGACGTGATATTCGGTTGCGTCGACACCATCGGTTCCCAGGCCGGCGACATCGCCCGTACCAGTTGGCTGGCCGCCGGTTTGCCGCTTTCGGTGCCGGGCACCACGGTCGATCGCCAGTGCGGTTCCTCACAGCAGGCGCTGCACTTTGCCGCGCAGGCGGTGATGAGCGGCACCCAGGACGTGGTGGCGGTGGGTGGGGTTCAGACCATGACCCAGATTCCGATTGCCTCGGCAATGCTGGCCGGTCAGCCCCTGGGCTTTGCCGATCCGTTCTCGGGCAGCGTTGGCTGGCGCGCGCGGTTTGGCCAGCAGCCGGTGAACCAGTTCTACGCGGCCCAGCGGATTGCCGATCACTGGCAGATCAGCCGCGAGCAGATGGAAGCCTTTGCCCTGCAAAGCCACGAACGCGCCCTGGCGGCCATCGCCAGCGGGCGATTTGCCCGGGAGATCGTCGCCTGCCAAGGGTTGGCGGTGGATGAAACCCCGCGCCACAGCAGCCTGGCGAAGATGGCCGAATTGCAACCGGTGGACCCACAGTTCCCGTCGATCACCGCTGCCGTATCGAGCCAGACCTGCGACGCCTCGGCGGCGCTGCTGGTGGTGTCCGAGGCGGCACTCAAGCGTTATGACCTGACGCCTCGGGCGCGGATTCATCACTTGACGGTGCTCGGTGATGATCCGATCTGGCACCTCACCGCTCCAATTGCTGCCACCCGCCGGGCCTTGGCCAAAAGCGGCCTGAGCATGGCTGACATCGACCGGGTCGAGATCAACGAAGCCTTTGCCTCGGTGGTCATGGCCTGGGCCAAGGAGCTGGATTACGACCCGGCACGCACCAACGTCAACGGTGGGGCGATTGCCTTGGGTCACCCGTTGGGCGCAACCGGCGCACGGCTGATGACCACGCTGTTGAACGAACTGGAATGCAGCGGAGGTCGATACGGCCTGCAAACCATGTGTGAAGGCGGCGGCCAGGCCAACGTGACGATCATCGAGCGCCTGTAGTTTTTTCATTCCGGCCGCCGCTTCAGGCGTGCGGCCACCCGAATTTCCAAGGAGTCAAACATGACAATGTGTGCAGACCGCACCGTGATCATCACCGGGGCCGGCGGCGGACTCGGTCGCGCCTACGCCCTGGCATTTGCCGCGCAAGGCGCCAATGTAGTGGTCAACGACATTCGTGCCGAGGCCGCTGAAGATGTGGCGGGTGAGATTCGCGTCAACGGTGGGCAGGCCATCGCCAACAGCGACGACATCACCACGTTGGCCACCGCGCAGCGCATCGTCGATGCGGCATTGGCGGCGTTCGGTGAAGTGCATGTGCTGATTAACAACGCGGGCGTTTTGCGCGACCGCATGTTCATCAGCCTCAGCGAAGAAGACTGGGACATGGTCATGCGCGTCCACCTCAAGGGCCATTATTGCCTGGCCAACATCCTTGGCCGCCGCTGGCGCGACCTGGCCAAGGCGGGTACGCCGGTGGATGCGCGGATCATCAACACCAGCTCCGGCGCCGGCCTGCAAGGCTCGGTCGGGCAGTCGAACTATTCGGCGGCCAAGGGCGGGATCGCTTCGCTGACCCTGGTGCAAGCGGCGGAACTGGCCCGCTACGGCGTCACCGCCAACGCCCTGGCGCCGGCCGCGCGGACCTCAATGACCGAGAGTGCCATGCCCGACGTGGTGAAAAAACCCGAGGACGGCAGCTTCGATGCGTGGGCCGCAGAAAACGTCGCGCCGCTGGTGGTGTGGCTCGGCAGCCCGGCATCCGCCCACGTCAGCGGCCAGATCTTCGAAAGCCAGGGCGGGCGAATCTCTTTGGGTGACGGCTGGCGCACAGGCGTCACGTGCGACAAGGGCGCCTTGTGGCAGGTCGAGGAAATTGGTGCGGCAGTGGATGCGATCCTCGCTGAAGCGCCGAAAGCTCAGAGAGTCTGGGGAAGCTAAGAGCGTTATCCGCAAGATCAAAATATCGCAGCCTGCGGCAGCGCCTACATGGAAATGCGATCCATCGGTAGGAGCTGCCGCAGGCTGCGATCTTATGGCGTCATACCCCATTTTGACGATGTGCCCGCGCAGTCCCGTCCGTACAACTACAGCGTATTGATTTCTTCGGAGGTAGACGCTGTGAAACAAGCCCCCCCTTATGTTCCCGGTCATCAATTGCTGGCCGGCAAGTCGGTATTGATTACCGCTGCCGCAGGCGCCGGTATCGGTTATTCGGCGGCCCGGCGCAGTGCCGAGGAGGGTTGCCGGGCGCTGATGATTTCCGACGTGCATGCGCGCCGTCTGGAAGAGGCGGTTGAGCGCCTCAAGGCCGAGACCGGTTTGCAGGCGATTTATGGCCAGCTGTGCAATGTCACTGTCGAAGACGAAGTTCAGACGCTGGTGGCTGCGGCCGAAGAGGTGTTGGGTGGCGTCGATGTGCTGATCAACAACGCCGGCCTGGGTGGCCAGAAACGCGTGGTGGAAATGAGCGACGAAGAATGGTTGCGGGTGCTGGATGTGACCTTGACCGGCACCTTCCGCATGACCCGGGCGATGCTGCCGCACATGCAACGGCGGGGCGCTGGTGCCATTGTCAATAACGCCTCGGTGCTCGGTTGGCGGGCGCAGAAGGAACAGGCCCACTACGCCGCCGCCAAGGCCGGGGTAATGGCGCTGACTCGCTGCAGCGCACTGGAAGCCGCCGAATTCGGTGTACGCATCAATGCGGTCTCGCCGTCGATTGCCCTGCACGATTTTCTCAAGAAAGCCTCCAGCGAAGAGTTGCTTGCCAGCCTGGCCGGGCGCGAGGCGTTCGGTCGCGCCGCCGAAGTCTGGGAAGTCGCCAACGTGATGATGTTCCTGGCCAGCGACTATGCCTCCTACATGGTCGGCGAAGTGCTGTCCGTCAGTTCGCAACAAGCTTGAGGGTTCGCTCATGAGTCACGTTTTCAGCAGTGCCCAGGCGTTGCTTGCGGCCGAGGGCCTGGACCTGGGTCACACCGAATGGCTGACCATCAGCCAGCAACGCATTGATCTGTTCGCCGAAGCCACGGGTGACCACCAGTGGATTCATGTCGATCCGGTGCGCGCCGCCGCCGGTCCGTTCGGCGTCTGCATTGCCCACGGCTACCTGACCCAATCCCTGGTCAATCTGTTCATGCCGCAGTTATTGACCATCGACAACATGGCGATGGGGGTTAACTACGGCAGCGACCGGACGCGCTTTCCGGCACCGGTCAAGGTCGACTCGCGGGTGCGCGGCAGCGGCCAGATCATCCGCGCCGAACAGCTGGGCGACACCGTGCAACTGGTGGTACGCATGACGATGGAAGTCGAGGGCCAGGTGCGCCCCGGCTGCGTGATCGACACCATCAGCCGTTACACCTTCAACCCTATTTCCGAGTGAGTTTCCCCATGGATCTGAATGAAGTCGTCATCGTCGCCACCGCCCGTACCGCGCTGGCCAAGTCATTTCGCGGATCGTTCAACGATACCGAAGCGCCGGTGCTGGGCGGCCATGTGGTGCGCGCAGTGGTCGAGCGCGCCGGCATCGAGCCAGGTGACGTAGAGGATGTGATCATGGGCGCGGCGGTGCAGCAGGGCACGCAGGCCTACAACATCGGCCGGCTCTGTGCCTACACCGGTGGTTTGCCAGACAGCGTGCCGGGCATGGCACTGGACCGCATGTGTGCGTCGGGCCTCATGAGTATCGGCGTGGCTGCCAAGGGCATCATGACCGGCGAGATGAACATCGCCATCGGCGGTGGCGTGGAATCCTTGTCACTGACCCAGACCAAGCACAAGAACAGCTATCGGGCCCAATCTGAAGCGGTGCTGCAGGTGATGCCCAGCGCCTATATCCCGATGATTGAAACAGCGGAGATCGTGTCCCGCCGCTATGGCATCAGCCGCGCCGCTCAGGATGAGTATTCGCTGCAAAGCCAGCTGCGTACCGCCGCCGCCCAACGGGACGGCCTGTTCGACGACGAAATCGTCGGTCTGAGCGTGGACAAATTGTTGTTCGCCGCCGATGGCCAGCCCAACGGCCATGAACGCGTGCACGTCCAGCGTGACGAGTGCAACCGGCCCAACACGCGCCTGGAAGACCTGGCGAAATTGAAGCCGGTGTGGAAGGACGGCAAGTGGATCGAGCAGGGCGAATTCGTCACCGCGGGCAATGCCTCGCAGTTCTCCGACGGCGCCTCGGCCAGCCTGCTGATGAGTCGTGCCGAGGCCAAGCGCCGTGGATTGACGCCACTGGGTATCTATCGCGGTATAGCTGTCGGCGGCTGCGCCCCCGAGGAAATGGGCATCGGCCCGGTGATCGCCATTCCCAAGCTGCTCAAGCGCTTTGGCCTGGGCGTGGCGGACATCGGTCTGTGGGAGATCAACGAGGCCTTCGCCAGCCAGGTGCTGCATTGCCGCGATGCGTTGCACATCCCCGCCGAGCGCTTGAACGTCAACGGCGGTGCCATTGCCATCGGTCACCCGTTCGGCATGTCCGGCGCGCGGATGGTGGGCCACGCCTTGATCGAAGGGCGGCGGCGCGGCGTGCGCTATGTGGTGATTGCCATGTGCATCGGGGGTGGCATGGGCGCCGCCGGCCTGTTCGAGCTGCCATGAGGCGAGCGAAGCGTCGCCGCTCGCTCGATTAAATCCATGGGGGCCCGCAGGTCGGGCCCGCTGCTGGGGAATGGTTATGCAAAGTTGTATGCCCAATGCACAGGTCCTGGCGCAAATGGGCCTGGAGTTGGATGAGTACGAACGGATCATTGGCAACATCTACGATTCGGCGATGGATACCCGTTGCCTGAGCGAGGCATTGCGCCAGGTGCAGGCGTTGTTCAAGGCCAATTTCGTGACCTTGATTCTGCGGGTGCAGGAAGAGCCGCTGCTGTCGCCGATGGTGGTTGCGGGCGATATCGAACTGGGGGAGGGCGGTATCAATCATTACGCCTATTACTCCAAATCCACGCTGTTCGACGGCCTGCCCACCGACACGGTGTTCACGGTCGATGAGCTGATGAGCGATGCCGAATGGACTGGCTCGGCGTTTTACCTGTTGTTTTGCCAACCCTACGATTGCTACCACATGCTCGGTGCCGATATCCGCATGCCGGATGGCGGCACCGTGCGTTTCCGGATCAATCGACCACAGGGTCAACCACGTTTCAGTGACGCCGAGCGAGCCATGTGCGCCATGTTGTTGCCGCATTTTCGTCGGGCCTTGCACATGCATTCACTGCTGGACCGCAGCGAATCGCTGGGCAGTCTGTACTCGCAGACGATCAGTCGCCTGGCGGTGGCGACCATCGTGCTCGATGAGAACGGCAGCGTGGTGCAACTCAATCCTGTGGCCCGGGAAATACTCGACAGCCAGGACGGCCTCAAGGTGGTGGGCGGCCGGCTGGAGGCGACGTACCCCAGTGACAATCGCGAGTTGTCGCGGCTGGTGCGCAATGCTTTCCAGCGCGCCAGGCAGGGCACCGCCAAAGGTGTGCAGGTGGCCGAGGCGACGTCGATTTCCCGGCCTTCCGGGCAGGTCAGCCTGGGCGTTGTGGTGGAGTTGATCCCGTCCCAGGAACTGCTCGAAGGCAATGGCAAGCCCACGGTGGTGGTGTATGTGCGCGATGCGGTGAGCAAGTCGCTGGTGAGCACTGTGCTGACTTCGCAACTGTACAACCTGACCCCGGCGGAAACCGGGCTGGCCCTCGAACTGGCCAACGGCCTGTCGCTGGAGGAAGCCTCGGAACTCTTGAATATTCGTCGCAATACCGCGCGTGCACACCTGCGCTCGATCTTTTCCAAGACCGGCGTGCGACGCCAGACCGAACTGGTGCGGATCATGCTCAACAGTGTGGTGGCCCTGGGTGCGCGGCAGCCGGCCGCGTCCCGGTTGTGACGCGGGTCTGCGCAAAAATGCGTTAGTCCGTGCGGACGATGCTGCCGGGTTCGTGGCCTGCCGATACTGGGCACCGTTGTCGAACCTTAACAAGGAGAATAAAAATGATCGGCAGTAATCAGTCCCCTGGCTGGGCGTTGGCGTTGTTGTTGGGATCTTGTGTCATCGGTACGGTGAATGCCGCACCGGAGGACCTCGAGCGCCTGGGCAAAGACTTGACGTGTCTGGGTGCGGAAAAGGCCGGCAATGCCGACGGCAGCATTCCAGCGTTCAGCGGCAAGTGGCTGGGCGTACCGCCTCACGTTGACTTCAAAGGCACTGGCAACCACCCCGTGGACCCGTATCCGGAAGAAAAACCGCTGTTCGTGATTACCGCGCAGAACATCGCGCAATATAGCGACTACCTGTCCGACGGCCAAAAAGCCCTGTTCAAGCTGTACCCGGGCACCTACAAGATGCCGGTCTATCCGACGCATCGGGATTTCCGTTTCAACGACGCGGTTTGCCAGGCCACTCGCGAAAACGCCAGTGTGGCGCGCCTGGTGGATGACGGTGAGGGCGTGGTCGGCAAGACCGGCGGCACACCCTTCCCGGTGCCGCGCAGCGGCCTGGAACTGTTGAAAAACGCCTCGACCTTTACCTTGCGCGCCTGGACCGAGGAATACACTTCCGACAACGCCTACGTGCTCAAGGACGGCAACATCAACTGGGGCCGAGTGCATTCACGCAACCTGGCGCCATCGCTGGAGCCGGGCAAGATTGGTGAAACCACTGGCAACTCGGCCTTCTATCTCAACGAAACCCTGCTGCCGCAACGGGACAAAGGCGAAATCAATACCGGCACCGAATTCTGGAACGACAAGACCGAACCGCGCCAGGCCTGGCGTTACGATCCGGGCACCCGGCGCGTGCGTCAGTCGCCGGGGTATGGTTTCGACATGTCGTTCCCTGGCAGTGGCGGCTCGATCACCGTGGACGAGGTGCGCCTGTTCAACGGTTCGGGGCAACGCTATGACTGGAAGATCGTCGGCAAGCGCGAGATGTTCATTCCCTATGACACCTATCGTCTGCACTCGGGCAATCTCAAATACGCCGATCTGCTGACCCCTGGCCACATCAACCCGGATGCCCTGCGTTTTGAGCGCCATCGGGTGTGGGAACTGGAAGGCACCCTCAAGCCGGGCTTCCGCCATCTCTATGGCAAACGCAAGTTGTACATCGACGAAGACACCTGGTTCCCGATGCTCGCCGACAACTACGACAACCGTGGCGAGTTGTGGCGCACCTCGATGGTCAACTACTTCTACGCCTACGAAAGCCAGCGACCGCAAGCGGGTGTCGGCCTGTATTACGACCTCAATGCCGGCAGCTACCTGGCGTTCAACCTGATCAACGAGCAGCGCAACGGCTACCTGTTGAACAAGCCTGGCTTCAGTCCCCGCGACTTCGGCCCCGAAGCCGCTCGCCGCTTCGGCCAGTAGCCGTGGAGCAGGGCGTCCGTTGTGACAAGGGCGCCCATTGAGAGTGGATCGCGTTTGATCTAGTCCAACTGAACGATGACCTCCTTGCGCGGCTCCTCAATGATGCTCGCCATGGGATCACCCTGTATTTCTTGGGGGCTTAGCCGGCCCCGAAGTCTGCAATCGAGGAACAATAACAATGACGAAACTCGCTGAGATCAATATCGAGAACGCCCAGCGTACCCACCGTTACGCGCGTGGCTGGCATTGCCTGGGCAATGCCAATGATTACCGTGATGGCAAGCCGCATACCCTGGAAGTCTTCGGCACCCGCCTGGTGGCTTTTGCCGACACCCAAGGCACCATCAGCGTTCTGGATGCCTATTGCCCACACATGGGGGCCGACCTGTCCCATGGCACCATCGAAGGCGACAAGCTGGTGTGCCCGTTCCACCACTGGAAGTACGACACCGGCGGCAAATGCGTCGAAATCCCTTACTGCAAGCGCATTCCACCCAAGGCCAAGACCCGCAGCTGGTTGACCTGTGAGGAAAATAACCTGCTGTTCGTCTGGAACAACCCTGAAGGGCGTCCGCCGAAAGAGGGCGTGGTCATTCCACACCTGCCCGAAATGGATGACCCGGACTGGATTCACGACTGGAACATCGACACGATGCTGATCGAAACCAACCCTCGGGAGTTGGTCGATAACCTGGTGGATGCCCAGCACTTCGGCCCGGTGCACGGCACGCCAACCAAATACTTCGCCAACGTCTTCGAAGGGCACATCGGCCATCAGATTTTCCATGGTGACTCCGAGCGCCTGGGCGGCGACCTGATCGCGCCATCGGCCTATTACGGGCCGGCCACGCACTTCACACAAATCAGCTCGATGTTCGGCGATGTGCGCATCCACGCCATTCTGCTCAACAGCCATGTGCCGGTGACGCCGGACAGCTTCGACTTGCGCTTTGGTTGCATGGTCAAGCGAGTGCCGGGCTGGACGGAAGAGCAGAACCTGGAAGTGGCCAAGGCCTACGTCCAAGGCAACCGGGAGTCGTTCTACCAGGATGTGGTGATCTGGAAGCACAAGATCCGTATCGACAAGCCTGTGCTGGCCGAAACCGACGGCCCCGTCTACCAGTTGCGCGAGTGGTACGAGCAGTTCTTCACCGATGAGGATGAGGTGCCTGCGTTCATGGCAGAGCGTCGCGAGTTCATTACGGTCGACGAGCGCTAAGGGATAACGCCCGCGGCGAGCGACAAGCCCTGATGTGTCAATCAAGGGCGCGTTCCGGAAGGGGCAGAGAGACAGCTGTTTTACTGCAAAACCGTAGGTCCGACTTCACAGTCACGAGAGCACTGACAATGAAAATAAAAAGTCTTCTTGCCTATAACGTTATCTTGTTGATCCTGCTGCTCCTGGTGGTCACCGCGCTGGTCTCAACGCCAGCCGAATTGCCCAGCGTAAAGGCCTGTAAACAATACGCGGGCTGTGTTGCCATCAGCCAGAGCGTTCCGCACTGGCTGAATTTTCACTAGGCCCAAGCGTACCGAGCACGTCACACCACAGGCCGAAGGGCCTTGGGGTGTGACGTATGTTCGGCTGGACGTGCATGACGGCTGCGCAGCTAAATAATGTTGGCATCCCGACAGCGCACACGAAGCGTTGCCGCCGCCAAATCCCGAATCCTCTGCAAGCTGTTCAGGTCTGCCGCTGACCACCCATCTGCTAGTCTTCCGCGCCTGGAGCAGGCCACTAGACTGCACAGGGGGATATGAAATCAACGCACCTCAAATCAGGAGATCTGTGATGAACAGAACATCTTGGCTGGCGTTGGTAGCAGCAGCAGTGGCGATTACAGGTTGCGCGAGCCGAACCGGGATTGTCGATGTTCCCCTGAATGCTGCACCAATCAACGCAGAGCATATCGCTCGAGCCACACTCAGCCCGGTGGACAACCAAACCAGCATCTGGCTCACGGTAGGTGGTATCCCCCACGACATGGCCGTACCTGACCGCCTCGACATCGCCATATACGCGGGCTCGTGCCAGCAACAGCCGGGAGCACAACCGGCGTACACGACCCATCAAGCCAACAGCGTCGATTATCCGTCAATGGCCCCGCGAACCCGGCATTGGGCCCAGGCTCCGGTGGCATTGAGCGAATTGACCAAGGGTGACTATTCCTTGCTCGTTCGCACCAGCCCGGCAGACGGTAGCCGGCCTCTGTTCTGCGGCCCTATCAGTGCAGGCTAGAGGCACATCCAGCAAACCGGTCAGATAAGGAGCAGTGAGCGGCAAGGTCTGCCGCTCACCGTTCAGATCAGGTATCGGCCGCCGCCTTCCCTCTCTTCATCGTCTTGCGCCGTCGGTTCCGGTCGTTCATGACCAGCACCTGAGCGCGCGCTTTTCTGCTGTTAAATCGTTGCACCAGAAAAAAACCGGTAGGTCAGCCGAGGGGTAATGCTGTTCAGCTAAGAGACAGGGCGAGCAGTAAATAACCTGTGGCGAGGGAGCAAGCTCCCTCGTCACAGGTACACCGGTCGTCCTTAATGAACAGTATTAGCCTAGGGGTTTTATTTTTCCTGGCGCGTGACAAGGGGCGATGCGCATTTTGATCATTAAGTTGTCAGTTTCGGTCATTGAGCGGCCGCGGCGCGGCTCTTAGTCTGTCGAGCATGAGATGGGGGCCGTAGAGCTCCTGCATTTTTCCGTGATCGCTCGTTGTGGAGTTACCGATGACCACCGCTCATTACCCGCACCTGTTGGCCCCGCTGGACCTGGGTTTTACCACGTTGCGCAATCGCACCCTGATGGGCTCGATGCACACCGGTCTTGAGGAAAAACCCGGTGGTTTCGAGCGCATGGCGGCGTACTTCGCCGAACGTGCTCGCGGGGGTGTCGGCCTGATGGTCACTGGCGGTATCGGCCCGAACGACGAGGGCGGCGTGTACTCCGGCGCGGCCAAGCTGACCACCGAGGAAGAAGCGCGCAAGCACCAGATCGTCACCCGTGCCGTGCACGAGGCGGGCGGCAAAATCTGCATGCAGATACTCCACGCCGGTCGTTATGCCTACAGCCCGAAACAGGTCGCGCCAAGCGCCATTCAGGCGCCGATCAACCCGTTCAAGCCTAAAGAGCTGGACGAGGAAGGCATCGAGAAGCAGATCCGCGATTTCGTCACCTGTTCGACCCTGGCGCAACAGGCCGAGTACGACGGCGTGGAAATCATGGGCTCCGAAGGTTATTTCATTAACCAGTTCCTCGCGGCCCACACCAACCACCGTACCGACCGCTGGGGCGGCAGCTACGAAAACCGTATGCGCCTGCCAGTGGAAATCGTCCGCCGTGTGCGTGAGGCGGTCGGCCCGAACTTCATCATTATTTTCCGCCTGTCGATGCTCGACCTGGTGGAAGGTGGCAGCACCTGGGAAGAGATCGTTTTGCTGGCAAAAGCCATCGAGCAGGCCGGCGCGACGATCATCAACACCGGTATCGGCTGGCACGAAGCGCGGATTCCGACCATCGCCACCAAAGTCCCACGCGCCGCCTTCAGCAAGGTCACGGCCAAGCTGCGCGGCTCGGTCAACATTCCGCTGATCACCACCAACCGCATCAACACCCCGGAAGTCGCTGAACAGATCCTGGCCGAAGGCGATGCCGACATGGTTTCCATGGCGCGTCCGTTCCTCGCCGACGCGGATTTCGTCAACAAGGCCGCTGAAGGCCGCGCCGACGAAATCAACACCTGCATCGGTTGCAACCAGGCATGCCTGGATCACACCTTCGGCGGCAAACTCACCAGTTGCCTTGTGAACCCGCGTGCCTGCCACGAAACCGAACTCAACTATTTGCCGGTGCAGCAGATCAAGAAAATCGCCGTGGTCGGTGCCGGCCCTGCCGGGTTGTCCGCTGCGACCGTGGCCGCCGAGCGTGGGCATCAGGTGACGCTGTTTGATTCGGCCAGCGAAATTGGCGGCCAGTTCAACGTCGCCAAACGCGTGCCAGGCAAGGAAGAGTTCTTTGAGACCCTGCGTTATTTCGGCCGCAAACTGCAGACCACCAATGTCGAGGTGTGCCTGAACACTCGTGTGGACGTGGCGAAACTGGTTGAAGGCGGATTCGACGAGATCATCCTGGCCACCGGCATTGCGCCAAGAACCCCGGCGATTCCAGGCGTGGAAAACGCCAAGGTGCTGAGTTATCTGGACGTGCTGCTTCAGCGCAAACCGGTCGGCAAACGCGTTGCGGTGATCGGTGCTGGCGGTATCGGGTTCGACGTCTCGGAATTCCTGGTTCATCAGGGCCAAGCCACCAGTCTGAACCGCGAGGAGTTCTGGAAAGAGTGGGGCATCGATACGCACCTTGAAGCGCGCGGCGGTGTTGCCGGGATCAAGGCTGCGCCGCATGCGCCGGCCCGTGAAGTGTTCCTGCTGCAACGCAAGAAGTCCAAGGTCGGCGATGGCCTGGGCAAAACCACTGGCTGGATTCACCGCACGGGTCTGAAGAACAAGCAGGTGCAGATGCTCAACAGCGTCGAATACCTGAAGATCGACGATGAAGGCCTGCACATCCGTATTGGCGAAACCGGCGAGCCGCAAGTGCTGCCAGTGGACAACATCGTGATCTGCGCCGGGCAAGACCCGCTGCGCGAATTGCAGGATGGCCTTGTGGCGGCAGGGCAGAATGTGCATTTGATCGGCGGCGCGGATGTCGCGGCTGAACTCGATGCCAAGCGAGCGATCAATCAGGGTTCGCGTTTGGCGGCTGAGTTGTAATTAACGCAGGTCGTGTGGCGAGGGGGCTTGCTCCCTCAGGGCTACGAAGCGGCCCGGAAACAAGTCGCCTTGGTCACCCAGGAAAGCCGCGTGCACAGGATTTACGGCTGCTACGCAGCCGATCGGGACGGTATGGTGTTCCGACAAGCTCCGTCACCACAAATCAACAGCCAAGATGCCGGCTCCACCCAAAGGCGGCATCGATGCTGTTCCTTCGGTGTAATGAGTAATTCCAAGATTTTTAATGACGGACGGGGACTCTCAGTCGTTGGTGCCGTTGACTCAAGCTGATGACCGCCCCTGCAATTTGGTCTGCGTTGTTAACCGCTAGGTTTGTTCTGACCCAAGGGCTTCTCAGAAACAGTCTTTCCGCTTGTATACTTGAAATATTGCGCTTTACCAGCTTTTGGATTCGTTCATCAAACGCTGCTCTAGTCTGGTTAAGCCCCGGTAATGAACTACCATGCCGCACAAATTCAGCTGAAAACTCTCTTCTCGACATTCCATCTTCGGCTGGAGGCAAATACCATAAATCGTCTGTTTCCGGACCGACAGAACTCGCTTCATCGACTCCTCCAAAATGGCTGAATTCGTGGATTAGAGTCCATGCCAGCCGATTATCAGATCGATTCAGCGCTTGTTCGAATAGGATGATCGAGCCTGTTTGAATATTTGCTTCTGCGGCCCTCCCAAGAGCGAGTGATAGCTTGGCAAACTTTCCGGCTCCCCACGAGGAATAGGTGTATTGACTCATTAGTTCTCGAGTTTGTTTAATTGTACGAAGTACATGACTTGTCTGTTGCTTGTAACCTTTGCCAAAAAAATCTCTAAGAACAGAACTGCTTTCAGCGGGATATTGCTCAATCATGGTTTCCGCAGTCTGTAGAAACCGTAGTGCATTATTCAGAACGCGATACACTTGTTTTTGTTCTTGTTCGGGAAACTGACCTAATCCCTGAGCCAGCACTTGGCTACCTTCATCGCGGGCAGTTTCTTCTACACCTTCAGCAACTGCTTCTTTGAATGGAGAGTGCACAGACTGAAGCCGTGCAAATTCAATCGAAAACTCCTCCAAGTCGGCAGTGCCCCACATCCGCCCATCCGTATCAATTCGCCCCGCCGGATTATTTCCGACAAATGCATACAGATTGAGCCCGTCGACGGTTCCTGCCGGATCGGGGTTAATCCATCGTTGCAACCACGGGGCGTAATATCTGAATCCGTAGTAATACAATCCCGTGGCATCGCGCTCCTTGCCGGAATAACGGCGGGTTTTGTAACTGGCTAGCGGATTGTCGCGCCCGGCCCAACAGGCGGTTGCACCATAGCAGTAAAACCATTCCTGGCTGATCAGATCGGCGTTTTCATCTAGCACCAGCGTGCTGGAGCCCAAGTGGTCGTTCAGGCTGTAGTGGGGTTGATTCTGGGGTGCACCTGATGGTGCTCTCTGCTCCCATATCAGGACCTGAACGCTGCAGTAACCGGCGTCAACAGCAACAACGTGCAGCGTTTGCCCCAGGCACTTGCGGATCTCGAGCCCCGGCAAATAACGCACTTCGTTGAGTCGTTTGAGCGGTCCTGTGTAGGTGCTGCGGATTTTGCGTCGACGTTGCCCTGAGCCGTCATAAATATAGACTTCGGTATCACAGGGTCCGTCTTCACGAGTCACCTGGTCGATTCGACATAGCTGATTACGTCCGTTCCATCCAAGGGGTTGCCCGGGTTGAAGTACTTTCAGGTTGCCTTTGGCATCGAAGCCATGGGCAATCTCGCTATCGGTCGGTAACTCACCGTTGGCTTTTTGCGGCAGGCTACGGTTGCTGTATTTCGCGGTTCCCATGCGCAGGGTCTGGCTGCGACTGCCGGCTGTAAGGACTCGTTCGTCCAGATTACCCCCCGCCAAATAGTTGAACGTCAGGGTGTAATTTTCCAGTTGATCGGGGTCGGCAGGTGACTGAAACTCCGGCAACTGTGGGCCGATCACTCCGTTGACTGCCTGACGACCTGTGGCTCTGATCAACCGATACAGCGAGTCATATTCGTAGGTATTTCGTGCTTCTACCCGTTGGTTGCGAAAATAACGGATCGGTTGTGCCGCATCCTTGATGTCCAGAACATTACCGACCGGGTCGTAACAGTAGCTCAGGTCTTGCATTGTACTTTGATCCTTTCGCTTGGCCGTGAGCCTTTTCAGTCTCCCGGTCAGGCTGCAGTACATGGCGGTTGTGGTCACACCATTGCCGACGGTTTGCCGTTCGACATGACCAAAGACGTCGTAATCGAAAGCGCTGGCCAGCGTCATGGTTGAGCGATCGGCCAGGGTCAACTGAACGGCCCGTAATTGTCCCGCGACGGTATGACTCCAGAATTGAGTATTTCCCTGCGCATCGGTTTGACTGCGGACTTCACCGACTGCGTTGTAATCGATCAACGTAACCGCAACGTTGTCTTCCAGTAGCAGGTCGCGATCAGCCAGTTCGACAGGCCAATTAACAGAGGCATCAAAGTCGTTGAGAAAATATCGGGCTTGCTCAAGCGGTGTTGCGGCAAGGCTGAACTGGGGAAAACATTCGGTGCCGGCGGTATCGTCATGCCGTATCAACTGACCACACTGATTGCCGATTGCGAAGGCATTCTTTGCGTCACCATAGGAAAAGCATTCTCTGCGTTTTTCCGGCTCGCATTCAGTCTGTTCAAAGACTTCTACAGGTCGAAGTCGCGGGTCATGATTTGTCCGGGTGTGATTGAGTTTGTTGTCCCAGCTCTCCAGGGGCTGCCGGGCTTCTGCCACTAAACTCAAGTTCCAGCCCGCATCGGTGCTATCGGTAAGCAGCGCAGTCCCGGAAAGGGTAAACACGGTGACAAGATTTGCCGGTGCATCAGGCGTGCTGTCGAGCAGGTTGAACAGCCGCGGGTCGCGACTCTGGTTCGCGCGTCCCGCCGGGTCATAGGTCTGGTGGGTGATTTGCGCGTCGGGTGGGCAAGAAATCGACGAGCGAAGATAGGCCACTTTACGCAAGATCAGACCCCTTGAGTCGATCACTTCGAGCGCTGGCGTATGAGCATGCATAATCGCTTGACCTTGGGCGGGGTACTGGACCAATGAAACTCCACCCTGTGTTTATCTCGATCCTTTAGGATGCTGTCAACTGTCAAAATTGACAGGTATAGGCTCATTAGCGTTCAGCAGGAAGGTAGCTGCGGCCTGCCTTAGGCGCTGCGCCGGTTGCTTGGGCTGATAGACTCGAGTCTTTTCCATGCCGTGCAAATCAATGCTTTTTTCTTCCGCTTCATCGCTGAGCAACGTCAGCCTCCAACATTTCCACCTCGACTGGCTCACCACCGCTGGCATCGAAGTCGCGATCCTGCGTCTGGACCTGATCGATTCGCTCATCAGCGGCAACAAGTGGTTCAAGCTCATCGAGCATCTCAACGCGGCGGAGCGATCCGGTGCAGAAGGCATCATCAGTCTGGGCGGCGCTCACTCCAACCATCTCCACGCACTGGCAGCTGCCGGCAAGCGTTTTGGTTTCGCCACGGTCGGTCTGCTGCGCGGTCATCCTCAGGAAACGCCAACGGTAAGCGACTTGCAGGCCTTCGGCATGCAACTGCACTGGCTGGGTTATGGCGGCTATCGGGCGCGGCATGAAGCGGGCTTCTGGGAGCCGTGGCAAACCTTGTACCCAACGTTGCATCCTGTGCCGGAAGGGGGAGGCGGCATGCTTGGCGCGCGTGGTTGCATGCAGCTCAAGGCGAGGATTTGTGAACAACTGAACGGTTTGGGCTGGAGTGACTATGACGGTTGGTGGCTGGCCTGCGGAACCGGCACGACTCTGGCCGGCCTGGTGCTGGCCGAAGCTGGGGCGCATCCGGTTTACGGCGCGCTGGCGGTACCCGACGATCATGGGGTGGCGCAACAGGTCCAGCGCATCATGGAGGAGGCGCGCACAACCGACCCGATGTATGAACTGTTCGACGCCAGTCGCGGTGGTTTTGCCAAAGTCGATCCGCAGCTACTGGAGTTCATCGAACAAACCGAGCGGGGCAGTGGCATTCCCTTTGAACCCTTGTATACCGGCAAAGCGCTGCTTGCGCTAAAACAGCAAGTCGAGGCCGGCAAGTTTGCTCAAGGGACGCGGCTGATTTTCATCCACACCGGCGGCTTGCAGGGCCGACGCGGGTTCACTCTGTAGGAGCTGCCGCAGGCTGCGATCTTTTGATCTTGATTTTCAGCGGCCTCATTTCCGCCAGCAACAAGGTCAAAAGATCGCAGCCTGCGGCAGCTCCTACAGGGGTTGGGTGATTTTCAGGTATTGCGGGGCATGCGCTTGGGCATCATTCGCAGCAAGGTGTTATCGCCCACCACATAGTGGTGATAGAGCCCGGCCAACGCGTGCAGGCCGATCAGCCAATAGCCGATGGTGCCGCCGAGCACATGCCAGCCCTGCAGCTGTTTGGCGAAATCCTTGTTTTCGGCCACCAGCATAGGCAGGTCGAAGCCGTAGAACATCACTTGATTGCCTTTGGCGCTGGTGACCAGCCAGCCCAGAATCGGCATGGCGATCATGAAAATGTACAGCGCCCAGTGCATCAGTTTGGCCAGCGTCGTCTGCCAGTGTGGTGACGCCGGGAAGATTTGCGGCGCGGGCCCCAGGCTGCGAGCAAACAACCGCAGCCAGACCAGCACGAAGACCGTCAGGCCCAGCATGAAGTGTGCTTCTGTGATCAGCGTCCGCCCGCCACTGCCCTTGGGGAAGATCCCGCGAAATTCGATGCAGGCGTAAACCAGCGCCAGCAGGACCAGCATCAACCAATGCAGCGCTATCGACACGGTGCTGTAGCGCGAATCGGAGTTTTTCCACGGCATACGGTGTTCCTCACAGGTCTGGTCAAACCACCGTTCTGATCGACGGTATGCTTTAACTGTAATCCTGTTTTAGCGGATTTGCCCGGGGCTCTTGGTCGCTGGGTCCTGTGGTTCAGCTAATTGACAGAAAAAAACACTGGCCCCTGTAGGAGCTGTCGAGTGAAACGAGGCTGCGATCTTTTGATC
>NZ_JAHTMR010000020.1 GCF_019200975.1 Pseudomonas sp. PD9R | reverse complement strand
GGGCCGCACCTTGATCTCTAAAATCGGTTCAGCGCGCTTGCGTGCTGGCCTCTACATGCCAGGCCTGGTAGCGCTGCGGCATAACGAAGCGATCATTGCCATGAAAGATCGCCTGAAGGCCAACGGCAAGGCCCCCAAGCAGATCATCTGTGCTGCAATGCGTAAGCTGCTGCATTTCGTTTACGGGGTGCTCAAATCGGGACAACCATTTGACCCAAAACTTGCACTTGCCCGGTGAGAGTCAAGACGGTATCTACATGGGGGGCGTGCAGGTCAGTGATTGACCCGCCCCAATACGATGCGTAGCCTTGCGCATTCGAGGTTCTTCGGTATTTGCCGAAGCTAAGAAGGGAACGCGGTCGATGCCGCGGCTGCCCCCGCAACTGTGAACGGTGATGTTCGCTGCCACGCCACTGCACGCTCAAACCTTTGAGCCCGCGGGAAGGCGCAGCGGACGCCAGTCAAGCGATTGGCACACCGTCAGCCAGGAGACCTGCCTCGATACAGATTCTCACTACAACCGGGCGGGGTGATCCGGTGGCGAACGCTTCCGGCGCGCGTGTGCGTTGCCGGTTCTCGTCCCGTATGCCCGCCACCTTGCCAAAGGGCATCCGATGAAAACACTGGCCAAACTTCCCGTCACCATCGTTACCGGCTTCCTCGGCTCGGGCAAAACCACCTTGCTGCGGCACATGCTCGACAACGCCCAGGGCCGCCGCATCGCGGTGATCGTCAACGAGTTCGGTGAACTCGGCATCGACGGCGAAATCCTCAAGCAGTGCTCCATCGGTTGCACCGAAGAAGAAGCCAATGGCCGCGTTTATGAACTGGCCAACGGCTGCTTGTGCTGCACCGTCCAGGAAGAGTTCTTCCCGGTGATGCGCGAGTTGGTGGCCCGTCGCGGCGATCTCGACCACATTCTCATCGAAACCTCGGGCCTTGCCCTGCCAAAACCGTTGGTCCAGGCGTTCCAGTGGCCGGAAATCCGCAGCGCCTGCACCGTCGACGCGGTGATCACCGTGGTCGATAGCCCTGCCGTGGCCGCTGGCACCTTCGCCGCGTTCCCGGATCAGGTCGACGCCCAGCGCAAACTCGACCCGAACCTGGACCACGAATCGCCACTGCACGAACTGTTCGCCGACCAACTGGCCAGCGCCGACCTGGTGATCCTCAACAAGGCCGACCTGATCAGCCCGGAAGACCTGGCCCGCGTACGCCTGGAGGTCGCCGAAGAACTTCCGCCGGCGGTAAAAGTCATCGAAGCCAGCAGCGGTCGCCTGCCACTCGATGTGCTGATCGGTCTCGGTGCCGGTTCTGAAGAACACATCGACAGCCGTCACAGCCACCACGATCACCACCACGACGGTGATGACGATCACGACGACCACGATCACGACGCCTTTGACTCGATCTCCATCGAACTGCCGCAAGCCGACGAAAGCCTGCTGATGGACGCGCTGACTCAATTGGTGGTCCAGCACGGCATTCTGCGCGTCAAAGGCTTCGCCGCTATCCCGAACAAACCCATGCGCCTGCTGATCCAGGGCGTGGGCACGCGTTTCGACAAGCACTTCGACCGTCAGTGGGGTGCCGATGAAGCGCGCAACACGCGTCTGGTGTTGATCGGGCAGCAACTGGATGCCGCGTCGCTCGAAGCGCAACTGCGCGCCGCGCTCAGCGTGTAAGCCATGCACCTGCTCAGGACCCAGCCCGGCGGTTTCGTGTCGGATGACAACATTGCCGACCTCGGACAAACCCCCGCCGAGCTGGTGATCCTGTGCAGCGGCGACTCCAGCCTGGCGCTGCTCGCCGAAGCGGCGCAGCAGTTGCCCGACGATTACCCGAGCGTGCGTCTGGCCAATCCGATGCAGGTGCAGAATCACGCCTCGGTCGATCTGTATGTCGACGAAGTGCTGCGCTATGCCAAGGTCATCCTGATTTCGTTGCATGGCGGGATTGCCTATTGGCGTTACGGCGTTGAGCGGTTAGTGGAGCTTTCGCAACGGGGCGTGCAACTGATTCTGGTGCCGGGCGATGACCGACCGGACCCGGAGCTCAGCGACCTGAGCACCGTGCCCCCTGAGGACCGCGACCGTCTCTGGCATTTTCTGCGTCAGGGCGGCATGGCCAATGCCCTGGACCTTTTTCGCTGTCTGGCCAATCGTTGGTTAGCCCGGGATTACACCTGGTCCGAGCCGCAAACCCTGCCGCGCACGGCGATTTATCATCCGCACAAAAGCCCCGCAACGCTGAAAGATTGGCAAGCCGAATGGCAGGCCGATCAACCAGTGGCGGCGGTGCTGTTTTACCGCTCGCATTTGCAGGCGGCGAACACCGGTTTCATCGATGTTTTTTGCCAGCGTTTGCTGGCAGCGGGACTGAATCCGCTTCCGATTGCGCTGGCCAGTTTGAAGGAGCCCGGCTGCCTGTCGGTGGTCGAGGATTGGCTGGACGAAGTCGAGGCCGGGGTCATTCTCAACACCACCGGTTTCGCCCAATCGAGCCCTGAAACACCGCACTTGCGACCGTTTCGCCGCAACATCCCAGTGATTCAGGCGATTTGTGCCCAGGACAACGAACCCGGTTGGCGCGCCAGCGAACAGGGCCTCGGCCCGCGGGATCTGGCGATGCACATCGCGCTGCCGGAACTGGACGGGCGCATCATCAGCCGACCGATCAGCTTCAAGGATTTGGCATGGCGCAGTGAGCGCAGCCAGTCCGATGTGGTCTGCTACCGACCGCAACCTGAACGCATGGATTTTGTCGCCGAACTGGCGCGGCGCTGGATCGATCTGGCGCGGCTGCCGAACGCTGAAAAGCGCGTGGCACTGATCCTCGCCAATTACCCGACCCGCGACGGTCGTATCGGCAATGGCGTCGGTCTGGACACACCCGCAGCGGCGCTGAATATCCTGCGTGCGTTGCATGTCGATGGTTATCCGTTACCGTCTGAATTGCCGGACAGCGGCACTGCGTTGATCCAGCAATTGCTCGGCGGCGTCAGTAACGACCTCGATACCCTTGATCAGCGTCCGTGCCAGCAAAGCCTGGCCATGGGCGCGTATTTACAGATGTTCAACGCGCTGCCCGAAGCCAATCGCCAAGCGGTGCAGGATCGCTGGGGCACGCCCGAAAGCGACCCGATGTGCCGCGGCGGACGCATGATGATTGCCGGGTTGCGCTTCGGCCTGACCTTCGTCGGCATCCAACCGGCGCGGGGCTATCAGGTGGACCCGAGCGCGGTGTATCACGACCCGGACCTGGTGCCGCCGCACGGCTACCTGGCGTTCTATTTCTGGTTGCGCAACACCTACGGTGCCCACGCTGTGATTCACGTCGGTAAGCACGGCAACCTTGAATGGCTGCCGGGTAAAGGTGTCGGGCTCTCGGAAAACTGCTGGCCGGATGCACTGCTCGGGCCGTTGCCGAACATCTATCCATTTATCGTCAACGATCCGGGCGAGGGCGCTCAGGCCAAGCGTCGCACCCAGGCGGTGATCATCGATCACCTGATGCCGCCGCTGACCCGGGCTGAAACCTACGGCCCGTTGCGCAACCTCGAACTGTTGGCCGACGAATATTACGAAGCGCAATTGCTCGACCCGCGCCGCGCCCGTGAATTGCAGCGCGACATTCTGCAACTGGTGCGCGAGACCCATATCGACCGCGAACTGCAGCTGGACGAAAAGCTCGACAGCGATGCCGACGCGGCGATCTGGCTGCCGCGCCTCGATACTTACCTGTGCGACTTGAAAGAGTCGCAGATCCGCGACGGCTTGCACGTGTTTGGCGAATCACCGACCGGGCACCTGCGTATCGATACCTTGCTCGCGTTGCTGCGTATTCCCCGGGGCGATGGTCGTGGCGCGCAATCGAGTTTGCAGCGGGCGTTGGCGAAGGCGTTTGCGCTGGGTTTCGATCCGCTGGATTGTGCGCTGGCTGACCCGTGGACCGGGCCACGTCCAATCGCCTTGTTGTCGATCAGCGATGAGCCCTGGCGCACCACAGGCGATACCCGCGAACGCCTCGAATTGTTTGCAACACAACTGATCTCGCAGACGTTGAATGCAACCTGTGGGAGCGAGCCTGCTCGCGATGGTGTCTCAGTCGACACCAATGCGCCTGACACTCCATCTCGAGCAAGCTCGCTCCTACAGGAGACTGGCTGGAGCGAAGTGCAGGCCATCATCGACAGTCTGCTTCAAGTCATCGCGCCCCGGCTGGACGCCTGCGGCCCGGCAGAAATGCGCGGTCTGCTGGATGCCCTGAGCGGTCGCTTCGTTCCCGCCGGCCCCAGTGGTGCGCCAAGTCGCGGACGCCTGGACGTGCTGCCAACCGGTCGCAACTTCTATTCGGTGGACGTGCGCAACCTGCCGACCACCACCGCATGGCGCATCGGCTTCCAGTCGGCCAACCTGATTCTTGAGCGTCATTTGCAAGACCATGGCGATCACCTGCGTCAGCTTGGCCTGTCGGTCTGGGGCACGGCGACCATGCGCACTGGTGGCGACGACATCGCCCAGGCCATGGCGCTGATGGGCGTGCGTCCGGTCTGGGCCACGGGCAGCCAGCGGGTCGATGATTTTGAAATTCTGCCGCTGAGTTTGCTCGACCGCCCACGTGTGGACGTGACCTTGCGGGTATCGGGTTTCTTCCGTGACGCTTTTGCCAACCTTATCCGTCTGTTCGACGCTGCCGTACAAGCGGTCGCCGCGCTGGATGAGCCGGACGATCTCAATCCGCTGGCGGCCAAGGTGCGTGCCGAGCGCGAGGCATTGTTGCAATCGGGGCTGGACGAAGAAGCCGCTCGGCGTCAGGCCGGTTGGCGCATCTTTGGCGCCAAACCCGGCGCCTATGGTGCGGGCGTGCAAGGTGCCATCGACGGTCGCTTGTGGCAGAGCCGCGAGGACCTGGCCGAGGTGTACCTGAACTGGGGTGGTTACGCCTACGGTGGTTCTGACGAAGGCACCGCCGCCCGTGAGCAATTCGCCCAGCGCCTGAGCCAGGTGCAGGCGGTGCTGCAAAATCAGGACAATCGCGAACACGACCTGCTCGATTCCAACGACTATTACCAGTTCCAGGGCGGCATGCTCGCGGCGGTGGAAAGCCTGAGCGGTGAAGCGACGGCCAGTTACCACGGCGATCACAGTCAGCCGGACCTGCCGAGAATCCGCACGTTGAAAGAAGAACTGAATCGAGTGATTCGTTCCCGTGCGGCGAATCCGAAGTGGATTGATGGCGTTAAACGTCACGGCTATAAAGGCGCGTTCGAAATGGCCGCGACGGTTGATAATCTGTTCGCCTTCGACGCCACCACGCAACTGATCGGCGATCACCAATATGCGTTGCTGGCCGATGCGTATTTACTCGACCCGAGTACCCGGGATTTCGTGCGTGAGCATAATCCTCACGCCCTGCGGGACATGACCGAGCGCATGCTGGAAGCGCAGCAGCGCGGAATGTGGAAAGACCCGGGTGAGTATCGCGAGGCGCTGGAGAATCTGTTGCTGGATATAGAAGAAGACAGTTAGTGCGCAAAACCCTGCGAGAGATGGCGATCCTTTATTCGACGATGATGTTGAATGTGATGGCCTCTTCGCGGGCTAGCCACGCTCCTACAGGCACGCGCTATCTGTAGGCGCGTGACTTGCCCGCGAAGGCGTACTGATGATCACCACCGACCATGATGAGAACCCCGACATGACCGACACCCCCCATTTCCCGCTCTCCGCCGTGGTCGGCGCCGACGATCTGAAACTCGCGCTGTACCTGACCGCCATTGACCCGAAGATCGGCGGCGTGCTGATCGAAGGCCCGCGCGGTATGGCCAAGTCGACCCTGGCTCGTGGCTTGGCGGATCTGCTCGCCAGCGGTCAATTCGTCACCTTGCCCTTGGGTGCGACCGAAGAGCGTCTGGTCGGCACGCTCGACCTCGATGCGGCCTTGAGCGAAGGCCGTGCGCAATTTTCCCCTGGCGTGCTGGCCAAGGCTGACGGCGGTGTGCTCTACGTCGATGAGGTCAATCTGCTGCCAGACCATCTCGTTGACCTGCTGCTCGACGTGGCCGCCAGTGGCACCAACCTTGTGGAGCGCGATGGCATTTCCCACCGGCATTCGGCGAAGTTCGTGCTGATTGGCACCATGAACCCGGAAGAGGGTGAACTGCGCCCGCAACTGCTCGACCGCTTTGGGCTGAACGTGGCGCTCGGCGGCCACACGGTGCCAGCCGAGCGTGGGCAGATCATTCGTCGGCGTCTGGCTTTCGACAGCGATCCACACCGCTTCTGCGCCGAGTGGGAAAGCCAGCAGCAGTCGCTGCGTGAACGTTGCCAAAAGGCGCGCATCACGTTGGCCAACATTCCACTTGACGATGCGGCGTTGGGGCAGATTACCGAGCGCTGTTTTGCTGCCGGTGTCGACGGCTTGCGCGCCGACCTGGTCTGGTTGCGAGCAGCCCGGGCCCACGCGGCATGGCGTGGGGTAACTTCCATCAGCGCAGAAGATATCGACGCAGTCGCCGAGTTCGCCTTGCGCCATCGTCGTCGCGAACATTCAGCACCGGCACCGCAACAACCCCATGCGCCACAATCACCGGCCACGCAGAATGCCAACCCGAGCGAAGGCCAGGGTCAATGGGGCGAAATGCCGGCGCAAGCGTTGCCGGTCGGCGCTCGACGTGAAGTGCCGAGCTGGCCAAAAAAAGCCTTAGGCATTCGCCCTCGATCTGATGCGGGGGCGAATGCCAGACCCCGCGCGGGACGGCTCGACCATGGTAAGCAGGGCAAGCGTCACGCGGCGCGAAGTGGTTCGATCAATTGGCCCGGCACTTTGCTGAACGGCCGCCCGCGCCAGCGCCAGGACGTATTGTTCCAACTGCGTACCCGCTCAGCCCATGAGCTGTGGTTGGTGATTGTCGATGCTTCCGCCTCGACGCGTCGCCATCAGGCATTGAGCGATGCCAAAGGCTTGCTCGCGCAACTGTTCGACGATGCCTATCGCCAACGCGCGCGTCTGGCCTTGTTGACTGCCAGCGGCGCGTTGCCGAAATGGCAGGTGCAAGGACTGAAAGCGTCCAGCGGCTTGCGTCACTGGCTCGATGGACTCGGCGCGGGCGGCGGCACGCCGTTGCTCGCCGCGCTGGGTGAAGCGGGGCGCTGGCTGGGAGTACGGCACAAGCGCTTCCCGGCGGAACAGCAACGGTTGTTGGTGGTGACTGATGGGCGCTTGAAGGAATGGCCATCGTTGCCCGCGCTCGATTGTCCGGGGCTGGTGATCGACATTGAGCGCGGGCCGATTCGCCTTGGGCGCAGCCGGGTATTGGCGGCGCAGTTGCAGTCCGAGTATCGGCATATTGATGATTTGCGTTGAAGCAAAAAGATCGCAGCCTGCGGCAGCTCCTACATGTGAATGCGTGCAGCCGCAGGCTGCGATCTTTTGATCTTACTTACTCATCGCCTGCCGGTACTGCCGGGTGCGTCGGGCAACGTGCAACTGGTCGCGAATCAATGCCCAGATCGCCGAAACCCTTGGCCGGGTCTTGCGTCCACGGCTGAGCTGAAGGAGCTGAAACTTCACCACCGCCATGCTCGCCAGCGCCGCCAGTGGTTTGCGTTTCCAGCGAATCGGCGGCAATTGCGGATGGGTGTTTTCACCTTCGCGCCAACGCTTGACCAACTGCGGTTCAACGGCCAGCGCCGTGCCGATCCCGGCCATGGCGATGCCGCTGTCCAACACCTGTTCGACAATCGCCAGGCGCCGAATCCCGCCGGTCACCATGACCGGCATGCGCGCCACACGCGCCAGGTCACCGGCCATTTCCAGAAAGTACGCTTCGAGCGCCAGGGTCCGGCCGTCACGAGCCTCGCCTTGCATGGCCGGTGCTTCATAGCTGCCACCGGACAGTTCCAGCAGATCGATCTGTTGATCGTTGAGCCACAAGATCACCTGGCGGGCGTCGTCGGCGTCGAAACCACCGCGCTGGAAGTCTGCCGAGTTGAGTTTCACCGCCACGCAGAACTGCGGCGACACGGCTTTGCGCACCGCGTCGACCACCGCCAGCAATAAGCGCGCGCGGTTTTTCAGTGAACCGCCCCAGCGGTCGGTACGGCGATTGGTCAGCGGCGAGAGGAACTGGCTGAGCAGGTAACCGTGCGCAGCATGAATCTGTACGCCGGTGAATCCGGCCTTTTCCGCCAGTGCGGCGCTGGTGGCGAAACGCTGAATCACCTCGTCGATATCGGCCTCGCTCATAGGTTTGGGCTCGGCAAACATCTTCGAAAACTGTCCCAGATCCAGCGCCACGGCGGACGGTGCCAAGGCTTGCTGGCCGAGATTGGCCATGGTCTGACGCCCAGGATGATTGAGCTGCATCCAGAACTGCGCGCCACCGGCCCGACCAATGCTGGCCCACTGACGAAAGCGTTCGAGGTGTCGTTCATCTTCCAGCACCACGCCGCCGGGGCCGGTCATGGCGCGGCGGTCGATCATCACGTTGCCGGTCAGCAACAGCCCGGTTTCGCCCTCGGCCCAGGATTGATACAAACGAAACAACGCGAGGTCGGGGGCCTGATCGGTGTCGGCAAGGTTCTCTTCCATGGCAGCTTTGGCAATGCGGTTACCGACGGTCTGCCCGTTGGGCAAACTCAACGTTTGGAAGGGTGACATGCTTGACTCCTCATCAGTGAAGCGTAGAGGCTAAGCTTAAAGTTAACTTTAATGTCAAGCAGGCAAACGAGGCGGTCATGAAGATTGGTGAATTGGCGCAGTTGAGCGGATTAACCGCATCGCGCATCCGGTTTTACGAGGCGCAGGGCTTGATCCTTCAGGTTGAACGTTCAGCCAACGGCTATCGGCGTTATTCGTCGCAGGCATTGCAAACGCTGCAGATCATCCAGTGCGCCCAGCAGGCCGGTTTTAGCCTGGAAGAACTCAAGCAGTTATTACCGGACACCGCGACGGGCGCGTTCAAGCACGATGAGCTGCTGGCGGGGCTCGAACGCAAGATCGAGCAGATTGAAGAAATGCAACGGCACCTGGCGCACAGCAAGGCGCAATTGCGGGGGTGGATCGACACGATCCTCGATCGACCCGATGGGATGAGTTGCAATGAAAATGCTGAACGGGTGATGACCTCATTCAAACACTAAGGCCGGTTGAGGGGCGGGAATCGGATGGCGCATCAGCGTGCCCACCACCAAGGCCCCCAGCAGTCCCGCGAGCCCCGCGACCCAAAGCAGCAAACTGAAACCTGCGACAAATGCTTGCCGCGCCAGCGGTTCAACCACGGCGCGCGTCGCCTCGGGCACCAGGCTCAGCGCGGCGCTCATGTCCCCGGCCACCACCCGCGAGGCAATGCCCTGGGTTTGTCCGAGCAACAGCGCGCCCTGGGACGACAGGTTCGCGTGCAACTGCTGTTCGGTATGGCCGGCGAGCAAGGCACCGTATACGCCGATGGCCAGCATTACCGCGCTGAAACGCATGGTGGTGCTCATGCCCGACGCCATTCCGGTGCGTTCGCGAGGTACGCAGGCCATGATATTTTTCTGCGTGTCGCCATTGAGTAATCCCGCGCCTGCACCCGTCACCGCAATCGCAAGCGAGAAGGGCAGGTATCCGCCGCTGTTGACGGCCCAGGCACTGAGCAGGTTGCCGATGCCCACCAGCGTCAGCCCGATGGCCATCATGCTGGCTGGCGTCAGTCGGCCCGCCAGGCGTGCACCGACACGCGGAAAGATCAGCATGGTCACGGCAAACGGCAGCATGCCCAGTCCCGCCCAAATCGCGCTGAAACCCAACCCGTTCTGCAAATAGAACGGCAGCATGGTCATCATCACCTGAGCGCACGCGGCGTAGGCGAACATGCCGAGCAAGGCACCGATGAAGCGCGGATGCCGGAACAGTTGCAGGTCGATCATTGGCCGCTGCTGCACACGTTCGATCAGCACGAACAAACCCAGCAACAGCGCACCGCCGACCAGACGGGTGTGGGTGACGGGGTTGTTCCAGCCGATCCGGTTGGCTTCGATCAAGCCCCAGATCAAGCACAGCAGGCTGGCGCTGAAAGCCAGGCTGCCCCACGGGTCGAGACGCGCCGCGTTGGCATCGCGGGATTCCGGCACTGCACGCCAGACCATGAACATCAAGAACAAACCCACCGGCAGGTTGAGGTAGAAAATCCAGCGCCAGCCCACGTATTCGGTAATCAACCCGCCCAACGTCGGCGCGGCGGTCATGGCCACGCCCATGCAACCGCCCCAGAACGCCCAGGCCTTGGCCCGTTCCACTTCATCGTGGAACGTGTGGCCGATGGAGGCCAGCGCCGAGGTCAACAGCAAAGCGGCCCCGACGCCCTTGACGGCCCGGGCGATATCAAGAAACAGCGCGTTGGGCGCTGCGCCGCAACCCAACGAGGCGAGAATGAAAATGCCCAACCCCCAGATCAGGGTTTTCTGTCGGCCAAAGCGGTCGGCCAGGCTGCCGGCGGGCAGCAGCAGTGCCGCAAAGGCCAGCATGTAGGCGCTGACAACCCATTCGATATCCGCGAAGTTTGCCCCCAGATCCCGTGCGATGCTCGGTAAGGTAACGGCGACGATGTTGGTGTCTAGCACGATCAACGCACACACGGCGGAGGCGGTGAGCAAGGTCAGGCGCGGGCTCACCTTGGGTTTGACGGACATGGCAGGGGTTCTCTACTGTGAGGTTGCGCACAGCGTATCGCTGGCTGACGGCTCCTTTGTTAGGTGCGCATCATCACTTCATTACCTTTGAGCTAATGCACCGATGGACATCCGCCACTTCCGTTACTTCCTTGCCGTTGCCCGTCACCGCAATTTCACCCGTGCCGCCGAGCAATTGGGGATCGCGCCGCCGACCCTGACTCGGCAGATCCAGGACATGGAGACCGAGCTGGGTACACGCTTGTTTCTACGCCAGGCGCGGGACGTGAGCCTGACCGAGGCCGGTGCGGCGTTGGTGATCGAGGCCGAGGCCACGGTGCGGCAATTCGAGTCGGCCCAACGTAATGCCCAGCGCGCCGGGCGCGGGGATATTGGTCATATCGAACTTGGTTACGTCGCCTCGGCGGTGTACTCGGGGCTGCTGCAAAAACAGGTGCAGGGGTTTGCCGGCGAGTATCCGGACGTCAGCCTCAATGTGCGGGAAAGCCCTATGGCCAGTCTGCCCAATATGATCCTTGAGGGCCGGTTCGACCTGGGTTATATCCGCTGTCCGCTGGCCTTGCCCGAAGGTATCGAAGCCGTGCGCCTGAGCACCGAAGGTTTTGTACTGGCGCTGCCCGACGACTCGTGGCTGACCCGTTTGCCGGTGATCAACTCGGCGCATTTACAGAATGAACACTTCATTCTTCCGGAGCAGGTCGTTGGCACCTTGCAAGTTGCCGCCCAGGGCGACTTCGTGCCGAAGCTGGGGGCGCAGCCGGGCGGGTTGGTGGCGGTCATTGCTTTGGTGTCGCTGGGTCAGGGTGTGGCGGTGGTGCCGGAATCGGTGGTTGGCCATGTCAGCTTACCGAATGTGGTGTACCGGCAGATCAAGGACTGCAACGCCACGGCGTGGCTGGCGTTGATTCATCGGCGGTTTGAGAAGTCGCCGGCGGTGGTGCGTTATATCGAGCGGGTGAAAAATGGTTAGAAGCATCGCGAGCAAGCTCGCACCTACAGGGAATTTTGTGAGCGACGCAGATCCGGTGTGGGAGCGAGCCTGCTCGCGAAGACGGCAAGGCAGTCGAAGCAGATTTCACTGATGAAAGGTATACCGATCCTTCCCCGTATGTTTTGACTCATACAGCGCTTCATCGGCCTTGAAACACCCAGGCCAGGCCAATGCTGATGGTCATCGAGTGTCGGGTCGGTTGTCCACGGACCACTCGACACAACTCCCAAGGCCTCGACGTCTCCGCGCCGCACGCCGGCCAGGTAAATCGCAAATTCTTCGCCGCCCTGGCGCGCGTATTCGAAGAGGCTCATCACCGCTTTGATATCCGCCGCAACGCGCTTGAGCACTTCCATCTTCAATGACTTTGTACATCGTCAACTTTGTTCTGGTGCTGATTGTCGAGAATCACCTGGCCCCAGGGTCGGTAGCGCAGGGAAAACACTGCAGTTGGATGGCAGCCCGGCGCTGCTGCATTCAGCGTTGCCGGTTCAGCGCGAAACGGCTTGCCCTCCGCGCTGACCTGTTGAAACGCTTCCTGCACGATACCGATGGAGCAGGGCAGTGCCCTGGCGTAATGGTCCCGAACCAGTGACGGCAAACGTCCTGTGCCGGCACCGTCCTGCCACCAGACCTGAATGCCGTCGCTCGCCACGACACCCAGCCATTGCCCATTTACCTGCGGCGCGAGTTTGCCGACGCTGAACACGCTGATATGCAGCGGCGCATCGAGTTTACCGGCGAAGTCCTTGAGTTGGCGTTGCAGGGTTTGCCGGCGATCAAGCGGCAAAAAGTGCTGGTCATCCAGTTCCATGGGCAGATACCAGCCGCTGACCGGCAGTTTCCAGTCCTCGCGCAGCTTCTGCTGTTGGGCCAGTGACTGCCCAAGTTGTGCCTGCCAATACGCCGCCAACCCGGCGCTGTCCAACGCGTCGATGCGCTGGTAGTAGGCCGGGTCCATGCTCAGGCCCAGTACCAGTTTCAGGCCTTGTTCCCGGGCCAGTTTCAAGCTGTTGGCGAGCCAGCCGTTGGCACCACCGAAATCAGAATCGCCGTAGGCGGTCCATTGCACAATCACGGTGTGGGTGCCTTGTTTGGCGGTGTCACGCCAGACCTGACGCCATTGCGCCTGACTGAGGCTGGCGTCGACATTCAGCGGCTGATAGAAAATCCGCTCATCGGCGCGGATCGCCGCGCTGCCGAGGAGCAGGCAAATAACCAATAGAAGTCGGCTCATCAGAAATTTAACTCCACGCCCAGTAGCACACCGTTGCCGCCCTCGTACAGATTGCCGCCTAGCGATTGCTGATATTCGGTGCGAACCGTCAGGTGCGCGCGGTAAGCGTTGTAGATGTCATCGTCGAACCACCATTGCCAGCGCAGGCCGATACCGGTGCGCAAGTCCTGGCGCCAGTCGTTGCTCGGGTCCTGGGTGGCGAATTCGAGAAAACCGTAGGGCATGAGGGTTTGTGCGCCATTGAACGGCAGTTTCCAGGTGTGACCTTGCTGGAAACGTGACAGCCATTGATGGTCGCCGGCCTTGGTCCACCACGCCGCATCCAGATAAAGGAAACGTTCCTCCCAATCACTTTCATCGACGCGCCAATCGTTACGGAAGCGCCCCTGATCAAGGAACGATGCCGTGGCGCGCAGCAGGTAATCGGTGGTCGTGTGCCCATCCTGACGGTGGTCGTCGACCTGATCCGAAAGCTTTTCGGGAATCAACATCTGGCCAAGGCTCAGGCCATGATTGTCCTGGTCGTCGAATTGACTTTGCTTGTAGATCTCACCGTAGAAATTGATGTTCGCCGTGCCCCAAGGCTTGTAGCGCAGGCCGACACCGGTGCCGATTGATTCGGCATAGCTTGTTCGCCCGACCCCACCGAGCAACACGCGCCCGTAGACTGACAGCGTGCTGCCAGCCCGACTCGGTTCTTCGCCCAGCGCGTGGTCCCACATGGCCAATTGCACGTTCTGCGACGTCGAACGGCGACTGGAATCGGTGGTTTTATCGGGGCGCAGGAAGTCGTTGGTCGAGACCCCGGCCGGTGACCAGGTGCTGGCGATGGTGCGCGAGTCGCGACGGGACAGGGTTTCGTGGGCGCGGCGCTGACGATAACGCCGGGCCTCCATGCTGCCGTCTACATCGTCGGCCGCTACCGGGTGTTGTTCCAGGTCGATCACCCGGCGCAGTTCATTGCGTGCCGAGGCGCTGTCTGCGACTTCGTCATAACGCCAGGCGAGGGTTTCACCGAGTCGATAATCCTCGGGGAAATCCTGGGTGGCACGTTGCAGATACGGAATGGCTTTGGCGCGTTCTTCCTTGTTCGCGGCACCGGCCAGGCGCATGCCGTAATCGGCACGATAACGCGGGTTGTTTGGATCGAGTCGCACCGCCTCAGCCAGCCATGCGGTGCTTTGCTCCGGTTCGCCAGCCTTTTGCGCGGTGACCGACGCCGCATAAAAATGCCCGGCGTCCGGCGACTGTTGCAGGGCGGAACGTTGGCGTTGCAGGGCCAGTGCATGATCGCCCCGAGCATCGGCAATCGCTGCGCCCAAGGCCCATTCGTTGGCACCACGGCTGCGGCTTTGCTGCCAGTAACGCTCGGCAGCGGGCAGGTCGCCCGCCGTCAGGGCGCTGCGACTGGCGGTGAGTCGGGCGTTATCGCTGAGTTCCGCCTCGGGAATGTTGCGCCAGATCGCCAATGCCCCAGCCGAATCACCGGCCGCTTCGAGGGCGTAAGCCAACGGCAAGCGACTACTGCGATCGCCAAGGTTTTCTGCCTGTTGGTAATAGACGATGGCTTCGCCGGGGCGATCGGGCATGGCACAGCGGCCCAGTGCGCGGAAGTCGCCTGGTGCCTGCGGGTGCGCGCCAATGGCTTGTTGTACGGCGACGCATTGCCCGTTCTCAGCCAGTTGCGCCAGCAGTTGGCCGCGGGTGGACGAGTCCACACGATTGAGCAATGAAACCATGCGTTGCTGTTGTGCTGGCGTCGGTGTGGACGAGGCATACAGCCCGGCCAGTCGTTGCAGCATGGCCAACGGCAGTTTGCCGTCGTGACGGTCATAAGCGTTTTCGAGCAACTGTTGTGCGTGATCACGTTGGCCGGCATTTAACGCCAGATAGGACGCTTGGTTCAGTGAACTGAGGTCGCCGGTCTGCTGATAATGCCGCTCCCAGAGTGTCGCCGCTTCCGTATTGCGCCCCAGGGCCTGGAGCAGTTCAGCCCGGCGTTTGACGACGTCGGCGGTCTGCGGCTGGCCGGCGAGCCAGGCCATGACTTTACCGGTCTGGCCTTCGTGCTGCCAGACGTCCAGCAATTGCGCTTGCCGGCGGCTGTCCCAGGGTTCCGGCAGCCGCGTGCTTTGTAACAGCTCTGTGGCTTGCAGGCGTTGGGCCAGAACCAGCCAGGTTTGCGGGTCTTCATCAGGTTTGCAGGTACGCAGTTGCGCGAGCGCTGCTTGCGGGTCGCGTCGGGACAACCATTCGGTGGTTTCCAGGCACGGGCGCTGCAATTCGCCACTCAAGCGTTTAACGGTGTCGGTGTCGCCGGTCTGCCTGGCCAATTCCCACAGACGCTGACGTTGCGCGGGATCGGCGAGATCTTCCGGCGGCAGTGACTGCATCCAGCGCTGCGCCTGCTGGAGATTGCCCATGGCAATGGCCCGGTCGACCATGGCCAGTCGAGCCTTGCGTGCCGCCTCCGGGCTCGGCGCCTGTTGCAGCAGTTGTTCCAAAGGTTTTTCGTCGAGACGTTGCACATAAGCGTTGGCCAATCGTTGCCAACCTTGCGCGTCTAACTGTTTGCTCGCCGCCAGCGGCGCCAGTTCTTCGATGGTGCCGTTCCAGTCGCGCAACTGCTCGGACCAATTGGATCGGGCCAGTTGCAGAATTCTTTGATCACCCTTGGGCGCCAGTTGCGCCAGCCATTCATGGGCCCTGCCTGCGCCACCGAACTTGGCCAGGCTTAGGCTGTAGGCCTGCCACAGGCGAATGCGTTGGGTCAGGTTGCTGCTGGCGATCCACTGTTCCACTTGTTCGCTGCCCGGGGGATCCTGTTCGATCCAGGTCAAGCGCAGGTTGAGCAGGGCCTCGCTGTTCTCGGGGTTATCCGGCAATGCTTGCACGGCGTCCTTGTAGCGCCGTTGCTTGGCCAGCGCTTCCACCAGCAGCGCTCGCGCCTCATCGTTTTTTGGCACCAGGGTCAGCAGGTGGCGCATCAGCCGTTCGACTTCGGCCCAGTTGCCTTTTTTCGCTTCGCGGTAGCTGCGGTCCATGTACGGGAAGCTGCGAAATTGTTCGAAGTCAGTCAGCGGTTCGGCCTGCAGGCACATGGCGGTGCCAAGACTCAGCAACAGGCTGCCGACGAGCAGGGCATGGCGATTGCCAGGTTTCATTCGACCTCCCTGACAATGTTGTAGGCGGCTTGCTGTTCGCTGGCCTGCTCGACCAGTGCTTGTTCGAGTACTTCCTGGGTAATCATGCCGCGAGAGATCAGGTGTTGACCCAGCGACATGTGCTCGGCGTCGAAGTCGATCAGCGCCTGATTGAACAGGCTTGGCGGCACCATGCCGCGCACTTGCAGCAGATTGCCCAGCAACACCTGATGCAGGCCTACGCGTTCGAGCAAGGCCTCATCATCCTGATGACGCTCCAGCACGTCGAGCATGTGATGCACGTCCGCATTCTGGCGCGGGCTGGCGTACCAATGGCGAATGCCCAGGGTGACGCGTCCCTGTGGCGCCAGACGACAGCGCACCGGGCGTTTCAATTGGCGGCTGATGGCACCCAGTGACACCTGGCTGACCGGCCCTTCGGAGGCCAGCACCAACATGTCGCCTTCCTCGGCGACCGGCAGTACGCCGTAGTGGGAAGCGACTTTGCGTGGCACAAGATCGATCAGGCGTTTGTCGAGTTTGAACGGGTTCAGCGGTGCCCATTCCATGTCTAGCTGCTCGGCCAGCACCTCCACCAGTTGCGTGCTGTTGATGTGCCCGCGCAGCAATAACTCATGGCCAAGCCGACGCCGTATCGGGTTGGTGATCGCGGCCTCAAGTTGTTCTTCAGTCAGCAGGCCTTTTTCCACCAGCCGATGGCCCAGCGGTGTGCGCTGGGCTTTGGTCAGGGCCGGGAACTCATGGGTGGTTTTGTCCCAGGCCACACGACGCGAGTCGCCCATTTCCATGACCTGGCGCAATGCCCGCAGGTTGGCGAAGAAGTTGACGAAGTTGCTCCACATCATTCGCGGTGCCGACAACAAGCCCTCGACTATTCCGTAATAGCGGGTGACGAACCAGCCTCGCTGAAACAGCCGATTGAGCAACATCAAGCCGTTGAGCCAAAGCAGGGTATGCAATAGCGGGCTGTCGGAGAGAATCGACGGATAGCGCCAGGCGTTCGGCGCAATGATCGTCACCAGCCACATCGCCAGCAATACCAGAAACAGCAGGTTGACCAGGAAGCTCAGCAGGTAAGCGATCAGGCCGCGCCGGTCCCGCCAGAGAAAATAATTGAGCAAGCCATGGGGGCTCCAGCCAATGTTCTTGGTGCCCTGAAAGACGATGCCGACGATCCAGCGTGATTTCTGTCTGATTGCGTGGTGCAAGTCCCGGGGGAAATGCTCGCGCACGCAGATCACTTGGGAAAACGCCCGGTTCATGCCAAACACCCAAGGTTGTTCCAGCGCCAGCTTCGGGTCGGTCACCGAGTAGCGGGCGAAGATGCACCTCATGCCTTTTTGCTTCAGGCGGAAGCCGATGTCGTAGTCCTCGGTCAGGCTCTGCACGTCGAAGGCAATGCCATCGCCGTCTTCGAGCAGGGCGCTGATGGCTTTTCGGCTGAAGCAGGTGCCGACACCGGCGCTCGGCACTTGCCCGGTCATGGCTTCGCGGACGATCACGTCCTTGCCATGGTTTTCGGCAAACTCGTCGACATAGTGCCCGGCGGTGAAGCCTCGCCATTCCGGGGCGTAGGGGTAGACCGGAATCTGGATCAGGTCTTTGGCGGGTAACAAGTAGTTGAACAGACGCAATTCCATCGGCGAAATCACGTCTTCGGCATCGTGCAGGATGAACCCGGCAAACTGGATTTTTGCGTCGCTTTCAAAGCGCAGAATTGCGTCGATGACGTTATTCAGGCAATCGGCCTTGCTGGTTGGACCGGGGCGCGCGCAGACCACTTTGTGCACGTTGGGATAGTGCTGGCAGACCGCATCGACGTCGGCCTGGGTCTCGGCGTCGTTGGGGTAGGTGCCGACGAAAATCTGATAGTTCTCGTAATCGAGAGTGGAAGCGGCCAGGCGCGCCATTTCACCGACCACGCCGACTTCGTTCCAGGCCGGCACCATGATCGCCAAGGGTTTCTCGGCAATGGCGTAAAGCCGTTCTTCGTCGGCGCGCTTGAATTTTTCATAGATCCGCCAGCGGCGGATCAACTTGCGGCCCCAGTACACCAGGTCGATGAACAGGTCATCGAGCCCGAGCACGAACATCATCAAGGCCAGGGCGATTGCGAGGTATTTGAGGCCGAAAAGCACATAGGCAAAGAAGTCGACAAAAGCCAGGCTCATACCGGCTTTCCCGCCACCGAGCGGTGTTTCAGCCAGGCGCAGAGTCGGTTGGCGATGCGTTCGCTGGCGTGCCCGTCGCCGTAGGGGCTGTGAACACGGCTCATGCGCTGGAAGGTGTCGTCGTCATCCAGCAACAGGCTGGCCTCTTTGACGATACGGTCGGTGTCGGTTCCTACCAGCAGCACGGTGCCGCCTTCGAGCACCGAAGGCCGCTCGGTGACATCGCGCAATACCAGCAGCGGTTTGCCGATGGCGGGGGCTTCTTCCTGAATGCCACCGGAGTCGGTGAGGATGAAATACGAGCGGTCCATCAGCCAGACGAAATGCTGATAATCCTGCGGTGGTACCAGGTAGATGTTGTGCTGGTCTGACAGCACGCTGTACACCGCCTTCTGCACTTGCGGGTTGAGGTGCACCGGGTAGACGAACTGCACGTCCGGGTAGCGCTCGGCGAGGGTGGCCAATGCGAGGCAGATGTTGCGGAAACCTCCGCCGAAATTTTCCCGGCGGTGCCCGGTGATCAACACCAGTCGTCGCTCGTCGTCGTGTATTGCCAGCGCTGAATCGGCGGCAGGGTGCCAATGGGTTTCCTGTTGATGGTTGCGCATCCACACCAGTGCATCGATCACCGTGTTGCCGGTGACTTCGATGTTGGCTTTGGGCACGCCTTCGCGCAGCAGGTTGTCTTCGGATTTGGTGGTCGGCGCAAAATGCAGGTCGGCGATGACCCCGGTCAGGTGTCGATTGGCTTCTTCCGGCCACGGCGCACGCAAGTTACCCGTGCGCAGGCCCGCCTCGACGTGACCGATGGGCAAGTGGCGATTGAAGGCGGCGAGGGCGGCGATGAAGCTGGTGGTGGTGTCGCCATGAACCAGCACAATATCCGGGTGCACCCGTTCATAAGCCTGGTCGAGGTGCTTGAGCAGTTGTTCGGAAAGGCCATTGAGCGTCTGGCCCTGTGTCATCACTTGCAGGTCTTCATCTACCGTCAACTCAAAGGAATCAAGCACCTGCTTGAGCATTTCCCGGTGCTGGCCGGTGGAGCAGATATTCAGATTGATACCCGGCCAATTACGCAGGACCCGCGCCAAGGGTGCCATCTTGATAGCTTCCGGACGGGTGCCGAAAACCATCATAACTTTGAAGGACATGAACCCTCCTGGGACTACACACGTCGGTGATGAGGCTGTTAAGACCGGTTATCACTTGAACATTGAATAAAGCAGTCGAACCAAGGGTTGTCCAATGCCGGCTGGGCTTTGTAAAGAACGAGAAAACGACCCGACCATAAAGGTTTCGATTGATGACCTATGAGCTGGAGTTCTCGGAAAAGACCTGGAAGGAGTGGAGGAAGTTGGGCGGGAACCTGTAGGACCGGTTTAGAAAGAAGCTTCAGGAGCGACTTGTACATCTACACGTTCCGGCTGATCGACTGAGCGGGCTTGGAAATGCTTACAAGATCAAGTTGCGTAGTGCTGGTTATCGAATGGTTTATCGGGTTGCAGACGAGGTGCTGATTGTTACGGTGATAGCAGTAGGAAAGAGAGATGAGGAGATGTGTACAAAGATGCCGACGCACGCTAGGCCGTTAGAACTTCACTTGATCATTTCAGGAACACTTACGCACCCATTGTGAACTTGATACTCGCCATCCGTAGCCTTCGGTAGCGTTTTCAAACTCACACCTTTCGTAACACCCTTTCGCGGTTTCACGCATCCATTTGATTCAAAACAATTTTCAATCTCCCCCACATTCCCTCCACATCCTGTGGCACACTTTCTGCTGTCTATTCCGTTGTTACATACCTGGTTCCGGTATAGCGGAATTTACATCACCCTGGAGTGCTTGCCATGCATCGCCGACCTTCCTTGTTCAAAGCGTGTGTTTTTCTATTCGCAGCTTCTGCTGCTGCCGTGGGCGTGGCCCAGGCGGCGGACAGCAAGCTCGATAGCGTTCTGGCCCGTGGCAAATTGATTGTAGGCACTGGCAGCACCAATGCGCCGTGGCACTTCCAGGGCGCAGATGGCAAGTTGCAGGGTTTCGATATCGATATCGGGCACATGATTGCCAAGGGTCTGTTCAATGACCCGGACAAGGTCGAGTACGTGGTGCAGTCGTCCGATGCGCGGATTCCCAACCTGCTGACCGACAAGGTCGACATCAGTTGCCAATTCATCACCGTCACCGCCAGCCGCGCTCAGCAAGTGGCGTTCACCCTGCCGTACTACCGCGAAGGCGTCGGCCTGCTGTTGCCGGCCAACAGCAAATACAAGGAAATCGACGACATGAAAACCGCCGGTGATAGCTTGACCGTGGCGGTGCTGCAAAACGTGTATGCCGAAGAGTTGGTGCACCAGGCGCTGCCCAAGGCCAAGGTCGATCAGTACGACAGCGTTGATTTGATGTACCAGGCCGTGAACTCGGGCCGTGCCGATGCAGCGGCCACCGACCAGTCTTCGGTGAAATACTTGATGGTGCAGAACCCAGGCCGCTATCGCAGCCCGGCCTACGCCTGGAGTCCGCAGACCTATGCCTGCGCAGTCAAGCGTGGCGATCAGGACTGGCTGAACTTCGTCAACACCACTTTGCATGAAGCCATGACCGGCGTTGAGTTCCCGACCTACGCAGCGTCGTTCAAAAAATGGTTTGGCGTCGATCTGCCGTCCCCGGCTATCGGTTTCCCCGTCGAATTCAAATGACCCCGTGAGAACGGGGCGGTTCTGAATCGCCCTGTTCAAGGTACTGCCGACCATGAACTATCAGTTGAACTTTGCCGCCGTATGGCGCGATTTCGACACCTTGCTGGCGGGGCTCGGTCTGGGCCTTGAACTGGCACTGGTGTCGATCGCCATTGGCTGCGTGATCGGCCTGCTGATGGCGTTTGCTTTGCTGTCGAAGCACCGCGCATTGCGGGTGCTGGCATCGGTGTATGTCACGGTGATTCGTAACACGCCGATTCTGGTGTTGATTCTGTTGATCTACTTTGCATTGCCGAGCCTGGGGATTCGTCTGGATAAAATTCCCTCGTTCATCATCACCTTGTCGTTGTACGCCGGGGCCTACCTGACCGAAGTGTTCCGTGGCGGGCTGTTGAGCATTCCCAAGGGCCAGCGTGAAGCCGGGCTGGCGATCGGTCTGGGCGAGTGGCAGGTCAAGGCCTACGTCACCGTGCCGGTGATGCTGCGCAATGTACTGCCAGCGTTGTCGAACAACTTCATTTCGCTGTTCAAGGACACCTCGCTGGCGGCGGCGATTGCCGTGCCGGAGCTGACCTACTACGCGCGCAAGATCAATGTCGAAAGCTACCGGGTGATTGAAACCTGGCTGGTGACCACAGCGCTCTATGTTGCGGCCTGTTACCTCATTGCCATGATGCTGCGTTACCTCGAACAGCGTCTGGCGATCCGCCGATAGGAGCCCTCCATGTACGAATCCCCCAGTTGGTTGCATGAGTTGTGGGTCGCCCGGGAAGTGCTGTGGCAAGGCTTCCTGACGACCGTGCAGTGTTCGGCGCTGGCGATTTTGCTCGGAACGGTGATCGGCGTTTTCGCGGGTCTGGTACTGACCTACGGCAAATTCTGGATGCGCGCACCGTTTCGTTTTTACGTCGACGTGATTCGCGGTACGCCGGTTTTTGTGCTGGTGCTGGCCTGCTTCTATATGGCGCCGGCACTGGGCTGGCAGATCAGCGCGTTCCAGGCCGGTGCATTGGGCCTGACGTTGTTCTGCGGTTCCCACGTCGCTGAGATCGTGCGCGGTGCGTTGCAAGCATTGCCGCGTGGGCAGATGGAAGCGAGCAAGGCCATCGGCCTGACGTTCTATCAGGCGCTCGGTTATGTGCTGCTTCCCCAGGCGCTGCGGCAGATCCTGCCGACCTGGGTCAACTCGTCCACCGAGATCGTCAAGGCCTCGACACTGCTGTCGGTGATCGGCGTGGCCGAGTTGCTGCTCAGCACCCAGCAGATCATCGCCCGGACCTTCATGACCCTGGAGTTTTACCTGTTCGCCGGTTTTCTGTTTTTCGTCATCAACTACGGCATCGAATTACTCGGCCGGCACATTGAAAAGCGGGTGGCTTTGCCATGACTCAGACTCAAACCAATGCACAAAACGGCCAACCCCTGCTGGACATTCGTGGCCTGCACAAGCGTTACGACCAGCTCGAAGTGCTCAAGGGCGTCGACCTGACCATGCAGCGCGGCAACGTGGTCACGCTGATCGGCTCCAGCGGCTCGGGCAAGACCACGCTGCTGCGCTGCGTGAACATGCTCGAAGAATTCCAGGGCGGGCAGATCATGCTCGACGGCGAATCCATCGGCTATGACGAGGTCAACGGCAAACGCATTCGTCACCCGGAAAAAGTCATTGCCCGTCATCGCGCCATGACCGGCATGGCGTTCCAGCAGTTCAACCTGTTTCCGCATCTCACCGCGTTGCAGAACGTCACCCTGGGCTTGCTCAAGGTGAAAAAACTGCACAAGGACGAGGCGGTGGCCTTGGCGGAAAAATGGCTGGAACGTGTCGGCTTGCTGGAACGCCGCGATCACTTCCCGGGCCAGTTGTCCGGCGGTCAGCAGCAGCGCGTGGCGATTGCCCGGGCGATTGCGATGAACCCGAGCCTGATGCTGTTCGACGAAGTCACTTCGGCCCTCGACCCGGAGCTGGTCGGCGAAGTACTCAGTGTGATCAAGGGCCTGGCCGACGAAGGCATGACCATGCTGCTGGTCACCCACGAAATGCGTTTTGCGTTCGAAGTCTCGGACAAAATCGTGTTCATGAACCAAGGGCGCATCGAAGAGCAGGGGCCACCCAAGGAACTGTTCGAACACCCGAAATCGCCGCGACTGGCGGAATTTCTCAAGAACACGCGCTTTTAAACTTTCATTTTCAATCAGGAGAAACACTCATGAGCATTACTCGTTACGGCACCGGCAGCACCGCCGCTGGCGGCGCCCCTCGCCCTTTCGCCCGCGCCGTTGAAGCCGATGGCTGGCTGCACGTTTCCGGGCAAGTGCCGGCGTTGGACGGCGAGATCATTACTGGCGGCATTGTCGAACAGACCCACCAGACCATGAAGAATCTGATCGCGATTCTCGAAGAGGCCGGTTATGGCCTGGAAGATGTGGTGCGTGCTGGCGTGTGGCTGGAAGACCCGCGGGATTTCACCAGTTTCAACAAGGTCTTCTCCGAGTATTTCAAACCCGAACACGCACCGGCCCGGGCCTGCGTGCAGGCGAACATGATGGTCGACTGCAAGGTCGAGATCGACTGCATCGCGTACAAGAAAAAGGCCTGATCCGCGGTGGCTCTTGTAGGCGCTGCCGAAGGCTGCGATCTTTTGGCGTTTTTTGAGGTGCCTCAAAGGCAAGATCAAAAGATCGCAGCCTGCGGCAGCTCCTACAGGGCGAATTTGTATGGGAACTACTGACATGACCGAAGACACGATCAAGCGCCGGGCTCGCGGTCTGGACCGGGCGTTCGATATCCTCGATTTCCTTAAGGAGATCGGCCAGCCGCTGCGCCCGAATGAAATTGCCAGTGGCATCGGCAGCCCCAAATCCACGGTCTACGAACTGGTCGCTTCGCTGCTGGAACGACGGATTCTGGAACCGGTCGGCAAGGACGGTCACGTCTACCTCGGCCGTCAGCTGTACTTTCTCGGGCAGGCGCATTTGCGTCATTTCGACCTGACTCGCGAGGCCGATCATGCCTTGCAGGAAATCGTCAGCCAGACCCATGAAACCGCACAGATGTGCCTGCTCAACGGGCGCAAATACACCGTGGCATTGATGAAAGAGGGCGAGCGGCATTTCCGCATTTCCTCGGACATCGGCGAGAACGCGCCAATCCCCTGGACGGCGTCCGGGCGTCTACTGCTGGCGCACCTGAGTGATCAGGCGATCACCGACCTGATCGACCACGATGACTTCATCCTGCCTGGTGGCGAACGTTTGCCGCTGGAGCAGTTTCTCCAGGAAATTCGTCAGGCCGGTATCGATGGCTTCTTTTCCTTCGATAGCGTCGCCGACACCTTTACCCATTGCTTCGCCGCCCCGGTCAAAGACCCTGGCGGCGTGGCCATTGCGACCCTGTGTATCGTCGCCCCCCGGGCCGATGCCAAGAAAAACTACAACGACTACCGCCGGGTGCTGATCGAAAGTGCGAACAGCCTGGCCCGTCGCATCAACGAATAACAGCGGCTGCTTGTGGCCGCGTGGATGAGGAGTTCGAACATGTCTTCTGCCCCAAATACTGCCGCCGTGGAAAAGGGCTCGGCCCAAACCGGCGCCAATCTGGTCCGTGACGTCAGCCTGCCGGCACTGGTGCTGCACCGTGAAGCGCTGGAGCACAACATTCGCTGGATGCAGGCGTTTGTCAGCGACAGCGGCGCCGAGCTCGCGCCCCACGGCAAAACCAGCATGACCCCGGCGTTATTTCGCCGCCAACTGGACGCCGGCGCCTGGGGTATCACCCTGGCCAGCGCCACGCAAACCCGCGCGGCGTATGCCCATGGTGTGCGTCGGGTATTGATGGCCAACCAATTGGTTGGCACGCCGAACATGGCGTTGATCGCCGATTTGCTGGCCGACCCGACGTTCGATTTCTATTGCATGGTTGATCACACGGACAACGTTGCAGACCTGGGGGCTTACTTCGCCTCGCGTGGTGTGCGCTTGAACGTGATGATCGAATACGGCGTGGTCGGTGGCCGTTGTGGTTGCCGCAGCGAACAGGAAGTGCTCGACCTGGCCAAGGCGATCGCTGCGCAACCGGCGCTGGCACTGACCGGGATCGAAGGCTATGAAGGGGTGATTCACGGTGATCATGCGGTCAGCGGCATTCGCGCATTCGCCGGGTCGTTGGTGCGCCTGGCGGTGCAGTTGCAGGACAGCGGCGCGTTCGCCATTCCCAAGCCGATCATCACGGCTTCGGGTTCGGCCTGGTATGACTTGATTGCCGAGGAGTTCGAGTCGCAGAACGCCGGCGGGCGTTTCCTCAGTGTGCTGCGTCCGGGTAGTTACGTCGCCCACGACCATGGCATCTATAAAGAAGCTCAATGTTGCGTGCTCGACCGTCGCAGCGACCTGAACGAAGGCTTGCGTCCGGCGCTGGAAGTCTGGGCGCATGTGCAATCTTTGCCGGAACCGGGTTTCGCGGTGATCGCCCTGGGCAAGCGCGACGTGGCCTACGACGCCGGTTTGCCGGTGCCATTGCTGCGTTACAAGGCGGGTGTGGTGCCGGCGCATGGCGATGACGTGAGTGCCTGCAAGGTGACGGCGGTGATGGACCAGCATGCGTTCATGACCGTGGCACCTGGGGTCGAATTGCGCGTGGGCGATATCATTTCGTTCGGCACTTCGCACCCGTGTCTGACGTTCGACAAATGGCGCACGGCGTGTCTGGTGGATGAGCAGTTGAACGTCATCGAGAACATGGAAACCTGTTTCTAAGGTTTAGACCGCGACGCGGCCTTCGCGGGCTAGCCTCGCTCCTACAAAAGGCGACGCGGTCCCTGTAGGGGCGAGGCTTGCCCGTGAAGGCGGCCGCCCAGACAACAAAGAAACACCAGAGACTCCATAAATGAACACCATCAACACCCTGGGCCCCAACACCCCGCGCATCGCCCTGATCGGCGAGTGCATGATCGAACTGCAGCACCGCGCCGACGGTAGCCTGCAACAAAGCTTCGGCGGCGACACGTTGAACACCGCGGTTTACCTGTCCCGCGAACTGGGAGCCGCTGGCACGGTGGATTACGTCACCGCCCTGGGCGATGACAGTTTCAGCGATGCCATGTGCCAGAGCTGGGCCGAGGAAAACATCGGCCTGGGGATGGTCCAGCGCTTGCCCGGCCGTTTGCCGGGGCTGTATTGCATCCAGACCGACGCGGCTGGCGAACGCCGTTTTCTCTACTGGCGCAATGAAGCGGCGGTTCGTGATTGCTTCACCACCCCGGCTGCCGCGCCGATTCTGGCGGCGCTGCCGGATTACGACGTGCTGTATTTCAGCGGCATCACTCTGGCGGTGCTTGGCGTGCAGGGCCGGGAAAAGTTACTGGAAACCCTGATTGAAGCCCGGCAGCGCGATGCTCGGATCGTCTTCGACAACAACTACCGGCCACGTCTTTGGGCGACGGTCGAGGACGCGCGGGCGGCTTATCGCAGTGTGCTGCCTTATGTCGATCTGGCGTTGTTGACCGTCGATGACGAACAGGCGTTGTTCCATTTTTCCGATTGCGAAGCGGTGTTCGCGGCCTACGAGCAGATCGGCACGCCTGAAGTGGTGCTCAAGCGTGGCGCTGACGCCTGCCTGATTCGCTGTGCCGGCGAGTCCTTCGAAGTACCGGCGCAGAAGGTCGAGCGCGTGGTAGACACCACGGCAGCGGGGGATTCTTTCAGCGCGGCGTACCTGGCCAGTCGGCTCAAGGGCAGCAGCCCGGCCGAAGCGGCAGAAGCGGGGCATCGCTTGGCGAGTCGAGTGATTCAAATCCCCGGGGCACTTATCCCCAAAGTGTAAAACCCGATCCCCCTGTAGGAGCTGCCGAAGGCTGCGATCTTTTGATTTTGCTCTTGAAAAACAACATCAAAAGATCGCAGCCTGCGGCAGCTACTACAGGTGATTCGTTGCAGCAAAGGGGAAGCCTGATCTCAATCCCGGTAAAACACCTGCACCAGGTGATACCCGAACTTGCTCTTGATCGGCCCATGCACCACCCGCAACGGTTTCTTGAAAATCACCGCATCAATGGCACCGACCATCTGCCCCGGCCGCACTTCGCCCAGATCGCCGCCACGTTTGCCGGATGGGCAGGTGGAGTATTTTTTGGCCAGCACATCGAAGGCTTCGCCTTTGGCGATGCGTTGTTTGAGCTGCTCGGCTTCTTCCGAGGTTTTCACCAGAATATGGCGGGCTTGAGCTTTCATGGGGCGGTTACCTTGCAACGGTGGTGACGATGGCGGCATTGGTGCTGAATCGGGGGGGCGCGATTATGCCCTAACTCACTCGGGTTGGCCGATCATCGTGCGAATCTTGTTGGCCAACAGGTCGATGGAAAACGGTTTGGCCACCATGTCCATGCCTTCCTCAAGGAAGCCCTGGCGCTCGGCGGCCATTTGCGCGTAACCGGTCATGAACAGCACTTTGAGGTGCGGACGATGCTGGCGGGCGATTTCCGCCAATTGTCGGCCGTTCATCCCCGGTAATCCGACGTCGGTCACAAGTAAATCGACCCGCAGGTCGGATTCAAGCAGAGGCAGCGCAGTTTTCGCGTCTTCGGCTTCGTGGGCGTGATAGCCCAGCTCCCTGAGCAGATTGAGGACCAGCATGCGCACCGCAGGATCATCCTCCACCAGCACCACGGTTTCCCCGGCTATGGCTGGCGGTGCTTCGCTAGTGACGGGCGTCAGCACGTCGTGCTCTTCCTCGGCGTACAGACGCGGCAGGTAAAGGCGCACGCTGGTGCCTTGGCCGGGCATGCTGAACAGGCTCACATGGCCGCCCGACTGCTGGGCAAACCCGTAAATCATCGATAACCCCAATCCGGTGCCCTGGCCGATGGGCTTGGTGGTGAAGAACGGATCGAACGCCTTGGCCAGCACCTTGGGCGTCATGCCGGTGCCGTTGTCGCTGACGGCGATCATCAGGTAATCGCCGGCCTTGACCGGTTCCAGGGTGTTGATGTCGCTGCTGTCCAGATACACATTGGCGGTTTCGATACGCAGTTCGCCGCCATCGGGCATGGCGTCTCTTGCGTTTATCACCAGATTGAGCAAGGCATTTTCCAGTTGGCTGACATCGGTGCTGACTGGCCAGACGTCGTCGGCCAGTTGCAGCAGCAGTTCGATGTGATCGCCCTTGGTTCGGCGGAAGAGGTCTTCGAGGGAATGGATCAGATCGTTGGCGTTCAGCGGTCGGCGATCCAGCGACTGACGCCGGGAAAACGCCAGCAGGCGATGGGTCAGCGCGGCGGCGCGATTGGCCGAAGACACCGCCGCTTCGGTGAATCTGCCGATTTCCTCGGTGCGCCCATCGGCGATGTAGCGCTGCATCAGGTCGAGGCTGCCAATGATTCCGGTGAGCATGTTGTTGAAGTCATGGGCTATGCCGCCCGTGAGCTGGCCAACCGCTTCCATCTTCTGCGCATGGCGCAAGGCGTCTTCGGCACGCTCGCGTTCAAACATTTCGTTCTGCAGCCGCTGATTGGTTTCGGCCAGTTGCTGGGTGCGGGCCGCCACCCGCTCTTCGAGGGTTTCGTTGAGGTTGCGCAGGGCTTCTTCGGTTTTTTTGCGCTCGGTTTCGTCGATCACAAAAATATAGAAACCATTCACAGCGCCGTCCGCACCGTGACGTGGCAAATAGTTCATCAGCGCGTGACGAATACTGCCGTCACGGTGCGGCGTATTAATGCTGAAACAACAGGGCCGGCCGGACAGCGCTTCGGTGATGTGTTCGGCGCGCAAAGCATAGGCTTCGGCACCCAGCACTTCGCGTACCGTGCGGCCGTAGAGTTCCTGCGGCGTCAAACCGTACCAGTCCAGGTACGCGGCATTGTTCAGGCGAAAGCGCTCTTCACGGTCGACATAGCTGATCAGGATCGGCATGGCGTTGATGATCAGCTGCAGCTCGGTCTGACTCTGACGCAACGCCTGCTCGGTGTTTTTACGATCAGTGAGATCAAGTGAGGCACCCAGGAACCGGATCGGCCGCCCATGATGGTCCTTGTAGCACCGCCCGCGAGCAAACACCCAACGCAGTTGGCCATCCGGTTGCAGCAGACGATATTCCTCGGCGTATTCGGTGCCGTGGGTGATGCAGTGCTTGATGCTGCGGGCGATCAGGGCGCGGTCTTCCGGATGCACGGCATGCAGGTATTCGGTGATCGGCAACTGACTGGCCATGGCCGGGTCGATGCCGTGCAACTGGGCAAAATGAGCGTCGGCGATGAAACGGTCCTCGCTGATGTCCCAGTCCCAAGTGCCGACCGCATCGGTGGCAGCGAGGGCCAGTTGCAGGCGTTCCTCGGTTTCTTGCTGGGCCTTGAGGCTGGCGGCGGAGCGTTGTTCAAGCTCCAGCGCGATGCGTCGGCGCTCGTTGGTTTCGATGGCGGTAACGAGTATCCCGGCCACCTCGGTGTTTTCGTCGCGAATCGGGCTGTAGGTCAAATCGAGCCAGAAGTCGGAATCCTTACCGTCACGTTGCAGGGTGAAGCGTTGTTCGCTGTAGGTACGCACCTGGCCTTGTAGGACGGCGCTGTAAATCGGGTCGGTGAAGTCCTGTAACTCTGGCCAGATCAGGTGTGTGGGTTGTCCGAAAGCGTGCGGATGCTTGCTGCCGGCCAGCAGGGCGAAGCCGTCGTTGTAGATCTGCGTCAGCTGCGACCCCCAGAGCAACAGCATCGGCATCGGCGAATGAATCACAATGTCCACGGCGGTTCGCAGGCTCTGCGGCCATGTGCTGGCCGCGCCCAGCGGGCTACTTGCCCAGTCCAGTCGGGCAATCAAGGCCTGGGCATCGCTGCCGGTCGGTGATGCGTTCATCAAGGTGCCCTGCACAAAAGTCGGTGTGGCGGCGTCTACTATTCTTGCTAGACGCTGGATGACCACCATTGGGTCATTTTTTTATTGAATGCTTCGCGGGTGCTTTTTGCCATGGAAATCGATGCGTTATTAAGACAACTGGCCAGTCAGGATGGCTCCGATCTTTACCTTTCCACCGGTGCACCACCCAGTGCACGGTTCGACGGTGTACTCACACCCCTGACCGATCAGCCGTTCAAACCGGGGCAGATTGCGGCAATGGCCTCGTCGGTCATGGACACCGAACAGCGTCTTGAGTTCGAGCGTGATCTGGAGATGAACCTGGCGATCTCCCTGCCAGGGATCGGGCGCTTTCGGGTCAATATTTTCAAACAGCGTAACGACGTGTCGATGGTGGTGCGCAACGTCAAACTCGACATACCACGGTTCGAAGACCTCAAGTTACCCTCGGTGCTGCTCGAAACGGTGATGCTCAAGCAAGGCTTGATGCTGTTCGTCGGCGCGACCGATTCGGGCAAGTCTACCTCGCTGGCGGCCCTGATCGATTACCGCAATCGCCACAGTCACGGGCATATCGTCACCATTGAAGACCCGGTCGAGTACATTCACCGCCACAGAAAATCCATCATCAACCAGCGCGAAGTCGGCGTCGACACCCGCAGTTTTCACGCGGCGTTGAAAAATACCCTGCGCCAGGCTCCGGATGTCGTACTGATTGGCGAAATACGCGACCGCGAAACCATGGAGCACGCGCTGGCGTTTGCTGATTCCGGGCATCTGGTGATTTCTACATTACACGCCCATAACGCCAATCAGGCGCTGGACCGGGTTATCAACTTCTTCCCTGAAGAGCGTCGGAGACAACTGCTCAACGATCTGGGCAACAACCTCAAGGCCTTTGTGTCACAACGTTTGGTACGCACCCGTGACGGTCAGCGTCGGGTGGCGGTAGAGGTGATGCTGGGGACGCCGACCATTGGTGATCTGATCCGACGCAATGAGTTTGGCGAACTCAAAGGGGTGATGGAGAAGTCGGCGGCCATAGGCATGCAGACGTTCGATGCCGCACTTTACGCCTTGGTCGTGGAGGGCGCGATTGCCGAGGAAGAAGCGCTGAAGCATGCGGATTCGGTGAATAACCTGCGTTTGCGGCTGAAGATGCAAAACGATTCCATTCCTGGCGACTGGCGACTGGGGACTGATGGACTGACACATCCCGTGTAGGAGCTGCCGAAGGCTGCGATCTTTTGATCTTGATCTTTGAAAAACAAAATCAAAAGATCGCAGCCTTCGGCAGCTCCTACAGGGGGTGTTTCAATCCTTGAGTTCGGGGCGGTTGCGGAATTGCTCCAGCGCCTCAGGGTTGGCCAGTGCATCAGTATTTTTCACTGTCTGCCCATGCACCACATTGCGCACCGCAAGTTCCACCACTTTGCCGCTGATGGTCCGGGGAATGTCGGTCACCGCGACAATCTTCGCCGGCACATGGCGCGGTGTGGTATTGGCGCGGATGACCTGGCGGATTTGCTGCGCCAGTGCCTGGTCCAGTTCGACCCCGTCGCGCAAACGCACGAACAGCACCACACGCACGTCATCCTGCCATTGCTGGCCGATGGCAACGCTGTCCAGCACCTGCGGGACTTTTTCCACCTGGCGATAGATTTCCGCTGTGCCGATACGCACGCCGCCGGGATTGAGCGCAGCGTCGGAGCGACCGTGGATCATCATCGCGCCGTGGGGCAGTTGCTCGGCGTAATCACCTTGAGCCCAGACACCCGGAAACTGGCTGAAATAGGAGGCCTTGAGCTTTTCGCCATCGGGGTCGTTCAACAGGCCGATGGGCATTGCCGGGAAGTGCCGGGTGCACACCAGTTCGCCTTTCTCGCCAATCACCGGTTGACCCTCGTCGTTCCAGACCTCGACGGCCATGCCCAGGCTTTTACCCTGCATTTCGCCGCGACGCACCGGTTGCAGCGGATTGCCGTTGGCAAAGCACGAGACGATATCGGTGCCCCCCGACATCGATGCCAGGCACAGATCGCGCTTGAGGTCGCGATAGACGTAATCATAACTCTGCGGCGATAACGCAGATCCGGTGCAGAGCAGGGTTTTCAGGCTGCTCAGGTCATGGCTTTGCATGGGTTTGACGCCGCTGCTTTCCAGTGTCGCCAGGTATTTGGGGCTGGTGCCAAAGACGCTGATGCGTTCGTCATCGATCAGGTCGATCAAGCGCTCGGGGTCGGGTTGAAACGGCGAGCCGTCGTACAGCACCACGGCGCTGCCCACCGCCAGGGCCGAGACCAGCCAGTTCCACATCATCCAGCCGCAGGTGGTGTAGTAGAACAAGCGCTCGCCGGGGCCAAGATCGCTGTGCAAACCATGTTCTTTGACGTGTTGCAACAGCACGCCGCCGGTGCTGTGGATGATGCATTTGGGCACGCCGGTGGTGCCGCTGGAATAGAGAATGTAAAGCGGATGCGCGAAGGGCATGGCGACGAAATCCGGTTCACCGCCAGGGAAATAGAAGTCGTCCCACAGCGTCACGTTGGCCTGCGTGTGGAAATCTTCGATGTGCGCCTGCGGACGTGCATAGGGCACGACGATCAGTTGTTGCAATGACGGCAGGCGTTCGAGGATTTCGTTGACCTTGATGGTCTGGTCAATCTCCTTGCCGGCGTAACGGTAACCGGCACAGGTAACCAGCACTTTCGGTTCGATCTGGCCGAAGCGGTCGATCACCCCCTGCGTGCCGAAGTCCGGCGAAGAACAGGACCAGATCGCCCCAAGGCTAGTGGTGCCGAGCATGGCCACCAGGGTTTGCCAGGTATTGGGCATGCAGGCGGCGACCCGGTCGCCGAGGCCAACACCGGCGGCGATCAAACCGTTTTGAAAACCTGCGACGTGCTCAGCCAGTTCAGCCCAGGTCAACTGCTCACGCTGACCGTTTTCACCTACGGCGACGACTGCTACGGCATCGTCGCGACGGCGCAGCAGGTGCTCGGCAAAATTCAGGGTTGCGCCGGGGAACCATTGGGCGCTGGGCATCTGCGGGCCTTCCACCAACACCGCGTCGGGTTGCTGATGGAAACGGATGTCGAAGAAATCGACGATGGCTTGCCAGAAATCCTCGCGCTGATCGATGGACCATTGGTGCAGGGCAGGGTAGTCATTGATGTGCAGGTAGTGGCGCTGATTGACGGCGCGCCGGAAAGCCTCCATGCGGGTCTTGCCGATGCGCCCAGGGGAAGGCTGCCAAAGGATGTCGGACATGATTCGCCTCTTTTTCTATCTTTAGATCCATTCGCGGGGAAGCCTCGCTCCTACAAGGGCAGCGCAATACCCTGTAGGAGCGAGGCTTGCCCGCGAAGAACGACAACGCGGTCTGCTGGCTCCTTACTGCGCCAACCACCCACCATCAATATTCCACGCCGCACCACGCACCTGGCTACCGGCCTCGCTGCACAAAAACAGCACCAGCTCCCCCAGTTGCGGCGGCGTCACGAATTCCAGCGACGGCTGCTTCTCGGCCAGCAGATCGTGTTGCGCCTGCTGCGGATCGATCCCGGTGGCGGCGCGATCATCAATTTGCTTCTGCACCAGTGGCGTCAGCACCCATCCAGGGCAAATGGCGTTGCAGGTAACGTGGCTGGTGGCGGTTTCCAGGGCGACCACTTTGGTCAAGCCGATGACCCCATGCTTGGCGGCAACATAAGCCGCTTTGCCCACTGAACCTACCAGGCCATGCACTGAAGCGATGTTGATCACCCGGCCCCAGCCCTTGGCCCGCATGCCCGGCAGGCTCAGACGCGTGCTGTGAAACACCGACGACAGGTTGATCGCAATGATCGAATCCCAGCGCTCCACCGGAAATTCGTCCACTGGCGCTACGTGCTGGATGCCTGCGTTGTTCACCAGAATGTCGACACCACCGAATTCACGTTCGGCGTAGGCGATCATGTCGGCGATCTGTGCCGGGTCGCTGACGTCGGCGGGGTGATGGCCAACTTTGCCACCGAATTGCTCGACCTCGGCAATCACTTTGGAGGCATCGCCGAAACCGTTGAGGATCAGATTGGCACCGGCCTTGGCCAGGCTCAGGGCGATGCCCAAGCCAATGCCGCTGGTGGAGCCGGTAACCAGTGCGGTCTTGCCCGAAAGAGTCGTCATGAATTCCTCACACAATGCCAGTGGCGTAGAAGGTGCCGATCACCACGAATACCGCCAGGGTCTTGATCAGCGTAATACAGAAAATGTCTTTGTAAGCCTCGCGGTGGGTCAGACCGGTGACCGCCAGCAAGGTAATCACCGCGCCGTTGTGCGGCAGGGTGTCCATGCCGCCACTGGCCATCGCGGCCACACGGTGCAGCACTTCCAGCGGAATATTGGCGGCGTGGGCGGCGCTGATGAACTGCTCGGACATTGCCGCCAGTGCGATGCTCATGCCGCCCGAGGCGGACCCGGTGATGCCGGCCAGCAACGTCACGGTAATCGCTTCGTTGACCAGTGGGTTGGGAATGCTCTTGAGCCAGTCGGCCAGTACCAGGAAGCCCGGGAGGGAGGCGATGACCGCACCAAAACCGTATTCCGATGCGGTGTTCATCGCCGCCAGTAATGCACCGCTGACCGCGCTTTTGCTGCCTTCGGCGAGTTTGCTGCGAATCGCCCGGAAGCCGAACGCCAGCACCATGATGATGCCCACCAGCAGCGCGGCTTGAACGGCCCAGATCGCCGTGAGTTTGGCGATGTCGGTGGTCACCGGCGTGGCCATGCCTGGCAGCGCGAGGCTATGGGTTTTGCCGTACCACTGCGGAATCCACTGGGTGAACAGCAGGTTCATGATGCCCACCGCCAGCAGCGGCGAGAGGGCGATCCAGGGGTTGGGCAGCTTGATGTCGGCGGCGGTTTCCGGCTCGTTGCGCAACTCCGTGCCATAGCCTTCACCAGCACGTTGGGCCTTGTTACGTTGGCGCTGGAGAAACAGCATGCCGGCGCAGAACACGAAGATCGTGCCGATCAGGCCCAGCCACGGTGCAGCCCAAGCGGTGGTGTTGAAGAAGGTGCTGGGAATGATGTTCTGGATTTGCGGGGTGCCGGGCAGGGCGTCCATGGTGAACGAGAACGCGCCGAGGGCGATGGTCGCCGGGATCAGGCGCTTGGGGATGTCGCTCTGGCGAAACATTTCAGCGGCAAACGGGTAGACCGCGAACACCACCACAAACAGCGAAACGCCGCCGTAGGTGAGCAGCGCACAGACCAGCACGATCACCAGCATCGCCTGGCGGGTGCCAAGCAAGCGAATGGCTGCCGCAACGATAGAACGCGAGAAACCCGACAATTCGATCAACTTGCCGAACACTGCACCGAGCAGGAATACCGGGAAATACAGTTTGATGAAGCCGACCATTTTCTCCATGAACACGCCAGTGAAAGCGGGCGCAACGGCGGAAGGGTCGGTAAGCAGAACGGCGCCGAGGGCGGCGATCGGAGCAAAAAGAATAACGCTGTAGCCACGGTAAGCAGCCAGCATCAGCAGCGCGAGGGCTGCCAAGGCAATGATCACACTCATGGTGTGTCTCCTGGTTTGTTATTTTTGTAAGGGTGGTTCTTTTGTAGGAGAGCGCTATAGCGAGTTTTGTGCCATATAGCTAAGGTGTTGAAATATAACGATTTAATTTTATTTTATTGAATGTGTGAAAGATTATTGTCTCTGTTGTGAGACTTTTTAAAATTGAAAAGATCGCAGCCTTCGGCAGCTCCTACAGGGGAACGCTAAATCCCGTGTAGGAGCTGCCGAAGGCTGCGATTTTTTGACCTTGGAAAGAATATCTACAAATAGAGATTTCTGTCTCTTTATGGAGACTCAGCAATCCCCAACGCCACCATCTTCTTATACAACGTCGAGCGACCCAGCCCCAATCGCGCCGCCGCTTCAATCACCTTACCCCCACATTGAGCGAGGGCAGTTTCGATCAGCTGCCGGTCAAAGCGCTCTCGCGCCGCGCTGAAGGTCTCATGTTCCACCGCTTCGACGGTTACAGGCGCTGTACGCTCCATCGGCATGAAAGTGCCAATGGCCGCGCGAATATCCGCCACCGTGAGTCGCAGGTCATCGCTGAGCAAAGCAGCCCGCTCCAGTACGTTGCGCAGTTCGCGGATGTTCCCCGGCCAGGCATGCTGTCCCAGCAACTCCAGCGCTTCGCTGTTCAGTTCGTGTTGGCTGCGCAGTTCTTCGAGAATCGCTTCGCTGAGAGCAGGCAGGTCGTCGAGGCGGTCGCGCAGCGGCGGAACCTGGATCGGCAGGACATTGAGGCGGTAATACAAATCGGCGCGAAACTCACCGCGTTTGATCGCCGCTTCAAGATCAGTAGAGGTCGCAGCGATCACTCGCACATCGCTCTGGATCACGTCGTTGGAACCCACCGGTTCGAATTCCTTTTCCTGCAGCACCCGCAGCAGTTTGCTTTGCAGGGGCAACGGCATGTCGCCGATTTCATCGAGGAACAACGTACCGCCCTGGGCGATCTGCAACTTGCCGGCGCGACCCTTGCGGTCGGCACCGGTAAAGGCACCGGGGGCGGTGCCGAAGAATTCGGCTTCCAGCAGCGACTCGGGAATCGCCGCGCTATTGATGCTGACAAAGGCTTTATGCGCACGCGGCGACGCATTGTGGATCGCTTGCGCCAGCAGCTCTTTGCCGGTGCCGGTTTCACCGAGCAGCAACACCGGCGATTCGGTGCTGGCACTGCGCCGGGCGCGGCGTTTGACTTCTAGGCTGGCGGCGCTGGTGCCGATGAAATGGGCAAAGTTGTACTTGGTCTGCCGTGCACGCAACAGCGAGCGGGTTGAAGCGAGTTCTTCCTGCATGTTCATGTAGCGCTTGAGCATCGGCGACAGGCTGCGTAATTCGTCAAACAGGGCAAAGCCGATGGCGCCAATCACTTCACCGGCGTCGTCGTGAATCGGCAAGCGCATGACCACCAATGGCTCTTTTGGCGTGTCCTGCATGTCGAGCAGAATCGGCCGGCCAGTGCGCACCACTTCGCGCAACAGGCTGCCGGGGATCACGCTTTCGCAGGCCTTGCCGATCGCGCCTTCTGCCGATTGCAGGCCGAAACGCTTGGCATAGCGCTCGTTCATCCAGACGATGTTGGCGTCACGGTCGACAATCACCGTGCCTTCACTCGACTGCTCGATGATCTCGAACAACGAGCGGATCGCCAGCAAGCGGACGCGCTGGTAGTCCTTTAGGCTTTCGGTGGTGTTCATGAAGACATCCCATTGTCGAAGATCAAGATCAAAAGATCGCAGCCTGCGACAGCTCCTGCAGGGGTGTTATGCAGGAGCTGCCGCAGGCTGCGATCTATTCAAAAATTATGCCTGCCGCGGATGTGCCGCCGCCAACAGCTCTTTGGTGTACGGGTGCTGCGGCGAATCGAACACGTCGTGGCTGGCGCCGCTTTCCACGACCTTGCCGTCCTTGATTACGATCATGTCGTGCGCCAAGGCGCGGACCACCGCCAGGTCATGGCTGATGAAGAGGTATGTCAGGCCATGTTTTTCCTGAAGCTGACGGAGCAGGGCGACCACTTGTTTTTGCACGGTGCGGTCCAATGCGGAGGTCGGCTCGTCGAGCAGGATCAGCGCCGGTTTCAGCACCAGCGCCCGAGCGATGGCGATGCGCTGGCGTTGGCCGCCGGAGAACTCGTGGGGATAGCGATGGCGACTCTGCGGATCGAGTCCGACTTCTTGCAACGCCCGGATGACCTCGGCGTTGCACTCTTCAGTACTCAACTGACTGTGCACTTCGAGGCCTTCGCAGATGATCTGCTCCACAGACATTCGTGGGCTGAGGCTGCCGAAAGGGTCTTGAAAAACCACCTGCATTTTCTTGCGCCATGGCCGCAATTGCTTCTGCGTCAGGCCGTCCAGCGCCTGACCTTGAAAGCGAATGCTACCTTCGGAGTCGAGCAACCGCAGGATCGCCTGGCCGAGGGTGGACTTGCCAGAACCGGATTCACCGACGATACCCAGCGTCTTGCCACGCTGGATGCTCAGGCTGATGCCGTCCACCGCGTTCAAATAAGTCTTGCGCTGAAACAACCCGCCGCTGATTGCGAATTGCACTCGCAGATTGTCCACTTCCAGCACGTTTTCACGTTCATCGCGGGGCAGTGCTTCACCTTCCGGTTCGGCGTTGAGCAAGACGCAGCTGTAGGGGTGTTTCGGTTCGGTGAAGATCGTTTCGCAGCTGGCTTGCTCAACAATTTCGCCGGCCTTCATTACGCAAACGCGCTGGGCGATGCTGCGCACCAGATTAAGGTCGTGGCTAATCAGCAGCAGTGACATGCCCAAACGCTGTTGCAGGGATTTGAGCAGCAACAGGATCTTGCGCTGTACCGTAACATCCAGTGCCGTGGTGGGCTCGTCGGCGATCAGCAGTTCAGGTTCGCAGGCCAGGGCCATGGCAATCATCACCCGCTGGCGTTGCCCGCCGGACAATTGGTGCGGATAGGCCTTGAGCCTTTCCTTGGGTTTCTTGATGCCCACCAGATGCAGCAACTCGAGAATCCGCGCTTGCGCCGCTTTACCGGCCAGGCCTTTATGCACGAGCAAGGTCTCGCCGATCTGCTTTTCGATGCTGTGCAGCGGATTGAGCGAGGTCATCGGCTCCTGGAAAATCATCGCAATGCGATTGCCCCGCAGCTCACGCAGCACCTTGGACGAGGCACCCAGCAATTCCTTGCCGTGATAACGGATGCTACCGCGGCTTTCAGTGCCGACTTCGGGTAGCAATTGCAAAATCGAATGGGCGGTCACCGATTTGCCCGAGCCCGACTCGCCCACCAGCGCCAGGCACTCACCGGGACGTATGTCCAGGCACAGATTGCGCACAACGGTCTGGCCGTTGAAGGCCACGCTGAGGTCACGGATTTCGATCAGGTTACTCATGTCAGCAGTCCGCATCATGCGCTCTCATCAAGAGCGGGGGTCAAAGGCATCTCGCAACGCCTCGCCGATAAACACCAGCAAAGAAAGAATCAACGCCAGGGTGAAAAAGGCTGTCAGGCCCAACCACGGGGCTTGCAGATTCTGCTTGCCCTGACCGATCAGCTCACCCAGAGAGGCACTGCCAGCAGGCATGCCGAAACCGAGGAAGTCCAGCGCGGTGAGGGTCGAGATTGCGCCGGTCAGAATGAACGGCAGGTAACTCAAGGTGGCGTTCATGGCGTTGGGCAGAATGTGCCGCACGATCACTTTCTGGTCGCTCAGGCCCAGCGCACGGGCGGCTTTGACGTATTCCAGATTACGCCCGCGCAGGAATTCGGCACGCACCACGTCCACCAGGGCCAGCCAGGAAAACAGCGCCATGATCCCCAGCAACCACCAGAAATTCGGCTCGACGAATCCCGACAAAATGATCAGCAGGTACAGCACCGGCAACCCTGACCAGACCTCCAGCAAGCGTTGACCGATCAGGTCGACCCAGCCGCCGTAATAGCCTTGCAGGGCACCGGCGGCGATGCCGATCAGCGCGCTGACAAAGGTCAGCATCAAGGCAAACAGAATCGACACCCGTGCACCGAAAATCACCCGGGCCAATACATCCCGCGCCTGGTCGTCCGTGCCCAGCCAGTTCACATTCGAAGGCGGACTAGGCGCAGGTTTGTTCAGGTCATAGTTCGGCGTGTCGTCGCTGAACGGGATCGGCGGAAACAGCAGCCAGCCACCTTCCTTCTTGATCAGTTGCTGTACATAGTCGCTTCGGTAATCAGCCTGGAACGGCAGTTGCCCGCCAAATTCCTGTTCGGTGTAGCGCTTGAGGGCGGGGAAGTACAACGAGCCTTGATAGCTGACGATCAGCGGTTTGTCGTTGGCGATCAGCTCGCCACCCAGGGTCAGGATGAACAGGCCGACAAACAACCACAGCGACCACCAGCCACGGCGGTTTTTCTTGAAACGTTCGAAACGACGACGGCCCAGCGGCGAAAGCTTGAACATCAGGCATTCCTCGCGGCGAAGTCGATACGCGGGTCGACCAGGGTGTAACAGAGGTCGCCCACCAGTTTTATCAGCAGGCCGAACAAGGTAAAGATGAACAGCGAACCGAATACCACTGGATAGTCCCGTGACACCGCCGCTTCGTAGCTCATACGACCGAGGCCGTCGAGGGAGAAAATCACTTCGATCAGCAACGAACCGGCAAAAAACACACTGATAAATGCCTGGGGAATGCCCGAGACCACCAGCAACATGGCATTGCGGAACACGTGGCCATACAGCACCCGGCGCTCGCTCAAACCCTTGGCGCGGGCGGTGACCACGTACTGGCGGGTAATTTCATTGAGGAACGAGTTCTTGGTCAGGATGGTCAGCGTCGCGAAGCCGCCGATCACCAGCGCCGTCACGGGTAGCACCAGGTGCCAGAAATAGTCGGCGATTTTGCCGATGGTCGAGAGCGACTCGAAATTGTCCGAAACCAGTCCGCGCACCGGGAACCAGTTCAGCGAAGTGCCGCCCGCGAACACCACGATCAGGAACATCGCGAACAGGAACGCCGGCATGGCGTAGCCGATGATGATTGCGGTACTGCTCCAGATGTCGAAATGGCTGCCGTGATGCACCGCTTTGCGGATGCCCAGCGGGATCGACACCAGATAGGTGATCAGCGTCGCCCAGAGCCCAAGGGAAATGGTGACCGGCATTTTCTCCAGGATCAGGTCGGTGACGGTAGCGCCGCGGAAGAAGCTTTTGCCGAAATCCAGGCGCGCGTAGCTGGTCAGCATCAGCCACAGACGTTCCGGTGCCGGTTTGTCGAAGCCGTACTGTTTTTCGATGTCCTTGATCAGTTGCGGGTCAAGCCCACGGCTGGCTCGAGAGCTATTGCTGATTGCCTCGCTGGCGCCGCCACCGACATTGACTCCGCCGATGCCTTGCAGGTGGGCAATGGCTTGCTCCACCGGCCCACCCGGCGCGGCCTGGACGATGACGAAATTGACCAGAAGAATGATCACCAGCGTGGGAATGATCAGCAACAGGCGCCGCAGAATGTAAGTCCACATCAATGCGGTCCTCCGGGTGTGCCACGGCGGATACGCTCAGCGGTCATCTGCTGATTGGTCAAGGGCGTGGTGCTCATTTCCCACCAGCTCTCGATGGCTTCGTCGTTGCTCGCCTGCACGTTCGGTATGCCGAAGCGATTCCACCACACGGTGGAGGTGCCCGGCGGGTAATAGTTGGGAATCCAGTAGTAATTCCATTGCAGCACCCGGTCCAGCGCATGGGCGTAGTGCAACATGTCAGCCTGGGTATTGGCGCGCACCAGCCCGTTGATCAGGGTATCTATCGCCGGATTCTTCAACACCATGTAGTTGTTGGAACCCGGATCAGTGGCCGCGGCCGAGCCGAAGTAGTTGAGCAGTTCGCCCCCGGGAGAGGTGGTCACCGGGTAGCCGGTTACGATCATGTCGTAGTCGCGGCTCATCAGGCGATTGACGTACTGGGATGAGTCGATGCGACGAATGCTCAGGTCGATGCCGATCTGTTTCAACGTGCGTTTGTACGGCAACAGTAAACGGTCCATGCCGTTCTGGCTGACCAGGAAGGTGAAGCTCAGCGGCTCACCGTCGGCGTTGACCAGTTGATCGCCATCGGGTTTCCAGCCTGCCTGTTCCAGCAGATCAAGGGCTTGCAACTGCTTGTTGCGGATCACGCCGCTGCCATCGGTTTTTGGCGCTTCGAACACCTGGGTGAAGACTTCGTCGGGTATCTGGCCGCGCAGGGGCTCGAGAATCGCCAGTTCGCCGGCGTCCGGCAGTCGCCGAGCGGCGAGGTCAGTGTTGGAGAAGAAGCTCTGCTGGCGGATGTACATGTTGCGCATCATCTGCCGGTTGCTCCATTCGAAATCCCAGAGCATGGCGAGCGCCTGCCGCACCCGGCGATCCTGGAACATCGGTTTTTGCAGGTTGAACACAAAGCCCTGGCTGGGTTGTGGCGCTTCTGTCGCCAGGTGCGCCTTTTGCAGGCGGCCGTCGCTCAGGGCCGGGCTTTCGTAGCCAATGGAGTAACCGGTGGCGGAAAATTCGCGGTTGTAGTCGTAGGCGCCACCACGCAGCACCTGGCGGGCAACGTCGGTGTCGCCGAAATACTCGATGCTGAAATGGTCGAAATTGTAGAGGCCGCGGCTGACCGGTAGATCCTTGCCCCACCAGTCCGGATCACGCTCGAAAGTGATGCTGCGCCCCGAGTCGACCTTGCTCACTTTGTACGGCCCGCTGCCCAGCGGCGGCTCGTAGCCGCCGCCACTGGCGAAGTCGCGGGTCTTCCACCAATGCTCGGGAAACACCGGCAGGGTGGCGATGTCCAGCGGCAGGGTGCGGTTTTCATTGTTCTTGAAGTCGAAGCGCACAGTCAGTGGTGATTCCACTTCGACGCCTTTGACGTCGGCGAATTGGGTGCGATAACGCAGGCTGCCCTGGGTCATCAGCAAGTCGAAGGTGTAGCGTACGTCTTGTGCAGTGATCGGCGTGCCATCGGCGAAACGCGCCTTGGGGTTCAAGTAGAAGCGCAGGGACAAGCCATCATCGGAGCGCTCCATCTTCTGCGCGACAAGGCCGTACACGGTGTATGGCTCGTCCAGCGAACGTTGGGCCAGAGGTGAGTAGATGAGGCCGTCAATCTGCGAGACGCCGATACCTTTGTCGATGTAGGGCAAGACATGGTCGAAATGGCCGATTTCGATCGCCGAACGACGCATCGTGCCGCCTTTCGGGGCTTGCGGATTGGTATAGGCAAAATGGCTGAAGCCAGCAGGGTACTTGGCCGGTTCGCCGTAGACGGTCAACGCATGTTGCGGTGCGGCATCCACACCGGTGGCACCCAACAGCAAGGCCACGGCAGTGAATAATAAAGTAGAGAAAGCCAGTCGCATTGTCAGCCTTAGAGCCGGGTGGTCGTTAACGACAATTTGTACGCTAGCGGCGCGTCCCTCGCCAGCCAATTACGTATCTGAAACACAACGGCCCACCAAGAGGCGGGCCGTTGCGGGAAAAAACTCAGGCGTCGATCAGTCCTGACGGCTGGTCACTTCCAGCAGGTGGTAACCAAACTGGGTCTTGACCGGGCCTTGCACGATGTTGATCGGTGCGCTGAAGACCACGGTGTCGAATTCCTTGACCATTTGACCCGGGCCGAACGAACCCAGATCGCCGCCCTGGCGGCTGGAAGGGCAAGTGGAGTTGGCTTTGGCGATTTCGGCGAAGTCTGCACCCGCTTCGATTTGGGCCTTGAGTTCGTTGCACTTGGCTTCGCTGGCAACCAGGATGTGACGGGCAGTGGCTTTAGCCATGGAAAATACTCCTTTTAATGTTCGGTAAATTGCTGAGCCTACCGGATTCGGTGGGCTATTTCTCCTCAAAGTTCCGTTCCATGCGGGCTGGCCGGCAGGATGCAGATTAAAGGCCGGCTTTTTTCAGACGTTCGGCATGCTGCACATACAGGTCGATCGGGTCGATATTTTTTGTGGTCAGTCCTGTTGTCTGGCGCAGGGTAGCCACGTGGTCCAGCGCATAGTCAGAGCGGATGACAGTGCCCAGATGGGAGCTGAAACGCCCAACCATGCCATCGTTCTGCTCAGCTTCGGTGGTGAAATAGCGGGAGAACGCTCGCAAGAAACCGTGCAATGGATCAAGTGCGCCGAGCCCTTCATCCAGAATGTTTTCCTTCAAGATGCCGCTCCAGGAGTAATACCGAACACCGTTGACCAGTTCGCGCCCCTTGCCACCCCAGGTTTTCGGTAGCCCCTGAGGATACTTGTCGTTGAATGCACCCACACCTTCGGTGGTCAGTGCATTCAGCGCTGCGATGGCGTTTTGCGGGAGCTGGCGGTTGCCGCTGAGTAGCGAAAGAAAGTCGGCGAATAGCGTTGCGACCGTCTCTGCAATCTGTTCAGGCAAGCATCCAGGGGTGAGTGCTTTGCGCAGGAAGTCCGCCAGCTCAGAACCGTGGTTCGGACCACTGACCGACGTCACCGAAGCAACAGACTGTGGCTCAACCGCGCCCGCATAACGTGCAGCGAGTGCTCCCTGACTGTGGCCGATAAGGTTGACTTTATCTGCGCCTGTGCCTTCCAGCACTCGCTCGACCTGTGCCAACAGTTGCTCACCCCGTGTTTCGTTCCTGTGGGTGGCCGACAGATGTGGGACGAACACTCTCGCGCCATTGCTTCTAAGGGCCTGTTTTACGTCATGGAAGAGTTCGAAGGTGCCGATCCGTTCGAAGCCGTAAAGCCCGTGGACCAGCAGGATTGGATAACGAGTGTTTGCATTCCGTTGCATGTTCATACCTTCTTTCAGCCGTTCAGGGAGGTGTCTCGTGCCTCACTCTAAAGCACTCCAGCTGCGGCGCGGTGTACGAAAAAGCCGCTGTAAGTGGATGAAAACGGCATAGGAAAGGTACGAGAACTCGGCGGTGAGTGAGGTCCTGATCGGATTATTCGGACATCTTTTCAGCATGAGTTGAGCGGCTGTGGGCAATGACCTACTTCGCGTAGGTCCTTTTTCCTTGCTGTCCGGAGAGATCACCCGGCATCGCGAATGATCAGCATAAGGTTCAATACGCCTGGTTCGTCGCCGGTGATCCGGGCGGCGTTTATTCCAAGGACTGGAGCGTTTGAATGACTACTCATGAAATAGAGACACCCGACACGGCGCGACAATGGCTATCGCTACCGGTACTGGAGCAGGTGGAAAATGGCGTACTGCATCCCTCTGAAAGAAAAGCCGTCATCACTGTCGAGCCTTATCCCGGCATGGCTTGCGGAGACAAGCTACTGCTGACCTGGTCGGGACTGGATGCCGAGGGTTTGCCTTACAAGCACGAGGTGACGCGTTTTGTCAGCGAAGAGCGGGTGGGTGCCGAGACCGTTTTCACCGTTCCCGGCGCGCATATCGCGGTACTCGAAGGCGGCTCGCTAGAGCTCTATTACACGCTTACCAGTGCAAATTTACCCGAGCCTGCGCGTTCCGCTCACCTCCAATTGAGTGTTGGCGATGTCCGGCAGGACATGCTGGCAGCGATTGCCGACGATGCAGTGGGCGGCACGCTCGATCCGGAAATGGTAAAGGAGGGAACGCTCGTAACAATCAGGCCTTACCCGCGGATGGCCGCGGGAGACTGGATTCTACTGTCGTGGGCGGGAATGACGCCCCAGGCCAGTTTCAATGACACGCTGAAGGTTGAGTCATTTTCGGTGGGCAGTGAATTGTCATTCTGGGTCAATGCGGACTGTATCGCACCTAATCGGGGCTCAACCGTCACTGTCAGTTATTGCGTCCGGCAACAGGGGCAAGCCCTGCGTTACTCGGAGCCTGCGCAGTTGTTGATCGGGTCGCTGGAGCGCGAGCCATTGGCAGAGCCCGCCGTGTTGGAGACCGACGAAGGCATCCTGGACCTGCAAGATGCAATGGATGGCGTTACCGTCGTTATCGAAAATGCCCGAACTGAAGAGGGCGAACTGGTTTACCTGAAATGCGACGGCGAGTACTTCAATTATCGCGATGATCGCGAGATATCAAAGGAAACGGCTGGCCAGCCATTGGTTTTTATCGTTCCCTACCGGTTTTGGCGGGAGCACCGGGATTTGACGGTGCGTGTCTCGTTTTCGGTCGAGCGTCTTGACGATGTCAGCCAACAGTCCGAAGTGACGATGGTGCAGGTAAGGTCCTAGAATCGCTGGCCGCCCACCGGTCTGCGGATGAAGACGGGCGGGCGGGCGAGGTCATGCCGTGGTGCGTTGTACGCGCAGGCGCTCTTTTGCCTGACGCAGTAGTTGTTCCGTGCCGTTCCAGCCCAGGCAACCATCGGTAATCGACACGCCGTATCTCAGCGACGGGCTCAGTGGCTGGCAGCCTTCGAACAAATGACTTTCGATCATCATGCCGATCAGCGAGCGATCACCTTGCAGGCGTTGCTCAAGCACGTCGTTGAACACCGCCGGTTGACGCAGCGGGTCTTTACCGCTGTTGGCATGGCTGCAATCGACCATGATGCGGGCCGGGATCTTCAGTTTGCTCAGGTCGCTGTTCACCTGAGCAACGCTGTCGCGGTCGAAGTTCGGGCCGCGATGACCTCCACGCAATACCAGGTGGGTGTCCGCATTGCCCGGGGTCTGGATGATCGCGGGATGGCCCTGGCTATCGACGCCGAAATGACGATGGGGATGGGCGGCCGAGCGCATGGCATCGCTGGCAACGGCGACACCGCCGTCGGTGCCATTTTTGAAGCCGACCGGCATGCTCAGGCCGCTGGCCATTTCCCGATGGATCTGCGATTCAGTGGTGCGGGCACCAATCGCGACCCAGCTCAGCAGGTCGTCGAAGTAGCCAGCAGCCATGGGTTGCAGCAACTCGGTTGCAACCGGCAGCCCTAGCATGAGCATTTCGCGCATCAGCTCGCGAGACAGTGTCAGGCCGCCGGCCATGTCGTCACTGCCATCCAGGTGCGGATCGTAGGCCAGACCCTTCCAGCCGACGGTGGTGCGCGGTTTTTCGACGTAGGCGCGCATCACCAGCAGCATTTCGTCGCTGACTTCGGTGGCCAGTTTGGCCAGATTGGCGGCGTATTCGAGGGCCGACTTGGGATCGTGAATCGAGCAGGGGCCGACGATGATCAGCAGACGGGAGTCTTCACCGTTAAGGATTGCGCGAACCGCTTGGCGATGTGTCGCGACTTGCTGGGCGAGGGCGTTTGTGAGTGGCAATTGCTGTTTGAGTTGCAACGAGCTGGGCAGACGCAGAGTCAGCGCTTCATTGGCAGGGCTCAGGGTGGACAGTGGCAGAGCAGAGACGGACGAGTTCATGTTCGGGCTTCCTTGGGCTGGCGGCGGGTTCGTTCCCGCGCGGTCGGCCCTAGTGGGGTGTTCGACAATTGGCCAGATGGGCTGTGTGTGCAGGCTTGCCACCTTTGGGTGACCGATCGGAGGCGGCAGGCTGTCCCGAGCGGAGGGTGGTAAATCGCCAGGCGGTAAAACTGTCGTAACGGTAGTAAGTGGCGTAGTTCATTTTCTGAATCCTCAAGTTGTCTGGTATGTCGCTAAAAAACAGGTGGGGCTGAAAAAACAAAACCCCCGGTCGGGAGGCCGACCGGGGGTTGAGAATTCTCTGGTGGCGACCCGTTTGATGTGGGCGCCGTGTGGGTATCAGGCGCGCCAGTGGCTAAACCAATACCCAAAATAAAAGCTGACCGGAGCGCAAACGTTGTTCGCCCAGGCAGCCGCAACCGAGCGCAGGGCGCTGACGGTAGAAAGCTGTGAGAGGGCGTTGAACATGGTCTGTCTCCGATGGATGCGCCGAGCTTACTAGAGCCCGGTACGAGGATTCAATCAGAAATTGCTATCAACGTTCGGCGTTGATTTCTATCGATCAAGAACCTGGAACGTTGTGACACACTTCGCGCTCGTGCAAACACACCACGTCATAAGGACGACACATGACGCAACTGATCATCGCTGCCGCTCAATCGATTTCCATTGCTGGTGACCTCGCCGGCAATATCGTCTGGCACCAGCGCTTCATGCAGGTCGCAGCGGAGCAAGGCGTGCAATTGCTCGTTTTTCCGGAGTTGTCGTTGACCGGGTATGAGCGTGGGTTGGCAGCGGAACTGGCGAACGCACCGGACGCCGCTGTATTGCAACCGCTACGAAATTTCGCACGGGAGATCGGCGTAACGACTGTGGTCGGGATGCCCATTCGCCTGTCGGAAGGTTCGCAGGTATTGATCGGGGCGTTGGTGCTGGGCGCCGATGGCTCGCTCGGGGTCTACAGCAAACAGCATCTGCATCCAGGAGAAGAGGTCGCGTTTGCTCCGGGAGCCGGTGGCGCGCCGCTGACTATCGGTGCGGATACTATTGCGCTGGCGGTGTGCGCGGATTTTTGCCACGCCAGCCATGCGGCAGCAGCTGCGCAGCAAGGCGCTGACGTGTATGCCGCCGGTGTGCTGATTACCGAAAACGGCTACGCCCCGGACACGACGCTATTGCAAGGTTATGCCAGCACTCATTCCATGGTCGTGCTGATGGCCAATCATGGCGGTACGACGGGTGGCTGGGAGTCCGCAGGACGAAGTGCAATCTGGGCGTCGGACGGTTCGCTGATAGTCGCTGCACCGGGGACAGGCAATGTGATGGTTGTAGCCCGCCGTAGCACCGATGGCTGGACGGGGCAAATAGTGACTGTCGCGGAGGTTTGATGGAACTTGAATGGCGTGCGGCAACTGAGCGTGATCTCGTTTTCGCCCGGGACCTGACTTGCAGCAACATGCTGCGCTATTACATTCAGCATGACCTTTTATGGCAGGACGAAGCGTTTGATGTCGCTTGGGCGGGACGGGAGAATCGCTTGATTTTGTGCGGCGATGACCTGTTGGGCTATGTCAGTTTGAGCCGGGATGCCAAGGCCTTGTACATCCGTGAACTTCAGGTTGCCGAGCCGTTTCGCGGGCAGGGTGTCGGTTCCTGGGTGATCGATCAGGTATTTGCCCTGGCGTATCGGGAACGACGTCGAGCATTGCGTCTGACGGTTTTTGAAAATAACCCGGCGCGCGCACTGTATGAAAGAAAGGGACTACGCGTAGTGGGTGCCGACGAGTGTTTCTTGAGAATGCAGCGGGACGTTGATGGGCTGCATCGCTGAAACACGCTTGCTACAAGCCTTTCAAGATGAATTGAAACTTTTTATATAGCGCTTGGCGCTAGGTCTGCCGAAAGCTTTTTGCTAAGGTGTCGGCAACCCAATAAGACCATATCGCGAGGTGTCTGCTTGATTAGGGTGCTAGTAGTCGATGACCATGATCTCGTTCGTACAGGCATTACACGAATGCTGGCTGACATCGATGGCCTGCAAGTAGTCGGCCAGGCTGAATCAGGGGAAGAATCCCTGCTCAAGGCGCGTGAACTGAAACCCGATGTGGTGTTGATGGATGTCAAAATGCCCGGGATCGGCGGTCTGGAAGCCACTCGAAAATTGTTGCGCAGCCATCCGGACATCAAAGTCGTCGCGGTGACTGTGTGCGAGGAAGATCCGTTTCCGACACGCCTGTTGCAGGCCGGGGCTGCGGGTTACCTGACCAAGGGCGCCGGGTTGCCGGAAATGGTCCAGGCCATTCGCCTGGTGTTCGCCGGCCAACGCTACATCAGCCCGCAAATTGCCCAGCAACTGGCGATCAAATCCTTCCAGCCGACCAATGATTCACCCTTCGACGCGTTGTCGGAGCGGGAAATCCAGATCGCACTGATGATTGTCGGTTGCCAGAAAGTCCAAATCATTTCCGACAAGTTGTGCCTTTCGCCGAAAACCGTGAACACTTACCGTTACCGCATCTTCGAAAAGCTTTCGATCAGCAGTGACGTCGAGTTGACGTTGTTGGCGGTTCGACACGGCATGGTCGATGCCAGCCTCTGAAAATGACCGACATCTTTGATCCAAGCGCCTTTCTGTCAACCGTCAGTGGGCGTCCCGGCGTGTATCGCATGTTCGACAGCGATGCGCGTCTGCTCTACGTCGGCAAGGCGAAGAACCTCAAGAATCGCCTGTCGAGCTACTTCCGCAAGACTGGCCTGGCACCCAAGACTGCCGCGCTGGTCGCGCGTATCGCCCAGGTCGAAACGACCATCACGGCGAACGAAACCGAGGCTTTGCTGCTTGAACAAACGCTGATCAAGGAATGGCGTCCGCCTTACAACATCCTGCTGCGTGACGATAAATCCTACCCCTATGTTTTCCTTTCGGATGGTCAGTTCCCGCGCTTGAGCATCCATCGCGGCGCGAAAAAGGCCAAGGGCAAATATTTCGGTCCGTATCCCAGTGCTGGCGCGATTCGAGAAAGCCTGAGCCTGCTGCAAAAAACGTTCTTCGTTCGCCAGTGTGAAGACAGCTACTACAAGAACCGGACGCGTCCTTGCCTGCAATACCAGATCAAGCGATGCAAGGCGCCCTGCGTCGGGTTCGTCGAACCCGACGTGTATGCCGAAGATGTGCGGCACTCGGTAATGTTCCTTGAAGGCCGCAGTAATGCGCTGACTGACGAGTTATCCGCCGGTATGGAAGAGGCGGCGGTCAATCTCGAGTTCGAGCGTGCCGCCGAGTTACGTGACCAGATCTCGCTGCTGCGTCGGGTTCAGGATCAGCAGAGCATGGAAGGCGGAACCGGCGATGTCGATGTGATTGCGGCGTTCGTCAATCCAGGCGGCGCCTGTGTTCACTTGATCAGCGTGCGCGGTGGTCGGGTGCTGGGAAGCAAAAACTTCTTTCCGCAAGTCGGTATTGAGGAGGACGTTTCCGAAGTCATGGCTGCTTTTCTCGGCCAGTACTTCGTCAGCAGTCCCGAACGCGACCTGCCGAGCGAACTGATCGTCAACGTGGTTCATGAAGACTTCCCGACGTTGATTGCCGCCATCGACGAGCTGCGCGGTCGTGAACTGACCATCAGCCACCGGGTGCGTGGCACACGGGCGCGCTGGCAGCAATTGGCGGTGACCAACGCCGAACAGGCCTTAAGTGCGCGTCTGGCGAATCGTCAGCACATAACCGCTCGCTTCGATGCGCTGGCGGAAGTGTTGAAGCTGGAAGAATCACCGCAGCGACTTGAGTGTTATGACATCAGCCACTCCAGCGGTGAAGCGACTGTGGCGTCTTGCGTGGTTTTCGGCCCTGAAGGCCCGATCAAGTCTGACTACCGTCGCTACAACATCGAAGGCGTGACGGCCGGGGATGACTACGCCGCGATGCACCAGGCGTTGACCCGACGATTCAGCAAGCTGAAGGACGGGGAGGGCAAGCTCCCGGACATTCTGCTGGTGGACGGCGGCAAAGGTCAGCTGTCCATGGCCCGCGACGTGCTCAATGAACTGGCGGTACCTGATCTGATCCTGCTCGGCGTGGCCAAAGGAGCGACACGCAAGGCCGGTTTCGAAACCCTGTACCTCAATGATGCCGCTCACGAATTCACGTTGCGCGGTGATTCCCCCGCGCTGCATTTGATTCAACAGATCCGCGACGAAGCCCACCGTTTCGCGATTACCGGGCACCGTGCCCGTCGCGGCAAAACCCGTCGCACGTCTACGCTTGAGGGCGTTGCCGGTGTCGGGCCAACACGGCGCCGCGATTTGTTGAAACATTTTGGTGGATTGCAGGAGCTGTCTCGTGCCAGCATCGAAGAGATCGCCAAAGCACCCGGGATCAGTAAAAAGCTCGCAGAGTTGATTTATGCAAATCTGCACAGCGAGTAGAATGCCACCTCACCTCGTAGCCAGTTGTGCCGATGAATATCCCTAATCTGATTACCGTTCTACGCGTCCTGCTCATACCAATTTTCATTTTACTGTTCTACCTGCCTTACCAATGGAGTTACATGGCGTCAGCCTCGGTCTTCGCATTTGCGGCCGCCACCGACTGGCTGGACGGGTATCTCGCTCGCCGTCTGGAGCAAAGCACGCCGTTTGGGGCTTTTCTCGATCCTGTTGCCGATAAGCTGATGGTTGCCGTTGCGCTGGTCTTACTCGTTGCGGAACATGGCAACCTGTGGCTTACGCTGCCGGCAGCAGTAATCATCGGTCGCGAGATCGTTGTCTCGGCTTTGCGGGAATGGATGGCTGAAATCGGCGCCCGAGCTCACGTTGCCGTTTCAAACCTGGGCAAATGGAAAACCGCCGCGCAAATGCTGGCGTTGGTGATCTTGCTGGCCAATCCGTCGGACTTCAGCTTCTGGGTTCTGTTGGGTTACACCTTGCTGATGGTATCCGCTGGCCTGACTTTGTGGTCGATGGTCCAGTACTTGCGGGCTGCCTGGCCGCATCTGAAGACCGACGTAGAAAAGAAATAAAACTTTTTTGAATCAAGGGGTTGACGGGGCTTCTGGATTCTATAGAATGCGCCACACCAAGACGCGGGAATAGCTCAGTTGGTAGAGCACGACCTTGCCAAGGTCGGGGTCGCGAGTTCGAGTCTCGTTTCCCGCTCCAAGTTTGTAAGCATTTGGTGTTGTGTTAATTGACAGCAAATGTTTTGTGGCCGAGTAGCAAAATGGTTATGCAGCGGATTGCAAATCCGCCTACGCCGGTTCGATTCCGACCTCGGCCTCCACTAATAAACGAGCTCCGTAGATCTTTGATTTACGGAGCTTTTTTATTTGCACTGTCGTGAAAGATTTAGTCTTGAAAAGGACAGTTGCGAACTTGCTTCACCGGGACGGGATGTATATATTTCCCCCTCTGCTGCACAAGCGTCAGAACTGGCCGATTGTTGTTTGGCAGGTTCAGATTGCTTAACCGCGCTACCGCCCGAATGGCGAAACTGGTAGACGCATGGGACTTAAAATCCCCCGCTCGTAAGGGCGTGCCGGTTCGATTCCGGCTTCGGGCACCATGAATATCAAGGGCTTGCATGAGATACCTCATGCAAGCCCTTATTTCTTTGCCCCGCAAAATCCAATCTGCTTCGCTACACGTGCATGGTCGAACTATTCAGATCCTGCGCGTTGCCATTGACTGCCTGTCTGATAAAAAATGCGTGCGGTAGCGAATAGCCATTGCGTTGAGCATTGAACTAAGAAAATATTCGTTGGTGCTGTGGGTACGGACTAATTGAAAGAATATCCGATTGTCGTATCGAGTTTTTTGCCAGATGGAGCTGGAGCAATCTATGGAAGTGCCGAGCAAGCGTTCTCAACCTGTTGAAGCCAACTCACCAGTAAGACGCGCCAGGTGGCGATGGCGAATTCTGTTCATCAAGGCCTGGCTGATTGCAGCCTTTCTTCTGGTTATTTTTCTGGGATTGGGTGTGACTGCACTCATGGCAGGGGCGGATGGAACGCTTGAGTTAGAACAACGGGTGTATGCATTTTGCGTGGGGGCGATGGTTATTTTTGTCGGCTTGGCCATATTGAAGGCGGCCATCCCGGCCAAAGCACTCTTCGCACTATTTCGAAAAACGATTAAGTAGGCGACAAAAAAACCGGCACATTACGCCGGTTTTTTAATGCCCTGAATTCACCACGTCCGAACCTGTCTTTCGGTTCCTCGACTATTGGTTTTTATCTTCACCGGCTGGGTCAGCCTTGCGTCGGTCAGGGCCTGCTGGGTTGCCGGTGTTTATCAGTCTTCGTTCCAACAGAATATTTTGCAATGCCTCGCGGTCTTCCGGGTTCAACTGATGCGCTCGCTCCTTGAGTTCGAGCAGAATTGGGCTGGACCACTGGCGATAGGTTTGTTCGGCATTACGAATGGATGACATCGCTTCCTCCTTGATCAGGCTCCCGCCAAAAATGATGCCGCAGTTCGATACGAGAGAGACGCTAGTAGAGGAAGCGAGTTGTCGCCAATGCATCGCGTCGGACTCTAACCCCAAGCGTCGACATCTGCGGTACGTCGGACATGAAGAGGGGGCGCAGTCTGGTTGGGGCATTCAAGCGAAGGTCGCTGGGGGAATCATTGGATCGGTGTTGCAAAGCGAACAACCTTTCCGGTAATGACTTCGCGGGTTCATTTCCGCAGCTATAGTGAAATTCCCAAGTACAAACAGGTGGAGTTTCCTATGAAACGTTTCGGTCTGTTTATCGCAGCTTTAGTTGTCGCAACACCTCTTTTTGCGGCGGATGATTTATGCTCGATCAATCTGCAAAAAATCAAAGACCTCAAGCAAACTGCTGTGATGGGGCAGCCCCAGTTAGGCGAAATTCAGCAGGACAGAATGGATGCCGAGAAAGCCCAGAAAGCTGGGCAAACCCAAAAGTGCATTGACTTGACTAATAGAGCGCTGAAAAAAATCAAGGATGTGCAGGGGGGTAACTAAAAATTGGGCCGATTTGATCGGCCCATTTTTTTTGCAGCTAGACGAATGCCTGACCTGCGAATCCCCGTGGCAGCCGCTGCGGTCCGGGCATGGCAATCAACCGTTCGGTCCAGGCCAGACGCCAGTCATTGCCCGAAGGGGCGACTTTAGCCCTGCGTGCAGCGCGGCGCGCGGTGTTGCGTTGATCTTTGCGCGCATCCTTGTACGCGTCGGTATTGCGACAGCTCCTGCATTTCACCCGGTTTAGTTCACGGGTCGAGGTGAGGTTGTCGCCTTTGTGACCGCAGGCCAGGTGCCCGCTGACTTTGAAGTGTGTGACCATCTGAACGTCTCCTTTGTGACGTGTGATCGTTGGACCGCTCGCGAGTGTTGATGTTCGGCACTTGTCTAAGCACAAAAAAATCCCAGCGCCTGGCTGGGTTGGGGGAGAAACAGAGGACTATCAGGCAGGCACATGCCCGGTGACGATACCGTCGCCGATCACGTGTCCGCGTTCACGCGGTGGCTTCGCATCAATTGTCCAGTTCGAATCATCTGAACCGTGGCAGAGGCGGGTCGACAGGTTTGAGCGCCGACAAGGTGTTGCGAATCAGTGGCGTGTCCTTCTCGATGTCGTTCAGGCGATCACGAATTCTGAGGGCAGTAGGGTGTCCGCCTTGGTGATCGACCCAGTCGGCAATTTCCTTGCAGGCGGCAGCCAAGCGAACCTGGCGGGTGTCGAGCAGTGTCAGCAGGGTGGTGATGGACTCTTTTTCGGACATGGGAAACACCTCCGTTGAAGAAACCTGGCAGTGGGCAGTAAAAAGCCCGCTGCGAGCGAGCTTTCTACCGATGGGCGCTGGTCCTTCAGCTCTTTTCAGTATAGACCCGTAAATGGCACATCAAGCCTGTCAGCCTTGGCGGGCGGTAACTTGGGACCTGGCATTGAGCTGCCGGCAAACATGTCGGGCGTTTTCTTCAAGATCGAAGCCGTCGCCAATGAAGCCGTTGGTGCGGGTATCGGCGATGCGATACCAGACTGCTGCGTCAGGCGGTAGGTGGTCGGCTTCTCCGGCCCGGCGGCCATGAATGATGATCTTGTTACAACGCTTCACGACAAATATGTCTTCCATGGCCTCACCGCAGCTGATTCGTTTACAGATCAACTATAGAAGTCATTCGCAATTGTGCAAAAAGTAAGCAAGTCAATTCGTCGGTTCAGCGGCCAACTTCTCCAGCAATAAGGCTAATCCCACTTCTTCCGCCCGCAGGCCTTTGCGCACCCTCGACCTGGGCAGCTCGGCCAGTGCGCCCAATAGAAAACCATCGAGTACGGCCGGATGGATGTAGCACTTGCGGCACACGGCCGGGGTGTTGCCCAGCTGCCTGGCGACGTTTTTCACCATCTCCACCACATGCCGTTTAGCCTCGGATTCGGGTTGCCATTGCAATTTGCGCAAAACCGCGAGGGCCAGGGCGCTGCCGGCCCAGGTGCGGTAGTCCTTGGCGGTAAAGTCTGCACCCGTCAGGGTTTGCAGGTAGGCGTTGACGTCGGACGACGTGATGGTGTGCCGCTCGCCGTTTTCATCGAAGTACTGAAAGAGGTTCTGACCAGGAATCTCCTGGCAACGCTTGATGATCCGCGCCAGGCGCCGGTCCTTCACGGTGATCTGATGTTCGACGCCGCTTTTGCCGCGAAACTGGAAGACAATTGCACTGCCATTGATCTCCACGTGACGATTGCGCAACGTGGTCAGGCCGTACGAACGGTTGTCCCGTGCATATTGAGTGTTGCCGACCCGGATCAGCGTCGCATCGAGCAAGGTGATGACCGTCGCCATGACTTTGTCGCGGCTAAAACCCGGAGCAGCCAACAAGGCCTCCAGTTGTTTGCGCAGCTTCGGTAGCGCAAGGCCGAAATCGCGCAGGCGCGAGTATTTGTCGGTGTCGCGCACTTCTCGCCAGCGAACGTGATAGCGGTACTGTTTGCGACCCCGAGCGTCGCGGCCGGTCGCTTGCAAATGCCCGCGCGGATCGGCGCAGATCCACACATCGGCGTAGGCGGGCGGCACCGCGAGGGCGTTGATTCGCTTGATTTCATCCGGCTCGGTGATGCGTTGGCCGCTGGGGTCGAAATAGCAGAACTTGCCGCGCAGTTTCCTGCGGGTGATTCCGGGCTGAGAGTCATCGACGTAATGCAGATCGGGCGGCAGCACATCGGGCATGGCGTTTGTCCTGGGCGTGGAATCAGTGACCGTTACAGCCATTGACCCCGCGCCGCTGCAGTCGTGCCAACGCAGTTAAGCCAGAACGGCCACAGCCTTGATCTGCGCCCAGAGTTGTTGTCCGGCGTGTACGTTCAATTGATCGCGGGAGAAACGAGTGATGCGCGCCAAAAGTGGCGTTCCCGCCGCATCCAGCCGAATGAGGACGTGGGCAGCGTTGTCCGCCCCCATCTCACTGACCACAGTGACTGGCAGACGATTGAGGATGCTGCTTTGCCCGGTAATTTGCAGGCTCAGGCTGACATCTCGCGCTTGCACCTTGCAGCGCAGTGCCTGACCCGTCGCCATCGGCGTGTGCGGCACGCGAATGTTCAGGTCAGTGCCCGGCAATTGCAACGTCAGCAGTTGGTAGTTGGCGTCATAGGCGCTAACACTTCCCTCGATCACAACACCCGCGTCATCACCCATTGCGAGCGGCAGGTCGAGGCGCGCCAGGGTTTGACCAATAGGTCCGCTGGCCAACGCCTTGCCATCACTCAGCAGAACGATATGGTCGGCCAGTCGCGCCACTTCATCCTGGGAGTGACTGACGTACAGCACCGGGATATCCAGTTCGTCGTGCAGCCGTTGCAGGTAGGGCAGGATTTCGCTTTTGCGTTGGGCATCCAGCGCGGCCAGCGGTTCGTCCATCAGCAACAGTTTCGGGCTGGTGAGCAGGGCGCGGGCAATGCCGACACGCTGCCGTTCACCTCCTGAAAGGTGTTGTGGATGGCGATCGAGCAGATGTCCGATCCCCAACAATTCGGTTGCATGAGCCATGTCGACCCGCCGCTGGGGTTTCGCAATGCGCTTGAGGCCGAATTGCAGATTGGCCAGCACCGACAGATGCGGAAACAGGCTCGCCTCCTGAAACACATAACCCAAGGCACGTTTGTGCGGTGCTACGAAGAGCTTTTTGTCGCTGTCCTGCCAGACTTCATCGTTAACCTGGATAAAACCTTGGTCGGCCCGCTCCAGACCGGCGATGCAGCGTAGGCAGGTAGTTTTGCCCGAACCGGAGTGACCATAAAGAGCGGTGACTCCGCGGCCGGGTAACTGCAGATCGACATCAAGGGCGAACCCGGAGTAACTCAATTTGAGGCGTGTTTGAATCATCGATCAGCTCCAGCCCGCTTTGGTTTTACGGCTGGAGTACAGCGCCAGTAACACCGCAAAGGAGAACACCAGCATGACCCCGGCCAGCCAATGGGCCTGGGCGTATTCCATGGCTTCGACGTGATCGTAGATCTGCACCGAAACCACTCGGGTTTTATCAGGAATGTTGCCGCCTATCATCAGCACCACGCCAAATTCGCCGACTGTGTGGGCGAAGCCGAGAATGGCGGCGGTGATAAAACCAGGCCGGGCAAGGGGAAGTGTCACACTGAAGAAGGTGTCCCAGGGATTGGCGCGTAAGGTGGCGGCCACTTCCAGCGGGCGAGTACCGATGGCGGAAAAAGCGTTTTGCAGCGGTTGGACTACGAACGGCATCGAGTACAGCACCGAGCCGATCACCAACCCTGCAAAACTGAAAGTGAGGGTGCCGAGCCCCAGTGATTGGGTGAACTGGCCGACGAACCCATGGGGACCGAGCGCCAGCAACAAATAAAAGCCAATCACCGTGGGCGGCAGCACCAGGGGCAGGGCGACGATCGCCCCGACCGGGCCGCGCAACCAGGATTGGGTGCGCGATAGCCATAACGCGAGTGGAGTGCCGATCACCAACAGGATGATGGTCGTCAGGGACGCCAGTTTCAGGGTCAGCCAGATGGCGGAAAAATCGGCACTCGACAGCGACATTTAGAGTTGATAACCGTAGGACTTGATGACAGCAGCCGCTTTCGGGCCCTTGAGGTATTCAACCAGCGCCTTGGCAGCCGGGTTGTCTTTGCCCTTGTTGAGGATCACCGCGTCTTGTTTGATCGGGTCGTGCATGCTGGCCGGAACGATCCAGGCCGAACCGCTGGTGATTTTACCGTCCTTGTAGATCTGCGACAGGGCGACAAAACCGAGTTCGGCGTTTCCGGTGGAGACGAATTGATAGGCCTGAGTGATGTTTTGGCCTTCTACGATCTTGTCTTTGACTTTGTCGGTCAGACCTTCTTTGGCCAGCACCTGGGTGGCGGCCAGACCATAAGGTGCGGCTTTCGGGTTGGCGATGGACAGATGCTGGTACTGGTTGTCGCTCAGGACTTTGCCCTTGGCGTCGACGTAGCCTTCTTTAGCCGACCACAACGCGAGAGTGCCGATGGCGTAGGTGAAGCGTGAGCCTTTTACCGTGTCACCTTCTTGTTCCAGTTTCTGCGCAGTAGTGTCGTCCGCCGAGAGGAACACTTCGAACGGTGCGCCATTCTTGATCTGGGTGTAGAACTGACCCGTCGCGCCAAAGGAAGTCACCAGTTTATGGCCGGTGTCTTTTTCAAAATCCGCAGCGATCGCCTGGATCGGTGCAGTGAAGTTGGCAGCGACAGCGACCTGGACTTCGTCCGCCTGGGCAGAGCCGAAGGCAAAGACAGCGAGAAGGCTGGCCAGGCAAGTAGGGGCAAAACGTGAGGCGCGATGGGTCATGAAACGGCTCCGTGGTAGGCAATATAACGAGGGGGTGAAACGCTATATATCGGAATATATAGCGAATTGCCTGCAAACGGAATGAGTTGGATCTGCGCCACAAGTTTGAGCTGATCACACATCACTGATCATCAGCGCCCCAGCAATTTAGCCAAACCCTCTTCAGCCAGGCGACGGGTCAGTTCTGCCGTTGTCAATTCAACACCCAGCGTGAACGCTTGCCCGGCCCAGAGGTTGCTGAAATCCGCTTCCCCCTTGGCGCGCAATGGCATCAACGCGCCGCCGGCCAGCGGAAAGGCCGGTGCTTTGTCGCACATCGGGCCCAGGTCACGCATGACCCGATTGAGGATCCCGCGCGCTGGGCGCCCGGTGAAAATATTAGTGACGGCCGTCTCGCTTTCCTTGGCCGTACGCAATGCCTTGTGATGCGAGGCACTGACCTTGGCCTCCGGCGTGAACAGATAGGCCGTGCCCACTTGCACCGCCGAAGCCCCCAGCATCAACGCCGCCGCGACACCGCGCGCATCGGCAATGCCGCCCGCAGCAATCACCGGTACTTTCACCGCATCGACGATGAGAGGTACCAAGGCGAAAGTTCCTACCTGGCTGCTCAGGTCATCACTGAGAAACATCCCGCGATGTCCTCCCGCTTCGTAACCCATGGCGATGATCGCATCACAGCCATGTTGCTCAAGCCAGACCGCCTCTTCGACGGTGGTAGCCGACGATAATACTTTTGCGCCGGTGGCTTTCACCCGATCCAGCAGGGATTTTTCCGGCAGGCCGAAATGGAAGCTCACGACTTCGGGGCGAAACTCTTCGACGACTTCGCAGGCTGCGTGATCGAACGGCGCACGATTGGACACCGGCGTCGGCGCGTCGAAATCCACACCGAGTTCCCGGTAGTAAGGTTCGAGCAGGTTTTTCCAGTCTTGCGCGCGTTGCTCATCCGCCGGTGGTGGTTGATGGCAGAAGTAGTTGATATTGAACGGGCGCTGGCTGTGCTGGCGGATGGTCTTCAGTTCATTGCGCAATTGCTCGATGGTCAGCATGGCCGCTGGCATGGAACCCAGGCCACCCGCATTGCTCGCGGCGATGACCATGGAAGAGTTGGTGGCACCGGCCATGGGGGCCTGGATGATGGGCAGTTCGATCCCGAGCAAGTCGAGAATTCGCGTATCTGGCCATTGGCTCATTTGGGGTGTACTCCGACGTTTTAACCGGGCAGGGCGGTAGAACCGGATTTGTAACAGCAATGGTTGTTGCAAGGCCAGTGATGTTTGAGTGCTGTCACCGTCGATGCAATCCGCCGCCCCCGCCAAATGAACGATTCATCATCTGAGAAGAGTTGTGATAGCTGTTGAGCCGCTCATTCCCCATCGAGCGCGCCGCTGAATCACGGTTGAGGTTTTGCACTTGAGCGGTGTTCACCGGACTGCTGCGATTTGCACCGCCGACCATCGATTGCCAGCCGTCGTCGGTTTTCTTGTAAACGTTGCCGTCATGTCCGGCATAGACGTTGTCGCCAATTTGCGCGGCACCGCTGTTACGACCATGAACGCCCCGGTAACCAGTAGTGTTTCCGGTGTTGGGGTTGTAGACAGCTCCGCGATTGGCGGTGACCTGGGTGCCAGTGCGTACATTGCCCGCAGTCACGTGTTGCCCGGCAATCGCCCCGCCGTTGGGACCGACCGCCACGCCGCCGTGTCCTGCGGCGTAATTGCCGGTATAAACGTTATGCACCGCGCCGCGCTGGCCTGCCGCCGAGACACCGGTGCGCGAGTTGTAGGATGCGCCGACCTGGCCGGCCCAGCGGTTGCCGGTCCAGGCGTTGTAACCAGCGCCGTGGCGACTGACGGATGCGCGATCACCCCACTGACGGTAAATGTTGCCCGTCGTGCCGGCCCAACCGCCGGGTCCCCAGGCAACCGCGCCGCCGTGATATCCATAGGCCGCGCCGCCCCATGGTATCGGCGCGGGATACAGGCGCGGACCCCAGGCGTAACCCCAACCATAATTGCCCCACCACGGATAGGCACCCCAACCCCAACCCATCGCCACTGTGCTGCCACCCCAACTCCAGCCGAAGCCAAAACCAAACGTCCAGCCGGTCCAAGGCGTATACCGAATTGCCACGCCAAAACCGTACGTCACCGGCGGGCCATACCAGGCGCTTCCGACCCAAGGCGTGTACGGGTAACCCGTGCCATACACCACCACGCCACTGTTGGGGTCTATCGTGGAGCCTTGATACCCCGGCGTGTAACCCACGACCACGGTATCGCCGTTGGCTGAATAAACTTTCACGTAGGTGATGTAGTGCATCGGCGAGCTGGGTGGAATCGAATAGATCACTGCCGGCACCGACGTGGCGACCGCCCAGGGGCCTTGCACCGAAGGGGCAACGAACCAGATACCGTTCTCCACCGCGTACCAACTATTGGCGTCGACCATGATGATCGGCGTCGCGGTGTTCACTACATATTGCAGTGGTGTGCCATTGATGGCCTTGAACTGTGGTTGGCCGTCGAATTGTGGCGCTGTCATTTTCAGTTGGCTTTTCTTCACGGCCGAGGTCTGAGGAATGGTGGCTGCAATTGCCGCTTCCTTGGCCTGTGGCGTCCCCGCGACCGAGGCCTTGACGTTTTCTTTCGCGCTGTCATCAGGAATGTCCGCGAAATCCGCCGGCAGCTTGTCCGCCGGGGCAAAGGTCCAGGGGCCCTGCATATCACTGGCGCGGAACCAGCGACCGGAGATCAGCACATAACTGTCCTGGTCGCCGATCTCCTTGAAAATGTGCCCGGTGGTGTTGGTCACGTAGAGCAGTTTCGTGCCTTGGATAGGCTGCCACTGCGGGGCACCGTCGGTGACGATCAGTTCGGTGGGTGAAGTGGCGATATGAATGTGCGGGATCGGTGGTTTTGCCAGGGTCGGTATCTTGTCTTTCGAATCGCTCTGACCTGTCAGCAAGTCCACTTGGCGACTCTGGATCGCGGCTTTCTTGGCTTTTTCCAGTTCGGCCGACGGAGAGGGCAGCGGCGCATACTGGCCGTTCAATTCGTCCGCAACCATCCAGCCGTCAAATACGTGCAAGTAGTGCTTGCCCTGAGCATCCTTGAGCAATAGCGGTCGAGTATTGATCACCCGTTGCAATGATGTGCCTTCGACGGGGCGATAGGCGGGCTCACCGTCGATGTACACCAACAGCGCCGGCACATCAGAAGTGATGATCGTCGGTGGCGTATTCTCGATGGGTTCGCCCTTGGATTGTTGCTCGGCGGCGATCACGCCCACCGCGGCTTCGAGCTGATCGAGGGAAATCGTTTTCTTGCGGTTCGCCGCATCCTTTTTCATCGTCTCGACCCAGCTGTCGGCGTTCGCGGCGCTAGCGGGGAAATCGGCTTTGATAATGGTGTACTGATCCAGCGCGACCCAGCGGGTAACTTTGTCGACCAGTGTATGGGCGCTCGATTGCACGATGCCGTAGGTGGAATTGCCGTCCGCCCCGGTGGCCTCGACCGCTGCGCGGGCCAGCAAGGTGTAACCGTCCCAGCTGTCGATTTGTGGCTGATAGATGGTCAGTTTGGTATCACCGCTGGTCAGTACTTGGGGCCAGCTCGGCGTTTCCGGTGCCGGGTCGGCGGGCGCTGCCGACGGTTTTGCCGGTGCCGCCTGAACATGGGTAAACGCCAGCAGACAGAGCATCAGCAAAGCGGTAAACGAGCGTAGGTGAGACATTGTCAGCTCCATCGACAGGTCAGTCTTCGGGCTTTTCAAAGCCGCAAAAAAAGCATAGCCCCTGGTCTTGGAAAAGCCCGGCGGTTTTGTGGATTGGATTAAAGTCGAGTATGGATATTTTATGCGGCATGGTATTTAAATCAAAACACAACAGGTGATCCCACCAGGAGGCAGCGATGTTCCAAGGTATTTTGATCGATAAAGACAACAGCGGTTACCGGGCCACACTGCAAGAGATCAATGAGGATCAGCTACCCGAGGGCGATGTGACCGTGCGTGTGGCGTATAGCACGTTGAATTTCAAGGACGGCCTGGCCATTACCGGCAGCAGCCCGGTGGTGCGAAAATTTCCGATGGTGCCGGGTATCGATCTGGCGGGGACCGTCGAAGCCAGCGGGCATCCGGACTACAAGGTTGGCGACAAAGTCCTGCTGAATGGCTGGGGTGTCGGTGAAGGACACTGGGGCGGACTGGCCCAGAAAGCGCGCCTGAACGGTGATTGGCTGATTCCATTGCCCAAGGAATTCACCGCCGCACAATCAATGGCGATCGGCACCGCTGGTTATACGGCGATGCTGTGCATCCTGGCGCTGGAACATAACGGTGTGACGCCTGAGCAAGGCGAAATTCTGGTCACGGGGGCCAATGGCGGTGTAGGCAGTTTCGCCATCGCACTGCTCAGCAAGCTGGGCTACCGAGTCGTTGCCTCCACTGGCCGTACCTCGGAGCACGACTATCTGAAACAACTGGGTGCGAGCGAAATCATCGACCGCGCGACACTGTCAGAACCGGGCAAGCCTTTGGCCAGGGAACGTTGGGCTGGGGTTATCGATTCTGTCGGCAGCCATACCTTGGCCAATGCCTGTGCGAGCACCAAGGCCAATGGCACTGTTGCGGCGTGCGGTCTGGCGCAAGGCATGGATTTTCCAGCCTCCGTTGCGCCGTTCATTTTGCGCGGCGTGACCCTGGCGGGGATCAATAGTGTGACGCAACCGAAAGCCAAGCGCGTAGAGGCGTGGGGCCGATTGGCGAAGGATCTGGATTTTGGCCTGTTGCCGCTGATCAGCCACGAAATCGGACTGAGCGAGGCAATCGACGCTGCGCCGCGCTTGCTTGCCGGGCAGTTGCGCGGGCGTGTTGTCGTCGACGTGAATCGTTAACATCAATGTAGGAGCTGCCGAAGGCTGCGATCTTTTGATCTTGATCTTGAAAAAACAAAATCAAAAGATCGCAGCCTTCGGCAGCTCCTACATTTATTGCGTTTCTCGTTCCAGCAACTGTCGTTTGCGCTCTACGCCCCAGCGATACCCTGACAGATTGCCGTCACTGCGTACTACGCGGTGACAGGGGATTGCCACCGCCAGGCTATTCGCGCCGCAGGCTTGTGCCACCGCACGAACGGCTTTCGGCGAGCCGATGCGCTGGGCAATATCGGCATAGCTCGCCGTGCTGCCGACGGGAATCTCCCGCAGGGCTTGCCACACCCGCTCCTGAAACGCCGTGCCGCGCACGTCCAGCGGCAAATCCAGGCCGATGGCCGGGGCCTCGATGAAACCGACCACCCTGGCGATCAGTTGCTCGAAGTCTTGATCAGCGCCAATCAGGTTGGCCCGGCGAAACTTGTCCTGCAGATCGCAGACCAGTTGCTGCGGATCGTCGCCCAGCAGAATCGCACAAACCCCGCGCTCGCTCTGTGCCACCAGAATCGCCCCGAGGGAACATTGGCCGACGGCAAAACGAATGTCGTTGTTCTGGCCGGCTGCCCGGTACTCGGTGGGTTTCATGCCCAAGAGTTGATCCGCTGCTTCGTAGAAACGACTGTTGGAGTTGAAACCTGCGTCGTACAGGGCCTCCGTCACTGAACCGCCATCTGCCAGCCGCTCCCGCACCCGACGTGATCGATGGGCGGCGGCGTAGCCCTTGGGCGTCAGGCCAGTGGCAGCCTTGAACACTCGATGGAAGTGAAAGCTGCTAAGGCCCGCTGCGTCAGCCAGTTCGTTCAACGCGGGAAGCCATTCTGCGTTTTCGATCTGGCGGCACGCGGCAGCCACTGTGGCGGCATGCTGCGCGGCGACGGCACTTTGATCTTTTGCCGCGCGTTTGCTGGGGCGATAACCCGCTGCTAGAGCCTGCTCGGCGGTATCGAAGAATTCGACATTTTGCGGTTTTGGCAGACGCGCCAGGCTGCTGGGGTTGCAATAGATGCCGGTGGTTTTCACGGCGTAGACAAACTGCCCGTCTGCCTGCGGGTCACGCGCGACGACCGCTGCCCAGCGTGGATCATTTTCGATGGCGATGTTTGTTGATTGGCTTGTCATGGCTTTATTTCCGTTGACCGGTTTCCTGCAGATTAACGATGCGTCGCTGCCGCTACACTCCGGCGCTTGCGGTCAAATTCGAGGATTTTACCCCGCCGTCCGAAAGGTGAAGTTTATTCGCTGCTCTCCCAGTCGGGAGTGTTGACCTTCTTTGATTGGCAGAACGCCGTGGTAGCGCAAGCGATCCACGCCGCCCCAGACCACGATGTCGCCGTGCAGCAATGGCACCCGCTGGCTCTTATTGCTGCGTTCAAAACCGCCGAACAGAAACATCGCCGGTAACCCCAGCGAGACCGAAACGATCGGGGCTGCGTAGGCGTTTTCGTCCTTGTCCTGATGCAAAGACATTTTCGCCCCTGGGACGTATCGGTTGATCAGGCAGGAGTCCGGGGTGAACGTGGCAAACCCCGCTTCCCGCGCTGCCGCTTGGGCCAGCTCAAAAAACACGTCAGGCATTCGCGGCCAGGTTAGGCCGGTTTGCGGATCGTTGCGGGTGTAGCGATAACCGCTGCGGTCGGTGGTCCAGCCCAGCGTGCCGCAGTTGCTCAGGGCGACTGACATGGTAAATCCGCCAGGCGTGATCATTTGACGAAACGGCGCCGCTGCCAACACCGTCTCCAGTGCGGGCAGCAAACGGTCGAGCCAGGGCAGGGCGAAGCTTCGCAAGACGTACGATTGTTCGCCGATCTGCTCGCGACGGGGTTGTTGAACGGGCTCCGCGTCGGCGAACAGGTCAAATGTGGTCGGGTTCATGTTCATAACGCATCGTGGAAGATGATGCCTAGGGTATGCCGTTTTCCGCTGTGCAGGCGACTGACACCATGGCGCAGGGTCACTCGGTAATAACCGCGAACGCCCTGGACCGGCCGTTGATTGACCGCAAAAATCAGAGCGTCGCCTTTTTTCAGGTCGATGACCTGTGGCCGTGACTGCATGCGTGGGCGCTGCTCGGTCAGGACGAACTCGCCGCCGGTGAAGTCTAACCCCGGTTCTGACAGCAAAATCGCCACTTGCAGTGGGAAGACGTGTTCGCCGTACAAATCCTGATGCAAGCAGTTGTAGTCCTGCGGGCCATATCGCAGCAACAAAGGTGTCGGGCGTACCTGGCCGGCGGAATGACAGCGTTCGAGGAAGTCTTCGTGCGTTTGAGGAAAGCGGTTTGGCAGGCTCATCTGCTCGTGCCAGCGATTGGCGATCGGCACCAGGCGTAGATACAGATCGCTGCGCAGTCGGGCCACAAGGTCCGGCAAAGGATAGCCGAAATATTTGTACTCACCGCGACCAAAGCCGTGGCGCGCCATGATCACTTGCGAGCGAAAGGGTCCGGATTGGCAATATAGGGCGCTGATCTGATCACAGGATTCATCGCTCAACAGCGACCGGATGACTGCGCAGCCATCCTGATCGAGTTGCTGCTCCAGCATCGCCCAGTCAATGGACATGGTTCTGACTCCTTAACCAAAGGTTGAGGTGGCCAGTCTAGGGAGCGGTGAGGGCGCTGACACTCCGGCGCTTGCGGTCAAACTTCAACGCAGGGGCACACGTCCATGTTGCCCGTCCGGGTTGTATTACAGCGCTTTGCTGACGCTGATGTCGCTGATGACGTCTTCGCTCTGGCCATGCAGGGCGTCCAGCGCGGCCTTCGCCTCTGCTTCAGTGCCGTTTTCAAGCTGGGCAAATTCGAAGCGGCGTTCGCCGTTTAGCTTGTATTTGATGACGTACTTGGTCGTCTGGGCCACGGTCATACCTGTCTGTTTGCTTGGTTGGGTGCCACTCAGCTCAGTTTCGTGCTGGAACGGCGGATGATCTTGATCGAGTGCGTCAGGGTCGGTTTGCGAGTCACGCTGATCGGACGGCGATTGACCGTATCGATGGTGATGTTCCAGAAACCGGTGCTTGGCGCCGTAATGCGGGCCGGGAACGTGTCGAACGCGCCGCCGTGGTAAGTGTGGCGACCGCCATTTTTGAAGCTGCGGAAATTAGCGTCGTTCATCAAGCGGATGTTGCACATTTGCGAGCATTGAATGACGACGATGTCGTCTTCGTTGAGGTGCTCGCGCTGGTGAATAAATTTCATGAGGCGCCTCCAGAAGGGCTTTTTCTACAAAATCAAAACGATAGCTTGGGCGATTGGCGCAGTTTATCAGCCCGGAGGCGTTATTATCCGGCCGTTGAGGCCCGCTTTGATAATTAAAAACAGAAATTGCGTATTGCTTGGGGGTTAAATGCAGGGTGCCTTGGAGAAAAACGGCATCGTTGCTGTCGGAGGGTCTTTATCGGAGGTTTTGTATGAAGTGGGGTGCGTGGGGCCTGCCATTGTTTTTGGCAATCAGTGGTTGCGCAAGTGTCTCGGAAATTAACCAGACGCTGCCGACCATGAACGTGATTTCAGGCAAGAAGCCCCACGAGTACGCGCAATGCCTGAGCGATAAGCTCGCCAGCAGCCGTGGGGCGTTGCAGATCGAACCGCAGAAAGACGGTGTGCGGGTGATCGTGCCGCAGAAGCTTTCCTCAGGCCCGGCGGCCGTCTTCGATATCGAACAGCGCTCCGGCGGCAGCAGCATCAAGCTGCATGAGCGCATCTCCAATGTGCCGCTGCGTCCATGGGATGTTCGTAATGCCGCTACGGCGTGCATTTCCGGCTGATAGAATGTCGACAATCAGCACCGATGCCGCCAAAGCAACGTTTTGGCGGCATTGTCATTTCTGGAGTCGAGCATGAAGCGAGAGCGGGTACGGGAACGGCACGCAGAGGGTCTTATCTCTGCCACCCATGTGATTCAGAACCCGGCGAATCCGGGAGAATGGATTGTTTTCTTCAAGAAAAGCGCCGGGCGCAGTTTTTTCCTGGTGGATGACAACGACGAAGTCGAATCTTTCGGCAGCCTCGACGAACTGATTGAGATCGTGCGCAGTCTCGGGATCAAGTTCGCCGAAATCCATATGTAGGGCAGGGCGCTTACTTGCAGACCACTACGACGCTGCGGGTCTTGTAATTGCCAACGTCGACGCCCAGGGTCTTGTCGCTTTCCTTGGTTGAAGGTGTGCCATCAGTGCCGACGATCCGGTAACCGGTGCCGGCGCAAGACGCATCGGCTTTTTCGTAACAGGTCGCCCAGGAATTGGCTTCCCCGGAGCAATCGATGGCCAGACCTTGTTCGCCATCATTCAGGTACGTGGTTTCAGACGTCGCGCAGCCATTCAGGGCCAATACCGCAATCAATGGCAAAAATTTAGTCATGTCGTTGTCGTCATCAAGGGGGTGGGCAAAGGCTGTGACAGCGCCAGTTGCAAAAGGTTATAGCGATAGGCCACTTCTTGCCGGCAATCACAAAAAAGCCCTGCGCAATGGCAGGGCTTCTGGGCGTGTTTGACCTGGATCAGTTCTTGTCCTTGCCGCGTCGCTTGGGCGCCGGGTGTTCAAGTTCCAGCACCGATGCCACCTCGATTGCCATGGCTTCGGTCGGGAAGGGGCCGGCGATATTCTCACTGGCGGCGCTGGCTACCCACCATTGGCCGTCCTTTGCCTTGTTGATCAGGTACCCGTTTACGCTTTTTGCTTCCGACATCTATCTGCCTCGTTGGCTGGTTCAATTGCGCCATGATAGCGTCAAATGCACGCAAGAGGTGCCGATGGGTGTAGCGTGGTGCAACAGCCGTTCGCTAGCCAGACCGTGCAAACCTTGCGTTGTCTGCTATCAATAACAGGCTGCTGATCGATCTGCTGAGCTGTATGCGGAACTATCCGCAAGAATATTTCTCTATGATGGCATCGGTTAGCCAGTGCGGGGCATTGTAAGGTGCACGCCGCCTGATTAGACTGCGCCGAAACTCGTACACACAGCCCTTTCAAGGACTTTTATGATCAAGAAATGCTTGTTCCCAGCAGCCGGTTACGGTACTCGCTTCCTGCCAGCGACTAAAGCCATGCCCAAAGAAATGCTGCCGGTGGTGAACAAGCCACTGATCCAGTACGGCGTCGAAGAAGCACTGGACGCTGGCTTGACCGAAATCTCAATCGTTACCGGTCGCGGCAAGCGCGCCTTGGAAGACCATTTCGACATCAGCTACGAGCTGGAAAACCAGATCAAGGGCACTGACAAGGAGAAATACCTGGTCGGCATCCGCAAGCTGCTCGACGAGTGTTCGTTCTCCTACACCCGTCAGACCGAAATGAAAGGCCTGGGCCACGCGATCCTGACCGGTCGTCCACTGATCGGCGACGAACCTTTCGCCGTGGTACTGGCGGATGACTTGTGCGTCAACCTCGATGGCGACGGCGTACTGACCCAGATGGTCAAACTGTACAAACAGTACCGCTGCTCGATCATCGCGATTCAGGAAGTCGACCCGCTGGAAACCAACAAGTACGGCGTGATCGCTGGCGACTTGATCGGTGATGACCTGTATCGCGTCCGCAACATGGTCGAAAAGCCAGCCCCTGAAGATGCACCATCGAACCTGGCGATCATCGGTCGTTACATCCTGACGCCGGACATCTTTGACCTGATCAAGCAAACCGAGCCAGGCAAGGGCGGCGAGATCCAGATCACCGACGCCCTGATGAAACAGGCGCAGAACGGTTGCGTCATTGCCTACAAGTTCAAGGGCAAGCGTTTTGACTGCGGCGGCGCTGAAGGCTACATCGAAGCCACCAACTTCTGCTTCGAGAACTTCTATAAGACTGGTAAGGCTTACTGATAGCTGACCTGCTTGTATTAAAAATCTACCTTGGCAGATTGTGTGAAAACACGCTGCTGAAGGACCAAGCAAACGCCCCGACTTGTTCGGGGCGTTTGCTTTTGTGCGTGTAACGCTCAGATAAAATTCTTCAGTCTTCATTTACCAACAGGCATTGGGCACATGTGGCAACCACCGCTAATTTGGAGGGACTTCAACAGCAATACCCTTTAACATTTAGAATGTTCAAACCTCCGATCTAAAGATTTGTAGTTGCCAGTCATTAATTTGCTGAGATTGCCAAAGGTGCTCGGCAGGATAACTAAATCTATCAATCATGCTGTTTCTAAAACGCTAGGATATGCTCGTTTCTCGATATCTGAAGTCCTATTCCTACATCTGCGCTTATAATGTTTCGAATTGTTTCCCGGATACAATATGAAATGAATTGTCGGTTGAACTGTATTGGGTTGGAGTTATAGAACTGAATTGTTTTCTAATTATGAAGACGTTCTTTCTAAATTTCAGTTTAGTGCTGGAGGTCGGGGCATGGAGTTCGACGTCATTGTTGTGGGGGCTGGAGCAGTAGGTGGTTCAATTTCGTATGAGTTATCGACGCGTGGTTTAAACGTCTGTCGAGTCGGTGAGATTGAACGTACAAATGCAGCGTCAAAGGCTGCTGGGGCGATGAATGGATGCTTTGGAGAGGTAACAAGCGGGCTACTTGCAAGTGATTATGGTCGATTGAAATTAGACATGGACCGACAAGCTCAATACCTGTGGTCAAGCTGGGCGGAGCGTTTAGCAGTTTCTTCAGGTGATGCTAGCTCGTTATTTACAGCAATTGGGACCCATGTTCTCCTCAATACCGCCGGCATGGATGAGGTAGATGGCGTTAACTATGACACTATCGAGAGTACCCTTCGTGAGCATGGTGAACCATTCGAAATTATTGATCCACGCGAGATGGAGTGGCTTAAGCCCAATCATCTGGTTCGCCCACTACGGGGATTGTACATACCAAACGAGCATTCCGTGAACTCGCATCTTTTGCTGGAAAAACTGGATGCTGCGTTTGTCACCGAAGGTGGGGTTCTGAAAAACGAGACCGCTAAGCGAGTATTGGCTGAGGGTGGGGTAGTAACTGGTGTCGAGTTATGCAGTGGGGAGGTTCTCTGGGCAAAGAAGGTTGTGGTTGCCGCAGGCGTGCAATCTCTAGATTTACTCAGTGACTTCGACTTTGTGAAGAAAATTCCACCGTTGTTCAGTGGTTATGGCGTCTCCATTCTTGTAAAGATGCCAGAAGGGGTCGATTTGCCGAGTTCTGTCATACGGACGCCAAATCGTGCCTTTGCATGTGGCTTGCACTGTGTCCCTCGTGGGGACGGAGTATTGTATCTAGGGGCAACTAACATTATTTCGGAGCTGCCAAAGCAACAGGCTCTTGTGTCGGATGTTCAGTTTTTACTTGATTGTGCTGTTGACCAACTGAACCTGGATCTTCATGGTGCTGAAATTATTTCCATACAGGTTGGCAACAGACCAATTCCAGCAGATGGTTTTCCATTGATTGGCGAGTGCGGCATCGAAGGTCTTTGGCTTGCAACAGGTACCTACCGAGATGGCCTACACCAATCACCGTTGTTAGCGCGGTATATAGCTGATTGCCTCACCGGTGCGGATACTCCCGACCTAGATCTCAGTCCCTTCAAACCTGTCCGTGCTCCGTTATCTGGGTTTGCCCGCGAACATACAGTCAGGGAAACGGTACAGCAGATGTTTGCTACTGGGTATGAGTATCGTTGGGATATAAAACCTTATTGGTTCCCTCTGCTAGATGAAGGGCTGTCACGCAATTACCAACAGCTGATAAATAACTTGCATCCGTCATTTACGCCTCCGCCGGAATTGGAACTCCACGCATGTCACATTCAGATCCGGTCTGCGCCGCGCGATCGCCAAGCCAATCGCGCCACTTCCAGCACACAAATCGAGAACATTAACTCCCGATCGCAGCCCAGCGCTGGTCTCCAGCCACTTGTGAATGACTTTGCTGTGAGGGCGAGGGATAAACGGACATTCCATTATGGTGCCCATGCTGGCAGCGAACGTTGCCTCGGCGAAAATCCATCTCAGTGGAGAGCTCGATGTGCCGCAACGGCGACTTTGGGAAAATGTCAGCCTTTTAGATTCCCTCACCGATAACCGGTTGCTCAACGCAGGTATTCAGTCACCTGTCAGAGGAGCCTTCTTTGAAACAGAGGCGGCGGGTTTGCAGGCTGCAAGAATTCTGCGTGACCAAGGCATGCTGCTCTTTCCGGTGTTTTATCCAATTATTGCCAAAGGCAAAGCGATGCTGCGTTTTGCGATATCAGCAAGCCACGGCGACAAAGACATCAGGTTGTTAGGGGAGGCTCTAGCGGCTATGACGAGCAAAGGATTGTGGACGCCTGCTATCAATCAGCTGGATCACGCCTGACTGAGGCTGTTTCCCAGGCGGCTCAATGACGGGAGCACCGAAGAAACGCACGATGGAGATTATTGACGTATTGGAGTCTTCTGCTCGTGGTGTCTACTCAGGCGCATTAGGCTGGTTATCTTTCAGTGGTGGAGCGGAACTGAGTATTGTCATCCGAACAGCAGTTCTTAAAGGTAGGGAGGCGAAATTTGGAATTGGTGGTGCGATTGTTGCGCACTCCGATCCGCAGCAAGAGCTTGAAGAAACTTTGGTTAAGGCTAGCGTGCCTTATTACAGCTTTGTCGCCGGGAGCGAATCATGATGAGCGACACGGTTGTCGTATTGGGTGGGGCGGGTTTGGTTGGTTCCTTGATCAGCCGCATTCTTATGCAATATGGATACGATGTCCGGGTGGTGGATCGCAGGTCTTCCGAACAGGGACGTGGCTTCTATGAAGTTGATGTTACAAGTCCGTTCAGCAACATCGAGCAGATCTTCCAAGGGGCGGTTGCAGTGGTTTTTGCGCTGCCCGAAAGCGTGGCTATCCGGGCAATACCTTGGGTTGTCGGCTCCGTCTCGAGCGATGTTGTGTTCATACCGACTTGTTCTGTTCAGGAGCCATTTTACAGAGCATTGAAGGGTGCCTCGTCCCAGCAGCCATTTGTCGGTGTCAATCCGATGTTTTCACCCAAGCTTTCCGTTCAGGGACGTACCGTCGCAATTTGCCTGGAAGACGGAGACTCGCCTTCGACCTTCATCGAGCAACACCTGATGGGGGCTGGGATGAAGATAAAGCGAATGACTCCGGTGGCTCATGATGAGCTCATGGCTCTCTGTCAGGCACTGCCTCATGCCGCAATTCTTGGGTTCGGTCTAGCGTTGGCAAGGTCTTCGCTGGATCTCGACAGCGCTCTTGAGGTGATGCCACCACCGATGCGCACAATGATGGCGTTACTGTCCCGGGTTCTGGTGAATCCGCCTGAAGTCTACTGGGATATACAGCTAGAAAATGACCAGGCCAGGCACCAGCGCGCCGCGCTAGCGGAAGGGATGGAACGCTTGATAAAAAATGTCCGTATTCGGGATTACGACGAGTTCCGAAGCGATCTACAAGACGTTTCAAACGCATTGGGCCGCCGTTTAAATTCGGGGGCTGTCGATTGTCAGCACGTTTTTTCATTGCTGAACTGATTAAATCCTCGCCAAGGAAGCGCGTAGGAAGCGTTTCACGGGCGCATCGAAAAATGCCCCGTGAATTTTTGTGTGCGGTAAGGAGTTTTACCCATGGCATTAATAAATGAGGCGACACACCGAGGATCAAGATCAAAACGTTGGTTAGGCCTAAGCGTACTGATGCTCCCGGTCTTACTGGTAACAGTTGACAACACAGTACTTGGATTCGCCTTACCAAAGATTGCCGAGGCGCTGCGTCCGAGTGCTAGCCAGCAGTTGTGGATGATCGATGCTTATTCGCTGGTATTGGCGGGATTGCTGGTGTCGATGGGTAGTCTGGGAGATCGAATCGGTCATCGTAAGTTGTTGTTGGCCGGGTCTTTGGGTTTTGCCGTTGTGTCGGTGCTAACCGCGTATTCCGATTCCGCCACACAACTGATCGCCGGGCGAGCTTGTATGGGCGTTTTCGGTGCGATGTTGATGCCCTCAACTTTGGCATTGATACGTTCGGTGTTCGAGGATCGAGAAGAACGGAGATTAGCAGTCGCGATTTGGGCAACGACATTGACGGTAGGCTCGGCACTCGGTCCTTTAGTGGGCGGGGTGTTATTGGAATTCTTCAGTTGGGGGTCGATTTTCCTGTTGGCGGTTCCCGTGTTGGTGCCACTGCTGGTATTGGGGCCACTGTTGTTGCCCGAATCCGAGCGAGATGCGTCAGGACCGTTGGATCCGATAAGCATCCTGCAATCGATGATGGCCCTCGGTGCCATTGTTTATGGCATTAAACACAGCGCCAGTAATGGTGTCGACTGGATGGCGCTGACAGCATTTGCAGTAGGCACAGTTTCGGGCTGGAAGTTTGTGCGTCGGCAGTCACGTCTGTCGGTGCCGCTGATGGATCTGAGTCTGTTCCGAAATGGCACCTTTAGCGGATCGGTCCTGATCAATCTGATGAGCCTCGCATTCCTGGTTGGCTTCGTTTTCTTCGCTACTCAGTTCTTGCAAATCGTTCTTCAGATGTCGCCCTTAAGTGCCAGTCTCGCGCTGGTGCCTGGTCAGGTGATGGCGATTGTCGTGGGAATGGCGATTGTCCCTGTCGCGCAGCGATTAAAGGTGCATGTACTTATACCGATTTTGATGGCATTTGCTGGCGCGGCGTTTTTGCTGGTCGCAAGCATGGGCAGTAGCCTGATCGTTCTAGCGGTGGCTTTTGCTTTGCTGAACATTGGCGTGGGCGCGATCGCGACGGTGTCCAATGATGTAATTTTGTCAGCCGCATCGCCGGCAAAGGCGGGCGCTGCGTCGGCCATTAGCGAAACGGCCTATGAAGTGGGCGTGGTTTTGGGGACGACTGTGCTCGGCGGTCTCGTCACCGCGTACTATCGCGGTGCGTTGCAGCTTCCGGAGTTCCTGAACGAAGTACAGATGATGCTGGCCAGTGAGACGCTATCTGGCGCCCATCATGTGGCCGCAGACTTGTCGGGTGATCAAGCGAGAGAATTGATGGTGCAGGCGGGAAGGGCATTCGAAGGTGGGATAGGTTTGGTTTCGTGGCTGACGTTCGGCCTGGCACTCATGGCGATTTTGATTGCTTGGCGTAGTTTTCGGACACCGAAAACACAATCTGCAGAGGGACACTGATCGAAAACGAAGGTTGGGCCGCCATCGCACGGCCTGAGCATTTCAGTGCAATGCTTGCTCAATGGCCGCCCGCAGGTATGCTGTTTGCCTGCCGAGGAGATAGACAATGGCCTACGATTTTGACCTTTATGTGATTGGTGCCGGTTCTGGTGGTGTGCGTGCTGCGCGATTCGCGGCAGGTTTCGGTGCGAAAGTGGCTGTGGCTGAGAGCCGTTACCTGGGTGGTACGTGTGTGAACGTCGGGTGTGTGCCGAAAAAATTGCTGGTCTACGGCGCGCACTTTGCCGAGGACTTTGAGCAGGCTTCCGGGTTCGGCTGGACTCTGGACGAAGCGCAGTTCGATTGGGCGACGCTGATCGCCAACAAGGATCGCGAGATCAATCGACTGAACGGCATTTACCGTACCCTTCTGGTCAACAGTGGCGTGACGCTGCACGAGGGCCACGCCAAGATCGTCGACCCGCATCAGGTCGAGATCAATGGCGAGCGCTTCACCGCGAAAAATATCCTGATCGCGACCGGTGGCTGGCCGCAGATTCCAGAGATTCCGGGGCATGAGCACGCCATCAGTTCCAATCAGGCGTTCTTCCTCAAAGAGCTGCCCAAGCGTGTGCTGGTGGTGGGCGGCGGTTACATCGCCGTTGAGTTCGCCGGGATCTTCCATGGTCTGGGCGCGCAGACCACGCTGCTTTACCGCGGCGAGTTGTTCCTGCGGGGCTTCGACGGTTCCGTGCGCACGCATTTGCAGGAGGAGTTGACCAAGCGCGGTATGGACCTGCAATTTAACTCGGATATTGAGCGTATCGACAAACAAGCCGACGGCAGCCTGAAAGTGACGCTCAAGGATGGCCGCCAGTTGGAAGCCGATTGTGTGTTCTACGCCACCGGTCGTCGTCCGATGCTGGACAATCTGGGGTTGGAAAACACCGGAGTGAAGCTCGACAAGAAAGGTTTCGTCGAAGTGGACGAGCTGTATCAAACCGCCGAGCCGTCGATTCTGGCGTTGGGCGATGTGATTGGTCGGGTCCAGCTGACGCCGGTGGCGTTGGCCGAGGGCATGGCCGTTGCTCGTCGCTTGTTCAAGCCTGAACAATATCGTCCGGTGGATTACAAAATGATCCCGACGGCGGTGTTCAGCTTGCCAAACATCGGCACCGTCGGTTTGACCGAAGAAGAGGCGCGCGATGCTGGTCTCGAAGTGCAGATCTTCGAAAGCCGCTTCCGGCCAATGAAGCTGACCCTGACCGAATGCCAGGAGCGTACGCTGATGAAGCTGGTGGTGGACGCCAAGACCGACAAGGTACTAGGTTGTCACATGGTCGGCCCCGAGGCCGGTGAAATTGTTCAAGGCCTGGCGATTGCATTGAAGGCTGGCGCCACCAAGCGCCACTTCGACGAAACCATCGGCGTGCACCCGACGGCCGCCGAAGAATTCGTCACCATGCGTACGCCGGTCGCGAGTTAAGCGTCTTTTGCTGAGTCTGGCGCTGTTGCAATGACAGCGGCCAGACGTACGCTTTCTTCGAGGTCCGCCTGGGCCTTGGTCAATTGGATTTCCAGTGACTTGTTGAGCTGCGATTGCTCATCGATGTTCCGTTTCAGCGACTGACTTTCCAGCAGGGCGACGCGCAAGCGCTCCTGGAGGAGGGTGCGTTCGCCATCGACGCGCGTGGCTTGTTCCAGCAGTTGATCCTGACGACTATTGCTCTGCTTGAGCTGCTCTTGCATTGAGCTCAGCTCGCGTAGCGTTCCACGGTTTTCCGTCAACAGGCGTTCGTTGTCGCGGTGTAACTGGGTGATTTCATCCTGGCGTACCAGCGTACTTTGCTGTGCCTGGCGCAGCTCCATCTGCAATTGCTGAACCTGACTTTCATGACGACTGTGCTCTTGCTCGCGCTGCTCTTTGACGGCGTTGCGGTAGTGCTCCAGTGCGTCACGGGCATGCAGGTGCTTCTCTTCGAGCGAGCGAATCTGCTCGTCCTTGTCTTGCAAGCGTAAATCGAAATCCGCGAGTGCCTGGTTCAGTCCGGCATTGCGGGTTTGTTCGGTCTGCAGCATGGCCCGGGTTTCTTGCAGTGCCTCGGACTCCTGGGTCAGCGCCAGGCTTTGAATCTCGTATTGCTGATGCAGTTCGGTATTGGCTGCTTGAGCTGCTGCCAGTTGAGTTTCCAGCGCTTTGCGTTGTTGCTCGAACTGCTCGCGGGCCTGGTCAATGGGCTCTTGCGCCTGCTCGTTCAAACGCTGCGCCAACCGCGAAACCAGTGCCAGCAACTCGTCATTGATCGGTTCGGCGGGTTCTGCTTCTTCGCGTTGAATGCTGTTATCGAGCTCTTTCAGATAGCGATGAATAGTTGTTTTGGAGCCGGTATTGCCCATTTCGATCCGTACTGCATCGATGCTGGGGTTTTCGCCGCGGGCGAGGATCGCCAGACGTGCGGCTTGAACCACTGCTTTGTTAACGCCGCCACGGGCCATGATTTCTCCTTCGATTTCTTTGTGTGGTACGTATTTATGTAATACACAGTGTACCATTCAACATAAAAAGATAAATACGGATTGTTATTAACGCGGGATATACTGGTATTACCCCATGTGATGAACAAAAACCTGCTTTGACGCCCGTAAAGCGGTACACATTCGAGAGTTGGACCGATGAGTGATCTGGATCGTTACCTGCAAGCTGCGACGCGTGACAACACTCGTCGCAGCTATCGCGCCGCCATCGAACACTTCGAAGTCAATTGGGGCGGGTTCCTGCCAGCGACCGGCGACAGCGTGGCGCGTTACCTGGTCGCCCATGCGGGCGTGCTGTCGATCAATACCTTGAAGCTGCGCTTGTCGGCATTGGCGCAATGGCACAACAGCCAAGGATTCGCCGATCCGACTAAAGCGCCTGTGGTGCGCAAAGTGTTCAAGGGGATTCGGGCGCTGCATCCGGCCCAGGAGAAACAAGCTGAGCCATTGCAGCTTCAGCATCTGGAACAAGTCATTGACTCACTGGCGCAAGAGGCGCAAATCGCAAGAGCTCAGGGTGATCGGCCAGGATTGTTGCGGGCCAGGCGCGACAGCGCGTTGATCCTGCTGGGCTTCTGGCGCGGTTTCCGTAGCGATGAGTTATGTCGCGTCCACATCGAGCATGTGCAGGCCAGCGCCGGCTCAGGCATCACTTTGTACCTGCCGCGCAGCAAGAGTGATCGCGAAAACCTCGGCAAGACTTACCAGACACCGGCATTGCAGCGGTTATGCCCGGTGCAGGCCTACATTGCCTGGATCACCGAGGCTGGACTGGTGCGCGGTCCGGTGTTTCGCGGTATCGATCGCTGGGGTCATTTGAGTGAAGGGGGCTTGCACGCCAATAGCGTCATTCCGCTGCTGCGTCAGGCATTGGAGCGCGCAGGCATTGCGGCCGAGCATTACACCAGCCACTCGCTACGACGCGGTTTTGCTTCATGGGCGCATCAGAGTGGCTGGGACTTGAAGTCGCTGATGAACTACGTGGGCTGGAAGGATATGAAGTCTGCCATGCGTTACATCGAAGCCAGTCCGTTTCTCGGGATGGCGCGGCTCGAGGAAAAACCGCTGGCATCGTAAAGATGGTTTTCTTCTATTAATAGAGCTGGCTAATAGCGAAACCCAATCAGGCGCATCGGTTTTGCCAATGAGCCAACCGTCCGTCGAGTGGGTAAAGTTCTCTCCATCAACTTCTTAACCCCTGACGGAGAGTCAACGATGCCTATCATCAACAGCCAAGTTAAACCTTTCAAAGCTGATGCATTCAAAAATGGCGACTTCGTAAAAGTCTCGGACGCTGACCTGAAAGGCAAGTGGTCCGTCGTGTTCTTCTACCCGGCTGACTTCACCTTCGTTTGCCCAACCGAGCTGGAAGACCTGGCCGACAACTACGACGCATTCCAGAAGCTGGGCGTCGAGATCTACAGCGTTTCCACCGACACTCACTTTGCCCACGCTGCCTGGCACAACACTTCGCCAGCCATCGGCAAAATCCAGTACACCATGATCGGCGACCCGACTCACGCCATCTCCCGCAACTTCGACGTGCTGATCGAAGACGCTGGCCTGGCTGACCGTGGCACCTTCGTGATCAACCCAGAAGGCCAGATCAAAATCGTCGAATTGAACGACGGCGGTGTGGGTCGTGACGCTTCCGAGCTGCTGCGCAAAATCAAGGCTGCCCAGTACGTCGCTGCTCACCCGGGCCAGGTCTGCCCAGCCAAGTGGAAAGAAGGCGAGGCTACTCTGGCTCCGTCCCTGGACCTGGTTGGCAAGATCTAAGTCTGTGACGCGCTTCATCAGGGCGGGACTCCGCGCCTACTAAGTAAGCTGCACCGCCCAACAAAAACGCCCGGGCGAGATTCGCTCGGGCGTTTTTTTATGTCTTCGCAATAAGCAAAAAGGAAATCGCCCGTATGTTGGACGCCAATCTTAAAGCCCAGTTGAAATCGTACCTGGAACGGGTCACTCAGCCGATCGAGATCGTTGCATCCCTCGACGACGGTGCGAAATCCCAGGAAATGCTCGAACTGCTGAAAGACGTCGCCAGTCTTTCCACCCAAATTACTTTGCTCGACAACGGTGACGATACGCGCAAGCCATCGTTCTCGATCAATCGCCCCGGAGCGGACATAAGCCTGCGTTTTGCCGGCATTCCGATGGGCCATGAATTCACTTCGTTGGTACTGGCCTTGCTGCAAGTCGGCGGCCACCCATCGAAGGCCAGTGTCGAAGTGATCGAACAGATCCGCTCGCTCAAAGGCGAGTTCAGCTTCGAGACGTACTTCTCGCTGTCGTGCCAGAATTGCCCGGACGTAGTCCAGGCGCTGAACCTGATGGCCGTGTTGAACCCGAACATTCGCCACGTCGCTATCGACGGTGCACTGTTTCAGGCGGAGGTTGATGAACGCCAGATCATGGCGGTTCCAAGTATCTATCTGAACGGCGTGAATTTCGGCCAGGGCCGTATGGGCCTTGAAGAAATCATTGCCAAGATCGACACCAGCGGCATCGAGCGCCAGGCCGAGAAGATCAGCGCCAAAGAAGCCTTTGATGTGCTGGTGGTCGGCGGAGGCCCGGCCGGTGCTTCGGCGGCAATCTACGCAGCGCGCAAAGGCATTCGCACCGGCGTGGCGGCTGAGCGTTTTGGTGGGCAGGTGCTGGACACCATGGCCATCGAAAACTTCATCTCCGTGCAGGAAACCGAAGGGCCGAAACTGGCTGTCGCGCTGGAAGAGCACGTCAAGCAATACGACGTGGATATCATGAATTTGCAACGGGCCGACAAGCTTGTGCCAGGCAAAGCAGGTGAGTTGCACGAAGTTCACTTCGCCAGCGGCGCGAAACTGAAAGCCAAGACCGTGATCCTGGCGACCGGTGCGCGGTGGCGTGAAATGAACGTGCCGGGTGAGCAGCAATACCGCAACAAAGGTGTGGCGTACTGCCCGCATTGCGACGGGCCGCTGTTCAAGGGCAAGCGTGTGGCAGTGATTGGCGGCGGTAACTCCGGCGTCGAAGCGGCCATTGATCTGGCAGGTATCGTGTCTCATGTCACGTTGCTGGAGTTCGACGTGCAGCTGCGCGCCGATGCGGTACTGCAGCGCAAATTGCACAGTCTGCCGAACGTCACCGTGATCACCAGTGCGCTAACCACTGAAGTGACGGGCGACGGCCAGAAGGTCAACGGCTTGCGCTACAAGGATCGCCAGACCGACGAAATGCGCAACGTGGAGCTGGAGGGGATCTTCGTGCAAATCGGTTTGTTGCCCAACACCGATTGGCTCAAAGGCACCATCGAGCTGTCACCGCGTGGCGAGATCATCGTCGATGCCCGTGGCGAAACGTCGATGCCGGGTGTGTTCGCCGCCGGTGACGTGACCACTGTGCCGTACAAGCAGATCGTGATTGCGGTGGGTGAGGGCGCCAAGGCTTCGCTGAGTGCATTCGATCACTTGATCCGGACGTCAGCCCCGGCATAAAAAGTGTCACCCATAAAAAACCCATGAGTGATCATGGGTTTTTTCAGATCAAAAGATCGCAGCCTGCGGCAGCTCCTACAGATTATCCATGTAGGAGCTGCCGCAGGCTGCGATCTTTTGATTCTGATTTACAGCGGTGCCGGCTGAATGATCTCGACCCAGTAAGCATCCGGGTCCTTGATGAATGCCAGGCTCTTCATGCGGCCGTCGTTCAGGCGCTTCTGGAAATCACAGCCCAGCGCTTCGAAACGCTCGCAGGCAGCGACGATATCCGGCACCGAAATGCAGATATGACCGAAACCGCGTGGGTCGGTATTGCCGTTGTGGTAGGCGAAGTCCGGGTCGTTCTCGGTGCCGTGGTTGTGGGTCAGTTCGAGAATACCGGGGATCGATTTCATCCACTCGGTACGCGCTGCGGCGTCGGCCGGGATCTGATTCTTATCGACCAGCGCAAGGAAGTACAGGCTGAATTCGGCTTCCGGGAAGTCGCGTTTTTCCACCAGCGAGAAGCCGAGGACGCGCGTGTAGAAGTCCAGGGATTTGGTGATGTCCTTGACCCGCAGCATGGTGTGGTTGAAGACAAATTTCTGGGTGGCGGCGTCAGGTTGTGCGGTCACACCGGGGAAAGTACAAAGTTCGTGCAGGCTCATGGGCCCTCCGGAAAATAAGTGGGGCTAACGAATGACGACAATGATACGCAAGGGTTCGGACATCACCAAACCAAAACCGTCGGCTATTGCCTGACGGCCGGTCGAGGCTCAGACTTCAGGGGTCAATGAGTGAGTGTTCTTTGCAATGAATCGAGTCTGTAAATCGCTGTCCGTACTGATTGGTGTGCTTTCGTCAGTCGCCATCGCCCATGCTGATGCGCCGGTCATGACATGGCCTGCTGGTTGGCAAGTCGAAGAGGTTCCGCAGGGTGATGCGGCTTCTGGGGTCAGCCGTCAGCGTGCGGTAAAAAACGATCAGGGTGGTACGCCGGTGATGGTGATGGAACTGACCATGACGCAGGTTGAAAGTGGCCATCAGGTGAACCTGGAAGGTGTGCTGCTAGAGATGCGCAAGTCAGTACAGAAAGACTTCTTTCAGGGCGGCTATCAAAGTGTCTGCAACCGTATCCACCCGGCTACCTTGAGCCGATTAGCGGCGCTGGAAACTACCTGCACCATCACCCAAAACGGTCGTCATGTGCTCTCGCAAACATTGGTCGCTGCAGTGGATGCCGATAAGGCCTACGTTCTTTCCTACGCGGGGCAGGCTGACGCTTATAAAACCAGTCAGGATGAAATAGAGGCGGCGCGTAACGGCTTGAAACTTTAGTTAAATACTTCAATGACTACGGGTTTCAGCGCCTGCTGAAATGTTTAGATACCCAAAGGGATTAAGCATAAAGTTAATCGGTAAGTAGCGAGTTGATCGACCCATATCGTTGCATTTAGATGGTATCCATGAAAAAGCCCTGCATTAGCAGGGCTTTGTTTTTCAGCGCGAGTGCTTAGCCACGCAGCCAGGAGTCAACGGTGGCGGCACCGTATTGTTCCTTCCAGGCTTTCAGGCCGCGATGGTTGCCGCCTTTGGTTTCAATCAGTTCGCCGGTATGCGGATTCTGATAAACCTTGACCACGCGAGCGCGGCGGGTCTTAGGCGCTGCGGCCTGTTGCAGGCCGGATTTTGCCGGGTTCGGATCGAGAATGGCGATGATGTCGCGCAGGCTCTTGCCGTAGGTTTTCATCAATCCCTGGAGCTTTTCTTCGAATTCGATTTCTTTCTTGAGCCCGGCATCGTTCTTCAGGGATTCAAGCTGCTTGAGCTGTTCTTGAAGGGCCTTTTCAGCGGCACGAAATTCAGCGAGTCTGGACAATATCTTTACTCCAATAGTGTGTTTGGCTGATACCAACCGCAAACAAAGCTATAAGCCAAGAGCCTTGAAGCGACTCGGTGATAATGGCTCACCTGCCAAAATACCGCAGGCACGAAAAATTGTAGTAGTTAATTGGTCAAGAGTAAATCATGTCTTTTTCTTCATGTAACGAGAGTAGTCTTTTGATTCAAATTGGTGCGTGAAATCGTTGTCTCGTCGCATAAGGCCGCGAGTTAATGGGCACTTAATGCACTAATGAACTCTGCACCAGGCATCGGTCTGCCGAACAGATAGCCTTGCAAAAAGTTAACGTTATGCGCGCTCAGGTAATCACTTTGTTCCTGGGTTTCTACACCTTCTGCAACCATTGCCAGGTCGAGCTTGACCGCGAGTTCGATGATGCTGTCCAGAATGTGGCTGGACAGTGTGTCGATGCCGATCATGGCAACGAAACTCTGGTCGATTTTCAGATAGTCGACGTTGAACTGTCGCAGGTAGCCGAGACTGGAATGTCCTGTGCCGAAGTCGTCGATGGCGATTTTCACGCCGAGGTCATGCAGTTGCTCGAACAGCTGATGGGTGATGGTTGTGGGTTCGATCAATTCCCGCTCGGTCAACTCCAGTACCAAATGGATGGAGCCGGGGACGAAAGCGTCGAGGAATTCCCGGCAATCCTTGACCAGCTCCAGGTCCTGACAATGATTGGCTGTGATATTGATGCCGATATGAAAAGGTTCTTTGAACGATGCAGACAGCGGCGCGAGCAAGGTTGCCGTTTGTTGCATCAGGGAGCGGGTCATTGGCACGATCAGGCCTGAGTGTTCGGCAAACGGAATGAACAGATCGGGGCGTACCAGGCCTTCTTTTGGGTGGTTCCAGCGCATCAGCACTTCGAGGCCGGACACCGCTTTAGTTTCGCCATGAACGACCGCCTGGAAATAAGGGACGAACTCCACAGCTTCCAGCGCGCGCTGCATTTCATGGGTCGGTGACGATGTTCGCTTCTGTAGAAAATGCGCGATTGATCCGGAAATCATGCCAAAAAAGATCAGCAGGCTGAATAGCGGCGGGTACTGACTGGTCATATAAACCCAGGTTTCACCTTTGGGAAAACCGGCTGTGACGCTGAAGGGATAACGAGAGGAGGTAAGTTTGCTTTCTGCCACCTTGAAGGCCGGCAGGGCTTCGTCGTGAAACTTGCCATCGGCCGTCAACCAATTGGGGCCGATTTGCAATGCCAGGAGTGTCTGGCGGCCTATCAGACGCAGGACATTACTCAGGTGATAGCCGTCCAGCGTACTCATCGCCCCCTGTTTGCCTTTGCTGAGCCGATAAACCAGCAGTGCGGTATCCGGGGTGACCGGGTTGCCCTTCATCAGCAGTAATTGGCCCTGGCTGTAGTCTCCAGAAGCGATCTTCTCGTGATAGTCGCCGAATAAAGAACTGCAATATATGACGTCGTCCCACAGCAGATTGGTCGAGCGCACGAAAGGGCGGCGAGTGACCTGTTCGCGTAAGGCCAGGTTAATCTCGGAGCAGCTTTGTCCGGCCAGTGGCAGTAGCTCGCGGGCAGCCTGCGCGGTGTTGTCGAGCATCAGTTCGAATTGGCGAATGGCTTCTTCGGCGGTTTGTTGCGCGCTTTGCTTGAGCGCTCGTTCAGCCTGCATATGGAGGATGACGAAGCCCAATACGATCGGAAGCAACCCGCTCAATAAAGTGACTGCGATTTTGGTACTGCGTTTGCTGGTTTTGGTTTTCAGTGGCATTCGAAAAACCTGCAACGATTGAATTGGGCTCTCGAATGCTGGTGGGGCTCAACGCCGTCCAAAAAGAGTTCAGGTACGAGCCATGATAGTTGGCCCGTGACAGTTATGCCGCTCATCGATAATTCATTCGTTCAGCGAGTTTGATGAAGGCCAGCGCTGCCGGCGAAGCCTGGCGCTGATCGAGTACTGCCAGGCCGATTTGACGCGCCACTGCGGGCGATAGCGGTTTTTTTACGTAGCGGTTCTCGCTTTGTTCGGGCAGCGAGCCTTCCGCGACGACGGTTAGCGCTGCGCCGCGTCCCACCGTATCCAGCGTGCTCAAGAGTTGCGAGCAGCGAAAGCGAATGTTGGGCGTCAGCCGGGCGGCATTGAATAGCCGCGACACCAGTTCCGACGAGCCAGCCTCGGTCAACACAAAGGGATCGTGGCACAACTCGTTCAGGCTCACGCTTTCACGTGTTGCCAGCGGGTGATCAACCGGCAGCAGCGCAACCATCTGGTCTTCGATCAGCTTGACGGTGTCGAAACGCTCATCGGGCAGTACCACAAAGCCGACATCAATGCGCCGTTCTTCCAGCCACTGGACTACCTGCCGGTCCGGCCCTTCATCTATATGCACCTCAATGCCAGGGTGTTCGGTGCGGTAATGCTGCAGGATCTGTGGCAGCAGTTTTATCGACGACGTGGGGCCGAACGAGCCGATACGCAAAGTCCCGCGTTTCATCCCGCGGGCATCCGCCGCTTCCTGGCGCAATGTGTTGGCCAGACCGAGCATGGCACGGGCGCGCAGTAGAAGCTGTTGGCCGATGTCGCTCAGTTCAACTTGAGATTGATGACGGCGCAACAACTCGACACCCAACTCTTGTTCCAGCGACTTCAGGGCATGAGAGACCGCGGATTGTGTGATGCCCAGGCGATTGGCCGCTGCCGTAAAGCCGTGCAACTCGGCGACCAGGGAGAAGATCTCCAATTGAGTAAGAGTCATGAGTATTTGCTCATTTGACGATGATCAAGTATTAGCAGAATCATATGTTAAATCACCTATATCCAGCTCCGGAAACGTATGACTATTTGTGATCAGAGCCAGTCCAATCCGTCCGATGTTCCGGTTTATCTGAAACTGGCAGTGGTCACTATGATCTGGGGAGGCACGTTCGTGGCGGGACGCTTTCTGGCTGACAGCCTCAGCCCATTATTTGCGGCCAGCCTGCGATTCCTGCTGGCTAGCGCAGCGTTGTTGCTTTTTTTACTGTTGGCTCGCGTGCCACTGACACGACCGTCTGCCAGACAATGGCTGCAATTGGTGGTACTGGGTTTTTTCGGGATTTGTTTTTATAACCTCTGCTTCTTCTATGGTCTGCACTACATCAATGCGTCGCGAGCTTCATTGATCGTGGCACTGAATCCGGCCGTGATCGGGCTGGCCTCATGGCTGCTGTTCAAGGAGCGCTTGAGCCGGTCGAAGGTCGCCGGTATCGCAATCTGCATAGCCGGCGCGAGTCTGGTGATCATCAGTCGCAACCCGCAATTGCTCGCCGGCAACGCCGATGCCTGGATTGGCGACTTGCTTATTCTCGGCTGCGTGCTTGGCTGGGGCGTTTACTCGCTGTTCTCCAAAGAGCTGAATCGAGACCTGGGGCCTGTGCAAACGGTGACTTGGTCGATTCTGCTGGGCACATTCATGCTCTGGGTGACCGCTGCGGTTCGTGGCGAATTGAATATGGCGGCGCTGAGCAGTCTCGGCCTTCAGCAATGGTTGAGCCTGGTGTATCTGGGCGTGCTGGGTTCTGCACTGGCCTACATCGGCTATTACGATGGCATCCGTAAAATTGGCGCGACCCGTTCCGGGGTGTTTATCGCGCTGAACCCACTGACGGCGGTGATCCTGGGTGCGTTGATGTTGGACGAGCAATTGACGCGGGTGATGTGCCTGGGAGGAGGGCTGATTCTTGTGGGAATTTTCTTGTGCAATAAACCCCTTGCACGCGTAGGGAAAAAGGGGATTTTATACAGAAGGCGGACAAACTGATTTACGCTGTGTAGAATCTGGTTACGCATACAAGAATAAACGTCTTCTGGCAGCAGAAGCCTCGCCCGCAATAGCCTTGGGTCGACAATGAAGATATTTGGGTTCCAATTGATCTACGGTGACTTCCTCGCCCGCAGCGTTCGGGGCATCTCCTGCGCGCCACCCACCGGCCTCAGCATTGCTAGCAACTAACATTTGTTAATTTCTAAAAGCATGATGAGGCGCCAAAATGGCAGATTTATACGAAAACCCAATGGGCCTGATGGGCTTTGAGTTCATCGAATTCGCATCTCCAACCCCTAATACCCTGGAGCCGATCTTCGAGATCATGGGCTTCACCAAGGTCGCGACCCACCGCTCCAAAGACGTGCACCTGTATCGCCAGGGCGCAATCAACCTGATCCTCAACAACGAACCGCACAGCGTAGCCTCGTACTTCGCGGCCGAGCACGGCCCGTCGGTGTGCGGCATGGCGTTCCGGGTCAAGGATTCGCAGAAAGCCTATAGCCGCGCACTGGAACTCGGCGCCCAGCCAATCCATATCGAGACCGGGCCGATGGAGCTGAACCTGCCGGCGATCAAAGGCATTGGCGGCGCGCCGCTGTACTTGATCGACCGTTTCGGCGAAGGCAGTTCGATCTACGACATTGATTTCGTGTTCATCGAAGGCGTTGATCGTCACCCGGTCGGTGCCGGCCTGAAGATCATCGACCACCTGACCCACAACGTGTATCGCGGGCGCATGGCTTACTGGGCAAACTTCTACGAGAAGCTGTTCAACTTCCGCGAAATTCGTTACTTCGACATCAAAGGCGAGTACACCGGCCTGACTTCCAAGGCCATGACCGCGCCGGACGGCATGATTCGTATCCCGCTCAACGAAGAGTCCTCCAAGGGCGCGGGGCAGATCGAAGAGTTCCTGATGCAGTTCAACGGCGAAGGCATCCAGCACGTCGCGTTCCTCAGCGACAACCTGCTGGACACTTGGGATCGCCTGAAAAAGATCGGCATGCGCTTCATGACCGCGCCGCCAGAGACCTACTACGAAATGCTCGAAGGTCGTTTGCCGAACCACGGCGAGCCCGTCAATGAACTTCAAGCGCGGGGCATTTTGCTGGACGGTTCGTCGGAGTCGGGTGACAAGCGTCTGCTGTTGCAGATTTTCTCGGAAACCCTGATGGGGCCGGTGTTCTTCGAGTTCATCCAGCGTAAAGGCGATGATGGTTTCGGCGAGGGCAACTTCAAGGCGCTGTTCGAGTCCATCGAGCGCGACCAGGTCCGTCGTGGTGTGTTGTCCACTGACTGATGCGATGTAAAAAAACCGGTCATCGACCGGTTTTTTTGGATCAAAAGATCGCAGCCTGCGGCAGGCTGCGATCTTTTGCGTTTAAGGCCTGCGCTGCCGCATCAAATGCTTGAACCCCTCAAACATCAATACCAGCACCGCCATCCAGATCGGGATGTAGGTCAGCCATTCGCCGGCCTTGATGCTCTCGCCCAGGATCAGCGCGACGCACAGCAACAACACGGGCTCGACATAGCTCAACAAACCGAACAGGCTGAATGGCAGCAGGCGGCTGGCGATGATGTAGATCACCAACGCCGAGGCGCTGATCACACCGAGCACCGGGATCAACAATGACAGCCAAGGATGCTGGTCAAACACGGTGAAACCCTGTTCACCGCTCTGCACAAACCAGAATGCCACTGGCAGTGTCAGGGCCATGTCCAGCCACAAACCGCCAAGGTTGTCCGTCGCCAGACGCTTGCGCAGGACAAAATAGGTTGGATAGCCAATGCACACCAACAAAGTCGCCCAGGAAAAACCACCGACCTGGTACACCTCGTTGATGACACCGAGGCAGGCGAAAAACACCGCGACTTTTTGCAGGTACGACAGGCGTTCGCCATAAGCGAGCCGGCCGGTCAGGACCATGGTCAGCGGTAACAGGAAATAACCCAGTGATACATCCAGGCTGTAGCCGTTGAGCGGCGCCCACATGAACAGCCAGAGCTGCACAGCGAGCAGGGCCGAAGAGACGATCAAGATGAGGAACAGTGTCGGCTGGGCACCCACTCGCCGGAAGATCTCGACGACACGTTTCCATTCTCCGGACACCACCATGAACACGGTCATGCACGGTACGGTGAGCAGCATGCGCCAGCCGAAAATTTCCACGCCACTCAAAGGGGTGAGCAGCGACGTGTAGTAATACATGACGGCAAACAGCACCGAGGCTGAAACCGATAAAGCGATACCTTTAGACAAACTGTCCTCGCGGAGTTGAAGGTGAAACGGGGGGCGGAGGATACGTGGTTTTAGCCGTGAATACTGACCAACTGATCAACACCGACTAAATGTGGGAGCGAGCCTGCTCCCGATAGCGATCCATCAGCCAACATCTCTGTTGAATGTAGTACCGCTATCGCGAGCAGGCTCGCTCCCACAATGGGTTATGGGCTCATTCAGTTATTGCGCGGTGTACGCCCCGACACAAAATGGCTCACATCATTGAACCCTGGCGTCGACGCATGCCCCGGCGTTACCAGCGAATCAATAAACGCTTCATCCTCAGCATTAATCTTCACGGCTTGAGCCTTAGTGTAGGCATCCCATTGTTCTTCGGTACGCGGGCCGACGATGGCTGAGGTGACGGCGCTGTTGTTCAGTACCCAGGCGATGGCGAACTCGACGATGCCGACACCGCGCTCTTGCGTGTATTGCTGAATCTGCTGGGCAATGCGCAGGGATTCAACGCGCCATTCGGTTTCCAGGATGCGTTTGTCCTGGCGCCCGGCGCGGCTGTTTGCGTCCGGTGTCGAATCCGGCGTGTACTTGCCGCTGAGTACGCCTCGCGCCAACGGGCTGTAAGGCACCACACCGAGGCCGTAGTTTTGCGCGGCGGTGATCTGCTCGATTTCGGCCTGGCGGTTGACGATGTTATACAGCGGCTGGCTGATCACCGGCCGGTCGACACCGAGTTTGTCGGCGAGACGAATCACCTCGGCGATCCGCCAGCCACGGTAGTTCGACAGGCCCCAATAGCGGATCTTGCCTTGGCGAATCAGGTCGCCGATGGCCGACACCGTGACCTCAAGCGGCGTGTTGTGGTCTTCGCGGTGCAGGTAATAGATGTCGAGGTAATCGGTGCCCAGGCGGGTCAGGCTGGCGTCGATGCCGTTGAAAATGTGCTTGCGGTTCAGCCCGCTGCGGTTTGGTACGCCATCCACCGGGCCAAACCCGACCTTGGTGGCGAGCACCCATTCGTGACGGCGACTGGCGATCGCTTCACCGACGATTTCCTCGGAGTGACCATTGGTGTAGACGTCGGCGGTGTCGATGAAATTGATGCCCTGGTCCCAGGCCTTGTCGATGATTCGCAGGGAATCTTCGGCGCTGGTCTGTTCGCCGAACATCATGGTGCCCAGGGTCAAGGTGGACACCTGTAGACCCGAATGACCCAGCGTGCGGTAGCTCATATTGAAATCCTTTTGCCAGAGGGAAAGGCTCAATCAAATACCAGAATTGCCAGGGGTGGCAAATGAAAAAGATCGCAGCCTGCGGCAACTCCTGCAGGAGCTGCCGCAGGCTGCGATTTTTTGATCTTGCCCTGTTAAACCCGCAACGTGCGTGTCATGCGCAATGCCAGCAAACTCCCGCAAACAATCACACCCGCCAGCAGATACAACGCCGCATCGGTCGAGCCGGTGCTGTCCTTGACCCAACCTACCAGGTACGGGCTAAGGAAACCGGCCATTTGCCCCATGGAGTTGATCAATGCCAGACCACCAGCGGCCGCGCCAGCACTCAGCAAGGCGGTTGGCACCGGCCAAAACATCGGCAGGCCGGTGAGGGCGCCCATGGTGGCGATGGTCAGGCCGAGGATGGCGATGGCCGGGTTGGCAGCGAAGTTCACCGCGATCAGCAGTCCCAGCGCTCCCATCAGCATCGGGACGACAAGATGCCAGCGGCGCTCTTTGCGCAGGTCCGCCGAACGACCGACCAACAACATGAACACCGCCGCCAGCAGATAGGGAATCGCACTCAACCAGCCAATCACCAGGTTATCGCTGAAACCGAGATTCTTGATGATCGATGGCAGCCAGAAGTTGATCGCGTACACGCCGCTCTGGATGCAGAAATAGATCAGGCCGAACGCCCAGATCGCCGGGTTCTTGAACACTGCCAGCAGCGAATCAGTCGTGGTTTTCGGTTTGTTGGCCAAGTCTTCGGCGTGGTCTGCTTCCAGTACCGAGCGCTCGAACGGGGTGAGCCACTTGGCATTGGCGTAACTGTCGCTCAGCAGGAAGTAGGCCAGGGCACCGAGGATTACCGTCGGAATGCCTTGCAGCAGGAACATCCACTGCCAGCCCGCCAAACCACCTTGGCCAGCGGCGAAGTGATTGAGAATCCAGCCGGAAAACGGGCTGCCAAGCAGGCCCGACACCGGGATCGCGGACATGAACAACGCCATGATGCGGCCACGGCGGAAGGTCGGGAACCACTGCGAGAGGTACAGCACCACACCAGGAAAGAAACCGGCTTCGGCGGCACCGGTGAACAGGCGCAAGGTGTAGAACTCGGTCGGGGTGGTGACGAACAGCAGGCAGGTCGACAGCGTGCCCCAAACGATCATCATCAGCGCGATCCAGCGGCGCGGGCCGAATCGGGTCAGGGCCAGGTTGCTGGGTACGCCGCACAGCACGTAACCGATAAAGAAGATCCCGGCACCGAGGCCGTATACGGTTTCGCTGAACTTCAGCGCGTCGAGCATCTGCAACTTGGCGAATCCAACGTTCACCCGGTCGAGGTAGTTGAACAGGTAGCAGATGAAAATGAAGGGGATCAAACGCAGGGTAATGCGTTTGTAGACGGCGTTTTTCTCGTCAACGATGGCCTGGGTAGCGGCGGCGCTCTGTGACATGGCGGCTCTCTCTTTATTATGATTTTTGCGATGCAAAGGGTAACGTTGATCGCCCCGAGAGTCTCGACCACCCTCGGGGCTGCTGTCTTTGTGCCTGAGCACAGGGTTTGCCACCAAGGCCTGTGCGGGTGAACAATCGCCCGGTTATTACGCTTTCAAGGACCCCCGTTATGTTTGAACTCGATCACGACCTGGCCCAGGACATCGTCGACCGGGCGATGGCCATCCTGCCGTACAACGTCAACGTCATGGACAGTCAGGGCCTGATCCTCGGCAGCGGAGAACCGGAGCGAATCAACACGCGGCATGAAGGTGCGCAACTGGTGTTGGCCAACGGCCGCGTGGTGGAGATCGATGCGCAAACGGCGATTCACCTCAAAGGCGTGCAACCGGGAATCAATCTGCCGCTGATGCTCGATCAACGCTTGATTGGCGTGTTGGGCATTACCGGTGAACCCGAGCAATTACGCACCTATGCCGAACTGGTGCGGATGACCGCCGAGATGCTGGTAGGCCAGCGCAATCAGCAAGCCGAACAGCAATGGCGGCGCCAGCGTTGCGATGATCTGCTGGCCTTGCTGCTCAGTGACGCCGGGAGCTCGCCGCGCCTGATCGACGAGGCGCAACAATTGGGCCTGAAGCCGCAAATGACACGGGTGCCGTACCTGTTCGAGTTGGGTATGGAACACGGACCAGGGCAAACCGTCGAGGCGCTCAGTGCCTGGCTGACTTCGCGTCACCCCGACAGCTGGTGCGTGACCTCTGCCAAGTCCTCGTTGCTCTGGTGCCGGCCAGCTGGCCAGACCGTCGAGAATGATCGATTGCTGGAAAAACTCGATGGCCTCGGCTGGAACATCTTGCGCATTGCAGTGGGCGGGCAGGCCGATGGGCTGACAGGATTGCGACGCTGCTATCGCCGGGTTGGTGATTTGCTGGCCTATGGACGCGACGTCTTGCCCCGTTCCCGACTACTGACCCTCAATCGGTATCGATTACCGGTGATGCTCTGGCGTCATCGCAACGACGATGCGCTGGACGAACTGCTCAACCCGCTGCGCAAGGTCATCGCCAAGGACAGTAACGGCCAGCTGCTGGCAACCCTGCGCAGTTGGTGCGAACACGATGGACAGAGCCAGGCCTGTGCCGATGCGCTGGGTATCCATCGCAACAGCTTGCGCTATCGGATGGAGCGGATTGCTGAACTCAGTGGCGTGGACCCGCTTCGCCTCGATGGCATGCTCGCGCTGTATCTTGGCGTACAACTACTCCCGGAAACCGACACAAACTCACTGTAGGAGCTGCCGCAGGCTGCGATCTTTTGATCTTA
>NZ_JAHTMR010000021.1 GCF_019200975.1 Pseudomonas sp. PD9R | reverse complement strand
ACCATGGGCTCTTGGGCGCAAGAACTGGCTGTTTGCAGGGTCGTTGCGCAGCGGCAAACGGGCGGCAGCGATCATGAGTTTGATCCAGTCTGCGCGGCTAAATGGTCACGACCCGTACGCCTATTTGAAGGATGTTCTCACGCGGCTGCCGACTCAGCGGGCGAGTGAAATCGATCAGTTGCTGCCGCATAAGTGGCGACCGATTTAATCACGCAAGGCGCGATGCCCGGACGCTTACTCCCCGGTGAAGTTTTACCCATCAAGGCCTTGACGGCGACCGACGACGTTTTTAGCTTCTGCCTTAGAAGTAGCCAAGTGGTGGCTGCGCCGAATGTGACGGTGCAGAAGTATGCAGAAAGTGGATTGGTTGAGATTAGAGCAGCTTCCGGCAAGTGTTTCGGAGCTACACCAGATCATCGTTTCTCAGCGCCCGGAGTGGGCTGGAACAAAACCGCTGACCTTGAAGCAGGGGTCGCGGTTACGGGCTTTGTGGTTAAGCCTGCCTTGCCTGCAATGCGGCGAAGAACTGAAGCGCCCACCCGCGAAGGCTTTCAAGGCAGTAGACAAGAGCCACGGCGAAGTATTTTGTAGCCTGTCATGCTCCACGCGGTACAGAAACCTCAAGCGAGGACCAGCGAAACCCAAAGTGCGTGCGGCGCCACAGAAGGTGGACAAGCTCGTATTGACTGAACTTCCAAAAACCCTAGAAGAATTAAATCTATGGGCCATCCAGAAGTACTCACACTGGGCCGGGAAGAAGCCAGGCACCCTGAAAAGGGGCAATCGCTCGTGTGTCCTGGAGATTCACCTTCCCTGCGCCGTGTGTGGCGAGCCGATGGTTTACAAGAAACATGCAGTGGTCCAGGCGATTCAACGCGGAATACTACGTTTCAACTGCTCAAAAGAATGCACAAAAATGGCCATACGTCTTGCAGGGCGCCGCTGTAAGACTTGCGGAGGTGTTTTGCCATTCAGCTACACACGCAAAAGGCCAAGAGCTACCAATGCAATTTACTGTTCGAAAGCCTGCAAGCCTAGCCTGAAGACACTGAAGCCAAAACCCTGCGAGTGGTGCCGAGAGCCATTCCAGCCAGATACAAGTCGCCGCCTTTATTGCTCAGATCCTTGTTACAGAGCGGGGCATGGGTGGCGTTCGGTTCAGCGAAGACTCGGAAAAGGCATAACCAGCGGGCCTTACTCCGGACAGTTTCTGGCCGCACGCGATTTGATCATCGAGCGGGATCGAGTTTGCCGAGTGTGCCAGGAGTGGCGGGAAGACGTGAAGATGGTTGCCCACCACCTGGACGAAAACCCAGCAAACAACGACGTATCAAACTTAATTCTGTTGTGCGCAAGGCACCACGGCGTACACCATAAGTCGAAACCGACCCCCTATCCATGGTTCATTGAGTGGACGGTGTGGGCGAACCGATTTATGACTTCCAAGTGGCACGAACAGAATGCTTTATTATATGCGAAATACCACTTGCAATAGAGCGCCAACTAATTAGTCCAACAGCAATCAGAGCTGAGGTTCTATCGGGACTCGCTGGCAAAATCGAGCATCTCATATACTGACTACCGACGAAGCCACAATTCACATTTGGCGAGTGGGGGGGTGGTAGCTAGAGTTTTTCACAAGTCTTCGAGCGGGCACTGTGCCTTTTCTCAATACTGATTAGAGTGATTTCGAGGCCCAAAAATGGCCAGAAAACAAGCGGAAAACCGGAAGGTGCCCGATACCTCGATCGATTCCAAGGTCGAGGTAATGCAAGCCATACAGTTGGTTTTGGTTCCAACACGCACGCTTGAACCGCGTGCACAGCTAATTTTCGAGATGATTATTAGCATGCGACCACTGAGCATGTGGGGGGCATATGACCTGCAATTGGCGACCGACTTGGCCGAGATCAATGCCCGGATCGAATGGACTCAAGAGGTGTTAGCAGTCGAGGGTGACGTGCTGACTACTCGCCTCGGAACGCCAATCATCAACCCTCGGGCGACCCACTGCGGCAATCTCAAGCGCCAGGCGGTGACCTTTATGCGGGCGCTGGGACTCTCGGCGGGTCAACGCCATTTAGGTGATGAGCCCAGTCGCAAGCGTGCGGGCAAGCAAATGGAGCTACAACAAGCCTCGCAAAAGATTGAAGATGACCCGCTGCTAGCGTGAGAGTTTGGCCAGCCGTGGAACCACTAATGGCGCTGGAGGCGTTTCGTGGGTAATCGCACGAACTTGCCCACCCATTTGCATTCGACCTGATCAGTCATTTGCATCGGCTTTGACCAGCACTATTCATGGACATGATCGGCAGAGAACGGCCAGGAGCGGGCACTTACCGATGAAGGCGCTTAATCCATACCAGCCATGGACAGACCACCAACGTTTACCTAGCCTCAGAGCAGGCCTTGTCGCTTCTACTTCATTATTCATTGTCGCGTTTAAAACGATCCACTCAATGGATCAAGGGGTTATGCATGGAAAAAGAACGTTATGCGACACAAGTGACGGAAACATTACCCCATATGTGTTGCCTACTTATAGTTATTTTTAACGGAACAATCTGCGATTTTCAAATTGGTGATCTGTAATGGTGCAGCCAGCAGAACCAGGCTTTATATATGTACTAACACACTCATCAAGGCCAAATGAGTTTAAAATTGGAGTAACCACGCAAAAGGTAGAAAAGAGAGTGGCTCAGCATAACTCTAATTTTTCAAAAATTGCTGGGCAAATTGTCAAGGACACTGGAGAGAAATGGCAGCTCCAGGAATATCATCCGATTTCAGATATCTACACGGCTGAAGCAGCTTTTTGGGGCGCCACTGGAATAGCCGACATCCCATATCGAAATGGAGTAGAAATATTCCCCATGGATGAGAAAACATTGCATGCTGGATTAATAGCAGCAAGGAATTCAGGGGTTGTTTCTAGGGAAAAGAAGAAGCCAAAATATAATCGAGACTGGATGATCAGAGAGTTAGAAGGTACCGGAATTTCTCATATAGGCCGGCGTTTTAATCACGCTCAGTATACCGAGTTTCAATGTGAGCATGGGCATACTTTCAAAGCTATTCCGCGAATGCTCGCCAACAATAAACGGTGCCCAGAATGCAAAGGCCAGTAATGCAACGGCACAAGTCGCTTAAGCGGACAGCGCTACGCGCGGCCGCTTAACTCCCGCGTTAGTGTCCACTTCGGGCTGATTTCTGCCTTATACGACGGGCAGCTTTGGGTCGATTCTGTTGAAAAAGTCGGGCATGGTTTTGCGCGTCGGAAACGTACGCGTCCGAGATTGAAATCTTTACTTTTAGCAGAGGCTTCCGGACTCGGATTTCACGTAGAAGCGTGCAAAAAAGGCGTTTTCACCAGTCAATGGTCAGGCAGTTTGGGCAGACCGACTTTTTCAACAGAATCGGTCGTTTTCTGCCGGTCACGCCCATGAATCGTGCTGGTCAGAACGAATGCAAGTGACTGGTCTGCCCGAATGCAAACGCGTGGTCAAGTGGAGCGCCATTTCGCACATTTCGGTCTGATAACTGCAATCACGTCGGCTAGGGCGTAATGCATTTGGGTTTTGCTGGTATTCATTGGGAGTGATGGGGCAAAATTGGGGACCAAGACCGGGACTACTTTTCCTTTTGGGGGCATATTTGGGGGCATCTCAGGATGTCAATCCAAACTAAACCCAATATAAACAAGTAGTTAGGTGAGCAATTCGGTTCCGTCTCTGGCACCAAATACCGAAAACCCTGAATCGCAAGATTCAGGGTTTTTTTATGCCTGCGATTTAGTGAGGCATGGTTCCCGTCACTGTCGAAGCCCCGAAAGAAGCATCACCTCCCCCTCTGCCATCAAGCGCCTGTCATGCGTGCCGAAGCTCAGCCCCGAGAAACCTCAGGCATTGGTAACCGGCCCTTCCTGGCAGTCTCTTACGTCTCTCGGAACGCTCCGTCTGCTTTAACGGAAATGGATGACATACGCCAATAATCGAATTGGTCAGAGTCGGAAAAGGAGCTGCCGCATAACCGGGAGCAGATACACAGGGATGTAGACAATGACTGACGCCGTCAAACAGGACATCGGAGCCGCCGAGTTTTTTGCTGAAGAAGAAATCAGAACCTTTGATTTTGATAGTCAACAATCAACACTGCTTCACAAGTTCGCTGAAGAACTGGCTGCCATCGGCGGGCCGCAGGCACCAGGAGCCAAGTCCAAGGCCTCTCTGGCGGCCGATCAATTAATGCTCTCGTTTTCGAAAGACCAATGCGAACTGCTGGGCGCCTACTCCGACGGCTTTGTCTCCGCATTGATCTTCGAAGGGCTGCAAAAAATCACCCATGCCCGCCCGCCAATTGAACTGCCAGACCTGACATCCCTGGAAAATCGATACGACGTCCTTTGTCTTGCCGCTCGTAATCAGATCCTGCTGAAACTGGTGGACAACAATGCCTTTGCCTATGACATGGACAACGAAGGGAAACTGGTTCGATTAGTGGCCAACTTCAGAGGTGGCGGACTTATCAAGATCAATGCCGAGCCGCAGATCAAAGAACTGAGCTCCCATTCCGGCCTCGCGCTTGGTCCACATACCGAGGCGCCCTACTGGTGCGCCGTGAACGCGAAAGACGGGCACTCGCCCTCTCCGTCGTCACTCATACTTTCCGCTCTGTGGAACCCGAGCCTGGAACCTACGCGGGTCATTCCACTGCTTCCCATACTCGAAAGAATTGGCGTCACCAATTGCCTCGCACTGACCACGGGCAACTTCCAGTTCAGTCGTAGCGACTCCTTTGTCAGTGGCAAAGGGGCGGATGGCCGCAACGTTTCAATTTTGGAATTCGACGATAAGGTCGGATTTGCAGCCCGCTTCAACTCCTATCGCTTTTCGGTCAATGACAACGCCTCGGCCTTCGTTAAAACGGCTTACACCGCCCTTTGCCAGGGCGTGGGCGAGGCAACTCCGGCCGAGTACACACTGACTCAGGAATCGGCCATGGCCATCAATAACGTCCGGGCTCTGCACTGCCGCGATGTCATCAAAGACAACAGAAGGGTCTTGGTTCGAATTTTTGGACTTTCAAAATTTTCGTCCCCTGTCGTTATTTCAGAAGACCCATTACTGCTGCAGGGCTGATTTTTTTCTGAATGTTCTGGCTGTTGAACGGCCAGACAGGCGATTGCTGGCCAATAACTACAAAGAGGGAATGTGATGTCGTGGGATGTAATTGGCATGTTGGCGCTGGTCGCTTTTTGCGCCGGCTTTTTTGATGCGATTGCTGGTGGTGGCGGCTTGATCACCTTGCCTGCGTTGTTTCTGGCCGGTATGGATCCGATCAGTGCCATAGCGACGAACAAATTCCAGGCCGCTTCGGCCACTATTTCAGCAACCGTAACCTTTGCTCGCAAGGGCATGATCGAGTGGCGCGAAGGCCGCTACCTGGTGCTCTTCGGATTCATCGGCGGCGCTGGTGGCGCCTTGTTGGTCAGTTCTGTAGATAAGCGCTATCTGGAAGTGTGCGTGCCGCTCATGCTGATACTGGTGGCTATCTATTTTGCGCTTTCGCCGAAACTGGCCAGTGAGGACCGGCGCAAGAGAATCGGCATTCTGCTTTTTTCGTTTACCGTAGCGCCGATCCTGGGCTTCTACGACGGCATATTTGGCCCAGGCGTAGGCTCTTTCTTTATTGTCGGATTTGTACTTCTCTGCGGCCTGGGCATGATGCGGGCCATGAGCTTCACCAAACTTGCCAATGCCTCGTGCAACCTGGGCTCCCTGTCGGTGTTTATTACCAAAGGGGTGATTATCTGGCCGGTCGCCATAGCCATGGCGTTGGCAGCCTTCATCGGCGCACAACTCGGCGCGCGCGCCGCTGTTCGGGTTGGCCCCCGGTTGATTAAACCCATGTTGATCGTGGTCTGCTGTGCATTAGCCATCAAGTTGTTGAGCGTGGAAACCAATCCTTTGCGGGTTGCGGTCCTCAACTCATTGGCATCGTTGTGAACTCAGGCCGGTGCTGATGCGGTCAGCCCTTCATGGCAAACACGCAACACACTTGATTCAAATCTCCGCCTGCGCCCATCTCTTCAGAGCGCCCCTCAAATCGCAAGATTCAAGGGGCCGGAAGCGTCGGCTCTGGGTGATGTAATTTTTAACCTGGCGCAGCAACCAAAGATGTACTGATTCAAGTCACAAGATCATATGATCCTGAAGCAGAGTCATAACGTATCGACGTAATCCACCGGCAGCAACATGGTGTCCAGCGCGGCATCCACGGGGAGCGACACCACCGTTATGAACGGGCAGACGATCATGAAGTAGCACATTATGGCCGCTGGCCTGCCGCTGCTAGGAGCCCCCTTCATGCCAAGCAAGTACAGGCTGCCATCAACGCCCTTGTAATAATCTTCGTCCGATACGCCACTAAATCGGCCCACCATTGTTCCACAACCGAACAGCATCAAAATAAGGCTCGTAACAAAACTCAAGCGCATGATCCCTTTCATATCCCACATCCCTTTTGTATCGCTTTTATGAAGCGGGTGATGGTATCGACAAGGGAGGATGTTCTTGGTACCTGCATCTGTATCTAGACGTTACTTACCAAGCTGTTTAAGCAATTGTTAGTTTTCACCATTCCAGTGGAACACCAGATTGCGTGCAGCACCGCTTCCTACATCCGTGACGTCACGTCGCTCCTCGCCGTTGCGCGTTGCTACAACGGTGTACTTGCCAGCGGGCAACTGGACGTAAACCAGCGGCCCCGCCTGGCTCAGCATCAACACCGTTTGCCCCTGGGCTTTCTGAATGACCACATCCACATCAGGCACATATTTGTTCTCGGTTCCGATCGAGAAGGTCATGTGCAGGTTGTAGCCAGTGGCTTGCTGGATAGCCTTCGACTCATCCTCGCCAATACCGCCAGACAGGTAAGTAATTCCGTTCTGTTCCTGCGGCTGGACTTGCACGCCAGAATTATCGATTGGCTCAAGGCTGGTGGCAGACACCCCAGCAGGCAATAGCAGCACGCCAACTGCGAGGATGGGCAACATGAATGAATGGACGTATTTCATGATGACGACTCCCGGGCTCCGCAGAACGCTATCGTTTACTTAACTTTTGATGCCCTGTGCAGTCGTCGAGTTTTAGATCGATTTGTACCTGGCCTGACCTTGATCACTACGAAACGTACTACGTGATTTGCTTCTTATGCCTTACCCGCCAGCCTCTCGTTCCTGCCAGCGAACCCGGCATTTCCTTCGGACTTCCCAGAGGCGTCTTGCATCATCGACCCTCGCTTTCTTGCCATCCTCTTCTGCTTGTTCAGCCAGCTGCGGAAGACTTTATGAGCGCCCTCAAACCCAACAACACCCAAGACCCACAACTCGACTCTCTAGTTGGCAATCTCGGCGAATTGATCCGCCAGGCACGCCAGAAGGTGCTGCGATCGGTTGATACGATCCAAGTGCAGACCTGCTGGCAGATCGGCCGACATATAGTTGAGTTCGAGCAGGAAGGGGCCCGACGGGCGGGTTATGGCAAGCAGCTGCTATCGACCTTGGCAAAGGTGCTGATGGCAGAGTTCGGAAAGGGTTTTGACGCCTCCAACCTGCGCTACATGCGCCTGTTCTATCAAGCCTTTCCAATTCGTGACGCACTGCGTCACGAATTGAGCTGGACCCACTACCGCAGGCTTCTAAGAATCGACAGTGACAAGGCTCGCAAGTGGTACATGGATGAAGCCGCCAACCAAAACTGGTCAAGCCGTGCCCTGGAGCGCCAGATCAATACCCTCTACTACGAACGCCTGCTTATGAGTCGTGACAAGTCTGCCGTCATGGAGGAAGCAACCACCAACATCGATGCGATGAGCAACAGCCCCAGAAATTTCATCCGCGACCCCGTGATGCTGGAGTTTCTCGGCTTGCCCAATGCTGGAATTGTTCTGGAAACCGATCTTGAACAAGCCCTCATCGAGCAACTTCAGAGCTTCCTTCTGGAGCTGGGCAAGGGTTTCGCCTTCATTGCCCGTCAGCAACGCATCAGTACCGAAGGCAGAGACTTCTATATCGATTTGGTGTTCTACAACTACCTGCTCAAATGCTTTGTCATCTTCGATATCAAGCGCGGCGAACTGACTCATCAGGATGTGGGGCAGATGGACATGTACGTGCGCATGTACGACGACCTCAAACGTAGCGAGGAGGACGGGCCGACCGTCGGCATCATTCTTTGCGCGCAAAAAAACGAATCAGTGGTGCGCTACTCGGTACTACAGGGCAATGAACAATTGTTCGCCAGCAAGTACAAACTGGTATTGCCAAGCGAGGATGAGCTCCGGGCGGAACTGGATCGGGAACGGGCACTGCTTGAGGAGCGCCTGCTCAACCAGATACCCGAGTAAAACGGGTGGATTGTTCATCCGCAACATGAAGACTATCGTTGGCAGCTACCCGCAAAGGTCCGACGCCAATGAATTTGCAGGACATGCCATCACTGACCCCCACTCAAACCGAGTTGCCGTTGACGACGAGAGTATCGGGCCAACCATTCAACCAACCCGCCGCCGACGGCTTCGTTCTTGGCGGCTTCACTTGGCGGCACGTTTCTCCAGACACGGCACGCCCGGTTGTGATCATCAACGCCGCCACCTCCGTGCGTTGCCGACACTACTCGCGCTTTGCCGATTACCTGTTCGCCAATGGCTTCGACGTGATCACTTACGACTACCGCGGTATTGGTGAGTCGCGTCCAGCATCGCTAAAAGGGCTGGAGGCTTCCTGGACCGACTGGGGCGCGCTGGATTTCGAGGCGATGCTCAAGCGCGCAGAGCATGAGTTTGCGGGCCAGCCGATTGATGTGGTCGGCCACAGCTTTGGCGGCTGTGCCGCGGGACTGGGAGCGTCCGGGCAATTAATCCGACACCTGGTGACCGTCGGCGCACAATTCGCCTACTGGCGCGACTATGCACCCGCCCATCGTTGGCGGATGTTCGGCAAATGGCATGTGGTGATGCCGTTGATCACGATGATTTACGGTTACTTCCCCGGCAAACGCCTTGGCTGGCTGGAAGACACGCCAGCCGGAGTGGTCCGCGACTGGAGTACGCCCACCGCCCGCTACGAAAAGCGTCCCAGTGGCCGACTGATCAACGCAACCGCCGGTCGCCTGCCCTTTGCCGCCGTCACGGCTAAAACCCTGGCGATCAGCATCAGCGACGATCCCTATGGCACCATTCCGGCCATCGAACGCCTGCTCAGCTATTTCACCAGCAGCTCTCGGACCCACTTGCGCATCACCCCCGAAGACATCGGCGAAGCAGAAGTCGGACATTTCGCCTTTTTTCGCAGCGCATACCAAGCCACACTATGGCCCATTGCATTGTCCTGGCTGCAGAACGGCGAACTGGCCCCCGATACCCCGGGACGGACAGTGCCGCGCAGCTGAGCCCTTTTAACGCACGATGGAAAAGACATCATGGCCTCCGCCAACAAGCAGCAAAAACGCGCCACCCGCGCCAAGGCCAAGGCCAAGCAAAACCGCACCCAACGGGCCGCCGCGCCGGTCGAGCTGGACCCGAACGATGATCGCATCGACTTTGAATCGGTGGACCTGACCGAACTGTTCAAGAAAATGATCGACGCCGAGAAGGTCAGCCAGCAAGCGATGTGCACAGCCTTCCTGGAAGACCCGCTGCTGGAGCTGGTTTATGAACAGGAAGGAGAGGAAGGCGCGATGGACTTCATCCTCGCGGCACTGATCGAGTATCGCCAATGGTCCACCGAAACCGACGAAGCCGGTGCTTTAGCGTGGATCGAATCCCCGGCCTTCCAGGCTGACTACGTGGCGGCATCCGACGCCATCGCGGTCCAAACCCAACAGAAACCGAACTGAGTTCCCATGGCCTCCCTGAACAAGCAACAGAAACGCGCCAAACGCGCCAAAATCAAAGCCAGACAAATCAACATCCACGGCAGAAAACCTGCTGCGCTGGACGATGACCTGGGCGACATCGGCGAGCCGATCCCGGAATACACCCTGGCGATGTTCAGCAAAATGCGCGACGCGGAAGCCAGCAGCCGCGGCGAAATGCTATCGGCTTTGCTGAACGATCTCGCCGGCATTATCAGTGACCATCCAGAACTGCTGGACATGGAAAACGCCGACAACGAAGCCATGGCCGCCACTCACCTGGCCGCCGACATGCTGATCGACTACCGCATGTGGGCTGACGGCATGGACCGCGAAACCGCACAGGCGTGGCTGACCGACCCGCAGTTCATCACCGACTTCGGCGATGCACTCGACACCTATCGCCAGTCGTTGGAAGCCGAAGACGAAAAGTCCGAATAAGGCTCGTACCGCAAATACAAAAACGGCCGCATGTCATCACTGACAGCGGCCGTTTTGCGTTACGCAGTGCGAATCAGTTCAACACCACCGCGCCACGCTGTTCCAGCTTGCGACGGCGTGCCACTAACAAACCGGCTGCCACCACCAACAGGCTCAGCAAACCGGTCGCGAGAATCTCCACGCGATGGGCTTCCTGGAACAACATGATGGTCAGGGCCGCGACGATGAAAATGATCACCGCGTAGGTCAGGCCCGGGAACAGCCACATGCTGAAGGCGATTTTTTCGCCGCGAGCCATGCGCTGTTTACGCATGCGCAGTTGCGAAATCGCGATCACCAGGTACACCAGCAGGGCGATAGCGCCGGAGCTGGCCAGCAGGAATTCGAACACCGCGGCCGGGGCGACATAGTTGGCGAACACCGCAAGGAACGCTGCGCAGGTGGACAACATCACGGCCCAGTACGGCGTGCCGCTCTTGTTGGTGCGCTGGGAAACGGCCGGTGCATCACCGCGTTTGCCCAGGGAGAACATCATGCGCGATGCGGTGTACAGCGCCGAGTTCAGGCAGCTGGTCACAGCAACCAGCACCACAATGTCGACGATCAGCTTGGCATTCGGGATGCCCATGCGCTCAAGCACGGTCTGGTACGAACCGACGCTGGCCAGAACCGGGTCGTTCCATGGCACCAGGGCCACAACGATGAAGATCGATACGAGGTAGAACAAGCCGATCCGCCAGATCACCGAGTTGGTGGCCTTGGAGATTTGCTTGCCTGGGTTTTTTGATTCCGCGGCCGCGATGGTCACGATCTCGGTACCCATGAAGGAAAACATGGTGGTCAGAATGGCGCCCAGTACCGCGCCCATGCCGTTTGGCAGGAAGCCCTGAGTGTCGAACAGATGCGAAACGCCGCTGACCTGGCTGTTTGGCAGGAAGCCGAAAATCGCCATGACGCCGAGAGCAATGAAACCGATGATCGCCAGGACTTTGATCAAGGCAAACCAGAATTCGAACTCGCCGTAGTTCTTCACGCTGAACAGGTTAGTCACTGTCAGCAGCAACGTGATGATCAGGGTAAATGCCCAGATGGCCACGCCAGGGAACCAGGCATGCAGGATGGTCGCGGCGGCGTTGGCCTCCAGCGGGATGACCAGAACCCAGAACCACCAGTAAAGCCAGCCGATGGTAAAGCCAGCCCAGTGACCGATTGCGCGGTCGGCGTAGGTAGAGAAGGAGCCTGTGTCCGGCGAAGCAACGGCCATTTCGCCGAGCATGCGCATGACCAGCACGACCAGCATACCGGCGGCGGCGTAAGCCAACAGCACGGCTGGGCCTGCGGCAGCGATGGCGTGACCCGAGCCAACGAACAGGCCGGCGCCGATAACACCGGCAATCGACAGCATGGTCACATGACGCGGTTTGAGCCCCTGTTCGAGGCCATTAGAGCTTGGGGTACTGCTCATTGAAACTACCTTTGTAAGGAAAAGCGAATGCGTGCATCCCGCTTGGCGACCTTCTCGTAAAAAGAAGCCAACGGGGCGTTCTGGATTCTGCACGCAATAATTGCGCCAAAATGTTTCAAAACCCTCTACCCCGGCGATCTCGCCCTGACCGGACAGTCATCGCAAGCCATTGATATTAATGGCACTTTGCCAGAGCGTTACCCTGCGACTCACTTTATGAATGAAACAGCGCACTGGAAACACACCCAGAAAATGCTCAGCGCACAATAAAAGTGCAGAACAGATGCGTTTGGCCGGATAGCGCTTCCAACACCCCGCCAAAGCTGGCAACATCGCGCCCTTTTTTACGCGACAGCCCGGCAAAATCTGGTTCAAACGGCTGTTCGGTTGTTGATGGGGCGACAGTCTGCTGTACCGATGCGACAACTCGCCACATGCCACCCGCTTACTGCCCGTAGCGCTGTTGGCTGCCCTGGAAACGCTATGCTAGCTTGGCCGCCTCGCCAGGAAGGCCACCAACAGCAAGAGCACAAAACACAATGAGGAACGCACATGGCTGAGGCCACGCCCGCGCTTGAAATCCGCAACTTGCACAAACGCTACGGCTCGCTGGAGGTGCTTAAAGGCATCTCGCTGACCGCCCGCGACGGCGATGTGATCTCGATCCTGGGTTCTTCCGGCTCCGGCAAGTCCACGTTCCTGCGTTGCATCAACCTGCTGGAAAACCCGCATCAGGGCCAGATCCTGGTCGCCGGCGAAGAACTCAAGCTCAAAGCCGCGAAGAATGGCGAACTGGTTGCCGCCGATGGCAAACAGATCAATCGCCTGCGTAGCGAGATTGGTTTTGTGTTTCAAAACTTTAATCTGTGGCCGCACATGAGCGTGCTCGACAACATCATCGAAGCCCCGCGTCGCGTGCTTGGCCAGAGCAAGGCCGAAGCCATCGAAGTGGCCGAAGCCTTGCTGGCCAAGGTCGGCATTGCCGACAAGCGCCACGCTTACCCCGCGCAACTTTCCGGCGGTCAGCAACAACGCGCGGCCATCGCCCGCACCCTGGCCATGCAGCCGAAGGTAATCCTGTTCGACGAGCCGACTTCGGCGCTTGACCCGGAAATGGTCCAGGAAGTACTTAATGTCATCCGCGCACTGGCCGAGGAAGGCCGCACCATGCTGCTGGTCACCCATGAGATGGGCTTCGCCCGCCAGGTCTCCAGCGAAGTGGTATTCCTCCACCAGGGCCTGGTAGAGGAACAAGGATCGCCACAGCAGGTGTTTGAAAACCCGCTTTCGGCGCGCTGCAAACAATTCATGTCCAGCAACCGCTAACGGAGCTACCCGCATGCAGAATTACAAAAAAATCTTCCTGGCTGCCGCCGTCACCCTGGCCTTCAGCGCCGGTGCAATGGCCGAAACCCTGAAGATGGGCATCGAAGCGGCCTACCCGCCGTTCAACAACAAAGATGCCAGTGGCAATGTCGTCGGCTTCGACAAAGAAATCGGCGACGCCCTGTGCGCCAAGATGAAAGTCGAGTGCACCGTGGTCACCTCCGACTGGGACGGCATCATCCCGGCCCTGAACGCCAAGAAATTCGACTTCCTGATCTCCTCGATGTCGATTACCGACGAGCGTAAGCAAGCGGTCGACTTCACCGACCCGTACTACTCGAACAAGCTGCAGTTCATCGCCAAGAAAGACGTCGACTTCAAAACCGACAAGGCTTCCCTGCAAGGCAAAGTGATCGGCGCACAACGTGCGACCCTCGCCGGCACCTGGATGGAAGACAACATGGAAGGCGTTGAAGTCAAACTCTACGACACCCAGGAAAACGCTTACCTCGACCTTACTTCCGGTCGTCTGGACGGCATCCTGGCTGACAAGTACGTCAACTACGAGTGGCTGAAAAGCGACGCCGGCCGTCCTTACGAATTCAAAGGCGACCCGGTGGAAGAAAGCGACAAGATCGGTATCGCAGTGCGTAAGAACGACCCGATTCGCGCGAAGCTGAACCTTGCCCTGAAAGAAATCGTCGAAGACGGCACCTACAAGAAGATCAACGACAAGTACTTCCCGTTCAGCATCTATTGATCCTGACCTGCCGGACCGGCGCCGCTCTCTGACGGCGCCGATCCCTGGCATTGCCTGCCGCGATTGAAAAGAAATCCATGACTATCGATCTCTACGGATTCGGCCCGGCGCTCGCCGCTGGCGCGCTGATGACTGTGAAACTGGCACTCTCGGCCCTGTGTCTGGGGCTGGTGCTCGGTCTGCTCGGCGCCTTGGCCAAGACTTCCCCGTACAAGCCGCTGCAGTGGCTTGGCGGCACCTATTCGACACTGGTTCGCGGCATCCCGGAATTGCTCTGGGTGCTGTTGATCTATTTCGGCACGGTTAATTTGATGCGTGCCTTGGGTGAGTTCTTCGGCAATCCTGACCTTGAACTGAATGCCTTTGCCGCTGGCGTGATTGCCCTCGGCCTGTGCTTCGGCGCCTACGCCACGGAAGTGTTTCGTGGCGCGATCCTGGCCATTCCCAAAGGTCACCGCGAAGCTGGCGTGGCGTTGGGCCTGTCGAAATTTCGCATCTTCACCAAATTGATCATGCCGCAGATGTGGCGCATCGCCCTGCCGGGCCTGGGCAACCTGTTCATGATCCTGATGAAAGACACCGCGCTCGTATCGGTGATCGGCCTGGAAGAAATCATGCGTCATGCGCAAATCGGCGTGACCGTGTCCAAGCAACCGTTCACCTTTTATATGGTGGCCGCGTTCATGTACCTGGGCCTGACGATTCTGGCCATGACGGGTATGCACCTGCTGGAAAAACGCGCCGCTCGCGGCTTCGCGAGGAGCACCCAATGAACTGGGAAGTCATCATCAAGTGGCTGCCGAAACTGGCCCAGGGCGCAACCCTGACCCTGGAACTGGTGGCCATCGCCGTAATCGCCGGCCTGTTGCTGGCGATTCCACTGGGCATCGCCCGCTCGTCACGCCTGTGGTGGGTGCGGGCATTTCCCTACGGCTACATCTTCTTTTTCCGTGGCACACCGTTGCTGGTTCAGTTGTTCCTGGTCTACTACGGCCTGGCGCAGTTCGACGTGATTCGTAACAGCTCGATGTGGCCGTACCTGCGCGATCCGTTCTGGTGCGCCACCGCGACCATGACCCTGCACACCGCAGCCTACATCGCCGAAATCCTGCGTGGCGCCATTCAGGCGATTCCACCGGGCGAGATCGAAGCAGCGCGAGCGTTGGGCATGTCCAAACCCAAGGCGCTGCTCTTCATCATCCTGCCCCGTGCCGCACGCATCGGCCTGCCGGCCTACAGCAACGAAGTGATCCTGATGCTCAAAGCCAGCGCCCTGGCCAGCACCGTGACCTTGCTGGAACTGACCGGCATGGCCCGAACCATCATTGCCAGGACCTACCTGCCCGTAGAGATCTTTTTCGCCGCCGGCATGTTCTATCTGTTGATGGCTTATGTGCTGGTACGCGGCTTCAAGCTGCTGGAGCGCTGGTTGCGCGTCGATGCCTGCCAAGGGCGTTAAATCCTGCGTGCTGACGGGTGAGGCCCTACTCGCCCGCTTCATGGCGCTGGATGCTTTTCTGACAAAGCATCAAGCGCTGTGGAAGCCTCGACCGTTCACTCATCTGCAACTTCCGTGGGAAACCTCCTACCCCGAACTGGCTACTTGGCTACGCGGAAGGTCATTGGAAGACGCGGAGAACGCCCACAACCAACCTGCTCGCCTCAATGCACCGGAGCCTTTTGCGTCGTTGGCGGCAAAGTCGCTTGCGCTAAGTGCTGTGGGTGAATTGCCTGCGCATGATTTGGAAACAGCGGGTCATCGATTGAACGTCGATGTGCCAGGGCGCAAGTGGCAGCAAATTGAAGCGTTCGCCAGTCGACTACAGTTTGCGGATTCACCGAGGCACTGGCTCGACTGGTGCTCGGGCAAAGGTCACTTGGGGCGGCGATTACTACAAACCGGACAACAGCTGACCTGCCTGGAGTACGACCCGACGTTGATTGCCAGCGGCCAGGCACTCAGCCAACGGCATCATTTGCATGCCCTGCATGTCGAACAGGACGTACTCGCGGCCAGCGCGCTCTCTTTATTGAATGCCGATCACACGCCCGTCGCATTGCACGCGTGTGGCGATCTGCACGTACGGTTGATTCAGCTCGCCAGCGCCGCTGGCTGCAAACAACTCGCTATTGCCCCTTGCTGCTACAACCGGATCAGCCTGACCGAATACTCACCGATTTCGTCAGCGGCCATAGGCTCCAGACTACAACTGTCCCTCGATGATCTCGCGTTACCGATGAGCGAAACCGTCACCGCCGGTGCCCGCGTGCGTCGACAGCGCGACACCTCCATGGCCCGGCGCCTGGCCTTCGACCTGCTGCAACGGCAGCTACGTGGCGTCGACGAGTACTTGCCGACCCCATCCCTGCCGAGCGCCTGGCTGGATAAACCCTTCGCGGATTACTGCCGTCATTTGGCCCAGCTGAAAGAGTTATCCACAATCGGCGCGCAAGATTGGTCAGCCCTTGAAGCCACGGGGAGGCAACGACTGGCACACGTGCGCAATCTGGAGCTGCTGCGCGGACTATTCCGGCGCCCATTGGAGCTTTGGCTGGTGCTCGATCGGGCGCTATTTCTGCTTGAGCAGGGTTACGCCGTTCGCCTAGGCACCTTCTGCGAAACCCCGCTCACACCACGCAATTTCTTGCTGTTGGCCGAACGGCCCTGACGCACCACAGCCTGTGGATAACTCTGTTGATTAAATATTCATGGATCCAATCTTTACAGCTGTTTCAGGCGTGAAACGCCACTGTTCAATTTTCGTACACCCGCATAAAAAACTAGTAAAACAGGCATTTGCGCGTAGATGAGAACGAATCCACAAATTCACTGTTAATGGCGTGCATCAGAAATTCCGTTGTGCATAAGCATCCGATCAAAAGGACATAACCGCCGACATAAAGGACTGCTTGAACAGAAAACGAGATACGGCCCACGCAGGAAGTCCCACGAGAAAGACCGACGTTTTAATGCATAAAACGCTCAAAAACCGTCAAGATTCACAACGCTCGATGTGGACCGCCGAGCGTTATTAATCCTCAACCGAGGCTTGCGCAAAAATAGTCAGAATTCAGGGGTTTACAGAACCAGCGCAATCGCTATAATCGTCGCCCTGACACGCCGGTATAGCTCAGATGGTAGAGCAACTGACTTGTAATCAGTAGGTCCCGGGTTCGATTCCTGGTGCCGGCACCATACAAAACAAAGCCCCGCAATGCGGGGCTTTGTTGTTTCTGCCGTTTGAAAACCAGGTCTTAGTGACCCGCGCTCTGACCACCGTCGACGTGCAGGATTTCGCCGGTCACAAACTTGGCGTTGTCCAGGTACACCACGGCCTGCGCAATGTCTTCGATCTCGCCCATATGTCCGACCGGGTGCAGAGCGCCCAGTGCGGCGTGGGTTTCTTCGCCGTGCATTGGGGTCTTGATGATGCCAGGCGAAACCGCGTTCACCCGAATACCGCGTTTGGCGTATTCGATGGCCAGGGATTTGGTCGCCGCGTTCAGGCCACCTTTGGTCAGCGAGGCCAGTACCGATGGCACGCCGTCGATGGCATGGTCGACCAGGCTGGTGGTGATGTTGACGACATGGCCGCTGCCTTGTTTTTCCATCTCTGCGATGGCCAGTTGGGTGATGTAGAAGAAGCCGTTGACGTTCACCGACAACACGCTGGCGTAGTCTTCAGCGGTGTAGGCGGTGAATGGCTTGGCGATGAAGATCCCGGCGTTGTTGACCAGGGTGTCGACGCGGCCAAAACGCTCGATCGCTTCACGAATCACACGCTGGGCGGTTGCTGGTTCGCCGATGTCACCGGCAACGGTGTGGATATCCGGATCGGTGGACGGTTTGATCGAACGCGAAGTGGCGACGATCCGGTAACCGAGTTCACGGAAGGCCTTGACCATACCGTCGCCAAGACCTTGGGATGCGCCAGTGATCACAACGACTTTTTTCGAATTGCTCATGATGAACCTCTACTCATTAAATGATGGTTTGAAAAAGTAAGTAATCAGGCTTCAGCGGAGGCCGTCGCCATTTGTCTCAACATCTGTTCGTAGTACTCGATCGATTGCGAACCGGACACCAGGTGACGGCCATTCAGCACCATGGCCGGTACCGAGTTGATACCGTGCTGCTGGTAAAACGCCTCAAGTTCACGCACCTCGTCGGCATAGGCACCCGACACCAGCACCTTGCGCGCCTTGGCCTCATCCAGCCCGGCTTCACCCGCCAACCGCACCAGCGTCTGCTGATCACTCGGGTTCGCGCCTTCGCTGAAGTAAGCGCGCAGCAGGATTTTCTTCAGTGCCACCTGACGTCCTTCTTCCAGCGCCCAGAGCAACAAGCGATGGGCGTCGAAGGTGTTGTAGAAGTGGCTGCGCTTTTCCAGGTCGAACTTGAAGCCGATGGCATTTCCGCGCTCGATTTGCATCGCTTTGCCATTGGCAACGTCCTGGGCGGTGCGCCCGTATTTGCGCATCAAGTGCTCGACTGCTTTTTCGCCTTCGGGTGGCATGTTCGGATTCAGCTCGAAAGGCTTGTAGGTCAGCTCGACCGAAACTTCACCCGCCACATTCTCGATCGCCTGCTCCAGCGCTGTGGCGCCCAGAGCGCACCATGGGCACACCACATCAGAGACGAAGTCGATGGTCACCGACGGCTTCATGACTTCCCCTCTTCCGCCAGTTGCTTGCGGTATTGAGTGGTGGTGATGCCGGAGTAACCCCAGTTATCGGTGTCGACTTCCTCGATCACGATGTGGGTCAGGTCCGGACGCTTGTTGAGTACGCGCTCCAGTGTTTCAGTGATTTCGGCGATCACCTGAGCTTTCTGCTCAGTGGTAACGCCATCGCGGGTAATGCGGACACTTACGAACGGCATGAGGAATCTCCAGTGACCTTCTCATCAGGATGATGGGAGAGGCGTTGGAGAGGACTGTATTGGGTTGCAGGGAGGGGATAAAGGTGGGCGCGGGAACTTCATTAGTTACCCCGCGTAATCAATATGGATGTAAAAAGCCCCGAACCAGTCGTAATGCTGTTCAGTTAAGGACGAACGCTGCACCTGTGGCGAGGGAGCTTGCTCCCGCTGGACTGCGCAGCAGTCCCTTTTTGAGGGCCGCTTCGCGCCCCAGCGGGAGCAAGCTCCCTCGCCACGGGTTATTTATTGCTCGCCCTATCTCTTAACTGAACAGCATTACGAACCAGTCGGGGCTATTTCTTTCCCAGCCTTGAATCAGGCCTCGACACCGCAACCGATCATCAGAAGATGTTGATCGGGTAATCCACGAACACGCGTACTTCGTTACCGCTGACGTTGTACTCGCTCGATTTCTGCGACACACGCAGGACCGAGCTGCGCAGCTTGATGCTCAGGTCTTTGGCAGGGCCGCTTTGCACGACGTACTTGAACTGGTTGAAAATTTCGCGCTCGGTGCCGCCTTCGCTGGTGGAGGTGGTGATGTTGTCACCGCGCACGTAGGCGACGTTGTAGGTCAAGCCCGGAACACCGAAGGTGCTGAAGTCCAGGCCGTAACCCAGTTGCCAGCTGCGCTCGTCTTCAGCGTTGAAGTCGGACCAGTAGGAGTTGGACAGGTAGATGGTGTTGCCACCGTCACCGATGCGACCTTGATCTTTCTGGTAGCCGCCATAGGCGTAGCCCAGGTTGCTGTCGCCGGTGCTGCGCTGATGAGCGAGGGTGAACGAGTGCGGGCCGGTGGCGAAGACGGCTGCCAGGCTCCAGATTTTGTTGTCGTCGCCGGTTGCACCGGTTTCGCGGACGTAGGAGTCGTCCAGCTTGGTGCGGTAGCCGTTGAAGTCCAGGGTCAGGGACTGATCCTTGGCGATCGGGAATACGTAATTGGCGTTTACGTATTGTTTCTTCAGCACGTCTTCGACGTCGGAGGCGTACAGCGCGGCCTTGAATTGTTCGGTGAACTGGTAGCTACCGCCCAACACGTTGATCGACTTCAAGCCACCGCTGTCACGGCCTTCAGCGCTTTTACGCGATTCAGCGGTGAAGCGACCGGCGTTCAGCTCCAGGCCCTTGATCTCTTTCGAGGTGATCAGGGTGCCGGTGTAGCTTTCCGGCAGCAGGCGCGAGTTGTCGTAGCTCAACACGGGCAGTGCTGGCATCTGGTCGCCGTAGGTCAGCGTGGTGCTGGACAGACGGAATTTGACGGCAGCGCCACCTTTGGACAGGTCGTCAGCCGGCTGGCCGCTATCGCCCTTTTTGAAAAAGTCGATACCTTGGGCGCCGCTCCGGTCTTCACTGCGTTCCAGGTTAAGCGCGTACAGACCGAAAGCATCCACACCCACACCCACGGTGCCTTGGGTGAAGCCGGACGAGAACGTACCGATGGCCGCTTGGCCCCACTCGGATTTATCCGGGTTGCCGTCTTTGTAGTCACGGTTCATGTAGGCATTACGCAGCAGCACTTTGAGGCTGCTGTCTTCAACAAATCCCTTGGATTCGGCCTGGTCGTTAGCCATGGCCTGTGTAGCGCTCAAAATCCCCAGAGCGATCAGGCTGATTCGCTTGTTCAACATGTTGTTTTCCTTATTACGGGTTGAAACGCGCTGTGTCGAACGACTGAAATGGCACTATCGCGCTCTTTTTTCATTACGCAAACAAAAAGGCCCGCCCACGATCACTCGCGGCGGGCCTTTTTATTATTTTGTGGTTATGGCGGTCTGCCACAGGCGTTGGGCGGAATCGTAGCTGCGGCCCCGACGATGTGTCAATTTCATGAATCGATGGTAATCAGGCGAAAAACGTCTAAGAAAATGATTTACGCGGCAGAAAACTCAATCGCGGTGAACGCTTGTGGGGGATCGTTATGCCGACAACCTCAACACCACCGTGCTGCCGGGCTATGGTCGCTGGGATGCCTTGGCCGGGTTCCGGCAGAAGGATTGGGATTTGCGCGCGGCGCTGAACAACATCAGCGACAAGACTTACTACTCGTCTGCCACCAGTGCCGCGCAGATTCAGCCGGGGGCACCGCGTGGCCTGGTTGTGACCGGGACTTGCAGTTTTTAAGGGCAAGGTCAAAAGATCGCAGCCTGCCGCAGCTCCTACATTTGGAATGCATTCCCTTGTGGCTGCCGCAGGCTGCGATCTTTTGATCTAAAAAAAAACGCTGCCATCCCCGGCAGCGCTTTTCTTTTATCAATCCGTTGTTTTTCTTCTTATCCTTCCATCACATCCCACAACGCATCCAGCTCCGCTTCGCTGAACAAGCCAGCGGGGTAGCGCTCGATTATTGTCCGGCGCGGATCACTTTCTGCGATCTGACGCGTTCCATTGGACTTGAACCAGTGCGCCAGGATCTGGAGCGATTCGCTGTTTACTGCCAGGGGATGCAACGCCCGCTCGCTCACCACATTCACTTCGGCGTTCATTTCAGCGCTCTCTCCTGGTTTGTGAGCGGCCTAACTTATCCAAGGTTTATGACAGAACGGCTAAGTTCTCCCCCTCCCTGTTTTGCACCATCACAGATACAAGACCTATGCCAAGGTGCGGGGACTGTCGACAAGTGGATACAAAAAAGCCCGCAGTCCTGAAGGGCTGCGGGCTTTCGGCATTTCGGCGGGCGAAAACGTTTGCCTGAATGATTTCGCAATCAACTCAAGCTGTTACGCGCTCACTCATTCCTTGTGCGGCGCGGGCTGCTGTTGGGTAAGGCAGTGAATGTTGCCGCCACCCAGTAACAGTTCGCGGCCAGGCACCATGACGACTTCGTGCTGTGGGAATATCGACTGCAAAATCTCTTTTGCCGGGCCATCCAGCGGGTCGTCGAAGCTTGGCGCGATGATGCCGCCGTTGACGATCAGGAAGTTCACGTAGGAACCGGCCAGACGAACGGACGGATTCCGCTCCTGGGTGCCGTCCACCGGATCGACGCCGGCGCATTCTTCCTCGGTCGCATACAGCGGCCCCGGAATCGGCATTTTGTGCACCGTGAATGGGCGGCCCTTGGCATCAGTGCTGCTTTGCAGCACGTTCATGGCAGCCTGGCAGCGCGGGTAGTTCGGGTCTTGCGGGTCGTCGGTCCAGGCCAGCAATACTTCACCCGGACGCACGTAGCAGCAGAAGTTATCCACATGGCCGTCGGTTTCGTCGTTGAACAATCCATCTGGCAGCCAGATGATCTTATCCACAGCCAGATTCGCAGTGAGCACTGCTTCGATCTCTGCACGATTCAGGTGCGGATTGCGATTGCGGTTGAGCAGGCACTCTTCGGTAGTGATCAGCGTGCCTTCGCCATCGACGTGAATCGAACCGCCTTCGAGCACGAAGCCCTCGGTGCGATAGCGCGGGCTGCGCTCGATCTCGAGGATCTTGCCGCCGACCTGCGAGTCGCGGTTCCACGGCGAATACAAACCACCGTCAAAACCGCCCCACGAGTTGAAATCCCAGTTCACACCACGGACTTCGCCGCTGTTATTGATGACGAACGTCGGGCCGGTATCCCGGACCCAGGCGTCATCGCTGGACATTTCGACGACACGAATATTCGGCACGTCCAGGCGAGCACGGGCGTTTTCGTATTGGCCGGCGGAAACCGCCACGGTGACCGGTTCGAACCGGGCGATGGCTTTGGCCACCGCAACGTGCGCCGCTTGCGCCGGTTTGCCACCCAGGCGCCAGTTATCCGGGCGCTCGGGCCAGACCATCCAGGTCTGGGTTTGTGGTGCCCACTCGGCCGGCATGTAAAAGCCGTCGGCGCGAGGGGTGCTTTTCAAAGTGGTCATGTCGATCAGGACTCCAGGGAACCGTCGAGGGTTTTCAGCGCGCCGTACAGGTTCGGACGACGGTCACGGAACGAGCCCCACGCGCTGCGGATGTGTTCCAGTTGGTCGAGGTCGAAGGTGTGAACCAGAACGCCTTCTTCGGTTTCGTTGAGTTCCTGCACCTTCTCGCCGAACTGGTTGGCGATGAACGACGAACCATAAAAGGTAATGTCGTAGCCGTCTTGTTCTTCGTTGCCGATGCGGTTACTCGCGATCAGCGGCATCAGGTTAGCGCCAGCGTGGCCCTGTTGCACGCGTTGCCAGTGATCGCGGGACGAAATGGTCTTGTCGTGCGGCTCGCTGCCGATGGCGGTCGGGTAGAACAGGATTTCTGCGCCTTGCAACGCCATGCTGCGGGCCGCCTCAGGGAACCACTGGTCCCAGCAGATGCCGACGCCGATTTTCGCGTAACGGGTGTTCCACACTTTGAAGCCGGTATCGCCCGGGTTGAAGTAGTACTTTTCGTGGTAGCCAGGGCCATCCGGGATGTGGCTTTTACGATAAACCCCGAGGTTGCTGCCGTCGGCATCGATGATCGCGATGCTGTTGAAACGCGCGCGCCCGGCCAGTTCGTAGAAGCTGATCGGCAACACCACTTGCAGTTCCTTGGCGACTTTCTGGAAATGCTTGATGGCAACGTTGTCTTCAACCGATGTGGCCAATTGCAGGTAGTCCGGGTTCGGTTTCTGGCAGAAGTACGGTGCTTCGAACAATTCCTGAATCAGGATGATCTGTGCGCCTTTGGCAGCGGCTTCGCGGACCAGCCTTTCAGCCACTTCGATATTGCCTTCCAGGTCCCAGGAACAGGCCATCTGAGTGGCGGCGACGGTAACGTTACGGCTCATGAATCATCTCCGGGCAAGTGCTTGACGGTTGGGCATGGTTCATCCGCGCCCTGGCATTGGCGACTTTATAGCCGATAAAAATCGGCTTTAAAAGCTACAAAAATGCATTTCGTCTAAAAATAAGCACTTAAACCCGATAACAATCGACGTTATACGCCTTTTTTGATGACGCCTTCGCGGGCAAGCCTCGCTCCTACAGGTTTCATGTTGTTCGCGAAATAAAATGCACGACCTGTAGGAGCCGCCGAAGGCTGCGATCTTTTGATCCTGGCAGTTTTGAATCCGCCGAAGATCAAGATCAAAAGATCGCAGCCTGCGGCAGCTCCTACGGGGTCGGTGCATCAGAGACCTTCAGCGAGCACCTTCGAAAGCATGTCCACGAAGAAATCCACGCTCTGGCGCGAAGTGACCATCGGCGGTTTGATCTTGAGCACGTTCAGGAAATCACCCGTCGGCTGCATGAAGATCCCCAGTTCACGCAGTCGATCGCACAGCGCCGTGGTTTCTTCGGTCGCCGGCTCCAGGGTTTCGCGGTTGCGGATCAACTCCACGCCCAGATAGAACCCGGAACCATGCACCGCGCCGACTAACGGATGAATATCGATCAACGCTTCCAGTCGTTCCTTGAAGTAGCCGCCAACCACTTGGGCGTTTTCCCAGAGTTTTTCTTCTTCCATGACATCGAGCACGGCCATGCCGACCTGGCAACTGACCGGGCTGCCGCCAGCGGACGAGAAGAAGTAACCCTCGGCTTCCAGCGCCTCGGCGATTTCCCGGCGGGTGATCACCGCGCCCAGCGGCTGACCGTTGCCCATGCCCTTGGCCATGGTGATGATGTCCGGCACCACGCCCTGTTCCTCGAAGCCCCAGAAGAAATGGCCCATGCGCCCGTAGCCGACTTGCACCTCATCGGCGATGCACACACCGCCTTGCGCACGCACCATCGCGTAGACCTGTTTCAAGTAACCCGGTGGCAGCGAGATACCACCGGCATTGCCGTACACCGGCTCACAAATGAAACCGGCCAATTGACGTTTCTGTTCGGCGATTTTCGCCAGGTTGTGTTCGACGCTGCGCACGTAGTCCGGCGCGCTGTCCGGACCACGGAATTCGCCGCGATAGGTGTTCGGCGCGATCACCGGATGCACCCAGTCCGGGCGGCTGCTCAGGGCTTTGGGGTTGTCGGCAATCGAAGTCGACACCGCATCGGCGCCTACCGTCCAGCCGTGATAAGCCTCCAGCACACTGAGCATGTCGCGGCCACCGCTGTAGGCCCAGGCCAGACGAATCGCCAGGTCATTGGCTTCGCTGCCGCTGTTGACCAGGAACACGCGATCCATGGAATCCGGTGCCAGTTTCAGCAAGCGCTCAGAGAATTCAGCGACGGCGGCATAGTTGAACCGCGAGTTGGTGTTGAGCAGCGACCACTGGCGACCGACGACCGCCGCCATGCGCGGATGACCATGACCGAGCACCGCAACGTTGTTGAGCATGTCGAGGTAGGAGCGGCCCTGCATGTCGATCAGGTGGTTGCGCCAACCGCGTTCGATGCGCGGCGGGTCGACGTAATAGTGTTTTTGCGTGCGGGCGAAACTGGCGTCGCGACGGGCCAGCAAGGTCTGCGAGTCGAGTTCTTCTTGAGCATCGCAGGCCAGCCCCAGCAGCGCCGCCGGTGAAGGGCACAACGCCTGCCACGCCGCGGCCCGCGAAGGCGTACAAAACAGCGGTGCCGTAAACGAAGCGCTTCGGCTCAATTGCACAATCAGCGGCCCACCGACTGAGCCCAACACTTGGCCTTTGACCAGTGCGGCACCCGTGTGCAGCGAGGGAGTTACGCCCCACAGGCGCACGCTCAGTTGCGGGCCGTCGAGTTGCAATACGCCTGGCTGTGGCTGATGCACGACCCCGGCAAATGGCGCCTCGACCGTCGTACCGTGAGGCACGCGTAACTCGACATGTAACGGGCAGGTATCCGGCTCGACGGCACTGTCCGGCCGCGTACGGGACAAACGATATTGGCCGTAACGACTGGCCGCCAGACCATGAGCTGCGGCAGCTTCATTCAACAGCCGCTGATCAACGCCTTCTTGCTCCCAATTGCCCGCCTCGAAATGCGGGCTGAGCACGCCCAGATCGATCAAGGCAAACTCACGCCCCACCAGGCTTGGCAGCAGCGGTGCGAAGCCTTCGCCGCCGATGCCCGGCACTTTCTGGCCGACTGACGTGAGAATCGCCGCTTCCATCAACGCCAGCGGCACCGATGTCGCTACGCGGAAAATCTCCCACTCGTGGGTGAGATTGTCGCGGCTGTATTGATTGCCAGGATCAATGCTGACCTGCTGTTCACCACTGAGCACCAACACCGCCGCACGGGCGACGATCAGCGGCCACAGCGCCTGCAACTCTTCATGGGTCAGCGGATTGACCGCGTGATACGCCTGCACCGCCGGCAAAATGCAGAACGGATCGCCGTCGCCATGATGCAGCAGTGCCGCGCAGGTCACCGACAGATCGGTGATACGCCAGGTACGGACCAAATCGCCGAAATCGATCACGCCTTGCAATTGCCAGTGGCGCTCTGAATCGCGCTGCCACACCACGTTGTCGTCGGTGATGTCCATGTGAATGGCCTGTACCGGCAGTTTGTCCACCAGTGGCTGCAAGTGGCGCTCGGCCTGTTCGGCCGCTTGGGCGATCAACGTGCGTTGGGCATCATCCTGGATGACCGGCAATAAATGCGCGATCAATGCCTGGGCGTGACGAGCATCCCACTGTAGCGTGCGTTCCAGTCCCGGATGATCGAAAGCCGCCAGCGCGAGGTCCATCTCACCGCACAAGCGGCCGAAACCGGCCACCACCGTGCGATTGAAATGGGCGAGGTGCGTCAGGGATTGACCCTCGATATAGTCCAGCAGGCGCACATGCACCGCTTGGCCGCCGACCTCCAGGGACAGCAGGTCCGAACCGCTTTTCGCTGGAATTACACGCGGCACGTGCACGTCGGGGTGTTCGCCCAAATGCTTGAGTCCGGCGTGCTGGGCTTGCAGCTCCAATGCCGAGTAGTCGCCCCGGCAGATTTTCAGGACGAAACGACCTTGTTCGCTATCGACGCGGTAATTCAGATCCTGCTGGCTGCCGAGCGCCTGCAATTTTCCGCTGAGCCCGTAATGCTCCTGCAACAGCTCAAGCGCCTGCTCCCCAGACACCTGAGGGCTGGGCAAACTGGCGCGATGAATCAACGTGGCGAGCGGCATACAACGACCCCTGAAATTTTATTAGGCGCCTATATCGCCACTGCGCGGGGCGTTTCGCAACCCCCGCATCACATGCCTGACGAGCGACAGGTCCTGCAAAGGATCAAGGAAAAATGACAGATCACTCGTCTTGAACAAGACTCTGCGCAAGAATGCGGGCCATCAAGGTTAATGCTGTGTGCCCCCTTTGGAGCGAGCGCGCTCACGATGGACGTTAACGATGACGCGTGCTTGCTGAGTAAACGCGCCGCCCGGAGCAAGCTTGCTCGTGCATCGGCATTAGCCATCAAAGTCAATTACTGGAGAAACACCATGAATGTAGTCACCACCGACCTGCCCGGTGTTCTGATCATCGAACCCAAGGTATTTGGTGACGAGCGTGGGTTCTTTTACGAAAGCTTCAACGCAAAGGCATTCGCAGAAGCGACGGGCGTGGACGCGAAATTCGTTCAAGACAACCATTCCCGCTCGCAAAAAGGTGTCCTTCGGGGTCTGCATTACCAACTGCAAAATACCCAAGGCAAACTGGTTCGCGTAACGGCCGGTGAAGTACTCGACGTGGCCGTGGACATCCGCCGCAGCTCGCCGAATTTCGGCAAATGGGTTGCTGTTCGATTGTCCGCCGACAATCACCGCCAGCTCTGGGTACCGGAAGGCTTTGCCCACGGCTTCGTGGTGTTGAGCGAGTACGCCGAGTTCCTCTACAAAACCACCGACTATTACACCCCTTCAGCCGAGCGCAGCATTCGTTGGGACGACCCAGACCTGGCCATTGACTGGCAACTGGACGCCGCGCCGCAGCTGTCGGGCAAAGACCAGAACGGGGTCTTTTTCAAGGACGCCGACGTGTTCGCCTGAATCCCGACCTGAACCTTTACTGCTCAGGGCGCGCAGACTGCGCCCGCAAGCCTAGGCATAATGCGCCTGTAACCACAGGCGCTCGATGCTTATGACTCCGACCCTCCCCCGCAGACCCCGTTGGCGAAGCCTGGCCTTGCTCGCGCTGTGCCTGGCGCCATTGCTGTGGCCGCTGGAACATCTGGCCGAGCGTTATTACCGCAGCGAACTGGCCGGGCAGAATCGCCAGACCCTCGACCTTTACGTCGCCAACCTGCTGGGCACCCTGCACCGATATGAAGTGTTGCCGCAGATCCTTGGCGATCTGCCGGCCCTGCGCGCCGTGCTCGGTGCGCCGGACGATGGCGTCACCCAAGGCAACGCCAACCGTCTGCTGAAAAACATCAGCACCCAGACCGGTGCCGAAGTCATGTACCTGATGGACACCACGGGCAAGACCCTGGCGGCGTCCAACTGGGACAAGCACGACAGTTTTGTCGGGCGCAATTTTGCCTTTCGACCGTACTTCAGCGAGGCCATGGCCGGGCGGCTCGGGCGATTTTTCGGGCTGGGCACCACGTCCGCCAAACGCGGTTACTTCTTTGCCGCCGCCGTGCGCGACGGCGAAAAAATCGCTGGCGTGCTGGTGGTCAAGGTCGACCTCGACCACACCGAAAGCCTGTGGGGCAAAACCCCGGAACAACTGCTGCTGACCGACCATAACGGCGTGGTCATCCTCACGTCACGACCTGAATGGCGCTTTCGCTCGACTCGACCGCTGAGCGAAGAAGAAAGCAAAGCCATCACCGCGATTCAGCCTTATCCGACCCGCGATCCCAAGCCGCTGAAGCTCAACCCCAACGCCTGGCTGACCCAGACCCAGCCGATCGCGGAGACCGGCTGGAATGTCAGCATCCTCGCCCCGCGCACTCTGATCAATCGCCCGGTGCGCACCGTGGTCGCCATCGGGGGCGCGACGCTGCTGGTGCTGATGCTGCTGCTCGGTTTGATGATGCAGCGCCGCCGCCATTACCTCGAACGCATCGCCTTCGAAGCCAAGGCCCGTCGCGAACTGGAAGGTCGGGTCGCCGAACGCACCAGCGACCTGGAAGGCCTCAACCGTCGACTGAAACAGGAAGTGCTGGAACGCGAACAGGCCCAGCAAGAACTGGTGCGCGCCCAGGATGATCTGGTACAGGCCGGCAAACTGTCGGCGCTGGGGACGATGTCGGCGAGCATCAGCCACGAGCTCAATCAACCGCTGGCCGCCATCCGCAGCTACGCGGAAAACGCCGAAGTGCTGCTCGACCATCAGCGCACCGACGATGCGCGGGGCAACCTCAAGTTGATCAGCGAGCTGACCGGGCGCATGGCCTCGATCATCGCTCACCTGCGCGCCTTTGCCCGGCGTGATCGCCACGCGCCAGAAAGCGTCGCCCTGCAACCGGCGTTGGACGATGCCCTGGCGCTGCTCGCCAAGCGTCGGCGCAGCATGGAAGTCGAGCTGATCCGTGACTTGCCTGCAGCGGCATTGTGGGTCGAGGCGGGGGAAACGCGGTTGCGCCAGGTACTCGGCAATCTGCTGGCCAACGCCCTCGACGCGCTGACGGAGAAAGGGCCGCCGCGTAAGCTCTGGTTGAGTGCCCAATCCACCGCCGATGGCGTCAACCTGTACATTCGCGACAACGGCCCCGGTTTCTGCATGGAGGCCCTTGGCCGCGCCAGCGAGCCCTTCTACACCACCAAGACCCGCACTCAGGGGCTTGGGCTGGGGTTGGCAATCTGCGAAACCCTGATGCGCGCCTTCGGCGGTGAACTGTCGTTCGCCAACCACAAGGAAGGTGGCGCCCTGATTACCCTGAAGCTCCGCGCAGGCGCACCCGGCGTGAGCCTTCAACCGTCCGAGGACCGAAGTGCATGACCATCGACAACCGCATCCAGGTCGTGTTGATCGACGACGATCCCCATTTGCGTCAGGCCCTGAGCCAGACCCTCGACTTGGCTGGCCTGAAAATTCTGCCGCTGGCCGAAGCCAAGGGGCTTGCCGCACAACTGGAGCGTGACTGGCCGGGCGTGGTGGTCAGTGACATCCGCATGCCGGGCATGGACGGCCTCGAACTGCTGACCGAGCTCCACGCCCAGGACCCGGAATTACCGGTGTTGCTGATCACCGGTCACGGCGACGTGCCGCTGGCGGTGCAAGCCATGCGCGCCGGAGCTTATGACTTTCTGGAAAAACCCTTCGCCAGCGACGCGCTGCTCGACAGTGTGCGCCGCGCGCTGGCCTTGCGCCGACTGGTGCTGGATAACCGCAGCCTGCGTCTGGCCCTGAGCGATCGCAATGAGTTGAGCACCCGATTGGTCGGGCAGTCGCCATCGATGCTGCGTCTGCGCGAGCAAATCGGTGCATTGGCGGCGACCAAGGCTGACGTGCTGATCCTCGGCGAAACCGGCGCAGGTAAAGAAGTCGTAGCGCGGGCGCTGCACGATTTGTCGAGTCGGCGAAACGGTCCGTTCGTAGCCATCAACGCCGGGGCGCTGGCCGAGTCGGTGGTCGAAAGCGAGCTGTTCGGTCATGAACCGGGGGCGTTTACCGGCGCGCAGAAACGGCGTATCGGCAAGTTCGAATTCGCCAATGGCGGCACGCTGTTCCTCGATGAAATCGAAAGCATGAGCCTGGACGTGCAAGTGAAACTGCTGCGGCTGTTGCAAGAGCGGGTGGTCGAGCGCTTGGGTGGCAATCAGCTGATCCCGCTGGACATCCGCATCATCGCCGCGACCAAAGAAGATCTGCGGCAGTCTGCCGACCAAGGGCGTTTCCGCGCCGACTTGTACTATCGACTGAACGTTGCGCCGCTGCGCATTCCACCGCTGCGCGAGCGAGGTGAGGATGCGCTGGTGCTGTTCCAGCATTTTGCCGATGAAGCCAGCGCCCGCCACGGTTTGCCGCCCCATGAACTGCAACCGGGACAACGCGCCCTGCTGCTGCGCCATACCTGGCCTGGCAACGTGCGCGAGCTGCAAAACGCCGCCGAACGCTTCGCCCTCGGCCTGGAACTGGCGCTGGACAACGACGAGTCACAAGGTGCGGCCGGCAACGCGGTGGAGGTGGTCAGCGGCGGGTTGAGCGAGCAAGTGGAAAACTTCGAGAAAACCCTGATTGCCGCCGAGCTGGCGCGCTCCCATAGCTCGGTGCGCAGCGTCGCCGAAGCCCTCGGCATTCCCCGCAAGACCTTGCACGACAAGCTGCGCAAACACGGTCTGAACTTCGCCGACAGCGGTGCCAACAGCCATAGCGACGAACTCGAGTGAGCCCGCGTCAAATCATCCACTTCAAACAAGAGGCCGCGCAATGAGCCGCGACAGTCGTCACCTGGAATCCGTCCTCCATCGCGACATCCCGCTAACGCGGGACATGGGCCTCAAAGTGCTCGACTGGCACGATCAGCAACTGCGCCTGTACTTGCCGCTGGACGCCAACGTCAATCACAAGAGCACCATGTTCGGCGGCAGCCTGTATTGCGGCGCGGTGCTGGCCGGTTGGGGCTGGCTGCATTTGCGTTTGAAAGAGGAAGGGATTGAAGACGGGCACATCGTGATTCAGGAAGGCCAGATCAACTACCCGCTGCCGGTGACGGGCGATGCCAACGCCATTTGCCAGGCGCCGAGTGCGCAGGTGTGGAAAAAGTTTCTGGCGATGTATCAGCGCTATGGACGGGCGCGGTTGACCTTGCATACGCGGGTCGTGAATGCGGGAAGCGATGAGGATGCGGTGACGTTCACTGGGCAGTACGTGTTGCACCGGTAAAGCAAAAGATCGCAGCCTGCGGCAGCTCCTACATGCATGCATTCGAATATCCGGGTACACGCTGATCCATGTAGGAGCTGCCGAAGGCTGCGATCTTTTGATCTTAGCTTCGAGCCAATTCCAACAATTTCTCCCGCCACGCAGCCTTCGCCGGCAACGCCAAAAAGAACTCGTTCAACAACGATTCCCGCGCCGGATAGCTGAACGGCTCGCCGCTCAATTCCAGGACCTCGCCACCCGCGCCTTCCAGCACGCCCTGCGCCGCCGCCGTGTCCCACTGCGAAGTCGGCGCCAGGCGCGGATAACAATCCGCCGCCCCTTCGGCCAACAGGCAAAATTTCAGCGAGCTGCCGATATTAGCCAGCTCCAATTCACCCAGGCTGGCGCTCAACCCGGCCAGCAAGCGCTCCTGTTCTGGGCTGGAATGCCGACGACTGGCAACCACAGTAAAAGACGCGCCCGCCGGCGGCACTTCACGGACCTGAATCGGCGAAGGCTCGCCATCCTTGTCGCCACGCCACGCGCCCAACCCGGTGCCACCGACATAAAAGCGCCCGTTGGTCGGCATCGACACCACGCCAAACACCACGCGGCCTTGTTCGATCAATGCAATGTTGACGGTGAATTCTTCGCTGCCAGAAATGAATTCCTTGGTGCCGTCCAGCGGGTCCACCAGCCACCAGCGCTGCCAACTGGCGCGCACGTTCTGGGCAATGTTGGCGTCTTCTTCGGACAGCACCGGAATGCTCGGGTCCAGCGCCGTCAACCCCGCCAGAATCAAGTGATGAGCGGCCAGGTCAGCAGCGGTAACGGGAGAATCGTCCGACTTCGCGGTGACGGCCGTGCCTGTGCGCCAGAACGGCAGGATCGCCTCGCCAGCCTGCAGCGCCAGTTCAACCACCGGTGCCATCAATGGATGAGGAAAATTCATGGCAGAAACACCCCGCGCTGGGTCAGCAGGTCACGGGCCAGGTACAACGCCGCCAAGGCACGGCCCTCGGTGAACTGCGGGTTCTGCGCCAGCGCCGACAGTTCGCGCAAGTTGACTTTGCTCTGGCCCATCGGCTCTGGCTCGTCACCTTCCAGACGTTCTTCGTATAGATCAGTGGCCAGCACCACCTGGATTTTCTGGCTCATGTAACCGGGCGACAATGACAATTCGGTCAGATGTTCCAATTGCCGCGCGCCAAACCCGGCTTCTTCCTTGAGCTCGCGCTCGGCCGCCGCCAGTACGTCTTCGCCTGGTTCGATCAAACCTTTGGGCAACGACAGCTCGTATTCATCGGTGCCGCCGCAATACTCTTCAACCAGTACGGCATGGTCCGCATCGAGCATCGCCACGATCATCACCGCGCCATACCCGGCGCCCTTGCCGACCAATCGCTCATAGGTACGCTCCACGCCATTGGAAAAGCGCAACTTGAGCTCTTCCACACAAAACAAACGGCTGGTGGCGACGATCTCGCGGGCGAGGATGGTGGGTTTCTGGCGCATGAGCGGCTCCTTGGCGTGAACGCGTTACTATACCCGGCCTATCCTGATTGTTTACCTCGGATATCTTTTTTACCGCTGGAGAAGTTTTTTATGTCCCTGCTGCCCTGGCACGACATCGACACCGTTCTGCTGGATATGGACGGCACGCTGCTGGACCTGCACTTCGACAACCATTTCTGGCTGGAGCACCTGCCGCAACGTTACGCCGAACTCCACGGGGTCAGCCGCGCCATGGCGGAGATGGAGTTGCAGCCGTTGTTCGAACGCAATGCCGGCCAGTTGCAGTGGTACTGCCTGGATTTCTGGAGTGCAGAACTGAACCTGCCGGTACGCGACCTGAAACTGGAAACCGCACACCTGATTGCCCTGCGCCCGGACGCGGATACCTTTCTGGCGGCGATCAAACAGGCTGGTAAACGCGTAGTGATGATCACCAATGCTCACCGTGATTCGCTGTCATTGAAGCTGGAAAAAATCGAACTGGCGCCGTACTTCGAGCGCCTGATCAGCTCGCACGATTACGGCTTCCCCAAGGAAAACCCGCAATTCTGGGATGCACTGCAAGCCGACATCGACTTTGACCCGGCACGCAGTCTGTTTATCGACGACACCTTGCCGATCCTGCGCAGTGCCCGGGAGTTTGGTGTGGCGCATTTATTGGCGGTGAAAGAGCCGGACAGCCGCAAAGGGCCGAAAGACACGGCGGAGTTTGCGGCGGTTGGCGATTATCGGGATTTGATAAACGGCCTTTGATCTCTGTAGGAGCTGCCGAAGGCTGCGATCTTTTGATTTTGCTTTTCAAAAACAAAGTCAAAAGATCGCAGCCTTCGGCAGCTCCTACTGGCCTCGCATTACTCGGGAATGCGCAACGACTGCCCCGGATAGATCTTGTTCACATCCTTAAGCATCGGTTTGTTGGCTTCGAAGATTTTGTTGTAAAGGTTCGCGTTGCCATACACCCGCAGGGAAATCGCACTGAGCGTATCGCCCTTCTCGACCACGACAAATTTCGCGGCCACAACCACGGGACCTGTCACAGTGATCTGATCTTCTACCCCGCTGACACCGGCAACGTTACCCAGTGACAAGAGGATTTTTTCCTTCTCCTCCTGCGTAGCAGCTTCGCCGCTGGCGATCACCTTATCGCCTTCGACTTTTACCTGAATTTTCGACGTATCGATCCCGGTCAAAGCATCCTTCACATGTTTGGTCAACGCTTCACTATTGGCTTCGGCTTTGTCCGGCGTCAGCGCATCAAGAATTTTTTCACCGGCTTCTTTAAGAAAACTGAACAGGCTCATCGTGTGCTCTCCATGGGGAATTAAGTGTCCAGACGCAAAAGCCTAGACCACGCCTGTCACTTGCGGATCCAACCCGACCAATGACGCCGCCGTCCCCTAAACGATAGAATCCGCACCTTCCCGAATCCTGGAGCGAAGATGGACATCAAGCAGCTGAAATTCCTCATCGCTCTCGACGAAACCCGACATTTCGGCCAGGCCGCCGCGCGCTGCCACATTACCCAGCCGACCCTGTCCATGCGTTTGCGCAACCTCGAAGAAGAACTCGACTTGCCGCTGGTCAATCGCGGCCAGCGCTTTGAAGGCTTCACCGCGCCGGGCGAGCGGGTGCTGGCCTGGGCCCGTACGGTTCTGGCCGCCTGCGATGGTTTGCACGCCGAAGCCGCCGCCTGTCGCGGCAATCTGGTCGGTACGCTGCGCCTGGGCGTGGTGCCGCTATCGAGCTTTGACCCCGTGCCGCTGATGCAACGCCTGCATGCCGAACACCCGAACCTGCATTTCGAACTCTCGGCGCTGAGTTCAGAGCAAATCCTCGAACAATTGGCAAACAACCGACTGGATATCGGTGTTTCCTATCTGGAACGTCTGGACAGCGAACGCTTCGAGTCTGTGGCCTTCAGCGAAACGCGCATGGGCCTGCTCTACGATCAGCGTTTCTTTACGTTCGGTGACAACGCGCTGAGTTGGGAATCGCTGATGGAATTGCCGCTGGGCATGCTCACCAGCGGCATGCACTTTCGCCAGTCCATCGACCACAACTTCCACATCCGTGGCCTGACGCCGCGACCGTTGTTGCAGACCGATGCCGTGCATCAACTGTTACAAGCTGTGCACGGTGGATTGTGCTGCGCCGTGATGCCGCTGGACGGCGGCCTGGAAAACCTCACCGATCATCTGCGCCTGCATCCGATCGAAAACGCCCAGACCCTCGCCCGGCTGGGGCTGATCATGCGCCGCAGCGCTCCGCGCTCGGCATTGGCCGAGGCCTGTTTCGCGATTTTTCAACAATCACTGCCGGACGCTTGATCGACGTCATCTATCGGTAGATCAGTATTAGCGATTAGACGCGACAAGTTGCCGCGCCTAGTCTTAAAGCTGATCAAACCGTCGGTGATGCCATGAACGCCAAGCGCCCCGCCCGCCCGGCGCCTGCCCTCGAAACGCCCGCGCCCGCTGCCAGCCGGACTTACAGCTACACCAGTCTCGAACACACAGAATCGGCCAGCACGGCGTTGGCCGAGGAAGTCGCGTTGGCGATCGCCTTTAACGGCATCAGCCAGGCGGTCATGTTGGTGACGCCGACGGATCTGGAAGACTTTATCGTCGGCTTCAGCCTCGGCAGCGGCATCATCCAGGACGCCACCGAGATCTATGACCTGCAACTCAGCGGCTCGGGATCGGCGCAATACGCGCAGGTAACCATCGCCAACCGCGCGTTCTGGAACCTCAAGCAGCAGCGTCGGCAAATGGCCGGCACCAGCGGTTGCGGGCTCTGCGGCGTGGAGGCGGTCGAACAGGCATTGCCAGACCTCAAGGTGTTGCCCGGCGCGCCATTACCGCCCGCCGAATGGCTCGAAGGGCTGCGCCAGCGCATCGGTGCGTTCCAGCCGCTGGGCCAATACAGCGGCGCGGTGCATGCGGCGGTGTTCATGAATGACCAGGGCGAACTGCTGCTCGGTCGTGAAGACATCGGCCGGCATAACGCCCTCGACAAACTGATCGGCGGGCTGATCCGCAGGAACATCCCGATCACCGGCGGGCTGGCGATTGTCACCAGCCGTTGCAGCCTCGAATTGATCCAGAAAGTTTTGCGCGCCGGCATCCAGACCCTGGTCAGCCTGTCGTCGCCCACGGGCCTTGCCGTGCAATGGGCCCGTCGCCACAACCTCAATCTCATTCATTTGCCGCAGAAGAATGCGCCGCGGGTCTACAGCCCGGCTTTGGAGAATCAAGCGTGAGTCAACACCGTCAAGCCGACCAGACACCCGTTCCTCGCTACAAGCCTTACAAAGGTGCCGCCGGCGGCTGGGGCGCACTGATCAGCGTCGCCCAGGCCTGGTTGACCAGCGACAACGCGCTGAAAAACCTGCGCATGATGCTCAAGACCAACAAGAACGGCGGCTTCGACTGTCCTGGTTGCGCCTGGGGCGATTCCAAGGAAGCCGGCATGGTGGCGTTCTGCGAGAACGGCGCCAAAGCGGTGAACTGGGAAGCGACCAAACGTCGTGTCGACGCTGCGTTCTTCGCTAAACACAGCGTCACTTCGTTGCTGGAACAAAGCGATTACTGGCTTGAATATCAGGGCCGTCTCACCGAACCAATGAGCTACGACGCCGAGACCGATCGCTACAAACCGATCAGTTGGGACGCCGCCTTCGCCCTGATCGCCAAACATTTGCAGGGGCTGTCGAGCCCGGATCAGGCCGAGTTCTACACTTCGGGCCGTGCCAGTAACGAAGCGGCTTATCTCTATCAGCTGTTCGTGCGCGCCTACGGCACCAACAACTTCCCCGACTGCTCGAACATGTGCCATGAGGCCAGCGGTGTGGCGTTGTCACAAAGTGTCGGCGTCGGCAAAGGCACCGTGACCTTTGACGATTTCGAACACGCCGATGCGATTTTCGTCTGGGGTCAGAACCCCGGCACCAACCACCCAAGGATGCTCGAACCACTGCGCGAAGCGGTGATGCGCGGCGCACAAGTGGTGTGCATCAACCCACTCAAAGAACGCGGTCTGGAGCGCTTCCAGCACCCGCAACACCCGATCGAAATGTTCACCAACGGCGACAGGCCGACCAACACCGCGTATTTCCGCCCCGCGCTGGGCGGCGACATGGCAATCATGCGTGGCATGGCGAAGTTCCTGTTGCAGTGGGAGCGCGACGCGCAGAAGGCCGGTGAGCCTGCTGTGTTCGATCACGACTTCCTCAACGAACACAGCGCCAACGTGCTGGAATACCTCGGCACCATCGATGACACCCCGTGGGAGCAGATCGTCGAGCAGTCCGGCCTGCCCCTGGTGGAAATCGAGCAAGCGGCGCGCATGTACGCCAAGGGTAAGAACGTCATCATGTGCTGGGCCATGGGCATCACCCAGCACCGCCATTCGGTGGCAACCATCCAGGAAATCGCCAACCTGATGCTGCTGCGCGGCAACATCGGCCGGCCGGGCGCGGGCCTGTGCCCGGTACGCGGCCACAGTAATGTGCAGGGCGACCGGACCATGGGTATCAACGAGCGCCCGCCGGTGGCGTTCCTCGATTCCCTGGAGCGACGCTTCCAGTTCAAGGTGCCGCGTGAAAACGGCCACAACGTGGTCGAGGCGATTCACGCCATGGCCGAAGGTCGGGCAAAAGTGTTCGTCGCCCTGGGTGGCAACTTCGCGCAAGCCACCCCGGACAGCCCACGGACCTTCCAGGCACTGAGCAATTGCGACCTGACCGTGCAGATCAGCACCAAACTTAACCGCAGCCATTTGGCTCACGGTAAAGACGCGTTGATCCTGCCGTGCCTTGGCCGGACCGACATTGATATCCAGACCGAAGGCGCCCAAGCGGTGACGGTGGAAGACTCCTTCAGCATGGTCCACGCCTCCAACGGCCAATTGCAGGCGCTGTCGAACCAGATGCGTTCGGAACCCGCGATCATCGCCGGCATCGCAGCGGCGGCCCTGGGCAGCAAACCGGTGGACTGGAACTGGCTGGTAGCCGATTACAGCCGCATCCGCGACCTGATTGCCGACACTATTCCGGGCTTCAAGGATTTCAACGAAAAGATCAAGAATCCAGGTGGTTTCTACCTCGGCAATAGCGCCGGTGCGCGCAAGTGGAACACCGTATCGGGGCGGGCCAATTTCCGTCCGAATGTGCTGCCCAAGGATCTGGTGCACGAACGCACCCGATCCACTGGCGTATTGCCGGACCTGATCATGCAATCGATGCGCTCCCACGATCAGTACAACACCACGATCTATGGTCTCAATGACCGCTATCGCGGGGTGAAGGGTCAGCGAGATGTACTGTTCGTCAACGAAGCCGACATCATTCGCCTGGGTTTCAAACCGGGGCAGAAGGCTGACATTGTGTCGATCTGGGACGATGGCGTGCAGCGTCGGGTGAAGGGCTTCACGCTGTTGGCGTTTGATATCCCGGCCGGACAAGCAGCGGCTTACTACCCGGAAGTAAACCCGCTGGTGCCGCTGGAAAGCACCGGGGATGGCAGCCATACACCGACGTCGAAATTCGTGGCGATCCGGTTGGAAGCGGCGAGTGAGACCGGGTTGATTTTGGCCAGGTCTGCTTAAGCCGGATCAAAAGATCGCAGCCTTCGGCAGCTCCTACAGAGACCTCTGTAGGAGCTGCCGAAGGCTGCGATCTTTTGACATTATTGCTGACACAACAACTTTCCAAACGCTCACAAAAAAGGCCGTTTTCTCTCAAAAACGGCCATTCCGAAGTAGCTAAAGACCGGCAAAAAAACGTTAAGTTCCGCCCAAAAAACAGCAACTTATAGAAATGTGCTCAAGTCGTGTTACTCGTCGGATTTCGATTGTCACGCCTATGACACAGCCTCAGGATCGCGCCGTCATCCCCTTGAGGTTCCTTTATGAAGTTCTCCTCGATTCTCTTGTTGTCCCTTAGTCTGGCCAGCGGCATCGCTTCTGCTGGCGGCACCACCGAAGCCGGTGTAGGCGGCGCATTGGGCGGGGTTCTGGGCTCGGTCGTCGGTCAGTCGTTAGGCGGCAATACAGGTTCCACCATTGGCGCGGCCCTGGGCGGCGCGGGTGGTAGCGCAGTCGGCGCAAACAAACACAGCCGTGGCGAAGCCGCCATTGGCGGTGCGTTGGGCGCAGCAGGCGGTAACGTGGTCGGCCGCAGCATGGGCGGCACCACCGGCAGCCTGATTGGCTCGGCAGCAGGCGGCGGCGCCGGTGGCGCGCTGGGTAACTACATGGGCAACAAGAGCAACGAAGAAGACGATGATCATCGCTCCTATCGTGGCCATGATGACCGTCGTTACTACCGTGACGATCACCGTCACCGCGGCCATGCCTATGGGCATCGCAAGCATCACCGGTACTATCGCGACTAAGGCTTGAGTTGCCTGGTTAGCCGGTACATCAAAAAATCGCAGCCCAAGGGCTGCGATTTTTTTTGCCTGACTAAACCACCAGGCGCTCCAGGGCGTCGCGCAATCGGGCAGGGATCGCCACGGGCTGGTTCGACGCACGATCCACAAACACATGCACGAAGCGCCCCGCCGCACAGGCTTCGTCTTCCCCGGCCTTGAACACCGCCAGCTCATACTGCACCGAACTGTTGCCCAACTTGCCTACCCGCACACCGATTTCGATCCGGTCCGGGAAGGCAATGGAAGCAAAGTAGTCACAGGCTGAACTCACCACAAACCCCACCACCTCGCCGTCATGGATATCCAGGCCGCCGACTTCGATCAAGTAAGTGTTCACCGCCGTGTCGAAGAAGCTGTAGTAGGTCACGTTGTTGACGTGGCCGTAGGCATCGTTGTCATGCCAGCGAGTGGTGATGGGCTGGAAGTGCGGGTATTCGGAGCGTTGGGGCATCAGCGTCGATTCCTGGGGTTGTATGGGCAGTCTAAGGGGAAACCCCTCTCGTGATCATTCGCGAGCCTGCTCGCGAAGGCGCCGTCACGGGCGCCACCTCCATCACTTGTCAGCAAACCCCTTCCCGGCCACTGCCAAATCGCCAATCAATCGCGCCGGGCTCCAGTGATCACCCTGGCGAGTCTCCAGCGCCAGCAAGCGCTGATGAATATCCGCCAACCCTTGCTGATCCGCCCAAGCCATCGGCCCGCCCTTGTCCACCGGGAAGCCGTAACCATTGAGGTAAACCAGATCGATATCGTGGGACGAGTCGGCGATCCCCTCCTGAAGAATCTTCGCGCCTTCATTGACCAGTGCCAGCAAGCAACGCTCCAGAATCTCTTCCGACCCGATTTCACGACGCTGAAAGCCCAGCCCTTCGCTGACTTCCAGCACCAGCGCATCCACCGTCACATCGTGCTCGGCCTGACGACTGCCCGGTTCATAGTGGTAGAAACCGTTGCCGCTCTTCTGACCAAAACGCCCCAACTCACATAAACGGTTATCCACCTGAACCTCTGGCGCATCCTGCCCGATACCGGACAGTTGGCGGGCGCGCCATTGCAGGTCGACACCCACCACGTCGAACATGCGGAATGGCCCCATGGCAAAACCGAAACCTTGCAGCGCGGCATCCACCTGATAGGGGTACGCGCCCTCCAGCAGCATTTTTCTCGCTTCAAGTACGTATGTATTGAGCATGCGATTGCCGATGAAGCCGTCACAGTTTCCCGACACCACGCTGACCTTGCCCATGCGCTTGCCCAACGCCAGGGCGGCCTCAAGCACCGCCGGTGCAGTCTTGGCACCGCGGACGATCTCCAGCAGTTTCATGATGTGCGCCGGGCTGAAGAAATGCAGACCCAGGACCTGCTGCGGGCGGCGTGTAACAGCGGCGATGGCATCAATGTCCAGTGCCGAGGTGTTGCTCGCCAGAATGGCTTCGGGTTTGAGCAGGCCATCCAGTTCACGAAAAATCTGCTGCTTGAGTTCGAGGTTTTCGTAAACCGCTTCGATGACCAGGTCGACATCGCGGATAGCCGCATAATCAACAGCGGCGGTGACCCGAGCGATGCGGGCGTCTGCCTCGGCCTGATCGATGCGCTCCTGCCGCACATTGTGAGCGTAGGTATCCGCCACGGTCACCAGTGCCTGTTCAAGCATCTGCGGATTGTTATCGACCCATTGCACCGCGACCCCGGCGTTGGCCAGGCACATGACAATGCCCCGGCCCATGGTGCCCGCGCCGATGACGGCGGCGCGCTGAATATTGAACGGCGTCTGGCTCATGTTTTGTTCTCTTGTTGGCGATCCAAAGACAGCCCTCACCATAGTCAGGCATCGCGCATTTTTGAAATTTATTCCTGTGATGAGCAACATTCAGCGCGTGGATGCAACCCTGTAGGAGCTGCCGAAGGCTGCGATCTATTGACCTTGGCTTTTTTAAAACAAGATCAAAAGATTGCAGCCTTCGGCATCTCCTACGGGTTAGAGGTGCGCCTCGGACCAATTGCGCACTTCGGCATATGGATAGTCTTCCAATGCAGCAAACCCGGAAATCGCCCGCACCTTGAGCTTGGTAAACAGCGGCACGCTGATCCCGCACAGAAACCGCGTCACCCGCTCAGCCGATGGAACACTGCCCGTATGCTGTTCATGCCTGTGGATAAAATCGTCGCACAACGTCTCGAAATTTTTATCCACAAGCGCCGGCAGCTCAGGCGGGGCTGGCAGCCGTGCTACTTGCCCGTGACACACCGAACAATGCCCGCACTGCCTTGGCGCGTTTTCATCGCCGAAATACTCGGCCAGGCGATAACCCAGGCAATGGTCGGTGGCGAACAGGTCCAACATGGCGTGTATCCGCGCGATTTCGGTTTGCTCATGCCGGGTGAAGTAGGCGTGCAGTTCTGCACTCAAAACGGCGCTGTCGAAATCGGGTTGCAGCACGCTGTAGACCTCGGTCATCTGCTTGCTTTCAAGCTCGACCCAACCCTTTTCCTGAAAGTAATCCAGCGCCTTGACCACCCGATCGCGCTCGGCCTGATGCTGCTCATACAACGCATCGAAATTCACCGTGGCCCAGGTTCGTGCACGACTGGAGGTCTGGATGATCGCTGCGACGAAATCCCTGCGCTCACCTTCGAAGCGAGCCAGCAGCGCCTCGGGCTCCTGCAAATACTTGAAACGGTATTCGGCGTAATAGGCGTAACGCGGGGCAATCAATCCACGCAGTTCCAGTTGCACCAGCAAGGTCTTTAGCGGTAACTGACGGATGTTGCTCTGATCCGCCAAAGGCCCCAGCAAAAACTCCCACTGCCCTTCTGGCGCGGCGGCTTGCATCTCGTCGAGCACGCAGCGGATGCCGTCCCGCTCAGGGGTGTCGCCATAGACGAAGTTTTCCAGCACGTTGAGGCTGTCGCGGTTGGCCAATACCAGACAGTCGGACGGCTGCCCGTCACGCCCCGCGCGACCGATTTCCTGACTGTAGTTTTCGATGGATTTGGGCAGATCGAAATGCACCACGTTGCGGATGTCGCTCTTGTCGATGCCCATGCCGAAGGCGATGGTAGCGACGATGCAATTGGACTGCCCACCCATAAAGCGTTTCTGGATCGCCTCCCGTTGCTCATGAGGCAAACCGGCGTGATAGGCCTCGGCCTGAATCCCGTTGCGGCTCAGATGCTCGGCGATGTGCTCGGCAGTTTTCTGCAAGGTGACGTAGACGATGCTCGGCTGCCCAGGACGCTGGCTCATCCACTCGACAAGACGACGGCGCTTGTCCTGCCCGCGCACCGGCTCCACCCACAGATTCAAATTTGGCCGATAGAAACCGGTGGTCACCACATCCTCGGGCGCGATGGCGAATTTGGCCTGCATGTCGGCGATCACCTTCGGCGTCGCAGTCGCCGTAAGCAGCAATACCTGAGGGATGTTGAACTGGCGCTGATAGTCCGGAAGCTTGAGGTAATCCGGGCGGAAATTGTGGCCCCACTCCGAGATGCAGTGCGCCTCGTCGACCACCAGTAGCGAGATCGGCACCTGTTGCAAGAAATTGCGGAAGCGTTCGTTCTTCAGGCGCTCCACGGAGATCATCAAAATCTTCAGTTCACCGGACTTTGCCCGGGCCATGACATCGCTTGCAACATCGCGGCTCTGCGCCGAATCGATACTGCCTGCCGCAATGCCGTGGCGTTGCAGGAACCCGAGCTGATCCTGCATCAATGCCAGCAGCGGCGAGACCACCAGTGTCAGGTGCGGCAGCAAGACCGCCGACAACTGATAGCAAAGGGACTTGCCGGAGCCGGTAGGGAAAATCGCCGCCGCCGAACGCCCGGCCAGCACCGCGCTGACCGCTGCCTCCTGACCGGGTCGAAACTGTGGATAACCGAAAACCTGTTCCAGGGTGTTGTGCATAAGCTGTCACTCCGTTGACCGCTGCGATGAGCAAAGCCTAGCCGGCGATTGCAGCGCGTCGAGAAAAGGTCGGGGGTAAAAACGATACGGGATGATACAGCGGATGGCTCTACGGGATTGCCGAGGTTGAGCAATACGACGTCTGGTAGACCGCTATCGCGAGCAGGCCCGCTCCACATATGATCTTCACTAAACGTTGATTTTGTGCTCGGCCAAGAACCACTGTGGAAGCGAGCTTGCTCGCGATGAGGCCTGTTCCATCACCACAAAAATTCGAAAGGTCCTACGGATTCTGGCGCACCGAATACCGAGATTTTTCGAATAACAACTGACAACCCCGTAGGTATTTTTACCGGCAGCGGCTTCACCCTAAAAATCCCCCACCAACCTGTAGTCCCTTTCCTCAAAAAACGAAAAAAACCCTACAAAACCTGTCCATCACAGCCGTCTTGTCGCGCTGGCACAGCCCCTTCTATAGTTTGCGGCGCGGCTGAAAACAGTGTCTCGGCCTGCCGGGCACACTTGCCGATTTCGCACAGGACCCACTTTGATGAACAACCCCGACCCACTGACCAGCCGCTATCGCCCGCTCAAAACCCGCTACAGCGAAACACCCGTGCTGGTCATCGATACCGAAGCCGATCCCTTTGAAATCCTCGACGCCGCCCGCCAACGCATCCGCGCCGCCAGCGACCTGCTCGAAACCCTTTATTGCCTGTGCTTCAAACAAGCCGACACCAGCGATTTCCCGAACATCATCAGCGCGCTATACCTGTTGACCCAGGACGGCAACGACCTGCTCGACATCGCCCGCCAACGCCTCCCAAAAGCCACCGCAATCTAAAGCCAAGCCACAACCCCCTGTAGGAGCGAGGCTTGCCCGCGAAGAACGATAACGCGCTCCAGTTGACGCCATTCAATCGTTTAAAAAGCTGCCGTGGATAGGCCTGTAAGTCATGCCCTATCAAAGCTTCGGCACGGTCCTACAACAGAAGTCACCTTGTCGCCTATCGCCGCTCGGAGACAGACATCTATAGTCCGCGCTGCCGCTGCCAAATCAGCGACCGGGTTTGGTCACCTGAATTGAGAGAGAAAACTTTCGCATGCCCTTGTATGCTGCCGGCATCTTTTATGTCAGCACGCTTTATGGCGGCTGTGTTTGGGACGCTTCGGCGTACTCGGGTTATCTCTCCCTGGTTGACCAACCTGAGCACAGTCCGCCACCCATCGTTTGGTCACGGTAACGGCGGTTCTTCGACGACATAAAAGAGAAAAAATAATGAACAAATGGAATCCGTTCACCAACGAACGCTACTACCCCCTTACCACCAACCTCACCGATTCCCCGCCACTGATCATCGACACAGAAGCCCACCCGCAAGACATCCTCGAAGCCGCCCTCCAGCGCGTCCGAGCCTCCAGCGAACTACTCCGAACCCTGCACTGCCAGAACTTTCAAGACGGCGACATCGAAGACATCCCACAAATCACCCACGCGCTCTACCTGCTGACCCAGGACGGCTGCGACCTGCTCAAAGTCGCCCACCAACGCTTGATGGGGTGGAAAGCGCCAACCTGAGTTTTGCCTCTCCGATATTAAGATCCGCTCAATCATAACTGCCATTATTCTGGATGTATTCTGGTATTTCAGCTGAAATAATGGCAGTACATATGTTTTCCCAACCCACTTTTTTGTTGCCGTGGCGACGTCCTCAGGCAAAGCGATGCCTTTCCACTTAAGTGCTATTATTTTGGTATTTAAGCCTTAAAAATGAAGGAATATTGGTATATGGCCAAGAAAACTGCGCCACTCTTGCCCTCCGCAGCCAGATTGCTTGCCGAGTTCGGGGAGCGACTGAAGCTAGCGCGCCTGCGTCGCAAACTCACAGCCAAGCAAGTCGCCGAGAGATCAGGCATGTCACTGATGACCTTGCGCTCACTGGAGTCAGGGGGGGCGGGCGTGACCATGGGCGCCTACGTGTCTGTCATGCAGGTGCTGGGCCTGGAAAAAGACTTGAGCAAACTCGCTGCAATCGATGAAGTGGGGCGTCAGTTGCAGGATGCACAGCTGAAACCTGCGGCGAATTCCGCAGCCGTCGCTCGTCGACGAGCACCCAGAGTCAACGCTGTAAAAAAGACCGCCCCACACCCCGAACAGCACACGGAAGTGATTGAAAGCGGCGACGAGACTTCAGATTTTTCTGCGGACTTCCCCTTCAATACCCACTCACTTTCCAATCTGTTGACAAAGAAAAGCACCAAACCCACGACAGGTGAAAAATGACACTGATTGCTGTGTATGCAGACTGGGAATCCTTGAACGGCCCAAGACGCCTCGGCTTCCTGCATGCCAGAAAAACGCGCTCCACCAGTGTTTTCGAGTTTGAGTACGACGCTACGGCACTGGCCGATCCCGAACTGAATTTCACAACGCTGGATCCCCGAATCGGGCTCTTCGAAGGTCGTCAGTTCCCCGGTCAACACCAGACTCGGTTTGGTGTATTCGCTGATTCAAGCCCGGATCGATGGGGGCAATTACTGATGAAGCGACGACTGGAGCGGGACATTCGTGAAGGGTTGGCCCCAGCAGGCAACAAGCTTTACGAGTCGGATTTCCTTCTAGGCGTCCATGACCTCTACCGAGTCGGGGCAATCCGCTACAAACTCAATGACGAAGGCAGTTTTCTCGATGATCGGGATGGTGTCGCTGCCCCGCCCTTCGTCGAGTTGCGCGCACTGGAACAAGCAAGCCGCGCCTTGGAAAACGACCCGGATAACACATCAATCGACGGCGGCGAGTGGCTGAGAATGCTGATTGCGCCCGGCGGCTCACTGGGCGGAGCCAGACCCAAAGCCAGCGTCGCCGATGAACAAGGTCACTTGTGGATTGCCAAGTTTCCAAGCACCCGCGATGACTATGACGTAGGGGGTTGGGAATTGGTGGTTAATGCCCTCGCCAATCACTGTGGCTTGCGCGTCGCAACCGGTATCGCCCGACGCTATGCGAGCGATCATCACTGCTTCATGATCAAGCGTTTCGACCGAACCGCACGCGGTGGCCGACTGCACTTTGCCTCAGCCATGACCATGACGGATCGCGTCGACGGTGACGATGCCTCAGTAGGCGCCAGTTACCTTGAATTGGCTGAGGTGCTCATGGAGCACGGCTCGGAAACCAACGCGGATCTTAGGGAGTTGTGGTCTCGAATTGTGTTCAACATCCTGGTTTCCAACACTGATGATCACCTGCGCAATCACGGGTTTATCCTTGACCCGGGTCGTGGATGGCGTTTGTCTGCTGCCTATGACATGAACCCGGTGGCGCACGCCGATGGCTTGAAACTCAACATCACTGATTCAGACAACGCGCTTGATCTCGAACTTGCCCTGATCGTAGCGGAGTATTTTCGGGTCAATCGTGCGGATGCAGAAGACATAATCGAAAGCTTCAAGGATGTTGTCAGCCAATGGTCAACACTGGCTGGAGCCTTGGGATTGTCGAGGCGTGAACAGGACAAAATGGCACCAGCGTTTCGGCTTGCAGAATCTTAGCTACCTAGCCTGACCTAGAGTGAAGAACGTTCCCATGCGTGAGTAAAGACCAACAAGCTCAAGCCCAACCGGATACAGCGCCATGATCCTCGCCCCCAACCTCCCCGACGACCCAACAATGCGCCAGCTCCTGCAACTGTTACACGAAGAGCTTGGCTTCCCAGAGCGCAAAACCATCAGCCTCAACACCTCGATCAACTTCGACCTGAACTGCAACGGCGCCGACGCCCAGCATTTGATCGAGTCCCTGGAAGACCAGTTCGCCATCGACTTTGTGGATTACGACAGCTATCGCTATTTCCAACCTGAAGGCTACGATGTATTCCTCAAACGCAAGGCCAAGGGTCGCGGCGACAAGGAACCATTGACCATCGCCATGCTCTACCGAGCTATCAAGGCTCGACGCTGGGACACCCGGGAGCTGGAAGGCCTGTAATGTCCGGCGGATAACGATAAGGACATTGCGTGGACGTACTGATGGGTTTGTTGGCCGCCCTGCTTTGGGGCGGGACGGATTTTCTGGTGGGTTTGAATGCCCGCGCAGTGGGTGTCAAACGCGCCGTGTATTTCGGTCAAGCGCTGGGCTTCGCCATCATGAGCCTGCTGCTGATCGCCTTTCCCGTGTTCATTCTCAGGTCCATGGCCGCCCCGCCAGAGATCTGGTTGATTGGTGTCGCCGCCGCATTACTCACCGTGTCTGGCGCCTTGGCCTTGTCCAAGGCCTTCGCCCTCGGCAAAGCCTCAATCGTCGCGCCACTGGTGACGTCCTACGGCGTGGTGACCACGCTGCTCTCCTGGGCCGGTGGTGAACAGATCAGTCAGCTCCAGTTGCTGTGTATTGCCCTGTGCGTAATCGGGGTAATCCTCTCCAGCCTTCACTCCGACCCGAAAGTGCCACACACCACTCAGGCCAGCAGTTCCATTTTCTACGCGCTGCTGGCCGCCGTGTTCTACGGCACCAGTTTTTGGTTGCAGGGCCATTACGTCTTGCCGGTGATTGGACCGGTGACGATGCTCTGGCTCGCTTATCTGGTGGGCCTGATCGTGCTGGTAGCGATCGTCCTCAGAGTCGATGACGGACTGAAAATCCCGCCACTGAAAAACTGCCTGACGCTGACCGGCGCAAGCCTCATGAACCTGGGCGGTTTTTCGTCGTTTGCCTGGGGTGCGGTGGCCGGATCGGTTTCGGTGGTGACGGTGATCAGTACGTTGTCTGGCGGGATTGCGGCGATTCTGGGGTATATGTTTTTCAAGGAACGGCTAGGGAAGGTGCAGGTGCTCGGGGTGGTACTGGTTCTGGTCGGGGCGTTTGTCTTGCATTTGAAAACCTGAGACAACGCCCACAAAAAAGCCGCCCTGAAGGGTAATGCAGATCAGCTAAGGCAATTGTAGGAGCGAGCGTGCTCGCGATGAACTTGAGGACGACGCGTTTATCCAGCAAACACGCGTTATCGTTAACGTCCATCGCGAGCAGGCTCGCTCCTACCGGGTACAGCGCTCGCCTAACTGATCAGCACTACCCCAAAGGGCGGCTTTTTCATTGCTTCAAACCAACGCTTACAACTTTGGACCAGCAGCCTTGATCGCGTCGCTCACTTCGAACTTCTTGAAGTTCTCGATGAACAGGCCGGCCAGTGCTTTGGCGGCTTCGTCGTAGGCGGCTTTGTCTGCCCAGGTGTTGCGTGGGTTCAGCAGGCCAGTCTCAACGCCCGGTACGGCCAGTGGCACGTCGAGGTTGATGGTGTCCAGGTGCTCGGTCTCGGCACCGATCAGAGCGCCGCTCTGGATCGCTGCGATCACGCCACGGGTGGTCGGGATGTTGAAGCGTTTGCCGACGCCGTAGCCACCGCCGGTCCAGCCGGTGTTGACCAGGTAGACCTTGGAACCGAAGCCGCGGATGCGCTTGATCAGCAGCTCTGCGTATACGCCAGCCGGACGCGGGAAGAACGGTGCGCCGAAGCAGGTGGAGAAAGTCGACTTGATGCCACTGCCCGAACCCATTTCAGTCGAGCCCACCAGAGCGGTGTAGCCAGACAGGAAGTGGTAGGCCGCTTGTTCTTCGCTGAGGATCGACACTGGCGGCAGCACGCCGGTCAGGTCGCAGGTCAGGAAGATCACCGCGTTTGGCTCGCCACCGAGGTTTGCCTCGGAGCGTTTGGCAACGTGCTCCAGCGGGTAGGCGGCGCGGCTGTTCTGGGTCAGGCTGACATCGGCATAGTCGGCGTGCTTGGCGTCGTCGATAACGACGTTTTCCAGGACTGCGCCGTGCTTGATGGCTTTCCAGATAACCGGCTCGTTCTTCTCGGACAGGTCGATGCACTTGGCATAGCAACCGCCTTCGATGTTGAACACCACGCCTTCACCCCAGCCGTGCTCGTCGTCACCAATCAGGTAACGGCTTTCGTCAGCCGACAGGGTGGTTTTGCCGGTGCCCGACAGACCGAAGAACAGGGTCACGTCGCCTTCTTCGCCGATGTTGGCGGCGCAGTGCATTGGCAGTACGTCGGCGGCCGGCAGCAGGAAGTTCTGCACCGAGAACATGGCTTTCTTCATTTCACCGGCGTAACGCATGCCAGCGATCAGCACTTTCTTTTGTGCGAAGTTAAGGATCACGCAGCCATCGGAGTTGGTGCCGTCGCGCTCTGGAACGCACTCGAAGTTGGCGACGTTGAGAACCTGCCATTCTTCACGGCCAGCCGGGTTGTACTGGGCCGGGTTGATGAACAGGCAACGACCGAACAGGTTCTGCCAGGCAGTCTGGGTGGTCATTTTCACGGCCAGGTAGTGCTCGGAAGCCGAACCTACATGAACGTGGGAAACGAAATGCTCTTGCGCGTTATTGAACGACTCGACGCGAGCCCACAGGGCATCGAACTTGTCGGCCGGGAACTTGCGGTTGATCGGGCCCCAGCCAATGGCGGCCGAGGTGGACGGTTCGTCAACGATAAAACGATCGACTGGCGAACGGCCGGTACGGTGACCGGTACGAACAACCAGTGCGCCGGTATCGGCAAGCTCGCCTTCACCGCGGTTGAGGGCTTCTTTAACCAGATCATCAACACTCAGATCGGTGTACACGGCGTTATTGGCTTGCGTCATGAGGTTCCCCGTCGGCCAGTGGCCGAGTGCTCCAAACGTTTTTGTAGTAGAAAGTCGTGCACTACTACCGCGAAAAAAGTGGGCCGGATTATGCCAGAAAAGCCCAAAAAGAGTAGGCCCCTCCTGTCGTAACGGCGTTATTCCGGCACTAACCAGTGAATTTACCTGCGCTGAACCGTTTTAGTGACGGGTATCTGACGGCGTCTCGACACCCGCTCCGGAGAACAATTGAGTGACATCGGCGGCGTCGAACAGGTACTGCTGGTTGCAGAACTGGCAGTCGATCTCGATGTGGCCACCGTGTTCAACCACCAGGTTTTGCGCGTCTTCCATACCCAAACTGACCAACGCATTGGCCGAACGTTCGCGCGAGCAGCTGCAACGGAAGCGCAGTTTCTGAACATCGAACAGACGCACCTGCTCTTCGTGGTACAGGCGATGAAGCACGGTTTCGTTGTCCAGGCTCAGCAGTTCGTCAGCGGTCAGCGTGCTGCCCATCGCGGTGATGTGCTGCCAACTGGCGGCGCGATCTTCTTCGTCCTTCAGGCGGTCGGCGGGCAGTTGTTGCAGCAACAGGCCACGAGCGCGGCGGCTATCGGCGTAAAGCCAGAAACGCGTACCCACCTGCTGCGACATCACGAAATAGTTGGTGAAGCACTCCGACAGGGTTTCGCCGTCGAGGTCGACGATGCCTTGGTAGCGCTGACCCTGGTTCGGGTCGATGGTCAGCGTCAGCGAGCCGTTGGGCATCAGGTCAGCGAGGGTTGCGTCGGGGGCAATCTGGTCCGCTTCATAACGGGCCAGGCCACGAAGGTCGCGCTCGCTGGAGCACTCGATCATCAGCAACGGGATCGGGCCATCGGAACGGGCCTGAAGGATCAGCAGCCCATCGAACTTCAGGGTTCCGACCAGCAACGACGCGGCCGCCATCAGTTCGCCGAGCAGTTGCTGGACCGGCTCCGGGTAAGCATGTTTGGCGAGGACTTCGGCGTAGCTGAGCTCCAACGAGACCAGCTCGCCACGGGTGTCGCTGTCATCGAAGATGAAGCGTTGGGTGAAGTCGGTGTCCGCTAGATCGGTCATAAGTCTGGGTATCTGAATGGGTGACAATGGGGTTTAAACGGTATTAATCGCGCTTCTTGCAGCACTCGTGGTGCGTAACGCTCAGCCATGGCCGGCATTTTAGGAACAATCCCGGATTGTTCCTAGCGAGGCGGGCAATAGGCAATCCTTGGCTCCTGGCACCGCTAGTCTTCTGTTTATGGTCTATGGCTCAGGGACTGTGGCGATTTGCGACGAGCGGTTGTTTATCCGCTCGGTGCGCCGCAGACGAATCACCCTATATGGTTGCTCATCCTCGCAATTGCAAGTGAATGGCGCATCCTTTGAAAAGATCGCAGCCTTCGGCAGCTCCTACACGGGACTTGTATTCACCCTGCTGAGCTGCCGAAGGCTGCGATCTTTTTAGTCGCCGTGACTGTCTCCACGGAACTTGAACAGGTCCCGCCGCTGCTTTTTGCTCGGCTTGCCATCGGTGCTCACGCCCAAGGCGCCGGCCTTGCGCTGGGCCGCGGCATTCTCGCGCTTGGCAATGCTGGCTTCGGTTTCGGCGTACAACGTCTGCGCTTCCGGCGCGCCCCGGCGCACGATCGACAGCGCCTGGACCACCACTGTGCGCTCCTCGAAACCCGTGCGGATCACAAATTCATCGCCAATACGTGGCTCTTTGCCAGGCTTGCAGCGCTCGCCCCGGCAATGCACCTTGCCGCTTTCAATCGCCGCTTTGGCCAGCGCACGAGTTTTATAAAAGCGCGCCGCCCACAACCATTTATCGAGGCGGACTTTGTCGTCCTCTTCGTTTTTTTGTGCCATGGGATTTCCTCGTTCTGAAATATTGGTGAACTGTACTACCGTTTCTGTCGTACCAAGAATTACACCGTCTCGGATTACAATGCAGGCATTCCAGAACCGCCCTGCGGGACTGGAAATCCGGGCCGTAGATATCTGTCGCCTTTTAACCATTATTCTGCGTGAATACCGCGAATTCGGCTGCTTGCGGCCAGCGCGGTTTCTACCGGTTGAGCAATTTTGAAGACATTTGACCATTTGACCGTTGTCGGTCTGCGCGAGTGGGTGGCGCTCCCGGATTTGGGAGTCGCGGGCCTTCGGGCAAAAATCGACACCGGCGCCAGCACCTCCAGCCTGCATGCCACCGACATCGAGACATTCGAGCGCGACGGCGGGCAGTGGGTGCGTTTCACCGCACACCTGGGCACGGTGGTGCAATTGCGTCACCGCCGTTGCGAAGCGCCGCTGGTAACGATGAAAACCATTAAAAGCTCTAACGGTCATGCGCAGGTGCGATACGTGATCAGCACGACCCTGGCCCTTGGTGATCGGGTCTGGCGGGTTCAGTTCACGCTGGCCTGCCGCAAGTCCATGCGTTATCGCCTGTTACTCGGTTCCAAAGCCCTGATCGACGGCCAGCTGGTCGTTAATCCAGGCATTAAATATGTACAAGACAAGCCGGTGTTCCCGGTATCTACCTCCTCCACAGGTGTTGCATGAAGATCGCTGTGCTGTCGCGGAACCCGCGTCTGTATTCCACCCGCCGCCTGGTCGAAGCCGGTACCGAACGCGGCCATGAAATGGTGGTAGTCGATACCCTGCGCGCCTATATGAACATCGCCAGCCACAAGCCGCAGATCCACTATCGCGGCAAGCCGCTGGAGGGTTTCGATGCAGTGATCCCGCGAATCGGCGCGTCGGTCACGTTTTATGGCTGCGCGGTGCTGCGCCAGTTTGAAATGATGGGGGTTTTTCCACTCAACGAATCGGTAGCCATCGCCCGCTCGCGGGACAAACTGCGTTCGCTGCAATTGCTGTCACGCCGGGGGATCGGTTTGCCGGTAACCGGGTTTGCCCACTCCCCGGATGACATTCCCGACCTGATCGAGATGGTCAACGGCGCGCCGCTGGTAATCAAAGTGCTGGAAGGCACCCAAGGCATCGGCGTGGTGTTGTGCGAAACCGCCACAGCGGCGGAGTCTGTGATCGAGGCGTTCATGGGCCTCAAGCAAAACATCATGGTTCAGGAATACATCAAGGAGGCTGGCGGTGCCGATATCCGCTGCTTCGTGGTGGGCGACAAGGTGATCGCGGCGATGAAGCGCCAGGCCAAACCGGGTGAGTTTCGCTCCAACCTGCATCGCGGTGGCAGCGCCAGCCTGATCAAGATCACGCCAGAAGAACGCATGACGGCATTGCGTGCGGCGAAGGTCATGGGTTTGGCGGTGGCGGGGGTGGATATCCTGCGCTCCAATCACGGGCCGCTGGTGATGGAAGTGAACTCGTCGCCGGGGCTGGAAGGGATCGAGACCACCACGGGGAAGAATGTGGCCGGGATCATCATTGAGCACCTGGAGAAGAATGGCGGGCCGAATATGACCCGGACCAAAGGTAAGGGTTAAAAGCCAAAAGATCGCAGCCTGCGCCAGCTCCTACATGGGAATACGTACCCTGTAGATACAAGGAGCTGCCGCAGGCTGCGATCTTTTCAGTCTTTAAACGGCATCCCGAGGCAACATCAACCCCAGCGGCAACCGCACCCGCGCTTCAAGCCCACCGCCAGAACGGTTGCGCAACTCAACGTTGCCGCCGTGCATCGAAGCAATCCGCTTCACGATCGCCAAGCCCAAACCAGTGCCCTTCCCGCCACGCGCACGATCGCCACGGGTAAACGGGTTAAAGATCGCCTCAAGCTCTGACGGATCAATCCCGGCGCCACGGTCCATCACACTCAGCACCACGTATGGCGCAGCGGTGTCCCCGGAGACATACGCCGCTACTTCAACGCCATTACCGGCATGATGCAGCGCGTTGCCAATCAGGTTGTTCAGCAGGCGTTTCATCGACACTCGACGCAACGGGAACGGCTGGATCGGTTCCAGGCGCAAGCGCACCTTCTCTTCGTTCTGGTTGTACGGCGCGGCAACTTCACGAACGAGATCGCTCAAGTCCACCTCTTCCACCGACTCATCGCGGCCATCGCGAATGAACGCCAGGAACTGGTCGAGAATCGCGTCCATGTCTTCGATGTCGCGGACCATGTCGTCCGTCAAGTCGTTGCGGTCGCCCATCAGTTCCAGGGACAGCCGTAATCGGGTCAGTGGCGTGCGCAGGTCATGGGAGACCCCGGCCAGCATCAGCTCGCGCTCGCGTCCGGCCTGTTCGACGTCCTCCGCCATTTGGTTGAAGGCGCGATAAACCTCGGTCATTTCACTCGGCGTATCGCTGATCGGCAGACGCACGCTGCGCCCCTGACCGAGCTGCCTCGCGGCATAGACCAAGCGTTTCAAAGGTTGATTGAGCTGGCTGACGAAGATCCACGCCGAGGCGGTGGACAGCAAGCCGATAGCGAGGAACCAACCGAGCACGTTCCAGATTTTCTGGCCGCGCAGTGGATGCGGGTACAACGGCACCTTCAGCCATCCATCGCCCAGGCTCGGCGCCCGAACCCACAGCGCCGGCGGCGAATGCATGCGTAACCGCACTTCGGTATCGGCACCCAGTTCGGCTTGCATTTGCCGCTGATAGATCTCGCTGTAAGGCCAGTGTTGCTCGCCTTCCGGCACACCCGCGCCCACTACCCGAATCAGGGTCGCGGCATCGGCAATCTTGTCACGGTTGTTTTCGTCGGCGGCCCAATAGGCGCGTAGCGTCAGGGCGACGCCGTGGCTGTATTGGCGGTCCACCAGCACGTCTTCGTTCATCAACAGATAAACCAGCGTCAGCGCCTTGGAGAACAGAACGACGATGAGCACCAGCCAAAGGGTGCGGGAGAAGAAGCTTTGGGGGAACCAAACCGGGGTTTTCATGGATAACCGCTACACACTTGCAGGAGCGAGCGATGCTCGCACATTGCGGATCGCGAGTCTGCGGGCAAGGTCTTCTAACCGCTGCCCGCGCAACCCGCTCCTACAAATCGCCGATCACTTGGTGGCGGCGCCATCCGGAACGAACACATAGCCCACGCCCCAGACGGTCTGGATGTAGCGCGGCTTGGACGGATCAGGTTCGATCATCCGGCGCAGGCGGGAAATCTGCACGTCGATGGAACGCTCCAGCGCATCCCACTCGCGGCCACGGGCCAGGTTCATCAGTTTGTCGCGGGTCAGTGGCTGACGGGCGTTCATTACCAGCGCCTTGAGCACCGCAAACTCACCGGTGGTGAGCATGTGCACTTCTTCGCCGCGCTTGAGTTCGCGGGTAGCCAGCGACAGTTCATAGTCACCGAAGGTCACGCTTTCGTCTTCGCTGCCCGGCGCGCCCGGCACCGGAGCCGATTGGCGACGCAGGACCGCTTTGACGCGGGCCATCAGCTCGTCCGGGTTGAACGGCTTGGCCAGGTAGTCATCGGCGCCCAGTTCCAGGCCCTTGATGCGGCTCAGCTCATCGCCCTTGGCGGTCAGCATGATGATCGGAATCTGATTGTTCGCGCCACGCAGGCGGCGGCAAGCAGTCAGGCCGTCTTCGCCGGGCAGCATCAGGTCGAGGACGACCAGGTTGAACACTTCACGCGCCAGCAGGCGGTCCATTTGTTCCGTGTTCGGTACCGCGCGTGCGCGATAGCCCTTGCTGACGAAAAAACGTTCCAGCAGGCTGCTGAGCCCTGGATCGTCGTCAACGATGAGAATTTTTTCGCCTTCAGCAGTTTGTGCAGTGCTGCTCATTGGATGCTCCTTTGATCTCGGCGCGCATTATGGCGTAGCTGTCGTTATACGCACCGTGTGCATTGTTAGCAGATTTTTCCTTTATCGCCAGAAAACCGCCCGTTGCACCGGGCAACCCCTGATGCCCCCGAACGGCGAACGCTGGTTATAATGCGCGGCCTTTTGTGTCAGGCAACGTCTGATCATTACGCCCGGTGGCCGCTTTTTATTTTCATGGTGCCGGCAGTAATTGTTCGATTTCACGGGTCAACGGGATACCTTTTGATCCAGGTAGCGGCGCCGGCCAGGCCGCTCAACCAGACTCGCCGAGGCCCTATCTCTGCGCCTGCGAGCCTGCTTTCACAATTTGTCAGGTGGTTTTATGGACAGCATCAACAGCCGCATCGCCGAGGAACTCGGCGTCCGCCCACAACAGGTCGAAGCGGCCGTCGCGCTACTCGATGAAGGCTCCACGGTGCCCTTCATCGCCCGTTACCGGAAAGAAGTGACCGGCAGCCTCGATGACATTCAGTTGCGTCATCTGGAAGAGCGTCTGCGCTACCTGCGAGAACTCGACGAACGGCGCATCAGCATCCTGGCCAGCATCCAGGAGCAAGGCAAGCTGACCCCGCAACTGGAACGCGATATCAAACTCGCCGACACCAAGACCCGCCTCGAAGATTTGTACCTGCCGTACAAGCAAAAGCGCCGCACCAAGGGCCAGATTGCACTGGAAGCCGGCCTCGGCGACTTGGCTGACGGCTTGTTCAACGACCCGAGCCTGACGCCGGACGCTGAAGCTGCACGCTTCGTCGATGCCGAAAAAGGCGTGGCCGATGTAAAGGCGGCCCTCGAAGGCGCCAAGTACATCCTGATGGAACGCTTCGCAGAAGACGCCGGCCTGCTGGACAAGCTGCGCAGCTACCTCAAGCAGGAAGCCACCCTCAGTGCCCGCGTGATTGCCGGCAAGGAAGAGGAAGGCGCCAAGTTCCGCGACTACTTCGAACACGACGAACCGCTGAAAAGCATGCCGTCGCACCGCGCCCTGGCGATTTTCCGTGGTCGTAACGAAGGCATTCTCAGCTCCGCGCTGAAAGTCGGCGACGAGCTGCCGGGCACCATGCACCCGTGCGAAGGCATGATCGGCCAGCAATTCGGCATCCAGAATCAGAACCGCGCCGCCGACAAATGGCTGGGGGAAGTGGTGCGCTGGACCTGGAAGGTCAAGCTCTACACCCATCTGGAAACCGACCTGCTGGGCGAACTGCGCGATGGCGCGGAAACCGAAGCCATCAATGTCTTCGCACACAACCTGCACGACTTGTTGCTGTCGGCCCCGGCCGGTCCGCGCGCCACCCTGGGCCTCGACCCGGGCCTGCGCACCGGTTGCAAGGTCGCCGTGGTCGACTCCACTGGCAAGCTGCTGGATCACGCGACGGTTTACCCGCACGTACCGCACAACAAGTGGGACCAGACCCTCGCGATTCTTGCCGCCCTGTGCGCCAAGCACGCGGTCGACCTGATTGCCATCGGCAACGGCACCGCCAGCCGTGAAACCGACAAACTGGCTGCCGAGCTGATCAAAAAATACCCAGCAATGAAGATGACCAAAGTCATGGTCTCCGAGGCCGGCGCATCGGTTTACTCGGCATCGGAACTGGCTTCCAAGGAATTCCCGGACCTCGACGTGTCGATCCGTGGCGCGGTGTCGATTGCCCGTCGCCTGCAAGACCCGTTGGCCGAACTGGTGAAGATCGATCCGAAATCCATCGGTGTCGGCCAATACCAGCACGACGTGTCGCAATTGAAACTGGCTCGTGGCCTCGACGCTGTGGTCGAAGACTGCGTGAACGCCGTTGGCGTGGATGTGAACACTGCCTCCGTGGCGCTGCTGGCGCGCATCTCCGGCCTCAACGCAACACTGGCACAGAACATTGTCAGTCACCGCGACGAGCACGGCGCGTTCAAAACCCGCGCGGCGCTGAAGAAAGTCGCGCGTCTGGGTGAAAAGACCTTCGAACAAGCCGCCGGTTTCCTTCGCGTCATGAACGGTGAGAACCCGCTGGATTCGTCCGCCGTTCACCCGGAGGCCTATCCGCTGGTGCAGCGCATCGCCGCTGAAACGGACCGTGACATTCGCTCGCTGATCGGCGACGCAAGCTTCCTCAAGCGCTTGGACCCGAAGAAGTACACCGACGAAACATTCGGTCTGCCGACGGTCACCGACATTCTGCAAGAGCTCGAAAAACCCGGTCGCGACCCGCGTCCCGAGTTCAAGACTGCCGAGTTCCAGGAAGGCGTCGAAGACCTCAAGGACCTGCAACTGGGCATGATCCTCGAAGGCGTGGTGACCAACGTGACCAACTTCGGCGCGTTCGTCGACATCGGCGTGCATCAGGACGGTTTGGTGCACATCTCGGCGCTTTCGGAGAAGTTCATCAAAGATCCGCGTGAAGCGGTGAAGGCCGGTGATGTGGTCAAGGTGAAGGTCATGGAAATCGACATTCCGCGTAAACGCGTGGGCCTGTCGATGCGCATGAGCGACACGCCGGGCGAGAAAATCGACGGTGCCCGTGGTGCACGTCCGGGTTCGGCACCGCGCCAGTCCCAGAACACTGCACCGCGCAAGGAAACCACGGCTCCGGCCCCGAGCAACAACGCCATGGCTTCGCTGTTCGCCAACGCCAAGCAGTTGAAGAAACGCTGATGGACATCCCGGCCGGCTTGACCGAAAGCGCGTTTTTCAAGCTGCTGGGGTGCCGCTTGCACAGTTTGGAAACCGGGGTGGCGCAAGTCGCCCTGGCGCTGGAACCAGAACTGCGCAACCGTGGCGGCAAGCTGCACGGCGGGGCTTTGTTCAGTCTGGTAGACATTGCGATGGGGCTGGCCTGTTCCAGCACCCATGGCTTTGACCAGCAGAGCGCGACCATCGAGTGCAAGATCAACTACATCCGCGCCGTCTCGGACGGTGAGGTGATGTGCACGGCCCGAGTGATCCACCCGGGTCGCCGCACCTTGGTGGTTGAAGCCGACGTGATGCAAGGAGACAAACTGGTCGCAAAAGCGCAAGGCACGTTCGCTGTCCTGTAGCTAGAAGTCATCGATTTGGGTTAATTTCCACGCAACGAAACCTGTAGGAGCTGCCGCAGGCTGCGATCTTTTGATTTTGTTTTTTTCAAAAGCAAGATCAAAAGATCGCAGCCTGCGGCAGCTCCTACAGGGGTTTGTGCATGGCTGTGCGGCTCTAAAAACCAGGCGAAAACGCCAGTTTCAACTTCACCCTTGTAGACCGTCTTGCCCACCCCCATATTGGGGCGACTGACGCGTGAAGGAATCCAACTTGAGCGAACTTCTCAACCGCCGCCTGGCTCTGCTCGGCGAGCGCGCTAACCTCTCTCTGCTCGAACAGTGCCTTCACGGCATCGAACGTGAATGCCTGCGCGTGACCGATGAAGGTCGCCTGGCGCAAACGCCGCACCCGGAAGAATTGGGTTCCGCGCTGACCAACGAACAGATCACCACCGACTATTCCGAGTCGCTGCTGGAGTTCATCACTCCGGCCCTGCCCAACCCGGCGGACACTCTGGCGAGCCTGGACAAGATTCACCGCTTTGCCTACAGCAAGCTCGGCAACGAGTACCTGTGGAGTCCATCGATGCCGTGCCCGTTGCCGGCCGAGGAAGATATCCCGATTGCCTATTACGGCACGTCCAACATCGGTCAGCTCAAGTATGTCTATCGCAAGGGTTTGGCCCTGCGTTACGGCAAGACCATGCAGTGCATCGCCGGGATTCACTACAACTTTTCCCTGCCGGAAAAACTCTGGCCGCTGCTCAAGCAGGCCGAGGGCTTTGTCGGCACCGATCGCGACTTCCAGTCGTTTGCCTATATCGCGCTGATCCGCAACTTCCGCCGCTACAGCTGGCTGCTGATGTACCTGTTCGGCGCGTCGCCGGCGCTGGACGCGGGTTTCCTGCGCGGCCGTTCGCACCAGTTGGAACAGCTGGACCCGGACACCTTGTATCTGCCGTACGCCACCAGCCTGCGCATGAGCGACCTGGGTTACCAGAGTAACGCCCAGGCGGGCCTGACCCCGTGCTACAACGATCTTGGCAGCTACATCGACAGCCTGCGCAAAGCGGTGGCCACGCCGTACGCGCCGTATGTCGAAGTCGGCACCCACAAGGACGGAGAGTGGGTTCAGCTCAACACCAACATCCTGCAGATCGAAAACGAGTACTACTCCAACATCCGCCCGAAGCGCGTGACCTACACCGGCGAGCGGCCGATTCAGGCGCTGATGGCCCGTGGCATCCAGTACGTCGAAGTACGCTGCCTGGACATCAACCCGTTCTTGCCGACCGGTATCGACATCACCGAGTCGCGCTTCCTCGACGCGTTCCTGCTGTTCTGCGCGCTGAATGACAGCCCGCTGCTGACCAACACCACTTGCAACAACGCGACTTCGAACTTTCTCAGCGTGGTCAAGGAGGGTCGCCGTCCGGGCCTGCAACTACAACGCGACGGTCAGCTGGTGGACCTGAAAGAGTGGGCTGGCCAATTGCTGGAAAACATCGCACCACTGGCCGCGCTGCTGGATCAAAGCCATGGCGGTGATACGCACAGCAAGGCGTTGGACGCTCAGCTTGCCAAGGTCAAGGACCCGTCCCTGACGCCCTCGGCCCAGGTGCTGGCAGCCATGGCCGAGCACAAGGAAAGCTTTGTCCAGTTCTCCCTGCGCCAGAGCCGCGCCCATGCGGAGTTTTTCCGTAGCGAGCCGTTGGCAGCGGAGGAACAGGCCAAGTTTGAAGAACTGGCGCGTTCGTCGCTGGCTCAGCAGTCTGAGCTGGAACAGAACGAAGTTGGCGATTTCGATGTGTTTGTCGGGTCGTACCAGGCCAGTATTCTGGCGATCAGCAACTAATCATCGTCTATAAAAAGATCGCAGCCTTCGGCAGCTCCTAAACGGGATTTGTATTCACCCAGCAGGAGCTGCCGAAGGCTGCGATCTTTTGATCTTCAAAAATCTTATCTAATAAGCTAATTCGAAAAAGTTATTTATTTTCGAATTCTTATATCATTTAGTCTCCTTTCACGCCGACTCTCGGTCGCCTGACAAGGAGCTTCCTCGATGAAACTGCATTTCCCTCTTCGCCTGCTGGCGGCCGCATCGCTGGCCGCAGCAAGCTTCTTTGCCCAGGCAGCCGACGTAACCGTCGCCTACCAGACCACCGTTGACCCGGCCAAAGTCGCCCAGGCCGACGGTGCTTACGAAAAAGCCACCAACGCCAAAATCGACTGGCGCAAATTCGACAACGGTGCCGACATCATCGCCGCCATCGCCTCCGGCGACGTACAGATCGGCTACCTCGGTTCCAGCCCTCTGACCGCAGCCATCACCCGCAAAGTCCCGGTGGAAACCTTCCTCATCGCCACTCAGATCGGCGCTGCCGAAGCCCTGGTCGCTCGCGACGGCTCCGGGATCAAGACGCCACAAGATTTGATCGGCAAGAAAATCGCCGTGCCGTTCGTGTCCACCGGACATTACAGCCTGCTGGCCGCGCTGAAGCACTGGAACATCGACCCGTCGAAAGTCACCGTCCTCAACCTCGCCCCGCCAGCCATCATCGCCGCGTGGAAACGCGGTGACATCGATGCCACCTACGTTTGGGACCCGGCGCTCGGCGTGGCCAAGGAAAACGGCAAAGTGCTGATCACCTCCGGCGAACTGGCCAAGTTCGGCGCGCCGACTTTCGATGCCTGGATCGTGCGTAAAGACTTCGCCGAGAAGCACCCGGAAATCGTCACCGCGTTCGCCAAAGTGACCCTGGATGCTTACGCCGACTACCGCAAAGACCCGAAAGCCTGGCTCGCCAACCAAGGCAACGTCGACAAGCTGGTGAAACTGTCCGGCGCCAAGGCCAGCGACATTCCGCTGCTGCTGCAAGGCAACGTTTATCCGCTGGCGGCTGATCAGGTGATCACCCTCGGCGCACCGACCACCAAAGCCATCACCGACACCGCCGCATTCCTCAAGGAGCAAGGCAAGGTCGAGGCTGTGCTGCCGGACTACGCACCGTACGTCAGCGCCAAATTCATCACCAACTGATCGGGAGTTAACCGCGATGGCCTTGCTACAGCTGGAGCGCATCAGCGCACAGTACCCCGGTGCAGCAGAACCTGTGCTGGCGGATATTTCCCTGAGCCTTGGGCCCCAGCAATTGCTGGTCGCCCTCGGCCCGTCCGGCAGTGGCAAGACATCGCTGTTGAACCTGATTGCCGGTTTCGTCGAGCCCAGTGCCGGGCGCATCACTCTTGATGGCGTGCCGGTCAAAGGCCCGAGTGCCGAGCGCGGTGTAGTGTTCCAGGACGACGCTCTGCTGCCTTGGCAGGACGTGTTGGCCAACGTCGGTTTCGGCCTGGAACTGGCCGGCATTGCTCGGGACAAACGCGAAATCCGCGCTCGGGAAATGCTTGCGCTGGTGGACCTCTCGGGATTTGAACAGCGTCGGATCTGGCAACTCTCCGGCGGCCAGAAACAACGTGTTGGCCTGGCCCGCGCCCTCGCTGCCGACCCACGAGTGTTGCTGATGGACGAACCCTTCGGCGCCCTCGATGCCTTCACCCGCGAACAGATGCAGGAGCTGCTGCTGCAAGTCTGGCGACGCACCGCCAAACCGGTGTTCCTGATTACCCACGACATCGAAGAAGCGGTATTCCTCGCCACCGACCTGATTTTGCTGGCACCTAATCCAGGGCAAATCGTCGAACGCTTGAGCCTGGATTTCGGTCAGCGTTACGCCGCTGGCGAGTCGGCTCGGGCAATCAAGTCCGACCCGCGTTTCATCGAAACCCGCGAACACGTACTTGCCAAAGTGTTCTCCCAACGCAGCGCCGCCCAGCGGCAGGAGCGCGCATGAGCAGCTATGAAATTCCGGCCGTCGCAGTGAAAACCGGTTCGACAGTGATCCCGGTCCGGCGCAGCTTGAGCACGCGCTGGATCAGCGTACTGACGCTGGTCGCGCTCGTAGCCATTTGGTGGGCTGTCACCGCCACCGGTTTAATCGAACCGTTGTTCCTGCCGCCACCGTCCGCCGTGCTGCAAAAAGGCTGGCTGCTGGCGACCAGCGGTTACATGGATTCGACGCTGTGGCAGCACCTGGGCGCGAGCCTCGGCCGCATCGGTCTTGGCCTCGGCTTTGCCGTGCTGACCGCCGTTCCGGTGGGCATCGCCATCGGTCACAACCGCATCGCGCGCGGCATTCTCGATCCGCTGATCGAGTTCTACCGCCCGATTCCACCGCTGGCCTATCTGCCGTTGATCGTGATCTGGTGCGGCATCGGTGAGCTGTCGAAAGTCTTGCTGATCTATCTGGCGATTTTTGCCCCGATTGCCATCGCCACCGCCACCGGCGTGCGCACTGTCGACCCGGCCAAATTGCGCGCCGCGCAGTCGTTGGGTGCAACCCGCGCCCAGTTGATTCGCCATGTGATTCTGCCGAGTGCCTTGCCGGATATTCTGACCGGTGTGCGCATTGGCCTGGGCGTCGGCTGGTCGACGCTGGTTGCCGCCGAACTGATCGCTGCCACCAGTGGCTTGGGCTTCATGGTGCAGTCGGCTGCGCAGTTCCTGGTCACCGATGTGGTGGTGCTGGGGATTCTGGTCATCGCGCTGATCGCCTTCGCCATGGAAATGGGCTTGCGCGCCCTGCAACGTAAATGTGTGCCGTGGCACGGCCAGGCGCACTGAAGCATTTGGATTGCCCCTTTATTTGGATCAACCCTGTAGGAGCTGTCGAGTGAAACGAGGCTGCGATCTTTTGATCTTGCTCTCTAAAAACAACATCAAAAGATCGCAGCCTCGTTTCACTCGACAGCTCCTACAGGGGCGGTGTCGTTCACAACGTTCATGTACGACACCCAAAATTTAAGAGAACCACCATGAGCCACCTGACCATCGTCCCCTTAAGTTTCGCCCTCGGCGCGCAAATCAGCGGCGTCGACATCAGCCAGCCGCTGACCCTCGAACAACGCGATGCCATCGAGCAAGCGCTGCTCAAGCATCAGGTGCTGTTCTTCCGTGACCAGCCGATCACGCCGCAGCAACAGGCGCGTTTCGCCGCCAATTTTGGCGACCTGCACATTCATCCGATTTACCCCAATGTGCCGGAACAACCTGAAGTGCTGATCCTCGATACGGCCGTCACCGACGTGCGCGACAACGCGATCTGGCACACCGACGTGACCTTCCTGCCGACCCCGGCCATGGGCGCGGTGCTGAGCGCCAAGCTGCTGCCGGAATTTGGCGGCGACACGCTGTGGGCCAGTGGTATTGCAGCGTATGAAGCGTTGTCGGCGTCGATGAAAACCTTGCTTGAGGGACTGACCGCTACCCACGATTTCACCCGCTCGTTTCCGTTGGAGCGCTATGGCAACACGCCTGAAGCGTTGGCTCAGTGGGAAGAAGCACGCCGGAAAAACCCGCCACTGTCGCACCCGGTAATCCGCACGCACCCGGTGAGCGGGCGTCGCTCGCTGTTCGTCAACGAAGGCTTCACTTCGAAGATCAATGAGCTGTCGGACACTGAAAGCGAGGCGATTCTGAAGTTTTTGTTCGCCCACGCCACCCGACCGGAATTCACCATCCGCTGGCGCTGGCAGCAAGACGACATTGCTTTTTGGGACAACCGCGTGACCCAGCATTACGCGGTGGATGACTACCGTCCGGCGCGAAGAGTGATGCAGCGGGCGACGGTGTTGGGGGATGTGCCGTTTTTTTAGGATCAAAAGATCGCAGCCTGCGGCAGCTCCTACATGGGAATGCGAAGGCTGCGATCTTTTGCTTTTTAACGGTTACTCAGCCGTCGAAGGCTTCTCCCAAAGATTGATCCCGCCCTCTTGGGCAAACCGGTCAATCTCTGCCAGTTCCTCTGCGCTAAAACTCAAGTTCTTCAACGCCCCGACGTTCTCGATAATCTGCTCCGGCCGGCTCGCACCGATCAGCGCCGAGGTCACGCGCGGATCACGCAGGGTCCAGGCCAGCGCCAGTTGCGCCAGGCTCTGACCACGACGCTTGGCGATCTCATTCAGTGCCCGCACATGGGCGATGTTGGCCTCGGACAAGTGGGACGCCTGCAATGAACCACCTCCCGGACGGTTGACCCGCGCATCTTCCGGGACGCCGTTGAGGTACTTGTCAGTCAGCAGCCCCTGAGCCAACGGCGTGAAGGCAATCACGCCAGTGCCAAGTTCGTCGGTGGTGTCCAGCAGGTCTTTTTCGACCCAACGGTTGAGCAGGTTGTACGCCGGCTGGTGAATCAATAGCGGGACTTTCCACTCTTTTAACAGCGCGGCCATTTCGCGAGTTTTCACCCCGGAATAGGACGAGATACCGATGTACAACGCCTTGCCTTGTTGCACGGCCGTGGCCAGCGCACTGGCGGTTTCTTCCAGTGGCGTGTCCGGGTCGAAGCGGTGCGAATAGAAGATATCCACATAGTCGAGGCCAAGGCGCTGCAGGCTCTGGTCGAGGCTGGCCAGCACGTACTTGCGCGAACCGCCGCCCTGACCGTAAGGGCCGGGCCACATGTCCCAGCCGGCCTTGCTGGAGATGATCAATTCATCGCGGTACTGCTTGAAGTCTTCACGCAGCAACCGCCCGAAGTTGATCTCGGCACTGCCGTACGGCGGGCCGTAGTTGTTGGCCAGGTCGAAATGGTTGATGCCCAGGTCGAACGCCGTGCGCAACAACGCCCGCTGGGTGTCGATCGGCGTGCTGTCGCCAAAGTTGTGCCACAGGCCCAGGGACAGTGCCGGCAGCACCAGTCCGCTGCGGCCAACGCGGCGGTAAGGAATGGAGTCGTAGCGGTTTTCGGCAGCGGTGTAAGTCATCGAATCCTCTCTTGTCTGTCTTGAATCTGGTATCGACTGCTTCGCCAGTCGCCCAGCATACGCTCAGTCAAATGCCGGTAAACCTCGGACTCGATAAAATGCTGAAACGTTTCACATATTTCATGTTCAACATCATTCCTCTGTAGAAGCTGCCGCAGGCTGCGATCTTTTGATCTTTACCGTTCCCCCGCAAAAACCTCCCCCAACCAATCCACAAACACCCGAACCCGTGGCGACATCTGTCGGTTATGCGGATACAACACAGAAACCGGCATCGGTGGCGGTGGTGTGTCGGTGAGGATTTCCTTCACCAGTCCTTGGGCGATTTGCGCTTCCATTCGGTAATGCGGGCACTGAATCAGGCCGAGGCCGGCAATCGCCGAGGCAGCGTAGATTTCCGCGCCAAACACTGAAACGGCACCTTCAATGGCGACCTCCTTGAGCTCGCCATCGACCATGAACTCGAACGGAAACAACTTGGCAGTGGTGCGCGAAACGTAGTTCACCGCGCGGTGGTGTTTCAGGTCGTCGAGGTTTGTCGGTTCGCCGTATTTGCGCAGGTAGGCGGGACTGGCGCAGGTGATCTGACGCAGGTTGGCCACGCGACGGCCAATCAATGTCGAATCGTTCAAGGTGCCGGCGCGCAGCACGCAATCGACGCCTTCAGCGATCAGGTCGACGAAGCGATCGGCCTCACTGATCGATAGCTCGATGTCCGGGTAACGCGCCATGAATTGCGGCAGGGCCGGGATCACGAAATGTTTGGCCAGCGTGCCGTGCAAGTCGACTCGCAACCGCCCTTTCGGTGCCACGCCGCGAAACGCCAGCTCGGCTTCTTCAAGCTCCGCCAGCAACTGCACGCAACGTTGGTAATACGCCTCGCCATCCAGCGTCGGGCGCACTTTACGCGTGCTGCGCTCCAGTAACCGTGTGCCAAGCCAGGCTTCGAATTGATTCAGCGTATGGGTTAGCGTCGCGCGCGGCAGGTTCAGGTCATCCGCCGCCAGCGTGAAGCTGCTGCGCTCATAAATGCGCACGAACACCTTCATCGCTTTGACTTGATCCACGTTGAACTCCGGGTGCGCGATTGTTGGCGATTATTGAACAGTCAAGGCAACTCTCGTGCATTTATCGGCCTGAGTAAACATGTGAAATTGGCTTCACACCCAATCAACAGGAACAGATCCATGACTCACCAGACTTCGAAAGTTGCCCTCGTGACCGGCGCCTCACGCGGCATCGGCGCGGTGATCGCCAGACAACTGGCCGGCGAAGGTTTCGCCGTCGCCATCAACTACGCCAACAGCGCCAGCGAAGCCTCGAAGCTAGTGGTGGAGCTGCGTCAGGCCGGCCATCAGGCCATAGCGATCAAGGCTGATGTGGCGAATGCCGACGATGTGCGGCGGATGTTCGACGAAACCGAAACGCAACTGGGCAAGGTCGATGTGCTGGTGAACAACGCCGGCATCCTAAAGGTCATGCCATTGGCGCAACACAGCGACGAGCTGTTCGAGCAGAACTTCAATATCCACGCACGCGGCACCTTCAACACCCTGCGTGAAGCGGCCACACGCCTGAACAGCGGCGGGCGGATCATCAACTTTTCCAGCAGCACCGTCGGCCTGAACCTGCCGGGTTACGCGGTGTACATTGCCAGCAAAGCGGCGGTGGAATCGCTGACCCAAGTGTTCGCCAAGGAAATGCGCGGGCGCAATATCACGGTCAATGCGGTGGCTCCGGGGCCGGTAGCGACTGAGTTGTTTCTGCATGGCAAGAGTGAGGAGCAGATCCAGACCTTCGCCAAGATGGCGCCGTTGGAGCGGTTGGGTCAGCCGGAAGATATCGCCCGTGTTGTGTCGTTTTTGGTCGGACCGGATTCGGCTTGGGTCAATGGGCAGATTTTGCGGGTGAATGGTGGGTTGGTTTAAGGACGACGCTATGCTCGATATGACGGAGTGATCCAATGAGACCGCCTTCGCGGGCAAGCCTCGCTCCTACAGATTTACCGCTGAGCCCCGTAGGAGCGGAGCTTGCCCGCGAAGACGGTCTAACAGACAGCGCATCTGCAGGGCGAGACCCACCATGCACACCACCATCATCATCACCTTCGGCCTGATCCTGCTCGCCCTGATGCTGTTCATCGGCGAGAAAATCGGCTTCAGCCGCCTGACCCTGACTTACGGTTTCGTGGCCCTGTGGCTGGCGCTGACGCTGATCAACGGCGCCATCGGCATGGTCAATGCCGGCCAGCCGTTGAGCACTGAGCTGGTGGTCGGCACCGTGGTGTTCAGTGTGCCGGTGGCGGCGCTGGTGCTGTTCATGGTGCTGACCAGCGAAGCGTGAAACATCGGTCAACGCACCAGGTGCAAGAACTGCATGTGCCGTTCGTACTGATCAAGGATGTCGTTGATGATCTGCTCCTTGGTGTACCCCACCAGATCGTAGTTCTGACTGCCCTCGCTCAAGTGCACTTCAGCCCGGTAATAACGACGGTTATTGAGCTCTTTTGAGCCCATGCCGCCACGGGCGAAGGACGGCGTAAAGTAGCCGCGCATTTGCACCTGATAGATGAACGGGTGCTCGTCACCGTGACCGATTTCCAGGCTGACGCTGTCATTGACCGGTTCCGGGTGCGTGATGACCTTCAAGCCTTTTTCGACGAACACCGCCGAGACGTCTTCAATGGCCGGACGCACCGTTGAATCGAGGAAGCGATAGACCTCGTCACGCGACGGAAAATGCACGGCCTGACTCAAGCGCTGGCGCCAGCCACCACGTCGAGAACCCGATACCGGCGCCAGTGAGTGCAGCTGCGCAATCTGCTTCTGCGACTCCAGATAAAACGCCTTGTGCAGCCCCCACATCATCAACAGCAAAATCAGCGAGAACGGCAACGAGGTCAGCACCACCGCTGACTTCAATGCATCGATGCTGCCGGAGAACAGCAGCGCACTGGTCACCAGCGCGGTCATCGCCCCCCAGAACACCCGCAACCATTTCGGCCCGTCTTCATCTGGATTGCCGCCCGTGGCGGATAGCGTCGACAACACCACGGTGCCAGAATCGGCCGAGGTGACGAAGAACACAAAACTGATGAACACCGTGATCGCAATGACGGTTTTGCTCCACGGGTAAGTTTCCAGCAGTAGATAGAGCGTCATCGACGGATTGTCGATAGCCGACATGCCCAGCGCGCTCATACCGTGATTGAGCACTTGGTCGATGGCGCTGTTACCGAAAATCGACATCCACGCCAGGGTGAAGCCGAGCGGGATCAGCAGCACGCCGAAGACGAATTCGCGAATGGTCCGGCCACGGGAAATCCGTGCGATGAACAAACCCACGAATGGCGACCAGGCAATCCACCAGGCCCAATAGAACACCGTCCAGCCGCCCAGCCAGTCGCCGGGTTTGCCGTAGGCGTACAGGTCGAAACTCTTCATCGGCAAGGCGCCGAGGTAATCACCAATATTCTGGATCAAGGTGTTGAGCAGGTGCTGCGTGGGGCCGGCGAACAACACAAACAGCAGCAACGCGCAGGCCAGCAGCATGTTGATGTCGGACATTACCCGCACGCCCTTATCGACGCCGGACACCGCAACGATGATCGCCGCACCCATCATCAACGTGATCAGGCCGACCTGAATCCATTGGGTGTGGGCGATGCCGAACAGGTAGTCCAGACCCGAGTTGAGGTGCAGCACGCCGAAGCCCATGTCGGCACCAAGGCCGAACACCGTGGCGATGATGCCGAAGCCGTCCACGGCGTAGCCGATGGGACCGTTGATTCGTTTGCCAATCAACGGATACAGCGCCGAGCGCAAGGCCAGCGGAAGGTTATGCCGATAGGCGAAATAGGCCAGCGCCATGCCGACAAAGGCAAACACGCCCCAGCCATGCAGGCCCCAGTGCAGAAACAGAATCTGCATCGCCTGACGCGCCGCATCCGCCGTGCCGGCCTCGCCTTGCGGCGGCTGGATCATGTGGGTCAGCGGTTCGGACACGCAGAAGAAAAACAACGTGATGCTGATCCCGGCGGCGAACAGCATGCCGGCCCAGGACAGGTAGCTGAATTCGGGCTCGTCGTGGTCGGCACCGAGTTTTATCTTGCCGTAGCCTGATAACGCGGTGACCACCACGAAGACCAGATACAGCGTCATCGCGAGCATGTAGTACCAGCCGACCGTATTGGCCGCCCAGTTTTGCGCCGCCAGCAACCAGGCGCCGGCTTGTTCGGGCATGGCGATAACGACGACGCCGAACAACAGAATGAAACTCGCCGCGAAGTAGAACACCGGCGGATTCATGCGGACCAGGCCGCTTGAGGGGATGGACGATGCACTCATGAACGGTGCACCTCGAAGGGGTAAAACGTGGCTGTAGAAATCGGACTCAGCAAAGGCAAGCCTCCTGTTGTGAGCGGGCGGCGAACCACCGGTTTAACTTGAATGAACGTTCAATTTAAACATGGATAGGAGGCTAAGGACTAATCGCAGGGCTCGACGGTCATAGAATTCTGTAGGTCTGCGGACTGCAGGCCTGTAGGACTGTAGGAGCTGTCGAGTGCAACGAGGCTGCGATCTTTTGATCTTGATGTTTTAAAATCAAAAGATCGCAGCCTCGTTGCACTCGACAGCTCCTACGGGTCTACAGGCCTATAGAGGGGGCAATTTTTACTTCTGCGCCCCGTCATCATGCTGCAGATTCGCCTGGGTCACGTTACTGCCCACCGGTACGCTGCGGGTCAGCCAGACGTTGCCGCCAATGGTCGAACCCTGGCCGATGGTGATGCGCCCCAGGATCGTCGCACCGGCATAAATCACCACGTCATCCTCGACGATCGGATGCCGCGGCTGGCCCTTCTGCAACTGGCCGTCTTCGTCCGCCGGGAAGCGTTTGGCGCCCAGGGTCACCGCCTGATAAATCCGCACCCGCTCACCAATGATTGCCGTCTCGCCGATCACCACGCCGGTCCCGTGGTCGATGAAGAAACTGCGGCCAATCTGCGCGCCGGGGTGAATGTCGATGCCGGTGGCCGAGTGGGCGATTTCCGAACTGATCCGCGCCAGCAACGGCAAACCGGAGCGATACAAATGATGGGCTAGGCGATGGTGAATCACCGCCAGAATCCCCGGATAGCACAACAGCACTTCATCGACGCTACGCGCCGCCGGGTCGCCGTGATAGGCCGCCAGCACGTCGGTATCCAACAGGCTGCGCAACCCTGGCAAGGCAAGGGCGAAGTCCTGAATGATCTGGATGGTTTTGGCTTCGACCTCAGTATCCGCCTGGGCACTGTGGCGAGCGGCATAACGCAATTCGAGCCGTGCCTGAGCCAGCAACGCATTCAACGCCACATCAAGGGTGTGACCGACGTAGAAGTCTTCACTCTCCTCGCGCAAGTCCACCGGCCCCAGCCGCATCGGAAACAGCGCCCCACACAGGGCTTCGAGAATCTCCGCCATGGCCGCCCGGGACGGCAACTCGCGACCACCCTGTTCGGTGCTGGCCCGGCCGTTTTGTGCTCGCCACTGGTCACGTGCCGTGCGCAGTTGACTGACGATGCTCTGCAATTGCCAATGGCTGGAACGCTCACTCACGGTAAAAACTCCTCACGGGCGGCCGGACGGTCTGGCCGCGTCAACGGCGATTACTTTACGGCAAGGCCCGCAAGCCAAATTAAGAACCAATTGTGCTGTGTTAAGCACTATTGGCTATAAGCGATTGGCGGTTGCCCCTTCAAATAGGCGTGCCTATAGTCCTTCAATCTCCCTCCGCCAGTACGGAACTATGTTCAATCAACAGCCGTTCAAACAACAGCTTGCCCGCTTTAACCGTCTCGACCTGCTCGGTCAGCCGACCGCCCTGGAAAAACTCGAGCGCCTGTCGACCTGGCTGGGTCGCGATGTATACGTCAAACGCGATGACCTGACCCCGCTGGCAATGGGCGGCAACAAGCTGCGCAAGCTCGAATACCTGGCCGCCGATGCCTTGGCCCAGGGCGCCGACACCTTGATTACCGCTGGCGCGCTGCAATCCAACCATGTGCGCCAGACCGCTGCCATTGCCGCCAAGCTGGGGCTGGGCTGCGTCGCCCTGCTGGAAAACCCGCTGGGCACCGACGATGCCAATTATGTCGGCAACGGCAATCGACTGTTGCTCGACCTGTTTGATGCCAAAGTCGAGCGGGTCGAAAACCTGGATAACGCCGATGAACAACTGCAAGCCTTGGCCGCTCGGCTGCGCAGCAACGGCAAAAAACCGTATCTGGTGCCGATTGGCGGCTCCAATGCATTGGGTGCTCTGGGTTACGTGCGCGCGGGTCTCGAACTGGCCGAACAAATCAAGGACACCGGCCTGAATTTCGCCGCCGTGGTCCTGGCCTCCGGCAGCGCCGGGACCCACAGTGGCTTGGCGTTGGCTTTAAGCGAGACATTGCCGGAATTGCCAGTGATTGGTGTCACGGTGTCCCGCAGTGATGAGGATCAACGACCGAAGGTACAGGGCCTGGCCGAGCGTACCGCCGAGTTGCTGGGTGTGAAGCTGCCGGCGAGTTTCAAGATCGAGTTGTGGGATGAATATTTCGCGCCGCGTTATGGCGAACCGAATGCCGGAACATTGGCGGCGGTGAAGCTGGTGGCGGGTCAGGAAGGGCTGCTGCTTGATCCGGTCTACACCGGCAAGGCCATGGCTGGTTTGCTCGACGGGATTGGTCGTCAGCGTTTTGATGATGGCCCGATCATATTCCTGCACACCGGTGGGGCACCGGCGTTGTTTGGCTATACCAGCTTTTTGTAAGCGCCAAAGATCAAAAGATCGCAGCCTGCGGCAGCTCAAGGTACGCCGATTTATGTAGGAGCTGCCGAAGGCTGCGATCTTTTCCATGGAACACCGCATATTCTTTAAATGAATAACAAAAACTAAAATTATTATTTTCTATTCTAAAAACGCCATCATATAGTCGCATCGCAGGCGAATTTGCAGCGAGACGCATAAGCTGCTTTAGGGCACGATATCGCAGTCGTTCAAATCCCGAATTTGCCAACTTTCCTAAAGCGTCTTCCATAAGAAAACACAGGGGCTTGTCATGAATTTTTCCGCACTACGTCGAAATCTGCTGGTGGGTTCACTGGGCCTGGCGCTGAGCGCCGGCCTGATCGGGCAAGCAGTTGCCGGTGAGCAACTGCAAAAAATCAAAGACGCCGGCGTGATCAACGTCGGCCTGGAAGGCACCTACCCACCGTTCAGTTTCGTCGACGCTGACGGCAAACTGGCCGGCTTCGAAGTTGAATTCTCCGAAGCCCTGGCCAAAGAGCTGGGCGTCAAAGTCAAACTGCAACCGACCAAATGGGACGGCATCCTCGCAGCCCTGGAGTCCAAGCGCCTGGACGTTGTGATCAACCAGGTAACCATCTCCGAAGAGCGCAAGAAGAAATACGACTTCTCCGAGCCTTACACCGTTTCCGGGATTCAGGCGCTGGTACTGACGAAGAAGGCCGCCGAGCTGAACATCAAGTCCGCTGCTGATCTGGATGGCAAAAAAGTCGGTGTAGGACTAGGCACCAACTACGAGCAATGGCTCAAGGACAATCAGCCGAAAGCCATTATCAAGACCTATGATGATGATCCGACCAAGTTCCAGGATCTGCGCGTCGGCCGTATCGACGCCATTCTGATCGATCGCCTGGCAGCGCTGGAATACGCCAAGAAGGCCAAGGACACCACCGCCGCCGGTGATGCTTTCTCCCGTCAGGAAGCGGGTATTGCCCTGCGCAAAGGCGAGCCTGAACTGTTGGCCGCGATCAACAAAGCGATCGACAAACTGCGCGCCGATGGCACCCTGAAAAAGCTCTCGGAAAAATACTTCAGCGCTGACGTCACCCAATAATGAACGAAGCTTTCCAACTCGCACTGGACTCCCTGCCCTTCCTGCTCAAGGGAGCGTACTACACGGTCATCTTGAGCCTGGGCGGGATGTTCTTCGGTCTCGTGCTGGGCTTCGGCCTGGCACTGATGCGCCTGTCGCGCTTCAAGCTGGTGAGCTGGATCGCCCGCATCTACGTGTCGTTCTTTCGCGGCACGCCGTTGCTGGTGCAGCTGTTCGTGATCTATTACGGCTTGCCGCAATTGGGTATGGAACTCGATCCGCTGCCGGCGGCCCTGATCGGCTTCTCGCTGAACATGGCCGCTTACGCCTGTGAAATCCTGCGTGCCGCGATCAGCTCCATCGAGCGCGGCCAGTGGGAAGCGGCTGCCAGTATCGGAATGACCCGTGCGCAAACCCTGCGCCGGGCCATTATTCCGCAGGCCATGCGCACCGCATTGCCACCGCTGGGCAACAGCTTCATTTCGCTGGTCAAGGACACTGCACTGGCGGCCACCATTCAGGTGCCGGAGCTGTTCCGCCAGGCGCAGCTGATCACCGCCCGTACCTTCGAAGTGTTCACCATGTACCTTGCCGCCGCGCTGATCTACTGGATTCTGGCCACAGTGCTTTCGCACCTGCAGAACCAGTTGGAAGCCCGGGTCAATCGGCACGATCAGGAGTCCTGACCCCATGATTGTCGTGGAAAAACTGACAAAGCAGTTCAAGGGTCAAGTCGTGCTCAACGGCATCGATCTGCAAGTGAAGGAAGGCGAGGTAGTGGCGATCATCGGGCCGAGCGGCTCGGGCAAGACCACGTTCCTGCGTTGCCTGAACTTCCTGGAAGAACCTACCAGTGGCCGGATCAAGGTCGGTGACATCGAGATCGATACCAGCCGCCCGTTGAACCAGCAGCAAAGCCTGGTGCGTCGTTTGCGCCAGCATGTAGGTTTCGTGTTCCAGAACTTCAACCTGTTCCCCCATCGCACCGCCCTGGAAAACGTCATCGAAGGCCCGATCATTGTAAAAAAGATCCCGCTTGCCGACGCCGTTGTCCTGGGTAAAAAGCTGTTGGCCAAGGTCGGCCTGGCGGGCAAGGAAGATGCTTATCCGCGTCGCCTCTCAGGCGGTCAGCAACAGCGTGTGGCGATTGCCCGTGCGCTGGCGATGGAACCTGAAGTGATTCTGTTCGATGAACCGACCTCGGCACTCGACCCGGAGCTTGTGGGCGAAGTGCTGGCGACTATCCGCGGCCTGGCTCAGGAAAATCGCACCATGGTCATCGTCACCCACGAAATGGCTTTCGCCCGTGATGTGGCCAACCGTGTGGTGTTTTTCGACAAGGGCGTGATCGTCGAACAAGGCGAAGCCAAGGCGCTGTTTGCCAACCCTAAAGAAGAACGTACCAAACAGTTTCTCAGCAAATTCCTGAATAACGCTCACAACTGAGTGACCGCTGCACACGTATTGACTTCCATGGATGGAAGTTGAACCTGCCTTTATTAACAATCCCTCTTTATTAAAACAGCATCGTCGCACAGCAACTGTTATTGCTAACGGCGGTACATATTTATGTCCCGCAATAGATTAATCCCGCCTAAAATCCCAAAAAAAACTGGCACTGCCTTGGCAGAGAGTTGCCTGCTTTACGGCCAAAAATCCACAAAACCCGCAGTCATATTCGACAGATCAGGAAAGCTTATTAACGCTGTCGCGTAGGAACATTCTGAATAACGCGATATCCACAACCTAACTAACAAACCCTATTGACACTGATTCGGTCGCGCTCTTATCTAGCCTCCAACAGGCGCCAATCACTATTTAAAAACGGGAAAATAATCAGCCGCTTTGTTACTTGGCAATTCGCGCCTTTTGAACTTTCAGAAACGGACTTCACTGCAAGGCTTCAAGGAGAAACCCATGACAAGCACTTCAAATAAAACCGAACTTGTGGCCCCGACCCTGGCGCAAACTCACAAGATCGGTATCAACATTATCTCGGCAGCGCATCAGTTGATCGACGTACCGCCGTACCCGGCGATGGACGAAGGCGACCTGATCGAACTGTTCTGGGACAACTGTTACGTCGCCTCCCGAGTCCTGACAGCCCACGATGTGGGTCAGCCCGTTCAGTTGCGCGTACCCGAGAGCTTTATTGCCAATGGCACCGCGCGCGTTCACTACCATGTCATGCAGATCGGACAAGGCGCATCGGTATCAGCTGCCAGGCGTGTACACATCAAACTCGACGGCCCCGGCGGACAGCCTTCGGCACTGTGTGGCGACGAAAATCAAAGCCTGGCCCCGGTGAGTATTCCCGAGACGATTCGTCGTCAAGGGGTCAACCCGAACCAGATCAAGCGCGGTGTACCGTTGACCATCGAGCCCTACCTGAACATGGCCGCCGACGACGAGATTACCCTGCGCTGGGGCGATGTCCGCATGGACCTGCCCCGCCTCAAGGCCAGCGATGTCGGCCAGCCGATACAGGTCTGGGTGCCGCCGGCGATCATTGTCGAGGCCGGCGAAGACCTGCGGCTGGAAGTGACTTACTGCATCCTCGACCGGGTAGGGAACAACTCACGCTGGGCGCCGGCGCGGACGCTGAAGATTGGTTGCGCCAATCCTTACTTGAAGACCCCACTGTAGGAGCGAAGCTTGCTCGCGAAGGACGTTAACGAAAACGCGGGCTACCTGGATAAACGCATCGCCTTCACGTTTTTCGCGAGCAAGCTCGCTCCTACAGAACCCGAATGCGACCTTGAACTGTTGCTACAAGAACAACTGTTGCCCTGCGTACAGTTCGCGCCGGCACACTTCTATCAATATTCCTAAAAGTTAGTTCATAACTTATTTATAAACGCTTAGGGTATATGCACCGGACCACCGGACATTCTTGTTTTCGATCGCCGCAGCCTGCGGCGCTTCCATGAGATGTGAGGTAGGTATGGTCCGGAACACAATCACCCCAGTGCAGATCGCCAGGGCATTGCGTGCAGCCAAGGAGTGGCACTGATGTCCAGTCTGGCAGACGCATTAGTTCAGAGTGATCTGGACGTCGCCCCATTGTTGTTGCCCGCGCAGGTATTGCGCAACGACGCACAAGCGATCAAGGCCGCCCATGAGCTGGCGCAAGTCGCCCGCCTGCAAGCGGCCAAACGCGACCAGCAGCGCAAGCTGCCGTGGTCGGAAATCGAACAGTTCACCCGCAGCGGTTTGGGCAGCATTGCCATCCCGCGCGAGTACGGCGGCCCGCAGGTTTCCTTCGTCACCCTGGCTGAGGTGTTCGCGATCATTTCCGCGGCAGACCCGGCACTCGGGCAGATCCCGCAAAACCAGTTCGGCATTCTCAATCTGGTGCTGGGCAGCGCTACCGAAGCGCAGAAAAAACAGCTGTTCAAAAGCGTGCTCGACGGCTGGCGCATCGGCAATGCCGGGCCCGAGCGCGGCACCAAAAACACCCTTGATCTGAAAGCGCGCATCACCGCCGACGGTGATGGTTTTGTTCTCAGCGGGCAGAAGTTTTACTCCACTGGCGCGCTGTTCGCGCATTGGGTGGCGGTCAAGGCGCTCAATGACGACGGCAAGCAGGTGTTGGCCTTTGTGCGTCGTGGCACGCCGGGGTTGCGGATCGTCGATGACTGGTCCGGTTTTGGCCAGCGCACCACCGCCAGCGGCACTATTTTGCTCAACAACGTGCGGGTCGACGCCGAGCTGGTGGTGGATAACTGGAAGATCAACGACAAGCCGAATACCCAGGGCGCCGTCTCTCAGCTGATTCAAGCCGCCATCGACGCCGGCATTGCCCGTGGCGCTATCGACGACGCTATCGCGTTCGTGAAGACACGGGCCCGGCCGTGGATCGACGCCAAGGTCGAACGCGCCAGCGATGACCTGTACGTGATCGCCGACATCGGCAAACTGAAAATCGAACTGCATGCCGCCGAAGCGCTGCTGCGCAAGGCCGGGCAAGTGCTCGATCAGGTCAGTGCCGCGCCACTCACCGCCGAGTCCGCCGCCCGTGCTTCGATTGCCGTGGCCGAAGCCAAAGTGCTCACCACCGAGATCTCGTTGCTGGCCAGCGAAAAGCTCTTCGAACTGGCCGGCAGCCGCGCCACCCTCGCCGAATTCAACCTTGACCGCCACTGGCGCAACGCCCGCGTGCACACCCTGCACGACCCGGTGCGCTGGAAGTATCACGCAGTCGGTAACTATCACTTGAACGGCACTCTGCCGGCACGCCACTCCTGGATTTAACGACCAGACCTCTGGAGAAACACATGTCAATTTCTCAACACGTCGCGGTCATCACCAGCGATGAGCAAGCCCTGATCATCGCCAGCGACCTGGCTGAAGATTTCAAACGCGACAGCGCCCTGCGCGACCGCGAACGTCGTTTGCCGCACCCGGAACTGGAAGTATTTTCCCGCTCGGGCCTATGGGGCATCAGCGTGCCGAAAGAATACGGCGGTGCCGGTGTTTCCAACGTCACCCTGGCCAAGGTTATCGCGCTGATCGCACAGGCTGACGGCTCGCTGGGGCAGATCCCGCAAAACCATTTTTATGCCCTCGAAGTGCTGCGCGTAAACGGCAGCCACGAGCAGAAAGAACGTCTATATGCCGAAGTGCTGGCCGGTCAGCGCTTCGGCAATGCCCTCGCCGAACTGGGCACCAAAACCGCCCACGATCGCGTCACCCGCCTGACACGTGACGGCAGCGGTTATCGCATCAATGGTCGCAAGTTCTACGCCACCGGCGCGATTTACGCCCAGCGTATTCCGACCTCGGTGATCGACGAAAACGGCGTACAGCAACTGGCATTCGTCCCGCGTAACAGCAAAGGCCTGACGGTGATCGACGACTGGAGCGGTTTCGGCCAGCGCACCACCGGCAGCGGTTCGGTGGTGTTCGAAGATGTGTTTGTAGCATCCGACGACGTGATCCCGTTTCAAAGCGCATTCGAACGGCCAACGCCGGTCGGCCCGTTGGCGCAGATTCTCCATGCCGCCATCGACACCGGCATCGCCCGCGCCGCCTATGAAGATGCGCTGCACTTCGTGCGCACCAAAACCCGGCCATGGATCGACGCCACCCACGAAAAAGCCACCGAAGACCCGCTGACCATCAAGAGTTTCGGCCACTTGAGCATTCGCCTGCATGCCACCGAAGCCTTGCTGGAACGCGCCGGCGAATTCCTCGATAAAGCCCAGGCCGAGAGCAACGCCGAGACGGTGGCTGCCGCGTCGATTGCTGTCGCCGAAGCCCGCGCCATCAGCACCGAAATTTCCCTGGCCGCCGGCAGCACCTTGTTTGAACTGGCCGGCAGCCAGGCGACGCTGATCGAACACGGCCTGGATCGCCACTGGCGCAACGCTCGCGTGCACACCTTGCACGACCCGGTGCGCTGGAAGTATCACGCGGTCGGCAATTACTACCTCAATGATGAAAACCCTCCGTTGCGGGGGACCCTCTGATGACCGCCATCAAGAAGAAAATCCTGCTCAATGCGTTCAACATGAACTGCATCGGGCACATCAATCACGGCCTGTGGACCCATCCACGGGATAACTCCACCCAGTACAAAACCATCGAATATTGGACAGAGCTCGCGCAGTTGCTGGAGCGCGGACTGTTTGACGGTTTGTTCATCGCCGACATCGTCGGGGTCTACGACGTCTACCAGAATTCGGTGGACGTGCCGCTGAAAGAGTCGATCCAACTGCCGGTCAACGATCCGCTGTTGCTGGTTTCAGCCATGGCCGCGGTGACGAAAAACCTCGGTTTCGGCCTGACCGCCAACCTTACCTACGAACCGCCGTACCTGTTCGCCCGACGCATGTCGACGCTCGATCATCTGAGCCGTGGCCGCGTCGGTTGGAACATCGTCACCGGCTACCTCGACAGCGCCGCCAAGGCCATGGGCCTGAGCGAACAAGTCGAACACGACCGTCGTTACGATCAGGCCGATGAATACCTGCAAGTGCTCTACAAACTCTGGGAAGGCAGCTGGGAAAACGACGCGGTGCTCAACGACCCACAGCAGAGGATCTACGCGCAACCGGAGAAAGTGCACAAGGTCGAGCACAAAGGCGAGTTCTATCAGGTCGAGGGTTATCACCTTTGCGAACCGTCGCCGCAGCGAACGCCCGTGCTGTTCCAGGCTGGCAGTTCTGATCGTGGATTGCTGTTCGCCGGCCGCCACGCCGAGTGCGTGTTCATCAGCGGCCAGACCAAAGCGTCGACCAAAGTGCAGGTAGACAAGGTCCGCGCCAGCGCCGTTGAGGCAGGGCGCAATCCCGAGGACATCAAGGTGTTCATGGGGCTGAACGTGATTGTCGATGCCACCGAAGAACTGGCCTGGAAGAAACACGCCGAATACCTGAGCTATGCCAGTGCCGAGGCCGGCGTGGCGCATTTTTCGGCGTCCACCGGCATCGATTTTTCCGAATACGCCATCGACGAACCGATCCAGTACGTGAAAAGCAACGCGATCCAGTCCGCCACCAAAAACCTGCAAAACAACGACTGGACCCGGCGCAAATTGCTGGAGCAACACGCCCTCGGTGGTCGCTACATCACCGTGGTCGGCTCGCCCGAGCAAGTGGCTGACGAACTGGAATCATGGATCGCCGAAACCGGCCTCGACGGCTTCAACCTCACGCGCATTGTCACGCCGGAAAGCTATGTGGATTTCATTGAACAGGTGATCCCCGAGCTTCAACGGCGCGGGTCGTACAAGACCGCTTATGACAATGGCAGCTTGCGGGAAAAGCTGTTTCGCGAAGGGGCGCAATTACCACCACAACATACCGGTTCGGCATTTCGCCGCTAAAAGCTTCGCGGGCAAGCCTCGCCCTACAAGAGCACTGCAGTCCCCTGTAGGAGCGAGCTTGCTCGCGATGAGGCCCGACCAAACACCACAAATTCAATGCACTGACTGGAAAACCATCATGACCAAAAACCTCTTCTCTCACCCAGTCAAAGCACTGGCCCTGGCCCTCGGTCTGTTCAGCTCTGCGGTCTTCGCCGCCGACGCCCCGCTGAAAATCGGCACCACCGCCGCCTTCGCCATTCCGCTGGAAGCCGCCGTCGAAGAGGCCAACAAACAAGGCCTGAAAGTCGAGCTCGTAGAGTTCACCGACTGGATCGCCCCCAACGTCAGCCTTGCCGCCGGCGACATCGACGTGAATTACTTCCAGCACATCCCGTTCCTGGAAAACGCCAAAGCCGCCTCCGGTTTTGACCTGGTGCCGTTCGCGCCAGGAATCATCAACAACGTCGGCCTCTACTCGAAAAAATACAAAAGCTTCGATGAATTGCCAGAAGGCGCCAACGTGGCCATCGCCAACGATCCGATCAACAGCGGCCGTGGTTTGCAGTTGCTGGCCAAGGCCGGTCTGATCACCCTCAAGCCGGGCGTCGGCTACAAAGCCACCGAAGAAGACATCATCGCCAACCCGAAGAAAATCAAAATCCTTCAGGTCGAAGCCGTGCAACTGGTGCGCGCCTATGACGACGCCGATCTGGTCCAGGGCTACCCAGCCTACATCCGCCTGTCGAAGACCTTCGATGCTGGTTCCGCCCTGCTGTTCGACGGCCTCGATCACAAGGAATACGTGATTCAGTTCGTGATCCAGCCGAAAAGCAAAACCGACCCGCGCCTGATCAAATTCGTCGACATTTACCAGCATTCGCCAGCTGTCCGTGCGGCGCTGGATAAAGCGCACGGCAAGCTCTATCAAGCCGGTTGGGAGAGCTGAGCATGACGGCCGCAACCCAACTGCGACTGGAAATTCCAGAGCCCCGCCTTGTTTCAGAGCACGCTGAACAAACCGAGCTGCATCCAGAACTCAATCGTGCCCACGTGCGCTTCATCGGCCTGGGCAAAACCTACGAAGGCAAACAAGGGCCGGTCGCGGCCTTGCACGGCATCGACCTGGCCATCCAGCGCGGTGAAGTGTTCGGCATCATCGGCCGCAGCGGCGCGGGCAAGTCGTCGTTGATCCGCACCATCAACCGCCTCGAACAACCGACCTCGGGTCGGGTGTTGATCGATCAAGTCGATATCGGCGCATTCGATGAAGACCGTCTGGTGGCGCTGCGTCGGCGCATCGGCATGATCTTCCAGCATTTCAACCTGATGTCGGCCAAGACGGTTTGGCAGAACGTCGAGTTGCCGCTGAGAGTCGCCGGAGTACCGAAAGAAAACCGCGACCGCAAAGTCCGCGAACTGCTGGAACTGGTGGGCCTGCAAGGCAAGCACAACGCCTACCCGGCGCAGCTGTCCGGCGGGCAGAAACAGCGCGTCGGGATCGCCCGCGCATTGGTTCACGACCCTGCGATTTTGCTCTGCGACGAAGCTACTTCGGCGCTGGACCCGGAGACCACGCAATCGATCCTCGGCCTGCTGCGCGAGATCAATCAGCGCCTGGGCCTGACCATCATTTTGATCACCCACGAAATGGCAGTAATCCGCGAAATCTGTGATCGCGTGGTTGTCCTCGAACACGGCCGAATCGTCGAGCAAGGGCCGGTGTGGGAAGTGTTCGGCAACCCGCAGCATGAGGTCAGCAAGACCCTGCTCGCACCGTTGCAACATGCGCTGCCGCCAGAGTTGCAAAGCCGTTTGCACACACAACCGCAGTCTTCGGCGGACGCCGTTGTGCTGCGCCTGCAATTCACCGGAACAGCTCAGGACGAGCCCGACATCGCCGCGCTGTTCAGTGCACTCGGCGGTCGCGTGCGCTTGCTTCAGGGTGGTGTTGAACGGATTCAGGGACACGTGCTGGGGCAACTGCTGCTGGCGGTGACAGGCTCGCCCTTCGCCGCCGAAGAACTGCATCAGCGTGCCGCTCAGTGGGCGCAACAGGTTGAGGTATTGGGTTATGTGGTTTGATCGCTTGCTGCAAGGCTTCATAGACACGTTCCTGATGGTCGGCGTGTCGTCGTTGATCGCTCTGCTGGCGGGCATTCCGCTGGCGGTAATTCTGGTCACCAGTTCCAAGGGTGGCATCTACGAAGCACCGACCGTGAACCGCATACTGGGCGCGTTCGTGAACCTGTTCCGCTCGGTGCCGTTCCTGATTTTGATGGTGGCGCTGATTCCGTTCACCCGGTTGATCGTCGGCACCACTTACGGCGTCTGGGCGGCCGTCGTGCCGCTGACCATCGCGGCGACACCGTTCTTTGCGCGCATCGCCGAAGTCAGCTTGCGCGAGGTCGATCACGGCTTGATCGAAGCGGCGCAAGCCATGGGCTGCCGGCGCGGGCACATCGTTTGGCATGTGCTGTTGCCTGAAGCGCTGCCCGGGATTGTTGGTGGGTTCACGATTACGCTGGTGACGATGATCAACTCATCGGCCATGGCCGGCGCGATTGGTGCCGGTGGGTTGGGGGACATTGCGTATCGGTATGGGTATCAGCGGTTTGATAGCCAGATCATGTTGATGGTGATTGTGCTGCTGGTGGCGTTGGTGGCGGTGATTCAATTGGGTGGGGATCGGTTGGCTCGGGGGTTGAATAAGCGGTGAGTGGGAGCAGGCTCGCTAGCGTTTCGTTTTTTAAAAATGAAGCGCTCTCTCATTCTGGTGATTGGGTCTACGCGGCACTTGTAGTTCCGGCCTAAAGAGTTCCGCTTCAAACAACTGCCTCAATGATGACGAGTTCTGTTCCAATGTATCACTGACCGTCGCAAACATTTTTAACAGTTCTGCTTTTACCTCTATTGATATCTCTTCAAACCCCCCAAACACCTCTAACGAGCCATCAACAAACATATTATACGCCTTGTTATAATCATCAATATTTGCGCCAACGGAAACAAACTCTTCCGAAACCCTATAAGTTTTTGGCTTATTAATCGACCTTGACGTTCCAATTAATGTGGGCGATTTTTTATAGACCTGACCAGTCTGAAACGGTAAATCTCGAACATCATTCAGAGTAAATCCGATTGTGAAATTTTCAGGTCTTGAAAAAATCTCCATCGCTTGGCGATGCGCAACTTTCATCCCGCTACTAATGCCTCCATGTTCTATTGGGACTCCTGCATCATGCAGACTTCCTTCATAAGAAGTTTTTTGCTCACTTGCGCTTGCCCATGGATTCGGCTTCAAAGGATATATATCCACCACACCACTAAGCGATCCGTTAAGTTCAACATTTGCTATACCAGTAAAGCTATTTCCAGGCCGTGATTGACTGAGATAGTAAACAAACTCTGGTCCCGGACGCATTTTCGGAATTTCATAGTCCACAACAAGCCTCGCATTGACTACCCCGTCCCCCCTTGGTCTTTTATTCGGATCCGAAGAAAAATTCAAAACAACTGTACCTTCAGCATCAAAAAAAGTGATCGGGCCGTTATTGAAGGATCGATATATATTTAAACCATCGACATCTCCAAAAGGATCCGGATTAATCCATCGCTGCAACCATGGCGCGTAATAGCGATATCCATAGTGATAAAGCCCCGTCGCATCCATTTCCTTGCCCGAATAGCGAATTGTTTTGTACTGCGCCACCAACGCAGTTTTCCCCGCCCAACAGGCCGTACCGCCGAAGGCATAGTAGCGTTCCTGAGTCAGCACACCGGCCTCGCCGTCCAATTCCAACGTGCTGGAACGCAGATGATCGCTAAGGCTGTAGCGCAGTTGATCGTCATGAGCGCCATCGGGCCAATGCAGGGTGCGTACGCTACTGCGCCCTGCTTCGATGCTGACGACATGGTGCTCTTCGCCATCGGTCTGGCGGTGGATCTCCAAGTTGGGCAGATAGCGGACTTCAGCCCGCAGGGTTCTGCGATTGGTTTGGCTGAAATGGATCTTGCGCAAACGATGGCCGGGGCGGTTGTAGCGGTAGCATTCGTAGT
>NZ_JAHTMR010000001.1 GCF_019200975.1 Pseudomonas sp. PD9R | reverse complement strand
CACTGCACTCTGTCCAACCTTGCAAATGCGGGCTCTCGCCAAGGACGGGCCCAAGATACCGTTCGAACTATACGAGTGAGTGTGGAGGGTAGGAGCACGATCTACATTGCAGGCAAAAAGCCTAAGGAGCTGCGCGGCTTCCAGGTCCCTCCCTCGATGATCAGTCGAGAACTATCGCTCCTGACGGAGCGATAGTCGAGATACAAGGAGCTGCCGCAGGCTGCGATCTTTTGATCTTGCCTTTAGCTGCCTATGTGCAGCGCACGAAGGTCGAGATGGCCATCCTTGAGCGGCGGACACCAATAGTACCCGCCAGTGATCGGTCGGCTGATGCGGTACAAACCGTCGGTGATGCCATCTTCCAGGCCGCTCATGCGGCGCAACTGGACTTCGAACGCATCAAGAGAAAAACCGAAGGCCAGGAACATCAGGCCGGCGCGGTCGCCTTCAATCCACGGCATCGAACGCCGCACGATGAACGCTTCGGGAGAGAAACTTTCCTGGGCGGTGCGTTTGACGTGAGCGGAAATCGGCGCGTCGTCGAGTTCTTCGTTGTCACTCAAACGCCGGCCCATGATGTCGTCCGTTTCATGGGATGGCATCGCATGGAAACCCTTCAAGTCATGCTGCCACTGCTGGATCGCGGCGAAGCTGCCGCCGACCGTGCCATCGGTGCCTTCAGCCACCAGCGCAGCGGCCGCCGCGGCCTCGTCATGAGGGTTTTCGGTGCCGTCTTCGTAACCGGTCAGGTCATGACCGTCGCGGTGGCGGAAGCCTTCGGTCACTTGCACCAGGCGAAAGGCCGGCGCCAAGGCGGCTTCAAAGGCGTTGCTGCGATTGAGCAATTCACCACGGTCGACACCGTGCAGCCAACACCACAGCGCATGCTGGGTCGACGGGTTGTCCACGCCGACGCCGGTCATTGCCGGGAACACCCGCAGGCCTTCGATGTTGCTGTCGAGGGCCTTGACCAGGGATTCGCCGAAACCAACCACCGCCGACTTGCCATCCACCAGTTGCATCAATTTATCGAGCGCGGCCGGCAGTGCTGCGGCGGATTCGAGGGCGAAGAACATATGACGGGCTTGAGGCGGAACTGGGGTGGCGAGAATGCCCGGCTGGTAATGACTCATATGAACTCCTTTAGAAAGAGCGCCAAGTTTAACCGCAGCACTGGCCGTTGTGTGCGCTCAGGTCAAAAGTCCGGTTACAAGAACCGGGCAAAGCGGTCTACGCTTGAAGCACATGATCCAGACCTTCAACCCCTCTACTCTGCCTTTTGCCGCTCGCTTGACTTAAAAAATCGAGTGATTAGGGCGTATAACCTTTAAAGCGAATTCCGAACGGCAAGCCACCAGCGTACGGCTGACATCTCACACGGGGTAGCGACATGACCACAGCAGATATCCTTGGCAACCTGTTTCCCGAGGCCGGCAGCATCCCGGAAAAATACCGTCTGGACGGTCCAACCGAACAGCGTGAATACCTGGTCGACGGTGAACTGAAAACCTGGCCAGGCCCCCTCGCCCAGGTCCGCAGCCCGGTGTACATCAGCGGCACCAATGGCGACGAACAAGTGATCCTTGGCAGCACGCCGTTGCTGGATGCCGAGACGGCACTGACCGCCCTCGACGCTGCCGTGCGCGCCTATGACCGTGGTCAGGGTTTGTGGCCAACCCTGCGCGTGGCCGAGCGCATTCAACATGTCGAGACTTTTCTCCGGCGCATGCGCGAACAGCGCGAGGCCGTGGTGAAACTGCTGATGTGGGAAATCGGCAAGAACCTCAAAGACTCGGAGAAAGAATTCGACCGCACCTGCGACTACATCGTCGACACCATCAATGCCCTCAAGGAGCTCGACCGTCGCTCCAGCCGTTTCGAACTGGAGCAGGACACCCTCGGGCAGATCCGCCGCGTACCGTTGGGCGTGGCATTGTGCATGGGCCCTTACAATTACCCGTTGAACGAGACCTTCACCACGCTGATTCCGGCGCTGATCATGGGCAACACCGTAGTGTTCAAACCGGCCAAGCTCGGCGTGCTGCTGATTCGTCCGCTGCTGGAAGCCTTTCGCGACAGCTTTCCGGCCGGCGTGATCAACGTGATCTACGGCAGCGGTCGCGAAACCGTCAGCGCACTGATGGCCAGCGGCAAGATCGATATCTTCGCGTTCATCGGCACCAACAAGGCCGCCAGCGACTTGAAGAAGCTTCACCCCAAACCTCACCGCTTGCGCGCGGCGCTGGGCCTGGATGCGAAAAACCCCGGCATCGTTCTGCCGGAGGTGGATCTGGACAATGCGGTCAATGAATCGGTAACCGGCTCTCTGTCCTTTAATGGCCAGCGCTGCACCGCACTGAAAATTCTCTTCGTCCACGAAGATGTGGTCGAGGCCTTCATCGAAAAATTCAACGCCAAACTCGCCACCCTCAAACCCGGCATGCCGTGGGACAGCGGCGTGGCCCTGACGCCGTTGCCGGAATCGGGCAAGGTCGCCTACCTGCATGCGCTGGTGGCGGATGCAGTCGGCAAAGGCGCGAAAGTAGTGAACCCCAATGGCGGCGCGGAGCGCGCATCGTTCTTCTATCCGGCGGTGTTGTACCCGGTAACGCCACAGATGCGCGTCTATCAAGAAGAACAGTTCGGCCCAGTGGTGCCGATCGTGCCGTACCGGCATCTGGACACGGTGATCGATTACGTCCTGGAATCGGACTTCGGCCAGCAACTGAGTATTTTCGGCACCAACCCCGTGGCTGTGGGCCGATTGGTCGACACTTTTGCCAACCAGGTCGGGCGCATCAACCTTAACGCCCAGTGCCAACGCGGCCCGGACACCTACCCGTTCAACGGCCGGAAAAACTCGGCCGAGGGCACCTTGTCGGTGCATGACGCATTGCGCGTGTTTTCGATCAGGACGCTGGTGGCGACCAAGTTCCAGGAGACCAACAAAGATCTCATCAGCGAAATCATCAGCGGGCGCAGTTCGAGCTTCCTGACGACTGATTACATTTTCTGAGGAGACGCAACCTGAGCACATCTCGAGTGCCGCCGTTGTTGCGCCGGTTATTGCGCCCGTTGCTGGACCCGTACCAGCGTTATCGCCATGCACGGGTGATCCATGCGGTGCGCGTGTCATTGGGATTGCTGGCATCGATCCTGCTGACCACCGGCATCAACCTGCCCCACGGTGAATGGGCGTCAGTGACGATGCTGGTGGTGATCGGCGGTTTGCAGCACCACGGCAACATTGGTAAAAAAGCCGCCGAACGGGCGATTGGCACCTTGGTCGGGGCGGCGATCGGTCTGCTGTTGGTGATGCAACAGGCCTGGCTCGGTATGCCCTGGTTGACCTATTTCGTCATGGCGGTGATTTGTGGATTTTTCTCGTATCACGCCATCGGCAAAGGTGGTTACACCGCGTTGCTCGCAGCGATTACCGTGTTCATTGTTGCCGGGCACGGCGACAACCCGGTCACCGATGGCCTGTGGCGCGGGGTAGACATCCTGATTGGCATCGCCCTGGCGCTCGCATTTTCCTTCGCTTTGCCGCTCTATGCCGTTTATTCCTGGCGCTACAACCTGGCTGATGCCTTGCGCGATTGTGCGACGGTTTACGGGCGCATCATCGGCGGTCAACCGGTCACCGCTGACGAACACCTTAAGCTCATGGGGCGCCTGAACGTGGTGATGGTGCAACTGCGTTCATTGATGCCGTCGGTGTCCAAGGAGGTGAAGATTTCCATGACCGAACTCGATGCCATTCAACGTCACTTGCGCATGTGCGTCAGCACCCTGGAGATACTCGGCAACACCCGGCCGGATGCCGATGACCCTGACGCCATGGCACATCTGCAATCGGCATTGAAGACAGAGCACCGGCTGATTCGCGTGCAGTTAATGGGCATGGCCCGAGCGCTGAAAACCGGTGCTTCGCAGCGCCTCAGCCGTCCGATCGAACTGCCCGAGGCCAGTCTCGAGGCACCGGTCTACAACTCACTGGACGGTTACCGATTGTTGGTTCGGCATTTAGTGTCCAATATCGGCGAGATGCGCCAGCGCCTCGCCAGGACGGCACCGCGCTGGAACATCTAGCCTTGTTTACTGGCTTACAGTCCGGCGAAACTTGAGGCTCCAGTTCTGTTGCATGCCGGCCGCGGCGAGCAGAATCGCCGCCACGCCAATCCATTGCAGCGGTTCCAGGCGATGGCCGAAGGCAAACCAGTCGACGAAAATCGCCGCGATCGGGTAGATGAATGACAGGGCGCCGGTCAGTGCGGTCGGCAGTTTCTGGATCGCGCCATACAGCAGCACATACATCACGCCGGTGTGCACGATGCCCAGAGTAATCAGACTGGCCCAGGCGCTGGGTGCTTGCGGCAATGCCGAAAAGTGCGCGAATGGCGCCAACAACAGCACACCGGTGCTGACCTGAATCAAGGCAATCAAATGCGGCGGCGTGCCAGTCAGGCGTTTGATAATCAGCGCGGCAATCGCATAAAGGAAAGCAGCACCTAGCGCCAACGCAATACCAATCAGGTATTCGCTACCGCTCTCGCCCTGCCCGCCATGGGCGCTGACAATCGCCAGCATGCCGAGAAATGAAACACCCAGCCAGGCCATTTTCTGCAGGGTGATTTTTTCGTGAAGGAATACGGCGGCCAGGCCCACCAGCATGAACGGCTGTACGTTATAGACAGCGGTGCCGATGGCAATCGAGGCGCGGGAATAGGACGCGAATAACAGCACCCAGTTGCCGACAATCGCCACACCACTGATCACGGCCAACAGAAACGTGGTACGGGTCAGGATGCCTGGGCGCAGGAAGCCGAACGCCGCGCAAATCAGCAACAAGGTCCCGGCGCCGAACAGGCAGCGCCAGAACACCACATCCAGAACCGGTTGCCCTGACACCAGTACAAACCAACCGATGGTCCCGGAGATCAGCATGGCGGCGGTCATTTCGAACGAGCCGCGACGTATTGTTTTGTCCATCTTCAGACTCCTCTGTTAATGGGCAAATTATGCCCAGCCGCTGAGGGGGTTCTCCAGTGCATAAATCAGGCTAGACTCGACATCTGCCTTTTTTATCAAGGTAGTTTTGACTTATTGCCTAACAGAGGTTTTCGCCATGACCGACGACATTGACCAAGTGCTGATCACGGCATTGATGGAAGACTCGCGGCGCTCGCTCAAGGCCTTGGCACAAATCAGCGGCCTCTCTTCGCCCAGCGTAGCCGAACGCCTGCGTCGACTGGAAGAACGGGGTGTTCTCAAGGGCTACACCGTAGATATCGACCCAAAATGCTTCGGCTACCAACTCCAGGCCATCGTGCGCATTCGCCCGCTGCCAGGCCAGTTACAGGAAGTGGAACGGCAAATCATGGCCATTCCAGAGTTTACCGAATGCGACAAGGTCACCGGCGATGACTGCTTCATTGCACGCCTGCATGTACGCTCGATGGAACAGTTGGACACCCTGCTCGACCGCCTCAACACCCACGCCGAAACCAACACTGCAATCGTCAAGAAAACCCCGGTCAAACGTCGCTTGCCGCCGATGGCCTAGTCCTATCATCAAATCGCAGACAAGAAAAAACCCGCCGAAGCGGGTTTTTTTGCTCAAGGCTGACGATCAGTCATCGCGGCCCATGATGCCGAAGATCTGCAACAAGCTGATGAACAGGTTGTAGATCGATACATACAGGCTGATGGTCGCCATGATGTAGTTACGCTCGCCGCCGTGAATGATGGCGCTGGTCTGGAACAGAATGCAGACCGAGGAGAACAGCACGAAACCTGCGCTGATCGCCAGTTGCAGACCGCTGATCTGGAAGAACATGCCCGCCAGTGTCGCACCCAGCAACACGAAGAAGCCGGCGGTGATGAAGCCGCCGAGGAAGCTCATGTCCTTGCGGGTGATCAACACGTAAGCCGACAGGCCACCGAACACCAGTGCCGTCATCGCGAAGGCCGAGCTGACCACTTCAGCGCCGCCCTGCATACCCAGGTAACGATTGAGGATCGGGCCGAGCAGGAAACCCATGAAACCGGTCAGGGCAAATGCCGACACCAGGCCCCAGGCGGAATCACGGAGTTTGTTGGTGAGGAAGAAAAGGCCATAGAAGCCAATCAGCACCACGAAAATGTTCGGGTAACCGACGCGCATCTGCTGGGCAACGAAAGCCATCACACCGCTGAATGCGAGGGTGAGAGCGAGCAAGCCGTATGTGTTGCGCAGGACGCGGCTAACCTCTAGCTGCTCAGCCTGCACGCTGTTATTAACTGCGTAATCCTGTTCGCGCATGGCGACACTCCTGTTGGTTTGAAACGTTCAGTCGCAAAGATCATAACAGACGCTCTGTAACAAGCTATGCAGAGAGTTTGACAGTGTGTTTCATTCAGGTATTATGGCGCCCGCAACACAAACGGAGGTGTGGCCGAGTGGTTTAAGGCAACGGTCTTGAAAACCGTCGACTGTAACAGGTCCATGAGTTCGAATCCCATCGCCTCCGCCATCTTTATACGACAAAGCCCTGATTATTCAGGGCTTTGTCGTTTCTGGGGTTTGGCAATTATTGTTGCTCCGCATTCAGTCATTTCCGTTTCTTTTCTGTCATTTCCGTAATCCTTCCTTTGAAACGCCCCGAAAAATCAGAATTTTTCCGAGATGCGTTTGAGCGGATAATTCGGTTCGCGATAGCCGCCTGGCTTCTGCCGTTTGGGTAATATCACCTTCTCTCGTGCCACAGACTTGTACGGGATGCGGCTGAGCAGATCGGTGATGATGTTAAGACGCGCCCGCCGCTTATCGTTCGAGTTTGCCACCAGCCAGGGGGCATGTTCGGTATCAGTCGCCGTGAACATGTCATCTCGTGCGCGTGAATAGTCATACCAGCGGCTGTACGACTTGAGATCCATTGGGGTCAGCTTCCAGATTTTGCGTCCGTCCTTGATGCGCGCCTCAAGCCGTCGGGTCTGCTCTTCCTCGCTGACTTCCAGCCAATATTTGAGCAGAATCACGCCCGAGTCGACGATTGCGCGCTCCACCAGGGGCACTGCCTTCAGGAAACTGACAGCCTGCTCTTTTGTGCAGAACCCCATCACACGCTCCACGCCCGCACGGTTGTACCAACTACGGTCGAAAATCACCACTTCGCCAGCGGCCGGCAGGTGCGGCAGGTAGCGCTGGACGTACATCTGGCTTTTTTCTCGGTCAGTCGGTGCAGGCAGCGCCACTACACGAAAGACACGCGGGCTCACGCGCTCGGTGAGCGCTTTGATCGTCCCGCCCTTGCCAGCGCCATCACGCCCCTCGAAAACGATACAGATTTTGACGCCCTGGTCTTTTACCCACTCCTGCAACTTGACCAGCTCGACGTGCAGGCGGCGGAGCTGATCAAGATAATCCTTGTTCTTGAGCTTCAGACTTTCAGCAGAATTATGTTTAGGGGCTTTTTTCTTGTCCTTTGCCATAACAAGACCTCACCAATACGCGTCGCTGATAGGTACACACGATAGATGCTTTCTGCTCACCCACCGAGTGCGATGATCGCGGTGATGAGAACAGCGCCGACGACCGCGTATTCTGCAGGCACCCGACCGGCGAAGTGCGCAAAGCCCAGAGGCCAGACGAGGGGTCTTTGCCAGGGCGATCGCAACCCACTTCATTGTAGTTTGAAAAGTCCATTTCGCGCCCTTGCATACCAGGATGGCAAAGACTGCATTAGCAATGCACGCACAAACGCCTGGTTCAGACTTGAGCTCTCTCAACCCGACACTTTTTACAAAGCGCGGGCTTGCGGTTTTACTGGAATGGGATCGAGGGGATAAAGACGATCATCAAACTGATTCAAGCGCGGGTACTGGATTGGCACATCTGCATCGATACTCTCCAGTCGTTGGCGATAGTTGCCCAAAACCTCCTGTCGAGCTTCAGCAGTGATATACGGCACATGCCAACCGACGAAAGGCTTCAACACATCCAGCCCGACATAGGCCAATGTCCCGCGCAAAAGCGGGCGCAACATGTCTTCCAGGCACCCATGGATCGCATGCTCGCCGAACATGTGCTCACGTCCGCCCAAGGTTACCGTCACCAATGCTTTCTTGCCGCTCAGGCCGCCCAGGTCGTAGAAGCGTTTACCGCCGTAGCAAAGGCCTGACACTAATACCCGATCAATCCAACCCTTGAGAATGGCTGGCGTCGAGAACCAGAAAATCGGGAAGTTGAGGATTAGCAGGTTCGCCCATAACAGCTTGTCCAACTCCTGCTGTATGTCGGCGGCAAGGGTCTGCTTTTGGCTGTTTCGTCGTTGTTCAAGTGCGTAGACCAAGTACTCGGGATTTTCTCTGAAGCAGAAGTCCTCCGCACTGGCTACCGGGTTCCAATTCATTCCATACAGATCGGATACCCGAACTTGATGTCCTTGAGCTTGCAGGGTTTCAACCGCTTGCTCGCACAGTGCAGCGGTAAAGGATTTCGGCTCGGGATGGGCATGCACGATTAAAACGTTCATGTTGTTTTCCTTAAAGTTCGAGTGACGTGATTCATGGGTAAAACCGCCGCACGTCATTTAAAAACAATGCGCCGGGGCCTCGTGCTGTGACACCGTCGCCTGCTGGACAGCGTACTGCCACGGTCCTTGCGCCGTTCATCCTTGAGAAAGAAATAAGACAGCGCAGGAATCGCCAACGCGCAAAAGACACCGGTTCGCACCCAAGCGAAAACCGGCGCAAGAACTGTCCATCAAACATCGGACAGGCAGAGAGTGGTGACAAGACAACTAACGGATACCGGCACCCGCCAGCGATTCCGGTGCCCATTGAGTCTTGCTCAGCGCCTCGCTGTACTTGATGCCGCCATATGGGCCTGGAAAACCGACAGCGCTGTAGGTGCCGCCGATCAGGTCGTAGCTCAGATAAGGCGTGGCATCCGGCACCTGCTGGTCATAGCTTTGGCTGAGAAACGCGTAGACGCCTCGGTATAGCTGACCGCTCGCATCATATTGGTCGGATGCCAGAGCGACCCAGCTGTCCTCATCCAGATAAAAGCGCCGCTTGGCGTAAATGTGACGAGCTCCTGGCTTGAGCGTCGCCTCGACCACCCAGACACGATGTTTTTCCCAGCGAACGAAATCCGAAGCCAGATGGTTCGGGGTCATCATCGGCTTCAAATCGTTCTGGTACGTCACACGGTAGGCGTTATATGGAACGATCATTTCCTGCTTGCCCACCAACTTCCAGTCATAGCGGTCCAGCGCACCGTTGAATACAAACGCATCATCCCAGGTGGCGGTGCCGGCGGTACCCGGGTTCGGCGTATCGTAGGCCAGGCTCGGAGCCAGCTTCACGCGGCGTTGCCCTGGCAGGTATTGCCAGCCACGGCGTGGTTGTTCCAGCGGATTGACCGCATCGCGCAGCAGCACAGCCTCACCGGCACGACGGGCCGGACCGGTGTAAGCCAACTTAATCTGATAATAGGTGTCCGAGGCCGCGAGCATCTTGGACAGGTCGTCATAGGCGGCATAGTTGATCTGCGCGCTGCCGGTTGTGGCCAGGCTGGCTACACCGGCCGAGTCGACGTTCCAGTTGTCGTATTTGCTCTGGATGTTGACGCCCTGGTAGCGCAGCAAGTGGTTCCAGATAGCCTCGGCGCCTGTCTTCGGGATCGGAAATGGAATGCCTGGCAACGCATTTTCGATGGTATTGCCGCCGTCGGTCGAACGCGTTGCGGTGGCATTTTTTACCGTGTTGTCCAGCACACCCTGCGGCAATGCGGCAGTACGATGGGTAGGGAAGACTTCGATTTTAAAGCTGGGATAACGCTTGGCCAGTTCGGCGGTCACCGCGGTCAGTTGCCCCTTGTACTGGTCGACATTCCTGGCATCGATCACCACCAGTGGTTTTTCTGCAGCGAACGGATCAGGACGCACTTTGTCGCCCACCTTGAAACCGGCTGGAGGGGTGGTCAAGCCCCCCTCATAAGCCGGAATGGAACCGTCGGCATTACCGGCTTTCTCGGCGCCGATCCGGGTCAACTGGTTACCCAGCCTGGCCGCTTCGGTAGCGTCAACAGCTGCGTGGGAAGGCCCCGCAAGGGCCAGGGCCAAGGAGGCGGCCATCAGGGTGTAGGCGAATTTCATTTTATTGTGCTCCTGCTTGCGCATGGCAATGGGTGGATCAGAAGGTGGTTTTCAGGGTCAGGTAGAGGGCTCCCCGATCCTCGGTGGCACCGGCACCGGAAGCGGACGCATAACCACCCCCGTAGCAGGTGTAGCGCTGTGTGCCATCCAGGGCGTTAGGCGTTGCACCATCGTTTGCGCCGTCGTCGCATTGGGTGGTTTTGCCGAAGGCGTCGACGTACTTGAGGTCGACGTAGTACTGGTTGTAGATGGCAGCGCTGATCCCGACGGCGTAGTTACCGGCATCTTCCGCACCACCTGCTACCACAGGCGAAACGCCGTCGATGCCGACGTTGACCGACATCGGTGCGCTCAGGTCCACGCCGGGAAACACCTGGTACCAGGTCGGCGTGAAGTTGACGGCGATACCCCAGTTGTCTCGGGTAGGTTTGTCGATGCCGCGATAGGTGTCTTCACCCTTGTAGAGCGCCTTGTTTTTGCTATCGAGGCTCAACAGGTTGCTGTAATACAGCTCGCCCAGCAGGCTGGCCGAATCGAAAAACGGAGTGTCGGCGATCGCGACCAGGCCATTGATGGTCCAGTGCAGCGTGTCGCCGGTGGCGGCGAGGCTGTCACCGTCCTTAGGCACATCTGTGATCACGCCGGTAGCCGGACTACGGGCAGGAAGCAGGCCAAGACCTGCCGCCAACCCACCGGCTCCCGGGGCACTGATAATCGCCGGAATGCTGGCCAGAGGCATGTTGTGGCGAATGTTCAAATCACTGCCGATGCTGACACCGCCCACCTCCTTGGACAGACTCAGGCCGTAGATGTCGATGTCATCGCCATAGGCGAATTCATAGGAAGTGGTGCCGATCGAGTTACGCAGCCCAGCGACTCCGCCCACACTGGTCAGGCCGCGGGTGTCCAGGACGGCTTGCGGGAGAATGTCCGAGGTTCTGCGGTAGTAAGCGCCCAGTGTTCCGTCCAGCCACTCGGGCGACCATTTGACCATCAGCCCCCAGTCACCCTGATTGTCCGGAGTGAAGTCATGGCCGCGTCGAACGGTCGTCAGTGTGCCGTTCGGACCCGCCAGTCCCGCGCCACCAGTATGCCCCAGCAGAAACGACTGAGCGCCGAAGCCCACCACATCGGAACCGCTGTAGAAGGTACCGGCCTCAGGCAAACGAGCGCCTTCCCAGTCAAGGAAATACTGGGCACCGAAGGTCAGTTCGGGGGTAAGGGTGAAGGTGGTTGAAATCTGGTTGCGCGGAACGAACAGTTCCTTGGCTTCTGTACCGGGCGATGCTGCCGCCTTGGCCAGATCGAGGGACGCCTGGCCATAGCTCAGCGAATGCACCGGATTGAGAACTGTCTCGCCCCAGAACACATTATGTTGGCCGGCCTTGATACTGAGCTGGGAATCGTCGCCAACCTGGGTGTTGTAGAACACGAAGGCATCAAGGACTTCACCAGAAGGGCCATTGTAGTAACGCTGGGCATAATTGCTCAGGTGCGGGCTACCGAAAATAGCGGGCGCGACGGGACGCCCGCCAAACCCGGAGATCGACGAATAATCATCGTTGCCATTGACGAACGGGTTGGAGTTCGAGCCGGTATTTTCATAAGCCTTGTCGTACCAGCTTGCAGTGCTGACACGAAAACCCGTCTTGCCTTGATAGACCACATCCAGTTCAGACAGTAGATCGACACGGTTGGAGATGTTGGTGCCGGCCTTGCGGAAGTTGAAATCACCGTCGTTACTGTTGGGCGTACCCAAGAGGCGCTTGTCGGCACTTTCCGTACGCACGCCATAGTTGTATTTGACGGTGTTGTCGAAACGGACGGACCAGTCTTCGCTGCCAGTGTCCAACTCGAAAGCGTGGGCGGCCGGCAGGCTCGTGGCCAGGATAGCCGTGGCGAGCAGCTGGCGCCGCGCAGACAGGGGATTGCGACTCTTCATCGGGTGATACACCTTTATTGTTTTTGTTGTGGCTTGACGTCAGGCATGGCGGACGTGCTCCTGCCTTGCAGCAAACGAAGGGTAATAGGGGTTCATGCTACGGGTGGGTACGCGCTGGTCCCGGAACTCACTCTAAGAGCCCGGCCTCGATCCGGATTGACTTATCGGGGCATCGGTTTGACATTTCGGGACGCCGGACAGGCGGTCCGGAAAAACCCGAATGCGGGATGCATACGGACCCGATCAGGCCGGTCGGTATCGGCAAGACAAAAGATCGCCGCCTTCGGCAGCTCATGAAGCTCGTGGGGACCATGCGATATCGGCGGTGAACCCGATCAATGTAGGAGCTGCCGAAGGCTGCGATCTTTTGATCTTGATCTTCTTGCCCCTCGAGAGGCTTCGTTCCGGTTCTGCGCAGTGAGCACCTCGGCATGAATGCCGAGGTAGCCGCGCACGGCCAGGGATGGTCGATCACGGCGGGCCCACGGTGCAGGACCGGAGCGAGGCACCGAACGAAAGGGGCAAACGCGCTTGATTACTTGGCGCTTTTCCAAGTGACCCGCTGTAAAAGCGGAACCAATAGTGGCCGTTACTGCAGGAATGGTTATGGACACCTGACAGGACAAGGCACCTGACAGACCATCGCGAGCATGCTCGCGCCTACAGTACATGGGGGCATTCGCTAGCGACCGGTCAGGTCGACGAATCGCTGGCAACCTGTTTGCTGCGGTTGCGCCATTCCCGGGGCGAACAACCGAATTCGGTGCAAAACCAGCGAGTAAATGACGTCGGAACCGCGTAACCAATCATCATCCCCACTCGTTGCAGGGAATAATTTTTGTTTGCCATGTAGTGCAAAGCAAGTTCGCGGCGCACAGCATTCAGCAGCTCGGAAAATGTCTGGCCGGCTTCGTCAAGTTCTCGTTGCAGAGTTCGCACGCTGACGCCTTTGGCATAGGCAACCTGATGGATGGTGGCGCGCCCGACCGGCATCAACAAATAGATTGCTTTGCGCACATCGAAAATCACCGAAAGCTCACTGGCTCCTGCCATTGAGTCCATGAACTGGCGAGCGTAAATAGCCATCGCCGGGTCGGCTTGCGGATTGAGTTGATCGATATCCGCGGCATTACAGACGATGCCATCGAACTCGGCGTCGAACACCACCCGGCATCGAAAGAATCGCGTGTAGTCCTGCAGGCTTGCCGGGGCTTCATGGCTGAAATGGATGCTGCGCGGATGCCAGCCGCTACCCATAAGCGATTTACAGGTGCGGTGGAGGATGCCAATCGCCAGTTCGGCGGCTTGACGCTTGGGTACGCCCGCCTCGGCCATGATTTCATCGCGGATCAATACCGTGTTTCCCATCGTTTCCAGGTTCATGACCAGCGTCCGATTGAGCAGATGCCGATACTCGATGCTGGTGAGCAGCATATCGCGCAGCGTGCGCTGATGGCTGAACAGCAAGCTGATGGCACCGAGATCCGACAGTCGTCGGGCCTCTGCCATGCGCAGGCCAAAGGTCGGGCAGGATGAACGCTCTGCCGAGATTTCCAACAGCTTGAGCGCCGCCTCCAGCGGCAGCATGCACTCCGGGTCGTTCAGCGTGGCCGGCGTCATACCGACACCTTGCAGCATCTCGGTCGGATTCAAACCAAGGCTCTGGGCCACCTCCCTGTAATTCTTGAGTGTTGCAGCTCTTACGAATGCTCCCATCGCACATTCTCCAGTGATGTCGGCCGCAATATCAGTGAGGCCTGCAATCGACTATATGGCACCGATTGAAAACTCACGCAACGCTGGCGCTGGCACGTAATGAAAGGTTTTTGGCACGCATTGAGAGGTTCTCACCTGTCAGCAGCCTCAAAGTACAAGCCATGAACCCGCGTCATCAACGCCTTGAAAAGCATAAAAACAACAACAGACTGGAGACATGCATGAACTTTCTCGACGGCTCCCTGCACCCCGAAAATCAACAGAAGCTCGTCATCACCGTTGCTCCCTACGCACCTGAATGGATGCCTTCGGATTTCCCTGAAGACATTCCCGTCACCATGTCAGAGCAGGTTCAGATGGCGGTCGACTGTTACAACGCGGGCGCCACTGTGCTTCACCTGCATGTACGCGAACTGGATGGCAAGGGCTCCAAACGACTGTCCAAGTTCAATGAATTGATCGCCGGCGTCCGCGAAGCGGTACCCGACATGATCATTCAGGTCGGAGGCTCGATTTCCTTCGCCCCGGAGCACGATAGCGATGTCGCCCAATGGCTCTCCGATGACACACGGCACATGCTTGCCGAACTCTCGCCCAAGCCCGACCAGGTGACGATTGCCATCAACAGTAACCAGATGAACATCGTCGAACAAATGTGCGAAGCCGATCTCGCCGGCACCAGCATTGCCACGCCCGAGATTTATCGCGCCTACCGCGAGATGACCATTCCAGCCGGCCCGGAATGGGTTGAAGAACACATCAGACGCCTCTCGGCCAATGGCATTCAGACGCAATTTCAGCTCGGCAACATCCCCTCGTTCGAAACGGTCGAACGCATGATGCGCCGCGGCGTGTGCAATGTGCCGCTGGTCCTGACCTGGGTGGCGATTGGTGGTGGCTCCGACGCGCCCAACCTCTACAACCTGGCGAACTTCGTGCGCGCCTGCCCGGACGGCGCCGTGCTGACGTTGGAAACCGCCATGCTCAACGTCTTGCCGCTGAACGTCATGGCGATTGCCATGGGGATGCATGTGCGTTGCGGCACCGAGGACAACCTCTGGACGCAAGGTCGTGATCGCAAGATGAGCAACGTCGAGCAGATCGAGCAACTGGTGCGCATTTCCAGGGAAATGGGTCGCGAAGTGGCCAACGGCAAAGAAGCCCGCGAGATCTACAAGATCGGCACGTTCTACAAGGACGCCGAAGAGACGCTGGCCCAGAACGGTTATGCACCGAACCGCAGACCCGGCCAGAAGGGCTTCACCCAGTTCGGCTGAGTCGAACCTTGCGGTGCGCACGCTTGCAGTACCTGCCTGCGCCCCGCAAACCCTCCTACACGTCATTTCAACAGCTGCGATTGAACGCCGCCGCAACAAGAGGAAAGACTCCGTGACTGTGCATGCGCCAATGGAAGTACGCAGCGACACCTGGCGACGTGTCGCCCGCCCCTACGCCTGGGTGGTCTTCGCCCTGACCTTCGGACTGCTGCTGTCAGACTTCATGTCCCGGCAGGTATTGACGGTGGTTTTCCCGCAGCTCAAGGCTGATTGGGGTCTCTCCGACTCCGAGCTTGGCGCACTCTCCGGTATCGTGGCCCTCGCCGTCGGTGTGCTGGCTTTTCCCCTTTCGGTCGTCGCTGATCGCCTGGGTCGCATCCGCAGCCTCGTCCTCATGGCCGCTCTCTGGAGCCTGGCCACCCTGGTGTGTGGCTTCGCTGCCAACTATCAGGAAATGTTCGTGGCACGCTTCTTCATCGGCGTCGGCGAGGCGGCCTATGGCAGCGTTGGGCTGGCTGTGGTGCTCAGCATTTTTCCGCCGCAGCAACGCGCCACGATCACCGGCGCGTTCCTCGCGGGGAGCATGGTCGGTTCCGTGCTGGGTATTGGGCTGGGCGGAGTACTCGCGACATATTTTGGTTGGCGCGCGTCCTTCGTCGGCATGGCCATTTATGGCACCGTACTGACAGCTGTGTATGCGCTGGTCGTCAGGCCTGCTCGCCTTGAACTGTCTCGTCAGAAAGCTGGCTCGGGTCTGCCCGAAACCCATCCTGCGCTCAAAACCCTGTTCTCGACGTCGTCGGTGCTTAGCGTCTACATCGGCAGTGGTTTGCAGTTGTTCACCGTCGGCGCCTTGCTGACCTGGCTGCCCAGCTACCTGAATCGTTTCCATGACATACCCCTGACGAACGCCGGTGCAATCGCGGCCATTTTCATGCTCTGCACGGCGATCGGCATGCCCCTGTGTGGCGCCATCGCCGACCGGTTGTGCCACGGTTCTCCAACGCGAAAAATCAGGTTGACCATGGGCTACTGCCTGCTTTGCAGTGCCCTGCTCACGCTGGCTTTTCAGCTGCCGGTGGGCATGGCACAACTGGTGATGATTGGCCTGGCCCTGTTCGTTGGCGGTGGCATTGTCGGCCCGTCCGGCACGATGGTCGCCGACCTGACACCGCAAGCCCTGCACAGCACCGCGATGGCCACACTGGCCATTGCCAACAACCTGCTGGGAATGGCCCCCGGCCCCTTCGTCACCGGTTGGCTCGCCGATCGCATTGGGCTGGCCTCAGCGCTGCAATTGCTGCCATTGGTTGGCGTTGCCGCCGCGCTGGTGCTGATGGTGGGGGTGCGTAACTACCACCACGATCTTCAGCGCGTCTGTGCTCAACCCTGTTCCTGAGACAGGTGCCATCGCACGAAGAGGCCTTGCCATTGCATCGAGGTCACCGAGGGCAGTGTTCGAATCGCTCTACCCACCCCTAATCACCCGCCACCAATAACTTCAACAGCAGGTTGATCATGACCCAGACATTCACCGCCGCCCGTCATTGGCAACAGAGTTACGACGCCCGCGTACCGGCTGATATAGACCCCGACGCCTGGCCTTCGGTGGTCACGATGGCCCAGGACGCAATGCAGCGCTATGCCCATCACACCGCATTCCGCTGCTTCAAGCACTCACTCAGTTACGCCGATGTCGACCGGCAGTCCTGCGCATTTGCCGCCTACCTGCAGCACAACGGCGTGCAACGAGGCGATCGGATTGCGGTCATGCTACCCAATATCCCGGCATTTCCTGTGGCCATGTTCGGCATCCTCCGAGCCGGCGCCGCTCAAGTGAATGTCAATCCGACATACACCTCGCAGGAGCTCTTGCACCAGCTCAACGATGCAGGGGTCCAGACCATTGTCATCATCGCCAGTGCGCTCCCGACCCTGGAAGCGATACTGATCGGCACCACCATCAGAAAAGTCATTGTGGTAAACCTCTGCGATACCCTGGCCGGGGCAGTGGCGGGCGGCGCAATGGATATCCAGTCCTCAATGCAGCTGACACGTTTTATCGACGCTTTGCGTGAAGGCTGTACGTTGCATCTGACACCGGTCAACCTGACGGGCGATGACTTGCTCTTTCTGCAGTACACCGGCGGCACCACCGGCCCGTCAAAAGGAGCCGCCCTGTCTCACCGCAACCTGATCGCCAACATCATGCAGGCGCGCGCTTTTCTCCCTGACATGTTCGACACTGACGGCGACAACGTGGTGGTCACCGCACTCCCGTTATTCCACGTCTTTGCTTTGACGATCAATCTGCTGATCTGCTTTTCGGTCGGGGTCGAAAATTGGCTGATCCCCGACGCACGCAACAGCGATGATCTGGTCGACACCCTGATCGGCGCCCGGCCGACACTGCTGACCGGGGTCAATACTCTGTACGCCGCGCTGGTTCGCCATCCACGCATCAGCGAAGTGGATTTCTCGCGCTTGCGTCTGGCCATTGGCGGCGGCGCCGCCGTACTGCCGGCGACTTCGGCACAATGGAAGCACATCACCGGTCAGGAAATCCTCGAAGGCTACGGGCTCTCCGAGACCTCGGCCATTCTGTGTCTGAACGTGATGGGGCGAAGCAAATTTTCTGCGGCAGTCGGTTTACCTTTGCCATCGACCGACATCGTGTTGCTCAAGGACGATGATCAACCCGCCGCGCTCGGCGAGGCCGGAGAAATTTGCGCCAAGGGGCCACAGATCATGTCTGGTTACTGGCAAAAGCCCACGGCCAACGCCAACGCGTTTACCACTGAGGGTTACTTTCGCACCGGTGACATCGGCATTTTTACCGCCGACGGCTTGCTCAAGATCGTCGATCGCAAGAAGGACTTGATCATTGTCTCGGGTTTCAACGTCTACCCCAATGAGGTCGAGGTTGTTGTCGCCAGTTGCACAGGTGTCAGCGAATGCGCCGTGATCGGCAGACCGGATGAACGCAGCGGTGAGTCCGTGTGCCTGTACGTTGTCAAGGTCGCCAATACCACGCTCGATGAAACCATGCTGATCCAGTATTGCCGCGCGCACCTTGCGGCCTACAAAGTGCCCCGCGAGGTGCTGTTCCTGGAAGCGTTGCCCAAATCCACGGTGGGCAAGATATTGCGTAGAGACTTGCGGGCTCTGGCGATATCGGGCGCGTCGACTGAAACGTCCTCGGACAGTTAAGCAACCTGCGTCAGATCCGCAGCGGTTGGCATCAAATGAAAGGTGGCTGGCATCAAATGAGAAGTTCTCAAGCAGCCATCGCCCTAGAGTGAATCATCTCAATGCAGGACTGTTGAGGTAAGTAAGCGAAGGCCGTTTCGGCCTTCGCCTTGGATGGATGAAATCAGTAAGTGCCCTGAACCGGGCCCTCGGCGGCCAGCTTCTGCGCTTCCTCGATAAGTAGTGGCGCGCCGAGCGCCATGCTGTGAATGCCCAGTATCGAGGTCAGTTGCAGCACCGCCAGTATTTCCTCGACGCTGGCGCCAACTTCCAGTGCCTTGCGGATGTGGCGACGGACACCCGGAGCATACATATGGGTGCAGGACGCATCGACGGCGATGGCGATCAGCTCGAAGGTCTTGGGTTCCAGAACCCCCTTGCGGATCGGGTGTGTGGCCATGCCGAGAAACTTTTCCACCCACTCGGCGTCCAGCTCGGTCAGCGAGTCCCAAACGGGATTCCAACTTCCAGCATGACGCATGGCATCGCAGGTAGGCGTGTCGGGTTTGGTCTTGTCTTCATTCATTTGCAGCGCCTCGAGGGTCAGGGGTTGCTTTCAACTGTAGGCGTGCAGACGCCATCAGTATTGACTATAGGGGGCACAGCCATGACATCTCGGGACACGTGCAACGGAGGGGCAAATCCTCAATGAACGGCCTTGTTCGCAGTGCCAGCCTCACCAACTACGCGGAAATAGCCCGCTCGTTAAACGTCGACCCCTTGGAGCAAATGCGCCTTGTCGGTCTTGACCCGCGCTGTTTGCTCCAGCCAGACCTGAAAATATCCATCGAAGCAGTAACACGGTTGCTGGACAGTTCAGCGCGTGAGGCCGGCGTTGAAGATTTCGGCCTGCGCCTGGCAGAATACCGCAGTGTTTCCAATCTCGGCCCCTTGGCCTTGTTATGGCGCGAACCAACGCTGCGTAAAGCGCTGGGGGCGCTCCAGGAATTTCTCTATCTGCACAATCAGGGTTTGGTGCTGGATATCGAAGAAAGCGGCGGCGTGGTGGTACTGCGGCTAGAGCTGGTGACAGCCTGTCAATTGTCTGTGCGCCAATCGGTGGAACTGGCGGTAGCGGTTACCCATCGACTATTGAAGACGTTACTGGACACCCACTGGCATCCTTCCGCGGTCTGTTTCCGTCACGGCGCTGCGATGGACGATAGCCGGCACCAACGTGTGTTCGGTACCGCAGTTCAGTTCAACTGTTTCATGGACGGCATTATCTGCCGCAGCTGCGATCTCGACCGGCCCCTGCCCAGTGCCGATCCGCAAATGGCCCGCTACGTGAATCAATATCTGAAAAGCATTCGCGAAGATTCCCGCACAGCCCTGCGGGCGCAGGTACAGCAGATGATCTGGACATTGCTGCCCACTGGACGCTGCTCGGCAGAGCAGGTGGCGGCTCACCTGGGACGTGACAGACGAACGCTGCATCGGCAGCTTTTGCGCGAGGGCGAGACGTTTTCTTCACTGCTGGATCAGGTGCGTGGAGAACTGGCCACGCGTTACCTGGCAAACCCCCAACATCCTTTGAGCGAGATTGCTGGCGTTCTGGGTTTCTCCGAGCTAAGCGCGTTCTCCCGCTGGTTCAGTCGGCTCTTCGATTGCAGTCCATCAAGCTGGAGAACACTCCCCTCCTCGATAGCCGTAAAAAACCCGAGACCTCAGTTGTTCAATTCGGGAATGCCTGGCATCTAAGTGTGGCGTTAACCAGTCTCGGCTGACACAACTGCAAGGCGTTTCTTGCAGATGTATGGCTCGTACCTGCTCATATGCTCATACAAACTGGAAACGCCGACATTTCGCAGGGTGCCGCCCGGCATTTTGCCCACACATAATGGACTTACAACAATAAAGGGGCTCACCCTGAGGCACGTAAGCCATGTACAAAGACCATATCGTCAAGGCTCGTATGACTGACAGCGCCGTGTTCATGGGTGCGGTCGCTGTCGTCATTTTCATCATCACGCTTGTCTGCGGCGCGGGCGAAAGCCGCCTTTCCAACATGATGGGACCGATCGTTCTTGACCTGAAAGCGCCTCTGGCGCGTGACATTGCAGTCGGGGGCACTTTCACCATCACGGTTGTGCTGAACCTGTTCATCCTTGGCCGGTTCCCCTTGCGAGCGCAGATCATTACGGTCTGGTGCGAATTGCTGGTGCTGTTCCTTTTGTTCTTCGACACCTTCAATCTTTCCTACAGTTTCATCGCGACCAAAGTCGGCTTCATGATTACCCAAGGGGTTTTCACTACCGTCTACGTGTCGGCTATTTCCATTGCCATTGCGTTCGTCCTGGCCTTGTTGGGAGCAACAGCCCGCTTATCTTCCAATGGCTTCGCGATTGCTATCGCCAGTTTCTACACCTCGTTCTTCCGTGGTGTTCCGCTACTCATCCAGATCTATCTCATTTACCTGGGTATTCCTCAACTCGGCTACGTGGTCGGGGCTGTCCCCGCAGGGATCCTGGCGCTCTCGCTTTGCTATGGCGCCTACATGACAGAGATTTTTCGTGCCGGGATCAGCAGTATCTCGAAGGGTCAGTGGGAAGCCTCACGTGCGATTGGCCTGAACCCGTTTCAAACGATGACCCGGGTCATTCTTCCTCAGTCCATGCGCCTGATCATTCCCCCAACGGGCAATCAGTTCATCTCGATGCTCAAGGACAGCTCGCTGGTGTCTGTGATCGGGGTCTGGGAGTTGATGTTCCTGGCGCGGACACAAGGACGTGCCGAGTTCCGGCACCTGGAAATGCTCATCACCGCAGCCGTGCTGTATTGGCTGCTATCGATCGTGCTGGAAACCGTCCAGGCCCGTCTGGAAAAGCACTTCAATCGCGCCCATCGCTGAATCAGGAGCATTACGATGAATCAGCCGTCAGCTGCAGCAGCACCTGCCCCGTCTCCCGCCATATCGATTCAGGACATGCATAAATGGTATGGCGATTTTCATGTGCTCAAGGGCATCGACCTGCACATCTCCAGCGGCGAAATAGTGGTCGTATGCGGCCCCTCGGGCTCCGGCAAGTCCACGTTGATTCGCTGCCTGAATCTGCTGGAAGACTTCCAGAAGGGCAACGTGTTCATCGACGGTAACGAGTTGACCCGTGATGCCTCATGCGTGGCCAACATACGGCGCCAGGTCGGCATGGTTTTTCAACAATTCAACCTGTTTCCGCACATGACGGTCCTGGAGAACCTCATGCTCGGGCCGCGCCTGGTGAGCAAGCTCAGCGAGTCCAAGGCCCGCGAACTGGCCTACGAATACCTTGATCGAGTGCGGATCAGGAACCAGGCAGATAAATACCCGGGCCAACTCTCGGGCGGCCAGCAGCAGCGCGTTGCCATTGCCCGGGCACTCTGCATGCGCCCACGCATCATGCTGTTCGACGAACCCACTTCCGCGCTTGACCCCGAGATGGTCAAGGAAGTGCTGGATGTGATGGGCGAGCTCGCTCAGGACGGCATCACGATGGTATGCGTCACCCATGAGATGGGGTTCGCCCGACGGGTTGCCGACCGAATCATCTTCATGGACCAGGGTTGCATCATCGAGCAAGCCAAACCCAACGATTTTTTTGACAATCCGCAGCACGAACGTGCCCGGGAATTCCTGTCGCAGATTCTCAGCCACTGAGAAGCATCGTCATACCTTCCCAAGTCATCGACAAAAACAACAAAAACCCGCACCCAAGATACCTGGAGGCTTACTCATGATCTCACTCACTCGCTTCTTTACTGCAGCCGCTGTCGCCACCGCCGTCACGATCACCACCGGCGCCGCTTGGGCGGGTTCAACCCTCGACCGAATCCACGAAACCAAGGTGATCAAAGTGGCCACCGCCGCCAACTGGCCACCGCAATCGTTCCTCGGCCCGGACAATAAACTGCAAGGCTTTGACATCGATGTCGCCAGTGAAATCGGCCGGCGCCTGGGCAGCAAGATCGACTTCGTGACGCCTGAGTACGGGATCATCACCGCAGGACGCTGGTCGGGTCGCTGGGACTTGTCGGTCGGCTCCATGACGCCAACCACCGAGCGTGCCCGAGTACTCGACTTCCCCGCCATTTATTACTACACGCCGTATGTGTTCGCAGTGCACAAGGATGCAGCCGGGACTAAACCGGTGGATCTGAACGGCAAGATTATCGGTGTCGAAGCAGGCACGACTTCCGAGGACTATATCAACCGTCGACTTAAGATCGACGCTGCCGATGTACCCCCCTTTACTTATGACGTCACACCCGGCGATGTGCGGACCTATGGCGACAGCATGGGCCCTCTGGATGACCTGCGCATGGGTAACGGCGTCCGGCTGAATGCGACTTTGTCGGCGCTTCCAACCATCGTCGCTGCCGTCAAAAATGGCTATCCCATCGTGCAAGTGGAAGGCAAACCCGCCTACTACGAACCCTTGGCCATCGCCGTGGACAAAGGCGATGAGGCGTTCAATGGCGCGCTGACCAAGATCGTTGCCGACATGAAAGCCGACGGCACGCTGAAGCAACTTTCCGAGAAGTGGTACGGCGCCGACCTCACCCAGGTTCAATAAAACCCATGTAGCGCAGGCGCCCGTCCTCGACGCGGCGCCCTGCATGCCTGCGCCTCGAAAAAGGACAACGGACTTCATGTTCACCTATAACAACAACTACTACACCGCCACGATGCACGACACGACGCAGCGCGCGGCGCTGTCCGGCAGTGCCCAGGCCGATGTGTGCATCATCGGCGCAGGACTGGCAGGGTTGAGCACCGCCTGGGAACTGGTATCGCGCGGGCAGTCGGTCGTGCTGCTCGACGCTGGCCGTGTTGCCTGGGGAGCGTCCGGCCGTAACGGCGGCTTCGTCCTGCAAGGCTGGTCCGAAGGGTTGTCATCCATCGAACGACGCTGCGGAAAACCAACGGCCGCCGCGCTGTTCAAACTGTCGCTCGAAGGCGTCGACATCGTTCGGGATACCATCGCCCGCCATCAATTGCCAGGCTGTGCATCAACACCGGGAAAGCTGAGCGTGGTTCGCTACGAGGATGGTGACAACCTCAAGCGCATGCGCGACAAAATGGCGACTGATTTCGACTTTCACCTCGACTACCTGGATCGCCAGGCCGTGCGCGATAAGCTCAAGACCGACAGATACTTCCAGGCCCTGCGCGATACCCATGGATTCCACTTCCACCCTTTGAACTATTGCCTCGGCCTGGCCCGGCTTATTGAGCGCGGTGGCGGAAAAATCCATGAACAATCGCCTATGGTCCGAGTCGAGAGCCGGGACGGACGGCACCGCGTCTACACCAATCAGGGCACTGTCGATTGCGCCAATGTGGTGTATTGCTGCGGCGGCTATGGAGGCCCTGAGTTCGGAAAATTACGCCGCGCCTTTCTGCCGATCGCGACCTACGCGGTGTTGACCGAACACTTGGGCGAGCGCCTGGCAGATGCCGTCGGCACCACCGATGCCGTGGGCGACAATCGCCGGGCCTCGGACTATTACCGAATCGTCGATGGTGACCGCCTGCTCTGGGGCGGTCGTATCACCACCCGGAACCTGCAAGATGAAAAACGCCTGGGGCAACTGCTGACCGACGACATTCTCGACGTCTATCCGCAATTGCGCGGCATCAAGATCGACAAAGCCTGGTCCGGGCTGATGGGCTACGCGCGGCACAAAATGCCTCACATTGGCCCGCTCGGGAAAGGACTGTGGGCATGTACATCATTTGGTGGCCATGGTATGAACACCGCGCCTATCGGCGGACGCGTCATAGCCGAAGCCATTTGCAGCGAAACAGATCGCTACCGACTGTTTGATGCTTACGGCCTGGAATGGAACGGTGGTCCCCTCGGTCCGGCAGCTGCGCAAACGGTCTATGCCGGCCTGAAGATCATGGACATGTTTCAGGAAACGCGTTCGCAACGCAGGGCAACCCATAAAAACTGAATCCGAACGAGGTCAAGGAAGTGTCCATGGATGCGCAGAATCCCGGTCCATTGTTTAATCTGACCGACAAGGACAGGCAATTGCTTGGCCTCCTGCAGGCCAACGCACGCGAGCCTACCGCTTCACTGGCACGTAAACTCGGCGTCTCGCGCTCTTCGGTGCAAGAGCGAATTACCCGCCTGGAAAAGGCTGGCGTCATCACCGGCTACAGCGTGCGCATCGACCAGGACAAACTCCAGCAGACCATCAATTGTTTCACCATGACCTCCTGCACGAACAAGAGTTACACCGATGTCATGACCGCTCTTCGCAAGATGGACGCGGTTCAGGCCGTATATGCGGTCTCGGGCGAGTCCGACTTCATTATTCATCTCTCCACCTCGACCCTGAGCGAACTCAATGCCGAGCTCACCAGGATTAACATGGTCAAAGGCGTGGCGCATACCGCCTCCCATATTGTGATGGAAACCAAATTCAGCCGGAAATTGACGGTGTGAAGTCTTCTCTGTCATCAAATCGTCACGCCCAGCAAGCACAATGCGATCAGCCAAAGGGATTTGGCCCATCTACAGAAAGCCCGGACTGATTCCGGGCTTTTTCGTTCCTGCGACATGCTTTTCACGAAGTGCTCACAAATCTGAGCGCACATTGAGCAGACAAAAGGATTTGACCCCAACACAAGAAGCCTGGCCCTGCGCCGGGCTTTTTGCATTTAGTGACGCAGGTTCCCCAGGAATCCCCCTGCTCAGAGGGTCAATCTCTATACATTCATGGCACTCGATTCTGGATCGTCACGCTGGGTGACGCGTCAAAATGAGAACGCGGCTTCATCCATAGCCATCAGGCAATGGGCGCCGCCCAGTAAACTTTCACGGTGACCGCTGGCTCGGGGCAGCACGCGGCGCCAATAAAAATCAGCTGCTTGCAGCTTGGCGCGATAGAACGCAGGCTCGTCGGTACCTTCGGCCAATGCTGCATCGGCGCGCATGGCGGCCTGCAACCATAGACCGCCCAGTAGCACGTAACCGGAGTAGGCAAGGAAATCCACCGACATGGCACCGATTTCCTGCGCATCACGCTGACACGCTTCGACAACCTCGACGCCCAGTGCACGCCACTCGGCCAGACGCTGGCCCAGTGCCCCGGCCATCTCTCTGAGCGCCGATTGTGAGGCGGCGGCTTCAACATGCACGGTAAGTTCGTCGATCAAGGCGCCAAGCTCTGCGGCGTTATCGCCCAGCACTTTGCGCCGAACCAGATCAAGCGCCTGAATACCGTTAGTGCCCTCATACAGCTGTGTGATGCGGCTATCGCGCATCAACTGCTCCATGCCCCATTCGCGGATATAACCGTGGCCGCCGTGCAGTTGAACGCCCAGGCTAGCGACCTCCTGGCCGACATCCGTGAAGAATGCTTTGACGATTGGAATCAGCAACGCCGCCCGACGGCCCGCTTGCTGGCGCCCCTGTGTCTGCGGGTCGCCGTGTTCGAGGTCCAGTTGCATGGCGGTATAGGCCGCGAGCATACGGCAACCTTCGCTCAAGGTTTTTTGCGTCAGCAGCATACGGCGTACATCGGGGTGCACGATGATCGGATCGGCACTTTTTTCCGGTGTCACCGGCCCGGTCAGGGCTCGCGACTGCAGACGCTCGCGGGCATAAGCGAGACCGCCCTGGAATGCGGCCTCGGCGATACCGAGTCCCTGTAAACCCACCTGAAAGCGCGCATCGTTCATCATCGTGAACATGCACGCCAGCCCCTGATTAGGCTCGCCGACCAACCAGCCTTGTGCGCCATCGAAATTCATCACGCAGGTGGAAGCGCCCTTGATGCCCATTTTGTGTTCCAGCGCGCCACAGCTCAGCGCGTTGCGCGCCCCCGGTGTGCCGTCATCGGCAGCGATGAATTTTGGCACCAGGAAAAGGCTGATGCCTTTCACTCCCGCCGGGGCATCAGGTAACCGGGCGAGCACCAGGTGAACGATGTTCGAGGTCAGGTCCTGGTCGCCGCCACTGATGAAAATCTTGTTGCCACTGACCTGATAGCTGCCGTCGGCCTGAGGCTGGGCGCGGGTGCGCAACAAGGCCAGATCAGTACCGGCCTGGGGCTCGGTGAGGCACATGGTGCCCGACCATTCACCGCTGACCAGTTTGCCCAAATAAGATCGCTTGAGTGATTCACTTCCATGCCGGTGCAAGGCCAGTACGGCGCCCTCGGTAAGGCCGGAATAAATGCGGAAGGACAAAGACGCGGCCATCAGCATCTCGTGGAAGCTGGCCGAAATCAGCTGCGCAAAGCCCTGCCCCTCGTACTCTTGCGGGCCGGTCATGCTCGCCCAGCCATTGTCCACGTACTGCTGATACGCCTCGCGAAAACCCTCCGGCGTGCTGACGCGTCCGTCGACCAACTGGCAGCCTTGCTCGTCGCTATTACGGTTGAGCGGCGAGATCACCTCGGCCGCGAAACGGGCCGCTTCCTCCAGTACACCGTCAATGGTTTCCCGGTCCAGCCCATTGTTCAAACGCTCGCAGTGGCCGCAGGCGTCGAACAGCTCATGCAGGACAAAGCGCATGTCGCGCAACGGCGCTTGATACTTCATACACGCCCCTCGTTGAAATCGGGAACGTGTTGGCCGGTTTCTGCCAGATACTGGATCACATTGAACGATGTACTCACGGTAAGCACTCCTGCATTCGAGTGGAAAAGACCAGGCCCCACCCTAAACAGGTACTTACTGTTTTTGAAATTTCATTTTCATATGACGGACATTTGCGGGGTGAATGCGAAGAACTCGACCTGAGTCTACGGGGTGTATTCGGCAGGCTGCTGCACGAGGTGATACACGATCGCTTCTTTGTTTGGAAAAAAGCGCAGCGGTGACCGGTTGAAACCCCGTCACCGCCCCGCTTCAATGCCTGGCGACTTACTGCCCGCTTCTGATCATGTCCGCTACCTTTTCACCAATCATGATGCACACCGAGTTAGGGTTCCCCGAAATCAGCGTCGGCATGATCGATGCGTCGGCAACGCGCAGCCCTTCGATGCCGTGCACCTTGAGATCCGGCCCCACGACCGAGCGATCATCCACGCCCATGCGGCAGGTGCCCGACGGGTGCAGCGCTGCGTGAGCCTCTTCGTGGCAGAATTTCTTCATTGCGTCGCGAGACCTGACTGTAACGTCCGGTACATGACGCTTTGCAATGAAGGGTTTGAAGGCGGCCTGGGACATGATTTCCTCACCCACCATGCAACCATCCACCAGGCTTTCAATATCGTAAGGGTCGGAGAAATAGTTGGGCACGATCCGCGGTGGCGACATCGGGTCTGCTGAATAGAGCTCAACATAACCTCTGGACTTTGGACGAATCTGGCCCAGGTTCAAGGTGCAACCATTGCCGCCGGGAACCGAATCAACGCCCTCTTCAATGCCCGCGCCAACCACCATGAAATACTGGATATCCGGATTGGTTGCAGACTTGTCCCCCCACCAGAAGGCCCCGCCTTCAATCAGGTTCGACGCCGCCGGGCCTTGCCTGAACAGGGCGTACTGCAAGCCTGCCATGATTTTCCAATGGGCTTTTTTGTACTTGTCGTAGCTGTGCGGGCCCGTCAACTCATAAACCAGCGACACCTCGATATGGTCCTGAAGGTTCTGCCCCACACCGGGCAGATCCTTGACCACTTTGATGCCATGTTTATCCAGCTGCGCGGCAGGGCCAATGCCGGACAACATCAACAATCGGGGTGAGTTGATGGCGCCGGACGATAAAACGATTTCCTTGTCGGCATGCATCACATGCCTTACGCCCTTCTCGATGTATTCAACGCCAATGGCTTTGCTGCCCTGGGTCAAAATGCGGATCACGCGACAACCCGTCTTGACCGCCAGGTTCTTGCGCGACTTGGCAGGTGCCAGATAGGCCACCGCCGCGCTGCTGCGAAACCCGTTTTTGGCGGTGATCTGATAAAGCCCACAACCTTCGGGTTTACCGGAATTGAAGTCTTCGTTGTACGGCAGGCCGTATTGCTGGCAGGCGCGAAGCCAGACTTTGGTCAATGGATGGACATTGATCGGATCAGAAACACCCAACGGCCCGCCAACACCATGGGCTTCGTTACAGAAGCGCTCGTTGTCTTCGGCTTTTTTGAAGTAAGGCAACACGTCTTTGTAAGACCAGCCGGTTGCGCCCTGCTCGGCCCAACCATCGTAGTCGGCCGGAACGCCGCGGATGTAGATCATTGCATTGACCGAGCTCCCGCCACCCAGCACGCTGGCCTGGACCATTGTCGGGGTTTCGGTCCGGCGCTGGTCTTCGGTGGGCTCCCACGCATAGCGTTTCAACAACGGGCCTTGCGCGGTTTTGTAGTAAGCGCCGGGAATATGGATGTAGGGGTTGCGGTCGCGAGGCCCCTCCTCGAACAGGACGACGGATGCAGATGCGTCTTCGCTCAGTCTCGAAGCCACGGTGCAACCTGTCGAGCCGCCTCCGATTACGATGAAATCCACCATTACGACCTCAAATCTTCTTGGTATTCAAAATAAGGCTGCCTGAAGCAGTGCCCGCCAATAGTTGTGCGCAAGCGTTGACCCGACCACCGCACAGTGACGAACTGATCGAAATCAAACCTGTAAGAAACAGAACTTTTTATCGCATTGAAAAAGCGGCTTATCCGCCTACGAGTCGGCTCAACAGTGCCTGCAACTCTTTGGCGACCTGGTAGCTGTTCTGCTGTTGCTGTTTCTTGCAAAACAACTCACAACTCCACCATCCATCGTACCCGGTCGCCTTCACCGCAGCCGTCCACTCGGCGAGGTTCAAGACCCCGCTTCCCGTTGGCACATCCCTGAGGACGTCTTCATTCGGAATGCCTCCCGCAAAAGGCAGCGAGTCACACACATGCACGCCATAGATCACGTCTTTATTCATTGCGGCAATGTCTTGCGGCTTCACTCCGGATGTAAAGCAATGCCAATAGTCGATGACCATCTTGACGTTACTGCGCTCGGTGCGATCAATCAGTTGGCGCTGATGTTCCAGGCTATTCAAGGGCGTCCATGACAAGGCTTCAAGATAAAGCAGGAGGTCATATTGCTGTGCCAGGTCAGCCAGTAAAGCGAGGTTCCTGGCGGTCAAGGCGTACTGTTCAACTTCATCAAACCCCAGCAAACCCGAGTAATGAATGCTCTTGCCTTGATGCTGAAAATCGATAACCGCCTGAACGTTGATCGGCCCGGTGAGTACTTGCACACCTTTGGCGCCCGCCAGGTTGGCCAGTTGAAACAGACGCTCGGCCTCTTTCAACAAGTCATCCCGTTCGGCGCCCTGCCTCTCGATATCCCGCAGGTAACCGATCCCGGTCACGTGGACATCTTGGAGCAGGTGTTTGAGTTCCGACTCGGAATAACCGGCCTGCAGATAAGCTTCCAGTTTGGCGCTGTTGATCTCCAGCGCGTCGAATCCCACAGCCTTTGCGATGTCGATGTCCATCGCCAGGGTCGAATGCTTTGCGACGGTGGAATGCAAGGCCAGAATATTGTTTTGGGTGTTCATATGACGCTCCTGCCGTTGTAATTCATTGTAGAGCGATCAAATTCGGGCAGTCATTTCGCAGCCACAAGAAATAAGGCGCAACCTGACGCAGTCACTGCGTCAGGTTGCGTGGCTCAAGCGTGCGCGAGGCGATTGGCCAAGGTAGCGACCGCCAAGGCAGCCGCATCCAGTCGTTCCTGGGGCAAGGCCCCACAAGCGACAGCGGCGACAATCGCACGAACGATCTGCGCGATCTCAGGTATTGCCTTTGCGGATATCAGCAACAGATCCGCCCCGGCATTGAGCGCCGCAACCGCCACCTCGCCCAGTGATGAGTTGCCGAGGGTAGAGCGATGGTCCAGGTCAATGGTCATGACCAATCCCTTGAACCCCAGTTCATGCCGCAGCACACCGATGAGCTCGGGCGAAACGGAGCCGGCAATAGGAGGTTCGCACGCCGCAAAAATTGCCGGCCCCATCATCACCGCGTCCGCGCCGGCATCCACTCCAGCCTGGAACGCTGGCCAATACGCCCGTAGCTGGTCCAGTGACTCGGTCACTACCGCTACCTCAGACGACGGTTGTCGCAGCAATACCGGGTGCCCGGGAAAATGCTTGAGCGTACTCGCCACTCCGGCCCGTCGCACACCGCGCACATACGCCCCAACCATGGCGGCAGCCTGGCCGATATCATCGGACAACGTGCGCCCCTGCAACCAGACATTGGTGCCACCCACCACATCGGCGGTCGGCGACAACAACAGGTTCACCCCGGCATGGCGTACGGCCGTTGCCACCTGAAAACATGCCTCTTCCAACTCGGCAAGCTCCATGGCCCTGGCCTGATCAGGCTCAGGCAGCGCCGGGGCAACGCCTTGCAATCGGTGAACGGCGGAAATGTCCGCATCGGCTGCGAGTATCAGCGGCCCGGCGATATTTTTTGCTGTGGCGGTGAATCGTTGCCACTGCTCCAGCGTTTCCGACGCCAGACGGCTGGCGCTCATTTTTCCGCTGCCGTACTCCTGCGCGGTCTCGCCAAAGAGCAGGCTGCGCCCGCCCCTATCGAGAAATCCACGCACGTCGTCACTCATGTCCAGATCAAGCAAAACCGGAAACAGGACACCGTATGCCTTGCTTTCATTTGAGCTCATGATCAGTCCCGGTTTGCAGCGTTCTGGTCGTGCGCCGTATTGGCCAGCTCGCGCACTTTGAATGAGGCGTGCAACAGAACCTGACGGTCCAGAACGCCCTCATGGACGGCCGCAACAATGGCATCGGCGATGGCATCAAGACCTGACTCACTGGACACCAGCAACAGATGTGCGCCTGCCGCCAGCGAAGCAACCGCCGTGTCCGTGATCGAATTGCCGCGCAGAATGGACACCGCATCGAGGTCATCGGAAATGATCAAGCCATCGAAGCCAAGGGTGTCACGCAGAATGCCAATGACTTTCGCCGAGGTAGAGGCCGAGTGATCAGGGTCGATCGCCGGAAACACCGCAGGCCCTGGCATCACCGCTTGCACACCAGTAGCAATGACCTCCTTGAACACTTCTAGGTTGTCATGCAGCAATTCCAGTGGCCCGGGAACTATGGCCTCAGCAATCGCCGGATCAGCTTCAGTGATGTAATGGCCAGGAAAGTGTTTCGCCGTGGCAATCACCCCTGCTCGTTGAACCCCACGGATAAAGGCACAGGAAACCCGGCTGACCTCAATCGGATCGGCGCCCAGATGCCGATTGACCAGCCACGGATTGGCACCGGTCACCACATCGACGATCGGCGCCAGAAACAGATTAACCCCCAGGCTTCGGGCCACCTTGGCCATCTCGAAGCAGCGATGCTCGATGTCCTGTGAACTGAGGTCCTTGAGTTGTTCCCTTGATGCAATTGCAGGCACCAGTTGATGGAGACGTTCGATGCCGCCCAGCTCCTGATCGACCGCTATCAGCACCGCCGCTCCCGCCAACGCTGCAGCCTGGCGCGCGACGTTGATGAAGTCCGCCGGGGATTCCGCGCTTTTTCGTTGCTGGGTCATGGCTCTGCCCACGTATTCATCTCGTGTTTCACCCAGCAAAATGGAAACACCACCACGGCTCAAATAGCGACGGACATTGTCGTCCAGGTTCAAATCCCCGAACGCGGGAAGCAGTACCGAATACGCAGCTCTATGCAGTTCGCTAGACATCGATTTTCCTCAACGGGGTAATTTTGAGCAGACCGCTCACTTTTATTGATGCGAACAAAACCGTTATTTCTCGAAGCAGGACAACTCCCTCGCTGTCGAAATTACGGTCTTAGCTTTTTGGAAAAGGCACCCAGGCACGCCGTCGACTGGACTCGACACACGCCTGGGACAAAATGACGCCGCGCACGCCTTCATAAATATCCGGGAGCGGGATTTTGGTTGCCGTGCGCCAACCCGCGCCGGCATCGAGCGCCTCGGCGAAATCGGCATAGAGAACGGCAAGCGCTTCCAGGTATCCCTCGGTATTGCCCGCAGGCAAACTGGTAAAGCTCAATGTCTGGGCGGCGTTATCACGTTGGCCGCGACGGTAGATGCGTTCGGCAGCGTCGACAGGTGTAAAGCGCAGGGTTTCCGGGGACTCCTGACACCATTCAATCGATGCCTTGCTGCCGATGATCTTGAAGCGCAATCCGTTACGATGACCGGGCGCCGCAAAACTGGCCCACAACAAACCGTCCACGCCGTTCTCAAATTCAAGTTGCACCACACAGGTATCGTCCAGCCCCCAATCGGGAACGACCGTGGTCAATTTGGCATTGAGATTGGTGCAGCGACGCCCGGAGAGGAATTCAAGCATGTTGAACGCATGCGTTCCGATGTCGCCCAAAACACCGGTCGGGCCGGCCTTTTCAGGATCGCCCCGCCACGCCAGGCTTTTGTTCAAGCCGGACACACCGGGGGCCAACCACTCCAGCAGGTACTCGACGTACATGAAGCGAATGTCACCCAGCTCCCCGGCCTGAATACGACTGCGGGCGTCCCGGACCATGGGGTAGCCTTGATAGGTGTAGGTCATCGCAAAAAACGTATCGTACTGTTCGGCAATGCGGCCCAACTCAAAAGCTTCTTGTGGACTGTTGACCAACGGCTTGTCGCAAATAACCGGGATTCCCGCCTGCAAAAACAACTGACAGGGTTCGAAGTGCAGATGGTTGGGTGTGACGATGACGACCGCCTCAATGGGGTCGGCACGGCGCGACTCGGCGGCCGCCATGTCCTCGAACGACAGGTAAATCCTTTCGTCCTCGAGGCCAAAAGCCTGACCCGCCTCACGGCATTTATCCGCATCCGAAGAGAAGGCACCGGCGACGATATCGAAGCGATTACAAAGACGCATGGCCGCCCGGTGATAACTGGCGAAGTAAGCGCCCTGTCCGCCGCCAACCATGCCGACCTTGAATCGCCTTTGCCCAGGAATGTCGCCTGTTAACCTTGCCATCGCCGAAATACTCCAATAAGTAACGCTCACTCGCGCAGCCTTGAGAAATCTTCGTCGTGCCCGTTTCCAACTGCGCGACGTGAAGTATCGACGGCAGTCTTTTCTTTCACCATTTCGCACAACATCGATACATGACGCGAACTGAAGCACTCGTAAATGGCACAAATAGCCAACGCTTCACATTGATTGGCAAATACCTGTTACCGAGGGCCTGGCAAAGTGTTACTTGCCCGCGCCCCGGTAACCGCTGGACGCTCTGGCACGCTGATTCGACCACGATGAATTACGCCTCCTCCAACATTGTCAATGCATGAAGCCTGCGGAAAAGCGCTTACAATTTGACGCATTGACTCATTTGAACGGATTAAACTTGAATATCAGGAGTGGGCATGGAACATGCTTAGTTAAAACATTGAATATTCAAATACTTGAGTCGGCAAAGGGTTATATCCAAGGTTATTTTTGATCATTCTTATATAACCAATACATATAACTTATATAACCACGCACTCTTACGCAGGCCCACATCGAGATAACAAATGCCCAGTCGAGGAGATCCGCCCCCCATGTCGTTAACTGCTGCCACCTCGCACCCCGAGCGCCAACAGGTTCGCAGTGACTTGCAAGCCAACGTGCAAAAAAACCTGAGTACGCTGGTTGAGTCTTGCCGGTCGGTGGCGGACATGTGCCGAAAAGTTGATGTCAATCGCCAGCAGTTCAACAAGTACCTGGTGGGCCAGCACGTTCCTTCACAGAAGATCCTGCAGAAGATCGGCCGCTATTTCATGATGGAAGCCGAAGACCTTTTTCGACCGCCAGCCGAATTCAAGAAATTTTACGAAGGCTACGAAAACGAATTGCCGACAGACTTGCGTGCCTCGGCGCAATTCAATCATTTCCTGCCCTTGGCCAAGCAGTCGGCGGATCTGCTCGAAGACTATCTGGGTGTCTATTACCGCTACCACAACTCATCGATCTATAAAGGCAGGATCCTGCGCTCGGTCACGTGCCTGTATCGGGCCGATTCGATGGTCCAGTACGTCACAGTGGAGCGTTTTCCGTTGCTCGATGGCAGCGGAAAGATTGGCTATTCATTCACTTATCACGGTTTTTGCCTGCTGCTGGGAGATCGCCTGTTCATGGTGGACTTCGAAGGCAAGCAGCGGAACGAGATGACGTTTTCGATTCTGACGCCACAACATCGCCGGCCGATCCGGTTCCTGTATGGCCTGGTCACCGGCGTGGCGTCGTCCTCTTTCCGCCAGCCCTTCTCCACCCGCATGGCGCTGGGACTCGTGGACAAAGGCAAGATCCGTAAACATCACCTGCGCAATGCAACCGCTGTACTTCCCAGCGATCAGTCGCTGCCGCTGGAAGTGCGCGAATACATGACGGGCGACAACGCCACCATCGTCTGGGGCGGTCAGGATTGAGGCCGGCCTGCATTTGCCAGCGCTGACTCAGTGAACGTCGTGGGTCACTAAGCGCCGTGACCCACGCGCGAACCGCGTGCGGTAATGACCTCTACCAACGACGGCCCCTTGCTGTTGAGGGCCTTGATAAACGTCGAATGGAGTTGTGAGGCGTGTTCCACTCGCCACGCATCCAGACCGAAATTTCTGGCAATACCGGCAAAGTCGGGCGAGTACGGTTTGCCATCCGGCAGGTTGAACTCGCGGGTGCGGTGCTGCTCGATCGCAGGGGTTTGCACATCGCTCAATGACACGTACCCGCTGTTGTTGAACACCAGGAATACCACGGGGATGCTGTGCATCACGCACACCGCCATTTCCTGCATCGACTGCAAGAAATCGCCGCTACCCACGGCGCACACCACCTGGCGCGCCGGCATGGCGAGCTTCGCGCCAATGGCCGCTGGCACCGCCCACCCCATGGTCCCGACATTGCCGGCGCAGAGCAGCGTGCCAGGTTCGTAGACGGGGAACATCTCGCGTGCGATTGCCTGAATGCTTCCCGCACCGACCACCACAATGGCGTCTTTTTCCAGGATCGCCCGCAGTTCGGCCAAAGGCCTCTGAACAATCAACGGCGGGACGTCACTGGCGCTCTCGTCGATCCCATGCACCGTTTGCCCTTGATGCAAGGCGGTTATTTTCAGCCGTGGGTCGATCCGCTGCACTTCGCTGGTCGCGCGCAAACTGGCGGGCGCCAGGCTGACGTCAATCGACGCGTTCTGTACCGCCGCCGGCATCGCCAGACTGACCGGACCGACGCGATCACTGAACATCGAATCGAAGGACTGACGCAGGGCCTCCGGTAACTGTTCAATGTGCGCGACGCATACATGTTCTTTGGTGACGCCGCTGGAAGCCGTTACCCGCGGGTCAACTTCGCATTGAGCATCGTCACCACTGATGACCAGCATGGCCGATGACTGCGCCGACGCCGCCGCGATCCCGCCGAGCGCCGTCGAAATGCCCAGCGGGCCCGCAAGTAAAACGGCCATTGGGCGACCGCAGGCACGAAAATAACCGTCGGCAAGATGGACGCAACTTTGCTCCTGCATCACTTGAATGAACGGGATATCCGTTCCGGCGCTCAGCAGTGCCTCTACCAACCCCCATGAGCCATCGCCGGGCATGCCGGCAACGTAGTCGACACCATTGGCTTTCAGCGCTTTCGCAACAATTTGACCACCCGTGAGCTTCACAGAAAAACCCTCATCAAACAAACGCTGGCGTCAGGGCGGATGCCCCTCGCGTCGTCTCAAGACCGTCACCGGAGTATTCGCCGGGAGCCAGCGCGGCTCAATTTCGCACCCCCCGCAAAAGAGACGCACGTTGACGCAGCTGAACACCGCCCATCCCCCGCTCAAGCGGGACTATCGTTATCAAGAGCCAGCTGCGCCGATTAGGTCACTTTGATGCGTCAGAGTGCGTCGCTTTTAAAGATGCTGCGAAATTGAGTGCTCTGCCCGCCAGGCCAATACTCGATCCATGAAAACAACAAGCCGAGCCTATCAAGCGCTGGGCGCGCCACTTGAAGCCTTCACCTTGCTACTTGAGGAAAGCGGCGCGCCTACAGCCAAGGAAGAGTCGATCGGACCAGTGGAGGCCAACTGCGCAATGCTCTCTCTACCAGCCAGCACAGCGCCACAACCTCCCCAGCCGCATGGAAACAACGCTGGCCATAACTCTGCCGATGTACATGACTGCATGCATATGGACATGCCCGGCGACACCGCCGAGCCAGCGCCATTGCAAGTCGCTAATCGTTTGAAAACAACCACCCTGGGCAGGAACTCAAAATGAAAAAAGAAATAGAGACGGGTTATGGATCAGTCGGCATCAAGTTGGACTCGATTAGCCTGAACCGGCGCACGTTTATGCTGGGGGCTGCTGCATCTGCCGCGGGGTTGTACATCAGTTCGTTCGTGCCAAGTGCATTTGCCGCTACCTCCGGCCATCTGGAGATTCTCGGCTGGGAAGGTGAAACCGGTGATGCGGAATTGGCCGATTGGCGCAAACAGCGCGACATCACCGTCCGTTCAAGCTATGCCAGCAACCAGGACGACATCACCGCTCGCCTGGCCGGCTCCGATCCCGTGCAACTTGACTTGACCATGTATGCGCTGGGCTACGAGACCATCTATAAGGAAATGGGCCTGCTCAAGGCGATCGACACGTCGAAGATCCCCAACTACTCGGCAGACAATACCGTCCCGCTTTTCTATAAAGGCAGCCGCTGGTACTGGGATGGCAAGCAATGGGGTGTCCCGCTGTTGTGGGGCATGAACACCATTGTCTACAACCCGAAAAACGTGAAGAAACCAACCGAGTACAAAGACCTGCTCGACCCGAAACTGAAAGGCAGGCTGACCTTTGTCGATGACGGCACCTCGAACTGGTCGCTGATCGCGATCATTGCCGGCTATGGCGACAAGTTCCCCAACTTGACCCGTGCCGAATTCGACGATGCTTTCGAGAAGCTCAAACCTTACCGTGATCAATGCCGAGTCTTTGCAGCTTCCTCGGGAGACGCAGTTTCCCTGCTGGTGTCGGGCGAAGTGGATGCGGTGTTTTCGGCGTCGGCCAACACGCCCAGCGAGACCAAGAAGCGCGGCGTAAATACGGAGCTGTCGGTTCCCAAAGAAGGTGCGGCCCTGTGGTGCGATGCCTTGTTTATCCCGAAAACCGCCAAGGACATACCGCTGGCGCTGGAGTTCATCAACAAGACGCTGGAGCCTGAAACCCAGGCCAAAATGGCAACCACGATGTTCTCTGGTGTCGTTAACACCAAAGCCGTACCGCTACTGCCTGCCGAACTGAAGAACACCTTCGACTACGCGAATCTGGACAGCTTTTTCGAGAAATCAAAACTGTACGGCCAGCCGCCCCTGAGCTCCGACAAGTACGTGACCTATGCTGAATGGATCGATCAGTGGGCGAACTTCAAAGGCTCGTTCTAGAGCATCGGCAACCCGGTGTATTGAAAGGCCTGTTTGAGGGGACTGGACGAGTGAGTGGGTGCTTGCGAGCACGCACTCCTCTGCTCGATGGGGGCTATGGAATGGCCTGTCGACGCCGTTCGAATCGCTCAGGGAAAGCACACGTCACACCGTGTATGTGCGGACCCGGGCGCCCTCGTTATCGAAACAAAAAGCAAAGGCACAATAATCATGAACGTAGTCAACAACAGCGAGCCCATCCTCCTCGATGACAGGGATTCGAAGGCCGGTAAACACGTGAAAATCGACAAGAAAACCCTGAGCGGGTATTTGCTGGCGTCGCCCCCACTGTTCTTCCTGGTCGTGTTCTTCCTCATTCCTTCGCTGCTGCTGCTGGTCGCGAGTTTCTGGACCGCCAAAACCTTCAGCATGGAACCGGCAGCAACCATTGCCAACTATGCCAAGGCATTGAGTGCCAGCGGGTTTTATGACTCGCTATGGATCGCTCTGCAAAACGGCTTCTGGACCGCCGTGCTGTCGACGGTCATCAGCGCCCCGGTTGCCTATTACATTGTTTATCGGACGCGCTCCAACGCCGTTCTGTACCTGGCCTTGATCTCCTGGTTCTCCAGCTATCTGGTACGGGTCTACGCCTGGCGCTCGATTCTGGGCACCAACGGGGTGATCAACTCCACACTGCTGCACTTCGGACTGATCGATCAACCGCTGGAGTGGCTGGTTTTCAGTAAGTTTGCGGTGGTGTTGACCCTGGTCCACATCATGCTGCCTTTCACCCTTCTGCTGCTGGTGTCGGGCTTGCGCGATATCAAGAAGGATTACCTGGAAGCCGCCGCGGACCTGGGCGCCAGCGGTGCCACCATCTTGTGGCGAGTGATCATGCCAATGGCGCACAAGAGCATCGTCAGCTCGTTCATGTTCACCTTCGTGCTTGCCGCCAGTGACTACGTCACCCCCCAGTTGCTGGGTGGTAGAGACGCCATGACCACGGGCCTGGTAATCGCCAATCAGTTTCGCTCGGTCGGCAACTGGCCGCTGGGTGCGGCGATGGCCTACCTACTGCTGTTGGTCTTCATGCTGGTCTATGTGCTGTTGCTGGGTGTGTTGCGGGCTGCAAACCTGGCACCCGGCAAGCGTTACCACGACTGATTGCCGCCAATAAAAAAGGTAACTCGCCATGATCAGGCTATTCACTTACGTTTACATGCTGTTCCTTTATGCGCCCATCGCGATCATCGCGCTGTTCAGCTTTCACTCGTCCGCCTCGCTGTCGTTCCCGTTCGAGGGCTTTTCGACTCAATGGTACGAAGCGCTGTTCAACAGCTCGGACTTCATGACGGCATTGACCAACAGTGCAATCGTCGCCGCGGGCTCGGCCATACTCACCACCGTGCTCGGGACCTTCTCGGCACTGGCGCTGATGCGCATGAAAGGGCGGATCAAATCCGTTTTTGCCTTCATGAACTTCGCCCCGATCGCCTTGCCCGGTTTGTTCCTCGGGATTGCGCTGGTGATTTTCTTCTCGTTGATCGGCCTGCCCCGCTCGCTGCTGACCGTGGTGATCGGCCATACGCTGTTCACCTTTCCGTTTTTCGTCGAGTCCGTGCGTTCACGCCTGGAGTACTTCGATCTGTCGTTCGAAGAGGCTGCTCGTGACCTGGGCGCGTCGCCGCTCAAGGCATTCTGGCTGGTGACGCTGCCCATTATCGGCCCGACGATTGCCGGTGCGGCGATCCTGGCGATTGCCCTCTCCATGGACGAATTCCTGATTACCGTCTTCGTCACCGGCAGCGACACCACGTTGCCACTGATGATCCTTTCGATGATGCGCCGCGCCGTCAGCCCAACCATCAATGCCGCCTCGGTATTCATGCTGGTCGTGACCATCGCCATCATCGTCATTGCCGGCCTGGTCATGACCCTGCGCCGTCGTCGTCTCGAACTTGAACGTGCTGAAACTGCAGAGTAATCACCATGACCAACAGTATTGAACTGACCGGAATCTCCAAGAGCTACGGCAATCTGACCGCCCTCGGCAAAGTCGACCTGACCGTAAAACGCAACGAAATCCTGACTTTGCTGGGCCCTAGTGGCTGTGGCAAGACCACGCTGATGCGCATCATCGCCGGTTTCGAAGAGCCCACCACGGGCAAGGTCGTGATCGACGGCAAAGACTCGACGGCGCTGGCGCCGGAGCATCGCCCCGTCAACATGGTGTTTCAGAAGTACGCCCTGTTCCCGCATCTGGATGTCTTCGACAACGTCGCGTTCGGGTTGCGCCTGAAGAAGAAACCACGGGATGAGATCAAGCGTGAAGTGACCAAGGCGCTGGAGCTGGTGCAGCTTGAAAGCTTCAAGAACCGCTGGATCTCCGAACTCAGCGGCGGTCAGGCACAACGCGTGGCGCTGGCGCGGGCCCTGGTGAATCGCCCCGCCGTGCTGCTGCTGGACGAACCACTGGCGGCACTGGATCTGAAGATTCGTCACCACATGCTCAACGAAATCAAAAGGATCCACGAAGAGACCTCGACCACCTTCGTTTACGTCACCCACGACCAGGACGAAGCGATGATCCTGTCCGACCGTGTGGTCCTGTTGAACAAGGGTGGCATCGAACAGATCGGTGGACCGCAAGAAATGTATTGGTCGCCGCGTACGTTGTTCGCCGCGAAATTTTTCGGTGACACCAATATCGTCAACGGCACCTATGGGCTGGGCGATACCAGCAATGGTTATGTCGAGCTTCCATTCGGGCGTTACGCACACACGGCCAAGACCGGCATGAATGCCGGGCCGGTCAATGTGTCGATCCGCCCCGAAACCATCGGCCTTGAGGCTGCCCAAGGCAACGCACTGGCCAACGGGGCATTCGCCGGGAAGGTCAAAGACACTTCATTCATCGGCAATCGGGTCATTTATCGAGTCGCTGTGGCGGGTGGAACCCTCGATCTCAAATGCCAGCAGTTGCCCACGCCAGGCAGCCACACGTTGCCGCCAGGTTCGGATGTTGCGCTGACCTGCAAGCCAGAGAGTTTCGTGGTGATACCGGCCTGAGCCGCTATCAACTGAACGACGGCCCCTGCTGATTTTCGCGCAGGGTTTGCCCGTAACTTCAACGCTGGATCAGCTCGTCAACAAGAGTCTGATCCGGCGTTTTTTTTGACCAGAGCGATGAACAACAGTGATCCAATATATTGTGGTCGGGGGCGGGTCAGCCGGGTGCGTCGTTGCGGCGCGACTCAGCGAAGATGCACAGGCATCCGTAGTGCTGCTTGAAGAAGGGCCAAGGGACACCAACCCGTTTATTCATCTCCCGGTCGGGTTCTATAAAACCAGCCAGGGCAATCTGGTCGAACGCTACCCTTGGGAACCGCCAGCCGGCTATATCGGTGCAGCCAATCCGACAATGGTCCAGGCGCGGGTACTCGGCGGCGGGAGTTCAGTCAACGCCATGGTTTACCTGCGCGGGCAACCTGCCGATTACGACAGTTGGGCGAAGGGCGGCGCCCAAGGCTGGGCCTATCAGGACGTACTGCCCTTCTTCAAAAAATGCGAAAGCAATGACCGGTTCAGCAACGACGCACACGGTACTGACGGCCCGCTCGGCGTCTGCGATCAACGTTATACCCATCCCTTGACCAAGCTCTGGTTACAGGCTTGCCAACAGGCCGGGCTGGCCTATAACGCCGACTTCAACTCTGGCGTGCAGGACGGTTGCGGCTTGTATCAAATCAACGCCAGGAACGGCCTGCGTTCAAGTACCTCGGTCGCCTATTTGAAGCCCGCCCGGCGACGCCCCAATCTGACGGTAAAAACCAACTGCCGGGTGTTGCGAATCCTGGTCGAGAACGGCCGCGCCATCGGTGTTGAATACCTGGAAAAGAACCGTCGTCATGTCTTGAGGGCCGAACGCGAGGTGATTGTCAGCGCCGGCGCGATCAATACACCCAAGCTGTTGATGCTGTCGGGCATTGGTCCGGGCGGCCACCTGCATGACAAAGGCGTCAAGGTCAGCCATGACTTGCCTGGGGTCGGACAGAATCTGCAGGACCACATCGAAGTGTCATTGATCAATGAACTGCGTCGCCCGTTGAGCTATGACAAGTACAAAAAGCCGCACTGGAAAATCGCCGCCGGCTTGCAGTACGCATTGTTTCGCGAAGGCCCGGTGACTTCAAACGTGGTCGAAGGGGGCGCGTTCTGGCGTACCTCTCTGGCGGAGAATCGTGCGGACGCTCAGTACTGCTTCATGGCCGGGGCCGGCGTGGAAGAAGGCGTCGGTTCCGTCCCCGGTGGCAACGGCTGCACCCTGAACGTGTGCCAGACGCGGCCCCGCTCGACCGGTTCGCTGCAACTGCGCAGCGCCGACCCGATGGACTTGCCGTCCATTGAGCCCAACTACCTGACAGATCCGTTTGATGTGGAGTGCATGGTGCAGGCGACCGAGTTTGGTCGGCACATCATGTCACAGGCCGCGCTGGCCGGGCACATCCTGCGCGAACACGCACCCGCCGAGCCATTGCGCACGCGTGACGACTACCTGAAGTTCGTGCGTCAACACGCCCACGCGGCGCTGCACCCGGTGGGCACCTGCAAGATGGGCAGCGACGACATGGCAGTGGTGGATAACGAGCTGCGCGTACACGGAGTCGATGGCCTGCGCATCGCCGACAACTCCATCGCACCGAGCTTGTGCTCCAGCAACACCAACGCGCTGGCGATCATGATCGGCGAGAAAGCGGCCGACCACATTCGACAGACTTGCTAACCTGATGACCGCAACAGCGCCGCCTCTGTAGGAGCTGGCGCAGCCTGCGATCTTTTGATCCTGGTCTTTAAAACGCCAAGATCAAAAGATCGCAGGCTGCGGCAGCTCCTACAGTTTTAGACCTTGAAGTTGTTCATCAGCACTTGCTGCTGGTTCGCCAGGTCATTCAAGGACTGGCTGATCCGCGCCGACTGATCCGCCTGTTCGACCAAGGCGCCCGTCACATCCCTGATGGCCGAGACGTTCCGGTTCACCTCCTCGGACACTGCACTTTGCTCCTCGGCCGCGCTGGCGATTTGCAGGTTCATGTCGGTGATGATCTCGATGCTCTGGCTGACATGGGCCAGTGCGTCTACCGCCTCAAGTGCCTGCGCTGCGCTGGTATCGGCCTGGCGGTGTTGGCTCTGCATGGCGTTGACCACGTCGCGGGTGCCGCTCTGAAGACTTTCGATGACGCCTTGAATCTCGCTCACGGAATCCTGGGTACGCTGGGCCAAATGACGAACCTCATCAGCGACCACCGCAAAACCCCGCCCTGTCTCCCCTGCCCTCGCAGCTTCGATCGCCGCATTCAATGCCAGCAAATTGGTCTGCTGGGCAATGGTACGGATCACATCGAGTACGCTGCCGATTTTCTCACTGCTGTCAGCGAGCTGGCGGACCCCAGTCATGGCGCCACTCATGTGCGTCGCCAGCAATTGAATAGACTGCGCAGCCGTCTCGATGGTGCCTTTGCAAGAACGGGTAGCGACATCGCCATTGCACGCGGCGGTGGCTGCCATGGAAGCGTTGCGGGCCACCTCTTGCGAGGTCGCGCTCATTTCGTGAGCGGCAGTCGCGACTTGCTCGACTTCTCGCAGTTGCTGTTGCATGCCGCTGCTGGTGCGCGTTGCAATCGAAGACGCCTGGTCCGCAGTGGATCGCGTGTCCAGCACGCTCTGACTGACCTGCGCGATGATGGGCTGCAACTTATCGAGGAATCGATTGAACCCGCCCACCAGCACGCCCATTTCATCCCGTCGCTCGGCGCTCAGTCGCCGGGTCAGATCGCCTTCGCCATTGGCGATGTTTTCCAGCATGTCGGATACCCGCCGGATCGGTCGGGTGACACTCGCCGCCAACAAACCCATCAGCAACGTACCGGCCAAAGTGACGCCAATTCCGGTGGCCACTTGCACCAATACCGACTTCTGATTTGATTGATCCAGCACCTGCTGCAAGGTCGCGACGGAGGCCATCAAAGTAGCGCGCGGTACTTCGATAACCGCCATCCAGTGGCTGGCGTTCGGTATAGGGGAAAACGGCACGACGAGCATGACGTTCGGGTTGCCAGGGTCATCAATGGCGAGGGTTTTTCCGGCTTTCGATCCCTCGAACATCTCGGCCGCTTGCGTGGGGTAAATGTCCTGGATGGATTTCCCCAGCGAAGCAGGATCACCACTTCGCCCCATGATGACGCCGGCGGCGCTGACAAAGGTGAGCAGACCTTGCCCCTCGAACAGTGAGGTACTGGCTTTCTGCGCGATGTTCTGCAGGCTGCTCAGCGCCAGATCGATACTGACCACGCCGATGAATTTACCACCGTCCATCAGCGGTATGGCAATGCTGGAGGTCAGGGTTGGTACGCCATTGAGCAGGAACGAATAGGGCTCGATCAGACACGGTTTGCGTGTTTTTTTCGGACAGTTCCACCATTCTTTTCCCGGATCGCCGTCATCCTGCATTTCCTTTTCTTCAAGGATGAAGTTCTGCATGGAAGAGACATACACCGCAAACCGACCATTGGCATTCCCGGTGAACTCCGCGCCATTGATGCTATCCGAATCGGCGCCATCCAGCGCGTTGGGCTCGAATGAGAGGCCAACGCCGAGTATCTCCGGCGTGGTCGCGACCTGTGCCCGAACCAGGCCGTACAGATCCCCACGCAGTTGTTTGGCAGCCAACCCATTTTGTCGCGCCTGCCGGCGCAGCATGACGACCTGGGTGGCCAGGGAGCGGGTAAACATCATGCTGGTCAGGAACCGCTGCTCAATGCCATTGGCCTGCAAGTGCCCGGTTGCCTCCAGGTACTGCATAGAGGCCAGTGACAATGAACTCGTGCTTGATTCACTGACTACCGTCGACGTGTCACGCATCTGCTGAATTGAAAAGCCCACAAGACAGAGCACCATGACAAACAGGCAACTCCCGGCAGCCAGCGTTATTCTTGTTTTAATCGACAAGGTTCCCATCGCATCGCCTCACTAAATTCAGCCTGGAACAACGATATTTTCTGGCAATCCAAAAAAAGCTCCCCGAATGGGGCAATCCTGTTCACTTAACGCAGTTGTAGGAGCGAGCTTGCTCGCGAAAGACGTGAGGGCGACGCGTTTATCCAGCAAACACGCGTTAGCGCTAACGTCCATCGCGAGCGAGCTCGCTCCTACAAGGGGCAGCGTTTGTTTAACTGAACAGAATTACCCCGAATGGGGAGCCTCAAGACATTTGGCAAAGCGGTAAGGGTGACCAGCGGCCCTGGTGAGATCCGCTGGTTCGAAGTTCGACAGAGAACGCTGTCATCGACACAAACGTTGCGTTCTATAAACAGAAGAAGTCAGACGGACTTCTTGTAACGGCGAATACGGATATCCGCCTGCTCCTTGTGCCCGGCGAAACCTTCCATGCCGCACAGACGGGAGCAGTACTCGCCGACCAGGACAGACGCTTCATCGGTCAGGACACGTTGATAGGTGCAGGTCTTGATGAACTTGCCGACCCACAGGCCGCCGGTGTAACGCGCCGTCCCGGTGGTGGGCAAGGTGTGGTTGGTGCCGATCACCTTGTCACCGTAGGAGACGTTAGTCCGCTCGCCGAGGAACAGCGCACCGTAGTTGGTCATGTGCTCCAGGAAATACAGAGGATCGCGCGTCATGACTTGCACGTGCTCAGAGGCAATCCGGTCAGCCTCCTGAACCAACTCGTCGACGGTGTCGCACAGGATGATTTCGCCATAGTCGCGCCAGGCTACGGAAGCGACTGGCGCGGTCGACAGGATGGCCAACTGGCGCTCGATTTCCGCTGGCAAGGTTTCCGCCAGTACGGCGCTGTTGGTCAAAAAAACCGCTGGCGAGTTGACGCCGTGCTCGGCCTGCCCCAGCAGGTCAGCGGCAATGATTTCGACGTCGGAGCTGTCATCGGCAATCACCAGCGTTTCGGTCGGGCCGGCGATCAGGTCGATACCGATTTTGCCGAACAGTTGGCGCTTGGCTTCTGCAACAAATGCATTGCCCGGTCCGACGATCATATCGACCGGCTTGAAGTCATCGGTCCCCAACGCCAGGGCCGCAATCGCCTGCACGCCGCCGACGCAGTAGATTTCATCGGCGCCGGCCAGGTACATCGCCGTGACGATGGCCGGATGAGGCTTGCCGTCAAACGGCGGAGCCGCTGCAACCACACGTTTTACGCCTGCCACTTTGGCCGTCAGCACGCTCATGTGCGCCGATGCCAGCAACGGGTATTTTCCACCGGGGATGTAGCAGCCCACCGAGTTCACCGGAATGTTGCGGTGCCCCAGGATCACTCCCGGCAGTGTCTCGACCTCGACATCGTGCATCGAGGCTTTTTGCACTTCGGCAAACCGACGTACTTGGGCCTGTGCAAACTTGATATCGCCGATTTCCTGTTCCGAAAGACTGGCGACGCAGGCGGCGATTTCTTCGTCGGTCAGGCGGAAGGTTGCCGGCTCCCACTTATCGAACTTCTTCGAATACTCCCGAACGGCGGCATCACCGTTTTTGGCGACATTGGCGATGATCTGCTCGACCGTATCGCGGACTTGCGAAGCAATCTCGGCTTGAGCTTCGACGGGCTTACTTGTTTTCAGATAACGAATCATCAATTGGCTCCTGGTGGTTCTTGATGCACGCGACATGCACTCAGCATTGGCAACCATCTTTTCCCACCCCCCTGCTCCGGGCAATTTCGCAGCCCCTTTATTGATGACGCGATCTGACGCAGCACAGACGCAATGTTGAAGCACTCTTGTCAGCGCTGGCCGCTCTAGCACGGGCCAGCGCGTTATTCGTATAACCTTTTATTATCAAAAACCATCCGAACGAAACTGTTCCGCAGCCAGTAGAAAACCACCGCTAAGTGCTCACACCCTTCAAACACAGGAACTTTCCAATAAAAAACGATACAGGCATTGACAGCGCCGTTTTGAGTGATAGCTTAAATAAGCGGTTATACGTATAACCTAATAATCACACCCAACTTGAAGAGGTGACCAACCGTGAGTCGAGTCTTGTATCTATACGGTGGCTGGCCCGGCCATTTTCCCTATGAAATTGCCGCCTGGGCCCGGACCGTTTTCCAGGAGCTGGATTTCGACGTTGAAGAGTCGACAGACATCTTCACATTGGACAGGGATTTGACCGGTTACGACCTGATCGTGATTGGCTGGAACAACGCGGTCACCACTGAAACGCTGACGGCCTCGCAGGAAACCCGCCTGCTCGAAGCGATCGAAAGCGGCACCGGCCTGGTGGGTTGGCACGGTGCGGGCGCGGCCTTTCGCGCAAGCCTCAAGTACCACTGGGTGCTGGGCGGATCGTTTCTTGAGCATCCGATGGGCGAAGGCTTTCCCCACCCTTACCAGGTCAACGTCATTGACCACACGCATGAAGTCACTCAAGGCGTCGAGGATTTCGAGGTCCGTTCCGAGCAGTACTACATGCAGGTTGACCCGAACATCCATGTGCTCGCCGAAACCACGTTCGATGGCAACCCGTTCCCATGGATCAAGGGCCACCGCAGCCCGGTCGCCTGGGTTCGCCAGTGGGGCCTGGGGCGCGTGTTCTATCACTCGATCGGGCACGACACCAGCAACCTCGCCGACCCGAATATCCGCCGTCTGACCAAGCAGGGCCTGAACTGGGCAACCCGCGGGCGCGCAGAAGGAAACGGCAAATCCGCCGCATCCACTCCACTTTCATCAACCCAAGGAGTCCTGTCATGAGCAAATTGACCGGCAGCCAGATCGTGGCACAAACCCTGAAAAACTACGGTGTCGAGTATGTCGCCGGTATTCCCGGCCACGGCATCTGGACACTCACCGACGCCTTCCTCGAAGAAGACTCGAAACTCAAGTTCATCCAGGTCTTCCACGAGCAGAGCGCAGTGCACCTGGCGGATGGTTACTACCGGGTTGCCGGTAAACCGATGGCCGCTGTCACCTCCATCGGTGCCGGTGCCACCAACACCATTATCGGCCTGGCCACCGCGTTCACCGACTCCACCAGCCTGATGCTGATCACCGGCGGGCCGCCCACGCACATGCGCGGCCATGGCTTGCTGCAGGAGTTGGAACGCTACACCGACAACGACTTCCCGAAGATCGCCGAAGCCGTGACCAAGCGCCACTGGGTTGCCACTCGCGTGGAAGAATTGCCCTTCATGATGCACCGCGCCTGGAGCGCGATGGTCACCGGCCGGCCTGGTCCGGTGCACATCGAAATCCCGATGGACGTGCAGGCCGAGGCGGCTGAAGTAACCTTGCACGCCCTCGAAGAACGTACCCCGATCGGCAAAAGCTTTCCGGACCCGGCGGCCACCGCCCAGGCCGTGGAAGAACTCAAAGCCTGCCAACGTCCGGTGCTCGTCATCGGCGGTGGCGTGATCACTGGCGAAGCGCATGCCGAGATCCTGGCCCTGGCCGAAGCCTTGAAAATCCCGGTGGTCACTACCTGGAACGGCAAGAGCGGTTTCCCCGAAGACCACGAATTGTTCGCTGGCAGCGTTGGCCAGACTGGCACCTTGTGCGGCAACAAAGTGGCTTCCACCGCCGACGTGATCATCGCCGTGGGTTGTCGTTTCACTGACTGGTCGTCATCGAGCTACGCCAAGGGCGTGACCTTTGCCATTCCGCCGTCGAAGCTGATTCACATCGACATCGATCCGCACGAAATCGGCAAGAACTACCCGGTGACCGTGGGCATCTGCGCCGACGCCAAATACGCCCTGGCCGCCATCGTCGAAGGCCTCAAAGGCTTCAGCGTTGAACGCGAGCAATACATGAATGACCTCGCCGGCTATAAGGACGAGTGGGAAACCAAGCTCGCCGGCCGTCGTGATTCCGACCGTTTCCCGTTTACCTCGCAACGCCCACTCGGCGCACTGCGCAAGATCTTCCCGCGCGACACCATCGTCGTGGTCGGCTCGGGCAACACTCAGGGCGCGGTGAAACAGACGTTCCCGGTCTACACCCCGCGCACGCACCTGACCTCCGGTGGCTTCTCGTCGATGGGTTGGGCAGTCCCTGCCGCAATCGGGGCTAAACTGGCGGCACCGAATCAACCGGTGGTGTGCATCCTTGGCGATGGCGACTTCCTGATGACCTCGCAGGAAATTGCGATCTGTGTGACCAACAACATTCCCGTGATCTTCATGATCCAGAACAATGCCGGCTACATGTCGATCCGCGGTGGCCAGCGCAAGCAGACCAGCCGCCACATCGGCACCGAGTTCAACCACCCGGACGGCACGCCATACAGCCCGGATTTCAAAGCGGTCGGTGAAGCCTTCGGCCTGAAATCCTACCGCGTGGAGCGTCCGGAAGACCTTGAACCGACCTTGCAGGAAGCCCTGGACCTTAACGTACCGGTGCTGATCGAAATCCCGACCGACCGCGATGCGGCCGGGCCGTGGGTGCCGGGCTGGTGGGACTTCCCGATTCCGGAATACATCACTGACGAACGTCAGGATGAGTACCGGGTGTTCCGTCAGTCCGAGCAGCATCTATAAAAACCGGAGCGGCTCAAATGAGTGATGCATTGATTTCGCATCATGCAGAGCTGAATCCACAACCGGGGGTGCCGCGCGAACCGCGCGCCCTCGACGTGGTGACACCTGATGCAGATGGCAATATCAACTGTGATGTAGTGATTATCGGCTCGGGCATGGGCGGTTCGACCTTCGCCCATGCCTTGCGCGATAGCGGGCTAGACATTGTTATCGTCGAACGGGGTGATTTTCTGCCGCGAGAAATACAGAACTGGAGCACCGAATCGGTTTTCGCAGAAGGCCGTTATCGCAACGCCGAGCAGTGGCTGGACGAATCCAATCAACCGTTTTCACCCGGCGTGTTTTATTACGTCGGCGGAAATACCAAGTTCTACGGCGCGATGCTGCCACGGTTTCGTGAAGAAGATTTTGCCGAAATCCGGCACGCCGAAGGCTTGTCCCCGGCCTGGCCGATCAGCTACGCGGATCTGGAACCCTGGTACGCCGAGGCGGAAAAACTCTACCGGGTTCATGGCCTGGCCGGTGTTGATCCCAGCGAGCCCTGGCGTTCGGGCCCTTTTCCGCAGCCCGCGCTCAAACATGACCCCGCCCTGGCCCCGCTGGAACAGAGCATGCGCCGCTCAGGGCTCAAGCCCTTCGTGATGCCGGCCGCGGTGGATTATGGCAATGGTGGTGACTGCGTACTGTGTTCGACCTGCGACGGCTATCCCTGCCTGCTGGACGCCAAGGCTGACGCCGAAGTTTCCGCCTTGCGACCGGCCCTGCGCAGCGCAAGCGTCCGACTGCTGACCCGCACCACGATCAAACAACTGAGAACCGCTGCGGATGGCCGAACGGTCACCGAAGCGCAGGGCCAGATCGATGGCCGCGACGTGACGCTGCGCGCCAAACGCTTCGTACTCGCCTGCGGTGCGGTGAACAGCGCGGCCCTGCTGCTCAAGTCAGCGAACGAACAACACCCCGAAGGCCTTGGCAACAGCTCAGGACAAGTGGGTCGCAACTACATGGTTCACAACAGCACGTTCATGCTGGCGGTCGACCCACGACGCAAGAACAAGGTGATCTTCCAGAAGACCCTGGCCATCAACGACTGGTACAGCGCTGGCGCAGATAACGCGTTCCCCTTGGGTAACGTGCAGATGCTGGGAAAAATCCGCGAACCCATGATCACTTCCATGCGCCCCTGGTTGCCAAAATTCGCTTCGCGCTACATCACCGACCATAGCGTCGACCTGTACCTGACCTCGGAGGATTTGCCGACGCAGGACAACCGGATCACCTATGACAAGCAACGCGATGCGATCAAGGTCCATTGGCAACCCAACAACCTGACAGCCCATGAAGGCCTGGTGAACAAAACCAGTAAGGTCATGCGCGCAGCGGGTTACCCGTTGATCCTGAAAGCACGCATGGGCATTGCCACCAATTCGCACCAATGCGGCACGGCGGTCATGGGCAAGGACCCGGCGTCAAGCGTGCTGGACGTCAACTGCAAGATGCACGACCTGGAGAACGTCTGGGTTGTCGACAGCTCGTTCTTCCCGTCGTCGGCCGCGGTGAATCCGGCACTCACCATCGCCGCCAACGCCATGCGGGTCGCGGCGAACTTCCAGCGCCTGGTGTGTTGAACGGCATGGGGTGAACCGAAAGGCTGCGGTGTAGCGTTTACACCGCAGCCTGGCGAATGAACGCGTTTAAACGTCCTGCACCTTTCGGGTCGAACTGCGCACGATCAGTTTGGTGGGGAAAATCTTCTGCACAGGTTCGAGAGGGGTGTCGGCCGGTGCGTTCAACTGGTCGGTCAAAAGCCTTGCGGCGCACACGCCCTTCTCCACGATCGGCTGGCCGATGGTAGTCAGACCGAGCTGCACCGCCTCGGGAATGTCGTCAAAGCCAATCACCGAAAGCGCTTGCGGAACCTCGCGATTGAGCGCGTGAGCCGTTTTCATGCAAGCGATCGCCATCACATCCGAACAGGCAACTACCGCCGTGATGTCGTTGGACGTCAGCAAGGTGAATGCCGCCGCTTGCCCGGACGTCGAATCAAGCCCGCCGGCTTCGATAATACTCAAGTCCTCGAAGGCCAGGCCAGCCGCGCTCGCCGCCTCCACGTACCCGGTCAGCCGCTCTCTGACAATGCGCTCACTGGCATGTTTGAAGCGATGCTGATCAATCGGCCCCCGATAACCGTCAGGATTCAGACGGTCGATGATGACCCCTATTTTGCGGTGCCCCAGATCCAGCAGGTGTTGCATCTGCGTCTTGGCGGCACCCCGGTCATCAATCCCGACAAAAAAAGCACCTTCCACCAGCGGTGAGTCCATCACCACAAACGGAATGTTCTGTTTGACCACCGCCAACACCGCCGGATGATCATCAGGCAGGGTCGAGATAATCAAACCGTCGACCAGCCCGCGCAGCGCAAGACTGCCGTGATTGGCCGCAGGCGTCCGACCGACAAGCCGGTTGTTATTGAGCGGGAACAGCGTCAGCGCGACGTTCTCCAGCTCTCCTACCTCGCTGATCCCGCGCAACAAGGCAATGGTGCAAGGGTCGGCAAAAGCCAGGGACAACTTGTCCATCATCATCAACCCGATCGCCCCGATCTTGCCCGAGCGCAGGCTGCGCCCCAGCACATTGGGCCCCGGATAGCCCAGGGAAGCGGCTACCTCAAGGATATGCTCACGCTGGGCCTGGGACAGTTTGGATGGGCGATTGTAAGCGTAAGATACCGCCGGCTGAGACACCCCCGCCGCCAGTGCTACATCTTTCATTGAAACGGATGCCATCGCTTGCTTCCCAACCTTTTTGAAAACCTCATGCGAGGTCAGTGAAAAAAAACACCATGCGCTCAGTGTAACCGTTGAGGCGAAACCTTCGGAACCAGTCGCGTGGCGCTGATCATGATCGCGATCATCAGCGAGGCAACGGCAAGCAGCGCCGAAGACAGGCTGGTTGCGTTGGCGACAAAGCCGATGGCTGCCGGCCCCATCAATATGCCGAGGTAACCCAGACTGGTGGCAGCGGCAATGGCCAACTCGCCCGGCATTGTCTGTTGCGCACCCGCCAGGGATAAGTAAACCGGAGCAATATTCGCCAAACCGGTGCCAATGACCGCAAACCCCAGCAGGTTGAGCAGCCAGTCATCTATCAGCACGACCATCAGGAATCCCAGAATGACCACAACACCGCCGCCGATGAGGACCACACGCGAACCCAGTTTCGGCAGAATCCGGTCACCACTCAATCGTCCCAACGCCATCATCACCGCAAACGCCGCGTAACCCAGGCCGGCAATCGAATGTTGCACGCCTCGCACGTCAGCCAGAAACACCGCGCTCCAGTCGAGAATGGCGCCTTCAGCGAGAAAGGCGAACAGGCAAAGCACACCCAGCAGTAATACTTTTCGGGTTGGCCTGACAAAAATCGGGCTGCTTTCGTCACCGCTGCGTCCTAGCAGTTGTCGACCATGTGTCAGGACAAACACGATCAATACTGCAATCACCGCACTGCTTGCCATTAAAGGCGTGGCGCCCAGCCATAACAGTGCGGTGATACCCGCAGCACTGACAATCGCGCCCAGGCTGAACAACCCATGGAAACCGGACATGAGTGAGCGCCCGGTAGCGCGCTCAACCATCACCCCTTGAACGTTCATCGTCACGTCGACCGCCCCGCACCCTGCCCCGAACACCGTCAGGGCAACCATCAATCCAGCAAAGGAATGGGTCGTCGCCAACAGGGGCAAAGTCAGTAATACCAACGCGATACCCACGTGCATGGTAAAGCGGCAACCTCTCCTGGCATTGAGTATGCCTGCCAGCGGCATCATCACCAGCGAACCCAGGCCAAGGCATAGCAACAGTAAGCCTAACGCGCCATCGTCGACCCCGGTTCTCGAGCGCGCATAAGGCACCAATGGTGCCCAAGCCCCCATGCACAGTCCTGACAGCAGGAACGTCGACCGATAGGCGAGCATATGAGGCGTGGAGCACGGCAGTAACAATTCTTGAGACGACACGGAAACCTCGGTGCTCGGATCAATCTGAGTTATACGTATAACTCAAAATCTGACATTCGGCCACAGCACCCGAAAAAACCAGCCTACTTAGCCCAGCGTATACGAAGGCCAAAACGGTAGCTCGATGGTCAATTATCTGGAAACAGTTGACAGCCCTCCAGCGCTCGATGTTATTTTCTGAAAAGTTATACGTATAACTCTTGTTCGCCTTAACTTGCTTTTGCATGAACACCCAACAAAAACAAAAGGGACAATGCAGCGTGATGAACAGCCTTCAACAAACACCGATTCCCCTGCGCATTCGCAAGGCGCGTATCGCGACTTTTCTCGGTTTCATGATGATCGGCGCCATGATGTACATCTGGTCGACCGGGGTAAGCGTCTTCAGAACACAACTAGGCTTTACCGGTGAACTGGGCGATGCGAATTTCGGACTGATCGCGCTCGGGGTCGGCGTCGGTTCCGCTGCGGGTGCACTGCTGGTCGGCCGTTTACTTGACAGCTTCGGTGCAAAACCGGTGATCACGGTGTGCGCACTCGCCTATCCCCTTTCCATTATTCCGCTGGGCTTCGTCAGCGGTTTCTGGTTTGCAATGTGCTTCGGCGTTGTCCTGGGACTGCTGCGCGGCGCCCTGGACACTGCCTTGAACGCCCATGGCGTGCAGGTTGAACGGTTTTACCAGCGTTCGATCATGTCCGGCTTCCACGCGTTTTATTCGCTGGGCGGTTTTCTACTCGGGATGGCCTGCAGTTGGCTGACCGGCTTCTACTCCGACAGCGTGCAGGTGCCGTTTACCGTGCTAGGCATCGCGATGTTGATCGTCGGCGGCTTTTTCACCCGGTGGCTGCTGGGCAAGCATGATGTTCCCGATATGTCAGTCAGCGACTGGCAAGCAGGCGCGCAGTCGTCTGATGAAACAGGCAAGAGCCCATCGGCCAAAACGCTTCTGGTGATGGTTGCGCTCGGTGTCCTGCTGCTGGGCAGCATGATGGGTGAAAATGCGATTGCCGACTGGGGCCAGGAATACATTCGCCGCGAGTTCTCGACATCGACCTCGACCGCGGGCATGGCGGTGTCCATTTTCGTCGGCGCGGCGTTTATCGGACGACTGTTTGGCGATCGGCTGGCAGCTGTTTTTGGTAACTCGCAAGTGATTTTCGGCTGCGGCACGCTGTGTGTGATCGGCATGACCATCACCATCGTTGGCGGCACAGCCGTTACCGGCATCCTGGGCTTCGCGCTGTTTGGCCTCGGCCTGTCCTGCATCGCCCCGCTGATGATTTCCGCTGCCGGCCGCCGAGATCCGACACATGCAGGCCGCAACATCGGCATCGTCAATTGCATCGGTTTTTCCGGGATGCTCGTGGGCCCGGCAGCCATCACAGTGATTGTCAGCAACTTCGGCCTGAGCACGCTGATGTATTTCCCATTGATCATGCTTGGCCTGCTGGCAACGTTTGGCCCCCTGCTGATAAGAGCGCCAAAAGTCGATGCGAGCTCAAAAAAACCAGCAGTGCCTAAATCATCGGCGAGTTACTGACCACGCGCAGTGCCAAGCCTTCGTAGGCATCGAGGGTGATAGTGAATTCACCCTCAGGCGTGAGATCGCCTTCGACCCGTTCGTTGATGATGTCGACCACCGGGCCTGGCGCAATATTGGGCAAGTGCAAGGTTTCGGTGATCGGTGTCGAGCCAAAGTTCAGCGCGGTGATTTGGGTGCCTTTGCCCGCCGGCAATTCGTGAACCATGATCAGCAGCCCAGGGTGCTGAACATCGGGCACCAGAATCTGCCGACTGGCCGCAATATCGTAAGCGCGACGAGCCGCAAGAATTCTTTTCAGATGCGAGGCAAACGAGTCGGGGTCTTTCAATTGAGTGGGCAGGCTGCCGTACAAGGTTTTCGGACGCGGCATCAGGCCCGCCGATAGCGGCGCATCCGGGTTCAGATCAACCAGGTCGTAGGCCCCCCGATGAATCCAGCGCGTATCGCCATCGCTCATCAAATGTGCGACCTGATCTGCCGGCAATGGCAGTGCACCCACAAGGTCCCAACCGGATAACGCGAACACGCCGGGCTGCATCGCGTTGTACATCACCAACAACAAATGAATCTGGCGGATCTGTTGCAGATCCTCGGGCGTAATTGCATCGAGGTCGCGTATCCCGAGTGCTGCGGTGATGATGCTGGCGGTGGTGCACGACACGCCGTTGGTGACAAATTTCAGATTATAGGGCGCGTGTTCGCCGGCCAGGCGTTCGTACATCTGCTCGCGAATATGCTCGCGCAAGATGTTGCCGGGAAATGTCTGGCCTTGAAAAAGGAAGGTGTCATGGGCATGCAGGGTCCAGAAGTGCACCAGTTCCAGGGTCAACTCATCATGGTTCTGCAAGGCATGGATCAGCGAGCCGGGATCAATACCCAGAGCGTGCATCTGACGCAGCATCAAGCGCAGAAACTCCGTATCGCCCATCAACAACGCATGCTGGTAGGCCGGTCGAGTGATGAAGTCGTACGACAGATCGGCGCCGCCGTGGGACATGGCGGCGATGTCGTCAACGGTCAGGTTCAGCTCCTGGAAGCTGAAGCCGCCGGCCTTGCGGATCGCCCCGCCCAACAACTGGTTGCCGGTAATCGATAACGGGTGGCTTTCGGACCAGGCGGTACCATCGAGCTTGCGTTCTACGCCGAGAAATCCGTTGGCGTCGAGGCGCAAGATTTTCGCCCCCATGACGTCGATGGCGTGCAGCGCGTCGCCGATGATCATCTGCTGCGCGGCAAACGTCGGGTCCAGCCAATTCAACGACGGCTGCCCTTCCTTGAAGTAATGCAAATACACCCAGCGTCGCGGCTTGCCATCAACGCCGACCACAATCGGTGTCGCGCTCCAGTCGGTTTCCTTGACCCCGGGCTCGAAGAAAATCACCCGTTGCAACTGGCCGACGATGTAATGCTTGTCGCGCAGAATATCGACCTGCTGCGGGCTGAGGTTCTGCGCGTCGCGCCCTTCAGCAATGTCGGGCAGCAATGGCCAGTCCTCTTCGCGGATTTCCACCATGTGGTAGAGCCCCGGATAGTCTTCATAGGCCATCTCGGCGAGACGAAAATCCGCGCCTTTGCCGGTATGAGACGGAATGACATCATCGATGATGACCGCGTTGTGCGCGGCGGCCATACGGGTCAGCGCCTGAAGCTGCGCTTCAGTGCCCAGTTGCGGGTCGATGTCGAAACTGATGCGGTCGAAATTTCCGTCGATCGTCGGGGTATGTTCAGTCCCCCTCAACCCACCCGACATTTTCAGAGGGCCATTGTGGATGCCCTGGATGCCGATTCTCGACAGCGCATGCCACAGGCTTTCATCACCCAGGGCTTCCAGTACGGTGCCATTTTCACGGGTAACTATGGAGGCCGGATACGCGGTAAACCAGACCGAAGCCAGGGCCGATGCGTCACGGGGCCGGGTATGGGCATAAGGCTGTTGCCACAAGCGACCTTGCCCGCAATAGAGTTTGGCCCGCTGCCTCGCGGTATGCAGCATGGATTGCTCGACCAGCCATGCCACTTGGTTTTTTTCAGCAGTCGTCATAAAAACCATTACCTGTTGTCGGGGTAAAACTGCGATCAGCCATTGCATCCATAGCAATACCAATGACTCCACTCATCTTTGTATGAGGCCAAGGCATGGCATTCGTTGCATTGGGTTTGGCTTGCCAGGTAGTCATGCCCGGTCGATACCGAACAGGTTGGACGGGCGTAATCGAAGGAACCAGCCCCTGTGATTACCTCTTCGTCGATTGCCTTTGAAATTGCGCAACTGCCTGCTCCAGGTTCAGGAACAGGCATGCCTCTCCCAGCGCCGAACCCAAAGGTGCCTTGATGACCATCGCGCAGACGCTTGGACTCATGCCCACCAGCCACAGCGCAATCCCTTTCTCCCCCAGGCGCTGCTGTGCTTGCGTGAGCATTTTCAACGCGGTGTATTCCAGATCGAAGACACTGCGCAGATCGAGAATCACCACGCAGGGTCTTGCCTCTTCCAGGCACGATCGCATCTTCAGGGCAACACGTTCGGCATTTGCGAAGAAGATCCGACCTTCAGGCCGAAGCAAAAGCAATCCGTCAAAATGTTCGTCATCGGCGTGTTCGGCGGACTGCGGACGATACACATTGGTGCCGGGTTTTCGCCCCAGAATATGTACTGGCGGATCGGAGACCTGATAGGCCAACGCCACCAATGAAACGATGATCGCAACGACGATACCCTGCAGCGTACCGAGAAGCATGACCCCGATCATCGCCACGACCGCCCAGATAAATTCCGTGCGGCGCACCGAAAGAATATCGCGAAATTCGGTGGGCTCGATCAGGCCTATCGAATACACAATCACCACGGCGGCAAGCGTGGCATTTGGCATCAATCCAATGAAGGGTGCCAGCAACAGACAGGTGCCCAGCGCCAACATGGCGGTGACCAGCCCGGCCAGTTGCGAGTGAGCGCCGGCCAACCGATTCACCGCCGTCTGGGTGGTTCCTCCCCCTGCGACCATAGCGCCTAGAAACGCTCCTCCCAGATTGGCAATGCCTGTCGCAACCAGTTCCCGGTTAGGTTGCGGTGAAGGCTCATCACTGAGGGCAAATGCACGCCCCGCCGCGATGGTTTCGGTAAAGCTCATGAGCGCTATGCCCAGCGCCGAAGGCCAGAGCTCAGCAACCATCGAGCCGAGGGGTAACGTTAATCCCGGCAAACCAATTGGAACAACACCGACAGCCGACACACCAAAACGCTCCAGGCCGAGCATGCTCATGCCGACAATCCCGATAGCGACCGCAATCAGCGGCGCCGGTAAACGTGGGGTAAAACGCTTCATGCCCATCAGGATCAGCACCATAAAAACGCCTACCGCCACCGTCGGCAGCGAGGCGTGCCCGACCCCTTGGACAGTGGCGAATACGTTGTGAGTGAAGCTGCCTTTTTCGATGTGGATGCCCAGCAATTTCGGCAACTGATCCAGCACGATTACGATCCCGATGCCTGCTTTGAAACCCACCAGCACCGGTTCAGAAATGAAATTGGCAACGAACCCCAGACGCAACAATCCCGCCAACACCAACATTGCACCGACCAACAAGGTGAGCGTGGCGGATGCCGCCATCAACATCCCTGGGTCGCCGGCCGGGCTGATCTGGCTGAGTGCAGAGCCAGCGAGGATGGCAAGGGTCGTGGTGGTGCTGACGCTGAGCGGGCGTGAAGTGCCAAGCAAGGCATAGATGGTCATCGGCACCAGCACCGTATAGAGCCCGACCTGCACCGGAAGGCCCGCAATGGTCGCGTACGCCAAGGCTTTGGGAATGACCACTGCCCCGGCGGTCAGTCCGGCGATGACATCGCCTTTGAGCCAGGCCTGTCGGTAGTTGCCCACCCACTCCGGTAACAACAGGTGACGCGCGGGCACCGCAGACGTCAAACCTGGTGCCTGTTCATCTGGATCGCTGCCTGGTTGATTCATGAATCGCTCCAACCGGAATGGATCTCATGCAGTGACATGATCCGATTCAGCTCATTGCGCAGTATTTCGCCGGCTCGCGCAGCCATTGCAAACCTTTATTGGCTTCGAATCGCAGGTGCCAGCGGCGATCACACCGGTTCGCGGAATTACAAATGTAGCCGGTTTGCGACGCGATCACCGGCATTGCCTGGCAGATTTCAGTCAATTCATTTTTGCCGGGGTAAACTTGATCTATCGTGATAGGCGACCTGCATCTTCTAACCGTCCAGTACAGGGGATTGACACGCCGATAATAAAACACCGATGTGCATGCACTGGAATCAACGACTCAATGAAGCATCCATGGTTAAAAAAGGACTTATCACAGAATGTGGCCACACGCTTCGCCAACCCTTCTGACCTGCATTCTCCAATTGCTGGTAGTAAACGCCAGCGCCAGCGCCTTACAGGATACGCATGAAACACTGACGATCATGGTAGAAGATGCCGCCGCGCCCTGGTCAAACAGCGACGGCACCGGTTATGCCAACGATGTAGTCGTCGCCGCCTTCAAAGAGATGGCCGTGGAAGCCAAGTTGAAAGTAGTGCCGTATTCACGCTGTAAGTACATGGTACTCAGTGGCCAGGTCGCCGCCTGCTTCAACATGAGCTGGCAGCCCGAATTCCAGGGCAAGATCAAGCTGGCTTCGCGACCGATCTTCAAAGTCAGCAATGATGTCTTCGAATCAATCAAAGCCCCCTTGCCGAAACGCCTGGACGGCCAATGTGTTTTACCGCCGGGTACTGTCATTGGTATCACCCGAGACTACGAATATTCGGCCCAGGTAATGGCACTCAAGGCCTCCGGGGTTACATTCGAAAACTCGCTGTCGGACCTGACAAGCCTGCAAAAACTCGCTGCTCAGCGCTTTCAGGCAGCAGTGATCATGAGCAATGACGTTGAGGTCAGGGACCAGAAAGCTAAACAATCGGGCACGGACAATACGGTGCGTTTCGCCTTCAATTGCGGCGTGGTGAACTCGACGATCGGCTTTAGCCTGGTGCATCCAGACGGACTGCGCGCATTGGAAATGTATGACGAGGGCTTTCGACGCATTGAGGCCAACGGTGTGCTCAAGGCGCTTCATCGGCGCTGGTTTCCAACGCTTTAGACCTGGCGACGAGCAGCGAAAAGTTGGATGTTAGAGCAAGGTTACTAGCCGGGGCTCAATCAAAGTCCCACTCACCTCAAGTAACGCCAGCGTCACCGGGAGTTTGAAACGCCTGCGCCCCGCGCTACCCGGATTGAGGAATAGCCGTTCGCCGCGCCATTCGATAAATGGCTTGTGCGAGTGACCGGTGATCACCAGCTTGATGCCTGCTTCAATCGCCACCGGGACATCAGCGATGTCATGCACCAGCAAGGTCTGCCACCCGTTGAGGTTGAAGCGCAGAGCGTCAGAGAGATTCGATGCCCATGGGGAATCCCGGTCATTGTTCCCGCGCACTGCATACAGCGGGGCAATAGCTTCCAATTGGTCGAGAATTTCAGGGGTGCCAATGTCGCCCGCGTGAATGATGCGCTCACACCCTTGCAAGGTGGCGAGAGCTTCTGGACGCAGCAGGCCATGGGTATCGGAAATAACCCCAACTTTCATGCATCGCTCCCGTTATGTCTCAAGACGACAGGCCCATTTTTCAACCTTCTATCAACACGTTCTGATCGCGTTCCCCGCCGGAACATACCCGACCAGACATCATTTATGCCCTCAAGCATAGCCCCCGTTTTCTGTTTGAATCCTTCCAAACTCGGGAACTAGCGGGTGTCCGCCGCGGCTGGATGTCAATCAACAACCGATTATTTCGCCGCCGCAAAAGCGGCGCGCTAGCCTACATTGGTTCAAACGGAGAGTTCCGGGGTACTCACTTAATTAAATGATGGGTCTACTCCTCACTGCTCCGCTGCTACGCTTTTGATTCATCGAATGGAATCGGATGTTCAGTACCAAATACGTTCGCTGGCCAGCTGAGGGCGTGGAATGTGAAAGGCAGATTGATTGCTGGCATTGTCACCATGACAATTCTCGGTGCCGTGGGTTACAGGTTGATCACATGGCATCTCATGGAGAATCAGCAACAGGAAGAGCAGTGCAAAGTGGCACAGCAGCACCTGAAGACCCTGCAGGTCCAAGCGCGGGCAATGGCTTCCGGGCTGACGGTCGAAGGATTTACCGAGGCTGAAGAGGCTGACGTGAACAAGCTCGTCTCCGCTTTGGATACTGCAAAAGATGAAAAAGAGGTGGACGCTGTCATTTCAGAACACTCTGCTGCGGTCGAAGCGCAGATTGCTGCTACCGATGCAGAGGTAAAATCCCAGGGCGACCAACCATTCCTTGGGCAGCAGCGCAAGGAGCAGCGAATAACGACTGACGTAAAACAAGAAATTCAACGTGCCGAGAAGGCTGTATCGGCGGCGTGTAGTTAGCATCAGCCTGGCAATTCGCAGTCTCACGCGCTCCTTTATTTCGTGGTTGGCAGTGGGTTCCCCCTCAATCCTCAGCCTGCGACAAACGCCGAGTCACCTGCTCCAACGCTTGACATTCCGCAGCCCCCCAAAAAACCGCTTGCACCACCGCCTCCCCACAGATCAGCGCAGCGCCGATCAGGTAACCAAACAACAGGCTGCTGCGCCTGCGGGTCAAAAAGATGACCGCGTTGCACCGCTTATCCACGGGGCAACGCGCAGGTGCGTCACTCTTTAATGAAAACACTGGGTTTCCAGCTTTAATCGAAAAACGCTTGCTTGGGACCTCACCCGCACGCCTTTGCCCGAGGCTGTCAGGCCATCGTAAGCGCTTACGCACTTTCTCAATTGACCTTGACTACCGCTGGCGGTGTCCACTGGCGGTTCATGGCCGCGGCTTCAGGCCAATAGGCTCGAACGTAGAGGGAGAAGTCGGCGCCCTTAGGCGCGGGTAGCCAGTTGCTTTCTTTGTCCGCACCCGGGGATTCGCTCTGTACGTACAGCGTCATCGAGCCATCCGCATTGGGTTTGAGCGATTTGTTCTTGGTGCCGAGGGAATAGCGGCCCAGTGGGTTTTCCGCGAAGAAATGCTGTTCGTTATACAAGGTCAGCGACCAGAAGCCCTTGACCGGCGGCAAGGCCGAAAACTCCCAAGCGCCGAGGTGGTCAAGCCGCTGTTGCAGTTCCGCAACTATGGCAAGCTCTCGAAGACAGAGACGGGGCCGACGTAGACACACAACTTCCAGGGCAACACGCCAATAGCACCATAGTCGTTATTGGCACATAACCCTCAAGGCAACTTTTAAATGGCAGAATCCCCTTTAATTGATCGTTTCGGAGACCACCATGCTTCGCGCATTTGAACAAAGGCTCGACCCCTTCCCGCCAGACGAGGTACCGCCGCCGCCCGAAGGTCTGGCTCGGTTCCTTTGGGCGTGCACACGGGGTGCCCGCGGCTATATTCTTGCATTCGCGCTGCTCAGTGCCGGTGTGTCGGTCTACGAAGCGTGGCTGTTTGCTTTCCTCGGCCAGGTTGTGGATCTGCTCTCGACCTGGCAGGCAGGCGGTGATGCGGCTGTGCAGGAAAGTCGCGTGTTATGGGGCATGGGCATCGTAATGGTGACCAGCGTCGGGCTAGTGGCATTACGTACCATGGTGCAGCACCAGATATTGGCGATCAATCTGCCGTTGCGGCTGCGCTGGGATTTCCACCGCCTGATGCTGCGGCAAAGCCTTTCGTTCTTTTCCGATGAGTTTTCCGGCCGCGTCACTACCAAGGTGATGCAGACTGCGCTGGCCGTGCGTGACGTGCTATTCACCCTTATCGAGATCGCCCCCGGCATCGGGGTGTACTTCATCGCGATCATCGCACTGGCCGGCGGCTTTGCCCTGAAACTGATGCTGCCTTTCATTGCCTGGATCGTGTTATTCGGCCTGGCCATGCTCTACTTCGTGCCCCGCTTGGGGAAAGTCGGACAGGAACAGGCCCATGCGCGCTCCTCGATGACCGGACGTATCTCAGACGCCTACACCAACATCACGACAGTGAAGCTGTTCTCTCACTCCAACCGTGAAGCGCACTTCGCGCGCGCGGCCATGGAGGATTTCAAGCAGACCGGTTTTCGCCAGATGCGCCTGGTCAGCCAATTCGAGATCGTCAACCAGGCGCTGGTGGTGGCATTGATCATGGCTGCAGGCGGTTATGCGCTTTGGCTGTGGCACCTGGGTCAGGTCGGCACAGGTGCCGTGGCGGCGATCACCGCCATGGCGTTGCGTATCAACGGCATGTCGCACTGGATCATGTGGCAAATGACCTCGCTCTTCGAGAGCATCGGCACCGTTCAGGATGGCATGGCAACCCTTACCCGCGGCCCAAAGGTGCAGGATGCACCGAACGCGGGCGTGCTGGTACCTTCCGCCGGGGCGGTCACCTTCGACAATGTGAGCTTCAACTACAATGGCGAACGCCAGGTGCTCAATGGCCTGAGCCTGAACATTCGACCCGGCGAAAAAATCGGCCTGGTAGGCCGCTCCGGCGCAGGAAAATCCACGCTCATCAACTTGCTGCTGCGCTTCTATGATGTCGACAGCGGGCAGATCCGCATTGACGGGCAAGACATTGCGCACGTGACGCAAGACAGCCTGCGCAGCGCCATCGGCATGGTCACCCAGGATACGTCCCTGCTGCACCGCTCCATTCGCGACAACATCGCCTATGGCCGACCCGATGCAAGCGACGCACAAATCCGCAATGCCGCCGCCAATGCCCAGGCTGATGAGTTCATCAGCCAACTGAGCGACCGGCAAGGTCACAGCGGCTACGACACCCTGGTGGGCGAGCGCGGCATCAAGCTTTCGGGTGGTCAGCGCCAGCGCATCGCAATTGCCCGAGTGATGCTCAAGAACGCCCCCATCCTGCTACTTGACGAAGCCACCAGCGCGCTGGACTCGGAAGTCGAAGTGGCGATTCAGGAAAGCCTCGATGAAATGATGGAGGGCAAAACCGTCATCGCCATCGCCCATCGGCTGTCCACGATTGCGGCGATGGATCGACTGATTGTCATGGATGATGGACGGATCGTCGAACAGGGCACCCACACCGAATTGCTCGCCAGAAACGGCATCTATGCGCGGCTTTGGCACCATCAGAGTGGCGGGTTCCTGGGTGAGGATCGAGGGGTGGCAGAGGCGTTGGATCAGGCATGAGCGTGAACGGCCCAGGGACGAATTGCATGGGTGAACTGGGTCGATTGCAGCAGGACGTGGAAGGTAGGGTATGCAAGCGGTTGCTGGACAGAATGCTGGTGAGTTTTACGAGCAGGCAAGGACCGGCTTGTCATTTGGTAAAGATACAGTGTGCTTAATCGTCCCGAGAGGGCGGCTAGAACACCTAATGTCACGGTAGGAGCTTATGGAAATCGACCTTACCCGTCCGCCAAAACTTTATCGATACTCGGAACGAAAGTGGTTAGAGCGATCACTCGAGCTTGGAGAGTTTCGTCTTCGGCCGGCATCCGACTATAAGCAGCACGAGGTGGATTCAGCGAGACACGATGATGAGCTGGTTCGTATTAGCAAATCCCCCGCAGGCTCTGTGTACGTCACTCTTGAAAGCACTGGGCAATCTATCAAACCAATCGGTGAGGTCGTCTATAGGTCAGAAGTTGGAACAAACTACTTGACCGTATGTTTCTCAAAGCGTTGGGATGAACATCTATTTGACGAATTTCCTAATACTGACGCCTGTTTAGTCATTCATGACGTAGTAGAGTTTTGTAATCGGTTTCACTCAGCCGCTGAAGTATGTCTTCCTGAGTGGGCCGGTTTTGATGCTGCCGTTTCATATGGGAGACAAAGCAAATTTGGTGCAGTTTTCTCAAAGCCATTCCAATTCACTTTGCAGCACGAGTGGCGTTTTGCGTGGCGTCCGTAGTCACCGATTGAGCACCTAGATTCAGTCACAATCGAAATCGGGAGCATTATTGACATTGCGGAGATCGTCGACAGGCCAGGCAATGTAGCCTCACGTTTCTAAGAAATGGCATCCCATTCGTCCCTGAGCCGACCAGATTCTTCAGTCAATCAATGGTGACCTGAAGTTCCTGCAGAAGATAACCAAGTGAATCCGGCGATGCGCAGTAATTTTTCCCCGAGCGTTGTTCATCCCAGGGCATAGCGTCATCCGTGCAAAAATCGCCAATTCACTCCATGTTCAATTCGGTATCGAGAAGTCCAAGCGGAATCCAGATGTAAGGCGTCTCGCGAAGTACGTTAGGTACGGTTGAACCACATTGGGAGCAAAAGTCATTTCTGTACCCGCTGGGTTTGCGCCAACTGGTGATCGCATCTTGTCCTTCGTCCCATTGAAAGTCGCGAGTGTTGACCAGCGTGGCGAGATTATGGCCGACCCCGGTTTGCTTGCGGCACAGGGTGCAATGGCAACGATAAAAAAATCGTGGCTCAACCCTCAGGGAAAAGCGTACAGCCCCGCAAAGGCATTGCCCTGATCCCACGGGTATCTCTTTTGAAGAAGTCATTAATATTTACCGGTTCTAGTGTAAGAGTCGCCATCATAGTAGTAGCCTCGATTTTTTCGGTCGAACACCTTCGGTCGTTGATCACAAGATGGACTTATCGCAAGCCGTTTCTTACAAGGAGTTTTACTGGTGTCCGAGCAACGCATCCGCCCTCTCGCACTTTGCATTTTTCATCATCGTGGAAAGATCCTGGTTAATCGGTTCTACGATGACGAAAAGCAACTCAGCCTCTACCGCCCCATTGGGGGCGGCATCGAGTTTGGGGAAAGAAGTGCGGATGCCGTTGTCCGGGAGGTGCAGGACGAACTGGGGGCCTGAAGGTCTCCACGACCTGCTCAGGACGCTCTCGCTGCTGGAATAAGTCGTGTGCACCATTTCTCCAGTGGAAGCCTGTCAGATAAAACCAGCCGTGAAACGCCCGCGCAGGTACTCGACGAAAACGCTGACGGCTCTGGGCACATGGGCCGAATAAGGGCGCACCAGATAAATGTCCTCCGGGAAGGCGCCGACTATTTTCCACGTCGGCAGGACCTGCACCAAAGCTCCGCTCTTGAGTCCGGCTTGAGCGCTGAAGTCGGGCAAAAGCGCGATACCCAGATCAGTCAAGGCCGCATCACGCAACGCTTCACTGTTGTTGGTTGCGAAGGTGCCTTTGATGGGAACAGTCAGCCGCTTTTCTGCCCCTTGCGAGGGGCCGGGGCCTTCAAACGCCCAGGCAGGCGTATCGTTGCCTCGCGGGTAGTACAGGCAGTTGTGTTCGATCAGATCCTCTGGGCTTTGAGGTTCACCGAATTTTTCCAGATAGCTGCGGGTCGCAACCAGCACTGAGTGCGTCGCGCACAAACGCCAGGCAACGTGGGTATCCGGGATCTGATTGCTGTGCCGAACCGCCAGATCAAACCCCTCCGAAGCGATGGAAGAAATGTGATCGGAAACGTCCAGCTGCACTTTGACTTCGGGATATTCCTTGAAGAAGCCAGCCAGTTCCGGAATCAATTGCTGACGGGCAAACGCGACCGGAGCCGTCAGCCTTATCAGCCCCCGTGCCGCACCGGCAGAGTCGCGAACATCGGAAAAGCTGCAGGCAATTTGCTCATAGGCACTGCGCACGTCACGTACCAGGGCGTTCCCGGCATCGGTCAAGCGCACACTGCGCGTTGTGCGCAATACGAGACTCAGCCCCGTGGCTTTTTCCAGTTCGGCAATTCGCTGGCTCACCGCTGACTTGCTCACGCCCAGCCTGATCGCCGCCGCGGTATAGGTGCCCTGCTCTGCAAGGATCGCCAACCAGTGCAGGTGGGTCCAGAGCCTTTCGACTTCCACTTTCAGCATGATTTGATTGTTCTCCCAGGCAAACAATTAATTCGAATTTTGCACCTCGTCATGAACAAATCAAGCGCTTAGTGTGGGCACCAGGACCTGCGAAGCAGGCATTCCATCCAGAACCGAGATTACCCACATGCCTCTGATGAAATTCGATGTTGTAGAAGGTCGTGATGACGCGCAGCTCAAAGCATTACTGGATGCTGCGCATCGTGCGATGGTTGCAGCTTTTGAAGTGCCCGAACGCGATCGCTATCAGATCGTCAATGAACACCGCGCCAGCCGTATGATCGTCGAAGATACCGGGCTGGATATCCCGAGAACGAACGACGTGATCATTGTCAGCGTCACCAGCAGGCCGCGCAGTGAAGCCTCGAAGATCAAATTCTACGAACTGCTCACCCATGAGCTGCAGACCCATTGCAATATCCAGCCGAGCGACGTGATGGTTTCCATTGTGATCAACAACGATGCCGACTGGAGTTTCGGCAACGGACGGGCACAGTTTCTGACGGGCGAGCTCTAACCCTCACACAGGCGTTACAGGGGAGCAGATTCAATCATTGCTCCCCTGCCCTACCTCGAAAATCCCTTCATTAACGATGCCGAAAAACCGGCGCTCGCTTGGCCAGAAACGCCTGCATGCCTTCCTTCTGTCCATCAGTCGCAAATGCGGCCTGGAACAATCTGCGCTCGTGCAGCATGCCTTCGCTCAGGCTAACTTCCAGTGCGCGATTGACCGCTTCTTTGGCCATTCGGACGGCGGGCGCATTGTAGCCGGCGATGGTGTGTGCGGCTTCCAGCGCGGTTTGCAGCAGATCAGCCGAAGGCACGACTCGCGCAACCAGCCCGGCAGCTTTGGCTTCGGTGGCATTGATGGTGCGACCGGTGAGGATCATGTCCATCGCCAGCGCCTTGCCAACCGATCGGGTCAGGCGCTGCGAGCCGCCGATTCCGGGCAGGATACCCAGCTTGATTTCCGGCTGGCCGAACTGCGCGTCTTCCGAGGCAATAATAAAGTCGCACATCATCGCCAGTTCGCAACCGCCACCCAGTGCATAGCCGCTGACGGCCGCGATGATCGGTTTGCTGACCGTGTGCACTTGCGACCAGGCAGCAAAGACGTCGTGTTGCTGCAGTTCGACGAAGGTCTTCTCGGCCATTTCTTCAATGTCCGCACCGGCGGCAAATGCCCGGGGGCTGCCGGCGATGACGATGGCGCCGATGTTGTCGTCGGCATCGAAGCTGTGCAGCGCCGCGACCACTTCGCGGGACATGGCCACGCTCAGTGCATTGAGGCTCTTGGGTCTGTGCAACGTGATCAGCCCGACGCGTTCGCGTCGTTCGACCAGGATCGATTCGTAGCGAGGCAACGATGCGCCTGGGCTCTGTGTCTCGTTGCTGGACTTGATGTTGGTGGTCGTGGCTTTTTTGTCTGGAGTAACTGGAGCGGTTGCGGCTGTCATGGAGGATTCTCCTGGGGAAGTAAGTAGGCTGGAAAAGTCAGGCGATGGTCTGGATAGCGTCGTGCAGCAGCGATTCGTCGAAGGCACCCGTGGCCGGTGCATAGTCTCCGGTGGGTGACATCAGCTGCGAGAGGATGCGTTCGCGATGCTCATCCAGGCCTGGGGCACGCACCGGCGTGGTGACATCGATGTCGGCGTAGGCATTGAGCTTGATCGGGTTGCCGGCAGTGCGGAAAGCGCGCCCACCCTCGCCCTGCACCTGGATGATCATGTTGCGTGCCGCCAGTTGCGGATGCTCGAACAGTTTGTCGATGGTGTTGATCGGCGAGCACGGCACACCGGCTTCGTTGAGCCGGTCGATCCAGTGCGCTATCGGGGCGGTCAACGTGATCGCCTGGATCGCCTGGATCAACGCCGGGCGATTGCGGCAACGCTGGGCATTGCTGAGGAACTGCGGCTCCAGCGCCATTTGCGGGCTGCCCAGCGCGTCGGCCATCAGCATGAACAACTGGTCATTACCTGCCGCGATGATGAAGCGTCCGTCTTGTGCGTCATACGCTTCAAACGGCGAGAGCGAGGGATGGGCGTCGCCGGTGCGTGTTGGCACCTTCCCTTCTACGTCGTACGTCGCCAACGCGGTTTCCATGAGTGCCGCCTGGCAGTCCAGCATCGCGATATCCACCCGCGAGCCCTGCGCGTCCCGAGTTCGCTTGTACAGCGACGAGAGGATGCCGATCACTGCAAACAGCCCGGCACTGAGATCACCAAAACTGGTGCCGACGCGCGCCGGCGGTGCATCGGGCCAGCCGGTCAGGCTCATGATGCCGCCCATGGCCTGGACCACCATGTCGTAGCCCGGCAGATCACTCATGGGGCCGGTCTGGCCGAACCCTGAAATGGAGGCATAAACCAGGTGCGGATGAGTCTGCGCAAGCCGCTCGGCACCGTAGCCCAGGCGGTCCATCACGCCCGGCCGGAAGTTTTCTACGAGGACGTCGGCCTCGGCGAGCATACGTTCGACCAGCTCACGGTCTCGCGGGCTTTTGAGGTCCAGCGCAATGCTTTCCTTGCCTCGGTTGAAACAGGTGAAGTACGCGGAATCATCCTCGACGAAAGGGCCAAAGGCACGTGTATCGTCGCCGGTGGCCAGTCGTTCAACCTTAATCACGCGGGCGCCGAGGTCGGCAAGCACCATCGTGCAATACGGACCTGACAAAACACGCGAAAAATCCAGGACAGTGATGCCGTCCAAAGGCCCCTTCTTGGCAGGCTGGCCTTGCGAGAAATCCATGGTTTTATTTCCTCTTTAGATGGATTAGTGACCGGCGATGATCCAGCGTGCGGCTTTCTCCGCGATCATCAGCGTCGGGCTGTTGGTGTTGCCGCCGGTGATGGTCGGCATGATGCTCGCATCGACAACCCGCAAACCCTGGATGCCGTGTACACGCAAATGGCTGTCGACGACGGCCATGGGATCAGAGGCCTTGCCCATTTTCGCCGTGCCCACCGGATGGAAAATCGTCGAGCCAATGTCGCCTGCCAGGCGCGCCAGTTGCTCGTCGGTCTGGTACTGAATGCCCGGTTTGTATTCCTCGGGGACAAAGTGCGCCATCGCCGGCTGTGACGCGATGCGACGGGTCACGCGCAACGAATCAGCGGCCACGCGACGGTCTTCGTCAGTGCTCAAGTACTCGGGTGCAATGATCGGCGCATCACGGAAATCCGCGCTGCGAATCGATACCGTGCCGCGACTGGTCGGGTGGATGTTGCAGACGCTGGCGGTGATGGCGGGGAACGTGTGTAGCGGTTGGCCAAACGCTTCCAGGCTCAAGGGTTGTACGTGGTACTGGAGATTGGGTTGGGTATAAGACTCATCACTGCTGGTGAAGATGCCCAGTTGCGAGGGCGCCATGCTCATCGGCCCACTGCGTTTGAGCGCGTATTCAAGGGCGATGGCGGCCTTGCCCAGGAGCGTGGTCGCCTGGGTGTTCAAGGTCGGCGCACCATGCACCTTGTACACCGAGCGGATCTGCAAATGGTCCTGCAGGTTTGCACCCACGCCGGGCAAATGCCGCACCACCGGAATCTGGTGGTCATTGAGCAAAGCGGCGTCGCCAATACCTGAGAGCTGCAGCAATTGAGGACTGCCGATAGCACCGGCGCTGAGGATCACTTCACGGCTGACCCGGACTTTGCGCTGTTGGCTTTCGTGAATCAGTTCGACCCCACAACAGACTTGATGCCCGTCCTCACGCTGTTCAAACCGCAGGCGCGAGACTTGCGCGCCAGTCCAGACACTGAGGTTCGGGCGTTGCTTGAGGATCGGCCGCAGAAACGCCTTGGAAGCGTTCCAGCGCCAACCGCTGCGCTGATTGACATCAAAGTAACCGACACCGCGGTTGTCACCGCCATTGAAGTCATCGGTTGCTGCAATACCGGCCTGCTCTGCCGCTTTGGCGAAAGCATCAAGAATGTCCCAGCGCAGGCGTTGTTTTTCAACGCGCCATTCGCCGCCGTTGCTGTGCAAGGTTCTGAAGCGTGCGGCCTGGCTGCTTTCGCCCTCGGTTATCGCAGCATCAAGGCGATAGTGGTCCTCGTGGGCACGGAAGTCTTTCAGGCAGGTATCCCAATTCCACTCGTCATCGCCGGTGACGCTGGCCCAGTGATCGTAATCCTGAGACTGACCGCGCATGTAGATCATGCCGTTGATGCTTGAACTTCCGCCCAGTGTCTTGCCCCGTGGATAGAGCAATTCACGGCCGTTGAGACCGGCCGATGGTGCCGTTCGGAAACGCCAGTCGGTACGCGGGTTATCGATGCAATACAGGTAACCCACGGGGATGTGAATCCACGGATAGTTGTCCGGGCCGCCAGCTTCGAGCAGCAATACCCGATGCTTTGGATAGGCGCTGAGCCGGTTGGCCAGCAAGCAGCCGGCCGTGCCGGCGCCGATGATGATGTAGTCGAAAGTTGGCTCACTCATTGGGACGCCTCACTTCTAACGAACGATTCAAAGGCTTCCATATTAATTAGACCGATCGTATATAAAGGGTGAAAAAAAAGAGCCTAAGACCTCAGGCTCATCAAAAACAGGTCTGCAAATAACCGCAACGGCTCGCCGTTGCGTTCAAGCTTGGCGCGCAGAACAGCGCCTTCCCAGCCGATCCAGAAAAACGCCGCCAAACGCGCGCTATCGACATTCGTGGAGACTTCGCCGGCGGCCTTGGCCTCGTCCAGGCAGCGCTCGAACCTGGCCTGCCAGTCCAGCAGGACATCGGTCAGTTGTGCGCGAAAGGATTCCGGCAGCGCGCCCATTTCCTGTCCCAGGTTGCCGACAAGGCAACCCCGGCGGAAATCGAAGCGCTGCATGCCACGCTCTGCTTCTTCGCAAAAGGCTTCGATGCGCTGGAGCGGTGTCAGGCTCTCGTCGAGCAGGAACCGATCCAGCTTGCGCACGAAGTAACGGGCGTAAAGCGTGATCAGCTCACTGCCGTACGCTTCCTTGCTCGCGAAGAAGTGGTAGAAGGAGCCTTTGGGCACGCCGACTGACTTGAGTATTTCGTCAATGCCGGTGGCCGAAAACCCCTTCTCCGTCAAGGCGGCGACACCCGCACGACACAGGGTTTCACGGGTCTCTCGGAAGTCGCCAGCGGCTTTCGCCGGGCGACCACGCTTGCGAGGGATAGCAATAATGTTGATCATGGGCCGAGTATTAGACTGATCGTCTTGGTAAATCAACCGATTTCTCACGCAAGCATCCCCGTCACACAAACAGCGACTTTATTTCGCCGTCGGCATCGCAAACTCGGCACCTTTGCCAATGCTTTCGGGCCAGCGCTGCATGATGGATTTTTGCTTGGTATAGAACCGCACACCTTCTTCTCCGTAAGCATGCATGTCACCAAACAGGCTCTTCTTCCAGCCACCAAAGCCCTGCCAGGCCATGGGTACCGGGATCGGTACGTTGATGCCGACCATGCCGACCTGAATGCGACGGCTGAATTCACGTGCCACGTTGCCATCGCGGGTGAAGCAGGCCACGCCGTTGCCGAATTCGTGATCGTTGACCAATTTCACGGCGGTGGCGAAATCCGCCACGCGCATGCAGGCAAGCACCGGGCCGAAGATTTCTTCCTTGTAGATGCGCATGTCTGGAGTGACGTGGTCAAACAGTGTGCCGCCCATCCAGAAGCCTTCCTCGCAACCTTCGCCGGCGTCCGCGCCATTGAAGTTGCGGCCGTCGACCAGCAATTTCGCACCTTCATTGATGCCTTGCTCGATGTAGCCGGTAATACGGGCATGGGCAGCCGGAGTGACGATCGGGCCCATTTCAGCGGCCAGGTTGCTGCCGTTGAGGACCTTCAGGGCTTTGGTACGCTCCAGCAGTTTTGGCATGACTTTGTCAGCCACGTCGCCGACCAGCACTGCAACCGAGATCGCCATGCAGCGTTCGCCCGCCGAGCCATAGCCCGCGCCGATCAGTGCGTCGACCACTTGATCGACATCAGCGTCAGGCATGACCACCATATGATTTTTCGCGCCGCCCAGGGCTTGAACGCGCTTGCCGTGGCGAGCGCCGGTTTCGTAGATGTAATTGGCGATTGGCGTGGAGCCGACGAAGGACACCGCCTTCACATCCGGGTGGACCAGCAGCGCATCAACGGCCTCTTTGTCGCCCTGCACCACGTTGAATACGCCGTCAGGCAAACCGGCCTTTTTCAGCAGATCAGCCATAAACAGACTGGCGCTAGGATCGGTCGGACTTGGCTTGAGAATGAAGGTATTGCCCGCCGCGATCGCCACCGGGAACATCCACATCGGTACCATCACCGGAAAGTTGAACGGCGTGATGCCGGCGACGACACCCAGTGGTTGACGCAGCGTCCAGTTGTCCATGTTGGTGGACACCTGATCGGAGAAGTCGCCCTTGAGCAATTGCGGAATGCCACAAGAGAACTCGACGATGTCGATACCACGGGCCACTTCGCCCTGGGCATCGGTGAAGACCTTGCCATGCTCGGCAGTGATCAGGTGCGCCAGTTCGTCTTTGTTTTGGTTCAACAGTTCCAGAAATTTGAACAATACCCGCGCCCGGCGAATCGGCGGCGTGTTCGACCAGGCGGGAAAGGCCGCTTCGGCGGAGGCGACTGCCGCGTCTACGTCTTGCGAGTTGCCCAGGCGCACATGCTTACTGACGGCGCCGGTGGCGGGATTGTAGATAGGTTGAGTGCGGACACCGCTGCCGGCGACGTGTGCGCCGTGGATGTACTGGGCAATTTCTTGGTTGTCGCTAACATGAGTCATGACGGGGCTCGCTGCGGTGGATGAACTAAAATTTCAACCCCAGAGTAGGCAGCGGTTATCGCCCTGACTACGGCAATAACCTGAATTGATTGTTCGCTGTAGCGAACAATCAATTAGTCGAATTCCTGCACATCAGCCCTTCAGATACCCTCGCAAGCCCGACCGTCGACGAAAGCCAAATCACTGGAAAGAAGCACAGAAGTAGCAGCGCAAAAACCTTCTGAACCTCCAATCAACCCGGCATGCTCGGCACCGCCAGCCCAACCTTCACCCGGTCCAGCGCCACGATGGTCTTGAACCAGGTGACGTTGGTGTTTTCGGCAAACAGTCGCCTCGCCAATGCCTGGTATTCCTGCATGCTGGCGACGGTCAACACCAGGACAAAATCCACTTCGCCAGTGACGTAGTAGCACTGCTGCACTTCGGGCACCGCGAAATGCGCCTTCATCGCCTCCAGTGCTTCGAGGCTGGTGCGCTCGGCCATGACTTCGACAATGATGGTGATCGGCCGCCCTATGGCGGTGGGATCAACGATGGCGACGTTACCGGTGATGACGCCGCCCTCCTCCATTCGCTTCAGGCGTCGCTGAACGGCGGCCGTGGAAAGATTGACCTGTTCGGCAATCAGGCGCAGCGCCATGGTGTTGTCACGCTGTACAAGGTCAAGGATGGCCAGGTCGAATTTATCCAGCGATTGGGAGACAGCGGTGTTTTTTATCATGGTAGGCCGGCGATAAATTTTCTCGAAAACTACCAGAAAACTGCGAACCTTTATCCAGTCATGCGAAATATTATCTTGCCCAGAGCCTGCATCCGCAGCTGCTCGGGAGCGCTTACAGGATACTTTTGGCATGGACGCACTGTTTCATCTTTCCCCGATTCTGCTGGTCACCGCCATGCTCGTCGTGCTGCGTCGCCCGCCTGTTCAAGCCGCCATCGCAGGCACTTTACTGGTCGTGATGCTGTGGCTCGCGGGTGCTGCCGATGCCTGGCACCTTGGCAGTATGGTGGCCGCCACTGAGGATACGGCGGTGCTGTTTGCGAGCACCGCTTTCGTGATCGTGCCGGGGCTGGCTTTCGTGATTTTGATCGAACGCCTGGGCGTCAACCTGGCGCTGAGCCAATGGGTGCGTTCGCTGGGGTTGGGCCGCGGCGATCAAGTCGTGTTCATCGTACTTGGACTGGCGCCATTGCTGGAGGCGATGACCGGCTTCGGCGTGTCACTGATCGCAACGGTGCCGCTGTTGCTGAGCCTCTTCGAGCGCAGGGTCGCGTTACGCATAGCGCTGGTCGGCATGGCAATCATGCCTTGGGGGACGCTCGGGCTGGCATCGGTCATTGGCGCCTCGCTGGCTCACCTGGACGCCTCTGCGCTGGCTTCGACCTCAGCACTGGCCAGCGCGCCGGTTTTTCTCGCCCTCAGTGCGATAGCGCTCTACCTGGCAGGTGTTCGAGAACCGCGCGCATGGGGTGCACTGGGCGCTTTCTGGCTGTTGTTCATGGCTGTGCTTTACGGTGCCAGTCGCTGGTTCGGGCCGGAAGTAGCCGGCGTTTGTGCAGGTATGGCGACAGCAGTGACGGTGCTGGCAGTGGGGCTATGGCGACTGCGCCGCAGTGATAGCGAGCACCGTGCGGTGCAATGGCCGCGTCAGGCATGGCCGTATCTGGTGCTGATTGTTTGCATTGTCGGTTTGAAGATGGTCTGGACGATCACCTCCTGGCAGGACCATTGGGTCGTGGCGGGCGCCCAGGTTAACTGGAAGCCATTGGCCTCGCCCGGGCTGGCGCTGCTTCTGGTGCTGGGGGGCATGTGGCTTCGCGCACGCGCCACACCGCGCCAGTCATCACTTGATATCAGCCTCCCCCAGGCGTTGGCGGCGCGAGCGAAACGGCCACTGCTGACCATTTTTTTCTTTCTGGCCATGTCGCAAATGATGGTAAAGGCAGGCTTTCTGGCTGGATTGATGCAGCTGCTGGCTGGTCTTCCGCCCACCGCCGCGACGCCACTGGTTGCCCTGTTCGGTGCGCTGTCAGGCTACATGACCGGCTCTAACGTTGGCGGCAACGCGATCTTCATGCCGGCCATTGCACTGCTGCCCGAACCGGCTCGCCTGTTGCTGGCAGCGGTCCAGAACAGCGCGGCAGGTCATGCGGCACTGGGCTCGATGTCGATCGTCATGCTGATCGTGGGATTGGCAAAAACCGACGCCGAGGAAGAAAGCGAGTTGATCCGGTTTGGCTTCGCACTGGTTTGTCTCAATACGGCGCTGGTCGCGATGGTCGCGGGTTTCCTGAGTTGATTCCTGTGATGGGTTAATAGCCGCCGCCCCCTCATCTCTCCTTTTCATCGCCTTCCGACCAGAAACCCATTTCAGGGTCTTGCGCATCCGGTATTATGGTATACCATCATACGCACAGACACTTTCCACCCTGAAATGGAGCAGCTCATGAGTTTCGAAATCCGCAAGATCGTCAGCTATGTCGAAGAAACCTTTATTGAAGGCGGCAAGGCCACCGATACGCCTGTGACCATGGTCGGCCTGGCCGTGGTAATGAAGAACCCGTGGCTGGGCAACGGTTTCGTTGAAGACCTGAAGCCGCAGATCCGCGCTAACTGCTCCGATCTCGGCGCGCTGATGGTTGAACGTCTGGTGGGCATCATCGGCGGAGCCGAGAAGATTGAAGCTTATGGCAAAGCCGCCGTGGTCGGTGCCGATGGCGAAATCGAACACGCTTCAGCCGTCATCCATACCCTGCGCTTTGGTAACCACTACCGCGAAGCCGTGAAAGCCAAGAGCTACCTGAGCTTCACTAACAAGCGCGGCGGCCCGGGCACTTCCATTCAGATCCCGATGATGCACAAGGACGATGAAGGCCTGCGTTCGCACTACATCACCCTGGAAATGCAGATCGAAGACGCCCCGCGTGCCGACGAAATCGTCGTGGTACTCGGTTGCGCCGACGGCGGCCGCCTGCACCCGCGCATCGGTAACCGTTACATCGATCTGGAAGAGCTGGCGGCCGAGAAAGCCCAATAAGCCCGGCCGGGATAACGACAACAAAAAGGTATGCAGGAGCGCTCCATGATTCGGCTCACCGCTGAACGCACCCCGGCTGGAACCAGTTACCTGGCGACCGGCCAAGGCCAGCCCGTGGTCTTGATCCACGGCGTGGGCCTGAATAAAGAAATGTGGGGCGGCCAGATTGTTGGCCTGGCCACTCAATACCGCGTCATCGCCTATGACATGCTCGGGCATGGCGCCAGTCCGCGCCCCAAAAGCGGTACGCCGCTGCTCGGTTATGCCGACCAATTGCTGGAGTTGCTCGATCATCTGCAATTGCCTAAAGCGGCGGTGATCGGCTTTTCCATGGGCGGGTTGGTGGCGCGGGCCTTTGCCCTGCATTACCCGCAACGCTTGCAAAGCCTGGTGGTGCTCAACAGCGTGTTCAATCGCAGCGCCGAACAACGCGCCGGGGTCATCGCCCGCACCGCACAAGCGGCGGAGCACGGGCCGGACGCCAACGCCGAAGCCGCGTTGTCGCGCTGGTTCAGCCGTGAATACCAGGCAGCCAATCCGGCACAGATTGCCGCGATTCGCCAAACGTTGGCCGGCAATGATCCCCAGGGTTATTTGACCACCTATGAACTGTTTGCGACCCAAGACATGTACCGCGCAGACGATCTGGCCAGCATTCAGGTGCCGGCGCTGATCGCCACCGGCGAACTGGACCCGGGCTCGACCCCGGAAATGGCACAGCAACTGGCCGAGCGCATTCCCGGCGCGACGGTTGCCGTACTCGCCGAGCAGCGGCATATGATGCCCGTAGAATCGCCGCGCCTGGTCAACCAGCTGTTGCTGGAATTTCTCGCCAAAGCGCACTCCCGACAAAACCAAATAAAGGGGATCGTTGCATGACACTCGCACGCTTCCAGATGTGCATCGGCGGTGAATGGGTTGATGCCCTCTCCGGCAAGACCTTTGAAAGCCTGAACCCGGCCCTGGCCGAACCTTGGGCTGAACTGCCTGATGCCGACGAAGCCGACGTCGAGCGCGCCGTACAGGCTGCGCAGAGCGCTTTTGACAGCCCGGCCTGGCGTGGCCTGACCGCCACCGCTCGCGGCAAATTGCTGCGGCGTCTGGGCGATCTGATCGCCGAAAACAAGGAACAACTGGCCCAGCTGGAAAGCCGCGACAACGGCAAGCTGATCCGAGAAACCCGTGGTCAGGTCGGTTATCTGCCAGAGTTCTTCCACTACACCGCAGGCCTGGCCGACAAGCTCGAAGGCGGCACCCTGCCCCTCGACAAGCCGGACCTGTTTGCCTACACCGTGCACGAAGCCATGGGCGTGGTCGCGGCGATCATCCCTTGGAACAGCCCGCTGTACCTGACCGCAATCAAGCTTGCGCCGGCGTTGGCGGCGGGCAACACCATCGTGATCAAGCCCTCCGAGCATGCCTCGGCGACCATTCTCGAACTGGCACGACTGGCGCTGGAAGCCGGGATTCCGCCGGGAGTGGTCAACGTCGTGACCGGTTACGGCCCGAGCACCGGCGCGGCCCTGACCCGTCATCCGCTAATCCGCAAAATCGCCTTCACGGGCGGTGCAGCGACGGCGCGGCATGTGGTGCGCAGCAGCGCCGAGAACTTCGCCAAATTGTCGCTGGAACTGGGCGGCAAGTCGCCGAACATCATCTTCGCCGACGCCGACCTCGACAGCGCGATCAACGGCGCCATTGCCGGGATCTACGCCGCCTCCGGTCAGAGCTGTGTGTCCGGTTCACGCCTCTTGGTGCAGGACGAAATCTACGACGAGTTCGTAGATCGCCTGGTGGAACGCGCCCAGCGCATCCGCATAGGCAACCCCCAGGAAGACAGCAGTGAAATGGGCCCGATGGCCACGGCGCAGCAACTGGCAGTGGTTGAAGGTCTGGTCGCTGATGCGATTGCCGAAGGCGCGCGCCTGCGCCTGGGTGGCAAGCGTCCGCAGAACTTGGGCGACGGCTGGTTCTACGAACCGACGCTGTTCGAGTGCGACCGCAACTCGATGAAGATCATGCAAGAAGAAGTGTTCGGCCCGGTGGCTTCGGTCATCCGTTTCAAGGACGAAGCCGAAGCGCTGGCGATCGCCAACGACTCGCAGTTCGGCCTCGCCGCCGGCATCTGGACCCGGGATCTGGGCCGCGCCCATCGTCTGGCCCGCGACGTGCGATCCGGAATCATCTGGGTCAACACCTACCGTGCGGTTTCGGCCATGGCGCCGATCGGCGGGTTCAAGAACAGCGGCTATGGACGCGAAAGCGGCATCGATTCGGTGCTGGCCTACACCGAGCTGAAAACGGTGTGGATCAACCTTTCCCAGGCACCGATGCCTGATCCGTTTGTGATGCGCTAGGAGTCCTGAGAAATGATCGAACCCGGCATTTACAAAGACGTCATGAGCTCGTTCCCGTCCGGCGTCACGATTGTGACAACGCTGGACCCGAGCGGCGGCATCGTCGGCATCACCGCCAGCGCCTTCAGTGCACTGTCGATTGATCCGGCACTGGTGCTGTTCTGCCCCAACTATGCCTCTGACACCTACCCGGTGCTGCGCGACAGCAAGCAGTTCGCGATTCATTTGCTGTCCGCCGACCAGACTGCCGAAGCTTATGCCTTTGCCGGTAAGGGCAAGGACAAGGCCAACGGCATCGACTGGCACCTGAGTGAACTCGGCAACCCGCTGCTGGCCAAGGCCACGGCGATCATCGAATGCGAACTGTGGCGCGAATACGACGGCGGCGATCACGCCATCATCGTCGGCGCGGTGAAGAACCTGATTCTCCCCGCGCAGCCCGTCACGCCAATGATCTACCACAAAGGCAAATTGGGCCCGTTGCCCACTTTGGCCTGACAGGCCTCCTGCAGGAGCTGCCGCAGGCTGCGATCTTTTGATGTTGCCCTTTTTAGAATCAAAAGATCGCAGCCTCGTTGCACTCGACAGCTCCTACACAGTTCCTACAGGGGTTTCGGTGAGTGAGAGGAAGATGATGAGCAATGAGAAATACGAAAAAGGCTTGAAGATCCGCACCCAAGTACTGGGCGAAGCCTATGTGAATCGCTCGATGGAAAACGCCGACGAATTCACCCGCCCCCTGCAGGAAATGGTCACCGAATATTGCTGGGGTCACGTCTGGGGCCGCGAGGGCTTGTCGCTCAAAGAGCGCAGCATGATCAACCTGGCGATGATCTCGGCCCTCAACCGGCCGCACGAACTCAAGCTGCATGTACGCGGTGCCTTGCGTAACGGCCTGAGTCGTGAGCAAATACGCGAAATTCTGCTTCAGGTCGGCATATATTGCGGTGTTCCCGCTGCCGTGGACAGTTTCCGGCTTGCCCGTGAAGCCTTCGCCGAAGCCGATGCCGAGGCCTCCAGTTAACCCTCGGCTGTTTGATCTCAACGGGCACGCACGATGCCCGTTCTGCATGGACAGCCACATTAAGAGCGGACCCCATGAAACGCCTGCCACTCGACGACAGCTTCAAGGTCAATCGCAACCCCGTTACCCTGCGCGAAATCGTGCTGGATAAACTGCGAAGCGCCATCATGAATTTCCAACTGATGCCGGGCGACCGTCTGGTGGAACGCGATCTATGCGATCGCCTGGGCGTCAGCCGTACCTCCGTGCGCGAAGCGTTGCGCCATCTGGAATCCGAAGGCCTGGTGGAATTCGCCGACGCCAAGGGCCCACGGGTGGCGATTATCACCCTGGCCGATGCCGTCGATATCTATGAACTGCGGTGCGTGCTCGAAGGCCTGATCGTCCAGCTGTTCACCTTGCGTGCCAAGGCCAAGGACATCAAGGCCCTGGAAAAAGCGCTGGAAGAAAACCGCCAAGCCTTGAAAGAAGGCGAACTGCAACAAGTCATCGACTCCGTGCAAGGCTTCTACGACGTATTGCTCATAGGCTCCGGCAACCATGTCGCCGCCACCCAATTGCGCCAGTTGCAGGCGCGCATCAGCTACTTGCGTGCGACTTCGGTGTCCCAGGAAAACCGTCGCGGTGCCAGTAACCAGGAAATGGAACGCATGGTCGAGGCGATCAAGAGCGGTGATCCCCTGGCCGCTCACCAGGCTTGCGTCGACCACGTCCGCGCTGCCGCCGCCGTTGCCCTCGATTACCTCAAGCGCAAGCAGGAAGAGACCGGAACAATCCCCGAGATCACCCAGCCCATCGCACTGAAAGAACCACGCATAGGACGTTGATCATGTTCAGCCCGAGCTTTTGTCCAAAGTGTGGCAGCAATGATCTCAAGTCACAGCTGCCGCCGGGCGATACGCACGAGCGCCTGATGTGCCGCGGCTGCGGCTACATCCACTACATCAATCCGAAAATCATTGCCGGCTGCATCATCGAGCAGGACGGCAAGTACCTGTTGTGCCAACGCGCAATCCCGCCACGTCCCGGCACCTGGACGCTGCCGGCAGGTTTCATGGAAGCTGGCGAAACCACCGAGCAGGCAGCGTTGCGCGAAGTCTGGGAAGAAAGCGGCGTACGCGCGGAAATTCTCTCGCCCTACTCGATCTTCAGCGTGCCGAAGATCAGCGAGGTGTACATCATCTTCCGAGCCATTGCGCTGGAGATCACCGGGCAGTTCGGCCCGGAAACCCTCGACTACAAGTTCTTCGCACCCGAGGACATTCCCTGGGACAGCATCTATTACCCGGCAATCCGGCAAATCCTCGAACGCTACATCGAGGAACGCCAGGCCGGGGTCTACGGCATCTACATCGGCAACGATGATAGGGGCAAGATTCACTTCATCCGCTGACGGCCCCAACACAATTCATGTAGGAGCTGCCGAAGGCTGCGCCTACATTCGTCCGTCTGTAGAACGTTGTAGGAACGTTTGTCAGACCGGTGCCACGCCTTCGACGATGATCACCTCGGCCCGGGCCACGCCTTCTCGATGCCCCCTCGCCTCCTGATAAAGATCTGACCGATAACAGGCCAGCGCCTGTTCGTAGGAATCGAATTCAATCACCACGCTGCGTTGCGGTGTCACGCGCCCTTCCAGTGCTTCGGTGCGCCCGCCACGCGCCAGAATCCGCCCGCCGTATTGAGCAAACGCCTTCGGCGCCCGCTGGGTGTATTGGCTGTATTGATCGGGGTCGGTGATGTCCACGTGTGCAATCCAGTACGCCTTCATAGTGACCTCTTTGCTTATTTTGTATTATGGTATACCACAATATAAATCCATCAAACACCGAGACTCCTTACATGGCCTTCAACAGCATCGAAGAAATTATCGAAGACTACCGCCAAGGCAAGATGGTGCTCCTGGTTGACGACGAAGACCGGGAAAACGAAGGCGACCTGTTGCTGGCCGCCGACCGCTGCACGGCCCAGGACATCAGCTTCATGGCCCGGGAAGCGCGTGGGTTGATCTGCCTGACTTTGACCGATGACCACTGCCAGCGCCTGGGCCTTGAGCAAATGGTGCCGAGTAATGGCAGTGTATTCAGTACCGCGTTCACTGTGTCGATCGAAGCGGCCATCGGCGTGACCACCGGTATCTCCGCCGCCGACCGGGCCCGCACCGTGGCAGCCGCCGTCGCCCCTGATGCTGGCCCCGCCGACATCGTGCAACCCGGCCACATCTTCCCCTTGCGTGCCCGCGAAGGCGGCGTGCTGACCCGCGCCGGCCATACCGAGGCCGGTTGCGACCTGGCACGCCTGGCCGGTTTCACCCCGGCCTCGGTGATCGTCGAAGTCATGAATGATGACGGCACCATGGCCCGTCGCCCGGACCTGGAAGTGTTTGCGCGCAGGCACGGAATCAAGATCGGCACCATCGCCGACCTGATTCACTATCGACTGAGCACGGAACATACCGTGGTGCGCATCGGCGAACGTGAACTGCCGACCGTGCATGGCACCTTTCGTCTGATCACCTTTGAGGATCGCATCGAAGGCGGTGTCCACATGGCAATGGTCATGGGCGAATTGCGCCGCGAAGAAGCGACGCTGGTGCGCGTGCATGTGATCGACCCGTTGCGCGATCTGGTTGGCGCCGAATACAGCGGTCCGTCCAATTGGACATTGTGGGCAGCGTTGCAACGAGTGGCCGAAGAAGGACGCGGCGTGGTTGTGGTGCTGGCCAATCACGAATCTTCTCAGGCGCTGCTTGAGCGGGTACCGCAATTGACCCAGCCGCCACGGCAGTTCAGCCGTTCGCAATCGCGGATCTATTCGGAAGTCGGCACCGGTGCGCAGATCCTGCAAAACCTTGGCGTTGGCAAGTTGCGGCATTTGGGTCCGCCGCTGAAATACGCGGGGTTGACCGGGTACGACCTGGAGGTGGTGGAAAGTATTCCATTCACAGGATGATCTTGAGCCTCCTTCAAATTCGGGGCTTGCCTGTGGCGAGGGAGCTTGCTCCCGTTGGGCTGCGTAGCAGCCCTTTTTAGGGCCGCTCCGCGACCCAGCGGGAGCAAGCTCCCTCGTCACTGTCATGCTCCCTTGAGCAGCAAAATATTCGTTTTCGGCAGATAGCCGGTAAGGCAAAGTGCTTGCACAATGTTTGGAATACCATAATATGATATTCCATAGACCGGACAGTCACAGCGACTCGATGGACCTGTTGCTCCCGATAGGCGGGCACTGAAAGCCCCGCTCATAAACACAACAATGAGGGCGTGAAAATGGTGTTGAACAAACGTGCAACCGCGGTTCTTTTTGCGGGACTGCTGAGTGTGACCAGCCAGGCGTTGATGGCGGCCGAAAGCGTCAACTTCGTTAGTTGGGGCGGTAGCACTCAGGATGCGCAGAAGCAGGCCTGGGCCGACCCGTTCAGCAAGGCCAGCGGCATCACCGTGGTCCAGGATGGCCCTACCGACTACGGCAAACTCAAGGCCATGGTCGAAAGCGGCAACGTGCAGTGGGACGTGGTCGACGTAGAAGCCGATTTCGCCTTGCGCGCCGCCTCCGAAGGTCTGCTAGAACCCCTCGATTTCAAAGTGATTGAGCGCGACAAGATCGACCCGCGCTTCGTCTCCGATCACGGCGTCGGCTCGTTCTTCTTCTCCTTCGTCCTCGGCTATAACGAAGGCAAGCTAGGCGCCGCCAAGCCACAGGACTGGTCGGCACTGTTCGACACCAAGACCTACCCCGGCAAACGCGCGCTCTACAAATGGCCAAGCCCTGGCGTGCTGGAACTGGCGTTGCTGGCCGATGGCGTAGCCGCCGACAAGCTCTATCCGCTGGACCTGGATCGCGCCTTCAAGAAACTCGACACCATCAAGAAAGACATCGTCTGGTGGGGCGGCGGCGCGCAATCGCAACAGTTGCTGGCCTCTGGCGAAGTGAGCATGGGTCAGTTCTGGAACGGCCGGATTCACGCGCTGCAAGAAGACGGCGCTCCCGTCGGCGTAAGCTGGAAACAGAACCTGGTCATGGCCGACATCCTGGTCATTCCAAAGGGCTCGAAAAACAAGGACGCGGCGATGAAGTTCCTGGCCAACGCCAGCAGCGCCAAAGGACAGGCCGACTTCTCCAACCTGACCGCCTACGCCCCGGTCAACGTCGACAGCGTGGCGCGCCTGGACTCGGTGCTCGCCCCTAATTTGCCGACTGCTTACGCTAAGGATCAGATCACTCTTGATTTCGCGTACTGGGCCAAGAACGGTCCGGCCATCGCGACACGGTGGAACGAATGGCTGGTCAAATGAAAATGATGGCAACCGCGTCTCGCCCATCCACGCCAGTCGGGGGCGCCACTGGCGCTGCCGGCAAGGCGGCTGCGATGACCCAATCACCGACCCTGGCGCAACGCTGGCGCGGATCGAGCAACCTGATCCCCGCCCTGTTGTTCCTCGGCCTGTTCTTTCTGGCGCCGTTGATTGGCCTGCTGTTGCGCGGCGTGCTTGAACCCGTGCCGGGCCTGGGCAACTACGAGCAGTTGTTCGCCAACTCGGCGTATGCACGTGTCTTGCTTAACACCTTTTCAGTGGCGGGCCTGGTGACGATATTCAGCCTGCTACTGGGCTTTCCATTGGCTTGGGCGATCACCCTGGTGCCGCGTGGCTGGGGTCGCTGGATTCTCAGCATCGTGCTGTTGTCGATGTGGACCAGCCTCCTGGCGCGCACTTATTCATGGCTGGTGCTGCTGCAAGCCTCGGGGGTGATCAACAAGGCACTGATGGCGATGGGCATCATCGATCAACCGCTGGAGATGGTGCACAACCTGACCGGCGTGGTGATCGGCATGAGCTACATCATGATCCCGTTCATTGTGCTGCCGTTGCAGGCGACCATGCAGGCGATCGACCCGATGATCCTGCAGGCCGGTTCGATCTGCGGTGCCAGCCCGTGGACTAACTTCTTCCGGGTGTTCCTGCCGCTGTGCCGGCCGGGGCTGTTTTCCGGTGGCTTGATGGTGTTCGTGATGTCCCTCGGTTACTACGTCACCCCGGCCCTGCTGGGCGGCGCGCAGAACATGATGCTGCCCGAATTCATCATTCAGCAGGTGCAGTCGTTCCTCAACTGGGGCCTGGCCAGCGCCGGTGCCGCGTTGCTGATCGTGATTACGCTGGTGCTGTTCTACTTCTACCTGAAGCTTCAGCCGGAATCCCCGGTTGGCGCCAGCAACGCGAGGTAAGCCGTCATGCTCCTGACCCCCAATGCCATGAGCCGCCGGATGCGCTTTGGCCTTTACACAACCACCGGATTGATCGGGCTGTTTCTGCTGCTGCCGATTGTGTTCATCGTGCTGCTGTCGTTCGGATCGTCGCAATGGCTGGTGTTCCCGCCACCGGGCTGGACGCTGAAATGGTACGTGCAGTTTTTCTCCAACGCCGACTGGATGAACGCGGCCATGGCCAGCCTCAAGGTCGCGGTGCTGACCACGTTCTTCGCCGTGGCGCTGGGCCTGCCGACTGCTTTCGCCCTGGTACGTGGCCGCTTTCCCGGCCGGGAGATGCTCTACGGCCTGTTCACCCTGCCGATGATCGTGCCGCTGGTGATCATTGCCGTAGCGGTGTACGCGCTGTTTCTCAAACTGGGCTACACCGGGACGATGTTCGCGTTCGTGGTCAGCCACGTCATCGTTGCGCTGCCATTCACCATCATCTCGATCATCAACTCACTGAAGCTGTTCGACCAGTCGATTGAGGATGCGGCGGTGATCTGCGGGGCCTCGCGCCTGCAGGCGGTGTTCAAGGTGACTTTTCCAGCGATTCGTCCGGGCATGGTGGCCGGCGCCCTCTTCGCTTTCCTTGTCTCGTGGGATGAGGTGGTACTGAGCGTGATGATGGCCAGCCCGACCCTGCAAACCCTTCCCGTGAAAATGTGGACCACCCTGCGCCAGGACCTGACGCCTGTGATCGCCGTCGCTTCGACGCTGCTGATCGGCCTCTCGGTATTGGTCATGGTGATCGCCGCCGCGCTGCGCCGGCGCAACGAAATCAGCGCTTGAGCGCCAGGAGTACGACATGAGTGCAGTGATCAAAGATTCCGCGCAGCAAAATGACCAACCACTGGTAAGCCTGCGCAACCTGAACAAGTACTACGGCGACTTTGCCGCCGTGGACAACATCTCGCTGGACATCAAGGACGGTGAATTCCTCACGTTCCTCGGCTCCAGCGGCTCCGGAAAAAGCACCACCCTGTCGATGCTCGCCGGCTTCGAAACCCCGAGCAGCGGCGAGATCCTGGTCAACGGTCAGTCGCTGGTCAACGTGCCGCCGCACAAACGCGACATCGGCATGGTGTTCCAGCGTTACTCGCTGTTCCCGCATCTGTCGGTGCGCGACAACATCGCCTTCCCCTTGGCGATTCGCAAACTGGCTACCGCCGAACGCGAGCGCCGGGTCGATGCGATGCTCAAACTGGTGCAACTCGAACAATTCGCCCATCGCCGCCCTTCGCAACTCTCCGGCGGCCAGCAACAGCGTGTTGCCATCGCACGGGCGTTGGTCTACGAGCCACGCATTCTGCTGATGGACGAACCGCTCGGCGCACTGGACAAAAAACTGCGTGAAGATTTGCAGGACGAACTGCGTCAACTGCATCGGCGCCTGGGCATCACCATTGTCTACGTGACCCACGATCAGGAAGAAGCCATGCGCCTGTCCCAGCGCATTGCGATCTTCAGCCACGGCAAGATTGTTGGCCTGGGCAGTGGCTATGACCTGTATCAGAACCCGCCGAATGCCTTTGTCGCGTCGTTCCTCGGTAACTCGAATTTCCTCAAGCTGAAGGCCCAGGGCAATGCGGTGGCTACGTTTGAAGGGCAGTCGTTGTCGATTCGCCTGACCGCCGGCCTGCAAACCAATCAGGATGTGCTGCTGATGGTACGGCCGGAAAAGGCTGTGGCCCTGAGTGTTCAACAGGCCGTGGAACAACCGCTGGCTGCGGGCTGGAACGAAGTCTCGGCCAAGGTAGTGGAGGTGTTGTTCCTGGGTGAAAGCCAGACTTGCAGCGTGGTGACTTCGGGCGGGACGTCGATGACGGTCAAGGCGTTGTCTGCGGCCGGTATGCCGCTGAAGGCGGGTGATCCGGTGCAGGTTCGCTGGGCTACTGCAGATGCCTGTGTTTATACCGAATGGGCGGAGAGCGATTTGAACAAGGCTGCTGGGGCGCATTGATTTTTTAGAGGCCCATTCCAGTGGACTGATCGTTAAGTGTCACCCTCGGGTCGCCGCAACGTCGGGTTGCGGTGGCCCTTTTTTTTGCTCCTCATTTGTGTGAGTGATCACGGACATTGTGGGAGTGGAGTGACTGAAAAAGCCAAGGCACAGCAACGGCAAGATCAAAAGATCGCAGCCTTCGGCAGGCTCCTACATGGGCCCGTGCAAAAATCCATGTACCAGCTGCCGACAAAGCCAAGGCATAGCAACAGCAAGATCAAAAGATCGCAGCCTTCGGCAGGCTCCTACATGGGCCCGTGCAAAAATCCATGTAGGAGCTGCCGACAAAGCCAAGGCATAGCAACAGCAAGATCAAAAGATCGCAGCCTTCGGCAGGCTCCTACATGGGCCCGTGCAAAAATCCATGTAGGAGCTGCCGAAAAAGCCAAGGCATAGCAACAGCAAGATCAAAAGATCGCAGCCTTCGGCAGGCTCCTACATGGGCCCGTGCAAAAATCCATGTAGGAGCTGCCGAAGGCTGCGATCTTTTGATCTTGATCTTCTTGCCTATGTACCCCTTCAAAAAATACGTCGCCTGACACAAGCCTTCGCGAGAAAGCTCGCTTGTATGTGCAAGGCAAACATTCCCAGCTCTACCTCAAAAACAACAATGCCCGGCAAAAGCCGGGCATTCCAGACAAACAACGCCAGCCTCAAATCAGTCGGCATACCCCAACCGCGAAGCCTTGCTCAATCGAGCCTGACCGCGCGTCGCCAGGCAGTAATAAAGTGGACACGTCACCACCAGCCCTACCAGCCACGACAGGTCCGCACCCTCAACCAGATTGGCATAAGGCCCGACATACAACGAGGTATTGGCAAACGGCATCTGCACAAGAATCCCGATGAAATACGCCACGATCGCATGCAGATTAAACCGCCCATAAATCCCGCCATCCGCCCGAAAGATCGAAGCAATGTCGTAATGACCACGCTTGATCACATAGAAATCGATCAGGTTGATCGAAGCCCACGGCACCAGCACCAACAGCAGTGCCAGAATCAGCCCGATGAACTGCGAAATGAAGTTGGCCGAAGCGCCCAGCGCCACGACGCAGCAACCCGCCAGCACCACGCTCGATAACACCACGCGCACCTTGATGCTCGGCGTCCACTGACTGGCAAAGGTCTGGATCGAGGTGATGATCGACAGCACCGCACCATACAGATTCAAGGCGTTGTGACTGATGATATTGAGCAGAAACAGCACCATCAGAATCGGTCCCAGCCAACCGGTGGACTGCTTGACCGCTGCCATGGCTTCGGTGCCTTCAGGGGTTGCCAAAACGGCTACCGCGCCGAAAGTGAATGACAGGATCGTGCCCAGGGTTGCGCCCAGATAGGTCGCGAAGAACGGCCGGGTAATGCCGATATCCGCCGGCAGGTAGCGCGAGTAGTCCGACACGTAGGGCGAGAAACTGATCTGCCAGATGATCCCCAACGACACAGTGGCCAGCCAACCGGACAGGTTGAACCCACCACGGGTGAAGAAGTCCGCCGGCAGGTCATGGGCAAAGATGTAGAGAAAACCGGCGAGCAAGGCACTGCCCATGACCCACGTACCGATTCGATTGAGCGCATGGATAAAGCGGTAACCGATCACCCCGATGGCGGTGGCGCTAAGGGCACCGATCAGGATGCTCGCTGGCACCGGCACCGAAGGCGCAATGCCGACAATCGACTTGCCCGCCAGAACGATGTTGGAGATGAAAAAGCCGACGTAGATCAGCGCCGCGAAAAACACGATCAACAGCGCGCCATAGCGACCGAACTGACCACGGCTCTGGACCATTTGCGGAATTCCCATGCGCGGGCCCTGGGCCGACGCGAGGGCAATCACCAACCCGCCAACCATGTGCCCGAGCGCAATCGCCAGCAGCCCCCAGAACAGGTCGAGATGGAACACCTGAACCAACATCGCGCCGGTAACGATCGGCAGCGGCGCAATGTTGGTACTGAACCATAAGGTGAAAAGATCGCGGGCCTTCCCGTGGCGCTCTGCGAGGGGAACGTAGTCGACCGTGTGATTCTCGATCAACGGGTCTTGCCGGGACATCTGGGACATATGCATGAACTCGAGTTTGTCTGTTCTTATCTTTGTATGAAGCCAAACCGGGGGTGCTCTCTGGCAACCCCTCAGATGCGAACCATATTATGGTATTCCAACATTTTCACAAGACTGATCCGGTCTTGTATGCCCACCTGATCCGCAATCCTGCGGCATAACGGCACCTTCTGCCTAGCTGAAAGCCCCGTATTTGCTGACTTCAAGACCAAAGGTGTGCGTTTATCGGGTCGCAGAAAAAGCCCTTGCAAACGATGTATTACGGTATACCATCAGACCTACAAACTCATAAAAACACGTTCCATTCCCGAGGACAGTCCAATGATCGATGCCGCCATCTACAAACAAGTCATGGGCTCGTTCCCGTCCGGCGTAACCGTTATCACCACGCTCGATGACGACGGGCAAATCGTCGGCCTGACCGCCAGCGCGTTCAGTTCACTGTCCATGGACCCGGCCCTGGTGCTGTTCTGCCCCAACTACAGCTCCGACTCCTACCCGGTTTTGATCAAGAACAAACGCTTTGCCATTCACCTGCTTTCCGCAGGTCAGCAGAGCGAAGCCTATGCCTTCGCGCGCAAGGGCAAAGACAAGGCACAGGGCATCGAATGGACCTTGAGCGAATTGGGTAACCCGATCCTGGCCAATGCCACGGCAGTGATCGAATGCGAGCTGTGGCGTGAATATGAAGGCGGCGACCACGCGATCATGGTCGGCGCGGTGAAGAACCTGATAGTGCCCCAACAGAACGCCGGACCACTGGTGTATTGCCACGGCAAGATGGGTGCCCTGCCCGTTCTGGCCTGATCGCGCTGCCCTGTAGGAGCCAGGCTTGCCGGCGAAGATGTCCTTGAGATCGCTTTCGCTGGCAAGCCTGGCTCCTACAAATCATGTGCTCATGTGCGGAATCGACTGACCAACTGCTTCAACGTCTCGGACAACGCCGTCAGGTTCTTCGCATCCTGGCGTGTGGCATCCGCCAGGCTGGCAACCAACTGCGCATCCCCGTGGATCTGGCTGATGTGCCGATTGATATCCTCGGCCACCTGATGCTGCTCCTCCGCCGCGGTCGCGATCTGCGTGTTCATGTCGCGGATCACATCCACCGACTCACGGATCAAGCCGAAACTCTCCCGCGCCTCATTGATCGACAGCACCGTCTCCTGCGACACCTCCAGGCTGGCATGCATTTGCTTGCCCATTTGGTGGGTACGTCGCGCCAGGTTGCCGAGCAAGCCATCGATTTCGCTGGTGGAGTCCGACGTGCGTTTGGCCAGCGCCCGCACCTCATCGGCCACCACCGCAAAACCACGCCCCTGCTCACCCGCGCGTGCGGCCTCGATGGCAGCGTTCAGCGCCAGCAGGTTGGTCTGCTCGGCAATCGAGCGGATGGTGCCCAGGATCGATTGGATGTCATTGCTGTCCTGCTCCAGCTGCTGCATCGCTTCGGCGGAATGGCTGATTTCCTCACTCAAGCGTCCGACATTGGTCACTGCCGCGTCGATCTGCTGCTGCCCGGTATGAGCCTGGCGCTGACCGTTATCGGCCGAGTCGGCGGCCTGACTGCAAGAGCGCGCCACTTCATTGGAGGTGGCGACCATTTCGTGAAACGCCGTGGAGACCATGTCCACCGCCTCACGCTGGCGGGCGGCGACTTCAGCCATTTCCGCCGAGACTTCAGTGGCACTGCCAGAGCTGCTGTGGATCTGCCCCGACGCCTGACCGATGCGTTGAATCAAGGTGCGGATCGCCTCAAGAAATTGGTTGAACCAGCCCGCCAGTTGCGCGGTTTCATCCTGGCCGCGCACAGTCAGACGCGCGGTCAGGTCACCCTCGCCCTGCGCAATGCCTTGCAGACCACTGGCGACACCACGAATGGGCTTGACGATCAGCCCGGCAAACCAGGCGCCGGCCATGGCAAACAGTGCCGCGCAGACCAGCGCAATGATCGCGATGATCCAGGTCAGGCGCGTGGCACCGGCCATGACTTCACTTTCCGGGACCACGCCAACAAAGCGCCAACCCAACGACTCGGATGGCCAGACGAAAGCCATGTAGCGCACACCTGCCAACTCGACCTCGACCAGCCCTTTGCCAGCCTCGCCCAACTGACGATAACCGTTGCCCAGATCGCTAAGCTTCTTGAAGTTGTGGGCCGGGTCATGCGGGTCGACCAGCACCGTGTTATTGCCTTCCATCAGCATCAGGTAACCGCTCTCGCCCAGCTTGATCTGCTTGACCAGATCTGTCAGTTGCTTGAGCGACACGTCAATGTTCACCACACCGCCATTGTTGCCCAGGCGATTGCTGAAGCTGCGCACGGTACTGACCAGCACCACGTCGTCTGCCGCCCAGTAATAGGCATCGGTGCGCAGGGTTTTGCCTGGTTGGGCCATTGCAGTTTTGTACCAGGGACGGGTACGCGGATCGTAACTCGCGAGTTTCGGATCACCCGGCCAGAACACATAACCGCCCTCTTGCGTGCCCAGCGACAGATAGGCGTATGCCGCATGACTCTTGGCCAGACCGGCGAACAGTTGAAACAGTTGCTGATCCTGTTCCCCCATCGTCACCTGCGCCGCATCACTGCTCAGGTAGCGCTTGAGCTGGGCATCAATGTTCTGCAACTGCGGGTGGTCAGCCAGATAGGCGACGTTTTGGCTGATGCCTTCGAAAAACAGCTGCATGGCGTTCTCGACCTGGCGGATCTCCCGCCCGCTGCTATCGACAAACGTCGCGCGCGCTTCGTTGCGCACATTGAGGATGATCAAGACTGCCACCAGTAGCACCGGCAGGCTGGCAATCACTGCGAATGCCAGGGTTAATTTTTGTTTTATGTTCATCGAGCTCGCCTTCCTTGTGAGGTGAGTGTGTGACCGTCTGAGAGAAATATTTTGCGGATATTCCGTATTATGGTATACCAATAATCAATCAGCCGAACAGCCGTACTCAGGAACGCGCTTTAAACTGGCGAGAACACCCGGGAGCCCCACGCTCATTCCAGGCAACAGGCCCGCAGTCGACAGGCCGACAACAAAAGATCCGAGGTAAGCGTCATGAAATTTTCCCTGTTCGTACACATGGAACGTTGGGACGAAAGCGTCAGCCACCGTCAGCTGTTCGAAGACTTGTGCGAGCTGACCCTGATGGCCGAGGCCGGCGGTTTCAGTACCGTGTGGATCGGTGAACACCACTCGATGGAATACACCATCTCGCCAAGCCCGATGCCGCTGCTGGCCTATCTCGCCGCCAAGACCACCACCATTCACCTGGGCGCCGGCACCATCATTGCGCCGTTCTGGCACCCGCTGCGGGTGGCCGGTGAATGCGCGCTGCTGGACGTGATCAGCAACGGACGCATGGAAGTCGGTCTGGCCCGAGGTGCTTACCAGGTTGAATTCGACCGCATGGCCGGCGGCATGCCTGCATCAAGCGGCGGCCAGGCCTTGCGCGAAATGGTCCCGGTGGTGCGCGCCCTGTGGCAAGGCGATTACGCCCATGACGGCGACATCTGGAAATTCCCTACTTCCACCAGCGTGCCAAAGCCGATCCAGCAGCCGACCCCGCCGATGTGGATTGCCGCCCGTGACCCGGATTCGCACAATTTCGCGGTGGCCAACGGCTGTAACGTCATGGTCACGCCGCTGATGAAGGGCGATGAAGAAGTCCTCGACCTGAAGAACAAATTCCAGACCGCGCTGGACAACAACCCGGACGTGCCGCGCCCGCAACTGATGGTGTTGCGTCACACTCACGTGCACTCGGTCGACAACCCTGAAGGCTGGAAAGTCGGGGCCAAGGCGATTGCCAAGTTCTACCGCACCTTCGATGCCTGGTTCGGCAACAAGGCCGTACCGGTCAATGGTTTCCTGGCGCCGAGCCCGGAAGAGAAATTCGCCGGTCGGCCCGAGTTCGAACTGGAAAGCCTGCACAAGACCGCCATGATCGGTACCCCGGAAGAAATCATTCCGCGCATCAAGTACTACCAGGAACTGGGCGTTGACGAGTTCAGCTTCTGGTGCGACAACAGCCTGCCGCACGCCGAGAAGAAAAAGTCTCTGGAGCTGTTTATCAAACATGTAGTGCCAGCGTTCCGCTGAATACTCTGCGCTGTGGGAGCGAGCCTGCTCGCGATGGTCGTCAACGATAACGTGCTCTGCCTGAATAACCGCGTTGTTCGGGCGTTCTTCGCGAGCAAGCTCGCTCCTACAGGTCAGCATTTGTCCTGTGAGAGCAAGCTCGCTCCTACAGGGTTGATTTCCATGTTCAATGGTCGTCTCCAATCACTCACCCTTCCCTCCGGCGCTGCGCAGGCTTACCTGCGCGGTGAATGGACCGCTTCGCACCTGCATTTCAAGCGCTTGCGCGCCAGTGTTTCCGCCAAACAGAACGGCTTCTGGCAGTTAGTTCACTGAGCACCCGAACTGAACATCACGCACCCCACGCCTGCTCATCGCACGGCGTGTAACGGTGCATCGTGTTTCGCCTTTGATCAGGTTTGCTCAATGAACAATAAAAACGCGCTGTTGATCATCGACATGCAGCAGGAGGACGGCTTCGTCCTCGAACACTTCGACACGGTGGTCGCCAACACGACCGCACTGCTCGAAACCGCCCGCCATTGGCGGGTGCCTGTCCTCTACACCCGCCATATCAACCAGGCCGACGGCAGTGACATGCCACGCGGCGAACCTCGCGCGGGCGATGGCGGCCCAAGCAGCTATCGCGCCGGCACCCGGCAGGTGGAAATCCTCGAAAGCCTCACCCCACGCTTTGACGAACTGGTGATCGACAAGGGCCGTTACAGCGCCTTCCACCAGACTGACCTCGATGCCCGACTCAAGGCGCTGCAGGTCGACACGCTGATCATCTGCGGCGTATTGACCGATGTCTGCGTACTCAGCAGCGTGTTCGATGCCTTCGCCCTCGGTTATCACATTCGCCTGGTCAGCGATGCCTGCACCACAACCACGATGGCCGGGCACTACTCGGCGTTGTTGATCATGACTAACTGGGTGTATGCCCTGGAACTCCTCACCAGCGCCGAATGCCGGCGAGCGCTGGAGAACCGCGACTACGTGAGCCTCAATCCCGATCAGCCGGACCTGTTCGCCCACCAGCCCCATGAACTGGAAAGCACCATCGCCCGCCTGCACTCTCACCTCGTCCGGACCCAGGAGTAATCGCCATGCAAGTCGAAAAAAGAAGCATCGATTTCATCCCCGAAGGCGAACGTCATGGTCGGCCGGGTTCACTGTTTTACATCTGGTTCGGCGCCAACATGAACATCACCACAATTGCCTCCGGCGTGTTGCCGGTGGTGATGGGGCTCAACCTGTTCTGGAGCGCGCTGGCGATTATCATCGGCTCAATGGTGGGGGCGATTTTCATGGCGTCCCATTCCGCCCAAGGGCCGAAACTGGGTATCCCGCAGATGATCCAGAGCCGCGCGCAGTTCGGCGTGCTCGGCGCGGTGTTGCCGCTGCTGTTCGTGATGCTGATTTACCTGGGGTTCTTCGTCAGCAACACCCTGCTCGCCGCCCAGGCGCTGGCGTCGGTCAGCCCGTTGCCGGCCAGCGGCAACATCTACCTGATCGGCGCTTTGTGTTTCGTCGTCGCGCTGTACGGGTACCGGCTGATTCACCGCTTGCAGAAGTGGCTGTCGATCCTTTCGCTGCTGGTATTCGCCGCCGCGACATTGTTTGCCCTACAGCTGTCGATCCCGGCCGAGCAATGGCTGCCGACAGGGTTCTCGTTGTCGAAGTTTCTGGTGGCGGTGAGTATTGCCGTGACCTGGCAATTGTCCTATGCGCCGTATGTCGCCGATTATTCGCGCTACCTGCCGAGCCGAACGCCAACGGCTCAAGTGTTCTGGTACAGCTACGCCGGCACGGTCACGGGCGGTGCGTGGATGATGATACTCGGGGCGATCCTCAGCGTTGGCATCGGCGACTTTTCGAGCAACGTCGGCGGCCATGTGGCCGGGTTGTTCGGCAGCGGCGCAATCCTGCTGTTCGCCTTCATCGTTTACGGCCAGGTGTCGATTAACGTCTTCAACCTGTACGGCGCTTTCATGTCGACCATCACAGTGATTGAACCCTTCGCCCGGCTAAAAGTGACGCCCCGGGTGCGCGGTCTGTTCATGCTGGTAATCAGTTTGGTGGCGACGGCGCTGTGCACCATCAGTCAGGACGATTTCATCACCTTCTTCCTCAACTTCATTTTCTTCATGAGCTACTTCCTGATCCCGTGGACGGCGATCAATCTGGTGGACTACTACTGCCTGCGCAAAGGGCAGTACCGCATCGATGACATCTTCGACCTCAACGGGGTATATGGCCGGATCAACTGGATCGCCTGCGGCAGTTTCGTGCTCGCCATTGCCCTGGAAGTTCCGTTCATGAACACCACGTTGTATGTCGGCCCGGTGGCCACGGCGCTGGACGGTGTCGACCTCGCCTGGCTGGTCGGGTTGCTGGTGCCGGCCTTGAGTTACTACTGGCTGATGAAGCTTGGCAAACAGAGCCTGATCCCCATCAGTTGATACACGACAACCTGTAGGAGCGAGCTTGCTCGCGATGAGGGCAAACCTTTCAACAAAGATGTTGAACGTAAGTCCGCTATCGCGAGCAGGCTCACTCCCACAGGATTGCGATCCTTAAGCACTCTGCGAAAATCCCCCTTAAACGCTTACAATCGAGCCCCGACACCGCAATCAAACAGGCAACACGGTTATGCAACTCGACCCTCCAACGATGTTGACACTCTCGATTGCCCTCGCAGCGGCCGCCGCGCTGTACCTGGCGGTCGAGTGGCGCAGCATTCGTGAATCCTCGCTACTGTTCTGGAGTGCGGGCTTTGCAACCATCACGGTGGGTTCGACCCTCGCTTTGCTGCGCGGCAGCGGGTTTTTGCTGATCGGTATCTGGTTTGCCAACGGCCTGCTGGTAACGGCCCACTGGTTTTTCCTGCTGGGCGTGGCGCGTTTTACCCAGGTGCGCCTGTCGCGTGCGTGGTACCTGCTCTTCCTCGCCTGGCTCGCCATGCTTTTACTGCCCGAAGAGCCGTCATGGTCGAAGGTCATGTTGCTAGTCAATTCGTTGCTGGTCGCCGTACTGACGCTCAGAGCCAGCTTCCTTCTGCGACCCCACGGCAGATCGTTGAGTGTGGGCGCGGTTCAGCTGCGTTATGTGCTGCTGGTGCACGGGCTTTTCTACGTCGTCAAGGCGATGACTGCCGTGGTGCCGAACACACTGATCGACCTCGCCGCTTTCCGTGGCGAGATCATTCAGATTTCATTGGTCGAGGGCGCGATGGCGATCATGCTGATCGCCTTGTCGATGACCGGCACCGAGCGCTACCGGCGTGAGAAACAGATAGCACGGCTGGCCGCACGCGACCCGTTGACGGCGATGTACAACCGCCGCGCACTCGAAGTGCGAGCACCACGGTTGTTTGCACAGGTCTCGACTGCTCGACCGGGTGCCCTGCTGCTGATCGATATCGATAATTTCAAACTGGTCAACGACCTGTACGGCCATACGGCCGGCGACCGCCTGCTCGTGACGCTGAGCGAGATGATTCGCTCGGCGCTGCCCGAAGGCGCGCTGGCGGCCCGGCTGGGCGGGGACGAGTTCGTCATCTTGCTCCGCGAGGCATCGAGTGAGCGCGTCGTGGCGTTGGGTAGCGCACTACGTGACCAGTTTCACAAGACTGCCTCACAGACATTCACCACACCTGAACCGGTAACGCTGAGTATCGGTGCCAATCTGTTCGACCATCCGCCAGCCAGTTTGGCGGCATTGATCGAGCAAGGCGATGCCGCGCTCTACGAATCCAAACGGAGTGGACGCGACAGTATTCGCCTGGTCGATCGGACGCTTGCGAGCGATGAGCCGCTGCGCAAAACGCCAGTCAATTAAGAAACAGCCATCACGAATGTATCCAACAAGCAGGCGTTATCGTTGGCGTCCATCGCGAGCAAGCTCGCTCCTGCAGGGCATCTGGTGGTTGTCAGGTGAACGAATCTTTCCAAGCGGCGTCATCAGCAAAAGAAAACAATGGAAACGCCCTTGATGGACTACCTGAACTGGCTGCAATGGCCGGCCATGCTCGTGACGGTGCTGGCCGCCTGGATGATTGGCTCGCGCCGCCCACACCGGCGCGTGCTGGGCTTCAGCTGTTTCATTGTCAGCAATGTGCTGTGGTCAATCTGGGGCTTTCACAGCCAGGCGTACGCGTTGATCGTCCTGCAATTCTGTCTATTCGTCATGAACCTGCGTGGTTTCCACAAAAACACCGAGACTCACGATTGAGTCCATGCCCGACCTGCAAACAACACCCCCTGTAGGAGCTGCCGAAGGCTGCGGTCCTTTGATCTTGATCTTTAGCTGACTCAATACCGCCAAGGATCAAAAAATCACAGCCCTGCGGCAGCGCCTACTTCGAACCACGGGGCAGCACCGCTCCCAGCACCTGCTTGGCGGTTTGCACGATCACCCCCGCTTCATTCGGATCCCCTTTGAGCAAGGTCGAAGCAAATTTCTTCGCCTGCTCCAGCTTGATGTGGGGCGGAAGTGGCGGAACATTGGGGTCGGTCTTGAATTCGATCAATACGGGAACCTCCGATGCCAAAGCCTTCTCCCAGGCATCGGCAACGTCTTCCTCGCGATCAACGAAAATGCCCTTGAGCCCGATTGAGAGGGCGAACAGGTGATAGGGAACGTCGGGAATGCTCTGCGAAGCTTCGAATTTAGGATCACCCTCCATCACCCTCTGCTCCCAAGTGACTTGATTGAGGTCTTCGTTGTTGAAGACCGCACAAATCCATTTCGGGCTTTGCCACTGCCGCCAGTATTTGGCGACGGTAATCAGTTCAGCCATGTTGCTCATCTGCATCGCCCCATCGCCGACCAAGGCAATCACGGTGCGTTGCGGATGAGCGAATTTCGCGGCAATCGCATAAGGCACGGCAGCGCCCATGGACGCCAGCCCGCCGGAGAGTGAACACTTCATGCCCCGGCGAATTTTCAGATCGCGTGCGTACCAATTGGCGCAGGACCCGGAGTCGCTGGTAATGATGGCAAGTTCAGGGAGACGGGGCGACAGTTCATACACCACCCGTTGCGGATTGATCGGGTCAGCTTTTACCAACGCTCGTTTTTGCAGAGTTTTCTCCCAGGCACTGCGCCAGCCCTCGACTTTTTTGCGCCATTTGCGCTGCGTCTTGTGTTCCAGCAACGGTGCAAGCGCCGCGAGTGTTTCGCGGGCATCGCCGACCAGATTGACTTCCATTGGATAGCGCAAACTGAGCATGTCGGGTTGCAAATCGATTTGCACCCCACGCGCCTGCCCCTCCTTGGGCAGAAACTCCGAATACGGAAAACCCGAACCGATCATCAATAAGGTGTCGCACTCGGTCATCAGCTTATAACTGGGTTCGGTGCCCAGCAGGCCGATGCTGCCAGTGACCCACGGCAATTCGTCTGGCACCACGGCCTTGCCCAACAGCGCCTTGGCCACGCCGGCACCCAGTTTTTCCGCTACCGCGATGACCTGATCGGTCGCCTCCAATGCGCCGGCGCCAACCAGAATGGCCACCTTTTCACCGGCATTGAGGACATCGGCCGCTCGCTGCAAGTCGGTGTCATACGGCAGCACTTTCGGTTTGCTGTAGCCGACACCGGAATGAACCGTCCCGTGCGCCCTGCCCGGCGCCTGGTACTCAACGTCTTGCAGGTCGTTCGGCAGAATCAGTGCCGTGACACGTCGTTCACCGATTGCCGTTCGCACCGCACGGTCGACCAGATGTCGCACTTGTGCGGGTACCGACGCCTGTTGCACGAAGGCGCCCGCTACATCCTTGAACATCGACACCAGGTCCAGCTCCTGCTGATAGTGGCCGCCGAGGGCCGCGCGTGCTTGCTGTCCCACTATCGCCAACACCGGCATGTGGTCCATTCGGGCATCGTAAAGTCCGGTGATCAAGTGCGAAGCGCCAGGGCCGGACGTGGCGATGCACACGCCCAGCTCACCGGTGAACTTGGCGTGGGCACAGGCCATGAAGGCAGCCATTTCCTCATGCCTGGCCTGAATGAATTCAATCTTGTCGCGGCTACGGCTCAAGGCACCGAAAACACCATTGATGCCGTCTCCCGGATAGCCAAAAATTCGCGTCACGCCCCATTGGCTGAGTCGCTCAACCAGGAAATCACCCACGGTCATTGTCATATCGCATCCCGTCCTTCACTTATTCGCCCAGCATTCCCAACGGTGCTCAACCGCAACATCGCATTGAGGTGTAAGGGTCTGGACAATCGGGCTTATGTCGAAGTTTCGATTTTGTTGTTCGACGGCTTCAGCCCTGGAGGCGACGGAAAAAGTGATGAAATCATCAAAATTCGAGATTTCTTTCTGGCTGGTTTCTGCAAAAAACAATCGATTTTTTGAACAGAATTTCTTTGATATTGGTTTGTAACGCAGCGGTCACACCACTATCGGCACACAAATATATTGGCCGAAAGCGGTATCAGGTTCGGCTCCCCTGCGGCATCGCCTGTTGAAAGGAGCTACTGATTAATAAAGGAGTGTTGCATGTCTTCCCGTTATACGACTGCCCAACTCATCGCCTGCCGCAGCCTGGCAATGGAGCAGAATAAAAAGATGTTCGCGGACGCCAACGCGCTGAGTCGCGCGGCATTCGATGTGCTGGATCACCCGGACTTCGATAGCGATCAATTTCATTACTACCTGCACCTTCGAGGCAAGGCTGAAGCGTTGTTTCGCGAGGCGCTGGATCATTTCACTTTATTGAATGAACATTTTCCGCCGCTGCCTGCCCAGGCGCTGCTGGACCCTGCCGACTGAGCAACCGCGACTTCTGCGCTGGCCTGTTTTGTAGCGCCATCATCCTCAGGGCGTCCCGTAGCGCGGCGCCGCTGGCCGTGTTATCGAACATGCACCAGACCGCTCTCGTAGTGGCGGCGGCATTCTGAATCTCGATGGCCAGTTCCTCCAGCCAGCGCAATGCATAAGCACTGTAATAGATGCGTGGCGATCCATGCAGCCGCCAATATTTAAGTCCTGACCAACCTCGCGGGGTCGAATCGTAGCGGGTTCGCGGCGGGTCTACCGCAGCCTGAGCGATGCAGTAGCGCACCAACAGCGGCTCGGCGTCTGTCCACGATTCATGGCGAGGCTCCAACACCACATCCCCGGAAAAGCGCTGCCTGAGGGCGGAAAAAAATGCCTCGGCCACCGACGCTTCAAACGTCAACGACGGCGGCAACTGAACCAGCAGACAACCCAGCCGATCCTCCAGCCCGGAGCATTGCGACAGGAACTCATCGAGTTCCCGATCACAGCGTTGCAAGCGCCGAACATGGGATATTTCCTTCGGCACCTTTACACAAAAACGAAAACCCAAGGGCACGGAGGCAGCCCACCGCACGTAGGTTTGTCGACGGTGCGGTCGATAAAACGAGCTGTTGATTTCAACGCCGCTCAGTTGCGTTGCGTAGCGTTGCAAGTGCGTGCCGTTCATTGGGAACGCAGCCAAATGCTCCCGACTCAAACTCCAACCCGCGCAGCCGATGAAAAGTTGGTCGTTCAATACAACATCCTCATGCCCCATAAATGGATCGCCTGTGCAAAGGAGTGAGCCCACGATCGGCAACCGAAAAAAACGAGATGAATGCCTTTCCAGTAAGGGCCTATCCGCGACACGACGGTTCCTTTTTTCCGGTCGGACAACCGATCAATGGCAGCCATAACCGCACTCGCACAGCGCCCGTAAAAATAGTTGCAACCAACCTTCATTCGCCAAGGTCGACATCGAAAACCATGACATCGGTGCGTGCACCAGGAGAGCGGCGAATGATTGGAGTCATTGTCCCGGTGCACAACGAAGAGCAACTGCTTGATGAGTGCATCGAATCACTGCTGGCGGCGGCTTTTCATCACGACCTGGGCAATGAAGAAGTCAAGATACTGATCGTGCTGGATGACTGTACGGACACGTCCCTGAGCATCGCCCGAGCCTATGACGTGATGACGCTGACCTGCACTCACCGCAACGTCGGTAAAACCCGGGCGCACGGCGCCGATCATCTGCTGGCGATCGACGCACGCTGGCTGGCGTTCACCGACGCCGACACGGTCGTTCCCCACACCTGGCTGGCCGATCAAATCAGATTCAATGTGGATGCGGTCTGCGGCTTGGTGGAAGTCAGCGACTGGTCCGAACATTCGATCAGGGTACGCGAGCAGTATCACGCCAATTACTTTCCCGTGGAAGGCCACCGACATATCCACGGTGCCAATCTCGGGGTGTCTTCGGCAGCCTATCGAAAAGCCGGCGGGTTCCAGCCGTTGCCCGCCCATGAAGACGTGCAGCTGATCGCTGATCTCGAACGCAGCGGCGCAAACATCATGTGGACGGCTGTTAACCGAGTGACGACCAGTGCACGCAAACATTGCCGATGCCGAGAAGGTTTTGGCGACTATCTGAAGTCGTTAGCCGAGTGAGTCGCTGGTCTCGGCGAGATCAATCGAAGTGGGCTGGCGGCTCCAGTACTCCAGTAAAAAATCCGCGTCTTCATGGCGCAGCAAACGATGCAGTTGCAGACGGTCTGCAAGCGCTGCATGTACTTCGCGCCCATCCTGAGAGCACCCTTCGATCGGATGCAGCCAGTGGCAGGCCAATACAGCGCCGTTCGGACTCAGGCTGCTCCTCGTCTTTTCGATGACCTGCAGCCATTCGCCAGGATCAAGAAAGTACCCGACCTCGCTGAGGACGATGAGGTCGAAGTGGCCTTCGGGCCAATCGCCCGGAATCCGTGCCTGCTCAACGCGGACATTGGCATGATCACGCAATCGAACACGCGCCAGGCTGACGGCTGTCTCGTTGATGTCCTGACACAGCAGTGCCTCGCTGCGCCCGGCCAGCAACGCACTGAGTTCACCGTTGGCGCAGGCAGGCTCGAACACCCGTTGATACCGCTGCCGTGGCAGGCTGGCCAGCGTCAACTCACGTTTGCGCTTTTCATACCAGCGGGTACGGAAGGACCAAGGGTCATCGCTGGCACTGAACATATCCTCGAAATACTCGGGCGACAGGCTCATAAAAACACCAGTTCAAAAGGCTGCAAAAGTCGTTCTAGAGTGTCTGGGCTCAATACCGCAGCGTGCTGACCGTCTGCGCTGACCTGGGAGATGTGAGCGGCGATGGCGTAGCGTTTGCTCGCCAGCACCTGACTGTCCAGCAAGAGTTTGTGGGCGCTGGCCCATGGCACCCGCGGGTCGTCCGGTCGCGCCCAATGCCACGCCCACACCGGCACTTCAATCAGGCAAGCGTTGTTTGTCGATGCTGCTCGGGCGGTTGCCCGGCCTGTCGCTTCGTGGTCGCAATGACCGTCTGATTGCCACGTGCAGACCACACGATCATTTGGCCGAAGCAATGCCAGCAGCCGTTCGAACAACGCCGCCTCCTGCGCCTCTACACCGCTGTCGGGCAACCTTAATCTCTGCCAGTTCAGCGCACTCACATCAAGGCCCAGGCGTTCCAGCGCAAGCGCGCTTTCCGAAGGCCGCTGACGACGCAGGCGGGACGCCGTCCACTGCCGCGACCCGGGATGGCTGCCTTCTCCATCGGTTACTGCAATCATCAGAACGTCGGCTTCCCTGCCTTTCATCCCTGCGAGCAATCCTGCGCAACCGAGGACTTCATCGTCAGGATGAGGGGCGACAACCACCAGCCGTTGCCCCTCGGGCACCAGTTGTCGATGAGTGATAGTCGGCACACCTGCCAGCGAACGACTGGACTGCCATTCAGCCAGGGTAGTCCCCGGCCCTTGAATGAGATTTTGCGCCCGGTGCGCCAACTCAAGCGTCACAACAACCACCCGTCAATCGGTTCTGCCGCTATGCGCTTGCCCAACTCCGCGAGGTCCTTTTCCGCGTGGCTCTGACGCACAAATACCGGCAGGTCTGCAGCGAGCCTGGCGAAGTGACTGTCGCGGCAGAACGGTGTGGCACCCAGTGCGCGGCCCACGTGCTCAAGTACCAGAATCGCGGTCGTTTCAACTTGCGCACGCAAGCGCCGGACGGGAATTTCGGCCGAGTCTCTAGGATGGCTGTCGATCCACGACGCCGTTTCTCTCAAGGCCGCGGCAGCTGCGCAAAGCGCTGCATCGACAGCCCCCAGATGAGCCTCGGCATGCACATCGTGATGGGGCTTTGTACAGTGCTTGCGAAGGTAACCGCCAAGTGCACACGCAGCGCCGTACCAACAGGCCGCGATACCGCCGCCGCCCTGCCAGAAACCGGGTCGATCCAGATACTGCCCCGGCGAACCCACGCATTGGGCCAGCGCATACTCAAATTCCACATCAATGCTGGCGGTACTGCTCATGCCCACCGCTTGCCAGCCATCGTCGATCATCCTGATGGTCGGTTGCTTCAATTGAACCGCGACCAATTGCGGTCGCTGCTGCTCATCCCATGCTGTCATCAGCGCCCAATCAAGCATGGATGCGCCCGAACACCAGGCTTTGCGGCCCTGCAAGTGAACCTGTTCACCTTGACGGTCGACGATCGAAACCCGGGCAAAGGGCGGCTCAGCGGCCCAGACACCGCCGCTACCAAGGGCCGGACTCGTACAAGGTTCAAGCTCTGCCAGGATGGCGAGCGCGTCGGTATGGCCCTCGAACAACTTGGTCAACGCCAGATCACTCCCGGCGACTGCGGCAAGGGCCCGCCATCGGTCCAGTGTGCGGCCTTGTCCGGGCATCGGCAGACGGGCATATCCGCCACTGATGAGTGCATGCATCAACGATTGCAGCGCCCCTTGCGCTGTCCGGTCCGCAGGCCGGGAGGCGAATGCCTCCAACAGGGTTTCGAAAGTTGCCGAACTATTCATTGCCCCGTCGTCCTGGTAGCGAAAGTGAATGGGTGGAAAACCCGTCGCACACAGGAAATGGAGAATCGATTGCCGCCAAGGTTTCACTCAACGCTGGCAGCACCGGACAAACGGTACAGCCACGGCATGCCTCATTTCTTGAACGACCGTAGAACTTCCAATGTCACTCTTCAGGGGTGAGTCTAATAAGTTCGCCTTGAAGGCAATGCTCATTAGCGGAGGATCTCTGATGGTCAGGTCGCAAGCGGTAGATGCTCCCGTGCAAATCCTGATGCTCGAACGTAACGGCTGGGTGCCCAATAACCCGCGCCTGCCGGTGCTGATTTACATCAAGGCCATTGCCGTTGAAAGCGCCGACCCGGCGGCATTGTTCGAAAAAACCTTCAGCGCCAACGGCTGGCCACCGCAATGGCGGTACGGGGTTTATGCCTATCACCACTACCATACCGAGGGTCATGAAGTACTCGGCATCGCCAGCGGCTACGCACGCTTGATGCTCGGAGGCCCGGAAGGTCGGGTGCTGGAAGTCAGCTCAGGCGATGTTTTGCTGTTACCCGCCGGCACCGGTCACTGCAACGTAGAGTCCAGCGATGACTTTCTGGTGGTCGGTGCTTACCCGCCAGGCCAGCGTGCGGATATCTGTCGCCAGGCTCCCAGTCAGGAGCAACTGGCGAACATTGAGCAGCTGCCGTTTCCGGATCAGGACCCGGTGCAGGGTGTACATGGTGCCGTAAGTCGATATTGGACTTGAGCGTCTGGCGCGGGCCGGCTTACAGTTCATCCCACCATCAAGTGCGCCCCACGGACCCCGTGACCGGCAGATTGCCCAGCAATTTCAGCCCGGTGCTTTTTACGAAAGTCTCGTAGTCCATCGGTTTCTCGATACGGGTTTCCGCGTTGGGCAGTACGTAGGCCCAGGCACGCTTGGACGATGCGTCGTAAACCAGTTTGAACAGGCGGGTCGGCACCCAGACCTTGTTGTCGCCGATGGTGCTGTGGCCTGAGTCAAAGAGTGGGCCGGTAAAGACGAACACATTGCCATCGGCGCGCTTGGCAAACTTCCTGACGTCAGACTCGACCTTGCTCCAAATCTTGCGGTTGTTGGTGGGGTCCTGCGGCACCATGTTCGACAGTGCAAAGGATTGGGCCATCGCATTGGGGTTTGGCGCATCGGCTGCCGGGGATTGATGGCCACGATCCACCGCCGGATGCTGGCTACGGTAGTCGCTCAACTCTGCGCGTCCATCCTTGGGGATGCGCGGGTCCGGGTAGAACTGGTTGGTGCGCTCTTCGCCTTTGGCATCCTGCAACTGGGCTGCATTCAGCCGTTCGACCACCACCAGCGGCGTCTTGCTGGTTTGCGAGTACAGCACCGCGAAATTGTCGGAGCACAGCGCCAGGGGTTTCATGGTGGCAGGCACGGTGGCGGTGTTGATCGGATTGGCCGCCGGAAACAGATCTGCACAACCCTCGAACGATGCCTGTTTCTGTTTGTTCGAATAGAGATCCAGTGCCGCGTTCTGGCTGATCGAACCCGAGCGGGACGATTGTTCCTGATGCTGAGCGGGTGGCTTGAGGAGGTCCAGCAGACTGCGGGCTTCTGCCCCGGTCGAGAGCAAAACAAGGGCCGACAGCCCAACTGCAATTTTGCGTAGGTGCATGGGTTAAATCTTCGAATGGGATTGAAGGACAAACGTGGGGCGAGTCCCGATTTTGATGGGACCCGGTGGAGGCGGTTGCAGATTATAGGGTGGCGAGCATGCTTTCACTGTCCTTGATCAAAATACCGATGCGGATCCGGTCGGCTCCGAGCAGTACGACCGCTGATGGTCGTGCGGGATTTATTGACCATTGCAAGGCACATAAGTGCCGAGCGGCGTTCGTTTTGTATTCGTCAAATCACGGCAAAACAGCAGTCGGCGTAGCCCACCCAACGTTGACACTGGTTCACCTACATCGACAATGCGCACCCGGTCGATAGCTCGTTAAAAAAAAGCGCCTCAGGTCGTACCTGTGGCGCTTTGATTTTCGAGTCAATTTGGCGTCATCGCGTGCTGTCAAATCGAACAGCTGCTGCCTCCGTGTTTTTCCACATAACGCTGGTGTTCTTCATCTGCCAACTGAAACTCACCCAGCGGCACAATCACCGTGGCCAGCGGTTTGCCCAGGTGCCCTGCAGCGTCCAGTTGCTGCTTCGCCGCTCGCGCATCGTCGGCCTGCCGCCCCGAATTGAAAAACAAGGCCGAACGGTACTTCACGCCGACATCCGCACCCTGACGATCCACCGAGGTGGGATCGTGCAGCGTCCAGAAATGCTCAATCAGCCGGCTGTAAGTGATCGCACGGGCATCGAAGTCGACTTGCACGACTTCAATTGATACCGCGTCGTCACCACGGGGGCTGGCAAAGCCGACTCGACTATCGAGCACACCGGGTAGCGCCCTGAAAGAGGCTTCAGCCCCCCAGAAACAACCAGCACCAAAAGTCGCCTGCTCGACATCCACTTCCTCTTGAAAATCAGTCATGCACCGGCCTCCTCTTCTTGCGGCAACAAATGTTTATGCAACTGCGCAATGTGCTCCGGCCCGATGCCACAGCATCCACCCACGATGCTGGCACCTGCGGCCACCCATGACCGTGACCAGCGCAGATAGGATTCGGGGTCCAGGTCAGCGCGAATCTCGAGCAAGGTGCTGTTGGCTTTGGCCTGGGTGCTGACCGGAGGAAAAGCATTGGCGTACACCCCTAACTCCAGGGTTTGACCCAAGTGTTGATCGACCCGTTGAGCCTCAGCCAGTGCCGCTGCCATGACTTCCGGCTGGCTGCAGTTAAACAGCACCGTCTTGGCTCCCAATTCGATGGCCACGCGCACTGCATCGGCCACTGACTCGCCGGAGCGCAAACGCGGCGGGGCACCCGTTTCATCCAGCAGCGTAAAGGACAACCAGAGTGGTTTGGGGTCCGCGCCCAAGGCTTCGACAACCGCGCGAACTTCAGCGATTGAGCTTTGCGTTTCCGCAAGCCAGACATCGACCTGCCCCTGCAGTCCGGCAATCAGCTCTCGATGGATTTCCACGCTGCGTTGATGATCGAACAGGTCCGGACGATAGGAACCCAGGGCCGGCGGTAATGACCCGGCCACCGTCACCGGCTCGACGCTTTCGGATGCAGCCTGCCGCGCCAGGTGCCCAGACCGCTCGGCCAGCGAGCGGCCTTGTGCGGCAAAACGTTCCTCGCCGATATGAAATGGCACCACTGCGTAGCTGTTGGTGGTGACGATCCGGGCACCGGCAGCAATGAACGCGCGATGCGCTTGCAATACGAACTCAGGCGCTTCGATCAGCGCCAGCGCCGACCATTCCGGTTGACGAAATGGCGCACCGATACGTTGCAGCTCGCGCCCCATTCCGCCGTCAAGCAAACGCAGATTCGCTTCGGTCATGGGTTCACGCTCACTTTCTGCGTCGGTCCAGCCAGCCACTGGTCAACGGTGGCGCTGTTCGCTTTGACCCATGCCTTCGCCGCCACATCAGCCGGCTGCTTTTCTTTTTCGATTTTCAGGATCAGCTCATTGAGCTGCGCCGGATCGATGGCGACGTTTTGCAGAAACTCGGCGATCTTCGGTGCGCGCTTTTGCAATGCAGCGGAGGCCAGAATGTGAACTTTGGCGTCCGGGAACGCGCAAGTGATCCGACTCTTGTTCAGCCAGTCCGGGTCAACTGTCGGGCTGACGAACTTCCAGCAGCCGTCGGCCTTGTAGAGCGGGTCATCTTTTTTGTTGTCCTGGGCGTAACCGTCGAATGCCGGCTCCTCCAGACGACGCAGGTCAAAGGCCGAGAAGATCCAGTCCGGGGTGTAGGCATAAAACACCACACCACGTTCTGCCTTATACGCTGCGGACAACTTGGCGTACGTCACCGATGCCTCGGTGGATACTGCCTCGAATTTATCGGCGAACTCATAATCCTTGGCCTTGATCTGACCGATGTACGTCGACTCCCAGCCTGCCGGCCCCACCAGCAACTGTGCCTTGCCGCCGCCCAGCGGTTCGAAGAGCTTGGCCACTTCGGGTTTTTTCAGGTCGTAAACCGATTTGACCCCGTATTTGTCCTGCAGGTATCCGGGGATATAGAAGCCTTGTTCACCCGCATAAGGATGGGTGTTCGGCACCAGTGAATGCGTACCGCCCGTGACATATTTCGCCCAGGCAGCGGATTGATTGGGCAGCCAAATATCGGTCAACACATCAACCGAGCCGTCCCCTTTTGATGCAGCACTGAACAACACCGGGACGTCTCCCGCCAGGTAGGAAACGTCTGCGCCCAGACGGGTTTCGAGCACCTCGCCAAGGATGTGCTGGATGGCAATCGCCCCCGTCCAGTTTTGCTCCCCAATGACGATTTTGTCCTTGGCCTGCACGACAGCAGGAACAATCAAAGAAGCCAGCAAGGCGGCCGTACCCAGGGTGCGCGATAGGTGTGTCTTCACGATAAGTCTCACTTTTGGTCGTAGAGGTGGTCTTGCTTGCGCAAGCTCGATTGGATGATTCGATCGGGGATCAGCGCACACAGGACGATGGCGACGCCGGCCAGCATGCCCTCGCCGCCCTTAATGTTGCGCAGCGCCGTCATGACGTCATATCCCAGGCCACCGGCGCCAATCAGGGCGGCGACGACGACCATCGACAGGCTCATGACGATGGTCTGGTTGATGCCCAGCAGCAGCGAACGGCGCGCCAGCGGGAGTTGCACTTTGATCAAGGTTTGCCACGTACTGGCACCGTGCGCGACGGCAGCCTCGACGGCATCCTTCGGCACTTCCTGAATGCCCAGGGATGTCAGGCGAATCATTGGGGCCAACGCGAAAATGACGGTCGCGATTACAGCTGGCGTCTTGCCGACCGAGAAAAACGCCACAGCCGGAATCAGGTACACGAAGGTCGGCAACGTCTGCATGACGTCCAGCAACGGGGTGACCAGCCGACGCACCAGCGGCCGTTTTGCCAGCACAATACCGGTGGGGACCCCAATGACTAAGGCAATCAGCACTGACGAACCCACCAGCGCCAAAGTGGCGATGGTGCGCTCCCAGAACCCGAACAGGCCGATGTACAACAATGCAGCGCTGCTGGTCAGCGCCAACGCCAAACCCGCCGAACGCCAGGCTAGAAATACCAAAGCCAGCGCCGATACCGGCCAGGGCAACCAGCCCAGTACGTTTTCGACTCCCTCGATCACCGTGCGAACGGCAACGATCACACCGACAAACGCGCCTTCAAAGGTGACTTGTGACCAACCAATAAAATCGTCGATGCTTTGCGCCGTCACCAGCAGCGCTTGCCGGTTGGCCGGGAACTGCAACAACACGTGACTGGTGTCGGGAGTGACGACGCGCCATAGAACCAGCACCTGGGACAACAGCAAAACAGCCACGGGCAAGCCCCATCCGGAACCACTTCGACGCAACGCATGACCACTCAGGGAGACCGCAGTGAAACGGCTGGCGGCCAACACCAGCAACGCCGCAAGGATCGCCAACCACGACGAACCGCTAATGCCCTGCCCCACACCTGCCACGGCAGCGAGTTCGGCGGCGAAGGTGATCCAGAAAAGACCGCCTTTGCCCCGGGAAGCCAGCGCCGCCGGCCCCAGCAACAGCGCTTGCCACCACGGCAAGCCGGGAGAAGAAGGTGGCTCGCGACGTTCGCGCTGGGGGGATTGAAGGTCCGCCGTGCTCGCGTTGTGTGGCGCAGATGAGCTTGGCGTGCAGTCGCGGAAAAAATCCGCGACTTCAGCATCGGCTGGTTGCTCAAGCAGCTGTTGCGGTGTACCCAACTGCACCAGACGACCCTGGCGCAACACAGCAATGCGGTCTGCCAGCCGTATGGCTTCAGCCGGATCATGAGTGACCAGCAACGTGCTGATACCGCGTTCACGTGCCAGGGCGAGAAAGTGATTTTGCAGATCTCGTCGAATAGTCGGATCGAGCGCACTGAACGGCTCGTCCATCAGCAAAATGTCCGGCTCCGTCACCAAAGCCCTGGCCAACCCGACGCGTTGTTGCATACCACCGGAAAGCTCGTGGGGATAGTGCTCGCCCCACCCTTCGAGCCCCACGGCCTTTAGCTGTTTGGCAGCCGCCGCGTGCCGAACGGCTTCCGGTTCACCGCATAGTTCCAAGGGCAATGCGACGTTGTCCAGCACCGTACGATGGGGCAACAGGCCAAAATGCTGAAACACCATGCCGATGCGTCGGGACCGCAGTTCGCGCAGGGCGCGGTGACTCAACCCGCTGATCGCCTGGCCTTCGATCAGCACTTCACCGCTGGTGGGCTCAATCAGACGATTGATATGCCGCAGCAACGTCGACTTGCCGCTGCCCGACGTCCCCATCAGACATAGCACCTCACCGCGCCGCACTTTCAAGCTGACATTGCTGACGGCGGGTAACGCAGGCGTACCTTTTTTACGAAAATAGGTCTTGGTGACCTCCCGCAATTCAAGCACCACATCGCCTTCACTGGCGTGATCGTCGGACGGCTGAAGCCGCCTGTGTGAAGACGCGATCCGGTCCGCCGGCAAAGGGGTTTGAATGACTGTCACAGGAGCTCCCGGCATACGACCCCTGGAGACGAGCAAGCGACTCGTCCATGGGCTGAAAAAATTGGGCGTCGGACCCTGACCTGAAAGCGGCTAGCCCTAAGCAAAAAAAGCGCCTGCTTGAAGCACGGCGCTCTCCGAATGCATAAAGCTAATCGATCTTAAAAATTTAATATAAATACTTTTTTGGAATTAGCTTAGGCTTCTGCGACGGGAATGAGTCGCCAGACCGGTCGACTGAGGGAGGGCAAAAAATAACGTTAGCGGTGCTGCCTTTGCATCCGGCGAGGAGCATTTTTGACATCCCGTCAGTCGCTCATCGACCCCAGGAGCCACTGGCGAAAAATCTCCGCACACGCAGAGCGCTTGCGGTGCTTGGCCGACACCAGGAACTCGCCATTGCCGGTCACGCATTCGAATGGCGTAACTCGCTGCAACTCTCCCTTCTCCAGCGCTTCATCAGCCATGAACGTCCAGGCCAGGCCGATGCCCATGCCTTGCTGAACGGCCCGATACGCCAATGTCAGCTGGTTGAAAACCGGGGCTTTGTCCCGCGCGACGAAGTCGATGCCAAAGTGGCCAAACCATTGATGCCAGTCCAGGCACTGCCAGGCGCAGGTGTCGATTTGCACCAGATTGGCCTGCGCCAGTTGTTCCAGCGTATTGATCCCCGATACATCCAGTGAAGGATGAGCCACGGCGTAGACGATTTCCGGCAGCAGGAAATCGCTGTCCAGCGAGGGCCACTCGCCAGAACCGTAGAGAATGCCCACGTCGAAATCGTTGAGGCTGGCCTCATCGAACTCGTTGATCGCGTGAACGTGCACGGCGATGTCGGGGTATGCCTTGTTGAATTCGATGAGTTTGGGAAACAGCCAGAACTGGGCCAGGGCGTGGGTCGCCAGTACCGAGACTGCGTTGGACTGGTGGACATTACGAATTCGCGTGACGCTTTGGTACATCGTGGCAAGGAGTACGTTGACCGTCATCAGCAACTCATCCCCTGCACTGGTCAGCTTGACGCCCCGTGGCTTGCGCTCGAAAAGCGGAACGCCGATGCAGTCTTCGAGCTGGCGCATCTGTTTGCTCACGGCGCTCTGGGTAAGAAACAGTTCGCCAGCAGCGCCCGTGAAGCTGGCGTGTCGCCCCACAGCCTCAAACGTGATCAGAGTCTCCAACGGGGGCAAGGTACGCAGGTAACGATTGATGAGGTTTCTCCCGGACAGGCGATTGAGGGACGACATTCCACACTGGAATGGGTGACCCACTTTTAATCGCAGGTAAGCGCTTATATAGCATGGCTAGAATGCCCCTAAATAGCCTGTCAGAGTCGAGATGATGAACAGTGGGGTTGTATTTGCGATATTGGCGGGTGCCATTTGGGGTGGCGTGATTATTGGCCCTTCGCTGCTGCCGGAATTCAATGCCGTGTTGATCAGCAGTGTACGGTTTGCTTTATACGGGTTGTTCTCGCTACTCGTGGCATTACCGATCGCGTCCCGCTTACTCTCACGATTGACCCGCCGCGATGCCTTGATGCTGCTGCGTCTGTCATTGACCGGAAATGTCCTGAACTATGCGCTGTTAGGCGCTTCCGTGCAGTTGAGCGGGGTCACCGCGGCGGCTCTTATTAACGGCATGATGCCAATCGCCATTACCTTTCTGGGGCGTAGCGATACAGGATCGCTGCCCCTGACAAAGCTCAAGTTGCCATTGTTGTTGGTATTCCTGGGCATCGTATCGGTCAGTCTGGAACACTCAGGTGCGCGAGCGGTAAACACCTCGCTATCTTCCCAGTTGCTGGGCCTGGCTTGCGGGTTCAGCGGTGTGGTCTGCTGGTCGTGGTACGCCACGCACAATGCCCGCTATCTCAAACAAAGCCATTTCAACAGCAGCGAGTGGTCGACGCTGTTGGGCATCGTGACGGGTATCGTGGCGATCGTGTTCGGCATCGCTGCCTTGATACTGTTCCCGAACCTGGTGCCCGCTCAAGTTGAAAGCAACCGCTGGATGGTTTTCCTGTGGGTCTGCCTGTTCCTGGCGCTCTGCGGTTCGTGGGTTGCCAACGGGCTGTGGAATGCCTGCTCGCGCCGAATGGCCACGTCTCTGAGTGGCCAGATGATCGTGTTCGAAACGCTGTTTGCCTGTGTATACGGTTTTCTGTTCAGCCAGCGAGTGCCTGGTTTGATGGAAGTGGTGTCGATCGTGTTGCTGGTGGGCGGGGTCGTCTGGGCGGCGAAGCGTCATCGGGTGGTGCCAGTTAAGCATGCTGGGCCGTAGCTGCTATAGGCCCGTTTCTGCCGGTGTTGACCGGCAGCGGTGGGTTTCACTCAGACCAGACGAGCGCCGCCGTCGATGTTTAGCGTGGCGCCGTTCATAAAGGTGTTGGCCATCAGGAAAACAGTAGCGGCGCCCGCTTCGGCGGCGCTACCGATGCGATGCAACGGTAGCACTTGCTCCCACGCGCGCACGTACGCATCGCGGCCTTCACCCAGGGCTTTGCTAAAAATGGGGGTGTCGATCGGGCCTGGGGACAGGGTGTTCACACGGATGGGCGCCAACTCCAGGGCCAGGCCACGTGCCAACGCTTCCATTGCCGCCGATGCAGCCGCGATCACGGCAGTGCCATGAGCGTTGGGCCGGTCGGCCAAACAGCCAGATATAAAGACGATGGAGCCGTCCTTGGACAACCGATTTCCCAACGCCCGGATGGCGTGCAACGAAGCCCATAGACGCTCTTCGAACGCTCGCCGCAGGTAGTCGATATCAGCGTCCAGCACCTTGCCCGCTACAAACGTGCCGGCGAGCAGAACCCCTCCATCAAGGCATTGTGGCCAGAGAGCCGCCGAGGCAGCCCGAATGTGAAGGCGTTTGTGGGTTTCCTGAACGAGCTATTTCCCAGCCCTACCGCATGGGACGAGATCGTAGCGAAGGCTTAGCGCCAGGTTTTTTTCTGAAGTGGATTCAACCGATCGATGCAACTGGGAGAAAAAGGAGCGCTTTGGATTGTCCGGACCTTGCTGCATTCGTATACGCCAGCAAGGTCCGTTCTATCAGCGACAATACTCAATAGCCAGGTCAGCTCATGCGACTTGCATGAGCTTCGCATAAGTCTGCAGATGGTGATCGTCATCCCCAAACTGTCGCGCCACCATCAGCAGATGCTTGGCGTGGTGCGACAGCATGTATTCCCATGTCAGGCCGATGCCGCCGTGCAACTGGATGCCTTGATCGGCAATGAATCGACTGGCGCGGCTGACGATAAACTTGGCCGCCGCGAGGATACGACTGCGTTCTTCACTGTCCTGCTGATCAGCCACACAAGCCGCGAGCAACGTCATGGAGGTGGCCTGGTCGAGTTCGATGCGCATGTCGACCATACGATGCTGCAATGCCTGGAACTTGCCGATTGGCTGGCCAAATTGCTGACGTGTTTTCAGGTAGTCGAGCGTCAGTGCGCACGCCGTTTCCATGCTGCCAACGGCTTCGGAGCATTGTGCGGCGATGCACCGGCCCTGCTGGTAACGCAGCGCCGGCAAGGCGCGACCCACGTCACCCAGCACCGCGCTGCTTTTGACGAAGACATCATCGAGATACAGCTCGCAGGCCTTGCGTCCGTCTATCGTTGCAAATGAACGGCGACGTACTCCGCTGTCTTGCGCATCGACCAGGAACAGGCTGATGCCCTGCTCGTCTCGAACCCCATTGCTGGTACGCGCAGAAACCAGTATCAGCCCGGCGCTTTGGCCGCCTACGACGACAGACTTGCGACCGTTGAGTTTCCAGCCACCGTTCACCGGCTCAGCCGTGGTTTGTACATCGTGCAGTTGGTAGTGACTATGCGGTTCATCCAGCGCTACCGCCATCTGCAAACCCGCGTTGCCCAGTTGCGTCAGCAGCGTTTCTTTCTGCGACTCTGTGCCCGATTGTGCGACCAGTCCACCGGCGAAAATCACTGAATGCAGATAGGGTTCCAGGCACAGTCCCCGGCCCAACTCGGTCATGATCAGCATGTTTTCCACGCCACTGCCGCCGAATCCACCGTACGCTTCGGCGAACGGTACGGCGCATAACCCGAGGTCACCCAGTTGTTGCCAGAACGCGCGACTGAAGCCGTGCCCGGTGCGGCTGAATTGTTCGCGCTGCTCGAAACCGTAGGTGTCACGCACCAGTCGCGCGGCCGTGTCTTGCAGCATCAGCTGCTCTTCTGTCAGTTTGAAATCCATGGTCGGCCCCTTACAGTTCGAGAATCATTTTGGCGATGATGTTCTTCTGGATCTCGTTGGCCCCGCCATAAATCGAAGCCTTGCGTGAATCCAGATACTGATAGGTGGCCGCACTGCTGTAGTCGGTGTACAGCAACGGTTCACTGCCATAACCCAGCTCGTCTTCAATGAACGGCATGGCGTAAGGGCCAACGGCTTTGCTGATCAGGTAAGTGATCGCCTGCCGAATTTCGGTACCCTTGATTTTCAGGAACGAGCTTTCCGCACCGGGTACGCCGCCGTCACGCACCGCAGCCAGCGTGCGGAGACTGCTCATTTCGGCGGCCATCAACTGCATCTCGACCTCGGCGATTTGCGTACGAAACAGCGGGTCCTCAATCAACGGACGACCATCGCGTTCTTCCTGACTGGCAATGTGCTTGAGGCGGCTAAGCAGTGCCTTGTTTTGCGCGATGCCGCCAATGCTGGTGCGCTCGTGGGTGAGCAGGTACTTGGCGCAGGTCCAGCCCTGATTTTCCTCCCCCACCAGGTTCGTCACCGGCACCCGCACGTTGTCGAAAAACACTTCGTTGACTTCATGCTCACCGTCGAGGGTGATGATCGGCCGCACGGTGATGCCCGGCGTCTGCATGTCGATCAGCAGAAAAGAAATACCCCGCTGCTGTCGCGCCTCAGGATCGGTACGCACCAGGCAAAACATCCAGTCGGCATAGTGCGCCAGGGTGGTCCAGGTCTTCTGACCATTGACCACATAGTGATCGCCTTCACGAACGGCGCGAGTCTTCAATGAAGAAAGATCAGAGCCGGCACCCGGCTCGGAATAGCCCTGACACCACCAGTCTTCACTCGTGAGAATACGTGGCAGAAAATGCGATTTCTGCTCGGACGTACCGAACTTGATGATCACCGGGGCAACCATTTTCAGCCCGAAGGACGACACTTTAGGGGCACCGGCAGCAAAGCATTCCTCGTCGAAAATGTGCTTTTGCACATCGCTCCAGCCCGTACCGCCAAACTCGACCGGCCAGCCTGGTGCCAGCCAGCCTTGTCGGTTGAGTGTCTGCATCCATTGCACTTGATGCTCTTTGCTCAGGCGCTTGCCCTGTGAAATGCGCGCGGCCATCTCGACCGGCAAATGGTTGCGCAGCCAGGCTCGAACCTCATCGCGAAAGGCGCGTTCGTCCGGCGTGAAATTTATGTCCATCAATCAACTCCAAAAGCGCTTGGGTGTGCCCTGATCCGAATACCCCAAAATCCTTCTGTAGGCGCTGTCGAGTGAAACGAGGCTGCGATCTTTTGATCTTTAAAAGCAAAGATCGCAGCCTCGTTTCACTCGACAGCGCCTACAGGGATATCGGATCGGTACGCAGGGGGTTATTCGTCGAAGATGATCACCGAGCGCGCCAGTTCGCCACGGCGCAGTTCATCGAAGGCTTCGTTGATCTGGTCCAGACGAATACGCTGGGAAATCATTTCATCCAGCTTGAGCTTGCCGGCCATGTAGAAGTCCACCAGGCGTGGCATGTCCACCGGGAAGCGGTTCGACCCCATCAGCGAACCCTGGACACGACGCTCATGCAGCAATTGGAAAGGGTCCAGTTCGATTTTCAGGCCGGGTTTGAGCATCCCGATAATGGTGGCGGTGCCGCCGCGCGCAAGCATGGCGAAGGCCTGCTCGGCCGTCTGCTTAAGGCCGATGCATTCAAACGAGTGGTGCACGCCGCCACGGGTCAGTTCCATCACCTGCTTGGCCGCATCGCCGTCCCTGCCGTTGATCACATCAGTGGCGCCGAACTGGCGAGCCAGTTCCAGTTTGGAATCGAGCATGTCGATGGCGATGATCCGCCCTGCCCCGGCCAGCGCTGCGCCGTTGATTGCGGCCAGACCAATGCCGCCGCAACCGATCACGGCCACGGTCTCGCCCGGGCGCACTTTGGCGGTGTTGAATACTGCGCCGGTGCCAGTGGTGACGGCGCAACCGAGCAACGCGGCCCGGTCCAGCGGCATGTCGCGACGGATCGCCACGCAAGCGTTTTCGTGCACCAGCATCTGCTCGGCGAAACCGGAGAGGTTGACGAACTGCGGCATCGGTTTTTGCACGTAGGTCAGGCGTGATTCCTCGTCCTTGTCGCGCTTGGTTTCCGGGGAAACGCAGCGTGCCAGATGGCCAGTCACGCAGTGCTCGCAGTGACCGCAGAACACAGTGAGGCACGTAACCACATGATCACCCGGCTTGACCGAACGCACTTCAGAGCCGACCTGCTCGACCACGCCGGCCGCCTCGTGGCCCAACACCAACGGGCCTGGATACGGAAACGAGCCGTCAATGACATGCAAATCCGAATGGCAGACGCCCACGGCCTTGGTGCGAATCAGCACTTCACGCGAGCCCGGTTTGCTGATGCCCACTTCTTCGATGACCAGCGGAGCTCCAACCTGATGGAAAACGGCAGCTTTCATAAGTTTTTCTCGACAATGAAGTTAGACATTCAGGCCGGTTTTACCGGCGAGCGGAACACAGCCTTGGCGTGGCTGAAGGTGCGGAAGCCGTCGATGCCGTGATAGGCACCCATGCCGCTCTGGCCGACGCCGCCGAACGGCAGGCTCTCGCAGCTGGCATGGCTCATGACGCCGTTGAGGGTCACGCCACCGGAGCAAGTGCGGTTGAGCACTGACGCCTCTTCGGCGGGATCATTGCCGAGGTAATACAGCGCCAATGGCCGTGGCCGCGCGTTGATGAAGGCAATCACCTCGGCGAGGTTTTCATACGGTTTGATCGGCAACAGCGGCCCGAAGATTTCGTCCTGCATCACCTGCAAATCGTCCCCGGGGTTGCGCAGCAGGGTCGGCACCATCTTGTTGTGTGGCGCTTCGCTGAAATCCTCATCGGCCGGGTTCAGCTCGATCAACTCGACACCGGCGGCGCGCGCTTGACTCAGATAACCCTGTAAACGTTCAAGATGACGTGCATTGATGATCGAGGTGTACTCGGGATTGTCCTTGAGCGTCGGCAGAAAACCGCCGACCACCGCTTTGGCGACCGCGATGAACATGTCCACCGATTCCTGCGGCACGAATACATAATCCGGTGCCACGCAGAGCTGGCCAGCGTTGAGCAGCTTGCCGACGACCACCTTGGTCACCGCCATCTTGAAATCGGCCGTGCGGGAAATGATGGCCGGGGACTTGCCACCCAATTCCAGCGTCACCGGCACCAGGTTCTCCGCCGCTGCACGCAGCACGTGTTTGCCGATACTGGTAGCGCCGGTGAACAGCAAATGGTCGAACGGTTGGCCGCAAAACGCCTGGCCGACGTCGGGCCCGCCAAGCACCACCGCCACTTCTTCTTCGGCGTAGACCGAGCGGATCAGCCGCGCAATCAATGCCGAGGTGTGCGGGTTGAATTCCGACGGTTTGATCATCACTCGGTTGCCGGCCGCCAAGGCACCCGCCAGTCCGCTGAACACCATGTAGCCGGGCACGTTCCAGGCCGTCACGATGCCGATCACGCCCAGTGGCTGGTACTGAACCCAGGCTTCGCCCTGCTCGGTATGCCGCGCTTCGGGTTCCATCCATTCGGCCAGTTTGGCCCTGGTGTGCTTGAGCGTTGCCAACGGCGACAGCACTTCGCTGCCTTTGGAGAATCCCGGACTGCGGTGGCCGAAATCAGCCGTCAGGGCCGCAATGATTTCCTGCTCATGGTTGACCAGCAGGCTGATCGCCCGATCGATCAATTCGCAGCGTTGTTCGACGGTGTAGGGTTCACTGGCCAGGAACGCTGCCCTTTGCTTTTCCAGGATCGTGCGGATATCGGTGCTCGGCGAATGCTCGATGGCGCTCATCACTACCTCTCTTGTTTTTGTCTGGACGCCACCGCGGTTGCGCAGCAAAGCGTCGGGCCTGGCTGCATGGTTGACCATCATTCATTCGGTGCCGCCACCCGGATCAGGTGGGTGGTGCCAAGCGCACGGTTTTCAAGCCAGGATTCCCATCGCTTTCGCGCTGTTGATGGCTTGGGTACGACGGCAGGCACCGAGTTTGACGTTGATGTTCTTGGCGTGGGTTTTGACGGTATTGACGGAAATGAACAGGCGATGACCGACCTCGCGCACCGACATGCCTTCGGCCAGCAACTTGAGCACTGACACCTCGCGGGTCGTCAGACCGTCCTGGTAATCCGGCACGCTGGTGACACACGCCACAGAAGGCTTGTCGCTGTCTGCACCCCGTTCACGGTCGAGAATCCGGGCTTTCTGCAGGGCGATCGGACGCTGGTAGCACACGCTGTCGATCTTGCCCCAGTGCATTCGGCGCTCGGCTTCGTAGAGCAGCAAATGGGCCTGTTCAATGTCATCGTTGCGCGAGGCAATCTCGGACAACAACAAATAGGCATCCAGCACGAACGGTGCGCAGCAATCTCGCACTTGTAAAAGTCCACCCTGCACGACCTGTTCGGCTTCAACCGTGTGACCTTGCTGCAACAGCAACTCGCCTTGCAGGAACATCAGTCGACCGAGCAGCGGATAAGGCTGGGTTCGGCTGCCCGTGAGTTGCGCAAGCTCCGAGCGCAACAGCGATTGCGCCATTCCCAGGTGCCCCTGAAGCATCAACAAACGCACCCGGTCTGTATTCACCAACGCTTCAGCGTCACGACTGCCCTGGCGCCGGGCCAGCTCCAGCGAATGCTCCAGCAGCACCTGGGCCTCGGTCAGCTCACCGGTTTTCATGGCGATGCGTGCCAGGGTGCAATGGCACAACAGCACTGAAAGCCAATCCTGGGCCGTCAGATGACGAAGGGAAGCATGGCAATGCAGGCGCGCCTGTTCGGTGTTCCCGCGCAACGCCTGCAACGTTCCATACAACCCCTGCCAGTTCGCCAGTAACCGCCGACTGCGTTGCGGATCAGGCAGCGGCAGGAAGTGCCCGAGGCGGTGCAGGCATTCTTCGGCTTCGCTCAATCGGCCACTGAACAACAACGCCCTGCCGCTCAAATAGATCAAGCGTGGGCTGCTCTGTAAGAGCTGCGGTTCGATGCGTTCGCGCCAGTCCATGAAGCGGCCTAGATGGCGTTCGCTCAAAATCCAGCTCAGCCATAACCGCTCCATGTAAGTGGCGGCCATTTCTGGTTGATCGGCACTCAACGCCTGCTCGACCGCATCATCGACTTTCCCCAGCACGCTCAGCAACTGACAGGCCCGCAGGCGCAGCCGATTCAATGGCGCGCCGCTGAGCCGGCTTTGCAGCGCTTGCGCCACTGCGGGCAACAAGCGAAACCAACCGGGTTGGTTGTCTATCGGGAACAGGAAAGCCTGACTGTCCAGCAAGCTCTGGAACACGTGGGCGCCCTGCTGTCCTTCCCAGAGTTGATCGCAAAGATCGACGCTGGCCTTGGATAAATGGGCCAGTCCGTTGAGCATTTCCTGCTGTCCGTCGCTCAGGCGCGACAGCCATTCACGTTCGAGGTATGGGTCGAGCAACGCGCAGGGCAGCAACCGCACTCCGGCGCACCAGCCGCCTGTTTGATGCCACAACTTTTCGCGTGAGACTGTGTCAATTTCGGGCACCTGCAAACTGACCAGCGATTCGAATTCATCCGGACGCAAGGCCAATTGTCGGGCATCCAGTTCCAGCAGTTCGCCTGTGAGCACCAGGTGTGGCAGGTTCCAGTCGGGACGCTGACGACAGGTGACCAGTACTTGCAGATTCGGGTTTTGCAGCGCGAGGAGCTGGTCGAACCATTGGTTCAGGTCTGCCGGCATTGCGGCGGGCAGGTCGTCGAAGACCACACGAATAGTCAGATTTTCACTGCCTGCGAGGGCCTCATCGCTGGCAAGCCAGCTCCCACATTCGATCGCATTCCCCTGTGGGAGCTGGCTTGCCTGCGATGGCGACAGATCAGTCACCCCATCCCGGGAACTGAAATAGCCCAGCAGGGCATCCGCCGCCGTATCGAGGGCTAGATCAAGTTCGCCAGCCAGCATCCCGGTCAAGCTATCAAGCGTCTGCAACCGCCCACCGAGGCTCAACCAAACCACCCGCCCAGGCGTCGCCACGCCCTTCAAATACTCGCGTAGCAACGCCGTCTTGCCGAAACCTGCAGGTGCGCAAAGGAGATGCAAGCGGCGCTGCTCGCGCTTGAGTACGTCGCACAAATGCGGCCGTGGCACAAACATGGCGGACCTCGCTGATGGTGTGTGGATGCCATCATTGAACGCACCAATGGTTTATGCGCCACCCGCATCAGGTGGTAGCAAACTGTAAGCACAACGCCCTGCGAACAGGGCGTTGCTTGGGGCAAGGTCGAACGGTCAGCGAATGCCGGCGTTACGCAGCGCAGATGGCGTGAAATCGGTCATCTTTGCCGTCATGCCGTAGGTCGTTGCATGTTTTGACTGGTTGGTCATCGCCAGCACATTGTAGCGACCGGCGATCAGGTCATAGATCGCGAGCATGGCGAAGTTAGGTGCCCCACGCTCGTAATCATTGACCGCATAGCCTTCCGCCACACGCCAGAGCTGACCACGACCGTCATAGTGGTCAACCTCGGCGAGTTGCCAGGTGTCTTCGTCGAAATACATGTCACGCTTGGCATACACATGACGTTGACCCGGCTTGAGTGTGGCCTCGACATGCCACACGCGATGCAGCTCGTAACGGGTCAGGTCCTGATTGATGTGCCCCGGTTTGATGATGTCGTCGTATTTGACCTTCGGCGACTGCAACCGGTAATTGTTGTACGGAATGTACAGCTCTTTTTTGCCAATCAATTTCCAGTCATAACGATCCGGCGCGCCGTTCATCATGTCGGTGTTGTCGGCGGTGCGCATGCCGTCAGAACCGTTGCCGGGCCCATCGTAGGCGACCTGCGGCGCGCGGCGCACGCGGCGTTGGCCGGCGTTGTAGACCCACGCCAGGCGCGGCTCCTTGACCTGGTCGATGGTCTCGTGAATCAGGATCACAGAACCTGCCATGCGCGATGGTGCGGTGATTTCCTGTTTGTAGTAGTACAGAACGTTGTCGCCTTGCCCGCCTTCGACGCCTTCCATCAGTTGCGGGAAAGCCAGCTTGTCGTCGTACTCGACGATGGAATACGAGCCGTTGGTTTGCGGCGCGGCCTGAGCCGCCTGGCGCTCCATGTTGCCACCGCGATAACGGTTGGTATGGTTCCAGTAAACCTCCACACCGTTCTTCGGAATCGGGAACGGGTAATAGCGGGTCTGCGTGAAATTCAGCAAGCCGTTGCCATCGGGTGTCAGGTCGGTGGTTACCGCACTCTTCTTGGCAATGTCATAGATGTTCTGTGGCGACGCCGCCGTACGCTGGGTCTTGTACACCGGGATTGTGTAGCTGTCCGGATAACGCTTGAACATCGCCAGTTGGCCCGGTGTCAGCTTGTCCTTGTACTGTTCGGCATTGGCCGCAGTGATCACCAGTTGCGGCTTTTCGCCAGCGAACGGATCACCGAGGAAACCGTTATCGAGCACCGCCGCTCCGGGCTTCAAACCACCGGTCCAGGCGGGAATGCTGCCGTTGCCATTGCCCTCTTTCTGAGCGCCCAAAGGCGTCAGCGTGGTGCCCAACTGCGCGGCCTCCTGGGGCGTGACGGCGGCCATTACACCGCTGGCCAGCAGCGACAGGCTCAGTGCGCCAGCGCGCAGAATAAAACGTGCGTTCATGTTCAATTACCTCTGGCAGGGTTGCATCAGAAATTCACGCCGAAGCTGAGCGCAACGTAGTCGCGGTCGACGTTGGTGTTGAAATCGCCACCGAAGTAGTTGGTGTAACTCAGGCTGGCGGTATAGGTGTTCAGGTAGTCGGCATCCACACCGAGGCTGACGGCTTTGGAACCTTCGTCGAAGTTCGGGCCATAACCTTCAACGTCATGGGACCAGGCGATGTTGGGCGACAGGTTGATACCGGCAATCACGTTCTGGTAATCCAGCTTGCCGCGCAGCCGATAGCCCCAGCTGTTGCTGGTGTAGAAGCCATCGTCGTTGCACTCCTGCGCCGGGTTGCTCGCCGTCGCCGCGCCCGCTGCGGTGCCGCGACAGGTGGCCGCGCCCGCTGCGCCCGGCAACTCGCCGGAGCCGAAGGCCGGGCTACGACCGAAACGCAGGTCAGAGCCATCGGCCTTGCCCAGGCCGTTGATGTGGTTGTAACCCACTTCACCGATCAAGGTCAGACGACTCGCTCCCAGCACCTGCTCAAAGAACTGGGTTGCAGTTACCTGCGCCTGCGTCACCGGCATGCGCTTGTAGCCATTGACCTCGGCACCCAGCGTGCGACCGGCGAAACCGGTGGTGATCAGTGGCGAAGTCGCGCCGAAGGTGGCGGCGGACAGCAAGTCGGCGGTGTTCAGTTGCAGCGGCATGTTCGGCCGGTAGCTGACTTCGCCACCCAGCGATACGCCCTCGACGTTGGTCTGGAAGCTCAGGCCGTACAGGCGAATATCTTCCGGATAGTCGATGAAGTAACGGGTGCTGCGCGCCGAGGTCACACCGCCTGCCGCACTGGTCATCTGATTGATGCTCAAGTACGGATTGCGGCTGTGGTAGTTCATTGCGTAGGCGCCGAACTCGGTGTCGTTGGCTTCCGGGACATACCAGCGCAACGCCAGGCCGTATTGCCCGCTGTTGCGCGCATCGTTGTCCTTCAAGCGCGGAATGTAGGCATCGTCGGTGCCCGCCGCGATGGCAGCCAAACCACCGGTGTTCTTGGCCACACCCGGCGGCAAGTCGAGACCGGCGATTACCAGGCGGTCATTACAGCCTTGGGGTACGCCGTCACTGCCGAAGAACGTACCGCAGTTATCGACCACCGATTTATCCCACTGCAACTGATAGAACGCTTCAGCGGTAACGTTGTCGGCCAGCCCCTGCGACACGTAAAGCAGGTTGACCGGAATCAGCCCTTCCTTCACTTCCGCACCGGGCCGGCGCAATGCCGCTACGTCAATCGGGTTGATGCTGTTGATCGAGTTGCCGATAAACGTACTCTCGCCCCAGCTCACTACTTGTTTGCCGACCCGTACGTTGCCGACCTGATCGCCGAGGGTGTAGTTGTGGTAGACGAAGCTGTCGAGGAACATTGCCCCGGACGACTTGGCGGCGCGGTCACGCCCCGAGTCATCGATGTCGTAGAACGGACGGCTCTCGTCCATCAACTCGAAGTCATACCAATACTTTCCGCGCACAAACGCGCCGCTGTCGCCGTACTTCAGCTCCAGGTCATGCACGCCCTTGAAGATCTTCGAGAAGGTTTCACCCTTCTTGAAATTCAGGCGGTTGTCGTCGGTGGTCCGGGAGGCAGATTCACCACCGGCTACACCCTGACTATTGAAGTTGGAAATGAACTGCTTGTCCGGGTTGGCCGCCGACCAACTGGCACCGATCGACAGCGATGAATCGAACGAGCCTTGAATCTCCCCGATATTGAAATCAACAGCGTGAGCCTGATTGCTCGCGCAGGTGGCAATCATTACAGCTACGGCCAGCAGACTTGGCTGGAAGACTCCGCGCATTGTTGTTTTTGTCATGCGGTTTCTCCGGTTAAGGATGACGTGGTGAGCGCCCATGCTAGCGAGGCGCCCGTGTTGTCCTCACACCCGATCGGGTGATTTGGATGAAGTGTTTCCGTGTGATTTTCCAGCGGCGTAACGGCCCGGTTTGAGATGCGCTCAGCGGGCGTTACGCTCGGTGACACTTACCCGGTAAACGTGGCTGGGCGTTTCTCGATAAACGCCGAAACGGCTTCGCGGTGATCGGCGGTCTGGTGCGCCATCACCTGGAAACTGGCGGACATTTCCAGCAGCGTGTCGAGTCGTGTGTGCAAGGCTTCACGCAATAACCGTTTGGCCAGCCGCACCGCGTGTGGCGGGTTGGCCGCAATCGCGGTCGCGAGTTCGCGGGCGCTGTCCAGCAGTTGTTCGGCCGGTACTACACGGGACACCAGGTTCCATTCCGCCGCCTGGCGGGCATCGATCATTTGCCCGGTCAGCGTCAGTTCAGTGGCGCGTGACAGGCCAATAATGCGAGGCAACAACCACGCACCACCGTCGCCGGGAATAATCCCCAGCTTGACGAAGCTCTCGGCGAACTTCGCCTGCTCGGACGCCACGCGGATGTCACACATGCAGGCCAAATCCAGACCTGCGCCAATGGCTGCGCCATTCACCGCTGCAATCACCGGCACTTCCAGATTGAACAGCGCCAGCGGTAAACGCTGAATACCGGTGCGGTATTCCTGACGCAATTCCATCCCCGACATCTGCGCGTAGCGGTCCATATCGCGAACGTTGCCGCCAGAGCAAAATGCGCTGCCGGCACCGGTGATGATCACCGCGCGAACACTGCTGTCGCGTTCGATCCGTTCGATGGCTTCGAGGAACTCGGGAACGGCGCTATTGCCGGTCAGCGGATTACGGCGTTCGGGATCGTTCATCGTCAGGGTGACGACATGACCTTCTTGTTCGTATTTCAGAAAGTTGCTCATGGGTCTAGTCCTTAAGCGGTTTGCGACGAGATAACGTGGCGCACGAATTCACAAGCGGTCGCATTCGGCTGCGCCAGAAATGCCTGGCCGACGATGCCGTTCCACCAGGTTTCCGAGCCTTCGCTGACGCGCCACTCGTGCAGACGTCGGGTGAGCAGTTGCAAGTCCAGCTCTTCAGTCACGCCGATGGCACCGAACAGCGCATGGGCGATGGCCGTCACCTGCGGCACCGCCATGCTGGTGCGCGCCTTGGCGATGGCCGCCTGGATCAACGAAGGGACCGGCTGATCGCCGGAAAAAGCCACTTCAGCGGCCATTCGCGAAGCGGCTACCTGCTCCGCCATGACGCTGAGCTGGTGCTAAACCGCCTGGAATTTGCCGATGGCCTTGCCGAACTGGACCCGGTCATTGCAGTACTCAAGCGTTGTGTCGAGAACCTGCTCCATGGCCCCGGCAATGGCCGCCGCGTGGATTGCGGCGCTGAACAGTCGAACTTCTTCGCCGTTGTCGCCCAATACGGTGCCGACGGTTTCCCGCGACCAATACAACGTGGCGCACTGACTGGCGTGAACACCACTGGGCTCACGCCGTGCCTGACTGCAATCGAGCAACAGCAACTCGCCATCCAGGTTCACCAGTGCGAAGTCCGCCAACAGGCCGTAAGCCATGCGCGGCGTGCACAACACACCATCGGCCTCTCGAAAAGCTGTGCCGGCCAGAGTCAGCATGCCGGCCGGTGGCAATTGCGGGCAGTCGCGCATCAACGCGCGGGCGGCGATGCTCTGGGCTGCCGGAACTGGCAATGCATGACGCCCGAACGCAAGAAAAATCGGGAACAGCGCCGACAGCATCAACCCCGCGCCATCGGCCACTTCCGGCGTCAACAACTCCAGAAACCCGCCCTCCTCCAGCGCATTCCACAGCGCCGTTGCGCCGTCGCCGCTTTCAACCGCGCGAACCAGCGTCGGCGTGCACAAGTCAGTCAGTATTTTTTCAATCGCTTCAGTGAACATGTCGATGTGTCCTATTCGATGTGCATCAACGCAGGCCGAGGCCGCGGGCGATCATGCCGCGCAGGATTTCCCGGGTGCCGCCGCGCAACGAGAAGGTTGGTGCGACCTGGTTCAGGTAAGCGACGGTGCGGTACAACGCCTCATCGACCGGAGCATTCGGGTCAGCGCTGATCACCGCCGCAATCGCCGCCGGGATCGACTGTTCGAATTCGGTGCCGATGTCCTTGACCAATGCTGCCTCCACCACCGGGCTTTCGCCCCGTGCAAGCAACGCCGTCAGCGCCAGCGAAAGGTTGCGCAGGCTGGTCAGTTGCGTAAGGAAACTGCCGAGCAACGAAGTCTCGGCGGCGCTGGCACCCGTGCGGCGCAAGGTGTTGGCCCATAGATCAAGCAGCACCACGCTGGAGTAGAAACGCTCCGGCCCGCTGCGCTCGAAGGCCAGTTCGGCATTGACCTGTTTCCAGCCGCTGCCCTCCTCGCCCACCAATGCGTCTTCGTCGAGCAATACATCGTCGAACGCCACTTCAGAGAAGTGCGCGTCGCCGGCGAGGTCGACGATGGGACGCACGCTGATACCCGGTTGCTTGAGGTCGATGATGAATTGCGACAGACCGTTGTGGCGGTCCTCGGGCGAACCGCTGGTGCGCACCAGGGCAATCATGTAGTCGGCGTGATGCGCGTTGGTGGTCCAGATTTTGCGCCCGCTCAAGCGCCAGCCACCTTCGCAGCGGGTGGCGCGACTGCGCACGCTGGCCAGGTCGGAGCCGGAGTTCGGTTCGCTCATGCCGATACAGAAAAACGCTTTGCCAGCGCAGATACGCGGGAGGTAGAAATCTTTCTGCGCATCGCTGCCGAACTTCAGGATCAACGGCCCGCTCTGGCGATCGGCGATCCAGTGCGCCGCCACCGGGGCACCAGCAGACAGCAGCTCTTCGACCAGGACAAAGCGACTGAACGCATCCAGCCCGGCACCACCGTAGGCGGCGGGCAAGGTCAAGCCGACCCAGCCACGACCGGCCAGCTTGCGGCTGAATTCAGCATCGAAGCCGGTCCAGCTGCGCGCCCGCACATCGGCCGAGACGGCTGGCAGGTGCGCTGCCAGAAAGCCTTTGACCTCTGCGCGAAACGCCTCCGCGTGTGCGGGTAACGCGGTCAAACGGAAGGCGTCGAGCAAGCTGCTCACTGGCCACCCCCGCTGACTTTTCCGTACAGCGTCACCACACAGGCACCGCCCAGACCGAGGTTATGCGCCATCGCCAGGCGTGCCCCTGCAACCTGACGCTGCTCGGCTTTGCCACGCAGTTGCTGGGTCAGCTCGTAGCACTGCGCCAGACCGGTGGCACCCAGCGGATGCCCCTTGGACAGCAGGCCGCCAGACGGGTTAACCACGATTTGGCCGCCGTAGGTGTTGTCGCCGTCCATCACGAATTTTTCCGCGCCACCCTCGGGGCAGAAACCCAGCGATTCGTAGCAGATCACTTCGTTCTGAGCGAAGCAGTCGTGCAGCTCGCACACGTCGATATCTTTCGGGCCAACACCGGCCTTCTCGTAGACCTGACTCACGGCCGCGTGGGTCATGTGCGTGCCGACCCAATCGAGCAGCGACGGCTTTTCGAAATTGAATGACTCAGGGGTGTCGGTGGTCATCGCTTGGGCGACGATTTCCACGTCGCGGCGCAGGCCATGTTTCCTGGCAAAACGCTCGGACACCAGGATTGCCGCCGCGCCGCCGCAGGTCGGCGGGCAGGCCATCAGACGGGTCAACACACCTGGCAGAATCACCGGGTCGTTCATCACGTCTTCGACACTGAGCACCTTGCGAAACAGTGCCAGCGGGTTGTTGGCAGCATGACGGCTGGCCTTCGCGCGCACAGCGGCGAAGGTTTCCATTTTTGTGCCGTATTTGTGCATGTACTCACGCCCGGCACCGCCAAAGGTCCGGATGGCTTGCGGCATGCCATCCAGATCGGCGGTCAGGCCACGCAGGATCGGCAGGAAGCGTTCACGGGTGGGCGGCCGGTCGTCCCAATGGGATTTCAGCGCCCCGGCCTGCATCTGTTCGAAGCCGACCGCCAGCACGCAATCGGCGGAACCAGACTCGATGGCCTTGCGCGCCAGGTACAGCGCGGTGGAACCGGTGGAGCAATTGTTGTTGACGTTGACCACTGGAATCCCGGTCATGCCGACTTCGTACAACACGGTCTGGCCGCAGGTGGAGTCGCCGTAGACGTACCCGGCGTAAGCCTCCTGAACCAGGTTGTAATCGATGCCTGCATCGGCCAGGGCGCGGCGCACCGCTTCGGCGCCCATCTGCACGTAGGTCGGGCTGTCGCTGGGCTTGCGGAACGGGATCATGCCGACGCCGGCAACCAATACTTTTTCGCTCATGGTGTCACCTGAAAATGAGAGGGAAGGATCACAACTGGCGCGCGATCAGTTCGCGCAGTACTTCGCTGGTGCCGCCGAAAACGCGGGTTACGCGCATGTCGACGAATGCGCGGGCAATCGGGTACTCGAGCATGTAGCCGTAGCCGCCGTGCAACTGCACCATGTCGTCGATGCACTTCCACAGCGTTTCGGTGGCGAACAATTTGGCGATCGCCGACTCCTGCACCGTCAGGCGACGACGCATGTGCTCGGCGATGTAGTGGTCGATTGTCAGGCGCACGGCGGTGGCCTGGGCCTTGATGTCGGCAAGTTTGAATTTGGTGTTCTGGAAGTCCCAAACGGTCTGGTTGAAGGCCTTGCGGTCCTTCACGTACTCGACGGTCTGCTCCAGCAGGCGCTCAAGTTTGGCGGCGCAGTACAGTGCGATGACCAGGCGCTCTTGCGGCAGCTCTTCCATCAAATGCATGAAGCCTTTGTTTTCTTCGCCCAGCAGGTTGCCCACCGGCACGCGCACGTCGTCGAAGAACAGCTCTGCGGTATCGGCAGCGGCCTGGCCAACCTTGTCGAGCTTCTTGCCGCGACGGAAACCTTCGCGGTTGCATTCGACCATGATCAGACTGCAACCCTTGGCCCCGGCGCTTGGGTCGGTCTTGCACACCACCACGACCATGTCGCAGGTCAGGCCGTTGCTGATGAAGGTCTTGCTGCCGTTGATCACCCACTCGTCACCGTCACGCACGGCGGTGGTGCGGATCGCCTTCAGGTCGGAGCCGGTGCCGGGCTCGGTCATCGCCACGGCCAATACGGTTTCACCGGTGCAGATTTTCGGCAGCCATTGTTGCTTTTGCTCTTCGGTGCCCAGTCGCACGATGTACGGCGCGACGATGTCCGAATGCACGCCCAGGCTCCAGCCCGAAACACCTGCCCGGTACAGCTCTTCGATCAACACAGCCGAGTGACCGAAGTCACCGCCGCCACCGCCGTACTCGGTGGGCACGGTGAGGCACAGCAGGTTGTGACGACCAGCCTTGAGCCAGGTTTCCCGGTCAACCTGCCCGGCCTCGTCCCACTGCGCCTGCTTGGGCAGGCATTCACGCTCGAAGAAACGCCGCGCGGTTTCGCGCAGCATTTCGTGGTCTTCACGGTAGACGGTACGGTTGATGTGCATCGGGATCTCCAGTGGATTGCCAGGCAGGCGTGCGCCTGGTTCGTGGGATCAATGTATTGAGGTGGGGGGGGTATTGAAGCCACCCGGATCGGGTAGCGTTTGAAGCGCAGGTCGAATCGAATCGCTTCCCTGCAGGAGCTGCCGCAGGCTGCGATCTTTTGATGTTGTTTTTACGATCAAGATCAAAAGATCGCAGCTCCTAAAGGTTTACTTTCGGAGTTCGCGCTTGAGGACTTTGCCGGCAGCGGAAAGCGGTAAAGCGTCACGGAATTCGATGCTTTTCGGGCACTTGTAGCCGGCAATGAATTCGCGGCAGTACAGGCGCAATTGCTCTGCATCGACCTCGGCGCCGGGCTTGCACACCACCACGGCATGCACCGCTTCGCCCCATCGCTCATGGGGGATGCCGATCACCGCCGCCAGTGCTACTGCCGGGTGTCGCGCAAGGGCGTTTTCGACTTCGGCCGAGTAAACATTTTCCCCACCGGTGACGATCATGTCCTTCAGACGATCGACGATGAACAGGTAACCCTGCTCGTCCATGTACGCTCCATCACCGGTGTACAACCAGCCATCGCGCAGCGCTTTGGCGGTTTCCTCGGGTTTGTTCCAGTAACCCTGCATGATGTTCGGCCCACGCACGATGATCTCGCCCACCGTACCGCGCGGCACTTCCTGGCCTTGCGGGTCGACAATCTTCACGTTGACCCCCAGCCCGCCACGACCTACAGAGCGCGACAAACCGCTTTTGCGTGCTTCTGGCGTGTGGTTCCACGGTAGATTGCTCGACACCACAGGGCAGGCTTCGGTCAGCCCGTAGGAATGAGAAAGCTCCAGGTCGGGAAGCCGCGCCAGCACTTGTTCGACCATCTCACCAGCGCTGGGCGATGCGCCGTAGGTCAGGCGTTTCAGGCTGCGCAGGTCATGCCTTTCAAAGTCCGGATCGGCCAACAGCGCGAGAATCATGGTCGGCACCAACAGCGTTTCGGTGATCCGCTCACGCTCGATCACCTGCAACACGGCTTGCGCGTCGAAACCGGAGACCACCACATGGCTTTCACCGGCCATGAACTGGATCAGCGCGCGGGCCATGCCAGCCACGTGGAACAGCGGTGCAACGTGCAGCAGCCGGCCGTCACGGATCGGCGGCATATCGACCATGCGCGGCATGCACGCCGACCACAGGTTCAAATGCGATTGCATGACACCCTTGGGAAAACCGGTGGTGCCGCCGGTGTACATGACGCAGGCCAGATCATCACCGCCACGACCCGCATCCTCGACCGGTACAGCCTGGGCGATCAGCTGTTCGTAATCGAGCATGCCCACCGGTGTTTGGTCCTCGCCGGCATAGATAAATCGTGGCGCATGGCGGGCCGTCTCGCGGATACCTTCGGCGAGCGAGGCGAAGTGTTCATCGACAATCAGAATATCGGTCGTGCAGTCGTCCAGCGAATAGACGATCTCCGGCACACTCCAGCGAATGTTGACTGGATTGAGCACGCCACCGCCCCACCAGACACCCATGATGTATTCCAGGTAACGGTCGGAGTTGAGGGCCAACATGCCGACCCGGTCACCGACTTCCATGCCCATGTTTTGTAGGGCACCCGCCAGACGAGCGACGCGTTCGCCGAACTGACGATAACTCTGGCGGCGCTCACCGAAGATCGTCGCCAGGTGATCCGGGTTCTGTTGCAGCGTGCGTTGCAGGCATTGAGTCATGTACATGGCGTCGCTCCTTTCCACCAGGTGAAGACACCGTTGGCCCGCAATACCAGGCGCTCGCCGACCTTCAACAGGCAGCTGGCGTTGATGAAAGATCCGCCGGTCTTGAGCACTTCCACATGCGCTTCGAGCCAGTCGCCTTCACGCACGGGGCCGAGGTAATCGACGTTCAAATTGATGGTGATCGCCGGTACCTGGGACACTGAAAGACGTCGCAGCACTACACCGAACGCACTATCGGCCACCGTGGCGAGAAACCCGCCATGGGCGATGCGTACATAGTTGAGATGATGCGGTTGGAGACGTACCGCAAGGATCGGCAGTTCTTCATGGACATAAAAATCACCGCAATTACGCAGGAAACCCGAGCGTTTCTCCAGGGCCAAAAAACCCTCGGGAATCGCCGCCTGCACCGCGTCGCTGTTCACTGCCGCCATCAGCTGACACCCCGATCCTTGCCCACCCAGTACGGCTCGCGCAGATCACGCTTGAGCACCTTGCCGGCGCCAGACAGCGGCAACGCGGCGCGGAACTCGACGCTTTTCGGGGTTTTGTAGCCAGCGATCTGGCGCCGGCAGTGCTCGATAATCTCTGCGCCAACGGCTTGGCTTTCAGGTTTGAGCACAATCACCGCGTGCACCGCTTCGCCCCATTGCTGGCAGGGAATGCCGATCACCGCGCAGGCCGCCACCGCCGGGTGACTGGCGATGGCGCTTTCGACTTCGCCGGAGTAAACGTTCTCGCCACCACTGACGATCATGTCCTTGAAACGGTCGACGATGTACAGGTAGCCGTCGTCGTCCATGTAGGCGCCATCGCCAGTGTGCATCCAGCCACCGCGAAGGGCCTGGGCGGTTTCTTCAGGTTTGTTCCAGTAACCAAGCATGATGTTTGGACCACGGACCAGCACTTCACCGACCGTACCGCGGGGTACTTCGTTGTCATGTTCGTCGACGATACGCAAGGTCACGCCCAGACCCGGGCGCCCTGCCGAACGCAGGCGGCCATTGGTGATGCCCTCGGCGCTGTGGTTTTGCGGGCCGTTGGCGGTAAGCGGCGGCGCGGCTTCGGTCATGCCGTAACCCTGGGTGAACTCGACGTTCGGCAAGGCTTTCAGGGCGAGATCCAGCAACGGCACGGCAATTGGCGAAGCCCCGTAGGTCAGGCTGCGCAAGCTGCCGAGATCATGGCTGGCGAAACCCGGATGCATGATCAGCGCTTGCAGCATGGTCGGTACGATCAGGATGTCGGTGATGCGCTCGCGTTCAATCGTTTGCATCACGTCCAGCACATCGAAGGCCGGAACGAAAATACTTGGCAAGCCGAGCAGCGAGATCAGGATCACCCGCGACAACGCCGCGAGATGGAACATCGGCGCGATGTGCAGGGTCAGCGCATCCGCCGGCACCGGCACATCGGCCGCACGGGCGACGGCCGCCGACCACAGGTTCATGTGCGACTGCATCACCCCCTTGGGCCGGCCCGTAGTGCCGCCGGTGTACATGATGCTGGCAAGGTCGTCACCACCACGGAAGGCATCGTCGACCGGCTCGGCGTCACGGATCAACTGCTCATAAGACAACATGCCCTCGGGAGCCGGGCCGTCGCCGACGTGGATCAGCAGTGGTCGTACTTTCGCCGAACTGGCGATGCCTTCGGCCATCGGCAAGAACGTGTCGTCGATCATCAGGATGCGGGTCTCGCAGTCATCCAGCGAGTAGACGATTTCCGGCACGCTCCAGCGAATGTTGACCGGATTGACCACACCACCGCCCCACCAGGTCGCCAGGTAATATTCGAGAAACCTGTCCGAGTTCAAACCCAGCAACCCAACGCGGTCACCGGTCTGCATGCCCAGGCGCTGCAAGGCGCCGGCGAGACGCGCTACCCGGTCGGCCAACTGCGTATAGGTGTGGCGCCGTTCGCGAAAGACCGTCGCCAGGGCGTGAGGTCGTTGCTGCAATACACGGTGCAGTCCTTGGGTCAGATACATGGGGCTTTCCTGTGAATTATTGTTGTCAGGCAGAGGCGAAGGTGTGGCGCGACGTCAGGCGCCGGTGTATTTGGGCAGGCGCTTCTCGGCAATCGCCATGCGCCCTTCGGCGTGATCCTTGCTGTCGCGCAGCAATCCCCATAGAAGATGGGCCTGGGTAACGAAATCCCGGGGTGTCAGGTGGGCGGTCTGCACCGCCAGGCGCTTGATCGACTGCACTGCCAGCGGGCCGTTGGCAGCAATACGCTCCGCGAGATTCAGGGCTGCCGACAGGAGCCGGTCCTGCGGCAAGAGGTCGATGATCAGGCCGATATGCAAGGCTTCCTGCGCGCTGATCGGTTCTCCCGTCAGGGCTATTTTCATGGCGTGGGCTGCTGGAACGGCGCGCAGCAGGTATTGCACGCCACCGGCGGCCGGGATGCTCGCATCGCGCACTTCAGGCAAACCGAATGTGGCGCTGACCGAAGCGATACGCAGGTCGCATTGCAACGCCAGTTCCAGGCCACCCCCCAGGCAAGCGCCATTGACGGCGGCGATGACGGGCTTCCAGATCTCCAGATCGCTTAGGTCGAACAGCCGTGTATAGCCGCCCTCCTCGGCTTCGGTTTCGCGGCTTTTCATGGACCCGGCGACGAAGCCGCAGGCTGGCAGCAACGACTCCTTGGGGCTTGCGCCACAGCAAAACGCCCGTTCACCGGCGCCGGTGAGCACAATAACCCGCACCTGCTCGTCATCCTGGCAAGCCACCAGCGTCTTGCGCAGGTGCATCAGGTCGCTGACGTTCAGCGCATTGTTCGACGGTTGCGCATCGAGCGTGATGAGTGCCACGTGATCGATGATCTTGAACTGAATGGCCATGGGCTAACTCCTGCGCTGCGCAATTTTTATGTTGTTTTTAGGGGGTAGCGATCAGGCGTTGAAACCCAGGCCCAATTCACGCAGGCGCTCGATGGCCAGGCTGTCAAAGCCCCAGTCGTGCAGTGCGTCGTGGCCATGTTCGCCGCGCTGAGGCGCCGGTCGCGGTTGCGCGGAAGGTGTGCCGAGGAAACGCGGGGCCGGAACCGGCTGAACGACGCCGTCGACCTCGATGAAACTGCCACGCGCACGGCTGTGGGGATGCTCGGCGGCTTCGGCGAAACCCAAAACCGGCACGACACAGGCGTCGCTGCTGGCGAAGGCGTCAGCCCATTGCTCACGGGTACGGCTGAGAAAGGCCGCCGTAAAGGCTTCACGCAGGCGCGGCCAGCCGGATCGATCGTGTTGAAGGGGAAGATCCGAATTGACCAGTCCGAGGATTTCCAGCATTTCGCCGTAAAAACGCGATTCAATCGGCCCGATCGACATGTGCTGCCCATCGAGGGTTTCATAGGTGTCGTACCACGGTGCGCCGCCATCCAGCAGGTTGCTGCCGCGCTGTTCATTCCAGTGGCCACCGGCCAACAGCCCCCAGATCACCGAACCCAACTGCGCCGCGCCCTCGGCCATGGCGGCGTCAACCACTTGACCGGCTCCGCCACGCTGTACGTTCACCAGCGCCGCCAGCACGCCCATCGCCAGCAACATGCCGCCACCGCCGTAATCGCCCACCAGATTCAGCGGTGGCACTGGCCGACCACCCGCCGGGCCGATACCGGACAGCACGCCCGACAAGGCGATGTAATTGAGGTCATGGCCAGCGCGTTCGGCCATCGGCCCGGTCTGGCCCCAGCCGGTCATTCGGGCGTAGACCAAACGCGGATTGCGCGCCAGGGCCACGTCAGGCCCAAGGCCCAGGCGCTCCATGGTGCCGGGGCGAAAGCCTTCGATCAGGATGTCGGCACGCTCGATCAGTTCCAGCGCGGCGGCAACACTTTCCGGGCGTTTCAGATCGAGAGTGACCGAGCGCCGATTGCGCCCGGTGATGTCGGCACGCTTGCCCTCGAACTTCGGGCCGAGGTCGCTCGCTGCCACCGGGCGGTCGATCCGCACCACGTCGGCGCCCATGTCCGCCAGCAGCATCGTGCCAAAAGGCGCCGGGCCGATTGCCTCAAACTCCACCACTCGAATGCCGCTCAGTACACCCATTACCGCCGCTCCATTGTTCTGACGGAGCGCCAGGCAGCACCCCTATTTTGTGCGGTCCAGTTAATCAAGCCCTTAACCTGCGACCACCACCCACATCGGGTGGCGGATGCCAAACACCCAGCCATGACTTGCCGTCCGTGCGTTACACTCGATTGGATTCAATGCACTCCCATAACAAAAAAGATTCGGACAGCCCCATGGACAAACCCCGCAAGTCCAAAACACCGGACACGCCCGCCAGTCAGGCCCTAAATCCGACTCAGTCGCCGATTGTCAGTACCAAACTGATCCCGCCACGCAGTGCCGGGCGCCTGATTTCCCGCGAACGGTTGCAGGACCAGATGCTCAAGGCACGCCGCCAGCGCTGCATTGTGCTCAAGGGCCCGGCAGGCTGCGGCAAGACCTCGACGCTGATCGCCTGGCGACAGGCGCTTTTACCACTGGGTTTCGATGTGGCCTGGTTGACACTGTCTGCCGACGACAACGAACTGACGCGATTTCTCGACTACTTGCTGGCCAGCCTCGGCCAGATCGACCCGAACATCGTCCACGAAGCGACCCAGCTGGAAGGTCGGGGTATCGACAGTGAAGCGGTGGAACGCGCGGTCATCACCCTGGTGCGCAGCATTGCCAGCCGTTCCCGCGAACTGGTGCTGGTACTCGACGACTTGCACCACCTGACCGACGTGGGCATTCATCAGGCCCTGCAATGGCTGATCGATTACGCACCGCCCAACCTGCACCTGGCGCTGGTATCACGCAGTGCCGTGCCATTGTCCCTGGCGCGCTTGCGCAGTCAGGACCTGGTGCTGGAGCTGAACTTGCGCGATCTGCGCTTTACGCCGGTTGAGTCCGAAGCGTTTCTCAAGGCGCAGTTGGGCGATATCGATGCCCTCGATGCCAGGCAGATGCATGAACTGACGGACGGCTGGGTGGCCGGGCTGCAGTTGCTGGCGGTCAGCCGCAAAAAAAATCGTCCGGCCCCGGCCGCAGGTACCGCGTCGGTGCAGACGCAGGTACGGGACGATCAGGCTTTCGCCCGTTTTTTCGAGGTCGAGGTGCTGTCCCATCTGTCGCCGACGGATCTGGATCTGATGCTGCTCATGGCCGTCTGCAACCGCTTTTGCGCTTCGTTATGCGCCGCGCTGACCGGCAATCCGGATGCGGTCGGCAGGGCCAACGCGCTGTTGACGCGTCTGGAACGGGACAACCTGTTCCTGATCCCGGTGGACAACGCCGAACGTGAAACCTGGTATCGCCTGCACCCGCTGTTACGCGAAACGCTGCTCAAGTATTTCGATTCGCGCAGCACGGCCGAACAACAGGTGGTGCACGCACGGGCGTGGGCCTGGTTCCGCGACCACAACCATCTGGATGAGGCGGTTCATCACGCCGTGATGGCCGGCGATCCTGATTCGGCCGCCGACCTGGTTGAGCAGCACGCCGAAGCGCTGTATGCCCATGGCGACCTGCGCATGTTGATCGAATTGGTTCGACTGCTGCCGGTCGAGCAAGTACAGGCACGGGTCAAACTGCGCATCCTCAAGGCCCGGATGCAACTCTATGCGCGGGACTTCACGGCCTGCGCCACCAGTCTCGATCAACTGTTCGACGACGTCCCCGAGAGTGACGTCCATGATCGTTTCATGATCGCACTGCTGCGTGCGTCTCTGGCGCTGCAACGCGATGACACTGATGCGGCGATGAGCGTTCTGCCACAACTGCTCAACCCGCCGCCAGGCAGCAACAGCGTTGCCATAGGCTCATGCGCCAATATCCTGTCCTGGCTGTACATGCACCGTGGCGAATATGAAAAGGCCCGTCAGGTGCAACTCGATCGTCCTGCGCTGCTGATCAATGGCGAACCTCTCCTGGGAACAACGGCCGGCAGTCTTCAAGGGCGCTGCATGATCGGCTTGAGCCACGCCCTCGAAGGCCAGATGAAACAGGCCGAAAGGGTGTACCGCGACGTGCTGCACGAAGCCACTCACTGCGGCAAGGCCGGGACCGACGCGACGTACCTTTCCGCGGCCCTGTTGGGTGAGGTGCTGTACGAAACCAACGAGGTCGACGCGGCGTTCAAATTGCTGTCGGACTGGATCGATATTCTGGAGAGGATCTCGATCCCGGATTCAGTGCTGCGCGTTCTGCAGGTGCTGTGGAATGTGCAATGGCTGGCGGGCAACCACCAGGAGGCACTGGCGTTTGTCGAACGGCTTGACGAGTACGCGATCAAACTTGGCCTTGATCGCCTGCAAGCCTATTGCCTGACCTGGCAGGTCTGGTGGCTATTGATGCTCGGTGAGACGACAAAGGCGCAAGCCAAACTGGCGCGTCTGGAAACCATCGACGCTCGCCACCCGGATGCCGGGCAAAGTGCGCTCAAGGAAATCTACATCCTGACCGAGAATGCGCGAGCGCGTTTACAACTGTTCCAGGGTGATCTGGACGGCGCTTTGAAGCGCATTGAACAACTGATCGAAACCTGTGAACGGCACCGCCGCCAACTCGGCACCGTGCGGCTGCTGGTAGTGAGTGCGGTGATCGAAACTCAGCGCGGCAATACGGACGCTGCGCGTGAACATGTCATGGAAGCGCTGCGACGCGGGCAACGCTTCGGCTTGTTACGCACGTTGCTCGACGCCCACCCCGACGCGATGGCGCTGATCGCAGACATCGCCAGCAAAACAGACCTGGACCCGGTTCTGGCGTTCTACGTCGAGCGCCTGCAGGCAGCCCGCATCACAGCACCCGTCGTGCAAAAGGACAAACCTTCCCCGGCCTCGACGGGCAAACCGCTCGCCGCCGGCATGGAGCCGTTGAGCGAACGTGAAATCGAAGTCGTGCGCTTGCTCGCCCAAGCCCTGCCCAACAAGAAAATCGCCCGAGCCCTGGGACTTTCCCCGGAAACCGTAAAATGGCACCTGAGCCATATCTACAGCAAACTCGGCGTCAGCAGCCGCGATGAAGCGGTGGCGCGAGTGCGTGATCTTGAATCCCGGGATGATGCCGACACCCGCCCATAAAACCCCAGGTTCGCTCCCACAATTCGATCAGGGTTCATCCGCCAGATCGCGTCAGTCGGTAATGGCAAGATCAACAGATCGCAGCCTGCGGCAGCTCCTACATAGACCCGCATTGTCCATGTAGGAGCTGCCGCAGGCTGCGATCTGTTGATCTTGATCGTGCTATTGATCTTCTTGTCCCTTCGAGGGCGTGCCGAGCCCTCGCGAGCAGGCTCGCCCCTACAGGGATTGCATCACTTCAATCAGCGATTTTTGCCCGTGCCACCCGCCTCGGGTGGCGTTCCGGCCATGCCCACAGGCCTATCGTAACCCTCAGTTCAAAGGCGCAACTCGCGCCTTGTGTCAGCGCCGTGTCCCCGCCGGCCCTGCGATCATTGAGGAGACTTGCGTGCATATCGCCCGAACCGTTTTTCGCGACGACCATGAAATGTTTCGCACCACCGTGCGCCGTTTTTTCGAACGTGAATGTCTGCCGCGCCAGGCTGCCTGGGATAAAGCTGGCCAGGTCGACCGCGAAACCTGGCTCAAGGCCGGCCGCGAAGGCTTGCTCGGCATCACCCTGCCCACCGAATACGGCGGTGGCGGTGGCGATTTCGGTCACTGCGCGGTGTTCAACGAAGAGTTCGCCCGGGCTGGCGTAAGCGGTGCCTATTTCGGCATGCACTCTGACGTCATTGCCCCTTACATCAACCGTTGCGGCAATGACGAACAGAAGCAAAAGTGGCTGCCAGGCATCTGCTCCGGCGAGATCATCCTGGCCATCGCCATGACCGAACCCGGCACCGGCAGCGACCTCAAGGCCGTACGCACCAGCGCTGTACGCGATGGTGACGAGTATGTGATCAACGGCAGCAAGACCTTCATCAGCAACGGCCTGACCGCCGACCTGGTGATCGTCGTCTGCAAGACCGACCCGGCCGCCGGCGCCAAAGGCATCAGCCTGATCGCCGTGGAAGCCAACCGCGCCGGCTTCAAGCACGGGCGCAAACTGGACAAGGTCGGCCAGCATGCGCAGGACACCGCCGAGCTGTTCTTCGACAACGTCCGTGTGCCGGTCGGCAACCGACTCGGCGAGGAAGGCCTGGGCTTCACCTACCTGATGGGTGAACTGCCGCAGGAACGCTTTTCCATCGCGGTGTCCGCCGCCGCCAAACTGGAACGCCTGCTGGAACAAACCATCGAGTACGTGAAGGACCGCAAAGCCTTCAACCAGACCGTGTGGGATTTCCAGAACAGCAAATTCAAGCTCGCCGACATCAAGGCCCAGGCCAGCGCCATGCGCGTGATGGTCGATTACTACCTGGGCGAGCACATGCGCCGACGCCTGACCCTCGAAGAAGCGGCAATCGCCAAGCTCTACACCACCGAAACCCTGTGGAAATGCATCGACGACATGGTCCAGCTGCACGGCGGCTACGGCTACATGATGGAGTACCCGATCGCCCGCGCCTTCGTCGACATGCGCGTCAATCGCATCTACGGCGGTACCAGTGAAGTCATGCGCGAAATGATCGCGCGCAAGCTCTGACCCTCAAAAACAAAAAAGGAAAAATACGATGAGCAATAAAGTGTTCGTTGCTGGCGTCGGCATGATCCAGTTCAAAAAACCGGGGACCAACGAGCCCTACGACGTCATGGGTGAACAGGCGATTCGCCAGGCCCTGGCCGATAGCGGGCTGCGCTTCAGCGACATTCAGCAGGCCTACGCCGGTTACGTTTATGGCGATTCAACCTGCGGCCAGAAAGCCCTGTACCGCGTGGGCATGACCGGCATTCCGTTGATCAACGTCAACAACAACTGCGCGACCGGTTCCAGCGCGCTGTTCCTCGCGCGTCAGGCCGTACAAAGCGGCGTGGTTGATTGCGCCCTGGCCTTTGGCTTCGAACAGATGAACCCCGGCGCACTGAAATCCGCCTGGAGCGACCGCGCACCGGCCACCGAGCGCGCCCTGGAGCTGGCCAACGAACTGATCGGCATGCCTGATTTGCCTAATGCCATCCGCCAGTTCGGCGGCGCTGGCTACGCGCACATGCAAAAGTACGGCACCCAACTGGAAACCTTCGCCAAGATCCGCGCCAAGGCCAGTCGTCATGCGGCCAACAACCCGTTGGCGGTGTTCCGCAACGTGGTCAACGTCGAAGAAGTCATGGCCGCGCCGATGTTGTGGGAAGGCGTGATGACCCGCCTGATGGCCTGCCCGCCGACCTGCGGCGCCGCCGCCACCATCGTGGTCTCTGAAGCCTTCGCGAAAAAACATGGCCTGCGCACGGATGTGCTGATCGCCGGCCAGGCGCTGACCACTGACCTGCCAAGTACCTACGACGCCAAGGACATGATCCGCGTAGTCGGTTTCGACATGACGCGCATGGCGGCAGATATCGCTTACAACCAGGCTGGCATTGGCCCGAAAGACATCGACGTGATCGAGCTACACGACTGCTTCGCGCAGAACGAACTGCTGACCTACGAAGGTCTGGGCTTGTGCGCCGAGGGCGCCGCTGAGCAACTGGTCAACGATGGCGACAACACCTACGGCGGCAAATGGGTGACCAACCCGTCCGGTGGCCTGCTCTCCAAAGGCCACCCGTTGGGTGCTACCGGTCTGGCCCAGTGCTACGAGCTGACCCACCAATTGCGCGGCACCGCCGAACAGCGCCAAGTGCAGAACGCGCGAATCGCAGTGCAGCACAACCTCGGCCTGGGCGGCGCCTGCGTGGTGACCGTGTTCCAGAAAAACTGACACGGCCGGCAATCACAGGAGCCATTCAGATGATCGACAAGAAGCATATTGGCAAACAGTTGCCCACCTTCCTCGCCACCGCCGAAGCCGGGCAACTGCGCTTCTTTGCCAAGGCCATCGGGGAAACCAATCCGGTTTATTTCAACGAGCAAGCGGCGCGTGACGCCGGTTATCCGGGCCTGCCGCTGCCGCTGACCTTTCTGTTCTCGCTGGAATTCCAGATCCCGTCGAACGCCTGGCGAGACGAGTTGGGCATCGTCCCTGCGCGCGTCCTGCACGGTGAAGAGTCGTTCCGTTACCACCGCATGGCTTATGCCGGTGACACCTTGCGCTTCGATGTGCGCATCGCCGACATCTACGACAAAAAAGGCGGTGCACTGGAATTTGTGGTGCGCGAAACCCGAGTCACCAATCAGCACGGTGAGCACGTCGCGGACCTGCGCAGCGTGCTTGTACAGCGCAATAGCTGAAGCGGAGAACACTGATGAACGCCATAAGCCTGGAAAAAATCAACGTCGGCGACACCTTGCCAACCCTGGCCCTGCCGCCGATCAACCGCACCACCCTGGCGCTGTTCGCCGGCGCGTCGGGTGATCACAACGCCATTCACATCGACACCGATTACGCACGCAAGGCCGGTATGACCGATGTGTTTGCCCACGGCATGTTGTCGATGGCCTATCTCGGCCGCCTGCTGACCCAGTGGGTCGATCAGCGTCAGTTGCGCGAGTTCGGTGTGCGCTTTCTGGGCATCACGCACCTGGGCCATCAGATCACCTGCAGCGGCACCGTCGTCGACCGTTTCGAGTTCGAGGGCGAACAACGCATCAAGGTCGAAGTGCGCACCACCAACCAATACGGCGAGACCAAGATTGTTGGTGACGCCGTGATCGCTCTGTAAACAAACCCAATAATTGAGGAGCAACACTCCATGGCAAAACTCGAAGGCAAAGTCGCACTGGTCACCGGTTCCGGTCGCGGCATCGGCCAGCAGATCGCCCTGAAACTGGCAAGCGAAGGCGCGCGCATCGTGATCAACGACCTTGACGCCGACCCGGCCCACGAGACCGCAGAACTGATTCGCAAGATGGGTGGCGAAGCCGCCGTGTGCCACGGCAACGTCAGCGCCCCGGACTTCGGTGACCGCTACATCAAGACCGCGATGGACAACTTTGGCGGCATCGACATCATCGTCAACAATGCTGGTTACACCTGGGATGACGTGATCCAGAAGATGACTGATGAGCAGTGGTACGCGATTCTCGACTGCCACATGACCGCACCGTTCCGCATCCTGCGTGCGGCTTACCCGATCATCAAGGCACAGGCCCAGGCCGATGCCGCAGCAGAGCGCGAAGTGTTCCGCAAAGTGGTCAACATCTCGTCGGTTTCGGCCCTGAAGGGCAACGCCGGGCAGATGAACTACTCGTCGGCCAAGGCCGGTGTGCTCGGCATGACCCGTGCGTTGGCGCGTGAATGGGGCCGGTTCAAGGTCAACGTCAACGCCGTGGCGTTCGGTTTCATCGAAACCCGCATGACCAGCGCCGACGCCCATGCTGGCGCCACCGTACAAATCGAAGGCCGTGACATCCGTGTCGGCATCAGCCCGGAAGCGGCCAAGTCGTTTGCCCAGCGCAACCCATTGGGTCGCCCGGGCACCGTGAAAGAAGCAGCGGACGCCGTGTACCTGTTCTGCTCGCCGGAATCGAACTACATCACCGCGCAAACCATCGCTGTCGCCGGCGACCTGCAATAAGCGAATTGTAGGAGCGAGCTTGCTCCGGGCGGCGTTCCGACGAGTAACTTGAGGACGTCGCGTTAAACCAGAAAGCACGCGTCATCGTTGACGTCCAACGCGAGCGAGCTCGCTCCTACAGGACCGCAGGATCACACCATGAACATGACTGAAATCAACATCCGCCTGGCCGCCATCAAACTGATCTCGCGGAACGGCTATGGAGCAATGAGCCTTCGCCAACTCGCGGCTGAAGCAGGTATCAACGCTTCGACGCTGTACATCTATTACAAAAGCAAAAACGAACTGCTGCTGGAACTGATTCTGGAATACTTTCAGGGCTTGTCTCGGGAATGGGCACGTTGCCGGCCAAAGAAAAATTCCACTGCCGATGTGAAACTGCTCGCCTTCATTGCTTGCCACGTGCGCTATCACCTGGAGCATCAGGACGAATCGCGGCTTGGCAATCTGGAATTCAGAAGTCTGGATAACGACGACCTGGAGTTGGTTCGTCAGGCTCGTCGCCTCTATCTGAAAGCCTTGCAGGAACTGCTCGAGCAAGGCGTCAAGGAGGGTTCGCTCAGTTGCGCCGAACCCAAACTGATGGCGCGCACACTGTTCAATATGCTCACCCACGCCTGTGTCTGGTACAGGGCCGACGGTCGCTGGGGTGTCGATGACCTCATCCGGCACTACTCGGATCTGGTGCTGAAAATGCTCGGTGCCGTGCCCATTCCAGCGACTCGGGTGCCCGTCCCGCGAACCGTCATAACCCGCCGCAGTGCACCGATGGAGATTCGTCCATGAGCGACCTCATGCAGCCCTTTTCCATGGCCGGCAAGACGGTTCTGGTGGCCGATGCCGCCACGCGGCTAGGCGCGCATTTTGCCCGCCTGATCAGCGGGGCGGGCGCGCGCGTAGCCCTCGGCGCGCAGCATCCATCGCAATTGGAGCAATTGGCCGCTGACCTGCGCTGGGACGGTGGCGAAGTCATGATTGTCAGCCTCGACAGCGCCCGGCGACCGAGCATCGAAGCCGCGCTGGAAGCCGTGCAGACGCACTTCGGCAGCGTCGACGTGTTGATCAACAACAGCGCCGAGCGTGAGCACATCGCCCTCAACAATCACATTGTCCATTGCACCAGCCTGCACATGATCAGGGCCGAGCGCGGTGGCAGCATCGTCAACATCGATCCGCCCCCGCGCCCCATTGTCGAGGCAAACCCTTGCCTGCGGCCCAACAGCAGCCTGATCCGGATGAGCCGTGCCATGGCCCAGTCACTGACGCCGCATCGTATTCGCGTCAACGTCATCGCCGCCGGCCGAGGCAAAGGTGCAGGCCTGCAAGAGCTCAACGGGCCTTTGTTGTTGCTGGCCAGCGGCGCGGGCGCCAGCGTGACCGGCGCGGTGTTGCATATCGACAGCCCTGGAATCTGAACTTTCGACATCACTGTAGTAGCTGCCGAAGGCTGCGATCTTTTGATCTTGCTCTTGATCTTTTGCGGCCGTGAAGAAAGAACAAGATCAAAAGATCGCAGCCTTCGGCAGTTCCTACAGGTAATGCGTGATTCTGCCACCTGATACGGGTGGTGGTTTGTCGTTGACGAGGCTTGAACATCGGCGCTGGTCGCTCTTCGCGACGCCCGTCAACAAGGAGCCAGTCAGATGACTCGCATTATAAAGTGGCTGCCGAAACTCGCCCTGGCGGCGACTACGGTCATGGCGCTTTCGGCAACCGCCGGGGCCGCCGAAAAACCCAACATTCTGGTGATCTTCGGCGATGACATCGGCCAAACCAACATCAGCGCCTATTCCATGGGCGTGGTCGGCTACAAGACGCCAAACATCGACCGCATTGCCCATGAGGGCATGCTTTTCACCGACTACTACGCGGAGAACAGTTGCACCGCCGGGCGTTCCTCGTTCATCACCGGTCAGTCGCCACTGCGCACCGGCCTGACCAAGGTCGGCGTACCAGGCGCCCCCATCGGCATTCAGAAGCGTGACATCACCATCGCCCAGGCACTCAAGTCCCAGGGTTACGCCACCGGCCAATTCGGCAAGAACCACTTGGGCGACAAGGATGAATACCTGCCAACCAACCATGGTTTCGACGAGTTCTTTGGCAACCTGTACCACCTCAATGCCGAAGAAGAACCCGAGCGCCCATACTGGCCCAAGGATGACCCGGACTTTGTCAAATCCAGGACGCCGCGCGGGGTGATCCATAGCTACGCCGATGGCAAGATCGAAGACACCGGCGCGCTGACCACCAAGCGCATGGAAACCATCGACGATGAAACCACGGCGGCCGCCCAATCCTTTATCGAGAAACAGGCCAAGGCCGACAAACCGTTCTTCGTCTGGATGAACACCACGCGCATGCACGTGTTCACCCACGTGCGCGATTCGATGAAGGGTCAGAGCGGTATGCCCGGCAACGAATATGCGGACGGCATGCTCGAACACGACGCCGACGTCGGCAAACTGCTGCAAACCCTCGACGACCTGAAAGTTGCCGACAACACCATCGTTGTCTACACCACCGACAACGGCCCGAACCAGTTCTCCTGGCCGGACGCGGCAACCACGCCGTTCCGTAACGAGAAAAATTCCAACTGGGAAGGCGCCTACCGTGTGCCGGCGATTGTTCGCTGGCCGGGCAAGATCAAGGCAGGTGAAGTGTCCAACGAGATGTTCTCGGGCATGGATTGGTTCCCGACGTTGCTGGCTGCCGCAGGTGACACCGGAGTCAAGGACAAACTTCTTAAAGGCTGGGCACCGACGTCGGGCGGCACTAACTTCAAGGTGCACCTGGACGGCTACAACCAGCTGCCGTACCTGACCGGGCATCAACCTAAAGGTGAACGTCGCGAGTTCTACTACTTCAACGACGACGGCGTGCTGGTTTCCATGCGTTTCGATAACTGGAAAGTGGTGTTCGCCGAGCAACGCGAGCCCGGTGGTTTTGCGGTGTGGAGCAGCCCATTCGTGCCGCTGCGAGTGCCGAAACTGTTCAACTTGCGAATGGACCCGTATGAGCGGGCAGACATCGTGTCTGACCAATATAACGACTGGCTCGTGAAAAACTCTTACCTGCTGGCAGCAGGCGTGGCCAAGGCTGCGAGATTCCTGCAGACCTTCATCGAATATCCACCTAGCCAGAAACCGGCCAGCTTCAGCATCGACCAGATCCGCGCGGCGGTAGATGCGAAAATCGAAGAGAAAAACAAAGCCCAGGCCAAACCGTAACAGGTGGTCGTCGCCTGCTTTGCAGTGGGCGACGGCTTTCGTTTGCGGCCCTACGGCTCCAGTTTCGCGGACTGTTTCCATGGCGAATGCTTGTCTGTCATAAATTGTCTCAGTTCCCTTAAATGAAAGGATTGAATTAGTCACTGCCTGGCGTTATTGATGACTTCTAATCAAATACAAGGAAGTCCGCCATGTCAGGCACAAATCACAACGCCCAAAGCGTTCATCAACCCCTCAACTCCAATGCCGGTAAACGCCTTGTCGCGGTTTCCTCGGAAATTGAATTGATTGCAGCGCGAGGCCCTAGCCCGTCAGATTTGTATCATCAGGAAGAATTCAACAATTATTCGAAATATGCCGAGCCGGCCCGAGCGGCAAATCGTAAGTGATCCACCCGCAACACACATGCGTTCCGTGTCCGAACGCAGGCCCATTGCAAGGACCGTACTGGCCTCTCGTTCCTCACCCGCGCCACGAAAAAAAGCCCTGATTATTCAGGGCTTTTTTGTGTCCGGCTGTTGACCGCGCCGCGTATGACGGTTACGCCAACAGCTGCCGATGCTGCTCGATGAACTGCGCTGGCGTCAGCAGCGCCTGACCGATGATGGCGGTGCCGGTGCTGTCGAGACCTTCCAGGCGTTTCTCGCGCTGGTCGATTTTCACTGCATTGAAGTGCACGGCGAACGCAGGATCGGAGTCCACGCCGAGCTGTTTGACGAAATCTTCGACGGACACTTGCTCATAACGCACTTCCTTGCCGAGGGTCTCGCTCAACAGGCCGGCCAGTTCCAGGTGGCTGTATTCGATCGGACCGTGCAACGGGTAAGCCTGGCCGCCATGGCCTTCCGGCTTGATCAGGATGTTGGCGACGATCAGCGCAATGTCACTGGCGGCAAGCGGCGCAAAGCGGCTATCGGCGTCAAACGGCGTAAGGTAACGACCCTCACGAATAAACGGCGCGATATAGAGCATCCACTGCGCGAAGAACGTCACCCGCAGGTGCGTAGCGGGAATGCCGGCCCAAGTGAAAATTTGCTCGGACATCCAGTGATTTAGCGTCGCCCGGCTACGAGCGTCGGGTCGCGACTGTTTGTGCGACATGTTGACGATGTGCTTCACGCCCTGCTCTCTGGCCGCCTGAGCGAACAGTGCCGCCGCTTCCACCAGGCCATCGCTCAGCGGATAGCAGAAGTAAGCACCGTCGACGCCTTCCATGGCCGGACGCAGCGATTTCAAATCCAGCAGGTTACCCACGCAGATCTCGGCCCCCAGGTCCTTCAGTTGCTGCGAACGCGCGTCTTCGCGACGAACCAACGCCTTCACCCGATGACCCTGTTCGAGCAAATATTTCACTGTGGGGGTGCCTGTATCGCCGGTCGAACCTGTAATTAAAAAGGTTTTCATTGCTTATCTCCAGTATCAAAAAACGAAGGTTGGAATTACTCGGTTCTCAGCAGGCCCGCAGGCACTACCGTATCGATTCGGCCGGTGGCCACGTCGTAGACCAGGCCTGTCACCGTGAAACCGCCGGGCAGGTTCGGATTGGCTTTCAACGCAGCTACATCAATCGCCACCGCTTTGTAGGGGTCATCGATTTCAAGCCGCGCCAGTTCTTCGGTGGCCACGCCCATGTGTTTTGCCAGCAAGTCAGGGGCGTGATGGAAGCAACCGGAAATGCCGCAATCGGTGTGGTGCAGGAGGATCAGGTTCCAGCCCTCGCCGACCTCCGAGCCGCCGACACGCGAAACCGTACGCAGGATGGCCATGGTTTCCAGCAGCGCCGGGTTGACCCGGCCACCGACGTTGCGGATGACCGCCGCTTCACCTGGAGCGAGCTGGAGCACATCCATGGGATCGACGCGGGGGTCGACGCAGCCAATAATCATGGTTTTTTGCGATGGAATGATCTTCAGGTCAGCAGAGAAGCCGTTGTCTGCGAACTGCGAATTACGTTGGGTCAGGGTCTGGAGAAAGTCCATAAATCACCTCAATCGTGTAAGGAGTCTGGAGGTCAACCGCGCTGCGGCAACCGGGTCGACATCATTGCCTGGAGCTTCTGCGGGTCAGCGGTGTAGGCCTGGTGAATGCTGCGTGTCTGGGCGCCGGCGATGACTTCATCGTTGGTCCCGACTTCGATTGCATCCAGTGCGTCGGTGACAACTTCAACCGGGCTGAGGCGGGGTTCCGGCAGCTTGGCGCCCATGTCTGTTTCGGTTTGCACCGCGAGAACGCCGACGACTTGTGTGCCCTGCCCACCCAACTCGGCGCGCAGACTGCGGGTCAGCGACAAGCCGGCCGCTTTGGACGCCGAGTAGGTCGCGGCCATCGGCAGACTGACCAGCGACAACATCGACAGCATGTTCAGGACCGCACCTCCGGACTTCGCCAATACCGGGGCAAAGGCGCGGGTCAGCGCTAGCGGGCCGAAGTAGTTCACCTCCATTTCCAGGCGCGCGTCTTCCATGTCCGGGGCCGAGATGGCGCCGTCGAACGCGGCATAACCGGCGTTGTTGATCAGCAGCGTGACATCGCTGGCAACGCTGGCCGCAGCGGCCACCTGATCGAGGTCAGTCACGTCGAGCGGCAGTGGCACCAGGCGACGGTCGCCGGACTTGAGCAGCTCAGACAACGATGCGGTATCGCGGGCGGCAACGTAGATCTTGGCGACGCCGCGCTTGAGCAGTTCTTCGACGAACGTGCGGCCGATACCGCGATTGGCACCGGTTACGAGGGCGATGGAGTTTTCGATTTTCATGCTGTGTTCCTCAATAAATAGAAAATTCAGGTGCGGACGCCGACTCGCTGTACACGAGCCGACGCCATCAAGGTCATTTGCCGTTGAGCGTGTCGGCATGCAGGCGGGCAAATTCGCCAACCGTCATCGAGCGGCGACCGGTGAGTGTTTCCACGTTGTTGTCAGCGCCAGACATGCGGCCGTTGTGGTAGTCCAGCATCGCGCCGCCAAGGTGTTGGACGACGTATTCCGGGACGCCCATTTCAGCGATGGACTGGGTGTACTCCTCAATCGGCAAGTCCTGGAAAACGATCTTGCGGCCCAACGCTTCGGAGAGTTCCGCAGCCATTTGTTCGTGATCCATTTCAACCGGCCCGGAGAGCGCAATGGTGGTGCCGATGTGGCCTTGCGGATCTTTCAGCAATGCCGCGATGGCCCGGCCCTGGTCGTCAGCAGCAATCGGCGAGTGACGACCCTTGCCCACCGGCATGCGCAACACACCGTTCTGCAGGAAAGGCAGCTGCCACGGATAGAGCAGCCATTCCAGGAAGTAAGTAGGACGCAGATGGATCACCGGCAGACCGGACCAGTTGAGAATCTCTTCAGCGATGTAAGTGTCGCGGCAAGAATCACTGCTGGATTCACGATTGGCCGAACGTTGCGAGAGGTTGATCACCGTCTTTACACCGGTCTCCCTGGCAGCCTGGGCGAAATTCACGGTGGCGTTGATCAGCCCCGGTTTCACCGGCCAGACCAGGTAGGCTGCCTCGACACCTTGCATGGCGTCACGCACGCTGTTGACGTCGAGCAAGTCGCCGACAACCACTTCGGCGCCCAGCGCTTTCAGTGCATCCGAGCGAGCATCCAGTTGATGGACCATGGCGCGGACGTCGAGGCCCAGTGCGATGGATTCACGAACTGCGGCGCGACCTGTGTCACCCGTGGCACCCGTAATCAAAATTTTCTTGGACATGAGATAGATCCTGAAGATTGGTAGTTGAGTTTCACGGCGTGAACCCTGCCGCTTATCCGTTCGGGGAAGCGCTGTGCTTCGTCGCCGATGGACCCACTATCCCTTCCTGCCGAAACGTCCGGTAGCGGTCGATTTCGGCTAACATCTATCTCAATCCAGCATCAATTGACGCTCAAGCGGCGCGCAGCAATGGCGTGTCCGCACAGGAAACAACATGCCTTTGAAAGACATCCTCAGCCTGAGGCTGTACACCCGCGTGGCGCACCTGGGCAGTTTTTCGGCAGCGGCACGTGAAAGCGGGCTGACGCAGTCCCAGGTATCGCGGATGATCGCCGAGCTTGAAGCAGGCCTGGGTGCGCGGCTGCTGTCACGTACCACCCGCGCAGTAGTCCCGACCGAGGCAGGGCTGGAGTTTCTGGCGCGCATGGAGCCAATTCTCGCGGCCATCGACGATGCCGAGAACAGCGTGCGTGAAACCGGGGAGTTGCGCGGGTTGCTGCGTATTGGCATGCCTTCGACCATGGGCATTCGCGTGGTCATCCCCAGGCTGGCCGCGTTTACCGAGCGTCACCCGCTGCTGCACCTCGAACTGATGCTCGAAGACAAGTGGCAAGACATGGTCAAGGAAGCGGTGGATGTCGGTATCCGCGTGGGCAATCTGCCGGATCTGTCCGGTACTGCCAGGCTGATTGGCACGATGCAGCGGGTGATTGTGGCGTCACCGGATTACCTTGCGCGCCACGGAAAGCCCGGCCTTCCAGCCGACCTGGAAAAGCATCGCATCGTGGGTGGCCCGGCAGGCGCGCATACCTCTTCCTGGCAATTCGAACATGCCGGAAAAACGCTGTCCGTCGACCTTAATCCACAGTTCTCGACCAACGACACCGCAGGTGCGCTGGCCGCCGCGTCAGGAGGCTTGGGCATCGTCTCAACGACGTCCTGGGCGTGTCGACTGGAGTTGGAGAGCGGGTCTTTGGTGCAACTGCTCCCCGATTGGAAAATGGCCGACCTGCCCGTGCATGCCTACTTCCCCATGGGCCGCACGACGCGTATGGCGGCGCGCGCGTTTGCCGACTTCCTTGCCACAGTACTGGGCAGCGATCCCGAGCATTTTGAACCGCCCGAAAAAAACGCCCGGTGAACTGAGCTGCGTTTCGTCGCGCATTGACTCAGGACTTCATCTCCAAAGCCAACACATTCACCAATGCCGCCGCTGGCAACTCGCGGGCCAGTGGCGCGCCCTGCCCGGCCCACTGCACGGCGAAATCGGTGTTGGCCTTGGCTCCCGCCGCCATGTTCAGGGCTTTGTTGGCGTCGTAGGCAATGGGATAGTCCGGCAACGCCGGGGCATTCGCTGCAAGGCTCGTGAAGTTGCGATTGACCATGCCCCGGGCAGGACGGCCGGAAATGGCGCTGGTGACTTTGGTCTGGTGTGCACGCGGACCTTTCAGGGCCTCTCGATAAGCGGCGCTGGCAGAAGACTCGGGGCAAAGAATGAACGCCGTGCCCAACTGCGCGGCACTGGCGCCCAGTTGCATCACGGCCTTGATGCCCGCGCCATCCATGATGCCGCCCGCTGCAATCACCGGAAGTCGGCATGCATCGGCCAACACTCGCACCAAGGCAAAAGTACCCATCTCGCTGTCCTGACTCGGATCGAACACCCCGCGATGCCCCCCGGCTTCGTAACCTTGCGCCACCAGCGCATGCACACCGGCGTGTTCCGCCATTTTCGCCTCCGCGAGGCTGGTAACGGAGCACAGCAGGACGACGCCGGCGTCCTTGAGTGCGTCGATAGCCGATTGCGCCGGCAAACCGAAATGGAAGCTGACCACTGCCGGTTTTTCTTCAAGCAGCATCTGCAGCATGTCCGCGTCTTCGACGAACGAGGTGTAGATCTCTCGCAGCGAAGTGGGAGCAGCGGCGTTGAATTCGGCAAAAAACGGTGCCAGGAAATTCAACCACTGCGATTCGCGCACGCTGTCTTGTACCGCCGGCTGGTGGCTGAAAACATTCACATTAAATGGTTTGTCGGTCAGCGCAGCGGTCTCGAGCAGCATGGCCCGCGCCTGCTCGACGTTACTTGCACCGATCCCGATGGAACCTAACCCGCCGGCATTGGACACCGCTGCCGCGAGCTTGGGCGTGGAGACGCCCACCATCGGTGATTGAATGATCGGCACTTCGATGTTCAAAAGAGACAGCAGACGATTGGACATGGCAACACCTTAATGTCAGAAGTGAAAGGAACCGCGAACTGTGGGAGCAAGCTCGCTCCCACAGGTTTAAGTCTTGATAGCCCCGTTCAGCCACTTCGCCCGCTCGGACAAACGCCGCTTCCAGTCTTCAGCCAAGCCACGAGTTGCCGCCAGCACTAGCAGGTCCTCGATCAACGGCCGATGCGACAGCTGCACCCGCCAGAACTGGTCAATGGAAAAGCGCTCGGTGTGCCGTTCCAGCAGTTCGATCCGGTCCCCTGCTTCGATAGAACCCGGCCGAAGGACACGGTAATACCAACCGGTGATGCGCTCTCTGGCGACAAACATCGACAGGTGCTCGGCGTCAAAACGGTGATTGATCTTCCAGCACGGGCTGCGCGGCTGGGAAACCTGCAACACACTGCTGCCGATCTGGAACTCGTCACCGATGTGCACATTGCATTCGCAGAGCCCGACCGCGGAAATATTCTCCCCAAGGCTGCCCGCCACCAGTTCCGGGGCGCAATGGGCAAAGGCTTGAACCAGGCGCTCGTAATTTTGCGCCGCGTATTGATGGACGGCTTTCTCCGGTCCGCCATGCACCCGCGTATCGCCGTGCTGGTCACCGACAATCCCGTACAGCTCCACGCGCGCCGGGCCGCTAAGCCGCTGCTTGAAGATGCCCGTACGCTGCCCTTCGGGCTTTAACACCCCCAGGCCGCCTGCAAAGACATGGTCGATTTTCGAAGTCAGCGTCATCGTAAAACTGCGCTCATCATCCCGTTTTGATTACTTTACTAATCGTCCAAGAAGGCCGTAAAGTGATCATTAATCATGTCAACAATCACTTTTTATGATGGATGGGGACGATCATGGAAATGCGCCAATTGAAGATTTTCTGCGCCGTGGCCGAGTTGGGCAGTTTCACCGCCGCGGCGTTGCAGGTGAATACGGTGCAGTCCAACGTCACCATGCGCGTGAAAGAGCTGGAAGCTGAACTCAATCGAGAGCTGTTCATCCGCAAGAAATCCGGCGTTGTGCTCACTTCGGCAGGCGAAACTTTTCTCGGTTACGCGCGGCGCATCCTGCAACTGACCGACGAAAGCCGTAGCGCGTTGATGGACACCGGCAGTCCGACCGGGTTGCTGCGGCTGGGCTCGATGGAAACCACCGCCGCCATCCGTTTGCCGCAGGTGCTGACCAAGTACCGCGAGCAATTTCCCGAGGTGCAGTTGTCACTGCTGACCGGGACCACGGTCGAGCTGATCAAGGCCATTGAAACGCACCGACTCGACGGCGCCTTCGTCGGTGGCTTCCACCAGAATTCGGCGTTGAGCCAGGAAGAAGTGTTTTCAGAAGAACTGGTGCTGGTTAGCAGCAACCAGTTCGATTCGCTGCCAGCGCTGATGGAAAAAATGCCCCAGCAAACCGTGCTGGTATTTCGCACTGGCTGCTTCTATCGCTCGACCCTGGAAAACTGGTTTTATCAGGTCGGACTGGTCCCCAACCAGATCATGGAACTGGGCACTCTCGACGGCATCCTGTCGTGTGTCGCCGCCGGCATGGGTGTGACCCTGCTGCCCAAGGCGATTGCAGAGAATTGCAGCGTGCGCCATGCGATCCGCTGGCACACGTTACCGCCGCAGTTCGCCAACGTCTCCACGGTGTTCATCCGACGCACCGACTCGATGATCACCTCGGCCATGAGCGCGTTCATAGGCTTGGCACAACAGCAGATTGCCCGGCCCGTGAGCCCCATACAGGATTTGCATCCAACGCGGCCAATGTAGGAGCTGGCGAAGCCTGCGATCTTTTGACTTTAAGCAATCAAGATCAAAAGATCGCAGCCTGCGGCAGCTGCTACAGGGATTATGCGGGCAGCGCAGACTGTGATTTTCTGGTCGCACTGAAGCCGCGTGCGAGTTCCTCCACCCGATGTGCAGCCGGAACCACGCTGTGGATCTTGCCCACACCCTGCCCCGCATACAGCGACAGCTTTTCCGCCATGCGCGGTTTGTCGATCGCTCGAGCACCACCGCCGATCAAACGCAGCAGGTTCCACTTGTCCCGATTGGGAATCACCCGATGCGGTGTGCCATAGGTCCAGCCGAACGAGTAGCCGGTGCGGTATTCGGTATCGTCCGTCGTCGCGTCGACAATCTTTTGCTTGTACAGCGGATGGGCATTCGATTCATCAGTGGCAATGAATGCCGTGCCCACCACCACTCCCGACGCACCGAGCGACATCAGCGCCCGCACATCATCACCGTTGACCACGCCGCCAGCCGCAAGCACCGGTCGGCCTTCGCAGACAGCCAAAATCGACGTCAGCAATGGCATGATGCCGATGGTGCCGCGATTCAGGTGCCCTCCACTTTCACTGCCTTGCGCGATGATGATGTCGGCGCCCTGGGCGATGGCGATGTGAGCCAGCTCCACCGATCCCGCTTGCACCATGACCAGCATCCCGGCGTCCTTCGCCCGGGGAATCATGTCGGCAGCATATTTCTCTGCGTAGAACAGCGACAGCAGTTTGGGCTTTTCCTTGAGGATCACCTGGAACTGCGCTTCGAAGACATCCGGGCCGCCAAACTGCGGCACCAGGTTCACACCAAACGGTTGGTCGGTGAGCGCCCGCGTTTCGTGTATCCATCGGCGCAAGGTCAAGGGCGGCAAACGCAGGCCGCCGATCACGCCCATCCCCCCGGCGTTGGCCACCGCGCCGACCAATTGTGGCCCGGAAATGGCCGCCATGCCGCCGAGAAAAATCGGGTACTTCACGCCGCAAAGCCGAGTAATGGTGTTACCGGGACAATCGAATTTGGCTTCGTTCATGACTCACAGCTCCACATGTTTTCCAAGCATTCGCTTGAGCGTGTTGTTCTTCAGGAGAAAGTGATTTTTGACCGCGCCGAAAATATGCAGCGCGAGCCCGGCGAGGAACGCCGAGGCACCGATGTTGAACAGCACATCGACGACATGCTTCAAGGTGTCGTTGACGGGCAGCAACGTTGGAATCGACAACCCGCCGGGTAGCCCGACCTCAATACCGGCAGCCGATCGTGAAGCCCACACCGCGATGGGCAGCAACACCATCGCCAGGGCCAGTGATACCGCCACCGAACGGCTGATGATCACTTCGATGGGGTTGGGTGTGCCCACCGGCAGAGGATGGTAGGACGTGATCCTCGCCCAAAACCGGTAGATGGAAACCAGGAACAGCATCAGGCCCAACAGGTTTTGCACCTGGCCGAAATCCATTTGCTGTGCTTCGCTGGACGCGTGGCCGATCATCACCTGCGAGGCGAAAATCGCCAGCAGCAAGAACGCCACGATCCAGTGCAGAGCGACAGTGATGGGTGAAAACCCCAGGCCATTGTCTCGTAGTTGCATGGCTGACTCCTTTTGCGAAATGCGCAAATCAGGAAAGAGAAGTGAGGGCAGCGCACTGCCTCAGTGGCTGACTGCCTGCGAAGCGCCGAGTCCGGTCCGGGCGCGGATCACCTGATCGTCGAAACGCTCGCGCTCAAGCCTTGCCGAGTTGCTGCGGTCGGTGACGGAGCCCAGCCAGGTGAAGAAGAACGCCACGTTCATCGAGAGGATAGCCGGGTAGTCGTACGGGAAAATCGCATCGGCATTGCCCAGCACCTTGACCCACACGGCGGGCGACAGAATCACCAGGCCGACCGCACTGATCAGACCAGCAACACCGCCCATCAAAGCGCCGCGGGTCGTCAGGCCTTTCCAGTACATCGACAGCACCAGGATCGGGAAATTGACCGAGGCGGCCACGCCGAACGTCAGCGCCACCAGAAACGCGATGTTCTGATCCTTGAACAAGATCCCCAGCACCACCGCGACGATACCGATACCCACCGAAGCGATCCGCGATACGCGGCGTTCATCTTTGGCATCCGCGCGCCCCTTTCTCACCACCATCACATACAGGTCATGGGAGATTGCTGACGTGCCGGCCATGGTCAACCCGGACACCACCGCCAGAATCGTCGCGAAGGCGACGGCCGAAATGAAGCCGAGCAGCAGATCCCCACCAACGGCTTTGGCCAGGTGCATCACCGGCATGTTGCCGCCGCCGATCAGCTTTCCGCCGAGAATTCCGGATTCGTAGAAAGCCGGGTCTTGGCCGACGATTACGATGGCGGCCAGGCCCAACACCGCCACGATCAGGTAGAAAAAGCCGATGAAACCGGTGGCGACGAACACCGATTTGCGTGCCTGCTTCGCATCCGGAACAGTGAAAAAGCGCATCAGGATGTGCGGCAATCCGGCGGTGCCGAACACCAGCCCCAGCGACAGCGAGATGAGCGACAGCGGATCGGCCACCAGTTTGCTCGGCAGCAAAATCCGCTCGCCATCGTGATGCGCGGCCACGGCTTTCTCGAACAGCAAATCGAAGGAAAAACCGAACTTGCTCAATGCCAGAAACGCCAGCAAGGTGCCGCCCAACAACAGCAGCCCGGCCTTGATGATCTGCACCCAAGTGGTGGCGACCATGCCGCCAAAGGTGACGTAGACCGCCATCAACAAGCCGACCGCAATCACCGCATAGTTATAAGGCAGGCCGAACAGCAGCTGAATCAACTGCCCTGCCCCCACCATCTGCACCACCAGATAAAAGCACACCACCGTCAACGAGCCGAAGGCTGTCATCGTGCGGATGCGGTCTTGATCGAGGCGGAAAGAGGCGATATCGGAAATGGTGATGCGCCCCAGATTGCGGATACGCTCGGCAAACAGGAACAGCAACAACGGCCACGCCACAAAGAAGCTGATTGAGTACAGCACCCCGTCGAAGCCGTTGAAGAAAATCATGCTGGTGACGCCCAACAGCGCCGCCGCTGACATGTAGTCCCCCGCCAGTGCCAGACCGTTCTGAAAACCGGTGATACCGCCGCCAGCGTTATAGAAATCGTCCATGGATTTGGTTTTGGAAGCGGCCCAGTAGGTGATCCCCAGGGTCGTCACGACGAAAACCAGAAACATGCCGATGGCGGTGATGTTGATCGGTTGTTTTTCGACGTTCTGCAACACGTCGGCGGCCATGGCGCGAGCAGCGAATACACAGAGCAGCACAGGCAGGATGAGGTTTCGCAAAAGGCGTTTCATACGATGGCTCCTGCGCGGATTTGCGCGGTGAGTTCATCGAACTCGCCGTTGGCACGCAGGATGTAGAGCCCGGTAAACAACCAGGCGCCGACGATAAACACCGCGCCCAGTGGCCAACCGATATTGATGATGCTGGTCGCGGAAAAGTTCGTCGCTAAAAGATGGGGTGCGAATGCGGCGACGAGGATGAACGAGAAGTACGGGACAAGGGTTGCGGCGGTCAGGCAGGCAACGAATTTTCGCTGCCGTGAGACCAAATCCTTGTAACGCGGGTGATTGCGAATTCTGGCTGATTCGGATGCATGGTTCACGATGACTCCGTGGAGCAGTGGGTGCGTTATTGTTGTTCCACAGCCTCAGATTCGAAGATTCGATCTGCCACCGGCGGTGGTGTATTTGCACCCTCAACCTATGCCCGGCACATCATCATGTAAAATGATCAATAGTGATTCAATTGATCGCTTTTGATGAACCAACAAAATAGCGATTTCTGGCCCAGCCGTTAATCCCGGCACACAGCACCAATAGCGCACCCGTCACCAGAAATACATGCTGTAAGCCAAAATGCGCGCCGATCTGACCACCGATCAATGGCCCGATGACCTGCCCGGAAAACTGCGCCGATTGCAGGTAGCCCAGGATTTTGCCGGTGTTGTGCTCCTCCACCGAATGCCGGATCAGCTTGGCAATCGCCGGCAACAATCCGGCGATGGTCATGCCCATCACGCCGCGTAAAACTGCCAGTTGCCACCAGTGCGTGACAAACGCCTGCGGCACCATGACCAGGCCCGTTAACACCAGGCAGCCGATGATGACGTTCCAACTGCCGATTCGGTCGGCAAGTGCCCCGAGTTTGGCAGCGGTCAATATGCTGCCCAGTGCCGAACAGGCCATCACCACACCGGCGATCCGCGCCTGCCCATCCAGTGCAACGCCAAGGTGTCCGATATAAACGGTAATGATCGGCTCGATGGACATGTTCGCCAGCAGCACCATCATCGCGGTCAACAGCAGCGCGGCAATGATCGGCCAGCGGGAAGAGTCGCCGTGGGCCGGTGTGTTTTTGTGCCGCCGTGCCCCGTCCACCGCACGGTCGAAATCCTCACGAATGAGCACGATGGTGGTGATCGCTGCCACCGCGATCATCGCGCCACCGACGAAAAAAGTGCCGCGGATACCGACCAGCTCAGGCAGGAATCCGCCCACCAGCGGCCCGATCAGGTTGCCGGACAATGCGCCCGTAGACAGCACACCCAAGGCCCATCCGGCTTTCTCCTTCGGCACCTGGGAACCGATCATGACGATGGAAGCCGAGGCGTAGCCACCGATCAGGCCGGCGATCAGTCGCAGGACCACCAGATCGGTCACGTCTCGCGCCAGGCCGATCATCGACATCACAATGGCCATGCCGATGGCGGCTCGGACCAGCATCGGCTTGCGGCCAAACCGATCGGCCAGTCGCCCCCAGAGAGGCGCCGTAATCGCTGTCCCGAAAAACGTCGCGCCGAATGCCACCGCCGACCATTGCACCACTGCGGCCTGCGAAGTCACGCCCAGTTGCTGGACATAGAGCGGAAGGAACGGCAACAACATGCTCAGGCTGACTAGCGTGGTGAATGAACCAAAAACACAAACGGCCAAGTTGCGGCGCCAATATAAATGATTGCGGTCGGCGTAATTCACGAAGGGCTGCTCCGGTGTCGTACTGGATTGAAAGGACTCAGTCAGGCGGACACTACGCGCGCGTTAGCATCTTAAAAAGCGAATTAAAATGATCTGATCTATCTGCATGAGTGATAGCCAGTGCAGGCTTGGGCTGTAGCGCTAATTACATGGTGTATCAACTGAAATGCCTGGTGATGCCTATATCTTCATACCGAGCCTTTCTACAGTGACAGACCAACTCCCTTCTTCAACCTCACGAGCGAACCTGCATGCCACATGACCTGAGCCTCCTCGATACCGCGCTCGCGGCCTACCCCCGGGCGGCGCTGCTGGAAGGCCCTACACCGATTCAGAAACTGTCGCGTTTGAGTCAACTGCCCGAAATGAATGGCTGCAACCTCTACGTCAAGCGCGATGACCTGACTGGTCTCGGCGGCGGTGGAAACAAGCTGCGCAAGCTGGAGCTTCTGCTGGGCGAGGCACTCGCCGAAGGTGCCGACACGCTGGTGACTTGGGGCGGCTTTCAATCCAATCACGCTCGACTGACCGCCGCCGTCGCGGCACGCCACGGCCTGGCTTGCGAACTGATACTGACCCCGTCGGCCGTGCGTACCGATGATGATTTCTGCCATAACGGCAACGTCTTGCTGGATGCACTTTTTGGCGCGACGATCCATCGCCTCCAGCGCGGGGTCACGCCTGATAGCTACGCCGCCGAATTGGTCGAGAGGCTCAAGCATCAGGGCAAAACCCCCTTTGTCATGCCATTGGGCGGTTCAAGCCCTCGGGGCAGTCTGGGCTACGCCGCTTGCGCGGCCGAGGTTTTGCGCCAGGCAGATGATCTCAAGGTGCATTTTGACCGGATCATCGTTCCCAATGGCAGTGCCGGGACCCATTCCGGACTGCTTGCGGGCGTGACCCTGGCCCGGTCATCGACGAAAATCGTCGGCTACTCGGTACTGGCTACCGAAGAACAGGCAACGGCCACGACGCTGGAAAAAACCCGGCAGACGTTGCAGCTGCTCGCCCCCTCTTCTTCGCTGGCCGAAAGCGCGGTCCAGGTGGATGGCAGTCAGCGCGGCGAGGCTTACGGCGCGCCGACCGATGCCATGCTGGAGGCGGTGCGGCTGCTGGCTTCCCGTGAAGGACTGCTCACCGATCCCGTCTATGGGGGCAAGGCATTCGCCGGATTGCTGGCTGCCGTTCGCGCAGGCAAATACCCGTCGGGAAGCAATCTGTTGTTTGTGATGACCGGTGGCATCCCCGGGATTTTCGCTTACCGTAACGCCTTCGACTGATCGGTTTTTTCGCGGTAAAAATCAAAAGATCGCAGCCTTCGGCAGCTCCTACATCGCAATATGCAGGAGCTGCCGAAGGCTGCGATCTTTTGGTCTTCATAAAAAAATCCCCGGGTGCGACCCCGGGGAAGTGGGTACAGCGCAGAACGATCAACCTTGGGCTTTGCTCATTTTGGTGAACAGCTCGGTCGGTACTTTTTTGCCGTTGGAGGTGTACTGGTTGGTGCGGAACTTGTAGACCTCGCCTTCGGAAAGGAAACCGTCGTTGTTGGTGTCCATCGCCTTGAATTCTTCGCCGCCCTGTGGAGCAACGGTCAGCAGTTCTTTCAGCGAAACACGGCCGTCGTGATCGGTGTCGGTACGTGCGAACGAGGCATCGCCGCACTTGCCTTCACCGCATTTGCCTTCACCGGCCTTGGTCGCTTTGGCGCTGGCTTCGCTGGCACCACACTTGCCTTCGCCACATTTGCCTTCGCCGGTTTTTTCAGCGGAAGCGAGTTGGTAGCCCTGAGGCAGTGCTTCAGCGGCGAACGCGGACGAAGCGAGGTTCATGCTGCCGGCCAGTGCAACAACGATCAGGCCAATGCGGGATTTGTTCGACATACGGGACATGGTTATTACTCCGGATACAGTGTGCGGCCAGGCCGCTAGGGTCATGCCACAAGGGCGATAAGCCGTGGTGCGAGTGCGTTTGCTTTCTCGCTAAGGCAGGGCTATTTGACTGCAACCGTGTATCCCGGATGTATCCGTATCGAGGGGCATTTGTAAGCCAGTCTGCGTATCACGGGTTCGGATACACAGCGATACACATGGCCCGATACCTGTAGGAGCTGGCGATCTTTTAACCGCTTCGAATACGCCAACGGATCAAGATCAAAAGATCGCAGCCTGCGGCAGCTCCTACCGGGAAGTTGGATCCGGTCAATGTAGGAGCTGGCGCAGCCTGCGATCTTTTGATCTTCGCGGCGCGCTCAAACACACGCGAATCACACTACCCAGCCACGTTCCAGCAACGGCCTGTCCCAATCGGGCTCGTCGCTGAATTTTTCAACCAGGAACTCAATCAACGTGCGGACTTTCAGTGCTCGTCGCTGCGTCGCCGGGAACACCGCCGATAAGTTGAAGGAGGAAACGCCGTACTGCGGAAGCACCGGGATTAATCGCCCTGCCAGCAGATCATCGCTGGCCACCAGCGTCGGCAGGCAGACAATACATACACCGGTGGAGGCGTAATCGCGCAACAGATGCACCGAGTTAGAACGCACATGGCCCGGAAGGCTCAACTCAATCTGCTCGCCAGCGTGGGTGAAGACCCAGCGATTACGCGATGGATAACCCGCGTACAAGGCAATTTTGTGCTGCTGAAGTTCGTTTGGATGCTTCGGCACACCGAATCTGGAAGCGTATTCCGGTGACATGCAGAATATTCGGCGCACTGGAAACAACTTGCGCTCGATCATGGTCTCGGCCATGGGCGGAAACATCTGAAACGCCACGTCGAAACCTTCTTCGATGAGATCCACGACGCGATCGTTGACCACCACATCTATTTCAATGTCCGGGTAGAGCTGGTTGAACTCGGCCAGGATTCTGCCGAAGTGACCGATGGCAAACCCGGGCAGCATCTGGATCCGCAGCTTACCCGTGGGTTTGGAGCGCAGTTCGCGCATGTGATCGGTCAGCGAGTTGAAATTCGCGACCATGTCCGAGCACTCCTTGTAGTAAGTCTCGCCTACCTCGGACAGCCGGACATGCCGGGTACTGCGGTGGAACAGTGGCGCATTGATGAGCTGCTCCAGCTGTTGAATACGATGGGTAATCACTGAGCGCGTGACCCCTAATTGCAAAGCGGCCTTCGCAAAATTGCAGGTTTCGGCAACCCTCACGAAAGCTTCGACACTCAGTAAACGATCCATAGCCAATCCCGTTCATTCGATCGAGGTGTCTCGATGAAGCCTCTTGTGGGCAGACTTGATGGTCTGCAATGCAGCCGAGGCGCAATCTGACATTGATTTGGCAGCGACATTCACAAGCCGTTTTGCCATGCCCGTGACCAGACGGATGCGCGACGTCAGTGAGCGGGAACGTCGGCCATTAAGTTTGTCGAACTGAAGTAGAAACTCACGCATGACGTCACGATCCGAGCCAACCCGTTTAAACATTGCAAGGTCGCGGGTCCGTTGAATCCAGCCGCTTTCTTTCATCCAGGTGAAATAAGCGGTGGATCTTGTGGAGGTGAAGGCCTGGAAGGTTTGTCTGCGGCTGACGGCGTATTCATCAAGGACGCTCAGCGCTCCGTTTTCCTTGATCACGTTGATCAGTGCTCCGCCGAGATGCACCGCTTCCAGTACGCCGCCAGACATTGCGAGACCGCCCATTGGGTTGGTCACGTGAGCGGCATCGCCTGCCAGCAAAACTCGCCCGCGACGAAACTCTGTGACACAACGCTGGCTCACTTGATACGGGGCGAAATGCTCGACTCGATATTGGTCAGGCGTTGGTGCGCCGGGAAGCAGTCGCGTCAGCCGTTCGGGCATCCGCTGACGAATCTGCGCATCCGATAACGACGAACTTTCCTCATAACAGACACGCCACAAGCCGCTCTGATCGAGCTGCACGACGAAAGCCCAATCCACCGGATCGTGAATGAAATTGGCGCGAGAGTACCCATGCAAGATGAAGTCATAGAACACATCCAAAGCGACCATTCGCTCCGGCCAATGGCTTCCGCCCAGCTCAAGGCCGATCTGCTCACGCACCGTACTCTGTGCCCCATCGGCCGCCGCAACCCACGGCGACCGTAGCCACGTTTGTCCACCAGGACTGCTTGTCCGCAGAGTCACGTAGCAATCGTCCTGCTCGACTGCTTCGACCCGATGGTTCCATCGAATCTCGACATTGGGCAATGCGCGCAGATGCTCCACCAGGATGCTCGACACATGGTTTTGCCCAAGCAACAGCGCGTACGGGTATTGGGTGTCTTCGGCCAGCACGTCCCAGTGCATCTTCGCAATGAGTGAACCGTCGCCACGACGATAGGCGACGTCGGGACACATGACTGCGCGTTTGCGAATATCGTCGAGCAGGCCCAACTGATCCAGCCCGGCAAGGGTCGTCGGCAAAAAAGCGACTGCACGCGACGACGGTGAGACACCTGAACCCGCTTCGAGCACCACTACGCGTACACCTGCCTGGCCCAGCTTCAATGCAGTGAGAAGCCCCACACTTCCGCCCCCGACGACAACCACCCCATCTACCGTTTCCATGTGTGCCCTTCTATCGAAATCCGCATGCAGGGCCTGCCACTTGAGTGTTAGATGAGTAGTCAGGCGACTGATCCCAGCCTAACCAGACTGATTTAACGAGGCAATGCGGCGGCGGTTTGCCAATCGCGAACACACCGATTGCATTTTCAGCGCGTAGCGGCCAGGGAAAATAGACACCGCATCGTTCGGTTTCGGCGATCGGTGCGTTTGCGATTCGGCAACCATGACCACGTTGTTTTATGCAATTGTGCTGCTCATGCTGGAGCGGGCAGACGATACACTGCGACGCCCAAGCGGCAAGATCGCGGCTCGCGCAGGTACAGGCACCGAGCACATGCTGGATAGCCAAACCGCTAGAAAAATAAAAAGACAGAGGTGCCGGGATGGATATTTATCTGAGTATTGAAGCATTCGTACGCGCCGCAGAAGCGGGCAACTTTGCCAACGCCGCGAGACAGATCGGTGTGGCCAAATCCGTGATCACAACGCGCGTACAGCAACTGGAAGAACACTTGGGCGTGTCACTCTTCCATCGCTCCAGCCGGGCCGTAAAGCTGTCCGAGGTCGGCGCCTCTTATTACTCGGACTGCCACAGTCTGATCGATCAAATGCAAGCCCTCTCTCAAAGGTCGCGCGATTCGTCCACGGCTGTAACGGGCGTCCTGCGCATTGCCGCTTTAAACGGCTTCGCCCTGCAACATCTGCCCGGTGTCATCGAAACCTTCAGGAAGAGCCACCCCAGCGTCGACTTTGATATTTTCGCCAACGACCAGGTCGTGGATCCCGTGCAGGAAGGCTACGACATCGTGTTGCAGATCTTTCCACCGGCTTCTGAATCACTGATCGAGCGAAAGCTGTTTTTGATGCGCGGTGTGTTTGTCGCCACACCTGAATACCTTGCAGGCAGGCCGCCGATTTTGAGCCCGGATGACCTTTGTCTCCATGACTTCGCGTGCTACCGCTATTACCCGTGGCGTCGCTGGTCGTTGAACAATGACTCGCAGCACAATGAGGTCACGCTGGTGCCCGCGCTTCGCTCCAACAGCGTGCATCTGGTCCAGGAATTTGCACGCAGGGGGATGGGCATTGCCTATCTGCCAACGATGGTCGCCTGTGATGATCTGCTGGAGGGGCGGCTTGTTCGAATTCTTCCCAGCTTCGAAACGGATACGCCGCATTTTTCTGCTGTGTACCCGACGTCTCATCGAGGCACGGCCAAAGTCAAACTGTTCCTGGACTTGCTGTCGGCCACGTTTGACATGGAGCCGGAATGGGATCGGCGGCTCGGTCTGACGCAAGAAAACAGCTGACCCGAACGGGCAGGTCAACTGCAATCCCCCTTCCCCGCACGTCACAGCCGCCAACCGGTCGGTGACGCTCATCGCAAGCGCAGGCCCTCACTAGACAACCGCTGCCGCCATCTTGCCCGGCCGAAACAGGAAGTACGCCAATGCCGGCAGAAGAATCAATGCGCCAAGCATGTTCCACACAAACATGAACGCCAGCAGGATGCCCATGTCAGCTTGAAACTTGATCGGCGAGAAGTACCAGGTCGCCACGGCGATCCCCAGTGTCGCCCCTGTCAACACGACGATTTTCCCAGTGAAAACCAGTGCCCGGTAATACGCCTCGGACAGGCTTGCGCCCTCGCGCAGATAACGCAGCATCACAGTCATGATGTATAACGCGTAGTCCACGCCGATGCCGACCCCTAAGGCAATGACCGGCAATGTCGCGACTTTGACGCCGATGTTCAGCCAGACCATCAAGGCTTCGCACAACACCGACGTCAGCATCAACGGAACGACTGCGCAAACCACTGCCCGCCATGAGCGGAATGTCACGAGGCTGATGATAATCACCGCTGCGTAAACCAGAAACAGCATCTTGCGATTGGCTTCCTTGACCACGATGTTGGTGGCCGCTTCGATGCCTGCGTTACCGGCTGCATTGAGGAAACGATAGTCTGCGGAATTGTTGCGTCTGGCGAAGTCTTCAACGGCATTGACGACACCACTCAAGGTATCGGCCTTGTGGTCACGCAGGTAGACGTAAACGCTCAAAAGATCGCAGTTCTGGTTGAACATCTCACGGGGCGCGCGAGTGATGATGGCGTTGAGCATGTCCTGGTTGCGCGGGATTTCGTACCACTTCAGGCTGCCTTCGTTCATGCCGGTCGCAGCCGTTTTCGCCAAACCTGCCAGGGACTTGGTGCCCTCTACACCCGGCACCCGGGATAATTCGAACGCCAGACGATCAACGGTGCGCACCGTGTCATACAAAGCGCAGGCAAACTGCGGGGTCTTGACCATCACCACGTACACGTCACTGCTCGCCGAATAGTGGCCGACCATGAAGGCGTTATCGCGGTTGTACTGCGAATCGGCGCGCAACTCCGGCGCACCGGGATTAGTGTCACCGATCTTCAATTGCGTGCTGTAGCCCACGCCGACCAAGGCGAGGACGGCGGCCCCCAACAGTGCAAAACCAGCCCAGCGTCGCTGGGTGAAATGGTCAAGAAAGGCCCAGGCAGGATGCTTGACGTGATTGACATCGATGACCTCTGCCACCGCAGCAGCCGCCGCTCTTCGGGCAGCACTTTCGCTCACACCGATAAACGACAACAGCACCGGAAGCAGCATCAGGTTGGTGACGATCAGAATCATCACGCCGATGCTGGCACAAATCGCCAGGTCCTTGATGACCGGGATGTCGATCACCATCAACACTGCAAAGCCGACGACATCACACACCAGTGCCGACAGACCGACCAGAAACAAACGACGGAATGTCAGTTGCGCGGCCGTCAGGCGGTCCACGCCTCGACCGATGTCCTGGGTAATGCCATTCATTTTTTGCGCGCCATGGCTCAAGCCAACGGCGAACACCAGAAAAGGCACCAGCACCAGATAAGGATCAAGGACGAACCCCAGACTGGCCAGGGCACCCAGCAGCCATACCACCGCGACCAACGAACAGCTCAGCACCACCAGCGCACTGCGTATACAGCGGGTGTACCAGAAAAGAACCGCCAGACAAATGGCTGCCGCCACCAGGAAGAACACCATCACCTGGCGCATACCGGCAATCAGGTCGCCCACCAACTTGGCAAACCCGGTGATGTGAATGTCGATCCCCGCCGAACTGTAAGTCGCGCGCAGCGTTTCCAGACGCTGCGACAAGGCTTGATAGTCGATGGGTGGCGCCCCGCTCGCCCGTTGTTCCTGCAGCGGAACGAGGATGATGCTGGACTTGTAATCATCGGCCACCAACTGACCTATTTCACCCGATCGCTCGACGTTTTGCCGCACCTGCGCCAGGCTCTGCGCCGAGCCGTCGTAGTTATCCGGGATCACCGGGCCACCGTCCAGTCCGTCTTCGGTCACGGCGGTCCAGCGCATGGCGGGCGTCCACAACGACTTCATGTAAGGCCGATCCACTGCCGGCAGCAAGAACAGCTCATCGGTGATTTTCTTCACCGCTTCGAGATATTCAGCGTCGAATATAGTGCCCTTCCGTGCTTCCACGGCAATACGCAAGGTGTTGCCGGCACCGGCCAGTTGCGAGCGATTTTCCAGGTAATTGAGGATATAGGGATGCCCGCTGGGGAGCATTTTTTCAAACGCGGCATTGAGCTCCAGACCGGTGGCCTTGTAGCCGAACCAGCAGGTCGCCAACAGGCACAACAGCACGAATAGCGAACGCTGGCCAAACAGCAGACGTTCCACCCATGATCCGCGCTGCGCGATGAGCTCGGCGTCATCGGTGGCAAAAACATGATGTGCGTTCATTGGGCATTCTCTTCGGTGAGGACCATCGGATTCAGGCGTTTGATACCGCGTGCGCCAGTCAATACCAGTGCACCGTCAGCCGCTTGCGTCACATCGGTGATGGCCGAGCCATCCAGTCCGGCAGCCTGCAAGGCCTGAAAATGTCGCCCCTGATCGCGACTGTGCAGTACCCGCCCGCCCTCGCTGACTACCACCAGGCTGCCATCGGCGAGCCGTTTTCCCGCCGTCAGATTGCTGTGTTCACTGGTCTCGATCGACTGCCATTGGCTGCCTTCTTCCAGGCGATACGCATTGCCCTTGAGGCCGAAAACAAGCGCTTGCCCGGACGCCACCGGTACCGCGCCAAACCAGGTGCCGTGATAAGGACTTTGCACCCGAGAAAATGGCTGCCCCAACGCGGAGCCTCGCAGGAGCGTTCCCTGCTCACCCGCAATCATCACGCCCCGCGAATCGCCAAGGACCGAGTACAGATGCAAGCCGCCGGGGTTATCCAGTTCATTCCCCACCGAGCGCCAATGGACGCCTGCATCATCGGTCAACATTGCCAGTCCGTACGCGCCCACCACCAAACCGTGTTGCGGGTCGGCGAAATACACCCCGAGAAAAGGTTTATCCGCGCCGTCAGCCACTAACTGCTGAGCCGCGTTCAAGCGTCTTTGCCCGGCCTGAGGATCGCTGGCCGACTGCGCTTGCGCACCTTGCAGTTCAAGCTGGGCGGCTAACTTGCCATCCAGTTGTTTGCGCCAGGTTTCGCCACCATCGGAGCTGTGCACGATCACGCCGCCATGCCCCACCGCCCATCCATCGGCGGCATCAATAAAGCTCACCGCCGTCAGGGCCACGCTGCTGGGAACCGCATGCGACTGGCGCCAACTCACGGCGTTGTCGTCGGACAAAAGCACGATGCCCTGCTCACCCACCGCCACCAGTCGATCGCCGGCCCGAGTAACCGCCAGCAGCACCGCGTGTTCCGCGCGTTGATTCAGAGTCGCCGGGGTGTCCAGCAGATCCAGCGAAGCGCTCTGCGCGACAGCCGGAACGGTGACCCCAAGCACACCACCCAGCCAGATCGCGCGCAGCAGCCGGCGCCCGTCATGAAAATTCAGATAGGTCATTGCACGATTCCTGTTAATGATCGGCCCGAACGGCGGGCCGACTCCAGCGTTTGTCAGCGCACGCCTTCGGCGGCGACTGCGTCACCGGTGAAATAGGACTCGGGTTTGAGTGGCACGACCCTGAAGTTCTCGCCATTGAAGGCTTGAACATTGCTCACGGTTCCCGCTTGCAAGTTGAACACCGCCACAGGCTTGACCAGTACCGCAGGCACCGATGGCACCACGAACGGCAGCACCTGCGAAGTCCGCCAGAGCTTGCCTTCGGCGTCATAGCCGTCGAGCAAGGTCAGCAGCCAGGTGTCTTCGTCAAAATAGAAAGTGCGCTTGGGCACCGCATGACGCTTGCCGCTGGCCACGGTTGCCTCTACTACCCAAGTGCGATGCAGCTCCCAGCGCAGCGTGTCGGGGTTCAGATGGTGCGGCGCAAAAGCTTTGTCCAGCGGGGCCGTGACTTGTCCGTTGGTGTTGTAGGGAATGTAGGTTTCCTTCTTGCCGACGATTTTCCAGTCATAGCGATCCGGCATGCCGAAGAAGCCTTGCACTTCATCGAAGTAATTGGCGCCGGAAGCGACGAAATCCGGGGTGTCATAAGCCACTGTCGGCGCGCGTCTTACCCGCCGCTGTCCAACCAGATATTGCCAGGCCTGCCGGGACTGCTGCGGGTCGACGCTGTCGCGTATCACCAGTGTTTCCCCGGCCTTGAAGGGTGGCGCCGTGGTGCTGAAACGCTGCAGGAAATACTCCTTGGACCAGGTCAGTACCGAACCTTTCTGGTAGTAGTACGGGTATTGAAACGTGTTGTCGTTTCGGGTCGCCAGGGTCTGACCACCGTCACTGGTCAGCACCACGTTCTTGAAGCCGAATTCCACCGATTCCGGCTCGACCCGCAACAGGAAATTCCAGATCACTTCCTGCCCGCTCTTGGGAACCGGGAACGGAATGCCACCAAAACAGCCCTCCACCGATTGGCCGTTTTGCGTGAGTTTGCAATTCACCGCGTTGAGCGCAGTGTTCTTGTAGACGTAGTCCGGGGCGGACGCCGTGCGCCGCGTCGGGTACACGTCCATACGGAAACTGTCAGGGTATTTCTGCAGCAGTGTGCGGGTGCCTTCCGACAGCTTGTCGGAGTACTTGGCCATGTTGGCCGCAGTGATTTTCAGCAGCGGTTTGTCCGCGCTGAACAGATCGCCAGGAATACTGCTGCTGCCAGTGGCGGCCACTTGTTTGGTGCCACCGTTCCAGGCCGGGATGCTGGCATCGGCATTGGCGGCTTTGTCACCGCCCAAAGGGGTGAGCGTTGTGCCCAGGGTGGCCGCTTCCTGCGGGCTGACGGCAGCCGACACCGGTAGCGCACCGATCAGGCTGGTGAGGAAAGTGAAGCCAAGGAGTGTCTTGTTTATCATTGTTGTATTCCTTTCGGGCTAGAACGTGCGCTGGAGGGAAATGGCAACGAAATCGCGGTCGGCATAGACCTGATCGCCCGAGAGCGCGCCGTTCGAATCGACGACGCCACCGGCACTGCCGTAGTAGTGGGTGACGGTGATGCCGCCGCGCCAGGTTTTGCGGTAGTCGAATTGCAGGCCCAGGCTCATGTCTCCGCCGCCCTCGGGCGAGAAGCCGGTGCCCAGCACGGCGGTGTTGCCGCTGATGCCATAGCCGATGCCGAGCGGCACGGTCATGTCCACGCCAGGGAACACCTGGAAATACTCCGGGGTGAACAACATGCGCAGGGAGCTGGCGTTGCGGGTGACGTTGGGGTCCAGTTGATCGCGGTTTTTGTCGACGCTGGTGATTCGGTTGTAAGCCACCTCGCCGAGCAGGGTCGCGCCGTCCCACAAACCACTGTTGGCCAGCACCGAGATGGCCGACACCTGGGCATGGAAAGTATTGCCCACCGGGTAGAGCGGATTGTGGTCACCGTCGCCTGTTCCGGTGAAATCGACCACAACGTTGCCGGTGGCAGCCAGCGGGGTATTGCGCCGAATCGAGGTTTCGGCAGCGACGTTGGTTTCGCCGATCAACGTGCTGACACTGGCGCCGAAGGTCCTGATGTCTTCGCCATAGACCAACGCGTAATCACCCTCCCCGGGCCTCAGGTAGAACTGTGGAAACTTGTCGTGATATCGCGCGGCGTACAGGCCGTATTCGAACTCGCCGGACTTGATCTTGACCTGCATACCGAACTGCCCGGAGTTGCGCGCATCGATGTCCTTGCCTCGCCTCAAGAACACGCCAGGCCCCAGAATGAACGACTCACCGCCCTCGTCGAGAAAGTCGGCGTAGCTGAAATAGCTACCCGCCGCTGGCAGCCGGGCCTGTTCCCATCGGTACTGATAATACGCACCCAGGGTCACGTTCTGATTGACCAGCAACGTGCCGCCTATCTGGCCAATCGGGCGAATGATTTCCTTGAACGTGGAACTCGGCACCGAGAGCAATTTGTTGATATCAACGGGGGATTGCGCCACCGCGATGCCATTGCCACCGAAGAACAGGCTCTCACCGTAAACCTGGCTATAGCGCCCGCCCCGCAGCGACAGCGACATGGCTCCCAGGTCGAATTTGCCGTAGCCGAAGGCGTCCAGCAGTTCGCCATCACGGCCCTGAAAGTCGCGCGTGTCGGTGGTGAATTGATCATTGCGCACGGACAAGCTGTTAACGGTATCGGTGTGGTTGTCGTTGCCCCGGTTATAGACATCGTCATACCAGGCCGCACCACTGACCCGAACCCCGTATCGACGCTGATAACTCATGTCCAGTTCCGACAGCAGGTCCAGCCGATCGGAAATAAGCCCCCGGTTGAAGTTATTGTCGCCGTCATCAAGGTTGGGGTTATAGGTCGGGCGAACGGCGTCATCTTGATTGTTGAGCCGCCAGGCCGCGCTGTATTTAACGGTATTGTCAAAGGCAATCGCGTAATCGGGGTTACCCGTATCAAGCGCAAACGCCTCCACGTCGGGTACACCTTGTAATCCCAGCAATGCAGCTGCCATGGCTAACTGCAAGTGGTGCACCGACGGCCTTATCGGTGCAAGGCTAAAGCTCGTTTTCGCTTTCATATGATGAACCCTATTTATTTTTATTATTTCGGGACACATGACGCGCTTTCATTTAGTTGAAAGTCGCGCGCAGGACTACGTCTTTTGTTCGAACGATCATTAAGTCCTTTTAAAGAGTTGCGTATGACAGGTTATAAACACGAGGATGCAGCCCAAGAGCGTTTCAGCTCTCAGGCTTCTTGCATTCGGTTAGTTCAAGCGGCGAGCAGTTTTCTTTCTATTACTCTTCGACCATTGAGCTTTTCGAAATCAAGTAGAAACTGGCGCATGACCGAGCGATCAGTACCCGCATGTTCAAACATGGCAACGTCACGAGCACGCTGGCCTGGATCACTTTCCTTCATCCAGGTGAAGTTGGCCGTTGCGGTTGGCGAGGTGAACTCCAGGAATACTTTGCGGCGGTCGATCGAGTATTCATCCAGGGTCTTGGTCGACGCACCATTCTTGATCACGGCGATCAATGCTTCGGCCAAATGCTCGGCATCCAGCACACCACCGGACAGTCCGAGGCCACCCATCGGGTTGGTGGCGTGGGCGGCATCGCCGGCCAGAATTACCCGCCCACGGCGAAACTCGGCGGCACAGCGCTGGTGAACGCGGTACGGGTTGAGGTGATCGACACGGTACTGGTCTGGTGTCGGTGCGCCCGGCAGCAACCGTTTGAATCGTTCGGGCAGGCGCTGACGGACCTCGGCATCCGACAACGACGCGTCTTCGCCATAACAAACACGCCACAGGCCGGTTTTGTCGAGTTGCACAACCACCGCCCAATCGACCGGGTCGTGAACGAAGTTGGCGCGTGAATAGCCATGCAGCGAGAAGTCATAGAAGACGTTGGTGGCGACCAGTCGCTCAGCCCAGGTATTGCCGTCGAACGTCAGACCGACCTTCTGGCGAACCGTGCTCCGTGCGCCATCGGTGGCCGCGAGCCAACGGGCTCGCAGGCGCGACGTACCGCCGGGGCTGCTGGTCTGGATGGTCACGTAGGCGTCATCCTGGTCAACTTCCTCGACCCGATGATTCCAGCGAATCTCGACATTGGGCAACTCCCGCAGGTGCTGGGCAATGATGTTGGACACGTGGTTTTGCCCTAGCAACAGCATGTACGGGTATTGCGTATCCTGGGCCAGGACGCTCCAGTCCATCTTTGCGATCAGCTCGCCGTTGCCATGCCGATAGGCGAAGTCCGGGCACCACACCGCGCGCTTGCGAATGTCGTCGAGCAAACCAAAACGATCCAGAGCAGCGGCGGTCGGGGGCATATACGCGACGGCGCGCGGCGATGGGGAAACGCCTGATTCAGCTTCAAGCACCACGACTCGAATACCGGCCTTGCCGAGTTTCAATGCGGTCAGAAGTCCCACCGGACCTCCGCCAACTACAACCACTCCATCTAGCGTTTCCATTTTATTTTTCCTATCGAAAACCGCTTGCAGGGAAGACCCGCCACTCGGAAGTTGAACCAAGATTGGCCAGGCGACTAAATCCAGCGTAACCACCCCGACTTAGCCAGGCAATTGCAAAGCTGTTTGCCAATGGCGAACTTGACGATCGCAATTTTTAACGTTTGGTTTTACCAATCAGGTCGTTTGCAAATCCGGAACCTTAATCCCGTTGTGTTGTTTTGCGCCGCTGCTCATGCTGCAACAAGCAAACGCTATTGACGGTTGTTATTCATTCATCCAACCGATATGTGTAAGCGTTTGAAACAGGCTTAACTCGGACAGTTATATAAGCCGCAAAGAAATCAAATCAGGAAACCGACATGCCAACAAAAATTCAGATCGTTTTCTACAGCTCTTATGGCCACATCTACAAGATGGCCGAAGCCATAGCTGCCGGCGCGCGCGAAGTCGGTGATGTAGAAGTCACCCTATTGCAAGTTCCGGAACTCATGCCTGAGGAAGTCCTGGTCAAAAGCGGCATCAAGGGTTACCGCGCCGCCTTCGGCAGTATTCCGTACGCAACCCCGGAAGTTCTGGCTGAAGCCGATGCGATCATCTTTGGTACGCCGACACGCTTTGGCAACATGTGTTCGCAGATGCGCAACTTCCTCGATCAAACCGGCGGCCTGTGGATGTCAGGTGGGTTGATCGGCAAAGTCGGCAGCGTGTTCACCAGCACCGCCTCGCAACATGGCGGCCAGGAAACCACCATCACCAGTTTCCACACCACCCTCCTTCACCACGGCATGGTCATCGTCGGCGTTCCCTACTCCGAGCAAGGCCTGGTCAACATGACCGAAATCTCGGGCGGTTCACCGTACGGCGCCTCGACGCTGGCCGGCGCCGATGGCTCGCGCCAGCCAAGCGAAAATGAACTGCAAATCGCCAGGTTCCAGGGCAAGCATGTGGCGACTATCGCCAAGCGTCTGGCCAACAATAAGTAAAACCCACAAAGCATCTTTCGCCCCCACGCGGTTGCATGCGTTGAAAAAAATACCCCCCTCGAAGAGCGATCTTTCAGGGGGGTATTTTTTCTGTCAGTGCTTCGCAATTACGGAGCATGCCGACCCCATGTGGGAGCGGGTCTGCTCGGGAAAGCGGCAGAGCTATTAGCTGGATGCCGTCACATTGGCCCGCGCCGTGTGCAACTTTTTGTAGCTGTCGATCAGCCGCAGGTGTCGATCGAGCCCTTCCAGTTTCATGCTCGTAGGCGTCAGGCCGAAGAAGCGCACGCTGCCGTCAACCGACCCAATCGCCGCGTCCATCCGCTCGTTGCCGAACATCCGGCGGAAATTGACTTCGTAGTCTTCCAGCTCCAGGTCCTCGTCCAACTGCATTTCCAGCACCACATTCACGGCCTGGTAAAACAACCCGCGTTCCACCGTGTTGTCGTTGTACTGCAAGAACATTTCTACCCGTTCCTTCGCCTCATCAAACTTCTGCAAGGCGAGGTAGATCAACAGCTTCAACTCCAGAATCGTCAACTGACCCCACGCGGTGTTGTCGTCGAACTCGATGCCGATCAGGCTGGTGATGTCGGTGTAGTCGTCCAGTTCGCTTTCTTCCAGACGTTTGACCAGCGCCTTGAGGCCGGCCTTGTCCAGGCTGTGCAGGTTCAGAATGTCTTCACGGAAAAACAGCGCTTTGTTGGTGTTGTCCCAGATCAAATCGTCTACCGGATAAATTTCCGAATAATCCGGCACCAAAATGCGGCAGGCCGGTGCACCTAAATGCTCGTACACAGCCATGTACGCTTCTTTGCCCATATTTTCGAGAATGCCGAACAGGGTCGCAGCTTCCTCGGTGTTGGAGTTTTCACCCTGGCCGGAGAAATCCCACTCGACAAACTCGTAGTCGGATTTGGCGCAGAAAAAGCGCCACGACACCACGCCGCTGGAATCGATGAAGTGCTCAACGAAGTTGTTCGGCTCCGTCACCGCGTGGCCTTCGAAGGTCGGTTGCGGCAAGTCGTTCAAGCCTTCAAAACTGCGGCCCTGCAGCAATTCCGTCAGGCTGCGCTCCAGCGCCACCTCAAGGCTTGGGTGCGCGCCGAACGAGGCGAACACACCGCCGGTACGCGGGTTCATCAAGGTCACGCACATCACCGGGAACTCGCCGCCCAGCGACGCATCCTTGACCAGCACCGGGAAGCCCTGCTCTTCCAGCGCCTGGATACCGGCCAGGATGCCGGGATACTTAGCCAGCACGTCTTGAGGTACATCTGGCAGGGCCATTTCGCCTTCGATGATTTCGCGTTTTACCGCACGTTCGAAGATCTCCGACAGGCATTGCACCTGCGCTTCGGCCAGCGTATTGCCGGCACTCATGCCGTTGCTGAGGTACAGGTTTTCGATCAGGTTGGACGGGAAGTACACCACTTCGCCGTCCGACTGGCGCACATAGGGCAGCGAACAGATGCCGCGCTCTTCATTGCCGGAATTGGTATCGAACAGATGCGAGCCACGCAACTCGCCATCGCGGTTGTAAATCCGCAGGCAGTACTCATCGAGAATCTCGGCTGGAAGTTCGTCTTTACGCCCAGGCTGGAACCAGCGCTCGTTGGGGTAATGCACAAACGCCGCGTTGGCGATTTCTTCGCCCCAGAACTGATCGTTGTAGAAGAAATTGCAGTTCAGTCGCTCGATAAACTCGCCCAATGCCGACGCCAACGCGCCTTCTTTGGTCGCGCCTTTACCGTTGGTAAAACACATCGGCGAGTGCGCATCGCGAATATGCAGCGACCACACGTTGGGCACGATATTGCGCCACGACGCAATTTCAATCTTCATGCCCAGCCCGGCCATGATGCCGGACATGTTGGCGATGGTTTGCTCCAGTGGCAGATCCTTGCCCGCAATATAGGTGCCCGCTCCTGACCCCGAGGCCGGCATCAATAACGCCTGCGCATCGGCATCCAGGTTCTCCACTTCCTCGATCACAAACTCAGGGCCGGCCTGCACCACCTTCTTCACCGTGCAGCGGTCGATGGAACGCAGAATGCCCTGGCGATCCTTGTCGGAGATATCCGCCGGCAACTCGACCTGAATCTTGAAAATCTGGTTGTAGCGGTTTTCCGGGTCAACAATGTTGTTCTGAGAGAGCCGGATATTTTCGGTAGGGATACTGCGGGTATCACAGTACAACTTTACAAAGTAAGCCGCGCACAAGGCCGACGAAGCCAGAAAGTAATCGAACGGACCCGGTGCAGAGCCATCGCCCTTATAGCGAATAGGCTGATCGGCCACCACCGTGAAGTCATCGAACTTGGCTTCAAGTCGAAGGTTGTCGAGAAAATTGACCTTGATTTCCATGCGGGAGTACCAGAATAACGAGCCGAATAATTGGCCGCTATTATCCGGCTTTTCAGCCGGAAGTCTTGTACCACGCGCCAGGCTGTAGATTTTTGCGCTTTGAGGCGCATGCGCTGCCCTCGATGCCTTGCCACCAAGGGCCGCGCGAGCGCAATTTAATCCGCTTTGAAGCAATAGGCCGCCAGTTTGTTACCGTCCAGATCCCGGGCATAGGCCGCGTAAGCGTTCGGTGCCCAGCCTCTTGGCCCTGGAAGGCCTTCACACGTACCGCCAGCGGCCAATGCGGCGGCATGAAAAGCGTCGATTGCGGCACGTGTCGGCGCTTCGAAACTGACCGTTACGCCATTGCCGACACTGGCAGGTGCACCGTCAGCCGGTTTCAGAACAAAGAAGGACGGTGAGTCTTCGCCCCATATAGAGCCGTTGTCCGCGAGATCGGCGATACGTTTATGGCCAAGTTCGCCCAGTACGTCGTCGTAGAAACGGCGGGCGTTATCCAAGTCGTTGGTGCCGACTGTTACGTGGGTAAATGCACTCATTTTTATCGCTCTCTTTGGTAGAAACGGGAACCATCAGGCCGAGAATGACGCGCAATGCTGCGTCGGTGTTTCGGCCAAGAATGTGCCCCGTCCCTGCGAAAGAACAGTGATGTATCTGCATTAATCCCATGTGACGCACGCATAGAAAACAGCAGCGATCGCTGCCGTTTATCGAGCGGCTGTTAATCGTAGAACGGCTCAACCGACGCCCGGCTGCCGACGAAAAAGCTGTCGGCAACCAACCGTAGCGGCTGGAGGTCCAGGTCACTGGTTTTGGCGCTAATGAGCTGTTGAAAATGTCGGTACACCGCCGCGTACTCGCCCTCCTTCGATACCGCTTGGCGTACGCCATCAATGCTCAACAGCGCGCCACCGTTATCCAGGCGCAGGGTGCCTTCGGTGCAGCGAATTTCGATGCTCCAGAGTTCATCATGACCGTGGTCGAAATCGAATTCCGCGCGAACATCGAGGTGGCGCGCGTCAGACATTTTGATCGAAGCGGCAATCGGCGACTGGCAGTTGCTGGGGACTCGCAGTTCGGCAGACTCGACAAACAGCGGCAGCGCCAGCAGATGGGTTGCAATCGACAAGGCATTGATGCCGGGATCGAAGACGCCCAGGCCACCCGGCTGCCAGATCCATGCCTGGCCTGGGTGCCACTTGCGCACGTCTTCCTTCCAGTCAATCTGTACGCTTTGCAGGGTGCGGGTAGCGAGCCAGTCCCGGGCGGCTTCGATACCTGGCGCGTAACGTGAATGCCAGGCGAACAAACCGCTGACGCCTTGCTTAGCGGCCTGATCCACCAACGCCATTGCTTCACCCAAGGTGGCGCACGGCGGCTTTTCGACCAGCACGTGTTTGCCAGCGGCCAGCGCTTGTTGCACCAGCGCAAACCGTCCTTGCGGCGGTGTACAAAACGCAATCGCATCGACGTGAGGGCCCTTTTCGAGCAATTCGCTCAGGGACCGAAAGTTCTCTACCCCGGCGCAGGGCTGCCCTTGCGTTGCGACAGACACCAACTCAAACGCGGGGTTGGCGTTGATAGCTGGAACGTGTTGATCCTGGGCAATCTTGCCGTAGCCCACCAGACCGAGACGGATCGGTTGCATCAATGACTCCTGTTTTTTTTCTTGTCTTGGGAAGCGAGTCGGCAAGATTACGTTTGTATCGCGTGGAAGTCATCGGGTTGCTTCAAACCTCGGCTGACCGACCGAAATACCAACGACCCTTTCCACACCGGGCACCAGATTTAACCCTGGCGTCAGTTCTTTGCCACAACCTTGTTGCCGCCGCTGTCCCACCCGCCTCCCAGCGCTTTATAGATCGCGACGATGCCCCGGTATTGATCAGTTTCACCCTGGGCCTGAGCATCCTCGGCATTCAAGCGCTCACGCTCCGCATCGAGCAACACCAGATAATCGACCGACCCTTCCTTGTACTGGATAGCTGCAAGACTTGCCGCCGCACGGCTGGATTCACTTTGCTTGATCAACGACAGCAGTCGCTGTTGGCGTTTGCCGTAGTCACTGAAGGCGTTTTCCGATTCTTCCAGCGCCAGCAACACCTGCTGTTCATAGGTGGCCAAGGCGCCTTCGGCTTCGGCGTTCGCGCCACGGATGCGTGCGCGCACGCTGCCCAAATCAAAAGCGGCCCAGGTGATGCTCGGGCCCAGACTCCAGGCCCTGGCAGCGCTGGAACCGATCTGCGAACCGCGCCCGGCGGTAAAGCCAAGGAACCCGCTGAGGCTGACCCGAGGAAACAGGTCTGCGGTGGCGACGCCAACATCTGCCGTGGCCGATGCCAAGCGGCGTTCGGCAGCGAGAATGTCGGGCCGACGATGCAACAGCTCGCCCGGATCACCGACCGGCAACGCCTTGGCGATAGCCGGCAGGTCCGCCGGGTTCAACGCCACGCTCAATTGCTCGGGACGTTCACCCAGCAAGGTCGCGATGCGGTTTTTCTCCCGGACCTGCTCAGCTTGCAGTTGCGGCACGCTCGCCTCGACAGCGGCCAGGCGCGCGTCAGCCCGCATGACGTCGAGTTCATTACCAACACCGGCATCACGCAAACTAACCGTCACGCTGCGCGAATCGTTTTGATTCTTCAGGTTGGCCAGGGCGATTTTTTCCCGCAACTGCGCACCGCGCAACTGGCCATAGGCGTCCACCAGTTCGGCGATCATGGTCACGCGCAACTGAAAGAGATCCGCCGCTGCCGCGTCTTCCCGGGCGTCGCTCGATTCGAGCTCACGCTGAATACGCCCGAACATGTCGATTTCCCAGGCCATGTCCAGCCCCAGATCGTAGCGCTCGGTGTTGACCCGACTCTCGGTCAGCCCCGGAACCTGAGAACGACCTTGCTGGCTGCTGACACGACTGGTGACCACCGGCAGATTGTCATTGCTGATGTCATCGCGAATCGCCCGGGCTGCCTTCCAGCGAGCAAACGCGACGCGCAGATTGCGGTTGCCTTCCAGGGATTTGCTCACCAACTGGTTGAGCGTAGGATCGTCGAATTGTTGCCACCACACCGTTTCAAAGCGCGACTGATCGTAGTTGGCCGCCTTCGCATAGACGATGTCAGCCGGCGCCGTATCGGGGGTTTTGTAATCCGGTCCGACCGTGCATGCGGCCAGCGCGCTGACAAGAAGACTGGGTAAAAAGAACTTCAGAGCATTCACGGTTGCACCTCCAGGTTCAGAGCGTTGGCTTGCTTACGCGCATGCTTGCGCTCGATGTAGCGGCGAATCAGAACGAAGAACACCGGCGTCAACAGCAGGCCGAAAAAGGTCACGCCGAGCATCCCGGAAAACACCGCAACGCCCATGGCGCGACGCATTTCCGAACCGGCGCCGGTGGACGTCACCAGTGGAATCACGCCCATGATGAAAGCGAATGAGGTCATCAGGATCGGCCGCAGACGCATGCGGCACGCGTCCAGTACGGCGTCCAGCGGTGACAGGCCCTGGTCCTGTTTGTCCTTGGCGAACTCGACAATAAGGATCGCGTTTTTACAGGCCAGGCCCACCAGCACGATCAGACCGATCTGGGTGAAGATGTTGTTGTCGCCCTTGGAAATGATCACCCCGGCAATGGCCGACAGCAGGGTCATCGGTACGATCAGGATCACCGCCAGCGGCAGGCTCCAGCTCTCGTACAACGCCGCTAATACCAGGAAGGCCAGCAGCACGCAGAGCGGGAACACCAGCAGCGCCGTGTTACCCGACAGGATCTGTTGGTAGGTCAGGTCGGTCCATTCGTAGGTCATGCCGTTGGGCAGTTCTTCTTTCAGCAGTTTTGCAATTGCTGCCTCGGCCTGGCCCGAGCTGTAGCCGGGGGCCGCGCTGCCGTTGATTTCTGCGGTGATGAAGCCGTTGTAGTGCGAGACCCGGTCCGGGCCGGAGGTCGGGCTGACCTTGACGAAAGTGGCCAGCGGGATCATCTCGCCGTGGTCATTGCGCACCTTCAACTGACCGATCTGCTCCGGCTCCTGGCGGAACTGTTGCTCGGCCTGCACATTGACCTGATAGGTCCGGCCAAAACGGTTGAAGTCGTTGGCGTAGAGCGAGCCCAGATAAACCTGCAAGGTGTCGAAGATGTCGTTGATCGCTACGCCGTGGGTCTTGGCCTTTTCCCGGTCAATGGCGGCTTCGACCTGCGGCACGTTGACGGTGTAGCTGGTGAACAGATTGGCCAGTTCCGGAACACTACGACTCTTGGTGATGATGTTCATCGTCTCTTTGTACAGCTCGTCATACCCCAGGTTGCTGCGGTCTTCAATCTGCAGGCGGAAGCCGCCAATGGTGCCCAAACCTTGCACCGGCGGTGGCGGGAACACGGCGATGTAGGCGTCCTGAATGCCACCGAACTTGGCATTCAACGAAGCGGAAATTGCCTTGGCGGACAGGCTCGGATCTGTGCGCTCATCAAAGGGACGCAAGCCGATAAACGCGATGCCGGCGTTGGGGCTGTTGGTGAAGCCGTTGATCGACAGACCGGGAAACGCCACGGCGCTGTCAAAGCCCGGTTCATTCATCGCAATGGTGCTCATGCGGCGAATCACCGATTCGGTGCGATCCAGGCTGGCCGCGTCCGGCAGTTGCGCGAAGGTCACCAGGTACTTCTTGTCCTGGGTCGGCACAAAACCGGTCGGCGTGGTGCTGAAGCCCATGTAGGTCATCGCGATCAAACCGGCGTAAATCAGTAACGCCACGCTGCTGCCACGGATGATTTTGGCCACGGCAACCACATAGCCATGGCTGGCCTTTTCGAACAGCCGGTTGAAGGGTTTGAATAGCCAACCGCCGAGCAAGCGGTCCAGCACTTTGGAGAAACGGTCCTTCGGCACGCCATGGGCCTTGAGCAACACCGCCGCCAAGGCAGGTGACAGGGTCAGGGAGTTGAAGGCCGAGATCACCGTCGAGATGGCGATGGTCAGGGCGAACTGCTTATAGAACTGCCCGGTGAGACCGGAAATAAAGGCTGCCGGCACGAACACCGCACACAGCACCAACGCCGTGGCGATGATCGGCCCGGTCACTTCGCCCATGGCTTTCTTGGTGGCCTCGACCGGTTCAAGCCCGGATTCGATGTTGCGTTCGACGTTCTCCACCACCACGATTGCATCGTCGACCACGATGCCGATGGCCAGCACCAAGCCGAACAACGACAGCGCGTTGAGTGAGAACCCGAGCAGGTGCATCACGGCAAACGTACCGATCAGCGACACCGGCACTGCAACCAAAGGAATGATCGACGCACGCCAGGTTTGCAGAAACAGGATCACCACCAAAACCACCAGCACCAGCGCTTCAAACAGCGTGTGAACCACCGCTTCAATCGAGCTGCGCACGAAAATGGTCGGGTCGTAGACGATCTCGTAGTCCATACCTTCCGGGAAGCTTTTCTTCAGCTCAGCCATCTTCGCCCGCACCTGGTCGGAGATGTCGATCGCGTTGGAACCGGGCCGCTGGAAGATCGGCATGGCCACCGCTTCCTGGTTGTTGAGCAAGGCACGCAAGGCGTACTGGTTGGAACCCAACTCAATCCGGGCAATATCCTTGAGGCGGGTGATCTCGCCATTCGGACCGCTGCGCACGATCACGTTTTCGAATTCTTCCTCGCTGACCAGACGTCCTTGGGAGTTGATCGACATCTGGAAACTGGTGGCGTTAGGTGCCGGCGGAGAGCCCAGTTGGCCGGCGGCGACCTGGCGGTTTTGCTCGCGCACGGCGTTGACCACATCGGTGGCGGTCAGGTTGCGTGACGCGGTTTTCTCCGGGTCGAGCCAGATACGCAATGAGTAATCGCCGATGCCGAACATCTTCACATCACCGATACCGTCCAGACGGGACAGTTCGTCCTTGACGTTGAGGATCGCGTAATTGGACAGATAGAGCATGTCGTAGCGCTTGTCCGGCGACACCAGGTGCACCAGCAGGGTCAACTCAGGCGAGGCCTTGTCGACAGTGATGCCGATGCGCGTCACTTCTTCCGGCAGCTTGGGCTCGGTGCGGGTCACACGGTTTTGCACCTGAACCTGAGCGTTGTCCAGATCGGTGCCCAGGGCAAACGTCACGGTCAACGTCAGTCGGCCATCGGCGGTCGACTGCGAGGACATGTACAGCATGTTCTCGACGCCGGTGATCGCTTGCTCCAATGGCGCCGCTACGGTTTCGCCGATGACCTTGGGGTTGGCCCCCGGATAGTTGGCGTGAACCACCACGGTCGGCGGCACGACTTCGGGGTATTCACTGATCGGCAACTGGAACAGCGAGATGGCGCCGGCGATCAGGATCAACAGTGACAGCACCGCTGCGAAGATCGGTCGCGTGATAAAGAACTGAGAGAATTTCATGTCGGTGTTCCTTTATCCGCGAGGACTGACAACCGCATCCGTCTTCACCAGGGCCGGTGATTTGACGGATGCAGGATGATTGGCGGCCTCGATGGCCTGACGTTGGCGGGTCAGCGTGGCGATGGTTTCCGGATCGGCCATGGGCGCATCTTCGGGCGAGACCACGGACCCCGGACGGACCCGTTGCAGGCCGTTGATGACGATGCGGTCCTCTTTCTGCAAGCCGCTGCGCACGATGCGCAGGCCTTCGAGTTTTGGTCCCAGATCAACGCTGCGGTACACGGCCTTGTTGTCCTGATCGACCACCAGTACAAACTTCTTGCCCAAGTCAGTGCCCACCGCCTCGTCCTTGATCAGCAAGCCCGAATAGGCTGCGCTGCCTACTAATTTCAATCGGGCATACAAACCGGGGGTGTATTCGCCCTTGCTGTTATCGAACACGGCGCGGCCACGGATGGTGCCGGTTTTCGGGTTGACCTGGTTGTCGACGAAGTTCATCTGCCCGAGGTGACTGTTGCCCTCCTCGTTGGACAGGCCCATGTAGACCGGCGTGGTTTGACCGCGTTGGCCTTGGCGGGCGAGTTGGCTGTACTTGAGGAATACACGTTCGTCGGCATCGAAATAGGCGTAGACCTTGTCGGTGGAGACCACGCTGGTAAGCGCCGAGGTATCGGCGGTCACGATGTTGCCAGCGGTGATTTCGGCACGGCTGACGCGGCCGGAAATGGGCGCGGTGACGCGGGTGAAGCTGAGGTTCAGGCGTGCCAGATCGAGCTGCGCCTGAATGGCATCAACCCCGGCCTTGGCCTCTTGTGCGGTGGTATTGCGGGTGTCGGCCAGTTCTGCGGAAATCGCGTTGCTACTCAGCAGGCGCTGGCCGCGCTGAGCTTCGTTGCCGGTGCGAACCAATGCGGCGCGCGCCTGTTGCAGTTGGGCTTCGATGCGATGCACTTCGTGTTCAAACGGACGTGGGTCAATCTGAAACAGCAAATCGCCCTTCTTCACCAGCGCACCATCGGCAAACGCCACCAGATCAATCTGGCCCGACACACGTGGACGAACCTCGACGGTTTCCGGTGCCTCCAACCGGGCGGTGACCTCATCCCACTCGGTAATGGGCTGCTCGATAACCTTGGCCACGGTGACGTGCGGCGCTCCCGGTGCACTGGCGACGCTCGGCGCACGATCACACGCTGCAAGCATCGTGAGCGCCAACACGGCTAAGGGATAACGCAAAGGTTTGAGTGACTGTTCCATGGGTAGTGTCCGCCAGACGGTTATGGGATTTGCGGATTCTCGGCCTCGCGCGAGGCTGCGACGAATTGAACGGGGTGAACTTGGGTATTACTATTAATGATGCTTGTCATGTATAAGGACAAAAAAAATGATTGGCCCTGCTCAGGCGTCACCATGAGCAATCGCATGACGTACTGAGTCCAGCGCCGGGCCCAGGATCTGCGCGACCAACAAGGCGCGAGGCGTAGGCTCCATGGCCCGGCCTGTGCGCTGGAACAAGGGGTCATTGAACAGGCAGCGCAAGCGCCCGAGTGCATTGCTGACTGCCGGTTGGCCCAGCGCCAGTTTCTGTGCCGCACGGGAGACGTTGCGCTCTTGTATCAGGGCTTCGAACACCACCAACAGGTTCAGATCGATGTTTCGCAGATCATTTCGTTTCATGGCTTGGGCCCGCTTGGAGGCATTTGCGCAAACAATATATGACGACTATCATAATTACTAGCCTCTCGGCGACGACTTGCAATGGCAAGGCGCACCTGGACACAGGAGCAGCTCATGAAAGTCACGAAAGACAAGGCCGCTGCGAACAAAGAAGCGCTTCTCACCGCCGCGTCCCGGCTGTATCGGCAAAAAGGCATCGACGGGATTGGAATCGGCGAGCTGTCACGCTCGGTAGGGCTTACTCACGGCGGGTTCTACGGGCAGTTCCCTGGCGGTAAGGAGCAGCTGGCTTCGGAGGCCGTGACCAAGACGTTCGAGACCAACATTCGAGACTGGCAGGCCGCCAGATCGATTGCCGAACTGGTCGAGGGTTATCTGACCCAGAAACACCTCGACAACTGGACCGAGGGCTGCCCGATTCCTGCGCTGGCGGCTGATGTCGCTCGTACCCGCGGCACCGTCAGCCAGTCCTTCACCCAGGGCGTTGAGCGATTGATCGAGATTCTGATGTCACTGGTGGAAGGCGAAACCCAGGACGAAAAACATCAGGAAGCCCTGCGGGTCATCGCCTCGATAGCCGGGGCCATGCTCATCGCCAGGGCGTTGGACAATCCACAACTGTCGAAGGCATTTTTGCAGTCGGTGATTGATACCTGGCAGCCCTGATTTTCCCGAGGAACGATGGAGTTTTGGTGTTGTGGGAGCGAGCAGGCTCGCTCCCAAAAGGGCCAGCGCGGTATCTCAATCGCGGAACTGAGTCAGTTGCTGGCTCAATGAACCCGCTTGGTCGCGCAGTTGCAGCGACTGTTCAAGCAGGCTGCGGATTGCGTGATCGTTCTGCTCGGAGATGCGGCTGACGCCCTGGATGGCCACGGACAATTGCTCGCCGGTTGCCGCTTGGCTTTGGGTCTGGCGCGCCACTTCGCTGATGCGCGTCAGAATGTCCTGGGCATGCTGGCGAATCTGATCGACGCCTTGCGCTGAAGTGGTCAGTTGCACCACGCCCTGACGCACCGCTTCTCCGACCTGCTGGACGTTGGCCACGGTGTTGCGGACGTCCGAGCCAATCGCCCCGATCATCTCGCCGATTTCACCGGTCGAACGGCTGGTGCGCTCCGCCAGTTGGCGCACTTCATCAGCCACCACCGCAAAACCACGGCCCTGCTCCCCTGCCCGCGCCGCCTCAATCGCCGCGTTGAGGGCCAACAGGTTGGTCTGATCAGCGATGCTGCGAATCACCGCGATGATCCCGGCGATTTGCTGCGACCGTTTCTCCAGATCACCCACCGCACCTGCCACCACGTCCATGGTCTGGTCGATATGGGTAATGCCGGCCAAGGTCTCGCTCATGTCCCCGGAGATGTTCTTGGTCAGCGCTTCAGTGTTACGCGCCAGTTGTTCAACGTCTTCGGCCTGCTGAGACATCTCGGTCACCGAATGCGCCAGCGCGGTAACGCCACTGGCCATTTCCTCGGTTGCGGTGTGCTGCGAAGTCGCTCGTTCGGCCACAGCCTGCGTGGTATCGCCGAGGTGGTTGGAGATCTGCATCAGTGTGGTGCTGCTGTGACGAATCGAGCCCACCAGATCGCCCAGACGCTGGATGAACTGGTTGAACGCCCCGGCCAGTTTGCCGGTTTCATCGCCGCTGCGTTGTTCGAAACGCAGGCCCAGCTCGCCGCCCCAGGCTTGAATACCGACAGTGAGCCCCGACAGCGGACGAATCTGCCACGCCAGCAAATGCCACAGCACAATGGCCAACACCAGCAGCGCCACCAAACCGATAACGACGGCGGTATAGAGGAAATGATTGATCCCGGCCATGGCTTCGTCCAAGGGATAGGCGACCATCAATGCCCAATTGTTCGGTGCCTTGCCGATGTGCACCGGTTGCAACACATAGCCCCAACCGTCGTGCTGGAAACTGTAAGGCTGGCCAGCCTTGATGGCGTCTTTGGCGGCCGCCGACAACTCATCGGCCGGTTTGCTCAAGCGCTTGGCATCAGGATGGCTGGCGTATAAGCCGTCGCTGGAAATCAGCGCGCCATAACCCTTGAAGGCATCGATGGTCGAGAGTTGATGGTTAATGCTTTCGAGCGGGATATCGACCCCCGCCACGCCCATGGCTTTGCCACCCTGCAACAACGGCACCATGATCGACACCAGCATCACTTGCTGGCCGCTGCCAACGCTGTAGGCATAGGGTTCAGAGGCCCAGGGCTGGCGTGTATGCAGCGGTCGATAGTAATACTGGTTGTCGGCGTTTTCCGGCACGTAACCGCTCAACACCTCAGACTTCACCGTGCCACTCGCTCGGTTCCAATACGTCAGGTAACGGCCCGTCGCATCGTGATTCGCCTGGTTGGCAAACTCACTGTCCTTGCCGTCGAAGGCATTCGCTTCCCAATACTGCCCAAGGCCCAACAGCTTCGGATTGGCCTCGAACAATTGACGCGTCAGGGCATCGGCAGTCTTGCGGTCAACGTGTTGTTGCTGCATCGCCGTGGCGACACTGGCCAGCGATTCGGCCACGGTAAAACCGACACCGAGTTCGGTTTCCACTTCCTTGGCATTGGCTTTGACGATGGTATCGACCAGGGAAAAAGTCTCTTTGACGGACGAACCGTAGGCGATGTAGGCAATGGAACCCAGAAGCAGCGCCATGACGACGAAGGTTCCGATCAGCGCCGTCCAGAACAGCTTGAAATGCAGAGAGCGATTAGGCATGAGCAGTCTCAAATGAGCGATACGTCAGCCAGCACAGTCTGTGCAAAGGTATGAGTGCAGCAGCCCTGCTGGCAGTTTTTTATAGTTGATATTATTCCGCCACTATATCGAGGCGCACGACCCTGATGCAACCTAAATGAACACTTGATCAGCAAGGAATTTAAACAGAAAGGAGAGGACGAGAATCGCCATCAAACACGCTGGCTTGAGCGTGTCGACGTTAGGGAGAAAAGCTGAATGCAGGGATGCCCAGCTGTTAAAACGCTAGGCCCGTGGGAGCTAGCTTGCTCGCGAAAGCGGTCTGTCAGTCAATTCAAATGCTGAATGTGCCGGCCCCTTCGCGAACAGGCTCACTCCCACAGGGATCGGGCGTCCTGAGCGCTCAAAGGCATTCCTGCGCGGCGCGTTCGAGGGGGGAAGGTCCGAACGTCGATGCCAGCAGCGCACGCTCGTACAGGAAGATCTTACCGCCAGTGTTTGCTTTGTAAGCCTCAAGTACGTCGTTAGCGGCAACTTTGCTTGAAACGACAATTCGATAGCTGCGCTGGGTTTCCGAAACCGTCGCAGTCAGCGCATCGTGCTGCAGTTTTGGCAAGACACAGTTCGCGTAATCCGCAGGCGCTTTTGTCGTTTGCAACGTAAGCGTCGGGGCATTGGGCGAAGAAGCACAACCCGATAACAGCAAGGAGGCGACAAGCGCTTGCCGAGTAAAAATCTTCATCACGCGGGATCCCTGGAAAGCGTTTCGATGCACGCGATTTTCCGTGTTTTCCGCGACTAATAGAACTTGTGATCGGTGATGGTCACTATTACCCGAACAAATAGTAATAACCGCCCCAATTTCATGTAGGAACTGCCGAAGGCTGCGATCTTTTGATCTTGACCTTAAAAAACGACGTCAAAAGATCGCAGCCTTCGGCAGCGCCTACACGATCGTGTGCCGTCAGTTACGACAGAGGCTTTTCGACTGCTGAAACCGGGTCCGCCCCGCGATTGCCCTTGAACGCATCACGCCGCGTCTGTCGCTCCAAGGCATAGGCTGCACTCTGCTCGCTGATCAGTTCTTCGCGACGCAAAAGCTCACCACAATGCGCGCAAAGTGGCCCCAGCCCGGCGGATTGTCGGCAGGTCTTGTGGGTGTAGCGAACGGCCAATTCCTCCCCCTCCGACTTGCACCAGGTTTCACCCCAGGCACGCAGCGCCAGAACCACCGAGTAAAACGCCTCGCCTTTTTCGCTGAGGTGGTACTCGTAGCGCAGCGGTCGTTCGTTGTAGGCACGGCGCATGACCAGCCCGTCGGCCTCCAGGCTTTTCAGGCGTGCCGCGACCATTTGCGGGGTTCCTCCCGTCTGCGCCTGGATCTCGTCGAACCGATGGCTGCGCATGAACAATTCCCTCAGCACCAACACCGTCCATCGGTCGCCGACGACCGCCTCGGCCCGTGAAATCGGGCACAAGGTTTCAGGAACACTATTCTTTACCGCCATACGGGCTTGCCTCATTCATAGTAACTATGATTATCATATCAACACAATGCCAGGGCAAGTCCTTGGCAAAGAACAACCTGAATACCTGGAGAATCCGTCATGTCGAACGCTGCCTACCCTCTTGATCGTACTGCCTATCTGTTGGTCGACCCTTACAACGATTTTCTGTCCGCAGGCGGCAAGGTTTACCCCTTGATCGAGCCTATCGCCGAGCAAGTCGGCCTGCTCGACAACCTGCGCGCGCTCGATCGCACGATCCGATCCCTCGACATTCCAGTGGTTATCGTACCGCACCGTCGTTGGCAACAAGGCGACTACGAAAACTGGGATCACCCAAGCCCTTCCCAGTGCAAGATCCAGCACATGCATCACTTCGCCCGCGGCGAATGGGGCGGCGAATGGCACCCGGATTTCGCACCGAAGGACGGCGATATCATCGCTTCTGAACATTGGGGCTCGAGCGGCTTTGCCAACACCGACCTGGATTTGCGCCTGAAACAAAAGGGCATCACCCACGTAATCATCGTCGGTCTGCTGGCCAACACCTGCATCGAGGCCACCGCCCGTTACGCTCAGGAACTGGGCTACCACGTCACCCTGGTGCGCGACGCAACCGCCGCTTTCAAGCCGGAAATGATGCACGCCGCCCACGAACTGAATGGCCCGACATTCGCCCACTCGATTGTGACGACGAACCAACTCATCGCCACTCTGACGCAGTGAGGGAGCCAACATGAAACTGACTGGAAACCTGCTGATCGGTGCCAACGAAGTCCCTGCTACCGAAGGGACCATGAAGGCGCTCAACCCCGCCACCAACCAGCTGATCGAACCGGATTTCGCCTTGGGCGGCGTCGCCGATGTAGACAGGGCGGCGAACCTCGCCGACGAGGCGTTTGACCAATACAGCCACACCTCGCTGGCCCAGCGTTCGGCGTTCCTCGAACGTATTGCCGATAACCTCGATGCCGTAACCCCGGAGCTGGCTGCACGGGCCGCACTGGAAACAGGGCTGCCTGAGGCGCAGCTTCAAGGCGAAGCGGCGAAGGCCGCCACCCAGTTCCGTCAGTTCGCCGCTGTGGTGCGAAAGGGTCGCTTCCTGCAAGTGGCCATCGACCCGGCGCAGCCTGATCGTCAGCCGCGCCCGCGCATGGACCATCGATTGCAAAAAATCGCCATCGGCCCGGTGGCCATTTTTGGTGCGAGCAACTTCCCCATCAGTTACTCAGTGGCCGGTGGTGATACTGCGTCGGCGCTGGCGGCGGGTGCAACAGTCATCGTCAAGGCGCATAACGCCCATCCAGGCGCGTCGGAAATCCAGGCTCGGGCCATCCGCCAAGCGGTGCAAGACAGCGGTTTGCCTGAAGGCGTGTTTTCGATGGTGCGTGGCGGTGGCAATGCCATCGGTGAAGCCCTGGTCGATCATCCATTGATCAAGGCCGTGACTTTCACCGGCTCGGAACAAGGCGGCATGGCGCTTTATCGCCGTGCGCAATTGCGGCCTGAACCGATTCCGGTATTCACCGAAATGACCAGCATCAACCCGACATTCATCCTGCCCCACGCGCTAGCCACGCGGGGCGAGCAGATCGGCGATGGTTTTGTCGAACGCATGTTGGTCAACGTCGGCCAAGCCTGCCTCAAACCGGCGATCCTGATTGCCATTGACGGGTCTGGTTTTGAAGCGTTGCGCGCCGCGATGGCCAAACGCGTAGCCGCAGCACCGGCGCGTCCGATGCTGACACCGGGCATTCATGCGTCTTACACCCGCGGGCTCGATGACCTGCAAAATGCCGGGGCAAAACTTGTTGTTGAGGGTTCGGCCGCCAACGGGGATGTGGATGGCCAATCAGCCTTGCTTGAAGTTGATGGCCAGCACTTCCTCACCGAGACAGCACTGGCGCATGAAGTATTCGGTCCTGCGGCGCTGCTGGTGAAGGTCAGGGATGAGGCAGAAATGCTCGCGGTCGCCCGCTCTCTGCGCGGCCAGCTCAGCGCTACCCTGCACCTTGAACAAAGTGATTTTGAACTGGCCCAGCGCTTGCTGCCGATTTTGGAAAGGCGCACCGGGCGCATCGTGGTCAACGCCTTTGCCCATCCTCAGGAAGTCTCGTTCGCCACGATTCATGGCGGACCGTTTCCGGCGTCATCGGACAGCCGCTTCACTTCGGTGGGCATGACCTCGATCGAACGGTTCCTGCGCCCGGTTTCCTATCAGGGCTTTCCGGATGCGCTGCTTCCCGAAGCACTGCGAGAGATCAATCCACTCGGCGTGCCGCGCAGCGTGGACGGTCAGTAAGCGCCAAAAACTGCCCGGCATTGAAGCAATTTACAGCGCCAATGCCGGGTCTTTTTGCATCGCATGCACCTGATTACGGCCATTGCGCTTGGCCTCGTACAACCCGTCATCGGCGCGGGTCAGCAGGCTTTCCAGATTGTCACCCGGTTCAGCGAAGGCAACACCGAAGGACGCGGTGATGGTGTCCAGCACGGTGTCGGTGCCACGTGCCTTGATCCGCAATGACTGGACTTTCAGCCGCAGTTGCTCGGCAAAGGCACGGGCACTGTTGAGGTCGGCGCACTCTTCGAGCACCACGCAGAATTCCTCACCGCCGTAGCGCGCCGCAAAAGCTTTGGCTGGAAGCGCGCCGCGCAATACCTGACCAACATGCTGAAGCACCCGGTCGCCCAGCGGATGGCCGTACTGATCATTGAATTGCTTGAAGTGGTCGATATCCAGCATGACCAGCGCCACGCCATTGGAAGTCTTGCTTAACGCCTGCTCCAGCAAGCGGGTGAAGGCCGACCGGTTGAGCAGCTCGGTCAGGCCGTCCAGGGTCGCGGCCAGTTGCGCACGTTCGAGTTTGTCCCGCAGGCTTTTGATCTCGGTTTGCGCGGACTGCAACTGGGTGAGGAAGTGCTCCTGCTGACTCTGCATCAAGCGGGTGCTCTGCTGCAGCTCACTCAAGATACCCGGCAGACGATCGCTGACCGGCTCATCGAACATCTCCAGGCACTGCCCTAGACGGTTCTGAAAGTTGAGGCTGCCCTTTACGCTGCGTGAAACATCGCGTTCCATGCCATCCACCAGACTGATGACCTGTTGCTGCTCCGCGCGGACATCGGCCAGTTCGTCACGAATAATGTATTCGCGAAACAGCTTGGTCGCGGATTCAGGCGGGCAACCGTCGAAGTCCCTGACCACCCGATCCAGGTGTCGATTGAGCTCCGGATCCTGGCCTTTGCTGTAGGTGTACCAGAGCGCGTAATGCACAGGATTGGGCGGAATATTGTGGCGAACCATCAGGGGTACGGCTTGCTTGAGCAACGCCGCCGCTTCGCGGGAGTCTTCCGGATACAACGCTAGAACATTCGCACGCGATTCTGATTGGCTCATAGCATCACTGTGGTTGTTTATCATTGGCATTCTGGCAGTCCGTGGAGCATACCGATACGCCCGACAAACGGCTATCCAAAACTAGCAGCTTTCTGGCCGTCGATAGGGTTCGATAAACCCAAAACCCAGAATCTCGTTCAGGCGTTTGCCATCGCTCATCCGGCGAAACAAACCTGGTGTCATCCACGGCGCATGACCATCGACGTTGAACGCGCCCAATCCACCCGGCAGGTCATTGATCAAAATGGATCGGGTTTCGAAGGAAATACGCGTCAGCCCGGTGCTGTTGCCGACGCCGGCATGGGCATGCGCCCCGGAAAAGGCAATCAAACTGCCTGGCTCGATCTCAACGGCCACGCCCCGTTCCGGCTCAATCGCTTCCAACAGATGCGGGATCGCCTCATCGGCATCCACTGCATTACGACCGTCCCGATGCGAGCGCTGCAGGATCGCGCGCATGTCGAAATCGACGCTGGAATTAAGCAACGCCCGCTGCCAAAGATCCGGATACAAGGCAAAGGTCCGCCCTGCCGTGATCGGATAGATCGGCGCCCACCAGTTGGTCTGCGCATAGATATTCGAACCCCAGGTATCGCGGTGAAAGGCGATGGTGGCCGTGGTCCGGGCCCGCGGTGCGACCTGTTGCGGCTCGCGGTGTGGCTGAAAGCGCAGGTGTAAGCGATCGCACGCCAGGTCATCCACGGCAATCCCCAGGCTTTCGATGATAGCCTGCCAACGCTGTCGGGCCTCGGCAGAACTGGCGAAGGCGTTCTGACATTGGGAAAAACGGTTGGCCTGCTCGCTGTGACTCAAGTGGCGATGGATCTCTTGCGGTGCCCAGGGATGCAGCGCGTCTTCCACAAACGCACGGGTGAACTCCACCAGCGCTGACACCGGCGGCAAATCAGTCAAGTGAAGGACCTCGCCGGCGTAGATCTGGTCATGCAACCGGCGAACGCTGCCCGGTGTTTTCAACGAGCTGTACATGACCTGATGTTCCGTGAGGATCTGCGTGTAACTGTAGAGGTACACCGATTGCAGCAGAAAGCGCCAGTTGCAACGAAAAACAGCGGCGCAGTTCTACGCCCAATAAAAAACCCGGCTATTTCAGCCGGGTTTTTTTATTCACTCAACAACACTTCGGCCCAGCCTTGCTGCCGTAACGGGCTTCCTGGCGTTCGCGGAAGAACGCCTCGTAGTCCATCAGCGGTTTGTCCGGGTGTTTGGTTTGCATGTGCTCGACGTAATTGTCGTAGTCGGGCATGCCTACCATCAGGCGCGCGGCCTGACCGAGGTATTTACCGAGACGACTCAGGTCATTGAACATGTTCAGGCCTCTGGCAATGCCTGGAATGGCGCTTCTTTATCCGTGCGTTCCTTGGTGCCCCACGCCGCGACACCGACCTTGAGCGCAAAGAACAGGATGCTGAACACCACGAACAGGAACAGCGCGGTCAACGTAGCGTTGGTGTAGGCGTTGTAGATCACGTGCTGCATCTGCTCAATGCTCTTGGCTGGGGCCAGCACCTGACCGTTGGCCAGTGCATCGCTGTACTTCTTGGCCAGGGCCAGGAAACCGATGGCCGGGTTGGCATCGAACAGCTTGATGAAGCCTGCGGTAACGGTGCAGATCAACAGCCAAATGGCTGGCAGCATGGTCACCCACACATAGCGTTGACGTTTCATTTTGATCAGTACAACGGTCGCCAACATCAGCGCGATACCGGCCAGCATCTGGTTGGAGATACCGAACAGCGGCCACAAGGTGTTGATGCCACCCAATGGATCAATCACGCCCTGGTACAGCAAGTAACCCCACATCGCCACGCAACCAGCAGTCGCGATCAGGTTGGCAGGCCAGGAATCCGTACGGCGCAACGCTGGGACGAACGAGCCAAGCAAGTCTTGCAGCATGAACCGGCCGGCACGTGTGCCGGCGTCCACAGCAGTGAGGATGAACAACGCTTCGAACAGGATCGCGAAGTGGTACCAGAACGCCATGGTGTTTTCACCCGGCAGGACGTGATGCAGGATCTGCGCGATACCGACCGCCAGGGTCGGCGCACCGCCGGCTCGGGCCAGGATGGTGGTTTCGCCGATGTCATGGGCCACGGCTTGCAGGGCTTCCGGAGTAATCGCAAAGCCCCAGCTGCTGACGGTTTGAGCAACGGAAACAGCATCAGCGCCGACCACGGCTGCCGGGCTGTTCATGGCGAAATACACGCCCGGATCGATGACCGACGCAGCAACCATGGCCATGATTGCCACGAACGATTCCATCAGCATGCCGCCGTAACCGATGTAGCGGGCATGACCTTCACTGGCCAACAGCTTTGGTGTGGTGCCGGAAGCGATCAGTGCGTGGAAACCGGACACCGCGCCGCAGGCGATGGTGATGAACAGGAACGGGAACAGACCGCCCTTCCACACCGGCCCCGTGCCGTCGATGAATTGGGTGAGGGCCGGCATTTTCAGCTCGGGCATGGTGATCAGGATGCCAATCGCCAGGGCGACGATGGTGCCGATCTTCAGGAAGGTCGACAGGTAGTCACGCGGCGCCAGGATCAGCCACACCGGCAATACCGCGGCGACGAAACCGTAGCCGATCAGCATCCAGGTGATCTGGATCCCAGTGAACGTAAAGGCCTTGGCCCAGACCGGATCAGCAGCAATCTGCCCGCCCAGCCAGATCGAACCCAGCAACAACAGCACACCCACGACGGAGATTTCCCCGATGCGGCCCGGGCGGATGTAGCGCATGTAAATGCCCATGAACATCGCGATCGGGATGGTCGCCATCACCGTGAACATGCCCCACGGGCTATCCGCCAGAGCTTTGACCACGATCAGCGCCAGCACCGCGAGGATGATGATCATGATCAGGAAGCAACCGAACAGCGCGATGGTGCCGGGGATGCGGCCCATTTCTTCGCGAACCATGTCACCCAGTGAACGACCGTTGCGGCGGGTGGACATGAACAGGACCATGAAGTCCTGAACCGCACCGGCCAGCACGACGCCGGCGATCAGCCACAGCGTACCGGGCAGGTAGCCCATCTGCGCCGCCAGTACCGGACCGACCAAAGGCCCCGCGCCGGCGATCGCCGCGAAGTGGTGGCCAAACAGTACGTGTTTGTTGGTCGGTACGTAGTCCAGACCATCGTTGTTGAGCACAGCGGGAGTGGCACGATTGGGGTCGAGTTCCATCACTTTATTGGCGATGAACAGGCTGTAGTAGCGGTAGGCAACCAGGTAGATAGCGACTGCGGCGACTACGATCCAGAGGGCGTTGATCGCTTCGCCGCGGCGCAGGGCCACGACACTCAGCGCAAAAGCTCCAAGGACGGCCACGGCAAACCAGGCGAGGTGTTTAGCCAGACGGGGCATAGAGGGTCTCCTGCCGACAGCCAGTGACTGCGGCGGTAATTTTTATAATTGTGTCCGCTGTGCGGAGCTGGCCCAATATCCCCGCATGCTGTCCACAAATAAATCCGCGTTACTACGTACGAGGTTTCTACGTAGTTCTACGTAGATGAGTCCGCTCTCGCGGTTGGCCCACGAAATTCACCAGCGACACGCCCCCTGTAGGAGCTGCCCTGCGCATTCAGTTGCGATCTGCGGCCGCCGGTCATTCCGTCCAGCAGCGCTACTGGCCGGGCGTATCTTTGGCATATGATGCCGGGCCTTGGCGCGGGCAGGAGTCCACATGCAGCTCAAACACAAAATCGTCGCGCTCGGAATTCTGCCGCTGGTGCTGGCTATTGCCGTCATCTGCGCGCTGGTGATTTCCCTCAACCGTCAGCTGGGTGATCAACAGGCGCAGTTGATCGAAGACAGCATTCTGGCGAGCAAGCGCGCGGAACTGAAAAACTACGTGGAGATGGCGCAAAGCCTGATCGCCCCGCTGTACGACGACGGCCACGGTGACGCGCACGCCCAGCAGCAAGTGCTCGAAGAACTGCGCAAGCTCAGCTTTGGCATCAACGGTTACTTCTTCGTCTACGACAATCAGGGCCGTAGCCTGATGCACGCTCGGCAGTCGGAGCTGGTGGGCAAATACCTGTGGGACATGAAAGACCCGCACGGTCTGCCAGTGATCCAGGCATTACTGAAAAGCGCGCAGTCCGGGGAGGGTTTCCAACGCTACGCCTGGAACAAACCTTCTTCCGGCCAGGTCACCGACAAGCTCGCCTATGTGGTGATGCTCGATCGCTGGGGCTGGATGCTCGGCACCGGCATTTACCTCGAAGACGTTGAGCGCGCCACCCAACAAGCCCGCGCCGAAGTCGCCATGGGCATCCGCAAAACCATGATGGCGATTGCCGTGGTCGCCTTGGTGGCGGTGTTGTTTGTGTTTGCCACCGGCATGACCCTGAACGTCAGCGAGCATCGTTTGGCGGACAAAAAACTGCAGCGCCTGACTCAGCGGATCGTCAGCCTGCAGGAGGAAGAACGGTCACGGGTGTCCCGCGAGTTGCATGACGGCATCAGCCAGGTGCTGGTGTCGATCAAGTTTCAATTCGAGTTGGCCAGCCACGTGCTGGAGAACGGGCAAGACAAGGGCCTGGGCATTTTAAGAGACGCTACCGAGCGCCTGGGCGAAGCGATTGGCGAGGTGCGCAGCCTTTCCCATGACCTGCGTTCGTCACTGCTCGATACGCTGGGTTTGCCGGCGGCGATTGGCCAACTGGCGGCGGAATTCGAACAACGCAGCGGGCTTTCGGTGACCTACGACGACAATGAATTCGACTGTCACTTGGTCGATGGCGCAGCGGTTTCGCTGTTCCGTATCGTGCAGGAAGGCCTGACCAACATCGAACGCCATGCCCAGGCCAGGAACGTTTGCATTACCCTGCACGGTTCTGAAGACAACGTACGGCTGACGGTGGTCGATGACGGCATCGGTTTCAATGTCACCCAGGTAGAACGTCGGCATGCCGGCATTGGCCTGCGTAATATCCGCGAACGCGTCGAACATTTTGGCGGCCGCTTTGACCTGATCTCGATGCCGGGAAGAAGTGAGCTGGACGTTCTGCTGCCGATGAAACCAGCCGGCAGCAAACGCTGACTGCGCCTAAACAACAAGAGTGATTGCCCCGATGAACCTGCCCTCCCCGATCCGCGTCGCCCTGGTTGACGATCACTCGCTGGTCCGCGACGGCATCAAGGCTTTGCTGTCTGTCATGGCCCCCCTGGAAGTGGTGGGCGAAGCCGAAAGTGGTGCCGAGGCGATCGAGATGGTCGGGCGCTGTCATCCGGATCTGCTGCTGGTCGACATCAGCTTGCGGGACATGAATGGCCTTGAGCTGACCCGGGTGCTGCGCAGCCAATACCCATCGCTCAAGGTGCTGGTGCTGAGCATGTACGATAACTATGAGTACGTGAGTGAATCGGTGCGTTCCGGTGCCAGCGGCTACGTGCTGAAGAACGCGCCGTCACGGGAGATCATCGCGGCGATTGAGGCCATTACCAGCGGCGGAACGTTCTATAGCGCTGAAATCGCCCAACGGTTGGTTGCCGATAAAAGCACCGACAACGAGCTGACACCTCGCGAGAGCCAGGTGCTGTACAAAATGGCCCAAGGGCTGAACAACAAGGAAATGGCCCGGGAATTGGACATCAGCGTGCGCACCGTAGAAACCCATCGGCTGAGCATCCGCCGCAAACTCAACATCGACAAACCGGCGGCACTGGTCAAATACGCGATTGATCACGGGATCATCTCCCGCTAAAAAAACCACATCACCCCCTGTAGGAGCAGAGCTTGCTCGCGATGGCGTCGCATCAGCTGACATCAATGCTGAATATAACGACCTCTTCGCGAGCAAGCTTTGCTCCTACAAAAAGCAGCTCAGCGCGCAACCATTGACTACGTCAATAGTCACCATCAACTCAATGAAGTTCTCTTAAAAATTGTGCGGCGTAACATCAGCTCCATACCAACCAATAACACCCCGGAGCACACGATCATGAAACGCCAGACCATCCTCAGCATCGCTTTCTCGATCTTCGCAGTGAACGCTTTCGCCGCTACCTCTGCTCAGCCTGTCGTCGCTGAAGGCGGCTCGGATCGTCTGATTGAAAGTCGCGTAGCTGAAGGTGGTTCGGATCGCCTGATCCAGAATCGTGTGGCCGAAGGTGGCTCCGACCGCCTGATCGAAAACCGCGTCGCTGCCGATGGTTCCGACCGTCTGCAAGGCAACACCGTCGCCGCCGATGGCTCGGACCGTCTGCAAGGCAACACCGTTGCCGCCGATGGCTCGGACCGTCTGCAAGGCAACACCGTCGCCGCCGATGGCTCGGACCGTCTGCAAGGCAACACCGTCGCCGCCGATGGCTCGGACCGTCTGCAAGGCAACACCGTTGCCTGATCAAACAGCTTCACCGCAACACCCACAAAAAACCCGGCCTGATCAGCCGGGTTTTTTCATGCCTGCGAATATTGGTTACGGGTGACTTGAGATCAAGAGATCGCAGCCTTCGGCAGCTCCTACATGTGGTCCCCTGTAGGAGCTGCCGAAGGCTGCGATCTTTTGATCTGCTGCCTGATCAGCTACCCGCCCCCGCATGCGCCTCTTCAAAAAAGTAATCCTTCCAGCTATCCGCCTTGTTCTTCAACACGCCCAACGCCTGCAATTTCTCGGCATAGACCGCCGTGCGCTGCGGCGCAATCGTGAAGTCGATTTCAGGATCGTTGACGATTTTCTCAACCAGCGGCAACGGCAATTTCGATTGCTCCACCCGAATATACGTCTGGGCCGCAGCGGACTTGTCGGCCTTGATGATTTTCTCGGCCTCGGCCAGTGCGTCGTAAAAAGCCTTATAGGTTTTCGGGTTTTCGTCGTGGAATTTTTCAGTGGTGTACAACACGTTAAACGTGGCCTGACCACCCAGCACATCGTAAGAACTCAGCACCTTGTGCACGTTGGCACTTTGCAGCTCCTGATACTGGAACGGTGGGCTGGAGAAATGCGAACTGATCTCAGAACCCCCGGCAATCAGTGCCGCCGTTGCGTCCGGGTGGGCCAGGCTGATCGAGATGTCGTCGAATTTCTTGTAATGCTCATCGCCAAACTGCTTGGCCGTTTCGATCTGCAATGTGCGCGACTGGAACCCGACGCCCGCCGACGGCACCGCGATGCGATCTTTTTCGGTGAAGTCCTTCAGGCTCTTCACATTCGGGTTATTGGTCAGCAAATAGTTGGGCATCGAGCCCAATGACGCGATGGCCTTGACGTTCTGTTTGCCCTTGGTCCGGTCCCAAATGGTCAACATCGGCGGTACGCCCGCCGACACCACGTCCAGCGCACCGGCCAACAGCGCCTCGTTCATTGCCGTGGCACCGGAAATGCTGTTCCAGTCGACCGTGATATCGAGGCCCTGCTCCTTGCCATGCTTCTCGATAAGCTGCTGATCGCGCACCACATCCAGAATCAGGTAACCAATGCCAAATTGCTGGGCAATGCTGATTTTGCCTTCGGCCTGAGCTGCCGGACTGAGCAACGCACCTGCCGCCGCCACAGAGGCTGCCAATAGGGTCAACGCTGAATGCTTGAAGCGAGTAGCCATGAAAACCTCGTAGTAAGTGGAGGGAAAATGCGCGCCGGACGCCACGCTTTTGCAGGCGCACGGCCTGCGAGTAGGCCGTGCGCTTGCAAGGCGATTTTTCTCAGAGCTTGGCAATCGAGACTTCGGTGGACTTCACGAAGGCGATCACTTCACTCCCCACTTTCAATTCGAGGTCGCGTACCGATCGGGTGGTAATCACTGAGGTGACAATTCCGGAGGCCGTTTGCACGTCGATTTCGGAAACCACTTCGCCTTCCAGAATTTCCTTGATGACGCCCTTGAACTGGTTACGAACGTTGATGGCTTTGATAGTCATGTCGAGGCTTCCTGTCTGATGTCGAGCATCCACATGGATGTCAGGCCCCCAAAGTGCACCGCCGGAACAAACATTAAAAGGAATATATAATTATCTATTTATATCTTTAAGGAATATAAGGGATTCTGTCGCTGCCGCCTGACAGCCGCCCTGAGGCCAAATTTCAGGCAAAAAAAATCCCAGGCAGCTGATGGACGCCTGGGATTTAAAAATGCATAAACCGTGGTGGTGAACGCGGCGCGGATATTACGGAATATTTCGCCGTGTAACAAGATATTTTAATTAACCGCACGGTTACTATGTTTTCTAAGCCTCTAAATATCCTGATGATTTTTAAGGTTACCGTCGAATCGACCTTAGCTACAGGAACCAGCGGTACTCTCGCGCACTGATGTCGTGCAGGAAGGCCAAGTGGTCCTGGCGCTTGTTCTCGCAATACACATCGACAAATTCTGCACCCAGGCCCTCGCGCAGGTGCGGATTACCTTGCAGCGACTGCACAGCCTCCAGCATTTCCAGCGGGAAATCGATGCCGCTACTGCGGTCTTCATTGAGTGAAGCAATGGGTTCGCGACGGGCCTCCAGACCTTGCTCCAACCCCACCAGAATCGCCGCGAGTACCAGATAAGGATTGGCATCCGCGCCCGCCAGGCGATGTTCGACCCGCAGGTTTTTCGCGTCCGACTCTGGCACGCGCAAGCACGCGTCACGATCCTCAAAACCCCAACTGGCGCGCGAAGCGACGTTCACCGTGCCGCTCAGACGGCGCAATGCGTTGTGATTCGGAGCAAAGATCGGCATGCAATGCGGCAGCACGTCCAGGCAACCGGCCACGGCGTGACGCAGCGCTTGTTGGTCATTCGCCGCCAGCAGATTGTTGCCGGCCTCGTCGTACAGACTCACATGCACATGCATGCCGCTGCCGGGGTGCTGCAAATAGGGCTTGGCCATGAAACTGGCGCGATAGTTGTGCTTGAGCGCCACGCCGCGCGTGCTGCGGCAAAATAGCGCTGCCCAATCGGCGGCACGCAGGCCATCGTCGAGGTGCCCGAAATTGATTTCAAACTGGCCTGGGCCCAGCTCAGCGGTAATGACCGTGGCATCGATGCCCTGCTCCCGCGCCGTCTCGACCATTTCATCGAGGACCGGGGCAAATCGTGACAGGCGCTCGATGTGCATGTTCGGTTGATCGTCGGCGTCCCCGGTCAACTCATCACGGGGGAACTGCGGCAAGCCGTCCTTCAACCGACTGTCGAACAGATAAAACTCCAGCTCGAACGCCACCACTGGAAAAATACCTTTGCGGCCAAGTCGCTGGAGGACCTGCGCCAACACTTCGCGGGGTTCGAAGACAATCGGTTTTTCAGTGCCGTCCGACGTGATCAGCATCTGACCCAACGGTTGTTTCTCCCAATTGACGATTTTCAGCGTGCCGGGCACCAAGCGCCGCAGAGCATCCGGATCGCCGTCGTTGAAACAGTAATCGCCAATCTTGAACAACCCACCTTGCGTGCCAAGCAGTACGCAGTTTTGCGGCAACTTGAGGGCACTGCCGGCAGCGACTTTTTCGAGCATCTCGATCGGGTAGCGCTTACCGTAAAAATGCCCCGGGATATCCAGGGAAATCAGGTCGACGTAGCGCACATCGGGATAGCGCTGTCGAAACGTTCGCACCTCGGCCAGCAGATCAGAGCACACAGCATCCATCGTTTTGTTCCTTGTTGTTTTATCAGGTGTAGACCCAGAGAACCCGGGTGAGCTGATCCGAGAGGTTGCCGTAGCGGCAATGGGCATGACTGGCCAGCTGAAAACTGTCGCCGATGCGCAAGGTCACCGGCTCGTCATCATCCAGCCACAGCGTCAACTCGCCTTCCAGGACATAGCCGCCCTGCTCGGAGCTGTCTTTCATGTGTCGGTCACCACTGCTGGCGCCGGGTTCCAGCTGACTTTCCAGCATGGAAAAAGACGCACGCATCTTGGGCGAAACCATGATGTCGGTGATGCCGTCGGCGTAGTACAGCGTGCGACGCTCATCTGGCCGGGTCACCCAGGACAATGCCTTGGGCTTGGGCAGGCTGTAGAAATAGGTGGTCGGCACGCCGAGGGTCTCGCTGATGGCGGTCAGGTCCGCCACGGTCGGACGAGAAAGCCCGCGCTCGACCTGCGACAGAAACCCCACCGAGCGACCGATTTTGTCCGCCAGTTCCTTGAGCGTGTACTTTTTGTGTTTGCGCAGGTCCTGGATGAGGATTGCCAGCGCCGAAATCTCTTCTTGCATGTCCATCTAAAGGCTTCCGTTTCAAATGCTGTCGCGCAGCCGATACCAGGCTTTGCCGATGGCTTCCAGTGGAGCGGCCATGTATTTGCCGCCAGGAAAGCTGCCGTTATTCAAACCCTGGTACAGCGCCAATTCGTCCGGCTGACCGAATATCGCATCGCTGACCGCCCGTGCTGCGGCCAGCGTCGGCAGTACGCCGTGCCCGGAGTAACCTTGCAGCCAGTACAGGTCACCGCGTCGACCGATGTCCGGCGTACGCTTGAGGGTCAGGTCGATGTGGCCACCCCAGGCGAATTCCAGTTCGACGCCTTTCAATTGAGGGAACACCCGTTCCAGAAAAGGCCGGGTAGCGCCGGCGATGTCTTTCGGCATGCCCCCGAGGTACGTGCAGCCGCCGCCGAACAACAGGCGGTTATCCGGCGTGCGTCGGAAATAATCGAGCACAAACTGGTTGTCGGTGACGCACACATTGCTCGGCAATAGCGCAGTCGCCTGTGCCTGGGACAGCGGCGCGGTGGCCACCTGATAGGTGCCGACCGGCAAGACGCAACTCGACAGCTGCGGGTCTAGCTGATCCAGGTAGGCGTTACAGGCCAGCACCAGCACATCGGCGCGAACCTGACCGTGCTCAGTGGTCACGACGTAGCGGCCGCCCTCCTCGCGATAATCCAGTGCCTTGCTTTGTTCGTGAATCACACCACCGGCCTGTTCGATTGCGGCGGCCAGGCCTAGCGCCAGCTTCAGCGGGTTCAAGTGCCCGCCTTCGGGGTCAAACAGACCCGCCTGATAACGCTCGCTGGCGACCCACTCCGGCAACTGCTCCCGCGTAATGAACTGCAAACCATCGTGGCCCCATTTGTGGCTGGCCTCGTGTTGCCATTCGGTCAGCAGGCTCACCCGACGCGGCATTACCGAGGTCCAGAGGTGACCGGCGCGGTAGTCGCAATCAAAACCGTGGCGCCCAGGCAAATCGCGCAACTCCCGCGCCGCCCAGCGCATGCCGTCCCACAATCGTCGTGCACGCTCATAGCCCAGCGCTGCTTCCAGCGGCGGCATGTCGCAGGACCAGCCGAGAATCGCTTGACCGCCGTTACGCCCCGAAGCAGCCCAAGCAACGCGACTGGCTTCCAGCAATGTCACACGCTTGCCGGCCAAGGCCAGACGCAAAGCGGTGTGCAAGCCACTGAAGCCGGCACCGATGATCAACACTTCGGTGTCTTGTTCACCCTTCAGGGCCGATCGATTGACCAGACGATCGGCGCAGGTGTGGGCGTAATAGCTGGCGACGTGCTGGGTGGACTGCTGAAACATACCGGCTCCGTGAAATTTTATAGTTTTAATTTCATGAAAAAATACACGGTAAATTTCACAAGGGCAATGGTGAAGTGTGGTGGTGTACGAGAAACAGGGGCCGATCCATTTCTGATGCCCGAGCCCCAGAGAACAGCGCGGCCAACAATCAGAGGAGTGACGCCCACGGGGTAACCGGCCAGCCGTGCACGGTTGCGGGTGGCGCAATCCCGGCCTATGGTCCATGCGAGGCATTACCTGTGACTGGCGCGATCACTCTGCGCCGGTTTCTGTCTATCCAGTGAGGATTCCCGCAGCGAGGTGACAACATGCCCAACGACTCCCGCCCTGCCGTACTCGAACTCATCGGCAATACGCCGCTGGTGCGTGTCAGCCGTTTCGATACCGGCCCATGCACTCTGTTTCTCAAGCTTGAATCGCAGAACCCCGGTGGTTCGATCAAGGATCGCATCGGCCTGGCGATGATCGACGCTGCCGAACGCGATGGCCGCCTGAAACCCGGTGGCACCATCGTTGAAGCCACTGCCGGCAACACCGGCCTGGGCCTAGCCCTGGTCGGCCGCGCCAAGGGCTATCGGGTGGTGCTGGTGGTGCCGGACAAGATGTCCACCGAGAAAGTCCTGCACCTCAAGGCGATGGGCGCCGAGGTGCACATCACCCGCTCCGATGTCGGCAAGGGCCATCCCGAGTATTACCAGGACGTTGCTGCCCGACTGGCGCGAGACATTCCCGATGCCTTTTTCGCCGACCAATTCAACAATCCGGCCAACCCGTTGGCCCACGAGTGCAGCACCGCACCTGAAATCTGGGCACAGACCCAACATGATGTGGACGCCATTGTCGTCGGTGTCGGCTCCGCCGGCACGCTGACCGGGCTAACCCGTTTCTTCAGCCGTGTGCAGCCAGACCTGGTCATGGTGCTGGCCGATCCGGTCGGCTCGGTGATGGCCGAATACAGCCGCAGCGGCACCTTGCCGACGCCGGGTTCCTGGGCGGTGGAAGGCATTGGCGAAGACTTCATTCCATCGATTTGCGACCTGTCCAGTGTGCGTCACGCCTATTCGATCAGCGACGAGGAAAGCTTCGACCATGCCCGCCAGTTACTGCGCGCCGAAGGTATTCTCGGCGGTTCGTCGACCGGCACCTTGCTGGCGGCAGCCCTGCGTTACTGCCGCGAACAAACCGAGCCGAAACGTGTGGTCAGCTTCGTCTGCGACACCGGCACCCGCTACCTGTCGAAGGTCTACAACGACCAATGGATGTCCGATCAGGGTTTGCTGGCGAGCAAGCGTTACGGCGACCTGCGCGACCTGATCGCGCGACGTTTCGAAGATGGCCGGGTAATCAGCGTCGGCCCCGACGACACCCTGCTCACCGCATTCCAACGCATGCGCCTGGCGGACGTCTCGCAGTTGCCGGTGCTGGTGGGCGGCCAGCAGTTGATCGGCGTCATCGACGAATCCGACATCCTGCTGCGTGTGCACCAGGACGCTTCGCACTTCCGTTTGACCGTGACCAATGCAATGACCGACAAACTGCAAACCCTGCCTCCCGACGCCAGCCTGGCTGAGTTGCAGGCAGAACTTGACCGAGGGCTGGTGGCGATTATCAAAGACGCCTCGGGCTTCCATGGCCTGATTACCCGGTTCGACATGCTTAATCACTTACGGAGATCCCTTGCATGAGTCAGCACGATAAAAACGCCGCCCCCCGCGGTTTCGCCACTCGGGTGATTCACGCCGGGCAAGCGCCGGACCCTTCCACCGGGGCTCTGATGCCACCGATATATGCCAACTCCACCTATCTGCAAGAAAGCCCCGGCGTGCACAAGGGCCTCGATTACGGGCGTTCGCACAACCCGACACGCTGGGCCCTGGAACGCTGCGTGGCGGATCTGGAAGGCGGCACTCAAGCGTTCGCCTTCGCTTCCGGGCTGGCGACAATTTCCACCGTGCTTGAACTGCTCGACGCCGGTTCGCACATCGTCTCGGGCAACGATTTGTACGGCGGCACTTTCCGCCTGTTTGACAAGGTCCGCCAACGCAGCGCCGGACATCGCTTCAGCTTCGTCGACCTGACGGATCTGTCGGCCTTCGAAGCCGCACTGCAAGTCGACACGAAAATGGTCATGGTCGAGACGCCAAGCAACCCCTTGCTGCGCCTGTCCGACCTTGCCGCCATCGCACGCATCTGCCGTGCTCGCGGGATCATCTGCGTGGCCGACAACACCTTTGCCAGCCCGTGGATTCAGCGTCCACTGGAGCTGGGTTTCGACATCGTGTTGCACTCGACCACCAAGTACCTCAACGGCCACTCCGACGTGATCGGCGGCATCGCGGTGGTTGGGCAAAACGCCGAACTGGCCGAGCGCCTGGGCTTCCTGCAAAACGCGGTCGGTGCCATCGCCGGGCCGTTCGACGCCTTTCTCACCCTGCGCGGCGTGAAAACCCTGGCGCTGCGCATGGAGCGTCATTGCAGCAACGCGCTGGAGTTGGCGCAATGGCTGGAGCGTCAGCCGCAGGTGTCGCGAGTTTACTATCCAGGCCTGCCATCGCACCCGCAGCACGAACTGGCTCGGCAACAGATGCGCGGTTTCGGCGGGATGATCTCCGTGGACCTGAACACCGACCTGGCGGGTTCCAGACGTTTTCTGGAAAACGTGCAGATTTTCGCCCTGGCCGAAAGTTTGGGCGGCGTGGAAAGCCTGATCGAACACCCGGCAATCATGACCCACGCCACCATCCCCGCCGACACCCGCGCACAATTGGGGATCGGCGATGCGCTGGTGCGGTTGTCAGTGGGGGTCGAAGATGTCGAAGATCTGCGGGCGGATCTGGCCCAAGCATTGGCACGGATTTAAAACACCTGTACCTGCACTTGTACCTGCAGGAGCTGTCGAAGGCTGCGATCTTTCGATCTTGTTTGTAAACAACAAAATCAAAAGATCGCAGCCTTCGGCAGCTCACATGATCGCATTGTCACGACCGGATACCCCGAACATGTCCAATTTCGACACCTCTCTGCAAGACACCGCCGCGCCCGAAGGCGTTTGCTACGGCTGCGGCAGCAGCAATCCGCACGGGTTGCACATCAAGAGTTACTGGCATGAAGACGGCGTGCACGTCATGGCTGAACACGTGCCTGATGCACAGTATTGCGGCTGGCCAGACCTGGTGTACGGCGGCTTGATCGCGATGCTGGTGGACTGCCATTCAAACTGGACGGCAATGGCGTACCACTACCGAAACGAGCAGCGCGAGGTCGCCAGCCTGCCTCGGATCAATTGCGTCACGGGGCATCTCGGCATCAAGTTCATCAAACCGACACCCATGGGCGTTGCACTGACGTTACGTGCAAAAGTGGAAGGCGATGTCGGACGCAAAACGCGCGTCATCTGCGAGGTCTACGCCGGGGATGTGTTGACGGCTGTCGGTGATTCCCTATTTGTGCGGGTCGATGCCGAGCAACTGGCTGACGCTGCGCATGGCAGATAAGTGATCATGAAATGCCAGGCGCAATGATCCTGTGCCAGGGCCAGCCTCGCCAGTACCGACATACAGGCCGATACACGTCCCGGTCAATGTCATGTTCGTCGTCCCTTTGAAATCGGTCTGATCCGGGGGACAGCCAGTACCTCACGTCGGTGAAATCGTCGCCAACACGCCGATCAAGATCGTCAGCACCAGAAAACCACCCAGAAAAATCGCCATCTTGCCCATAAGGCCTCCTACATGTTGAATGTGCGGTATGCCGTTATTGTGAGCTGCAATCTGAGTGCATAACAGACGCAGAAAGCGCATGAAAATACGGATCAGATGATTGGATTGCGCCTGTGTAGGAGCTGTCGAGTGCAACGAGGCTGCGATCTTTTGATCCTGCCCTTAAAAGATCGCAGCCTCGTTGCACTCGGCAGCTCCTACAGAAAGCCCAACAAAAAGCCCGCTGACCGTTACCGGTTCAGCGGGCTTTTATCTGCGGATCGGCTAATCGGATTTACAGCGCCATATCAGCCGAAGCATTAGGTTTCGGCGCTTTAGGCACCTCAGCCGGAGCAGCGGGCGAAGCAGCCACCTGACCTATCACCGGTGGCGCGGGCAGTTCCAGCACCTTGGCGGTGTAGGCCCATTCCTCGGCAACCTTCTCAGGGTTGTTGTTCAACTGGGTGCCATAGCTCGGCACGATCTGGTGCAGCTTTTCCTGCCACTCAGGGGTCGCGACCTTGTCCTTGAAGACCTTCTGCAGCACGGTCAGCATGATCGGTGCAGCGGTCGACGCGCCTGGGGATGCACCCAGCAGGCCGGCGATGGTGCCGTCTGCGGAAGCAACGATTTCGGTGCCCAGCTTCAACACGCCGCCAGCGGCTTCATCACGCTTGATGATCTGCACGCGCTGGCCCGCTTGCCACAGGCGCCAGTCTTCGGCCTTGGCGTTCGGGAAGTACTCTTTCAGCGCGTTGAGGCGGTCTTCATCCGACAGCATCAGTTGACCGGCCAGGTACTCGACCAGCGGGTATTCCTTGATGCCGACCTTGGTCATTGGCCACACGTTATGCGTGGTCGTGGTGCTCAGCAGGTCCAGGTACGAGCCTTCTTTCAGGAACTTGGTGCTGAAAGTCGCGAATGGGCCAAACAGGATGACGCGCTTGCCGTCCAGCACACGGGTGTCCAGGTGCGGAACCGACATCGGCGGTGCACCCACCGAAGCTTTGCCGTAGGCCTTGGCCAAGTGCTGCTCGGCGATGGCCGGGTTATCCGTCACGAGGAACGATCCACCCACCGGGAAGCCTGCGTATTCCTTGGCTTCAGGAATGCCGGACTTCTGCAGCAAGTGCAATGCACCACCACCGGCACCGATGAACACGAACTTGGCGTCGGTTTCAGTCTTGGTGCCGTCTTTCAGGTTTTTGTAGCTTACACGCCAGCTGCCGTCTGCGTTCTTGGTGATGTCCTGTACTTCGCTGGACAGCTTCAGGTCGAATTTCGGCGTGGTTTGCAGGTGGGCAACGAACTGACGGGTGATTTCGCCGAAGTTCATGTCGGTGCCGAGCGGGCTCCAGGTGGCCGCGATTTTCTGGTTCGGGTCGCGCCCTTCCATCATCAGCGGCACCCACTTCTTGATTACAGCCGGGTCTTCGGAGTACTGCATGCCGGCGAACAGCGGGCTCGCTTGCAGGGCTTCGTAGCGCTTCTTCAGGAACTTGATGTTGTCATCGCCCCACACAAAGCTCATGTGCGGCGTGGAGTTGATGAACGAACGCGGGTTCTTCAGCACGCCTTGCTGAACCTGCCAGGCCCAGAACTGACGGGAGATCTGGAATGCTTCGTTGATTTCAACGGCTTTCGGGATCGAGACTTTGCCGTTCTCGTCTTCCGGGGTGTAGTTCAGTTCGGCCAGGGCCGAGTGACCGGTGCCGGCGTTGTTCCAGCCGTTGGAGCTTTCCAGGGCGACGCCGTCGAGACGCTCGACCATTTCCATCGACAGGCCTGGTTCCAGCTCATTGAGCCAGACACCGAGCGTTGCGCTCATGATGCCGCCGCCAATCAACAGCACGTCGACTTTCTTGGCTTCTTCGGCCTGGGCTGTCGTGATCCCCAACGACAAGGCCAGCCCCAGCAGGGCCGTGTTCACTTTTTTAAACATCTGTAGCACCTAATGATAAAACGCCATCCGCCCCTTCATCCCCATGCGCGCAGCCCCACGTTTAACGGCAGGTCAAGGGTTGCGGCACATCAGAATTGCAGGGTGGGCACACAAGGCCGACTGACTGCATCGACCCCAGTTATATGTCCCTTCTGAACTGACTTCTTATCTTTTTTGGCTTCAGCTACTTGAGCGACAGTGATTCCGTTCGCCCGTCTCAAGGACAGGAAAACTGAATAGGTCAAACCAAGTTGGGGCGAAGAATATCACGACAAGGTAAACCCGCGCGTCTGTTCCCGACTGCTTAGTCCGGTTGGCTATTTAAGATCAAAAGATCGCAGCCTTCGGCAGCTCCTACATTGACCTCTGTAGGAGCTGCCGAAGGCTGCGATCTTTTGATCTGTTCGCGAGCCGGCCCGCGTTGGGAAGGCAACTATACTCATTGGGCTTTTTCCGCTGAGGCTTGAGGTGTTGTCATGGGTGACAAAGACGATTTGCGCAAGTATTCCTCCCAAGTGATCGACGGTGTGGAAGCCGCGCCTGCGCGGGCCATGCTGCGTGCGGTGGGCTTCACCGACGAAGATTTCAAGAAACCGCAGATCGGCATCGCCTCGACCTGGGCGATGGTCACGCCCTGCAACATGCACATCGACAAACTGGCAATCGAAGCCGAAAAAGGCGCGAATGCCGCCGGCGCCAAAGGCGTTATTTTCAACACCATTACCATCTCCGACGGCATCGCCAACGGCACCGAAGGCATGAAGTATTCACTGGTGTCCCGCGAAGTGATCGCCGACTCGATTGAAGTGGTGGTCGGCTGCGAAGGCTTCGACGGTTTGGTGACCGTGGGCGGTTGCGACAAGAACATGCCGGGGTGCCTGATTGGCATGGCGCGGTTGAATCGCCCGTCGATCTTTGTCTATGGCGGCACCATCCGACCCGGTGCCGGCCACACCGACATCATTTCCGTGTTCGAGGCCGTGGGTCAGCATGCGCGCGGGGACATCAGCGAAATCCAGGTCAAGCAGATCGAGGAAGTGGCGATTCCCGGCCCCGGTTCATGTGGCGGCATGTACACCGCCAATACCATGGCCTCGGCCATTGAGGCGCTGGGCATGAGCCTGCCCGGTTCCAGCTCGCAGGAAGCGGTCGGCAGCGACAAGGCCTCGGACAGTTTCCGTGCTGGTCAGCAGGTCATGGAACTGCTCAAGCTCGACCTCAAACCCCGCGACATCATGACCCGCAAGGCTTTCGAAAACGCGATACGCGTGGTCATCGCCCTCGCCGGCTCGACCAATGCCGTGCTGCATTTGCTGGCCATGGCCAACGCAGTGGATGTCGAGTTGACCCTGGATGACTTTGTCGAGCTGGGCAAGATCTCACCGGTGGTCGCCGATCTGCGCCCCAGCGGCAAATACATGATGAGCGAACTGGTGGCCATCGGCGGCATTCAGCCGTTGATGAAGCGCATGCTGGCGGCCGGCATGCTGCACGGCGATGTGCTGACCGTCACCGGTAAAACCCTCGCCGAAAACCTCGAAAACGTCCCTGACTATCCGGACGGTCAGGACGTGATCCTGCCGTTCGACCAGCCGATCAAAAAGGATTCGCACCTGGTGATACTGCACGGCAACCTTTCGCCCACCGGCGCGGTGGCCAAGATCACAGGCAAGGAAGGTCTGCGCTTTGAAGGCACGGCCAGGGTTTACCACGGTGAAGAAGGCGCGCTGGCCGGCATCCTCAACGGCGAAGTGCAGCCCGGCGAAGTGATCGTGATCCGCTACGAAGGTCCCAGGGGCGGACCGGGCATGCGCGAAATGCTTTCGCCGACTTCGGCGGTAATGGGCAAAGGCCTGGGCAAGGAGGTTGCGCTGATTACCGATGGACGTTTTTCCGGTGGCTCACACGGTTTCGTCGTGGGGCACATTACGCCTGAGGCCTTTGACGGCGGGCCGATTGCGCTGATCGAAAACGGTGACAAGATCACCATCGATGCTCAGACCCGACAGATCACTGTGGATGTGTCCGATGCCGTACTGGCCGAGCGCAAGAGCCGCTGGGTGCGGCCAGAATCCAAGTACAAACGCGGCGTGTTGGCCAAGTATGCGAAGACCGTGTCCAGTGCATCCGAGGGTGCGGTGACGGATAAATATCTTTAGATCAAGAGATCGCAGCCTTCGGCAGCTCCTACAGAGTTCAATGCAGGAGCTGCCGGAGGCTGCGATTTTTTCAGCTCACCTCAAAGCCGGAACCGATCCACCGATTTGGAAAGTTCACCTGCCAGACTCGACAACTCATCAGTCGTGGAAGCCGTCTGCCCGATCACCTTGCTGTTGCCCTCGGACATCCCCGCTATCATCTCCACCTGATGGGCGATTTCGTTGCTGGCCAGGCTCTGCTCGCCGATGGTACGGGTGATGTCGTTGACCAGTTGCGTGGTGTTCAGCGTCGCTTCGAGGATTTCGCGGATGGCGCGTTCGACGTCGGCGGTCACGGCCATGCCTTTGTCGACCTGGGCCACGCCCGCCTCCATGCTGGTCACGGCCTCGCGGGTGCTTTGCTGGATGCGCGAAACCATGTTGGCGATTTCCTGGGTCGAGGCGCTGGTGCGCCCTGCCAGGCTGCGGACCTCGTCGGCCACCACGGCAAAACCCCGGCCCTGTTCGCCGGCGCGTGCGGCCTCGATGGCGGCGTTCAGCGCCAGCAGGTTGGTTTGGTCGGCAATGCCCTTGATCACCTGAATGATGTTGAAAATCCCTTCGGACTCCTTGTCCAGCGTACGGATCACCTGCGCCGACTGCTGCGCCGAGCGGGCAATGCCGTCCATGTCATTGACCACCTGATGAATCACCCGGCCGCCATCCTTGGCCAGCGATTCGGCCTGATTGGCCATGTTCAGCGCCCGCTCGGCATGCCGGGTGATTTCCTCGATGCTCGCGGTCATTTCACTGGCAGCGGCGGCCATGGTGCTGGCGGCGGCACTTTGTTGCTGGCTGCTGCCGGCCACCTCGTGACAGCCGTTGCTCAGGCGTGTGCTCATGCCGCTGACGCCGTGGGCATTGCTGCGCACCACTTCGATCATGCCGCGCAGATCACGTTGCATGGTCGACAGGCTGCGGATCAAGGTACTGGCTTCGTCATTGCCTTTGGGCTCGACAATCGGTTCGCTCAGGTTGCCGTGGGCGATGCTGTCGGCGATGCGACTGGCCGTCTGCAACGGCCCCATGATGCTCAGGATCACCCAACGCCCCTGGACCAGCAGCAACAACAAACTGGCAATGAGCACGGCCCCAAGGGCGAAATCGGCGTTGCTGATGGCTTGGCGGGTGCCTTGGCTGGTTTGCTGGGTGTTGCTTTCAATCAGTTCGCTGAGGGCAGCCATCTGGTCTTCCAGTTGGCTGAAGGCGCTGTTGAAATTACCCAGTTCTTTTTGCGCCGCGTCAGGGTTTTCCAGCGCCAGGCCCACAATGCGCTCGGCGGCGCTGATGTAGGTGTCGAGACTCGGCTTGATCTTGTTCAGCCCCGCCTTGATCGTGTCGTTGACCGGCAACTTGAGGTTGTCACCGAGCACTTCACGAAAATGCGCAGTGTGCTCATCGATGGAACTGCGCACCTCGACTTTGCTGCTGGTGCTTTTGCCCAGGCCCACGAGCATGGCGGACAGCACATCGGCACGCAGCGCGTCGTGCATCATGTCGGCTTCGAGGTGATTGCGCAGCGCGGTCATGCTGACGTCGTTGTCCTGCACCGCTTCCGCCATTTGGGCGTTACCCAGATAACTCACCAGGCTCATGATCAGAGCGGTGAGCAAGCCAGTCCCGATCAACAGCAGCAAACGTAATTTAATGGACACTCTGTGGTTCCTCTTTTCGCTTTGTCGGTTGGCCTGGGCCCCAATGGCTAAAGAGGTTGTCGGCTGACTCAAGCCGTTATTGAAAGCCCGCCCTCACCTATTACGCTTTTTTCGACCTGCGGTAGCGGTCGCCTTCTTTCGCCCCCTGTGCGCTGACTTCCATTTCAGAAGAATTCTGTTAGGTTGTACGACGACCTACAACAACAAGGAAACACCCATGAAAAAAGTCAAAGTGCTGATCGGTTTTCTCTGCCTGTTCAGCGGTTACGTTGCGGCCGCCGCTTCCTCGAGTGACAAGGATGTAGCGCAAGCCGTCGATCATCTGACCGACGCGATGCTGCACAAGAACATCTCGCAACTTCAGGCGCTGACCGCCGAGAACCTCACCTACGGGCATTCCAGCGGCAAGATCCAGGACAAGAAAGAATTCATCGCCGACATCGAAACCGGCAAAAGCGCGTTCAAAACCCTGGAAATGCAGAACCAGACCATCACCGTTTCCGGTGACGTCGCGCTGGTCCGCCACCACTTTTCAGCCCAGGCGTTGAAGGGCACTGAAGTGGTGCCAACGGAAATCGAGAACTTCCAGATTTGGCAAAAACAGCACGGTAAATGGCTACTGGTAGGACGACAGGCGTACCGCTTCTGATGTAGTGCCTGTAGGAGCTGCCGCAGGCTGCGATCTTTTGATCTTGCTCTTAAAAAGCAACGTCAAAAGATCGCAGCCTTCGGCAGCTCCTACATAGCGTTTCACTGACTTCAGGCCACTCCGACTTCCACCACCCCGTCGTTCAGCCGCACCGGCCATACGCGCAAACGCTGTTGCGGGTACTCCAGGCAGCTGCCGTCTTCAAGACGAAAGTGCTGCTTATAGATCGGCGAGGCCACCACCACATCGCCCTTGATGTTGCCGACCAGGCCACGACCGATGACATTGGCCCCCGATTGCGGGTCATGGTTGTCGATGGCGTAAAGGGTCTTGCCCTCTGCGCTCGGCAGGTAGAACAGCGCCACTTGCGCACCGTCCAGCCACACCACGACACCGGAATCGTGCACCAGATCCTGCTGGCTGCACACCGATTGCCAGACTTCGAAATGCTCAAAAGCATCAACGCGTTGGGTATTGGACAGGTTCATCAGACAGTCTCCTCGGCGACAGGGATCAAGTTGAGTTCGGCGGCCATGATCGGGCGCCGTTGGCCGCGTTCCTGAACAAAGTGGATGTCCGGGTCCGGGCGTTTATCGTTGACGAAGGTGCGGAAGCGCTTGAGTTTTTCAGGGTCCTTGAGGGCGTTGGCCCACTCGCACTCATAGCGATCGACCACCAGTTGCATTTGCGACTCCAACTCGGCACCGAGGCCTAGGCTGTCGTGAATGATCACGTCTTTGAGGTAGTCCAGGCCGCCCTCCAGGCTTTCACGCCATACCGAGGTGCGCTGCAATTTGTCGGCGGTGCGGATGTAGAACATCAGGAAGCGGTCGATGTAGCGGATCAGGGTCGCGTCATCGAGGTCGGTGGCGAACAATTCGGCATGACGCGGACGCATGCCACCGTTGCCGGCGATGTAGAGGTTCCAGCCTTTCTCGGTCGCGATCACGCCCACGTCTTTGCTTTGCGCTTCGGCGCACTCACGGGTGCAACCGGACACCGCGAACTTGAGCTTGTGCGGCGCACGCAGGCCCTTGTAGCGCTCTTCGATGCTCAGCGCCATTTGCATGCTGTCCTGCACGCCGAAGCGGCACCAAGTGCTGCCGACGCACGACTTCACTGTGCGGGTCGATTTGCCATAGCCATGCCCGGTTTCGAAGCCTGCCTCGACCAAGTCTGTCCAGATGTCGGGCAACTGGTGCAAATGGGCACCGAACAGGTCGACGCGCGCACCGCCGGTGATCTTGGTGTAGAGGTCATATTTCTTGGCGATGAGGCCAATCGCAATGAGTTTGTCCGCCGTGATTTCGCCCGCCGCAATCCGCGGGATCACCGAGTAGGTGCCGTTTTTCTGCATGTTGGCCATGAAGGTGTCGTTGGTGTCCTGCAACGGCACCAGCGACGGGTCCATGATCGGCTGGTTCCAGCATGAAGCGAGGATCGAACCCACCGCGGGTTTGCACACATCGCAACCGGTGTGGCCACGGCCATGTTTGGCCAGCAGTTCTTCGAAGGTGATCACCCCTTCCACCCGAACTAGCGCATACAACTCCTGACGGGTATAGGCGAAGTGTTCACACAGACTTTTATCGACGCTGACGCCACGGGCAATCAGCTCATGCTCGAACACTTGCTTGAGCAAACCGGCACAACCGCCGCAACCGGTGCAGGCCTTGGTCTGCGACTTGAGCTGGCCGAGGTCGGTGCAGCCGCCGTCGATGGCCGAGCAAATCGCGCCTTTGGTCACGTTGTGGCACGAACAGACCGTTGCCGTTTCCGGCAACGCGCCCGGGCCTAGCGTTGGAGCGCCTTCGGAGGATGGCAGGATCAGCGCGGCCGGTTCCGACGGTAAGGCAATGGCGTTCTGCATGTACTGCAGCAGCGTGTCGTAATAGCTGTTGTCACCGATCAATACGGCACCGAGCACCTGCTTGCCGGAGGCGTCCACCACCAGTCGTCGATAGCTGGCGGTGGTTTCGTCGATGAACTGATAACTACGAGCGCCCGGCGTGTTGGCGTGGGCATCGCCGATGGAGCCGACGTCAACGCCCAGCAGCTTGAGCTTGGTCGACATGTCGGCACCCTGGAACGGCTCGGCGGCGTCTTCGCACAAACGGGCCGCGACGCTGCGCGCCATCTGGTAGCCGGGGGCAACCAGACCGAACAGGCTGCCGTTCCACGAAGCGCATTCACCGATGGCGTAGATGTTCGGGTCGCAACTCACGCAGGTGTCGTCGATTACCACGCCACCACGCGGGCCAATGTCCAGCGCGCATTGGCGGGCCAGCGCATCTTGCGCACGGATGCCGGCAGAGAACACCACCAGATCGGTTTCGAGGAATTCATCGTTGGCAAAATTCATCCGGTAGCGGTACTGCTCGCCAGCGCTGATCGATTGCGTGGCGCGAGACAAGTGCACGCCGACGCCAAGGCGTTCGATCTGCGCCTTGAGCGCCAGACCTCCGAAATCGTCCAGTTGCACCGGCATCAACCGTGGCGCGAATTCCACCACATGCGCTTCAAGCCCCAGGCTCTTCAATGCATTCGCGGCTTCCAGCCCCAGCAAGCCACCGCCAACCACCACGCCGCGCCGCGCGTTGGCGGCTGCGGCGCGAATGCCATCGAGGTCTTCCAGGGTGCGATACACCAGGCGCGAATCGCCTTCGGCGCCTTCAATCGGCGGCACAAACGGGTACGAGCCGGTGGCCAGGATCAATGTGTCGTAAGGGGTGCAGCCTTGCGAGGTAATCACTTGACGGCGCTCGCGATCGATTTCCAGCACCGGCACACCCAAATGCAATGTAACGCCGGGCGTTTGGTACAAGGACGCATCACTCAGGGCCAGCGATTCGGCATCACGGCCGGAGAAATACTCGGACAGATGCACACGGTCGTAGGCGCGCATCGGTTCTTCGCTGAAGACATGCAGCCGATAACGGTCAAGCGCGCCGCGCTCGATCAATTGCTCGACGCAATGATGCCCGACCATGCCATTGCCGATCACGACCAGTGTTTGCTGCTTGCTCAAAGTGGCTACATTGGAATTCATAGGTCACACCTGCCAATCACGGTTCAAAAAGCAAAAAAAAACGCCTGAAACCTTACGGTTCCAGGCGTCTTTGCCTGTTCTTTTGCGGTGTTGAAACCAGACGGCTATGCCTGATCCACCGATGTAGCCCACGACCTGTGCGGCCAGTCGATCGTCGTTGACCGAGAGGGCTGCCCTTCTTTGTCAGAGGGGCTTGGTGGGGTTAATGCAGTGTTTGTGCCAGTCGAGCGCAGGAACATTCCACTGCACTGGAAATTCGAGGGATGAGCCCTTGCCGGCAAAGCCTTTGGCGAAGTCAGTGGGTTTGTCAGCAGTTGATGATGCAGGTGGGAATGGACCAGGAAACCGCTTCGCACTGGTGCACAGTGGCGGGCACCGCGCATTAAAAGTGCGCGCAAAAACCTGTGGGAGCGAGCTTGCTCGCTCCCACAGGGTTTGGGGGTGCTTGTTTAAAAGGCTTGTAGGTTACTTCCAGAAAGCCACACGACCTTGCGCCGTTGCCTACGGGTAAGCCAGAATCCGCCGGCTTGTGCGCCTTGGGGCCCGTCGGTAACTTGATTCGCGTCACTGACTCCCAGTGATCGGGTTTAGTAGCCCGGAGAAGTAACATCGGTTGCACAAGCATCTTTTGGTCAGGGGTTCACCTGCACTTAATGGTAGCTGTGCGCATGGCGTCTTCGGGCGCGCCGGTTTGTTGCTTTCCCGGTCTACTAACTTGCGCACAGCTGCCACCCTTCGTTTAGTAGCGAAATGGTTGCGGCCTTACCTAGTGAGTAAAGCAACTATGTTCAAAGTTACGCCCAATCCGCCGGTCCCCGATCCGGCATCCCCGTACGAAGCCGATTCAAACAAACTCAACGAAGCCGCCGAACGCGCCCTCGATTTCCACTTCCCGTCGTCTGCCGACATCAAAGCCACGCCGCGCACGCCCAGCACGCTGTTTACCGTAGACCCGCAGGTTACGAGCGAAACCCTGATGGTTTATCTGGTGGAGACGCTGGCCTCGGTCGATGTGATGGTCCATCAATTGGTGGATCATCTGGAAGGTGGTGACCGCAACGCCCTGCTGGGTATTTCCAACAGCATCATGCTGGCGGAAATCACCGCCAACCGGGTGCTGGATCAGATTGATCCGCCTGAGTAGGTGTTACAAAAAATCAAAAGATCGCAGCCTTCGGCAGCTCCTACAGGTGTACACCTGTAGGAGCTGCCGAAGGCTGCGATCTTTTGATCTGCTTGCCCGATGAGGTTCAAGACGGTATCTACATGGGGTTCGTGGCGAACTTGATAATGGCTCCCGCGACGTTTTGGCGCATGACCGGCGGGCGATCGATTAAGCGCGATTGGGCAACAGTTTGTTAACATCCCTGCGCTTTTTTTCGTCTGATCCATCTGCCACTGTGCACCCCCAGTCGCAACACAGGATGCTTTTTGCCCATGAGTACGTTGTATACCCGTCGCACGGTCCTGCGCGGCATGAGCCTGCTGAGCCTTGGTTTGCTCGCCGGCTGTGACAGCAGCAGCAAGCTGTCGTTCAAGTACGGCAAGGACCTGAGCGACAAGATCATGGGGCGTAACTTCAAGCTCAAAGATGCCCAGGGCGAAACCCGGATGCTTGGCAGCTACCGTGGCCTGATGCCGATGATCTTCTTCGGTTTCACCCAATGCCCGGCGGTCTGCCCGACAACGCTGGCCCGTGCCGCCCAGGCGAAGAAACTGATGGGCCGCGACGGCGATCGCCTGCAAGTGATCTTCATCACCCTGGACCCCGAGCGCGACACGCCAGAAATGCTCGACAAATACGTCAAAGCGTTCGATCCGAGCTTCGAAGCGCTGTACGGCACGCTGGAAGAAACCGCTGCCACCGCCAAGGAATTCGGCGTGTTCTATGAAAAAGTCCCGAGCGGTTCGACCTACACCCTCTCCCATACCGCCACCAGCTACGTGTTCGACTCCCGAGGCAATTTGCGCCTGGGCCTGTCCGCGTCCCTTACTGCAAAAGAGTGCGCAGAAGACCTGCTCACCGTCATGGAGGTCTGCTGATGACTTCGTTCTGCACAAAGCGTATTAAACAGCTAGCCTTGGGCCTTTCCCTGATCGGCATGGCTTGGCAGGTGTCCGCGCAAACTCAGGTGAACGACGCCTGGGTCCGTGCGACAGTGGCCGGCCAGCCTTCGTCCGGCGCCTTCATGACCTTGCAAGCCGACACCGACAGCAAACTGCTCAGCGTACAGTCGCCCGTCGCAAAGACGGTGCAAATTCACCAAATGACGATGAAAGATGATGTGATGCGCATGGGTGAGGTCGAGTCCGTGCCGCTGCCGGCCGGTAAACCGGTGAGCTTCGATCCAAACGGTTATCACATCATGCTGATGGACTTGAGCGGCCAAATTAAGGAAGGCAGCAAAGTGCCCCTGATTCTGGTCGTAGAAAATGCCAAGGGCGAGAAAGAAACCATCAAGGTCGAAGCCGAAGCCCGGGCGCTGGATGCTATGGATCACAGCAGCATGGACCACAGCAAAATGGATCACAGCAAGATGAATTGAGGGTCTGACGGCCTCGATCCAGAGGCCGTTCACTGATGGGAGGTGCGAAACATGACGACCAACACCGAAACCGCCATCCTCGCCGGTGGCTGCTTCTGGGGCATGCAAGATCTGATACGGCGCTATCCCGGTGTGCTGGCCACGCGGGTCGGCTATTCCGGCGGCGATGTGCCCAATGCGACTTACCGCAACCATGGCACCCACGCCGAAGCGATCGAAATCGTCTTCGACCCCGAGCAGATCAGCTATCGCCAGATTCTCGAATTCTTCTTCCAGATCCACGACCCGACCACCAAAAACCGTCAAGGCAACGACCTCGGGACCAGCTATCGCTCGGCGATCTACTATCTCGGCGATGAGCAGAAACGAGTGGCCGCAGACACCGTGGCCGACGCTGACGCTTCCGGTATCTGGCCCGGCAAGGTCGTGACTGAAATAGAGCCCGCCGGTCCGTTCTGGGAAGCCGAGCCTGAGCACCAGGACTACCTGGAACGCATTCCCAACGGCTACACCTGCCATTTCATCCGGCCCAACTGGACGCTACCGAAACGCGGACTATAACAATGCCCCTGTAGGAGCTGCCGCAGGCTGCGATCTTTTGATCTTGATCGAAAAAAACAAGATCAAAAGATCGCAGCCTGCGGCAGCTCCTACAGGGGGCGGTGTCGGTCACAAATCTTACTTGAGCTTTGACGTATTAAGCGCCACGGCCGCCCGAATCAACGCCTTCAGCGCCGTTTCATCAATCTCGTCACCCTCGCGAATATCAATTGCGCGGCGGGTGTTGCCGTCGAGGCTGGCATTGAACAAGCCTTTGGGATCATCCAGCGACGCGCCCTTGGCAAAGGTCATCTTCACCGCCGCCTTATAGGTTTCACCGGTGCAGATGATGCCGGCGTGGGACCACACAGGCACACCTCGCCACTTCAGCTCCTCGACTGCCTCGGGGTCAGCCTGCCTGACGAGCGCCCGCACCCGCGCGAGGGTTTCGCCACGCCAGTCACTCAGCTCATTGATTTTCGCGTCTATCAGCTCCGTCACAGAGCCTTCTTGCTCGATTTTCTGCGAGCCGGTCTTTTGCTTGTTCATGATGTCTGTCGACCTCTTTGCGCCGGACAGTGAGGTTAGTAGATCAAGCCGCCGATGCAATGTTCCGGACTGCACGACTGACGGTCGCGCCCTATGAGAGAGAAAAACCGCCCGGCAACGCTGAACGATGCGTCCCTTCCCAGGCTCTCAACAAGAAGACCTGGTCACCGGAGCGAGAACACTTCGACCGTGTTCTGAACCGCCCTTATGCAAATTAATCAATGGACTTCTGCGACGGCCACCCCCGCTCAGGCGGCGACTCTGTTGGCAATGGCGCTGGTTATAACGATCGCCTCCGGCATCGCACCCGTTGATCGCGTGGATTGGCTACTTGAGAACGCGGTTCCCGTCACCTTCCTGCTCACATTGACCGCAGCCTGGCGGCACTTGCGCCTGTCCTGGCCGGCTTATTTTGCAATTCTGGTGCTGATCGGCATCCACGGACTGGGCGCGCATTTCACCTACGCCAAAGTGCCCTACGACGAATGGTCGCGACACCTCACAGGCCATTCGCTAAACGCGGCGCTGGGCTTCAAACGCAACCAGTACGATCGCCTGGTGCATTTCAGCTACGGCCTGCTGATCCTGTTCCCGCTGCGGGAAATGCTCTGGCGCAAAGCGTCGTTACGCGGCGTGTGGCTAGCGGTGTTGGCGGCGAGCCTGGTGCTCGCCACCTCGTCGATATACGAACTGATTGAATGGATCGGAGGGGAATATCTGGGCGACGACCAGGCCAAAGCCTTTCTGGCGACCCAACAGGACCCATGGGACTCGCAGAAAGATGTAGCCCTGGCGTTTCTCGGTTCGCTCATCAGCCTGACGTTGCACGCCGTTATGACATCCGCAAAAATCTCGAACTCGCGCCATGCAACCTCCTCCAATGCATAGACACGGGAGGAAAGCGCCATGAACAACGAAGACCGTACAAATCCTGTCGAAGCAGATAACGACGGTGAGACCAAAGGCGTGGATGAAGTCATTACCCCGACTTCACCACAAACCCTTGAGCAAGAGGCCGAGGCGCTTCGGCGCAAGATCGCCGAGATAGAGCGCAAAGTCGCGGATGGCAATTGAGTACTACGAACTTCAATTGCGGCTCTCTTGAAGCAACTGATCAACCACTTGATGCATGCACCCTTGCGCGTCTGAACCTTGGGCGAGCGCCCGCGCATAACATGCCAACTGGCGGGAGGCACTGTTGCCGAAGTCCAACAGTGCCTCGGCTTGATCAAAAACCTGCGGTTCGCCGATGCACTTTGCGGTAGGCGCCAACAGCGATCGCGCCTGCTCAAGCCATTGACCGGCGCTGATCAAGCCGCTTTGAGCGTCGGTCACATAACGCCCCTGCACGCCGTGTCGCTTGGCCTGCCAACGGTTTTCCGCCAGCAGCCAGCGTGTTGTCGCCTCATAACGCGCGCCGGGGTCGGGTCGCGAAATCGCGAAGGCCACCATCACCCGAAACAAGCTTGCCAACAGCAGCGCGTCACTCAAGCGAGGGCAGGCATCTGTCATGCGTAGCTCAAGGGTTGGATAACGACTGGCAGGCCGTAACCCCCACCAGCCATTTCCCTCTTTTTCAATCGTGCCGATTTGCTGCAGCGTTTTCAGGTAACGCTGATATTCGCTTTCGTCGCCGAAAAATTCGGGAATGCCCATCCTTGGCCAGCCATCACAAACGACCTGGCGATAGCTCATGAAACCTGAGTCGGCGCCTTCCCAAAATGGCGACGAGCAACTGAGCATCAGCAACAGCGGCAGCCACGGGGCAACCTCGTTCATGACGGCAATCCGGTCGATCCCTTGAGGAATTTCGACGTGTACGTGCAGGCCGCACAGAACACTGCGTTGCGCCACCGATTGATATTCAAAAAACAGCTGATCAAAGTGCGGCAGCACCGTAGCGCGCTGATCCCGCCAGCGCGCCAGCGGGTGGCTGCCGGCGCAGAGCAGCCCCAGGCCATGTTTGGCCAGCATGCGGTTCAAACGTGAACGTACGCCGCCGAGAAATTCTGCGGCCTGCTCTGCCGTCGAAAACACCGGTGAGGCGACCTCGATTTGCCCCTGGAACATCTCGTAGGCAAAGCCCTGCTCCATGGCCTCGCGGCATTCGCGCAGCAGGTCGGCGCTGGGTTCAGCGAGCATCTGTCGTGTGCTCAGGTCCGTAAGGAAATATTCTTCCTCGATGCCAAATCGCGGTGCCGGGCTCATGGTGACCAACCTTTCAGCGCCGGCGGGTTACGGTCAGCGCCACAACCGCAATCCGTTCCGCGCGCTCGTAACCCGGCTTGAGCAATTCCTCGCCGAACACATCGGGGTCCAACTCACGATAGGTCCAGCCGAAGGTGTCACCGGTCAGCATGGGCAGGACGGATTCGAGAAACGGATCTTGTCCGGCCACCATCGCCACCCCGGTGTACAGCACCAGGCTGCCGGCCTTGTGCAGGCGTGGCAATGATTCGCGAACGATCCGCACTGACAGCGCTTCGCCCAACGCGCCGCCGCCATCACGATAGGCGCGGTGCTGGCTGTCATTCATATAGGGCGGATTGGCGATGATCAGATCGAACTGACCTTCAACGCTGTTGAGGACATCGCTGTGGTAAACCGTGACGTTGTTGACGCCGGCCAGTTCAGCATTCACGGCTGACAGTCGCAACGCCCGCGGATTGATGTCCACCGCCAGCACTTCGGCGTCATGTCGCGCCCTGGCGACCAAGAGCGCCCCGACGCCGGCACCGCAGCCGATATCTACCGCACGTCGCACCGGTTCGAAACACTGGCGCAAATGCGCTTCGATCAACTGGGCAAAGCGGTAGCTGTCGGGGCCGAAAAATACCGCGTCAGCCTGGGTGGTCGGGTATGCCGAATGGGCGAACAGCAATCCTTCAAGGCTTGACCAGCGCACCGCACTGCGCCAAGCCGAGCCGTCTCGCTCGACGACACCCGCCTGCTCCAGGCGCGCAAGTTCCTCGGTGGGAAAAAGCGTGTGATCGAACGGCATCGACCAACCGAATGCATCGCGCCTGTCCTTGGCCAACGGCGTCGCAAAACGCTGAAGAACGCGTTCGTGGGTCAGAGGGGTCGGCGTGACAAACCGGTAATCCTCGGCGAGCAAACGTCTGCCCAACGCTAGCAACGTCTGATCGGCAATTTGTTGAACGGACATAGATCACTCCTTGAATCAGCGCAAAGCGGCCCGCAATTCGATAAATCGCCGAGTGGCGTAGAGCCCGGCCGGGCGACAGTGCCGTTGTGCCGAGAGCCAAGGGATCAACGACTCAAGTTGTTGGCGCGGCGATTGGTTGCGCAGGGTGTTCTGCAACGCCATGACTTCCGGGTCGTTGGCCCAGCTGTCATCGGCGTATTCGCTGCTGTCGTGATGGCGACGTGGTGAGGGTGGCTTTTTCGGGTCTTGCCATTCACCGGCGATCCAGTCGTGCACCAGCTGTTTCTCGTACCCGCTGAACACGCCAAACATCGCCGCCGTGCTGCCCTCGATCAATTGCCAGAAGCGGCTTTCCTGCGGCGGGCGATGACGCTTGATCCAGCCCTTGTGCTGCATGGCTTGAAGAAAGTCTTCAATCTTCCCTGGAGTCGACAGCCACTCGTTGACGGTTTGCCCCTCAAGCCGGCAGTAATCGGAATGCATGTGCTGACCAAAACTGCGCTTGCGCTCCAGCATGGCGATCACTTCGCGCTGCAAATCGAAGCCCTCGATCACCGCCGTCGAGCCAATGCCCAAATCATTCAGGCGATAGCCCTGGGCGACGCGACGATAGAATTCCTCCGCGCCTTCTTCCACCGGCAGCAAGTCGAGTAGCGCTTGAACCGCCTTGCGCCCATGGCCGCTGCTGACGTTGTCGATGGTTACGTGCAGGGTGAAATAGTAAGGGTCGATGCCCAGCTCACGCAGTTCATAGGCTGTGATCAATAAATGCAGCGGCAGTTGTTCGTAACCCAGGTTGTAGCCGATCACCTCCGGCATGAAGTGGGTGCTGCAGCGTCCCAGTGCAAGTTGAATCGCACCTTGCACAAAGTGCTGGTCATCCAGTGCCTGCTGATCGTCAGCGTCATGTTCGGCCAACAATTGACGGTAGATCACCACGTGGTTCTGCCGTGGATCGCCCTTGCCGAGTTCTTCAAGATAGGTGGTCAGCAGGCCATCGAAACGATAGTCCTGCCAGTGCTCCACAACGCCCTCCAGCCAGGCGCCGTCGACCTCTTTGGTCGGTGCGACACGTTGCAGGAAATACAACGCATGGGCCTTGTTCTGAAAATATCGACGCCCTGCTCCCTGCCGTCGCTGCTCTATGTAATCGGCATAGTCGTGGGCCACGTCGGCGCAATGCTGTTGCGCCCACGACGACAATTGCGCCGGCTCTTCGGGCAGGTCGCAGGCGAGCCGTGCAGCACGATTGAGTTGTTCGCGCAGGAAGGTTTCGGCCCGAGGCCCGGCATCGCAAGCGTCGCTGTACAACAAGCCATAAAGCTCGCGGTACTGATCACAGGATGAATCCACAAGGGGTGAAGGATCGCCGGACAAAGGTTTGAAAACGGTCATCGGGTGTTTCTCCTGGGCTGTGCATTTCGACTGCCGCTGAAGTCAGGTAGCGCAAAAAAGAAACGCTCGCTCGTTGAACAGGAGATTTGAACGGACACAGAAAATTCAATCCGCTTGCAAAAGCCATAGACCGGTGGTGCGAGTCTGTATTGCTTGCGACCGCTCGTCCGTTGCGCTGCACTTTCCTTTTGGCCGGTTCTTCCAATGCGGTACATCCCCACTCGCAAGGAAGACGGAAATGAAGAACAACAAAATTGCAGCCCTGACACTCGCCGGCCTTCTCTCCACATGCTCGCTCTACGCATTGGCGGCAGAGAAAACCACCGAAGGCTCTGCCCTTCCGCCGGGCACCGCACAGCCACAAGGTAATGAATCAAACAGTGTCGGCACCGGCACTGACGGCGGAACTTCGACCAAAGGGATCGATGGCAAAACCGGCTCGATGTCCAACGGGGCCGATGCCGGCACCACCGATAATGGACCTGCCCCCGCTGGCGGCTCGAAAGGAGGCGGTGATGGTAAAGGAGGCAGCGGTACCGGAAGTTGATCACCAGTGATACCCGGCCCGGCCAACGCCGGGCTGATTCGTACTACACCGCAACCCGCAGTTTCCCGTGAAAGCAGAGGCAGACCCCATGAACGCTATCGACATCCTGAAAGCCGACCACGAACGCGTAAAAACCATCCTGACTCAACTGAATGACTCAACAGAACGGGCCGTTAAAAAACGCGCCGAGCTGGTGGGGAAACTGGAAATGGAAATCACCATTCACACCCGCCTCGAAGAGGAAATCCTCTACCCGGCTTATAAAGAGGCCGGTGGCAAGGAGCAGGAAAAAATGTATTACGAAGCCAAGGAAGAACATCGCACCGTCGACTCGCTGGTGCTCCCGGACCTGAAAACCACTGATCCATCCAGCATGGAATTTTCCGGACGTGCAAAAGTGGTCAAGGAACTGCTTGAGCATCACATTGAGGAGGAGGAAACAGAGATGTTTCCTGAGGCCAAAAAACTTTTAGGCAAGGCAAAACTGGATGAACTGGGCAAGCAAATGGAGATGATGAAAGCGTCTTATAAAAAAGAACTCAGCGCCGGGAACATGGCTGCCTGATGCCGTTTCGGTTCCGGCAAAAACGCGGTTGGCGCTGCTGTCATGCAAGTTGACCAGCGCCATTCCCCCAGATCGCGGCACATGAGCTATACCCTCTAATCACCCATTGCGGTTCTTCAAGATTGGAGGTTGGCAATGAAACTCAGAAACTCACTGACCATATTAATGATCACCACGAGCCTCTTCGGCTGCACGACGTCGTCAAACCATGGGGTGACCGTTCCCTTGGTGGCGACCCCGCACAATGCTGGCCAAATCGGTAACGTGGCGTTGGCAAGCTGGGACAAACAAACCGGCTTGAGTTTCTTCATCAGCGGCATTCCCAACGGAACCTCCCTCCCGTTGCGCGTCTACACCTTCATCAATAAAGGCAGCTGCCAGCAACCGGGGCCCGTCGCCTACGCAATGAATGATCAGACCAACACCGAGCGCGTTGCTTCAAGCGGCTGGAGTTTTTCACGAACCGCGCCAGTCGCAACCTCAATACTGCTTTCAGGTGGTTACTCCATCGTTGTGCGATCTGCGCCGGAGGATGGCAACGCCGATCTTTTTTGTGGGGATATAAAGGCAGGAGACTCGGCGAAGTAGCCTATATAGCGTTTGGATCGCTGCATCGTTCGACGGTTGACGCGACAACCACCTTGATAAACGCCGGAGCGGGCGCGTAGCGACCGGCGTGGAATTAATCAAGGCTGCTACCACTCTGTAGCACTCGGTAACACCCGGCTCTGTTGTGGTGCGTCTTTTCAGCGATCTGCCGTGCCCCGCCCTGCCCTATAAGGCCAACGCCGCCATGGCGTACTTTGTGCATCTAAACGCGATCTACTGCTGCTTGAAGTCGCCATGCGCCCCAAGGAATTGAAACTCTGGACCACCGGTGTCGCCCACCTGCTAGACCTGCCCGCCGGGCATGCGCGGCTGTCGGGTTTGAGTCACTGGTTGCGGCAGGTATGCCCGGTCGATCATTTCGTGCTCTTCGTCTATGAAGGCAACCACCGACCGTTGGCCCTGTTTGACACCTTCTCGGCGGACAAGCGCGCGGTGTATGTCGACGACTATCAGTGCGGCCCGTATTTGCTCGATCCGTTCTACCTGGCGTGCACTCGCGGGCAGGCGCCCGGTTTGTGGCGTTTGCGTCAATTCGCACCCGACCACTTTTACCTCGGCGAGTACTACCTGACCTACTACCAGCAAACCGGGCTGGCGGAAGAAGTGGCGTTTTTCGTCGACCTCGGCGGTGGTGCCATGGCGGTGCTGTCGCTGATGCGTTCCTCGGTCAGTTGCGCATTCAGCCGCGACGAAATGCAGTTGGTCGAGTGCGCGCAAGCGGTGGTCGAGCAGGTCATCAAGGAAGCCTGGCGCTTGCGTCAGGCCCAGCAACCACGCCCCGCGCAGGACCTGGACTTCAAGATCCGCGAAGCCTTCGATCATTTCGGCGCGCACATCCTCACCGGGCGCGAACAGGAGATTGTGCAGCTGCTATTACGCGGTCACTCCAGCGCCTCGGTCGCCGAACAATTGAGCATCAGCCCCGGCACGGTGAAGATTCACCGCAAGAACATCTACGCCAAGCTTGGTATTGGTAGCCAGTCGGAATTGCTGGGGTTGTTTATACGGGATTTGACTGAGGATCAGCTGCAAGAGGAGCGCGGTCGCGCCTTGAGTTTTTGACTGGGTGACGTCAAAGATCAAAAGATCGCAGCCTGCGGCAGCTCCTACATGGGATTTGGTCAGACCGCGATATTGGCGGCGTACGCGATCCATGTAGGAGCTGCCGCAGGCTGCGATCTTTTGATCTTGCTTTGGCTTTTGATTTTTCTGCATATGCCCCTCCTATCCCCCAAGGGATATATACGCCGCAAAACCCTCATTGCTAGTTTGGGCCCCGACGCACTGATTCATCACTGCAAGGGAGCCCGCCTCGTGAACGACAACCAGCCAAGCGATATCGAATTCTGCAATGTGGTCAAACGCTATGGCGAGGTGCAGGCCGTCAATGGTCTGAATTTCACCGTGCGGCGTGGCTCGTTCCATTCCTTTCTCGGCGGTTCGGGCTGCGGTAAAACCACCACCCTGCGCATGATCGCCGGCTTCGAACAGCCCACCAGCGGCGAAGTGCGCCTGGCCGGCAAAAGCGTGGCCGGGGTGCCCGCCTTCGAGCGGCCGGTGAACATGGTGTTCCAGCATTACGCGCTGTTCCCGCACCTGACCGTGGCACAGAACATCGCCTACGGCCTGCGCTATCGCACTCCGCGTCCGGACAAAAAACAGCAGCTGCGCATGGCCGATGAAGCCCTGGAAATGGTGCGTCTTAGCGGCTTCGGTCAGCGCAAGCCGAGCGAACTCTCGGGTGGCCAACAACAACGCGTGGCCCTGGCCCGAGCGCTGGTGAACAAGCCGACCGTGCTGCTACTCGACGAGCCGCTGGCGGCGCTGGACCGCAAGCTGCGCAAGGAGATGCAGTCGGAGTTGCTGCGTCTGCAACGGGAGGTCGGCATCACTTTCGTGTTGGTTACCCACGACCAGGAAGAAGCCCTGTCGATGAGCGACAGCATCAGCGTGATGCACAACGGTTCGATCATCCAGACCGCCACCCCGGAACAACTCTATGAAGCCCCGGCCAGCCGTTACGTGGCTGATTTCATCGGCGAGTCCAACTTGTTCAACGGCACCGTGCGCCATCTGAATGGCCGTTCGGTAGTGCTGCGCACTGCACAGGGACTGGAACTGACCAGCCCGCTGACGCCCACCGGCAAAGCCCTGAGCGCCAACGCCGAAGGTTGCATCGCGGTGCGCCCGGAGCTGATCAGCATCGCTGGCGCCAGCGTCGACATGGCCCGCGAAGTGACCCTTCCCGGTTGCGTCGAGGATCGCATTTACCTGGGTAATTCCACCGAATACCGCGTGCGCACCCAGGCCTTCGGCGTGGTCTGCGTGCGCGTGCCGCGTCAGCAGGATCACGGCGCCAATGCATTCGAACACGGCGCGGCAGTGCGCGTCGGCTGGGATCACGCCAATGGCCTGGCCATGGCGTTGTAAGTCATCGATTCGTTTCATCAACCGGATGGGGAGCGTGCTATGGACCAGAAGACTTTTATAAAAACCCTGCGCAGCTGGCAGAACGGCTCGATCAGTCGCCGCGAATTCCTTGGCCGCACTGGCCTTGGGCTCGCCGCCGCAGTGGTCGCCACCAATATGCCCGGCCTGCTGACATCAACGGCTGAAGCTGCCGAGCAGACCAAGCTGGGCGATCGCCTGTCCCTGGCGACCTGGCCGAATTACCACAGCCAGGAAAATCTCGACGCATTTGCCAAGACCACTGGTGCCCGCGTCTCCATGAGTGTGTTCGGTTCCAACGAAGAAATGCTCGCCAAGTTGCAGGCCGGCGGCAGTGGCTGGGATGTGCTGGTGCCGACGAACTACACCATCAGCACCTACGTCGGCCTGGGCCTGATCGAACCGCTGGACCTGTCGCGCATTCCCAATTTTGATCCATCGGCGTTCCAGCAGAAATTCATGGCCCAGGGCACGGTCGACGGCAAGGTTTACGCGGTGCCGAAAAACTGGGGCACCACCGGCATGCTCTACGACACCGGCAAACTGAAGAACGGTCCCACCAGCTGGAAAGAGTTCTGGGCCGCCGCTCAAGGCCCGGCCAGCGGCCGGACGATGGTCCATGACTATCAGTTGACCGCCATCGGCAATGCCCTGAAAAGCTTCGGCTACAGCTTCAACTCCCTCGACCCGAAAGAGCTGGCCGATGCTGAAAAACTGCTGATCGAGGTCAAGCCGCACCTTTTCGCCATCAACTCGGATATCCAGCCGTCGATGCGCAGCGGCGATGCCTGGCTGGCGATGTCCTGGACCGGCGACGCCTCGCAGTTGCACCGCGATAACGCGCAGATGCAGTTCGAACTGGGCAAGGAAGGTGGAGAACTGTGGAGCGACTTCTTCGCCATCCCGAAAAACTCCGAGCACAAGGACGCGGCCTACGCCTTCATCAACTACCTGCTCGACCCCCAGCACAACAAGCTTGAAGTGCTGAGCCACGGCTACCCGAGCGGTGACAAACGCGTCGACGCCCTGCTGCCGGTAGCAATGCTCGACGATCCGATCATGTACCCGGCCGCCGAAGCCCTCAGCCCACTGGAGTTCGGTGCGGCAGCGACGCTCACCAGCCCGGCACGCGCCGAACTGATGGCCCGCTTCAAATCCGCCTGACCGCCTGACCATGGCTAACGAGGAGTCCCCCATGAATGCCGCCGCCCACCCGCAAATGGTGCAGCCGGGCAGTGCCCTGTCCGCCGAGGTTCGCCAACGGCGCAGCCTCGGCCGACGGATCACCCTGCTGATGCTCTTGCCTTCGACCCTGTGGTTCCTGCTGCTGTTATTGATGCCGCTGGTGATCATCCTGGTCTTCAGTTTTGGCGAGCGCAGCGCCGTGGGCGGTTACGCCGGAGGCTTCACGCTGGCCAATTACCTGAACCTCGGTTCGCGGGCGGCGGCGTTCGGCAACACGCTGGTGTTGGCACCATTGGGCACCTTGGTGTGCCTGGTGGCGGCCTACCCGCTGGCGTACTTCCTCGCGGTCAAGGTCAGCAAGAACCGCTCGTTGTTGCTGACGCTGGTGATTGTGCCGTTCTGGACCAGTTTCCTGATCCGCACCTATGCGTGGATTTTCATCCTCAGCGGCAAGGGCATCCCGGCGTTGTTAGCCAGCCTGGGCCTTGAGGATGTGCGGCTGATCAACACGCCGTGGGCGGTGCTGATCGGCATCGTCTACGGCTACCTGCCGCTGATGGTGTTCCCGATTTACGTCAGCCTGGAAAAACTCGACAAGCGCCTGCTCGAAGCCTCGGCCGATCTCGGCGCCAGCGCCTTCGAAAGTTTCCGGCGGATCACCCTGCCGCTGTCCGCACCGGGGATCATCACCGGGGTGATGCTGGTGTTTATCCTGCTGATGGGCGAGTTCCTGATCCCGGCCATTCTCGGTGGCGGCAAGGTGTTCTTTGTCGGCAACGCGCTGGTCGACCTGTTCCTGCAATCGCGCAACTGGCCGTTCGGCAGTGCGCTGGCAATGACCCTCGTAGCCATGATGCTGCTGATCATCGGCCTGTATTTGAAGCTTGTGGCGCGCTACGGCGGCCGCCCTGCCGACGGAGGCCTGTGACATGTGGCTGCGCAGCTATTCAACCTCGCTGTACCTGTTTCTCTACGCGCCGATTGCCCTGATCGTGCTGTTCAGCTTCAACGCCGGGCGCAGTGGCCTGGCGTTCGAATGTTGTTCGGTGCAATGGTTTGGCCGCGCCTTTGGCAACCCGTTCATCATGGAAGCGCTGGGGCATAGCGCCTTTATTGCCTTCTGCTCGGCGGTGCTCGCCACGTTGTTCGGCACCCTCGCTGTGTTCGGTCTGCAACGCGCCGGACGCAAGGTGCGTCTGCTGTTCGATGCCCTGACCTACTGCGCGATCATCGTGCCAGGGATTGTCATCGGCATCTCGACGCTGATCGCATTCATCAGCCTGTTCGACTTGATCAACCCGCTACTGGCGAGCTGGTTGCCGAGCGTTCCACGCTTGAATATGGGGTTCTTTACCGTGATCGCCGCGCACTCGCTGTTTACCATGGCGCTGGTTATGGTGATCGTGCGCAGCCGCGTCGACTCGCTGGACAAGGCCTTGCTCGAGGCTTCCGCCGATCTCTACGCGCCGCCGATGCAGACGTTCTGGCGGGTTACCCTGCCGCAGATCAGCCCCGCGATCATGGCCGGGTTCCTACTGGCGTTCACCTTCAGCTTCGACGACTTCATCATCGCCTTCTTCGTCGCCGGTTCGGAGACGACGCTACCGATCTACATTTTTTCGTCCATCCGCCGTGGTGTGACACCGGAGATCAACGCGATCTCGACCGTGATTATCTGCGTGTCACTGGCACTGCTGTTCACTTCCCGCTCTCTGCAAAACCGCCATACCGGCGTCCAGGAGTCGCACCATGCATGATCAGCTATACATCAACGGCGAGTGGGTCAGCCCGGATCTGGGCGGTTATCTGGAAGTCATTGACCCGGCTACCGAGCAGGCTTTCCAGCGGGTGGCGGCGGGCACTGAAGAAGACGTCGATCATGCTGTGCGCGCGGCCCGGCGCGCCTTTGACAATGGCTGGGGCCAAACCAGCGGCGCCGAGCGCGCGCAATGGCTGGAGGCACTGGCCGATGAACTGGAAAGTGGCCAACAAGCGCTGGCGGAACTGGAAGTGCGCGACAACGGCAAACCGTTGCCCGAAGCGCAGTGGGACATCGGCGATGCGATTGGCTGTTTTCGCTATTACGCCGGGCTGGCCCGAGAACTCGATCAGCAACAGGACCAGCCACTGGCATTGCCGGACGAGCGTTTTCGTTGCCGCATTCGCCATGAACCGATTGGCGTCGCCGGGCAAATCATCCCGTGGAACTACCCGCTGCTGATGGCGGCCTGGAAAGTCGCGCCGGCCCTGGCTGCCGGGGCCACGATGGTGTTGAAACCGTCGGAACTGACACCGTTGACCGCGCTGGAACTGGCCGCCGCTGCCGACCGCATCGGCCTGCCCGCCGGTGTGTTGAATGTGATCACCGGGCTGGGTGCCGACGCTGGCAGTCCACTGACCGAGCACCCCGGCGTGGATAAACTCGCCTTCACCGGCAGCGTACCGACCGGGGCGAAAATCATGTCGGCGGCGGCCCGCGACATCAAGAACATCAGCCTTGAACTGGGCGGAAAATCCGCGTTCATCGTATTCGACGACGCCGATGTCGAAGCCGCCGTGGAGTGGATTCTGTTCGGGATTTTCTGGAATCAGGGCCAGGTGTGCAGCGCCACCTCACGCTTGCTGGTGCAGGAAAGCATCGCCCCGCGACTGATCGAACGCCTGGTCGAGGAAACCCGCAAAATCATCATCGGCCCCGGCATGGAGCCCGGTGTTCTGCTCGGGCCGTTGGTCAGCCAAAGCCAGTACGACAAGGTGCTCGGTTTCATCGACCAAGGCCTCGCCAGCGGTGCCCGCTTGCTCACCGGAGGCCGGCGACCGACGCATCTGCAAGAGGGTTACTTCATAGAACCTGCGATCTTCGACGAGCCGGGACACAGCAGCATTCTCTGGCGCGAAGAAGTGTTCGGCCCGGTGCTGTGCATCAAGCGTTTCAAGACTGAAGAGCAAGCGGTGCAAATGGCCAACGCCAGCCGCTTCGGCCTCGCCGCTGCGGTGATGAGCGCTGACTTGCACCGTACCACCCGCGTTGCCAACCAGTTGCGCGCCGGGATTGTCTGGGTCAATTGCTCACAACCGACCTTCGTCGAAGCGCCGTGGGGCGGCATGAAACACAGCGGGATTGGCCGCGAACTGGGGCAATGGGGGTTGCACAATTATCTGGAGGTCAAGCAAGTGACCGAGTACGTGAGTGACCAGCCGTGGGGTTGGTATTTGAAATAAGTGGCCGAGTATCCGTCGCCGTGTTCAAGGAGTACCGCGACGGATGTCCTTTAACCAATGGCCGATTCAAGCGGCTTCATGCAAACGTCGAGAGGGCGTCAGGAGGCTTGTGACTGAGGGTTACCAACGCGTAAGTTGAATGGGCTGCCATTCAAAAAACAGGAGTTGACCGATGCGTATCGCCTTGCTGTCCGACATCCACCTATCCGTCAACGCGTTACCATTCCCCGACGTGGAGGCCGATGTCGTGGTCCTCGCTGGCGACATCTCTCGCCCGGCTGCCGCCATCGAGTGGGCCAAATCCTGCCCTGCTCCGATCGTGTACGTGGCAGGCAATCACGAGTTTTATGGCAGCGACTTGATCTCCACTTACGAGCAGTTGAACAGGTTGTCGGAAGGCACGCAGATCCATGTTCTGGAACGCTCGGAGTATCTGCACAATGGCGTGCGTTTTCTGGGTTGCACCCTGTGGTCCGACTATCGTCTTTTTGATTCTGCGCAAGCTCGGGAACAAGGGATTGATCTGGCCACCCAGCTCATTCGTGATTTCTCCCGCATTAAAATCTCGCCCGATTTTGATGACCTGTTCAGTCCGGCAGTGTCGCAAATGATCTTTCTACAGACAGTCGCCTGGCTCGAAGACTGTTTCAGCAAAGACAGCACCACGCCTACCGTGGTGATTTCCCATTTCGCGCCAACGCGCTTGAGCATCGGCCCGCTTTTCCGGCGCTCGCCGATCAACGCGAGTTTTGTCTCGGACCTCGAAGAGCGGATCAAAGCCTGGCAACCGGCGCTTTGGCTACACGGCCATACCCACGGGAGTTTTGACTACCGGGTTGGCAGCACCCGCGTCCTTTGCAACGCCCGGGGCTACGCAAAGGACGGCATCAATGAAAACTCCGATTTTGATGGCGCGTACGTGATTGAACTGGATGTCTGAGGCCTGAAACAGACAGCAGCCTCAGATCAGCGGTTCCACGGTATCCAACAGTTCAACATCTTCCGGCCGTGCCGAACGGGCACGGAGACGGATCACCAGCAGCACGCAGTCGACACAACTTGCAAGCATCGGCTACCCCCTGAGCGCCGCTTCGATCGCCGCGATGTCGATTTTCCCCATTGTCATCATCGCGTCGAATGCCCGCTTGGCCGCTGCTTGATCGAGGTTGGTAATCGCGTCCGTCAGAACGCGGGGGGAGATTTGCCACGACACTCCCCACTTGTCCCTGCACCAGCCGCAGACATTTGCCTCCCCACCGTTGCCGACAATGGCGTTCCACAAACGGTCTGTCTCGGCCTGATCGTCGGTCGCGACCTGGAACGAGAAAGCCTCGTTATGTTTGACCCCCGCCCCGGCGTTCAGCCCGAGACAAGGGATGCCCATTACCGTGAACTCGACCGTCAAGACATCGCCCTGCTTGCCTGCCGGATAATCGCCAGGCGCGTGATGAACGGCCACTACCGCACTGTCCGGGAACGTCGCGGCATAGAACCTCGCAGCGTCCAGAGCGTCGCCGTCATACCACAGGCAAATCGTGTTTTTGCTGAGCATTTTATTCTCCAGAATGGGACTGACACGCCAATTCCAGCTGCCCGGCCAGGCAGCTTTTCCTACTCGACGTCTTCAAACGTTCCCGTGCGCACATCACCGCTGCGCACGTAATGGCTGATCAGCACACCGCCAGGCGTGCTGATCGAGGTCGCCAACGTAAAGGCGTTGGCTTGCGCGTTGTCTCCAAACAAGCGCTTGCCGTGCCCCAGTACGACGGGAAAAATCATCAACCGAAGCTCGTCCACCAACCCCGCTGCAAGCAGTTGGCGCACCATGTCGCCGCTGCCCTGAGTCAACAGCTGAGCGCCGTCCTGCTGCTTGAGCGCGCGTATGGCGTCAACGAAGTCTCCTTGCAACCCATGACTGTTCTGCCAATCAAGGGTATCGCGGTGATGAGTGGCCACGTGCTTGGGCACGCTGTTGAACAGGTCAGCGATGAAGTTGTGTGAATCGGCCCGGATGCGCGGCCAATACGCCGCGAAGATGTCATAAGTGCGACGGCCCAGCAGCAGCTCGAACGGCTGCGAGAACAATTCCCGTATGACCTGACCGGAAGCTTCGTCGGCGTAGGGCACTATCCAGCCACCATGGCGGAAACCGCCGCTGGTATCTTCTTCAGGCCCGCCAGGGGCCTGGATAACGCCATCCAGACTGATGAACGCGGCAACGATAAGTTTGCGCATGTTTATCTCCTGATTCCTGCTCAAAAAATCAAGGTTTCCCAGACAACTCAGCTGCCGTTTCAACCAGCAGCTGCCGAAACCATTGGTGCGCTGGATCGTTGCGATAACGAACGTGCCAGGCGATCTCCACCGGAAAGGTGCCAAGATCGACGGGCGGCTGCAGCACTTTGAACCGTGGGTCCTTGGCGATCTGGTTGCAAATCAGCCGAGGCAGTGTCGCGCAGTAATCGGTCACTGCGATGATTTCCGGGACCGCGAGGAAATGAGTCACTGAAATCGCCAGCTCGCGCCGCAAGCCCTGGCGCTCAAGCGTTTGAAAAAGTCCCACCCTTAAACGACCCGGAGGCAGCACATTGACGTGCCGCAGTTGTTCATATTGCTCGCGCGACAGGCTGTCACCGATATCAGGATGGTCGATGCGCACGACACACGCCAGGCCATCGTCCATCAAGTGCTGAACAATCAAATTATCGGGCGGATCGACGATGCGCCCTAGCGCCATGTCAGTGGTTCCCGAGATCACGCCAATTTCAGCCAGGTCATTGCCGAATGAGCTCAGGGACACTTTTATCCCGGGTGCCTGCTCACGAAGCCTGGCGATGACGACCGGCATAAGCACGATCTCGACATAGCTGTTGGGCGCGATGTTGAACTGTCGGGTTGAGGTTGCAGGATCAAAGTGCTGCCGCCCGATGATGACTTCATCGAGCCTGGCCAACGTCTCGGCAATAGCGGGCGCGATCTCCTCGGCAAATTGAGTGGGCTTGATGCCGTAGCGCTCACGGATAAACAGAGGATCGCGGAGCGTGTCACGCAGGCGATTGAGCGAGTTCGACAATGCAGGCTGCGTAATGCCCAGTCGTACGGCGGCCCGCGTAACGCTGCGCTCCTCCATAAGGGCAATAAAAACCGGCAAGAGATTGAGGTCGTATCGCATGTCTCATAACGCCTTGTGAATATCTAAAATCAGATAAGTAAATTTCTCGAATATCTGGACATCGGGCAAAGTTATCCCATCCAAAGGGATCCGCCAAATCCAAAGCGTCCAGTTCAATCGAGGAAACCTGCATGACCACTCCAACACTGTTGACCGGTGATGTTGCGCGCGATCCGGGCTCTGCTCAATCGTTGACTCTGGCTCGCTCCTTGGCGCTCTTCGCCTGAAACCGAATCACCGTTCGCCCCCCTCAAATCCGTATTTCTAAATCATCAAGGAGTTACCCATGAGCATCAAACACGTACTGTTTATCCTGACCAACACAGCCGAAATCGGCCCGAACCACCGCCCTACCGGGTACTTCTTCCCTGAAGTCGCCCACCCGTACGAAGTGTTCGCCGAAGCCGGCGTGGCGGTCGAATACGCCTCTCCACTGGGCGGTACGCCACCGGAGGACGGCTACGATGAAAGCGATCCTGCGCAGCTCGCGTTCCGTCACAGCGCTGCGATCCGCCGCATGGCGAACAGCCGCAAGTTGTCGGAAGTGGATGTGCTCGACTACGACGCAATTTTCTTCCCGGGCGGCCTTGGCCCGATGGTGGATATCGCCAACGACCCGGACGTGAAAAACGCCGTCCAACGCGCCTGGAACGGCGGCAAGATCGTGGCAGCCGTCTGCCATGGCCCGGCTGCATTCCTTGGTGTGAAGCTGGAAGACGGCACTCCGCTGGTAAGCGGCCGCAAGCTGACCTCCTTCTCGAACGAAGAAGAATCCGGTTATGCCCAGGCTGACGTGCCGTTCAATCTGGAAGATGAGTTGCGCGCCGAGGGTGCCGAGTATTCGTCGGCAGATGTCTGGCAGGAAAAGGTCGTGGTCGACGGTCGCCTGCTGACCGGCCAGAACCCGGCGTCGGGTGGCCCGTTGGCTAAAGCGATCGTTGAAGCATTGCGCTGATATTCACCAGAAAAAGAGCCCGGCCAGATCACTGCAAGCTCGCAGTGATCGAACCGGGCTCGCAGCGTGGCGACATTCAGTACCCATTTTTTTCACATTCACTGAGGAATCCAACATGTCTGCTTATGTCATCTTCATCCGCGAAACCACTACCGACGACGCAGAAATGCAGCAATACGCGCAGAAAGCACCCGCCGCCCGTGCAGGCCACGACATCACCCGAGTGGCTTTCTATGGCGAGCTCGATGTACTGGAAGGCCCGGCGGCGGAAGGCGTTGCGATCCTGCGTTTTCCCGACATGACCGCAGCGCGCGCGTGGTACGACAGCCCGGCCTATCAGGAGGCGCGTCAACATCGTTTCAAGGGCGCGCAGTATCGGATGCTGCTGGTTGAGGGCAGTGACGTTCAGGCATAAGCAGTAAGACGTACAGGTGCCCCCGCTATTCACTCAACGACAAAAGACAGGGCCGCCAACAGCAATCATTCGGCACCATGGGCCTCTTACCATCCAGGTTCTTCACACTAAAACAAGAGAAGAACCATGGCCGCCACCCTCCAGAAACAAGGCGACAGCACCGACTATTCGGGCGCTGCCGTTGCCGAAACACACCGCATGAGTAAACGCTCGCTGACGATGGCCTGGTGGGGCATTTGCAGCGCCATGTTCTGGCTGGTCGTTTCGGCCACGCTGGCAATGACCTTCGGTACTAAAAACGCGATTATCGGCCTGCTGTTGTCGGTGGTGACCTACGCGGCCATCAATGGCGTTATTTCCCGTTATGCGATCAGGACCGGGTTGTCGGTCGCGTTGTTCTCGCGGGTATTGTTCGGCCACAAAGGCGCGGTGCTGGCGACTTTGATCTTCTTCGCCACCGCAACGTATTACAGCGTGTTCGAAGGCTCGGTCATCGCCATTGCGATTCAACAGTACGTGCCCTCGTTGTCGATCAATCAGGCGTATCTGCTGGTGGTGCTGTACAGCGTGCCGCTGATCTTGGGCAGCGTGCAAAACTGGATGGACAAGCTCAACGGCGTGCTGCTGCCCTTCTACCTGATCGGCCTGGTCGCATTGGTGGTGATGACCGTCGACCAATACGGCTACAGCGCTGCCTGGCTGCAAATGGGGCCGGCGACCGGCCCTGTGGAGAACGGCTGGTGGAATTGCTTCAGCTACTTCATGGGCGTGTGGATCCTGATGATGTACACCTGGGACTACGCCCGTTTCGGTCGTAAGGAAGACGCCAACTACCATGGCCGCTTCAATTTTGGCCTGCCCTTCTACACCTTCACGTTTTTGATCAATGGGCTGGTCGGGATCTTTCTGGCGGGGACCATTCCGACACCCGGCGGCTTGTCCGAGGTGTCTGTGGTGATGGCGATTATCGAGTTGATGGGTATCTGGGGTCTGATTTTTGTCTGGATCAGCCAGACGCGTATCAACTCGGCTAATTTCTACCTGGCCGCCACCAACATGCAGGCCTTCTTCGGCGGTCTGGGACTGGCGAAAGTGCCTTACATGGTCTGGGCTATTGCCGTTGGCGCTTTGGTTTACACGCTGATGCGCCTGAATGTTTTCGAGTACATCCTGCAAGCGTTGTCGTACCAGAGCATTTTTGTGGTGGCCTGGGTGGCGATAGCCTTGGCGCATATCTTTTCGCCCCGATACACCCAGCTGTTCCAGGATCGGATCGAATATCAGATGGATCGGGTCAGTGCCTTTAATCCTTGCGGCCTCGGTGCCTGGTTTTTTGCTGCCGGGCTGGGCATTGCGCTGCTCAATTGCGGCAATGCAACGCTGACGACGTGGTCGGCGCCGGTGACATTTGTCAGTGCATTTGGCGCGTATTGGTTGCTGCTGATGAATGCTCGGCGTAGCTGGTTTGTGAGTGCCAGTTGTGCCTGAAAGCCCTTTATGCGGTGGATTGGGACAGGGGCAAATCAAAAGCAAGATCAAAAGATCGCAGCCTTCGGCAGCTCCTACATGTGATCGCGTGCACCTGTAGGAACTGCCGAACGCTGCAGTCCGAGCGCAGGTTCTGCGCAGCCGCAGAAACGCATTTCCACCCACCCCCCTCAATCCCCCCAGTGCACTGACAATCAAATACCAGTGCACGTTGCGCCAAGCCACCCACCGGTTCGAGCGCGTAGTTTTGTGTCGTGGGTTAGACGTTCGTCCTGACCTCCACCTGGATAACAACAAGATTTCTGGTGACCCATGAGCACAGTAGATCCGATCACCCTGGCCGTCGTGCGAGGCGCGCTCGAAACCGCGCAGCGCGAAATGACCATCACCCTTGAGAAAACCGGTCGTTCGAGCGTTTTCAACCTGGCTCACGACTATTCGAACGCACTGTTCGATCACCTTCCGGAAATGATCCTGCAAGGCCAGGACATCCCGATTCACCTGGGCTCACTGATTCCCGCGATGAAATGCGTCGCCGGTTTTTTCGGTGATGACGTCCAGGAAGGCGATGTGATTTACCACAATGACCCGGCCTACATGGGCAGCCATATTCTCGACTGCTGCATGTACAAACCGGTGTTCTACAAAGGCGAACTGGTGTTCTGGACCGTTTGCAAAGGCCACCTGACCGACATCGGCGGCCCGGTGCCCGCCGGCTACAACCCGGATGCCAAGGAAATCTACGCCGAAGGCTTGCGTATCCCCCCAGTGAAACTCTGGTCTCAGGGCAAGCGCCGCGAGGACGTGATCAACCTGTTGCTGACCAACATGCGCGCCCGGGCTTATCAGGAAGGCGATCTCAACGCCCAGTACGGCGCCTGCAATGTCGGTGAACGCCACTTGCTCGAACTGCTCGATCGCTACGGCGTGGAGCAGGTGCGCGCGTGCATCGCCGAACTGAAAGACATGGCGGACCGGCACATGCGTGCCTTGCTGCGTGACGTGCCGGACGGTTTCTACACCGGCACGGCGGTGCTTGAGGACTCCGGTCACGGCCTGGGTGAACTGTCGATCACCGCGCAAGTGGAAATTCGCGGCGACGAGGCGCACATCCTGATCGAAAGTCCGCCGCAAGTGCCCTACTTCATCAACTCTTACGCGGGTAATTCGGTGTCCGGGGTTTACCTGGGGCTGATGATGTTCGCGCAGGTGCCGCCGCCCTACAACGAAGGCTTGTACCGTTGCGTATCCGTCGACCTCGGCCCACCGGGCACATTGTGCAACGCCCAGGAACCGGCGCCTCACGTCAACAGCACCACCACGCCGATGGAAACTCTGGCCGATGCGGTGCGTCTGGCACTCGAGCAAGCAGCACCCGACCGCGTGACCGCCTCCTGGGGCCATGCCAGTGGGATCAACATTGCCGGGCATGACCCGCGCAATGGCAACGACGAGTACGTGACCATGGTCCTCGCTTCGATCATCTCCGGTGCCGGCGCGAATAAAGCCATGGACGGTTGGCCGGCGTGCGGTCCGCTGTGCTGCTTCGGGGCGCTGATGTCTGGCGATATCGAGTTGCTGGAGTATTCCTATCCGATCCTCATCCACCGCTACAGCCTGATGACCGACAGCGGTGGCGCCGGTGAATATCGCGGCGGTTCAGGGACACGTATCGAAATCGAGCCGCTGAACCACGCCATGACCGTGGTCGGGTTTGGTGAGGGCCGTCAGTTGCCGACGTCGGGTGCCGCCGGCGCGAACAACGTCATGCTCGAACCCAAGCTGGGCCATTTGATTCACCGCAAAAACGACGGTGAAGAACAGCGCTTTATCTACAACGCGCAACTCACCGCGCAACCGGGCGAACGGGTCATCAACGTCAACCCTGGCGGCGGCGGCTATGGCAACCCTCTGCGCCGATCTATCGCCAGCGTGTTGAACGACGTGCGCAACGGCCTGGTGTCTCGTGAAGGTGCCAGTCTGGAATACGGCGTGGTGATCGACAGCAACGGCCAGGTCGATGAAGCAGCCACCAGCGCCCGCCGTGCCGCCCATTAATTGAGCCCGGCCCCTTTGAGCCCTCTGGAATCCCTGATCATGAGCAAACAACAATATCGTCTGGGCATCGACGCCGGCGGCACTTTCACCGATTTCATCCTGGCGGATCGCAGCGGCAACGTGCAGCTGTTCAAGGCACCGTCGACACCGCAGGACGGCACTATCGCGATCCGTAACGGGCTGGCGCAAATCGCCGACGCCATCGGTCGCACCCCGGCCGAGATCATTGGCGACTGCGACCTGTGCATCAACGGCACCACGGTGGCCCTCAACGCGCTGATCGAAAAAACCGGCGTGAAGGTCGGCCTGCTGTGCACCGACGGGCATGAAGACAGCCTGGAAATCCGCCTGGGCCACAAGGAAGACGGGCATCGCTACGACGCCAGCTACCCGCCAGCCTACATGCTGGTACCCCGCCACCTGCGGCGGCCCATCGGCGGCCGAATCATCAGTGACGGCAGCGAATATGCCCCGCTCGACGAACAGGCAATTCGTGACACGATTGAGTATTTCCGCGAGCAGGACGTTAAAGCCGTCGCCATTTCCTTCGTCTGGTCGGTGCGCAACCCGAGCCACGAACAGCGTGCCGCCGAAATGGTGCGGGCGGCATTGCCGGACGTGTTTGTCTGCACCGGCAACGAAGTGTTCCCGCAAATCCGCGAATACACCCGCACCTCGACAACAGTGGTTAACGCTTACTTGAGCCCGGTGATGGGCCGCTACATTGAAAAGATCGATGCCTTGTTCGAGGAACTCGGTGCGCAACAGCCGACTCGCTACTTTCAATCCAACGGCGGCCTCGCACCAGGTGTGGTGATGCGCGAACGTGCGGTCAATGCGATCAACTCCGGCCCCGCTTCCGCGCCACAAGCCGGGTTATGCGTCGCGCAGCCGTTTGGCATCGACAACGTAATCACGGTGGACATGGGCGGCACCTCGTTCGACATCACCTTGAGCAAGTCGGGGCGCACCAACTTCAGCAAGGACACCGACTTCCTGCGCTACCGCATCGGCGTGCCGATGATCCAGGTGGAAACCCTCGGTGCTGGCGGCGGCTCGATTGCCTATCTGGATGACTTCGGCATGCTCCAGGTCGGCCCGCGCAGCGCCGGTGCCAATCCCGGGCCGGTGTGCTACGGCAAGGGCGGGACCGAACCAACGGTCACCGACGCCAACCTGGCGCTCGGTTATCTGGCCGACGGTGCGTTGCTGGGTGGCAGCATTCGGCTCAACCGCGACGCTGCCATCGAGGCAATCCGGCGCAAAATCGCCGAGCCATTGGGCATCAGCGTTGAGCGCGCGGCCATCGGCATCATCACCCTGGTCAACCTGAACATGGTCAGCGGCATTCGGCGGGTGTCGGTAGAACGTGGTTACGACCCTCGGGACTTTGCCCTGATCGGCGCCGGGGGTGCGGCGGGCATGCACGTGATGCGCCTGGCCGAGGAAATCGGCAGTCAGGTGGTGCTGATCCCGAAAGTCGCTTCCGGGCTGTGTGCCTACGGCCAGATTCTTTCGGACATCCGTTACGACCAACTGACCACGCTGCCGATGCGCCTGGATGACGAACTGGTCAACTTGCCGCTGCTCAACCAAACACTGCGCGACCTGCGCGAGCGCGGCATGAACAACCTGCGTGACGATGGCTTCGGTGCCGGCAACCACGTCGAGTGCCTGTACAACCTGGAGATTCGCTACCTCGGGCAAATTCACGAATGCAGCGTCGAGCTGACCCGCGATCAACTGGATCAACCAGGACTGATCAGCTTGCGTGAAGCGTTCCATACGCGGCACAAGGCGCTGTTTTCCTACAGCGAGCCTGAAAGCCCGATAGAACTGGTGAACCTGGAGTGCTCGGTGATTGCACGCCTGCAACGCCCACCTATGCCGGAACTGCCGCAGCCAGCCGAAATTGTCTTGCCCAAGGCCACTGACCATCGCTCGATGCTGTTCAGCGCTCAATCACCCTGGCAGGAAACGCCGGTGTACAACGGTGATCGGCTGCAATCGGGGCAAACGGTTCAAGGCCCTTGCGTGATCGAAGAAGCGACGACCAACATCGTCGTGCCACCGGGTTGGAAGGCGACGCTCGCACCTTCGGCCACCTACCGGCTGACGCCTGACGATTGACCGCCCGCAAGCATTGGCAAATGATGGCAAACCAGCGGTGCCGACGGATCTTCCGTCGGCACCGTCCTCATAATAAAAATGATACGAGGGCCGCCATGGCGTACAAACTCTCCACCCGTTCCTGGCCCGACAGTCAACGCCAGCCACTCTGGGCCAATGCAATCGCCAGCGCCTATTTTCCGCTGTCGCTGGAGTTCGCCCCCACCAGCAGCTTCAGCGGCAGCCTGCAAATCTGGGAAACCGGCAGCACCCCGCTGACGCTTTCACGCCTTCGTTCCAGTCAACTGGGCTATTCGCGCAGCAAGGCCCAGGTCAGTGACGACAACGAAGCCTGCTACCTCGTCACCGTACCGCGCCGCAGCGAAGTCCATTTCGAACAGGACGGCCGGGCACTGCATTGCCAACCCGGGGGCTTCATTTTCGAACGGGGTGATGCGCCCTACCGCTTTCACTACGCCAGCGACAACGACCTGTGGGTGTTCAAGCTTCCTGAGCGTGCGCTGCACGGACAACTGCGCGGTGCCGAGCGCTACACGCGTTTCTGCTTCGATGCCAAGCGCGCCCTCGGACGGATCTTTGTCGATCAGTTGGCCATGTGCGCTGCCCGTTTCGATGAATGCGACGAGGCCGCCCGTCATATGTTGCTGGAACAGGCACTCTCAACCTTGTTGATGGCTTTGCGTGATGATGAGCGAGTGCTCAACAGCGAAAGCTCGAACCTGGCTGCAATGCATTTGCAGCGCATCGAGCAGTACGTCGACAAGCAACTGGGCAACCCCGACCTGGCACCACAGATGATCGCCGATGCCTGTGGCCTGTCAGTGCGTTATCTGCACAAACTCTTCAGCAGCACGCCCTACAGCCTTGGGGAATGGATTCGTCTGCGACGTCTTGAAGCGGTCAACCGGGGTTTGCTTGACCCCAACTGCCACCTGTCGATCGGCGAGTTGGCCATGCGCTGGGGGTTCAGTGACCAGGCCCAGTTTACCCGCAGTTTCCGCCAGCACTTCGGTTGCACCGCCAGGGAAGTGCGTAGCGGTGCGGGTGCATCGAAGCTTTGTGTGTGACCCGATCCCAGCCCTTGTAGGAGCCAGCTCGCTCCTACAGGTATTAACCCACCGATATCTTCTCGGTGAGGTTCTGTTGCAGGTAGGCCAGGAAGCGTCGTTGAAACAGCATGGTGTGCTCGTGCGCCGCGCTTTCGGCTTCGTCCGGTTTGCGCGCCTGTATGGCATTCACAATCTCATCGTGGTCTCGACCCAGACGCGTGTTTGTGCTGGCCGCCGAACTGACGATGTAGTCAAAGTGCAAATGGAGAAGGCGCTGGCCTTCACCCAAAAGCTTTTCGTAGTAACTGATGAAGTAATGGTTTTTGCCGGCTTCGGCGATGGCCATGTGAAAGGCTTTGTTGGCTTCTGACATAGCCTGAAAGTCACCCGTGCTGACCGCTTCAAGGTAGGTCGCATCGGCCGCCCGGATACGGACAAGGTCATCATCGGTGCGTTGCAGGGCCGCCAGCCGGGTGACCGCACGCTGAATAAGATCCAGTGCGGAAATATAGTTCGGGAACTCTTCGATTTCGAAAGGCGTGACCAACAGCGTGCGGTTGGGCAGGATCGTGACCAGCCCTTCGCTGATCAAACGGGCCAGGGCATCTCGCACGGGAGACCGGGAAAGGCCGAATTGAGCGGCCAATGAAACCTCGTCCAGCGGCACGCCCGGCTTGAGCTTCAGCGTCAGGATCTGCTTGCGCAACTCTTCGTAGATGTAGCGACCACCATGGCGTTTCGCACCACTGGATGTTTCCGTCGTTTCTGTGCTCATAGCGTCATATTCTCAGCAGTGCAGGCCAGCCATCCGACCGGCCTGCAACTTTAACACCGGCCTTGGGATAGTTAAAAACCTTCACCCCAGGTATCGCTCAACATGAATCCCGCCGCCAGCGGATCGTCCGGATCGACGCCGATCTGATGCAACCCGTATATCCAGGCTCGCCCCGTCACTCTTGGCAACACCGCTGGTTTTCCTCCCACTTCAGTCAGCCACAGCAGTTCGACCTGAAACTCGCCACCGATGGTCGAGCGCGAGATGAGTTTGTCGCCCACCTCAACCAGCCCACGGGCACTCAAGGTCGCCAGATTGGCCGAGCTGCCCGTGCCGCAGGGCGAACGGTCAACGCGCCCTGGTGGCAAGGTGGTACAGGTCTGGTAAGTGCTCTTGTCCAGGCGATTGCGGAACATCACGTAGGCCACTTCATTGAGCTCTTTGAACAACGGGTGGCTGACGTTGACCTGTTCATTGATCAGCGTTTTCAAACGCACACCCTGGGTCGCCAGCTCGCGCGCATTCTCGGGGGCAATGGTCAGCCCGATCTGATCCACGTCGACCAATGCGTAATACACGCCGCCGAACGCAATGTCTGCCTTCAGAGTGCCGAACTCAGGCGTGAGGATCGGTACATCCAGCGCTTCGACAAACGAGGGCACCATGTCCAGCGAGACGCTCATGCAGCGGCCATCCGCGCACTGGGCACGGGCCGTCACCAATCCGGCCGGCGTGTCCAGTACAACGGTGGTCACAGGTTCTTGCATCGGCAACATGCCCAGCTCCAGCAGCGCCGTCACCACGCAGATGCAATTGCTGCCAGACATCGGGTGCGCCTTGTCCGCCTGCAGCACGATGAAACCCGCCTGCGCTTCAGGCCGGGTCGGCGGCAACAGCAGGTTCACTGACATTTGCAGGCAACCGCGAGGTTCGAGAATCACCAGCCTTCTAAGGCTGTCGTCGACTTCGTTGATGTAGTTCATCTTGTCGAGCATGGTCTTGCCGGGGATATCGATCACGCCACCGGTAATGACCTTGCCGATTTCGCCCTCACAATGCACGTCAGCCATTTGCAGCGTTTTTTTCCAGCGCATGGCAGGCTCCTTTACTTGATGTACCAGCCCCACGGCTGCTCGCTGTCATAGCGAGTGATCTGCTTGGTTTCCAGGTAGTTGTTCAACCCCCACTCCCCCAATTCGCGGCCTATACCGCTTTGCTTGTAACCGCCCCAAGGGGCTTCGGTGAACGTTGGCTGAGAGCAATTGATCCAGACGATACCTGCACGCAGTCGGCGGGCGACGCGTTCGGCACGCTCAAGGTCCTTCGACATCACGGCGGCAGCGAGACCGAAGCGCGAGTCGTTGGCACTGCGCAACGCGCTGGCTTCGTCGTCGAATGGACGCACACACACCACGGGGCCGAAGATTTCCTCGGTCCAGATCCAGCTGTCCTCGGGTACATCGGCAAAAATCGCCGGGGTCAGGAAGTAGCCTTTCTCACAATTTTGCGGGCGGGTGCCACCGGTGAGCAGTGTCGCGCCCTCCTCGCGACCCCGGGATATGGCTTGCAGGACCTTGTCGAACTGGCCACGGCTGACCAATGGACCGAGTAATACGCCTTCGTCCATCCCGTTACCGATGCTCAGGCTTTGGGTCTGTTCGACCAGGCGCTTGAGCAACGGCTCGTACAAGTCACGCTGGACCAGAACCCTCGAAGTCGCCGAACACACCTCGCCCTGATTCCAGAAAATCCCGAACATGATCCATTCGACTGCGGCTTCGATATCGCTGTCATCGAAGATGATGAAGGGCGACTTTCCGCCCAGTTCCAGACTAATGTTTTTTATATCCCGGGCAGCGGCTTGCATGATCCGTGTGCCGGTTGGAACGCTGCCGGTGAAGGCCAGTTTATCGATACCCGGATGCTCGCTGAGCGGCGCGCCGGCCTCCGCGCCGAGGCCCGTTACCACGTTGAGCACACCAGCAGGCAAGCCCGCCTGATGGGCGATATCCGCCAGCTCCAGAGCGGTCAATGGCGTCAGTTCCGAAGGTTTGAGCACCATGCAGCAACCGGCCGCCAGTGCCGGTGCGACCTTCCAGGCCGCCATCAGCATCGGGAAGTTCCAAGGAATGATTGCCCCGGCGACGCCGACCGCTTCTTTGCGAGCAATGGACGTGAATCGCTCATCCGCCAGGGAAATGCGCTGCTCGCGGTGCCCATCGAGCTCATCGGCCAGATCAGCATAAAAGTCAAAGCAGCCGGCCGTATCGCCGATGTCCCACAGCGCCTCGGGCAGCGGTTTGCCGTTGTCACGCACCTCAAGCCTGGCGAGTGCGTCCTGACGTTCACGAATGCCGCTGGCGATGGCCCGTAGAATCGTCGCGCGTTCGGCGCCATTCATCTGCGGCCATGGACCTTCATCAAAGGCTCGGCGTGCCGCTTTTACCGCCAGGTCGACGTCTTCGGCGGTGGCTGCCGCCACCTGGGTGATGACCGATTCATTGCTCGGATCGATGGTGTCAAAGGTACCGCCGAGCGTGGGACGAACCCACTGGCCGTCGATATAGAGCTGATCGTAGGATTTCATGCATGTCCTCCAACAAGGGCAAAGCGCTTGGCGCTAAATGGGGTCAGGTCCTGGGCCGGCGCACGGCCAGCGACCATGTCGGCAATCAGTCGCCCGGTCGTCGCACCCAGTGTCAGACCGAGCTGGCCGTGACCGAACGCCAGGAACACGTTCGATAGGCGGGCGCTGCGATCAATGACGGGTTTGGTGTCCGGCAGAAACGGACGATAGCCGACGCCGTACTCGATGTTGTCCAGTTGCAGCCCAGGCAGGATCTTCCGGGCTTTCTCAAGAATGATGTCGGCGCGCTTGAAGTTGGGCTCGGCATTCGGACTGGCGAACTCGATGGTGCCGCCGATCTGCAGGCCACGGGTCATGGGGCTGAAGCAAAAGCCACCATCGGCATAAATCACCGAGTGACGCACCTCCACCCCAGGGCTAGGCAAGAGCACTTGGTATCCGGCGATTCCCGCCAACGGAATTTGCGTACCCATCTGATCGAAAAACTGGCGTGAGCCCGTGCCCGCTGCAATCACTACATGGCTGGCTGCATAGCGCTCACCGCTGCCGAGGGTGACACCGCTGGCATGATCGGCCACTTCGTCGATCCGCTTGACTTGACCGCGCACACGCGTGCCGCCCTGTTCAATAAAGCTCTGGGTCAGCGCCGCGATGAAACCTTTGGTGTCGCTGACGGCTCGCCAGTCTGGAAACAACAGCCCGTGGCTGAACTTACCCGCCAGTGAAGGTTCGAGATCAGCAATCGCGGCGCGGTCCAGTACTTCGGACTTGAAGCCCAGCGCCTTGCGCAATTCCAGATGCGCAGCCTCATGCTCGAGCCCCGACGGTGAGTCGAAGACCTCGATAATCGGCCGCTCGCCCATCAAGGTTTTATCCGGGCAGGCTGCCAGCAAAGGCGCGTAGTCTTCGTAGACATGGTGCGTGAGGGTCGCCATGTGTTCGGAAATTTCGACAATTTTCGAGTGCCTGGCACACGCCAGGAATCGCAGAAACCACGGCAGGATGCCCGGTAGCGCGCCCGGTCTTAAGGCCAGTGGCCCTTTCTGATCGAGCAACCAGCCCGGTATTTTTTTCAGAATTCCCGGTTTGGACAGCGGTATCACTTCGCTGACCGCCATCTGCCCGCAGCTCCATTTGGCGGTGCTGTCACCCGCCGCCGCCGGATCAATCAGGGTCACCCCGTAGCCTTCGCGTTGCAGGTAAAGAGCACAACACACGCCAACGATTCCCCCGCCGATCACGATGACCTTTTCGGCCAGGGCGGGTGCTGGTGCAACAGAGTGCTGAGGCGTCATAGGGAACTCTCTTGAGCAGAGGCTGGAGCGGCATAATCTTCCAGACTGAAGCCGTCCCACCACGGTTGGGTATCGTCGACAATAAACTCCGCGCGCCCGGTGATCCATGCCCGCCCCTCAATGCTGGGACGAATCGCCGGACTACCGTCCTCCAATTCAAGCTGCTGCGCCACACGACCGGTGAAGAAACTGCCGATCAGACTTTCATGGCGGTAGGCCGCGTCTTTGGCCAGCCAACCGCGGGCAAAACGCTGGGCAACCCGGGCCGAGCTACCGGTGCCGCAAGGTGAACGATCTATCAGGCTGGCCCCGGCGATCACGACTGCCCGTCCCTGAGATTCTGCCGACAGCGGCGCGCCCGTCCACATGCAGTGTTTGACACCTTTGATAGTCGGGTTGTCGGGGTGGACGACATCGACGCTTCGATTGATCAGGTCCTGGATCTGCCGTCCCCACTCCAGCAGTTGCTGGGGGTCGTAATGTTCGCAACCGGGATAGTTGGGTTGCACTTCGATAATCGGATAGAAGTTGCCGCCGTACGCAATGTCGACCTTCAACAGCCCCAGTGGCGGGAAGTCGACGGCCAGGTCGCGATGCAACAAAAACGACGCAACGTTGGTGAAACACACCGAACTGATTTTGTCGCCGCTGCGGGTGTAGGTGGCGTGAATCTGGCCCGCAGGAACATCCACCACCACAGTGCCCGGGACTTTCGGCTCAATCAGGCCGGCCTCCAATGCAAACGTGATGGAACCGAGCGTGGCGTGCCCGCACATCGGCAAACACCCCGAGGTTTCGATGAACAGCAGGCTGAAGTCACTGTCTGCACGCATCGGCGGATAGAAGAGGGTGCCCGACATATGCGAGTGCCCACGCGGTTCAAGCATCAAGGCACGACGAATCCAGTCGTACTCGGCCATGAAATACTCACGCCGCTCGCTCATGGATTTTCCTTTGAGCGCCGGTGCACCTGCGATCACCATACGAACGGGCATTCCCTCGGTATGTCCTTCAATGCTCTTGAATACGTGTCGGGTCATGTCATATCACTCGGTAGAGCCGCATCAGTCGAGCGCGTCGACCGATACGGCATGCACGGTTAGCCCAGGGCCAGTTCGAAAGCCTTGCGGAAACCGGCCTTCTCTTCGGTGGTCAGGGGCTGCAACGGCATTCTTGCGTTGCCGGCATCGAAGCCTGCCAACTCACAGCCGTACTTGACCTTCTGAATGAACTTGCCGGACTCCATATCCGCCAATACCGGGAACAGCGAACGCACAATAGCCTGGGCGCCCGCCAGGTCACCGCTGGTGTACTTGGTGTAGAAATCGCAGACCTGTCGGGTCAGGCAGTTGGCGGGACCGCAGATCCAGCTCGTCGCCCCCCACAGGAAGAAGTCCAATGCCTGGTCATCGGAGCCGCAGGACAACTGATAGTTATCCTTGTAGGTGTTGCCGATTTCGATGGCGCGCAACAAGTTACCGCTGCTTTCCTTGATGCCGATAACGCGCTCGTTGTCCTTGAACGCGTCCAGCACACTAAAACCGACTTCAACGTTGGTGCGTACCGGGTAGTTGTACATCACCACGTTGATATCGGGCGCGGCATCCAGAATGGCCTGATAGTGGCCGATCAACTCTTCCTGCGACGGCAGCGCGTAATAAGGCGGCGCAATCAGCAGGTTGGTGTAACCCGCATCACGGGTCTGTTTCACCTGCTCGATGACTTCACGGGTGCAGGAACCATTGGCACCGGCAATCAGTACGCCACGGTCACCGACCACTTCGCGCACTGTGGCCAGGATCTGTCGGCGTTCGTCGTTAGTCAGCGCGTAGTACTCGCCGGTGGAGCCCAGCGGCACGAAACCCGTGACGCCGGCACTGAGCTGCGACTCGATGATGTTGGAGAGCATGTCGTAATTAACATATCCAGCCTTGTCGAACGGTGTGACCAGAGCAGGCAGGATGCCTTTGAGTTGGGTCATTGCAGACACTCCACTTATGTTGGAAAACGGGTTGGGGTTAGTACGCATAACGTCGCAGCATCCGCGTCTCGATCACGCCAACCAGCCGGGTCAACGGGAACGCCACGAGGAAATAGATCACGGCGACCGCCGACAGGAACTCGACCGGGCGGGCCGTGCTGTTGGAGATGTTCTGGCCGACGAACATCAGGTCGGCGACACCTACCGAGGAAATCAGCGCGCTTTCCTTGAACAGCGAAACCACGTTGGAAAGCAGCGGCGGGATGCCTCGAAGCAGGGCTTGGGGAAACACCACAAAGACCGTTTTATTCCATGAGGCCAGCCCCAGTGCGACGCAGGCATCGTGCTGTTCTGCTGGAATGGATTTCAGCGCGCCACGGAAGGTCTCGCTGGTGATCGCGGTCATGTACAGCGTCAGTGCCAGCAACACCGACACATAGGGCGGCACATCGATGCCGAACACCACCGGGAAACAGAAGAACACCCAGAACAGCTGGATCAGCAGCGGCGTACCGCGAAACAGCTCAACATAGAGACCCGCGGGTACGCTCAACCAGCGACGACGCGAGGCACGCAACAGGCTCAGAAAAAACCCGCACAGACTGCCCAGAATCGCGCACCCGACGGTGAATACCAGGGTCAACGCCAGCCCTTGCAACAAGGCCTGCCAGTAAGACAACACCACGGTGAAATCAAGATTCATGACAGTCTCCTCAGCGCGCGAGCGCGGCGTCCTGACGGCGTTCCAGCCATTGCACGAACTGAGCGATGGGCAGCGACAAGGCGAAGTAGATGAGCGCGATCAACGAGTAGGTTTCCAACGGACGGTAGGCTTCGGTGGCGATGCTTTTGCCGACGTACATCAGGTCGCCCACGGCAACGATCGCCACCAACGCACTTTGCTGAAGGATCGAAATGCCGTTGGTCATCAGCACCGGGATGGCACTGCGCAATGCTTGCGGAAGAATCACGTAAAGCGTGCGCTGCCATGGGCGCAGACCCAATGCGACGCAGGCGTCCAGGTGCTCACGCGGAACAGCTTGTACGCCGGCCCGGTAGGCCTCGGCATTGAATGCCGTCAGGTTCAGGCCCAGGGCGAGGACGCCCATGGTGATCGGGTCAATGAACACGTCGAACAGCATCGGCACGCAGTAGAAGAACCAGACGATTTGCAGCAATACCGGCGTGCAACGAAAGAACTCGATGAATAGCTGCGCCGGCCAACGCAGAAAAAACCAGCGACTCAAGGTCAGCAGACAAAGGCCAAAGCCCAGTACCAGGCCGACGATGTTCGACACCAATGCCAGTTGCAGCGTGACCTTCAGGCCATCCCACAACAGACCGAAATTACCGTTGAGAAAGTTGAAGTCGAATTGATAATTCATGGTCGCCGTCCTCAGTCCAGGTGCAGCACTTTTTCCAGGAACTCGCGGGTGCGGGGTTCCTTGGGCTGAGTAAACAATTGGTCGGGATGGCCTTGTTCGACCACTTTGCCGTTGGCGCAAAACACCACACGGGTCGCGATATGCCGGGCGAAGTGCATGTCGTGGGTGACGATGATCATCGCCATCTTCTGCTCGGCCAGTTGCAGCATCACGTTCTGCACCTCGATCACCATTTCCGGATCGAGCGCTGAGGTGACTTCGTCGAATAGCATCAACTTGGGCTCAAGCATCAGCGCACGGGCAATCGCCACCCGCTGTTTCTGGCCACCGGACAATTGGCTGGGGTAGACATTGAGCTTGCTCTCCAGGCCAAGCCGCGCCAGCAATGCCCGCGCCTTCTCCGTTGCCTGTGCCCTGGACAGCCCATGCACTTTCATGGGTGCGAGAATCAAATTGCCCAGAACCGAGAGGTGCGGAAACAAGGTGTAATGCTGGAACACCATGCCCACCTGGGTTTGCAGCGAGCAGTCCATGGGCTTGCCTTTGCCCCGGGCATTGCCATCGATATAGGCTTTGCCCTGAAAGCGAATGGTCCCGCCCTGAATGCTCTCCAGCCCCATCATGACCCGCAGCAACGAGCTCTTTCCGCTGCCGCTGGGGCCGATGATGACCAGGCGATCATCGGCCCGCATATCCAGATCGAGGTGGTCCATCACCACCAGGTTTTCGCCGTAGGACTTATAGACGTCGCGCAGCTGGATGAACTCAGCGCCCTTCATTTCACAGGCGTGCAGAGGCCGTGACGGCACCGCCGCCAGATTGGAAGTTTTCATCGAACATTCTCCGAGAGCGCGCAGCCCGCTGCGCGCTCGCCATCGGCGGGGTTTACTGAGGGGTTTTGTCGGCGTTGGCCAGTTGCGAGGCTTTGTCGACCAGGGCGTCGATTTCACCGGTCTCACGGCGCTGCGAGAGGTAGATGTTCAGCGTCTGCAAGTCAGCGGCGCTGACGTCGCGGCGCACGCCGAACGCGACGCCCTGCTTGGCCAGCGCAGGTTTAGGCAGCACTTCCTTCGTCCATGTCGGGTTGGCAACCGCGAACAAGTGGTTGGTGTCGCTGGCATCGACCAATACGTCAGCGCGCTTGGACATGACGGCGAGACGAACCTCGTCCATCCCCGGCAGGCGCATGATCTTGCCTTGCTTGATGACGGCCGAAATCGCCTTGTCCTGAGCGGTGCCGGACATGACCGCAAAGGTCACCTCAGGCTTGTCGAAATCGGCAAGGGTGTTACCTGCATTCGCCAGTTTCGAGTTGTCTTTATTGATCAACAACGAGACTTGATAGTCGGTGGCGGGCACCGAAAAGCTCACAGCCAATGCGCGCTCAGGGGTCTGATTCAGCGCCATCGCCATGTCCCACTTGCCACCTTGCAAGCCCGCCACGAGGTTGTCCCAGTTGGTATCGACGAACTCGACTTTCACCTTCAGTACTTTCTCGCCGAAGTCGCGACACAGGTCCACGAAGTAGCCGCTGTATTCACCAGAGCGGGCATCTCGCATGACGTAAGGCGCAGCGACGGCGGCCCCGCAACGCAGGACGCCGGCTTTCTGAATGTCTTTCCAGAGTGAAACATCAGCCGCCTGGGCTGGGACCTGACTGAGCAACGCGCCAATAGCGGATGCACAAACGAGCATGTTGCGGATGGTGCGAGGAAGGAACCGAGCCATTTTGACCTCTCCGATGAATTCGTTCTTGTAGGCAGGAAGGTACAAATCTACATCGTTGTGCGCCGTCATGTGTGCAGCGCTGTATGCAGATTAGATTTGAACGAATTAAGCTGTCAACACGAGATCGGAAAAATTATTGGGAAAATGACCGAGCGGTCGGACGTCCGCTCCTGGCCGCGAGCAGCAAATGCCCGTGCTGCAAGGCCTGGAGGGAGTGTCGGAGTATCGGAGGGATGGATTTTTGAGGTGACGACAGGTGCAGTCGACCCAGCCCCAGCGCAAGGCAGGACTGTATGTCGTGGAAAAGGGGATTGGGATCGGCCCAGGGAAGCAACGCTGTTTATGAGAAATCTGTGGCGAGGGAGCTTGCTCCCGCTCGAGTGCGCAGCACTCACAAAAATCAACAATGGTCGTCAGATTTTTGGGGTCGCTACGCAGCCCGGCGGGAGCAAGCTCCCTCGCCACAGGTGTGTCAATGCCTCAAGAACTGCCTGACTGAAAAAGCCTGCAATCGGATTGCAGGCTTTTTCGTCTGGCGATCAAGGATCAACCTGCCCCATCAATTCAGCCACCGATTCATGGCGTTTTGCATAGCGCTGCGCTAACACCGCGCAGACCATCAACTGAATCTGATGGAACAACATCAGCGGCAGGATCAACACGCCGATGGTGCTGCCGGCGAACAGCACCTGGGCCATGGGTACGCCGGTTGCCAGGCTCTTCTTCGAACCACAAAAGAGAATGGTAATGCGGTCTTCCATGCTGAAACCAAAGGCTTTGCCCAGCACCGTGGCCGCGACCAACACCAGCCCCAACACCACGCAGCAAGCGACCACCAGGCCCGCCAGATCCCGCAGCGGAATCTGATGCCAGATGCCTTCGTTCACCGCTTCGCTGAAAGCCCCGTAGACCACCAACAGAATCGAGCCCTGATCAACGAACTTCAGCCAGCTCTTGTTGCGCCCTACCCAGGCACCGATCCAGCGCCGTGCGATTTGCCCGGCAATGAAGGGCAGCAACAGTTGAATGCTGATCTTCACAATCGCATCGATGGTCGAGCCGCCGTCGCCGTGCACATTCAACAGCAACGTCACCAGCAACGGCGTGAGAAAAATCCCGAACAGACTCGATGCCGCCGCACTGCAAATCGCTGCCGGAATGTTGCCGCGCGCCAGCGAAGTAAAGGCAATCGCCGATTGCACCGTAGCGGGCAGCGCGCACAGGTAAAGCATGCCCATGTACAAGTCATCGCCAATCAACGGCGACAAGACGGGCTTGAGCGCGAGGCCGAGCAGCGGGAACAGCACGAAGGTCAGGCTGAACACCAGCAAATGCAGGCGCCAATGGCCGGCACCGGCGATGATCGACTCACGCGACAGCTTGGCGCCATGCAGGAAAAACAGCAGGGCAATGGCGATGTTGGTCAGCCAGCCAAAGCCCACCGCCACCTGACCGCTGGCGGGCAGAAAACTGGCGAGAAGCACCACGCCGACCAGGGTCAGGGTGAAATTGTCGGGTAAGAAGCGAGGGCGAGTCATGAGGATCATCCAGGATTGCCGGGAACGTGATCAGGACTCTAACTTGCCTGACAATTGCCGACTAACGCTAGTAAGCCAGAAGATGTCGCGTAAAGGACAAGACGCAATTCAAGAGCGCAGTATTCCTGTAGGAGCGAGGCTTGCCCGCGAACAGGTCGGTACATTCAACAGTGATATCGACCGATACAAAGCCTTCGCGGGCAAGCCTCGCTCCTACAGAGGGTTGTGCTGAATCGTTACTTAAACCATCGGCTGATGACTGGTCACACAGTGAATCCCGCCCCCCCCCGGCAGAGATGGCATCGATATTGAGCTGCACCACCTCGCGATCCGGGTAGAGCTCCGACAACAAATCAAACGCCCGTGTATCTGCCGTCTTGTCACCGAACTCCGGCGCTATCACCGCGCCGTTGATGACGAAGTAGTTGATGTACCCGGCCGCAAAGTCCGGGTTTTCGCGGTTGAACTTGCTTTGGCGCGGCTTGAGCGGTGGCGACACGGTGTGCACCTGGAGCTTGCGGCCGTCGGCATCCGTGGCGTTTTTCAGGATCTCCAGATGAGCCAGCGTGACTTTGCGGTCGTATGACTCCGGGTCGCTATCGAGGTTGGCGATCACCACGCCCGGCTTGACGAATCGGGCGTAGAAATCGACGTGAGCGTCGGTGATGTCCTTGCCCTTGATTCCGGGCAGCCAAATGATTTTGCGCAAACCCAGCCGGGCTTTCAGTTCTTCTTCAACCTCGGCCTTGCTCCATTCGGGGTTGCGGTTGACGTTGATCCAGCTGCTTTCGGTCATGATCCCGGTGCCGTGGCCATCCACTTCGATACCACCGCCCTCGCCCACCAACTCGCTGCGCAGGTAGCGGGCATTCACGGTTTTGGCCACCAGAGCCGCGACCTGCGCATCCTCCTTGTGCTTTTGTTTGTTGCCCCAGCCATTGAAATTGAAGTCCACCGCGCCGAGCCCGCCCTGACCATCGACGACGAAGTTGGCACCGATATCGCGCATCCAGATGTCATCGAGTTCAGTGCTGACGTAGGTGATGTTGGCCGTGCCGCAGTGTTCCTCGGCCAAGTCCCGTTCGCTTTCACGACAGAACACGGTCACCGGCTCGTAGTCGGCGATGGCCCGGGCAATACGGCCAAGCGCCGCTTGCACGTCCGGAGTGAAGTCCTCCCAGATCGCCTCTTGAGCGCCAAAAGCGATGAAGGCCTGTCGGTGTTTGTCGCCCTCATCCGGCATGAACCAGTTGCCCGAGGCAGCCGCTTGCGCACGCGACGGTGCCAGGCCCAGGCCGAGGGACACTGCCGCGCCCAGACCGGCCACCACCGATACCTGTTTTATGAACTGACGACGCGTCGACATGGTTTGATCCTTGAATGTATCTGAAGTCATTTCGCGGTGGCTGTCTTGAATTTTGTCCAGGTCCGCATGCGGGCGCGCATGTCCGATTGGGGAATATCCTTGCCCGGAATCAGCCGTGCATAGGTGGCTTCGTCGAGGTAAATATCCGGGTTGTTGCGCATGCTCGCATCGACGTCCGGACGTGCCTTGGCGTTCGAGGTCGGGTAACCGGTGAAGTTACTGATGGCGGCCATGTTCTGCGGGCGCATGACGAAGTTGATGAACGCATAGGCGTACTCCGGATGTTTGGCGTCGACAGGGATCGCCATGGTGTCCATCCACACGGTGGTGCCTTCTCGGGGAATACGGTACTGGAACGAGGTTTTCTTGCCCGCCGCGTCCGAGGTTCGTTGTGCCTGGGTCATGTCCCCGCTGTAACCGAGCGACAGGCACAGGTTTCCGTTCACCAGGTCGGTCACCGGCTGCGACTGGAATTTGCGAATATACGGCCGCATTTTCAGCAGCAGATCGCTCGCCGCTGTCAGGTCTTCTGGCTTGGCGCTGCGCGGGTCGCGACCGAGGTAATTGAGCACCACGGCCAGCACCTCATCCGGTGAATCGATCATCGAGATACCGCAATCGGCAAATTTGGCGGCCAGTTCCGGCTTGAACAGCATGTCCAGGCTGTTGACCGGGGCATTCGGCACGCGCTGTTTGATCTGTTCGTCATTATAGGTCAGGCCGATGGTGCCCCAGGTGTAAGGCACCGTGGCCTTGCTCGAATGCTCATAGTGCGAACGCAGCTTTTGCAAGCCGGGTTCGACGTCGCCCAGCGCGGTGAGCTTTGACGGGTCAAGCGGCAGCAGGCTGCCGGCGCGCATCAAGCGCTCGGCCACCGTGTCACCGGGGAAGATCAGGTCATAACCGCTGCCGCCAGCGAGCATCTTGGCCTCCAGTGTTTCACTGCCATCCATCACGTCGTAGATCACTTTGATCCCGGTTTCGGCGGTGAATCGGCTCAGGGTGTCCTCGGCAAAATAATCGGCCCAGTTGTACAGGCGCAGGGTTTTATCCTCGGCGTGCAGCGACGGCAACGTACCGATCAGCACCAGGCCCAGGACACCGGTCAACAGCTTGTTGGATTGGCGCATATCAAACCCCTTGAGTGTTCCAGCGTGAATGGATTTGCCGACCGTCGTGGCTTAACAACGCCCCGTACATGTCCGGACGACGGTCGCGATAAATGCCCCAGCTCAAGCGCTCTTCGCGCATGGCGGCCAGGTCCAGGCTATGGACCAGCACGCTGGTGCTGTCACGGTCGGCCTCGGCGAGCAATGTGCCCTTGTGGTTGCAGATAAAAGACGAACCGTAGAAATTCATCTGCAAGGTCGGATCGGTGGTCGCCGCTTCGCGACCAATGCGGTTGGCCGCCACCACCGGCAGGATGTTGGCCGCAGCATGACCGCGCATGGTCATTTGCCAGTGGTCGCGGGAATCGAGGGTGGCGCAACCCGGTTCAGAGCCGATCGCAGTGGGAAACAGCAAAACTTCGGCACCCATCAATGCCAGGCAGCGCGCGGTTTCGGGGAACCACTGATCCCAGCAGATGCCCACGCCGATGCGCCCGAACGCCGTGTCCCAGACGCGGAAACCGGTATCGCCAGGGCTGAAGTACTCCTTCTCCTGATAACCGATAGCATTAGGAATATGAGTCTTGCGGTACACGCTCAGCAGTCGCCCGTCGGCATCGGCCACGCTCAAGGAATTGAAGTAAGCGTTGCCGGCTTTTTCGAACCAGCTCAGCGGCAGCACCACCCCCAATTCCCTGGCCAGTGCGGCAAAGCGTTTGAGCACATGGCTGTCGCGAAACTCTTCGGCCAGCGCCAGGTGTTGGTGGCTTTGCTCGATGCAGAAGTACGGCGTGGCAAACAACTCCTGCAACAGGATCACCTGCGCACCCTTGGCCGCTGCCTCACGTACCAGTTGTTCGGCCTGATCGAGGTTGTGCTGCAAGTCCCAGGTGCACGGCATCTGAGTGACAGCAATTGTCATCAAGGTCATGGCATCAACCCTCCACTGGCCAGGCGGGCTGCTGCTGGGTGATGCAATGCACACCGCCGCCGCCATGGGCCAGGTGGTTGATCCGCACTGGCACCACTTCACGGCCCGGGAAGGCTTGAGCCAACACTTCGGCTGCCGCGTGGTCGGCCTCGATGCCATAGGCCGGCATGATGATTGCGTCGTTGGCGATGTAGAAGTTGGTGTAGGAGGCACAGAACACTTCGGCTTCGGTGTCCACGGCTTCGGAGGCTTCGAACAGTTCGATCAGCTCGAAATGGCGGCCCTGGGCATCAGTAGCCAGTTCCAGCGCACGACGGTTCTCGCGGGCCACTTCGGCATACACCGATTGCTGGTCGCGGGTGGCGTCCACCAGCAATACACCGGGGCGGGCAAATGCGCACACGCCATCGACATGGCCGTCGGTCATATCGCCGGTGACATAGTCCGGATCGCCCGGCAGCCAGATGGTTTTCTTCACCCCCAGCAGGCGCGTGAAGATGTCTTCCATCTCGGCCTTGTTCATGCCCGGGTTGCGATTGGGGTTGAGCAGCACCGATTCGGTGGTGATCAGCGTGCCCTCGCCGTCGACATGAATGGCCCCGCCTTCGTTGCTCAGCGGCGTGCCAAAACAAGGCAGGCCCAGATGATTGAGCGCGCGGCGCGCCAGGCCTTCGTCCAGGTCATGGGCCGACTTGCCGCCCCATGCGTTGAAGCGCCAGCTCACCCCGGCCAGCCCTTGTTGCGGGTGGCAGACAAAGCTCGGGCCGGAATCGCGGCACCAACTGTCGTTCACCGCCAATTCGATCAGTTCGATGTTCGGCCCGCACAGGGCTTTGGCGCTGGCAACCGCCGAAGGGTCAACGACCATTTTCACCGGTTCGAAACGGGCAATGGCGTTGGCCACGCCGGCGAAGTCTTCTTGCACCTGCGCCAATGTCACGCGCCAACCGGATTCCCAGAGTGCCTGATTGTGCGGCCAGACCATCCAGGTCGCGGCGTGCTTGACCCACTCTGCCGGCATCATCCAACCGGTGTTCCGAATTTCATTCTGCTGCATGACAAGCACCTTTAAGTTAAGTCATTCTGTTCAATGAAAACTGCCTTGGCGGTCTTGGCATGCATGCTACGGCTGTAAAATCGGGCGAACAAACGATGGATTTTGCGCAAAACTGATTAGAGGAACTTATCAATATGCTCAAGCACTGGCCCCCGCTCAGCACCCTTCGCGGCTTTGAAGCCGCCGCGCGGCTGGGCAGTTTTCACAAGGCCGCGGATGAGCTGCATCTCACTCAGTCCGCCATCAGTCAGCAGATCCGCAGCCTTGAGGCGTACCTTGAGCAACCGTTGTTCTTTCGCAGCGGGCGCAGCGTCAGCCTCACCGATGCCGGCCACGATTTGCTCAGCACCACTCAGGCGATGCTGCAACAACTGGCGGTGGGCATTCGTCGGCTCGGGCAATACCAGAAACCCAATCAACTGGTGCTCAACACCACACCGGCATTCGCCCGCCACTGGCTGCTGCCGCGCCTGGGGGATTTTCGCCGTCAGCATCCGGACGTCGACTTGTGGATTTACAGCACCGATGAAGTTCCGGACATGACCACCGAGACCATCGACATTGCGGTGCGTGATGACATCAGTTCCCAGGCCGAATGCAGCTTCAAGGTGCTGCATGCCGACCGCCTCTACCCGGCTTGTCATCCGAACTTGATGGCGTTGCCCGGCGAACAGCGCACCACCCTGCACGGCGAGCGGGAAATGGACTGGAGTCATTGGGCGGTGGAGTCGGGGATTGATGTTGGCCAACAAGATCAGGGGCTGAATTTCTCCGATCCGGGCCTGCTGCTGGACGCCGCTTGCGCGGGACTCGGTATCGCGCTGGTCAGCGAATTACTCAGTCAGCAAGCGCGCACCAATGGGTTGTTGCAACCCTTGGTGGAGCAAACCATTCGTGGCCCGAACTGGGCTTTGCTCACCCATCGTGACAGCGAGACTAATGCTCGGAGTTTCTGCGAGTGGCTGATCAGTAATCTGCAACGCACGGGCTGATCAGCCCAATTAGCCAGTTTGCGGGTTTAGCGATAGTCTCAGATCGAACTCATTTGAACCGTATAGCCATGACCAGCCCAGAATTCTCACTCGATGTTGATGCCATCCACAGTATTGATGCTGTGCCGGTCATCTTGAGCATGGTCAAGCACTTCACCGGGATGCGCTTCGCCGCCGTGGCGAGGGTCACCGAGAAAAACTGGGTGGCGTGTGCGGTGGACGATTCCATCGAATTCGGCTTGAAACCCGGAGACGAACTGGTGCTCGAATCGACCATCTGTCATGAAATCCGCCAGCACCGACTGCCGGTCATTTTCGGGCACGCCAGCGCACACCCGGTTTTTTCGCTGCATCACACACCCAAAACCTATGGACTGGAGAGCTACATCTCCATCCCCATCATCAAGGCCAATGGCGACTTTTTTGGCACCTTGTGCGCCATCGATTCGGTGCCCGCGCACCTGGACGAACCGGCTATCGCCAAAACCCTCACCCTCTTCGCCCAACTGATCGCGATGAGCCTCGACACGCAAAGCAACCTTGCAGCGACGAAAGCCGCGTTGCTGACCGCCAATGAGCACGGCAGATTGCGCGAACAGTTCATCGCCGTACTTGGGCACGACCTGCGAACCCCGTTGAGCGCCATTCGCATGAGCGCCGACCTGCTGGAAACCAAAACAGCGGACAAACGATCACTGAACCTGATTTCGGCCATTCGCAGTAGCTCGACGCGCATGGGCATGCTGATTGAAAACGTCCTGGATTTTGCCCGGGGCCGGATGGGTGGCGGGATTCCCATCAAGCGCCAGTTGATCGACGATCTGGGTAGCACGCTGAAACTGACCCTCGATGAAGTGCAAGCGTCGCATCCGGGGGCGACGTTTACACACTCGCTGAACGTGCCGACTGGCGTCTATTGCGATTCGCTTCGCATCAGCCAATTGCTATCCAACCTCCTCGGAAACGCCGTCACTCACGGTTCAACAGCGCATCCCATCAGTGTGCAAGCCTGTGCCGAGGAGGACGAGATCGTCATATCCGTGACCAATCAGGGCAACCCGATCCCCCCGCAATTGATGCCATTGCTGTTTGAACCCTTTACCCGGTCAGAGGCGGGGCAACGAGGTGAAGGGCTGGGGCTTGGGCTTTACATCGCCTCGCAAATCAGCACCGCTCACAACGGTAAGTTGAGTGTGGTGTCCACGCTGGAATCCGGGACCTGTTTTGTTGCCCGATTCCCTGCCCGATTCAAATGGGCGTGAGCTTGCCCGCAACAGCGGTGTGTCTGCCGATGGAGATGTTGAATGTGCTGGCCTCTTCGCGGGCAAGCCTCCCTCCGGGAGAGCGCCGTGCCTAGACCCATCCAACCTTCAGAAATCATCACTGGAGCAGAACATTCGCTGGTATCGAACGGCCAACTGCTCACCATTGATCAGCCTGAAACCGTGGTCCCGTGGTGGAGCTTTACCAAAACGGTCCTGGCCGCGACGGCCCTGTCGCTGGTCCGTGATGGCCTTGTCGGGCTGGACGATCCGCTTCCCGATCAACTATTCACGCTGCGCCAACTGCTGCGACATGAGGCGGGGCTGGCGGATTACGGTCAACTGGCTGAATACCATGCCGCCGTCGCCAACAATGAACCTGCCTGGTCGGCAGATGAAATGATGCAGCGCCTCGATGCAACCCAACGGCGCTACAGCCCCGGCACCGGCTGGCGCTATTCGAACGTCGGCTACCTGCTCATAACCAGGCTCATTGAACGCGTGACTAACCTGGGGTTTCAAGAGGCGGTGACACGACGGGTGCTGGCGCCATTGGACATAGAGGCCGTTCGCTTCGCAAAAACCCGAACAGACTTACAACAGACATCCCTTGGCGATACCTCGAACTACGACCCGGCCTGGGTCTATCACGGATTGCTGATCGGTCCGCTCTCCCAAGCGGCACTTGTGCTGGATCGCTTGCTCGCCGGACGCCTTCTGCCACAGGCGTTGCTCCAGCAAATGCAAACCGTACGCCCGCTTGGAGGTCCGATTCCCGGTCGCCCCTGGGTCAATCCAGCTTATGGCCTGGGTGTCATGCAGAGTTCGATCGAGGGCGGCTTGAACCTGTGCGGACATACCGGCGGCGGTCCAGGCAGTGTGGTTGCCATTTACCGCTGCACTGACGGCAATACGTCGGCGTGTTGCGCCGTTTTTGAGAAAGGCGCCAGCGAAGGAAACGTCGAAGCAAATGTTGTTCGACGCTTGATGGCCGCTTTACGATCATCTGGCTAAAACGACTACGTGCTGGTGATTTTCGAGCAGCGCGAAGTCGATCCGAACGATCTGCTGAACGTCTGCGCCAACCAGACCGAAAACCAGATGCTGGCCAACCTCGAACACGAGTTGCAGCGCACCAAGTTGCATTTGCAGGCGACGATCGAACAATCGGAAGTCTCCAGCGAGGAACTCAAGGCATCAAACGAGGAAATGCAGGCGATCAACGAAGAACTGCGTTCGGCCACCGAAGAGTTGGAAACCAGCAAGGAAGAACTGCAGTCGATCAATGAGCGATCCATCAGCCGGCATTGGTGTTGAATGTGCCGGCCTCATCGCGAGCAAGCTCGCTCATACAGGGATCTATGCCGGCCACCGGCTTCGCGCACACCAAAGATCAAAACTGTAGGAGCGAGCTTGCTCGCGATAGCGGTCTATCAGGCGGCATCGAGGCCAAATGTGCCCGCGTTATAGCGAGCAATCTCGCTCCTACAGGGGAGTTGTGGCTGCACCAAAGGCTTAAAGGAACGGTGAAATGTTCGCCATCGCGCGTGTCACGTAATCGTCCTTTTCACCCACCGGTGCCACATAGTGAATGGCATTGCGCGCCGCCTCGATGCCTTCCAGGCGAGCGATGAACCAGGCGGCCAAATACTGCGATGCCAGGCAGCCACCGCACGTCGCAACGTTGTCCTTGGCCACGAACGGCTGGTTGAGCACCGCCACCCCGGCCTCCTCGACCCATGGTTTAGTGGTCAGGTCCGTGCAAGCCGGCACGTCATTAAGCAAGCCAAGTTTGGCCAGTATCAGCGTGCCCGAGCATTGGGCACCGAGCAGTTGCCGCGTCGGGTCGAGTTTGAGACGAGACATCAACCCAGCATCAGCGACGACCTCACGGGTCTTTTTCCCACTGCCCACCAGAACAGCGTCCGCGGCACATGCCTCCTCAAGTGTTGACTGAGCCTCGATCACCAGGCCGTTCATCGACTGCACCTTGGCCGTGGGGCTGGCGATAGACACCCGCCAGCCGGGGCGTTGGACCCGGTTCAGGATGGCGAGCGCGATCAGCGAGTCGAGTTCGTTGAAACCGTCGAAGGTCAGGATGGCGATGTGCATGGGCAGCCTCGTGCGCGTGGAGACGATATGTGGCTCCATCCTAAAAGCGGCGGTTAATACATTCAAAAAATTGTCATGGATACATTCACCGGACTAACACGTTGCTGAACAGTTCATTACCGAAGCCATGCAGCAGTTTGAGAGTGGCGTGGACGAAATCCTCGTTTAGCCGGCCGAGGCCATGCGCGCCAACCCCGGCCCGAACGAGCATGCGTGGGTCAATCAGTTCAACGACATGATCGCCAACGGGCCAGCTTTCGGTTGATCGCAACACCGCACAGCATGTCTGCTGGTCCGCTATGTATCAGAGTGTGTATGAAGCACACGTCGCTACATAAGCTTTCATCTGGACTAACATTCGACACAAGCCAGATACGTCGCCGCTTTCAAATACAACCAAGGTTTGAAGGGGATCAACCAGATCCCCTGGCCAATGGTTTGCAACGGAGACATGACCATGCAGATGGCAGTGCAGAACAACAAAACCTTCAAGGCCCGCCACCATCTGGTCGGCTCATCGATTCTCGCGTTTGCCCTGATCGGCGTTTTCGGCGCAGCCCAGGCGCAAACGGCAGCAACTGCGCAGCCAGTCGCGACCAGCGCGGGTGCCACGTATGCGCCCTCGCCGTTCGGCCCGCTGAAACATGTCAACGCTGGGCTGCTGAACGTCGCGTATGCCGAAACAGGTCCGGCGGATGGACCGGTGGTGATTCTTCTGCACGGCTGGCCGTATGACATTCACAGCTATGACCAGGTCGCCCCTTTGCTGGCAGCGAAAGGTTATCGCGTGCTGATGCCGTATGCGCGCGGCTATGGCGATACGCATTTCCTGTCCGATAAAACCGTTCGCAATGGTCAACCGGCCGCGCTGGCCAGTGACGTCATCGATTTCATGGATGCACTGAAGATCAAGCAAGCGGTGCTCGGTGGCTATGATTGGGGCGCGCGCTCGGCCGACATCGTCTCGGCGCTGTGGCCAGAGCGGGTCAAGGCGCTGGTCTCGGTCAGCGGCTATCTGATCGGTAACCAGGCAGCCGGCAAGAATCCGCTGCCACCGAAGGCTGAACTGCAATGGTGGTATCAGTTTTACTTCGCCACCGACCGTGGCCGCGCCGGGTATGAGAAAAACACCCACGACTTCGCCAAGTTGATCTGGCAAACGGCGTCACCGAAATGGGCGTTCGATGACGCCACTTTCGACCGCAGTGCCAAGGCGCTGGAAAACCCAGACCATGTCGACATCACGGTGTTCAACTACCGCTGGCGCCTGGGCCTGGTTCAAGGCGAAAGCCGATACGAAGCGCTGGAGCAAAAACTGGCCACGGCGCCGTCCATCAGCGTGCCAACCATCACCCTTGAAGGCGACGCCAACGGCGCACCGCACCCGGCGCCGGAGGATTACGCCAAGCGCTTCACCGGCAAATACGAGTTCCGCTTGATCAACGGCGGCATCGGCCACAACCTTCCGCAGGAAGACCCGCAAGCGTTCGCCAAGGCCGTGATCGATGCGGATCACCTCTGAGGCTGATCTGAACAGCTAAACCCCCAAACCTGTAGGAGCAAGGCTTGCCTGCGAAGAGGCTGGCACATTCAACATTGATGTTATCTGTCACACCGCCATCGCGAGCAAGCTCGCTCCTACAGTGAATTTGGGCCGGACACCAATCCCGAGCACGCCAATAAACACCAGTAGGAGCGAGCTTGCTCGCGATGAGGCCAGGACATTCAACATTGATGTTATCTGTCACACCGCTATCGCGAGCAGGCTCGCTTCTACAGCGGTTCCGGGCATGACACCCATTCTGCGTACGCGAAAAAATCGTGACTACTTCCACGGCGCATTTCTCTCGCCACATCAGCTCTCTGGACGAGGCAGACAGCAGCCAACAAAAATAGTTTGATTCGTTTCATTTTGAACACTATCGCAATTGCGATTACGTCTAGACTTCATCCAAGGCAGGTTACAGCCAGGCTCCGCGCTAAAAACAAAAAAAAGCCCACGTAAAACGAGGGAGCTTCGACTTTGAAAACTTCAACAATCTGCGCGATGGCCGGCCTGTGGCTTTCGTTCGAGGCTGCTGCCACGGGTGTCATGCCTGTTTTCGACGTGGACTTCACAAGGACCGCGGCTGAAACCCTGAAAAAACACGGTATCGACGACGCTTGCATTATCAGAGCGTCAGACCCTGTCGCGTTCACCTATTGCCGTGAAGGCTCGTCAACACTCTGGAAATATCAGGACCTGGACCTGGCTCAAGTAGCGGCGATCAAGAGTGACGCACTGCTGCCCTCGACGGCCTACCAGCAAATCAGCATCATCGAATTCAATAGCCCTGTCTGCAAACAGGAAACCTCCGAATCCATTGTCGAGCCGGCAATGGCTCAGCGACTGGCCTTGGGACTGGCCGCCCTGTCCCTGCTGCTGGGTTTGCGTTACATCTACTTGCTGATTTTCCCACGCCGCCTTCACTTCGCTGCATTGTCAGAACCTGGTTTGCAACCAACGAGCCGAACCCTGCCGCACTTCCACTCCACCAAAAAAGCCGTGGCCGCACTGGGTATTGCCGCGGCTTTGACATTCGTCTACTTCGGCTACTTGGGGTTTTGAGGCACTGATCAGCGGTGCTGCGACCTTCCCGCGCCAAGCTACACTTTCTTCGCCTTGCCACGACATCCGAGCTGAAAATCCTGTCTCCTGATCTGGAGGTATCGCCATGAGCAATAACACCGAACTCAATTCCTTTACCGGATGGGCCGCAACGGCTGCCGGCGCTCCGCTTGAGCGCTACAGCTACGATCCCGGCCCATTGGGGGACGAAGAGGTGGAGGTTGCCGTGGAATATTGCGGCGTCTGTCACTCTGACCAGTCGCTGATCGATAACGATTGGGGCATCAGCCGATACCCTTTTATCCCCGGCCACGAGGTGGTCGGCAGTGTCGTGCGAGTGGGTGCGCAGGTACGCGCTCTGAAACTCGGGCAACGGGTCGGGATTGGCTGGTACAAGGGCAGTTGCATGCATTGCTCCTCGTGTATCAGCGGTTCGCACAACCTTTGCAGCACCGCCCAACCCACGATTATCGGCAGCAACGGTGGCTTCGCCGATCGCCTGCGCTCGCACTGGGCCTGGGCCCTTCCGATTCCGGCCGGGCTCGATCCCGCCATGGCCGGCCCGTTGTTCTGCGCGGGTTCGACGGTGTTCAACCCACTGCTGGAATTCGGCATCAAACCCACTGACCGCGTCGGTGTGGTGGGCATCGGCGGCCTCGGTCACCTGGCCCTGCGCTTCCTCAACGCCTGGGGCTGCGAAGTCACCGCCTTCACTTCATCGTTGAGCAAGCAAGACGAAGCCAAACGCCTGGGCGCGCACAACGTAATCGCCTCGACCGACAGCAGCGCGCTGAAGGCCATTGCCGGCACCCTGGATTTTCTCTTGATTACCGCCAACGCCAACCTCGACTGGCCGGCCATTCTCGGAACGCTGCGCGCCAAGGGCCGCCTGCATTTTGTCGGCATCGTGCCCGACGCTATCCCCGTGCATGTGTTCGAGCTGATTCCCCAACAAAAGACCCTGTCCGCCTCACCGGTCGGCTCGCCCAGTAATACGGCGACCATGCTGGAGTTCTGTGCGCGTCATCAGATCCTGCCGCAGGTCGAGATGTTTCCCATGAGCCAGGTGAACGAGGCCATCGATCACCTGCGCAGTGGCAAGGCGCGTTATCGCGTGGTGCTGGATGCCAGTAAATGAGGGCGTGGCGCGTCGGTTAACGCCGCACGCGCCGTCAACTTCAGCGATGCTCAGTCGACCATTCAAAATCAAGCGGGATGACAAAAGAGACGCAACATGGACCGATTCACCGGCGGTTGCCTGTGTGGCAACGTGCGCATCGTGGCGTCGGGGCTTCCCTACCGGGTTGGCCTTTGTCATTGCCTCGATTGCCGCAAACATCACGGCGCGCTTTTTCACGCGTCGGCGATATTCCCTGAGACTGCTGTGACGATCGAGGGTGAAACCCGTGACTACGCCGGGCGCTATTTCTGTCCTTCCTGCGGCTCATCCGTGTTCGCCCGCACTGACGACGAAATCGAAGTAAACCTGGGTTCTCTGGATGCCCCTGACCAACTGACGCCGACCTATGAAAGCTGGGTCGTGCGGCGTGAGTCGTGGTTGCCGGCGTTTGCCCTCGCGAAGCATTACGATCGTGATCGTGAAGGCTCCGGGCGTTCTGAGGAGTAGCCGGGAATCCTCATCGGGCGTCTTCGAATCGGTGCAGCCCGCCTGCTGATGAAACCAATTACTCATTCGCAAATGCAGCCTATACTCCGACCCCGGGGAGAATAGAGCGCACGGCCAAATCGCCAAACATTCAGCCGGACAGATTGAGATCACAGACGCTGACGCGGAGCCGTCAATGAGTGCCCTCGCGCTGATGCGGTGCGAGCTCCCCCAATCCCCCCCTGATTGTCTGCGCTAAGGACCTGACAGATGAATGTGATCGACTATTTTGATGGCGCAAGAATCATCAATATCTCGTCCAGAAAGGATCGCCGTTTAGAAACAGAAGAAGAGTTCGCTCGCAATGGCTTTGACATTGACGATGAAAAAACAGGCTTTTTCGAGGCGGTCACACCCACTGAGGGAAAGGGTTTCCCGAGCATCGGGGTCAGGGGCTGTTTTTTGAGTCATCTGGGGGTACTGGAAGAGGCAATGCGCCTGAATCTGAAAAATATCCTGATCCTGGAGGACGACATTCAGTTTTCCAGACGCGTTGCTGAATACGGGACACAGGCCATCGAGTCTCTGGAGGGGATGGAGTGGGATATCGTTTATTTTGGCCATCCGGTCGGAGGGGACTCAAACTCGCCCGTTTGGAAAGAGGTCGACCAGCCCATCCATCTGGCCCATTTCTATGCGGTAAACGGGAGATGTTTTGCAAAGTTGAGGGATTTTTTGTTGCAGATTCTAGAGCGCCCGCCGGGACATCCTGATGGTGGTCCGATGCATTATGACGCGGCCCTCAATACGCTCATTCACAAGGATGACGGGATCCGGGCTTACTATTTCACCTGGAATCTTGGCTATCAACGACCTTCACGGACGGACCTGCATGCGCTTTCCTTCTTTGACAGGGTGCCTCTGCTGCGACCGGTAATGGGAATGCTCAGGAGGTTGAAAGCAAGAAACCTGAGGAGAACCCGCTAGTTTGTCGTAAAAATAGCCGTGATCTCTTCGGAGCTGATCAACACTTTCTCTAAAACTGAACAACACGCTCTCAATTATTCATTTTTGCAAAAAGGCATTCGAGACTACCGTGACGCCAGGCCGACAGACCCGTCGGCCCAACTCATAACAAGGCAGGCCAACTGTCCTTTTGTCCCCTCGAGGTAAGCCCAATGTCCGACCAAACCCTGACTGTTTATGCCCCCTACAACAGCGCCGTCGTCGGCCAGGTGGCGGTGTCTACCGAAGCGGATGTCGAGCAGGCATTGAGTGTCGCCCACAGTATTTTCCGCGACCGCAGCCAGTGGCTGTCCAAACCACAACGCATTGAAATTTTGCACCGCACTGCCGAGCTGATCCGCGCGCGCAAAATGGAGATTGCTACCCAGTCGGCCAGCGAAGGCGGCAAACCGCTGAAGGACTCGATCACCGAGGTCGAGCGCGGCATCGACGGCATCCTCAACTGCATCGAGGTGCTGCGTACCGAGGGCGGTCATGTGATTCCCATGGGGCTCAACGCCACGTCGGAAAACCGTGTGGCCTTTACCCAATACGAACCCATCGGCGTGGTGGCGGCGGTCTCGGCGTTCAACCATCCGTTCAACCTGATCGTGCACCAAGTGGTGCCGGCCATCGCCGTCAGCGCCCCCGTGATCATCAAACCCGCAGCCAATACACCGCTCAGTTGCCAGACCCTGATCGAAATCCTTGCCGAGGCCGGCCTGCCAAACGGCTGGGCGCAGATGGTGCTGCCGACCGACAATGCGGTCACCGGCAAGTTGGTGTCGGACCCGCGCGTAGGTTTCTTCTCTTTCATCGGCTCTGCGGCGGTGGGCTGGATGTTGCGCTCGACCCTGGCGCCGGGCACCCGCTGCGCGCTGGAACATGGTGGCGTAGCGCCGGTCATTGTTGCAGCCGATGCCGACCTCGATGACGCACTGCCGCGCATTGCCCGTGGCGGTTTTTGGCACGCCGGCCAGGCCTGCGTGAGCGTGCAACGAGTCTTTTGCCACAGCAGCATCGCCGAACAGGTCGCCAAGCGCCTGGGCCAATTGGGTGACGCGATGGTGGTCGGTGACCCAACTGATATCCACACCGATGTCGGCCCGTTGATCTCTGAACGTGAAGTGCACCGCGTTGGCCAATGGGTCGATGAAGCGGTTGCCGGCGGGGCTCGCTTGATCTCGGGCGGTCGCGCGCTGGATCACAACAGCTATGCGCCCACCGTGCTGCTCAACCCGTCAATCGACTCGAACGTGATGCAAAAGGAAGTATTCGGCCCGGTCGTGGCGGTCTACGCCTATGACGATCTGGCGGAAACGATCCAACTGGCCAACGCCCTGCCCTATGCCTTCCAGGCTGCCGTGTTCACTCAGAATCTGGACGTTGCCATGCAGTGCTATCAGGACCTCGACGCGACGGCGGTGATGGTCAACGAAAACACCTTGTTCCGCGTGGACTGGATGCCTTTCGCCGGGGCGCGGTTGTCGGGGCATGGCGTGGGCGGGATTCCGCACACGATGAAGGAAATGCAGGTTGAGAAGATGATGGTCTGGCGGTCTCGGGCTGTTCGTCGCTGAGGGCCGCGGCCCTTCATCAACTTCCACCGAAACGCTCTCTGCCGAGGCGAGAAACATTGCGACCGACGCGATTTGTCTCGCGCCTTAATCTGCTGGCGTTTCGGGAACAGCCAAATGTTCGTAGGCCGCCTCCAGGATTTCTGTTGAAAGTGCCGGGTGCGTGACCATTCTCGACAACGTGAGCGCGCCCATCATTGTGCACATGGCGACTATTGCCCGGGCGCGTGCGGCCCCGGGCACTGACGATTCGGATTGAGCCGAAAGCAATTCAATAACCCTCTCCAACCCCAGGGTCGCGACCTCCTTGGTCTGCTCATTGCCGCGAGCCAACTCACTGCCCAGCGCCGCATACGGACAGCTTTTTTCCAGTGAATCCCGGTGATCGGTTGAAAGGTAATAACCCACCGCAGCATTGAACCCCCCTTCGTCAGCGATCTCCTCCAACTCTGATACCAGCACATCAATTGCTGCACCGCACGCCTGCGCCACGACCTGGTCTTTCGACTCAAAGTGGCGATAGAAGCCGCCGTGGGTCAGGCCCGCAGCGGCCATAAGGCCCGCAAGCCCTGTGCCATCTATACCGTTCTTTCGAAACTCGACGCTGGCGGCCTCTACGATCCGCTTCCGGGTTTCAGTGGTTTCCTGCCGTGATTTGCGCATGCAAAGAATCCTGATGAGTGGTGTTTGACTTAGATGTTGATAAACATCTAATGTGTATTACGAACATAATATATCCGCACTGATACCACAACCTGAGGCTACCAACATGACCCAAGCCACCATTCTCGTCACGGGCGCTACTGGCTTCACCGGCCGTAAAACCATTGAAACTCTCCTTTCCAAGGGTGTACCGGTCAGGGCACTGGTGCGTAAAGAAGATGAGCGTTCGGCAGAGCTTCGCGCCTTGGGTGCCGAGGTAGTCCTGGGTGATCTGCTGGATCTGAACGCTGTCCGCAGCGCGCTTGAAGGCATCCGCACCGCGTACTTCGTTTACCCGATCGCGCCGGGGTTGATCGATGCTACTGCTCGCTTCGCCCAGGCGGCTAAAGAAGCCGGTGTCGACGCGGTGGTCAACATGTCGCAGATTTCTGCACGGCGCGAATCCAAAAGCAACGCAGCGCTTGATCACTGGACGGCGGAACGCGTCTTCGACTGGTCCGGGTTGGCAGTGACCCACCTTCGCCCGACCTATTTCGCCCAGTGGCTCATCTACCCGCATTTCCGCTCGCACATCCTCGAAAAAGCCGAGATCCGCCTGCCCTTTGGTGAAGGTCGCCACGCCCCTATCGCTGCCGAGGACCAGGCCCGCCTGATTGCCGCTATTCTCGAAAATCCAGCGCCGCATCAGGGCAAGACTTATACCCTTCACGGCCCGACCGAACTGAACCAGCAAGGTGTCGCCGATGCCATCGGCGAGGTGCTTGGACGCAAGATCAGCTACACCCAAATCAGTCTCGAAGACTACAAACGCGAACTGCTCGATGCCGGATTGCCTGCCTTTATCGTCCAGCACTTAGGCGAAGTGGCACTGGACTATCAGCATGGCATTTTCGAAGGCGAAGACAGCATCATCCAGGAAGTGACCGGACAAGCGCCGATGACGGTTCAGCAATTCGTCACCCTTCACGCAGCGCTGTTCAATGCTTGAAACATGCAGGGTGAATGCTTGTGAAGCTGAGCAGGTACTCACCCGGCGAGCAAACACCCTTTTCAAACGGAGCGTCCAATGAATACTGCGATTGAGCTGTACGGCGCAAACACCGGTAATACCTTGCGGGCAGCCATTGCACTCGAAGAAGCTGGCCTCCCCTATACCGCAAGACGTATCGACCTGCGCGCGGGTGAGCATCGCGATCCGACATTCCTGGCCCTGAATCCGGCAGGCAAAGTGCCGACCCTGATAGACCGAAGTTCAACACCCGCGCAGGTGATCAACCAGTCCAACGCGATCATTCAGTACGCGGATACCCAGGCGCCAGGTCGACTCTCGCCTGCGCAACCCGGACCGGAGCGCATCAAGGTATTTGACCGCTACTTCTTTTTTGTCACCGATGTTATTGCCCCCAGCCATGCCGCGTTCTTTCTGCGTCAGGCCGGGGCAAACGATGCCGCGGCCCTCATCGATCGGCGGGTGCTTGAACAATTCAGCCTGGCAGAAACCTTCCTGGCCGATGAGTTCATGGCGGGCGATCGGTTTTCCATGGCCGACATCTCGGCTTTCACGATAGCCGCCTCGATCCGTGATCGGCTGGATTGGACATCACTCACGCACCTGTCGCGCTGGTTTGACGCCATCGAAGCGAGGCCCGCCGTGCAGCGTGGCTTGAAGGCATTCCAGCATTTCCCTGAATAATCCTTGCGGTGCAAACCAGGTTCATGAAAACAGAACGCCACCCGCCCAGGTGGATGGCGGGTGGCTGAACCGAGTGAGATCGACTAACGAATTTCGTATACCCTGTCGCTATCTCATCACTCCAAACGACCGCCGCCGTGAACCTACCCAAATTCAACGCTCCCGACCTTGGCAATACGCCCTCGACCTCGGAAATCATCACCCGTCATTTGCGTGATGCGATTGTCGCCGGGCATTTTGCCGAGGATGAGCCGATTCGCCAGGACGACATCGCCCGCCAGTTCAACGTCAGCAAGATCCCGGTGCGCGAGGCGCTCAAGCGGCTGGAGGCCGAAGGGCTGGTGATGTTCCAGCGCAATCGCGGGGCGATGGTCACGCGGATTTCCGATGCGGAACTGGCGCAGATGTTCGAAGTGCGCATGTTGCTGGAAGACAAGGTGTTGCGCCTGGCGATTCCCAACATGACCGAAGAAACCTTCGCCCGTGCCGAGCGTATCTGCCAGGAGTTCATCGGCGAGGATGACGTGGGTCGTTGGGCCGAGCTCAACTGGGAACTGCACGCCTGCCTGTACGAGCCGGCGCAGCGACCGTTTCTGGTCAGCCTGATTCGTTCGGTCAACGACAAACTTGAGCGCTACCTGCGCATGCAGATGAGCCTGTCGGCCGGCAAGGAACGCGCCGATCATGAGCACCGCGAAATTCTCGCCGCCTGCCGCGCCGGGGATGTGGACCTGGCCGTGAAGCTGCTGGACGAGCACATTGCCGGGGTCTGCGAAACCCTGTTCAAGCACCTGCCCCACGCCCACTGATCGCTACTGGCACTGTGCCGATTTCGTCATCGGCACCGGTTAAATCCATCAAGCCGCCCACCCGCTGCACAGGCCACTCTTTTGTTCACTCATCTGAACGGACGTGGCCCACTCATGAAACGTATCACCGTGATCGACTCCCACACCGGCGGCGAACCGACCCGCCTGGTGACCGCCGGTTTTCCTGATCTGGGCACCGGCAGCATGGCCGAACGTCGTCAGCGACTGGCCGAGCAACATGACCAATGGCGTGCGGCGAGTGTGCTGGAACCACGGGGCAGCGATGTACTGGTCGGCGCTCTGCTCTGCGAACCTGTAGACCCAAGCGCTTGCGCCGGGGTGATTTTTTTCAACAACAGCGGTTACCTGGGCATGTGCGGCCACGGCACCATCGGCCTGGTAGCGTCTTTGGCGCATCTGGGCAAAATCGGCCCTGGCGTGCACAGCATCGAAACGCCTGTGGGCACGGTACAGGCCACCCTGCACGACGACCACTCGGTGAGCGTGCGCAACGTCCCGGCCTATCGCTATCGCAAGGCGCTGCAATTGCAGGTGCCGGGCATCGGTCAAGTCACCGGCGATATCGCCTGGGGCGGCAACTGGTTTTTTCTGATCGCCGATCATGGGTTACGGGTGGCCGGCGACAACCTCGATGCGCTGACCGCTTACACCTACGCCGTGCAACAAGCGCTGGAAACCCAAGGTATTCGTGGCGAAGACGGTGGGCTGATCGACCATGTCGAACTGTTCGCCGATGACGATCACGCCGATAGCCGCAATTTCGTGCTCTGCCCTGGCAAAGCCTACGACCGCTCACCTTGTGGCACCGGCACCAGCGCCAAACTGGCGTGCCTGGCCGCCGACGACAAATTGCAGCCAGGGCAGATCTGGCGCCAGGCCAGTGTCATTGGCAGCGAGTTCGAAGGCTCGTTTGAATGGCAAGGTGAGCGCGTCGTGCCGACTATCCGGGGTCGCGCGTTTATCAGTGCCGAAGCCAGTTTGATCATCGAGCAGGACGACCCCTTCGCCTGGGGCATTCGCCTATGAGCCAGGGCCATGCGGCCGATGTGATCGTGATCGGGGCCGGCATCATCGGCGCGGCCTGCGCCCAGTCGCTGGCGCGTCGTGGTTTGCAGGTGCTGGTAATTGACGCCGGCCTGCATGGCGCGACGGCGGCAGGCATGGGCCACTTGCTGGTACTCGACGACAACCCGGCGGAACTGGCCCTGAGTCACTATTCCCTGCAGCGCTGGCGTGAGCAGGCAGCAAACTTGCCCGACGCCTGCGCCTATCGCACCAACGGCACGCTATGGCTGGCGGCCAACGCCGAGGAAATGGCCGTCGCCCATAGCAAATACCTCAATCTGAAAGCTCAGGGTATCGCCTGTGAACTGGTCGGCGCTCATGCCTTGCGCCAGCGTGAACCGGAACTGCGCGAAGGCCTTGAGGGTGGGCTGTTGATCAAGGGCGACGGCATTCTTTATGCACCGGCGACAGCCAACTGGATGCTCGAAACGCCGAACATCCGTCAGCGCCGGGCGCGGGTCAGCGAAGTCGACGGCAATCGGGTGCGACTCGATGACGGTCAGTGGTTGAGTGCCGAAGCGGTGTTGCTGGCCAACGGAATCCAGGCCAATGAACTGTGCCCCGAGTTACCCATCGAGCCGAAAAAGGGCCATTTACTGATCACCGATCGCTACCCCGCCACCGTCACTCACACGCTGGTAGAACTCGGTTACGTCACCAGCGCCCACAACGCCAAAGGGCCTTCGACTGCCTGCAACATTCAACCGCGTCCGACCGGGCAATTGTTCATCGGCGCTTCGCGGCAATTCGGCACCACTGACCCGCAGGTCGAAGGCTGGATGCTGGCGAAAATGCTCAAGCGCGCCGCCGAATACATGCCGGGCCTGACCCGGCTCAATGGCATCCGCGCCTGGACCGGTTTTCGGGCGGCCAGCCCCGACGGCTTGCCTCTGGTGGGTCAGCACCCGCAACGTCAGGGTTTGTGGCTGGCGGTCGGTCACGAGGGGCTAGGCGTTACAACAGCCCCCGGCACAGCCGATTTGCTGGTCGCGCAACTGTTCAACGAAACCCCACCACTGCCAGCGCAACCCTATCTGCCCCAGCGTTTCCTCGGAGAACCTGTCTATGCCTGATTTGATGCTCGACGGCCGTGCCCTGAGAGTGGCCGAGGGAACCAGCGTCGCGGCTGCGCTGGCGTTGGGCAGCGACGGTTGCACGCGTACCTCGGTCAGCGGCCAGCGCCGAGCACCACTGTGCGGCATGGGCATTTGCCAGGAATGCCGGGTGACCATCGACGGTCGACGTCGCCTGGCCTGCCAGACCCTGTGCCGCGACGGCATGCACGTGGAGACACGTCCATGAACGAATACGCCGATCTGCTGATCATCGGCGCCGGTCCTGCCGGCATGGCCGCCGCACTCGCAGCAGCGCCGAGCGGCGCGCGCATTGTCATGCTCGACGACAATCCACTCGCGGGCGGGCAAATCTGGCGCGACGGTCCTCAGGCCACTGTGCCGGCTCAAGCCCGTGACCTGCGTGAGCGCTTGCAGTCCCATGGCAACATCCATCATCACGCCAGCACGAGAGTGATCGCCAATCCCGGCCCAAAGCAACTGCTGGTCGAAGACGAAGACAACGGCTGGTTGATCCGCTACGACAAACTGATTTTGTGTACCGGTGCCCGCGAGTTGCTGCTGCCCTTCCCCGGCTGGACGCTGCCGGGGGTCACCGGGGCCGGCGGTTTGCAGGCGCTGATCAAGGCGGGATTGCCGGTGCGGGACGAGCGCGTGGTGATCGCCGGCAGCGGGCCACTGTTACTCGCCAGCGCGGCCACCGCGAAAAAACACGGTGCGAAAATTCAGCGCATCGCCGAGCAAGCTTCGCTCGCAGCCGTCGCCGGTTTCGCAGCGCAACTGCCGCGCTGGCCTGGAAAATGGCTGCAATCGTTCAGCCTGTTTGACCACCACTACCGCAGCGCAACTCATGTAGTAGCGGCACTCGGCACTGACCGGCTGGAAGGCGTGCGCCTGCAACAGCAAGGCAAAATCGTCGAACTGCAATGTGATCGGCTGGCCTGTGGTTTTGGGCTGATCCCTAACATCCAGCTGGGTCAGGCACTGGGTTACGCCATCGAAGGCCAGGCACTGGTAGTCGATGCCTGGCAAGCCAGTCGTGCCGATCATTACGCGGCAGGTGAATGCACCGGCTTCGGCGGCAGTGAACTGGCCTTGGTGGAAGGTGCGATTGCCGGCCACGCCGCTGTCGGTGACGTCGAAAAGGCCCGTCAGTTATGGCCGCGTCGGGCACGCTGGCAGGGTTTTGCCAACACGCTGAATCGAGCCTTCGCCCTCGACCCACAACTCAAATCCCTGGCCCGCCCGGACACCCTGGTCTGTCGCTGCGAGGACGTACCTTACGCAGCTTTGACCGGGCACACCGACTGGCGCGAGGCCAAGCTGGCCAGCCGCTGTGGCATGGGTGCCTGTCAGGGGCGTGTGTGTGGCGGCGCGGTGCAACATCTGTTTGGCTGGCAACCCTCGGCGTCGCGCCCACCCTACAGCCCGGCGCGGATCGAGACACTGATGAGCCTGGACGACACTCCGCCAACATGATCACCGCGTCGGGGCTTTCGGCCACGCCGGCGAGCCACTATGATCCCGGGGGTCGCCCTCAGGCCCCCAGCGCTATGTACCCCTCGCTCACCACCTTCAAACCCTGCGACTTGCCGACGCTGCTGAACAGCCTTCAGCCGATCGCGCCGCTGCTCGACACCCTGTCGGACGTGGTGTTTTTCATCAAGGATCGCGAAGCCCGCTACGCCTTCGTCAACCAGACGTTGGCCCGGCGTTGTGGCTTCAAGTGCAGTGAAGAATTGCTGGGGCTTACCGCTGAAATGGTCTTCCCGGAAAACTTCGGCCCGCTGTACACCGAGCAGGATCGACGGGTGTTATCCAGCGGCCGGGTACTGGCCGACCAGTTGGAACTGCACCTGTATTTCGGCAACCAGCCAATCTGGTGCCTGACCCACAAACTCGCCTTGCACGATGAGCAGGGCCACATCGTTGGCCTCGCCGGTATTTCCCGCGACCTGCAATCGCCGCAGTCCAGCCATCCTGCGTACCAGAAGCTTGCGGCCGTGGATGCGCATATCCGCAGTCACTTTGCGCGCGCCATCAGCCTTGCCGAGTTGACCGCCCTGGCCGGGTATTCGGTGGCGCAACTGGAGCGACATTGCAAACGAGTATTTCAGCTCACGCCAAGGCAGATGATTCACAAGGCGCGTCTGGAAGAGGGGTCGCGGCTGTTGCTGCACACTGACCTGCCGATTACAGAGATCGCCCTGCACTGTGGGTATACGGACCATAGTGCTTTCAGCCGGCAGTTTCGGGCGTTGACTAGTTTGTCGCCGAGTCAGTATCGGGGGAATCGGGGGTAGGTAATATGAGGCAGGGAGAGTCCTGTACACCTGTAGGAGCTGCCGAAGGCTGCGATCTGTTGATCTTGATCTTCTTGCCATCGAGGCACCGAACGAAGGGGTAACCCCAACCACAAAAACGGATATGTCCCGGTGTTCCTAAAAGGGGCGCCCACCCAACCATTGCTCCCATATGTAACACCCCCCATCAACACCAACACCACCCTGACCCAGCGTCACACCGCCACAACACCCCTACCCCAAGCCTCAATAACTAATTCCCCCCGAAAACTGGAAACCGGCACATTGATTGCTATCGTTAATATCGTATACGAAATCCGCAATACGATATCTAACAGCACTCAACCCACAACGAGGCCTCTATGAAAAACCCAGCATTTGCCGTAGCCCTCAGCGCTGTTCTCAGTACCTCCTTTATCGCCACCGCCCAAGCCGACAAGCTCGATGACATCATCGGCTCGGGCAAGCTGCGCTGCGCCGTCACCCTGGACTTCCCGCCGATGGGTTTTCGTGATGCCAGTAACAACCCCGCCGGTTTCGATGTGGACTACTGCCACGACCTGGCGAAGATCCTCGGGGTCGAGGCTGAAGTGGTCGAGACACCGTTCCCGGACCGCATTCCGGCACTGGTCTCCGGACGGGCTGACGTGATTGTCGCCTCCACTTCCGACACCCTCGAACGCGCCAAGACCGTCGGCCTCACCGTGCCCTACTTCGCCTTCCAAATGGTGGTGCTGACCCGCGACGACACCGGCATCAACGGCTTCGACGACCTTAAAGGCAAACCCGTGGGCAACACCAGCGGCACCTACGAGGCCATCGCCCTGGAGAAGGACGTGAAGAACTGGGGCACCGGCAGTTTCCGTGCTTATCAATCGCAGAACGACACCCTGCTGGCCGTCGCCCAGGGCCACATCGACGCCACCGTGGTCACCAACACCGTCGCCGCCGCCACCCTCAAGTCGGGTAAATACAAAAACCTGAAAGTCGCGGGTAACGCGCCGTATGTCATCGACTACGTCTCCCTCGGTGCCAAGCGCAGCGAGTATGGCCTGCTCAACTACCTCGACTTGTTCGTCAACCAGCAGGTGCGCACCGGCCGTTACAACGAGCTGTTCGTCAAATGGGTCGGCACCGACATCTCGCCGGCCGATCTGACCGTGCCAAAGGTCTACTACTAAGATGTCCGGTATGCCTGGGCTCACTTCACTGACCGGGCGCAGCCTGGTCGCGGGCGCGGCTCAAGGCGCCCTGTTGTTCGCCGATGTCGGGTTGAGTTTCTGGGGCGGGGTTGATTCTGCCACCGGCGAGGTCATCGACCGTCATCACCCACTCAGCGGCGAACACCTGGCTGGCCGAGTGCTGGCGATTCCCAGTGGTCGCGGCTCATGCACCGGCAGCAGCGTGATGATGGAACTGATCAGCAACGGCCATGCACCGGCGGCACTGGTACTGGCCGAACCCGATGAGATCCTGACCCTGGGCGTGCTGGTGGCGCAGACCATTTTTGCCCGTTCCCTGCCGGTGCTCTGCATCGGCAAGGAGGCCTTCGCGACTTTGCGCAATCACGCTTTCGCCCGGGTTGATGGTGCGGCGCTGGATGTGTTCGAGCTACCGCCCGGCGATGCCTGGCAAACGCTCGATCACACTCTGCCCAACCTCGATACCCATGCTTCGATGGAGCTCACCGAACATGATCGAGCGTTGCGCGATGGCGACTATGGCAAGGCCGCTCAAATGGCCATGCAAATCGTGCTGCGCATGGCTGAACTGCAAGGCGCCCAACGTCTAGTGAATGTCACCCAGGCGCACATTGACGGGTGCATCTACACCGGACCGGCGAGCCTTCGCTTTGCCCAACAACTGGTGCAATGGGGGGCGAAAGTCCGCGTGCCCACCACCCTCAATTCAATTTCCGTGGACCAGCGCCGTTGGCGCGAACTGGGCATCGACCCGGCTCTCGGTGAGCCGGCCAGTGCCTTGGGCGATGCGTATATGGCGATGGGTGCACAGCTCAGTTTCACCTGTGCGCCGTATTTGCTCGACAGCGCCCCCAAGGCTGGCGAGCAGATTGTCTGGGCCGAATCCAACGCCGTGGTTTACGCCAACAGCGTGCTCGGTGCCCGCACCCTGAAGTACCCGGATTACCTCGACATCTGCATTGCCCTGACCGGCCGCGCCCCGTTGATCGGCTGCCACCTGGACGCACAACGCAAGGCCCGCTTGCAGATCGAGTTGCCGGCTCTTGATGAACTGGACGATGCCTTTTACCCGCTGCTCGGCTATCACATCGGTGCACTGGCCGGCAGCCGCGTGCCGCTGGTGCTGGGCCTGGAAAACCGCGCGCCCAGCCTGGACGATCTGAAAGCCTTTGGTGCGGCTTTCGCGACCACTTCCGCAGCGCCGCTTTTTCATATTGCCGGGGTCACTCCGGAGGCGATTGATCCGTCGCAGGTGCTGGAAACCGGTGTAGATCTGCCCGTGGAAAAGATCCGCCTGAAAGACCTGCTCGTGAGTTGGCGCGAGCTCAACAGCGCCCGCGACAACCGGGTGGATGTGGTGTCGCTGGGCAACCCGCATTTCTCCCTCAGCGAATTCGCGCAGCTGGCGCGGCTATGTCGTGGTCGTCGCAAACACCCGCATGTGGTGCTCGCCATCACCTGTGGCCGTGCGGTGCTGGAACAGGCGCGCGAGGCCGGGCACATCACCGTGATCGAAGCCTTCGGCGCGACGCTGGTCACCGACACCTGCTGGTGCATGCTCGGCGAACCGGTGATTCCGCCGGCCGCTACCACCCTGATGACCAACTCGGGCAAATACGCCCACTACGCACCGGGACTGGTGGGACGCCAGGTGCATTTCGCCAGCCTTGCCGAATGTGTCGATTCCGCCTGTACCGCCACGGCCAGCGGCCGTCTGCCGGCCTGGTTGCAACCTGCTGCCCAACTGGAGAGCCCCGCGCATGTTTGATTACACCTTCCAATGGCGCTCGGCCCTGCGCGCCTTGCCGGACATGCTCGCCGGCGCGCTGGTCACCTTCGAGACTGCGGCGCTGTCGATGATCTTCGGCGTGCTGATCGCCCTGGCCCTGACGGTCATGCGCGAAAGCAAACAACCGGTGCTGCGCGGTATCGGCAACGGCTGGGTATCGATCGCGCGCAACACGCCATCGCTGTTCCAGATCTACGTCCTGTACTTCGGCCTGGGCTCGTTGGGTGTGCATGTCAGTTCGTGGTTCGCGCTGTTGGCCGGGATCACGTTCAACAACGCCGGTTATCTCGCGGAAAACTTTCGCGGTGGCCTGAAGGCGGTGCCTGACACTCAAGTGCGCGCCGCACGCTCACTGGGCATGAGCGCCTTCCAGACCTACCGCATGATCATCGTCCCGCAACTGCTGCGGATCGTCTTCTACCCGCTGACCAATCAGATGGTCTGGGCAGTCTTGATGACGTCACTGGGCGTCATCGTCGGGCTGAACAATGACCTGACCGGCGTGACTCAGGAATACAACGTCAAAACCTTCCGCACCTTTGAATACTTCGCCATCGCGGCGGTGCTGTATTACGCGATTGCCAAGGCGATTGTTGCGACAGCCCGGCTGATGGCCTGGCGGTTGTTCCGCTACTGAGGAGCTGTCCATGTTTGCCACCGATTTTTCCTCGAATGACCTGATGTTCCTGCTCAACGGTGCCTGGGTCACGCTGCAACTGACGTTCTGGTCGATCATCCTCGGCTCCCTGGCGGGTTTGCTGTTCGGCTTGCTGCGGGCGCTGTTACCGCGAGCGAGCCTGCCGCTGGCCTGGGTGCTGGACATATTTCGCAGCGTGCCGTTGTTGATCCAGTTCGTGCTGTTCAATTCACTCAAAAGCATTGTCGGCCTGAACATCAGCGCCTTCAGCGTCGGTTGCATTGTGCTGGGGGTCTATACCGCCGCGTACTTCACCGAGATCGTGCGGGGTGGCGTGTTGGCGGTGCCGTTCACGGTGCGTCGGGCCAGTCGTTCGCTGGGCCTGAGCTTTTTCCAGGACCTGCGCTGGATCGTCCTGCCGATGGCCACGCGCGTCGCCTTCCCCGGCTGGCTGAACCTGGTGCTGGGCGTGATGAAAGACACCGCGCTGGTGATGTGGATCGGCATCGTCGAGCTGCTGCGCGCCTCGCAAACCATCGTCACCCGCATTCAGGAACCGCTTCTGGTGCTGTGCATCGCGGGCCTTATCTACTACGTCATGAGCCTGGTGGTCGCACGCCTCGGCGCTCGTCTGGAAAGAAGGTGGCAAGAAAATGATTGAGATCGACAACGTACATAAATCCTTCGGCAACCTCGAAGTGGTCAAGGGCGTGAACCTCACAGTGAGCAAGGGCGAAGTGGTGTCGATCATCGGTGGCTCCGGCTCGGGTAAATCGACCTTGTTGATGTGCATCAATGGCCTGGAGCCAATCCAGAAAGGCAACATCCGCGTCGACGGCGTCGAGGTCCATCACAGCGCCACCGACCTCAATCGCCTGCGGCAGAAAATCGGCATCGTGTTCCAGCAATGGAACGCCTTCCCGCACCTGACGGTGCTGGAGAACGTCATGCTGGCGCCGCGCAAAGTGCTGGGCAAAAGCAAGGTCGACGCCGAGGAACTGGCGGTCAAGCAACTGACCCACGTGGGTCTGGGCGACAAGCTCAAGACTTTTCCGGGCAAGTTGTCCGGCGGCCAGCAACAACGCATGGCCATCGCCCGTGCCTTGGCGATGTCGCCGGACTACATGCTGTTTGACGAAGCCACGTCGGCCCTAGACCCGCAACTGGTCGGCGAGGTCCTGGACACCATGCGCATGCTCGCCGAAGACGGCATGACCATGGTGCTGGTGACCCACGAAATCCGCTTCGCCCGCGACGTGTCTGACCGTGTGGCGTTCTTTCGCAATGGGTTGGTGCATGAGATCGGCTCGCCGGATCAGGTGATCGGTAATCCGCTGCACGCGGAGACTGCGGCGTTTTTGAAATCGGTGAAGTAGCTGCTGGCCTCATCGCGAGCAGGCTCACTCCCACAGTGGCCTGTGTTGGTCGCTAATTTTGTGTACACCCCCAAACCCTGTAGGAGCGAGCCTGCTCGCGATGAGGCCCTCACAGACGAAACAAGGATAAAACCATGCGCTCATCAAGAGTAATCCACGTAGTCAGCTGCCACGCCGAAGGTGAAGTCGGCGATGTCATTGTCGGCGGCGTCGCACCACCACCTGGCGCCACCGTATGGGAACAGTCGCGCTGGATCGCCCGGGATGACACCCTGCGCAACTTCGTACTCAACGAACCGCGCGGCGGCGTATTCCGGCACGTCAATCTGCTGGTGCCGGCCAAGGACCCACGCGCGCAAATGGCCTGGATCATCATGGAGCCCGCAGACACCCCGCCCATGTCCGGCTCCAACTCGCTCTGCGTGGCTACCGTGTTGCTCGACAGCGGCATCCTGCCAATGACCGAACCACAAACCCGACTGGTACTGGAAGCCCCCGGCGGATTGATCGAGGCCGTGGCCGATTGCCGTGATGGCAAGGTCGAACGGGTGGAAATCAAAAACGTGCCCTCCTTCGCCGATCGCCTGGACGCGTGGATCGAAGTCGAAGGGGTCGGCTCGCTCAAGGTCGATACCGCCTATGGCGGCGACAGCTTTGTCATCGCCGATGCCCAGGGGCTGGGCTTTTCAATCCGCCCGGACGAAGCCGCTGATCTGGTGACAGTCGGACTGAAGATCACTCGTGCGGCCAACGAGCAATTGGGCTTCGTGCACCCACTGAACCCCGAGTGGTCGCACATTTCGTTCTGCCAGATTGCCGCGCCCATTGTCCATGAAAACGGCATTGCCACCGGCGCCAACGCCGTGGTGATCCAGCCGGGCAAGATCGACCGCTCGCCCACCGGCACCGGTTGCTCGGCGCGTATGGCGGTGCTGCAAGCCAAAGGCTTGATGCAGGTTGGCGACCGCTTTATCGGTCGCTCGATCATCGGCTCGGAGTTCCACTGCCGGATCGATTCGCTGACCGAAGTGGCCGGGCGCGCTGCCATCTATCCCTGCATTTCCGGGCGCGCCTGGATTACCGGTACCCACCAGTTGCTGCTCGATCCAAGCGATCCGTGGCCACAGGGCTATCGCCTGTCCGACACTTGGCCCGGTGCCTGATGCCAAGCGGGGGCTTTTGTGGCGAGGGAGCTTGCTCCCGCTGGACAGCGCAGCAGCCCCAATTGCAGTGTGTCTGATACAGCGAGTTCTCTGGATTTACGACTGCTGCGCAGTCAAGCGGGACGGTGCGACGATTCGACAAGCTCCCTCGCCACAGCTTCACCAGACCAACGGCCAGATAAACCCAAAAAAACACGAAAAAACCACTAGCCGATTCCTTTCATTTTAAATATCGTATACGAAATACAATTAACGAACCGGAGGCAACAATGAGCAAGCGAATCAACTGGAGTGGCGTCTTCCCAGCAGTGACCACTCAATTCAACGACGACTTCAGCATCAACCTGGATAAAACCCACCAGGTGATTTCCAACGTGATCCGTGACGGCGTTTCGGGTCTGGTGGTTTGCGGTTCGGTCGGTGAAAACACCTCGCTGACCGCCGAAGAAAAAATCGCCGTGACTGAAGTGGCGGTGGATGCCTCTCGCGGGCGCGTGCCGGTGATCTGCGGCGTGGCCGAATTCACCAGCATTCAAGCAGCCAAAGTTGCCAACGCGGTGCGCAAGGTCGGCGTCGACGGTGTGATGCTGATGCCAGCGCTGGTCTACGGCTCCAAGCCATTCGAAACCGCCGAGCACTACCGCTACGTGGCGAAAAACGCCGACGTGCCGCTGATGGTCTACAACAACCCGCCGATCTACAAAAACGACGTCACCCCGGACATCCTGATTTCCCTGGCCGACTGCGACAACGTGGTGTGTTTCAAGGATTCCTCCGGCGATACCCGTCGTTTCATCGACGTGCGCAATGAAGTCGGCGACCGCTTCGTGCTGTTCGCCGGTCTGGATGACGTGGTGCTGGAAAGCATCGCCGTCGGTGCTGAAGGCTGGGTATCGGGCATGTCCAACGTGTTCCCGAAAGAAGGCGAAACCATCTTCCGTCTGGCCAAGGCCGGGCGCTTCGCCGAAGCGATGCCGATCTATGAATGGCTGATGCCGATCCTGCACCTGGATGCCCGTGCCGACCTGGTGCAGTGCATCAAGCTGTGCGAAGCCATCGCCGGTCGCGGCAGCGCGCTGACCCGCCCGCCGCGTCTGGCCCTGCCGGAAGCCGATCGGGTTTTCGTCGAGCAGATCATGGCCAAGGCCCTGGCCAACCGTCCACAGCTGCCGGACGTCGGTCTCTGAGTGATTGCCGGGCGGGCCCTTCAAGGCCCGGCCCGGCTGCCTGTTTTTTGCGCCCCTACAGGAAACGCCAGCATGCCCAACCCTCAACACATTCAAAGCGCAACCACGCCCTCGGGACTCAAGCGCGTCGTGGCCGCCGCCATGGCCGGCACCGTCGCTGAGTGGTATGAATTCTTTCTCTACGGTACGGCTTCGGCACTGGTCTTCGGCCAGTTGTTCTTTCGCCAGACCGACAGCCCCGTCGACGGCATCATCGCCGCCTTCGCCCTCTACGCCGTGGGCTTTCTCGCCCGCCCGCTGGGTGGCCTGGTGTTCGGTCACTACGGTGACAAATTCGGCCGTAAACGCCTGCTGCAACTGAGCCTGGTGGTGGTCGGCATCACTACTTTTTTGATGGGCTGCCTGCCCGGCTTCGAGCAGATAGGCTATGCCGCGCCGGTGTTACTGGTGCTGTTACGGCTGATCCAGGGGTTCGCCTTTGGCGGTGAATGGGGTGGCGCAATTCTGCTGGTGTCCGAACATTGCCCGGACAACCGACGTGGCTTCTGGGCCAGTTGGCCACAAGCCGGTGTGCCGGCCGGCAACCTGGTGGCGACGGTTGCCCTGCTGCTGTTGTCGTCGAACCTGTCGGAGGAGCAATTCCTCGCCTGGGGCTGGCGCGTGGCGTTCTGGTTCTCGGCGGTGGTGGTGCTGATCGGTTACTGGATTCGTACCAGCGTCGATGACGCCCCGATTTTCAAGGAAGCCCAGGCCCGTCAGGCGCACACCAAGCAACAACAACTGGGCGTGGTGGAAGTGCTGCGTCACCACTGGCGCTCAGTGCTGGTCGGTATCGGCGCGCGGTTTGCCGAGAACATCCTCTACTACACCGTCGTAACCTTCTCGATCACCTACCTGAAACTGGTAGTGCACAAGGACACGTCGGAGATTCTGTTGCTGATGTTCGGCGCTCACCTGCTGCACTTCTTCCTGATCCCGTTGATGGGTTACCTATCCGATCTGGTCGGGCGCAAACCGGTCTACTTGGTCGGTGCAGTGCTCACTGCTTTTTGGGGATTCATCGGTTTCCCGATGATGGACACCGGGAATAACTGGCTGATCATGGCCGCCATCACCCTGGGCCTGGCCATCGAGTCGATGACCTACGCACCGTATTCAGCGCTGATGGCCGAGATGTTCCCGACCCACGTGCGCTACACGGCGTTGTCGCTGTGCTACCAGGTGGCGCCGATCTTCGCAGGTTCGTTGGCACCGTTGATCGCGATCACGCTGCTCAACAAGTACCACAGCTCGACACCCATCGCCTGGTACCTGGTCGGTGCGGCACTGATCTCCATTGTTGCTGTCGGCCTGACCCGTGAAACCCGTGGCAAGTCGCTGCACGCGGTGGATGCCGAGGCTGCGGCGCGGATTGCTGCATTGGACAGTGCCCCGGCTAACCCGCGTCGGGCTGATTCGCTGGCCTGAACCATTCCCCTTGTAGGAGCGAGGCTTGCCCGCGAATGGGGTCTGACATTTACCATTGGTGTCGACTGACTTACTGCCTTCGCGGGCAAGCCTCGCTCCTACAGGAGTCCATTTCTCAGTTCCGACAGGAGTGCTCAATGCCTCAGATTCTCGGCCACAACTACATCGGCGGTGCCCGTAGCGCCGCTGGCAGCATCACGCTACGCAGCCATGACGCCAGCACCGGCGAAGCCCTGACCTTCTCCTTCGTACAAGCCACCGAGGAAGAAGTGCACGCCGCCGCCCAGGCTGCCGCTGCCGCCTACCCGGTATTTCGCAGCTTGCCAGCGACACGTCGCGCAGATTTTCTTGAAGCCATCGCCGCGCAACTGGATGCCCTGGATGACGAATTCGTCGCACTGGTCACCCGCGAAACGGCATTGCCGTATGCGCGCATTCGGGGCGAACGTGGTCGCACCAGCGGTCAGATGCGCTTGTTCGCTCAGGTCCTGCGGCGCGGCGACTTCTACGGTGCCCGTATCGACCGCGCCTTGCCCGAGCGTCAACCGCTGCCACGGATCGACCTGCGTCAGTACCGAATCGGCGTCGGCCCGGTGGCCGTGTTCGGCGCCAGCAATTTCCCGCTGGCCTTCTCCACTGCTGGCGGTGATACCGCCGCTGCCCTGGCCGCCGGTTGCCCGGTGGTGTTCAAAGCGCACAGTGGCCACATGGCCACGGCCGAATGCGTAGCCGATGCCATCCTTCGGGCCGCCGAGCAGACTGGCATGCCCAAAGGTGTGTTCAACATGATCTACGGCGCTGGCGTCGGTGAAACGCTGGTCAAGCATCCGGCGATTCAGGCGGTCGGGTTCACCGGCTCGCTCAAAGGTGGCCGTGCGCTGTGCGACATGGCGGCGGCACGACCACAGCCTATCCCGGTGTTCGCCGAAATGAGCAGCATCAACCCCGTCGTGGTACTGCCCGAAGCACTGAACGCACGGGGCGAGAATATCGCCGGCGAACTCGCCGCTTCCGTGGTGCTCGGTTGTGGCCAGTTCTGCACCAACCCGGGTTTGGTGCTCGGCATTCGCGCCCCCGCGTTCAGCGCTTTCGTTGCAACACTAAGCGCGCTGATGGCCGAACAACCGGCGCAAACCATGCTCAACGCCGGCACCCTGCGCAGCTATGAAAAAGGCGTGCAGGCGTTGCTCAGCCATCCGGGCGTGACCCGCCTGGCCGGCGATGACCCGCACGGCAACCAAGCGCGACCGCAATTGTTCAAGGCCGATATCAGCCTGCTGCTGCAAGGTGATCCGTTGCTTCAGGAAGAAGTGTTCGGGCCGACCACCCTGATCATCGAAGTGGCCGACAAGGCCGAACTGCGACAGGCGCTGAACAGCTTGCACGGGCAACTCACCGCGACCCTGATTGGCGAAGCGCAAGACCTGGAGGAACACGCCGACCTGCTGATCCTGCTGGAACAGAAAGTCGGTCGGGTGCTGTTCAACGGCTACCCCACCGGCGTCGAAGTCTGCGACGCGATGGTGCATGGCGGCCCCTATCCGGCCACGTCCGATGTTCGCGGCACCTCAGTCGGCAGTCTGGCCATCGAGCGATTTCTACGCCCGGTGTGCTATCAGAATTGCCCGGACGCGTTATTGCCGGAGCCACTGAAAAACGCCAATCCACTGGGCATCGCCCGTCTGGTTGACGGCATCAGCCATAAAAACCCAATCTAAAAAACACCCTCACACCTGTAGGAGCGAGCTTGCTCGCGATGAACGTCAACGATTACACAGGCTGCCTGGTTCAGCGCGTCGTCCTTGGGTTCATCGCAAACAAGCTCTCAACAACAGGTTTTGCTCTTCATCACGCCGAAACCACCACCCCACCCTCCAGCGCCGTCGTCCCCGCCACCTTGCATAACTCCACTCCTGGCGCCGCAAACCGGATCGCGCTGCGCATGTACATCACCCCACTCACTGAACTGCATACCACCTGCGTTGCACCGCCAATGGGATCGATGATGTGCACCACGGGTTCATCGCATTCAATCCAGGCGCCTGGCTGATGCAGGAATACCACCAGCCCCGCACACGGGGCATGCAGGGTGAGTGAGCCGTCGAAGGGGGTGGCCGGTCGGGCCAGCGCGGGCATGGGCGGTGCGGCGCCAGCAAGGATTGCGCGGTGTTGCAGGAACGCATAGAGCGCAGCCGCGTCCTGGGCTGCCAGTGCGTGTTCGACCTGCGCTTCGCCGCGCAACTCGACAGTTGCCGCGATGCAGCCTGACGGAATCGGGAAACGACCGGCGAACTGTTCGGCCAGCCGCCACCATGGTTGACCGCAGGCTTCGTCGAACGAGCCGGCGCCGCTGCCTTCGGCGAGCAACGTGGCTTGAGCACCGATGTAGCGCGCCAGCGGTTCGATCTGCGCCGAGTAAGGCGTCTCGCCGTAAAGGTGGACCACGGCCTGGGCATCGCAATGCAGATCGAGAACCACATCGGCATCGAACGCCAACAGCAATTGGGCCTGGCGCAGGGAGTCAATCTCGGTGACGGGTTGCATCTGTTTCAGCGCATCGGCCATGGCGCGACGAATCATTTGCCGATTCTGGTCAAGGTCTGCAGTCAGCTCATGCGCCAGGCGCCCTGCAACCATCTCGGCCAAATCTGGGTAGCGTCGGTTGAAGTTCTCACCGCTATTGAAGTCAAAACGGCCCATGGCATCGTGCATCAATGTCTGTTCCAGGCCGATCGGGTTGGCGATGGGTACCAGCACGATTTCCCCGAGGATCTCGCCACGGGCCTCGGCCCTGTCCAGCAATTGCCGCAGATGATGCAACGCCAACATGCCGGGCAATTCGTCGGCGTGCAGGCTGGCTTGCAAGTACACCTTGCCGGCGCGACCCGCCTGGCCGTAATGCAGGCTGATCAGCTCGCGCCGGGTGCACGGGTTGCGGGTCAACAGGGGATGGTGCTCGACGCGCATGGGGTTTTCCTTATGGGGTTGGTCGATCCATCTTTATGAAAATGAAAGCCCCCCACAATCGAATAATTTCCCCGTCAATGGTGAGCCAAATGATCCTTTCAGCGGGGCTGACGAGGGAATAATCGTTCAATTAAATTTGACAATGACGCAAATTTATTTTGATTGATGTAATTATTTTGTCACCAATACTAGGGCACTCGATTCAGGTTTTTCTTCGCCTGACCTCCATAAGAAAAACAAGAGGTGCTCGCATGACCAGTTGTGCCCAGGCGCTCGTTCGCCTGCTTGAAGGCTACGGTGTGGAATCAATATTCGGCATTCCTGGCGTGCATACCGTTGAGCTTTATCGCGGACTGCACGGCAGCACACTGCGCCACATCAGCCCCCGCCATGAGCAAGGGGCCGGATTCATGGCCGACGGTTATGCCCGCGCCAGCGGTAAACCCGGTGTGTGCTTCATTATCACCGGTCCCGGCATGACCAATATCCTCACCGCCATGGGCCAGGCCTATGCCGATTCGGTGCCGATGCTGGTGATCTCCACCACCAGCCGCCGCGAACACCAGCGCCTCGGTCACGGTTACTTGCACGAGATGCCAGACCAGCGCGCCGTGGTCTCCGGGGTCTGCGCCTTCAGCCATACCTTGCAGCGTCCGCAGGAACTACCGGAAGTGCTGGCTCGTGCGTTCGCCCTGTTCAGCTGCGCCCGTCCACGCCCCGTGCATATCGAAATCCCTCTGGACGTTCTGGAGATGCCGGCCGACGACCTCGATCTGCGTCCACGTAACTTGCCGCAAGCGCCAGCGCCGGCGGCAGCCAATATCGACGCTGCCGTGCAGTTGTTGGCGTCGGCGCGCAAGCCATTGATCCTTGCCGGTGGCGGTGCACGCCGTGCCGGCCAGGCTGTGCAGGCTCTGGCTGAGCGCCTGCAAGCACCGGTCGCCCTGACGACCAACGCCCGTGGTCTGTTGTCCCCTGAACACCCGTTGTTGCTCGATGGCGTGCAATCGTCGGCGCATGGTCGGGCCTTGTTTGCAGAGGCGGATGTGGTGTTGGCGGTAGGCACTGAACTGGGGGAAACCGACTACGACTTCTTTGGCCTCGGGCCTTTAGCGTTGAACGCGCCGCTGATTCGCCTGGACATCGACCCGCTGCAAATCCTCGGCGCGGCGCGTGCCGATGTGGGTTTGCTGGGAGATGCCGGGCAAGGTCTGCAAGCACTTCTGGACGCACTGCCCGACAGCCCCGCCAGCGACTGGGCACAGTCGAGCGTGACGCGGGTCAATGCCGCCGAGCGTGCTGGCTGGACATCCAAGCAAAACGTCATGCAGCAAATGCTCGACACCCTGCGTGACAGTCTGCCGGCGCCGATTGTGGTCGGCGATTCGACCCAGCCGGTTTACCAGGGAGCGCTGGGGTATCGCGCACCTCAGGCCAATAGCTGGTTCAACGCCGGGACCGGTTTCGGCACCCTGGGCTACGGCTTGCCTGCCGCCATCGGCGCCAAGCTGGCCATGCCCCACCGCCCGGTCATCGCCGTGGTGGGCGACGGTGGCGTGCAATTCTCCAGTGCCGAACTGATTGCCGCGCGCGAAGCAGAGGTCGGAGTGATCGTGGTGCTGTGGAACAACCATTGCTATGCCGAAATCCGCGACTACATGACCGCCCGCGATATCCCGCCGCTGGGCGTCGACATCCTGCCTCCGGACTTTGCCGCCCTGGCCAAGTCCTGCCACGTACAACACCTGCCGGTCAGTAGTCGCGAGCAACTGCGCGAAGTGCTCATCAGCCTGGCCGACACCCGTCAGCCCGTGCTGCTGGAACTGGATGCTGCCGCTTTTCTATCTGCCTGAGCACAACACCGCTGATTTTTTGGGAGTGAACCGCATGGAATTGCAGAAAAGATTTGCCCTGAACTGGATCGAACAGCACCGCCAGCAACTCTCGGACTGGCACCAGATTATCTGGCACTACGCGGAACCGGCGTTTCGCGAATACAAATCCTGCGCCTGGTATGTCGAGTTGCTGCGCAAGGAAGGCTTCACGGTAGAAGAAGGCAGCGGTGGCATGCCGACCGCGTTCTGCGCCACCTTCAGTAATGGCGAAGGACCGGTACTGGCGACTTATGCCGAATACGACGCGGTGCCGGGTAATTGCCAGGCGGCCACGACGCGCAAAATGCCACGGGATGGCCTGTCGCGTTTTGCCCCGGGCCACACTGACCCGCATTCGGCACTGGGCATCAGTGCCCTGGGCGGCGTACTGGCGGCGAAGGCGACGATGCTCGAGTTCGGCATTCAGGGCACCATTCGTTTCTTTGGTGAGCCCGCCGAAAAACTGCGTGCCTCCAAACCGGTGCACGCGGCCAAGGGTTACTACGACAACCTTGATGCGGCGATCAGTTTTCACCCCACCTACATGCTGCCGCTGAACAACACCACCACTTGGGACACCCATTGCGGTATCGCTTACGCGTACATCTATAGCTTCACTTGCGAAGACCCGGAAAACTGGATCGCCGCCGACCGTTACAGCCCGATTCCGCAAAACCATCTGGCAGCGCGCGCACCGGGGGCCAACGATGCGTTGATGCACTTCTACAACCTCAACGAAAGCCTGCGCCGTTCCACATTGCCGTTCACCGGTCTGTGGAGTTACAACGAAGCGATCCTCACCGCCGGCCAGGCCACTGCCGACAACCTGCCACCGCACTTGTCGCAGATCCAGTACCTGTTGCGTTGCGATTCGATCGAACAGGCCGAAACCATCTCCACGGTGATGGACAACAACGCCGCTGCGGCCGCGATGGCCACCGGGTGTCAGTGGAAAAAGACCTGGGTCTGCAAGTCCCGCGGCGGCCTGGCCAACCATGTGCTGGCCCAGGCCACTTACGACAATCTGGCGGCCATCGGCGCCCCGCAGTGGGGTAGCGTAGCCTGCGATATCGCGCGCGAGATCCAGAGCAATCTGGGGCTGGAACCGATGCCCGAACCCTTCTTGCCCGCCATCGAACAATTGATCGAGCCGCAGGAATGCGAACGCCAGATGCGCCTGCAAATGCCGTCATGGCAGAAGTACCTGACCTCCGACGACTATCCCGAATACACCTGGCATTGCCCGACCGTACGCCTGTTGGTGGCCCGTCCGATGCTCGCCGCGCCCGCCGGTCACGTTTACCCGGACTGGGTCTCCAATGCCTTGGGCGGCATTCCCCAGACCATCGACCCGATGATCAACGTCGCCTCGAAAACCATTGCCACCACCCTGCTCGATCTGTTCTGCCGCGACGAGTTGCTGAGCGCCGCCAAGGCCGAATTCAACCAGCGTACTGGCGGTGGCATCGGTGGCGAACATTGGCAGGCGCCCTTGTTGCCGGCTGATTTCCAGGCGCCTCATCGCTTTCGTTGGCCGGAGTACATCAGCACCGCACGCGGTGAAGAGTGGTGGATTCCCGCCCGAGAAGACGAATAGTCCCCAAAACAATAAGAATTCGAGGAGCCAGACGTGCAAGCACTCACCAACGTGAAAATCCCGCAGCCGGAAACGGATACCTCGGTCGTCGCCATTGACGACCTGCACAAAAGTTACGCCGATCACCATGTACTCAAGGGCATTTCGATGCGTGCCAAAGAGGGCGAAGTGGTCTCGCTGATCGGGTCCAGCGGCTCGGGTAAAAGTACCCTGCTGCGCTGCATCAACCTGTTGGAAATCCCCTGCAGCGGCAGCCTGAAAATCAATGGTGAAACGGTGCACCTGAAGACCGGTCGCAACGGCGTCGCGCAAGTTGCCGACCCGCGCCAGGTCGAACGGCTACGTACCCGACTGAGCATGGTGTTCCAGAGTTTCAACCTGTGGCCGCACCGCACGGTGCTGGAAAACGTCATCGAAGCCCCGGTGTATGTGCTCGGTGAAGACCGTAAAGAAGCCACCGCGCATGCCGAACATCTGCTGGAAAAAGTCGGATTGATCGACAAGCGCGACGTCTACCCCTCCTTCCTGTCCGGTGGCCAGCAGCAACGAGTCGCCATCGCCCGGGCCTTGGCGATGCGCCCGCAAGTGATGCTGTTCGATGAACCGACTTCGGCACTGGACCCGGAATTGGTAGGCGAAGTATTGCGCGTGATCCAAGGCATCGCCGAAGAGGGCCGCACGATGATTCTGGTCACCCACGAGATGGCCTTTGCCCGTGATGTGTCGAGCAAAGTCATTTACCTGCATCAGGGCCGGGTCGAGGAAGAAGGTCCGCCTTCGCAAGTATTGCTCGACCCGCGCAGCGAACGTTGCCGGCAGTTTGTGATGGCCCAGGACAACCGCGGATAACCCGCACCAATGTTTTCAACCTCGATAACAACAACCTGAAAGAGGCACTCAAACATGAAAAAAACTCTGTTGGTTACCCTGCAAGCCTGCCTGTTGGCCGGTATCGCAAGCACTTCGTTTGCCGCGGACAAACTGGTGTTCGGCATCGCGCTGGAACCCTATCCACCGTTCTCGTTCAAGAGCGGCAAGGGTGACTGGAGCGGCTTCGAGCCTGAGATGATCACCGCTGTCTGCGCACGCATGAAAGCCGATTGCACCCTCAACGAAATGTCCTGGGACGGCTTGATCCCGGCGTTGAAATCCCAGCAAGTGGACGTGGTACTCAACTCGCTGTCGATCACCCCGGAACGCCAGCAGGTGATCGACTTCACCCAGCCATACTTCTTTACCCGCGCCCTGTGGATTGGTGACCGCAGCATGGAACTGGACCCGACACCGGCCGGCCTCAAGGGAAAAATCATCGGTGTGCAGGGCTCCACCACTCACTCCGCCTTCGTCAAGAAGTACTACGGCGAATCGAACATCCGTTACTACAACGACCAGGACGACATCCTTGCCGACCTGCGCAGCGGTCGCGTCGACATCATGCTGGCGGACCAGTTAGTGGTCGAGCCGCTGCTGGAGAAGCCAGACAACTCGATGCTCGCCAGTAAAGGCGTCGCACCGCTTGACCCGTTGTTCGGTGATGGCGTGGGCGCCGGTGTGCGCAAAGGCAACGACGCGTTGCGCGAGCGTTTGAACGTGGCCCTGCAATCGCTGCGTGACGACGGCAGCTACGAAAAAATCCGTGCGCGCTACTTCAAGACTGACATCACGACCCTCCAGTAATCCGGTTGTCCCAGCCAGTCCCGCAAAGGAGCGCTCATGACAGTTTCTGAAATTTCCCAGTTGTTTTTTGCCGACGGTTGGCTACAAGCCTTGGCGCAGGGCACGGTACGAACCCTGGGCATTTCCCTGGGCGCCTTCATCCTGGGCCTGGCGATTGGTTTGATCGTGGCGATGGTCAAACTCAAGGGGCCGCGCTGGATGGTGGTTTGCGCCAATTGCTACACCACCTTGTACCGCGCGGTGCCGGAGTTGCTGCTGATTCTGTTGCTGTATTACGCCGGTGCCGACCTGATCAACCTGACAATGGCGGCGCTTGGGCAACCGAGCGTCGAAATCAACGGCTTCATGGCCGCTGTAGTGGTGCTGGGAATTGTGCAGGGGGCTTACTCGGGTGAAATCATCCGCGGGGCCATCGAATCGATCCCCCATGGTCAGATCGAAGCCGCCCGAGCCTACGGGATCAACCGCAGCCTGCTGGTACGGCGGGTGATTCTGCCGACCATGCTGCCATTCGCTATCGCCGGCCTGTCCAACCTGTGGCTGGTGCTGGTCAAGGAAAGTGCGTTGATCAGTGTGGTCGGTTACAGCGAGTTGTTGACGGCGGGTCGCCAGGCGGCGGCGTCGACCAAACACTACTTGCTGTTTTACCTCGCAGTGGCTGCGTTCTATTACCTGATCACACTGGTTTCAAGCTCGGTGTTCCGGCAGGTCGAAGTTCGCTTCGAGCGCTGGATGCCACGGCACGCATAAGGGGCGCGATCATGGATTTTCACTGGTTAAGCAGTTTTTACCACGAGTTGGTCAGAGGCTTTGGCCTGACACTTCAACTGCTGCTGATTTCGGGTTTTTTCGGTTTTCTGATGGCCGTGGGCGTGGCCTTGGGGCGGTTGTCGAAGCACCGCTCTTTGGCTAACGGGCTGCGTTTTTATACCAGCGTATTGCGCGGGACACCGCTGCTGGTGCAGATCTACGTCCTCTACTACGGCGTTGGCAGTGTGTTCGCCACCTTCCCGTTGATTCGCGGCAGTATGTTCTGGCCGTACCTGCGTGAAGGTTTCTGGTATGTGGCATTTGCCCTGACCCTGAGCGTTTCGGCGTATGTGGGCGAAGTGCTGCGCGGTGGTCTGCGTGCGGTTCCGCGCGGTGAACTGGAAGCAGCACGGGCCTATGGCATGCGGCCGTGGCTGGTATTGCGTCGGGTATGGATGCCGCGTGCGCTGCAGATGCTGCGCCCGACGCTGGCCGGCGAGAGCGTGATGCTGCTCAAGGCCACGGCGCTGGCTTCGACCGTAGCGGTGACCGATTTGCTCGGGGCGGCGAACCTGGTACGTGCACAAACATTGCGGGTCTACGAACCACTGCTGGTGGTGGCCGTGATCTACATCATTCTGGCGATTGTCATTGAACAAAGCTTTGCCCGTATCGGCAAAACGCCCCAACGACAGGCCTGAATTCAAGGATGCCTGAAACATCGGCCCAAGGGTTTATAAGGAGTTGCACATGAAATACTCGTCCATGGTCAAGCGCATCAGTGGCGAAACCGTCACTGCCTGGGATATCCACTACGCCGCGTGTGACGCGCAGGCGCGGGGTGAAGATGCGATCGTGCTGAGCATCGGCGATCCGGACTTCGCTACCGACAATGAAATTTGCGCGGCGGCGGTCCAGGCGCTGAACGAAGGCGACACCCACTACACGCATGTGATCGGTCGGCCTGAACTGCGTGAAGCCATTGCTGCCAAGCAAACGGCCTTGCTCGGCCAACCGGTGTCCGCCGATAACGTTGCGCTGGTGGCCGGGGCGCAGAACGGCTTGTATGCGACCGCCATGTGTCTGTTCGAACAGGGCGATGAGGTGCTGGTACCGGCACCAATGTACTTGACGTATGCCGCAAGCATTCAGGCCTCGGGGGCGCTTCTGGTGCCAATTGCCCAGCCGGCGGAAAATGATTTTCGCCTGACGCTGGCAGCCATCGAAGCGGTGATCACCGACAAGACTCGCGGCATCGCCCTGGCCACGCCCAACAATCCGACTGGCAACGTCTACACCCGCGAAGAGCTGGAAGCAGTGGCCCTGGTCGCCCAGCGTCACAACCTTTGGGTGATCAGCGATGAGGTCTACGGTCAGCTCACTTATGACCGTCCGCACCAGAGCGTTGCCACACTCGAAGGCATGGCCGACCGCACCGTGGTGCTCAACAGCCTGTCCAAATCCCACGCCATGACCGGATGGCGGGTGGGCTGGGTGGTGGCTCCGCAAGAACTGATCGGCCATCTGGATAATTTGCTGCTGTGTATGCTTTACGGCTTGCCGGGCTTTATTCAGGCGGCCGCCCTCAAGGCCCTGGAGCTGGATGAACAGGTGGTCAGCCAGGCGCGGGCACTGTACTTGCGGCGCCGCGACCTGGTGGTCGAAGGGCTGCGCAATGTGCCGCTGCTCAAGTGCAAAGTGCCCGAGGCCGGCATGTTCATGTTGGTGGATGTGCGTGAAAGCGGTTTGTCGAGCACCGACTTTGCCTGGCAGCTATTCCGTGAAACCGGGGTCGCGGTACTCGACGCCAGCGCGTTCGGCGCCAGCACCGCCGGTTTTGTGCGGATCTCGTTCACCGTCTCCGATGCCGCCTTGAGCGACGCCTGTGGTCGCATCGCAGGGTTTGTCGAACGCCTTCAGGCGCTCAACTGAAGCGCAACGCCCATGCACCAGACAAGCTGGCTCCTACAGGGGAATTTGCTGCACAGAAATTTTGTGCACGACACCGGTTCAACTGTAGGAGCGAGCCTGCTCGCGAAGGCGTCGGCACATTCAACATCCACGTATCAGACAAACCGCCTTCGCCGGCTAGCCGGCTCCTGGAGAGGGTTTAATCAGGCCAGCAGCGCCTTCAGATCGTTGTACAACGCCTCGGGAATCTGCACCCCTTCGACCACACTGCGAGCGCGCGCCGCATAGCGCCGCTGTGACGGCAAACGCGCGCCCTGCCCTTCAATGCCCTGAAACAACGCTTCAGCCCTGGCCAAATGGACCTCCGTTGCGTCACCGAGAAAGCGCCGCGGATCCAGTGCGATGATCAGTTCACCATGGTACGGCGACGACTTGCTGCCCGCGTCATACGCCAGCGACTCGGCGCTGGTCAGGTCACCGATCAGCGGCCCGGCGATCAACTCCACCATCGCCGCCAGCGCCGAACCCTTGTGCCCACCAAATGTCAGCATCGCGCCGCTATCCAGCACCACGTTGGCATCGGTACTCGGCTGGCCCTGCGCGTCCACGCCCCAGCCCTCGGGAATTGCTTTGCCAGCGCGCCGATGCAGTTCGATATCGCCACGGGCAATGGCACTGGTGGCAAAGTCGAACACGAAAGGATCGTGCCCGACACGCGGCCAGCCAAAGGCAATCGGGTTGGTCCCGAACACCGGCAAACGTCCGCCGGCCGGTGCCACCCAGGCATGGCTTGGATTGCACGCCAATGCGACAAGGCCAGCCGCCGTCAACTGCTCGATCTCCACCCAGAGCGCCGAGAAATGTACACAGCGGTTAATCGCCAGTGCCGCAATCCCGTTGGCCCGGGTTTTCTCCGTTAACAACGGCAGCCCAGCCTGAAACGCCAGTTGCGAGAACCCGCCGCCAGCGTCCACCCGCACAATCGACGGCGCCTGATCGACTACTTGCGGCGTCGCATCGGCAGAGACCTTGCCGGCCCGCAGGGAATTGACGCATCCCAGAACCCGGTACAACCCGTGGGAGGCACAGCCATCGCGTTCGCCGGCTATCACCGTCGTCGCCACGGCTTGCGCATGGGCCAGGCTAAAACCGTTGTGCAACAGGATCGATTCGGCCAACTCACGGGCTTCGATCAAGGTCAGTCGGATCATGTTCATCTCCTTGGACAGACCCGTCAGGTTGGGCTGTTCGCGACGATTTGGCTTGATGGCTTTGGCCACGGGAAATGACGAAATCGGCACAGGCTCGCTGACCGGAACAGCCCATACCAAAGCGTTAATTTGAAACACCCATGTCTACTGGTCAGTGCCATCGTTTGACCCTAAATTCGCCGAAACCGTCGCCGGAAGGCCCACCTCGGGACGCACAAGCGCCAGCTTCAGAAACCATATGAGTGTTGATAATGACTGATCAGACAAACGGAACCACCCGTCGCGCCTTGATGACCGCCGGTGCCATGGCCGCAGCAGCCCTGGCCGTTGCAGCACCGGTGTTGGCGGCGCAACCGGCACCGACAGCAGCGCCCGTGGGCGACCAGAGTAACGGCGATGCCAGTGGCTCGGGGATGATCACCGTCAAGGACGGCACCCACATTTTCTACAAGGACTGGGGCACCGGTCAGCCAATCGTGTTCCACCATGGCTGGCCCCTCTCCAGTGACGACTGGGATACGCAAATGCTGTTTTTCCTCAGCAAGGGTTTCCGCGTCATTGCTCACGATCGTCGTGGCCACGGCCGCTCGTCCCAGACCGCTGTCGGCAACGAAATGGATACCTACGCTGCCGACGTCGCTGAACTGATGGCGCACCTGGACATCAGGAATGCTGTGCATATCGGTCACTCGACCGGCGGTGGCGAAGTGGCACGCTATGTAGCGCGCCATGGCCGCGGGCGTGTCGCCAAAGCGGTGCTGATCGGTGCCGTGCCGCCGATCATGCTGCGCACGGCGAAGAATCCGGGAGGCCTTCCGTTGGAAGTCTTCGACGGCCTGCGCAAAGCCGTGGCCGAAAATCGCGCGCAGTTCTACCGTGATTTTCCGAGCGGCCCGTTCTATGGATTCAATCGACCTGGCGCGAAAGTCTCCGAAACGACGATCGACAATTGGTGGCGCCAAGGCATGAACGGTGGGATCAAGGCGCAGTACGACTGCATTCGCGCCTTCTCGGAAACCGACTTCACTGACGACCTGAAGCAAATCGAGGTGCCGACTCTGGTACTGCACGGTGAAGACGACCAGATCGTGCCGATCGCCGACTCGGCACACCTGTCGATCAAACTGCTCAAGCACGGCACGCTGAAAACCTACCCTGGCCTGCCCCATGGCTTGTGCACCACCCATGCCGACGTCATCAATCCCGACCTTCTGGCGTTCATCAAGGGCTGACGCCCTGCGGGTCGCTGCACCAGCTCGCCTGGTGTAAAAATGGTTCGCACGACGAAGAACTGGATCTAGAATCCGCAGAGGCAGACTCACCCAAAGAGCTGCCGGTGCGAATTCTGGGTGTCTTGCAGCAGTGGAGTGCGAGACAGCGGCTGAAAGACCAACCTGGAACCACTCGCGCTGCTGTTCGATGCGATTTTTCAAGACCAAAGCAGATGGCATGGGATATAAACGGGCAGACCGATCTCCCGTTATCCCCAGGCCTCACCAACGGACATTCGCCATGGACATCGCGCCACGCTTCATCATCCATGAAACTGCCCACTGGCTACTCAATCATCACATGTCGTCAAAGCTGCCGGGCTATCTGGTGCTGGGGACGAAACACCCAGCGCGCTCATTGTCCGACCTGCCCGACGATGCACTGGCCGAGTTAGGGGTTCTGCTCGCCAAAGTCCAGCGAACCGTGCAATCGGAATTGGAGCCGAAATGGCTCTACATCAGCCGATTCGGTCATGACCCTCGCTTCCCCATCCATTTTCACTACATCCCGGTGTACCACTGGGTCGAAGAACTGTTCATGCGGGACGAGCGGTACCGGTTGTTGAAAAACTTCGGTGCGCCGGCCAATGCTCAGACATCGACCGATGGCGCGGAAATGACCTTGTTCGTCTGGCGTGAATTTGGCGAAAGCCTTGAGCCACCGAGCATTCAGGGACCTTCGATCGAACAGATCATCGAGCGTTTGCGGATGGCATTCACGCCACCGGAGGTGCTCCAATTACGTCGTCTGCCCAACTGATGGCCGCCACCACGGTCGGGAAACCGATCGTGCTGGTCAACGAAATCAGGGTGTGGCGAATCTGCTCTGGCGTCGCGCCGGCCTCCAGTGCCCGCCGCGCATGGCTGTGTACGGCGCCTTCCGAGTGAATCGCTGCCGCGGCACCGAGTTGAATCAACTGGACGACAGACTCGTCCAACGGTCCGGCATGCCGCACAGCTGCCCCCAACGACTCCACGGCGTCCAGGTAATCCGGGTATTGCTGTTTGAGATTGCGGTAGGTGTTGTGCTCTTTCTTCCTGGCCATTTTCGTTACCTCGCGAGCCGATACCGGTTTATCGATGGACCCCTCTGCGGCGATGTTTACGCCGATTCATAAAGTTTCCATCAGCGAAAACTTGCGAAAAGCGACAGTCAGCTAAGCTTAGTGCAGCTTATTGCCCACGATGCTCGCGACGGCAGTTTTTGGTTTTTTCTGGAGAGCGTCTGCAACGGCTATTTCAGACAAACCAAACTCTTTGCGCAGGACTGCCGTGATGCCCGAGCCTTTCCTCAGTTTTGACGAACTCAAACGTGCTGCCACTTCCGGCGAGATCGATACCGTGCTGGTGTGCATGGTCGACATGCAGGGACGGCTGGTCGGCAAGCGATTCCAGGTCGAGTTTTTCATCGACAGCGGCCATGAAGAAACTCACTGCTGCAACTACCTGCTGGCCGACGACATCGACATGGAGCCGGTGCCGGGTTACGCCGCCGCCAGTTGGAGCAAAGGCTACGGCGACTTCGTGCTCAAGCCCGATATGAGCACTTTGCGCAAAGTGCCTTGGCTTGAGTGCACGGCGCTGGTGCTCTGCGATGTGCTCGACCATCACCATCGCAAAGATCTGCCACACAGCCCACGGGCGATTCTGAAAAAACAGGTCGAGCGCCTGCGCGAGCGCGGCTACACCGGCATGTTCGCCTCGGAACTGGAGTTCTATCTGTTCGACGAGAGTTACGAGGCCATCCACAAGCGCAACTACCACAAGCCGAAAACCGCCGGCCATTACATCGAGGATTACAACATCCTCCAGACCACCCGCGAAGAGCCGGTACTGCGGGCTATTCGCAAGCATCTTCAGGCATCCGGCATTCCCGTGGAAAACTCCAAGGGCGAATGGGGACCTGGCCAGGAAGAAATCAACATCCGTTACGCCGACGCCATGACCATGGCTGACCACCACGTCATCATCAAACACGCCTGCAAAGAAATCGCGCAACTGCAAGGCAAGGCGATCACGTTCATGGCCAAGTGGCGCTATGACGCGGCCGGGTCCAGCAGCCATATCCACAATTCGCTGTGGGACAAGAACGCTAAAAAACCGCTGTTTTACGACGCCAAGGCCGAGTTCGGCATGTCGAAACTAATGCGTGCCTGGGTCGCCGGACAACTCAAATACGCCAACGACATCACCTGCTTTCTCGCGCCGTACATCAACTCCTACAAACGCTTTCAGGCCGGCACCTTTGCCCCGACCCGGGCGGTGTGGAGCCGCGACAATCGCACCGCAGGCTTTCGTCTGTGTGCCGAAGGCAGCAAATCCATTCGCATTGAATGCCGCATTGGCGGGGCTGACCTCAACCCCTATCTGGCTTTCGCTGCATTGATTGCGGCAGGCCTGGCCGGTGTCGACGAGAAGCTTGAGCTTGCACCGCCCTTCGAAGGCGATGCGTACATCGACGAACAGTTGCCGGAAGTCTCCAAGACCCTGCGTGAGGCGAGTGCCGCACTCAAGGGCTCAAGCATGTTGCGTGAGGCATTCGGCGATGAAGTGATCGACCACTACGTACACACCGCCGAATGGGAACAGAAGGAGTACGACCGGCGGATCACCGACTGGGAACTGCAACGCGGCTTTGAGCGCTATTGAGACCGAGCTTATGACTTCTAAGATTCAGCTCATTTCACCGGTTGATGGCCGGGTTTACGCCGAACGTCAGACCGCCGATCCGGCGCAGATCGAGCAGGCACTGGCCGCTGCGTCGGCCGCTCAGGCACAGTGGAAGCGTCGGCCTCTGAGCGAACGCGCGGCTTTTTGCAGTGCTGCGGTGGACGCGATGCTGGCCATGAAGGCCGAAATCGTGCCGGAACTGGCCTGGCAAATGGGTCGCCCGGTGCGCTTTGGCGCGGGCGAGCTGCGCGGCTTTGAAGAGCGTGCCCGGCATATGATCGCCATTGCGCCTGACGCGCTGGCCGCGCTTGAACCGACGCCGGTCGCCGGCTTTCGTCGATTTATCAAACGTGAACCGCTGGGTACGGTGCTGGTGGTCGCCCCTTGGAATTACCCCTACCTGACAGCGGTCAACACGATCATTCCGGCGTTGATGGCGGGCAATAGCGTCATCCTCAAACACGCTTCGCAAACGCTGCTAGTCGGGGAGCGTTTTGCCGAGGCTTTTCGCCGCGCCAACCTGCCCGAAGGGTTGTTCCAGAACCTGGTGCTCAATCATGTCTGGACCACAGCGATCATCACCTCTGGTCAGGTGCAGCAGGTGAATTTCACCGGTTCGGTCGCCGGTGGGGAGGCTATGGAAAACGCCGCCTCGGGGCATTTCCTCGGCATGGGCCTGGAGCTCGGTGGCAAAGACCCGGCTTATGTCCGCGCAGATGCCAACCTCGAACACGCCGTGGAAAACCTGGTGGATGGCAGCTTCTTCAACTCCGGGCAGAGCTGCTGCGCCGTGGAACGCATCTATGTCGATCAAACAATCTACCCGCTGTTTGTCGAACGCTTCGCCGCCTTGACCCGTCAGTACGTGCTGGGCAACCCGCTGGACGAAGCGACCACGCTCGGTCCGCTGGTGAATCCGGGGGCCGCTGACTTCGTGCGCGGCCAGATCGCCGAAGCGCTGAAAATGGGCGCAACGGCACTGATCGATTCGCAGGCGTTCGCTGCTGACGTGCCGGCCAGCGCTTACCTCGCGCCGCAGGTGTTGGTCGATGTCAGCCATCAAATGTCGGTCATGCGCGATGAAAGCTTTGGCCCGGTGGTCGGCATCATGCCGGTGAGTGGCGACGACGAGGCCATCGCCTTGATGAATGACAGTGAGTTCGGCCTCAGTGCGTCGATCTGGACCCAAGACCTTGCCGCCGCCGAGCATCTGGGCAACCAGATCGACACCGGCACCGTGTTCATGAATCGCTGCGATTACCTCGACCCGGCGCTGGCCTGGACCGGGGTGAAAAACAGCGGACGCGGCGTCACCCTGTCGCGCCTGGGTTATGAACACCTGACCCGCGCCAAATCCTTCCATTTACGCCACGAGATCTGAGCCATGAGCCTGACTGGAAACTGGAGCTACCCCACGAGCATTCGCTTCGGCGTCGGGCGCATCAGCGAGCTAGCCGATGTCTGTCGCAGCCAGGGTATCCAGCGACCGTTGCTGGTCACCGACAGTGGCCTGGGGCGCGCGCCGATCACCACCGCCGCGCTCGACTCCCTGCGCGATGCGGGTTTGGGCGCAGCGCTGTTTTGCGACCTCAAGCCCAACCCGGTCGAAGCCAATCTGGCAGGCGGGCTCGACGCCTGGCGTGCCGGCAAGCACGACGGCGTGATTGCCTTTGGCGGTGGCAGTGGCCTGGACATGGGCAAGCTCATCGCGTTCATGAGTGGCCAGACCCGCCCGGTCTGGGATTTCGAAGACATCGGTGATTATTGGACCCGCGCCGATGAAAGCAAAATTGCTCCCGTTATTGCGGTGCCGACCACTGCGGGCACCGGTTCTGAAGTGGGCCGCGCAGCGGTGATCATCGACGAGGCAACCCACACCAAACGCATCATCTTCCACCCGAAAATGATGCCGCGCGTGGTCATCAGCGATCCGGCACTGACCGTCGGCATGCCGTCGAAAGTCACCGCCGGTACTGGCATGGATGCGTTGGCGCACTGCCTGGAAGCGTACTGTGCCCCGGGCTTTCATCCCTTGGCCGATGGCATCGCCGTGGAAGGCATGCGCCTGGTGACCAGTGCGCTGGTGCGCGCCGTGCACACCCCTTCCGACCTCGATGCCCGCGCGCAAATGCTGGCGGCTGCGGCGATGGGCGCCACCGCGTTCCAGAAAGGCCTGGGCGGGATGCACGCCCTCGCCCATCCGATCGGTGCGCTGTACGACACCCATCACGGCATGACCAACGCGACCTTGATGCCCTATGTGCTCAAGTTCAATCGCCCGGCCATTGAAGAACGCATCACGCGCCTGGCGGCTTATTTGCGTCTGCCCTCGCCGGGCTTCGACAGCTTCCTGGCCTTCATCCTCAAATTGCGCAAAGACATCGCCGTGCCGCACACGCTGTTCGAACTGGGGGTGGATGACAAGCAGGCCGATCTGATCGCCGACATGGCGGTCGTCGATCCGTCCGCCGGCGGCAACCCGCTGCCATTGACCCGGGCTGGCGCAGCAGAAATTTTCGACGCGGCTTTCCACGGCCGCCTGTAGGAGCCGAGTTTGCTCGCGATGGACTCAAGGACGACGCGTTTATTCAGGAAGCACGCGTCATCGTAACGTCCATCGCGAGCAAGCTCGGCTCCTACAGAATGGTAGAAACGGCAACGCGCCGCATGGACAGGTTGTATCGGTTGGAACAGGAGCAGTACGACAAGGGGTTGAAGCCATCCCTTCCGGCAACCCGGAGGGGCGCGTATCAAAACCTGAAGGGGCACACAGCATGAACCCAGCAAGCCAGCCCGGCGCCGACGCGCCGCACGACGATGACGTCAAGGTGCTGCACAGCATGGGCTACGCCCAGCAGCTATCGCGACGAATGGGCGTTTTCTCCAACTTTGCGATTTCCTTTTCGATCATCTGCATCCTCTCGGGCGGCATCAACTCACTCGCCCAGGGCACTTCGGGTGCGGGCGGTGCGGCGATCGGCATCGGTTGGCCGATCGGTTGCCTGATCTCCGGGGTGTTCGCCCTGGCCATGGCACAGATTTCCTCGGCCTACCCCACCGCGGGCGGCCTGTATCACTGGGGCTCGATTCTCGGCAATCGCTTTACTGGCTGGCTGACAGCCTGGTTCAACCTGCTGGGACTGGTCACGGTGCTCGGCGCGATCAACGTCGGCACCTATTACTTTTTCTTCGGTGCCTTCGGCCCGGCACTGGGCATGGAGGACACCACCACCGTCAGGGTGATTTTCCTGGCTGTCCTGACCGGCCTGCAGGCGCTGTGCAACCATCTGGGGATCGGCCTGACAGCGAAACTCACGGACTTCTCGGGCTATCTGATTTTCGCCACCGCGCTGGCGCTGACCATCGTCTGCCTGATTTCGGCCCCCAGTTATGAGTTCGCCCGGTTGGTGACCTTTGCCAACTATTCCGGCGACGCCGGCGGCGGCGTCTGGCCCCAGGCCTCGAACGGCTGGATTTTCATGCTTGGCCTGCTGCTGCCGATCTACACCATCACCGGCTATGACGCCTCTGCGCACACCTCCGAGGAAACCCGCAACGCGGCCATGTCCGTGCCCCGGGGCATGGTCATGTCGGTGGTCTGGTCGTTGCTGTTCGGCTGGGTGATGCTCAGCGCGTTCGTGCTGATGCTGCCGAATATGGATGAAGCGGCCAAGCAAGGCTGGAACGTGTTTTTCTGGGCCATGAACACGCAGGTCAGCCCGGGGATCAAGGAAGCGCTTTACGTGGCTATTTTCGTTTCGCAGATTCTCTGCGGATTGGCGACCGTGACCTCGGTTTCGCGCATGATCTTCGCCTTCTCCCGTGACGGCGGCCTGCCGTGTTCGAAAGCACTGTCGTCGGTCTCGCCGACCTTTCGCAGCCCGGTGGCGGCGATCTGGACCGGTGCCACCCTCGCCGTATTGTTCGACTGGGGATCGTCGGTGATTTCGGTCGGTGCCACGCCGGTTTATACGATCGTGGTGTCCTGCACGGTGATCTTCCTGTTCTTCTCCTTCATCATCCCCATCGTGCTGGGCCTGTTTGCCTACGGAACCTCGAAGTGGCCGGCCATGGGTCCGTGGAACATCGGGCGTTTCTGGTACTCGGTGTTCGCTCTGCTCTCGGTCGTGTCGATGGTGATTATTTTCATCATCGGCATCCAGCCACCCAACGATTGGGCGCTGTACATCACCATTGGTTTTCTGGTGCTGACGGCTATCGTCTGGTTCGGCTTTGAAGCGCGACGCTTCCAGGGCCCGCCGATAGGCGACGTGATTCTCAAGCGCCAGGCTGAGATTGCGGCGGCTGAAGCGGCGTTGGATAAACGCGCCGGAGGTTGAGTGCTATAGCCATGCGAACACGAACTTGTAGGAGCGAGCTTGCTCGCGATAGCGGCGGGTCAGTCAACATTGATGTTGAATGTTTTGCCGCCATCGCGAGCAGGCCCGCTCCCACAGGTTTTGTGTTTTAACCGATCGGTATCAGCGCCCGGTTCTCCGTTTTCTTCGGGTTTCGTCTACCCTCACAAGGCGCCTGTTCAGCCTTCAGCGTGCCGCAGGCGCATCGACATTCTTGCGTTACCAAAACGGAGAACTTCCATGCTCAAGCGCACCCTGGCAATGGCCGTCGGCTTGACCCTGTCTGCTTGCACCCTGCTGGCGCAAGCCGCCGAGACCCTGAAAGTCAGCGCCATTCCCGATGAAGCCCCCACCGAACTGCTGCGCAAGTTCAAGCCCTTGGGCGCTTATCTGGAACAGCAATTGGGCATGAAGGTCGAGTTCGTGCCGGTCAGCGACTACCCGGCCGTGGTCGAGGCCCTGGCCACCGATCGCATCGACATGGCCTGGCTGGGTGGTTTCACGTTTGTGCAGGCACGCCTGAAAACCGGCAATGCCATTCCGTTGGTACAGCGTGAACAGGATGCCCAGTTCACCAGCAAATTCATCACCGCCGACCCGAACGTCAAATCCCTCGCCGACCTCAAGGGCAAATCCTTTGCCTTCGGCTCGGTGTCCTCCACGTCGGGCAGCTTGATGCCGCGTTATTTCATGCTCAAGGACGGCATCAAACCTGAAACTTACTTCAGTCGCGTTGGCTACTCGGGTGCCCATGACGCCACCGTTGCCTGGGTCCAGGCCGGCAAGGTCGACGCCGGGGTGCTGAATGCCAGCGTCTGGGAAAAACTGGTCGCCGCCGGCAAGGTCGACACCACCAAGGTCAGGGTCTTTGAAACCACCCCGGCCTACTACGACTACAACTGGACTGTGCGCGGGACGCTCGACCCGGCGCTCGCCGAAAAGATCAAGGCGGCCTTCCTCAAACTTGACCCGGCCAACCCTAAAGACAAGGAGATTCTCGATCTGCAGGCCGCCACGCGCTTCATCGAAACCAAGCCTGAAAACTACACGGGCATCGAGGAAGCCGCACGCGCCGCCGACCTGCTCAAATGACCTTGCGTCTGAGCGGCGTCAGCCTTACCCACGCCAATGGCGTCCAGGCGTTGCGTAGCCTGGACCTGCACATCGGCGCCAATGAACAGGTCGCCATCATCGGCCCATCCGGCGCGGGTAAGTCGAGCCTGCTCAACCTGCTGGCCACCGCCCTGCGTCCGAGTGGCGGTGAGTTGCAAGTGCTGGGCGAGCACGCATGGCAATTGTCTGCCCGCCAGCGTCAGCGTTTACGTGCGCGTATCGGCCTGGTGCATCAAGCACCTCCGCTGCCGCCACGCCAGCGTGTGGTGACTGCGGTGCTCGCCGGGAAAATTGGTCAGTGGGGATTGGGCAAAAGCCTGCTCAACCTGCTGCATCCACTGGATATTCCGGGCGCACACGCGGCATTGAGCAGGCTGGACCTGAACGACAAGTTGTTCGCCCAGTGCCAGCAACTGTCCGGCGGTCAGCTACAGCGCGTTGGCATTGCCCGCGTGTTGTATCAGGCACCCGAAGTATTGCTGGCCGATGAACCGGTGTCGGCGATGGACCCGGTGTTGGCCGAGCACACGCTTTCTGTCCTGTGCCGGCACGCCCGGGAGCACAACGTCACCCTGGTCGCCAGCCTGCATGCGGTGGAACTGGCCTTGGCGCACTTTTCACGGATTATCGGTTTGCGTGACGGGCAGATCCTGTTCGACCTACCCGCCGACAAAGTCGACCGCGAACGGCTCGACAAGCTCTATGCCAACGAACAACTGCATTCCTCACCACCGCCTTCGACGCCCTTGCACGTGCAGATTCCCCGATGCTGACGCGCAATACCCGCGATCCCGCCGCCCTGCCCCGTCTGCTGCTCAGCCTGCTGGCGATTGTCCTGCTATGGCCAGGCATTCACTTCAGCGAGTTGGACTTGAGCGTACTGGTGGCGGGTGATAGCCGGAGCGAAATTGGCCGGTTCGTTTCGGCGTTTTGGCCACCGGCCCATGACAAGGAATTCATTGACCTGCTATTGCAAGCGACCCTGCAGACGCTGGCCATCGCCACGGCCGGCATGGCACTGGCGTTGCTCTTGGCAGTGCCTGCAAGCCTGTTGGCCAGTCGGGCGCTGTCGCTATCAGCCGCTTCCCGTGGCGGTCGTCCGGGTTACTGGGGCCAACTGCTGCGCTGGCCGGTGCGCGGCGTGCTGATCTTCCTGCGCAGCGTGCCGGAAATCGTCTGGGCCTTGCTGTTTGTACGCGCGGTCGGACTCGGCCCGACAGCTGGTGTGCTGGCCATCGCGATTACCTACAGCGGCATGCTGGGCAAGGTCTACGCGGAAATTTTCGAATCGGTCGACCAGCGTCCAGCCCACGCCTTGCTGCAAGCAGGCAGTGGTCGGCTCGCCGCTTTTTGCTACGGAATTCTGCCCAATGTCGCGGCGGAACTGCTGTCGTACACGGTGTACCGCTGGGAATGCGCAATCCGCGCCTCGGTAGTGATGGGTTTCGTCGGTGCCGGTGGTCTGGGCCAGCAAATGGACCTGTCATTGCGCATGTTCGCCAGCGGCGAAGTCGCCAGCCTGTTGCTGACCTTCCTCGTGCTGGTGCTGTTTGCCGATCAACTCAGTCGCCTGCTGCGCTGGAGGCTGACATGAATCGCCTGATCAATCTGGCGCTGCTCCTCGGCATCGTCGCCGCGATCGTGGCCTCGTTTGTCTATCTGGGCATCGATCTCGGCGAGTTGGGCGGCAGCAGCAACCTGAAGCAGATGGGCACCTATGCACAGCGATTTCTCAGCCCGGATTTGAGCACAAGTCATCTGCAAGCCATCGGCCATGGCGCGCTGGAAACTATCGCCATGTCTGCCCTTGGCACCCTGCTCGCGGCGGTGTTCGGCCTGCTGTTGGCACTGCCCGCCGCGGGACGATTCGGCTGGCCTTGCAAAAGCGCATCGCGTCTGGTGCTCAACGCCCTGCGTGCGGTGCCGGAACTGGTGTGGGCCGCGTTGATGGTGCTGGCCGCCGGGCTCGGCCCCAATGCCGGCACCCTGGCATTGGCGCTGCACACCACCGGCGTGCTTGGCCGATTGTTCGCCGAAGCGCTGGAAAACACCCCGCCCGAACCGGCCGAGGCGATCCGCTTGCAGGGTGGCAATGCCGTGTGGGCGTTCTGTTACGGCACCCTGCCCAACCTGCTGCCACAGCTGCTGGCCTACATCCTGTACCGCTGGGAGAACAACATCCGCATGGCCAGCGTGCTCGGTTTTGTCGGTGCCGGCGGTTTGGGTCAGATGCTCTATGTCAGCCTCAGCCTGTTCCAGGAAGCGCAGGCCAGCACGGTGATCCTGGCCATGCTGTTGCTGGTGTTCGCCGTTGATTCGTTGAGCAGCTGGAGTCGTCAACGCTGGGTCAAGGCCTGACGTTGCAACGCCTCAAGCCGGGTCGCGATAAAACACATCGTCGGCATACGGATACCACCAGTCCTGAATCTTCGGTTGGTGGTCAATGATGACCATTTTCGAGCGACGGAACGCTTCAAGACCCTGACGCCCCAACTCACGTCCCAGGCCGGACATCTTCCAGCCACCAAACGGCAGCGCGTCATTGTCTATCAGCGGGTTATTGACCCAGACCATCCCGGCCTCCAGACGATCAGCGGCCTCCATGGCTTCGGCAAGATCGGTGGAGAACAACGACGCGCCGAGACCGAATGGCGAATCGTTGGCCCGGCGTACGGCTTCGTCGAAATCGCTGACCCGACAGATCGCCGCTACTGGCCCGAAGCACTCCTCCTGAAGAATCGCCATCTCAGCGGTGACGCCGGTGAGAATGGTCGGCTCATAAAACCAGCCCACGGTGTGCTGCGGCGGTATGCGCCCACCGCAGACCAGCGTCGCGCCTTTGGCCAGTGCGTCGTCAACCAGGCGCATGACTTTATTACGCGCAGCTTCGCTGACCATCGGCCCGATTTCCGTACGCTCCAGGCCATGACCGATACGCAGTGCACGGGTGCGCTCGGCGAACCGTGCGACGAACTCATCGTGAATCTCGTCGACCACGTAGAAGCGTTCAGCCGAGGTGCAGATCTGCCCACTCAGGTGGAACGCGGCGGTCACTGCACCGGCAGCGGCGACTTCAAGCGGTGCGTGTCTGGAGATGATCAACGGATCGCTGCCCCCGGCCTCGATCACGCTGGGTTTCATCTGCTGGGCACAGGCCACTGCCACCGCTTGGCCCGCAGCGACGCTGCCGGTAAAGGCGACGGCGTGAGTACCCGAAGACTTCACCAGTAACTGCGCAGTGGCGGCATCGCCGGGCACGCAAGACATCAGGCCCGGCAACAACGCCCTGAAATGCTCCATGAACTTGAGGGTGCACAAGGTCGTGGCTTCCGCCGGTTTGACGATGCAGGCGTTGCCCGCCGCCAGCGAGGCAGCGACCGTCCAGCACATCAGCAGAATCGGAAAGTTGAACGGCATGATGTGCACGCTGACGCCATACGGCTCATAGCGCACATGCTGGAAGGAGCCGATTTGCGTGGTGCCGGCGACCTTGCCGGCGTCGTCGCGGGCCATTTCCGCGTAGTAGCGGAAGATCGGCGCGCAGTTAGCCAACTCGCCCATGGCTTCCGGAAACGGCTTGCCCATTTCCAGGGTCATCAGGCGCGCGACCTCACGGTTGCAGGCGACGTCCTGCTCAATGGCGTTGGCCAGTTTGTGCAGGATAGCGGCGCGACTTTTGGCATCGACCTGGCGCCACTGTTTTTGTGCGGCAGTCGCGGCATCAATGGCCGCCTGCACGTCGGTTTCGTTGCACAGGCCGACCTGCCCGACCGGTTGCAGGGTCGCCGGGTCCAGCACTTCGCGCACGCGCTCGCTGGTCAGTGGCAGGAACTCGGCGTTGATAAAACGTAAGGCGGTGTCAGTATTGAACGTGGCCATGGGCTGATCCTTGAACCAATCGATAAGGGGTGTCGCGCAACATCGCCAGGGTCTCGGCGGGTAATGGCTCGCGCCAGCCCGGCAGGTGCCGGTCGAGCCATTCGCGCAGCGGCGCCAAGGCTTCGGTGTTCAGCGCTCGAACAAACAGGCCGAGGGTGCGCGGCAGATGAGCCAGGTAACCGTGCTTGCCATCGCGCCCGGCCAGGCGCACGAAAATCCCCAACACCTTGGCGTGACGCTGGGCGGACAGGCGACGGTAATCCTCAAGAAAACGCGGGGCGTCGAGTTCCGGGCGCTGCACCAGATAGTGACTGAGCAACGCCACACGAAGCCCTTCCGAGATGTCGCGACGAGCGTCTTCGAGCAGCGACATCAAGTCATACGCGGCTGCGCCGACCAGTGCGTCCTGAAAGTCCAGCAAACCGCAGGCCGCTACGCCTTCGCGCCCTTCCAGCAGCATCAGGTTGTCGACGTGGAAGTCACGCAGCACCAACGCTTCGCGACGTTGCGCGACATCGACAAAGACATTGCCAAACAGCGCCAGGTACGACTCGCGCAACGCCAGCGCCGGCTCCTTGCCAATCAACAGCGGCGCATACCAATCGATGAACAGCGCGCACTCGTCACTCAATTGTCGAGCGTCATAAGCCGCCAGTTCCGCGCCAGGCGTCGCGCCATGCAATGCCACCAACGTATCCACCGCCAGGCGATACAACTCGCGTTCCGGATGCCCGGCCGCCAGTAACCGGGTATAGGTGTCGTGACCGAAATCTTCGATCAACGCCAACCCGGCTTCTTCGTCGACCTGCTGCAGAGCCGGGGCGGACAAGCCCAGCTGCTGCAATTGCCGGGCAACCTGAACAAACGGGCCAATTGGCTCGCTGTGGGGTGGCGAATCCATCAGCAACAACCCGGCGCCGTCGAGACGGAAATAACGCCGGGTCGAGGCATCCGCCGGCAACGCAACCTGCCGCGCGCCCGCGAAGCCGGCACGTGCCAGAAAGGCTGCGCGCTGGTCTTCACGGGTGGGCAGTGAAGCAAGAGCTTCTGTCATGACAATCACCGGATCATGTAGACCTTTTTTACGGTCTCGTGGACGGTGCACACGCCTTTCCAGTCCTTGCGGAAGAAAGCTGCGGTGTCAGGCTTGATCTCGATCACTTCGCCGGATTCGTGCACGTAGGTGCAGCGGCCTTCGAGGAAATGGCAGAACTCGTCACTGGTGACATGGCAAAACCATTTGCCCGGTGTGCAGATCCACACGCCACATTCGGACTGGCCTTCAGGGCCTTTGTGCAGCACCACGCCAGAGACACGGGACTCACCTTCGAGCATGGTCGGGATCACGCCCCAATCCTTGACGTCAGTGATGCTCAGCGGGTTGTACAGAAACGGGGTAGTCATTGATCTTCTCCAGAAAAAAGTCAGGCTCAACTTGTAGGAGCGAGCTCGCTCGCGAAGAACGTAAGGGCACCGCGTTCATTCAGACAGCCCTCGTCATCGTTAACGCCCATCGCGAGCAAGCTCGCTCCGACAAAGGGCAGGCTCAAGCGAGCATGTAAACGTTGCGCAGGGTTTCGCGGACGTGGCATTCGCCAGTCCAGCCGGCCGGGAACAGCACCAGGGTGTTAGGGCGCACTTCAATCACTTCGCCATTGTCATTACGGTACGTCGCGTCACCCGCGATGAAATGGCACAACTCGTCACGGGGAATCGACAGTCGCCAGCGCCCCGGCGTGCACACCCACAACCCGGTTTCCGGGCTGTTGTTCGGGCCTTTGAACAGCAGGCGTCCGCTGGAGTGCGAGACACCTTCGACGGCGTCGCTCTGCACGCCCCAGTCCACCAGATCGGTGCGGCTGCTGACGTCTTCGAGGTACGGCGTAAAACCCGCCGTGGTGGATTGATCAGGCATCGTTGAGCACCTTGTCGAGAATGGCCGCCGCGTCTGCCGGCCCCTTGCGTGATTGCATCTGCGCGCTGGTGCGCTGCAAGCGTTGGCGCATCGCCTCGTCGTTGAGGCACGCAGCGAGTTTTTCCGCCAGCTGCGCTTCGCTCCAGTCGTAGCGATCGAGTTTGAAACCGTGTCCGCTTTCTTCGGCGCGCATGGCGTTGTCGTGACCGTCCCAGACGTAGGACATGACAATTGCCGGTTTGCCGAAAAACAGGCACTCGGTGAAGCTGTTGTTGCCGCCGTGGTGGATCACCGCATCGACCTGGGCAATCACCGAAGGCTGCGGGAACCAGTTGGAAATCTGCACGTTGTCCGGCAGCTCCGGGTACTCATCGAGGTGCTCGCCGACATTGAACAACGCGCGATACGGCAACTGGCCTACCGCCGTGATCAGGCGCTTGAGCAAGTCGACATCACCAGAACCGAGGCTGCCGAAACTGACGTACAACAGCGGTTTGTCGTTGTGTGCGCGGAACTGCGGAATCTCGTACGCCGTGTCATGCCGCACACAGCCTTGCAGGTAGTGGAAACGCTCGGCCGGCAACGGATGACGGCGTTCGAATTTGACCGCGTCCGGGTACAGCAGCAGGTTCATGTAGGGTGAGGCTTCGAAGAACGTGCCTAGCGGATACGGCTGTTCACCGTGAGCTTGAAGGAACTGGTTGAAGTCTTCGTGGATCGGCCCGACCACCTCTTCAAAGCGCTGGCGAAACTGCGCGTGACCGGCCTTGTCGTCGATGCTCATGCCCGACAGGTGCGGCGGAATGTCCGGGTCTTCGATCTCGTTTTCCGAGCAGGAAATGATCCGCACCCATGGCTTGCCGTATTGCTTGATCGCCGGAAACAGGATCACGTTGTCGACGCAGATCAAATCGGGTTTGACTTTGTCCAGCACCGCTGGCAAGTCCTTTTGCGCCCACTTGGCGGTGTCGACGATGGCCGACCAGCACTCCTTCACGTAGTTGTCGATCTGCTCCAGCGGTGTCTTGCGGAAGTTGGGAATGTGGCCGTTGATGAAGTCGACCCAGTAACGGGCCATTTCTTCGGCCGGCATCGGCGCCGACATGTTGACCATGTGTTCTTCAAAGCCGTACCCGGCATACACCCCGCTCATTCCGGGATCGGTCAGGAACACGGCTTTGTGGCCGAGGGCCTCGCAGGCCTGGGCGATACCGACTGAGTTCAGCGCCGGGCCATAGGCGGCTTCCGGAAAGAAGGCGATCACTTTCTGTTTCATCGAGAGATACTCCTGCCTGGTCTTTTTATTGTTCAGCGCGTCAAAACACGGGCATGGCGAGGCTGCCAGCCCAAGCGGATGGTCATACCGATAGCAAAATGAGCGAATTCGAATTGCGAAGAAGGCACGCGGACGATCAAGGCTTTGTCGCTGAGCGACGTCTGCACATGCACGTTGGTGTCAAGGCCGTGGTAGGCAATTTCAACGATCTTGCCGCTGACCTGGTTGGCGCAATCGCTGCTCTGCTCGCCCAACACTTGCAGACGTTCCGGGCGCACCACAACGGCGACTGATTGACCGGGCACGAGCGGCGCGTCGGTCTCGACTACCAACTCCTGGCCGTTGACCCGTACCGAGCGCTCCCCTGAACGAACACCTTCAAACAGATTGCTGACCCCGATGAAGTTGGCGACAAACCGGCTGTTGGGGTTTTCGTAAAGTTCGGTCGGGCTGCCGCACTGGCAGACCTTGCCGCCGTCGAGCACCGCCATGCGATCAGACATCACCAACGCTTCTTCCTGATCGTGGGTGACGATGATGAACGTTATGCCGCTTTCGAGTTGCAGGCGCTTGAGTTCCAGCTGCATTTTTTCCCGAAGCTTCTTATCCAGTGCGCCCAGCGGTTCATCGAGCAGCAACACCCGTGGTCGCTTGACCAGCGCCCGTGCCAGGGCAACGCGCTGACGCTGACCACCGGAGAGCTGATCCGGCTTGCGCTCGGCCAGTTCACCGAGTTGCGCGGTGCTCAGCACTTCATCGACCCGGCGGCGGATTTCCGCTTCCGGCAAGCGCTCCATTTCCAGGCCGTAGGCAATGTTCTTGCGTACGGTCATGTTGGGGAACAGCGCATAGGACTGGAACATCAGGTTCAGCGGACGCTTGTTGGCCGGCAGCGGCGAGATGTCCTTGCCGTCCAGATAGATGCAGCCGCCACTAGGCGTCTCAAACCCCGCGAGCATCCGCAACAGCGTGGTTTTGCCGCAGCCGGACGGCCCCAGCAGCGCGAAGAACTCGTTCTCGCGGATGTTCAGCGACACCTCGTCGACGGCCAGACCATTGCCATAAGACTTGCTGACTTTGTCCAGGATAAGTACCGCAGAAGAATTATTCATGGGTGCGAGGAGCCTTGTTGAGACGCTGCGAAGCCAGCAGCGCGGTAATGCTGACCAGCATCACCAGCGTCGCCAGAGCGTTGATTTCCGGGGTCACGCCGAAACGGATCATGGCGTAGATCTGCATCGGTAACGTGGTGGAAGCCTGGCCGGAGCCCGAGTTGAAAAAGGCGATGATGAATTCGTCCACCGACAGGGTGAACGCGAGCAAACCACCCGCCAGCACACCGGGAAAAATCGCTGGCAACAGCACCCGGCGAAAGGTGGTGAACCAACTCGCGCCAAGGTCGATCGAGGCTTCAAGAATCGAATAGTCGAAATGCTTGAGCCGCGTGCGCACCACCGCACAGACGAAAGCGATGTTGAACACCGCGTGGCTGATGATGATCGAGTGCAGGCCCAATCCAACCTTGAGCAGGTTGAAGAAGCTCAACAGCGCGATGGCCAGGACGATGTCGGGAATGATCATCGGCGCCATCAGCAAGGTGTCGACCACTTGCCCCTTATCATCGCCCTTGCGGCGCATCTCGATGCCCAGCGCCAGCAGCGTGCCGAGCACACAGGCAATGAAGGTCGCCGACAACGCGACGATCAAGGTGTTGAGTGCCGCCGACAAAATCGCCGAATTATGCGCCAGCGCCGTGTACCACTTCAGGGACACACCGCCCCACGCCGTCGGCAAACCGGACTTATTGAATGACAACAGGATCAACACCAGGATCGGCACATAGAGAAAGGCGTAGACCAACCCCAGATGCGCACTGAGCACTGTACCGCCGACAGAACGTGGTTGACTCATGAGCGCGCCCCTTCTGCACGGCGGGCCACCAGTGCCTGGATGAACAACAGGATCAGCATGATGGCGATCAGGAAGAAGCTCAGCGCTGCGCCGAACGGCCAGTCCCGCGCCGTGAGGAACTGCGAGTAGATCAGGTTGCCGACCATCTGCACCTGCTTGCCGCCCAGCAAGTCGGCGGTGATGAAGTTGCCGATACTGAGGACGAAGACAAACACCGCGCCGGCGGCAATGCCGGGCACGCTCAGCGGCAGAATGATTCGTCGAAAGGTCATCCAGCCCGAAGCACCGAGGTCTTTCGAGGCGTCCCAGAGTTCGTTATTGATGCGCGACAGCGAAGAGAAAATCGCCAGGATCACAAACGGGATGTAGTTGTAGACCAGCCCCAGCACTACCGACGATTCGGTGTACAGCAAGCTGATGGGTTCGCCGCTGTAGCCGAACAGTTGCAGCAGGCGGTTGATCAAACCTTCGCGATTGAGCAGGACGATCCAGGCATAGGTGCGGATCAGGTAGTTGCTCCAGAACGGCAACATCACCAGAAACAGAAACACCGCTTGCCGACGCCGTGGCGCACGGGCGATCGCATACGCTGCCGGGTAACCGATCAGCACCGCAAACACCGTGGCGAGACCCGCGATTTTTGCCGATTTGAGCAAGATCCCGAGGTACAGCGGGTCAAACGCGCGCTGGTAGTTTTCCCAGGTAAACAGCCAGTCGATACCGCCATAAGCACCGCGCTCGACGAAGCTGTAGACCAGCACCAGCAAGCAAGGAATCACCAGAAAAGTCAGCAGCCAGCCGAAGCCGGGCGCAAGAAGCCAGGCCGACAGGCGCCTGTCAGCATGCAAAGCACTCATTACCCATATCCTCCCGCCTCCGAACAGAGGCGGCCTGCGAGCGTGGCGAAGGCATGCGGGGCATGCCTCGGTTGTGTACGGCTTACGTGTTGCGCGGCTTACGTTTTTTGAGGCTTAGTTCTGTGCAGCCATGATTTCGGTGACGGCCCGGGTGTAGGCCTTTTGCGTGGTGCCGCCCAGATCGCGCAATTGTTCCATTTTTACCAGCTCGCTCGGGGCGATGGTCAAGTTGGGGTATTGCTTGAGCAGGTCCGGGGAGAGGTCGGCCATGGCGGCTTGGTTGGGGACTTTGTAGAGGATGTTTTCCGCGACCCAGGCGTGGTTTTCCTTGGCCAGCATGAAGTTGACGAACTTGAAGGCTTCGTCCTGATGCTTCGAGCTTTTCAGCACGACCATGGTGTCCACCCACAGGTCGGAACCTTCCTTGGGCACCACAAATTTGATCGCCGCATTGGCTTGGGTGCCGTAGTTGCACCAGCCATCCCAGGCGTGCGCCATCAGCGACTCACCGGAAGCGAGCTTGGAATAGAACGTGGTGTCGTCGAAGGCGAGAATGCGTTTTTTGGTGGCGATCAGTTGATCGCGAACCGCGGCGATCTGAGCCGGATCGCTGTCGTTGACCGACCAACCCTTGGCAAGGAAACCGGCGCCGAGCATCCAGCGATCGGTGGCCAACATCGTGACCTTGCCTTTGAGCGCATCGCTTGGATTGAGCAGATCGTTCCAGCTTTGCGGCGCTGGCGCCACCTTGTCGGTGCGATAGCAGATGCCGGTCGTGCCCCAGGTGTAAGGCACGGAGAAGTGGTTGCCGGGGTCATATTCCAGGCGACTGGCTTCGGGGTAGAGGTTTTTGAGGTTGGGCACCTTGACCGGATCGATGTCGGCCAGCAGCCCTTGTTTGTGCAGGATTTCAGCGAAGGGCGAGGAGACAAAGACCACGTCATAACCTTCACCACCGGACGCCATGAGCTTGCCCATGATTTCTTCGTTGGTGGCGTGCAGGGACTTGTCGACTTCAACGCCGCTGGCGGCCTTGAACTTGTCCAGCGCATCCGGGGCCATGTAGCCGTCCCAGATGGAAATCACCATGTCTTTCGCGCTTGCAGCCTGCGCAGCGATCGCCAGGGAAACGGCCAACCCTATGCACAGCACGTCTTTCAGCTTTCTCATAATACTCACCCGACGATTGTTTATTGTTGTTTCGAAGGCAGTACGGCTAAACGAGAAACGACTACATGTGTTTTTTTTTAGAAATTAGGACCAGCAAGAAAAGATGTCAACGCTTTTTTCCGATTCATCACGTACGCCCGGCACACACAGGCAACGCAAACCTTGTAGGCGCTGCCGCAGCATTGGAGATGTACACCCTGACGATTGCGCAACGCATGACATAAGATGAGCACCTGAGTCCGAAGCGACCGAACCGAGATAAGACGCTTGAGCACAACAGCCGAGAAAAAACCCCGCAGCAACCACCTCGAACTTGCCCGGCGGATTCTGGAGCACACACAGGAAGCCGGGCTGGTGGCCGGCGACCCGGTTGCCGAGCAGGCATTGGCGCGAACCTTTCAGGTCTCGCGCACGCTGATTCGCGGCGCACTGAAAGTGTTGCTGGAAGAAAACCTGCTGAGCCATGAAGCCGGCAAAGGCTATCGCCTGCTCCCAGCGCCAGCAGGCCAGGCGTTCAACGCCGCGTTGCCGCAAGCGGAAGAGGAAGAGCTGGCCGCCTCGGTCTTGCGCGATCGCATGGCCGGGCGCCTGGGCGACAGCATCAGCATCAGCGAGCTGATGCGTCGTTACGACATTGGCCGCCCCGCGGCACAAAAAGCCCTGCAACAACTGAGCGAAAGTCAGGCCATCGAGCGTGGTCCCGGCCAGTCCTGGCTGTTTCGCCCCTCACTGAACAGCCTCGCGGCACTTGAAGAAAGCCTGAAATTCCGCCTGATTCTGGAGCCGGAGGCACTGCTCGGCTCGCACTTCAATGCCGACCCACAACGCCTGGCATTGCTGCGCGGAGCCATGCAATCGCTGCTTTCAAGACCCGTAGAAGACTTCGATACCCAGCAGTTCCGTGAGCTGGACATCAGCTTCCACGAACTCCTCGCCCAGAGCTGCGGCAACCGCTTTATTGGCGACGCCCTGCTCCAACATCAGAGCCTGCGACGCCTGCCGAATCTGCTGCCATCGGTCAGCGTGCACCGCTTGCAAGAGGCGCTGCGCGAACACCTGCAAATCATTGCGCACATCGAACGCGGGCAGATGGAGATCGCCGCCGACCTGCTACGCCTGCACCTGCGCCTGAGCGCCGCGCAACGCCCGCAAACCGCAAACCGCGGTATCCCTCAGGGCCATCTGTTCGGTCGCCGCTGAGGCACCTCAAAAAACATGATGATTTTTTTTATAAAATAAGACAGCATCCAATCATCTTCAGGAACGGCGGGGTTTCCCCGCCATGGATATGGCATCGCCATGCAAAAACAAAAACTGATCGCCCTGTTTCCGGAAGCCAGTTTCGGCGCGGCCCTGAACTGCATTGGCATCGCCCAATCGCTGCGTGAACTGGGCGCCAAACCCGTGTTCATCTGCCACGAACATTTTCAGGGGCTCTTCGCCGAATACGGTTTCGATGAGTACCCGATCCCGCAAGCCAGCCCATTGTCGGCGGCGGAACACCAGCACTACTGGGAGCGCTTCATCGAGCGCAACATTCCCTACTTCGACCAGACCCCGCTGGCACAGATCGACAGCTATGTAGCACCGGCCTGGGACGCGATCATCGACACAGCCATCGAAGCGGAAAAACCGCTGCAGCAGTTGCTCAGCCGACTGAAGCCGGACGTTATCGTCCTCGACAACGTGGTCATGTTCCCGGCCATCGCCAACGCCGGCTGCCCTTGGGTGCGGATGGTGTCCTGCGCTGAAACCGAATTGCCGGACGCCAACGTGCCGCCCTATTTGTCAGGATGCTTGAGCGGCGAAGCAGAAGAACGTGAACGTTTTAACGATCATTACTTGAAAGCCGTCGCACCGGCCCATGAACGCTTTTCGCAGTTTCTTGCCAGCAACGGCACGGCTCCCTGCCCGCCCGGCCAATTCCTCGTCGATTCGCCTTGGCTCAATTTGCTGCTGTCACCGACGCCGGTGCGCTATGAACGCAGTCAACCATTGGACCCGCAGCGCTATGTCTACCTCGACGGCTGCGTGCGCCGCGAAGCGCCGTACATTGTTCCGGACTTTCCACGGCACAACGAAGCACCGCTGATCTACATCAGCTTCGGCAGCCTCGGCGCCGCCGACACCGACATGATGAAGCGGTTGATCAACACTATCGAAACCTTGCCCTATCGCTTCCTGATCAATGTCGGCGCCTACCGCGACATGTACACCACCGTCCCGGACAACGTGTACCTCGACAGCTGGTTTGCACAGCCCGCGGTGCTCAAGGAATGCGAGCTGTTCATCCATCACGGCGGCAACAACAGCTTCTGTGAGGCGCTGTACTTCGGCTTGCCGTCGCTGATCATTCCTTACTGCTGGGACGGCCACGACAATGCCGCGCGCGCCGAGGAAACCGGTGTCGGTCGCTACCTGCCACGCTTCGCCAATCCGCTGGCCGCATTGCCCGCAGCCCTCGAACAATTGCTGGCTGACCAGGTGATGAAACAGCGTCTGCAAGCGTTCAGCCGGAGCATGCAGGCGACTCGCGGCACGGACATTGCTGCACGGGCGATTCTGGCGCTGCCCGACGCCTGACAAGATCGCAGCCTGCGGCAGCTACAGGGTGTGCGCATTTCCATGTAGGAGCTGCCGAAGGCTGCGATCTTTTAATCCTCTGACTGCTCGATTCACCACCGGAGCTCCTGAATGACGTCGCAACCGTGCCACGATTCGCTCCACAACATCCAGCCTCACCCGTTCTGGCAGGACACCGTCGCACCAGCTCCGACCGCATCATCTCTGGCCGGTAGCCTGGAATGCGACCTGGCCATTGTCGGTGGCGGATTCACCGGTTTGTGGACGGCCCTGCTGGCTCGCCGACGCTCGCCGACCCTGAACATCACAATCATCGAGGCACGTCGCTGTGGTGGCGAAGCCAGCGGACGCAACGGCGGTTTCTGCGCACCCAGCATCTCCCATGGCGTCTCCAATGCGCTCAAACGCTGGCCACAGGAAGCCGAGAAGTTGATCCGCCTGGGTCGGCAGAATCTAGACGAACTGGCCGCCGATCTGCAGCACTTCGGCATGCAGGTGGAATTCGAGCGCGAAGGCAAACTGAACGTGGCCAGCCAGCCCTGGCAGATCGACGGTCTGCGCTCGATGCAGCGCAACTACGCGCGATTCGGCATTGAGTGCGAATGGTTCGAAGGCAGCGAACTGGCCAGGAAGCTCGACTCTCCGCTCTATGGTGCGGGGGTGTTCGAACCTAACTACGCCCTGCTCAACCCGGCAAAAATGGCCGCCGAACTGCGCCGGGTCTGCCTTGCACAAGGCATCCGACTATTCGAGCAAAGCCCGGTGCTGGAGCTAATGGAGGGCAAAAACCTTTTGCGCCTGCGCACTGCCGATGGCGACATGAGCGCCGGGCACGTTGCCCTCGCCACCAACATCGCCCCGCCGTTGCTTGGCCACCTGGCCTCCAGCGTGATTCCGGTCTACGACTACACCCTGGTCAGCGAGCCGCTGAGCGATGCCCAACTGACAGCCATCGGCTGGACCGGACGCTACGGCATCGCCGACTCAGGCAACCAGTTCCACTACCTGCGCAAGACCGCCGACAACCGCATTCTTTGGGGCGGCTTTGATGCGATCTATCACTTCGGCGGTCGCCGCGACGAAGCACTGACCCAAAGACCGGAAAGCTTCAACCGCCTCGCCGAGCAGTTTCGGCAAGCCTTTCCATCATTGCGCGAGGTCCGTTTCAGCCACGCATGGGGCGGGATCATCGATACCTCCGCGCGCACGACGATGTTCACCGGTTGTGCAATGCAGGGCCGTGTTGCCTATGCCCTCGGCTTCACCGGGCAAGGCGTATCGGCCAGCCGTTTCGCGGCGCTGAACATGCTCGACTTGCTGGCCGGCGAACGCACGGAGCGAACCGAGCTGCTGATGACCTCCAAGGCGCCGTTTCGCTTCCCGCCAGAACCGTTGCGCTTTGCGGGGGTAAAAATGGCACAGCGCTCACTGGCCCGCGAAGACCGCGATGGCCACCGCGACCTTTTGCTCAAAACCTTCGATGCCTTTGGCATCGGCTTCGATTCTTGATCCGGAGACTCGCATGTCCACCGCCCTGCCCCAGCACATCATCGACTTCGCCAACCCGGACCTGCTGCCCAAAGAACTGGAAATCAACGACCCGGCGCTGGTCGATGCGCCTTATCGCAGCCGCAGCTGGCGACATTTTCTGGCGCCGCAGAAAAACGCCGTAGCCGGTATTTGGGAGGCCGGTCCGCACCTGGAACGTTGCCAGTGCGACTACGACGAGCTGTGTCACATCCTCGAAGGCACTGCGCGCTTGACCGACGAGCATGGCGTCAGTCGTACCTTTGGCCCTGGCTCTTCGTTCGTGGTCGCCGCGGGATTTCGCGGCACCTGGGAAAACCTCACGGCGGTGCGCAAGGTGTATTTCATTCTTGGATAAGGGCGGTGACCGTCAGCGATCGACACTGACGCGGCTTCATTGCGCCAACTGCGCGGTGGCCTCTTGCGCCCCCTCGGGCAATAAACAGCCTTTGGCCATCCACGGGCAGTCTCTGGCCCAGCGATAACCGGTTTCCAGATCGCCACGATCGTTGTAATACGCCAAGCGCAGTTGCCGGGCATCCAGGTCGAGTTTGGCGAACCCGGCGCGCGATGCGGCGAACGTGCTATCCAGCGCAGGCGTTTTCAGGGCATACAGTTTCTGCCCCCCAGCACCGGAAATGACCCACGCGGGCTCCCCCGCACGCAACAACAGTTGCTGATTGTGATCATGGCCTGACAAAAGCAGATCGACTTTGTTGCGTTGCAACACAGGCAAAAGCCTTGCAACCAGATCCGACTCCTCACCATGTTCGCCGAGATTGCGCACCGGGTGATGGGACGCAGCGATTCGCCATACCGGAGCCGGACCCGGTGCCTGGAACGCCTGATCAATCAAGTCGATTTGCTGTTGTAAGTTTTCACGCGGCGCCGAGGTGTCGAGAAACACCATTCGCACCAAGGGGCGACCGCCGACGTCACCGAAATCCTTGACGTAAAAATTCGTCGGCATCTGCCAGCGGCCCGATCCCTTGTGCTGTTGTCCGTACTTGATCTCGTACTTTTGCGACATTGGGTAATCGTGATTGCCCAGCACCGCGTAGAACGGCACATGACTCAACCAGCGCCCCCAATACACCCGCTCGAATTTGGTTTGCCAGTTGTGGTCATGGGTACTGGCTAACGGCTTGCCATAGAAGTTGTCACCCAGGAACACCACCATATCCAGCCGCCCCTCATGGACCGCGACTCGCTCCATGGCTCGCCCCACCCGCCACTGTTGAAGATCACCACTGCCTTGATCGCCCACAGCAATCATCGACACCGAGGCGGGATCCAGACCGCTCAGCGGAACATACGGCGAGGGGGGTATGTAGAGCCAGCAACCACCCGTGATCAGCAGAAGAATGAAGGTGACGCCAGCGCAAAGCACGATCCTTCCGAGCACCAAACGCTTTGCAACCATCGAGGGGGAAATTGTGCGTTTCAATCGGTGACTCACTAGGCATGCTGGCAGGGAAAATTAACGTCAGCCTTCCCCTCAATACATCACACCTGTTGTTCACACTTCGTTAAAAAAACGTACCGGACTCCTTAGTCGGTGATGTTTTTTTGTGATCAAACGCGTTCGCACAAGACGCCCGTTTTGACATGACCAATCTGCCTTTCATAGAAAACCGACCCACCCTTGATACAGCGCAAACCCGGCGGCGAATGCCCACGACTCCATCGATATTCAGGTCGGCTGCAAGAGGGCCCCTGTTCCACTGCTATGCTCATGACATCTGTTTCTGCATTAGAGACGAGTAGCATGGCAGCACAAGGCGAGCGTTCCCCGTTCACGTTCAAGGCGATGGCCTACGCGGCTGGAATTTTCCTTGTGGGTTGGGTTGCCATAAAACTGCTCAACACTTACTTCGAGCTCACGTTATTGGCAGATACCACGGGCTGGCTGCGACATTTTTGGGACTGGCTTTCGTTGGAAACGCCAGTGCCGAATTGGTCATTGCTGATGATTGCCATGATCCTAATCAGCACTTCGTCTGTAGCGATTTACTACGCCCGCACCACTGACGGCGCTTGCGTTGAGCTACACGAGATAGAGCGAAAAGTTTACAAAAATAACAACCCTCAATTTCCGCAACTGACAGATAACCAAACGCTATTAATGGAAGCTTTAACCTATCATGCGAACTTCAGAAAAGTTGCAACCTTAAACTCGGTTTGCAAACTTGTCTCAATCAGCACAGCCGAAGTTGAAGCCGGTCTGAAGCAGCTCCAGGCTAAACGCCTTGTGAAGCAAAAAGTGACAAGGGGAACGTTTGGTGCCACCACGTTCGAACTTACCTTGGCAGGTAAGGACTATGCGTTAGAGCGATTTGAGCTGACCTAGCATGGACACACGCGAGGGCAACATTATTCCCTGATGGTGTCCGTTCCCAAGACAATCGGCTTGGCCTGCGTCTCGCTTCCACATCCAACAGGTAGCTTCCAGCCTGCCTGCTATGCTGCACACCCCGTTGATTGACCCAGGCCTGAACATTGAACGGCAGAACCCTGATAATGATTTTTCATATTTTTAGGTGGGCTCTGAATGACTCCGCAGCTCTTTCCGGTTCATGGCCTCGTGAGTTTCACCCTCGCCATTCTCTTGCTGTTCCTCGGCAAAACCCTGGTCCAGCGCAGCGCCGTGCTGCGTCAATACTGTATTCCCGAATCGGTGGTCGGCGGTTTCGTGTGTGCGGCGGTGACGACCGTTTTTTACTTCGGTCTCGATATTCAGGTCGAATTCGATCTACAAGTTCGCGATACCTTGTTGCTGTATTTCTTTGCCGGTATCGGCTTGAAATCAGACATGCGCCAACTGCTCAAGGGCGGGATCCCGCTGCTGATCCTGCTGGTGCTCGCCGCTGTGTTCATCGTCTTGCAAAACGCGCTGGGCATGGGGGTGGCCGAGGCATTTGGACTCGACCCCAAGGCGGGGTTGATGGTGGGCTCTATTTCCCTCACGGGGGGTGCTGGCACTACCTTGGCCTGGGCTCCGATTTTTATCGACAAGCTGGGCATCAGTAACGCGCATGAGTTGGGCATGGCCAGCAACACCATTGGCCTGATTGCCGCTTGCGTGATCGGCGGTCCTATCGCCAATCGACTGATTCGGCGTTATCAACTGACGCCTTCCGGGGATGCAGCGCTTGAAGTTGGCATTCTCGAACAGCAACCGAGCAAAGCATTGGACTACTACGACGTGCTCTGGGCGTGGATGTGGCTCAACCTCAGCCTGATGCTCGGCTACGGACTCAACCTGCTGCTCGGCTACGGACTCAACCTGCTGCTGGTCGACGTCGGCGTCACCCTGCCCAAATTTGTCAGTTGCCTGTTTGCGGGCATCGTCATTCACCACATCGTTCTCGCCGTGATAGGTGATCAGCGGCTGAAAACCTGGAAAGGTGCCAGCCTGGGCCTGTCGCTGATCTCCGATATCTGCCTGGGCATGTTTTTGACCATGGCCCTGATGGGGCTTCAGTTATGGCAGCTCAGCGGCGCATTGATGTTCATTCTGTGCGCATTGACCCTGCAAATTCTGCTGACGGTCCTCTATACGTATTTTGTGGTCTTCCGCTGTATGGGTCGCGACTACGAAGCCAGCGTGATTGCTTCCGGATTCGGCGGGATCGCCCTAGGTTCCACGGCGACAGCCATCGTCAACATGACGACCGTGACTCAAAAATACGGTGCTGCGCACCAGGCCTTCCTGATTGTGCCGCTCGTATGTGGCTTTTTCATTGACCTGGTCAATGCGGTAATCATTGGCATGTTCAGTGGGATTTAACCGCCCTGCCGGTACAGGAATGCAACTCAACTCATCGAGCCGGGCGCGGCCATCTCCTGTTCCAGCCACTCAAGGAACTCGCAAAAACCGCTCGAGTGCTTCACCCGTTTTGGATAGACCAGCGTGTAACGTCCACCGGTAATGATGCTGCCGGCGTGCACCCGTGTCAGTTGCCGGGTGCGTAACTCATCGCGTGCGAGAACGGCGTCGACGAGCGCGATGCCCTGGCCGCATTTCACCGCGACGATGGCGGACTCCAGGGTATCGAACGTCAGGTGGGCGTTATCGGTCCCGGTTGAGTCCGGGTAGTACTCTTGCCAGCGGCGCCAGTCCAGGCGATCCATGCTGGAGTCCACCAGACGTGCGGTCTTGAGCACTTCCTCGGGGGTCGTGCCGGCGAGCAAGTCCGGCGAGCACACCGGAATCAGTTCTTCTTCCCACAGCTCCAGCGCTTCGAAATCCGGCCATGTGGCGGTGCCGTACGCGATCATCGCGTCGATCGATTCAAACGCGAAATCGGGAAAGCGGTGATACACCGTGTCGACACTGACAGTCACTTGCGGATGCACACGATAAAACCCCGTCAACCTTGGAATCAGCCAACGCGCCGCCATCGTCGGGTGCGCGCGCAAGCTGACGCTTCTGCCCACCGTCGCGAGCATGTGCGATGCATCCGACAGCAGGCCGATGACCTGTTCCGCCACCGGCACCAGCGACCGGCCTTCGGCGGTGAGCACGATTTTGCGCGTGTGCCGCTCGAACAGGCGGTTCTCCACTCGCGCCTCCAGTTGCGCGATTTGTCGACTCACCGCGCTCTGGCTCAGGTGCAGTTGCTCGCCTGCCTGACCAAAATTGCCCGTTTTGGCAACCGTCAGGAACGCCTGCAAAAGCTCGATGGATGGCAGTTGGCGGCTCATCTTTCTATGCGCTCCTCGCATGGGATTAATGCAGATACATCACTGTTCATTCAAAAAATCGAGGCACATTCTTAGCCGAAACAACGACGCTGCGCTACGCGTCATTTTCAACCTGACGGTTCCCCCTATGACCATTCCAGAAGCGGCGTTTTCCACCCAATGGACACCCCAGGACCTGCCTCGTGAAGTCGACGTGGCGATCATCGGCGGCGGTCTGATGGGCTGTGCATGCGCGTACTACCTTAGCAAAGCGGGGGCCAAGGTTCTGGTCCTCGAAAAAAGCACACTGGCCGGTCAGCAATCGTCACGCGCATGGGGTTTTGTTCGCCAGCAATCGCGTGACGAAGCCGAAGTGCCATTGATGCAAGCCAGCATCGGGATCTGGCGCTCGCTGGAGCGCGAACTGCAGACCGACCTTGGATGGCGCAACGACGGTTGTCTTTTTGTCGCCGGCAATGAAGCCGAGCGCGACGGGTATGAATCGTGGCTGACCGTTGCGCGCAGCTTTTCGGTCGACACTGTGATGCTTTCGCCACGCGAGGTGGCAAACAAACTGCCGGGCTACGCCGTGCCACAACTGGGCGGCCTGTTTACCGCCAGCGACGGCCAGGCCGAGCCCACGCTCGTGGCACGCGCCTTCGCCATGCGTGCCCGTGAACTGGGTGCACACATCGTCGAACACTGTGGCGCCAAAGGCATCGACGTCGCCGCTGGCCAGGTCGTGGGCGTTGAAACCGAGCGCGGTTACGTGAAGGCGAAAACCGTGGTGTGCGCCGCCGGTGTCACGACGTTCCGCCTGCTGAAATTACTCGGCATCGCCTTGCCACAGCAGTTGGTCAGGGGCACGGTGGCGCGGACCACGTCCGGACCGACGCTCAGCGGCATTTCCACAATCGCCAACGGCGTGGGCTTCCGGCAACGGCTGGATGGCAGCTTCAACATCGCCGACGACGCTCATGTCGACGTCGACATGACGCTCGGTCATCTGCGCGCACTGCATTGGTATGCGCCTTCGCTGTGGGCGCACCGCAAATCGTTCCGCTTCAACTTGAACGGTGCCTGCCTGACGGATCTGCACCAGCGCCTGCCATGGTCGGAATCGTCGCGACTGGGCGCCGGCATTCACCAGCGCAATCCATTCACCCCACCCAACGACAAGGGTCTGGGAACGGCGATGCGCGCGCTCAAGGCGGCATTCCCCGGCCAGGTGAATACGCAAATTGCCGACCGTTGGGCGGGGGGTATCGATGTGTTGCCGGACGGCATTCCGGTGATCGACGCGCAAACGTCGCCACGCGGCCTGGCCGTCGCCACCGGCTTCTGCGGCCACGGCTTTGCCATGGGGCCCATCGTCGGCAAGACCCTGGCGGACTGGATCGACTCTGGCGACCCGGGACTGGACATGCATCAGTTGCGTTTGTCGCGCTTTGCCGAAGGCGACGTCAAGCCGCCCTCCTCGCTGTTCTAGTCCGATACCCACACCTCCTGGGGAGAATCACCGTGACAACAGAAAACATCTATTACGATCCGGCGTCGGTGGCGGGCAAAGCGCCGCCGATCAATGACGAGACCGACATCCTCATCGTCGGCGCCGGCCCGGCGGGCCTCGCCGCCGCATTGACCGCTGCCGGCCATGGCCTGCGCGTCACACTGGTCGACGAAAACCCGGTGCCCCTGGAAACCATGGGCGAAGAAGTGCCGCTGCATTTCGGTGGTCGCATGGGCGCTGCGGTCTCTAACCGCAACAGCGTGCTGCAAACTTTTCTCGATGCACGCCCGGAAATCGCCGAGGCGCTCGAAGCCGGGGTCGATGTGCGGCTCGGCACAGCGGTCTGGGGACTGTTTCCACAACAACGCACCACGGCGTGGATCGAGGGTGCCGTGGCCGGCCTCGCCGACGACGAAAACGCCTGGCTGCTGCGCTTCAAGCAGGTGATCGTCGCCGCTGGACGGCGCGACATGGGCCTCGCGTTTGATGGTTGGCACCGTCCCGGCGTCATGGGCGTCAGTGCTGCGCATCGCCTTGCGACAGTCTATGAGGCACTGGAATGCAAACGCGCCGTGTTGGTCGGCAGCGATACCCAAGCACTGGCGACGGCCCATGCGCTGATTGGCAAGGGCGTGCAGATCGCGGCAATCATTGAACAGGCCGCACAGGTGAGCGGTGACCCCGCGTTGCTCAGCCTGTTGGTCGAACATGGCGCACAGGTATTGACCGCGCATGTGGTTCGCGAGGCGGTCGGGGATGCATTCGGCGTCAAGCGGATCACCGCAGTCGCTGTCGACACGACCGGTCGAGCCATTGGCGGATCTGAGCAGGCCATCGAATGCGACACGGTGCTGCTTGGCGTGGCCGCGATTCCGGCGATTGAACTGGTTGAAGCCACAGGCTGCCACACTTCATTCCAGGCCGAGCGTGGTGGCCACGTCGCCATGGTTGACCCTGCACAGCGGACGTCGTTGCCCTTCGTTTTGGTGGCTGGGGACTGCGCCGGCGTCTGGGCTTCAAAAAGTCTCGATGACGACGTTTCCCGACGCGAAGGTCGGATCGCCGCGCTCAGTGCCCTCGCCGCACTGGGTATCGACATCAACCAGAACGACACAGCGCCAGTGCCTGACGCGCCTGTCTGCGATGTCGCCGCCAACCGCGCGGCCTGGGTGCGCGCCTCGACCGTCCATGCCCAGAACGCACCCTTCGTTTGCCTGTGCGAAGAGGTAACGGCCAGTGAAATTCTGGGTCAACAGCCGCCGCGCTATCTCGACTGGACACCCGCCGATACGGCGTCGGCAAACGCAATGGCAGCGTCGCAACCCAACCCGGATGTAACCAAGCGTCTGACTCGGGCCTGTATGGGCCCCTGCCAGGGACGTCGTTGCCGCGAACAAGTGGCGGCCCTGCTCAGCATCGGCGCTGGCTTGAAGGTCGAAGACATTGCGTTGGCCTCGTTTCGCCCGCCGGTGCGCCCACTGTCACTGCAACAGGCTGCACAGATCGGGGAAACGCCGCAGATGCGAAGCCACTGGGATGCTTGGTTTGACATGCCGTCGCAGTGGACACCGTTCTGGCTGTGCACCGGGCAACCGACCGTCGCCAGGCACCCGCAGGACAGCGTCCGTCAAATGAATCCGCCGCATAACGAGGGCTGACAGCATGCAGGCAGTTACGAAATCGTCCACCCGCGCGTCCGTCGTCATTGTTGGTGGCGGCGTGACCGGATTGAGCGCCGCCTGGTGGCTGGCGCGCGATGGCGTCGATGTGCTGGTGCTCGAAGCCAGCCTGATTGGCTGGGGCGCCTCGGGCCGTAACGGCGGCGGGTGCTCGCACCACCACAGCCCGCTATTTCTCGAAGAACAGCGGCTCTGGCCGATGATGGATGAATTGCTCGGCTATCCGACCGAGTATCGCAAGGACCGCATCAGCATCGATCTCGACGAACACCAGCTCAAACTCGATAAAAAAGTCGTCGACGAATGCGCCTGGTACGGGTTGCGCGCCGACCTGCTGGACCCGCAGCAGGTGCGCGAACTCGTGCCCTTCGCTGGCGATAACGTGCTGGCGGGCTATTACTATCATTTTGGCGGTCACGCCAATCCGCACCGTACTTTGCAGGCTTACGCCTGGGCGCTGAAAAATCTCGGCGGTCGCGTGCTTGAGCAAACGCCGGTCGTCGGCATCGAACGCGAAGGCGACCGCGTGACGGGCGTGCGCACTGCACAAGGCTTGATTCACTGCGATCACCTGGTGATCGCCGCAGGTCCGCATACCGGCGAACTGGCAGCCCAACTTGGCGTGCACATACCGCTCGTCACCGCGCGCGCCGAGATGATCGTGACCGAACCGCTGCCTTTGCTAGAGGTCGGCGGTGTCGATGGCAATGGTTTGTATGGCCGGCAAACCCTGCGCGGCAACCTGGCGTATGGTGGTGGTCCGCACGAATGGGTCGAGCTTGGGGATCTGCGCGGCACACGCCCGCAGTCGACGCCGCTGCAATGCAACATCGCCAAACGACTCGCCGAACTGTTCCCCAAGGTCGCTCACAAACGCATGATCCGCAGTTGGGCCGGGTTCATCGAAAACACCCCGGACGGCCGCCCGGTCATCGATCGCCCCGCCGAACTGGATAACGTCACGGTCGCGACGATGTCCGGTGTCGGTTTCGGACTTTCGCCGGCGAGCGGCCATGCCATTCGCGACCTTGTCGTCGACGGGACGTGCAGTTTTGCCGACCTGACCACCTTCTCGCTCTCACGCTTCACGGCGCTGGAGCCTGACTGGCGAGCCATTCAGGGATGGCTGCCGTTACCTGTTCCAGGGCCTTAGCAAACGCTTGATCGAAACAATGAATCTGCATCCCTCCAACAAAAAAAGGATTCGACCATGAAACGAATGTTGCGCAATCTGACGTTGCTGGCCTCGCTCGGCATGACGTTGTGTTCCTTTACCGCCCCCGCCAACGCAACGGCAGACACGCTGCGATTTGGGGTGGCCGCGGAGCCGTATCCGCCCTTCCTGGTCAAGACACCTACCGGGCAATTCACCGGCTTCGAACCCGACCTGATCCGCGCCCTCTGCGAGCAAATGAAAGCCGAGTGCGAAATCAAGGAAGTGGCATGGGACGGTATTATTCCGGCGCTGCTGGCCAACAAGTTCGACGTGCTGTTCAACTCAATGGGCATCAGCCCGGAACGGCAGAAGGTCATCGCCTTCTCGCGCCCTTACTATGAAACGTCGGGGATTTTCGTCGCCCCCAAGAACGTTAACCTGACACTGACACCGGAAGGCCTGGCGGGTAAATCCATCGGTGTGCAGGGCTCGACCACCAACGCCGAGTTCATCCGGTCTGCTTACAGCAACGCCTCGACCATCCGCATCTACAACACGCAGGACGAGTGCAACGCCGACTTGCAGGCTGGCCGTATTGACGTCATGTTTCTCGACAAGCTGGGCGACATTGATTTCCTGAAGTCTGAAGACGGTTTGGCGTTCGAGGAAAAAGGCACCGGCAGCGTCAAAATGGACCCTTTGAAATACGGCTTGGGTATAGGGGCAGGCTTGCGCAAGAACGACACAGCGCTCAAGACGCGCATCGACGTGGCGCTTACGCAATTGTATGAATCGGGCAAGTACACGCAAATATCAGAACGGTACTTCCCGGTCGATCTCTGGCCACACTGAAATCAAGAAATGGGCGTCGTCGAGTTGAGACTCAACGACGCCTGGCAGTACGTTTTTTTGCAAACCTATTCCGCCACCGCCACCTGATTACGCCCCCGCGCCTTGGCTCGATACAGCGCTTTATCGGCGTTGCTCATCAAGCTATGCAAATCATTGTCGCTGGCGTTCAACGCCGCCACACCGACACTGGCCGTTATGCAGTGAACCGGCCCGGTCATCAGCCCGGAAATGGATTCGATCAGTTCTTCGGCAATAATCTGGGCGGTTTCAAGGGAGGTGTTCGGCAGCAACACCGCAAATTCCTCCCCGCCCAACCGGCCGTGAACATCGCACTCGCGAAAGGACTTGCCAATCACCACACCCATTTGCCGCAGCACCTGATCGCCGATCTGATGCCCGTAGGTGTCGTTGATGTGCTTGAAGTGATCCATATCCAGCATCACCGCGCAGAGCGGCAACTGGTAGTTTCGGCAATGGCTATATAGCTGTTGGGCATGCTCGAAAAAAGCCCGGCGATTTTTCAGGCCCGTGAGTTCATCGGTCTGTGCAGCACGGGTGGAAATGCTGTGTGCCAGTTCCATTTCGCGGGTCAACCGAAAGGCTGTTTCCACTGCATTGGCCAGGCTGCGAGTTGCACTGAACACAAACGACGCGAACACCAACACCGCCAGGGCCATGCCGACCTGTATGGCCGACGGCTGGAACAACAGCCACAGGGTACAAGGCAGCAGAACCAGAGAAATCGATACCACCGTCATGTAGCGGTAGGCCGAGTAACAGGACACTGCACTGACCGACATGCCAACGGTAAAAAGCATGACCAGCGCCTGGGCCAGCAGGTCGTCCCTGGGCATCACCGCTAACGCACCCGCCCCCCAGATGCAGGCGGATATCACCAGCGTTACCCAGTACCGGCGCTCCCAGTGTTGCGGAGTGCGCTGAACTTCCGGGCTGCGGAAATAAGCGACAAACATCAAGATGCGCAGCATCGTCGAACCGGTCAGCAGGGCTATCCACCAGGTGATGACGTTGTGGTCAAAACGCTCCCAACACAGCCAGCACAACATGATAACGGCCAGAAAACTGCCGAAAACCGCTGAAACTGATTGGCGAAACAGCTGATGTAATCGATCCGCGTGCACCTGCTGTGCAATATAGCGATCCTGCTCGTGCCGAAACCCAAGGCCGTCCATTCAATCCGCCTGATCATGATGCTGCAACGAAAGACTATTGTGGCACATAGCTTATGAGCCCTTGCAACACTCTGTGCCCGCCTAAAAGATTCCGCCTATCGCCTGCCAATACTCCGACTATTAGCTGACTTGCCAAGTGACGACTAGCATTAGCTAACGCCGGTGCTCTCTGGCCGGCCGAGACCTGATAACGAGATAAGAATGAGCCAGAAACCGACCAGGCGTACCGTGGGTCATCCTGTTGGCAACTCGATTGCCGCTGTCAAGAATACCCGCATGGCCGAATGTCAGTCAGTTAAGCGAACGCTGACCCTTGCAGGAGCGAGCCTGCTCGCGATGGACGTTAACGATAACGCGTACTTGCTGGAACAACGCGTCGCCGTCAGGCCTTTCGCGAGCAAGCTCGCTCCTGCAAACTTCCTTAACTGTCTGGCGTTACCCGCATGGCCACTTTGATCAATTGATCGAAATGCCGGCCCAGCAGCCTGAGTCTTTGATTTCACTCGCTGTTATCCCAAGCCCGAACCGGGCCGGATAGCGCAATGAACACGACCGAGGGTAGCTCACACATGGCAACTGAATCGAAATGCCCGTTCAATCATGCCGCCGGTGGTGGCACAACGAACCGTGACTGGTGGCCGAACCAGCTTAATTTGCGGATCCTGCACCAGCACTCGTCCCTGTCCGACCCCATGGACGAGGGCTTCAACTACGCCGAAGCCTTCAAGAGCCTGGATTTTGCGGCGGTCAAGAAAGACCTGACGGCGCTGATGACCGACTCCCAGGACTGGTGGCCGGCGGATTTCGGTCACTATGGCCCGTTTTTCATTCGTATGGCCTGGCACGCCGCCGGCACCTATCGCACCGGTGACGGCCGTGGCGGCGCCGGTTCCGGCCAGCAGCGCTTCGCACCGCTCAACAGTTGGCCCGACAACGTCAGCCTCGACAAGGCACGCCGGCTGCTGTGGCCGATCAAGCAAAAATATGGCCGTCATATTTCCTGGGCCGACCTGATCGTGCTCACCGGCAACGTTGCGCTGGAATCCATGGGCTTCAAGACTTTCGGCTTTTCCGGTGGTCGTCCGGACGTCTGGGAACCGGATGAGGACGTTTACTGGGGCTCGGAAAACAAATGGCTCGGCGGCGACAGCCGCTACGGCAAAGACGACAGTAAACCCGTGCAGAAACCCGGCGATGTGCCGCTCGTTGCCGAGCCGGGGCGAAACGAGGAAAGCCGCGTCGAAGACGGGCGCAACCTGGAAAACCCCCTCGCCGCCGTGCAAATGGGCCTGATCTACGTGAACCCTGAAGGCCCTGAAGGCGAGCCGGACCCGGTTGCTTCAGCACTGGATATCCGAGAAACCTTTGGCCGCATGGCCATGAATGACGAAGAGACCGTGGCGCTGATCGCCGGCGGCCACGCCTTCGGCAAGACCCATGGTGCCGGCCCGGCCGACAACGTCGGTGCCGAGCCTGAAGCGGCGGGCCTTGAACAGCAGGGCCTGGGCTGGAAAAACAGCTTCGGCACCGGCAAAGGCCCGGACACCATCACCAGCGGCCTGGAAGTGACCTGGACCACCACCCCGACGAAGTGGAGCAACAACTACCTGGAAAACCTGTTCGGCTTCGAGTGGGAACTGACCAAGAGCCCGGCCGGTGCGCACCAGTGGACACCGAAAAACGGCGCTGGCGCCGGGACCATTCCGGATGCTTTCGACCCCTCCAAACGTCGCAACCCGACCATGCTCACCTCGGACCTGGCGCTGCGTTTCGACCCGATTTATGAGCCGATTTCGCGACGTTTCCTGGCCAATCCCGACCAGTTGGCCGATGCGTTCGCCCGCGCCTGGTACAAGTTGATCCACCGTGACATGGGCCCGCTGTCGCGCTACCTCGGCCCGGAAATGCCCAACGAAGTACTGCTCTGGCAAGACCCGATTCCTGCAGTCGACCATGCTTTGGTCAACGACAGTGACGTCGCTGGCCTCAAAAGCAAATTGCTGGCATCGGGGCTTTCGGTCTCGCAGCTTGTATCGACCGCTTGGGCGGCCGCTTCGACCTTCCGTGGCTCGGACAAACGTGGCGGCGCCAATGGCGGCCGTCTGCGCCTGGCGCCACAGAAGTCCTGGCAGGCCAACCAGCCTGAACAACTGGCGAGCGTGCTGGCGAAACTCGAAGGCATCCAGAAAGAATTCAACGCAGGCGGCAAGAAAATTTCGTTGGCGGACCTGATCGTGCTGGCCGGTGGTGCCGGTGTCGAACAGGCGGCGAAAAATGCCGGTCATAGCGTCACGGTGGCGTTCACGCCGGGGCGTATGGACGCTAGTCAGGAACAGACTGACGTCGAGTCGTTCGGCTTCCTCGAACCTATCGCCGACGGCTTCCGTAATTATCTGAAAACCCGCTACCGCGTATCGGCCGAGCAACTGCTGATCGACAAGGCGCAGTTGCTGACCCTCACCGCACCGGAAATGACCGCGCTCGTCGGAGGCCTGCGCGTGCTCAATACCAACGTCGGCAAAACCGCTCACGGAGTATTTACCTCGCGGCCGGAGGCGCTGACCAACGACTTCTTTACCAACTTGCTGGACATGGGCGTGGAATGGAAACCCGTGTCCGAGGACGATCAGGAGTTTGAAGGCCGCGACCGCAAAACCGGACAGGTGAAGTGGACTGGCACCCGTGTCGATCTGGTGTTCGGCTCCAACGCGCAGTTGCGCGCCCTGGCGGAAGTCTATGCAACCGCCAATGCCCAGGAGAAATTCGTTAAAGACTTCGTGGCGGCGTGGACCAAGGTAATGAACCTGGATCGCTTTGATCTGAAGTGAAATAGAGCGGGCGTCTGTTAGCCCTCAAAAGATCGCAGCCTGCGGCAGCTCCTACAGGTGTACTTATGTAGGGGCTGCCGCAGGCTGCGATCTTTTGATCTTGATAACTACTGCGGCGGATCGATTTGATCCAGCACCCGATTCGCCGTGATTTCCGCCAGCATGATGCTGTTGGAAATGCCCAGCAGCGCGTTGCGGTCTCCACCTTCCAGATGATCGACCAATTGATGGACCATCACATCGACCGAGGCCAGCGTCTCCACCAGATACACCATCAACGTTTCAGTCTTGACCTCAGGGTCCACGGTGAACAGTGTGCTGGGTGTACGCGGCGTGGCTTTGATGTCGGCAGACGACGGGAAGTGATAATCGAGGGCTCGCTCGGCGGCTTCGTTGAGTTTGTTCGAATCGAGTTTGTACGGGGATGCCGGATCGCTGTCTGGCGGGTTTGGCGTTACTTTGAACATGGTGAAACTCCTAGAAAAATGGAGCTGCCACCATTCGCTGCGAAACGAAAAAGGTGGCAACTGTACGCGGGTTCGCAGACCAGGACTCTAGGAACCCGGCAGACCCGAAGGTCTCCCACGCACAGCCGCCATGACACGAGTGACAGACCTCATGGAGTATCTGCTCACGGACGGAAGACATTGTGCGTCTAGAGATTACCCAGGCTGCGAAACCCGATCACTGATGGGCAGTGACAGGACTCAAACTACCGACAGGCTCCAAGGCGCACAAGCCGGCGGATTCTGGCGTAAGCGTAGGCAACGGCGCAAGGTTTTGTAGCTTTCAGGAAGTAAGCTCGAGGACGCTTAAACACGCACCCTGCGACCCTGTTGAAAAGAACACGCACGCTTCATTCTCAAGCATTCCCCACACCCGTAGGACCGAGGCTTGCCCGCGAAGGCGTCCTTGAGATCGCCTTCGCGGGCAAGCCTCGCTCCTACAAGACTGGCGTGGCCAGTCATCCCCATTTTCAGTCAGTCGTTTCCCGCACTGCCCGTCTGACCTCAGCCTGTATGGCATAAGCCGGCGCCTCCACCGCATTGAAATCCTGTGTATAGCGCTGGGCAAATCCTTCTACCCCCCATTCCTGATATTGCTGCACATGCTTGAGTTCGTGAGCCCAGAGCGCGACGTTCTGCTCGGCGGTTTGAGCGTCGCGGAAGAGGATGATGTCGATCAGCGTCACGGCACCGACATCGGGGTTTTGCAGTATCGCAGTGGCGGCGTTGAGTTGGCCGTTGTCACTGACTTTGTAGCGCGCAGCGTCAAGGACGCTGGGCTCGTACCAGCGCAACAGCTGCTCGCGGAGGTGCGGAGGAATGGGTTGAATGTCGGTCGTGGCGGCCTCGGCGCGGGCTTGAGTCAGCCACAGCGCCAGGGCAGGCGCCGCGATCTGATAGAGGCCATCCGGCAAACAGATGCAAACGTCCAGGCACACTTGTTTTTCGCCAGCTGGGCAAGTGTCGGTCTGGGCTGGCGCTTCAAGCGTCAGGCAGAGAACAGACAGCGCCACCAGGCGCGTGATGATGGACGGCATTGGGCGCTCCTGGAGCGGATGCAGCGCGAACAGCGGGTCACGTCTGTTCGACGGCTGGCCTGGGTTTAGCGTAGTCGCGAACCGGGCGCCGTCAGGATATCGAAGGAATCGAGGGGTCACTTTTCCAGTGAAGCCCACCGAGTAGACGTGCATCCGCGCAAGTTCCTAGCTGGTAGCAGCCCGTTGCGACAGGGAGAAATCGGCCTTAGGCGGTCATCCAGGTTGAGCGCTAGCCAGTAGCACTTTGGTCTAGACGCCAAACCTGCTCAACAACGCGGCACCATCCGCAACACCAAGAATCTGATCAATCACGGCGATTTTCCGGGTTGCGTGGTCGAGTTGAAAGTCAGCATTGTTGTATGTGGTCTGCGCCTCGTTATGAAGTGCATAGGCTATATGCGCCGCGACACGGATGCTCATTGGCGCATCTACATCGCTGCCCAAATAATCAGCAAGCAAGTTCCTGATCTCAATCAATGCGAGGGCGAGTAGCCTGGCCTGGTCAGTCGGCATAAGAAGATCCTGAATAAAGCAACGAGTGTTCCAAACGAATTTTTCGAGTTTTATAAACTTACAGGCTGGCAAAAGCAAAAGACCACCTGACACCCCTACGCTCACCAAAAAAATGTCATCGCTCAATCCAAACTTTTGGCGTCACTGGGCGTCCCTTGTTTAAGACTGCGCCATGGCGCTGACCCCAGACAGCTGATTTCAGCTAAGGACAGGTGATGACTTTTTTTGTTTTTCTTCTAGCCTGCGGTACCGCGGCGAGCACAGGTCTCTTCTTTAAACCGAGCCAGTGGTACGAATCTCTCACTAAACCCGGCTTTACACCGCCCAACTGGCTGTTTCCGGTCGCCTGGACGACTATCTATCTGTTGCTAGCCTGGGCCGGATATCGATTGAGCTTGATGCCTGGAACTCAAGGGGTGCTGGCGCTATGGGCGGCACAGATTGCGCTTAATACGTTGTGGACACCGGTATTCTTCGGCGCACGCCGCATTTTCGCCGGTATGGTGATCCTGACGCTGCTCTGGCTTGTGGTCGCCGCAATGGTGGTGATGGCATTGCAGTTTGACGTGATCACCGGGTTGATCCTGTTCCCTTACCTTGTGTGGCTTTGTGTTGCCGGTGCGTTAAATTTTTCCATCTGGCGCCATAACCGCTGATGAATAACTTCTCAGTGGCTGTTAACGCGCCTTGGCCTGCCAGTGCTATAGGTTGGCCGTTCCTTTCCTCTTCAATACTCCGGAAACTCATCCCGATAACACACCGGCGAACTGGAGCCCTGGTATCGATCGAGTTCCTCTTCCAGCCACTGGGCGAGCACCACGGCGTGGTTTTGCAGCGGGTCTTTTGCGGTGAACACCAACGTCAGCATTCCTGATTGCGCAGGCTGCAAAAGCGCCCACCAATGCGCTGGCTGGGCAGCCAGTTCCTGGCGATAGGCGGCGGTGAATTGGGCAAAGTCGAGCAACTCGTCATTGAATGTCTGAAGCAGATCAGCCGACGGCGCGACATCGGGTAGCCAGGCATCCAACGATAATTGATCGTTTGAGTCATCTTGCGGCCATTGGCGGTCCACCAGCATGCGCCGCCCGTCTTCCGGCATTGCCGGAACAACGGCAGATTTGCACTGGATCATGTTCGCTCACCCCCTCCATTCCCGCGGGCTGACACCCGTTTTACGACGGAACGCCCGGGCCAGTGCCGATGGGCTTTCGTACCCGACTTCTTCGGCGATCAAGGCAATGGGTTTGCCCTCGCGCAAGCGTTTCTGCGCCAGACTGATGCGCCAACTCACCAGATAATCCACCGGCGTCTGCCCGACCACTCGCCGAAAATGTTCGGCGAAACTGGCCCGCGACATGTTGGCCGCCACCGACAACTCTGCCACGCTCCAGGCCTTGCCCGGCGCTTCGTGCATGAGGTTCAGCGGCCGCGCCAGCCGCCCATCGGCCAGGCCCGCCATCATTCCCGGTTGCTGGTTGCGACTGCTGAGGATGTGCCGCAGTAACAGAATCACCAACAGTTCAAACAGGCGGTCCATCACCGCTTCGCGCCCGCAAGTGCCATCGAAGGCCTCGTTGAACAGCCACTCCAGCGTGTTCGCCAGCGTCGGGATTTCGTCGAGTTTAAGCACCAGATAATCCGGCAGCGCCATGGCCAGCGCATTGCCCGAGCCGCCATCGAAGTTCAGCGACGCACAGACCAACTGCGTGGCGGACGCCTCTGTGGCAGACAAGCGATGACGGTACGGCCGGGGGAAGAAGATCAGCGTCGGCTCGGTGATGCGCAGTTCTCCTTCATCGGCCAGTTTCAGCACGACCTCGCCGGCCTGCAGCAAGTGCAGATGACCGCAGGTTTGGCTGCCATCGAAGGCCGATATGCCGCAAAACGCACCGCTGTGAAAGGTGCCGGCATTGACGCCGAAATGCGCAAGCAACGTGGATAAACGATCCATGGGGAGACTCCCGGCAACAGTTTTGGACGATCTGTCGCATATCGTCGACGATTTGCATCCAACAGGCCAGCACGAATCCTTAGCATGAACTCCGTACCCAGCGCCTGTCGCGCTTGAATCCTCGGAGAATCACCATGACCCGCATTTCCCCTGTCAGCCTGGAACACGCCACCGACACCATCCGCCCACTGCTGGAAGGCGTGCAAAAGAAAATCGGTTTCTTGCCCAACTTATTCCGGGTGCTGGCCCACGCCCCCGCCGTGCTCACCTCTTATGTACAAAACTCGGCGGCATTGGGCAAAACGTCCTTGAGCGCGACTGAGAAGGAAGCGATTTTCCTCGCCACCTCACAAGTTAACGGCTGCGATTACTGCCTGGCAGCCCATACGGTGTTTGCCGGCAAGGCCGGGCTGTCTAGCCAGGAAATCCTCAGCGCCCGGGAAGGCCAACTCAACGCCTTCGCCCTGCTCGCCCGGCAAATCACTGAAAGCCGTGGCCACCTGAGCGCCGAGCAGATCGCCGCCGCACGCGCCGCCGGTATCGACGACGCCAAGATCATCGAGGTGATTGCACACGTGGCCTCGCAGACGCTGACCAACTACCTGAACAACGTCGCGCTGACCGAGATCGACTTCCCGGCCATCAATGCCTGAACAACGCCAAAAGCGGAGAACCGACCATGAACACTGTGACCCTGTACACCACCGACACCTGCCCTTACTGCCGCAGCGCCAAATCCCTGCTCGCCAGTAAAGGCATCACCCTGAAAGAGATCAACATTCAGACCCAGCCGGGCAAACTTGAAGAAATGCTCAGCCGCAGCGGACGACGCAGCGTGCCGCAGATTTTCATCGGCGACACGCATATCGGCGGCTTCGACGACCTGGCCAAACTGGACCGCCAGGGCGGGTTGATGTCGATGCTGGCCTGAACCTGTAGGAGCGAGCTTGCTCGCGATGGACGTCAAGAAAACGCGTGCGTCCTGGCTAAACGCGGTGTTCTACAGTCCATCGCGAGCAGGCTCGCTCCTACAGGGGAGGCAATGCCGGACACCAAAATCCCAGCCAACGTCTTCGCCTGGTTTTTGAGGTTCCTTGCAAACCAGCATTACAAACTTGTCATTGAGTTGTCAGCGTAGCCAGCACTCTCGATTCATACAGTGGCGTCGTCAGTCACCCACACCGGATGACACGCCTTCCACTGATGATGACAAGGGTCGAAACCATGAAACCATTGAGCAAACTCTGCCTGATCGCCGCCAGCCTGTTCATGCTGGGCAGCGGTTCCGCCATGGCTGCCACCGCAACGGCACCGGTCAAGGCCAATAACGTCGTGCTGGTGCACGGTTCCTGGGCCGATGGCTCCAGTTGGTCGGAGGTGATTGCCCGTTTGCAAGCCGCCGGTTTGCACGTCACCGCCGTACAAAATCCGCTGACTTCCGTGGCTGATGACGTCGCCGCCACCCAGCGGGTGCTCAATCAGCAGGACGGTCCAACCGTGCTGGTCGGCCACTCCTACGCCGGCACCGTGGTCAGCGAAGCCGGGGTCAATCCGAAAGTCAGCTCGCTGGTGTACGTCGCTGCTCGCGCACCGGATGCCGGTGAAGACTTCGTCGCCCTCTCCGCCAAATACCCGACCATGCCCGTGCGTGCTGGCACCGAAGAACACGATGGCTACATCAGCCTCAAGCAAGACGCCTTCCTCAAATATTTCGCCAGCGACGTGCCCCACGACAAGGCCATGCAGTTGTTTGCCGAGCAGCAACCGATCGCCAAAACCCTGTTCACCGACCGTACGACAGTCGCCGCGTGGCACACCAAGCCATCCTGGTACGCGGTGTCAACGCAGGACCAGACCATCAACCCGGACCTGGAACGCTTCCTCGCCAAGCGCATGGGCGCGACCACCATCGAACTGCCGTCGAGCCACTTGTCACTGGTGTCGCACGCCAAGGAAATCGCTGACCTGATCGTCGCTGCCGCCGGTCGCCAGTCCTAACCCAGCCCCATTTATTACAACTTTGTCATCGAGCTGTTGGTCGGCTGTTCGGATCGCCTGGTTAACCTGAACTCACTGCCAGGAACAGCCACCGGCAGCCTCCAACCCTGAATAGAGAGACTCATCATGAAAATGCTAATCCTCGGTTTTGCCGCCCTCCTCGCCACCGGCTCGGCCTTTGCCGACACCCAGAGCAGCGCGCCCGTGATCCACGACAAAGACGCGGCGTTCGTCCACCTCGACGTCGCCAAAGTCGTCGGCAGCACCGACATTTCGCAACAATGCGGCATCGTCCCTGCACACCTGAACTACCTCGACCACCAGGGTCGGCAACACGAGCTGGACTACCTGGTTGAGGGCAGCGGTTGCACCAATGATCATTGATCATCGTTGCACCGTACGGGCAGATGATCGGGCTACACTTGCGGCACCGGTATGCCGCTGTAGCCCGCCTGCGCGGAACTGAAGCTTGCTGACACTGAATCAGGCAGATCCCCCGATGAACATCCTCGTAGTCGAAGACGAACCCAAGGCCGGCAACTACTTGCTCAACGGCCTGCAGGAACTCGGTTACACCGTGAGCCTGGCCCGCGACGGCGTCGATGGCCTGCACCTGGCCCTGGAGCACGATTTCGATGTGATCGTGCTGGATGTGATGATGCCGAAGATGGACGGTTGGGAAGTCCTGCGCCGCTTGCGCAAGGAAGCCGACACGCCGGTGCTGTTCCTCACAGCCCGCGATGATATCGCCGACCGTATCAAAGGCCTGGAACTGGGCGCCGACGATTACCTGATCAAGCCATTTTCCTTCGCCGAGCTGGTGGCGCGCCTGCGCACCCTGACCCGACGTGGCCCCACCCGCGAAGAAGAACAGCTGCAAATTGACGACCTGCAGATCGACGTGCTCAAACGCCGCGTCACCCGCGCTGGCACGCGCATCACCCTGACCAATAAGGAATTTGCCCTGCTGCACCTGTTCGCCACGCATCAAGGTGAAGTGCTGTCGCGTTCGATGATCGCTTCGCGGGTCTGGGACATGAATTTCGACAGTGATACCAACGTGGTGGATGTCGCAGTACGACGCCTGCGGATGAAGATCGACGATCCCTTCCAGCTCAAGTTGATCCACAGCGTGCGCGGTATCGGTTACCGCTTCGATACTCAGCCATGAACAGCCTGTCCCGCTTGCGCCACTCACTGACGCTGCGCCTGGCGTTGGTGTTTGCATTTCTGGCGTTTGTCTCGCTGACGCTGCTCGGCGTGGCGCTTTACCGTGATCTGGAACGAGAGTTGATCCGCCGCGACGATGCCGCGCTGGTGACCCGTATCGATCAACTGCGCACCTTCCTCAATGACAGCAACACCCTGGAACTGATCCGCACCAAACCGGCGCTGTTCCAGAACATGCTGGGTAACCGCGAGGCCCTGTTGACCATTGGCGCCCCCGGGCAACCGCCATTGCTGGAGGTCAATCCGGGGCATCTGAACATGCCCGCATTGCCACCAATGCCCATCAATCATCCGCTGGCGCTTAGCGACGTGCAGCACTTGCCCAACGTCAACGGCGTACCGTTTTCGGCATTGGCGGCAATCATTGATTCCGGCGATCAAGGCAGCTTGCAGGTGGTCACCGGACGCCTGATGACCGAACGTACCGCGGTGCTCGCCAGTTACCGATTCAACGTTTACCTGTTCGCCAGCGTCGCGGCGATTCTGCTGGCGTTTTCCGGCTATGTGCTGGTGGACCGAGGCCTGCTGCCGGTGCGTCACCTTGCTCGACATGCCCAGGGCATCGGTATTGGCAATCTCAACGAACGCCTCGACAGCCGGGATGCGCCGTTGGAGTTGCTGCCAATGATCGAGGCTTTCAATGCCATGCTCGACCGCTTGGGCAAGGGCTTTGTACAACTGGGCCAGGTATCGACCGATATGGCCCATGAACTGCGCACGCCAATCAACAACCTGCTGGGCGAAACCCAGGTCGCACTGCAGCAGAACCGCAGCATCGAAGCCTATCAACAGTTGCTTGCCTCGAATGTCGAGGAACTGGAGCGCCTGGCACGGATGCTCGACAACATGCTGTTTCTGGCGCGCACCGATCCGTCCAGCGCCCTGCGTCAACGCCAGGAGCTGGACGCAGCAGATGAAATGGAACGCATCGCCGACTATTTCGAAGGGCTCGCGGCGGATGTCGGTATGTACATCGACGCCAAGGGCAGCGGACTGATCTGGGCCGAACCGATGCTGCTGCGCCGTGCCCTGGCCAACCTGTGCGCCAATGCCATCAAGTACGGCGCGCCCGACTCCGAACTGTCCATCCGCGCCACGCCGACGGCCGACGGCATCCGCTTGCAAGTGCGCAACCACGGCCAGACCATCCCTGCCGAACACCTGCCCAAGCTGTTCGAACGCTTCTACCGCGTCGACGAATCCCGCGAACGCTCGGCGCAATCCAATGGTTTGGGGTTGTCGATCGTGGCGACGATCATGCAACTGCATAACGGTGCATACAGCGTCAGCAGTGCCGAGGGTGTGACGTGTTTTGAGCTGTTTTTCCCGGCGCGGCGGCTGGGTGAATAAAGAGAAGATCAAAAGAGACATCCCCTGTAGGCGCTGCCGCAGGCTGCGATCTTTTGATCCTGCTTTTGACTCAACCGACCAAAAAACCCTCGACGGTGCGAGTCATGACCTAACCTCATAGGCTGAGTGACTAACAACCAGTCGAGCACTCCTATGCGCAATGCATTGAGGTCAGTGATTTTCATCGCGTTCGCGCTGTTTGCAGCGAACCCCGGCACGCTGTCGGCAGCGCAACCGCTCGACCCCTCTTCCTCCGTCATAGCGGCCGCAGTCAGTGTTTCCGACAGCGATCTGGAAGTACTGCAAGGTCAACTCAACAGCCTCAAACAACAGGTTTCCCAGGCCAACAATTACAGCCAGCTCGAAGCCCCGCAGGATCTGGTTCAAGCGCTCATCCAGAATGTGGATCGCCTGTCAGCCCTGCTGCTGCCCGAACAAAGTCAATTACAGGCCCAACTGGGCGTGCTGGCCCCTGCACCGCTGGCTGAGGCCGATCTGGAGAAGTCCGATATTGCCAGTCAACGGGCCTCGCTCACCGAGCAAAAGAACAGGGTCGATTTCAAACTCAAAACCCTGGTGGCGATCAAAGCCAGTGCCGCCGAGTTGCTCACCCAGATTGCCGCCATTCGCCGTAGCCTGCTGGAAACCGAGGTGACCCAACAGACCAAGAGCGTGCTCAACCCCTGGTTCTGGTTACCGATGCTCAATCCCCCGGTGGAGGATCGGCAACGGCTGAGCTCGTTCATGCAACAAATTGGCACCACCCTCGAATCGATCTGGCAGCCGGGCCAGCGTCTGCTCACCGTCGTACTGGTCTCATTGGCCTTGGCCGTCTGGATCCTGGGGCGTGGCCTGGCGGAACGAGGGCTGACCTGGCTGTGCATCCATCGAGTGCCTGAAGGTCGCCTGAGGCGCAGCGCCCTGGCGCTGGCCTCGGTGCTCGCCACGATATTGGCGGCCTGGTTGGCCTTGCAGCTGCTGTTTTTTGCCCTGACCCGGCAACTGCCGCTGACGCCGCAACTGACGGGGTTTTCCCAGGATTTCGAAAGGATCGTTTATACCTGCGTGCTGATCACCGGCCTAAGCCGTGCGCTCCTGTCCAACCAACACCCTTCGTGGCGATTGCCGGCCATTGCCGACCCGGTGGCCCTGGTCATCAAACCCTTCCCCGCCCGATTGGCATTCGCCCTGCTGGTGCTGGTATCGATGGCGCAGGTGACCAATGCCACCGGCATGAGCACCGAGGTGGTGATTTCCGTCAGAGGCTTCGTCGCATTAGTTATCTCAATATTGATCGGTACCCTGCTGCTGCGCGTAAACAGAACCCGCCGGGCCATGGTCCTGGCCGGTGCAGCGCCCGAGGCAGGCCGGACGCTGGCCGGGGTCATTTATGCGTTCGCCAGCATCGCGACCGTGGTTTCCCTGCTTGCCTTGCTAATTGGCTACGTATCGTTGTCGCGCTTCATCACTTACGAACTGGTCTGGCTGTTTATCATTTTTGCCGGTTTCTACTTGCTGATACAGCTATTGAAGGACGGCTGCGAATACCTGTTTTCACCCCGGCAACCCACTGGCAAGGCGATCAAACAGTTGCTGGGCATTGGCGATGCTCGCCTGGAGCAGATTTCGATCATTTTGTCCGGCGCAGGTCGGGCCGCGTTGTTGCTGATCGCTTGTATCTCGCTGTTGGTGGGTGGGGTCGGATCGACGCTCGGGCAACTGGCAAACAACACCCTGGCGATACTCGGTGGCGACGGCCTGCGCAAACTGAACATTGTCCCGGGCAACCTGCTGCACGCCGTGCTGGCGCTGATGATCGGTGTCTACCTGATTCGCGCGTTGAGCCGCTGGCTGGACAACGAATTCCTGCCCAAGACCGAGATGGACCCCGGCATGTGCGCCTCGCTCAGCACATTGTTCACCAATATCGGTTATGCGCTGGTGATCCTGATGACGTTGTCGTCACTGGGGGTGAAGTGGACCAACTTGGCCTGGATCGTCAGCGCCTTGTCGGTGGGGATCGGTTTCGGCCTGCAGGAGATCGTGAAGAACTTCGTCTCCGGTGTGATTCTACTGACCGAACGCCCGGTGAAAGTCGGCGACCTGATCAGCATCAGCGGGGTTGAGGGTGACATCCGCCGGATCAACGTACGGGCCACCGAAATACAACTCGCTGACCGCTCGATCGTCATCGTGCCCAACTCGCAACTGATCTCGCAGAACCTGCGCAACGTGACCCTCGGCGGCAGCGCCCAGGGCGTGGCGATACTGGAACTGGTGTTCCCACTGGACATCGACCCGGAGCAGGTGCGCAACCTGCTATACGACACTTACTGCGAGCACGAAGCCATTCTGGAAAAACCGGCACCGTTCGTGCGCTTCAGCCAACTCAGGCCTGAAGGCATCACGTTGACGATCACCGGTTATGTCGGCAGCCCGCGCCTGGTCGGGTCGATCAAAAGCGAGCTGTTGTTTGAAATACTCAAGCGGCTGGGTGCCGCCGGTATTGAACTGGCGAAACCGCCTGCGGCGTAACGCACAGTCCTTTGTAGGAGCTGCCGAAGGCTGCGATCTTTTGATCTTGTTTTTTAAAAGCAAGATCAAAAGATCGCAGCCTCGTTTCACTCGTCAGCTCCTACATAGCTTCACGCCAACCGGTTTATCAATGCGCGATACACACCGATTTAAGCTCTGTGTAAGCCTCAATCACCGCACGTCCAAACTCGCGCCCCATGCCCGATTGCTTGACGCCACCGAACGGCATCGCCGGGTCGAGTAGCACGTGGGCATTGACCCACACGGTGCCGGCTTCGATGCGCGGCACCAGGTTCATGGCTTTGCTCAGGTCGTTGGTCCACAGGCTGGCGGCCAGGCCGTAGCGGTTGTCGTTGGCCAGCTCGATGACTGCATCTTCATCGTCGAACGGCATCACGCCCAGTACCGGACCGAACACTTCTTCGCGAGCCACGGCCATGCTGTGGTCGATATCGGCGAGGATGGTCGGCTGCACAAAGAAGCCGTTACCTTCGATCAATTCTCCGCCCGTTACCACACGCGCACCTTCCTGACGGGCCAGTTCGATGTGTTTGAGCACGCTTTGTTGTTGCTTGCGCGATACCAATGGGTTGATCGCCGCTTCGCAGTTCATACCGTCGCCAATCGGCATCGCCGAGACTGCCGCCGCCAGAGCCTCGACAAATTTGTCGTGAATCGAGCGATGCACATAGAAGCGCGAAGCCGCTGCGCAAACCTGACCGTTGTTCAGCAAGCCGCCAAGGATCGCCCCTTGGACGGCTTTTTCGACGTCTGCATCGGCGAGCACGATCATCGGGTTTTTGCCACCCAGTTCCAGCGAGAAGCGCGTCATGTTTTCCATGCACGCCACGCCGACACTTTTGCCCACGGCGGTGGAGCCAGTGAACGACACTTTGCTCACCAAGGGGTGCTTGGTCAGCACGCCACCGACCGAGGCACCGCCACCGGTGACGACGTTGAACACGCCCGCCGGGATGCCCGCTTCAAGGGCCAGTTCCGCCAAACGCATCGCGGTCAACGGGGTTTCCATCGCCGGTTTGATAATCACCGTGCAACCGGTGGCCAGCGCTGGCATGAGTTTCCAGGCCGCGATCAGCAGCGGGAAGTTCCACGGCACAATGCCGACCACTACACCGACTGGCTCGCGTTTGGTGAACGCGGTGAACTTGGCGCCCGGTGGCAGCGGGATCGACACGTCGAAGGTCTGGCCTTCGATCTTGGTGGCCCAGCCGGACATGTAGCGCATGAATTCGACGGTGGCGTTCAGATCCAGCGCACGCGCCATGTTGATCGACTTGCCCTGGCTCAGGGTTTCCAGTTGCGCCAGCTCTTCAGCGTGCTCTTCTACCAGACGGGTGAAGTTCAGCAGAATGCGCTCGCGGTCTGCTGGACGCAGGCCCGACCAGACGCGGGACTTAAAGGCTTTGTGCGACGACTGCACGGCTTGCTCGACGATTTCCTGCGGCGCATCGAGGGTTTCGCACAGGGTTTGCCCGGTGGCCGGGTTGACCACGGCGATGCTTTCGCCTTCGGCGAATACCCACTGACCATCGATAAAGCAGCCGTGGCGGCGGTCGAGGAATGCAGCAACCTGCGGCAGAATTTCAACGTTGCTCATAATTCACCTTTCGTTCAAACGAGGGGATCAGCCGTAGACCGGCCGCTTAGATTTTTTGTTCTTTGAGGTAGCACACAACCGCCTGGCGATCGTCTGCCGAATTCAGGCCCATGTAGGGCATGTAGGTGCCGGGCACATAAGCCTGCGGCTGAGTGATCAGTTGCGCGATGTTCTCGGCCTGCCAGTCGATGTTTTTGCTGCGCATGGCCTGCGAGTAGTTGAAGCCTTCCAGCGAACCGGATTTACGCCCGACCACACCCGCCAGGTTCGGTCCCATCATGCCGACGGTGCCCTTGGTCACCGAATGGCAGACCCCGCACTCGTTGGCGAACACTTCGGCACCGTGGCGCTGATCGGATGCGCAATCGGCGGCCAAGGCAACCTGGGCCAGGGTGAAGGAGAACAAACCGATGAGGGGCAAACGCAGGGCGGTGAACATAGGGAACGACCTTGAAAATCCACGCATTCGCCAGCAGACGAACGCCAACTCTGAAAGCGCCAGGGCAACGGTGCCCGGGCAGGTTGGGAAGGATTGTCGGTGGTCGGTGGCGCGCACGGTTTGCCCTGCGTGCCAGTTGTGTTGGCGCTTCTGCCAAACCGCTCGGTTGTACCCTCAAGATCAAGAGCTGAAGGCGAGCCAATGCTCGGCTTGATAAGTGGTGAGAAGCAAAAACTGTACGCCGATCCACTGTAGGAGCTGCCGCAGGCTGCGATCTTTTGATCTTGATCTTTAAAAACAAAATCAAAAGATCGCAGCCTGCGGCAGCTCCTACAGGGGATTGCGTTCAACTTTCGTAATCTGGCAAGCACAGCCAACTATTTGGCAAACAGGCAAAAGGGCAAAAGAAATCCGGACCTTAGTATCTAAAAAGACCGCAAACCTGCGCTCAAGAACAAGAACGGATGTCACGCCATGCTCAAGTCCCCCTTGCTTCGACTCTCTACCCTCGCGCTGATGGTCAGCGCAGGCCAGGCCGGAGCTTATGAACTCTACGCCGATAGCGACAGTCACCTGAACGCCACCCTGGAAGCCGTTTTCGGCATTTTCCACAGCCAGGAAAACTACGCGCTGTCCGGCCGTCTTGATGAAGGTAATTCGTCGTGGCGCGAGGGCTACGTCAAATACGGCCTGAGCTTCGACAAGGGCCTGGCCGGTGTCGGCAGCACATACGGCGCAGCAAATTTGCTGAGTTCCGGCACCTGGGGCGACGGCGATGCCGCCGGCTTCAGCGATGGCACGGAACGCACCACCAAGTTCGAAGATGCCTACCTCGGCTGGCGCTCCGGCGATCTGTTCGAGGCCTTGGGTAAAGACGGCATCGACTTCTCGTTCGGCCGCCAGAACATCGTGGTCGGTGACGGCTTCCTGATTGATGGCGACGCGTTGAACATGGGCAAAGGCCTGGCCGACGGCGAATTCAATCGTGGTGGCGCTTACTGGCTGGCTGCACGCAAAGCCTTCGACGAGACGGCGGTGTTGCGTATCGGTGGCAAGGAAGGCTGGCGCAGTGACCTGATGTATCTGAAATCCGATAACCGCGCCCAGGCCAAGACCGAAATGTACGTCGGCACCCTGGAGCACGTTTCCGATATCGGCACCGTCGGTTTGACTTACATCGACAGCACCGATGTCGACGAGCAATACGCCTCCCCCGCGCAGCTCGAACGCGACGGCATGAAGACCTACAGCCTGCGCGCAACCGGCAACGCCGGGGTGAAAGACCTGTTCCTCTCCGGCGAATATGCCAAGGAGGACAAACCCCATACCGCTACCGAAGACGCCTGGTACCTGGAGGCCGGCTGGACCTTTTCCAACGTAGCCTGGGCACCGTATGTCAGCTACCGCTACAGCCGTTTCTCGGAAGGCTACGACACCCTGTTCTACGGTTTCAGTCGCGGTTTCGGCACCTGGTTCCAGGGTGAAGTGGCGGGTAACTATGCCGGTCCGTTCAACACCAACTCGCGTATCCAGCAAGTGAAATTCACCGTCTCGCCACTGGAGAACCTGACCGTCGGTGCGATGTACTTCAACTACGACACCATCGACCGCAGCCTGGGCAACACCGATGGCCACGAAACGGATCTGTATGCCGAATGGCACGTCAGCGAGAACCTGACGGTGATGCCACTGATCGGTCTGTTCCAGCCAGACAAGAGCGCCGATCAAGGTGGCACGCAGTTGGGTAACAACGACAAAAACCTCTACAGCCAACTGGTGTTCGCAACCACTTTCTAAGCTAAAACCACGCACCCCTGTAGGAGCTGCCGCAGGCTGCGATCTTTTGATCTTGATTTTATAAGTCAAAAGATCGCAGCCTGCGGCAGCTCCTACAAGAGCGCGTTACGGTGTCATTGCTTTCAAGGAAAAAGGCATTTCCAATGCAGACAAAATTCCTCACGATCCAGAGCAAAATAGCCCTGCTCGCCGGCCTCTGCCTGCTGTTGGTGGTGGGTTTGCTGATGGGCTTGTCGCTCTATCAGACCCACCAGAGTAGCCAGCAAGTCGCCGAGGCCAGCGGTGAAATGCTCGCCGACGCAGCCAAGGAACACATGCAGGCCCTGGGCAAAGTGCAGGCGATGCAAGTGCAACGGACCTTCATGCAGACCCACGAATATGGCCAGGGAATGTCGCGGTATTTGCTTTACCTCAGGCAACTCCAGCATCAAGGGAACCTCACCCGCCAACAACTGCGCCAGGAGCTGAGTACACAGCTTCACCAGGCCCTGATCGACAAGCCCGACCTGCTCGGGCTTTACGTCATTTTTGAACCAGACGCTTTGGACGGCGTCGATGCCAGCTTCGCCGACAAGGCCGATCTGGGCAGCAATGAAACCGGACGCTTCTCGCAGTATTGGGTGCAGAGCAAACCCGGCGAGTTGCAAGCGGTCATCGGTGACGAAGGCCTGCTCGCCAACACCTCGCCCGGCCCAAGTGGCGCGCCCTACAACTCCTTCTACACCTGCGCCCGCGACACCCGCCAGGCCTGCGTCCTGGAGCCGTACTTCGACGAAGCATCCGGCAGCCGCAAACTGGTGACCAGCGTCGCTTTTCCGCTGTTGGAAAACGGTAAAGTCATCGCCGTGGTCGGCCTCGACATCAACCTCGCCGCGCTGCAAAAAAACAGTGAAACCAGTGCACTGCAACTGTTCGATGGCCACGGCCAAATCAGCATCGTCAGCCCCCGTGGCGTGGTCTCCGCCAACAGTCAGGACGTCAATCGCCTCGGCCAACCGATGGACAATGCCGAAGTGATGGACGCGTTGCGCCAAGGTCAACCGAAGGTGTTTGTCGACCCGCAACAAATCAAAGTCCTCGAACCCCTGGCACCGATTGCCGGTGCCGCGCCTTGGGGCGTATTGGTGGGTGTGCCGCAGGACGTGCTGCTGGCACCGGTCACCACGCTGCAAAAGGAACTCGACGCCCAAGGCGTGAAAAGCACTGCGCTGGAGTTATTGTTGGGTGGCGGCTCGGCACTGCTGGGTCTGCTGTTGATCTGGTACACCGCGCAACGCATCACCCGACCGTTGCAAGTGCTGACGCGGGTCATGGAGGACATCTCCCTTGGCGAAGGTGATCTGACCCGACGTCTGCAAGTGCAATCGCGGGACGAGATCGGCCAGTTGGCGACGGCGTTCAACCGTTTTGTCGAACGCATCCATCACTCGATTCGCGAAGTATCGTCGGCGGCCCTCGGCGTCAATGAAGGCGCGCGGCGCGTACTGGATGCCTCCAATTCGTCTCTGAGCAATTTCGACGATCAATCCACCCGCACCAACAGCGTTGCCGCCGCGATCAATCAACTGGGCGCTGCCGCCCAGGAAATCGCCAGCAACGCATCCGATGCTTCGCAGCAAGCCTCCGCTGCACGACAACAAGCCGAAGACGGTCGTCAGGTGGTGGAACGCACGATTGAAGTGATGAACGAACTGTCCGGAAAAATCAGTGCGTCGTGCGCCAACATCGAAGTGCTCAACGACAAAACCGTGAACATCGGCCAGATCCTCGAAGTGATCAAGGGCATCTCTCAGCAGACCAACCTGCTGGCACTCAACGCGGCGATCGAAGCGGCACGTGCCGGTGAAGCGGGCCGTGGTTTTGCCGTGGTGGCCGATGAGGTGCGCAGCCTGGCGGGACGCACGCAAACCTCGGCGCTAGAGATTCAGCAGATGATCGAAGAGCTGCAAGTGGGCGCGCGTGATTCGGTCATCACCATGACCGAAAGCCAGCAGCACAGCGAGGAAAGCGTGAACATCGCCAACCTCGCCGGCACACGCCTGAGCAGTGTCACGCAACGCATTGGCGAGATCGACAACGTCAACCAATCCGTCGCCGCCGCCACCGAGGAACAGACTGCGGTGGTCGAGGCGTTGAACGTCGACATCACCCAAATCAACACCCTCAACCAGCAAGGCGTGGAAAACCTGCAATCGACCTTGCAGGCCTGCACCGAGCTGGAACAGCAGGCGGCGCGGCTTAATCAGTTGGTGGGGAGTTTCCGGATCTGACTCCCCTGCGGCAGCTCCTACATGTGATCTGTATCCGGTGAAGATCCCTGTGGGAGCGAGCCTGCTCGCGAAGGGTCGTCACATCCAACATGAATGGTAAGTGCTTCAAACATTGGGTCGATCCATTCTGTACCCCGCCCCCGGTGCACCTTCATGCAAAGCGGACTGAATTTTCGAATACAAAGCGTTAGCCTCAGCAGTCGTTATTGACCGTGAACAATCACGCAGTACTACACGCAAAAGCACATTTTCCTGACCGGGCAACAATCCGAGACGGTCAATTGCCTGCACCGGTAAATCCGAAAACTGCCAACGTCCCTTGACCTCCATCTCCTCGATCCAGTCAGAACACTCACCTGCGGCCTGCAACATTCTTTCGGTCAACACTTCTTCACTCACCCCTGGCGTTACCGCCAACGAAATGTCCCGAGCAATCGAAGGCAACCGTGATACAGCACTCCACGGATTCAGATCATGCATCTGCGCCTGTACTCGAACGTTCTGATCCCGCAGCAAGCGAATATCCGGAATGCCTTTGCGCAGCATGGTCAGACGATCCAATCCCATGCCGAGAGCCAGTCCGCCATGACGCAACGGATCAATCTGGAGACGTTCGAGTAACGACCTCGCAATACGACCGCACTCCAACACCTCGACTGGCGCACCGTCGTTCAACACATTCACTTCAATTCCACCCTCCGTGTAGTGATGCGGGCTGTCGCTGCAGATCCAAGGTTTGTCGGGAACGGCTGAAGCGAGGATATCGCTGACCAAACGCAACAGTTGTTCATGCGTGGCCAGCTCCGGCTCACCGAGCACCCAGATATCCATCTGATGCGGTTCGGCACAATGCCAACGATCCCGGCTATCTCGGCGAAAAGTTATCCCTGGCGCAGCCAGCAAAATCATCTGCCCAGGCTGCCTTATATGAGCGGCACGCTGAAGCGCCCTTGGAATTTGACTAGTCGTTTGCGTTCGCAAAAGAGAGCACTCGTCGACCCAGCGTGTGTGTGCACTACCGAGGGTGATTTCCGCAGAGTCATAACCGAGCAAACCGTAATTTTCTTCAGCGGACACAATCCGCGGGCCTGATTGTAGTTGCGCCTGAGGCCAGCCTTTTTCCTTCAGCCCATCAAGGACTTCGTTCAGCAGTAAGCGAACGGCGTGATCTGGAGCGCCTTTCTCGGTTAGATCAATCAGTAACAAGGCTTGATGCACGGACGAATCTGTCAGATATTTCTTTAACTGCTCCACTAGCAACCCCCTCACAATCAGTTGAACACTGAATTTCCAAAAAAAGAAACACCACAAATAAAAATAACGAAACACAATCTATAGACACAACCTGAATCTGGCGAAATCTGCAACTTTGGGAAGTGGACTACAGACCAAGCCCACACAAATAACCGATGGGAATTTACAAAATTCCATTGCTCATAATTAAATCTAAAAAACTAGCCAAGCCCTATTTAACAAGCCAAAAATCTCTGCATTAATTACATCACTCCCACGCATTACCGGGAGTTCAAATCCAACAAGAATGAAAAAGGATGATCAAATGAAAAAGAAAAACATCGCTATTGAAAAACTCAACCGCATCACTTCCGGACCGGAAAATTTTGGTTGGGCTCCGTTAGCTTGGGCTCATGCTGAAGAGTAACTGATGTAAATGGGCGTCAAGAACACTCTTGTCGCCCATTAACCAAAACGGGGAGAAATTTATGTCACCGTCCAGAATGATAGCGACACTTTTTGGTCCAGACGAGCCGTCAATAATTGCGGACTCATCAGGCTTTCTAAAAAAATGCTCGAATTTAGGATTCAAGACCGCCAATATTTTTGAAATCAATCGACTACCAAAAAACAGTATTATTTTCTCTTTCAGCAATGACGCAGCAAAATTGACGTTTGAGATCGCGAAAAAAACCAAGAATAAAAAAAGTATTTTTTGTGCAACACAGGTATTCGAACCGTCCATAGCTAGCGCCCTCTATAGCTTGCAGCTTTTATTTAAGAGTAATTTTGAGCAGGCCTTAAGAACACAGAGGTCGGTACTGAATATGCTCAATTCACATGATTTATTTTTCTTATCTGGCAATCATGCTGACGCGCAAGTCACTATCTTCCCACACGCTCAGCCATATGCATTAATTACAGAAGACATAGAACACAGCTTTATTCAATCAGTGGCCGAATTTTTTGAAGTTCATTATGCACATATGAACCCCCAGAAACCTTGTCCATTCTCCTTTAGTGGCACTTTGAAAATCTCTGGAATTCTTACAGTTTTGAGAAAGCCTAACCCAACACTACCCGACGGCTTGAAAGCCTCATTGAAATGGCTAAGCGAACGTATATCAAAGGAAGGAGCGCTCCTATCGATAGAAGAAAACATCATTACTTCACTAAAAACAGAAACCGAGGAACACATAAAGCTATTGGATCTTGCAGCAGGACCACGCGGGCTTAAACTAACTGAATTTGCTATCGGGGTAAACGAGGCCATCGCGCAAAGTATAGATTACAAAATAAACTCGCAATTGAATGAAGGCATCAACGGAGTTCATTTAGCCATTGGTGACGGATCTTCTGGCTATCACATAGATTTTCTTAGCCCTGACGTGAGCGTATGCCCGACACGCTAATCATTCCGCAGTAATTGGCAATGACTGGAATTTATCGAACAACTGTTACTTGATACGCCTACTGAACGGAAGTTTCGGACTACCACTCCCAGTGCCGTTTCTCCACAGTTGCCTGATATATCGCTATTGCGAACAATCCGCTCTCACATATTGATCACCATCGAACCCAAATGCTGTATCCGGCGAAGATCCCTTTGGGAGCGAGCCTGCTCGCGAAAGGGCCAACATAGCCAACGTTGATGTCGACTGACACTGCGCTTTCGCGAGCAGGCTCGCTCCTACATTTGGATTGCCGCCGTGCACAAACTCTGTGCCCACCAGTTGCCACTGTAGGAGCGTGGCTTGCCCGCGAAGGGGCCGTCCGCGGCCACATCAACGGTGACTGACACTCAGTCTTCGCGGGCAAGCCTCGCTCCTACAAAGGTCCTCGCTGTATTCCCACAGGGAATGAGTTCATCTCGCCAAATCTGGCACCCACAACCAACGACCTGGCATGCGCACAAACAAGCCGCGCCACCCTCCCCGCGTAGTATCGAAGTCAACCCCAGTTACTGGGCGTGAAGCAACGCTGAACCCCCTCCACTCCATACCAAAACAATAAATCGGCCTTCGGGTCGCGGGAGACTTCTGTGCTTAAGAAAAGTGCGTTGGGCTGGCCAAAGATTGCCGGCCTTGGAATTGCGTTGGTGGTGGCCGGGCAGTTTTCCGGTTGGAATTTCGGCTTGATGGCCGGTGGCTGGCTGAACATGTTGATCGCCACGCTATTGATGGCGCTGCTTTGCGGTGGCCTGGCGTTGTGCGTGACGGAACTGTCCACCGCGTTGCCCAGCGCCGGCGGCGTGTTTGTCTATGCGCAAAGTGCGTTCGGACCGTTCGTGGGCTATCTGGTCGGCGTGGCGTGTGCGATTGCACTGACCATCGGTACCGGCGCGGCGGCGACGTTTATTTGTGCCTACACCGAGTCGATTTTCGGCTTCGGCGGCTGGGCGGTGAAGATCGCCTTGTTCGCGGTGATCATCGGCATCCACCTGCGTGGCGTCGGTGAAGCCATGGGCCTGACGATGGTTGCCGGCGTGATCGCGGTCGTTGCGCTGCTGACTTTCGGCGTGGCCATGGCACCACACGTCGAACTGGCGAACCTGCTGAAGATGCCGGCCAATGCCGGACCGGCGATCAGCCTCGGCGGCATTTTCGCCTGTGTGCCGTTCGCTATCTGGTTGTTCATCACCGTGGAGCAAACCGGTTCAGCGGCGGAAGAAGCGAGCGATCCAGGCCGCAGCATGCCGCGCGGCATTCTCGCCGCGATTGGCACCTTGCTTGTTACCGCGTTGGTGGTACTGGTCTGCGCCCCGGGTGCCGGTGGCGTTGAACTGGTGGGTAGCGCCGGCGACCCGCTGTACGCCGCGATGGCCAGCAGCAATGTCTACGGTGAAGGTTCGTGGCTGGCCAAAGTGATTGGTTGTGGCGGCGTGTTTGGCTTGATCGCCACCTTCTTTTCACTGATCTACGCGGCTTCGCGGCAATTGTTCGCCATGGCCCGTGACGGCCTGTTCCCACAATGGCTGGGCAAGACCGGCAAACGTGGCACACCCTACCCGGCGCTGTTGCTGATCGGCGCGATCGGCCTGCCGATGTCGGCTGTCGACCCGGCCACGGTGATGCTCGCGGTGGTGCTGCTGCTCAACGTTTGCTACCTGTTCATCTTCGGTGCCTACCTGCGCATCAAGAGCAGCCAGCCGGACCTGCCACGGCCTTTCCGTCTGGTGGGCGGCAAGCTGATTGCCTGGCTGGGCCTGGCCCTGACGCTGGTGGTCATCGCTGCCTGCTTCCAACTCGACGTGAAGATGCTGATCGCCCTCGCGGTGACTTTCACCCTGTGCATTCTCAATTTTGCCCTGCGCACTCGCCTGCCAACCCCTCTGGAGACGCCTGATCATGCCTGAAGCCACCCTGCTGCAACGCCGCCATCGCGTACTCGGCAGCGCTTCGCCGCTGTTCTACGACAAGCCCTTGCACCTGGTGCGCGGTGAAGGCGTCTGGCTGTTCGACGTCGATGGCCGCCGCTATCTGGACGTGTACAACAACGTGCCCTGCGTCGGTCACTGCAACCCTCATGTCGTCGAGGCCATGCACCGTCAGGCCAGCACATTGAACATCCACACGCGCTACCTCGATGAACAAGTGGTGCGCTACGCCGAGCGCCTGACCGCAACTTTCGCACCCGCGCTGGACACCGCTATGTTCACCTGCACCGGCAGCGAAGCCAACGAACTGGCGCTGCGCCTGGCGCGGTTTGCCAGCGGCGGCACCGGCATTATCGTCAGCGACTACAACTACCACGGCAACTCCGCGTCACTGGCCGAAGTCACCACCGCCCTGCCCTCGCCGGAGCCTTTCGCCGCCCATGCGCGTGCGGTGCCGATTCCGTGCCTGTACCACGCGCCAGCAGGGACCAGCGAGTTACAACTGGCCGAGCAATATGCTTCCAACATCGCCGCTGCGATTGCGTCGATGCAGGCCCAGGGCATTCGCCCGGCGGCGCTGCTGATCGACACCCTGTTTGCCAACGAAGGCTTGCCACGGGTGCCCGCCAGTTTCGTCAACAAGGCTGCCGCGCTGATCCGCGCCGCTGGCGGTTTGTTCATCGCTGACGAGGTGCAGTCCGGTTTCGGGCGCACCGGCGATCACCTCTGGGGTCATCAGGCCCACGGCGTGGTGCCGGACATCGTCACCCTCGGTAAACCCATGGGTAACGGTTATCCGCTGGCCGGGCTGATCACCAACAAGGCGCTGGTCGAATCGTTCGGGCGCCACGCCATGTACTTCAACACCTTCGGCGGTTCACCGGTGGCGGCAGCGGTCGGCATGGCGGTGCTGGATGTGATTGAAGAACAGCAACTGCTGCACAACGCGCAAACCGTCGGCGCTTATGTGCAACAACGTCTGCAAGTGCTGGCGCAAAAGCATTCGATCATCGGCGATGTGCGCGGCAAGGGATTGTTCTTTGCCATGGAATTGGTACGCGACCACGCCAGCAAGGAACCGGCCGGCCTGGAAGCACGCAAAGTCGTCAACGACATGCGCGAGAAAGGTGTGCTGATCAGCAAGATCGGCGCCGGCGACAACATCCTGAAACTGCGTCCGCCGCTGGTGTTCAGCCGCGAACACGCCGACCTGTTCGTTGACACTCTGGACAGCGCCCTGAGCGCGATTTGAGGCCCTGCCATGACTGAATTTCACACGCTAAACCACGACCAGCAAGTAGCCCATCTGCATGATTTGGCACGCAACGCCCTGCAGCATTGGGAAGGCGACTTCGCCGACATCACGCTGGTGAAATACCGCGAGAACGCGGTGTTTTCCGCCCACCGCCACGACGGCCAGCGCGTCGCCCTGCGCATCCATCGCAACGGTTATCACTCGGAAGCTGCATTGCGCTCGGAGTTGCAATGGATGGACGCGCTTGCCAGCGCCGGCATCACCGTGCCGCAAATCATCCGAACTCAAGACGAGCGCCACCTGATCGAAGTGGCCCATGAAGCAGTCGGCGAACGCCATGTCGACATGCTTGCCTGGCTGCCAGGTGCGACCGCCGGTACTTCCGAGGACGGCGTGCAAGCCGACACCGAGATCGATTTTCTATTTGCCGAAGCCGGCGCGATTGCCGCACGCATTCATCTGCACTCGGCGGATTGGCAGCAACCGGATGAGTTCGTGCGCCATGCCTGGGACGAAGATGGTTTGATCGGGGCCAGCCCGTTCTGGGGTCGCTTCTGGGATTTGGAACAGCTCAGTGACGAGCAGCGCGACTTGTTGCTGGAGGCACGCCGTGCGGCGCGCAAGGACTTGCGTCAGTACGGTCGGCAACTGGGCAACTTCGGCATGATCCACGCTGACCTGGTGCCGGAAAACCTGCTGATCGAAGGCCCACAGTTGCGTCTGATCGACTTTGACGATGCCGGGTTTGGCTGGCACATGTTCGAACTGGCCACGGCCCTGTATTTCTGTTTGGACGACCCGCGTTATGAGCAGATCAAAGCGGCGCTGCTGGCCGGCTACGACGCGGTCAAACCGCTGAGCGAGACGGATCGCCAGACGTTGGCGTTGTTCCTGATGCTGCGCGGCACCACGTACCTGGGCTGGATTCACACCCGCAAAGGCACGCAGACCGCGATTGAAATGGCACCAATGTTGATTGAGCGGGCGTGTATGTTGGCTCGGGAATATCTGCAACAGTAACGTCAACCGATAAACCGCTTTCGCGGGCAAGCCTTGCTCCTACAGGTTTGTGTGATTCACAAATATTGTGAACGACACAAACCTGTAGGAGCGAGGCTTGCCCGCGAAGAACGATAACGCGGTGCTCCGATTACCCAACCGGATCTAGATGATCCAATGCCCGATTCACCGCCAACTCCCCCATGTTGATGACTTGCGCAATACCCAACAGGGTATTGCGGCTCGTCCCCTCTGTGCGATCCGCCAAATCCATGGTCATGACATTGGCTGAGGCCAGCGACTCGCAGGCGTGAGCCAGCAAGGTCTCGATATCAAGTTCCGGGTTGACGATGAACATCTTGCAGAGTGTGCGTGGTGTGGCGCGGATGTCGGCGGCCGAGGGGATGCGCTCGGGGGTGTCTTGGGTGGGTTTTGAGTTGTTGGGCATTGATTGAACTCCAGTACTTGCGAAATTGGAGCCATCACTCTCGCTACCAAACGAGGGGTGGTGACCATACGCAGGTTGGTAGACCGGAGTACTGGAACCGGCGCCTCCGAAGAGGCCCTGCGCATGACCACCATAAAAGCAGCGACCTGAGCGTCTGCAAAAGGTGGCGTTGCGCGCCAGAACTCCGGGCTACCAAACCCGATCACTGTTGTTTTTCAGCGACCGGAAAACGATAGAGCCCAGGCCCAAGGCGCACAAGCCGGCGGATTCTGGCGTAGCTGTAGGCAATGCCGCAAGGTGCTGTAGCTTTCAGGAAGTAACGCCCTTCCACGGCGAAACACGGTCAATGTAGGAGCTGCCGGAGGCTGCGATCTTTTGATCCTGCTTTTAAAGATCAAGATCAACAGATCGCAGCCTCCGGCAGCTCCTACATGAAATGCGTTAGACCGGTCACTCTCAGCAATGCGCCCCGGCGTGTTCCAGGCGATGGAACAAACGGTTGAAGTACACCAGGCTATCGCCCTGCTCGCGCACACCAACCTTCGTCAGCTCCACAAACATCACCGAATGCGAGCCCACTTCCTTGCACTCGCTGATGCGTCCTTCCAGCTGCACCAGGGCATCGCGCAGCACCGGCACATCAGCCGCGCCGTCGTCCCACAAATCCCAGGCAAAACGTTCGGCCATCGGCACTTTGGTCATGCCGGCAAAGTGGCGTGCCAGTTCTTCCTGCTCGCCGCACAGCACGTTGATGCACAGGTGGCCGTTGGTGCGGAACACGTCGTGGGTGGCGCTGTTGCGGTTGACGCACACCAGTACGGTGGGCGGTGAGTCGGTGACCGAGCACACGGCGCTGGCGGTGATGCCGCAACGTCCGCCAGGGCCATTGGTGGTGATGATGTTCACCGCAGCAGGCAGCTGCGCCATGGCGTTGCGAAAGTCGATTTGCTGCTGGCTCAGGTCGGCCATGTCGATGCCCCTTCCTTCAGGAGGACCGCTTTGATGCGGTCCGTAGGTGATGGAACAAGACTAAGGCCCGGCACGGTGCGCAACCATTCTGACGATCCCCATCGTGAGGTTAGCTTTCCGCTAGTCGACTAGGTGGTTTCTTTATCGTCACGGCCGGTCAACGTGGGTATTCTGCACACTGGCTCCAGAAAGGTGAGCCGATGTGCGCCGCGCGTGCTCGCGTGGAAAAACAATAAATAGAAATTCTCGTGGCAGCCCCTGATGGAAATCCGCAAACCGATTGTTTATATCGTTGACGACGACAAAGACCTGCGCACTTCGCTTGCCTGGTTGCTGGAGTCGGTCAGCGTGCAGGCGCAGTGCTTTGCTGGTGCCGAAGAGTTCCTCAGCCAATACGACCCCAAGCAACCGGCCTGTCTGGTGCTGGACGTGCGCATGCCGGAAACCAGCGGCTTTCAGTTGCAGGAGATCCTCAACCAGCGTGGCAGCAGCTTGCCGACAATCTTCGTCTCGGCCCATGGCGACATTCCCATGTCGGTCAATGCGATGAAGAACGGCGCGCTGGACTTCGTCGAGAAGCCCTACAACCCGCAGCAGATGATCGACCGCATTCAGGCCGCGCTGAAGACCGCCGTGCACGCCCAGGCTGATCAGGAGCAGCGTCAGAACCTGCAAGGCAAGTTGGCGTTGCTGACCAGCCGAGAGCGTGAGGTGTTGATGCTGGTGATCGATGGCAAGGCCAGCAAGGTGATTGCCCGGGAGCTGAACATCAGCGTGAAAACCGTTGATGTGCATCGCACCAAGATCAAGGAAAAGATGGGCGTGACCAGCATCGCCATGCTGGTGCGTGAAGTGTTGCATTTGCCAGCGGAAGAGACGGCACGGCATTGAGACAGGGGCTGGCGGTCTGGATCTTCAGGGATCTTGAGGCCGCCATCGCGGGCAAGCCCGCTCCCACGGTGGCCTGATCCCACTGATCATCCAATGTAGGAGCTGCCGCAGGCTGCGATCTTTTGATCTTCTAACCAGCAAAATCAAAAGATCGCAGCCTGCGGCAGCGCCTACAGGGGGCGATTCAGTTTTGGCTGTAGCGCTTGCGGTAGGCGCCGGGGGAAACGCCGAAGCGTGATTTGAATGCCGACGAAAAGTAGCTGGAATCCGAGAAGCCCCAGGCGTAACACAGCGCCGAAAGTTTCTGCTCGACATCGCTGCGGCGCAGGTTTTCCGCGCAGAAGTCCAGGCGTCGGTGCTTGATGTATTGCGCCACCACCAAGCCGCGTTTGGAGAACATCCGGTACAGCCCGCGTACCGAAACCCCCACCTCACGGGCAATCAGCTCCGGGCAGAGTTCCTCGTCACTGATGTGCTGGTCGATGAAGGCGATGATTTTGCGAAACTGCCGTTCATGGGCATCGCCGCCGCTGTCATGGGCGCGAATACCCGGCAACAGCAGGCTGGCCAAGGCGTCGAGCACCGCTTCGCTTTCCTGCATGTCCAGCCCTTCTTGCTGGCGTGTTTCCAGCACGAGTTTGTTGGCCATCGCGGCCAAGGGACTACTGGCACCGATGCGCGTGGCGCAATTGACTGCGGTGAAATGCGAGCCGCGCTCAACCACCTGACGCGGCAAGATCAGCGACAACTGTCGGGAGTCCTCGTTGTAGGTCATGTCGCTCGGGCGGCAGGCGTCGATCAGGGCAATATCGCCGCAACCCAATAACGCACGGTTGTCGCCCTGCTCCAGTTGCGAGCTGCCACGCATCTGGAACACCGCGTAGTAATGGCCGTCGCTGCTGACACTCACATCCTTGCTGGTGCGATACAGGTGCACATGCGCCATGTCGACGACGCTGAGTTTGATCGCGCCGCTGCGAAATTCATTCAGCTCGCCATAAAAATCGGTATCGAGCGCGCGGGCATCGAAACGCCCGCAGGCCTGGTTAACCTGGCTTAGCCAACTTTCGAACGCCTCATTGCGCACCGCCGATGCTGTAATCATGTCCGCAAAGCCTCACGTGTTTTTGTTGTTATTGCCGACCGCTTCGTCGAGCAGTTCGGTAAAAATGTTTCGTTTTTCAGCCGTCTCCTCCCTCGACGGCCGCCGGACGCCCATTCAACAGGCTCCGGCGCAAGCTTTCCAGCGCTGGAAGCGCCTAGATGTCCAATACCAGACGAGCGGAAAGCGCCCGTGAAACGCAGGCACAAATCTGCTTGTTTGAGGCCTTTTCCTTGTTGGACAGGCAGTTGTCTCGGTGGTCCGGTTCACCTTCAAGTACCTCGACAATGCAGGTGCCGCAAATGCCTTCGCGGCACTCGGTGTCGATGTCGCAGCCGTGGGCCTGCAGCACATCGACCAGGCTGGTTTTGGCCGGTACCTGCAGCACCACGCCGGAGCTGGCCAGCTCCACTTCAAAACCACCGCTCGGGCCGGCATTGGCGGCCGGGTCCGCCGCGAAGTGTTCCAGGTGAATGGCGTCATCCGGGCGGCTGCGTGCGGCCACTTCCACCACTTTGTTCATGAACGGAGCCGGCCCGCAGGTGTAGACGTGGGCGGCATTGCCGGCGCGGTTCAGGCATTCGCTCAATGCGCCATCCAGATCGCCCGGTTCGATGCCGTAATGGAACTCGACATGATCAGCAAAATTCGTCGCCAACAATTCGGTGAACGCGGCGTACTGCGCCGAGCGGGCGAAGTAATGCAGGCGATAGGGCTGACCGCTTTCGGCTAGTTGATAGGCCATGCTCAACAGCGGCGTGACACCGATGCCGGCGGCAAACAGCACGTGCTCAGTAGCCGTCGGGTCGAGACGGAACAGGTTGCGCGGCGCTCCCATTTCCAGCTCCATGCCCTCTTCTACCTGCTCATGCAGCGCCAGCGAACCACCGCGTGATTGCGCTTCTTTTTTCACCGCCACCAGGTAGGCGCGGCGATCCTGCGGCGGGCTGCACAGGGAGTATTGGCGGGTTACCCCGGTCGGCCCGGTCAGGTCGACATGGGCGCCCGGTTCATAGGTGTCGAGCGGCTGGCCGTCACTGCGCACGAGGCGAAAGGAACGGATATCCAGCGCTTCGTCGACGATCCTTTCGATTTTCACCTTCATCATGGCATCACCTGAATACACTTGTTTTTGGTTTGACACTCACCCCTGTAGGAGCTGCCGCAGGCTGCGATCTTTTGATTTTGTGTTTTAAAGACAAGATCAAAAGATCGCAGCCTGCGGCAGCTCCTACAGGGAACACTCAGCGCATGAACAGGCCGCCGTTGATGTCCCAACACGCGCCGGTTACGGAGGCGGCGTTGTCGGCAATCAGTAGCAGGACGCTGTCGGCGATGTACGCAGGGTCGCCGAGGGTGCCGGCCGGGATCATTTTCAGGATCTGTTCCAGACGCTCCGGGGCGACGGTTTCGCGCACCACCGGCAAGTCCAGCGGACCTGGCGAGAGGCTGTTGACCGTCACCCCACGGGGCGCCAGTTCGCGGGCGAACACCTTGGTCAGCGTCACCACGCCGCCCTTGGCCGCCGCGTAGTGCGCGCCGGTGGCGGTGCCGCCGTTTTGCCCGGCCAGGGAAGCGATGTTGACGATTCGCCCGAAGCCACGTTCGGCAAAGTGCGCGCCGAACACCTGGCACGCGACAAAGGTGCCGCGCAGGTTGATCGCCATCGACTCATCGAATTCTTCGGGCGTGATGTCCATCAGCGCCGCGACTTTCGACACACCGGCGTTGTTCACCAGAATGTCGGTGCCGCCCCAGCGCTCGGCGAGCAGGTCGCGAGCGCGCTGGAAATCCGCCTTGCTGCGTACGTCCAGCTCGATAGCGACGGCGGTGTTGCCGCTGCTATCCAGCTCGGCGGCCAACTGCTGCACGCCGTCGAGACGTACATCGGCCAGACCGACGCGATAACCCGCCGCGTGCAGACGACGGGCGATGGCCTCGCCCAGTCCGCGCGAGGCACCCGTTACGAGGGCTACTCGACTCATGATGTTGTCCTCACAGTAGGAAACCGAGCGCGCTCAGGCTGTCGGTGGAGTTGATCAGGCGCACCACTTTGCGTTCAAGGGACGGCACGCCGTCGGTGAAGCGAATGCGGTGGTTGAGGTCGGCCACGAACGGCGTGTGCACGCCGCGTTTGTAGGCGTAGAGCAACTGCGCCGAGTTGACTTCGACGATGTCACCGGCCGCTTCCACCAGGCGGAACCGCGAGACGGTGCGAATGGTTTTAGCCGCGTCCACTGCCGACGGCGAGTAGCCAGCGGTCAGGCGTTCGATGCGCAGGTCACGCATGCGCGCATCGTCGTAGGCGTAGTTGAGCGTCGCTTCGAAGTCTTCGGTGTCCGGGTCGATCGGCACAATGTACTTGCCGCTTTCGCTCCACAAGGTCGCCCATTCGGCGTAGTGCTTGTGATCGAGCAGTTCGGCTTCGCGCCAGATGAATTCGATGGCTTGGGCCAACGGGCCGGAGAAGCCGTTCAGGTTGTCGTGATTGCTCATTGGCTCATCATCCTTTTCCACATGTCGTAGGCACCGCGCATGCCGCCCTCGTCGGTGGCGTGGGAAACCTTGTCGCCATTCTCGGCGGTCAGTTCGCGATTGAGGCCACGGTTGACCAGGATCGGTGCATCGACGCCGGCATACGAGCCGCGCTGCACGCGGTCCCAGGCTTCGGCGTCGTCTGGGCTGCCGAAACCGAACGGGCCCTGGAAGTGTTCGTGAATGCGCATGCGTTCGCGGTTGGCGATTTCCGGGCCGCCGTCCATGCCGAGGGCAACGTGACGGATTTCCGTTTCAGTCACCGACACCGGACGCAGCACGCGGAAGAACGACATCGACATCGCCACGTTCGGGAACAGGTTGAGGTTGAACCCGGCGCCGTGCAGCGAACGCACGATGCGGCGCACCTGATCCGCAGGCAGGGTTTTCGACAGTTCTTCGGTGACGTGGGCGAAGCGTTCCTGCAACTGCTCGGTGCCGTCGTCGTGATCGAGGTCGACGTGCTCGGGCACCATCACCATCACGCTGTGGCCGTTGCCCAGCGAGTGGGTCACGGCTTGCTCGTCGGTCATGAACGAAAGCATTTCCGAAGTTTCTTCATCCACCGACGACATGAACGACTTGTGCACGATCGGGAAGTGGTAGCCGTCGGTGGTGTTTTCCAGCTGGATCTTCCAGTTGCCCTTGAAGCTGAACTTGTGTTCGCCCTGGGTCTTGATCGGGTAACCGGCACCCTGTTTCATGAACAGGTCCATCCAGTGCTTGGCACCGCCGAGGAAGTCTTCCAGCGGTTCGATCTCGTCGTTGTAGCTGGCGAAAACCATGCCGGCGTAGCTCTCGACCCGCAGGCTGGTGAGCGGCAGTTCGGACTTTTCCAGAATACCTTCGTAGCCATCCGGATACGGCAGCGCACGCAACTTGCCGTCCAGGCCATAGGACCAGCTGTGGTACGGGCAGGTGAAACCGGTGGCGTTGCCCTTGTGCTTCTCGCACACAGTGGCACCACGGTGACGGCAGCGGTTTTCCAGGACGTTGATGTTGTTCTTCTTGTCGCGCACGACAATCACCGGGCGACGGCCAATGGTGGCGGTCTTGAAGTCGCCGGAGTTGCGCACTTCACTTTCGTGAGCGACCCACACCCAGGTGCGGTAGAAAATCTTGTCGAGCTCGGCTTCGAACAGCGCCGGGTCGTTGTACAGCGAGACATCAACGCGGTCGTGCTGAACCAGTTGGTCCATGCTGCGCGATGTGGCGATCAAACGGTTTTCATGAGTACTCATACGGTCCTCCTCATGGTTTCTTGTTATGAATTCTGTTTAGAGGTCGACCGTTCACCGGCCATGCTCTGTTGCAACTGCGCCCCGAAGGCGCAGACCATTTCGTCCTGGCCTTTTCGGCCGACGATTTGCAGGCCGACTTTCAGCCCGCCGCAATCAAGTTCCACCGGCACTGTCAGCGCCGGATGGCCGCTGAGGTTGAAGGGGCGTACCAGCGGGGTCATGCCGGCCACCGCTTTGCTGCCACTGCGCGCTTCGCTCAGGGTTGGCGGCAGGCTCGGCAAGGTCGGCAGCAACAGCACCGCGTATTCTTCCAGGGCCGCATCCACTTGCTGAGTGAAACGGCTGCGCACGGCTTCGGCCTGTGCCAGTTCTTCGCGGCTGGTGCGACTCGCGGCCAACAGACGCTGTTCGACATCGGCACCAATCAGGCCCTTGCCAGTGAGGTGCCCGAACGCGGCCCAGTTTTCAAAGTTGATCACGGTGAGGCCGGCGGCGAATGCGGCTTCGAATTCGCTCAAGTGCAGGTTGCTACGACGCCAGCCGGCACGGTCCGTGGCGGCACCGAGGCTGGCTTGCAGATGCGGGTCGCAGGCCACTTCGAGAAAGCCCACTTTTGCACTGGCGCCTGGCATTCCTTGAGCTGCAAAACCCGGGCAGATCACCTGCATCGCGGCGATCAGGTCGTCCATGCTTTTGGCAAACGGGCCGACGCAATCGAGGCTGGATTCCATCGGATGCGCGCCGACACGGCTGACACGGCCGTAAGTCGGCTTGAGCCCGGCAATCCCGCAGCACGCCGCCGGCACCCGCACTGAACCACCGGTGTCGGTGCCCAGTGCGATATCCGCCAGACCTGCAGCGACCGCCGAAGCCGAACCGCTGGAGGAACCACCCGGCACACGATCCGGTGCTTGCGGGTTGATCGGCGTACCGGTCCAGTCGTTGATACCGGTGACGCCAAAGGCCAGTTCGTGCAGGTTGGTTTTACCAACGATCTGCCAGCCAGCGCCAAGAATGGCATCCACCACTTCGGCGTTTTTTGTCGCCGGTGGCGCGTCGGAAAACGCACGGCTGCCTGAACGAGTCGGATAGCCGGCGATGTCGATGGAGTCTTTCACTGCGACTCGTTTGCCGCTGCCACCGAGCAGGAATTCACTGATGAACGTGCTCATGCGCCTAGCCCCGTATTGAACAAACGTTGCGTGCGGAAATGCGCGATCAACCACACGCCATCGACACAGCAGAAATCGATGTTCAGCCGAGTGCCGAACAGCTCGCTGTGACCATCGGCGTAGGTGGAAATCTGCTGCATGATCCATTGCCCTTGGGCCGTGCTGCCGTCGACCCGAATCGACTCGCTGGTGAGGTAATGCAGGTTCAGCTGGAAGTGCTCGGATGGCGGCAGATAACCCCCGACGAACGCTGCCACTGCTTCACGCCCACGGTGCTGACCAAAGGCCTGCGCCGTCTGGCTGCCGACGCCTTCCCAGATCGCGTCTTCGCAGAACAACGCTGCCAATTCGCTGACATGGGTGAGCGCGCGCGGCACATCGCACAGGTCCATGTAGCGCGCCATCAGGCGACGCACCGAACTCTCCCCTTCGAGCGTCTCCAGACGCTGCAGCAAGGCCTCGTTCATGGCTTACACCTTGGCCGCATCAGGGATGGTCAATGGGCGGCCGATGCGCGCTTCGATCTTGGCGTAGCGCCACAGGCTGTACTCGTTCACCGGGGTGGTGCGGAACAGATTGCAGGCGTTGATCACCGTTTGGTGGCAGTCAACGTCGGCCATGATGTAGACGGTCCACGGCGAGGTGGTGGACGGGCCGACCATCAGGCGGTCGTCATCCATCGCGCCGAGCACGGTGATGCCAGGCATGGCACCGAGGTCACCCATCATCTGGCTGAAGCCCTTCCACACGCTCAGGCCTTCGCCGGTGGGCAGGTCGAAAAAGTTCTGGGTGATGCCGATGCAGAAGACGACGCGCAACGGTTCCTGGGTAGCTTGGGACATGGTTGTGATCCTTGAGTAAATGACGAAATTCAGATGTAGCCAGGGAACGGCGGTACGCCGAGGAACACCGAACCGGCGCCGTCGTACAGGCCTTCGCTGAGGAAGGCGTGCTGGGTGACCACCATCGAATCGCGCAAGTAGCGTTGCAGCGGATGGTGCAGGTAAATGGCGGTGGTCCCGGCGAGGCTGTAGGCGCTCTGCACCACGGCAGCACCCGACTGGGAAACGTGAATCGCGGACAGGCGCAGCAGGCTGGTTTGCTCAGGCGTGACCGGGTTGCCGGCCAGGATCGAGTTCCACACCTGCTCGGTGGCGTTGTAGAAGAAACCGCGCGCAGCGGCGAGCTTCGCTTCGGCCTTGGCGATTTCGATGCGCACATAAGCGCGATCCGCCATTTTCGGCGCGCCGGTGATACCACCGCCGCCGGCCATGCGGCTGACTTCGTCGAGTGCTGCGCGGGCCAGACCGAGGTTGACCACTGCCAGCACTTGCGCGGCGTAGGCAATCGACGGGTAGCGGAACAACGGCTCGTCGATGGTGGCAGCACCGCCACGGATGAAGGTCCAGCGCTCGTCGATGCGTTTATCGGTTACGCGCAGGTCATGGCTGCCGGTGCCTTTGAGGCCGACCACGTCCCAGTTCTCGACGATCTCGACCTGATCCGGGCGGAATACCGCGGTGCGCGGCTTACCGCCCGCAGCGCCGATACCCACGCCGAGTAAGTCCGCGCCTTTGCAGCCGCTGGCGAATTTCCAGGTGCCGTTGACCTGCCAGCCGCCCTCGACAGCCTCGGCGGGTTGCAGCGGGAACAGGCCGCCGGCGAACACCAGGTCCGGGCTCTGCGAGTAGAGCTCTGCAAGCGTTTCTTTTGGCAGCGCGGCGAGATAGACGCCGGCGCTACCAAAGCTGGCGACCCAGCCCGCCGAGCCGTCGGCTTCGGAGATGCGCTCGATCATCTGCAGGAATCGCGCAGGAGCCAGAGCGTCACCACCGAAGCATTTCGGCGTGGCGGCACGATAGATGCCCACCTGCTTGAAGCGCTCGATCATGTCCCGTGGTACGTGGGAGCCGGCGTCGAATTCGTTGCGGCGTTGACGCACTTCTTCCAGTACCTGCGCAAAGAGCTGACTGTCGACGACGTTTTCGTCGAGGCCTGGCAGGGCATCATTTTGTGCGACAGCTGAACGCAGCATGGGCGGGTTCTCCGTTTTACTTATTGTTAGTGGGGCGACACCTCACCGCTGCCTGTAGGAGCTGTCGAGTGAAACGAGGCTGCGATCTTTTGATCCTGATCTCGAAAAACAAGGTCAAAAGATCGCAGCCTCGTTTCACTCGACAGCTCCTACAGGGGATCGGCGTAGTCACCCTTGCATTGGAGGCCAGTGTAGAAACCGCATCGGGTCGCAACTATTGGTGCGTGCAGCCCCCCGGCTAAAGAAAACCCCTATACCCACCCCGGTTACCTCTGAGCGCATCCCCGGGCGCGAGCCGGTATAAAACGCCATACTGAAACCCTCTGCCGCCAAGGGCTGCGTGATGTACCTGCCGAAACCGAACGATTTCTACACCCTCATCGAAGCCATGCCGCTGTGCATCATTCTTCACGATGCCCACAGCAAGGAGATCCTCTGGGCCAACGCCGCCGCCCTGTCGGCGCTGGGATTTACCCTGGAGGAACTGACCCCGCTCAAGGCTCCCGACATGACCAGCGACGCGCCCAAGTACCGGCGCTCGGTGGGTTTGCGCTGGCTGGAGGGCGCCGCGCGCACGGGCCAGCGCGCCATCGAGTGGTGCTACCGTTCCAAGCAAGGGGTGGAAATTCTTTCCGAGGCAGTCGCGACACTGGTGCACCTGGAAGGTCGCGATGTATTGATGGTGCAGTTCCGCGACATCTCGAAAGAGGACAAGGTCAAGCGCGACCTCAAGCGCTTCGAGAGTCGGCTCAAGGCGTTTATGCAGGACCTGGCCGAAGGCGTGGCGGTGCTCGGTCCCGAGGGTGAAATCCGCTTTATCAGTGATTCCGGTGCACATTTGCTCAAGGGTGAAGAACAGCAACTGATCGGCGAAAACTTCCTCGCCTGTTGCGATGACGCTTCCCGTCAGCGTCTGCTGCAACAGCTTTCCAGCGGACGACCGGAACAGGCCCCGTTCAGCGTCCACTATCGCGTGCAGCGCCTCGACGGCGAGTGGCGCTGGCACGATGCGACCTGCCGCTTTATCGAAATCGAAGACGATCTGGTCGGTCACTTGCTGTTGTTCCGCGACGTCACCGAACAGGTACACGCCGAGGAAGCCCGACGGGTCAGTGAGCAAAAACTCGAATACTTGGCGCGCTACAACGCCATGGGCGAAATGGCCGTGGCGATTGCCCACGAGCTGAGCCAACCACTGGCCGCCACCCGCAATTTCATCGAAGGTGCGGTGATTCGCCTCGGTAACGCGGCGGACGCCGATCAGGGCGTGGCTTGGGGCTTGCAGAGTGCCGTGCGACAGATTGAGCATGCGTCCGTGATCATCAAGAGCGTGCGCGATTACGTGGTCAAACTGGAGCAAAGCGAAGAGCTGATCGACCTCAACGAACTGCTGCGCGAAACCCAATACTTCATCAGCTTGCGCGCCGACCCGAGCCTGGTGCGGGTGGAAGTCGTGACCTCGCCCGAGCCGTTGCGGGTCAGTTGCGAGAAGGTGTTGATCGGCCAGGTGATCCTCAATCTGGCCTTCAATGCCATTGAAGAGATGGCCGACCTGCCCATCCAACGACGCCTTTTGCGCATTCATGCCGGTCGCGAAAACGATGTGGCGCTGGTGCGTATCGAAGACTGCGGCCGTGGCATTCAAGCCCAGGCGCAAGAGAAGCTGTTCGATGGTTTCTTCTCTTCCAAGGTCAGCGGCAACGGCATCGGCCTGGCGTTGTGCAAGAACATCATCGGCCGGCATCGGGGCGATATCTGGGCGCAGAACCAGGAGCCTTGTGGCGCTGTTTTCAGTTTTTCCCTTCCCCTCGCAAACCCCCTTTAAAAGCAAAAGATCGCAGCCTTCGGCAGCTCCTACATGACCCTGTAGGAGCTGCCGCAGGCTGCGATCTTTTGATCTTCCCCATCACTGGCACAGACACACAAACACTTGGCAGGCAGCGCAATTCCCCTGATCGCCGGGCGAGGCACTATTCAATCGTCAGAATCTGCCCACTCACCCGCGATCCGCGTTACCAACAATTCAGGAAGTTCCCCTTATGCGAACAAACAGGATCTCCGTACAGTCAGCGCTAGGCCTGAGCCTGCTTGTACTCGGTTTGAACAGTGCCCGCGCGGACCTCCCCGCCGACACCATCGGCCAGACCGTTTTGCCTTTCCCCGCCGAAGCTCACCGGGCGTTCGTCGTCGATGTCGAGTTCGACAGTTTCGTCGCCGGCCGTATCACCGTGGTCGACCCCGACCAGAAGCGCGTGCTGGGCATGGTGCCGACCGGTTTTGCCGCGCCTTCGGCCCTGAGCCATGACGGCAAACTGATTTATGCCGCCGATATCTGGTACTCCCGTGGTACCCGTGGCACCCGCACCGACGTGCTGACCGCGTGGGACAGCTCGACCCTGTCGCCGGCCTGGGAAGTGCTGATTCCGAACAAACGCGCCGAGTCGCTGACCCAGCGCTACGGCCTTAAAACCAGCGGCGATGACCGTTTCGTCTACGTCTACAACTTCACCCCGTCGACCTCGGTAACCGTGGTCGATACCCAGACCAAAGCCGTCGCGACTGAAATCGCGATTCCCGGTTGCGTGCTGAACTACCCGATCGGCAATCGCCGTTTCGCCTCGCTGTGCGGCGACGGCAGTCTGCAAGTCGTGACGCTAAACGATCAGGGCCAGGAAACCGCGCGCAGCCGCACGCCGTTTTTCGACCCGAACGCAGAAAAACTGGTGGAGCGCGCGGTCAACGTCGGCGACACCTACTACTTCACCACGACTACCGGCACCGTGCGCGCGGTGGATTTCTCCGGCGACAAGCCGAAAATCCTGCCGAGCTGGTCGCTGGTCACCGACGCCGAGAAGAAGGCCGGCTGGGCGCCGGGCGGCTGGCAGCTGATGGCTGTCGCACCGAAGCTGAACCGCTTGTATGTGCTGATGCACGACAATCACGAACCGATGAAGTGGGAAGACCCGAGCACCGTCATCTGGGCCTACGACCTCAAGACCCAGAAGAAAGTCGCAACCCTGGAAGCGCCGGTCCCGGTGTGGAGCATGCAGGCAACCGGCGACGACAAACCATTGTTGTTGGGTGCTGACGTTGAAGGCGGCTTGCAGATCTTCGATCTCAAGTCCAACCAACACACTGGCGCCATGGCCAAAGTCGCAAAAACCGCGACTCAGGTCATGAGCTACTAAACGAGGTTCGGCCATGCATTCAGATCCGATCTTCATTATTGCCAGCGCCATCGCCATCGCGGTGTTGCTGGCCAGTGCCGCGACCCACAAGGTGCGATCGCCCGCACGCTTCGCCAAACAACTGGCGGATTACCAACTGCTGCCCGCTGCGCTGGTGCGTCCGAGCGCGCGGTTGATCCCGCTGCTGGAGCTGGCCATCGCCTTCGCGTTGCTGGTGCCGGTCAGCCGGGCCTGGGCCGCATTGAGCGCAGCCAGCCTGTTGGCGCTGTATGCCGCCGCCATTGGCATCAACCTGTGGCGCGGTCGTGCCGACATCGACTGCGGTTGTGCAGGCCCGGACCAGGCGCAACCGCTGCGACCGGTCCTGCTGTTGCGCAACAGCGTGCTGGTGGGTGTGGCACTACTGGCCAGCGTGGCCCCGTTTGTCCGTGACATGACTGTGTTCGATGGCTTCGTGACGCTGGCCTGCGCCACGGTTGCGCTGCTCATCTACGCCGCGGCCGATGGCCTGCTGGCGAACTCCCCTCTTCTGCTCAAATTGATTGGTAGGTGATCCAATGGAAGGCTTGATTGTTTCCAACGTTCTGCTCTGGGTGCTGCTGGTAGCGGTAGCCTTTGTCGTCATGGCCCTGGTTCGTCAGATCGGCGTACTGCACGGTCGCCTGGCACCGGCCGGTGCACTGATGGTCGACAAAGGCGTGGCCGTCAACGAAGCCGCACCGCAAGTCACCGCGTCCGACCGTAACGGCCGCCCGGTGAACTTCGGTTATGCCAGCGAGAAATCGCAGCTGCTGTTTTTCCTCTCGCCGACCTGCCCGATCTGCAAGTCCTTGCTGCCGGCAATCAAGTCGATTGCCAAGGAACAAGCCGATCGCCTCGACGTGGTGTTCATCAGCGATGGCGACATGGACGCCCAGCATGCGCTGATCCGCGAACACAAACTGGAAGACGCCACCTACGTAGTCGGCCCGGAAGTGGGCATGACCTACCAGATCGGCAAACTGCCGTACGCCGCGCTGATCGACAAGGCCGGCACCCTGCGCGCCAAAGGCCTGGTCAACTCCCGCGAGCACCTGGACAGCCTGTTCGAAGTTGAGCACTTGAAGCACGCGACGTTGCAGCAATACCTCAACGCGCAACCCCACGACCACGACCACAGCCACGGCCATAGCCACTGATAAGGCAGGGAGACGTTTATGAAACTGCTGGATCTGTTGTTTGAGCGCTCGACCCGCCGTGTGGCCGACACGACCTCACGCCGCAAATTGCTGTCGCGCATGGGTTCGCTGATGGTGGCCGGTGCCGCCCTGCCCCTGCTGCTGCCACTGGACCGCACCAGCAAGGCACTGGCCGCCGATAACCCGAAGGCCGGTGACCCCGGTGATCCGAACAGCTGCGACTACTGGCGCTACTGCTCCATCGACGGCTTTCTGTGCAGCTGCTGCGGTGGCTCGGTGACCTCGTGCCCACCGGGTACCGAAGCCTCGCAAGTCACCTGGATCGGGACCTGCCGTAACCCGGCAGACGGCAAGGACTACATCATTTCGTACAACGACTGCTGTGGTAAGCAAAGCTGCGCCCAGTGCGCCTGCACCCGTAACGACAGTGAAGAACCGGCCTATCGCCCGTTCAACAACAACGATGTGAACTGGTGCCTGGCCGCCAAATCGCACATCTATCACTGCACCGTTTCGATCATCCGCGGCGTGGCGGTTTAACACGCGGTCCACCGCCGGTTGCTTACGCAATTGGCGGCTTATTTTTTAAAAGATCGCAGCCTGCGGCAGCCCCTACGTAGGAACTGCCGCAGGCTGCGATCTTTTCAGGCATAACAATAAAAGGGGTATGTCATGCGTCATTTGCTAATCCTCGGCCTGGCCTGCCTCTTGATCACCCCACAGGTGTACGCCCGGGCCATCCCCAATCCGGCGCAACGCCACGCACCGGGTAATGAAGCGCCACAAAAACCGATCAGCGAAGCGGGTTACAGCGTGGGTGTGAACTATCAGTTGCAATGCGCCGGCTGTCACTTGGGCAATGGCATGGGCTCCGCGGCCAATGACACCCCCCGGCTGACGGGGTTTGTCGGTAACTTCCTGAAAGTCCCCGGTGGCCGCGAATTTCTGGTGCGCGTGCCCGGTATGTCGCAGTCGGCGCTCAACAATGCGCAGTTGGCGGACTTGCTTAACTGGTTGATGCGCGAAGACGGTTTGGCAGGTAAAAGCACCCCAGCCGATTACCAGCCCTACAGCGCTGAAGAAGTGACGGCATTGCGCGCAAAAACCATGCTCAACCTCCCCGGCACCCGCGCCGAATTGATCAAGCAAATGCGTGCGCAAGGCATTGCGATTGAAGACGGAATGCATGACTGACAATGATTCCTGTAGGAACTTGCTCGCGATGGCGATGTAACATTCAACATTAATGTTGGCTGACCCGCCGCCATCGCGAGCACGCCCGCTCCTCCTACAGGTTTCGTGCTTCAACTGATCTGCATCAGCCCTTCCCACCTCATTTTGCCTCCTCCGACTGCTGACAATGGCTCCATCCGCCGGCCGGTCGAAACCTTCAGAAATGACCGCTAGAAAATTTCGCGGATTCCGTGAATGATGCCAGTGTGCTGCTACAGTATTGGCACGCGTTGCCACATTCTGCCCGGGGTCTGTAATTTTTGAGGGTGGGTGGCTTGCCACGAGCGGTAGCTTGCTGGGACGCTAATGCTAACGCCCTCACGCGAGGGTCGTTTCAAACTGAATCGCGTCATCATTGAGCGCGATGGGGGGCAGCAAGTGAGGTCTAAATATGATATTTGAACCCAATACCAGCCGTTCCGTACTTCAGCGAAGAAGCAGCACCAGTATCGTTATTCAGGCCGGTCTCGATGGTCTCGCGATAACCGGCGTCGCGTGGTATTTGATCAATTATCACATCGGCTATATATCTCAGGCCTACGTCATCATGGTCCTGTTGCTGCTGGGGGCGTTGGCCGTCGTTTACGACCACTATGCTATTTACCGCAGCAATGTCGGCTTCGCCGTTAAAGCTTTCAAGCTACTCAAGGCATGGACCGCCGTTTTTTGTTTTCTTGTTGCCATGGCCTTTCTTACTAAACAAAGTGAACAGTACTCGCGGCTATTGGTTGGCGAGTTATTTGTTATTGGATACTTCGCTCAATTGCTTTTGCACCTTGCCACACGCGAATTGCGGAAGAAATTCCTGGCCCATCCAGCGCAAAGGGAAAACGCCCTGATCATCGGCACGGGCGAGCTCGCCAACTTCCTCCACCTGAAGATCAGTAATAACCCCTGGTTGGGTGAGCGAGTGGTTGGCGCCGTGCTGATCGGGGCTGATGAAGATCATGGAAAGGATGGTTCAAAAAGTGCGCAACGCCTGACGATACTGGGCCATATTTCCGACCTCGATGAGTTGGTCGTTCAACACGCCATTCGCACCGTTTACTTCGTAACACCGCTGGACGGTTCGCAGGTTATCAAGGACGTTTATTTAAGACTGTTTGACAAGCACATCTCGGTTAACTGGGTACCGGATATTTTTTCGTTGCGCCTGATCAACCACAGCGTTCGCGAGATTGCCGGGATTCCCGTGCTGACCTTGTCTGAAACGCCGCTGATGGGGATGCGCCTGTTGCTGAAGAACCTCGAAGACCGAGTACTGGCCTTTCTCATCTTGCTGTTTGCAGCACCCTTGCTGGCGATAGTTGCCATTGCCATCAAACTCGATAGCCCTGGGCCGGTGTTTTTTCGGCAGGAACGCATGGGCTGGAGTGGCGATTCTTTCCGTATCTGGAAGTTCAGAAGCATGGTCGTCCATCAGCCGGAAGAAGGCATCGTCAAACAGGCCGAAAAGAATGATCCGCGAAAGACCCGAGTCGGCGCGTTTATTCGAAAAACCAGCCTGGATGAACTACCCCAGTTGTTCAACGTATTGATGGGGGAAATGTCTCTGGTGGGGCCGCGACCGCATGCCATCGCGCACGATGCGCAGTACTCACCCGATATTGCCGACTACTTTGCACGCCACAACATCAAGCCGGGCATCACAGGCCTGGCTCAAGTGCGCGGTTTCCGCGGCGAAACGAGAGATATTGAACAGATGATTCGGCGTGTTGATTCGGACATCGAGTACATCAACAATTGGTCGCTTTGGCTCGACTTCACGATTCTTGCGCGGACACTGCTTGCCTTCTCTGGCAAGCATGCCTACTAACGAGTGCCCCTGACTTTTAAGGCTGACCCGTTTGCAAACGGGTCAGCCTCAAGAGGCACTCACCGGAAATAAATCGAGCGTTCGCTCAACTTCATCGGCGTCGATACTGAAGCCATCGCCCTCTTGTTTGCCCACTACAAAACCAAAGTTTTGGTGGTCGCGATCGGTCAGGTATTTGAAAAAGCACAGGAACCGGTTTGGCGGCTGCAGCACGAGCAATGAACCACCGGGCTGCAGCACGTTGACGCCATGTATGAGATGACTGCCCTCGATCCCGACTACGGTTCTTGCTCCGGCACAGGCCGCGACAATGGTTGGAACATCGGACTTCGCCGGATCGATAATGCGAAATCCGCGACGATCTCTCAGGCGTTCCGCCAATTCCATTTCATTGCGCAACAAGCGTCTTTCGCCCTTGTCCCCCCGCAGAATGAACACGCCAGGGTGAGCGTCAACCGTCACGTGCGAGAGCAGCTTTTGTCCCATGGCACGAAAGCGCAAATGCTTGTGACGATTTTGGCTGAGATCGTCAAAGATCACGAGCTCACGGAAAAATGCATTACGTAAGCGAACCGGCGTCATTCCAAGCCAGTCCTCATAACCAGGGGCGTGAAGTATGCCGTGCTTTGATGTAGAGACCAGCTTGTCCGAGGTTGCCGTGGTTACCGGCACGCCTTCCTCACAAGCCAATGGATAAGTAATGCAATCATCCATTAACCATGAGCCAAACCACTTGTTCCCTCCCGCAGTGCAATACAGTGCCCCGCGATCAATTTCGGTTTCTACGCGAACTCTTGGCAGCCATCCAGATTGAGGCGATAACCATGACTTGGCACTCCCTTTATAGAGAGCGCCATCGATTAACCATGCATCTTTAAGCAGGTAGCCGCGTGTAGGACCATGTTCAACACTGCCGACCCCTTCCATGGTGCGGCGAGGATGCTCAAAGGGATAAAAAAGATCCTCAGCCCACCCGGTCACCCGCTCAAGTTGATTGGGAAGATAAAACGCGGGCGGCGCGATCGAAACATTACCTGGCGCAATTTCCCAAGTCTTCACGGCGACACTTTGCAGCGTCAGCGACGGTTTTCGACTCAGTCGGGTCTTTAAAATGTGCTTATACGCAGCAAGGCTCCACTTCGATGGACCGTCGTTCGCCAATGTATCGATATCCGACATATGAACTTCCCCGCGTGCTTATAAAGAAGTAGTGCTTTTGAACCCATTCAGGCGGATACAACACTTTCCATCATCGGCGGCGACTTCAAGTGAGTGTAGCGGCCACGCAGGGTGTCGAGCAGCGACTCATCCAGCGTTCGGTCACAATGGAGATACACTTTTGACAGTCCGCCAAAACCCATTTCACGGTATCGGCTGGCGATCTCCTCATCACTCGGCCCTTCGGGCACCCCTAGATGAAGGGTCAAGCCTTTTCCTTCGACAGCAAATAAAGGGGTTTCCCAAAGAAATTGCGCGGCACCTGTCTTTGGCAGCCGCACAAACATATAACCGGAGTTCCCCAGCGTATCGACATCTCCTCCGCGCCTTCTTTTCCATTCCAGTAGCCCATCGTCAGGGCGCGCCAGACAAACGCCGATATCGTAGTAATCGAATTCGTTTTCAATCGCCCATTCAAGCGCCATGAACGTGGTAATCGAGTTAACTTCACGCAGCTTTTTCGCATCTGAATACACGGGTTCCGGGTAACCAAAACGAATCGTGCTCCAGTAGCGTTTTCCTGCCCGGGTTATGACGCACCCAAGATGGCAAGCGACAACCTCGTCCTCCAGCAGGACCAGATCAAGCCGCCCGGCATTTTTTGCCACCCTTCGAACCTCGTGCGTTTCGATTTGAGAGGCGGCCGTCCCATGTCTTGCCTTGGCATAGGGCTGAAGCATCTGCTGATCGGCGGTTTCAATTTCATCATCGTTCAGCGCCTGCTTCATGCGGTAGCGCAGCCGGTTCTTGCGCAGATTTCGACGTAACTCGGTGTTGTATCTCGCGGTGATTTCGTCGATTGGCCTGCGCAGCGGCACAACGGCACTCAAATACTGAGGCACACACAATGCGCCCGGTGTCGGCATTTCACTGACCAAAACCGTTTGCCCTGATTTGTCCGGTTTTAATTCGCTATCAACCCCCGGAGATTCCACCCCGAGGAGCACCTTCACAAATTCACGCTGGGTTTTCCTGCCGACATAGAGCACGTTGAAAGAACTGTCTTCCCGAAGTTTGAACCTGGCAATTTCCCAGCGCCAAAAACAGGCTCGCCCCGTTATATCCCGCAGCCAGGAAACGGCTTTTCTTAGCTCGAAGCGTAAAGAAGGAGAAATCAGCTTACGTATCAGTTTCGCTATAGGTTCTTTCATGTATGCCCCTTCTGCGGGTTGAGTGCGACGGTACAGACAGGGTGCCCTTGCAGGTGCAACACCTGGCTAGCGGGCCCAGGCATTCGCTAAGTCGTCGCGTTTCCGGCTCTGCAAATCAACGTGCGCAACAAGAACATTGGATTACCCACCACATAGCGCGAGAACAATCGCCTGGGTTCACTGATTAACCTGAACACCCACTCACAACCGAGCCAACGCATCCATTGCGGGGCTCGACTCACCTTGCCACCGAGAAAATCCAGAATCGCCCCTCCGCAGACGATCAGGCAAGGTGCTCCACTGGCCGCCAGTCTGGCAGCAACGGCTTCTTGCTTGGGCATGCCCATGCCCAATACAACCAACTCTGGCTGCCACTGCCGGGCAAGTTCCATATAGGTATCCACGCCGGCAAAACCATGGTGAGCGCAAACCACGTCTACGCCATACACCGCTTCACTGTGCCGCACCGCATTGTTTAGCCAGGTGTCTTCAGTGCCCCAAAAAGCCACGCGCCGTCCTTTGAAGGCTGCCAGCAGTTTGGGGATCAGATCCGTACCGTTCATGTTGAGTCCCGGCACCAAGGCAAGTCGACGAAACAGAATGGCCATGCCCGAACCATCCCGTAACAACACGTCGGCAGCGCACAGCGAATGGTAGTAATCAGTGTTGCCCGCCACCAGGTTCATGGCATGGGCATTGACGAACCCAAGCACTGTTGCCACCTCGGTATGGGACAACGCATCAATCAGCCTCTGTTCATCATCCCGATCACTGACCACCCGGAGTTTCTGGATAATCGTTTTCCAGTTATGCAGCCATGCCGAAGCGCCCATCAACTGTCATCCCGCTTGGATCGCACCCACTCAACCTGGCGCTTGAGCAAAAAGCCGATATAGAGAGGGATTTTCTTCAGTGCGTAGAACGGCGCATACAACAAGGCTGAAAAAGCAATGATTCCCCGACCAAACCGGCTCCATGCCAGCAAGACAGTCACTCCCAATATTGTCACCCCGGCAGACGCTATCAACGCTGGCGTCAACGCGCCGGACAACGCAAATACCAACCATGACAGACCCAATACCGCCACCAGGACCAACGTCAACAAAGCCAACGGCGGGACCAGCAGATCCAGCGTCATGGCCAGCAGGCTGCCGTTACCCTTACCAATCGACTCCACCAACAGCTTCGGCGTGTCGCTAAGGATTACCCCGAGATGACCATGTTCCCAGCGCGTACGCTGGGTGGTCAGGCCCTCTTCACTGCGCGGAAAATAACTGGTTACCAGCGCATCGGGGCAAAAGAGTGGCGGCTTGCCGCTTCGACAGAAATCCAGGCCCATCTTCAGGTCTTCGACGATGTGGCCGCTGGCTAAATCGATTAAAGGCAGATCCCGCCAGGCGAAAGCCATTCCAGAGCCCATCAACGGGCAGGGTAAACCGAGCCGGGCCCATCCCCGCGGTCGCACCAGATTTTTCACACACCAGGCAAACTCGGCAAGCCGCACTTTTAGCCCGGACCCTGCCGGAGCGTGCATTAAATAGAGTGATTGAACTGGCCGCCCTGAGTCGATGCAACAAATGGCCAAACGCTCAATAGAGCCTGCGCTTACCTGGCAGTCAGCATCGACAATGATGACGACGTCCGGCGCAATATTCGCCAAATGACGGACGCCATAGTCCAGCGCATATCCCTTGCCACGTTGTTGGTCATTGTTGCGTTCCACTACCTCGGCACCCGCGGTGCGGGCCAGGGCGGCCGTGTCGTCAGAACAGTTGTCCGCCACCACCAACAGGCAGTCGCCCGCCTGCAGTTGAGGTCGAATTGTGTTTAACGTTGCGACGATGATCGAAGACTCATTGTGCGCCGGCACCAACACCGCCACCCGTGGTCTTGCCCCTTGCACTGACGGCAGCGATCTCCCAGGCAGGCAGGCCAGAAGGACCTGGATAAACAGCACCAGTACCGGCAGGACAATGAGCAGCAGCAGTGCGCTGAACAGCCAACTCAACAAAGTGATCATGCTTGCGCCCTGAATAGGTGAGCCAACTTGGCCGCTTCGGTATCGATGTCGTGTCGCTCCAGCACTCGCTGATAAGCGGCCTCGCCCATGCGTTGCAATACTTCGACAGGTTGCGCCAGGCAATCAGCCAGCGCCGCCGCCAACTCGTCGACATCGCCAGCGGGAAACAGCCAACCGTTCTCGCCCTGGCGCACCAACTCGGGAATGCCTGCCACATAGGTCGTCAGTACTGGTCGGCGTAACGCCATGGCTTCCATGATCACCACCGGCAAACCCTCGGCGAAACTCGGCAGCACCAAGGCCCTCGCCGCAAGGATTTCCGCTCGCACTTGCTCGCTACTGATCCACCCGGTAATTCGCACCTGCGCCTGCAAACCATGCTGCGCAATCAACGCTTCAATTTGCTCGCGCATTTCACCGTCGCCGGCCAGCACGATCTCGAATTCCATCCCTCGTGCGGCGAGGATTTGCGCGGCTTCAAGCAGCAGCAACTGGCCCTTCTGCTCACACAAGCGCCCCACGCACACCAGTCGCGGCGCGGTCGGCACGGCAACGGCCGGCACATTGTGAAACGCCTGCTCCAGGCCGCAATGCACCACTTTTACCCGCGGCCAATGTGCATGATCCACCCAGCGAAACAACTGGCTGCGACCATAGGCGCTGATCGCCGCCACAAATGCCGCGCGCCGGACCTTTTCGCCCAAATGAATAAATTGCGGTTTGTCGAACTCTTCCGGGCCGTGCACGGTAAAGCTATAGGCGGGCCCGCCAAGTGCGTTGGCCAACATCACCACCTCGGTCGAGTTCGTACCGAAATGCGCGTGCACATGTTTGGCACCCGACGCTTGCAGCCAGGACAGCAGGCGGCACGCCTCGAACAAATAGATCAAATGGTACGGCCAGGCGCGATCGGCACGTCGGCTCATGCGCAATGCCAGCCATAGCGCCGAGAGAAAGCGTCGCGGCTCGGCGCGCAACACCTGCAGCACCGGCATCAACAGCCCTTTGACGCCGTCCTGCAGTACATATTGAGTTTTGCTGCGCTCGGACTCGTCCTCGGCATCCACCAACTCGGCATCCCAGCCACGCAACGCAACACGCTGCACCTCTAAGCCCTGGCGTTCCAACGCCAAAATCTCGCGACGAATGAAGCTATGGCTGACCTTGGGGTATTGATTGATGAAATAAGCGATACGCATAGGGACCAAGCTTAGTTTTCGTTGCGGAGGATGATTACTGCGGGTACTTCCACAGTAGTACAGTAACCTGGGCCGTCAATTTGCTGCATAGCAACCGACCAACACGGTATCTATCTTCGTAAACGTATCATCCAGTAGTTCATAGCGCCGGCGGTACATGGCGCGCTTTTTTGAAGCAATAGAATCCAGCGGCTTGCGCGACGGCGTCATGGGAATCTCGAAAAAGTCTTCGCGCTTAGATGGAATTGCACCATGTTCCAGCCATATCGAATCGTAATCCGACGCCAGTTCCAGTGCTTTATGAGCGCCAAAGTAGGGATGGCGATGATGTCGATAGCCATCCCCGACGGCAAAAATCTTTCCGACGCCCATCTTCACGGCAATGTACTTGATAACTTCAATCAGGAAACTTCTTGGCCGGAGGCCTTCGAAATCCTTTGTCAAATCCCGATAGATACTCAAGGATTTGTCACTCTCTATGCCCTTGTGTATCCCTTGAACCGCGCCGATAAAAATACAGAGTTCACCCTCTGTGTAACACAAGGTGAAGGCGATGGAGGCAATCCGCAAATCTTCCTGGAACAAGTTAAGCACCAGTTCCCCTTCGCGCATAAACCATATTGGGCGATCCAATACCAGGGAACAACTCGCGGAAAACTCCGACAAGTCGCTCAGGCGCAAACTGTCCTCTCGTCCATAAAGCAATAACTGCGGGCAGTTTTTGGCGACCACTTCGTAATGCGAGGCCAATACACTTAGTTTGTCCTGAGGGCTCCAGCTTTTACTGATGTAGGGCCAATGAACGACCCCCAGACAATCCCCGCCTAACTTATTAAAACCGGAATCGCCTAGCGCGTTAGACATACGCGACAAAAACAATTTCAGTTCGGCCCGGTTTCTTACAACCAGGATCAGCATCTTAAGCTTATTTTTCAAGGCTCTCAGGGAATACCCTGCATGTAAGGAAAACATGCTTTTTAATGCTGACCAATCATTCATGGACGTCTCACTTGTATTCGATCAACGACGTCTTGCCGGCGCCGAATCTGTTCAGTAGAAACTTGATTTGCCCGAGCATCTCGGGAAACTTCCCCAGCACGAGAAAAAAAGCCAGCCGCCAGTTTTTGCCAGAAGATCCACGCCCCCGACGGGCCAAACGCACGACCTGCAGCGGATACGCCAACAGCAGAAGCAACCCGGACCACCCCAGCAGCAGGCACGTGATCAACGTTGCCAACGGGATTCCCAACCCCCAGAACCAGGCACGGCGCGACTCTCGCCGCCAATGTTGCTCCGGTGTGGCTCCATGCAAAAATGCGCCCTCGGCAAAGGCATAGCCCCCGCGCAGGGTGCGTCGCCACCATTGGCCGAATCGGGTCATGGCCGCGTCGTGCAGGGTCATTTCGTCAGCCAGGCGCCAGACCTTCCACCCCTTCGCACGCAGGCGCACGCACAACTCCGGCTCTTCCCCGGCAATCAGGTCCGCTCGAAAACCAGACACCGCGACGAAAGCGTCGGCCCGCATCAGCGCATCGCCCCCGCAAGCCTTGGCCTCGCCTATCGGCGTGTCCCATTCGAGATCACACATAAAGTTATAAATAGAGCGCGCCGGAAAGCGTTCACGCCGCCGCCCGCAGACCACTGCCACCTCGGGCTGCGCGTCGAGAAAAGCCTGTGCCCGGGGCAGCCAGCCAGCGACGACTTCGCAATCACCATCGACAAACTGCACATAGCGCACCTGCGACAACAGCCGCTGTACACAGGCGAATCCTTCGTTGCGCGCACGCGCTGCGGTGAAGGGAATCGTCATGTCCAGTTCGACCACCTCGGCCCCAAGCTTCAAAGCCGTTTGCACTGAACCATCGGTTGATCCGGAGTCGACATAAACAACCTGCTGCGCGGCACCGACCAGCGAGGCCAGGCAACGCTCAAGCCGCAAGCCTTCATTGCGACCGATGACAACCACACCGATGCCAGCAGCCAGAATGTTCAAGAGCACTCCCTGGTTTCTGCACTTTGTCTTCGCTTGATCGTCGCAGGCACGCCCACTGCAACCGAGTTATCCGGGACATCGGTCAGTACCACGGCATTGGCACCAATTACCACGTTGTTACCAATGCGAATATTGCCCAGGACCTTGGCCCCTGTGCCGATATCAACATTGTTGCCAATCACCGGGGCAATCGGTTCATTCACATTCTTGAGCCCCACCACCACGCCATTGCGGATACGGCAATCGTCGCCAAACTGCGCATAACCACTGATGATGATTCCGCCGAAATGATCGATGACGAAATTGCGCCCGACCACAACCTCACACGGCAGCTCGATGCCCGTGATGATCTGCACGAATTTGAAGAGCACTTTGTAGATAAAGGACAACAGCTTGCGTAACAGCGCTGGACGCACGCCGTAACGCCAGCGCCCAAAGCGATAAACCAACATCACCCAGAACCCTTGGGCCGCCCAATCACCCGCGTATGCGCGCAAGTCCGCTCGTATGTTTTCGAACATGGATGATCTACCGTGTGGGTTGGGTCGCGAGTCTGGTTTTGAGCAGCAGCGCCCAGGTAGCACGCATGTGCTGCCAGCACGCCCCAATGGCGGCCAGGCCTCGGCCTTTCAAAAGCGCCTTGAGCGCCAGAATCAAATCGCCCAGGCTCACCAAAAACATATGGAACGCCAGCCCCGCCAGACCGTGGTGTTTGCGGAAGTACAAAAGCTCGCTTTCGATTTGTATGGTTGAGATTTGGCGGCTGGCGGCATTGAGCTTATCTACAGATTTGGCACTTTCACCGCCGATATGCACGACCGTGGTATGCGGGTAGTAAACCACCTTCCAACCGGCCTCTTTGACGCGTTTGCAGTGATCAACCTCTTCGTAATAAAGAAAGTAGCGCGGGTCAAACAAGCCGACCTGATCAATCACTTCGCGGCGAATCAGGTAATAGCAGCCAGGGACCCAGTCGCATTCACGCACTGCGTTGTGATCCCAGGTCATGTCGTCGACCTTTTTCACCCAAGGAAAAAAACGTTCTATCCCTGCATGCGCGATGAAGACATTCAACGGCGTCGGAAAATAGCGGCAGGAGGGTTGCAAATCGCCCTCGCGCCCCACCAGCCGAACGCCCAGCACACCGCAGTCAGGATGAGCCTCCATGTATTCCAACGTCTTGTTCAGGGTATCCGCAGCAACGAACGCATCGGTATTAAGGAGTAACGCGTACTTGCCCTGCAGATGTTCAACCAATTGATTGTTGGCACGACCAAAACCAACATTGTTTTCGTTGGCCAGTTGCAATGCCTCTGGACAAATAGTTGCCAGGCACTCCAGCGAATTATCGGCAGAGGCATTGTCCACGACTAGATAACGCGTGCGATGTGCATTATTGGATTGGCGTAACGCATTAAACATGGGTTGCAACAAAGTTGCTGTGTTGTAATTAACGACCAACACATCCAGAGGAGCACTAACCATTGGGTTGTTCGCCAAAAAAGTACTCTGCTCTCATGGCTTGCAGCTTCGGTTCCAGTTCCGGGTCAAACAACCCATCGCGTTGCTCGATCAGGTCGATCCACGGATAGGCGGAGCAACGCTCCTGGATATTCTTCACCAGCGTTTCCATCGTACAGATAACCCTGGCTGGATTACCTCCGACCACCATCCCGGGCGGAACGTCCTTCAGTACAACAGCGCCAGCGGCCACGACTGAATCCGGGCCAATCGTTACGCGCGGCATGACGATAGCGCCATGGCCGACAAAGGAATTGGCCCGGATGTCGACGCCGCCGACAGAATCGAGTTTTGTTCCGTCACGCGCATTGAGTACATGGACGATGCCATCGTGGCCGAAGATTGTGCAATCGGATAAACCTACGTTGTCGCCGAGTCTAAGCATCGCCGGGTCGGTGATGTTGCACCCGAGGTTGATCCATGCACCTTTACCGACGGAGTGAAGCCCCCCCCATCGCCCCATATGTTGGGCCCATTCATACCCGTCCGGTTTACAAAACTTTTTGTAGAGCGAGGTTCCACGCCCTGTTGTTTTGGCGTAATGAGCAATTGCACGTTTTACTAGACCAATCATCCTGTCAGCCTCAAAAATTCAGCAATAGACGTCTGTGCCAAGGTTAGATACACCTTGATTCTTGATTACTCACTCTCTAAGCGTAGCCCCCTCCCTGAATTTCAACTCGGAAAATCTACAAACTCGTGGGTTCCGGAATACCTGCCCACGGCGGGTCCCATCTGCTGGTTAAGGTAGTCCGCCAGCCTCAGGGCCAGTTGCAAAAGAGGCATCGTGGGATTGCTTGCACCGCCAGTCGAAAAAACACTACTGCCCGCGACATAAAGATTCTCGACACCGAACACTTTGCAGTTTTCGTCGACAACGCCAAACTCAGGCGAAGCGGCCATTCGTGTGGTCCCCATGTGATGGGCATGGGGATTGACCTTCAGCGGTAAGGAGGTGTCATAAACGCACTCATCCAGTTTGACAAAGCCCAGCCCGGTCTCGGCAAAACACTTCGCCACTTCGAGCCCGATGGACTTGATGGTATTTCTGTCGGCGGGGGTCAATTCCCAATGAATGTTTACCTTTCTCATTCCTAACGCATCGCGCTCTTCGAGCAATGAAATACGGCTATCGGGGTTGGGAAATTGTTCGATCAACGTGCCGAGCACCCCATCCCCCGGGCATTCGAATTTGGTAATGAATTCAATTTTGTGTTCCGCACCGATGTCGCAGACGAGATTTTCGAAAAAGTCCTTGATTGCCGCCATTCGCCCATAGGCTTTCACTTCCGATACAAGCGAGGCCGTCACGTTTCCTTTACCCGACTGGTGCTCCATCACAAACGCATCGGTGGTGAAGTACTGCCGAGCATCCGTATCCTGGTCGCCTTTGAGGATGTAGGTACCCATTGCGACGTTCAGATGCTCCATGAAGCACCTGCCGACAAAACCATTTTTGCTGACGATACCGCCAGACGCCAGGGACTCACTGTTGAGCAACTGCCGGGCATTCTCGATTGCGCCTGTCGCCAGGATGAATTGCTTTGCCTTGACTTTCTCTCGGTGCATTCCGTAGTCCGCGACGACTATCGTCGCTATGCGACCGGTCTTGCTGTCGAACTCAAGATCGACACAGTTGCAATTGATGAAGACATCGAGCCCCTCGGTCTCTTCAAGATCCTTGGCATATTTTTGGGCAAATCGCGTCGGCGGGCTAAGCAAGAAACGATCAGCTTCAAAATCGGCGCCGTCCAGCGTGGCGTTGATCGTCTTGAATCCTGAATCCGCCGGCAGATCGACGATCGCCATGGCCGCTGGCAGATTGCGCTCCATCTCGGAAAACTCGATGGGCCAACCAGGCAAATGCACGGGAGGGCCTACGGTAAAGTCGGAGCGTTCGAAGGGACGGCATCGCCCGGCCCAATGATTGGAGGTCCCGCCAAGAAAGCGCAGACGGGTTTCCTCTGCGTAGACTTCGAGGCCTGTCGATGGGCACGTGTAGAGGTTCTGCGAAGTCGGTGAATACTCGTGCCCACCGCCCTCGACAAGCAGCACACGACGGCCATTACCGGCCAGGCGCAAGGCCAGCGTAATACCGGCTGGCCCCCCTCCGACAATGCAGACGTCATAGTGGTCGCGGAGTTCTTTCTGCGATTGGTAATCTTTGATCATGCTTGCGCTTGCCGAAAGTGATGGGCTGGCAGCACCCATCCGTTGATGACGACAAACTCGGATTTCGCCACAGAAGGCCGAGCTACAGTTTCGGAAACTCCAAAGACGAGCCCCCCAACACTCAACAGGGCAAACGCCTGGAGGAAGCCCCTGCGCCCCATCACAGAGGTATTCAAATCAGTTTCTCTCATGATTCAAAGCTCCACGACATCGAGATTGCGTTGGATATTTCAACTACACATCAAGGCCACAATTGTTTGGCGCCAACCATCAACACTTCAATGGCGACGCTGTACTTCAGCTTTGGAGACACCAAGAGAAATAGATCAAATCAGAGCCAGTTGGCAAGAGCCGTCAATAACTCTCCGCACAAAGCCCCCACTGCCAGCATTGGCAGCACCACCAGTTCACGTTTGAGATTGAACATCCCCAGACGATAATTGACATAAAAAACCAGGAAGAGCGTAGGAAACGTATACAGGGCCGCGCCCCAGATCGCCCATTTGACCCCGCCAAGCGCTAGCAGCAGAGGCAACAGAACCCACAACGAGACCACGCGGATAATGTTGTCCATGGCCTGGTATTTTGTATGCCCCAAGGCAATCCACACCTGATTCGCCAACATATAGCGCATCGTGAAAAAAGACAGTGAAAGAATGGCCAGCATGTTGCCGGCTTCAGCGTAACGCTGATCGTACAAAACGTGGATGAGCAGCGGACTGCCGGTCAGGAACAGCCCACAGAGAAACAGACAGGCGAGATCGAACATCAATTTCAAGCGGTAGTACAACGCGTGGAGCCGTGCAGTGTCATTGGTTCTTGCGGCCTCACTGAAGGCCGGCAAGGCTACTGCCCCGATTATCCTTTGCAACCCAAGCTGAACAGCTCCCAAAATCAGCACGGCAATGGAGTAAACGCCCAACTCGGTGGTCGTCATACTGCCGCCGAACCAGACGCGGTCACCGTACATGGCCAATACGCCCACGACCGATGACAACAATATCCAGCGGCCGAAGCCGACCAATTCGTCGAGCGCGGAACGCTCCCACTGCAGACGGTTGGACGGGCCCTCAAACCAGATATGCCCCAGCACAGTGTTGACCAGCGACTGGACCAGGCCGGCAATCACCAGCGACCAGATGGACCGAGTGAAGTAGCCAACGACCAACATGACCAACAGCCCGACGGCCTGAGACGCAAACTCGGCGAGTACCACTTTCTTTTGCTGGAAAGCGCGCACTGCCAGGTCGATTTTCGTCGACTGAAAACCAACGATGATTGCCGAGAAGCCGGTCACGACCAGCACCAACGGCAGCTCCGGGGCGGCGTAGGCGGAATCGGGCGACCACAGATCGAGGGTCTGTGCATACCAGGCGAGGGCCGCGAGAAGAAGTGTCGAAGCAAACAGGATAAAGCCGCGCACGATCTGCACGGTCCAGATGGTGTTGAGAAAAACTGGATCGTCGCCACGCGCGCTCTGAATAATGTTCTGGCGCAAGCCGACATCGGAAAGCAGGTGAAGCACCAGCGAAACGGTGATGGCGATCATCATGATGCCGAACATTTCCGGCATCAGCAGACGGGCCATTATCAGGTTGCCACCCAGGCGAATGGCTTGGGATGTGACCAATGCCCCGACGTTCCATGCTCCAGCAGAGATCGCTCGCTTACGAAGGCCAGACGATGGCGAGAAATCAACTAGCGGCATAGCATCAACTCCGGCTCAATGGTACGAAAGGTACTATAGTCGCATTTGGCCATTCCACTAGTCGTCGCTCATCAATCGATAAGTCCAAGCACCCATGCCTGAGCATTTACGCGCGTTAATCGTCATTCTGGTCCTTGCCGGCATCGTTTTTGCTATGGCACGCCGACCGGCAGCAGACCTGATCCCTGACCAAGACTTCACTCGCCGGCGCAATCTGTGGTTCGTTCTGACGCTAGTGGCCTTTCTTGCGCACAGTTTCTGGGTGTACGCGGGCATCGCCGCTATCGTGATGACCGTCGCGCAAAAACGCGAACGTAACCCTGTTGCACTGTTTTTTCTGCTGCTGTTTCTCATGCCGCCGGGAGCAGCGGAGATACCCGCCTTTGGCCTGGCCAACTATTTCTTTACCCTGAACCACATACGCCTTCTGGCATTTTTCATATTGATGCCGGCGTTTCTCGCTTTACGCAGGCGAGCAGACACCGTGCCATTCGGACGCACGTGGCCCGACAAATTGTTGGCCGCCAACATCGTGCTGACGAGCCTGCTTTACCTGCGCGAAACCACGGTCACCGACACGTTGCGCCAGACGCTTTATCTGTTCATCGAAGTTTTTCTGCCTTACTACGTTGCCAGTCGCGCGCTGAAGAACCTCAGCGACTTCAAGGACGCCCTGTTTGGTTTTGTCATCGCCGCCATGGTGCTGTCGCTTATTGGTCTGTTCGAATATTCCCGCAACTGGCTGCTCTACACCGCGCTGACCGATGCCTTGGGCGTGCAACAGGAAATGACCAGCTACTTGACGCGTGGCGGTTCATTACGCGCCAGCGTCACCACCGGCCAGGCCATTGCGCTGGGCTTCGTCATCAGTGTGGCCATCGGGCTGTTCCTGTACTTGCAGGAGGATGTACGCAGCAAAATGCAGCGAGGCCTTGGCGCGCTATTGCTCGCCGGTGGCCTGTACGCGCCACTGTCGCGTGGCCCCTGGATCGGAGCAGCCGTGATGATCGTCGTGTTCATCGGCACCGGCCGCAAAGCGTTCAAACGCCTGATGCTGCTGGCGCTCGCAGGCGTCATCGCCCTGCCCCTGCTGGCCGTCGTACCGGGCGGGCAAAAAGTCATTGACCTGCTTCCTTTCATCGGCACGGTGGAAGTCGAGAACATCACCTACCGGCAACAGTTGATCGATAACTCAATGATCGTTATCCAGCGCAACCCCTGGCTGGGCTCTTTCGATTACCGCAGCCAACCGGAAATGGTGGCATTGACTCAAGGCCAGGGGATCATCGACATCGTCAACACCTACATCGGTGTGGCGCTGGCAGTCGGGTTGGTTGGATTGGCTCTGTTCGTGGGATTTTTCGCCGCTGTTCTGCTTGGCATCCGCAAGGGGATGCGTTCGTTCCCTCACAAAGATGATGAGTCACGTCGACTCGGGCGTGCACTCCTGGCGACACTGGCCGGAATTCTGATCACCATCGTGACCGTTAGCAGTATCACAGTTATCCCGGTGGTGTACTGGTCGGTGGCCGGACTGGGGGTTGCCTACGCGCAGATGGCACGCAGGCTCAAGCAAACCACCCCGGCCGTCACGGCAAGTGCCCATCTCCAACTCAGGTAGAACTCATGCTCCCGTTGTTTCGCCGCCCCCGGATATTGCTCCTGCTACTGCTGTTTTTTGCTGTTTGGCCGTTGCGTACCTGGGCGTCTGACTGGGTCGCCAGTGTCGAAGAGCGCAATGGCCTGCCAGCACTCGCGCGTGGCGGTAGCCCGGCTGTTGCCAGCAAATTCTCCTTCTTTGGGAGCAACTGGGACTGGACGTATTTGCAGACCGAATTCAAGGTCAATGGCCCTTATCGATACTCCCTTGCCGGAAAAAACAAAGCGCTGGATTTCGACTTGGCTGCACAGATTCAGAAGCAAGACGAGCAAACGATGACCTGGAACTTTGTCCTGGATGCACGCAGCGAGAAGTCGGGCTTGTCAGGTGGCGGTATCGTCTTCAACTTCGACTCCGCCCTTTTCGCCGGAGAAATGGGCGAGCCCACTTTGCTAGCTGACAACCGAGGCTGGTCGTGGGGCAACGCACAAGGACGACACATCGAAATGCGCTTCGAGCCCGCGCTGGCGGGTGTGTACTTTGAACCGGGCGGTAAATCCGAGGTGCGGGCTTTTTTCTACAAGAACACGATCAAACCTGGCCGCCAGGCATTCACCGCCACCTTGAGCGTTTCCGGGGATATGGCGGTCGGCCCGACCAGCAGTGAGCGCTTCGGGCTGACTGACCCGAAGACCTGGCCGACTGACAAGCTCGACAGCAATACCTCGCCGGTCGACCTGTCCTTTCTCAACGCTCAGGAAAAACCGGCAGGCAAGCGCGGCTTTATTAAAGCCTCCGGCGAACAATTGCTGTTTGCGGACAATACGCCGGCGCGCTTCTGGGGCACCAACCTTTCGGCCTATACACTGTTCAAAACCCCGGACGATGCCATCAAGCAGCAGGCCAAACGCCTGTCCGCACTGGGTTTCAATCTCGTACGACTGCACCACCATGACTCGCCATGGGTCTTGCCGAACATCTTTGGCGACGTCCGGGTCACGCGTGACACCCAGCAACTCAGCCCGGAATCGCTGAGAAAACTCGACTGGTGGATCAAGTGCCTGAAAGACGAAGGCATTTATGTGTGGCTCGATATGCACGTCCAGCGAGCCCTTATGGCAAACGACAACATTTATGGTTTCGATGAACTGCCAAAAGAAGAGCAAAACATCGCCTATCTCAAGGGCTACAACTATGTGAATCTCACCATTCAGAAAGCCATGAAGCGTTTCACCGAAGCCTATATGACCCATGTTAACGCCTACACCGGCCTCGCCTACAAAGACGATCCGGCGATCGCCGCCGTCCTGATTACCAACGAAAATGACATTACATTCCACTTTGGCAATGCCCTTCTGCCAGACAAGCAAGTGCCAAAGCACAACCGCGTCTATATGGCAGAAGCCGAGGCCTTCGCCAGCCAGCACAATCTTTCGGCCAACCAGACCTGGCGTGCCTGGGAGCCAGGTCCCTCCAAGCTTTTCCTTAACGATCTTGAGCGACGTTTCAACGTCGACATGATTCAACACCTGCGTGGAATAGGCGTGAAGGTCCCCATTGCCACGACCAGCACCTGGGGTGGCAATGCCTTGAACTCCCTGCCGGCCCTCACCGCCGGCGACGTAATCGACGTCCATAGCTACGGCGGCTCCGGACAGATAGAAAAAAACCCGCTCTACAGCGACGGCATCGTGAACTGGATTGCCGCCGGCCAGGTCATTGGCAAACCCTTGACCGTCACCGAATGGAACAATGAGCCCTTCCCGACGCCAGACCGCCACTCGCTGCCACTCTATGTCGCTGGCACCGCGAGCCACCAAGGCTGGGACGCATTGATGCAATATGCCTACAGCCAGGAGCCACTGGGGGGCGAAGGAATGAGTGCCAGCAACTGGCACGCCTACAACGACCCTGCAATGCTGGCCACCCTGCCCGCCGCCGCATTGCTTTATCGCCGTGCGGACGTTCACGAAGCCACGACGACCTACGTCTTCGCGCCGACGCCAGACACCCTGTTCAATCAAATGATCACACCGGCCAACTCTGCTCTGCTGCGCACCGCCATGGAGAAAGGCAAGCTGGAAATCGCGATGCCACAGACGCCGGAATTGCCCTGGTTGCAACAAAGCGTTATCCCGAACAGTGCACAGCAATTTCATGACCCGAATCAATCGCTGCTGGACGCCAATGCCAGCGAATCCACAACCGACACGGGTGAGTTGAAGCGCAACTGGAAACAGGGCGTCTACACCATCGATACGCCGCGCACCCAGGCCGCGACCGGCTGGATCGGCGGCGAGTCGGTCAGCCTTCGCAACATTCAGGTTCAGGTGAAGACCGCCAACGCCAGTGTGGTGGTGCAAAGTCTGGACGATGCGCCCTTGGGCCAATCGCAGAATCTACTGATTTCGCTGGGCACCCGTGCCGTTCCCCAGGACAACGACAAAACACCTTTTTACGTTGAGCCCCTTGAGGGCACGCTGACAGTCCAGGCGCCGCAAGGCTTGACGCTGTTCACCCACGGCGTACTGGGGCAAATGAAGAAGCTGCCCGCGGCTTACCTTGATGGCCGCTATACCATCAAGTTCGACGGCTTGCAGGCGTCGAGCTGGTTGTTTTTGAAAAAGGCCACCAGTAAGCAGTGAAGTCAACCAGGCAGAACAACGCCTGCAGCGTTGTTCTGCCTGGTTTGTTTAATCAGCGTTAAAATCAAACGATGGAACATATCCTGCGCCGAGAAGATAAGGGCATTCCGACGATACGAAATCGTTACTCAGCAAATCATTTGAACTGTTGTATTTCCCCGTAAAAACCCCCGTAAGACTTAACAGCGTATGCGATAGCGACGATATGCTGACTTTTTGAGCCTCTCTATCCTTCAACTTTAAAAGCTGCAGCGCTTGTTGATTTGAAACATTACTTGAGGCCCAGATAAATGCCGAGACCGGGAGATCGTATTTATTGCCAAGACCGTGCCCCAAAAGCCCTCGGGCGTCATCCATCATATTTTCACCATGATCAGATGCATAGAACAAGACAGAGGGTTTTTCACTTGATTCCAGCCGCTTGATAAACGTACTTAGCAACCAATCCGTATACAAAATAGTGTTGTTATATTCCGCGATGGTTTTGTCTTTGAAGGTGTCCGTTGAAGGCTTGAATTTATCGAAACCTTCCGGGTATCGACGTGAATACTCGAAATGACTACCCTTGATATGAATAAATATGGCTTGCTTTTCTGCATCGCTGTTTTGCAGTATTTTTTCATACTCTGACATTAATGCGCCGTCATAGCTTCTCTCAAAGTACTGACGATACTGTGCCTCAGCCGCTATTTGTGGAATTATTCCGCCAAAACTATCGACTTCCTGTGCAGACAGCCAATAGGTCTTGTACCCGGCGGCACGATATATACTCACCAGCGACCTTGTCGACGCAATCGACTCCCAATCCGATATAGGCTCGAGGCTCAGCATTGAAGGCACCGCAAACGAAGTGTATGGGGCCGTGGTGCAGATATTATTAAACTTGAAAAGCCCCACCTGCTTGTTCAAATTCGGGGTGGTTTCCTGGTTGTACCCGTAGAGAGACCAATTTTGCGGCCGTGATGACTCACCGATCACAAACACAATGGTTTCTATATTTGATTGCTTGGATACGCGGGTTATTTTTACATCAGACGCCAGGCGACGCTTGATGAATTTCTCCGACTCCAGATACAAGTCTGCAGTGAGGCCGACTTGCGACAAATAACCCACTGGCGTGCTTTGATCTTTTGCCAGGAGATCCATGAATGCAGATTTCCCGAAAGAGTTTATCTTGACGGTTTTATAAAAATACGCTCCATACCCCAGTAGCAAAGCGCTAATGGCCAGAACAAAAATACCTTTGTTCTTATACAAGTCGCGTTTGTATAAACCCGTTAGCCCAACCCCATAGCACAGCATGAACACCACCAGAACGATACTGATGGATCGCCAATAGGTCGGTAGAAAATCGGCTGCTTCCTTATAGTTGGTCAAGCCAATAAATATATAGGCTGCTGTCAGTCTTGAGCTGAAATTCAACACCAGAAACAGATCCATGGTTGCTGCCAGATAGAATGGCAGTAGAACAACGTGAACCCTGAACTGATTGCCCGACACAAATCTAATAGCCAAAAACCACAACAACGACATGCCAACAGTATAGAAGGCTAACACATCAATTTTCGAGTACTGATAGTTCAGCACCAACCGAATTATCAACGGTGACAGCAAATATGACCACAACACTAAATTTGGCCATTCCGCTTTTAATATTTGTAGCGCGCAATCGCTAACTTTGGCGGAATTTTTCATTTTATATTTATTCTCGCACGACACCCGAATGCAGTCTGAAGGGTAGCTTTAATTGGCGTGTAGTGCCATGATTTTCAGGGTTCCAAAGCTTCGAATCAATTGCAGGCCGCCGCTGCAAGACTCACTAGCTAAAACTATCTTTTAACGTAATGCTCAGGTAAATCGCACTGAGGTTCCAAGCTGTGCTTGCACAGCAATAGCGCCCTGGAAGATCGGAGATCAGGATGAAATTTTTGGTGGTGGGTGGCGCGGGCTACATTGGCTCGCACATGGTGAAGCAACTGCTGAATGCAGGTCACGAACTGGTAGTGGCAGACAACTTTTCAACGGGGTATCGCAGCGCGTTGACGGGCGGGACACTGGTCGAACTGGACATCGCCGATGCACCGGCACTGGATGCCCTGTTTGCGGCTCACCCATTCGATGCGGTCTTCCACTTCGCCTCCTTTATACAAGTGGGCGAATCCGTCACCGAACCTGGCAAGTATTATCAAAACAATCTGGCCGCCACCCTGTCGCTGCTGCAAGCCATGGTGCGGGCGGGTGTTAAAAACTTCATCTTTTCCTCCACCGCCGCCGTCTACGGCAACCCGATGTACGTGCCCATCGATGAAGAGCACCCCAAGGCCGCGATCAACCCTTATGGGCGCAGCAAATGGATGGTGGAGCAGATGCTTGAAGATTTCGACCGCGCATACGGCCTCAAATCGGTCTGCCTGCGTTACTTCAACGCCGCCGGAGCAGACCCTGAAGGTCAGTTGGGTGAACGTCATGAACCGGAAACCCACCTGCTGCCCCTGATCCTGCAAGCTGCCTCGGGCCGGCGCGAATCCATCACCGTCTACGGCCGTGATTACGACACGCCTGATGGCACCTGCATTCGCGACTATGTTCACGTTGCCGATCTTGTCGCAGCTCACGCGCTAGCCGTGGATTATCTGCTGGAAGGCGGTGCAAGCACGGCTTTCAATCTCGGTAACGGCCAAGGATTTTCGGTCCAGCAAGTGATCGACACTGCGCGCCATGTAACCGGGCAGGATATCCGCGTAGGCGAAGCGCCACGCCGCGCTGGCGATCCGCCGCGCCTTGTGGCTGATCCCCGCAGGGCCAACGAACTACTTGGCTGGCAGCCACGATTTGCCTCACTGGAACAGATAGTGACGCACGCCTGGAACTGGGAGCAGAAGTACCCTTGGCACTGAGACTCGGCGCCGACAAGTAACGCCGCGCGCCGAAGAGAGCCGCTCTAGTAGTAAGAGCGGTTTTGCGGCTCGGCTTTGTTCAGCACCGTGCCAATCAGATTGGATGTCCCCAGGTGATGCAGGCATTCCTCGATTTCTTTCTTGCTGTTCATGCCGTTCGCGACCACCAGCAGCACGCAATCGAATTTCGGCAAGACCGTAATCACGTCATCCGAACTCAACAATGGTGGCAAGTCGAAAATCACGATACGCGAGTTGTAGCGCTCGCGAAGATCGCTGATCAAATGGCTCACCGCGTGCGAGGACAGCACCTCAGTCGAGAGGGGAATCGGCTCTCGTGTCGGCAGGACCACAAAGCGCGGCAAGGTCGGATTGACCAGCACGTCTTGCAGTTCGGCTTCGTCGGCGAGCAGTTCATTGAGCGACTTTTCCATCGTAAGGCCCAGGCAGGCACCCACCTTCGGACGACGCAAATCGAAGTCCACCAACAACGCCGTCTTGGTGGTGTGATGCGCGATGCTCATCGCCAGGTTGATCGCCATGACGGTTTTGCCTGAGTCCGGCGTCGGCGAGGTAATCGCCAGCGTGCGCCAGCCATTTTCCTCCATGGCTTTCAGAACCTGCGTACGCAGCAAATCGAAAGCCCCGCCCATACTCGAATTCTTGTTGTAAGCCACAATGCGGTTGCGCTCAAGGTGGTCTGCCCGCAAGGGCACAACCCTGGTTTGTACATAACTGAGGGCATTGAGCGTCGCAGGCTGCGGGGTCGATGTGGTCACCAGACCTGACGAAGGCTGTTGCTCGTTCTTATCGCTCGCTGGCTTGATAATTTCCATGGCTGTATTCCTTATTCAAACCGGGCCAGAGCCTTGAACACCAGTAGATCCAGAGGCATGTAGAAGAAATGCACGAGCACCAGAATGCCCGCGATCAACATGACTCCACCGAGGATCAGAAGCTGGCGCAACCGCTTGCGACGCGCCAGCTCCGCCTTGGTGTGAATGTAGGGAATGGTGCCCAATACGCGTCTACCCAACACACTTGTCAGCGCCTCGACACCGCGAACACGCTGATTCAGCATTTCCAGCAACATCACCAATGCACCAGTGCCTACCGGGGCGAGAACAAATCCCATGGCAACCACTTTCTTGCGGTTTGGCCGTACCGGCTTCTCAGGCATCAGCGGCGACTCAAGCAGAACAAAACGCTCGGCCTTGTTTTCCTGCTCCAGGCTTTCGGAAATCTTCGCCCCCATTTCCTTGGTCCGAATCTCCTCATACTTTTTACGAGCGTTGTCGTGGTCACGCATTAAAGTGACCAGGCCGCGCTCGACTTGCGGCGTCTCCAGTATCTGCGCCTCGTAAGCGTCGATTTTTGCGAGAATGCCCTGCTTCTGATCAGCCAGCGACTTGATGCGCGCGTCCGAGGCCGCTACCCGGGCCTGAGCCTTGGCAACATCCAGACTGACCGCGCTCACTGCACCCGCCCCCTTACCCTGAGTAGCTTCAAGCGCAGCGATTTTGCGTTTGACGGCACGCACATCGGGGTGAGCTTCGGTATAGAGCGACAGCAACCGGGTGTACTCCGCCTTGAGACTACCCAGATCCTGCGGCTGATCAGCCGCCGCACCAGACGCACCAGGCTTGGTCGCTACCCCGGCACTGGCGGCGGAAACCTCCAACTCGTTGAAGCGCAATTCCTCTTTGGCAGCCTTGTAGTCGCGGTCGACTTCCTTGAGCTCGGTTTCGGCGCGCGACAGCATATTCATGCGCAACTCCTGATGCTCAGGCAGTGCGTTACTGTGCGCCTGCTTAAAGTCCGCCAAGCGGTTCTCCAGGGTTTCCAGCTCAACCCGGAGCTTGTCCGCCTCTTGCGTCAGGAACTCTGTTGTTTCACTGGCACGCTCGGTGCGCTGCTTGATGTTCTCATCGAGAAACAGCGTCACGAGTTCATTGGCGACCTTGTTTGCGACTTCTGGCTGCTTGTGCTCGAAGCCAAGACGAAAAGCAATGGTCACCTCGCCGCGCCCTTTGACGGCGGCACTGACCAGGGAGACGGTAATCGCATTGCGCATTTCGTCGATTTTCTCGGTAACGCTCAACCGACGGCTTTCCGAAGAGAAAAGATTGTACTTGTCGATGATGCCTTCCAGATGCTCACGGGTCATCACGCGCTGGCGGATGACTTCGATACGCTCATCGGCAAAGGTGTTGTTGTTCGCCGCCACCAGGTCTGGCGAAATCTGCTGAGACTCGACCAGAATCGTGCCGGATGACTGGTAAACCGGAGGAATGGACATCGCCACCAATACACTCACGGCGAGAATGACCACGATACTCACGATCACCAGCACCGCGTGATGCTTGATTATTGCAATGTAGTCGTTGACCGACATTTCGTATTCAGAGGCCATAAATACTCACACAGCTGAATTTCAGAGTTCGGGATAACTATAGGTCAGCGTCAGTCCGACAACATTGGCGCTGGCATCCGGCAAGCCATCTTCCACGCGTTCTTTGTAGGTGTAGGATAGGCGCGCAACCCAAAAAGGCGAGAGTTCTCGACTGACCCAGGCATTGAAACTGCGCAGGGTACTTGGCGCCGTGCCTTTGGTTTTTTGCCACGAGGTGTCAATACCGGTGCGGCTGAACTCGTCGATGGAGTAACTCACTGTGCCGCGCAGATTGTCGCTCTCGGCGAAACCGCCATCACCGTTGGCGATCGTGCTGCGACTGGCATCGAGGATCGTTTCAAAACGCTCACCGGTATAGTGCAGATTGAACCCGCCCTGGCCGGTTGGACTGCTATCCGTACCCGAGGTTTTGTTGGCACCCACGTACACCGAACCCTCAAGCCGCTCGGAAATCTTGTAGTTCAAACCGGTGGTTGGGGTGTAGCTGTTCGAGGAGGCGATTCCGGAGCCCGACTCCGGCTCATAGCGCTTCACTGAAAAACGTGTGAAGAGATCAACGCGTTCGCTCCACGCGTAAATCCAGCTGACTCGGTTCGAAAGCTCGTCATAAGGGGTCAGTGAATTAACATCGTAGTCGACGTTCGTGTATTCAGCCTCGTCGACCAGCGTGCTCCGCTCGCTGATTGCTGAACGCCAGTTGGCGCCCAAGGTGTACTGCTTTTGCGTGCCATCAGTGGGGGCGATCACACCGGTTTGCTGAACCGCACTGGAAAGCGTCGAGCTTTCGACATAACTCGCCGTCAACCCGTAGGCGCCCTTCTCGGTCTCACGTTGCCACCCTAACAGCAGTTTTGGGTCTTGACGGTTCTTGACGATGGAGGTGTCGGACGAGTGCACTACGTTCAGCCCAAGGCCGATATTCAATTGATCCTGGCCAGAAGTGCCGACGAGACTCAAATCGGGGGCGATGATCGTTCGCGTCACCCCCTTCTTGTCGTCGTCCCCGAGAAGTACCGGATTGCTGTCGTACTCGACGGTCGAAGGCACTGCAACGGCTGATTGCCAGGTGGCAGCGTAGGCCGCACCCGAATACGGCAACATTAAAATGGCTGTCGCGGCCCCGGTGGTTCGTAGCATGAGAAGGCTCAATCCTAAAACATCGCGCAAGATCAAGGCACGACCAACGTATCGCCGACCTGGAGCACATAGTTGGTGGACATGTCCTTTCCGGACATCAGATCTTTATAACGAACGGGCATTGACACGTCTGTAGTCCCTTTTCGCCGAATGATCTTGATATCACCCGTGTCCGCGAACTTGTCGACCCCACCCGACATGCTCAAGGCTTGCAGCACGCTGGTTGGTCCGGTCATCTGTACCGGGCCGGGTTTGAGCACCTTGCCGTTCAAGTAGATGAGATAACCCTTAGGGTCTTTGACACCGACGCTTACGTCCGGATCGGGTATGTATTTTTCGAGCTTGGCGGCGAACGCCTTTTCGACTGCGGCCGTATCAAGCCCCGCAACATGAATTTGGCGTGCCAAAGGAAAGTTTACGCTGCCATCGGGAAGTACGGATAAGTCTCCCTCCAGCTTCGTCTCACCCCACACCGAATAATGAATGACATCACCTGGGTTCAGGAGGTATGCCCCACTTTTTTCATCGGCACAGACCATGCCGGAGCAGACAGACAGCGCACAGAGCGCAGGTAGCAATAAACGCAACATTCGGGATCCCTCCGCCTAAGTAGCCTTGCCAGGAGTTTTGCACAAAAACGGAGCAGAAACACTCTCCCCCGTTTCATGCAAAAGAAACCATAAAAGACCATTTGAATCGAGCTTGCCGGCGGATAATTTCATCTGACACTACCTCAGACAGCGAAATTTTATTATTTAACAATCACTTAAAGCACAACACAGTAACCTGCGCCTACCTCGTCAAATTAATTGCATCATGGTCGTTACCGACCCCCGCCAACCTTTCCCAATCCGATTTTGTCAGTCTATTAAACTGACACTTCCTCTTGTCAACATCGCGATTAACATCTGACTTAATGGCAACTAACCTCACCAAAAACCCAAATTCAAACCTTAAACTTTGCGTCGATTGGCTACTACAACAAAACCAAATAGCGCTGAAGAAAACAGCCATGCAACCGCAGACAACGGTACAGCCTTCGGTTGATTGGACACACCAGTCAAGCCGGTATCCTGACCAATCAGATTAACCATCGCTTGATCATCGCTAACCGCCGCCATTAAACCGTCGCAAGAAGAAACATTGACACTTTCAGTCGAGCCCGCGTGATGAATCACACTGCTGAATTTGGCAGATTTTTCACCATCGAAATAGATATCGGTGACCAATGCAGGCATGCCAAGGCCGTTTCCAAAAGTAAGTAGCTCGCTACCGGAAGTCTCTTCGAGTGCGACACCAACTTGCGACCTTAACGCATCGCAAGAATTACCCATGCGATTAGTTTCATTGACAAAACTGGTCGCCTGCGCACTAAAGACAGCCGCACCATTAAGAAGCATCATTACCAGAACGGATTTAATGACAACTGTTGGACGCATGGCACCGCCTCCCTGCACAGAGGTAATTTCTTTGTTAGAAGGGTGGAATCTTTCATCAGGTTAAACTGAGCCTATAAGCACATAGCCAGTACGTCAATAGCTCGTCACGATAATAAATTAAAATATAAAATCGCGCAGAACGGCGTCAAAATATCGCCACAGCAACGCTATTCATCATCAGCGAATGGACCGTATTCGCATGCAACTGCCCGGCGTCAGACATTAACTTTCACCGGTCTGCCCCCTCGAAAACTTTATTGTTATCTTTTCGAAAGTTAGCGATGCTTTTGAAAAAAAACATCAAGAGTCCAATCAGTTACATCCGCTTATCCAGTTCTATAGCCAGCAGAAAACAACGCTTTTTTTCGCCGGCAGGATGCTTATCCACCCTTTCACTCCAGGTGCCGTAAGCCGTTTGAGCCTTGACGTGCCCTGACGGCAGAAAACCGGCGCGAATCTTTGCTAATGTCTCTCAAACTTGACCTTCCGCTCATGGAACCGCTTATGACCGCGCGACTGCCAACGAATACCTCGTCTGCGGAGCCTCAATCGATCTGCAATCCCATCACCAGCAGCGCGATTTTTATCGTTGCAACATTGGGGCCGGGTAGTGAGCGTGCCACTAAAGTGCGTGCCTGGTGCGCCGACATCGCGGCCCTCACGCGATCGGTGGGCAAACGGGTCCCCGCCGGGAACTTGTCATGTGTATGCGGCTTTGGTGCCAACGCATGGGACACCCTGTTCGGCGGCCCCCGCCCCGCCGCCCTACACGGGTTCCGCGAGTTCGGCAGTGAAGGCCGTCTGGCTGTTGCAACGCCTGGGGATGTTTTGCTGCACATCCGTGCAGACCAGATGGATCTGTGTTTCGAGTTGGCAACGCAATTGATCTGCGCACTGGGCGACGCGATCTCGGTCGTCGACGAAGTTCAAGGTTTTCGCTACTTCGACATGCGCAGCATCATCGGCTTTGTGGATGGCACCGAAAATCCCGTCGGTCGCAAGGCCATCGACTTCACGATTGTCGGCGATGAAGACCCGGCATTCAGTGGCGGCAGCTATGTGCTGGTGCAGAAATACCTGCACAACATGACTGCCTGGAACGCGCTATCTGTTGAAGCGCAGGAGCGGGTTATCGGGCGCACGAAACTGTCCGATATCGAGCTCGACGCTTCGGTCAAACCGAGCTCCTCGCACAGTGCCTTGACGACGATCACCAAGGACGGCCAGGAAGTGAAGATTCTGCGCGACAACATGCCGTTCGGCCGGCCAGGTGCCGGAGAGTTTGGTACTTACTTCATTGGCTACGCGCGCTCGCCTGAACCCCTTGAGCAAATGCTCGAAAACATGTTTGTCGGCAAACCACCGGGCAACTATGACCGCCTGCTGGATTTCAGCACTGCTGTCACCGGCAACCTGTTCTTCGCGCCATCCGCCGACCTGCTGGAGGAACTGGCTGAACGTAACCCTTAGAACACCCGCCTATCGCCCGACGCCAAATGGAGCTGGCGATAGGCCTCAACCAGTTGCTCCAGGGTAAACGCGCGATTTCGGCCACTCGGGTTGGGCAGCAGCCATACCGCGGCATTGCCAAAGGTTTGGCGCTGAAGCCCCCACTCAACGTCTCGTTGACCGGATAACGCGCAATACGCCGCTTTGCCGAGAAACGCCACGTAGCGTGGTGCATAGCGCGTGATCTTTTCTTCGAACGCCGCAGCGGCCGCTTTGAACTCATGCAGTGACAGCTGATCCGCCCGCGCCGTCGGCCGTTCAACCACGGCCGTCAAGCCACACTGATACTGCAAGATCGTCCGATCGTTTTCCGGACGCACCTGCGCAGGGGTAAAACCGGCGAGATGCAACGTGCGCCAGAAGCGATTGCCCCGGCCCGCAAAATGATGCCCTTGGGCCGCGGCCATCACGCCTGGATTAATGCCACAGAAAATCACCGCAAGCTGTTCAGCCAGAATATCTTCGAGACCTTCAGCCACCGCAGATCACACTGACCGCATCGCGTGCGAGCTCCGTCAACTCCTCGCGGGATTTGCCCGCCCGCGCACGGATAGAGATGCTGTGCAGCAGGGAGGCGGCAAGTACCGCAAGGGCCCCGGCATCGACGCTGCTTTTCAATTCGCCGGAATCAATGGCCAGCCGCAAACGCGCTTCCAGATCGGCGTCGAGCCGGCTCAATCGATCCGAAAGGACGTCGCGTATTTCAGAATCCTCCACCGCCTCGGTCGTCGCTGTGCCGATCGCAAAGCAGCCTCGGGGCTGACCTTCTCCCGAGAAGTAGATCGACAACTGCCCTTCATAAAAACGCATTAACGCCTCGCGCAGGGTCAGCGACGAATCCGTCAACGCCTCATGCATGGCGGCAACGGCGAACTCCCAATACTGCTCGAGCGCTTTGATATAGATCGCGTGTTTGTCACCGAACGCCGCATACAGGCTTGGGCGATTCATACCCGCCGCCGTGGCAATGCTGTCGAGCGAAGCGCCGGAATAGCCGGTGCTCCAGAACACACCAAGCGCTTGCTGCAGGGCTGTCTGCGGGTCATACGCGCGGGGGCGGCCTCGGCCTTTGCCCTCTGTAACTTTATTTTGTGCCATGTCGTACAAAATCCTTGAATATGGGTGAGTGCAGGGATATTCTTACACCATCGCACAAAAATAAGGAACCAAAAGTTCCTCGGTTACAGGTTTGTTGAAGCGAAGCTCGAATTGGGTGTTGCGGCGACGAAACAGAGGCAACGGAGTCACCCTCCCCACTGCCCACCGGTTTGCTTTCTCACGGCAATTATTAACGTCAGGGCCGCAGGCGATTCATGCAGCTGTTAGCCCGATTTCCCCGGTTAAAGGTGTATTCGATCATGACTAAACAGTTCGACATTCCAGCTTCGCAGACCTTCGAACAGCCCGTGGCCGTCAAAAAGCCGCTCAAGGAAAAACTACGCCCATGGCTGATAATCGGCGTGCCTGCCGTCTTCGCCGTAGTGGGTTACGCCCACTACGTGGCAGGCGAGCCCTTTGTTTCGACCGACAACGCCTACGCCCGTGTGGCCAAGGCTTCGATTAACGCGCGGATTTCCGGGCAAGTCGTCGAAATTGCAGTTGAGGACAATCAACGGGTTCAAAAGGGCCAGGTGCTGTTTCGCATCGACCCTAAACCGTTGCAGATCGCGGTCAACCGTGCCGAAGCCCAGCTGAACGTGGCGCGCTTGCGCATCGACGGACTCAAGGCCAGCTACCGCCAACAACAGGCAGAATTGCAATCGGCCAAAGAGTCGGCCGATTTCGATCAGCGCGACTTTGCGCGCAAGAAAGCACTGGTAGCGACCGAGTTTGTTTCGCGCTCCATTTTTGAGCGTGCAGACACCGACGTCAAAGTCGCACGGCAACGCATAGCGTCGATCGAACAGCAGATCGCCAGCACCGTTGTTTCCTTGAATGGCAATCCGAACATCGACGCCGACAGCCATCCGACCGTTCGTGAGGCCAAGGCGCAGCTCGACGAGGCGCAGTTGTACCTCTCGTACGCAACGGTGTACGCGCCAGCCGACGGCATCGTGGCCAAGGTCGACGATCTGCAAGTGGGCAACTATGTCAACAACGGTGCCGCGGCCTTCGCGCTGATTTCCGATCACGAGATCTGGGTCGAGGCCAACTTCCGCGAAACCGAGGTGACGCACATGCGCCCCGGCCAGGAAGCGACCATCAGCATCGATACCTACCCTGACCACGTGTTCAAGGCCCACGTTGTCAGCATGAGCCCCGGTGCCGGATCGGATTTCGCCCTGCTGCCACCAGAAAATGCCACTGGCAACTGGGTCAAGGTTGTCCAGCGAGTACCGGTGCGCCTCGAACTTGATGCGATCGACGCCACCCTGCCGCTGTTCTCAGGCACCAGCGCCACGGTAAAAGTCGACACCGGCCATCGCACGCCTTGGTGGCACCCGCTCAAGTCGCTGTTGACCGCAGGTAACTTCTGATGAACGCCAACGCGGCTGGAACCCCGGAGGCAGGTGGTGCACGCTCGCTCAGGTTCGCCGCACTGCTGGCAACCTTCATGCAGTCGGCGAACCTGCCGGTGCCAAACTCGGCGCTCAGGTTTATCCAGGGCGGCCTGTCGATGACCGACGATCAGGCTGGCTGGATATTCACTGCGTACCTCGGCGCCAGCGCCATCACCATGCCGATTGCGCAGTGGCTGGCCGGGCGCTTCGGCTTGAAGCTTGTCTACCAAGCCGCAATCGCCCTGTTCATCGTGGGTTTGCTGCTCGCCACGGCGGCAACGACCCCGATGGAATTCATCGGCGCGCGGATTGTTCAAGGCATCGCCGGTGGCGTGCTCGGACCTCTCTCGATGGGCATTGCCATGGAGACATTGCCACCGGCCCGGCGTCCGAAATACGGCGCGGTGCTCGGGCTCATTGTGCTCTTGGGCATTGCCACCGGTCCGACCATTGGGGCGTTGCTCAGCGACAATCACGGATGGCGTTCGATGTTCTACGCCAGTGTGCCGCTGTCGGCCTTCATTTTTCTGGTGGTGACACTGGTACTTGCCGAGAAAAAGGCCGAAAAAAAACCACCCTTTGACTTCTTTGGGTTCGGCACGTTCACGCTGGGCATGATCGGGCTGCAAATGCTCCTCGACCGTGGCGAGCGCCTGGACTGGTTTGCTTCGCCCGAGATCTGGATCGAAACGGTGGCCTTTGTGTTGGGGATCTACCTGTTTGTTGTGCATGTCCTCACGACAAACGTGCATTTCGTCAACAAGAGCCTGCTCAAGGACCGCAACTACGTACTGTCGACGATCATCTTTTTCGCACTCGGGTTCGTACTGTTGTCGACCATGGCACTGACGTCGCCGATGCTGGATGAAATTCTCGGCTACCCGCCGACCACCACCGGTTTCCTGACGCTGCCGAGAGGCGCGGGACTTGTCGGGGCGTTCTTCCTGATGAACCGTTTTACCGATCGCTACGACCAACGTCTCTTCGTTGCGGCAGGCGTTGCACTGGTGGCGTATGCCAACTGGATGATGCTCGGTTATTCGCCGCTGATGGACTGGTCGCCGGTCGCAATTGCCGGTGCGATCCAGGGGATTGGCCTTGGCGTCCTGATGCCGTCGATCAGCAAAGTGGCGTTCAACACCCTGGATCCCAAGTTCCGCCCGGAAGGCACCGGTTTTTTCAATCTGATGCGCGCCTATGGCAGCACGCTGGGCGTTGCGGTGGTGCAGTTGTACTTCTTCAACAACACCCATGCGATGCACATGGCACTGGCCAGCAACCTGACGCCCTATCGCGCGGCATCGCACTCGCTGACCTCGGCGCCGTTGCCAGCACTTGCCGGGCTCAACGAAATGATCACTGGGCAGGCCGCGTTTATCGCCGTCATCGACCAGTTCAAGATTTTGATGGTGGTGATGCTGGTGGTGAGCCCACTGGTTGTCTTTCTTCGCAAACCCGCTGCGACCAACTAATTTTCGGAGTGTGCCAAATGAAATCCCGTCATCTGTTCCCATCGAAAATCAGTGCGCTGTCGGTGCTGGTATTCCTGTCAGCCTGCACCGTCGGCCCTGACTACAAATCCCCCGAGACCACCGCGACGCAGCACTATGACCAGCAGGCCGAGCAACGTCTTGGCCAAAGCGGCCAAAAGCCCGGCGAACAGCGCATCGGCCTCGGCCAGAAGGTACGCGGTGAGTGGTGGTCGACCTTTCGTTCGCCAAAACTCGACCAGGTCGTGCGCCGGGCCATCGACGGCAATCTTGAACTCGTCGCCGCGGACGCGACCATCCGCCAGGCGGCCTCCTCCGTCGCCGCTGCAGAAGGTGCGCTGTATCCGCAGGTCGACTTCGGTGCCACCGCTGGCCGTCAACGGACGCACAACGCGAAAGACCCTTCGATCTCCAATTTCTATGCGATCGGCCCGCGGGTCGGCTTCGATCTTGATGTTTTTGGCGGCAACAAGCGCCAGGTCGAAGAGCAGCAGGCGTTTACCGATCTGCAGAAACATCGCTACGAAGCGGCGTACCTGACCCTGACCGGCGATGTTGCCAGCCAGGCCTTGTTGGTGGCCTCTGCCAACGCACAGATGCGCGCCGTCGAGAAGCTGTTGGCCAACGACACCAAGAACCTCGAACTGGTACGTTCGGCGCACGCCAATGGCAGCACCACGCAGATCGATGTGTCGCTGGCCGAGACTCGTCTCGCTCAGGACCGCACGTTATTGCCGCCCCTCGCCCAGCAGCGCGATGCAGCACGCCATGCGCTGTCGATCCTTACGGGCAAGGGCCCGGCCGACTGGATCGCGCCGGACTTCGATCTGGCCGAGTTTGCCTTGCCGCCAAACGTGCCCGTCAGTCTGCCTTCGGAAATGGCCCATGACCGCCCCGACATTCTGCAAGCCGAGTCTGAACTGCACATCGCCAATGCCGCCGTTGGCGTGGCAACCGCCAACCTCTATCCCCATGTAACGCTCTCTGCATCGCTGGCGCAGGCCGCTTCGGGCAATGGCGGCGCGGCACTCTGGGGCTTCGCTGCGGGGATCGCCGGGCCGCTCTTCGACGGCGGCACGCTCAAGGCTGAACAGCAGGCTGCTGTCGAAGGCTATAAGGCAACGCTCGCCGGCTACCAGCAGACGGTCATCAGTTCGTTCGGCCAGGTCGCGGATACGTTGCAGGCCATCAACCATGACGCCGAGCAAAACCTTGCACAGGAAGACGCGCTGCGCGCGGCCGAGACCAGTTTTCGCTTGAACCAGCAAGCGTTCGCGCAAGGCGAAAACAGCATTCTCCAGGTACTTGAGGCGGAGCGTGCCTACGAGCAGGCGTTGCTGGGACAGATCCAGGTGAAGACCGCGCAATACCTCGACACGGTGCGCTTGTTTGTCGCGCTCGGCGGTAACTCCGTCGGTGTATTCGAACAACGAGTGGCCAGTCGCGAAGAACCAAAACCTTCGTATCAGTAATCACCGCTGCACAACCGTCGCGCATGCGCTCATGAACACCTACACAAGGGCCCCCTGCGCTGTGCAGTTGCGGTCCCGGGCAACGGAGTAATAGTCATGTCTTACGAACCCATTTTCGACGCACTTCGCGAAACCACATTTCCACTTGTACACGGCTCTGGTGAAATGCCAGCCGTTGGTTTCGGCACCCTGTTCAAAGACCTGAGCGTGACAACCCAGGCAACCAGACTCGCGCTGGAAACCGGCTTTCGCCATTTCGATTGCGCGGAACGCTATCGAAATGAAGAAATGGTGGGCGTGGCCTTCAAGGAATTCCTGGAGGCCGGCAAGGCCCGGCGAGAGGATCTGTTCGTCACCACTAAACTGTGGAACACCAACCATCGTCCCGAGCGCGTTTTGCCTGCTTTCGAGGCCAGTTGCCGACGCCTTCAGGTTGACTATATCGACTGCTATATCATCCACACGCCCTTTGCCTTTGAACCCGGCGACAACCAGGACCCGAGGGATGCATTCGGTCATGTCATCTACGACTCGGGCGTGACATTGATCGAGACTTGGCGGGAACTTGAGCGCCTGGTGGATGACGGCCGCTGCAAGTCCATTGGCTTGTCCGATATCACCCTGGAAGCTCTGAAAGAGATTGTCGCGCAGGCCCGGATCAAGCCCGCCGTCGTGCAGGTCGAGTCCCATCCTTATTTGCCTGAATGGGAATTGCTGGAGTTCTGTAAGGCGCACGGAATCATCGTGCTGGCCTTTGCACCACTGGGCCATGCCATGGAACCCAACTTACTGGAAGACGCTGTCATTACCGGCATCGCCCGACGCGTACAGAAAACCCCGGCACAGGTAGCACTGGCCTGGGCCGTTCAACGGGGCACCGCTTTCCTGACTACCTCTGTCACACCAAGCCGTATTCGGGAGAATTTTGATATCGCGACCCTGCCCCATCGGGCCATGCATGAAATCCGTGAGGACATAACGACCCGGATACGCTTCAATTCGGTAGTGGAAACCGGTGTACCTGGATTCATCCCGCGCAAAAAATGACACACGACAAGGGGCGGTCCTGTGCAGGGCCGCCCCTTTTTTTTGACTCATCGAGGTGAAACGATGGATGTTTTCCAGACCATGCGCTTCTTCACGGCGGTCGCCCAGACCGGCAGTTTTACAGCGGCGGCGCAGTTGTTGGACACCACTACAACCAACGTTTCGAAAGCGGTTTCCAGCCTGGAAGCCCGACTTCAAACCCGCCTGATCAACCGTACCACCCGACGTCTGGCGTTGACCGAAGCAGGTCTGCGCTACTTGCAGCGCTGCGAGAAAATTCTGGAAGAGATCCGTGATGCGGAGGAGGAAGCAGGCACTGCACACATCAAGCCCGTTGGCCGGCTGAAAATTCATGCCATGGGCGCCATTGGCAATCACTACGTGATCGAAGCCATTGCCCGGTACAGGGAGATCTATCCGTCGGTGTTGTTTGATTTGACCCTGACCAACCGGCTACCTGACTTGCTGGAGGAAGGCTATGACATGTCGATTGTCCTGGCGCGGGACCTGCCCGACTCCGGGTTTGTCGCTCAACGGCTCGGCATCACTTACAGCATCCTCTGCGCCTCGCCGGCGTATCTGAAGAAACACGGCATGCCCGATACTCCGGGTGCGCTTGGCGAACATGATTGCCTGAGAATCGTGAATACGATTATGCCGGTTGAAAACTGGGTATTTGAAGGCCCCGAAGGCGTGGAGACGGTCAACACACCCGTGTCGCCCTTTCACGTCAATACAGCCGATGGCATGACCATTGCGATAAAAACCGCGATGGGAATCGGTATTCAGCCCATTGCTTCTGCTGTGGAAGGACTGAAGGCTGGCACCCTCGTGCGCGTACTGCCCGAGTACCATTTCGAAGAGTTCAATCTGTACGCAATCTACCCGTCACGCAAATTCGTCGATGCAAAAATAAAGACCTGGGTGGAGTTTCTTAAAGACTGTATTCCAGGCTTGTTGGCTGCTGATGAAAAAATCGCTGGCTCATCGAGAAAACGGGTTCGCTAACGTTGCACACATGGAGTGTCGACCCTCCACCGTTTGCACCGCACTCAACCGTTTGAGCATCCAGTCCCCATCACTTGATATTGCAGGACGTGGCGTTGGCCGTTGGAGTCCTCATAGGTCATTTGTGCCGGGACCGGTCCGCATACGTTAGGAATGTCGGTCACAGTAATAACCTTCTTGATGTCCAGTTTGGTGCCGTAAGAGTAGGTCTCGACGGGCGCCTTGATCGCTGGCGTCTTGGCCTGGCTTTCTTCCGCAAATGCCTGTGTCCCTAATAAACCGAGTGCAAGAAAAATCGCGATTTTTGAAATGTTCATGGTGTTCACCGTCTCGTTGAAATTTTGGTTTGTACCTTGAGAACCCATGACATGGGTTCATTCGGTAGAGACGATGCTAGGTGTTTGACCCTTTCCTAAAAAGCCGCCCACCGGACAAACACTGTTGACGGATTGCGCATGAATAGAGCGGTTTGTGTCGCGATTGGCAGGTAACACAAGGCGTAAAAAAACACCGAAACCGTCAGCTCTGCCAGAGGACGGTTTCGGTGTTTTTACAAACTGCCCCGTGAGGGTCATCAGTAGGCTTATGCTGCGGTCAGCGGCGTCGTATTACCCAGGTTCGACTCTGCTTCGCGACGCTCGGCATGCGCAAGCCCCAGCTCCGGCAAGCTATCGCGCGCAGGTGCCCAGGCTGGAACGCTCGGCATTTCCTTACGCAAGCTGCTGATCAATGTGTACGACATTACCAGCAGTAGCATGGCAATCGGCAGCCCCGCCGCAATACTTGCCATCTGAATGGCCTTGAGTCCCCCGGCCAGCAGCAGGCCCGCGGCAATGGAACCTTCCAGAATGCACCACAACAATCTGATCCAGTTGGGCGGATTGGTGCTGCCCAGCGCACACAACGTGCACAACACTTGGGTTCCCGCATCTGCCGTGGTGACAAAGTGCACACCGAGCAAAACGCAGACGAGGATCGAGAGCGCGGCGCCGACGGTTTTACCATCGAGCGACTGCAGCAGCGTGAACATCGCAGCGGTGGTTTCTTTCTTGGTGGCCAGCAACACCGTGCCGCCGGCAAACTTCGGCTGATCCGCAGTGACCTCTTGAGCAGCGACGGACGCCTGGTAAGCCTGTCGGTCCTGTTGCTCGTTCTTCAGCGCAGCGCCACCGAACACCGACATCCACAGAATGGTCACCATCGTCGGCACCACCAGAGCGCCGATGACCAGTTCACGAATGGTCCGGCCTTTGGAGATCCGTGCAATGAACAGCCCAACGAAAGGCCCCCAGGTCATCCACCATGGCCAGTAGAACGCTGTCCACCAGTTTTGCCATTCAGTGTCCTTCTGCGTGTCCATCCAGAAACTCAGGCCGACGATGTTTTGAACATAGTCGCCGGTGGATTCAAACATCAGGTTCAGGATGTAGCGGGTCGGACCAATCGCCAGTACCGCCAGCATTAATATGAATGACAAGTACATGTTAAGCGTCGATATACGCTTCATGCCTTTAGACAGCCCGGCCAGTAGCGAAATACAGGCAACTACACTGACAAACAAGATAATCGACAACTGCAACCCGATACTGACCGGAATACCAAATACCTGATGCAGCCCGGTATTGATCTGCGCCACGCCCAGACCAAGAGACTGGGAGACACCAAAGGCCGTAATCACCACACCCAGAATGTCGACAACATGACCAAACCAGCCATAAATGCGGTCGCCAATCAGCGGGTAAAACAGTGAGCGAAGTGCCAGCGGCAAACCTTTACGGTAAGCAAAATAGGCCAGGCTCAAGCCAATCATGGAAAAAATCGCCCATGGATGCAGGCCCCAGTGGAACAGGGTGATACGCATCGCCAAGGTGGCCGATTCATCCGTCAACCCTTTGGAGAACGGGTTATCGGCATAGTGCAGCATGGGTTCGGCAACCGACCAGAAGATCAGGCCGATCCCCATCCCTGCGCTGAACAACATGGCGATCCATGAGGGGAAGCTGAACTCCGGCACATCATGTTCGGCACCCAGTTTCAGATTGCCAAAACGGCTGACGGATATATAAAGCAGTACGCCCAGCACACCGCTGATCAGGGCGATGTAATACCATTTGAAGTTATGCAGAATAAACACCGAAGCCATTTCAAAGGCCTTGGCTGCCTGTTCATCTTTAAATGCACAAAACAGTACAAATATGATCACCGCTAATATGGAAGCCACTGTCACATTCGGATTCAGGCCTTTCAACAGGCCGGATTGAGCACGCATTTTTATCCCCTTTTGTTTTTGTTTAAGGGTGTAGAGAGTGTTCCGTTGGATGCTCGTCGCCTGGCACTCATTGACGCCAGGTCAAAGGCACTGTTCATCCATGGGTTAATTCAGGTCTAACCGGGTCTTGGCAGCATCGCCAAGATCGTTGAAACGGGTGCGTCGTTCAAACCATTTTTCGTCACCGACTCATGAGAAAAACGCATCAATAGAATCGGTTTCCCCCTGTATTTTTCCTGTCCTGTCCCTTGCTCGACGAAGAAACTGACGCCCTCCTCTCACTAACGCACTTCAGCGCATTTATTTGCAGGCTCAGCGACCGCCACCAGGTTGGAGCTGGCAATCCCGTTAGGTGTCGAGGGGTGATGAAGCGGCGCATCCTTGTGCAAGTGTTTGCCAGTCACTTTCGCCTGGCCCACCAATAGCGCGAGCAACGTTGCACTGCCCGCATAGAAAAAATAAAAGCTGGATGGCCCGAAAAACTCCATCAGCACTCCAGCGATCAGCGGCCCGAAACAGGCGCCGACGCCGAAGGTAATTAACAGCATCCCCGAGAGCGACACGCGTAACTGCGGTTCCATGTTGTCGTTGGCCAGCGCCACGCCCAGCGGGTACAGGCAGAACTGCAAAAAGCCGATGCCCGCCCCGAACCACAGCAGCGTCGTGAATGAAGGGGCTTGATAGAACGCCAACGGCAGGCTGGTCAGTATCAGCAACACGGCCACTGCGCGGATCAGACTGGCGCGGGGCAAGCGATCCGAGAGCCAGCCCAGAGGCAACTGCGCCAACAGTCCCGCACCGATGGTCAATGCCATGAACTGCCCGACCTGCGCCGTTCCCAGCCCCTGCTTGCTCGCATAGATCGAAGCCAGGCCATAGAAGCTGCCATTGACCATGCCAGACACGAGAATGGTCACCAACGACTGCGGAATCCTGCGCAGGAACAATCGCAAATCAATGGATGCCGCCGGCACCGCCGTTGGATGCGCGCTACGGGTGAGCGCCACCGGCACCGAACACAAGGCAAACACCATCGCCACACCCAGCAGCGCACGGATGCCCAATCCCTCATCCAGACTCAAGGCCAACTGACCGAGCATCATGCCGACGTAACTCGCCACCATGTACAGCGCCAGGACACCGCCACGCTGTTCGGTCCTGGCCTGGTCGTTAAGCCAGCTCTCCAACACCATCAGTTGGCACATCATGGCCAGCCCGACCAGCGCCCGAAGCACCAGCCAGAACGGCAAGGACGTACTGAATTCATGGGCCAGTACCGCCGCCGCAATCGTACCGGCACAGGCCGCATAAGTGCGAATGTGCCCGACCTGTGCGATCAGGCTGCGCCCGACCCAACCACCCACAACCATGCCCAGGGCATTGGTGGCCATCAACGCACCACCTGCCGTTTCAGAAGCCCCCAATGCATTCAGGCGAAGTGCCAGGTAAGTCATCAGCAAGGTCGAGCCCAACTGCATCAACAAGCTGGCCAAATAGAGCGCACCAAAGGTTTTCGTCAGTCCAAACACTGTGCTGATTCCAGAAAAATGCGGCATGAGAAAACGAACGAAACCCCGGTACGCCTTGCTCGCCCCCCCTGTAGGAGCAAGCTCGCTCCCTCAAGGTCTCAAGCCAAACCGTGAAGCTCTTTCCAGTTGCCCGGATGCACGACATACCCGAACAAGGCATGCCCGCCATAGACCAGTTCCGTGCCTTCAGGAATCCACAGCAACTGACCGGGTGTGACCTGGAACAGCTCGTCGCCGACCTGCAATTCAAAGCAACCTTCGATCACGAAGATCACCTCGTCATACAGCACCGTCCAGGCGATTTGCGCGCCTTCCCAGCGGGCGAAACCCACCCCGATGTTCGGCGAGATTTCATTGCTGAGGGCACGGGCGACATAGGCAGCGCCGGGCGGACCACCACGGAAGTTGAAGTCCAGGTCCTTATGGTCGATGCGCAGGACCCGACTTTTTTCCGTTTCGGGCTGACTCATAGTTCACTCCGGCTGTTCCAGGCGGCCAGACGAATACGCGAGCGAACACCCAGTCCAAGAAACGGTTCCGGCGGGTTGAGCGATGGCATGCCGGTGACAGCGCGGATGTCGTTCAACTGCGCCGAATCGGCACCCACCGCAAGGTCCGCCAGCATCGTGCCGGAGATCGTGCCCCACGCCGCACCGACGCCGTTGTCGCACGCCGACGCATGCACGCCCGGCTCCAACTCGCCAAAGAAGTTGGTGAAGTTTCGCGAGATGGCATAAACCCCGCCCCACGTGTGGCTAAAAGGCACGTCGGCCAGTTGCGGGAAGCGCGCCAGAAATGCCTTGCGATGGGACGCCTGCACATTCTCGCGCATGCCATCGCTGGTGCTGCGCCCGTACTTGGGCACGTGCTTGTAGGTGTTGCGGATAATCAGGCGGCGGTCCTGAGTCATGCGCACCGTCGTCCCGGCGTGATCCGCCGGCGTGAGGCCCCAATCCAGTTGCCCGCCGTAGGTAGCCAGTTCCGCATCGGTCAGCGGCCGGGTCCAGCTGGCAAAGGTCATCACCGGCAACAGGCGATTGCGCAGATAGCCAAATTCCTGAGTGAAAATACTGGTACCCAGCAACAGTTGCGGGGTACGGATCTGCCCCGAGGTGCCATGCAGAATCCAGCCGCCACGGCCGTCACGCTCCAGGCGCTGGATCGGCGATTCTTCCAGCAGCTCAACGTTGCCCGGCAATGTCCGCGCCAGGCCAGTGACCAGCGCTGCGGGTTGCATCAGGTAGCAACCGGGGGTGTAAATCGCGCCGCTGTAATGCGGGGTGCCCAGTACACCGGCGAGCTCTGTCGACCCTACTCGGCGGAACGGTTCGCCCAAGTCGCTCATCAAGCGTTCGAAGTGATCCAGGTAAGCCATGCCGCGTTGGCCGACTGCTCCTTGATACTTGCCGGCATGGGACCACTGGCAGTCGATGCCACGGTCCTGTACCAAACCCTGCAACTGCGAAATCGCCGCGCGGTTGAGCGACAGCAAGCGTTGTTTATGCGCCGGGTCTGGATGCTCCAGGGCGAACTTGTGGGGCAGGTCAATGACGAAACCGGAGTTACGACCCGAGGCACCATGGGCGACCCGCTGCGCATCCACCAACAGAATGCGTGCTTGCGGATGATGCTCGGCGAGGCGACGGGCCGCAGCCAGGCCGGCAAAGCCTGCGCCCACGACCGCGTAGTCGGCACGCTGTTCGCCGGACAAACGCTTGCAGGCAGGTTGTTGAGGCAACGCTGCGTACCAGCCGCAGGTCGCATCGTCATATGGCAGATTGATCGAGTTCTTCATGATTCTGGCCTCAGGCTACAGCCTGCTGAGAGTTCTGACAGGACTGCAGCAATGCGCTGCGCTGTGTTTGCGCTTGGCGACCCAGCAGGACAAAGCCATTAAGCCTGCCCTCGGCGTCATAAAACCCGGCGCTCAAACCGTCTTGCGTCGGCGTGCATCGCCATTCACCTTCACTGGCGTTGGCCGGCGCTAACAGACACAGCGGCGCGGCCGGCGTCTTCACCGTCACCGGCATCAGCGGGTAGTCGACAGCCGTGAGTTGGCCGAGCAAGGTTTTACTCAGCGCCTGGATGCCCTGATTGATCGGCGCCAGATAAGGCAGCAACTGACCGTCGATCTCGATGCAATCGCCCAGGGCGAAGATGCCCGGCGCAGAAGTTTGCAGATGAGCGTTCACTTGAATGCCTCGTCCAACCGTCACGCCGGCACTCTCTGCCAGGCTCAAATCGGGTCGCAAGCCGACTGCCGACAACACCAGATCAGCCTCGACGGTTTGGCCATCGGCGAGTGTCAGGTGATAGCCCTGCCCGCTGGATTCGATGGCTTGCACGGTGTTCTGCAAATGCCACTTCACCCCCAGTTCACTCAGCGCGTTCTTCAGCACCTGCCCCGCTTCGGCGGGTAGCAAGCGCTCCATCGGCCAGCGACCCAAGCCGATGACCTCCACGCTAAAACCGTTGTGGGCCAGGTCATTGGCAAACTCGCAACCGATCAGGCCATCGCCCAAAATGGCGACACGCTGCACGCCGGCCAGGCGCTCACGAAAGCCGTGATAATCCTGCAAGTTGTTGACGCTGAGCATCGCTGCCATGTCGCCCTGGATCGGCAAACGAATCGGCTGCGCACCGCTGGCGAGCACCAACTGGCCGTACTGCATTTCACCGAAGCTGGTGCGCAGGCGCCGTGCCGAACTGTCGATGCCCAGCACCTTGCAATGGGGATAGACGCGGATGTTCAGACGCTGTTCGATCGCCAGGGGTGATTCGCCGGACAACGCCTCGGCGCTTTTGCCCTGGGACAGTCCAATCGATAGCGCGGGTTTCGAATACAGGTGACCGGATTCCTGAGTCAGCACGCGGATTTCGACGTCGGGGTCTGCCTTGCGCAACGCCTGGGCCAGGCCGTAACCGGCGTAACCGCTGCCGATGATAACGATCGGCTGACGTGGCGACAGGCTTACAGTAGGCACAGTAACTGCCACCGGCAGCGCACTGATCGGCGCGCTGACGGCAGCAGCTGCCTCAACGTGTTCACTGATATCGAGCATCTCGAAATCGGCCTTGCCGACATGGCACTCGGGGCAAACCCAGTCCTCTGGAACATCTTCCCAGCGGGTGCCGGCGAGGATGCCGTCGTCCGGCCATCCCAGTGCCTCGTCGTAAATCAGGCCACAAACGATGCAAAGCCAAGTCTTGTACATGATGTTCACTCTCCAGCGACCCGGATTGCCACGTTCTTCGTGCGAACGTAACTGAACAAGGCTTCCTGGCCCTTTTCCCGACCAAAGCCCGACAAACCGACGCCACCGAACGGCGTTTCGATGCCGCCGGCATACCATTCGTTGACGAACACCTGGCCCGATTTCAGGCGACGGGTGCAGCGCATGGCGCGGCTGATGTCCTGGGTAAACACCCCGGCTACCAAACCGAATTCGGTGCCGTTGGCAATGGCAATGGCTTCCTCTTCCGTATCGAACGCCATGATCGCCAGCACCGGCCCGAAGACTTCTTCCTGGGCAATGCACATCTGGGGAGTGACGTCGCGGAACACCGTCGGACGCATGAAATGCCCGGCACGGTCGCCAAATGCTTCGCCGCCGGTGACCGCCACGGCGCCGTCTTCGACTGCCCGTCGGCACAAGGCTTCGATGCCCGCCAGTTGCCCGGCGCTGACCACCGGCGTGAGGTCGGCGTTGTCCTGACCGACGCCAACGCTGAGCCCTTCGGCCATGGCGACGACGGCCTCGACCACCTCTTCATAAATCTCGCGCTGCACCAGCAGGCGCGACATCGCCGAACAGACCTGGCCGGCATTAAAGAAAATGCCGGACTGGACACTGGCCAGCAGTTGCTCACGGTCGGCATCGGCGAAGGCAATCGCCGCCGATTTGCCACCCAACTCCATCACGCTCGGAATCGCATGCTGAGCGGCATCGCGCAAAATCGACTGCCCCGTCGGTACCGAACCGGTGAACACGATCTGATCGACCGCACGATGGCTGACCAGATAAGAACCGACCTCGCGGCCACGGCCACAAATCAGATTGACCGCACCGTTAGGCAAACCCGCTTTGGCAATGGCGCGGATCAGCACGCACATGCCCAGCGGTGAAAGCTCGGGGGACTTGATGACCACTGCGTTGCCGGCCGCCAGGGCCGGTGCCAGCGAGCGGGCACAAATCGAAACCGGGAAGTTCCACGGTACGATTTGCGCCGAAACGCCCATCGGGTCGTACAGGGTAAAGTCCATGTAGCCATTGCCGAGCGGGATCGAGGTGCCTTCGATTTTGTCCGCCATCCCGGCGTAGTACTCGAAGTAACGCGCCGCCTCGATGAACTCGTCTTTGGCATCGCTCAGGCGCTTGCCGTTTTCCTGGCACAGCACCCAGGCACCTTCGTCTGCTACCGCTCGAATTTCCTCGGCGATGCGCAGCAACCAGGTAACACGCTGCGCCGGGCGCACACGGGTCAACTCGCCGCTGTCGGCGCAGCGTCGGGCCGCCAGCAAGGCGCGCTCGGCATCGGCAACGGTGGCCTGGGCGATGGTCGCGATCTGCTCGCCAGTGCCAGGGTTGTGCACCGCCAGTTGCTGGACGCTGTCGCTCCATTGACCGTCGATGTAGTTGAGCCAGTGAGAGGCTATCGGATACATGGGGCCTCCTCAGGCAGACGGTGTGGTGGCGAGCAGTTGACGTGCGGCCCACTGGTGGAAGAAGTGCGTCGGGATGTCCATTTCCGGAGAGAACGCGCCGCCCTTGTAGCCAGGGGAATGACGGCCTTTCTGCATGCCTTCCACGGAGCTGATGTCCTCGGCGAACACCACTTTCCAGGATTCGAGAATCGCATCGCGGCAAGCGGCAAACTCATCGCTGGAAGCGGCTTCGTCACCGACATAAAACAGGCGCAGGTGCTCGATCGTGCGACCCGGCGCGACCGGTTCAAGCTGCATGGCGAAGGCATGGTCGGCCTGGATGCCGAGCAAGACGTTCGGGAAGAACGCGACGTACTCGGCATTTTTCAGGCGATCCAGCGGCCAGCCCGGGAATGTCGGCAGGTGCGTACCGGCCACGTCCGACAGGTTGTAGGCGTAGCTGCCCTGACCGGCGAAGTGCTCGTCGAAGATGATGTTGTAGTGGTCTTCCAGACGCGAGTACGAGTTCAGGCTCGGGTGCACCCACGGCAGGTGATAGGCCTCGCAGTAGTTTTCAACGGCCAGCTTCCAGTTGCAGTTGATGTCCAGCGTGGTGGCGTCATGACCCGGACGGCGGCGCAGCAGGCTCATGCCGTCTTCACCGAGGAACTGGGTCCAGCGTGCGGTCAATGGCGCGAGCATGTCTTCCAGCGGCTGTGCATCGCCGGACAGGTTGATGAACACCATGTCCATCCAGATCGCACTGCGGATAGCTTTCAAGCCGTGTTTTTCACAGGCGAAGCGCTCATCCTTGTGTTGATCGATGCCACCCACATGCGGAGTGCCGCGCAGCCCGCCGTTGAGGTCGTAAGTCCAGGAGTGGTATGGGCAGCGGATAACGCCTTGCACCTCTCCGGCCTCCTCCACCAGTTTCATGCCGCGGTGACTGCACACGTTGTGGAAAACCTGCACCAGGCCTTCGCGGTTGCGCATCAACAGCAGCGGCAGGCCCATGAAATCGACCGGTTTGACCGAGCCGGCCTTGCCCAGATCGCTGGCAAAACCGACACAGGCCCAGGTTTTACCCATGACCTGATCGCGCTCAAGTTCGAAGTAACGTTGTTCGGTATAAAACTCGTTGCTCAGGCCGGTGGCTTCATGGATCGGATTGAGGACGGTTTCGAGGTGATGCACTGGAATTTGTTGGAGGGTGGTCATTATTGTTTTCCCCTGCTGGGCACGGTGTTGAAAGATCGGCAGGCTCACTGGCCAATGTCCGTTGGCAGCAAGTTTCGGAAAACAGGGCATGTCTCGACAAACGATATTTCCAGCGCAATTCATGACTTTTGATCATAAATAGGAGAACGCAAACACCCCTGTAGGAGCTGCCGCAGGCTGCGATCTTTTGATCTTGTTATAAAAAAGCAAAATCAAAAGATCGCAGCCTGCGGCAGCTCCTACAGGGGTGTTGTGGCTGTTAATTATTATTCGGCGTTACTGGAAGTTGATTCATCAACCAACTACGGAAGCGCTTTACACTTTGCCGCATGCCACCACGGGCCAAGGGTTCCAGCAGGCAAAACTGCGCATCGGTTCGCAACACTGTATCCAACGGTCGCACCAGCGCGCCGGTTTGCAGGTAATCATCAACAAGATTCGACCAGGCCAGTGCAACGCCCTGCCCGCTGATCGCCGACTGGATCAGCATCGAATAACTGTTGATGTTGATCCGGCGTTTGGGTTCGACACTTTTCAGCCCCTGGATCTGGAACCACTCGGTCCAGCCAATCCAGTCACGCTGCGGGTCGTCGAGGAACAGCCAGGTGCAGGCCGCGAGGTCTTCGGGCTGCATCAAGCCGGGATGCTTGGCAAAGTAAGCGGGACTGCAAACCGGGTAAACCTCTTCGGAAAACAGCGGCGTGACCTGCATATCCCGAGGTGGCGTACGGCAGTAATACAACGCCAGATCGCAATCCAGACGAGAGAAATCCTTGACCTGGTCGTGGGCGATAATGCGCAGGTCGATCTCTTCGTTTTCCCGTTGAAACTCTGTCACTTTGGGCAACAACCAGAGAGAGGCCATGGCGGTACTGGTGGCAACGGTTACTTGCTCCGCACCTTGCCAATGACGAATTTCACCGGTGGCCTGGGCAACTTGCATCAATGACGCACGAACCGTCTCGTAATATTGACTGGCCGCCGGACTCAATTGAATCGTGCGGGTGGTACGTATGAATAAAACTTTACCTAAATAGTCCTCAAGCAAGCGTACTTGTCGACTAATCGCACCTTGGGTCACATTTAATTCTTGCGCGGCAAGCGTAAAACTCAAATGCCGGGCTGCGGCTTCAAACGCGACCAAACTATTGAGTGGCGGTAAAGGATGGATTTTCATACAGGCAGGTCACGTCGTTATTTTGGTTTTATCGCGGCAGTTTAGCCCTTGATGTTGGAGGTGGACAGCGCCATTGATTTCGGCCAGAGGCCTTCCAAAAAATCGCAGCCTGCGGCAGCTCCTACATCAAACCGCGTATCTGCGTGTAGGAGCTGCCACAGGCTGCGATCTTTTAATCTTCCTGCTGATCAGGTTTTGAAATTCATGCACGCCGAGTTTGTACGCGCCCCACAAACTCCAAATATCCGTCAACTCCCCGATACCAGCTTAAGTCCGATCACCCCGCCCAGAATCACCGCGATACAGAGTAAACGCAGGGGTGCCGTGGAATCTCCGAGCAATGCCATGCCGACAACCGCAGTGCCCGCCGCGCCGATGCCGGTCCACACTGCATAGGCCGTTCCCACCGGCAAAGTGCGCAGCGACAGAGAAAGTAAAAAGACGCTCGACAGGCCGGTGACGACCGTCAAGAGTCCGGGAATCAGTCGGGTGAAGCCTTCGGAACCCTTCATATAGAAGGCGAAGGCGATTTCCAGAATGCCTGCGATACCGAGCAGTGCCCATGTCATGTTTTCAGCTCCTTCAGAGGGCTCACCCGGCATCGAGGCCAGGCGAGCGAATGGGGTCAGGCTTTTTCAGCAGCCGCCGGTGTCGAACGGAACGCCACGCCGAATCGATTGAAAGCGTTCATCAAACCGATGGCATAGGTAAGGTCCGACAGTTCCTTCTCGCTGAACTCGGCCACCACGGCGGCATAGTCAGCATCGGGAACGCCGGTCTGCGCGACGTGTGTTACGGTTTCTGCCCAAGCCAGTGCCACACGTTCGCGCCGAGTGAAGACGTTCCCGGCGTCGTGCCATACCGGCACCAGCACCAACTTTTCGACTGAAACGCCGAGACCGATCAGGTCGCGAGAATGCATGTCAATGCAAAAGGCGCAGCCGTTGATTTGCGAAACCCGCAGGTAAACCAGATCGATCAGTTCGGTGGGCAAGCCGCTCTTTTGCAGATAGCCGTACACATTGCCGAAAGCCTTGTAACCTTCAGGGGAAGCGCTGGAGTAGTTGATACGCGTCATGATGAATCCTTTATTTGGTTGTTTGAAGGACTGCATCGTGCGGCGGCCTGGTCTATCGGAGAAGGTCCATGTTCCGCCTTAAGTCATAGGCCATATTTGCGCAATCATGGCCCAGTCGATCTATGGTTTTATGGACCTTGGAGGCAGTGCATGAGGTTTGTAGGATCAATGTTCATGCCGGTGAATCAGCCTGACCGAGGCCACGGTATTTCCCTCGGAGCCAGAGCATGACCAAAGCCGCCAACAGTTTTTCACCCCTCGACCCCTCTTCCACGGAACCGATTTACCGGCAGATTTACTGGCGGTTCCGCGGGGCGATCACTGAAGGAGTGCTCGCACCGGGCGAACGCATTCCTGCGGCCCGGGCCCTGGCGAAAGAGTTGGGGTTGGCACGGGGGACTATCGATAACGCGTATTCGTTGCTGACGGCTGAGGGCTACATTCAGTCCCGTGGCCAGGCCGGTTCGGTGGTGGCTGAGGGGCTGCAGGTCAGGCCCGCGAACAGTCAGACCGAGCGACCATTGGGCGCAACCGCCAAGGTCTCGATCCGGCACAAGGCACCGCTGCTGCCCTTTCAAATGGCCTTGCCGGCGCTGGATGCTTTTCCGCGAAAAATCTGGGCACAGATCGGGGCACGGTGCGTGCGCTCCACGCAGGTCGCCGATATGGCCAACCCGTCGGCGTTTGGTCTGGAGTCGCTCCGCACCGCGATTGCCGGTTATCTGCAGGTAGCGCGCGGCATTGCCTGCCAGCCCGCGCAAGTGTTCGTGACCTCGGGCTACCGCAATACTCTGGCGCTGATCTCGCAGGCGCTGCTGCAACCTGGAGATGGCGTCCTCGTCGAGAACCCGGGTTACCCGCCTACACGGCAGATGCTTGAGCATTTGCAAATGCGGGTGGCCGCGGTCGCAGTCGACCAGGACGGCATGCAGGTCGCGCAGGGCGTGAAGCGCACGCCGAATGCACGCGCCGCCGTAGTCACGCCGGCCCATCAGAGCCCGCTCTGCGTGTCGCTGTCTTTGCCGCGACGCCTTGACCTGCTTGAGTGGGCAGCGGCCCAGCAAGCGTGGATCATCGAGGACGACTACGACGGCGAGTACCGCTACGTCAGCCGTCCGCTGCCTGCGCTCAAGAGCCTGGACCGGGACGGGCGCGTGCTCTATGCCGGCACCTTCAGCAAGGTGCTGTTTCCCGGCATCCGTCTCGCCTATCTGGTCGTGCCACCCGAGCAGGTCGAGCGCTTTGAAGACATCAGCCAGACTTTCCTCGGTGGCTGCCCGGAACTGACCCAGGCCATCGTCAGTACCTTTGTCACCGAGGGTCATTTCGCCCGGCACATTCAGCGCATGCGCAAGCTCTATGGTGAACGTCGCGAGGCGACAGTCAGGGGACTCACCGCTGTTTTGGGTGAGCACATCAGCATTGATGCCCAGCCCGGCGGTATGCATTTGATTGTGCGATTGACCCAACCACAACCGGATCGCGCACTGGTTGAACGTCTACTGCACGCGGGCATCTACGCCGAAGCCTTGAGCGAGTGTTGTATAGGCCCTGAAGCACATACCGGTTTGATGCTCGGTTTCGCCAATATCGACTCGCAAGCCAGCGCCGAACAACTGGGGAGGCGCATCCTGGCGCTGATTTGAGCCGCATCCGCGCAGAGCGTATGGCCCACTCGCACAGCCGTTTCTTGGCTCTTTGTCAGTGGTCCAGGCCACCACATCATGTAGATCCTGTTTCCCTACACCCCAAAGGATCCCATGAAAATACTGCGCGTGATTTGCAGCCCCAGAGGCACCTCTTCCGAGAGTTATCGGCTTTCGCAAACCCTTATCAACCACTTGATCGACCACCATCGCGGCAGCGATTTCATCATCACCGAGCGCGGTGTCACCGGGCTTGCTCACATCGATGCTGACTACGCCGAAGCAATGAGCAAACGCCGGGAACCTGATGATACCGGCTCCACCAAAGGCACCCTGTTTCGGTCCGAGCAATTGATTCGAGAACTGGAAAATGCCGACTGCGTGGTGATCGCCACGCCGATGCACAATCTGATGGTGCCCTCTGCGCTGAAGGCCTGGCTCGATCATGTGATTCAGGCCGACCGAACCTTCCGGATCACCCACCATGGCAAGGTCGGCGCATTGCATGATCGACCGGTGTATATCGCCATCGCATCGGGTGGCACATTCACTGGCGTCGATGCCCAGCAACCTGACTTCATCCGGCCCTGGTTGACGACCGTGCTGGCAAGCATCGGTTTGCTCAATGTGAAGTTCTTCTCGGTGGAAGGCACCGGGCAAAAACCGGAGGTCCTGAATGTCATCCGAGCAAAAGCCGAGCGGGAAACCGTGCTGTATTTTTCCAGTCACACGCCACAGCTCCAATCGGCATAACTCATCTGGAACTCTTTGATGGCCACTTCCCCAATTCTGCGCAGCATTGCCGTGTTCTCCGGCTCTAATTACGGCTTCAATCCCGAGTACATCGAAGGCGCCAGAGCCTTGGGCCGGGAAATCGCCAAACGTGGCTTACGCCTGGTTTATGGCGGCACCGACAAGGGTTTAATGGGCGTAATGGCCGACACTGTGCTCGCCGAGGGCGGTGAAGTCGTCGGCATAATCACGCGCCTGCTGTTCGACCTCGGCCATCTGCATACCGGTCTGACCCAATACGAAGTGACACCAGACATGCGCAGTCGCAAAACCCGCATGAGTGAGTCCGCCGATGCCTTCATTGCACTGCCCGGCGGCCTGGGGACTTTTGAAGAGTTGTTTGAAGTGGCGACGCTGACGCAACTGGGCGAGCATCACAAAGGGCTTGCCTGCCTGAACATTGGCGGATTTTTCGATCCGGTACGCAGCCTGCTCAACCATGCAGTGAAGGAAGGCTTCATGAAAACCGAACACAGTGAAATGCTGATTTTCAACACTGATCCGGCGGCGCTGATCAATGCACTTGAGCGATGGCAGGCACCGACCGTATCCAAGTGGATTGGCTCTGCGCCTGACGCCAGTAATTAAGGCCCGCACATTGCAATCCCTGTGGGAGCGAGCTTGCACGCTCCCACAGGTTTTGTGTGTCACCGGCTTAAACGAGCTTCACCACAACATTGATGTTGTTGCGCGTGGCTTTGGAGTACGGGCAGTACTTGTGGCCGGTATCGACGATTTTCTGCGCGGTTTCGCGGTCCAGCCTCGGCAGGCTGACATTGAGCCGCGCTTGCAACAGGTAGCCACCTTCATTGGTCCCCAGATCGACTTCGGTGTCCACGGCCACATCCTCGGGCAGCGCAACCTTCAATTCCTTGGCAGCGACCCGCATCGCGCCGATAAAACAGGCGGACCAGCCGGCGGCGAACAGTTGCTCCGGGTTGGTGCCACTGCCTCCTGCGCCCGGGGACGAAAGCTTGATATCAAGAATGCCGTCAGAGCTTTTCGACGCGCCGTCCCGGCCACCTGTGGTGTGGGTTTTGGCGGTGTACAGTACTTTGTCGAGCTGGGTCATGATGATCTCCTGATTGAATGTTGTTTTTGCAATTTCAGGTGAATCAGAAAACGGCCGTCAGGCTTGATGCCAGGCATTCAATATAGACGGCGCAGCCCAACCGGTTGGTCTATCCGACAAAGGCCACCTTTGACCTTCGCAGGTTCATTTACGCGCCAACTTGTACTTCACGCAGTCGCCATAAAAAACCTCCCGCAACGCCGCAGGCTTGATCCGGGTCGGGCTGTCGTAGGTTTGTTCGGTAATGCCCATGGCCATCATGCGCATCCATGACTTGGCAAACTTGTAGGAATGAATTTTTTGTCGTGCGGCATACAGTGAAACCCCAGCCAACTTGAGCTCCTGCGCTTTTGCCGCCGTGCCAGCGCCCCAGCTGCACATATAACGATCGTTGGGCATCAGTTCCCTGGCCTGGGCAGACATTGCGAGGCCTGCAACGCTGAACGAAATCAGCGCGATCCAAACATTGCGCATTTTTACTCCACCTAACCGCCTGAAAATGAAGCGATTCTGGCGACAGGCGAGACACTTGGGGGCCAGCATAATGCCTTTTCTGCAACGCCCCGCCCCAGTGCCCGATTCAGTCAGTTCAAGCGCTTGAGGCATCCGTCCAAAACCCTATGGGCAAACCCGATCACAGCGCTCTATGATTGAACCCCATGACTACCTCTGCTCCGATCCGCCCACCCTGCCCGCCCGGCGCCTGCGACTGCGGGCGTGACCCGTTGCTGGAAACACCGGGGGCGGACGTGCGCATTCTGTTTCTGACCCGCGTCGAAGAAAAACGCCTGATCGAACGCCTGGAAAACCTGCAGAGCCTGACGGACCTGGAGCACCTGCAACGACGCATGTTCGATCAACTGGGCATCCACGTGAACGTCGCCCCCGGTTTCAACGAAGTGCGCACCATGCGCGGCATCGGCATCAGCATCGACGAGTTGCCGGGGCTGTGCCGCAAGACCCGCGCCTCGATCCCGGCCGCGATTCGCCGCGCCTTGGAAAAACGCCCGGAAATCGCCTACGACTTGCTCAATGCCAACGACCTGTTGCGGGATGCGTGATGAACCCGTCGTTCGCACTGACCTTTCCCGATCACGATCGCAACCGATACTGATCAGGCGCACCGCAGGACAATTCATCCGTTCCCCCGCTACAACCGGTGCCTATGTTTCGCGGGTGAAACATACGTGGCGCCCTGCTGTTGAAATTGCCCCGAAAGAGGATCAGCGGTCGTACGCGAAGCGCTGGCCACTGCTATGCCTTCACCTAGGAGATTTCGTTGTAAACCAGCCAGGACGGAACTGGAAACCCGAGTGCGACCCTGGTCCAGGTGCCAATCAGGTACGCGAAGGAAAACAGGTGCCAATCCGCAACAGGAGGTGGCAGATGTTATTCATCGTCAGTTGGTCAATCAGCCCGGAAAACCGTAATGCCGCGGTCGAGCGCTTTCTCAAGACCGGCGGCGCTCCGCCCGAAGGCGTCACGATGTTGGGGCGCTGGCATGCTGTAGGGAGTTCGGCCGGTTTTGGCATCGCCGAAGCCAGTGATCTGGTGCCGATCCAGAAATGGGTGCTGGACTGGAACGACCTGATGAGCATGGAAGTGCATGCTGCATTGACCGACGCACAGATCGCGCCGTTGCTGGCCGGTGTTGGTGGCAAGTAGCGACCGTTGAGGCGGCGAGTACTGTGCGCCGCCTCTTATCGCACGTCGGTGTTCAGTCAGGCGCGCTTCCAGCAATCCGAAAATCGTGCGCACACCCCGTATTGCTCATCCATTTTCGCCATTCGCTCCAGATGGTTACCGACGGTTTCAATCGTCAAACGGTTGCTGATCTGGAAGTAGTAAATCGCCATCGCCTTGTATTCGGCGAATGCTGCCGCATTGGCAGGTTTGGCCCATTTGTCTTCCGGCAAGGCCCATTGCTCCAATTGCTGATCGTCGAGTCGTTGCAGGCGCACGCGGTATTCGGCGGTGTAACGCTTGAGTGTCTCGCCTTTTTTCCCGGCCATTTCGTCTTCAAAGGCAATCAGATTCTGGCGATACAGCGCCCAATAGTCGTCCGGTAGCGTGAAGCCGAGTTTCGCCTTGCGCTCGGCGATCAACTGGTCGAGGTGTTCCGGGGTCGAACGGGTAGCCTTGGCCGGATCGGGCTTCATCGAGGCAATCACGGAGCTATCGATGATTTGATTGATCAACGTCACGCGACGCGGTGTATCCGGCAATGCGTCCGGCAATTTCGGGAATATCGCGTTACGACCTACGCAGGCCGCGACGCCATTGCGGTCCAGCAACATCGGCGTGCGTACATCCTTGCCATCGACACGTTGCACGCGGTGCAACGTCGTTTTGCAATATCCGCCCCCGGCACTCAGGGTCACTTCGTACTCCGCACCCCGTTGCGGCGTGAGGTTAAACCCGGTGCCACATACCGAATAGCCGCCCAGAGTCTGGGTACGCAGAAAAGTATCCTGGTCGGGTTTGAGCTTGATTTCCAGGTAGCCCTTGGCATCGGCCGGCGGCGCGACACTCATGCCGACCCGGCGCTGGCTTTGGCTGGTGAACAGGTTGTTGAGGGGGCCTGTGGTCTGGCCATCACAGTGCGCAGCATCGAAGTAATCGAGCGTTGCGTTTTGGGTATTACTGATAAAACGCAGCTTGGCGGCGTCTGGCTCGGCGGCATCGGGATAAGTGCCATTGATAGTGCAACCGCCAAGCAAAGCAGAAAACAGCGCGACCGTGGCAAAGGCGCGCAACGAGCCAAAATGGAGTGCCAACATGTTCGTCCTTGAAGGGCGTGGATCATGGAAAGCGCGGAAGGCTACTAAATCGCCACCATTCTGTCCATGCAGGCATTGCGATCCTGGCCGTGCCAATCAGACCGTATTTTTAGGCTATGAATGAAAAGACTTCTCATTTATATTTGCTGTCGCTCTGCCTCGCCTCAGGTCTGTCATGCCCTTCGACCCGGTCAAACCATCGCTGATCAGCACCCTGGTGCGTCATTACGACGAGCTGGTCGACCATGTGCGTCGGCGTTTCGGCGATCGGGGTTTTGCCCGCGAGGTGGTGCACGACGTCTGCGTGCAATTGCTGGAGAAACGCGAAAAGGATAACGTCCATACGCCCCTGGCATTGCTGCGCAAGATTTCCCATGATCAAGCCGTGAGCCGTTATCGTAGCGAGCGCCGGCGTCAGGCCTGGGTGGTGGCGTTACCGGAATTGCCCGACGCGGCGTGCGAAGCGCCCTTGCCGGCGCAGCACTATGAAGCGGCCCGGGAGTTCGATCGCCTGGCCCAGGCCATCGCCCAACTGCCGGCGCGCTGCCAGATGGTTTTTGTCATGCATAAAATCCATGAGTTGCCTCAGGCTGAAGTGGCTGTGCGAATGGGCATTTCCTTGAAGACCGTGGAAAAACACCTGCGCCTGGGCCTGGCTGCCTGCCGCGCGCACCTTGATCGCACGACGCTTGATGACATGGAGCCTGCCCAGTGAGCCAATCGTCTGCCCCCTCGCCATTGTCCCGCGAAGAAGAAGCACTGACGCGCCACCGCGAAGAGTTGCGCAACCGCTTTCCGATGCCAACCCCAACCCCGCGCAAGTCACACAAGGCACTCGGGGCTGCGGTGCTGCTGCTAGTGCTTGGCGCGGGGCTGGCGTGGATCGACCCGGCCTACCAGACCGAGCAATTCCATACCGTCATCGGCGAGCGTCGCGTTGTAAAACTCGACGATGGCAGCCGCATGACCCTGGACAGCGACACGCGTGCGACGGTGGCCTGGCATCTACGCTCGCGGCGTGTGGCACTGCAAACCGGGCAGGCATTGTTCGATGTGTCGAAAACCCTTGTCCGTCCCTTCCAGGTCGATGCCGGTTTGGCGCAAGTCAAGGTGTTGGGCACACTGTTCAGCGTCAGCCATTTTGAGGGCGCCGTGCGTGTGACCCTGGTGCGTGGTGCCGTCAGCGTCAACGACACTACCGAAGCCAGGCACACCGTGCAGCTCGTTCCGGGCCAGCAGGTCGACGTGCGAAAAAACCTGCTGCAGCCACCGACAGCCGTCGACGCCGATGCAGCCATAGCCTGGAAAGACAGCCGACTGATTTTCGACCACACGCCGCTGGCCGAGGCACTGACGCAGATCCAGCGCTACCGCAAGCCATCGATCGTGCTTGACGACCCGAAACTGGCCAGCCTGCCGATCAGTGGCGTGTTCGACAACCGTAACGTTGAAGACCTGCTGAATCTGCTGCCGAGCATCCTGCCAGTGAGTCTCAATGCCGAGTTCGATGGCACCCTTCATATACGGCGCAAGGCTGCAAAAAAATAATTTCAATCAGGGGTAGGGTTTTCCGACGCTCGTGGCGGCTAGTAGGTACAGCTCTCACTTTCCAAGGAACACCGTCCATGAAGCACCGCCGGCACTTGCCATTGTCCGCCCTCGCCACCAGCCTGTTGCTCGCCCTTGCGGCACCCGCCCAAGCACAGGAACAGGTCGAACTTGACCTGCCCGGTACCCGCCTGGACAAGGCGCTCAACACCCTGGCGCGGCAATCGTCGGTGCAAATCATCTTTGCCAGTGACATCACGGTGGGCAAGACCACTCAGCCGCTCAAGGGTAGCTACACGCCGGAGCAGGCGTTGTCGCAATTGCTCGATCACAGCGGCCTGCAATCGCAGGTTCGCGATGAGCATACGTTCATCATTGTCCCCGCATCAGAGCAGGCACCCGCAGCCGCCAAGCCTGCCGAAGTCGAGTACATCGCACCGATGGTGATTCGCGGCGATGTGCTGGGTGGTGCCACCGACCCGGAAATCCTCACCTACCCCGGCAGCCGCTCAATGGTCAAAGACGCAGACCTGCACAAAGCCAGCGTGCGCAGCGTCGACGATGCATTGCAACGCGTGCCCAGCGTGAAAATCTTCGACGAAACCGGCACCGGTGCCCTGCCGCAAATTTCCGTGCGCGGTTTGTATGAAAGCCGCAGCGGCCGGGTTCAGGCCTTGTCCGACGGTATTCCCCTGGCCCTCGCGCCTTACGGCCAGACTGGTTTGTCGCTGTTCCCGGTGACCCTGGCCACCGTCGACCGCATCGACGTGGTGCGCGGCGGCGCAGCCGTGCAATACGGCCCGAACAACGTCGGCGGCGTGATCAACTTCATCAGCAAACCGATCCCCAAGACGTGGGAAACCACTTTGCAGGAACGCACGACCTTCAACGCCGGCGGCCACCAACTGTGGGACACCTACCTGGGCACCGGCGGTTACCTGACCGACAATTTCGGCCTGCAACTGGACCTCAACACCCTCAATGGCGACACCGCCCGCGAACACTCCGACAGCGACATCCAGAACTATCGCCTGCGCGGCCAGTGGAACATCGACGATGACCGCGACCTCAGTTTCGGCGTGCAGCATTACCAGGCCGACATGGATCTGGCCGGCGCCCTCAGCGTCAAGGACTACAAAGACGACCCGCGCCAGTCGACCCGGCCGCTGGATCGCTTCGAAGGCGACACCGACCGGGTCTGGGGCACCTACACCCAACAACTCGGTGCGATGGGGCCGTTCGATTCGGTGGAGTTCAGCTGGACCAACTTCGCCCACAACAGCTACCGCAACTTTGTGGTTGGCTTGCCGTTCACGCCGGATGGCACGGCGGTGACCAAACAGGACGGCCCAAGGGACTTCAAGGTCTGGAGCAGCGAGCCACGGCTGAGCATGAGCATCGACGGCAACTCACTCAGCCAGACCTGGCTGCTGGGCGCGCGATACGTGCGTGAAGACATCGACTACAAGGTCAACCGCGAAAGCCTCGCCACGGGTAGGACCACGCCGTTTCGCGACTGGACCTTCGATGACGAAGCCAAGGCGTTTTACATCAACAATGCCATCGGCCTGCTTGATAACCGCCTGACCATCACGCCGGGCGTGCGCTACGAAAACGCGACAATGAAATACGACGACGGCATCACCGGCTTCGAACACGAAAACAAATCCGAGGAGTGGTTGCCGGGCCTGACCGTCGGCTTCCAGGCCAGCGATGACTGGTTCGTCTACGCCAACGCGCAAAAATCCCTGCGCCCGCCGCAAGTGACGCAGATCGTCAAGGAAGGCGACGTCGGTGCCGAACTGGCCTGGAACTATGAAACCGGCGTGCGCTACACGCCATGGCAAGGTCTGCGCGTGGACGTCGGTCTGTACCGCATCGATTTCAGTGATCAGATCGTCTACAACGCCACCATCGATCGCTTCGTCAACCTTGGCAGCACCCGTCATCAGGGGATCGAGAGCGAAATTTTCTGGACCCCGTCAGCCCTGCCCGATCTGGACCTGCACGCCAGCTACGCCTACCTCGACGCCAAACAGCGCAACGGCGAATTCAATGACAACGAAGTGCCGTACGCTTCGCGCAACCAGTTCAACATCGACGGCCGCTATCACTTCGCCGAACACTGGACCTACAGCCTCGATGGCCTCTTCGTCAGCAGCGCCTACACCGACGCCGCCAATTCCGGGGACGAGGACAAGACTGCATCGGTGGGCAAACTTCCGGCGTACTGGGTATGGAACACCGCGCTCGAACGGGAATTCAAATTGCAGGACCACAGCGTCCTGACGGCCTCGGCCGGGGTCAGCAACCTGTTCAACCGCGAGTATTACTTCCGAGGCATCGACACCAGCCCGTGGGGTCGGCAGCCCGCACCGGAGCGTTCGTTGACGTTGGGGCTCAATTACCGATTCTGACCAAAACACGTCATCCATCGACACCCTGATCCCTGTAGGAGCTGCCGCAGGCTACGATCTTTTGATCCTGATCTTAAAAAATCAAAAGATCGCAGCCTCGTTCCACTCGACAGCGCCTACATCGGATTGCGTTCCTGTGTAGGAGCTGCCGCAGGCTGCGATCTTTTGATCTTGATCTTAAAAAATCAAAAGATCGCAGCCTCGTTTCACTCGACAACTTCTACATCGGATTGCGTTCACTGTGTAGGAGCTGCCGCAGGCTGCGATCTTTTGATCCTGATCTTAAAAAATCAAAAGATCGCAGCCTCGTTTCACTCGACAGCGCCTACATCGGATTGCGTTCACTGTGTAGGAGCTGCCGCAGGCTGCGATCTTTTGATCTTGATCTTAAAAAATCAAAAGATCGCAGCCTCGTTTCACTCGACAGCGCCTACATCGGATCGCGTTCCTGTGTAGGAGCTGCCGAAGGCTGCGATCTTTTGATCTTGATCTTAAAAAATCAAAAGATCGCAGCCTCGTTTCACTCGACAGCGCCTACATCGGATTGCGTTCACTGTGTAGGAGCTGCCGCAGGCTACGATCTTTTGATCCTGATCTTAAAAAATCAAAAGATCGCAGCCTCGTTCCACTCGACAGCGCCTACATCGGATCGCGTTCCTGTGTAGGAGCTGCCGAAGGCTGCGATCTTTTGATCTTGATCTTAAAAAATCAACAGGTCGCAGCCTCGTTTCACTCGACAGCGCCTACATCGGATTGCGTTCACTGTGTAGGAGCTGCCGCAGGCTGCGATCTTTTGATCCTGATCTTAAAAAATCAAAAGATCGCAGCCTCGTTTTACTCGACAGCGCCTACATCGGATTGCGTTCCTGTGTAGGAGCTGCCGAAGGCTGCGATCTTTTGATCTTGATCTTAAAAAATCAAAAGATCGCAGCCTCGTTTCACTCGACAACTCCTACATCGGATTGCGTTCACTGTGTAGGAGCTGCCGCAGGCTGCGATCTTTTGATCCTGATCTTAAAAAATTAAAAGATCGCAGCCTCGTTTCACTCGACAGCGCCTACATCGGATCGCGTTCCTGTGTAGGAGCTGCCGAAGGCTGCGATCTTTTGATCTTGATCTTAAAAAATCAACAGGTCGCAGCCTCGTTTCACTCGACAACTCCTACATCGGATCGCGTTCCTGTGTAGGAGCTGCCGCAGGCTGCGATCTTTTGATCCTGATCTTAAAAAATCAAAAGATCGCAGCCTCGTTTTACTCGACAGCTCCTGCATGGGTGGTGTTGGGTTATCGCACTTTGCGCAACAGGAAATGCGACAGCGCCGGGATCAGTACCAGTGCCCCAACCATGTTCCAGATGAACATGAACGTCAGCAGGATGCCCATGTCCGCCTGGAACTTGATCGGTGACCAGGCCCAGGTGATCACGCCCGCGGCGAGGGTGATGCCGACCAGCGCCACGACTTTGCCGGTAAACGAAACGGCGTTGCGGTAAGCCTCGGTCAACGACAACCCGGCACGTTGCTGCGCCAATTGCACGCTCAACAGGTACAGCGCGTAGTCCACGCCGATCCCCACACCGAGGGCGATTACCGGCAGTGTGGCAACTTTCACACCCATGCCCAGCCAGACCATCAACGCTTCGCAAAGGATCGAAGTCAGCATCAACGGCACCACCGCCACCACCACCGCGCGCCAGCTGCGGAAGGTGATGAAGCACAACACAATCACCGCGCCATACACATACAGCAGCATGGTCCGGTTGGCGTCGCGCACGACAATGTTGGTCGCCGCTTCAATCCCGGCACTGCCGGCGGCGAGCATGAACTGGCGTTCGCCATTGCTGTGCTCGCGTGCAAAATTTTCGGCCACCTGCACCACGCGGTCTAGAGTTTCTGCCTTGTGGTCCGAGAGATAGGCCACGATCGGCATCATCGAACAATCGTTGTTGAACAGGTCGGGGCTGCTCACCGAGGCCTGCTGCGCGCCATAGTTCAGCACGTTCTGGTTGCGGGCGATGGTCAGCCACTTCGGATTGCCCTCATACGAACCGGCAGTAATCTGCCGCACCGCATTGACCAGCGACACCGTGGTTTGCACCCCCGGTTGCTGCTGCAACAACCAGCCCAGGCGATCGGCTTCCACCAGGCTTTCGTACTTCAGGCAGCCTTCGCTCGGGGTCTTGAGCATGATTGCGAACTGGTCGCTGGACAGCGAATAGTTGGCAGTGATGTAAGCGTTGTCGCGGTTGTAACGCGAGTCGGAACGCAGCTCCGGCGCGCCGGGGTCGAGGTCGCCGATCTTCAGGTGATGGCTGACGACAATCCCGCCGACCGCCAGCACAGCTGAAACCACCACCGCGACCGTGGCCCAGCGGCGTTCGGTGAACTTGTCGAGAAAACTCCAGACGGCGCCCATGCCTTTGCCGCGCAGTTCTTTATTCTCGGCGCGCAAACTGCGCTCGGCCGCCTTGCGACTGACGCCCCAGTACGACAGCAACACTGGCAACAGCACCAGGTTGGTAAAGATCAGCACCGCGACGCCAATGCTGGCGGTGATCGCCAGGTCTTGAATCACCGGAATGTCGATCAGCATCAACACCGCAAAGCCCACGGCATCTGCCAACAGCGCGGTGAGGCCAGCCAAAAACAAGCGGCGGAAGGTGTAACGCGCGGCGACCAGTTGATGGGTGCCACGCCCGACGTCCTGCATGATCCCGTTCATCTTCTGTGCGCCGTGGGACACGCCGATGGCGAATACCAGGAATGGCACCAGGATCGAAAACGGGTCCAGCGCGAAGCCGAACAGTGCCACCAGCCCCAACTGCCAGACCACTGCAATGACCGAGCAGAGAATCACCAGCGCCGTACTGCGCACGCAGCGGGTGAAGTAGAAGATGATCGCCGTAGCAATCAACGCGGCGGCACCGAAGTACAACATCACCTGCATCAGGCCATCGATCAGGTCGCCCACCAGTTTGGCGAAACCGATCACGCGGATCTTAATCGGGCCTTTGCCTTCTTCGCCCACGACGCGAACGCTGCCTTCGAACTCGTACTTGTCGCGAAGTTTTTCTTCGAGGGTTTTCGAGAACTGGTGGTAGTCGATGCCCTCGCCGGTGACCGGGTCTTTCTCCAGCAACGGCACGAAAATCATGCTCGATTTGAAGTTGTTGCCGATCAGGCTGCCGACGATCCCCGAGCGTGCAATGTTCTGCCGCAACTGCTGCACGCTCTGCGCCGAACCGTCATAGGAGTCGGGCATCACCGGGCCGCCCTGGAAGCCCTCTTCGGTGACTTCCGTCCAGCGCACGGCCGGGGTCCACAGCGACTTCATCCACGCCCGGTCAACACCTGGGGTCACGAACAATTCGTCGTTGATTTCCTTCAAGGCGTCCAGGTAATGCGGATCGAAAATATCGCCGTTGCTGCTCTCCACCACCACCCGTACCGCGTTGCCCAAACCCCGCAGGGCCTGACGGTTTTCCAGGTAGTTTTTGATGAAGGGCTGGCTCTGCGGGATCATTTTTTCGAAGCTGGCATTGAGCGTCAGCCGCGTGCTCGCGAAGTAGCTCAGCGCCAGCGTCACCATCAGGCAGGCCAGCACCACCCACAGGCGGTTATTGAAAATCAGCCGTTCGAGGGCGTTGCCGGAGCGGGCATCGAAGCCCTTGAGCTCGCGGATGACCGGCATTGTTTCGAGTTCGTAGTGACCCATCATGCTGTTCTCTTTGTAATGCCGGGCTTATTCGAGGGGCAGTTGGCGCAGGCCGCGCGTGCCTGCGAGCACCAGTGAACCGCCACTGACCACTTGCGCGGCGGCGACCGGCGCCAGTGTCGTGTTTGGCTGGAGTTGAAAACTCGCACCGTCATCGGCGCTGACCAACACATGACCGGCCTGGCTGACCAAAACAATCCGGCCATCGGCGGTGATGCTGCTGGCGGTAATGCTCAGGGGCAGGCCAAGGTCGATCTTGTTCCAGGTCGCCCCACCATCGGTGCTGCGGAAGACGTTGCCGCGCAGGCCAAACACCAGCACGACGCCGGGCTTGCCAGTAACGCCGAAAAAGCTGCCGTTGTACGGGGTGGGCATCGCGTTGAAACGACCGCTCGCGCGATCCAGCTTCATCACCAACCCTTGTTCGCCGACGATGAACAACTCGTCACCGACCGGGCGCAACGCGTAGAGGTTCAGCGCGCCGGGGTTTTCGGTGCGATCCAGCAATGGCGTCCAGCGCTGGCCGCCATCGTCGGTACGGAAAATCAGATTGAACGCGCCGACGATGTAGCCGACTCGCTCGTTTTCGAACCAGACATCGAGAAAGGGTTTGTCGGCACCCTCCTCGACCATGCGTTGCGCTTCGCCGACCCGCGCTTGCAGGTCCGCGTCATCCGGTTGTTTATCGAGTTGATGCTGGTAGTAAGCGAGCATGATCGGACCGACCTGACGCCCGTCCAGTTGCCGACGCCAGGTCTGCCCGCCATCGCTGCTGTGCAGAACCACGCCATCGTGACCCACTGCCCAACCAAGTTCCGGCGTCGGAAAATGCACCGACACCAGGTCCGAACTGACCGGCACCTGCGCCTGCTGCCAGTGCTGGCCGGCGTCGTCGGAATAGAGGATGTGCCCGCGCTGGCCGACGGCGACCAGTCGATCACCGGCATGCGCAAGCCCGGTCACCATGGAATGTGCGGCCAACGCGCTTTGCAGCGCCGGCGTGTCGAGTACATCGGCAAATTCGCCGGCAATCACCGGACGGGTAAACGGCACGGCCATTGCGGCCGCGAGGGCGGCGAGCAGAGCCCATTTGATCATTGTCATTATTGTTATCTCGGGTGCACACCACAGAATCTCTGTGACCTCCCATGTAGGAGCTGCCGAGTGCAACGAGGCTGCGATCTCTTGATCTTTTTTTTCAAGATCAAGATCAAAATCAAGAGATCGCAGCCTCGTTGCACTCGACAGCTCCTACATGAGGTTTCACGGGGGTCGCCGTGGATCGCGGGGTTTAACGGATACCGGTTCCCGCCAGCGACTCGGCAGACCACTGGGCCTTGGACAGCGGGTCGATGTACTTCAGGCCACCGTAAGGCCCGTAGAAACCGTTCATGTTGTAGGCACCGGAAACCAGGTCGTAGAGCATGTGGTTGATGGTGTCCGGGGCCTGCACGTCGTAGCTGTAGGTCAGGTGCGAGAAGCCACCGCGATAGAGCTGGCCACGCGCGTCATACTCGTCGGACGCCAAAGCAATCCAGCTGTCCTCGTCGAGATAGAAAGTGCGTTTGCTGTAGATATGACGTTTGCCCGGCTTGAGCGTCGCCTCGACCACCCACACCCGGTGCAGCTCCCAGCGCAGCAGGTCAGGGTTGACGTGGTTGGCCTTCATCACATCGGCCGCGTCCTTGTGGTAGCTCAGCTTGTAGGTGTTGTACGGCACGTAGAGTTCTTTCTTGCCGACAAGCTTGAAGTCGTAACGGTCCATCGCACCGTTGAACAGGAACGCGTCGTCGTAGGTGGCGGCGCCGACAGTGCCAGGGTTTGGCGTGTCGTAGGCCAGGTCCGGCGCCAGCTTTACCCGACGTTGCCCCGGCAGGTATTGCCAGGCGCGTCGAGGTTGTTTCAGCGGGTTGACCGAGTCCATCAGCAACAGTGCTTCACCGGCGCGACGGGCCGGACCGGTGTAGGTCAGCTTGATCTTGTAGAAGGTTTCATCGGGACTGACAGGCCCCGCAGCGCGCGTCGGGGCATAGAGCGGGTATTCGATGTTGAAGACGCCCGTGGAGCTCAACGATGCGGCACCGGACGAGTCGACGTTCCAGGAGTCGTACTTGTTGGTCATGCCCACGCCTTGATAACGCAGCAAGTGGTTCCACATTGCTTCGTTGCCATCAGCGGGGATCGGGAACGGCACGCCCGGCAGGACGTTTTCCAGCGACAACCCGCCGTCAGTGGTCTTGGCAGTCACCGCATTTTTTGCGGTGTTTTCCAACACGCCTTTGGGCAGCGCAACGCTGCGGTGCGTCGGGTATACGTCGAGGCGATAGGTCGGGTAGCGCGTGAGCAACGCTTGGGCCGTCGCCGTGAGTTTGTCTTTCTGCTCGGCGACGTCCTTGCCGGTGATCACCAGGCGCGGTTTTTCATTGCCAAACGGGTCCGGGCGGAACGCGTCGCCGCTTTTGAAATCGGCCGGCGCCGTGGTCAGGCCGCCGGTGTAGGCCGGAATGCTGCCATCGGCGTTGGCGGCTTTGTCAGCGCCAACCGAGGTCAGGCTGGTGCCGAGTTTGGCGGCCTGGTCGGCGCTGACTGCCGCGTGTGCGGAGCCTGCAACGGCCAGCGCCAACGCGCTGGCCAATACTGATTTTAGGAAGTTCATGGGGGTGTCTCCTGTTAACACACAGCTCGAAGATCAGAGGGTGGTTTTGAAAGTGAAAGTGACCATGCCGCGATCCTTGAGCTGGGCCGGTGTACCCGCGAATGCGGTGGTCTGGCCAGGAACGCAGTTGTACTGGCCATTGGCGCCGGGAGCGGCACCGTCACCATGTACAGCGGCACTGCCAGCAGAGCCGCAGGTATCGAAGTCGCCGAAGTTGTCGACGTATTTGAGGTCGAAGCGGTATTGGCTGCGCACGTCCATGCCAACGCCGACCGAGTAACTGCCAGTGCCTTTATTGCCGCCCAGTTGCACCGAGGACTGCCCCGCGAGGCCGACGTTGTAGCTGACCGGCAGGAACATATCGACACCAGGGAACACCTGGTACCAGGTCGGGTTGAAGTTCATGCCCAGGATGTAGTTGTCCTTGGAAACCTTGTCGACGCCGTGATACCAGTCTTCGCCCTTGAACAGTTGCTTGTTCTCGGTCACGTCCAGCCAGCGGCTATAGCCGAGTTCGACCAGCAACGACGAGGTATCCCACAGCGGCGTTTCGCCGAATGTGGTCAGGCCGTTGAGCACCGCGTGCACGGTGTTGCCGCGTGCCACGCCGTTGTCGCCGTCGAAGCTGCTGATAAACCCGGGGGCATTCGCCGCACCCAGCGTTGGGTTGACGGTAGCCGGGACGCTGGCCAGTGGCATGTTGTGGCGATAGTTGAGGTCGAAACCGACGCTCACGCCCGCGATGCTTTTGGCCAGGCTGAAGCCATAGACGTCGATGTCATCGACATAGAACTGGTTGTAGCTGCCGGCATTACCGGAAATCAGCTGGGCCGGACCAACGGCGGTTGGTTGCAGCACCAGGTTAGGCAGGATGTCCGAGGTTTTGCGGTAGTAGAGGCCCATCGTGCCGTCGAGCCACGCCGGGCTCCACTTGGCCATCAAGCCAAAGTCGCCGCTGTTGCTCGGGGTGTAGGTGTGACCGTTAGTCAAGCGCAGGAACTGGTTGGCACCCAACGGCCCCGGCGTGCCGAAGCGAGGATTCTGTGCAGCGATCAGCGACAGGTTGTGGCCGCCACTTTGAAGCCCGTCGTTGAACCCCAGGTACGTGCCGGATTCCGGCAGGCGTGCTGCGTCCCAGTCGAGGAAGTACTGCGCCGCCAGGGTCAACTCCTGATTGACGGTGAAGCTGGTGGACAACTGGTTGCGCGGAATGAACAGCTCTTTGGCTTCGGTGCCCGGCACGGCGAGCGCCTTGGACAAATCCAGGCCCGACTGGCCATAGCTGTTGCCGTGCGCGAACGCCAGCACGCTTTCGCCCCAATACAGGGTGTGCTTGCCTGCCTTCCCGCTGAGCAGCGATTCGTCGCCGATCTCGGTGCTGCCGAACACAAAGGCGTCGAGAATTTCCGAGGACGGGCCGTTGTAATAACGGTCGGCGTAGCCGCTCTGATGATTCGAATCGGGCTTGCCGTTGTTCAACTGATTGGTCGAAGGATTGAAGCTGCCGACATCGTCATAGGCATGGTCGTACCAACTGTTGGCACTGACCCGAAAGCCCATCTGCTTCTTGTACACCACGTCCAGCTCCGAGAGCACGTCGAGGCGCTGGGCCACCGGGCTGCCAGAAGAAAAATTGCGATCGCCGTCGTTGTTGTTCCACGCGTTGGCCAGTTTGCTGTTCGGCGCTTCGACCCGTTGGGCGTAGTTGAATTTCAAGGTGTTGTCGAAACGAACCGACAGGTCTTCATTCCCCGTATCGAACTCAAATGCCTGCACCGGCGTCATTCCCAGCCCGGCGAAAACCGCCGATGCCAGCAGCCCGCGCCGCAGATTTGGATGGCAGATCTTATTGTTGTTATTCATCTAGCGTGCTCGCCTTCTCTGTGGTTTCACGAAAAGTCATTCAAGAAAATGACGGATTTGACGCAACACCCTGCTCTAAGGAGTGCAGGCCGAATCGGTCGAGGCTGTTGTATCGCGGGGGGTGGGTGGGTCGCCGGTCAATTGGGCCAAATCACCGGTCAGCACAACGTGGGCGCGACAAAGCGCCGGCGTTATTCCGCGTGGACTGGTGAACGGGCGCTATTGACCGGTCTGGAACAGGCATGGGGCGTAGAACAGCAGTCGAGCGGTCCGGCCTGCGCCGACCAGAACCCCTGACCTGAAAACAGAGCCCATGAAAAAGACCCTTCCTGTACTGCTGTTACCGACCTTGCTGGCCAGCCTGATCAGCCAGTGCGCCCTGGCCCATGTCGAGCCGAAATCAGCCGAGCCGGCCACCGTGGCGGCCAACACGGCGGTCAGCCAGATGCTGCAAGGCATGAACGGCCAGAGCGATGCCGACATCAATCGCGGCTTCATCGCCAGCATCCCGGACGCCGAAACGCTGACGGCCGACGGCAAGGTGATCTACAGCCTCAAGGGCTATGAATTCCTCAAGCCTGTCACCGGCCCGGACACTGTCAATCCAAGCCTGTGGCTGCAAGCGCGCAAATCCATGGCCAACGGTTTGTACAAGGTCACCGACGGTTTCTATCAGGTGCGCGGCATGGACCTGACCAACATGACCATCATCGAAGGCAAGACCGGGTTGATCATCATCGACCCGTTGATGACTGCCGAAACTGCACGCACGGCGCTGAATCTCTACTACGCGCATCGCCCGAAAAAACCGGTGCTGGCGGTGATCTACAACCACAGTCACGTCGACCATTACGGCGGCGTCAAAGGCATCGTCGACGAAGCCGACGTAAAGGCTGGCAAGGTGCAGATCATCGCGCCGGTAGGCTTCATGGACCATGCGATCGCCGAGAACGTCATGGCCGGCAACGCCATGAGCCGTCGCAGCGAATACCAGTTCGGCACCACCCTGCCCCGTGGTGATCGCGGTCAACTGGACCTCGGTGGCGCCAAGGCGTTGCCCAACGGCACCATCACCTTGATCCCGCCGACCCGCGAGATCAGCCAGCCCATCGAGAAGATTGAAATCGACGGCGTCGAGATCATCAACATGCTGACACCGGGCACCGAGGCGCCGGCAGAGATGGTTCACTACTTCCCGCAGCACAAAGTGCTCGACACCGGCGAACTGGCCCTGCAGACCCAACACCAGTTGCTGACCCTGCGCGGCGCGGAAATCCGCGACAGCCAGTCCTGGGCCAAATACCTCAACGAAGCCTTGCAGCGCTTTGGCGCGGACACCGACATTCTCGTCGGCCAGCACACCTGGCCGGTGTTCGGTAAACAGCAGGTCAACAACTACCTGAGCAAACAGCGCGATCTGTACAAGTGGATTCACGACCAGTCGTTGCGCCTGGTCAACAAGGGCTACAAACCGGTGGAGATCGCCGAGTACATGCGCCAGAACGTGCCATCGAGCCTGGCCAGCGAGTGGTTTACCCGGGGTTACTACGGCTCGGTGCAACGCAACGCCAAGGCGGTTTATCAGCAATACATGGGCTGGTACGACGCCAACCCGGCCAACATGGATGCCTTGAGCAACGCCGACTACGGACGCAAGTTTGTTGCTTACGCTGGCGGAGCCGATGCACTGCTCGCTCGCGCACAGGCGGACTACAAGGCGGGTGAATATCGCTGGGTGTCCCAGGCAATGAGTCATCTGGTCGATGCCGAACCGACCAATCAACCGGCACTCGAATTGTTCGCCGATGCCCTTGAACAACTCGGTTACCAGGCCGAATCAGCGGTGGAGCGCAACAGCTACCTGACCGGTGCCATGGAGCTGCGCAGTGGCGGCAAGAAAGTCCCGTCACCGCTGCGCACTGCCAGCCCCGACACCATCCGCGCGTTGTCGATCGAAAACATCTTCGACCTGCTGGGTGTACGCCTGAACGGGCCGAAAGCCGAAGGCAAACACATCGTGATGAACTGGAACTTCAGCGACAGCGGCAAGCACTACCTGCTGAACCTGGAAAACTCGGCGCTGACCTACTCCGCCGATCGCAGCGCCCCCAACCCGGACGCCACGCTCACGCTGAACCGCGACACCTTGAACGCGATCATGACCCAGCAGCTGACTCCGCAGCAGGCGATCCAGAACGGCCAACTGAAAATCGAGGGCAACCCTCAAGCCTTCGGCGGCCTGCTCGGCCTGATGGACACCTTCTCGCCGAACTTCGAAGTCATCCTGCCGAACCCGGCAGCGCAGTAAACACCCTGTAGGAACTGCCGCAGGCTGAGATCTTTTGACGTTGATTGTTTAGATCAAGATCAAAAGATCGCAGCCTGCGGCAGCTCCTACATTTGTCGTTCGACACATCCGGAAAATGCTTCGTCCTTCCGACGCAAACAACAGCGACTAACGTTCATTTTCAATCTATGAACGGAGGGCAACGGAATGCCTGCCGCTGCAAACGCCTGTCGCCTGCGTAGAGGTCGATATTCTGAATCGGGGCAGATTTATCTTCTGACTGCCGTCACTCACGAGCGGCAACCTGTGTTTGCGGATTGGCGAATGGGGCGCTTGTTAGTCGACCAATTGCGCAGTGCTGACGAAACTGAAAGGGTCACGTCGATGGCGTGGGTGGTAATGCCTGATCACCTGCATTGGCTGGTCCAACTGCACCAGGGTTCTTTATCTGAACTGGCCTGTCGCATCAAATCCAGAAGCAGCCGTTCAATCAATCTCAACCGTGGCCAAGAAGGCCGTTTATGGCAGCGCGGTTACCACGACCGTGCCCTGCGCCGCGATGAAAACCTGAGAAATACCGCCCGCTACATCATCATGAATCCACTGCGTGCGGGGCTGGTGCAACGGATCGGCGATTACCCGCTATGGGACGCCATCTGGCTGTAACACGCCCCCCATGTAGGAGCTGCCGAAGGCTGCGATCTTTTGATCTTGATCTTAAAAATCAACGTCAAAAGATCGCAGCCTTCGGCAGCTCCTACAGGGGTTGTGCCCGGTAATCGGTTGGTGAAAACCCGGTCCAGCGTTTAAAGGCGCGGGTGAAGTTGCTGGTGTCGCTAAACCCCAGCAGAAAGGTGATCTCAGTCACCGGTCGCGAGGCCTGGCTGAGGTAGCTGCAGGCCAGTTCCTTGCGGGTGTCGTCGAGCAGTTGCTGGAAATTGGTACCACGCTGGGACAATTTGAGCTGGAGTTTGGTCGGGCTCATGCACAGGGCGCTGGCGACCCGATCCCGGGTGCAGTCGCCGTCCGGCAGGAACTCGATGATCTTCTGCGTCACTCCAGTGATCACATCATTTTTTTCCAGTCGAGCCAGGTAACTGATGACGATGTTGTCGTTGACCTGCGCCAGCTCCGGGCAAGAACCGCTGAGCACTTGCATCAGGTCTGCCTTGGCGAACACCACCAGGCCGGACGTCTGACTGAACAGCACCGGGCAGCGGAACAACGTCAGGTAAGGTTCGGCGCCCTCATGCGGAACGGGCCGACGCATTTCCAGGCGCAAGGGAGTGAACTCCTGCCTGTGGATCAAGCGCATGGTGCGAATCAGGAAACCGAAGAATGCATCTTCCGTCTCGCTACTCAACTGCACCAGGTACTCGAATCGCAACAGCACCTGGTCGCCAACCTGTTCGAGACTGACCTTGGCCACCTGGGAAACCAACCGGAAGTACCGCTCCAGGCGCCGGCAGAAATCCATCAGGGTGCCACTGGCTGCGAGGGAATAGCCCAAGGCGTGCAGGTGCGTCAGGTGGATGTGCTTGGCCACGGTCAGGCCAAAATACGGATTGTTGGTGACGTCGACGCAGGCTTGGTACAAGCGGGTCATGGTGGGGACCGGCAGGCGGGTCATCGGGTCGGTGGACAAGTCCATCGGGATGCCCATGGCGCTGAAAATCCGTTTGCTGTCCACACCACTGGCGTCCAGCGCCCGCGCGATGGCCACGGTGTAGCTGCCGATGGTGGTGGGTTGCAGCGTTTCTTCACGCAGCGGTATTTCGGTGCCGGGCGTATCCATTTTCGAACCTGACATTGGCCTGCCTGTTGGGGATGCGAATTCCGATACTCGCTCCCGACGTTCCATCGGTCAATGACCCGTCCGGTGCTTGGCGCGATTGTCACCTGTCGCAGTGACCGTCGAATTGACTCAATTGACCGGTAGCGCCTCGTCCTTCTGCTCACAATGCGTTGAAGTTGTGCATCGAACAAAGAGAAGAACGCATGAACGAGAACACGGAATTCGATTACATCGTAGTCGGTGCAGGCGCTGCCGGTTGTGTAGTTGCCAGTCGCTTGTCGGAGGATTCGAATATTTCGGTCTGCCTGCTCGAAGCGGGCGGCCCGGACACCCATCCCCTGGTGCACATGCCGGCCGGCGTGGCCGCGATGGTGCCGACCTCGATCAACAACTGGCAGTACCAGACCGTGGCGCAATCGGGCCTGAACGGCCGCGTCGGTTATCAGCCTCGGGGCAAGACACTGGGCGGCAGTTCTTCGATCAACGCCATGGCCTATCACCGTGGCCATCCGGAAGATTTCAACCGCTGGGCGGCGCTGGGCAACCCGGGCTGGAGTTATCAGGAGGTGCTGCCGTTCTTCAAACGCGCCGAGCACAACGAACATTTCAAAGATCCGCTGCACGGCCAGAACGGCCCGCTCAACGTGCGTTTCCACTCCTCGCCCAATCCGTTTGGCGAAACCTTTGTCGAAGCCGGAATGCAAGCAGGCTACCCGGCCTGCCCTGACCAGAACGGCGCGACCATGGAGGGCTTCGGTCGCGTGCAAGTGATGCAGAAGGACGGACAGCGTTGCAGTGCGGCCAAGGCTTACCTGACACCGAACCGCCAGCGGCAAAACCTGCACATCGAAACCCACGCCCACGCCACGCGAATTCTCTTCGATGGCAAACGTGCGGTGGGCATCGAGTTCATGCAGAACGGGGTAAAACGCACCCTGCATGCGCGGCATGAACTGATCCTCAGTTCCGGCGCGTTCAACTCGCCGCAGCTGCTACTGCTGTCCGGCGTTGGCCCCTTGGCTGAACTGCTGAAATTCGACATCCCGGTGGTCCACGAACTACCCGGCGTCGGCCAGAACCTGGTCGACCACATCGACTACGTGCACTCCTACCGCGTCAAATCCAGACGCCTGATTGGCCTGTCGCTGGCCGGCGCCTGGGACATCACCAAAGCGGCGTTTAGTTACTGGCGCCGCCGCAGCGGTCCGCTGACCAGCAACTTCGCCGAGGCCTGTGCTTTCGTCAAAACCGCGCCGGAACTGGTTCAGGCTGATATCGAACTGGCCTTGACCATCGCCATGTTTGCCGACCATGGCCGCACCTTGTATCGCGGTCACGGCCTGAGCGTGCATGCCTGCCTGCTGCACCCGAAAAGCGTCGGGCAACTGACCCTGGCCAGTGCCGACCCGATGGTACCGCCGCTGATCGACCCGGCCTTCCTGACCCACCCTGACGACATCAAGACCCTGATCAAAGGCTACCGGGTCATCGAGAACGTCATGGCAACACCGGCGTTCAAAGCCTTCAGTCCACAAAGCGTGATTGATGCGCCGATGCGCAGCGATGCCGAGATCGAGCAGGTAGTGCGTAACCGCTCCGACACCCTCTACCACCCGGTCGGCACCTGCAAAATGGGCAGCGATGCAATGGCGGTGGTGGACGCCCGATTGAGCGTGCATGGCCTGCTGGGCTTGCGCGTGGTCGACGCTTCGATCATGCCGACTATCATTGGATGCAGCACCACGGCGGCGACGGTGATGATCGGCGAAAAAGCCGCCGAGTTTATCCGCCAGGATCGCGTCGCCAGCGCCTCTACCCCATCGAGTGATAGCCATGAATCCAGCGCGCTTTCTCACCCCGCATAAGCTGCTGACGGTGGCAGCGGTTGTCGAGCTTGCTACCGGATTGGCGCTCTTGTTTGCACCCGGACTGGTCAGCCAGCTGCTGCTGGGAATTGCCGGGACCGAGGTGATCGCGCTGTTTGCGCGGTTGTTCGGTTTGGCGCTGATTGCGCTCGGGATTGCCTGCTGGCCACGGCCGGCGAATGCCAGCGCGGTGTGGGCGATGCTGATCTACAACGGGACGATTGCGTTGTACCTGGCGTATGTCGGTTGGTTTGTCGGCAGCGGGCCGTTGCTGTGGCCCGCCGTTGTGTTTCACGCAGTGATGACCGCGTTGCTGGTCCGTCGTTAACGTCAAAAGATCGCAGCCTTCGGCAGCGCCTACACAGGCCTGCGTAAACCTGTAGGAGCTGCCGAAGGCTGCGATCTTTTGATCTTCATCCCCAATTTTCCGTTGAAACATAGGAGTACTCACATGGGCGTACTGGACGGCGTTCGCATCGTCGAAATTGCCGGCATCGGTCCGGGGCCGTTCTGCGGCATGTTGCTGGCGGACATGGGCGCCGAGGTGATCCTCGTCGAACGCGCCGGCACCAAGGGCAGCGACATGCTCGACCTGGGCAAGCATGCGATCGTCAATCGCGGCAAGCAGTCGATCGCACTGGACCTCAAAGACCCCGAAGCCATCGAAGCGGTGTTGCGCCTGATCGAAGGCGCCGACGCGCTGATCGAAGGCATGCGGCCCGGCGTCATGGAGCGTCTGGGCCTGGGTCCCGACGTCTGCCTGGCGCGCAATCCTCGATTGGTCTACGGGCGCATGACCGGTTGGGGCCAGCAAGGCCCGTTGGCTCAGGCCGCCGGCCATGACCTCAACTACATCGCGTTGTCCGGTGCCTTGTGGTTCAGCGGTGAGGCCGGTCAACCGCCAATGGCGCCACCCACGCTGGTCGGCGATCTGGGCGGCGGCGCACTGTACCTGGCGATGGGGATTCTGGCGGGGATCATCAACGCCAGCACCAACGGCGTCGGCCAGGTGGTGGACGCGGCCATTGTCGATGGCAGCGCCAACCTGATGAACCTGTTGCTGTCGGCGCATTCTGCCGGTCAACAACCGCTGGAACGGGGTTGCGGACTGCTAGACGGCGCCCACTGGAGCCGCACCTATGCCTGCGCCGATGGCTCGTTCGTCAGCGTGCAGGCCCTCGAACCGCAGTTCAATGCACTGCTGTTCAACAAGCTCGGGCTGGGCGACGACGCGGATTTCAAGAATCCCTATGACCCGCGCCTGTGGGGCACCTTGCGCGAGCGACTGGCCGCCGTGTTTGCCAGCCAGCCGCGCCAGCACTGGATCGACCTGTTGCAAGGCAGCGATGCCTGTTTCGCGCCGGTGCTGACACCCGCTGAAGCGCTGACGCATCCGCACATGGCTGAACGAGGCGTGTACTCGCGCCACGACGGTGTGCTGCAAGCGGCACCGGCACCACGGTTTTCGGCAACGCCTTCAACGGCTGGCCTGGTGCCAAAACGCGGCGAGCACACTGCACAAATCCTGCAAAAGGCCGGCATTCAACTCAGCACTGCCAGCTAACAAATCCCCTTTAGGAGCTGCCGCAGGCTGCGATCTTTTGACGTTGTTCTTACAAAACAAAATCAAAAGATCGCAGCCTGCGGCAGCTCCTACAGGGTTATTTTTTCAGGAATATCGCCACCGGGCTGTCCTCACGCAACGCGTAACAGGTATTAATCAAACGGCCGGTGGCGTCGCTGTACGCTTCGGCATCTTCCGCCGTACGCGGCGCCACCATTGCCCTAGCCATGGGGATCGTCTGAAACGCCGTGGTCGCCATCGGCAGCAGCAACTCGGTCAAATGCACGCACCCGCCGACACCGCCGAACAGCTCCTTGATGCGCCGTGAAAAGCCCGGACCGACCCGCTCCCCCAGCAACTTGTCATACGCCGGCATCGACCCGCGACATTGACTGGTGGGGACGTCGGGCATACTCACCTGGACTTCTTGCACGATAAAGTCATCGTCCAGTGTCAGGCGGATCAGCATGCCGTGATAGGTCTGGCCGGCTGCAACAGTTCGGCCTTCAGCCAGGGTCACCGGATGCGTCTTGCTGTCGTTCAATTGGCCCTCGATATCCCACAGGCCATCGGCTCGCAAAAATCCCTGACACTCGACCTTGCGCCGGTGAATCAACCGGCGGCCCCACTCGTCGACTTCATTGATCACGATTGTTCGCCCCTGCTGCGACGACGCCATACCCAAACTCCGATCAACAGCACCAACACGGCCAACACTGGCGGGGCAGCGGCTTTGAGTTTCGGTATCAGCACATGCTGCAACGCGTACAACTGGCCCTGGCGCTTGTAGTCATAACCCGCCGGCATCGGCAGCACGCCGTTGACCTGCGCGTACTCGACGTAGTCCGCTTGCATGCGCAGGAAACGCTCTGGTTCCTGACGCTGCAGGTCGTTCACTTCGCCGGGGTCGGTGGCGATGTTGTAGAGATGCCATCGCTCGTCGCCCACCGGTTTCAGGCTTTTCACCAGTTTGTAATCGCCCTTGAACAACGCCGCACTGCCCGACAGTTCGTAGCCGATGGCCTGATCTTCGGGGTGTACCCGCTCGGACCGGCCGTGCAACACCGGCATCAGACTGCTGCCGATCAAGGGCTCGACGGTTCTGCCTTTGTATTGTCCGCCAGGGTCTTGAACACCGGCCACCTCCAGCAACGTCGGCACAATGTCGGTGACGTGAGCGAAGGTTCTGGAAATTTGATTGGCCTGGATACCGGGCACGCCGGAAACGATCAGTGGCGTGCGCAGCCCGCCCTCCCCGGCGAAAAATTTGTAGCCGCTCAACGGTGCCGCTGCGGCACTGGCCCAGCTCGGGCCGATGCTGGAGAAACCGCCCTTGCCGCCCAGTCGGTCAATGTCGCGGGAGTACTTCACTTCCAGCCACAGCTTCAGCGCGAGAATGTCGTAGGGGTTGGTCGGTTCGCTGCCATTGTCGGAAAGGAACACAAACACTGTGTTGTCGTATTCGCCAGTGTCTTTGAGGTGGGCGATCAGGCGGCCGATTTCCAGGTCCATGGTTTCCGCCATGCCGGCATAGACTTCCATGCGCCGTGCTTCGTAGCGTTTTTCATGTTCATCCAGCGCCTCCCAGTCAGCAGTGCTGGCCATCGTCAGCATGGCGGATTCGGCCGGGATCAGGCCCAGTTCTACCGCACGATCACGACGGGCCTTGCGCAATGCGGTCCAGCCTTGGTCATAGCGACCACGGTATTTATCGATGATGTCCTTGGGTGCCTGGACCGGAATGTGGTTGGCCTGAAAGCCCAGATATGCAAAAAACGGCTGCCCGTCCGCGCGGTCCTGCGCGATGTAATCCATGGCTTTGTCGACAATGAACGTCGAGGAGTAATAGTCCTTGGGCAGGTGCGCCGGTTGGCCGTTTTCGAACCACGCGGCTTTGTCGTACAGCGGTGCATAGGGCCGTTCCTCCCAGTTGTCCGAGCCGCTGTCGGCCTGGATGAACGAGCGCTCGAAGCCGCGATTATTTGGCAGCGTGTCGGCGGTTTTACCCAGATGCCATTTGCCGGTGATGTAGGTGTGATAACCGCTGTCCTTGAGCAGGCTGGCCACGGTGATCGCGTTGTCATTGAGCACGCCGCTGTAGCCCGGTTTGCCGAGATGCTCGGCGGGCATAGTCTCCGGCATATTGCCGACGCCATTGCGGTGGTTGTCGACGCCAGTCAGCAGCATCGAGCGGGTCGGCGAGCAAGATGCAGTGACATGAAAATCGGCAAAGCGCACGCCTTCACGGGCCAGTGTGTCGATGTTCGGCGTGGCGATTTCGCTGCCAAAAGCGCCGACATCGCTGTAGCCCCAGTCGTCGGCGACCAGGACCACGATGTTTGGGCGTTTTGGGGTGGCGAGGCATTGGGGGGCGAAAGCGAGACAGCACAGGGTCAGGACAAGAGGTTTCATCGGGGGCATTTTTTTCCCTTTTGGACGAAGATCAAGATCAAAAGATCGCAGCCTGCGGCAGCTCCTACAGGGGTTAGGGTTTCAATAACGCACCCATTACACGTCGGAACAATTTGCCGTACGGCGGGCGCAACATACCCATCACATCCCAGCGCGGCGGCGTGAATACCGACCGTTGCAGGCTGAACGCCTTGAAGCCGTCGCCGCCGCGATATCGACCGAAACCGGAATTGCCGCAACCACCGAACGGCAGGTCGCTCTGGAAAATATGCTGCATGACTTCGTTGATACAGGCACCACCCGAGGACGTCCGCTGCAACACCTGCTTCGCTTCGGCGCGGTCATCGCCAAAGTAGTACAGCGCCAGCGGGCGCGGACGCGCATTGACGTAGGCAATGGCCTCGTCGATGGAACGGTAAGCGCGGATCGGTAACAGCGGGCCGAAGAGTTCTTCCTGCATCACCAGTGCCTGCTCCGGCGGGTCCACCAACAGTGTCGGGGCGATCTTGCGCACGCTGGCGAGTTCTTCGTCGGCGGGATTGACCTCGATGCACCGCACGTACCACGACCGGGCATCCGCCAGGTAGGTTTGCAGTCGTTGGTATTGGCCCGGCGTGGCCATGGCGGTGTAGTCGGGGTTATCGCGCAGGGTCGGGAACATCTTGCGCAGTTCTTCCTGCATGCAGGTCAGCAATGATTCGAGGTCATTCTCGTGTACCAGCACGTAATCCGGGGCGATACAGGCTTGACCGGCGCTGATGCCCTTGCCGCCCCAGATGCGCCGCGCGGCATTGCCCAGATCAGCGCCGCGACCAATGATCGTCGGCGACTTGCCGCCCAGCTCAAGCGTGAGCGGCGTCAGGTTTTGCGCGGCGGCGGCCATCACCAGTCGCCCTACCCGGGGGCTGCCGGTGAAGATGATGTGATCCAGCGGTAATGCGGAAAATGCCGCGCCGACTTCCGCGCCACCGACAAAAGCCGCGACCTCGGTGTCGTCGAAGTAACGCGCCACCAGTTTGATCAGCAGTGCCGCAGTGGTGGGGGTGAACTCCGACAGCGTGATCATCGCCCGATTGCCCGCCGCAAAGGCTTCGGCCAACGGGCCCAGAGCGATGGCCACCGGAAAATTCCACGGTGCCATGATGCCGATGCTGCCCAGCGGCTGGAAGTGGATCTCGGCCTTGGCGCCGAGCCATCCGGTGCCCATTTCCGGCGTGCGTCGCTCGGCCTTCATCCAGCGATGCACCCGCTGGCGCGCGTACTTGAGCCCGGCAACCGGCAACAGCACATCGCTCATCAACGAGTGGTCGTGCGAGCGCCAGGAAAAATCCGTCGCCAGCGCCTCACACAGCGCCTGGCGGTTTTCCAGTACCAGCGCAATGACCCGGTCAATACGGTCGATGCGCAATGCGACCGGGGGTGGACCTTCGGCAGCTTGTGCAGCCTTTTGCCGCGCAAGCACGTCGTGCATTCGAGCGATGGTCACATGGGCATTGAGGTCTTGGCTGCTGGCCATGGGATTCCTTGGGTACTGAAAAGAGAGATCACCCGATGGTGCGCAACACCTGCGCGCGATGCCGGTCATCTGAAGCCTTTCACCAGTCTTTGGCGCAGCAGATACCTGACCGGCAACGACAAGATTAAAAGATCGCAGCCTGCGGCAGCTCCTACATGGAAGCGCATGTCCCCTATAGGAGCTGCCGCAGGCTGCGATCTTTTGATTTCTTGCCGCCATCGCTGGCAAGTCAGCCGACCTTTTATGCTCCAGCAGACAAGCGCTTTGGTCGCAATGACCTGCGCAGCACCGGACAGCATTCCTACTATCGGCCCATCGATGACGCCAATAGCGCGACTAACAATAAAGGGGAGCTGTCATGAGTGAAGATGTGTTGCTGTTTGAAATCATTGGCCCGGTAGCGCGCTTGACGCTCAACCGGCCACGGGCCATGAATGCGCTGAACCTGGCAACCCTCGCCGAGCTGGAACGCAGCCTTGATGACATCGCCCGCAACGATGAATTGCGCGCAGTGATTCTGACCGGCAATGGCCCGGCCTTCTGCGCCGGTGCCGATCTGAAAGAAGTGCTGGCCGGTGCCAGCCTCGCCGCCGGTGAAGCGGATTTTCTCGACCGTGCCAATCAGGTGTTCGGGCAACTGCGCAACTTCCCCAAACCGGTGATCGCCGCCCTCAACGGCGTGACCATGGCCGGCGGCCTGGAGCTGGCGATGTGCGCCGACATCGTGGTCGCCGCACAAACCGCGACCCTCGCCGATGCCCACGCCAACTTCGGCGTCTACCCCGGTGCCGGTGGTGCGGCGGTGTTGCCCCGCCTGATTCCATTGAACATGGCGATGTACCTGCTGCTGACCGGCAAATCCCTGTCGGCCACGGAAATGAAAGTCTACGGCCTGGTCTGTGAAGTCCACGCCGACGCCGAACTTGCCGACGCCACCCTGGCCCTGGCCAACCAGATCGCGAAAAAGAGCCCGATTGCCCTGCGCCGCATGAAAGAAGTGGCGCGCACCTCGGCTGACAAGTCCCGCGACGACGCCTTGCTGCATGAGCAAGTCATGCTGCGCCAGCACCTGCGCACCGCTGACTTCCAGGAAGGCCTGCAAGCCTTTGGCGAAAAACGCGCACCGAACTTCAAGGGCCGCTAGGCCGAACGCCGCAAACCTCAGGATCAGACAATGAACGATATCTACGTAGTGGGCGTCGGCATGACGCCGTTTGGCCGGTTGCTGGAGCGCAGCGTCTACGACATGGTCGACGAAGCCGTGGGCCTGGCACTCAAAGATGCCGGTGCCACCAACGCTGACGTCGGCTCGGTGTACTACAGCACCATGACTAACGGCATGTTGCAGGGCCAGACCGGGATTCCCGGCCCCATCGCCATGCGCCGCATCGGCATCGAAGGCGTGCCGGTGTTCTCGGTAGAGAACGCGTGTGCGTCCGGCTCGTCGGCGTTCAACCTGGCGACCCTGGCGCTGCGCGCCGGTCAGTGCGACATCGCCCTGGCGGTCGGTGCCGAGAAGATGAACATCCCGGACAAGGCCAAGATGTTCGCCGTGTTCGACGGCGGCTGGGACGTGTCCACAGTCGAGCAGAACAAACACACGTTGCTGGCCATGGGCGAAGGCATCGTGCCGCCGCCGGGCACGGTGTCCGAACGCCCGTACAGTGTGTTCATGGACGTGTACGCCGCAATTTGTCGCAACCACATGCTGCGTTACGGCACCACCCAACGGCAGATCGCCGCCGTTGCGGCGAAGAACCACCAGCACTCGGTGCACAACTCGCTGGCGCAGTTCCAGCAAGCCTTCAGCATCGACGAAGTGTTGGCCTCGCCGCCGATCTGCTACCCGCTGACCACCCTGATGTGCTCGCCAATCAGCGACGGCGCCGCCGCCGTGCTGCTGTGCAACGCCGAGGGCCTCAAACGCTTGAAAAGTTCGGGTGATCGCGCTGTTCGCGTACTGGCCAGCGTCGTGCAAACCGGCACCAACCGTGGCCTCGACGAACCAGAAAAAATCGTTGCGCACCTGGCGGCGAAAAAAGCCTACGCCCAAGCCGGCGTTGAACCTGGTGACGTCTGCGTCGCCGAGGTGCACGACGCCTCTGCCATCGGCGAAATCCTCAATGCCGAATCGCTGATGCTGGTGCCGTTCGGCCAGGGTGGCCCGGCAGCCGAGCGCGGTGATTTCACCGTCGGCGGCCTCATGCCGATCAACCCGTCCGGCGGTCTCGAATCCAAGGGTCACCCGATCGGCGCCACCGGTCTTGGGCAAATCCATGAACTGGTCACGCAACTGCGCGGTGAGGCCGGCAAGCGCCAGGTCGAAGGCGCGCGCATCGCCATTCAGGAAAACGGCGGCGGACTGTTCGGCATCGAAGAAGCCGTGGTCGCCGTCAACATTCTCGCCAACAAAAACTATTAAGGAGAACCCCATGGGACACGTCATGCGCACCCCGGAACAACTCGAAGCTGTCGAAAGTTTCCGCCGCTTCCTGGCCGACAAGATCGACCCGATCTTCAACAAGGAATACCGCGACAAATTCATTCCCAAAGAGAAAATGGCCGAGGTGATGCGCCAGCTCTCCGAGTTCGGCATGGTCTCGGGCGCGGTCAGCGAAGCCAATGGTGGTTTGGGCCTGGACTGGCCGACCATGACCATGTTGTTCGAAGAAGTTGCCGCGTGCTCGGTCGACCTGTCGACCCCGGTGGTGATCAACTCCTTCGGCGCCCAGATGCTGGAAAAACTTGCCCCAGACCATCTGCGCGAACGTTACCTGCCGGGCCTGATCAGCGGCGACTCGTTCGTCAGCGTCGGCATATCGGAACCTGACGTCGGCTCCAACGTGCTGGAAATCAAAACCCGCGCCCGCCGTGACGGTGACGATTACATCATCACTGGCGAGAAAACCTGGATCAGCAACGGCTCGTACTCGGACTTCCTGATCTGCACTTGCCGCACCGGCGAAGACCCGCGCAAAGGCCTGACGCACTTCCTGCTCGACCGTAAAGAACATCCATACGAAGTGCAGAACATCCACAAGATGGCCTGGAACAGCCAGTCCACCGCGCAGATCTTCCTGAACGACGTGCGGGTGCCAGCCAGCAACATCATCGGCGGCGAAGGCCAGGCGCTGAAAAACACCCTGTCGTTCTTCGAGCGTTCGCGGGTGTTTGTCGCCGCACAAGGCTTGGGCATCGGCCGGCGCGCACTGGAAGAAGCCGTGCGTTACGCCAAGGAGCGCAAGCAGCACGGCAAAGTGATTGCCGGTCACCAGTTGATCTCGGCGATGCTTGCGGAAATGGCCACCAATGTCGACGCAGCGCGCCTGTTGACCTACCGCGCCGCCGAGATGATCGGCGCTGGCATTCCGGCTGAAATGGAAGCGGCAATGGCCAAGTATTTCGCCTGCGAAGCAGCAGTGACCATCGCCCGTCAAGCCGTGCAGATTCACGGCGGTGCCGGTGTGACCACCGACTTCCTGGTCGAGAAGCTCGCCCGTGAAGCCATCATCGTGCCGATTCCGGAGGGCACCACCCAGATCCAGCAACTGATCATTGGACGCGCCCTGACCGGGGTCAACGCGTTCTGATCAGCCGTCAGTTCGACACCTAACAATAACAACCCGGCCTGCATTGGGCCGGGACCGAACAAGGACACTTTCATGCGTATTCAAGACAAAGTTGTGGTCATCACCGGCGGCGCCTCAGGCCTGGGCCTGGCCACCGCTCATTATCTGGTGGAAGAAAAAGCCGCCCGCGTGGCGATTTTCGACCTGAACATCGAAGCCGGGGAAAAAGCCGTGGCCGAAATCGGCGCCGACCGCGCAATGTTCGTGCAGACCGATGTCAGCGATGAAGCCTCGGTGCAGAACGCCGTCAATGCAGTCATTGCCAACTTCGGCGCGATCCATGTGTGCATCAACGGTGCCGCCGTGCCGACCGGTTTCAAAGTGCTGGGCAAGGAAGGCAAGGCTGCGCCGCTGGCACGTTTCGCCCAGGCCACTGCGATCAACCTCAATGGCGTGTTCAACGTCATGTCCAAGTGCGCCGAGCACATGGCCAACAATGAGGCCGAAGCCGGCGAAGAACGCGGCGTGGTGATCAACGTGTCGTCCGGCGCGGCCTATGAAGGTCAGGTCGGCCAGTGCGCGTATGCGGCAACCAAGGCTGGGGTAATCGGCATGAACATGCCCGCCGCCCGCGAGTTGGGCGCCATCGGCGTGCGGGTCAACGCCATCGCACCGGGCCTGTTCCTGACCACCATGGTCGCGGGTCTGGATGAGAAGGTTTTGAACTCCCTCAAGGAGCAAATGGAAGCGCCCAAGCGCCTTGGTGACATGCGCGAGTTCGCCCATTGCTGCGCGTTCCTGATCGAGAACGCCTACATCAACGGCGAAACCATCCGCCTCGACGCCGCATCGCGCATGCGTGCCCGGTAAGCGCCGCGTTCATTTGAGCCAGTCATACAAGGCCGTCACAGCATGAAAATGAATTTCAGCCGAATCATGGGTCTGCTTGCGCTGCGTCATCGCGATCAGGAAGCCATCGTCAACGTCGAGCGCAATCGACGTTTCACCTATCAGCAATATCACCTGCTGACCAACCGCATCGCCGATGTCCTGCGCAACACCTTGCAGGTGCGTGCGGGCGAACGCTTCATGCTGATCCTGGAAAACGACAACCTCAGCCTGATGATGTTTCCGAGCACCTTCAAGCAGGAAGGCACGGTGGTCATGACCAACCTGCGCGACCCGCTCGACGAACATGCGCGGCAGATCGACCTGGTGAAACCACGAGTGGTGTTTCTCGAAACCCGCTTGCTGGACAGCTACTACGGCATGCTGCGCAGCCGCGATTGCCAGATCGTGGTGATGGACCCGCCGACGCCCGACCAAGCCGGCCTCCCCGGCGTGCACAGCTTCTGGCCGTTGGTAGAGGCCTCGTCGGATCTCGACAATGACGTGACCCTCGATACCGACCAGCACATCTGCATGCTGCGCTTTACCGGTGGCACCACCGGCAAAGGCAAGTGTGCGATGTACTCCATCGACAACTGGATGGCCTGCCGCGATGCGGCGTTCATCAATACCGATCTGGGGTTGTCCGGTACGACGCGGTTGCTGCACGTGTCGCCCTTGTCCCACGGCACGCTGATGCTGTTCTTCCCTACGGTTTATGGCGGTGGCACCAACATCACCCTGAACCAGCTGGACATGGAATGCTGGCGGCAGATCGTCGAGAGCGAACGGGTCACCCATTCGTTCCTGGTGCCGACCGTGTTGTATCGCTTGCTGGAATTGCAGCGCGCCGATCCGAAGGACTTCTCTTCGTTGACCACGTTGATCTACGGTGCCGCACCGATGAGCCCGGACAAACTCGGCGAATTGGTGGCGTGCTTCGGGCAGATTTTTGTTCAGGGTTACGCCGCCACCGAGTCGCCGATGATCATTGCGTCGCTGGACAAGGCTGCACACCAACCTGGCGATGTTGCGGCGTTGCAGCATTTGTCTTCGGCTGGCCGCCCGACGCCGGGTGTCGAAGTGTTTATCGCCGACCCCGATGGTCACCCATTGCCGGTTGGCGAGACGGGTGAAATCCGCATTCGCTGCAAGGCGATCATCAAGGGTTACTACGAAAACCCGGAAGCGACAGCAGCGGAATTCGACGATGGTGCCTGGAAATCCGGCGACCTGGGTTACCTCGACGGCGACGGCTACCTGTACATCGTCGACCGACTCAAGGACATGATCATCAGCGGCGGTTTCAACGTATACGCGGTGGAAGTCGAGGCCGCACTGGCGGCGCATCCGTCGGTGCTGATGGCCGCCGTGGTGGGCATTCCGCACGCGGAATGGGGCGAAGCAGTGCACGCCGAAGTGATCCTGCGCCAAGGCGAAACGGTGACATCCGAAGAGCTGATAGCCCAGACCCGCTCCCGACTGGGTGGCTACAAGGCACCGAAATCGCTGGTGTTTGTCGAGGAGCTGCCGACCTCCGTCGTTGGCAAGGTATTGCGCCGGCAAGTGCGGGAAAAGTACTGGCAGAACTCGTTGCGCAAGATCAGCTGAAACGCCCAGACTGACACTTCACGAATGTAGGAGCTGCCGCAGGCTGCGATCTTTTGATTTGGATTCTTAAGATCAAAAGATCGCAGCCTGCGGCAGCTCCTACAGGGATATCAGGGATATCAGGGATATCAGGGATATCAGGGATATCAGGGATATCAGGGATATCAGCGTGTTTACATCAACTGCGCGCGCATATCGCTGGCCATGCCGTTGATTGCCGACTCGAAATCAGCGGCCGTGACCGGTTGGCTGGCGTTTTTTAATGTATCGCCAAAAACCTTGCGCACCACCCTGAGCAGCGGCAAGCCGTTCGCCGCATCGATAAACTCGGCCTCGATAAACAACTCGGTATTCTGATCACGATGCCCGGTCGCGGCCTCGGTCGCCCCGACCACTGCCGCCACCGGCACGATTTCATACCAGCGCATACCTTCGTTGGTGGCTGATACGCCGGTAATCGCTGCGCGCAAAATCAGCGTCTTTTTACCGGGTCGCACTTCCTGCATTGAGGGTACGACGCGGTATTTTTCATCGAGAACGCTTTTCACGCTGGCGTTGGTGTAAGCCTGCAAGTCTTGCAACGTCTGCCTGTTTACCCGCTCGTCAGGTTGCGGCGCGGGGTAGAACTGCAAACCGCTGAACACCACTGTTGAATAGGTGTCCGGTGCGAAACCTGGCGCGACCCAGCGCAACACCTGCTTGCCACTCGGCGAGCTCAGTTCCTGCAAGCCTGCATAGCTGGGCAGAAAACCGGAGTACTGCTGCTCGTCTGTCACCTTGGAGGTACAGCCAGCGAGTAGCAGGCCACTGATCAGGGCGCAGACCAGCCATTGACAATGCGTGTTCATTGATCCGATCTCCTCAAAGCGGACAAAATGTAGGAGCTGCCGAAGGCTGCGATCTTTTGATCTTGATCCTGAAAAACAAGATCAAAAGATCGCAGCCTTCGGCAGCTCCTACATTGGGATTTGTGTGAGTCAGGGCATCGGCACGACGGTGTAGAAAACACCGTTGGCACCGTAGGCAGGTCGCACCCATGAATTGCCGCATTGATAGAACGTACCGCCTGACACGGTCCTCAACCCACACCCGGAAGGAAGGCTGACAAAGGTCGCGCCCATGGGCATGGTCGGCGGTGCGGAGGCCACCATGCCGGCGTTATAGCCTGCGCCGTAAGCGTTGTTGTTGGCATTCTGGTCGGCCGCTGTGGCGACGGCGGCACCGGCCACTACCCCGGCGGCTGCAGCGGCGGCAGGATTCACGCCTTCGTTGTAGCCACAGTTGTAGCAACCACTGCTGGCGTATACGGCGGTCGGTGGATGGTAGTAACTGGTGCCGTAGGTCGCTGGATGGTAGGCCGTCGTGCCATACCCGTCGGCATGATAGCCGCTGGCCGTGGCGCCATTTTCGCCCTGGGCATGCCATGCGCCTTCGCCACCGGACGCCGTGCCACCTTCGGCACCGGTGCCATGCCAGGAACCGTCACCGCCCGAGGCCGTACCGCCGTTTTCGTCCTTGCCGCTCCAGCTGCCGCCACCACCGGACGCGGAACCGCCGCGATAGCCCGAGCTATTCCAGCTGCCATCGCCGCCCGAGGCCGATCCGCCTCGATTGCTTTCGCCACTCCAACTGCCACCGCCACCCGAAGCCGAGCCATATTCACCGGAGTGACTCCAAGAGCCACCGCCACCGGAAGAGCGCCCAAAACTGGATGCGTGGGACCAGGCCAACGCCTGCTCGCCGGTCAGCAGCGCGACGATCAACCCGGCAAATTTCAAGGTGGTTCTGTTCATGGTTCAGCCTCCTCGCTCAGGGTTTGGCAACCGGCGCTTTAACCCCATTCGGGGCGCGCAGGTCAGGCGGTGGAGCAAACTGAATCCGGTGAGCATCCTCAATGTGCTCTGGCTTGAAGAAGTCTGCGGACAAGGCCGATTCGAGCTTCCAGTCACTGAACGCGACCTGATGCCGGGACTGGTTTGGATCATCACGAAACACGGCCCGCAGCATGCGCGGCAGTTTGTCTTGAGTGCCAACCCAGGCTTGTACGAACACCACGTCGTTGGCGTAAGCGATCACATCGGTGGTGGTATCGCCGACCACGGTCGACTGGCCGATGTAAAACGCCAGGCGCATATCCCTGATCAGATCCTTGTAGGGATCGGCGACGATCACATCGGTGAAGGGAAAATAGATCGCTGCGCGCTGGTACGCAGCTTCAAGAGTGGCATCAATGGTGGGTGGCGCCTCGGCTTGCGCCAGCAGCTTTTCCTTCGGTTCAAAGGCGTACGCCTGTTTGCCGTCATAGTAGAACTCGGTCGCCGGACCATCGCCCGAGGTCAGCACGCGCAAGCGATCTGGCCGCTGCACATTGACCAGTGCCACAGTGTTGTAGGCCAAGGGTGGCCCCAGTCGGCTGGGTTTTTCGTAGGTGGTAATGGCTTTGAAGCTCATGCCCTGGGTGCCTGCCAGCCTGGCGCTCATGCTTTTCAGAATCTCCAGCGCCTTGGGCTCCAGCTGACTCGCGGGTGCCTCACCGGCAGCCGGTTGGGCCGCGTGCAACGGAATGGCAACCAGGCCCAAGACCAAACCGAGAGAGAACAATCGAACACGCTGTAGAAGGTGCGACATCACTTGTTCTCCGCAGAGATCAGGTCAGGTTTTAAAGCGTAGCAACGGAAGTGCTGGCGCAACGGATTAATTTGCCGTGCTTGCCAAAGGTTCGGGGGCGGATCCGGGCTTTATGACCACCAGCATTTCAATGGCTGCCCCAACTGTAACGCCCATGAAACAACAGACATATGACCGGCAATATTTTTCTGGATATTTCACGATTCAAACCTACTCTCTTGCGGGGGAACCAGATTTTCATTGGGCGGTCGGGGGGCTCGTCTCAGTACTAAATACCAGTACGCAGGAGCTCAACATGAACCGGAAAAAGTTATCTTCAGTGTTTGCTGTCCCTTTATTGTTCTCGGCAATGGCGCTTTCGGGCATGACCCATGCCGCGGATGCGCCACCCAACATCGTGGTGATCATGGGCGACGATATCGGCTGGTCCAATATCGGTGTCTATAACCAGGGCATGATGGCCGGCAGAACGCCCCACCTTGATCAACTTGCCAATGAAGGCATGCGCTTTACCGACTACTACGCCGAGGCCAGTTGCACGGCCGGACGCGCCAACTTCATTACCGGTGAACTGCCGATCCGTACGGGCATGACCACCGTGGGCCAGGCCGGTTCTCCGATAGGTATTCCTGCTGAAGCCGTAACCATTGCTACCACGCTCAAAGCCATGGGTTATGCCACCGGCCAGTTCGGCAAGAACCATTTGGGCGACCTCAACGAATTCCTGCCTACCGTGCACGGCTTCGACGAATTCTTCGGTTACCTCTATCACCTCGACGCCATGGAAGACCCGGCGCACCCCAACTATCCGCAGGATCTGCTAGAGAAATTCGGCCCCCGCAACATGGTTCACAGCTGGGCAACCAATACCGATGACAGCACAGTGATGCCGCGCTGGGGCAAGATCGGCAAACAGAAAATCGAAGACGCGGGCACGCTCTACCCAGAGCGCATGAAAACCGTCGACGACGAGATTCGGGACAAGGCTTTCAGCTTTATCGACAAAGCCAAAACCGACAACAAGCCCTTCTTCCTGTGGCTGAACCCGACCCGCATGCATATCGTTACCCACCTTTCCGACAAATACGAAAAAATGCGTAATTCAGAAAACGGCTGGTCGGAACAGGAAGCCGGCATGGCGCAACTTGACGACATCGTTGGCGATGTCATGGCCAAGCTGAAAAAAGACGGCATGGATGGCAATACCATCGTGGTCTTCACCACCGACAATGGCGCAGAAAACTTCACCTGGCCGGATGGCGGCACCACACCGTTTGCCATGGGTAAAGGCACGGTGATGGAGGGTGGTTTCCGGGTTCCGGCGATTATTCGCTGGCCTGGCAAAGTACCGGCGAATCAGGTGGCCAATGGCATCATGTCCGGCATGGACTGGTTCCCGACCTTCGTCGCGGCGGCAGGCAACCCGAACATCACGACTGAACTGCTCAAAGGCAAGCAACTGGGTGATACCACCTACAAGGTTCACCTGGATGGCTACGATCAGACGCCTATGATTACCGGCAAAGGACCGTCGAATCGGCATGAGATCTTCTACTTCGGTGAGAGCACACTCGGCGCAATCCGCATCGATGACTTCAAATATCGCTTTATTGACCAGCCAGGCGGCTGGCTTGGGCCTAAAGTGCAGCCGGACATGCCGGTCCTGACCAACTTGCGGCTCGATCCGTTCGAACGCATGGGCTGGTCTGAAAATCTGACGGCGAATGGCTCACTGGAATATTTCGAATGGTTCAAGTTTCAATTCTGGCGTTTCGTGTTTGTGCAGGACCAGGTAGGGAAGCTGGCAATGACCGCCGTTGAATACCCGCCAATGCAAAAAGGCGCGAGCTTCAACCTCGAAGCAGTCAAGGCCAAGATCGAAGCAGCCCGTGCGGCCATGGGCAAATAAGCAGTCAAGTTCACGGGTGGTCGACGCTGGCCACCCGTGCTCCTGACGGACGTTTATTGACGCAGTAGGGAATACATATGCAGATAAAAACCTCCGCCCTGCCCGCCTTTACCGTGTTTGCGTTGTGCTGCCAGCAAGCGCACGCCGGCGGCATCATGCTCTACGAAATTGGTACCGATAATGCGGGACTGGCCAACGCCGGTGCCGCCGCCCGAGCCCAAGGTCCTTCCACCATCGCCAGCAACCCGGCGGGTATGAGTTACCTGCCGGGCACGCAGATTACCGCTGGCTTGCAAGTGCTCTACGGCGACCTCTCCTTCGATCGCGATTCCGGCACCAATGTCCCCGGCAGCGGCAGTGGCAATGCCCTTGACCCGATACCCGGCGGCAGCTTTTTCATCACCCACCAACTCGATGACCACTGGAGCGTCGGCTTCGGCCAGTACGGCGATTTCGGTCTGGCGGTCAATTATGACAACGACTGGTCCGGGCGCTACTTCGCGCAAAACTCCAGCCTGCTCGGTTTGTCGATGGTGCCCAGCGTGGCTTACCGCTTCAACGATCAATGGTCGGTCGGCATCGGCGTGAAAGCCATGTATGGCATGCTCAAAGCCCAGACGGCTATCGACCGCTCGCCTTTTGGCCTCACCGACCGCAGCGACGGTCAGTTCAAATACAAGGACAACGATTGGGGATTTGGCGCCAACGTGGGGGTGATCTACGCCCCGCAACCCGGTACTCGAATCGGCCTGACCTACACCAGCAAGGTTGACCTGGACTTTGAGGACAAGCTGGACGTCAAGGGCGACGGACCGTTGCTGCGACGCCTGGACAACTCCAACATCCAACTCGACACGACAGTGCCGCAAACCGTCACCCTGAGCCTGTTCCAGCAACTTGACCCGCAATGGGCATTGCTGGCTTCGGTGAACTGGCAGGACTGGTCAGAGTTCGGTCAGATCTCGGCGCAAATCGACACTTCGGCGGGCAATGCCCAATCAACCACCATCGACGCCGACTTCAAGGACACCTGGCACCTGTCCCTCGGCGGCCAATACCAGGTCACCAAGCAATGGCTGTGGAACTTCGGTGTGGCCTATGACAGCAGCGCCGTTTCGGACAGTAATCGTTCCGTGACTGTGCCAATGGCCGAATCCTGGCGCATTGCGACAGGAGCCACCTATGCTCTGAACAAGGACACCGACGTCAACGTCAGTTGGGCCTTGGTCTATTTGGGCGACATGCCAGTGGACCAGACCAAATCCACGTCAGGCAATCGAATTTCCGGTCAATTCGACAGTGCCTGGATTCAAGCCGTGACCGGAAACATGACTTGGCGATTCTGATGCCCTGCCAGTGAAAAAGACGACTTTATCCAAGGAGCACACAGCACTATGAACCTGACCCGAAAAATGCTCGTCGGCGCCGCACTGACCGGGCTTCTGCTCGGTGGTTGCACCTCGAAAGTCACCGAGAAGGAGCAGTACTCCGGCTACCTGTCCAACTACAACAACCTGCAAGAAGTCGAAACCCCTAGCGGGGGAACGGCCATGCGTTGGGTGAGCCCGTCTTGGAACCCGAATGCGTATAACACGGTGGCGTTCAACCGGCTCGAACTGTATCCGGCGCCCAAGCCCAATGAGCGGGTTAACCAGCAGACGCTCAACGATATTCAGAACTACATGACCAGCAAGGCCAAAGCGACACTGGGTCAGAAGTACCAGGTGGTCTCCAGCCCGAGCGCCGCACCGGCCGGTTCGAAAACCTTGGTCATGCGTGCGGCCATCACCGGCGTGAGTGCGTCCAACGAAGGCATGAAGTGGTACGAAGTGGTGCCTATCGCGGCGGTCGTCGGTGCTACCCAGGCGGCCACCGGCCACCGGGATCAGGACACTGAGTTGTACATCGAAGCCGAATTCATCGACGCGAAAAACAACCAGACCGTGGCCAAAGTCGTGCGCAAGGTGTTCGGCACGCAGCTGTCCAACGAAAGCCAGAAAATCACCGCCAAGGATTTCAAGGCGGCGATCGATAAACTGGGTTCCGACTTCCAGGCCTTCATCAAATAACACGCCTCCCCCTGTAGGAGCTGCCGCAGGCTGCGATCTTTTGATCCTGAAAAACAAGATCAAAAGATCGCAGCCTGCGGCAGCGCCTACATGTCACGGTTTTTTCATGCCGATCCGCCGGCGCATCTCGGCGGTAATGGTTTGCCTGGTTTTCTTCAGGTCCGCCCAGGGCTCATCACCCACCTCGGCCAGGCGTTCGTGCACGTTGTGCACGTTCCACTGATTACCACCCTTGAGTTCTTCAATCTCCTCACGAAAGACCGGCACCGACACCGGCAGCCCTTCCCGGGTGCGCACGGCGTAGGCGCAGATGGTGGTCGCACCCAGTCCATTGCGCAGATAGTCGATGAAGATCCGCCCGACCCGGTTCTTCGGCCCCGATACCGCGGTAAACCGCTCTGGCAGCAACTTCGCCATGTGGCTGACAATCGCGTGACTGAAATCCTTGACCTCATCCCAGCCGAGCTTGCGGGTCAACGGCACCACCAGGTGAATGCCCTTGCCACCGCTGGTTTTGAGGAACGCCTTGAGCCCCAGCTCGTCCAGCACCGAGAGCGTCAACTGAGTGGCCTCGACCATGCGTTTCCATGGCAATGCCGGATCAGGGTCGAGGTCGAGAACGAAGCGGTCCGGTTTGTCGAGATTGTCCGAGGTGGCGTTCCAGGTGTGCAGCTCGACGGTGCTCATCTGCACTGCGCCGATCAAGGCTTCGGCGCTGTTGATGACCATCATTGGCTGGCCGGTGAGTTGCTGGTCCAGCGTGGTGATGCCGGGGATGGCCAGCCGTTCGGCGTTCTTCTGGAAAAACAGCTCGCCAGCAATGCCGTCCGGCGCCCGCACCAGCGCCACGGGCCGGTCCTTGAGCTGCGGCAAAATCCACTCGGCAACGCTGGCGTAATACTCCGCCAGTTGTACTTTGGTGGTGCCACTGGTGGCGTCGATGACCCGATCCGGGTGAGTGATGCGCACCTTGCCTTGGTCCAGGCCGATTTGGGATGGCGCGGGTTCAGCTTTCTTTTGAGCGGCGGTTTTCCTGGGCGATGCCGAGGACTTGGCAACGGCTGGTTTTTTCGCAGGGGACGTTTTCACGGCAGTCGGACGCTCCTCGGTAATGTCTTTAGCAGGTTTGTCGTCACGCAGGCCATGGAACACCGCGTGCCGCACCGAACCATCCTTGGTCATTTCAGCAAAGGCCACTTCCGCCAGCAGGTTGGGTTTTAGCCAATGCACCGTCTTGAACTCGGCACCGCCGGGTGGATTGACCACCGCCGGTTTTTTCGTCTGCAAGGGCTTGAGTTGTTCGTGGATGCTGCCCAAAGTCGCTTCCGTAAAGCCGGTGCCGACCTTGCCCGCGTAGCGCAACTCACCGCTGTCACGGTCATGCAGCCCCAGCAGCAACGCGCCAAAAGCACTGCGCGAACCTTTGGGATCGGTGTAGCCGACGATGACGAATTCCTGCCGATGCTTGCACTTGAGCTTGATCCAGTCGCTGCTGCGCCGGGACACGTAAGGCGAACCCAGGCGTTTGCCAATCAAGCCTTCCATGCGCATCTGACAGGCGCTGTTGAGCAAGGCTTCGGGGTCTTCGCCGAATGCGTCAGAAAAGCGCAACAGTGGGTCTTTACCGGTTTTGAGCACGGTTGCCAGCGCCGCTCTGCGTTCTTCGACAGGCACGTCGCGCAGGTCGACGCCGTTGAGATAAGGAAGATCGAACAGATAGTAAAGAATGTTGCCGCTGCGACCGGCATCGAAGGCATTTTGCAGCGCCTGGAAGTCCGGCACGCCCTGCTCGTCCGCCACCACCATTTCACCGTCGAGCCAGGCCGACTCAAGCCCCAGACCGGCCAATGCCTTGGCCTGACCGGGCAACTTGTGGGTCCAGTCGTGGCCGTTGCGGGTGAACAGTTTGACGTCGTCATGGTCGATGCGCGCCATGATCCGATAGCCATCGAACTTGACCTCATAACTCCACGGACCCTGCGGGGCTTTTTCCACCAGGGTCGCCAGTTCCGGCTTGATCTGATCCGGCAGTTTGGCTTTGTGCGCACCGCTCAGCTGCGCAGACTTCTCCTTGCGCGCCGGGGTGGCGGTTTTTTTTATCGCTTTGGGCTTGGCGGGTTTACCGGCCTTGCTCGCCTTCTCCACGATTGTGCGATCGCTGAGCACACTGTCCGGCTCAGCCTTGACCACGTCGTAATCGTCTTCGGGTCGCGCCGCGCCGTCCTGATGCTTGATCAGAAACCATTGCTCCTGCTTGCCTGGCATGTGCGTGCGCACCAGGTTCCATAGACCGCCAAGTTTCTCGCCTTGCAGCTCAAACTTGAGCCGGCCCTTGGCGTAGGCCGTGGCCGGATCGTCCTGGGGAATCCACACGCCACGGTCCCAGACAATTACGTCTCCGGCACCGTAATGCCCTTCGGGGATGCTGCCTTCGAAGGTGGCGTAGTCAATCGGGTGGTCTTCGACGTGCACCGCCAGGCGCTTGACCTTGGGGTCCAGCGACGGGCCCTTGGGCACCGCCCAGCTTTTCAGCGCGCCATCGAGTTCCAGGCGGAAATCGTAATGCAGGCGCGAGGCGTCATGCTTCTGGATACAGAATTGCAGGGCATGATCCTTGGCGTTCTTTCTGCGCGAACTTTTGACGGCTGCCGGCTCCGACGTCGCCGAAAAATCGCGCATGCGGTTGTAGTCTTCCAGGTTCTTGTTCATGGCTCACCTGCCGGTCGCTGCAAGGCGCTGAATCAGCCCTTCCTTCCCTCAGCAGAGCCAGCCGTCTGGAAAAAAATTCCATCGGCATTGAATTTGCCCGGACAGACGGACGGCCCGGCGGCACCCGGTTCAAGCCCAAATGCATATACTCAACCGGTGCTGTCTTACCCATTGGAGAGCAATCATGCGCACGGTGCACGTCATCGATGCCGGCAACATCCCCCGACCGGTCAACGTCGTTGGCGAGGCGATCACCATTCTCGCTGGCGGGGACCTGACCAAGCCCTTTGAGATGCACATCCAGGAAGGCGTGCAAGGTGGCGGACCGCCGCCGCACTTTCACCCGTGGGACGAAGCGTTCTTCGTCATTGACGGCCAGGTCGAAGTGACCGTGGAAGGCCAGGCCACCACCGTCTCGACCGGTGGTTATGTGCATATTCCCGGCGGTTCGATCCATACCTACAAAAACATCAGCGCCACGGCGAAAATCATCGGTGTGGTCTCCGATCCCCGTGGTGGGCAGTTCTTTGCGGCGATGGACCAGTTCAAGGTGCCCGAGGACCTGCCGCGGATTTTTGAAGTGGCTGAGCGTTATGGCGTGACGTTTCTGGTTCCGGAATCACCAAAATAACTGTAGGAGCTGCTGCAGGCTGCGATCTTTTGATCTTTGTTTTTTTAAGATCAAAAGATCGCAGCCTGCGGCAGCTCCTACATTGGGATTTGCTCAGGCTGTGCCGCCCTTGGCCTGCTGTTCCAGATGCACCTGCAAGTCCGGATCAATGTTCAACGCTGCTGCCAGTTCATCCAAATAACTGCGCTCGGCATCCCCTTGATCGTTCACCAGCATCACGCTGGCCAGGTACATCTCCGCCGCCATGGCGGGGTCGGTGGCCGACTGCGCCACTTCGCCCGCGTCCAGCGGTTTGGCGACTTCGCCGTCGAGCCATTGCTGAAGCTGCGGGTCGTCAGTGTGCCGGCCGATTTCGGTGCTGATCATTTGTTTTTCAGCGTCATCGATTCGCCCGTCAGCCTTGGCCGCCGCTATCAATGCACGGAGAATCGCGTGGCTATGCGCCTCAACTTCCGGGCCAGCCAACATATCCACGGTTTGCAGCGCCTGTTGCGGTGCCTGTTGTGGTGCCGCAGCCTGGCTGCGTTGCCAGGCCTGATACGCCTGGAACGCCATCATCCCCAGCGAAGCGAGCGCGGCATAATTGGTGCCGCCCCCGGAACGCGATGGCGCAGAACCGCCCATCGGCGAACCGCCGCCGAGCAGGCCACCGAGCAAACCGCCCAGCCCGCCCATTCCGCCCGCCCCGGCGCTGGAACCGCTGCCACCACCCAGCAGGCCGCCGAGCAACCCGCCGAGATCGCCGAGCCCACCTTGTGTCGACGCCCCACCGCCGCCCTGTTGCGCCGAGCCTTGGCCGCCCCGCAGTAATTGTTCGAGCAGATCGCTGGTGTTCATGACGACGTCCTCATCGATGGGAGTGATCCAGTCAGACAACAATAGTCCCCGTCGGAAAATGCGCTACCACCGTTGGGCTGACGTATCCGCCAAACTCGAAACTGCGGATTTAACCGGGGTATTTTTTTGTGGCGCAGCTAAGATTCATAGGGTGGTGAACCTTATCCGCGGATACCCGGTCGATACCTGCAACCCGACCGGTTTGCCGCCGCCCCCGAGGCTGAGGGCGATGACTGGCTTGCTTCACTTTCTGGAGAACGCTCCCGTGATTTCGACTCTACACATCGCCAGGCTCAAAGCCTGGGGTGCCCATGGATTCACCGCCACTGGCGTGGTCACCGCCTTCCTCGCCACCCTCGCCCTGCTCGATAACCAACCGACCAATTGCCTGCTGTGGCTGGGCGTCGCGCTGATCGTTGATGGGCTGGACGGTGCGCTGGCTCGCAAGGTCAATGTGCAGTCTGTGTTGCCGAGTTTCGACGGATCGATCCTCGATCTGGTGATCGACTACCTGACCTATGTGTTCATACCGGCGCTGTTCATCTATCGCTACATTCCGCTGCCGGACTACACGCTGCTGCTGACGGTGTCGCTGATGCTGGTGTCGTCGCTGTTCTGCTTCTGCAACGTCAACATGAAGAGCAAGGACAACTACTTCCAAGGCTTCCCTGCCGCGTGGAACGTGGTTGCGTTGTGTCTGTACATCATCGCGCCGTCGCCGTGGATCACCTTTCTCACGGTCATCGGCCTGGCGCTGCTGACCCTGACCCGCATGAAGTTCCTGCATCCGTTCCGTGTGCGGCGTTTCATGCCGATCAACATTGCCGTGACGGCCATCTGGCTGCTGTGCAGCTTGTCGCTAGTGATCAACCACCCGGTGATCAACCCGATGGTCATGGGCCTCTGGTTGCTGATGTCAGCGTATTTCCTGGGGATCTGCTTCTGGCGCACGGCGCTGGAATGGTTCGACGGCTCGCGGCTCAAATAACACCATGCCCATTCATATTGTGCGACTGGGCTCGCCGCGCCTGCCCAACGAAGGCTTGCGCATCGGCACGGTACCCATTGGCTGTTATTCGGTGTTGCGCGACGAGTTGCTGGAAGCACGGGGCGCGAAAATCATCTAAACCCCTGTAGGAGCTGCCGAAGGCCGCGATCTTTTGATCTTGCTCTAAAAAAAGATCAAAAGATCGCGGCCTTCGGCAGCTCCTACAGGGGCAGTGTTATCAGTTCAGCGTCGTGTGATGACCACCTCCAGGTATTCACCCGGCACCACCAGCGACTTCTCCCCCGCCCGGTTCGAACGGTTCAGCAGTTCGGTCATGTCATTTTCCAGGGCCGTGGCGCCGTCCGCCGGCAGCGCCGCGAAAGCCTTGTGGACCGGGCCGTACCAACTGCGGAACGTGTCGATGAAATGCCCGGCATTGCGATAGCGGAAGTTGAAGATCCTTTGGGTCACCTGGACCAGAAAGTCGCGCTCGTCGAAGTGTTTATGCAACCAGACTTCGGTGCCCCACTGCGTCGGCGATTGCGCGCCAGGCGGTGGCGGCAGGTGTTTGCCCAGGGTTTTGAACATCTGGCCGACAAAACCTTCCGGCGTCCAGTTCGCGAGGCCGATCCGGCCTCCCGGCCGACAGACCCGCGCCAGCTCCGAGGCGGCTTTGGTCTGGTCTGGCGCAAACATCACGCCGAAGGTGGAAAGCACGGCGTCGAAGCTGGCGTCCTCAAAGGGCAAGGCTTCGGCGTCAGCCATTTGAAAGACCACGTTGTCCAGGCGCTCCGCCCTGGCCCGGTCTTCCCCGCGTTCGAGCAACGCGGCGACGTAGTCTGTCGAGCGTACATTGCAGCCTCGACGTGCCGCAGCCAGTGTGGCATTACCGTTGCCGGCGGCGACATCGAGCACATGCTCATCGCACAACAAGTCGCAGGCTTCAGCCAGCTGCTCGCCGACGATCTGCAAAGTGGTGCCAATCACGGCGTAGTCGCCACTGGCCCAAGCGGCCATTTGACGGTTTTTCAGGGCAGCAAGATCAATAGGTGTACTCATGAATTCCGCTCCGTTGCGGGTTGGAAGGCCATTGGCCCTATTCCGCTGTGGTGGGATCGATGATGTTCATGACCTCGGAGATGCGATTGGCCGGGAAACCGCTCTGCCTGGCGTGTTCCCTGATCAGCTCTTCGCTCGGCGAGATGTACACGCAATACAGCCTGTCACCGGTGACATAACTTTGAACCCACTGCACCTCTGGCAACTCGCGCAATGTCCTGCAGGACTTTTGCGAAGCAGCTTTCAAATCCCTTTGTGACAGTGTTCCAGCCCCTGGAATCTCGCGTTCTATGACGAACTTCGGCATGGCAACCTCTCATTCTTGTTATGGCTTACAGGGCCGGGATGCCCTGTGTGTTCACTATCGCGCTGGGCAACGGCGGCGTCCTGCCCGATCGTCGGCCAAGCCTGCCCGATCGTCCGGAGGTTTCATGCTTCGCTGCGACAGGCTCACAATCGACGTTTCATCGACAATTCCCGCGCGGGAAAAACCCATGGACGCTCTGTCACAAACCTTGCGCGTCGTCCGCCTGGTCGGCGCGATTTTCATCAATGCCCGGTTCACCGCCCCGTGGTGCTATCAGTCACCGCGAGCAGACACGGCGGCGCCGTACCTGGAGCCGAACGCCGAACGGGTGGTGATCTTTCACTTGATCACCGAGGGCGAGTGTTACGTCGAACTGGGGGATGATCCGCCGCTGCTGCTGACGGCTGGCGATGTCGTGGTTTTCCCGCAAGGTGATGCTCATCGCATGTGCTCTGCACCTGGCGTTCCACCGGCCACCGGCGCGCGTCTGGATGCGGTGTTGGCGCGGCGGCCCCGGCAACTGAGCTATGGGGGTGGCGGCGCGGTCACGCGTTTGGTATGCGGCTATCTGGCGTGTGACAGGCGGTTGGCGGGCATGCTGCTGACGGGGCTGCCTGCAGTGGTTCGGGTCAATGTGCGCGGCTCGAATGCCGGTATCTGGCTGGAGTCTTCAGTGCGTTACGCCTTGGCCGAAGCCCGCTCGCCAAGGCCGGGCGGCGAAGGCGTGCTGGCGAAACTGGCCGAGGTGTTGTTCATCGAGGTGCTGCGTTTGTACATGCACGAGCATGGCAAGGGCCGAACCGGTTGGCTGGCGGGCGTGAATGACCGGATTGTCGGTGCAGCGCTCAACGCATTGCATAACAAACCGTGCCACGCCTGGACCCTGGATGAACTGGCGCGCACCGCCGGCACCTCAAGATCGGTATTGGCCGAACGCTTCCAACAACTGGTGGGGACTTCACCGATGCAATACCTGACGCAATGGCGCATGTTGCTGGCCGCCAACCTGTTGCGCAGCAGTAACAGTTCGTTGATGCGCATTGCCGAAGAGGTGGGTTATCAGACGGACACGGCGTTCAGCCGGGCATTTCGGCGTGAATATGGATCTCCGCCAGCGGCCTGGCGGCGCAGTCAGGCGTCATAACGTCAAAAGATCGCAGCCTGCGGCAGCTCCTACATTGGAATGCTTTTCCTGTAGGAGCTGCCGCAGGCTGCGATCTTTTGACTTTGACCTTACACCGCTGGAGCGGTGGCCTTCGCCTCCTCCAGCAACTGCTGAATCATCTTCTCCTGAGTCTCGTAACTGCCCTCACCAAAGTGGCGGTAACGCACTTGCCCCTTGGCATCGATCAAGTAATGCGCCGGCCAGTACTGGTTGTCGAAGTTGCGCCAGATCGCGTAGTTGTTGTCGATCGCCACCGGGTAGGTGATGCCGTATTCCTTCACCTTGTCCTTGACGTTGTCGATGATGCGCTCGAACCCGTACTCAGGCGTGTGCACGCCGATCACCACCAGGCCGTCCTTTTCGTATTTCTTCGCCCAGTCTTTCACGTAAGGCAGGGTGTGCTTGCAGTTGATGCAGTCGAAAGTCCAGAAGTCCACCAGCACCACTTTGCCTTTGAGCGATTCGTTGGTCAGCGTCGGCGAGTTAAGCCATTGCACTGCACCGGACAGCGACGGCATGTTGCCTTGGGCGTTGTCCATGGACTCGGCCTTGACCTTGCTGACGAAGTAATCGACGACTTTCGGCACGGTTTCCAGCACGCTTTTTTCGACGCTGCTGACCCCTTCGGACGACGTATTGGCCAGCAGCACGTTGTCGGCACCGGTGGAGATCACCGCCGCACCGGCCAACACCGCCACACCGGCACCACGACGCAACCAGCCAGTGACCGGAATCGATGGTTTCAAGCGATTGACCAGGCCGCGACCGGCGAAAATCAAGGTGCCCAGGGACAACGCACTGCCCGCCCCGTAGGCCACCAGCAACAGACTGGTCCCGGCGTTCGCGCCCTGTAACATGGCGCTGGTGAGAATCACCCCGAGGATCGGCCCGGCGCATGGTGCCCAGAGCAGCCCGGTGGCCACGCCAATCATCACCGAACTCAATGGCCCGGACATTTTGCGGCTATTGGGGTCGATGCGATTGCCCAGTGCAACGAACGGACGTGCCAGCCAGTCGCCCACCCGGGCGGAAATCAGCGACAGGGCGAACAGCACCATTACGATCAAGGCCACGTGGCGGCCGGTGTTGCTGGCTTTTATCACCCATTCACTGCTGACAACGGCCAGGCTGGAGATCAGGGCGAAGGTCAGGACCATGCCGCCGAGAGTGAGCATGATCGATGAACGCGAGCGGTTGGCACCGGCGAACAGAAACGGCACGACCGGCAGGATGCAGGGGCTGAGGACGGTCAATATGCCGCCCAGGAAAGCGATGAGTAACATGGGATCACCTTGAATAATGTGGGTGGCACCTCACACACGTCCCCTGTAGGAGCTGCCGCAGGCTGCGATCTTTTGATCCTGATCTGCTGTGGCCTCAAAAAAAGCCAAAAACAGAATCAAAAGATCGCAGCCTGCGGCAGCTCCTACAGGGTTCACGCCGGCTGCTGATCTGGCGCTTGCCCTTGCGGTGTGCGGTTATAACCATCTTCGGCGAGAAACGCGCCAGCGCCCTTCTCTGCCACGGGGGTCAGTTGAAAGCAGGTGCTGCTGCCACAAGCGCTTTGTTCTACAGCGGCATTGGCGTGAGCAGCGGCGCCGGCGGCGGAGAAGGCAATGGCGGTCAAATAACGGGTCACGTTGTTCATGATGTTCTTCCTGTGTTCAGTCGAGAGGGGCAATGGCTGAGCACAGAACTCAGTTGTCCGAGTTGCAGTTGTCAGCAATCTTGCGGTAGTCCAGGACCTGGGTTTTGTTGTGGGAATCCAGGTAGGTCAACTGGGCATCCACAATCCCGCAGGAAGGCAAAGCGTCCTGTTTCAGCGACACCACTTTCTTGATGTCCAACTGAGTGCCGTAGGTGTAGGTTTTAGCGCTGACATCAGCTTCGGCGCGGGCCGACAAGGTGCAGATGTTCAGTGCGGCAAACAGGCAAGCGGCGTAGATGGCTTTAGTGTTCATGGCGTTTTCCTCAAGGTTTCAATAGGTAAATCGTTTGTTGGGTAGAGGCGGTCTGGTTTGCCTCGATGGAACCTATTAAAAGCCTGCGAGGTATCTCGTCTGTGTCGGGAATCGGCGCGTGTAAATCGCTACGTATCAGAGCCGGCCCGGGATACAGAGCGATACAAACCTCCCGGAATATCGCGTTTTTGCGTCTGTGTGTATCCACCGTCCGGCCAGATACACTGCAATACAAAGGGCTGCGGGCGAGCGGGCCAAGGCTCGATAGACTGTGCGACATCCCCCACTGATAGAGGCAAGACCCCATGGAACACGTTGATCACATTCTCATCGTTGACGATGACCGCGAGATCCGGGAACTGGTGGGTAACTACCTGAAGAAGAACGGCCTGCGCACCACGGTCGTGGCGGATGGGCGGCAGATGCGCACTTTTCTGGAGTCCACGCCGGTTGACCTGATCGTGCTCGACATCATGATGCCGGGCGACGATGGCCTGATGCTCTGCCGCGAGCTGCGGTCCGGCAAACACAAGGCTACACCGGTACTGATGCTCACCGCCCGCAACGATGAAACCGACCGCATCATCGGCCTGGAAATGGGTGCCGACGATTACCTGGTCAAGCCATTCGCCGCCCGTGAATTGCTGGCACGAATCAACGCTGTGCTACGGCGCACACGGATGCTGCCGCCGAACCTGGTGGTGACCGAATCCAGCCGCCTGCTGGCTTTCGGGCGGTGGCGCCTGGACACGTCGGCCCGCCACCTGCTCGATGGCGACGGCACCATGATCGCTCTCAGTGGTGCGGAATATCGCTTGTTGCGGGTATTCCTCGATCACCCGCAACGGGTGCTCAACCGCGACCAGTTGCTCAACTTGACCCAGGGCCGCGACGCCGATCTGTTTGATCGTTCCATCGACTTGCTGGTGAGCCGCTTGCGCCAGCGCCTGCTGGACGATGCCCGTGAACCGGCCTACATCAAGACCGTGCGCAGCGAGGGCTATGTGTTCTCCTTGCCAGTCGAAATCGTCGGTGCGCCAGCATGAATCTCTCGATGCGTTGGCCCCGTACCCTGGCTTCGCGGTTGTCGCTGATTTTCTTGATCGGCCTGATCCTCGCCCAGGCACTGTCCTTCGGCGCGCAGTATTACGAGCGCTATGAAAGCGCGAAAGACACGATGCTGGGCAACCTGGAAACCGACGTATCGACCTCCATCGCCATCCTCGACCGCTTGCCGGCCGATGAACGCGCGAGCTGGCTGCAACAACTGCAGCGCAAAAACTACGGGTATCTGTTGAGTGAGGGCGAAAAAGGCGCGCCCATGGACATGGGCATGCCCGATGCGCCGATCGCCATGGCCTCGATCAAGGACGCCATCGGCAAGGAATACCCGATGACCTTCAGCGACATTTCCGGGCCGAACAAGCACTTTCAGGTGCACCTGAAACTGTCGGACGGCAGCCCGCTAACCATCGACGTGCGGCCTGCAATGGTGCCGTTGTCACCCTGGTTGCCCATCGTCTTGCTCGGGCAACTGGCGCTGATGCTCGCCTGCACCTGGCTGGCCGTGCGCATCGCCATCCGCCCACTCACCCGCCTCGCCGAAGCCGTGGACACCCTCGACCCCAACACCCACCCCGTGCTGCTGGACGAAAATGGCCCGACCGAAGTCGCTCATGCGGCCAAGGCCTTCAATGCCATGCAGGCGCGCATCGCGGCGTATCTCAAAGAGCGCATGCAATTGTTGGCGGCCATCTCCCACGACCTGCAAACGCCGATCACCCGGATGAAACTGCGCGCCGAGTTCATGGACGACTGCGTCGAAAAAGACAAACTGTGGAACGACCTCGGCGAGATGGAACACCTGGTACGCGAAGGCGTGGCCTACGCGCGCAGCATCCATGGCTCTACCGAAGAAAGTCGCCGCACCGATCTGGACTCGTTCCTCGACAGCCTGGTGTTCGACTACCAGGACATGGGCAAAGACGTTCAGCTCAACGGCAAAAGCGCGGTTGTCATCGACACCCGTCCCCATGCCTTGCGCCGGGTGCTGGTCAACCTGACGGACAACGCCCTGAAGTTCGCCGGCGCCGCTGAGTTGTCGGTCGAAGCGAAGGCCGATGGCTACCTGTCGGTGAAAGTCATGGACCGTGGCCCGGGCATTGCCGAAGAGGAACTGGCGCAGGTCATGGAACCGTTCTACCGCGTGGAAAATTCGCGCAACCGCAGCACCGGTGGCACCGGCTTGGGTCTGGCAATCGCGCAGCAACTGGCGTTGGCGATCGGGGGATCGTTGACGTTGAGTAATCGCGAGGGTGGTGGGTTGTGTGCGGAGCTTAAATTGCGCGGGAAAGCCGGCCAATAACGTCCAGTCGCTTTCCACTATCGGTCACTGCATTGTGGGAAGCAGCTGACATCAATCCATTGAAATTGCATATACGCTTAGTGAAACCCAAGAGACAGGGACACCAAGCAATGGATGACAACAGAAGGCCGATCAAGGCGCGCTCTTCAGGTTGGGCGAAACGGATCACCGACACGCTGGTAAAAAAAGATGTTTCCCCCAACCAGATCTCCGTCGCCAGCATTGGCTTTGCGCTGGCCGGTGCGCTTGCACTAATTATCGATAACGGCGTCCTCGGCTCGATCTGCTGCGCGGTCGGCATTCAACTGCGCCTGCTGTGCAACCTCCTCGACGGCATGGTTGCCATCGAGGGCGGGAAGAAGTCGGACATCGGCAGCCTCTACAACGAATTCCCCGACCGTATTGCCGACAGCGTGCTGATCGTAGGGCTCGGCTATGCCATCGGGTATGCAGACCTTGGCTGGTTTGCTGCACTAGCCGCCGCACTGACGGCCTATGTGCGGGTGTTTGGCGGCTCTATCGGTCTCAAACAGAGTTTTATGGGCCCGATGGCCAAGCAGCACCGGATGGCATTGATGACCGCCGGGGTGCTGTTGAATGCCGTCGAGGTTGTCGTTTATGCCACCCATTATTTGCTGTTGCTGACGCTGGTCGTCATCGCCATCGGCTCAGCCGCCACCTGTGCGACCCGAACGCTGGCGATCTCCAGGCAACTGAAGGAGGCCGGCCATGTGGATCAGTAACGCGCTGATTGCCGTGCTTCGGCTGGTGATCGGCGTCACGGCCAGATGGGAAAGTCCGCCCGACCTCACCCGCCAACGCATTTATTTCGCCAATCACACCAGTCACATGGACACCCTGGCGATCATCGCGGCCCTGCCCCCGGAAGCCAGGGTCAATGTAAAACCGGTCGCCGCCGCCGATTACTGGGGCAAGAACAGGTTCCTCTCGTATATCTCTCAACAAGGGCTCAATGCGGTTCTGATTGAACGCAATCCCGCACCCGGCACCCATGTGCTGGAGCCAATTTTCGATGTGGTACGGGCCGGCCATTCGATCATCATCTTCCCCGAAGGCACTCGATCCAATCAGGCATTGCCCGGGGAGTTCAAATCGGGGCTTTATCGGCTGGGTGAGTCCTTCCCCGATGTCGACCTGGTGCCCATCTACCTGGAAAACCTGCATCGCTCGATGCCCAAGGGCAAGCACGTGCCCTTGCCGATCATCTGCACGATCCGTATCGGCGACCCGCTGCCAAGGATTGCCGGCGAGGACAAACAGATGTTTCTGGAGCGCGCGCGCGACGCGATTGTGAGGCTGTCGAAATGAGTCTTGAAGTGAAGTTCTTGTGGTTCTTTGCTGCCATCGCCTGCCTGCTGGCGGTGGCTTCGCTGGTCGGCCGGGTGCTGGCCAAAAGGGCCACGACGGAGAGCGCCATCTCGACCATCGAAAATCTCAATCAGCGCGTGAATGCCTGGTGGGGGATGGTCATTATCTTCTTCGTGTCCTGGTTGCTGGGCCCGAATGCGACAGTGGTCCTGTTCGGTTTCATCTCGCTGTTCGCCCTCAGGGAATTCATCACCCTGACACCCACCAAACCGGGTGACCATAACGCGCTGTTTTCGGCTTTTTTCATCCTGATCCCGCTGCAATATTTCCTGATCGGAACCCATTGGTACTCGATGTTCACGCTGCTGATTCCGGTATATGCCTTCCTGCTGCTTCCGGCGATTGCGGTATTGAGCCAGGACACCGAGGCGTTTCTGGAAAGAACGGCAAAGATTCAGTGGGGGGTGATGATCTGCATCTATTGCATCAGCCACGCGCCGGCACTGTTGCTGCTTGATCTTGAAGGGTTCAAGGGCCAGAACGCGCTGCTGCTGTTCTATCTGGTGTTCGTCGTGCAAATGAGCGATGTCTTGCAGTACGTGTTCGGCAAGCTCTTCGGCAGACACAAGGTCGCGCCGTTGGTGAGCCCGTCGAAAACCGTCGAAGGCCTGGTGGGTGGTGGGCTGTCTGCAACGCTGATTGGCGGCTGCATGTTCTGGATGACCCCTTTCAACTTCTGGCAGTCGCTGTTGATGTCGCTGGCGATCGTGGTGATGGGGTTTCTCGGTGGCCTGGTCATGTCGGCGATCAAGCGCAGCTTGAGCGCCAAGGACTGGGGCACCATGATCAAGGGGCACGGCGGCATGCTCGACCGGATGGACTCGATCTGCTTTGCGGCGCCAATCTTCTTTCACCTCACACGGTATTTTTTCTCGGTTTGACCGAAGATCAAAAGATCGCAGCCTTCGGCAGCTCCTACATTGGCCGTGTAACCGCGCAGGATCGCATTTGTAAGAGCTGCCGCAGGCTGCGATCTTTTGACTGTAGTGATCACACCAAACCCAAAACCCCTTCGTCATGCATCTGCCGCAACAGCGCCAACCCGTTATCGAAAAACGTCTGCGACCCGGTCCTCCCCGCCTCCACCGCCAACTCCTGCAACTGCGCATGGCCGCTCAGCTCGGGAAATTCCTCGATTCGTTGCAACAACCGCCACGCCAGCGGGCTCAATTCGGAAAACTTCACACTCCAGTCTTCGACCCGGCGAACCAGTAGCAACGTAGGTTGCGCCGGTGCGGTGTCCGGCTGGTAATCCGGTCCGACCAAATGCACCGGCCAGGCGTAAGCCAACGGCCAGGTCAGTGGCGAGACCTGCAACGGACACTCCAGCAACAACCCGGCGTCGCTGACAGGCAATGGCTGGTCATCGGATTGTTGCAGGGCCATTTCCACCCATTCGTAGTGCGCCAGCTCCACCATGAACGGCGGCCACGATCCATCCGCCAACGCGGCCGGGTCAGACGCCAGGAATTCGACGAACTCTTCGGCGATCTCACCAAATTTCGGCGTTTTGGCGCGGTAGTCGCGCAGGAATATCCGCACCAGCGAACGCCAGCGCGCATCGCCCAGAATCTTTACCAGCACCGGAAAGGTGCCGCTGATCAACGACGACAGGTTGGCAAACACCAGGTCGCGATAAATCTCGGCTCGTACCGGGTTCATTTCGGCCGGTGGCGCGCAGTGGTCGGGGTTGCGCAGGTACTGACCCATGCTGTGTTGCTGTTCGTGCAGCGAACGCTTAGCCACGGGTCACCTCCTGGGTCTGCAAGCGGCGAATGGTCTGCAATTCGGCCACCAGTTCGGAAAACGCCGGAAAGTTGAAGTCTCGCTCCAGCAAGGTCGGTTGCGCGCCGAACCGCGCATATGCCTCGGCGAGTAGCGACCACACCGCCGGTTTGACCGAGGCGCCATGGGTGTCGATTTTCAAGGTATCGGACTCATCGAAGTGCCCGGCGATGTGCATGGCCACCACACGGTTCGAATCGATACCGGCCAGAAAGGACCGCGGATCGAAACCATGGTTGATCGAGTTGACGTACACGTTGTTAACGTCCAGCAACAGGTCGCAATCCGCTTCGCGCAGCACGGCGTTGGTGAACGTCACTTCGTCCATGTCCTGCTGGGGCGCGGCGTAGTAGGAGACGTTTTCCACCGCCAGGCGTCGACCGAGAATATCCTGGGCCTGACGAATGCGCGCGGCAACGTGAAGCACCGCTTCTTCGGTAAACGGCAACGGCAACAGGTCGTAGAGGTGACCATCATCGCTGCAATAACTCAGGTGCTCGCTGTACAGCGGCACGTTGTGATGATCGAGAAAAACCCGCACCTCTTGCAGAAATCCGACGTCCAGCGGCGACGGCCCACCCAGGGACAATGACAAGCCGTGACAAGACAACGGATAGCGCTCGGCCAGGGTTCGCAGCGCTGCGCCATGAGCGCCGCCGATGCCGATCCAGTTCTCCGGTGCGACTTCCAGAAAGTCGAAATGACCGGCCGATGCAGCCAGGAGATCCTTCATTAAACCGCGACGCAAGCCGAGCCCGGCGCTGGCCTTGGCTGAAGTGATGGGGGTTTGCATGGTGTCTGTCTCAACGGTTGTCAGTACGGAATCACAGTTAATCGAAGTGATGTATCGGGGCTGTGTTGCGTACCGACGGAAAACGGCAGGGCTTGTATCACCAGCGGGTCTGTACACACTCTGGTACAGACCCTGTTTTCGGCATTACGCCAGGTCGTACTTCTCGCGCACCAGATGACCGATGCCGATACGATCCAGCACGTCCATCGGGCACAGGAACGTCACGCGCACAGTGCCTGGCAGGCGGCTGATGTCGATCGAGCCGGTGATGGTGGCGCGGTTGAGTACTTCGTCGTAGGGCAGACCGGTAACGGTGGCGGCACGGGTCAAGCCGTTCTCCACCGCCAGGTTGAGGTTTTCGCCACTGCCGATGAAGGTGATCGGGCCGCTTTGCTCGATCTCGTGCTGACCCCAGCGTGCGCCCAATTCACGGACTTTGGCCCGTTGTTCGGCGTTCATGGGCCGGGCCATAGGCGGCAAGTCATCGAGGTTTTGCAGGAGGATCGGCCCTTCCAGCGTCAGGTTTTTCACCACTTCGACGCTCACTTCGGTTTCCCCGGAGCAATCGGTGGCGTGCCCGGCGATCTCGCCGTTGCCCTGCTGGGCGTGCATGTCGCCCATGTACACCCCAGCCCCCGGCACTTTCACCGGGCAAATCAACACGCACCCTTCGCGGATCGAGTTGGTGTCCATGTGGCCGTCAGTCTTGGCTGCGTGCAGTTCTTCACGGGTCATGCCAAAGCGGTGCGGGGCGTTGATCAGGTATTGGCCGAAATCGGCGCAGTTGTGGGAATCGGGTATATCGCGTGAAGGCATGGTGCCGATGTTGCCGAGGAACGGACGCATGTGCGCGGCCACACCAGGAATATCCGCACGGGCCAGCGACAGGATCGAATGCTGCGCGGCGAATTCCGGCAGCGCCGACATTTGCGAGGCATTGCCGGCCAGTTGATTGGCGATGTCCTGATTGACCGTCAGACTGACCTGGTTCTGTGCATCGAACACAATCACGTAGCCGTGGCTGAAACGAAACGCACTGACTTCGGCACCGCAGTTGTTACAGCGAATCGCGTCCTCACCGATGCCATCGACATGACTGGCCGGGTGTTCAGTACCGCACTTGGCGCAGAACTTGGAGACGAATGGATCGCCGTTGTAACGCCCTTCAACGAAGGTCATGACCCCGGACGAGGTGGCCAACGAGGTCACGCGCATGCTTTTGATCTTGATGGCGACCGCATCGCCGATTTCCGCACCGACGATGGCCACCGGCTGCGTCACTTCATGGCCGCCTTCAAACGATGGCGTGATCATCGGGCCCCAACAACCCGGCGGCGTTCCGGTAATCAGGGTGCCGCCGTCAGCCAACGGACCGAGCATCGGCTGGCTCGGGCCAATGATGCCGTTGGTGTAGTGATCGACCCGCAGGCGATTGACCGGCGTGGCATTGAGGTTGGGTTGCGACACAAGCGTTGTCATTGTTGTCCCCTTGACCGCATCAGGCGCGGAACAGAGTCAGGAGCGAAGGCCGCCTTTGAAGGCGGTCAGGAAAAGGTCTTGGCCGCCACGGTTTCAAGGCGCCAAAACGGCCTTCACAGTTCATCGCAGGTTTGTATCTGGTCTGTGTTCGCGGATGGTCCGGAGTTGTGGGGGACTGTATCGAGAGGTCGGTTAGATACATTGGGATACATGCACTCCCCAGGCACCGCACCCTGTAGGGGCTGCCGAAGGCTGCGATCTTTGATTTTTATTTTTAAAGATCAAGATCAAAAGATCGCAGCCTTCGGCAGCGCCTACAGGGTTCTGTGCCAAACCGCGGGGCTTTCGTCGCCTCAGATACCGGCACACGGCCCGCGAACTAAACTTAATGCACGCAGGACGAGCCAATCGTCCTGTTCATTCCAACGACCACCGCCCAGAGGCGCATGCCTCGACAAACAATGCCTCTGGACCGTGATCCTGTTAAGGAGCACACGTGATGGACGAGGCCAGACTCAACGATTTCATGGGCAAACTGGTGAATGACATGGGCGGCGCGGCGATGCTCGCCAACGTCATCCTTGGCGAAGAGCTCGGCCTGTACCGGGCCATGGCCGACAGCCAGCCCACCAGCCCTGAAACACTCGCCGACAAGACCGGCTGCAACCCCCGCCTGGTGCGTGAATGGCTTAGCGCCCACGCCGCCTCCGGCTACATGGAACACGTTGACGGCCAGTTCCGCCTGCCCGAAGAGCAGGCCCTGGCATTGGCCATCGAAGACTCACCGGTCTACATTGCTGGCGGTATCGGGGTGGTCGCGTCGTTTTTCCATGACAAGGACAAACTGGTCAAAGCGATGCGCGGCGACGGTGCCCTGCCCTGGGGTGATCACCATCCGTGCATGTTCAGCGGCACGGAACGGTTCTTCCGCCCTGGCTACAAGGCACATTTGATCGCCGAATGGCTGCCGGCGCTTGATGGTGTGGTCGCCAAGCTGGAAGCCGGTGCCAAAGTGGCGGACATTGGCTGCGGGCATGGCGCCTCCACGGTGATCATGGCCCAGGCGTTTCCGGATTCGCGGTTCGTCGGTTTCGACTACCACGCACCCTCCGTCACCGTCGCCACCCAACGCGCTGAAGAAGGTGGCGTCTCCAGTCGCGCGCGGTTCTTCCAGGGCACAGCCAAAAGCTACCCCGGCGACGACTATGACCTGGTCTGCTACTTCGACTGCCTGCACGACATGGGTGACCCGGTGGGCGCGGCGAAACACGCCTATGAGTCGTTGAAACCAGACGGCACGGTGCTGCTGGTAGAACCGTTCGCCAACGACTCGCTCGACGACAACATCACCCCGGTCGGTCGATTGTTTTATGCCGCCTCGACCTTCATCTGCACGCCCAACTCGCTGTCCCAGGAAGTCGGCCTCGGCCTCGGCGCCCAGGCAGGCGAGGCGCGGTTGCGCAAAGTGTTCACCGAGGCCGGATTTTCAAGTTTCCGCCGGGCCACGGAAACGCCGTTCAACCTGATTCTGGAGGCACGCAAATAACTGACGGCCAAAATGTAGGGGCTGCCGAAGGCTGCGATCTTTTGATCTTGCCGTTAAAAGCAAAATCAAAAGATCGCAGCCTTCGGTAGCTCCTACAGGGGTGATGCTAATCTGCATGCACCCAGGGTCCACCGGAGTGTTGAACATGCTCGACCACCCGATCCGAGAACAGCTCGACCGGCTCCAGCAGCTTATGGCTGATCGACCGTTCGTGGTCCTGACCGGTGCCGGGATCAGCACGCCCTCGGGTATTCCGGACTACCGCGATAACCAGGGCGTACGTCGTGGCCGGCAGCCGATGATGTACCAGGAATTTCTCTCGGCACCCGAGTCCCGGCGGCGTTATTGGGCGCGGGCGATGCTGGGTTGGCCACGGGTGCGCCAGGCCCAACCGAACGTCGCCCACGACACCCTCGCCCGCTTGCAAAGCACCCGACAAATCAGCGGGTTGATTACCCAGAACGTCGACACCCTGCACGATCAGGCCGGTAGCCATGACGTGATCGAACTGCACGGCAGCCTGCACCGGGTGCTGTGCCTGGACTGCGGAAAACGCAGCGAGCGAGATTCGATCCAGCACCTGATGGAAGCACAAAATCCTTATCTGGCCGGCGTTGACGCGGTGCAGGCGCCGGACGGCGACACCCTGCTGGACGCGGCCTTTGAAGCACGCTTTCAAGTGCCGCATTGCCCGCATTGCGCCGGAGAACGGATGAAACCCGACGTGGTGTTCTTTGGCGAAAACGTCGCCCAGGAAACGGCAGCCAAAGCGATGGCCGCCGTGGAAAAGGCTGCCGGGTTGCTGGTGGTCGGTTCGTCGCTGATGGCATATTCGGCGTTCCGCCTGTGCCGGGCGGTGGTGGATCAGGGCAAGCCGTTGCTGGCGATCAACCTGGGCAAAACCCGCGCGGATGACATTCTGGATTTGAAAATAGAAGGGTCGTGCGAACAACTTTTACCGTTGCTGGCTCAACGCCTCTTCAACTAATCAACTCAATACCCTGTAGGAGCTGCCGCAGGCTGCGATCTTTTGATCTGGTTTTTTGGCGGTGCTGAAATCGCTGAAGATCAAGATCAAAAGATCGCAGCCTGCGGCAGCTCCTACAGGGGGTGGGGTGTTAGAGAGAAAATTGTGCTTTAAGCACATCAAACAATGCCTGGGCCGCCGCCGACAGTTCTGCGCCCGGCAGGGTCAGCACGCCGATTGCCCGCTCCACCACAGGGTCGCTCAAGGTGATGCATCGCGCGCCCAGTTCACGCATCTGCCCGGCGCACAACGCTGGCACAGCACTCACCCCCAACCCACTGGCAACCATCCGCCCGACTGTCGCCAGTTGGTGGCTTTCAAATTCCACCGGCAATTTCATTCCCCGCGCCTGCAGATGTTCTTCCAGCATGACCCGCACCGTCGACGGGCGCTGCAGGGTGATGAACGGTTCCTTGAGCAGCGTCTGCCAATCGATTTCGTCGAGTTCGGCCAGTGCCGAATCATCAGGCACCACCGCCACAAATCGATCGATATACAAGGGGGTGAATTGCAGCGACGAACTCATGGTCGGCTCAAACGCCACCCCCAGTTCCACCTGACGGTCACGGACCATTTCCAGCACCTGTTCGTTGATCACGTCGTTCACGGTGACGTTGACTTTCGGGTAGCGGGCACGGAACGTCTTGAGGATTGGCGGCAACAGGTTGCCGGCAAACGATGGCATGGCCGCCAAGGTCACCCGCCCGCGCTGCAGAGTGAAGCGCTGGCGCAGTTCGTCCTCGGCATTGTCCCAGTCGGCGATCAGACGGCGCGCCAGTGGCACCAGCGACTCGCCTTCGGCGGTCAGCGCCACATTACGGGTGTTGCGGGTAAACAAGCGTCCGCCGAGGCCCTCTTCCAGCGCCTTGATGGTCAGGCTCAGGGCTGACTGCGACAGGTGCAGGCGCTCGCAGGCCACGGCAAAACTCAGGCTCTGGGCCACGGCCAGGAAGGCGCGGATCTGCTTGACGGTCATGCGCGCTGTCTCCAGGGTAACTACATTAATTCGACCGTTCCCTGTAGGAGCTGCCGCAGGCCGCGATCTTTTGATCTTCAACGATCCCACCACCGCTAAAAAGCAAGATCAAAAAATCGCAGCCTTAGGCAGCTCCTACATGAGCGGCACTGTTGAGTTTTATCTATTAATCAACCTTAAAAATCAACTTAACAAATAAATACTCCAGCGCGACACTTCATTCATTCGGCTAGCCAGCCGCCCACAAAGAATAAAAGAGGTGCATATGGCAGGTTTCGACAAGCGTGTGAGTTCCTACGAGGAAGCTCTGGCAGGTCTTGAAGACGGCATGACCGTGATCGCCGGGGGCTTCGGCCTGTGCGGGATCCCGGAAAACCTGATCGCCGAGATCAAGCGCAAAGGCACTCGCGACCTCACCGTGGTTTCCAACAACTGCGGCGTCGACGGTTTCGGTCTCGGCGTGCTGCTGACTGACCGCCAGATCAGCAAGGTTGTCGCTTCTTATGTTGGCGAGAACAAACTGTTCGAAGAGCAACTGCTCAAGGGCGAAATTGAAGTCATCCTGACCCCGCAAGGCACCCTCGCCGAAAAAATGCGCGCGGGCGGTGCCGGCATTCCGGCCTTCTTCACAGCGACCGGCGTCGGCACTCCGGTGGCCGAAGGCAAGGAAGTGCGCGAATTCCATGGCCGCAAGTACCTGATGGAAGAATCCATCACCGGTGACTTCGCCATCGTCAAAGGCTGGAAAGCCGACCATTTCGGTAACGTCATCTATCGCCACACCGCCCAGAACTTCAACCCGCTGGCCGCCACCGCCGGCAAGATCACCGTGGTCGAAGTCGAAGAAATCGTCGAACCCGGCGAGCTGGACCCGGCGCAGATCCACACCCCTGGCATCTACGTCGACCGGGTCATTTGCGGCACGTTCGAGAAGCGCATCGAACAGCGCACCGTGCGTAAGTGATCCCCTGCCCCCGGACCGAATGAAGGAATAACAACAATGGCACTTTCCCGCGAACAAATGGCTCAACGCGTCGCCCGCGAAATGCAGGACGGCTTTTACGTAAACCTGGGCATCGGCATTCCGACCCTGGTCGCCAACTACATCCCTGAAGGCATGGAAGTCATGCTGCAGTCGGAAAACGGCCTGCTGGGCATGGGTCCTTTTCCTACCGAAGAAACCATTGATGCCGACATGATCAATGCCGGCAAGCAAACCGTGACCGCGCGCATCGGCGCTTCGATTTTTTCCTCGGCGGAGTCGTTCGCGATGATCCGCGGTGGTCATGTCGACCTGACCGTACTGGGCGCCTTTGAAGTCGACGTACAAGGTAACATCGCCTCGTGGATGATCCCCGGCAAACTGGTCAAGGGCATGGGCGGCGCGATGGACCTGGTGGCCGGCGCAGACAACATCATCGTCATCATGACCCACGCGTCCAAGGACGGTGAGTCCAAGCTGTTGTCCCAATGCAGCCTGCCGCTGACCGGCGCCGGTTGCATCAAGCGCGTTCTGACCGACCTGGCCTACCTGGAAATCGAAAACGGCGCGTTCATTCTCAAAGAACGTGCGCCGGGTGTCAGCGTCGAAGAGATCGTTGCCAAAACCGCCGGTAAACTGATCGTGCCGGACCACGTTCCGGAAATGCAGTTCGCTGCCCAGTGAGGAATCATTCCATGCAAGAAGTCGTCATTGTTGCCGCTACGCGTACCGCGATCGGCAGTTTCCAGGGTGCCCTGGCCAATGTTTCTGCGGTTGACCTGGGCGCGGCGGTGATCCGTCAGTTACTGGCGCAAACCGGGCTGGATCCTGCAGAAGTCGATGAAGTGATCATGGGCCAGGTGTTGACCGCCGGTGCCGGGCAAAACCCTGCGCGCCAGGCCTCGATCAAGGCCGGTCTGCCTTTCGCTGTACCGGCCATGACCCTGAACAAGGTCTGCGGCTCGGGCCTCAAGGCCCTGCATTTAGGTGCCCAGGCCATTCGCTGCGGCGATGCCGAAGTGATTATCGCCGGCGGCCAGGAAAACATGAGCCTGGCCAACTACGTCATGCCCGGTGCCCGCACCGGCCTGCGCATGGGTCACGCGCAAATCGTCGACACCATGATCAGCGATGGCCTGTGGGATGCATTCAACGATTACCACATGGGCATCACCGCCGAGAACCTGGCCGAGAAGTACAACCTGAGCCGCGAACAGCAAGATGCATTCGCCGCCGCCTCTCAACAGAAAGCCACCGCCGCGATTGAAGGCGGGCGTTTTGTTGATGAAATCACGCCGATCCTGATTCCACAGCGCAAGGGCGAACCACTGTCCTTCGCCACCGACGAGCAACCACGGGCCGGCACCACCGCCGAATCCCTGGGCAAGCTCAAGCCAGCCTTCAAGAAGGACGGTTCGGTGACTGCCGGTAACGCCTCGTCGCTGAACGACGGCGCCGCTGCCGTGATCCTGATGAGCGCCGAAAAAGCCAAGGCCCTGGGCCTGCCGGTACTGGCAAAAATCGCCGCTTATGCCAACGCTGGTGTGGACCCGGCAATCATGGGCATCGGCCCGGTCTCGGCCACTCGTCGCTGCCTGGACAAGGCCGGTTGGTCCATCGATCAACTGGACCTGATCGAAGCCAACGAGGCTTTCGCCGCACAATCGCTGGCCGTGGCCAAGGACCTGGAATGGGACTTGAACAAGGTCAACGTCAACGGTGGCGCCATCGCCCTCGGCCACCCGATCGGTGCCTCGGGCTGCCGCGTGCTGGTGACCCTGCTGCATGAAATGATCAAGCGTGATGCCAAGAAAGGCCTTGCGACCCTGTGCATCGGTGGTGGTCAGGGCGTGGCACTGGCGCTCGAACGGGCTTAAAGCGTTCAACAGACGGCGCGGGGACCCACGAATATCCGTTCGCCGTCTGGCAAAACACCCGGTGCGACTCACGTCGCACCGGGTTATCTCCGCTCCCCTGTAGGAGCTGCCGAAGGCTGCGATCTTTTGATCTTGTTTTTGATCTTTTTGAGATCGCCGAAGATCAAGATCAAAAGATCGCAGCCTTCGGCAGCTCCTACAGGGAGTAGCCGTCACGTGTATTCATACGAACGCAATAGCCATCGCATTTCGTCAGGCAAATTTCACCAGGTTCAACACCGGCAACGGTCCGCCCGGAAACTGCGCCAGTCGCGCGCCGACACTCAGCGTCCCCAGATCAATCCCGAAGAACCCCACCTGCTCGATCAAGTTCGCCACTTGCGCTTTCGCGTCAGCATCATCGCCCGAGAGAAACAGCACTCGCCGCCCACCCTCCGCTGTCGGATCGCTCTCAAGCAAACGTGCCACCAAGTGATTGAACGCCTTGACCACCCGCGCCCCCGGCACCCACTCAGCGAACACTTCGCTGGATGTACGCCCCTGTAAATCCACCGCTTTGAATGAGGGTGCCTCTATCGAATTGTTGGCATCAATGACAATTCGCCCGGCAAAGTCCGGCAGACCCGCCAGCGCCGTCGGCAACTTCGACCAGTTCACCGCGACCAGAACGATCGGCTGGGCGGCCGCTTCCTCGCGGGTGCCGGCACGGGCCGTTGGCCCGAGTTCTGCGATCAGATCGGCGAGGCTTTCCGGCCCGCGACTGTTCGCGATGACTACTTCGATGCCCTGACGGGACAAGGCTCTGGCGAAGGCTGATCCGATGGCGCCGGCGCCAATGATTCCAATGGTGCTCATGGTTTTCTCACTCCGAGGGTTGTCGTTGGAGCGAATACTGCCCTTGCCATTAGTGTTTTATTAGCCGGTAATGACTTGAATGATTTTCAAGTCTTGCTATCAGGTCGTAACCATGGAAACCCTCGCCAATCTCGAATCCTTTGTACGCAGCGCCGAGACCGGAAGCTTCTCAGCCGCCGCGCGGTTGCTTGCACTGACACCCGCCGCCGTCAGCCGCAACGTGGCGATCCTCGAGCGCAACATTGGCGTTCGTCTTTTCCAGCGCTCCACCCGCAAGCTGTCCCTGACTGAGGCCGGCGAGCGCTTTCTGGCCAGCATCGGCGGCAATCTGCAGGCGTTACAGGCGGCGATCAGCGCCGTCACCACCGATCGGGGTGAGCCGGCAGGCGTGCTTAAAATCAGCCTGGCACCGACCTTTGGCATCGGGCACATTTTGCCGCTGCTGCCGGCGTTTCTGGCGCGCTATCCGTTGATCCGCCCGGAATGGCATTTCGAAAACCGCCCGGTGGACCTGATTGCCGAAGGCTATGACGCGGCCATCGGTGGCGGCTTCGAATTGACGCCTGGCGTCATTTCGCGAACCCTGGCGCCAGCACAGGTGGTGGCCGTCGCTTCGCCGACCTATCTGGCCAGCCGCCCCTTACCCAAAACCCCGGCGGACCTCGCCGGTCACATCGGCATCGCGATGCGCGGCAGCCTCACCGGACGGATTCGTCAGTGGACGATGCGCGATGGCGCCGGCCATGAAATGCCGGTCAACCTCAACGAAAACATTGTCATCAACGACCCCGCCGCCATGCGTGAAGCGGCCATTCTCGGTTTGGGCGTCACGTTGCTGGTGCTGCCCGATGTGCAGGCGAATATCCAGCGCGGTGAACTGGTGCGCGTTCTGCCGGATTGGCATGCCGATGCGGGACCGATTTCGTTGTACTACCCGAGCCGGACGCTGATGCCGGCCAAGACCCGGGTGTTTATTGATTTTGTCGTCGAAGCGTTCGAGCGGAGTTGAAGATCAAAAGATCGCAGCCTGCGGCAGCTCCTACAGACTGCGACCTTTCAACAGCTCACCCAAACAGCTGCAGAATCAACCAGCTATTTGCCCCGCTGATCACCACAAACACCCCCCACGCCAACACCCGCGTCGGTAACCGGTTCACAAACGGCCCCATCAATTTCTTATCGTTGGTCATGCGTATCAGCGGATACAGCGCAAACGGCAATTGCAAACTCAACACCACCTGACTCAGCACCAGCAGCTTGCCCACCGCATCGTCACCCATTAACCAGACGCCGATGAACGCCGGGATCAGCGCCAGCCCACGGGTGATCAGACGCCGTTGCCAGCAAGGAATCCGCAGGTTCAGGAAGCCTTCCATGATCACCTGGCCGGCGATGGTGCCGGTGAAGGTTGAACTCTGCCCCGACGCCAGCAACGCGACCCCGAACAGCACGCTGGCCAACGCCCCGCCCACCAGTGGATCAAGCAAATGATAGGCGTCCTGAATATCCACGACATCGGTGTGCCCGGTCTGGTGAAACGCAGCGGCAGCAAGAATCAGGATCGCCGCGTTGACCAGCAACGCCAGCGCCAGTGAACCAATCGTGTCGATGCGCGCCAGTTTCACGGCGTCCTGCTTGCTGGCCAGGTCCTTGCCGATCAGCCGGGTCTGCACGATCGAAGTGTGCAAGTACAAGTTATGCGGCATCACCGTGGCCCCGAGAATACCGATGGCCAGGTACAGCGGCGCGGCACCGCTGATGGCTGACAGTGACGGTTTGAAACCCTGTAAGACGTCCGGCCAGTATGGTTTGATCAGCATCAACTCGACGAAGAAACACGCGCCAATGGTGCCTACCAGCACCAGCATGATTGCTTCCAGGCGGCGGAAGCCACGGTTTTGCAGGGCCAGTACCAACAAGGTGTCGAACGCTGTGAGCGCGATGCCGAACGTCAGCGAGCAACCCAGCAGCAAGTGGAACGCCAACGCACAGCCGAGCACTTCGGCAAGGTCGGTGGCGATGATCGAGATTTCCGCCAGTACCCACTGTGTGCGGGCGGTCCGCGTGCTATAGCGCTCGCGGGACAATTGCGCCAGATCACGCCCGGTGGCAATGCCCAGGCGCGAACACAAACATTGCACCACCATCCCCGCCAGGCTGGCCAACAGCACCACAAACAACAGGCTATAGCCAAACCGCGATCCGGCCTCGATGGCGGTCGCCCAGTTGCCCGGGTCCATGTAGCCAATCGACACCAGCAAGCCAGGACCGGCAAAGCGCAGCACGCGCTTGAAAAATGAGGCAGTGGGATCGACGGCCACACTGCCGGCGACTTCAGGCGGACAAAACGGTGCGGTGGCGACTTTGGGCAAACTGAATTTCACGCGATGGTCCGTCAACAGGTGGGAGACGCCCAGCTTAGACGTTTCAATTGCTCCGGTGTACACGCAAGTCCCTGCTGACGAAACGCCGCTTCTTTTGAAACCCCCTGTAGGAGCTGCCGCAGGCTGCGATCTTTTGATTTTGCTTTTAAAAAACAGGATCAAAAGATCGCAGCCTGCGGCAGCTCCTACAGGGGCCATATTTTGTATACAAAATCGATATATCTATAGAGCAATCCAGCGTGCTCAATGCTACCGTTGCCGGCATACACAGGTCGGAGATATACGCGTGCTGATGCTCAAACTGCTGGTGATTCCGGGATTTCTGCTGCTGATCTCTCTGGCGGGTAAACGCTGGGGACCGAGCGTGGCCGGTTGGTTGTCGGGGCTACCGGTGGTGGTCGGGCCGATTCTGTTTTTCCTCGCCATTGAACAAGGCGAACTGTTCGCCGCGCAGTCAGCCATGGCAGCGCTGTCGGCAATGGTCGCCATGATCGCTTTCTGCGTGACCTATGCGCAGGTTGCTCAACGCGCCGGCTGGACGATTGCATTGACGATTTCGCTGACGGTCTGGGCTGTGATCGCCGTGGTGTTGTCGTTGATCCCGCCATCGTTGCTGTTTTCGGTGATTGCGGCGGCGACGGCTCTGTTGGCCGCGCCCTACCTGTTCCCGTCGGTGCAGCCGGTCCTCTCAGGCCCGGCACCAAAATCCGACAAATTGCTGCTGCGCATGCTGGCCGGGGCCTTGCTGACCCTCGCCGTCACCTTGCTCGCCAGCACGGTCGGCGACCGCTGGAGCGGGCTGCTCGCCGTGTTCCCGGTATTGGGCAGTGTGATGGCAGTGTTCTCCCAGCAAACCCGTGGTCCCGCATTTACCGCCGCCCTGCTGCGAGCAACGGCCACCGGCATGTATTCGTTCTCGGCGTTCTGTCTCGTGTTGACGCTGACTTTGCCAAGTCTGGGCATGAGCGCGTTTGCCCTGGGCGTTGCGGTATCGGTGGCGATGTTGGGCGTGACCAAACGCTTGCTGGCGCGCCCCGTCGGGCCGGTATCGGCGGACGCTGGACGAACCGCGATCAAGCGCTAAGCTGCATCAGGTCATCGGGCAAGGAAGTCGCCCGCCACGTGCTGAAGGAACAGACATGACCACGCCTCGCGTCCGTAATGCTCACTCCGCCACAGCGGTCGGCGTAATCGCGATCTTTCTCTGGTCCTGTCTGGCGTTGTTGACCACCCTCACCGAAGGCATTCCGCCCTTTGAATTGCTGACCCTGAGTTTCGCCGTGGCGTTTGCCGCGAGCGTGGTCATTCTAGGTCGACGCGGTCTTGGCGGCTTCAATAGCTGGCGCCAACCCTGGGCGGTATGGGCGACCGGGTTCGTGGGAATTTTCGTTTATCACGCGCTGTATTTTTTCGCGCTCAAAGCCGCGCCAGCCGCCGAAGCCAGTCTGATCAATTACCTGTGGCCATTGTTGCTGGTGCTGCTCTCGGCCTTCGCCGCTGGAGAAAAGCTGCATAAACGGCAAGCGCTCGGCGCTGTGCTGGGTCTGGCCGGCACCGCATTCATCATGCAGCAACGTGGCTCGGACACCTCCGCCGCCATGCCGGTCGCCGGTTATCTCGCGGCGTTCGGCTGTGCGTTGATCTGGGCCGGGTATTCGGTGTTCAACCGGCGCTTCAGTGAAGTTCCAAGCAGCACCATCGGCGGCATCTGTGGCATGTCCGCGGCGGCGGGACTGCTTTGTCATCTCACTTTCGAATCCACCGTATTGCCTGATGCCAGGCAATGGGCAGCCATCGTCATCCTCGGTCTGGGGCCGGCAGGGCTGGCATTTTTTGCCTGGGACCACGCCACCAAACACGGCAGCCTGGCAACACTGGGGGCGCTGTCGTACCTGGCACCGCTGATTTCTACCATGCTGCTGATCGTCGTCGGGCGCAGCCATGCCAGCCCTATTCTGCTAGTGCCTGCAGTGTTGATTATTGCTGGTGCGGTGATTGCCACGTCGCAACCGGCAGTCAAAATCCCTACAACACCTTCGATGGTTTCGCACGAGTAGAGCAATAACCTCGTACGTCAATCGAACAGGTTTCGCCCAACATCAACCTCAGTTCAAACCCCACTACTGACTGAGGCCTACACCATGAAATTCTTTTTCCACCCTTCGCCAAACCCGATGAAAGTCGCCCTGTTGCTTGAAGAACTGCAAACGCCTTACGAATTGATCGGCGTCGATACCTTCAAGGGCGAACAACACTTGCCGGCCTTCCTCGCGATCAACCCGAACGCCAAGGTGCCAGCCCTCGTCGATGGCGACGCCACGGTCTTCGACTCCCAGGCCATCCTGCTGCACCTGGCGCAAAAACATCAGCGTTTCCTGCCAACCAGCGCTGCCGGCAACGCCGAACTGCTGTCCTGGCTGATGTTCATCGCCACTGGCCTGTCGCCGTTCTCCGGTCAGGCCGTGCACTTCCTGCACCACGCACCGGAAGACCTGCCTTACGCGAAAAACCGCTACCTCAAGGAAGTCGAACGTCACTATCGCGTACTCGACCAGCGCCTGGCCGACCATCAGTACCTGGCCGGCGACACTTACAGCGTCGCCGACATGGCGCTCTGGGGTTGGGCCAACTACGCGCCTTACATCCTTGGCGAAAACGGCTTGGCGGCTTACCCGAACGTGAAGCGCCTGTTCGATGAAATCAGCGCTCGCCCGGCAGCCCAACGTGCCCATGGCCTGAAAGAGCAACTGGTGTTGAAGGCCGAATTCGACGAAGAAACCCGCCGCAACTTGTTCCCGCAAAACCAGGCATAAGAAACCGTTCCCAACCTTCGAGGGTGATGAAATGAGTGACCAAGTCGCGTTTATCGTTTACCTGCCGGCCAAACCGGATCGTTTCGTCGAAACCAAAGAACGGCTGCTGGACGTGGTACACCAAATGGCGGCCGAGCCTGATTTCATCAATACCTGGGTGCATCAGCTTCAGGACGAGCCGAACACTTTGGTGCTCTACGAAACCTGGAACTGCAGCAAGGAAGATTTCATCGCACGCCACCTGAGCAAACCTTATCGCCAGGAATACGAAAAGCTGCTGCCGGAGCTGCTGGCCAGCGACCGCCGGATCGAGTTTCTGGAGGTGATCAAGCGTTACCCGGCACGGCGGAAGGTGTAATTGCTTCTCCGTGCCTGGCTCAACCTCTGTGGCGAGGAGCTTGCTCCCGCTCGGCTGTGCAGCAGCCGCAATGATGAACATGACTTCTGCCTGCCAAAATGCGGTCAGCGGTTTTGGGGCCGCTTCGCAGCCCAGCGGGAGCAAGCTCCCTCGCCACAGGTTAGTTTGTAAGCCACAGGTTCGTGACCGTCCGTTAGACCACGCTGGAATGCGCCACAGCCTCCATGGGATGATCGCCCCCCATTGCGCGACCATCCCTGGAGATTTCGAATGTCACTGTTGAGTAAAAAAGCCGCTGTCCTGCTGCTGGCAGCGGTTGCCAGCCTAGGGGCTTTGAATGCGCAGGCGGCCAAGGCCACTGCCAAGGAGACTGCATCGGCACAGAAGGTCTCGATGCTCGGTGGCAAGTTCACCTTCACCCTGCCCAAGGGCTTCGTGGCCAACCCGCTGCCGACCAGCCCCACCGGCGCGAGCGGCACCATGTACAGCAACGAAACCACCAAGACCGTGGTGATCGCGGCAGAAAACAGCCTGCCCGAAGGCGTCACGGTCAAGGACAACGACGGCGCGTTTCTCGATGGCACCGTGGCTGACTTCGACGCGGCGCAGCGCAAGGCTTTGCCGGATTACAACAAACTCAGCGAGAAAAGCCTGACCCTGAAAGGTAACGGGCTGGGCCTGCGCCAGGTCGACAGCACCGCCACTCAAGGTGGCGGCCAAACGCTTAACACCACGCTGATGGCAGCGTCCGGCGGCCACATGACCGTGATTCAGGTGATTTCCCGCCCAGGCGACATGGCGGCGCATGAAACCCTGATCAAACAGATCGTCAGCGGCAAATAAGCCTCAAGGATTGAGACGCTGCAACCAGGCGCTCAAATCCTGTATTTCGGCGGCACTGATGTTGTGACCGACACCGTCGTAGGCGTGAAACTCAGGTTCGAGTGACACGCTCTGCAACAGGCTGTTGGCTTCGGTGCCGTCGCTGATTGGAAGTCGTTTATCCGCTGTACCATGACCGATGAAAATCGCCAGCGACTGGCGTTTTTCATCCGGTTTCAGCTCGGACTTGAGCACCGGCAAAATCCTCCCGCTCAATGCAGCGATCCCGCCCACGGCCTCTGGATGGCGCAGAGCAACTTCGTAAGACATGATCGCGCCCTGGCTAAAGCCCACCAGGTAAACCTTGGACGGTTCGGTGTGGTATTTCTTCGCCGCCTGAGCGATGAAATCCAGCAGCAACTGGCCGCTGGACTTCAGGTCATCCGTCTCGCCGTTGTAGGCACCTTCGCCCTTCTTGCGAAACCACTGGTAACTGCCCTCTTCCATCACTATCGGCGCACGGACCGACAGGTAAGTGTATTGCGCGGGCAAGTCATCCTTGATGCCGAACAGATCCTGCTCGTTACTGCCGTAGCCGTGGAGGAAAATCACCAGAGGTTGATTGCTCGAATCGGAATTGGCCTGCTCCAGGTACTTGAGCGGCAGATCGGTTTGCAGTGGGGTTTGAGCGTGGACAGCGGCGGACGCCAGCAGCGTGAGCAGAGCAAGAATTCTCAACATAAACCTTCCTTCACAGTGCGCAGGATTCGGTTCAGAGCCTAACACTCTTCTCGCACACTGTAGGAGCTGCCGCAGGCTGCGATCTTTTGATCCTGAAAATCAAAAGATCACAGCCGGCGGCAGCTCCTATGGGTGAGTGGGGTCAGTCGTTGATGAGCTTGCCCACACGAATCGGCTCCCGCCCCGCTACTTTCGCCTGCCACGTCCCCGGTTGCGTGTAGCGCCCACGATCGATGGCAAACAACACGCCAGTGGTGCCAGCGCGAACAGTGGTGACCTTGTCGTTCAGCGGGTCGACCACTTCAAACAGGGCATCGCCCTGCTCCACCCATTCACCCGCCTCGCGCAGGAAACTGACCACCCCGTGGTGCGGCGCGAACAGGTACTCCGTGCCTTCGAACGGCATGCCTTCACAGCATTCGACCGGGGCCACCGGCCAAGTGCCCTTGATGAAACCCTGTTCGGCGAGAAAGCCCAGAATGGCCTCGCAATTGGCTTGGGCCTGATCAACTCGGGTGTCGCCCATGCTGCCCAGTTCCAGGGTTGTCGCCAGGTTCGCCGGTGGAATCGCCGCTTCAGGGAAAGCCCTGGCCAGGCGCAACCATGGCGCGGAACAGGACTCATCAAACGAACTGCCGCCAGAATCTTCACACAGCAACGCGACACCGGCCTTCAGGCGCGCGGCCAAGGATTGCCACTGCGGCCAGTGTTGCGGCAACGCATAGATGTGAATCGCCGCGTCGAAGTCGCAATGCAGATCAAGGGTGATGTCGGCGTCGCAAGCATGGCGCAGCAACAAGCGATGCATCGCCTCCAGTTGCGAAGCCGGGGCCGGCAAACCATCGAGCACCTGGCCCATGGCCTGGCGAATCAGGGCGATGTTGGCTTCGGCATCGTTGCCCAAGCGGTCGCCAATCAACTGCCCCACCGGTGCGCTGAGCTCGACAAACGAGCGGTTGAAATTCTTGCCGCTGCCCAGTTCAAAGCGGCCCATGTGACTGCCTTGCAGGTGCTGATCGAGACCGATGGGATTGGCTACTGGCACCAGCTCGATCACGCCTTGCAACTGCCCCTGGCTTTCGAGTTCGGTCAGGCGTTTTTTCAGTTCCCAGGCCGTGCGCATGCCCGGCAATTCGTCGGCGTGCAGGCTGGCCTGGATGTAGACCTTGCGAGTGCCCGCGCCATAACGAAACACGCTGAGGCTGCGCTCGGTACCCAGGTGGCTCCAGGGCAATGGATGGTCGATGCGTTGCATGGAAAGCTCCAGGTTCGCGAAAATCATGTAGGAGCTGCCGAAGGCTGCGATCTTTTGACTTTGATCTTTAAAAGCAAGATCAAAAGATCGCAGCCTGCGGCAGCTCCTACATTGGAATGTGTTGGAAGGATAAATCATGAACATAAAAAAAGTGGCAACCGCGTCAACGGTTGCCACTTTTTTGAACGGCTCGATTACTCGCCGTAAACGTCAAACTGGAAGTACTTGTCCTGCACTTGCTTGTACTTGCCGTTGGCGCGGATCTCGGTGATGGCTTTGTTGAATTGCTCGGCCAGAGCGGTATCGCCCTTGCGCACAGCAATACCGGCGCCGCCGCCGAAGTATTTCGGATCGTTGTACTCAGGGCCTACGAAGGCGAAACCTTTACCGGCGTCGGTTTTCAGGAAACCGTCGTCCAGGTTGACCGAGTCGGCCAGCAGCGCGTCTACGCGGCCGGAGACCATGTCCAGGTTGGCTTCCTGCTGGGAACCGTAGCGAACCAGGACGATGCCGGCCGGTTGCAGTACTTCAGTGGCGAAGCGGTCATGCGTACTGGCGCGCAGTACACCGACTTTCTTGCCTTTGAGTTCGGTCAGCGGATCCTTCACAGCGGAGCCTTCCTTCATCACGAAGCGCGCCGGGGTGTGATAGTACTTGATGGTGAAATCGACGTTTTTCTTGCGATCGTCGGTGATGGTCATGGACGACAGAATGGCGTCGATTTTCTTGACCTTAAGCGCCGGGATCAGGCCGTCGAACTCTTGCTCGACCCAGGTGCACTTCACTTTCATCTGCTCGCACAGTGCATCGCCGATATCGACGTCGAAACCGGTGAGTTTGCCATCAGGGGTTTTCATCGAAAATGGCGGGTAACCGGCTTCGATACCGATGCGGATCGGCTTGGCGTCTTCGGCCACGGCGGTCAGGGACAACATCGACAGTGCCAGGGCACCAAACATCACTAGCTTCTTCATTTATAACTCCTGTGTGCGGAGGCTTTTATTGGCAGCTTTCGGTCGGTCGCTTGTGGCGGGTAAAGACCGAAGTGGCCGGCAGTCTAGAGGTGCGGCCGCAGGGTAAATTGTGTTTAAGCGACAATTATTTATAAAAAAGTGGCTGCGGGGATGCAGGCGATTGCGGTGTGCGCCATGGCGATGCAAGGACTGTCAGACAATCACCTGCTTCAGAAAAAACCTACAAAGTTTCGAGTGCTTTCCGACTAACGAGTCGCACTGGTGATCACGCACTTTTTGCGGCACATTGGCCGTCCCCCTGACCCACAAGAGAAGCGTGATGCCCACGTTGAACCTGATCCAGCACCACCCCGCCGAAGGTCCGGGCGCCATTGCCAACTGGGCTGAATCCCGGGGTTTGACGCTGAATGTCTTTCGCGCCGACCTCGGTCAGTTGCCGCCAGCAAGTGCGGCACCTGTGATTCTATTGGGCGGGCCGTTTGAGTCCAACGCCGGACCGGCATGGCTGGAATCCGAACGCCAATGGCTGGCAAGTAGCCTGGATCAAGGCGCGGCCGTGTTTGCCATTTGCCTGGGCGCGCAGTTGCTGGCGTTGAGTCTGGGTGGGAATGTGCGGCGGATGGACCGAACCGAAACCGGATGGACCACCGTAAGTTTCGTCGATGGCCAGCGCCTGAAAGTGCTGGAGTGGCACGAAGATGCCTTCGACCTGCCGCCAAATGCGCGGTTGATGGCCAGCAGCGAGCGATGTGAACAACAGATGTATTGCGCTGGGCCGACGCGGATGGGGCTGCAGTTTCATCCAGAGTGGAATGCCGAATCGGTGGCCGTTCTGAATGAGTATTTTGCCGAGGAGTCGCCGTTGCCGAGGGGTCAGCAGGACGATGCCGCGCATGCCGCCGTTTTTGAATGGTTGCAGGTAACGCTGGATGGGTGGTGGGCGGCGGTTTAAACAGCAAGATCCAAAGATCGCAGCCTGCGGGATTTTGCACTCCATGTAGGAACTGCCGCAGGCTGCGATTTTTTCGACTACATCAACATTCGCAACCGATAACGACAGCGACATCCCGTTGTACCGCAACACTCAATTCAAACCCTTCATCCAGCCATCCGGTCACACCACCGATCATCTCTTTGACCGGGTAACCCAGCGCCGCCAGTTTCACCGCAGCCTTGTTCGCGCCATTGCAATGCGGGCCGGCGCAATAGACCACGAACACGCTGTTTTTCGGATAAGCCGCCAGGCCTTCAGCGGTGAGCAAGCGCCCCGGAATATTGATCGACCCCGGTACATGCCCGCGCTCGAACGCCATCGGGCCGCGCACGTCCAGCAGAATGAAATCAACTTCGCCAGCCGCTTGACTGCCATGGACGTCGGAACAATCGGTTTCGAAAGTCAGACGGTTGCTGAAATGCATCAAGGCAATGGCCGATGGGGCGGCGGGAATTTCGCGAACCAGGCTGGTCATGGGCAATGCTCCTCAGTGTTGGTGGGTGTGAACAGACTTTATCCGTCTGCGACTTGTGGCTACAGTGGCGCACAAGACACTCACCGGGAACTTTCCGCCAAATGCAGCCTACCCCTGGATTGGTCGCGATTCTGGCCTACGACGGCCTCTGTACCTTCGAATTCGGTATCGCCGTGGAAGTCTTCGGTCTGGCGCGACCGGAGTTCGATTTCCCTTGGTATGAGCATCGCATCGCCGCCGTCGATCAAGGGCCGATGCGCGCCATGGGCGGCATTCAGGTATTGGCCGATGGCGGTCTGGAACTGCTCGAACACGCCAGGACCATTATTATTCCCGGCTGGCGTGACCGCCACGCGCCGGTGCCCGAGACGCTGCTCACCGCTTTGCGCCAGGCCCATGCCCAGGGCGCGCGACTGCTGTCGATCTGCTCAGGAGTGTTCGTGCTGGCCGCCACCGGGTTACTCGATGGACGTGGCGCCACCACGCACTGGCGCTACACCACAGAATTGGCGGAGCGTTTTCCGAACATTCTGGTGGACCCCGACGTGCTGTATGTCGATTCGGGCCAGTTGATCACTTCGGCGGGCAGTGCCGCAGGCATTGATGCCTGCCTGCATCTGGTGGCACGGGACTTCGGCACGCAAGTGGCCAACTCCGTGGCACGGCGACTGGTGATGTCGCCGCAACGCACGGGTGGACAAGCGCAGTTCATTCCTACACCGGTCAGCCCTACACCGCGCAGCGATCTTTCCCGCGTCATGCAATGGGCGCGTGAACGCTTACATGAACCGCTGGAAGTACGCGATCTGGCCAGCGAAGCGGCTATGAGTGAACGGACATTCCTGCGGCGCTTTACCGAAGCCAGTGGCCAGTCGCCCAAGACGTGGCTGCAACATGAGCGTCTGGGTCGCGCCCGTGAACTGCTGGAAAGCACCGATCAAAATACCGATCAGATTGCCCAGCGCTGTGGTTATCGTTCGGTAGAGAGCTTTCGGGTGGCGTTTCGCAGCGTGGTGGGTGTGCCGCCGTCGGTGTATAGAGAGCGGTTTGGGCGGGAGGTCCGAGCCATTTCTTGAGGTGATCTTCAGGGCCCCTTCGCGGGCCGCCTCGCTCCTACAGAATCACCGCGCCCTCTGTAGGCGCGAGGCTAGCCCGCGAAGGCGTCAGCTCAGGTAACCCATCGTTCAAGGCTTACGCAACAAATAGGTATCCATGATCCAGCCATTAGCCAACCGGGCCGCCTTGCGCACCCGTTCGATTTCATCCGCCACATCCCTGAGCTTGCCGCTGATCAGGATTTCATCCGGCGTGCCCAAGTAAGCCCCCCAGTAAATCTCGGTGTCCTGATCCGCCACCTGATGGTAGGCGTCCTGCGCGTCCAGCATCACCACCAGGCTGTCGGCATCGCTCACCAGCCCGGCGGCCAGTCGCCGGCCGGTGGTGATTTCAACCGAGCGGCCAATCTGATTGAGCGACACCTTGTGTTGCGCCGCCAATGCCTGGACGCTGGTGATGCCCGGGATCACCTCGAATTCGAAAACACAGGCACCTGACGCCAGGATCGCCTGCAGGATGCGGATGGTGCTGTCATACAACGCCGGGTCGCCCCACACCAGGAAACCGCCGCACTGGCCGTCAGACATTTCTTCGTTAATCAGCCGTTCGAAAGTCTGCTGCTTGGCCAGGTTCAGATCGTCGACACTGGCCTTGTAGTCCACATCACCGCGCTCGCGCTCCGGGCTCAGGGCTTCGACAAAGCGGTAGTCGCGATCAGTGATGTAGCGCTCGCAGATCTCTCGACGCAGGTCGATCAGTTTGTCTTTGCTCTGGCCTTTGTCCATGAGGAAAAACACGTCGACCCGATTCAGCGCCTTCACTGCCTGAAGGGTGATGTAGTCGGGGTTACCGGCGCCAATGCCGATGACCAGTAGCTTTTTCATCCACCCATCTCCTCGGGATCAGCGCCCGACAAACGTAGCCGCCAGCAACCATGAAAGCGCAATTCGACAGCCGACAGTGGCTCAACATCAATCAGGTTGAACGCCGAACTTTGCAACACATGCGTCAGCGCGGCGCGGACGACAAATGGATGAGTCACGGCAACCACATGCCCCGGTGTCGCCTGCAATGTTATGAGCCAGGCGACCACCCGCTCACACACTTTCGTCACCGACTCACCACCGTGTGGCGCCGAAAGGGGATCGGCGAGCCAGGCCTGGAGCAATTGGGGTTCGGATGTCTGCAGGTCATTAATCCGCTCACCGCTCCAACGCCCAAAATCGCAATCCCTCAGCGCCGCGTCAATCTGCGCAGTGCTGCCAAACAACTCGGCGGTTTGCCGGGTGCGCAGTTCCGGGCCGCACAACAGCCGTGGCTCACCTTTGAATTGAGCACTACGAGCACCCCGCGCCGATTGCCAATCCATCTCCAATGGTTCGTCCGCAGGAAAGCGTGCCAATTTCTGTGCGACAGTTCGAGCGTGGCATATCAGGGTTAAACGGGTCGCCTGCACGAAAGATCACTCTGTCGATAGATTAGGAAAAACGGTATTTAGCCGTCAGACGTTGCGCAATTGTGCCGTAAGAAAGGTACTCAGGGGGGCGATTCATTTTGCTGAAGGGATGATCTCCGACCTTTCTATAGGGCAATGCCTTACAAGGTCTGTCGACATCCGTGTAGCCATGCACTTACAGGGATTTCGCCGCATCATCGGCCGTTGAAAAACGGCGTGAAAATTAACTAGACATATAGTGCGCCTTAAATAAATACTCCTTTCAACGGATTACCCCACATCCAGCAGGAGCCCGGATGCCTTTGTTCAATGACCCGATCATCGATCCCGGACAGAACCCCGTCCAACGTCAAAACAATGTACGCCTTTGATCAATACCTGCCGCTGTAGCGAGCCGGGCCTGATATCGCGCCCGATCAAACCTGAGTCGCGACTAAAAAAGAGCGGAGTCTGGCAAGACGTCCGCCGATTCAATGCGTGGAAACCGACAGTGATAGTCAGGTTCGGTGCAGGCCGCCGAACCCTTTGATACAGGAGTTCATCCATGCTGGTCTTGCGCCCAGTGGTATTAACCGACCTGCCCCAATTGCAGCGACTGGCTCGCGAAAGCCTGGTGGGCGTTACGTCGTTGCCGGACGACAGCGAGTGCTTGCGCGACAAAATTCTCGACTCTCGTACCTCGTTCGAGCAAACCGTCCACAGCCCAGGCCCCGAGAGCTACTTGTTCGTGCTGGAAGAATCGACGACGCGGTGCCTAGTGGGCTGCTCGGAAATTCTTGCCACCGCCGGCTTCAGCGAACCGTTTTACAGCCTGCGCAATCGCGACTTCAACAGTGCTTCGCGGGAGCTGCATATCGAGCACGGCGTGCCCGCACTGTCGCTGTGCCAAGACCTCAGCAATCACACCCTGCTGCGCGGGTTTCATATCGATACGGCGTTGGTGCGCACTGCGTTTTCCGAGCTGTTGTCACGGGCGCGACTGCTGTTCATCGCCGCCCATCCACGACGCTTTGCTGATGCGGTCATCACCGAGATCGTCGGTTTCAGCCGCGATGACGGGCATTCACCGTTCTGGGATGCCGTGGGCAAACATTTCTTCGACCTGCCCTACGTCGAGGCCGAGCGGCTCTGTGGCCTGGAAAGCCGGACGTTTCTTGCCGAATTGATGCCGCAATACCCGATCTATGTGCCGATGCTGCCCCAAGCCGCGCAAGACTGCATCGGCCGAGTTCATCCCGATGGCCAGGAAGCCTTCGATATCCTCGAGCGCGAGGGATTCGAAACCAACAGTTATGTCGACCTTTTTGACGGCGGCCCCACGCTGTATGCACGCACCGGCGGCATACGTTCCATCGCGCAAAGCCAAACCACTTCGGCGAAACCCGGCTCATCCATCGACGCCCGTGGCCTTTATCTGGTGAGCAATGATTCGCTGGAAAATTACCGCGCCATCGTCGCCGAACTGGACTACAACGCCGGGCAGGCCGTGACCCTGGACGCCGCAATGTGTGCGGCGCTGAAGGTGAGCGAAGGCAGTCCGATCCGGCTGATCGCCTTGTGAGCATCAACCGACGACCGCGCCACAGTTGGCGAGCAAAAGGAGCTACAGCATGATTGTTCGTCCGGTACAGGTCACCGACCTGCCCGCCCTGCTCGCACTGGTTCGGCGGGCAGGTCGCGGATTGAGCTCGCTGCCGGCCAACGAAGAACGCCTGATCCACCGTTTGCGCTGGGCAAAAAGGACCTTCGCAGAACAGGTTGAGCGCGCCGATGCCGATTACCTGTTCGTGCTTGAAGACGACGATCAGCAAGTGGTGGGCGTCAGCGCCCTGATCGGAGCCGTTGGACTGCGCGAGCCCTGGTACAACTATCGGGTCGGGCTGACGGTGAGCTCGTCAGCTGATCTGGGTATCCAGCGGCACATTCCGACCTTGTTCCTGAACAATGAAATGACCGGCCAGTCGGAACTTTGTTCGCTGTTCCTGCGCCCCGATCAACGCCAGGACAATCACGGTCGATTGCTCTCCCTTGGACGTTTGTTGTTCGTGGCAGAGTTTCCGCATCTGTTCGGCGACAAACTGATCGCCGAACTGCGCGGCAGTGCCGACGAACAGGGCTGCTCCCCCTTTTGGGACAGCGTTGGCCGGCATTTTTTCAAGATGGATTTCCAGCATGCCGATCACTTGTCGGGATTGGGCAGCAAATCATTCATCGCTGAACTGATGCCACGGCAACCGCTGTACACCTGCCTGCTCACCGAACAGGCCCAGGCGGTGATTGGCAAACCTCATCCCAATACCGAGCCAGCCCTGAAAATCCTCACTGCCGAGGGTTTTGCCCACAAGGGCTACATCGATATCTTCGACGCTGGCCCCGTGATCGAGGCCCCGGTTTCGGGCATACGTACCGTGCGCAACAGCCAGCTACTCGAACTGACTATCGGCCCCCCGGACGACTTGGCACCCGTATGGCTGATCCACAACCGCCGCCTGGAAAACTGCCGCCTCACCGCCACCCCGGCACGGCAGGTGGGCAACAGCCTCATCGTCGACCGCCTCACCGCCAAACGGCTGCAACTTCAACCCGGCGACTCGGTACGCGCAGTACTGCTGCACAATCAACTGCAGCAGGCCGTGGCCGCGTAATCGCTTGCCGGCTCGCCAAATATTCGGAGCCAATCAGCAACACTCTGCAAATTCGTCATCATTCTAGACCCGCCTCCGTGATAGCCTTTTACATCTTCGGCGTTGACACTTTTGCTCAAGCCCTTCCATTTCCATTGGTGGAACTCATATGTCCAGGCTTTCTCATCAAGATTTGCGCCGCAATTTTCGCCAACTGTTCGCTTCCAAAACCTGCTATCACACAGCGTCGGTCTTTGACCCGATGTCGGCACGCATTGCCGCCGACCTGGGGTTTGAAGTGGGCATTCTCGGTGGTTCGGTGGCTTCATTGCAGGTGCTGGGCGCGCCTGACTTTGCCTTGATCACCCTCAGCGAATTCGCCGAACAGGCCACCCGCATCGGCCGTGTCGCCCAACTGCCAGTGATTGCCGACGCCGACCATGGCTATGGCAATGCGCTTAATGTCATGCGCACCATCGTCGAACTCGAACGTGCCGGCGTTGCCGCCTTGACCATCGAAGACACATTGCTGCCCGCCCAGTTCGGCCGAAAGTCCACGGACCTGATCACCGTTGCCGAAGGCGTAGGCAAAATTCGCGCGGCACTGGAAGCCCGCTGCGATTCGGAAATGGCAATCATCGCCCGCACCCACGCAGGCATTCTTCCGGTTCAGGAAATCATCAGCCGGACCAAGCAATACCAGGCCGCTGGCGCCGACGGGATCTGCATGGTGGGCGTGAAGGATTTCGACCATCTGGAACAGATCGCCGAGCATTTGAATGTGCCGTTGATGCTGGTGACCTACGGTAATCCGCTGTTGCGTGATGACAAACGCCTGGCCGAACTGGGCGTGCGCGTCGTCATCGACGGCCACGGTGCCTACTTCGCCGCAATCAAGGCGACCTATGACAGCCTGCGCGAGCAACGACAGATCTTCACCCAGGCCGCTGACCTGAGTGCGACGGAATTGACTCACACCTATACGCAGCCGGCGGAATATATTCGTTGGGCGGAAGAGTTCATGCACGTCAAAGAGTAATGGGTAACGGGCAAGCCAAGCGCCTACAGGACGCCGGGTGTATCCGCTGAATTTTGGTCGGCTGTCAGGACGCAAAGATCAAAAGATCGGAGCCTTCGGCGGCTCCTACAGGGGGAACCGCTTTCGCCTTTCACCAGTCATCAGGCCGAGCGTTAGCTCGCCTTCAGCTCTTGATCCACCCGCCCCCTCGGGAGGCTGAGTGGAGGTGTTCATCCGGGGAGTGGCGCAAAGCGCCGTTCGACGCAGTCGAACACGCTGCATGTAGGTCGAAGCGAAGCCGACCGGAGGGCAGTGTCCCCGGATGGATACCGCAGCGAAGGAACGCCGAGCCCTAGCGAGGGGCCGGACGCAAGGGGCGAGACCTTTGCTTCCTTTGGGGCGTTTGCCAAAGGGAGTCGCCGTAAGGGCGAAACCATAAGCCGCCGTTACCGCAGCACCGGATATGTACACCACCAGCAAGGACCAGGTCGGCCCGAAGGCCGCCTTCGCAAGCAAGCAAGCAAGCAAGCAAACAACCCCAAACCAACAGAGACATTCGCTAAAGGTCAGACCGAATCGAGCAGTTCGTGATACGGCCGGCCATCACCACAGCAGATCACCCGATTGCGACCGCTGGTCTTGGCCTCATACAACGCCTGGTCAGCGTCGTTGAGCCACAGGGTGGCGTCGGTATGGGAGGCATTGAAGGCAGCCAGACCAATACTCAGGCTGACTTTCAACGCAGGGTTTTGCTCGTAACCCAGCGTGGCGAAACGATCACGCAGCGCTTCCATGGCTGCAGCAGCGTTGCTCAGGGGCAAATCCGGAAGGATCACGCAGAATTCGTCGCCACCGTAACGCCCGGCGACATCGGTAGCCCGCAAATTCTGTTTGAGCATCTTGCTCAGTTGCCGTAACACGATGTCACCCGCCACATGGCCGTAGGTGTCGTTAATGCTTTTGAAATGGTCGATGTCGATCAGCGCAATTGCCCCGCCCTGATGCTGGCGTTGGCAGCGCTGGAACTCGACTTCCAGTTGATCCTTCCAGGCGCCGTGGTTGAGCAGGCCGGTCAGGCTGTCGGTGCGGCTCAGGGCGAGCAGTTCACGCTTCTGCCGGCCAAGGGTGTGGGCCTGGCGAAAGCAGATCCAGCCCAATGCCAGCGGATAAAAACACATCAGGGGCAAGCAGGCGTAGAGCTGGAGCTGACTGGTTTCAGGGATGAAGAGCGGTCTGAAAATCAGCCATCCGACACCGATCCCGAGAATCTGTGCGGCGCTGCCCGCCAGCAGAAAACGCAAGCCGCCGATGGCCACGTTGTTCATCGCCATCATTGAAATGGTGGTGGCGCTGGGCAATGGATTGAATTGCATGGCGGCGACCCAAAAGCCCCCCATGAAGGCATCGACCAACAAGTTGCGGTGTTCGGCGTGGTAAGGCGCTTGAGTCCGGCGGCCCCACTGGTAGGCCAGGTGCGGCCAGAGCAGACCGTTGAACAGCATGAGCCCCCAGACCCAAGGTGCCGGGTTCAGCGGGTACATCGCCACACTCACACATAACAAACCCAGCACGAGGCCGAGGATGCGTGACGTGTAGAGCCTCCTGGCCAATGAAAGTCCTTTTCCTCCCAACTTTCCCATAGGGACCTCTGCACCACAGAACGGAACCTGATAAAAACCAGGGCTGCGTATGTGCTCGAAGTCTAACAGGGTAACGTTAAATAGCCATCACCGGCGGGCGGGCTAATACCGTGATATCAGGCTTGCCCGCGAAAAACGACAACGCGGTGCGTCGGCCGACCGCGTTATCGTTTTTCGCGGGCAAGTGTCGTTCCTACAAGAGCATAAACAGCTATATATGAAGTAAGGTTGGCTCGATAACGATAAAAAAGGAGGCCCATGCAGACCTTTCAAGTGTTGATCATTGGTAGTGGCTTTGGTGGTCAGTGTGCGGCGGTCAACTTGCTCAAGGCTGGCATCAGCGACTTTCGCCTGCTGGAGCGGCGTGACTTCTTCGGTGGCACCTGGTGCCAGAACACCTATCCCGGCGCGGCAGTCGACGTGCCCTCGCCGCTTTACTCGCTGTCCTTCGCGCCGTATCGCTGGACGCAGATGTTCGCCGAACAAGCCGAACTGCACCGCTACACCGGCTATGTGGTCGAGCATTTCGGCCTGCGTGACCGGGTTGAGCTGGAGGCCAATGTCGAACGTGTGGAATGGGATGACGAAAACAAGCGCTGGGCGATACACACGGCCAGCAAAGGCACGTTCTACGCGCAGTTCCTGATCAATGCCACCGGACCGCTGAGCCAACCGGTGGTCCCACACTTCGAAGGCCAGGAACGCTTTCAGGGCAAGACTTTTCACACGAACAATTGGGATCACGCCTACGACTACCGGCAAAAACGTGTGGCCATCGTTGGCAGCGGTGCCAGTGCGGCTCAGGTCATTCCGGCGATAGCCCCGGACGTCGAGCATCTGCATGTGTTCCAGCGCACGCCCCATTGGGTGTTGCCCCGTGCCGATCGCAACTTTGGCCGCTTCCAGCGCTGGTTACTCGGGCTGAAACCGGCCTACAAGCTGCTGCGCTGGATGATCTACTGGCAATTCGAAACCCGGGTGATTGCCTTCAAATACTCGAAACCGGCCGTGCGCATGGTTCAGCATCAGGCTTTGCGCTTCCTCAAACGTCAGGTGCCGGACACAGAACTGCGGAGCAAACTCACGCCGGACTACACCATCGGTTGCAAACGGGTAATTCTGTCGAGCACGCTTTACCCGGCCCTGGGCCGCTGCAACGTAACGCTACACAGCCGCGAACAGGGCATCGCCGCCCTGGACGAAACCGGCGTCGTCATGCAGGACGGCCAGCACATCGACCTGGATCTGATCGTCTGGTCCACCGGTTACGACGCCACCGACGGGGTGATTTCCTACCCGGTGACCGGCAAAAACGGCACCCGCCTGAAAGACGTCTGGGCCCAATATCCACGCGCCTATCTCGGCACCAGCCTGCCGGATTTCCCCAACCTGTTTATTGTTACCGGGCCGAACACCGGCATTGGCCATACGTCGGCACTGTTCATCATCGAATCGCAGATGAACTACATCCTCGACTGCATCCGCACATTAAAAGCACAGGGTTTGCGCAGCATCGAAGTTCGCCCCGAGGCAGAACGTACCTACACTGAAATGATCCATAGAGAAATGGAGCGCACGGTGTGGAAGTCCGGTGGCTGCCACAGTTGGTATCAAAGCAAGAGCGGTCATGTGATTGCCATGTTCCCGGGGTTCAGTTTCAGCTTTCACCGCTTGACCCGAACCCTGAAACCCGCCGATCACATTTTGTCCTGATCCGTTAGAAGGAAGACGCCTGATGCTGTTACTGGTTGTCGCTATCGCGGTGTTTGCAGCCTGGAGCTGGCTAAGCTACCCGGCCATCGGTTACTGGCTCTATGACTTGAGCACGGCCGCCGAGGCCAAGTTGTACAAGCTGCACAAGATCGTTGTGCCCATCTCCGAAATGACCGTCTCGACCTGGCAAGGCGGGCCGTACGAAGCATCCAGCAATGTCTTGATGCTGCATGGCTTCAGCGCCGACAAAAACCTGTGGTTGCGCTTTGCCCGGCATTTTGTCGGCAATTACCGGGTGATCATCCCTGACATTGCCGGCCATGGCGAAACCGGCTTCAAGGCGGGCGGCGGCTATGACATCGCGCTGCAAGCCAAGCGGATGATTCAGTTGCTTGATGTCTGCGGGGTCGACAAGGTCCATGTGATCGGCAACTCGATGGGCGGCTACATCGCAGCATGGCTGGCGGCCACCTATCCGGAGCGCATTGCATCAGTCGCCCTGTTCGACCCGGCGGGCGTCACCGCTCCCGAGCCCAGCGATCTGGAGCGGCACCTGGCCAAGGGTCACAACCCGTTTTTGATTAACTCACGGGAAGAATTCAAATATTTCTACGCCATGACCATGGCTGACCCGCCGTGGATACCGCGAGTGGTGCTGGACGCCGTCGCCCACCGCTATGAACAGTCGCGCGATGAGCTGGAGGAGATTTTCCGCGATTTTCGCGCCAGCCCGCCTATGGAACCCAAACTGTCGGCCATCACGGCACCGGCGCTGTTGTTGTGGGGGCGCAAGGATCGCCTGATCGATGTCAGCAGCGTGGCCATCTGGAGCAAAGGCCTGGCCAATCTTCGGGTGGAAGTCTGGGAAGGTATCGGCCATATGCCGATGGTCGAAGCGCCTGCCGGATCAGCACGCCTGTATCGGGAATTTTTGGCATCGCTGCGCTCGGAAAGCCCTCAGGATCAACGACTGCATTGAACCAGCAGTCCTTTGCAGAATGAAGTTCGTCAGAAACTTCGTTTGTCGGCGACGCTGAAGGCTGCGATCTTTTGCCTAACGTCACCGCGCCAGGAATCCTGTTCATGAATCACCCGAACTTCGTCAGCCCCGACCTGATTCGCCAACGCTTTTCCAAGGCGATGTCCGACATGTACCGCGAAGAAGTGCCGCTGTACGGCGCGCTGATGGAACTGGTGGAACAAACCAACCGCCACGTGCTGGAGAGCGATCCGCAAGTGGCCCGACAGCTCAACAGCACAGGCGAAATCGAACGCCTGGACCTGGAGCGCCATGGCGCGATTCGCGTCGGCACAGCCGCTGAGCTTGCGACTCTGGCGCGTTTGTTCGCCGTCATGGGCATGCAGCCAGTGGGCTATTACGATCTGACGCCAGCCGGAGTGCCGGTGCATTCCACCGCGTTTCGGGCCGTGCATGAAACCGCCCTTCAAGTCAGTCCGTTCCGCGTATTCACCTCGCTGTTGCGCCTGGAACTGGTCGAAGACCTGGAACTGCGGGCGTTCGCCCAATCGGTATTGGACAAGCGTTCGATCTTCACCCCGGCAGCACTTACGCTGATTGATCGCGCTGAAACCCAGGGCGGCCTTACCGAACAAGAATCCCAAGACTTCGTCGAGCAGGCACTGGAAACTTTCCGCTGGCACCACAGCGCCACCGTCACCGCCGAGCAATACCAGAAACTCAGCAATCAGCATCGCCTGATTGCCGATGTGGTGGCGTTCAAAGGCCCGCACATCAACCACCTGACGCCACGTACGCTGGACATTGATATCGTTCAGGCGCAAATGCCGGCTCATGGCATCACCCCTAAAGCGGTGATCGAAGGTCCACCCCGCCGCCAGTGCCCGATTTTGCTGCGCCAGACCAGTTTCAAGGCGCTCGACGAACCGATCGCGTTCACCGACCAATCCGCCACTCGCGGCAGCCACAGCGCCCGATTTGGTGAAATCGAGCAACGCGGCGCCGCGCTCACACCAAAAGGCCGAGCACTCTACGACCGCTTGCTCAATGCCGCCCGGGATGAACTCAAAGACTTCCCCAACGAAGCCAATGCCCCACGCTACAACACGCTGATGGCGCAGCATTTCAGCGAATTTCCTGACACCTATGAGGGCATGCGCCAACAGGGACTGGCGTACTTTCGCTACTTTGTGACGGAAACAGGCCTGGCCGCGCAGGCACTGAAAACTTCGACACTGGAAGAGCTGGTCAGCGGCGGTTATCTGCGGGTTGAACCCTTGGTGTACGAAGATTTTCTGCCGGTCAGCGCGGCGGGGATTTTTCAGTCAAACCTGGGGGACGCGGCGCAAACCCACTACGGCGTGCACTCCAACCAGCAAGCGTTCGAGCAGGCCCTGGGGCGTGCGACCATTGACGAGCTGGCGTTGTATGCCGAGACACAGCGGCGCTCGATCGAGCAATGTTTTGCAGCGCTGAACAAGTAATCATCAAGAACGCTAAAAAAAAATCGCAGCCTGCGGCAGCTCCTACAGGGATATGTGTAGGAGCTGCCGCAGGCTGCGATCTTTTGATTTTTCTATTTCAACTTCGCCAATAACGCCTCGGCCGCAGCTTGCGACGACGCCGGATTCTGTCCGGTCAGCAACAATCCATCGGTAAGCACGTAACTCGCCCAGTCAGGCCCCTTGGAATAAATCCCGCCCTTGGCCTTGAGCTCGTCCTCCACCAGAAACGGTACGACATGGGTCAACTGCACCGCTTCCTCTTCGCTGTTGGTGAACCCCGTCACCTTCTTGCCTTTCACCAACGGCTGGCCGTCTGAGCCTTTGACATGACGCAATACGCCCGGCGCATGGCAGACGGCTGCGACCGGTTTACCTGCGCTGTAAAACGCTTCAATCAGTGCGATTGAATGCTTGTCTTCGGCAAGGTCCCAGAGCGGGCCATGACCACCTGGATAGAAAACTCCGTCGTAATCATCGGCCTTCACTGAGTTGAGCAGGACAGTCGAAGCGAGTGCGGACTGGGCGGCAGGGTCTTTGCGGAAACGCTCGGTGGCTTCGGTCTGTGCGTCGGGTTCATCGCTTTTCGGGTCCAGTGGTGGCTGGCCGCCCTTTGGCGAGGCCAGGGTCAATTGCGCGCCCGCGTCCTTGAAAGCGAAATAGGGCGCGGCGAATTCTTCGAGCCAGAAACCGGTTTTCTTGCCAGTGTTACCCAATTGATCGTGGGACGTTAAAACCATCAGGATTTTCATGTCGTCTTCACTCCGTCTCGGGACTGCAGTGGTGGCTGGTTACCATTATGCGCAACAACTTGCGCATTGAGCTTGCCGTAAGACCGTTGCGCGGTGCGGATCGTTCGGCCTGACAAGGCCATTGATCCACGTGTGCAAAATATTGATCTGCGCTGCGCAATCTTCTGCGCAACTGTCGGGGGTATTGCGCGGCGGAACCTTGCGAAAATCACTCAACCGGCAGGTTTATATAGCGTTCAGGCTTATGGCACGGACCTTGTTAAGAGTCAGGCCCCCATCGAGCGATACCGCCTCTCGGGCACCGTCATTTACTTTAGCAAGGAGAGCATCCATGGCTACACCCGCGTACATGTCCGTCACTGGCGAGCAACAAGGTTTGATAACTGCTGGCGCATTCACTGCCGATTCCGTTGGTAATACCTACCAGGAAGGCCATGAAGACCAAGTCATAGTCCAGGCATTCAGCCATGAATTAACCAGGCCCCGTGATCTGCAGTCAGGTCAGCCTACTGGCCCCCGTACCAATAAGCCTCTGATGATTACTAAGGTATTCGACAAGGCTTCTCCACTGCTGCTCAATGCGCTGTGCTCCGGTGAACTCATTACCCAAGTGGAAATCAAGTGGTACCGAACTTCGGCTCAAGGCACTCAGGAGCACTACTACACCATCGAACTGGAAGACGCGATCATCGTCGATATCAAGGACTACATGCACAACTGCCAGGATCCGATCAGCGCACACTTTACCCATCTTGAAGACGTACACTTCAGCTACCGAAAAATCACCTGGACTCATGAAGTATCTGGAACTTCAGGTTCTGATGACTGGCGCGTTCCGATCACGGGCTAAGTTTGCTAAAACGTCTAAATGTCGGCCAGCTCTGCTGGTCGATTTTGTTTGCGGGGCAAAAATCAGCAGGACTAATCGAAGGGAAGGTGTTCGCCCAGTGCAATGGCCTCGGCAATCCATGCACTGGTAAAGAGCCGTGACACTGGGCGAACGGGACGTATTTTAATTGAAGTCTTTGAATATGTCCGCGCCGGCAAACGTGAAATTTGCCGATACACATTTTATAAATTATCGAACAAAACAACATTTAGGCGGGCGATTTAAACTCACCAGTTCGGCCAAAAAAAACCGATTATTCCTATACAAAAAGTTGTACAGGAATAATCAATTGATGTAGCAGACATTCAACTTCAGTGTTTGCTGGTCACTGTCAGTATGTCGGTGTAGGTCACATAAACACTTTGCCCGACTTTCAGGTCTTTGAGCTTGGCTTGAACTTCCGGCCTTTCGACATTGACGGTTTTGCTCTGGCCGGCCGGGTTTTCAAAGGTCACTTGGTGTTTTTTCACGTCGATGTGTTTGATCTTCAATTGGACCTTCACCTGGCGGAAGGCTTCGCCGCCCGGGTTGGCGCTGCCCGGTGCGAAACGGGCGTCCCCCGTGGTTTCGGTGCTGCCAGGCAGGCCTTTGTCGATATCGGTGTCGAGGTAGGCCGCAACGGAGCGGGTCACCTTGACGTCGACCTGATCGCCGACTTTCAGGTTGTCGAGGTTCTTGGCCTTCTCGGTCAGTTGCACATGAACCTGACGGCCTTCCGGTCCTTCAAGGACCACTTGATGATTGGCAGCGTCAACCGACACGACTTTGGTGGTGATCTGATCAGCTTCCACGACGGCAGACAGTGGGATATCGGCGGCAACGGCGCTGAAGCTGGCGGCAGACAGCAACGTGGCGAGGGTGATGGCTTTAGTCAGTGCGTGGAGTTTCATAGGCAGAACATTCCCTGTGATAGATGGCGACAAACGGCGCAGAAGCAGTCTTCAACGCCATGTGTGCGATGAGCATAGACGCTGATCAGGGAGTGTTCGCAGTTTCTTGTGCAGTGGACTCGCCACTGGTCGTGCCTTTGCCGCTTTCCTTGCGCCGGGTCGGGTCGGTAGGACGCAAGGCATCGTTGTCGCGCTCGGTTTCTCCGGGTGGACGCGGTTCGTCGGGGTGTTCCGTGTCGGGCGTGGGTTTCATGGCGTTTTCCTCAGGCTTCGGGATCGTCGACTTCTCGGGCAACGTTAATCGCCGGTGAATCTCTGTGGGACTGTTCCGTCCTGCTTCTCAGGTCTTGCCATTGTTCGAGGTCAATGGTGCCCTGCCCCAACAGATCGTCGGCCAGGCGCAGCAACTCCATGTAATGGGCATCGGGGGATTGTTGCCAGTAGGCATCGTCTTCAAACAAACGCTGCCACGAGTCAAGGTCAGGCGGGGCAAGGTCTTCGCGCATGGCAGTCTCCTGCTGGGTGTTCTTACGGTAGAGGGTTGCGCCATGAGCGGAGTTCCAGCGGGTTTTGGCCAAAAAATCGCCGCATCCCCCCGGCAGGAGCTGCCGAAGGCTGCGATCCTGGCGGCGGCTGGCTCACCGGGAAGATCAAGATCAAAAGATCGCAGCCTTCGGCAGCTCCTACATTGAACGCGTAAGGTTTAGTAGCCGGTCATTTCCAGGTAGCCCTGTCCGCCGTGGCTGCCGCTCAATTGCACAGGGCCTTCCCAGTAGGGAATGCGCAAATCCATCCAGGCGTTGGGATTCAGCGCACTGATGACGATGTCGACGTGTTTGCCGGGGATCTCGATCGACCAGCGTACGGGCATCGAGCGCCCGGCCACTTTGACGGTGTCTTGTGGCGTAAGGTGGATGTCGGCGGCCTGCAACAGCTGCGTTTGGCCCTGCGCATCGATCCACGTACCGGTCAGGTAAGGCGCACCGTCCTTTTGGCGCATGCGATAAAGCATGACCTGTTCACCGCTGTCCAGGTGCAGGGAAAACCAGTCCCAGCCGGTCTGGTTGGCGGTAAGGGGCTGGCTGCTCCATTCACGGTCGAGCCATGCGGGACCGCTGACCTGATAACGGTTGCCATCGATTTCCACGGTGCCGCTGGCCTGGAAAAACGGCTGGCTGTAGTAATACGACGCCTGGCCCTGCTCGGATTTCTGGCTGAAACCCTTATCCCCCTGCAACACCAGCGGACGGTTTGCCGTCAGCCGCAGGTGATAGCTGAAAGACTTGTCGCGTGCACTGAGTTGCACGTCAACCAGCGGGTCCGAATCGGCCGAGTCACTGCTCAAGCGCCAGTCATCAATCCATGCATTGAACGGCGTCAGGGTGACGCCGGCCTGCCCCACACCCCCACGGGCATAGCGTTCGGCGGCGTGATGCTCGGTGGCCGAGGTGACGGCCGCATGGCCCAGCCATAATGTCTGATCACTCCAGCCGGTGACTTCGGGCGTGGCGTTCAAGGCGCTGCGAAACAACGTCCACTGCGCGCCGAACTCATGGCCTTGTTCGTCCTTCAGGTTGGCGGTGACATACCACCACTCAATGCGAAACCCGTCATGGGGGCCATGATCCGCCGGAAAGCTGAACACACGACCGGGCACCACCGGTGTGAAAGCAGTCGCCTGATGACCCAGGCCGGCGAAACCTTTTTCCACCGGCGCTGACTGATCGCAACCCGCAAGCAGCGTTACGAGCAACCAGATGCCGAACCTAATCTTCATGGGCAAAGGTCCTCAGCAGGTCCGCCGGTTGCGTGCGATACAGCGAATACAGCGGCCATGCCGAGGCCAACAACGTCGCCAGCACCGCCAGCCCCATCAACTGCAGCAATTGCAGGGGGAATACCCGCAATGGCAGGCGCCAGCCGAATGCCTGAACGTTGATCACCGTGTCCAGGCACCAGGCCAAGGCAATGCCCAACGGCAACGCCAGCACCAACGTCAGCAGCGCCAGCAACCAGGTTTGCCCGAGGTTCAGCAGCATCAACTGCCGACGTGTCACACCCAATGCCCACAACGGTGCCAGTTGTCCGAGTCGGCTTTGGCTTTGGGTCAGCAGGCTGATAAACAGCGCCACCCCCGCTACACACAGCGTCAGGCTGTTGAGCGCCGCGGTGGCGGCGAAGGTGCGCTCGAACACCTGCGTGGACCACCCCTTGAGCCGGGCCTGATCGACAATCCGGCTGTCGTCCAGAGCGAAGCGTTGTTGCAACGCAGTCACGAACGGTGGGATCGCCGTCGGCTCAATACGCAGGTTGAATCGGCTGGGCGTCAGCTGCGGCCAACCGCGCAACAAGTGATTGACGTTGACCAACACGTGCCCCTTCGGATTGCCATAGTCGGCGTAGATCCCGACGATGCGCGGCGACCACGGACCGTTAGGCGTGGGAATGGTCAGGTGATCGCCGAGTCGCACTTTCAAGCGCCGCGCCAATTGTTCGCTGAGCATCAGTGCATCGTCCTTGGCCAGGCGATCCCATGGGCTGTCGCCGAACGACTCCAACAGCGGCCAGTGTTGGCGATAAGTCGGATGATCGATCACCCCAAAGACATCCGCCGGCCAGCCTTGCAGCTGAATCGAAACCTGCCAGTTGGGCAGCACCGCCGTGAGTGGTGACTGCTGCTTGAGCCAGGCGTACAGCTCCCGGGCCTGGGCCGGGTTTTGTGGATTGAGATAGAGCTCGGCGGTCAGCCGTTGTTCGAGCCAGTCGCTGAACGTCTGGCGAAAACCGGCGGTCATGCTGCCGGCGCCGATGTTCGCCGCCAATGCCAACAGCAGCGCCATCAGCGCCAGGCTCAAGGCCGGCAGTTGCTGACGGCAATCGGCGACAAACCATTGGCCGAGCACAGAACGGCGACTTGCCAGCCCGTTGAGTACCGCATCGAGCACCACCGGCAACGCCAGTGCCGCACCCAGCAATAGCGCCGCCATGAGCACGAATCCGCTGGCCAGGCTGTCACCGCGCAACAACGCCAGCAACGCGATACCCAAAGCCAACGCCGCCACCCAACCCTGACGCCGCAACCAGCGCGCGTGGGCTTGAAGCCAGGCCTGCGGATCAGCCAGTGCCAGCAACGGCAAACGTGCGGCCCGCCACAAACTGTTGGCGCCGGCGAGGAAAGCACCGAGCAGACTCAGGCCGACGCCGCTGAGCCACCACAGCGGACTCAGGCTCAACTGCCCCGCGACTTCAGCACCGTACAAACCGCGCAGGCTGGCGGCGACATCCGGCAGCAGCACACTGGCCAGCAAGTAGCCGCTGACAACGCCGGCCAAACCGCCAATCAATGCCAGCGTTCCCAGCTCGACGGCGAGGCAACTCATCAACATTCGCGCACTGACTCCACAGGCGCGCAGGGTTCGGAGCAAGCCTCGACGCTGTTCCAGCGCCAACCCTATCGCCGCGTGCACGATGAACAGGCCGACCACGAAAGACAGAAAACCCAAGGCATCGAGGTTCAGGTGAAAGCTCTCGGTCAGGCGCGCCAGATTATTTTCTTCGTCGCGGGTCTGGAGCTGCAGTTGCCCTTTGAAGGGGTCGGGCAACGTCGCGGTGAAATCCTTGGGCAGCAACAGGCGCGACAACTGGTCCGGCAATCCGAGAATCTGTTGAGCGAAACCGATGTCCACCAGCAACAATCCGGGGGCCATCTCCGCCTGAGCGTGCAACGGCGGCAGTGCCTGACCATTCAACGCGAGCGGACGCGCGCCCTCCTCCAGCCCCAGCACCTGCAAGGTTTGTGGCGAAACCCAGGTACTCCCCGGCGGCGTAAAAAACGCTACAACCTGCTCGATCGCCAACGCCTGCCCCGCCACCGCCGCACCGGCCGGAAGCGATACCGGCTCGATGCCCATCAATTGCAAACGCTGATCTTCGTGGTTTTTAAGGATCACCCGCCCCTGCAACACCGGCGACACCGGCCAGCCCGCGCGACGCAAGTCGACAAACAGCTGCTGCGAGAACGTCCCGCCACCGGGTGGACTGAGGCTGGCCTGGGGTTCGCCGCCGATCAACTGACTGGCCCGGGCGTAGCTTTCGCGGGCCTGGTTGTTCAGCGCTTGCACGCCGGTCAGCAGACTGGTGGCCAGCCACAGCCCGGTGAGCACGCTGAAAAACTGCACCGGGTGCTGCCGCCAATGGCTGAGCAACGCGCGCAAGGTCTCGCGAAAAATACGCAAGTCAGCGCGCTCCCACATCGACCAGACGACCACCGTGCAGCACCACTTTGTCAGCCAGCCGTGCCGCAACACTAGGGCTGTGGGTGACCATCAACAGCGTTGTCGGGCTGTCGTCGAGCAGCTCCAGCAGCAACTTCAATACCTCCTCGCTGGTCGCTTCATCGAGGCTGCCGGTGGGTTCGTCGGCCAACAGCAATTTCGGCTGCGACGCCAAGGCTCGGCCCAACGCCACTCGTTGCTGTTGCCCACCGGACAACTGCTCCGGATAACGCCGCAACAACTCGCTCAGGCCCAGACGCTGCACCAGATGCGCCTGCCAGCGTGGATCATGCCGACCCGCCAGCCGTGCCTGAAACGCGAGGTTGTCCTCCACGCGCAGGCTGCCGATCAGATTGAATTGCTGGAACACCAGCCCAATTTCGGTACGCCGCCAGTTCGCCAGTTGCCCTTCGTTCATCTGCTCCAGGCGATGTTCGCCGCTGCGGATACTGCCGCTGTCCACCTTGTCCAGCCCGGCAATCAGGTGCAGCAACGTGCTCTTGCCACTGCCCGATTCACCCATCAGCGCCAGGCTGCTGCCGGGTTTCAGGGTCAAGTCGACGCCTTGCAACACCGGCAAAGGCCCTTGCGGCGTGGCGTAGCTTTTGAAGACACCGTGGACTTCAAGCATGGAGGAATCCGTTCGATAAGCGTGAGCCAAGGATAGCGGCCCTGCATGGTTTTTGTCCGTTGACGATTGCAGCCAGGCGCAACGGACGCCCTACCCTCAAGGCTGGTCTAACCATAACGATAAAAAACGGAGACGCCATGCCTCGTTTCATTTTGAGCCCTCGCGGGCTGTTGGCCTGCCTGATCACAGCGTGCCTTGCGCAATCGGTGATCGCCGCTGATGCGCCAGCCAGTTCCAGCGCCAGTGCCTTGACCACTGCCAACAACGCCGCCGTCCTGCAACACTTGCCCTTCAGCGATCGCACCGATTTCGAGTCGATAAGTCGTGGTTTGATCGCGCCGTTCACGGGTCAGGTCAAGGACGCCTCGGGCAAGGTCATCTGGGACATCCAGTCCTACGAGTTTCTCGACAAGGATCAAGCCCCGGCCTCGGTCAATCCGAGCCTGTGGCGCCTGGCCCAGCTCAATGCCCATGCCGGCCTGTTCGAAGTCAGCCCGAAGATTTATCAGGTACGTGGCCTCGACCTCGCCAACATGACGATCATTGAAGGCGATGACGGCCTGATCATCATCGACCCGCTGACCGTCGCCGAAACCGCCAAAACAGCGCTGGATTTGTACTACCAGAACCGCCCGCATAAGCCGGTGGTAGCGGTGATCTACAGCCACACCCACGTCGACCATTTTGGCGGCGTGCGCGGGGTGATCGACGAGGCCGACGTCAAGGCCGGCAAGGTCAAGGTTTATGCGCCTGCCGGGTTCATGGAGCACGTCATGAGCGAGAACGTATTTGCCGGCACCGCCATGAGTCGTCGTGCGCAATTCCAGTTCGGCAGCCTGCTGCCGCGCGGTGAGAAAGGTCAGCTGGACGCAGGCCTGGGCAAGAGCTCGCCGAGCGGCGGCACCGTCACCTTGATCCCGCCGACCGACCTGATCGACAAGGATTTGGAAACCCGCACCATCGCCGGTATCGAGGTCGAGTTCCAGCTCACGCCAGGCACCGAAGCGCCGGCAGAAATGAACCTTTACCTGCCGCAGTTTCGCGCGTTATGCATGGCCGAAAACGCCACGCAAATGATGCACAACATCCTCACCCCGCGTGGCGCGCAAGTCCGTGACGCCAAGGCCTGGTCGCAATACCTGGACAGCAGCCTGGCACGCTACGGCGCCAAGAGTGACGTGCTGTTCGCCCAGCACAATTGGCCGACCTGGGGTGGCGAGCGGATTCGCACTTTCCTCGCCGATCAGCGCGACATGTATGCCTTCCTCAACGACCGCACGTTGCACTTGCTGAACCAGGGCCTGACGCCGCTGGAAGTCGCTGACGCAATCAAGACGTTGCCCGGGGCGCTGGATCAGAAGTGGTACACCCGCGGCTACTACGGTTCCTTGAGTTTCAACGTGCGGGCGGTGTATCAGCGCTACCTGGGTTTCTATGACGGCAACCCGTCCAATCTCAATCCACTGCCACCGGTGGAGACGGCCAAACGCACCGTCGAGGCCATGGGTGGCAGCGCGGCGGTGCTGGAAAAAATGCGCGCGGCGATGACCCAGGGTGACTATCGCTGGGCCGCGCAACTGGGCAATCATTTGTTGTTTGCCGAACCGGACAACGTAGCGGGCCGCAATGCTCAGGCCGAGGCGCTTGAGCAATTGGGCTACCAGAGCGAGAACGCTACCTGGCGCAACATGTACCTGACCGGGGCGATGGAACTGCGCAATGGCGTGCCGCAACATGCCGGCAGCTCGGTGTCGGTGGACATGATGCAGGCGATGACCCCGGACATGTTCTTTGACTACCTGGCGATTCGTCTGGACAGTGAAAAAGCTGTCGGCCATGACCTGACGTTGAACTGGACGTTCGAGGATCAGAACCAGGACTTCAACCTGACCTTGCGCAATGGCGTGCTGACGCACCGGGCCGGGCTCAACCCTGCCGCCGATGCCGGTGTGACGCTGAGCAAGGCAACGCTGGAGCAGATCAGCCTCAAGCAGCTGGATTTCCCGACGGCGATTCAGAAAGGCTTGATCAAGCTGCAAGGGAACGGGAAGAAGCTAGGGGAGTTGTTGGGCAGCGTGGATACGTTCAGCCCGCAGTTCAATATCGTCACGCCATAAAGATCAAAAGATCGCAGCCTGCGGCAGCTCCTACAAAGCTGCCGCAGGCTGCGATCTTTTGCTTTAAAGCAGCATTGGATCTACGTCGTTCACATATCCCTTGCTCGCGATGGCGTCAGACCGGCCTATACAGAAACCACTTCAACCGCCGGCATCTGCCACCGCTGCTCGACCACCTGCCGTTCTGGCCCATACAAACGCAAGACCAGGGTAAACACCCCGCTCGCAGGTGCCGGGAGCCAATTGCTTTGCTCGTCCGGTGTCGAGGATTGCATGACCAACGTCAATCCACCGTCCGCATCCCGCTGCAGGTGATCGCGACTGCTGAGGCAGTAACGATTGATCGCATTAGCCACCAATTGCCGGTCCGGCAAGTCATACAAGGTCAATGACCAGAACTCGCTGGCCGGTGGCAGTTGCCCCGGTGCAAAGCGCAGTCGATATTGCCGTCCGCCCTGCAAGGGCTGCCCCTGATTGTCCAGCCGTGTGCCGGTGTAAAACGCTTCTTCAACGCTGTTGCCGTAGATGCCGACATGCGCCGCAACCGCGCGATTGAGGTAATTGCCGTGCAGCGCTTCGCGGGTACCGAACAGGCCCAGCGTGGTGCGTACTTTACCCACAGCCGCTTGCAGTTGTGCCTGGGCATCCTGGATACCGGCGAGTAATGCCTGACGCTGTTCCGCCGGTAGCGTCGACAGATCAAAACCCTGGCCGGGGACGATGCCGATACGGGCGAAGCGTTCACGCAAGGCCCGTTCCGAGGGTTGCGTCGGGCATAGCGTGAGGATCTGATTCAGCATTGCGATAAAGTCCGGGCCCAACCCGGTTTTGCTGGCCCAGGTCGGCCAGGCAATTGCCGGCGCCACGATAGGCGCGGAACTGCCGGTGTATTCATGCAACGCACGCAGGCGATATTGCTGCTGCAACGCACGCACCGCCGGCAGGTCTTCGGCGTTTTTCAAGCCGGTGCGGCCAAGCACCATGACGATCTCGGTTTCACTGCGCAGCACGGCTTTGATCCCGGCGGGGGTCGGGCCTTGCCAATCGGGCCCGGCGATCAGGTAATCCCCCGCTTCACGTCCGGTGCTGAGCACGCCGACATAGGCGAAGTTGTGCGTGTACTGATCCACCAATTGATGCACGTAATAACGGTCATCGGCGACCGCTGGCACGCTCAGCACCTGAGGCTCGCTGCGCAGGTCGAGCCAGGCCCATGAGTACGGCGTGTCGTTGTTCGGCGTGACGATTTCGCGGTTGTTCGGTGTGTACAGTTCGCTGTAATGACGAAAGCGATTGAAGCCGCCGACGTACTCCGGTGCGGCAGGATTGAGTACCTGTTTTTCCAGGGTCTGGTAGTGCATGAGCATCGGGTAGGCGTAGATCCACGCCTCCTGGGCAATCGCCCTCAGGTCATCAGATTCGGCGGCCAGCAACCAGCGTGGAAACATCAGACTTCCTCCCAGCACACCCATGCTGCCCAAGACGCGGCGGCGACTGAAAACCATGTTCATGGCTCGATCCTCGCGATAGTCGGCAAGTGATAACTGCCGTCCAGCGCCCCCGCCTTTGGCAGGTACAGGCGCAACAGCAAATTGAACGGACCTTCCGGCGTCGGCAGCCAATTGCCCTGCTGCGTGGATACGGGGGCGTTGGGTTGCAGCATCAGAGTCAGACCGCCATCGGCGTCGTAATGCAGATCGGGGCTGCGATCGCCCAAGGCGTATCGCTGGATCGGGTTGGCGGCGAGCAATTGAGTTTTGCCGTCATACAGGGTCAACGACCAAAAGGCATCCACTGGCGGCAATTGCCCGGCGGGGAAATGCAGTCGATAAGTGTTGCGGCCGTCCAGCACCTGACCCTGAATGTCGTGCAGCGCCATCGGATACACCGCTTCCACCGCATCGTTGGCGTAGATGTAGCGCCAGGCCACCGCTGCACGGGACAGGTCGTCATCACCGAATTTGCCGACATTGGTCGGCGAGCGGAACCAGCCTTGTTGCTCCACCGACACCTGGCTGGACGCATTTCGTACCTGTTCGCGACCCGCTTCGGCCCCTTGGACAATGGCCTCGCTGAGTGCCGCTGGCGGCTCGAACGTGGCACCAGGTTTGATGCCGATGGCGGCAAAACGCGCGAGTTTTTGTTGTTCGCTAGCGGTCCATTGGTGCAGCGGTGCCAGCGCATTGAACGTATTGAACAGTGCCGCTGCCGGGCCTTGCTTGGTGTCCTGATAAGCCGGCAATTGCAGCGATGGCAATGCAACAGGGGCCACGCCACCGAGGACTTTGGATAATGGTTGCAAGGCATAGCCCATCAGCACGTTCGCTGCGTCTTTCTGGTCGGCCTCACCTTTGACTTCAGTGCGCCCGAGCAAAAACACCAGACGACTCGGGGAGCGGATCACGCCGGCGAAACCTGCCGGCAAATCACCTTGCCAATCCGGCCCGGCGATCAGGTAGCGCCCGGCCTGATTACCGGTGGCACGGGTGCCGATGTAGTCGAGGTTGTCGGTGCGCATGTCCACCAACTGAAAGCTGTAGTAGCGCCCTTCTACTGCCGGCACTTCCAGCACCACCGGTTCACCGCGCAGGTCGAGCAAGGCCCGGGAGTAAAAGGTGTCGTTGTTGGGCGACACCACTTTGTTGTCTTGCGGGCCGAGCAATCGCGGTTCGCTGTAGAGCCGGTTGAACGGCAGTTTCGCGGCGATAGCAGTGAGCACTTTGTCGTGCTCGACGGTGGCGTAGGCAAATACGTAAGCCTCCTGCGCCAGCGCTTTTGCCTGCGGTTGATCGAGGGTTGCAGCGTGCACGTTGCCCAGGCTCGCGCCCAGGGCCAGTGCGGATATCCAGTAGCGCACGGCAGATCTCCTGGTAGTTGTCGAACACCGCATTCCTATGTAGGAGCTGCCGCAGGCGGCGATCTTTTGATCTGGATCTTCAGCAATTTCAGCTCTGTCAAAAACAGGATCAAAAGATCGCAGCCTGCGGCAGCTCCTACAGGGATAGTGGTGCGTCAATAACGGTGTGGGTTACTTGGCCCAGCGCCGCAGGTCCGACGGGGTGTAGTCGTCGGTCTTGGCGGCGAAGCCGACGCGCATCGGTTCGGTCTCTTCGTTGGCCAGGCCGCCGGCGTAGTAGCGCCCGGAGATCAGGTCATAGGACGTTTCCAGCACGTTGTAGGTGAAGCCGTGGTCGTATTGCTGAATCGCGTGCAGTTCACCGCTGCGCCACAGTTCACCGCGACTGTCGTACTGGTCCGACTGGGCGATCTGCCAACTGTCTTCGTCGATGTAGAACCGGCGCTTGGCATAGATGTGCCGGGCGCCCGGTTTGAGCGTCGCTTCCACCACCCACACCCGATGCTTCTCGTAACGGGCCAAGTCCTGATTGACGTGGTTAGGCTTGATCACGTCGTCATACTTGATGTCACGACTACCGATTTTGTAGCTGTTGTATGGAATGAACAGCTCTTGCTTGCCCACCAGTTTCCAGTCGAAACGGTCCGGTGCACCGTTGTAGCCGTCGATGTTGTCGGCAGTGATCAGGCCGTTGCTGTAACGGGCACTATTGTCGTAGGCGATCATCGGCGCGCGGCGCACACGACGTTGACCCGGCAGGTATTGCCACGCCGAACGCGGCTCGGCCACCTGGTCAATCGGTTCGTGCACCAGCACCGCCTCGCCGGACAAACGCGCCGGTTCCAGCACCCGGCTCTTGAACATGAACAGAATGTTCGAGCCCGATTCCAGCCCGCCAACGGTGTCGGCAAAGTTGATCAACGACTGGTTGCGCACGTAACTGGTAGCACCGTTTTCACGCACCAGGGCCGCGCTGCTGATGCGCTCGTAACTGCCGCCGCGATAACGGGTCATGTGGTTCCACATCACCTCCAGTCCTTCAGTGGGCAGCGGAAACGGAATGCCCCGCGCATAGTCGTGCAGGCCGTTGCCGCCGTCAGCCATGGTGGTTTTGGCGACGTTATCGCGGCTCTGCGCCAACACATCCTTGGGCAGATTGGCGCTACGGTGCGTCGGGTAGATGTTCATTTTGTAAGTGTCAGGAAAGCGCTTGAACAAGGCGATTTGCCCAGGGCTGAGAAACTTTTCGTACTGCGCCAGATTCTTCGCGGTGACGGTGAACAATGGTTTCTCGGCGGCATAGGGGTCGCTGTAGCCACCCTTTTTATCGACCGTGCCGGCGTTACTCGCCAGACCGCCGCTCCACGCCGGAATGCTGCCATCGGCATTCGCCGCCATCTCCGAGCCCATGGGGGTCAGGGTTTTGCCCAGAGGTGCCGGATCGGTGCCTTTGGCCTGAGCCAGGCCGACAGTGCAGGCCAGGGCCAGCACGCACAATTGCATACGCATAACGGTTCTCCTTAGAAGTCTGCCTTGAAGCTGACGGATGCGAAATCTCGGTCGTCGAGGGTGCTGTATTTGTTGGAGCCGAAGAACGAGTTGTAAGCCAGTTCCACGCTGTAATCGTTCATGTAGACGCCGGTCAGGCTCAGGCCCAAGGCTTGCTGCCCTTCCTGGAACGGGCCTTGCGGATCGTAGGAATAGCCCTCGACGTCGTGCCGCCAATTGACTGCCGGAATCAGGTTGATGCCCGGTAGAACATCGCTGTATTCCAGGCTGCCGCGCAGTCGATAGCCCCACGACCAGTCAGTGGCGAAACCCTTGTCGGTGCAGTACTCATTGGTCACACCCGAGGCCACGGTGTTGCAGGGTGTACCGTTGCGCGTCGAGCTGCGACCGAACGCGGCGCTGCGACCCAGACGTTCATCGCCGAGGTTATCGATGTGCACCACGCCGGCTTCGGCGAACAGGCTCAGGCGAGTGGCACCCATGATGTTGTCGAAGGCCTGGGTGGCCGAGGCCGTCCCCTGCCAGACACCCTTGCGTTCCCATGCGTCAAAACGGCTGCCCCGATTGATATTGAAGCCGGGTGGCAACTGCACCCAGGAACTGCCCGCCGGACCGGAAATCACTGCGACGTTGACGTCTGGCGCGTTGATCGACAGTGGCATGTTCGGGCGATAGCTCAGCTCGCCGGCGAGGGAAATCCCGCTATTGGGTTCCACGCCGTTGAGGCTGATGCCGTACAAATGAATATTTTCCGGAAACGCCGCCGCGTAGCTCGGCGCCTGAATGCCGCCGGGGAACGTGCCGCGTATGGCGGTGTTCTTCGCGTCGAGGGTGAAGTACGGCAGCCGCGAGTGATAGTTGATGTAGTAGATCGCCGCTTCGGCATCGTTCAGCGCCGGGATCATCTGGCGCAGGGCGAAGCCGAACTGACCGTTGTCGGATGGCGATTCGTTGCCCCGGGAAGTGGCGTACAACCCGGCTGCCTGCATCTGCTGATCCGTCTGCACCTGATTCAGGTACAAAGGCCCGCAACCCTTCTGGATCACATCACTGGCAGCGAAGAACGTGCCGCAACCGTCGAGTACGCTAGGGCGCCAGTTGTATTGGTAAAAGCCTTCAAGGTTAGTGGTGTCGGACAGCCCGAAACTGAAGGAGACCATCTCCACCGGCAACTGACCTTCCTTGATCTCGACGCCCGGGCGGTTGAACGCCGAGACGTCCAGCGGGTTGATCACGTTGATGCCATTCTGGATCAACAGCGACTCTCCCCAGGACAACACCTGATTGCCCACCTTCACGTTCAGCGGATGCTCGGCCACCTGAAAGTCTTTCCAGACATAGGCATCGAGCATCTCGAAGCCCTTGAACTTGGACAGGTCTTCCCAGCCCGAATCGTCGAAATCCTTGAAGCGCCCCTGACGGGTTTCGTAGGCGTGGTCATACCAGTATTTAAAGCGCACGAACGCGCCCTGGCCCTGACCATCGAGACTGAAATCAGTGAGACCCTTGAACAGCTGCGAGATGGGATCGCCCTTCTCGAAGTTCAGCCGATTGTCGTCGGCACTGACGCTGGTGCCGTTGGCCTGAACACCTTGCGCCTGCAAGGCGTTGGCGCGGGTCATCAGGCTTTTATCGGGGTTTTGCGTCGACCAACTGCTGCCCAGGCTCAAGCTGGTTTTGGTCGACAGGCTCCAGTCTTCGTTGATGTCGAATGTTGTGGCGCAGGTTGGCCCCGCCAGTACAGCAAGAACCGCCAGCGCAAGGGGCTGCGGGCGGGTGTGGCCAAGCCGGTGAAGTCGTTGGCGAACTCCGGCTGTGGCCGAGCGTTTTTTTATCATTATTAGGCTCCGGTCAGATTTGCTCAGCCCGGACACGGTGCCCAACAATCGGCGATGACACGCAAGCGGTGGCCGACAAAAAGTAATCATCGGTGGTGGTGTTTGCGAATCCTCGGGGTGGGATTGTGTGAACATCCATTTTTGCGATAACGGCCGTTTTTCAAACGTAAGCAACATCAATGGCAAGATCAAAAGATCGCAGCCTTCGGCAACTCCTACATGGGATTGCGTACTCCTATAGGCGCTGTCGAAGGCTGCGATCTTTTGATTCTGATCTTCCCGTCAACCCGCAGCCACCTCCACCGGTGCCGCTACACCCCCAACCGAAACTGCTTGGGCGTAATACCAAACTGCTTGCGAAACGCCCGGATAAAATTGCTCGGTTGACGATACCCGAGGCGCTCGGCGATTCGTTCGATCGGCTGGTCGCCCGCCGTCAGCCAGTGTCGCGCCAACTCCAGACCGTCGCTGCGCGCATGTTGTGCCACCTCGGTCTGCCAGTGACGCAACATGCTCTGGTGCAGGAACGGGTTAGCGCCAAGCAAGGGTTCATCAAGGCTCGCAAGTGGAAGTGTCAAACACGGATGTGGCCCTTCTTGAACCTCGATGCCAACGCTGCGCAACCACTCACCGGCGGCTTGTTGCAGTGTCAATTCGACACCGGTAAACACCGCGCCGGGCGCCCGTCCGAGACGCCGGGCAATGTTGCGCACCAGCGTCAGCGTCGCCGCGTCCAGCGCGAAAAAATGCGGCTGCTGGTCGACACTGCGCAGGTGCAAGCGGGCCTGCCCGTCGACCTCCTCCAGCTCTGCCAGCACCGCGTCGGTCACCCGTGGCAGGAACTGGACGAAACACCCGAGACTGGCGCGCAGCGTGCTGGCGGAGTCGAGCAAAATGTTCAAGCCTTGCAGACTGGTCGTCGCCATGCCATTGACCATTTCGCAGCCAAATGTGGCACCTGCGCCCAGGCGCTCGCACTCACGCCACAGCTGGTCGACCAAATGCCCAGGAACGCGCAACCCCTGCCCGTCCAGTAACGACAAACAGATTCCAGCCCGCTGCAATAGTTGCTCCTGGCACAGGCCGGAACGTTGGGCGTGGCTGAGAATGGTGCGGGTGAAAGCGCTGGAGGCGAAGGTTTGACTGGTCATGGCGAGCTACGGCGGGAAGACAGGCGTGTACTTATGCCAGTCACTGTGATATCGATCAAATGCATTAAAAGTATCCGCCGAATGCAGGAGACGCATGATGGATCTACGACAGCTTCGCCACCTCGTCGCACTGGCCGATTACCGCAGTTTTGGCCGCGCCGCCGAAGCGATCAATCTGAGCCAACCGGCCTTCAGCCGTAGCATTCAGACCCTGGAACGAGATCTCGATTGCGCGCTAGTGGAACGCAGCAGTCGCGAATTCCGCCTGACCGGCCAGGGTGAATTGGTGTTGCAACACGCCCGGCGTCTGCTTGCGGGCAGCCAGGCATTGCACAACGAGTTGACCCAATACAACGGCCTGACCGGCGGCGAATTGCATTTCGGCAGCGGCCCGTATCCGGCGCAGCTGTTGGTGCCCGAAGCGCTGGCGCAGTTCATCCAGGCGCATCCGGCGATCCGCACCCGCTTCCACCAGGGTGACTGGGAACAACTGGCGTTGTGGCTGCGCGAACAGCAGATCGAGTTTCTGGTCGCCGATTCGCGTTACTTCACTGGTGATCCGCAGTACCAGGTGCAACTGCTGCGACCACGGCGGGGGCGGTTTTTCTGTCGCGTCGATCATCCCTTGGCCAACCGCGAAAACCTGCCGCTGCGCGCCCTGCTCGACTACGCGGTAGTCGGTACACGCATTCCGCCGATGATCCGCAAAATCCTCGCCGATGTGCAGGGCGAACCGGACTTCAACCCCAGCGTCGAGTGCGCGCAATTCGACGCCATTTGCCGCGTGGTCAGGCACTCCGACGCGGTGGGTATCGCCACCATGGAAGCCCTCGTCGAACAAGTCGATCAGGGCTTGATACAGCTGCTGGAGTTCGTCGACGTGCCCCGCGACGACCCGGGTTTGCAGTTGCATTACGGCATTGTCAGCCGCGTCGGGTATTCCCTGACACCGGCGGCGCTGGCGATGGTTGAGGCGATTCTGCAAGTCGACCAACGCCTGCTTGAGTCCCTGTAGGAGCTGCCGCAGGCTGCGATCTTTTGATCTTGCCCTTAAAAAAGATCAAAAGATCGCAGCCTTCGGCAGCTCCTACAGGGGATCAGTGATGCCAGGAAAAACCGGTTCGTGGCAAAAATCTACGCGCGCCGTGCCAGCGCCTGCAGCGCACGTGGCTCACCCAGCGCACGCAACAGGCAATGCATCGCCTCCTCGCGGCTTCGTTCGAAGCGATAGCGCGCCTCGATGTACAGCGCCAGTTTCAGCTCCACCGGTTCTTCCAGCGGCAGGGGCACATGCTGCAAGCCCAGCACCTCGGCAACCCGACTCGGCAGGCTCATGCCGAAGGGCTGCCGGTCGGCGATCAACTTGGCGGCCAGCGTGCTTTGCGTGTTCACCGCGAGGTTTCGGCGCAAGCCTTTCAAACCAAGGTGCAGATCCACCGGACTGAGCCCGTCGCGGCGGCTGGAAATCTGAATTTGCGGTTGTGCCAGATAGGCCTCCAGCGTGCGCGGTGGCTCTTTGAGTGCAGCGCCATAGGCAAACACGTAATGGTCCGCCGGCAGCATCTGTTTGTGCAGGCCAGTCAGCCCGGCCAATGGTTGGTCGAGGTCGATCAGGATATCGAGCTTGCCACTCGCCAGTTCCTGCAGGGCATCGCGCCGGCGCGGCTGGAAGTAGCGTACCTGCCAGTCGGCATGGGGCGATTCGAGCAACGCATCGAGCAACACCGGTTGCAGGCAGTCCAGGCAACTGATGCGCAGCAACGGGTTGTTCTGCCGCGCGGCGGGAATCATGCGCAAACCGTCACGCAACGACTCCAGCGCGGCGCGCACGTAGTCGGCCAGCCGATGCGCGACCAGCGTCGGCGTCACGCCCAAACGGCTTTTGATGAACAGTGGATCGCCACACAATTCGCGCAGGCGACGCAGCGCATTGCTCATGGCCGGTTGCGACAGGCACATCACCTCGGCGGCGCGGGTGACACTGCGCTGCTGGTAAATCGCATCGAAGGCAAGCAACAGGTTCAGGTCGAGCTGGCGTAAATCAAGCATGGTCTTGCTCCGGCAAATCGCTTAACGTCGGGCAGCCTAACCAGTGTTCTGACACAAGCTGTGAGCCCTACATGACAAAAAGCGATCAGCCACCCCGTGATCAACCCTCGGCGAATGCGTTCTACGCGCCGACCCTGCTGCCGGCCATTGAAGAACTGCTCGCGCGCGGTGTTGCCCGGGAGAAAATCGAAGGCCTTTTGCGCCGCAGCCTGTTCGAGTTGCGCACGCCATTCATGCGGGTGCCGTTATTCCTGTCGCGAAGTTTTTGGGCATTCGCGCTGGAGGAAACGCAAGACCCAATGATCGGGTTGACGGCCGGACGGCGATTTGTCTCCACCGCGACCAATGGCCTGACGTACCTGTTCGACGTGGCTGCTTCACTGGAAACCGCCTGCGATTTTTTCGAACGGTTCTTTCCGTTCTTCAGCGGCCACTTCGAAGCGCGAATCGTGCGCCACGAGAAAGGGGTTGAACTGCGTCTGCTCGACTGCGGCGGCGTGAGGGCCAGCGCGCCGATTGCCGATTACATCCTCATCAGCCTGTGCAGCATGCTGCGTCGAAAATTCCTCGCCAGTGGCCTGGAGAAGGACCCCATCCTTGGCGTCGACCTGGCCTTTGCCTGTCCAGCCTCCCCTGAAAACCATGAGCAGGCATTCCGCGCAGCGGTGCGCTGGGGCGTGGCGCAGCATTCGATTCACCTTGACTCACAGCTGTTCGTCATTGCGTTGACCCCCGGCAATCATGAACTGGAACAGACCCTGGTGGCGTTGCTGGAACAGACCCGGCGCAACAGCGAACCGACCTTGCTGGAGCAAGTCAGCGACCACCTGATCGCCGACTTGGCCGGTGCCAACTGGCAGCAGTTTTGCGCCGGCCATCACTTGCTTGAACGCACAGCTGCACGACGGTTGAAGGCGCTGGGCTGGAGTTTTTCAGAGTTGCTCGACGAGTACCGTCGCTGTCGCGCCGAAGACCTGTTGCAGGCGGCGGACCTGGAGCTGGTGGAGGTTTCCGACCAGTTGGGTTACAGCGATGTGCAGAGTTTCAACCGCGCGTGTTTGAGGTGGTTTGGTTGTGCGCCGGGGGTGTACCGGGCACGGTGGGGACAGACCCCGAATGACGCCCGCTTATCGCTTTCCTGAAAATCTTCGCGCCCCTTTCAGACCCCGGTAAATCCAGCAGCAGTAAGCGTTTGATGGCAACTGGAGGAAAAGTCCGGACGTGATTCAGGCAAGCAGCATGTCATTTTGCCGGTATGGATCTTCAGGGCTGGTCTATACCCTTCTGACGGTTTCATTTCTGATCTTTGCGGCGACTTCCGAGCGGCACCTACCGAAAACTTCTGGAGGACGAACATGCCTCGCCAAGTCATCGTCAACGCTGACGATTTCGGCCTCAGTGCCTGTGACAACGCGGTGATTCTGGGGGCTTTCCAGGCCGGGGTCATCAGTTCCACCACCGCCATGGCCAACATGCCTGCGTTCGAAGCCGCGTGTTCCCTGGCCCGGCATCCGTTGCTGGAAGGACGCGTCGGCCTGCACTTCAACCTCACCCATGGCCGCCCGCTGAGCCGGCGGATTCTTGCGCGCCGGACCTTCTGCGACAGTGCCGGCGTGTTCGACCTCAACTTGTCCCGCGCCCGCCTCTGGCTCGGTCATCAGGATCGCCGCGCCGTTCTGGAAGAGCTCGAAGCCCAATGGCAGCGCTGCCTGGACCACGGTGTACGGCCCAGTCATCTGGACTCCCACCAAAACGTGCACAACATCTGGCCCATCGGCGAGATCGTCGCACGCTTCGCTGCGCGCCAAGGTGTTCCGGTGCGACTGGCGCGAAATCTGGGGCCACAACCGAGCCTGCCCAAACGCGTGTTCAAGCAATTGCTCAACCATCGCTTGAGCAGCTTGGCGGGCTCCACCGCCGACTACGTCTGCACCCCCGTGGACCTGCGCAACGCCACCCCGCCTGACGACGGCTTACTGGAAATCGTCGCCCACCCCAACCAGCTCGGCGCTGACTTTGGCGATGCTTATCTGGATCAGGGCGAGTCGTTGAGTGCACTGCTGGAACAGCGATTGCCGGGAGTGCCGCGGGTTGCGTATGGGGTGGCTGAAGAAACATGATTTATCTGGCTGAAAGATATTGATGTCTGTGGTGCCGCCATCGCGAGCAGGCTCGCTCTCACATTGGATCTTCGTTCAGAGCAGGATTTGGGTTTGACGCTGATCAACTGTAGGAGCGAGCTTGCTCGCGATGGTGCCAGTCGCATCACCACTTCAGTCAGCGTTTCACGGCAACCAACGTAAAACACAACGGCAACTGCGCCGCTTGCTGCTGATAACGGTTATAGAGTTCCTCGCGGTTGGAATGCGGGTACTCCTTGAAGTGGCTGATGTTAAGGCCAGCGGCGATGGCGCCGCTGAAGATCGCGCCCAGGGTGTGAACGAACCAGAAGGACGCAGCAGCCTGCTGCTCGACCTTGCCTTCGTACACGATCGGCTCGTTTTGCACGAAGGGCTCGCAGCGAAAATAGGAGCTGTCGAGGCGATAGGGATCAGCGGCTTCGGGGTCGAACATTTCCAGAAACGGATGGGTTTCGTACACCACCAAGGCGCCACCCGGTTTCAGGGTTTGTGCCACGTGCCGGAAGAACTCGCTAATGTCCGGCATCCAGTTCAGCACGCCGATGGTGATCAGTGCCACGTCGAAGCGGCCCTGCAATTGCGGTGGCATGCGGTGAATGTCCGCCTCGATGAATTCGGGCGAATGCGGCGAGCGGGACGCCAGTTCCCGCGCCTGATCCAGAAAGGCTCCGGACTGGTCGATGCCGACCACATGCCTGGCGCCCAACGCATACAGCGACAGGCTCTCGCGACCGTTGTTGCAACCCAGTTGCACCACCTCTTTTGCGTCGACACCGACTTGAGTCAGCAGCCCGGCCAGGGTTTCATCCAGACAGGAGAAATCCGCTTGAGTGACAGCCCAAAGTAACGCCTGCCAGTCGGGGCTGTCTTTGTGGTGTCGGGCGGAGTCATTCCAGGCATCGCGGTTACTGGCGATGGCTGTTTCGTGTGTTGGCATTTCCATTGCTCACTCCAGAATCGGCTTTTTTGTTGGCCGGCCGAGTCTAGATCACCGCGAGGTAGAACCCCATTCAGCGTTTGTTGTGATCTTGTAATCCCGGCCTCACCAACGCTCACCCACCGGAACGCTATAGTTAATGGCCTGGGGAAAAACCGAAAACCGATTTCACAGGTGCTGCCATGAACAAGACTGAACAGACGCTGTTGCTTGCCCTCTGCCTGACCGCCGCCACTTGTGCGCAAGCGGATGACAGCCTGATGCAAACCGAGCAATCGAGCAGTGAATTCAACTATTACGGGGCGGACCAACCCTTCGCCCATCCCGCGCCCATGACGATGAGTACGGTGCCGCCGGGGGCCTACATTCCAACATCACCCGGCGACTTCATCCCGGTTTCAAGCCAGCATGTGTTCTCCGATTCACAGTTGCCAACGGTCGCAGACGCGACCGTTCGCGTTTTCATCCGTTCCTACGATGCCGAGCACGGGGTCTACGTGAACCAGGAAGTCCTCGACCCGACGTGCATGCTGGCCTGCCTCAGAACGCCGGAGCCGGCGTTGTAGATCTGTAGGAGCAAAGCTTGCTCCTACAGGCGATCGCCTTACCACTGGCGCTTGTCCGGGCGCGCCAGGCCGAGTTTTTCGATCCGGTAACGCAGCATGTCGCGGCTCAGGCCCAGCAGCCGTGCGGACTTGGTGACGTTCCAGTCGGTCTTGTCGAGCATTTTGCGCACCATGTCGCGCTCGACCTCCGGCAGGTTCATCGACTCGTTGCCGTTATAGAGCGGGCGCGAATCGCTGGCGGGCATCTCATGCTGGAACATCGGTGGTTCATCCACCAGGCTCAGGCAGACATTCAGCTGATGGGCCGCAATGGTATCGCTCTGCGCCAGCAACACGGTTTGCTCCAGCATGTTGCGTAACTCGCGCACGTTGCCCGGCCAGCTGTAGTTGAGCAGCAGTTCTTCGGCCTGATCGCTGAAATGCAGGTTCGGCTTGCCGTAGCGCTTGCCGTGGGTCCCGAGAAAGTGTCGCGCCAGCAGCAGAATGTCTTCGCCACGGGCATACAGGCGCGGCACCTTGATCGAGATGATGCGCAGGCGGAAAAACAGGTCGCGGCGGAACTTGCCCTGCTGGACCATTTGTTCGAGGTTGCAGTTGGTGGCGCTGATCACCCGCAGGTCGACTTTGCGCTCCTTGACCGAACCGACCCGACGAATCGTCCGGTCCTCCAGCAGCTTCAGCAGTTTGGCTTGCAGCAGCAGGTCCATTTCACCGATTTCATCGAGAAACAGTGTCCCGCCATCCGCCGCTTCTACCAGACCGAGGCGACGGTCCTTGGCGTCGGTGAAGGCGCCCTTCTCGTGACCGAACAGCTCGGACTCCACCAGATTGGAAGGAATCGAGGCGCAGTTGAATTCAATGAACGGGCCTTTGGCGCGCGGACCATCAAAATGCAGCGCCCGAGCAACCAGTTCCTTACCGGTACCGGTCTCGCCTTCCACCAGCACCGGTGGCAGGTCGGCGTTGGCCATGCGGCGCTCGGCATCGAGCAGCTGGGCGATGGTGCCCTTGAGGTAAACCATCGGTGCCGAATCACCAATCAGTGCCTGCACCCCGGATTTCTGCGCTTCGCGCTCTTGATAGAACGACAGCGTGCGCTCCATCCGATCGGTGGCCAGGGCCTTGTCCAGCAACAGTTTGAGCTCCGGTAACGCAACCGGTTTGGTCACGTAGTGGAAGGCACCTTCTTTCATCGCCACCACCGCGTCTTCAACGTTGCCGTAGCCGGTCATCATGATCACTTTCAGATCCGGTGCGCTGACACGCAGCTTCTGGATCAGGTCATGACCACTCATGCCCGGCAACGAGTTATCGGTCAGCACGACATCAGGCACAAAAGTACCCAATTGCTCCAGTGCGTCTTCAGCCGAGTGGCAGACCGTCACCTCGAAGTCCTTGCGCTCCAGGTAAGTCTGAATATTCTCGGCGAGGAGTTCATCATCCTCGACCAGCAGTATGCTGTGTTCCATATTCCCCTCCCGTTGCCACTTTAAAGTTGAGGCTTACGCGGGTTCCTTCCTGCTCTTGGCTGGTCAGTTCTACCGAGCCTTCGAATCGCTCCATTATTCTTTTGACCAGGGCCAGGCCTACACCTAACCCTCCTTGTTTGGTGGTGAAAAACGGCTTGAAGACCATTTGCTGCTGCTGTTTGGTCATGCCCTTGCCGGTATCAGTGAGAATCATGCACACCTGCCCGGACGCGAGTGTTTCAAGATCGATACTCAACACCCCGCCCTTGGGCATGGCTTCCAGGGCGTTGGCAAACAAGCTATTGAGAATTTGCGTGAGTAGCACCTGTTGACTGACGACCGGTGGAACACTTTTGGGGGTGAAGCGCACTTCGACGTTCGAGCGCTTGATCAACGGCTCGAAGGCACTGAGTGTGTCGTCGATGGCCAGGACCAGGTCGACGTTTTCATCGTCGTCATTCACCGGCCGCAATGACACCAGCAATTCGCGGACCCAACGCGACATGCGATCAACCTGACTGATGATGTCGCCGATGTTCTTCTGTGCGGTCTGGCTGGCGATTTCCTGGGCCAGTTCAGCGCTGGAACGGATGTTCGCCAGCGGGTTGCGCAGGCTGTGGGCGACCGCCGAGGACATTTCACCAAGGGCCACGAACGTCTCGTTGGCAATCAGTTGTTTCTGCTGGCTCTGCAGCAACATGGCTGCGCGCCGCACAATCCAGAACAGCCCCAGGTAAATGGCCGCGCCACCGAGCAGCGTCGCCAGCCAGATAGCTTTAAACCCACGCTGGATACGCTCCACCAGATCAATCGGTTCCTTGTAGATCTCGACCATGGCGATCACTTTGCTTCGGTCGGCGTTGAACATCGGGATGTAGTTCTCGATGAACAGGTACTGAGGTTCACGCAGCAAGCGCTGTTCGGGGCGCTCTTCATCGATTTCGTGGTAGCTGGTGGACACCGGTTCTTTCATTTCGAAGGACTCGTCGAGTTCATCGTCATCGTCGATGCGCACGCCGATCAACTCGGGGTTGGTCGACCAGACCACGGTGCGGTCCAGGGCGTAGACCGTGGCCAGGAGAATGTCCGGCAGGTGCTCGACATGATCGAGAAACTCGATGCGCGAAGCCGCACGGGCCGCTGGATCGACATCGGGATAGGCATTGTCCTGACGCGGGTCGAGCATTTCGCCCATGGTTCTTTTCGGGGTAATCGCGGCATGGCGAACTTCGGCGTCGCCAATGGCCTGAATGAATTGCGCGGTCAGCATCGAGTCGCGCTCGATGCTCTCTTCAACCACGAAGCGCGTGGATATGTAGCCCAGCCCCAAGGCCACGGCGGCAATAATGAAAAAGCTCGCCAGGGAAAACCAGCGCACAAGATTGAACGGCGGTCGCCAATCCTTGCTTTCTGCTGCCGGTGTCTCTGGCGCAGGCATTTTTTGTTGTTCCAGTATCTGCATGGGGCTGTCCTGGATGCTGGTGATCTAGCCTTTTCAGCCGTGTTTCGGATCAGTGTAGGTGGCATTGATCGCGACCGACGGTCCAAGGAAAGTATTTCGCCACTATTGCACCTGAGTCGTGTTCGGCACCGCGACGGCGTGATGATGTTCCGGCTCTTCATTGCCCGCAGCCAACGGCGCTACCAATGGGTGTTGGCGGTCGGTTTCTTCCTGCAGAAAATCGATGATCGACTGCGCGGAGAGTTCATCCATGCGCAGATTCGGCATCGAGATTTTGTCGAACCGCTCGTACAGCTCCATGGCGATCGGATCTTTTTCCTTGAGCATACGGTCTGGCTCGCGGATCCAGCGGTTGAGCCACGCGGGATCACGCTGACGGGTCACGCCGACCAGATCGGGGCCGATGCTGCGCATGCCAATGCCCTGCCCATCCTGCGGGCCTAGGCTGTGACACGACGCGCAGCGGGTGCGAAACAGTTCTTCGCCATTGCTCGGCGGGCGGATTTGCGGCGCATTGGCGTAGCTTTCTTCACTGCTGGGTTGTTTCCAGTTCTGCAAGGTATTGGCCAGTTGATCGGCAAGAATCCACGGATTTTCGAAGGGCGACGCTTTCATCCAGCGCCCCGTCTCCTGGTTGCCGACGATCAGGCTCAGGTTGTGATCCTTGCTGCGGCCGTTATCCACGCCCTCGATGAACAAGCCGAGTTTCTGCCGCAGTTCGGTGACATCGGCGAATTCCCCGGTGAGGAATTTCCAGCCCGGCCCGACCTGGAAGCGCTGCGCGTAGGCCTTGAGCACCGCGGGTGTATCGCTCAAGGGATCGATGCTGATGGAGTAGAAAAAGATGTCCTTGCCGACCCGGTCACCGAGCAGCTTCTGTACCTGACGCAGGCGCGCGGTTTCCAGCGGGCAAGAGTCGCTGCATGACGTGAAGATGAAATTGATCACCACCACTTTGCCCTTGATCAGGTCATCGAAAAAACGCACCTGCCGACCGTCCTGGTCGGTCAGCAAGGTGTTGGGGAAATAGTCGCCACCCCACGGGGTGGCGGATTCAGCAACGGCTGTGGTTGTAGTGGCGGGTGCAGGTACAGGCGTCGACGGTGACGGGCTGGCGACCAGCAACTGGCTGGCCAGCAAGCAGGTTGCCAATACCAGCACCAGGTGCATGCCCAAGTCTCGCGAGCGTGGTGTTTGCCACTTCATGTCGACACCCTCCCTGTTCATTTTTTAACAGTCACTTGTGGGCCCATGCCGTCGCCAGTACGGAAGGTTGGCAGTGCGGCAGAGTTCACGTAGCGCACACCATCCCAACTTGGCAGCGGCGTCGGCATCAACTGGAATTGACCGGGCTTCTCAATGTCCCAACGCAGCAGCATGGAGTTGTCTTCGTGCTGGGTGTTGTGACAGTGCTCCATGTACGTCCCGGCGAATTCACGGAAGTTGATCGCCATTTCCACGCTGTCCAGGCCATCGGCTTCAGAACCAATGCGGTACACGTCCTTGCGTGCCCATTTTTCCCATTCCGGTGGTGCCTTGCCGCCACGGCTGAGGATGATCCCTTCCTCGAAGTGCACATGCACCGGGTGGCTCCAGCCTTTGCCGCCGAGCTTGATGTTCCACACTTCCAGGGTGCCGAAACCGGCAGCCCCGGCATCGGTGGGACCGCTGGCCAACTGGGTCGACGCGTTCAGGCGACGAGGGTCCATGTGGAAGCCGAAGCCGCCATCGGTCTTGACCGTCCACGGCGCTTCATCGGTGCCGTCGGAACGACCGAAGATGAAGCTGCGGTGACGGGCATTGGCCAGCAGTGCCTTGTCGGCAACGTTATCGCGGTGGATTTTCAGCGGGATCATCACCAGGCCTTCAGCCTTGCCAGGTTTGGCCGGTTCGTACAGCGCCGGGTCCATGGCCAGGTCCTGACCGGTGTAAGCCTTGACGTTGAGTTGCAACACCTTGCCCACTGCCGGGTCGCCCTTGTCCCACTGTGGGCCTTTGCTGGTTTGCTTGATCACCGCCAGGTACTTCTCGGACAGCACGTCGCCCAGGGCGATGGGTTCTTTCGGACCTTTGCCGTCGTCGTGGGCCAGCAGGTTGACGAAGAAGATCTTGTCCCCCGGCTTGATGCCGTTTTTCGCGAAGTTGACGATGATGTCGAAGCGCTCGGCGATCCCCTGAGTCGGCAGGATTGCGTTGTGGTTCTGTTTATCGCCGTCGGCGTCCAGATCCATGGTGCCGTCGAATGGCACGCTGTGCTCCATGATGTTGCCGTCGTTGGCAATCATGTGGAACGGCACGCGGGCATAGGACAGACCCGATCCTTTAGGCCCCTGGAACTCGCCACTGGTGCCCTTGATTTCCCGCACGAGCGCCCACTTGTAATAACGCGACACCGAGCCGTTGAGCATGCGGAACCGATAGCTGCGGGCACGCACGTCCAGGGTGGGTTTCCATCCCCAGTTGACCACCACTTGATCACCCAGGAAGCCGTCGGTGTTGAACGGGTTGAACCACAGCTGACCGTTTTGATCCCAGGCCTTGTCGGCGAACACCAGGTTGACGTCATAGTCGCGGTTACCCCACGGCAAGGCGTTGCCGCTGGGGAAACGCAGGTTGACGCCGTCGTTCACCGCTTCGTTGCCACGGTCCAGCGCGCTGTAATAGTTCATCATCGCCGCGTTGCCCTTGTAGACGTTCTGCGCGGTGAAATCGAGCATGTGGTCATGGAACCAGTGCGTGCTCATGGTTTCGCGCCAGTCGCCACGGATCTTGATCGTGCCGTTTTCGCAGGTCTTCTTGCTCGGGTTGACGTCATTGGTCCACAGAGTTTCACCCGGTGCGCACGGAAATGCTGCGCGCGGATCATGGGCGTCGGTGTTGATGCTGTCGTACCCCGCCAACTGGATCGGCCAACGATAGTCGTAGTACTGCCCGGGAAAGAAAAACGCATTGGCATAGCCGTCACTTTCCGCGGGTCCATGGCCGTTGTGTTCGTGGGTGGTAATGGTGTGCAGACCAAAACCCATATTCGCCGACGGGTCGATGGGCAAGCCGTTGTAATGACGCATCAGCATTGGCTGGCCGTAACGCACCATCAATAGTTTTGGCGGCAAGGTGCCGTCGAACGTCCATACCGAGTTGTGGTTCTGCACCGGCATCTTCGGATGCAGGCGCACATCGGTACCCTTGGAAGTGCCATCCGTTGCCGGTATGCCCGCGACGTTGTGATAGAGACCACCGGGGCCGAACTCTCCGAGGGCATAGCCGTGCATTTGCCGGGCATCACGCAAGCCGCCGTTGACCCGCGCACCGGTCTGCACGGTTTTGTAAGCGTTCTGCGGGTAGAACTCGTTCCAGCGTTGATGCGACCAGCCTTTTCCTGGCGGACGACCTTCAGCCGAAGAACCGATGTGGCGATTGAGGAAATACTCGATCTGCGCCTGCCAAGGGTTGCGGTCCACCACGTTGGAAAACTGGCTGGGAAATGGCGTCAGCCCCGGTTGGCGCAAGAAGGTATCGAGCGCCAGGCCTGGCGGCGCACTGCGGGCCGCGCTGGTAGGGTCTTGCGCCGGCAACGGGCCAATGGCTGCCGGAGGAAACGGCAGGGGCGCGGCTGGCGTGGTGGGGTCGAGTTTTTCCGGCCCGAATTCCTCGAACAGCAGCAATTGCTGGGTGAACGGTTGAGCGCCAAACAACGGGCTCGGTTTGCCATTGGTGGGGTAGTTGAAACTGGTCTGCGCACTGGGTGGCAGAACGTTTTCGACCCGCGTGGCGTCGCGTGTGCCTTTGACCCCGTCTGGCAAATCGAAGGAATCTTCGTTGGCCTCCGGCATGGTCAAAATGGCACTCAACGCTGCCGGTTCATCGGCCGGTTCGTCGTAGTAGGCCGAAGGATCGGACGGTTCTGGCTGTCGCTCGTCGTCTATTGGGCTGGCGCGCAACGTCCCTGAAGCTAGCGTCATCGAGATAAGGACGCTCAGAGGCGTCAACAGGAACCACTTGAAGGGATACCGCGATTTTCTGTCCATCACCAGCCGCCTCGTATGTGTGAAGGGGGTGATGGAGGTTTTGCAATTAGCTCGCCAGATTTGTAACAACTTTATACAAAAGTATTAATACCCACTGAAACAATGGCTTATCAACATCAATGTGCCATGACCGGGGAAACGACTGGGGAATGACACCCGCTAGCGGGGATAGTTCACACCCATTTTCAGGGAATCAGCTTGAACGACAGACGGACGTGGGTGCCTTCGCCTTCACGGCTATCCAATGCCACCGTGCCGCCAAAACGCTCCATGATCCGCTTGACCAGCACCAGCCCGACCCCAAGCCCGCCCTGCTTGGTGGTGAAGAACGGGCGGAACGCCATGGCGCGTTGTTCTACGGTCATGCCTTTGCCGGTATCGCCCACCACTACGCAAACGCCATCAGCACCGGCCGGTTCCAGAGTGATGGTCAGCGTACCGCCTTCGTCCATCGCCTCCAGCGCATTGGCCAGCAAACTGTTGAGGATCTGCGTCAGCTGCACTTGCTGGCTCAACACCATCGGCGTTTCTTTGGGCTCGAATACGACGCTTATCCGCCCCTTGGTGATCTGCAGTTCATAGGCCGAGAGGCTGTCGTGAAGGGTTGCCACCAGGTTCACCGGCTCGGCCTCATCACTCAGGGGACGTAGCGATTGCAGCAACTCGCGTACCCACTTCGACATACGGTCGACCTGCCCGATGATGTCATTGATGTTCTTGTGCGCCGGGCCGCTGTCGAACTCCAGCGCCAGCTCGGCGCTTGAGCGAATGGTTGCCAGCGGATTTCGCAGACTGTGGGCGACCGCCGATGACATCTCGCCCAAGGCCACAAAGGTTTCGTTGGTGATCAATTGCTTTTGTTGCTGCGCCAGCAGAATCGCCGCCCGTCGCACAATCCAGTACAGCCCCAGGTAAATCAGAACGCCGCCCAGGGCCGTGGCCAGCCAGATCATCACCAGGCCACGCTCCATGCGATTGATCAGATCCTGGGGCTCTTTATAGATCTCGACCATCGCCGTGACCTTGTCGCCATCGGCATCGAACAATGGAATGTAGTTCTCGATGAAGATGTATTCCGGCGGCGTCACGAACTTCTGCTCCATGCGCGACTTGTCCACATCGTGATAGCTGGCCGATACCGGAGTCTTTGCGTTGAAGGCTTGATCCAGGTCCTGATCGGCATGGATCGTGGTGCCCATCAGTGCCGGGTTTGTCGACCAGATCACCATGCGGTCGGGCGCATAAATATTGGCCAGGATGACGTCCGGCAAGTGTTCGACGTGGTCGAGAAATTCACCCCGGGCATTGGCACGGGCCATGGGGTCGACCTCCGGAAAGTCCTTGTCTTTGCGTGGGTCGAGTAACTCGCCCATGGTCCGCACATTGGGGATCGACACGTGACGCACTTCGGCCGAGGCAATCGCCTGAATGAACTGCGAGGTCAGCAAGGCATCGCGCTGCACACTTTCAGTGATCACGAACTTTGTGGACACCGAGCCCAGCGCCACCGCCACCGTACCGATCACCGCCATGCTGATGAGCGAAAACCAGCGCAGCAGATTGAACGGCTGTTTGCGCGTGCTCAAGCGAATATCGCCCTTGTCGGACTGAAGTGTTTTTGCCAGTGTCGTCATGAGCGTTTATCCCGCAAAACCCCTACAAGGTTTATAGCCCACTACTGGCAGTTTGCCCGACGTTGGGTTTTCCCCTCCCCCCACTTTCCCCACTCCGCACCGCCGCCCCCATCTACCCCCAATGCTGGGGAAAGAGGCCCGTTCCCAACATCGGGAAACCGCCTTCGCTTGCGCTGTAAATGCCTGTGGCTCGGGCCTCTCGCGGACATTTCCGCCGGTTGGTATGGAAGTTGCCGAAGCCCTGTCAACTGACCCATCCCCAAGGGGCAGGTACTCTGATAGAGGGAATACTCATGCACCCTTTACTGTCCAAAACCGCGACCGCCCTGGTCGTGACCGCTCTTGCCCAAGGCGTCGCCCAGGCAGCGTTGTTTGCAGTCGATCCCGGACCTTATCTGCCAGCCAATGGCTCCTTCGCCTCCTGGTATCAGGACACACATGGTCGAACCCTCGATTTGTGCCTGTCCAAGGCAGTCAGCTCGAGGGTCCCCAGCGCGCCGGGAGCCCCGACGTACATGTGCAATTTGCTACCGGCTCCCGGGATCTTCGACGATACGCAACCGGTCGTATTCCCGAACAACTTCCCGGACGAAGCGTTTTGGTTCACCGGCGATGGCACGATCGTCGATGCCGCACGAGGCATCGACCTGACTTACGTCAGCGCCGTTGAAGCGGCCTTCAGTGGCGGCGATCCAGTTGAAGGCGACCAGATCAGCTTCGCCCGTATACGTATACGGATCGATGTTCCTGCTGCTGGCACCTATGTCATCACCCACCCCTACGGCGTCGATGTATTCAACGTCGACACCCCCGGGCGCCGTGCGATCAACATGACCCGGGACATTGGCATCGGCGCGGCGAAAACCTACGACGGAGCGTTGAAGGGGGACATCGGACCGTTCCTGCGCAGCGTCAATGGCCCCTATACCGAAATCAACCCGGTGACCGGCGCGGCCGATCAGTTCGTCGGCGACCCGAACCTGGTAGAAGCTTTCACCGGCAGTCCTTTCAATACCAACTACATCCGCATCGAAGGCCCCAACGGGATCGACCTGCGAACCACGGTGATGGCCATCTCCGGCAAGTTGTCGACCGTGGCCCGGCCGACCCCGATCATCAGTGAGCGCAGCACCTACTCGCGTAAAGCCGGCAGCAGCGCCCCGGTGGCCCAGCAGGACGTGTTCGTCAAGGCACCGCCGCCACCGGCCAAAGTGACCCTGGACAGCAACAACCCCGTGCTCAATCTGACCGAGGCCGACACCACCGGCAGTTGGTACGCCCAGTCCTCCACCAACCCGACGTTGCCGAGCACCTTGCAGGTGACTGCCGACAACCACCTGGCGATCCCTAACAGCACGCCGACCTCCTTGCCCATGCCCCTGACAGACCTGGTAGTGATCTCCCGTGCCGAATACAACCTGACCACCGGGCAAATCACGGTGGAGGCCTCCTCCAGCGATGAAACCTCGCCGCCGGTACTCACCGCCACCTCTGGCGCCGGTGCCGCCATCGGCGCCCTCGGGGGCGGCGGAGTGGTTAAAACCCTGTCCACCGGGATCTCGCCGATTCCACCGGCCAAGGTTCGCGTGACGTCATCCAATGGCGGCAGCGATATCGAAGACGTGGTCATCGTGCAATGAACGCTCACATGGCCAGATCCTCATCAGGAGGCATCATGAACAAATTGCCACGCCTGGCGCTCAACGCCCTGGGACTGACTCTATCGCTGTCTGGCAGTGCTTTCGCGCAACTCGCCGCCGTCGACCCTGGCCCTTATACCTTTGCTTCGGGAAAATTCCCGATCTGGTATCAGGACAATAATCTGCTCTCGATGGAACTGTGCCAGTCGCGGGCGGCCAGTTCGCGGGTGCCGGCTGCCACGCCACCGGCCTACATGTGCACCCTGTTGCCGACCCCGGGCGTCTTCGACGACACCTTGCCAATGGTGTTCCCGGATAACTGGCCGGACGAAGCTTTCTGGTTCCTTGCCGAGACCAACATCCCCAACAACGCCGCCGGTTATGGAATGGACGCCTACGTGGCCGGGATAGAAGCAGCGTTTGCCAGCGGAAACCCGCTCGATGGCGATCAAATCAGCTTCGCGCGGATTCGTATGCGGATAAACGTGCCCGTGGCCGGGACCTACACCATCACTCACCCTTATGGTGTTGAAACAGTCAATGTCACCACGCCCGGTCGCCGGGCTATCAACATCACCCGAGATATCGGCGTCGGGGCACCAGGCGTGTTCAGCGGTGCGTTAAATGGCGCGATCGGACCATTCCTGCGTAGCGTCAACGGACCTTACACCGAAGTGAATCCGGACACCGGCGCTATCGAAACCTTTGTCGGCGACCCGAACCTCACCGAAGCCGTCACCGGCAGCCCCTTCAACACCAACTTCGTGCGTATCGCGGGACCGGCCGGGACTATTCAGTCCAGTCTCTTTACCCTGTCCGGCAAAGTCCTCGATAACCGTGCGCAAACCCATGTGGAACTCGAACGGGCCACCTACCGCCGCACCACCTCGGGCACCGGCACCAGCATCCGGGTCGAAGTCTTCGGCAAAGCGGACAACAGCTCGACCCTGTGCTTCCGCGAATCCGTCGCCCTGGTGCCCGGCCCACCGCCTACGCCATGCCTGACCAACCTGGTGGGTAACGGCACCGGGCTGTTCTTCGGACAACGCCTGTTCAACGGCCCCGTGCCTCCGGTTGTGGTGCTCACTGCCACCAACCCGGCCGGTTCCACCCGCCCGACCTCTGTGTCGAGCAAACTCAGCGACGTAGTGAAAATCCAGACCGCTCGCTACAACTGGAGCAATCACAGCCTGCTGATCGAGGCCACGTCCACCGATGAAGTGGCCGTGCCGGACATGGTTGCCCAGGGTTACGGACGCCTGTCGAAATCCGGCACACTGCAACGCCTGACCGTTGCCGATCTGCCGCAACCACCGGCCACGGTCACTGTTAAATCCGCCGCCGGCGGCAACGATACCGAGCCAGTGGTGGTACTCGGCACAGCACCGGACAGTGGCGAAAACCAGGCACCTATCGCAATCGCTGACAGCGGCAGCACCAGTTTCGGGGTGCCGATCACCCTTAACCTGCTGGCCAACGACAACGACCCGGACGGCAACGTGCCGTTGAGTATCACCGCGCTGACCCAGCCGGCCTCCGGCCAGGGCACCGTGGCACTCAGTGGAACCACAGCCGTCATTTACACCCCGCCAGCCGTGGTCAATGCACCGCTGACCACGACCTTCACTTACAAGGCTCAAGACGTCAAAGGCCTGGCCTCGGCCAATCCTGCAACGGTGACGATTACTGTGGCACCGAACCAGGCGCCTACGGCCGTCGCCGACGCCGCCACCACCCTGGGCGTGGCGATCCCGATCAGTGTGCTGGCCAACGACACCGATCCGGAAGGCAACGTGCCGCTGGCCATCGCCAGTTTCACTCAACCGGCGGCAGGTCGCGGGACCGTCAGCAGTAACGGCACGGTGATTACCTACACCCCACCGGCCACGGTCACCACAGCCTTCACCACGACCTTCACCTACTTCGCCAAGGACAGCTTCGGCGCCGTGTCGGCCTCGCCGGCCACGGTCACGGTGCAAGTCTCGCCACGGCCTGCTGCGGAAACCTTCACGGTGACCACGGCCACGGTGTCCGCCCGTTCCAATAACCGCTTCACCTGGGACTTTGCAGGGACCTCGTCGGTGACCACCGGCAACACCATCACCATCCAGGTCACCACGCCGACCGGGCTGCAAACCCTGGGCACGACCACCGTGCCGGTGACAGGTCGCTGGAGGCTGACGGTGAACAACATCACCACGGTGATTCCGTCGGCGAACCCGACAGCCACCATCACCTCGTCCCAAGGCACCACGCGCACCGTGACAGTGATCGCGAACTGAGCCCTCGCCCCATCGACCACCCGGTCGATGGGGTCGGCCTCATCCCAAAGGAAACAGCCATGAAAATGTCGACCGCCACCCTGCTTTGCCTGCTTCTGCTGTGCAGCAGCGCAGGCGTGCGCGCCGACGATTTGATGGAAAACGACGACCTGGCGCCCGCCGCCGATCTCGGCGAGCTGCCACCACCGGTGGGCCAACACGCAGTGATCGACCAGAACGGCCAGGCCAACATCGCGCTGTTGCAACAGAACGGCCAGTCGCTGCTCGGCCAGATCGTGCAGTCCGGCAGTAATCAGGAAGCCTACATCCTGCAACAAGGCAGCGACCTGATGGCATTGATCAACCAGCAAGGTTCAGGCAACGCCGCTTCGATCGTCCAGAGCGGCAGCCACAACCGCGCGCAGATTTCCCAGAACGGCAATAACAACGACGCCAGCATCGTCCAGGCCGGCACGGGCCAGCAAAGCTCCGTGACCCAGGCAGGAAATGGAATGAGCGTATCGGTCACCCAATATCGCTAAGCACTGCACCACTTGGAGGTTTCATCATGTTCAAACTGACGCCCCTAACCGCCGCCCTGCTGGTCATCATCAGTGCCCAGGCATTGGCCGATGACAGCGTGTCCACGCAAAGCCAGTTCGGTACCGCCAACATCGCCAATGTGAAGCAGACCGCAGCGCCGTTCAGCTCCGCGACGCAACAACAATCCGGCGAGGGCAACGATGCCGCTGCGGTGCAAGACACGGCCACGAGCACCATCACCCAAACCCAGACCGGTGATTTCAACGCCGGCTATGCCGAGCAACTGTTCGAAGACAACAGCACCATCACCCAGAACCAGATCGGCAGTTCCAACACCAGCCACGCCAGCCAGTCGATTGGTGTCGGCGGCGGCGAAGTGCTGCAACAACAGGAAGGCACCGGCAACTTCTCGTTCATCTATCAGGACAGTCAGGAAGGCACCACCGCAAAAACCTTTCAGTACGGTGACAACAACGAAGCCAACGTCGAACAGATTGAACTGGGCGCGGGCAACAACGCAGTGATCATCCAGTACGGCGACACCAACTATGCGACCGCCGAACAAATTGGTCAGATGGGCGGCCAGATCGACATCAACCAGGCGGGCAGCACCAACTATGCCTATGGCGACCAACGCAGCGGCACAGGCGGCAACCTGACCATCAACCAATTCGGCGACTTCAACGGCACCGAAGTCTGGCAAGACACCCAAATCGGCAGCAAGGCCACCGTCAGTCAATACGGGCAGACCAACGAAACCGTAGTCGACCAGAGCTTCGGCGAAAACAACGTCGCCAACGTGGTGCAAGTCGGTGACCTCAACGCGATCTACGCCGATCAGTTCGAGTCCATGGGCTCGACCCTGACGCTCAACCAGACGGGCACGAGCAACGTGCACTTCACCTACCAGAACGGCGACAACCAAGTGCTCAATGCCACGTCGGTGGGTACTGGCAACAAGGTCTACGCCAGCAACTGGAAAGGCCCGCAAAAGGGTGGCCAGTTCGGTAGCAACCAAGTCGCCAACGTCAATCAGAACGGCACCAACAACGTCGCCAACTTCACCCAGAACGGCGTTGGCCACATCATGACCACCAACCAGACCGGCACTGGCAACAAAACCACCGTCACCCAGGCCGACTCCTACAACGAGCTGTACTTCGACCAGAACGGCAGCGACAACATCCTCATCGCCGACCAGCGCGGCACCACCAACCTGGCCCAGGGCAGCAGCAACGGCAGCGGCAACAGCACCGAGTTCACCCAGGACGGCAGCGGCAACCAGGCCTATACCGCGCAGCTGTATGGCGACGACAACATGATCACCATCAAACAGGCCGACACCATGAACGTGGCCTACGTGACCCAGGGCGGCACCGGCAACATCGCCAGCGTCGATCAGAGCGGCATGACCCAGACGGCCAACGTGACGCAATTTGGTACCGCCAACTCGGCGACTGTGTTGCAGAAATAATCGCGCTGCAAAAAAACCGCGATCCTTGAGGGAGGGTCGCGGTTTTTTTATAGCTTGCATATGCCCCCTGTAGGAGCTGCCGAAGGCTGCGATCTTTTGACTTTGTTTTTGAAGAGCAAGATCAAAAGATCGTCCGAACGCGGCCCGAGCCTTCGGCAGCTCAGGGCGGTGGTCAGCCTTGCGGGTCGAGGTTATCCAGCGCCCGGTTTACTGCCAGGTCGGCCAGCATGATGACCTGCTGGATGCCCAACAACATACTGCGTTGCGGCCCGTCCACAAACGTTGCGAAGTCAGTCGCCATGATGCTCGCGGATGCCAGGGATTCACAGGCGTGGGCCAGTAGGCTCTCGGTGTCTATGTCCGGGGCGATGAAGAATATTGTGCTGGGTTTGTGGGGGATGCAGGATTTGAGGATGGCGGGTTTCAGGTGGAGGTTGGAGGCGCGGTTGGTGGTGTTGCTTTCGGTATCTGAATCGGGGGGAGTGGGGGTTGATTTCGCCATGGTGAAACTCCGTCTATAGGGTTTGAAGCCGCAGCATTCGATTCCAGCCGAATGGGTGGCAGCTGTACGCAGGCTGGAATTCCCGGGATAAACGAGCCCGGTAGACCCGAAGGTCTCCCGCGCACAGCCGCCATAACGGAGTGCACGCAAAGCGAGCGCAGCATACGTTATGAAGGGCGCTATTGCGCCGTTTATACATCGGGATTCCAGCCCCGGTCGCTGAATTGGCAGCGACGTCCGGAGGCTAGACTTTGAGCTTCCGACGGACAACCTTAAAAACCTGTAGGAAAACCCACCAAAAATGCCAAGGATGTCAGCTCTTTCTGTAGGAGCTGCCGAAGGCTGCGATCTTTTGATCTTGCCCTTCAAAAACAAAGTCAAAAGATCGCAGCCTTCGGCAGCTCCTACTGGGGCGAACCGTTTTTGCTTCTCACCACTCATCAGGCCGAGCGTTAGCTCGCCTTCAGCTCTTGATCTTGATTCACCCGCCCCCTCGGGAGGCTGAGTGGAGGTGTTCATCCGGGGAGTGGCGCAAAGCGCCGTTCGACGCAGTCGAACACGCTGCATGTAGGTCGAAGCGAAGCCGACCGGAGGGCAGTGTCCCCGGATGGATACCGCAGCGAAGGAACGCCGAGCCTCAGCGAGGGGCCGGACGCAAGGGGCGAGCCTTTTTTTGCTTACTTTTTTTTGGCGTTTGAAAAAAAAGTGAGTCGCCGTAAGGGCGAAACCGCCAGCCGCCCTTACCGCAGAAACGGATATGTACTCAAAAAACCAAGAACCAGGTCGGCCCGAAGGCCGCCTCGGTTCACTCACCCTCACCCTCACCCCCACCCTCAGGGTCCACCTTGTTCTGCGTCAGATAACGATCCAGCGTGTCATTGCTCGCTGGCGAATTATCCCCGGCCACCTGCCACAAATGCCGCTCGATCCCCTGCGCCAGCATATGCCCCACCGCCGCCTCGATCGCCGACAACACACACAGTTGCGCCGGTTCGTTGGTGGTGTAGCCGACCTCGGCCTCCAGCAACTTCTTGAACTCGATGAACTTGAACACACCAGCACTGCGGGCCACGGAATAGATGGTCTTGCTGGTCATGACATTGGACAGCACCTGCCCGCTACGCACATCGACTGCGCGCAAATTCACCGTAACCTGATCCACGCGGTATTCCCGGGAAATGTCGATGCCCAGGTAGCGCGCCCCTTCCCCGCCGCTGCGCACGTTGGTGTCGTAAGCGATGATCCCGCCCTCAAGCATCATGTTCGCCGCTTGCAGCGGTGGCAGTTCAGCCTGAATGTTCACCGGCGTGTTCGGTTTCTTTTGCGAGGCACGGATGATTTTGCGTTCGGTCAGCAGGTTCTGCAGCCCTTCACGCTCCAGCACCACGAACCAGCCACTGGCCTGCAAGGCGTCCATCAGCATACTCGCCGCGCCTTGGGTCACGCTGGTGGAAAAGGAACTGGCCGGCGTCGGTTTGTACTGCCCGGTCTGATCGCGGAAGCCATACACCACCGCCATCAATCGGCCCTTGGGCCGTGGCATGTTCAACAAGTCGTAATAGGTAGAGGCCCTGGGGGTCAGGGTCGGGGTTTTGCTGTCCTGCTCGGCCGGCATCGGCTCGCGCAGACTGCACCCTTGTAATGCCGCCAACAGCATCCCTAGCAAGATTATTTTTTTCATGTCCATCACTCCCCATCAACCCAAATCCCCTTCAAGGGGCCAGGCCGTTCACCTTGATTTCCGAAAGTTCGCCGGTCGCTCGGTCGGTCACCTGAATCGTCAGTTGCCCTGAATCGTCGACGACGTTGACGATGAAAGCGTCGGTAGAAAGGCTCCCGGTGTTGCCGGTGGAAATGTTGTCGAGCAATTGCCCTAGCAATCGCGATTGCAACTGACTGGTAAAGCGCTCCAGGGCCGAAGTCCCGGCCACGGCGGTGCGATCCTTCAAGTCAGGGTCGTCGAAATCGTTTTGCGCCTGGGCATTGTTGAGCAGCCAGGTGCCATTCAACGGGTTGCCGCCAAACGATGGGTTGATAGGCGTGTAGACCAGTTCCGTAGCCTGGACCAGGGCGCAACTTCCCAGCCCGAGCAACCAGAGCCCAAGGTGCCGCGAGACAGTTTTCTTATTCATAATTCGTCCCTCTCAAGGTCCGTGGTGTCCTGCAACAAGGCTTCCAGCTTGCGCTGGACAATCTGCCCGCGTACCTCGTCGGCGGCGTTATAGGCCTCGTCCTTGAGTTCCACGGTATTCGGCGGCAGGAAACGCCGATAAACCAAACGCTGTTGATATTCCACCGTCACCAGGCTGCCCCAGCGAGCCGAAGGTCGTTCGCGTACCACCAGGTTGAAATCCATCGGGCTGGTGGCCCGCAGGCGTTCACTGAACGAGTAATAGAAGTCGTGGCCAATGTGCGAAATCGTGTCGTCGATGATGAAGCCCAGCATCTCGTCCTCTTCGCCGGCCGAGGCCATGGAGGTGGTCAACACCAGGATCAACGCCACGCAGAACCGGTTCATGGCTGCAACGCCTGAGGGGCTTTGCTCTGGCCTTTCGCCGGGCCCGAGGTGCCGTCGAGGAAGGCCTTCTCCGCGACAAACTGCCAGTCCTTGTAGCTGGCCATACCATTGAAATCCGACCACTGACTGGGAAAGTCCGCCTGTTTCAGAGGCTTCTCGGTGGAGGGACTGTTGATGCCACTGATGCGCCCGTCGAAACCGCGCATCAAGGTCCATTCGCCGCCACCAATCGGGTCCGGGTACAACTGCCGCAAGTGGTGCTTCGGGTTAGGGAAACGCTCGTCCTGCAACAGATCGGCGAGTTCTTTCGGGTACTGGGCCAAGCCTGGCGAACTGCGGTAATAGCTGCGCAATGCCTGGGCGTATTGGGTGCCAACCCACAGCAGTTGGCGCTCGCGATCACGGCGCGAGGCGGTGGCCCATAATTCGCCGGCACTGGCCAGGCCCATGCCCATCACCATGATCAGGAACAGCACACCCAGGTAGGTGAAGCCGCCCTGCGAAGCAGGTTTACCACTCGGAATAAAGGCTGCCATCACGCGCCCTCCCTGTGGCACCGCTCTTGATATCGGCAACCCCGCCCTGCACGCCATCAGGCGGCGCGACCAGGACCCAGGCGTCCTTGCGTTCGCTGATCGGGTCTGTCGGCTGGTTGCGCAGGTAACGCTGCTCAACCATTTGTTCAATGGAATCGGGATAACGCCCGGTATCGCCGTAATAGTGATCCAGCGCTTCGCGCATCGCCGACAGGCTCTGGCGCAGGGTGGTCTCTTTCGAGGCTTCGAGGCTGTTGAAATAGCGCGGCAAGGCGATGGTCATCAGCGTCGCAATGATTGCCATGACCACCATCAGTTCAAGCAGGGTAAAGCCCTTTTCCCGGCGCATAGATTCACCACTCCCGGTAGGCGATGCCGTTGAGACCCTTGCCCCGGGCCTTGGAGTAAACGTCAAAGACGTCTTCGCCATCGCGCGGGTTTTGAGCCGTACTGTCATAAGAGCGCAAGCCCCAGCCACCGTCGTCGTCACGCTTGACCGGGGCCAGCGGGTCGTGGGGCACGCGCCGCAGGAAATAGAACTTGGCCCCCTTGGCGCTGCGCACATCACGCACGCCATCGACCAACACTTTCAGGTTCGGCGGGTAGCCACTGCTGTCGAGTGATTTCTCGATGTAACCGGCGTCGAAAGCACGTTTGTAGGCGTCGATGGCATCGCGAATCTGGTACAGCGCCGTGCGCATCTCCTGCTCTTTGCCCCGGCGCACCACGGTCTCGGTCAGCGGCGCGGCCAGGCCCGCCAACAGGCCGACCAGGGCCAGCGTCACCACGACTTCGATCAAGGTGAACCCACGTTGCGAGGCGTTCATGATCAAGGTTTCTCGATGGTGACGGTGGTGGCAATCGGAGCGCTGATGGGCTCAGCCGCCTGAACCGTCGACGCGCCCATTGAACGATCCGGCGCCTGAATGTGCATGCTGGTTTCGGTACCGGTCGTGAACTCCATGTCCGACGGGCTCTGGTACGGCAGGTTGCGCACGATCCGCGGCGTGATCGACAGCACCAGCTCGGATTTGATGACGTCGTCCCTGTTACTGCCGAACAGACGGCCGATGCCGGGAATGTCACCAAGACCGGGAATCTTGTTGCCGGTGCTGCCGTGGTCGTTACGCACCAGCCCGGCGAGGATCTGGGTTTCGCCATCATGCAGGCGCAACGTGGTCTGAGCGTTTCGGGTATCGACCTGGACCGGAATCGTGCCCTGGCGGGTCGGCTCCAGCGGCGTGGCATTACTGACTTCCAGCGCGACCTTGATCGCCACTTCGTTGTTCAGGTGCACGGTCGGCTGCACTTCCAGTTTCAGACCGACATCGAGGTAAGTCACGCTTTCGGTGATCACCGGTCCCTGGGTCGAAGGCACCGAGGTGGCGCTGATGATCGGCACCCGCTGGCCGATGTGGATGCGCGCCTGTTCGCGGTTGCTGACCCGAATGACCGGGCTGGCCAGGGTATTGATGTCCTTGTCCTGGGCGTTGATCTTGGCTTGTGGCGACGGCGAGATCGTAATCCGGCTGGAGTCGATGCCTTTGAGTTGATCCAGCAATGTCACCGCCGAACCGTCGCTGTTGACCACGCCGAAGGTGTTCGGCCATTGCAGGCCAAGGTCAAGAATGCGCTGACGGGCGACCTCCATCACTTCCACTTCCAGTATCACTTCCGGGTTGGACTGGTCCTGCGATTGCAAGAGCTTTTCCGCCATGCGAATGGCGTCGCCGGTGTCGCGCATGGTCAAGGTATTGAGGCGTTCATCGACGAACACGTCGCGGGTCTTGAGCATGGTTTTGATCATGTTCAGCGCGGTGTTGGCATCGATGCTGGTCAGGTAAAAGGTGCGCATCACCAATTCCTGATAATCCTTGAGCTTCTGCGGCGAGTCCGGGTAAATCAGCAAGGTGTTTTCGTTCACCACTTTCTGGTGCAGCTGGTTCTGTTGCAGCAGCAGTTCCACGGCGTCTTCGATGCGCACGTCACGCACGAAGATCGTGGCTTTCATGTCCGGGCGCAGGTCCTTGTCAAAGATGAAGTTCAAACCGGCGACCTGGGACAGCACTTCGAAAATGGTTTTCAGGTTGGCATCGCGAAATTCGAGCGTCACCGGCCGGTCCAGGCGGGTCCGCAGTTGCGGATATGGCACCACGTTGCGGCTCTGAACCAGGCGGATATTGCCTTGCAGTTCCTGGGCGCCCTGGTTGTTCGGGTCCAGTTCGAGAATCTGTTTGACCTGACGGTCGGCACCGTAGATATCGCCACGACGCAGATCGCCACGGGCCAGTTCGAGTTTTTCATCCATGCTGTGCAGATAGTCGAGCTGGCGAATGGAATCCTGAGCGCGGCGGTTGTTCGGTTCGATGGTCAACACCCGGCTGTAATCCAGGCGTGCCGACGGGAAATCGCGCTGGGTGCGGGCCATGTCGCCCTGGCTCAGCAGCGTCGTCACCGCCAGGGCACGGCCGCGGTTCAGTGCCATGTGCAAATCAGTATCACGCGGGTTTTCCCGCAACCCTTCTTCGATCCGTGCCAGCCCTGCCTCGTATTGACCTGACTCGATCAGGGCATTCGCTTCATCCTTGGCGACCTGTGCCGAGCTGCACGCAGCCAGCCCTGCACAGAGGCAAATGCTCATCAGCAAACGGGATTTGTTCATTGCGCGCTCCCCACAGACAAGGTCTGGGACAAATGCAGAGGCAAATAGACCAGGCTCAATTCCATGTCGGAAATCCGCTCGATCTTCCATGTTTTGTCGATCACATCCCCTTTGCGCACGACGTATATTTTTTCTCCGCTCTGCAAGAACACTTGCAGGTCAGTACGGTCATCCAGCCTGCCAATGAACTGGAATGGCATAGGCGGCGCAGTGGGGATTTGCACCACCGGGGTAACGTTGACGGGTTGTTCGTTGACGCTGGCGAGTGCCGGTGCAACCTTCCAGCTGCGGGCGGCGAACAGATCGCCGGCCGGGCTCAGATCTTTGATCGCAACCGGCGTACCGGAAGCTTGCGTGGCCGCCAGCGCGCCTGCGCTTTTGCTTTTACCGGTGGTTGCCACGGTGGCAACCGCAGGGTCACTGTCGTTGGCCTGTTTGAAGTATTCGGGCAGCCAGGTCAGTGCCGCCGCTACACCGAGGAACGCCACCCAACCCATTGCGCGCTTGGTATTCATCATGACCTCGACAGGTAAAGGGTCATGCGGATCCGCCCGGTCAGGTCGGTGTCGGCGATCTTCTTGCGCTGGAACTCCACGTCCTCCACCACCACCGCCGGCAACTGGCCGAGCAAAGCGTGCAGGAAACGCCGCAGCTGCGGGTAGCTGCCGCGCACTGGAAGCAGAATCTGGTAGCGCGCCAGGTGGGTCTTCGGATCGATGCCCAGCGAATATTCACCCCGACTCAGCGTGATGCGTTCCTGGGCGGCCAGCGCGTAAATCTTGTCGATGGCGACGGTGGCCTGCGGTTGCGATGGCAACTTGCTGCGAAAATCATCGAGTTGACGTTGCGGCACCACCGGTGCGGCCACCGTGCCGTCTTCGACCTTGGCCAGGTACTCGCTGGCTTCGCGCGTCTGCTGGCTGAGTTGTTGCAGTGACTGCCAGTCCGGCAACAAACCGGCCAGGCCCCAGGTCAGCGCCAGCACCAGCATCGCCAGCCCTGCCAGGCCAGGCACGCCCAGGCTTTGCAGGTATTCGTGGACGATCAATCTAGGGATTTGCATCGCCAATCTCCCAGGTAGCCGACAGGTTGAATTGCACCGGGTGTTCCGGCACGTTGGCGACGATTTCGTGGCTGAGCAGCGACACATCGGACAGTTCGTCGCTGGCTTCAAGGCGGCGGTGGAAGTCGAGCATGGCGTCCAGGTCGCGCGCTTCGGCGCTGATCCGCACTTGCCCTTTGCGGGCGTCCGGGGTCAGGGTCAGCAAGGCAATGTTGTCGCGAGGCATCGCTTCGAGCGTGGCGAACAGGCGCTCCCAAGGGCGGCGCAATTGCTGCGAGACCTTGCGCATCTCGGCCAGGTTCTGCGCCTGCTCGCGGATTTGCGCCGGGGTCAGGCTGACCTTGCTGCCGGTGTCACCGGTGAGTACGCGTTGGGTGGTTTGCAGGTGACCTTGTTGTTGCTCGGCCTCCACGCTGAGGTGTTGTTGAATGACGATGCAGGTCAGCGCCAGCACCACGCCACCGGCCAGCAGGCTCCAACCCAGGGGGCTTGAGCGACGGCGCGGCTGAAAGTCGAGCGTCAGGGCGCGCATGTCAGGCCACCGCCCGGGACATGACGTACAGGCTGTCGCGTACGGCTGTCCGGTCCTCTTCAAGGGTGCGCAAGTGCACGCCGGGTACATCGGGGTGCGATTCGATGCGGGCCGGCGCGTGCAGGTAAACGTTCAGCGGCCGTTCGCTGCTGGAGGCCTGCATTTGGCTTTCGCGGCCGATCAGCGCGGTCAGTGCGGCATCGCTGTCGCTGCTGCCCACCGAACGCACCGCCGTCCAGCGACCTTCGCGGGCCAGCAGCATCACGCTGCGTACCGGCTCGGCAACCACGAAGAGGAAGTCCCCGGCGTCGAAGCTTTTATCGAAGTGATTGAATGCGGCCATCAGGTACGGCTGCACCGAACGCAGCTTCAGGCCGCGCCCCGCAACCAGTGTGCGCAGGCGCTCCAGCAAATCTTGCGGCAGCGCCGTGGCGATCCGGTCGTAGCCGGCAGGTTCGGCCGAGAGCACCAAGCTCCAGGGTTGGCTCGGGGCACCGTAGAGGTCTTCGAAACACACTTGGGCAAACCCGCGCAGTTCATCGGGGCTGCTGATCTGTTCGCTCCAGGGCACCAGGCAGAAACGGCTGAAGTGTCCGGAGATCACCACAGTCAATTCCGCACCGGCACGGGCGTGTTCGCCCAGCAGACGGTCGAGGGTTTCCAGGGCCACGGCCCAGGCAAGGAAGCCCTCATCGATAAAGCCGACGCTGCCCAGCCACAGGGTTTGACTGCCCTGACGCTGCCCCAGGCCGACACCACTTGCGCCGAGTACGGCGACATAACGCTCACGAGATAAAAGTGACACGATTGATCTCCTCGAGAGTGGTCCGGCCTTGTTGCACCAGTTCCAGCGCCGATTCGCGCAGCAAGCGCAAGCCACGTTTGCAGGCGTGGGCCTTGATTTTCGAAATGGGTTGGCGCTCGACGATCATTTGCCGCAGCTCATCGTCCAGGTGCAGCAGCTCGGCGATCGCGCTGCGTCCGCGGTAGCCGGTGCCACGGCAATTACCGCAACCCTTGCCGTGGACAAAGCGGTAGTGAGCGACCTGTTGCGGGTCGAGCCCCGAGGTTTCCAGCTCTTCTTGCGTCGGGGTGTATTCGCTGCTGCAGCCGGTGCAGACCAGTCGAATCAAGCGCTGGGCCAGCACCGCGTTAAGGGCGCTGACGAGGCTGTAGGGGTCGATTTCCATCTGGGTGAAACGGCCGATCACATCGAACACGTTGTTGGCGTGAATGGTGGTGAACACCAGGTGCCCGGTGAGGGCCGATTGCACGGCGATCTGCGCGGTATCGGGGTCGCGGATTTCACCGACCATGATTTTGTCCGGATCGTGACGCAGGATCGAGCGCAGGCCACGGGCGAAGGTCAGGCCTTTCTTTTCGTTGACCGGGATTTGCAGCACGCCCGGCAGCTGATACTCCACCGGGTCTTCGATGGTGATGATCTTGTCCACACCGTGGTTGATCTCGGTGATCATCGCGTACAGCGTGGTGGTCTTGCCGCTACCGGTGGGGCCGGTGACCAGCACCATGCCGTAGGGTTCGGCGGCAAGCCGGCGCAGTTGGCGCAGGGTTTCCTCTTCGAAGCCCAGCGCCTGCAATTGCACGCCACAGACTTTGTCCGCCAGGTCCTGTTTGTCCAGCACCCGCAGCACCGCGTCCTCGCCGAAAATGCTCGGCATGATCGACACCCGGAAATCAATCTGCCGACCGCTGATGCCAATCTTGAAGCGACCGTCCTGGGGCACGCGTTTTTCGCCGATGTCCAGTTCGGCCATGACCTTGACCCGGGAAATCACTTGTTCGGCAAACTCGTTGCCCTGGATTTTACTGATGTTGTTCAGCACGCCATCGATCCGGTACTTGATCACCAGACCGCTGCCGGTGGTGCCCAAATGGATGTCGCTGGCGTGCATTTTCAGCGCGTCATAAAGGGTCGAGTTGACCAGTTTGACCACCACGCTGGAGTCTTCGCTGATGCTGGTCAGGGACAGACTTTGCAGCGTATCGATTTCGGTATTGCCGTCGGCCTGGGCGTTGAGCGATTCCACCGCGTGGAAGCTCTCTTCGTGACGCGCCAGATAGGCTTTCAGGTCGTCGGCGTGCACCAGATACAGCGGCGCGCCATGCAGGCAATCGTCGATCCAGGCCAGGCGGGCCGTGTCAAAGGGGTCGGCAAACACACCGATGACCGCATCATCGTGACGCAGCAGCGTGAATTCGCGCTTGAGGCATTGGGCCAGGGTAACCCGGTCGAATACCGGGGTGGCTTGAAACAGGCTGTCGGTGTCGAGCACCGGATAATGCAGGGTGGCGCCGAGGCAGTGAATGAAAGGCATCGGGGCGAGTTCGCACAACTCCCCGAGGGCATCCAGCATCCGTTCGCCGGAACTGGTGGCCAGCGCCCGTGCCTGGGCCAATTGCTCACTGGAAAATCGGGTCGGTACGCACTCCAGCGGCGACGGTTCCACAACAAGGGATAGACGGTCCATGGCTTGCTCTCCAACGCCCGGGGCTTTGAGCCCTGTCGGCGCGGCGAGCTGGTTCGGCGGGGGCCGGAACGTCTTGTCGCGCCACTACTCCCCGGTGAGCAATTGTTCGTCGTCTGGCGCTTCGGAGGCCGATGTACTTCGTCGGCGATCTGCAAGCACCCAACTACCGTCGTACAACTGCAGCGGGAAACTCTCGGTCCTGCTCTGGCGTCGTTCGACAAAGCCTTCAGAAGTACTCACAGCCGTGTTGGGTTCGCGCTCCATCCCCAGAAGATCGCAGACTGCCCGGGCCAATTCCGCCAACGGAAACGGTTTGAACAGGATATGGCTGACTCCCAGTTGCCGGGCCCGGTCGCAAACTTCTGCGGTGGGGTGCCCTGTGATCAGCACAAAATGACAATTCCTGTTCTGGCGGACAGCATCGAGCACCTCAAAGCCTTCCATATCGGGCAAGCGGTAATCGAACACCATCACGTCGGGTGCGAAATCGTGAGCTTCCACAATTCCTTGCGCACCGTCGTGAGCAATCCGGACTTCCAGCGCTTGCGCCTGCAGGTAACCCTGGAGGTTTTCCGCAAGAAGCTGTTCGTCTTCAACAACCAGTACTTTGTTTAACAAGGTGGACTCCTTGAAACCGCAGGTCCGAATACCGAACCTGGCGGAGTGCGCGCCTTAATAGGTCTAACGCACACTTCATGCCAGGCTGAGCGCCGGTCATTTTATTACTTCATGTCCTTGAATTTAAAAACAATGCCTTTTCGTCCACATGCCCCACCCCCCAAAAACGGGGAAAAGCGAACGGATCTGCATTGATGCTTTTCCCCACTGTTGGGGAATGGCTCAATCATCGTCAATCCGTTCAATCCGGTTACTGGAGCGCAACTGCGCCAGAACCTGCAGACGAGCCTGGACCTGTTTCTGTCGGGCAAGGTACGCCCGTACCATGTCAAGTCCTTGCTCCTCTGTGACATCGGCTGCCTCCAATCGGTTCTCTAAATAAATCAGATGCCAACCTACCGCCGTACGCACCGGTTCGCTGACTGCACCCGGTGCCAGGGCAAACGCTGTCGCTTCGAACTCAGGCAACATTCGCCCCCGGGTAAAGTAGCCCAGTTCGCCGCCGTCGCTGGCCGAGGCGTCTTCGGAACCGGCCTTTGCAACACTGGCAAAATCGGCACCCTGATGGATGCTCGTACGCATTGCCTCCAAGCGTAGTCTTGCAGCTTCAACAACGGAAGCCTCCGCACCCTGAGGCACTTTGATCAGGATATGCCTGACCTGCACTTCTTCGGGCCGGTTCATTTCGGCGCGATGCTCTTCAAAAAACGCCCGTACCTGCTTGTCCTCCGGTTCGCTGGTTTGAGTGAGTTCGGCAAACACTTGCCGCGCCGCCAGTTCACGCCGGGTGTACTCGGCATAGCCGGCCTCATCGAAACCGGCGTCTTCCAGGCGTCGGGCGAACACGTCGGCACCACCAAAGGCCTGACGCGTCTGATCAACCTGGCTTTGCACCGTGGCATCGCTGATCACCACGCCGCGCTTGAGCGCTTCCTGCCAAAGCAATTCCTTGTCGATCAAGGCGTCCAGGGCCGCCTTGCGCAATTGCGCGTAGGCCTTGGGGTTGCGGATATTGCCCACCGAGCGGCCCTGGTCCTCCAGGTACTCGGCGAAATAACGCTCCAGGCGCAGCTGCGATATTTCTTCGCCATTGACCCGTGCCACAGCCGGGCCATTGCTGCAAAACGCAGCGGGAACCCACAGCGTCAGCAGAACCAGCAGAGTGTTGAGTTTCATCTTCGGCCTCCGGTCAGGGCATGGCGGCAATGGGTTTGTACGGGGCAACCAGATAGAAACGCTGGTCGGGCAGATCTACCGTGACAATGTGTGCGCCACTCAGGCCCTGACGGCGGCCCGGGCCGAAGCTGATCAACGGCGTGAGCCCGGTATCGAAGTCATGCAGGCCTTCCAGCGCGCTGATCAGTTTTTCGCGGCTGGCGTCCCGCCCGGCCTGCTTCATGCCTTCACTGAGCAGCATCATCGAACTGAACGCACCGACTTGCAGGACCGCATGCTCGCCGCCCAGTTTCTGCCGTTCGCGCAACTGGGTCAGGGCCAGGCGCCCGGCCATCGTCCAGTCGCTGGGCACGAACGGATACGCCAGAAATACCCGCCGGGAAAAGTCACTGGGCACTTGCAGCAGATCCCCCGCCACCTGGTTCGAAGCCGCGAACAGGTAAGGCAGCTGCCCCGCCGTCTGCAAGCGCTCGGCCAGGTGACTGAAACCGTTGCTGCTGCCCATGTAAAACACCGAACGCGAACCCAGCGGCAGTTCGTCCTGCGCCGACGCATAGGCTTGCAGGCGCACTTTCTGCCAGGCGTTGTCTTGCAAATACTGCGCGAGTTTTTCCGCTGCCGACCGCTGGCCGGGATCGTCCGGGTAGGCGATCAGCGTTGGCCCCTGGAGAACTCGCAGGCTCGCCGCCGCGTAATTGGCCAGGGCAATCATTTGCTCGGGTAACCCCGGCAACGGCTCGAAAATCTGTCGGCTGGCCAGGGTTGTGCCTTGCAATGAAAGCGGCCCGATCAGGGGCACGCCGGCCCGTTCCAGGCGTGGTGCGAGCTCCGAATCCAGCGCCGGCACCAGCGGCGCAATCAGCGCGAACACCTGTTCCTGTTCGATCAGTTGGTCCAGCGCCCGCTCGGCGCTGTCGCGGTCCGGGCCGGGATCGAGAATAGTCAGGCGCAACTGCCGGCCATGAATTCCACCGGCGTCGTTGATCCGCGTCACGCACCCATTGAGCACTGCCGCCACCGTGACGCCCTCCTCGCTCAACGCGCCGGTACTCGGCAACAACGTGCCCAGGTGCAAACTGTCGGGGCTCAGGCCTGGATCACGGTCATCGGCCAGGCGCTTGAGGTACGCCGTGAGGTTGCGCTGGTCATTCATCGACAGCACGAACCTGGGCATCGCCGGGTCGAGCCGGTTGTTAGCGGAATCGCGCCCTTCCTGAATCGCCCTCGCCAACGTGCTCTCGTTATAGGCCGGATAGGCGCGCCCGTTGATTTGCTGTTGACCGTAAGTGCTGGAAAGCCGCGACCAGGTCAGGTCCGGTGGGCGCACCCCGCCTTCGGGACGACCGATACCGTCGCTGCCATGGCAGTTGGCACACGGCAGGCTGGTGGCCGGCAACAGCATGCCCGCCGCCCCGATCCGCGCCATGATCGGCTCGCCACTTGCCGACACGCCTTCGCGGTACAGCCGTTTGCCGGCGCTTTCACTGGGCGTCAGCGACAACGCCTGGGCGGTCAGGCTGGTGCCGGCGAAAATGAGCAGGCCGAAGATGAGGGCTTTTTTCATGGCGCGGACTCAGCGACCGGCCACGGGCATTGTCAGCAACTGCAAACGCTGGGCAATGGCGGCGGCCGGGGCATCGGGACGGATTTTGCTCCAGCGTTTGTTGGCTACGTCACCCACGATCAACTGCGTGGAATGCTGTTCGGGGGTCGGCACGATCTGGCCGATGCGGCTCAGGACCAGATCCATTTGTGCCTTGTCGCCGGTAAGAAAAAGCCAGTGGGGCCCATTGACGCCCTGCTTCAAGGTGTAAGCCTTGAGTACCGCCGGGGTATCCCGCAGCGGATCACTGGTAAGGGAGATGAAGGTGATGTCGTCCGCTTTGTCGCCCAGCACTTCACGAACTTCCTTGAGCTTCTGGGTGATCAACGGGCAGGCATCGGTGCAACTTGTGAAAATCACATTGAGTAGCACCACGCGGTTCTGCAATGCGTCGCTGTAGAACCGCAGGGTGTTGCCGTTCTGGTCCTGCAACGGCGTGTCGGTGAACCAGGTTTTTGCATCGCGGGTGCCGCCGCTGGGTTGTGCCGCCGCGACAGCGGGTGCCGGTTCTTCATGCCCTTCATGGGCGAATGCCACCGCACTGAAGATGCAAAAGCAGATGCACAGGGCGACCCAGTCGAAGATTCTCATGGCTGCTGCTCCATCGCGATGGCGGTGTGTTTGGCGTGGGCGTTGCGCTGGCCGCTGAGTTTCTCGACTTCACGGCTGAGCACCGTCGGGTCGGTAAAGCCGTAATAACGGGTCCAGTGACGGCTGTTGCCATCGCCCACCAGAATCAGTGGCGCATGGTTTTTGAAATCACCACTGAAGGTGCCCAGGCCCTTTAGGGTTTCGTTGACCGACTGCGGGGTGCCGGTCAGCCAGCTCCAGCCCGGACCATTCTGAAAAGTGCGGGCGTAGTCGTTCAGGCGTTTGGCGTCATCACGCTGCGGGTCGATGCTGATCGACACCAACTGCACCTCGGTGCCAACCCGTGCACCCAGTTGTTTCTGCACCTTGCCCATGATCGAGGACACCACCGGGCACACCGTGGTGCAACTGGTGTAGATGAAGCTCATGACCACGATCTTGTTGCTGACCAGGTCTTTTTCCAGGCGCACGGTTTTACCGTTCTGGTCCACCAGCGCCACGTCGGCGAATTTGACCTGGGTCGTCTCCGAACGAGCGCCCTTGGCCTCCATGTTGTGGCCGGCATGTTCATCGGCCGAATGGGCCAGGGCCTGGCCTGTCCCTACGGCCAACAGGCAGAGCGTCAGCAGGCCGCGATGTGCAGATCGGTTCATGTCGATGTCCTCTTCAATGAGCGTCGTCGGGTGTCACCCGAACACTGGCAAATGTCTGGTCGCCGAAATTTGCCCCCAGTGACGCTGCACGCACGTGCAAGTACCAGGCGCCTTTGCGGTCAAGGGTCACCGGGGCTTCATAAACGCCATTGCCGACGTCCAGTGCCGCGACGTGCTGTGGCCGTGAAGTCGGCGCCAGGAAGTAGCGCACCTGAACGTCCTTGACCCCGCTGCGCTCGACTTTCTGCTTGCCCTGGACGATGCGGAACCGCACGACGTAAGGGCCCGGCGCGGCGGTGGATTTGCCGAGCAAGAACTCGACTGTCGGCACGCCAGCGTGCTGCTCGATGCTGGGGTTGGCCTCCACCACAGTGCTGAAGCAATGGATGATGTTCGGTTGATTGAGCAGGAACGCCACGTCGAAACGCCCCGCCGGCGGCAACTTGATCCGCGCGCTGTAGAGCCCCGGTTCAACCTCGCGCAGGCTGCGGTCAATCACCAACGCGGCCCGCGCCACTTGCCCGCGATTGGGGTAGCCGGACATCGGCGCGTTCATGCCTTCGGCGTAGAAGTAGGTGGTGTTGTCGACCGGGTTGACCACAAACACCGCGTTGTCGTCCCGCGACACAGCCAGGCTCGATGCCAGCGGCAAGTCACCGGCCAGCCGTGGTGCCTGAGGCCCGGCTTCAAAGCCTTGGCTGATCGGCATACGGCCTTCGCCGAGTGACGACAGATTGATCATCGTCACTTTGGGCGATGCCAGTCCGCGTACGTAGGCATAGGCCTTGGTGAACACCACTTGATAGGGTTCGGCGGACACGTCCAGTTCATGGATCAACGAGTCGTTGGCGGCATCGATCACCGAGGCCTGGTTTTCCAGGGTGTTAAGGACGATGCCGAAACGGCCATCCGCACTGAAACCCATCGGGCCGAGGCCCTGCTTCATCTTGATGACCCGACGCACCGACTGGTTGGCGGCATCGACCACCGTTACCGTGCCGTCCTTGCCATCCGCCACATAGGCCGCGCCGGACAGCGGCGAGTACACCACCGACAACGGGCGTGAACCGGTCTTGAGCTGTTTGCTGAGGGTCAGGCTGGCGATATCGATGATGCTCAGCGTGCCGTCGTCGCGGTTGGTGACGAAGGCAAACCGGCTGTCCTTGCTGAAGGCAATTTCGTGGTGCCCGCCGCCCGTGGCCAGGTGTTTGAGGGTTTTCAGGCTGTGGGTGTCGATCACCGTGACCCCGGATTGCGCCGCCGATTGCGCATTGTTGCCGACCCACAGCAGGCGCTCGTCCGGTTGCAGCGCTACGCGCACCGGGTTGCTGCCGGCCGTCACCGAGTCCAGCAGTTTGAATTGTTCACTGTCGATCACCGCAACTTCGCCAGCCGTCGGCATCGAGATAAATACTCGTTTGTTGTCTCTGGGGGTGACCCAATCCATCGGTGGTTGCTTGATATCGATCCGGGCCATGGTGCTGGTGATGCCGCCCACCGACACCGACGGATCGACCACCGAGACGCTGGCGTCGCGGTTCATCACCAGCAGGAAGTAGCTGTTGAGATCCAGCAGTGGCCGCGCGCCGATGCTCGATTTGAGGAACACCCCGACCCGGGATTTGCAGCTCTGCTTGCGACCCTGGGCCTGGTCGGCGGCAATGGTTTCCGGGTCCAGCCAGGCACCGGGGGCGACGCCCGCCAGGGGTTGGCCGGACGCTTGGTCAGTGACACGAAATTGCACGTCGGCAAATTCGCCTTCACGCAGCACGCCGTCCTCGGCCAGCGGCCGCACGTTGAGCGCCACCGAAACGCCGTCTCGCTCAAGCGTCTGGCCGGTCCAGGTGTTGGGCAGCTCAACTTCGCTGAGCAAGGTAGACGGCGACGTGCGCCATACCCCGAGCCAGATCAGCGCCACGCCGACTATCAGCGCACCGCTGGCGATTTTGATGGTCCTGTTCATGCCAAAACTCCCCTTTACCAATCTGTACCTGCCTAACTTCTGTAGGAGCGAAGCTTGCTCGCGAAGGCGTCATCCGGTTCACCACCAAAGAACGAGGTGAACCCTTCGCGGGCAAGCCTCGCTCCTACAGGATCGGGGGTGTTGTTCACCGCCGATCCAGTTCCTACGGTGTTGGGGTCGGCTCCGGTTCGTTGGTCACCCGCAGCAATCCCCATAACCCGGCGGTGTTGCCATAGGCGGCGTAGTCGCGGAACAGGTAGTCGCCCGGTATCGCGTTGACGCCCCCGGCGCTCGGGTGCATGAAGCTGAAGTGCGCCGCTGGCAGAACGCTTTCGTGGGCGCCGATGTACATCGACATCGGGTTGTAGCCGAACCGCACCGAACCCACACCCGGAGTACCCATCGGGTAGCCGCCGGTGTCGCTCTTCTCCGACAGGAACGGGTTGACCGACCAGACGTGACCGTCGAGCTGGAAGGTGGTGCCGCGACTGCCGCCGGTCGGCATGAGAATGTGCGTGCGGAAGGGTTGCCCCGGTTTGACGTACAGCACCGGTGTCTGCGGATCGCCGCCCACCAACGCATTGCTGTAGGCCATGTGCGCGTTCGGCATATCGCCGTAACCCGCGCCGTCGGCATGCCCGAATGGCGCATCCGGGGCCAGGCCGAAGCGGTACCAGATCGGCTCGGCCTTGTAGTTGATGGCCATGCTGGAGTTGTCTTGCGGATCGGTCGGCACGCCGAAACCTTCGGCGGCAATCCCTTCCACCGGCCGGCCATTGGCCCAGCGAATGTTCAAGGCTTTCTGCCAGACCATCGCAAAATCGCGGTAGCTGGTTTGTCCCGGTGCGGTGACGGTCGCGTTCACCTTGCGCACGTCGTCAACCCAGGTCGCGCCGACCGGCAGGATGCTCATTGCACCGCCCAGGCCTTTTTGCGGCTGCTTGATCACGTCCGCCGGCGTGAAATTCAACCCGCCGAATTCCACCGCCGTGGCGTTGATGTTGTCGACGCTGCGGCCCAGTTGCGTGATCGGTTTGCCTTCACGCTCCAGGTGCCCGGCGTAGTACTGATACGTCCGGGTCGGGTACGCACCGCTGCTGCCGATACGCGGTGGCACGGTCTGGATCGGGTTGACACCAACGTTGGTGCCATCGGATTTGGTGATGTCGTACGCCAGCAATTGCGCGTGCAGACCCACGTGGCTCGACGGCCGCATCAGGTTGTTGCTGAAGGTGGTCGAACCGGTGCCGCTGTTGCGATCACGTTTGACCATGCCTTGCATCACCGCCGTCTGAGTCAGGTCCGGCATGACCGTAGGCAGGCGGTTTTCCAGGGTGATGTTGATGCAGTCACCCGCAGCGGCGCGCAGCACCAGCGGTTCGACGGGCACACCGGGTTTAAGCTTGCCGGTGGTTGGATCGAGGTCGGCCTTGCGCACATACAGGATCGCGGTCGGGTCATGCAGCGGCCCGCTTTGCCCACCGATGGTGATGGTTTCACCGTCTTCAGGGTCGGTCACGGTGACCTGCGGAATACTCACTGTCCGCGAGTTGAACACCAGGGTGCCACCCGCCGGATTCAGCGGGCCGCCGACATGCTGGCCAAGCCCCGCCGAGTCGCCGATGGACAAGCCCAACGGGTTTGTGAGGATGTCGTTGGCCAGCGCAGCAACCACGTCATAGTTGCGTTGCGGCGTTGGCCGGGTGCCGATGCCATTAGGATTGGCACCGATCCGTGGGCAGCTGCCGTCGAAGGCTACGGTGTTGCGCATGCCGGCCGGTTTCGGATTGTTCGGCAGGGCGAACAGGTCATTACGCTGCGCGGTGTAGTTGCGCATCACGCCCCAGATACCGCTCCAGTAACCTTCGATCGACGCGTCCATCGAGTACAGATAGTCACCGGTGGTGGCCGCCGAACTGGAGAGCATCGAGACCGGCGCAATGAAGCCCATCTGCTCGGAGATCCCGATCATCTGCGACGCGCGCCAGCCGGAGTTGGAGCTGTTGCCGAAACCGGAACCGCTTTGCAGCCACTTCACGCCGTGCAGGGTGACGTTGTGCTCCTCTTCGTGACCGCCGGCATGCACCCGCAGCCGCACGTTGTCACCGGTGTAGGTGCGCAGCATCGGGGTGAAGGGGTCGCCCGGTTCGGCACCGCCCTTGTTGACGTGCGGCGGGAACAGTGTGGTGCCGCCGGTTGGGCCGGTGGCCGAGGTGATCAGGTTCGGCGCCAGGTTCATCGCCGGAATGGCGCGATCAGTCCGGCTTTGCATGGCGTACGCGAGGTCGCCGCCCAGGCCATCGGCCTGCATGCCGCGCTTGCCATCCGGGCCGACGCGGTTCGGGTCGTACACCCGCAAGGCCAGCGGTTCGTTGCGGTAATTGACCACGAACATGCCAGGGTCATCGACCGAGATCGCCTGCGGGCACGGCCGGGTCGGGCAGCCAGGAACCATGCCGCCCTGCACTTCAAGAACGCCGTCCAGCAGGCTACTGGCGTTATTGCGCACCGGCGGGTTGATCGCGTAGCGGAAGCTGTCGGCGGTGGCCGGGAAGCTTTGCGCATCAGGCACGCCGTTAGGTCCCGCGCCCACGTACACGCCGGCTTCATAAGCGTGCTGGAAGTCGCTGTATTCGAGGAAGAACTCGCGGAAGCTGTCGTTCTTGCCGTCGCCGTCCAGGTCACCGGTGGAAATTACCGCCTGCCATGACGTCGGCCCGCCGTCCTGACGCGCGCCGCTGTACAACGGCTCGCCGGTTTCGGCGTGGAACCAGGTGGAACCGGCCGGCTCAGCCAGCACCGTGGCATACAGACCAATCTGTTGGTGCGTCGACGGGCCGAGGTGGTCGTGGGTAAAAATGGTGCCCAGGCCACGGTCGACACCTTTGCTGTTGACCACCGGATCGACGAACCAGCGCTGCATTGCCGTGCGCGCACCGACCCAGTCGGCCCGGCCGTATTGGCCAAAGAACGGGTGATTTTTAGCTTTCGGGCACGCGGGTGTTCCGTCACGCGGATCGGCGCCTTCACACTGGTTGAACTCACGAATGGCGCGGATGCGTTCTTGCACGGCGCCAGGGGAAAGTACGCCGTCTTCATAGTTCCAGCCGTTGGCTGAGCCGTCGGCCGATGTCAGGTCCCACTTCGGCAGGTGGATGTGCTGACCGATCACGTCGGTCGGTGTGCGCACCTGATAGTCGTCCATTTCATAGGTGGCCGGGACCAGGTTGGTTTGCTGGTACTGCACGCAATCGAAGGTATTCATGCGCATCACCAGCGGTTCTGGTGGACGCTGTTTGGTGATCACCGGCCAGGCGTCTTCCCACAACGCAAGGATGCGTGCCTGCGGGAAGTGGTAGCCGACTTTGTTGTACACCGCGTCAAACTGAATGTTCGCCGCTTTATAGATGCGAGGGCGGTCGGCAGTGAAGGTCGAGGCACCGATGAACGACATGCCATCGACGCGTTCACCACTGTTGAACTCGCCTGTGCCAGCGCTGCTGGTCAGGCGTTTTTGCCGGTCATCCATGCACGGTTCGTAGTACGGTGCGCCAGCCATCGGCAAGGCGCCATTGGTGCGGAAGTTACGCGCCACCACCTGGTTGCCCGGCAGCACGGCGTAGCTTGGGTGGTCTTTTTTGGCGTGGAAAGCCATGGCCGCCTGTTCGACTTCTGTGCCTTCTTCCGGCATGTAGATCGGTTTGGCGCGGGTGACCTCCTTGGAGAAATCCAGTGACGTGGTCACGGTATGCGCCTGCCCGCCTGAGGAGAAACCGTCCAGGGAATGACGTCCCAAACCGCCGTCCCAGCCACCCGACTGATTCGGGTCGAGGTTGGCCCACAAGGCTTTGCCACTGGCTTTCAAGGACTGCGCCGTGGCGGCATCGAGCATGTCCAGCGGTGGCGTCGGTGGGCGTTGGCCGACCGAACTTTCCATGCCGCCGATCCAGAACGGATAGCCAGGGTTTTTAAGGGTGCCGTCAGGATTGCGGTTGGCTTCGCTGCGATCCACCAGCGCCAGCGAACCGATGGCTTGAGCGCCACCGCTGCCGCCATGGTGCTCGCCGTCATCGTCTTCTTCATCGTCATCGTCGTTGGCGGCCACCAGGGTCTCGCCGACTTTCGGTACGACCGCGACTTTGCCCGGCATCGGCGCCATGGCTTTTCCAGGTAGCGGCACCACCGCCGGAATGGGTGTGCCGGCAATGATTTCGCCATCGGGCAAGGCCCGTGCGCCAGCCGCCGGTTTACCGCTGCGCAGGGCATAGGGTTCGCTGTGATAGCCGTCGGCACCCTGCTGCGACACTTCGAGCCGGGTGCCTTCTTCAAACACGTCGTGCACCCGCCACATGGCCCACATGCCCTGGGCAAAGTGCGGATAGAAGTGGCAGTGATAGATCGCATCGCCCGCTACCCGGTTGCGGTTGCCCGAGCCACCGTTGGCGATTTCATAGGTGTAGCCGGCACCCGGACCGATGCCTTGGGCGTCCACATAATCGGAGTTGTCATCGTTGGGGTTGAACAGCCACTGATGCCCGTGCAGGTGGAAAATGTGCTGCTCATGACCGTTGTGGGTGTTGCGGAATTTGACGAAGTCACCGATGTAGCTGTGGTTGACGTTGGACGGCTCGGACGGGTACAGCGCCATGGTCGCCTTGACCCCGACCTGATCGGCCCTCGGCACTTCACCAGGACGAATGTTCTCCAGGCCGGCGTTGGCCGGTACATCCACCAGCATCGCCACGTCGCCGACGGTGTGGGAGCTGAGGAAGAATTCTTCATAGGCGCAGGACAGGCAGTCATGCATCGGCCCCACACCCAATCGGTTGGCGACCACCTCGGCGCCCATGCCGCCGGAGCCGTAGTTGATCATGAACGAATCGCGGGTCGGCTCCAGCACGTGGGCCATCACCGGGTCAGCCCAGTAAGCGGGAAAGGCTTGGGTTGCGGCGGTTTCATCCTGGAACTGCGAGGCGAAATCGCGGAAAGGCTCCAATCGATTGGGCAACGCGGGGTTGCGTTTGCCCACGGATTCCAGCGGATACGTCGAGGGCGGGAAGCTGCCATCGGCGTTGCTGCCCATCACGATCGCGTCGCTCTCGCTGGAGATGATTTCATTGCCGTCGACCATGTTGATGATCGGCGTGCCAGCCTTGCCTTCACGGAGCCAGGGCTCGCGCTGCGGGTAGCGTGCCTGGTAATCGACGATGGGCTGACCGGCCGGCGTGCGACCAGTGCTGGCCAGGCGCATTTCTTCTTCGGTCAAAGTGTTGCGATAGGTGCGCCCGCCCCTGGGCACCACCACCACTTCGCCAAACAAACCGTTGGCCACGTTGCCGGCGTCGCCTTCGCCACCGAAGGTCGCGCCCCGGCTGCTGGCGGCGAATGCGCCTTCACGCTCGGCGTACAAGGTATAGGTGCGAGTGGCGCCGGGCGGAATCAAGCTGTTGCCGTTGCGCCCGGTAAACGAAGCGATGTCGTCGATGCTGTTGACCGCTTGCAGGCCGTTGACCTGGAAACCGACATGGCGATCAGTGACCTGCTCGTCGACCTTGAAGTCATCGTTGTTGCCAATTTCGATGCCTCCCTCTTCCTCCTCGCCACCCTCGTGCGAGCCGGGGTTGGCCTGGTAAGCCAGCAGGTTTTGCAGGTTGATGGTCAGGCAGTCACCGGCGGCGACTCGCAGCACCAGCGGACGCGGGCGCTTGTCGGCTCGCAGTGAAACCTTGCCCGGCACCGCCGCACCGCCCTTGGCCAGTGAAACGTCACGGTCATCGACCACATCGCGACGCAGGGCGAACATCATGCCGTTGACGTTCTGCGCGCCGAGGCGGTTGAACATCAGCGGCTGGTCCAGCGCCACGACGTTCGCCACCAGATTGCGTTCGCAGCGTGCAGCGGCCTCAACCAGCTCGACACTGAGCATCGAGCCTGCCAACAGCAGCAATTGGAGTAAGGACGGAGCGTGGATTATGCCGGTCATGATCACAGGCCTCGCTGTGGGTGCTCACAGGGAATAATTCTCGACAAATGGCTTGGAGCAATCTGCATGCCATAATTTTTTTACTTGTTTTTCATACCCTTACGACAATCAATTGATGAACCGGGGAATATTCCCCACTTATTTCCCCCGATTTGCGGGCTGTTTTTTTTCCCAAGATCAAAAGATCGCAGCCTGCGGCAGCTCCTACATTTGTTGGCGGACTCCATGTGGGAGCTGCCGCAGGCTGCGATCTTTTGATCTTCATCAGCTCTCCCCCAAATGTGGGGGAACTCTGCCCCACGATCCCCGCTCACAGCGGAGCGTCCTCCGACAGCCCCTGCAGACGCCGGTATTGGCGCAGCACGCTGGGCACATAACGCTGGGTTTCGGCGAACGGCGGGATCACTCCGCCACGGCTGAGCACCGCCTGCGGCCCGGCGTTGTAGGCGGCTACGGCGAGGGCAATGTCGTTATCGAACAGTGTCATCAGCCGTTTGAGATAACGGGCGCCGCCCTGGATGTTGGCCTTGGGGTCGTAGACATCGGCCACGCCCATTTCACGCGCGGTGTCGGGCATCAACTGCATCAGCCCGCCCGCGCCCTTGGGTGACACGGCACTGGGGTTGTAATGCGACTCCGTCTGGATCACCGCATGCAGCAGCGCCGCCGGCAACGCATTGGCCGTGGCCGCCGCTGAAACCAGCTCGGCATAGGGCCTGGCGGCGATCATTTGCGGTTGCTGATCAAGGCTGACCAGCGCCTTTTCAGGTTCATGAATGACCCGTTCATAGTGGCGTCCGGGGCGGTGGACATTGGACAAAACGAAATTGCCCTTGGCATCCACGGAAACGAACACATCGGCCTGAGCGACGCCGGTCAACAGCATCAAACCGAGCAGTCCTGTGGTGAGTGTTTTCATTGTTCTGTCTCCCCTGCCCGGCCCCGAAAAATGGGGGTAATGCCCCAATGACCAGTCGTGAATCAGCCATACGCAAGCACTGTGCCGAAAGCGCAAAAGGCCGTAGTACGGGGGTTCAGGTGAATGCCAAACGGTTTGCCAACCCTTTGCATGGCAATTGCATAAGCCTTTATTGCGACCCTTCTGCCGACTGTGTGAGGTCATCATGAAACAGCGCCTGTGTTTCGCCCCGCGTGATTTTTCCCTGCGCGCCCAGCGCGGGTTCACCCTGCTTGAACTGTTGGTGGTGCTGGTGGTGCTGGGGCTATTGGCCGGTATCGTCGCGCCGAAGTATTTCGCTCAATTGGGCCGTTCCGAAGTGAAAGTGGCCAAGGCGCAAATCGAAGGCCTGGGCAAAGCGCTGGACCTGTACCGGCTGGAAGTCGGCCATTACCCGTCGACCGAACAGGGTTTGCAGGCACTGGTCACCGCACCCAGCGATGAAACCCACTGGACCGGTCCGTACTTGCAGAAAAAGCTGCCGCAGGACCCATGGGGCCGTAATTACAACTATCGCTACCCAGGCGAAAACGGCGAGTACGACCTGCTGTCCATGGGCAAGGATGGCCAGCCGGGCGGCGAAGGTGAAAACGCCGAAATCACCAGTTGGCAGTGACGGGAATGGCCACCATACGTTTTCACCTCAAAGCGGTAGGCAAGGCGGGTGTCGTTTCAATGACCGTCGAGGCAACGGGTGACAGTGAAGCCCGGCGCATCGCCGAAGACCAGGGCCTGCGAGTGGTCAGCGTGCACGCCGAACGACACTGGCGCGCGCTGCGGGTCAAACAGCGCGAGACCTTCAACCTGGTGTTGTTCAGCCAGGAACTGACCACGCTGCTCAATGCCGGCCTGCCGTTGATCGATGCGCTGGAAAGCCTTGCGGAAAAAGAGAACGCGCCGCAGGCCCGCAAAACCTTGAACGGGCTGGTACGCCTGCTTTATGAGGGAAAATCGTTTTCCCAGGCGTTGGCCCAGATGTCCGCGGTCTTCCCTCCGCTGTACGTTGCATTGGTCCAGTCCAGCGAAAAGACCGGCGCCGTAGGCGATGCGCTGGGTCGTTATGTCAGCTATCGCCAGCGCATGGACGAGGTTCGCCAGAAGATCGTCAGCGCTTCGATCTACCCCATGCTGTTGCTGGTGGTGGGTGGTGGCGTGGTTTTGTTTTTGATGGGCTACGTGGTGCCGCGCTTCAGCCTGGTGTTCGAAGGGCTGGGTTCCGACCTGCCGTGGCTTTCGCAGATACTGATGAGCAGCGGCATGTTCCTGCACGCCCACCAGGGCGAATTCTTCGGCGCCTTTGCGGCGATCATCGTCGCCCTCGTGCTGCTCAAGCGCCAACCGGCCTTTCGTCGCGGCGTCGACCGTTTGATCGAAAAGCTGCCGGCGGTGCACCAGCGCATCTTCATGTACGAACTGGCGCGCTTCTACCGCTCCCTGGGGATTCTGCTGCAAGGCGGCATTCCCCTCGTTACCGCCATGGGCATGGTCCGCAACCTGCTCACCGTTGCCTCCCGCTCGCGCCTGGACCAGGCCTGCGAACGGGTGCGCGAAGGGCAATCCTTGTCGACGGCGCTGGAACTCAATCACCTGGTGACGCCGGTGTCCCTGCGTCTGCTGCGTGCTGGCGAGCAGTCCGGCAACCTCGGGCAAATGATGGAGCGCAGCGCCGACTTCTATGACGAAGAAATCAGCCGCTGGATCGAATGGTTTGTGCGGTTGTTTGAACCCTTGTTGATGACCTTCATCGGCTTGCTGATCGGGGTGATCGTGATTCTGATGTACATCCCGATATTCGAGCTGGCCTCCAGCATTCACTGACCGTCAGGAGCAAGGTCGAGCTATTCGTTGCACCGTTCATCGACGTTTTGACTGACTAACCGAATAAAGCACTGCACTGGAGTGTTTATCAAAGTTCAACCTGAAGAAGAAGACGGAGATCGATATGCACATGAACAAGCTTTTGTTGGCTGTTGCTATTGGCGCAGTTCTGTCAGCGTCTACCGTACTGATTCCGGACAACCTGTCCGGCATGTCGAGCGCTCAGGCAAGGGAAGGAGGTAGCGGCGGTGGTGGTGGCGGCGGTGGTGGCCACGGTGGCGGCGGCGGTAGTGGCGGCGGTGGCGGTGGCGGTGGCCACGGTGGCGGCGGCGGCGGTAGTGGCGGTGGCGGTGGCGGCGGTCATGGTGGTAATGGCGGCGGCAATGGTGGCGGCGGCAATGGCGGTAGCAGCGGCAGTGGTCACAGTGGCTCTGGCAGCAGCGGCACCAGCGGCACCAGCGGCAGCGACCATGCGTCGGGGCACACCGGCAGCACAGCCTCATCCAACTCCGGACGCAACAGCACCCATGCCGAACCGGGTGATGACCATGGGGTTCATCAGGCTGGACAAGTCGGTGATGACCACGGAGTGCATCACGCCGGACAAGTCGGTGATGACCACGGGGTTCATGTCGGCGGCGAAGTGGGTGATGACCACGGCGTTCATCAGGCTGGGCAAGTTGGCGACGATCGCGGCATTCACGCCAATGGTGAGGTCGGCGATGACCGCGGCATCCATGTCGGCGGCGAAGCGGGCGATGACAAAAGGACCTGACACCCTTTGATCACCCAACAACACATAACCCTGTAGGAGCTGCCGGAGGCTGCGGCAGCTCCTACAGTGGATTGTGTGGATCGCTTTGATCCAGCCGCTCACGCAAAAACTCGATCAACGCCTGCACCGGTCGCGATGACTGACGATGCTGCGGATACACCGCCGACAACGTCAGCGGTTCCGGCCGAAACGCGTCCAGGACCGGCACCAGTCGCCCGTCTCTCAGCGCCGAACCCACGATAAACGTCGGCAAGTACGTAATCCCCATCCCGGCGATCGCCGCGTCTTTGAGCAACTCACCATTGTTAACCCGCATCCGTCCGGTAACGTTGACGGCCAGCGGCTTGCCCTGCCCCGCGAAACGCCACTGCACCTGACGTCCATGACCATAGGGCAGGCAGTCATGATCGTGCAGGTCTTCCGGTTTGAGCGGCGTGCCGCGCTCGGCCAGGTAGGCCGGGCTGGCGCAATACACACGCTCGATGGAGGCAATGCGCCGGGCAATCAGCGTCGAGTCTTCCAGCGTACCGATGCGCAATGCCAGGTCGTAGCCCTCGCCAAGCAAATCCACCGGACGGTCGCTCAGATCAACTTCCACCGTGACCTCGCGATAGCGCTGCAAAAACACCGGCAGCAGGCACCCCAAGTGCGCCAGGGCAAACGACAGCGGCGCACTGACGCGAATGGTCCCGCGCGGCTCGGTAGTCTGCCCGGCGATGCCCTGCTCCACTTGCTCGACCTCACCCAGCAGGCGCAGGGCTGACTCGTAATAACTCTGGCCCAGGGGCGTGACGTCCAGCCGGCGGGTCGAACGGTTGAGCAGCCGCACGCCGAGACGTTCTTCGAGTTGCATCAAGCGTCTACTGATGAACTGCTTGGACAGGCCCAACTGATCGGCCGCTGCGGTGAAGCTGCCCGAGTCCATCACCTGGCAAAAAATACGCATATCTTCGAACGGGTTCATTGTCACGCCTTGGTTGACAGTCAAACACCTTATAGCCGCTTTTTCCCTTTTCGACACCCTATTAATCTGTGTCCACGGTGTTGACACCGATACCCGCAGGCGCTGCCGAAGGCTGCGATCTTTTGATCTTCAGCGATGCAAAAAAAAATCAAAAGATCGCAGCCTTCGGCAGCGCCGACACGGACCGCAGACCATTAATTAAAAAGGATTTACCTAATGAACATCGTCAAAAAAACCCTGACCGCTTCCCTCCTCGCCCTCTCCATCGGTAACGCGTTTGCCGCCGGCAGCCCCGGTGTCGAACACAACACCCAGGCCTTCCTCGAAGCCCTCGCCGCCGGTGGTGGCAAGCCGCTTGAGCAACTGAGCCCGAAAGACGCGCGTGCGGTGCTGACCGGCGCCCAGTCTTCGGTGAAGGTGGACCTGTCGGGTGTGGACGTCAGCGACCGGGCAATCCAGGTCGATGGTCAAACCCTCCACCTCAAAGTCGTGCGTCCGGCCAAGGTCAAAGGCGAGTTGCCGGTGTTCATGTTCTTCCACGGTGGCGGTTGGGTGCTGGGTGACTTCCCGACTCACCAACGCCTGATTCGCGACCTGGTAGTGGGCTCCGGCGCGGTCGCGGTGTATGTCGATTACACGCCATCCCCGGAAGCGCAATACCCGACGGCGATCAACCAGGCCTACGCCGCGACCCGCTGGGTGGCCGAGCACGGCAAAGAAATCGGCGTCGACGGCAAGCGTCTGGCAGTAGCTGGCAACAGCGTCGGCGGCAACATGGCGGCAGTCGTTGCGTTGATGGCCAAGGAACAGAAAGCTCCGGCCTTGCGCTTCCAGTTGCTGATGTGGCCGGTCACCAATGCGCAGTTCGACGATGGCTCGTACCAGCAATTTGCCGAGGGTCACTTCCTCACCAAAGGCATGATGCAGTGGTTCTGGGACAACTACACTACCAACCCGGCCGAACGTGCGCAGATCCATGCTTCGCCGCTGAATGCCAGCGCCGAACAGCTCAAAGGCTTGCCCGCCGCGCTGGTGCAGACTGCCGAGTTCGACGTGTTGCGCGATGAGGGCGAAGGCTATGCCCGCCACCTGGATGCGGCCGGTGTGCCGGTCACGGCAGTGCGCTACAACGGCATGATTCATGACTTCGGCCTTTTGAATCCGCTGAGCCAGATTCCGCAAGTGAAGGCGGCGGTGCGCCAGGCAGCGCTGGAACTCAAGACTCATTTGAAGCCCTAAAAGCAAAAGATCGCAGCCTGCGCAGCTCCTACAGGGAAACGCATTCCAAATGTAGGACCTGCCGCAGGTTGCGATCTTTTTTCCCGAGCACCACGGAGCGTTGCCCATGTCCCTTTTCTACACCCACCTGTTGTCCTGGAGCGCGCTGCTGCTAGTGATCGACGCCGTGCTCTGGCACCTCGCGCCGTTCCAGCACCGCGTCACCCGAGTCGGTTTGCGCACCGGTCTGTTCCTGATCTTCAGTACGCTCATCATCAACGCCGGCGTCAGCCCGTTGCAGGCACCGCTGTTGGCTGATGACCCAGTGGCGCAATTGGGGGCCACGGCGCTGGGGATTCTCTGGTGGTTGTACGCCGCACGGGTGCTCACCGAAATCATTGGCCTGGTGCTGATGCGCCGTATCGGTCATAGCGGACGGTTGTTGCAGGATGTCATCGGCGCGCTGGTGTTTCTGGCCGCCATTGTTGCCGCAGCGGGTTATGTGCTGGAGCTGCCGGTGAAAGGTTTGCTGGCGACCTCCGGCGTGGTCGCCATCGTCGTCGGTCTGGCGTTGCAGAGCACGTTGAGCGATGTGTTTTCCGGGATTGTGCTCAACACCACCAAGCCCTATCAGGTGGATGACTGGGTGATGATCGACGGCGTCGAAGGCAAGGTGCTGGACATCAACTGGCGAGCCACCCATCTACTGACCAGCGTCGGGACCACGGCGGTGGTGCCGAACTCGGTGGCGGCCAAGGCGAAGATCGTGAACCTGAGTCGCCCGAGCAACATGCACGGTGTGTCGATCAGCATTCAGGTGCCCAACCATATTCGCCCACGACGCGTGCTCGATGCACTGGACCGCACCCTTCAGGGCAGCAGCAGTTTGCTGTTGAATCCGGCACCGAAAGCGGTGCTCAAAGAGGCCGGCGAAACCATGTCCGAATACGTGGCCAGCGGGTTTATCGCCGAGCTGGGCAAAAAAAGCGAAGTGCGCAATCAGTTGTTCGACCTGGCCCATCGGCATCTTGAAGCGGCCGGCATTTCCCGGCAGCTCGATGGTGTGATCGAACCCTCGACCCGCGCGCGGGCATTGCTCGACGAGGTGAAAATCTTCCGTTCCCTGAGTGCAGAGGAACGTGACAGGCTGGCGCAGGGCATGGTGGCGCAGCAATACGCGGCGGGTGAAGTGGTGCTGGAGCTGGAGGCAGTACCAGACAGCCTGTTCGTCATTGCCACAGGCGTGGTCAGCGCTACCCTGCCCGACGGCACCGGGCAAACCGAAGCCGGGCGCATGGGCCCCGGCGAAGTCATGGGCGAACAAAGCATCATCGCCGACACCCCGTCCCAGGCTCGTTTCACCGCCATGACCTCAAGCATCATCTACCGCCTCGACAAATCCCTGACCCGCAGTTGCATGGAGCAACGCGGCGAAGTCGGCCGGGCGATGAACAAGTTGCAGGCAGTGCGGGAGCAGAGCAGCCGGCTGGCATTGATGAGCAACCCATTGCCGATCAAGAAAGGTGGTTTTTTGGGATGGTTGCAGAAACGTTGATGAAACACCTGTAGGAGCTACCGAGCGAAACGAGGCTGCGATCTTTTGATCTTGTTCTTAAAAAAACAAAGTCAAAAGATCGCAGCCTCGTTTCACTCGGCAGCTCCTGCAGGGGTAAACGTTACGTTCTTACTTGGCGGTGAACGCCGTGTAGCTGTTGATCAGGTTGCGATAGTTCGGGATGCGTGCCGACAGCAGGTTGGCCAGGCCTTCCATGTCGTTGCGCCAGTCGCCTTGCAGTTCGCACGCCACGGAGAACCAGTTCAACAGTTGCGCACCGGCCGCCGACATACGCGCCCAGGCCGCTTGTTGCACAGCGGTGTTGAAGGTGCCGGAAGAGTCGGTGACCACAAACACGTCAAACCCTTCGGCCAGCGCCGACAGCGTAGGGAACGCTACGCATACGTCAGTCACCACACCGGCGATGATCAGTTGCTTGCGGCCGGTGGCCTTCACTGCCTTGACGAAATCTTCGTTGTCCCAGGCGTTGATCTGGCCAGGGCGAGCAATGTAAGGGGCATCCGGGAACTGCGCTTTCAGTTCCGGCACCATCGGGCCGTTCGGGCCCGATTCGAAGCTGGTGGTGAGAATGGTCGGCAGTTTGAAAAACTTGGCGATGTCACCCAGGGCCAGCACGTTGTTCTTGAATTCGTTGGGCGAGAAATCCTGCACCAGCGAGATCAAGCCAGTCTGGTGATCGACCAGCAACACCACTGCATCGTCTTTGTTCAGGCGCTTGTAAGGAACGTTGCTCATGTGAAACTCCTTGGTGGATGGTTGTTGCGTGTGGCGCCGTCCCTCAGGGCCGACGCCTTTCTGTTCTGGTTCAGAAGGCGAAGCAAGAGCAGCCGAACGCGCCCCAGAAACCGGCGAAATCGCTGACCGGTGCATTCGACAGGCGCGCCTTCTCGTGGCTGTGGGTATGCACCGCACACGGTCCGCTGCATTGGTGAACCTGCGCCTGCAGCGGCGAATTCGGCCGCCAGTGACCCGGCACTTTCACCACGGGCGACCAGTCCGGCAGCACCGGCACGCGGGCCGGCCCGAGTTTTTCGAAATCGCCGGCGGCATACACGACCTTGCCACCGACCACAGTCAGTACCGACTCGATCCACTTGATCGCTTCTTCGTCGACGTTGAAAAAGTCAGCGCTCAATGCCGCCACGTCCGCCAGTTGCCCGACCTTGATCTGGCCTTTCTTGCCCTGTTCGGACGAGAACCAGGCGCTGCCGTGGGTGAACAGTTCCAGCGCGGTCAGGCGCGACAAGCCTTCGGCGTGCAGTTCCAGGCCGCCAACGGTGCGGCCGCTGACCATCCAGTACAACGAAGTCCATGGATTGTAGCTGGACACCCGGGTAGCGTCGGTGCCGGCGCCGACCGGTACACCTTCAGCCAGCATGCGCTTGATGGGCGGGGTCGCTTCGGCCGCTTTGGCACCGTAGCGCTCGACAAAATATTCCCCCTGAAACGCCATGCGGTCCTGAATCGCGATGCCGCCCCCCAAGGCCCTCACCCGCTCGATGTTCTGCGGGGTTATGGTTTCGGCGTGGTCGAAAAACCACGGCAAACCATTGAACGGTATGTCGCGGTTGACCTTCTCGAACACGTCGAGCATGCGACTGATGGACTCGTTGTACGTGGCGTGCAAGCGGAACGGCCAACGCTGCTCCACGAGATGGCGCACCACCGGTTCCAATTCGTCTTCCATGCTTTGCGGCAAGTCCGGGCGCGGCTCAAGGAAGTCCTCGAAGTCCGCCGCCGAGAACACCAGCATCTCACCCGCGCCGTTGTGCCGCAGGTAGTCGTCGCCCTGATGCAGTTTTACGCTGCTGGTCCAGTTCTTGAAATCGGTCAGCTCTTCCTTGGGCTTCTGGGTGAACAGGTTGTAGGCAATGCGGATGGTCAGTTGCTGGTCCTTGGCCAACTGCTCGATCACTTGATAATCATCCGGATAGTTCTGGAATCCACCGCCGGCATCGATGGCACTGGTCAGCCCCAGGCGATTGAGTTCGCGCATGAACTGGCGGGTCGAGTTGACCTGATATTCCAGCGGCAACTTAGGCCCTTTGGCCAGCGTCGAGTACAAGATCATCGCGTTGGGCCGCGCCACCAGCATGCCGGTTGGATTGCCGTTGGCATCACGGACGATTTCACCGCCCGGCGGGTTCGGCGTGTCACGGGTATAACCGGCAACGCGCAGCGCCGCTCGGTTGAGCAAGGCACGGTCGTACAAATGCAGGACAAACACCGGCGTATCCGGCGCGGCCTGATTGAGCTCTTCGAGGGTCGGCATGCGCTTCTCGGCGAACTGGAATTCGTTCCAGCCACCCACCACCCGCACCCACTGCGGCGTCGGCGTGCGATCGGCCTGATCCTTGAGCATACGCAAGGCATCGACCAGTGAAGGTACGCCCTCCCAACGCAGTTCAAGGTTGTAGTTCAAGCCGCCACGGATCAGGTGCAAGTGCGAGTCGTTGAGACCGGGTATTACGCAACGGCCCTGGAGATCGATCACTTGCGTGCCAGCACCGCGCAACGCCATGGCCTCGGCGTCGCTGCCAACCGCGACGAAGCGACCATCGCTGATGGCCACCGCACTGGCGAGGGGGTTTTCACGGTCAACGGTATGAAATTGGCCATTGAACAGAATCAGATCGGCGTTCATCGCGTTTCCTTGGGCAGAGTGGAAGGTGACAGCCAAGGCGCGAACAAACGCGTCGCCATCGGCATGAACAGGTACACCACCGAAAGCACGATGGTCAGTGTGATCAGGAACGTCGCAACCAAGTAATTGGAAAGAACGGCGTTGAGCTGTAGCAGTGGCCCCCAGAGCAATGGCACCAGCAAGGTGTGCGGCAAGATCACCAACAGTGTCACCACAGCCTGTTTCCAGCGCGGCGGTGGCGAGCTCGTTTCTCCTTGTGGAGCGAACCAGAACTCGTTGACCGGGTTGACCTCGGTCTGGTCACCGTCCGCCAGCATCGGCGTGGCTTCGTTGACCAGTGCCTGGCGTTGCGGAGAATCGAGCCAGTGCTGCATCGACTCCGTCGAGCAAAAACGCAATACGCACGTGTACATATCGAGGCCAGCGTTCTTCCCGCGCATCACGTCCACACCCAAGTGCCCTTCTTGCTGCCCGGCGACACTGACAATATTGCGCAGCCAGGTTTCGTAAGGCGCTTCAAAACCAGCCTTGACCCGGTGTTTGATAATCAGCGTAACGACTTCTTCGAAGCCTCGTGCTGGCAAGTCGAGCGAACTGGATTCAGGCATAACGAAAGGCTCCGGCAAATCGATGATTGATCGCCAGCCGCCCCGGCCCGGCGATAAAAATGCTGGTGAACAGAATCAATAGCAGCCAGCCGAACTGCCCTTCGGCCACGCTCCATTGCGGATGCACGATCAACAGCGCCACCAGCAGCACAAAGAGAATAGGCAAACAGGCCAGACGCACCAGCACACCGACGACGATCAACAACGGGCACAACACCTCGGTGAAAATCGCCAGCATCAGCGTCAGATTCGCCCCCAGGTGGAACGGGTCTTCGATGCGTTGCAACTCAACGCTGTAGTTGAGCAACTTCGGCAAGCCATGCACCCACAACAGGAACAGCCCGGCGCTGACCCGCAAAAAAAGCAGCCCGAGGTCCCGGGCCCGTTCATCCCATTGAGAAGCAATCATGGCCGACTCGCACAAAGGAAAAACCACCGACGTCAATGCGTCGCGGACAGGTTTGATAGTGCCGAAGGGAGGATGGGAAAAATTGGATGTACGTGCTCTTTTTGCAAGAGCGACTCACGCGATATTGCTGCAGTGCACAATCCTGCAGACCGGCCTGATACCCATTGGATCAATGACCGCATCCATCGGCATAACGGACGCGTCCTACACTAAAAGTCGACTTAACTGACTGCGCCAATTGATAGATCCACGCAAAGTCCCCTGCCTTTTTTAAGACACAGGGAAAGTGGAAATGCCCAGTACGGCCAGCCAAGTCGCTTTCACACTCGATATTGACGGGTTTCCCCATGACCTTCAGGTGCTCGAGTTCCGTGCCACCGAATCACTCAACCGGCCCTACGAGGTCAAGCTCGAACTGGTCAGCGAACACCCCGCCCTGGATCTTGAAGCACTTTTACACCGCTCGGCATTTCTGACTTTCGGCCCCGATGGCACCGGTATTCACGGGCAGGTCTATCGTGTCGCCCAGGGCGACTCACGCAAGCGCCTGACCCACTATCAGATAACCCTGGCGCCTCGCCTCGCCTATCTGGCCCACCGCCACAACCTGCGTATTTTCCAGCAACTGAGTGTGCCGCAGATCATTGCCAACGTGCTGAAAGACCACGCCATGCAGTCTGATGTCTGGCGCTTTCAACTGAGTATCGAGTACCCACAACGGCTTTACTGCGTGCAGTACGACGAGACCGACCTGCACTTCATTCAAAGGCTGTGTGAAGAAGAAGGCATTCACTTTCATTTCCAGCACACCTGCGACGGGCACCTGCTGGCATTCGGCGACGATCAAACCTTTTTCCCGAAACCTCACCAACCAACGGCGTACGTGCAAGTCAGCGGGTTGGTCGCTGAGCAACCGGTGATCGACCGATTCAATCTGCGACTCGAAGCCCGTACCACTCATGTCAGTCGACGTCATTACAACTTCGAAAAACCACGGGTGCAACTCGATAGCGAGACCCAAACTCCGCTGCTGCCGCACCTTGAAGACTACGCCTTTCCAGGCCCGTTCACGGATCGGGAGCGCGGCAACAAACTAACCAGACGTGTACTGGAACGCCATCGCAGCGATTACCGGCAGGCAAGTGGCCGCAGTGATCAAAGCGTTATGCGCAGCGGGCATTTTCTTGACATGAGCGAACACCCACGCGGGGAATGGAATGGGCTGTGGTTGTTGATCGAAGTCGAACATGTTGGCAAACAACCTCAGGTACTGAAGGAGTCGATCAGCGACTGGCATCCCGATGACGACTTCAGTCAGGGCTACCGCAATCACTTTGTCGCGACACCTTGGGACGTGATATTCCGCCCGCCTCTGGAACACCCCAAGCCTCGCATTAAGGGCAACCAGAATGCGGTGGTTACCGGCCCACCCGGTGAGGAAATTTACTGTGATCGATACGGTCGAGTAAAAATTCAGCTGCCCTGGGACCGCGATGGCCAGTACAACGAACACTCAAGCTGCTGGCTACGCGTCGCGACCGGTTGGGCGCATGACGGGTATGGCAGCGTGCAAATACCGCGGGTCGGTATGGAAGTGTTGGTGGGGTTCACCGACGGAGATCCCGACAAACCGTTTGTCCTGGGTTGCCTGGCCAACGCGGTCACCCCGGTGCCATTGAATTTGCCAGCCGAGAAGACCCGCAGCATTTTTCGCAGTCAAAGCAACCCAGGTGGCGGTGGCTACAACGAACTGCGCATCGAGGACCGCAAAGGGGCTGAGGAAATCGCCCTGCGAGCGCAACGGGATCTGGTCCAGCACGTACGCAACGACGAGCGCGTTCAAATCGACAACCAGCGCAATGTCATGATCGGTGGCGTTTGCAGTCACGATCTGCGCGGCGACGAACATCACCTCACCCACGGCAACCGCCTGGCCGAACTCAGGCAGGACGACCATCTGCTGGTTCATGGCGACCAACACATCCGCGCCACCCAGATAATGTTGAGTGCCACGCAGCAAATCCATCTCAGCGCAGAACAACAAGCACTCATCGCCAGCGGCGCACACCTGACTGTAAAGGCCGGCGGTCACTGGCTGACGTTGGGGCCGGATGGCATTTCCAGTAGCGTACCGATCCTGCAGGGCGGTGCCCCTGCTTCAGTGATGTCGGCCGAGCCTTTGATGCCGGGAGCCTTGCCCCTGCTGAAATTGACCTTCGACCCTGTACAGCAACGCCAGGCCCTGATTTCAAACCGAACTTCACGCTGCCTGATCTGCGAGGCTGCCCGAGCATGAGCCTCTCGACATCGCTGCCTGAAAACCTGCCCTGGCATGCGCAACAAGCTTTCCTGTTGCTCGACGGTGCAACCGTGAGCGACTTGCCCGGGCGGATAAAAAAGCTCAACCCCGACGCCTGCATCTTCCCTCTGTATGACCGGCCGCCATTTGCTTCGCTGCGAGATATTTCACCGCTGCTGGTGAGGGTCCAACAACCGGATGAACCGGTCTTCCAATTCTTTTTGCGACAGGCGCACAACGAGTGGGGCTGGCTGCTATTCAGTCATGCACCCGCACTTTCCATCGCCCGGCATTTGAAGCAACTGCTGACTGTCGAGTTGCCCGAGGGCCAGACCGTTCTACTGCGACTGGCCGATGCAGCGGTGATGCAGGCGCTGTTCAACAGCGGCGATCAACGTTTGTTCGGTCCCCTATGCGACGTAGTGATCGCCGACAGTGCCAGTACCCACTGGCACCGTCATCGCCCTCGTCGGCCCGAGTGCCCGGAAATGCCGAACCCTTATCGCCTGAGCCCGGAACAAAATGCGGCACTGGACCGGGTCGATCGACGTCGTGCGCTGCTGGAACTCGACGCCCATCTACTGCGTCACTTTCCCGAACACCATAGCGGTGAAACCGTGCTCCAGCGCTGGCCAATGCTCGAGCAGCGACTGGATGAGGCCCACGCCCTGGGCTTGAGCGATAAATCAGAACTCTTCTATTACGCCAACGTCATGGCTTGGCTCGCGGGCGCCACACTCGAACAACGCGCGCGAATCAACCACTTACTGCAAGCGCCGTCCCTGCAACCACCCGGCGAGTGCGTTGTGCTGGCCACTGAACTGGCCCAACGCTGGGCCATTGAACGGGAACAAACATGACCCATCCTGCCAACCTCGATGCCGCCGCGGCCTCCAAAACCGCCATCGGCTCCCTCGGCGCCTGCCCCTTGCGGCAAACCCATGTGCAGTTGTTGCCCGTGTGCTACGGCCTTGTGGAAAAGCCCCTCGACCCGAGCGCCAAACTGCAACTGCCTTACACCCTGACGACACGCCCGCTGGGCATTCGCATGCTGCGCGATGGCTGGTTGTATGTGATCGACAGCGCTACGGGGCACTTGCACGAGTATCAGATACGCAATGGATTGGTCTGTGCGCTGTTGCACAAAGGCGCCAAGGTCGACAGCGATCAGCGCGCGCCTTACGAGGAGCGCCCGACGCTGATTTTTTCCCGGCGCAGCACCTTGCATGTAACCTTCGCCGAGGTGCAGTGGACCGCTGCCAAATGTCATCAGGTGCTCGACAGTGCTGACGAGCGTGACCACTTCATGCAGGCCGTCGACCTCGGCCCGGTGCACTGCCTGACCGGTGGCACGCACCTGCTTACCGTCGAGCAAGGCAAGCGCTGGCTGGCGGAACTCGCGGCGACAACTGCGGAACAACAGCTATGGGACGATGACCCGTTCGTCACTCCATTACCCACCGTACAGGTCAGCGACGCCCCCGAGCACGAGCGCGAACCCTATTTGTGGGAACGACCCCGGCGCTTTCGCGACGCGCACGTCGGCGAGTTTCTCGGTCAGGTGCGCGCCCCTTATCAGGACGACACGCTGTTTCTGGTCCTTGAAGATGATCTCGGTGTGCTGCGTGATCTGGCCGAGTATCAGGACCGGGTGGTCGGTTGGCTCGACGAGTGGAGCAACACGGGCAATAACGAGCGCGACTACATGCTGGCCTGCTACATCGAATCCCTGAGCCGGCTCAGTGCCGAGGACATCGACAAGCTGGCCAATTCCAACGTCCATCCGCCGGTCAGGGCGATGTTTGACGACCTGGAGCAATTGCCCGAACCGGATCGCGAAAACACCCGCAAAGCCCTGCTCGATTACCTGAACAAGGGTGGCGAGGTCGAGCCGACGGGCGAACCGGCATCGCCGGAACTGCAAGAGCTGCGTGATCAGGCTCTAAAAGATTCGTTCGACCGAAACCGTTTCGACGGTTACGGCGTCGATCCCAAGGCCCACGAGCGCGCCACCGCCGAGGCCGACCGCCGTTACTACACGCGGCAACACTTCGCGGTGGCCCCCGACGATTTTGTCGAGCGCCACCTGCAAACCCTGGTCAAGCTCGGCCGCGACCAGAACCGGCGTATGCGCGACGTGCTCGAAGGCCCGGTGTTCAGCGGCAAGCGCGGGGTCAACGACCTGATCGACCGCCCGGCCATGGACGAAGTGCTGGAACGTCACCGTGATGACATCGGGCGCTGGAACCGCCTGCTCGAACGCATCACCACCGATCGTACGAATCTGGTGTGCGCCGGTCGCTACCACCGCTCGGCCTGGTACTACGACGGGCACGATCCGCAGCAGCTGGGCCAGACTTTCAGCGCCGAATACGCCTGCCTCAAGGACATCTGCCGCAGCGATGCCGCCAGCCAAGCGCTGCTCGACTATCTGGAAAAACACCCGGAGCTGACGCGGCCGCTGTTCTACACCTTGCCCCTGCGCCTGCAACCGGAGCTGGCGGCGCAATATTCCACGCTGTTCAACGCCGGCATGGGCCTGCTCAACAACCTGCCGCACTGGCTGGAAACCCTGCAAAAAATCGAACAACCGCAACTGCCGGCCCTCGACGATTTGCCTGAACACTCCCGCGCCGTCGCCGATGCCGCGCAACACAGCTTCAGCCCCGCGCTGAACCTGGGCCTGAGCCGGGCGCTGGCAGGTTTCGACCTGTCGGGGGAAAAAATCCCCGATCTCGACGAGCTGTTCCGCAGCCTGCCCAAGGCCCTCTCCATCCGGATCCTCGATGCGGCGAGAGCCACCGGGGTGACGTTCACCGTGGCCACCCCGGCCGAACACGCCGCTTTGCAATCGACCCTCAAGGACCTGCTGAGCGAACGTGACTACCTCAAGACCCTGACCCGCGAACGCAAACGTCTCATCCACAACAAAAACCAACAGGGCCACAAAACACCGCGCGCGATTGAGCTACAGAACGAAATCACGCGGGTGCGTGGGGCGCTGACTGAACTTGAAGGCCGACTGGCCGGGGCGCTGAGCCCGATAGCGGAACTGCCGGATCAGTCGACACGCCTGTACGGCGCGACACCGGCCCGGGCGGGAGTGACGGCAGTGTTTCCGCCCGCGCAGCAGCAGGAAGTGCGGGGGTTGCTGAGGAATATCCGGTTGGGGGTACAGAGTGTGCCGAATGCGAGCTTGATCAAGACCGAGGGGGTGGGGTTATTGGTGTTTTTGGTGCAGGGGGTGAATTTGGTGGAAGTAACCCGTGAGCTGATGGATCAATCCAAAGACAAACGAGTCTGGATGCCCTTTGCCAATGCGCTGGCGACTACTGGGGCGGCGGGGTTTCTTCTGGCGCAGAGCCTTGCAGATACAGCGTTGAGGGTACGCAGCGCTGCACTCGTTTCGGGGCTTCAGCATCATGCCTTGAGGAGTGTGCATGTGCAGATGGGGAAGATGCATGTTGGGTTGGGTGGCTTTACTTATCTTTTTGGATTCTTATCCTCAATATCGAGTTTTATCACCTATCAGCAAAACTGGCAGACTGCGGCTCAGAGTGGAAATCGCTCGGCACAATACAGTGCAGCGCTTGCCATGGTGGGTTCTGGCGGAATGGCGACTGTGAATGTCGCTGGATTTACTCCTACTGCCCACGTCATCTACAAATTACTGACTACTCGGGACGCGGCGGCACGCACTGCCGCCTGGGCCACCGCCGGCACGCGCCTCTCGACGATATTCTTCCGTTTCAATCTAGCCGGTGCACTGTTCACCGTGCTGGAGTTAAGCGGTATGTGGCTCTATAACCGCTACAACCTCGGCGCGCACGATAAGTGGCTGCAAACCACGCCCTGGGGCCTGGACAACGATGAACGGGGTGACCACTCCCTGGCCGACTACCGTAACTATCTGGCTTTCTTGTTTTACGTTCCCTACGCGCAACTCGGTCAGAACGAACATGACTCCTGGCTGAAAAACCTGCTGCTAAAAGCCAAACCCAGCGACATCCATCTGGTACTGCCAAGGGCCACGCTCAACGACTTCCTGCCACCGCTGGGCGGTAAACCTGCCAAGCGTTTAGGCATCGGTGCCCATCGCATTTCCATGCCTCTGCAAAGCCGCGGCACTCCGCAAGCGCGCAAAACCGTCATCAGCGAAGAAGTCGCCAACAGCCTGCGCATCGTCCAGGAAAGCCCCGATGGTCTGGTGCTATGCCTGCAATACCCGCTGACCCCTAAGGCTGAAATTAGCCCGGCAAATGAAACCCTCGAACTGGCCGTCTGCATTCAGATTTTGAATACGCAGGGCGAGTGGTTATCTCAAACGCGGGTCATTCGAATCGATCCTCATGGCGAAGGGCACTTTGCCGCCCTGCCTCTTGACTCGGCGATCGAGCATCCGCCGATGATGCTTGTGGATACCGAGCTACTGGAGCTGGCCGATCATGCCCAACAAAATTGAGGTCACCCTGCCGACGCCACATCTTGAGCAATCTCGAAAGGCCGGTGATATCGAACCGTTTCCGAGCGGGAAGATTACCTATCTGGCGCCCTTGCCACTGCCCACACCGTTGCCACCTCATGGTTCTCACATTGGGGAGCTAAATGACGTGCATATGGATTTCGGATTGGGATCTCCGCAGGTGTTTTCGTGGCAGTTCACCTTGGGACTTCCCTTTAGCGGCACCTTTATGATCATGTTCTTGTTCCCACTAATCGGCGGGTTCTTGTTTTTTTTGTTCGGGATGAACTGGGGCGATATCTCCCATGCCATTGCCGGGATCTTTCACGAAGTCAAAGGTCTTGCACTGCTAACCGGTTTCGTTTTCCTATTCATCGGCCTAGCCGTCTGGCACCACAACATCAAAAAACGCATCACCATCATCCCCACCCGCTTCAACCGTCAACGCCGCGAAGTCTGCTTCATGCCCGAAGGCGCCACCGAGCCCGTCTTCGTCCCGTGGGAATCTCTCTCGGCCTGGATCATCGAAGCCAAAGGTGCCACGCAATACGGCATTCACCGCCAGTACGGCATGGGCATCGGTTTCCAGAACGGCGAGCGCCTGACCAGTGTTGAATTCCCCTGCTTCGGGCTGTCCCTGGCCATCAGCCACTGGGAAGCCATCCGCGGTTACATGGAATACGAAATCCACGACCTCAAAGCCATTCAAGACCCGCAAGACCTGCAAGGCCCCAACGACCCGCCTCACGAAGGCCTGCACACCTTCTACAACGCCCGCGCTCGCATGCATCAGCAAATTCGCGATGGCGAACGCACTCGGCTGTCGGGGTTCTTCTGGTACCTGTACCACGTGATGACCCTGTGGACGATTCCCAACTACCTGACTGAATGGGACGTGCGTCGCCTCAAAGTCATGGGCCAAAAAGCTTTGCCCGAGGTGATGCGTCAATGGTCCGAGCCGTTGCCCAAGGAACAACGGGCCCAGCCAAGCGCGGAATTACTGAAGATGAGCGAACAGGTCCGCGCCCTGCACAAACGTCAGCCGCAGCGACCGATCACCGAGATTTTTGCCGAGGTGCAGCGCTCGAATCCGACGGGGAAGCGGCGCAGATGAGTGGCATGGACGTGTTCGAAGACCCGATGTTCAGCGAAAAACGCGGAATCAACCTGATCGGCCTGAACAGTGATGAGCGTGATGACCATCCTCTGGCCGATTATCGCTACGAGCTACCCACCGAACTACTGGAGCTGGCCGACCATGCCCAACAATCTTGAGCTCGACCTGCCTGCGCCACATCTCGAACCATCTCGGAAAGCGGGCGATATCGAACCCTTTCCCAGCGGCAAAATCACCTACCTCGCACCGTTGCCACTGCCGACGCCTTTGCCACCTCATGGTTCTCATATTGGGGAGCTGAATGAGGTGTATATGGACTTTGGGTTAGGGTCTCCGCAAGTGTTCTCGTGGCAGGTCATATTAGGAGGACCATTGAACGTCGCATTCTCAGTTGTATTTCTGTTTCCGCTATTTACTGGATTTTTAGGGGTTATTTTTGGCTATGGTTGGGAAGATATCTGGGACTCAATGACGGGAATGTTTCATGTAGGCTACAACAACGCTCAAGTATCGTGCCTTTTGATGCTCCTCATCGGCCTGGCCGTCTGGCACTACAACTTCAAAAAACGCGCCGAAATCATCCCCACCCGCTTCAACCGTCAACGCCGCGAAGTCTGCTTCATGCCCGAAGGTGCCACCGAGCCCGTCTTCGTCCCCTGGGAATCCCTCTCGGCCTGGATCATCGAAGCCAAAGGTGCCACGCAATACGGCATTCACCGCCAGTACGGCATGGGCATCGGTTTCCAGAACGGCGAGCGCCTGACCAGTGTTGAATTCCCCTGCTTCGGGCTGTCCCTGGCCATCAGCCACTGGGAAGCCATCCGCGGTTACATGGAATACGAAATCCACGACCTCAAAGCCATCCAGGACCCGCAAGACCTGCAAGGCCCCAACGACCCGCCCCACGAAGGCCTGCACACCTTCTACAACGCCCGCGCTCGCATGCACCAAGAAATTCGCGACGGTTTACGCAATCGGCTGTCCGGTTTTTTCTGGTACCTGTACCACGTGATGACCCTGTGGACGATACCCAACCACCTCACCGAATGGGACGTGCGTCGCCTCAAAGTCATGGGCCAAAAAGCTTTGCCCGAGGTGATGCGTCAATGGTCCGAGCCGTTGCCCAAGGAACAATGGGCCCAGCCAAGCGCGGAATTGCTGAAGATGAGCGAACAGGTCCGCGCCCTGCACAAACGTCAGCCGCAGCGACCCATTACTGAGATATTTGCCGAAGTGCAGCGCTTGAATCCAAAGGATAAACGCCAGGCATGAGATGGATTGCCCCCGAAACTCACGCTGCCCGCCCCTCTGTAGGAGCTGCCGAAGGCTGCGATCTTTTGATCTTGATTTTCAAAAAGCAGATCAAAAGATCGCAGCCTGCGGCAGCTCCAACAGGGGACGGATGCAGTCAGGCAGAAGCCGAATCGTTCACAGGCGTAGACATGAACTGACTGATCCGCGACCGCAACCAGCGCTCCGCCGGATCGTTGTCATGCACCCCGCTCCAGGCCATCGAGAGTTGCGCGGCGTCGATGGGAAACGGCGGATCTTCAGCCCGCAAGCCACACCCTTCCACTAACGCACAAGCCGCATAATCAGGAACGGTGGCGATCATCTCAGTGCCCGCGAGCAACGCACGCAAGCCACTGAACTGCGGCACACCGAGCACCACCCGCCGGGAGCGGCCAAGTTTAGCCAGATCCAGATCGATGTTGCCGCTCAAGTCCCCGGAAAACGAAACCATCGCATGAGGCCGCTCGCAGTATTCATCCAGGGTCAGCGTCCCCGGCCGCTTATCGCCACGCAGCACTTTGCAGGGAATATCACGCAGCTTCTTGCGCTTGGCATTCGCCGGCAGATCCGTGGTGTAGCTCACGCCCACCGAGATTTCCCCCGATGCCAACAGCGCCGGCATCAGCAAATAATTGGCCCGGCGTACCACCACGACAATGCCCGGAGCCTCTTCTTGCAACTGGCGCAACAACGGCGGAAACAAACCGAACTCGGCGTCGTCAGACAAACCTATGCGAAACACATCACAGCTTGTCGTCGGATCGAATTCCTTGGCCCGGCTGACGGCGCCGGAGATGGTGTCCATCGCCGGTTGCAGTTCCTTGAGTATCGCCAGCGCCCGCCCTGTCGGCTCCATACCGCGACCATTGCGCAACAGCAGCGGATCGTCGAACAAATCGCGCAAGCGACCCAGGGCAGCACTGACCGCCGGTTGGCCCATGAACAGTTTTTCCGCGACGCGGGTCAGGTTCTTTTCGAACATCAACGCTTCGAAAATCACCAGCAGGTTCATGTCGACGCGGCGCAGATCGTTACGGTTCATAGGCACGGTTCCCTTGTGTGTTGAGCCAGGCGCAAGTGCTGCGAACTCTACTCGATCAACGGCACATTCGCCGCTCGTTTATACGGCCCGTATTCCACAGGCACCCACTGGAAATGTTTGCCCTCGGCAGTGATGTGACCGATGCCCGGGAAGGGCAAGTGCGCGGCCGTCACCCAGGTTTTGTTCGCGGCTGCCGCGCTGAACACTTTGGCGCGACTGTTGATCGCTTGCTGGCTGTTGACGTCAAAACCGATCGACACTTCAGGATGCAGGAACTGCACCGCCAGGTTATGCACCAGGTCGCCCATGAACAGAATGCTCTGCCCCTGAGAGGTGAACCGGTAGGTGGTGCTGCCCGGCGTGTGCCCGGCTTGCAGGTCGGCTTCGACCACGCCCGGCACCGGCGACTGGCCCGGTGCGAAGGTCTTGAAGCGCCCGGTGGCGATGTAAGGCGCGGTGGAGTCCTGGGCGATTTTGAAGAATCCTTTGGCCGCTTCGGGCGCCTTCGCCAGCGCTTGCGGGTCGAGCCAATAGTCGGCTTCAGCCTTGGCGGCATACACCGTGGCATTGGCAAAGATCGGCTGTTGCTTGCCATCCACCAGCCCGCAAACGTGGTCCAGATGCAAGTGAGTAAGCAGAATGGTATCGACCTGCTCCGGTTTGTAGCCGGCAGCCTGCATGTTCGCCGAGAGCTGGCCGGCGGTGGCACCGATGCATTGCCCGGCCCCGGTGTCGACCAGAATCAGTTGCTTGCCGGTATTGATCAGGAAGGCGTTGAACGCGGTCTGCACACCGGGCGTTTCAATAGAGCGGCGGGCCAAAAGCGCGCGAATCTGGCTCTGACTCATGCCCTGGAGCAGTTTCGGCGACAGATCGTTGTAACCGTCGAACAACGCGGTCACTTCGTAATCCCCCAGCGCCAGGCGGAAGTAACCGGGCACTTGCGTTCCCACTTGTGGAGCCTGCGCCGACGCGCCGGTCGAAGTCAGCGCCAGTGCCAGGCCGAGAGCGCCGAGCGTTGTCTGCAATGAATGTTTCATCTATCCACCGTTGATCGAATCAAAACAGCGGCCGCATGGTCCGCCCCTATTGGTCCCATCTTGCCCGGCCCATCTGCAGCGCACTTGCAACGGTGTGCTGAGTTGGTCGCGCGAGCGTGGAATTAACAACGTTTAACTCGTCAGCCCACGAGTAGCCCCCAACAATAAAACCCTCTGCGCAGAGCTGTTTTTTTCCAGAGGGCATGTGCTGGCTGAGCGTGCAGTGCGCCAGTACATTCCCACTAACACGGATATTGGACATGGCTCATTTACAGCAACTCGTCGCCCGCCCCTCTATCAGCGAATCGTGCAAAACCATCAGTGGCGGCCTCAGTCCGCAGCGCGAGCGGCTGGTAAAAAAAATTATTCTTGAACGCCTCGGCGACAGCCTGGAAGTCACCGAACTGGCCGAAGCCTGTGCCCTCTCCCGCAGTCATTTCTCCCGTGCATTCAAGTGCAGCACCGGCTACTCGCCACAGGACTGGATACGCCAGCAGCGCATCGCCCGGGCCAAGCTGTTGATCCAGCACACCGACCTGAGCCTCACACAAATCAGCCTCGAATGCGGTTTCTGTGACCAGGCGCATTTCTGCCACATGTTCACCCGCAGCGAAGGCATCAATCCGTTTGCCTGGCGTTGTAAGGTCGTGGGTGACCTGAGAAGCAAAAGATCGCAGCCTGCGGCAGCACCTACAGGGATATGCATTCCAATGTAGGAGCTGCCGAAGGCTGCGATCTTTTGATCTTTCTCTACCGCAGTGGAACCAACCGCTCCAACGCATCCGCCACCCCGCGACCATAGGCCGGATCAGCCTTGGTGCAGTTGTCGATATGCCGCTGACGGATCAATTGCGGAACACCGTTCATGGCCCGAGCGGTGTTCTCGAACAACAACTGTTGGCGCGCCGGGTCGAGCAGGCGAAACAGATTGCCCGGCTGCTCGTAATGATCCTCTTCGAGCCGATGGTCGTAGTGTTGGGCAAAGCCTTCCAACGGCAGCGGCGGCTCGGACAGTTCCTTCGAGTCCTCCCACTCACCCACGCTGTTCGGGAAATAACTGGCGGTGCCGCCCAGGTTGCCGTCAGTGCGCATGGCGCCGTCACGGTGATAGCTGTGGTGTGGGCAGCGCGGTGCGTTGACCGGGATGTGATTGAAGTTGACGCCCAGACGATAGCGCTGCGCGTCGCCATAGGAAAACAGCCGCGCCTGCAACATGCGGTCCGGCGAGAAGCTGACACCGGGCACCACGTTGGCCGGGGAAAACGCCGCTTGTTCGATTTCGGCAAAGTGGTTCTCGGCGTTGCGATTGAGCTCCATGGTGCCGACTTCGATCAGCGGGAACTCGCCATGTGGCCAGACCTTGGTCAAATCAAACGGGTTGTGCCTATAGGTATTCGCCTGCGCTTCGGTCATCACCTGGACGCACAGTTTCCAACGCGGAAAATGGCCTTGCTCGATGCTTTCGTACAAATCCCGCAGATTGCTTTCGCGGTCCTTGCCAACCACCACGGCGGCCTCGGCATCCGAGAGGTTTTCGATGCCTTGCTGGCAGACGAAATGAAACTTCACCCACACTCGCTGGTTATCACGGTCGATCAGGCTGAAGGTGTGGCTGCCGAAACCGTGCATGTGGCGGAAACTGGTGGGAATGCCGCGATCGCTCATGACGATGGTGACCTGGTGCAACGCTTCGGGCAGCAGCGACCAGAAATCCCAGTTGCTGGTGGCATTACGCAGGCCGGTGCGCGGGTCGCGTTTGACCACATGGTTGAGGTCGGAAAAACGCAGCGGGTCGCGGAAGAAAAACACCGGGGTGTTGTTGCCAACGATGTCCCAGTTGCCTTCGTCGGTGTAGAACTTCACCGCAAAACCCCGGATATCGCGCTCGGCATCCGCCGCACCGCGCTCACCGGCCACCGAGGAAAAACGCACGAACAGCGGTGTCTGTTTGCCCACTGAGCTGAAAATATTGGCTTTGGTATAACGGGTAATGTCATGGGTAACGGTGAAGGTGCCGTAGGCGCCGGCGCCCTTGGCGTGCATGCGGCGTTCCGGGACCAATTCACGGTCAAAGTGAGCGAGTTTTTCCAGTAACCAGATGTCTTGCAGAAGTGCCGGGCCACGGGGGCCAGCGGTCTGGATATTGAGGTTGTCGGCCACCGGAGCGCCGGTGGCGTTGGTCAGTTTTTTCACGATCAGGTTCTCAATGGATGGTTGCTCATCAGGAGCAAGAACCGGCGCAGATCTACGCCCGCGCCGGTGTGCATCAACCCTTCAGGAACGCCAGCAGATCGGCGTTGAGCTGATCCTTGTGGGTGTCAGTCAAGCCGTGGGGCGCGCCGGGGTAGACCTTCAGCGTAGAACCTTTCACCAATCCTGCCGAAGCAATGCCCGCCGCTTCGATCGGCACCACCTGGTCGGCGTCGCCGTGCACCACCAGCGTAGGGATGTCGAATTTCTTCAGGTCTTCGGTGAAGTCGGTTTCCGAGAATGCCTTGATGCAGTCGTAAGCGTTCTTGTGACCGGCGGTCATGCCCTGCATCCAGAACCAGTCGATCATGCCTTGGGACGGCTTGGCATCAGACTTGTTGAAGCCGAAGAACGGGCCGCTGGCGAGGTCCTTGTACAGCTGCGAGCGGTCAACCAATGAAGCCTGGCGAATGCCGTCGAACACTTCGATCGGCAAGCCACCAGGGTTGGCTGCGGTCTTGAGCATCAACGGCGGCACTGATGAAATCAGCCCGGCCTTGGCCACGCGGTCGGTGCCATGGCGACCGATGTAACGCGCCACTTCGCCGCCACCGGTGGAGAAACCGAACAGTACGGCGTTCTGCAAATCCAGGTGTTCGATCAGTTGCGCGAGGTCATCGGCGTAGGTGTCCATGTCATTGCCGAACCATGGCTGGCTGGAGCGACCGTGGCCGCGACGGTCGTGGGCGATGACCCGGTAGCCCTGGGACGCGAGGAAGATCATCTGCGATTCCCAGCTGTCGGCATTCAGGGGCCAACCGTGGCTGAAGACGATGGGTTGACCGGTGCCCCAGTCCTTGAAGTAAATCTCGGTGCCGTCGCGGGTGGTGAACGTGCTCATGAGGCGTGCTCCTTACGTGGGGTTAGTTGGAATCATTCAGATGCGCGGCCCATGCGCTCGGCCAGTCGTGCGACCCGCTCGCCCAGATGCGCGGCGGTGCAGCGGTCTTCTGGGGGCGGGGCGAGATCAGGGGATTGTTCGACATTCGACTGGGCCATGGCACCGAGCGAACTGCCCAGGCGATTCATTTGCCCGTCGAACACGCCGGTGCCGGAGCGCGCCGGCAACAGGTCGAGGCCGACCCAGATCATTGAATGCTGGGCGGCGAATACCGCCATCTGCAGCAACGTGTTGAGCTTGTCGCCGCACAGGCAGCCGGAGTTGGTGAAGCCGGCAGCCAGTTTGTCGCGCCACGGCTGTGCCAGGTAGAACGACGCCGTGGCTTCCATGAAGCCCTTGAAGGCGGCCGAAGCACTGCCCATATAGGTCGGCGCGCCGAAAATGATCCCATCGGCCTGGTGCAACTGCTCCCAGTGTTCGTCCACTTCTTCCACCGCAATCAGCCGGCAGGTGCTGCCCAGATGCCGTTCCACACCCAAGGCCACGGCTTCAGCCATGACCCGGGTATGCCCGTAGCCGCTGTGATAGACCACCACTACCTTGCTCACTTCGGCGTCCTCCTGAAAAAGCAAATTCCCTGTATGAACTGCCGCAGGCTGCGATCTTTTGATTTTGGTTTTCAAGATCAAGAGATCGCAGCCTTCGGCAGCTCCTACAGGAGTCTTGGGGGTAGACCGGAGGTTGGACGAGTTAAACGTTGTTAATTTTCCCTGGTGCGCCAAAAGCCCCGACCGTCCTTATTCATACCCCTTGTCCAATGTTCACGGGACTGTCGGCTACTGACTGATACGCTACAGTCAATGCGCGCACCCGACAGTCACTCGCGCACCGCATTGCGCTCGACAAAAAACCTGAGGAATATGCTCGGAAAACCGCGTACTAGACGGATGCAGGCAGGAGTGACACGTTGACCCTTTCCCCCGATCAGGCTGTGCTTTTCGGCCCCTACAGGATCTACCCCGGACAACGCCTGGTGATGGAGGCCGACCGGCCCCTGCGCCTGGGCCGAAGGGCCATGGACATCCTGGTGATCCTGTTGCAACACGCCGGGAATGTCGTCAGCAAGCAGCAATTGATCGCCGAAGTCTGGCCCAACAGCGTAGTGGAAGAGATCAACCTGCGGGTGCACATGGCAGCCCTGCGCAAAGCCCTCGGCGATGGCCAGGCCGGCCAGCGCTACATCGTCACCGTGGCCCAGCGCGGCTACAGTTTTGTCGCCCCGTACTCGCTGGAACAGATCGAACAAGACCCGCGAAGCCAGCCGCTGGAGTCGAGCGGCCATAACCTGCCCCTGCGCCGCACCCGGCTGATTGGCCGTCAGGCGCTGGTCGACAACCTGGTTACCCATTTGCCACGCCAGCGTTTCATCACGCTGGTCGGCCCCGGTGGCATCGGCAAGACCACCGTGGCCCTGCGTGTCGCCGAGCAACTGATTGGCCGTTATCGAGATGGTATTCGCCTGCTCGACCTGACGCCGATCAACGATCCGCTGATAATCACCAGCCATCTGGCGACACTGCTGGACCTGTCCCTGCACGACGGCGAACCGATGATCGGCCTCGCGACGTTCTTGCGCGATCGCCAGATGTTGCTGGTCATCGACAACTGCGAACACCTGATCGACACCGTGGCACTGCTTTGCGAATGCCTGCTGCGTGGCGCGCCACAGGTACACATCCTGGCCACCAGTCGCGAGGGCCTGCGAGCCGAGGGGGAGTTCGTCCAGCGCCTGGAATCACTGGACTGCCCGCCGCCCATCGCGGTGCTGGACCGTGCCCAGGCGCTGAGTTTTTCCGCATTGCAACTGTTCGTCGAGCGAGCAATGACCAGCCAGGACAGCTTCGAGCTGACTGATGCCGAGTTGCCGCTGGTCATCGACATCTGCCGGCGCCTCGACGGCATTCCGCTGGCCCTGGAACTCGCGGCCGCGCAAGTGGACAACCTTGGCCTCGCCGGTTTGCTTGCGCAATTGCAAGACAGCTTTCGCCTGCTCAACCACAATTGCCTGACGACCCTGGGCCGGCATCAAACCCTGCACGCCACGCTGGACTGGAGCTTCGAACTGCTCAGTGCCTGCGAACAAACCTGCCTGCGCAGGCTGGGGGTTTTCCGTGGCGGCTTTACTCTGGCGTCGGCAGCGGCGGTGATCGTCGGCGAACACATTGAACCCCGTGAGGTGTTTGGCTCAATTACGCAACTGGTGGCCAAGTCCCTGCTCAACGTGGACGTTGGTGACGAAGAAGTGTTCTACCGCCTGCTCGACACCACCCGCAGTTACGCCCTGGAAAAACTCGAACAGACCGCCGAACTGCCCGACACCCGCGAACGCCACGCCGAACGCTGCCTGGCCCTGATGCATCAGGCGCAGAACGACTGGGAGCACATTCCAACCGGTCGGTGGATCGAGCGCTATGCCCGCAGCCTGGAAGACATTCGTGCGGCCCTCGACTGGGGGCTGTCCGCCCAGGGGCCGCACGCGCTGGCGATCCGCCTGACTGCAACATCGACGCCACTGTGGCAGGAGTTGTCGCTGCTCAAGGAGCACGGCGGTTACGTGCGCAAAGCGCTGATGCTGCTCGATGCTGCGCCCGAGCCCTGCCCGCGTTTGAAAATGGCCCTGAAACTGGCCCTCGGCAGCGCCTGTTACCACGCCCAGGGCGGTACGGCGGAAACCGTAGAAGCCTTCGTCAGCGCCCGGACCCTGGCCAAACACTGCAACGATGTGGCCGGACAGCTGCGCGCCATCTCTGGGCATCTGGCGGTCAACCTCAGTTGCGGCAACTACCAAATGGCCCTGGAACAGAGTCAGCAATTTGACCGGTTGGGGCTGCACGGCGACCCGGTGTTGTCCCTCAGCACCCACCGCCTGCGGGTGCTGGCCCTGCACTTTTCCGGGGATCAACAACGCGCGCGGGTAAGTGCCGAAGAAGTGATCCAGCGCATGGCCCACAGCGGCCATCTCAACCGTTTTACCCATGGCTTTGGCGTGCAATATGACCAGAGCGTTGCGGCCCTGACGATTCTGGCGCGCATCCTCTGGATTCAGGGTCAACCGGAGCAAGCCTGGCGCGCCGCCCGCCAAGCGCTAAACATTGCCTTGCAGATCAACCATGGCACCTCTATCTGCTACACCCTGGCGCTGGCCGGCTGCCTGATCGCCCATTACAACGGCGATACTCGCACCGCCCGCGAGCTGTTGCACCTGTTGCTGGAACAAGCGCAGAAACACTCGGTGTTGCTGTTCTACACCTGGGCGCAACACTATGCACAGGTCATCGACAGTGCCGACGCACACCCGTCGCGGCGAGCTGGCGTGGGTTTGATCAAGGAAATCATGGTCACGCTCGACACGGCTTTCGTCGATGACGATTTGCTGCAGCGGGCCGACACCGGCGCGGCCGGCTGGAGCACCGCGGAGATTCTGCGTGCTCGGGCCGATGCGCTGCTGGCCGCCGATTGCCCGGTAAAAAACGGCGACGCCGAAAGCGTGCTGATCAGGGCGCTCAACGTAGCGAAATCCCAGGGTGCCCTGGCCTGGGAACTGCGCAGCGCCACCTCGCTGGCGCGGCTTTGGCAGCGTCAGGGCCATTACCGACAGGCCTATGAACTGCTGACGCCGATCTACCAACGCTTCACCGAGGGTTACACCACGCCAGACCTGACCGCCGTGCAGCGCTTGATCGACGAGCTACACAGCCACTTGCCGGCCTGAAGGCTGGCGTGCATGGCTGATGTAGCCGGCGTAACGCATCTCGAAGGTGCGCAAGGCACCGCTGTGTTCGAGTTTTTCGAGGGCATAGCTGCGGGTGGTATTGAGGAAACGATAACGGCTCACACCGTCAACTTGCTCCAGCGACAGCAGTGATTTGAGCGCCAGGCTTTCCATCACTTTGATCAGGCTGGCGGGCAATAACGTTGCGCAACTGATGACGCCCATCGCCGCGTCCACGGTGAAGGCCGATTTGAATACCGCCAGACGCTGCAACACGGTTTGCTCCAACGGGCACAGCCGTTCATAGCTCCAGTCCAGCGCAGCTTTGAGGGTCTGGTGCCGAGGGACGGCGGTGCGCCGGCCTTGGGTCAGCAGCTGAAAACAATTATCCAGTTGCGCCTGCAACCCCACCACCGCCAACGCATCGATCTGCGCGGCCGCCAGTTCAATCGCCAAGGGCAAACCGTCCAGGCGTCGGCAGATTTCACGCACGGCTTTGAGGTCCTGTTCACGCAGGGCAAAACCTTGCTGACGGGCACGTGCACGGCTGACAAACAATTGCACCGCCGAATAGCCCATGACCTCATCGACACTGCGCAAGGCCGATGCCGGCGGCACCACCAGCGGCGGCAGAGCCAGCAGCGTTTCGCCCGTGGCCAGCAGCGGCTCGCGACTGGTGACCAGAATCGACAAGCGTGGCGCGCAAATCAGCAGCCCCTCGACCAGGCTCCGGCAGCGCTCCAGCAAGTGCTCGCAGTTATCGAGGATCAACAACGCGTGCCGTTGTCGCAGCGTATCCAGCGTGCTGCCAACGTCCAGCCCAAGGGTGCGCGTCAGATGATCGACCACCTGCGCCGGGTCATCGATAACTGCCAGATCCACCCACCACACGCCGTCGCGATAGTGCTGCAACAGCAGTTCGGCCACACGCACGGCGACAGTGGTCTTGCCGATGCCGCACGGCCCGACCAGGGTCATGAAACGCCGCACCGGCAACTGCCGCACCAGACTGCCCACCACGGCATCGCGACCGGTAACCGGTGTCAGTCGCGCCGGCAGATTGTGTTGGGGTTTGTGCAGGGTATCGATGGCGAGCGGCGAGACGTGCGCGGCCTGCTGCAGCGGCGCGACAAAGCTGTAGCCGCGCTGGGGAATGTTGACGATAAAACAGTGGCCGTTCTGCCCGTCGCGAAAGGCTCGGCGCAGCGCGGCGATGTGTACACGCAGGTTGATTTCTTCGACCACCGACCTAGGCCAGACCTGAGCAATCAGCTCGTCTTTGCTGACCACCGAGCCTGCGCGCTCGACCAACACCTGCAGAATATCCAGGGCCCGTCCGCCCAGGCGCAGCGGCTGATCGCCTTCCAGCACCAGTCGCTGATTCAGATGGAACGCGAAAGGGCCGAAGTGCAGCACCGTGTCGATATTTAGATCTCTGAGGCTATTCATGCAGCTTCACCCGTCGGAAACCTGCTCGGCACGCGAGTCCATCCAGGCTCCGTACCTTCCTTGCAATGAGTTCACCACTATCTTGGCAGGCCTCCGTGACGGTACAACTACCTTGGAGGGAGTGTCACGGCCATTTCGGTGCGCGCAACGGCCAAGGGCCTAGCTGAATTGTTCGCGGTACTGGGTCGGGGTCAGGCCGAGTTTTTCGCTGAACAAAAAACGCATGTGCCGCACGCTGCCAAAGCCGCTTTTGAACGCCACGGTCTTGAGCGGCAGGTCGCCGGTTTCCAGCAGGTTCCTGGCGCAGTCAATGCGTGCGCTTTGCAGAAACTCCATCGGTGTCATATTCACCTCGCGGGCGAACACCCGGGTGAAATGCCGTGGACTCATGGCAGCCAGGCTGGCCATGCGTTCGATGCTGAAGGCTTCATCAAGGTGTTCGAGCACATGATTCTGCACCCGGGTGATCGCCGTTTCATGGGGGGCGACCGCCGCCATCAACGGACTGAACTGCGCCTGGCCGCCCTGGCGTTTCATCACCACCAGCAACACCTTGGCCACGTCTTGGGCGATTTTCTTGCCGTGGTCTTCTGCGACCACTGCCAGCGCCAGGTCGATGCCGGCGGTGACGCCACCGGAGGTGATGAGGTTGCGGTCCAGGACGTAAATCTGGTCAGTCTCGACCGTGGCCTCGGGGAAGGCCTTGATCAAGCGCTCGGTGTAATGCCAGTGGGTGGTTACGCGAAAGCCGTCGAGCAAACAGGCATGACCCAGCACAAATGCGCCGGTGCAGATCGAACCGTACCGCTTGGCGCGGGGAACGGCACCCTGCAACCAGCCAAGCAATGCCGGGTGCTTCTCGTTGTAGGCCCCCGGCCCACCCGGCACCAGCAACAGGTCGTAGTGCTCGCAAGCCTGATCGATATGCCGATCAGCCTGGACGCTAACGCCATTGGAGGCCCGCAACGGGCCCTGCTCGGTGCTGATGGTCGACAACGCATAACGGGCCTCTGGCGGCAGATACCGGTTGGCGATGGAAAACACTTCCATTGGCCCGGCCATGTCGAGCAGGAGAAAGTCGGGAAACAGCACCATTGCCACGGTTTTCATGGGTTTTAAATCACTGGAATCATAAGAAAAGAGCACCATCCCTGTAGGAGCCGAGCTTGCTCGCGATAGCGGTTTAACAGTCAGCATTTTCACTGAATTCAAGACTGCTATCGCGAACAAACTCAGCTCCTACAGGTTTTGGTGCCGTGCATTATGGCGAAGTGTAGCGCCAACGTCGTCTGCGCATTACTGTCAACCTCAAAGGGACAGTATTTCAATTTTCATCTACTTATTGCACCAAACGATAAACATTAACCTTCTCCTCACTCGGACGAATTCACGTCCCCACAGGAGATTTCTTCATGCTGACCCTTCGCAAAGCTTCGGACCGCGGCGCAGCCAACCATGGCTGGTTGAAGTCGTTCCACACCTTTTCCTTCGCCAACTATCGCAACCCGCGGGAACAGGGTTTTTCCGATCTGTTGGTGATCAACGATGACCGCGTGGCAGCCGGTAAAGGCTTCGGCCAACACCCGCATCGCGACATGGAGATTTTCTCCTATGTGCTCGAAGGCGCGCTGGAACACAAAGACACCTTGGGCACCGGTTCGGTAATCCGTCCCGGCGACGTGCAATTGATGAGCGCCGGCAGCGGCGTGGCGCACAGTGAATACAACCACTCGGAAAAGCGGCCAGTGCACTTTCTGCAAATCTGGATCGTGCCGGAAGTCAGCGGCGCCAAACCGCGCTATCAGCAGGAGCACTTCAGCACGCAGAAAAAACGCGGTCGCCTGCAACTGATCATCTCGCCCGACGGCGCCAAGGGTTCGTTGAAAGTGCGCCAGGATGCGCGGGTGTACGCCGCCCTGATTGATGGCAAGGAAACCGCCACCCTGGAACTGACCGCCAATCGCTATGCCTACGTGCATGTGGCTCGAGGCAGTGTCGAACTCAACGGCATGTCGTTGCAGGAAGGCGATGGTGTGCGGGTTCGTGAAGAACAGGTGCTGACGTTGAGCAATGGAATGGATGCGGAAGTGTTGGTGTTTGACCTGCGTCCGCAGGAATTGCCTGAAATGCCGTAAAGATCAAGAGATCGCAGCCTCGTTGCACTCGACAGCTCCTACAGGGGTGCGGTGAGGCTGCGATCCTTTGATGTTATTCGCCAGTCCCGGAAAACCCCGCAACGATCTCATCGATCACCGCTCGCACCCTGGCCGTATGCCGCAAGTCCGCATGGGTCACTAACCACACGTCATACGGCAACGTCCGTGTGCGCTCCGGCCATACCCTGACCATCCCTTCCCTCTCCCCCACGTACACTGAAACTTCCCCCAGCCCGATCCCCGCAGCGATGGACTGGCGCACCAGCAGACTGGAACTCAGGCTGGCGACAATCCGCCCGCGTCCCAACGGTTCGTTGACCAGCGTCATGTCCTTGCCACCCTGCAAGTACGGCTGATACACCACCAGATCATGCCCCTCGAACGCCGATCCCGCTTCGGGCATGCCATGAGCGTCCAGGTACGCTTGCGAAGCGAACAAGCCCACTGGCCAACGGGCGATTCGCCGGGCGATCAGGTCCGGGTTGTCCGGTCGGGTATTACGCACGGCGATATCGGCTTCGCGTTTCGCCAGGCTGGCGATTTGCGTTGACGCGTCCAGTTGCACCCGAACGTCGGGATGCTGTTGGTGCAAACGGGCAATGGCCGGGATCAGGAAGTCGATAGCTAGCGAGTCGGTGGTGGTGACTCGCACGATGCCGGTCAACCGATCATCGAGCCCCTGAATCTGGCGCTCCAGTTCCAGTGCCGAATGTTCCATTTTCTCCACGGCGCGCATCGCCGCTTCGCCTACCGCCGTCAGCGCATAGCCTTCGGAGGTGCGCAGAAACAACGTCGCGCTCAATGACTTTTCCAGCGCCGCAATCCGCCGACCCACCGTGGCCTGATCAACACCCAATACCCGTGCGGCACCGCGTAGCGTTGATTCGCGGCACACCGCGAGGAATACCCGTGCGTCATCCCAGTTCATAGGTTCTCCTAACCGATGCAGATACGCATCACTGTAACGTGAAATCGCAGCATTATTGCATCGAAAAATGTCGTTATGCTGGCCCCCATAGTCAACCTGCGGGACCACGCTCATGCCCAGCTCATTGCCTTCTCTCGACGCACCGCGCAACGCGATCTGGCTGCCGATCTTCGCCGGTCTCTGCGCCAGCCTGGTCAGTATCGGCCTGGCGCGTTTTGCCTACACGCCTTTGATTCCCTCGCTGATCCAGGCCCATTGGTTTTCCGCCAGTGACGTGGTGTACCTCGGCGCGGCCAATCTGGTGGGCTACCTGGTCGGTGCGTTGATCGCCCACCCGCTGGCGCGTCGCACCTCCAACAAAACCGCGCTGCGGCTAATGATGCTCGCCGTGACACTGGCGTTTTTCGCTTGTGCCTTCCCGTTGTCAGTGGCGTGGTTTTTCGGCTGGCGTTTGCTGTCCGGCATCGCTGGTGGAGCCATCATGGTGCTGGTGGCAGCGACGGTGTTGCCACACGTTCCGGCATCACGAAAAGGCCTGGCCAGTGGTGCCATCTTTCTCGGGATCGGCCTGGGCATTGCCGGCTCGGGGACGATCGTGCCGCCACTGCTGAGCCTCGGCTTGCAGCAAACCTGGCTCGGCCTCGGCTTGCTCGCGCTGGTGTTGACTGCCGCCAGTTGGTTTGGCTGGCCGTCAGCCGCGCCTCATGGGGCCGACCCGGTGCCGGCCAATGCCGCACCGAAAGCGACAAACCCGAGTGTCTACCTGCTATTCGCTCAATACGCGTTCATGGCGGCGGGACTGGTGCCGGCCATGGTGTTCCTCGTGGATTACGTGGCGCGCGGGCTCGGCGCCGGTCAACACGTCGGCGCGCTGATTTGGGTGATGTACGGGCTCGGCGCGATTGTCGGACCGGTGACCTACGGTTTCCTGGCCGATCAACTGGGGGCAAAGCTGGGTATCCGACTGGTGCTGGCGGTGCAGGCGATTGCCGTTGGTCTGCTGTCGATCTCCAGCTCCTTTGCGGCACTGGCCTTGCTGGCGGTGATTATCGGTTCATTCCCGCCCGGCATCGTGCCACTGGCATTGGCACGGGTGCATGAACTGATCCCCGACCATCATCTACAACAGATCGCCTGGAGTCGCGCCACCGTGTCATTCGCCACATTCCAGGCCATCTCCGGTTTTGCCTATTCGGCGCTGTTCAATGCCAGCGGTGGGCATCATGCATTGATGTTCGTCATCGCGGCCGGGGCTATTGTTATTGCATTGCTGCTGGAGTTGGCGGTGCGCTTGTTGGGCCGTCGTAACCCGCTGATTGCTGTGAGTTGCCCATGAAGATCAAAAGATCGCAGCCCGCAGCAGCTCCTACATCAAACGCGTACACCGGTAGGAGCTGCCGAAGGCTGCGATCTTTTGATTCCCCCTTACTGAACACTTTGCACACAGGTATATGAAATGAATTTGCCTAAAGACATGACCCTCATCGAAATCACCGAATTTGGTGGCCCCGAAGTCTTGCAGCCGCGCCAGGTGCCGATCCCAGTTGCTGGCGCCGGTGAAGTGCTGATCCGCGTCCACGCCGCCGGGGTCAATCGCCCCGACGTGCTTCAACGCGCCGGCAAATACCCGATGAAACCCGGCATGAGCCTGATCCCAGGGCTGGAAGTGGCGGGTGAAGTGGTGGCAATCGGCACAGGTGTGACTGATTTTATCGTCGGTGACAAGGTGTGCGCGCTGACCAACGGCGGCGGGTACGCGCAGTATTGCGCCGTTCCTGCCAGCCAGACATTGCCGATCCCTGAGGGCATGAACTGGCTGCAAGCCGCTGCGGTCCCGGAAACCTACTTCACGGTGTGGGCCAATCTGTTCGACATGGGTGGTGCCAGCAAAGGCCAACGCGCATTGATTCACGGCGGCACCAGTGGCATTGGCACGACCGCCTTGATGTTGTGCCGTGAATTCGGCGTCAAGGCGTTTGCCACGGCGGGCAGCGAGGAAAAGTGTGCGGCGATCCGTCAATTGGGGGCCGAAGCGATCAACTATCGCGATCAGGACTTCGTCCAGGTTATCCAGGAAAAAACCGCCGGCAAGGGCGTTAACGTCATCCTCGACATCATGGGCGGTTCGTACCTGAATCAGAATATCGCCGCATTGGGCATGGAAGGCCGGCTGGTGATGCTCGGCTTTCTCGGAGGCGCTCACGCCAAAGACGTCGATCTGCTGGCGATCATGGCAAAACGCGCCATAGTGACCGGCTCGCTCTTGCGCTCGCGCACCCAGGAAGAAAAAGCCTCGATCGCCGAACAATTGCGCGAGTTTGTATGGCCAGTACTCGCCGCGGGCCGTTGCCTGCCAATGATCGACCAGGTCTTCCCGCTCAACGAGGCCTCACTGGCCCATGCGCGGATGGAAGCTGGCGATCACATCGGCAAAATCGTGTTGAGCGTCCCTCAGTAACCCTCACCCGCAGCCTGAGCGCCGCTGATGATGGCGATGCCCGAACTGGTGCCCAAACGCGTGGCACCGGCTTCGATCATCGCCAGCGCGGTCGGATAATCGCGCACCCCGCCCGATGCCTTCACCCCGATCCCGGCACCCACCGTGCGACGCATCAGGGCGACATCTTCCACTGTTGCACCGCTGCGGCTGAAGCCTGTGGACGTTTTGACGAACGCGACGTTCAGCTCACGGCAGATCTCGCAGGCCTTGACCTTTTCGGCGTCGGTCAGCAGACAGGTTTCCAGGATGACTTTCAGCGGCACGCTGCCACAGGCTTGCTTGACCAGGGCGATATCGGCCTGAACCTGATCCAACAGCCCCTCCTTCAACCAGCCGATGTTCAACACCATGTCGATCTCTCCCGCCCCGGCGGCTATCGCGCGCTCGGCTTCGAAGGCTTTGCTGTCACTGAGCCCGGCACCAAGGGGAAAGCCAACCACCGCGCAAACCTTGACCTTTTGCCCGGCGAGGCACTGCGCAGCATGGGGCACCTGGCCCGAGTTCACGCACACCGAATAAAACCCGTGCTCCTGTGCCTCACGGCACAGCGTGGCGATTTGTTCGCGGGAAGCGTCGGGGGCCAGCAAGGTATGATCGATAAACTGCGCCAATGCCTGGGGTTCGAGGTGTGCCATCGCAAAAACTCCTGTTTGTGTATTCAAATGCCCCTGCGCCACAATCGAGGATCAATCGCGCAAAAACGTTACAAAACTAACAAATAATGTTACTTATTTAACATCAACAATCAACCCCGGAATGCCTGTGGACAGTAAAAAAACCGAGCGCCTCAAGCTTATTCAGCAAGCCCTGCAAGACCAGAGCGCCATTCACCTGCGCGAAATGGCCGCCTTGCTGGACGTTTCGGAGATGACGCTGCGCCGTGACCTGACCAAGTACACCGACCACTTGCGTCTGCTCGGCGGCTACATCACCAAAATCCACGACGGCAACGAACCCGGCGATTACCGTGTAGCCGAACAAGACACCCGGCATGTCGAAGAGAAACGCCGGATCGGCAAACTGGCCGCCGGTTTTATCCAGCCCGGCGATACGGTGTTCTTCGACTGCGGCACCACCACGCCTTTTGTCGTGGACTTCATTCCCGACGATCTGGAGTTCACCGCCGTGTGCAACTCGCTGAACGTGCTGCTCAAACTTTCGCAAAAACCCAACTGCCACATCGTGGTGTGTGGCGGCACGTTCCACCGCAAAAACCAGGTGTTCGAGAACCAGACCGAAACCGGCATCCTCGACAGCGTGCGCCTGACCTGGGCATTTGTTTCAGCTGCGGGCGTCAGCCAGGACTTCGGCGTGACCTGCTTCAACTTCAATGAAGTGGAGGTCAAGCAGAAGGTCCTGCGCCAGGCCCAGCAGCGCTTGCTGCTGGCCGATCACAGCAAGTTCGACACCGTGCGCACCGCGCACTTCGCCGACTTGCAGGACTTCCAGTACGTGGTCAGCGACAAGAAAATCCCCAAGTCCTATCGCGATGCCATCGCCGCCAGCGGTGCCCAGCTGATCACCTGATCAGCGCCTGCTGCTCCGTTGCGCTGAGATAGCCGGTGGTCACGCTGAACGCCGCTGTATCCCCGGCCGCCAAAGAGCGCACATGGCCCTTGGCGGACTCGGCCCGATAGCCCTCCGGTTCACAGGTCGCCGGCAGCACGAATGCCGCCACCTGTTGATCGGCGTTGTGCAACACCCAGCGAGCGGCGTGCTCGAACTGCTCCGGACGATAGCGGGTGTAGAACGCCGCGCCGTCCGGATGACTCAGCAGAAAATGCGCATGACCGGTCGAATCCGCCCGCACGCCGTCGAAGAAAAACACGATTTCCGGGTCATAAAGCGCTGGCTGGTCCAGGCATTGAAACTGCCCGGGTGCCTGCGCCAACTGCTCCGTGTAGCGACTCCAGGCCGGCGTCGGTTTGACGTGTGCCGGCACGCTGCTGCGCAGGCGCACACGCTCGAACTCAAGCGGCTCGATGAATCGGCCGTCTTCGACATAGGCATAATTCATGTGCGCCATGTACATCAGGTCCATCGGTTTTGCCGCGAGGTTGGTCACCTGCATGTCGATATCGAACAACCCCGAATCGCTGTGCAAAGTAACGCTCGGATTCGCCCGATAACGATCGCCAAAACCCTGCACGTATTCGTACTCGCCGCCCAGACGCAGGAACCTTCCGGCGCTGTCTTCACCGATCTCCAGCCAGGCGCTATCCATGGCCGCGCACGGCATTTCGCCATGCAGCGGATGATCATCTTCGGGGCTCGGGCAACCATTGCGCAGCAGGCCGCTGTGGAACATGAAGCATCCGTAGGTGCCGATCACCGTTGGGCTGGGTTTGGGCTGACTGAACAGGTTTTTCATGGTCAGGTCGCAACCGTCGAAGACGGCGGACCAAATCATCTGCCCCTGATACGGCAGCACCACCAGATGACCGCGACTGTTTGCCAATTCCACGGCCAGCACGCCACTGGGGTAGACCCAGGTGCTGACCTTGAACGCAGCGGACTCAAGCAAGGTCTTGCGCGCTTCACCGAACTGCGATGGATAAAGGTTGATCCGCGTGCTCATGAAGTCACCGCCGCACCCACCGGTGCCCGTTCGCTGTCAGCGTGACGCAGGCAACGCACTGCGTAGGCCACGATCACAATGAAGCACAACAGCGGCACGCTATAGGCCAACTGCATATTGCCGCCACTGTAGTCGGACAGTAGCCCCTGGAAGATCGGAATCACCCCGCCACCGACGATGCTCATCACCAGTAGTGAACCGCCGACACCGGTGTCTTCGCCCAGGCCATCGATCGTCAGGCCGTAGATGGTCGGCCAGCACGGGCCAACGAACACACTCACGCCCACTGCCGCATACACCGCCGTGATGTTCGGCACTAGAATCGTGTAGGCCAGCAACAGAATGCACAGCACGCCGTACACCGCTAGCACCTTGGCCGGGTGCAATTTGCGCATCAACAGGTTGGCAATCATCTTGCCGACGAAGTACGCGGCAAAGGTGGTCAACAGGAACCACGAGGCGCTGCGCTCGTTCATGCCGCCCAGCTGCATGGCCAGGCGAATGGTGAAACTCCACACACCAACCTGGGCACCGACGTACAGAAATTGCGCCAATACGCCGAAGGTAAAGCGCGGGTTGCGCCACAGCCGCGACAGGCTTTCACCCAGGCTGGCGGTTTTTTTGCTGACCGGTTGATTACCCTTGCACGCCGGGAACCGGGTGATGGCAATCAGGATGAACATCAGCACCAGGACCGCGATCATCCATTTGTAGGGCAACAACGTGGACTGGATCATTTGCAGTTGCTGGATAGCTGCGTCCGAGGCGCTCATTTGCGTGAGCTGTTCGCGGGTCGCGTCCGTGTCCTTGAACATCACGAAACTGCCGACATACACCCCGGCCATTGCACCGAACGGGTGGAACGTCTGGGAAATGTTCAGCCGACGGGTGCCCGTTTCCCGTGGTCCCATCAGCGTCGAATAGGTGTTGCAGGCGGTCTCAAGGAAGGACAGGCCGGCCGCGATCACGAACAGCGCCAGCAGAAACATGCCGTATTTGGCCGTGGATGCTGCCGGGAAGAACAACAGGCAACCGAACATGTACAGCATCAAGCCGATCAGGATGGTGGTCTTGTAGCTGAAACGCCGGACCACCAGCGCGGCCGGGATCGCCACGAAAAAATAGCCGAGGTAAAACGCCGATTGCACGAACGCAGTCTGGAAATCGCTGAGCAGGAACGCCTTCTTGAAATGCGCGATGAGCACGTCGTTCATGCTCGCGGCCGCCGCCCACAGCGCGAAGATGCTGCACAGCAGAATGAAAGCGAACCAAGGCGTGCGATTCAGGTAGAAACCATCGGGTGTCTGTTGGAGCGGAGGCTTTGTCATTGTTGTTCTCCGTGATGGGCTGGGAAAAGGTGAAGCGTTCGGATCACTTCGGCGCCGGGGCATCGAAGCTGCGCTGGAATTGCGCGAATGCTTGGGCGTCCGGGTAGGACGTCTGGGTGCCCAGGCCCGTGACCGAACAGGCGGAATAAGCTACGGCCTGGATCATGGCGGCATGGATATCGCGGTCGCGGCTCCAGTGGTGAATGAAGCAACCGATGAACGCATCCCCTGCCCCGGTGGTATCGCGCGCAGCGACACGCAACCCGGAAACACGGAACTCGCCCTCTATCCCGACATACAGCGCGCCCTGCTGGCCGAGGGTCACGATCACATGGCGAACACCGCTGGCAACCAGGGTTTGCGCGGCTTTGCGCGCGGATTCTGGCGAGTCCACGACCTGCCCGCTGATCAGCGACAGCTCGGACTCATTGGGCACCAGGAAATCCAGCTGCGCCAAGTGTTCACGGCTTAGCCCCGACAAGGCTGGTGCCGGATTGAGCAGCACCGGAATGTCGTGCTCGCGACCGAACTCGATGGCGTAGTAAACGGTTTCGACATTGATTTCGAGCTGCAGAACGATCAACGAACACTCGCGCAACGCCTGTGCTGCGGCGTCGATATCTGCCGGGACGAGATGTGCGTTGGCACCTTTGACGATGAGGATGCTGTTGTGGGAGTCGGCCTGAACGAAAATCGGCGCCACGCCGCTGGATACGCCGGGGACGCGCTGTACATAGCGGGTGTCGATGCCAAAGCGCTGGAAGTTGGCCAGGGTATTATCGGCGAACATGTCATCGCCGACTTTGGTCAGCATCAGCACATCGGCACCGAGCTTGGCTGCCGCCACTGCCTGATTCGCGCCCTTGCCACCACAACCGAGGGCGAAACCCGGCGCTTCCAGCGTTTCGCCCTTGGCCGGCATGCGGTCGATGTAGGTGATCAGGTCCACCATGTTGCTGCCGATGACTGCGATCTTGCTCATTGCTTTCCCACCTTGATCCGGCTTGCCAGGCTGACGCTGGCGTCTTTGTTTTGTTATTTAAATAACATTTAATGTGATTATTCAATCTTTTTATCGAGTACCCATTGAGATAAGGACGAGCGGTTTTGGGAAAAGAACTACCCAAGTGTCAAGACAGCCTCTTGCAGCAGAACAGGCGCGGTACCGCGATTTGCTTCCGACACCGGTACGACTGTCGAAAATCTTCCTGCAAGCCAGGCGCATCTGTTAAAACGCGAACTTAATGTCTTTGCTGGTAAACCACCCAATGCCTTCTGCCCTCCTCACTCGTCTGCGCCGACGCTGGCTGCCGCTGCTGTGCATGGCTGCGCTGATCGTCGGCCTGCCGGTGAGTTGCGGCGCGCTCAAATACAAGGAGCGCGAGTTGCTGTTCCGTATCGAACCGGGCACGGCGGGTTGGTATCGCGGCTTGCCGCAGGACGTTCAGGAATTCGATATCAAGCCTGCAAGCTTCAAGGCCGGACAAAACCTGCACGCCTGGTGGTGGCCGGCGATGCGCCGCGATGCGCCGTCGATCCTTTACCTGCACGGCGTGCGCTGGAACCTGACCGGCCAAGCGTTCCGCATCGAACAATTGCGGGCCATGGGCTATTCAGTGCTGGCGATTGATTACCGTGGCTTTGGCCAGAGCAAAGGAGATTTGCCTTCGGAGGCCAGCGTTTACGAAGATGCTCGGGCCGCGTGGGAACGCTTCACGGCGATGCAACCGGATGCCAGCAAGCGCTTGATCTACGGCCATTCGCTGGGCGGTGCGGTGGCCATCGACCTTGCGACGGACCTGGCTGCGCAGGCGAAAAAGGATCACGTCGCAGTGCCGGTGCGCGGCCTGGTGATCGAGTCCACCTTCACTTCGCTGGGTGATGCCGTGGCGGAGGTGGCTGGCAACAACCTGCCGGTCAATTGGCTGCCGGTGCGCTGGCTGCTGTCACAGAAGTTCGATTCCATCGACAAGATCGTCGACATCGACATGCCGCTGTTGGTGGTCCATGGTTTGGCCGATCCGTTCATGCCGTCGCGATTCAGCCAACAATTGTTCAATGCAGCCAGCGAACCGAAGCGCCTGTTATTGATCCCTGGTGGCACGCACAACAACAGCATGAGCCTGGGCGGCACCCAGTATCGTCAGGCCCTGGACAATTTGATGAAAGCCAAACCGCAGATCGCCGGGCCGTCGCTTTCACGGGGGGCTCAGGACTCCTGAGGGTTATCGATACCCTCGCGCCTGCATGTCGAACAACTGCGCGTAACGTCCACCTGCAGCGACCAGCGTGTCGTGATCGCCACGCTCCAGGATCGCGCCCTGATCCAGCACGATGATGTGGTCGGCATTGCGCACACTGGAAAAACGGTGGGAAATCAGCAGGGTCATGCGGCCTTGGGTGTTCTGGCTGAAATGCTCGAACACCGCAGCTTCCGCCGCCGGGTCCAGCGCCGAGGTCGGCTCGTCAAGAATCAGGATATCGGCGTCACGGCGCATGTACGCTCGCGACAATGCGATTTTCTGCCATTGCCCGCCCGACAGCTCCTGCCCACCGGCAAACCAGCGCCCCAATTGCGTGGCATAGCCGCGATCCAGACGCTCGATAAAAGGCGCTGCCATGCCCTCGGCCGCAGCTTCCTGCCAACGCTGTTCATTGTTGAATGCCAGCGTGTCGCCAACGCCAATGTTCTCGCCGACGGAGAACTGGTAACGAATGTAGTCCTGAAAAATCACGCCGATGCGCCGACGCAATGCGTCTTCCTCCCAGGCCTGTAAATCGCTGCCGTCCAGCAGGATACGTCCCTGATCGGGTCGGTAGAGCCGAGTCAGCAATTTGATCAACGTGGTCTTGCCCGAACCGTTCTCCCCGACCAAGGCCACACTGTGGCCCGGCACAAGGTGCAGGTCTATGCCTTCCAGCGCAGCGCGACTGGCACCCGGATAACGGAAACCGACGTTCTCGAACCGCAAACCATCGCCGGGTACTGCGCCGACGGTGAGGTGACCCGTGTCGACCACCACGGGTTCGGCCAGGTACTCGTAGAGGCTCGACAGGTAGAGTCCATCTTCGTAAAGACCGCTGATAGCGCCGAGGCTGCTGCTCACCGCCGTCTGCCCCTGCTTGAACAACACCAGGTACATGGTCATCTGGCCGAGGCTGATGTTGCCATGGACGGTATCGACCACCACCCAGGCATAGGCCAGATAAAACGCTCCTGTGCCGAGCAGACCGAGAACAAATCCCCAGCCATCGCGGCGCAAAGTCAGTCGTCGGTCCTCGGCATAGAGACGAGCGAACGTGTTGCGGTAACGCTGCAACAGCAGCGGCGCAAACCCGAACAGCTTGACCTCTTTGATATAGCCCTCGTGGGAGAGCAGTGTCTCGATGTAAGTCTGCTGTCGACTTTCCGGGGCTCGGCGGGTGAACAGGCGAAAGGCATCCCCGGAAAAATGCGCTTCGGCAAAAAACACCGGCAGCGCACCCACCACCAAAAGCACCAGCGCCCACGGCGAAAAATGCACCAACAGCACGCCGAAGCTGATCAACACGATCAGGTTCTGGACCAGCCCCAATGACTTCATCACCAGCGCCAACGGCCGGGTGGAAGCTTCACGCCGTACCCGCACCAGCTTGTCGTAGAACTCGGAGTTCTCGAATTGCACCAGCGACAATGTCTGGGCCTTTTCCAGAATCATCGTGTTGACCTTCTGCCCCAGCTGAACGCGCAACAGAGATTGCTGGACCGACAACGCTCGTTGAGCGCCAGACAACAACGCCAACGCGCCGGCTTCGAACAACACGTAACGCACCACTGGCCACAAAGGCGCGCTGCCCTGTTGTGCGTGCAATTGCATGGCGAAGACCACGGCATCGACAATGCGCTGCCCCAGCCAGGCCGCCAGTGCGGGAAGCACCCCGGCAATCAGCGTTGCCAGCACCAGACCGAGGAACAAGCCGCGCGAGGTGCCCCAAACCAGTAGCAGCGCGCGCCGGGACTGGTCGAGCAATAACGAGAAACGTGTAAGGACTGCGGGCATAGTTACCTGTTACGCCGACGCGGTTTCTCGGAATCTCTTTTTGTAGGTGGAGGCCCCTTCGGAATCACCAGCCCGGGAGGTTGAGGACCACCGTTGACCCAGATTTCCATTAGCCGCCTCATTTCAGGCGGCATTTCTTGCGGCGCTTTACTTGTCATTCGGCCACCCTTTTGATTGCAGGAATTCGACCCACTGTACTTTTGAAACATCAATAACAATGACTTCGGCCCCGGTATTAAACCCCTTGCCTCCATCATCAATCCAGTGAGGGTACTCAAGAACGAATTGCCCTCTTGCAGGCTCGGTTGGCCATTCAATCGGCCAGCCAAAAAGCCGTTTACCATCGACCAGGTGTAGAACTACATGTCTTTTTCGCGTTGAAAAAGCACTGTACCACTCGCACGGATATGAAGACTGCGTGGTGACTTTCAGTTTCCTGAGTAGAGAGTGAAGCCTGTCGCTACTCGCAACATGACACGAAAGAAAACCCAACAGCACCGCAATCACCGCTGACCACAGCGCCTCTGACTTCCTATCCCACAAGCCGACCGAAAAAAACCGCTCTCCCGTAACCAGCAGAAAGGCCCCCAGACCAACAACCAACGACTGGATTACAAAAGTAAAAATCAGTGCCTGGACAATTTACCCAAAGGTGTCTGGCCGCTTGAACGCTGTCAGGGAATAAAAAATCCAGGCGGCTAAAAACCCCGGGATCAAATACTGGAGTAACGGAATCACTTCCTTGATCAAATCATCCATGCAAGTTTTCAATCCATTGAAAGCTTCGGCTCGGTACAAACAAATACATCACCCGGACGACTCGCGCTATCAGTTGAGAAGTCGCTGTCGTCACAAGAAATTTCAAGGTTTAACGCAAGGAATCGTCGGGCAAATATCAGCGAAAAGTCATACAAAAATTTAATCGAAGGCCCACGTTATCTAGGCCTGAAACCTCGCCCGATACCGCCCTGGGCTCTCCCCCGTCCACTTTTTGAACGCACGGTGAAATGCGCTCGGTTCCTGAAAGCCCAACTGCTCGGCGATATCGCTGATGCTCGCCCGGCTTTCACGCAACTGCTCGAAGGCCACGGCACGGCGCACTTCGTCCTTGATCTCCTGATAGGAACAGCCTTCGCGCTCCAGTTTTCGGCGAAAGGTGCTGGGGCTCAGGTGCTGTTCGAGGGCGAATGCCTGAAGGGTCGGCCAGTGGCTGTAATGGCTGTTGCGCAAGCGCTGATGCACTTGCGACGCCAGGCCATGTTGGTTGCGGAAGCGGATCACCAGCCATTGCGGCGCGGTGCGTAAAAACACTTTCAGTGACGCCAGGTCCTGGACCACCGGCAATCGCAAATAGTGACTGGCGAACTCGATTTCGGTGCGCTCGGCGCCGAAGGTTAAATTAGGTCCCCAGAGCAAACGGTCATCACTGAGGGCGATGCGTTGGTGGCGAAAATCGGCGCGGTCGATGGGGATGCGCCGGCCACCCAGCCAGCACAACAAACTGATCATCAACACCAGAAATGTCTCTTCGCCAAATCGACTGGCATCGTCGTTCGACGCCTGCGTTTCCAGGCTGATGATTGCCCGTTTGCCGCGAACGGTCAGTGTGCCGCGAAAGTCGCGCAGGAACAGGGCGAAGTTGGTCAGGCACTGGCGCATGGCTTTGTGCAAATCGGGCTCCTGAATCAGTGCCCGGCAGATCAGGGCGAACGCGCCTGGCGGCATGCCATGAGCGTCCAGGCCGAAGAACTCATCGTCGAGCTCGCGGATCTGAATCAGCCATAACGCCGCAAACGCATTGGCCGGTACCCGCGCCGTGGGTTGCTGCATCACCGCCGGATCGATGCCTGCCTGTCCAAGCACGGCGCGCACCCGCTGCGGGTCGTCACCCATCCCATGGATCATTGCCTGCACGAAGTAGGCGGCCACTGAGTCCTTTTCCCGCATGTGAACGCTTCTCCCCCCATTACCCGAAATGGCAAAAAACACCAGTGCCGTTGAACAGTTTCAGCATAGGACAACCGCCCTGCCGGCTCTAGACTCGCGGCCAATAGTACGCCTTTGGCCATTATGGCGGCCAAGGTATCGCAAGGCTTGATCGGAAGGACGGCAAGATGAATCTGCAAAACATTGGCGTGATTGGCGCTGGCACCATGGGCAACGGCATTGCGCAAGTCTGCGCCTTGGCCGGTTTCAATGTGACCCTGCTCGACATCTCCGAGAGCGCCTTGCAAAAAGCTGTCGCAACCGTCGGCAAAAACCTTGATCGGCAGATCGCCAAGGACACCCTGACGACTGAGCAAAAGCTCGCCGCCCTCGACAAGATCCGCACCAGTACCGATTACAGCAGCCTGCACAATGCGCAACTGGTGATCGAAGCCGCCACCGAAAACCTCGACCTGAAACTGCGGGTACTGCAACAGATTGCTGCGCAGGTCAGCGCCGAATGCGTGATCGCCTCCAACACCTCGTCGCTGTCGATTACCCAACTCGCCGCCAGCGTCAGCCAACCTGAGCGTTTCATCGGCCTGCACTTCTTCAACCCGGTGCCGGTAATGGGCCTGATTGAAGTCATTCGCGGCTTGCAGACCAGCGACGCCACCCACGCACTGGCACTGGACATGGCGACCACGCTTGGCAAAACCGCAATCACCGCCGGTAACCGCCCGGGTTTCGTGGTTAACCGGATTCTGGTGCCAATGATCAACGAAGCGATCCTGGTGTTTCAGGAAGGCCTGGCCAGTGCAGAAGACATCGACGCCGGCATGCGTCTGGGCTGCAATCAGCCCATCGGCCCGCTGGCGCTGGCGGACCTGATCGGCCTGGACACTCTGCTGGCGATCATGGAAGCCTTCTACGATGGCTTCAACGACAGCAAGTACCGCCCGGCACCACTGCTCAAGGAAATGGTCGCCGCCGGTTACCTGGGACGCAAAACGGGGCGCGGCTTCCATGCCTATGCCTGAGCGTTGTTCGCGTTTCGCCGAATACCGGGACAAGGTGCTGGAGCTATTTGCCAGCAAGGGTTTCGGTCAGGTCGGCATGCGTGAGCTCGCCACGTGCCTGGGGCTTTCCCCGGGCTCGTTGTATCACCATTACCCAAGCAAACAGCACTTGTTGCTGGACCTGATCGAAGAGTTCTACGAAGAGCTGCTGGCCACACTGGGACGCATCGAGCAAAAGGCCCCGGCCAAACGCGATCGGCTCAACCAATTGATTCGCGCGCACCTGAACCTGCATCGCAACATGCCGTGGCATTTTCGCCTGGTGGAGCGCGACAGCGGCTGCCTGAATGAAGAACAGCAGGCGCGGGTGCAAAAATTGCGCGAGCAGTACGAGCGCAAATTGTTATTGATGCTCGGCGCCCGCTCGCGATTCAGTGAACTGGGCCTGTTGGCGGCAGGCCACGCCATTGCAGCATTGCTTAATAGCGCACCCAGCTGGCTGACGCCCCATTCGCTGGACGAAAGCGAACACGACGAACTGCTGGAGAATATGGTGAACGGTGCTGTCGAGCGCTTGCTGGCGCCTCGTCGTGCAAGTGAGGCAATAAGCCTTGCTCCATCTATCGAGAAAACGTCTAAAAAAACCCAGACCTCCGTCGCGATTTAGCGCTTTGCTTGCCGGTTCAATGCCATCGGAATTCGTCCTCGAACGAGGCGTCCAATCCGATGTGTATCTTCAATGACCGGAAGCCGAATCATGAAAATCAATCCCTACCTTATCTTCAACGGCGACTGCAAAGCCGCGTTCACCTTCTATGCCGAAAGCCTCAAAGGCCAGATCGAAGCCATGATGACCTTCGGTGAAACCCCTGCCGCAGAGCACGTACCCAAGGATCTGCACAACCTGATCATCCACACACGCCTGGCGGTGGGTGACCAGGCCATCATGGGGTCGGACACTACCCCCGATCGCCCTGTCGATGACATGAGTGGCTGCTCCGTATCGCTGAATGTCGACAGTATTGCCGAGGCTGAACGGGTTTTCACCGCGTTAGCGGAGGGTGGGACTGTGAACATGCCGCTGGAAACCACGTTCTGGGCTGCGCGTTTCGGCATGCTGGTCGACCGGTTCGGTGTGTCATGGATGGTCAACTGCGAAAAGGATCAATGAGCTTTCCTGATCGACGATGTTCGAAGCATGAAAAAGCCCAACCTGAAGAGGTTGGGCTTTCTGGCAACTCCCGGCCCGTCTGCTACCGTCAACTAGCCACCTGTCTAGCAGCGGCCTTCGGAGGAAACCCACTATGCCAGCCCATGACACGTCATGGTCCACCCGCTTCAAACTGACACTGCTGGCCGGCGGGCTCACTGCCTCCCTGCTGGCGCTCAGCGGTTGCGCGACTGTGGATGCCCAGACCACCGCGTACGTCGGGGTGGAGCATCCCGCACCTACGCTGCCCAGCGAAGTCGTGATTCTACGCACCGAGCCGCTTCGGCCGCATATTCGATTGGGTGAAATATTGGTCGATGCCAGCGTCGATCCTGCCCCGCCCATCTCGGAAGTCGAAGAGAAACTGCGCGTTGAAGGTGCGAAGCTCGGGGGCGACGCCGTTGTGGTGGTGTATGACCATATTCAAGCGGTGGGGGCTTATGTCAACGGGCCGCTTTGGGCGCGCGATGTGCAGACCATCGAGGGACGCAAACTCAAAGGGATTGTTATCAAATATCGCTGATGCCCACCTCTGAAGCTGAGGTCAGTGAGGGGTTAGCAAAGGAAGTTTTCAGTGGGACGCAACCTTTCGTCGCAAATGAAAACACGACTCGCAATGCGCCCCTCTGTCTGGCTTGGGGTTTGCACAGGCCCGTCCTAGTGGCACCAGAACGACATATTTCTGACGCGGCCACACCTCAAACTAACGCTTAAGGACTCCAGCGATACGCTTGGTCAGTCACCGGAGATGTAACGTGTCAACTCTCAATGAAATCGCAGCGAACCACGCGAGAATGGCCAAGGCAAAAGAAGAAGAGTCGACCGGACTGAATGAGCGACAGCTTCAAATAGTGGGCGGTTTCGAAATTTCATCCATCAATGAACAACATATCCCTCTGCACCTCATCTCCGTGGTTCAGGACAATAGCGTCGGACAGACACCGGGCTATCTGCTCTGACTGCGTTTGATCTGAACCGGGTCAGTCGCCGACTTGTCGCATGTCACGCAGTGCTCGCACTTCAACATGCGACAAACCGGGTTTTAACTTGTCGCCCGTTCGAAGGCGAGACCCTTTACCGGATTATTGTGGGCTAAGCGTGTAGTGATAGTGGACCGCGCCAGTGTCTGGGTGCACCAACCAATAGTCCTGATTGTCCTTTTTTAGCCGGTAACATTCTTTGGGGGTTTTGGCAGAGGTAAAACAAATAACTCCATCCTTGACCGACCACTGTTCGGTCTCCGGCGGATTGCCGGACATCTTGAATATTTCCGTCCCATCGGCATTGAAGCTCAATGAATAGGGCAGGCCAGAGGTGCCGGTATTATTCAGCTTGTTGCCGACCAATGTGCTACGGACTTGAGCATCATCGAGTGCCACAGCTGAAGCGGTTACCGGCTTTATAGTGTTTCCTCCAGAAGAACTACAACCAGACACAACAAGCGCCATTAACAAGTAACTCAAACTTTTTAGATTCATATTGCACCTCTTACCAGGCTACTGATCGAACAGTCGCACCCGTTTCCATACCCTCTAAGTCACAGCGAAACATCTATTTAAGCCTAGACATTGTAAAAATCACCAATATATTTTTTCACTATAAAATCGATAGCGCCCGACATTCGAAAAGCCAGACTCGAGGACGATGCCTATATAAATAGCTTGCTCACAAAGTAATTTAGCTGCTGCCATTAAGTTAAAAAAATCAACGGCAAGTTTTTGGTGAAGCTACTACTTACGCTCGCAGCCGATTCTCTGCCGTAATCAAGCAGTGCAATGTCACTCAACCTGGTTTCCGCTCCAGGTGTCCTCTAAACAACCTCACCAAAAATGCCGTCAGGCTGATCGCAGGCTCACTTCGTCGCCCCATTCCGCTAGCAAGCGTCCTCGACCTGATGCTCCCTTTCGCCTCAAAAAATAGATAGCACCCTAATCACAAGCTCAACTATGATGAGCTAACTCTTTCGCGGCAGATTTTTAGCATGACGGACACATTGACTTTAGGTTTCGCCCTTCACGATGCAGCTCGATTGATGCGCAAGCGCTTTGAGCAACGTGCGCGCCACGTCGGGCTGACGCGTTCGCAGTGGCAAGTGCTTGCCATGTTGTCGACCAACGAGGGGATTCATCAAAAAGGCCTCGCGGACTTGCTGGAGCTGGAGTCAATCACCCTTGTGCGTCTGCTGGACAAAATGGCTGAACGCGGGTTGATCGAACGGCGTCGACATCCCACAGATCGCCGCCTGTCCCTGCTGTTTTTGACCACCCAAGCTCATCCATTGCTGGAGCTAATGCGTGGAATGGGTCAACTGACACGTCAGGAGGCCACGAACGGTTTCTCAGAGGAAGAGAGTCAATTACTGCTGAAGATGATGAAACGCGTCAGGTCCAATCTGATCGATGCCTGCAGTCTTCCGATTGACGAGGAGGAACGTCTTCATGGCTGATCAAAATCTGAAGTCGCCCCCCGAACTGCCTGTGAGACCCGCTATCTCGCGGATGGAAGGCCCCTCGTCAACCGAGCCCCCCACACCCAACCTTCGCCACGCTGAAGGCGAGCAAAGTGATGCCCCCCCTGTCCGGCCAAAACGACAGCGCGCACGGGTAGCGCTGTTTACATTGCTGCCCATCGGGCTTCTTGTCGGCGGATATCTGTACGTCACAGGGGGCCAGATCATTTCAACCGACAACGCGTACATTCAGGCCGATCACGTGGGTGTTTCCACTGATGTCTCAGGGCTGGTGGCTTCGATCGATGTCAAAGACAATCAGCGGGTCGCCCAAGGTCAAGTGCTCTTTACCCTCAAGCCCGAGCCTTTTGAAATTGCGTTGGCAAGTGCCAGGGCACAGCTGGGCAACGTGCGCAATCAGATCCTCAACCTCAAAGCCAATTACAATCAAGCGCTGGCCGAAATCGATCAGGCGCAGATCGATCTTCCGTACTACCAGACCAGTTTCCAGCGCCAGCAAACCCTGATCAGCGTTTCTGCAGTTTCCAAAACCAACTACGACGATGCCAAGCACGCGCTGGACAGCACCCGGCAAAAAATCGCTGTCGCCAAGGCCACGGCGCAGATGGTGTTGGCGCAATTGGGCGGACACATCGAGACACCGGTCGAACAGCAACCCGCGTATCTCCAGGCACAAGCCGCAGTCGATGAAGCGCAACGCAACCTGACCAACTCAGTGGTCAGGGCGCCGTTCGACGGCATCGTAACCAATGTTGATTCGTTGCAAGTCGGCTCCTATCTGCAACCGCCACAATCAGGCGTCAGCCTGGTGTCGGCCGATCACCTGTGGGTCGCTGCGTCGCCCAAAGAAACCGAGTTGACCCACATGAAGCCAGGTCAACCCGTCGATATCAGCGTCGACAGTTACCCCGGTGTCGAGTGGCATGGGACCGTCGAAAGCATCAGCCCGGCATCGGGTTCGAGCTTTTCGTTGCTGCCCGCGCAGAACACCACTGGCAACTGGGTCAAAGTCGTTCAACGCATTCCGGTGCGCATCAGCATCGACGATACCGGGCAAAAACCTTCGCTGCGCACCGGCATGAGTGTGGAAGCGCGGATCAATACAGGCGTGGCACGTGGTCTTCCAGAAATGTTTTCCGGCTTGTTTAACAGCAAGGCCCCACGCCCATGAATGCAGCGCCAGCGACTGAACCGGTACGCCATCGCGGAATGATCACCGCTTGCGTGGTGCTGGCGGTAATCATGCAAGCGCTCGACACCACGATTGCCAACGTCGCCCTGCCCTATATGCAAGGCAGCATCTCCGCCAGTTCGGACCAGATCAACTGGGTGCTGACTTCCTACATCGTCGCGGCCGCAATCATGACGCCGCCATCTGCCTTCCTGGCCAGACGCTTCGGGCGCAAACAAGTGCTGCTATGGGCGATTAGCGGTTTCGTTGTTTCGTCGATTCTTTGCGGTCTGGCGCAGTCGCTGGAAGAAATCATCCTGTTCCGACTACTGCAAGGCTTGGCGGGCGCGGCATTAGTGCCCTTGTCTCAAGGCATTCTGCTGGATATCTACAGCCTCAAGGAACGCGGTTCAGCCATGGCACTGTTCGGTGTCTCAGTCATGGTCGGTCCCGTATTGGGCCCGATGCTTGGCGGCTGGCTGACCGACAACTTCAGTTGGCGGTGGGTGTTTTTTATCAACCTGCCCATTGGTTTGCTGGCGCTGGCCGGCATCATCTACTACGTCAGTGAAACGCCGACCGACACTTCGTCACGTCTAGACTGGCTCGGCTTTGGTTCGCTGAGTGTGGCAATCATGGCCCTGCAATTGTTTCTGGATCGAGGTGAACAACTGGGTTGGTTCTCTTCCGGAGAAATTCTGATCGAAGCCGAGGTGGCCGTTGCTGCCATCTATGTGTTTCTGGTCCACACCTTCACCTCCGACACCCCATTTATCAGCCCAAACCTGTTCAAGGACCGTAATTTTTCAATCAGCGTTATTTTTATTTTTATCGTCGGCATTACCTACCTGGCTTCCCTAGCCTTGATGACCCCCTACCTGCAAACATTAATGGGCTACCCAGTGCTGACCGCTGGCATGGTCATGGGTCCGCGCGGGTTGGGCACGATGCTGACCATGTTCCTGGCCGGTCGGCTGCTGGGCAAAGTCGATACACGCCTGTTACTGCTAACCGGCCTTGGACTGTCAGCATTGTCCATGTGGCTAATGACCGGTTGGACGCCCAATGTGTCGATACAAACCATTGTCTATGTCGGCTTCATTCAAGGTTCTAGCCTGGGAATGCTTTTCGTGCCATTGACCACGGTTGCCTTCACGACGTTGCCAGTCGCATTGCGGGCAGAGGGCACCGGGCTTTACAGCCTGTCGCGAAACGTCGGTTCCAGCGTCGGCATCTCCATCGTGACCGTGCTCCTCGCCCAAAATATCCAGGTCAACCACGCAGAAATAGGTGCCTACGTCACCCCGTTCAACCGGGTCTTCGACACCTGGCAGATCAAGAGTTATCTGAACCCGATGGTCGCGTCCGGTCGCGCAACACTGGACGCGATGGTCACGGCACAGGCCAGTTGGGTCGCCTATCTGGATGACTTCAAGCTGCTGATGGTGTTGTCGCTGGCGGTTATGCCGCTGCTGCTGATAATCAAAAGCCCCAAAACCCAGGCCAATGACGAGTCAGTACCGGTCATGGAATAGCTGAAGCCAGCCCCTCAATGCTCGATTGGAAAGTCACTAGGTGTGAGTTAGCAGCGGATTTGGCACCGACCAGGACCTTGCAAGAGATTCCGAGCTTACCGCTAGAAACCGCGGCCGCCGGATTTTTCGTGGGGTCAGCGGAACTCACTCGGTGCCAACTACCTGCAAAATGGTTTGTCACCAAAACAGCAAGAAGTCGGGTGAATTTGCGGTCTGTTTGGCACTGCGGTTTGGGCCCAAAAGCGCCGAATTTGGAGGTATGAGTCAGGCTATCGGACGCGATGGTTTGATTCCAAATTAGCCCCAGGGCCTTGTGATCAAAGGGTCTTCAAAAGGCCCACAGCCCGTCAGCAATCAATTCGAATAGATGCGCCCTCCCCGCGCTCTGTTCCGTTTCCCTAGCGCACAATCGGAGGTCCGGCTTTCGCTGCTTCCGTTTGTCTTCAAAGGCACGGCCCGCATGACGTACAGCCTGTTTCGCTGATTTGGGATGGTGACCTTTAAGAACGAAGAATCGGAACTGAGCTTCCAGGGTTTAGCGCCGCGGAGCGGGTGAGGAAAAACGCCCGAATCGCCTGGAAACAGGGCGTTTGGCAAGGCTATCTGATATGCGAAAAAGCTGAGAAAGGAAGAGAAATATCAGACAGGATTGTTGCCAAAGGTAGCGCGAAAAAGGGCCAAAAGCGGCGTGAACTCACAATAGGAAACAGGCGTGAAAAATCGAGGAGTCACGCAAATGTCACGCACACGAAAAAGGCCAATGCTGTGAACATTGGCCTAAGACGTTGAATAATATGGTCGGGACGGAGTGATTCGAACACTCGACCCCTAGCACCCCATGCTAGTGCGCTACCGGACTGCGCTACGCCCCGACTAGGCGTTAAATCTGTCCCTTATCTCGAAGAACGCTCAAGAATATATCGCAAGCTTTTGAAAACTGGAAGTATTTAAAAGCAGGATTTTATTTCTTGAGGACCACCAGAACATCTTCCAACTCGGCGATCATCTGGCGGATCATTTGCTTGTATTGGGTGGTGTCGTCTTTGGCTTCATCACCAGACAAACGCAGGCGTGCGCCGCCGATGGTGAACCCTTGATCGTAAAGAAGCGCGCGGATCTGCCGGATCATCAGTACGTCCTGGCGCTGATAGTACCGGCGGTTTCCGCGGCGTTTGACGGGGTTGAGTTGAGGAAACTCCTGCTCCCAATAGCGCAGCACGTGCGGTTTTACCGCACAAAGCTCGCTAACTTCACCGATGGTGAAGTAGCGTTTGCCTGGGATGACGGGTAGCTCGTCGTTATGACTTGGTTCCAGCATAAGCCTCAACTCGGGCCTTCAACTTCTGCCCTGGACGAAAGGTGACCACACGGCGAGCCGTGATCGGGATTTCTTCTCCCGTTTTCGGATTGCGGCCAGGCCGCTGGCGTTTGTCCCGAAGGTCGAAATTGCCGAAACCGGACAATTTGACTTGTTCGTTGTCTTCAAGAGCGTGCCTGATTTCCTCGAAAAACAGTTCAACCAATTCCTTGGCTTCCCGCTTGTTCAGGCCCAGCTCTTCATACAGACGTTCCGCCATCTCAGCTTTCGTCAAAGCCCCCATACGTCACTTCCTTAACGTGGCGTTCAACCTTTGTTCGAGCGAGGTGAGGATATTTTGCGTCGTAGTATTCACCTCATCGTCATTAAGAGTGCGCGATGGATGCTGCCAGGTCAAGCCAACTGCGAGGCTTTTTCTATCAGGATCAATACCTTTACCCTGATACACGTCAAATAGCCTGAGGTCTGTCAGCCATTCGCCTGCATTTTCACGGATTACGTCCAATACAGCCGAGGCCGCAACATCTTGGTGCGCGATCAGTGCCAGGTCACGACGCACTTCAGGAAAGCGCGATAACTCGTGGAATTTAGGCATTTTGCCCGACGCCACTTCCGCCAGAACCAGTTCAAAAACGAATACCGGACGATCCAGGCCCAGCGTTTTCGACAATTCAGGGTGAATCGCGCCAACGAACCCCACCAGACGACCATCACGCTCAATGCGAGCGGTTTGACCCGGATGCAATGCCGGGTGTTTGCCTGGTACAAACGTGAAGGCATCCAGTGCACCGGCAAAGCCCAGCACCGCTTCCACGTCAGCCTTGACGTCGAAGAAATCGACGACATCGCGACCTTGTGCCCAGCCTTCCGGCAGACGGCTACCGCACACCACTCCTGCCAGCATCGGCTCTTGCTTCAGACCTTCGAGCTGCCCCACGAAACGCAGACCGCTTTCGAACAGACGCACGCGATCCTGCTGACGATTCAGGTTGTGCTGAAGCGCCTTGACCAAGCCTGGCCACAAGGACGAGCGCATAGCAGCCATGTCGTTGGAAATCGGATTGGCCAGCAGCAACGGTTCAACACCCGGATTGAACAGCTCGAACTGTTTCGGATCGATGAAGCTGTAGGTAATCGCTTCCTGATAACCACGAGCAACCAGCAGACGGCGCAGCTCCGGCAGATCGCTACGTGCTTCAGCCTTGGCTTGCGGCGCCAGACGCGCTTGCGGGTAACGAACCGGCAGACGGTTGTAACCGTAGAGACGGGCCAATTCTTCGATCAGGTCGACTTCCAGGCTGATGTCGAAGCGATGGCTCGGCACTTCTACGCGCCACTGCCCTGCACCATCGGCGGAAACGGTCAGGCCCAGGCCCTTGAGCAGGCGCTCAACTTCGACCGAATCCATTTCCATACCCAGCATCTGGGTGATGCGTTGCGCACGCAGGGTTACCGGCGCGACTTTCGGCAGGTGCTGCTCGCTCACGGTTTCGATGATCGGGCCGGCTTCGCCACCGGTGATTTCCAGCAGCAGGCCAGTGGCGCGCTCCATGGCTTCACGGGCTAGCTGCCAATCCACGCCACGCTCATAGCGGTGCGAGGCGTCGGTGTGCAGGCCATAGGAACGGGCCTTGCCAGCGACGGCGATCTGATCGAAAAACGCGCTTTCCAGGAAAATATCGCGAGTGGTCGCGGTGTTTACACCGCTATGCTCCCCACCCATAACGCCAGCGATTGCCAGAGCGCGGGTGTAGTCAGCAATCACCAGCGTATCGCTACGCAGGCTGACTTCCTGACCGTCGAGCAGCACCAGCTTCTCGCCTTCTTCGGCCATGCGAACGCGGATACCACCATTGATTTCGGCGAGATCGAACGCATGCAGCGGCTGACCCAATTCCAGCATCACGTAGTTGGTGATGTCGACGGCAGCATCGATGCTACGCACTTCGGAACGGCGCAGGCGCTCGACCATCCACAGCGGCGTAGGCTTGGACAGGTCGACGTTACGGATCACACGACCCAGGTAACGCGGACAGGCAGCCGACGCCAGCACTTCAACCGAACGTACTTCGTCGTGCACAGCTGGAACGGTAACAACCACCGGACGAGTGACCTGGGCGTCATACAGCGCGCCGACTTCACGGGCCAGACCGGCCAGGGACAGGCAGTCGCCACGATTCGGAGTCAGGTCGACCTCGATGCTGGCGTCGTCCAGGTTCAAGTACTCACGAATGTCCTGACCCACCGGCGCATCGGCCGGCAATTCCATCAGGCCATCGTTGCCTTCACCAACCTGCAGCTCGGCTTGCGAGCACAGCATGCCGTTGGACTCAACGCCACGCAGCTTGGCTTTCTTGATTTTGAAGTCGCCCGGCAGTTCGGCACCGATGGTGGCGAACGGGATTTTCAGGCCCGGGCGCACGTTCGGCGCTCCGCAAACGACCTGGAAAGTCTCCGAGCCATTGCTGACCTGGCATACGCGCAGCTTATCGGCGTCCGGGTGCTGCTCGGTGCTCAACACCTCGCCCACGATCACGCCACTGAATACACCGGCGGCCGGGGTAACGCTATCGACCTCAAGACCGGCCATGGACAGACGAGCAACCAGCTCGTCGCGACCTACCTGCGGGCTAACCCAGCCACGCAGCCATTGTTCACTGAATTTCATCCTGCTCTCCTAAGAATTCGTTACGACTAGCGAAATTGCGCGAGGAACCGCAAGTCGTTGTCGAAGAACAGACGCAGGTCGTTCACGCCGTAACGCAGCATGGCCAGACGCTCAACGCCCATGCCGAAGGCAAAGCCCGAAAACTCTTCCGGGTCGATCCCGGACATGCGCAACACGTTCGGGTGAACCATGCCGCAGCCCATCACTTCCAGCCAGCCAGTCTGCTTGCAGACACGGCAGCCTTTGCCGCTGCACATCACGCATTCCATATCGACTTCAGCGGATGGCTCGGTGAACGGGAAGTACGAAGGACGGAAACGAACGGCCAGTTCTTTTTCGAAGAACACCCGCAGGAACTCCTCGATGGTGCCTTTCAGGTCGGCGAAGTTGATATCGCGGTCGACCAGCAGGCCTTCGACCTGGTGGAACATTGGCGAATGGGTGATATCGGAGTCGCTACGGTACACGCGGCCTGGGCAGACGATGCGGATTGGCGGCTGTTTCGATTCCATGGTGCGGACCTGTACCGGCGAGGTATGGGTGCGCAGCAACATGTTCGCATTGAAATAGAAGGTGTCGTGCATCGACCGGGCCGGGTGATGGCCTGGGATGTTGAGCGCCTCGAAGTTGTGATAGTCGTCTTCGACCTCAGGGCCTTCGGCGATGCCGTAGCCAATGTGAGTGAAGAACTGTTCGATGCGTTCCAGAGTGCGGGTAACCGGATGCAGACCACCGGAGGTCTGACCACGGCCCGGCAGGGTAACGTCAATGGACTCGGCGGAGAGTTTGGCGGCCAGGTCGGCCTCTTCAAACAATGCCTTGCGCGCATTGAGAACATCTGTGACACGCTCCTTGGCAACGTTGATCAGCGCACCGACTTGCGGACGCTCTTCTGCCGGCAAATTCCCCAGGGTCTTCATCACCTGAGTCAATTCGCCCTTTTTGCCAAGGTAGTGAACCCGGATTTGCTCCAGGGCATTGATATCTTCAGCGCTTTGCACGGCCTCTAGAGCTTGAGAGACGAGCGCATCCAGGTTTTCCATGTACAGACTCCAGATACAAAATAGGGGAAGAGCTTGAAGGCTCTTCCCCTATTTATGACGTTTAACACCTGACCCCACAGAGGTGAGGCCGGGTGACTGTCGGGGGTACTTAAGCCAAGGTGGCTTTAGCTTTCTCGACAATCGCAGCAAACGCCGCTTTTTCGTTCACTGCCAGATCAGCCAGAACCTTACGGTCGATCTCGATGGACGCTTTTTTCAGGCCGGCGATGAAACGGCTGTAGGACAGACCGTTGATACGTGCACCAGCGTTGATACGAGCGATCCACAGAGCGCGGAACTGACGTTTTTTCTGACGACGGTCACGGTAGGCGTATTGGCCTGCCTTGATTACCGCTTGCTTGGCAACACGGAATACGCGGGAGCGTGCGCCGTAGTAGCCTTTAGCAAGTTTCAGAATTTTTTTGTGACGCTTACGGGCAATGACGCCACGCTTTACACGAGCCATGAGTTACTTCCTCTATTCTTGACTAAAATTAACGAAGGCGCAGCATGCGCTCGACTTTTGCCACGTCAGACGGATGCAGCAAGCTGCTACCGCGCAGTTGACGCTTACGCTTGGTCGACATTTTGGTCAGGATGTGGCTCTTGAAAGCGTGCTTGTGCTTGATACCGTTAGCAGTTTTCAGAAACCGCTTAGCAGCACCACTTTTGGTCTTCATTTTTGGCATGTTCGGATACTCCGCATTCAGTTGATAAACATAATCAGAAGGCCTGCCGTGCCCTGTTGATTACTTCTTCTTTTTCGGGGCGATGACCATAATCAGCTGGCGTCCTTCCATCTTAGGATGCTGTTCGACCGAACCGTACTCGAGCAAGTCACCTTCAACTCGCTTGAGGAGTTCCATCCCCAGCTCCTGGTGGGCCATCTCACGGCCACGGAATCGCAAGGATACCTTGGCCCTGTCCCCGTCACTCAGGAAACGTACCAGGTTGCGCAGTTTTACCTGGTAATCCCCTTCCTCCGTCCCTGGACGAAACTTGATTTCTTTAACCTGAATCTGCTTCTGGTTTTTCTTGGCCGCAGCAACCTGCTTCTTCTTTTCGAAGATCGACTTGCCGTAGTCCATCAGTTTGCAAACAGGGGGTACTGCATCGGCGGAAATTTCCACCAGATCCAGCTTGGCCTCTTCAGCCTTAAGAAGCGCGTCTTCAATTGACACAATCCCAAGCTGCTCGCCCTCAGCCCCAATTAACCGAACCTCGCGTGCCGAGATATTCTCGTTGATCGGGGCTTTCGGTGCAGCTCGTTTATCTTGTCTCATTTCACGCTTAATAATAATTACTCCGAATCTGGGCGACCACGCCGGGAAACCGCTTGCGCGAGAAACTCAGCGAACTGGGCGACGGGCATCGAGCCCAGGTCAGCACCTTCACGAGTACGCACAGCGACAGTCTGCATCTCGACTTCCCGATCTCCGATAACCAAGAGATAGGGAACCTTGAGCAAAGTATGCTCGCGGATTTTAAAGCCGATCTTTTCATTTCTCAAGTCAGACTTGGCACGAAATCCGCTTTCGTTGAGAGTTTTTTCAACTTCAGCGGCGAAATCAGCCTGCTTGTCAGTGATATTCATGATCACTGCCTGAGTCGGAGCCAGCCACGCGGGGAACGCACCCTCGTAGTGCTCAATCAGGATTCCGACGAAACGTTCGAAGGAGCCCAGGATCGCCCGATGCAACATAACCGGGTGCTTGCGACTGTTGTCTTCGGAGACGTATTCGGCTCCCAGACGTACAGGCAGGTTAAAATCGAGCTGCAGGGTACCACACTGCCAGACGCGACCGAGGCAATCTTTCAACGAGAACTCGATCTTCGGACCGTAGAACGCGCCCTCACCCGGCTGTAGATCGTACGGCAGGCCAGCACTATCAAGGGCTGCAGCCAATGCCGCTTCGGCACGATCCCAAAGCTCGTCGGAACCAACGCGTTTTTCCGGACGAGTGGATAGCTTCATTTCGACGTCTTTAAAGCCGAAGTCGGCGTAAACGTCCATGGTCAGCTTGATAAACGCAGCGGATTCGGCCTGCATTTGCTCTTCAGTGCAGAAGATATGGGCGTCATCCTGAGTGAATGCACGCACCCGCATGATGCCGTGCAACGCTCCCGACGGCTCGTTACGGTGGCAAGCACCGAATTCGGCCAGACGCATCGGCAACTCGCGGTAGCTCTTCAGGCCCTGGTTGAACACCTGCACGTGGCAAGGGCAGTTCATTGGCTTGATGGCGTAGTCGCGGTTTTCCGACTGAGTGGTGAACATGTTGTCGGCGTAGTTGGCCCAGTGCCCGGATTTCTCCCAAAGACTGCGGTCAACGACCTGGGGAGTTTTGATCTCCAGGTAACCGTTGTCGCGCTGAACCTTGCGCATGTACTGCTCGAGAACCTGATACAGAGTCCAGCCGTTCGGGTGCCAGAACACCATGCCCGGCGACTCTTCCTGGGTGTGGAACAGGCCCAGGCGCTTGCCGATCTTGCGGTGATCGCGCTTTTCAGCTTCTTCGATGCGCTGGATATAAGCCGCCAGCTGCTTCTTGTCGGCCCACGCGGTGCCATAAACGCGCTGCAACTGCTCGTTCTTGGCATCGCCACGCCAGTAGGCGCCAGACAACTTGGTCAGCTTGAAGGATTTCAGGAAGCGTGTGTTCGGTACGTGCGGGCCGCGGCACATGTCGACGTATTCTTCGTGATAGTACAGGCCCATGGCCTGTTCGTTCGGCATGTCCTCGACCAGGCGCAGCTTGTAGTCTTCGCCACGGGCCGTGAACACTTCGATCACTTCGGCGCGCGGAGTGACTTTCTTGATCACGTCGTAATCTTTTTCGATCAGCTGCTGCATGCGCTGTTCGATGGCCGCCAGGTCGTCCGGGGTGAAAGGACGCTCGAAGGCGATGTCGTAATAGAAACCTTCGTCAATGACCGGACCGATGACCATTTTGGCCGTCGGGTACAGCTGCTTGACCGCGTGGCCAACCAGGTGGGCGCAAGAGTGGCGAATGATCTCCAGCCCCTCTTCATCCTTTGGCGTAATGATTTGCAGCGTAGCGTCGCTGTCGATGATGTCGCTGGCATCAGCCAGCTTGCCATTGACCTTGCCGGCCACGGTGGCTTTGGCCAGACCTGCGCCAATAGATGCGGCGACTTCGGCGATGGAGACCGGGTGATCGAATGAACGTTGACTGCCGTCGGGAAGAGTAATAGTTGGCATGGCGCCTCCTCTCCTAGTGGTGACCCCTACCAAAGGTCACGTGGGTTGGGATGAGCCAGTACAAGATCCGATCCAGGCCATTCAATGACGAACGCCTGCCTTACAGCGGCAGGAGCCTTGCGGCCAACCGGAAAACCGAACCAGAGTGACTGGGATTCAAATCAGGGTTATTCGCGCATTCACCGCGGCCGGGACTGAAGGTCAACCGGAGCCTGCAAACGCCCGAGCGAGGCATGCTAGCACAGATGAACGGTCACAGCGGAACCGCGGTTTTCTGCCGGGGCAAATCAGGTGTTTTTATGACAGAGTGCTGAACTTGAACCCCGCTTTACCCCTCAGATAACAAGACATTGACCCACAAGGAGCATCTCAGCATGCGTCTGAATCGTTTATTCGCTGTAGTCGCACCCATCGTTCTGCTGTTGCCGCTGGCCGCCCACGCAGAATGGCCAAAGGGCGAGCGCGAGAAGTATATGGCGCAGTGCGTCCCTGCGGCTGCGCAGCAGATTGGCGACGCGGCGGCCAAAGCTCACTGCGCATGCGGTGCCGACGCGATCAAATCGTACCCGGCCAAGGACCTTCAATCCCTGATGAACAACACGGCCAGTAAAGAACTACAGCAACAGGCTTTGACCCAGATTTCCAAGTGCAAGGCCAATAGCACAGAGAAAAAATAAGCTCTGCAAGGCGCTGAAAAAGCGTTTTCAGCTAGCGAAAAGCCCCTGAAATCCGCTTTTTTGGACAATTTATGCAGCTTTTACAGCTTTTTTTATCGTCTTCACTTTTGGCTGAAAGCCTTTTAAAACGGGGCTTTCAGCGATATCAGGCAACAAAGAATGTGCAACTGTAGGGCAAACAGCACCCGCGGGGGGCTCCCAAAGCGAACATTTCGACTATGATACCCCGGTGTGCCCAGTTGGCCTGAGCAGCACAGTACTACTGAAAATATATGTTTCTTGGAGATACACCATGTCTAATCGCCAAACCGGCACCGTTAAATGGTTCAACGATGAAAAAGGCTTCGGCTTCATCACTCCTCAAGGTGGCGGTGACGACCTGTTCGTACACTTCAAAGCTATCGAAAGCGACGGTTTCAAAAGCCTGAAAGAAGGCCAAACCGTTTCCTTCGTGGCTGAGAAAGGCCAAAAGGGTATGCAAGCTGCTCAAGTTCGCCCAGAGTAATTTCCAGGCGCACTAAAAAAACCCCGTCCATGTGACGGGGTTTTTTATGGGTGACGCTAAAGCTTAGCGATCAGCCGCAGTTGACGCGCATGACGACTTTGTTGGCGTCGGTGTTCAAGTTAAGCCGATCTGAGCGGTACTCCAGAGTGACCATATCGTTAGGCAACAGGAACCGGGCGTTCTGTGCGCCTGCACGTGTACGCGCCTGCTCCAGCAATTCAGGCGAAGCGGTTTTGCCAATGGTAAATTCAGCGGCTTTTGCCTCACAACGGCTGTGACCTGTGTCAGTCGTCGCTACAGGGTCAGTTGCCGAATCGGTGCTGGCAGAGCTGCAACCGGCCAGTGTGGCAATGGCCAATAAAGTACCCAATGACGCGAGCTTCCAAGGCATGAAGCCTCCTTTTTCCGATAGTTAAGCTGAAATCGTGCGACCGCCAATCTGGCGTTTGGTTTCACAGAGCGTTCTGGGAACAGACCCGTCGCGGCAGACAAACGGCGAGTTTGCCTGAGCAACGCCCTCCCCTCATGCTTCAATCGTGTCTGAATATGAACAGTGCATCAGTAGATGTCGATGTAGTCGAAGGCTGGTTTCGGCCAGTTCTGTTTCAGCGCATTGAAGATCTGCATGACCCAGACTTCGTCACTGGCCGCGACCCGTCCGACATAGCCCGACCCCTTGGCCCACGTCTCCAGGCGAAACAGCAAGCCGTCGATATCGGTGCCACCGACGACACCCGATGAAATATAGGCGATACCGCCTTTGGTCACACGCAACTGAGTGTGTTCATCGTCACTGGCCGCGGCCAGCAGCTGGCGTACGGCCTCTACGGTCAAGCCGTCAGGGGTATTCAAATCAATCTGCACAGCGCAGTCCTTGAGAGGTCATCAAAGACCAAGTGTCGCATAGCCCTTCAACCATGCCTAAGTCGGAGTGCCAAATGCCGCGCAAAAATGGTTAACTCGCATACAGCCCCTCCCCGACTGCACGAGCGCCATCATGACCACCGTAAGCATCGACGCCGCCATTAACGCCAAGTGGCCAGATGGCCACAGCTCTTACAGCCCTGGCAGTCCGGCAGAGCTTGCAATCATCGGAATCGATTTACTGGTCAAGGAGCTGGGGACTGAAGCCGCCCAGTCCTTTATCGAGCAGATTTTCGAAAAATACCCGACGAACCACGGTGCCGAGCCTACTTGAGACGAGCCAGACGCTCGGTCAGCAGATCGAAAAAGCCCTGCGCATCGCCGCTTTCAATCCAAAACGCATTTTTCGGCGCCTTCAGACCGTCATACCAATCGACAATGGTTTGACCGAAGGTCGGACCTTCGCGACTGTCGATCACCATGTTGACCGAACGACCGCTAAACAGCTTCGGCTTGAGCAAATAAGCGATAACCGTCGCGTCATGCACCGGGCCGCCCGGGATGCCATAGCGCTCCATATCGCCCCTGATGTATTCATTCAGAATATCGCCCACCAGTTTGCTGGCGTTGTTGTTCAGCGCAGCGATCTGCTTCAGTCGCGCGTCGCTGGTGAGGATCTTGTGGGTTACGTCCAGCGGTAGGTAGGTCAGCTTGACGCCGCTCTTGAGCACCACCTCGGCAGCCTGTGGATCGGCGAACAGGTTGAACTCGGCGACAGGCGTAATGTTGCCACCGTTAAAGTGCGCACCTCCCATGACCACCACTTCCTTGATGCCTTGAACGATTTCAGGCTGCTGGATTAGCGCCAAGGCCAGATTGGTCTGTGGACCCAGTATCGCAATGGTGATGCTGTGAGGCTTGGCCGTCGTCAAGGTGTCGATCAGATAATCGACTGCACTGCCCTTGGCCAGTCCTTTTTTCGGTTCATGTACCGCAATACCCGACAAACCTTCTTTGCCATGAATGTCTTCGGCATAGATTGGCGTGCGCATCAGCGGTTTCGGCGCCCCGGCATACACCGGCACGTCTTCGCGCCCTGCCCATTCACGGGCCAGTCGAGCGTTGCGTGATGTCTTGTCCAGTCGTACGTTGCCAGCCACGGTGGTCAACGCGCGAATGTTCAGTTCATCCGGCGATGCCAGCGCAAACAACAACGCAACCACGTCGTCTGCCCCCGGATCGGTGTCGATAATCAGGTCGATCTTTTCCGCCGCCTGGGCGCTGGTTGCGGTAATCAGGGACAAAAGCAGCAGGCTCCGAAGCAAATGGTGCAGTTTCTGGGCACAGCGATACATGGCGCACTCCTTGTGCAGGGTAGAACAGAGAAAAACAAACGATTCAGAACGTTACCCCGGCGATCAGCACAATGTTGCAGTAAGGCTGGCATTCACCGGTCCGAACAATCGCCCGAGCCTGTCGACTGAGGTCTTTGAATTGTTCGTGGCTGAGCAGCTCGCGGCGGCCCAGCGAACCTTCGGCATCCAGTTCATCCAACGCAGCAAGCGCCGATGGTTTCTTTTCGAGAATTTCATGCGCCAGCACGTGGCTTTCAACCTGCATTTCGCTGAGCACAACTTTCAAGGTGCTGATGAAGTCTGGAATGCCGTGGGTCAAGGCCAGGTCGATCAACTCGACGCCCGGCGGCACTGGCAGACCTGCGTCGCCGATCACCACTTTGTCACCGTGGCCGAGTGACGCAATCAGCCGCGACAACGCGACATTGAGCAAAGGTGTCTTTTTCATGGTGTTTTAAACGCCTGCACATCGGACAAAGTGGGAATCGAGGGTTGTGCGCCAGCACGGGTGACCGATAACGCCGCAGCGACTTGCCCGAACCGTATCGCTTCAACTTCGCTTTTACCGTCTGCGAGCGCAGCGGCAAAACCACCGACGAAGGTGTCACCGGCTGCCGTAGTGTCGACCGCTTTCACGGTCGGCGCAGGAAAATGCTCGAAGCGCGCGCCATCGGCAAACAGCGATCCTTGAGCGCCGAGGGTGATGATCACCTTGCCGGCCCCCATCTCGATCAATCGGGCCGCAGCAATTTCTGCGGTTTCCCGTGAATCCACCGGCAAACCGCTCAGCGCCGCCGCCTCGCTTTCGTTAGGAATCAGGTAGTGGATGGACGAATACCAATCCGCCGGCAACGGACGACTGGCTGGCGCCGGGTTGAGGATCACGGTTTTGCCCAGTTCACGACCACGCTTGAGTGCATGGCCGACAGTGGCGTCGGGCACTTCAAGCTGGCAGATGATCACGTCGGCCGCTTGCAGAACCGAGTCGAAGCAGCCGAGTAACGCGGGCGTCAACGCGCCGTTGGCGCCTGCGACGATCACGATTGCGTTCTGGCTGTTGTCGTCGACCACAATCAGCGCCACGCCACTGGAACCGTCGACGGTGCTGACCGCCTGACAATCGATCTGTTCGGCCAACAACGCCCCGCGCAGTTCTTCGCCGTAGGCATCACTGCCCACGCAGCCGACCATCGACACCTGCGCGCCCAGTCGCGCGGCGGCCACGGCCTGATTCGCGCCCTTGCCGCCGGACACTGTGGCAAACGACTGACCGATCAGCGTTTCACCGCCGCGTGGCAGCCGCGGCGCCCGAGTTACCAGGTCCATGTTCAGGCTGCCTATTACCACTACTTTTGCTGACATTCATCACTACTCATCAATTCGGTTTCAACGGTATTCGGCAAAGACGCCGGCCAGTGGCGCGGTCGATTCGCGCATGACGATGCTCGGCGTAACGATCCGTTGTCTGGTGGCCAGTTCCGGTGTCGCAATCCTTCGCAACAGTACCTCGGCAGCCATCTCGCCAAGCTGCAGGATCGACTGCCCGACCGTCGTCAATGCCGGATAGACGTAGCGGCTCATCTGGATATCGTCGAAGCCGATGACCGACAACTGCGTCGGTACTCGAATATTGCGCTCGGCAGCGGCGCGCAGTACGCCGATGCCAATCATGTCGTTGGCGGCGAAAATAGCACTGGGTGGATTGCGCTCCAGCAGGAGCGCGGCGGCGTTGTAACCGCCGGTGCTGGTGAAGTCGCTTTCCAGCATGCGATGGCTTGGCACTTCGAGGCCGGCGTCTTTCAGCGCTCGGCAAAAACCCGCCAGACGCATCTGCGCCACACTGGTGGTCACTGGCCCGCTGATCGTGGCAATGTCCCGATGCCCCAGCTCCAGCAAATGCCGGGTGGCCAGATAGGCGCCATATTCGTGGTCGATCCGCACCAGATCCGCGTCGACACCGTCCAATCCGCGGTCGACGATCACCATCGGCGTTCGCACAGCCGCCAGGCCCTGCGCCAGCCCACTGTCACCACCCGCCGAAGCGACGATCAGCCCGTCGATACGTTTTTCCAGCAGCACGCGCAGGTAGCTGCGCTGCTTGTCCGGGTTGTCATCGGAGTTGCAGAGGATCACGCAATAGCCGTTGCGCTCACAGTAATCCTCGATGCCTCGTGCCAGTTCGGCGAAGTAGGGGTTGAGACTATTGGGCACCAGCAGACCGATGGTCGCCGTGGTTTTAGCCTTGAGGGACCGGGCCACCGCACTGGGGACGTAGTCGAGGGTTTTGATCGCGGCCTCGACTTTCACCCGTACTTCTTCGCTGACTGGCCGGGTCTTGTTCACGACGTGGGAAACCGTGGTGTAGGAAATCCCCGCGAGCGCTGCTACATCCTTGATCGTTGCCATGACTCAGGTCCGCCGGCTTGCGCGCTGACTGCGGTAAGTATCCAGCACCACCGCGACCACGATCACCGCACCGGTGATGATGCGTTTGGTCGGCTCTGTCGCGCCGATTTGCGCCAAACCGGCCGCCAGCACGGAAATGATCAATACACCGAAGAACGTACTGATGACCGAACCGCGCCCGCCCATCAGGCTGGTGCCACCAATCACCACCGCAGCGATCACTTGCAGCTCCAGACCGGAGCCGGCGTTCGGGTCCGCCGCCTCCAGGCGCGAAATCTGAAACAACGCAGCGATGCCGGCCAGCAACCCCATCAGGCTGAACACCAGGATCTTGTAGGGTTTTGGATTGATCCCCGCGAGGCGCACCGCTTCTTCGTTGGTGCCGATGCCGATCAGGTAGCGACCAAACACGGTACGGGTCAAGACGGCCTGGGCGATGAAGATGATCAGCAAGGCGATGATGAACGACGGCGAAATACCAAAGGCAATCGGGTTGGACAACCAGGCGAAAGCGTCACCGATATAGGCCGTGCGCGAGCCGGTCATCTGATACGCCACGCCGCGCGCCATTTCCAGCACGCCGAGGGAGACGATGAACGACGGAATCCGCCACGCCACGGTGATCGAACCAGTAATGGTCCCGGCCAGTGCCGCCGCCGCCATGCCGAGCAACGCTGCAGGCAGGACACTCCAGCCCCAGCCGAGAATCGCCACGCTGACTGTCGACGCGGCCAATGCCAACACCGAGCCAACCGACAGGTCGATGCCACCGATGATCAACACAAACGTCATACCAACAGCGAGGACCATCAAATCCGGAATCTGGTTCGCCAGGGTGCTGAAAGTGTCGTAAGACAGGAAGTGGCTGCTCAGGACCGAGAACAGTACAACCATCGCCAGCAAGGCACCGGCCAGGCCCAGATAGGTGCCGAGGCCGTAAAAATTGCCACTGCGTTTGCCGGCCGAAGATGCGGTTTTCATGGAAGATCCCTAGGCGCTGCTTCGTTGAGCAGCGCATCACGTTTTTGATAGCCGGCAAAAGCGGCCGCAAGCAAATCATCCTGGGTCCAGCTGTCGCGCTCGAACGTTTCGATCAGACGCCCCGCCGACAGCACGCCGATCCGGTCGCAGATCAGCATCAACTCGCGCAGGTCGCTGGACACCACCACCAGCGCTTTGCCCTGCCGAGTCAGGTCACCGAGCAAGGTGTAGATGTCGAACTTGGCGCCGACGTCGATGCCACGGGTCGGTTCGTCGAACAGCAACACCGAACAATCACGTTCCAGCCAACGGCCAATTACGACTTTCTGCTGGTTGCCACCGGACAACTCGGATACCAGTTGTGCCGGACCGGAACTGCGGATGCGCATGGCATCGATCTGCCGCTGGGCCAGGGAAGCCTCGTCAACTGAATTGACGATACCGCCGCTGGAAATGCCGGGCATGTTGCCCAGCGCAATATTGCCGCCGATGGATTGCGTCAGCAGCAGGCCTTCGCCCTTGCGATCTTCGGTGATCAGGGCGATGCCGTGACCCACCGCGTCCACCGGTGAACGGATGCTGACGACTTGCGCTGGCGATCCCAGCGCCACGGTGCCGCTGTCGGCGGTATCGGCACCGAAGATCAACCGCAGCAACTCAGTGCGCCCTGCCCCGATCAAACCGGAAATGCCAAAAATCTCACCGGCGCGCACTTCGAAAGACACATCGCGAACCTTGTCGGCGCGGGTCAGCCCATTGACCGTCAACGCCGGGGCACCGATGTTGCGCAGGCCCATGTCGATGTGTTCGCCGATTTCACGACCGACCATCAACGTGACCAATTGCTCGCTGTTGTAATTGGCCATCGGCTCGACGCACACCAGGTTACCGTCGCGCAGTACCGCAATGCGCTGAGCGACCCGGGCCAGCTCTTCGAGGCGATGGGAGATATAAATGATCGACACGCCACGCGCTTGCAAGCGGGTGATCTGCTCGAACAGCATCTCGACTTCACGGGCCGTGAGCATTGCGGTCGGTTCGTCGAGGATCAGTACGTGACAATCGCCGATCAGGTTGCGGGCAATCTCGACCATTTGCTGATGACCGATGCCCAATTCACCCACCAGCGTGTCCGGGTCGATTGCATCGAGCCCGACCTGCGCCATCGCTTCGATAGCCGCCTTGCGCAGCTGCTTGCGACTGATCCAGCCACCGGTACTGGGCAAATTGTCGAGAAACAGGTTTTCCGCCACCGACAGGGTCGGCAGCAGATTGAGTTCCTGCATGACCATGCGGATGCCCAAGTCTTCAGCCTGGGTGCGGCTGCCAGGGCGGTAATCCTGCCCCTGAAACTGCATCTGGCCAGTGGTAGGCGTGACCAGCCCGCCAATGATCTTCGACAAGGTACTTTTGCCAGCGCCGTTCTCGCCGGTCAGTGCCAGCACTTCACCGCGCATGAGCGTCAGGTCGATGCCGGTCAGGACCGGTTGGGCGTAGGTCTTGCCGATACCGCTGACCGAGAGGACAGCGTTCGGGGCGCGAACGGACATAAAAACTCTCCATGCGCTCGCCCGGACGGGCGAGCACCATTGTGTCGCCAGAGGACTACTTGGTAACCAACTCGACCGGGGTTTCGATCACGCCGTTGGCGCCGCTGTCGACTTTCTCACCCTTGATGATTTTCAGCGCAGTCTCGATGCCGAACACGGCTTGCTTGGCGGCAAACTGGTCCGCGGTGGCCAGGACTCGGCCATCCTTGAGCATCGGCTTAATCGCGTTGATGTTGTCGTAACCGACTACTTGCACCTTGCCGGCCTTACCCGCGGCGCGAACGGCGGACACAACGCCTACGGCCATGCTGTCGTTACCGGCGAGCAAGGCTTTGACTTGCGGGTACTCACTAAGAATCGAGGCAGCCACCTTGTTGCCCTTGTCGATTTCCCAGTCGCCGGACTGCACGGACACAACCTTGATCTGCGCTGCCTCCATCGCATCCTTGAAGCCTGCGGTGCGGGCCTGGGCGTTGGTGGTGGTGGAAACACCTTCGATGATCCCGACCTCATCACCGGCCTTCAGTTGTTTGGCCAGGTATTCGCCGACCAGACGCGCGCCTTTACGGTTATCGGGGCCTACGAACGGAACACTGATGTTTTTGCTTTTAACCACAGCCGGGTCTAGCTGATTGTCGATGTTGATCACGGTGATACCCGCATCAATGGCCTTTTTGATTACCGGCACCATGGCTTTGGAGTCAGCCGGCGCGATAACCAGCGCATTGACTTTGGCCAGGATCATTTGCTCGACGATGCGCGTCTGGCCAGCGGTATCCGTTTCGTCCTTGATGCCATTGGAGATCAGGTCGAATTCGCCGGAGTGATCTTTCTGGTAGGCTTTGGCGCCGTCTTCCATAGTCAGGAAGAATTCGTTGGCCAGGGATTTCATGACCAGCGCGACTTTAGGTTTTTCAGGCGTGTCGGCGAGTGCCGAAGAAAGAGGCAACGTAGCGGATGCGGCGGCGAGCATGGCGACAGCGAGAAGGCGTCCAGCAAATGGCAGCTTCATTGGTTCACTCCGATCTTATGATTATTGTGAGCAACGCTTGCGCTGGCGTTAGCTTGGTGGTGCCGCGATAAATCTAGCTCATCACGGAAGCCGCGCAAACGTTTGCGTAGACCGAACTATGCGAACCCTACTGACATTTGTCAACGCCCAGAAAGCCGTTGCGGGAGAAACATCGAAAAGACGCGCGCTTACCTTATGCCGTCGTGTTGACGACCGATCCAGTGCTGGAACCCTTGGCCAACTCCTTGATCAGGCTAGCACTCACCTCCAGGATTGCCCCGTTGGTTTCGGCTACCTGTCCTTGCATGGCTGCCACAACGGTGGTCTTGGCTTCCGGCGTCGGGTAAGACGCCACTTGGGCCGCCGCCAATTGTTGTTGCTGCTCGCGCAGTTGCTGTTGAAGTTCCTGCAGGCGTTTAAGCAAGACCTTCACGGCGATGCTGGTGTTATCTCCAGCTTCGGGCTCGGCTTGGGTATCAGCAGTTTTCCCCAGGCCAATGGCACTGGTCCTGACTTGCTTAATGTCGCTGTCTGTATCCAGTGTTTGAGTCGAGGCGTCGGCCGTTGCATCGTTCAATGCCCGGAGGGTAGCGGTTGAAGTACCACCGATGGTGACGGCTGCGGCATTAGGAATGCCAATGAATAACGACATGTGAACTCCTGAATAAAAAGATCCTTTAAAGAAAGATCGACCCGCGCATGGGTTTCTTTAGCTCTAATTTCTGATCAGGCAAAAAGAACTTCCCATGCACACCTGAACTCCTTTTCGGAGAGCCGAACAGAAAAGCCGTTCAAAGTCGGAAACCCGGACGAACCATTGCGAAAGAGCTTCAGGCATGATGTTTAAAAATTTAAACAAATCAGCAGGTTAAACGTTTTACTCAACTAAAAGTGTAGCTGGTATAGATCCTGCTCTTCTCCAGTACCCCAAGCGTTCAGATCCGTTTGGGGCGCATCTAGATGAACTTGCATCAGCACCGTCTCACTACTAGAAGAGAAAAATAATGACATCTGCTTTCAAGACCTTTGTTCCGGGTGCCTTGGCCCTCCTGCTACTCCTGCCTTCTGCCCTTCAGGCAAAAGAAGTCGAACCCCAACAGAAACTGGCGAACGTGGTCATTCTGGCCACCGGCGGCACCATTGCTGGCGCTGGTGCCAGCGCCGCCAACAGCGCGACCTACCAGGCGGCGAAAGTCGGTATCGAACAATTGATCGCCGGGGTTCCTGAACTGAGCCAACTGGCAAACGTTCGCGGCGAACAGGTGATGCAGATCGCCTCCGAAAGCATTACCAACGAGAACTTGCTGCAACTGGGCCGGCGCGTGGCAGAACTGGCCGACAGCAAAGACGTCGATGGCATCGTGATTACCCACGGCACCGACACCCTGGAAGAAACCGCTTACTTCCTGAATCTGGTAGAAAAAACCGATAAGCCGATCATCGTCGTGGGCTCCATGCGCCCGGGCACCGCCATGTCTGCCGACGGCATGCTGAATTTGTATAACGCCGTGGCCGTAGCCAGCAGCAAAGATGCACGCGGCAAAGGCGTGCTGGTGACCATGAACGATGAAATCCAGTCGGGTCGTGACGTCAGCAAAATGATTAACATCAAGACGGAGGCGTTTAAAAGTGCCTGGGGTCCACTCGGGATGGTGGTTGAAGGTAAATCCTACTGGTTCCGCCTGCCAGCCAAACGCCACACCACGGACTCGGAATTCGACATCAAGACCATCAAGGCCCTGCCTGACGTCGAAATTGCTTACTCCTATGGCAATGTCAGCGACACCGCCTACAAAGCGCTGGCTCAGTCAGGCGCCAAAGCCATCATTCACGCCGGTACGGGCAATGGCTCGGTCTCTTCGCGGGTGGTTCCAGCCTTGCAGGCCCTGCGCAAGGATGGCGTGCAAATCATTCGTTCATCCCACGTCAATGCCGGTGGTTTCGTATTGCGCAATGCCGAACAGCCTGACGACAAGTACGACTGGGTCGTCGCACATGACCTGAACCCACAAAAAGCCCGCATCCTGGCCATGGTTGCACTCACCAAGACCAACGACAGCAAAGAGCTGCAACGGATGTTCTGGGAATACTGAGTAGCCCTCGCCCGACCGGTTACGGTCGAGCAAAGCGTGTGCCACGCGCCAGCCTTGGCGAGTGGTACACAGTTCATGCCTGACAAAAAAACTCTCATCGTCCTACACCAGATGGAAAAAACCGCTGTCAGTGGATTTTCTTGAATTTTAAGCAGTTGCGAAATTGCCTACAGTTAAATACTGTATGCACGTACAGCTTAATAAGGATAATCCCGTGGACAGCACCTCCGCCGCACCTGATTCCTATGTACGCATGGGCACGCGCGTTCAGAAAATCATCAACTCCCCCACCGCACAAAAAGCCAAAGCTGCGCTGATCTTCCGTCTTGCGGATGAGCCAGCGGATGAGTGGGAACGCTTGCTCGAAGAAATCGACGAGAACGACAACGTCACCCTCGCCTATCGCGACGACGGTGGCGTGCAGATTTTTTGGGTTGTGCCGAAGGAAGACTGAGTCAATGAGTGTCCGTTGTTTTGCTTTGCTGTTAATGCTGTTCGCCATGGCCGCCCAGGCTGACGCGCCACGCACCTTCAATGAAGCCAAGAAAGTCGCCTGGAAGCTTTATGCCCCACAGTCCACCGAGTTTTATTGCGGGTGTAAATACACTGGAAATCGTGTGAATCTCTCGGTTTGTGGCTATGTGCCGCGTAAAAATGCCAAGCGCGCGGCACGCATCGAATGGGAACACATTGTTCCGGCCTGGCAAATTGGCCATCAGCGCCAGTGCTGGCAGGAAGGCGGACGCAAGAACTGCACGCGGTATGATCCGACTTATCAAAAAGCCGAAGCCGACTTGCATAACCTGGTGCCGAGTATCGGCGAGGTAAATGGTGATCGCAGTAACTTCAGTTTCGGCTGGTTACCGGAACAATCGGGTCAATATGGCTCGTGCCAGACTCAGATCGACTTCAAGGCGAAGAAGGTCATGCCGCGCCCTTCCATTCGGGGCATGATCGCGCGGACCTATTTCTACATGAGCAAACAGTACGGGCTGCGCCTGTCGAAGCAGGATAGACAACTGTACGAAGCCTGGAACAAAACCTATCCGGTTCAGGCCTGGGAACGCCAGCGCAATCAAAGTGTGGCGTGCGTCATGGGGCGTGGTAACGAGTTTGTCGGCCCGGTGAACATGAAAGCCTGCGGTTAAACGCTCGCTGAAATGCAAAGGCCTCGGGTTCAATGCCCGAGGCCTTTTTGTTTACGCAGCACAATAGAACTTCACTGGGCTGCCGGACGTTCGAGGACCAGCACTTCAATATTCTGTTTCTTCGCCCGGACAAGCGCGGCCTCCACCTCTGCCTGCTTCGCCTCGGCGTCGGCTTTCGAGTTGTAAGGCCCCATCAGAATACGGACTTTGCCGCTTTCCTTGACGACGCTGGACATGAAATTATGTTCGATCAACCAACCGCTGAGATCGCTGACGGCCTGGGGTGTTTCACCTCGAACCTCAAGATCCCATTGAGGCGCTAAAGCTTGTGCGGGTGCAGCAATCGTTACCTGAGCAGGCTTTGGCGCATCGACTTTCTTGCCCTCTCCGCATCCCGCCAGCGCCAGTACTGCCATTACCAAGACCATTTTGCGCACAGCGTTTCCCTCTGAATGCTTAAAACGGCGATTTTACCATTCATGAATACTTCCCGAGTGCCGCAAAATGGGCTTAAAACAACGAGATTGATGGTTGCGGCCTCTGTATAGTTACGCCTTGGGAATTAATGCTGCATCTGCGCGTCAGAAAGAGGCACCCAAACCGTGAGACTTCGCACTAATCTATACATACCACCGACCTCTGCACTGTCCGAATCAGGTGCCCCACAAAGCAATCAAGGAGAAGACCATGCTGATACTCACCCGCAAAGTCGGTGAAAGCATAAACATTGGTGATGACATTACGATCACCATCCTCGGCGTAAGCGGCCAGCAAGTCAGGATCGGCATCAACGCCCCGAAAGACGTTGCGGTGCATCGCGAAGAAATTTACCAGCGCATTCAGGCCGGCCTGACTGCCCCGGACAAACCGCAAACCCCCTGAATCCCTGTGCAGTCAGTAGCCAGCCCGTTCGCTCCGGAACGACGGCTGGCTAGATATTCAGACGATGCAACAGCCACTGCTTTTTCGCTTGCCTCATTATCGGAAAGCCATGAGTCCTCATTGCGATCGATAAAGTCGAGCACGCCAGGCCGATACTAACCGCAACCGTCAACTCATGACTGTCAGACGTTTCCGGCTTACCCCGAGGAAGGCGCCTGATTACAGCCCGCTAACCAAATGTCACACCCCTCGCCATACCTGTGGCCGCCACGACCATCAACAACACCAACAGCGCTTCGATATGACTGATCCGCGCAAACAGCTTTGCACGTCCAGTCTCAATCGCTCCGCCACGCGCCAGCGCAATCCGCCATTTGATCAATATCACCATCGGTGCTACTTCGAGCAGCAGGATGAGCACGAATAGCGTCATTTTGAGATGGAACAATGGCTGATGCAGGTAGTAGTCCGTGCCTTTTTCGTACCCGCCGAAAGCTCGCATCCCACCGGTAACCAACAGAATGAGGGCCGAAATGCCCCACAGGTTATCCGCAATCAGTACGCCACGAGCCTGCCCAGCGCCATCAGCCAGGTGCCGAAAAGCCGTTCCACGAGTCAAAACCGCCCAGAATCCCAGCGTAAGCGCTAATAGATGAACCGCCGCAAAAAACCAGTGAGCCAGCATCGAGAAACTCCTGTCAGGATGAGGTTGAGTCAGCCTGTCAGTAGTAGCCCATGAATTCAGGGTTTGCACTTGGCAAACCAATCGCTGGCTCATGATTCCCGTGGAGCAGGCCTGCCCCTGGAGGCCGCGGAAAACATAATGGTGCAGACCGACTAGACTCCACTATTCGGGCGCTGCAGTTCCTGCAAGCCCCACCCCCCAACAGCTGTCATTCCCACCGAATTGACCCGAGTACACAAAATCATGTGTGAATCATGTGATTCAAACTCTGCTTCAGGAACAACTGATCGTCGCCGATTTCTTCGGCTTGCCGGACTGGGAGCAGGCGCCCTGCTACTTGCGGGCACACTGCCCAGCCGCATTATCCAGGCAGCCGAAAAAACCTCCGCGCCCCCAAAACCACAAAACGTAATCAGCCCCGACGAGGCGTTGAAAAGGTTGGTCGACGGCAATGAACGCTATGTAAGCGGCAACTCAAAAACACACGACTTCAAAGACGAGCGCGAAGCGTTGGTGTCCGGCCAGAACCCTTTCGTGGCCGTACTAAGTTGCTCCGACTCGCGCATTGCTCCCGAATACGCTTTCGATACCGCGCGAGGCGATCTTTTCGCTATACGTGTTGCTGGCAACTTCGTTACAGAGGAAGGTTTGGCAAGTATTGAATACGGCGTCGCAGTGCTCGGTGCACCGTTAATTCTCGTATTGGGGCATGAGAGTTGCGGTGCCATTGAGGCCGGCATCAAAGCTGTCAAAGACCACACGGTGTTCCCTGGGCATATTCCGAAACTGACTGACGCCCTTAAATCGTCAATCGAGACAGTCATCAAGCAACCTGGGGATCTTGTGGAAAATGCGACGGTGCAAAATGTAAAAAACTCGGTCGACAAACTTAAAAAGGCTACGCCGCTGCTGACTGATGCACTCGGTAAGGGCACGCTGAAAATAGTGGGCGGCATCTATCGCCTGGGGACGGGTAAAGTTGAACTGATTGCTTGAGTCGTACAGGCATCGGCAAAAAGATCCAGATGTGAAGAGCCCAGCGCGATGGCTGGGCTCTGGTTATTTTCTGTTTTCCATCATTTTGTCGGCGAGGGCTTTGGCCCTCTCGATCAACAAATTCTGCCGATCTTCGTGAGTAGCTCCGCCTACAACCGGCGCAGTCAGGGTGCTTTCCGCAATCAACGCAGCGCAGAAGTATTGATCCCAAACAGCTTTGTGGTCACAAGCCTGTTTGTTCATTTGGTCGGAGATCATATGAGACTCCTTCTGATGGGGTAGCACTGCACATTTTACGCCGCAAATCGCAGCGTCACAGGATCCACCTCAGAAGAACGTGGGAGGCGATCCATGGGGACGCCTCAACCACAGTCCATTGAAGCAAGAGGCAAATGGACAAGTAAGCCACAACAAACCGGATCATCGCTCGCCGCCCCATGAAATTCCCTCCCGCCACATCAAGCAAACCAAACGCTTGGTCGCCTCTGTTTGGCGTTGGATGCAATCCATTGCTCACAGTTCAATTTGGCTGGAACTGATTTTCATTGGCCTCGCATCCTTCAGACGGTCGCCATAAATGATAATCTTTCTCAAGCAAGAACCACGGGACGCTTGGGTAATGAAGGAACGTTACGAGATCCATTCGTGGTCAGCGGATTCAAGCAAGTCATCATCATCGAGCGTTCGAGCATGTGCGATCTTGAAGCCTGGAAGAGCGCTTTGCTTCACAAAAATCCGACCTCAACCATTTCCTTCTGACCGCTCGTCCATATGTCAGCACGTTCACCGCGCACTCTCTTCCAATGCATATATCTCCTCGCACGGAAGACGCAATCGATGAACAAAACAATTACCGCCCTGATACTTGTGGGGCTGATGACGCCCTTCTCGCTCAACTCACTCGCAGCCGAAAAATCGACCACAGGTTCAGCCGTTCCCCCCAGCGCTCTTCCCGGAATTAATTCGGCACATGGTTCGGAATCCAAGGAGGACAAGGCCAACAAAAAAGGCGAGGAAGCTTCGGGCTCCAATTCCGGTGCGGAAGCGCAAGCCACGGAAAAGGACGCAGCCACCTCAAGTGATTCGACGGGTAAGCAAACGAAGCCAAAGCAATAGCGGGCTTTAAAGCCAAACATCAAACACAGGACAACAAAAAAGGGCCCACCTTTCGGTGAGCCCTTCCAGACCGCCCAGCAGAGCGGATTTTGTTTGGTAGGCGCGATTGGACTCGAACCAACGACCCCCACCATGTCAAGGTGGTGCTCTAACCAACTGAGCTACGTGCCTGCTGTGAGGCGGCATTCTACGGAATTCCGGAGGGGTGTCAACACCTTTTTTCGAGCTAACCCTATGAATATGCAAAATATTTAATTTTGCTGCTGCAAAGAAGAATTCCGGGTGGCTGGCGGTCGATTTTTATCTCGGGTAGGATCGACGCACTCGTAAAATATATTAAACAGAGGCTGCCGGATGGCGAACACCCCCTACCCAGAGTCCTACTATGCCGCATCGGCCAATGCGGTTCCGCCGCGCCCGGTTTTGCAGGATGACGTTGAGACTGATGTCTGTGTAATTGGCGCCGGCTATACCGGGTTGTCCTCGGCCCTGTTCTTGCTGGAGAACGGTTTCAAGGTCACGGTGCTGGAAGCGGCGAAAGTGGGTTTCGGCGCTTCGGGACGTAACGGCGGCCAGATCGTTAACAGCTACAGCCGAGATATCGATGTGATCGAGCGCAGTGTCGGCCCCAAGCAGGCTCAATTGCTGGGGCAGATGGCATTCGAGGGCGGGCGGATCATTCGTGAACGGGTCGCCAAATACAACATCCAGTGCGACTTGAAAGACGGCGGCGTGTTCGCCGCCATCACTGCCAAGCAGATGGGCCATCTGGAATCACAGAAACGCCTGTGGGAGCGCTTCGGTCATACGCAGCTTGAGCTGATGGACCAACGCCGCATCCGTGAAGTAGTGGACTGCGATCAGTACGTCGGCGGCATGCTCGATATGAGCGGCGGACACATTCACCCGCTGAACCTGGCGCTCGGCGAAGCTGCGGCTGTCGAGTCGCTGGGCGGCACGATCTATGAGCAATCGCCGGCGGTGCGCATCGAGCGCGGCGCGAACCCTGTGGTGCATACACCGCAGGGTAAGGTCCGGGCCAAATTCATTATCGTGGCGGGCAACGCGTACCTGGGCAATCTGGTGCCGGAGCTGGCTGCCAAGTCAATGCCGTGCGGCACTCAGGTCATCACCACGGAACCCTTGGGCGACGCATTGGCGAAAAGCCTGTTGCCCCAGGATTACTGCGTCGAGGACTGCAACTACCTGCTCGATTACTACCGTCTGACCGGCGACAAGCGTCTGGTTTTCGGCGGTGGTGTGGTGTACGGCGCGCGGGACCCGGCGAACATCGAAGCAATCATTCGACCGAAAATGCTCAAGGCTTTCCCGCAGCTCAAGGACGTGAAGATCGATTACGCGTGGACCGGTAATTTCCTGCTGACCCTGTCGCGCCTGCCTCAGGTCGGACGACTGGGCGACAATATCTATTATTCGCAGGGTTGCAGCGGCCACGGCGTGACCTACACACACCTCGCGGGCAAGGTGCTGGCCGAAGCGTTGCGCGGTCAGGCAGAACGTTTCGACGCGTTTGCCGATCTGCCGCACTACCCGTTTCCGGGCGGGCAGTTGCTGCGTACGCCGTTTGCGGCGTTGGGCGCGTGGTATTACGGATTGCGGGACAAGTTTGGGTATTGATTGCTAAACCAAAATCAAAAGATCGCAGCCTTCGGCAGCTTCTACATGATGATCCCTGTAGGAGCTGCCGAAGGCTGCGATCTTTTGTTGTTACAACCGATTCCGCTCGATACCACTGCGGATCCGCAAGATGTCGGCAAGCACCGCCAAGGCAATTTCCGCCGGTGTCTTGCTACCCAGGTTCAAGCCAATCGGCGCATGAATCCGCGCCAGCTCGACATCCCCCAGACCACCAATACGCCGTAACCGCTCGAAGCGCTTTTGCGAAGTCTGCACGGAGCCCATCACACCGATATAGAACGCCTCGGTGCGCACGGCTTCCATCATCGCCAAGTCATCGATACGCGGGTCGTGGGTCAGCGCCACGACCGCCGTGTCGCTGTGACAACCGCCGTCGGCGATAAACACCGATGGCAGCTGCCGACGAATCTCCACGCCCTCCAGCACCACGCCTTCCAGCACCTCGTCGCGCGGATCACAGAGAATCACTTCGAACCCCAGACCGACCGCAAACTCGGCGCAGGCCTGCGCCACGCTGGAATAGCCTGCCAGCAGCAAACGCTGAGCGGCGCCGATGCGCAGCCGAACCCGGTCGATCTCACGCTCGACACGTACGCCCTGTTCGCGATCATCGAACAGGCTGCGCGCGCCACTGGCCAGATCGACTTCACGTATCAACCGACGTCGCCCCAACAGCGCCGCCTCCAGCTCGCGCAAGTGCGCCTGAACCTCGCAATCGGGATCAAGCTTCTCGACCAACACATCGAGCACACCGCCACAGGGCAGGCTCACTCGCGAACGCGGGTCGTCGCCTTCACCGTAGCGAACAATGCCGACCGCTTCTTCAAATGCACCCTCGGCCACGCGCTCAAGGAAGTCTTCCTCGACGCAGCCACCGGACAGTGAACCTATCCAAAGCCCGTCGGCATTCACCGCCAGCAACGAACCCGGCGCGCGAGGTGCCGAGCCGTAGGTGGCGAGCACGGTGCACAACCAGACACGCTGACCACCCACCGACCACGCCAGCGCCCGGCGCACCACTTGCAGATCAAGATGCTGCATGTCAGTGGGCCTTGTGCTCAAGCGGCGGCGCATCGGCTCGCAGCTTCTGCACATCATTCACCGCCAGGTCACCCGGCTGACCTCCCCAACCCTGGCGCAGGTAGTTCAGCAGATCGGTGAGTTGCTCGTGGCTGAGCTTCTCGGAAAAGCCCGGCATCGGTTGCATGTGTTCGAAGCCGGCAAACTTCTGCTCGCCGATACCGTCGTCGATCACCCGCACCAGGTTGCGCGGATCTTCCAGGCGCAGCGTGGTGTTGCCGCGCATGGCCACGGCAATGTGCGGCTTGCCTTCACCACCGACCGCGTGACAACCGGCGCAGACGTTCAAATATTCCTGACGGCCACGCTGTGCGCTCGCACTGAGTTTTTCCAATGGCACATCGGTCAGCACTTTTGCCGCTGGCGGTTGATCGCCGAGCAGGAAGGTCGCCATCGCCGCCAGGTCCGGATCATTCAGGCCCTGAGTGCTGTTGTGGAACACCGGGAACATCTCATTGAACATCGTGCCCTGGGCACTCATACCGTGCTTGAGGAACGAGCTCAAGTCCTGAGGATTCCAGCCGCGACTAGCCAGGTCATTGGCCAGCAGGCTTGGCGCCAGATAGCCGTTGAGCAGGCCGCCGGTCAGGCGTTTGTCTTGCTGCATCGCACCGGGCATCCCCCGTGGCGTGTGGCATTCGCCGCAGTGGCCGAGCACGTCGACCATGTACTGGCCACGTTTCCAGGCTTCGCTTTTGCCTTCGGCGGGTTCGAGCTTCACGTCTTTGCCGTAGAGCATGTTCCAGCCCATCAGGCCCAGGCGCACGTTGAACGGAAAGCTCAGGCTGGTGACCGGTGCGGCGCGCTCGATCGGCTCGACGGTTTTCAGATACGCGTGAATCGCATCAGAGTCTTCACGTGGCATCAAGTGATACGAGGTGTACGGCATCGCCGGATACAGGTTCGCACCGTCGCGGCGCTTGCCTTCAGTCAACGCAGCGAAGAATTCGTCATCGCTGTACAAGCCGATACCGTGCTCTTTGCTCGGGGTGATGTTGGTGCCGTAGATCGTGCCGAACGGCGAGACGATTGGCAGGCCGCCTGCATACGGCGCGCCACCCGGCGCGGTGTGGCAGGCCATGCAGTCGGCGGCGCGGGCAAGGTACTCGCCGCGCTTGGCCTGATCATCGGCGTGCGCCAGCAACACAGGCGCAGCCAAACCAACCGCCAACGCAAGACGGCTAAGTAGTTGCTTCATGCTTAACCCTCCTTGACCAGGCCGAGATCGGTCAGCACGTTGCGCGTGGCGCTGTAGTAACGCACGTACCCGGTGCAGCGGCAGATGTGATGGCCGAGGCTGTCCTCGATGACTTTTTCCAGCTGGCTTTTGACGATCGGCTGGCGCTGCAACTTTTCCACCAACACGGTCGCGGCGTTGACGAAACCTGGTGCGCAGTAGCTGCACTGGAAGGCGAATTCGTCGACGAAGCGCTGCTGGATCGGGTTCAGCTCGGTGACCTTGCCTTGCTCGTCGCGGGTAGCGTGGCCTTCGATGGTCCGCACTTTCTTGCCTTCGAAGTAATGCGCGCCGGTGATGCAGGTGCGCACTTCTTCGCTGGTGCCGTCGGGGTTGTCGACGATCACCACGCAGGCGTGGCAGATACCCTGACCGCAACCCAGGCGCGAGCCGGTGAGGTTTTTGTATTCGTGCAGGTAATCGATCATCGGCAGGTCATCAGGGATGTCCACCGGGCCGACGGATTGACCGTTGAGGGTCAGTTGAAGCGGACGGTTAGCCATTGAGGGCCTCCTTGATGCGCGCAGAAGTGATAGGCAGGTCGCGAACGCGCTTGCCGATGGCGTGAGCCACGCCGTTGCCGATGGCGCCGACCACCGGGATCATCACCACTTCGGCAATGCCTTTGGACGGGTCGCTTGGCGACAGTGGCGGGAGGATTTCCGACGTCTGCTTCCAAACGGCGACGTGCCGCGCCATCGGCAAGCGGTAACGGTTGAAGTTCCAATCGCCCTCACCCGGCCCACCTTCGTACAGCGGCATTTCTTCCATCAGCGCGTGGCCGATACCCATGGCGATCCCGCCTTCGATCTGACCCTTGACCAGCTCTGGCACAATCACCCGACCGCACTCGACCCACGAGTGATGGTTGAGCACTTGCACTTCGGCCGAGCCCTTGTTCACTTTCAATTCCACCAGCGTCGCGACCGGGCTGTAGTAGGTCACGGCCGCGTTGTTCAACTGGGTCACCGGGTAGGCGATGTTCTGCCGATCCAGCAAATGGAAACCAGCGCTGTTCATTTGCGCTTTCTTCGCGTTCGGAGCTCCGTCGCCGTACTTCACCGCCAGGCCATCCAGCGGCAAGCGCTCGCGCACGCCGTCGATGCTGTACTCGGCTTCGGCCCAGCTCCAGCGGTTGAAACCATGCACGGTTGCAGCGGTAACCAGACCACGCTCGTGGGCACGCTTGGCCAGCACTTCAAATGCCAACGGCTCCATGCCATTGGCAGTCAGTTTGCCGTCGACCCAATGCGCGTCTTCACGGCGCACCACGTAAGGATTGGCCTGCCCGCCGTAGGGGCCTTGACGCCAGATTTCCAGTGCCGCCGGCCACAGGCCGTGGTTGAACAACACGCGCGCCGCTTCACGGGTGGCGTGGCTGAAGTAGTAGGCGGAGTTGGTCGCCGACGAGGCCGAAGCGATCTTGCCGACCCAGCGCGGGTTGCGCAGGAAGTTGTCCTGTTCGGCCTGGCTCATGATGTAAGGGTTGCCGCCGCTGGTCAGCTGCATCTCTTTCCAATCGGTTTCACCGGTCTTCACTTCGTGCGCCGGGTTACCGAGGAAATCAGCCACGACCATCGCTTGCGAGGTGGACATGCCCGTACCGATTTCGATGCCGATATGACGCAGGGTGATGCGGCCTTCGGCGGTGAATTCGATGCTGGCCATCGGCGCTTCGGAACCGGTGCCAAAGTCCTTCTGGCAAATGGCGAAACCGACGCCGTACCAGTGATCAGGATCCGCCGCTTCCCGCTGCTTCTTGATCGCGTCGCGATTTTTCCAGACTTCGTGAACCCCAGCCTTGTCGAGAATTTCGTGCAGGCGCAACGCCCCTGCCGGCACCGCGCCCTGGGTGTTTTTCATGCCCGAACGCAGGGCGTTTTTCTTGCGCAGGTCGATGGCGTCGATGCCGAGACGATCGGCGATTTCGTCGACCATCATCTCGGTGGAAGCCATGCTCTGCAGCGTGCCGTAGCCGCGCATCGATCCGGCTTCAACGGCGCGGGAATGATAGGCCGTGACCTGCAAATCATTCTGCGGCATGTAGTAGATCGATTGTGCAGCCGTGGCGCCAACGGCCGCTACGGATGGGCTGTAGTTGACCCGCCCGCCGCCGTCGACACTCATGTCGGCGCGAAAAATCTTGAAGCTGTGATCGGTCTTATCCACCGCCAATTGATAGCGAATATCGAACGGGTGGCGCTTGATGCCGCTCTGGAACTGCTCATAGCGGTCGTTGGCCAAACGCACTGGCACACCGGCGCCGTACAACGCCGCGAGGGCTGCGTAGTAGACGAAAATGTTGTGGTCTTTCGAGCCGTAGCCAACGGTGTAACCGGGGTGCATGTTCAGGTTCGCCAGGCCGAAACGCGACGGCGCGATCATCTTCGCGGTCTCGGTCGCCGCTTCCAGCGGGCACTGGGTGGCGACGACGAAATGCAGGGTCTTGGTCGCCGGGTCGTACCAGCCGTTGCCGTTGTCCGGTTCCATCGCGGCCGGTTCGATCGACGGCGTCTTGTAGCGCTCGTCGAACACCAGCCAGTTGTCTGGCGGCGTGTCGATCTGCTGCTTCATGCGTTCGGCATAGAACAGCCCGCGCTCGGTCAGGTTGCCGTGCAGGTTCGGCTGGGAATTCCATACGGGACGACGGTTGCGCAGCATCGGGAACAGGATCGAGTCCTTGAGGCTGGCGAATTCGTCTTCGTCCGCCGAGGTCGCACCACCAACGCGCACGTAGCGGAAACTGCCGTAGGGATCGCCTTCGTAGAACGGCGCTCTATTGCCGTAGCGGATTGCTTTGTCATTGAATTTGAGTTTGGATTTAGCCTGACGGAAGCGCTCGAAGTCATTCCAGATCAGGATCGCCACCGGGTGACCGATGAACATCGGCACCTTGCCAGCCGGCAACAGCGGGTCAGGGGCGTGCTCTTCCGGAAAGACGATACCGTCCTTGACCAGATCTTCGGCGGTGACGATGCGGTCGGGCTGCAGCTCGGCGCCCAGCCACGACAGGTCGTAACCGTCGTAGATACGGTCGGCCTTGATGGTCTTCAGCAGCATGGCGTGGCCCTGCTGCTGCGGCCAGCCCGGCATGTCCTTGGCGCGGATGTCGCGGGCAAATACTTTGCTGCCGCAGACCTTGGACAAGGCATCGTTACGGGCGCGCGCCTTGCCGTTGTTGCCAAGCCACTGCTCGGACGGCACGGTCACGCTGTTTTCCATCAAGGCTGCCAGCGCCTGACTGCTGAGCGGTGTAAGCGTCACGCTCACACCCGCTACCAGCCCGCCCTGAAGGAACGAGCGCCGGGATATATCACGGTTGGACATGGATCATCCTCTGGGCGGTTATGGGCCCGCCCTTCTGGTTATGTTCTGGAAATCTCGAGTCTTGCAGAAGCCCTTTTGGACTGTAGCAAAGGGCTGTAATTGACAGTGCAAAGCTGACCGAAAGGTTAAGTTTATAGGCTTATGCGCTCGCGGCAAATAACCAGACACAAAAAAACTGACCAACGAATCAAAATTTAGCCGCTTTGCTGCGCAACAAATCGATAAACAAACCCAATTCCCGAGTGATGTGTTCGCCTTTACGCATCAACAGTCCAAAGGGCGCCAGTTGAACATCGAGTTCCACCGGCAGCGCCACCACCAGACCCATCTTCAGGTAGTCGCGCAGTGCCGTTTCCGATAGCACCATGATTGCGTCGGTCAGTTGAATCAGCTGCTGCATGGAATACACCGAGCTGCATTCGATGATGTCTGCTGGTAGCGGCAAGGCCAGACGCTGCAAAGCCTGATCCAGGCCGATTCGCGCCGGGCTGGTTTCCGGTTGCAGGATCCACGGCCAGGCACTGACCAGCTCCGCCAACTCAAGTTTCTCGCGCCGCGCCAGCGGATGACCGGCGTGCACCACCACCAACAGGCGTTCATTGCCCAGTTGTTCAAACTGGTAATGCTGGCTATCGGTGGCGGCATTGCGCCGGGCGATGGCGAGGTCGATGCGGCCCTGCTCCAGCAACTGAATCACCTGATCGCTGGTGTCGCCCATGATGCGAATTCGCAACTGCGGATTGAGCGCCTTGATCTCGGCAATCGAATCCATCACCAGGTCCGGCGCCGCGCCCATGATGGTGCCGATCGACAAATAGCCGTAACCGCCCTGTTGCCGAGCGATCAAATCTTCGGCACAACGATCGAGGCCGCTGAGGGCCGATTCGGCGAAGCGAATCAGCTCCTGGCCCAACGCCGTGGGGCGCATGCCGCGGGGCAAGCGCTCGAACAGATCGCAGCCAAACATGTCTTCAATCTCATGCAGCATCCGGGTAGCGGCTGGTTGCGACATGCTGAGGGTTTGCGAGGCGCGATGCAGGTTTTGGCTGGTGCTCAGCGCCACCAGCATGTGCAGGTGCTTGTAACGCAGACGGTTAAGCAGGCTGCGGGAGAGGATCGGCGTAGTCATGACAGGCCTTTTTCATCGATACCCTGAAGGTATCAGCTGTGAGCTAGATTCGATTTGTAACGCATCGATCTGCGGCCGTACAGTCTTTCCCATAAGAACAAATGCCCTACCAAAGGAAACTGCGATGAAGACTCTACCCGCGCCTCTGCTCGCCAAAATTTCCTGGCGGCTCCTGCCTTTCCTGCTGTTGATGTACATCATGGCCTTCCTCGACCGTGCCAACGTCGGGTTCGCCAAGCAAGCCTTTCAAGCCGACACCGGCATCGGTGACGCGGCCTTCGCCTTCGGCGCCGGCGTGTTCTTCGTCGGTTACGCGTTACTGGAAGTGCCGAGCAACCTGATCCTGCACCGCGTCGGCGCCCGCCTGTGGATGTGTCGGATCATGGTCACCTGGGGCCTGGTCTCTGCGGCCATGGTCTTCGCCCACACCGAAACCAGCTTCTACGTTCTGCGCTTTCTGCTGGGCGTGGCCGAAGCCGGATTCTTCCCCGGCGTGATCCTCTATCTCACCTACTGGTTCCCCAGCGCCGTACGCGGCAAGGCCATGGGCTTTTTCTACTTCGGTGCGCCGCTGGCGTTCATCTTCGGCAGCCCGTTGTCCGGCCTGCTGCTGGAGCTGGATGGATTTGCCAACGTTCACGGCTGGCAATGGCTGTTTGCGGTCGAAGGTTTGATGGCCACTGCGGTGGGTGTCTGGGCTTACTTTTATCTGGACAATCGCCCGGCCGATGCCAAGTGGTTGACCGCCGAAGAGCGCCTCCAGGTGCAGGAACTGCTCGATCGCGAAGACAGCCATAAACAAAACCACGGCCGCAGCCTGCTTAACGTGCTGTGCCAGCCTTCGGTGCTGTACCTGTGCCTGATCTACCTGCTGATTCAGGCCAGCGTTTATGGCGTGGTGTTCTACTTGCCGAGCCAGGTCGCCGGCCTGCTTGGCACCAAGGTCGGTTTGATGGTCGGACTGGTCACAGCGATCCCATGGATTTGCGCATTGCTGGCTGCCTACCTGATTCCCGGCTATAGCGACCGCACCGGCGAACGTCGTCGTACCGCCTGCCTGACCTTGCTGATGGCGGCCTTCGGGATCGCCTGCTCGGTGACGTTCAGCAGCCCATTGCTGGGAATTGCCTCCCTGTGCTTCGCCGCCTCGGGATTCATCGCCGTACAGCCAGTGTTCTGGACCTTCCCCTCCAGCTACCTCGCCGGCAGCGCCGCGGCGGCCGGGATCGCCCTGATCAACTCGTTCGGCGCCCTCGGCGGTTTCATCGCCCCGGTGCTGAAAAACTGGGCCGAAGGCGCCTTCCATTCACCGGCAGCCGGCTTGTACCTGCTGTCCGCTACCACCGTCATTGCCGCGTTGCTGGTGCTGGGCGTGCGTTCGCCCGGCCACACAGCTTCGAACAAACCGGCCACCATTTAACCTAAGGAATCACACCATGGGCATTCCAACCATCAAACACGTTCGCGCCTTCACCCTGCGAGGCGGCGGCGCGGATTATCACGACCAGGCAGACGGCCACTGGATCGACGATCACATCGCCACACCGATGAGTAAATACCCCGAGTACCGCCAGAGCCGCCGCACCTTCGGCATCAACGTTCTTGGCACCCTGGTAGTGGAAATCGAAGCCAGCGACGGCACCGTCGGTTTCGCGGTGACCACCGGCGGTGAGCCTGCCGCTTACATCGTCGAGAAGCACCTGGCGCGCTTCCTTGAAGGCGCCAAAGTCACCGACATCGAAAAAATCTGGGACCAGATGTACCAGTCGACCCTGTACTACGGCCGTAAAGGCATCGTGATCAACACGATTTCCGGGGTCGATCTGGCGTTGTGGGACCTGCTCGGCAAGATTCGTCAGGAGCCGGTGCACCAACTGCTCGGCGGCGCGGTGCGCGACGAATTGCAGTTCTACGCCACCGGCGCCCGCCCGGACCTGGCGCAGAAAATGGGTTTCATTGGCGGCAAGATGCCGCTGCACCACGGCCCGGCTGAAGGCGAGGAAGGCCTGCGCAAGAACCTCGAAGAATTGGCGACCATGCGTGAACGGGTTGGTCCGGATTTCTGGCTGATGCTTGATTGCTGGATGAGCCTGGATCTGAATTACGCCACCAGACTGGCGATCGGCGCGCACGAACACGGTTTGAAGTGGATCGAAGAAGCCCTGCCGCCTGACGATTACTGGGGCTACGCGGCCCTGCGCAATAACGTACCCAAAGGCATGCTGGTGACCACCGGCGAACACGAAGCCACTCGCTGGGGCTTCCGCATGCTGCTGGAGATGGGTTGCTGCGACATCATCCAGCCAGATGTCGGCTGGTGCGGCGGCCTCACCGAACTGGTGAAAATCTCGGCCCTGGCCGACGCCCATAACGCACTGGTCATTCCCCATGGCTCTTCGGTGTACAGCTATCACTTTGTCGCCACCCGACATAACAGCCCGTTTGCCGAATTCCTGATGATGGCGCCGAAGGCTGACGAAGTGGTGCCGATGTTCCACCCGCAATTACTCGGCGAACCGGTACCGGTGAACGGTCGCATGCGCCTGTCGGCTCTCGACCAGCCAGGCTTCGGCGTAACGCTCAATCCTGAATGCCAATTGCATCGGCCGTACAGCCGCTGAGAAAGGAACTCGTCATGAACATGCCTCACAACGCTTTCAAAACCGCGCTGAACAATTCCGCGACCCAGTACGGTATCTGGGCCGGGTTCGCTACCGGCTATGCCGCCGAGATCGTCGCCACCACCGGTTACGACTGGATGCTGATCGACGGGGAACACGCACCGAACACCGTACCCGCCGTGCTCGCCCAGCTACAGGCTGTCGCGCCCTACCCTACGGTGCCGATCGTGCGCGCAGTCAATGACGACGCCAATCTGATCAAGCAACTGCTGGATATCGGCGCGCAGACGCTAATGATCCCGATGGTCGAAACCGCCGAGCAGGCCAAGGCGCTGGTGCGCGCCATGCGTTACCCGCCCCACGGCATTCGCGGTGTCGGCGGCGGTTTGACCCGTGCCACGCGCTGGGACGGCGTGCCAGACTACCTGAACACCGCCCACGAGCAGTTATGCCTGATCGTGCAGGTGGAATCGCGGACCGGTGTGGAAAACGTCGAGGCGATCGCCGCCGTTGAAGGTGTCGATGCGGTGTTCATCGGCCCTGCCGATTTGTCCATCGGCCTCGGTCATGCCGGCAACCCTGGCCACCCCGAAGTTCAGGAACGTATCCAACACGCGGTGAACGCCACCCTCGCAGCCGGCAAAACCTGCGGAATCCTCGCGCCCAATGAAGAAGACGCGCGCCGCTACCAGAGCTGGGGTTGCCAGTTCATTGCCGTGGCCATCGACATCAGCCTGCTGCGCCACAGCGCCATGGCCACCCTCGCCCGCTACCGCGAACCGGCCACCACTCAAGCGCCCTCGCGCACCTACTGATCAGCCAAGGAGTCGCCCCAATGTCGTCCGTGCCTGTTTACGAAAACTTCATCAACGGCCAGTTCGTGGCCAGCACTGCCCATCTGGATGTGATCAACCCGGCTACCGGTGCTGTGCTCTCAAAGGTTCCGGCATCGAATGCGCAAGACGTCGAGCGTGCGCTCGCCGCTGCTCGTAGCGCGCAAAAGGATTGGGCGCGCAAACCGGCGAATGATCGTGCCGGCTACTTGCGCCGGATTGCCGCCAAACTGCGGGAAAACGTTGCGCACCTGGCGCGCACCATCACCCTGGAACAAGGCAAGATCAGCGGTCTGGCGGAAGTTGAAGTCAATTTCACCGCCGACTACCTCGACTACATGGCCGAATGGGCGCGGCGCATCGAGGGCGAAATCATTACCAGCGACCGCCAGAACGAAAACATTTTCCTGTTTCGCAAACCGCTGGGCGTGGTAGCCGGGATTTTGCCGTGGAATTTCCCGTTTTTCCTGATCGCACGCAAAATGGCCCCGGCGTTGCTGACCGGCAACACCATCGTGATCAAGCCGAGCGAAGAGACCCCGAACAACTGCTTCGAATTTGCCCGACTGGTGGCCGAAACCGATCTGCCACCGGGCGTATTCAACGTGGTTTGCGGTGACGGTCAGGTCGGTGCCGCACTGAGTGTGCATAAAGGCGTGGACATGATCAGCTTCACCGGCAGCGTCGATACCGGTTCACGAATCATGGCTGCCGCCGCGCCGAACATCACCAAACTCAACCTGGAACTGGGCGGAAAAGCGCCGGCTATTGTGCTGGCGGATGCCGATCTGGACTTGGCGGTGAAGGCGATCCGCAATTCGCGCATCATCAACAGCGGCCAGGTGTGTAACTGCGCTGAGCGGGTGTATGTCGAGCGCAAGGTAGCGGATCAGTTCATTGAGCGCATCGCGGCGGCGATGACCGCGACCCGTTACGGCGACCCGATTGCACAACCTGATGTGGAGATGGGTCCGCTGATCAACCGTCAGGGTCTGGACAGCGTTAACCGCAAAGTTCGCACCGCGCTGAGCCAGGGTGCCAGTTTGATCAGTGGCGGGCAGATTGCCGACCTGCCAAATGGCTTCCACTTTCAGCCCACGGTTTTGGCTGGCTGCCGTGCCGACATGGAGATCATGCGCGAAGAGATTTTCGGCCCGGTGCTGCCGATCCAGATCGTCGATGACCTGGACGAGGCCATTGCCCTGGCGAATGACTGCGACTACGGCCTGACGTCGTCGATCTACACCCGCGACCTCAGCAAAACCCTGCACGCCATGCGCGAGCTGGATTTTGGCGAAACCTACGTCAACCGCGAGAACTTCGAAGCCATGCAAGGTTTCCATGCCGGCGTGCGCAAATCGGGTATTGGTGGCGCGGATGGCAAGCATGGGTTGTACGAGTACACCCACACCCATGCGGTGTATTTGCAAGGCTGAATCTGCGCTCGCCCTGTAGGAGCGAGCTTGCTCGCAAAAATCTCCAACGACGACGCGCTGTACCTGCAAGCCCAAGGCGCCAGATGGTTTTTCGCGAGCGAGCTCGCTCCTACAAATTGGCTCGACAAGGACGTCGACGTTCATCAGAAATCGAGCAATAAGAGTAAATGGAAAGGAAAAGCCAAATTTCAGACACAAAAAACCCCGGTCTTTCGACCAGGGTTTTTGCTATCGACTCGAAGTAGCCAACGGCTTTCTTCGTAGCTCCAAGGCGTTCAGTGGGCCTCGGGGCAGATATGGCGCAGCGGACGGGACTCGAACCCGCGACCCCCGGCGTGACAGGCCGGTATTCTAACCGACTGAACTACCGCTGCGTATCGCTTTGGACTTGCGTCCAAGTAACTCGTCTGATTGAAAACTCAGTAGCTTTTCAATCTCGAACCAGATGAATCTGACTCGGAAAATATGGCGCAGCGGACGGGACTCGAACCCGCGACCCCCGGCGTGACAGGCCGGTATTCTAACCGACTGAACTACCGCTGCGCGTCGGTGGAGGCATTTCAGCTTCCATCTTGCTTTCGCAAGACTCTCGGGAGTGGTGGGTGATGACGGGATCGAACCGCCGACATTCTGCTTGTAAGGCAGACGCTCTCCCAGCTGAGCTAATCACCCGTTTGCATCTCCGAGGCCGCGAAATTTACGCAGGTAGCGAACCTAAGTCAATAGCAGGATTGAAGTTTTTTTCAAAACAGCTTCAAGCGACAAGCATCACGCTGCAAGCCAAAGCAGTTACGTGTAGTGCAGGCATAACGCTTTCGTGCTTTTACTTGCAGCTTGAGGCTTGAAGCTGCTTCTCACTGCTCGTAAATCATCTTCTTGGTCATGCCACCGTCCACCACGAACTCCTGGCCCGTGACGAAACCAGCGTTCTTCGACAACAGCCACGCGACCATCGCCGCCACATCCTCGACTGTCCCTACCCTGCCCGCCGGATGCTGCGCATGATCGGCCTCGGTCAACGGCTCAGCGCGACGGACCGAAGGGTCTCGCGTATCGATCCAGCCGGGGCTGACCGCATTGACTCGAATCTCCGGGCCGAGGCTGATGGCCAACGCGTGAGTCAGGGCCAACAAGCCGCCCTTGCTCGCCGCATACGCCTCGGTGTCGGGTTCTGACTGCCCGGCGCGGGTCGAGGCCAGATTGACGATCGCCCCGCTGTGAGCGCGCAGGTACGGTGCACAGTGCTTGGCCAACAACATGGGCCCACTGAGATTCACCGCCAGTACCCGATTCCAGTAAGCCAAATCGAGGCTTTCCAGGGTGATGTTGTGCGGATCAGCCACCGCCGCATTGCACACCAGCGCATCCAGTCGCCCGAACTGCCCCAGCACTTCAGCAACACCCAGCGCCACTTGCCCTTCGTTCGATACGTCCATGGCGATGAACCAGGCGTTTTGACCCAGCACCTTCGCCACTTTCGAGCCGCGCACCCGATCCAGATCCGTCAGCACGACTTGCCAGCCTTCGCTGATCAGCCAGGCCGCAATGCCCAGCCCAATGCCCCGCGCCGCACCGGTGACCAGTGCAACGCGACCATTGGAGCCGGTGGATGGCGTGGACAACTCGATCACAAGGCAGCCAACCCGCGCGCCAGATCGGCTTGCAGGTCTGCCACGTCTTCCAGGCCGACCGCTACGCGGATCAGGCTGTCACGAATACCCGCAGCTTCACGCTCTTGCGGTGCCAGACGGCCGTGAGAGGTGGTGCTCGGATGCGTGATAGTGGTTTTGCTGTCGCCCAGGTTGGCGGTGATCGAAATCAAACGGGTCGCATCGATAAAGCGCCAGGCTCCCTCTTTACCGCCCTTGACCTCGAAACTTACCACCGCACCAAAACCCTTCTGCTGGCGCAGAGCCAATTCATGCTGCGGGTGGCTCTTGAGGCCGGCGTAATGCACTTTTTCGATGCCGTCCTGCTGCTCTAGCCACTCGGCTAGTTGCTGGGCATTGGCGCAATGCGCCTTCATGCGCAGGTTCAGGGTTTCCAGGCCCTTGAGGAAGATCCAGGCATTGAACGGGCTCAGCGTCGGCCCGGCGGTACGCAGGAAACCGACCACTTCTTTCATCTGCTCGCTACGACCGGCAACCACGCCGCCCATGCAACGACCTTGGCCGTCGATGAACTTGGTCGCCGAGTGCACGACGATGTCCGCGCCCATTTTCAAAGGTTGCTGCAACGCCGGGGTGCAGAAGCAGTTGTCGACCACCAGCATCGCGCCTTTGGCGTGAGCGATTTTCGCCAACTCGGCAATGTCCACCAACTCGGCCAACGGGTTGGAGGGCGACTCGACGAACAGCAATTTGGTGTTGGCCTTGATCGCCGCATCCCAGCCGGACAAGTCCGCCAGGGGCACGTAATCGACTTCGACACCGAAACGCTTGAAGTACTTCTCGAACAGGCTGATGGTCGAACCGAACACGCTGCGCGACACCAGTACGTGGTCGCCAGCACTGCACAGGCTCATCACCACCGCCAAGATCGCAGCCATGCCGGTTGCGGTGGCCACGGCCTGCTCGGCACTTTCCAGCGCGGCAATGCGCTCTTCGAAGGCGCGCACGGTCGGGTTGGTGTAGCGCGAGTAAACGTTGCCCGGTACTTCCCCGGCAAAACGCGCGGCCGCGTCGGCGGCGGTGCGGAATACGTAGCTGGAAGTGAAGAACATCGGATCACCGTGTTCGCCTTCCGGCGTGCGGTGTTGACCGGCGCGTACGGCCAGGGTATCGAACGCTACGCCTTCGAGGTCGCTGTCCAGCCGACCGGCATCCCAATCCTGACTCATGCTGTCACTCCTTGCCCTGCTCTTGAATTAAAAGTCTTTTGATAGATACAAAACCGGCCCCTAGGGGCCGGTAATTACTCAGTTGTTGTACAGATCGATGATCGCGCTGACTGCCTGCGTCTTGACCTTGGAGGCATCGTTACGTGCCTGCTCGATCTTGTTCAGGTAAGCCTCGTCGACGTCGCCGGTGACGTACTGGCCGTCGAACACCGCACAATCGAACTTGTCGATCTTGATCTTGCCGCCACCCACCGCTTCGATCAAGTCAGGCAGGTCCTGATAGATCAGCCAGTCGGCGCCGATCAGGTCGGCTACGTCCTGGGTAGAACGGTTATGGGCGATCAGCTCGTGGGCGCTCGGCATGTCGATGCCGTAGACGTTCGGGAAACGCACGGCTGGCGCTGCGGAGCAGAAATAAACGTTCTTGGCACCCGCTTCGCGCGCCATCTGGATGATCTGCTTGCAGGTGGTACCGCGAACGATGGAGTCGTCCACCAGCATCACGTTCTTGCCGCGAAACTCCAGCTCGATGGCGTTGAGTTTCTGGCGCACGGATTTTTTCCGTGCAGCCTGGCCCGGCATGATGAAGGTCCGGCCGATGTATCGGTTCTTCACGAAGCCTTCGCGGAATTTCACGCCCAGGTGGTTCGCCAACTCCAGCGCCGCAGTGCGGCTGGTGTCGGGAATCGGGATGACCACGTCGATGTCGTGCTCAGGACGCTCGCGCAGGATCTTCTCGGCGAGCTTCTCGCCCATGCGCAGACGGGCCTTGTAGACCGATACGCCGTCGATGATCGAGTCCGGACGCGCCAGGTAGACGTGTTCGAAAATGCATGGGGTCAGCGACGGGTTGGTCGCGCACTGACGGGTGTGCAGCTTACCGTCTTCAGTGATGTAGACCGCTTCGCCTGGTGCCAGGTCGCGAATCAGGGTGAAACCGAGCACATCCAGGGAAACGCTTTCGGAGGCGATCATGTACTCGACGCCTTCGTCGGTGTGACGCTGGCCGAACACGATCGGGCGGATGCCGTGCGGGTCACGGAAACCGACGATGCCGTAGCCGGTCACCATCGCCACGACGGCGTAACCGCCAACGCAACGGTTGTGCACGTCGGTGACGGCAGCGAACACGTCTTCTTCGGTTGGCTGCAACTTGCCGCGCTGGGCCAGTTCGTGAGCGAACACGTTGAGCAGTACTTCAGAATCGGAGTTGGTGTTGACGTGGCGCAGGTCGGATTCGTAAATCTCCTTGGCCAGTTGTTCAACGTTGGTCAGGTTACCGTTGTGCGCCAGGGTGATGCCGTAAGGCGAGTTGACGTAAAACGGTTGAGCTTCAGCCGACGTCGAGCTACCCGCGGTCGGATAGCGCACATGGCCAATGCCCATGTGGCCGACCAGACGCTGCATGTGACGCTGCTGGAACACGTCACGTACCAGGCCGTTGTCCTTGCGCAGGAATAACCGGCCATCATGGCTGGTCACGATACCGGCAGCGTCCTGGCCGCGGTGCTGGAGGACGGTTAGCGCGTCATACAGCGCCTGATTGACGTTCGACTTACCGACGATACCGACGATGCCACACATGCGACGCAACCCCTACTTAATGGATCTGAACTGAACACAACTCACTGAGGCGTTTTGGCCATCGGCAAGAGGTGCTCCTTGAACGGTATTTCAGCGGGTACGCTGATACCGCTGGCAAGCCACTGACTGCTCCACCCAAGGATCAGGTTTTTGGACCAGTCGGCAACCAATAGAAATTTTGGCACGAGCTGTGACTCTTTCCACCACCCGTCCTGCTGTACCGGCCCCAGGCTCAACAGCCCGACCGCCACGACCACCAGCAACACACCACGCGCGGCGCCGAAAGCCATGCCGAGGAATCGATCGGTCCCGGACAACCCGGTGACGCGTACCAACTCGCCGATAAGATAATTGATCATTGCGCCTACGATCAGCGTGGCGACAAACATGATTGCGCAGCCCGTGATCACACGGGCCGAAGGCGTTTCGATGTATCCGGCGAGGTACTCGGACAATGAGCCACCGAACATCCAGGCAACGACTCCTGCGATGATCCAGGTCACTAGCGACAATGCTTCTTTGACGAAGCCGCGGCTCAGACTGATCAATGCGGAGATGGCGACGATTGCAACGATCGCCCAGTCAACCCAGGTAAATGGCACAGTGCAGCCTACAGACGGATAAGGCGGCGCATTTTAGCAGAGCCCATGCTTATCGGTAAGCTGCGATTGTCAGTGCATTTCAAATCGAGGCGATAGATTTAGCCGCGCTCAGGCTGAAAGCGCACCACAAACCCTTTGAGGTCCTTCTGGCGGTTCAACAGATCACGCAGACGATCGGCTTCCGCGCGCTCGATAAGCGGCCCGACATACACCCGATTCTTGCCGTCGACAGAACGGATATAAGCGTTATAACCCTCGCTACGCAGGGTTTTCTGCAGTTTTTCCGCGCCTTCACGACTGCCCAGGCTGGCCAGTTGCACCGACCAACTGACTGACAGGCCATTGGCATCGACGCGGCTTTGCGTGGTGTCCGGCTTAGCAGGTGCGGCGGAAATGGGCTGGGCTGGGGCTGTCGCAGGCTTGGCCGCCAGAGCTGGCACTGGAGCAGGCGCAGCTGGCTTCGCGACTGGAACGGGTACGCCCGATACCTTCGGCGCGACAGGCGGCGCGGGCTCGTCCTCTTGAGCGATTTCGTCGTCGCTCGGCACCGGCTCTTGCGGCAAAGCCTGCGGCTCAGGCACCACCACCGGCTCAACCTGCACTTGCGGCATGGCGGGCGCTTGCGGCGCAGCCGGGGCCTCGACGGTCACCTGACGCTGTTCATCCTGACGGGAAAACAGCATCGGCAGGAAAATCACGGCCAGCGCGACCAGAACCAGGGCGCCGACCATGCGCTGTTTGTAGGCCTTATCCAGCAATGCCATTTGCCGCTTCCTCCGTGGAGCGCCGAGCCAACCATTCCAGGGCCTCGGCGACACAATAAAATGATCCGAACAACAGAATTTCGTCGTCGCTCGTCGCGAGAGCACACTGCCCTTCCAGGGCGGCAGCCACGCTGTCATAAGATGTTACCGAAGCACCGCGTTGTTGCAGCGCCCCCTGCAAATCGGCCACCGGCCGCGCCCGTGGCGAATCCAGCGGCGCGACGGCCCAGTGCTCGACACTAGCATTCAACTCGTCGATAACACCATCCAGATCCTTGTCCGCCAGCAATCCGAAGACCGCCAGCCGCTTGCCTGCCGGTGGTCGACTGGCGAGGCGTCGGGCCAGATATTCTGCAGCGTGCGGGTTATGCCCCACATCCAGCAACAGATTCAGGCGCTTGCCTTGCCAATCGAACTGCCGGCGATCAAGACGACCGACCACCCGCGTCGCTTGCAGCGCCTGAACAATCTGCGCATCTGCCCAAGGCAAATCGAGCAGAAGATAGGCCTGCAAGGCCAGCGCGGCATTTTCCATTGGCAGATCGAGCAATGGCAGATCCCGCAACTCGACCGCACGCCCTTGAGCGTCCACGCCACGCCATTGCCAGTTGTGATCGGTGATACCGAGATCGAAGTCGCGCCCACGCAGGAAAAACGGGCAGTTGAGCTCGCGCGCTTTATCCAACAGGGGTTGCGGAGGATTCAGGTCGCCACAGAGCGCGGGCGCACCCTGGCGGAAGATGCCGGCCTTTTCATAGGCCACGGACTCGCGGGTATCACCCAGGTAATCCGCATGGTCGACGCCGATGCTGGTGACCAGCGCCATGTCGGCATCCACCACGTTGACCGTATCCAGACGCCCGCCCAGGCCGACTTCGAGCACCACCGCGTCAAGCGCAGACTGTTGAAACAGCCAGAACGCCGCCAGGGTGCCCATTTCGAAGTACGTCAGGGAAGTGTCGCCGCGACCGGCCTCGACCGCAGTGAAGGCCTGGCACAATTCGGCGTCAGTGGCTTCGACGCCGTCGATCTGCACCCGCTCGTTGTAACGCAGCAGGTGCGGGGAATTGTAGACACCGACTTTCAGGCCCTGCATCCGCAGCAATGAAGCCACGAACGCACAGGTAGAACCCTTGCCGTTGGTGCCAGTGACCGTGATCACCCGAGGCGCCGGCTTGCCCAGTCCCATACGGGACGCTACCTGCTGCGAGCGCTCAAGGCCCATGTCGATGGCCGAGGGGTGCAACTGCTCAAGGTAGGCGAGCCACTCGCCAAGGGTACGTTCGGTCATAGGTTGGCAGGCACCGGCGGAACAACAATCGGCTCGATTGGCGCGGCGACGAATTTCGGCGTCGGCAGGCCCATCATTTGCGCCAGCAGATTACCCACGCGCGGACGCAGTTCCTGACGGTGAACGATCATGTCGATGGCGCCATGCTCCAGCAGGAATTCGCTGCGCTGGAAGCCTTCTGGCAGTTTTTCACGCACGGTCTGCTCAATAACACGCGGACCGGCAAAACCGATCAGGGCTTTCGGCTCGCCAATAATCACATCGCCCAACATCGCCAGACTGGCGGAAACACCACCGTAGACCGGGTCAGTCAGCACGGAGATGAACGGAATGCCTTCTTCACGCAGACGCGCCAGCACCGCGGAGGTCTTGGCCATTTGCATCAGGGAGATCAGCGCTTCCTGCATCCGCGCACCACCGGAGGCGGCAAAGCAGATCATCGGGCAGCGGTTTTCCAGGGCGTAGTTGGCGGCGCGAACAAAGCGCTCACCGACGATGGCACCCATCGAACCACCCATGAAGGAGAACTCGAACGCCGAAACTACCACTGGCATGCCCAGCAAAGTACCGCTCATGGAGATCAGCGCGTCTTTTTCGCCGGTCTGCTTTTGCGCAGCGGTCAGGCGATCCTTGTACTTCTTGCCGTCACGGAATTTCAGACGGTCAACCGGCTCCAGATCCGCACCCAGTTCGGCACGGCCTTCGGCATCGAGGAAAATGTCGATACGGGCGCGGGCGCCGATACGCATGTGGTGATTGCACTTAGGGCAAACGTCCAGGGTCTTCTCCAGCTCCGGACGATACAGCACAGCCTCGCAAGACGGGCATTTGTGCCAAAGACCTTCAGGCACCGAGCTCTTCTTGACCTCGGAACGCATGATCGAAGGGATCAGTTTGTCTACTAACCAGTTGCTCATGCTTTCTTTCTCCAGTACCGGCGGCCCGAACGCTCTGGTTCGCAGCCCCGCGTATGCCCTTGAGCTAAATTCATGTGTGCGGCGATGATTGATGAATGACCACGGTCAGCGCGAGACTTGACCTGCGTGCAACCCAAAAACCCTCAGCCGTTTTGTACAGTGCAGTGGACGGCGGCAGTGTGCCAGCCGTCACATCAACGCTTTGATGAACGCCTGAATCTTTGCGTGATCCTTGACGCCCTTGCTCGCCTCTACCCCACCGCTGACATCCACGGCATACGGCTGAACCCGCGCAACCGCCTCAGCAACATTATCCGGGGTCAGACCGCCCGCCAGGATGATCGGCTTGCTTAAACCCTGCGGTATCAATGACCAGTCAAACGCTTCGCCGGTTCCACCCGGAATACCTTCGACATAAGCATCGAGCAAAATGCCGCTGGCACTCGGGTAAGCGTCGCAGGCTGCCGCGATGTCATCACCGGCCTTGACCCGCAGCGCCTTGATGTACGGACGATGCCAGTGCTCACACTCCGCTGCGTTCTCGTCGCCGTGGAACTGCAGCAGGTCCAGCGGCACCGCTTCGAGAATCTCTCCCAACTCGGCGCGGCTGGCATTGACGAACAAACCCACGGTGGTGACGAACGGCGGCAACGCCTTGATGATTGCGCTGGCCTGCTGGAAAGTCACCGCCCTCGGGCTTTTGGCGTAGAACACAAAACCAATGGCGTCGGCCCCGGCCTCAACCGCCGCCAACGCATCTTCTATGCGGGTAATCCCGCAAATCTTGCTGCGAACGGCTGACATGTCGTTAAAACCCCACGGCAAATCCGAGAAAGTCCCGGATGGTAACAAAAGCGCTCAAGGGCGTCAGCCGTCAAGTTCGCTGAAACCGGTCAGGAAATGCGGCCCGATGTAACGCTCGGGCAATTCGAATTCGTCACGGTATTCGACCTGTACCAAATACAACCCGAACGGATGCGCGGTTACCCCGCCAGTGCGGCGAATACGGCTTTCCAACACTTCTTTCATCCATTCCACCGGACGCTCGCCCGCACCGATGGTCATCAGCACGCCGGCAATGTTGCGCACCATGTGGTGGAGGAAGGCATTGGCGCGGATATCCAGCACAATCATCTTGCCGTGACGCGTAACGCGCAGGTGATGCAATTGCTTGATCGGCGACTTCGCCTGGCACTGGCCTGCGCGAAAAGCGCTGAAATCATGGGTGCCAACCAGGTACTGGGCCGCTTCGGCCATCCGCTCGACATCCAGCGGACGGTGGTTCCAGGTAATTTCTTCGTTCAGGTGCGCCGGACGAATCTGGTCGTTGTAGATCACGTAGCGATAGCGCCGGGCGATGGCCTTGAACCGCGCATGAAAATGCGCAGGCATGACCTTGGCCCAACTGACGCTGACGTCGTGCGGCAGGTTGATATTGGCGCCCATGACCCAGGCTTTCATCGAGCGCTCGACCTGGGTGTCGAAATGCACCACCTGGCCACAAGCGTGCACGCCAGCATCGGTACGCCCGGCGCAGAGCAAAGACACCGGTGAGTCGGCGACTTTGGACAAGGCCTTCTCCAGGGTTTCCTGCACGGTGAGCACACCGGAGGCCTGACGCTGCCAGCCGCGATAACGCGAGCCTTTGTATTCAACGCCTAGCGCTATCCGGAAAAAGCCGTCAGCCGCCATTTCGGCGACCGGGTTATCTATATTTGCCAAGGGGTGACAGCCTGCTGATGTACGCAAAGGCGGGCATTATAAGGCTGTCGGACGGGGACGCCAGAGGTGTGTGGTTGAAGATCAAAAGATCGCCGCCTGTGGCAACTCCTAAAGGGTGAACACAATAACCCCGCAGGGCTGCGATCTTCTGATCTGAAAAAACAAAACGGCAGCCTTGAGGGGCTGCCGTTCTGTTTATAACCAGTCGATCACTCACGCCAGACGCGCAAGCATCTCCTTCGCTTCACTCTTCTGACCGGCATCGCCTTCGACCACGACCTCATTGAGGATGTCACGGGCGCCGTCGTTGTCGCCCATATCGATGTAGGCCTGGGCCAGATCGAGCTTGGTAGCGACTTCATCGGTGCCAGAGAGGAAATCGAATTCCGGCACATCATCCGCGGAGAGTAATGCATCATCAGCTGTGAAAGTCGGCTCGCTGATACTGCCAGACAAGCTCTCCAACTCCGCATTGACGTCATCCAGTTCCGCCGAAAATGCATCCGGCGCATCCATTTCGTCAGCCAGCGACAGATCAAAGTCAGCCGGCAACTCCAGATCATCCAGCGCCAATACAGGCGCTGCCGGCGCTTCAACGGCAGGCAAATCCTTCACGCCGTCGTCCAGATCCAGCAGGAAATCGTCCTCAGCAAGCATCGCTGGCGACGGCTCTGCGCCGAGATCCATGTCCAGGTCGAAGTCCGACAGGTCGTCGAGGTTTTCCTTGATGTCTGTCTGCTGCTGCAACACCGATTCGAAACTCAGATCATCGTCCAGCGGGAAATCTTCCAGCTCGGCCAGGGTTGTGGTTTCGGGCTCAGGCGCCGGCGCAACGGTTTCAGGAGCAACAGCCACCGGAGTGACGTTGTCAAGATCATCCAGACTCAGATCGAAGGCGCTGTCGAAATCATCATCGACCGGCGCCGGGGCTTGTGGCTCGTCGAGCAACAGGTCCTTGACGTACTGCGCGTCCAGTTCGGCGGCGACAGCGGCAGCGGCGATACCACCGGCAGCAATCAACGCCATGGCCGGGAAGCGGCTTTTCAGTTTTTCGACCTGGGCGAAGTTGTCACCATTGGCAACCAGTTGGCGTTCCTGGGCCACGAACGCATCACGATCGCCTTGCTGCCCGTAGACTTCCATCAGCTTCAGGCGCAAATCACTGCGCTGCGGCTCTTGCTTGATGCCCTCTTCCAGCAATGCAGCTGCCTGATTCAGGCGGCCGGCCGCGATGTGCGACTGTGCCTGGCCCAACACGTCATCGGAACGCTCGCCGGCCGGCGCCACCAGTGGCGCGGCGATTGGCGGCGTGACCACAACCGGGGCAATAACCGGTGCGGGTACTGGCGCAGGAGCCGGCGCTTTCGCGAGGTTAACGCTCGGCGGTGGAACTTCCAGACCTTCGAAGCTACTTTCCGGCAGGTCGAGATCTGAGGAGAACGGCTGATCTTCGGCCAAGGCGCGGGCCATGCGCAGGTGTTTCTCGGCTTCTTGCTGGGCTTTACGACGACGAGCCAGCAACAGCAGCAACAGCAACACAACTACGGCGCCGCCACCCGCCAGACCCAAGAGCCATGGATTGGTCAGCAGTTCGTTGAATTTCTGATCATCAGAAACTGCCGGCGTTGGCTCCGCCGGCTTTTCAGCCGGAGCAGGGACCGCTTCAGGTGCCGCAGGAGCAGGTGCTGCCGGAACGCCTTCGGCCGGTGTTGCTGCCGGGTTAGGCGTCAGTTCAGCGGTGATTGCAGGCGCGGCGGCAACAGCCGCCGGAGCAGCGGCCGCGCCTTCGGCCTGCAGTTTGGCCAGTTGGTTGTTCTTCAGTTCGATCAGGCGCTGCAACTTGTCCATCTGACTTTGCAGATCAGCCACGCGGCTTTTCAGTTCATCGTTGCCACGCCGAGTGGTATCGAGACTTTCCTGGGTGACGGCCAGCTTATTGCTCAGCGCCTTGGCATCGCCTGCGGTACCTTTGCCACGAGCCTTGCCGGACTCAGCTGACACCAGGCTCAACTTGTCCTGACCGGTTTGTGTCGCGGTCACATCGCCACGACCACGTTTGGTGGCATCCAGTTGCTGCTGCCCCGCACCCGGCTTCGCCACATATCGACGGCCCTGACGCCACGCGCTGTTCTGCGCGGCCACTTCGGCAATGGCTTTGGGTTGCGGCAGGCTGATGCTTTGCGCCTGATCGGGCAGACGCAGCACCTGACCGGTTTTCAAGCGGTTGATGTTGCCGTCGATAAAGGCATCCGGGTTCAGCGCCTGGATGGCCAGCATGGTTTGCTGGATCGAACCGCCATTACGCGCCTTCGCGGCAATTTCCCACAGGGTATCGCGCGGCGTAGTGGTGTGCTGAGAAGGCTTGGTGGCACCGGTGACCGGCGCTGTGACGCCTTGGGTCGGCGCCGGCTGCGCAGCCGCTTCAGCGGTTTGCGGCGAGAACTTGGACGGATCGAGCAGCACGCTGTAATCGCGCAGCAGACGACCATTGGGCCACATCACTTGAACCAGGAATTTCACCATTGGCTCGGAGAGTGGCTTGCTGGAAGTCACACGCAGGATGCTTTTGCCACTGGCGTTGAGTACCGGGGTGAAGGTCAGATCGTTGAGAAACGCCTGCCGATCGACACCAGCCTTGGCGAAATCTTCAGGAGAAGCCAGGCTCGGCACCACTTCGGCAGCGGTGAGTTCCTTGACGTCAAGCAACTCGATTTCCGCCACCAACGGCTGATTCAGCGTCGACTTCAGGGTTAGCTCCCCGAGGCCGAGGGCATGCGCCATACCGGAGGACAGCGCCGAGGCGGCCGCTATTGCTAACACCAGTTTGCGAACTTGAACCATAGCTCATCCTTAGTTTGAACATTCCTCGGCCAGCGAGAAGGTGTTGATAGTCGCTGCCGTAAGGCATTGCGCGCGGCGGCGAAGGGTCGTCGCGCGCGATCGTTTCATGCATGCCCCGGAAAGCCCCGCAGAGCGGCTTGCCTTCAGCATTCCAGCCAAGCATAGCGCTGGTCTGGAACCATTCGAAAATTTGTTGCCAAGTATCTTTTACAGCAGGTCTTTTATCAACAATTCAGCCAGCTGCACAGCATTGAGCGCCGCGCCCTTGCGTACGTTATCTGACGTCAGCCACAAATTAAGTTCCGACAGGTCGTCGATACCTTGGCGAACCCGACCAACGTAGACCACGTCCTGCCCTACCGCGTCACCGACCGGCGTCGGATAGTCGCCGGCTTCGACCAACTCGATGCCCGGCGCATCTTCCAGCGCGGCGTTGACTTTCGCCAGGTCGACTTCACTCGCCGACTGCAAGGTCACGCTAAAGCTATCGCCAAAAAACACCGGGGCTTGAATGCAAGTGACGGAAATCTTCAATGAAGGAAATGCCATGACCTGACGCAGTTCGCGCACCAGGCGCTTTTCCAGCAACGTATGGCCTTGTTCATCCGGCTTGCCGACCTGTGCCAACAGGTTGAAGGCCATCTGCCGGTCAAAGAAAGTCGGCTCCAATGGACGCACATTCAGCAACTCGGCAGTCTGCCGCGCCAATTCGGTCACGGCTTCGCGGCCCTGGGCAGAAACAGCGAGGCTGGCGGTCATGCTGATGCGCTGCAAGTCGAGCAATCCCATCAACGGTGCAAGCACCACCGCCAGCGTGGTGGCCGACGGGCTCGGGCTGCTGACCTGGAACGGTTTTTTCAGGCCGGCCAGTACGTGCGCATTGGCCTCAGGGACGACTTGTGGCGCCTGATCGGCCGGCAAGGCGCCGGACAGGTCGATCACGGAGCAACCGGCTGCGGTGGCGCGCGCGGCGAAGCTCAGGGTCACCGCCGGGCCGGCGGCAAAAAACACCAATTGGACTTTGCTGAAGTCAAATTCATCGACTTCGCGCACCCGCACGTTTTTGCCGCGAAACGGCACGGAATGCCCGGCAGACTCGCTGCTGGCCAGCAGGTGCAGGTTACCGACCGGAAAGTCGCGCTCTTCAAGAATCTGCACGAGCGTTTCGCCGACAGTACCGGTGGCGCCGATCACGGCAATATCAAAGGACTGGGTCATGGTTCTATCTCTGGCGAAACGGGGGGGGAGCGGCACTTTACCGGGTGGGTGGCGGTTCGGCAATTTAGAGCAAAAGATCGCAGCCTTCGGCAGCGCCTACACAGGAACGCGCATTCTGTAGGAGCCGCCGCAGGCTGCGATTTTTTGCTCCTCAAAGAAAAAACCCGCACCTCTTTCAAGGCACGGGTTTTTTCATTGCTTCAATCGATCAACGCTCAAGCAGGATCCGCAGCATGCGACGCAGCGGCTCGGCCGCGCCCCACAGCAGTTGGTCGCCGACGGTGAATGCACCGACGAATTGCGAACCCATGTTCAGCTTGCGCAGACGGCCGACTGGCACGTTCAGAGTGCCGGTGACTTTCGTCGGGCTCAGCTCCTGGATGCTGATATCGCGGTTGTTCGGTACCAGCTTGACCCAAGGGTTGTGCTGGCTGATCAGCCCTTCGATATCGGCGATCGGCACGTCTTTGTTCAATTTGATGGTCAATGCCTGGCTGTGGCAGCGCATGGCGCCGATGCGCACGCAGATACCATCCACAGGGATCGGGCTCTTGAAGCGCCCGAGGATTTTGTTGGTCTCGGCCTGAGCCTTCCACTCTTCACGGCTCTGACCGTTCGGCAGTTCCTTGTCGATCCACGGGATCAGGCTGCCGGCCAGCGGTACACCGAAGTTTTCGGTCGGGTACGCGTCGCTGCGCATGGCTTCGGCAACACGGCGGTCGATGTCGAGGATGGCGCTGGCCGGGTCGGCCAGTTGATCGGCGACAGCGGCGTGGGTCGCGCCCATTTGCTTGATCAGTTCACGCATGTTCTGCGCGCCGGCACCGGAGGCCGCCTGATAAGTCATGGCGCTCATCCACTCCACCAGACCGGCTTCGAACAGACCGCCCAGCCCCATCAGCATCAGGCTGACGGTGCAGTTGCCGCCGATGTAGTTCTTGGTGCCCGCGTCGAGTTGCTGGTCGATGACCTTGCGGTTGACCGGGTCCAGAACGATGACCGCGTCATCCTGCATGCGCAGGCTGGACGCGGCGTCGATCCAGTAACCCTGCCAGCCGGCTTCGCGCAGCTTCGGGAAGACTTCGCTGGTGTAGTCGCCACCCTGGCAGGTCAGAATCACGTCGAGGGTTTTCAGCTCTTCAATGCTGTAAGCGTCCTTGAGCGGAGCAATGTCCTTGCCCACGGACGGGCCTTGGCCACCGACATTGGAAGTGGTGAAAAACACCGGCTCGATAAGATCGAAATCCTGCTCTTCCAGCATCCGCTGCATGAGCACGGAACCGACCATACCGCGCCAACCGATCAGACCTACACGTTTCATCGCAACTACACCTTCTTGAAAAGTGGGCCGCTGCCTTTGGGGGAAAGTGGCAGCGGGCCCGAGAGATTACAGATTCCGCAGCGCGGCGACTACTGCGTCACCCATTTCCTGCGTACCGACTTTAGTGCAACCGTTCGACCAGATATCGCCCGTGCGCAAGCCTTGGTCCAGCACCAGGCTGACAGCCTTTTCGATGGCATCGGCGGCGGCCTGCTGGTTGAAACTGTAACGCAGCATCATCGAGACCGACAAAATGGTCGCCAACGGGTTGGCAATGCCTTTGCCCGCGATGTCCGGCGCCGAACCGTGGCACGGCTCGTACATGCCTTTGTTGTTGGTGTCCAGGGACGCCGACGGCAGCATGCCGATGGAACCGGTGAGCATCGAGGCCTGGTCGGACAGGATGTCGCCGAACATGTTGTCGGTGACGATCACGTCGAACTGCTTAGGCGCACGCACCAGCTGCATCGCGGCGTTGTCGACGTACATGTGGCTCAGTTCGACTTCAGGATAATCCTTGGCCACTTGCTCGACCACTTCACGCCACAGTTGGCTGGAAGCCAGCACGTTAGCCTTGTCCACCGAGCACAGCTTCTTGCCGCGGACCATGGCCATGTCGAAGCCGACACGGGCGATACGGCGGATTTCGCTTTCGCTGTACGGCAGGGTGTCGTAGGACTGACGCTCGCCGTTTTCCAGGGTGCGGGTGCCGCGTGGCGCGCCGAAGTAGATGCCGCCGGTCAGTTCGCGAACGATCAGGATATCCAGGCCGGAAACGATTTCCGGTTTCAGGCTCGACGCTTCAGCCAGTTGCGGGTAGAGAATCGCCGGACGCAGGTTGCCGAACAGGCCCAGTTGCGCACGGATCTTCAGCAGGCCGCGTTCAGGGCGGATGTCACGTTCGATGGTGTCCCATTTCGGGCCGCCAACGGCCCCCAGCAGCACGGCATCAGCCGCACGAGCGCGTTCCAGGGTTTCGTCGGCCAGTGGCACGCCGTGCTTGTCGATGGCTGCGCCACCGATTACGTCATGGCTCAGCTCAAAGCCCAGGGCGAACTTGTCGCTGGTCAATTCCAGCACCTTGACCGCTTCGGCCATGATTTCCGGGCCAATACCGTCACCTGGGAGAATCAGAATCTGCTTGCTCATGCTTTCCTCAATGTCATCAGTCGGCGCGCCCTAGGCGCACCCGGAAAAATTCTATCGTTCGGCGTCTATTGTTCAGAGCTTACCGTTCAGCCATCAGCACCAGTACATCGGTACTGAACGAACCATCGGCCTCAATCTCAAAATATTCGCGTACTTCGTTGCCCATCGACTGCTGCAGTTCGCGGATCGCCGCGCGCATCACCTGTGGCGTGCGCATGCGTTCGACCCAGGAGTTGTACTCCAGACGCAGCCGTTGACGCGTGGTACTGCGGGTATGCAACCCCGCTTCGCTGACCTGACGCAACCACTCACCGGCGGAATAATCGCGCACATGGCTGGTGTCGCGCAGCACTTCGACGCTTTGCAGGTAAGTGTCGAACAACGGGCTGCCCGGTGACAACACGTCGATGAACGCCGCCACGCCGCCCGGCTTCAGCACACGCCGAACTTCCCGCAGCGCCAGGCCAAGATCGCTCCAATGGTGCGCCGAATAACGGCTGAAGACGAAATCGAACTCACCATCGGCGAATGGCAGGCGCTCGGCGGCGCCGTTGACTGGGGAAACATTGCTCAAGCCACGATCAACGGCAGCAGCGGCGACCACGTCAAGCATCTGCTGCGAAAGGTCGTAGGCCACCACTTCTTTTACCAGCGAAGCGACGTGAAAACTGACGTGACCGGCGCCGCAACCCAGGTCCAGAACCCGGGCCTCGCCCTGCCCCGCCAGCTCGGCCTGTAGCAGTGCGAATTCGGTACCTTGAGCGTGTACGGCGCTGCTCAGGTAGGCCGAAGCCTGCTCACCGAATTGCTTCTGGACTACCTGACTGTGCTGGGCGGTGCTGGTCATGGGGACTTCCTTTCATGTTGCTGGTTTTAAGATCAAAAAATCGCAGCCTTCGGCAGCTCCTACATGGAACTGCGTACGCCTGCCGAAGGCTGCGATCTTTTCGGGGTCACCTCAAAACATCACGCGTCGCGAAATAACCACGGCTGGCTCGCGCGGTGCTTGGCTTCAAACGTCGCAATCGCATCGCCGTCCTGCAAGGTCAGGCCGATATCGTCCAGACCGTTAAGCAGGCAATGTTTGCGGAAAGCGTCGATTTCAAAACTCAGCACTTTGCCGTCCGGACGGGTCACGGTCTGGGCCTGCAAGTCGACCTGCAATTGATAGCCAGGCGTAGCTTCAACCTGCTGGAACAGCTCATCAACTTCAGCGTCGCTCAAGATGATCGGCAGCAAGCCGTTCTTGAAGCTGTTGTTGAAGAAGATGTCGGCATAGCTCGGCGCGATGATGCTGCGGAAACCGTATTCTTCCAGTGCCCATGGCGCGTGTTCACGGCTGGAGCCGCAACCGAAGTTCTCACGGGCCAGTAACACGCTGGCACCTTGATAACGGTCGGCGTTGAGGACGAAGTCCTTGTTCAGCGGACGCTTGGAGTTGTCCTGATATGGCTGACCCACATCCAGGTAGCGCCATTCATCGAACAGGTTCGGGCCGAAACCGGTGCGCTTGATCGACTTCAAGAACTGCTTCGGGATGATCTGGTCGGTGTCGACGTTGGCACGATCCAGAGGCGCGACAAGTCCAGTGTGCTGGGTAAAAGCTTTCATGCTGCGCTCCTTAGATCAATTCACGGACGTCGACGAAACGACCGTTCACAGCGGCGGCGGCGGCCATGGCCGGGCTGACGAGGTGGGTACGACCACCGGCGCCCTGACGGCCTTCGAAGTTACGGTTGGAGGTCGAAGCGCAATGCTCGCCAGACTCCAAACGGTCCGGGTTCATCGCCAGGCACATCGAGCAACCCGGCTCACGCCATTCGAAACCGGCTTCGAGGAAAATCTTGTCCAGACCTTCCGATTCAGCCTGCGCTTTCACCAGGCCCGAGCCCGGCACCACGATGGCTTGCTTGATGGTCGAGGCCACTTTGCGGCCCTTGGCGATCACGGCAGCAGCGCGCAGGTCTTCGATCCGCGAGTTGGTGCAGGAGCCGATGAACACGCGATCCAGCTGAATGTCGGTGATCGCCTGATTGGCGGTCAGCCCCATGTACTTCAAAGCGCGCTCGATGGAACCGCGCTTGACCAGGTCCATTTCCTTGGCCGGGTCCGGCACGTTTTGATCAACGGCCAACACCATCTCGGGCGACGTGCCCCAGCTCACTTGTGGCTTGATCTGGGTGGCGTCGAGCTCGACCACGGTGTCGAACTTCGCATCGGTGTCGGTCACCAGGTCTTTCCAGGCTTCGACGGCCAAGTCCCATTCCGCGCCTTTCGGGGCGAATGGACGGCCCTTCACGTAGGCCACGGTTTTTTCGTCAGCCGCCACCAGACCTACGCGAGCGCCGGCCTCGATGGACATGTTGCAGATGGTCATGCGGCCTTCGACGGACAGGTCACGAATGGCGCTACCGGCGAATTCGATGGCGTGGCCGTTACCGCCGGCGGTGCCAATCTTGCCGATCACCGCGAGGACGATGTCTTTGGCGGTCACGCCGAACGGCAATTTGCCTTCAACGGAGACCAGCATGTTTTTCATTTTCTTGGCAACCAGGCACTGCGTGGCGAGCACATGCTCGACCTCGGAAGTGCCAATACCGTGCGCCAGGGCACCGAAGGCGCCGTGGGTCGAGGTATGCGAGTCGCCGCAAACCACGGTCATGCCCGGCAAGGTAGCGCCCTGCTCCGGACCGATGACGTGGACGATGCCTTGGCGGATGTCGTTCATCTTGAATTCGACGATGCCGTATTCGTCGCAGTTGTCGTCGAGGGTCTGCACCTGCAAACGCGAGACCTGGTCGGCAATGGCTTCGATGCCGCCCTTGCGCTCAGGCGTCGTCGGTACGTTGTGGTCCGGGGTCGCGATGTTGGCATCGATACGCCATGGCTTGCGCCCGGCCAGACGCAGACCTTCAAAGGCTTGCGGCGAAGTCACTTCGTGGATGATGTGACGATCGATGTAGATCAGTGCAGAGCCATCGTCGCGCTGCTTGACCAAATGCGAATCCCAGAGCTTGTCGTAGAGCGTTTTGCCGGCCATCAGACGGTTTCCTCATCAGCTTGTTTCTATGCCCTGGGTCTTGAGTGATTCAATAACCCCTTGGCTTGTGAGGCTGATCCTATGGGGTTACATTAAATAACTCAAATTCATATTTTTTATGCTTTGGATAACCAACTGGAATACAACCATGGATCTGGCTAACCTCAACGCTTTTATTGCCATTGCCGAGACCGGCAGCTTCTCCGGCGCGGGCGAACGGCTGCACCTGACCCAACCCGCCATCAGCAAGCGCATCGCCGGGCTGGAGCAGCAACTGAAGGTGCGATTGTTCGATCGGCTTGGCCGTGAAGTCGGTCTGACCGAGGCCGGCCGCGCCCTGCTGCCGAGGGCTTACCAGATTCTGAATGTACTGGATGATACTCGCCGTGCCCTGACCAACCTCACCGGCGAGGTAACCGGTCGTCTGACCCTGGCCACCAGTCACCACATCGGCCTGCACCGTTTGCCCCCTCTATTAAGGGAATTCACTCGACGCTACCCACAAGTGGCGCTGGATATTCAGTTCCTCGATTCGGAAGTGGCCTACGAAGAAATCCTCCACGGTCGCGCGGAACTGGCCGTCATTACCCTGGCGCCGGAACCCCACGCACTGGTCAAGGCCACCCCGGTGTGGGATGACCCGCTGGATTTCGTGGTCGCCCCGGAGCATTCGCTGATCAATAACGGCAAAGTCAATCTGGCAGACATCGCCCGCCATCCGGCGGTGTTCCCCGGTGGCAACACCTTTACTCACCACATCGTTCAACGGCTGTTTGAAGCCCAAGGGCTGACGCCGAACATCGCCATGAGCACCAATTACCTGGAAACCATCAAGATGATGGTGTCCATTGGCCTGGCCTGGAGTGTGCTGCCGCGCACCATGCTTGATGATCAAGTTGCACGAATACCCTTGCCGGGCATACAACTGTCTCGCCAGCTAGGCTATATCCTGCACACAGAACGGACGCTATCGAATGCAGCACGGGCCTTTATGGCCCTGTTGGATGCTCAAATCGATCTGCCAGGGACTCCAGGCTAACTTGTGCTACTCCTATAGAGCCGCGAAATCCCTGCGCAAAATGCCCAAATCAGCCTAAGGCTTGCCAATGCCGAAATCTGTTGACCGTATTCCGCCGATGCCGCGTATTCAGGCGCTTGATCCCCAACGATCCGAACAGAGCTGGGAAAGTGCCCCACAATTGCTGGCCGCCCTGAACGGTGCCCGTTTGGGTGCCTGGTATTGGGACATCGAGCGCGGGCAGATCAGTTGGTCCCGCGGCACGCAGGCACTATTTGGCTTCGACCCAAAGCAACCGTTGCCCGCCGATCTGGAATACCTCGACTTGCTGCCACCGGAGGATCGCGCGAAAACCGTTCGCGCCTTTCATGCCGTGATCGCCGGCGCACCGTTGGAGCACGCGATGCATCACCGCATTCGCTGGCCCGATGGCAGCCTGCATTGGCTGGAGATCAACGGCAGCCTGCTGCCTGACAAACACGGTCGCCCCCGCATGATCGGAGTGATCCGCGAGATCACTCACCAGCGCCAACGCGAACAGGCGCTGAGCAGTTCGGAAAAACGCTTTGCCACGCTGTTCCACCTGTGCCCGAACATGGTCTTGCTGACCCGCCAGGAAGACGGCTTGATCACAGAAGCCAATCAGTATTTCGAAAGCCTGTTCGGCTGGCCGGTGCAGGACGCAATCGGCCGCACCACCCTGGAGCTGGGCCTGTGGGTTCATCCCGAGCAACGCGCAGAGTTGGTCAAGGCGACCAAGGCCAAAGGCGAACTGACCAGCATGGAAGTGCAATTTCGCGCCAGCAACGGCCAGATCCACGATGGCATCCTCAGCGCGCAAAAAGTCGAACTCGAAGGCCAGCCCTACCTGCTGAGTACCTTCCTCGATACCACCGAACGCAAATCTGCCGAGCATGCCTTGAAGGACAGCCAGGAGCGCCTCGACCTGGCCCTGGACTCGGCACAGCTGGGCACATGGGATTGGCACATTCCCAGCGGCATGCTTTACGGTTCGGCCCGCGCCGCGCAATTGCACGGGATGGAAGCCAGACCTTTCCATGAGTCCTTCGACGAGTTTTTCGAAGGCGTCCCCGGCGAAGAACGCAACAACATGCGCGACGCCTACCGCAGCCTGCGTGAAGGCCCGGCAGGCAACTATCAGCTGACCTATCGCGTACAACTACCGGACGGCACCTCGCGCTACCTGGAAAGCCGGGCCCGGCTCTACCGCGACGAAAATGGCGTGCCGCTGCGCATGGCCGGCACCCTGCTCGACATCACCGACCAGGTCGAACGCGAACAACAGTTGATTGCCTCCGAAGAGAAATTCGCAACCCTGTTCCAGGTCAGCCCGGACCCGATCTGCGTCACCCGCCAGGACACCGGGCAGTTCATCGAGATCAACTCCAGTTTCACCCAGACCTTCGGCTGGAGCGCCGCCGATGTGATCGGGCGCAGCGCCGACGAAATCGGCCTGTGGGACGCCTCGGCAAAAAGTTTGCAGCGCATTGAACAGGTGATCCGCGAACAAGGCCTGAACAACGTGGCGATCCTCGTCCAGCACAAGGACGGGCAATCCCTGACCTGCGTGATTTCCAGCCGTCAGATCAACGTCGGCGAGCAGCCGTGTGTCGTCACTACGTTGCGCGACATCACCCAGCAGCAACGCTCGGAAGCGGCACTCAAGGCCAGCGAAGAGAAGTTCGCCAAGGCGTTCCATTCAAGCCCCGACGCCATCACCATCACTGAACGCGACACTGGACGTTACCTGGAGGTCAACGACGGCTTCTGTCGCCTGACCGGCTACCGCGCCGACGAGGTAATCGGGCGCACGGTGTACCAGGTCGGGATCTGGGCCGAAGAGAAGCAGCGCTCAGCGCTGCTGGCCGAACTGCAAATCAAGGGCCGGGTTCACCACCAGGAAATGCTCGGGCGTAACAAACGAGGCGAGTTACTGACGGTCGAAGTGTCGGTAGAACCGATCACCCTCAACGAAACCGCCTGTCTGCTGCTGACCGCACGGGACGTCAGCCTGCTGAAAAACGCCGAGGCGCAGATTCGCCACCTGGCCTACCACGACCCACTGACCAACCTGCCTAACCGCGCATTGTTGATGGATCGCCTGAGCCAACAGATTGCCTTGCTCAAGCGCCACAATCTGCGTGGTGCCTTGATGTTCCTTGATCTTGACCACTTCAAGCACATCAATGATTCGCTCGGTCATCCCGTGGGCGATACGGTGCTGAAAATAATCACCGCGCGCCTGGAAGCCAGCGTGCGCATGGAAGACACGGTCGCGCGTTTGGGCGGTGATGAATTCGTGGTACTGCTCAGCGGCCTTGAGGGCTCGCGGAATGAAGTCAGCGATCAGGTCCGCGAACTGGCCGACACCATCCGCGAATTGCTTTCGGAACCGATGTTCCTCGACGGCCAGCGCCTGCAAGTGACGCCAAGTATCGGCATTGCGCTGATACCCGATCACGGCTCCACGCCAACCGATTTGCTCAAGCGCGCCGATATCGCCCTCTATCGCGCCAAGGATTCAGGGCGCAATACCGCGCAGATGTATCACAACACCATGCAGAAAGCCGCGAGCGAGCGCCTGCGCATGGAAACCGATCTGCGTCTGGCGCTGTCCCGTGGCGAGTTTCGCGTGCATTACCAACCTCAACTGGACGCCCGCAATAACCGCATTGTCGGCGCCGAGGCGTTGGTGCGCTGGACCCATCCGGAACTCGGCGCGCAGTCGCCCACCGAATTCATCAAGGTGCTGGAGGACAGCGGCCTGATACTGGAGGTCGGCACCTGGATTCTCGATGAAGCCTGCCAGGCCTTACAACAACTGATCACCAATGGCTTGGTCGACCCGCTGGATTTCAGCCTGTGCGTGAACATCAGCCCCCGACAGTTCCGTCAGAACGATTTTGTCGAGCGCATCGAGAACAGCCTCACCTCCCACGGCCTGCCCTGCTCGTTGCTGAAACTGGAAATCACCGAAGGCATCGTCATCCAGAACCTGGAAGACACCATCAACAAAATGCGCCGCCTGAAAAAACTCGGTGTGAGCTTTGCCATGGACGATTTCGGCACCGGTTATTCCTCACTGACTTACCTCAAACGCCTGCCGGTCGACACCCTGAAAATCGACCAGTCGTTCATCCGCGACGCCACCACTGATCCCAACGACGCCGAGATCATCCGCGCCATCGTCGCCATGGCGCGCAGCCTGGAATTGAAAGTGATCGCCGAAGGTGTGGAAACACCGGAACAGCTGGAGTTTTTGCAGGGGCTGGGTTGCCACTTCTATCAAGGATATCTGCACAGCCGACCGCTACCGGTGAATGAGTTCCAGAAACTCCTGAAATAACAATCCCCTGTAGGCGCTGCCGCAGGCTGCGATCTTTTGATCTTGTCCTTAAAAGTCAAAAGATCGCAGCCTGCGGCAGCTCCTACAGGATCGGGTACAAAAAAGGACGCCCGAAGGCGCCCTTTGATCACTGATTGCTTTCTAATAGATTTTTAAGCTGCTTGCGCGACCTGCAGACCCAGCAAACGCGAAACCTGATCCAATTCGGTCTCACGGCGCAGGACGGTGAACAGTTCCACAGCTTCGGGATAATTGCGTGTCAACATCGCCAGCCATTGCTTCAAGCGACCAGGAGATTGGCGCGCCGTCATCTGCGCCTTGGCTTGCAGCCAGAAGTCCTGGATCAGCGGCAGCAACTCGGCCCAGGTCATCTCGACGACCTCTTCGCCCACCCGCGCCGCGGCGATTTGCCGGGCCAGATCAGGGCGCGAAACCAGGCCGCGACCGAGCATGATGTCTTCCACCCCGCTGATTTCGCGGCAGCGGCGCCAGTCCTCGACGCTCCAGATATCGCCATTGGCGAATACCGGCACCTTGACCACGTCTTGCACCCGTGGAATCCACTCCCAATGTGCCGGAGGCTTGTAGCCGTCGGTTTTGGTACGGGCGTGAACCACGATGTGCTCCGCGCCGCCTTCGGCCAAAGCCGTGGCACACACCAATGAACCGTCGGGGCTATCGAAACCCAGGCGCATCTTGGCGGTCACCGGAATGTGCGCCGGAACGGCGCGACGGACGTGTTCGACGATTTGGTTCAGCAGCTCAGGCTCTTTGAGCAACACCGCGCCGCCACGGGATTTGTTCACCGTTTTCGCCGGGCAACCGAAGTTCAGGTCGATGACTTCAGAGCCCAGCTCACAGGCCAGTGCGGCGTTTTCCGCCAGGCAGACCGGATCCGAACCCAGTAACTGAACACGCAGCGGCACGCCGGATGCGGTGCGGGCACCGTTCAGCAGTTCCGGACCGAACTTGTGGAAATACGCAGGCGTGAGCAACTGATCGTTGACACGAATGAACTCGGTTACGCACCAATCGATGCCGCCCACCCGGGTCAGCACGTCGCGCAGGATGTCGTCGACCAACCCCTCCATGGGCGCCAAAGCAATTTGCATGAAAAACACACTCAACGAAAAACGTGCGGCAGTTTACTGGGTTTCAGTGGTGAAAAGGTAACCCCTGTAGGAGCTGCCGCAGGCTGCGATCTTTTGATGTTTGTTTTTTAAAATCAAAAGATCGCAGCCTGCGGCAGCTCCTAAAGGATTGTGTCAGGCCGGGATTTGAATGGCCGGGCCGTAACCTTCGATGAACTCGACCGGCATGCGCTTGGGCTTTCCCGTAGACAGCTCGATGCAAACGAAGGTGGTCTGCGCACGCAACAACGTCGAATTATCGCTGGGCCGCTTGAGCTGGAAGTGTCGGGTCATCTTCAGGCGCTGATCCCAATCGACGATCCAGGTCGCCAATTGCAGCTCGTCGCCTTCATAGGCGGCTGCAAGATAGTCGATTTCGTGGCGCACAACTGCCATCGCCCGATCAAGTCGACGGTATTCCACCAAATCCAGGCCCAGGCGTTGGGAATGGCGCCAGGCGCAGCGTTCGAGCCAGGTCACGTACACCGCATTATTAGCGTGGCCCAGCCCGTCGATGTCCTCGGCGCCCACTTGCAGATCAATGATAAACGGCGTTTCCCGATCCCAGCCCATACCCACTCCCGGTCACATTAATTCGACCGGGGCAGTGTAACGGATGCTCAGGCCGATTGGCGCGATTGCAGGCTACGACCGGACAGCAGTGATAACACGCCATCAATCACCCGAGGGTCAGCCAGTACCCGCTGATGACCGCCCTCTTCCAGGCGCAGCAGACGGCTGTCAAACCAGGCTTCGTGGATCAGTTGCGATTCTTTTACCGGAACATGTTTGTCGTCTTCGGCATGGACGATCAAGCCAGGCATATCAAGCTGATAGTGCGCGACATCCAGCGTTGCGGCGCGCATGCCGACGTCTTTCTCCACTTGGCGAATGAACGCCGAGCGAGCTTTCGGCGGCAACCCCACAAAACGGGCGAAACCGCGCAATACACCGAGAATCCTCGCCGGCGCCGCGATACTGACCAACGTTTCGGTGCGCAAGCCCAATTGCACGGCGAGCATGGCGCTGGCGCCGCCCATGGAGTGACCGATGACGGCTTGCAGCGGTGGCAATTCGGCGGCGGCTTCGAGCATGGCGCGGGCGAACAACACCACATTCGCTTCAGTGCCCGGTGAGCGACCGTGTGCCGGGCCATCGAGGGCAACCACGGTGTAGCCAGCGTCGACCAGCGCGTTGATGAGACTGGCGAACTGTGTCGGCCGGCCTTCCCAGCCGTGCATCAACAACACCGCCGGCCCTTGCCCCCAGCGTAATGCAGAGAGGCCGAAGCGCAGCGTTATCCGCTCGGATTTGGCCAACAACGGCAATTCCCATTCACGCGGCGGAAAATCTCGCGGCGTCATGAACGCCAGTCGCATTTTGCTTGCGACCAGCTTCGGAGCCAACCAACCCAAGGTGCCATTAACGCCACGAACCCACTTCAACGTGTTCATCGCTCTATCCTCAGGCTGTAGCCTTCAGGTCAACGCACCGCCGACTTGGCAGCGCGCAGCAATCGATCGGATAAATCACCTGGGCCCAACGCGCGTGCCAGCGCCAGGCCGCCCACCATCAAGGCCATGTCGGCCAAAGCTTTGTCTGTGTCTTCAGGGCTGGCCGACAATTGCGCGACCATCAGTTCCAAATGTTCGTTCAACGCGATCCGGAACGTCTCGGGCAGACGACCGAGCTCACCGATAGAAGCCGGAATCGGGCATGCAGCCTCACTGGAATCACGATGTTTGCGCGACAGATAGAACGCAGCGACCAGGGCGCGACGCTCTTCACCGGTCAATTCGGTATCCATGTCGTCAATCAAGTCACGACGACGACCCAGCAATTGCTTGAACGCCTCCAGCATCATTGCGTCCTTGCTTTCGAAGTGCGCATAGAAGCCGCCGACGGTCAGGCCGGCTGCGCCCATCACTTCGCCCACACTCGGCTCAGCCGGGCCGCGCTGAATCAGCGCTGCGCTGGCAGCCTTGAGGATGCGTTCGCGGGTTTGAGCTTTTTTATCGTTCATCGTTGCCTCCGAATATTACGACTAGAATATTATTCTCATAATAATTTTCTGCAAGTCGTGGATGTGACCGCTGGTCTGAAGAACAGTTTGAAAGAAATGGAGGGATTTGGCCAAACGCCAGACAAACAAAAGGGCCATTCAATAATTGAATGACCCTTATAAAATCCCGCAGAGCGGGTAATCGTGGCGTCCCCTAGGGGACTCGAACCCCTGTTACCGCCGTGAAAGGGCGGTGTCCTAGGCCACTAGACGAAGGGGACACAAACCCTTCTATACAATTGATCAGTGCTGAGAGCTGATCGATTCAAGGCCGGTGTGGCCAGACCTTGAACTGTAAAATTGGTGGAGCTAGACGGGATCGAACCGTCGACCTCTTGCATGCCATGCAAGCGCTCTCCCAGCTGAGCTATAGCCCCGGATTTTTCGCCTCGCGGCGGAGCGACATTTTGCAACATCACTTCTGTAAAACTGGCGTCCCCTAGGGGACTCGAACCCCTGTTACCGCCGTGAAAGGGCGGTGTCCTAGGCCACTAGACGAAGGGGACGCAAACCCTTCTATACAACTGATCAACGCTGAGTGTTGATCGCTTCAAGGCCGGTGTGGCCAGACTTTGAAGTGTAAATTGGTGGAGCTAGACGGGATCGAACCGTCGACCTCTTGCATGCCATGCAAGCGCTCTCCCAGCTGAGCTATAGCCCCTCATCGCTGAGGACGGGGCGAATCTTAATGGCGGACCGGAAAGCTGTCAAACTTATTTTTAAAATATTTCAAAGTTTTTTGCCGACATAACAATCACTTACCGCCCTCCCCCCTAAAAACGGCAACCTCGGGGTCACACGGACCTGTAGGAGCTGGCGAAGCCTGTGATCTTTTGATCTTGCATCAGAAAGCCAAAGTCAAAAGATCGCAGCCTGCGGCAGCTCCTACAGAGGCTTTCAGGCGATGTTGCCCAACAGCTTTTCCCATTCCTTGTTTTCTTTCTTCGACACGCCGCCCAGCAGGTCAATGGCCTGGCGCAGACGGAAACGGGTCAGGTCCGGACCGAGGATCTCCATCGCGTCGAGTACCGAGACCGAGCTGGCCTGGCCAGTGATCGCGGCGAACATCAGCGGCATGGCATCACGCAGCTTCAGTTCCAGGGATTCGACGACGGCCTGGATCGTTGCGGTGATGCTGTCCTTCTCCCACTGACGCAGGCTTTCCAGTTTCCACAGGATCAACTGCATCAGTTGACGAACCTGGTCACCCGAGAGCTTCTTCGATTCGAACAGCTTGGCATCCGGGCTTACCCCCCCGGCAAAGAAGAACCCGGCCAGCGGTGCTACCTGGCTGAAGGTTTCAACCCGGCCCTGCACATGCGGAGCGATCTTCATCATGTACTCAGGGTTCAGCGCCCAGGTATGCAAGCGGCTGGCGAACTCTTCCACCGGCAGATCACGCAGCCACTGGCCGTTGAGCCACGACAGTTTCTCGATGTCGAAAATCGGCCCACCAAGGGAAACACGCTTGAGATCGAAATTGTCGACCATTTCCTGCAGCGAGAACTTCTCGCGCTCGTCCGGCATCGACCAGCCCATCCGACCCAAGTAGTTGAGCATCGCTTCCGGCATGAAGCCCATGCGCTCATAGAAGGTCACCGAGGTCGGGTTCTTGCGTTTGGACAGCTTGCTCTTGTCCGGGTTACGCAGCAGCGGCATGTAGCACAGCTCCGGTTGTTCCCAGCCGAAGTATTCGTACAAGAGGATCAGTTTCGGCGCCGATGGCAGCCACTCTTCGCCACGCAATACGTGGGTGATACCCATCAGGTGATCGTCAACCACGTTGGCCAGGAAGTACGTCGGCAGCCCGTCGGTCTTCATCAGGACTTGCATGTCCATGCGATCCCACGGGATTTCGACATCACCACGCAACATGTCCGGCACCACGCAGACGCCTTCGCTCGGCACTTTCATGCGGATCACGTGCGGCTCGCCGGCGGCCAGGCGACGCGCGACTTCTTCCGCCGACAGCAACAGCGCACGACCGTCGTAACGCGGAGTTTCGCCGCGAGCCATTTGCTCGGCGCGCATCTGGTCCAGCTCTTCAGCGGTGCAGAAGCACGGGAAGGCATGACCCATTTCGACCAATTGCTGGCAGTACTTCTGATAAATATCGCCACGCTCGCTCTGACGGTATGGACCGTGCGGGCCGCCAACGTCCGGGCCTTCGCTCCAGTCGATGCCCAACCAGCGCAAGGCGTCGAAAATCTGCTGTTCGGACTCGCGGGTCGAACGCAATTGGTCCGTGTCTTCAATCCGCAGGATGAACTCACCGCCGTGCTGCTTGGCAAAGCAGTAGTTGAACAATGCGATGTAAGCGGTACCTACATGGGGGTCCCCGGTAGGCGATGGCGCGATGCGAGTGCGGACGGTGGTCATGGCAAGTCTCGAAATAAAGATAAAACAAAGGGCGAATGGTAACAGGCGTAACCCGCCCGGCTCCAGCGAACAGGGCATTTAAGCCAAGGTTGCGTCTACAACGCCCGTATGGCGCGGTGAATGGCCGAATATCAGGCGACGGCATTTACCGTTTATCAGCTGTATGCCAGATTCGCCTGCTGATAACTTTCCTGACAATTTCTCGACTACAGTTTGCCCCATGCCTGCCCAACTCAAGCGTCGCCTGTCTATTTTCCTGTTGATTGTCCTGCTGATCGCCGGGGGCTTTTTTGCCCATTGGTTTTTCAAGGGACGGTTTTATGAAAGCACCGACAACGCATATGTCCAGGGCGAAATCACCCGCGTATCGAGTCAATTGGGCGCGCGCATTGATCAGGTGCTGGTGCAGGACAACCAGCACGTCGAGAAGGGCCAACTGCTGATCAAGCTTGAAGGCGATGACTTCCATCTCGCTGTCGATCGCGCCAATGCCACCCTCGCCACCCGCGAAGCCGAACGCCTGCAAGCCCAGAGCAAACTGACTCAACAAGGCAGCTTGATCGCAGCCAGTGATGCACAAGTCGCATCCACCCAAGCCAGCCTGGGTCGCTCGCAGATCGATTTGACCCGCGCCGAAACCTTGCGCAAACCCGGTTACGTCTCGGAGGAACGCGTAACCACCCTCTCCGCCGACACTCACATCGCCCGCTCGCAACTGGCCAAAGCCCAGGCAGACGCCCAGGGCCAGCGCCAGCAAGTCAATGCACTGACCGCCGAGATCAAACGCCTCGATGCGCAAATTGCCAACGCCAAAACCGACCTGGCCCAAGCCGAGCTGAACCTCACCCGCAGCGAAATCCACGCGCCCATCAGCGGCCTGATCGGCCAGCGTGCCGCCCGCGAAGGTCAATTCGTGCAGGCTGGCGCCTACTTGCTGTCGATCGTGCCCGATGCAGACATCTGGATTCAGGCCAACTTCAAGGAAACCCAGATCGGCCACATGCAGCCTGGGCAGAAAGCCGAGCTGACCTTCGATGCCTACAGCGACACGCCCATCGAAGCGCGGGTCGATAGTCTGTTCGCCGCGTCTGGCGCGCAGTTCAGCTTGTTGCCGCCGGACAATGCCACGGGCAACTTCACTAAAGTCGTGCAACGGATTCCGGTCAAACTGACCTTTGCCGCGAACAATCCGCTGCACGGCAAAATTCGTCCAGGCATGTCGGTCACCGCCAAAGTGAACATCAAAGACATCCCAGACGATGGCCGGTGATCAACTGATCCGCCCCGTCGGGGAACCGACGCGACGGGACTGGATAGCCGTAATGAGCGTGATGCTCGGTGCCTTCATGGCGGTGCTCGACATCCAGATCACCAACTCGTCCCTCAAGGATATTCAGGGCGCGCTGTCGGCCACTCTGGAAGAAGGCTCGTGGATTTCCACCTCATACCTGGTGGCGGAAATCATCATGATCCCGCTGACTGCATGGCTGGTGCAGTTGCTCTCAGCGCGGCGCCTGGCAGTCTGGGTGTCCCTGGGGTTTCTCTTCGCCTCGCTGCTCTGCTCCATGGCCTGGAGCCTGGAGAGCATGATCGTCTTCCGCGCCTTGCAGGGCTTTACCGGTGGCGCGCTGATTCCGCTGGCGTTCACCCTCACCCTGATCAAACTCCCCGAACATCACCGCGCCAAGGGCATGGCCATGTTTGCCATGACCGCCACGTTCGCGCCGTCCATTGGCCCGACGCTGGGCGGCTGGCTGACGGAAAACTGGGGCTGGGAATACATTTTCTACATCAACATCCCGCCCGGCCTGATCATGATCGCCGGCCTGATGTACGGCCTGGAAAAGAAAGAAGCGCACTGGGAATTGCTGAAAAGCACCGACTACGCCGGCATCGTTACCCTCGGCGTCGGCCTCGGCTGTTTGCAGGTGTTTCTCGAAGAAGGCCATCGCAAGGACTGGCTCGAATCCGACCTGATCGTGACCCTGGGCAGCATCGCACTGATCAGCCTGATCACTTTTGTGATCGTGCAGTTTTCCAAACCCAATCCGCTGATCAACCTCGGCATCCTCGGTAATCGCAACTTCGGCCTGTCGAGCATTTCCAGTGTCGGCATGGGGGTCGGTTTGTACGGTTCGATCTATCTATTGCCGCTGTACCTGGCGCAGATCCAGAACTACAACGCCCTGCAAATCGGCGAAGTGATCATGTGGATGGGCGTGCCGCAGCTGTTTCTGATCCCGCTGGTGCCCAAGCTGATGAAATACATCTCGCCGAAATGGCTGTGCACGCTGGGCTTCGGCCTGTTCGGGCTGGCGAGTTTTTCATCGGGGGTGTTGAACCCGGATTTCGCCGGGCCGCAGTTCAACCAGATCCAGATCATCCGCGCACTGGGCCAGCCCTTGATCATGGTGACCATCTCGCTGATCGCCACCGCGTACATCCTGCCGCAGGATGCGGGTTCGGCATCGAGCCTGTTCAACATCCTGCGCAACCTCGGCGGTGCCATCGGCATCGCCCTGCTCGCCACGCTGCTGGATGCGCGGACCAAGACTTACTTTGATTATTTGCGCGAATCCATTGTGCCGAGCAATCCGCAGGTGGCCGAGCGCATTGCTTCGTTGACCGATCGGCTGGGCAGTGAAACGGCAGCGCTGGGCAAACTCAGTGAGATCGCCCATCAACAGGCGTCGATCATGGCCTACAACGATGCGTTTCATTTTGTCGGGATTGCGCTGGGGATCAGCATGCTGGCGGTGTTGTTGACCAGAAAGTTGCCTGAGGGGCTCAAGGCTGGTGAAGCCCACTGATCTCACGCAAACCATGTAGGGGCTGCCGAAGGCTGCGATCTTTTGACGTTGATTCTTAAAAAGCAAAATCAAAAGATCGCAGCCTTCGGCAGCTCCTACAGTGTCTGCATTAAACCGTGATCAGCCGCTCGCGCAACTTTGTTATCTCATCACGCATCTGCGCCGCTGCTTCAAACTCCAGATCGCGAGCGAGCTGGTACATCTTCTCTTCCAGCGCCTTGATCCGTTTGGCGACTTCGCCCGGTGAGCGCAATTCGGCTTCGTACTTGGCGTTTTCCTCGGCGGCCTTGGCCATGCCCTTGCGCTTTTTGCTGCGCGAACCCGGCACGGTGGCGCCTTCCATGATGTCGGCGACGTCCTTGAACACGCCTTTAGGCGTGATGCCATTGGCCAGGTTGAAGGCGATCTGTTTGTCGCGTCGCCGCTCGGTTTCGCCGATCGCCCGCTCCATGGAACCGGTGATGCGATCAGCGTAAAGGATCGCCCGACCATTGAGGTTACGCGCGGCGCGACCGATGGTCTGGATCAGCGAGCGCTCGGAACGAAGGAAGCCCTCCTTGTCGGCATCGAGGATCGCCACCAGCGACACCTCGGGCATGTCCAGACCTTCACGCAGCAGGTTGATCCCCACCAGCACATCGAAAGTGCCCAGGCGCAAATCACGAATGATCTCGACCCGCTCCACGGTGTCGATGTCCGAGTGCAGATAGCGTACGCGCACGCCGTGGTCGGCCAGATAGTCGGTCAAGTCTTCTGCCATGCGCTTGGTCAATGTGGTAACCAGCACCCGCTCTTCCAATGCCACACGCTTGCCGATTTCTGACAGCAAGTCGTCGACCTGGGTCAGCGCCGGGCGGATCTCGATTTGCGGGTCCACCAGCCCGGTCGGACGCACCACCATGTCAATGACGCGCCCAGCGTGCTCGGCTTCATAGTTACCCGGCGTCGCCGAGACGAAAATCGTTTGCGGGCTGATGCTTTCCCATTCATCGAAACGCATCGGCCGATTATCCAGCGCCGATGGCAAACGGAAGCCGTATTCGACCAGCGTCTCCTTACGCGAGCGGTCACCTTTGTACATGGCGCCGACTTGCGGCACGCTGACGTGGGATTCGTCGATCACCAGCAAGGCGTCGGCTGGCAAGTAGTCATAAAGCGTCGGCGGCGGCGCGCCAGCTTCCCGGCCGGACAGATAGCGCGAGTAGTTTTCGATGCCGTTGCAGTAACCCAGTTCGAGAATCATCTCCAGATCGAAACGGGTGCGCTGCTCCAGGCGCTGAGCTTCCACCAATTTGTTGTTGGAGCGCAGGTATTCCAGGCGCTCCTTCAATTCGACCTTGATCCCTTCCACTGCACCCATCAGGGTTTCCCGGGGCGTCACGTAGTGACTTTTCGGGTAGAAGGTAAAGCGCGGCAGTTTGCGGATGACTTCGCCGGTCAGCGGATCGAACGCCGACAGGCTTTCCACTTCATCGTCGAAGAGTTCGATGCGGATCGCTTCAAAATCGGATTCCGCCGGATGGATATCGATCACGTCGCCACGCACGCGAAAGGTCGCACGAGCAAAATCCATGTCGTTGCGGGTGTATTGCAGGTCAGCCAGGCGCCGCAGCAGCTCACGCTGATCGAGCCGATCGCCGCGATCCACGTGCAGGACCATCTTCAAATAGGTTTCCGGGCTGCCCAGACCGTAAATGCACGACACCGTGGTGACGATGATTGCGTCCTTGCGTTCCAGCAACGCCTTGGTCGCGGACAAACGCATCTGTTCGATGTGGTCGTTGATCGAGGCGTCTTTCTCGATAAAGGTGTCTGAGGACGGCACATAGGCTTCGGGCTGGTAGTAGTCGTAATAGGAAACGAAATACTCCACGGCGTTGTTTGGAAAGAACGCCTTGAATTCGCCATACAACTGCGCGGCCAGCGTCTTGTTCGGTGCCAGCACCAGGGTTGGGCGCTGCACCTGCGCGATCACATTGGCGATACTGAAGGTCTTGCCCGAGCCGGTCACACCGAGCAACGTCTGGTGCGCCAGCCCTGCCTCGATACCCTCGACCATCAGGCGGATGGCTTCCGGCTGATCGCCGGCGGGTTCGAAGCGGGTGACTAGCTGGAATTCAGACATGTATACCTCTCGGTTCTCGGAGCAGGGAATCGCGCCAGCCCGGTCAAATCGGCAGGAACGAGATAGACCGCAAACGACACACGTCGCCCGAGGGAAAAAACTGGATTGTGCTCAATGTGGAGCCGATTGCCCTCGCTTTCAAGGCAAACGTCCTACATCCCATGAAGTCTTTGATGCAGACAATCGACTAACGGTCGAAAAATAATCGGAAAAACTTACCGTAAAAGCCGAATCGTCTGTCGCCATCAATCGCAGATGGCCTCTATACTAGCTCCCCGTTTGTGCACCGCTCTAGTGCATTCGGCTGGAGCGCGACACGTCCCTCCACTCTCCATTCAGAGCCGCCGCAAAAATGAGCCTGTTCTCCGCTGTCGAAATGGCACCACGCGATCCAATCCTGGGCCTCAACGAAGCATTCAACGCCGATACCCGTACCGACAAGGTCAACCTGGGAGTCGGTGTTTACTGCAACGAGGAGGGGCGAATTCCACTCCTGCGCGCCGTTGTCGAAGCCGAAACGATTCGCGTCGCTCAACACGCTTCCCGGGGCTACTTGCCAATCGACGGCATCGCTGCCTACGACCAGGCCGTGCAAAAGCTGCTGTTCGGCAATGATTCGCCATTGATCGCCGCTGGCCGGGTCATCACCACCCAGGCTGTCGGTGGTACGGGCGCACTGAAAATCGGTGCCGATTTCCTCAAGCAACTGCTGCCGAACGCCGTTGTGGCGATCAGCGACCCGAGCTGGGAAAACCACCGTGCGCTGTTCGAAACCGCTGGTTTCCCGGTGCAGAACTACCGCTACTACGACGCCGCGACCCATGACGTAAACCGCGCTGGCTTGCTGGAAGACCTGAACGCCCTGCCGTCCGGCTCGATCATTGTGTTGCACGCTTGCTGCCACAACCCGACCGGCGTGGACCTGAGCCCGGCGGACTGGAATAACGTTCTGGAAGTAGTGAAAGCCAAAGGTCACGTGCCATTCCTCGACATGGCTTACCAGGGCTTCGGCGATGGCATTCATGAAGACGCCGCTGCCGTGCGCCTGTTCGCCGAATCGGGCCTGACCTTCTTCGTTTCCAGCTCGTTCTCCAAATCCTTCTCGCTGTACGGCGAACGCGTTGGTGCCCTGTCGATCGTCAGCGAATCGAAAGAAGAAAGCGCGCGCGTCCTGTCGCAAGTCAAACGCGTGATCCGCACCAACTACTCCAACCCGCCGACTCACGGTGCCACCATCGTTGCCGCCGTGCTGAACAGCCCGGAACTGCGCGCCCAATGGGAAGCGGAACTGGCGGAAATGCGCCTGCGCATTCGCGGCATGCGTACCCAGATGGTCGACCTGCTGGCACAAAAAGCGCCTCAGCGCGATTTCAGCTTCGTCGGACGTCAGCGCGGCATGTTCTCGTACTCGGGCCTGACGGTTGAGCAAGTGACCCGTCTGCGCAACGAGTTCGGCATCTACGCTCTGGATACCGGCCGCATCTGCGTGGCGGCGTTGAACCAGAGCAACATCAAGGTTGTGACGGACGCCATTGTTCAGGTGATCTGAGTCTCGCTGCGATACGAAAAACGGGAAGCCTTTGGGGCTTCCCGTTTTTTATTTGTCGCAGATATCTCTCAACTCGACGGCCAAGCCCCCTAGACTGCACACATCTATTCCTTGTAGGAGCCAGCTTGCTGGCGATAGGCGTTAACGATGACGGTACTTTCTGGACGTACGTGTCGCCTTCAGGTTTTTCGCGAGCAATCGAGCGTCGACCGGCTGCTCCTACAGGTTTTGTGTATATCCGAGAATTTTTTTGAGAACCCACATGAAAAACGATGACCTACGCGCCGACCGCGATGACCGCGACGACCTGGATGATTTCATCCCCCGCACCTCGGCCAAACGCAGCAACAACCTGGTGATGCAAGTGGCCGCCGGCGTATTTCTCGGCGGCCTGGCCTTATGGCTGGTGCAATTGGGCGCCACGGCGCTCTACGCCAAACTGATGCTCGGCACCTTTACCTTCGGCGGCTAGGCCAGTTCGGTCGCGCGCTGACTGGCGGCGTCGTCATAGGCGACATACAGCGACTCAGCGACCTGACTCTTGATCGCCTTGGTGCTTTCCAGGCCCAGGACAAAACCTTCGGCCTTGCCGCCCGCGCGATTCAATTCGTCCGCCGTACTGGCTTGAGTGATTGCATCGAACAGTTTTTCGGCGTGCGGGCCGACGCCTTTGGGCAGGCTGATTTGAGCGATGCTCATGCGAGCACCCCGCAGTTGCGAAGCGTAATGGTTGGGTGAGTCATGGCGCGTACCTTTTCGGCGAATGGCCGGCAGCGCGTGTAACCACTTCCGGGCGGCCATGGTAGACCCCTGACGGGATTCTGGTAACCGCCAATCGCCGATAAACCACCGTCCGTCCCCATGAATCCATCAACTTACTATCCGATGCTTGACTTCTCTTTTTGAATCAGTAACATAGGCGCCATTCCGCGATAGCTCAGTTGGTAGAGCAAGTGACTGTTAATCACTGGGTCCCTGGTTCGAGTCCAGGTCGTGGAGCCAGACAGCAATACCGAAAAGCCCCTGAATCGAAAGATTCAGGGGCTTTTTTGTGGCGGCCATAAAAGCAAAAGATCGCAGCCTTCGGCAGCTCCTGCATGTGATCTGTGTAGGAGCTGCCGCAGGCTGCGATCGTTTTGATCTACAAAAAAAAGCCGACCTGTCTATTCAACAGATCGGCCCTTTTTTAATCGCGGTGCAGGTCAGACATGCTCACTGCTTTTGGCCGCCACCGGATGCGGGTCAACCACACCATGCGCCGGCTCCGCCACCGGAATCTCCTTGCCATCGCAGTCATGCAGCTTGCCGTCGCTGAAGTAATCCCCTTCGCGCAACGCTGCCAGATCCTGATAACGCAGAACCCGCTCTGTCCCGGCCGCAAACACCGACTGCTGGTCGGAGTTGCCGGCCGTGAGGTGATTGAAGGTCAGGTTCAGCACAATGGCCATGATTGCCGAAGAGCTGATGCCAGAGTGGAAAATCGTGGCGAACCAGCTTGGGAAATGATCGTAGAAGTTCGGTGCAGCAATCGGGATCATGCCGAAGCCAATGGAGGTCGCGACGATGATCAGGTTGACGTTGTTGCGGTAGTCGACCTTGGACAGCGTACGAATGCCGCTGGCCGCCACGGTGCCGAACAGTACGATACCGGCACCACCGAGCACGGAAGTTGGCACCGCCGCGATGACCCGCCCCATGAATGGCAGCAGACCGAGAATCACCAGAAACAGACCACCCGTGGCCACCACGAAGCGGCTCTTGATTCCGGTCACCGCCACCAGGCCGACGTTCTGGGCGAAGGCGCTTTGGGTGAAGGAGCCGAAGATTGGCGCAATCATACTCGACAGCATGTCGGCACGCAGGCCGTTGCCCAGGCGCTTGGAGTCCACCTTGGTGCCGATAATTTCACCGACCGCCAGAATGTCCGCCGAAGTTTCCACCAGGGTCACCATGACCACGATGCACATCGACAGGATCGCGGCGAAGTGGAAGGTCGGCATGCCGAAGTGGAAAGGCGCCGGGAAGCCGAACATCGGGCCTTGAGTCACGGACGAGAAGTCGGCCATGCCGAGGAACACCGCGATGATGGTGCCGATGACCATGGCCAGCAGGATCGACAATCGCGAGATGGTCGCACTGCCGATTTTGCTCAGCAACAGCACCAGCACCAGCGTCACTGCCGCCAGGCCGATGTTGGCCATGCTGCCGAATTCCGGCGAATGGCTGTTGCCACCCATGGCCCAGCGCGCGGCCACCGGCATCAGCGTCAGGCCGATGGTGGTGATCACGATGCCCGTGACCAACGGCGGGAAAAACTTGGTGATACGAGAGAACACCGGGGTGATCAGCAGGCCTATCAGGGACGCGGCAATCACCGCCCCCAGAATCGACTGAAACCCACCCTCGCCGCCACTGCTGACAATCGCCACCATGGTCGCGACACCAGAGAACGACACGCCCTGCACCAGCGGCAACTGACAACCAAAAAACGGTAGACCGAGGGTTTGCAGCAACGTGGCCAGCCCCCCCGCAAACAATGAAGCAGCAATCAACAAACCAATGTCCGCCGGCGAAAGCCCGGCGGCCTGACCAATGATCAAAGGCACGGCGACGATGCCACCGTACATGGTCAGAACATGTTGCAGGCCGTAAGCCATATTCGCGCCGATCCCTAGATTTTCGTCTTCGGGCCGTTGGTGTGAAACATGGGGCGTTTTCATGTTAGGGGGTTCCCTGGTTTTTGTTATGCGCACACTGTATGCAAGACTCAGGACAAATGTCTATAGAGTTGTATACAACTCGGCAGTCAGATTATGAACGGTTGTTCATGCAAGCCGCCTGCCATCGTGTACACCGTCGCCTAAAACCTTGAAATACATCCTTGCGTCCCATTCTCCTGCGCCCACTAGTCTTTTGTGCTCCTGGCGACCATCGGTCATCGTCGGCCCCGTTTTAATACATATAAAGTATGCATAACTAAGCCATTCGAAATTCAGTATCAACAAGGCAAAGAACGTAGCCAATGGCAAAGGTCGCTTGCTGGTCGTTGCGCACACCTACCGTGACCCGAATTTCGTTCGAATTATTTCAGCGCGCCTCGCCAGCAAAAACGAGCGGCGCCAGTATCTGGAGGGTTGAACCATGGAAGATGAATACGATTTCAGTAATGCCAGGCGCGGGGCGGTCGCCTCCAGCAAAGGCAAAGTCCGGATTACCATCATGCTCGATGAGGTTGTCATCGAGGCCGCGCGCGCCTTGGCGGAAAGTGAGGGGTATGGTTACCAGACCGCGATCAACAACACCTTGCGCCGGGTATTGTTGACCGATCCAGACAAGGCTTCTGAGCCAGGCAGGGCAAATCACTTGAAAAAAGGTATCAGCGCTTCCGAGCTGAAAAGTCTTGAGAAAAAATTATCGGATGCCCTCAGTGAAATTCGCCGCGTGATGGAGCCTGACGTTCGGCCGTAGATCACGCGCAAAAAAGGGGCAGATTGCGTCAATTTGCCCCTTTTTTGTGTGCACGATCAAGCGCCTATTGCGGCTGGATCAAGCGCTCAAGTGTCTGGATCAATGTCTCATTGGTTGGCACCCGAATCCCGAATTCGCTCTCCAGGACATTGATCAGCTCCTGCACATCGGCGACCTGCCGACGCTCGCTTTCGGTACCGATCCGATGAATCGCAAAACTGCCGTTGTTGAGGGTGCGGCGCCAGCCCTCCCCCGTTCGCGCCACCATCAGCTGCCTGGCGAAGGATGATTCGGGATGAGTCGAGACGTACCAGTTGCCGACGGTGTAATCGATGTCCTCCTGGCGTTGCAGATCGAAGATGTACATCGCTCGCCATTCGTCCGCGACCTTGGCGCGCAGCGTATAGCCGTCGACGTGCTGCTCGATGCGATAAGGCTCATGAGGGGTGAATTGTTCGGCCGGGCTATCGAGCAACAGCGGTGCGGTGGGCACCATGCCGCCGAAGCCGACATCGCTGATATAGCGAATGCCATCCAGCGTCACCAGGCTCAAGCGGTGCGTGCGAGCCGTCCAGGCGCCTTCGGGCTGGCCCATGACCACGCGGCCACTGATACCGCGAGCGTCGAATCCCAATGCCTGGAGCAACGCCAGGTAAAGATTGTTGAGTTCGTAGCAGTAACCGCCGCGCCCTTCGTGCAGCACTTTGCGCTCGACTGAGGGCAAGTCGATCAGCACCGGTTCACCCGACAATGTGGTGAGGTTTTCAAACGGGAAAGCGCCGGTGTGACGCAGTTGAAGTTGGCGTAGTGTTTCCAGGGTCGGTGCCGGAGGCGTATCGAAGCCCAGGCGTTGCAGGTACAACGTGGGGTTCGTCAGGCGTGGCTCGCTCATCGTTCAGTCCTTATGCACGGAGGCTGCGGATCGCTCCGCCGATGGGCGCTATGTATACGGGACGATCGGGTACTGCCGACAATTGATTTAGCCAATCGCCCTGCACAAAAAAATCAACGGCGCTTGCGCGAGTCCAGTTGAATCCACGTCGGCGCATGGTCGCTGGCATGCGGTTCGTTACGCACCCAGGCATCGACGCCCGCCTGTTGCAGATAGGGACTCAGGGCCGGGTTGAGCAGCAGATGATCGATGCGTAACCCGGAATTTTTCTGCCAATGCTGGCGAAAGTAATCCCAGAACGTATAGAGCCGATCCTCGGGATACAGATGTCGTAACGAGTCCGTCCAGCCTTGATCCAGAAGGCGCTGGTAACACGCGCGGCTCTCGGGTTGCAGCAAGGCGTCCTTGAGCCAGGACCGCGGGTTGTAGATGTCCAGGTCAGTGGGAACGACGTTGTAGTCACCGGCCAGCACCACCGGATGCTCGCTGCCCTGAAGATTTTCTGCATAGGCGATCAACCGCTCGAACCACGCCAGTTTGTAATCGAACTTCGGCCCCGGCTGCGGATTGCCATTGGGCAAGTACAGGCATCCCACCAGCACCCCGTGCACGGCGGCTTCCAGATATCGACTGTGACTATCGGTGTCGTCTCCCGGCAAACCCCGCCGACTTTCCAGCGGCTGCGCATCCCGCGCCAGAATCGCCACCCCGTTCCACGATGCCTGCCCCTGCCAGATCGCGCCGTAGCCAATAGCCTCAAGCTGCGCGGCGGGAAATGCACTGTCCACCGACTTGAGCTCCTGCAAGCAGGCGATGTCCGGTTTCTCGCGCTCAAGCCAGGCCAGCAGGTTCGGCAGTCGGGCGCGCATGCCATTGATATTGAACGTCGCGATTCGCAATTTTTTCATGGTCGCCGTTCCTTTTGACCGGGTGGTTAGGGTGTGACCTCGATGCCTGTCGGTGGTTGCGTCGGCAGGTGTATGTGCAGCGTAATAGACGCCCCACGCCTGCCCTGCCGAGAAGACTCAACATCATGGACACCCCGCTGCACGGTAGCCGAATCAGCCTGCGCCCGCTGCAATACACCGATGCCGACGCCCTGGTACACGCCGCCGCCGATGGCGAGTTGTGGAACCTCACCGTCACCGTCGTGCCCTCTGAAACCACGGTCGATGCCTACCTCAAAAAAGCCCTTGATGGCCGTGATGCCGGCACGGTGCTGCCCTTTGTCATCGTGCTCAAGGAGTCCGGCGAGGTCATCGGATCGACCCGTTTGTGGAAGATCGACCGGCTCAACCGCAAACTGGAAATCGGCAGCAGCTGGATCTCGGCCCGCTGGCAAAAAACCTTCGTCAACACCGAAGCCAAGTACCTGTTATTGCGATATGCCTTCGAAGCGCTGGAGTGCGTACGCGTGCAATTCACCACCGACGAAAACAACCAGGCTTCACGCAAGGCGATCCTGCGGCTGGGCGCGCAACAGGAAGGCATCGTGCGCCACGAACGGATCATGCCCGACGGACGCAAGCGCAACTCGGTGCGGTTCAGCATCATTGACGAGGAATGGCCGCGAGTGCGGCGGAGTCTGGAAGACAAGCTGGCTGAATACGCTCCTGACTGACACACCCGCTAAAGTGGGAGCGAGCCTGCTCGCGATGGCGTCAGGCCTGGTAAATCAATGGCGGCTGACTCTCCGCCCTCGCCAGCAAGCTCGCTCCCACAGGCTCTTCGCAGCGTTGAATGGATGACAGTAACCGCTCGTCATCCAACCGGCACCAATCGCTCCTCCCTTCACACCAACATCAGGGAACGACTCATTTTGGGAGAAGCACCATGATGAACTTCAAATTCACTTCGCTTTTATTGGCCGGACTGCTGTCCGCCACATCCCTGGCCACCTACGCCGCATCCGGCGATGGTGCCGATGCAACCGGCACTAAATCCGGTGCCACCGGTGGTCCGGTGATGCCGCCCGACAACACCCCTGCTGCCCCATCCGGTGGTAACGCCGGCGATGGCGGCGCCACCGGTTCATCGAGCGGCAATGCCAGTGGTGCAGGCGGCAATGCCGGTAACAGTGGTTCCGGCGCAGGGGGCGGCACTGGCGCTGCGGGCGGTGGCTCCGGCGGTGCTGGCGGGGGAACAGGCAGCTGAACGCGAAAAGGCAGCCGATGACAGAACGCCGTCGGCTGCTGATGGTACCTACCTGACACTTACTTCTGCGTGACTGCTGGCGGATTCCACTTGCCATTCAACGCTTCGGCCTTCGGCCCGTACAACCGCATGGTCAGGTTGAACGGGCCTTTGGGCGCTGGCAGCCAATTGGCTTCAAGATCCTTACCGGGGCTTTCGTTCTGGAAGTAAATGTCCAGCGAACCGTCGGCGTTATTCTTGAACGGCATCCAGCTGCTGACAGCAAATCGGTTGAGGCCATTGCCGACCTGGAAGCCCTCAGGATCGTACAGCGTGATCGACCAGAACGCGTTCACGGGAGGCGCCTCACCCTTGGCGAAATGCAGCACGTACCTGTTCGCGCCATCGAGCGCCTTGCCGTTGGCGTCGCCGATGTTCAACGGGTAAATCGCGTCCTCGGGCAAATTGGCGCCGAGCCCCACCTGAGACACGATCGCGCGCTTGAGATAGTAGTTGCCATAGACGCCCATGGTGTCAGTGTTCATCGACCAGCCGTTGACCACTCGCGCCAGCGTTTCCACTTTCCATTTCATCAGCGCCTGGGCTTCTTCAGGCACGCTCTGCAGCGCGGCTTTGATATCCGGCTCAAGTGCATCCATGTTGAACGGCTTGCCGGGCTCGATGCCGATACGTTTCATCTGCGCCACCATCGGCTGATCGGTGCTGTGCGCCGGATGCATTTTCAGCAGTTCAGCAGCGTAGGCGAAGTAGTTGGCTGCCGACATCGAGTCGACCTGAATTTTCGGTGGGGTCTTCATGTCCACGGCGGGGTCGATCTTGATGCTGACTGGTTCAGCACCTTTGCCCAACCGCGATAACGGCGTCACGGTATAACCGGCCTGAATCTTGTGCACGACCGTGTAGTCCGCCGCACCGTCGGTTTTGGTGCGGCCAATGACCCAGACAAAAGGCGTGGGCGCCGGCAGGTGACTCAGCCCTGCGGGCACCGTGCCGGTCCAGCCCGGTGCCGTGACCAGAAACTGCGCCGCCTCGGTCCCTGTGGTGCGCCAGCCCGGCGAAGCGAATACATCGGTCCACATGTCGAGCATCGGCAATAAATAAAAACGCCCGGCGGTGTCCGGCGCGGCGATGACCAACGGTTCTTTGGTCAAGTCGAGCCAGGCGATGGAATACAACGTGTCGAAATTCGAACGCACCACCCCTTTGAAATTTGCCGGTGGATACTCCGGCACGTTCACAAACATGTTCATCGGCCCTTTACCGAATTCCTTGCCCGGCTCGATATTGGTGAATTGCTTGCGGGTGATATCCATGCTCAACAACGGATAAAAATAAATGTAAGCATCAACGCCAATCGCGTGAGCTTCTTCAGATGTGATTTTCGCTTGCGCTTGACTGACCAGCGGAAACATAGCGTAGGCTGCAACGGTCAGAGCAACGGCTGTCAATGCTTGAGTTATCAACATGTTGGCGATCGTCCGTGCGATAGGGAGATCTGCCGGACTCGGCAGATCTAACGGAACTCTAGACGATCAAATGAACAAGATTTGACAGGCGGACAGTCGGTTGAACGAAGTGTTGCGCGGGTGAAACAGCGGCTTAGGAATGCTTCAGCGATCCGAGCGCATCAACGCTTCGACGCCACCTTCCATTGACAATACGGCCGAGCGATTGCGCCCCGAATGCTTGGCCTGATATAGCGCCGCATCCGCGCGCTGGATGAACACTTCCATGCTGTCGCGCCCCGTCGGCACAAACGAGTAGCAACCGAGGCTGACCGTCACGTAACCGGTGGGCGATCCTTTATGACTCATGTTTTTGTCCATGACACTGCGGCGGATTTGTTCGGCGATGGTCATGGCACCGTGGATGTCAGTGTCGGGCAGCAACACCGCAAATTCTTCACCGCCGTAACGCACAGCCAAATCGGCCTTGCGATGGCAGCAACCTTTCACCGCTCGCGCCACTTGGGCCAGGCAGTGATCGCCCACCACATGGCCATACGTGTCGTTGTAGCACTTGAAAAAATCGATATCGAGCATGACCAGGCTCAGCGAACTGTGCTGCCGGGCGCCGCGCCCGAATTCGATATCCAGCGCTCGCTCGAACAGTCGACGATTGGCCAGGCCGGTCAGACTGTCATGGGTGGCGATCAACTCCAGCGCTTCCTGGGCCTTGCGCAAATCCGCCTCGACCTGCTCACCGACGCGCACCTGACGAATGAACACCCAACCGAACAGCCCCACGCCCAACATGACCAGCGCAACGATAAGGCTTGAGCGAAACGCCGTGGCATACCAACCTGCGAGAATCGAATCCCTGGACGAGGCCGCCGAAACCACCAGCGGATACGCTTCCAGCTGACGATAGCCATAGAGCCGCACGATGCCATCTACCACCGAGGTGAACATCGCATTCCCGGAAGGCGCCTTGGGCAGGAGGTTCTGAAAAATTTCACCCTGGGCCAATGAAGTGCCGATTTGCGCCTCTACAAAAGGCCGACGCGCCAGCAGGGTTCCATCGGTCAAACCGAGGAACATCGAGCCGTTGTCGTCGATGCTGAAGCTTTTGAAGAACTGGTCGAAGTACGACATCTTGATCCCGGCCAGCAACACACCCTGGAACTGACCGTTCTTGTCATTGATCCGTTTGGAAATCGGGATGATCCACTCGCCATTTTCCCGGCTGCGAATCGCCGGCCCGATGTGCGCCACGGACGACACGTTCTGTTGGTGAAACTTGAAGTACTCGCGATCCGCCACACCCGGCCCGCGAGGTAGATTTTCAAACGAGGTAACGACCCACTGGCCTTTTTGGTCGAACAGAAAAATGCCGTGCAATTGATCCAGCGTCTGCACCCGGCGGGCGAAGGTTTTCTGCAATCGCGGCCTCAAGGGCGGGCCGAAACCGTCGACCTGAATCCAGTCCACCAGACTGCTTAGCACCAGATCGGCCTTCATGAACGTGTCTTCGGCTTGCTGCGCCATGGCCCGCGTCAGGTTCGATGACGCGATCTGGGCCTGGCTCAGATCCTGGCGCCGGGACTGTTCCAGTTGCAGATAAAGCAAACCACACAGGCACAGGCACACCGTGACAATGAACAGCACCGCGGCTTTGCGCAGCGGGATGCGTTTCAATGCGACGTTGGGGGTGTGATGAGGGTCGTGCGCGCGTGTGGGCAAAAAAATCGTCCTTTAAGGGCAATGCATGGGCAGCGGCCCAAAAGCCCTTAATTTTTGTGCGCGTAGTCTACGGGGTTATCCGCCAGAACGCTGCAACCGCCGCATCGCACTGTGCAAATGCGCCCGCGCACTTTCGGCATCCCCCAGACGCATCTGTTCATAGGCCCGCTGGGCGATGTCATGGGCCACCGGTTTGAGCTCGCGCCGGGTTGCCATTGCCATTAATTGCACTTGGGCGGCACGTTCCAGGTAATACAGATCGTCCCAGGCTTGCGCGATGGTCGGCCCCGCGACAATCACCCCGTGGTTTTTCAAAAACAGGATGTCAGCGTTGCCCATGACACGGGCAATACGATCGCCCTCGGACTCATCGAGGGCCAGGCCGTTGTAGTCCTCATCCACGGCGGTGCGACCGTAGAATTTCAGCGCCGTTTGCCCCAGCCACAACAATGGCGGGCCTTGCAGCAAGCACAGCGCCGTGGCGTGCGGCATGTGCGTGTGGAACGCCACCTTCACCCGCGGCAACTGTTTATGCAGGCGCGCATGAATATAAAACGCCGTCGCCTCCGGTTGGCCTTCGCCATCCACCACGCTGCCGTGAAAATCGCAGACCAGCAGATTTTCAGCCGTGACCTCTTCGAATGCATAGCCGTAGGGGTTCACAAAAAACAGATCGTCGCGCCCCGGCACCATGGCCGAAAAGTGATTGCAGATCCCTTCTTCAAGACCATGGCGCGCCGCCAATTGAAAGCACGCCGCCAGCTCCGTGCGAGCGGTGATGGCAGCCTCGGAATCCAGATTGAGACCTGTGTAAATCACGGGACGGGAACTGCCTGCGAGTGTGTGCGCCATGACGATGACTCCGTATTACCAGCCAAGGGATGTAAACAAGGGCACCACCTGATCGAGCGTGTTCAATATCGCATCAGGTCGATAGTCCGGCAGTAATTGCCGACCGGTGCCTCGGTCGATCCACACGCAACGAAAATGCATGTCGCGGGCGGCGGTGTGATCCAGGGTGGGGCTCGCGCAAATGTGCACCACTTGCCCGCGAGTAACACCGAGTTGCTGGTGCGCGTAGTCAAACAAGCGCGGATTCGGCTTGTAGGCACCGGCCTGCTGCGCGGTGATGACCCGGTCGATATACCCGCCGAGTTGCGCGACGTTGCCGGCAATGATGTCGTCGTCCGTGTTGGAGACGATGCACAGCTTGAAACCCATGTCCTTGAGTTGCGCCAGCGTCGCGATCACTTCGGGAAACGGCGGCATCCGCGGAATCGCTGCGGCCAGGCGCGGGCTGTCTTCGGGGGCGCTCGGTAAATCCAGCTCTTCCAGGGCCAGTTGCAAACCGAGCGTACTCAATTGGCGGAACGAGCGATGCGGCGGGATTTGTTCCAGGCGATGTTCGTGGCGGTCATAGACTTCAATCAGTCGCTCGACATCGACGGTGTGTTCGCCCTTATCGCGCAAAATCTCGGCCACCACCGCTTTCAAGCCTTCATCCCATTGAATCAGCGTGCCATAGCAATCGAAGGTCAGCCATTCCGGGCGGGGGGTGTTTTGGAGTGACATGGGAGCATCCTCTGAAGTGTGACCTTCAGATTACGAGCGCCTGGTGATAGTGTGAAATTAAATAATTAGCCAGCTGTAAGTCATAAAACAAATATCAAGTGAGGCCGCTGTGCTCGATCTCGAACTATTGAAAACCTTCGTTTGTGTGGTCGACGAAGGCAGCTTCACCCGCGCCGCCGAGCGCGTGCACCGGACTCAATCGACTGTAAGTCAACAGCTGCGAAAGCTCGAAGAGCTGGTCGGGCATTCGCTGCTGCTGCGCGACCGCACCGGGCAGAACATCAGCGTCACCGAGCACGGCGAAATGCTGATTCACTATGCGCGGCGCTTGCTCGCGCTGTCCTCTGAGGCAGTGGAGGCCCTGGCCTGCGACGTCGATCTGGAAATCCTGCGCATTGGCGTGCCGGAAGATTTCGACGCCCGGCGCATGGCACTGATCCTTGCCGGGTTCAACCGCGAACAACCCCGGGCGCGCCTGGAAACGGTCAGCGGCATGAGCACCGATCTCAAACAGAAACTCGCCAGCGGTGACCTCGACATTGCACTGATCAAGCGCGAGCCGGACAGCGGTCCATGTTTGGCGGCGTGGCCAGAGCCGTTGGTGTGGGTCAAAGGTGCGGACGCAGACTCTGCCAACGGTGTGTTGCCGCTGGCGCTGTTCCCCCAAGGATGCATTTATCGGCAACGGGCCATCCGCCTGCTGGACGTGGCGCAGCGGCCGTGGCGGATTGCGTTCGGCAGTCACAGCCTGACGGGCATTCAGGCCGCGGTCGCTTGCGGGCTGGGCATTTCGGTGCTGCCCGTTTCGGCGGTGCTGCCCGAGCACCGCCTCTGCACCGATCTGCCGCCCCTTCCTCCGACAGAGTTAGCGTTGATCAGCCGCGAGGGCGTGCTGAGCGGATTGCAACGATCGCTGGTGGAGTTTCTACGGATGGAATTGGCACCCAAGCAAAGCTGAAGCGCCGCCAGGAAATGATTTGTCACCCTTGTGTCGCAGACATGACGCAGCGCAAAAGCTGTATTCCCTCGGACGAGCTAGGATTAGTTTTACATCCACACAGGGAATCGAAATGACCAAGGCAGACGAACTCGCCGCAAGACTGAAACAAACCCGGCATACCGGCGCGGATCAGGCGATCGACAGCTGGCCGGGTCAAGTCTATGAACTGTTTCACCGCATTGAAGGCTGGTTGAAGCCCTTGACGGAGGTGGGCCTGGACCTGCGGCGCAATTCAACTCACGTGCATGAGAGCAACTCGCAGGGTGAGACATTCGACTACGCCATCGACCAGTTACTGATCGAAGGCAATGGCCACAGCGTGACCTTCGACCCCGTTGCGCGCTTTACCGAGGATGGCGAGGGGCGAGTCGAAATCCACTGCAATAGCAACGAACTTGCGCTATTGCGCACCGTGGATGAACACGGTGAAACCCATTGGTGGCTACAAGGCGTTGAACATGCCGCGCAGCAAGGTGGCGCGGTGGCGCTGACCGAAAATTGCCTGCTTTCAGTGGTTCAACAAGGATTGGAATTGTAGGAGCCAGGCTTGCCGGCGAAGAGGCCGGCACATTCAACAGCACTGTCGCCAGACACGCCGCCTTCGCGGGCAAGCCTCGCTCCTACCGGGAATTGAGGCTACTGTTTGCTTTGCTCAGTCGCCACCAGGGCGGTTTCCGCGCGAGGCAAGTCGAGAATGGGCAACTTCGAAGGCAGGTTCAATTCTCGCAGCACCGGGGAGTCATAGCCGTAAACGTCGGGTTTAAACGTCACCCGGCCATCATTGCTCAGGTCAACCGTCCAGTAGGCCAGAAGCACTGGCACTTTGACCGGGAGCCTGATGTTTTCGGTTCTGCCATTGGCCAGTTGTTTTTGGATGCCTTCGCTGTTCCAGCGTACCGGATCGTTGAACAACAGCTCGACCAATTGCAGCGGGTTCTCCACGCGGATGCAGCCGGAGCTGGTGGCGCGCACCGACTTGGCGAACAGTTCGCGATGCGGCGTGTCGTGCAGATAGATCGCATAGTCGTTGGGGAATCGGATCACCACCTGCCCCAACGAGTTTTCCGGGCCGGCATCCTGGCGCAACGTGAGCCCCCGCGCGTTGTACCAGTCGACGGTGGACGGATCGAGCACGTTGCCTTGGCGATCAAGGACGCGGATTCGGTTCGCCGCCAGGTAGCCCGGATTCTGCTGAATCTTCGGCAGCATGTCCTTGACCAGAATCGTCGGCGGCACGGTCCACGTAGGGTTGAACGTGACGTAAGTGATTTCAGATTGAAACACCGGCGTGCTGCGAATCGGCTTGCCGACCTGGACCCGGGCACGCCAGACCGGCTGACCGTCGCGATACAACGCGACCTTGAACCCGGCGATGTCCACGACGACGAAAGTGCCCTGCAGTTTATAGAGCAACCAACGCGCACGCTCCATGTTCACCCGCACCTGATCGATCCTTGCATCAACCGGCACGTTCAACGCCGCGAGGGTCGTAGTCCCCGCCACTCCATCCGCGCCCAGGTATTGGTCGGCTTGATACTTTTTCACCGCAGCGATGACGCTGGCGTCGTAATCGGTCTTTTTGGTTTTGTGCGGTTCCAGATAACCACCGGCCACCAATCGCGCACGCAATTGGGCAACCGCCGCACCCTCCATCCCCGGTTTCAGTGATTGCCCTTCAGCAATCTTCGGCCAACCACCCGCATCCCGCACCTTGCGCAGTTGTGCCAACCCCTCACGCATGTTGCGATAAACCGCTTCTTGTGGCGGCGCTTGAGCAAATCCACTGGCAACGTCGTGAGCATCGAGGGCGGCGAAAAAGTTATTCACATCCTCACGAGGATCAACGCCGACAGGGTCGAAGTTCCAATGAAAATCCAGCCGCGAAGGATCGACTTTACCGCGCCGCAACTGCAGCAACGCAGTGATGTAGGTTCGGGTCGCCGCGAGATCAAAAGCGGCCGATTGCGCAGGCGTCGGCGCGGCTGCTTGCAACGCCAGTTGCGCCTGGGCCAGTTCAGCAATCCGGAAATCGTCGGGGATAAGGCCGTCCATTTGCGTGTCATTGAGGCTTTTCAGCAATTGGCTGACATCGCGCCCATCTTTCCAGGCCGCGCGGTAGTTGCGGTGGGAATAGAAATCCAGGACCACACGATTGATATCGATCCGCTGATGTTTGCGCGACGTGAGCAACGGCGGGAACGATGATTGCAAAGGTTCCAGCACCGACTGAATCGCTTGACCCACCACATCATCGGGCGCAGCGCTCACCACACTCACTGGCGGAGATACCGCCACGATCGGCGAAGTTTCACCCAATGCAGTGCCACTGATCAGAAAGACCATAATAAAGACGCGGCTTATGACGAATAACCTTGTTAATTGCCCCATAGATAATCCTTAATCTCCCGCAAATCAAAAGGCTAGCGTTCCATTCGCTGCTAGACTCGAATTATTCCTGATGAGACACATTTATGGCGCTACACCGCTTTGGCTTTCTGTTCACAGCACTGCTGTTGACGTCGGCGTTCCTACCGCCAGCCTACGCCGATTCGCTTGAAATCGCTCTGGCCAAAGCCGCGCCTAATGCAAATGCCAAGGTTATCGCCCTGGCAGTCCGCGCCACCCAATGTACCCGCGCCCAAGGCGCAGCTCCGGCACAGAGACTAGCAGTGATCGATTACTCGCTACCCTCGACCGAGCAACGCCTGTGGGTATTCGATCTGAAAAAACGCAAGTTGCTCTTCCACGAACTCGTCGCCCATGGCCGTAACAGCGGTGAAAACATGGCGACCCAGTTCTCAAACCAGAACGAAAGCTACGCCACCAGCCTCGGACTGTTCCGCACGCAGGAAAGCTATCGCGGCCAGAACGGCTATTCATTGCGCATGGAAGGCCTGGAGCCGGGCTTCAACGATAACGCTTTTGACCGGGCAATCGTCATTCATGGCGCACCGTACGTCAGTCCCGTCCTGGCACGCGCCAATGGCCGGATCGGCAGAAGCCTGGGTTGCCCGGCCGTTCGCCCGGCCATTGCGCATCGACTGATCGATTCGATGAAAGATGGGCAGTTGTTGTTCTCCTACTATCCGGATCAGCGCTGGCTGAAGTCTTCTTCCTACATCAATTGCGGTAGCGGCACCGTGGCGTCGTCAGAAAAGATCACCAAACGCCAGTAACGATCTGTCGTTCCATGTTGAGGCTGTATTTGGATGAAGTGTTGGACTCAAGCCCAGAACTTGTTTCACTACACTCACCGATCAAACCCACTAAAAGCCCAACAACAATGAAAACCATACACAGCATAATGATGCTCTGTGGTCTGCTCGCTCTATGTTCTGGCATTCAGGCACAGGAAGACCCTTCGCACCTCGATAGCGTCATTCAACAAGGCCAATTGCGCGTCTGCACCACCGGCGACTACAAGCCCTATACCTCCAAAGCCGGGGACGGCGAATACTCCGGCATCGACATCGCCATGGCCCGCGCGCTGGCCGATAGCCTCGGCATCAAGGTCGAGTGGGTAGCCACCACTTGGAAAACCCTGATGCCCGACATGCTTGCCGGCAAGTGCGACATCGCCATGGGCGGTATCTCGGTCACCCTGGAGCGGCAGAAAAAAGCCTTTTTCAGCACCACCTTGGACGTCGACGGCAAAATTCCGCTGGTGCGCTGTGAAGATCAGGAGCTGTACCAGACCGTCTACCAGATCAATCAGTCCTCAGTGCGCGTGGTCGAACCGGCCGGCGGCACCAACGAAGCCTTTGTTCATGCCTTCCTGCCCAAGGCGCAATTAAGCCTGCACGACAACCTCAGCATTTTTCAGGAGCTGCTGGATAACAAAGCTGACGTGATGATCACCGACGCCTCCGAAGTGCTCTACCAGCAGAAACTCAAACCGGGACTATGCGCGGTCAACCCGACGCAGTACATGCAATACGGCGAAAAAGCCTACCTGCTGCCGCGCGATGACATCAGCTGGAAGTTGTACATCGATCAGTGGCTGCACCTGGCCAAGGTGACGGGTAATTATCAAAAAATCCTGCGGCTGTGGTTGGCGGTGCCTGAAGTTCAGTAATCCGTCATTTTGCGAACAGCAAAAAGGGCGCTTCTTTGCAGGAGCGCCCTTTTTCGCTTGAGAATCAGTCGTCGTGTAGCAAATCAGAACCGTACTCACCGTAACTGCTACCCAGCGCACTCCCGTGGAAATTCATCTTGTTGGGGTTGCCATTGGTGGGCCCTGGGCCGAATCCAGACGGCACGGTGTTATCCGAATAACGGTGCTCGGTGCTCACACCCGAACAGGCACTCAACAACAAAGCACCGGCGATCAGTGAGACTTTGACGAGGTTTGCGATCATTTTTGTAGGTCCTGTGGGGAGGGAGCGCGCTGGCTTGGTCTTATGTGTTCATCCTAGGCTGCTGGATGGCTGGGGATTATGAAACTTTGCGGGGGGACAGCGTTGGTTCAGGTTTGGTGGTTTTGAAGAATCAGGAAATGGTTTAAAGAGCCGCGCCCCACACGAGATTCGGAATTGTCCGTACACCCAAACATTGCAGCGCTTTTGTCGCGACGCCTATAGGCCGAAGCACACCCACATGGTGTGCCGGGTTTGTCGACTCGTTGCAATAGGAGTTATAGATCCCCCTTGAATTAATGGAGCTTCACTTATGAATGAATATATGGCTTTAATCAGCAACGCACAGTGGGCCGCCCTTAACGGTCGCCTCTTTGGGCTGCCTCACTGTGAGCATGAAAAAAGAATGATTTACTTCGAGACACACGTCGCGTCGACCAGCTAATTCAGGCTGACGTTTGTCGGTGTAAGATGCTCCAACAAACAACCACGATTGAGGCCACCATGACCGGTATATCTCTGAACCTGCCGGAAGACCTGTCAAATTCTCTCGCCGATCTGGCCAAGACAAACGGACAAACTGCGAGCTATCTGGCGATGGACGTTCTTCGCGACTACATCGAACACGAGAAGTCTCTGACTTTACAGATCGAATTGGCGGTAAAGGAGGCTGACCAAGGCAAATTCGCAACGGAACAACAGGTCGCCGCGATGCGTGCCCGGCGCTGGAGCCGGAATGCGGATTGAGTGGCTGGGAAAGGCCCTCAAGAACCTGGAAGAAGAAGGTAATTACATTGCCCTCGAAAATCCCAAAGCCGCCGACGACTTCTCCGATGCGATTTTCGCCAGCGTAGACAAACTGGCTCAATTTCCCGCTATGGGACGCGAAGGCAGGGTCAAAAATACGCGCGAATGGGCGGTGCCCAACTGGTCCTATCTGATCCCCTATCGTGTACGTGGTGATCGTCTTCAGGTCCTGGGCGTATTTCACACACGACAACGCCCTCGTTCGAAGTGGTGAGTTAGCGGAAAAGAATGCCGCGTCCGCTCCAAACCAGAACGACGCACCTCTCCCTACACCAGCGCCGCATCCCTGATAAACTGCAATCCTACGCCTCTGTGATTTTGATTCCCCGATGCCACTACCAACTGCTTCGCTCTCCCGCCGCTTTTCCGTCGCACCCATGATGGATTGGACTGACCGCCACTGCCGGTTTTTCCTACGCCTACTATCAAAAAACGCCCTCCTCTACACCGAAATGGTCACCACCGGCGCTCTGCTCAACGGCGACCACGAGCGTTTCCTGCGCCACAATGAAGCCGAGCACCCACTTGCCTTGCAGCTCGGTGGCAGCGTCCCGCTGGACCTGGCCGCCTGCGCACGCATGGCCCAGGAGCACGGTTACGACGAGGTGAATCTGAATGTCGGCTGCCCGAGCGATCGGGTGCAGAACAATATGATCGGCGCGTGCCTGATGGGGCATCCTCAGTTGGTGGCCGATTGTGTGAAGGCGATGCGTGATGCGGTGTCGATTCCAGTGACGGTGAAACACCGCATCGGCATCAATGGGCGTGACAGTTACGAAGAGTTGTGTGATTTCGTCGGCACGGTTCGCGACGCTGGGTGCACCAGCTTTACCGTGCATGCGCGGATCGCGATTCTTGAGGGGTTGTCGCCGAAGGAGAACCGCGACATTCCGCCCCTGCGCTATGACGTGGCGGCACGGTTGAAGGCGGATTTTCCTGAGCTGGAGATCATTCTTAACGGCGGGATCAAGACGCTGGAAGCCTGCCACGAGCATTTGCAGACGTTCGACGGTGTGATGCTGGGTCGTGAGGCGTATCACAATCCTTATGTGATAGCCGAGGTGGATAAGCAGCTGTTCGGCAGTACGGTGCCGGTGATCACGCGCGCCGAGGCGCTGGCGCAACTGCGGCCTTATATCGCGGCGCACATCGATGCCGGCGGTTCGATGCACCACATCACCCGCCATGTGCTGGGGCTTGGCACCGGGTTTCCGGGGGCGCGCAAGTTTCGGCAGCTGTTGTCGGTGGATATCCACAAGGCTAAAGAGCCATTGGCGTTGCTGGATCAAGCGGCGGAGTTGCTTGAGGGGCGCTGACGATTGGATTCACTGAACTGAAAAAATCGGAGATAGACCTAATTCTCTTCTAAGAAGCCCCAGGGTTATCTCCCCAAATTTAGTGCCTCGTCGATTTACCCCGCCCGACTTTATTCGTTCAGCATCCAACTCTCGGTGCCATGCCCAGACAAAAAAACGGAGTGCCATAACGCTGGGCTTCGTCGCAAATACTTTTTGCCGTCTATCACCCAACTCCCTTTATCGTTGATCCGAGGATCTCCTTACCATAATGTAAGGAATACAGATTTAACGGAGATTTCATCATGGCAACTGCTACATTGACTTCGAAAGGACAAATCACCATTCCTGCACAGGTTCGGGCTTCGCTTGGTCTCGACACAGGAGATCGCATCGAATTTGTCGCTATAGGCGATGGAAAATTCGCGATCATGGCTGCTACGCATTCCGCTCGGGATCTTAAAGGACTCATTCGCAAACCCGCCAAAGACGTAAGCATTGAAGACATGAACCAGGCCATCGAAGCTCAAGGGGCTAAAGCCATATGATAGGACTGGATACCAATGTATTAGTCAGGTATGTCGCTCAAGATGATCCCAAACAGTCGGCCCAAGCCTCCGAATTGATTGAGTCCCTGACGATAACCTCTCCTGGCTTTGTCACGACTGTTTCAATAGTCGAGTTGGTATGGGTCCTGCAATTCTGCTACGAGAGCGCGAAAAGCGAAATCATCACAGTGCTGGAAACACTATTACGGACTCGCGAATTAACCGTAGAAAACCCTGAAATTATTTGGCAGGCGCTGCGTAGTTACTCCCAGGCTAATGCTGACTTCGCGGATTGCCTGATCGAACGTAGCGCTAACGCGGCAGGCTGCGATTACGTCCTCACCTTTGACAGCAATGCTGCCAAGACAGCAGGCATGCGACGACTGACCTGAGTTGATGACTTCCATCCAGTCTCAATGCAGAGCCATTGACTGCGCTAACTGTCAGACCGGTTGAACCTGCTGCCCATTTCGGCATCGTATTTACCGATACCGAGCCCCGCCTTTCAAACAGCCGTTTTCAGGTTGTTGCCGCTGGGGCCGTCGATACACGTACGCGCCCTTGAGTGGCTGTCAGCGCTCGGGTAATGTCATCAGACCCACAGGACAGAGCACGCCCATGACTTCCAAGCTGGAACAACTCAAACAAATGACCACCGTGGTTGCCGACACCGGCGACTTCGAAGCGATCGCTCGCGTTAAACCGGTGGACGCTACCACCAACCCTTCCCTGCTGCTCAAAGCTGCAGCCATTCCCGCTTACGCCGAGTTGCTGAACGCTTGCGTCAGCGACTGCAAGGGCGATGTGGGCCTGGCCAGCGACCGTTTTGGCGTCGCAGTCGGGCAAGAAATTCTGAAAGTGATCCCAGGCCGTATTTCCACCGAAGTGGATGCACGCCTGTCGTTCGACACTGACGCCGTGTTGAAGCGTGCGCACCGTCTGATCGAGCTGTATGAAAAAGCCGGCATCGGCCGCGACCGTGTGCTGATCAAGATCGCTTCGACCTGGGAAGGTATCCGCGCTGCCGAGATTCTGGAAAAAGAAGGCATCCAGACCAACCTGACCTTGCTGTTCTCCTTCGCTCAGGCTGCCGCTTGTGCTGATGCTGGCGTGTTCCTGATTTCGCCGTTCGTGGGCCGTATTTACGACTGGTACAAGAAAGCCAACGGTAACGACTACACCGGCGCGGATGATCCGGGCGTGCAGTCGGTGACGCGCATCTACAACTACTACAAGGCCAATGACTACAAAACCGTAGTGATGGGCGCGAGTTTCCGCAACCTAGGCCAGATCGAGCAATTGGCCGGTTGCGACCGTCTGACCATCAGCCCGGACTTGATCGACAAGTTGGCGGCAGATACCGGCAAGCTGGAACGCAAACTGGCACCGGGTCATGCCGGTGAAGCGCGGTTGAACCTGAATGAGGCGCAGTTCCGTTGGTTGTCCAACGAGGACGCCATGGCGACTGAGAAACTGGCTGAGGGGATTCGCCAGTTTGCTCGGGATCAGGAAAAACTCGAAGCTTTGCTGCAAGCCAAGCTGTGATCTGATTCGCCGAAATGCAAAAAGGGCGAACCTGGCGGGTTCGCCCTTTTTTGTGGCTGCTAGACATCTATGGTGTTCTTGCGGACGCTATCGCTAGCAGCTAGCGATGGGGCCGATCCCACATCACTTCAGCCGATCAATGCCGCTCCAGCGCATTTACCAGATCATGAAATGCTTCACGATTGGAGTCGTTCAAACCCATGAGGATCTTGTGCGCTTCAAGCACTTTGATCCGCACGACTTCTTCCGACTGATCCTGATCCGGCAAGTCGTCCAGGCACTCCGGGCATGCCACGGGCTGGTCAACAATGTTGAACACTTGCTCGAAGCCCATGGACTGCAGAAGACGGGTGATGTCTTCGTGGGTGGTGACGACGGTCGGCAGCAGGCCGACCTTTTGCCGCGACAGGATCGACAATTTGGCCAGCAGGCCAAGGGTGGTGCTGTCGATGCTGCGGGTTTCGGTCAGGTCGATCACGATCGTGTTGAAATTCAACGCCGTGAAGATCCGATCAATAGTCGCATCCAACGCCGAACACAGGGTCAGGCGAACTTCACCGACGAACTTAAGGACGAAGGTGCCGTCCTGCTCGGCGAACTGGATTCTACCGGTACTCATTAAAGATTCCTGCTCAACACCAACAGGGCGATATCATCCGGCATCTCCCCTAGCGTGGCCAATCCAAAAACCTGCCGCAGACCATCCAGGCTGCCGCCCGCTACCTTGACCCGCTGGGGCAATGCAGCTTCTTTTTCTTTAAGTGTAGGCTCTGGCAAAAGGTCCAGAATGCCGTCAGACATCAGCGTCAGGCTGAACGTCGGTGGCAACTCCAGAACGTGGTCTTCGTAGGTGGCTTCGTTGAAGAGGCCCACTGGCAAACCACGCCCTTCCAGATAACGAACACTGTCGGGTGTGTACAACACTGGCAAAGGCAAATGACCGCCGATGCTATAGGTCAACAAACCTGTCTCCTCGTCGATGACTCCACCGACCATTGTGACGTGTTTACCCAGCTTACAACTGATCAGGCCCCGGTTGATATGACCAAGAACCTCTGAAGGCTTGAATTCCGGCAATGTGCCGCTGCGCTTGGATTCAAACAGCAAGCGCGTGGTCATGAACTTCAACAGCACGGTAACGAAGGCTGAAGAGGCGCCATGCCCGGAAACGTCCGCCAGGTAGAACGCAACCCGACGCTCGTCGACCCGGAAATAGTCAACGAAATCACCCGACAGGTACAGCGACGGAATGATCTGGTGGGCAAACTTGAACTCGTCGATGGTCCACGGGCTGACCGGCAGCATGTTCATCTGCACCTGGCGACCGGCGTTCTGGTCCTCCTGGAGCAGGTTCAGGCTGGCAGCGAGCTCGCGATTGGCCTTTTCCAGCTTCTCGCGGTAGCGCTGGTTTTCCAGCAGCAGGCGCGCGCGATCCAGGGCCCGACGCACAGAGTGCTCGAGCACCGCCAGATCTTCGAGAGGCTTGATCAGGTAGTCCGCCGCACCCAGGCGCAACGCCTCGACGGCGTCATTCATCACGCCGGCACCCGACACCACGATAACAGGCGTCTGCGGCGACCGTTCGGTGACCTGGCGGATGAGTTCGAGCCCGCCCATCTGCGGCATGCGCAGATCGCAGATGACCAAGTCGGGCTTGTCTTGCTCGAATACCTGAAGACCCTGCTGGCCATTGCTGGCCTGCAAGACGCTGAAACCACTGTCTTCCAAATAGGCGGCGAGGCTCGCGCGCACTACTTCGTCATCATCGATTATCAGCAGCGTGGCACTGGTTTTTGGCATGTGGGCAAACGGCGCCAGAATTAGGTTGGCGTAGCGGCTCGGATTTTGGCCCGGCTCACACTACTGGATTCGCTTTCTAGCCTCTCTGTCGCACCGCTTTCGAGCATTTGCCCTACACGCATGTACACCAGAGGTGCCCTTCTAAGGCGCAGACGGTACTCCCATCCGCGAGGCGTTTCAAGCTCACGCCGATGGTCGCTTGACGTCTACACTTGTCAAAGCACCGGGAGTTATAAGAACAATCAAAACCGTAACCCAATGGAAGGATCAAGCCCATGAGTCAAACCAGTCGGGACTACAGCGAAAAGCGCGATTTCATCCGCATGCGGGTCGATGCCGATGTGTCGCTGATTCACGAAGGAGATGAGGTGCCAGCCGTCTGTATCGACCTTTCCAGCAGTGGCATGCAACTGCAGGCACCCCATTTGTTCAAGGTCGGCGACCGGCTCTACGTACGGATTGATTCCGAACATGCGGCACTGAAAGGACTCGAAGCCGACACCGAAGTGGTTTGGGTGAAAGAACAAGACGGTGGAAGTCAGAAACTCGGCCTTACAATCTTGAAGATGAAATAACCCTGCCCCAGACGAAAAAAAGCGGCTCGATAGCCGCTTTTTTGTTTTATCGGTCAGGATTTAAAAATCGTCTTCGACCTGGCCGTCTTTAACTTTGAATTCGCGGTTCTGCAGGTAGGCATTACGAATGAAGGTGTACTTGTCGCCGCTGATCAACTTCTCGGAGGACAACAGGTTCGCCCGGGTATCGACAATGTTCAGACCGAAAATCGAATTGCGCACTGGCACGTCGTTGATATACGGATACGGACCGGTGTAGCCGTCGACCACCTTCGACGGGGCGTCACGCAGCGTGCTTGGACCGAGTAGCGGCAGCATCACGTACGGACCGCTGCCTACACCCCAATAACCGAGGGTCTGGCCGAAGTCTTCGTCGTTGCGCTGCAGGCCCATCTTGGTGCCGACGTCGAAGAAGCCCAGCAGGCCGAACGTGGTGTTGAAAATAATGCGAGCGGTGTCGACACCGGCCGCCGCAGGTTTGGCCTGCAATATATCGTTAGCAAGGTTGGTCACATCGCCAACGTTGCGAAACATATTGTGGATGCCGTCTTCAAGAAACTGCGGCGTCACGAACTGGTAGCCCTGAGCCAAAGGCTTCAGCGCATAGGTGTCGAGCACATCATTGAACTTGTAGATCGGACGGTTGATGCTTTCCCAAGGGTCATCTTCCGAGGCTGCCTGGGCAACGAACGGAACCAGCAACACGCTGGCGCACACACAAAGCTGAGCTAGATGATTGCTCCAGCGCATAGAAAAACTCCTTGGCTTGTACTGTCGCGGGGCACTTGGCCCGGCATAAAGACCGCTAGTATAAGACGGAATAGCCGTTTTAGGCAGCGTCGCGCCTGTACGCCCATAGTTGATTCGTATCGATTGTGAGTGATTCACATCTGTGTCACTCAACTGTCACCGGCAATCTCTAGGCTCAGGTTATTTCAGGGACGTTGCCATGCCACTTGCCGAAACCTTGCCTCAACCCGCGCCAAGCCTGACTGCCGTGCTGTTCGGCCTGAGTGGTTGCCTGGTGGATTTCGGTGCCCGCACGCGCCTGCAAGGCGATCACTGTACCGAGCATGCCGAAGCCACACCCGGCGCCCTGGACAGCCTGCACAGTTTGCAACGCCAGCAAATCCCCTGCGCCTGGCTCGATGAACTGTCCCCTGCCCTCAGCCATCCCTTGGCCGCCGCCCTGCCGGAATGGATCAAACCTTCGCAACACTCTGCAACAATCAATCCTTGGCCGGCCCCGAATGCGTGCTGGCATGCGTTGATGGCGTTGAACGTCGAAAAACTCGATGGCTGCGTACTGGTCAGCGGCGAACCGCGCTTGCTGCAAGCCGGGCTCAACGCTGGCCTGTGGACCATCGGTTTGGCGTCCTGCGGCTCACTGTGCGGGCTGTCGCCCATCGAGTGGCAGGCAATGACTCAGCAAGAACGCGACATCAAACGCGGCAAGGCAACGGTGCAACTGTTCGGCCTCGGTGTGCATTCGGTGATCGATCACCTGGGTGAACTCGACACCTGCCTGGCCGACATCAGTCTGCGCCGGCTCAAAGGCGAAAAGCCCTGATCGAGATCATGCAGGTTACGCGCGAGTGGATTAATCTTAAGGTCAGCCATAGATCTTTGGCGCGCCGCCGCGGTCTATGCCAGTGCCTATCGATAAAAGGAAGAACGCCATGCCTGCCCGCGAACTGCAAGAACAGCTCAATGCCCTGCGCGAGCAATTGGAACAGAATCCTCCGCTGTCTGAAGAAGAACGCGCCAATCTGCACGAACTGATGCAACAGATCGAACTGAAGCTTGAGCTCGAATCCAAAACCCAGGACGCCAGCCTCGCCGATGGCGTAAACCTGGCCGTCGAACGCTTCGAAGTCGAACACCCCGCCATTGCCGGCACCCTGCGCAACATCGTTCAGGCCCTGGGCAACATGGGAATCTGAAGCCACCGGATACAAAAAAGCCCTGCTATCTCTAGCAGGGCTTTTTCATTTAGATCAAAAGATCGCAGCCTGCGGCAGCTCCTACAGAGTTCTCATGTAGGAGCTGCCGCAGGCTGCGATCTTTTGGCTTTGATCTTACTGCCGGACCAGACGATGGTTCGGCAGCTGTACGCTTTCGGTACTGCGATACGGATTGATATCCAGACCGCCCCGCCGCACATACCGCGCGTAAACGGTCAGCTTCTGCGGTTTCAGCAAGCGCTGCAGATCGAGGAAGATCCGCTCCACACACTGCTCATGGAAGTCCGAGTGCTGGCGGAAACTGACGATGTACTCCAACAGACTCGCGTGATCCAGCGCCGCGCCACGGTACTCCACCGCCACGCTTCCCCAGTCCGGTTGACTGGTGACCGGGCAGTTGGATTTGAGTAAATGGCTATGCACGCTCTCCTCGACAATGCGTGAGTCATCGCATCGCAGCAATTCCGGGCGCGGGTGCTCGTAGTTGCTGACACTGATATCCAACTCATCGATACACACACCCGGCAACGCCACGACGCCTTCGGCTTCAACATCTTTCAGGCTGCGAATGCGCACGCCGACCGGTTTGCCGGCAGCGGCGGACAGGTCTTTGACCAGCGTCGCTTCGAGGCTCGCGGTGTCGGCAAACGGTGTCTGGTTCAGGGAGTTGAGGTACAGCTTGAACGACTTCGATTCGATGATGTTCGGCGAATCCGCCGGGATACTGAATTCGCCAATCGCTACCACGGGCTTACCCGACGGCAACAGCCACGACAACTCAAAGCAGTTCCAGAAATCCACGCCCTTGTAAGGCAGGGTTTCAGCCGTCAGGCCCAGCTCCGCCCACTTTGCGGTACGCGGGATCGGGAACAGCAAGGACGGCGTGTAGGTGGCGATGTATTCGCTGGATTTGCCCAGCGGCGAATGTTCGGCTGCGGGATGCATGGCGGAAACCTGACTGAAGAATCAGCGGATTCTATCAGCCTTTGCTCCCGCCTTTGAGTGCTTACTGACTGACAGTCAACTTGCCGACCATGCCGGCCTGATAATGACCGGGGATGTTGCAGGCAAATTCGATGTTGGTGGCCTTGCTGAACGTCCAGGTCAGCTCGGCGGTTTTGCCCGGCTCCACCAGCACGCTGTTAGGGTCGTCGTGCTTCATGCCTTGCCCCATCGCACCGTGATCCATGCCGGCCATGGCGCCGTGGTCCATTTCCTTCACCGCTGTAGGCGTCAGCATGCCGCTTTGCTGCATCTGCAACATTTCCTGCTGGTGCCTGGCATGCATCGCCGCGTCACCGAGATTGAATTCGTGCAGCAACTGGCCTTTATTCACCAGCACAAAGCGTATGGTCTCACCGGCCTTGATATCAATGGCCTTGGGGGTGAACGACATGTCACCCATCACCACCTCGACACTGCGTGTTGCCTTGGCCGCCGGTGCCGGCTGACCAAAGTCATAGGTAGGCGCCGGCGATGCCCAAACCGGTGAGCTAAGTGCCAATACACACGCGGCCAATGCCACAGATTTGCGGAAAAACATCGTCGTACTCCAACAAGATAAGGTTCAGCCTGTGGAAAACTCTAAACTGCCACCGCTGCCCGCAACCTGACAGCCAGATTACAACTTTGTCAGGTTGGCCTGTAGCGTTGCCGTCCACGGTATAAAGCTGTCGATCCATTTAACCCGAGTCGTCCATGAAACTGCTGATCGTCGAAGACCAACCGAAAACCGGCCACTACTTGCGTCAAGGCCTGAGCGAGGCCGGGTTCAACACCGAGTTAGTGGCCGATGGCAGCACCGGCCAGCAATTGGCGTTGAGCGGCGATTACGCGCTCCTGATTCTCGATGTGATGCTGCCCGGTCGCGATGGCTGGCAGATTCTGCAAGCAGTGCGCGGTGCTGGCCTGGACACGCCGGTACTGTTTCTGACCGCACGGGATGCCGTGGAAGACCGGGTTCACGGCCTCGAACTCGGTGCTGACGATTACCTGGTCAAGCCGTTTGCCTTCTCTGAGTTGCTAGCCCGGGTTCGCAGCCTGTTACGCCGTGGCAGCGCCGCGCCCCAGGAAACCAGCCTCCAATTAGCCGACCTGCGCCTGGACCTGATCCGCCGCCGAGTCGAACGCAGCGGCCAGCGCATCGACCTCACCGCCAAGGAATTCGCCTTGCTGGAAATGCTCCTGCGCCGTCAGGGCGAAGTGCTGCCCAAATCGCTGATCGCTTCCCAAGTCTGGGATATGAATTTCGACAGTGACACCAATGTCATCGAAGTGGCGATCCGCCGGCTGCGCCTGAAGATCGATGATGAGTTCCCCAACAAACTGATCCACACCGTGCGCGGCATGGGTTACGTACTTGAAGAGCGCCCCGCCTGATGTGCCGACTCTCATTAAGCAGCCGCTTGGCCTTGCTGTTTGCAGCGTGCACTGCGGTCGTGTCGTTGTTCGCCGGGGTGCTGTTCAGCCACGCCAGCGAGGCGCACTTCGTCGAGCTTGATCAGCAATTGCTCGACGGCAAGCTTGTCGGGTTGCGGCGGGCGCTACAAGACATACAGTCGAGCGAAAGCCAAGCCAAACTGGCCGATGAATTGAGCCGGCAAGCGGATCTTTCACTGCGGGTTATCGGCAGCAATGGCCAGCGTTGGTATGACAGCTCGGCGAAACTGCCCGACAAGCTGCCACAGAAACCGGGCCTGTCGACCATCAACGATGACGGCACCGATTACCGCGTGTTGAATGCACCATTATTTGTCGACAAACCGGACTCACCGCAATTGACCCTGCTGCTGGACATCACCCATCACCAGCATTTTCTGCAACGCATGCAGCACCTGATCTGGCTGACAATGGGCCTGTCGGCCCTGGCCACTGCCTTGCTCGGTGCGTGGGCGGCGCGAAGTGGGTTGCTGCCATTGCGGCGCATGAGTGCGATCGCCAGCGGGGTTTCCGCGCAATCGCTCAATGCACGCCTGCCGGAGGAGAACATGCCGCCAGAACTGGCGGAAATGGCCCACAACTTCAATGCCATGCTCGGACGTCTCGACGACTCCTTTCAGCGGTTGTCGGCGTTCTCTTCTGACATTGCCCATGAACTGCGCACGCCACTGTCGAATCTGCTGACCCACACCCAAGTCACCCTCACCCGACCGCGCCCCATCGAGGATTACCGCGAAGCACTGCACAGCAACCTCGAAGAACTGCAATGGATGGCTCAACTGGTCAATGACATGTTGTATCTGGCCAAGGCTGACCATGGCTTGTTAATGCCCAAACGCGAACCGCTGGAGTTGGCGCACGAAGCGGATGTGTTGCTGGAGTTTTTTGCGCCGCTGGCGGAAGACGCTCAGGTGACGTTGAGCCGCGAGGGTAACGCGCACATCGAGGGCGACCGCACCATGTTGCGGCGAGCGCTATCCAACTTGCTGGACAATGCGCTGCGCTTTACGCCGGCGGCCGGGGTGGTTCGGGTGCGGATCGTCGATCAACCCAAAGGCTTGAGCCTGACCGTTGAGAACAGTGGAAAAGCAATTGACGGGGTGTTGCTGCCGCGTTTGTTTGATCGATTCTACCGGGCTGATCCGGCGCGGCAGGAAGGCAGCAGTGAACATGCGGGGTTGGGATTGGCGATCACTCAGTCAATCATCCGCGCCCATGGTGGGCAGATTCGTTGCGAATCGGCTGATGGGTGGACCAGGTTTGTGATCGAGTTGCCAAGGGAAAATTGAGGCCCGCTCCCTGTAGGAGCAGCCGAAGGCTGCGATCTTTTGATCTTGCCCTAAAAAGATCAAAAGATCGCAGCCTGCGGCAGCTCCTACCTGGGAGCGGTGTCGCTCCTTACGAATACCGCAACGCGTGCGCCGGCTCGATCTTCGCCGCCCGCCACGCTGGGTAAACCGTGGCCAGGAAGCTCAAGACAAAGCCCGCCGTGCAGATCAACGCCACATCCCCGCCTTGCAGCTCGGACGGCAGGTTGCTGACGAAATACACGTCGGAACTGAAGATGTGTTGCCCACTGACCCGTTCGATCCAGCCCACCATTTCACTGACGTTCAGCGCCGCGATCACCCCGAGCACGCCACCGATCAAGGTGCCGACAATGCCGATCACCGTGCCCTGCACCATGAAGATCGCCATGATCTGCCGTGGCGTGGCGCCGATGGTGCGCAGGATCGCGATGTCCGCGCCCTTGTCGTTCACCACCATGATCAGGGTCGCGATGATGTTGAACGCCGCCACCGCGACGATCATCAACAACAGCAGGCCGATCATGGTTTTTTCCATTTTCATTGCACTGAACAGGCTGCCCTGGGTGTGGGTCCAGTCGTCAGCCTTATAGGCCGTGCCAAGACCATTGGCGATGTCGCTCGACACTTGTGGCGCAGCGTACAAATCCTTCACCGCCAGGCGCACGCTTTGCACCTGGTTGGGCTCCCAGTGCTGCATCTGTGCGGCATCGGCCATGTGGATCAGCGCCATCGTGCCGTCCAGTTCAGCACCAACCTTGAACACACCTACCACGTTCAAACGCTGCATGCGCGGGGTAATACCACCCGGCGCGTTGCTGACTTCCGGGACGATCAAGGTGATCTTGTCGCCAACATTCAAGCGAAAACGTCGCGCGGTGATCTCGCCGATCACTACGCCGAACTCACCCGGCTTCAAGGCTTCGAGGCTGCCCTGGACGATGTGCTTGGCCACAATCGACACCTGACCTTCCAGTGCCGGATCGACGCCACTGACCTGGATTGGCTGCATCGAGCCCTTGTAGGACAGCATGCCTTCCATCTCGGTGAACGGAACGGCGGCGGTGACTTCGGGGTTTTTCATCGCGGCGGCGGCCACCGGCTGCCAATCGTCAATCGGGTTGACGCCGACGATGGTCGCATGAGGGACCATGCCGAGGATGCGCGAGCTCATTTCGCGCTGGAAGCCATTCATCACCGACAGCACCACGATCATCGCCAGCACGCCCAGGGCGAGGCCGATCATCGACGTCATCGAGATGAAGGAAACAAAGCGATTGCGGCGCTTGGCGCGGGTATAGCGCGTGCCGATAAAGATCGATAACGGTCTGAACATTCGCTGGGGCACCGTATAAAAATAAAAGACCCGACGCACTTTTCAGTTCCGTCGGGTTTCAGCCAATCAGATGGGCGTCAGGCAACCTTCCTGCAAATGCAGGACGCGATCCATCTGGCGGGCCAGGTTCATGTCGTGAGTCACCACCAGGAACGCCGTGCGCATCGAGGTGCTGAGTTCCAGCATCAAGTCCTGAATGCCTTGGGCGGTGTGAGAGTCGAGGTTGCCGGTGGGCTCGTCGAGCATCACCAGCCCCGGGTTGTTCACCAGGGCGCGGGCGATGGCCACGCGCTGGCGTTCGCCACCAGACAGTTCCGCTGGCTTGTGCTCCAGGCGATGGCCCAACCCTACCCGTGTCAGCAACGCGGTGGCACGCTGACGTGCTTCCGGGATCGCGGTCTTGCCGATCAGCAGCGGCATGCAGACGTTTTCCAGCGCAGTGAATTCCGGCAGCAAGTGATGGAACTGGTACACGAAACCGAGTGCACGGTTACGCAGCAGACCGCGTTTTTTCTCGCTCAGCGCCGAGAGTTCTTCGCCATCGAGCCAGACGCTGCCCTTGGTCGGCGTATCGAGACCGCCCAGCAGATTGAGCAAAGTGCTCTTGCCCGAGCCCGACTTGCCGACAATCGCCACACGCTCACCCGGATGCAGTTCCAGCTGCAAACCGGCCAGCACCTCTACCGATTCAGGGCCTTCCTCGTAGGATTTGCCCAGGCTGCGGCAGCTCAAGATTGCTTTATCAGTCATAGCCGACTCACTCATAACGTAGCGCCTCCGCAGGCTGGGTGCGCGCGGCACGCCAGGCTGGATACAGGGTGGCGAGGAAACTCAGGACCAACGCGGCGGCGCAGACCATTACCACATCCTGGCTCTGCACCTGCGACGGCAGGTAATCGATGAAGTACACGTCGGCGTTGAGGAATTTGTGTCCGATCAAACCTTCCAGCGCCGAAATCGCCGCGCTGACGTTCAGCGCGGCAAAGATCCCGAGCACGGCGCCGATTGCCGTACCGACCACACCAATCACCGTGCCCTGCACCATGAATGTGCGCATGATCGTGCCCGGCGTGGCCCCGAGGGTACGCAAGATCGCGATGTCGCCCTTCTTGTCGTTCACCACCATCACCAGCGTGGAAATGATATTGAACGCGGCGACGGCGACGATCAGCAGCAACAGCAGGCCGATCATGGCTTTCTCCATGCGGATCGCTTGATACAGGTTGCCGTGGGTGCGGGTCCAGTCGCGAGCATAGAAATGATCTTCACCCAGTTCCCGAGCGATGCTCCACGCCGTGCGCGGTGCCTGGAACAGGTCATCGAATTTCAGACGCAAGCCCTGGACCTGATCCGGTTTCCAGCGATGCAGCCGGGCCAGGTCCTGAAGATTGGTGACACCCAGGTAACCGTCGAGCTCGCCGGCGCCAACATGGAAGATGCCGACCACAGTGAAGCGCTTCATGCGCGGGAACATCCCGGCCGGGGTCACAGTGACTTCCGGTGCCACGAAGGTCAGTTTGTCGCCGATCGCCGCGCCGAGCTTGGCCGCCGCCTTGTCGCCAATGACGATGCCGAACTCGCCCGGCACCAGGTCGTCGAGTTTGCCCTGCTGCATGAAGTTATCAATGATCGATACGTGGCGTTCTTGTGCCGGGTCGATGGCGTTGAGCAGGACTTTCGAGACTTTGCCGTTGTTGGTCAGCAAACCCTGCATCTGGGTGAACGGCGCAACGGCTGTCACCTGCGGGTTCTGCTTAACCTTCGCAGCGAGGCTTTGCCAATCGCTGATCGGCTCGCCGGACTCGATGGTCGCGTGGGGCACCATGCCCAGCACGCGGGTGCGCATCTCATGATCGAAGCCGTTCATGACCGACAGCACCACGATCATCACGACCACGCCAAGGGCGAGCCCGATCATCGAAGTCAGGGAAATGAATGACACAAAATGATTGCGACGCTTTGCACGGGTATAACGCGTGCCGATAAATACGAAGAGAGGTCTGAACATGTCGGGGCTTGTTCGGAGGGAAAAGGAACGTCCTTGTGGCGAGGGTCGATAACCAGCTTTACACTCAGACCATCGCCGCTACCATGGGTTCGCCATGTCGACATTAGATGAAGAAGATCGCCGCGAATACTACCGTATCGAGGACACGATCGCACTGGAAATTAGGCCCCTGTCCGCTCCCGAAGCCGCAGGCCAGGAAGTGTTGCAGGATGCTTCCCCACTGTTCAACCTGCTCAGCGAATTGCACCTGAGCGAATTCGAGTCGCAGCACCTGTTGCGCCAGATCAGCGAACGCGACCGAAACCTGGCGGCGTTCCTGAAATCCCAGAACAAACGCATCGACTTGCTGAGCCAGGTGATCGCCATCACCGTGCTCGGGCAGATCGGCGAACCACAACCTGTGATCATCTCCGAGGGCGGCATCGACTTTCAGCACCCATCGCCCATTGCCGCAGGCTCACGCCTGTCGGTCAAACTGGTGTTGATGCCGCAAGCCCTGGGCCTGTTACTGCGCGCTCGCGTAACTCATTGCGACCGCAAGGGTGACGGTTATGACGTCGGCACCGAGTTCGAACACCCGACCGACGCCCAGCGCCAACTGCTGGCCCGCTATATCTTGCAGAAGCAGGCCCAGGAACGACGTCTGGCCCGCGAACTCGAATCAGGCAATTAATTTAAGGAAGAACCGTGACCCTCATCTACGGCCATCGCGGCGCCAAGGGCGAAGCACCGGAAAACACCCTGACCAGCTTTCAGGAATGTCTCAAGCACGGCGTCCGCCGTTGCGAACTGGACCTGCACCTGTCCATGGATGGCGAGCTGATGGTCATCCACGACCCGACGCTCAAACGCACCACCGACCGGCGCGGCAAGGTCGTCGAGCACACGGCGGCGGAATTGGTAACTTACGATGCGCGCAAGGGCGGCCCGGGCTGGATCAAGCCGTGCCCGATTCCAACGCTGGAATCGCTGTTCGAACAATGCGACTTCGATCACTGGCAACTGGAAGTCAAAAGCGCTTCACGCACTCGCGCAGCAACCACCGTACTGGCAATCCGTGAAATGGCGCAACGTCATGGTTTGCTGGACAAGGTGACGATCACCTCGAGTTCGCGGGAAGTGCTGAAAGCCGCGCTGGACCTGGTGCCGGACGTATCCCGTGGACTGGTAGCCGAGTACGCGTGGCTCGACCCACTGAAGGTCGCGGCAAGTTATGGCTGTGAGATTCTGGCGCTGAACTGGACCCTGTGTACGCCGGAACGCCTGCAGAAGGCGCAGCGTCAGGGGCTGCATGTGTCGGTGTGGACAGTCAACGAGCCTGCGCTAATGCGCAGACTCGCCGACTTCGGCGTTGACAGCCTGATTACAGACTTTCCCGGTTTGGCCACTGCCACGCTCGAGAATTGCTGAAATCGGTCTCCCCGGCCGGCTCAGGCCACCGGCCGGAGCCGCTCAAAAAAGCCGGTTGAGGCCATCGTACGCCGCTACCCGGTAGGCTTCGGCCATGGTCGGGTAGTTGAACGTGGTATTGACGAAGTATTTCAGCGTATTCAATTCGCCCGGCTGGTTCATGATCGCCTGACCGATGTGCACGATCTCCGACGCCTGATAACCGAAGCAGTGAACACCCAGCACTTCCAGGGTTTCACGGTGGAACAAAATCTTCAGCATGCCTTGCGGCTCACCGGCGATCTGCGCGCGCGCCATGCTCTTGAAGAACGCCTTGCCCACTTCGTACGGCACTTTGGCCTGGGTCAGTTCCTGCTCGTTCTTGCCGATCGAGCTGATCTCCGGAATGGTGTAGATGCCGGTCGGCACGTCATTCACAAAGCGCCAGCTGCCGTTATCGACAATGCTGCCAGCGGCCGAACGGCCCTGGTCGTGAGCGGCACTGGCCAGGCTCGGCCAGCCGATCACGTCACCGGCACCGTAGATGTTCGGCACGCAGGTGCGATAAGCCTCGTCGACTTCGATCTGACCACGGCTGTTGACCTTCACGCCGATGTTTTCCAGACCCAGCTGATCGGTGTTACCGGTCCGGCCGTTGCACCAGAGCAAGGCGTCGGCCTTGATCTTCTTGCCGGACTTGAGGTGCAGGATCACGCCGTTGTCCACGCCTTCGACGCGGTCGTAGTCTTCGTTGTGGCGCACCGTGATGTTGTTGTTGCTGAAGTGGTAGCTCAACGCCTGGGAAATTTCCGAATCGAGGAAGCTCAGCAACTGACCACGGTTGTCCACCAGCTCAACCAGAACACCCAGACCACTGAAGATCGAGGCGTATTCGCAGCCGATCACGCCAGCGCCGTAAACGATGAGTTTGCGCGGGGTGTGGCCGAGGCTGAGGATGGTGTCGCTATCGTAGATACGCGGATGGTGAAAATCGATGTCGGCTGGGCGATACGGGCGCGAACCGGTAGCGATGATGATGTGCTTGGCAACAAGCTTTTCGACTACGCCGTTGGCGCAGACCACTTCGATGGTTTGCTCGTCGGCGAAACTGCCGGTGCCAAAGAACACGTCGACGCGGTTACGGGCATAGTAGCCGGTGCGCGAGGCGACTTGTTTGGAGATGACTTTTTCAGCGCTTTTCAGCACGTCCGGGAACGAGAACCAGCGCGGCTCACCAATGGCCCGGAACATCGGGTTGGTGTTGAACTGCATGATCTGCCGGACCGAGTGACGCAGTGCCTTGGACGGGATGGTGCCCAAGTGAGTACAGTTGCCGCCGACCTGGCGACGGCTATCGACCATCGCCACCTTGCGCCCTGCCTTGGCGGCGTTCATTGCCGCGCCTTCTCCCGCCGGGCCGGAACCCAACACCACCACGTCGTAGTTGTAGACAGCCATGCGTACTCCTCAGAACAGGCCGCGGCGCCCTCGGCACCTGCGGCTAAATCACGCCGATCTGCGGCGTGAAGGAACAATTTGGGGCCAGTGCAGAACCCGGACACAGTCTATAGAAGCGTCAACGCCGCGCACATTAACCCTTGGTCGCGTCGTAGGCTAGTTTTGCCTGCACTACAACGCCAGCTTTCAACGCTTGAATCGCCGCAATCATTCGGTTTTTCCAGCGCTGAGGCGTTCAAAAGCGTGACTGCTGCGTGTGACGAAACCTGTATCGGCACGAATCACAAAAAATGCGCCGATGTCGTGTCTTTCTGCGTAGTCCCAACCGCGCTCCGGGCCGAGAATCAGCAACATCGTTGATAAGCCATCGGCCATTAAGGCGGAAGAATGAATCACCGTGACGGACGCCAGGGTGTGTGAAACCGGCTTACCGGTGCGAGCATCGAAGGTGTGGGAGTAACGCTGCCCGCCCTGCTCAAAATAATTTCGGTAGTCGCCGGACGTTGAAAGGCCATAACCGTCGATGGCAACGATACGCTCGGCCACTTGTTGATCGTCGCGAGGTTCCTCCAGGGCAATGCGCCAGGAAGAACCGTCGGCTTTCTTGCCAGCCGCCTTGAGTTCACCGGTGGCTTCGGCGAGATAGTTGTGGATGCCCAGCGCCTCCAGTCGTGCAGCAATCGTATCCACCGCATAACCGGCGGCGATGCTGTTGAAGTCGACTTCGACGGCAGCGTCCTTGCACAGCTTATTGCCGTCGATATGCAGATGAGCATGGCCAACGCGTTGCTTCACCTCGGCGAGCGCTTCGGTGGTTGGAATTTTTTCTTCACGACCCTGAGGGCCAAACCCCCAGAGATTAAGCAGCGGCTCGACCGTCAAATCGTAAGACCCTTCGCTTTGCTCTGACAGCTGCTCGCCGACGCGGACCAACTCGAGGATCGGCGCGGGCATTGTCTGACAGCTATTGGCGGGTAAAGCATTGAAGCGTTCGATATCCGAATCGCTGCGGTAGGTCGACATTTGCCGGTCGACGTCAGCGAGGATTTTTTCGACCTCGACGCGTACGTCTTCCGGGGCGGGAAGACCGGCGTGGCGCACGTACTTGATCGAATACGTGCTACCCATTGTCGGGCCGCCGAAGCTTTCCATGGAGTCGCCGTTGCCGCAGGCGGAGAGGATGCCAATCAGCATCACGAAAACGACCAGCCGCCTGATAAGCAATTCCTGCCTCCACTGAAGAACTCCCTGACACGAAGCCAAGAGCCGCCATTATGCATTACCCCCTGTAGGAGCTGCCGAAGGCTGCGATCTTTTGATCTTGCTTTTAAAAACAGAATCAAAAGATCGCAGCCTTCGGCAGCTCCTACGGGGGTTAATTCGCTCCAGTACGCAATCCATGCCGCGTAATGGCTATATCGTTTAAGCAGCAACCTAACTAATTGTTGCCTATCCATCACTCCACACATATTGTTACAAAACGCTCGCCGAGGGAGCCTGTCCTCATCAGCGGCAGCGATGGACGCGTCTAAACCAAGGATTTCCAACAAGACAGCCAAAAGCGAGTACGTCCAAATGTCCTCTAATACGGGCAAAGGCAAAGCGATTTTTCGCGTTGTCAGCGGCAACTTCCTCGAAATGTTCGACTTTATGGTCTACGGCTTTTACGCCACGGCCATCGCCAAGACCTTCTTCCCTGCCGACAGCGCTTTCGCTTCCCTGATGCTCTCACTGGCCACTTTCGGTGCCGGTTTCCTGATGCGTCCGTTAGGGGCGATTTTTCTAGGCGCCTACATTGACCGCCATGGCCGTCGCAAAGGGTTGATCATCACCCTGGCCTTGATGGCCGCCGGTACGGTGTTGATCGCCTGTGTGCCGGGTTACGCCACCCTCGGCGTTGCCGCGCCGCTGATCGTGTTGTTCGGTCGACTGCTGCAAGGTTTCTCGGCCGGGGTGGAACTCGGTGGGGTGTCGGTGTACCTGGCCGAAATTTCCACGCCGGGCCGCAAAGGCTTCTTTGTCAGTTGGCAATCCGCCAGTCAGCAAGCCGCTGTGGTATTCGCCGGTCTGCTGGGCGTTGGTTTGAACCACTGGCTCAGCCCTGAGCAAATGGGTGATTGGGGCTGGCGCGTGCCGTTCCTGATCGGCTGCATGATCGTTCCGGTGATCTTCGTGATTCGTCGTTCACTGGAAGAAACCCCGGAATTCCAGGCGCGCAAATATCGCCCGACCCTGCGGGATATTGTCCGTTCGATCAGTCAGAATTTTGGCATTGTTATCGCCGGCATGGCGCTGGTGGTGATGACCACGGTGTCGTTCTATTTGATCACCGCCTACACCCCGACCTTCGGAAAAGCCGAATTGCACCTGTCGGACATGGATGCCTTGCTGGTAACCGTGTGCATCGGTCTGTCGAACTTCTTCTGGTTGCCGGTCATGGGCTCGGTGTCGGACAAGATCGGGCGCAAACCCCTGCTGCTGGCGGCGACAATTCTGGCAATCCTCACCGCTTATCCAGCGTTGTCATGGTTGGTGGCAAACCCGAGTTTCAGCCATCTGCTGATCGTCGAACTGTGGCTGTCGTTCCTCTACGGTTCGTACAATGGTGCCATGGTGGTGGCCCTGACCGAGATCATGCCGGTAGAAGTTCGTACAACCGGTTTCTCCCTGGCCTACAGCCTGGCGACGGCAACCTTTGGCGGTTTCACACCGGCAGCGTGTACTTATCTGATTCACGTGCTGGATAACAAAGCGGCACCGGGGATCTGGCTCAGTGCCGCGGCGTTGATGGGGCTGATTGCGACGCTGGTGCTGTTCCGTGGCAACAAGCATGAGTTGCGGACGGCGGAGGCTGCGATAGTGCGCGGTGCCTGATAAATCACCTTCGTCGAAACGCCGCCCGGAGCAAGCTCGCTCCTACAGGTCATGCGCCAGTGTTGAAATCGCGCACGACTTGTAGGAGCGAGGCTTGCCCGCGAAGAGGCCCTCAAAATCACCACACTTCGCCACACCTCACCGATCCGCCATCTTCAACGACTGACTCCACCCTCCTCCCAGCGCCTTGTACAACGTCACCTGATTAATCTCCCGCGCCAGTTCCAGCTGCGCCCATTTCTGCTGCGCATCAAACAGCGAGCGCTGTGCATCCATGGTGGAAAAATAGCTGTCCAGCCCCGCTTCGAACCTTAGGCGTGACTGCCGATACGCCTCTTGATAATCCCCCACCAGTTTTTTCTGGAACTCGACTTGGGTCAGCATTTCCTGCCGCGCATTCAAGGCATCGGCGGCTTCACGAAAGGCATTCTGTACCGTGGCCTCATAAGCCGCAGCCTGACCGTTGAACCGGGCATGACTGGCGTCCACCTGCGCCCGCCGCGCACCACCGTCGATCAATGGCATCGAACCTGCCAGCGCCACCGCCCAGAATTCGGCCGGACCACTGAGCAGCCGGGAGAAATCACCGGTCAGGCTGCCCAGTGCCGAGGTCAGTGAAAAGGTCGGGAAATAGGCCGTTCGCGCCGCGCCTATATCGGCGTTGGCGGCACGCAATTGCGCCTCGGCAGACATGATGTCTGGCCGACGCTCGACCAGCGCCGAGGGTAATCCCGCCGGGACGTCCAGGGTCGCCAATTGCTCACCCAACGCCCCGGTTGGCAGCAACCCTACCGGCACCGGTTGCCCCACCAGCACCTGCAGCGCATTCATGTTCTGCGCCACTTGCATGCGATAGGTATTGACCTGCACCGCGGCGGTGTTGGTTTGCGCATCGGCCTGATGCACATCGATCCGCGCGCTGGAACCAAGGTTGTAACTCTTGCGCAGCAACTGCCCGTAGCGGTCCTGGGATTGGTAGGTGTTCTGCGCGAGGTCGAGTAAATGCTGATTGGCCTTGAGGCTCAACCACGTGCTGGCCACTTCGCCGATCAGCGCCAGCCGCGCCGTTTGATAGTCGGCTTCGGACGCTTCGAAACGCGCCCCTGCGGCATTGCGCTGGCTGCGAATACGCCCGAAAAAGTCCAGCTCGTAGGACGTGAACCCGCCCGTGGCCTGAAACGTATTGGCGATGCTGCCTGCGGTGGCGCCACCGCCCGGCGTGCGCACCAACGGCGGCAACTTGCTGCGCCCGGCGTAGGTGTCGATGCCGATCGTAGGAAAAAGCCCCGACTCTGCGCTGTCATAACCGGCTCGCGCCTCATCAACACTGGCCGCGAATTGACGCAGGCTGCGATTGTTGGCCAGGGCCATCTCGATCAGTTGGCGCAGGCGGTCATCGACCACAAAACCGCGCCAGTCCTTATCGAACGCTTGCTTGCCGCTGCAACACTCACCCACCGTATTCGCCGGCCATTGCTGGTCAATTGGTGCCTCGGGCTTCTCGTAGGTCGGCTCCAGCGAGCAACCACCGAGCAACAGCAAAGACATGAAACATGACGTGGATAAGCAACTGTTCATGGCGCGCACCTACAAGCGTTGGCCGAGCAAAGCTCGCAAGGGAGAAAGCAGCAGAGTCCACAGACCTGAACGACTGACACTGAGAGGTGGCAACGTTTGTTTGCGCGAACGCACCATCACCGGCCGCCAGCGTGGTGGCGAGACGTAGGATGGCCGCTTGATCGGCTTGGCCGCACGCGGTGCCAAGCGCTTTTCGCCTAACAAGGAGCGCTGCAACAAGGTGCCAAAAGCCTGCGCCGGTTCGGCCTTACTGACGACGTTAATGCTCGCGTCACTGAATAGCCGGGCGATCAATTGCCGCCGCCGTTCTTCATCAAGCTCGACAAACCGTAGGCCCAATCGGTCATCGCCGTGATTGCGCATGACTTCCACGTCCAGCCAACCGAGTTTGTCGACCCACACCTGACCGCACAGCCCCGGTTTGATCGAAGAGGCAAACGCACAGGTCAAGGACGTGCCGCTGAGGGAAATATCCACCAGGCGACCGGGCAGGACTTTGCCGCCGAAGCGAAACCCGCTGGCTTTGTCGAACGGAAAACGTTCTTCGCCGTGTAAGCGTGGCCGGTCGACGCAGGCCACCAGCGTTGCGAGGTTGTAGACCAGCGCGACCACGGTCCAGCACAAGTTGAACAGCATGTTGCCGTCGAACGCGGCGGCAGTGCTGATGGCGATGTAGGCACCGATCTGCGAAAACAACGTCAGCGAAAAAAAGAACCCGAACAGTTTCCAGTGCACCATCGTGCGTGAGCGATCAAGGCCCTTGGCGGTGACTTTGAATGGCCGCCCAAACGGCCGGATCATGGCGCTGGCAATGGTCGCCGTGACGGCCAACGAGGCAACGATCTGCGTGACCTCGGTGAAAATCGGCAGCGTGCGCCGGTCTGTGACCCAGGTTCCGTACCCCCAGAATGAAATCAACGCCGGCATGCCGAAGGCGAGAAAGTCCACCGGATTGGCGTAGAACCCGGCAATGCCGAAGTACCAGTACAACACCGGCGAGACCAGCATCATCAGAATGAACGGCTTGGAAAACCAGTGCATCAGGCCATGGAGGTAGTGCAAACGATCGTTGAGCGTGTAACCACTGCCGCGCAATGGCCCGTCCTTGAGCAACGCCACCTGGATCGTGCCCAGGCACCAGCGTCCACGCTGGTTGATGTACTCGGTCAGGCCTTCGGCGGACAAACCGATCGACAGACGCTCATTCAGCCAACGGGTGACGTAGCCTTTTTGCAGCAACCGATAGGTCGTGTAGATGTCTTCGCAGACCGAACCTGTAGGAAAACCGCCGACTTCGGTGATCAAATCGCGCCGCACCACGAAGGACGTGCCGACGCAGAACGCCGCATCCCAACCATCCTTGGCTGGCTGGAACACATCGAAGAACACCCGTTGCTCATCCACCCAGCAAGCGGACGTGCCGAGGTTGTGTTGAATCGGATCGGGGTTGTAGTAAAACTGCGGCGTTTGCACCAGGCCCACTTTGGGGTCGTCAAACAGTCCCAGGGTGCGCAGGAGGATCGCCTGCTGCGGCGCGAAGTCGGCGTCGAGCACCAGGATATACGGCGCATTACTGCCGGCCGCCGACTGGCGCAAACCGTTGTTCAGGTTACCGGCCTTGGCGTGGGAATTGTCCGGACGCCGCGCATATTGCACGCCCACTTCGGCGCAGTAGTCGCGCAACCAGTCGCGCCGGGTGTCGTCGAGCACCCATATGGTGAAGTTCGGATAGTCGATTGCCTGGGCGGCAATGATGGTTTTTTCGAGAATTTCGAGGCCTTCGTTGTAGGTGGCGATGAAGATGTCTACCGCTGGCACCGCGCTGCCTTGTTCCCGCAGCCGTCGTTCGCCGGCATCCGCCTCCTTTCGGTGGTCGGTGCGACAGAGCATCACAATGATGGAAAACAGCGTGTAACCAATCGCCAACATCTCGAAAAACAAAAAGGTGTAAGCCCAGACCGTGGCAAATCCGGAATGGCCGTCGGGCAACGTGTCGCGAATTCGCCAGGCCGCGTAATTGATCAACAACAACCCGGTGACGGCGCCGAAACCGGCCCGAGCAGCCCATTGATCGCGGTGGGTCAGGCAGGTGAACAGCACCACCGCCGCCAGCGTCCAGAAATTGATTTGCAGCAGTTGCAGCGAGTCCAGTGCCTGCATGTCAGTCAGCCTCCTGAGAGCCGGTAAAAGGATTGACGCCAGTGGCCGCAATCGCCGCCCACGCTGTGGCGCCCAAGTGAGGCAGGTGGTAATAGAAGAAATCATTGGTGACCGAGTCCGGGCCTATCGCCAGCCCGGTACTGATGCGCGATGCCGGTGTTGCAAACAGCCAACCGTTGCCGGCCTGCTGGGCCAGCAACACGCTCCACAGCGGCTGTGCCTTGTCGCTGAGTCCAGTCAATCGCGCCACGGCAGCGGCCTGCGCGGTGCCTTCGGTCCACAAGCCATCGGGGTCGCGGTTGAAGCCGTAACCTTCGCCGGCACGGTGGGCGTGATCGATGAACGCGAAGACTCGCCGCCAGTCCTTGGGTGGATCATGCAGGGCGATCAAGGGCCAAATTTGCGCGTCGAGTCCTGACCGCACGCGATCCGATGTCTGGCCATCCGCACCGGTACCGATCAGGAAACGTCCTTCTCCTGCGTCCCACTGACTCGACACAAACTGTCGGGCAATCTGCGCCTGCTTTGCCGAATCGAGATCCGGCGCCACCGCATCGAGCGCCGACCACGCAGCGGCCAGGTCGACGTTGTGCTCGGTGGATTTCCAGCGCTGCTGAATCTGTTTGGAAAAGTACCCGTAATAGCCCCCGCCGAAACCGGCCGGCGCTTGCCCGTCGTAGGTGCTTTGCTGCGACCAGTGCAGGACTTTTCGCGCGGCCTCAAGGTAAGCCGCCTCGCCGCTTTGTCGAAACGCTTCCAGCAACGCCAATGCGGCCCAGGCCTGATTGCCAGTGGCACTGCTGACTTGATAGGCGTCCTGATTCCAGGCGTTGCGCTCGGTGCTCCAATACCCTGGCAGCTTCATCGACGGCGCACCCACGGGGCCGGCAGCATAAGCATTGCGCAAACGCCCGTCCTGATATTCCGGGTCATGCAACGTGGCGAACGCCAATGCGTCGGCGATCCTGCGCGCCGACTCGGGCTTGCCACAGGCAAACAAGGCAATGCTGGCCAGCGCGTTGTCATACGTGAAGGCGACACCGCGCAGCGCCAGGATCGGTGCAGGATGATCATCCAGCGGCGGGTAACTGGCCACCAGCACCGGACCTGCCGGCAGCGACGTGACGGCCTGATCCAGCGCCGCACAGGTCATCGCTGCCAGTTGTGGTCTCGCTTGTGCTGCCATGGCGGATACCCCATTGGCGATCAGCACCACGCCCAACACCCCGCGCAGAAGCCTGTTCATGGTCGCGACACCTCGGCACTGGCCCACAACCCCGGATTGCAAGTCATGGCCCGCTGGCTGTCCGTGAGGTCCGCAGCAAACGTTCCGACCACGTACACCGAGTTCTGCTCGGCATACGGGAACGGCACGCTGTAGGTGTTGGCGCGAATGTCTGAAGCGCTGGACAGCAACTGCACCACACTGGCCTTGAGCGGTTGATCCAGGCCACGAATTTTCACCGTCAACACGCTGTCACGGTCGATCTTGCTGGCCATGCGTTCGGGGAACACCGCAATCACATAGCTTTGCGCGCAATCGGTCGCGCGCAGCAAGGTCGACCCTGCTTGCACCAGCGTGCCCTGAGGCGCCAGCAACTCCTGAACGGTACCGGGCGAATAGGCCACAACGTCGTAGCCGGCCATCAACTTGACCCGGTTCTGCTCGGTTTCGATCAGTTGGTTGAGGTTGTCGAGCTCCTGTTGATACGTCGCCCGGTTGCGCGCCTGGTTCTCCAGGCTGAGTTTGAGCGTGGTCATCTGCGCGCTGAGATCGAACATGCGCAGTTGATCGGGATCGAGGTAAACCTGTTTGTTCGCAGCACTAACGTCGCCATCAGTGATCCGCAACTGCGAACGCACCGACTCTGCCGCACCTTGCAACGACGCCAACTGGGCTTTCGACGAAGCGACGACCGCACCACTGACGGCCCCTTGGACGAACAATTCGAGATTGCGCTCGACGGTTTCCTGCGCATCCATCAACCGCGCGCTGGCGGCACTGTTCTCGGCTTTCAGGGCTTTCTGGGTGAAGAGTTGGCGGGTATGAAACGCGGCCTGGTATTGATCGCTGGTTTTCTCCAGTTCCTCGTAATACCGCAGATCGTGTTCGGCCTGGCTGGCCGACGAGGACAACTGTTGCTCCAGGGTCAGACGCCGGGTTTGCAGGGTCAGCAAGGTTTCCTGGTTCGCTCGCGGATTTTCCACCACGGCGATTTTCTGGCCCTGACTGAAAGTCGCGCCGGGTTTGACTTCCAAAGAACTCACCACACCATCAATCGGTGTAGTCAGCAGAATCACCGGCGCATTCAAAATCGCCCGGGTCGCGGAGGCTGATACCAGTGGCATCAACAACGTCGACAAGAGCAACCAGACAATAAACCCTAGGACACCCAAACCCACCAGGCGTGGCAACAGTGACAATAGCTTCGAGCGTTCTTCTGCCATGTTTGACTCTCCCGATAGACCAACCGCATAACAGTCCGGCAATAGCAGGCCGTGACCGCGAGATACTTTGGCAGGGTGAGCAAACAATATTTATTCCGTGCACGACAACTAAGTCGACGCAGTTTTACTGGATTTTATAGTGATGTGAGCAGGAATGAGATTCCTGTCTTTTTGGAGAGTTTCTGTAAAGCGCAGTAGTAGCAGGACTAACGAAGCCCGTGGCAGAGCGGGCGTCGTCATTGGCGACACTAGTTTCAGTGCGTTGAGGTGTCAAGCGTTGCGGCTGTACAATTAAATGACGTCAAATATGTACCACCCTCCATATTGGATCCACTCAAACCTTCCACATTGAAATCGTCGACAAACGCCTATTTTTATTGGGAGTTTTTATTTTTAATAATTAAATGAACTTTGTATCGAGTTTTAGATAATTATTAATTTTTAGTTATACATACTAAAAAGATATAAGTAATTGAAGTTGTTCATTGCCTGAAAGAATGCCTTTGCGGGCAAGCCTCGCGCCTGCGGAAGGCGCATGTTCCGACAACACCCCTAAGCCCGACAAAGCGCACAAACAAAAACGCCCCGACCAAAGTCGGGGCGTTTTCATTTACCGCTAATGCTTAGCGCGGGAATGCTGGCGGGTTTACACCGGCCATGTCTTCCATCACGCGAACCACCTGGCAGCTGTAACCGAACTCGTTGTCGTACCAAACGTACAGAACAACGCGGTTGTCTTGGGTGATGGTCGCTTCAGCGTCCACAACGCCTGCGTGGCGCGAGCCCACGAAGTCGGTGGAAACCACTTCCTGCGAATTGACGTAGTCGATTTGCTTGTGCAGATCGGAGTGCAGCGCCATGTAGCGCAGGTACTCGTTCATCTCTTCACGGGTAGCGGCTTTCTCAAGGTTCAGGTTGAGAATGGCCATCGACACGTTTGGCGTCGGAACGCGGATCGCGTTACCGGTCAGCTTGCCAGCCAGCTCAGGCAGCGCCTTGGCAGCAGCTGTGGCAGCACCTGTCTCGGTGATAACCATGTTCAGCGCGGCGCTACGACCACGGCGATCGCCTTTGTGGAAGTTGTCGATCAGGTTCTGGTCGTTGGTGTACGAGTGAACCGTTTCAACGTGACCGTTGATGATGCCGAACTTGTCATTCACCGCTTTGAGCACCGGCACGATGGCGTTGGTGGTGCAGGAAGCGGCGGAAATGATCTTGTCGTCAGCGGTAATTTCAGCGTGGTTGATACCGTGAACGATGTTCTTCAGCTTGCCTTTGCCAGGCGCGGTCAGAACAACGCGGTCGATACCCGGGCAGGCCAGGTGCTGGCCCAGGCCGTCGGCGTCACGCCAAACACCGGTGTTGTCCACCAGCAGCGCGTCTTTGATGCCGTACTGGGTGTAGTCAACTTCGGTCGGGTTTTTCGCGTAGATAACCTGGATCAGGTTGCCGTTGGCGGTGATGGTGTTGTTTTCTTCGTCGATGGTGATAGTGCCGTTGAACGAACCATGTACCGAGTCGCGGCGCAGCAGGCTGGCACGCTTGGTCAGGTCGTTTTCGGCACCCTTGCGGACGACGATGGCGCGCAGACGCAGGCCGTCGCCACCACCGGTTTTTTCGATCAGGATGCGCGCCAGCAGACGGCCGATACGACCGAAGCCGTACAGGACAACGTCGGTGCCTTTGCGGGCGGAAGCGTTTTGCTGGCCAACCACGTCAGCCATTTCTTCACGGACGAACTGCTCAGCAGTGCGGCCATTGCCTTCGACGCGGAATTTGTACGCCAACTTGCCCAAGTCGACCGAAGCCGCGCCGAGCTTGAGCTCGCTCATGGCTTTCAGCAGAGGGAATGTTTCGTGGACGGAGAGTTCGCTATCGTCGGAAGAGCGATGGCGAGCAAAGCGGTGAGCTTTGAGAATCGCGATGACAGACTGGTTGATCAGGCTGCGGCCATAGATCGAGCTCACCACGTTGTTATTGCGGTAGAGCTGACCGATAAGCGGAATCATCGCTTCTGCGAGTGCTTCACGGTCGATCCATTCACCAAGACACTGGTCGGGCTTCTGAGTCACGGGAACCTTCCACATGTAGGGGCAGAAAAAAGGGGCTACATTATGCCGCCGAGTGAGTCGCGTAGCAATGCGCGCTTGTCGTGCAATCGGTAACAAATTCCCGTTCAAAAAAATTACGCCCTGCCCAAGCCCAATAAAACCGGGGCTTTCAGCGCAGTCAATTTTTTGGAGGTAACGCTACCTTGTCCGTAACCCTCCGTAACACCCGTTCGTTTTACCACTACATATTCGGTAATTTTCAGTAAAAAACAGGCGTTTTTTGTCTTTACCACTACATTTCGCCAAACCTGCGTAATAGACACAGTCTGCAACTGACAGGCGGCACCCGAGGCCGCTACAATTACCGACTTTGTCGCAACGCTTGGAGCTCAACCTTCCGTGCCCGTTCTGCGTCTACCGATTCTCCCTGCCGCGGCAGGTAAACAGCATTGGGGCAATCTGCCCGGTGCCGCCCTGAGCCTGGCCATCGCCGAGGCTGCCAGCGCTGCCAAGCGCTTTACCCTGCTGCTGACCGCCGACAGCCAAAGCGCCGAACGGCTGGAACAGGAGCTGAGTTTCTTCGCCCCGGATTTGCCTGTACTGCATTTCCCCGACTGGGAAACCCTGCCCTACGACCTGTTCTCACCGCACCAGGACATCATTTCCCAGCGTATCGCCAGCCTGTATCGGCTGCCGGAACTGGTGCACGGCGTGCTGGTGGTGCCGATCACCACGGCCCTGCACCGTTTGGCACCGACCAAGTTTTTGCTCGGCAGCAGCCTGGTGCTGGATGTCGGCCAGAAGCTTGACGTCGAACAAATGCGTAGCCGGCTCGAAGCCACCGGTTATCGCTACGTCGATACCGTGTACGAGCATGGCGAATTCACGGTACGCGGTTCGCTGATCGACCTGTTCCCGATGGGCAGCAAGCTGCCGTATCGCATCGACCTGTTCGACGACGAAATCGAAACCCTGCGCACCTTCGACCCGGAGAACCAGCGCTCCATCGACAAGGTCGACTCGGTCAAGCTGCTGCCGGCCAAGGAGTTCCCGCTACAGAAAGAAGCCGTGACTCGGTTCAAGGCCCGCTTTCGCGAACGTTTCGACGTGGACTTCCGTCGCTGCCCGATCTTTCAGGACTTGAGCAGCGGGATCACGCCAGCCGGTATCGAGTATTACCTGCCGCTGTTCTTCGAAGAAACCTCGACACTGTTCGATTACTTGCCCCAGGACACCCAAGTGTTTTCCCTGCCGGGCATCGAACAGGCTGCGGAAAATTTCTGGAACGACGTGCGCAATCGCTACGAAGAACGCCGCGTCGATCCATCCCGTCCCCTATTACCACCCGCCGAATTGTTCCTGCCGGTGGAAGATTGCTTCGCACGCCTGAAGAACTGGCCGCGCGTCGTTGCCAGCCAACAGGACATGGAAACCGGCAGTGGTCGCGAACGCTTCCCTGCGCGCGAACTTCCTAACCTGGCCATCGAAGCCAAGGCCACCCAGCCACTGTCCGCGCTGGCGGCTTTCCTCGACGAGTTCCCCGGTCGCGTGCTGTTTACCGCCGAGTCCGCAGGCCGTCGGGAAGTGCTGCTGGAACTGCTTGAACGCTTGAAGCTGCGACCAAAAACTGTCGACAGCTGGCCGGACTTTGTCAGCGGCAAAGATCGCTTGGCGATCACCATCGCGCCGCTGGACGAAGGTTTGCTGCTGGACGATCCAGCCTTGGCGTTGGTTGCCGAGAGCCCGCTGTTCGGTCAGCGCGTGATGCAGCGCCGTCGCCGTGAAAAACGCGCCGACGCCAACAACGATGCCGTGATCAAGAACCTCACCGAGCTGCGCGAAGGCGCGCCGGTGGTGCACATTGACCACGGCGTCGGCCGTTATCTCGGCCTGACAATCCTGGAAATCGACAACCAGGCCGCTGAATTCCTGACCCTCGAATACGCTGAAAACGCCAAACTCTACGTGCCGGTGGCCAACCTGCATCTGATCGCCCGCTACACCGGCAGCGATGATGCCTTGGCCCCGCTGCATCGCCTCGGCTCCGAGACCTGGCAGAAAGCCAAACGCAAAGCGGCCGAGCAGGTGCGCGACGTCGCCGCCGAATTGCTCGACATCTACGCCCGCCGCGCCGCCCGCGAAGGCTATGCCTTCGCCGACCCGAAAGCCGATTACGCGACCTTCAGCGCGGGTTTCCCGTTCGAAGAAACACCCGACCAGCAAACCACCATCGAAGCCGTGCGCGAAGACATGCTCGCACCCAAGCCGATGGATCGCCTGGTGTGCGGCGACGTTGGTTTCGGTAAGACCGAAGTGGCGATGCGCGCCGCCTTCATCGCGGTACACGGCGGTCGTCAGGTCGCGATTCTGGTGCCGACCACTCTGCTCGCCCAGCAGCACTACAACAGCTTCCGCGACCGTTTCGCCGATTGGCCAGTGACCGTAGAAGTGATGAGCCGTTTCAAATCGGCCAAGGAAGTGAACGCAGCGGTTGCGGATCTGGCGGAAGGCAAGATCGACATCGTCATCGGCACCCACAAACTGCTGTCCGACGATGTAAAAATCAAAAACCTAGGGCTGGTGATCATCGACGAAGAACACCGTTTCGGTGTCCGCCAGAAAGAACAGCTCAAGGCCCTGCGCAGTGAAGTCGACATCCTGACCCTGACCGCCACGCCGATTCCGCGCACGCTGAACATGGCGGTGTCGGGCATGCGCGACTTGTCGATCATCGCCACGCCACCGGCCCGTCGCCTGTCGGTTCGGACCTTCGTCATGGAGCAGAACAAGAGCACGGTCAAAGAAGCCCTGCTCCGCGAGCTGCTGCGCGGCGGCCAGGTTTACTACCTGCATAACGACGTGAAGACCATCGAGAAATGCGCCGCCGACCTCGCCGAACTGGTGCCAGAGGCACGAATCGGCATTGGCCATGGGCAGATGCGCGAACGTGATCTCGAACAGGTAATGAGCGATTTCTACCACAAGCGCTTCAACGTGCTGATCGCCTCGACCATCATCGAGACCGGCATCGACGTGCCGAGCGCCAACACCATCATCATCGAGCGCGCCGACAAGTTCGGCCTGGCGCAGTTGCACCAGTTGCGCGGTCGCGTCGGGCGCAGTCACCACCAGGCCTACGCCTACCTGCTGACACCGCCGCGCCAGCAAATCACGGCAGATGCGGAAAAGCGTCTGGAAGCGATCGCCAACACCCAGGACCTCGGCGCGGGCTTCGTGCTTGCCACCAACGACCTGGAAATCCGTGGCGCCGGCGAGCTGCTCGGCGACGGTCAAAGCGGGCAGATCCAGGCCGTCGGTTTTACGCTGTACATGGAAATGCTCGAACGCGCGGTGAAGTCGATCCGCAAGGGCGAACAGCCGAACCTCGATCAACCGTTGGGCGGTGGTCCGGAAGTCAACTTGCGAGTCCCTGCGTTGATTCCCGAGGACTATCTGCCAGATGTACACGCCCGCTTGATTCTCTACAAACGCATCGCCTCGGCCACCGATGAGGAAGGCTTGAAGGATTTGCAGGTGGAGATGATCGACCGTTTCGGCCTGTTGCCGGAACCGACCAAGAACCTGATGCGCATCACCGCCCTGAAATTGCAGGCCGAATTGCTGGGCATCAAGAAAGTCGACGGCGGTCCGCAAGGTGGTCGAATTGAGTTCGCGGCGCAGACACCGGTCGACCCGCTGACCCTGATCAAACTGATCCAGAGCCAGCCCAAACGCTACAAATTCGAAGGCGCGACGATGTTTAAATTCCAGGTACCGATGGAACGCCCGGAAGAGCGCTTTAATACTGTAGAGGCGCTGTTCGAGCGCCTCATCCCGAAAACTGCTTGAAGGACGCCGCATGCGCCTGTTTCGCTCACTGACCTTGCTGTTAACTCTGGTCGCACCGACGGCGTTTGCCGATGACCTGTATCAGGTCGAAATGATTTTGGTCCGGCAAAATGCCGTTCCCGCAATTGTCAGCCGCGCGGCTCCGGAAGACTGGGCTGCCGGTGCTCAGCGCCTCAATCCCGACAGCCTGCGTACGCCAAGCCTCAATGGCGAAGTGGAAAAACTTACCGCCAGCAACGACTACACAGTGCTGCTGCACAAGGCCTGGCAACAAAACCTCAGCGAGGAAGCCACCAAAGTCGCCATCAGCGAGGGCAAGGAACAATTCGGTCAATTCCCGATCGAGGGCACGCTGAACCTGAAATTGGGTCGTTTCACCGACGTCGATGCGGACTTCTGGGTCAACCAGATCAACTCCGATGGCCTGGTCACGGCCAGTGAACGCTTGAAAACAGACAGCCACACCAAAAACGGACAGCTGAACTTCCTCGACGCCGGCCACCTCGGCATGCTGATCAAGATCACCTCGCTGACCGCCCCTGCGCCTCGGCCAGTCCCCGATGAAATTCCGGACTGATTGACGTCCTTATGTCCGCGACCCTGAGCAAACCCCTGGCACCTTCCTGGGTCAGCCGATTCAAGGAACAGAGTCTGGAGCGTGGCCGCCGCTACGCGCTGGAGAACCGCGTCAGGATTGTCGAGGCCGGGGACGCTACGATCGTTGCTGCCTGCGAAGGCTCTGGCGGTAACGTTTACCGTCAGACCATTCGCCTGCGCGAGTCAGCCAAAGGCACCTTGCTGATGGTCGACGCCACGTGCTCGTGCCCCGTCCACAGCAACTGCAAACATTGCGCAGCCGTTTTGCTGCAGGTGCAGGAAACTCTCGACTATCCTGCAGCGGCCAAAGATGCCGAACTCCTGGAAAAACTCCAGGCCGTACTGGAAAACCGCAACCCGAAAGCACTGCCGCAAGTACTGGTGGATAACGTGCAACCGGTGCCGCGCCTGTGGCTGGCGAGTATCGAATTCAGCGCGTTCGAACCGCGAAACGGGCGGATGCAACGCTACATACAGCATCGTGCGGCGCTGTCTTTCAGCTACCTGGATGAGTACGTTTCCGGGCAGAAAAATTCCGACATCCTGATTCGCCAGGAAACTCAGACGTTACGGATAAAACGCCATCCCGATGTGGAACAATCCTACCGGGAACAGTTGCGAATCCTCGGTTTCAAAGTCGCCACCCGGCAAAGCAAGGCCCTGCCGGAAAGCGCTGGCGAACTGTTCGAGATGATCAATGACAGCGCCTGGCTGACGTTCACCCTCAATGAACTGCCGAAGCTGCGCACCCAAGGCTGGGAGTTGCAGATCAACGAAGACTTCGGCTTCGACCTGACCGCCGTGGACGATTGGTACGCCACAGTGGAGCAGGCACCCGAGCGCGACTGGTTTGACCTGGAACTGGGGATCATCGTCAACGGCGAGCGGCTGAGCCTGCTGCCGATCCTGTTGAACCTGATGCGCTCCCACACCGAAATCCTCAACCCGGAACGCCTCGCCCGACGCCGCGACGACGAGTTGATCCTGGTCAACATCCCCAATCGACCGAACTCCGAATATGGCCCCCTGCAAGTCGCCCTGCCCTTCGGCCGCTTGAAACCGGTACTGGCAACGCTCGGTGAGTTTTACCTGCAAGAGCCTGGCGAAACCACCTTACGCCTGAGCAAGGCGGATGCCACGCGCCTGAATCCGCTGGAAGACCTGCCACTGCTGTGGGAAGGCGGCGAGCAAATCCGCACCTTTGCCCAACGACTGCGGGACATCAAGGACTACACGGCCACCGCGCCAGAAGGCTTGAACGCAACACTGCGACCGTATCAGCTGGAGGGCCTGAGCTGGATGCAGTCACTGCGGCAACTGGAAGTCGGAGGAATCCTCGCGGACGACATGGGCCTGGGTAAAACCCTACAAACCCTGGCGCACGTTCTTACCGAAAAAAACGCCGGACGCCTCGACCGACCGTGCATGGTGGTCATGCCCACGAGCCTCATTCCGAACTGGCTCGACGAAGCGGCGCACTTTACGCCCCAACTCAAAGTGCTGGCACTGTACGGCGCCAGTCGCAAAAAACATTTCGAGAACCTGGCCGATTACGACCTGATCCTGACCACCTACGCGTTGCTGCCTAAAGATGTCGAACGCCTGGCTGCACAACCGTTGCACATACTGGTGCTGGATGAAGCGCAGTACATCAAGAATCCAAACAGCAAGGCCGCTCAGGCAGCCCGCGAACTGAATGCTCGCCAGCGCCTGTGCCTGAGCGGCACGCCACTGGAAAACCACTTGGGCGAGCTGTGGTCGCTGTTTCATTTCCTGCTGCCGGGCTGGCTTGGCGATGTGAAGAGTTTCAACCGTGATTACCGGGTGCCGATTGAAAAGCGCACCAGCGAAGTAAGACTTCAGCACCTCAATGGTCGGATCAAACCCTTCCTGCTGCGCCGCACCAAGGAACAGGTGGCCACCGAGTTGCCGCCGAAAACCGAAATCATTCATTGGGTCGAGCTCAACGAAGCCCAGCGCGATGTGTACGAAACCATGCGTCTGGCCATGGACAAGAAAGTCCGCGACGAAATCACCCGCAAGGGCGTGGCGCGTAGCCAGATCATCATCCTTGAGGCGCTGCTGAAATTGCGTCAGGTGTGCTGCGATCTACGTCTGGTCAATGATGCTGCCCTTCCGGCTCGGGGCAGCACATCGGGCAAGCTCGACAGCCTGATGGAAATGCTCGAAGAACTGTTTGAGGAAGGACGGCGGATTCTGCTGTTTTCGCAGTTCACTTCAATGCTGTCGCTGATCGAAGACGAATTGAAAAAACGCGGCGTGACTTACGCACTGCTGACGGGACAGACCCGCGACCGGCGTACGCCGGTGAAGGAATTCCAGAGCGGCAAGCGTCAGATCTTTCTGATCAGCCTGAAGGCGGGCGGCGTAGGTCTCAATCTGACAGAGGCGGACACGGTGATTCATTACGACCCCTGGTGGAACCCGGCGACGGAAAATCAGGCAACCGACCGTGCGTACCGTATCGGTCAGGAGAAGCCCGTGTTCGTTTATAAATTGATTGCGCGCGGCACGGTGGAAGAGAAGATTCAGCATCTGCAAAAGGAAAAATCCGACCTTGCGGCTGGCGTGCTGGACGGGCGTCAGACTGGGGACTGGAAGCTGCAGAACGATGATATTGAAGCGTTGTTTGCGCCTTTGCCGGATAAGCTCGAAAAGCGCTGAGACCTTCGGCGCCTGTCAAATCGCATCGCGGGCAAACCCGCTCCCACAGGGTAAACATCAAACTGTGGGAGCGTGTCTTGCCCGCGATAGAGTCAACTCGGTGTAATGACTGACTACCCCCTCAATACCCGCGCCAACGTCGACTTAACCTTACCCATCCCGTCATGCAACGCCTGCTCAATCTCAGCCATGGTAATCACCGCTGTCGATTTGCCTGCCGCCGGATTCACCACCAGTGCCAGGCAGGCGTAATCCAGTTCCAGCTCACGAGCCAGGGCTGCTTCCGGCATGCCGGTCATGCCGACGATGTCGCAACCGTCACGCTCCAATCGAGCGATCTCGGCTACGGTTTCCAGCCGCGGGCCTTGAGTGCAGGCATACACGCCATGGCTGCTGTAACCAACACCTTCAGCCGCCAGCGCCGCGATCAACTGCTGACGCAACGGTTCACTGTAGGGATAGCTGAAATCGATGTGCGTGACCTGTTCAAGGTCATCAGCAAAGTAGGTGTGCTCGCGACCGCTGGTGTAGTCGATCAACTGATGCGGCACGCAGAAATGCCCAGTGCCCATCGCCGCATGAATCCCACCCACGGCATTGACCGCAAGAATCGCCTCTGCTCCGGCCTGCTTCAACGCCCAGAGGTTCGCGCGATAGTTCACCTGATGCGGCGGGAAACGGTGCGGGTGGCCGTGACGGGCGAGGAACAGCACTTCCTTGCCGGCGTACTCACCGATCTGCACTTCAGCAGAAGGCGCGCCGTATGGGGTGTCGACCGCCAATGATTGACGAATGCTCAGGCCTTCGAGTTGAGTCAGGCCGGTACCACCGATAATCGCGTAAACCGTCATAACAAACAGTCCTTAATCAATCAATTGAGCTTCTTTAAGCGCGCCGACAGCTGCCAGCCAGCGCGGGGCCTGACGGTATTCGGTGTTCACGAACGACTGACCGCGCATCCGCGCGATGCGCGCCGACGGTTTGACCTTAAGACGTTGCGCGGCGCTCAGGGCCAGTTCGGCGGCTGCGCGATCGTTGCATACCAACCCCATGTCGCAACCAGCGGTGAGCGCCGCTTCAATGCGACTGGCGGCATCGCCCACCACGTGGGCACCGGCCATGGACAGGTCGTCGCTGAAGATCACGCCGTCAAATTGCAGTTCGCCGCGCAAGATGTCCTGCAACCAGCGACGGGAAAAGCCGGCAGGCTGGGAATCGACTTGTGGATAAATGACATGGGCCGGCATCACCGCGGCGAGCTGTTTGCTCAGTTTGGCGAACGGCACCAGGTCGCTGGCCCGAATCTCGTCAAGGCTGCGTTCATCATTCGGAATCGCAACATGAGAATCCGCCTCTGCCCAACCGTGGCCAGGGAAATGCTTGCCCGTAGCCGCCATGCCGGCGCAGTTCATGCCGCGAATGAATGCACCGGCCAACAGCGCTGCACGCTCGGGGTCGCCCTCGAAGGAACGGGTGCCGACCACTGCGCTGCGCTGGTAGTCGAGGTCCAGTACCGGGGCGAAACTGAGGTCCAGGCCAACAGCCAATACTTCGGTGGCCATGATCCAGCCACATTGCTCAGCCAGGTATTCAGCATTTGGATTATCAGCAATGGCGCGCATCGCCGGTAGCCGCACGAAGCCCTGACGCAAACGCTGGACCCGACCGCCTTCCTGATCCACCGCCAACAGCAAATCAGGACGAATGGCGCGAATCGCGGCGCTTAACTCGCGGACCTGGCGTGGATGTTCGATGTTGCGGGCGAAAATGATCAAGCCGCCCACTTCAGGTTGACGCAACAATTGGCGATCTTCAGCCGTCAGCCAGGTACCGGCGACGTCCACCATCAACGAGCCTTGCAGGCCAGCAGTCATAGAGATTCCTTGATAACGATAAACCCGGCTCGCACACGTTCGCCGCCATGGGCAGTGCCTGGCAGGTCGGCGATAGAAACAGGGAGCGGGTTCAGAACGAGAGTCGGCATGGGCGGCTAGCTTAGCGGATGTCAGCTGCCGCGCCCACCCGTGTGCGGTTAAACCTTGGCGGCAACCGCTGTCGATTTGCTACGCGGACGCAATTGCGCGCTGGCCATGGCGGTGTCAGTGACGCCGGTTTCTGCACGCATACCGGCTGCCAAGAACGGCACCATCAGACGCATGACTTGCTCGATCGAAGTGTTCACCCCGAAGTCGGTTTCGGCAATTGCGCGCAATGCCTTGATACCGGACATGCTGAACGCAGCCGCACCCAGCATGAAGTGCACGCGCCAGAACAGTTCGATCGGTGGAATACGCGGCGCGGCTTCGTTGACCAGCATCATGTAGCGGCGGAACACCTTGCCGTACATGTCTTCCAGGTAACGACGCAAATGGCCCTGGCTCTGACTGAAAGCCAGGCCCAGCAAACGCATGAAAATAGACAGATCATTGCCACTGCGCGGTTGCACCACCAGGGCTTGCTCGACGAGGATTTCCAGCAATTCTTCGAGCGTCGGCTTGTTCTCAGGCTTGGCCTGGCGTCGCTCCAGCTCTTTATCGAGGCTGATACAGAACGGCCCGAGAAAACGCGAGAAGACAGCCTGGATCAGCGCCTTTTTCGAACCGAAGTGATAGTTCACCGCCGCCAGATTGACCCCGGCCTTGCTGGTGATCAAGCGCAATGAGGTTTCAGCGAAACCTTTTTCCGCGAACAACTGCTCGGCAGCATCAAGAATGCGTTCAACGGTTTCCGACTGGGCCATGGCTACTCCGCCTGACAAACACTTGTTTGAAACATACGTTTCAGGTTGTGTATTGTCAAGTCTGGCAGTTCGTTTTGGGAATGGTCGGTCAGCCATTTAACCATACAACCGGAAAGCTTCAATCAGCGGACTGTTCGACCGTCCGGCGGCGGGCAAAAAAAGGGGCATTGCCAAGACCGTTTCACTGTATATAATCCCAGTCACTGTATAAAAAGACAGAGCGATCAATATGCTAAAGCTGACGCCACGCCAAGCAGAGATTCTGGCCTTCATCAAACGCTGCCTAGAAGACAACGGCTACCCGCCGACCCGCGCGGAAATCGCTCAGGAACTGGGTTTCAAATCGCCCAACGCGGCAGAAGAACACCTCAAGGCGCTCGCCCGCAAAGGCGCGATCGAAATGACACCGGGCGCTTCCCGCGGAATTCGCATCCCCGGTTTCGAAGCGAAACCCGACGACTCCACCCTGCCGATCATTGGCCGTGTCGCCGCGGGTGCCCCAATCCTCGCTCAACAACACGTTGAGGAGTCCTGCAATATCAATCCATCGTTCTTCCATCCTCGCGCCGACTATCTGCTGCGGGTCCATGGTATGAGCATGAAGGACGTAGGTATTTTCGACGGCGACCTGCTGGCAGTCCACACCACCCGCGAGGCCCGCAACGGCCAGATTGTGGTCGCACGGATCGGTGACGAAGTGACCGTCAAGCGCTTCAAGCGTGACGGCAGCAAAGTCTGGCTGATTGCCGAGAACCCTGAGTTCGCCCCTATCGAAGTGAACCTTAAAGATCAGGACCTGGTGATCGAAGGCTTGAGTGTCGGCGTTATTCGCCGCTAAAGGAGGCTTTATGCAGTTCCCACACACATCACAGCAAGCCCAACTGTCGCTGTTCGAGGCGTTCATGGCGCAGCCCTTGGCGCCGATCCTGAAGGAAGTGGTCGAGTCGCCCTGGAGCGCCGAACCCGAGGTCTTCAGTGAGTTGTCACTGCGTGGTGCGGCCGGGAACTGCCTGAACCTTCTAGCCCCCATTCTGAGGGAACTCAGCGACGATCAGGATGCGCGCTGGCTGACACTGATCGCCCCACCCGCCAGCGTGACCCAGGCCTGGTTGCGGGACGCCGGCCTTAACCGCGAACGCATTTTGCTATTGCAACCGCGTGGCACCCAGAGCGCTCAACAACTGACTTGCGAGGCCCTTCGTCTAGGCCGCAGCCACACGGTAGTCAGCTGGCTTAACCCGCTGAGTACAAATTCGCGACAACAGCTAATCAGCGCCGCCCGTACTGGGGACGCTCAAAGCCTGAACATTCGACTGGGTTAACTGATAAACATGGCGCGCCTCGAACGGCGCTGGGCCTCTCCAAGAACAGAGAAGCCGATCTGAATCGATAGCCGAAAAAAGCGACGGGCGGGATCAATGAAGAACCCGCGACCCCTCTTCTTTGTCGAGTTCGCCTTCAACCAGGCGTCCAGCCATCTGCACACCGACACTCAACATCGCCTTGGCAACCTCGACATGCTGGCCTTGCAAGAACGCTTTGGCGTCCTCGGAGAAATTCAAAGTAACCAGAGAACCCTCGTCCTCAGCCCTGCGCAGCTCGATACGGCCGTCTGGTAACTCGACAATTTCTAGAAAGGACGTTGGCATAAAGGTCTGTTCTCCACGAAAGGCGGGGATTATATAGGCATCGGCCAGGCTTCGCTCGGGATCTTGACCAGATGTCATCGCGAAGAAATATCTATTTGCACTCTTCCATGAGCGGATTGCTCTGAAAGCCATCCGTCATTCCGCTCAATCCTTCAGCACTCATTCAGGCCTTCGCGAAAACGGAGCGCCAGGCTTTTGAGGTTCTGCCGCCAGCTCTCTAGCTCTTCCCGGCTCAACTCCTCAGGCACCTCTTCTTCATCCAGGTTAACCGCCTGAATCAACGGCTGCGTCACGTCACCCTTAGGCTTGCGTGGTGCCCGTGGCGGTTGAAACAGCGCCTTGTGGGCTGCCAATAGCTTGGCCAGCCAGGTTTCCGGGTTATTGGCCAGCTCAATCATCTCGGCCAACTCAGGAATGGCGATGCTTTCCAGCACTTCGCGAGTCAGTAACGACTCGGCCCGAGAGGCATTGGCCTGGGGTAAGCGATAGAAACCGGCGATTTCATGACACAAGCCCAGCAGCGCACCGTAAAGATGAAACAACGCCGATTCGCGACCAGCCTGAACCAGCGCCGGGGAGTTCATTGCCCGCCCGTCCTCGGCTTTACCGAGCGCTTCCAGCGACAGGCCGGCGAAATAGATCTTCTGATTGGTACGGGTATAGAGTTCGTGGGCCATAACGGCAGTCTCCACAACGAAATAATTGCTTCAAGCAGGTCAGACAGTGTCGTGGATCACCCAAGCTTACCGCAAGCATTGTCTAACCCCGAAACAGACATACACATGTCCCTCTGTAGGAGCGAGCTTGCTCGCGATGGACTACAGAGCGCCGCGTATATCCAAAAAAGTTTGCGTTATCGTTAGCGACCATCGCGAGCAAGCTCGCTCCTACAAGGGACGAAAAAACAAAAAGGCCGCATGAAAACCCGAGGGTTCTCATGCGGCCTTTTCAGTACAGCGCCAGTTAAGACTTAGCCGCAGGACGCTTGTCTTCAACCGTCCACTTACCGCCGTCGTAATACGCCTTCCAACCAGTCGGCTTACCGTCGACTTCGGTCTGTACGTATTGCTCTTTGGTCTTGCGGCTATAACGGATCACCGCAGGGAGGCCGTCCGGATCTTTCTTCGGCGCTTCGCAAAGGAAGTGATACTTCGGATCGATTTCATCCTTGTGCGGCACAATTTCCATAACCAGCGGAGCACGGGTCTCGCGGTTTTTCGGGAATTGGCTGGCAGCCAGGAACAGACCGGAAGCACCGTCGCGCAGGATGTAAGTGTCGTTGACCTTTTCGCATTTCAGCTCAGGCATCTTCACCGGATCCATCTTCGGCGGCGCCGCGTCACCACTCTTCAGCAGTTTGCGGGTGTTTTTGCAGGTCGGATTGGTGCAACCGAAAAACTTGCCGAAACGGCCAGTCTTGAGTTGCATCTCACTGCCGCACTTGTCGCACTCAAGGCTCGGACCTTCATAACCCTTGATGCGATAGGTGCCCTCTTCGATTTCATAGCCTGCGCAATCCGGGTTGTTACCGCAGATATGCAGCTTGCGCTTCTCATCGAGCAGGTAAGCGTCCATCGCCGTGCTGCAGATTGGGCAGCGATGCTTGCCACGCAGTACCAGCGATTCCGACTCACCCTCGTCGTCCGCAGCGATTTCATCGCCGGGCACCAGGTTGACGGTCGCCTTGCAGCGCTCTTTCGGTGGCAGGCTGTAGCCCGAGCAACCCAGGAACACGCCAGTCGACGCGGTACGAATCTGCATCGGACGGCCGCAAGTCGTGCACGGAATATCGGTCATCACCGGCTGGTTGGCACGCATGCCGTTTTCCGGGCTTTCGGCTACTTCGAGTTTCTTCTTGAAATCACCGTAGAACTCGTCGAGCACGTTTTTCCAATCGCGCTCGCCCTGGGCGACGTCATCAAGGTGCTCTTCCATGCCAGCGGTGAAACCGTAGTCCATCAGGTTCGAGAAGCTCTCGGCCAGACGCTCGGTGACGATGTCGCCCATCTTTTCCGAGTAGAAACGACGGTTATGCAGCGCCACGTAACCGCGATCCTGGATAGTCGAAATGATCGCGGCATAGGTCGAAGGACGACCAATGCCGCGTTTTTCCATTTCTTTAACCAGGCTGGCTTCCGAATAACGCGCCGGCGGCTTGGTGAAGTGTTGGGTCGGATCAAGCTTGATCAGCTTCATCGCATCGCCCTGCGCCATGTCCGGCAGTACATCGTCATCGCCTGGTTTGGCGATTTGCGGCATAACGCGGGTGTAGCCGTCGAACTTCAGGATACGGCCCTTGGCGCGCAGTTCAAAGTCGCCGGCACCCACAGTGACGGTAGTCGACAGGTATTGCGCCGGCAGCATCTGGCAAGCGAGGAACTGGCGCCAGATCAACTCGTAGAGGCGCTCAGCGTCGCGCTCCATGCCCGACAGCTTGCTTGGCTCGGTATTGGCATCGGACGGGCGAATCGCTTCGTGAGCCTCTTGTGCGCCTTCCTTGCTGCTGTAGACGTTCGGGGTTTCCGGCAAGTATTTCTTGCCGAATTCGCCTTCAATATAGGCACGCGCCATCGTGACGGCGTCAACCGAGAGGTTGGTCGAGTCAGTACGCATATAAGTGATGTAGCCGGCTTCGTACAAACGCTGGGCCATCATCATGGTTTTCTTCACGCCGAAGCCCAGGCGGTTACTCGCGGCCTGCTGCAGGGTGGACGTGATGAACGGTGCCGACGGCTTGCTGCTGGTCGGTTTGTCTTCGCGCTTGACGATGCTGTAGCTGGAAGCCTTGAGCTTCTCCAGCGCGGCCATGGCCTGGGCTTCGTTGAGCGGCTTGAAGGCTTCGCCTTTCTCGCGAGCGACGTCAAAACGTACGGTTGCGCCCTTGGCTGTACCGAGGTCGGCGTGAACTTCCCAGTACTCTTCAGGGATGAACGCACGGATTTCGCGCTCACGCTCAACCACCAACTTCACGGCAACCGACTGCACGCGACCGGCGGACAGGCCACGGGCAATCTTGGCCCACAGCAGCGGCGAAACCATGTAACCCACGACGCGATCGAGGAAACGGCGCGCCTGCTGAGCATTGACACGATCGATATCCAACTCGCCCGGCTTGGAGAAGGCTTCTTGAATTGCCTTCTTGGTAATTTCGTTGAACACCACGCGCTTGTAGCGGCTGTCGTCGCCACCGATGGCTTCGCGCAGGTGCCAGGCAATGGCTTCCCCCTCGCGATCCAAGTCGGTTGCGAGATAGATGGTGTCAGCATCCTTGGCGAGCCGGCGCAGCTCTTCGATGACCTTTTCCTTGCCTGGAAGGATCTCGTACTTGGCTTTCCAGCCATGATCGGGATCGACACCCATGCGAGCGACCAGCTGTTTGCGCGCTTTTTCTTTCGGCGACAAGGCCGGCACTTCACCCGCAGCAGCCTTGCCGCGCTTGGCGGCTGGCTCTTTGCTGGCGCTAGCCGAACCGCTGGTGGGCAGGTCTCGGATATGGCCGATACTCGACTTCACCACGTATTCGTTGCCCAAATACTTGTTGATGGTCTTGGCCTTAGCCGGGGATTCCACAATGACCAGCGATTTGCCCATGGATCAGAAAATTCCTGAATTCTAGAAGTGAAAGGCGGTTGGCGCCTGACGCGGCACCGCTATATATAGTGGCTACGAGGTGAGGTCAAGCGCAGGGTCTTGCGCGAACTCAGCTTATGGCTTGGGAAAAACATTCGGTTCGGCCTGCACCAAAGCAAAGCGCGGCACCTGCTCGCCGTCAACTTCGACCGACTCCAGGAACATGCTCAAGGGACGTACCCAAAAGCCGTAATCGCCATACAGGGCTTGGTAGAAGACCACTTCTTCTTCGGTTTCCGAATGCCGCGCAATACTAAATACACGGTACTGCGGACCTTTGTAATGTTGGTAGAGCCCAGGTTGTATCGGCATGCTTCGGCCCTCACTCAAATTTTTTCAAAATAAAAGCAAAAATAAATTCAGAAAAACAAAAACCGGGGCACTTGGCCCCGGCTTCCGTCAACGGAACGCTTAAACGCGTTCGAAGACGGTGGAGATGCCTTGGCCGAGACCAATGCACATGGTGGCTACCCCAAAGGTGCCGCCATTTTGCTTCATCACATTCAGCAAAGTGCCCGAAATACGCGCACCGGAGCAACCAAACGGGTGACCCAGGGCGATCGCGCCGCCGTGCAGGTTAACCTTCTCGTTCATCTTGTCGAGTACTTTCAGATCTTTCAGCACTGGCAGGGCCTGTGCGGCGAAAGCTTCGTTGAGCTCGAAGAAGTCGATATCGGTAATGCCAAGGCCCGCGCGCTTCAGTGCTTTCTGTGTGGCCGGTACTGGACCATAGCCCATGATTGCCGGGTCCACACCTGCGACCGCCATCGAACGAATCACTGCCAGGGGTTGGATACCCAGGTCTTGTGCGCGCTGCGCCGACATCACGATCATGCACGAAGCACCATCGGTGATCTGCGACGAAGTACCGGCTGTCACGGTGCCGCCCTTTGGGTTAAACGCTGGCTTCAACGCCGCCAGGCTTTCCAGGGTGGTTTCCGGACGAATGGTTTCGTCGTAGTCGAACAGTTTCAGGAAACCGTTCTCGTCGTAGCCCTGCATCGGGATGATTTCGTCTTTGAATTTGCCTTCCACTGTCGCCTTGTGGGCGAGTTGGTGGGAGCGCACGCCGAAAGCGTCCTGTTGTTCGCGAGTGATGCCGTGCATTTTGCCCAGCATTTCAGCGGTCAGGCCCATCATGCCCGAGGCTTTCGCCGCGTACAGGGACATGTGCGGGTTCGGATCGACACCGTGCATCATGCTCACGTGGCCCATATGCTCGACGCCACCCACCACGAACACGTCACCGTTGCCGGTCATGATCGCTTGCGCGGCAGTGTGCAGGGCGCTCATCGACGAGCCACACAGACGGCTGACGGTCTGACCGGCCGAGGTGTGCGGGATCTGGGTCATCAGCGACGCCATGCGCGCAATGTTCCAGCCCTGCTCCAGGGTCTGGTTCACACAGCCCCAGATCACGTCTTCGACTTCGTTCGGGTCGACCTTGACGTTACGTTCCAGCAGTTTGCTGATCAGGTGCGCCGACATGTCTTCGGCACGGGTGTTGCGGTGCATGCCGCCCTTGGAGCGGCCCATCGGAGTACGACCGAAGTCGACAATCACGACGTCTCTAGGATTCAAGCTCATAAGTTCACTCTCACTCTAGTTGGGGGCGCTTAACCGAAGAAGCTCTGGCCGTTTTTGGCCATTTCACGCAGCTTCGCGGTCGGGTGGTACAGCGCGCCCAAATCAGCGTACTGGTCAGCCAGGGCAACGAACTCGGCAACACCGATCGAATCGATGTAGCGCAGCGCACCGCCACGGAATGGAGGGAAACCAATACCGTAAACCAGACCCATGTCGGCTTCGGCGGCGGTTTCTACGATGCCGTCTTCCAGGCAACGCACGGTTTCCAGGCACAGCGGGATCATCATCCAGTTGATGATGTCTTCGTCGGTGACTTCGCGCTGTTCATACACGATTGGCTTGAGCACTTCCAGAACCGACGGATCGGCCACTTTCTTCTGCTTGCCTTTCTTGTCGGTCTCATAGGCGTAGAAGCCCTTGCCGTTCTTCTGACCCAGGCGCTTGGCTTCGTAGAGCACGTCTACGGCCGAACGACGGTCGTCTTTCATACGGTCCGGGAAACCCTCAGCCATTACGTCACGGCCGTGGTGACCGGTGTCGATACCGACCACGTCCATCAGGTATGCCGGGCCCATCGGCCAGCCGAATTTTTCCATGATCTTGTCGATACGGACGAAGTCCACGCCGGCGCTGACCAGCTTGGCGAAACCGCCGAAGTACGGGAACAGCACGCGGTTGACCAGGAAGCCCGGGCAGTCGTTGACGACGATCGGGTTCTTGCCCATTTTCTTGGCGTAGGCAACGGTGGTGGCAACAGCCAGCTCGCTGGACTTCTCGCCACGGATCACTTCCACCAGCGGCATCATGTGCACCGGGTTGAAGAAGTGCATGCCGACGAAGTTTTCCGGACGCTTGAGGGCTTTGGCCAACAGGCTGATGGAAATGGTCGAGGTGTTGGACGCGAGGATGGTGTCCTCTTTGACCTTGTCTTCGACTTCTGCCAGCACAGCTTGCTTGACCTTAGGGTTCTCGACGACCGCTTCAACCACCAGGTCCACGTGACCGAAATCACCGTAGGACAGGGTCGGACGAATGCCGTTGAGCACTTCTGCCATTTTCGCGGCGGTCATGCGGCCTTTATCAACGCGGCCAACCAGCAGTTTGGCGGCTTCGGCCAGACCCTGCTCGATACCGTGCTCGTTGATGTCCTTCATCAGGATCGGCGTGCCTTTGGAAGCCGACTGATAGGCGATACCGCCACCCATGATGCCAGCGCCCAGTACGGCAGCCTGCTTCACGTCTTTGGCGATTTCATCGTAGGCCTTGGCCTTTTTCTTCAGTTCCTGATCGTTCAGGAACAAGCCGATCAAGCTCTGCGCGGCAGAGGTCTTGGCCAGTTTGACGAAACCGGCAGCTTCAATTTCCAGAGCCTTGTCGCGACCGAAGTTCGCGGCTTTCTGGATGGTCTTGATCGCTTCAACCGGCGCCGGGTAGTTCGGGCCAGCCTGGCCGGCCACGAAACCTTTGGCGGTTTCGAAAGCCATCATTTGTTCGATAGCGTTCAGCTTGAGTTTTTCAAGCTTCGGCTGGCGCTTGGCCTTGTAGTCGAACTCGCCGGAGATAGCGCGCTTGATCAGTTCCAGCGCAGCTTCCTGCAGCTTCTCAGGCGCTACTACTGCGTCCACTGCGCCAACTTTCAGCGCGTCTTCAGGACGGTTTTCCTTGCCGGCGGCAATCCATTCGATGGCGTTATCGGCACCGATCAGACGCGGCAGACGAACAGTACCGCCGAAGCCCGGGTAGATGCCCAGCTTGACTTCCGGCAGGCCGATCTTGGCCTTGGTGGACATGACGCGGTAGTCCGCCGCCAGGCACATTTCCAGACCGCCACCCAGAGCGATGCCGTTGATCGCGGCTACGGTCGGGACGTTGAGGTCTTCGAAATCGCTGAAAATCTTGTTGGCTTCGAGGTTGCCTGCAACAAGCTCTGCATCCGGCAGCTTGAAGTTGTCGACAAATTCGGTGATGTCGGCGCCGACGATGAATACGTCCTTGCCACTGCTGACGATCACACCCTTGATCGAAGCATCTGCCTTGATGGTGTCTACGGCCTGACGCAGTTCGTTCAGGGTTAGACGGTTGAACTTGTTGACGGACTCACCCTTGAGATCGAACTTCAGTTCGACGATGCCACTTTCAAGAGCCTTAACCGTGATGGCTTTACCTTCGTAAATCATCAACTGATCTCCACGATATGGAAGCTGAACAGTACACGTCGGACGCAGGAGGATGGCTGGGCAGGGACGTTATTCGTCGATGCTACGCCTATCCACCCAACACACCCGCCAACGCGATAGTCGGGATTCTGTAGGAGCGGTCTGAAATACAAACGCTCAATTCATACGCCCGTTTGATTTGGGTACGTCACCTTCACGGAATTTCCGACAATTGTCAATCGCCCAAAATACGGGTTGAAACGCGACTTTCCGGTCATATCCGTACCGCGAAGCCCCTCAACACGCCAATGCATGTGAGGTCATTCATAGGATCAATCATTAGAAAAGTCGCCCTAATTCCCGGCGCCCTGTGTTTAACAAGCTACGCTGGCGGGATCTCGGTAAAAATATGAACGCTTTTGGCGAATGCCCAGCGTAAGATCAGCCCACAAAGAATTACCGGCCTGCCTGGCCACCCCGCCCGATGATGTTGTCGGGCTTTTTATTGCCTGCGGGAATACGGGCTCATGTAGACGCTGCCGAAGGCTGCGATCTCTTGATCTTGTTTGTACAAAACCCAAGTGAAAAGATCGCAGCCTTCGGCAGTTCCTACAGGGAATTTCGTTGGATGGGATTCAGGCGAGCGCCTTGAGGGTGGCATCAATGTGCTGCAATACCTCGGCCTCGCCCTTCTCGCCCCAATACAAAGCGATCATCTGCTTGTCAGCCTCGACCTTGTAGACGTTGTCCGGCAATTTTTCGAAATGATTGAGCACCGCCCGATCTTCGCAGACCTCCTGCCACTGATTCACCCAAACACCCGGTGATTTCTGCCAGTAACTCCAACATGCCGGCTGAGTGCCGCGTCGAGGCCGGTGGTATTGCGCACAAGGGCTTGGCGGCTCCTGACTGAGCCAGTGTGGCCATTCCTGCGGTGCCAGTTGCATGGCCAACCCAATGCGTCGCGCCTCCATCCGCAGGGCCATGCGTCCGCTCTGATGGCGAGAGGGTCGTAACCATGCCAAGGGGCTAAGCACCACCAGCAGGATTGACACCACTATCCAGACCGTCATATCTGTACTCCCGATTCTTGATGAGCGCATTCAGTCACTTTGGAACCAATGCGCTTGAAACCAGCCATACTTACCAATATCGCAATCCTCAGGAGGAGCACCTCATGCCCTACAACCACATTCTGGTCGCTGTAGATCTAACCGAAGAGTGCGACCCTGTAATCCACCGTGCCCGCGAACTGTCGGTGAGCAACGGCGCGAAGCTTTCGCTGGTGCACATTGTCGAGCCAATGGCTATGGCCTTTGGCGGTGACGTGCCGATGGACCTGTCACAACTGCAACAACAACAGTTCGACCAGGCCAAGGAACGTCTCGACCGGTTGATCGTGAAATATCCGGAGCTTTCCAAGGAATACAGCCACCTGACCTACGGCCAGCCACGCCAGGAGATTCACCACCTGGCCAAAGAGCAAGGTTGTGACATGATCGTGGTAGGCAGTCACGGGCGGCATGGCCTGGCATTGCTGCTGGGCTCCACCGCCAATGATGTACTGCATGGCGCGCCTTGTGATGTGCTGGCGGTACGACTGCAAAATAAAAGCTGACAATACAAAACCCTGTAGGAGCTGCCGCAGGCTGCGATCTTTTGATTTTTTGAAAAACAAAGTCAAAAGATCGCAGCCTGCGGCAGCTCCTACAAAAAGCCCGGCGTTCACTTGAGTGAAGCCGGGCTTTTTTATTGCAGGTTCAATCAGGCATCCAGTTCAGCCCAACGCTCGACCATCACGTCGAGTTCAGCTTGCAATTGCTCAAGCTGTGCGATCACAGCAGCGGTTTCGGCAGCCGGGCGCTGGTAGAAGCCGGCATCGGCCATCTGCGCCTCAACGGCGGCGATCTGCTGTTCCATGGCTTCGATCTGCCCCGGCAACGCTTCCAGCTCACGCTGCAATTTGTAGCTGAGCTTTTTCTTCGCGACCGGCGCTTCAACTGCCGCAGCGACCGGCGCAGGCTCAGCCTTCACCACAGCGGAGTTCAAGTCTGCCTTGCCGGACTTGCTTTCGGTCACGCCCAGCAGGCGCGGCGAACCGCCCTGACGCAGCCAGTCCTGATAACCACCGACGTACTCGCGAACCTTGCCTTCACCTTCGAAGACCAGGGTGCTGGTGACCACGTTGTCGAGGAATGCCCGGTCGTGGCTGACCATCAGCACGGTGCCGTTGAAAGTCAGCAGAACCTCTTCGAGCAGTTCGAGGGTTTCGACGTCGAGGTCGTTGGTCGGTTCGTCGAGGACCAACAGGTTCGCCGGCTTGCTGAACAGCTTGGCCAGCAACAGACGGGCACGCTCGCCACCGGACAGCGCCTTGACCGGCGTGCGCGCACGCTGCGGACTGAACAGGAAGTCGCCGAGGTAGCTCAACACGTGGCGGCTCTGGCCGTCGATATCGATGAAGTCACGACCTTCGGCGACGTTGTCGATCACGGTTTTTTCCAGGTCCAGCTGATGACGCAACTGGTCGAAGTAGGCAACGTCAATCTTCGTGCCCTCTTCCACCTTGCCGCTGGTGGGCTGCAAGCCACTGAGCATCAGCTTCAGCAGCGTGGTCTTGCCGGTACCGTTGGAGCCCAGCAGACCGATACGGTCGCCGCGCTGCAGGACCATGGAGAAGTCCTTGATCAGGAACGGGCCGCCCGGGTGAGCGAAACTCACATTCTCGAGGACCATGACCTGCTTGCCGGACTTGTCGGCGGTGTCCAGTTGAATGTTGGCTTTGCCGGTACGCTCACGACGCTCGCTACGCTCGACGCGCAGGGCCTTGAGGGCGCGTACGCGACCTTCGTTACGGGTACGACGAGCCTTGATGCCCTGGCGAATCCACACTTCTTCCTGAGCCAGACGCTTGTCGAACAGCGCGTTAGCGGTGGCTTCGGCGGCCAGTTCGGCTTCTTTGTGCACCAGGAAACTGGCGTAGTCGCCGTTCCAGTCGATCAGGCCACCGCGATCCAGTTCGAGAATGCGGGTTGCGAGGTTTTGCAGGAAAGAACGGTCGTGCGTGATGAACAGCACGGCGCCCTGAAAATCCTTCAAGGCTTCTTCGAGCCAGGCAATCGCACCGATGTCCAGGTGGTTGGTTGGCTCGTCGAGCAGCAGCAAGTCCGGCTCGGAAACCAAGGCCTGGGCGAGCAGGACGCGACGACGCCAGCCGCCAGACAACTCGGCGAGGGTCTTGTCGGCTGGTAGCTGAAGGCGGCTCAGAGTGCTGTCGACCAGGGTCTGCAAGCGCCATCCATCACGGGCTTCGAGGTCATGCTGGACGTGCATCAGCTTGTCCAGGTCCTCGGCGGTGACGATGTTCTGGCTCAGGTGATGGTATTCGGCAAGCAGTGCGCCGACACCGTCAAGACCTTCGGCAACCACGTCGAACACCGTCCGCTCGTCGGCTACCGGCAATTCTTGCGGCAATTCGCCGATCTTGAGCCCGGGTGCGCGCCAAACGGAGCCCTCATCGGGCTTCTGGTCGCCCTTGACGAGCTTCATCATGCTGGACTTGCCAGTGCCATTGCGGCCGATGATGCACACCCGCTCTCCACGGGCGATCTGCCAGGACACCTTGTCCAACAACGGCATAGCGCCGAAAGCAAGGGACACATCGCTGAATTTGAGCAGGGTCATGAGCTTCTCCAAAAACCGGGCGCGCATTCTACCTGACTTGAGGCTTCAGAAGGCCGGCAATTTCACTGTCGAAGTACTCTGCACAACAAATGTTGCGAACTTATGCAGACAGGCCCGCAAAGCTTTCGCCCGCTGCTGGCAAAAGGCTAAGCTACAAACAATTCAGTGCGGGCATCGCCAGCACTTGTCATGATTTCTCTGCCCGGACGTCTCATGCGCAGTCGCCTTTTCAATCTTTTGTCGTGTTTTTTACTGTCTGCCGCTGCCGTTCAATCCGCCCAGGCGGTGGACCTGTCCACCCAACGCCAATATTACGATGAAGCCAAACGCGCCCTGGCCAAGGGCGACACCGGTCCCTATTTTCGTTACAGCCAGGCCCTCAGCGACTACCCGCTGGAGCCTTACCTTGCGTATGACGAGCTGACCGCGCGACTGAAAACCGCGAGCAATGAAGAAATCGAAAAATTTCTCGCTGAACATGGCGACCTGCCACAAGCCAACTGGATGAAATTGCGCTGGCTGCGCTGGCTGGCCGATCGCGGCGACTGGGCGACGTTCGTCAAATATTACGACCCCAAGATGAATTTCACTGAATTGGACTGCCTGAACGCGCAGTACCAGATCAGCCACAACCTCAAGACCGAGGGTTACGCCAACGCCAACAAACTCTGGCTGACCGGCAAATCACAACCCGAGGCATGTGACTCGTTGTTCGGCATGTGGGCCGCCGAAGGCCAGTTGACCGAGCAGAAACGCTGGGAGCGCGCCAAGCTTGCCGCCCAGACGCGTAACTACCCACTGGCCAACAGCCTGGTCAACGGCATGACCACCCTCGCCCCTCGCGGTCGCCTGTTGATCGACGTGGCGCAGAAACCCGAGCTGCTCAACCAGCCGTCACGCTTCACCCCAGCCGACGAGCCTATGTCGGATATCGTCAGCCTTGGCCTGCGTCGCCTGGCCCGCCAGGACCCGGACAAGGCCATGGATCTGTTGGACGGTTACGCCACGAGCATGCACTTTTCCCGTGATGAAAAAGTGGCGATCGCCCGGGAAATCGGCCTGACGCTCGCGCGCCGTTTTGACAGCCGCGCACTGGATGTGATGACCAAGTACGACCCGGAACTGCGCGACAACACTGTGTCCGAATGGCGTTTGCGTCTGTTGCTGCGTCTGGCCCGTTGGGACGACGCCTACCAGTTGACCCGCCGCCTGCCGCAAGACCTGGCGACCACCAACCGCTGGCGCTACTGGCAGGCCCGCAGCCTGGAACTGGCGCAACCGCAGAACCCGGAAGCGCAGACGCTCTATAAAAGCCTCGCCCGCGAACGCGATTTTTATGGCTTCCTCGCCGCCGATCGTTCGCAGTCGCCCTATTCGCTGCTGAACAAACCGCTGGTGCTGAGCCAGGCGACCATCAACAAGGTTCGCAATACACCCGGTGTGCGCCGCGCCCTGGAATTTCACGCCCGTGGGCAAGTCGTCGATGGTCGCCGCGAGTGGTACTACGTCAGCCGGCACTTCAACCGTGACGAAATGGTCGCCCAGGCAAAACTGGCTTACGACCTGAAATGGTATTTCCCGGCGATCCGCACCATCAGCCAGGCGCAGTATTGGGATGACCTGGACATCCGCTTCCCGATGGCTCACCGCGAAACCCTGGTCCGTGAAGCCAAAAACCGTGGCCTGCATTCGAGTTGGGTGTTCGCCATTACCCGCCAGGAAAGCGCCTTCATGGACGACGCCCGCTCCGGCGTCGGTGCCTCTGGCCTGATGCAACTGATGCCCGGCACCGCCAAGGAAACCGCACGCAAGTTCAGCATTCCGTATGCCTCGCCGCAGCAGTTGCTCGACCCGGACAAGAATATTCAACTCGGTGCCGCATACCTGAGTCAGGTCCACAGCCAGTTCAACGGTAACCGCGTCCTCGCCTCCGCCGCCTACAACGCCGGCCCAGGCCGCGTACGCCAGTGGTTGCGCGGCGCTGATCACCTGAGCTTCGACGTATGGGTGGAAAGCATCCCGTTCGACGAAACCCGTCAATACGTGCAGAACGTGCTGTCGTACTCGGTGATCTACGGCCAGAAACTCAACTCGCCGCAACCGCTAGTGGATTGGCATGAGCGGTACTTCGACGATCAATAACCGGTAACTCCAGTTATGTAGGAGCTGTCGAGAGAAACGAGGCTGCGATCTTTTGATTTTGGTTTTTTAAGATCACGATCAAAAGATCGCAGCCTCGTTTCACTCGACAGCTCCTACAGATTCAGTGTTGAACTGCAACGCCGCCAATCGCGCATACAGTGCGTTACTGGCGATGAGTTCCTGATGCGTCCCCACTGCCACTAGTTTTCCTTGGTCCATCACCGCGATGCGATCGGCGTTTTTCACCGTGGCCAGGCGATGGGCAATGACCAGGGTGGTGCGGTTTTTCATCAGGCTTGGCAGTGCTTGCTGGATCAGGTATTCGCTCTGGGCATCGAGGGCGCTGGTGGCTTCATCGAGCAGCAGGATCGGCGCGTCCACCAGCAGCGCCCGCGCGATAGCCAGGCGCTGGCGCTGGCCGCCGGACAAGCCAAGACCACCATCGCCCAGATGGGTCTGGTAACCGCTCGGCATCGCTTCGATAAAGTCGTGGGCGTAGGCGATTTTTGCCGCTTCCTGGACCTCTGCCAGTGTCGCCGTGGGGTTGCCATAGCGGATGTTCTCTTCGATGCTGCCGAAAAACAGCGCCGGGTTTTGTGAGACAAGCGCAAAACAGCGGCGCAGGTCCAGCGGATCGAGTCGGGTCAGGGGCACGCCATCGAGCAGGATGCGTCCTTCGGCGGGGTCGTAAAAACGCAACAGCAAGTCATACACCGTCGACTTGCCGGCACCGGACGGCCCGACCAGCGCTAGCGTTTCTCCGGCCTTGACGGTCAGACTCAAACCATCGACGGCGTAGCTTTCGGCTCGCGACGGGTAGGAAAAGCGCACGTCTTGCAACTGAATATCGCCCTTCACCCGCGCAGGCAACGTCACAAGATCGGTGGATGGCGGCTGAATGATATTTTCCGAACGAAGCAACTCGGCGATCCGTTCCGCCGCGCCTGCCGCGCGCTGCAATTCACCGACCACTTCACTCAAAGTGCCAAACGCACTGCCGACGATCAGGCTATAGAAGACAAACGCCGCCAGCTCTCCCCCGGAAATTCGCCCGGCAATCACGTCCATGCCACCGACCCAGAGCATGACGCCCACTGCGCCTAACACCAGCACGATCACCAGGGTAATCAACCAGGCCCGCTGAAAAATGCGTTTGCGCGCCGTGTCGAATGCATCTTCCACGGTCACGGCAAAACGTTGTTCGTCCTGGGGCTGGTGGTTGTAGGCCTGCACGGTTTTGATCTGACCAAGGGTTTCGGAGACGTAGCTACCGATATCAGCAATCCGGTCCTGACTCAGGCGCGACAGGCTGCGCACCCGACGACCGAAGATCAGGATGGGCGCGATCACCAGCGGCAAAGCGACCACTACTATGCTGGTGAGCTTGGGGTTGGTCACAAACAGCAGGACGATCCCGCCGATCACCATCAGCAAATTGCGCAAAAACAGCGACAACGAAGAGCCGATCACGGATTGCAGCAACGTGGTATCAGTGGTCAGTCGCGACTGAATCTCGGAGCTGCGGTTGTTTTCGTAGAACCCTGGATGCAGGTAAATCAGGTGATTGAACACTTGACGGCGGATGTCGGCGACGCAGCGCTCACCAATCCACGACACCAGGTAAAAACGCGCGAAGGTGCCGACCGCCAGGCCGATCACCAGCAGCATGAACAAGCCAATGGACTGATTGAGCAAGTGCGGTGATTGGGTCACAAAGCCTTGATCCACCAGCAGGCGGATGCCCTGGCCCATGGACAAGGTAATCGCCGCCGTGACGATCAATGCGAACAATGCACCGATAGCGTGCCAGCGGTAAGGCGCGATGAAACGGCTGGCCAGGCGAATGGCTCGGCGGTGACGAACAGAGAGCATTGGCATTATCCAGGACGGAGAAATTGATAAGGTCAGGCTACACAGCTCAAATGGGGGGGAACTTGGTAAATCACAATGAGTCAGGTTAATTATGACCGCCCTTACTAGACACTAGACGCTATTGGTCTAAGGTCCGGGTGGCAACCTCGTGGATTTTCTGGTGGACTGGTATTGCCGCCATGTAGAGATCGCAGGGAGTTGTCACAGCTTGGTCACCTGGTGGTTCTACAGTAAGCACACAACCTGATGAGGAGACAGGCCATGTCCTTGCAAAACAGCAGTGATGACAAGATTCAAGTGATCCGCACACAGCCAGACCAGTCTCTGGGTTGCTCGATTATCGACGCAGAAGGCCGTGAAGTACCGATCACTGAAGACATGATCCAGAAAGCGTGCAGCGAACTGGAAAAGCGATTGGTCAAGCCTGCCGAACAAAAGTGATATAGCCACCGTCTTCTTGACCCGGCCCTGATGGCCGGGTTTTTTGTGGCCGAAGTATCGCTTTCCTGCACGGGGTCAGATTGATGTTGAACCGAGGGCGGCCACAATTTTCTGCAGTTCAGGCGCATTCCCGTCGATCCGCACTTTCAAGGCATCGATCTCACGCCGAGCGGGATAGTTTTTGCGCAGCATGTCGAATGCCGCACGTTGCTCACTGACACTGCCTACAAGGCTACGGCGGAAATCCGCATCATCACGTCGCGGGTCGTACACGCCACGGCACAACATCGCCAGCGTCCAGGCGGGATCGCTTTCAGCGCTCAAAGTCACTTCGGACAACCACGGTGCTGGCAGCAAATCGCTCAAACTGACTTGGGGCGGTTGCCCAAGGAAGTCGCAGTACGCTTGATAAATCTGCGCCGTCCCACGTTGTTTGCCGTCCAGGCTGTAACCGGCAATGTGCGGTGTCGCCAGCACGCAGAGATCGGCCAGCGCCACATCGACCTCCGGCTCGCCCTCCCAGACATCGAGCACCGCTTGCAGGTCTTCGCGCTCCAGTAGTACATCACGCAACGCCGCGTTGTTCACCACCGGCCCACGGCTGGCATTGATCAGCCAGGTGCCGGGTTTGAGTTGGTTCAGACGGTCTTTATCAAACAGATGCCAGGTCGACTGCGCGCCCTGCTTGGTTAATGGCGTGTGCAGGCTGATCACGTCGCACGCTTCGATGATCTGCTCAAGGCTGACGTAGTCGCCGCCTTCTGCAGCCTGACGTGGCGGATCGCAAACCAGTACGTTCCAGCCTAGCCCCTTCAGGACGTTGGCCAGCCGGCCGCCCACTTCACCGGCCCCGACCACGCCGTAAGTACGCTGCTTCAGGTCGACGCCTTCGATCTCGGCCAGGGTCAACAGGCTACCGAGTACATAGTCAACCACGCCCCGTGCATTGCAGCCTGGTGCGCTGGACCAGGCAATGCCGGCGTGTTTGAAGTAATCCAGATCCAGGTGATCGGTGCCAATGGTGCAGGTGCCGACAAAACGTACCTTGCTGCCTTCGAGTAACGCGCGGTTGACGTTGGTCACCGAGCGCACCAGCAACACATCGGCCTGTTCGACGGTGGCGCGGTCGATGGAACGCCCCGGCACCCGGCGGATTTCACCGAAACCTTCAAAGAAGGCGTCAAGCAGGGGGATATTTTCGTCGGCAACAATCAGCATGGCAGGCTCCTTTGGCGGATCGGCAGTGTAGGCGTAGATGGTCCAGAACGCCTAGCCCACATCCCCTTAACCCCACGTCCGGTTCTTATGTAGGAGCTGTCGCAGGCTGCGGCAGCTCATACAGGGACCGCGTTTCCCTGTAGGAGCTGTCGAGTGAAACGAGGCTGCGATCTTTTGGGGTGACAAAAGATCAAAAGTTCGCAGCCTGCGGCAGCTCCTACACGGGGGATGCGGTGTATGTGATTACAAATCCGCAACAACGGTCTTTTCCTGACCGCTGCGTCAACGCGTAGAATGCGCGCCTGCGCATCAAAACCTTTTGGACGTTTCGCCCTTGAACTCTGTGACTGACCGCCCTGCCGCTAGTACTTTAAATCGCCCGGCCCGGGTTCGCCTGGAGCTGAAAAACCTGCTGGCCCTGGCGCTGCCGATCATGATCGCGCAACTGGCGACCACGGCGATGGGCTTCGTCGATGCGGTAATGGCCGGTCGGGTGGGGCCGCGCGACCTGGCGGCGGTGGCGCTGGGCAACTCGATCTGGGTGCCGGTATTCCTGCTGATGACCGGCACTCTGCTGGCCACCACGCCGAAAGTCGCCCAGCGTTTCGGTGCCGGCACTCACAGCGAAATCGGCCCGATCGTGCGTCAGGCATTGTGGCTGGCATTGGTGGTCGGCGTGATAGCGACCTGCTTGCTGTTCAGTGCCGAGCCGATCTTGCGCTTCATGAAGGTCGATCCCGAACTGATCGGCCCGTGCATGCAATACCTGCATGGCATCGCCAGCGGTTTGCCCGCCGTCGCCTTCTACCATGTGCTGCGCTGCTTCAGCGACGGCCTGGGCCGAACCCGCCCGGCGATGGTGCTGGGCCTGTGCGGTCTGGCGCTGAATATTCCGCTGAACTACATCTTCATTTATGGCCACTTCGGCGTACCGGCCATGGGCGGCGTCGGCTGCGGCTGGGCCACGGCGATCGTGATGTGGGTGATGGCGCTGGGCATGGCCGGTTGGGAACGCTGGGCGCCGGCGTATCAGTCGAGCCAATTGTTCAGCCGTTTCGATTGGCCGCAATGGTCGGTGATCAAGCGCCTGCTGGGCATCGGCTTGCCCATCGGCATAGCGGTATTCGCCGAGTCGAGCATTTTTGCCGTGATCGCCCTGCTGATCGGCAGCCTCGGTGCCACCGTGGTGGCCGGGCACCAGATCGCGCTGAACTTCAGCTCGCTGGTGTTCATGATTCCCTACTCTCTCGGCATGGCCGTAACCGTGCGGGTCGGCCAGGCACTCGGGCGTCAGGAACCGCGCACGGCACGCTTCGCGGCGGGTGTCGGCATGGGCACCGCGCTGGCGTATGCATGCATTTCCGCAAGCATGATGCTGTTGCTGCGCGAGCACATCGCCACGATCTACACGGCGGACCCGACGGTGATCAAAGTCGCGGCGATGCTGATCGTGTATTCGGCACTGTTCCAGTTTTCCGATGCGATCCAGGTCACCGCGGCCGGTGCGCTGCGGGGTTATCAGGACACCCGGGTGACGATGATCCTGACACTGTTCGCCTACTGGGGTATTGGTTTGCCGGTGGGTTACGCCCTTGGCCTGACCGACTGGCTCGGTGCGCCAAGCGGCCCGAGCGGGCTGTGGCAGGGTTTGATCGTGGGCTTGAGTTGCGCGGCGCTGATGCTGTCTATCCGCCTGACGCGCAGTGCACGCAAGCGTATCCGCAACGCCCGGATCTGACCCTGTGGGAGCCAGCCTGCTGGCGATTGCGGTGTTTCAGTCAACAATGATGTTGAGTTTGAATCAGCCATCGCCAGCAGGCTGGCTCCCACAGTAGTTTTTGAGGGTCAACCGGATTTTTTGCGGATCCAGTACAGGTAGGTGCCTGCATCTTCATGTTGCGCGACCAGTTCGTGGTCGAGAAACACGCAGAACTTGGGGATGTCGCGACGGGTCGACGGGTCGGTGGCGATCACCTTCAGCAGGCCGCCGGGTACCAGGTCACGGATGTGCTGGTGCAACATCATCACCGGTTCCGGGCAGTTGAGGCCGGTGGCGTCGAGGGTGCCGTCAACCGGCGTATCAATCATTTCACTCATGATTTGCTCCTGAAACTTGCCGGCATTGTCGCGCATTGCCGAAGCTCTTAACAAATTACCTGACACAACACCGCACCTGTAGGAGCTGCCGCAGGCTGCGATCTTTTGATCTTGACCTTAAAAAAAATCAAAGGATCGCAGCCTTCGGCAGCTCCTACATGGCCAATCAGCTAGCGAGATTTTGGTTTTTTCACGTCGAGCCGACGAAGATGGCAAGTCACTTCCTCGCGGTCGTGATACAGCTGCTTGCAGCCGATTTCGACCTTGATGCCCCGCGCCTTGAAGCCGTCGGCGATGCGTTCCAGCAGACGCTTCACTTCGGCGTAACGCTGTTTCATCGGCAACTTGAGGTTAACCACTGCTTCGCGGCAATGCCCCTCGCCGATCCACTCTTCCAACATCGCGGCATTGCGCGCCGGTTTCTCGACGATGTCGCACACCATCCAGTCCACCGGTTGCTTGGGCTTGAAGGTGAAACCGTCGGCCATCAAATGTTGCACCAGCCCCGTGTCCATCAGGCTTTCGGCCATCGGACCGTTGTCGATGGCGGTCACCAGCATGCCGCGGTTGACCAGTTGCCAGGTCCAGCCGCCAGGTGCAGCGCCCAGATCGACGCCGGTCATGTCGCTGTGCAGGCGCTCGTCCCACTGGTCGCGAGGGATGAAATGGTGCCAGGCCTCTTCCAGTTTCAGGGTCGAACGGCTTGGCGCCTCGCGGGGGAATTTCAAACGTGGAATGCCCATCGGCCACATCGCCGAGTTATTCGACTCCGCCAAGCCCATGAACACTTCACGGCCGCTTTTGAAGGTCAGCAGCAGGCGCGGCTTGTGGGCGTCTTCCACCAGTTTGCCGGCGGCGATCAGCGCCTTGCGCAAGTGGACTTCGAATTTCTTGCAGAAATTCGACAGTTCCTTGCCATCGTTGGTGTCGACCATTTCCAACCACAGGCTGCCGCACAGCGGAAAGTCCGCCATGTGGGCGAGGATCACGCTGATGCGGTCGGTTTCCGGCAAATCGATGAAAACACCACGCGCCCATTGGCGCGGGAAGATCAGTTGATCGAAACGCTGACCGCGCATCAGCCGTTCGGCGCCGCCTTCTTCGGTGCAGACAAATTCGGCGCAGGCGCTGGCGGTTTTGGCCTTGGCATAGCCGGACACGTTCAGCTGTGCGGCGAGGTCAGAAATCTCGGAACAGACTTCGCCTTCGAAGCCCGGCCGGCAATGCATAAAGAGGGTGTTCATTTTTACTCCTGGGCAGATGGCGAGACATTCAACCACTGCGCGATGCCCAGGCTTGCTCTTAAGCAAAGCCTGTCACGAAAACCGGCGCATGATAGCTGACTTCGGAACCCTGGACCTGCCCATAGAGTCCAGTTATTAGCCAGCTACTGAAAACAGGGCTAGGTTTAATGCTCTGCCCGTTCCCTCTGTCCGTAGCCGTGCGGACTCAAAGGAGTGACCGTAATGCCGTCCCTCGATAGCCTGAACACCCTTAAAACCCTGCAAGTCGACGACAAGACCTACCACTATTTCAGCCTGCCGGATGCCGCCAGAAGCCTGGGCGACCTGGACAAGCTACCCATGTCGTTGAAAGTGCTGCTGGAAAACCTGTTGCGCTGGGAAGACGAAAAAACCGTCACCGGCGCTGACCTCAAAGCGATTGCCGCCTGGCTCAAGGAACGCCGCTCCGATCGCGAAATCCAATACCGCCCGGCGCGGGTACTGATGCAAGACTTCACCGGCGTGCCCGCCGTGGTCGATCTGGCCGCCATGCGCGCGGCAATGGCCAAGGCCGGCGGCGACCCGCAGCGAATCAACCCACTGTCACCGGTGGACCTGGTGATCGACCACTCGGTGATGGTCGACAAATTCGCCAGCAGCAGCGCCTTCGAACAGAACGTCGACATCGAAATGCAGCGCAATGGCGAGCGTTATGCATTCCTGCGCTGGGGCCAGAGTGCTTTCGACAACTTCAGCGTGGTGCCACCAGGCACTGGCATCTGCCATCAGGTGAACCTGGAATACCTGGGCCGCACGGTCTGGACCAAGGACGAGGACGGCCGCACTTACGCCTTTCCCGACACCCTGGTGGGCACCGACTCCCACACCACCATGATCAATGGCCTCGGCGTGCTCGGTTGGGGCGTCGGCGGCATCGAAGCGGAAGCCGCGATGCTCGGCCAGCCGGTGTCGATGCTGATTCCGGAAGTGATCGGCTTCAAACTAACCGGCAAGCTCAAGGAAGGCATCACCGCCACCGACCTGGTGCTGACCGTTACCCAGATGCTGCGCAAGAAAGGCGTGGTCGGCAAATTCGTCGAGTTCTACGGCGATGGCCTGGCCGATCTGCCGCTGGCGGACCGCGCGACCATCGCCAACATGGCCCCGGAATACGGCGCCACCTGCGGTTTCTTCCCGGTGGACGACGTGACGCTGGAATACCTGCGCCTGTCCGGCCGCCCCGTCGCAACCGTAAAACTGGTCGAGGCCTATAGCAAAGCTCAGGGCTTGTGGCGCCTGCCGGGCAAGGAACCGGTGTTCACCGATAGCCTGGCGCTGGACATGGCCAGCGTCGAAGCCAGCCTTGCCGGACCGAAACGCCCACAGGACCGGGTTTCGTTGCCGAATGTCGCGCAAGCGTTCAGCGACTTCCTCGGCCTGACGCTCAAACCCACCAGCAAGGAAGTCGGTCGTCTGGAAAGCGAGGGCGGTGGTGGTGTAGCGGTCGGCAATGCGGACATGGCCGGCGAAGCGGACTACGACTTCGAAGGCCAGACTCATCGGCTGAAAAACGGCGCGGTGGTGATTGCCGCGATCACCTCCTGCACCAACACCTCCAACCCGAGCGTAATGATGGCCGCCGGGCTGGTGGCAAAGAAAGCGGTGGAAAAAGGCCTGCAACGCAAGCCTTGGGTGAAAACCTCGCTGGCTCCCGGCTCGAAAGTGGTTACCGACTACTACAAGGCTGCCGGCCTGACACAGTACCTCGACCAACTCGGTTTCGATCTGGTCGGTTATGGCTGCACCACCTGCATCGGCAACTCCGGCCCGTTGCCGGAGCCAATCGAAAAAGCCATCCAGCAAGCCGACCTGACGGTGGCCTCGGTGTTATCGGGTAACCGTAACTTTGAAGGCCGGGTTCACCCGCTGGTGAAAACCAACTGGTTGGCCTCGCCGCCGCTGGTGGTCGCGTATGCGCTGGCCGGCACCGTGCGCATCGACCTCAGCACCGAGCCGCTGGGCAGCGACCAGAATGGCAACCTGGTTTATCTGCGGGACATTTGGCCGAGCAGTAAGGAGATCGCCGAAGCGGTGGAGCGGGTCAACACGGCGATGTTCCACAAGGAATACGCCGAGGTATTTGCCGGCGACGAGCAGTGGCAAGCCATCGAAGTGCCGCAAGCCGCCACTTATGTCTGGCAGGCCGATTCGACCTACATCCAGCATCCGCCCTTCTTCGATGACATCGGTGGCCCGCCACCCGTGGTCAAGGACGTTGCAGGTGCGCGCGTCCTCGCGCTGCTGGGCGACTCGGTGACCACCGACCACATCTCCCCGGCCGGCAACATCAAGGCCGACAGCCCGGCGGGTCGCTACTTGCGCGAGAAAGGTGTGGAACCGCGGGACTTCAATTCCTACGGCTCACGCCGTGGCAACCACGAAGTGATGATGCGCGGCACCTTCGCCAACATCCGCATTCGCAACGAAATGCTCGGCGGTGAAGAAGGCGGCAACACCCTCTACATCCCGACCGGTGAGAAGCTGGCGATCTACGACGCGGCCATGCGTTATCAAGCGTCGGGCACGCCGCTGGTGGTAATCGCGGGGCAAGAATACGGCACTGGATCGAGCCGCGACTGGGCGGCCAAAGGCACCAATCTGCTGGGGGTCAAAGCGGTCATTGCCGAAAGTTTCGAACGGATTCACCGCTCCAACCTGGTGGGTATGGGCGTACTGCCGTTGCAGTTCAAACTCGATCAAAACCGCAAGAGCCTGAATCTGACCGGCAAGGAAACCGTGGACATTCTTGGCCTGACCGGTGTCGAGCTGACGCCACGGATGAACCTTACGCTTGTCATCAACCGTGAAAATGGTACGAGCGAGAAAGTCGAGGTGCTGTGCCGGATCGATACGCTAAATGAGGTGGAGTACTTCAAGTCGGGGGGGATTTTGCATTATGTGTTGCGGCAGTTGATTGCCTCTTGATCGCTTGATCACACAGACACCGCCTTCGGGCGGTGTTTTTTTGATTGGGCCCCAGACATCCCTGTGGGAGCGAGCCTGCTCGCGATAGCGGAGTGTCAGGCAACACTAATGTTGGATGTGATCCCCATCGCGAGCAGGCTTGCGCCTACAAAGGACTGTGGCGTTTCATTTGTTGATGTATCCGATGCTCGCGGGCTGACGCAAGGGTCGTTTTGCGACGCGCTGCTGATAATCGAAAAATAATCTCAACAAATGACTGTTGGTGCCGATACAGCACTTGAAAGCCTTGCGGATTAAATAAGCCATGCGTAACAACCAGCCAATTACACAACGCGAACGGACCTTCCCGGCTCAGCAACGGTTGATTTCGACTACCGATGCCAAGGGCATGATCACCTACTGCAACGACGATTTCGTCGAGATCAGCGGGTTTTCTCGTGAGGAGCTGATCCGTGCGCCGCATAATCTGGTGCGTCATCCTGACGTCCCGGCTGCGGTCTTCGCGCACATGTGGGGCACACTGAAACAAGGCTTGCCATGGATGGGTATCGTCAAGAATCGCTGCAAGAACGGTGATCACTATTGGGTTAACGCCTATGTGACACCGATCTTCGAAGGCAATCAGGTGATCGGTTACGAGTCGGTGCGGATCAAACCCACCGCCGAACAGATCCGCCGCGCCGAAGCGCTTTACCAACGCATCAACCAGGGCAAGTCGGCCATTCCTTCAACCGATAAATGGCTGCCGGTCCTGCAGGACTGGCTGCCGTTCATTCTGGTCAGCCAGCTGAGCTTCATGATCGGTGCGTCGCTTAACTCGCATTGGGGTTTTGCCTTGGCCGCCGGTCTTTCTGTGCCGCTGGGCCTAATGGGCCTGAGTTGGCAACAACGCGGTATCAAGCGCCTGCTGCATCTGGCCGGGCAGACCACGTCCGACCCGCTGATCGCGCAGATGTACACCGACAGCCGTGGTGCCCAGGCGCGTCTGGAGATGTCGATCCTCAGCCAGGAAGCACGCCTGAAAACCTGCCTGACCCGTTTGCAGGACACCGCCGAGCACCTGACCGATCAGGCGAAGCAGTCCGACGCCCTGGCGCACAACAGCTCCAGCGGCCTGGAGCGCCAGCGCGTCGAAACCGAGCAAGTGGCAACCGCCGTCAACCAGATGGCCGCCACCACTCAGGAAGTCGCCAGCCACGTGCAGCGCACCGCCGACGCCACCCAGGAAGCCAATCGCCTGACCGGTCGCGGTCGCGACATCGCCGGGGAAACCCGCGAAGCCATTCAGCGCCTGTCGGTGGTGGTTGGGGAAACCGGTCTGACCGTGACTCAACTGGCCAAGGACAGCGATGAAATCGGCGGCGTGGTCGATGTGATCAAAGGCATCGCCGACCAGACCAACCTGCTGGCGCTGAACGCGGCCATCGAAGCGGCCCGTGCCGGCGAGATGGGTCGTGGTTTTGCGGTAGTGGCCGACGAAGTCCGTCAACTGGCGCAACGCACCAGCGAATCCACCGGGCAGATCCACGCCTTGATCGCCAAGCTGCAGCAAACCGCCAGCACGGCGGTGCAGACCATGGAAGCCGGGCATCGTCAGGCCGAAGAAGGCGTGGCGCGGGTACTGGAAGCGGATCAGGCATTGGTGGGGATCAGCGAAGCGGTGGGCAACATCACCGACATGACCACCCAGATCGCTGCCGCGACCGAAGAGCAAAGCGCGGTCGCCGAAGAAATCAGCCGCAACATCAGCAACATCTCGCACCTGGCTGACCAGACCTCGGAACAGGCGCAGAATTCGGCGCTGTTGAGTGAAGAGCTGACCAGAACCGCGAATACCCAGTATTCGTTGGTGGAGCGGTTTAACCGCTAGCACCAAAGATCAAAAGATCGCAGGCTGCGCCAGCTCCTACATGGATCGCGTCTTCCTGTAGAAGCTGCCGAAGGCTGCGATCTCTTGATCTTGCTTCTTACAAAAATGCCGCCACCTTCGCCGCCGCAGCCGCCAGATGCTGCTCATGGCTAAACCCCGAAGCCTTCAACGGCTTCAAATCATGATCCCCCGCCACCAGCCAGAACACCTCGATATTCGGTGACAGGTCATAGCGCTCGACCGCTTCACGATTACCCAACGCATCCCGCTCGCCTTGCACGATCAACGTGCGGGTCTTCAGCCCAGCCAAATGCTCGACCCGCGGTTTCTCTGGTTTGCCCACGGCATAAAACGGATAACCCAAACACACCAGCGCGTCCGCGCCCAATTCATCTGCCAACAAACTGGCCATCCGCCCGCCCATGGACTTGCCGCCAATGGCCAGCGGCCCAGTGACATGGCGTCGCACGACGGCATACACCTGACGCCAGCATTCGAGCAATTTCGGCGCCGGGTTCGGTGGCCGCTTGCCGCCGTCGATACGCCGCTGCGCCATGTAGGGAAACTCGAAACGCAGCATGTTGACGCCTTGATCGGCGAGGCGTTGCGCCATGTCGCTCATCCAGGCGCTGTCCATCGGCGCACCTGCACCATGAGCCAGGATCAGCGTTGCCGAAGCCGGCGCTAAAGCCGCATTCCACAACCACCCATGATCCTGCACGCACTGCGCCCATTGATCCCCGTCAATACCGGCCTTGTGCTGTTTGTCCATGCTTGCCTCGCTTTTAGTCTGCCTATAACTCCAGGCGAAGGGACGCTGCCATGCACTGCGCGTCCACTTCGGCTGAACCGTGGATGGGGAACCATGAACACTTCTATCAGTACCGCCTACGACTACAAGGTGGTCCGCCAATTCGCCATTATGACGGTGGTGTGGGGCATCGTCGGCATGGGGCTCGGGGTTTTTCTCGCGGCCCAGTTGGTCTGGCCCGAACTCAACTTCAATTTGCCGTGGACCAGTTTCGGCCGGTTGCGCCCATTGCACACCAACGCGGTGATTTTCGCTTTTGGCGGCTGCGCGCTGTTCGCCAGTTCGTTCTATTCGGTGCAACGCACCTGTCAGACCCAATTGTTTGCGCCGAAAATTGCCGCGTTCTGCTTCTGGGGCTGGCAGCTTGTGATCCTGTTGGCAGCCATCAGCCTGCCGCTGGGTTACACCAGCTCCAAGGAGTACGCGGAGCTTGAATGGCCGATCGACATTCTGATCACCATTGTCTGGGTCGCCTACGCCATCGTGTTTTTCGGCACGATCATGCAGCGCAAGACCAAGCACATTTACGTGGGCAACTGGTTCTTCGGCGCCTTCATCATCACCGTGGCCATCCTGCACATCGTCAACAACCTTGAGTTGCCGGTGAGTTTCACCAAATCCTACTCGGTGTATTCCGGGGCCACCGACGCCATGGTGCAGTGGTGGTACGGGCATAACGCCGTAGGCTTTTTCCTCACCGCCGGCTTCCTCGGGATGATGTATTACTTCGTGCCGAAACAAGCCGAACGGCCGGTGTATTCCTATCGACTGTCGATCGTGCACTTCTGGGCGTTGATCACCTTGTACATCTGGGCCGGCCCGCACCACTTGCACTACACCGCACTGCCGGATTGGGCGCAGTCGTTGGGCATGGTCATGTCGTTGGTGCTGTTGGCGCCGAGCTGGGGCGGGATGATCAACGGCATGATGACGCTCTCGGGTGCCTGGCATAAATTGCGCAGCGACCCGATCTTGCGTTTCCTCGTGGTGTCCCTGGCGTTCTACGGCATGTCGACCTTTGAAGGGCCGATGATGGCGATCAAGACCGTCAACGCCCTTTCCCACTACACCGACTGGACCATCGGCCACGTGCACGCCGGCGCGCTCGGCTGGGTGGCGATGATTTCCATCGGCGCGCTGTACCACATGATTCCGAAAATTTTCGGCCGGCCACAGATGCACAGCATCGGCCTGATCAATGCGCATTTCTGGCTCGCTACCATCGGCACCGTGCTCTACATCGCCTCGATGTGGGTCAACGGCATCGCCCAGGGCCTGATGTGGCGCGCGATCAACGAGGACGGCACGCTGACCTACTCCTTCGTCGAAACCCTGGTGGCCAGCCACCCAGGCTTCATCGTGCGCCTGGTAGGCGGGGCGATCTTCCTCAGCGGCATGTTCCTGATGGCTTACAACACCTGGCGCACCGTGCGGGCCTCGCAGCCCGCCGAAGCTGCCGCTGCCGCGCAGATGGCCTGAGGAGTCCGCCATGAAACACGAAACAATCGAGAAAAACGTCGGTCTGCTGCTGTTGCTGATGGTCCTGTCCGTGAGCATCGGCGGGCTGACCCAGATCGTCCCGCTGTTCTTTCAGGACGTGACCAATAAACCGGTGGAAGGCATGAAGCCCTACACCGCATTGCAACTGGAAGGTCGCGATATTTACATCCGCGAAGGCTGTGTCGGTTGCCACTCGCAGATGATCCGCCCGTTTCGCGCCGAGACCGAACGCTACGGCCACTACTCGGTGGCCGGTGAAAGCGTCTGGGATCACCCGTTCCTGTGGGGGTCGAAACGTACCGGGCCGGACCTGGCGCGGGTCGGCGCGCGCTACTCGGATGACTGGCACCGCGCGCACTTGTACAACCCGCGCAACGTGGTGCCGGAATCGAAAATGCCCGCCTACCCGTGGCTGGTGGCCAACGCGCTCGACAGCAGCCACACCGAAACCAAGCTCCGCGCCATGCGCACCTTGGGCGTGCCGTACACCGACGAGGATATTGCTGGCAGTGTCGAGTCGCTCAAGGGCAAGTCTGAAATGGACGCGCTGGTCGCCTATCTGCAAGTGCTGGGCACTGCCATCAAGAGCAAGAGGTGAGCCATGCCCATGTCTTTTATTGAGAACGAAATGAGCAGTGGGATGATCCGTGGCCTGGGCACGGTCGTGGTGTTCGTGGCCTTCGTCGGCCTGACCCTGTGGGTGTTCAACAGCAAGCGCAATCAGGAATTCGCCGAAGCGCGAATGCTGCCGTTCGCCGATGAGCCACAACCCGATATCACCGAAGAACCTGTAACAAGGAGTACCCGGCCATGACCACCTTCTGGAGTACGTGGATTTGCGTCCTGACCATCGGCAGCCTGATCGGCCTGACCTGGCTGCTGGTCGGCACGCGCAAGGGCGAAACCAAGGGCAGCGTCGACCAGACCATGGGCCACAGCTTCGATGGCATCGAGGAATACGACAACCCGCTGCCACAGTGGTGGTTCATGTTGTTCGCCGGCACGTTGGTATTTGCCATCGGTTATCTGATCCTTTATCCCGGCCTTGGCAACTGGAAAGGCATCCTCCCCGGCTACAAAAACGGCTGGACCGGCGTGCACGAGTGGGAAAAGGAGATGGACAAGGCTGACGCCAGGTTCGGGCCGATCTTTGCCAAATTCGCTGCAATGACGGTGGAAGAAGTCGCCAAAGATCCGCAGGCGCTGAAAATGGGCGGCCGCCTGTTCGCCTCCAATTGTTCGGTGTGCCACGGCTCGGACGCCAAAGGCGCATTCGGTTTCCCTAATCTGGCGGACAGCGACTGGCGCTGGGGCGGTAGCGCCGAAACCATCAAGACCACGATCATGGGCGGGCGCATGGCGGCGATGCCGGCCTGGGGTGAAATCCTCGGCGAGAACGGTGTGAAAAACGTTGCGGCTTTTGTGCGTCATGAACTCGCCGGCCTGCCATTGCCGGCCGACAGCGGCGCCGACCTGCAGGCCGGACAGCAAGCGTTCAGCACCACCTGCGTAGCCTGTCATGGGGCAAACGGCCAAGGCACTGAAGCCATGGGTGCGCCGAACCTGACGCACCCGGCCGGTTTTATTTACGGTACAAGCCTGGCGCAACTGCAACAAACGATTCGTCATGGCCGCCAGGGCCATATGCCGGCGCAGAACGAACTGCTCGGCAACGATAAGGTGCAACTGCTGGCCGCGTATGTGTACAGCCTGTCTCACGCTGCCCGCGCCGAGCGTTTGCAGGCCGAAGGCCAAGCCGAGTAATAGCAGACCGCTCTAGTGCCGCATTCTCCCGAATGCGGCAACTTTCTGCCCCTTTGCGACCCATTGTCGCACCCTCATTCAGTCTTCCTTTCGGTTCGCCAGATTCGGGTCTAAGCTTCCCCCGATGCGGACTGGCAAGTACCGGTTCCAGGTCGACCCTAACCGATGTGTGCGACGAATCTGCTCGATGACAAGCCGCAAAGGCTGGTAGATACCGGCTGTCGCGCCAATTGCCATCCGTCACCCGATCGTTGCGTTTAAACACACCCCGTTACATCCGACCTGAACCCCTCGCCTTTTTAGTCCGCCGGGACATTTTGCCAGTAGGCAGTTTTGTCCTTACGCGGCGCATGGAAAGGCCGCAGAATCAGCATTTGAAAGCATTGACCCAGGTCATGGCGCGTTGCAATGACCCCCTGCTTTCTCCATACTTGCGGCCGATTTTTAATCCTAATAAAACACCCAAACCGTGGAACCTTAGAATGAGCACAGCAATCAGTCCGACTGCTTATAACTATAAGGTAGTCCGCCAGTTCGCCATCATGACGGTGGTCTGGGGGATCCTTGGCATGGGGCTCGGTGTCTTCATCGCCTCACAGCTCGTATGGCCGGAATTGAATCTCGGTCTGCCGTGGACGACTTTTGGACGCCTGCGCCCGTTGCACACCAACCTGGTGATTTTCGCCTTCGGTGGATGTGCACTGTTTGCCACTTCTTATTACGTCGTGCAGCGAACCTGCCAAACGCGACTGATTTCCGATAGCCTCGCGGCCTTCCACTTCTGGGGTTGGCAAGCGGTGATCATCGGCGCCATCGTTACCTTGCCGCTGGGTTACACCACCACCAAGGAATACGCTGAGCTGGAATGGCCGCTGGCTATTCTGCTGGCCATTGTCTGGGTCACTTACGGTCTGGTGTTCTTCGGCACCATCGTCAAGCGCAAGACCAAGCACATCTATGTCGGTAACTGGTTCTACGGTGCCTTCATTGTCGTGACGGCGATGCTGCACATCGTCAACCACGCGTCCCTGCCAGTCAGCTTCTTCAAGTCGTACTCGGCTTACTCAGGTGCGACGGACGCGATGATCCAGTGGTGGTACGGCCACAACGCCGTAGGTTTTTTCCTGACCACCGGCTTCCTGGGGATGATGTACTACTTCGTGCCTAAACAGGCCGAGCGTCCGATCTACTCCTATCGCCTGTCCATCGTGCACTTCTGGGCGCTGATCACCCTGTACATCTGGGCCGGTCCGCACCACTTGCACTACACCGCTCTGCCGGATTGGGCTCAGTCCCTGGGCATGGCGATGTCGATCATCCTGCTGGCTCCGAGCTGGGGCGGCATGATCAACGGCATGATGACCCTGTCGGGCGCCTGGCATAAGCTGCGCACCGACCCGATCCTGCGCTTCCTGGTCGTGTCCCTGGCGTTCTACGGCATGTCGACCTTCGAAGGCCCGATGATGGCCATCAAGACTGTGAACTCGCTGTCTCACTACACCGACTGGACCATTGGCCACGTACACGCCGGTGCCTTGGGCTGGGTAGCGATGATCTCGATCGGCGCGATCTACCACATGATCCCGAAACTGTTCGGTCGTGCGCAGATGCACAGCGTCGGCCTGATCAACACGCACTTCTGGCTCGCGACCATCGGTACCGTTCTGTACATCGCTTCGATGTGGGTCAACGGCATCACCCAGGGCCTGATGTGGCGTGCAATCAACGATGACGGCACCCTCACCTACTCGTTCGTTGAAGCGCTGCAAGCCAGCCATCCTGGTTTCATCGTTCGCGCACTGGGTGGTGCGTTCTTCGCCAGCGGCATGCTGTTCATGGCCTACAACGTATTCCGTACCGTACGCGCCTCGAACCCGGCTGAAGCTGAAGCCGCCGAACAGATTGCTGTAGTTGGAGCTCACTGATGAAGCATGAAGCAGTCGAGAAGAATATTGGCCTGCTGGCCTTCTTCATGGTTATCGCCGTCAGCGTCGGCGGCCTGACCCAGATCGTTCCGCTGTTTTTCCAGGACGTCACCAACAAGCCGGTCGAAGGCATGAAGCCTCGCCCTGCCCTTGAACTGGAAGGACGCGACATTTTCATCGCCAACGGTTGTGTCGGCTGCCACTCGCAGATGATCCGCCCGTTCCGCGCAGAAACCGAACGTTACGGCCACTACTCGGTTGCCGGTGAAAGCGTCTGGGATCACCCGTTCCTGTGGGGTTCCAAGCGTACTGGTCCGGACCTGGCCCGTGTCGGCGGTCGTTACTCCGATGACTGGCAGCGTGCGCACTTGTACAACCCGCGCAACGTAGTGCCTGAGTCGAAAATGCCGGCCTACCCGTTCCTCGTGGAAAACAAGCTCGACGGCAAAGACACCGCGAAGAAAATGGAAGTCTTGCGAACGCTCGGCGTCCCTTACACCGACGAAGACATTGCCGGTGCAAAAGATGCGGTAAAGGGCAAAACCGAAATGGACGCGCTGGTGGCCTATCTGCAAGGCCTGGGCACCATCATCAAAAGCAAACGGTGATCTAGATGGATATCGGGATGATTCGTGGCCTGGGCACCGTTGTTGTGATGGTGGCCTTCATCGGTCTGGCGTTGTGGGTATTCAGCCCCAAGCGCAAGTCGGAGTTTGAAGACGCGACCTTGCTGCCTTTCGCGGATGATCCCGAAGCCATCAAGCACGTCGAGCAAGCTTCTAGGAGTAACAAAGAATGACTACATTCTGGAGTCTGTACGTCACAGTCCTCAGTCTCGGTACGATCTTTTCCCTGACCTGGCTGCTGCTGTCGACCCGCAAGGGCCAGCGCAGCGAGTCTACCGAAGAGACGGTTGGACATTCCTTCGACGGGATCGAGGAGTACGACAACCCGCTGCCGAAATGGTGGTTCATGCTGTTCGTGGGCACCATCATTTTCGCCCTGGGCTACCTGGTGCTGTACCCGGGCCTGGGCAACTGGAAAGGCCTGCTGCCGGGTTACAACTACCTCGATAACGAGAAGCAGACCGCGTTCGCCAACGGCCAGACTGGCTGGACCGGCGTTCACGAGTGGGAAAAGGAAATGGCCAAGTCGGACGCCAAGTTCGGCCCGATCTTCGCCAAATTCGCTTCCATGCCAATTGAAGAGGTCGCCAAGGACCCGCAAGCCCTGAAGATGGGTGGCCGCCTGTTCGCCTCCAACTGCTCGGTTTGCCACGGTTCCGACGCCAAAGGCGCTTATGGTTTCCCTAACCTGACCGACGCCGACTGGCGCTGGGGCGGCGAGCCGGAAACCATCAAGACCACTATCATGGGCGGCCGTCATGCGGTCATGCCGGCGTGGGCTGAAGTGATCGGCGAGCAAGGTGTTGCTGACGTTGCTGCATTCGTGGTGACCAACCTCGACGGTCGCAAGCTACCGGAAGGCACCAAGGCTGACCCGGTTGCAGGACAGAAACTGTTCGCCGCCAACTGCGTGGCTTGCCACGGTCCAGAAGGCAAAGGCACCCCGGCGATGGGCGCACCTAACCTGACCCACCCTGCCGCGTTCATCTACGGTTCGAGCTTCGCTCAACTGCAGCAGACCATCCGTTACGGCCGTCAGGGCCAGATGCCTGCCCAAGAGCAAATGCAGGGCAACGACAAGGTTCACCTGCTGGCCGCTTACGTCTACAGCCTGTCTCACGGTGAGAAGGCTCCAGTGGCGGACGCCCAGTAAGGCAAGCGCTTGATGCAATAAAAAACGGCCCCGCCAATGAGAATTGGCGGGGCCGTTTTGGTTTCAGCTCGCAGAGTGTTCGAAAATAGCGGCCAGGAAACATGGCCTTTCAATCCTGCTTCCCTCGTCACTTGCCCCGCCAAAAACGACTGACATACAGTCAGGGCTGTCGCTGCACATACCTACCTTTTATCAATAGAAATGGATTTCTATGAAGCCTTCAACTTGCGTCAAATTTTTCACCCTGGTGATGCTCACCTGCGGTATGCCTCTGGTGCATGCATTTGCCGCTGATGCTGCGCCGAGTCACATCGTCTTTGCTTCGACACCGAAATTCCCCTCGAGTGAAAACTCTGAAAATGGACAAACTGAATCGAGTTCGGACAAGGAAAACCGCTCAAGGTGGTTAATCGATGCGCAGTATTCAAGCATTGCCGAATTGCGCAAATACTCAGGTGGCGCATCCGCCGTACCCGTCATGATCAACGGCAACATGACGGCGTCAGGACAGTCCGAAGAGCGCGCCTACATCAGCGCGATTTTGCAGAACAAACTGAGCAATCTCTATGACTACGGTCTTGGCAACCACGACTACGACTTCAACGTCGCCAGTTGCGCCAGTTGCGCCGCTGGAAGCATCAACGACCTGAAGGATCGTTACTGGGGCAAAGTCGCCAACATGGATCTCGCCACCCGCGCTGCCGGCCGGACGAAAACCTGGTACGGAAGCCTGGCTTATGCCAGGGACTACGGTGATGTGCATTTGGTGCAGCTGCACATTGACCCGACTTACTCCGCGAGCTTTTCCACTGGCTCGTTCATCAATACCACGGCCTACGAGATCACCGCTTCTCTCGACTGGCTGGAGCGTGACCTGAAACGGGCGCATGAACAGGGGAAGATCATTCTGCTGAACCTGAGTCAGCCGTTTCACTGGCCGGTCAGGGAAACCGAGATTTTCAGGTTCACAAAGATGATCGAGGACTACGCCGTGACGGCAGTGTTTTCCGCTAATGCCCATAAGCGAAGCGGCAAATACGAATCGAGCAACTACATCTATGGCGATATACCGTTGTTCATGGGTGGTTCGGCGGTTCAGCAAAGCTGGTTGTTTGTCACTTTCTCTGACGATAGAAAGCACCTGACGGTGAACGTCATCGCGAATAACGACTGGCGCAACCCCGTTGCCACCCACACGGTCCCGGTCAAATAACGACGGACGGTGCGCCCTTGTTCCTATAGTCAGGTTGCCGAAAAGCAAGCCAAGTAGTAACGTTTCTACATTGGCATTTCAAGGAGGCCTGACCAAGATGGCCATCACCACCATTTCCAGCCGCGAATTCAACCAGGACACAAGTGGTGCCAAAAAAGCCACGCGTCAGGGGCCGGTTTTCATCACCGATCGTGGCAAGCCTGCTCACGTACTGCTAAGCATTGAGGAGTACCAAAAACTGACTGGCATCAACGCCGACATCGTCGACCTGCTGGTGATGCCGGAAGCGGCAGACATCGAGTTCGAAACCGAGCGCGCCGTGATCACTCATCGCCCCGTGGACCTGTCCTGATGTATCTACTCGACACCAATGTGATTTCTGAACTGCGCAAACCCCAGGCTGACGCCAATGTGGTCGCCTGGGCCAAAAGTGTCATCGCTCCACGCATGTTTATTTCGGCCATCACCCTGAAGGAACTGGAGACAGGCGTTCTGCAAATGGAGCGTCGAGATCCAACCCAGGGAAAGGTATTGCGGACCTGGCTCAAGCGCCACGTCCTACCGGCCTTCGATGCCAGAATCCTGCCGGTCGATGCCGCCGTGGCGCTACGCTGCGCCAGTCTGCATGTTCCAGACCGCGCCAACGAAAGTGACGCCCTGATCGCCGCCACCGCTCTGGTTCATGGGCTCACGGTGGTGACCCGTAACACCAGCGATTTTCAATCCAGCGGCGTCGCATTGATCAACCCATGGGACGAATGAGCTCACTGCCCTCACAAAACCGTCCATAATTCACGAGTCAATTGATTCAAGTCATTACACCATCGATTAATTTCTCCCAACGTGACCAAAGGTCGCACCCTTGGGCTAGAGCGACAGGCGTATCATTGCGCCACTGCAACACCTCTTTTTGACCGTGGTCGGCATGTACTGACCGGGGCATTTTTCCACTGCCGTGGGATGCAATGATGAGCAACCAGATTCCGGTACACGACGTCACCCCGCCCAACAAAAACGCGAACAACAGCGTCGACCTCTACGCCTCTCGAGAAAAGATCTACACCCGTGCCTTCACCGGTCTGTTTCGCAATCTGCGAATGCTGGGCGGCGCCTTTTTGTTTCTGTTGTATTTCGGTACGGTCTGGTTGAACTGGGCAGGCCACCAGGCCGTCTGGTGGAACCTGCCGGAGCGCAAGTTCTTCATATTCGGCGCGACCTTCTGGCCACAGGATTTCATCCTGCTCTCGGGCATCCTGATCATCAGCGCCTTCGGCCTGTTCTTCATCACGGTCTATGCCGGTCGGGTCTGGTGCGGCTATACGTGCCCACAGAGCGTCTGGACCTGGATTTTCATGTGGTGCGAAAAGGTTACTGAAGGCGACCGTAACCAGCGCATCAAGCTCGACAAGGCGCCCATGAGCGCCAACAAGTTCCTGCGCAAATTCAGCAAGCACGCCATGTGGCTGTTGATCGGTTTCATAACCGGCATGACCTTTGTCGGCTACTTCTCGCCCATTCGCGAACTGGTGATCGACTTCTTCACTGGCGAAGCTGATGGCTGGTCGTATTTCTGGGTCGGTTTTTTCACCCTCGCCACTTACGGCAACGCTGGTTGGCTGCGCGAACAAGTGTGCATTTACATGTGCCCGTACGCACGTTTCCAGAGCGTGATGTTCGACAAGGACACACTGATCGTTTCCTACGACCCGCGCCGTGGCGAAGGTCGTGGCCCGCGCAAAAAAGGCGTCGATTACAAAGCTCAGGGCCTGGGCGATTGCATCGACTGCACCATGTGCGTCCAGGTCTGCCCGACCGGTATCGACATCCGCGACGGCCTGCAAATCGAGTGCATCGGTTGTGCTGCCTGCATCGATGCCTGCGACAGCATCATGGACAAAATGGAGTACCCGCGCGGGCTGATCAGCTATACCACCGAGCACAACCTGTCGGGGCAAAAAACCAATAAACTGCGTCCGCGCCTGATTGGCTATGCCGTGGTGCTGTTGGCCATGATCGCGCTGCTGGCGACTGCGTTCTTCATGCGCTCGCTGGTTGGCTTCGATGTCAGCAAGGACCGCGTGCTGTACCGCGAGAATGCCGAAGGCCGGATTGAAAACGTCTACAGCCTGAAAATCATGAACAAGGATCAGCGCGATCACACCTATGTGCTGGAAGCTGCTGGCTTGCCGGACCTCAAGTTGCAAGGCCGACGCGAGATCAAGGTCGCGGCCGGCGATATCGTCAGCCAGCCAGTCGAATTGTCCGTTGCGCCGGAAAAACTGCCATCGAGCACCAACGAGGTGAAATTCATCCTCAAGGATGCCGATGACGACAGCGTCCGCGTTGAAGCCAAGAGCCGATTCATCGGCCCTCAAAATCGTTGAGAGAAGTGAACATGCCCGCAGCAAACGCCGCAAGTCCCTGGTACAAGCACCTTTGGCCGTGGATCATCATCGGGATTCTGGCCTGCTCGGTGACCCTGACCTTGTCCATGGTGACCATCGCGGTAACCCACCCGGACAACCTGGTCAATGACAACTATTACGAGGCCGGCAAAGGCATCAACCGCTCCCTCGACCGCGAACTGCTGGCACAGACGCTGCTGATGCGTGCCAGCGTTCATCTGGATGACGTGACCGGCGAAGTCGACCTGCGCCTGAGCGGCAACAGTCAGCCGGCAACCATAGAGCTGAACCTGATCTCGCCGACCCAACCGGAGAAAGACCGCAAAATCATCCTCGCTCGCAGCGAAACCGAGCAGGGTCGATATATCGGCCAGTTGAACGACAAGATTGAAGGCCGTCGTTTTGTGGAATTGCTGGGGTCTCAGGACGATCACGTATGGCGTATGTTCGAAGAGGAACTGGTCAGCCATGACAAGGATCTGCTACTCGGTGACGAACCGCTGCAGGGTGCCGAAGACCTGAAAAAATAGGCCATCACCTGCAGGAGCTGCCGCAGGCTGCGATCTTTTGATCTTGCTTTTAAAAACAGGATCAAAAGATCGCAGCCTCGTTTCACTCGTCAGCTCCTACGGCGATGAGGCCTTTCCAGAAGACATAATCCAGACCATGACCACTCCAACTCCCTGCTACCACTGCGCCCTGCCCGTTCCGACCGGCAGCCGCTTCACTGCGGCGGTCCTGGGGCAAACCCGTGAATTCTGCTGTCCGGGTTGCCAGGCAGTGGCCGAGGCGATTGTCGCGGGTGGGCTGGAAAGTTATTACCAGCATCGCAGCGAAGCGTCAGCCAACCCCGAAGCGCTGCCGGTGCAACTGGTGGACGAGTTGGCGCTGTACGACCGCGCCGACGTGCAGCAACCCTTTGTGCGCCACGATGGCGATCTCGCCGAAACCACATTGCTGATGGAAGGCATCAGTTGCGCTGCCTGCGGCTGGTTGATCGAGAAACACCTGCGCACCTTGCCGGCAGTGGCCGAAGCTCGCCTGAATCTCTCCAACCACCGCCTGCACGTGCGCTGGGCCGACGCACAATTACCGCTGAGTCAGATGCTCGGCGAACTGCGCCACATCGGTTATGCCGCCCACCCCTACCAGGCTGATCGAGCCAGCGAACAACTGGCCAGCGAAAACCGCCTGGCCCTGCGCCAACTCGGGGTCGCCGGGCTGCTGTGGTTCCAGGCGATGATGGCGACCATGGCCACCTGGCCGGAATTCAACATCGACCTCAGCCCCGAACTGCACACGATCCTGCGCTGGGTCGCGTTATTCCTCACCACCCCAATCGTGTTCTACAGTTGCGCGCCCTTCTTCAAGGGCGCCATTCGCGACCTGCGGACCCGCCATCTGACCATGGACGTTTCGGTGTCGCTGGCAATTGGCAGCGCCTACGTTGCCGGAATCTGGACCTCGATCACCGGCGTCGGGGAATTGTATTTCGATGCGGTCGGCATGTTCGCGCTGTTCCTGTTGGCCGGGCGTTATCTGGAGCGCCGCGCCCGGGAACGCACCGCTGCCGCCACTGCGCAACTGGTTAACCTGCTGCCCGCCTCATGCCTGCGCCTGAGTGCCGACGGCCAGAGCGAACGCATTCTGCTCAGCGAGCTTCGCGTCGGCGATCAGGTGTTGGTGCATCCGGGCGCCATCCTGCCGGCTGACGGCAAAATCCTCGACGGCCATTCGAGCATCGATGAGTCGCTGCTGACTGGCGAATACCTGCCGCAATCCCGAACCCCAGGCGATGCGGTCACCGCCGGCACCCTGAACGTCGAGGGCGCACTGACCGTGCAAGTCCAGGCGCTCGGACAAGACACACGTCTCTCTGCCATCGTTCGCCTGCTGGATCGCGCCCAGACCGAAAAACCGCGACTGGCGGAAATCGCCGACCGCGCCGCGCAATGGTTCTTGCTGCTGTCGCTGATCGCTGCTGCCATCATCGGCCTGCTGTGGTGGGAACTGGACGCATCGCGAGCATTCTGGATTGTGCTGGCGATGCTCGTTGCGACCTGCCCGTGCGCGCTGTCTCTGGCCACGCCGACCGCACTGACCGCCGCCACGGGAACGCTGCACAAACTGGGACTGTTGTTGACGCGCGGTCATGTGCTGGAGGGCCTTAACCAGATCGACACGGTGATTTTCGACAAGACCGGCACCCTGACCGAAGGTCGCCTGGCGCTGCGCTCGATCCGCCCTCTCGGCGAGCTCGACAGCGATCAATGCCTGAGCCTCGCCGCCGCACTGGAAAACCGCTCCGAACACCCGATCGCGCGCGCATTTGGCCGCGCGCCCCTGGCCGCCGAAGAAGTGCACAGCACGCCGGGACTTGGTCTCGAAGGATTGGTCGGCGAACAACGCTTGCGTATTGGCCAGCCAGGATTTGTCTGCGAACTCAGTGGCTCAACAGCACCCGTGATGCCGGATGAAGCCGGGCAATGGCTGCTGCTCGGCGACACGGCTGGACCGCTGGCGTGGCTCGTTCTCGACGATCGTTTGCGCCCCGACGCCCCTGCCCTGCTCGCCGCCTGCAAAGCACGCGGCTGGCGCACGCTGCTGCTGTCCGGTGACAGCTCGCCGATGGTGGCCAGTGTTGCGGCAGAGCTCGGCATCGACGAGGCCCGTGGCGGCTTGCGTCCGGACGACAAGCTGCAAGTCCTGCAACAACTGCACAAGGAAGGTCGCAAGGTGTTGATGCTCGGTGACGGGGTCAACGATGTGCCAGTGCTGGCCGCCGCCGACATCAGCGTCGCCATGGGCTCGGCCACCGACCTGGCGAAAACCAGCGCCGACGCAGTATTGCTGTCCAACCGCCTCGACGCACTGGTACAGGCTTTCAGTCTGGCTCGACGCACCCGTCGGGTAATCATCGAAAACCTGCTGTGGGCCGGGCTGTACAATGGCCTCATGTTGCCGTTCGCCGCCCTCGGCTGGATCACACCGGTGTGGGCCGCTGTCGGCATGTCCATCAGTTCGTTGACCGTGGTGCTCAATGCGCTGCGCCTGACTCGCTTGCCGAGCGCGCCCGCAGCCAGCGCCACGCCACAAACCCGCCCGCTGCCGGCCTGAGCCGCGCGGGAATGGAGTCCAGATGCCAGCTCTTTATGTGATGATCCCGGCCGCGCTGCTGATCGTGGCCATCGCTATTTACATCTTCTTCTGGGCGGTCGACAGCGGTCAGTACGACGACCTCGACGGCCCGGCCCACAGCATCCTGTTCGACGACCAGGACCCGAACCACACCGCAGCCGTCGACGAAGCCAGCGGCCCTCCGGCCAAACCCGACGACAAGGCGCCACCCCATGTTTGAATTGGCACCGCTGCTGGTGTCGGCAGTCATCCTCGGTCTGCTCGGTGGCGGTCATTGCCTGGGGATGTGCGGCGGCTTGATGGGCGCGTTGACCCTGGCGATTCCCAAGGAACAGCGCAGCCGCCGCTTTCGGTTGCTGCTGGCCTACAACCTGGGTCGGATTCTCAGCTATGCCACCGCAGGCCTGCTGATCGGCCTCGCGGGCTGGGCGGTAGCCAACAGCCCCGCTGCGATGTTCATGCGGGTACTCGCCGGCCTGCTGCTGATCGCCATGGGCCTGTACCTGGCCGGATGGTGGAGCGGCCTGACCCGCATTGAAAGCCTGGGGCGCGGCCTGTGGCGGCATATCCAGCCGGTTGCCAATCGATTGCTGCCAGTGTCGAGCGTACCTCGCGCGTTGCTGTTGGGTGCACTCTGGGGCTGGTTGCCCTGCGGCCTGGTTTACAGCACGTTGCTGTGGTCGGCGAGCCAGGGTAATGCGCTGGACAGTGCGTTACTGATGCTCGCCTTTGGACTGGGCACTTGGCCGGTGCTGCTCGCCACCGGGTTGGCGGCCGAGCGGGTTACGGCGCTGTTGCGCAAGCGCAGTGTGCGTATGGCGGGCGGTTTTCTGGTGATGCTGTTCGGGATCTGGACCTTGCCGGGGCCGCATCAGCATTGGTTGATGGGGCATTGAATCGCAAAAATCAAAAGATCGCAGCCTGCGGCTGCTCCTACCTGAGCGATCTTTTGATCTTAAAACCTTTTGATGCAAATCAAGATCCACAAAAGTCCATCCCCCTAGACTGGCCAACACTGCCAGCCTATCCGGGGGAATGTCCGCATGTTGCTCGACGCCATTCGTTGGGACACCGATCTGATCCGCCGCTATGACCTGGCGGGACCGCGCTATACCTCCTACCCGACCGCCGTTCAATTCAACAGCCAGGTCGGCACCTTCGACCTTTTTCACGCCCTGCGCGACAGTCGCAAGGCTCAGCGCCCATTGTCGCTGTATGTACACGTGCCGTTCTGCGCCAACATTTGTTACTACTGCGCCTGTAACAAAGTCATCACCAAGGATCGCGGCCGGGCACTGCCCTACTTGCAGCGACTGGAACAGGAAATCCAGTTGATCGCCTGCCATCTCGACCCAGCGCAAAAAGTCGAGCAACTGCACTTCGGCGGCGGCACGCCGACTTTTCTCAGCCACGACGAACTGCGTCAGTTGATGGCGCACCTGCGCAAACACTTCAACTTGCTGGACGACGACTCCGGCGACTACGGCATCGAAATCGACCCGCGTGAAGCCGACTGGTCGACCATGGGTCTGCTGCGCGAATTGGGCTTCAACCGGGTCAGCATCGGCCTGCAAGACCTCGACCCGGCGGTGCAGCGCGCAGTCAATCGCCTGCAAAGCCTGGAGGAAACCCGAGCAGTCATCGACGCGGCCCGCACCCTGCAATTTCGCTCGATCAATATCGACCTGATCTACGGTTTGCCGAAACAGACCCCGGAGAACTTCGCCCGCACCGTCGAAGAGGTCATCACCTTGCAACCGGACCGGCTCTCGGTCTTCAACTACGCGCACTTGCCGGAACGTTTCATGCCGCAACGCCGCATCAACAGTAATGAGTTGCCGACGCCCGCGCAGAAACTGGAAATACTCCAGCACACTATCGAACAGCTGACCACCGCCGGTTACCGCTATATCGGAATGGACCACTTCGCCCTGCCCGACGATGAGCTGGCGATTGCCCAGGAAGAATCGACTTTGCAACGCAACTTCCAGGGCTACACCACCCACGGGCATTGCGATCTGATCGGCCTGGGCGTATCGGCCATCAGCCAGATCGGCGACTTGTACTGCCAGAACAGCAGCGACCTGGCTCAATACCAGAACGCCTTGGCGTCCGCACAATTGGCCACCAGTCGAGGCTTGCTATGCAACGCCGATGATCGTCTGCGGCGCACGGTGATTCAGCAATTGATCTGCAATTTCAGCCTCGAATTCGTCCCGATCGAACACGCCTTCAACATCGATTTCCAGGGCTATTTCGGCGAACTTTGGCCGCAGTTGCACGACATGGCCAAGGACGGCCTGATCGAACTCGACAGCGAAGGAATCACCGTATTGCCTGCCGGCCGTCTACTGGTACGCTCGGTGTGCATGGTTTTCGATGTGTACCTGGAACAACACAGTCGCCGACGGTTTTCCCGGGTCATCTAGGCCTGCGGCAAATCCGCCACGTGCTGGCCTCAATGTCCTTTGCTGGGTTACCCTTACATCTTATGTGTGTTTTCCTACAAGGATTGAAGAAATGTCCGAGCCAGTTAAATTGCGCGCTCATAATCAGGCCCATTGCAAGGATTGCAGCTTGGCCCCGCTGTGTTTGCCGCTTTCACTGAACCTGGAAGACATGGACGCGCTGGACGAAATCGTCAAGCGTGGTCGCCCGCTGAAAAAGGGCGAGTTTCTGTTTCGCCAAGGCGATACGTTCGACTCGGTTTACGCCGTACGCTCCGGTGCGCTGAAGACGTTCAACCTGAGCGATGCCGGCGAAGAACAGCTCACCGGTTTCCACTTGCCGAGTGAACTGGTCGGTCTGTCGGGCATGGACACCGAAAAGCACCCGGTGTCGGCGCAAGCGCTGGAAACCACATCGGTTTGCGAAATTCCCTTCGAGCGACTCGACGAACTGGCTCTGCAACTGCCGCAACTGCGCCGCCAGTTGATGCGGGTGATGAGTCGCGAGATCCGCGACGATCAACAGATGATGTTGCTGCTGTCGAAAAAAACCGCCGACGAGCGCATCGCCACTTTCCTGGTCAACCTGTCGGCACGTTTCCGCGCCCGGGGTTTCTCGGCCAATCAGTTCCGCCTGAGCATGTCACGCAACGAAATCGGCAACTACCTGGGCCTGGCAGTGGAAACCGTGTCACGGGTGTTCACGCGCTTCCAGCAAAACGAACTGATCGCCGCCGAAGGCAAGGAAATCCGGATACTGGACCCGATCCAGCTTTGTGCCCTGGCTGGCGGTTCGATCGAAAGCTGATTGGGTTGATCGCGGCTGAGCGAAACCGTTCGGCCGCCGTTATACTGCGACGTTTGCAGCCCTGCCAGGATTCTTCGACTATGGCTTTCGATGCCTTCGACATCAAATCCCTCATCCGCCCCGTGATCGACTTCCCCAAGCCGGGCGTGATTTTTCGCGACATCACCCCGCTATTCCAGTCGCCCACCGCCCTGCGCCTGGTGATGGACAGCTTCGCCCATCGTTACGTCGAGGCTGACTTCACCCACATCGGCGCCATGGATGCGCGTGGCTTCCTGATTGGCTCGGTGCTGGCCTATCAGTTGAACAAGCCGCTGGTGCTGTTCCGCAAACAAGGCAAGTTGCCGGCCGATGTATTGGCCGAAGGTTATGCGACCGAATACGGTGAAGCATTTCTCGAAGTCCACGCCGACAGTCTGTGTGAGGGTGATTCGGTAGTGATGTTCGATGACCTGATCGCTACCGGTGGCACCCTGATTGCGGCGGCGAACCTGATTCGTCGCATGGGTGCACGGGTGCATGAAGCGGCGGCGATCATCGACCTGCCGGAGTTGGGTGGTTCGCAGCGCCTGGAAGACATGGGTATCCCGACCTTTTGCCTGACGCAGTTTGCGTTGAGCGATAAGTAGCAGAAATCAAAAGATCGCAGACTTCGGCAGTTCCTACATTGGGATGACGTACACCCTGCAGGAGCTGCCGAAGGCTGCGATTTTTTGCCTCTAAAGCCCCATCTGCTTACTGATGATTTCGTTCATCACTTCCCGCGTACCGCCACCGATCGAAAGAATCCGGTTATCGCGGTACAGCCGCTCTACCAGACTCTCGCGCATATACCCCATACCACCCAATATCTGCACGGCATCCGTGGTGATCCGGTCTGCCGTATCGGTCGCGAAGTTCTTGGCCATGGAGATTTCCTTGATCACGCTCTGCCCCGCCGCCATTTTCGCCGCCTGCCGGTAGGTGAACTCCCGTGAAACCTCCAATGCTGTCGCCATCTCGGCGAGGCGGTGCTTGATCACCTGGAATTTGCCGATGGGTTTGCCGAATGCTTCACGCTGCCGTGCCCATTTCAGGCTTTCCTCCAGCGCTAGCTGCGCGGTCATGTTGGCCATCAGGGCCAGGGCAAGGCGTTCACTCTGAAAGTTGCCCATGATGCAGGCGAAGCCCATGTTCTCGCTGCCGATCAAATGGCCTACAGGCACCCGGCAATCATCGAAGAACAATTCGGCCGTGTCCGACGCCCACCAGCCCATTTTCTTCAATTGCCGCCCCACGGTGAAACCGGGCGTGCCCTTCTCGATCAACAACAAACTGATACCGGAAAAACCCGGCTCACCGGTACGCACGGCGACGGTATAGAAATCCGCACGCACGCCGCTGGTAATAAAGGTTTTACTGCCGCTGACCCGGTAGAAATCGCCGTCACGCACGGCGCGGGTTTGCAGGTTGGCGACGTCGGAGCCGCCGCCGGGCTCGGTGATGGCCAGGGCGCTGATTTTCTCGCCTGACAACACCTGCGGCACTACCCGGTCACGGACTTCAGGCCTGGCCCACTTGAGGATCGGCGGCAAGCCGATGTCCAGCGACCCAAGTCCCGCCACCAAGCCACCCGAGCCGCAGCGCATCAATTCTTCGCTGGCAGCCACTTTGGCGAACAGGTCACCTTCGTGGCTACCGCCGAACGCCTCCGGGTAACCGATGCCGAGAATCCCCGCCGCACCGGCCTTGAGGTAGAGCTCCCGGGGAAAGCTTTCAGCTTCTTCCCACTGGTCAATGTCCGGAAGTATCTCGCGCTCGACGAAACGTCTGACGCTGTCGCGGACCAATTGGTGGCTGGGGTCGAAGTATTCCTGAAAGGCAGGCATCGGCGAACTCCACTGAAGGGTTCAGCGAAGTTAACCGAGCGCTTGCTTGGTTTACAAGAGAGAAGACAGATCAAAAGATCGCAGCCTGCGGCAGCTCCTGCATGAGGATGGCGTACACCCTGCCGCAGGCTGCGATCTTTTGATTTTTATTACAGAGTGATCGGCTTACGCCCCGCAAACGAATGCGCCAGCGTCCCGCCATCCACTAACTCCAGCTCGCCACCCAACGGCACGCCGTGGGCAATGCGCGAGGCGATCAGGCCTTTGTTGCTGAGCAACTGGGCGATGTAGTGTGCGGTGGCTTCACCTTCCACGGTCGGGTTGGTGGCGAGGATGACTTCAGTGAACGTGCCCGCCTCTTCGATCCGCGTCATCAATTGCGGAATGCCGATGGCTTCCGGGCCTAGCCCGTCGAGCGGCGACAGGTGGCCCTTGAGTACGAAATAGCGACCGCGGAAACCGGTCTGCTCCACAGCGTAGACATCCATAGGCCCTTCCACCACGCAAAGCAAGGTGTCGTCGCGACGGGTATCGGCGCATTGCGGGCAGAGGTCATCTTCGGTCAGCGTACGGCATAAACGGCAATGACCGACGCCTTCCATGGCCTGGCTCAGGGCCAGCGCCAGTCGCGAGCCGCCGCTACGATCACGTTCGAGCAACTGCAACGCCATGCGCTGGGCGGTTTTCTGACCTACACCGGGCAAAATTCGCAGGGCATCGATCAGTTGGCGAATCAAAGGGCTGAAGCTCATGGGGAAAAAGTCCGACAAAACAACGAGACGCGGTTTATACCCGCGCCTCGTATGACCGTCAATTACTCAGTCTTTTGCAACCCGAACCACCAGTTTGCCGAAGTTGCGTCCTTCCAGCAGACCGATGAACGCCTCGGGCGCTTGCTCCAGGCCATCGACCACGTCTTCTCGAAACTTGACCTTGCCATCGCGCACCCAAGGCGCCATGGCGCTGACGAATTCCGGCTGACGATCACCGTAATCGTCGAACACGATGAAGCCCTGAATTCGCACACGCTTGGTCAACAGCGCGCGCTGCAATAACGGTAAGCGATCCGGCCCGCTTGGCGCCTCGGTGGCGTTGTAGGACGCAATCAGCCCACACAGTGGAATTCGCGCCTTGGGGTTGAGCAGCGGCACTACAGCGTCGAACACTTTGCCACCGACGTTTTCGTAATAGATGTCGATGCCTTTGGGGCAAGCCTGGGCGAGCTCATCAACAAAGTCCGGACTCTTGTGGTCGACGCAAGCATCGAAGCCCAACTCTTCGATCACATAGCGACATTTCTCCGCGCCGCCGGCCACGCCCACTACGCGCAGGCCTTTGATCCTGGCCACTTGCCCGACCACTGAACCCACCGCACCCGACGCGGCTGCGACCACAAGCGTCTCACCGGACTTCGGCTGGCCGATGTCCATCAAGCCCATGTAAGCGGTCATGCCCGGCATGCCGAGGACGCCGAGGGCCATTGACGGGCTTGGCAGACCTGAGGGCACCGGAATGATGCTGCGACCGTCATTGATGCTGTGGCTTTGCCAGCCCGTGGCGCCCACCACCAGATCACCTTCCTGGAATTTTGGATTGAGCGAGCGCTCGACGCGGCTGACAGCGCCACCGGTCATCACCTCACCGATTTGTACCGGTGCTGCGTAGGACGGCGCGTCACTCATGCGCCCGCGCATGTAGGGGTCCAGCGACAGATAGAGGGTTTTGAGCAGCACCTGACCGTCAGCCAGCTCGGGCAACGCGACCCGTTCCAGGCGGAAATTCTCCGGCGTCGGTGCGCCAACCGGGCGCGAGGCCAGGACGATACGTTGGTTGAGGATCAATGCGTCTGGCATGTGAGCGTCTCCTTTGATCGATGAATTGGGCGGTTTAGGGAGCAGACCGTGAGGGCGGTGGCGCGTTCGATGTTTCTTCCCGCAAGACTGGGTCGACCGTTTCGCGGGCAAGCCTCGCTCCTACAGGTTTATGGTGTGCCGAACATCCGCAAACAACCGAAACCTGTAGGAGCGAGGCTTGCCCGCGAAAACGATCTCGACCCGATACAAAAATGCCAGGCGCGATGCCTGGCATTTTTTGTAGCCCATCCAACACGCTTTAGCGAATCAGAACGGCAGTTTCATGCCCGGTGGCAGTTGCATGCCAGCGGTCATGCCGGACATTTTGTCCTGGCTGTTGGCTTCGATCTTGCGCACGGCGTCATTGACGGCCGCTGCGAACACCGCCTCCAGCATCTCTTTGTCATCTTCGCTCAGGCCTTCGACCAGGCTTGGGTCGATGGTCACGCGCTTGACGTCGTGACGACCGGTCATCACCACGGTGACCATATCGCCACCGGCTTTACCGATGACTTCGGCGTTGGCCAGCTCTTCCTGCATCTTGGCCATTTTTTCCTGCATTTGCTGCGCCTGCTTCATCAGGCCGGCCATGCCACCTTTCATCATGGTAATCACCTCAAAGTACTTGGATTAAAACAGCGCCCGGCCCTTTTGGCCGAACGCCTTCAGTTAACTAGCCCTGACTGACCAGGGCTTCGACAGGTTCAATAGTATCGTTACGGACCACCGCACCGAACTGCTGCATCATTTGCTGGATGAACGGATCACCGTGGATCGACTCCTCGGCTTCGCGCTGACGGTTGGCACGACGGCGAGATGCTGCCTGGGCCGGGGTTTCCTGCTCGGGCTTGATCAGCTCCATGGTCAGGGTCAGCGTGCGCCCGTGATACTGGTTCAACGCATCGTTGAGCCGACGTTGCTGGGTCGCGTTGAACAAGGCGCTGTGGGCCGGGTCCAGGTGCAACAGCCAGTTGTCGCCATCCACAGCGATTAGCGTGCAGTTGGCGGCGATGCTGCCGGTCATGCCGGAAATCGGCAGGTTCGGGAACAGCTCCAGCCATTGCAAGGCCAATCCCGTGGCTGGCGCGGCAGCAGGCTCGGGTTCCGGTTCTGCGGCTGGCTCGGCGGCGTGCTCGCTGGCCAGCTCATCGAGGTAGCTGTAGGCCGAGTCCATGTCTGGCTCGATATAGTCCTCGTCCAGCGGCGGCTCGTCGTCCTGATCCATGCCCGGCGTGGCAGCATCGACGTCGGCCACGGACGGCTCTGGAATCGGCGCGGCGGCCCACTCTGGCGCGTCCGGCACCGCGCTGTCCGGCGTTGGCAGCGGCATCGGTGGCAATTCGGGTTGTTCGCTGGCGGTTTCCAGTACCGGCTCGACCGCTGGCTGCTGGACAGGCGCAGGCTCGACCGGATCATTCCACGGCAAGTCGACCACTTCTTCGACCACGACCGCTTCGACGACCGCTTCAACCACGGCCTCGGGCACAACCGCCGGCACAACCGGCTCAGCCACAGGCGCTGGCATCGGAGCAACGAGCGGTACAGGCTCGACGGGGGCAGCTGCCGCAGCGACTACCGACGCAGCAACCGGCGTGGCAGCCACTGATTTGGCGGAATCAATCGTGGCCTGACTGATCCCCACTGGCTTTAGCGGGTGCCTCGGGGCATCCGCGGTGTCGGCGGGGCGGAACGCGAGCATCCGCAGCAGCACCATTTCGAAACCACCTCGCGGGTCTGGTGCCAGCGGCAAATCGCGGCGGCCGATCAGGCCCATCTGGTAGTAGAACTGCACATCTTCGGCCGGCAGCGCTTGGGCCAACGCCAATACCCGATCGCGGTCGCCGTGGCCGTTGTCGACGCCTTCAGGCAAGGCCTGGGCGATGGCGACACGATGCAAAACATTGAGAATTTCCGAGAGCACGCCGCTCCAGTCCGGGCCTTGTTCGGCCAGATGACGGACAGCTTCGAGCAACGCCTTGGCGTCACCTTCGATCAGCGCATGCAGGACGTCATAGACCTGACCATGATCGAGGGTCCCGAGCATCGCCCGCACATCGGCGGCCATGACCTTGCCTTCACCGAAGGCGATCGCCTGATCGGTCAGGCTCATCGCGTCGCGCATCGAACCATCGGCAGCGCGGCCCAGCAACCACAGCGCATCGTCTTCGAACGGCACCTTTTCGACGCCCAGCACGTGGGTCAAATGCTCGACGACACGCTCCGGGGTCATGTTCTTCAGAGAGAACTGCAGGCACCGCGACAGAATCGTTGCAGGAAGTTTCTGCGGGTCAGTGGTGGCCAGGATGAACTTGACGTAGGGTGGCGGCTCTTCGAGGGTTTTCAGCAGCGCATTGAAGGAATGGCTGGAAAGCATGTGCACTTCGTCGATCAGGTAGACCTTGAAGCGCCCACGGCTCGGCGCGTACTGCACGTTATCGAGCAGCTCGCGGGTGTCCTCGACCTTGGTGCGGCTCGCGGCGTCGATCTCGATCAGGTCGACGAAACGGCCCTCATCGATCTCGCGGCACACCGAACACTCGCCACAAGGCGTTGAAGTGATACCTGTTTCACAGTTCAGGCATTTGGCGATGATCCGCGCGATGGTGGTCTTGCCGACCCCGCGCGTACCGGTGAACAGGTAGGCGTGGTGCAGCCGCTGGCTGTCCAAGGCATTGATCAGAGCCTTGAGCACATGGGTCTGGCCGACCATTTCGCGGAACGAGCGCGGACGCCATTTACGTGCAAGAACCTGATAACTCATCGAAAACCGTCGCCACGAAGGAAGCTGAAGCGGCTAATGCTAGCGGAGCAAGGCCAAAATTGCATCCGGTGTGCTCGCCTAATCTGGCTAAGCTGCATTTTGGGGGCTTTTAGTTTCAAAAATAGCGGAGCGTTTATGCGGTTGGCCTTGGGGGCACTGCTGTTGATCAGCTTGGACGGCACCGCAGCTGGCGCGCCGTTGCGCTTTGTAGTGCCCGACAGTTGGGCGATGCCGATGGTGCAGCTGGAACGAGGCCGGCCGACTCAAGGCATCCTGTACGACGTGATGCTGAGCCTGGCGACCCAGGTCGGCGTACCGGCGGAGTTCCATGTATTGCCTCGGGCACGGGTGCAAAACGCGATGGAGCATGGCGAGGTTGATGTCCGCTGCTACGCCGCACAATCCTGGATGCCGAACCAGTCAGGTGATTACATCTGGAGTATCCCGCTCTGGTCCCAACCGGACATGCTGATCAGCCGCCCCGCCCCGTCTGCCACCATTATTCCGGCGAACTTGACGCCCCAATCCATCGGTACCGTGCTTGGTTACAGCTACCCGACCCTGCAACCGCTGTTCGACAGCAACCGGTTGCACCGCGACGACGCCCGCAATCAGGAGCAGGTGCTGGAAAAACTCCAGGCCGGGCGCAATCGCTATGCCGTCAGCAATCAATGGACGCTGGACTGGTTCAATCAGCGCCTGATGCCCGAGCAGCAATTGCAGAGTGTGGCGGTGCTGCAGGAGCAAAACGTTGGTTGCTATGTGCGCAACGACCCCGGCGTGCCGGTGCAGCGGATCCTGCGCACGTTGCTGCGGATGAAAATGTCTGGGGAAATTGATGACATCATTCGGCTCTACATCGGCGGCAAGACTGAAACCAACCCATAGCCTGTGGGAGCGAGCCTGCTCGCGATAGCAGTTTTTCAGTCCAGTTGATGCTGAATGTGCTGCAGCCTTCGCGAACAGGCTCGCGCCTGCAAGGTGAAGTGTTGATTTAACAATCAAGCCGTTTCATCCAGCACCCTCCACTGCACCGGCGCAACAAAACCGGCCACCCAATCCGGTACCTCCGCTGCCGGCATCGGCCGCGCAATGAAATAGCCCTGCGCCACCTCACAGCCCAGTTGCAGCAACAACTCACCGTGCTCGACACTCTCCAGCCCCTCGGCAATCACCTGACGGTCAAACGCACGGGCCAGGCCGATCACTGCCGTCGTCAGAGCAAGGTCGTCGCGGTCATGAAGAATGTCGCGCACGAAAGACTTATCGATCTTGATGGTTTGGGTGCGCAACCGTTTGAGGTAACTCAGTGACGAGTAACCGGTGCCAAAATCCCCCAATGAAAACTGCACACCCAGCGCCTGGCAAGCCTGCAAACAATCGCTGACGTGCTGAATGTTCTCAATGGCAACCGACTCGACGATCTCCAGGTCCAGCCTTTGCGGTGCAACCTGTGAATGCCGCGCCAGCACATCTCCCAGGCGATCGACAAAGTCTGCACGCTGAAAATGCCGCGCCGCAATATTGATACTCACCGGCCAGTCATGCCCGGCCTGTCGCCACTGATCCAACTGCGACAGCACCTGCTCCATGACCCATTCACCAATATCAATGATCAGGTCCGTCTCTTCTACCAACGGCAAAAACTCCCGGGCGGCGACCATGCCATCCTGCGGATGCGCCCAACGCAACAGCGCTTCGAAACCGACGACCTGGCCACGCCGCATGTTGACCTTGGGCTGAAAATGCAGACGCAACTCATCGGCCGCCAGCGCCTGGCGCACCCGCTCAACCGTCTGATGAGTGGCCTTGACCTCGCGATCCCGGGATACATCGAATAAATGAAAGCGTTTGCGACCACTTTGCTTGGCCACATACATGGCCTGATCAGCGTGACGCAGCAGGGTTTCGGCATCTTCGTTATCGTGGGGAAACAGCGTCACGCCGATGCTGGCGTACACATGGATGTCTTTGCCGTGCAGTGAGTACGGCGCCGAGATGGTTGCCAGCACCCGGTTCAGCGCCGCACGCAGTTCCGGCAAGTCGCGCACATAACGCAACACCAGCACGAACTCGTCGCCGGCCAGTCGCGCGACTACGTCCTCACCGCGAACGATACCGCGCAGGCGCTTGGCCACTTCCACCAGCAACAAATCGCCACTGGCATGCCCGTAACCATCGTTGACGGCCTTGAAGCCGTCGAGGTCGAGCATGCACACCGCCAGCGGAATACTTTCCTGGCGCGAGAACTCCAGCGCCTGATCCAGCAAATCCGATAGAAACGCCCGGTTTGGCAGCCCGGTCAGCACGTCATGCCCGACCCGCCATTGCAGGGAGTGCAGAAGCTGGCGTTTTTCACTGATGTCGAAACGAATCGATAAATAGCGCTCGACTCGCCCGTTGGCGTTATCGAGTACCGGCACCATGGTGCTTTCAACCCAATACAAGCTGCCGTCTTTGGCGCGATTGCAGATCTCGCCCTTCCATACATTGCCCAAGGCGATGGTGCGCCACATCCCGGCGAAAAATTCTGCGGAATGCATGCCGGAATTAAGCATACGATGGTTCTGCCCGAGCAGTTCCTCACGGCTGTAGCCGGACACTGCGCAGAACTGATCATTGACGTGGGTGATCCGGCCGGCCAGGTCGGTCTCGGAAAAAATCGCGGCGGCATCCACTGCCCTGCGGTACTTCTCATCCATGAGTCAGGCTCGCTGTCGCTGGCGGTGGAACCGTTTAAGGCAGCAACACCACTAATGGTAAATTCGGGAGGTTTTCAGAGCCAACCAGGCGCGCTCGCAACCGTGCGAGAAAGTGCAGCCATGGCCGTTTAACATCACTCAAACTTCTGAGAACAGGTGACTAAAAGCCCCGTTTGGGCGGCGATTCTACGAAATGCATCACATTTTGCAAAGCAAGGTGATGAATCATGCCGTTGTCTAATGCAAAAATCTATCGTTAAGTTCTTGATTGTAAATGGGAATTGAGCAATGCAAATTTCAAGTTTGGGTCCGGCCATCCGGCGCTACCGAAAGGTCGCGGGGCTTACTCAGGCTGAACTTGGCGAAAGAACCGGTTTTGACCCTAAAACCATCAGCCGCTTCGAAACCGGCACCTATACCCCCAGCGTGGACGTACTCTTCCTGCTTGCCGATGTGCTGGGCGTGAAGCTGAAAGCCTTTTTTGCCGACCTCGGCGATGAAGACGAACAGCGGGCGTATCTGTTCGATGTCATTCATAAAGCCACCCCGAAGGATCTGGGAAAGCTGATTGCAGCGGTTGACCAGGCCTTGTCCAAGCCTTAGTGCCAGAAAAGAAAAAGGAGGCCGACTTGTCGCACTCGACAGGTCGGCCTCCTTTTTATGCGTCACACAAATCGAAGACGAAAAAAAACCGCGATGGATGAAATCCATGGCAGTGCAATAGAAGTGTTTTTGATCAGATAACGCGAGTGAGGACTCGCGGTGCGTTATGGAGGCAACCCCACCAGCCACACCCCGGCACACAATGTTCCCGCTGTGGCTGCTTCCTTCCGGATCTGACCAGGTTCACGGGTAATCGTTGCGGGGGGACCGATGGGGTCAGGGTTTCAGGCTCTTTGGGTTGCAATATTTCTACCGTGCAAACTCGCTGCACGGGCAGTCAGAAAACGGGGTGTAGTCAGCACTGTACAACTTTGCTGTACAACACAGGTGTACAACATGGCCTACATAACCCGCCGTGGACCCGTCTATTACCTGAATCTCAGGCTACCCGAGCATCTCTTCCCGAGGTGTCACACCTTGCGTTTGAGCCTGAACATTCGGCATCGTCAACACGCACTCTTCCTGGCGACCTCACTCGCCCAGCAAGTCCACAGCCACTTGAACGCCCACCCCATGGCTGACCTTCAGACGCTGCGTAGGCTGTGTTCGGAGTGGCGAGACTCTGCCCCCTCACCAACGATCCCACCTGCTGTACGGAAAACGCCAACCAATGCCGTGATGCGGAACAGTGACGGCCCTACGCTCGCCAACTTGTCCAAGCTCTATATAGAAGAGGGAAAACGTGGTGGCACGTGGCGTGAGGTCAGCACCCACGAAGTTGAACGCTCAATACGAGATTTGTTCGAACTGATGGGCGACATGCCCGTTGAAGCATTCGACGTACAGCAAGCCCGACTATTGAAAGATCGTCTCTGTCGCTGTCCACAGTACTTCGGCCTACGCCCCGAATATGAAGGCAAGACCCTGAAGCAGGTCGTTGAGTCAGGCGCCACTTACAAGACCATCACCGCCGTTACCGTGAACAACCGCTTACGTAAGCTCTCGGCATTCATGAACTGGTGCAAGACAAATGGATATGTAGCGGACAACCCATTGCTGGGACTCAAGGTCATGACCGGGCCTGCCAAGGAAGCCCGGTTGTCATTTGATCGACAGGATCTGACCATCCTACTGGATCTGGCGGAACTCAAAGCAGAAGCCCGCAAGCATCCATGGCGTTACTGGCTGCCGCTGCTTGGGCGAGCCACCGGGGCAAGACTGGAAGAACTCTGCCAACTGCGTGTGGATGACTTCATTGAACAACAGGGCATTCAATGCATCCGCATTGATGACAACAGCGAAGGCCAGAACCTCAAGAACGCCAGCAGTCGCCGTTTGCTACCCATCCACCCTACCCTGATCGAACTGGGTCTTCTGGGCCACGTTGAGTCAGTCAGGGGCACCGGGGCAGATCGCCTATTTCATGGACTTGAACCAATACGGGGAAAGCTGGGCCATGCGCCGTCGAAGTGGTTCGGACGTTACAAGAAAAAACGCGGAATTACTGACCCCAGGAAAACATTCCACAGTTTTCGACATACGCTCATCGATGATCTTCGGGACTCCGGGGTTCAAGACTCTCTAATTAAGCGAATTGCAGGACACGAGGACGGTGCAGTGACGTTCAGCATCTACGGCAGTCGCAGCCCGTTGAAGGCTATGGTAGACGCACTGCGACACATTGAACTGGGACCTCAAGTCCAAGTAGCCGAGCTTTGCCATACAAACCAAACATCCATGGATACGGAGACCAACGATGACTGACATCAGCTTGCTGGTCGACATGATCCCAGGAAAATAAAAAACGTGCCTGCGGAACTTTACAACCCCACGAAGGCACCCAAAACAATTACATCAAATTAAAAAACACAGAACTAACACCACCCCACAATATCAACAAAACAGCCGCCATAACGATTTAATCAAATCCATATTTGATACAAACAACATAACCATACCTAACCCCCTAAAAGTTTAACAAAAAGCAAATATTCATCCAAAATCTGTTTAGGACTTCTCGATCATGGTGTACGCTGCTCTCAAATCGAAAGCAGCCGACTGAAAGAGATGGACACCCATCACTTTTAGCAGGCTTTTATCCGCCAAAAAAAGGTAAGTTTTAATGAACAAAAAAATCATTTACACAGCAATCGCAATACCCGGAAGCGGCAAAACAAAAGCGGCTCTTGCAGCAATCCCTGGGATGCTTAGCCTTGGAAAGAAAGTCCTTTTTGTTGCACCTACATTTGCACTTGCCGATCAGGTTTTTGATGATATCAGCAACATCAGTAGCTCCATTAAACCAATCAAAGTTGATTCACGGAACGGGGTAATGGCAGAAGCCACATTGAATAAAATGCTAAATCCCAAAGAAAGCAAATATTTTATTATCTGCCAACATGCAAGCTTCCAAAAGTGTTCAACCACGTATTTAGGAAGCTGGACTATTATCATTGATGAGTTGCCAATGCCAATTAACCTTAGACATGCCACGTTCGATAACACACAGCTTAGGCGACTGGAACTTGTCGAAAACATTGGGGGCCAGCTGCAAATTAAAAATAACATGCAAGAACCAATCAAAAATGAGATCAACACTTTCAACAAAGACAATGGCATGTACAACAATAAAATTAACAGTACTCTGGCGGCATCCACGCACGACATCTATAAAGCGATTGTCAATAAAACCCCTGTCTTTGTTGACACCACACAAAACAAAAACGGGGAGTCTAACTCCAACAAGGACAATCCAAAAACGATAATTCGCATTATCGAAGAATATGGATTCTTTGAACGATTCCATGCTGCGCGAGAGGTACATCTACTTTCAGCCACTCTTGATGGATCACTATTTGATTGGTTTGCACGTGCAAACGGCTTCACTTATGAAAAGTCGTCCTTTGCCCCAAACAATGTCAAAAATTGCAAAGATGTAACTATCTACCCCATGCTATCCGACGACAATTACTGTTCCCGAGGGGTTTTGGACTCAGTGGATGCTACATCTGATGAAGGTCACAAAACCTTGTATTCGATTACGAAATTGATAGATAGTCATTTAGGTGATGAGCAAAAATGTTTGATGTTCTCGTATAACTGGGGACAACAAGCACATGGAAATAAATTCACACAATGCAAAATTGATAGCCGTGGCCTTAATAATTTTAGCCACACACATAACGCATTCATGATATTCCATGGCAACCCGACACCAATTGCCCGCAGGTCTCTTGAATTCATTGCCCAAAAATACAATGGATCAATTGCAGAACTGGAAAGGGCTTGGAAATTCACACATAAACTGGAAATGACCTTGCAGAATGCATTTCGTACTTCACTGCGAAACAAAGAAACTAACGAACCTGTTAACTTGTATGTCCAAGACAGCGAAACAGCACAGTTTTTTCAAAACACATATCTTCCGGATGCAATTCTCGACGATAGCCTGGCCAAAACCTACAAGGTGAAGAAGATTCCAGGACCCGCCCCCCATCCTGCAAAGGATCGAGCTCTTGAACTGCTCAAAGCAGGTATGAAACAGGTTGATGTAGCAAGAATAACTGGACTGAACAAAATGACCATCTCCAATTATGCGAAAACCCTTCGTCCAACTATTACTTCGACATCCAACTCAAAATCGTTAAACACCCTTGAGGAATGGTTGTAAACCCGAACCTGACTACTCTAAAAAGTAAACAGTTCCCTTAAAGATCTATAAGGCATCCATTTACAAATCACAGCTAAAAGCGTTCAAGCTCATTCTAGAACCAGAACAGCTATTCCAATAACAAAGACAAACGGAATGCCGCAGGCATGACGTCGCGAAGCGACCAACAACCCTATTTGGACAGCGCAATACATCTAGATTTCAAGACTACTAGAACCATCAGTTTTCAGACGCTGGCTTGGTTCTTCCAATGCTACCAGCAGTACCAAAAACATTTATAACCTAAAAATTATAATCGGTTCATATGGGTCTACCCGACCCTACGGGTGCACTCGCAGCGCTCGTGCATATCCAACTAAACCTCACAGAACTCCATCTGTTTATTACAACGCTTTTAACGGTATATAGTTCCGAGAAGAAAATCCGTTCTAGACGCCGACGGCGCTCTTTCGGATGTTTCTACGGCCGCCATGGAATTCAAAAAACTTAGATGTAGGTTGAGCATAATCGTACCCATGCAAGCACCATCGCTTTAAAATTACCCCTTCAAAGTGTTTAGATTGGAGTAAGCCATTCTGTAAAATTGAATGTATACCACCCTCAAAAATGCGAAACTTCTGGCTTTCCGCTGGGGTGGTCGCATCCGTGGTAGATGATTTTATAAAATTCAAAAACGCTATTTCTCCGTGTCTGTCCTTCGGCTTAATCAAGCTCGACTTGCAAACAACAAAACACCTCCAAGCCCGCGCCTGTCGGACGTTGGTTATATTCTGTGGACGGACAGTTAATACTTTTTCGTATCGACTACAATGCAATTGAAAATCAGACTGCATGACATCTTGGTTATTAATATTCAAGGTAGTCTTTAACGCCCCCAACCAGGCAATGGATTAGACATAGGAAATCTATCATGTTAAATAACATATGTACTTCCAGGATCGATTTATGGGAGATTCAGTCAAGGGTGATCCTTCATACCCGTCGACACCTAATACTAAAGAGCGCCAAACCATGAATACAATACAACCTTCAATGATCATCTACTCAATCACCGGCGGAATGATCTTATTCAATGCTTTGCGTTATCTATCATTCATTTGACCAAATCGAAAATAAATCTTGAATCTCTTGTGCATTAACCCATTCATGCAAAGATTCAGACAACCAACGCAATCACAACTCACACCAAACTTGGAATTAGACATGACATTAGATGAACTAGATATAGAATACGCACTGGAATATCAGCGATACATACTGCAGAGCCAAGCAGAGCAAGACCTGCATCAGTTGGAATCAGAAAAACAAAAATTTGAATCGAAAGCAGAAGAACTTCTATCTGAATTAGAAGATCAAAAGCACGCTCTTAAGCGCCACCAACAGATACTTAAAGAACTAGAACTCCAGCATCAGGACCTGGAATACGAAATCGATGAACTTTCAAATCACATAAACAAACTAAACCAGTCAATACATGGCGAAACGTCTGCATTAGATGAGCTTCTACGACAACAACAATCATACGGAAAATTATTTAGACTTTCGGACAAATTTGTTAGTATCTCGTGACAGGTCTGACCTTCCGCCCCTAGTTTTTGAGTTCGAGCCAGCGCTAATTACCAAACAAATTGACTGGCTCCAGAAAATCTCAATTGTGACGTTTCATCTTCGCAGCGACAACTTCCAAGCAGCGCTCCCGCAACTGATCACGTTCTGCACCGAAATGGGCTTGTCGATGTGCATTCGCAGACAAGGCTATGACGTTCTCAACCGTGTCGGGGCCGCCCTCAGATAGTGGGATGATGTGGTGGGTCTCTAGATAGACACCACCATTCGCCATCCGAAAGCCGGGGACCTCTGTTAGTTCACAGCCCCCTTCAGAACGCTCCAGTACCTGCCGACGAACGCTTGGATCACGATAACGTTGTACGCCTTTATACGTATATGTATCAGGCCGTTCATCGGTAGCAAACTGATCTGCAACGACTACATCGCTGACGATGCCCAAACCCGACTGAGTGGGGAACCCCTCAGTATCTATCTTTCCGAGACTGACATTCCCTTGGTCGCGATTGCCTCGAACCAAAACGAAAGCCCCAGTGTCATCATCAAACGACTCGACAAACCATTCCAGGTCATCCAGTTGTCGCCCAATCGCACGGTCGAACTCATCTCCCTCATCTTCCTTTTCACGGACAGGCCCAGACACGATTACCACTCGCATAGGGGCCGAGTTCAAGTGGGCAAGCTGGACAGTAGCGTTGAAATGCTGCGCACGGCTGATACGTGGGTCTTTGATCGTTCGATTTCTGTTTTTTGGGTCTTTTTCAAGCTGTCGGATCAACGCGTCGGCATACGCCCTCAGATTTCCAACGAAACACACACGTCCTTGGCTATCGACACCTATTTCTTCGAACCAAACGCAGGACAGCAATATGCTTCCATCGACACTTCGGAAAGACCATTCATAGCAATACCCGCCATTTGATTGAGGTCGGGTGACTGGCTGACCATCTTTTTTCCTGAAGCCCCACGCTCGGACGTCAATACCCGCGCTTTGCACACACTCTATGATCATCCGCTTCCTGATCGGTCTTAAATCCTCTAGTGCAATACCCACTTCTCACTCCTTATCGATTCCATCCGTGTTTGGGTTCGATGATAACAGCGCATCACCAAACGACCGTTTTTTGAGCCCAAGATTTACCGTTTCCGTGCGATACAACAAAATAGCTCTTGATAGTATTTGATACCACGCTAGAGTGATACTACCTTTTATGATCCTTTCCTCAGGGTAATCTCATGTCGCGTACATTTCTTTACTGCCGAGTGAGCACCGCGAACCAGTTCACTGAAAACCAAGTGCTAGAAGTGAAATCTGCAGGTTTTGATATCCAATCAAACCGAGTGGTCGAAGAAACTATTTCAGGCAGCATTGCTGCGTCAGAACGACCTGGGTTTCAGAAGCTACGTGACCGAATGGAATCGGGTGACGTTTTGATCGTTACCAAGCTAGACCGCTTGGGTCGAAACGCAATGGACGTATGTCTCACGGTTGAGACATTGGCAAACGAAGGCATCCGAGTGCACTGTTTGGCCTTGGGTGGCGTTGATCTAACCTCTGCGGCCGGGAAGATGACAATGCAAGTCCTTGGCGCAGTCGCGGAGTTTGAGCGTGATCTACTAATCGAGCGCACCCAGCAAGGTTTAAAACGTGCGCAAGCAGAAGGAAAGAAGCTAGGTCGCCCTGTTGCGGTGAAAACGACCGAAAGCGTTCAAAAGCTTAAGAGCCAGGGATACGTACAGACCCAAGTCGCATCAGAGTTAGGGATTGGCATTGCAACCGTGAAACGCCACTGGAATACAATCTAGTAGGATTCCGCCGGGGGGGGTAATTTCATCACCACCCTATTTTCGGCCTAAACATCATTCTGGGTCCCCTTGGTTAAACATTATGAATTCCAGGGCTAGGTGCACAAGTAACTGGCCGTACAAGCCTACACCCCTCGACGGGCTTAGGCGTTCAGCTCAACTCAAACGATAGCCATCCTAAAATGTCTCGAAAACGCCCCACTCCTTCGCAAGAACGCCGCCTGCTGGAAGCAAACGCTAATCGTTGCTGTGTCTGCAAAAGGTATGGCATGGGTCTAAACCTGCATCACATCGACGGTGATCCCTCTAACACGGTTGACGCGAACATGGCGGTTCTCTGTGTTGAACATCATGATCTGCATCACCGCCCATCCAAATATACGCCGGTATCTAAGCACCTTGAACTGGACAGTGCCAAACTACTTTCCTCCAAGGCTTCTTGGGAGGCATTTATATGTGAAGCAAGAAAACCAGCCCCTGAAATACTAGCCACCATCACCGGATACGGAACCTTCGAACTCATTCATTCGATAGAACTGGTAATGCAATGGAATGACGAAAGAATTGAATTCGTCAGGGCTTTCCATCTTCGCGATGGAACCCTTGATCAGTTGACAGATGAGGTCATTAACGAAGTATCACAAATAGGGAAAAATATTAAACTAGCGCTAATCGACGAGCCACAGCCAGTGGAACATTGCCCTTGTTGCGGACGGGGTTCTAGCCTCACAATTAAGTCCGCTGTAGCCTCGCGACTTACGAATCCCGATTGGAAAACTAAATCCATTTGTTCAATCTACATTAACCCGAATAGGGCATCGCTCGCTTTCGACTTCAGCTTAGGCGACGTGACGTTATTTACGGGCAGCCTTCATTTGTGTAACGGTCAATACCTACACTACAAAAGCGATGGGATAGATGATCCCATCGAACTGAAACCCCGACCAAGTGTGCGAACCCAGGCGGCACGCATCGTGGACAGCTTACTGAATGAATGGAAGCCTGCTCACGTATTCATGGGTACTGGCGAAATAGATACTCCTACGCTTATTCAAACGCTTCAGTTACCAGCAGTATGGGAGCAAAGAGCGACAAACACCTCACATCGGCGAAAAAGCCATACTAAAGCCAAGTCACCCCACTGAATTGGACATACCCCCAAAGGTGAGCCAATCGTCCCGGTCAAAGGGTGATTATGCAAAGGCCACATAATGTCGGCATCCATTATGTGCGCACCTTTGTCCCCCTTTTTTGAAATGTATTCACCTTCCACTTTGATGAACTGGGTCGAAAGACTTGGTGCTCGCTCACGAAGATAAGTCGCAGCGTCGTCACCAATGTCCTGTGCTTTCTCTGGCCGCTCGCTACACATTCAATAACAGAGCTACGAAGACCGCTTTTCAAGGTATTCATAGAATGACACAGACTTTGCACCATTTTTTGGGCCGGGTGTGTGGAAGTCGTGACTGAGTGACTTATTTCTCCCCAAGCTTCAACCGCAACCGAATGATTCTCAGTACGAAGACTTGTTGGGCTGCATCCCACCCCATCCTGAGGAATCATGGCAATTCCCGGACAATTTTGAATACCCGTAAACGTGACCTCGTTTGATGTGGACATTGCACCTGCGCAGCCCTAATGTTCGGCTGCATCAGTGCGAATTGGCGCATGAAAGCCCATTGATCCAAAGCAGCCAGCACATACACGGAGCGGTACCATGAAAGAGTTCAAAGGCAGTTTTGACGAGCTTCAGCAAAAAATCGAAGAAATTGGATGCGTTGGTCTGTGGACAGATATAGAACACGGTAAGCAATTCAAATCCAACGAGGGCGGCATCATGAACTGGTACTCGGGTTCTGGCCGCATCATGTATCAAGGTGCCGCTGCTGCCAGGGCTAAACTTGAAGCCCAGCTTGGAGTGGAACCTGGTGCTACAGCGCCTGTAGGTGCATTTGCCGCTGCTGCTCAAACGCACACTGCAACCCCGCCGACAGCCAAGGCAAAGGATAAAGTCTTTGTCGTTCATGGTCACGATGCGGTGGCAAGGGAACAGCTAGAACTCGTCTTACACAAACTGGGCCTTGATCCTTTCGTCCTCGCTAACACTGGTGGTAGAGGCCTCACCATCATCGAATCGCTAGAAGGCGAAATAGGCGGAAACGCCGATGCAGCAAGATTCGGGATTGTCTTGATGACCCCTGATGACATGGGATATTCAAAGCGGGACGGAGACGCGAAAGTGGAACCGCGCGCACGCCAGAATGTGGTGCTTGAAATGGGGATGTTAATTTCTGCTCTTGGTCGCCCACACGTAGCAATCTTGAAAAAAGGGCACTTAGAGGTCCCTTCTGATGCCGACGGTATCTTGTACATCGGATTTAACGACCATGTAAAAGAGACTGTCCCAAGGTTGGTCGAGCGACTCACACAAGCAGGTTTTATCATTGATGGCGGTGCGATTGCTCGAGCAGCATCATGACTCATCAACGCTATTGATCCGAAAATGGCCGCTACCACAGACTTAGTCCAAGATCAGTGCAGCGACCATCTTCGTTGTTATCACTTTTTTACCCAGTGGTCCCGTCGAGTCGATCTGTCAGCGTGTCTACCGACGTGGGCACGTTTACGCTATTCATGCCTTAGCTTGCCTCACACTGTTGAAACGCAAATCTTGAGGCAAATACTTGGCAGATCGGGTTTGCACATTCGATGCCTACCTTGCCGTACCCGACGGCGTTCGCACACTCTGCAATGAACCCAAGCAAGTGCCGTCCTAATCCCTTTCGCCGAACTTTGAAGCCTATCCGCGCGATGACCAGTGTAGAGCCATCCCATAAGTCTCCCTTCGGTGGCATGCCCCTGAAGTAAAGATCATATTTTGTCGTGCTAGCACAGACGGTCGGAACAATCCACACATTCAAGTTCGTCCGTTTGTAACCAAATTGCTGAGTGAGATACAGCGTCAACAGCTCTGCGAACCGAATTGCCAAAGATTATTTTCAGAAAGCTACGTCTTTCATTCAGCCCCTTTGCACTTGGTTAAGCCCCCCGAGCAAAGGCGACAGGTTATATTCCCCAACCAGTAACCACCCGCAAACACCCGGACCTGGGGGAACCCATTGATCAAGCAATACAAGCCTGCGACATGACATTTCAATGGGTTCGTGATCTCAATGGCAACTTCAATTGCAATGTCTTTCGGTTTTTCCAGATGAAGCTAGTCACTCCCTTTAGTAAAACCAAACATCTTTGAACTTTGATCAACAAAGTAATCGTGTGTAAAAGAAATGATATCAACGTAATCTGAGTAGACTATATGAAGTTGATTACTGTAGTGCTCAGACCTAGGAAAAACCCTCCAATGAGCGGGCTCCCCAGGAAAGGTTTCAATTTCACCATCACTTCGAAGCACAATGATCTTATCGCTCATTTCAAGAACAGTACCAAATGGAGCAGTACCGGTTGCTATCGGCTCTTCATTGATATGCAGAACCTGCTCACCCTTCTTCTCAAACTTCGCATTACTTCCAGCAAAACCCTTGGTGCCCGCGTAGTTTAGGACCGATATCACACCGTCGGATATTTTATATATTTTTTCGCGACTTCCCCAAAAACTTTCAGGTCGCTGGCTTTCGCTTTCTCCAAAAATTTCTTCTTGGTCTATAACGCGATCGAACACTCTGAATTTTTTATTTGATCCAGGTTCACGCTCTTCTCTAAAGCTTGCCATAAAACCGTGGTCTTGGCTCCAACCCATCACACTCTGAAAAGCCCAGTCACAGGCATTGCAAGCGTTCGTGGCTAACTGGCGTCCATCACCAAGGATCTTTCCAGCACTTTGACTAGTAAAGCGGGGAACGTTGAAATCAAACAGCCCGTCTACTCCAGCGGCCGTTGCTATGGCACTGAATCGGTCCGAGGCTTTTACCTGGAAGACACTGGCGTCATGATGCTTCTGGAGTTCGGATTTTTTGTGTTTCCCAGTTCTTGGGAACGAGAACAAACCCTCTTCCCCACCCCCAAAAAATTGGTTGTAATAAACTTCCGTATCAGTAGGAAGAAAATCAAATGGGCTGTCACTTGTAGACCAATAATCCTTGGATTTAAGTCTCTCGGCAGCCTCGAGCGAAAAATCCGCAAGTGAGAAAAGCTGTGACTTGATCGGAGTTTCAACATGCGGATCTCGGAGTATCTTTCTCACTTTAGGATTGTAAAATAGATCGCTATCCGAGAAAGCTACCCGTATTGCTGTTTGCATTGCTAAATTTTCAAGCGCAACCCTATCTATGAAAGCGCCCCAGTCCACCCGATGTAACTCACCCTCATCCCCAAGAAGCAACAACTCTCCCGAGTATATTTGGGAGTCCCAGAATGAACCTGGTATTCTGATTTTCACAGAGCGCATTTTTTACCCCTAACAATACGGGCCATCTGCACTTTTGATATATAACCCCCATCTTTCCATACGCTAAGTATAGATTGCGCCGGTCTGTCCCAGGGGGAAATCCAGTGGGCTACTGGATAGCCGTGCCAGTTCAAATGGGAATCGCCCACAAACTTTGCAAAGTGGGCGTTGCAGCTATCTGGCGGGGGAGCAGTACCAAGCGGCAGGATGGTGCCATCATTAACCTTGATACCCCAGTAGCAATCTTTCGCGAACCAATGAGCGTTGGCCGCATCCTCGAAACAGGTTATTTCGTCGATCACCGGCACAGTCCACTGGGACTTGATCCCGGCATAGGCTCTGTTGCGATGCTGTGGGTTAGGGGTATACGGCAAGGCTCCCTCCTGGCTATGGTTCGCTATAAACGCGCTGCCAAGCTTGGCGCTTTTGATCGTGTAATGTCAACGTACCATCATGTGAACCCGTTTTTCATCGGAAGCCTATAGGCTTACCAGCTTTGCCAGCATGCTAATTTGACGCAAATGCGCCCATGGGAAAAAGCATTCACCAACTAGCACTTGAAACATTGCGTGAGGCTAAGACCAAGAGGTTAAAACCAGGAACGTTCAACACTATGGGTTAAATCGCCCCATGTTGACGAACCAGCTTGGACGGGGCTACGCGAAGGGGGTGACATGGGGGCACCCGACTACGTGCTATCAGAAAGGGCTAAAGGGGCTAAATGGGTCCACTTTATTGGCATGGTCCGATCAAAAAAAAGCCGCCAATATTTTTTTGCATCCCAGAGGTTTTCTGGCTGCGAATTTACGTACAACACCTACGTACAACGCAGAAACGAAAAACCCGCAAAACTTGATCCACGGGGATTTTTTATGATTACAGATACGGATAAGCGTTGCAGCCGAATTGGGCATTGGCATCGCCACGGCTAAACGTCACCGGAACAAGTAAGTCTGAAAACATTCCCGCCGTCCTGGCTCACGCCCATCGCAAGCCTGATCAATCTTTGGCTTTGGAAATCAAACGACAAAAAAATGGGCGGCGTAGCCGCCCGTGGGAAGGGTACATAACTTATCGCTTGCTGTTAGGTGTTACTTTTACCGGAACCCAGGCGTGACCGGGTTTCGTTGTTGGGGGAAGCTGGCGGTTGTCTGGCACGGTTGTGTAGTTCGGCAGCTTACCCCCACGGGGGCCGACCTCTTGATAAATCCCGCCGTTGTCACCAGTGCTTTCACCTGGTTTTTTGTTTGTAGTCATAATTTTATCCTCGATTATGTCGACATCATTTCAGTGGGCATTGGTTCAGAGACAGCAAGTTGTTATTCCAGCGTCCATCTGCATAGGTGCGCACATACGGCGCCTTCCCTGTCTCCCTGACAACGCCGATGTAGGCACGTTGTCCATTGGCCGAATCCATCACGTAGAACGTGTTGGTTTTGGCGTCGATGCTTTGAATCACCTGCTCGCGAGTCCACATCCAATTCCCGCCCGGGTTGCCCAGATGCGTGATGTGTTCATGTGTGCTTTGGGTGTTGGGTTTGGTGATGCAAGTCACTTGTACGTCAGCCATAGCAATTGCCTTCCTTCTTGCATACGCAAGTATCGTCATCTATAGTTTGACGAATTCGTCATGACCCCAGCCAAAATAAAAGGCCGAGAGGGCCATGACGAAACAGTCAACTAAAACTATACGGTTCCGTCATGTCACAGTCAACCCCACCACCTCCATCTCCTTCCGAGGTCTTTCCTAACCGATTGCGTACCGCACGTGAGTATCGCGGCCTAAATCAAGCAGAGCTGGCCAAAAATGCCGGTATGCAGCCTTCCGCAATCTCCCACTTTGAAACTGGTACTCGAAAACCGTCTTTCGACAATCTTCGCATCCTTGCTGATAGCCTCGATGTCACTACCGACTACCTTTTGGGTCGCGTTGAAGAGTTCAAAGACCTTGCTGGCGCTGATCGTTTGCACCGCCACTATGAGTCACTTGATGGGTCCGACCGAAAAATGGCCGATGACCTCATAACGATGCTAGCCAAACGTGCACAGGAGAAAGATAAGTAATGACCAAAAGCGACCCCTATGCCTTTGCCTCAATCGCTGCTGAGCAAATAATCAAAGGGATGGGGGTTGTCAGCTTGCCCATCGACCCCAAAGCAATCGCTCGCGGACGAGGCATCGAGGTCGTAGCAAAGCCCATGCAAAGCGAGGGGGTCTCGGGAATGCTGGTTCGTTTTGGTAACGACTTCGCCATTGCCTACGCCACCCACCTTCAAAACGAGGGTTTTGAGAACTTCAGTGTCGGCCATGAACTGGGACATTACTTCCTGCCCGGCCACGCTGATGCTGTCATAACGGGTGATACCGGCTCGCATCTATCACGCGCAGGGTTTTCGTCCGGCAATAAATATGAAGCCGAAGCGGACCGCTTTGCCGCAAGTTTTCTGATGCCCCGGCATCTGTTTTACCCGGCGATTCAACAGGCGGGGAGCGGCTTGGCAGCAATCGAAAACCTCGCGGCGCTGTGCAAGACCTCGCTGCATGCAACCGCTATACGGTACACGCAATGCACCCGCGATCCAGTTGCCATCATCATCAGCCGTGGCGGCACCATCGACCATTGTTTCATGTCAGCGACGCTAAAGAACATTGACGGGATTGATTGGCTAAAGAAACGGGAAGGGGTACCACGTAACACGGCAACCTACGCGTTCAACCAAGTCGTAGACAATGTTTTGCATGGTGTGCGGGTCGAGGCAACCTCCAACTTTCAGGATTGGTTCGGCGGACGGCGTAGCATCGAGATCAGCGAAGATGTGGTTGGCCTTGGTCGCTACGGTAAAACACTAACCGTGCTGTATGACATCAACGTCCCCGAGCCAGAGGACGAGGAAGACGAGGAAGCTCTTATTGAATCTTGGACGCCACGCTTCAAGCATTAACCATATCGAGTCACGTGGGATGCTTGCCGATAGATACGCCGACACGGTGTGACTTTCAGCCCGACCTTTCCGAATAAGCACCGATAGCAACAACGCACACGCCGAGATTATTGGCGGCGTATGTGATAACCCTAGATAAAAAGGGATCAGGTTTTGAGCTGATCCCCCTTGTGACGATTGATAGACCCGCCCTTCCCTAGCAGCTATTCGCCTTCTGCTTTGATGAACTGGGTCGAGAGGCTTGGGGCTCGTTCACGAAGGTAAGTCGCAGCGTCATCGGCAATGTCCTTCGCTTTCTCGGGCCGCTCAGCAAGATTCATTGCCCATGATCGACCTGGATGCAATACGTCCCAGCGCGGACGCATGCCGGCGTGACGCCCCTTTCCTGGGTTATGGTTGCCGAAGCCATCAATCAGCGAATTCCATACCGGTGTAAATCTGGCGATGATTAGCGATTCACCCAACGGAATCCAAATGTCGTCCACCACCAAAAAACGGCAATGGAAATCATCGATATTCAGGTTCTCAGCCGCACGAATGCTGTCAGCATGTTCCTTCAACCTCTTTTGAAGAACTTTCCCCGGTGAACCTAAATCAGCCCCCATTCGGGCGCCAGCAGGAACAGCTTTGCCTACATAAATCGGCAACATGAACTGCCCACTTTGATTCAATGACGCTAAACGCGCATATGCAGGAAAGTCACCGGTGTAGTAAATCGCGTACACCCCTGCCCCATCAAACGCAGGTAATGCACTGAGTGGGTGTACCTCCTTGGACAGCAACGCTTCGGCAACGCTGGCACCTAGATTTTTCTTGTCTAACGGATTGAATGGAATGACTTTGCCCGTCATGCGACGTTTACCACCTTCTTGACGGTTTTCTGAATGCGGATGATTTCAGCAATTGCCAATTTTTCCGCAACACTCGAAGCGACTTGCTGCGCCAGTAATACCGGTACTGCATTACCAAGCTGTCGCATCGTTTCGGACCAACTTCCGTGGAACCGGAAACCGTCTGGGAAGGTTTGAATGCGAGCGCTTTCACGGACAGTGAAATAACGCACATCGCCATTTGCCTTGACCAACATGTTTTCGCCGCCCGGTACGCCATGGTCACCAGCTTTCAGAGTTTTGGCTGGTAAATCCAACGGGCTCCCCGTGTGACCTGGGTATGAGCGAGCACCGCCCTGAAATGTATGGTTAGGCACTTTCAGTGCTGCCTTGGTTTCAGGATCAGGAAGATCGGCAATCGCATCACGAACCGTTCTCCATGGCGCTTTATCCATGGGAAGCAGATCGTTCTTCAGCTTACGGACACGTGACAAAAGCTTGGTAGGAACTTCTGGCATTTTGAGACCATGTCGAGCCCAGTATTCACCGGTAACCCACTGTGAATGCAGCAAGGCATCGTAGCTGTGAGTTTCTTCCGGAAAGGACCATTCAACTCCGAGGTCATCCCTAAAACCAACGATGAAGACCCGCTCCCGTTTCTGTGGCACGCCATAATCAGCAGCGTTCACAAGGGTTGGTACCACGTTGTAGGTATGACCTTTACCTTTGCGCTTACCCGAGGTTCGCTCGGTTTGCAGGCGCATCAAATGATCATGCCAACCCTCGTCCTTTCGACGTGGTAATTCTGGGAACTCAAGTTGGAGCAAAATGTACTGGTAGTAATTTGCGAAAGCAGCCCGTGTCAGACCCTTTACGTTTTCTACGATGAACGCTTTTGGCTTTAATTTGCGGATGATTTCAACTGTCGCGGGGAACATGTCACGACTGTCATCGTAGGCACCATGTTTACCGCCAATGGAAAACGGTTGGCACGGAGGACCACCGGCAAGCAACTCAATGCCTTCCGGAACACTGCTCCAGTCAAAACCACGCACATCACCTTCGTGCAGCTTCCAGTGCTGCACCAGGGGATAGCCACGCTTCTGGTTTTCACGAACGGTATCGCAAGCCCACTTATCCCACTCGACGACAGCCAAGTGTGAAAACCCAGCTATTTCACACCCCATAGCAAGGCCGCCCGCACCCGCGAATAGCTCAACGGATTTCATTGCGTGTTCCCCCGACCAAGAAAGCCATTCAGCATTTTCTCTAATAGATTCAAATCTTTAAGCTCACATTCCCAAATCACAAAAGCATCCCACCCCAGTGATTTTAGCTGAAGCAGCTTGCGTGCATCGCGCTCTCTGTTGCCTTCCAATTTTGGAATCCAGAAGTCCAGCCGCGATTTAGGCAACCTTGCAAGCGCACAGCCGTCGTGTCGATGCCAAAAGCATCCGTGAACGAAAATGGCTTTTTTCTTACGCTTGAAAACGATGTCCGGACTACCTGGAAGGCTACGGTCGTGAAGCTGATAGCGATAGCCGAGCGAAAAAAGTAGCCGACGCACCACCATTTCCGGACGGGTGCCCTTTGACTTCACCCTGGCCATTCGACGGCTTCGTTCAGAGGGGGTCAGCGTATCCATGAATCTTACCAGCCACACGGAATTCATTCATTACTAAAAACTCCGAACGGTGTGCCGGATAGATCAATGCAAGCGCAAAGAAGAGGCATCAAACCCGCCAAATCCGTCCACATCAATCATATCGTCTCTCATCACCACCACCCAGTGGATTAACTGTATGCGCATACAGCAAACCTGACAATGAGATCGTTTGAGGCTATGACAATTAGGCTGCAGAATGCATTCAATGATGAGCTTTTGTAAGCGCGCCCTAAACCCCATCTGCACATGAAGCGCCGATTCAAGGATGCTGAGCTCCCATTTCTCGCTCGGATCGACCGATCCGCCGGACGGTCTGTTAGTCGTTACGTGTCTGTTCAAGCCGCTTATCAAGCTCGCTTGGCGGCAAGTTCGGCGTCGAGTGAAGCGTCAGCCAGACGGCCCGCAGAATGTTGATCGCGGCCATGTTCAGGTGTTGTTCGGCGGCGTGCAGGGCCAGTTCGGCTGCCAGGCGCTTATCGGCAGCACTGAGGTGCGCCGTTTTGTGGGTCATGTCCGCATCGACGTTGGCCAACAGCCCCTGGAGTTCCTGCACCGCCTGATCCGATGCCTGACGCATGTCCGCCAGCAGGCGGCTGGCTTCGGCAGGCGTCATGGCCAAGGCGCGGACGCTGCGAAAAGTCAGGCGGGCGGGCAAGGTGGCCAAACTGAAACCCGTCGAAATTAACTTGCCAATCATGCGAACAACTCCTGTAAACGAGTGTTTCAGCAGCCTATCAGAGCAAATCGCAAAAAAATGTCTGCTCATCGCTTGCCAGAATCAACTCTCCGCCTCTTTTTGGCATCAAGCTGTTGCCGCTGGTCGAATCCGATCCAAAGGACTGGTCAGGTCGAATGCAAACAATGTGGCAGGCCTGTGCAATTATCTCCCAGCCCCAGCCAGCAGCGAGATGGGCTAGGATTCCCGCACCACCCACTCAAGGACGATAGCCATGTCAGATAACCCAGAAGCCAAGATCGCCACTGCGGATGCATTGACTTTGCTCCTGCATAACCAGCACGCCTTAGGTGCTGCCATAGAAGAGATCACCAAGTGGCTCTCAGAAAATGGAGTGGGAAGTATCGCTGCTAATGCGATGGCGGCCATGGAAACACTCGACACGAATGCACAAGCCATCACAGACGCGATCATGCGGCTACGGCAATCGTAGGAGCCAGTAGCACGTTGCCGCCAGTTGCAGCTACAGGTGGTTGGCAAGGGGAAGGGTTGGAGAAACGATAGGCAGACGATAACATGCCGCTTACGGTGCACCACTTAGGTGTACCTAAACGCTGTCACACTTCGAATTTTTTTGCTGATAAATCCTTGTAGAATCAAGGACTTAGAGATAGGAGGCAACCCCACCAGCCACACCCCGGCACACAATGTTCCCGCTGTGGCTGCTGCCTTCCGGCTCTGACCAGGTTCACGGGTAATCGTTGCGGGGGGACCGATGGGGTCACCATAACGACGCTCACCTGACGGTGAGCCGCGCCATTGTACCTATCTGAGACGAAGTTACAACCGTTCGGGGGTATTAAAAAACATGAGGCCGTTCAAAGACATGCGCTAATGATAAAAATCAGCCTATGCAGGAGCGAGCTTGCTCGCGAAGGACATTAACAATAACGCGTGCTGCCTGGATAAACGCGTCGCTCTCACGCTCATCGCGAGCAAGCTCGCTCCTACAGGTCTTGCAACACTTCGTCTGCCTTGCCGCCCTCACGCTGGATCACCAGATGAATGAAATGCAGCTTGGCGATCACTGCGGGCGGCAGCACGAAGGGATAAAAATCCGGCTGTCCCATGCTGCGCGACAGCTCGTTGAGCATGCCGGCCAGTTCGATCCACGCATTGACGAACGACAGAAACACCGCGCCGCCGGGATGTTGTGGATCGTAAAGGGTGCTTGAAGGAAACGGCTGATAATCGAAATCCATTTCCCGGGCACTCATGCCAAACCCCAGTGCGGTATCCACCGCGTCCATCATATGTAGATAGTGCGCCCAGGTTTCGGCCCAGTCCTCCCAAGGGTGCATGGTGGCGTAGGCACTGACGTAATGCTGCTGCCAGACGAGCGGTGCACCCTGTTGATAATGCCGCTCCAAAGCTTCGACGTAGCTCGCGCGCTCATCGCCGAACAGGCCCCGGAACGGTTCAAGCCAGTCGCTGTTGGCGATCAAACGGTCCCAGTAGTAGTGCCCGACTTCGTGTCGAAAATGCCCGAGCAAGGTGCGATAGGGCTCGCGCATTTGCACCCGTATTTGCTCACGATGGGCGTCATCGGCTTCTTTGATATCGAGAGTGATCAAGCCATTGGCGTGACCGGTGGTCGGTGGCTTGCCTTCGAGATCGACGCCGATGAAATCGAAAGCCAGACCCGTCTCTTCGTCGACGGTCTTCGGGATAACCTGCAAGCCAAGGCTGACCAGTTGTGCGACCAGACGACGCTTGGCCGTCTCGACCTTGCGCCAACGTTCAGGGTTCTCGGGAATTGAAAGATCAGGGATGGTGTGATTCAGGCTACAGGCGATGCACAACGTATCGTCAACCTTGGCAGGCAATAGCCAGTTGCACGCGGCAGGGGAATCGAGGTTGGCACAGCGACGAAACAAGCCCGCTTCGGGATCGACATCAAGTGACCAGGTGTTCGATTGCTCACCCGGCTGCAGCGAGGACAGGCGACTGCGCTCTGGCTGATAGCCCAACGCTGCCGAACAGGCTAAACACTGACTGTTGCGAAAAAACAGCGACTGCCCGCATCGACAGGGCCAGACTTTGCTGTTGCGCGAGCTTTCGCCCATGAAGGGTGCGGCGATGCGCGAGCTGAGCTGTTCGAAGAAACGGTACATGGCGATCTCTCCCTGGGGCTTGCCAAGACTAGATCATTAGTGCGCCGTGATCGTTCCCGCGTTTTTGTATGGGGTAAATCAAAAGATCGCAGCCTTCGGCAGCTCCTACATTGACCGTGCAGGAGCTGCCGCAGGCTGCGATCTTTTGATCTTGATTTTCGAGGTGTCAAACAGTAATGCCGTACCCTTTCAAAAACGCCACAAACGCCTCTTCATCCAGCACCTTCAACCCCAGCTCGTTGGCCTTGGTCAACTTCGAACCTGCCCCCGGCCCGGCAACCACACAATGGGTCTTGGCCGACACGGAACCCGCCACTTTAGCGCCAAGGCTTTCCAGCTTGTCCTTGGCCACGTCGCGACTCATCAACTCCAGCGAGCCGGTCAGCACCCAGGTCTGACCCGCCAGCGGCAAGCCTTCGATGACTTTTTTCTCGCTCTGCCAATGCATGCCGAAATCAGCCAGCTGCTTTTCGGCCGCCTCGGCCAGTTGCCGATGCTCATCGACCGCAAAAAATTCACGAACCGAATTGGCCTGTTTCTCCGGCAATGCCTGACGCATGTCCAGCCAGTCGGCGCTGATCACCGCTTGCAGCGAACCGAACTTCTCAGCGAGCTTTTGCGCCCCACCCGGCCCGACCGAAGGAATGTGCAGCTTGTCGAGAAAACCACCCAACGTGGTACTGGCGGCAAACTCGGCACCCAGTTCGCCCTGATCCTGAATCTGCAAACCATGCTTGAGCAGATCCGCAATCACCTGCTGGTTATGCGCGTCTTCGAAAAAGCTGTGAATCTCGTGCGCCACTTCCAGCCCGACATCCGGCAAGTACGTCAGCACCTGCGGCAAGGCCTTTTGCACCCGCTCCAGGGAACCCAGGGAGCGCGCCAGGACCTTGGCCGTCTCTTCGCCGACATCAGGGATCCCGAGGGCATAGATGAAGCGTGCCAGGCCAGGTTTTTTGCTGTCTTCAATGGCGCCGAGCAGGTTCTTGCTCGACAGCTCGGCGAAGCCTTCCAGATCCACGATCTGCTCGAACGTCAGGGCGTACAGATCGGCTGGCGAACTGACCAAACCCTCATCCACCAATTGCTCGACGCTCTTCTCGCCCAGGCCTTCGATGTCCATCGCCCGGCGCGAAACAAAGTGAATGATGGCTTGTTTGAGTTGGGCACCACAGGCCAGTCGACCGACGCAGCGATACACCGCGCCTTCGCTGACGGTCTCGCGGCCCTTGCTGCGTTTGACCAGTTGCGTACGTTCGACGTGGGAGCCGCAGACCGGGCACTTTTCTGGAATCTGCACAGGTCGTGCGTCATCCGGACGACGCTCAAGTACCACTTGCACCACTTGCGGAATCACATCGCCGGCACGGCGGATGATCACCGTATCGCCGATCATCAGTCCCAGGCGCGCCACTTCGTCCATGTTGTGCAAGGTCGCATTGGCCACGGTGACACCCGCGACCTTGACCGGTTTTAGACGCGCTACTGGCGTGACAGCACCCGTGCGACCGACCTGGAATTCCACGTCGAGCAACTCAGTGAGTTCTTCCATGGCCGGGAATTTATGAGCGATGGCCCAACGCGGCTCGCGGGCACGGAAACCCAATTCACGCTGGGAGGCAATGCTATTGACCTTGAACACCACGCCGTCGATTTCATAGGGCAGCGCGTTACGGCGCTCACCGATGTCGCGGTAGTAATCCAGGCATTCGGAGATGCCTTTCGCCAGTTTCAGCTCATGACTGATTGGCATGCCCCAAGCCTGCAACTGCTTGAGGTTACCGATATGGGTTTCAGCGATATCGCTGGACACCTGACCGATGCCATAGCAGCAGAATTCCAGCGGACGGTTGGCAGTGATTTTCGAATCCAGCTGACGCAAGCTGCCCGCCGCAGCGTTGCGCGGGTTGGCGAAAGTCTTGCCGCCGACTTCCAGTTGCGAGGCATTAAGCCGTTCGAAACCAGCCTTGGACATGAACACTTCGCCGCGCACTTCCAGGATTGCCGGCCAACCGGTGCCGTGCAATTTGAGTGGAATGTTGCGCACGGTACGCACGTTGACACTGATGTCTTCGCCGGTGGTGCCGTCGCCCCGCGTCGCACCGCGCACCAGCACCCCGTCCTGATACAACAAGCTGACCGCCAGGCCATCGAGCTTCGGTTCGCAGCTGTATTCCACCGCCGCGCCGCCGCCGAACAGATCACCGGCCGGCAGGTCCAGACCCTCGGTCACCCGGCGGTCGAACTCGCGCATGTCGGTCTCTTCGAAGGCGTTGCCGAGGCTGAGCATGGGCACTTCATGGCGCACCTGGGTGAACGCCGACAGCGCCGCGCTGCCCACTCGCTGAGTCGGCGAGTCGCTGGTGATCAGTTCCGGGTTGGCGGCTTCGAGAGCCTTGAGCTCGTTGAACAACCGATCGTACTCGGCGTCCGGAATGCTCGGCTCATCCAGCACGTGATAGCGATAGTTGTGCTGATCCAGCTCGGCACGCAGTTCTAGAATGCGGTTTTTGGCGGCAGTCATGGGTGTTCTCTCGTAAAGCAAAAGAGCAGCCGAGGCTGCTCCTATTTTATTCAATCAAGATCAAGAGATCGCAGCCTCGTTTCACTCGACAGCTCCTACAGGGATCGAAATTTCCTGTAGGAGCTCTGCGATCTTTTGACTTCAGCGTTTCTGGGTCAACGCGCGGCGCTCAAACTCGACGATGCGCTGACGGTAATGCTCAATCGTCTGCGCGGTCAGCACGCTGCGCTGATCATCCTTCAGTTCGCCGTTCAGCTCCTGGGACAGCTTGCGCGCGGCAGCCACCATCACGTCAAAGGCTTGCTTGGGATGACGCGGACCTGGCAAGCCGAGGAAGAAGCTCACCGCCGGGGTGCTGAAGTGGTCGATGTCGTCCAGATCGAAGACACCCGGCTTCACCGCGTTGGCCATGGAGAACAGGACTTCGCCATTACCCGCCATGCTTTCGTGGCGGTGGAAGATGTCCATTTCGCCAAAACGCAGGCCGCTTTCCAGAATGTTCTGCAACAGCGCCGGGCCTTTGAAGCCGGCCGCATCACGGCAGATCACGCTGATCACCAGCACTTCTTCAGCCTGTGGCTGCTCTTTTTCGCTGACCGATGGCGAAGGTTTGGTGTCTTCAACAAAATCGTCGTCACGGCTGCTGAAGCTCGGGCCGCCATCCAGATCCAGGCTGAGGTTCATGTCGCCCTGTGACGGCTCACCATGACCACGCTTGCCGCGCTTGGAACCCGATTCACGGGGTTCACGGGCGGGCATGCTCACCGACGGCAGATCATGCTCGTCCAGTTGCGGTTCCTGTTGGTCGTCCAGCACGCGAGACGGGCCCAACAGCTCGGCGCTGGTGTCCTCGTCCGGCAAATTGGACAGACTTCGATCAAGGCGGAATTTCAGTTTTCCCTTGCCGCCGCGCATACGGCGCCAGCCATCAAAAAGAATACCGGCAATGACAATAATGCCGATGACGATCAGCCACTCGCGCAGACCGATTTCCATGTAATCCCGTGCCTCTATAAAAAATGCTGAAAAATAAGGGGTTTACAACCTGTAAACCGCTTTAAAACGTGACGCCAACTCTATGTTCTGACAGGCGTTTTGCTCACGTATACGAAAAATTGACATTAAACTAGCACGACCAAAGGCAACTTTACACCGTCTGTCAAAATGGACGCGCAAATTATGTCATTTCGCCAGCCTGAGCCCGACGTAGCGCCAGGATCAAAAGATCGCAGCCTTCGGCAGCTCCTACATTGATTGGCGGAGGCTGCGCCTGCAATCAGGCGTCCACCATCGCCATTGCCTCCTCTACATCCACGGCCACCAGACGCGAACAACCGGGCTCGTGCATCGTTACTCCCATCAGTTGATCGGCCATTTCCATGGCGATCTTGTTGTGGGTGATATAGATGAACTGCACCGTCTGCGACATCTCTTTGACCAATCGTGCGTAGCGTCCAACGTTAGCGTCATCCAAGGGTGCGTCAACTTCATCGAGCATGCAGAACGGCGCCGGGTTCAACTTGAAGATCGCAAAAACCAGAGCCAGTGCAGTCAGGGCTTTTTCGCCGCCGGAGAGCAAATGGATGGTGCTGTTTTTCTTTCCTGGCGGCTGCGCCATGATCGTTACCCCTGTATCGAGTAGATCTTCGCCCGTCAGTTCCAAATACGCGCGACCGCCACCGAAAACTTTTGGGAAAAGCGCCTGTAAACCGCCATTGATCTGATCAAAGGTATCTTTGAAACGGTTTCGGGTTTCCTTGTCGATCTTGCGAATCACGTTCTCCAGCGTGTCGAGCGCTTCGACCAAATCGTCGTTCTGCGCATCCAGATAACGTTTACGCTCGGATTGTTGCTGGTATTCATCGATGGCCGCGAGGTTGATCGCGCCGAGGCGCGCAATCCGCGCGGCGATGCGCTCAAGTTCTTCCTCGGCGGCTTTCTCGCTGGCCTCGGCGGTCAACGTGGCGAGCACACCGTGCAGGTCATAGCCGTCTTCGAGCAACTGATCCTGCAACGCTTTGCGGCGCACAGTCAGGGCCTGCCACTCCATGCGCTGCTGTTCGAGCTGACCCCGGATCAATTGCGATTGCTGTTCGGCCTGGTTGCGACGTTTCTCGGCATCACGCAGTTCGCGGTCGGCATCTTCAAGGGCGATCTGCGCGGTCTTGAGTTCTTCGTCGACGGTCATGCGCTTGTCGAGCAGCTCTTCGAGTTTCAGGCGCAGCTCTTCCAGCGGTGCCTCGCCCTCCTCCAGATTGAGGCTCAGTTGTTCGCGCTTTTCGGTCAGGCGTTCGGACTGCATTTCCAGACGCTCCAGCGCCTGGCGCGTCGAATCGTGCTGCGCCTTGAGCGAGCCCAACCGCACCGCCAATTGATGGGCGTGATCCTTGTGCTGCCGGGCTTCCTGACGCACTCGATCAAGACGCTCGCGCAAGCTGTCGCGCTGGGCCAGCAGCAGTTCGCGCTGCTCGGTATCGAGGGCCATGCTGTCGAGGGCTTCCTGCAATTGCAGGCGTGCTTCGCCAATGCTTTCGTGCTCCAGAGCACGCTGTTCACCCAGCTCGGTGATTTCTTCATCGAGGCGGGTACGACGCAAGGTCAATTGCTCGGCCTTGGCTTTGCCGGCCGACAATTGAGCTTTCAATTCGCCTTGCTGACGGGCCTCGTCTTGCAGCAGCCGTCGCAAATGTTCGCGGCCATTTTCCTGCTGACGCTGTTGCGCCCGCAGGTTTTGCAATTCGGTTTCCAGGGTGTCGACGGCGGCTTCGCGTTCTTCGCGCTCATGTCCCAGCTTCTGGATTTCCTGACCACGGGCGAGCATGCCGCTTTCCGCTTCGCTGGCGCGACGCACACGCAGAAAATGCCGGCCAACCCAGTAACCGTCACGACTGATCAGGCTCTGGCCGGCGGCCAATTGACCGCGCAAGGCCAAGGCCTGTTCAAGACTGTCGACCGGTTTGACCTGACCCAGCCACGGCGAGAGATCGATCTGTGCTTCGACCTTGTCTAGCAGGCTGCCCGGCACCCGCGCGCCATCGCTGGCCGGGCTGAGCAAACGCAGATCGCCCTGGCTAAACCCGGACAAATCGAAATCATTGAAATCATCCACCAGAACAGCTTGAAGATCGGCACCGAGCACGGTTTCCACCGCCAGCTCCCAACCGGCTTCAACCTTCAGGCCTTCCGCCAGACGCGGACGATCCGCCAGATGTTGTTCACGCAGCCATTCGGCGGTGCCGGTACCGGGATCGAGCGCCGCTTGTTGCAAAGCTTCCAGTGAGGCCAACCGACCGTTGAGCCGCTGCAAATCGCCTTGCGCCGTTTGTTGTGCCGTCAGCGCCTGCTGCAATTGCTGGCGCAGCTGCTCAAGCTTTTCTACCTGCGCTTCTTCGCTGGTTTGCAAATCCTCAAGCGTCGCTTCGGATTCAGCGAGCTGCTCGTTGAGTTCCATGATTGCCGCGTCTTCCGGGTCAGCCGAAAGCAAGGCTCTCTCTTCGCCAAGACGCTTCTGTCGATCAGCCAAACGCTCCAGGCTGGTTTCCAGCTGCTGGATTCGCGACTGCTGAACTTCAGCCTGACGCCGCGGCTCGGCAGCCGTCAGGTTGAACGTGTCCCACTGCTCCTGCCAGCCGTGCATGGTGGTTTCGGATTCTTCCAGCGCGGCGGCGGCCTCTTCGGCGGCGGCGCTGGTGACTTCCTGCTCAGGCGTGAGCATGCCCAGTTCTTCGCCGAGGGTCAGCAGCAACGTGCGATCGTGGCCCAAGTGCGATTCGGTTTCCAGGCGCGCGCGTTCGGCTTCCTTCAGATCGTCCTGCAACTGACGCAAACGCTGCTGACCATGCTGAATGCTCTGCTCGACCCTGGCGATGTCGCCGCCGACCGAATAGAAGCGCCCCTGCACCAGATTGAAGCGCTCGGAGAGATCGTGGTGCCCGTCACGCAACCGTTCGATGCTGGCATCGGCATTGCGCTGCTCGGCTACCAGGGCTTCGAAACTGATTTCTTGCGTGCCGATGACCGCTTCACGCTGGCCGACCTGTTCGTTCAGGTCCTGCCAGCGCAAGGCTGACAGTTGCGCCTTGAGCTGACGCTCTTCGCTTTTATATTCCTGATACTTCTTGGCCGCTTCGGCCTGACGGTGCAAGCGTTCAAGCTGACGCTCGAGTTCTTCGCGCAGGTCGGTCAAGCGGGCCAGGTTTTCGTGGGTGCGGCGGATACGGTTTTCGGTCTCGCGGCGGCGCTCCTTGTACTTGGAGATGCCCGCTGCTTCTTCGATGAAGTTACGCAAGTCTTCGGGCTTGGACTCGATCAGCTTGGAGATCATCCCCTGCTCGATGATCGAATAGCTGCGCGGGCCCAGGCCGGTGCCGAGGAAGATATCAGTGATATCGCGACGGCGGCATTTGGTGCCGTTGAGGTAATAGGTAGTCTGGCTGTCGCGGGTCACTTTGCGGCGAATGGAAATCTCCGCGTAAGCCGCATATTCGCCAAGCAGCGTACCGTCGGAGTTGTCGAAAACCAGTTCGATGCTCGCCTGGCTGACTGGTTTGCGGCTAGTGGAGCCGTTGAAGATGACGTCGGTCATCGACTCGCCGCGCAGGTTCTTGGCCGAGCTCTCGCCCATTACCCAACGCACGGCATCGATGATGTTCGACTTGCCGCAACCATTGGGCCCGACCACTGCCGCCATGTTACTGGGGAAGTTCACCGTGGTGGGATCGACGAAGGACTTGAACCCCGCCAGCTTGATGCACTTGAGCCGCACCCGTTAGGCGTCCTTCAAGGCGGAGACCACCAGATCGCAACTGCGCTGGCCATAGGCGGTCAGCACCTCACGGATCTGCGGGAAATCACGGGCAATAACGGCGGCGAGCAGGCGTTCGAACAAATCCAGGTACTCGCTCATCGAGGCCTTGCGCTGGTCCAGGGCAAGAAAATACGCACGGCTCATGGCCGGCTGCAGGTTCTCGACGGTTTCCTGCAAGTACGGGTTGTTGGCAAACCCATACGTAGCACGCATCACATTGAAACTGTCGTCGACAAAGGCATGGATATCCTGGCGCTCGAAGCTGGCGGCCAGGCGCTGCTGAATCTGCACGAACGGCGCCAGGTCGGCCTGGACTTTCCAGCCACTGGCCACGGCGTTGGCCAGCAGGATGTACATCTCGCTCATCAGCGTGCACAGGCTCTGCACCTTGTGCGCGGTGAGCTCGGTGACATGAGCACCACGTCGCGGCAGGATCGCGATCAAGTGGCGGCGTTCGAGGATCAGCAAGGCTTCACGGACCGAGCCGCGACTGACATTGAGGGCCAGCGTGACCTTCTGTTCCTGGATGCGCTCCCCGGGCTTCATTTCGCCGCGAATGATGCGTTCGGCGAGGTGGTGAGCGATTTGCTCGGCGAGGCTGTCCGGCGCCTTGAACGTCATGGTTGTCCCTTCAAACTCTTCGATCTGCACAGGCGGCGCAGTGTAGCGCAATTGGTACGTCATGGCGCAGGGCCTGCCCGGTGGTTTTTGGCACGATTCAAGCAAAAAGCAGGCTATCCCATGAGGGTCAATAATGAAGGAACAGGTTGTTGATCGACAAAATGCAATTTCCTGACCTTTAAGTCAGAAAATCATTGACCGAAAAGTCAGACCTGCTAAATTCGGTTGCATCGGTTAACAACAATAATGAGTCTGCGAGGCCTTCCGTGATCCAGTTTTTACTAAACCAGGAACTCCGTAGCGAGCACGCCCTGGACCCGAACCTGACCGTGCTCAATTATCTGCGCGACCATGTGGGCAAACCCGGCACCAAAGAAGGCTGCGCCAGCGGTGACTGTGGCGCGTGCACCGTGGTGGTTGGCGAGTTGCAGACGGATGATGATGGCCGCGAACACATTCGCTATCGCAGCCTCAACTCGTGCCTGACGTTTGTTTCGTCATTGCACGGCAAACAACTGATCAGCGTTGAAGACCTCAAGCACAAAGGCGAGCTGCACAGCGTGCAGAAAGCCATGGTCGAGTGCCACGGTTCGCAGTGCGGCTTTTGCACACCAGGTTTCGTCATGTCGCTGTTCGCCCTGCAAAAGAACAGCGACGAGCCGGATTCCCACAAGGCCCACGAAGCCTTGGCCGGCAACCTCTGCCGCTGCACCGGCTATCGACCGATCCTGGAAGCGGCCCAGCAGTCTTGCTGCGGCAAGCAACCGGATCAGTTCGATGCTCGCGAAGCCGAAACCATTGCCCGACTGAAATCCATTGCCCCTACCGATATCGGCGAACTCAACAGTGGCGACAAGCGCTGCCTGGTCCCGTTGACCGTGGCCGATCTGGCCGATCTTTACGACGCTTATCCACAGGCCCGCCTGCTGGCCGGCGGCACCGATCTGGCACTGGAAGTCACGCAGTTTCACCGCACTTTGCCGGTGATGATCTATGTCGGCAACGTCGCCGAAATGAAGCGCATCGAACGCTTCGACGATCGCCTGGAAATCGGCGCCGCCACCGCCCTCTCCGATTGCTACGAAGCCTTGAACGCTGAATACCCGGACTTTGGTGAATTGTTGCACCGCTTCGCATCCCTGCAGATCCGCAACCAGGGCACCCTCGGTGGCAACATCGGCAACGCCTCGCCAATCGGCGACTCACCGCCACTGCTGATTGCCTTGGGCGCACAGATCGTCCTGTGTAAAGGCGAGACCCGCCGCACCCTGGCGCTGGAAGATTACTTCATCGATTACCGCGTCACGGCGCGTCAGGAAAGCGAGTTCATCGAAAAGATCATTGTGCCGCGCGCCAGTGCCGAACAACTGTTCCGCGCCTACAAGGTTTCCAAGCGTCTGGACGATGATATTTCGGCCGTCTGCGCTGCCTTTAACATCCGCCTGGAAAACGGCGTGGTTGCCGACGCCCGCGTCGCCTTTGGCGGCATGGCGGCAATTCCGAAACGTGCCAGCGCCTGCGAAACCGTCTTGCTCGGTGCGCCATTCAACAGCGCCACCGTCGAACGCGCCGCCGCTGCCCTGGCCGAAGATTTCACCCCGCTCTCGGACTTCCGCGCCAGCAAGGAATATCGCCTGCTCAGCGCGCAGAACCTGCTGCGCAAATACTTCATCGAACTGCAAACACCGCACATCGAGACTCGGGTGACCGCTTATGTCTAATCATCACGCCGTAGAGAAGACCCAGGCCGAACTGGCTGAACTGTTCGCCAAGGACCTGACCACCGGTGTCGGCCGCAGCGTCAAGCACGACAGCGCCGCCAAGCATGTGTCCGGTGAAGCGCAGTACATCGACGATCGCCTGGAGTTTCCGAACCAGCTGCACGTATACGCACGCCTGTCGGACCGCGCCCACGCGAAAATCATCAGCATCGACACCAAGCCGTGCTACGCCTTTGAAGGCGTGCGCATCGCCATCACCCACGCAGACGTGCCGGGCCTGAAAGACATCGGCCCGTTGCTGCCGGGCGATCCGCTGCTGGCGATTGATGACGTGCAGTTCGTCGGCCAACCGGTGCTCGCCGTCGCCGCAAAAGACCTGGAAACCGCCCGCAAAGCGGCGATGGCCGCGATCATCGAATACGAAGATCTGGAGCCGGTGCTGGACGTGGTCGAAGCCCTGCGCAAACGCCACTTTGTGCTCGATAGCCATACCCATCAGCGCGGCGATTCGGCCACCGCATTGGCGACTGCCGAACATCGCATTCAGGGCACGCTGCACATCGGCGGCCAGGAACATTTCTACCTGGAAACGCAGATTTCTTCGGTGATGCCAACCGAAGACGGCGGCATGATCGTTTACTGCTCCACGCAAAACCCCACCGAAGTGCAGAAACTGGTGGCCGAAGTACTGGACGTGTCGATGAACAAAATCGTCGTCGACATGCGCCGGATGGGCGGTGGTTTCGGTGGCAAGGAAACGCAAGCGGCGAGCCCGGCGTGCCTGTGCGCGGTGATCGCACACATCACCGGCCAGCCGACCAAAATGCGCCTGCCGCGGGTCGAAGACATGCTGATGACCGGCAAGCGTCACCCGTTCTACGTCGAGTATGACGTCGGCTTTGACAACACCGGGCGCCTGCACGGTATCGCTCTGGAACTGGCCGGCAACTGCGGTTGCTCGCCGGATCTGTCGGCCTCGATTGTCGACCGGGCGATGTTCCACTCCGACAACTCGTACTACCTGGGCGACGCGACCATCAACGGTCACCGTTGCAAGACCAACACCGCGTCGAACACCGCTTACCGTGGCTTCGGCGGTCCGCAAGGCATGGTCGCCATCGAAGAAGTGATGGACGCCATCGCCCGTCATTTGGCCCTTGATCCGCTGGTCGTGCGCAAGGCCAACTACTACGGCAAGACCGAGCGCAACGTCACCCATTACTACCAGACCGTCGAGCACAACATGCTCGAAGAAATGACCGCCGAACTGGAAGAAAGCAGTCAGTACTTCGAACGCCGCGAAGCGATCCGTCGCTACAACGCCAACAGCCCGATCCTGAAAAAAGGCCTGGCGCTGACCCCAGTCAAATTCGGTATTTCCTTCACCGCCAGTTTCCTCAACCAGGCCGGTGCCTTGGTGCACGTCTACACCGACGGCAGCATCCACCTGAACCATGGCGGCACCGAAATGGGCCAGGGCCTGAACACCAAAGTCGCGCAGGTCGTGGCCGAAGTGTTCCAGGTGGAAATGGACCGCGTGCAGATCACCGCGACCAACACCGACAAAGTACCGAACACTTCGCCGACTGCGGCCTCCAGCGGTGCTGACCTGAACGGTAAAGCCGCGCAGAACGCTGCGGAAATCATCAAGAAGCGCTTGGTGGAATTCGCGGCGCGCCAGTACAAGGTCAGCGAAGAAGACGTGGAGTTCCACAACGGTCACGTGCGGGTTCGCGATCACATCCTGACCTTTGAAGCGCTGATCCAGCAGGCGTACTTCGCCCAAGTCTCGCTGTCGAGCACCGGCTTCTACAAGACCCCGAAAATTTTCTACGACCGCAGCAAGGCCCGTGGCCGTCCGTTCTACTACTTTGCCTTCGGCGCAGCGTGCTGCGAAGTGCTGGTCGACACCCTGACCGGCGAATACAAGATGCTGCGCACCGACATCCTCCACGACGTCGGCGCCTCGTTGAACCCGGCCATCGACATCGGTCAGGTCGAGGGTGGTTTCATTCAGGGCATGGGCTGGCTGACCATGGAAGAACTTGTCTGGAATGCCAAGGGGAAACTGATGACCAATGGCCCGGCCAGCTACAAGATTCCGGCCGTGGCGGACATGCCGCTGGACCTGCGGGTGAAGTTGGTGGAAAACCGCAAGAACCCCGAAGACACGGTGTTCCACTCCAAGGCTGTGGGCGAGCCACCCTTCATGCTCGGCATCGCCGCGTGGTGCGCGATCAAGGACGCCGTGGCAAGTCTGGGCGACTACAAGCATCAACCGAAAATCGACGCACCGGCGACTCCGGAGCGGGTGTTGTGGGGCTGTGAGCAGATGCGCCAATTGAAGGTGGCGAAGGCGGTCCAGACTGAGACCGAGTTGGCTCCGCTCTAAAGACCGAGGTGCGGCCTTCGCGGGCAAGCCTCGCTCCTACAAGGATTGTGCGTACCTGTAGGAGCGAGGCTTGCCCGCGAAGAGGCCCGAACAGACAACAAAGTTGTAGGGGTGAAAACATGTACAACTGGATCGACGCCCTCGCCGACCTGCAGGAACGGGGTGAACCCTGCGTGTTGGTGACCATCATCGAAGAGCTCGGCTCGACGCCGCGCAATGCTGGCTCGAAGATGGTCATCAGCGCCCACCAGGCCTTCGACACCATCGGTGGCGGGCATCTGGAATACAAAGCCATGCAGATCGCTCGCGAGATGCTCGCCAGCGGCAAGCAGGACACGCATCTGGAACGCTTCAGCCTCGGCGCCAGTCTTGGCCAATGCTGCGGCGGCGCGACCGTATTGCTGTTCGAACCGATGGGCCAGGTCCAGGCGCAGATCGCCGTGTTCGGCGCCGGTCACGTCGGCCGCGCACTGGTGCCGCTGCTGGCCAGCCTGCCTTGCCGCGTGCGCTGGATCGACTCCCGGGAAGAAGAATTCCCTGAACAGATCCCACACGGCGTGCGCAAGATTGTCAGCGAAGAACCGGTGGATGAAATCGATGACCTGCCCGTTGGCAGTTACTGCATCGTCATGACCCACAACCACCAGCTCGACCTCGAACTCACTGCGGCGATCCTCAAGCGCAACGACTTCGCCTACTTCGGCCTGATTGGCTCGAAGACCAAACGGGTGAAGTTTGAACACCGTCTGCGTGATCGCGGTTTCGACAGCAGCGTCGTGCAACGCATGCGCTGCCCGATGGGCATCGGCGAAGTCAAAGGCAAATTGCCTGTGGAAATCGCCATTTCCATCGCCGGCGAAATCATCGCCACCTACAACGCGAATTTCGGCCAGCACACCGCCAGCGCCGAACCAATTGCCAAACTGCTGCCCGTTTCGCGCCGCAGCCAAGCCTCTAATTGAGAACGCCCATGCCTCTGACTCGCAAAGCCTACCGCGCCGCCCTCCTGCACAGCATTGCCGACCCCGCCGAAGTGGGCATCGAAGCCTCGTTTGAATATTTCGAAGACGGCTTGCTGGTGATCGAAAACGGCAAGATCAGCGCCATCGGCCACGCCAGCGAATTGCTGCCAACGCTGCCGACAGACATCGAGATTACCCATTACCAGGATGCGCTGATCACACCGGGTTTCATCGACACGCATATCCACTTGCCGCAAACCGGCATGGTTGGTGCCTATGGCGAGCAACTGCTGGACTGGCTCAACACCTACACGTTCCCATGTGAAAGCCAGTTCGCCGACAAGGCTCACGCCGACGAAGTCGCGGACATTTTCATCAAGGAACTGCTGCGTAACGGCACCACCACCGCACTGGTTTTCGGTAGCGTGCACCCGCAATCGGTGAATTCGTTCTTCGAGGCAGCGGAGCAACTCGACCTGCGGATGATCGCCGGCAAAGTGATGATGGACCGCAACGCCCCGGACTATCTGACCGACACCGCCGAATCGAGCTACGTGGAAAGCAAGGCGCTGATCGAGCGCTGGCACGGCAAGGCTCGCCTGCACTATGCGGTGACCCCACGCTTCGCACCGACCAGCACCCCGGAGCAACTGACCCTGGCTGGGCAGTTGCTGAGCGAATTCCCTGATCTGTACATGCAGACCCACATCAGCGAAAACCTCAAGGAAATCGAGTGGGTCAAGGAACTGTTCCCGGAGCGCAAGGGTTACCTGGACGTCTACGACCACTACCAATTACTCGGCGAGCGCTCGGTGTTCGCCCACGGTGTGCACTTGTGCGACGACGAGTGCGCGCGCCTGGCTGAAACCGGCTCGGCGATCGCCTTCTGCCCGACTTCGAACTTCTTCCTCGGCAGCGGGCTGTTCAATTTGCCGATGGCCGAGAAGCACAAGTTGAACGTCGGCATCGGCACCGACGTGGGTGGCGGCACCAGTTTCTCGCTGCTGCAAACCCTCAACGAAGCCTACAAAGTGATGCAACTGCAAGGTGCGCGACTGAGCCCGTTCAAATCGCTGTACCTGGCCACCCTCGGCGGCGCCCGCGCGCTGCGGCTGGAAGACAAGATCGGCAATCTGCAACCGGGCACCGACGCTGACTTCCTGGTACTGGACTACAACGCCACGCCGCTGCTGAGCTATCGCTTGAAGCAGGCCAACAACATTGCCGAGACGTTGTTTGTGTTGATGACGCTGGGTGATGACCGGACGGTGCTGCAGACGTATGCGGCGGGGAATCTGGTGCATCAGCGTTAAGGCTTTTCGGGCATAAAAAAATCCCCCGTTGCTTTTCAGCCCGGGGGATTTTTTTGTCTGCCGGAAAGATCAAAGGATCGCAGCCTCGTTGCACTCGACAGCTCCTACATTGAAATGCGATCCCTGTAGGAGCTGTCGAGTGAAACGAGGCTGCGATCTTTTCTATCAGAGTTTGGCGCTCGACCGTCCTGGCTTCTTGGTCTGCAACAAATGCGAAAACACCGCATGCAAATCGTCCGACGCGCTTTCTTCGTCGAGGTTGAGTTTGCTGTCGATGTGATCCATGTGATGCATCATCAGGTCCACGGCCAACTCAGCGTTGCGCGCTTCAATGGCGTCGATCAATTGGGTGTGTTCGTCGTAGGAACAGTGGGAACGGTTGCCGCTTTCGTACTGGGCGATGATCAGCGAAGTCTGGGACACCAGGCTGCGCTGGAAGCTGATCAACGGCGCGTTTTTCGCCGCTTCGGCCAGTTTCAGGTGGAATTCGCCCGACAGGCGGATACCGGCACCACGATCGCCACGGGAGAAGCTGTCGCGCTCGTCATTGACCATCTGGCGCAACTCGGCGATCTGCTCGGCAGTGGCGTGTTGAACCGCCAGTTCGGTGATCGCGCGCTCTACCAGACGACGAGCCATGAACACCTGACGCGCCTCTTCGACGCTCGGGCTGGCAACGACGGCACCACGGTTCGGACGCAGCAGCACCACGCCTTCATGGGCCAGGCGTGACAGCGCGCGACGAATGATGGTGCGGCTGACCCCGAAAATTTCCCCCAGCGCTTCTTCGCTCAACTTGGTGCCGGGCGCCAGGCGCTGTTCGAGGATGGCCTCGAAGATATGCGCATAGACAATATCGTCCTGGGTACCGCTGCGGCCGGCTTTGCCTGCTCGCGGTTGTTTCTTGAGGGGTTGCAACTGTTCGTTCATGGGCACTCGAGTCGGGAGAACTGCGGCGAATTGACCGTGACTGTAATACGGCACAGTGGGTCGCTGGCAAGTATCGCGTAAAAAACACTGCGATTGTACACAATAGGTAGTGGCAACACGACTGTACGGCTGTATGTCGCTTCTGCTGTATCGCAACGTTTGCTTGCTTTTGAGTTTAGGCTTTAACCCGGAATCCTGTAGGAGCTGTCGAGTGAAACGAGGCTGCGATCTTTTGATGTTGTTTTTTTAAGATCAAAAGATCGCAGCCTCGTTTCACTCGGCAGCTCCTACAAGACATCTTCAAATGTATAAGGATCATCGCCGTCATGAACGACGCCACGCACACGCAACTCCGTCCACTGGCCGATACATCGCCCTCGGCCATCGTCGCCGGGTTCATCGCGATGATGACCGGTTACACCAGTTCCCTGGTGCTGATGTTCCAGGCCGGGCAAGCGGCGGGCCTGACCAGCGGGCAGATCTCGTCGTGGATCTGGGCGATTTCCATTGGCATGGCGGTGTGTTCCATCGGGCTGTCTTTGCGCTATCGCACGCCGATTACCATTGCCTGGTCGACGCCCGGTGCCGCGTTGTTGATCACCAGCCTTGGCGGCGTAAGTTATGGCGAAGCCATTGGTGCCTATATTACGTGCGCGGTGCTGGTGACGATTTGCGGCCTGACCGGCAGCTTCGAACGGTTGGTGAAAAAGATCCCGGCGTCGTTGGCCGCCGCGTTACTGGCGGGCATTCTGTTCAAGATCGGCAGCGAGATTTTCGTCGCCGCCCAGCATCGAACGGCCCTGGTGCTGGGCATGTTCTTCACCTACCTGGTGGTCAAGCGACTGTCCCCTCGCTATGCGGTACTGGCAGCGCTGCTGATCGGGACTGCCTTGTCGGGCTTCATGGGGCTGCTGGATTTCAGCGGCTTCCATCTGGAAGTAGCGACACCGGTCTGGACCACCCCGCACTTCTCCCTGGCCGCGACCATCAGTATCGGCATTCCGCTGTTCGTGGTGGCGATGACATCGCAAAACATGCCGGGCATCGCCGTGTTGCGTGCCGACGGCTACACGGTGCCGGCCTCGCCGCTGATCACCACCACCGGCATCGCTTCGCTGCTGTTGGCGCCGTTCGGTTCCCACGGGATCAACCTGGCGGCCATCAGCGCGGCGATCTGCACCGGGCCGCATGCCCATGAGGATCGCAACAAGCGCTACACCGCCGCGGTCTGGTGCGGGATTTTCTACGGCATCGCCGGGGTGTTCGGCGCAACGCTGGCGGCGTTGTTTGCCGCGCTGCCCAAGGAGTTGGTGCTGTCGATTGCCGCGCTGGCGTTGTTCGGCTCGATCATCAATGGCCTGAGCATTGCCATGAGCGAAGTGAAGGAACGCGAAGCGGCGCTGATCACTTTTATGGTCACGGCATCGGGGTTGACCCTGTTTTCCATTGGGTCGGCGTTCTGGGGGATTGTGGCGGGGGTGGTGACGTTGCTGATTTTGAATTGGCGTAAAGCGTAGGATCAAAAGATCGCAGCCTCGTTTCACGTGTAGGAGCTGTCGAGTGCAACGAGGCTGCGATCTTTTATTTCCTATGCGCTACTGACATAGGATTAATGCAGATACATCACTGTAAATTCAGAGGGCCGGGGCACATTCTTGGAGGCGCTTTTATAAAACAATAAGAAACAAAGCCCCGAGGCCTCAAATGAAAAATCGCCCATGGTTGGGACTTTTTGCACTTTCGATGTCCGCAAGTTCTCTGCAAGCCCAGGCTGACGAAGCCCCAGAAGGTTTTATCGAAGGCAGCTCCGCCAAACTCATTGCACGCAATATGTATTTCAATCGCAACTCACTGTCCGACTATCCCGATGCACGAGGATGGGGACAGGGCTTCCTGATGGACTATCAATCCGGTTTCACTCAAGGCGATATCGGATTCGGAGTTGATTCAAGTGTCTACACCGCTTACAAGCTGGATGGTGGACGCGGCACGGTGGGCACGGGCATGTTCCCCGCCGAGGGCGACGGTGAAAGAACTGAGTCATCGACACTCAACGCCTCGGTAAAAATGAAATGGTCAAACACGGTTATCAAGTACGGCGATCTCCGTCCTTACAACCCTGTGTTTGCAACGCCCGACTTACGATTGATGCCAATGACCACAAGAGGCATTCAACTTTTAAGTGATGACATCGACAAGGTCAGTATCGATATCGGCCATTTTTATTCCTCCCGAGGTTATACGACGACAAACCACGACGAAGGGTTTGAAGCCGGGTATGCCGGGGTAGACGCCGGCGACGTGGACTACGCCGGTTTCACCTGGCTGCCCGTCGAGGAAGGTGGCGTCGGTTTCTATGTGTCTCGCGCAGAAGATCTGTGGCGGCAGTTCTACGTTAACGCCAATTACAGCTTGCCCCTGGCAACAGAACAGACACTGAGTTTCGATTTCAATCTTTATCGCTCGCTCGATGAAGGCCAGGCCAATGCCGGCCCCATAAACGTCACCGCCTGGTCGTTGGCGACTGCTTATGGCCACGGCCCGCATACTTTTACGTTGTCCTATCAAAAGGTGCATGGCAGCCAACCGTTCGACTACTTGATGTCGTCCGATGGCACTTACATGGACTCTATCTATTTGGCCAACTCTTCGCAGTATGGAGATTTCAACGGTCCCGGCGAACAGTCGATCGGACTTGGCTACGCCTATGACTTTGGCAGCACAGGCTATTTGCACACAACGCTCGCGCTTCGTTATGTCTATGGGTTCGATATCGATAACGAGAAAGTTGATCCGGATGGCCTGTACGCTTACTTCGCTCTTTCGGACAAACAAATTGAACGCGATATCGACCTGAAAACCATTGTAGTCAGTGGCGCACTGAAAAACCTGTCAGTACGCGTGCGTTATGCCGCGCACGCATTCACCGGCGACAGCGTGAAGCAACTCCGAATAATTACCGAATACCCGCTCGATCTTTTTTGATGTGCACATCTGGGTACTCTAAAAACAAGAGGTTTCACATGAAGAACTTTCCGATCAAGTGTATTGCGCTGGCTGTAACACTCTCCGCGATGGCTTTATCCGCACACGCAGATACCGTATATGTCCACGCCGGACATTTAGTGGATGTCGAAAAAGGCAAGGTACTGAGCAATCAGCGCATCAAGATTGAAGATGATCGCATCGTCGCCGTGGAACCGTGGAGTGCGCCACCGGCCAATAGCACAGTGATTGATTGGTCCGCCAAGACCGTGTTGCCCGGCCTGATCGATATGCACACGCACATCTCCGACTGGGACATGACTAATAACGTGGCCGAACCCCTGCTGCATTCTCCGCAAGACGTGGCGCTGATGGGCGCCAAACATGCGTATCAAACCTTGCGTGCGGGTTTTACAACGGTGCATGACCTTGGCACCTATCGAGCGTTTACCGATGTCGCGCTGCGTGATGCGATCAACGCCAACCGCGTGCTGGGACCAAGAATGAACGTAGTGGGCGCGTACATCACCGTCGCGGGCGGTGGCGGCGAAGTCACGGGATTTGCGCCGGGGGTAGAGATTCCGGCGGATATGCGGGTCGGCGTCTATCGCGATGCCAATGACGCGAAGTTGAAGACTCGCTACCTGTTCCAGCACGGCGTGGACACCATCAAAATGATGGGAACCGGTTCGGTACTGGCCGAAGGCACTGAACCGGGGCAAATGGAAATGACCGAAGAAGAAATGCGCGCGGTGGTCGAGGAAGCCAAGGTGCACAAAAGCTACGCCACCGTCCACGCCCATGGCGCTGAGGGAATCAAGGCCGCTATCCGCGCCGGCGTCAAATCGGTAGAGCATGCTTCGCTGCTGGATGACGAAGGCATCAAACTGGCGAAAGACAACGGCACCTATCTTGTGATGGATATCTATAACGGCGATTACATCGATGAAGTCGGTCACAAGGAAAACTGGCCTGAGAGTTACTTGCGCAAGAACACCGAAACCACTGACGTACAGCGCCAGGCCTTTCGCAAAGCGGTCAAGGCCGGGGTGAAGATTGCCTTTGGCACCGACGCGGGTGTCTATCCAATCGGCACCAATGCCAAGCAATTCGCCTACATGGTGAAGTTCGGCATGACGCCGATGCAGGCGATCCAGTCCGCCACAGTGGTCGCCGCAGACTTGCTCAATTGGCAGCAGGATGTCGGCGCCGTCAGTACGGGTCGTTTTGCCGACATGATCGCGGTCGACGGCGATCCGATTGCCGACATTTCGATTCTTGAGAAAACCCCTGTGGTGATGAAAGGCGGGGCGATTGTGCCGCCGAATGTGTTACCCGGTCTGTAAAAGCGCAAAAAGCCGGGGGTTCTGGAGCAGGGAGGTCTCTTAGCTGGTAAGATGCGCCGCGATATTACTTAAGAGGAATGTTTCATGGCCACTAACCGCTCCCAGCGTCTGCGCAAAAAGCTCTGTGTAGACGAGTTCCAGGAATTGGGCTTCGAATTGAACCTGGACTTCAAGGAAGACCTGGCTGACGAGGCAATCGACGCATTCCTCGACGCGTTCCTGAAAGAAGCCATGGAAGCCAACGGTCTGGGCTATGTTGGCGGCGACGACTTCGGTCTGGTTTGCCTGCAGAAGCGTGGCTCGGTGTCCGAAGAGCAGCGTGCTGCCGTTGAAGCCTGGCTCAAGGGCCGCAGCGAACTGACCGAAGCAACCGTCAGCCCGCTGATCGACGTCTGGTACCCGGAAAAGCCGATCAATCCGGTAGCTTGATGTTCAACAGGGCCATCCATTGTGATGGCCCTGTTTGTTTATGGCCCGACAATATGTGTACCCCCCTCCTGGCGCCCTCCGCCTTACTGAAATCTGTCAGTTGCTCCCCCTGCTACAAAACCTGTCGAGTCGGTCTCAAACCTCCGCGCAGCGTACCGTCGGTAAAAAAATAGCGGATTAGAAGGCCAAGGCACGGCACAAGCCGCAACAGCTTGGGGCATAATGCCGACACTTTCACGACCGCTGAGGGCTTTCATTTTCATGCCCTCGTCTTTTCCCCCTCGGCTGTAGGGTTTTATTTCACATGATTAAATCGTTGCGTCCATTGCTGCTGGCCAGCCTTCTCCTTCCGCTGGCCCTCCCCGTTTCCGCTGATCCGATCAATACCGCGCTATCGCCCAACGTTGAAAAAGCCCTCAAGGCCAGCAAGTTGCAGGATAACGCCCTGTCGCTGGTGATGATCCCGCTGACCGGTCCCGGCACACCGACCATTTTCAACGCCGACGTGTCGGTCAACCCGGCCTCGACCATGAAGCTGGTCACCACCTACGCGGCCCTGGAAATGCTCGGCCCGAACCACCAGTGGAAAACCGAGTTCTACACCGATGGCACCCTCAGTGGCGGCATCCTCAACGGCAACCTCTACCTCAAGGGTGGCGGTGATCCGAAGCTGAACATGGAAAAACTCTGGCTGCTGATGCGCGATTTGCGCGCCAACGGTGTGACCCAGGTCACCGGCGACCTGGTGCTGGATAAAGGCTTCTTCGTGCAACCACAATTGCCGGAGTTCAACGACGACGGCAACGACGAGAACAAACCGTTCCTGGTCAAACCCGATTCGCTGCTGGTCAACCTCAAGGCCCTGCGCTTCGTTGCGCGCAACGACTCGGGCAAGGTGTTGGTCTCGGTAGAGCCGCCAATTGCCAGCATCCGCATCGACAATCAAGTCAAGGCGATCAACTCCAAGCAGTGCACCGGCGGCGTGCGCTACAACCCGGTGCCACAGGCCGATGGCAGCGTGACCGTGACCGTTGGCGGCCAGTTGGGCGAAGGTTGCAGCTCGCAGACTTACCTGTCGCTGCTCGACCACGCGACCTACACCGCCGGCGCCGTGCGCGCGATCTGGAAGGAGTTGGGTGGCAGCATTCAGGGCAAGGATGTGCTCGCGCCAACGCCTAAAGACGCCAAGGTGCTGGCACGGGCGTTCTCGCCGGACCTGGCGGAAATCATCCGCGACATCAACAAATACAGTAACAACACCATGGCCCAGCAGCTGTTCCTGAGCCTCGGCCAGAAATTCCGTACCGATGCCGATGCCGACGACGCCAAGGCTGCACAGCGTGTGGTGCGTCAGTGGCTGGCGAAGAAAGGCATCACCGCGCCGCACCTGGTGATGGAGAACGGCTCCGGGCTGTCCCGCGCCGAACGTGTCAGTGCACGGGAGATGGCTTCGATGCTGCAAGCCGCGTGGCATAGCCCGTACTCCGCCGAGTACATCAGCTCGCTGCCGATTGCCGGCACTGACGGCACCATGCGCAAACGCCTGAAGACCACCGCGATGCGCGGTGAAGCGCATGTCAAGACTGGCACCCTCAACACCGTGCGTGCCATCGCCGGTTTCAGCCGCGACGTCAACGGCAACACTTGGGCGGTGGTGGCGATCCTCAACGACAAAGCTCCGTTTGGCGCCTCGTCGGTGCTCGATCAGGTGCTGCTGGACTTGTATCGCCAGCCGAAATTGGCGCAGACAGCTTCGGTGTTGTAAGGCTTTTTAAAGGCAAAAGATCGCAGCCTCGTTGCACTCGACAGCTCCTACATTGGAATGCGATTCCCTGTAGGAGCTGTCGAGTGCAACGAGGCTTCGATCTTTTCAATCCGCCTCGCCCTGCACCCGATCCCTGCCCTCCTGCTTCGCCGCATAAACCCCCGAGTCTGCACGCAACAACAGCGCATCCGCGCCCTCGCCGACCCGCCAACTGGCGATGCCGAAACTGGCGGTGACGACCCCGACTTCATCGATTGGGGCACTGCGCAAGCTTTGCCATAACTCCAGCGCCAGCAAGTGGGCCTGCTCGCCGCCGATGTCCGGGCACAGCACCATGAACTCTTCGCCGCCCAGGCGACAAAACACGTCCGTGCGGCGCAGGCGCTGGCCGATGCGCTCGCATACCGCCTGCAACACCCGATCGCCTACCGCGTGGCCGTACTGGTCGTTGATGCGTTTGAAGTGGTCGATGTCGAGCATGATCACCGACAACTCGCCACCGCCGCGTTCGACACGGGCCATTTCAGTGGTCAGGCGTTCCTGGAAGTAGCGGCGGTTGTGGATACCGGTCAGGGAATCAGTGACCGACAATGCGCGCAGTTCTTCTTCCACCCGTTTCATATCGGAAATATCCGAAATGTAGCCATGCCAAAGCACGCCGCCACCGGGCAGTTCCTCCGGGGTTGCTTCACCGCGCACCCAGCGCAGGCCTCGCTGCGGCAGCTGTACGCGGTACTCCTCGCGCCAGTGATTGAGGGTATTGGCCGAGGCACGGATCGAAGCGCGGACGCGCGTCGTGTCCTGGGGATGAATCCGCGTGAAAATGGCTTCGGCATTAAGTAGCAGCACATCCGGATCGAGTTCGTAGATCTCGCGAATACCATCACTGGCATAGATCACACTGAAGCGACCGTCGAACTCCATCTTGAACTGGTATATCCCGCCGGGCACATGGGCGCTGAGCTTTTTCAGCAACAGGTCTCGGGCGGCCAACGCCTCGTGCACGCGCTTGCGCTCGGTAATGTCGATGCACACCGCGAGGTGCCCGACCCACAGTCCTTGCTCGTCAAGGACCGGAGTTGCCAGCATGTTGACGATCAAATGGCTGCCATCGCCACGCACCAACGTCCACTCGCGCGCTTCATGACCGCCCTCGACGCTGCCCTCGACCAACATCGCGTGGCAGGTAGGCACCGGCTTGCCGTAACGCGCACTCAATTCCGCTGAACGCGCAGCGAGTTCCCGTGGCAGGTGGAGGTTTTCCAGGGTCATGTGACCCAACACCTCAGCACTTTTGTAGCCGAGCATCTGTTCAGCGCCGGCATTGAAGGTGCTGATGACCCCGCGCAGGTCCGTGGCGATGATCGCCACCTGGGTCGCCGCATTCAGCACACCGCGCAGCTGGCCGTGAGTACCGCGCAACTCCTGTTCGCGCGCGCGCAGCTCCTCGGTCCGCTGATCAACCATCTTCAGCGCCCGTTGTCGCTGGCTGACCAGCACGTATAGCAAGGCGCTGAGCAATACACTTAGCAAACCACCGAGCACCACCAGCGTGGTCACCGACGAATGGTTGGCCTGCAGAAACGCCTCGCTGGGCTGGATGTCGACCTGATAATCATGATCGGCCAGACGCAACAGACGGGTCGCGGACAAATCACTGATGGCCGCCGCATTCGGCGATTCAAACAGCACTTCGTGCTGATCGTCTGTGGATAAGTCGAGGATGCGCACCGAAAGAAAGTCACGCTCAGCCTCGGGCAATCCGTCCGCCAGCAGCTGGCGCATGCTGATCACCGCCATGACGTAGCCGAACGGTTTTTTCTTCGCCGCATTCGGGTCATCGCGCAACATCACCGGCGCGACCAGCAGCACACCCCGCGCATACGCCGGTTCGATACTGACCAGATGCATCGGTTGCGACACCGCCATGCCTCGATGCTGATCCGCCCGCTCCAGGGTCGCACGACGCAACGGCTGGGCCAGCAAGTCGTAGCCAAGCGGTGAACCAAGTTTGCTTTGCGTCTGGCTGTACAGCACCACCACGTACTCATCCCGCTCCGCAGCCAGTTGCAGTTGGCCGCCGGCGTTGAGTTCGCGCACGGTGAAATCGCTCAGGCCCTCATTCTGCGTGCGACGTTCAAACGCCGCTCGTTGGTCGCCGCTGACCCGTTCGGCGAACGAATAAGCCTGGGTGCGATGCAGTAGAGGTTGGGTATATCCATCGAATTCCTCACGGGACACCGTGTCGGAATTGGCGAAGAACCGGCGCAGACCATCGAGGCGCTGCTCCTGATCTTCGAAACGTTCTTCGATTCGGCTGTAACGCTCACTGGCCAGCAGTTGGAAGCGTTGCCGCAATTGATGGTGAAACAGATTGAGTGTCGACCAGGCCAGCAATCCCGTAAGAATTCCGCCGACGAGCAATACCAGCAGCGCGACCAGCCAGGCCGAGACATCTTCGCTGATAAAACCCAGGATCTTTGGGCGCACGGCGTGCAACGACATAAATACAACTCAAAACGCCAGGTGCGGGAAAGCCCTTTGGCCCTGAGTTGAGTTATAGCTATTAGCCACTAATTTGACCAGCACTGTAGGAGTGAGCTTGCTCGCGAAGGACTTGAGGACGCCGTGTTCATCCAGGCAGCCCTCGTCATCGTTAACGTCCATCGCGAGCAAGCTCGCTCCTAAAGTGAGTCGACGTATCAGCGGGCCGTGATTTTCCAGGCGCGGTGGATCTTGCCGTTACGGGCAAAATCCGGATCGATGGTCTGGGCCGTGATCTCTTCGACCGCATAACGCTCGCTGAGATTGGGCTCCAGTTCGAACTTGCGGAAGTTGTTGGAGAAGTACAACACCCCGCCGGTTGCCAGGCGCGCCATGGCCAGGTCGATCAATTGCACCTGGTCACGTTGCACGTCGAAGATACCTTCCATGCGCTTGGAGTTGGAGAAGGTCGGCGGGTCGATGAAGATCAGGTCGAACTCGTCACGGCTAGCCTCAAGCCAGACCATCACATCGCTCTGCTCCAGACGGTTCTTGTCGGAGAAACCGTTCAGCGACAGGTTGCGACGCGCCCAGTCCAGATAGGTTTTCGACAGGTCGACGCTGGTGGTGCTGCGCGCACCGCCCTTGGCGGCATGGACACTGGCAGTGGCGGTGTAGCAATACAGGTTGAGGAAGCGCTTGCCGGCGGCCTCTTTCTGAATCCGCATGCGCATCGGCCGGTGGTCGAGGAACAGGCCGGTATCAAGGTAATCGGTGAGATTGACCAGCAGCTTCACGCCACCTTCATTGACCTCGACAAACTTGCCCTGCGCAGCCTGACGCTCGTACTGCTTGGTGCCGCTCTGACGCTCGCGACGTTTGACCACCACGCGGCTCTTGTCGATGTTCAAGGCCTGCGGGATCGCCGCCAGGGCATCGAACATGCGCGCCGAAGCTTTTGCCGGGTCGATGGATTTCGGTGCGGCGTATTCCTGGACGTGGACCCAATCGTGATACAGATCGATGGCCATGGAGTATTCCGGCATGTCGGCATCGTAGACACGGTAGCAATCGATGCCTTCACGCTTGACCCACTTGCCCAACGCCTTGAGGTTTTTTTGCAGGCGGTTGGCAAACATCTGCCCGCCTTCGCTCAGGCGCGGCAACTCGATTACCGGCGCGGGTGCAGGTGCCGGTTTGATCGGATTGCCGTTTTTATTGTACTGACGCTCTTGTGGCTCGCTCGGTGCCTGGTCATAGACCGCTTGCTCACGCTCGGCCTGACGCTGTTCCGGCGTACGACGCTCGCCAGTGACAAACTGGTCCGGCAGCACTTTGATCAGCAGCAGTTTGCACGGCAAGGCGCCGTTCCAGAACGAATACTGCTTATGGCTGCGGATGCCCATGCGCTTGCCCAGGTCCGGAGCGCCGGTGAACACCGCCGCTTCCCAGTTCAGGCAGGCCTGACGCAGGCGTTCGCCAAGGTTCTGGTAGAGGTAGAGCAAGCTCGCCTCGTCGCCCAGACGCTCGCCGTACGGAGGGTTGCAGATCACCAGGCCTTTCTGGTTCTGGTCCGGGCGCGGCTCGAACGTCGCGACTTCGCCTTGGTAGATTTTGATCCATTCGCTCAGGCCGGCACGCTCGACGTTGTTGCGGCCCGGTTGAATCAGGCGCGGGTCGGCTTCGTAACCGCGAATCCACAGCGGTGGCTTGGCCAGACCGGCCTCGGCGCGCTCGACCGCTTCTTCATGCAGCTTTTTCCACAGCGCGGGCACGTGACCGAGCCACGCGGTGAAGCCCCATTGCTCACGGCGCAGGTTCGGTGCCATATCGGCAGCGATCATTGCCGCTTCGACGAGGAACGTACCAACACCGCACATCGGGTCGGCCAGCGCGCCGCCTTCGGCTGCAATACGTGGCCAGCCGGAACGGATCAGGATCGCAGCCGCGAGGTTTTCCTTCAGCGGCGCCGCACCCTGCTGCAGGCGATAGCCGCGCTGGTGCAGGCTGTGACCGGACAGGTCGAGGGAGAGAATCGCTTCGCCGCGATCCAGGCGCAGGTGAATGCGCAGGTCCGGATTGAGCTTGTCGATGGACGGCCGGTCGCCTTGCGGGGTGCGCAGTTTGTCGACGATCGCGTCCTTGACCTTCAAGGCGCCGAAGTGCGTGTTGTCGATGCCCGAGCCGTGACCGCTGAATTCAACGGCCAGGGTGCCGTCATTGAGCATGTGGTCTTGCCACTCGATGTCGAGCACGCCGTGATAGAGGTCTTCGGCGTCTTTCATCGGGAAACGCTTGAGCACCAGCAGCACCCGGTTCGCCAGACGCGACCACAGGCACAGGCGATAAGCAGTTTCCATGGTGGCCATGCCGCGCACGGCAGAGGTGTGCTCACGTGCTTCTTCAAGGCCAAGCCCGACGGCTTCCTCGATGAGCAGGCCTTCGAGGCCTTTGGGGCAAGTGAGGAAGAGTTCGAAACGATCGGACATGGGAGTACCAGAGCCTTTAGCTGAGTGGACCGGCAACGCATTGCCGGCCCGGTTTTCAATCAGGCGCTTTTCTCGAAGAGCGCCCGCGTGGCACGAAGGTGTGCCGTTCCACCCCTGCTGCTCGGGTTAAATGAGCTTAGATGCAAGGACAGATAAAAAGGTTGATGCAACAAAATGACATAAGTCGACCCTTCGTCGAATAGTGCGCCCAAGCAACAGGAGCCATTCTCACTAAAGGATTAAACCCGTCATTCGTCGCGGGGGCCGATCATACCGGGGTTTGACCAATAAATACGGAGTAAACACCGTGTTACTTAGTGCCATAGCACATTAATAGTTACGTCCTTATGACAAAACGATCATTCCCTCGATGTGACGCATTGGTTAGAACTCAATACAGGTTGGCGCCACAACGGACGTCAACACCTTGGCTCGCCACGCCGGCAGCGAGCCGCCAACGGCAGAGTTTTTCTGCCTGACCTCGATTGAGGTCGACGCGATAAATACAGTCAACAAGTGAGGGCTACACCCTATGAGAAGACTTAAGCGTGATCCGTTGGAAAAAGCTTTTTTGCGCGGATATCAATATGGCGTTGGTGGCAAATCCCGTGAGCTTTGCCCATTTACTCTACCGTCGGTACGTCAAGCCTGGATTAACGGCTGGCGAGAAGGACGCGGCGACAACTGGGACGGTATGACCGGCACTGCGGGAATCCATAGACTCAACGAACTTCACGCCGTCGGCTAACACAGGGCACACATTCCGACACGACAATCTGACTACGTAACGAATTAACCACGCACGTCCCATCCGGACGGCGGGCTCCGGCCCAGGGGCTCCTTTAAAGGAGCCCTTTTTTATACCTGAAGCAAACGCAAACCCCCATGTAGGAGCTGCCGCAGGCTGCGATCTTCTGATCTTGCTTTTATAAAGATCAAGATCAAAAGATCGCAGCCTGCGGCAGCTTCTACATTGATCGATATACGACGCGATTTAACGTGGGTGTTATCGAAGGGCGGCGATCGCGTCTACCGATTCACGAATCAATGCCGGGCCTTTATAGATGAAGCCCGAGTAGATTTGTACCAGGCTTGCCCCAGCCGTGATTTTCTCCGCCGCGTGCTTGCCTTCGGTGATGCCGCCCGCCGCGATGATCGGCAAGCGCCCCGCCAGTTCCGCCGCCAGTACCTTTACGGTGTTAGTGCTCTTGTCACGAACCGGCGCGCCGGACAGACCGCCCGCCTCGTCACCATGCTCCATGCCTTCGACGCCCACGCGGCTGAGAGTCGTGTTGGTAGCGATGACCGCGTCCATCCCGGTTTCGATCAACGCTTGCGCAACCTGCGCGGTTTCCTCGTCGGTCATGTCCGGGGCGATCTTGATTGCCAGCGGCACGTGCTTGCCGTGTCGCAGCGCCAGTTCCGCCCGGCGCGTGGCCAGATCGGCCAGCAATTGCTTCAGCGAATCGCCGAACTGCAGGCTGCGCAGGCCCGGGGTGTTCGGCGAGCTGACGTTGACCGTCACGTAGCTGGCGTGGGCATAGACCTTGTCCAGACAGATCAGGTAATCATCCACCGCGCGCTCGACCGGGGTATCGAAATTCTTGCCGATATTAATGCCCAGCACGCCCTTGTACTTCGCCGCAGCGACGCGGGCCAGCAGGTTATCGACGCCAAGGTTGTTGAAGCCCATGCGATTGATGATCGCCTCGGCTTCTGGCAGACGGAACAGCCGTGGCTTCGGATTGCCCGGCTGCGGACGCGGGGTGATGGTGCCGATTTCGACAAAACCGAAGCCCAGTTGCCCAAAGCCATCAATCGCCGCGCCATTCTTGTCCAGGCCTGCTGCCAGCCCCACCGGGTTCGGGAAATCCAGGCCCATGACATTCACCGGCACTTTCGCCGGCGCCTTGCACAGCAAGCCGTTAAGGCCCAAGCGTCCGCCCGCGCCGATCAGGTCCAAAGACAGATCGTGGGAAGTTTCCGGGGAAAGTTTGAACAACAGCTGACGGGCCAGGGTGTACATGGGCGGGATTGACTCTGGGCGATTAAAAGTGGCGCCGATTATAGCCGGGCACGGGGGGCACAGGCGAGGCGCGCGATAAAATCAGCGAGCGATGGCATATGCCTTGCACCCGTGTAGGCATCAGTACTCATGCCAACGGCGGGATGAGTGCCAGGACAACGGCGTCGTCATCCGACCTTGCTCGCGCAGGGACCGGGAACGACGCTTTTTTTTCGAAGGTGTAAAAGCGATGAACGAACCATCAATCGGCCCATTGGCCTGGGTCAATGGCAGCGATGCCCCGGAAAAGACCGAAATCAACCTCGGCTTCATGGCTCTGAGCGACTGCGCCTCGGTGGTGGTCGCCGCCACCCAGGGCTTCGCCCAGCCCTACGGCCTGACGCTGAATCTCAAGCGCCAGTCGTCCTGGGCCAACCTGCGGGACAAACTGGTCAGCGGCGAACTCGACGCCGCTCACAGCCTGTACGGCTTGATCTACGCTGTGCATCTGGGCATCGGCGGCGTCGCGCCAACGGACATGTCGGTACTGATGGGCCTGAATCAGAACGGCCAGAGCATCAACCTGTCCCCCGGCTTGCAGGCGCTGGGCGTGACCGGTCCTGAAGCACTTAACCGGCACGTGCACCAAACTCGCCCAAAACTCACCTTCGCCCAAACGTTTCCCACCGGCACCCACGCGATGTGGCTGTATTACTGGCTCGCCAGTCAGGGGATTCATCCGTTGCTCGATGTCGAAAGCGTCGTTGTCCCTCCACCGCAAATGGTCGCGCACCTGCAAGCGGGGCGCATCGACGGTTTTTGCGTCGGCGAACCCTGGTCCGCCGCCGCCGTGCAACAGAATCTCGGTTTTACCCTGGCGACCACCCAGACCATCTGGCCCGATCATCCGGAAAAAGTGCTCGGCTGCACCCGCGCCTTTGTCGATCAATACCCCAACACCGCACGAGCGTTGGTGATGACGATTCTGGAAGCCAGCCGCTTCATCGAGGAAAGCACCGAGAACCGCCGCAGTACCGCGCAACTGCTCAGCGCACCGCAATACCTCGACGCGCCGCTGGAGTGTGTCGAGCCGCGCCTGCTGGGCGACTATCTCGACGGTCTTGGCAATCGCTGGCAAGACCCGCACGCACTGCGCTTTCACGCTGAAGGTGAGGTCAATCTGCCGTACCTCTCCGATGGCATGTGGTTCATGACCCAGTTCCGCCGCTGGGGTTTGTTGCACGACGATCCCGACTACCTCGCGGTGGCCCGCCAGGTGCAACAACTAGACTTGTACCGTGAGGCCGCCAGCGCCGTCGGTGTTGCGGCCCTCGGCAAAGAGATGCGCAGCAGCCAGTTGATCGACGGCAAGGTCTGGGACGGTTCGGACCCGGCCGGCTACGCCCGCGGTTTCAGACTGCACGCCATGAACGACAGTTCGTCCTTACTCGCCAGCCGCTGACAGGAGATTGCGAATATGTTGCGTATCCTGCTGATCAACGACACCGCGAAAAAAGTCGGGCGCCTGAAAGCGGCGCTGACCGAAGCCGGCTTCGAGGTGATCGACGAGTCGGGCCTGACCATCGACCTGCCCGAGCGCGTCGAAACGGTGCGTCCGGATGTGATTCTGATCGATACCGAGTCACCGAGCCGCGATGTGATGGAGCAAGTGGTGCTGGTGAGTCGCGACCAGCCACGGCCGATCGTAATGTTTACCGATGAACACGACCCCGACGTGATGCGTCAGGCAATCAAGTCCGGGGTCAGTGCCTACATCGTCGAGGGCATTCACGCACAACGCTTGCAGCCGATTCTCGACGTGGCCATGGCGCGCTTCGAAAGCGATCAGGCCCTGCGCGCCCAACTGCACGCCCGTGACCAGCAACTGGCTGAACGCAAGCGCATCGAGCTGGCCAAAGGGCTGTTGATGAAGATGAAGGACTGCAATGAAGAACAGGCCTACACCCTGATGCGCCGCCAGGCCATGAGTCGCCAGCAGAAGCTGATTCAGGTGGCTGAACAGATTATTGCCATGAGTGAATTGTTGGGTTGAACAGCAAAAGATCGCAGCCTTCTGCAGCTCCTACCTGGTAATACTTACCCCTGTAGGAGCTTCCGAAGGCTGCGATCTCTTTCCGGCCTCACCACAAACCCAACATGTGGCACAAATCTGGCAATGCATACACCACAGGTAACCAACGGCGGTTGCCCCACCTACGACAAAGACGTCGCTCACCCCATTCGCCCCTTGGCGAATCGGGTGGCGGCGTTTTTTCGTTTTGGCCCCATTGCCCGGGGCCGGTGGTGCGGCCGTTGCGGCGCCCCACCTCATGACCCCCGTTCGAGACTCCTATCAGCTGAGGTGCGCGATGAATTCAAGCTTCTGGAAATCCGGCCATACCCCGACCCTGTTCGCAGCCTTCCTCTATTTCGATCTGAGCTTCATGGTCTGGTACCTGCTCGGCCCGTTGGCCGTGCAAATTGCCGGCGACCTGCACCTGACCACCCAACAACGCGGGCTGGTCGTGGCCACGCCGATTCTGGCAGGGGCTGTATTGCGCTTCATGATGGGGATGCTGGCTGATCGCTTGTCGCCGAAAACCGCTGGCATCATCGGTCAGGTGATCGTTATCTGCGCGTTGTTCGGCGCCTGGAAACTCGGCATTCACAGCTACGAGCAAGCGCTGGTGCTGGGCCTGTTTCTCGGCATGGCCGGTGCGTCTTTCGCCGTGGCCCTGCCCCTCGCGTCGCAATGGTATCCACCGCAGCATCAAGGTAAAGCCATGGGCATCGCGGGTGCGGGCAACTCGGGCACTGTGCTGGCGGCGTTGATTGCCCCCGTACTGGCGGCCGCGTTCGGCTGGAGCAATGTGTTCGGCTTCGCCCTGATCCCGCTGATCCTGACCCTGATCGTCTTCGCCTCGCTGGCCAGGAACGCCCCCGAGCGGCCGAAAGCCAAATCCATGGCCGACTACTTCAAGGCCCTGGGCGACCGCGACAGCTGGTGGTTTATGTTCTTCTACAGCGTGACGTTCGGCGGCTTCATTGGCCTGGCCAGCGCCCTGCCCGGCTACTTCAACGACCAATACGGCCTCAGCCCGGTGACTGCTGGTTACTACACGGCCGCGTGCGTATTCGGTGGCAGTTTGATGCGCCCATTGGGCGGTGCGCTGGCTGACCGTTTCGGGGGCATCCGGACATTGCTGGCGATGTACACCGTGGCCGCGATCTGCATCGCCGCCGTCGGTTTCAACCTGCCGAATTCCTACGCGGCACTGGCGCTTTTCGTCTGCACCATGCTCGGTCTGGGCGCGGGCAACGGTGCGGTTTTTCAACTGGTGCCACAGCGTTTTCGTCGGGAGATCGGCGTAATGACCGGCCTGATCGGCATGGCCGGCGGCATGGGTGGTTTTGCCTTGGCAGCGGGCATGGGCGCGATCAAGCAAAGCACCGGCAGCTACCAGATGGCGCTGTGGTTGTTCGCCAGTCTCGGCGTCCTCGCCTGGTTCGGCCTGCATGCGGTGAAGCGTCGCTGGAGAACCACCTGGGGTTCGGCTGCCGTAACCGCTGCGCGGGTTTGATACTTCAATGAGCCTGCAACTGAGTTTCGCCGAAGCCAGCGCCATTGGCCCACGCGATGAAAATCAGGACGCCCTGCGCCTGGTCACACCGGCACCGGCGCTGGCGGCAAGCAAGGGTTACCTGTTCGCCATCGCCGACGGCGTCAGCCAGTGCGCCGATGGTGGGCTGGCCGCGCGTTCGACCTTGCAGGCGCTGGCGCTGGACTACTACGCGACCCCGGAAACCTGGGGCGTCGCCCAGGCACTGGATCGCCTGCTGCTGGCGCAGAACCGCTGGTTGCAGGCCAATGGCGGCGGGCAACCGCTGCTGACCACGGTCAGCGCTTTAGTTATGCGCGGCAAGCGTTTTACGCTGGCCCATGTCGGCGATTGCCGGGTGTACCGCTGGCACGCCGATCAGTTGCAACGCATCAGCGAGGATCACGTCTGGGACCAGCCGGGCATGCAACACGTGCTCAAACGGGCACTCGGCCTTGATCAACATCTGGTGCTGGACTTTCTCGACGGCGAATTGCGCGTCGATGAGAGCTTCGTGCTGCTTAGCGACGGGATCTGGGCCGTTCTCGGTGATACCGCGATTGCCGCCATCCTGCGCGATCAACCGGACCTGCACAGCGCGGCGCAAACCCTGGTGAATGCCGCGCATTTAGCCGGTAGCCAGGACAATGCCAGCGCCCTGTTGGTGCGGGTCGACGCCCTCGGCGAAACCAGCATTGGCGATGCGTTGATTCATTTGCAGCAATGGCCGCTGCCGCCGGCACTGAAACCGGGCCAGAATTTTGAAGGCTGGCAGGTCGAAGGAATACTCGGCCAAAGCCAGCAATCGTTGCTCTATCGGGTCCACGACAGTCAGCTGCAACCCTGGCTGCTGAAAACCCTGCCCGGTCGCCTGCACGACGACCCTCAGGCCGGGCAAGCACTGCTGTCGGAAGAATGGTTTCTCAAGCGCGTGGCCGGGCGGCATTTTCCTGAAGTCCATGCCGCCAGTCAGCGTCAGCATTTGTACTACGTGATGCGCGAATATTCCGGGTCGACCCTGGCGCAACTGCATGAGCAGGTCGGCCCTTTGCCGCTGGCGCAATGGCAGGACCTGGCCGAACGCCTGCTACGGGCAGTCGGCATGCTGCATCGACGGCAAATCCTGCATCGCGATATCAAGCCGGAAAACCTGCTGCTGGGGGACGACGGCGAGTTGCGCCTGCTGGATTTCGGCCTCGCCTACTGCCCCGGTCTATCCGAAGACCAAGCCTCCACGCTGCCCGGAACGCCCAGCTACATTGCCCCGGAAGCGTTTCGCGGCGACGAACCGACACCGCGACAGGATTTGTACGCGGTCGGCGTGACGCTCTATTTCTTGCTCACCGGGCATTTTCCCTACGGCGAAATCGAAGCTTTCCAGCGTCCGCGGTTCGGAGTTCCGGTAAGCGCCAGCCGCTATCGCCCCGACCTGCCGGAATGGCTGACGCAAAGCCTAGAGCGCGCAGTGGCTGCCGATCCGGGTCAACGCTTTGAAACGGCGGAGGAATGGCTGCTGCTGATCGAACAGGGCGAACGGCGCAGCTTGAGCGTGCGCCCTCGCCCATTGCTGGAGCGCGAGCCGTTGAAGGTGTGGCGGACCTTGGCGCTGGTGTCATTGGTGGTGAATCTGGTGCTGCTGTTTTTAGTCTTGCAGGGTTAAAAGATCAAAAGATCGCAGCCTTCGGCAGCTCCTACATTGAATGCGTACCCCTGTAGGAGCTGCCGAAGGCTGCGATCTTTTGATCTTGCGCCTCAAAAATGCGCACCGCGCATTGAATCGGTGCACTGATACATCCACTCAATCTCCATAAACCTCACTAATCCGCGCTCCCCAAGACTTGGCACAACCACTGCATTACTCTTTTCAGCACACATAAAGCGCAGGCTTCAACGACGAAGACTGCGCTTCCCGAGAGAACGGGAACGGACAAAGGCGTCCTCGTCAGGTAACTGGCGGGACGCCTTTTTTGTTTGCACGAAATATGTCGAGCACGACCCGCGCTCCCCGGAGAACCTGATGAAAAAACTAAAACTGGTGATGATCGGCAACGGCATGGCCGGGGTTCGGACCCTCGAAGAGCTGCTCAAATTGAGCAACGAGCTGTACGACATCACGGTCTTCGGCGCCGAGCCCCATACCAACTACAACCGCATCCTGCTGTCGCCGGTATTGGCAGGCGAACAGACACTCGAAGAGATCGTGCTCAACGACCTCGACTGGTACCTCGACAACGACATCAAGCTGCTGCTCAACCGCAAGGTCGTCGAGATCGACCGGGTCAAACGGCGGGTCATCGCCGAGGACGGTACCGTGGCCGAATACGATCGCCTGCTGATCGCCACCGGTTCGAGTCCGTTCGTCCTGCCGATTCCCGGCAACAACCTGCAGGGTGTGATTGGCTACCGCGACATCGCCGACACCATGACCATGATCAACACCGCGAAAACTCATAAACATGCGGTGGTGATCGGTGGCGGCCTGCTCGGCCTGGAAGCCGCCAACGGCCTGATGCTGCGGGGCATGCACGTCACGGTGGTGCATAACGGTGAGTGGTTGCTGGAGCGGCAACTGGATAACAACAGCGGCCAGTTGCTGCAAACCGCGCTTGAAGCACGCGGCCTGCACTTTCGCCTGCGCGAACACACCCAGGCCCTGCACGATGCCGGCAATGGCCGTGTCGGCTCGGTCGAATTCAAGAACGGCGAGGTCATCCCTGCCGATCTGGTGGTGATGGCTGCCGGCATCCGCCCCAACATCAAACTCGCGGAACAATCCGGCCTTCCTTGCAGCCGGGGGATTCTGGTCAACGATACGTTGCAAACCTACGATCCACGGGTCTACGCCATCGGCGAATGCGCCAGTCATCGTGGCATCGCCTATGGCCTGGTGGCGCCGTTGTTCGAACAGGCCAAGGTCTGTGCCAATCACCTCGCCCAACTGGGTTTCGCCACCTACAAAGGTTCGGTGACCTCGACCAAATTGAAGGTCACCGGCATCGACCTGTTTTCCGCCGGCGACTTCATGGGCGGCGAAGGCACCGAAACCATCACCCTTTCCGACCCGATCGATGGGGTCTACAAAAAACTGGTGATCAAGGATGACGTGCTGGTCGGCGCCTGCCTGTATGGTGATACGGCTGATGGCGGTTGGTATTTTCGGCAAATCCTTGAGCATCACGCCATCGGCAAAATCCGTGATCACCTGATGTTCGGCCACGCCTTTACCCTGGAACAGGGTTTGAGCGACGTTGAACCGGCTCGGGAAGTCGCCTGATGAACCGCCAGATTACGGCCTCTACCTGCTGTTATTGCGGGGTCGGCTGCGGTGTGCTGATCGAGCACGATCGCGAGCGCATTCTTGGCGTCAGCGGCGATCCGACTCACCCCGCCAACTTCGGCAAACTGTGCAGCAAGGGCGCGACTCTGCACCTGACCGGCGACCTCACCGCGCGGGCGTTGTACCCGGAGTTGCGGCTGGGCAAAGGCCTCGCTCGCAGTCGCATCGATTGGGACACCGCCCTCGATCACGCCACCAGCGTATTCGCGCAAACCATCGCCGAACACGGCCCGGACAGTGTCGCGTTTTACATTTCCGGGCAGTTGTTGACCGAGGATTACTACGCCTTCAACAAACTGGCGCGAGCGCTGGTAGGCACCAATAACATCGACAGCAATTCTCGACTGTGCATGTCGTCAGCCGTAGTCGGCTACAAGCGCAGCCTCGGTGCCGATGCGCCGCCGTGCAGCTACGAAGACCTGGAGTCGAGCGACTGCGTGATGATCGTCGGCAGCAACATGGCCTACGCCCATCCGGTACTTTTTCGTCGCTTGGAACAAGCCAGATCCCGTCGTCCGCAAATGAAAGTCATCGTCATCGACCCGCGTCGTACAGATACCTGCGACTTGGCCGACCTCCACTTGGCGATTCTTCCTGGCACCGATGTCGCCTTGTTCCATGGGATTTTGCACCTGCTGCTGTGGGAAGGCTGGATCGACCGCGATTTCATCGCAGCGCACACCCAAGGCCTGACCGAGCTGAAAGGCCTGGTTCACGACTACACGCCGCAACTGACTGCGCAGTTGTGCGGGATCAGCGTCGAACAGTTGCAGCAATGTGCGCAGTGGATCGGTCAGTCACCAAGTTTTCTATCGCTGTGGTGCATGGGCCTGAATCAGTCCACCGCGGGCAGCGCCAAAAACAGCGCACTGATCAACCTGCACCTGGCCACCGGGCAAATTGGTCGCCCCGGCGCCGGACCTTTCTCCCTGACCGGTCAGCCAAATGCCATGGGCGGTCGGGAAACCGGCAGTTTGTCGAACCTCCTGCCCGGCCACCGTGAAGCCGCCAATGCCCAACACCGCGCCGAAGTCGCGGCCTATTGGGGCGTCGAACAACTTCCGGCGAACACCGGGCTGACCGCCATCGAATTGTTCGAACAAGTGCGCAGCGGCAGGATCAAGGCGTTGTGGATCGCTTGCACCAACCCGGCACAATCAATGCCTGACCAGAACGCCGTGCGTGCGGCGCTGGAGGCCTGCCCGTTCGTGGTATTGCAGGAAGCGTTTCGTACCACCGAAACCGCCGCATTCGCCGACTTGCTGCTACCCGCTGCCAGCTGGGGCGAAAAGGACGGCATGGTGACCAACTCCGAACGGCGCATTTCCCACGTCCGCCAAGCCATCGTCGCACCGGGTGAAGCACGGCCCGACTGGGCAATCACCGTAGATTTCGCACAACGCCTGGAAAAATATCTGCGCCCTGGGCAAACGAGCCTGTTTGCCTTTGAAACCCCGGCACAGGTCTTCGATGAATACAAACGACTGACCTGTGGCCGTGACCTGGACTTGTCGGGCGTCAGCCATGACTTGATCGACCGGCTCGGCCCGCAACAATGGCCTTTCCCTGCCGACGCCCGCGAAGGCACCGCTCGCCTGTATGGGGACGGCATCTTCCCGACCGCCAATGGCCGCGCGCAATTCGTTGCCGATCCGTTTCGAGCTGCCCAGGAGCAGCGCGATATACAGTTTCCGCTGACGCTGATCACCGGCCGCCTGCGTGATCAATGGCACGGCATGAGTCGTACCGGCACTGCTGCGCAACTCTTCGGTCACGTCAGCGAGGCGGTGCTGAGCCTGCACCCGGATGAACTGCGCCGCCATGATCTGCAACCGGGCGACCTGGTCAGCCTGAAAAGCCGCCGCGGAGCAGTGATTGTGCCGGTCAGCGGCGACGACAACGTACGCCCCGGTCAGGCATTCTTGCCTATGCATTGGGGTGATCGCTTTCTCAAGGGCGGCGTAAACAGCCTCACCCTGCCAGCCTTCGATCCACTGTCGAAGCAGCCCGAACTCAAACACAGCGGCGTGCGTCTGGAGCCGGTGCAGTTACCGTGGCGACTGTTCGCACTGATCGAGGGCGATGTTCAACAGCATTTTGAGACGCTACGCCCCCTCTGTGAGGCGTTTTCCTACGTCAGCCTCAGCCTTGCAGGCCGTGATCGCCCTGCGCTGCTTATACGCGCTGCCAGCGCCACAGCGCCGGAATCGCAATTGCTGCGGCAGATCGATCAATGCTTAGGGCTACTCGAAGGTCCGGTGCTGGCCTACGACGACCCACGGCGCGCCATCGGCAAACGGGTTCGCCTCGACAACGGCCGAATCACCGCAATTCGCCTGGCCGGCGAAACCCTTGCCCAGCACTGGCTGCAAAACCTTTGGCTGGAAGGTCGCACCGACGAACAACTGCGGCGCTGGCTACTGGCGCCATTGAGCGCACCACCGGGTAACGCCGGCGCGCCGGTTGCCGGCAACAAAACCCTGTGTAACTGCAAGAACGTCAGTCAAAGCGCAGTCTGTGCCGGCATTAACCGTGGCCTGGACTTGCAAGGGCTGAAACAGGAATTGGGCTGCGGCACGCAATGCGGCTCGTGCATCCCGGAAATCAAGCGTTTGCTGGTCGCCACGACGCGACCGGTCGCCGTCACCTCGTGAGGAAAATACGATGAACGCAAAAGTCTGGCTGGTAGGCGCGGGACCTGGCGACCCGGAGTTACTGACCCTCAAGGCCGTGCGAGCGCTGCGAGAGGCTGATGTCGTGCTGATCGATGATCTGGTGAACGACGCCGTTCTGGAACACTGCAACAACGCACGGATCATTCCCGTGGGTAAACGCGGCGGCTGTCGCTCTACGCCGCAAGCGTTTATCCATAGGTTGATGTTGCGTTATGCACGTCAGGGTAAATGTGTGGTGCGGCTCAAGGGTGGTGATCCGTGTATTTTTGGTCGCGGCGGTGAAGAAGCGCAGTGGTTGCGGGAGCGTGGAGTTGAAGTCGAACTGGTCAATGGCATCACCGCAGGGCTCGCCGGGGCAACGCAATGCGATATTTCGCTGACGCTGCGCGGTGTTGCGCGCGGCGTTACGCTGGTTACCGCCCACACCCAGGATGGCAGCAGCCTGAACTGGAAGGCATTGGCCCAGAGCGGGACGACCCTTGTGATCTATATGGGGGTGGCGAAACTCAGCGAAATCCGTGAAGAGCTGTTAGCCGGGGGAATGGCAGCGGATACGCCTGTGGCGATGATTGAAAATGCGTCCTTGCCCCATCAGCGGGAGTGTCGGAGTGATCTGACAGCGATGGAGGAAGATGCCTGGGCCTTTGAGTTGAAAAGCCCGGCGATCCTGGTGATTGGCGCTGTGGCGGCCAGTAGCGAGATCAGCGGATTGTCCACTGACATCAGAGCGTATGGCCTGTAGGAGCGAGCTTGCTCGCGATGGTTGCCAACGATGACGCGGCATACCTGAACCCCGTGCGTGCTCTGGTTTATCGCGAGCAAGCTCGCTCCTACACACCAAATCGTAGACAAAGAAAAGCCCGGCCTAAGCCGGGCTTTTCTCAGAGCTGTGGGCTAATTACTTAGCTTTGGCTTCAACCTGCGCTTCTACGCGACGGTTTACAGCGCGGCCAGCTTCAGTTTTGTTGTCAGCAACTGGGCGGGATTCGCCGTAGCCAACAGACTGAACGCGGGACGATTGAACACCGTACTGGTTGGTCAGAACTTGTTTAACGGCGTTTGCACGACGCTCGGACAGTTTCTGGTTGTAAGCGTCAGGACCGACGTTGTCGGTGTGACCTTCAACAGTAGTGGTGGTCGATGGGTACTGCTTCATGAAGTCAGCCAGGTTTTTGATGTCGCCGTAGCTGTTAGGCTTGACTACCGACTTGTCGAAGTCGAATTTCACGTCCAGCTCAACACGAACAACTTCAGCAACTGCTGGGCAGCCATCAGCGTCAACGGTTACGTTGGCTGGGGTGTCCGGGCACTTGTCAACGTTGTCGCAAACGCCATCGTTGTCGCTGTCGGAGCAGACTTCAGCTGGTGCTGGAACTGGAGCAGCAGCAGGCTTGTTGCCGCCACCGAAGTTCACACCCAGACCTACGGATGGGATGTAGTCCCACTTGCCGTTGTCCAGCTTGTAGTCAGCTTCTACGCCAGCACGGGCGTAGACGTTTTCGAGGAAGTAGTACTTCAGGCCAGCGCCAGCAGTCAGGAAAGTCGACTGGTCACGACCGGTGTGGCCGTCAGCGGCTACGTTGGTCATGCTGCCGTGCTTGACACCACCTTGAACGTAAGGACGCAGAGCGTCGCCAGCGTTGTTGAAGTGGTACTGAGCGTTCAGACCAAACTGGTCGCCTTCGATTTTCTGATGGCCAGTACCGTTGTTCGAACGGGTGTAGTCATCGTTGTTGTAGGTCGCGTTCAACGACACATCGTCGGTCAGGAAGTAACCGATGGAGGCGCCAGGGGTGTAGCCGTCTTCAACGTTGTTAACGCTGTCGTTGTACTTTTTCCCGTAGTTGAGCTCGCCTTCAACTGCGCCTTGGCCTTGTGCCAGTGCGCCGAAAGAAGTAGCGGCAATAAGAGTACCAATGGCCAAGCCCAAGGTGTTTTTCAGTTTCATCCGTTAAATCCCCATCTGGTGATTGTGAAGCAGTCCCGCAAACCGGGGGACAACTCGGCGGCAAGTCTATCAGAACTTGCCTACACGTAAGAGATATTTGCGCCGAACTAAGTTTCAGCAATGCCTGCAAATTTCTCACGCAATTTATCTAGAGCGCGTTTGTACCGCATTTTTGTTGCACTCAAACCCATGTGCATGATGTCTGCGATCTCCTGAAATTCCAGCTCTGCGACAAATCGTAGCACCAGAATTTCGCGGTCAATCGGGTTCACATACACCAGCCAGCGATCGAGTCCGCCCTTCTCCTCGGGTTTCGGCGCCTTCTCTTCAGACGCTTCTTCGAGGGGGTCCAGACTCAGGGCGTCCATCAAGCGACGCTTTCGCCGTTCCTTCCGATACTGTGTGATGCATTCGTTGTAGGTGATGCTATATAGCCATGTCTTGAACTTCGATTTACCCTCGAAGTTCTTCAAGCCATACAGCACCTTCAACATCACTTCCTGACAGACATCGTCTGCATCGCGATCGTTCCCGAGATATCGTGCACAGACGTTAAATAATGTTCGTTGGTAACGCCGCATCAATTCTTCATAGGCGCGCGTTACGTGAAACAGCTCGGTATGCGAGCGCGCGACCAACTCCTCATCAGAGAGCTCGCGGGGGTCGTAGCGCATGGATAGCGATTGGGCTTTATTCAAAACAAGTCGGGCCGACAGTCAGGTCAATGTCCGCCGCAGCCAGCATCAGGCGGCATTTTGCGGCGGCATACATTAGCAGGGTTTGCCGGGTTAGCGGCTACTCACATGCTGCTCAAGCAGAATCCGATTGGAAAGAGAGACTAGCTCACCCTCATCGGTCAGCAATGTGGTTTTAACCGTGCCGATCTCTTCGATCTGGCCTTCGACCTCGCCAACACGTACTTGTTGCCCAACCTGATACAACTCACGCACATAGATTCCCGCAAGAATCTGACCGGCAATTTCCCGGCTTCCCAACCCCATGGCCAGCGCAACCGCCAGACCAACGGTAATCAATACGATCACAATCACATGGTTGAGCAGGTCAGTCTTGACCTCCAACTGGCTGATCGCGACCGAAATACTGATGATGATCACCAGCCCCTGGGCAATTCGCCCCAGGCCGGCGGCGTAATCGAGCCCTACGCCTTCCGCCGCACCGCGCACCAGGCCATTGGCCAGTTGCGCCAGTAAAACGCCCACCAGCAGCACCAGCGCCGCGCCGAATACCTTCGGCAAATACAGCGCGAGCATATCCAGCGTAGCTGAAACTCGCTCAAGTCCAAGGGATTCTGCGGCAGAAACCAGAAAAATCAGTAAAACGAACCAGTACACGATCTTGCCAATCAACGTCGAGATCGGTACTTGAAGCCCGGCGCGCGACAGCAATTTGGTCAAACCGGTCCCGCCCATCAAGCGATCAAGGCCCAGTTTGGCCAGCAATTTGGAAAGCAGCGTGTCCAGGAGTTTGGCCACGACAAAACCCAACAGCAGCACAACCAGTGCGCCGAACAGGTTCGGAATGAAGTTCGCAACTTTGGTCCATAACGCAGTCATTGCAGTGACGAGGCTCTGTGTCCAGAGATCAAGTTCCATATTCAATCAGCCTTATCAGCAGTGCGAACGGTAGGTTTACGAAGACGGGAAACCGGCGCGACATGGGCCGATCCGTTATTCAGGGCGATCATCAGCGCGGGCAGCCAGCGGCCCAGCAGGCTGAACAGATCACCGGCGCCGACCTGGCGGTTGGCGGTTTTCAGTACACGACCAAGGCACGCATCGTCGTCCCGGGTGGACGGTGATGCCTTGAGCATGTCGCGCAAAGACTGTTCAAACGGATCGTGCATACGCACCTCTCGTGATGTCTGTGAAAGACGCGGCCAATTTTGCTCGGGTCACATGGTTCATTTTCAAACCCAGCGCAATCGTCGGAATAACCACCACTGCCCCAATGCCACCGAGACCATCATCAGGCAGGCAATCACGAAACCATAAGGGCTCGCAGAGAATGGAATGCCACCGACGTTGATCCCCAACAGACCCGTCAGAAAACTCATCGGCAAAAAGATCCCGGTGATGATTCCGAAGCGGTACATCGTGCGATTCATGCGCACGCTCAATCGCCGGTCTTCGGCCTCCAGCACCAGGCCCACCCGCTCCCGGGTCAATTCCAGCTCCTCAAGATAGCGGGTCAGGCTGTTGTTCAATTCGTTCCAGTAATCACCATCGTCGTCGACGAACCAGGGTAATTTGATCCGCGTGAGCTGACCAAAAATATCCCGCTGCGGAGCGAGAAAGCGCTTCAACGCTGCGGCCCGGCGGCGGATCTGCAAAATCGATCCGTGTTCGGGTGTGTACCGTTCGTCGGCATCCAGCTTTTCTTCTTCCTCATCGACCACTTCCGAGAGGCAACTGACCAGATCCTGCACTTTGTTGGTGAGGTACTGCGCCATACAGAGAATGAGTTCGGAAGCGGTTTTCGGTCCCTTGCCTTGCTCCAGTTGCGCCAACAATTCATCTGTGGCGCGCAATGGGCGCAAGCGCAGGGAAATCACTCGCTGAGCGGAACCGAAGATCCGCACCGACACCATGTCTTCAGGCTCGGCACCCGGGTTCATGTTGACCCCGCGCAAAAATAGCAGCAGTTCGCTGTCCGAAAGCTGTAAAAGACGCGGACGGGTGTTTTCTTCAAGCAAAAGGTCGCAGCTGAATTCACTTAAACCGCTGGATTTGCGCAGCCAGGTCTGGGTTTGCGGGTGACTGCGATCCCAGTGCAGCCACAGGCTTTCATGGGCCTGCAGCTGCAAGTCGTCAAGTTCTGTCCGGGCTATCGAACGCGCGCCGCCTTTACCATCCAGCACCAGGGCATGTACCAGCCCCCATTGCGCGTTTTCTTCCTCGAACATCCGCATTCCATTCTTCAAAAAAGTCGGCTAATTCTTACTCAGGCATTTTTAGCGGGCTGGGTGAGATGATCACGCCGTTGTTGTCCGCATAAATGAAATGACCGGGATGAAAGGTCACACCGGCAAAGGTCACGGCAACGTTCAAGTCGCCGATACCGCGTTTGTCGGTTTTCATCGGGTGACTGGCCAAGGCCTGAACGCCCAGATCGGTTTGCGCGATGACGTCGACGTCACGAATGCAACCGTAGATCACCAGCCCTTCCCAGCCGTTTTTCGCGGCTTTCTCGGCCAGCATGTCGCCCAGCAACGCGCGACGCAGGGAGCCACCGCCATCGACCACCAAGACCTTGCCGTCCCCCTTGAGCTCGACTTGCTCCTTGACCAGCGAGTTGTCTTCGAAGCACTTGATGGTCACGATTTCGCCACCGAAGGAATCCCGGCCACCGAAATTGCTGAACATCGGCTCCAGCACCTGCACCATCTCTGGATAGGCGTCGCACAGGTCAGGCGTGAGGTAATGGTTCATCGAGAAACTCCTGTTAAGAGGAAGACAGCACGAACATGATTGATGACTCAGTCATCGAAAATGACCAGAACAGCTCAATGCGTCATATCTTAGCCGCAAGCCGAACAGAGCGAAATGCCCTTGATAGAGCGTCCAGCCTAGATCGCCGCGGCCAAATCCGATTTTTCACCGAGCAATGGCGTCTGCTGATCCACCAGCCATCGGGCCACCAACGGCCAGACTTCAGCCTGTGCGGCTTTGCTGACCAACATTTCCACGTGACCGAAATTATCGCCAAAGCCCTGCTCGCGACCCAGGTTGATAAATTGCTTGTGCTCGGAACCGATCTGCTCGAACAACTTGCGACAAGCCCAGGTCGGGTCCTGATGATCACTCGCAGCGCTTACCGCGAGTACCGGCAAGTTGACCTCGGCCAAACCGGCCCACCAATCTTTACCAGCATCGCCGAAGCGCCCGAACAAGCCGTACCAGCGCATGCTTTCGATGGCCAGGCCAATCGGTTCGTCCTCAGGGCCGCGCTTGAGCCGGGAACCGGACAACTGGGCAAAACGCTTGAGGATGAAGCGCCCACCCCACTCTACCGGCGGAATTTTCAGCGGCCAGTAGGTGCGGCTGACCTGGGTGCCGAAGAACGCGGCCGACGCGACAACAGGCTCGCCGATGTACTCACCGCCCAACGCTGCCGCCAGGGTGATGCCGCCCAGTGAGTGGCCGATCCAGTGCGGCACCTGACCGCTTTGCTCGCGCACAAAGGCACCAATGGCCGGCAGATCGTAACGAGCGTAGTCGGCGACACGGTTTTTGCGATAGTTCTGGTTACGCTGGGACAAGCCGTGGCCGCGCATTTCTGGTATCCACACATCGAATCCCAGGCGCGCCAGGTAAGCACCGAGGCCCAAGCCTTTTGGGGAAAACCAGAAACGTCGATTGGAAAAACTGCCGTGCAACAGAATCACTGGCACGCCACGCACCGCCGGCTCATCGGCCATGCCAAGGCGCGTCACAGCCAGTTCGACGCTGATGTCGGGGCTGTTGGCGGGTTTCAATCGATAAACATCTTCGCTCAGATCACCGCGCCGTTCGGCGCTGATCAGGGCGACAGGAAATAGGTTGCTGCTGCTTTGCATAATCTCTTGCACAAAAAAGGGCGGCATCCAGATGGAGCCCGCCCTGCTTGAATCTTAAAGGGACCGGTCAGTGTGGGAGCGAGCCTGCTCGCGATAGGTGCCAGAGCAACGCGTTCATCCAGCAAACACGCGCCATCATTGACGACCATCGCGAGCAGGCTCGCTCCCACAGGAAGCGGCCCGTTCACACATTGATCAAGCCGAAGCCTGACCCTCAGCCAGGAAGAACCAGGTTTCCAGTACGGAATCGGGGTTCAACGATACGCTTTCGATGCCTTGTTCCATCAGCCACTTGGCGAGGTCCGGGTGGTCCGAAGGGCCCTGACCGCAAATGCCAATGTACTTGCCGGCCTTGTTGCACGCGGCAATGGCGTTGGCCAGCAGCTTCTTGACCGCCGGGTTACGCTCGTCGAACAGGTGCGCGATGATCCCGGAGTCACGGTCCAGGCCCAGGGTCAGCTGGGTCAGGTCGTTGGAGCCGATGGAGAAACCGTCGAAGAATTCGAGGAATTCTTCAGCGAGGATCGCGTTGGACGGCAGCTCGCACATCATGATGATGCGTAGGCCGTTTTCACCACGGGCCAGGCCGTTTTCGGCCAGCAGATCGATCACTTGGCTGGCTTCGCCCAGGGTACGGACGAATGGCACCATGATTTCAACGTTGGTCAGGCCCATCTCATTGCGCACGCGTTTGAGGGCGCGGCATTCGAGTTCGAAGCAGTCACGGAACGATTCGCTGATGTAACGCGAGGCGCCACGGAAACCCAACATCGGGTTTTCTTCTTCCGGCTCGTAGAGCTTGCCGCCGATCAGGTTGGCGTATTCGTTGGACTTGAAGTCCGACAGACGCACGATGACCTTCTTCGGAGTGAACGCCGCCGCCAGGGTGCTGATGCCTTCCACCAGTTTGTCGACGTAGAAGCCGACCGGATCGTCGTAACCGGCGATGCGTTTGTCGACGCTGTCCTTGATGTCCTGCGGCAGGCCGTCGTAGTTCAGCAGCGCTTTAGGGTGCACGCCGATCATGCGGTTGATGATGAACTCCAGACGAGCCAGGCCCACACCGGCGTTCGGCAGCTGTGCGAAGTCAAAAGCGCGGTCCGGGTTGCCGACGTTCATCATGATCTTGAACGGCAGGTCCGGCATGGCGTCCACGGAGTTTTTCTTGATGTCGAAGCCCAGTTCGCCTTCGAAGATGAAACCGGTGTCGCCTTCAGCGCAGGAAACAGTCACGCCCTGGCCGTCTTTCAGCAGCTGGGTGGCGTTGCCGCAACCGACCACGGCCGGGATGCCCAGCTCACGGGCGATGATCGCCGCGTGACAGGTACGACCGCCACGGTTGGTGACGATGGCGCTGGCGCGCTTCATGACCGGTTCCCAGTCCGGGTCGGTCATGTCGGACACCAGTACGTCGCCAGGCTGGACCTTGTCCATCTCGGACACGTCCTTGATGATGCGGACCTTGCCGGCGCCGATTCGCTGGCCGATGGCGCGGCCTTCAACCAGCACGGTGCCGGTTTCTTTCAACAGGTAACGTTCCATGACGTTGGCCTGGGTGCGGCTCTTCACGGTTTCCGGACGGGCCTGCACGATGTACAGCTTGCCGTCGTCACCGTCCTTGGCCCACTCGATGTCCATCGGACACTTGTAGTGCTTCTCGATGATCATCGCCTGCTTGGCCAGCTCGCTGACTTCAGCGTCGGTCAGGCAGAAACGCGCGCGATCAGCCTTGTCGACATCGACGGTCTTGACCGAACGACCGGCCTTGGCCTCGTCGCCGTAGATCATCTTGATGGCCTTGCTGCCCAGGTTACGGCGCAGGATCGCAGGGCGACCGGCGGCCAGCGTACCTTTGTGGACGTAGAACTCGTCCGGGTTTACCGCGCCTTGTACGACGGTTTCACCCAGGCCGTAGGCGCCGGTGATGAACACCACGTCACGGAAGCCAGACTCGGTGTCGAGGGTGAACATCACGCCGGCGGTGCCGGTTTCGGAACGGACCATGCGCTGCACGCCGGCTGACAGGGCGACCAGTTTGTGGTCGAAGCCCTGGTGGACGCGGTAGGAGATCGCACGATCGTTGAACAGTGAAGCGAACACCTCTTTGGCGGCGCGAATGACGTTTTCGACACCACGGATGTTCAGGAAGGTTTCCTGCTGACCGGCGAAAGAAGCGTCCGGCAAGTCTTCGGCGGTAGCGGAAGAACGCACGGCCACGGCCATGTCGGGGTTGCCGGCGGACAGCGCGGCGAACGCGGTGCGAATCTCGGCATTCAGTTTTTCAGGGAACTCGGCTTCCATGATCCATTGACGGATCTGGGCACCTGTCTTGGCCAGGGCGTTCACGTCGTCGACGTCCAGGGCATCAAGGGCGGCATGGATCTGTTCGTTCAGGCCGCTCAGCTCGAGGAAATCACGATATGCCTGAGCGGTCGTGGCGAAGCCACCGGGCACCGAAACACCGGCACCTGCCAGGTTGCTGATCATCTCGCCCAGGGATGCGTTCTTGCCCCCCACATGCTCTACATCATGGACGCCGAGCTTATCGAGGGAAACTACGTACTCTACCAAGGTGATCTCTCCACTAACTGTGTTGGAAAAGCTCAGAAGCCGGGTGCTCGGGGGAGCGTTTGCCGGCTGTATGGCCTGGACCTGGAAAATAAGTGAGAATGCCGGCCATTGGCGGCCCGCAAATCGCGCCTATCATATCCAAGAATGATCATTAGCTTAAGGCCCAAGGTGCAAATGAAACGATCTGCTTTCTTTATCTCCGATGGCACCGGCATTACTGCCGAAACCCTGGGTCAAAGCCTCTTGGCGCAGTTCGAAAACATTACCTTCAGCAAATTCACGCGACCGTACATCGACAACGTGGATAAAGCGCGGGCCATGGTACAACAAATCAACAAAGCCGCCGAAGCCGACGGCTTCCGTCCGATTATCTTCGACACCATCGTCAACCAGGACATTCGTGAGATCCTCGCGACCTCCAATGGTTTCATGATCGACATTTTCTCGACCTTCCTGGCCCCACTCGAACAGGAACTGACCGAGCATTCTTCCTACACCGTCGGCAAGTCCCACTCCATTGGCGCCAACACCAATTACATGGAGCGGATCGAGGCGGTGAACTTCGCCCTCGACAACGACGACGGCGCTCGCACGCACTACTACGACAAGGCCGACCTGATCCTGGTGGGCGTGTCGCGCTGCGGCAAGACCCCGACCTGCCTGTACATGGCCATGCAATTCGGCATCCGCGCGGCCAACTATCCGCTGACCGAAGACGACATGGAACGCCTGCAACTGCCGGCCGCCCTGCGCGCCCACCAGCACAAGCTGTTCGGCCTGACCATCGATCCGGACCGCCTCACCGCGATCCGCAACGAGCGCAAACCCAACAGCCGCTATTCGAGCTACGCCCAGTGCGAGTTCGAAGTGCGCGAAGTGGAAAACCTGTTTCGCCGCGAGAACATTCCGAATATCAACTCCACGCATTTTTCGGTGGAAGAGATTTCCGCGAAAATTCTGGTGGAGAAAGGGGTCGAGCGGCGGTTCAAATAGTTTTTGTAGCGTCTGTAATACCGCTTTCGCGGGCAAGCCTCGCTCCTACAGATCGACATAAAACCTGTAGGAGCGAGGCTTGCCCGCGAAGAACGATTACACGGTCTCTTTCAATGTCCCCATCAACGCTTCAAACCCCTGCAGCAACAACCGATCATCTCCCACCGAATTACAAACACTTGCCCTGATGAATTGCGGCACCGCGGCATGCCCTACCGCGAATGCTTCGGCAGTGGCGATCAGGTAATTATTCTCCTTGAGCTCAGCCGCTATCTGCGACGCCCGCCACGGCTCAGGCACTTCGATCCAGAAGTGCGGGCTATGGGGATGAGTCTTGTAGACCAGCCCTTCAAGCGACTTTTCGACCAGCATCTTGCGCCGGCTGACTTCGCTGATCTGTTCGTTCAACAGCTGATCGGCCATGCCGTTCTCTATCCACAAGCTGGCGACTTCAAGCGTCAACGGACTGGCCATCCAGCATGTCCCACGCACAGCCGCACTCAAACGTCCGATCAGGGGTTGCGGCGCATGCAAATAACCGACCCGCAATCCGGCCGACACCGCCTTGCTCAGACTGCCGATCAACACCGAGCGCTCCGGGGCGAAATGACTTAAAGGCAATGGCCGCTGGCGGGCCAGCACGGCATGGGCCTCGTCTTCGAAAATCAACAGATTGTGCTGCCGACAGACTCCGGCAATCGCCTCGCGCCGTGGGACTGACATCACTGCTGCCGTAGGATTCTGGATCGTTGGTGTGCAATACAACGCGGTCACTCGGTGATGGCGACAGATGTCCTCCAACGCTGAGGGCAATACTCCTTCGTCGTCCATCGCCACACCGATCAGTTTTATTCCGAGTTGGCGTGCGACGCCGATCAGTCCTGGGTAGGTCAGATGCTCGGTCACCAGGGTATCGCCAGCCTTGAGCAATCCCATCAAGGCACACAACAGACCATGCTGGCCGCCGTTGACGCAGATGATCTGTTCGGCGCTCGGGGCAAACTCCTGATGCCTCAACCACTGCGCACCTGCCGTCCGATGCCGCGCTGATCCACTTTCGGCGGTGTATCCCGTGAGCTGCTGCAAGGCCTGCGGATCATTCGCCAACGCCTGCAGGCTCTGACTCAAGAAGGCCGCTTCGCGCCCCGGAATCGGTTGATTCCTGCTCATGTCCAACACAAACGGCGGCTCATTGCTGACATTGCGAAAGCCTACGTCCTGCGGCCGCTCCATCCCGCGCTGACGTATATAAGTGCCATCGCCTACGCGGGCGACCACTAACCCCACACGTTCAAGTTCGCCATAAGCACGGCTGACGGTGCCGATGGTGATGCCCAGGCTATCGGCTAACAGTCGATGCGGCGGCAACTTGCAACCGGGTTCGATTACGCCGTCTGCGATGCCTTTCTCAACCGCATCAGCGAGGCGCTGGTACTTCACGCCCAGTCCATTGGCGAGGCCGTCTCGCAGGATTGACACCATGGCAATACTTACTTTGACACTCATCTTCGTCCCGAATAGCGTGCTTAGAACAGGTTCAATCAGGAATAGACCGATTCGATGACCAGGTCAATTCCGCTGCCAGGAGCTCGAATCATGTCTATCGCGATCAGCACACCTTCAAACATTACACGCCCATGGCTCGCCGGACTGATCACCGGCACGCTGTTTCTAATCGTATGCCTGAGTTGGGGCACGACCTGGCTGGGGATAAAGATTGCCGTCGAGAGTGTGCCGCCCCTGACTGCCGCCGGCCTGCGGTTCCTGATTGCTTTCCCGCTGTTTTTGAGCTTTGCCATTCTGCGCAAAGAACCCTTGCTGTTTCCCCGGCAAAGCCGCTGGTTCTTCGTGTTCGTCACGCTGTCGTATTTCAGCCTGCCGTATTACTTGCTCAACTATGGCGAGTTGCACGTTTCATCCGGTCTGACGGCGTTATTGTTCAGCTGCATGCCGGTGTTCATCCTGGTGTTTTCTGCGTTGTTTCTGCGGGAAAAAATCTACCCTTCGCAAGTGCTCGGCATCGCGATTGGCTTCGGCAGTCTGTTCATGATTATCCGCAGCCAGGGTTTACACCTGGACCATGCCGAGTTGTTCGGGGTGCTGGCGATTCTCTGCGCGGCGGTGATGCACGCGCTGTGCTATGTGGTGACCAAGAAACATGGCAGCGCGATCAGCGTGATTACTTACAACACGCTGCCGATTGGTATTGCTGGAGTGATGTTGTTTGTCGCGGGATTGACCGTCGAAACGCCCGAGTTTTCTGCCATCAGCCTGCGGTCGTGGGGCGCCCTGCTCTATCTGGGACTGGTGGCGTCGGTAGGCGGGTTTATCGTTTATTTTTTGCTGCTCAAACGACTGAGCCCGATCATCCTGTCGTTCGTGTTTATCATCTTTCCGGTGTTCGCCGTGATCATCGGTGCCTGGTACGAGGGGCAAAATCTTTCGCGAGAGTTGATGGTCTACTCGGCGATATTGCTGATCGGTTTTGCCATAACAAAGCTGCCGATGGAGAAATGGCTCGAACGATCCCTGTAGGAGCTGCCGCAGGCTGCGATCTTTTGATCTGGCTTTTAAAATCGACGATCAAAAGATCGCAGCCTCGTTTCACTCGATAGCTCCTACATGGGGTTTCATCGTTCAATCGGTTTGAGTGCGTCCGCTTACGCTTAGATGACGAACAGGTCTACGAAGCGGTTCACCGGTGTCGCCTCCAGCTGCGCCTGATCCTTGCACAAGGCAAAGATCTCGCTGCTGCGCTGGGCTGTGAAGCGCGTTGCCAGGTTGGCCTTGAACTTGTCCTCCAGCAACGGAATGCCATCGACACGACGCCGACGATGGCCAATCGGATATTCCACCACCACGTTTTCGGTACTGGAACCGTCCTTGAAAAACACCTGTATCGCATTGGCGATCGAACGTTTGTCGGCTTCGAGGTATTCGCGGGTGTAAACCGGGTTTTCGACGATGACCATTTTGTCGCGCAGTACATCAATGATCGGATGCGCTTTGTGGAAATCGTCCTCGTAATGTTCGGCAACCAGATTGCCAAAAGCCAAAGGTACGGCAGTCATGTACTGGATGCAGTGATCGCGGTCGGCGGCATTGGCCAACGGGCCGACCTTGGAAATGATGCGTATCGCTGACTCATGGGTGGTGATGACGATTTTGTCGATTTCGTGCAAGCGGTTGCGCACCTGCGGATGCAGGGTCACCGCCGCTTCGCAGGCCGTTTGCGCGTGGAACTCGGCGGGAAAGCTGATCTTGAACAGCACGTTTTCCATCACATAGCTGCCGTACGGCCGGGAGAAACTGAAAGCGCGCTTGTCTTCAGGCTTGAGCGCCAGATCATTGTTGGTATGGCTGAACAGTACGTCGTAGAAGCCCCACTGCTTGGCACTCAAGACACCGGGGATGCCCATTTCGCCGCGCATCGCGATGTCCGCCAGACGCACGCCACGGCTCGACGCATCGCCCGCCGCCCAGGATTTGCGCGAGCCGGCATTCGGCGCATGCCGGTAGGTGCGCAGCGCCTGGCCGTCAGCAAAAGCATGGGACAACGCCGACAGCAACTGCTCACGATTGGCGCCCATCAGCTTGGCGGTGACGGCCGTCGAGGCGACTTTCACCAGGATGACGTGATCGAGACCGACGCGATTGAAGGAGTTTTCCAGAGCGATCACGCCTTGAATTTCGTGAGCCATGATCATCGCTTCAAGCACGGCGCGAATGGTCAACGGTGCGTCGCCGTTGGCCAGGCGTTTTTGCGACAGGTGATCGGCCACCGCGAGAATGCCGCCGAGGTTATCCGATGGATGCCCCCATTCGGCCGCGAGCCAGGTGTCGTTGTAGTCGAGCCAACGAACGATGCAACCAATGTCCCAGGCAGCCTTGACCGGGTCGAGGCGATAAGAGGTGCCCGGCACGCGGGCGCCGAACGGCACGACGGTACCTTCGACCACAGGTCCGAGGTGTTTGGTGCATTCGGGAAAACGCAGGGCCAGCAGGCCACAACCGAGCGTGTCCATCAGGCAGTTGCGGGCAGTGTCTAGGGCTTCTTGGGATTCGATTTTGTAGCTAAGGACGTAGTCGGCAATGTCCTGCAGGACGCTGTCGTAGTCGGGGCGGTTGTTCAGGTCAACGTTGGCACTCATGTTCGATCACCTGTAGGAGCTGTCGAGTGAAACGAGGCTGCGATCTTTTGATGTTGCTGTCAAAGAGCAGGATCAACAGATCGCAGCCTCGTTTTACTCGACAGCTCCTATAGAGTTTCGTGTGAGTTAGAACGAATCTCCCGGCACGCGGACGAAACCTTCCATCAACACCCGTGCACTGCGGCTCATGATGGCTTTTTTCACCACCCATTCACCGTCGACCTGGCTGGCTTCGGCGCCAACGCGCAAGGTGCCCGACGGATGCCCGAAGCGCACTGCGTTACGTTCGATGCCGCCCGCCGCGAGGTTGACCAAAGTGCCGGAAATCGCCGCCGCCGTGCCGATGGCGACAGCCGCCGTGCCCATCATCGCGTGGTGCAGTTTGCCCATGGAAAGTGCACGCACCAGCAGGTCCACATCACCCGCTCCAATCGCTTTGCCGCTGGACGCCACGTAGCCCGCCGGTTTGGCGACGAACGCCACTTTCGGCGTGTGCTGACGCTTGGCCGCTTCGTCGATATTGGCAATCAGGCCCATGCGCAGCGCGCCATAAGCGCGGATGGTTTCAAACATCAGCAGCGCTTTCGGATCGCCGTTGATTGCACCTTGCAACTCGGTGCCGGTGTAGCCGATGTCTTCAGCGTTGACGAAGATGGTCGGGATGCCGGCATTGATCATCGTTGCCTTGAACGTGCCGACACCGGGCACTTCCAAATCGTCGACCAGGTTACCGGTAGGGAACATCGAACCACCGCCGCCCTCTTCTTCTGCGGCCGGGTCCATGAATTCGACCTGCACTTCCGCCGCCGGAAACGTTACACCGTCGAGTTCGAAGTCGCCGGTTTCCTGCACTTCACCGTTGGTGATCGGCACGTGGGCGATGATGGTCTTGCCGATGTTGGCCTGCCATACGCGCACCACGGCCACGCCGTCGTGCGGGATGCGGCTGGCATCTACCAGGCCATTGCTGATGGCGAATGAACCAACCGCCGCCGACAGGTTGCCGCAGTTGCCGCTCCAGTCCACAAAAGGCTTGTCGATGGAGACCTGACCGAACAGGTAATCGACGTCGTGATCGGCCTTGATGCTTTTCGACAGGATCACGGTTTTGCTGGTGCTGGACGTCGCGCCGCCCATGCCGTCAATCTGCTTGTCGTACGGGTCGGGGCTGCCGATTACGCGCAGCAATAAAGCATCGCGGGCCGGCCCTGGAATCTGTGCCGTTTCGGGCAGGTCTTGCAGGCTGAAGAACACGCCTTTGCTGGTGCCGCCGCGCATGTAGGTGGCGGGGATTTTGATCTGCGGTACGTGAGCCATTGGTGCTCCTTCAAAGCGAGCAAGGGACCTGGAATCCCCTGCTCGCAACTGGTGTTTTAGACGGCAACCGCCGATTCTTCGAGGAAGTCCTGAGCGAAGCGTTGCAACACGCCGCCGGCCTCGTAGATCGACACTTCTTCGGCGGTGTCGAGGCGGCAGGTCACCGGCACCTCAACGCGCTCGCCGCTCTTGCGATGGATCACCAGCGTCAGATGGGCGCGCGGCGTGCGGTCGCCGATCACGTCGTAGGTTTCGCTGCCGTCGATGGCCAGGGTGTGGCGGTTGGTGCCCGGCAGGAACTCCAGCGGCAGCACGCCCATGCCGACCAGGTTGGTGCGGTGGATGCGCTCGAAACCTTCAGCGGCGATGGCTTCGACACCGGCCAGGCGCACGCCTTTTGCTGCCCAGTCGCGGGACGAACCCTGACCGTAGTCGGCGCCGGCAATGATGATCAGCGGCTGCTTGCGCTCCATGTAGGTTTCGATGGCTTCCCACATCCGCATCACTTGGCCTTCCGGCTCGACGCGGGCCAGCGAACCCTGTTTGACCTTGCCGTTTTCCACAACCATTTCGTTGAACAGTTTCGGGTTGGCGAAGGTCGCGCGCTGCGCAGTCAGGTGGTCACCCCGATGAGTCGCGTAAGAGTTGAAGTCCTCTTCCGGCAGGCCCATCTTGGCCAAGTACTCACCCGCCGCGCTATCAAGCATGATCGCGTTCGACGGCGACAGGTGATCGGTGGTGATGTTGTCCGGCAGTACCGCCAGTGGGCGCATGCCCTTGAGCGGACGCGCGCCGGCCAGTGCGCCTTCCCAATACGGCGGACGGCGAATATAGGTGCTCATCTCGCGCCATTCGTACAGCGGCGTGACTTTCGGGCCGGTGTCTTCGTGGATGGCGAACATCGGGATGTACACCTGACGGAACTGCTCCGGCTTCACCGAAGCCTTGACCACGGCGTCGATTTCTTCGTCGCTCGGCCAGATGTCTTTCAGGCGAATTTCCTTGCCATCAACCACGCCCAGCACATCTTTTTCGATGTCGAAACGAATCGTCCCGGCGATGGCGTAAGCAACCACCAATGGCGGCGAGGCGAGGAATGCTTGCTTGGCGTATGGGTGAATCCGCCCATCGAAGTTACGGTTGCCGGACAACACGGCGGTGGCGTACAGGTCGCGATCGATGATCTCTTGCTGGATCACCGGGTCCAGGGCGCCAGACATGCCGTTGCAGGTAGTGCAAGCGAAGGCGACAACGCCGAAACCGAGTTGCTCCAGCTCGTCGGTCAGACCGGCTTCGTCCAGGTACAGCGCCACGGTTTTCGAACCCGGTGCCAGGGACGATTTGACCCACGGCTTGCGGGCCAGTCCCAGCTTGTTGGAGTTGCGCGCCAGCAGGCCGGCAGCGATCACGTTGCGCGGGTTACTGGTGTTGGTGCAGCTGGTGATGGCAGCGATGATCACTGCGCCATCGGGCATTTGCCCTGGTACATCTTCCCACTGGCCGGAAATGCCTTTTGCCGCCAGATCCGAGGTGGCCACGCGAGCGTGCGGGTTGCTCGGGCCAGCCATGTTGCGCACTACCGAAGACAGGTCGAAGGTCAGGCCGCGCTCGTATTGCGCGCCCTTCAGGCTGTCTGCCCACAGGCCAGTGGTCTTGGCGTAGTGCTCGACCAACTGCACCTGCTCGTCTTCACGGCCGGTCAGTTTGAGGTAGTCGATGGTCTGCTGGTCGATGTAGAACATCGCTGCGGTGGCGCCGTATTCCGGGGCCATGTTGGAGATGGTCGCGCGGTCGCCAAGGGTCAATGCGGCGGCACCTTCACCGAAGAACTCCAGCCACGCACCAACGACTTTTTGCTTACGCAGAAATTCGGTCAGCGCCAGCACCATGTCAGTGGCGGTGATGCCCGGTTGCAGCTTGCCAGTCAGTTCAACGCCGACGCTTTCCGGCAGGCGCATCCACGATGCACGACCCAGCATGACGCTCTCGGCTTCCAGACCACCGACGCCGATGGCGATCACGCCCAGCGCATCGACGTGCGGGGTGTGGCTGTCGGTGCCGACGCAGGTGTCGGGGAACGCCACGCCGTCGCGCACCTGGATCACCGGAGACATTTTCTCCAGGTTGATCTGGTGCATGATGCCGTTGCCCGGCGGGATCACGTCGACGTTCTTGAACGCCTTCTTGGTCCAGTTGATGAAGTGGAAACGGTCTTCGTTGCGACGGTCTTCGATGGCGCGGTTTTTCTCGAACGCCTCCGGATCGAAACCACCGCGCTCGACGGCCAGGGAGTGGTCGACGATCAATTGCGTCGGCACTACCGGGTTCACTTGCGCCGGGTCGCCGCCTTGCAGGGCGATGGCGTCACGCAGGCCGGCGAGGTCCACCAATGCGGTCTGGCCGAGAATGTCGTGGCACACCACGCGAGCCGGGAACCATGGGAAATCGAGGTCGCGTTTGCGTTCGATGAATTGCTTCAGGGATTCGGTGAGCGTGGCCGGATCGCAGCGACGCACGAGGTTTTCCGCCAGCACACGGGAGGTGTACGGCAGGGTGTCGTAGGCGCCAGGCTGAATCGCCTCGACCGCCGCACGGACGTCGAAGTAATCCAGGTGGCTGCCGGGCAGCGATTTGCGAAATTCTGTGTTCATCGTCAGGACTCGGTCACGGTAATTACAAAGGGTTGGGGCGAACTGAACCCGATCCTGTAGGAGCGAAGCTTGCTCGCGAAAGCGGTCCATCTGTCGACATCGATATTGAATGTCGGTCCGCCTTCGCGAGCAAGCTTCGCTCCTACAGGGGGCTTAGTTCCTGGCCCTCGCCATTCAGCGTTGTTCGATTGGCACGAACTTGCGCTGTTCAACACCGACGTACTCGGCGCTTGGGCGGATGATGCGGTTGTTGGCGCGTTGTTCGTACACGTGGGCGGCCCAGCCGGTCAGGCGCGAGCAGACGAAAATCGGTGTGAACAACTTGGTCGGGATGCCCATGAAGTGGTACGCCGAGGCATGGTAGAAGTCGGCGTTCGGGAACAGTTTCTTCTGATCCCACATGGTCTTGTCGATGGCCTCGGAAACCGGGAACAACACCTTGTCGCCCACTTCGTCAGCGAGTTTTTTCGACCAGCCCTTGATCACTTCATTGCGCGGATCGTTGTCCTTATAGATCGCGTGGCCGAAGCCCATGATCTTGTCCTTGCGCGCCAGCATGCCGAGGGTGCCTTCGATCGCGTCTTCAGGGGACGAAAAGCGCTCGATCATTTCCATCGCCGCTTCGTTGGCGCCGCCGTGCAGCGGACCGCGCAGCGAACCGATGGCCGCGGTGATGCAGGAATACAGATCGGACAACGTGGAAGCGCATACCCGTGCGGTGAAGGTCGAAGCATTGAACTCGTGCTCCGCGTAGAGGATCAGCGAAACGTTCATCACCTTGACGTGCAACTCGCTCGGCTTCTTGCCGTGCAGCAGGTGCAGGAAGTGGCCGCCGATGGACTGCTCGTCGCTCACGCAATCGATGCGCTTGCCTTCGTGGCTGAAGCGATACCAGTAGGTCATGATCGCCGGGAACGCGGCCAACAAACGATCAGTCTTGTCGTGCTGCTCGGAGAAGTCATTTTCCGGTTCCAGGTTGCCCAGGAACGAACAGCCGGTGCGCATCACGTCCATCGGGTGGGCGTCGGCGGGGATGCGTTCCAGCACTTCTTTCAGCGCTTGCGGCAGGTCACGCAGCTTGCTCAGTTTGCTGATGTAGGCCGCCAGTTGCGTTTTGCTCGGCAGTTCGCCGTACAGCAGCAGGTAAGCGACTTCTTCGAATTGCGCGTCAGCCGCCAGTTCGCGAACGTCGTAGCCGCGATAGGTCAGACCTGCGCCCGACTGGCCCACGGTGGATAGTGCGGTTTGCCCGGCAACCTGGCCACGGAGCCCGGCGCCACTGAGTACTTTTGCTTCGGCCATTGCTGTCTCCAATTTTTGAATTTGTTAGGGAATCGGCAAATTGTGATTCATCAGGTTTTTATGTGATGCCGAACAGATCGCAGCCTCGTTGCACTCGACAGCTCCTACGGGGATTCATGTAGGAGCTGCCGAAGGCTGCGATCTTTTGATCTTTACTTCTTCGCAGCAAACAACGCATCGAGCTTCTGCTCGAAGGTGTGGTAGTCGATACGATCGTAAAGCTCCATGCGAGTCTGCATGGTGTCGATGACGTTCTGTTGCGTGCCGTCGCGACGGATGGCGGTGTAGACGTTTTCCGCGGCCTTGTTCATGGCGCGGAAGGCGGACAGCGGGTACAGCACCAGCGACACGTCGGCGGCGGCCAACTGCTCGGTGGTGTACAGCGGCGTCGCGCCGAATTCGGTGATGTTGGCCAGGATCGGCGCTTTCACGCGGCTGGCGAACAGCTTGTACATGTCCAGTTCGGTAATGGCTTCCGGGAACACCATGTCGGCACCGGCCTCGATGCACGCGGCGGCGCGATCCAGGGCGGATTCCAGACCTTCCACCGCCAGGGCGTCGGTGCGGGCCATGATCACGAAGCTGTCATCGGTGCGGGCATCGACGGCGGCCTTGATGCGGTCGACCATTTCCTGCTGCGAAACGATTTCTTTATTAGGACGGTGGCCGCAACGCTTGGCGCCGACCTGGTCTTCGATGTGAATCGCCGCCGCGCCGAACTTGATCATCGACTTGACGGTGCGTGCAACGTTGAACGCCGAGGAACCGAAACCGGTGTCCACATCCACCAGCAGCGGCAGGTCGCAGACGTCAGTGATGCGGCGCACGTCGGTCAGCACGTCATCCAGGCCGGTAATGCCCAGGTCAGGCACGCCGAGCGAGCCCGCGGCCACGCCGCCACCGGACAGGTAAATCGCCTTGAAACCGGCGCGCTTGGCCAGTAGCGCGTGGTTGGCGTTGATCGCGCCGACCACTTGCAATGGATGCTCGCTGGCGACCGCATCGCGGAAACGCTGGCCTGGAGTGCTCTTGTTCAAACTCATGACTCACCTCGTTTGGCTGTCGGGTTGGCGCCGTCCTGGTAGTGACGGGCGATATTGCGTTTGGAGGCGCCGATGTGACGGCGCATCAACAACTCGGCCAGTTCACCGTCACGGTCGGCGATGGCATCGAGAATTCGGTGGTGTTCGGCAAAGGCCTGATGCGGGCGATTGGGCGTGGTGGAAAACTGGATGCGGTACATGCGCACCAATTGATACAGCTCGCCGCAGAGCATTTGCGTCAGGGTGCGGTTGCCGCTGCCCTGAATGATTCGGTAATGGAAGTCGAAATCACCTTCCTGCTGGTAATAACCTCGGCCGGCCTGAAACGCCTCGTCGCGCTCATGGGTTTCCAGCACCTGGCGCAGCTCGTCGATTTCTTCGACGGTCATGCGCTCAGCGGCCAGGCGACAGGCCATGCCTTCGAGGGATTCGCGGATTTCGTAGAGTTCCAGCAACTCGGCGTGGCTCAGCGATACCACCCGTGCGCCGACGTGCGGCACACGCACCAGCAAGCGCTGACCTTCCAGGCGGTGGATGGCCTCACGCAACGGACCACGGCTGATGCCGTAGGTGCGGGCCAGCTCTGGCTCGGAAATTTTGCTGCCCGGGGCGATCTCGCCTTTGACGATGGCCGCCTGAATACGCCGGAAGACGTTCTCGGAAAGTGTTTCCGAATCGTCCTGCACTACGAGAGGGGGATCGAGTTGATCCAGCATGATTGTCGACACCTTGAAAGCCAATGCCGCAAAAACTAACCAAAACAGGCACGGCAGTCAAAGGATAATTAGATATTGTCGACAATCGTCTAATAACCACCTGCACCATAACGAAGCAGGACCTTCTGTTTATAGCCGCGGGCCAGCGCTGGCGCCATAAAACCACCGTGCTAGAATGCCGCCCGCATTTGTTTGTCACATCTGCACTGCCTGTCATAAAACCCTGATAGGCATACGAGGGAGCTTGCGCAGCGATGCCAGGGCCTTGAATCGAAGTACGGACCGCTGCGCACCAGGATTTATGAGACTCAAGCCCTTCCCCACCTTCCTTTATTTTCTTTGCCTGCCCGGCTTCGCAGTGGCGGGGGAAAAGACTGTGTATGGCCTTAATGAGTACGCGTCACTCGGCGGCATCGACCTGGAAGTGGCCGCCAAACTCGATACCGGGGCGAAAACCGCCTCCCTGAGTGCCCGCGACATCAAACGTTTCAAACGCAATGGTGAATCCTGGGTACGTTTCTACTTGGCCATCGACACCGCCCATTCGCACCCGATCGAACGACCGCTGGCCCGCGTCAGCAAGATCAAGCGCCGTGCCGGCGACTACGACCCGGAAGAAGGCAAGAAGTACACCGCCCGCCCGGTGATCGAACTGGATATCTGCATGGGCTCGGCCTTGCGCAGCATCGAAGTGAACCTGACGGACCGTAGCGCGTTCCAATACCCGCTTTTGATCGGCTCCGAAGCGCTCAAACGCTTCGATGCGCTGGTCGACCCCAGCCTTAAATATGCTGCCGGCAAACCCGCCTGCACCACCGACGCTCATACCGCAGAGTAATTTAAATGCGCTCTCTTACCCTTCATCTGAAACTGCTGATCACGATCCTGGTGGTCTTGGGCATTTCAGTAACGGCCTATCAGATCTTCGTGCTCGGCATTCCCGTGACCGAAGACGCCACCGACGACTTGTGGAACATCGACGCCAAAGTCGAGTTCGTCGCCAGTGCCAAGGACCCGGTCAAGATCCAGATGTTCGTGCCGCCACTGAGCCGCGACTACGTCAGCCTCAACGAGAGCTTCATTTCCAATAACTACGGCGTGGCGGTGAACCGGGTCGATGGCAACCGCAAGGTCACCTGGTCGGCACGTCGGGCCAAGGGCAACCAGACTCTTTATTACCGTCTGGTCCTGACCAAACGCTACAGCGCCGAGAAATCCAAGATCAAAGGGCCGACCTTCCGTGACAGCATCGCCGTCGAAGGGCCAGAAAAAATCGCCGCCGAAGCCCTGCTCGCGCCGATTCGCCAGCATTCCGCCGACGTCGAAACCTTCGTCGGCGAAGCCATCAAGCGTGTCAACAATCTCAATGACGACAATGTGAAGCTGCTGCTGGCGGGCGATCCGTCCAGCGGGCAAAAAGCCAAGATCGTCGAATTGGTGCTATCCATCGCCCACGTACCCGTGGAGAAAGTCCACACCATCCGCCTGGTGGCCGATCAACCGCAAACGCCGGAACTCTGGCTGCGCAGTTTCAACGGTACTGACTGGCTGTATTTCAACCCGGAAACCGGTGAACAAGGCCTGCCCACCGACCGTCTGTTGTGGTGGACCGGCGATGAAAACCTGATCACCGTCGACGGCGGCAAGAAAGCCACTGTCACCTTCAGCATGAACAACAGCGAAATGAACGCCATTCGTCTGGCCAAGCTGACAGACGAAAACACTGACGCCAACTTCCTTGAATACTCGTTGTACGGCCTGCCGCTGCAAACCCAGCAGACCTTCATGATCATGGTGATGATCCCGATCGGCGTATTGGTGATCCTGATCCTGCGCAACCTGATCGGCCTGCAGACACTGGGCACCTTTACCCCGGTGCTGATCGCCCTGGCCTTCCGTGAAACCCAGCTCGGCTTCGGCATCGTGCTGTTTACGATCATCACAGCGTTGGGGCTGTCGCTGCGCTCCTACCTTGAGCATTTGAAACTGCAAATGCTGCCGAGGCTGTCGGTGGTGCTGACGTTCGTGGTGGTGCTGATCGCCGCCATCAGCCTGTTCAGCCACAAGCTCGGCCTGGAGCGCGGGTTGTCGGTGGCGCTGTTCCCGATGGTAATTTTGACCATGACCATCGAACGCCTGTCGATCACCTGGGAAGAACGCGGCGCCAGCCATGCCATGAAAGTGGCGATCGGCACACTGTTCGCCGCCTCCCTGGCGCACCTGATCATGACCGTGCCGGAACTGGTGTACTTCGTGTTCACTTTCCCGGCGATCCTGCTGATCATGGTGGGCTTCATGCTGGCCATGGGGCGCTATCGCGGCTACCGATTGACCGAACTGGTGCGCTTCAAGGCTTTCCTGAAGAAGGCTGACGCCTGATGTTCGGCTTCTGGAAGACCTGGAAAGCCCTGGAAGCCCGAGGCATCATGGGCATCAATCGGCGCAACGCCGACTACGTGCTCAAGTACAACAAGCGCAGCCTGTACCCGATTGTCGATGACAAGATCATCACCAAGGAACGCGCCATTACCGCCGGCATTCATGCACCGGAATTGTATGGCGTGATTTCCACCGAGAAAGAAATCGACAACCTCGACGAGATCATCGGCGGGCGCAACGACTTCGTGATCAAACCGGCCCAAGGCGCGGGCGGCGATGGGATTATTGTGGTGGCCGACCGTTTCGAGGGTCGCTATCGCACGGTCTCGGGAAAAATCCTCGCCCACGAAGAGCTTGAGCACCACATTTCCAGCATCCTCACCGGCCTGTATTCCCTCGGCGGGCACCGCGACCGGGCGCTGATCGAATACCGGGTGATCCCGGACCAGATTTTCAAAAGCATCAGTTACGAAGGCGTACCGGATATCCGCATCATCGTGCTGATGGGCTACCCCGCCATGGCCATGCTGCGCTTGCCGACCCGTCAGTCCGGCGGCAAGGCCAACCTGCACCAGGGTGCCATCGGCGTCGGCGTCGACCTCGCCACCGGCCTGACCCTGCGCGGCACCTGGCTGAACAACATCATCAACAAACACCCTGACACCACCAACGCAGTAGATGGCGTGCAACTGCCCTACTGGGACGGTTTCATGAAACTGGCCGCCGGCTGCTACGAGCTGTGCGGCCTGGGTTACATCGGTGTCGACATGGTGCTCGACCAGGAAAAAGGCCCGCTGATTCTTGAACTCAATGCCCGACCGGGCTTGAACATCCAGATTGCCAACGATTGCGGCCTGACCCTGCGCACCCATGCGGTCGAGGCGCGGCTGGAAGAGCTGAAAGCCCGTGGCGTGACCGAGACGGCTGAAGAGCGCGTGGCGTTTGTGCAGGAAATGTTTGGTCATGTTCCAGCTGTCGAGGGCTGATTCGGGACTGAGTCGCTGCCATCGCGAGCAAACTCGGCTCCTACAGGTTCAGCGCAGTCTCTGTAGGAGCCGAGCTTGCTCCCGATGGCGGCATAACAGTCACTACATCACTCAACTCTGCCCCCAATCTGCCAATCTCCGACATCCCCCTAGGAGCAAATCCTACAGAGGTCTACAATCGCCACCCCGCCTCGATGGCTGATCTACCCCGCCCATGCTGACCTGTTCCGTACACCCGCTACCCTATCGCGCCAACCCCGCCGAGTACTTCGCGGTCATTCGTCATGCCCCGGGCGCCGTGCTGCTCGACAGTGGCCGCCCAAGCGCCGAGCGTGGGCGTTATGACCTGTTCAGCGCCTGGCCACTGGAGCAACTGGCGGTAGCGCCTGACGAAAGCGGTGCCGATTTCCTGCAACGCCTTCGCGATAACCTGACACGTCTCGGTGAAGCAACCGTTTCTGATGAGTTGCCGTTCGCCGGTGGTCTGATCGGCTACCTGAGCTACGACTTCGGTCGTCATCTGGAACACTTGCCGAGCCAGGCACTGGACGACCTGCAATTGCCGGATGCACGTTTCGGCTTGTACGGCTGGGCGCTGATCAGCGATCACCAACGAATGACCAGTCAGTTGGTGTTTCATCCAACGCTGGCCGACAGCGAACGTCAGCGTTTGATCATGCTGTTCCGTCAGGTTGCGGCTGGAACGGTCGAGCCTTTCTCACTGCAATCGCCGATGAAGGCTGACCTGAACGCTGATGAATATCGCCAGGCGATCGAGCGCATTCAGCAGTACATCCAGGCCGGTGACTGCTATCAAGTCAACTTCGCCCAGCGTTTTCGCGCGCCTTGCCAAGGTGATCCATGGGCCGCGTACTGCGCGTTGCGGGAGGCCTGCCCGACACCGTTTTCCGGTTTCCAGAGCTTGCCCGACGGCGGTGCTGTACTGAGCCTGTCACCGGAGCGCTTCGTCAAAGTCAGCGAACGGCACGTAGAAACCCGCCCGATCAAAGGCACTCGCCCGCGGGGCCTCACCGCTTGCGAGGATGCAGCGAACGCAGCCGAGCTGCTGGCCAGTCCCAAGGACCGTGCGGAAAACCTGATGATCGTCGACCTGCTGCGCAACGACCTCGGTCGGACCTGCCGCACCGGCTCGGTACGGGTGCCGGAGTTGTTCAGCCTGGAAAGTTATCCGAACGTGCATCACCTGGTGAGCAGCGTCACCGGCGAACTGGCGGATGATCGGGATGCCTTGGACCTGATCGCCGGCAGCTTCCCCGGTGGCTCGATCACCGGGGCACCGAAAATTCGTGCGATGCAGATCATTGACGAACTGGAGCCGACCCGACGTGGTTTGTACTGCGGCTCTCTGTTGTATCTGGACGTGCGCGGCGAGATGGACAGCTCCATCGCCATTCGCAGTTTGCTGGTCAAGGATGGGCAGGTGTGTTGCTGGGGCGGCGGCGGGATCGTCGCCGATTCCGAGTGGCAGTCCGAGTATCAGGAATCGATCACCAAGGTGAAGGTGCTGCTCGATACTCTGCAAAACCTCTGATCAACACAACCCTGTAGGAGCTGCCGAAGGCTGCGATCTTTTGATCTTGCTCTTAAAAACAACATCAAAAGATCGCAGCCTCGTTTCACTCGACAGCTCCTACCGGGCTCCTGCCGGGCTCCTACCCGGCTCCTGCAGGGAGTGGATTTACAGGGTCAGGGCGCGGTTGGAGGCTTTGATGAATTCCTGCTTCAATGCTTCAAAGGTATGCACCGCCGGGAATTGCGGGAACTCGCGAATCACGTTGTCCGGCGCATGGAACAGAATCCCGGCATCCGCCTCGCCCAACATCGTGGTGTCGTTATAGGAATCACCGGCAGCAATCACCCGGTAGTAGAGGCTCTTGAAGGCCAATACCGACTGACGCTTCGGATCTTTCTGACGCAACTGATAGCTCGTTACCCGGCCGGCATCGTCGGTAATCAGGCGATGGCAGAGCAAAGTCGGAAAACCGAGTTGGCGCATCAGCGGTTGGGAAAACTCGTAGAAAGTGTCCGACAGGATCACCACCTGGAAGCGCTCGCGCAACCAGTTGACGAACTCGATGGCGCCGTCCAGCGGCTTGAGGGTCGCGATCACTTCCTGGATATCAGAGAGCTTCAGGCCATGCTCGTCGAGAATCCGCAGACGCTGCTTCATCAGCACGTCGTAGTCGGGAATATCGCGGGTGGTGGCCCTGAGAGATTCGATCCCGGTTTTTTCGGCGAAGGCGATCCAGATTTCCGGGACCAGCACACCTTCAAGATCCAGACAGGCAATTTCCACAAGACACTCCCATTTGTATTGTTTATTGAGTCGAGCGAGGCCGAACTCTAGCGACTTGGCCCCCACCGCGCAACGCAGAGGACGCCCCGACCACCGCAGCTTTTTGTTACCATCGGCCCCATATAGAGCGCCAAGCGCCACCGACCTGTAGGAAGCCGCCCTGATGAGCCCAACGTTCGACGTCGTGGAACTCGCCACGACCTATGCCAACAAATCCGCCCAAGACATCCTGAAACTCGCGTTCGCCGAGTTCGGCGATGACCTGTGGATATCTTTCAGTGGTGCCGAGGATGTGGTGCTGGTGGACATGGCCTGGAAGCTGAACAAAAACGTCAAAGTGTTCAGCCTCGACACCGGTCGCCTGCACCCCGAGACCTACCGCTTCATCGATCAGGTGCGCGAGCACTACAAGATCGACATCGAACTGGTATCGCCGGACTACACCAAACTCGAACCGTTCGTGAAGGAAAAAGGCCTGTTCAGCTTCTACAAGGACGGGCATGGCGAGTGCTGCGGTATCCGCAAGATCGAACCATTGCGCCGCAAACTGTCCGGCGTCACTGCCTGGGCCACCGGCCAGCGCCGTGACCAGAGCCCTGGTACCCGCAGTGCCGTGGCTGTGATGGAAATCGACAGCGCGTTTTCCACCCCGGAACGCACCCTGTACAAGTTCAACCCACTGGCACAAATGACCAGCGAAGAGATCTGGGGTTACATCCGCATGCTCGAACTGCCGTACAACAGCCTGCACGAGCGCGGCTTTATCAGCATCGGCTGCGAACCGTGCACGCGCCCTGTGCTGCCGAACCAGCACGAGCGCGAAGGCCGCTGGTGGTGGGAAGAGGCCACGCAGAAAGAATGCGGACTGCATGCAGGCAACATCATCAGTAAATCCAAAGCCTGAAACATCGCAAACCCTGTAGGAGCGAGCCTGCTCGCGATGGTGGCCAACGAAAACGTTGCCAGCCTGACACCCCGCGGCGGCCTCCGGTTTATCGCGAGCAAGCTCGCTCCTACATATTGAGAGTAAGTCCATATAAATGTGTACACACGAATGTCACCATCGGTGCCATTTGTGTGTGCACTTTTAGTTCTAACGCCCCAAAAAGTTACATCCACCGCCAGTCATCTCAGATCTACCCCCTCCTAAAATCCCCGATAAAAATAAATACCTGTTCGAACGGTCAATTTATATCGCCTTCATTTCAGCCACTTAGCTAAAAGCAATAACAAAACGAAATGAGCAGAAAATTTTATAGATTCGTAGCTGGCACAGATCTGGCTTTAGTGCATACATGTTTTGTATACAATCAATACAAAACATACACACACTTTAGATCCGCAAGCCTGAAGCGCCCTATCCCGTACAGGCTGCAGATGCCCCGTAACCAATGATATTCGCCACCCGCGACGAAGATTTGTCGAGCCAACGCTCATGCACAGTCATCGCGGCGTCGAGCATCAGGAGCCTGCCGGAATGCGTACTAGTCTCTCCAATAACAATATCGCGCTGGATCTACCCTCCTCCCACGCCACTCAACCCGCTTACGATCAAGCCCAAAGCCCAGTTGTGCTCAGCCCACGCCTGCACAACAAAGACCTGGCACCGACCAAGGCCGAAGGTCGGCGTTGGGGTCGCTACAGTATTTTCGCCCTGTGGACCAACGACGTTCACAACATCGCCAACTACTCATTCGCTATCGGCCTGTATGCCCTGGGCCTCGGCGGCTGGCAGATCTTGCTGTCCCTGGGGATCGGCGCGGCGCTGGTGTATTGCTTCATGAACCTCTCCGGCTACATGGGTCAGAAGACCGGTGTGCCATTTCCGGTGATCAGCCGCATCAGTTTCGGTATTCATGGTGCGCAAATTCCTGCACTGATCCGTGCGGTTATCGCCATCGCCTGGTTCGGGATTCAGACGTACCTGGCTTCGGTGGTTTTTCGCGTGTTGCTGACGGCTGTTCACCCGGGATTCGCCGACTACGACCACAACGCGATCCTCGGTCTGTCGACCTTGGGCTGGGTGTGTTTCGTGGCAATCTGGTTCGTGCAACTGGCGATTCTCGCCTATGGCATGGAAATGGTGCGGCGCTACGAAGCGTTTGCCGGTCCCGTGATTTTGCTCACCGTCGCCGCCCTCGCTGCATGGATGTACACCCAGGCCAATGCGACCATCGCCTGGTCGATCCGCGAACCACTGAGCGGTGGTGAGATGTGGCGCAACATCTTTGCCGGCGGCGCGCTGTGGCTGGCGATCTATGGCACGTTGATCCTGAATTTCTGCGACTTCGCCCGCTCTTCTCCATGCCGCAAGACCATCAAGGTCGGAAATTTCTGGGGCCTGCCGGTAAATATTCTGGTGTTCGCCGCCATCACCGTCCTGCTGTGCGGCGCGCAATTTCAGATCAATGGCCGAATCATCGAAAGCCCGACCGAGATCATCGCCTCGATCCCCAACACCTTCTTTCTGGTCCTCGGTTGCCTGGCGTTCCTGATCGTCACCGTGGCGGTCAACATCATGGCCAACTTCGTCGCCCCGGCCTTCGTGCTGAGTAACCTGGCGCCGAAATACCTGACCTTCCGCCGTGCCGGGCTGATCAGCGCGACCATTGCGGTGCTGATCCTGCCGTGGAACCTCTACAACAGCCCGCTGGTGATCGTGTATTTCCTGTCCGGCCTCGGGGCCCTGCTCGGCCCGTTGTACGGCGTGATCATGGTTGACTACTGGCTTGTACGAAAAGGCCAGGTCAACGTGCCGCAGTTGTACAGCGAAGACCCGAACGGCGCTTATTACTACAGCCGTGGGGTCAATTTACGCGCCGTGGCGGCATTCATTCCTGCAGCTTTGATCGCCATCGTCCTGGCGCTGATGCCGGGCTTCCACAGCGTCTCGCCGTTTTCCTGGCTGATAGGCGCCGGCATTGCCGGAATGCTCTACCTGATCATCGCCAAACGCCAACCTCACTATGCGGACGTCAGCGGTGAAGCCATCGCTGTCGATAACGTCAGCCACTAATTAGAAGGCGGCCCGGTATGCTGGGCCGCAGAACCATCCCCGCTATAAGGACTTTTCATGCGAATTCTTGTGGTCAACGTCAACACCACCGAATCCATCACCCAGGCCATCGCTCGCTCGGCGCAGGCCGTGGCTTCCCCCGGCACGGAAATCATCGGTCTGACCCCGCATTTTGGGGCCGATTCCATCGAAGGCAATTTCGAAAGCTACCTGGCCGCCATCGCAGTGATGGACCGGGTGATGTCCTACGACCAGCCCTTCGATGCAGTGATCCAGGCCGGTTATGGCGAGCACGGTCGCGAGGGCCTGCAGGAATTGCTCAACGTGCCGGTGGTGGACATCACCGATGCGGCGGCCAGCACCGCGATGTTCCTCGGCCACGCCTATTCCGTGGTCACCACCCTCGACCGCACCGTGCCGCTGATCGAGGATCGTCTCAAACTGTCCGGACTGTGGGATCGCTGCGCATCGGTGCGGGCCAGTGGTTTGGCGGTGCTGGAACTGGAACACGAACCGCAACGCGCTCTTGAGGCCATCGTGCATCAGGCGGAACTGGCGGTGACGCAGGACAAGGCCGAGGTGATCTGCCTGGGTTGCGGCGGAATGGCCGGGCTGGATGAGCAAATTCGCCGACGCACCGGCGTACCGGTAGTGGATGGCGTGACGGCGGCGGTGACCATTGCCGAATCGCTGGTGCGGTTGGGGTTGTCGACGTCGAAGGTGCGGACTTATGCGACGCCGCGGCCGAAGCAGATTATTGGCTGGCCTGGGCGCTTTGGCAGGTAGACCGCGTTATCGTTCTTCGCGGGTAAGCCTCGCTCCTACAGGGGATGTGTGAGCGGCACGAATCCTCTGTAGGAGCGCGGCTTGCCCGCGAAGGCCGCAATTGGGTTTCAAGCCAAACTCAAAAAGCACTAAACCTTTGCCCCAGCCCCCGCTCCGCAAACTGCTCAATGATGAAATCGACAAACGCCCGGGTCTTGCCCGGCAGCAGTTTGTGCTCGGCGTAATAGATAGAAATATTGCCGTCGTCGACATACCAATCCGGCAATACCCGCTGCAACGTCCCGGCCTCCAGGTAACCCGAGGCGAACGGCATGCTCACCAGTGCAACGCCCAAACCCTGGGTAGCGGTAGCGCAAGCCGCTTCCGAATCGCTCATGGTCATTCGCGTTTTGAGGGTCAACGGGCTGTGTTGCTGATGGCGGCTGGTCAACTGCCAGGAACGCACCCGACCGGTCTGCGGCGAGCGAATAAGGATACCGTCGTGAAGCTTCAGATCGTCCGGCTCGACAATTGCCTCACGCGCAGCCAGGTAATCAGCAGAGGCCACCAACACGCGATGTGCCGGGGTCAGTTTGCGTGCAACCACGCCTTGGGGCAGTTCGAATCCACCACCAATCGCAGCATCGAACCCCTGGCCAATCAGGTCGACCTGCCGGTTATCAAAATGCCAGTCCGGATTGATCGCCGGAAAGCGCCGCAAAAACTCCCCGAGCATGGGCACAATGTACAAACGCCCGAACACCGTGCCCATGCTGACCTTCAACGTCCCCGCCGGACGTCCCTCGGCGCTGGCCAGATTGGCCACTGCATTCTGGATCGTATGCAAACTGGCACTCACCTCGCTTAGAAACAGCTGACCAGCTTCCGTGAGCGTCAGGCTGCGGGTACTGCGCTGAAACAGACGCACACCTAACCGTGCTTCAAGTTTGGCGACGCTTTTACCCACTGCCGCCGGGGTCAGGCTCAGGCGTCGCGCGGCTTCGGCAAAGCTGCCGACCTCCGCACTGCGCACAAAGCATTCGATACTGCTGAAGGTTTCCATAGGCGCCACTATAAACTTCTGGTTTACACAGACTATCGCAATTACCGTCTACACAGCCTGTAATCCTGAATCGATACTAGGCTCCATCAACCGGGACATCTCGCCTCGGGACTTTGGAGATCGATATGACTACTCAGAACCTCAGCGGCAAAGTGGCTTTGATTCAAGGCGGTTCCCGCGGCATCGGCGCCGCCATCGTCAAACGCCTGGCCGCTGAAGGCGCGGCAGTCGCCTTTACCTATGTCAGCTCCACGGCCAAGGCCGAAGAATTGCAAAACAGCATCATCAGTAACGGCGGCAAAGCCCTCGCCATCAAGGCTGACAGCGCCGACGCCGAAGCCATTCGGGGTGCCGTGACCGCTACCGTGGAAGCCTTTGGTCGGCTGGATATCCTGGTTAACAACGCTGGAGTGCTGGCCGTCGCACCACTGGAGGATTTCAAACTCGAGGATTTCGACCAGACCCTGGCCATCAACGTGCGTAGCGTGTTCGTCGCCACTCAGGCCGCAGCCAAACACATGACCGAAGGTGGTCGCATCATCAACATCGGCAGCACCAACGCCGACCGCATGCCCTTCGCCGGCGGCGGCCCGTACGCCATGAGTAAATCAGCGCTGGTCGGCCTGACCAAGGGCCTGGCCCGCGACCTGGGGCCAAAAGGTATCACCGTCAACAATGTGCAACCCGGCCCGGTCGACACCGACATGAACCCCGCCGACGGTGACTTTGCCGACAGCCTGATTCCGTTGATGGCCGTTGGGCGTTATGGCAAAGCCGACGAGATCGCCAGTTTCGTCGCCTACCTCGTCGGCCCCGAGGCCGGCTACATCACCGGTGCAAGCCTGACCATCGACGGTGGTTTCGGCGCCTGATGCGTTAAACGCGTTTTGGTAGGAGCTGCCGAAGGCTGCGATCTTTTGATCTTGCTTACACAAGCAAAGTCAAAAGACCGCAGCCTTCGGCAGCTCCTACAGGGGCGTTGTCACTCACACATTTTCATCTCACGCCCATTCCAGCGCCGGTAAACCACAGTCACTCGGCTTGAACGCCTTTAACGTACGAAGAATGCCATCGGCGTGTGCGTATTTTTCGTCGGCCATCGCTGCATCCGGAATCGCAATCGCCGTCATCCCCGCCGCTTTCGCCGCCGTAACACCAAATGGCGAGTCCTCGAACACCAGGCAATCTTCAGGCGCAACACCCAGGCGTCGCGCAGCTGTCAGGAAGATATCCGGCGCCGGTTTGGCCGCGCCGACTTCCGGGTCATCGGCTGTGACGATGATGTCGAACAGCGCGAACCAATCACGATGCAACGTGGTTTTCTGGCCGAATGACTGACTCGATGAACTGGTGCCCACCGCGATGGGAATGTTGTTGGCTTTCAGGTGCCGGACCAGTTCCTGTGCGCCAGGCATCGCTTGCGCTGTAGGAAAACGCTCGCGCATCAACGGCTCGCGGATCACCAGAAACTCTTCGGCACTGATTGGCAAATCCAGCGCATCGACCACGTAGCGCGCCAGATCACCCGCGCCGCGCCCGATGATGTTCTGCTTGATGGTCCAATCGAAAGTCCGTCCATAGCGCCGGGCGATCTGGGACGTGACTTCGGTGTAGATGCCCTCGGTGTCCAGCAGCAAACCGTCCATGTCGAAAATCACGGCCTTGATCGGGCCGAACGCCTTCAGCGGTGCACTCATCGCATTGATCCGTTTTTGACCACATCGCAGGCGGCTCATGTACGGCCGACTCGTGGTTGATTAAATGTTTCAGCAGCATAGCGAGCGCAGATGACATAGAGCAACGGCGAGAACCCGACCCGAGCCGAGGTGACGGCGAAGAATTAACGATTTGCCCTACACCAAACACCACCTTTCCCGACTTCTTTCTTCCTTGATTCGCCGCAGAGTTTCGCGCCCTCTCTTCATCCAGGCGAAAGACCGCGAATGTTCGATCCTGACAAGCTGCTGGCCCTGAACAACAACATCGGTTTACTGGTGGTCGCTGCGATGAATTCGGCGCAACCGGACGTCGAAATGCTGCTCACCGAGTTCCGGCTCTGTCTCAACGATTACGAGTTGTGGGCGGAAAGCTTCTGGACCGGCAGGGCGCTGGATGTCGAACAAGTATTCACGGTCGGCAACGAAGTTCGTCTTACCGCGCCGAAGAAGTCCACCGCCGTCAGCTCCACCGTCACCGCGTGCCCCGCCAGCGGCCCGCTGACACTGGTGCATATGTTCGAAGCCGCGCGCTTCGTACCCATTGGCAATACACCGGTGATGCTCGAACCATTGCGGTCCGAAGGCGCGGACGGACCGACATTCGGCGAACCTGTTCACCACACCATCGGCCCGAGCGGCATTCTGGAAATCCCCGATTGCTGGCGCGGCAATCGTTACCGCATCACCTTTTTTCCCAATGTCACCACGGGTCACGTCAAAGCGCTTTATGACTCCTATCAGAGCGTCCTCGGCGAGTTGGAGGGATGGTTGCGCAAAGAGTGGGCAACCGAGTTTCAACCGCTGTGGGCGGGGTTTTCCGAGGCTGAGTTCATTGAACGCTACGGCATGCTGCAACGGGCAGACTGGCGTGGCTTCGAGAATTCGCTGTTCGGTTTGTGGGATGAGGTAAAGCAGGTATACGAGCTGATCGCGGACCTCCAGGGCAACAGCGCGAAGCTTCTTGAGTACCTGACGCAAAGTGAACTTGAAACGCTGCTGAACGCTTCAGCCGAGGCCATCGCCAATCTGTTGCTGGTGTTGAGTGACGAACCGTTGATGTTCATACATCTGGCCGCTTTCGCCACTTGGCTGAGAATGTTGCCGCCGCAACACATCGCAGAAGTCGTGGCGGAGATCAGAACGGAGCTGCTGATAGGTTTCCTGCTGGCGTGTTTGACCGGCCCTGCAGGTTTAAAGCTCGGCATCAGCGTCAAAGTGCTCAGCAAGATCAAGTCCGAGCGCGCACGCCGCTGGCTGGCTGCTGCGTTTTTGCGATTGGCCGAACTCACGTCCCGCTCTGACCTGACTGCGCATGCCGGCGCGCTCAAACCGTTGATGGTGAATGCCCGAAGCGCATCAACGAGGCCCGCGCCCGCTGTTCCGTTGCTGATCGGCGCGGCGGGGGCGACGGAAGTGGTGGGCAACCCGGTCGCCATTGTTCGTAACAAGTCAGCTTCCAGTACGCGCTTGAGCCGACAGGAACACCACGACGACGCTGCAAAACAGGCAAAAAACCCCAACGGCGACAGCGCCGATACCTCAGACCGCACCGCCACCCACGGCTGCCCGGTGTCGATGGTCACCGGCGAAGAACTGCTGACCCTCACCGACGGCGTGCTCGACGGCTTGCTGCCCTTCGAGTTCACCCGCCTCTATCGCACCAGCGCCGTGGAACTCGACGGCGGCCTGGGGTTTGGCTGGAGCCATTCGCTGGCCCATCGCCTGGAGATCGACGSCGACCAAGTGATCTGGATCGATCACGAAAACCGTCGCACGCCGTTTCCACTGCCGAGCCGGGCGCGCCCGGTGATCCATAACAGCCTGTCGCGGGCGGCGATCTACCTCGGTGACGCGCCGGAAGAATTGATCGTGGCGTTGGCCGGTGAGGCGGCGCGTTTCTATCACTTTGTGGCCGGACGTCTGACGGCGATCAGCGACGCCTATGGCAACCGTCTGACCGTGCAACGCGATTTGTCCGGGCGCATCCAGCGCCTCGACAAYGGTGCCGGGCGTTGCTTGTTGCTGCGTTACGACCGCCAGCACCTGATCGCCGTCGACTACCAACGTTTTYACGCTGCCGASAATTTMGCWCCGGCCTGGCRCACCGAGCAGACGCTGGTGAGCTACCGCTACGACGCGCGTGGCCGGCTGATCGAAGCGATCAACGCCGCCGAGGAAMGCGAACGCTACGACTACGACGAGCAGCAGGTSATTTTGCAGCGGCAACTGGCCGGGGGTGCGAGTTTCTATTGGGCGTGGGAACAGTCCGGCAAGGCGGCGCGCTGTATTCGTCACTGGGCCTCGTTTGCGCAGATGGACACGCGCTACACCTGGGGCGACGACGGCAATGTGCTGCTCAAACACGCTGACGGCAGTGAAGAAACCTACGTCCACGAYGAACAGGCGCGGCTGGTGCGGCGGGTCGAGGCYGACGGTGGGGAACGGCTCAAGGCGTATGACGATAAGGGCCGSYTSATYGCCGAGCAGGACCCGCTCGGCGCGGTGACCGAATACCGYTACGACGAAGTCGGACGGCTGGTGGCGCTGATTCCRCCCGAGGACGAGCCGACGTCCTACGAGTACCGCAACGGTTTCCTGCATGCGCGGTATCGCGGTCAGGCCAAGTGGACCTAYCARCGCAATGCCCAGGGCGATGTGACCTGGCTGATCGACCCGGACGGCCAAAGCACCTATCACGAGTACGACGATAAAGGCCGACTGCTGGCGATCCGTTAYCCGGACCACAGCCGGCATGTGTGGGTGTGGAACGGCCTYGGGCAACTGCTSGAAGAAACCYTGCCCGACGGYGSGCGCCGGCAGTATGCCTACGATGCCTTGGGGCGGCGGACTACSTTKCAGGACGAACACGGYGCRCTCACGSGTTAYCASTGGGACGCCGTTGGCCGACTGCTGCAAACAACRTTTCCTACAGGGGCGAGTCGCACCTTCAGCTACAACGCCTACGGACGCATCACCGCCGAACGCGATGAACTGGAGCGCGTCACGCGCTACGAGTACGCCGATGATTTGCACCGGGTCAGCCGGCGAATCAACCCCGACGGCAGCGAGCTGAAATACCGCTACGACCACGCGCAGCTGTTGCTCACAGAGATCGAGAACGAGGCCGGCGAACATTATCGGCTGGACTACACGCCCGGTGGCTTGATCCGACAGGAAACCGGCTTCGATGGCCGACGCACGGCGTATGCCTACGACCTGAACAATCAGTTGCTGGAGAAAACCGAGTTTGGCGATGACGGCTCGCAGTTGGTCACGGCTTATCAGCGTGACAGTGCCGGGCGTCTACTGGTCAARACCYTGCCCGACGGGGTCAAGGTCGACTACCGCTACGACAGTCTGGGCCGMCTGGTCAGCGTCGCCGACGGCCAGGAGCATCCGCTGGAGTTCGAGTACGACGCCCACGACCGGCTGATCACCGAGCATCAGGGCTGGGGCACGCTGCGTTATGGCTACGACGCTTGCGGCCAGCTCAAGCACCTGCGCCTGCCGGACAACAGCAAACTCGATTACCACCGTGCCCAGGGCGGAGTACTGACGGCGATCGACCTCAACGGTGCGCGGCTGACGACTCATACCTTTGTCGGTGGCCGAGAGCAAAACCGTCAACAAGGTCAACTGCTGAGCGAATACGCCTACGACGATCAAGGCCGTTTACAGGCCCATGCCGTCCGCCAACAGCAGCGTCCGCTGTACCGCCGCGATTATGCCTACAGCGCCAACGGCAATCTCCTGCAGATATCCGACAGCCGCCACGGTCAACGCCGCTACCAATACGACCCGCTCGACCACCTGACCCACGTGCGCCACGCCCGTGACCAACCCCCGGAACACTTCAGCCACGACCCCGCCGGCAACCTGCTGATCCACGACCGCCCCGGCCCGTGGCACCTCAAGGGCAACCGCCTGCGGCGCCACGGCGATCGTCATTACGACTACGACGCCTACGGCAACCTGATCCGCGAACGCCGCGGCCACGCCATCACCGACTACCGCTACGACAGCCAGCACCGCCTGATCGGCATTGCCCTACCCGACGGTCGCCAAGCGTCCTACCGCTACGACGCCTTCGGCCGACGCATCGGTAAAACCGTCGACGGAAAGACCACCACCTTTTTTTGGCAAGGCGACCAACTCGTCGCCGAAAGCAGTCCGAGCCACTACCGCAGCTATGTCTACGACCCCGGCAGCTTCCGCCCGCTGGCCCTGCTCGATGGCCAAGGCCCCAAAAAGGCCTGCCCGTTCTACTACCAACTCGACCACCTCGGCACCCCGCAGGAACTGACGGATTACGGCGGCGAAATCGTGTGGTCGGCCAGGTACACCGCCTACGGCAAAGTCCGCCAACTGAGCCACGACGGCGGTGAAACCCTCGAACAACCGCTGCGCTTTCAGGGCCAATACTTCGACGCCGAAAGCGGCCTGCACTACAACCGGCATCGCTATTACCACCCGGACACCGGGCGCTATTTGACGCCGGATCCGGTGAAGCTGGCGGGTGGGTTGAATGCCTATCGGTATGTGCCGAACCCGACGGGGTGGGTGGATCCGTTGGGGTTGAATGATTGCCCTGGTGGGGGTGGGTGTAAGAAGCCGGTGATAGGGGAGAAGGATCCGGCGGGGAAGGCGACGGTTGATGAAGGAGATCCTAAGATCCCGCATGTCTCACGTGATGTGCCTCAAAGGGGACACGAAGAAGAGGTCACTGCAAACAAACCAGTCAAAGCGCAGGATGCCACCAATAAATGGGAAGAATTTTTGGGGGAAGGACCCTATACAAATAGCCACCCACGAACAAAAGATCCCGATCCTGACAGATTGGTTTCTGTGGATGGAAAGAGGAGTATCCGTTATGGAGCTCATGAGATGGGCAGCAGCCCAACCAAACATCACTATCATGAAGAAAAATGGATACTCCAGCTACAGGACAACGTAATGAACGTTGAAAACACAGTTATTCGCGTCCCACTACCGAAGAATAAAAATGTTAATAACAATAAATAATATTGTAACTACTGATCCAGAAATTAAGGTGGCTTTCTCCACCGACTGCGGTGCAGCAATAGCAGTCTGGAACGCTAATCCTCCGAAGACGGGTGAAAACTATAATATTGAATTTGATATAAATGAAGAATTTTACTGGGGGAAAAATGCCTGCCTGTCACTCGAAAACATAGCTTCACTGGCAGTAAGCGGAGACCGTATCAGTTTAACTGGAACCTTAATTACCATTGATAAAAATGGTGCCGCAGTAATCGAAATCTGTGGATCAATAGTACTTATAGAATTATACAACTACACAGAAGAACTGCCTGCTATTATAAATTTAACATTTGAAAAATTAACGCTATTTCCAACTAATATTTAATAAATCATGAAAACCACAGAATAACACTTACTTACCTCCATACATCTGCACATATAAGCCCAAAAAGGCTCTGGGCTTAAATCCCTCATCTGATCCGTGTTATCCGCAACTGCCCCCTCCCGCTCTACCCGTTCCACCACCTGCACTTCCTGTACTACCACCACTTCCACCCGAACTCCCAGCCTCTCCAGCGCTACTCCCATAGAACTCCCACCGCTCTTCGACTCACTTCCCGCCCCCGTGCTATTACTACTCCCACTAGAATCCCCAATACTGCCCGGCGGTAGCGCATTCTACGGCCCCGAACCTGCGTTCATCTCCGTAGACGGCGGCATCCCGCCTTTATCCACTGGCGCACCGCTGCCCGCAAATGCCACCAGTTAACTGACAGATAACTGACAGACAACAACTCAACCACCGACAAGGCCATCAATTTTGACCTGAGCATGGGGCACCGACTTCAAAGTCGCTTTCTTAACTTTGGCAGCAGCTACTTTTCAAGGTTGCCGCTCAAACGACGAGCGGCAATACAAGCCGGACACCCATCAACTCGGTTCGCCAGAACCATCCTCCCCGGCAATGTCGGGGTCTCGCGGGTACGCCTCAACGTCAGTGTCTTCGCTGGGAACCTGCTCCACTCCCCTCTCATCATCGGGCGGACGTTGATCGCGCCCAAGAGAATCTGTTGGCGAAGGTAGTGGATATTCCGGAGTGTCATCGTCGGAGTTTTTCGGATCAGCGTTCATTTAGCACCTCTCAGCGGGCCTGAAATGCAGGCCCAGAGATTTCGAGGCATGGGCAATGCACACGTTCGATCACGAAGACAGTCGGTCGATTAAAACAATCAGGCTTAGCCGTCATCTTCGTCCTCATCCTCAAACTCAATATTTCCCACATCGCCCGCATCATCCGAATCATTGAGCGGCACCGTCGCATCGTCCATCAAAGAACCCGGATCCTCATTGCCAGGATCATTAATAAACGGCAGTCCGCTCGGGCCTTTTTCTTCCTTGCCTTCGGTTTCCGGAGTCATGGCAATACCTCGATTTGTTCAGGAGTTTATGGAGTTGCGCCATATCGAATCAATGATGCTTGTTTCTGTGTTTATTCTTGTGTTTATGACCACCACCGGAATGCGAGCTGCCATTGTCGCTTCCCAGATTGTTGCCGACCGCACCGCCCGCGGCGCCCCCCCAAGCCGGCGCCGATAGTTGAACCGGTAGATCCGCCAAGACTGTTGCCGACGACCGAGCCGCCAGCCGATCCTAATCCGCCACCAACCGCCGCTTCGGTGCGACTGTTCTTGGGGGCGGCGACTGCGCTACCTGCCGCGCCACCCACACCGGCACCAATCGCTGCGCCCGTGCTGCCACCCATTTTCCCACCCACTACGTTGCCCAGTGCACCACCAAGACCGCCGCCCACCGCCGCCGTACCATCACCGGCCGCCATCACCACCGGTGCGAGCAACAGTCCAAGAACCAACAAAGGCAACGTCAAACGTAGAGCCCGTGAGTCTTTTTTCGAAGTCATGGCCGGCCTCGTATTCTTCAGGAATATATAAATTCGAGGGGCCACAGAGAAAAACGTTCATAAACGAAAAAGCCCGGCATCGAGCCGGGCTTTTCGAAGGGATTGATCTGGATCAGTGACGCTTGTGACCTTTGGCCAGGTTGCTGCCTACGCCGCCGCCCAATGCGCCGCCCAAGCCTGCGCCGATGGTGGAACCGGTCTTGCCGCCGAGGCTGTTGCCGATCACCGAACCACCGGCCGCACCAACTCCGCCACCAATGGCTGCGCTTGTACGGTGGCCTTTTTTGGCGGCAACGGCACTGCCCGCTGCGCCCGCTACACCAGCACCAATCGCAGCCCCGGTGCTGCCGCCCATGCTTTGGCCCACAACGTTACCCAGTGCGCCGCCCAAACCACCACCCACTGCGGCAGTGCCGTCGCCAGCCATTGCACCTTGAGTAACCAGAAGACCCAAAACCAGTGCAGGTAGAGTGAAACGCATGACAAAAACCTCAAAAAAGGGATGAAAATCAAAAGGGTCGAGATTGAATGCTTTAGTGGCGACAAAGTCCAGACATGCGCGCGCTCAACCTCGTTGTTGGCGACGGTTGGACAGCGATTATGGAAAAGGTTTTATGGCGGACAAAAAAAAGCCCGCTGGGGAACGGGCAGGTTGTTGCTTTCTAACGGATGAGTTGAGCCTACGTAGGGTCTTGTGAAAACTTTGTGAAGTCAGCCCAGGCTAAATATACGGACACCTTTTTCTCCGGGCGTAAAAAACCCCGTTCGATGACGGGGTCTGCTTACGGGTCCATTCACTTCCTGACGGGTGCCGCTATCCTGGGTAAAAATTTTGCTTTCAGCACTCGACGTGCCTTGGATTTGATCTTGCCGACTTCGGTCTGGTCCTCCCCGAAGCTGGCAACATATGCCGTCTGGCCACACTGCACACAATTGTTGATCGGAAACTCCGCCCCGTCATCCTCGATATACGGATCAGTCATCTCTTCACCCCTCTCAAATGCGGAATCGATACCGGCAAGCCCTTTGCCTTAAAAATACCGATCACCAAGCTTTTTTGAGACTAGCCGGTCATTACTGGACTTGTAATTCAGTTTTCCCAATGCCCGACGAATGGCCCGAGCCAAAACTCATGACCGTCGTACCGACGACAGGCATCGCGACACTTTCAGTGGTCGTTGTCGTGATCGTTGAATTCTCTAATTGTTCAGATGCTGAGCCAGCGCTTCGAACGCCGGCAAGGTCACCGGATCGTTGGCCGAATTGCTGGCAACCGGGTGCGATGCATAACGAACGATCACCATCTCGGCTTTCGGGTCTACGTAGATACGCTGCCCATGGACTCCGCGCGCCATGAATGCTCCGCCCTCTTTGTTCGTCACCCACCACATCGATCGGTAGCTCCAGCCTTTGAGCAATTCATATCCCGCTTGGGCAAACACCTGCTTGTCGCCGCCGTGCCGGATGTCATCAACCACCGCTTTGGGCACAATTTGCTGACCGTTGAACTTTCCGTCGTTACGCAGCATCTCGCCGAAACGCGCCAGGTCCCTTAAGCCAGTGTTCAAACCACCACCGGCAAAGGGTGTACCGATCGAATCCACGGTGAAATAAGCATCTTGCTCAGCCCCCAACCGGTTCCAGATTCGCTCCGACAATAATTGCGCGACGTTGCGCCCGGTGGCGCGTGAAATGACCCAACCCAATACATCGGTGTTGACCGTTTTGTAAGCGAACGCTTTGCCGTGCTCACCCAGCGGTTGCACCGTCTGCAAAAAATCGTAGTAGCTGCGTGGCCCGCTGTAGTCCTTGGGTTTGGGCAAAGGGCTGCCAGCTTTTGCGTGGGCCCAGACCTCGGCGTTTGGGTCCGCGTAGTCTTCGCTGTACTTAAGTCCGGTCGTCATATCGAGCACCTGTCGCACCGTCGCGCTGCCGAATGCGGAATCTGCCAACTCGGGTACGTAATCGGCAACCCGCTTGCTCGCGTCAATTTTCCCCTCTGCCACCAGCATCGCGCCCAATGTGCCAATCACAGATTTAGTGACCGACATTGCGGCGTGCTGGCCATCAGGTTTCAGTACACCGAAGTAACGTTCGTAAACGATCTTGCCGCGATGCATCACCACAATCCCGTCCGTATAAGTCGCGGCGAGAGATTGCTCCCAGGTCATGGGGGTTTTCGCGCCGATCGGGACGAAACTGATGGCATCGATGTCTTTGCGCGGCGCGGACTCCAACGGCACAGGTGCACCCAGGCCCCGTGACACGTTAATCGTTGGCATGAGTTGTCGGAAGTTCGAGACGCTCCAGCGCATTGCCGGGAACTTGAAATAGCTCCCGTCTTCGAATCGCACGGTACGGTCAGCAGGGGGTGGCGACCCGATCATCCAGCCCATTTTCTCAGGGTCGCTGGCTGCTGCGTCGGGAACGGTTGCGGGGGTGGATGCGCTGGCGAACGATGATATGACGCACATCAATACAGCAGCGATGGGCTGGGCTGCATTGCGCGGGAGAGCAAGAAGATGGGGCATGGTGTCGATTCCATTCGAGGGGATTGGGCAGTCTAACAGGCAACTGGAAGTGGCCATGGCAACGGATAGAACCTCATTTCAACGTCGGTTCTTGCTGGCCCCACATCTGCCCCGAGCAGAGATTCATTGGACTACAGCCAACCGAAACCTTTTGCCCCGATGGCAGCCAACGCCAATGTTGCGGTGATCAATGCGCTGAACATAATACGAAATTCATATCTGGTTTCATTGCGGTGCTCGCGACCATCCATACGAAAACCATCAAGCTCGCGACGGATATATTCGACATGTGTCTCAAGTTTAACGACTCGTGGTTCCATTCCGTTGACTCCTGGCGCATCCGGTGCGGCGTGCATGGATTCAAGCGTAACCCCCGATCCGCTTCGGACGTGTCCCCTTTCAAAGTAAGAAATTTCGACCCCAACCTTATTTGCCCTGAGATTCTTCGAAAAGAAAGGGTCCTGTGGAGCCCTTGCGCCCCAGCACAACACCGCGGGTCCAAAAATCAGGTGCCAGAATGCACAAAACCCCTGGTTTCTTTCGAAACCAGGGGTTTTGTTTACATCGAATTTGGCGGTGAAGGAGAGATTCGAACTCTCGATACAATTTCTTGTATACACACTTTCCAGGCGTGCTCCTTAAGCCACTCGGACACTTCACCGTATCTCTTCAAACATGTTCTGTCTGTCGAGGCGCGCTAATGTAGTCGAAAGCTTTTCTGATGGCAAACATTTTTTTGAGAATTTTCAGGTGGTTAACTCGGTTGAGCGTTTCAAGTCATTCAGGGTAATGGCAAAACGGCCATTCTCCGGCTTCTCGCCCGCTTCTATATAGAAGGCAATCCACGGCGGGTGTGGCGGACGAGGCCCGGTGAGCGGCCAAAGGGTGACTGGCGAGTCAGTCACGGCGCTTTACCTGGCTTGTGGCGGTGGGTAACGTCTGCCCTACTTTACTGAAAGGAATAGCGTCATGAGTGAGTTGATTTCCTACCATCTCGAAGACGGTATCGCGACCCTGACCTTGAGCAATGGCAAGGTGAATGCCATCTCCCCGGACGTGATTGTGGCGTTTAATGCTGCGCTGGATCAGGCGGTGGCTGATCGCGCAGTGGTGATCATTACCGGTACGCCCGGGATGCTCTCCGGTGGTTACGATTTGAAGGTAATGACGTCCGGCCCTAAAGAAGCCGTGGCATTGGTGACTGCCGGCTCGACGCTGTCCCGCCGCCTGTTGTCGCATCCGTTTCCGGTGATCGTGGCGTGCCCTGGGCATGCGGTGGCCAAAGGAGCATTCCTGCTGTTGTCCGCGGACTACCGCATCGGCGTCGACGGCCCCTTCAGTATTGGTCTGAACGAAGTGCAGATTGGCATGACCATGCATCACGCTGGTATCGAGATTGCGCGAGATCGCCTGCGCAAGGCGGCGTTCCATCGCTCGGTGATCAACGGGGAGATATTTAATCCACAGAGCGCCGTGGACGCAGGTTTCCTTGATGTGGTGGTGTCGGCCGAAGAATTGCAGGGCGCCGCGCTGGCGGCAGCTCGTCAGTTGAAAAAGATCAACATGACAGCCCACAAGAACACCAAACTGAAAGTACGCAAAGCGCTGCTCGATACTCTGGACAACGCAATCATTCAGGACCAGCAGCATATGGGCTAGGCCCCACGCTGCATTACCGAAAAGCCCGACCGTCGTGTCGGGCTTTTTCGTACGCGCGCTGTTGAAAAGCCTGTAACCGCTCTAGAACGCCGCTGACCTAACAGTCGGAAACATGTGCTTAAACATCGGCCATCTTCTACTTATATAAGGGCAATTGCTGAAAACAGTGCACATCCGTACACTGCGCCACCTTTTGTCCCGGTGGGGCCTGAAAATGCTGTTTGTTTTACGTATGTCATTGATGGGCCTGCACTTTATTCTGGCAGGCGTATTGGGCGTGATGCTCGGTCTTTGCCGCCCGTTCAATCCGGATAACAGCCGGTTGTGCGCACGCCTTTATGCATGGCCCGCGATGAGCATTTTGCGTCTGCGGGTGAAAGCCGACGTCGGGCCGTTGATGGATAAACCAGACAGTTGCGTGATCATTGCCAACCACCAGTCCAACTACGATCTGTTTGTGTTCGGCAACGTCGTGCCTCGTCGTACCGTGTGCATCGGCAAAAAAAGCCTGAAATGGGTGCCACTGTTTGGTCAGTTGTTCTGGCTCGCCGGTAATGTGTTGATTGACCGCGGTAATGCGCAGAAGGCGCGCCAGTCGATGTTGACCACGACCAACACGCTGCAAAACGAAGACACCTCGATCTGGGTCTTCCCGGAGGGCACACGCAATCTGGGTGAAGAGTTGCTGCCATTCAAGAAAGGCGCGTTCCAGATGGCGATTGCTGCCGGGGTGCCGATCGTGCCGGTGTGTGTCAGCAGTTACGTCAAACACATGCGATTGAACCGCTGGCGCAGTGGGAAAATTCTGATCCGTTCTTTGCCGGCCATTCCAACAGCAGGTTTGAGCCTGGATGACATGCCCATGCTGATTGCCCAGTGCCGTGAGCAAATGCGCGAATGCATCGAGTCGATGGATCGGCAACTGCAAGCTGCCTGAAAAAAAACCCGCCTTGTGCGGGTTTTCTTTTGCCGGTGAACTGTGCAGATTTCACTGACTCTCAAGCAACAGACAAGGCTAAGCTGAACACTGCCTGCCACGGCTATTGCCAATAGAAAGCTGCCAATAAGAAGTGAACCAAAATCATGGGTAGAGTTGTTGCTGCTGCGGTTTACAGCGCGGGTAAGAAAGTCACCAATATCACCCTCGACGAAGGCGCTGCCTGGGCAGCGAAGCCGGACCACTTTGTCTGGATCGGTCTCGAAGAGCCTGATGCTCAGGAACTATACAACCTGCAACGCCAGTTCAATCTGCACGAACTGGCCATCGAAGACGCCCTGGAAAAACACAGTCGACCGAAGTTGGAAACGTTCGGTGATGCGCTATTCATCGTCACGTACTCACCCATTATGGAAGACGGCAAACTCAAGTTCATCGAGACTCATATTTTTGCCGGCAACGGTTACATCATTACCGCCCGCAACGGCCACTCAGCGTCCTACGCTTATGTCCGACAGCGTTGTGAGGCGCGCCCGCTGTTGCTTGAGCACGGGGAAGATTTCGTACTCTATGCGATCCTCGATTTCGTGATTGAAAATTACCAGCCGATGGGTGAAGCCATCCATGCCCAAATCGATGAGCTGGAACGCAACGTCCTGTGTGGCTCGCTCAACGAGCGTGACATCCAGAACCTTCATAGCCTGCGCCGTGATGTGTTGCGCCTGCGCCGTTATGCGGCACCGATGGTAGAGATCGGTGAAGAGCTGCAAAAACTGAGTTTCCCGTTCATTGACAAGAATATGCGCCCGTATTTTCGCGATGTGCAAATTCATGTAACACGGCAACTGGAAGACCTGACGACCTTGGCGGACATCGCCAGCCAGACCATTGAAGTCGGGGTGTTGCTGGAGGCGTCACGCCAAAGCGTGGTCCAACGCAAGTTTGCTGCATGGGCAGCTATTCTGGCGTTCCCGACGGCTGTGGCCGGGATTTACGGGATGAACTTTCAGAACATGCCTGAGTTGAGTTGGCATTACGGGTATTTCGGGGTGCTGGGTTTTATTGCAGTGGGGTGTGTGGCTTTGTGGGCGAGTTTCAAGAAGTCGGGTTGGCTCTGAATCCATGGCGAGTGCTTCGCACTCGATCGCGGGCAAGCCACGCTCCCACAGGATTGGGCATACCTGTGGGTGTGGTTGTTTAATGTTAAACAGCTGCCTCAGGCTTGTGCGCCACAAACCGCATCATCCACTCGGCAACCGTGGTGCCGTGATGTTCATTTTCCAGGCTCGCTACGCCTTTCGAGTAAATCTGCTCGCCCAGCGCCTGATGGCGAATATCCAGCAACGCCCGGGAATAGTCATGGATGAATTCCGGATGCCCCTGGAAACACAGGACTTGATCATTGATGTGGTACGCGGCAAACGGGCAGAAATCGCTCGAAGCAATGACCGTGGCGTTTTCCGGCAGTGAAGTGACCTGATCCTGGTGGCTGATCAAAAGAGTCAGCTCTTCCCGCACCGGGTTCATCCACGGTGCCTTCGCGGCGAGTTTGTAGTTATGAGTGCCGACGCCCCAGCCCTGAGTCGCACGTTCGCTTTTGCCGCCCAGCAACAGCGCCAGCAGTTGATGACCGAAACATACGCCCAGCAGCTTGTCGCCACGCTCATAGCGAGTCAGCAAATAAGCCTTGAGGGTTTCAATCCACGGATCGGTGCCAAAGGAATCGGCCTTGCTGCCGGTCACCAAATAAGCGTCGAAAGTCAGTTCATCGCTGGGATATTCGCCCTGCATCACGTTGTAGACAGTGAACTCGGCGGCGATGGGTTGCTGCGAAAACAGACGCTGGAACATCTGCCCGTAACCCTGATATTGATCGACCAGTTCCGGACGCAGGATGTCGGTTTCGAGAATGCAGATGCGTAACGACATAAAAAATACCTGACACGTGATGGGAATAATGCACACCCCAGAGCCTGCCTTGAACACCGTGACAAGGCAAGCCCCGGAATACGTCACCGATCCCTAAAACGCCTCGCCCTTGGCCGCTTTTTCCAACAACAGCGCTGGCGGTGCGAAGCGCTCGCCATACTGCCCTGCCAGGTACTGGGCGCGGGCGACAAAGTCCTTGACCCCATATTGGTTAATGAACTGCAGCGCGCCACCGGTCCAGGCGGCGAAACCGATGCCGAAGATCGAGCCAATATTGGCATCGGCCGTCGAGGTCAGCACGCCCTCCTCCACGCAGCGCACGGTTTCGATGGCTTGCACGAACAGCAGGCGATCACGCACATCTTTCGGTGAAATCTGCCCATCGGTTGTTTCAAAACGGGTTTTCAGTTCCGGCCACAAGTGTTTCTGTGCGCCCGCCGGGTAATCGTAGAACCCAGCGCCAGCGGCCTTGCCCGGACGCTTGTATTCGTTGAGCAGCAAGTCAATCACCGCGAACGCCGGGTGCTCAAGCAGCGGTTTCCCTTCGACTTGCAGGTCTTTGGCCGTTTGCTGGCGGATATGGCTCATGAGGCTGAGGGAAACTTCGTCAGAGATCGCCAGTGGCCCGGTGGGCATGCCGGCCTTGCGCGCTTCGGTCTCAATCATCGCGGCGCTGACGCCTTCACCGAGCATGGCGATGCCTTCGTTGGTGAACGTGCCGAAAACCCGCGAGGTGAAGAAACCACGACTGTCGTTGACCACAATCGGCGTTTTCTTGATTTGCAGTACGAAATCAAAACCACGAGCCAGGGTTTCGTCGCTGGTGTTGACGCCTTTGATGATTTCCACCAGCGGCATTTTTTCCACAGGGCTGAAGAAGTGCAGGCCAATGAATTTGCCTTGGTCCGGTACTGCCGTGGCCAGGCCGCTGATTGGCAGGGTTGAGGTGTTGGAGGCGATTACTGCGTCCGGGCCGACAATCTGTTGCGCCGCCGACGAAACCCTGGCCTTCAGCTCACGATCTTCAAACACCGCTTCAATGATCAGGTCACAACCGGCCAGATCGGCATCGTTTGCGGTGGTATCAATCCGCGCCAGAACGGCTTCGCGCTGCTCGGCGCTCATTTGCCCGCGCGCGACTTTCTTGTCCAGAAGTGCCGCCGAGTGCGCCTTGCCCTTCTCTGCCGCAGCGAGATTGACATCCTTGAGCACCACATCGATGCCGGCCGATGCACTGACAAACGCGATCCCCGCCCCCATCATCCCGGCCCCGAGCACGCCCACTTTCTGCGTGACATAAGGAGTGAAACCCCGGGGCCGCGAACCGCCAGCATTAATCTCGTTGAGCTGGAACCAGAAGGTGCCGATCAAATTCTTCGAGACCTGGCCGGTGGTCAGCTCGGTGAAGTAGCGGGTTTCGATCAGGTGCGCCGTGTCGAAATCTACCTGAGCGCCTTCCACCGCAGCGCACAGGATTTTCTCCGGTGCTGGCATGCAGCCCTGGGTTTTACTGCGAAGGATCGACGGTGCGATGGCCAACATCTGCGCAACTTTCGGGTTCGACGGCGTGCCACCGGGAATCTGGTACCCCTTCACGTCCCAGCGCTGCACAGCCGTCGGGTTAGCGATGATCCAGGCCTTCGCCTTGACCAGCAGTTCATCATGGTCAGTCGCCAGTTCGTCGATCAACCCTGCTTGCAATGCCTGCTGCGGTCGAACTTTTTTACCTTCGAGCAAATAAGGCAGGGCTTTTTCCAGGCCGAGCATGCGCACCATGCGCACCACCCCGCCACCGCCCGGCAGCAGGCCAAGGGTCACTTCCGGCAGGCCGAGTTGTACCGACGGATTGTCCAGCGCTACGCGGTGATGGCAGGCCAGGCAGATTTCCCAGCCACCGCCGAGCGCCGCGCCGTTGATCGCCGCGACCACCGGTTTGCCGAGGGTTTCCAGGGCGCGCAACTGGCCCTTGAGGGTCAGCACCATGTCGTAGAAGGCTTTGGCTTCGGGTTTGCCGACTTTGATCAGCTCATTGAGGTCACCGCCGGCGAAGAACGTCTTCTTGGCCGAGGTGATAATGACGCCGGCAATGCCCTCCTTGTCGGCCATCAGTCGGGCGACGCAATCAGCCATCGCTTCGCGGTAGACGGCGTTCATGGTATTTGCGCTCTGGCCCGGCATGTCGATGGTCAGGACGACGATTTGGTCCTGGCCTTTTTCGTAACGAATGGCTTCGCTCATAAAAATAATTCCTTGAAAACGGGGCTCAGAGGCGTTCGATGATGGTGGCAATGCCCATGCCGCCGCCGACACACAGGGTCGCGAGGCCATAGCGCAAACGCCGAGTTTCCAGTTCATCGAGCAAGGTGCCGAGAATCGCGCAGCCGGTGGCGCCCAGCGGGTGGCCCATGGCGATGGAGCCGCCATTGACGTTGACCTTGTCCGGGTCGACAGCCATGTCCTTGATGAACTTCAACACCACCGAGGCAAAGGCCTCGTTCACTTCGAACAGATCAATGTCTTCGACACGCAGCCCGGCCTTGGCAAGCGCCTTACGGGTGGCCGGAGCGGGGCCGGTGAGCATGATGGTTGGGTCGGTGCTGGTGACTGCCGTGGCGACGATCCGCGCCCGAGGCTGCAAACCCAACGCCCGGCCCTTGGCTTCGGAGCCAATCAGCATCAATGCCGCACCATCGACGATTCCGGAACTGTTGCCGGGTGTGTGGACGTGATTGATCCGCTCCACATGGCTGTAGACCCGCAGCGCCGTGGCGTCGAAGCCCATTTGCCCCATCATTTCGAAACTCGGCTTGAGCTTGCCCAAACCTTCCAGGGACGAGTCGGCACGGATGAATTCATCGTGATCGAGCAGGATGATGCCGTTCTGGTCCTGCACCGGTACCAACGATTTGTTGAACGATCCGCTGGCCCGCGCACGCGCTGCTTTTTGTTGGGAATGAAGTGCGTAGGCGTCGACATCCTGACGACTGAAGCCTTCGAGCGTAGCGATCAGGTCGGCCCCCACGCCTTGCGGGGTGAAATGGCTGTGCAGATTGGTTTCCGGGTCCAGCGCCCAGGCCCCACCGTCGCTGCCCATCGGCACGCGCGACATGGACTCGACGCCGCCGACCACCACCAGGTCTTCAAAACCGGAGCGGACTTTCATTGCCCCGAGGTTCACCGCTTCCAGACCCGATGCGCAGAAACGATTGATCTGCACCCCAGCCACGCTGACATCCCAATCAGCGACCTGCGTGGCGGTTTTGGCAATGTCCGAGCCTTGATCGCCGACCGGCGTCACGCAGCCAAGCACAACGTCATCGACCTGGCTGGTGTCGAGGGCCGTTCGCTGTTGCAGCGCCGTGAGCAACCCGGCCACCAGGTTCACCGGTTTGACACTGTGCAAGGCACCATCAGCTTTGCCTTTGCCACGGGGTGTGCGTAATGCGTCGAAAATCAAAGCTTGGATCATGACGTCCTCGTACTTTGTTGGTGAGGATCAAAAAATCGCAGCCTTCGGCAGCTCCTACAGGGGATCGCGTACATAGGTAGGAGCTGCCGAAAGCTGCGATCTTTTGATCTTTCAAGAAGTCTCCACCTTATTCCGAGGCGCAACGGATTCAATGACCGCAGCGCTCACTGGCGTTGACGGACACGCTCAGACGGACGGTCGTCAGCTACCGGATGAGTTGGTGGCGGACACGCAGGTGTCTAGCCAAAGGCCGCCCAAGAAGCTGGCAATAGGCCTCATGCCTTTTTAATAGATTATTGTGTGGTCACCATATGAAATGAATCTAAATCAAGCGTGACGCGGGCTCTAAGGTGAAGTTATACGAAGTTGTCGTCGGGTTTTGCCGAGGCGCTCGTCCTACAGGAAGTGCAACGCTCTGCCGTCATGGAGATATGCAGGCAGGCATCAGGAAATAACAAAAAAGGCGGTCAGCCATGTTCAAACAATCGAAAGTTCGTCAAGCCGGGCTCATTCTTTTCGCCACCACGCTGTTGTTGATTTTGCCGAACCTGACCAAGGTGATCGGCTAGTCGGTTTAAAAAAAACGGCTCAAGAGTTTTTATCGCCACGGTAAAAATGTGACTGGCTCGCTACCCGGGCCAGCGTGGCTGTGCCAACCTTTGTGGCACTTCCACGACATGGACGGCGATCAATTGAAAACGCTCATTCTGTTCGGGGCCTTGCTGCTCAGCACGCCTCTGTATGCCGCACAGTTGAACCTGGAGCTGGGCGCGACCCGTCGCACCTGGCAGACAGAGGAGTTGCTCAAACATCCTCAAATCCAGACCATCACCATTACCAATGATGTTTCCTACAAACGGGACATGAGCTATCGCGCCTTGCCCCTGGCGGCGTTGTTGACAGGAATCAAACCTGACGATCATCTGCAAGCCGTGGCCCTGGACGGCTTTGCCGCTGAAATGGCGGCTGCACCGCTACTCAATACCCAAGGTGCGCGGGCCTGGCTGGCGATTGAAGACCCGGCCAAGCCGTGGCCACCGCTGTCTGAAGGCAAACTGGGCGCCGGGCCGTTCTATCTGGTCTGGACCGATCCGCAGGCCGGCCACATCAGCCCCGAACAGTGGCCGTTTCAGGTCGCAAGCATCAAGCGCATGGCCCCGGTGGCAGAGCGCTTCCCTGCCCTGCTGCCTGATCCTGCGCTGAAGGCCGATGACCCGATAAACAAGGGCTTTGCGTTGTTTCAGAAGAATTGCCTGGCCTGCCATCGATTGAATGGCGCCGGGGATGCGCAGTTCGGACCAGACCTGAATATTCCGTACAGCCCGACCGAGTACTTCGGCGCGGACTTCCTCAAGCGTTACATCCGCGATCCACAAAGTTTGCGCCAGTGGCCGCAGGCGAAGATGCCCGGGTTCTCGGCGGAGGTTTTACCGGATGGGGAGCTGGGAATGCTGGTGGGGTATTTGAAGCATATGGCAGGGCGCAAGGTTAAACCCTGATGGCATTCTCTTTGTAGGAGCCGAGCTTGCTTGCGATAGCGGTTTTGCTGTCAATACACCTTTGACTGACCTACCGCTACCGCGTGCAAGCTGCGCTCCTACAGTGGTTAAACTACTGTTGCTGCACGGAGATCACCGGCATCGGCGTCGGTGATACCAGCACCTTGGCGTGCATCTGCTCACAACCACCGCCGCGGCGCATGCCACGCACCGGACAGGCGTCCAGATAATCCAGACCCACCGCCAGTTTCAAATGGCGCTCGGGCCGGGCCAATTCATTGGTCACATCGAAGCTGTACCAGGCGTCATCGAGCCAGGCTTCGGCCCAGGCGTGGCTGGCCAGGTGCTCGCTGTTTTCGCTGTACAGATACCCCGACACATACCGCGCGGGAATGCCCAGACTGCGGGCGCAAGCGAGGAATGCATGAGTGTGGTCCTGGCACACGCCCGAGCGCCCGGCGAAAGCCTGTGCGGCACTGGTGTCCACTTCGGTGGCACCCGGCGTGTAGGTCATGTGCTGATTCAGGCCATGCATCAAGTCGATCAGTGCGGTGCGGTCCCGGCGTTTCTTGCACTCCTTTTCGGCGAACGCCCGCAGGGCCTGATCGGCTTCAGTCAGGCGGGTGAAGCGCAAAAACGGCAACGCCGACTGGCTCTCGTGCTCGGCTTCGCGCAATTCATCGATATCGACCTGACCACGGGCACCGATGATGATCGCTTCGTGCGGTTCGTCCATGGTCAGCACATGCAGGATGTTGCCGAACGGATCGAGTTGCGCACGCACCGGGCGAGGCAAGTCGAGCTGCCAACTGAGCACGTGCTGGCGCTCGCTGTCGTGGGGGGTCAGTCGCAAATACTGGATGCTCGCCCGCACCTGATCTTCGTAGTGATAGGTGGTCTCATGGCTAATGGAAAGTCTCATGCAGCCTCCAGGTAAGAACTGTGAATGGCGTTACCCAGCTGGCGCACCAGCGGGATGAACTCGGTCAGCCAGGCGTGCAGGCCTTCGTCGAGGATTTCGGTGATGCCGGTATAGCGCAGCCGCGCGTCCATCTCCGCCGCCAGGCGTTGCGCGGGACGGCCGTTGGCCCCCGGCAACTGGGCGAGGATCTGGTCGATTTCTTCGGTGCAGGCGCGCAATGAGCGCGGCACATCCGCCCGCAGCAACAGCAATTCGGCCACGTGCCGGGCGCCGGGGGCGTCGCGATAAATCTCGGTGTAGGCCTCGAACGATGACAACGCCCGCAGCAAGGCACTCCACTGGTAATACGCATGGGCCGTGCCATCGCTGACCGCTTCGGCCTGATCGCCCGCCATTTCGTAACGGGCATCAAGCAGGCGCAATGTGTTGTCGGCCCGCTCAATGAACGTGCCGAGGCGAATGAAGCGGAACGCATCATTACGCATGATCGTGCCGTAGGACGCGCCACGGAACAGGTGAGAACGTTCCTTGATCCACTCGCAGAAACGGCTCATGCCGTAGCGACTCAAGCCCTGCTCGGCGATCCCGCGAATTTCCAGCCAAGTCGAGTTGATGTTTTCCCACATGTCGGCGGTGATTCGCCCACGCACTGCATGAGCACTGGCCCGCGCGGCACCGAGGCAGCTGTAGATGCTGGCCGGATTGGCCGCATCCAGCGCGAAGAAATGCAGAAGCCGTTCGGCATGCAACTCGCCGTGGCGTTCGAGGTAGTCGTCCAGAGTGCCGGTAATCAGCAGTGGCATGGCGAGTTCGTGCAGACCATCACCGCGACCATCCTGTGGCATCAGCGACAGCGAATAACTGATGTCGAGCATCCGTGCGAGGTTTTCCGCCCGCTCCAGGTAACGCGACATCCAATACAAATCCGAGGCAGTTCTACTTAACATGGCAGGCTTCCTTCAATCCTCGACCACCCAGGTGTCCTTGGTTCCGCCACCCTGGGAGGAATTCACCACCAGGGAGCCTTCGCGCAGGGCGACACGGGTCAAACCACCGGGCACAACCCGGGTTTCGCGGCCGGACAATACAAACGGACGCAGGTCGATGTGGCGTGGGGCGATGCCGTTTTCGACAAAGGTCGGACAGGTCGACAGGGACAACGTCGGCTGCGCGATGTAGGCATGGGGTTTGGCTTTGATCCGCGCGCGGAAGGCTTCAATTTCCGCCGCTGTCGCCGCCGGTCCCACCAGCATTCCGTAGCCGCCCGAGCCCTGGGTTTCCTTGACCACCAGTTCCGGGAGATTGGCCAGGACGTGGGAGAGTTCCGAAGGATTGCGGCACTGCCAGGTCGGCACGTTCTTCAGGATCGGTTCTTCATCCAGATAGAAACGGATCATGTCCGTGACGAACGGGTACACCGACTTGTCGTCCGCGACCCCGGTGCCGATGGCATTCGCCAACACCACATTGCCGGAGCGGTAGGACGACAGCAGCCCTGGCACGCCGAGCATTGAGTCCGGGTTGAACGCCAGCGGGTCGAGGAACGCATCGTCGAGTCGTCGGTAGATCACGTCCACTGCTTTTGGGCCGTCGGTGGTGCGCATGAAAACCTTGTCGTCTCGCACGAACAGGTCTGCACCTTCCACCAGTTCAACACCCATTTCCCGCGCCAAAAATGCATGCTCGAAGAACGCGCTATTGAAGCGCCCCGGCGTCAGCACCACCACGCTCGGATTGTCGATCGGACTAGAACTTTTCAGTGTGTCGAGCAGCAGATTCGGATAGTGATCGATGGGGGCGATGCGCTGGGCCGAGAACAACTCGGGAAACAGCCTCATCATCATCTTGCGATCTTCGAGCATGTAGCTGACACCGCTCGGTGTACGAAGATTGTCTTCGAGCACGTAGTACGTGCCGTCGCCATCGCGCACCAGGTCGACACCCGAGATGTGCGAATAGATATCGCGATGCAGATCCAGGCCTTGCATCGCCAACTGATATTGCTCGTTGGCCAGCACTTGCTCGGCCGGAATGATGCCGGCCTTGATAATGCGCTGCTCGTGGTAGAGGTCGGCGAGGAACATGTTCAACGCCTTGACCCGCTGAATACAGCCGCGTTCGACGACGCGCCATTCGCTGGCGGGGATGCTGCGAGGGATCGTGTCGAAGGGAATCAGGCGCTCTGTCCCCTGCTCATCACCATAGAGCGTGAACGTAATTCCGGCGCGATGAAATAACAGATCGGCCTCGCGTCGCCGTTGCGCCAAAAGCTCGTCAGGCGTTTCGGCCAGCCAACGGGCAAACTCCCGATAATGCGGGCGGACCTGGCCGCCGGCATCGTACATCTCATCAAAATAGGTGCGGATCATGCCGTACTCCTTGTCACCCGGACATCTAGGCTTCGCAAGGCCCGTGCCATCGGCAGAAACGCTTTGATATCAATCGGTTGGATAATCAATACGCAGACACCGCACCAATCCTGTGCGGCAAATGCCCCAACCTGATCGCCCCCGCTTCATTGCAAGGCGTTGTAGTCGCCTATCACCAGCATAGTCAGAGTTGATTTCACTGCGCGGCTGGCACTGCGGATAATCCGTGCATTCGCTGAAAAACTTAACGAACTTCCCTTTAGCCGCCTGCTCAGGCGGTTTTTTTTGGCTTTTAGAAACGTTATGAATCAAAAACAAGATCAAAAGATCGCAGCCTTCGGCAGCTCCTACACCGATCTTTGCACAAAACGAAAACGGCCAACCCGAAGGTCAGCCGCTGCTGATGATTGTAACTGTTCATATGGTTATGCGAGTCGCCCTCGTACCTCCTGTTTGACACCCCAGCCTTCAATGATGCCGCCCAATGGCTCGACCACTGCTTCGAAACCCTGTTCGAAATCGCCGATGTCGTCGTAAGTGGCGTACATGACTTTGCTCAGTTCGAGTGCCCATGCGCCGTCGTCGCGCACACTGATTTGCGCATTCAGGGATTCACCGCGGTAATGACCTGCCGCCCTGCGTGCCCGCTCCTCGTCCGGGAAAATGGCGTAGAACTCGATGGGATGGAACCGTGAAAAATCGAAACCGCCTTCTTTCATGCGGCGCAGCACGCTGCTGCTGATGTCTTCTTGATAGGCTGTGCTCATGAAACGTCCTCCTCAAACTGATGGATAGACTTTCCGTACTCCCAGCGCCCGCCACCGAACAGCGCGAGCGACGGCAACCGATGTGCCGACGGGAAACAAGCATGGAGCTGACAAGACCAGACCTTAGCGATCCATTCGCTGATCTCGCTTGCAGATTAGCCCCAAGATAGAGCCGCTGCCAAGGCCTGGTTGAGAATGTGACAGGAGTTGTTCAGATTGGCGTGATGCCGAGGATTTGTATGCTGTTCTGAGCTTTAAGGCTTTTGACGCTCGCATCGGCGGTTCGCCCTTCCAGATCGTTCAGATCCAGTTCGGCGGCAACAGGAAGAAGCCGGGCCTTGATGAGTTTGGCAGCGCGTTCGTTATCCGGGCACTCGTCGCACTCAAAGACTTCGTCGACAGTTTCACCGTGATCATCCACGAAAGTGATTTTCCACTTTTGCATCAGTGCCTCCTCGATAAAACCCATGGATGGGCTTACACATATCTGGACTTTGACCCTGGTCGATCGTTCAAACGGATTACCTGTAGGAGCTGCCGCAGGCTGCGATCTTTTGATTTTGATCTTTAAAAACCGGATCAAAAGATCGCAGCCTGCGGCAGCGCCTACAGGAGGCCCGCGTTTAGTCGTTGCTTGGCTTGTTCACAGCCTGCAAAACGTATTGCGGCAAAGCGAAGGCTCCGATGTGAATTTCCGGATTGTAGTAGCGGGTGACGATGCCGCTGCCGGCGAAACGCTGTTGCAGGGTTTCGCGGGACAATTTGCGATAAGCGGTATTGGTTGCGCCCCAGGCGAAGGTCATCGAGCCGCCGATGTAAGTCGGTACGGCGGCCTGATAGAAGTGCCAGTCCGGGAACAGGCTGCGCAGGCGGCCGGCGGTGGTTTTGACTTCTTCGATCTGCATGAACGGTGTGCCGTTCTGCGTTACCAGGATGCCGCCTTCGTTCAGGCAGCGGTGGCACGCCTGGTAGAAGTTTTCCGAGAACAGCACTTCGCCCGGCCCGATCGGGTCGGTGGAGTCGGAAATGATCACATCGAATTTTTCAGTGGTGGTGGCGACGAAACGCATGCCGTCGTCGATCACCAGGTTCAGGCGTGGATCATCGAACGCACCCTTGGAGTGGTTCGGTAGAAATTCCTTGCACATGTCGACCACGGTGCCGTCGATCTCGACCATGGTGATGTGCTCGACGCCGCGGTGCTTGGCCACTTCACGCAGCATGCCGCCGTCCCCACCGCCGATGATCAGTACGCGCTTGGCGCTGCCATGGGCGAGGATCGGCACATGGGTAAGCATTTCGTGGTAGATGAACTCATCGGCCTCGGTGGTCTGGATCACGCCATCCAATGCCATCACCCGGCCCATGCGCGGGTTTTCGAAAATCACCAGGTGCTGGTGTTCGGTGCGCACTTCGTGCAGCAGTTTTTCCATGCGAAAACGCTGGCCGTAGCCTTCGTAGAGGGTTTCCAGGTAGTCGCTGGCTGGGATGTTGCTCATGGGAAGTGCTCCGATGAATGCGGGTGGCAACGGACGGTTACCCGCCCATGATGGCCAATCGATTGGCTCGATTGCCCGGGAAAGGCGCGCATTCTACGTCGCGGAACATGACAGGTCGAACCTTCTGATTATCGCGCCTGTAGGAGCTGCCGCAGGCTGCGATCTTTTGATTTTGATTGTTAAGATCAAAAGATCGCAGCCTGCGGCAGCTCCTACGTTGGGATTTGTGTGAGGTCAGATTCTGACGTTACCGCGTGGCCCGGCGATGGCCCAGATGATCAGGCCCAGAACCGGCAGCAACAGGATCAACAGCACCCAGAGGACTTTCATCCCGGTTTCGGTGCCACTTTTCAGTACGTTGATGATTGCCCAGATGTCCAGGGCCAGAATGATCAGGCCTACCAGGCTGTTGAACGTGGAACCCATGGTGACGCTCCTGAAGTGTGATTCGCACTCTTAGGATAGCCGGCCATGGCAAGGGTTCCGTTTTATTTGACAGCTTTGCGCTTCAGACGTGGATGGCCACTTTCAAGGCTTCGAGGGACGGTGCCGCAGCGATGCCGACTTCGGCGCACAGCTCAAGCACTCGTGGCACATCGTTGCCGTAGACCAGTACCACTTGCAGCTCATCGTCGAGCAACTGGCTGAAGTTCATCAAAACGTAGCCGCCGTTTTCCTTGTTCAGGCTGCTCATCTGTACCTGAATGCGGTTGAGCGCGGTCAGCGCCTCGGTCTTGGCCAGTTGCTTGGGTTTGATATTGAAGTCGATGCCCGGCCCGAACGAAGCGACGATCTGGGCGAACAGGTCCATGTAGGTGTCGGACTGGAACAGCACGGTCTCCGGCAAGCTGCCAACGACGACCCACTCACCCAGCGGGATCGGGAAGGTTTCGTCGTAGTTGATGTCCGGATTGGCCGTCAGAAAACCCTCTGGATCGGCGTAAGCCTGGGCCGCTTCGTCAGCGACCTTGAGGATTTCGTCTTCGCCCATGCACCCGGAGCTGATTTTGCTGATGAGTTCGACGAGTGCGGCTTTCATGGGGGTGATCCTGTAGCGAGGGAGTTTTGAGGGCGCGAAGGATAACGCAGGTTAATCTCAAAAACGAAAAGATCGCAGCCTGCGGCAGCTCCCACATTTAAATGGGTACATTCCTGTAGAAGCTGCCGCAGGCTGCGATCTTTTAAATCTATCAGCCCAGTAACTTTTCCAGTTGCGCAACGGTATCAGCCGCACCCAGGGTCTTGGCAGCATCCAGCGCAGTCACGCCATTGGCGTCCTTGGCTTTCGGGTCGGCGCCTTTGCTGATCAGGTAGTCGACGATGGCGACGCGGTTGAACATCGCCGCCATCATCAGCGCGGTACGGCCATCGAATGACGAACCCTCAACCTGCGCACCACCTTCAACCAGCGCCGCAACCACCGCCAGATCACCCTTGAACGCCGCGCCGGCAATCGGACTCTGGCCGTTGTCGTTGCGGATTTCCGGATCGGCCTTGTGTTCGAGCAGGACTTTTACGGTGTCGACATGGCCGTGGTAGGCAGCCAGCATCAGCAAAGTATCGCCCTTGTGATTACGCAGGTTCGGCGGCAGGCCCTTGGTCAGCAGCGCAGCCATCATGGCCGCATCACCCTCGCGCGCCTTGTTGAATACCTGTTCGGCAAACTCGGCAGCTTCTTCGGGGGTCATCTGGCGGCTTTTGTCTGACATTGAGCACTCCACTTTCAGTTATTCGCAAAGTTGACAGTTTCCCGAGCCGCCCCGGCACTGTCACTTCTTTTTTCTGAAGCAGGGCCATAGCCACATTCAATAACGCCGCACTTAATAACGCTGCACCTAATAACGATAGGCACCGCCGTGAATGTCCATCAACACTTGCTCGGTCACCTGCACGTAAGTCTCGGTTCCCGGCAACCAGGCGTAGATTGGGTCATCGCCAGTTCGGCCTGGGTCAAAGGCTTCGTCCTTGAGCCGGGTCTTCTGGTATTTGAAAGTCCCGGTGGTCTCCATTTTCACTTTTACCCGCAGGAACAAGGGCACGGCGTAGGTCGGCATCTGTTGCCGGGCAAAGGCCAGCAATTCGCTGAAGTCCATGGTCGCCAGGGATTCAGCGGGCGTGATCGCCGCCATACCAGCCCGGCCATTGGTGTTGCGGATTTCCACGCCATAGGCCACGGCTTCGGAAATGTGCGGGTGTTGCAGGAGGATGTTCTCCACCTCGGTGGTCGAAACGTTTTCGCCCTTCCAGCGATAGGTGTCGCCGAGGCGATCCACAAATTGTGCATGACCAAAACCGATGTTGCGCAGCAGGTCACCGGTGTTGAAGTAGCGGTCGCCCTTGGCGAAGACATCGTGGAGCACGACCTTTTCGGTTTTCTGCGGATCGGTGTAGCCGTCCAGCGGTGCCTTGTCGTCGATTTTCGCTAGCAATAGCCCTTGCTCGCCTTTGCCCACCTTGCGCATGTAGCCGCTGGCCTCCCGTATCGGCGCGCCGCTGTCATGGTCGTACGCCGCCAGCTCCCAGGACATCAGGGAAAATCCGACGGTGTTGTCGAAATTCAGAATGTTGGTGAAACCGATGTTGCCGTCGCTGGCGGCGTACAGTTCGCAGATGTGATTGACCGCAAAACGGGTTTTGAACTCACTCCACGCGCCTGGGCGCAGTCCGTTGCCGATCATCTTGGTCACACCGTGCTTGCTGTCGTCGGCGCTGGGCGGTTGATCCACCAGATAACGACACAACTCGCCAACGTAACCAAGCGTGGTCGCGCGGTACTGGCGCACATCGTTCCAGAATTGACTGGCGCTGAACTTGCGGCGGATGGCAAATCCCGACGCACCGCTGATGGCCGAGCCCCAGCACACGCAAAGACCCGTGGCGTGATACAGCGGCAAGGTGCAATAGACGACGTCCTCCGGGCGCATATCCAGCGCGATCATCCCGAAACTCGCCGAGCTACGCATCCAGCGCCCATGCTTGAAAACCCCGGCCTTGGGCAACCCGGTGGTGCCCGAGGTGTAGATAAAGAAACAAGGGTCGTCGAAAAAAACCTGCTGACTGCTGACCGGGTTGTCGCCGCAGGCATCGATGCTGGCGGTCATCAAGTTGATGAAACCTTCCGGGGCAATTCCCGGATGACTCCAAGTGTCTTGATCGGCGACATACCAGGTTCGCACCGCCTCAATCAACACGCGCTCACGCACCGCCAAAAACGCCGGGATCAGTTCCCCGCCAACGACGATGGCCGCTGGCGCGACCAGGTTCAGGCTGTGCACCAGCGTATCGCGGGTCTGCGAGGTATTGAGCAATGCGCTGATCGCACCGACCTTGGCCACCGCCAATATCGTCACCAACAGTTCCGGACGGTTCTCGATGAAAACCGCCACCACATCACCCTTGCCAATGCCTTGGGCAATCAAGTGGTGAGCAATGCGATTGGCCCATTCATTGACCTGTGCATACGTCAGCGCCACCGAGCCGTACAACAAGGCCGGGCCCTCGGGGTTGCGCAAGGTCGCTTGTTCGAAACTCCAGCCCAGGCCACACGGTTGGGTCGGGTCCTTGACGTTAGCCACTTTCATTCCTCTCACCACTCGTGGAATGGCTTTGGCAATGGAAGGCAGCTTGCGGAGCATCATGCCCCAGGTAATCGTGTCGCTCGGCATACGGCTCATGGATGCTCCCGTTCGATCTTCTTATTGTCGGGCGGCGTTGATTGAGCCCGAAAATACGTCAACGGTTCTGGCGCTGTACACGCGGTTTTTGAAATGTTTTGTATCCGCGACGGCTGTGCTGGAAATCGTGAGCATCGACCTGCGAAATGGTTCCATTGAATCGCCGAAGGCACCGCAAAATGCAGGATGCACGATGGCCATTCATGCAGAATGCACGAGAGCAAAAAACCACAATAAATATAACTTATTGTTTTAGAACGTTATTTTACCGATTCAAATACTGGCACAATCGCTGCAACTCTCTCCGCATGCTTGCCATTCAAGAGCTTACGGAGCTAGTAGACATGAGCCTGATTCAGGAAAAATTTTCGTCCTTGTTCTCCCACTTCGAAGTCACCACCCAGGCGCGACCTGACGGCGGGATTCTGCTGACGTTGCGCAGCACCGAGGGCCGAGTATTCAAGCGTTCGATTTCCTACCAGCAATTGCACAATGGCGACCAACTGTCGTGGGTCATCAGTGCGATTCGTCGCGACCTGGCGGAACAGGCAAGTGAATTGCCGCAAATTTCTATGCTGCAGAGCCAGCAACGGTTTGCGCTGCCGACTTACCATTCGGCGTAATTCAACAAACTCCAAAGATCGCAGTCTGCGGCAGCTCTACATGGATCGCGTTTTCATGTAGGAGTTGCGGCAGGCTGCGATCTTTTGATTTGGCTTTTTAAAAGGTCGACGGATCGATCAGCGCAAAGCTGTCCACGGTCAAATGCCCTGCCAGTTCACCGCCCTCGCGCGCCAGTCCGCACGTAGTCATCCCGGCGGTGCGTGCCGCGTCCAGTTCCTCGACGATGTCGGACAGAAACAGAATCTGCGTAGCCTCCAGGCCGATAGCCTGCGTGATGTTGGCGTAGGACTGCGCTTCGCGCTTGGGCCCTGATGTGGTGTCGAAATAACCGCTGAACAGCGGCGTCAGATCTCCCGCCTCCGAGCAGCCAAAGATCAAGCGCTGGGCCTGGATTGAGCCCGAGGAATACACAAACAATTGATAGCCGTCCTGGTGCCAGCGCTTCAGCGCCTCAACGGCGTCCGGGTAGACGTGACCTTTCAATTGCCCAGCGTGATAGCCCTGTTCCCACACCATCCCTTGCAATGCCTTCAGCGGCGTGGCCTTGCGGTCTTCAGCGATCCAGCCCAGCAGAATCTCAATGACACGCTCGACGTCGGCGTTTGGCTCATTGCTATCGCGACGCACGGCATTCAGTTGCTCGGCCACGTCTGCACGCTCGGCATGTTGGCGCACGAAGTCCGGCAGGTGTTTGGCGGCGTAAGGAAACAGCACGTCGAAGACAAAACTCACCGCGCTGGTGGTGCCTTCGATGTCGGTGAGAATCGCTTTGATCGGCATCGACTCAGTCCTCCAGACGCGGGAATTGGCCGGCGATGTCTTCGCCGGTGAAATTGGCGACCCAACCTTCCGGGTTATTGAACAGTCGAATCGCAACAAAATGCGGATGCTCACCCATGTCGAACCAGTGCTTGGTGCCGGCCGGCACAGAGATCAGGTCGTTCTTCTCGCACAGGACGGCGTAGACGTAATCGTCGATGTGCAGGGTAAACAAGCCACGACCGGCGACGAAAAATCGTACTTCGTCTTCGCCGTGGCGGTGTTCTTCAAGAAACTTGGCGCGCAGTTCGGTTTTTTGCGGGTGATCGCTGTTCAGGCTGATCACGTCGACAGTGATGTAACCGCGTTCGGTCATCAGCTTGTCGATTTGCACCTGGTAGGCGCTGATCACTTCTTCCTGACTGGCGCCGGGCTGGATCTTCGCCCCAGCTTGCCAGCGGTCGAAACGCACACCCTGCTCTGCCAGGGTCGAGGCGATGTCTTCGAAATGGGTCAGCACCTTGTTGGGAATTTCAGGGCTGGAGACGTGATAAACGGACAGGCTGCTCATCAGGGCAACTCCTTAACGGTTCAAGAGCGAGCGCGTCTTCAACTCGCACTCGAACAAAAATTCAAAAGCCTCGATCTGCCGCAGCGCGTCGCTCATACGTGCGCCCCAGGTGTAGAGGCCATGGCCGCGAATCAGGTAGCCGACACAATCAGGATGGGCGTCGAGCCAAGGCTGAACCTTGGCGGCGAGACGCGCAATGTCCTGGTCATTGTCGAAAATCGGCACGCGCACCCGGGATTCGTGGGTCGATACGCCGGTGAAGGCTTTTTGCAATTCGTAGTCTTCGAACTCGATGAAGTCTTCCGCCGTCAGGCGCGACAGCACGGTGGCGTTCACCGAGTGAGTGTGCAACACCGCGCCGATCTCCGCGCGCCAGCTGTAGAGCTGAGTGTGCAACAGGGTTTCGGCGGACGGCTTTTTGCCCGGTTCCAGACTGTTGCCGGACAGATCGGTGGCGAGCACATCGTCGAGCTCCAATTGGCCCTTGTGCTTGCCCGACACCGTCAGCAGCGCTTCGGTCGGCGACAGTCGGGTCGAGTAGTTGCTGCTGGTGGCTGGCGACCAGCCGCGGCCATACAGGAATCGCCCGGCGTCGATGATTTCCTGGGCGAGGTGTTCACGGGTAAGGCTCATGGCCTGTCCTCTTGCATACATGTGGCAATGATAACGGCAGCCGCGACGGCTGCGAGACTGGCAATACTAAAGGTCCATGCGGCGCCGAGGGTGTTCCAGCTGTAACCGGCGTACAACGCGCCCATCGCACCGCCAGTACCGGCCAGTGCGGCATACAACGCCTGGCCCTGCCCTTGCTGACGCGGGCCAAAGCTACGTTGCACGAATGAAATGGCAGCGGCGTGAAAGCTGCCGAAGGTTGCCGCGTGCAGCACCTGGGCAAACAACAGCACCCAGAGAAATTCGGCGAGTGAACCGAGCAACAACCAACGCAACGCCGCCAGCAGGAAACTCGCCAGCAACACCCGGCGCAATGAAAAACGCGCGAGGATCTTGCTCATGGCCATAAACATCAGCACTTCAGCCACAACTCCAACGGCCCAGAGCATACCGATCACGCCTCGGCTGTAGCCCAAGCGCTCAAGGTGCAACGTCAAAAACGTGTAATACGGACCGTGGCTCATCTGCATCAACGCCACGCATGCGTAAAACGCCAGTACACCAGGGCTGCGTAGCTGCGCGAGGAAACCCTCCCCCACCAACCGTTCACCCTGGGCCGGCTGGGCGTTTGGCACCCACAGACTGCTGAGCACGATCCCGGCCATGATCAGCACCAGCGCTGCCGGGTAAATGTCGAGGCTCAGCCATTCGAACAACCGCCCAAGCGCTACCACAGTGATGATGAAACCGATCGAACCCCACAAGCGAATCTGGCTGTAGCGCGAGGTCTGGCCCCGCAAATGCGCCAGGGTGATGACTTCAAACTGCGGCAACACCGCGTGCCAGAAGAATGCGTGCAAGGCCATGACCATCGCCAGCCAGGCGTAGGTCTTGCTGACGAATATCAGCGAGAAGGTCAGCAACGTGCAGACCGCGCCGAAGCGCACGATGGCCAGCCGTCGACCGGTGTAATCGCCGAGCCAGCCCCAGATGTTTGGTGCGACGCAGCGCATCAGCATCGGGATCGCCACCAGCTCGCCGATGCGTGCGGCGCTAAAACCCAGGTGATCGAAGTACAGCGCCAGAAACGGCGCTGTCGAACCGAGCAAGGCGAAATAGAACAGATAGAAACTGGAGAGCCGCCAGTACGGGAGCGCCGCTGCCGCCATCAGACGGCTGCGACTTTAAGATCAACCATTAAAGTTGACCCAGCACCGGTGTGCTCACGCGCACATCGGCGTTCTGCCCACGATGACGCAGCAGGTGATCCATCAACACGATAGCCATCATCGCTTCGGCAATCGGCGTGGCACGGATGCCAACGCACGGATCGTGACGGCCCTTGGTGATGACTTCCACCGGGTTGCCATGGATGTCGATGGAACGGCCCGGCGTGGTGATGCTGGACGTCGGCTTCAGGGCCAGATGCGCAACAATCGGCTGACCGGAGGAGATGCCGCCGAGAATGCCGCCCGCATTGTTGCTGAGGAAACCTTCCGGGGTCATTTCATCGCGATGTTCAGTGCCGCGCTGGGAGACGCTGGCGAAACCGGCGCCGATTTCCACGCCCTTTACCGCGTTGATGCTCATCAGCGCATGGGCCAGCTCTGCGTCGAGACGGTCGAAAATCGGCTCGCCGAGGCCCGGCATTACGCCTTCGGCCACGACAGTAATCTTCGCACCGACCGAATCCTGATCACGACGCAGCTGGTCCATATAGGCTTCCAGCTCTGGCACTTTGTCCGGGTCGGGGCTGAAGAAAGCGTTCTCTTCCACCGAATCCCAGGTCTTGAACGGGATTTCAATCGGGCCGAGTTGGCTCATATAGCCGCGAATGACGATGCCTTGAGTGGCCAGGTATTTCTTGGCAATCGCGCCAGCCGCCACGCGCATCGCGGTTTCCCGTGCCGAACTGCGACCGCCGCCGCGATAATCGCGCTCGCCGTATTTGTGGTGGTAGGTGTAGTCGGCGTGGGCCGGGCGGAACAGATCCTTGATGGCCGAGTAGTCCTTGGACTTCTGGTCGGTGTTGCGGATCAACAGGCCGATGGCGCAACCGGTGGTACGACCTTCGAACACGCCGGAGAGGATTTCGACTTCGTCGGCTTCCTGACGCTGGGTGGTGTGGCGGCTGGTGCCAGGCTTGCGGCGATCCAGATCGCGCTGCAGATCCTCAAGGGAAATCTCCAGGCCCGGCGGGCAGCCATCGACAATGGCGACCAACGCCGGACCATGACTTTCGCCAGCGGTGGTGACAGTGAACAGCTTGCCGTAGGTATTGCCGGACATCGGGACGCTCCGTGAAATCGAACCTGAATACGTAATGCGCGCCAGTATACGCAGGCTACCCAAGTAGTTCATCCTCGAACCTTATGGGTGCCTGCGAGTCCAACTGGCATCTTGTTGATGATGGCGTGATGATGCTGCGAGTTCTAGCCTTGAGCCTTACCCTGTTTACCGGTTTCGTCCAGGCCACTGTCCTGCAACGACCGATCACATTGGACACCGGCACTGGCGAGCTTTTCGGCTCGCTGCTGCTGCCCAAGTCCGACACACCCGTACCGGTTGTCTTGATCATTTCCGGCTCCGGCCCTACGGATCGCGACGGCAATAATCCTGACGGCGGGCGCAACGACAGCCTCAAACGGCTGGCCTGGGTGCTGGCCAAACACAACATCGCCAGCGTGCGCTACGACAAACGCGGCGTGGCGGCGAGCCTCGCCGCGACCCCGGATGAGCGCAATCTGACGGTGGAAGCTTACGTGGCGGATGCCGAAGCCTGGGGCCAAAAGCTCAAAGCGGATCCGCGTTTTGGCAAACTGATTTTGCTGGGACACAGCGAAGGTGCGTTGATCGCCAGTCTCGCGGCACCCAGCATCGATGCCGCGGCCGTGATCTCCATGTCCGGCACTGCCCGGCCGATCGATCAGGTGCTGCGCCAGCAATTGGGCAATCGCCTGCCTCCGCCATTGATGCTGCGCAGCAACGAACTGCTCGACAGCCTCAAGGCCGGGAAAATCGACGACAACGTGCCACCGCAATTGCAGGTGATTTTCCGTCCTAGTGTGCAGCCGTATCTGATTTCGCTGTTCCGCCAGGATCCGGCCGCCGCGTTTGCCAAGTTGAAGATGCCGGCGCTGATCATTCAGGGCAGCAACGACATTCAGGTCGGCGTCAATGACGCTCGCTTGCTCAAGGCTGCCAAACCCGATGCCGAACTGGCGCTGATCGAAGGCATGAACCACGTCATGCGCATCGTGCCCAACGACGTAAAACGCCAATTGGCTTCTTATAAAGATCCAAATTTGCCCCTTGCCGCGGAACTTGGCACGCGAATCCTCGGGTTTATTGATGGACTTCGCGTCAGTTAACCGCTGTTTGCCCTCCAGTCTTGCGATAAACGGCCGATAAGCCTTTGTCGCCAGCGCACTGGCTGGCGGCAAGCAGAGCTTGGACAGGATCGCGCCGCTATGACTGATACCCAGACTTCACCCGATACCACCGCTGAAAAAGACGCACCGCCAGCGGTCGAATTGCCCTGGGCGGACGTCCACGTCGAGCACCACAAGATGCTCCGTCTGGCGCCGTTGCAGACCGATCGCAACACCGGCGGCCGTCCGTTGCGCTTTGTCGAGTTCGGTTATGCCGAGCGTAATGACAAGCAGCGTAGCCTGATGCGCATGAGCATCACCCTGCCCGGCCAGCGCGTGCGCAAAGAACAGAATCATCTCGACGTGTGGGTCGACCACGGCGAAAAACGCGTGCACTTCGGCCCGGACAGCGGCTTGCAAATCGAACCGATGAATCGCGGTATCGGTCGCTTCATGGCGGCTCAAGGTATTACCTGGGCGAAGAAGCGCTGGCCGGGTTACACCGTCGACGGCTCCGACCTGAACAACAAGGACGCACTGAACGAAGACACGCGTCTGCGCCGCGATCATTTTTTGCGAGTACACGGTTTCGATGTGGTTTACGCCGACGCCCAGCATCTGAAGGGCAGCGTCAAAGAAGTACAGGTCGGCGATCTGTTGGGTGACTGGAACACCGAAAAACTGCAGATCGTGGAAATTCTTGAAGCGGCGCAGATGCTTCAGCAGGCCGAGCAGAATCTGGCCGAGCAGGAAGTCAAACTCAAGAAACACGAAGAGAAAGTCAGTAAGTACAAGCGTGAAGACGCCGGTTTGCGTTTCACCATTACTTGTCTGGTGGCGTTTGCAGTGTTTCAGGCAGGATTGTTGATCTGGATTGCGACACACCGGTAAATCAAAAGATCGCAGCCTGCGGCAGCTCCTACACCGACCCATGTAGGAGCTGCCGCAGGCTGCGATCTTTTGCTTTTGAGGCTTAGACGCGTGAAGCGAACAATGCCTGGTGATCGCGGCACTGTTCTGCTGTCAGCATGAATACACCATGCCCGCCGCGCTCGAAGTCCAGCCAGGCAAAGTCAACTTCCGGGTACAACGCCTCGACGTGAACCTGGCTATTGCCCACTTCGACAATCAGCAAGCCCTTCTCGGTCAGGTGATCGGCCGCTTCAGCGAGCATGCGCCGCACCAGGTTCAAACCATCATCGCCGCAGGCCAGACCCAGTTCCGGCTCATGCTGGTATTCGTCCGGCATGTCGGCGAAATCTTCGGCATCGACGTAAGGCGGGTTCGACACGATCAGGTCGAAACGCTGACCCGGCAGACCATCGAAACCATCGCCCTGCACGGTGTACACACGCTCATCGACGCCATGGCGTTCGATGTTCTGGTTGGCCACTTCCAACGCTTCGAACGAAAGATCCGCCAGCACTACTTCGGCCTTCTGGAACTCGTAGGCGCAGGCGATACCGATGCAGCCAGAGCCGGTGCACAGATCGAGAATCCGCGCCGGCTCGGTGCCCAGCCAAGGCGTGAAACGGTTTTCGATTAACTCGCCAATCGGCGAACGCGGGATCAGCACACGCTCATCGACAATGAACGACATGCCGCAAAACCAGGCTTCACCCAAGAGATAGGCGGTCGGCACGCGTTTTTCGATACGGCGCTTGAGCAGGTGCTGCAGGTGCACGAGTTCGTCTTCTTCCAGATTGCAGTCGAGGTAGCTGTCGGCAATTTCCCACGGCAAGTGCAGCGCGCCCAACACCAGTTGACGAGCTTCGTCCCAGGCGTTGTCGGTGCCATGGCCGAAAAACAGATCCTCCCCATGGAAGCGGCTGACGGCCCAACGGATATGGTCACGCAGGGTACGAAGGCGGGAAGTGATCACGACGGCAAACTCCAGAAAAATCGACGGGCGATTCTACCAGCCAAACGCCGCCACGACGACGCGGGAAAAATACTTGGGCAAATGTAGGACTAATCTGTTTTTTCAGCTTGGTATTGAACAAAACGGAGCACTTGACAACGCTGCACGCCAATAACGACGGTGCCTACGATGGTAGCGATTCACAGAAGCGCTCAGCCAGAGGACAATGTCGCAAAAGCCCCACTCCAAGGAGCCCCAGAATGTCCGTTCCACAAACGATGTTTCAACTCAGCGGCCGCGGTTATGCAGCCGCCAAACTGAGTCATGCGACGCTTGTCATCATCGATGCCCAGAAAGAGTACCTCAGCGGTCCATTGGCCCTGAGCGGCATGGACGCTGCCGTCGCGAACATCAAGCAATTGTTGGCCGCAGCCCGCGCCGCTGGCCGACCCATCGTGCATGTACGCCACCTCGGTACCGTCGGCGGTCTGTTCGACCCGCAAGGCGAGCGCGGTGAATTCATCCCGGGGCTGGAGCCATTGGTCGACGAAACCATCATCGGTAAATTATTGCCGAGCGCATTCCATGGCACCCCACTTGAAAAACGCCTGCAAGACCTCGGAGCCCTCGACCTGATCGTCAGCGGTTTCATGAGCCATTCCAGCGTCAGCACCACCGTACGCGCGGCGAAGAACCTGGGCTTTCGCTGCACCCTGGTGGAAGACGCCTGCGCCACTCGCGACTTGCCATACAAGGGCGGAGTCCTGAGCGCCGAGCACGTCCAGCAGACCGAAATGGCGATCATGGCGGACAACTTTGCCACCCTCGCCCTGACCCGCGAGTTGATCTGATCGACGCTCCATGAGCGGCCAATAGCGCCGCTCATCCGCAAAAGCCTCCCATTAGCCGTAATTGTCTTAGCCTCAGGAACATCCCGGTCAACTCCCGGTCGAAGGGCCGATACCCATTGAGGAAGGTCGGAATGAAGTTATCCGATGGTTTTGACGCTCGCCGCTTGCGGCCCAAAGGCCAAAGCAACTGGCGTTTTCGAATCGGCGCAACGATTGCTGCGCTGTTAGCTATGAGTGGTGTGTTGCTCGCCATGGCCGGTGTCGCCAGCCTGCTCGGTCATGCACCCGCCCTGGGTGAAATGAACACCAACCGAGTGGGTTCGGCAGTGATTCTGGTGATCGGCCTGGTCGTGCTGTACTTCGGCGTGTGGCTGTGGCGCCGCTGCCGTCGCCGCTCACGTCAGTCGCAAGCGCTGAACATGTCCCCGCACCTGATGAAAAAACACGACTAAGCGAACGCCGCGCGTTTTGTCGCGCGCCCATTCGCTTCGAGTTGGGTAAACTGGCCGCCCTTCGCGGAGGCTGACATGCAAGACGACGATTTTTCCCTGTTCAAAAGCGCGCTTCAAGGCGTCAAGCCAATCAAGCACGATCGCGCTGAAACCGGCAAACCCAAGGCTGACCGCGCGCAGATCGCCAAACTGCGTCAGGCCGCCACTGTGCGCACCGATGCCACCACCGTTGACGGGCTGTCCGATCAGTTCGTCATCGACGTCGGCCCCGAAGACGAATTGATGTGGGCGCGCGACGGTGTACAGGAAAGCCAGATGCGCAAGCTCAAGGTCGGGCAGATTCCGTTCGAAGGCAGCCTCGATCTGCACGGTATGAGCGTAGAAAAGGCCCGGGAAACCCTCTGGGCCTTCCTGGCCGAAGCGACCAAATTCGAAATCCGCTGCGTGCGCGTCACCCACGGCAAAGCTGTGCGCCTGGACGGCAAGCGGCCAATGATCAAAAGCCACGTCAACACGTGGTTGCGCCAGCATTCGCAGGTACTTGGCTTCACTTCCTGCCAGGCCAAACACGGCGGTGCCGGTGCGGTTTATGTGATGCTCAAACGAACCATGATGGAAGGCCGCGACGAGTAAAGCTGTTGCTTCACGCTTGCAGCGTCGTGCCTGCCACCGTACCCTTGCCCTTTGCGTAAAATCCCACAGGTAGTTTCATGTCCCTGGAACAGAATTACACCGCGATTCTCGGCCAACTGGGCGAGGACGTCTCCCGCGAGGGCCTGCTCGACACGCCAAAACGTGCCGCCAAAGCCATGCAGTACCTCTGCCGCGGTTATGAACAAACACTCGAAGAAGTCACCAACGGTGCCTTGTTCAGCTCCGACAACAGCGAAATGGTGCTGGTCAAGGACATCGAGTTGTACTCGTTGTGCGAACACCACCTGCTGCCGTTCATCGGCAAGGCCCATGTTGCTTACATCCCGAGTGGCAAGGTCCTGGGATTGTCGAAAGTCGCGCGGATCGTCGATATGTACGCCCGCCGCCTGCAGATCCAGGAAAACCTCAGCCGACAGATCGCCGATGCAGTCCAGCAAGTCACCGGTGCCCTGGGCGTTGCTGTAGTGATCGAGGCCAAGCACATGTGCATGATGATGCGCGGTGTGGAAAAACAGAATTCGTCGATGATCACCTCGGTGATGCTCGGTGAGTTCCGCGAGAACGCCGCGACCCGCAGCGAATTCCTCAGCCTCATCAAGTAATTCGCAACTCGAAGAAAACCGGCATTCATCGCCGGTTTTTTTCGTCCGCTAAAAATCAGGTAAGCTGCGCGCCTTTCTTCATCTCCACCGTGAGGCTTTCAACGTGTTCGTAAAAGCGCTTCGTGTCGGCCTTGGCCAACTGATCATCTTCATCGACTTCCTCACTCGTCCGGGCAAGAAGCAGCGCCCGGCCGAGGTCCAGGCTAAGATCAACTCCGCCGCCAAAGACCTGACCCTCTATCAGTTTCATGCCTGCCCGTTCTGCGTGAAAACCCGCCGCACCCTGCGCCGCCTGAACGTGCCGGTGGCGTTGCGTGACGCGAAGAACAACGAACAGGATCGCCAGACACTGCTGGAGCAAGGTGGCAAGATCAAAGTGCCGTGCCTGCGCATCGAAGAAAATGGCCAGACCACCTGGATGTATGAATCCAAGGTGATCATTGATTACCTGGACAAGCGTTTCGCGGCAGCCTGATGTTTTTGTGTTGTGATTGATGTCCTCTTCGCGGGCAAGCCTCGCTCCTACTGTTTGCCAAATCCTTTAGGAGCGAGGCTTGCCCGCGAAGGCGTCGATTCAAACACCGCAAACTCCAGACAAACAGAAACCGGCCCTTGAGCCGGTTTTTCTATCTTCAGGCCGCTTCGGCAGCCTGGGCCTGGCGCACCACCGCCGCCAATCGCTTGAGCCCTTCATCCAGCCGCGTCGGGTCGATATGACTGAAGTTCAGACGTATATGCCCCGGATGGTTCTCCGGCTCAGGGAAAAATGGCTCACCCGGCATGAACGCCACATCATTCGCCAACGCGGCGTTAAGTAACGTGCGCGTATCCAGCGGTTGCTTGAGCGTCAGCCAGAAAAACAGCCCACCCTGCGGCACGTTCCAATGTGCCAGATCGGAAAAGTGCGTTTCAAGCGCTACCTGAAATGCGTCGCGTCGCACCCGATAGAAATCGCGCAACTCACTGAGGTGCCGCTGATACTGCTCCGTGCCAATCCATTGCAGTGCTTGCCACTGGCCGATCCTATTGGTGTGTAGGTCCGCCGACTGCTTGAGCCGCAGCAAATGTGGGAACAGGTCAGGACTGGCGATCAAATAGCCGACACGCAATCCCGGCAACAAGGTTTTCGACACGGTGCCGGTATATATCCAGCTGGATTTTTTCAAACGACTGACAATCGGCGTCGCACTGCCGCCGTCGAAGGTCAGCTCGCGGTAAGGCTCGTCTTCAATCAGGGTCACACCGAACTCATCGAGTAAAGCCGCCACCGCATCGCGCTTGGCTTCGCTGTAACGCACGGCCGAGGGATTCTGGAAGGTCGGGATCAGGTAGATGAACGCCGGACGGTGTTTTTGCAGACGGGTGCGTAATTGCGCCAAGTCCGGGCCATCCGCTTGCAGCGGGACAGTGATGCAGTCTGCGCCGAACAATTGGAAGATCTGCAAGGCCGCCAGATACGTCGGTGCCTCCAGCAGAATCTCGGTGCCTTTATCGATATAGAGCTTGGCCGCCAGATCGAGGGTTTGCTGGGAGCCACTGACCACCAGCACCTGATTTGCCTCGCAATGTATACCGAGTGCGCGAGCCTGGACGGCCAACGCTTCGCGCAACGCCGGTTCGCCTTCGCTCATGCCGTATTGACCCATGGACACTGGCATGTCGGCCCATTCGACCTTCGGCAGCATGGCTTCAGCCGGCAAGCCCCCGGCGAAAGACATTACCTCCGGACGCTGGGCCGCAGCGAGGATTTCACGGATCAAAGAACTTTTAAGGCGCGAGACACGTTCGGAAAAAGCCATGTGAGTCACCGGTAGCGAGGCCAGAGAAAAATGAGTCAAACTTGTTGACCGAAATTACGACAGCCCGAGCGGATACGTCAACATGCTTGACCTTAAAAACCCGATTTCCCAGCAACAAGCCATGGAAGCGTTTTTCTTCGGCTACCAAGCCTTCACCGCCAAGGCCGACGAAATGCTTGAGCGTCGCGGCTTGAGTCGGGTGCATCAGCGCATCGTGTTTTTCATCGCCCGCTATCCGAGCCTGAGCGTCAAAGAGCTGCTGGCATTGCTCGGCGTGAGCAAGCAGGCGCTGAACATGCCGCTGCGGCAATTGGTGGAAATGCATTTGGTGAACAGCGCTGCACCCGAGACGGATAAACGTAAACGGCTGCTGGAGCTGACCGACGATGGCGCACGGTTTGAGCAGTCATTGCGTCGCGAGCAGGTGAAATTGCTGGAGCGGGTGTTTGCCGAAGCCGGGGAGACGGCGGTGAATGGGTGGTTGGCGGTGAACCTGGCGCTGGGGGAGAACCAGCAGAAGATGTGATCTCAAGCCAGTCTTCGCGGGCAAGCCTCGCTCCTACGGTTCACCAATACCCCGCAGGAGCGAGGCTTGCCCGCGAAGGCGTCCTTTCCGGCGATATATCCCTATTGCCAAACTTTTCGTCCACAAAATCAAAAACAATATTTGCTTTATTTGTACACAAAAGCATAATCCACTTCGTGCGAGTTCCTGACCAAGCGGTCAACAAATTCGCAAGTGCCTCAAAGGGCTGCTGCCACCCTCTCGGATCCGGCCCTGGAAATAACAATAAAACTCTTGAGGAGTACTCGCTGTGGAAAGCCGCAAATCCGAAGCATCGACGCTGGATCTCTCGCCGCCTTTACGCAATGGCTGGCTGGAGCGCATCTTTAAACTCAGCTTGCATGGCACCACGGTGAAGACCGAGTTGATTGCCGGTCTGACAACCTTCATCACCATGGCCTACATCATCTTCGTCAACCCCAACATCATGGCCGACGCCGGGATCGATCACGGTGCGGCATTCGTCGCGACTTGCATCGCTGCTGCATTGGGTTGCCTGTTGATGGGCCTGTACGCCAACTGGCCAGTCGGCCTGGCGCCGGGCATGGGCCTGAACGCCTTCTTCACTTACACCGTGGTCGGCACCATGGGCTACAACTGGGAAACCGCGCTCGGTGCGGTGTTCGTTTCCGGTGTGCTGTTCATGATCCTGACCTTCTCGCGCATCCGCGAATGGCTGCTCAACAGTATTCCCGTGAGTCTGCGCTTCGCCATGGGCGCCGGAGTCGGCTTGTTCCTGGGGCTGATCGGGTTGAAAACCGCGGGTATCGTCGTCGATAGCCCGGCGACCTTGATCAAACTCGGCTCCCTGCGCGAGCCTGGACCGCTGCTGGCCGCCGTCTGCTTCTTGATGATCGCCGTGCTCAGCTACCACAAAGTCTTCGGCGCAATCCTCATCAGCATCATCACCGTGACCCTGGCCGGTTGGGGTCTGGGCCTGGTGCATTACGAAGGGATCATGTCGGCCCCGCCGAGCCTGGCCCCGACCTGGATGGCCATGAACCTCGCCGGCGTGTTCAACGTCAGCATGATCAGCGTGGTACTGGCTTTCCTCTTCGTGCACATGTTCGACACCGCTGGCACCCTGATGGGCGTTGCCCAGCGCGCCAATCTGGTGGGCGCTGACGGTCGGATCGAAAACCTTTCCCGCGCCATGAAAGCCGACAGTGCTTCCAGCGTATTTGGTGCGATTGTCGGCGTTCCTCCCGTCACAAGTTACGTGGAAAGTGCCGCTGGTGTAGCGGCTGGTGGTCGGACTGGTCTTACCGCTGTGACCGTAGGTGTGCTATTTATTGCAGCCATGTTCTTCGCACCGCTGGCCGGAATGATCCCCGCCTACGCAACCGCCGGCGCACTGATTTACGTGGCAATGCTGATGATGGGCGGCATGAAGCACATCGAGTGGGACGAAGCGACCGACAGCATTCCGGCGATCGTCACTGCAATCATGATGCCCCTGACCTTCTCGGTCGCCGACGGTATCGCGCTGGGCTTCATCACTTATGTGGTGCTGAAGGCCGGCACTGGCAAGTTCAAGGAAATTTCCGCGAGTCTGTGGGTGCTCTGCGCGATCTTCATCGCGAAGTTCATCTTCTTGTAAACCTTACGCGGTTCGCGCTTCAAAACAGCCTCACCCCGTCGGGTGAGGCTTTTGTGCAAATGGAGGAAAGTGATGAGTCTGGAAACCTGGCTGCTGTTCAGCGGCGCTGCACTGGTGGTGATCCTGATCCCGGGGCCACTGTCTTTACTGATGATCAGCAACAGTTTGAACTACGGCCTAGTCCGTTCTTACCCGGCGTTTCTCGGTGGGGTGATTGCTTCGATCTGCCTGTTGAGTGCTTCGGCATTGGGTCTGGGCGCCCTGCTGCTGGCGTCGGAACAGTTGTTCAGTGCGCTGAAAATCGTTGGCGCGCTGTACCTGTTCTACCTCGCCTGGCAGAGCTGGCAGCAATCGCGCCAGCCTTCCCACGGCGCCGAAGTGCCGCAGGCTGCACCTGTGCCGCGCTTTCGCGCACTGTTCGGCCGCGCGTTCATGCTCGGCGCCAGTAATCCGAAAGACATTCTGTTCTTCGCCGCGTTTCTGCCGCAGTTCTTGAGCGCTGAACAGCCGTTTCTGCCGCAACTGCTGGTGATGATCGCGACCTGGACCGTGCTGGATCTGCTGTGCAAGTTGGCTTATGGGCTGGGTGCCCATGGAGCGGCGCGGTATTTGCGAAGTGGCAAGGGGCAGAGTTGGTTCAATCGGATCAGTGCGGCGTTGTTTGGTGGTGCGGGTGCGGCGTCGTTGTTGAGCCGTTAAGCAAGATCAAAAGATCGCAGCGTCGTTTCACTCGGCAGCTCCTACATTGGTCGGTGCAGGAGCTGCCGCAGGGTTCGATCTTTTGACTTTCCGGCAGACGAAAAAAAGCCCGCAGTGTGAGCGGGCGAAAGACCAAAGAAGCTATATGCGCAGTCGCTTCCAGGGTGAGGCAGCTGCTTGGGGGATCAGCTGCCGCGGTACGTGGAATAGCTGTAAGGCGAAATCAGCAGCGGCACATGGTAATGATCCTGTTCAGCCGAGATGCCGAAACGCAGCACCACAACATCCAGGAAAGCCGGCTCCGGCAGCTGTACACCACGGGCGCGGTAGTAATCGCCCGCATGAAACTGAACCTGATAAACCCCGGACCGGTAGTCATCGCCTTGCAACAGCGGCGCATCGACACGGCCATCGCTGTTAGTTATCGCGCTGGCGACCAATTCCAGCTGCGAACCTTCAACGCGGTACAACTCGACCTTGATCGAGCTGCCCGGGCAACCGTGTGCAGCGTCCAAAACGTGTGTAGTCAAACGTCCCATTGATTCTGCGCGCCTGCCTGCGTGGAAGCAGCCAGACTTCGCGCCTCCCGAAGTCAGGTGAAAAGGAGACCGCACCGTTTCGGAGCACGAAAAGCTGCGGCGAGCGATTGATTAAGACACTTTTCAAAAAAATTGTACACAATAAAAACGACATTTTTACGACCGCCAGCGCCATCCCCCGGTTTCCCGACGATTTGCTGTCGAAGCGCCTGCCCGCTGAACCTCATAACCTTAAGCTGACCAGTCAGGCAGGTTTCTTGCAGGTTCGTGTAAATAGCACGGAAAGATGACCGTTAACGAAAAATGCAAAAAATCAGGCTTACAAAGTGAATATAAAGTTGTATACAATCAGCCCATCGCTGTGACGCCAGCCTGTCATCCAACCTCAGGCGCGCCACACAACTGTCACCACGAATAAGAAAGGAACACTGCAGTGAGCGCTGACTACCCACGCGACCTGGTCGGTTACGGCAGTAACCCTCCGCACCCACACTGGCCGGGCAATGCCCGCATCGCCCTGTCCTTCGTACTCAATTACGAAGAAGGCGGCGAGCGCAACATCCTGCACGGCGACAAAGAGTCCGAAGCCTTCCTTTCGGAGATGGTCTCGGCGCAGCCGCTGCAAGGCGCGCGCAACATGAGCATGGAATCCCTTTACGAGTATGGCAGCCGTGCCGGCGTCTGGCGGATTCTGAAACTGTTCAAGGAATTCGATATTCCGCTGACCATCTTCGCCGTGGCCATGGCCGCCCAGCGTCACCCGGACGTGATCCGTGCCATGGTCGATGCCGGCCACGAGATCTGCAGCCACGGCTACCGCTGGATCGACTACCAGTACATGGACGAAGCGCAGGAACGCGAGCACATGCTCGAAGCGATCCGCATCCTCACCGAAATCACCGGTGAACGTCCGCTGGGCTGGTACACCGGCCGCACCGGCCCGAACACCCGTCGCCTGGTGATGGAAGAAGGCGGTTTCCTCTACGACTGCGACACCTACGACGACGACCTGCCCTACTGGGAACCGAACAATCCGACCGGCAAGCCGCACCTGGTGATCCCGTACACCCTGGACACCAACGACATGCGTTTTACCCAGGTCCAGGGTTTCAACAAGGGCGACGACTTTTTTGAATATCTGAAAGATGCGTTTGACGTGCTCTACGCCGAAGGTGCCGACGCACCGAAAATGCTGTCGATCGGCCTGCACTGCCGCCTGATTGGCCGTCCGGCGCGTCTGGCCTCGCTCAAGCGCTTTATCGAATACGCTAAAAGTCATGAACAGGTGTGGTTCAGTCGCCGCGTCGACATCGCTCGCCACTGGCAAGAAACCCACCCGTACCAAGGGGCTGCCAAATGAGCACCTTTCAATCGCTGAAACCATCGACCCTGAGCCGCGACGATTTCGTCAAAGCTTTTGCCGACATCTACGAACATTCGCCATGGGTGGCCGAAAAGGCCTTTGACCTGGGCCAGGACGCTTCGATCGACGAGATCGAAACCCTGCACCAGCGCATGAGCGACATCCTGTTGAGCGCCGATCACGAGAGCCAGTTGGCTCTGATCAACGCTCACCCGGACCTGGCCGGCAAAGCCGCCGTCCAGGGCCAGTTGACCGAAGCCAGCACCAATGAACAGGCTGGCGCCGGTATTCACCAATGCACGGCCGAAGAGTTTTCTCGCTTCACCGAGCTGAACGACGCCTACAAAGCCAAGTTCAAGTTTCCCTTCATCATGGCGGTAAAAGGCAGCAACCGGCATCAGATTCTCGCAGCGTTCGAAACGCGCATTCACAACTCGGTCGATACCGAATTCAAATGCGCGCTGGCGGAGATCAACAAGATCGCCCTGTTCCGATTACTGACCCTATAGCGACCTTGGTCCTGGCGAACTGAACGCACAAATCGCCCAGGACCTTGCAAGCATCCCAAGCCAACTTATTAAAGGCAGACAAGAAGAATGAAAGCTTACGCCGTACCTTTCGAGAAGTTCGTCAACCTGGCCGACGCCCGCCTGGGCACCAAAATCATCTCGGTCACCGATGACTGGTTCGCAGACGCCAACCGTCTGTTCCAACCGACCCCGGCCGTATGGAAGGAGGGCGTGTTCGATGACAACGGCAAGTGGATGGACGGCTGGGAGTCGCGCCGCAAGCGTTTCGAAGGCTACGACAGCGCAGTGATCCGCCTGGGCGTGCCTGGCTCGATCAAAGGCGTCGACATCGACACTTCATTCTTCACCGGCAACTTCCCGCCGTCGGCCTCCCTCGAAGCGTGCTTCCTGGCCTCCGGCGAGCCGACCGAAAACACTCAGTGGGTTGAAGTACTGTCTGCCGTCGAGCTGCAAGGCAACAGCCATCACTTCCACGAAATCAACAACGACCAGGCCTTCAGCCATCTGCGTTTCAACATCTACCCGGACGGCGGTGTCGCCCGTCTGCGCGTGTACGGCGTTCCGCACCGCGACTGGTCGGCCGTTGGCGACAACGAGCAGGTTGACCTGGCTGCAGCCCTCAACGGTGGCCGCGCCCTCGCCTGCTCCGATGAACACTTCGGTCGCATGAGCAACATCCTCAACCCGGGCCGTGGCATCAACATGGGCGACGGTTGGGAAACCGCACGTCGTCGTACGCCGGGCAACGACTGGGTCATCGTCGCACTGGGTCACCCGGGCGAGATCGAGAAAATCGTCGTCGACACCTTGCACTTCAAGGGCAACTACCCGGACAGCTGCTCGATCCAGGGCGCGTTCGTCAAGGGCGGCACTGACAGCCAGATCGAAACCCAATCGCTGTTCTGGCGCGAACTGCTGCCAAGCCAGAAACTGGAAATGCACGCCGAGCACACCTTCGCCGAGCAGATCAAGGCACTGGGCCCAATCACCCACATCCGCCTGAACGTGTTCCCGGACGGTGGTGTGAGCCGCCTGCGCCTGTTGGGCAAGGTCGCTAAATAAGCGCTGATGAAAAACCTGTAGGAGCACAGCTTGCTGGCGATGGCGTCAGTGAGGGCCCCATCGCCAGCAAGCTGTACTCCTACAAAAGCAACACAACAACGAATTCGAGAAAAGAAGACCAGCATGCGCACACTGACGATTGAACCGCTGACCAAAGAAGCCTTCGCCCCTTTCGGTGATGTGATCGAAACCGACGGCAGCGATCACTTCATGATCAACAACGGTTCGACCATGCGCTTTCATAAACTGGCGACGGTGGAAACCGCCAAGCCAGAAGACAACGCGATTATCAGCATCTTCCGCGCCGACGCGCAGGACATGCCGCTGACCGTCAGCATGCTGGAGCGTCACCCACTGGGCAGCCAGGCTTTCATTCCGCTGCTCGGCAACCCCTTTCTGATCGTGGTCGCGCCACTTGGCGATGAACCTGTATCAGGCTTGGTCCGCGCCTTCGTCACCAACGGCAGGCAGGGCATTAATTACCATCGCGGCGTTTGGCACCATCCGGTGCTGACGATCGAAAAGCGGGATGACTTCCTGGTGGTTGATCGCAGTGGCACAGGCAATAACTGCGATGAGCATTTTTTCAAAGAGGATGAGCGTTTGATCCTCGCCCCCCACCAATAAGAGAAGGTCTGATCACTCGACAACAGAGTGACAGGCGAGAGGTAAAGACTGTGGAAGCACATCTGTTGGAATGGCTGAACCTGAGCGTACGCTGGGTTCACATGATTACTGGCGTGGCCTGGATCGGCGCATCGTTCTACTTCGTCTGGCTGGAAAACAACCTCAATCGGGTCAATCCGAAAAGTGGTCTGGCGGGCGATTTGTGGGCGATCCACGGCGGCGGTATCTATCACCTGGAAAAATACAAACTGGCCCCACCGACCATGCCGGACAACCTGCACTGGTTCAAATGGGAAGCCTACTTCACCTGGATGTCAGGGATCGCGCTGCTGTGCGTGGTGTTCTACTCCAACCCGACGCTCTACCTGCTGGCTCCCGGCAGCACCCTGAGCGGCCCTGAAGGCGTGGCCATCGGTATCGGCTCGCTGTTCATCGGCTGGTTCGTCTACTCCTTCCTCTGCGACTCGGCCTTGGGTAAACGCCCTGCCCTGCTCGGCGGAATCCTGTTCGTGCTGATCATTGGCGCCGCCTACGGCTTCAGCAAAGTGTTCAGCGGTCGTGGTGCTTACCTGCATGTTGGCGCGATCATCGGCACCATCATGGTCGGCAACGTGTTCCGCATCATCATGCCGGCGCAACGCGCCCTGGTCGCGGCGATTGCCGAGAACCGCACACCCGATCCGGCCCTGCCGGCCAAAGGCCTGCTGCGTTCGCGTCACAACAACTACTTCACGTTGCCGGTGCTGTTCATCATGATCAGCAACCACTTCCCGAGCACCTATGGCAGCCAGTACAACTGGCTGATCCTGGCCGGGATCGCGGTGCTGGCGGTATTGGTGCGTCACTACTTCAACACCCGTCACGACAGCCACAAGTTCGCCTGGACCCTGCCCGTGGCAGCGGTGGGCATGATCAGCCTGGCTTACGTCACCGGTCCTGCGCCGATGAACAGCCCGGAAGTGGCCAAGGCTCCGGCGAAGATCGAGTACCAACCGTTGCCGGAAACCGCATTGGGCGGTGGTTTGAAACCCGCTGAAGCCAAACCTGCCGAAGCGCCTGCAGCCGCACCGGCTCAAGCATCCAACGCAGGCCCTGGCTTCGACCAGGTGCACAGCGTGATTCAGGAACGTTGCGCGGTCTGCCACTCGGCCAAACCGACCAGCCCGCTGTTCAGCGCAGCCCCGGCCGGTGTGATGTTCGACACCCCCGAGCAGATCCGCCAGAACGCTGCGCGGATCCAGGCTCAAGCTGTCGCCAGCCAAATCATGCCACTGGGCAACATCACGAAGATGACCCAGCAGGAACGTGACCTGATCGGCGCCTGGATTGTTCAGGGAGCCCAGACCAATTAGTCGTTGAAAAGCTTCGCGGGCAAGCCTCGCGCCTACAAGGTTCACGCTGAACCGTAGGAGCGAGGCTTGCCCGCGAACGGCCGCGACGCGGTCCTCTTGATACAAAAATCACAAGAATAAAAAAGATCCGAGGTGTTGCATGTCCGAGCTCTCCAAAGCGCGCATCCCCGACGCACCCGCCATTCAGCGTTTGCCCCTTTTGCAACTGATCCTGGTCGGTCTGCAACATGTTCTGCTGATGTACGGGGGTGCCATTGCGGTGCCGCTGATCATCGGACAGGCCGCTGGCCTAAGTCGTGAAGAAATCGCCTTCCTGATCAACGCCGACCTGCTGGTCGCCGGCATCGCCACCATCGTGCAATCGCTGGGCATCGGCCCCATGGGCATCCGCATGCCAGTCATGATGGGCGCCAGTTTCGCCGCCGTCGGCAGTATGGTCGCCATGGCCGGCATGCCGGGTATCGGCTTGCAAGGGATCTTCGGCGCGACCATCGCCGCCGGGTTCTTCGGCATGATCATCGCGCCGTTCATGTCCAAGGTCGTGCGTTTCTTCCCCCCTCTGGTGACCGGCACAGTCATCACCTCGATCGGTTTATCGTTGTTCCCCGTGGCCGTGAACTGGGCCGGTGGCGGCGCATCCGCCACTCAATTCGGTTCGCCGATTTACCTGACCATCGCCGCGCTGGTGCTCGGCACCATTCTGTTGGTGCATCGCTTCATGCGAGGTTTCTGGGTCAACATTTCGGTGCTGATCGGCATGTGCCTGGGCTACGTGCTCTGCGGCGTACTCGGCATGGTCGACCTCAGCGACATGGCCCAGGCGCCATGGCTGCAATTCGTCACGCCGCTGCATTTCGGCCTGCCCAAGTTTGAATTGGCGCCGATTCTGTCGATGTGTCTGGTGGTGGTGATCATCTTCGTCGAGTCCACGGGGATGTTCCTGGCGCTGGGCAAGATCACCGGCCAGGAAGTCTGCCCGCGGATGCTGCGCCGCGGCTTGCTGTGCGATGCCGGCGCTTCGTTCGTTGCCGGTTTCTTCAATACCTTCACCCACTCCTCCTTCGCACAGAACATCGGTCTGGTGCAGATGACCGGCGTGCGCTGCCGCTCGGTAACCATCGTCGCCGGCGGCTTGCTGATCGTCCTGAGCTTGCTGCCCAAAGCCGCGTTCCTGGTGGCTTCGATTCCACCAGCGGTACTGGGCGGTGCGGCCATTGCGATGTTCGGCATGGTTGCCGCTACCGGGATCAAAATCCTGCAAGAAGCCGATATCGGTGACCGTCGCAACCAGTTGCTGGTGGCGGTGAGCATCGGCATGGGCCTGATCCCGGTGGTACGCCCGGAATTCTTCGCCCACTTGCCGGTGTGGATGAGCCCCATCACCCACAGCGGTATCGCCATGGCCACGCTCAGTGCGCTGTCGCTGAACCTGCTGTTCAACATCCTTGGTGGCAAGGAACGTGCGGCCATCAACGACTGTCACGCGCACTCGCATTAACTGAATCGGCACTGACCTACTGTAGGCGCGAGCTTGCTCGCGATGAACGCAAGAACACCGCGTTTATCCAGCTAACACGCGTAATCGTTAGCAACCATCGCGAGCAAGCTCGCTCCTACAGGGGTAGCGGCTGCCTGCGCCTTGAAAATAAGAAAAAGAAGGAGCAACAGATGATTCGCACACAGACAAACCTGTTGTTGGGAGGTGGTCTTCTGGCCGCCACTCAAGCCATGGCCGGCGATTTACTGCTGTGGCAGACCAACAGCCTGAGCTATCTGTACGGCAAAGACTTCGTAGTCAACCCGTCAATCCAGCAGACGATAACCTTCGAACATGCCGACCGCTGGAAATACGGCGACAACTTCATGTTCATCGACAGCACCTACTACAACGGCGAGAAAGACCGGAAAAAAGGCGTTCACGCCTATTACGGCGAGTTCAGCCCGCGCCTCTCCTTCGGCAAAATCCTCGACCGCCGCTTCGAATTCGGCCCGATCAAGGATGTGCTGCTGGCCATGACCTACGAGAATGGCGAAGACGACACCGAAGCCTACCTGATCGGCCCCGGCTTCGACCTCGCGGTACCGGGCTTCAATTTTTTCACCTTGAACTTCTACTATCGCCAGACCGAAGGCTCGCGTCCCGGCGACGACGTCTGGCAGATCACGCCGGCCTGGTCTTACACCCTGCCACTGGGCAACTCGAACCTGTTGATCGACGGCTACATCGACTGGGTGGTGGATAACGACCAAAACTCACATGGCACTTATCACGCCAACCTGCACTTCAACCCGCAGATCAAATACGACCTTGGCAAAGCCCTCGGCTGGCGCGAAAAACAGGTGTACGTCGGTGTCGAATACAGCTACTGGAAAGACAAATACGGCATCGAAAACACCGCCAACTTCGACACCAATGAAAACACCACCAGCCTGCTGGTGAAGGTGCATTTCTAAGATGGCCCGCAACCGTGCCCCAAACCTGTCGTCGGTGCGCTGTTGCGGGGCACTTGAGACCTGGCCCGGGAGTCAGTATTCTCCGCGGCCGCCTGAATCCGCTTTAAAAAAAAGCCCGGATTTAAATCCTGACCAGAAAGCCAACTTATCCCGGCTCTGGACGGTACCAAGGCACCCCAAAACCCCTCTCAATCGACTGTTCTTGAGCAGCCGAGCGGGAGTTTTTTTGCTTTTCGAATGCCTTGGCGCAGCTCTTGCTAACAGCACTAAAGCTGACCGATTGGATGATTTTTTATCGCTACAGAAAAAGGCGCCACACCAGAGCGCCGACCTTAAAAAAAATATCGTGAAACCACTACTTTTTGGGAGCAACCGAATGAAACGTACGTGCACTAGCCTGATGCTGGCGGGATCGATGCTGGCCGGGGGCCAGGCCATGGCTGAAGATTTGCTGCAATGGCAGAACAACAGCCTGACCTACCTGTATGGCAAGGATTTCCAGGTCAACCCGCGCATTCAGCAGACGGTCACCTTCGAACACGCCGATGGCTGGAAGTACGGCGACAACTTCATGTTCTTCGACAAGATTTACTACAACGGCAAGGAAGACGCCTTCGCTGGTGAGAACTCCTACTACGGTGAAATCAGCCCGCGCCTGTCGTTCGGCAAGATCTTCGACCAGAAACTCGAGTTTGGCCCAATCAAAGATGTGTTGCTGGCCATGACCTACGAGTTCGGTGAAGACGATACCGAGTCCTACCTGATCGGTCCGGGCTTCGACCTGGCGATTCCAGGCTTCGACTATTTCCAGTTGAACTTCTACAACCGCCACACCGAAGGCGACCGCCCAGGTGACAATATCTGGCAGGTCACCCCGGTTTGGTCCTATACCATCCCGGTGGGCGATTCGAGCATCCTGATCGACGGTTTCATGGACTGGGTGGTCGACAACGACGTCAACAAGAAAGGCGAATACCACGCCAACCTGCACTTCAATCCACAGATCAAATACGACCTGGGCAAGGCGCTGAATTTTGGCGCGAAGCAGTTGTATGTGGGTGTCGAGTATGACTACTGGAAGAATAAGTACGGTATTGAAGACAGCCAGGGGTTCAAGACGGATCAGAGCGCTACGAGCTTCTTGGTGAAGTTCCACTTCTGATGTATGCAGTCTCCCAACCTGTGCAAAACGGGCAGGTTGGGAGCGCTATGCAACTGATGCTCTGCGACCAGGGTTCACACTTGTCCAGGCACCACTGCTGTCAATATTCCGACGATAGCCTCCAAAAAATATATTACGCATATCTCGAACCTCGATGTACCGACCTTCAATTCGATTTTTATTCCCATAAAATTTTTCTGTTGGAACAGTATATTCGGAAAAATCCAGCTCCTCCCCGTTTTGCGAATACCGTATATAGTCTTGCATCATCTCCGGCCCCGTCATATACATTGTCAACCTAAAACGGCTATACAACCCAACACCAGGACTACTTCTTTTCTTTTCCCAACCAAAGTTTTCATGACCAAAACTCTCCGAAAACTCATCAGAGTACGCATGAACAACTCTATCTAACATCGCCTTTCCTAGCGACGACTCGGGCGCAGCTGCAATCACTGCATTAGAGGTTTCATTACCTCTCATATGCCCCATAAACCCATGCGTTGCACTTAGTACGCCGACAGGGGCCGCGACCGCTACGTCACCGTCTGTGTATAGACCGCCATATACGTATGTTGCTACCAACCTTAAAATATCACTTGCAGCAGCATAGTTTTTAAAAGGCCCGTTACTTTCACGATGAAACAGCGCCTCTACTTGTTTCGCTTTTGGATAAATCCCTACTAATGCATCAAATAATTTATCGGGACTCGCAACATTCAAGGCATCAGCCTCTCTGTACGCGAGCTCTCTCTCCGCCGGCTCCGCACCCGCTTTTACACCATCCAATGTGTTAAGCATCTGGGAAGCCTTACTAGTCCAAAAATATACGTCATACTCCGGATTTAAATATTTGAACATCAACATATTCCGGAGAAACCAGGTTGGAACATCGCCACCATCCCAATAATAATGAGCAATTGCTGGAACCGCATTTCTCCCAACCTGGTCTATTAAATTGATCGGATTATTGAACACCATGATAAATAAATTGATGCCATCTCCTACCGGATCCGGGCTCAACCACCGATGCAGCCACGGCGCATAGTACCGATACCCATAATAATAAAGCCCCGTCGCGTCCCGCTCTTTCCCCGAATAACGAATCGTCTTGTACCTGTCTTCAACCTCGCTGGAACCGGCCCATATCGCCGTACCACCAAACGCGTAATAAACCTCTCGACTCAACAACGCACCCCACTCATCCAGCTCCAATGTGCAGGAGTTCAGGTGATCGCTCAGGCAATAACGCAGTTGATCGTTGCGCACACTAGACGGGGGTGTGGTCACCCAGTGCAAAGCGCGTATGTGACTGCGCCCCGCCTCGACACTGACAACATGCCGCTCTTCACCCGTAGCCGTATCGCGATGAATTTCCAACCCCGGCAAGTAGCGAACGTCCGCAACCAGCGTGCGACGCGCAGCTTCGGTGAGTAGGACCTTTCGCAAGCGATGTCCGGGGCTGTCGTAGAAATAACATTCGGTATCGTCAGGTCCATCCTCACGCTTGACCAGCGTGACGCTGCTTAGTTGATTGCGCAGGTCCCAACTCATCCGCTGACCGCGCAACAACGCCAACTGATTGCCGTTGGCGTCAAAACCATCGGCCAGATATTCCTTGTCCGCGACGCTGCGATTGCTGGCCGGCGACGTGAACATCTCGAAGGTTTCCACACCACTGTGATGCCGCGTTTGCAAGTTACCGGCAGCATCGTAGGTGAAGGTCTGGGTGTAGTTGCGCAGCTGGTTGGGGTCCAGCGGTGCGGTTTGCCAGGCAGGTAAAGCGGGGCCATAACCCGGCTGGCTGACTTCGCGGCCGCGGGCTTCGATCAGTTGATAAAGACTGTCATAACAGTACCGATTGACCGGATCGATACGCTGGCCATTGAAGTGACGCGTTAGTTGGGCCTTGTCTTCGAGGCGGGTGATATTGCCGGCCGGATCGTAGCCATAATTTAAATCCTGAAGCGGCTTGCCCTGAGCATCGCAGGACAGCAACTGCAACAAACGCCCGTCTTCCTCGGAATAAAGTGCAGTCGTATTTACGCCATTTCCGGCGCGCTCGCTTTCAACCCGGCCGTATGCGTCGTAGCGGTTTTCACTGACCAGCAAGCGAGACTCCGCTGAAGGACCAGCTAGCTTCAATCGGGTTTCTTTCAACTCACCAGCGACGTTGTGGACGAAACATCTGACATTGCCCATGGCGTCAGTCTGACCACTCACTTCCCCAAAAGGACCGTACTGCTGAGCCGTGGTGAACACTTCTTTTTCCAGCCAGTGTTCACGGTCCGCGATATCAGGCGGCCAATCCGGAGGGTCCAGAGCGTGCAAGAATCGTGTTTGCTCCTCCAGAACCGAGCCACCCACACCGTATTCACAAAGGCTGCGTACGCCGGCCGGATGATCATGACGAATCAACTGGCCGCACTTGTTATGCACCGCGACTTCTTCACTCGCCCCACCATAAGCAAAACACTCGGCGACGCGCGGCGCATCATCCTGCATCTGTTCCGTGACAGTCAGCGGGCGCTGAAGCTCATCGTATTCAGTGTGCCGCTGGCTCCGGCGACCGTCCCAGAACGAGCGCACTGAACCTGCCTGATCCTGCAAGCTCAGCTGCCAACCGGCATCGACGCTTTCCACCAGCAACGGCTGGTTTTGCAGGTTATAAAAAGTGACGAGGTTCGGTTTCAGTGCCGTCCCGAACAATCGCGGATCCCAGGAGGCCACAGGCCGACCGGCCATATCGAAACGATTGCGGGTGATACGGACCTGTATCGCCGGGTTCAGGGGATGACGGCAATAAGCGACATTTCGCACGGCCAGGCCACGCGAATCCATCACTGACAGGGTCGGCGTGTGAGCATGAATCCATTGCGAAGTCGCCATCTTGTTACCCTCTGCCTCAGGGCTTCAATTTGAGCGAAAAACTCATCGACTTCTACTGTCACAACTGACATGTAGGCCATAGCGGTGCTGATTCCAACATGATGACTCTATAACGATATCGAGGCTCGACGGCCCGGACATACTTTCGACCAGCCACTATGATCAGCAACCCCTTCACGAATACCGCGTAGGAACAACAAATCCGGATCCCCCGTGAGATTAATAAACATTCCCTTACGCTCAACAGGTACCCGATGACCGAAATCTTTTACGTTGATACTTGCCATTGAATTAGAACGATCTTTATTTAAAGAGTTCGGCCCAGTCAACAACATGGTCCCATCATAACGCGCGCCCGGCTCACTTCTTTTGATAGTCCAGACAACTTTAGCTAGTTCTTTGTAGTCATCAATCATTTCTGCCATAAGTTTTTCCCCGTGCGAAAAACCAGGTATTGCCACCAATATTGAATTTGAGATCAGGCGACCATTGTGCTCTTCCCAGATTGTAGCCGCAAAGCCGTCTGGGGCTTGTGGGCGGCTAATTCGGCCGCTGGGTATGGCAACATCAACATCCATGTACAGTCCTCCATATACGTAAAGCGCAGCTATTCTAAAAATATCACTCGCCGCGGCAATGTTCCTGTAAGGGCCATTACTTTCACGGAGAAACAATGATTCCACACGGCTGACTTGCGGCGCTATTTTTGCTAAACCTTCAAATACCTTACTGGACTCATTTATATGAAGATCTCGCCCGTATTGACGGGCCAGTGTACGGTATGCCGGATCATCGCTGGTTTCCATTGTGGATAATGTATTCAAAATATGGGCGGTTTTGTCGGTCCATACATTCATTTGGTACTCAGGGTTATATTTTTTGAAGGTCAGTATGTTACTGAGGAATGCAGGATTGATATTCCCTCCACCCCAATAATAATGAGCAATGGTTGGCACTGCATTCTGACCTTCTTCATCCACCCAATTGACCGGATTATTGAACAGCGCAATAAAAAAATTCACACCATCAACTGCCCCAGCAGGATCCGCACTCACCCACCGCTGCAACCACGGTGCGTAGTACCGATACCCATAATAATAAAGCCCTGTCGCGTCCCGCTCCTTCCCCGAATAACGAATCGTTTTGTACCTGTCTTCAACCTCGCTGGAACCGGCCCATATCGCCGTACCACCAAACGCGTAATAAACCTCTCGACTCAACAACGCACCCCACTCATCCAGTTCCAGTGTGCAAGAGTTCAGATGGTCACTCAGGCAATAACGCAGTTGATCGATAGGTACACCTACGGGTGGTTTCGTGACCCAACGCAAAACACGAACATGACTCAGGCCCGCCTCGACACTGACAACATGCCGCTCTTCACCCGTAGCCGTATCGCGATGAATTTCCAACCCCGGCAAGTAGCGAACGTCCGCAACCAGCGTGCGACGCGCAGCTTCAATGAGTCGGACCTTTCGCAAGCGATGTCCTGGGCTGTCATAGAAATAACATTCTGTGTCATCACGCCCGTCCGCGCGCCTGACCATCGTGACCCTGCTTAATTGGTTGCGCATGTCCCAGCACATCCGTTGACCGCGCAACAACGCCAACTGATTGCCGTTGGCGTCAAAACCATCGGCCAGATTTTCCCTGTCCGCGACGCTGCGATTGCTGGCCGGCGACGTGAACATCTCGAAGGTCTCCTCACCACTGTGATGCCGCGTTTGCAAGTTACCGGCAGCATCGTAGTTGAAGGTTTGGGTGTAGTTGCGCAGCTGGTTGGGGTCCAGCGGCGTGGTTTGCCAGATGGGTAACGCGGGGCCGAAACCGGGCTGACTGACTTCCCTGCCAGTGGCTTCGATCAGTTGATAAAGACTGTCATAGCCGTAGCAATTGACCGGATCGATACGTTGACTATTGAAGTGTTGGGTTAACTGGGCCTTGTCTTCAATGCTTGTGATATTGCCGACCGGATCGTAAGCATAATTCAAATCCTGAAGCGGCTTGCCTTGGGCATCGCGAGACTGCAATTGCAGCAATCGTCCATCATCACCGGCGTGTCGAGCAGTGGTGACGACGCCATTTCCCGCCCGTTCGCTGATACTTCTGCCGAAGGCGTCGTAATGGATTTCACTGACCAACAACCGAGGTGCTTCTAAAGAACCCGCCAGCATCAGCCGGGCCTCGCTTAACTGACCCGCCCGGTCGTAAGCGAAAAATCTGACGTTGCCCATAGCGTCACTCTGACAGCGCATATCCCCCGAAGGACCGTACCGCTGCGTCGTCTGAAAAACCTTGTCTTCCAGTCTGGCCTCGGCAAACTCGGACGACCAATCCGGCGGTTCCAGATCGACCATGAAACGAGTCTGCTCCAACAGCGGCAAACCACCCACACCGTATTGGCAGAGGCTGCGACGGCCGGCCGGATGGTCGTGGCGAATCGGTTGACCACATTGGTTATGGTCCGCGAACTCGGCTCCTGCACCGCCGTATGCAAAGCGCTCGGCGACGCGTGGCGAGTCATCCTTCATCTGCTCCGTCACGGTTGTCGGGCGCTGAAGTTCATCGTACTCAGTGTGACGCTGACTCCCGCGACCGTCCCAGAACGAGTGCGCCTCACCTGCCTGATCCAGCAAGTTCAGTTGCCAACCGGCATCGACGCTGTCCACCAACAAAGGCCGGCCTTGCAGATCAAAGGTGTTTTCGAGGTTCGGGTTCGGCGCAGTTCCCCACAATCGCGGGTCCCAGGAAGCCACGCACCGTCCGGCTGTATCGAAGTGGGTGCGGGTGATACGGGACTGAATACTTGGGTCCAACGGATGACACCAATAGGCGATATTTCGCACAGCCAACCCACGCGGGTCCACTGCCGATATCGTCGGCGTGTGAGCATCAATCCATCGAGCAACCGCCATCTTCCAACCCTCTGACCGAGGGTTTCAATTTGCTCGAAAAACCTACCCACATCTACTGACAGAACTGACAGTTCAATCGCTTTCAGTCACCGAAAGCCCAAGAAACCGGCATAACTCGTCCTTCTTGGCCAACGCATCCCGTCGCCCCAAATCAATCAACTCGCTGCAATACCCCGCCTCGAACAGCAGATAACTCAACACCCCCGCCCCACTGGTCTTGGTCGCGCCCGGCCCGCGCAAAAACAGGCGCAGCGCCGCCGGCAGTTCCTGGCGATGACGTGCGGCTATTTCGTCGATCGGCTGACTCGGCGAAATCACCAGCACCTCCACAGGTGCCACGCCCAATGCACGGGTCGGCGTGCCATCGGGCATGAGATGGCTGAATTGATTCAAACGCTGCAGCAACTCGATGTCGCTTTCCAGGCTGTCAATGAACGTACTGTTGAGCATGTGCCCGCCGATCTGCGCCAGCGTCGGTTGTTGACCGGTGTAGGCACGTTGCAGCGGCTGCTCGGGGTCGACGCCGCGCGGGTTGCCGCTGACGCCCACTACCAGCACGCGACTGGCACCCAGGTGCAGTGCCGGACTGATCGGTGCCGATTGGCGCACCGCACCATCGCCGAAATACTCCTCGCCGATTTTTACTGGAGCGAACAACAGCGGAATGGCCGAACTGGCGAGCAAATGATCAACGGAGAGTTGTGTGGGGATGCCAATCCGTCGATGACGCAACCACGCGTCGATGGTCCCGCCCCCTTGATAGAAGGTGACGGCCTGGCCAGACTCATAACCAAACGCGGTGACCGCCACGGCATGCAGTTGCTTTTGCGCGATGGCGTCGGCGATACCGCTCATGTGCAACTTGTCGCTGAGCAATCCGCGCAGCGGTGAGCTGTTGAGCAACGCTACCGGGAGTTGGGCGCCAAGGCCGAGTAAGCTGTGGCTGACAAAGCGGCTGGCCTGACGGATAACTCCCGGCCAGTCGCTGCGCAACACCAGATGGCTACGAAAGCCCTGCCAGAACGCCGTCAGTCGCTCGATGGCCGCGCGAAAATCCGTCGCGCCGCTGGCCAGGCTGACTGCGTTGATCGCACCGGCCGACGTGCCGACAATCACCGGGAAGGGATTGTCCGCGCCCAACGGCAGCAACTCGGCAATCGCCGCCAGCACACCCACCTGATAGGCCGCCCGAGCCCCGCCGCCGGAAAGAATCAACCCTGTAACCGGTTCAGCAGGACTCATCGCAACACTCCATGGTGCTTATCGGGATCGATTGATCAACCGCGTTTGGCGTACAGCTTGGGCTCGCCGGGTGGGCGGCTCTTGAAGCGGCGATGGGCCCAGAGGTATTGCTCCGGACATTCACGCAGAACTCCTTCGATCCACTGATTGATGCGCAGGCAGTCGGCTTCTTCGGTTTCGCCGGGGAAGCCTTCAAGCGGTGGGTGAATCACCAGGCGATAGCCGCTGCCATCCGCCAGACGTTCCTGGGTGAACGGCACTACGAGCGCCTTGCCCAGACGCGCAAATTTGCTGGTAGCGGTAACAGTCGCCGCCTGGATGCCGAACAACGGCACGAAAATGCTCTGCTTGGCGCCGTAGTCCTGATCCGGTGCGTACCAGATCGCCCGGCCGGCCCGCAGTAATTTGAGCATCCCGCGCACATCCTCGCGCTCAACTGCCAGCGAATCCAGGTTGTGCCGCTCGCGACCGTTGCGTTGGACATAGTCGAACAGCGCATTCTTGTGTTCGCGGTACATGCCATCGATGGTGTGCTGCTGCCCGAGCAGCGCCGCGCCGATTTCCAGCGTGGTGAAATGCACGGCCATCAGAATCACGCCTTTACCCTCACGCTGAGCCGTCTTCAAATGCTCCAGCCCTTCGACATGAGCCAGTTTTGCCAGACGCTCGCGCGACCACCACCAACTCATGGCCATTTCAAAGAAGGCGATGCCGGTGGAGGCAAAATTTTCCTTGAGTAGCCGCTTGCGCTCGGCAGCGGTTTTTTCTGGGAAACACAGCTCCAGATTGCGCTTGGCAATGCGCCGTCGGTCGCCGGCCAACCGGTACATCAAGGAACCCAGCACGCGACCGGTCCTCAGCAACGCCGGGTACGGCAACTGCACAATCAGCCACAACAGCCCCAGGCCGCACCACAGCGGCCAAAAGCGTGGAGAAAGAAAGGTTGTTCGAAAACGCGGGCGATCCATTAAAGGTTCCGAAAAGACAATGGCCGCGCATTCTACATCGTTCGACCCGGCTTGCGGCCTGCGGGCGTTCTCGTTATAAGTCTCGGCACTTTTAGTGACAAGTCGTTGTATGCCGACCATGAGCCAAACCGAACCGCTAGACCAAGATCCCGTGTTCCAGCTGAAGGGCAGCATGCTCGCCATTACGGTGCTGGAATTGGCCCGTAACGACCTTGAAGGTCTCGACCGGCAATTGGCCGCCAAAGTCGCGCAGGCACCTAATTTTTTCAGCAACGCGCCGCTGGTATTGGCCCTCGACAAATTGCCGGCCAACGAAGGCGCTGTCGACCTGCCGGGCTTGATGCGCGTGTGCCGCCAACACGGTTTGCGCACCCTGGCGATCCGCGCCAGCCGCATTGAAGACATCGCCGCCGCCATCGCTGTCGATCTGCCTGTGTTGCCGCCGTCCGGTGCTCGCGAGCGCACGCTCGACCTGAACGAAGGGGTCGTGGCAAAAAAGCCGGAAAAACCGCCGGAGCCGACCATCAAACCAACGAAAATCATCACGTCGCCAGTACGTGGTGGCCAACAAATTTATGCCCAGGGCAGCGATCTGGTGGTGATTTCGTCGGTCAGTCCGGGGGCGGAACTTCTCGCCGATGGCAACATCCATGTATACGGCCCTATGCGTGGTCGTGTGTTGGCCGGGGTCAAAGGCGACACCAAGGCCAGGATTTTCTGTCAGCAAATGAGCGCTGAACTGGTCTCCATCGCAGGTCATTACAAGGTTTCCGAAGATCTGCGCCGCGACCCTTTGTGGGGTTCGGGCGTACAGGTCAGCCTGTCGGGCGATGTGTTGAACATCATTCGGCTTTAACGGATACTGCCGCATTTTCCAAGCATCTCTGAAACGTAGCGAAAACGGCTCAAACGAAGTAGGAAAAAGGCCAAAAGCAGTGTTTACCGGGGGTAAACGCTACTTACAACCTAACTCCAGCCAAGGCTGTCCGACTGCAGTAGTTTTCAAGAGATGTTTTTCAGGGGCTAAAAGTCCTTTTTCCTTAGGGGTGAAACACCTTGGCCAAGATTCTCGTGGTTACATCCGGCAAGGGTGGTGTGGGTAAGACCACCACCAGCGCCGCTATCGGTACCGGCCTCGCTCTGCGCGGCCACAAAACAGTTATCGTCGACTTCGACGTCGGTTTGCGTAACCTCGACCTGATCATGGGTTGCGAGCGCCGCGTGGTTTACGACTTCGTCAACGTCGTCAACGGCGAAGCCAACCTGCAGCAGGCCCTGATCAAAGACAAGCGCCTGGAAAACCTCTACGTACTGGCCGCCAGTCAGACCCGCGATAAAGACGCGCTGACTGTCGAAGGCGTGGAAAAAGTCCTGATGCAACTCAAGGAAGACTTTGAGTTCGTGGTCTGCGACTCCCCGGCGGGTATCGAGAAAGGCGCTCACCTGGCCATGTACTTCGCTGACGAAGCGATCGTCGTGACCAACCCGGAAGTGTCCTCGGTTCGTGACTCGGACCGCATGCTCGGCCTGCTGGCCAGCAAGTCCCGTCGCGCTGAACGCGGCGAAGACCCGATCAAGGAACACCTGCTGATCACCCGCTACCACCCTGAACGTGTCGAGAAAGGCGAAATGCTCGGCGTAGAAGACGTCAAGGAAATCCTCTCGGTGACCCTGCTCGGCGTGATCCCTGAATCCCAGGCGGTGCTCAAGGCATCCAACCAGGGCGTTCCGGTGATTCTCGACGACCAGAGCGATGCCGGCCAGGCCTACAGCGATACCGTTGACCGCCTGTTGGGCAAGACCGTGGAACATCGTTTCCTCGATGTACAGAAGAAGGGATTCTTCGAGCGCCTGTTTGGAGGCAACTAAGCAATGAACCTTTTTGACTTCTTTCGTGCCAACAAAAAGCAAAGCACCGCGTCGGTAGCGAAAGAGCGTCTACAGATTATCGTGGCGCACGAACGCGGCCAACGCAGTACCCCGGATTACCTGCCGGCCTTGCAGAAGGAACTGGTCGAGGTGATTCGCAAGTACGTCAATATCGGGTCCGATGACGTGCACGTCGCACTGGAAAGCCAGGGCAGCTGCTCGATTCTGGAACTCAATATCACCCTGCCAGATCGCTGAGTCGATCCGGCTGGAGCCACGGCGGCTCAGGCCCTCCAAGCCTTGTAGGCACTGCCGCAGGCTGCGATCTTTTGATCTTGTCTTTTTTAAAAACAAACTCAAAAGATCGCAGCCTGCGGCAGCGCCCACAGGGGCGAGGGTTCTGAGCCGCCGTTGGCGTTTGTTACGAGGCTGTTTTAATGCCGTTGTCCAATATCCATATCATCCACCAGGACGCCGCCGTACTGGTGGTGAACAAGCCGACCCTGTTGCTCTCCGTGCCCGGCCGGGCCGACGACAACAAGGACTGCCTGATTACTCGCTTGCAGGAAAACGGCTACCCGGAGGCGCGAATTGTCCACCGACTGGACTGGGAAACCTCCGGCATCATCCTGTTGGCCCGCGACCCCGATACGCACCGTGAACTGTCTCGGCAATTTCACGACCGCGAAACCGAAAAAGCCTACACCGCACTGTGCTGGGGCCAACCGGAACTCGACAGCGGCAGCATCGATTTGCCGCTGCGCTACGACCCGCCGACCAAGCCACGCCATGTAGTCGATCATGAGTTCGGCAAACATGCCCTGACCTTCTGGCGCGTGCTGGAACGTTGCGGCGACTGGTGTCGCGTCGAACTCACGCCAATCACCGGTCGCTCGCACCAGTTGCGCGTGCACATGCTGTCGATCGGTCATCCGCTGCTGGGCGACGGGCTGTACGCCCACGAACAGGCACTGGCCGCCTGGCCACGACTGTGCCTGCACGCGAGCATGCTCAGCTTCACTCATCCGCAAAGCGGTGAGCGTTTGCGCTTTGAGTGCCCGGCGCCGTTCTAAGCGCAAACACCCCCTGTAGGAGCGAGCCTGCTCGCGATGGTCGTCATCAATGACGCTGCAAACCTGATACCCCGTGGGGCTCTCAGGTTCATCGCGAGCAAGCTCGCTCCTACAGGAGAGCTTCCCCACCATCAGCCCACCGCCACTTCCCTGACCAATACGTTAAACTGGCGCCATTGCTGTCTGGAGTTTCTTATGCGCGAAGAGTTGAACCAAGGCCTGATCGACTTCCTCAGGGCCTCCCCTACCCCGTTTCATGCCACCGCCAGCCTTGTTCAGCGTCTGGAAGCGGCGGGCTACCAACGTCTCGACGAGCGCGAGCCGTGGAACACCGAAGCCAATGGCCGTTATTACGTCACTCGCAACGACTCCTCGATTGTAGCGATCAAAATGGGTCGTCATTCGCCACTGCATGGCGGCATTCGCCTGGTCGGTGCTCACACCGACAGCCCGTGCCTGCGGGTCAAGCCGCAGCCGGAACTGCAACGCCAAGGCTTCTGGCAGTTGGGCGTCGAAGTCTATGGCGGTGCGCTGCTGGCACCGTGGTTTGACCGCGACCTGTCCCTCGCCGGCCGCGTGACCTTCCGCCGTGACGGCAAGGTCGAAAGCCAATTGATCGACTTCAAGGCACCGATCGCAATCATCCCGAACCTGGCCATTCACCTCAATCGTGAAGCCAACATGGGCTGGGCGATCAATGCCCAGACCGAGTTGCCACCAGTGCTTGCGCAGTTTGCCGGCGATGAGCGCGTAGATTTCCGCGCCGTACTCACCGACCAACTTGCCCGCGAACACGGCCTGAACGCCGACGTCGTGCTGGATTACGAGCTGAGCTTCTACGACACCCAAAGTGCTGCTGTCATCGGCCTGCATGGCGACTTCATCGCCGGCGCGCGGCTCGACAACCTGCTGTCGTGCTATGCCGGTCTGCAAGCGTTGCTGACTGCCGAGACAGACGAAACCTGCGTGCTGGTCTGCAATGATCACGAAGAAGTCGGTTCATGCTCGGCCTGCGGTGCCGATGGCCCGATGCTTGAGCAGACGTTGCGTCGCCTGCTGCCCGAAGGCGACGAATTCGTACGGACCATTCAGAAGTCTCTGCTGGTCTCGGCGGACAATGCCCACGGCGTGCACCCGAACTACGCGGAAAAGCACGACGCCAACCACGGTCCGAAACTCAACGCCGGCCCGGTGATCAAGGTCAACAGCAACCAGCGCTACGCCACCAACAGCGAAACAGCCGGGTTCTTCCGTCACATGTGCATGGCCGAAGAAGTGCCAGTGCAAAGTTTCGTGGTACGCAGCGACATGGGCTGTGGCTCGACCATCGGCCCGATCACCGCCAGCCATCTGGGCGTGCGCACCGTGGACATCGGCCTGCCGACGTTCGCCATGCACTCGATCCGCGAACTGTGCGGCAGCCATGACCTGGCGCACCTGGTCAAAGTGCTGAGCGCGTTTTACGCCTGCCGCGAGTTGCCGTAACCCCCATAAATAAATCGCTACCTTCGGCGTATCATGTAGGAGCTGCCGCAGGCTGCGATCTTTTGATCTTAAATACAAAATCAAAAGATCGCAGCCTTCGGCAGCTCCTACACAACTCCCCCTCGACAAGGCTGTCGCCATGATTTCGATGTCTTCGTTCCACGCCATGCTGATCCCGATTCTGTGCGGGATGATCCTGCTGGCAGTCGGCTTCAATTTCCGCGACAAGAACGCCGGCGTATTCGCCATGTGGATCGGCATGCTGACGATCCTCGCCACCGTGGTGTTCAAGATTCTCGCCAAACTCAACGAATAAATTCCCACCCCCGACTCGCATTGATTTTGACGGGCTCGTACACTCGGTCGACCCGCTCACCCCGAGGTTGACCGCCTAGTGTTCGCTCGCCTGTTCGCCCTACCGTGCTTATTCCTTGTCTGCCTCATGACGTTGCTGCCAATGGCGCCCGCTCAGGCGGTCGGTTTGCCGAGCCTGCTCAACAGCTCGGCGAAAGCCCAGCCCGAAGCGCAGGAGCCCCTTGGGCAATCCCTGGACGAGGTGATCAAATCGCTGGAGAACGATCAGCAGCGAAGCAAGTTGCTGGCGGATCTGAAGAAGCTGCGCGACGCTACGAAAAAGGCGCAACCGGCAACCGAAGAAGGCGTTCTAGGTCTGATTGGCGGAACACTGGCCAGTTTCGAAAAGCAGTTTTCCGGTGCCGACAGCCCGATCACTCGCTGGTCCAACGAGTTCGACCTGGCCAAGGACGAACTGGTGGCACTGGCGCTGCCAGCCAATGAATGGCTGCCGATCGTCTTCGCTTTCGCCATGATCCTGATGGTCTGGAGCTTGCTCGCGGCGGCGCTGATCTGGGTCAGCCATCGGGTGCGCATGCGCTTCGGTCTGACCGAAGAGCTGCCGCAACATCCCAGAGCGCTGGACATGTTGCGCTTTGCCCTGCGCAAACTCGGGCCGTGGCTGATCGCGCTGGTGATCACGGTGTACATGAGCTACGCCTTGCCTTCGTCTTTGGGCAAAAGCCTGGCCATGGTGCTGGCCTATGCGCTGGTGGTGGGCACCTGTTTCTCGGCGATCTGCGTGATCGCCTTTTCCTTGCTCGACGGTCCGCACCGTCACCGCGCCTTGTACATCCTGCGGCACCAGGCCTTTCGCCCGTTGTGGCTGATCGGCAGCTTCGCCGCGTTCGGTGAAGCGCTGAACGATCCACGACTGGTCGAGAGCCTTGGCGAGCATCTGGCACACACCGCTGCGACCGTGGCCAACGTATTGGCGGCGCTGTCCACGGGATTATTCATCTTGCGGTTCCGCCGCCCGATTGCCCACTTGATCCGCAATCAGCCGCTGTCGCGGCGTCTGACCCGCCGCGCCCTCAGCGACACCATCGATATTCTCGGCACCTTCTGGTACGTCCCGGCACTGGTATTGGTGGCCATTTCGCTGTTCGCCACTTTTGTCTCGGCCGGCGATACCAGCACTGCGTTGCGTCAGTCGCTGATCTGCACCGTGCTGCTGGTGTTGTGCATGGTCATCAATGGGCTGGTGCGCCGTCATGCCCTCAAGCCACAACGCGGTCTGAAGCGCCACGCACTGTACTCGGAGCGCCTGAAAAGTTTCTTCTACACCCTCGCCCACTTGCTGGTGTGGCTGGCGTTTATCGAACTCGGCTTGCGAGTCTGGGGCATGTCGCTGATCCGCTTCACTGAAGGCGAAGGTCATGAAGTCAGCGTCAAACTGTTCAGCCTCGGCGGCACGCTGATTTTTGCGTGGCTGATCTGGATTCTCAGCGACACCGCCGTGCACCACGCCCTCACCCGCTCGCGCAAAGGCCTGGCCAATGCCCGGGCGCAAACGATGATGCCGCTGATCCGCAACGTATTGTTCGTGGCCATTTTCATCATTGCGCTGATCGTCGCGCTGGCAAACATGGGCATGAACGTCACGCCGCTGCTGGCCGGTGCCGGCGTGATCGGCCTGGCCATCGGCTTCGGTGCGCAATCGCTGGTGGCCGACCTGATTACAGGATTGTTCATCATCATCGAAGACTCCCTGGCCATCGATGACTACGTGGATGTCGGCGGCCACCTCGGCACGGTCGAAGGCCTGACCATCCGCACCGTGCGTCTGCGCGATATCGATGGCATCGTCCACACCATTCCGTTCAGTGAAATCAAAAGCATCAAGAACTACTCCCGGGAATTCGGCTACGCGATCTTCCGGGTTGCAGTACCGGCCAGCATGGACATCGACAACGCGATCAAACTGATGCGCGAAGTTGGCCAGAAGATGCGCACCGACCCGTTGCAACGGCGCAATATCTGGTCGCCACTGGAAATTCAGGGGGTAGAAAGTTTCGAGTCCGGTAATGCGATTCTTCGCGCCCGGTTCAAGACCGCACCGATCAAGCAATGGGAAGTGTCGCGGGCGTTCAATCTGTCGTTGAAAAGACATCTCGATGAAGCGGGTCTGGACCTGGCAACACCGCGAATGAGCGTGCAAGTCATCACCGCCGGTGGCTCCCCAGAACAACCCCTGTAGGAGCAGCCTTCGGCAGCTCCTACACAACGCACAGCGTTGTCAGACCACATCCACGCCAACATGAATCGCATCATGCCGCCAAAATTCCAGGTCACAGTCGATCAGGCGCTCATGTTGATCGTAGTTAACCCTGGCAATCTGCAATCCCGGACTCCCCACCGATACCCGCAATGCCGCGGCCGCATCCACCGATAGCGCCGTCGGCACGATCTCGAAACGTACCCGCCCGTAATGCAAATCGTAATGCCGCGCATACAGCTCGGTGATCGACTGATTCAAATCGAACTCAAGAATCGCCGGAAAGTACTGCGGGTTCAGATAGTGCTCCACGTACAGCACCAACCGCCCATCGATACGCCGCGAGCGGCAGATCTGAATCACGCTCGACAGCGCCGGTAACTGCAACCAGGCGCACACCGCCGCCGACGCCGGCTGCAATCGTGCAGAAATCACCTCAGTGGATGGCACCCGCCCCTGGGCGCTGACCATCGCGTGAAAGTGGCTGCGTTGCATCAGGTTGTAGGCCAGCCGTGGCGGCGAGACGAACCAGCCACGGCGCTCTTCGCGATAAATCTGCCCTTGGGCCTCCAGCTGCAACAACGCCTCACGCACGGTGATCCGCGTGGTTCCGAACAACTCACTGAGCTTGCGCTCGGCTGGCAATTTACTGCCCGCCGCCAATAGCCCGTGGTCGAGCTGTTCCTGAAGCACCTGGCCAATGGCTGTCACCGCTTTTGTAGCCTCGTCGCGCATCAACGTTACCTATCTGGACTAGACCAGCACTGTTTCGGGGCAGAACCGCACATCAATTCGGTTCAATCAACGTCCTGCAAGCGTAGGCAGTGCAGATGACTGAGAGATGACAAGTTACCGAACGGTCATTTCGATGCTCATTAAAAAGCGTGCAATACATCGGCCAGATCCTTGCGTAGCGGGCCTTTGGCTATGGTCTACGCTTACCGGGCAACCACCAATATCGTGTGAATAAAAGTCATGACGGGCGACGAACGACATCAAAGTGTCATCGAGCCCCCTTAAATTGGCTCAGGTATTGCTGACCTAGACCAACACAATCGCAATCGCAGCGTTGAAAACGCCCATAGGAGCTTCGGAATGAAACAGCTTTTCCTGGCATCACTGTTAGGCTCGACCATTGCCATGTGCACCGCCGCCATGGCGGCTGATGATTTGAAAACCCTTGAAGCCGCTGCGAAAGCGGAAGGCGCAGTCAACAGTGTCGGCATGCCCGATGACTGGGCCAACTGGAAAGGCACCTGGGACGACCTGGCCAAGACCTACGGCCTGAAACACATCGACACCGACATGAGCTCGGCCCAGGAAATCGCCAAGTTCGCCGCTGAAAAAGACAACGCCAGCGCCGACATCGGCGACGTCGGTGCTGCCTTCGGCCCGATCGCGGTCAAACAAGGCGTGGTGCAACCCTACAAACCGTCTACCTGGGATCAGGTTCCAGACTGGGCCAAGGACAAGGACGGTAACTGGGCACTGGCCTACACCGGCACCATCGCCTTTATCGTCAACAAAAAGCTGCTGCACGGTTCCGATGCACCGACCAAGTGGGCTGACCTCAAGAACGGCAAATACAAGGTTTCCATCGGTGACGTAAGCACCGCCGCTCAAGCCGCCAACGGTGTACTGGCCGCGGCATTGGCCAACGGTGGCGACGAGAAAAACCTGCAGCCAGCACTGTTGTTGTTCGCGGATATCGCCAAACAAGGTCGCCTGTCGATGGCCAACCCAACTATCGCCACCATGGAAAAAGGCGAGATCGAAGTCGGTGTGGTCTGGGACTTCAACGGCCTGAGCTACAAGGCCAAGATGGCCAACCCGGATGACTACGTGGTGCTGATTCCGTCCGACGGCTCGGTGATTTCCGGCTACACCACCATCATCAACAAATACGCCAAGAACCCGAACGCCGCCAAGCTGACCCGCGAGTACATCTTCAGCGACGCCGGCCAAACCAATCTGGCGCGCGGCAACGCCCGTCCGATCCGCGCCGAACACGTGAAACTGCCGGACGACGTGAAAGCCAAGTTGCTGCCTAACGAGCAGTACAAAGGCGTGACACCGATCAAAGATGCGGATGCGTGGGAGAAGACTTCCAAGGCGCTGCCTCAGAAGTGGAACGAAGAAGTTATCGTCAACATGCAGTAATGCTGCATCTGTAGGAGCTGCCAAAGGCTGTGATCTCTTGACTTTGTTTTTCAAGATCAAAAGATCGCAGCCTCGTTTCGCTCGACAGCGCCTACGCCGTTCAGTTTTGATTTCGGAGTCATCGCCCCTATGAAGCACAACGTCATCCTTGTCGTGCTCGACGGTCTCAACTACGAGGTTGCCCGACACGCCATGGGGCACCTGCAGGCTTACGTCGGTGCAGGACGCGCAGCGCTCTACAAACTGGAGTGCGAGTTGCCGGCCCTGTCCCGACCGCTTTACGAATGCATTCTGACCGGCGTTACGCCGATCGACAGCGGCATCGTGCACAACAATGTCTCGCGCCTGTCCAACCAGCGCAGCATCTACCACTACGCCAAAGACGCCGGCCTGAAGACGGCCGCTGCGGCTTATCACTGGGTCAGCGAGCTGTATAACCGTTCGCCATTCGTAGCAGCCCGGGATCGCCATACCGACAACCCCGATCTGCCGATCCAGCACGGCCATTTTTACTGGAACGATCACTACCCTGACTCGCACCTGTTCGCTGACGCGGAAAATCTTCGCCTGCGCCATGCGCCGAATTTTTTACTGGTCCACCCCATGAATATCGACGACGCCGGGCACAAGCACGGTCTCGACACCCCGCAATACCGCAACACCGCACGCTCGGCCGACATCATCATCGCCGACTACCTGCAAGGCTGGCTCGACGCCGGCTACCAGATACTGGTAACCGCTGACCACGGCATGAACAACGACCGCTCCCACAACGGCTTGCTTCCCGAAGAACGCGAAGTGCCGCTGTTCGTCCTCGGCGACGCCTTCAGTTTTAACGCCAGCGCGGCACCGAAGCAGACCGAAATTTGCGGCACCGTCTGCGAGTTACTGGGCGTGCCCCACGACAAACCTGTGTGCCGGGAGCTGCTCAAGTGAACACAATGACTCGCGGCAAATGGCTGGCAGCCTTATGCCTGGTGCCCTTCGCACTGTTCTTTATCGTGTTCGAAATCGCCCCATTGGTATGGGTGATGATCAATAGCCTGGAGTCTGAAGAGTTCGGCTGGGGTCTGGCCAACTTCACAAAAATCTTCAACTCGAAGTTTTACTTGCAGGCGATCCAATACAGCCTTGAGATCAGCTTCTGGTCCAGCGTGTTCGGCATCATCATCGCAGTGCTCGGCGCTTATTCCCTGCGTCGTGTCGACTCGAAGCTGCGCAACTTCGTGAATGCCTTCGCCAACATGACCAGCAACTTTGCCGGCGTGCCATTGGCCTTCGCTTTCATCATTTTGCTGGGCTTCAACGGCAGTTTCACCATCATGCTGAAGCAGGCCGGGATCATTCAGGACTTCAACCTGTATTCGAAAACCGGGCTGATCATCCTCTACACCTACTTCCAGATCCCCCTTGGCGTGCTGCTTCTCTATCCGGCATTCGACGCCCTGCGCGAAGACTGGCGCGAGTCCGCCGAACTGCTCGGGGCCAACGGCTGGCAGTTCTGGCGCCACATCGGTTTGCCGGTGCTGACCCCGGCGCTGCTTGGCACCTTCGTGATCCTGCTGGCCAACGCCCTCGGCGCCTACGCCACGGTGTACGCCCTGACCACCGGCAACTTCAACGTGCTGCCGATCCGCATTGCGGCGATGGTGTCCGGTGACATTTCCCTGGACCCGAACCTGGCCAGTGCCCTGGCGGTGGTGCTGGTGGCCTTGATGACCCTGGTAACTATCGTGCATCAGCTGCTGTTGAAGAGGAGCTACCATGTCTCGCGCTGAATTGGGGCCCGTCGGTGTCTATCACCGGGTAGTGGTTTACCTGCTGTTTGCCATTCTGTTACTGCCGCTGCTCGGCACCTTTATCTACTCGATCGCCAGCAGTTGGTCGGCGACTATCATGCCCAGCGGTTTTACCCTCAAGTGGTATATCCAGTTGTGGAGTGACCCGCGCTTTCTCGGGGCTTTCGGCCAATCGCTGCTGGTTTGCATTGGCGCACTCATCCTCTCGGTGGTGCTGATTCTGCCGCTGCTGTTCGTGGTGCATTACCACTTCCCGAAACTTGATGCGTTGATGAACATCCTGATCTTGCTGCCCTTCGCCGTGCCGCCGGTGGTGTCGTCGGTGGGGCTGTTGCAGCTCTACGGCTCCGGGCCGTTTGCGATGGTCGGAACGCCATGGATTTTGATCGGTTGCTACTTCACCGTGGCGCTGCCATTCATGTACCGGGCGATTACCAACAACCTGCAAGCCATCAATCTGCGTGACCTGATGGACGCCTCCCAACTGCTCGGCGCCAGCACCTGGCAAGCGGCGATCCTGGTAGTGCTGCCAAATCTGCGCAAAGGTTTGATGGTGGCGCTTCTGCTGTCGTTCTCGTTCCTGTTCGGTGAATTCGTGTTCGCCAACATCCTCGTCGGTACCCGTTACGAGACCCTGCAGGTCTACCTCAACAACATGCGTAACAGCAGCGGCCACTTCACCAGCGCGCTGGTGATTTCCTATTTCTTCTTTGTGCTGGTTCTGACCTGGGCGGCCAATATCTTGAACAAGGACAAAAGCGAATGAGCTATGTCAGCGTCCAACACCTTCAGAAAACCTACGCGGGCACCACGGTGTTCAGCGACATCAATTGCGAGATCCAGAAAGGCGAATTCGTCACCCTGCTCGGCCCGTCTGGTTGCGGCAAGTCCACCCTGCTGCGCTGCATCGCCGGCCTGACCTCAGTGGATGCCGGCAAGATTCTGCTCGACGGCAAGGACATCGTACCGCTGAGCCCGCAGAAACGCGGAATCGGCATGGTGTTCCAGAGCTACGCGCTGTTCCCCAACATGACCGTGGAACAGAACGTCGCCTTCGGCTTGCGCATGCAAAAGGTCAACGCCGACGACAGCCAGAGGCGTGTTGCCGAAGTGCTGAAACTGGTAGAACTCAATGACTTCTCCGCTCGCTATCCACATCAACTGTCCGGCGGCCAATGCCAACGCGTCGCCCTCGCCCGCTCGCTGGTGACCCGGCCACGCCTGTTGCTGCTGGATGAACCGCTGTCAGCCCTCGATGCGCGGATTCGCAAGCACTTGCGCGAACAGATTCGTCAGATCCAGCGTGAACTGGGCCTGACCACGATCTTCGTCACACACGATCAGGAAGAAGCCCTGACCATGTCTGACCGCATTTTCCTGATGAATCAGGGAAAGATCGTACAAAGCGGCGATGCCGAAACCCTGTACACCGCACCTGTGGATGTTTTTGCCGCCGGTTTCATCGGCAATTACAACCTGCTGGATGCCGACAGCGCGACAAAGCTATTGCAACGGCCGATCTCGCACCGCATTGCCATTCGCCCCGAGGCCATCGAACTGAGCCTCGATGGCGAACTGGATGCACTGGTGCGCAGCCACAGCCTGCTGGGCAACGTGATTCGCTACCGGATTGAAGCCCGGGGCGTGGAATTGGTGGTGGATGTGCTCAACCGCTCGGCGTCCGATTTACACCCCGATGGTCAGCGCCTGGCAGTTTCCATCGATCCGACGGCACTGTGTGAGGTAGCTTAAGAGCAGCTGCAAGTTTCAAGCTATAAGCTTCAAGTTGTAGACTGCCGACCACTAAATCCACTTCTTGCAGCTTGAAGCTCGAAGCTTGCAGCTGTTCTCAGAGAGAACCCGATGGCCCTGGCAATTTTTGATCTGGACGAAACCTTGATCCACGGCGATTGCGCCACCCTCTGGAGCGAGCAAATGGGTCGCCTGGGCTGGGTCGATCCCGAGTCGTTCATGCGCAAAAACAACGAATTGATGGACGCCTACAGTCACGGAAAATTGCGCATGGAGGATTACATGACCTTCAGCCTGGAGCCGATGATTGGCCGCACACCAGAAGAGGTCGAACACCTTGTCGGCCCGTGGGTGGAAGACTTCATCGAACCGATCATCTTCAGCGACGCCACCAAAGCCATCGCCGCCCACCGCAAGGCCGGCGACCGGATTCTGGTGATCTCGGCGTCAGGCACGCACCTGGTCGGCCCGATTGCCGAGCGCCTGGGCATCGACGAGATTCTCGGGATCGAACTGGAAGTAGCTCATGGGGTTTATACGGGCAACACCGTCGGCACCCTGACCTACCGCGAAGGCAAGATCATTCGGTTGCTGGAGTGGCTGGACGCCGAAGAAGAAAATCTTGAGGGCGCGAGTTTCTACTCCGATTCGCGTAACGATTTGCCGTTGTTGCTGAAGGTGGATTTCCCGCATGTGGTGAATCCCGACCCGGTGTTGCTGGAGCAGGCCGAAAAAGCCGGCTGGCCAATCCATATCTGGAAATAAAAGCAAAAAATCGCAACCTGCGTCAGCTCCTACAGGGACCATTTCCATGTAGGAGCTGCCGCAGGCTGCGATCTGTTCAAAGCCACCCCGGTATCAGGTCAGGCTTTCATCAATCACCAACACCAATTTCCCCGCCACCTTGTTACTCGCCAACGCCGCAAACGCCGCTTCAGCGTCCTTGATCGGGAAAGCCCTGGCCAGTTGCGGGCTCAAGCGCCCTTCGGCAAACAACGGCCAGACATGTTGGCTCAGATCGCTGAACAGATCCGCCTTGAACTGATCGCTGCGGCTACGCAGGGTCGAACCCAGCAGTTGCACACGTTTGGCCAGCACCTGCGCCAGATCAAGCTTCGCCTCGCGGCCACCCATCAGACCAATCAGCACCCAACGGCCATCAGCCGCCAGTAACTTCAGGTTCAGCGTTGCGTAGTTGCCGCCCACCGGGTCGAGAATGACGTTGAACGGTCCCAGGTCGCTCAAGCTCTCCAGATCGGAGGTGCGCACCACGCCACCTTGCGCACCGAGGGCTTCGCAATAGGCCAGACGCTCGGCGGACCCAACGCTGACCCAGCACGGGTTACCGAACGCTTTGCATAGCTGAATGGCGGCTGAACCAATTCCACTTGCTCCGGCGTGCAGCAGAACTTTCTCACCCGGTTTGAGCGCAGCGAGTTGAAACAAATTCAACCAGACAGTCGCATACACTTCGGGCAAGGCTGCTGCTTCGGCCAACGACATTTCGTCGGGAACCGGCAGCACGTGCCGTCCGTCGACAACCACCTCTTCGGCCATCCCGCCCCCGGCCAGCAAGGCGCAAACCCGATCGCCCAGCTGCCAGGACGACCCTGGGCCGACCTCGCTGATCACGCCTGAACACTCAAGACCCAGCACCTGACTGGCCCCCGGCGGTGGAGGATACAGGCCTGCCTTCTGTAATAAATCGGCGCGATTGAGACCCGCTGCCGCCACTCGAATGCGAACTTGCCCTACATCACATGTAGGACTCGGCTCTTCTAGCCACTCCACTTGACCGTCAACGCCTTGCAATGCCTTCACAGTGCCTCCATAGTGAGTCTGGACTGAGCCCGAAGCTGTAGCGCCGGGCTTTTTGCATTATGCGACCGGCCCTTGTGGAACCGGCGACTTCAAAGACGGCCTAATATGCGTTATCAATTGTCCCCGCGTCGAATCAACATGAAGCGTTTGTTCCCCAGCACCGCCCTCGCCCTATTCATCGGTATCGGCTTATTGCCGATGTCGAGCAATTCATTCGCAGCCAATAGCTGGGACAAGCTTCAACCTGATCGTGACGAAGTCATCGCCAGTCTGAACGTCGTTGAGTTGCTCAAGCGCCACCACTACAGCAAGCCGCCGCTCGATGACGCGCGCTCGGCGATCATCTACGACAGCTACCTCAAGCTGCTGGATCCGTCGCGCAGCTACTTCATGGCCAGCGACATTGCCGAATTCGACAAGTGGAAGACCCAGTTCGACGACTTCCTCAAAAGCGGCGACCTCAACGCCGGCTTCACCATCTACAAGCGCTACCTGGACCGCGTCAAAGCGCGTCTGGACTTTGCCCTTGCCGAGCTGGACAAAGGCGTCGACAAGATCGACTTCACCTCCAAGGAAACCTTGCTGATCGATCGCAAGGACGCTCCTTGGCTCAAATCCACCGCAGAGCTGGACGACCTGTGGCGCAAACGCGTCAAGGACGAAGTGCTGCGGATGAAGATCGCCGGCAAGGATTCCAAACAGATCCAGGAAACCCTGACCAAGCGTTACAAAAATCAATTGGCCCGTCTGGACCAGACCCGCGCCGAAGACATCTTCCAGGCGTACATCAACACCTTCGCCATGTCCTACGACCCGCACACCAACTATCTGTCGCCGGATAACGCGGAAAACTTCGACATCAACATGAGCCTGTCCCTGGAGGGCATCGGCGCCGTGTTGCAGAGCGATAACGATCAAGTGAAAGTCGTGCGCCTGGTTCCAGCAGGCCCGGCCGACAAGACCAAACTGGTCGCCCCGGCCGACAAGATCATCGGCGTTGCCCAAGGCAACAAAGAGATGGTCGACGTAGTGGGCTGGCGCCTGGATGAAGTGGTCAAGTTGATCCGCGGTCCGAAAGGCACCGTGGTGCGCCTGGAAGTGATCCCGGCCAGCAATGCGCCGAACGACCAGACCAGCAAGATCGTGCCGATCACCCGCGAAGCGGTGAAGCTTGAAGATCAGGCCGTGAAGAAGTCAGTCCTCAACCTCAAGCAGGATGGCAAGGACTACAAGCTCGGCATCATCGAGATCCCGGCCTTCTATCTCGACTTCAAGGCTTTCCGTGCTGGCGATCCGGATTACAAGAGCACCACTCGCGACGTCAAGAAGCTGCTGACCGAACTACAGAAAGACAAGGTTGACGGCGTGGTCATCGACCTGCGTAACAACGGCGGCGGTTCCCTGCAGGAAGCCACCGAATTGACCAGTCTGTTCATCGACAAAGGTCCGACCGTACTCGTGCGCAATGCCGATGGCCGCGTCGATGTCCTGGAAGATGAAAACCCGGGTGCCTTCTACAAAGGCCCTATGGCGTTGCTGGTCAACCGTTTGTCCGCCTCGGCTTCGGAGATTTTTGCCGGCGCCATGCAGGACTACCACCGCGCACTGATCATCGGCGGCCAGACCTTCGGTAAAGGCACCGTGCAGACCATCCAGCCGCTGAACCATGGCGAATTGAAACTGACCCTGGCCAAGTTCTACCGGGTCTCCGGCCAGAGCACACAGCATCAGGGCGTACTGCCGGACATCGATTACCCGTCGATCATCGACACCAAGGAAATCGGCGAAAGCGCACTGCCGGAGGCCATGCCGTGGGACACCATCAAGGCGGCGATCAAACCTGCGGTCGACCCGTTCAAGCCGTACATCACGCAGCTCAAATCCGAGCATGACGTGCGGACCGCCAAGGACGCGGAGTTCGTATTTATCCGCGACAAGCTGGCCCTGGCGCAGAAACTGATGGCGGAAAAAACCGTCAGCCTCAATGAAGCCGAGCGTCGTGCGCAACACGCTGATATCGAAGCCAAGCAACTGGTGATGGAAAACATCCGTCGTAAGGCCAAAGGCGAAGAGCCGCTCAAAGAGTTGAAGAAAGAAGACGAAGACGCCATCGCGGCCGAGCCGGACAAGACCAAGCCAGAAGACGATGCCTACCTGAGCGAAACCGGGCGCATTTTGCTGGACTACCTCAAGCTCAACACGGCGGTGGCCAAGCACTGAGGCTTTTCAAGCAAGTGATGGCAATTTAATGCTGACGCGCACCGGAGCGTCATCAAATAGTCATCATTCTGTCGTGAAATAGAGGACTGAGCGTGCTCTCTTACCAAGAGCCCGCCCAGTCCTTTTTTTATCGCCAGAGATCGCCATGACCACAACCGAACAGCTGAGTGCCTTGGGTTCAATCCTGACTCAAAGCGGTTTGCACAGCCTGTTCCAGCCGATCATTTGCCTCTCTCAACGACGAATTCTCGGCTACGAAGCCCTCAGTCGCGGCCCGTCCAACAGCCCTCTTCACTCCCCCCTTGCACTGTTTGCCGTTGCCCGCCAGGCCGGGCGCTTGAGTGAGCTGGAAATCGCCTGCCGTGAAAGCGCCTGCCGACGCTTCAATGAACAGCAACTGCCCGGCAAGCTGTTCCTCAACGTGTCCCCGGAATCCTTGCTCGAAGCCGCGCACCAGCCTGGCCGAACCCTGCAATTGCTGCAGGATTTCGGTATCCCGCCGAGTCAGGTGGTCATCGAGCTGACCGAACAGACCCCGACCGACGACTTCCAGTTATTGCAAACGGCGTTGCACCACTACCGGGCGATGGGTTTTTCCATTGCACTGGATGACCTGGGTGCGGGCTATTCGAGTTTGAGGCTGTGGTCCGAGTTGCGGCCCGACTACGTGAAGATCGATCGACATTTCATCGACGGCATCCACCAGGATGCGCTCAAACGCGAATTCGTCGGCTCAATCCTGCAAATCGCCAAGGCCTCGCGGGCGCAAGTGATCGCCGAAGGCATCGAGTTGCCGGAAGAACTCGCGGTATTGACCGAGATGGGCGTCGACCTGGTGCAGGGCTATTTGCTTTGTCGACCGCAGGAACATCCACCCCGGGATGCCCGCGCCCTGATGCCTCGTCACGACAGCGCCGCCGTGGCGCTGAACGACGAAGCCAGCGACCTCAGCGCTTTGCTCAACGACCAACCCGCCGTGGCCCGCCATACACCCACCGCCACGGTGCTCGAAGCCTTTCGCCGCCAAGCCAACCTGAACTCGTTAGCAGTGCTGGATGAGCAAGGCCAGCCGTGTGGCATCGTCCACAGGCATTCGCTCTCCGACGTCCTGCTCAAGCCGTTTGCCACTGACCTGTTTGCACGCAAACCCATCAGCCGCCTGATGAACGATGACTTCCTCGCCGTCGAGATAAGCCAATCGCTGCAACAGGTCAGCCGCCTGATCACCAGTCGCGCCCGACAACGCATCGAAGAAGATTTCATCATTACCCTCAACGGTAGCTATCTGGGACTGGGCCGTGTGATCGACGTGCTCAAACTGATTACCGAACTGAAAATCCAGCAAGCCCGCTATGCCAACCCCTTGACCCTGCTGCCGGGCAACGTGCCGATCCAGCAATGCCTCACGCGGCTGCTGCAACAGCAAAGGGAATCGGTGATCTGCTACGTCGACATCGACAGCTTCAAACCCTTCAACGACATCTACGGCTACGGCCGCGGCGACGAAGTCCTACTCTGCCTGGCGCAATGCCTGAACGACCGCGTCGACCCGTCCCGCGACTTCGTCGGCCACATCGGCGGCGATGATTTCCTGCTGGTACTCGGCCCCGAAGACTGGCGCAAACGGTTGAATCAGTTACTGGACGACTTCCAAAGCCAATGCCGCCGCTTCTATCGCAGCGAACACCTCGAAGCCGGCTGCTTCATCGCCCCCAATCGCCAGGGCGTACGCCAGGAATTTCCGTTGCTGTCGCTGTCTATCGGCGTGGTGCATTTGCATCCAGAGGCCTGTGGACAACTCGATGCGAGTCTGTTGGCGGAAATGGCGTCGCAGGCCAAACATCATGCGAAGAATGTGCAGGGGTATAGCGTGCATGTGATTGATAGTTTGGCGGTGCAACAGCCGGAAGGGGCTTGGCTGATGGGGCAGCGCTGACTGCGCGCAAAGAGGCACGAACAGACGAACACCTGTTCAGAACGAAACATCAATCCTCTCCACGGCAACCTCTACGTACCTCTTATTAAACTGAGGATATTCGTAGTGAATTCCTTGATCCATAAAGTCGACAAAGGAGTGGAAAACATCGCCATCCAAATATCCAGAAATCACACAAGAAAGACCGTTTCCGGTCATCTCAATCTTTGCATCAGTACCATGTGCCGGTACCAAAAAATTGGCTTCTGGCAACACCATTTCAAACTCAACGTTGTACTGTTTTCCTACCTTGATTTTTGAGGGGCAGTAGCTCGCAAAGCACTTAACAAGTACCCCCTCGACCAGCAATACCATCACGTCTTCGACGACTTCGTCGATTTCGACTACTAGTGCCTCATATGTTTTAGTCATGCGCAGGCTTCACTACCTTATCTTGACTGTCACCATTAATTGTCCTCCAGAAGTCTTTCCCGCTTTTGGTATGTAAAGTCGTGATCTCCTGGCTATTGTTAGTACCCACGAATGCGAACTTTGCCTCCCCCCTTCTATTGTTCCCGATCAACTGTAGATACCCTCCTCGAATCTCACCCTTGTATTCATAATCCACACGGGTGCCGTTATTCACTACATCTCGGGCTATAACTAAATACTCTTCTTTGCTCATAACACCAAATTCAGTGCCATGTTTTTCGTAATGCCTAGCGAGCTTCTCTTCACTACCAAAATCTTGAGGACGTGATTTCGGCGTTGGAACACTGGGCCCGCCATCATTAACTTTAGTCCCGACTACAGTTTCCGGCACCAAACAACCCGGCTTATTCGCCCCCGGACAGTTCCCACTCAACCCCAATGGATCCACCCACCCCGTCGGGTTCGGCGTGTACCGGTAGGCATTCAACCCACCCGCCAGCTTCACCGGATCCGGCGTCAGATAACGCCCGGTGTCCGGGTGGTAATAGCGATGCCGGTTGTAGTGCAGGCCGCTTTCGGCGTCGAAGTATTGGCCCTGAAAGCGCAGCGGTTGTTCGAGGGTTTCACCGCCGCCGTGCTTCAGTTGGCTGAGTTTGCCGTAGGCCGTGTATTGGGCCGACCAGACGATTTCGCCGCCGTAGTCGGTGAGTTCCTGCGGGGTGCCGAGGTGGTCGAGTTGGTAGTAGAACGGGCAGGCCTTTTTGGGGCCTTGGCCATCGAGCAGGGCCAGCGGGCGGAAGCTGCCGGGGTCGTAGACATAGCTGCGGTAGTGCGCGTGGCTGCTTTCGGCGACGAGTTGGTCGCCTTGCCAGAAGAAGGTGGTGGTCTGGTTGTCGACGGTTTTACTGATGCGTCGGCCGAAGGCGTCGTAGCGGTAGGACGCTTGGCGACCGTCGGGTAGGGCAATGCCGATCAGGCGGTGCTGGCTGTCGTAGCGGTAGTCGGTGATGGCGTGGCCGCGGCGTTCGCGGCTCAGGTTGCCGTAGGCGTCGTAGTCGTAACGGCGGTCGCCGTGGCGCCGCAGACGGTTGCCCTTGAGGTGCCACGGGCCGGGGCGGTCGTGGATCAGCAGGTTGCCGGTCGGGTCGTGGCTGAAGTTTTCTGCATCCTGATCACGGGCGTGGCGCACGTGGGTCAGGCGGTCGAGCGGGTCGTATTGGTAACGGCGTTGACCGTGCCGGCTGTCGGATATCTGCAGGAGGTTGCCGTTGGCGCTGTAGGCATAATCGCGGCGGTACAGCGGACGTTGCTGTTGGCGGACGGCATGGGCCTGTAAACGGCCCTGATCGTCGTAGGCGTATTCGCTGGACAGCAGGCCTTGTTGGCGCTGGCGCTCACGGCCATGTTCAAACTGATGGTGGGTGAGCCGTGTGCCATTCAGGTCGATGGCAGTCAACGCCCCGCCTTGCGCGCGGTGATAATCGAGTCGGCTGTTGTCCGGCAGACGCAGGTGCTTGAGCTGGCCGCAAGCGTCGTAGCCATAACGCAGCGTGCCCCAGCCCTGATGCTCGGTGATCAGCCGGTCATGGGCGTCGTACTCGAACTCCAGCGGATGCTCCTGGCCGTCGGCGACGCTGACCAGGCGGCCCAGACTGTCGTAGCGGTAGTCGACCTTGACCCCGTCGGGCAAGGTCTTGACCAGTAGACGCCCGGCACTGTCACGCTGATAAGCCGTGACC
>NZ_JAHTMR010000019.1 GCF_019200975.1 Pseudomonas sp. PD9R | reverse complement strand
GATCCAGCAGGCTCAACTGCCACCCGGCATCGACGCTGTCCGTCAGCAGCGGCTGAGCGCTCAAACCATAGACCGTGGCCAGATTCGGTTTCAACGCCGTACCCCACAACCGAGGGTCCCATGACTCACTTAACCGCCCCGCCGCATCAAAGCGTTGCCGGGTGATGCGCGGATCAATCACCGGGCTATCGGGATGCCGGCAATAGCCCACGCTGCGGATCGCGAGGGTGCGCGGATCGATGACCGACAGTGTTGGCGTGGCTGCGTGGTGGTTAGCGTTCACGGTATGGACGGTCCTTCGCTCTGGACGAGGGAAGACTGAGCCTTTTTCATGCTGATCGATACTGTAAAAAATAACAGGTCGGTGTTTTTGAAACCGCCAAGATCAACAGATCGCAGCCTTCGGCAGCTCCTACATGGGTAGGCGTGCAACTGTAGGAGCTGCCGCAGGCTGCGATCTTTTGAAGCGCGAAACCGCTTATAGTCTGCACATCTCTTTTTCCCTGCGCAGCCGACCATGAAACAGACCCCCGACGACCTCCAGCAGATCACCGCCACGACCCTGGGCCACTACAACTCGGTGGCCGAAGGTTTTCGTGAAGGGACGCGCGATCATGATGTCAGCCAGAACATCGATGCGCTGCTTCGGCATATTCAAGGCCAAGCGCCATTCGACCTTCTCGATTTTGGCTGCGGACCGGGTCGCGATTTGCAGACGTTCACGCGCATGGGCCACACGGCCGTCGGCCTCGACGGTTCGGAAAAATTTGCGCAGATGGCGCGTGAGGACAGCGGTTGCGAGGTCTGGCAGCAGGACTTTTTGAAACTCGACCTGCCGGCCGAACGCTTCGACGGGATTTTTGCCAACGCGGTGCTGTTTCACATTCCGCGCCAGGAGTTGCCTCGGGTGTTGAAGGAGTTGCGCGAGGCGCTGAAGCCGGATGGCGTGTTGTTCAGTTCCAATCCCCGTGGCGAGAATCAGGAAGGCTGGAACGGGCCGCGTTATGGCGCGTATCACGATCTTCAGGCATGGCAGCAATTACTGACTGAAGCGGGGTTTGTGGAGCTGGAGCATTACTATCGGCCGGCGGGGCTGCCGCGTGAGCAGCAGCCTTGGTTGGCGAGTGTCTGGCGGCGTGTCGAGATTGGTTGAAGATCAAAAGATCGCAGCCTGCGGCAGCTCCCACAGAGTTTCGTGTTGGCGCACATGCTCCATGTAGGTGCTGCCGCAGGCTGCGATCTTTTTTTGCCCTTATTCTTTCTTCGGCTCGCGAATCTTGTACCAGGCCACATAAAGCGCCGGCAAAAACAGCAGCGTCAGCAGGGTGGCGATGATGATCCCGCCGATCATCGCGTAGGCCATCGGCCCCCAGAACACTTCCCGGGCAATCGGGATCATGCCCATGCTCGCGGCCGCCGCCGTCAGCAGGATCGGCCGACGCCGGTGTTCCGTGGCTTGCACCACGGCCTCCCACGGTGAAAGGCCCTCCTTCTCCATGGCATCGATCTGGGTCACCAGAATCACCGAGTTGCGGATGATGATTCCAATCAGCGCCAGAATGCCGAGGATCGCCACAAAACCCATCGGCGTGCCGGTTGGCACCAGCGCCAGCACCACGCCGATCAGGCCCAGCGGCGCGACGCTGGCCACCAGAAACATCTTCTGCACGCTGTGCAATTGAATCATCAGGAACGTCGCCATCAGGAACAACATCAACGGCACAACCTTGGCGATCGGTCCCTGGGCCTTGCCGCTCTCCTCCACCGTACCGCCGGTGGCGACCTTGTAGCCTGCCGGCAAACCGGCGGCGAATTTTTCGATGTCCGGTTTGAGGATGGTCACCAAATCGGTTGGCTGAATCTCGCCGACCACCGCGGCCTTGATGGTAATCGTCGGCCTGCGGTCGCGACGCCACACCAGCGGCTGCTCCAACTCATAACGCACGGTGGCAAACGCGAGCAGCGGAATCGAGGTACCACCGGGCGTAACGATCTGCAGGTTTTGCAGGGTTTCCGGCGAGCCACGTTCGGCGTCTACAGCACGGCCAACCACGTTGATCAGGTAGATATCATCGTCGACCTGAGTCACGGTCGAGCCGCTGACAATGCTGTTCATCAGGTTCGCCACGTCTTGGGAGGACAAGCCTAGCTGCCGCGCCTTGTCCTGGGCGATGTCGATGCGCAGTACCTTGCCCGGTTCGTTCCAGTCGAAAATGATCTCGCCGATGTGCGGGTTTTTGTCCAGTTCGCTGGCCAGGTCGATGGCGTGCTTGCGCACTTGATCAATGTCCTTGCCGCTGACCCGGTACTGAATCGGCCGCCCGACCGGCGGGCCCATCTCCAGTGCTTGCACGTAACTGCCAATGCCGACGAAGTCTTTGCGCAGGCGTTCACGCAGCCGGTCGCTGAGACCCGTTCGCTCCTCGAAGCCTTTGCTGACAATCACCAGTTGCGCGTAATAGGGGTTCTGCAATTGCTGGTCGAGGGGCAGGTAGAAACGGATCGCGCCCTGGCCAATGTAGGTGCTCCAGCGCACGATGTCCGGGTCGCCCTTGAGCGTGGCTTCAAGCTTGTCCACGGCTTTGCGGGTTTCATCGATGGAGGCGTTTTGCGGCAGGTTCAGGTCCACCAGGATTTCCGGTCGATCCGAGGACGGGAAGAACTGGTTCTGCACAAACCCCATACCGAAAATCGACAGCACAAACAGCAACACCGTAATGCCGATGGCCCACCAGCGATTGCGCATGCTCCACAGCAAACCACCATTGAAAGCCCGCCCGAGACGCCCCGGCTCCGCCGAATGCGGCTTCACATTGGCGCTGAGGATGTGCACGCCTATCACTGGGGCAAACAGCACCGCGACAATCCACGAGACGATCATGGCCACCGCAATCACCGCGAACAGGGTGAAGGTGTATTCGCCGGCAGAGCTGGCGTTCAGACCGATCGGCACGAAACCGGCGACGGTCACCAGCGTCCCGGTGAGCATCGGGAACGCCGTCGAGGTGTAGGCAAAGGTCGCGGCCTGCTCCTTGGTGTCGCCCAACTCCAGGCGCGAGACCATCATCTCGACGGTGATCATCGCGTCATCCACCAGCAAGCCGAGGGCGATGATCAACGCGCCGAGGGAGATCCGTTGCATGGTGATGCCGCTGTATTCCATGAACACAAACACCATCGCCAGTACCAGCGGGATCGAACACGCCACCACCAGCCCGGCGCGCACGCCAAGGCTGATGAAGCTGACCACCAGCACGATCACCACGGCCTCGAACAATGCACTGGTAAAACCGCCGACGGCCTCTTCCACCACCACAGCCTGATCGGACACGTTGTGCACGCCGACACCCACGGGCAGGTCGGCGGTCAATTCATTGATGCGCTGGTGCAGCGCCTTGCCGAACACCTGAATGTTGCCGCCCTTCTGCATCGCGATCGCCAGGCCGATGGCTTGCTGGCCGTTGTAGCGAAACTCCGGTGTCGACGGGTCGACATAACCGCGCTGGATGTCGGCGATATCGGCCAGGCGATAGAAGCGATCGTTGAGTCGCAGGTTGACGTTGGCCAGATCTTTTTCCGAGATGAATTTCCCGGACGTGCGCACGGAAATCCGTTCCGGGCCGGCCTCGATCACCCCGGCCGGGGTCACCGCGTTCTGGGTTTGCAGGCTCTGCACCACTTGCTGCTCATTGATGCCCAGTGCCGCGAGTTTGCGTGTCGAGAAGTTGAGGTAGAAGACTTCGTCCTGCTGGCCGACCATCTCGATCTTGCCCAGCCCCGGCACACCGCGTATCTCGGCGCGGGCCTGCTCGACGTAATCGCGTAGCTGACGCATGGTCAAGCCGTCGGCGGTAAAGGCGTAGATCGAACCGAATACGTCACCGAACTCGTCGTTGAACGACGGGCCCTGAATGCCCTGGGGGAACGAGCCACGAATGTCGTTGATCTTCTTGCGCACCTGGTACCAGATTTCCGGAATGTCCGCAGCCTTGGTGGTGTCGCGCAGGTACACGTATACCGTGGACTCGCCGGGTCGGGTGTAGCTTTTCACGTAGTCGAGCGAATCCAGTTCCTCGAGTTTTTTCTCGATGCGGTCAGTGACCTGCTTGAGGGTTTCTTCCTGGGTCGCGCCGGGCCAGCGGGTCTGGATGACCATGGTCTTGATGGTGAACGAAGGGTCTTCCTCGCGGCCCAGGTTCATGTAGGAGAACACGCCCATCAGCAGCGCAACGAACATCAAATACCAGACGAATGACTGATGCTTGAGCGCCCATTCCGATAAATTGAAACTCCCTTTCATTGCGGGCTGCCCTCGTCGACTTTTACTTTCTGCCCCGGTTTGAGGCTATTCACGCCGGCAGTGACGATCCGCTCGCCGGACTTCACACCACTGGCCACGACCACCGTGCTGTCCGTGCGACTGATGATTCGGACGTCACGCGGGGCAACGGTTTGCGTGCGCACATCGACCAGCCAGATACGCGGTTTGCCTTCGACCTCCTGCAGTGCGCTCAGGGGCAGTTCGATACGCGGCTTGATCGCGGAGCTCAAGGTCACGCTGATCGCCGTGCCAAGACGAAAGGCGGCCGGTGTTTCGGTCAGGGTCAGGCGGGCGCGTCGGGTGCGGGTGGTGCTTTCGGCCTGCGGCTCGACTTCGCGAATAGTCGCCGTGGTGGTGATTTCCGGATTCAGTTGCGAGGCGACCTGGAACACCACGTCCTCAGGCAACTGGTCGACCAAGGTGTCGGGCAGGTCGATCACCGCTTCCTTGATGTCGGGTTGTGCGAGGGTCACTACCTGCTGGCCGGCGGTGACGACTTGCCCGGCTTCGGCATTCCAGGCGGTGACCACGGCCTTGTGGTCGGCGCGCAACTCGACATAGTTGAGCTGGTCCTTGGCCTGATTGACCGCGGCCACGGCCTGATCGAGGGAAGCCTGGGTGGTTTTGAGGTCGGTCTGCGCGCTGTCGAGCTGCGCCTGTGAGCCTACGCCACGATCGAACAATTCCTGCTGACGCCGGGCGCTGGCCTGGGCGTTGATGAGTTGCGCCTTAATACTCGCCAGATTGCCCTCCGCCGAGCGCAACTGGTTCTGTTGGTCGGTGGGGTCGAGCGTGGCGAGCAAGGCACCTTTATCGACTTCGGCACCAACGTCGACGCTGCGGCTGGCGATGCGCCCCGGCACCCGGAATCCGACATTGCTTTCGTAACGGGCCTGGATATTGCCGGCGAAACGCCCGAGGTTTTCCTCACCCAACGCCTCGACCTTGATCGACAACACCGGGCGCACGGGCTCCGGCGCAGGTTCTTGTTTCGAGCAGGCCAGCAGCATCACACCGGCGAAAACCAGTAACAGGCGCTTCATGGCTGGCTCCCCACGGACAGGTCCTTGTAGGTGTTTTCGGCGATGTCCACCTTCACACCGGGGTGCAGCAACTGGCCGCCAGCGATCACGACTTTTTCCCCGCCATCGAGCCCGGAGCTGATGATGACTTTACCCGTTAGATAGCGGCCAACCGTGACGTTGTGCAATTGCGCTTTGCCCTCGTCATCCACCAGCCAAACGGCCGGATCGTGGAGTTTTTTAGTCAAGGCTGACCACGGCAATTCCACGGCTGATTTGCTCCGGCTATGGGCGGTGGCACTGACTACCGAGCCCAATTGCATGCCTGGCGGCAGACTGTCGAGACTGACTTTGACTTGCACCGTGCCGGTCTGCTCGGAGACTGCCGGCGTCACTTCGCGAACGGTTCCCCTGGTTTTGATCTCCGGGTTATCGAGCAGGCTGACCATGACCGACTTGTCTTCCGGCGGTTCAGCCAGCAGCGCTTCGTAGACATTGAACACCGCATCGCGCTCACCGTCCCGGGCCAGGCTGAAAATCGGCACCGTGGCCTGTACCACCTGCCCGACTTCGGCCTGACGCGCAGTAATCACACCCGGGGCGTCGGCAATCAGCGCGGTGTAGCTCAGTTGTTCACGGGCATTGGCCAACTGCGCCTGGGCTGCCGCCAGCGAGCTTTGAGTGCTGCGCAAGGCGGCCTGCGCGGAATCGAATTCGCTTTGACTGGTGTAGCCCTTGGGCAGGAGTTTCTGCTGGCGCACGAAAGCGGCGGCGTTCTGTTTGACCTTGGCCTGTTCGGCGACGACCTGAGCCTCGGCGGAGTCAACGTTGGTTTGCAGGTCCTTGGGGTCGAGCCTGGCGAGCACTTGCTTGGCGGAAACCCGGTCACCGACATCGACGGTGCGCTCGATGATCTTGCCGCCCACACGGAATGACAATTCGGTCTGCACCCGTGCCTGAACATCACCACTCAAGGTAACGCTGATGGCATAGTCGGCCGGCTTGACCACTTGCACGAAGACCCGTGGCAGGTCCTTCTCGACCGGCTTTTTTTCGTCGCAAGCGCTCAGTAAAACCAACATGCTCAAGCCAAGCGCTATTTTCAATCCGGGACCAGCCATGCAGACTCCTTTGCGTTGTGCGGGCGTAATACGCCTGTCAGCTTAGAACAGGCTTGCACCTTCGCCCACGCATTTCACCTGTAGGAGCTGCCGCAGGCTGCGATCTTTTGCTTTTAATGGATCAAGATCAAAAGATCGCAGCCTTCGGCAGCTCCTACCGGGTCGGTCACAGGGAACGTTTTTATGCTCAAGATCCTTGCGGTGGCCAACTACCGCTCGATCAACAAACTGGTGATCCCGCTGGGTCGGTTGAACCTGATCACCGGCCCCAACGGCAGCGGCAAATCCAATCTCTATCGCGCGTTACGCCTGCTGGCTGAAACCGCTCAGGGTGGCGTGGTCAATGCGCTGGCTCGCGAGGGTGGGCTGGATTCCACGTTCTGGGCTGGCCCGGAAACCATTACCCGGCGCATGCGCAACGGTGAGGTGCCGATCGAGGCCAGCGTGCGGCACGGTGTCAAACGCCTGCGCCTGGGCTTTGCCGGCGAGGATTTCAGCTACTCGATCGGCCTTGGGCTGCCTGATTCCAATGGCCACTTCATGCTACCCGAGCACAGCTCACCCATTCCCTCACGCTTCAGCCTCGACCCACAGATCAAGCGCGAATGCATCTGGTCCGGGCCTTTCTATCGTCCGGCGGCCCTGCTGGTAGACCGCGATGGCCCGATGATTCGCGCCCGAGCCAATCGCAGCTGGGACGTGCTGGCGCAGCACACACCGAACTTCGACAGTCTGTTCGATCAGGTCGGAAGCCTGCGCACTTCGCCTGAGGTGCTGGAGCTGCGCGAATTCATCCGCCGCTGGCGTTTCTACGATCACTTTCGCAGCGACGCCGATGCCCCGGTGCGTCAACCGCAACTTGGCACCCGCACGCCCGTGCTACACCACGACGGTCGCGATCTGGCGGCAGCCTTGCAGACCATCATCGAAATCGGCGACGCCGATGCATTGCGGGCGGCGATCAGCGACGCCTTTCCCGGCGCACGATTGAACATCGCACCGCTGCCCGGCGGACGATTTGCCATCGAGTTTTATCAGGAGGGTTTGCTGCGACCGCTGTCGGCAGCCGAGTTGTCGGACGGGACATTGCGTTATTTGTTATTGGTGGCAGCACTGCTGACGCCTCGGCCACCGACATTGATGGTGCTGAACGAACCGGAAACCAGTCTGCATCCGGATCTGCTGCCGGCGCTGGCGCGATTGATTATCCGCGCGTCGGGGCAATGTCAGGTGTGGGTGGTGTCCCATGCACGGCGGTTGATCTCGGCGTTGCAGCAGGACCCGGAATGCAATTGCATTGTGCTGGAGAAGATTCTTGGGCAAACCGGGATTGTCGGGCAGCGCACGCTGGATGAGCCGGCGTGGTATTGGCCGGATTGATTTAAACGCTGAAAAGATCGCAGCCTCGTTTCACTCGACAGCTCCTACATCGAACGCATTCCCCTGTAGGAGCTGCCGCAGGCTGCGATCTTTTAGTCGTTACCGACTGTTGAGATTACTCACCCCTGCCACTTCCCACCCTCGACAATCACGCTCTCAGGCTTGGTGTCGTCGCTCAGTTCCTTGCGCACGTACTGGTCGTACAGCTTGAGCAGATACTTGTCCTCACCCAGCTTCGCCAACTCGGCATTCACCCAGTCGCGCAGTTCGATATTGCCCTTCTTCACCGCTGGCGCGATTGGCGCTTCGGCGCCCAGGGTCTGGCTCAGTACGCGATAGCCAGGGTTCTGCTTGGCCCAGCTGAACAGCACCAGATTGTCTTGTGCATAGGCATCGCCACGACCATTGGCCAGGGCTTGCAGGGACTCGGAGTTTTTCTCGAACTTCAGCAACTTCCAGTCCGGGTGATTCTTGGTCAGCCAAATGTCGGCAGTCGTACCGGTGGTGACGATAGTGGTGCGGGTCGCCAGGTCATCGAGATTTTTCACCCCGCTTTTCTCTGGCACCAAGGCCTGCACCGCAACCTTGAGGTTCGGGTTGGTGAATTCCACCGCTTCTTTGCGTTCTGGCGTCACGGTCATGTTGGCCAGGATCAGATCGACCTTGTCACTTTGCAGGAACGGAATCCGGCTCGCCGGCTCCACCGCTACGAACTCGACCTTGTTTTCATCACCCAGCAGATCCTTGGCGAATTGCCGGCCGATGTCGGTATCGAAACCGACGTAGCGCCCGGCTTCATTGACGAACCCGAACGGCGGCTTGTCGGTGAACACACCCACGATCAGCTTGTCCCGCGCCTTGATTTTTTCCAGATAACCGGACGGTGCGGTGCTTTCGCTGGCGACTTTCGGTTTTGCAGGTTCTTCGGCTTTGTTGCAGCCGGCCAACAGTGCAAGGCCCAGCAGTGGGAGTGTCAGCAAGAGTGAAGACTTGGCAGTTTTCATAGCAGTTCCAGTTCCTTTGTTTGAGTCGTTTTGGGTAGTGCGGCGACGTAGGAGAACTTCTCCAGGAACTGCTGCGCTCGTGCGGTTTGCGGGTTCGTAAAGAAAATCTCGGGCGGGTTTTGCTCAAGGATACGTCCGGCATCCATGAACACAATGCGGTCAGCCACTGCGCGGGCGAAAGCCATTTCGTGGGTGACAATCAGCAGGGTCATGCCTTCGCGGGCCAACCCTTGTATGACTTCCAGCACTTCCTTGACCATCTCAGGGTCGAGGGCAGCGGTGACTTCATCGAAAAGCATGACCTTGGGGTTCATGCACAACGAACGGACGATGGCGATGCGTTGCTGCTGACCACCGGAGAGCTGGCGCGGGAAGGCATCGCGCTTGTCCGCCAGGCCCACGCGTTCGAGCAAGGCCTCAGCCTGGGCGCGGGCTTCACGGGGTTCGCGTTTCTGCACTTTGAGCGGGCCGAGCAACAGGTTGTCGAGCACGCTCATGTGCGGGAACAGGTGATAGCTTTGGAACACCATGCCGATCTGCTGCCGCACTTCGCGCCAGTCGGTGCCCTTGCTCAGCAACTCGCGGCCGGCAAATTGGAGGCTGCCGCTGTGGGCGACTTCCAGGCCGTTGAGGCAGCGCAGCAACGTGCTTTTGCCGCAGCCGCTGGGACCGAGAATGACGATGACTTCGCCCGACTTCACCTGCAAGTCGATCTCTTTGAGGACCTGCTGTTCACCGAAGAATTTGTTGAAATCCTTGAACTCGATCAATGCGCTCATGCTTGCGTCCAGCGCCGCTCCAGCACGCGCGAGGCGGCCGACAGCGGGTAGCAGATGAAAAAGAAAAACAGGAAAAGAGCGCCGTAGATCAGCACTGATTCGTAGGTGCGCTCGATGATCTGCTGGCCGACCTTGATCACGTCCACCACGCCGATCAGTACCGCCAGGGAGCTGGTCTTGATGATTCGGGTGTAGACGTTGATGGTCGGCGGCGTCATGCGTTTCAACGCTTGCGGCAGCAGCACGTAGCCGTAGAGTTGCGGATCGTTCAAACCAATCGACAGCCCTGCTTCACGCTGCCCGCGTGGCAACGAATGCAAGGCGCCACGCACCACCTCGCCGACCTCGCTGACGCCCCACAGCGACAACACCAACACCGCGCACCAGAAGCTCGGGATGCTCAGCCCGAAGAAGATCGGAAGACCGAAGAACAACAAGTACAACCAGACCAGTACCGGGATCGCCCGGAACAGCTCCAGATACACCCGCAGGATCGCGTTCAGCCACTTCACATTCAGCGTGCACAACACGCCGTAGATCACGCCGCCGACGGTACTGATCGCGATGCTCAAAAAAGAAATCGACAGGGTTTGCGCAGCGCCCTTGCCCAATTGCGGCAACGACACCCACAGCAATTCAAGACCCGAACTGGCCATGCTGGAGCCTCCTTTCCAGACGGCTGAGCAGCAGCGACAGCGGCAAAAACAGCAGCACGCAGATCAGCGTCAGCACGGCGAGCATTTCGTAGGTTTTGTAGTAGAGCGCGATGTAGCTCTTGGTGGTGTAGAGAATTTCCGGCACCGCCACCGCCGAGACCACGGTGGTCTCCTTGAGCAGGAAAATGAAATTGGCGAACAGCGACGGCAGGCTGAGAATGCCGGCTTGCGGCAGGATCACGTAGCGCAGCAATTGCCCATGGGACAGGCCGATGGAGCGGCCGGATTCGAGTTGCGCCTGGGGCACGGCGTCCACGCCAGCGCGCAGCACTTCGGTGAGGTAGGCGCCGCCGAGAAAAGTCATGGTGATGATTGCCGCCGCAAATCCCGAGATTTTGATACCGAGTGCCGGTAAGGCGAAGTAGACGAAGAACAGTTGAATCAGCAGCGGCGTGTTACGCGCCAGTTCGACATAGAGCCCCACCAGCCGCTGCAAGTACGGTGTGCGAAACACCAGAATCGTCGCGTTGACCAGTGCCACCAGCAACGACGTGCCGATGGCGATCAATCCGACCTCCAGCGTGACGCCCACGGCCTTGAGAAACGCCGGCAGGGTGCTGAGGATAAAAGCGTAATCGAAGTTCATTGAACATCCTGGACGCCGCTCGGTAAGCGACGGTGGCGCAGTCCAAGGGCCGTGGATAACGACCCTGCAAGCACCGACTTTAAAGGTATAAAAACAAGAATTTAAATACCGTTAAAGCATATTGATATCACGCAAAAAACTATCCCGTGAATTTGCCGAGGCGACGGAAGACGACTATTTTCCTTTGCGCCGTAGGAAGGATCTTTTTTTCAAAATGCCCCTCCAAGGACGGACCGCTTTTGGCCAGACTCCCGGCCGAACCATCACAAGGACGAAAAAATGGCAGACGCAAAAGTGCTACAACCCATGAATCCGCAGGACATCGTGAAGTTATTGGTGGCGTTGCGCAGGGCGTTGAAGGCCAGGGTGGCTTAACCCCCTAAATCAAAAGATCGCAGCCTTCGGCAGCTCCTACAGAGATCAATGTAGGAGCTGCCGAAGACTGCGATCTTTTGATCTTCTGACGTATAAAAAAACGCCGACGCTGTATCAGCCGTCGGCGTTGGAAACCTTGAAAGGGTTTACCTCGCGAATCAGAACGCAGGCAGTACCGCGCCTTTGTATTTCTCTGCGATGAATGCTTTCACTTCAGGGCTGGTCAGGGCTTTGGCCAGTTTCTGCATGGCAACGCTGTCCTTGTTGTCTGGACGAGCCACCAGGAAGTTCACGTAAGGCGAATCGGCACCTTCGATAACCAGAGCGTCTTTAGCCGGGTTCAGACCCGCTTCCAGCGCGTAGTTGGTGTTGATCATGTCCAGGTCGACCTGATCCAGCACTCGCGGCAGCATCGCGGACTCAAGCTCTTTGAACTTGAAGTTGTGCGGGTTCTTGGCGATGTCTTTCGGGGTGGCCAGGGCGTTTTTCGGGTCTTTCAACTCGATCAGGCCAGCCTTCTGCAGCAGGATCAGGGCGCGGCCGCTGTTGCTGCCTTCGTTCGGGATGGCAATGGTCGCGCCATCTTTCAGCTCAGCCAGGGTTTTGACTTTCTTCGAGTAGCCACCGAACGGTTCAACGTGAACACCAATCACGGTGACCAGGTTGGTGCCTTTGCCTTCGTTGAAGCTTTTCAGGTACGGCAGGGTCTGGAAGTAGTTGGCGTCCAGACGCTTCTGGTCGACCTGCACGTTCGGCTGAACGTAGTCGGTGAAGACTTTGATTTCCAGGTCCACGCCTTCTTTGGCGAGGGTTGGCTTGATCAGTTCAAGAATCTCGGCGTGAGGAATCGGGGTTGCCGCAACCACCAGTTTCTCGCCAGCCTGGGCCAGGCCCGCAGCCAGGGCAGCCGCCAGTGCGGTGAACAACAGAACCTTTTTCATGCAGTGTCCTTATCGACATTCGCGATCGTCATCGACGACGGCTTCAAGTGAGGTGCCAGTGAAGTGCTATCGCTGGCGTGACGCGGACAATACCGGGATTTTTTATTCCCGGACAATAACGTTTATTCAGCTTCATATTCCATTTTGCTCAGGTAGGAGCTGCCGAAGGCTGCGATCTTTTGATCTTGGCGGATTTAAGGCCGCCCAAAAAACCAGATCAAAAGATCGCAGCCTGCGGCAACTCCTACAGGAGCGAGGCGTTTTTGAGCAATTGTTTCAAGGCTGTTTGCTCAGCGGCTGATCCACTGCCCAGGATCTTTTTTATCTGGTCAGCGATCTGCGACAGCGAAACAGGCGCCTCCGGCAAATTCAAATGCTCCGGCAAAATCTCCTCACCGGTGCTCACCAACAGCGCAAAGTGAATGACGTTTTCCAGCTCACGGGTATTGCCGGGCCAGGTGTGTCGCTCCAGCGCTACTTGCGCGGCTTCGCTGATCAGTGGCACCGGCAAGTCCAGGCGTTGGCTGTAGATGCCGAGGAAGTATTCGGCCAGCGACAGAATGTCGCCGACTCGCTCACGCAAGGCCGGCAGTTCGAGCTGACCTTCGCTGAGGTAGTGATAGAGCCGTTCATGGAATTTGCCGGCGGCCACCGCTTGTGCCAGATCGATGCTGGTAGCCGCGACGAGACGCACGTCCACCGGGCTTGGCTGGTGGGCACCGACGCGGGTCACTTCGTGGTTTTCCAGGGCAGCGAGCAATTTGATCTGGATCGGCAACGGCAGGTCGCCGATCTCGTCCAGGTACAGCGTGCCGCCGTTGGCCGAGCCAAACCAGCCTGCACGGCTGCTGGCTGAACCGCTGTAACTGCCGGCAGCATAGCCGAACAGTTCCGCGTCGGCGTAGGTTGGGCTGATCGCCCCGCAATTGACCGATACAAACAAGCCGCCGCGATCACTGGCTCGGTGGATGTGCCGCGCCAGCAGTTCCTTGCCGCTGCCGGTTTCGCCGCGAATCAACACCGAGATCGAGCGTGGTGCCAGTTGTTCCAGTTCCTGGCGCAATTGCCGCGAACGCGGATCGACGAACACCAGCGCCTTGGCGCGGATGCTCAGGGGACTTTTTTCGGCGTCGGGAAAGGTCAGCAGCGGCTGACCGAAGGTTTCAAAGCTCATGGCAGACTCCCGCCCAAAACCGCCGGTAGACGGGGGCGTTGAAAAAATAAAAGACTTCAGGCGCGGCGCAAGGCGTGATGTTCCATGCGGTTTTGCAGGCGATAGAGATAGGCAAAACCCTGCTCCCAACGCTGATGACCTGACTTCACATTGATGTGCCCGGCACCCGCGAGAATCCCCGCCTCGGCGCCCCAGTTACGTGCCAGTTCCAGAGCGCGTGGTGCGCTGACGGCGGCATCGTTATCGGAGCTGACGACCTGACTCGGGAAGGGCAAAAGAGTCGTCGGGATCGGCGCGAAATTGCGCAGGGCGGGCGCACAGGCCGGGCGTTCGACGTCCGCCGGTGCGACCAGCAACGCACCGCGAACCTGACGCAAAAACTGCACGGGCGCGGTCGCGGCCCAATGCGCGACGGTGATGCACCCCAGGCTATGGGCGATCAGAATCACAGGAGTGCTGTCGGCAGCAATCGCCTCGGCCAATGCAGCAACCCAGTCTTCACGACGCGGCGTCAGCCAGTCGGCCTGCTCCACTCGTGCGCTGTTTGGCAGGCTGTTCTGCCAGTGGCTTTGCCAATGATCTTCTGGCGATCCTTGCCAGCCCGGCACAATCAGGTAGCGAATTGATTCGTTGCGCATGGGGGAGCTCTCCTGCTGCGTGTCTGTTCCTGAACGAGTATAGGGACGAGAGTTATATTCGTTAAGGAATAAGAAGCTATTTATTAATACCCATATCGAATATCACATATCGCTGTAGGCGCTGCCGCAGGCTGCGATCTTTTGATCTTGATTCTAAAAAACAAGATCAAAAGATCGCAGCCTTCGGCAGCTCCTACAGGGTTGCGGTAGAGGGTGGGTGTTGTAGGCAATGGGGGTTTGTGTTTTCAGGAATAAAAAAGGGGCCGCACCCTGCCAAGGAGACGGCCCCGGAAAATCGAAAATCTGTCAGCGCGCGGTGATCACCGACAACTTGGTAATCCCTGCGCGCTCAATCGACGCCATGGCCCGCGCCACTTCGCCGTAATTCACCCCATCGTCCGCCTGCAGTTGCACCCGCACTTCGGGGTCCTTGGCCTTGGCTGCCTGTAGCTTGAATTCCAGCAAATCCGGCTGGATTTCATCCTTGTTGATAAACAGCTTCCCGGCACCGTCGATGCTCACCACCAGTGGGTCTTTCTGCTCCACCGGCGCCACGGCTTCGGTCTTGGGCAGGTTGATCGGGATCGCGTTGGTCAGCAGCGGCGCGGTGACAATAAACACCACCAGCAGCACCAGCATCACGTCCACCAGCGGTGTCACGTTGATCTCGCTCAGTACCTCATCACTGTCTTGCGTGGAGAAGGCCATATCAGGACGCCTCCTTCACTTTCTGCGCATTGCCCTGGGCGGCCACTTTGTGTGCAGTCGGGTGGATCAGGACGCGAAACGCACTCTTCTGCGCCAGGCTGTAGAAGTCATGGGCGAAGTCGTCCAGATCCGCCGCCGTCAACTTCAGACGCCGCAAAAAGTAGTTGTAAACCAGCACCGCCGGCACCGCGACGGCGATCCCTACGCCGGTGGCGACCAGTGCCGCACCAATCGGTCCGGCCACCGTCTCCAGGCTTGCCGAACCCGCCGCGCTGATGCCTTTCAACGCTTCCATGATTCCCCACACCGTGCCGAACAAACCAATGAACGGCGACGTACTGCCAATACTCGCGACCACCGCCAGCCCGGTTTCCAGCGAGCGGCGTTCACGCACGATCTGCTGACGCAAGGCCCGCTCAAGGCGATCCTGATGATTGATCGCCTGGCTCAAGTCCGCAGCTTGCGGCGCCTCGCCCACCTGAATCGCTGCATAACCGGCCTGCGCCACCCGCGCCGCAGCGCCGGGTTGCGTATCAGCCAACTCCGCCGCCGAATCCAGACTCGACGCGGCCCAAAATTGCTTGTGAAACTTTCTATCCTGAGCTTTCAGGCGGCCGAACTGCACACCCTTGAGCAACGCCAGGCCCCAAGTGGCGACAGAAAAAACCACCAGCAGCCAGATCACCGCGCTTTCGATGGATTCAAGTGGAGATGCCAATAACGTCATGATGGATTCCTCGTGTAAACGTTTCGCGCGAAATAGGTTTCGGTTTAATGAATCTTGAAATCGATGGGCACGCTGACCCAGCCGTCCTGGGCGACATCACCCTGTTTGGCCGGCACGAAACTCCAGCGTTTCACGGCGCTCAAGGCCGCTTCATCGAGGGCCTCGCGACCACTGCTCTTTTGAATCTGGATCTCGCCTGGCTTGCCGCTGGCGAGGACATGCACCCGCAACAACACCGTGCCCTCCCAACCGCGACGCTGGGCCAGCGACGGGTATTCCGGCGCCGGGTTTTTCAGGTACGCAGCGTTGGCCGAGGCCGGTGTCACAGGCGTGGGTGCAGGTGGTGCCGGAGCTGAAATCGGTGCGGCCGGTTGAGCTGGCGCGGGCGGTTGCTCGACCGCTTTCGGGGCCGGTTTCGGAATCGGCTTGGCCACCGGTTTCGGTTTGGGAATTGGTTTGGGCGGAGCCGGTTTCGCTGCCAGCTCATCGACCACTGGCGGCGGAGGCTCGACCACTGGCGGTGTCGGTTGCGGGGGTGGCGGCGGTGCGATGACTGGCGGTGCCGGGCGCGAAAACTCGATGGTCATCGGCGGAATCTCCGGCGGTACGATCGGCAGCACTTTGGTCGGCTGCTGATTGACCCAGTAGATCACCGCGCCGTGCACCAGCAACGCCAGCACACCGAGCAGAATCGCCTCGCGTCGGCTCAAAATGCTTTTGGGTGCACGCTGCAAACGCAACTGGCCCAAAGGCACGCGGTGTACCCGCCCGAGGTCGACCAACTCGCCACTCGGTGCCTGGCGCCACAGCACCTCATGTGCACTGGCGGCGGTCTGGACATTGCCCATTGATTTACTCCCTGCGGTCTCTTTGCGAATAACCCGGTACGCCGAACCCGACATCCCCCGAACGACGAATCGGTAGATGAATCATTGGGCTAGACGCTTATCTCCGAAAGTAATCTTTGATGTTAAAAATAGACCGAAAACGAATATGCAAATTATCCGTTTCGCTGGAGCCCTTGCTCTCCAAGGGCTGTGGCCTATCGGCCGAAAACGCATGCATTCGAGGCATTGAAAGTATTCGCGGATGGCATGGTTTCCAGCGCTTCTGAGCGTTGATCAGCGACTGGCGCTGGTCTGCTGCACGCCCGGTACGGGCGCAAGCACGGCGGTTTCCGAGCGCGGCGTGTCTTTCGGCACCCACTCGTAACTCACCGGCAAGGCGCGGTAGACCCAGTTGCTGATCGCGTCACTGCCCGGTGCTTTACCCAGGTACGGGCTGACGTATTCCCAGACGTTTTCACCGCTGGCGGTCACTTGGAAAAATCGTCCGTTCATACCTTCGTCAATCAACGTATTGCCGTTCGGCAAACGTCGGGCACTGCTGATGAACGAGCTGTAAAACGCCCAACCTGGTTGCTTCGAATTGGCGGCGCTGTACTGCCAGACGACTTCATTTTTAACCGGGTCGATTTCCAGCACCCGCGAGCCGGATATCAGTCCCAGCGTGACCGACGGATAACCCGCCGAACCCTGGTTATCGAACACCAGCAAATTGCCCGCGCCCGGCAAGCCGGCGGGGATAATGTGGGCGTCGTGCTGACCGACGAACTGGTCTACCGGACGCGGCAGTTTCTGCGCGGTTTTCGGGTCGATCAGCGGCAAGTTCGGCCCCAGTTGCCAGACCACTTTGCCGCTGTGTTTGTCGATGATCGCGATGAAGTTGGCGTTGCGTGAATCGAGCAGCAGGTTGTCCGGGTTGAAGCGTTTGTCGCCCGCATCAAACCACTTGTTGGGCCCTACCAGGCTCAGGTTGTTGATGTGCAGGTAGTCCGGGTTGTCGCTGGCATGTACCAGTTTCAACTGCTCGGGTGTGAAGCCGAATTCGTCGAGATGTTCCGACGCCAGCCACTGCCATTTCACCTCACCTTTGGGGCTGACTTCATAGATGGCGTCGTCAATGACTTCGGGCACTTTGAACCCCGCCACTTTGTGCACCTTGTTTGCCAGTATCACGGTGTTGCCGTTGCTCAGGCGACGCTGGTCATGGTGTTGCTGTGCGGCACCGCCGGGCGCCTTGTCGCCCCATTGCCAGACCACCTTGCCGTTCCAGTCCAGCTCACCGACACTTTGATTGCCCAGGCCATTGCCGGCCGAGCCGAGCTTGCCAGGGTCCTTGTCGCTCAGTTGCAGCAGCACATGACCGCGGGAACCGCCCACCAGTTTCGGGTCGATGATTGCCGAGGGGAAACCCGCCTGCGGCCAGGTTTTCACCTCGTTGCCGTTCATGTCGATCAGATGCGTTTGCTTGTCGGCACCACTGAAAATCACGTACTGATTGAAGGCTTTCTCCGGGTCGTAGCGGGTGACGCCGGTTGGGTAGACGCTGGGTGCCGCGAACGTCCCCGCACTGAATACCGCGCCGGTCAGTAACACCGGTAAAGCTGTTTTGATGCTGAACATGATGGAACTCCTTGAAGGTCAGATCAGAAGTCGTAACGGCCGGTCAGGCCCAGGGTTCGTGGCGTGCCGAGCAAGCCTTCGTAACCGCCGTTGGAAGCGGTCCAGAGCGTCGTGTAATAGGTTTTGTCGAAGGCGTTTTTCAGCCACAGCGAAACGTCCCACTGGCCTTGCTTGAAGTCGCCGCGCAGGCCGGTGGACAGGTTGATCACGGCATAACTCGGGATCTGACCGAAGTCGGAATCCTCCACCGTGCCCACCGCTTTGGAGCGGAACGCATAGCTGCCGGTGACGTACTCTTCCAGACCGTTGGCGAGGTTCCATTTGTATTCGCCGTTGGCGTTGCCGATCCATTTCGAAGCACCCACCACTTGGTGGCCGCTGAGATCGCAAGAGGCTGGAGCTCCCGGCGCCAGGCTGACTTCCGGCGGGCACGGCGCATCTTTGTACGAGAGGTAGCTGACATCGTTGTAAGAGCCGTTGATGTTCAGCGTCAGGCCGCGCAACGGAATCAGCGTGCTTTCAAACTCGACGCCACGCGAACGCACCGAACCGGCATTGGTCAGGTATTGCACGCGGTTGACGTCGTCGTAAGCGTTGGTCTGGTAGGCGTTGACCTGGGTCCAGAACACGTTGGCGTTAAGCTGAAGACGGCGGTCCCACAGCGTGCTTTTGAAGCCGAGTTCGGCGTTGTTGGCGCGTTCGGTGCCAATCAGCAACGAGTCGGCGCCAGCGACCGGGGCCGTGCCGACAGCCAGATTCACACCACCGGATTTCTCGCCATGGGACAGGGTGGCGTAGCCGAGCAGGTTATCGTTGAAGTGGTAGCTGAGGTTCAGCAGTCCGGAAGGGCTGGAGCTGTACTGGTTCAAATCGCCGGAATCGTAAATCCCGGCACGACCGCGCCTGGCGGTGGCGGCCGCGCCGGTCACTGCCGCGCCACCCACAGGCGCATCTCGGGTAACCCAGGCGTTTTTCTCTTCATAAGTGCCACGTACACCGGCGGTGAAATCCAGTTTTTCGGTGAGGTGCCAGGTGCCTTGGGCAAACAACGCAAAACTGTTGGTTTGGATGTGACCATTGCCGATGCTGTCGACGTTGGCCAGGGCACCCGCTGGCGTGCCGTTCCAGATGTCCGCTTGCGGGCCGTAATAAGCGAAGGATTTGTTGTCCAGATCGTTGCCGAAGTAATAGGCACCGAGCACATAGTCGAAGAACCCGCCTGTGGGCGAGGCCAGGCGAAATTCCTGGGAGTACTGTTTGTCCTCCACCGAGACCCCGGCGTTGTACGTCGCCGAGACGTTCAGACCGTCGTCGTTGCGTGGGGTGAAATTCCACCAGCGGTAGGAGCTGATAGAGGTCAGGGTGAAGTCGCTCGGCAGTGTCCAGTTCGCCTCGACCGACGTGCCGCCCTGATGCACCGTGACGTGTTGATCGTTGTTCAGGTTGACCTTGCGGTGCGTGCCATCGACCAGCGTGGCGCCAGCCGCATTGGCCCGGGCCTGGTAAAGGTTGACGCCATTGATGGTCGGCCCGGTATTGAACAGCACACGGGTGCCGGCGCTGGAATCTTCTTCGTTGTAGTCGCCGATCCAGCGCAGGTTGAACGCCTCGTTCGGCTTGAACAACAACTGGGCGCGGAAGCCGTCGCGGGAACCACCGTTCAGATCATGGCCGTCGTATTCGTTCTTGATGTCGCCATCGCTGCGGGTGCGGTAAGCGGAAAAGCGCCCGGCGAGTTCATCATTTAGCGGGCCGGAAATCGTGCCCTTGGTCTGGAAGTAACCGTCCTCGCCCACCGACGTTTCGATGCTGCGTTCCGGGGTAAACGTCGGCGCCCGCGTGTTGATGTTGATCACGCCGGCAGTGGTGTTCTTGCCGAATAACGTGCCCTGCGGACCGCGCAGCACTTCGAGCTGTTCGATGTCCATCAGGTCGAACACCGCCATGCCCGGACGGCCGAGGTAAACGTTATCGATGTACAGGCCGACGCTGCCTTCCAGGCCATCGCTGGCCGGGTTGTTGCCCAGGCCACGAATAGACACGCTGGACTGGCGCGCATGCATGTAGGCGACGTTGACGCTGGGCACCAGTTGCTGCAAATCCTGGATGCGATAGACCCGCTGGGTTTCCAGGGTCTGGCCGCTGACCACGCTCATAGGCGTCGGCACGTCTTGCGAGCTTTCTTCGCGACGGCGAGTGGTCACGGTCACGGTTTCCAATTGCGAACTGTCGGCCGTGGTTTTTCCGGCGGGTGGCGCTTCGGCGGTGACGGTGTCGGCGGCGTAAGCCTGGGCACTTCCCGCCAACAACAGAGCCAGGGGCAGGCGTTTGAGCCGTCGGGGTGTAAGGGGTGACGCAAGGTTCAACGGACTCATAAAGCGGCTCCTGGTCAAAAAACACACAGCGACTAGTCAGCAGTGCATATTCTTTAAAGTTATTTATTTATGTTTTTACAAACTTTTACTGCATAAGAGATAGCCTTTATAAGGAGTCGACCTAATGCATATCCAATGCATTTCCCCGATATTTTTTATGTGAAAAATGCATATCGATTTGCGCCAGCTCCGACACTTCATCGCCCTCGCCGACCAGCGCAGCTTCGTCGCGGGTGCCATGGCGGTGAACCTGTCGCAATCAGCCTTCAGCCGCAGCATTCAGGCGCTGGAACACAGCGTCGGTTGTCAGTTGGTGGATCGCGGGCGCAAGGATCTGGCGCCGACCAAACAGGGCCAGGTGTTGCTCGAACATGCGCGGCGGCTGGTCAGCGGTGCGCAGCAGATGGCCAACGAAATCAGTCAGTTCAATGGCCTGGAGGCTGGCGAATTGCGCTTCGGTTGCGGCCCGGCACCTGCAGCAGGGTTGATCCCGCGGGCCATCGGCAGCTTCATCGGGCGTTACCCGAAAGCACGTGTGCAATTTCAGGTGGATGACTGGCAGAGCTTGAGCAAGCGGCTGTTGAGTGAAGAGTTTGAATTTTTCGTCGCCGACACCCGACAGTTCGAGGCCGACCCGGACTATCTGACTCAACGACTGCGCCCGCGCAAATGGCATTTCTGCTGCCGCGCCGGACATCCCTTGGCGGATCGCGAAACCGTCAGCGCCGCCGAATTGATGAGCTATCCGATGGCAGTGACCATCCGCCCGCCGAACCTGCGCAAGGTCATCGTTGACTTGAGCGGGCGGCCGGATTTCACCCCCAATGTGGAATGCGAAAACAGCTACAGCTTGTTGAGTGTGGTGATGCGTTCGGATGCGATCGGCATCGTCGGCGCTTACTCGGATGCGCTGCACCATGCCAAGGGCGAGCTGGTGTGTTTGCGGATCGAGGGGTTGGCGGATGACCTGGAAGAGCTGTACACCCGCTATGGGATTGTCAGCCGCGCCGGGTATCGGTTGTCACCGCTGGCCGAGGCGATGATTGCGCAGATCAAGGAGGTGGATGCGGTGGATGACGAGGTATGTTCGCTGGACAATTTTGCTGTCTGATCCGACCTCATCGCTGGCAAGCCTCGCTCCTACAGGTCACGCACAAAACCTGTAGGCGCGAGGCTTGCCAGCGAAAGCTTCGGCTCAAACGCCGATGCAGCCCCTGCATAAAATCCATTCCCCAAACGCACTTGCCTCATACCCTCCAAACAGCGAAAAACCTCGCCTGTCTTCTGATCGGTGAACCCCATGCCCAACCCTGAAAACCCCGTGCGCAATGTGCTGTACATCATGTGCGATCAACTGCGCCGCGATTACCTGTCGTGCTACGGCCACCCGCACTTGCACACCCCCAACATTGATCGCCTGGCCGCCGCTGGGGTCCGTTTCAGCCGCGCCTACACCCAAGGTACAATCTGCGGCCCCTCGCGGATGTCGGCCTACACCGGACGTTACGTCAGCAGTCATCAAGTCACCTGGAACGCCGTGCCGTTGCCGCTGGAGGAATTGACCATCGGCGACTACCTGCGGCCCCATGGCATTCGCACAGCGCTGGTGGGCAAGACCCACGCCACGCCGAATCTCGACGCCTTGCAACGACTGGCTATCGACCCGCTCAGCGATCAGGCATTGGCGTTGAATGAAGCTGGTTTCGAACCGTACTTTCGCCATGACGGCATCTTCCCCGACGCCCCATTGTTCGATGAAAAACGCGAATCCGCGCCCTACACCCATTACCTGCGGAGCCTCGGCTTCGAAGGCCGTAATCCCTGGCACGACTGGGGCAATGCTGCCGAAGGTGAACAGGGCGAAATCCTCAGCGGCTGGAAAATGCGCAACGCCCATTTTCCGGCGCGCATCCCCGAACAGCATTCGGAAACCGTCTACACCACCGACCGCGCCCTCGACTTCATTGCCGAACAGGGCGAGCAGCCGTGGTGCCTGCACCTGTCGTACATCAAACCGCACTGGCCCTATATCGCGCCGGCGCCGTATCACGCGCTGTATGGCGCAGAACAGGTGATCGAACCGGTGCGCGCGGCCGTCGGCGAGGCCAGCGATCACCCGGTGTACAACGCGTTCCGCCAGCACGAAGAAAGCCTGAATTTCTCCAGGGATGAAGTGCGCTTGAACGTGATTCCGACGTACATGGGCCTGATCAAACAGGTCGATGACCAGCTCGGGCGGCTGTTCGATTTTCTGCAAAGCAGCGGGCGTTGGGACGACACCCTGATCGTGTTTACCAGCGACCACGGCGACTTCCTTGGCGACCATTACCTGGGGGAAAAAGAGTTCCTGTTGGAGCAATCGGTGGGTATTCCGCTGATCGTTCGCGACCCGCGCCCGGTAGCGGATATCACACGTGGCTCGGTGGATGAGCGACTGGTGGAAACCATCGACGCATTGCCAACGTTCCTTGAAGCGCTGGGGCTGCCAAGCGCTGAGCATCGGCTTGAAGGGCGCTCGCTGATTGCGCTGCTGCACGGTGTAAAAACCGACTGGCGCCGTTTTGCGATCAGTGAATACGACTACGCTTTTCAAGCGCCGGCGCGGGAGCGCCTGCAACAACCCATCGACCGTTGCCGCATGACCATGGTGCGCAGCGAGCGCTGGAAATACCTGGCGTACGACGGTTTTCGGCCACAGCTGTTCGACCTGCTGAATGATCCGCAGGAATTGCGGGATTTGGGCGCGGACCCGGCCTACGCGTTGGTTCGCGAAGCGCATGCGGGGTATTTGTTTGAGTGGGTGCGCGGGTTGAAGCGGCGGACGACGATCAGCCATCAGGAGATTGATTGGCGTGGGCAGCGGTTTCGTTATGGCGAGCCGGAGACCGAGAAAATGGTGCAGATCGGCGTTTGGTAGCAAAAAGCTTCGCGGGCAAGCCTCGCTCCTACAGGTCACGCACAAAACCTGTAGGAGCGAGGCTTGCCCGCGAAAGCGTCAGATCAGACGCCGCCGATATCCGGCCCCTTCACCGTCTGACTGCGCTGCCCCGCCACCCCGACTGGCACCTCACCCTTGAGCGTCACGCGTCGCACCACACGGTCCTGGGTTCCATAGTCATCCACCGCGTAGTGCTGGGTAGAGCGGTTATCCCAGATCGCCACATCACCGGCCTTCCAGCGCCAGCGCACGGTGTTTTCCTGGCGAATGACATGGCTTTGCAACAGGCCGAACAAGTGCGCCGAATCGCCCTGTGAATAACCCTTGATGCGCTTGACGAAATGCCCCAGCAGCAAGCTTTTTTCACCGCTGATCGGGTGCACGCGAACCACCGGGTGTTCGGTCTCGTAAACGGTCGAGGTGAAGATTTTGCGGTAGCGTTCGAGCTTCTCCGCCGACACGTCAGGCTTGGCACCGGCGTAGTCGTACTCGTTGCTGTGCACGGCCACGAGTTTGTCCGCCAGCTCGCGCAACTCTGGCGCCAGTTCGTTGTAGGCGGTTGCGGTGTTGGCCCACAGGGTGTCGCCACCGAAGGCGGGCGCAACCACCGAGCGCAGGATCGAGGCTTTCGGGTAGGCCTCAACAAACGTCACGTCGGTGTGCCAGGAGTTCGCGCGCTGGCCTTCAGCGCCGTCCAGTTCCAGCAGGTATCGAGTGCCTTCACGGGACGGCACGGTCGGGTGCGCCACCGGTTCGCCGAGCAAATGGGCGAAAGCTTCCTGACGCTGATCGTCGAGATGAGTCTGCTCGCGGAAGAAGATCACTTTGTACTGCACCAGCGCCTGCTGGATTGCTTCGACGGTAGCGGCGTCCAATTCACCGGAAAGTTGCACGCCACGAATCTCGGCGCCAATCCGGCCGGCCACCGGATGGATTTCCAGCGCGTGAACAGCGGGTTTTACAGCTAAAGCGGCATTGCTCATGGGTAGACCCTCGATCGGACTGCTGACGGTTGAGCGGCAGCGAAACAACGCTCTATCTATATTCACTTTAGATCTAATAGATATTCACATGCTTCGTTGACGGAATAAGAGCTTGCATTTAAAACCTCAATCAACCCTCGTCGCAAATGCCTTCGAGCTATTTTTAGGATGCCGGAAAAGCATATGGATCTTCGCCAGTTACGCTACTTCATCGCCCTCAATGAACACCGCAGTTTTGTCCGTGCGGCAGACGCCATGGGCATCACACAGCCGGCCTTCAGCCGCAGTATCCAGGGCCTTGAGCAAGAGTTCGGCTGCGTACTGGTGGACCGTGGCAACAAGGACTTGCGGCCCACGCCCGAAGGCCAGGTGGTGCTGCAACACGCCCTCACGCTGGTGCAAGGCGCGGCACTGTTGAGCGCCGAAGTGACTCAGATGACCAAGCTCGATGCCGGCGAATTGCGCTTCGGTTGCGGCCCGGCCCCGGCCGTAAAACTGGTGCCGGACGCGGTGGCGCAATTCATTAATGCGCACCCCAAAGTGCGCACCTGTTTTCAAGTGGATAACTGGGAAAATCTCAGCCGTGCGCTGAGCCGCGAAGAAATCGAGTTCTTCATCGCCGACATCCGTCATTTCGAAGCCGACCCGAACTTCCAGACCCAGGCCCTGACCCCCAAACGCGGGGTGTTTTTCTGCCGCCCGGGGCATCCGCTGCTGGCCAAGGAAAGCTTGTCGACCAACGACATGTTCGACTATCCGTTGGCGACCACGCTGATTCCGCCAGGCATTCGCAAACTGCTGGCGAACCTCAGTGGGCGGATGGATTTTTCCCCGACCATCGAGACCGAGCATTTCCCGGCGCTGGTGAAAATCGTGTTGCAATCGAACGCCATTGGCGTGGGCACGGAAGAGGCGTTTGTCGAGGACATCGCCAAGGGTTCGCTGGCGTTGCTGCACTGGCGCAACCTGCCGCAGAACATCGAGAGCATGAATGCGCGGTGCGGGATCGTGAGTCGTACCGGGTTTCGTTTGTCGCCGGCGGCGCGGGAGATGATTGAGACGTTGGTGGCGGTGGATACTCAGCAGGTCGCTGTAGCCATTTGAAGATCAAAAGATCGCAGCCTCCGGCAGCTCCTACAGGGATCAATGTAGGAGCTGCCGAAGGCTGCGATCTTTTAAGGTTTTAGAGCTTTGCCGCAGCCAGTTCAGGTGCCACCCAATCGCTCACCTTGAACGGCTTGCGTATCAGCTTCTGCTGCGAAGCCAGGTCCACCGCGTCCTGCAATTTGCCGAGGAACACCGGGTCCAGTGTCGATGGGAACACCTCGCTCAATTTCTGATCCTTCAAATCCTGGGTAAGGATCACCGGCGGATAACTCGCCAGCCCCGACACCAGCTGAATATAGGCATCCTTGTTGCCGTCCTGAGTCAGCCACTGCACCGCTTGCTGCTGGGCCTTCAGCAGTTTCGCCACGACCTCCGGGTGCTCGTCGACAAACTTGCCATTGCCCACCAATACGGCCTGAACACTGCCCGCGCCGTTCAGATCCTTGGTGTTCAACGGTAACTCGGCCAGCCCTTTGGCTTGTAACGCCGTCAATGTGGAGCCGCCCCACGAGGCATCGATCTGCTTGGCCGCGAGCGCCGCAACAGCGCCGCTGAAGTCCAGGTTGATGACCTTCAGATCCTTCTCGCTCAACCCCTGACTGGCCAGCGCCGCGTCGAAAGACAACTGACTGGCGGTGCCGCGAAAGATCGCCACGCGCTTGCCTTTGAGGTCTTGCAGCGTCTTGATCCCTGAGCCCGGCACCACGCCCAGGTAATGCTTCACTCCACGCGCCGAGGCACTCAGCACTCGCGTATCCAGGCCATTGGATTTGCCGATGATCGCCGCGAGGTCGCCGAGGTACGCCAGGTCAACCTGACCGTTGGCGAAAGCCTCATTGATCACCGGCCCCGCACCTTTGAAGAAATTCCACTGAATCTTGATGCCTTGATCGGCGAAGGCCTTTTCATAGATCTGTTGATCACGAAGTACGTCCACCACACCGCCCCCGCTGTGTTGAGTGCCGGCACTGAGGTCGGGCACGGCGATGCGGATTTCCGTGAGATCAGCGGCGTGGGCGCTGAACGCCAGTAACCCCGCCAGGGCCGGGGCGGCGAACAAGCTGATGACGCGTTTGAAGGGAATGCTCATGGGTGCGGCTCCTGAAGGCGACGGCGTTGAGGAGCAGAAAGTAGGCCGATTGTTGACCATTGTTTAAATACTATAAATTCACATTTTTATATCTTTTAGATCTAAACCAGTCAGTCCGGACCTCTTGGGGCGGTATGCATAGCCAGCATCGAAAATATTCTTCGAATGCATTGGATGCGTATTGGCTGGAGGCCTTAAATGGTCTCGCTTATCTCTTATTAGTATTTATTTAATTATTTATAGATCAATTGTGCATATATCAATATCTCTGTAGGAGCGAGGCTTGCCCGCGAATAGGCCATCACATTCAACACTGATTTGACTGCCACATCGCCTTCGCGGGCAAGCCTCGCTCCTACAGGAGGTAAAACAACGGAGGTCACCTTATGGCCCGTGTTTCCCTGCTCAGCCTGCCGCTGGCTGCGCCGCCGCTCAACGGTCGGCATCTATGGCCGACGCTGAGCCAGCGGCTGTTGCCCTGGCTGCTGCCCCTCAGTCTGTTTGCCCTGTGGTGGCTCGCCAGCCGCAATCACTGGATGAGTGAACAAATCCTGCCGGCGCCATCGCTGGTCTGGACCAGCGCAGTGGAGTTGGCCCACGGCGAGTTGTGGAGCCATTTGTGGATCAGCCTGCAACGGCTGTTCTGGGGCCTGCTCGCGGGGATCACTGCGGGGGCGGTGTTGGGTGCAGCACTGGGTTTCAGCCGCCCGCTCGAACGCCTGGTGTTCCCGACATTCGCCGGGTTGTCGCAAGTCCCGACGCTGGCGTGGATACCTTTGTTCATGGTGTTTTTTGGCATCGGCGAAGTGTTGAAACTGGTGGTGTTGATCAAGGCCATTGTGGTGCCGGTAACCCTCCATACACTTGTTGGCGTGCGCGATGCCCAACCGAAACTGCGCGAAGCCGCTGCGGTGTTGCGCCTGCCCCCACGGCTGCTGATTCGCCGACTGGTGCTGCCCGCTGCATTGCCGGCGTTCATGGCCGGCGTTCGCCTGGCGCTGGCCGCCGGTTGGACCTCGCTGCTCGCCGTTGAGCTGCTCGCCTCCAGTGAAGGCATCGGCTACCTGATGGTTTGGGCACGTCAGCTGTTCATGCTCGACATCGTGTTCGTGTGCATTGTGGTGATCGGCGTGATAGGCGTGGCAATGGATCGCGGCATCGGCCTGCTGGACAAAAAACTGGTGCACTGGCCGCACCCCGCCACCGCCGAAATCCGTCGTGGCCCGAGGTATCAAGGCTGGCAGCGCCTGCAACCCTGGCTGCTGCCGCTGGCGTTGCTGCTGTTGTGGCAATTGGCGAGCAATCAGCAATGGGTGGACGCCAACATATTGGTCAGCCCGTTGGCAGTGCTGGACACCACGTGGAACGGCTTGCTCGACGGCACGTTGATCGGCGGAATGGCTTTGAGTCTGGGCCGCACCCTCGGTGGGCTCCTGCTGGGCGGCGGTCTCGGATTTACGCTGGGCTTGTTGCTGGGGCTGTCGCGCACCAGTGAGCGGGTTTTAGGCCCGACCCTCGCCGCCATCCGGCAGATCGCGATTTTCGCCTGGGTGCCGTTGCTCACCGCGTGGTTCGGGTTGGGTGAACTGGCCAAGTGGGTGTTCGTCGCGCTCGCCGCATTTTTCCCGCTGTTCATCGCCACCCAACGCAGTGTCGCCAACCTCTCGCCGCAACTGAATGAAGCAGCGCGGGTGCTGCGCCTGAATCTGCGCCAACGCCTGACTCGCCTGGTACTGCCGGGCGCTGCACCGGGGATTTTTGCCGGGCTCAGGTTGAGCCTGATCTACGCCTGGCTCGGCACCATCGGCGCTGAATACTTCATGCCGTCCAACGGCGGCATCGGCAGCCAGATGATCGGTGCCCAACAACTGCTGCGCATGGACCTGATCATGGCCGGCATGTTGCTGGTCGGCCTCACTGGCGCCCTGCTCAACCTCATTGGCCAACGCCTGGAAATCCGCGCCACCCGCTGGAGACACGCATGAACGCACCCATCGTCAGCTTTAACCATGTAGGCAAATCTTTTGACGTCGACGGCTTTGAACTGGAGGCCATTCGCGAATTCAACCTGGACATCGCCGAAGGTGAGTTCGTCGCGATTGTCGGTTCCAGCGGCTGCGGAAAGTCCACCTTGCTGCGGTTGCTGGTGGGCCTTGATACGCAGTTTCGCGGGCAGATCACTGCCGACGGCAAAGCTGTCAGCGGCATCGGCGGCGAACGCGGCATCGTCTTTCAGGAACACCGTTTGTTCCCCTGGCTGACCGTGGCCGACAACATCGGTTTGGGGCTGGTCAACGAGCCTTTGAGCGCTGAACAAAAGCACAAACGCATCAATGATTTCATTGAGCTGGTGGGCCTGCGCGACTTCACCCGCGCCTATCCGCACCAACTCTCCGGCGGCATGGCACAACGGGTGGCAATCGCTCGCGGCCTGGTGGCCAGCCCACGGATTTTGTTGCTGGACGAACCCTTCGGCGCCCTCGACGCGCTGACTCGCCAGCAGATGCAGGACGAGCTTTTGGCAATTCGCGCACGGGCAAAAATCACCACCATTCTGGTGACCCACGATGTCGAGGAAGCGATTTTCCTCGCCGACCGCGTGGTGGTGATGGAGCCGCGTCCGGGGCGGATCAAGCAAGTGGTCGACATTGCCCTGCCCCATCCGCGCCAGCGCAGCAGTTTCGACTTCCACCAACTGCGTGAAGAACTGCTTCACGAACTCACCAGCGACGACCACTACCAGCCACCGGTCCCGGTGCAGGTGCGCGATCTGCCGTTGTCTTTCATTGCCTGCTGAACAGGAGATTTTTGATGCCGCAACGTCCCAACTTTCTGGTGATCCTGGCCGATGACCTGGGCTTTTCCGATCTCGGTGCCTTCGGCGGCGAAATCGCCACGCCGAACCTCGATGCCCTGGCCAACAACGGCTTGCGCCTGACCGACTTTCACACCGCGCCGACCTGCTCGCCGACTCGCTCGATGCTGCTGACCGGCACCGATCATCACATCGCCGGCATTGGCACCATGGCCGAAGCATTGACCCCGGACCTGATCGGCAAACCCGGTTACGAGGGCTACCTGAACGACCGCGTGGTCGCCTTGCCCGAACTGCTGCGCGAGGCCGGTTACCAGACCTTGATGAGCGGCAAATGGCACCTGGGCCTGACCGCCGACCTGGCACCCCATGCACGAGGTTTCGAGCGCTCGTTTTCGCTGCTGCCAGGCGCGGCCAACCATTACGGTTTTGAGCCGACCTATGACGAACACACGCCGGGCCTGCTCAAATCCACTCCGGCGTTGTACATCGAAGATGACCAATTCATCGACGAGTTACCGAAGGATTTCTACTCCTCCGATGCCTTCGGCGACAAGCTGCTGCAATACCTCAAGGAGCGCGATCAGTCTCGGCCATTCTTCGCTTACCTGCCGTTCTCCGCGCCGCACTGGCCGTTGCAGGCACCGGCCGACGTGGTCGACAAATACCGCGGCCGCTACGACGCAGGCCCTGAAGTTCTGCGCCTGGAGCGCCTGGAAAAACTCAAGGCGCTGGGGCTGATCGAGGCCGATGTGGAGCCGCATCCGCTGATCCAGCTCAGTGCCCAATGGGACGCCTTGAGCGACGAACAACGGCAGGTATCCGCACGGGCCATGGAGGTGTATGCGGCGATGGTCGAGCGTATGGACTGGAACATCGGTCGCGTCGTCGATTACCTGCGCCAGCAAGGGCAACTCGATAACACCTTCATTCTTTTCATGTCCGATAACGGCGCCGAAGGTGCGCTGCTGGAAGCTTTCCCGAAATTCGGCCCGGAGCTGCTGACTTATCTCAATCAGCACTACGACAACAGCCTGGACAACATTGGCCGCGCCAACTCTTACGTCTGGTACGGGCCGAGCTGGGCGCAAGTCGCCACCGCGCCTTCACGGCTGTTCAAGGCATTCACCACCGAGGGCGGCATTCGCGTTCCGGCGCTGGTGCATTACCCGCAACTGCCGCTACAAGGGCAGATCAGCCATGGGTTTGGCACGGTGATGGACATCACGCCGACCATTCTCGATTTGGCCGGTGTGCGTCATCCGGGCAAGCAATGGCATGGCAAGGAAGTGGCCGAGTTGCGCGGAAAATCATGGCTGGGGTTTCTGTCCGGCGAGACCGCGCAAGTGCATGACGAACACACGGTTACCGGGTGGGAGTTGTTTGGCCGGCGGGCGATTCGTCAGGGGCAATGGAAGGCGGTTTACATTCCGGGACCGGTGGGGCCGGCGACCTGGCAGCTGTATGACCTGGGCAGTGATCCAGGGGAGATTCATGATCTGGCGTTGAGCCAGCCTGACAAGCTCAATACGTTGATTGAGCATTGGCAGCGGTATGTGGATGAGACTGGGGTGATTTTGAGTGAGTCGCCGTTTCAGCCGGATTGAGGCTGCCGGATCCACCGCTTTCGCTGGCAAGCCTCGCTCCTGCAGGATTTTCGTCAATCGTGAGCACGACGATCACCTGTAGGAGCGAAGCTTGCCCGCGAAGAGGCCGTCAGACCCGAACACCCTCCACGGTTTGCCCCTCAACCGCGTCCTTGCGCACAAACCGGTTCGCCCGGCCAAACGTGCCGAAATCATTGAACCGCACACCCATCTCGCGCATCACCTTATGCCCCACCGGCACGGTCATCTGGCGGATGTAAAACGGTTCCTTCACTACAAAGTGATGGATCCCGTGGCTGCTGCCGAAGTTGAAGCAGAACGCCTGCAACGGCCACAGCCACCACGCATTCAGCACCTGGCATTGCTGCATCACGTTGCCCGGTTCCACATCGCCGTAGTAGTGCATGTTCGAACTGATGAAGTGCAGGCAGAAGGTACGCAACACGTTCGGGCCGATGATCACCACCGCCGCGATATCGATCACCTGCATCACCGACAAGGTGGTTGCCGACCATTCGATAGGTGCGCCCATCAAATGCGCGATGCCGTTCGCCGCGTGAAAGCCGAGAAACACATACCAGGCACCCCAATGCACGAGTGCCAGCGGCGCGTAGACCTTCAGGGTGCGCTTGATGATGCTGAATTTATGGGCCCAGGTTTTCGCCCGCAACATGCGGATGAACGCCGACATGATGTTGTCGCCGATCATCAGAAACCGCGCGACACCCCAAGGCTCGCCATTGGTGATAGCGCGTTCTTCCATGTCGGTTTCCGTTCCGGAAACCTTGTGATGATTGAGGTGCAGATGGCGGCGAATCCACGGGTTGATCGTGCTCGGCCGCGCCAGCCAGACCAGGCCCATCATCAGATTGTGCGGCACCCGTTGTTTGCGGAAATACATGCTGTGGATCAGGTCGTGTTCGAGCTCGTGGGTCAGCGAGGCGAAAAAACCGTTGAGCAAAAGACACGCCCACCAGGCCATGTGGCCCGTGATGTAGAGCGCCGCCGAACCGATCATTCCGGCCAGCGCAAAGGCCAGAATGCCCGCGCCGAGGGCGTCTTGATGCTTGAGAATCGGGTAGCGCTGTCGCAGTGCGACGCCCTTGGCCAGTACCACTTCACGAATATGTGCTGATCGCTGAGCTGCATTCAGTCGCTGGGGACTTGCAGAAGTACGGTCCATGCTTCCATCCTCTGGTTATTGATGTTTGCATCCTGCCTTGTGAATCTTCACAACGTGGTAGCCGTGAACGCCAACCTGTTGACCGGAAGCGCCAATCAGCATGACTGAACCGACCTCCCTCGCCAGCTGGACCCGCGCCCTGCGCAAGCAACTCGATGCCCTGGGCCTCGACAGCACAGCCCTGTGCCACCAGGCCGGGCTCGACCCGCAACTGATGGACGACCCGAACGCCCGTTATCCGTTGTCCGCCACCACGCGCCTGTGGGAAATCGCCGTGCAGGTCAGCGGCGACCCGGCGATTGGCCTGCGCGTTTCGCGCTTCGTCAGCCCCACGACGTTTCATGCGCTGGGTTATGCGCTGGTGGCCAGCGGCAGTTTGCGCGAAGTGTTCGAACGCATCGTGCGTTATCACCAAGTGGTCAGCGATGCCCTGGAACTGGAACTCACTCGCGCCGAGGATCGCTACCACTTCCGCCTGAAAATACCCCAGGGCACCCCGGCCCCGGCCTTCGAAGCCATTGACGCCTTCACTGCGATTTATGTGCGCACCTGCCGCAATCGCCTGGGCCGTGACTACGCCCCGCTGGCGGTGTACCTGCGTCGCCCGGAACCTGAGGACTCACATCAATGGCACAAAGTCTTCCGCTCGCCGGTGTATTTCTCTGCCGATGAAGACCGGCTGGAATTTGCCTTGGTCGACTTCGACAGCCATCTGGACGACGCCAACCCGGAACTGGCGGAACACAACGAAACCGTGCTCAAACGCACCCTGGCGCAGCTCAAGCCACTGACCTGGGAACGCAAGGTTCGCGATGCCATTGAAGAGCAATTGCCCGAAGGCGAACCCAGTGCCGAGCACATCGCCAAGGCGCTGCACCTGAGCTTGCGCAGCCTGCAGCGGCATCTGGCGGATGAAGGTTATCGGTTCGATACGCTGCTCAACGAGAGCCGCGAAAACCTCGCGCTGCTGCACCTGCGCGATCCGCAATGCTCGTTGAGTGAGATCAGTTATTTGTTGGGGTTTGCCGATACCAGCAGTTTCAGTCGAGCGTTCAAGCGCTGGACCGGGATGACGCCGGGGCAGTTTCGGGATGGGTTGCGGTGATAGATCCGAGAGATCTATTGCCTGATCTGGCCCCTTCGCGGGCAAGCCTCGCTCCTACGGGTTAATGTCGCGCTCACGACTGGCGAGATCCTGTAGGAGCGAGGCTTGCCCGCGAAGGCGATAGAGCAGACACCCAAAAAACCTCAGCGCCCCTGCCCCCGCCGCAACAACTTGCGCACCCGCGCCACCAGTTCACTCACGACAAACGGCTTGAGCAGGTAGTCATCCTCATGCAGCTCCAACCCACGCAAGCGATCCTCGATTCCGTCTTTGGTGGTGAGAAAAAGCACCGGTGTTTCACCGAGCTTGCGGATCTGTTGCAGCAACTGCCAGCCATTGAGCCCCGGCAGCATGACGTCGAGAATGATCAGCTCATATTCGCCCGACTCGATAAAGCGCCGGCCGTCCATGCCATTGACGGCTACATCCACCGCATAACTCGCTTCGCTCAGGCCATCGGCCAGGCGTTTGGCGATCTCGGGTTCGTCTTCCACTAACAGCACACGCATGGCACACCTCGATTGTCGTGGTCACAGGCTAAGCGCCTTAGACCCGGATGCCCATTACAATTTTTCTTCTCGACCTGTCGTGCGTCCTGAAACCACCACAAATCAACTGTAGGAGCGAGCTTGCTCGCGATTGGGCTGTCCAAGGCATTGATGTCAGCTGACACACCGCTATCGCGAGCAAGCTCGCTCCTACAGGGATTTTTTCAACAAGTCAGATTGTGGCCAGCGCCCGCAATCGCTCGGCATCGAGGATTTCGATCTCGCCGTAACCCAGATTCAATATCCCCTGCCCCTGCAAATCCTTGAGGATCTGATTGGTGGTCTGGCGCGACAGTGACAGCATTGAAGCAAGCTGTTCCTGCGGCAGTTGCAACACGCGACGAGGTTCTTCGAGTTCGCCATAACCTTCGGCGATCATCAGCAAGCGATGCGCCAGCCGTGCCGGGGCCGGCATCAGGCTCAGTTGTTCGAGATTGATGAAGGTCATGCGCAGCTTCTGGCTCATCAGTAACGCCAAATGTCGCCAATGCGCCGGCTGTTCATTCAACAATGCCAGCAACACGGTTTGCGGGATGTGCAGCAGCGTGCATTGGCCCAGGCCGAACGCATCGTGGGTGCGTGGCAGGCTATCGAACAGGCAGATTTCGCCGAACCAGTGCGGCGGCTCCACCAGGCTCAGCAACGCCTCTTTGCCCTGCTCGCTCACGGCGCCGATACGCACCGCGCCTTCGAGCACCGCGTACAAACCACACGGCGGATCGCCGCGCTGGAACAATCGCTGGCCCGGCCCCAAGCGCCGCACCCTGGCGGCGGCCAGCAGACTATCCTGTAAGGAAACAGGCAGATGGCTAAACCATTGGCCGCGCATCAGACGCGGACGCCAAACCTGCATATCCATGAAAACTCCTAAAGATTGTCGCCTGGCTGACAGAGCGAGAAGTGGCCCCCGAGGCATGATCGATCACCCTACAGGAGGAATAACAATGAAAAGCCTCGTTGACCATCTCAGTCAATACGCCGCGTATCACCGTGACCCGCGCAACATCGCTACGCATTTCATCGGGATTCCGCTGATTGTGGTGGCGGTGGCCGTATTGCTGTCGCGGCCAGAATGGTCGCTGGGTGGAGCCTGGATTTCACCGGCGGTAATCGCTTCACTCGCTTCGGCATGGTTTTACCTGCGTCTGGAATTGCGCCTGGGTGTGTTGATGACGGTATTGCTCGGGTTATGTGTGTGGGCAGGGCATGTGCTGGCGCAGCAAAGCACGCTGGTGTGGTTGAGCAGCGGCGTGGCGATGTTTGTGGTGGGCTGGGCGATTCAGTTTGTCGGGCATCACTACGAAGGGCGCAAGCCGGCGTTCGTCGATGACGTGACAGGCTTGATTGTCGGGCCGTTGTTTGTGGTGGCTGAGCTGGCGTTTTTGGTCGGCATGCGGCATGAACTGAAAGAGCAGATCGAGGCGCGGGCGGGGGGGGTGCGGGTCAATCCGAATCGCGCAGCAGCGTAGATCGCCTTCGCGGGCAAGCCTCGCTCCTACAAGGGATCTGTGTCATTCACAAATCCCTTGTAGGAGCGAGGCTTGCCCGCGAAGCTTTTGCTTTAGATGTTGGCGAGTTTCTGCCAGACCTTGGGCTTGAAGAACAACGTCTCGCCCTTCGCCAAGCCGATCAGGCTGTCGTGGTCCTTCACCACTTCGGCTTCGATCAAATCAGTCTGCCCTTCGACCTTCAACGTCACCCGGGTCGTCGCGCCCAGCGGACGGATGTCCCGCACTTCGGCCGCATGGTGGTCCTCCAGTTCATGCCGCGACAGCGACACTTCGTGCGGACGGAACAGCACATGTTTGTCCTCGCCCAGATGCAGACGGTTCGAATCGCCGAGGAAGTGATACACGAAATCGCTGGCCGGGTTTTCGTAGACATCGCCCGGTGAGCCGATCTGCTCGATCACGCCCTTGTTCATCACCACGATGCGGTCGGCCACTTCCATTGCTTCTTCCTGGTCGTGGGTCACGAATACCGACGTCAGGTTGATGTCTTCGTGCAGGCGTGCCAACCAGCGACGCAACTCCTTGCGGACCTTGGCGTCGAGGGCACCGAACGGCTCGTCGAGCAGCAAGACTTTTGGCTCCACCGCCAATGCACGGGCCAGGGCAATACGCTGACGCTGACCACCGGAGAGTTGCTCCGGGTAGCGATCCGACAGCCAATCCAGTTGCACCATGTTCAGCAGTTCGTGGACTTTCACCGCGATCTGGCTTTCGCTCGGGCGCTGGTTTTTCGGCTTCATGCGCAGGCCGAACGCGACGTTGTCGAACACCGTCATGTGACGGAACAAGGCGTAGTGCTGGAACACGAAACCGACGTTGCGATCACGCACGTCATGGCCGGACACGTCTTCACCATGGAACACGATGTTGCCCTGGTCCGGGGTCTCCAGGCCGGCAATGATCCGCAGCAGCGTGGTTTTGCCACAGCCGGACGGGCCGAGCAAGGCCACCAGCTCGCCGCTTTGAATATCCAGGCTGATGTTGTTCAGCGCCTTGAACGCATTGAAATTCTTGCTGACGTTACGCACTTCGATCGACATGAATTATTCCTCCGCGGCGCTGGCGCGCAGGCGGTTAATACGGTTTTCGCTCCACTGCTTGAGCAGCAGGATGAAGAGCGCCAGGATCAGCAACAGGCTCGCCACGGCGAACGCGGCCACGTGGTTGTATTCGTTGTAGAGGATCTCGACGTGCAGCGGCAGGGTGTTGGTCACCCCGCGAATGTGCCCGGATACCACCGACACCGCACCGAACTCACCCATGGCCCGCGCGGTACACAACACCACGCCGTAGATCAGGCCCCATTTGATATTGGGTACGGTGACGTGCCAGAACATTTGCCAGCCATTGGCCCCGAGCAGACGCGCGGCCTCTTCTTCCTGGGTGCCTTGCTCTTGCATCAGCGGGATCAACTCGCGCGCCACGAACGGCACCGTGACGAAAATCGTCGCCAACACGATGCCCGGCAAGGCGAAGACGATCTGGATGTCATGGTCCTGCAACCACGGGCCAAAAATGCCCTGGGCGCCGAACATCAGCACATACACCAGACCAGCGATTACCGGCGATACCGAGAACGGCAAGTCGATCAGCGTGACCAGCATGCTCTTGCCGCGGAACGAGTATTTACTCACGCACCACGCGGCGCTGACGCCGAACACCAGGTTCAGCGGCACCGAAATCAGCACGGCGATTACCGTGAGTTTCAGGGCGGATAAAGCGTCCGGTTCAAAGATCGCGGTGAAGAACGCACCCAAGCCGTTTTTCAAGCCTTGGGACACGACGATAAACAGCGGCAAGACCAAAAACAGTGTGAAGACCAGCCAACACAGGCCGATCAGGATCCGTCGCGACGTAGCACTGCCACGGCGCGCGGCATTGGCCGAGGAGGCCGCTGCAATAGACGATTGGGACATGATTCGCGCCTCCTTATGGGGTTTCGATGCGCCGCTGCAACAAGTTGATCAGCAGCAACAGGACGAAGGAAACCACCAGCATCAGTACACCAATGGAGGTAGCGCCGGTGTAATCGTACTGGTCGAGTTTGACCATGATCAGCAGCGGAAGAATCTCGGTTTTCATTGGCATGTTGCCGGCGATGAAAATCACCGAACCGTACTCGCCGACCCCACGGGCAAAGGCCAAAGCGAAACCGGTCAGCCACGCAGGAAGTAGCGCCGGCACCAGAATATGGCGGAAAACCTGCAATGGTTTGGCACCCAGGCACGCCGCTGCTTCTTCGACTTCACGAGGAATATCAGCCAATACCGGCTGTACGGTACGTACTACGAATGGAAGGGTCACAAAAGTCAGGGCAAGCGTGATGCCCAGAGGGGTATAGGCGATCTTGAAACCCATGTCCGCTGCAAACTGACCGACCAAACCGGTGGGGGTGTACAACGCGGTGAGCGCGATACCCGCCACGGCGGTGGGCAATGCGAACGGCAAGTCGATCATTGCATCGATGATTTTCCGTCCCGGGAAGGTATAGCGCACCAGCACCCAGGCGAGCAGCGTGCCGATGATGCCATTGATGACTGCGGCATACAGCGCGGTGCCGAAGCTCAACTTCAACGCCGCCAGCACCCGTGGTGCCGAGATGATTGCCCAGAACTGATCCCAGGTGAGTTGAGAGGCGTGCACGAACATCGCCGCCAGTGGTATGAGCACAATCAGGCTGAGGTACACCAAGGTGTAGCCCAGCGTCAGCCCGAAGCCGGGTATGACGGGGGAGATACGACGCGACATAAAAGTCCTTGGTTGAGAACGCACGAAGCCCCGAACGTAAATCCGGGGCTCGTTGATGGCTATTTAAGATTACTGCGCCTGGTAGATCTGGTCGAACACGCCACCATCATTGAAGAATTTCGGCTGTGCGGTTTTCCACCCACCGAAGTCCTTGTCGATGCTCACCAGCTCCAGTTTCGGGAACTGATTGGCGTACTTGGCGGCCACGTCCTTATCACGTGGACGATAGAAGTTTTTCGCCGCGATTTCCTGGCCGGCCGGGCTGTACAAGTGCTTGAGGTAGGCTTCGGCGATCTGCTCGTTGCCCTTTTTCTCGGCGTTCTTGTCGACTACGGCCACCGGCGGTTCGGCGAGGATCGACAGCGAAGGCACGACGATATCGAACTTGTCAGCGCCGCCATCTTCTTTCAGAGCCAGGAAAGCTTCGTTTTCCCAGGCCAGCAACACATCACCCTGACCGTTGTTAACGAAGGTAATGGTCGAACCGCGAGCGCCGGTATCCAGCACTGGCACGTGCTTGAACAGCGTTTGTACGTATTCTTTGGCCTTGGCTTCGTTGCCACCATTGGCTTTCAGGCCGTAGGCCCAGGCGGCGAGGAAGTTCCAGCGTGCACCGCCGGAGGTTTTCGGGTTTGGCGTGATCACCGATACGTCGTTCTTGACCAAGTCGCCCCAATCCTTGATGCCTTTAGGGTTGCCCTTGCGCACCAGGAACACGATGGTCGAGGTGTAAGGCGTGCTCGCTTCCGGCAGACGCGTCTGCCAATCGGCTGGCAGGGTTTTGCCCAGCTTGGCGATTTCGTCGATGTCACCGGCCAGGGCCAGGGTCACGACGTCGGCGCGCAGGCCATCGATCACCGCCCGGCCTTGCTTGCCCGAACCGCCATGGGATTGCTGGATTTTCACGGTGTCGCCGGCGTGGTCCTTCTGCCAGAACTTGACGAATTCGGCGTTGTAATCTTGGTACAGCTCACGAGTCGGGTCGTACGACACGTTGAGTAACTCGTAATCCTTGGCAACCGCAGAACCAGCAAAAAGGGCACTGGCCAGGGCGGCCAAAGCGAAATGACGAATCGACGACATGGTGAAAGCTCCTGGAATTCTTGGTGTGATGGCTTTTTTTTATGATCTGGAATCGGGTTGCCTGCTTAAAGATCGCAGCCTTCGGCATCTGCTGCATTTGAAACGCTTTCCCCTGTGAGCTGCCGCAGGCTGCGATCTTTTGATCCTCGGCTTCAGCCCGGCTTGTTACCCGGCTGCTGCAAGCGGAATTTTTCTTTGCGCTCGATCTGAACCACCTGGGCGTTGTGGACGGTGATTTCCACGGCACCGAACCGCAGATCGCGCAACGCGCTCTGGATCTCACGCAGGATGGTTGCTTCGTCCTGGCCGTCAACGCTACGTAGGGATGCGCTCATGGTGCTGCTCCTTCGACTGAGAGGTTGCCTGGCAGTGGCGGCACTGCTTGCGGCGTGAGACCAATAGTAGAGAGGCGCGGATATTCTTAAAAAGACTATTTAAGAATGTTTATATAACCAGAAGACATTATTTGATGGAGTAAGGGTTTGCGGCGTGGTTGGGGGTTTTAAGATCAAAAGATCGCAGCCTTCGGCAGCTCCTACAGGTGATCGCGTCGTCAAGGAGCTGCCGAAGGCTGCGGTCTTTCAGCTTTTAGCGAATGATCGGAGCATGCACCCAATCCAGCTGCAACGCCGGCACCGGCCGCCCGAACCAGTACCCCTGCCCTTGATGGCTGCCGTGTTCGAGCAAAAAAGCTGCCTGCTCCACCGTTTCGATGCCTTCAGCCTGCACCTGCATCCCCATGCTCTGCGCCAGGGCGATGATTACCCGAACGATGGCCGCGTCATCCTCGTCCCATGGCAGTCCGGCGACAAAACCCTGATCAATCTTGAGCTTCTGCACCGGCAGCCGCTTGAGCCTCAGTAGCGACGAGTAACCGGTGCCGAAATCGTCAATGGCCAGCCGCACACCCAATTCACGCAGCCGGTGCATTTGCTCCAGCGCGACTTCCGGGTCTTCCATCACCGCGCTTTCGGTGACTTCCAGCTCCAGATAAACCGGCTCCAGCCCAGTTTCACGCAGCACCTGTGCCACCTGCTGATACAACTCGCGGCGAGCAAACAAACGCGATGACACATTCACCGCGACAAACGACAACACCACGCCAGCCTGCTGCCATTGGCACATCTGCTGACACGCCTGCTGCATTACCCAGGCGTCGATTTCTGCGATCAGCCCGGTCCGCTCGGCCACAGGAATGAACTCTGCCGGCGACACCAAACCGCGCTTCGGATGCTCCCAGCGCACCAGCGCCTCGACACCGATCAAGCGGCTGGTTTGCAGGTCGTGAACCGGTTGGTAATAAACCCGGAACTGCTGCTGATCCAGCGCACGACGCAATTCGAATGCAATCTCGACCCGTTGTTGAGCATGGGCTGTCAACTCTTCGGTGTAGAGCGCGTAATCATTGCGGCCGGTGCTCTTGGCCTTGAACAGCGCAGAGTCAGCATTGCGCAACAACTGTTCCGTGCTCAGGGCATCGCTGGGAAAGAGGCTGATACCAATGCTGGCATTGATAAGCAGCTGATGACCGTCGATAAAAAACGGCTCTTTGAGGCCATCGATAATCCTCTGGGCCAGCGCTGCCGCCTGCACCAACTGCGGGCAGCTTTCAGCCAGCACCGCAAACTCATCGCCACCCAGGCGCGCCAGCGTGATGCCCGGACCGAACATGGCTTTCAAGCGCTCAGATACAGCTTTGAGCAGTTGGTCTCCGATGGTGTGCCCGAGGCTGTCGTTGATTATCTTGAAGTGATCAAGATCGATCAGCAGCAGCGCGCAGCCACGCTTGTGGATCTGCGCCGAAGCCAGGGCCTGCTCGGCGCGATCGGTGAACAGCAAGCGATTGGGCAAGTCGGTCAGCGGATCGTGGTGCGCCAGGCGCATCAATTCGTGCTCGGTGTTTTTAATTGCGCTGATATCGGAAAACACCGCCACGTAATGGCTAAGCTGCCCGTGGTCGTCGCGAATGATGCGAATGGTCTGCCACTGTGGATAGATTTCGCCGCTTTTGCGACGGTTCCAGATTTCGCCACTCCACTCGCCGCTACTGTCGAGCGTGGCGAACATCGCCTGATAAAAATCTGGAAGATGACGGCCGGACTTGAACAGACTGGGCCGCTGACCCAGCACCTCTTCACTTTGATAGCCGGTGATCTGCATGAACGCCCGGTTCACATGAACGATCAAGCCTTCGCGATTGGTGACCAGCACGCCTTCACGGGTGCAATCGAACACGGCGGCAGCCTGGCGCAGGCGCTCACGATCTTCACTGCGCTCGCGCAGTTTTGCGCCAATTCCGAGGCAGCGGAGTAATCGCGTGCGGGCAACAAAGATCAACCCGGCACTCAACATCACCCAGACATAACCGTTGATCAGTTGCCATCGCAATAGCTCAGCCGAGCTATCGAAGATACTGTTCAATAAATAGCCACTCATCTGCAGCCAAAGTACAGAAAGCAACAGATAAAGCAGCGCTGCGCGCAAGGCGTCGCGATAGCTGGCAGACATAAGGCGGTCCATGTCCCTATAAAAATATTGGGATTATAGGTTAATGACACATCCAGCCACTCTTATCTGAAAGGGCGACTGGTTTTCTCTGTGCGCTTAGTGATAATGCAACGGCTGTTTTTTTCTTTATCGAGGGCCCTATAGCCTATGTGGTACGAAGGTTTTCTCGGCTTGTCGCCCTGGTCACTGGTGGCAGTCACCCTGCTGATGACCCACGTGACGATCGTCGGCGTCACGGTCTATCTGCATCGTTACTCAGCCCATCGCTCGCTTGAGTTGAATGCTGGCCTGAAACACTTTTTCCGTTTCTGGCTGTGGCTGACCACGGCGCAGAACACCCGCGAGTGGACCGCTATCCACCGCAAGCATCACGCCAAATGCGAAACCGTCGATGACCCGCACAGCCCGGTCATCAAGGGCTTGTCCACCGTCCTGCGCAAAGGCGCCGAGCTGTACCGCGCCGAAGCGGAAAACCCCGAGACCTTGCGCATCTACGGCAAAAACTGCCCCGAAGACTGGATCGAACGCAACCTCTACAGCCGTTACCCGCTGCTGGGTGTGGCAATCATGGGGGTCATCGACTTGCTGCTGTTCGGCACCATCGGCATCACCATCTGGGCCATCCAGATGATGTGGATCCCGGTGTGGGCTGCCGGCGTGGTCAATGGCCTGGGCCATGCCATCGGCTACCGCAACTTCGAATGCCGCGACGCGGCGACCAATCTGGTGCCTTGGGGCATCCTGATCGGCGGTGAAGAACTGCATAACAACCATCACACCTACCCTAACTCGGCAAAACTGTCGGTGAAGAAGTGGGAATTTGATCTGGGCTGGGCCTGGATTCAAGTGTTCAGCTTCCTGCGCCTGGCCAAGGTTCAGCGTGTTGCACCGATTGCCCATCGCGTCGAAGGCAAGGGCAACCTGGACATGGACACCGCCATGGCGATCCTCAACAACCGCTTCCAGATCATGGCCCAGTACCGCAAATTGGTGATTGGCCCACTGGTCAAGCAAGAGCTGGAAAAAGTCGATCACTCGGTCCGCCACCAGTTCCACCGCGCCAAGCGTTTGCTCTCGCGGGAAACCAGCCTGCTGGATGACAAACACCATGTGCGCATCCAGAACATGCTCGAGCATAGCCAGGCGCTGAAGGTAATTTACGAGAAACGCCTGGCTTTGCAGCAGATCTGGGTCAAGACCAGCTCAAATGGTCACGACATGCTGGCCGCCATCAAGGACTGGGTACATGAAGCCGAAGCTAGCGGGATTCAATCCCTGCGTGAATTCGCCGATCAGTTGAAAACCTACTCCCTGCGCCCAACCGCCGCCTGACAGGGCCTTACCTGTGACGGTGCGTTTTAACTAAAAAGCGCACCGTCAATACCGCCCGGCGGGAGCCAGCACCCTCGCCACAAAAAGCGGGAACTTCGCTCCAAATCCCTCCTCTCAAAGACACTTCGCCACCCCGGCGGGCTTCGTTATGGCCGCTTTCGAACCTCAAGCGGCGCACGCCCTTTGAGATTTCGCCAATGGTCCATAGAAACCAGCAAGACTCATCCCCTTCGCAGTGGCCTGAGGCCGCTCAAACCCTTCTGGCGCTGATGCACGCCCAAGGCGAAGTAGCGCGTCTGAGCGAACGTGAACAGCTGTTCAGCACCCTTCTGGTGAGCGTCAACGCGGTACTTTGGGCATTCAACTGGGAAACCCGTCAGGTGCTGTACGTCAGCCCTGCCTATGAACGGATTTTCGGGCGCCCCGCCGACCTGTTGCTGTCCGACTACAACGAGTGGCGCGACAGCATTTACCCTGATGACCTGGAATATGCCGAGCGCAGCCTGGCAGACGTGCTGGTCAAAGGTGCCGTAGAAGACCGCGAGTATCGGATCATCGACGGCGATGGGCAGATACGCTGGCTCAGCGACAAATGCTTTATCAATCGTCAGACCGAGCCCGGGCAGCCGGTGATCATCGTCGGCATCGCTGAAGACATCACCGACAAGAAGCAAATGGAAACCGAGTTGCAACGCCTGGCCACCACCGACGCCCTGACCCAGAGCAGCAACCGCCGACATTTCTTCGAAGGCGCCCGCGAGGAATTCGAAACGGCCAGGCAACTGGGGACGCCGCTGTCGTTCCTGATGCTGGACATCGATGACTTCAAAGTGATCAACGATACCTATGGCCACCAGGAGGGCGACAACGTGCTGCAACACATCGCCGAAAGCGGTCGCGCGGCTTTACGTCGCGGCGATCTGTTCGGGCGGATCGGCGGTGAGGAATTCGCAGCCGTGCTCCCTGGCTGCCCACCGGACATGGCGCTGCAAGTGGCCGAGCGTTTGCAACGGGAGATTCAGCGCTTGAGCTTCAGCCATGGCGAGCAAACGTTCGGCATCACCGTCAGCCAAGGGCTGACCAGCCTCACCGCCGGGGACGAAAACGTGGAAAGCCTGTTTGCCCGCGCTGATGCAGCGATGTATCAAGCCAAGCGCGAGGGCAAGAACCGCATCATCTCTGGATGACAGCCTCAACACAAAACCCTGTAGGAGCGAGCTTGCTCGCGAAGGTGTGTCAGTCGACATCAACTTTGACTGGCAGACCTTCGCGAGCAAGCTCGCTCCTACAGGGGGTTTGCATGAAGTCTTACTTTTTGCGCATCCGCATCAACTCCGGCAGCCCGATCTTGAGCAAACGCGCCGTGCGACTCTTCGCCAGTTCCTCGATGCCATCATGCTCGGTCAACCGCGCCATCTGAGCGGCCATGTTCATCACCAGCGCCTCGCGGGAATAAACCCCGCCACCGAGCTGGTAGACCGCCGCAATCAGCTCTCGCAGCTCCAGCGGCAGGCGCCAGCGGGTGCGCAGGGCTGAACCGTACGCCGCGCCGAACTGAGCCAGCGCCTCGCCTACCGCTTCCTGCTCATCCAGCTCGCCACCGGCCTGCTTCCACTCCTGCAAACAGCGCAGCAGCGCCAGGTCGCCGAGGCAATGCAGCATGCCGGCGCAGTAGCAGCGCGCCTGATCGAGATCGAGCAAACGCGCCAGCGTTCGTGCGTATTCGGCGGTGTGCAGCGACAAGTCCCAATAACGCTCGGCGTAGTCCGACAGGTACGGATCACTGAGGCGCGCACTGCGCTTGAGAGCAAGCCCCAGAATCAGGTTCATGCTTTGCCCGGTGCCCAGCCTGTGCAGCGCCTGGGACACGGTTTGCACCGCCGCGCCATTGTGGTGGGCCGCACTGTTGGCGGCGGCGATCAGCACGGCAGTCACCTGCGGATCAATACGGATTTCGTCTTCCAGCGCGGTCAAATCGAGACCGTCAGGGTTGAGGCTACGCTTGACCGCCAACTGCACGTCGGTCATCAGTGGCGCACCTTCCGCCAGCTCACGACGACGCTCCAGGTACACCGACAACGTCATGCCCGGTGCCAGCGTCGGCACCTCGCACGACACTTCTTCGCCAGCGGCCAGCAGCAAATCCTGCAGACGGTGGGTCAGGCTTTCCATGTTCAGAGGTTTGGTCAAATACGCTGCGGGTGCGAGCGGCAGGGCTTCGCGCACACTTGCACTGTCACTGCGGCTACTCATCAAAATGAACGGCAGCGGCGGATTGCGTTTGCGTTGGCGGACGCTGCGCAACACATTCAGGCCATCGACGCCGGGCAATTCCCAGTCGACGATCACCAGGTCATAAGGGTTGGCTGCCAGCAGCTCAAGCGCCTGTTGTCCGTCGGCACACAGGTCCAGACGCGCGTCGCAGCGTACGTTCAACAGCACCTCCTTGAGCATGTCGCGAGACCATGGGTCGGCCTCGGCGATCAGGACTCTTGGGACGGCGGGTAAATTGACGACAGTCATACAGCTCTCCCTGGCAATAGCTGAACCTTAGCGAATGCTGCTCAATCGTTACAGCGCTATCGCGTGGGATGCGTTTGCGCAGGCGTAAAAAAACCCGCCGAAGCGGGTTTTTTGTCGATCAGGTCACACTCAGAGCTCAGAGAAGCACTCTTCGATGATCGCCAGGCCTTTGTCCAGTTGCTCGTCCGGCGAAGTCAGCGGTACCAGCACGCGCAGAACGTTGCCGTAGGTGCCGCAAGACAGCAGGATCAGACCCTTGTCGCGAGCCTTGGCTACAACCGATGCCACTGCAGCAGCGTTCGGCTTGTGGCTGTCGCCGTTTTCGAACAGCTCGACCGCGATCATCGCGCCCAAGGCACGGACTTCACCGATTACCGGGTACTTGGCCTGGATGGCCTTCAGGCCCGTTACCAGACGCTCGCCAACCGACTTGCAGCGATCCAGCAGGTGCTCTTCTTCGAACACTTCCATCACGGCCAGGGCCGCGGCGCAAGCAATCGGGCTACCCGCGTAGGTGCCGCCCAGGCCGCCTGGAGCAATGGCGTCCATGTAATCGGCTTTACCGCAAACGCCGGCCAACGGGAAGCCGCCAGCGATGGATTTGGCGAAGGTGGTCAGGTCGGCAGCAACGCCCATCTGTTCCATGGCGAAGAACGTACCGGTACGGCCAGCGCCAGTCTGTACTTCGTCAGCGATCAGCAGGATGCCGTGCTGGTCGCACAGTGCACGCAGACGCTTCATGAATTCTTTCGGAGCGACGTAGAAACCACCTTCGCCCTGAACCGGCTCGATGATGATGGCAGCGATGTCACGCGGCTCGGCGTCGTTCTTGAAGATACGCTCGATGCTGGCGATCGAATCGTCGATGCTCACACCGTGCAGCTCGTTCGGGTACAGCGCGCGGAATACGCCGCCTGGCATCAGGCCCATGCCGGCCGAGTAAGGCACGACTTTACCGGTCAGGCCCAGCGTCATCATGGTGCGACCGTGGTATGCGCCGGTGAATGCAATCACGCCAGCACGGCCAGTGGCGGCACGAGCGATTTTCACGGCGTTTTCTACGGCTTCGGAACCGGTGGTGACCAGCAGGGTTTTCTTCTCGAAATCACCTGGGACCTTGGCGTTGATTTTTTCGCACACTTCTACGTACGGCTCGTAGGCCAGAACCTGGAAGCAAGTGTGGGTCAGCTTGTTCAACTGCTCGGTCACGGCGGCGATGATTTTCGGGTGCACGTGGCCGGTGTTCAGCACGGCGATACCGCCAGCGAAGTCGATGAACTCACGACCTTCAACGTCGGTCACGGTAGCGTTCTTCGCGGACTCGGCGAAAATCGGGTGAATCTGGCCAACACCACGTGGAACAGCAGCGGTACGGCGGGCCATCAAAGAAGCGTTAGTCTTGCTCATACATTCCTCATTCGCCGCTCATCGGGCGGCGTGGTTCAAGGATTAAGCGGCGGGGAGGCAACTGCGACAGCATGCGATGATCGACTGTCACAGCGCTCCCGGCCACCGAGAAAATTCCGGTTGAAACACACAAGGGGACAGCGCTCTCGTGCCCCTTGCGTTTGAAGCAATGCCTTGCCGGGCTTATTAGATGCCCAGGCAGAGGTATTTGATTTCCAGGTAGTCTTCGATGCCGTACTTGGAGCCTTCACGGCCCAGGCCCGACGCCTTGATGCCGCCGAATGGAGCGACTTCGTTCGAGATCAACCCGGTGTTGACGCCGACCATACCGTATTCCAGGGCTTCCGCCACACGGAATACACGACCCAGGTCGCGAGCATAGAAGTAGGAAGCCAGACCGAATTCGGTGTCGTTGGACATCGCGATCACGTCGGCTTCGTCTTTGAAGCGGAACAGTGGGGCCAGAGGACCGAAAGTTTCTTCCTTGGCCACGGCAGCGTTGTTCGGCACGTTGGTCAGGATGGTCGGCTCGAAGAAGTTGCCTTCCATCGACTTGCCGCCGGACAACACGGTGGCGCCTTTGGAAACGGCGTCAGCGATGTGCTCTTGAACCTTGGCTACGGCTTTTTCGTCGATCAGCGGACCAGTGGTGGTGCCGTCTTCCAGACCGTTGCCGATCTTGAGTTTGGCCACGGCCACTTTCAGCTTCTCGGCGAACGCGTCGTAGACCGAATCCTGAATGTACAGACGGTTGGCGCAGACGCAGGTCTGGCCGTTGTTGCGGTATTTGGAAATGATCGCGCCTTCGACGGCCTTATCCAGGTCCGCGTCGTCGAACACGATGAACGGCGCGTTGCCGCCCAGTTCCAGGGACACTTTTTTGATGTCCTTGGCGCATTCCGACATCAGTTGACGACCGATTTCGGTCGAACCGGTGAAGGACAGCTTGCGCACGATCGGGTTGCTGGTCAGCTCGGAGCCGATGTCGCCAGCGCTGCCGGAAACAACGCTGAACACACCGGCAGGAATGCCAGCACGTTGAGCCAGCTCAGCCAAAGCGAACGCCGAGAAGGGCGTTTGCGAAGCAGGCTTGAGCACCATGGTGCAACCGGCTGCCAGGGCCGGGCCGGCTTTACGGGTGATCATCGCAGCCGGGAAGTTCCACGGGGTGATTGCAGCGGTCACGCCGATAGGCTGCTTGATCACGATCAGGCGCTTGTCTGGCTGGTGGCCCGGAATCACGTCACCGTAGATGCGCTTGGCTTCTTCGGCGAACCACTCGATAAAGGAAGCGGCATAAACGATTTCGCCCTTGGCTTCGGCCAATGGCTTGCCTTGTTCCATGGTCATCAGGCGAGCCAGGTCATCCTGGTTCTCGATGATCAGTTCGAACCAGCGACGCAGCTTGTTGGCGCGGTCCTTGGCGGTCAGTGCACGCCAGGCCGGCAGCGCTTTGTCAGCGGCTTCGATTGCACGGCGGGTTTCGGCAGCGCCCATTTTCGGCACAGTACCCAGAATTTCGCCCGTTGCCGGGTTGTTGACCTTGATCGTCTGACCATTGTCCGCATCAACCCAAGCGCCATCAATGAAGGCTTGTTGGCGGAACAACTGGGTGTCTTTAAGCTGCATGTCGGCTTTCCTTAACAGCACCGCGCACGCGCGGGGCAAATTATGATTGTAGAAAGGCGCCTCAAAAGGCTGCCGTCAGGGAAATCATTCACCGGGCTGAAGCACAAAATAGCGCACGGATTGGACTCGCGCGGTTCAGCACCCAGACAAGAGCGTTTGAAATCTCAAACGAATCCTAGGTTCAAAGGGGTTAAAGGACAATAGGGCGTTCGAAAAAAAGAACGAAAACGTCTTTTTTGCTGCATTTTTCTGATCAACGTAGCAAACACAGGTTACGCTTTGGAAAACCGCATGCGATTCAGCAGCATGGACGCCTGCAATGCATATGAGTATCATGGCGCCCGCATTGCACCAGTAGCTCAGCTGGATAGAGTACTGCCCTCCGAAGGCAGGGGTCGTGGGTTCGAATCCCGCCTGGTGCACCATCTTCTAGTTTCTGCCCGTTTCAAACTGCTTGAAACCGCGTGAAATTGCCTCAATCAAACGCCCCGACATGTTCGGGGCGTTTGCTTTTGTACGCGAAGCATATTCGGACAAGGCTTCAGGCCATCACCGACGCCATGCGCACGTTAGCCACGCCCTTCAGTTAATAGACTTTTCCCATCAAGACCTCCCTGCCGGGGATCCTCTGAGTCCAACTCTTCCCTTGAGGGCCTGCCGTAAGGTACGGCAACCGAAATAATGGGAGCTGCTATTCGCTACGTCGGTACCAAGCACCTGCTACTGATACAAGAATTGTAGGACTATTCCTATTTTCCGTTGAGGTATTGAATATAGTTATTTAGTGCGTAACCTTGTCGCGGCCTCCATAGAGGCCTTTTTAAGCGAGCTTACAGGGCACTTACCGATATATTTCGTTAAGCACATTCAACGAATCAGCTACCTGCATGAATTAATGTAAAACCAATTCAGAACTGAACAGCCTCACGGCTTTCTCATTACGGCATCTTGTCGTCTTTAATAATGTGTGCCACAGGTAAAACGTGTCGATTTATATTGACCGAGCAGGCTCGGCATTATTTTCAGGCTACAACCAAGTTAAAATTGACCCCGTTGGCACGTCCTATTAAGGGTTGATTTTGTTTTGAAGAATTTTAATACATATCCCGACGCCATGCCCCGCGCACAACTCAATAATCTCAAGCTGGATAACATCGATGACATGGCGCCCTTCTTTCTATCCTGCATTTAACCTGACTGACCAGAAGCGCATGATAAACAGAATACTCGGAAGGGAACATCGGCATCCCCATCAGAAAATAAAGCCGGTTTTATTTGTCATTGCATTTTTTTTGCTGCTGCCAGTTTTTTTTCAGCTATCAAATGGCATCTTCACAGATGCATCATTTTACTTCAGCAGCGGCGGAATACTTAGCATATTGCCAATACCATTCTCAATTATCATGTGCGGTATCGGGATTGTGTATTTGGGTGAACTTACAAAAGCACGCTTAACCATAACGATATTGCTTTTGACTTGCCTAAGCGTGTTACTGACCACTGTACTGCTTGGCATGGATTTCAAAAGTATAGAAAATTCAAAACTCATATTGTTGGCGCAATACATCCTGCCGATGTGTGCTCTGGTTCTTGGGCAGCAGTATGGGTCCAGGCCCGGTGCCATAACGATTATGGCAAAAGCCTTTACTCTAATTCTGTTATTCACCGTTCCTGCCCAGCTAATGACGACGTGGGCACACGGTATGAATATCCTCTCACCCTCCCTCTTTCTATTTAGTGCCTATCAACATTTGCAATACATCCCGGTCATCTTTGCTGGAGCGTTTTTAGTCGCTATTTTTACGTTATGGGAATTTCCTACCTACCGCTTGCTATTATCGGCCTTGGCCGGATTGATGGGCGCTTATATCTCACTGTCTCACTCGATACTTGCTATTGGGCTTCTAACTTTTGGGTTGGTATGTTTTTCTGGACGTACTATTTTACTGCGTAAAAACCGCCTTCATGCCTCCGTCACCACGATGCTCGCGGTTTTCATACTGATTGTTTCCGCCTCCTCAAATGACTCGAAACTTTCCAAAGAAAAGCTTGGTGTTGACACTCCTTCAACAGCGCAAATGAACGAGTCTGACACCACAGATACAATCGACAATGCAGTACTTCAAATCCCATTGGATACCCACCTGGAAATACCCAATATTGTTAACAAGCCAGAGGAGGAAGTACTTCAGACCCCGCGAAATCTCACTGAGCGCGCCACGTATCTAAAGTTTTATATTAATGAAATTTTTCAGACCCCAAACTCTATTTTACTTGGCCACCATGAACCACCGGACAGAAACGTCTATCCGAGCGCGCACAATTACTATCTGGATTTCATTTATAATTTCGGGGTGCTGGCGATAGTTCCGCTGCTGGGGCTCGCCACATTTACTATCTACTCAGTTATTCGCAATTTTCCAAGAGTTTTTTCTTCATCAAAAATTGTTGGGATAGTAGGTGTTGTCTTGTTCCTGGTGTTCGTAGACAACATGTTTAAAGTAGGTATGCGCCAGCCGTACCCAGGCATCATGACTTTCTACTTGTGGGGAGTGTTGCTGGCACTTTTGCTGAAATTGAAGAAACGACGGTTATAGATGGTCTCTTTCAATGTACAGAAGTTCGCTTGTGGCAGCGAGGCCCGAGCCTGCACCAGACCTTCGGGAAGTCCCAGGCCGCATACCAGTCCACTGATTGCTGAATCAGTTCGAGTACGGTTTGCGCATTCTTCTTGCGCTCCCGCGGTGGGAGATGTCCAGGTGCGGGGCGCAGTAGCGCAATGGGTATTTGGCTGTTTGCTCTCGCGCTCTCGACCAGGCTGTAATGCTGAGCGCTGGCACGCGATATCCTTCGAGCAGGCGCGACACAACCTCCTGCGCCCGCCTGTTCGAATAGTCAAAAAGCAATCCAGCCCGAAAAATGCTTTCGGGGCATGGATAGCTGAAGGTGATGAGCCTCACGGTCGATTAAGGGCGGGCGGTCGGAGGCCAAATATGACCGAAAACCTCGTAGTTAGGCGACGTCGGCGGTAGTTCCAAGCCCTTAAAAAACGCATTGCCTTGAGTGACATGGGCACCAGTGCGTTTGGCGTGTAAAGCAAACTCATTGAAAAGCGGCATAGTCTCGCCCGCAATTTCCAGTTTGGTGGAAGAGTCCGCCGGCCCCCAATAAGAAAACTGATAGAAAAGTCGAGTGGGTTGTCGCTCGTCTACTTCAATTGCGAACGCGGGCACATTTCCAATCCGAGCCTCGCTTAAACAGTCAGCTGCGCGCTGACACGCTTCAGGTGTGGAGAAAAAAGCGTGCCCATCGTTCGTCATGCACTGTTCTACTCGTACCGGTTGCAGGCCAATACGTTGCAAAAACCCTAATGGATTAATTTGTCTGTAGCAAAAAAATGCATCCTGGCTAACATTTTTTTGCGTAAATGCGTTAAGCAAGAGAACGCGTTGGCTACCCGAATTTTTGTCTAGCAGTATTCCTAAAATACGATCTAGAAAAGAAAACACCGCGCGCGCACTATCGTCGATGTCGTCAGCGCTCTTCCAATCGTGGTGCTGAAAGTGTGCAATCAGGTTCAAAAATATGAAACAAACACTAGGATCATGCTTTTTCCTGAATTTGAGAAACAATCGAGTCGAAAGCAACTCAAATGCTCCGAAAAGAAAACACGTATTAAGTTTGGCCCCACGCACTTGACGAAGAACGAACAACAAGTCTTTCCACAAAGTGCTAATTGGCAATTGCCTAAACGTCGCTACCAATGTCGTGAGTGCTGCTTTTGCAGCCTTAGCCCACGAAAGATCCATATAGTTTTTTGAGTAGTAAACCGGCAATGCAAAGAAACCTGCAACACTGTCTGGAAATGGCCGCTCCGTAAAATTCCAAGGGTCTGTCGTGAAAAAAAGATTTTCAGGAGCACTATTTCGCCTAGCGTTCATTACTCCCCAAACCCCAGTACTAACGCCGTCTTCTCCCAGACGTTCCCAAATTTGAGGATGTCTGAGCTTATCGACATCACCCAGTCGAATCACATTGTGGGTCGACGAGGGTTGCTCAGTATGAATGGAAACCCACTGACACCAGGGATCCAGTCCATTGTGCTCTTGATCATGGTCAGCCTGCGTTTCGCAGTGCCGCCAACTTAGAACCGTTTTAATGTTTTCCAAACCAAAACGCTTAGCTGCTTGTTGCAGTAGCACTTCGTTGAATTCATTGAGCTCAATGACTAGTGTGCGCTCCACAGTATTCATATCAAGTCCTTAAGATATCCCGTTTCGGGCGATTGAGTTTAGAGAAATTCCCGCCATTATTAACGCTGATGATGCAACGTTGACCCAATCAAATTTTTCCGAGAAAAACAACGCGCTGGCTATTGGAACCAATAAGAATGTAATGGACATCATCGGATAGGCTTGGGATAGAGGGACATGCTTCAATACGTATATCCAAACCAAGGAGGACACTCCGTAAACGGAAAATGCCAACACTAGCCAGGAAAAAGTACGGACGCTAAACAAGGAGCCTGTTTCGTTCAGAGATACGCTTGCTACCTTCATAAGCACTTGGCCCACCGCAACTGCAACGGCGCAACCGAGGCAAATTAGAATATTGGTTTGATTCATGTTTGTATGTGGCCGCCAAATAATGGTAATTTTTTAAAAGTTAAAGCATTGCTGCCCTTAGCGTTGGATAGAGCTTCCAGCATTGAAAGCAGGCTTATACGTTACTTACAATACATGGAGTATTTTGCTTACTCCTCCAACTCCCGAATACTCCATTACTGAATCGGATATATTTTTTATAAAATATGGACCTGGATTTTTGTTGAAAACTATATCAGATTTTTTTTCAATTAAAACCCGATACCGTCCAGATTTGTCTGCGGGCACAAAACCCGCCTGCCCCTGACCGTCCATACCCGCAACCCTTGACACCATCCACAAGCCCCTCAGCGCTTTACCGTGCAATTCGGGTGATCCGTTGCCTCAGAACCGTCCGATAAGCTATCACGCAGAAATTTAGCCGGCTTTTTTCGTGCTGAGGTGCTTTTCCCAGCCTTGAAGCCCAGTTCAACCGGAGAAGTGAGTCGTCGATCGATTTTCGGAAGTCGACAGGTTTGGGGTTAGAGGTGGACTTTTTCGACTTTTGCGTTGGGTGACTTCATAAGATGCTGGCTCCGGAAAGGAATCGGGAGCACAGCATCGGGGGAGATCAAGTGGTGACTTTATTCACCACCTGGTTGGTCAGCGTGATGACGTGATGGCTCTGGAGCGTAACGGCATAACGGGGCTCATGGAGCCCCTTGCGGTAAGTCTGCACGTACGGATCGGTGCGGAGGAGGGAGGTGACTACCATTCCTCTCGCGACAATGTATTTAAGCCATGCTTATCAACTTCATTTGATTTCTTGAATCTCGATGACTCCATTCTTCTCGTTGATTTCATATGCTCCTGATTCCTTACCTTGTGAGTCTGCCGCAAAGTACTGCGAGTTATCCCGCCAAAATTGCTCATCCGCATGATAAATCACTAAATACTTATAACCAGACAATAAGCCAGGAAGACTTTTTTTACAGGTCCAAACATCTGTAGGAAAGTACAAGTCGCCTACTGACCAGCACCACCACACAGAATTATTGGGGATCATTTCGTAATTAAAAGCGTATTTTTCAAATCCAATTGAGTTTTGACTAATAAAGTACGCTTTCTCTCCTGGCTTGATTCTATTCTTAACTGCGCTAGATAACGACTCAACTTTTAACCGTACATTGAGAGGTTCTGGCGGGCTGTCGATAAGAATCATATCCGAGTAAAATTTCAATGGAGAAAAAAGGATAATACACATGATTGGCACTGCGCCAATAATCTTTAAACATCTCGACTTGATGTTGTCGACAGAAGCCGAATAGCACGCCAGCACTATGAGCGTCCAAGCTAAAAAGTACGAACTGACATACCTTTCAAATGATGCCAATCGAACCCCTTCATACTCCGAAAAAAATACGAGATAGCATATTAACAAGAATGCGAGGTAGCCAACGGCTCCGACGGCAAGGCAACCAAAGACTGATAGATTTTTCAGTCTTTCTGCTTTTTTCGACAGCAGTACACAAACAGTGCTGCAGACTAAGAGTGATCCGAGTAGCCCCGCTACGGAGAGAGCTATCGCTTCCGGGAGATTCTTAATAATGAGGTAGCTAGCGTTAGGAAATACATCTATTTTTGCTAGCACTGCCCTTATAAAGTCTGGAGTATAAGATGTGTACGCGTCAGTGTGCAAACGCCTGATAAACTCAATTGACGTAGTGCCTAACCTTTCCAACATTGGTGTCTGCAGCACAGTTGTAAAGTCAGGCAATAAAAATGACGTGTATGCGTTTATTGATTTTACGTACCAACCCCAGGTTTTAAACGTGAAATATATCGCTGCAAGGCACACCAGAGCGGAAATGGATTGCTTAAGTAAAGAGCTGAAATGAAACTTTAAATCATCGCTCTCCGCTCGCTCCCTGAATACAGACGCCAAGAAATATACTGCAATCACTACTAACGAAAGGATCAATCCAATTTGCTTGGCGATCACTAATAACGCTACGCTAGCTGAAACAATTAGCGTCCCTTTAATCCCTCTATTTGTCAGCGCCAACGAGATGGCAGCCGCAAACATCAGCCCTAATATCCCATCTATAAAAATATGCGCAAAATCAAGCCCGAAATAGTAAATCAAGGCACAGGACGCGAAATAAGTAACTATCGATAGTGGGGTGATTTTTTTGTGAAGGCTCCCTGTGACGCATATCAGGCAAGACAGCATGAATATAATCTGAGCCAGCAGAACATTTTTTTCCGACCAGGCTGTGAGATAGGTAAAGTAATATTGGAACAACTGCTGGCCGGGCGGGTAATACTTGAAGGCCACCGGAGAGCCTTCCACGTATAGCGCGTTAGTTTGATATATAACCTTTATACTGGATGCCCAAAACGAAAATTCGTCCCATCCAGTAAAAAGAAATTTTGACGAAATCGAAGCGTAGAATATTAAAACGGGAATAAAATAAAAACCACTGCAGACGACTTCACCACTCGGACGCTTATTTAAGCTCTTGATTTTCTCGAAGTGCCTAAACAGAACAACCAACAGTAACGCTATACCACCCCCAAGGGATAACGCTACACCGACCTGCAGAAAGCCACCAATAGCGCAGAAGTAAAGTATCAATGTAATACACATAATGTATACAAACTGCGCAGAGCTGAATTTCAACTTATGTTCTAAGGTAAAATACGAAACATAGCCTACAGATGATAAAAGCAACAATATGAACAACATGAGTTCGCAGCGCCCTATTGATTTATATTATTTACAACTTAACCGCAGTTACGACACCGCAAAATATTAGCAGACCACTCAGAAAGCCCTGAACTTCAAACCTCTCCCCAAGCATAAACGGGCGTTCTACCGGAACCAATATAATTCTTCCAAAGAAAAGATGCGCGCAACTTGATACTATGGCTGCACGCAATTCCAACATCACCTATTATCACTAACAACTGAATCACTTCTTCTTCCTTAACCTATGAAACGGCCTCTTTGGAACAGATGCTATATCATAACCGATGAAGGCAAGTAAAAATTGAACGCCAAGGATCAAAGGAAGTGCGGCCAGCATTACCGTACCTGCAGACGTTGAGATGCCGGTGTGGATTGATCCAATTAAATTTGCAACGCCATAAATTCCGCCGGATAAAACGAGCACAACACCCAGCGGCATTTCGATTGACGCTAGTGACATGTCGCGAAGATAGTAATTGTAAAAAATTCTTTTACTGAAGTTTCTTATATGCTTAAACAAAAACTCAAAAACTATTTTTGACGCTTTCAAATTGCTAACTTCATCCCCATATTTCGCATCCATAGGCACATCGACAGACACAGCCCTAAGTATATTAAGACGAAACAACATATCTGTTTCGAAAAAATACCTGTTACTAATTTTGTCAAAGGGCAAATGTTTTGCAACGTCCGAATGTATCGCCGTAAATCCATTGGTAGGATCAAAAAGATTCCAGTACCCAGAGGAGATTTTAGTCATGAACGAAAGTACAGCATTGCCAAATAATCTAACTCGTGGCATTGATCTAATTTGTTCTAAGTCAAAAAAGCGGTTACCTTTAGTATAATCAGCCTCGCCCAAGATTATAGGAAGTATAAAGTCCGAAATCAGGGATGGATCCATCTGCCCATCACCGTCTATTTTTACAATGATTTCCATTCCATCATTAATAGCAGCTCTGTACCCTGCCATTACAGCGCCACCTACGCCGAGATTTTCTTTGTTCTTTAAAACTACAACTCTATCGTCGGAACAATTATTTAATACAAAATCGCCAGAGCCGTCAGGACAACAGTCGTCCACAATATAAATACGAGCGACTTCCGGACCTATAGCGGAGACCACATCTAGAATATGAGCACAGACCTTGTAGGAGGGCACTACTACGGCCACTTTCACATTCGTCTCTATATTTGCTCCTATATGCATTATGCTTTCAACTGCACTCACTCTTTTTACTTCCTTTATTCGGCTAGAGTTTATATAAAACACTATATAATCTTGACGCTTTAATATTTTTATCGATCCTGAAGGCTCGTGAGGCCCACTGCTGTACGGGATCGTAAGTGTTAATCTAAGTCGGCACATACTACGCGATGATGATGGCGCCGTCAGTAATCGTCCGTAAAACACGCCCTCTTGACACCGCCGCGCAGGGTGATGGCGTCCACTTTTTTTGGATACCATTTTTGGCCAAAACAATCAATTTGCCTTGCGCCAGCCAACTTCTTATCTCAAGACGTCCACAGTTCAAAACGCTCAGGAACGCCAGCAAAGGGCACCTCTAACGTCAAAGTCTCGCCACATCACGGTATCAATGCCATTGCTGTGCGCAAAAAGCTGTCGCTTTTTCAGTTGTGACCTGTTTTGAAAAAAATGGAAGCAAACTGCGACGGAATCGAATTTTGCAACTAACTCTCACTAACGTATTGATTTTAAACGTCAGTTTCCAGGAATTTGAAGGCAGAGGGCGCGGGTTAAAATCCCGCTTGGTACAGCAAACGCAAAAAAGAGAACGCCTTAAATTCTAAGGTTTATGGGGGGGTTAGAGGGAAGGCGGATTCAAATGTTGAGCATCAAGGTGGTTCGTTTTATCTGAAAAATTTGCAATAAAACACGGTCGCGGCAATTTTTTACTCTGTCGTCCAATCAAATTCGTCGTACTCATCATCCTCGTCGTCATCAAACACTTCTTCGAGAACGTCCTCTTCATCGGACTCATCCGCTTCCGGCTGATTCAGCAGAAAATCCTTACGACTCTCAGTAATCGCTCGCCGCAGTTCCTCGCCCTTTTCCGGGCAGTTGAGCATTTGGGCGATACGGTCGATTTTTTTTGTCACGGCATCCTCCAGCGCATCGACTATGGCCAGATAGTGCGCGCTTTCAGGCTTTGATGCCAAATTGTCGGGCATATGGCGATTAGTTTCTCTGCAAATCCTTGAGTCGCGCGGTGAGGTTTTCGTCGCGATAACGCGCCAGCAGCGATTCGTCGCTGCTGGCGTAAGGGCTGCCTGCAGATGCGAGCAGCTGGCTGATGAAGCCTTTTAATCGGCTCACTATTCAATCCGTCGGTCAGTGGCCGTCGGGTTGGACGCGGTGGTCGTGCGCAAGCTTTGCGCCAGTTCCACCAGTTGCACGAACTCGCCGCGCAGGCCGAAGCGGTCATCGCCCCGTGCACCACGGGCCAATGCCTCAGTGTCTTTCAGGCTGAAGTCGCCGGTATAGCGACCGTCCTTGAGTTGTTGGGAAAACGCCGCCACCGCCGCCGCAAAGCGTAGGTCGTCGCTGGCGTTGCCGGCCGAGGCACCATCGATTGGCCGCTCGATCAAGCGACTATTCCCACCTTCAGGCAACTGATAACGCACACGTAACATTGCCAGTTCCCCGATCTTCTCAGAAGCAGCGGTGCCCGATTTACCGTAGCGCAACGGCTCCAGCCAACCCTTCTCGCCAACAGGGACAATTTCGTACAACGCCGTCACCGTATGCCCTGCACCAATTTCACCGGCGTCTACCTTGTCGTTGTTGAAATCCTCACGCTTCAACGCGCGATTTTCATAGCCCAACAAACGATATTCACTGACCTGCGCCGGATTGAACTCCACCTGCAACTTCACATTCTTCGCCACCACCGCGAGGGTCGAGCCGAGTTGATCCACCAACACCTTGCGCGCCTCGCGCAGGTTATCGATGTAGGCGTAGTTGCCATTGCCAGCGTCGGCCAGTTGCTCCATCAGATGTTCATTGTAGTTATCCACGCCAAAACCCAGGGTGGTCAAGGACACGCCTGTCTTGCGCTTATCCACAGCCATTTGCTTGAGACGGTCGAAGTCGCTGATGCCGACATTGAAGTCACCGTCAGTGGCCAACAGGATGCGGTTGATGCCGTTGGGGATAAACGCCTGCCGGGCCATTCGATAGGCCAGCTCGATCCCCGAGGCACCGGCTGTGGAACCGCCAGCGCTGAGTTGATCGATGGCTGAGCGAATCTTCTCTTTTTCCCGCCCGGAAGTGGGTTCCAGCACGACACGGGATTCGCCGGCGTAGACCACCAGTGACACCCGATCCTGATCACGTAACTGGTCGACCAACAATTTCAGTGTGCTTTTAACCAAAGGCAAGCCCTCGCGGCGATCCATGGAGCCGGATACATCCACCAGAAACACCAAATTCGCCGGGGCCAGTTCCGCGACCGCGCGGTCCGAGGCCTTGATACCAATGCGCAGCAGACGGGTATGCGGGTTCCACGGCGATGGCGCCAACTCGGTGGTTACGCCGAAGGGCGAGCCATCCGTAGGCAAGGCGTAGTCGTAAGGGAAGTAATTGACCATTTCCTCCAGCCGCACCGCGCCTTCAGGCGGCAGGCGTCCCTGGTTGAGCAAACGGCGGACATTGGCGTAGGCACCGGTGTCGACGTCGGCGCTGAAGGTCGAGACCGGCGCTTCGGCAACGCTGTGGATCGGGTTATCCGCCAGCGCTTGATACTGTTCGCGCGGCTCATCTCGATAACCCGGTAGCGAACCCTCTGGCAACGGCGCAAACGAGGCCATGGGCGCTGCACGCACACTGCGTTTGGCCAATGAGTCATCGGCGCCCACAGAATCGGCTAAAGCTGCCTCGCGTTGCACCAAGGCTTCGATTTGCAGCTCAGACTGGGCGGGTGGCGGCACATTGGCGGATTCAGGTTTGGACGAAACGCCGCAACCGCCGGCGGCCAGCAGCACCCCGGCGGCGAAACCCTGGGCGGCGGGGCGGAGGACATGCAGTGGGAGGAGCTGTAGAGGAAAAAGCATGGGGCTGACCTCAGGAGGAAATTGATCCATTCATCCTCTGAGACGGGCAGCCCAACCGGTTCGGGTTAAACCTCGCTAAAAAATCTTCAGCGGTGATAACGCCGCACCACACTGCTGTTTTTCAGCACATGACCTTTGATTCTTTCCAGCAATTGCTCACGGCTCAGGCCGGCGGGCAATGCTTCGGGGGCCAGGTCCAGGGCGTAGATCTGGATGATGTAGTGGTGGGCACTGTCGTCAGCCGGCGGGCAAGGGCCAACATACCCTGGGGTGCCTTTGCTGTTAATGCCAGCCACGCCTTCAAGGGTGGATTTTGCGCCGACGCCGGCCGGGATCTGATGGGTAGCGGCCTTGATGCCGTAATGCACCCAATGATCAACGCCCTGGCCTTTCTGGCCATCCGGATCGTGCATGACGACGGCGTAACTGAGCGTGCCCGCCGGACCTGCGTTCCAGCTCAGCGCCGGTGAAACATTGTGCCCGCCGCAACCCTTTGCATCGCTGGCAGCGGCGGAAGTGAACAGACGGTCATCCGACACACCTGGGATGTTCAGGGTGAAACGTTCCTGAGCCGCCTGCGCCGGAAACTGAACGCAAAGGGCAACTGCTACGGCCGCGAGCCAAGGGTTGAGAGAGGTCAATCGGGTCATGCCGGAGTACCTTGTGCGTGTGGGGCCGTCGTCGGCGTGCAAACTATAGCTGGACCGTTCACGCCGTGGCAGTGGGAATTGGCTGAACCTCGAGAAAAGCATCAGACTCTTAAGGGAAACGACAGCTTGGAGAGCGATCATGACCCTGCATCGCGTCGCCCGTTTCGCCGATGTGCCCGAAGACCGCGGCCTGGAAGTCAGTCTCCAGGGCAGCAAAATCCTCCTGCTGAAAGTCGGCGATCAATTACGCGCCTATCAAGGCGAGTGCCCTCATGCCGGGGCGCCGCTGGCCGAAGGTGCGCTGTGCCACGGACGCCTGACCTGCCCATGGCACAAAGCGCAGTTTCGAATCGAGGACGGTGGCTTGTGCGAGCCGCCGGCGCTGGACAGCCTCAAGCGCTACCCTCTTGAAGTGCGTGATGATGAGGTGTGGGTCGGCGATCAACCTTTGTCGGACGCCCATACCCCGCCGAACGACGATGAGCGCACTTTCGTGATCGTCGGTGCCGGCGCCGCTGGCACGGCAGCTGCAGCGGCGTTGCGCGAAAAGGGTTTCGGTGGCCGCGTGCTGCTGATCGACCGAGAAACCGGTGCCGGTTACGACCGTACGGTGCTGAGCAAGTTCGTGATTTCCGGGGAGACACCACCCGATGAAATCCCGTCGCTGCGTGACGAAGACTTTTACCGTGAGCAGCGCATCGAGCGAATACAGGGCGAAGTGACGAGCCTGGACGCCGCCACCCAATCGCTACGCCTGGCCGACGGTCAATCGCTCATCTATGACGCCGCGTTGCTGGCCACTGGCGGCGTGCCCAACTCGCTCAAATTGCCCGGAGCAGATCTGCCGCAGGTATTCGTTTTACGCTCGAAAGCTCATGCGCAGCAGATTCTCGACAGCGCCAAACCCGGCCAACGGGCGGTGATTATCGGTGACAGTTTTATCGCCATGGAGTCCGCGTCAGCCCTGCGCCAGCATGGCCTCGACATCACCGTTCTGGCCCGGCATCCAGTGCCTTTTGCCAAACAGTTCGGCGACAGCGTCGGCAAGGCGATTCTCGCCCTGCATGAGGCCAATGGGGTGATGTTTCATGCGAACGGCGAAGTTGAACGGATCGAAGGCTCAACCCATGTCGAAGCGGTGTGCCTGGATAACGGGCAACGGTTTCCAGCGGACCTGGTGTTGGTAGGGATTGGCGTAAGCCCGGCGACCGGGCCGTTTGACGGTCTGCCACAGGAAAAGGACCATTCACTGCGCGTCGATGGCGGCATGCGCGTGACCGATGGGCTCTGGGCCGCCGGCGATATCGCCACCTTCCCGCTCAACGGCCAGCCGCAACGCATCGAACACTGGCGACTGGCGCAACAACAGGCGCGGATTGCCGCCGCAAACATGCTCGGTGGCGACGAGCATTACCTCGACGTCCCGTATTTCTGGACCTGGCACTTCGGCAAAAACTACGACTACCTCGGTCATGCCGAAGCCTGGGACGAGGTCGAGTTCAAGGGTGACCCTTCGCAACCACCCTTTATCGGGCTGTTCGGCAAAAATGGTGTGGTGACGGCGGCCGTGGCCTGTGAGGAAGAGCGAACGATGGCGATGCTGGCTGAAAGGATGAAACAGCCGCTGCCGATGGACGAGGCGTGGCGCTTGATCCGAGGCTGAAACGCGACTCCATGCAGGAGCTGCGGCAGGCTGCGATCTTTTGATTTTCAAAAGTCACAAGATCGCAGCCTGCGGCAGCTCCTGCAGGTGAGTGCCGTGCTTACTGAGTCGGGCCAGCAAACTTGCTCATGACGAAACCGACAAACTCCTCAACAGTCATTTTCTGGCCGTTGAATTCCACCTGATTGTTGGCGTAGTGCAGTTTGCTGATGATGTTATTACCGTCCAGTTTCGCCAATTGCGTGCCGACCGCCATGCTGCCGAACATGTCGGCGGTGGCAGTCGCCTGATCAGCAATGAGCTTGGCGTCGGTCTGGCCGTCGATTTGCGACTGCACGGTGAACACGTCGACCAACATCGGCTTGGACACTTGCAGGTTGATGTCCAGCAACGCGATCAACTGCCTGATCAGTTGCTCCGTTGGCACCTCGATCGATGCTGGCTTGGTCAGGTCCAGCACCAGGTTGGCGCGGCTTTCACCGTTGGTGGTTTTGAACGACAGGTTTTCCAGGGCCACCTGCGGACCGGCAGCGAGCAATTGCTCCAGGTTGCTTTTGAGCTGCGCCTCTTCGGCTTCGGTCAGCTTCAGCTCTGGCGCGGGTTGACCCGCCTCGGTGGCCTCGGCGACGGCCTGTTCGTACGGTTGCAGTCTGGTCTGATAGATCTGCATCAGCGCCATAGTGGCCGGGATGTCGAGGTTCTTCAGGCTCATGGCCATTTGTGCCGAGCCAACAGCCTTGCCGTTCAAGGACACTTCGCCCACCTTGTAGTCGGCACGCCCGGACGCGCTGGTGCCCGATTCTTCGGTCTGGTTTTTCATTTCGAAATTCTTGAAGCCCAGCACCGATTGTTTGGCGCCGAACGTGGTTTTGCTGTCGCTGAGCGCGACGGTGTTCTCGCCGGTGTAATAACCGTAGGTGCTTTTGGTCAGGTTGCTGGCCAGGGTCAGGCCGTTCAACTCGACCTGTACCGGCGCCTGATCTTCGGAAACGGTGGTCAGCTTCAGGCTGTCCATGTAGCCGTCAGCCTTGACCTTCTGCGCCTGGGCGCTAGCCGCAACATCGACCTTCAGGCCGGAAAACTTCAGGCTGGATTTGTCGTCCAGTGCGGTTTCCAGCGGCAGCAGTTCGAGCGTGCCGTTGGTGGAGTTGTCGTAGCCGATATTGACCACGCCTTTGAGTGGCGATGCGCCCTTGGTGGCGGCGAACCATTTTTCGGTGAGCGGAGTCTTTTCCAGTTCGTAATGACTGGTGGCCATGACCGGCAACCACTTCAGCGACACCAGGCGCGAGAACGGCAGCGGGCCGTGTTCGATGTGATCGACAAACAGCAACTCGATTGGCTCTTCGCCAAACATTTCACCGTCGCCCTTGAGGCGATAGTGCGCGGTGCTGCTGAATACATGACGCTCCAGCGACACCAGCTCCAGCGTCGCCGTGCCTTTGTGACCGACCAGCGCGGCTTGCAGTTGCTGGTTGGCATCAATCAGCGAGGCATTCACCACGCCTTCGATTTTGGTGCCGGTGTACCAGGCACCGCCAGCGCTGATTGCACCGATGGCGACAACAATTCCCAGAAGCACGCCTGCTGATTTATTCATGAATGACCCGATCAATGTCCGTTGTTGAAAGTGTGGTCGTCTTCCCTGAACCCATGTCGGGTTGTGGTCACGACTGCGCTGAAAGTGGGGTGCAGATTAGCATCAGGCGCGCGGGGCGACTTAATGATTAAAGGTGAAGAGTGTCGTCGGTTTTAAAAGATCGCAGCCTGCGGCAGCTCCTACAGGGGTACGCATTCCCATGTAGGAGCTGCCGAAGGCTGCGATCTTTTTGCGATCAGGAATACTGAACCTCAATCTCATCAAGCTGATGATCAAAGGTTTTCAGTCGCGCGGTCCAGGTATACACCAGCACTTCAAAATCCCGATTGATCACCGCCCCGCCCGTCACCTCCGCCCGCGGGTCGCAAAAGTCCAGTTGATAACGCTCGCGGGCCATGGCCGTGGCGACGTCGGCCAACTCCCGGGCGTTGTTGAGCCAGTGCCAGCCGTCGGCGGCGACCTGTTTATCCAGCTCCAGGCACTGTTTTTTCAAGGTTTCGAGGCTTTTTTCCAGCGGTGTGCCGGTGAGTTCGCCCATCACTTCCTGGAACGTGCGCCCCGGTTGCCAGTAGCTGCCCCAGAAATATCGATCGAACACCGTTTCGACACGGCGCAGCGCGACCTTGGTGTCCCAGATCAGCACCAGGGTCTTGCCTTGTTCGAGTTGTCTTTTTTTGGTCCGCTGGTTCTGGACCGACGCCCAGGCCACCGCCGCGATGGACATCACGGCGATCAACGCGGTGGCACTGTCGAGGAACACCAGAGCCTTGTCGATCTGGTAGGCCAGCATGATGCCGTAGAAATAGGCGGCCGAAAGCAGCACCAACGCCACAACGGCGCACCAGAAGCCGAGAGCATAAGGGTTTTTCATTATTGGTTTCCCCATGACCTGCGCGAGCTTTGTGCGAAGCAGGGGCGCTTTTCACGAGTGCCCCCCCAACACTTCAAAGCATAGCAACGGCCTCAGGGTTTGCTGGCGTTCGACGCTTGCGTTCGTCCGCTTTCCCAACCGCCGCCCAACGCCAGGAACAAATCGATCTGACTCGCGGCCACTTGCGTGTTCGCCGCCGCCAGTTGCGCCGTGACATCGATGTAGGTGCGGGTGGCCTGCAAGTCCGCGAGGAACGACGCGCGACCAGCCTGAAAGAACCGGTGAGTCTGGTCTGCCGCCAGTTTTGCTGACTGCTCGGCATCCGCCAACGCATCGCGCCGTTGCAGCAACGCCGAATATTGGGCCAAGGCGGTCTGGGTTTCACGAATGGCGTTGAGCACCACACCGTCGAAGTGTGCCAGCGTACCTTGGGTCACGGCTTCGGCCTCGCGGATCCGCGCCCGCGCACCGTTGGTCGGCACCGTCCAGGTCAGCGACGGTCCGAAGCCCCAGCGGTTGGTGGACGGGTCGCCGAGGTCATCGAGGATACCGACGGTGCCTACGGTCGCACCGATGCTGATGTTCGGATAAAGCTCGCCGGTGGCGACACCGATCCCGGCGGTCGCAGCGGCCAGTCGACGTTCGGCCTGGCGCACGTCGGGACGGCGCTTGAGCAATGCAGCGCCATCGCCTACCGGCACTAGTTGAGTGATTTTCGGCAGTTCAGCGCAGCTGTCGGTGCCCGCTGGCAGTTGATTCACTGGCTTGGCCAACAACATCGACAAACGGAACAGCCCCGCCTGGCGCGCCGCTTCATAACGCGGCATGTCGGCGCGCAAGGATTTGAATTGAGTTTGCGAGCGGGTGACCTGGGTTTCGTCGCCCCGCCCGGCATCGCGCAAGCGCTGGATCAGCGTGGTGCTCTGGGATTGCAGGTCAAGGGAATGCTGGGCGATTTCCCGCTCTTCATTTGCCGCGCACACTTGGGTGTAAGCGCGAACCACGTCGGCCACCACGGTGATGCGAGCGATGTCGGCGGCAGCCTGCGTCGCATCGGCATTGGCCTTGGCCCCTTCGATACCACGCTGCAACGTGCCCCACAGATCGAACTGATACGACGCGGAAATGCCGATATCGCCGATGTTGGCCACCGGGACTTTTTCCGGCAGCAGGAACGCCTGACCGGACTCCTGCAAACGCTCGGCCCCCATCTTCACACCGGCGCTCCAGCCACCCGCCGCCTCGGCTGAGTCGACTTGCGCGCGAGCCCGGGACAAGCTGGCCGCCGCCACACGCAAATCAGTGTTGGTGGCCATGGCTTGCTGGACCAATTGGTCCAGTCGCGGGTCTTGATACAGGTGCCACCAATCGGCGGGCACCGGCGCCGAGACGACCGGTTTGCCATTCACCGCCAACTCGCCCTGCAAGTCTTCACGGTGGATGGCCGCGTCGTCCGGCAAGTGATAATCCGGCCCGACCATCTGACACGCCGACAGCAGCAAACCTAATCCGGCGACCGCCAAACCCGAGGCTTTGCTCATTGCTCCGGCTCCCGGGGCTGATCGTCAACGATCGATACTGTGGCGGTGCGACCGGCAATCATGCGGAAGTCCGCCGGGACGTCATCGAAGGCGATCCGCACTGGAATCCGCTGCGCCAAGCGCACCCAACTGAATGCCGGATTGACGTTAGGCAGCAGGTTATTGCCGCTGGTGCGGTCGCGGTCTTCGATACCGGCAACGATGCTTTCCACGTGCCCGCGCAACCGCGCACGGTCGCCTATCACCCGGATGTCAACGCTCTGCCCGATATGAATGCCGTCCAGTTTGGTTTCTTCGAAATAGCCGTCGATGTGGAAGGAGTTGCTGTCCACCACCGACAACACCGGCCGACCGGCGCTGACAAATTCCTGGGCACGCGGCGCGCGGTCGTTGACGTAGCCATCCACCGGGCTGCGGATCACCGAGCGGTCGAGGTTGAGCTGTGCGCTGTCCACCGCTACCTGGGCTTCCATCAACGCGACTTGGGCGCGGGCCACTTTGGATTGGCTCTCTTCGAGTTGCTCGCCCGGCACCAGATTGCCCAGGCCCTTGTTACGCTTGGCTTCGCGCTGAGCCTGGGCGAGGGTTTCTTCCCGATCAGCGACCGCCGCTTTCGCTTGGCGCAGGGCCAGTTTGAAACGGTCCTGGTCAATGCTGAACAGCACCTGGCCGCGTTTCACCAACTGGTTGTCACGCACTTGCACTTGCTGGATCAAACCGGAGACGTCCGGCGCAATCTGCACGATGTCGGCACGGATGTGCCCGTCTCGGGTCCAGGGGGCGAACATGTAATACATCACCATGCGCCAGACCGCGACGACCGCGAAGCTCACGATCAACAGGGTCAGGACCACGCGGCCGATGGTCAATAAAGGTTTTTTCATGTCATCAGGTATCGACTGAGTGAATCCACGGCGCCAAGCAGCAAGGCGTAGAGAGCCACGTTGAACAATGCCCGGTGCCAGACCAGACGGTAAAAGTGCAAGCGCGTCAGCACCCCGTGCACCAGCAGGTAAATCACATACGTAATGCCCATCAGCACCAGCAGCGTAGGCAGGAACACCCCACTGATATCCAGATCACCGATCATAAAGGCGCTCCATCGATGCCTTGGGGAAGCGGTTCTTCGAGCTCGGTCGAACCGACAAATTCGACGCCAGGCAACAACGCCAGGCGCAAGCCGCTCAAGGCGTGCAGCAGGTGCCGACGGGTTTCATCGTCGCCGGCACCGGCAAGGGCGCGACGGGTACGATCAAGGGTCATCAGCAGCGGGCTCGGCGCCTGCAAGCGCTCGCCAGCCTTCAGGCACGCCTTGAAGTATTCGCCGACCTCGGCCACCACTTGGCGCAGCAACGCATTTGGCACACCGTGGATGCGCGGTGCATAGGCGAGCAGGTCCAACAGGTTCAGCGCCACACGCACTTCTCGCAGGGCGATGCCCGTGTCCTGGCCGGTCATGGCCAGACGCGGCAGATGCTGCATCAGCCGATCGAGCATCTGCACGCCCAAGTGTCGGTGCTCGGCCAACGTGGCCGGCTCGGTCAGGCTGACAATGTCACGCCAGCTGAAACGGGTCAGGCGCTTGGCCGCCAGTTCGGCACCGAATGGTCGGGCGATCAGGGTCCAGACAAACGCAAAGAGCAAACCGATCGGGCCGGCCAGGTTGGAGTTGGCGAAGCTTAAGAAATCCGCATCGTAGGCACCTTGAATACTGATGAACGACGACGTGTTAACCAGGGTCAGCAACATGCCCAGATAAAACTGCGGCTTGACCGTCAGGGTGCCGACGCAGATAAACGGCACGGCGAATGCCAATACCAGCATCGGAAAATCATGCAGGTTAGGCAGCACCAGAAACAGGTAAAGGCTGGCGAATAACACCGACATCGCCGTCCAGAAAAAAAACCGGTAGATCTGCGGCGCCGGGTCGTCCATCGAGGCGAAAAAGCTGCACGCCACCGCTGCCAGAATCACTGCGGCACCACCGTCGGTCCAACCGAGGAGAATCCACAGCACCGAGGCGACGATGATCGCGGTGACGGTGGATGCCGCCGAATAAAACATCAGGCCGCGATCCAGGAATGGCGTCAAACGACCAAGGCGCCAATGCCGATACACCGCGCGCCAACTGTCCTGGCTTTCGCACTGGATAGCGATTTGCAGGCTGCGGCAGTCCTGCCACAAATCGATCCACTCGCCGAGGCGATACAACGCGTTGGAAAACAGCAACTGCTTGCGATCTCCCAGCGCCTCGGAACTCGGTTGCAGGGCTTCGAGCTGGTCTTTCAGCGCCTGCCAGCGATCGATGTCCGCGTCCTTGTGTTGCAGCCATTCGGTGGCGGCGGTGAGCAGCGGGGTGAACTTATCCACAAGCTCTGGCGTGCGCCGCTCCAGGGCGTAGAGCGCGTCGTCGAGGGCATCGACCACCGTCATCAGGTGGATCATGCGCCCGCGCAGTTCCTTGGTATTTTTTACCGTTTGCGGCCGCGCGCCTTCGTGGGGCAACTGGCCGATCATCAATTCCAGGCTGTTGAAGGTCGCCACCATCGAGGCGCGCAATGCACTGACTTCGCTCGGCTGCACATTGCGACTGAGGAACTGCAGGCTGTAGGTCGAGGCGTCGGCGAACCATTTGCTCACCGAGTCGTTAAACACCGGCGCCAGCCGTCGCGGCCAGAACATCGCACCGACGACCGCCGCGACAGCGATGCCGAGGAAGATCTCTTCCGTGCGCGCTTCAGCCACGTCCCACACCGCCAATGGGTTATCCACAACCGGCAAGGCGATCAGCGGCAAGGTGTAACCGGCGAGCATCAAGGCGTAGTTGTTGGCTGTGCGCAGGTGCAGCGACAGGAACAGCAGGATTCCGGTCCACAGCGCAATGACCAGTACCAGCACATAAGGGCTCTGGACGAACATCGGCACGAAAAAAACCGCCGCGGCGGCGCCGAGAAAGGTGCCGACCGCACGGTACAAAGCTTTTGAACTGGTTGGACCGACAAACGGGCTGGAAACGATATACACCGTGGCCATCGCCCAATAAGGACGCGGCATTTGCATGAGCATGGCGATGTAAAGCGCAATCATCGATGCGGCGAACGTGCGCACACCGAAGAACCAGTCCCGCGCCGGAGGCATGCCGGTAAAAAAGCCGCTCAAGGCGTGGGCACCGATTGATGATTGGCCCCTTCAAAGGCTTTCAGAACCCGTAAAGTCGCTTCCAGATCGCGCTGGTCGATCCCTTCAAGCACCTCATTGCGCAAACGCACCAGTTCGACTTCGACGGCTTGCACCAGCGTGCGACCGGTGTCGGTCAGGCTCAAGCATTTTGCGCGGCGATCCTGGGCATCTTCGGTGCGGCAGACGTAGCCGGCATGACACAGCTGATCGAGCAAACGCACCAGGGACGGGCTCTCCATCCCCGCCGCCTGCGCCACCGTCACCTGTCGCACACCCTCGCCCAAGCGCCCGATCATCAATAACGGGACGGCACAGGCTTCGGAAATTCCATAGTTGACCAGCGTGCTCTGGCAGATCTTCCGCCAATGCCGGGCGGCCACCACCATGGAGCTGCTGATGCTCATCTGAAGAGCGTCGAGATTATTCGGCACGAGGAAGGCACACTGTTAGTTTGCTAACTATCAATATGGCATTGGAGGGGATTTTTCGTCAAGTTTTGAAACAAATTGCCTGGCCGATATATTTGCTCAGCGGAAACAGGCCAAGTCGGCTGGACGCCATCAACCACTCCTTGCGTGCGGACGGCAGGAATTCGAGCTTATAGGTCATCCAGGGATACCGGGACCGGTGTTTCATGGCGACGGGAACGAACGATTTCCGCTAACGAAATATCATCAAGTCGTTCCATCATGGCCTCAAAAACGTCGGCTGGGACCATGTAACCCATGACGCGATTGTGATTCAGCACCGCGACGGGCCCTCCATGGGCACCATTTAAAACGGCAGTCGGGTTTTTCTTTAATTCGGACACGCTGACAGCCATATCGGCCAGGACACTTTGCATAATATAGACCTCAAATAAGGTCGTAATTCTGGTCTATTTTTACTGCATCAGCAATCTTGAAAACTGCTCTCCATCGGATCGCTACACCCCACGCCCCTTCCTCAACATCACATCCAGCTGATCAACCACCTCCGCCCAATCGGCGTCATCGAGCACCTCATCGCGCAAAAAATCCGCCTGACACTTGGACCAGAAAAACGCATCCGCCAGATGCAGTTCCGGTTTGAGCGGTGAATGGGTGGCGATGAATTTGTCGATGCTCTCGGCGTCGTCGGGCAGCCCAAGTTGTTTGAACAGGGATGGGAGGCTGTGGGTTGGGTTCTCCATGTCGGGCTCCTTTGGAATGTCCAGGAAGGTGACCGCTGCGCGGTCAATCGCGGGCAAGCCTCGCTCCTACAGGACTGCACAAACCTGTAGGAGCGAGGCTTGCCCGCGAAGCGATGCCAAAGGCACCAACGTCATTAATGACTCAACTCCCGCACCTCCGCATGCGGCACCATTTTCAGGAACTGCGGCATGTCCATGTGCAGCAGGTTGATGTGGTTACCGGCTTCCAGGTAGATGTCTTTCTGCCGGGTCAGCAGCGGGTCGATGACTACATCCAGCCCATAGGCTTCACCCAGGGCAGGCACGGCACCGCGTTCGCAATCGTCAAACAGGTGCGGCAGATTGCTTTCGCGCGAGACCTGCCATTCGCCGGTGCTGCGGACTTTGCTCAGGTCCAGGTGACGACTGGCGGGCAGAACGGCCATCAAGTAATGACCGTGGTGGTCGTCGAGGAGTACCGATTTGGCCACCCGCTCGGCAGGAATGCCGGCAACACGCGCCGTTTCGAGGCTGCTGGCCGAATGTGGATGGGTGACGATGTCATATTCGCATTGAGCCTTTTCAAGGCTTCGCTGCACGGTTCTTGCCATACGCATGATGCACCTCGGTGTCCGCGATAACGTCTGGCGGACGATGTGGTTAACGCTTTTCTCCGTAGTCAAAGTCTAGGCCGGTCGAGCGAATCCGGTGGGAAATCCGCCCATTGGACACGTCGACACCTGAGCAAAATTCATACAATCAAACGGTCAACTAAACTGTATACAGAACCACCTATGACTCTCCCGGAGGGTCACGTGAATACGCGTTGTTTTGCCGTTGCACTGCTGCTGGCGACAAGCGGATCAGCTCTGGCCGCAGACACAGTTGGGCTATCGACTCCCGACCCCATCGGGATGTGGCTGATCACCTTCGGCATCGCGTTCCTGATCGCCGAAGCCGCCGTGCCTAATTACGGCGTGATCGGTCTGGGCGGGATTGTGATGTTCGTGATTGGCGCAGTGATTCTGACCAATGCCCAATTGCCCGTTCCGCTGATGATCGGCCTGGGACTGATCAGCGCGTTGCTGCTGATTTTCCTGCTGATCCGTGCCCTGAAAACCCGACCGCGCCACACCGTCAGCGGCGATGCCGGACTCGTGGGCAGCGTGACCGCTGTGATCTCGCTGCAGTCGGCCGATGCCTGTCACGGCTGGGTGCATTTGCAGGGCGAACGCTGGCAAGTGACAAGCGCCAAGCCGCTGCACATCGGGCAACGAGTGCGGGTGGTGGCACGCAAGGGATTAATGCTGGAAGTGGCCGCGACTGACGCGGTGCCGGTTGGAGAATGAACATGGGCCTGCAACTGGGTTTTGTCGCGCTGCTGCTACTGCTGATCGCACTGGCGGGGGCGACTTTCCGCATCCTGCGTGAATACGAGCGCGGGGTGGTGTTCCAGCTCGGGCGCTTCTGGCAGGTCAAAGGCCCCGGCCTGATTCTGTTGATTCCGGTGGTTCAACAAATGGTTCGTGTCGACTTGCGCACCGTGGTGCTCGACGTGCCGGCGCAAGACGTGATCACCCGTGACAACGTCTCGGTCAAGGTCAACGCCGTGCTGTACTTCCGCGTGCTCGATCCGCAGAAGGCGATTATCCAGGTCGAAGACTTCCTCATGGCCACCAGCCAACTGGCGCAAACCACCTTGCGCGCGGTGTTGGGCAAGCACGAACTGGATGAACTGCTGGCCGAGCGCGAACGGCTGAACATCGATATCCAGCAAGTGCTCGACGCGCAGACCGATGCCTGGGGCATCAAGGTGGCCAACGTCGAGATCAAGCACGTGGACCTCAACGAATCGATGATCCGCGCCATCGCCAAACAGGCCGAGGCGGAGCGCGAACGCCGGGCCAAGGTGATCCACGCCGAAGGCGAATTGCAGGCCTCGGAGAAACTCATGCAGGCCGCCGAAATGCTCGGCCGTCAGCCCGGCGCGATGCAGTTGCGCTATATGCAGACCCTGAGTTCAATCGCCGGTGACAAAAGCTCGACCATCGTCTTCCCGCTGCCGATCGAATTGCTCAAGGGCATGGCGGATTTGTCGTCGAAACCTTGAACCCCGCCATTCAGTGCGAGTCAGCGCCCGTGATGAATAGCCGTGCCCGATTGTTGCCCGCGGCGGTTTCAGCGACTTTGTGCCAACCGCCGGGCAGCGGGGCGAACTCATCAGGTTGATCGGCCGTGCTGATCAACCACACGCGCCCCGTTCCCCCAGGCAGTTGACTGAGGTGATCGAGGTAGATTTTGTAGGCGTCACCATTGACCAGCGTACCGAAACCGTAATCGTTCGGACGACTCGACGCTCCGCTGGCCAAGGGCGGGGTATAGAGCAGCGGTGCCGTATCCGTGCGGTTGTAATAGACGTAACTCATGTACCAGAGCATGTCGCTGATGACGATTCGGTCGCCAGCCACGTAATGCTGGTTGACGAACTCGACCATCACACTGGTCTGATCATTCACATCGACAGTGGAATTGGTTTTCAACCCTACCAGTTCGGTGCCGACAAACAGCACCAACAGCCCCAGCGCCGCGACACGAAAACCGTTCAGCAAGCGGTCGATAGCCAGCCCCATGATCAACGGCAGCCCCAGGGCATAGGCGTTCAAGTAACGCTCGATGAACACCGGCGAAATAAATGAAACCCCGTAAACCAACATCATCGGCAGCAGGGTGTAGAGCGCCAGCAGAACACTCCAACGATAATGGCTGCGATCACGCAATACCGTCAGCACGATCACGGCCAGCAACATTATTGGCAGCGCACTGAACAGCAACCCAGGCAGGTGTTCCCCATCGTCCTGGATCATAAAATCCCAGACCATCGACGGCAGGGAACTGAGGGTGACCGGCAATTCCCAGCCCACATCGCCGTTGGCCTTGAGCTGGTCCATGTGCTGGATCAGATCGACCAGGCTGGGAAGCCAGGGCGCAAACATCAACACGATCACCCCATTGGCCAGCCACCAGGCCGGACGCGTGATGTGTTTAATGGGTTGGGTCGATTGCAAGCGCAGGCCCAGCAACCAGGCCCAATGGACGATCACACACAGCGCGGTGAAATAGTGGGTGTAAAACGCGAGAGTCATCAGCAGCGTGTAGATCACCAGCGCATGGGTGTGGCGGGGTTGCTTGACCCAATACACCAGTGCAATGGTGGCGCCGAGCAACCACATTCCCAGCCACGAATACATCCGCACTTCCTGGCTGTAGCGCACCGCCGTGGGCAATAACGCCAGCATCAACCCGGCCAGCAACGCAGCACGCGGGTTGGCGATCAAGCGGACCAGCCACATGCCCAGCATGACGGCGGCGACACCCGGCAGTGCACTCAGGCTGCGTATCGAAAAAATGCCATCGCCAAACAGCCCGATCCAGCCATGCAGCAACATGAAATACAGCGGTGGATGCACATCGTGGGCGGCGTGAAACCAGATGCCGTCCAGGGAGTACCGGCTCATCATCAGGCTCGAGCCTTCATCACCCCAAATAGCGGAAGCGGTCAGACCATAAAACCGGGCCAGGATGGCCAACGCCAGGATCAGCGATCCGCCGCCCCACCATAGCAGCCGCTCCCTTGTGCCGGTCGCTGTCAAGTTTGCGAGCGATGGGTGGGGTTTGGCCAACCACTCTTTTCTCTGCGCCTCCACGACCACTCTTTTCACCTGCACTGCCGGAACGTTCAGCTCACTTTAGGCCAAACGCTGTCTCCACGGCCAGCGGATACACCGATTCCCACCCACCACCCAGCGCCTTGTACAACCCGACCATCGCGAGTGAGACGCCGGTCGAACTTTCCACCCATTGCTCCTGGGTCGCCAGCAACGCACCTTGCACGGTGAGCACGTTGACGAAGTCCACCACCCCTTCCACGTACTGCTGTTGCGCGGTACGCAGGGCGATCTGGTTCTGGCGCACGGCTTCGGCCAAGCTGTCGCGGCGCAGTTGGCTGGCGTTGTAGGCGCTCAATTGGTCATCGATTTCATGCCAGGCACGCAGCACGGTTTGCTGGTAGGCGATGGCGGCTTCCTGCTGCTGGGCTTCGCGCAAGTTCAGCACGCCGCGCAAACGGCCGCCGTCGAACAGCGGCAGACTGAACTGCGGGCCGATTCCAAACGCGCGCGAGCCCCACGAACCGAAATCGCTCAGTTGCATGGCTTGCGAACCGACATTGCCGGACAGAGTAATGCGCGGATAGAAATCACCCTTGGCCACGCCGATGCTCGCGGTGGCGGCATGCAAACGAGCTTCGGCCTGGCGGATGTCCGGGCGACGTTCGGCCAGTTGCGACGGCAGGCCAATGGCAACCTGACGCGGGGTTTGTGGCACCGGTGCGTCTGTGGATAACTCAGCCGTCAGCGCCTGCGGCGGTTCGCCCATCAGCAAGCTCAGGGCGTTGATCAGTTGGGCCTGGCGTTGCTCTAACGCGGGCAGGCGCGATTCGATGGCCGCGACCTGAGCGGCGGCTTCGGCGACATCCAGATCGGTCGCCACACCGTCACTCAGGCGCAGCTGCGACAGTTTCAGGCTGTGGCGGGCCACGTCGAGGTTTTGTTCGGTGACGGCGCGGGTGTTTTGCACGCCACGCAACTGGATGTAGTCCTGGGCGGTTTCGGCGAGGACCGACAACAACACACCGCGACGGTCGTTTTCCGCTACTTCCAGATTCGCATCGGCCGCTTCGGTTTCACGGCGCACCCGGCCCCAGAAATCCAGTTCCCAGGAGGCAGAGAAACCGGCATCCCAAAGGTTGAACGCTGAATTGCCGTTGTGCCCCGAAGGATCGATCAAGCCTTTGTTGCTGCTGAGTTCACGGGCGTAACTACCGGTGGCGGCGGTCGTCGGGGAACGGTCGGCGGTGATCACCTGGCGCACGGCACGGCTTTGTTGCAAGCGGCTGCTGGCAAGTTTCAGGTCGAGGTTATCGGTCAGGGCACGCTGGGTGAGGGCCGAGAGTTTCGGATCGTTGAAGACCTCCCACCAGCGCTCGTTCATGGTGTCGGTGACGGCTTGGCTGGCGGCTGCTTTCGATGGCTTGGACCATTCACTGACTTGCTGAGCCTGAGGTTTGTGAAAGTCCGGGCCGACGGTGCAGGCACTAACAGCAAAAACGCTCAACATCAAAACCACTGATTGAATAGAACCCTTGTGGCGAGGGGACTTGCGCCCGTTGGGCCGCGAAGCGGACCCGAGATCGGCGAGTGCTGCGCACTCGAACGGGAGCAAGCTCCCTTGCCACAAGGATGAGTGATCGCTGAAGTTCATCGCTGCGCAACCTCATGCTCGACGCCAGTACCGGCCGTATCAATACTGGCCTCCACCGACATCCCCACACGCAACCGCTCAGCCAATGGCTGACCCGGTTCCAGCACAATTTTCACCGGAATACGCTGCACAACCTTGGTGAAATTGCCGGTGGCGTTATCCGGCTTGACCGAGGCGAAGGTCACGCCAGTCGCCGGGGCGATGCTCTCGACACGCCCGCTCAGCGTCGCGCCGCCAAAGGTGTCGACACGCATTTGCACGTCCTGGCCCGGCTGCACATGCGTCAACTGGGTTTCCTGAAAATTGGCCACCACATAGGCCTGCGCCAGCGGCACGACCGCGAGCAGTTTGCTGCCCGGCGTGACATAGGCGCCAACGCGTACGGCGCGCTCGCCGACCATGCCGTCCTGCGGCGCAACGATCCGCGTGTAGGACAGCTCATAACGGGCGATTTCCAGTTTCGCTTGCGCCCGTTTCAAGCCACCTTCGGCCGCATCACGCTGGGCCGTGAGGATGTCCACTTGCTTGCGTTCCGCCGCCAGCACTGCGCTGACGTTGGCCAGCCGAGCGCTGGCCTGATCGATGCGCGTGCGCGCTTGCTGAGCGTTCTGCACCGTACCCGCGCCGACTCCGGCGAGGTGGTCATAGCGGTTCAGTTCATGTTCGGCGAAGGCCATTTCAGCCTTGGCCGATACAACCTGCGCCTGCGCCTGCGCAATCATCGAGGCCTGGCGTTCAAGGGTCGCCCGGGCATTTTGCAGCTGCGCCTGGGCCACCAGGCTTTCGGCAGCCGCGGCATCGGCGGCCGCACGCAAATCCCGGTCATCGATCAGCGCCAGCAGCTGCCCGGCCTTGACCTGCTGGTTGTCTTCCACCAGCACTTGCTTGATAAACCCTGCCACGCGCGGCACCACCAGCGTGTAGTCCGCCGAGACATAGGCGTCATTGGTGCTTTGTTGCGTGCGTTTACCGAACAGGCCGGGCGCCAATAAACAAATCAGCACGCCCACCGCGATCACGACGGCGATGCCCACAGCCAGTTTTTGCTTTGATTGAGTCGTCATAAAACCTTCTGTTCCAGTGAGGCGTTCAAGTCGGTGCGCGCGGCGGATACATCCGCGTCGGCAACCAGAAAATCAGCAGGATCAGCGCCACAGCGATGCCGGCCATGCACAGATAAAGATCTGCGGCCGTCAGCACCACGGCCTGTTCATGCAGCCGATGGGCAAGGCCTGCACTGTCAGCGTCGGCCAGAGGCGAATTGCCGAGGCGGTCCACCAGCATCGTCGAGTGAAAGTGCAGGCGCGCGGTGGTCAGTGTCTCCAGCACACCGGTGGCGATCACCGCCGCCAGGCCTTTCACCGTGTTGAACCAGGACGACGCGAACGGCCCGTCCATCGGGTTGATGCTGCCGGTGGCCAGCATCAATAGCGGCAGCACCGCCATGGGCTGGCCGAAGATTTGCAGCAGTTGCAGCGCATAGAAGTCGTCGCGAATCCACGCCGACGTCAGTTGCGAACCGCCGAGGCAGGACAGCGCCAGCATGCTCAGGCCGATGCCCAGCACCCAACGACAATCGACCCGGCGCAGGTTGCACAGCGCCGCCACCAATGGCAGCGCGATCAATTGCGGCAACGCCGCCAGCAACGTGACCGGCGCGGTCTGCACCGGGCGATAACCCTGGACCTGCGCCAGGTAACTGGACGGAATAATGATCACCGCCAGCAACACCACCAGCACTCCGGCCAGTGTCAGCAGGGCGAACGACAGGTTGCGGATGCCAAGCATCTGCATCTTGAAAAACGGAATCGGCTGCGACCACTCATTGATCAGAAACAACACCAGCAGTAACGACCCGCCCACCAGCAATCCGCTGATCAGATTCGATTCGAACCAGTCCAGCCGATTGCCCTGCAGAATGCCGATCACCAGCATGCAGATCGCCGGAAAACCCAGCAGCAAGCCGCGCCAGTTGAACTGCTTGAAGCGTTCCAGTCGCAGCGGGTCCTGCGGAATCCCGTAGCCCACCGCGACCATCGCAATCAGGCACGGCGCAACGACTTGCCAAAAGGTCCATTGCCAGCCGACATACTCGGTCCAGAGCCCGGCCAACGGCGTGCCCAGCCCCGGACCGAACGTCGCCGTCAGGGCATAACCGGCCAGGCCATACAGCTTGATGTTGGCCGGCAGAAAACGCAGGGCAACGGTCATCAACATCGGCGGCAGCGCACCGCCAGCCAAGCCTTGCAAGGTACGCAAGACCAACAGGCTTTCGTAGTTCGGCGCCAAAGGACACAACACCCCCAACAGGGTGAACGCGCTGATGGCGCAGAGGGTGAAACGCCGTAGGGAAAACGTCATCGCGCACCACGGCGCGAAGGCCATGGCGGCCACCGATGTCGCGGCGTAACTGGCGACCAGCCAGGTGCCTTCGTCGTAGCCTATGGCCAAGCCACCACGAATATCGGCGAGGGCAACCTTGGTCACCATTTCGTTCAAACCCGAAACCAGCACCGCCAGCAACACGCCCACCAGGCCAATAATGATCCGCAGGCCGAAGATGGGTGGTGTGGCGGTTGCGCTGGTCGCAGCGAGAGGTGCCGGGACCGTGAGGGAAGTCATGTACTGCAAGCTCCGGGTGTCATTAGCGGAGCATTCTATGAAGGGCGTAGCCTGACGAAAACTGACTTATTGGCAGTTTATAAGTGCGCTGAACACAACTATCAGCTCAAAAGATCGCAGCCTTCGGCAGCGCCTACAGGTGATCTATGTAGGCGCTGCCGAAGGCTGCGATCTTTTGATCTTTAAACCGGCTGCGAAGCCTGCCAGGTCTCATCGCAACAAGCCTTGACCGTCTCGCGCATCCAGCGATGAGCCGGGTCCTTATCGAAACGCGGATGCCAGGCCTGGGTCAGCATCAAGGTAGGCAATGGGATCGGCAAGGTGAACGAGCGCAGCTTCAATCCCAGGCGCCGCACGCTCAACAACGCCTCCTTGGGCACCGGCAAAATCAGATCGGAATCCGGCAAGGCAAACATCGCCGCATGGAAACTCGGTGCAATCACCGCCACCCGCCGCTCCAGCCCCAAGGCATTGAGTGCCGTATCGATAGGGCCTCGGGCGATCCCGCGACGGGACATGCTGATGTGGGAAAAACCGGCGTAACGCTCGGCGGTTATCTCTTCATCGAACAGCGGATGATCCTCACGCACCAGGCCCACAAAGTGGGTAGAGAACAGGTTCTGGATCTTCACTTCCGGGCTCATCGGCCGGGTATTGCTGATGTTCAAGTCGATGCGCCCTTCTCGCAGCGCTTCATCATCACCATCGCCTTCGGGGACAAAACGCAGCTCGCAATGCGGTGCCTGGCGGTCCAGGGTGTCGAACAACCGGCCACCGTAGACACCCACAAAAAAGTCATTGGCGCGAATGCTGAAACGCCGTCGCAATGATCCCAACTCCACCGCATCAGCCGAACGAAACACAAGCGCCGCCTGCTCCACGACATCACGTACCTGCTCGCGCAACGCCAGTGCCTTGGGCGTCGGCACCAAACCTCGACCGGCGCGTACCAGGATCGGATCGCCAATGGCCTCGCGAATGCGCGTCAGCGTACGGCTCATGGCCGCCGGGCTGAGGTTCATCCGCCGCGCCGCGCCCACCACACTGCCCTCATCGAGCAAAGCGTCGAGGGCGACCAACAGGTTCATGTCCGGTAGTTGCATGGCAAGCACTCATGTCTGATCAGCAATGATTCAGACGCAATGCTAGCAGATCAAAAGATCGCAGCCTTCGGCACCTCCTACATAGATCACCTGTAGGAGCTGCCACAGGCAGCGATCTTTTACTCAATCACACATGAATTCAACAGATTAACGCTGCATCCCCCAACGCTTCACCGTCACCCGCTCCAACGTATCAAACACCAGGTTCTCCACCAGCAACCCGATCAAAATCACCACCGCCAACCCGGCAAACACCTTGTCGGTGTACAGCTCATTGCGATTCTGAAAAATGTACCAACCCAACCCACCTTTCCCGCTGGTTGCACCAAACACCAATTCAGCAGCGATCAACGTGCGCCACGCAAACGCCCAGCCGATTTTCAGCCCGGCGAGGATCGACGGCAGCGCTGCCGGAATCAGGATGAACAGCACAAATCGCATGCCCTTGAGGCCGTAATTGCGGCCGGCCATGCGCAGGGTTTCCGAGACGCCGAGAAATCCGGCATAAGTGTTCAGCGCCAACGCCCACAACACCGAATGCACCAACACGAATATCAAACTGTTCTGCCCCAAGCCGAACCACAACAACGCCAGCGGCAACAGCGCAATCGCCGGCAACGGGTTGAACATTGAGGTCAGTGTACTGAGCAAGTCGCGGCCAAACTGCGTCGACACCGCCAGCGTGGTCAGGGCAAATGCCAGGACGATGCCGATCAAATACCCCTTGAGCAGCACCACCAGGGAAATCCACACCTTGCTCAGCAACTCGCCGCTGATCAGGCCGTCATACAAGGCGTGGCCGGTTTGCAGGAAACTCGGCAGCAGCAGGTCGTTGTTCGTGTAACGCGAGGCGGCTTCCCACAGCACCGCGAGCAAAATCAGGATCAGGCTTTTGCGCAGCCAGCCCTGTTGCCAAAGGCGCTGGCCCAGCGGCAGTTCACGTTCCAGAGGCACGCTGGCCAGCGGTTGCAGGACGGTTTCGAATTCTTGACGCGGTGATGATGAATGGCTCATCGGGCACTCCTCACAATGGGCTCAATAAGCGATGCGGATGTCGGCGAAATCCAGCTCACGCTCGGTTTCCGGCGACTGACCTTCATCAAACAACAACCGATGGATGCGCCGCGCCGATTCCTGGAACGCTACGCCGCCTAGGCTCTGCAAATCGTATTGATGACTGTGGACTTCCGCCCGCACCCGCCCCGGATGTGGCGACAACAACAGGATGCGGTTACCGACCACCAACGCTTCTTCGATGGAGTGCGTAACGAACAGCAACGTGAAGCGCACCTCTTCCCAGAGCAGCAGCAATTCTTCCTGCATCTTGCGTCGGGTCAGTGCATCGAGGGCGGCGAAAGGTTCGTCCATCAGGAGGATTTTCGGCTGCATCGCCAGTGCCCGAGCGATGGCAACCCGCGCCTTCATGCCGCCCGATAATGTGTGCGGGTAAGCATCGGCAAACGCCGCCAGGCCGACTTTCTCCAGATAGTGCAAGGCTCGCTCTTCTGCTTCGCGGCGCTTGAGGGTTTTCGAAGCCAGCAGCGGAAACATCACGTTCTGTTTGACGGTTTTCCACGGTGGCAGTTGATCGAACTCCTGGAACACCACGATGCGGTCCGGCCCCGGCGCATCGACGCGCTGGCCTTGCAGGCGGATCTCGCCCTCGACGGGCTGAATGAAACCGCCGACGGCCTTAAGCAACGTCGACTTACCGCAACCGGAGGGGCCAAGCAGGACAAAACGGTCCGCCGGGTCGATTTCAAAACTGACTTGATGGGTCGCCCGCACCACTCGCTGCGGTGTGCGGTATTCCAGGCTGACATTATCGACCGACAGCAGCGCTTGGGCTGCCGCGTTCGGTTTGCTGACCGTGTGGCCTTGCAAAGGGGCGTTCATCTCGGTCAGCTCCCTTGCAGCGGTTTGGCGTCCTGGAAGAAGTAATCCTTCCACGAATCCGGTTTGTTTTTTATCGCGCCCACTCGGTAAAGGAACTCGGCCAGCGGGTAGGTATTTTTTGGTGTGACGCTGAATTCGAACTGCGGGTTGTCGATGATTTTGAGCAACGCGGCGCGGTCGATTTTGGCCTTGGTGACGCGGATGTAAGTGTCCGCCGCCGCGCCTTTATCGTTCTGCGCGAATTGCGCGGCCTCGGTCAACGCTTCGACAAAGGCTTTGTAGGTTTTCGGGTTTTCGTCGCGGAATTTCTCGGTGGCGAACAGCACCGTCGGCGAATTCGGGCCGAGCACGTCATAGGAATTGAGCACGATATGGACGTTCGGGTTTTCCAGCGCCTGATCCTGGAACGGCGGGTTGGAGAAGTGCCCGGTCAGTTCGGTGCCACCCGCGATCAGCGCGGCCGTAGCGTCGGGGTGCGGAACGGCGATGGTGTACTTGTCGAGGCGGTTGAACTCCTTGTCGCCCCACTGTTTGGCGGCCGCGTATTGCAGGAACCGCGACTGCACCGACACCCCGACTGCCGGCACCGCGATGCGGTCCTTCTCGGTGAAGTCGGCGATGGTTTTAACCTTCGGATTATTGCTCACCAGGTAGTACGGGAAATTACCCAGGGACGCGACGGCTTTGACGTTCTGCTTACCGTGAGTGCGGTCCCAAATGGTCAGCAGCGGGCCGACGCCGGCACCGGCAATGTCGATGGAGCCAGAAAGCAACGCATCGTTGACCGCCGCCCCGCCGGAAAGCTGCGTCCAGTCGACCTTGATGTCGATGCCTTCCTGCTTGCCGTACTTCTCGATCAGATTCTGATCGCGCACCACGTTGAGCAGCAGGTAAACGATGCCGAACTGTTCGGCGATGCGGATTTCACCTTCGGCGTGAGCCACGGTCGGGGCCACCAGGCTGCCGGCGATCAGGCTGAAACCCAGGCCGATGGCCGCGGCCAGCGGTGCAAAGGGAAGACGTTTGGACATGATCAATCTCCGACAAATCAGAAAGGCGCGTCGCCCTGAATGGTGGTGCGATAGAGCTTGCGGCGCAGATGGCTGGGGCAGCCGGCGGCGAGGTGGATCAGCGAACGGTTGTCCCAGAACACCAGGTCATGGGCCTGCCATTGATGGCGGTAGATGTTTTGCGGCAGCACGCTATGGGCGTAGAGCTCGTCGAGCAGTTGCTTGCTCTCGTCGTCCGGCAAACCGACGATGCGGGTGGTGAAGCCTTCGCTGACGAACAACGCCTTGCGGCCGTTTTCCGGGTGGGTGCGCACGACCGGGTGAACGACTTCGGCGACTTGCGCGAGCTGCTCCGGCGTCAGGGTCGGACGCCAGTTACCTTCGAATTTGGTTTCGCTGTAGCGCGCCGTGTACGAGTGCGCAGCCGATCGCCCTTCGACGGCTTTGCGCAGCGCTTCGGGCAGGTTTTCCCAGGCTTTGTGCATATCGGCGAACAGCGTGTCACCCCCTTCAGACGGCAACTCTTGGGCATGCAGCATCGAACCCAGGCTCGGCAGTTCTTTATAGGAGAGATCGGAGTGCCAGAACTTTCCAGCGTCACCGAGGCCGATGGATTGGCCGTTTTCGATGATGTTGGAAACGATGAGAATTTCCGGGTGCCCAGTCAGCAGAAACTGCTTGAGCACATGGATCTGCAACACGCCAAAACGACGGCTGAAATCGATTTGCTGCTCGGGGGTGATGCGTTGGTCGCGGAACACCACCACGTGATGATCCAGGTGCGCGCGGTGAATGCGGGCGAAGTCCTGATCATTAATCGGGCGGGATAAATCGAGGCCTATGATTTCGGCACCGACGGCGCCACTGAACGGGCGGATTTCAAAAAGTTGTGGCGCGATGCTTGAAGAGGCTGAAGCTGCGGACATAAATCACTCCCACGCACGGCACGCTCAAGGGCGCGCGCGTCGATCAGAAACTCACGGATGTCGTGTTGGTTCGTGTCGTGCGGCGCGCCGATTGGTCGGCAGGTACGCAGGGGATTAACTTTATAGGTATAAGAACGCGAATTTAAATACCGTTAGCGAATAACCATATGGCTGAATTCGCCTATGCTGCTGACAGCATGACGCCGTTCACTTTTGAGGGATGCTTAATGTTCTACGTGCAACGCAATACAGAGGGACAACTGATGCGCGTGGAAGCCGAGGCCTACGCAGAGTCTACGGAAACGCTGCCGGCCGACCACCCAGAACTCCAGGCCTGGTTCGCCAATGAAGTCATGGCCACCAACCTCAAACAACTGAAGCAAATCAAACAGCTCAAGCAACTGCGCCAGAGTGACCTGGAGATGATCCGGGTACTAGACGACTTGATTGAGGTGCTGATCAGCAAAGGCGTGATCCTCGTCACCGACCTGCCGGCTCCGGCACAAGCCAAACTGATGGACCGTTCCCAGGCGCGGGAGGCGTTGGGCGGGTTGAGTCATTTGGTTGATGATGAGGAGGAAGGGTTTATCTGAGCCTGGCCTTATCGTAGCCCGAGCTGACGCCTTCGCGAGCAAGCTCGCTCCTACAGTTGATCGGTGTTGGTCACAGGATTTGCGTTCGACACAGGTCCCATGTGGGAGCGAGGCTTGCTCGCGAAGGCAATCTTCAACTCACCACCGGCTTATCCTTGAATAGAAACGCCAACAGCTCCGGCGATTCCAGGTGATCCAGGGCTCGTTCGACCAACAAATGAACCCCGTCGGCCATGCGGCTGATTGCCAGTGCGACAGAACGGCGCGAACCGTCTACGTCATCGGCCAGGTCGGCGGCGATGGCGCTGATGGAGAGCAGGTCTTCGGAGGCGTTGGCTAGAAGGGCTTCGATGTTGATGTCGTCGGCGACGGTGAAGAGGTGGTTACTGCGTGATTCGGTTTTCGAGGTGCCAGAGTCATCTGGCGGATTCGGAGTAACTTTAAACATATGACATACCCTGAGTAGTATTGGGGCCATCACCGTTCGTTTGCACGCGAATGGGGTGGCGGCCGTGCGCAGGTGTGCAAAACCGGGCCTACTCAGACACCCAGCAGATCCGAGGATCTCCTGCACGCAGCCGCCATAAAGCAGTGAGCATACCAATGCTCATTGAAAGGCAGTACGCGAACTAAGTATTTGGCCGGATTTGCACGTCCGAGTCACTGCTTATTCAGTGACAAACTCAGACTAGGCCTGAGCATTGGCCCGAACAAGTTCACCAACACCGCCACGGTTTGAAGGAAATCTCCGACGCTGCTGTCCCCTCTCAGATCATTCCCACACCATTGCAGCGATGGTACTGACTGACAGATCAAAAGATCGCAGCCTTCGGCAGCGCCTACAGGTGTACGCATTCCCCTGTAGGAGATGCCGAAGGCTGCGATCTTTTTCGGCCTTGGGCTCACCCCCAAGGCTTCGGCTCACCCACCAACTGCCCCTGAACCCCATAAACCCCCATCTCGCGGATCACCGACAACTCACCTTCAGTCTCAACCCGCTCGGCAATCAATGGCAGGTCAATACTGTGGGCCGCTCGCTGGATCGCTTCGATAAACAGGCGCTTGTCGCTCTCCAGATCAATCGCGCGGATGTAACTGCCGTCGATTTTCAGGTACGCCAACCCGAGCCGCGCCAGGTTGCCGATCATGCTGAAGCGACCGCCAAAGTGTTGCAGGCTTAACGAGAATCCAAGCTCACGCAAACGTCGCGTCAGGTCTTCGAGCGTGGCTTGCTCCGGCAATTGCTCTTCGCCGATTTCCAGGGTCAGCCGTGGCCCGAGATTGGAATGTGAACGCAGCGTCTCGAAGAGCGCATTCAATGCCTGCGGGTTTTCCAGGGTTGCCGAGGACAGGTTCAGCGCCAGCGATTCTTCGTGTCGGGTCATCTGATCCAGCACCAATTCCAGCATCAGCCGGTCCAGTCGTGCGGCCCAGCCAAAGCGTTCGAGCCACGGCAGGAAACGTCCGGCCGGAATGCTCTGGCCCTGGTCGTCGATCAGGCGTGAAAGCACTTTGTAGTGCAGCACCAGTTGTGTGTCCTGACTGGCCACGACTGGCTGAAAGTACAATTTGAATCGACGCTGATTCAGTGCCTGATCAAGCAGGCTGTGCCAGGCATGATGGTCCTCGCCGACGCCGGCCAGGGCACTGCGATCCAGACAGACCCAGTTCGAATCGGTCTGGCCTTCGGCCTGCGCCAACGCCTGATCCGCCAGCCCGAGCACCGCTTGCGGGGCATCGCCATGAACGAACGGCGCCAGCCCGATGGCGGCTACCGAGGCCACGTCAGTCGCGCCGGTCGCATGCAGGCTGGCCAAAGCGACATCCAGGTGCTGCGCCAGTTGCAGCGCTTCCTCACGCACCAACCCCGGCGCCAGCACGGCAAATTCGCCGCCACGAATCCGCGTGACGAGGTTTTGCGTTTCCGGGTATCTGGCGCACTCGCGGGACAACTGCTGACCGACCGCCTGAAGCAACGCATCGGTGCGTTGACCACCCAGCCGCTGGTTCAACCCCGCCAGATCCTGCACCCGCAACAGCAGCAGGTAACCGGAACTGGCCTGCTCGGGGTTGCTCACCCGTGCGTTCAATTGCATCTCGAAATAACGTCGGTTGGCCAACCCCGTCAGGTTGTCCTGATAGGACTCCACCCGCAGTTTTTCACTGCGCTCGGCTTGCTCCTGAAACAGCGCTTTGAGCTTCTCGACCATCTGGTTCATGGCCTGCACCACTCGCCGCAATTCCGGCGTGCGCGGCAGCTCCGGCAGGCTGAGAAACTCGCGGCGAGCAATGGCGTGAGACTGCTGGACCATGTAATCGAGCGGCTTCAATTGCCGACGCAACAACAGCGCGCCCAATATTGCGCTGACCACACCACACAACAGCAACCAACCCAAACTCCCCAACGCGCTCTGCCACAGCTTCGCCAGCGCGAACATCGGGTGACTGACCACCTCGACCCGCGCAGCCTGCTCCCAACCACGGCTGACAATCGCGTCGCCACCGGCGGGTTCCAGGCCGATCAGTTTGACGAACCACTCCGGCACGCGGGTATCGGCCGGGATACCGCTGCGTTCGACCAGGGTTTTGTCGTTGGATAAATCGACCAAGCGAATGCTCGCGTAATAACCGCTGTCGAAGATTGAGCTGACCAGCAATTCGGTCATCGCCGGGTCGTCGATGTTTGGCGTCAGGGACAGCGCCAGCGCGGTCGCCGCATCCTGCGCGTGGGAGCGCAACTGGTTGACGTACTGGGTGCGCGAGCTCTCCAGGCTGACCATGAAGCTGCCGGTGAAGGCGATGACCAGGAACAGACAGATAGCGATCAACAACTGTTTGAACAAAGACATCGGTGGGCGTGCTCCTAATGGGTCGTCTCGACCGGGAAACCTTCGGCCTGCATTTTTTTCAGCACATCCTGCCAACGGGACAGGCGCTTGGTGTCACCGACCTTCTGATTGCCTTTGGCGCCGGGCAACCACAATCCTTCAGCATTAAAAGAGTAGACCGGCAGCAAATCGGTTCGTTGGCTGGCCGGCTGGATCGTGTCGATCAGACTGTCGAGCACCAGCGGCATGGCGTCCGGACTGGCGTAGTAAGTCAACACCATGTGCGCGCGATTCAGGCGCAATGCCTTTACGTAAGTGATGCGCAGCTTGTCACTGGAAACCCCGAGATGGCGCAAGCTGAAATACTTGGCGATGGCGTAGTCTTCGCAGTCGCCGGCGCCTTTCCACAAGGCTTCGATTGGCGTTTCCCAATAATCGACCTGGTGCCACAGATCGATGTCCTCGACGTAGCGCAGTTGTTTGTTGAAGAAGCGGTTGACCACGTTGAGCTGTTCCAGCTCGCTGACCTGCTTCTGGGTCGCCAGCAAGTGTTGCCAATCATCAATACGCTGCTGACCTTCGCCCAAAGGCCCGTACAATGCCTGCGCCCGGCGGCTGATCAGGGAAAAATCCCAATCGGCCTGCACACCGCCCAGCAGCACGCCGGCCAGTAGCAACGCGCCGCACAGCCAGCGCAACATCCGGGAGATCGGGAGACGTACCGCCAATGCAAGGCATCCAGGGTAGGCAGGTGGAAGTCGGTTGATGGTGTAGGTTAGTCCGACAAAAAACAATGGCACGCTGAGATCACCGGCGGCACGCTAAACTGTGGAAAAGGCGTTCCGTCCGGCGTTTGACAAGGCGTCAGGCAGTTACTAGTGTCAGTTGGATCCAAAACTTCAGTCAAACAGGGTGCGTAGTAGTGACACAAAAGCCCAACCCCCTCAGCAGTATCAAGGTCAACGGGCCAATTCCCGCTCACCTGGCACGCTCGGTGATCGAAGAAACCCTGCGCTCGGCCATTCTCGACGGGCGCATTCCCTGTGGCACCGCCTTGCGCCAGCAAGACCTGGCCGACCTGTTTGGCGTCAGCCGCATGCCCGTGCGCGAAGCCTTGCGCCAACTCGAAGCCCAGGCGTTGCTCAACGTGGTCGCCCATAAAGGCGCGGTGGTCGCAGCGCTGGTCCAGGGTGATGCTGCGGAAACCTACGCCCTGCGCATCCTGCTGGAGTCCGAAGCGCTGCGATTATCCGTTCCCTTGCTTGACGCCTCGGATCTCGAACAGGCTGCCGGCTACATCGACGCATTGGAAACCGAAAACGATTTCACCGAAATAGGCCGGCTAAATCGTCTGTTCCATATGTCGCTCTACATCAAGGCTCCCAATCGTCGGCTCTTGAAACTGATCGAAGACGGGTTGAACGAAGAAGAGCGCTTCCTGCGTTTCAACCTGGAGGCCATGGGCCTGGGCAAGCTGTCCCAGGAAGATCACCGGGCACTATTGCGGGCGGCCGAAGACCGTGATGTCGAAAGCTCGGTGAAGTTGCTCGAATACCACCTCAACCGAGGGGTCGAGGTCATCACCCGATACCTCAACAGCCCTGCAGCCCTCAATAGAAAAACCCTGTAGGAGTAGGGTTAACCTGCGATAGCGATCTTAGAGGTCGCCATCGCGGGCAAGCCTCGCTCCTACAGAGAACAGTTCCGCGAACCATTCCCCTCCTCTACATCCTCCTCCCAATTCCTACGCCCCAGTGATGGCGGCTGCCTTGATTTACGCTCACTCTTGGTTGCCGACGAACAATGAACGGGCGACGCATCGCAGCAGTGGCGCAGTCCTCGCACCAAGGACCTATGGAAGGAGTCTTGCCACCGGGAACGGAAGAATCGGCGCGACCGTCGGCCAACTTCCCCCCTTAAATCACCTCAACGAGTTCAACTAGAAAGTTGCTTCGAGTGAGGCATTCACTCTTCATTAAAATTCTGACTTATATAAGACGGAAGGAGCAACTACGCCAAAATAAAACTTAATATAAAAGTCTTATTGGAACTGTTCACGCTCGCGAAAGTTAAACTTTAAATTTTATGCAAAATAACTTGCCCGACACTTTATTTATGTACTAATTTTTCTGCGTCACCCATGACCGCCGGCCGAAAGCCGCTCACCACTTAATTGCAAGCGACCAAAATCGATCAATTCGTTTGAGGCAGCCGCTCGCCAAAAGAAAACTTCGACAGCAGGCAGTGATTATTCATAACTCACTCACGTTCATTTAAAGGTTCACCCATGAAACCAACTAAAGACCGTCTCGATCAAAAAAAATCAGAACTTAGTTCGCACCCGATTTTCTCCGAAATACATTCGCTATCGGTATTGCAACGTTTTATGGAAACCCACGTGTTTGCCGTGTGGGACTTCATGTCGCTGACCAAGCGCCTGCAACAGGAGCTGACGTGCACCCACCTTCCATGGCTGCCACCGCGAGACCCGCAGGCCGCACGGTTGATCAACGAAATCGTGCTGGGTGAAGAATCCGATGACCGCCCGTCTCATGGTCACTACAGCCATTTCGAGTTGTACCTGGATGCGATGCGCGAAGTCGGCGCCAGCACGGTGGCCGTCGAACGCTTCGTAACGCTGCAACAAGAGGGCGTGAGTTACGACGTTGCACTGCAAAGCGTGGACGTTGATCCCGCGGCGGCGCAGTTTGTGCGCCATACGCTGCACACCGCGCTGCATGCGCCGGGTCACAGTGTGGCGGCGGCGTTTCTGCATGGTCGTGAGAGCGTCATCCCACAGATGTTCCAGCGCATTCTTGATGACTGGGGCATCGGCATCGATCAGGCCCCGACCTTTCGCTACTACCTCGAACGGCACATTGAAGTCGACTCTGAAGACCACGGGCCGGCCGCAGAAAAACTTCTCGCACGGCTGGTCGATGGCGATCCGCAACGGGAAGAAGACGTGTATGCCAGCGCCATCGCCGCGGTGGAAAGTCGCATCGCCTTGTGGGATGGCCTGCGCCTCAGCATGGCCGAATCCCTCGCGGAGGTGAACGCATGAACGCCGCCGACTACCTGTCGTTCGCCGATGCATGGGAGAGCCGCGCCACCATCCGCACCCGCCCGCGCCGCGTGCTGGAGAACGACGAGAAATTTATCTACCCCTTGAGCCGCCAGCCGCTGGTGCTCAGCGAAACCTTTCTGCGCGAGTGCCCCGAACAGCGCGATTTTGCCCTGGTGCAGACGCTCTACAAATTCATTAACGACGTGGTGATTTTCGAAACCGAGATCGTCGACAAGACCGCCCGCAGCATCGCCAAGAATCGCTTTGCCGTGACCTTCCCGTTCGCCTGTCGCTACGACGCGATGACCGTGGTCGTAGACGAGGATTACCACGCGCTGGTAGCCATGGATTTCATGCAGCAAACCGTTGCCATGACCGGCATCACACCGATCGAACTGCCGGACGAAATCGAGTTGAGCCGGGCAATTCCGGCGGCCGTCGAGTTGGCGCCGCAACACCTGCGCAGCGCCATGGAACTGATCTGTGTGGCCATTGCCGAGAACACCGTCACCGGCGATGTCGCGGCGTTCGCCAAGGACGACACCGTCAAGCAATCGATCAAGGGTTTGATGGCCGACCACCTCCTCGACGAAGGCCGTCACTCCGGTTTCTGGTCACGGCTGGTGCGCATCTACTGGCATACCGCGAGCGAAGCCGACCGCCAGTGCATCGCGCAAATCCTGCCGGTGTTCATTGGCCATTACCTGACCAACGACATCCAGAAGTCCTTTGATTTCCGCCTGATCGACGCCTTGCAGATCAGCGACGCAGCTAGGCGCGAGCTGAAAAGCGAAGTGTCAGGGCTGGCCTTCCCGATCAATCGCCATCATCCGCTGGTTGCCAACATCGTGCGGTTTTTCCGCAGCAGTTCGTTGCTGGATTCGCCGTGCGTGCAAAGCGCCTTGAGCGACTACCTGACTTGACGAGGAGCACCTCATGAGACGTCTCGACATTCTGCTCGTTGGACACAGCCAGGCCCTGACCGACCTGGCGCTGGAACTCGAACAACACGGTCATGCACTGACGCGGCTGACAACGCGCGACGAAATGACGGCGGTTCATGCGGATCTGCTGATCGATGACACCAGCCTGCCGTTTCAGGGCTACGACGACGTACCGCGACTGTCGCTGCAACTGGGCATTGGCTTGCCGGGCATCTGCGGCCTGCCAGCGCTGGATCTTCTGTGCCTGCACAATTCGACGTTGCTCAGTCGCGTGCCGATTGCCGATGAGCCGTCGGGAAATGGCCAGACGCTGCGCCTGCGCGCGGTGGCGGAACTGGTGGATCACGTGGCGTTGCTGGTCAGCCGCTACTCGCGGGATGCCGAGTATTTTCTGCTCGCTGAACCGGCTTCTACAGCGCCATTCGAACGGGTGGACAATCTGCGATGGCTGGAGAGCCTTGCGTTCGTGCATCGCCTGAACGCGACCGCTGACACAGCGCTACTGCAAGTGGCGCAGACGCCGATGATCGAACGTCTGGAGCAGAGTCTCATCCGGTGCGCCGAACGCCCGGCGCTGAGCATCGCTGGCAACTCACTCTCCTATCGCCAATTGCACGCCCACAGCCGCGCCATTGCGCAGCGGTTGCAGCCGCTGCTGGATCAGCATCAAGGGCCGGTAGTAGTCGGGATCTGCCTGCCAAAATGCGCCGCGTTGTATGCGGCGATTATGGCGATTCTGGGCAGTGGCGCGGTGTACCTGCCGCTGGAGCCCAGTCATCCACTGCAACGCCAGCAATACATTCTGTCGAACGCCGGTGCAGTGCTGCTGTTGCATGACGGGCAGCATCCGCTCGCGTCAGAAATGCCTGCGCTCGACATCACCCGCATCGACTTCGACGAGGTGGACCTCAATCAACCGTTGATGCGCCAACCTCTCGATCTCGATGCGCCGTGCATGGCGCTCTACACCTCGGGCACCACCGGCCATCCCAAAGGTGTGCTGTTGAGCCAGGCCAACCTCGCCCACTTCACCGCGTGGTACGCCGACTACGTGCAACTGAACGAGCAGAGTCGAGTGCTGCAATTTTCGTCGTTGAGTTTCGACTCTTCGCTGATCGATATTTTTCCGACCCTGCTGCAAGGTGCGCAGCTGATCGTGCCCAGCGATGACCAGCGCCGCGATCCACTGCAATTGGTGGAATTGATCCGCGAACAACACTTGAGCCACGCCTTTTTACCGCCGGCGTTGCTGAGCATCCTGCCGCTGGAGCCACTGCAAAACCTCGATCACGTGATGACGGGCGGCGACGTCTGCGAGCCCTGTGTCATCGAGCAACTGACAAGGCACGGCAACCTCTACAACCTCTACGGCCCAACCGAAGCCACCGTGCTGATCACCGCACGACAACTGCGACCCGGCGACAACAACCGCACCCTCGGTGCACCAATCGCCAACAGTCAGGTGCTGATTCTCGATGAGGATTTGCAACCGGTCGCAGAGCAAACCGTCGGTGAGTTGTACATCGTCGGGCCGGGTGTGTGCCTGGGTTACCTGAACAACCCACAGCAGACCGCCGAGCGCTATCTGACCTTGCCGCTGCCCGATGGCCAGAGCCTGCGCGCCTACCGCAGCGGCGACATGGCGAAGTGGACCGCTGACGGAATCGAACTGTGCGGCCGGCGAGACAATCAGGTGAAGATTCGTGGTTTTCGGGTCGAGCCGGAAGAGATCGAACGCTGCCTGCGCGACGGTCAGTTGTACCGTCAGGTAGTCGTCGTCATCGACAGCCATCGACGGATTCTGGCCTTCCTCGCTCAGCCTCAGGAACCTCAACCCGGCATCGCTCGTGAAGCATTGAAAGCCCACGCGATGCAGTACCTGCCGGACTACATGCAGCCCATCGCCTGGACCGAGCTGACGAGCATGCCCTACGCCAGCAACGGCAAGGTCGATCGCAAGGCGCTGCTGGCGTTGCCGGTCAGCGTCAGCGAAAACATCTCGCGCCGCTTACCCACAAACGCCGATGAAGCGCTGTTGCTGGATCTTTGGACCGAGCTCCTGGAGTTGCCGGCCAGCGATATTTCCACCGATGAAAGCTTCTTCAATCTGGGCGGTCATTCGATCCTGCTGTCGCGCATGCTCCTGCGTTTGCGCGAGGAATTCGGCCGCAGCATTTCGATCAACCGCTTCATCGAACAGCCCACTATCGAGAAACTGGCGACGTTGGTGCGCGGCTCCGGCAGCGAAGAAGTACTGAGCGAACAAGCGATGGCCGACGTGGTGCGCGAACTGGAATTGCAGCCGTTGCCGGACAGCCGCATAGGGGATGTGCATAAGGTGATCGTCACCGGGGCCAACAGTTTTGTCGGCGTGCACATCGTCGAAGCGTTGCTGGCGTGGGGTGCCAGTGAAGTCGCGTGTCTGGTGCGCGAGGGCAACGGGCAAACGGCGGAGGAGCGTTTCGTTCAGGCGTTGCGCGAGAACCGTCTGGAGCATCTGGACCTGAGTCGAGTGCGGATTTACGCGGCGGACATTACGCGCCCCGAACTGGGGTTGGCTGCCGAGGTTTACGAACGCCTGGATCGAGAGTTCGGCGCGCTGGTGCACAACGCCGCCAACGTCAATCACGTGCTCGATTACGCGTCACTGGCGCGGGACAACGTCGAGCCGATTTTCGAGTGCCTGCAGCTGTGCGAAGGGCGTTGTAAAAAGATCTTCAACTTCGTCTCGACGCTCTCGGCGTCCAGCACGGTTTCCGCCGATGGCCGGGTGCTTGAATTGCCCGCCGCGCAGACCCCGCCGATCTACATCAAGAACGGCTACAACCTGTCCAAGTGGGTGGGCGAGCGGATCCTCGAGCGCGCACGGGAGCGCGGTGTGCGGGTCAATATTTATCGCCCCGGCAACATCAGTTTCAACAGCCTCACCGGCGTGTGCCAGCCGCACAAAAATCGGTTGATGCTGATGCTCAAAGGCTCGATCCAACTCGGCCAGGTGCCCGAATTCGCGCTGAATTTCGACCTGATGCCGGTGGATTTCCTCGCCCGATTCATCGCCTTCCATGCCAGCCGGTATCAGCCGGAAAAAGCCGTATTCAACCTGCACAACCCCGAGCCGCTGAGTTGGGACAACTACGTGGCGTCCTTTCGCGAAACGGGCCGGGAGTTTTCCCTGGTCAGTGTTGCCGACTGGCAGCAGCAACTGGGTCGAGTCGACAGCGACAACGCGCTGTTTGGTGTGCTGGGTTTCTACCTCAACGGCTTTGAGGAAGACATCGGCGATATCTCGATGATCGGCCACGACAACGCTCAGGCCGGCGTGCGGCAGATGGGCGCGCGCTACCCGGAAAAATCCCCGGCGCTGCTGCGTCGCGGCTGCGACTACCTAAAAGAAATCAACTTCATCTGATTCAACCCAACGGAGCAAAACCATGAACACAATGCAACCCGATACCCTGATCAAAAACCCGCAAGGCTGTCACGTCGTGTCCTCGGTGCAAGTGCCGGCCGATGCGGCGCAGGTCTGGGCGGTGGTCGGCAACTTTGCCGGCTTCGATCGATTCATTCCGGCGCTGTCGCACATCGAGATGACCGGCGAGGGCGTGTCGTCTCTGCGCAAGAAGTTCTTCAAAGACGGCAACCTAGTGGTCGAGCAACTCAACTCCCGGGACGACCAGGCGCTGAGCATGACCTGGACCACGATTTACAACACGCTTGGCGCGGCCAATTTGTGGGCGGCGATGCAGGTGAAACCCGTGGGTATGGGCAAGTCCGTCGCGACCTGGACCATCATCGCCGAACCCGCCCAGGGTGGCCCCGAAGCGCTGCCAGGTTTCACGGATTTCGTGCAGGGCTTTGCCGATGACGCGATGAACAATGTGCTGAAGTTGTTTGTGTAAGGCTTTCGTTTGGCGGTGAGTGATCCACCGCTATCGCGAGCACGCTCGCCCCCACAGGGTTTCCAGTTATTCACAAAGGGTGTGATCACTGAAAATCCACTGTAGGAGCGAGCCTGAACTGGCGATTGGATGATGATCCGGAGGTGTCAGTAGCGGTTGCAAAATCCACACCCCGTGATGCCAACGCGACTAATTAACATTTGTGACGTCCGAGCTGTCGCGTTCATGTCCTCACCTGAGTTTGCAGTACAGGCGCTTTAGAGTAGCCATCATGGTTGGCTCAACACGTGACTGCGCACACGGTTGGGCAATGCCGCCGACTCGGCAGACCTGGCCCGGTGCGACCCACCGTTATGACTACGCATTCGACAGCGTAGTGCTGATGCCCTGCGACTGGGTGGCGCGGCGCGGTACGTCGGTTATAGCTGGGCCGATGCGGAAAACACCATGAAGGTGCCGTCATATACCTTGTTTGATGCCTCTATCGGTTATGACTTGGGCAAGGTGGGCTTGAAGGGTATTGATGTGTGTTTGAACGCGAACAACCTGACCAACGAATCCTATGTGGCCTCGTGGCCAGCCTGAATTTCTGCTACATGGATGAGAGCCTAATGTCGCCGCGACGGTGAGCTACCAGTTCTAATCGTCCTCAGCAATTACAAAAAAGCCAGCCCCTGTATCCAGGGGCTGGCTTTTTTGTGTCTACGACTTTTGGTAGCCCTATAACGACAAAACCCCTGTCTGCGTATGCAGACAGGGGTTTCGGAATTCAATCTTGACGATGACCTACTCTCACATGGGGAAACCCCACACTACCATCGGCGATGCATCGTTTCACTGCTGAGTTCGGGATGGGATCAGGTGGTTCCAATGCTCTATGGTCGTCAAGAAATTCTGTGTGCCGGTTCGTCTGTAGTGACGTGCCAGCGAATTCTTGATGTTTCTACTTTAAAGACAAAACCCCAACTGCTTTCGCAATTGGGGTTTCGGAATTTAATCTTGACGATGACCTACTCTCACATGGGGAAACCCCACACTACCATCGGCGATGCATCGTTTCACTACTGAGTTCGGGATGGGATCAGGTGGTTCCAAGGCTCTATGGTCGTCAAGAAATTCGGGTACTGAAGCGTCTTTCAACGTTTCAGCAAATTGGGTATGTAATAGATTTGTGTGT
>NZ_JAHTMR010000018.1 GCF_019200975.1 Pseudomonas sp. PD9R | reverse complement strand
GGCGCGCCCGGCTCGGCAGTGGAAACGGCGTGCGACGGTTTTCGTGATCGATCCAGATCACTTGGTCGCCGTCGATCTCCAGGCGATGGGCCAGCGAATGGCTCCAGCCAAACCCCAGGCCGCCGTCGAGTTCCACGGCGCTGGTGCGATAGAGGCGGGTGAACTCGAAGGGCAGCAAGCCGTCGAGCACGCCGTCGGTGAGGGTCAGCAGTTCTTCGCCGGTGACCATCGACACCGGGCAGCCATGGGTGGCGGTGCGATCTGAGGTATCGGCGCTGTCGCCGTTGGGGTTCTTGGCCTGTTTTGCAGCGTCGTCGTGGTGTTCGTCTTTTTTCAGCGTGGTGTTGTTGCGAGCGTTCCAACGCAGCTGCATCCGACCTTTTTTCAGACCCGCCGCGACGCCCCGCGCAGCCACTTTTTTATAGCGGTCGATGTAGCCGATGAAGGTGTTGATGATCGTGAAAATCGCGTCGACCAAACGCAGCACGGCGCTGAGTAATTGAGCCGCGCGCCCCACAAGGCGCATCTTCAAATAAGCAATGCCGCCCCCTATCGTTGCAAACGTCAGGGCGATAGCGATCAGGATGTCGATCAGTAACCCCACCACCTGCGTCGACAATGCTTCGGCGGTGCTGCCGGCGATCGCGCTGGGCGGCAGCATTTCCAGCCAGAGACTGGCTGTGCGCAACAGCAAACACAGTGCAGCTTCGTCACTGGCCAACAGCTGGATTTTGGCCATTACCTCTGGCGATTTTTTTGCCAGATCAATCAGGTGGTCGGCGCTACTGCCCAGTCGATCAACAAATGCTTCCGGATTCTTGAGGATGTCCGACAGCAGGTTGATGCCGTCCCACACCCCCTCGATCGCCGCCCAGCTGCCGGCCAACAATCCGTTGCCCGCCGCCGCTAACGTTGACTGCGACCACTGTGGCTTGAACCCTGCCCACTCACTGCGCAGCCACTTTTCCAGCTCATTGCTCAAGCCATCGTACGAGGAAAAAAGCTCATCAACTTGCTGCGGCGTAACTTCGCTCTGCACCCGCACCCGATAGAACTTGCCCGCCTCGCCCTTGAACTGCCCCTTGCCGTTTTCATCGAGGTCGACCGGCGTCGACCTGCCGCCATCCAGCGCAATCACATCGACCTGGATGTTGCCCAGCGGAATGTCATACACCGACTCGAACTTGCTCTCGATCTGCAGAATCCCGCCTTGCGGACACTGCGCAACCGTCGAGATGAAGTCGTCGTCGCCGCTACTGACAACGGTGCTGGTATTGCCCAGTTTGATCACCCGGTCCATGTCCATCAGCGATGGCATGTCCGTGGCGCGGCTGACCTTATCGGCCGCCTGGCTGAACCAGCGCTTGAGCTGTTGGCGGTACAAACTCAGCGTGTCTGGGAAGCTGTCGAGTTCCTGCTCAATGCGGGCGATGTGATCCATCAACCCACCGACAGGTCAAAAGCCGCTTGAAAAACCGGGTCGAACATGAGCAATCCCTCGCACAGGAAAAATGGCGCGAGGGACTTTGCGGGGGATTAGCGAGGAAAGAAGTCAGGTAAGGATGATGTTGCTGTAGGGCGTTTCGCTAAAACGAAAACGCGGCGTAGGAGTCTCGCCTTACGCCGCGTTGATCTGTCAGAAAATCAAAAATTATTCAGAACGACGGGATGCCAACTCTTGCAACTTGATCTGCGCCAATGGATGTCCGGCCTTCGCAGCAATGCTCCAGAACCGCGCAGCTTCAGCCCGGTCCGGCGCCTTGCTTGGCGTCCCGGCCAGGCTGATCACGCCCACTTGATAGGCGGCTTTGCCATCACCGGCCAATGCCGCCAGACGTAGCAAGCGAACACCTTCTTCGCGAGCCCCCAAACCCACGCCACGAAAAGTCAGGATGTGGCCGTAGAAGCTCTGGGCATCGACATCACCTAGGTTTGCCATGCGGGCGAACTGGCCTTCGAGCCAGCTCCAGCCACGCGGCTGGCGCACAAACCATTGCCAGTGAAACAGCCTACGCGCCAGCCAGTAACTGGACCGCGCCTTGAGTCGCAAAAACACTCAGGCTTCCGCCGACTCGGGGTACTCGTATTCGAATACCCGCACCACTTCCGAGGCATGCCAGGACGCGGCGGCAACGCCATCGGACGGCCCGGAGAATCTCCCGAGGCGCTCGACACATTCAAAAAAACCGGTGCGTGGCAGGCGACTGGCACCCTGGCTGATTACCAGCGAACTGCGCAATGGCTGCTCGGCTTTGGCGTCCAGAGCCGCCAGATGCTCAAGTGCGGCAGTCAGGGTTTGCATGGCTGGCGTAGGAAGCTGTAAACGCTCCAGCAATGCTCGATAGGTCAGGAGATGACGCTGACGACGCGCCTGGTCCAACTCCCCCAACAGTCCGTCCCAATGTTGACGACTGATGCGTACGCTCACGATTCATCCCTCCACCCTGGCACCGTCAATTCCCAGGCCAGGCTGCGACGAATCGCGGCGTCGGGCAGACGCTCGCCACTTTCGATCATGGCCAGATAAGACGGGCTGATGCCTACCGTGCGGGCGAGCGCCTCAATGGCGATGCCCTTCCCTTCGCGCAAACTGCGTAGTTGATCAAGACCTGGAAGAATCGGGTCCTGGGTTGTCGCAACAGGCGCTGCGGCCGGACGCGACGGTGCTTCGTTGATGCCTGCTGCTTTGAGTAGAGCCTGATATTGAGCCCATGGCAGAACCGCGTACTCGGGCTCGCCTTCGCGTGTGATTATCTGAATATCCATGACTTCCCCGTAGGACAACGACACTTAGCGAGTCGGCACTTTTCCCTAGAAGTGTAATCCTAACAGCGGCCACGGTCGCGGGGGGTTTGAATATAAGGATGATCCAGAAATAGCTCAGGTTTTTTTCGGTCCCTGAAGCTGAAGTTGCTCAGGGTTATCAGGCAGGCGCTCGACCACTGCGAGCTTCTCCGGCAACTGGCGTTTGCGCCAGGCCCGGAAGGCGTTGAGTTCATCGTCGAGGACTTTCATCAGCCAGGCCAGCACGGCGATGTCATCGAGCATGCCAAATACCGGAATGAAGTCTGGGATGGCATCGACTGGGCTGAGGAAATACATCAGACCTGCCACAACCGACACCAACGCCTTGGGGCTGATCGCACGGTATTCACCGCGCCAGTACGCCAGACAAAGCGCTTGCAACAGGCGTAGATCATCCTTGAGTTTGCCCAGTCGATTACCTTGAGCAGCGCCTTTACTGGCCACCGCAAACAGCAACGTGGGCAAACGTCCACGTGCGAGCAGGCGTCCGGCCAGTGGCAAGAAACGAGCAAAATTCCAAGGTGTTTTCATCATTCCTCCCGCGCAAATGTTATCCACACAAATTGTGGATAACCTTGTGAACAGAGCTGCTTTTCACGGCTGAAAGCCCCGTAACACAAGGGCTGAGCTTAGATCGGGCGTTTTTTACTCATCTAAAAAAACCTAATATTTCATTGACTTGGCGGTCTGGCGCGGTTAGCACCGGTCCTACAAAGGCTATGACTCCAGCCTACAGCATCTGTTCGCTTTGTTTAGCCACACCGGACGCCAGATGCAACAACGCCCCGCATAAGCGAGGCGTTGTTTTTAAAGCAGACGCTGATTACTTGGCGGCGTCTTCTTTAGCTGGGTCTTTGATCGCCAGCAGTTCCAGGTCGAATACCAGCACCGAGTTGGCCGGGATTGCCGGGCTTGGGCTTTGCGCGCCGTAAGCCAGTTCGCTAGGAATGTACAGTTTGTACTTCTCGCCAACGTGCATCAGTTGCAGACCTTCAACCCAACCTGGAATCACGCCGCTAACTGGCAAATCAATCGGGCTGCCGCGCTCGACGGAGCTGTCGAAAACGGTGCCATTGGTCAGCTTGCCAGTGTAGTGAACGGTGACAACGTCAGTCGGCTTAGGCTGAGCGCCATCGGCTTTCTTTTCCACTTCGTATTGCAAGCCCGAAGCGGTGGTCACGACGCCAGCTTTCTTGGCGTTTTCTTCGAGGAATTTCTTGCCGGCAGCTGCCGACTCTTCGCTCATCTTGGCCATACGCTCTTCAGCACGCTTTTGCAGCGCGGCGAAGGCTTCAACCAGTTCTTCGTCTTTCAGTTTCTGTTCTTTCTTGCCGACGGCATCTTCGATGCCCTGAGCCACGGCTTTGGAATCCAGGTCATCCATGCCTTCCTGAGCCAGGCTCTTGCCCATGTTCAGGCCAATTCCGTAGGAAGCTTTTTGCGCCGGGGTTTTCAGCTCTACGCTGGTCTGCGAGTCGCAACCCGCAAGTACCAGGCTAACCAGGGCCACCGCCGCCGCCAACCGATGCTGTTTCATGCTATTTCCTTGTTCATGCGCCTAAAGGGCAATCGAGTAAAGCCGCGAGCTTATCAGGCGGCCACGACCAATGGCTACCGGCATGAGAGCCGGAGATTTCCGATAAGTTCAGGTGTTTTAACGCATTGCAGGATGTAGGGGATGAAACTTCTGTCATCTGGCTCTCACAGAGACAGACTCCCTATCCCACAACATCTGGCGTAATGGCCACTTGCTGCTTGCCGGACGCCGAGGCATAACGGAACAATAAATCGACAAGGATGTTCATCTTGCGCCTCTTATTCCGCTTGCTGATGCTTATTGTAGTGTTGCTCGGCCTGGGCCTCGCCGTGGTTTTGTACTACGTCGCCAACCCGAAACTGCCGCTCTGGACACCCGCACAGCAGGTGCATTACCTGGAACAGTGGAGCGATGCCGACCGTGATACCTACTACTTCACACCGCAAGGCACACAGGTCAAAGGCCTGCACTACGACTGGTTCACTGCCCTCGAACTGCCTTTCTCTCAACAACGATTCGCCTCTCCCGAGTACCTCGCGCGTTTCGGATTTTTGATCGACCCCAATCAGAAAACCACACCGAACAACCCGGGCAACCTTCCCGTGGGCTTTGCCCGACATCAGAATCCACGGGGTGCGGATACGTTTCTAGACATTACCTGCGCCGCCTGCCACACCGGAGAACTGCGTTTTAAAGGTCAAGCCATACGCATCGACGGCGGATCAGCACAGCATGTTTTGCCTTCCAGCGTTCCTACACTGCAAGGAGGAAGTTTCGGACAAGCCTTGGTTGCAAGTCTGGTTTCGACTTACTACAACCCATGGAAATTCGAACGTTTCGCACGTCAGGTGCTGGGCCAGGATTACGACGCCCGTCGCCAGCAACTGCGCAATGAATTCAAGTCCTCGCTGGACAGCTTTATAAAGGTGGCCTGGAACGATAGCCATCGCGGGCTCTACCCAACCGAAGAGGGGCCTGGACGTACCGACGCATTCGGGCGCATTGCCAACGCCAGCTTCGGCGACGCAATTTCCCCCGACAATTACCGTGTGGCCAACGCTCCCGTCGACTATCCGCAGTTGTGGGAGATGTGGACGTTCGATTGGGTTCAGTGGAACGGCTCGGCGCAACAACCCATGGCCCGCAATATCGGTGAAGCCTTGGGCGTAGGCGCCACGCTGAACTTCTTCGACAACAACGGCCAGCCTCTCAAGGGCGACGATCGTTACCCCTCCAGCGTGCGGGTGCGCGATTTACATCTCATCGAAGAAACCCTGCAACGACTCGAACCGCCTGCCTGGCCGGAAAACCTGCTGGGGGTGATCGACAAGCCCTTGGCCGCAAAAGGACGCGCGTTGTTCAACGAAAATTGCGCCGGCTGCCATGTACCGCGCACAACCCAAGGCGAAGGGCGTAATGTGCAACACCTGAAAATGCTCCCGGTGGACTACATCGGTACAGATCCCGGCGCGGCGAACAATATCGCTGACCACCGCTTCGACCTGACGGCCCTGCAATGGAACCAGGCGGAACTGGAACAACTGGACGTTGAACCCAAACCGACCGAGCCACTCGACCTGAGCCAAATGTCCGTGGCCAAAGGGCTGGCCTATGTCACGGCATTCGTGAGCCAGCGAGCGTACCGCGAGACTGGCGTAACTCCCGCCGAGCGGCCGGACATGGACGGCTTCGGTTTGCCGATTGGCGTCCGCGAATTGCGTGCCTACAAGGCGCGCCCCTTGGCGGGCGTATGGGCGACGGCACCCTTTCTGCACAATGGTTCGGTGCCAAGTCTTTATCAATTACTCTCGCCTCAGGATGAACGCTCGACCACCTTCTACAAAGGCACCTTCGAATACGACCCGAGGCACCTGGGCTATCGTACCGAAGCCTTTACCAATGGTTTTTTGTTCGATACGCGGACGACCGGCAACCACAACAGCGGCCACGAATTCCGTGCCGGCAAGCTTGGCAACGGCGTTATTGGTCGCTTGCTGCAACCGCAAGAGCGCTGGGCACTGCTGGAGTATTTGAACGTGTTGGGCGGCCCGCTGGAGTCGCATTTGCCATGACCCTCGCCCTTTGCAAAAGGATTTCCGCATGCTGAAAACCCTCTGGCTGCGCCTGGGCGTTCTTCTGGGCAAAACGTTGCTTTGGTTGCTGGCCCTCGGTCTGCTCGGCTGGGCGCTGGCCACGGCGTGGTTTGCCTGGCAATACCGCGGGCCGGTATCGACGCAAGAGCTGATTCCGGACGGTGAAGCTGCAATGACCCAGGACATCATTCAGACCGCTGTGCGCATCGTCGACCAGCACCGCGAAAGCACTCGCTATCTGCGCGATGCCCATGCCAAGGCCCACGGCTGCGTGCAAGCCGAAGTCCAGGTGCTGCCAGAACTGGCGAGTGATTTGCGTCAGGGGGTGTTCAGCGAACCCGGCAAAACCTGGCAAGCGACGATGCGTCTGTCCAACGGTAATGCTTATCCGCAGTTCGACAGCATTCGCGATGCGCGGGGCATGGCGATCAAGCTGCTTGATGTACCGGGCAAACAACTGCTGGGCGATCGGCAACAAAGAGGCGAACAGGACTTTGTGATGTTTAGCCATCCGAATTTTTTCGTCAGCGACGTTGCTGAATACCGCCAGAACATCGCCGCCCAGGCGGATGGCAAACAGTTAATGGCCTTTTTTCCAGGCGGGGATCCGCGTAACTGGCAGTTTCGTCACCTGTTTATTGCGCTGGCGACGCTGTCCCCTGCCCCGCAAAGCCCGACTCAGACCACTTATTTTTCGGTCTCGCCCTACAAATTCGGTGAGGCCAATGCCAAGTTTCGCGTGATGCCTGACTTGGAAAGCTGCCCACGCTATGAGCTGCCGGCGCAAAACCAGAAACTGCCCAACTTCCTGCGCAATGCGCTGAATCAACAACTGTCGACCGATCGGATGCCCGCCTGTTTCGTCCTGCAGATCCAGCGCCAGGACGCAAACAAGTACATGCCGATTGAAGACACCAGCATTGAGTGGAGTGAACACGACTCGCCCTTCCAGACCGTGGCGCGAATCAAGGTGCCGGCCCAGGACTTCGATACGCCCGCATTGAACCTGCAATGCGACGACCAGTCGTTCAACCCGTGGTTTGGCCTTGAGGTGCATCGCCCTATCGGCGGCATCAATCGGTTGCGCAAAGCCGTTTACGAAGCTGTCAGCGATTACCGCCACGCCCGCAACGCGGAGCAGTAAACCCTCGGAAACGAAAAAAGCGATCCATAGGTTTATGCCGATCAGTCAAGCGAATGCGGTCGCTGTAGGAGCGAGCTTGCTCTCGCTGGACCCGAGAATGTCGCGTTTTTTCCAGCAAGTACGCGTTATCGTTGACGGCCATCGCGAGAAAGCTCGCTCCTACGGGGAACGGGGGCACGAAAGCCAAACCCCAGACAGCAAAAAACCCGCATTAAGCGGGCTTTCTGTGGTGACCTGGCGTTCAGTGTTCCAGGTTACCGAATATGGCGCAGCGGACGGGATCATAACTCATCCTCTAAATCATTGAAAGCTTGAGGTTTCCATAGTTTAGCGTGTCGCTGATGGACTTGATTATGTACTTCTAATGTGCAGCTGGCAATCTGCGGACCGGATCATCTTGATGCAATGCCCGAGCGTATCGAGAACCGCAAGCCATCTGAACCATCCGCGCGCACTTTAATCCAGTGTAATCCAAGAGTCTGGACCGACCACATCAGCGGTATGTGCTTTATAGCGTGAAACCAGAGGCCCAACCTGCGCTTTGGATCTGTTTGGGAACGTTATGCCAGATCGGCGAACTGCTTCAGGCCGAATGGAAGAATGTCGATCTGGAGAACCATACCTGGTTCATCCCGAGCGGGAACGTCAAAGGCAGCCGGCGCAAGAAACAAGACCATCATGTTTTCCTCTCACCCGTTGCCCTGCACTTCTTTCAGGATTTGAAAACGCTGACTGGACATGGCCAATGGTGCTTTCCGAACAAGCAGAAGGATGGGCATGTGGACGTGAAAGTGGTGAGCAAGCAGGTGGGTGACCGCCAGGCCCGATTCAAAAACCGCAAAGCCCTTTCACGACGTCGCCATGACGATACGCTGGTGCTTGCCGACGGCCAGAACGGTGACTGGACGCCGCATGACCTGCGCCGCACAGGCGCGACCCTGATGCAGGCCTTGGGGGTCAGCCTGGATGTGATCGATCGCTGTCAAAATCATGTACTGGCCGGCTCCCGGGTGAGACGCCACTACCTGCATCATGATTATGCCGAGGAGAAAAAACGCGCTTGGAACTTGTTGGGTGATCGACTCAGCGAAGTGTTGTCCTCGACCTACGAATATCAACCCTCCCAGATGATGAGGTTTCCGGCAAGCGACGCCACTGCATCCCTGCAGACTCCATAGGTCAGATTCATAGTTTTGTAGCCATCGCTGAGCGCTTGTTTCGGGTCTATTTCGGCCGTGCCCGGCAGAAATCGGCCCGTAGCAGTCACTCCGGCTTGACGCAAAATTCTGCTTGAAGAGGAAACTAAAGGGCTTACTCCGTCGTAACAAGGGCCGAGGGCAGCCGCTGCACGCCGGGATGTCGAAAGGCTTTCATCGTAGAGCCGTTGGAAGGCTGTCAGGTCGTAAGGGACGACACGAGCAGGTAATCCGGCTACCCAGACAAACGCTGGGCAACGCCTACCTGAAGTATGTCAACGAGAGCCACCTCGAAAACCTCAGATGGCTTAGATAAGGCATCTCGTCGTCGAGACTTTCAATAAGCTTCCCAGCGGCGAGCACTATAGGGAGTAGCGCAATACCCCGCCAAATACCAAATATTTATTGCCCAATAACCAAACGGAAATATGTTCAGTACAAAATACTTTTTTAAATCCGCAGACACATAGCGCTAGACAGAACAAATGTCACGCCATACCCTACGTAAACCGCAGTATTGACCTATGTAATACGGATTACACCAATACAAACATCGAACAATATCCCTGCCTTAAAACTATATTTTGTTTATGCTCAGAACATTGATTGTTGGTTATCAGCCGGGCTGACATGAAGGAGGATCAGTCCCGATGCGCGACCTTACCTTTGGAAAATACGAGCCCGAGCCATGTCTTTTCTTGCTGGAAATTCGATAGTCGATACACCCCTCGCTGTAAGCCGTATTGACAGCGCCGCGCTGGCCCGATTGGTAGAGGCCGCAATAGCGCTGCGCAGCGAAGTGGCGATCATTGATGTGCGCGAGCAAAAGGCCTACAGCGAAGGGCTGATTCTCCTGAGCGCCAACGTTCCACTGCCACGGCTGGAACTGAACGTTGCGACACAGTTTCCGCGCAAGGATGTGCCGATGGTAATCATTGACCGGCAAGGCGAGCTAACGGCACAAGCCGCACAGCGCCTGCAGCTGCTGGGCTATACCGACCTGGCGATTCTCGATGGCGGCGTCGAGCAGTGGGAACGGGACGGTCTGGCGCTGTACAGTGGCTTCAACGTGCGCAGCAAAGCATTCGCCGAACTGATAGAGCACGAGTTTTCGACGCCTGCCATCTCGGCCACGGAGTTGTTCACAAGGCGCACCAACGGTGAGGACATCGTTGTGCTGGACAGCCGCCCGTACGATGAGTATCACCACAGCACCGTCCCTGATGCGCTGTCGGTTCCGGGCGCAGAGTTGATTCGGGTTGTGCTCGATGTGATACCTGACCCGACTACAACTATTGTCGTGAGCTGCGGCGGACGCACTCGCAGCATTGTCGGCGCTCAGTCCTTGATCAGTGCGGGCCTGCCCAATCCAGTATTTTCATTGCGCAACGGCACCGGCGGTTTACGCCTGGACGGCATTGACCTGGAATACGGCGCCACGCGTGCTCATCCCGAGGCAAGCCCGGCGACATTGGCCTGGGCGCAATTGGCCGCAAGAAAGCTGAGCGATGCGGTCAAAGCGGACGAACTGTCGTCCGCACAGTTCAGCCAATGGCTGGACGACACCAGTCGTACGCTGTACGTGTTCGATTTGCGTCCCGGCGATGCATTCGAGGCGGGTCATCATCCACTTGCGCGTCATGTTTCAGGCGGCCAATTGGTGCAAGCCATAGACATGCATGCGCCCGTCTGGGGTGCGCGGATCATCCTGATCGATGACGGCTCGTTGATCCGGGCTCGGCAGACCGCTTATTGGCTGGCGCAACTGGGAGGGTTCGAACTGGCAATCATCCAGCAGCCAACACTGCCCGGCGCGCTACAGCAGGGCACTTGGCAGCCCACCATCGTTCAGCCTAAATCGGCAGCAACCCATACGATCGACGCATCCAATCTGGCGCGTCTCTTGACCTGCGTTGATGCTGAGGCTCGCCCATTGGTGCTGGATCTATCGGCAAGCCCGGCCTATCGACAGGCCCACATTCCAGGCAGCCAGTGGCTATTGCGCAGTCAATTGGTCGCTCATATTGAGTCCTTGCACCCTGGCCGCGCCGTAGTGATCAGCGCCGAGGACGGCTCATTCGCGCGGATCGCCGTCGAATACCTGGTGGCGGAGAATCCGCAATGGCTGCCACGTGTGAGCGCGCTGCAAGACGGTAATCAAGGCTGGGAAAACGCCGGTCATGCGTTGCAGGCTGCGGTAATCGAAGGACCGGAGGACGTGAAGCACTACATAGATGTCTGGACGCCGCCGCAGAAAACCGTCGGCGACATGCTGGACGCAGTCAAAAAATACTTGAACTGGGAAGTCGATCTGCTGGAACAACTGGCACGCGACCCCCATCGCGCATTGATCATCCGGGACTTGAAAACACCTGCACAATTGCCTCAGGCATGAGCACACGAATGGAGGGCAATGCTAACGACGCGCTGCCCTTTTTCGTTGGCATGAATCTGCTTTCTGGCCTGAGCATGGGGCTGGCAAACATTACCTTACCCTTGTTTGCCATGAGCCTGGGCAGCACACCGGCCACCATTGGACTGTTGGCAATCTGCCAGAGTGTCGGTGTGTTGCTGATGGGACTTCCCGCAGGCTTGATGGTCGATCGGTTTGGTCCGAAAAGACTGCTGATCATCGGCAGTATAACGGTGGGCGGTCTGTACCTGCTGCTGTCCCAGGCGTCCAACGTCGCGACCCTGGCGGTGGTGGTGAGCCTGGTCAGTTGCCTGATGCCGTTGCGCAGCGTGGCCCTCTCTGCCCTGTTCATGCAGAAGATCAGCCAGGTGGGAGTGACCAAGGCGGGCTGGTTCCGCGGCTGTTACATGGGTGGCCAGGTATTATTGGCCCCCCTGGCGGCGGCCGCGATGATCGGACATTTCGGCTACCCGTACAGCTATCTGCTCATCGGCGGGTGTTTCACCCTGCTACTGGTGTTTCTTTCGCCGGTTACCCGTACCTACCGCAAACCGTCCAGCGAAGCACCACCCCTGAGCCTGCAGGCTTTGAAGCAACAGTTGAGTGTGCTGCGCAGCGACCCCCAACTACGGCGCAACTGCACGTGGGAACTGGCCCTGCAGGCGACCAATCAATTCTTCACGTTCTTCATTGCGATTATCGCGATCAAACGATTCCACGTAGAGCTGGCGGCTGCGACCTCGCTGATCACGCTCAATGGCGTTTGCTACGTCGCGGCGCTGCTGTTCGCCGGGCGGCTGGCCCAGCGTTTTGGCGAAAGCGTACTTAGACGCCTGGGGTGTGTCCTTAGCGCGAGCGCATTGCTGGCCCTCGGCCTGGCTGACTCAATCCAGATCATGCGGCTCGCAGCACCCTTGCTGGGTGCAGGGATGGGCATGATTCAAGTGATCAGTCTGAGCGGCCTGGCCCGGTGCGGCGCGCGGCATGGTCCTGGCCGAGTATCGGGAGTGACCATTTTCCTATTTCCCCTGGGCGGCCTGCTAGGCAGCGCTCTAGGCGGAATCGTCGGCGATTACCTTGATCTGCAGACAGTGTTTTTTTTGCTGGCGCCAGTGTTCGTCATCATTCTCGGTCAACGGACCTTCCAACACTCATGAATTCCCCAGGCCGACCAAGTAAACCCTATGAAATCTTTTCTTGTGGCACAGAACATTGATGATCTACGCCTACTTGCACAAAAACGTCTGCCCAAGGGCGTCTATGAATTCATTGCCCGCGGCAGCGAGGATGAAATTGGTCTACAGCACAACCGCAACGTTTTGTATCAAGATCAAGCCGCGAGTCCTGACCAACGTAGCAGGCCGCAGCACAGCCACGACTCTGCTAGGAACCGCTCAGGCAATGCCTCTGGCAAGTGGCCCCCACGGGCGCGGCCGGGCTGCTCTGGTATCACGGCGAAGCCGCACTGGCCCGTGCCGCTAACGTGACGGGAATACCGTACTGCCTGGCGATGTCCTCGATCACGCCGCTGGATGTAGTGCGCCGTGAAGCCCGAGGTCAGCTATGGCTGCAGCTGTACTTGTCCCCCGATGCTGAGTCCAACCGTGCCATGATCGAACGCGCCCGGCACCTGCATTTCGATGCATTGATCGTGACAGTCGATACCGTGGTATCGCCCAACCGCGAGTACAACTGGCGCAACGGCTTCAATCTTCCTATCAAGGTAAACCGGCGCAACGCGCTGGATTTAGTGATCCATCCGCGCTGGACGTTGGGCGTTATAGGTCGATACCTGCTCAACGAGCAGATGCCGCGCATGGACCCGATCAAACGCGATGAGCGCGCTGAGTGGTCAGCGATAAAGCGAATTCGCGACCTTTGGTCCGGCCCGCTGGTCATCAAAGGTATCGGCTGTACCGAGGATGCGCTAGCCGCCCTGCAGACAGGCGCGGACGCAATTGTGCTGTCCAACCATGGCGCACGTAATCTGGACAGCGCTTCATCACCGCTGGCGCTATTGCCGGAAGTCGCCCGCCGTGTCGCCGGTCGGCTGCCTATCTGGGTAGACAGCGGTTTCATGCGTGGCAGTGACATATTCAAGGCCCTGGCTTCTGGTGCCAGTGCTGTGCTGATTGGACGAGCCGCGCTGTACGGCCTTGCCGCTGGCGGCGAAGCCGGGGCAACTCGCAGCCTGGCCCTCTTGCGCGAGGAACTGGATCGCTGCATGGCTTACGCCGGTGTTCGAACCATCGCCGAAATCGGCCCACAACACTTACAGTCCGACGCCCTAGCAACCACCGTTTAAGGCATGTCGGTACGATGCAATCAAGCCAGATGTTCTGGCTCGATTGCATCGCTCGTTTTAAAACAGCGCCACCGTGTAATTCATGATCAGACGTGTCTGATCGAGATTGTTGGTGGCTTCACTGCGCAACGATCCATGGCGAACCGCGAAACCCAGCCCCTTGAGCGCTCCGCTCTGAATGACGTAATCCAGGCTTGTGTCACGCTCCCATTCTTTTTGGCTGCCACCACTGGCAGTGCTGATATTGTCACCTTTGAGGTAGATCACTCCCGCTTTCAGACCCGGAATGCCCAAGCCCGCGAAGTCATAGGTGTACTGACCAAAGCTGGTGTGTTCGCCAGCGCGGATGAAGCTGCTGATTTGCCGGTCGGTGAGCAAGTAATAGCTTCCAGGACCTGCGCCCTCGTTGGGCAGTGAATCCTGGCTGACTTGGAAAAAACCACTGCCGCCGGACAAGCGTTGATGACCGAGCATGAACGCGTTGGCGCCAATGCTGTAAGTGAACGCGGCGCTCCAGACCCGACTATCGATCTTGCCTGGGGTGCTGGCATAACCTTTGCCAATGTAACCGTCAGCACGACCTGCTGCCGAATCATTGGCACCATCGGACGCCGTGCGGAAGTAACGCAGATCGGTTTTCAGTGACTGGTTGTCGCCGATCGGCAATACGTGCACAAGTCCGCCAAATTGCTGAGTGTAATAGTCCTCGAGTTTGCCGTAGTAGTACTGCGCAGTGAGCTGTTTGGTCACCGACCAGTCCCCGCCGGCGTAGGTAAACTTGTTACTTTGCTGGGTACCACCGCTGACGGCCAGGCCAGTGTCATTGGTGGAGGAACGGCCGACCGCATGTTCGATCAAGCCGCCTACCAACGTCAGATTATCAATGTCCTTGGAGGTAATCTGGTAACCCTCATAAGTTTGCGGTAACAGGCGACCATCATTGGAAAGCAGTATCGGGAGTTTGGTCTGCAAAGTGCCAACGCGAAGTTCGGTTTTTGAGTAACGCACTTTCCCGGTCAGCCCCACGCGACTGTATTCATCAACTGCACTGTTGTCCGACTCCAACGGAAATAGTTGCCCCGGCGTGCGGGTAACGCCTGCCTTCCCGGCCCTACCGCCACCATCGAGTTTGATACCCAGCGTGCCTAACGCATCAACGCCGAAGCCGACCGTGCCCGGTGTATAACCGGACAAATAATTGAGTACGAAACCCTGCCCCCACTCTTTGTTTTGCCCGGTATAAGCAGCGTTACCGATCTTGTCGCGACTTTCACGGTTGTCGGTGGTGAAATAATTATTGCGCAGGCTCAACAACAACTGGCTGTCGTCGATAAAACCTGCGGCGCCAGCTGACTGGGTGACAGAACCTACCGCCATGGCCAGTGCCAAGGGTCTTTTGTACATGCTCGATGCTCCATGACAGACACTTCTGTGTGCCTGATTTTTATGCAGGGGCTCGCGTCAATGACAACTCATAGCGCTGTCAGAACAGAACCAGGCCCCACGTGGGCTCGTTGCGGTAGTCCGCTGGCGAAAGGGTGTGAATCAAAATTCGAGACTTTTAAATTCTGGCTTTATTAACTAATGATCATTGCAATACATTGATAAAAGCTTGCTGATTTGTCAGCCGTTCAACATTGTTCAAGAACACGTTTATTTGCGCAGCCGCCGCCTGCACGGAACGTCCACCAATGTGAGGACTCAGCACGACGTTGTCGAAATCCAACAAGACCGTTGGCGCAAAGGGTTCGCTTTCATAAACATCCAGCGCGGCGCCGGCGATAGCTCGATCCTCCAGTGCATCGGCCAGCGCCGCAGTGTCCACGACACTCCCGCGCCCGACATTCACCAGATAACCTGTGGGACCGAGGGCGCGCAGGATATCCCGATCAACCATATGCAGCGTTTGAGGACCACCCGGCACAGCGATGACGAGCACATCACACCACTGAGCCAACGCTTGCAGAGTGGCAAAGTAAGGGTGCGCCAGTTGCCCCCGATCACTGCGCGCGTGGTAACCGACCTGCATGTCGAAGCCCGACACACGCTTCGCGATTTTTTCCGAGATATGGCCACCTCCCAACAATCCCAGGCGCTTGCCGTGCAACCCCGGGTCGACACGTAAATGCAGAAGGCTGGTCTCGGCGCGTGCGGCGCGGTCCATCGACGGAATGCTGCGAACCACCGCCAGTAACAACGCCATGGCGTGGTCGGCAACGATATCGGCGTTCACTCCGGCGCCGTTGGTCACGGTGATGTTTTTGCTGCGGGCGTAGGCAACGTCGATGTTCTCGTGGCCCACTCCGATACTGCAAATCAGCTCCAGCGCCGGCAGCGCTTCGATATCCACGGCGTCAAGCCCACGCGCACCGTTGGTCAGCACTACCCGCACCGTGGCATTTTCAGCGCTGCGAGTTAGCGCCTGAGCCGAAACGTCAAATCGAGCGTCAACGGCACTCAGGACCGTCGCGCGCAACGGCTCTGGCAAATCGATCAACACCAGGGCGTCAACCCGTTCAGACGGCATAACCGGGATCCTCCCGATCGATCTTGCGTCGAAACGCTGCCCATTCGACACGGGCCTGTGGCGACCAACTCTGCTCAGAATAAATCGAGCCGCCGAAGCGAATGCTTTCCTCGACGAACACAGGGTCGATGACCCGAACCTTCCCACCGGCCTGAGCTGCCAACTGAATCGCACACGCGCGCTCCAGACGCACCATCAACGCAAAGGCCTCGCCCAGGCTTGCGCCCACCGTCAGCGTGCCGTGGTTGCGCAGCATCAGTATTTGACCGTCACCGAGGGTCTGCGCCATGCGCGCACATTCCTCGCGGTCCAGTTTCGCCCCGGTGTAGTCGTAGTAGCGCACCCGACTCATGATCATCAAAGCGCTCTGAGACACCGGCAGCAGCCCGTCATGCTGGCTGGCGACACCCGTACCAGCGACGGAATGCAGGTGAATGGCCGCCTTCGCCTTCGGCTGCGCAGCGTATAGCCCGCCATGAATTACATCCGCAGCGCGGTTGACCCCATATTCGGACTGCCCGGTTACTTCGCCGTGGGTATTGATCCGAATCAACGATGACGCGGTGATTTCCTCGAAAAACAGGCCGTAGGGATTGACCAGATAATCGTCCTGCGTACCGGGTATCCGTACCGAAAAGTGCGTGCCCAGCAAATCGCTCCAGCCCATTTGCGCGCCGAGTCGATAGGCCGCTGCCAGGTCCAGGCGTGCCGACCACTCCTCGGCGGACATGCCTTCAGGCGCGGGTGCCGCGGAGGGTGAAGTCATACGTTCGCTCATGATCAGGCACCATGTTCCAAGACTTTAAGGGCAGCCTGCGATGCTCCCTTTGTCGGGGTCTGCAATAGTTCCTTGCCGACTTGTGCCGCCGTGCGATCCAGGTGTTCGCGCATGGTCAGAAAGCGCAAATCGCGATACTGGCGGGCGAGGTCCGAGGCGGCGCCGAAATGACTCGGGCCGACAATCTGCACCACGACGTCCAGCAACTGTTGAGCGACGTCGATGGCTTGATGCTTGGCGCCCAGAGACGCTTGCGCAGCGGCCACTTCATCACTTTGTGTCCATAGCCACGCAGCGCGATACAGCAAGCCGCGAGCGCCATCGATGGCAAAGCGCAGACGCCCTAGATGGCGCTGGGCGTGCGCATCGTCCGCAGTACCGCGACGATTGATTGCGGAAAAGGCGCGCTGCAGGATTCCCTCAGCCGCACCGATGTATTGCGCCGCAAAGCCCAGGTCGGCTTTGACCGACCAATGACCGGTAAAGTGCGTGTTGGAAGCACCGATGGTATTTGCCCACGGGACGCTGCACTGCTCGAACGTAACTGTCGGGCTGACTGCCGCGCGCATGCCCAGCGGGTCCCACGAACCTTCGACGAAGCTGACACCCTGCGACGCAACTTCCACTGCCAGGGCCACACGCTCACCCGCCACGAATGACTCGCCAGCGGGGCCGGTTATCACCTGCCCGACCTCGCTTTCGCAATCAGCCAGCACCAGCAGGTATTTGGATGCGCTGGCCAGAGTGGCGTAATTCTTCACACCGTCCAGTTGCCAGCCGACGTTTGTCGACAGGGCCGTGGTTTGGTTACGCGCACCACGTGCAGTGCGCCCCGGTTCGCTGCCAAGGGTGGTCATCAGCGCGCCATTGGCAATCACGTTGCCCAGAATCCGCTCGCGTTGCGCCTGAGTGCCGGTCTGGTCGATGTAGTGCGCCGCGTGGCAATGCACTTGCAAGCAGTGACTGGTCGCCAGGCACACCTGGGCAATCTGTTCCAGCGCCAGCAGATAGGCCAACGGGTCTTCGCCCTGGATACCACCGCCAGCCCCGCCTACATCACGACCGATCACCAACCCAAGCAGGCCGTAGCTGCGCAGGTCCGCAAGGTTGTCGGCAGGAACCTGAGCTTCAAAATCATAACCGGCGGCACGCCCGGAAAATGCTTCTCGCGCCAGCTCTCGGGACAGGTTCTGCACGCGTGCCTGTTCGGCGCTCAATGAGAAGTTCATGCCGCCCCCGTGCTTTCGGCGGACAGTCGGGTAACGCTAGTTCGCCCATCGACAGCGGTGGCGAAAGTCCCGCTGACCGTCACCCGACGCACCACTCGCTGGGCATCGTTGTAGTCATCGACGGCTTTGTGCAAGGTCGCGCGGTTATCCCAGATCGCAACATCGCCCTGCTGCCAACGCCAGCGCACGATGTTCTCGTGGGCGATGGCATGGTCATGAAGGATGGCCAGCAGCCGAGCCGAATCGGCGCTATTGAAACCCACCAGTCGCTTAACGAAGTGCCCCAACAAAAGCGCTCGTTCACCGGTTTCAGGATGCACGTGCACTACGGGGTGCTCGGTCTCGATCACACGTTTTTTTGACAGCTCGGCATGAAACGCCACTGCGGTGCTCGACCCTGCGGGCACCAGTGCATCGCTGTCATAGACGTTGCTGTGCACGGCCCACAGCTGATCGACAAATGCCTTGAGCGCTGCCGGCAGATACGCGTACGCCGAGTCGGTATTGGACCAAAGTGTATCGCCACCCAGCTCCGGGATTTCGACGCCACGCAAAACAGACAGCGCCGGAAACGCATTCAGAAAGGTCAGGTCGGTGTGCCAGGTACTGGAGCGCGTATCGCGACTGTCCAGATTCAGTGTTGCCCGCGTGCCCTCCAGCGACGCACGGGCCGGATGCGGCTGCAACGGACCGAGCCGGGCGGCGAAGGCTTCGTGGGCGGCTTCATCCAGGTGCGACTGACCCCGGAAAAAAATCACTTTATATTTTAACAACGCCTGACGGATCGCCACGAGGGTGCTTTCGGGCAGATCGGCCGACAGATGCGTCCCATGGATTTCAGCACCCGTGCGAACGGTCAGTGGGCGAACATCCAGTATTTGAGTAACGGCGGACAGAGTCATGATCAATCTCTCTATAGGGCTATCGGGCCATTAACGCGCTGGCGTTGCAGCGCTGTTCTGGATGGCGTGAGCGTATTCATCGAAACGCAGTTCTTCGGGCACTTCAGCAAGCAGACGCTCGATATGGTGATCGACGTCGTTGAGGAAAAAGTCTTTCACCAGATGCTTGACCAGGCGTGGAACGCCAAACCGGATGCTGCCGACGTCGCCCACGTGCCGACCGAAACTGGTGATGGCGGCGAAGTTGAAGCAGTAGATATTTTCGATCCACGGCGCCTGGCCGGGTTGACGTTGCTGGAACTGATAACCCGGCCCAAGGTAGGGGTACGTGGCGTTAGGGCGCTGCTGTTCGGCTTCAGGAATCGCGTAACGGTCACGCCACAAAGCGATGTCCGCGGCCACGGCATTGAGCTCAGGGCGCAGCGACAGATCACAGTGATAACCGGTACCCGCTACCAACAGATCGGCATGGGCCTGGTTACCGCGACTGTCGAGCCTGACCCGCTGGCCGTCGAAACTGACCGCCAGATCCGACGCATCCAGATGCAAGGTGAAGTTGTCGAAGCGCGTCGCACGCGCCACCACTTCCGCGGTCGGCCCCGGCGAACGCTCACGAAAATGCCAGGCCAGTTTCCAGCGCAGCGGATCCGGCAGATTGGAAAAGTTTTCCTGGGCCGCCGGATATTTGAGCGTGCCCATGTTCGAAGACGCCGCCAGGCGTGGGTGACGGCAATACAAATGCACGTGCGCAGCGCCCGCTTCCAGCGCCGTCGAGGCCGCGTCGAAGGCAGCTGACCCGGCGCCGATCACGGCCACTGTCCGGCCCGCCAGCGCATCGAAATCGATGACGGCGTCGGTGTGTGCGTAAGCGTGTGCAGGTAGCGACTGCACGATATGGGCGGGAATGTGGGGCTCGCCGATGCCGACAATTCCGGTCGCCAGTACGATCTTGCGGGTGGTCTCGATGGAGGTCTTGCCGTCGCTGCGCAGGTGCAGCCGAAGAATGCCCTCATGAGGTTCGATGCGTACCAGTTCGACACCAAAGCGCACCTGCACGCCGGTCTGGATGCGCAGCCACTCCAGGTAGTCGACCCATTCAGCGGTAGGTATGCGCGGCAGTTCATCGTAGGCAGCTCGTCCCAGACGCGACTCATACCAGGCGCGGAAGGTCAGCGACGGGATATCCAGGTCAGGGCCGGCGCTGTTTTTGGCGGTGCGCAAGTTGCGCATCCGCGCCTTGGCACGCCAGCTACCAGTGGCGGCAGGCTGGCGGCTTTCGATCACGCTGGTGCGGGTCACGCCGGCGCGAGCCAAGGCGAAAGCCGTGGTTACCCCGCTCTGCCCACCCCCGACGACAACCACGTCATGATCGGCTCCTGTCTGTTGAGGAATCCAGTTTTCAGGCGTTTGTCCCAGGAGGCGCAAGTCATCAACGAAGCGTTGTTGCAGTAGGTCCAGATTGTTCATTCGAATGCCGTAGAAGTCATAATCGAGAAGTCATGACCGGCTGCCGGTGGCAGTCCGATCTCCCATGAAAAGGCAATGCTGACCTGCGCCGCTGCGCCTCTTTGGCGAGGAACGTTTTCGTAGCGACCCGCATTGCCTTGCTCTTTACACCCATCGCGCTTCGTGGAAACGCAATGCGGCCGTACCCGATGTCGGCACCCATTCCAGGTTTTTCTTGCGGCCGTAGACGCGGTGGATCTCCGAAATGAAAATCGCTGCGGCGTCGTCGTGGAGGATTCGGCTGATGCGCCGAAAGATGTCACCGCGTCCTGCCGGATCGCTCGTGTGCGCGGCCTCGGTGAACAGCAACTCGACTTCTGGATGGCTGTAATCGGACCAGGCGCCGGACTTGACGAACAGCCCGCCCACTGGATGCGAAGGGTCATAGATGGCGTTGGCCACTTGCTGCACGGTCATGGGTGTGGTGCGGCGGGTGTCGTTCCAGATCGTCCAGGTCGCGTAATCCACGACCTGGATTTGCGCGATCACCCCAACCTGCGACCAGTAGGCCGCCACGGCTTCGGCGATTTCCTTGGGGTTGTCGCTGGAGATCAGCAATTTGGTAGTGAATCCTTTGGAGAAGCCGGCAGCGGCCAGCAGCTCACGCGCCTTGGCGGGGTCGTAAGGGTAAGGTTGCAACGAGGAGTCGAAACCATAAGGGTAATAACGCGAAATGCCACTGGCCAGTGGCTCACCAATGCCCTGCAGCACGGTCTTGATGATGGCGTTTTTATCCAGCGCATAGTTCAGCGCCTGCCGAACTTCGACCTTCGACAGTGGCAATTGCGGATCTGTGGTGTAAGGCCGCACCATCAACGGCGCCGCCACGGGGTTGGAAACAGCCGAGAAATTGCCAGCGCCATTGAGGCGGGAAAAATCCTGTGCGGGAACGCCCACCACCAGATCGATTTCCCCGGCGAGCAACGCGTTGACGCGGTTACTGGCGTCCTTGATCGCGCGGAAAATGATGCGTTTGATGGCAGGCTTTGGCCCCCAGTAGCCGTCAAAGCGTTCGAGTTCCAGCAGGTTGCCATCGGCGCTCAGTGAAACCACCTTGTACGCCCCCGCCGCGATCGGGCTGCGGGCGAAAAACTCCAGCGCGGGCACATCCGAGCCGTAGTTGCGCGGAATGATCGGTAGATAGCCAGCCAACTTGTTATGGAAGGCCCCGTCTGGCTTGCTCAGACGAAACCGCACGGTGGTGGCGTCGAGCACATCGACGGCCTCGACGTAGGGCGCGAAAAACGCTCGACGAGCACTCTTGTTGGCCGGGTCCAGCGCGAACTCCATGGTGAATTTGACGTCGTCGGCACTGACCGTGCCGCCGTGGTGAAACTTCACGCTGGGGCGCAAATGATAGGTGTAGCTCAGGCCGTCTGCGGCGATTTCGTAACGGGTAGCCAGGCTTGGCTGCAAAGTCCCGGCGGCGTCGAAACCAAACAGACGATCGAACACCTGCAGCGTGTAACGATCCGAATCCCCCGTCCCGGCAACGACACCATTGAGATTGACGAAGCCTTTGTCCAGGCCGATGACCAGTGTGTCTTTGTCGATAGCAGGCGCTTCGTTGGAAGAAGCCCAGACCATGGACGAACCACCGAACGCAGCGACTCCGGCCAATGCGGCGCCGACCTTGAGAATCCCGCGTCGGCGCTCGTCGATCGCCGTATGGGTTGTTTTTTTATCCGTCATCAGTTGTTCCCCAGCAGATATCTATTGTCGAAAACGATCAGGCGTAGTGGCAGGCGGCCCAGTGCGCGGGCGCCACTTGTCGCAGCAGCGGCGCATCGCGGCGGCAGCGTTCGGAGGCAGCAGAACAGCGCGGATGAAACACGCACCCCAAGGGCGGGTTCAGCGGCGACGGCACCTCGCCTTGCAGCGGTTCGGTGAGACTGCCGCGCTCAGGCTCGGCCGCCGCCATCAGTGCTCGCGTATAGGGATGGCGTGGGGAGGCAAGCACTTCCTCGACGGGCCCTTGCTCTTGCAGCGCGCCCAGGTACATCACCCCGACGTGATCACTCATGTGCGCCACCACCGCCAGATCGTGAGAAATCAACAGGTAAGTCAGACCGCTCTCGCTTTGCATGTCGTGGAGCAGATTCAGCACCTGCGCCTGCACGGACACATCCAGCGCCGACACCGGCTCATCGAGCACCAGGCATTGCGGTGACAGGGCTAAAGCGCGAGCAATGGCGACACGTTGCTTTTGCCCGCCGCTCAACTCTCGCGGATGACGCAACGCCAGGCTCGATGGCAAACCCACCTGAGCCATCAGGTTGTTGACCCGCAGGATCAACTGCCGGGCGGTCAAGTCCTTACGGTGGATGCGCAGCGGCTCATCGATCAGATCGCGAATGCGCATTGTCGGATTGAGCGAGCCATACGGATCCTGCAATACCGGCTGCAGACAGGTGCGCAACCAGCTCAGGGATTTCGAACGGCCATCCATCAAGCGACCGTCGATGTGTACGGCGCCAGAGGACGGACGCTCGGCGCCCATGACGATTTTCGCCACGGTGCTTTTGCCCGATCCCGACTCGCCGACCAGTCCGTAGGTCGCGCCTTTCTCGATGTCCAGCGAGATGCCACGCACGGCGTGCAGCGGCTGGCCGGGGCGGATCATCCCACCGCCGACGCGATAAACCTTGTGCAGGTCTGATATGGAAATGAATGCACTCATTGAATGATCAGCCGCCCATCAAGCATTTCGTTGGTTCGCCAGCACGCCGCACCACCGGCAACGGCAGGACGAGTTTGCCAGGCAGGGTATTGCGTCAGGCACTGTTCCTGCGCCGCAGGACAGCGCGGGGCAAACCGACATCCGTCTGGCAGTGCGGAAAACGAAGGCGGCTGGCCATCGATCGCCGTCAAGCGCGCACGACGCCTGGACAGCTTGGGGATGGCGTGCAGCAGCGACGCGGTGTAAGGGTGTGCAGGGCGATTGAAGACCTCTTCCACAGGGCCTTGCTCAACGATCCGACCGGCATACATCACCGCAACGTCATCGCAGAAATAGCGAACGACGTGCAGATCGTGGGTGACGAACAGCATTGCCATTTTGTGCTCGGCCTGGAGTTCGGCGAGCAAGCGCAACACCTGCATCCGGATGGTGACGTCAAGCGCCGTGGTCGGTTCGTCGGCGATCAACAGGCTTGGATTACAGGCCACCGCCATGGCGATTGCCGCGCGCTGGCGCATGCCGCCGGAGAACTGATGCGGATAACTGGAGAAGCGTTGTTCTGGCGCGGGAATGTGCACGCTGCGCATGGCATCGATACTGCGCTGACGGCTGACCGCTCGACCGGGCGCCTGCTGATAATCGATGATTTCGCGGATCTGCTCCCCCACGGTGAACAGAGGATCGAGAGATGTGTGCGGGTCTTGCAAGACGGTGCCGATCTTGCTACCGCGCAGGCGATGCATGGCCTCCTCCGGCAATGCCAGCAGGTCCTGGCCTTCGAACAACACTTGTCCCGATACGACGCGAGCGTCCTGGGGCAGCACCCGCAGCAACGACAGGCAACTCAACGATTTGCCGGAGCCCGACTCTCCCACCAGCGCCAGTGTGCGCCCGGCCTGAACAGAAAAACTCACATCATCCACAGGGCGGATCACCCCGGCTGGCGTCGATATCTCGACGCTCAAGTTCTTCACTTCCAGCGCGAGCTTAGACAAGGGCAACCTCCTGGGGGGCGTCAGTAGGACGACGCAGTAGATTGCCGGTGGCGTTGACCGCAAGAATGGTCAGCACCAGTACCGCGCCCGGCAACGTGGTCAGCCACCAGGCTTGACTCAGATAGGCACGACCATCGGCGATCATCGTCCCCCAGGAAGGATCTGGCGGCTGAACCCCCAGGCCCAGGAAACTCAACGTGGCCTCCAGCGTGACGATCAGCCCGATATCCAGGGTCACCAGCACCATAACCGTGGTCAGCATGTTGGGTAGCAAATGATGCAGCAGCACCCGAGCCATCGACGCGCCGCCCAGTTCGGCCAACAACACGAAATCATGCTGGCGCAGGTGCAAGGCTTCGGCTCGCACGATTCGGGCGAAACGCGGCCAGGTGGCCAGTGAGATGGCGAGGACCAGATTGACCATCCCGGTGCCCAGTGCCGCGGTTGCCACCAGCGCGAGGATCACCGGCGGCAGGCTGTATTGCAGGTCTGCGGCGCGCATGATGATTGCGTCGAACCATCCACCGCGATACCCGGCCAGCAGACCGAGCAGGCAGCCCAGCCCGCCACCGGCAACTACGGCCGCCACGACGATGGACAATGACGTCCGGCTGCCGTAGATCACCCGGGTAAAGGTGTCCCGACCCAGATTGTCGGTTCCGAACCAATGAGCAGCCGAAGGCGCCTGCAAGGCCGAGCCAAGATCAATGGCATCACGATCAAACAGCGGCAACCACGGCGCGAACACGGCAGCAAAGACCACGACGACAAGAAAAGCGGGCGCGATGTATCGATCAATTCGCAAGACGAATCCTCGGGTCCAGCCAACCGTAAAGTACGTCGACGATGAGATTGATGATGACGAACAGCAGCACCACGACCAGCGCGACGGCTTGGATGACGGTGTAATCGAACTGCGAAATGGCATCGACCATGGCACCACCGATACCCGGCCAGCCAAAGATCACTTCGACTGAAACCGCTCCGGCGATCAGCAGCCCGAATTGCGACGCCGAGAAGGTCAGAATCGGCAGGCTGGCGTTCTTCAGCGCGTGCTTGAAGATCACCGAGCGGTAGGAAATGCCTTTGATCCGAGCGAAGCGAATGAAGTCCGATTGCAGGATCTCGCCCATGGTCGACTGGGTAAGTTTGTACAGCGCCGCCGTCGAATACAGGCTCAATGACAGCGCCGGAATGATCAGGTGGGCGAACGAGCCGTAGCCGTTGGTGGGCAACCAGCGCAGGTCCACCGACAACCATCGGATCAAAAGCAGCGCGATGAAAAAGGCCGGTGCTGCAAGCCCGAGCGTGGCGAGAAGATCGCCGATTCGCGCCGCCTTACCCCTTGGATTTTGCGCGGCGGCGATGCCTCCTGGCACACCGAACACCAGGCTCAATAACAAGGCACTGCCCGCCAGCAATATGCTCGGCATGATTCTGGGGCCGAGTACGGCCATCGCCGGCTGACCGGTGATAAAGGACTTGCCCACATCACCCTGAAGCAAATTTCCGACGTAGATCAGATACTGCAAGGGCAGCGGTTTGGTCAGGCCCATCTGCTCGCGCAGCACCTGGCGGTCCTGGGCGGTGGCTTCAGGCGGCAGCAGCAAATGGGTGGGATCGCCGATCAGACGCACGCTGACGAATACCAGGATCGACATCAGCCATACCGTCACCAGCGCCGAGCCAATCCTCAAAAGGAAGTACTTCTTCATTCAACAACCGGTCCGTCTACGTGGGGGGCCCTGCCAGGCCGGCGTGTTGTCTATCAACGTGCCTTCCTGAACGGGTAAGGGCTGCACTATAGGGAGCAGGCCGAAGTCGACCAAATACCGAATGTTCATTACCTCATAACCAAGTGCCGTTATGTTCTGATCAAATGAACATATTTATACGCTGCCCTCAAACACCTCATAAACCCCTATAAAATAGGCTGATTAGCTAATCAACGGCTTAGACAGAGACTAATCCGTAGCGTAAACTTCTCAACGCGCGCGTTCGCGCAGAAAAACACAAATATTTATGTTTTATGTGTTTTCCAGCGATATGTGCCCCATGACTGCACCTTGTCAAAACAATGGAGAAGAACGTGGATCAGTTGGTAGATAGCCAGTGGCTTGCTCGCCATGTCGACTCTCTCGGTAGCGACGCCATCGCAGCGACCCTTGCCGAGATGATTACCTCCGGACGCGTCGCCAAAGGCGCACGTCTGCCAACGGTTCGGGATTTCGCCAGCAGCCTGGGGACCAGTGCCAGCACCGTAGCCGCCGCTTGGAGTACATTGCGCGCCAAGGGCTTGATCGAAACGCGCCGCAGGGGCGGAACCGTGGCCCTCGGCGCGGTTGCCGACCAGGAAGCATTTGGCTTGGCGCCGAGACAGTGGCTCGATTCGGTCGATGTCGCCTGGGCTTCTATCGACCTGTCCAGAGGAAGCGCCGACCCGGCGCTTCAGCCGGATCTGGCGCCGGCACTGAACGCAGGTTTGCGAGTGAATCATCTGCACGCCGCTGAAAAAGAGCACATGGTCGAAGCTTTGCGTATCGCGGTCGCCCCCACCTGGCCATGCGCCCCACAGCGTTGGACCACGGCAGGCGGCGGGACTGAAGGCATGTTGCTCGCACTGCAAGCCGCGACCCGCCCAGGTGACCGTATCGCCATCGAAGAACCCACCAGCCCACGCCTGCTAGGTTTACTGGAACTGCTGAAAGTCGAAGCTATCCCGGTGGCGTGCGACAGCGAGGGTCCTCTGGCGGAATCACTTAAGTCAGTACTCAAACAAAAGCCGACCGCTTTGCTTTACCAGCTCAGGGCGCAAATGCCGACCGGTTCAGCTCTCTCGCCAGCACGTCGCGATGAACTGGCACAACTCCTTGAACACTACCCCGAGGTTGTCATTCTCGAGGACGACCACATGGGCACGGTGTCAACCTCGGCTGCGCATAGCATGAGCGAAAAGTTGCCAGATCGCAGTTTGCTGGTCCGCGCCTACTGCCGAGCCTTCGGCGTCGACTTGCGTACTTCTATCCTCGGCGGCTCTTCTCGCATCATCCAGTCCATAGAAGACTACCGCAGCGACCGCGTGGCCATGACCAGCCGAATTTTCCAAGGGGCGTTGGCGTTCTTGCTCACTGACCCGCTTGTAGTCGCCACGCTGGAGCGCGCACGCATAAGCTATGCCCATCGGCGTCATATCCTTGCGCAAGCTCTTATCGACCATGGTTTCGATATAAACGAAGGTACAGGCCTGACACTTTGGGTACCTGTAGCGGACGAGACTGCTGCCATCGTTAATCTGGCATCCCAAGGCGTGGTCTTGGGCAGTGGATCTCATTGTTTTGTGAGCAAAGGACATGCCCCCCATCTGCGTGTCGCAATCAGCCGACTACCGGATGACATAAACCGGATCAAGGAACTGGCGGACCTGATTGCAAAAGGGGTAAATCGCCCACGGCGCGAGAATTTCGATTAAAAAGCTTGGCAAGTGAAGTGCCTTAAGCACCATTTGTTACACCATGCGGCTTTTCTAGCCTCACCGGTATAGCGAGGTGACTCTGCGACGCAGACGTGAAATCCGCATTACGCGCCGCCAGTGCTCGGGATCAACTACGTCCCCAACCTGCTCAGCGCGTTTCGCGAGCAATACCCCCGACATCGGTCGAAGGTAGCGCGGACCGACGTCAGCCAGCGCCTGGAAACCCCGAGATCGACATCGCATTGATCGAGTCGCACCGCATTCTTTCGCCGGAGAGCTGTTGGAACCGCATAAGCGTTTCCAACAAATGACGGCCGATTACAACGCCCTCCCTGCCGGCTAAAAATACGAGGGCATTGACTAGGCGTAAAACCTAGGGCGGTCATCAGAAACCCTTCAACGCAGAGTCGCACCTAAAGTGTTGTGCAAGCATGTATAAAATTATGTGAGAACAGCGCGCTAGCGACTATCCCAGCCTTTCAGATCGATCAGTGTGGTAACTGAGTTACTCATCGTGGCGCATTTTTGGTCGATTAGGCCTCAAAATGAGTCGTCTGGTTACACCGTGCGCCACGCCTTGGTACATCTCCACAACAAGAGTTCGCATAATCTGTCCACGCAAAAATTTAAAAATAACCATAATCTATTGATTTTATTAAAATTTTCGTTTTTTTTGAAAATAAATATTCATATAGCATCGCTCTGGCCCTTGGTTTGCATCGCCTTGTATATACAGGATGATGTAAGTGCGCCCTTCATATCATTCCTGTTCAAACTACCAAGCGCACAGGAGTTGAACCGTGTCCAACAGCAAATACCGCGACGTTGTTATCCGTGCTCCACGTGGTAATCAGCTAACCGCCAAATCATGGCTGGCCGAAGCCCCCCTGCGCATGCTGATGAACAACCTCGACCCGGAAGTCGCCGAGAACCCTAAAGAACTGGTGGTTTACGGTGGTATCGGTCGTGCGGCACGTAACTGGGAATGCTACGACAAGATCGTCGAAAGCCTGACCAACCTGAATGACGACGAGACCCTGCTGGTGCAATCCGGCAAGCCGGTCGGCGTATTCAAGACCCACAGCAACGCCCCGCGCGTACTGATCGCCAACTCCAACCTGGTGCCACACTGGGCGAGCTGGGAACACTTCAACGAACTCGACGCCAAAGGCCTGGCCATGTACGGCCAGATGACTGCCGGCAGCTGGATCTACATCGGCAGCCAGGGCATCGTCCAAGGCACCTACGAAACCTTCGTCGAAGCTGGTCGCCAACACTACAACGATGACCTGAAAGGTCGTTGGGTCCTGACCGCCGGCCTCGGTGGCATGGGCGGCGCTCAACCACTGGCCGCGACCCTGGCCGGTGCTTGCTCGCTGAACATCGAATGCCAGCAGGTGAGCATCGATTTCCGCCTCAACAGCCGTTATGTCGATGAGCAAGCCACCGACCTCGACGACGCCCTGGCCCGCATCGCCAAATACACCAAAGAAGGCAAAGCGATTTCCATCGCGTTGCTGGGTAACGCGGCAGAAATCCTGCCAGAACTGGTCAAGCGCGGCGTGCGCCCGGACATGGTCACCGACCAGACCAGCGCTCACGACCCGCTCAACGGTTACCTGCCAGCCGGCTGGACCTGGGAAGAGTACCGTGCTCGCGCCAAGACCGAGCCTGCTGCCGTGGTCAAAGCCGCCAAGCAATCCATGGCTGTGCACGTTAAAGCGATGCTCGAATTCCAGAAAATGGGCATTCCGACCTTCGACTACGGCAACAACATCCGTCAGATGGCCCAGGAAGAAGGCGTGGAAAACGCATTCGACTTCCCAGGTTTCGTGCCGGCTTACATCCGTCCGCTGTTCTGCCGCGGCATCGGCCCGTTCCGTTGGGCTGCACTGTCCGGCAACGCCGAAGACATCTACAAGACCGACGCCAAAGTAAAAGAGCTGATCCCGGACGACGCGCACCTGCACAACTGGCTGGACATGGCGCGCGAGCGCATCAGCTTCCAGGGTCTGCCGGCACGTATCTGCTGGGTTGGCCTGGGCCTGCGCGCCAAGCTCGGTCTGGCGTTCAACGAAATGGTGCGCAGCGGTGAATTGTCCGCGCCAATCGTGATCGGTCGCGACCACCTGGACTCCGGTTCGGTAGCCAGCCCGAACCGCGAAACCGAGTCGATGCAGGACGGTTCCGATGCCGTGTCCGACTGGCCACTGCTCAACGCTCTGCTCAACACCGCGAGCGGCGCGACCTGGGTTTCCCTGCACCACGGCGGCGGCGTCGGCATGAGCTTCTCCCAGCACTCGGGCATGGTGATTGTCTGCGACGGTACTGACGAAGCGGCCGAGCGTATCGCTCGCGTCCTGCACAACGACCCGGCTACCGGCGTCATGCGTCACGCCGATGCGGGCTACCAGATCGCCATCGACTGCGCCAAGGAACAAGGGCTGAACCTGCCAATGCTTTCGAACTAACGATAATAGTTTGGTCTTCAAACACTGCCCCGGGCGTGCATTTGAAGTGTTTACAACGGTATTGAGAGCGTGGGGTATTCCTCGTGGTGTGAAATACACTCGCCCATGCTCCCCCTTCTCCTGAGTTCAGCGGAGCTAGTCATGATTTCTCAACGCAGCGCAGCCTTGACAGTATCAAATATTCATAAAGCTTTCGGCGCAAGCAAGGTGCTGAACGGAATATCGATGGATGCTCATAAGGGGGACGTAATCTCCATTCTCGGGGCTAGTGGGTCAGGCAAAAGCACGTTGCTTCGTTGTATTAATTTGCTGGAGACACCAGATGAAGGCTCCATCGTGGTAGATGGTGAAACCATTGAAATGAAGCGCCGCGGTGATGGAGGCCAGTCGCCGCGCCGCGGTCGGCAAGTCGAGAAGATTCGTAGCAAATTAGGTATGGTTTTTCAGGGCTTCAATCTCTGGTCGCACATGACCGTTTTGCAGAACGTTATCGAAGGCCCACTGCACGTGCTGAAGCACTCGCGTTCGGAATGTGTAGAGGAGGCCCACAGATTGCTGCACAAGGTGGGGCTTTATGAGCGGCGCGACTCTTATCCAGCTCACCTTTCTGGTGGTCAGCAACAGCGGGTGGCGATAGCACGGGCATTGGCTATGAATCCCCAGGTGATGTTATTCGACGAGCCCACGTCTGCACTCGACCCGGAGCTGGTGGGGGAGGTGCTGCGAGTAATGCGGTCGTTAGCGGAAGAAGGACGCACGATGCTGGTGGTGACGCATGAAATGGGCTTTGCACGTAATGTCTCGAATCGTGTGTTGTTCATGCAAGACGGAAAAATCGACTGCCAAGGTACCCCGGCTGAGCTGTTCGAGGGGCTGCCAACGGATCGTTTTCGACAGTTTGTATCCAGTCATCAAGAGCGCTGCGCTGGGTGATCTCTGCGGTGATTAAAATCTAGATAGGTCCAGCACGATCGAGCTAGGCGAAAGCAGAGCTAAATTCGTAGAGGACAGATGTAGTAGCGCGTCTCGGTAAGCAGAAACGAGTCCATTTTCAAGCAATCTCAGAATGGCTAATGCCGAGAATGACTCTCCTTTCGGGCAGCATATTCAGCGACATATGACGCTTTCGCCGCTCTGGCTCGGTATGGGTCGAATATACGGATTGATACAAGGTGCAGAAGCAGAGTGTTTTCACCGAGAGAATGCATAATTTTATTCTTGCGTTTCATGAATAGATAGTTACAATTCATTTTGGTGGCTTTCGCTCGTAAAACGCTACGCAAAAAAATTTGGAGCGCATCTATGCTCGACTTAACCGCTGACCGACTACGCCTTCGCATTGGCGTGGATTCTGGAGGCACCTTCACAGACATTTGCATGTTTGATGAAATCAAAGGCGAAATTTCTGTCTGGAAGGTGAGCAGTACCCCTCAGGCCCCCTCTATGGGTATCACAGTCGAACAGGGATTGCGAGAAGCATCACGGGTTTCCGGTCGCGCTGCGGATGTCCATTACTTTGGTCATGGCACAACAGTCGCTACCAACGCTCTCATCGTGGGGCGAGGTGCGGAAACGGGCCTAATCACGACGGCAGGCTTTCGCGATATTCTTGAGTTGCGTCGTCAAAAACGGGACTCGCTCTACTACTTGCAGACGGAAAAGCCAAAGCCCATTGCTTCACGCGATAGATGCTTTGAGGTGGACGAGCGGGTCTTGTTGCCCATTGAGGCTCTAGAGACAGAGCATCCGGTTATGGTGGAGTGCTATGAGTTTGTACAGGACTCAGGCGGCCCCGGAAAATTTCGCGGCGGTATGACGATGAGACGTCGCGTGAGAGTGCTGGATCATGTTGCCAACATCTCTGCCGGTGGTACAAACACTCGGCTGCCCCCGTACGGTCTTTTTAATGGACATAGCGGCACTCCCGCCTGGGTCGAAATGCCTAACGGCGCTCCGCCACTCGATCGTCGGAAAAGTGTTCTTCAGGCTGGCCAAGCAGTGGGCATGGTTGCAGCTGGAGGGGGTGGTTTCGGTGATCCGAAACTTCGGTCGCGCGAATTGGTGATCCGTGACCTGAAGGAAGAACGGATTTCAGAGGCTGCTGCCAGAGACATCTACGGGCTAGATATCTAGCTTTTTAGATACGCGACGTCATCGCGACTAGTGCGCGAAGACTAATTAGCAGATCCGGTCATCCAACAGGACATATCCACCATGAACGAAGTTAGCTTTATAGAGGTCGTTGGTTTCGGTCCAAACGGCTGGGGCATGACACTACTAAATGGCGCAGTAGTGACGCTCGCCGTAGCCATTTGCGGGATGCTGCTTGGCATGGTTGTTGGCACCTTCAGTGCCTGGGCCAAAGTTTCCAATCGTAGGCCCTTCTCAGACATTGCGGGGGCTTACACCACTGTAATTCGCGGTCTTCCAGACTTGCTGATTATTTATGTAATTTACTTTGGCGGCAGCGCGGTTCTCACTTGGATCCAGCCTCTGCTTGGTTCGTCCGGCTTCGCCAGCTTCCCTGCCTTCTTGGCCGGTACCATTGCGATCGCAGTCACATCAGGTGCGCAGGGGACCGAAGTACTACGGGGCGGGTTCAACGCAGTCCATAAAGGCGAAATCGAAGCTGCCGTTGCATGCGGTATGCCGCGGTATTTGCGCTTTCGAAGAATCGTGGCGCCATTAACGTTAAGACATGCGTTACCTGGGTTAGGTAACGTCTGGCTCAGTGCTTTGAAGGAATCTTCTCTTCTCTCAGTGACAGGGTTGGCTGAGCTGATGCGACAAGCTCAGGTAGGCGCCGGCTCCACTCGGCTACCGTTTGATTTTTATCTGGCCGCTGCACTGATTTACTTCATCCTGTGTACGGGTTCGACATTAGCGATTCAGCGTGTTGAACGACGCCACTCGCTTAACCTGGTAGGGAGAACGTGATGGACTTCCAATTTATTTATGAAACATTCATTCAGTTGTTACCAGGGCTACCACTTACGATTGGGCTTGCTGTAATAAGTGTTATTTTGGGTGGGCTCTTAGGTTTCGTGGTTGCTCTACTAAGTCTGTCCTCTTTTCGATCAGTGAGAGCTATTGCATGGCTTTACGTTCAGCTATTTCGAAGCGTTCCTTTGCTGGTTCTGCTGTTTATAGTTTACTACGGGATTAGCCAGTTCGCGGTTGTTCGTCAAAGTGTGTTTTGGCCATTTCTTCGCGAACCATTCTGGTGCGTCCTTTTGGCACTGACGATTAACACTTCTCCATATGCTGCGGAAATTATCCGCGGGGGGTTGAAGTCTGTTAGTCGCGGAGAACTGGAGGCCGCTTCCGCATGTGGAATGTCTCGGGGAATGAGGATGCGGAGGATCATTGCTCCACTTGCGATGAGGCAAGCACTTCCTGCTTATGGAAATGAACTGATAGCTATGATAAAAGCGACCGCTCTTGCGTCCTTAGTAACACTTATGGATGTCACGGGAATAGCCACTACTATTGCTTCGCAGACATATCGGCCAATTGAAGTATATGTATCCGCAGGGATAATCTACTTCGCCATGAGCTATATGATGACCCGCGCAGTGCGTTGGACTGAATATAAGTTGAGTGCTAATTTGCGGCCGCCAGTTTTGGAGCGCTCTCCAAGTATCAAGGAGAAAATAGCATGAGTAACATTTATGATTTGCTCCCGCCTGCTGTGGTGGAATTGACGGGTATTCGCAAGCAATATGGAAGCTTAGAGGTGCTAAAAGGCATCTCGCTTCAAGCGGGGGAAGGCGAAGTAGTCTCAATACTTGGGTCCTCCGGATCGGGAAAGTCAACGTTACTCCGCTGTATAAACTTACTTGAAACTCCGGATACTGGAGGTATTGTGGTTGCTGGTGAGCGCATAGATATCTCATTTCACGGGGGTAATGCACCGAGGCAATATAATAAAAAGCAGGTAGAACGTATTCGCTCAAAGGTCGGAATGGTATTTCAAAGTTTCAATCTTTGGTCGCACAAGACAGTACTCGAGAATATTATCGAGGCTCCTATGTACGTACAGCGTCGTCCAAAAAAAGAGTGTTTGGAGGAAGCGAGAGAGCTACTCGATAAAGTTGGCATATCAAATAAAGAAAACGCCTACCCGACGCACCTATCTGGAGGCCAACAGCAGCGCGTTGCCATCGCGCGAGCACTCGCGATGCGCCCCGCTTTGATGTTATTCGACGAGCCTACTTCAGCTCTAGATCCAGAGATGGTCGGTGAGGTGCTCAAGGTCATGAAGGGCTTGGCGAAGGAAGGCCGGACGATGCTTATAGTAACACATGAAATGGGCTTTGCCCGGGAGGCATCTAGCCGAGTGGTTTTCATGGATCAAGGTTTAGTAAAGGACGAGGGGACTCCGGATGAAATATTCGGTGGGACGCGCTCAGTTCGACTCAAACAATTTCTTGCTGGGTAAGTTTGATATTTGCAAAACACCTTAATACTACTATAAGAAGGCTAATATAATGACTAGATCCATCTCTGTATACGCACGCTTGGTACTTGCTACGGCGGTATTGGCAGCAACGTTGGGCGTAAGTTTCGGGGTTGCTGCGGAAGACGCGTCTCCGAAGGAAATCCGAATCGTGACAGAGGGTGGTTTTGTTCCTTGGAACTATACTAAGCCTGATGGGACACTTGCTGGGTTTGAGATTGACCTTGCGAACGATCTCTGCAATCGAATGAAGGTGAAGTGCACAATTTCAGCTCAATCGTTTGACAGTATGATTTCTGCACTGAATGCCGGTAAGTTTGATGCGATTATAGACGATATGGCAATCACCCCTAAGCGTGAGCTTGTTATTGATTTCTCTGTCCCCTACGCCACCTTATGTTATACATTTGGCACTCTGAAGGGTGGTGAATTGGCAACGAATTTGCCAGCGGAAGATAAGAAGGTGTCGCTGATGGATGAAGCTGCTTCTGCAAAAGCCCTAGCTGAGGTAAAAGGCGCGCTAAGCGGGAAAACGGTCGGTACACTCTCCTCTGGTACCTCGGCCGAGTTTGCTAGTACCTACTTAAAGGGTATCTCCGTGCGGCAATACAAAAGCCCAGAAGCGCGAGATTTAGATATGCTCGCTGGCCGGGTGGATGCCGTAATCGGTGCTAAAGACTCCTTATTGGGTACTGCCGCAAAACCTGGTAACGAGGGCATGGTGCTTGCTGGTCCATGCTTTTTCGGAGGCGTGGTCGGGAAAGGTGCCGCAGTTGGTTTGCGCAAAGGTGACACGCAGCTTAAAGCAATGTTTGACAAAGCGATTAAAGAAGCACGAGCGGACGGTACAATCAAAAGACTATCGGAGCAGACGTTCCACATGGACGTGACACCAATCGATTGACTTTTGCATCAATTAAAGTCTGTTGGTACTTATTTAAAGCTAGCCACCCTGGCGATTGAAAATTGATCTAGGGTGGAGTGCAAACTTTTACATCACTTATTGTGGGTAAGCTAATAAGCAGTGCCCCACTGACAGACGCACTAAACCCTGCCGCATGTAGGCATGCGGTAGGGTATTTTGGTGTAAATAAACGGCTCAACATTCCTTTTGCAGTAGTAGCTAAGCGTACGGGCGACTTCACCACCCTTTTGCTCTGGTTGCCCATGTTCACAGTTTTGTCATAACAAAGAACGGGCGAGCAATTTGCTGCTGGAGGATGGCGACGCGATTCAGTTCGCTCATTGAGCCTCCTAAGGCTCATTGTAAGAGTTGGCTGTGGGGCAGCGCGCCGACTTTGTTGTGATCGACCGTGATGCGCCTAATGTCGACCAGAACAATCAGCGACAACTGCTCTCTGCGCTGGTGTTCTGTGAACATGGCGGCAATCCGGTTCGCGACGTTTTCGTCGGCGGAAATAAAGTCATCGATAACGGCCAACATGCTCTGCAGGTTAACGCTCTGCACGACTACCGCGCGGCCCTTGCCGTATTGTTGAAGGAGGCTGTATGAGTGACGACGTGGTATTCACCCTGAAACAGGGTTTCGGTCCACTGCTGATCTCTATGCCGCATGTGGGAACCCATCTGCCGGACTACCTTTGTCACCGATACAGCCCTGTCGGGCTTGCCGTCGACGACACGGACTGGCATATCGAATCGCTATACGACTTTGCCATCGCCTTGGGTGCATCTGTCCTACGGCCGGTGTATTCGCGGTATGTGATCGACCTCAATCGCCCGGCCGACGATGAAAACCTGTACCCCGGCCAGAACACTACCGGCCTGTGTCCGCTCACCACATTCGACGGCGTGCCCCTGTACCTTGATGGACAGGCGCCAGACGAGGCGGAAATAGCGCGTCGCCTTTTTCGTTATTGGTACCCATACCATCGCGCTTTGCAGACAGAACTCGATCGAATCAAAGCCGCCTATGGCTATGCCTTGCTATGGGATGCCCATTCTATTCGATCGGTTATCCCCCATCTGTTCGATGGAGAACTGCCGGTGTTCAACTTCGGAACGGCAAACTCGACCTCATGCGCAGCCGGCATCTCCGAGGCTCTACTGGCCTCAGCCAAGGACGCTGCGCCGGACTTGCCCGCGGTGTTGAACGGTCGCTTCAAGGGTGGCCATATCACTCGCACCTACGGCAACCCTGCACAACAAGTGCATGCGATTCAGCTCGAGTTGGCGCAGCGAAGCTACATGCAGGAGGTCGCACCCTATGCGCTTAACGAGAAGTTGGTTGCTCGGTTGAAACCGGTGCTGGCGGCGCTAGTAGCGCAGTTCATGGGGTTCAAGCCCGGCTAATTCTGACCTGCTAGTGACAGGCACGTTGCAATGATAGGTATAACCCCGCTGAGCGGTCCAAGATCCTGCGCCATCGAGTCGCCCCAAAGTGCGCGGTACAGCGCTACGCTGCCCGGCAGCCGGCTTTCCGTTATCGCCTGGAAGAACTGCTTCATAAATAGAGAGATATACATGGGTCATTTGAACGTTTTGCGCGCGGCTAATTATCCGCGTATGTCGTGGAAAAACGGCGCTGGCAGCACCTTAGAAATCGCCCGCGATGCCGGTGACGACTTGGACAGCTTCGGTTGGCGCGTGTCGATTGCCGATATCGGTGAATCAGGCGGGTTTTCTACCTTCGCTGGTTATCAGCGGGTCATCACGGTGCTGCAGGGCCAAGGCATGATGTTGCTGGTCGATGGGCAGTCTACGCGGCTACTGTTACCACTGGACTCGTTTGCCTTCAGCGGCGAGTGCCTAGTTTACTGCGCATTGTTCGGCGGGCCGATTCTTGACTTCAATCTGATCTATGCACCGGAACGTTTCAGCGCTAGGTTGCAATGGCTTGAGGGTAAGCAGCGTTTTTTTAGTTCGGCGAGTACGGTGCTGATCTTCAGTGTGGCTGAACAGACCCAGGTTAATTTGGGTAATAGCACGCATGAAGTGCTGGGGCGGCATGATTGTCTGCTACATGACGGTAACAGTGAATTGCATGAGATTGCTGTCACCGGTCGGTGCTGTGTGATCGAGCTAACTCCACACTGATCCGCCGGATATGCGAGAACTGTCGCTTAAGGAAGCTCCGAACAAGTCCTCAAATATGCTGAAATACTCCCTCACCACCTGATCCGAGCTGCCCGTGAGCCAGATGAGTTTTTACGACTTTGAATTCGCCGGCATGCGTAAGCAGACACGCAGCGAACGATTCCTCTCCGAGATGGATCAGGTAGTGACCTCGAGAAGTTTTCTGGTTTTGATTGAACCGTAATACCCAAAGGCCGGTAATTGTCGAAAACCCTACCTACCTGCCTACCTGCCGGCTGGACCTGGGAAGAGCATCGTGACCGCGCGCAGACCGAGCCGGCCGCCGTGGTCAAGGCCGCAATCCCCGACGATGCGCAGCAGCACAACTGGCTGGACATGGTCCGCGAACGCATCAGCTTCCAGGGCCTGCCGGCGCGCATCTGCCGGGTCGGCCTGTGCCAGCGCGCCAATCTTGGCCTGGCGTTTAATGAGATGGTGCGCAGCGGCGAGCTGTCGGTGCCGGTGGTGATCGGCCGTGACCACTTGGATTCGGGCTCGGTATCGAGCCCTAACCGCGAAACCGAATCGATGCGCGATGGCTCTGACGCGGTGTCCGACTGGCCGCTGCTCAATACCTTGCTTAATATTGACAGTGGCGCGACCTGGGTATCGCTGCACCACGGCGGCGTAGGCATGGGCTTCTCGCAGCACTCGGGCATGGTCATTGTGTGCGACGGTACCGATGCAGCGGAGCGTATTGCTCGCGTGCTTCATAACGACCCATCGACTGGTGTGATGCGCCATACAGATGCAGGGCAATAATCCCGCCGAGGGAAATCTATTTAAGCTTTGGCGCTCAGGTGCTGACATGGATAAGTCGTATCGAAGCCCACTGCTGTGCCGTATTGATGCCTGGCCTGCGAGCAGTCTCTTCCGCATCGTGTCAGGAATGAGGCCCTTGGTGGGGGGTATGCACGATAGCTCGCAAGGTCAGTGTCCAGTTGCCAGGGGGAATTTGAGCTTTTGGCCTAGTTCTAGTTAGGCTTTGAAAGCCAGTGCGCGACCGTGACACGGTTGGAACATAATGCCATGGCTATTGAAACTCCAGGGATGCCGTAAAGCACTCATAAAAAAACGAACTTAATTTGGGCGTCACTCATGCTTCGCGCACGTTTTTATAGCGTGCCTGAATAAAGTCAGGAGACTTTGCATGAACGGGCATGTATGAATAATTTAATGCTTGCAAATTTAGCATGGATAGATACTATCAATTGGCCGATTTGTTACTCACCAGCTGCGCGATGGCCAGGAAATCCCGACCTCCACAGACCTTCGGTACGGATACAGCCTGATACGCACGATAGCTTATCGATACGTATTAGCTAGGAGTGGACCCTCCCGGAAGGCCCCAATACTGGGATGACTGAGCAATAGCAAACGCGATTTTTTTGCCCAAGGATTGGCGCCAATACAGGCGCCTAGAACAGATAGCCTGATTTTTTGCAATTTTTATGGAGCGCACGATCTATGCTCAACTTGACTACTGAACGCCTTCGCCTGCGAATTGGCGTCGATTCAGGTGGCACCTTCACAGACATTTGTATGTTTGATGAGACGAATGACGAAATTTTCGTTTGGAAGGTGAGTAGTACGCCACAAGACCCGTCGTTAGGTATCGCCAATGCAGTCGAACAAGGCTTGCGAGAGGTTTCGCGCATTTCTGGTACTGCGGCCGATGTCCATTACTTCGGGCACGGGACAACCGTTGCTACGAACGCACTCATCGTTGGGCGTGGCGCGGAGACCGGCCTCATCACTACCGCAGGGTTTAGGGATGTCCTTGAGCTACGTCGGCAAAAACGGGACGCTCTTTATGACTTGCAAACCGAGAAACCCAAGCCAATAGCATCACGAGATCGGCGCCTTGAGGTGGCCGAACGCGTATTGTTTGATGGCACAGTGTTCCAAGAACTGGACGAAGCTGGCGTTCGCCGCGCCGCTCGCAAGCTTCGGGATGATGGTATTCGCTCCATCGCGATCTGTTTCCTATTCAGTTACGTCAACCCAGATCACGAGCTCCGCGCCAGGCGCATCGTAGAAGAAGAGATCCCAGGAGCATACGTCACGGTATCTCACGAGGTTGCCCGCGAGTTCCGGGAATACGAGCGGTTCTCCACGACTGTTGTGAACGCGTATCTCGGGCCGATCATCAAGAACTATCTACAACGACTCAAACCGCGTCTAGACGAGATCGGTGTCGACTCGCCGATGCACCTTACCCAGTCAAATGGCGGGATCATTTCGTCAGAGTCGGCACAGCGCTTCCCTGCTCGTACCGTATTGTCGGGACCAGCAGCGGGGGTAATGGGCACATTGGCGATCGCAGAAAATGCGGGTTTCGACAACCTTATTACTTTTGATATGGGTGGGACATCGACAGACGTTTCGCTTATCAAGGGTGGCGTTCCGAGCATGGCTAACCAAGCCGTCGTCCATGGACATCCGCTCAAGCTTCCGATGCTCGATATTCACACTGTTGGCGCTGGTGGTGGCTCCATTGCATATGTCGACGCTGGTGGTCTCCTGAAGGTTGGTCCCCGTAGTGCTGCAGCTGCCCCTGGACCAATCTGCTTCGACCGAGGCAACGAAGACGAGCCTACAGTAACTGACGCAAACGTCGTTCTTCAGGTGCTGAATCCCGTCGCTCTGCTTGATGGTCGCCTTCCTGTAAACCAAGCCAAAGCTAAAGCGGCTATTGCTCGCCTAGGTGCGCGTTTGGGGCTCGGCGTGATGGAAACGGCTCAGGGGATCATCAGTGTTGTGATCGCCAACATGGCCAAAGCGATTCGTGTGGTATCCGTCGAGCGCGGCCACGACCCACGGGACTATGTGATGTTCGGGTTCGGGGGAGCAGGACCTATCCATGCCTCGCGATTGGCGCGTGCTCTCGACATGCCGAAAATCGTGATCCCGAAATACCCCGGCATCATGTGCGCGCTTGGCTTGCTGTTGACCGATCTTCGTACATCAACGTCTCTGACACGGCTGCTGCCTCTAGAGAGCAGCAGTTGCGATAGCCTGGAAGGCGGGTTCGCCGAGCTGGAGCAAGATATCGCCCGTTGGTTTGAGGAGGAGGAAATACAGGAGGAGCGTCGTACTGTCTCGCGTACGCTGGATATGCGCTACGGCGGCCAAGGTTTTGAACTGGCTGTTCCGTGTCCTGTAGGTAAAGTTGACAGCGCGATGATTGAAACTCTGCGCAAGGCGTTTGAGGACGCACATCAACTCGCTTATGGCTACATTGCGACCACAGAACCAATCCAAGTGACAACACTTCGTGTGGCTGCTACTGGGCGCGTGGAGAAAGCCAAATTCCGCGCTCAGCCCCAGGCCAGCACGCTGGTTGAAGAGGCGATCGATCAAGTTCGGGAGGTCTGGATTCCTGAGGCGGGAGGCTTTACTCAGTGCCCCTTGTATGACAGGGAAAAACTTGGTCCAGGTCATGCTGTAGACGGGCCGGCCATCATCAATCAAATGGACTCCACGACGCTTGTCCTTCCAGGGCAGACCGCGCGCGTAGACTCCTATCTCAACCTGATTATCGAGGAGCGCGCATGAGCCTCAACGAACCGATGTCGGCACGTTCAGAGTCGACTAAACTTGATCCAATTACCGTCGCCGTGATCGGGAGCGCGCTTTCGACAATCGCGGAGGAAATGGGGAAGGCAGTCATCCGCGCGGCCTACTCTACGAATATCAAGGAGCGCCAGGACTGCTCCACAGCGTTGTTCGATAACGCGGGTAATACCATTGCACAAGCGGAGCACATCCCCATCCACTTGGGCTCACTGCTCGGCATCGCATCCTACGTCATCGAGCATCACGACATGACGGCGGTCCGCCCAGGAGACGTCTTCATTGGTAACGATGCATACACAGGGGGTGGTACCCACCTGAATGACATCGTGTTAATGGAGCCCGTATTCTTCAGGGACCAAATGGTCGGATGGGTTGCTAACCTTGCCCACCACTCGGACTTTGTCGACCGAGGGCACGCGCATATTTTTCAGGAAGGGCTTCGAATTCCTCCTGTGCGTCTTTACAAGGAAGGTAAGCTGCAGGATGACGTCATGGATCTTATCCTGCTCAACTGCCAAGTTCCGCACGAGCGCAAAAGTGACTTTAGGGCACAAATGGCGGCAAACCGCCTAGGAGTGCAACGCTTCCAGGATTTGTGTGAGCGCTATGGCAGCGAACTCGTTGCTCAGGCCTCGGCAGAGATTCTGAACTATACGGAGCGGCGAACTCGGGCAGGTATTGCTCTGATCCCAGATGGGGTTTATGAGTTTCAGCACGAATTTGATACAAATTTGATAGACGAGATACTCAATCTGAAGGTGCGAGTCACCGTTCAAGGTGACGAGTTATCTTTAGATTTTCCGGATGCTCCGCCGCAAGTGCGAGCTCCTATAAACATGGTATTTACCGCACTTCAGGCCACGGTATTTTTTGCGGTGAAGGCGCTTGTGGATCCAGAGATCCCCGCGAACTCCGGTTTTCATCGCCCAATCCATATCTCAGCGCCGTTGGGAAGCGTACTGAATTCGACAGCTCCCGCTGCTGTTTACAGCCGTACCGACATCGCGATGCGTCTGGTAGATATGATCTTCGCGGCGTTGTCGCCAGTGATGCCTGAACGCGTAGCCGCGGCATCTACCGGCGGTATTCTGCTGACCACCAGCGGTATCCACCCACGTACCCAGCGCTTCTATGTCTACAACGAAATGCAAGGCGGAGGGATGGGGGCTCGAGCTAGTAAAGATGGGTTGGATGGTGTCCAGGTGAACACCACCAATACCGCGAACCTGCCCATTGAGGCGCTCGAAACTGAGCATCCGATAATGGTCGAGTGTTATGAGTTTGTTCAGGACTCAGGAGGCCCTGGCGAGTTCCGTGGTGGTATGACTATGAGGCGTCGAGTTCGGATGCTGGATCATGTCGCAACGATCTCTGCAGGCGGGACGAGTACCCTGCTATCACCCTATGGGATTTTTGGCGGCCATGGCGGCACTCCCGCTCGAGTGGAAATGCCTGAGGGTGCGCCCGCACTTGAGCGCCGGAAAAGTGTTCTCCAAGCAGGTCAGGCGGTGGGAATGGTCGCTGCGGGTGGGGGAGGCTTTGGTGATCCCAAGCTCCGATCCCGCGAGCTAGTAATTCGTGATCTGAAAGAAGAGCGGATTTCAGAGGCTGCGGCCAGAGATATCTACGGCCTCGACATTTAGCCGTTGATAGGGAGCGCCGTCGCTCTACGAGAGCGGCGGCGTATGAGCGATCCCGTGGTATCACAGGTCACATCTATCATGAACCCGGTTAGCTTCATTGGTGTCGTTGGATTCGGTCCAAACGGCTGGGGGGCAACACTTCTCCAGGGCGCGGCGATCACGCTGGCAGTGACAGTGTGTGGAATGCTGCTCGGGATGGTTTTCGCGACTTTGGGAGCTTGGGCGAAAATCTTAAATCGTCGCGCTTTTGCAGGCATTGCAGAGGCATATACGACAGTTATTCGTGGTCTTCCAGACCTACCCATAATTTATATTATCTGCTTCGGGGGTAGTGCAGTCCTTACCTGGATGCAGCCGCTATTTGGGTCATCTTGGTTTTCCTATTTTCCTGGGTTTATTGCGGGAACTATTGCAATAGCCGTCACGTCAGGAGCCCAAGGGACCGAGGTACTTCGGGGTGGTTTTAATGCCGTGCACAAGGGCGAGATTGAGGTAGCTAGCGCCTGTGGAATGCCCAGATATTTGCGGTTGCGCCGGATAGTAGCCCATTGACTATGCGGCATGCTGTAACGTCTGGTTAAGTGTCTTTAAAGAGTCGTCGCTTCTTTCCGTTACTGGCCTAGCTGAACTGATGCGGCAAGCACAGGTTGGTGCGAGTTCAGCACGCCTTCCATTTGATTTTTACTTAGCTGCGGCGCTGATCTACTTCATTTTATGTGCAAGGTCGACTCTTGCGATCCAGCGCGTCGAAAAGCGCCATTCACTCAGCACCTTAGGGAGGGTATGATGGACTTCTTATTTATAAATCAGACATTTCTGCAGTTACTGCTAGGTATTCCGCTGACAATTTTGCTTGCTTTGGTTAGTGTTACGTTAGGGGGCTCTTAGGCTTCCTAATAGTGGTGCTGAGTTTGTGTCCGGTAAAGCCCGTCAGGGCTGTTGCATGGCTTTATGTTCAGTTGTTTAGAAGTGTGCCTTTGCTTGTGTTGCTATTTATTGTTTACTACGGTTTAACAAGGCTATTAGCGAAGCGCGCGCGGATGGTATAATGAAGAGTCTTTCGAGAAGACGTTCCAGATGGACGTTACGCCGCTGGATTGATCTCTAAAGATGGGGTAGCCTGTTTTTGTTAAGGATGCCGGCGGGCGGGTCGATAAGTATGTTATCGGCCTTAGCCATATGTTAAATTTAGAGCCTATACAAACCCAGAGCATGAGTAAATCAACTACAACTCGACAGCGCGGTGCTCAGTTCAGGGTCCGCGACCTTGCAAATTTGATAGAGCGTGATATCACCTCCGGCCGCCTCGGTGCCGGGGCATGGCTGAAGCAAGCCGAGCTTGAACTCACCTATGAACACTCCCGCTTAGACATTCGCCAGGCGCTTGAGAATCTGGTTGAGCGGGACGTCGTTGAGTCCATTCCAAACTGTGGTTACAGAGTTCAAACGTTTACGCAGGAGCGCGTGCAGAACATTCTGGAGATCAGATCCATACTCGAGCTTTCTGCCGTAGAGTCTGTGATTGGCAAGATGGATCTTGAGGATATTCAAACACTTAAGAGGCTTGCTCAGGCGTTTTCGGATGCTGTGGCTTCCGGAACGGCGAGAGAACAAGAAGACTGCAACAGAGCCTTTCATCACCGTCTGCTGCACCACTGCAGCAATCCGGACCTAGTCAAGATGATCTTCGACTTGCGTGACCGAATACCTCTTGCGGCACGTCGGGAAAATAACACTTCTGTCATGCTTGCAAGGTCTGTCCGCGGACACTTCGAGATTGTAGATCACCTGGCCGAGGGAAACCGTGAGGCGCTGCTGCAAACGATGCGGACGCACGTAATTGGACATACAGACTTCGTCTGCTAAGGGCCTTCGATGGAGTTATCGAACAAACACCTTTCGCTTTAGAGATGATCGATCGCCTGCCTCCAGCCGGCATCGCGTCGCGCATTGCTTCCAGCAGAACAGCAACCAAGAAACTACTCGATGCGCTTGAGTCGAACACTAGCGAGGAGCAATTACTGGATCCGAGACAACTGCGAGGCTTAAACCTCGCTCCCGAGCAAAATGAAGGCTTTGAACCGTCTCTCGCGGGTACAGTGGCATTGCGGACGCCAATAGACATTTTGCGCCTGCCCCACGAGCCTGCTCAATTGGGTTGTTTCGCTTTGCCAATGCCTGCAAGAATGTTACAGTTTTAGCAGATTTCTGTGTCTAGATTTATTTTAATCATTGCGTCATGGGTAAATTACGATGAGCATTATTATTTATCACGCTGGAGTGTGCACCCATTCTCGAGGAGCACTTGAACTCCTCCGGCGTGCAGGTTTTGAGCCTGATATCGTGGAATACCTTGTTAATCCTTTAGATCGCCAGGTTTTACTTGATCTTTTAAAGCGTGCAGGCCTTTCCGTAAGGGATATCATTCGCATCCAGGAGCAAGAATATAAAGATTTGGGCCTGGACGATAAAAGTCTAAGTGATGAGGTTCTCTTGGATGCTATTGACGCGCATCCTATTCTCATGAACAGGCCTCTTGTAGCGACTCCCCTCGGTGTTCGCCTGTGCCGGCCCGCAGAGTTGGTGCTTGAAATTTTGCCTAAAGACTAGATCCAAGCGAAACTCTTAAGTCAGCAATATTGCTGCTTTCTATTATTGCTTTGTCAGGCCTGAGCTGCTGATCGCTCTCAGTTGTGATTTTCTTCGGCTCATACACCCTCCTGATTGTTCAATCTGGTTATGGAGGCTTTATTGGTAGTTGTCCCCTCCTTACCTGTACTCTCTCGTCCACAACCTCACATCTGGTGGCCGACAACGCAGCCAATTCGTCCTGGACTGAAGAGCATGTGCCAATGTGCATACTTGGCCGAGCAATTCCTCGCAGGAAGGAATATCAATGTTGGGCTCAACCCCGCGGAGGATAGTCAATCTATGATGTTGAGATTGACAGTCAATGGTGATGGCCCATTTTTGGCTTGAGTCCCGATTTTGCAGCAGATACCGCGTTTCAATCCCTAAGAATGGTAGGTGATACGAAACGTTACATGTTAGTCATGCTCTGATCCCGCGCGGTCGGAAACCCTGTGCACGTCGGGAAGTCCTTCGCGCGGAAACTGGGAGATCTCAGCGGCACCCGGTGCGCAAGCACGCGACAGGCCTCCAACCACTTAAAGCACCAGCTGCGCATCATGTGTCTCTATGGAAAGTGTAACGCCATCCTCGTGTCTAGCAGTAAGCCAAGCCCTCATTTTGCTCACATCGAAAATTTGCCCTTGCTCCATCAGCATCAATAAGAGTTCATCGGAAACTCTATAATGTCCACAGTCTGGACAGTCTCTTTCTTCCCATGGCCCTTGGCACTGGATGCGATCTGCGGAAGCAGAACAAATAAGGCAAGTCATAGAATCACCATTAATTTTTATAGTTTGTGTCAGATCCGCTGGATGTGCAGCGTGTTCAATTAAGCAGCGCACTAATATCCCGATCACTAACTCAGCAAGAGTTGACGCTGGTCGGCCTGCTACCTCGCCACGAACGTATGAACGCGTTGAGATGGCTTGTTGCAGCCGTCGTAACCTTCGTGCACATGGCGCAGGAAGCAGCATTTTCGGTTGGCCAGTTCACTTTGATGGCGCCACGCCCACTCGGGTGGATTTCCAGGCTGAAAGTGGCGGCCGTGATTTTTGATCGTATTGCAGATGCCTTGTAATTTCAGCGGTGTCGGCACGGGTTGAAGACTGGTTGCAGGGTGACATTTTTATGTAATTGCAGTCGAATCCACTCATGATCGAGGTTCGCGTTGAGGCTGTGGGTTAGCGCGATATTGGAAATCGAGACACTGGGCTGGGCACACTATTGAATGGGCGTTGAAGGATTGGGAATACGAACGGCGCGCTGGCTGCATGGAAGATCTGCTTAAAAAGGCTAGACGATGTGTACACTTAAAGTGAAGTGCACACAATGTCTTGGCTTAGCAGGGCGGGCTAGATGCCTTCACTGGACGCATACGAACGTGCTGCATATTCATCTGTTGCTAAACAGGTTCTCCCTCAGCGATCCAGCCGTGGAAATAAGCGCTTTATGAAATCACGTACTTACGCCAGTTCGTGCTTCTGAATCTGAGCGCGCCGATCCCCGAAGACACCACAATCATGAGTTTACGGTACTTACTGGAAAAGCATAAATTGGCGCCAGCGATCCTGACGATGATTAACGATTATTTGCAGGGAAAAGGTCAATCCTAGGCGAGCAATTTATCGGTACCGAAACGACTTAGGCCTATCATGACACCTCTAACAAGAGCTAACTTTTAGGCCTATGAGGCGAACAGTTAATGACACCAGGACATATGGGCATCAGCGTATAAACACTTTTCGACGCATAGATGACCGGTCACCTGCTTCTAGACGAGCTTCTCCTCCGTCTGGCATAGCATCGCACATAGCTTCTAGGAGAACTGTAACTAGAAAAGCGCTAGATACGCTGGAATCGAAAACCAACGACGAACAAATGCGAGTTGAAAGACTGAAGTCTGGAGCGAGTCCTTGCGTAGGAAACGCCGGATCGGAAACAACAGCAAGATCGAGACCAACCTGCCTGGCATATTGAAGCGCTTGTATTGTTTCGCGAGGATAAAGTGGCATGGCAAAACTAAGAATACATGTTGCTCCAGCTTCCTTTGCCTGCTCAATCTGGTCCTCGGAAATCGATCCACCATTAGTAATGAGCCGAACATCAGGGTGGATTTTAGCTGCAAAATAGGCAAATTGAGTTGCAAGTCCCGCGGATGCGCGGAGCCCTAAAACTAGGAGTGGAGCTGATCCCGCTAGCGCGCTTCCAAACTCTCTAATTCGAGCCATGTCCTCAAGTTGCTCTGACAACTCCATGAGATTGCGCGCTTCTGCTGCCGCGGCGACCTGATACTTGTTGGCATTGTGAGTATTGGTATTTGCTGTTGTGGAAGGTTCAGTGAGAGAACGAAGAGCCCGCCGCATTTCTTGAAAGCCGGGGAACCCCAATGCTACTGCAAAGCGAGACACTGATGGCTGACTTACATTTGCCAGTTGAGCTAACTCCATACTGGTCAGATAACCTACGTCGGCAGCATGCTGCACCAGAATCTGTGTGATTCGGCGGTGAGCAGGAGTGAGGCGCCGGCCCTCAAGCCTTCGTTCAAGCTCGTTGCGCAGTAGCGTAGGATCAGCCGCAGCTTGAGGTCCTAGCGCATCAGATTTATTTTTTGGGCTACGAGCTCTGACAGCCAAGGGTATCTCCAAGTTTTAGAGTAAATACTAGCAAGCTTGGCATGTTACTCGATAGCAAAGCAAGATTGGTACCGTAAGTACACGGTAACAAGGCCATCAGATTTAGTATATTGCAAAATTATGCCCCGACTCCACCATAGCATCATGCGTGGTGAAGGACGGGGCGCTACGCGCGATCACTGTACTAGGACCGCATCGCCTATTACTGAATGTAAATTTTCACGCTTTAGTCAAAATTCCGGCGATAGCCGCAACTTCTTCTGGTTGACGGTGAGGGAAGGCTACGCCCAGATTCCATGGGAAAATGAAGTGGATCCAGCGATGCATACGGATCACATAGGTCATCATAGAGCCAGTGAGCTGGACGTATTCTTCTTTGGTTTCCAAGGTATCGAGGGCATCGCTAAACATTTGCCCTACTTCATGCATATTCGTCAGACCCAAGTCGGTCATGAACTCGAACACGTTAAACGTACCGGTCAGAAACTCACGAGTCATCTTAATGAGCGTCGGAAGCTCTACATCCGGATACTGGGAAACCTTGAGAAAGCGATAGGTCACGTCTGCGCCTACCAACATCAAATACGCTTCGAGGTGGACCAAGACGCTGAAAGATTGTTGGCCGCTGCCGGCGCCGCTATCGATGATGCCCCAGCGAATTTTCTGAATTTCTTCAGGCTCTGTCAGCCATACGCGTTCGACTTGGCGATCAATCTCTGCTTTGGCTTCGCGCCAGTTACCTTCAAATTTCTTAATGCCGGACATTATGAAGCCCTCCGAACGGTAATATTGATGACACTCCGGCGCGGTTCGGTGATCGTCTGTGCGAAGACAAATTCGCCGAGTTTCGACAGCGCTGGCAGGTCACTATCGAGAACTTGCCCAAATTTGTTGACTAGCGCGCTTTCAGTGATGGCGCCGTAGGTCAGGCAAATTGTTTGGCCTGGAGCGTACAGGTACACAGCGCCGGGCGTCCGTTTCACCATATTCGACTTACCCAAATGAACAATCTTGGTTGGCATCCAAATGGCTTCGCCAGAAATGACGACGTGGCCAAGCACGGTATCAAGTGGCAATTGCTCAAGGACCTGTGCGATGACGTCAGGGTTTTCTTGGTTAAGCAGTTGGACACGGAACTTAATATCCGGGCCCGGCGCGTGAAACTCGAGCAGGTTCGTTGACATGGGAACTCCATCGTTCTGAAAGTTTTTATGTTTGCGGCGAGACGAAGAATAAAACATTTCATTCATCCATGCAACGATTCAGATTAACGGTGGTGGCTGGTAGCGTGCAGCTGTCGCTTCGTCTGTCTTAAGCCCCTGTAAATCATAGTGTTTACGATGGATGTAACAATTTTTCACTTGGTATTGAATGAAAAAATACATTCATGTATATTTCGCTCACTGTTCATTCGTCCTTCATTCATAGGGGAAATCGGCATGATTAAGCTAACACCTGGCAAACTCACCTTGAGCCAGTTGCGCCGCATTGCGCGTGAAAACGTCTCTCTCGAACTCGACCCGGCCAGCTTCGATGCTATCGAGGCGGGTGCTCGTACCGTTCAAGCAATTGTTGCCAAAGGGGCACCTGCGTACGGCATCAACACAGGTTTTGGTTTGCTGGCAAGCACGCACATCCCTAGCGACCAGCTTGAGTTGCTTCAGAAAAATCTGGTGCTGTCTCACTCGGTCGGCGTGGGTGAACCAATGCCGCGACCGGTGGTTCGCCTCTTGATAGCGCTCAAATTGTCGAGCCTTGGCCGTGGCAACTCTGGAATCCGTCTGGAAGTGATGGAAGCCATGGTCAAGCTCTTCAATGCGGATGTGCTACCTGTAATCCCGGTGAAAGGCTCCGTAGGCGCCTCTGGTGACTTGGCTCCTCTTGCGCACATGTCAGCTACGCTGATCGGATTCGGTGAGGTGCATGTGAAGGGTGAGCGCATGAGCGCTCTCGATGGATTGCAGCTTGTCGGGCTCGATCCGCTTACATTGCAAGCTAAGGAAGGGCTCGCCCTGCTTAACGGAACCCAGGCATCTGCTGCTCTCGCGATACAGAATCTGTTTGCGATTGAGGACCTATTTAGCACTGCTCTCGTTGCAGGTGCGCTGTCGGTCGATGCTGCTATGGGTTCAGTTGCACCTTTTGATCACCGTATTCATGCGCTTCGAGGCCATCAAGGTCAGATTGATGCTGCCGCAGCTTACCGAACTCTTCTTAAAGGCTCTGAGATTAACCTGTCGCATGCTGATTGCGAAAAAGTGCAAGACCCGTACAGTCTGCGGTGTCAGCCTCAAGTTATGGGAGCTTGCCTCGATCAGATTCGGCATGCCGCCAACATACTGCTGATTGAAGCGAACGCTGTTTCTGACAATCCGCTGATCTTTCCCGAAACTGGAGAGGTTATCTCAGGAGGTAATTTCCACGCTGAGCCGGTGGCTTTTGCTGCGGATAACCTAGCTATTGCTGCCTGTGAAATTGGGTCGATTGCGGAGCGTCGTATTGCACTTTTGATTGATGCAACGCTTTCTCGTCTACCTCCATTCTTAGTCAAAGATGGTGGTATCAATTCCGGCTTTATGATTGCACATGTTACTGCCGCCGCACTTGCATCAGAAAACAAGTCACTTGCGCATCCAGCTTCTGTTGATTCAATCCCTACCTCCGCTAACCAGGAGGACCACGTATCCATGGCGACCTACGCCGCCCGCCGCTTGACCGATATTGCTGATAATGTGGCGCACATTCTAGCCATTGAACTTTTGGCTGCAGCTCAGGGCGTGGACTTGCGTGGTCCTCTTAAGACTAGCTCTACACTCCAATTGGCGATGCAAACTATCCGTCAAGAAGTCGCTCACTATGACGCTGACAGATATTTTGCTCCCGATCTTGTGGCAGCTTATTCATTGGTTCGAAACGGCAGTTTTGCCAAGTACTCACCTTGCTCTTTTGCTTCGACAATGGAAACAATATAAATAGTTACCATTTGTCATATGGTGAATGTGAGTTTTCGGTAAGTTTGTGTTGTTTTGATGGTTTGAAGGGCTGAAGACTCCCCGTCCTCGCCATATTAAGTTGATCAGGTAGCCTGCTGGTCGTTTGAGTAATATGAGCATGCCACGGATGGCGACGGGAAGGTTTGAAAGCGCCCAAACGCTGGTAAGTGGAAATGCTCGATGCCTTCGAATTTGGAATGTTGATAAGAAGCTATAAATGGTTTTGTCCAGAAATTAGGTTTCTACGGCGAGGCTATTTTCTTCAATAGCTGATTTTAAAATTTTCTGTACGAGAATTGGACAGCGTTTTCTTGCCCCCATTGGAATAGGCGCGCTATAAAACTTTAAGATGGTGTTTGCATTTCGGGCTAGGAAAGTTGACATTCCTACTGCGTGGGATGTTGGTATGGTTTTGTGTTGCGCGAATAATAACTACTCGGTAAAAATAAAAAAAACCTGATGTATGCCATAACTTAAAAAGAGGCATGTTATGAAAGTATTATTGGCTGTCGCGGCTGCAGTGCTGTTGTTGGGGAGTGCCTACACATTTGCTTCGGATGTTTCGGAGTCTGATTTTGTCAAGAAGAGTACGCTCAGCGTACTTAACCGAAATTATTATTTTGATCGGGACTACTCAGGAGATAAAGTCAAACAGAGCCAGCGCCGAGAGTGGGCGCATGGTATTATTGCGAAGTTCAACACTGGGTATACTCCCGGCATAGTCGGCTTCGGAGTAGAAACAATCGGCATGTTCGGTTTGAAACTTGATAGCAGTTCCGATCGTATTGGTACTGGCCTTCTTGCTAGCTCAGGTAATGGCGTACCTGGGATTGATGAAGCTCAAGACGAATACTCCAAGGCGGTAGGAGCAGTTAAGGTAAAAATATCAAATAGTATTTTAAAGGTAGGCGGTCAGATTGTCCATAACCCCGTTTTCTCGAACGGAGACTCCCGTTTACTTCCCGAAACGGTAGAAGGCGTGACTCTGAGTAGCACGGAAATTTCAAATCTTCTCATCGAAGCGGGTCACCTAACATCATTACGTCGTAGAGATCAGACTGATCATGCATCGGGTCCTTTGGAGGATGCTGATTATTTGGGCGGTAAGTATGATTTTACCAAAGAGCTCAAAGCTTCCCTATACGCATCGAGTATACAGAACTACTGGGATAACCGTTTTGTCGGTGTTGACTGGTCACATAGTTTGGATGCTGACCAGGCAGTAACCCTACAATACAATGCGTATCAGCAGAAAAGTATTGGGCATGAACTCGGCGGAAATTTAGATAACTTTGCGTTCAGTCTTCAAGGCAGCTACTCCTATCTCGGCAGTACCTTTACTGTAGCTGATCAGCAAACCCGCGGTCGAGGTGCTCATATGTATCTTATAGACGGGACGGACACTCTGTACTTAGCCAACTATATTCAGATCATGGACGGTGTTAATGAAGACGAAAAATCTTGGCAGTTAAGATATGACTTTAACTTTTCACAAGTTGGCATCCCAGGCCTGACTTTCATGGCGCGTTATGCTGCGGGTGACAACATCAAAGTGTCAAGTGCAGTGGATGACGGGAAAGAGTGGGAGACTGACTATCAAATAGGTTATGTAGTGCAAAGTGGTCGCGCTAAGGGACTGAGCGCGCGAGTTCGTTACGCCGACTATCGCAGCGACTTTAAATCAGACATAAAAGAGCTACGTCTTATCACAGAGTACCCACTTAACATATTTTGATTGCGTGTAAGGCTTCGAGAACCGCTCCACTGGCCTCGAAGTATCTTTTGCCGCCCATTGGGCGGTTTTTTTAGTAAAAAGTCTTTTGCACATACTACACGGGAATGCTCGCCAGGTAGAGACCTCTGATGACCAAACAACGCCATTCCTTTCCCGATGAATTCAAACAGGATGTCGACTTGCCAACACATTGAACCGTTTTATGGAACAGTCACCGCATGGAAGCTCAAACCAGTACAAGCCTCTAAACGTACCTAGCGGATCTGTTCCCTCAGACATGAGGCCGCTCCTATGTACACACCCCATAGCTACAATCCGCTGGCAAAAGTGTTTTATCGCCCCATCGACGCCGCCATACGTTGGTGCAATCTTATGGCTCATGAATCTCAGATTCTTGAGTTCACCAGGGATTGCCCCGCAGTGCTGTCCACGACCTTCCCCCAATGGCCGTGCCTCCACGCCAACACTGAAAAAATCTACGACGCGATACGTAATGGAGAACTGACTTATGGCTGTCTCGGTATTTCGGTCCCTATGGGCAGCTATGTGGAGCCTTATCAATTGACAATCCGCCACTCTGATTTGCGCCACTGGATGCAGGTTTATTTTCCCGATCAGAAGCCTGGCTTTCTGTTTGAATCAGGCAGAGACACTCATGAAAAAGTCAGTATCGGAACCTTCCTTGCGCTACAAGCGGATCGGGATACCCTCCTGCGAGAGCTGAACACGCTACAGCATCACCTCCAAGATATTTTAGTAGATCTCCGGGCCATCGGGCTTGAACGGGATGACCTCAAAGCAATGGTCAAAACGCACGGACAGCTCAGCGATCGTAGCGAACTCACCTATCAGAATATTATCGGTGCTTTGCTCAATCTCTTCCTGGACCAATCCCCTGCTGGTCACCCTCTATCCATGTTCAAGAGCCAATCTGCAATCGTCGATGCCGTTATCGCACGCCATAGCGAGGTACCCGGTCTGAGCAAACGAACGCTGGATGAAAAGTTCGCCGCAGCCAATCGCAACCTCAAAAAGAGCAAATAGACTGAAACATTGCATTGCAACACACCCGATTGCAGTGCAATGACGCCCTCCCCTTTCTGTTATTCAATTCAGGTCACTTCCCACTACGCGCCATTCCGCGCCAGGAGTGACCAGCATGTCCAGCCAATCCTCACCCATCGTTGAAGCACCTCAACTGCAGGTAGAACGTCACATCATGCGGCGTGACGAGGTGGAGCGAAAAACCGGCTTCAAGCGTGCGCACATCTACAACTTGATGAAAGAAGGGAAATTTCCTCAGGCTAAACGCATTGGATTGCGGGCTGTGGGCTGGGATTCGCTGGAGATCGAGCGGTGGGTCGCTGAGCGCTTAGGCCAGCAGGCCTGATGCCATGCGTGTGGTATCGGTGGTTTCCACTAAAGGTGGGGTAGGCAAAACCACGGTGACCGCCAATCTCGGCGGTCTGCTGGCTGATGCGGGTCTGCGCGTTCTGCTGCTGGACCTGGATAGCCAACCTACCCTCTCCAGCTATTACACCTTGAAACAGAAGGCTGATGCCGGTGCATACGAGTTCATCGCACTCAACCTTACAACGCCTGCACAGATTGTTTCCAAGACGGTCATCCCTGGGCTCGATTTGATCCTTTCCAACGACGATCAAGGCCGACTGAGCACCTTATTGCTGCATGCCCCTGATGGGCGACTGCGTCTGCGCAATTTGCTGGATGCCTTCCGCCCCAGTTATGACCTGCTTTTGATCGACACCCAGGGCGCACGTAGCGTGCTGCTGGAGATGGCCATCCTGGCCTCCGACCTAGCCCTCTCTCCCATCACGCCGGAAATGCTCGCCGCCCGCGAACTGCAGCGCGGCACCTTGAAGCTACTCAGCGAACTCGAACCATTCCGCCACATGGGCATTCCACCACCACCCTTACGACTGCTACTGAACCAGGTGAATGCCATTCGGGTGGACACCCGGATGATCATCCATGGCCTGCGCGAGACTTTCGCTGGGGCTACCCACATCTCGGTTTTAGACACGGTAGTTCCAGATCGAGTGGCGTACCTCAATGCCGCCTCCCTCGGCCTACCGGTCCACCTAATTGAGACACGCCAGTCACGGGAACGACGCTCGCCATCAGCGCTGGAAACCACGCAAGCGCTGGCCATCGAACTGTTTCCGGAATGGCGCGAAGCGATCTCTTCGGTGAGCCGATGCGCGGAGGCTCAATGAGACAAATCACCAAGCCCGCATTTCTCACCCAGTCATTGTGTTTGATCGACCTTGAGGCCAACCATGTTTGGCTAGGAGTCTTCTGATGTTGGATCAACTGCCCATCATCGTTCCACCCTCCATTCAACCACACCACCCACATTGCGAGGAGTACTGCACCGTGGTCTTTCGCCTGCAGGGTGGGCGCTCGGCCATGGGGTGGTTCCTCGCAGAACTCTCCCGACATTTCGAAGGTTCGGGCACTGCCGAGATCGTCAAGTTCGAGGTCGGTGACCATTTGCGTAACCGGCGTTAACTGAGGTTGTTCCGATGAAGAAGCTCAGTCAGGGGCAGATCACCGACAAGCTGCACCAGGACCACTTCCCTCGAGGGCCGGAACAGGAGCGGCTGTCCGATCCACTTACTGACACGCCTATGTTGGTCACGCTGGAGGAGCTGCGGCCCTACGAACACAACCCGCGCTTCATCCGTAATCCGCTATACGACGATATCAAGGCTTCGATCCGTGAACGCGGGCTGGATCAACCGCCACCGATTACCCGACGGCCGGGTGAAACCTATTTCATCATCCGCAACGGCGGTAATACGCGCTTGGCGATTCTCGGCGAACTGTGGCAGGAAACTCGCGACGAGCGCTTCTTTCGCATTCATTGCCTGTTCCGACCTTGGAGCAATGAAATCACCGCCCTACTCGGCCATCTGGCTGAAAGCGATCTGCACGGCCAACTCACGTTCATCGAACGGGCTCTGGCGGTAGCCAAACTCAAAACCATGCTCGAAGCAGAGGGAGCTGTGCTCTCACAACGGGAACTGGCACGACGTCTTGCCGCTGGAGGCTATCCGATTTCGCAGCCGCACATCAGCCGGATGCTCGACACTCTCGAACACTTACTGCCCGCCATTCCACAAACCCTGTATGCCGGATTGGGTAAGCCCCAGATCGAACGCCTGATCGGCCTACGCAGCCAGGCAGAACGAACCTGGAACCGCTATCCAACCGCCGCCGTTGCGTTCGCCGATTTCTGGCTCGAGACCCTGGGCTACTTCGATGCAGAACCCGAGTCCTTCGATCTTGAGCAAATCCAGGATGAACTGCTCGAACGCATGAGCCGCTTGCTCGGACAGTCCTACCGTATGTTGGCTCTGGAGCTGAGCGATACCCAACGGGTCATCTCGACGCCTGGCGTTGCCCTCACAGCGCCCTCGGAAAATATCCATCTGCCGAGCAGTGATGAAGCCTCGGCAGGACCTCCCTCCTCCGCGCCCCATCCCAAATCAACTGAGACTAGGCCCCAGACCGAACCAACGCGAGAGGAACTGCTCACACCGCCAGAAACGAATGTCGCATCGGCGGTCAGTCCTCCGTCACGCGTTCAACAGATTCGTGAACAGATCGATCGCGAGACCGCCACCGACTCAGCATATTCGGTCGACACCTATGCGATCGACGACATCTGGACAATCGCACCAGCACTGGATAGCCCCGAACAACTGCGCTTAGCCATCGCCGGACTGGCGCGGGAAATGGCAAATTATGCGGGTCATCCCGAGAGCATCGTCGATCAGCAGCTTGGCTTGGGTTTCGCCCTGAACATCGAGCGAGTTGATCTTGCAGTGCCTCGCGCGACCGGCGTTCACCTACTGCTCCTGGCCCTGCTGCGCGCTCAAGACGAGGTCAACTGGGAAGATCGTAAGCAACTGCCCTCGGCGCTGTTCGGCCAGTTGTTGTTGGGGATCTATCAACTTCCGCTCACAGATCGTCCCGCCGTGGATGTGGGACTGGAGCGATTGCCCGACAGTCTGCTCATCAAACTGTATCGGCTGATCCGCCTGGCCCGTCGCCTGATCGACCTAACGCTTCCCCCTCAAAATGAGTCACCGAAGGAACTGCCATGAACCTGTCCTTCAATGTGCTCAACCAGGCCATGCTGACCCAGGTGCTGCATGAGCTGCGCCTGGGTAATCTACAACGCTGCAAGGCACTCGGACTGAGTGAGGACGACATCTACTTGTTGCAATCCTTACCGCCCACCACGCTGTCGCGGCTGGCACATGCCACCGTGTCTTGGGTCGAGGTCAAGATCGACTCGCCGGTGCTGCATCGGTTGATCGAGCAAGCCGAACGCGACGAACAGAACGAGCGATTGATCAACCGCGCGCTCAAGCTAGGCGCCAGCAGCACCATCATGTATCAATACTTCGGCTTGGCGCATTCGGAAACCGCCCTGCGTCGACGTCTGCTCAAGATAGAAACCCGTAAGGGTCGTCCTCAGCATTTGAGTGAAGCGCAGGAACACGCGCTCTGGCAGCGATGGTGCCAACTGCGCGCTCAAGACAGTACCGGGGATCAGCTCGACGCCATGATGATGCTGGCCGAAGAGCAACAGATCAGCTTGACCATCGTTTGGCAGCAGATTGACCAGTACAGCAACAACACATGAACACTGCCCCGTCCAGTCGCTGGCAACGTGTCCTGCAGCAATGCACCCAGCAGCTGAGTGAACGCTGGCCCGCACGCCCCACCACTGAACAACCCTCCAACCAGGCGCTGCAGGCTGGCTTTTTGTTCAGTGGCCAATCTCACGAAGTCGTGCCACGTCGGCTGCTGTTGGATAGTCGGCTGACGCCATTGGAACGCAATGCCTGGCAGGTGTTTCGACTCATGCTGCACGGCCAGGGCGTGGTCACACCGCGCTATGAGGATTTGCAGCCTTACCTGTCTAGCGTGCCCTACGGTGCGTCAGCCTCCCGTGAAACCATTGCTCGGGTGTTGACGATGCTCAGGCTCACTCGCTGGCTCAGCTTGGTGAGTCGCGGACGCGATCAGCTCAGCGGACGCCTTCAAGGTTCTCTGTACGTTCTGCACGATGAGCCGTTAACCTCCGCCGAAGCCATGGAACTGGATCAGGATTACCTGGCGCTGGTCGGACATGCCCTCGGTCATGCGACCAAGGCGGTGCGTATTGTCGCGCAGCACATTGTGGAAGAAATCCGCCAGGACACGAATATCGATCAGGGTCGACTACCGACACGGCTCGACAGTTGGGGCGAACACTGGATGCAGCAAGGATTGGATCCGACAACCGACTCCGCGGTGCACGATTCCGAACGGGGGGAAGATGCCCTCGTTCGGAATCGTGCAGGCCCTCGTTCGGATTCCGAACCGAGTCTGAACGCCAGTGTTTCCGGCACCGTTCGGAATCCGAACGCCGCCTGTACTGTATTAAAAGAAAGTATTTGTACAGTACCGCGCGCGACCCCAGCGGTGGATAACCTGCACTGGCCCGCTGCGCTGCACCTGAGCCCAAGCGAGCGTCAGGCCGTCGCCGTGGCGCTGAACAAGCTCAAACCAGCGGATCGGCAGGCGGTGCTCAACGAAGCGGGGGCACGCTGTGCGGCCGGTGGAATCCGCAAGCCAGCGGCGTATCTGATGGGTCTGATCCAGCGTGCGCTGAACGGCGAATTTCATCCTTGGGCAGGTCAGGCCGAACCGTCACCCATTGCAGAACCGCCTGCACCAACCCCCTCGCGCCCCATTCGAAAACAGGGCGAACCCGCCTCCGCCCTCGCCCAAGCGTGCCTGAATGAGCTGCGCCAACTGCGTGGCAAACGCGGTGGACGTCAGTAGATTTGATGCCAGTGGCATCAAATCCATGGAGTTCCAATCTACGAACACATCGGACCAAACTATGAAACTTTTAGGGAAAAGCCGGGACATCTCCTCCTATGAACGTAGACGTCAGTAGTTAGCCCTCTTAAACCAAACCGAACAGACCGCATTCAGCTTTTTGGCTGTCCTTGACCCTCATCTGTCGCAACGTTCCCGTCCAAGCGAATGCGAGGACAACACCGTGGCCGATCACTATCAACTCAATCTGGGTTCATTGCGCAGCAGCATCACCTTGACCCTGCACACCCACCACGCCGCCCGTATCTGGCAAGGTCGGGCCGCACGTGAAGGCGTCCACTCGATCATGGGCATGGCCGGCTACATCAGCGTCACCAACCTGATCAAACAAACCGCGGCCCAGGACGATCCCTATGCCGACTGGGCCATCGTGCAACTCGAAGAAAAACTGATGCAGGCCAAGGCTGGGATGCTGGAACTGACCCAACAGCTGGACCGAATCAGACAGGACCTGCCGACACAGATCGACATGGGCGACAACCTCAACATCCACCCCGTCACCTTGCCGTTGTACATCGGCAGCCAGCTGGGTTTTCTGGCGGTCTACCTGCTGACCGACTACGACACCCTGGTGCGTCGTACCTTATTGGCCCATCACACCGCCTTGATCGGCCGCGTCGACATGGAAGCCTGGATCGATGATGGCGCCCATCTGCTGCGCAGCCTATTCGGCCAGGCCCAGCGCTATCGGCATGCCGGCGTCACACGCGATGACATGGCGGCGAACAACGCCCGTGCCATTGCGGCCATCGAGAAGATGGGTTTGCCCCCGATGGACATCCTGGAGGGTCATCGCCGCTCCCAGTTCGCGCCGCCAATCACTCGCCGTGGTGCGGTGGCAGCGGATGACGCCGACGCGTTGGCAGAGGACGCGGGAGCGTCGTCTGCGACAGTGAATGAGCCGGAGGACGAAGCATGAATCCGATGATCCCGGCTCAACCAATGCCCTTCGAAGCGTTAACACCGGATGCCTATCGACAGCTCGAACACGCAGCCTCCCTAAAAGGCCTTTTAAAACCTTTTAAGGGTAAGGGGGAGTTGGAGCACCTGGCGCAGGTAGCGAGGGAAATCGAGGCGCAGTTATGTCGCCTGATGGAGGCTGTGGTGCAGCAAGCCGGACAGCCCCCTTACTCGCTGCTGGACATTCGTTTAGTGCTGCAGAACACCAGCGCAGGCAGCACCTTTTTGCGTTGGCGCACCCGTGACTTCGCCCGTATGGGCGTAGCGGTCTGGGAACGCCAGGTCTGCAACAATGCCCTGCCGCAGGCCGTACGCGAGAGATTGCACCGTTTCGAATGCGAGCGCATTGCACTGAACCTGCAGATGAGCGTGGTGCATTCACTCTACCGCCAGGCCTCGACCTGCGCGATCAACATGGCCAGTGCCGAACGGCTGCTGCGCCAGTTCACACCCGCAGTGGAGGTATCACGATGAGTACTTTTTTCGTCGGCGAAGGCAATATCGGCAGTGCGCCAGAGTTCCAGGAGTTCGCCTCAGGTAATGACGAGCCACGGCGCTTGCTGCGGCTGAATGTGTACTTCGACAACCCCGTGCCACGCGAGGGCAGCTATGAAGATCGAGGCGGCTATTGGGCGCCAGTTGAGCTCTGGCACCGCGAGGCTGAACACTGGAGCACGCTGTACCAAAAAGGTATGCGTGTGTTGGTCGAAGGCCGCACAGTGCGCGATGAGTGGGAGGACAGCGAAGACAATGCGCGGGTGACCTTCAAGATCGAGGCCCGTCGAGTCGGCATCCTGCCTCATCGCGTGCAAAACGTGGTCATGCGGGAACGCCCCAGTGAACCGGCGTCATCTGCGTCACCCTCCGGGCAAAATACAGAGCAGGTCAGTTTACGTGCGTCGAAACCCAAGAAACGCCGAGGGCCGCCACCGTCGGACTGACGGGCATCAGGCATAAAAATTGCGCCTTTGCGCGAAGTTGCTGGCCCGTTACTACGCGCTGCTCGTGATGACCCACACTGTCGTCCAGGCTGCGACGGGGGTAGTAATCTCGTCCTCTTCAAGGCTGCCCTCGCCGACTAATATGAGGAACCTGCCATTCAGGTTTCTCATATCTCGCCACCGCTGTTTTCAACAACGCTGCTCCGAACTCAATCCGGAGCAGTTCTATGCGCCTCTTCCTCTGCGAAAAACCTTCCCAAGGTCGAGACATTGCCAAAGTACTCGGAGCCAGCCGGCGTGGTGATGGTTGCCTGATCGGCACAGAGACAACCGTCACCTGGTGTATCGGCCACCTGCTGGAGACAGCACCGCCTAAAGCCTATGGCAAGCAATTCAAGAGTTGGTCGTTGGATGATCTACCGATCATTCCCGTGCAGTGGCAGGTCGAGGTCAAACCCAAGACCGCGGCACAATTCAAAGTCATCAAGCGTCTGCTCAGTGAAGCCACCACCGTCGTCATCGCAACCGACGCCGACCGCGAAGGTGAAATGATTGCCCGCGAGTTACTGGAGCTCTGCAAGTATCGAGGCCCTGTTCAGCGCCTCTGGTTGTCCGCACTCAACGACGCGTCGATTCGCAAAGCCCTGTCCTCGCTGAAGTCTGGTCAGGAGACCTTCCCGCTCTACCACTCAGCCCTCGCCCGCAGCCGCGCCGACTGGCTGATCGGCATGAACCTGAGCCGTTTGTTTACCCTTCTTGGTCGGCGGGCAGGCTACGACGGCATTTTGTCAGTGGGGCGCGTCCAGACACCCACCTTACGTCTGGTGGTCGATCGGGATCGTGCGATTGCCGGCTTCGTCCCGGTGCCTTACTGGAACGTTGAAGTGCACCTATCGTCGATGGGCCAGCGATTCATCGCGTCGTGGTTACCGCCATGCTCAGGACGGGACGAGTCGGGGCGTTGCCTGCAACAGGCGCTTGCCCATCACGCGGTCCAAACAATCACCGACGAGAAGTCCGCCACGGTACTCTCGTTGCAGACTGAGCATTTCCGAGAACCGCCGCCCCTGCCCTTCGACCTGAGCACGTTGCAGGAAGTCTGCTCGCGTAAGCTGGGGCTCGGCGTCCAGGAAACCCTGAACATCGCCCAAGCCCTGTATGAAACCCACAAAGCCACCACCTACCCGCGCAGCGATTGCCACTATTTGCCAGAGAGTATGTTCAACGAGGCGCCCGCGGTACTCGATGCCCTGCTCAAAACGGATCCTGAACTCAGACCTGCATTCGGGAGCCTCGATCAATCATTGCGCTCCCGCGTATGGAACGATGCCAAGGTCACCGCACACCACGGCATCATTCCCACCACCGAGCCGGCAAACCTGGTGCGGATGTCCGAACAAGAACGCCATGTCTACGAACTGATCCGTAGCCACTACCTAGCGCAGTTTCTTCCGCATCATGAGTTTGATCGTACCCAGGTCGAACTGGAGTGTGGCGAAGAACGATTGACCGCTGTGGGCAAACTGATCTTGGTCCAGGGCTGGAAAAGCTTGCTCTCCGAAAACACCGAGGAGGATGAGCCCAGTCACAAATCCCAAGTCTTACCCGTCTTGCAACAGGGCACGCAGTGCGCAGTGGACGATGTCGAACTCAAATCCATGCGTACTGCCGCTCCCAAACCTCTCACCGAGGGTGATCTGATCAAGGCGATGAAAAACGTCGCCAAGCTGGTCAACGACCCACGCCTGAAACAGAAACTTCGGGACACCACCGGTATCGGTACTGAAGCCACGCGAGCCGGCATTATCAAAGGGTTGATTGATCGCGGTTATTTGCTGAAGAAAAAACGCACTTTGATGGCCTCCGCCGCGGCCCATACCCTGATCGAGGCGGTACCGGCAGCAGTCGCAGATCCGGGTATGACCGCAATCTGGGAACAGGCGCTGGACGAAATCGAAGCGGGACGCCTGACCCTGGATGAGTTCGTTGCCAAGCAGGCGAACTGGATTGCGCAGTTGGTCGCACACTGCCGCTCGCTCACTTTGGCAATAGCGGTCGAAACGAGCCCGGGCTGCCCCATGTGCAACGCCTCGATGTTCAGACGAAAGGGTAAATCAGGACCGTTCTGGTCATGCTCCCGCTATCCGGATTGCAAGGGCACTGTGTCAATAAGTAAAGATACGCGTCGCTCATAATGTGCCATGAGCCGATCATCATGAGAACGGTGAGTTCTCTGCCTTGACGTCGTCCCACCCTCTCTGCTGTAGTGCCTCAGGATCATCGCCAACGGCGACCCAAGACCGATTTGCTCCGGGTAGCTCGGTCGGACTCCTAGAGTTCGGAGCCTTCTCTTCTGCGGAATTTAATTCCCGTTTTATGCTCGACCTGATCACGGTGGCGGATGACCACTGTTGCCTCTACCCGGCAATAGCGGTCATCCGCTTCGGCGATCGTATTCAGTCCCGGAGCCCACCGGGGAAACACGGGGCACCCTTTGTGCGCGGATGCGTGCCAGCAGCTTCCGACCCAGGCCACGACAAGGGTCGGTTGGCGAATCATTGCGCAGTTCAACCAAGTGTTGCGAGGCGCTTGTCGACTGCGTGAGACCGTCAAAGGTGGTTTTTCTCTTCCTCGCCTGGCACCCCGCCAGGCCCACTCTTCATTTTTTCCCTTTTCTTAATTCCAGAGACTTCCACCGTATTCCGGCCTTAAAAAATCGGGTTGCAGCGTCTTGACGCTCCCCTGTGACAGGCTTATACAAAGGACGTAGGTCGCTGTCGTTGACAGCCCAGCCCAGGTAGCCAGAACCTTCAAGGCTACGCCACGTTCGTGGTGGTTTACCCAAGTGCGATCAGCGTTCGGAAGCTTGCACGATTACCGTTTCAGCGGTGATGAATGCCCACTACCCCATGCCTGCGGATCACCACCGCAGACGCTCCTCTGCTGCACTGCTATTCCCCCAGACGCATCGTTCTGATCGTCATCGGCTTGCCGGTGGCGAGTCGTTCATTGCTCGCCTTCACCTTACCCACCCTGACGGGGGCTCACTTCCCCGCCAAGGACTGTGCGTCGCCGTTTTCCCTTGAAACAGGAGAACCACCATGGCCCACGCCAACCAATCCCAAGAAGCGACCACTTACTTCAACCTGCACACCGTCGGCATCGGCTACCTCAACCGAGTTCGTGAAGTACAAGTCCGCCGCGGTCAGCCGTTCATGGCCTGCGATATCGCAGCCCTGCACGGTGCCAGCGATGCGGTGGAGTACACCCGCTTCGACTGCAAAGTCGCTGGGGGTGAAGCTGAACGCTTGATTCGTCTCTATATGGACGCCGTCAACGCCGAGAAAAAGGTGTTGCTGTCGTTCCGTATCGGCGACCTGTGGATCGACCCGTTTCTCTACGAAAAAGGCGATAAACAAGGTCAGCCAGGCGCCAGCCTGAAAGGTCGTTTGCTGTTCATTGACTGGATCAAGGTCAACGGCACGTTCGAATACAAAGCGCCCGCCAGGCAGGAAGCAACAGCACCTGCTGAGTCAGCGCCAAACAGTGAGCCATCCCCACCATCGGCTGATACCGAAGCTGAGGAGACCGAAAACCCAACAGAGGCTCGGGTCGAACCTGAAACTCCACCCACTCCCCGCACGGCCCGCCGTGAGGCCACCCGTACCGTTCAGTCCGCCTGAACAGTCCACGATGTTCCTCATCAAGGCGCTCCATCGAGCGCCTTTTCTTCAATCCGCACAGGAGAACCAACGTGGAATCCTTCTGGCTTTGCGACGACTGCCTGTTCGCTGCGGCTTACGAGGACTACAGCGCGTTATCGCTGTATCACTCGGAGGATGAAATTGAAAAACGCATCGCCGGCATCCATCGAGGACTGGTTCGGTTAATGCCCATCAGTGCCGACTTCGATCCCGAAACTGGCTGGGGAGTAAAAACTTTTTCCCCATTGCCCTGCGACGGCTGTGGTTCGCCCCTACACGGTCAACGCCACCGATTCACCCGGCTGTAAACAGCGCGTCATCGGCTAATACCCGCGACTCTATATCCACCTCGGGGACACCACTCCCCTCGGGCGTGTACCCCTGATTGTTCCCTTCGGAGGTACCACCATGAGCACCCAACTCACACTGATTGAGACCTCGGATTTCGAGGCTGATCGCATTGTCCAAGAAAACCAGCTGATCGACGAAGCGCTGCATATTCTGGATCGTCGGCTGTTCGCCCGCGGCCCTATCCTGACGTCGCCTGACGCCGTGGCCTCGTACCTAAAACTGCACCTTGTGCAACAAGAGCATGAAGTCTTCGGTGTGATATTTCTCGATGCCAAACACCGGGTGTTGGCGTTCGAAGTCCTGTTTCACGGCAGCATTGATGGCGCCAGCGTTTACCCCCGCCAAGTCGTTAAGCGCTCCTTAGCACATAACGCTGCAGCCGCCATTTTTGTTCACAACCACCCCTCAGGTTGTACGGAACCCAGCCAGGCGGATCGCGTCTTGACCGCACGGTTGAAAGAGGCCTTGGCCTTGATCGAAGTGCGCGTACTGGATCACTTCATCGTGGGCGAAGGTCGTCCGCTCTCCCTTGCCGAATACGGTTGGCTTTAACCCTCACAGGCGCCTACAGGCGCCGTGTTCATTTTCATTCTGGAGAACCCTCATGAACCCCGCCCCCCAAGCCCCAGCCCTGCTAACAGCCTCAAACCCATTTGCTCGCGGTTACGACAACCTTCGTATCGAACGGCTGCTACTGATCACCTACGAAAACGACTGCCCTCCCTGCTTTCGACCCGTGCATGATGCACAAGCCCATCTGCCCGACGATGAGCTGCAACTGTTCCCCTGCCTGTTCAATGACGATTTCGCCTTGATCAGCGAAGGCCAATCCATTCCGGATGAGTTGGATGAACGCTGTCAGTCCACCGGACTGGTGCGCCAAGTGATCTACGCCGTGATGAGCGAAATGCTCAACGAGCTGCATCACCTCGGTGACCTGTACTCTCTGGAAGAGGCACAAGCCATGGTCCATCGCTTGAGCTTCGAAACGGGACACTACAGTCGAGCCTGGGAAATCAGTACCGCGCACCTCACTGAAGAAGCATTGCGCTACTTGGAACGCCGGGCTGGCAATTTCGACTCCAGACCAACCGGTCTGCTGTTCGAACCCTTTGCCCTGACGGACTGCAATGGCGTCGGGTGCAAACTGATCGGCACGCCATGGACCGACGATAACCTGGTGAAGATTGAGGGCAGCCCTTACTCATCGCTGAGGCAAGAGCAACTCGATGCCGGCACGCCGGAAGCCTTGGTCAACGTACTGTATTTGGCGGCATTGGCGGATGTGCGATTGTTGATCTTCGACCCCGACGCTGCCGTCTTGGATGGGCTCGCCATTTTCGATGAATAGCAACGTGTTCAGCGTTAACACGACCCACCTTGAATCAACTTTCTCACTGAATCGCTCCTTCACCTCATGTCAGGTTCTGCACTGAATCTGACATGAGGTTTCTTCCATGGAGCGTTTTTTCACGCCTGTCTGCCTGCTGGGTTTGTTGAGCGCCTGCACCGCGCAAATCCCCAACCCTTTGCCGACCAATCCAGAGATCGACAGTGGCTCCAATCGGGCCCAGCACTCGAGGGGCATAGCCGAAGAAAGCCATCCGGCAGAGCTTCGTTATGGCCGCTACACGCTGGTCAGCACCGAGCCCACCACGGAACAAAGCGATCTTCTTGCCCAAATCATTGAAGTGAACATCCCGTCTAGCCTGAACCCCTCGGTGCAGGATGCGTTGCAGTACGTGCTGCTGCGCTCTGGTTATGCGCTTTGCCCAGTTACTGCGTCGGTGAAGGTGCTGTTTACCCGGCCTCTGCCTGCAGCCCATTACCGGCTTGGTCCAATCCCTTTGCACAGCGCGCTACAAGTGCTGGCTGGCCCCGCCTGGCAACTCACGACCGATGAAGTCAGCCGTTCGGTCTGCTTCGAACAGCAGAAAACGGATGCCGGTGTCGCGCTGATCGCAACCGTCTTGCCCCATCAATTGGAGGCGCGGCCATGAAAGCCTCAACGTTTCAAACCCTCATTGTCGGCTTACTTTGCCTGGCGGTCGCCGGGCTGAGCGGTGGTTTGTATAACCAGTACCAGCGCATGGCAGAACTGCAGAGCACGGACACGCAATACCGACAAACCCTGGACACCCTGCAACATGATTCAAGCGCCCTCAAGGACGCCCAGGAGAAGCTGCAGTACGCGCTGAAAGACCTGAAGCAGATGGTCGATACTGGTGAGCAACAGGCCAATACCCTCGATCCGATGCTGGATCAGTGGGCGCAAGAAATACAGGAGCTGCGCGATGGTCTGGCAGCCCGCGCCACCGTGGCAGATCTGACAGCGCTGCGCGCACGCCTTGAACAGGTCGAGCAGCAGCTCCTGGACCTCAGGACAAAGCCATACCCTCCACCGCCGACGCCTTCTGCGACCAAACCGAAAAAGACCGCTCGCCCCAAACCCACCCCGCTCTCGCCACCGTTCTCGGTGTTGAGTGTCGAGTCCCGCGGGGGTGAGCGCTTTCTGGCGGTCGCACCTCATGACAGTCGCTCTCTCACGGATGTCCGGCTGCTACATAGCGGTGAGCAGCAAGGGGCTTGGCGCCTGAAAATATTGGAGCCGAACTCAGCCATCTTCGCGGTGGCCGCTCAGCCAGATCAGACCGTGCTCCTCCATTGAGAAAGTGATCATGAACAGAGCGCTACTGCCCACCGTTGTCTGTCTCGCTTCGTTACTGGCCATGGGCGCTGCGATGGGCAACCCCGTCACGACACAGTCACGGACCCAGGACACGCAGTCTGCTCCGCTGGGGCGCTCTGACTCTGAACAGGCGGCGAGCTGGGGGCTGACGGAGCAGGAATGGACGCACTTCGAACAGATCCAAACAGGCCCGCGCGGTTTCTGGAGCCCGAACCTCGATCCGTTGACCGCACTCGGGGTTGAGGCGCAGACCGACCAAGAACGCCAGCGCTATGCCGAATTACAGGTAGCACTGGAAGCCAAACGCGCCGAGCGTGAATTGGCCTACCAAAACGCTTACACCGCGGCCTGGACCAAGCTGTTTCCCGGGCTGCTGCCGATCCAAGGCATGGCATCTTCGTCCCCTACCAGCTCATCGGTCGCGCCGCGCCCAGCCCTGTTTGTGGAGGACCACTGCCCTGCATGCACCGCTGAAGCACAACGTTTGCAAAACAGTGACACAACGTTCGATATCTACCTGGTGGGCAGCCAAGGCGAGGATGAACGCGTCCGTAGCTGGGCTCGGCAAGCGGACATCGATCCGGCCAAGGTTCAACGCCGGCAGATCACCCTGAACCATGACCGTGGTCGCTGGTTCAGCCTGGGTGCTCCGGGGCCATTGCCCGCCACATTTCAACAGGTGAACGGACAATGGCAACGCCTCGACTGAGTGGTATTGCGCTCATGCTGACGGTGCTCGCCGTCCAGGCTGACGAACTTCCGCCTCCGGCCTATCAACTGGCGGCGCATGACGCCGGCATCCCTTCTACGGTGCTGTTCGCGATTGCGCTGCAGGAGAGTGGTATCCGCGTCCGTGGCCGACTGCTGCCCTGGCCGTGGACCTTGAACATCGCCGGAACACCCTACCGCTTCGCCACTCGCCAGGCCGCCTGTCACGCCTTGCTTCAGGCGCTTGCCCAACATGACGCCAAGCGGGTCGATGCCGGACTGGGGCAAACCAACCTGGGCTACCACGGACAACGTTTTTCCAGCCCCTGTGAAGCCCTCGACCCCGACCGAAATCTCGCCGTCACCGCCGCGCTGCTACAGGAGCATCACGCCGCCACCGGTGATTGGATGTCAGCGGCCGGACGCTATCACCGCCCGGCAGGAGGAACTCCGGCGGCGCGTTACCGCGCCGGCTTTTCCCGACAACTCGAACGACTGCTGGTTTCCTTCGAACAAGGCACACCACCATGAAGCGAATATCCCTTACCTGTTTCATCCTGCTCTTGGCACCTTTCGCCCACCCGGAACTGACCGTAGCCGGGGATCAGCCTAGCGACTTCACCCAACCCGATTTTCCAGCCATGGGCGTGCCGATAAATAACAGAGTTCAGGCTGATCGGCCCGTGCATGCGGACCTGTCCACCTTTGCCGATGTGGCCTGGATACTGCCGATTAGTAGTTCCCGGTTGAGCCCAGGCCCGGTCAAGCCTCGCTCTCTGAAAATGCCCGGCCTGCAACCCTTCTTTCTGGTGGGCGGCGATCCCCAGTCGCTGACTTGGCTGCGTCAACGCGCGGCTGAACTGCAGGAACTGGGTGCAGCCGGCCTGGCCGTCGAAGTGGCCGATAATGAAGTCCTGGCCCGGATTCGAGCAGCCGCTCCGGGCATCACCATCCTGCCGGTCAACGGTAACGACATCGCCACCCGCCTGCAGATTGAGCACTACCCCGTCTTGATCACCGCCACCTCATTGGAACAGTGAGTCAGGTCATGGCCGAGCATGCGATGGAATCCAAGCTCCGGCCAGCGGTGGAGCTGTACACGGTAGCGATCTGCGTCGCTGCCGCAGTGTTGTGCGTGTACTCCCCCTGGGCTGTGGCGCTATCACCCGAGATCGGGCTGGTTGCGGCGCTGGCCTATGCCCTGTTCGGCCTTATCCGGCTGAGACAAGCCTGGGAGGTGCTTCGTTATCGACGCAATATCCGTCGGCTGCCCCGCTACGATCTGACCAGTCGGCAGATTCCGGTCAGCCGCAAGCGTCTGTTCATGGGCCGCGGCTTTCGCTGGACCCGCCTGCACACCCAGCGCTTGGTCGAAGCCCAGGATCCGGCGGTCGCCCACTATGTCGACCAACCGACCTGTTACCGCTTGGCCCGTGGACTCGAACGCCGCCTGGAACATGCACCGTTTCCGCTCTCTACATTGGCGCGTGTCACCGCCTGGGACAGTGCCTTCAATCCGTTGCGCCCTTTGCCCCCAGTCGGTGGCTCGCCGCTGTTGCATGGGGTCGAGCCCGACGAAACGGAAGTCAGTCTGCCGCTGGGCGAACGGGTCGGACATACCCTGGTGCTGGGCACGACCCGTGTTGGCAAGACCCGGCTCGCCGAGGTTTACATCACTCAGGACATTCACCGCGTCGAACATGAGGTGGTGATCGTCTTCGATCCGAAGGGCGATGCCGACCTGCTCAAACGGATGTACGTTGAAGCCAAGCGGGCCGGTCGGGATAAGGAGTTTTATGTTTTCCATCTGGGCTGGCCGGAGATCTCCGCTCGATACAATGCAGTGGGACGCTTCGGGCGTATCTCGGAAGTGGCGTCACGCATCGCCGGGCAGCTCAGCGGCGAAGGTAACTCCGCGGCCTTTCGCGAGTTTGCCTGGCGTTTCGTCAACATCATCGCCCGCGCCCTGATCGAGTTGGGCCGACGTCCGGACTACCTGCAGATCCAACGGCATGTGGTCAACATCGACGCACTGTTCATCGAATACGCCCAGCAGTTTTTCGCCAAGACCGATCAGAAAGCATGGGAAGTGATCGTCCAGCTTGAAGGCAAGCTCACCGAGAAGAACATCCCCCGGCATATGGTGGGACGCGAAAAACGTGTGGTGGCCATCGAGCAGTACCTGGCGGTGAAGCGGGTATTTGATCCGGTACTGGACGGACTGCGTTCGGCGGTACGCTACGACCGTACTTACTTCGACAAAATCGTTGCCTCGCTGCTACCGCTGCTGGAGAAACTCACCACCGGTAAGACCGCCCAACTGCTGGCCCCAAACTACACCGACCTAGATGACCCGCGACCAATCTTCGACTGGATGCAGATCATCCGAAAACGCGGCATCGTCTACGTCGGTCTGGATGCACTGACCGACGCCGAGGTGGCCGCCGCTGTGGGCAACTCCATGTTCGCCGACTTGGTCTCGGTCGCCGGACACATCTACAAACACGGCATCGACCATGGCCTGCCCCAATCGGGTAACAACAGTGACAAGTTGCCGATCAACCTCCACGCCGATGAGTTCAACGAGTTGATGGGCGATGAGTTCATCCCGCTGATCAACAAGGGCGGTGGTGCCGGTATTCAGGTGACGGCCTACACCCAGACCCTCAGCGATATCGAAGCGCGAATCGGCAACCGCGCCAAGGCCGGCCAGGTAATCGGTAACTTCAACACCTTGCAGATGCTGCGGGTACGAGAGACCGCTACTGCTGAACTGCTCACCCAGCAGTTGCCCAAGGTTAACGTGCTGACCAAGACCCTGGTCTCCGGCGCCACCGACACCTCCGACCCTGAGGCCAACACAGACTTCACTTCGTCTTCCCAAGACCGCGTTAGCAGTACCAGCGTGCCGTTGATCGAGCCAGCGCATATCGTCAGTCTGCCCAAGGGGCAAATGTTCTCCTTCCAGACCGGTGGGCAGCTCTGGAAAGTCCGCATGCCTTTACCTAAACCCTCCAACGACGACGCCATGCCCAAGGACCTGCAGGAACTCACTCAACGGATGCGGGCGGCCTACAACGCGCAGGCGGGGCAGTGGTGGAGCGCAAGCGGCGGCGGCCCAACTACCAACTTCAATCTGGATCAGGTGGGGTAGCCCTACCCCACCACAGATTTCGATTCAGCAGAAAACGATCCAGAAGACGTAGTGCCCACATCAACGCTGCAACGCGCAATGGAGTGAACGATGGCGACTTCCGCCCAGAACACGCCGCCACAACCGATCCAGCGCCCTGGGTTGATCATCTCGACGATCAGCTTGGTCCTGCGCATCATCGGATTGCTGATGGCCTCGTTGTTGTTCTCGATCCTCATCGAGTTCGTCGGACTACTACTGTTCTGGGGCGATCAGGGTTGGCGACACAGCCAGGCCATGTTGAATAGCGAATTGGGATGGCTCAGCGAGCACTTCAAAGTTTCACTCATCATCCACCAGCCTGGGCGAACGATTGTCCAGTTGCTGGACGTCCTCAACCAATGGTTGTTGGTCGAGACAGGTTTTGCGGACTTTGCACAGCAGGCGCGGGTGTCGAGCCAGGGCAAGGGTTTCTGGGGCTGGATCAATCAACTGTATGTGAGTATTGAGGACTTTGTGCTGGCGGCGGTGTATGTCAGCTTCACCTTTGTGGTGCGCCTGACCATTTTGGCCTTGGCGACTCCCCTGTTTCTGCTGGCCATGTTCACCGGTTTCATCGATGGCCTAATGCGCCGCGACCTGCGTAAGTTTGGAGCCGGGCGAGAAAGCAGTTTTGTCTATCACCGCGCCAAGCGCGCAGTGATACCACTGCTGATCGTGCCCTGGATGCTTTACCTGTCTCTGCCCTTTTCGCTCAATCCCATGGTTGTTTTTGTGCCTTGCGCCGTGATGCTCGGGGTGGCCATGGCCATCACAGCAGCGACATTCAAAAAATATCTCTGAGTGCGACACGAATGCTTATCTGCGGAAGTGTTCAGGAGGCCAGCTAATGAGATTCCCAAGCTCCCGGTTGTAAGGAACCGCCTGTCCCGCGTTAGTGGACAACCCTCACAGGTGTTTGGCTTCGAGAGGAGTTTGATCATGGCATTGGTTGGTAGAAGAGACGGGCGCAATTTTGGCTATGGCCGACAACTGAGTTATGCCGGACCGAAAGCATTGCGTGATTTTTTTGGCGGCGGACATTACGCCACGGTCAAGGCGCACAGTGATCGCTGGCAGGCGTTTGTCCGCTGGTGTCGTTCGGAGGATGGGCCCGGATTTAACAATGCGCGACAGATAGATCGGCAGACCTTGCTGGACTACGCAGAGCATCTGCGCCAACAAGTTGAACAAGGCGCTATCGGCATCGCTACTGCGCAAAACCGGTTGTCCAGCGTGAACCGGACTATGGTGGCGCTTCGCGGCGATCAGTCTGTGAAGGTGCCGAGTCCGAGTATGGCATTGGGAATGCAGCGCACCAGTGTTCGTCGCTCGGTGCCGCAAGGCCAAGACCACGAACAGGTAAAGCGGATCGTCGACGTGCTCTGCGAACACCAAATGCCGCGCGCGGCGGCTATCGTTCAGTTGGCGCGAGCCACCGGCATGCGCTTGCGCGAGGCCATTTTGGCCGATCTACCGCGCCTAAAACATGAGACCGAACACTGCGGCAAAATCAACATCCGAGACGGCATCCAAGGTGGCCGTTCACGTGCGTCGGTGCTTCGTTGGATCACGGTAAATGATCCTATTCATGACGCGCTGAAATTTGCCGAACAGGTTTCGCCCAACGGTAGCCGCAACCTGCTTGCACCGAACGAAAGCTATGTCGATTTACAACGGCAAATCGTTCGTCCCGCACGAGAGATCCTCCATTCGCACAACCTCAAAGGCTTCCACGAACTTCGGGTCGCCTATGCGTGCGAACGCTATGAGCAGATCACTCATCATCTCGCTCCCATCAACGGTGGCCGTTGCTACCAACTCGACCGACGCCTAGATCAGGATGCCCGAGTGCAAATCAGCTACGAGTTGGGGCTCGGCCGTATCGACCTGTTATCGACTTACATTGGTAGTCGAACATGAGCAAGCCATTGGATATGGAGCTGTTCCTAGTGCTCGCGAACGTAGTCCGGCATGATCGGACCAGTAGGTACGTGTGAACTGTGCTGGTGGATCTTTGGGACTGGCATGCTCTCTTCTTCTGGACCACTATATGTGGTGTCGATCGCAAGTCAGCTCCGTGGCAATCACGCCAAAGACTCTTTTTGCGGAACCAGTTCGCTTACAGCGCCGTTAGCCTCTTATGTTCGTCAGAGATAGCCATATCACTTCCATACCAACTCTTGTGGTGTTCGATGCAGGCGGTTTTGCTATCAAAAATCTACTTACTACCCGTCAGGATAAAAGGAATCCGTAACCGTCCAGCGAGCGGCACAAAGGCGTTATCTTGGCCATTATTCAGCATGTGCCCGGCGCACTTCACGTCCGTTTTTTGTGACAGACAAACGAGTCGGCAGCGAGGATTTCGGCCATCCGTTCTACTCCGAGGCAGCCTTGCTGGGTATTCTTATGGAACGGATACCATCACCAACGAAACTCATCGAGATTGGGATTTCCCTAGAGCCTCAACCACTCTCTCCACCCAAGATCGAAGGACCACATTAGCTGTAATGTAAACATTCCCTGTCCTTTCCAAGAAAAAAAAGCGATTCATCAGACCTCAGGTTTCTTACGGAACAATTCGACCTTTGACTTGATTCTGCTCCCAGCTCCATATGGGACAGCATCATGCCGACTACCGTCTTTCGCTGCTTACTACTCTCACTGGCTATCGTTCACGGCAGCAGCTATGCCGCCTCGGCTCATGAGCAGGATCAACTCAGCCTTATCCAGCGGCAACTCGACACCATCGAACGCCTTGCAACGCGAGCTGAGGGAGCCAGCACGGCTGAACCCGGCGATCGCTATCGCTTCGACTATCCCCGCCTGTCTCAGGACATCCAACGTATTCGCCAAGGCGTGCAGGGTTATCTGTCCCCCTCTCGCGCCCAACCGCGCGACCCCTCTGAATTGGTCGGCGAATACCGCCTCGACATTCCGCCTGCGGAGCCTTCGCCATGAGTATGACTGACGCGCAGAGCTCAGCGTTTCAAAACGCCTCCGGCGTCTCGGCACAGAGCAGTTCGACGCTGTGGTTGTCCCTGGTTCTCGTCCTGGCTTTGCTTTGGTGTGCCTGGGTGATGTGGACGGCTTACCGGGGTTGGGCGAACGGTAGTGTGCGCTTTGGAGCCTTCGGCGGCAGCGCCGCGCGTGTGCTGCTCACCTTGCTGGTTTTGATGTTCTTCACCCTGTCCTAACACTGGAGATCGCCGTCATGCTCAAGTGCCTTGTCCCCCTGAAAAACAACCTGCGGGATCGTGCCAGTCAACGTCTAATCGGGTTGTTGTTGGTGCTCGGTCCAAGCTTGGCTTTCGCCGAGCTCCCCACCATGGAGGCTCCTTCACGTGGTGAAGGTTCCGGGTTGATCGAGACGATCAAAAACTACGCCTACGACGGCGGCATCCTGCTCGGTCTGCTGATCGCCCTGCTCGCTTTTCTCGGTGTGGCTTGGCATTCCCTAACTGTCTATGCCGACGTGCAGAACCAGCGCAAGACCTGGAAGGACTTGGGTGCTGTGGTCGGCATCGGGGCCCTGCTAGTGGTGATCATCATCTGGTTCCTGACCAAGGCTGCCGCAATTTTGTGAGGTCGGCATGAACGACACTATTGAACGCCTTGCCGACGGCACCTTGATCTTTCTACCAGAGCGACTCAATCGTGATCCTGCCGTATTACGCGGTTTGACCAACGATGAGATGTGGGTGGCGCTCGGTGCCGGCGCACTCGTCGGCCTGGTGCTGGGTGTTCCTCTGGCGATCGCCACCGCCTCCATTGCCGTGGCGCCGACCAGCATGATCGCAAGCATGGCACTGGTGTTATTTGCCGGTGGCACGCTACTGCGTCGAGCCAAACGGGCCCGCCCCGAGACCTGGTTGTACCGCAAGCTCGAATGGGTACTGGCTAGCCGCTGGCGCCTGGGTCGAGGGACTTTGGTCCTGCACTCCGGCGCCTGGACGGTTCGCCGGTCACGTCGACTGCGGCCTGCCCTGTCCCGGTGGCAGCCATGAGCCGTTTTCGGAACAAGGTGGATGCCCAGCAGGCCCACATCTTCAGCCTGCGCCTGGCGGTAGTGATCCTCGCCCTGCTCTGTGCCGGACTCTGGTATGGCTGGCGCTCGGCACCGACCGAGCTGACCGTGCATGTCCCCCCGGATCTGCGCTCGGGCAGCACGCGCAAGTGGTGGGATATCCCCTCAGAGAATGTCTATGCCTTTGCCCTGTACATCTTTGGTCAGCTCAACCGCTGGCCCTCGGATGGCGAACAGGACTATCGCCGCGCCATCTATGGCTTGCAGTCCTACCTGACACCCTCCTGCAAGGCCTTCCTCGATGGCGACTACGAGTACCGCAAGGCAGCCGGCGAACTACGCCAGCGGGTGCGTGGCGTCTACGAAATTCTGGGCCGAGGCTACAGCGAAGATCCGGAACTCCGGGTCAAGCAACTCGACCGCGACAGCTGGCTGGTCAAGCTCGACCTCAACGCCGATGAGTATTACGCCGCCGAACCGGTGAAACGGGTGGTGGTGCGTTATCCATTACGCGTGGTGCGTTTTGATCTGGACCCCGAACGCAATAAGTGGGGGCTGGCACTGGATTGTTATCAGGGCACTCCGCAAAAAATCTCCCTGCCTGGAGGTGAGCCATGAAGCGGATTTCTACCCTGGGACTCACCGTCGCACTGATGCTATGGGGAGCTGCAGCGCAGGCCGTCGAGCTGATGCACTGGGAACGCCTACCCCTCGCGGTCCCACTGGTGATCAATCAGGAGCGGGTGGTCTTTGTCGATGAGGCTGTTCGAGTCGGTGTGCCCTCAACGCTGACGGGCAAGCTGCGTGTGCAATCAACCGGCGGCACGCTGTACCTGCGCGCGTCGGAAGCCATTGCCCCGACCCGACTGCAACTGCAATCGGTCGCAACGGGCGAGATCATCCTGCTGGATATCGCGGCCACGCCTGGTGATCTACCGCTGGAGCCCGTACGTATTCTCAAGAATGCTCAGGTGCAGGCTACCGAGACGGAATCTAGCACCGTCCTTGTTCCAGATCGTACGCCGATCCCAGTCGCCTTGACGCGCTACGCCGCACAGAGCCTGTACGCGCCGCTGCGCACCGTGGAGTCCCTACCCGGTATCCGTCGCGTACCGCTCAAGCTGCGTACCGAACTGCCAACCCTGCTGCCGACCGAAAACGTGTCCAGCACGCCCATCGCCGTCTGGCGACTCGGTGACTACTGGGTGACGGCGGTGAAGTTGCGCAATCGTGGTCCAGAGACGGTACAACTCGATCCGCGTCGGCTTCAGGCCAAGCTATTCGCTGCGACCTTCCAGCATGCGTTCCTCGGACCTGCCGGCAGCGCAGAAGACACCACGATTGCCTACCTTGTCACCCGCGGTGGTGGCCTTGAACAAGCCGTGCTGCTCCCGCCCGTCGCGCGAGGTGCGGACGATGAAAGCTAACGCATTGCTCAAATGGCTAGTACCGGCTGCGCTGCTGGGCGTGGTGCTGATCATCCTGAAAAGCTGGGTCGCGGGCGGCAGCACGCCTTCTCCAGAGCACCCGATTGATCAGGGCAACATTCAGTTATCCGCCGAGCAAGCCAAGTCGCTCGGCATTGCTGGCGATACCCCGCGCGACACGGTCGCCACCCTGGTCGGCCAGGTGAAGGCCATGCGCAGCGACATGCTCGGTCTGAAGAAACATAATGATTCGCTGCAGACGGAGAACAACCGTCTGCGCGAGCGGGAAAACAGTGTCGATTCACGCATCCAGACGGCGCTGGGCAGCGTGACCCAACAGGTCGACGAAGGCCGCCGACAAGCCAACGAGGCCCGACTCAAAGCGGAACAAGACAGTCGTCAGGCTCGCGGTCTGCTGACACAATTGCAGGAACAGTTGTCGGGGCTAACCGGCAAAGGCAAGGATATGCCAATCGGATTGGGGCTTGAGCCCGGCGACGGTGCTCAGTTCGAAGGGCGGCACTCTGCCAATGATGCGACGCAGTGGATTGAACCCTCGGATGCTCCGTCCACCGACGCCCGAGGCAAAACCAAGACCTCCTCCGCACTGAGTCTGCCTACCGCCTTCAACTCGCTGGAGGGTCTGAAAGACAACACTATTGACCGCAGCCAGAAACAATTGCGCGCGGTCACCAAGGGAGAGCGTGAATTGGCCCGATCCGTTGATCGTACCGAAGGTTCGAAGCCGATCTACACCATTCCCGAAAACGCGACATTGATGGGCTCGGTCGCGATGACCGCGCTGATCGGCCGAGTCCCGGTGGACGGCACAGTGAATGATCCCTATCCCTTCAAGGTACTAGTCGGACCGGAGAACCTGACCGCCAACGGCATTGACCTGCCAGACGTCGCGGGGGCCGTGATGAGCGGCACGGCGTCCGGTGACTGGACCCTCTCCTGCGTACGCGGACAGGTCGAGTCAATCACCTTTGTGTTTACCGATGGCACCATCCGTACGGTGCCTCAGCCGAAGGCGGTAGCCAGCCGCAATGCCTCCACCACCCAGAGCTCAAACACCGACAAGATCCGCGGTGGACTCGGTTACCTGTCCGATCCGTATGGCATTCCTTGCATTGCCGGCGAGCGCCGCTCGAACGCTCAGCAATACCTCAGTAGCCAGAGCCTGATCACGGCGGCCGGCGCCGGTGTCGCCGCCTTGCTCGGGGATGAGCAGAACAACAGCAGCGTGATCAGTTCGGGCGGCAGTACACTCGGGGTCACCAGCAGCACGGGCAACAGCGCGCTGAACTCAATCCTCAGTGGTGGGGTCAGCGACATCCGCGAGTGGATCAACAAGCTGTATGGCGAGGCCTTTGCTGCCGTGTACGTGGCACCGGCCGCCCAGGTCGCACTGCACCTCGACCATGAGATCACCATCGACTACGAGCCTAAGGGCCGGAGCGTTCGCCATGAAAAAGACCATGCCTCCCTACCTGACCTGGATTAGCGTGCTCTGCTGGGTCCTAACGGGGTGTTCCACCGACAAGGACACGCTGCTGCCCCATGGCGAGCAAACCATGCTGGACATCTGGAACGGCGCCGGTTCGCAAGGCACTCAGCAGCAACTGCTAAATGCTCGTCAGCAGTTACGCCGCCCGCTGGCTCAGGCAGATTTCTCCGCTTCTCTCCAGGAACCGTATACTCGCACAGCGGCGAACGAGATCCGCAACCTGTTCCCTCGCCTGCCCAATCCCGATTTGGTGCTGTACGTGTATCCGCATCTGAGCGGCACCGAGCAGGCACCGGTCCCGGGTTACTCGACCGTCTTTCCGTTTTACCAACATGTGCAGTACGCATTGCCGGGTGAACGTCAGGAAGACTTGTAGTGCGTACCGGCGATTCGGGGAACCGTACTCCTGCGTGGAAAGCCTGGCGCCACCCAATGCGCCCTCGCGCGACCTTGGCTGATGAAGCCGCACTGTACGCGCACAACCCCAGCTTCACCGATCACTTGCCGTGGGTCGAATACCTCGACACCGAACAGTGTTTTCTATTGGATGACAATCGCTCGGTGGGCGCGGTGTTCGAGTTGCTGCCCATCGGCACCGAAGGGCGAGAACCCGATTGGCTGATGGCGGCCCGCGATGCCCTTGAGGATGCCCTGCAGGATAGTTTTGACGAGCTGGATCAAGCGCCTTGGGTGGCGCAGTTCTTCTGCCAGGACGACAACGACTTCACCCCCTACCTGACCCGGCTCACCAATTACATTCAGGACAGCGCGCGAGGCACGATCTTCACCGAGGCATATTTGGAGCTCAGCCGCCGTCATCTGAAGGCCATTGCCAAGCCCGGTGGTCTGTTTGAGGATAAGGTGGTTACGCGCCTGCCCTGGCGCGGCAATAACCGCCGGGTACGCTTGGTGGTCTATCGCTGGCTTGAGTCTGACGCTGAGGCGGCGGGACTCACCCCGGTGCAATCCCTGCAACAGACTTGCGAACGTATCGCGGCTTCGTTGCAGGCGTGCGGGGTGCACTCAACGCGAGTCGATGGCCGCGGTTTGTATGCTTGGTTACTGCCCTGGTTCAATCCAGCCCCCAGGCTCACCGATGAAGCGCCCGAGAAGTTCTACCGCCGCGTGGCCTATCCGGAGTCGGGCGACGGTGAGTCGCTGGAACTGCCCTTCGATCATGACTTCGCCGAGCGCCTATTTTTCAACGAACCGCGTTCGGATGTGCAGCGCGGACTCTGGTACTTCGATGGTCAGCCCCATCGGCTCATGGTAGTGGACAAGCTGCGCCGGGCGCCCTTGATTGGTCAACTCACCGGAGAAACCCGCAAGGGCGACGCGGTGAATGCCCTGTTCGACCAGTTACCCGAAGGTACGGTGATGAGCCTGACCTTGGTGGTCAAACCGCAGGACGTGCTCGAGGATCAGTTGAACCGCCTGGCGCGCAAAGCCATCGGTGAAAACCTGGCCTCGACCCAGACCCGTCAGGATGTCGAAGAAGCTCGCGCGATCATCGGCCGCCAGCACAAGCTGTACCGCGGCACGCTGGCGTTCTACGTGCGCGGTCAGGATGAACAGCAATTGCACCAGCACTCGGTCAGCCTGGCCAACGCGCTGCTGGGTGCGGGGTTGCAGCCAGTACGTGAAGGCGATGAGGTCGCGGCCTGCAACAGCTACCTGCGTTGGTTGCCGATGGCTTACAACCCGTCCCGTGACTCGCGCAACTGGTACACCCGCCTGATGTTCGCCCAGCACCTGGCGAACCTGGCTCCGGTCTGGGGTCGAAGCACCGGCACAGGTAACCCAGGCATCACCCTGTTCAATCGCGGCGGTTCACCGCTGAGCTTCGACCCGCTGTCACGCTTGGACCGGGCCATGAACGGGCATCTGCTGTTGTTCGGACCGACCGGCGCCGGCAAGTCGGCGACCCTGGTCACCCTGCTGATGCAAGTCACGGCGGTGTACCGCCCTCGCCTGTTTATCGTCGAGGCCGGCAACTCGTTCGGTTTGCAAGGCGACTACTTTTCAACGCAGGGCCTGTCAGTCAACAAAGTCCAATTGAAACCTGGCGCCTCGGTCAGCCTCGCCCCGTTCGCCGATGCTTGGCGCCTAGTCGAGCAGCCGGATCAGGTGGCGAGTCTGTCGATCGATGAGTGGGACGATGAGGTGGTAACCAGTCGCGAAGACCAGCGTGATGTTCTCGGTGAACTGGAAATCACCGCCCGGCTGATGATCACCGGCGGCGAGGCCAAGGAAGAGGCGCGCCTGAGTCGAGCCGATCGCAGCTTGATCCGCGAGTGCATTCTCGATGCGGCGCAGACCTGCGTCACCGCGGGCCGTCAGGTGCTGACCCGCGACGTGCGCGACGCCTTGCTGCGCGTCGCCGCCGACCTGCACTTGCCCGAGAAGCGTCGTGAGCGCGCCCAGGAAATGGGCGAGTCCATCGACCTGTTTTGCCAGGGTTTCGAGGGTGAACTGTTCGATCGCGAGGGCATGCCCTGGCCCGAGAGCGATGTGACCATTGTCGATCTGGCCACCTACGCTCGCGAAGGCTACGAGGCACAGATGTCCATCAGCTACATCAGCCTGATGAACACCGTGAACAACCTCGCCGAACGCGACCAGTACCTGGGGAGGCCGATCATCATGGTCACCGACGAAGGCCATATCATCACCAAAAACCCGCTGCTGGCGCCGTTCGTGGTCAAGGGGACGAAGATGTGGCGCAAGCTCGGCGCTTGGTTCTGGCTGGCCACACAAAACCTTGCCGACTTCCCCACGGCTGCGCAGACCATGCTCAACATGATCGAATGGTGGATTTGTTTGAACATGCCGCCCGCGGAAATCGAAGAAATCGCACGGTTCAAGAAACTCACGCCGGCACAGAAAGCCTTGCTGCTCTCCGCCAGTAAGGAACCGGGTAAATACACTGAGGGCGTCGTGCTATCGAAGAAGCTCGAAACGCTGTTTCGGGCCGTGCCGCCCAGTCTTTATCTCGCCCTGGCCATGACGGAGCCCGAGGAAAAAGCCGAGCGCTGGACACTGATGCAGGAGAACGGCTGCTCAGAACTGGAAGCGGCGTATAGCGTAGCTGAACGGATCGATAGAGCGCGAGGAATAGAGCCGCTATAGGAAAGTCTATTCAGTCATCGCGCTCTAAAGCGAGTGACCGGTTATTGCGGTACGCCCCGGAGCCGCTGCTGAATCCTCAACAGGAATCCGGCTTCGAAGGCATCCTGGCAGTCACCGACAGGAAAGGTCTTGCGGGTTTGCGCCAGCTCCCACCACAGGGGAATCTCGCCGGGCGTATCAAGCCAAGCTTGAGCACATTGCACGCCACGTTCGATCATCGAGGCAAACTCGTTGCCCCAAGGTGTCAGAAGACTTGGGCAACCATCCGCCGCAGGAATTGAAATGTAGTTTTCGTCCATACACACCCTAGATTTCTGATTTATTGTTAGACGTGAAGTCCAGCCTCGAAAAGCTTTACGACACCAAATGAACGCTCGATAACAGGCATGAGCATCAAATGGCCTAGATCAATACCAATGTAGACTATATCCCGTGGATTGAGAGTCCCTCAAGGCGCAATTTGCGCGCATGACTCAAGACTACGAACAGCTTCGTCTGCAGCTGGCGGAAAACATCCGCTTGATGCGACGCGTGAAAAACCTGACCCAAGAGCAGCTCGCGCTCATGGCCGAGGTGGATCGCACCTACGTCAGTCAAATCGAACGATGCACGGGCAACCCGTCGCTGTTGGTCCTGTGCAAGCTCGCCAATATTCTCGAAATTACCGCAGATCAGTTACTTGTGGAACCCGATATCCTGCGCAGCGCCCTTCACGTCAAATAATAGTCTCACGTTTCACAAACCCGATAGGTCCGCCTTCATAATTTCCACTGACAGTCTTCAGTCCATAGCCGAACCTGCCCAGGCCATCATCGAGAGCCTGGATCATGTCTGTTGCCTGCTCGTCAATCCCGCCCACGAAGCTAAGACCCTTGGCGCTAAGCATCCTGCTGGCGTGCGGTCCAAGTATGGCGCTGGACACCGGCAGTATCACGTCCTCTGTGCTTTCGCCAAACTGTCTCGAATACAGGGTCGTCGGCATTTGTTTCTGGCTCCTCTGCACGCCCTTCGGCTGCACAGTCAAAACCTCGACCAAGGTTCGTCATTTCATTCCTGAACTGGTGGTCTCGAGCTACGCCACCACCGGCAATAACCCCTGGACCGAGATGGCCACCCTCTCCTCTCCAATCAGCGGTGCGGAAGGTGGCGGCAACCTGATCACCCCGAACACCCTCCGCGACAACCTGCCCCGCTTCAAGAACGTCGATGGCATCGGCCACCCCGGTGGCTGGGTCGCAACGCAACTGGCTTCGCAATCCGGCTATGCCTGCGCCACCGGCGCTACTGCGTTCATGCCCTACTACCTGAGCACCCTGGACTCACTGGCATGGCGCCATGGCATACCGGAAAGTTTTTACCCCGAGTCGCTCATGCCGGGGATCCGTGAAATCGGTCGTCAGGCTTCGGGAAACATGTGGGGCAACGTTTATCCCAGGCAGGGCTTTCTGGTACAGCCCGACGATTTCAAAGCGGCCGCAGTCATGGCGCAACGGGCCGGCGATGTGATTACCCGCAACTGGCAGCCGCATGTGTACTTACCACTCACGCCCGCCAAACGCGACGGCTACTGGCCGCCTGGCCCGATCGTTGAAAACGATGCTTCGACCCACAAATGGCAATTGCTCTACCCTCAGGTTCAGCCCACGTGCGCCATCTTCCCCAGCGATCCGTTACAGAGCGCGGATGGCGGCTACGCCTGGTCGCTGTGGCGTCCCTATAGCTGCTGCAAACGTGAGGGGCAGACCTTCCTGTTCAGCATCGACTTCGAAGGAGGTGCTTCATGAGTCGGCTTCTCGCGCGACCATGGTTGGGCGTGATGAGTCTGTTGCTCTACGGACTGCTCGCCATTGCCACTCATGCCCACGCCGCCGAGGGCGATTACCGCCTGGGCACTCAAGGCGAAGTGCTCGACGACCGGGTGATGTATACCATCGGTGGCGGCTCGGCAGTGGGCTCACCGAGCTCGCTCTACCGACCCAGTGGTCTCGGTGTCGGCGGGTCCTGGCGAGCGAACATGATGTGCGGAAACATGAGCCTCACCAATACCCTGCAAAACCAGCTGAACGGTGCCACCGAAGGTTTCCAGCAGATCATGGGCAGTATCGTGCAGAACGCGACCCAGGCAGTGATGTCGCTGCCAGCGTTGATCATCCAGCGCGCCAACCCCGGCCTCTATGAGTTGCTCAGTAACGGGGTGATGCAGGGGCGCATCGACTTCGATCGTTCCAAGCTGACCTGCCAGGCCATGGCAGAGAAGATGGCGGACAAGGTCGGTCAAGCCGGCTGGGGCGCGCTGGCCAAGAACCAGGAGATGCAGGGCAATCTGGAGCAAACCGGCGGCGATGCGGTGGCTGCGGTGAAAAACACCGAGACCCATAACGGCAACAATGGGGTCTCCTGGGTCGGCGGCTCGAAGGCTGGAGGTAATGGGCAGACACCCATCCGGGTGACCTCTGACGTGGTGCGCGCGGGCTACAACCTGCTGCATAACCGTACGGTGGATGACAGTGCCTCGATCAGTAGCAGTGATTGCCTGGGCGGTGCTATTTGCCAGACCTGGGCTTCGCCCCAGGAGGAATCCGAATGGGCTGTTCGCGTGTTGGGCGAGAGCGAAGTCGCGACCTGCGACAGCTGCGAAACCCTGCGTGCTACCGCTGGCAGCGGATTGACACCGCTGATCCAGGAGGCCTACAGCGAACGCCTCAAGGCCCTGCAAGGGTTGCTGTCGGGTTCACTGCCGCCTACCCCTGACAACCTGGCTAAAGCCTCCAGCCCGATGCTGCCGGTGACCCGTGGTGTGATCGAAGCCCTACGTGACGACCCCGACCAGGATCTGCTGGCGCGACGCCTGGCCAGCGAGACGGCCTTGTCCAGCGTGCTCGACAAAGCACTGCTGCTACTGCGCACCCTGCTGGCAGGCAGTCACGAACCGAACATCGCCTCCGCCGAGCCGGCCCAGACCGCCTTGACGAAAAATATCGACGCCCTGGAGCGTGAAATACGCCTGCTACAAACCGAGCTGCAGGTCCGGCAGATGCTGGCCACCAACACCGCTAGCCTGGTGCTCGATCGGCATGCCGGTGGTGCCGATGCTTCGCGTACCGTCGAGCAAGGCGACCCCGAGCCCGGTCGACTCAATGATGCTGACGCCAGGCGCAAGTGAGCCATGAAACGCTCACCGCTATTCACTCTGCTTTCGAGTCTGGGGATTGCCACGGTGATGATCCTGAGCGCCGCGCTGGTCGCCTGGATCGGCCGCGCTGCGCTGGGTAGTTTCGAGGCCTGGCAGCAGGCATTTGAATCCGCACGGCCTTATCTGCGGTGGTGGCGCGCCCTGCTCTACTGCGCCCTCTTTGCGCTCTGGTGGGATCTGCTTCGGCGCTACCGACATCGACCACAGGATCGACTGCGCGTGAAACGCATCGGAGCATTAGGGCTCGTACTCTTTACCTGCGTCGAACTCACCCGACTGTGAGGTCACCACCATGCTCATGAGCACCAACAGTTACCTGGAGTTTTACCTCTCTCTCCTGGCCTGGATCATCAACAACGGCCTTTGGAGCGTCCTGTCCGACACCGGGCTGTTTGCCGCGCCCTTTGGCGCAATCATCCTCCAAGAATGGCTGTCGGCCCGTCAGCAAGGCGCGGATGAAGGCAACAAGGGGCTGCTCTCGGTGCCGCGGATCGAGAACCGTTTATGGCTAGCCTACATCGTTGTATTGTTCGGCTGCGCGCCCGTCTTTCCTCTGAGCCTCGCATCGATGACGTTCGATGATGCGGCGAGCCAGCGCTGCGGTGTCAGTGTGGCCAGGCCAGCGGAAACCGCTTGGGGGACCACCTTCAACACCATTGGCGAGCGATCTGCCAACGTACCGATCTGGTGGTTTCTGGTGCATGCCTTGAGCAAAGGTGTGACCGCCGCGGCCACTGCCTCCATCCCCTGCGCACCGGATATCCGGCAGTTGCGCATGGAGATCGACAGCTCGCGCATCGACAGTCAGGTACTGCTGCAGGAAGTCGCCGACTTCACTCGCGACTGCTATGGCTATTCCCGTTCTCGCCTGTTCACCAACCGTCCGCAGTTAGACAAAGCACAAAGTCACGACGCGTCCTGGATCGGCTCAAGCTATTTTCTGGACACGCCCGGCTACTACGACACGGATCGTTCACGCACACCGCGAATCAGTTGGCCGTATGACGAAAGCCGCGATGTTTCCTTACCGCGGCTGGAAAATGGCGCAGGCTACCCCACCTGCAAGCAGTGGTGGAACGACAGCGGTGTCGGCTTGCGCGGGCGCTTGATCGAGCAAGTCGATCCCTCGCTGCTGACTCGGCTGAAAGGTTGGTTGACTGGCCGTTCGAACAACGAGATCGAGGATGCCACCCTGCGCGAACTGGTCAGCCCGCGCCAGCAATCGGTGTCCATGTCGCCCGGACAGGTGTACCAGGACTATGGCTCCAGCGCCCGTGGCGGCTCGATCAATCAGGGGCTCAATAACCTCGCCACCAATACCGGGTTGGCCCTCGGCTCCTTCAGCAACTTCCCGGCAATGAATGCACTACGCGCCGCCTTGCCAATGGTGCAGGCCTTCCTGATCATGGGCATCATCATCAGCTTGCCGCTGATCCTGCTGGTCAGTACCTATCAGCTGAAAACCGTCATGACCGTGACGTTCGCGCTGTTCACCTTGCACATGCTGAGTTTCTGGTGGGAATTGGCGCGCTGGGTCGACTCCAGCATGCTAGACACTTTGTACAACCAGGTTTCGGCGTCCAATCAAGTGCTGTTGTCGCTGCCTTCGTCCGGTTTTATGGATGGGACTGTCACCGCGCAAGTGATCGAGTATGTGATGGGGGCGATGTTCTTGGTGCTGCCTGGACTGTTTTTGGTCGCCATGAGCTGGGCTGGCTACTCAATCGGCAACAGCCTTGAGGGGATGCTAGGTGGTGCAAGCAAAGCCGCGCATGGTGCAGCGGGCAAAGGAGCAGATCAGTTGATGGGTGCTACGAAGAAGTTTATCTGACGTCATCTGATGATTTGAAATGACCTATGTAGTGGCCATTGTCATCGAAGTTGCCAAGATAAGAGTTAGCCCCAAGGTAGTCAGGACCTGGATTGTCCTCTTCAAGATCCGTGTCGAAGACAGCCTTGAACTGCAGAAGGGCAATCACAGCGATCATCACCACAACAGAAGCGACCAGCCAAAAACCGATAAAGAGCAGCCCTCCGACCAACGCCAACTTGGCAGTCAGAAAACTCCCGCGAACAAGAAATTTACCTGCGGGCATACCTGCCGTCTCCGCACGCCCAACCACACGGGATTCAAATGTTTTTAACTTACGGTAACCACGCTTCACCGACATACCACAGGCGTATGCCCAGCGGTGGGCACGTGAATTGTGAATAGGTTGCTGAGTCGGCATGGTTTCGCCCTCTTCTGAGCGTTTTCATGGTTGAGACAAGAGTAATAGCCTACTACTGAAAACGGCCCGTGCCTGACCGCCTATCAGTTTTCCCGGCCGAAAAATCTTCATTGGAAGGCAGAAGACAAACCCCGGGAAGCAGCGTCTCTAGAGTGATTGACCCATATAAATAGTCCAGTTAAATACAAGATACGGATCGCTGTTATCGACAGCACTTTCCCAGGTAGCCAGAACCTTCAAGGCTACGTCACTTCGGTGATGGCTCTCCCCAAGTGCGATTAGCGTTCGGTGGCTCGCACGATGACCGTTGCTACGGTGATGAACGCCTACTGCTCTCCGGAGCGCCTTTCGAGCTCTGCTCGTCAGGCAAACCTTCTTGTTTTTCTTCAACCCACCGCGGGGAAGTTCTTTCCCCCACGGGACAGGTTTCTTCGCGCTTTCAACGGAGGCACACTATGTCCGACTCACTTACACCGGAAGCACTGAACACCCTTCGGTTGCCCATCGTGTTCACGCCTGGCGCTTGGCAACGCGCAGTTCTGCTCGAACGCTCAGGTCCTCCTGAGAAGCTGCAGGTCGATCAACTGAGCAACGTATTGCGCACAGCCTTCGAGGCTCACCTGGCCTCTCCACACGAGCCCTATGTAGTGTTCGAGGTAGCCCAAATCGCCTCGACGGGTCATCCACGCCATGACCCGTTGCTGCAACTGAGCCTTAGCCTACTCCAAGAACCGGGCCAGCCTGCCGTCTTGCTGATAGCGCTTGCAGGAGAACACCAGCGCTAAGCGCAATTGGCGACGCCCACCTCCACATTCGGACGGCATGCAAGTCCTGCATCAATCCAACCCACCGGGGAACCCTCCCCGACGGGCAAGGCGTTCCTCCGTTTTCTCTCGAGGAAAATGCCATGCGCGATATCTACCAAGACGTGACTGACAAGATCGTTACCGCTTTGAACCAAGGCGTTGCCCCCTGGATCAAACCCTGGTCCTCAAGTGGCTCAGCTTACATCGGTCATCAACCCTACCCCATCAACGCCATCACGCATCGTCCCTATTCAGGTATCAATTTACCGTTGCTCTGGGCCGAGGCCAGGTTGCAGGGGTTCACTCAAGATCGTTGGCTGACCTTCAACCAAGCCAAAAAGGCCGGCGGGCACATTCGTAAGGGTGAGCACAGCGCCCTGGCAGTGCTCTACAAGCCGATGGAGCGCGAGGAACAGACCGAGTCAGGCCAACCCGTACTCGATGAAAACGGGCAGCCCAAGGTCGCTCACTTTGGCATTCTCAGGACGCATTTTCTGTTCAACATCGAGCAAACGGAGGGGCTCGAAATGCTCAATAAAACCCTGCTCGAAACGGAACCGACCGATCCCTTCCAGGCCAACAGCCTTGCGGAAAATCTGCTGTTAAGTTCAGGCGCACGCATCGTTCATCGGCCTGCCGACGAAGCCTTTTACCACCCGATCAGGGATCTCATCCAACTGCCGACAAAAGCACAATTTCACGATGAAGGCGGGTACTACGCCACCGCACTGCACGAGCTGACGCACTGGACCGGGCATCACGCTCGGTTGCAGCGCGACGGGGTGACATCGGCCTATCCGTTCGGCTCGCCAGGCTATGCCTTTGAGGAGTTGATCGCTGAGATGGGTGCTGCGTTTTTATGCGCCTACACCGGAATACAGGGAGAGCTGCGGCATGCGGGCTACATCGACTCCTGGCTCGGCCTGCTCAAGGCTGACAAACGCGCGATCTTTCGCGCCAGTGGTCAGGCCCGAAGCGCCTCGGAATATGTACTCAACCTGGAGCAGCAACTGAAGCGAGCGGTCTTGGACGACTCACTCTGCATGAACGATGGAGCTTGATCGGTACCTCTCCGCTGCAAACGCTTCACAGGGTCCAACACGAGTTGGACCCTTTTTTCTGCGCCCAGAAAAACCCTCATGCCGCCGGCACTGACGTAAAGAGTCAGGGATGGGCACACACCCGCAGCCTGTCATTCCGCATCCAGGTTCTGCGCCAGAAAATCCACCAGATCGAGCGGACTTCGGCTATCGATCACCTTGTAGATCAGATCGCGTTTACTGCGCGGTAACTTCTTGACCACGCTCTTCGCCGAGGCCCGGACGGCTTCGTCGGTCCCATGGATACGTGCCGCGAGCAGCAGCACGAGCGTGGCGTCAGTGAGGTTCATGGCAAGACCCAAAAAATATGCACCGCAGTGTACCGACTCTTGTCTTTGCCGTACTAGCCCCAACAAAACGATGCCTAGCCGTATCCATATTCCGATTGCCATGCAAAGGGACACGAGCCAAAAGGACGGGTAAGGGTTGGAAGGGAATGGGGACTCAAGGGTAAGAGCTCTATCCGAAAAGGCTAAAAGGCCACTGACCCAGCCACTTCCCGGAGGTCACGATGCTCAGCCTGTTTCGCCGCAAAAGGCAGAAGCCCCCTCCGCCACCGACCGTCAACGTCACCGAAGGTTACCTGTCCATCGAGTCGGCTCACAACTTGTTAGCCGCGGAGCACCGCCGCCAGCTGGTCGATCGCATCTGGCAGTACACCGCCCTCTCCCACGCGCAGTTCATCCAGCTCTATTTAAATCCGATCCATCGCTACGCCGAACAGGTCCAGCAACTCCCGGCCAGCGAGACGCACCATCATGCGTATCTCGGCGGCATGCTCGACCATGGACTGGAACTGGTCGCCTGCAGTTTGAAACTGCGCCAATCCTATCTGCTTCCCACTGGTGCGGCGCCCGAAGACCAGGCCGCCCAGACTGACGCCTGGTCCGCCGGCATCGCCTATGGCGCGCTGCTGCATGACATTGGCAAGATCGCCGTGGACCTGCTGGTTGAACGCCAAGATGGCCGTCTTTGGCATCCTTGGCAGGGCCCCCTGGATCAGCCCTACCGTTTTCGTTACCTCAAAGGTCGCGACTACCACCTGCACGGCGCCGCTGCAGGCTTGCTCTACACCCAGATTCTCGACCGTCCCATCCTCGATTGGCTCAGTGGATTTCCGTCGCTGTGGGCCAGCTTGCTGTATGTCCTGGCGGGTCAGTACGAGCGCGCCGGTGTGCTGGGCGAGTTGGTCATTCAGGCCGACCGCGTCTCTACCGCGCAGAACATCGGTGGTAACCCGAACAAAGCGCTCCAGGCACCCATCCATTCGCTGCAACATCACTTGATCAGCGGACTGCGCCATCTGGTTCAACATGAGCTGAAACTCAACCAGCCGGGTGCCGCGGGTTGGTTGACTCACGACGCACTGTGGCTCGTCAGCAAGACGGTCACGGATAAGCTACGGGCCTATCTGCTGTCGCAATCGATTGAGGGCATTCCCTCATCCAACATCGCTGTGTTCGACGAACTCCAGTCGCATGGGCTGGTCGAGTCTACCCCCGAAGGCAAAGCCATCTGGACCGCACTCGTCGCACAGGGAAACTGGGAGCAGACCTTTACCTTTCTGTGCCTTCAACCGGCGTTGATTTGGGGAAGCGAAGACCGCCCCGAAGCTTTCAGCGGAACGGTGAGCGTTGCAGCCGATGACCACTCGACTGACGCTTCGGCATCACTAGCAGCGCCTAAGACTGTCAGTACAAGATCGCGTCAAAGCTCTTCGCTAACAGACCCCATGGCGATGGAAGACGCTGACTATCTCGGCACGCTGTTGGATATGTTCGAGCTGGAAGAGCCTGAGATCAGCGACGCATCGTCAGCAAGCACTCTCGAAATCTCAAATCCCTCATCGGATGACCCTGGTCAGGCATTCCTGAATTGGGTCAAGGAAGGCATCCTGAGTCACAAGCTGATCATCAATGACAGCAAGGCTAAAATCCACACGGTGTGTGGCAGCGTATTTCTGGTCACGCCTGGTCTCTTCCAACGTTATGTCCAAGAGTTTCCTGGCATCGCCAAGAGGGTCGATCAAGAGATTGAAGAATGGCGTTGGGTACAGAAGCAGTTCGAGAAACTGAAGGTCCACAGGAAGCGAGACAACGGTCTGAATATCTGGGCGTGCCAAGTGCAAGGCCCTAGGAAGAAAACCACCCTGAAGGGGTATCTGATTGAGAAGCCGAAGCTATTTTTTGAATTGATACCACCCGACAATCCTTTTCTTACAATCGAAAAAGACTAAATTTTCGTAATTGTTGCCTGATGTGAGTCGAAACGCAGAGTTGACTATCGAGTCAACTCATTACTGCATCGCTCCATTGCCCATCTTCGACAGTGCATCGCGCCGATGATGAATTCTCTTTAGTCGTTAAAAGCCCCTACAAGACTGGTGCTACGCAGTGAGCCCTATTGCTAAGGACTCCCGCCTGCCACCAGAGACAATAAAAACCCAAAGCTCAAGAAATTTTATTCTAACCGAAATTTTTCTGGCAATTCAGGACGCAACCTCCGTAGGCTTCTGTTAAGAATTGACCATTAAGAGCTTGAGCACAGCATGGACACGAACCTCTCAAGAGTAATAACGAATTACCAAATATGCGTACGTAAGGCGGTCGAGCTTATGCAAAGATCGGGTATACCATTGCCTTCTACTTCTCTAGACTGGATCGACACAGACATCCCTAACCACGGAAAACTCAAAGGAGATATTCCTTATTACAAGCATGGTCACGGGTGTACTGTTTATTCATCTGACGGAAAAATAGACTTCGATTTTGGAGAAGATGGTGAGATAGATGGATTTGACTTATGGAGACTATCAAATTTTGCGAAATTAAGACCAAGTGAACACGGCCACATCAATGAAAAACTGATGGAAAAACTTTTTGCAGAGTCAGTTAAAAACGGTTCAATAATTCACTCAGGCTATCTCCTTTACTACATAGCAAACACCAATCGCGTATATGCTATAGAAGCCCTAAACATTTCACCTAGTGACAAGCTCCCGAGCTCGAATCAAGATCCTGTATTAACGCTGTACACACACTACTTTCTCGCCGCAGATTTAATGCGTAACAACTATCTAGCCCTTGATAAAAAATGGCTGAAAAAAAATCGCCTAAGCCAAGGAGAACAAATCAAAATTGGAGTATACCTCTCTTCTTGGCTAGGTTTTCTTGCGGTAACGTGTGAAGGATTCAACAAGTTAAACATGAGGCTATTATTGCAGAACAACCGCCCGCCGAACTTCCAAAAACTTATTTCGGCCAGTGATGACATAGGAAAAACATTAAAGCTTCACACTGACGCATTAAGAAAATTCAGAAACACAGTTTTTCATCTTCGAGACAATATTGAGGCAGTGAATCACTTCTTTGCCCACGACGCAGATCGACTTCCATGGGCGATTGAATTACACTCTACTATTGAGAAGTTTTTCTCTAAGTACCGAGTCCAATGTGAAGTTCACTATTTAACCAATGACCGACAGAGCGAGTCGCAATTAGGACGAATGAAATCTGAGCCTGTCATTAAGAAGGTCAACTAACTATTACTCCAAGCACACTCTTGGAAATTTCGTTCTAGGGTCACATCAATGCGAAAACGCCTAGTAGGCAACCTCTAATTTTTCAAACCTAACCTTCTGAGCTCGCTTGCCCCGGTACACGCTTGATCTCTCCTGCGTTGGCTGGGAAACCCGAGGTTTGCTCCGATGCAAAGCCCCTTTTCACCAGGCTCGGTAATATTTTCGCTGCCCAGGCTTGTGGGCTAGCCCCATCATCAGGTATCGAACAGACAACTCAAGCCGGAATGGCTCGCTGGAGGCTACGAAGCAAGGTAGAATTCAGGTCAGAGTCCCTTACCACCTTATTACGCTGTGAAAAAACCTTGTTAGACTACTCTCAAATCGCGAATCCCAAAAGGCACCTCGACTTATCGCAGTCGGACAGTAGGAAGCTTTTTCCTTACTATGCGGGGTTTTCGAGTGCCTTCGTCGAGAGCACTCTTGATTCGATTTGTCTTCCAGCAGGAGCCAAAATTTTCGATCCTTGGAATGGAAGCGGAACCACTACAACTGCAGCTTTCAAACGTGGCTTTGATGTAGTTGGTTCAGATCTAAACCCGGCCATGATTCTAGTCGCAAAGGCAGCGTTTGTTTCAAAGTTAGACATAGAAAGCCTTGTCCCCATTGCGCATTCAATTGCAAAAAAAAATATCACTTTATCAATAGCAAATCCTACCGATCCATTATGCAATTGGCTGGAGAAAAACACCGCTCAAATAATTCGAAAACTAGAAATCAGCATTAACCGAATTCTGATTTCCCCTTCATCTTATCTTCAGCTTCATTCTACAGAAGCGCTACAAAAAGTTACGCCGTTGGCTGCCTTTTTTTACCTGGCTCTCTTTAAAGTGATGCGACAACTTACACAAACATTTGTTGCATCCAACCCTACCTGGATCAAAACATCAAAAAGCAACGAAACTAAAATCGCCGCAACCAAAAAATTCATAAATGAATTATTTATAAAAGAGGTTGAACTACTTAGTTTTCAGCACATGCAAGTAGCTCTTCAACACGAAAAAAGAACCAACAATGTAGAACTACTTTTATCCAATGCTGAAAACCTTCCTTTGGAATGCGGCTCCGTAGATGCCATTATCACTTCCCCTCCATACTGCACAAGAATCGACTATGCAATTGCGACTTATGTTGAGCTTGCCACTTTAGGAATTGGCGGTGAGAGCTTCTCAAATCTGAGACGATCCCTTACTGGCAGCTCCACTGTATCTTCCGTGCATTCAGAAATTAAAGAGCAGTGGGGCGAAGAATGCGGAACATTTTTGAATGCATTACAAAAGCATCCATCCAAGGCGTCCTCAACGTACTATCTCAAAAACCATTTACAATACTTTGAGTCATTATACAAATCACTAAGTGAAGCCTCTAGAGTAATGAGAACGGGAGCACCTTGCGTTTTAGTCGTACAAAACTCTTACTACAAAGAAATACGTAACGACATTGCCAAAATAATTATAGAAATGGCTAATAGCATTTCACTAAAACTTACTCACCAAGCTGACTTCAGCGCATCGCGCTCAATGGTTGACTTGAATAAAAACTCAAAAAAATACATCTCAAACCGTTCAACTATTGAAAGTGTAATTTTTTTGGCCAAGGAGCCCAGCATCTAGCACCACTCACCTATACATTGAGCGATGTCTTGACTTAACAAAGCGTAGATCTATAGCGTGCTGTTCAACAGTATCTAAAAAATAAGAGCACACGCTATATACAACATTCAGCCTTAACTCTACCTCTTGAACAGATAATCCCTGACCTGCATCCGTGGCAGATTCCCTGCCATGCGCTACCGCATTGCGCCTTTCGGTTATTTCACTAAAGTAACCTACTTCACTTTCATGCAGTGTCGCTGGTTTGTTAATACCAAGGCACAAAAAAATCTCTAAGACGGTTTTTGGGTACACATTATGTAAGAAGCTACCAAAAACCGTGTCAGGTATACTGCAAACAGCAGCTGATTGCACACCAGCAAAAATCGCCCGTCGTGCCTCCCATTTTTTCTTTTCCGACCCATCACGGGCAGAGGCAAGCTGTGAGTTTAATGCTATTGAGTACAGCGACTGTTCTAAATGCTTTGTACTTACCCTCAATCCACACAAGTGATTGATGAAGGATTGCACTCCCTGGGTGATTGCATACTCCAGCGCTCCGTACAAATTTACATATATAACTCCTCTAAGAACAGAGGACAAGGGAGTTGGAGGCTTCGGAACCCCCTCTTGTGGTTCCTCGTTTTTTATTTGTGAAAGCAGCTCTCGAGCTTCTGCCAGTCTAACATTTACCCCTTCTCTAACATACCGACAAATTGTCATAATGAATCTCGTACTAACTCGATACGACCAATCACAAATTTCTTTTGGTTTGATCCTGCACCCGTATATTTTTTTAGATCAACATCATTTATTAAGGCGGGGATTTTTTTGCGTCAATTACCTTACCCCCCTTAATAGCTAAGGCGACCCCAACTGAAAATGCCTCATAAAGATTGGCTGGAGTAGTGCCTCTACCTCTCGAAATGCCTTTCGGAAATGCTTCGTGCAAAACAGCCACCATTTGTTCAAATAGCTGTTTATCTTTAGCACTGAGCCCCATATGACGCCGGTCATTCATATACTCATTAAGGAAATCCTTAACAATATGATTGAATTTATTATAGTTATCTAAGTATGCAAAAAATCTAAGGACCAGCTCTTCATAAGTACCGTTAGACCCTTTGCCATCTTGCACTTTAACAACACTTCTGAAACTTGGCCGCGAAGCAAGCTCTTTAATATCATCATTAAATTGCCCTCGATAGACGCAGTTCCTTATTTCTTGAGGGGTCAGCGATACCCCCCCTGTATTAAGACGCTCAAACAAATCAAACCTTACAGCCAAATCACTTCTATCGTTTAATACAGTCACTCGGATAGGGCGAGTCAAAAATTGTAGTTGTATCGATTTCGGCAAGTCCTGAAATTTAATCCCATTGAAATAGTCTAACTTCTCCAACCCTTTTAGTACTAACGGCTCATTTTTTTGTATTTTATCTAAAAGTTCTACTGACCCCACAAAATGACTCAGCGAGCCAAGTCGCTGAACGCCATCTACGACTTCCCAGGTGGAATCCGGATTTGTAGCCATAAACAAACTTGGTACTGGGATCCCTAAGAAAACCGATTCAATGAGTACAGATTGCCGACCTGCATCCCAAATAAATTGGCGCTGATACTCTGGCGGCACGAACACGTCGCCTGATTCCACCATATCAAGAATTTGCCTTACAGAAAGATCATAACTATCAAAAGATACTGTTTTCCGCTTACTCTCTAACTGAGACTGTATAAAACTAATTTGCTTGGTGGTCAGCGCCATGGATCAATATTCCTTTGTGTGCTCGCCTGTCATTCTCGCATGAGATAGAACGCAATTTCAGCCCGTTTAAGAGTAGATCAGCCATCCTTCGTTTTCAGATGACTGTATACCATTTCACTCAAACATAAACGGGCTAACGGCAGCGCTGAGCTTAAGGCAACATTCACATCCCCTGTCACACGAGTGCTAGGGCATGAAACACTCCATAACTGATCCAAGCGCGTCGTATAGCTAGAGCTTAGCAATCTAAGCCATTGAAAAATATGGTTGGAATGGAGTGATTCGAACGCCTGCCCCTAGCCCCCCACGCTATTGATCAACAGACTCAAGCTGAAGGCCCAAAGAACCCGTTGAAGCCCGCCCGATCTGCGGCATATAAGCCTCGGGCGCAGGCGCCGGTAAATCGAACTCCAGTGCATCTAACAAATCCGCCCAATATTGCATCATCCTGCGCCTCGGCTCGACGTATTCCGCATGATTGTACGCAGCCCGAATTTGGTTCGCATCAGCGTGGGAAAGCTGCGCCTCAATCCATTCTTCGACAAAGCCAACCTCATTGAGCGCCGTTGAGAGGGTGGCCCTGATGCCATGACCGGTGAGCCTTCCTTTGTAACCCATCCGGCTGATCGCGGTGTTAAGGGTATTTTCACTGATCATTTCCTGCGGTTCGTATCGGTGAACCAGCAGATACCGTGCACCGCGCGTCCTTAACTGCATCAGCCGCTGCACAATTGCAATTGCTTGAGTAGACAGCGGAATCACATAAGGTGGAATCTCATTTCCCTGTGTTCGCACACGACTTCGGAGCTGCTTCACACCCTCCGGCGGCACCAGCCAGATCCCCTTGTCGAAGTCGAATTGGTCTGGCGTCGCCGCCCGTAGCTCTCCTGTACGCACGCCCGTCAGCAGCAATAGACGAATACCAAGCCGTGTCGTTTCTGCACACTCATAGTGGGTGACGGTCCTGAGCAATCCTGGAAGTTCATTTACTTGGAGGAAGGGATTATGGCGGACTGGTCGCGGCGTCTCAGCAACGATATCAAGGTCTGCTGCCGGGTTCACATCGATTAGCCCCTCCGCCATAGCAAAACGAAAGATCTGGTTGAGCCAGGTGCGTACCTTTCGAGCAGAGACTAGCGCCCCTCGGCGCTCAATTCGCCTAATGAGCTCCAGCACGTCACCACGAGAAATATCCGCGATCGGAAGATCGCCCAAACACGGCAGCATGTCCTTCTTCAGGTATTTGCTGGCTTGCCCTGCACTGCCCTTCTTACTTTTCGTCAGTTTTTTACTTCGGAACTCATGCCAGCGATCAGCAACCGCTTCAAACGTGTTGTTGGCGGCGTGAGAGGCTTTCTGCCGCTCGGCACGACGATGTGATCGGGGATCGACATTGTTGGCCACCAGCGCACGTGCAGCCTCTCTCCGCCGACGAGCCTCCTTGAGACTCACGTCGGGATAGGTGCCGAGGGAAATACGCAATTGCTTGTCATGCCAATAGAAACGGAAATGCCAGCGCTTCGAACCCGTCGCGGGCACCTGCAGAGATAAGCCATCCCCATCAGTTAACGTATAAGGCTTGCTGGCGGGCTTGGCTTGCTTGATCGCTGTATCTGTCAGAGCCATCAGACACCTCCTTTTACATCTAGGAGGGGAATACAACCCAGCAGTAGACGAACCAATACGAAAATTGATGCGCAAGAAATCGTAAAAGGCTGTGCCAGCGGTGTACTTAAATGTGTACTTAAAAACCGTGGCTCGAGATGGATTCCAGTGGAATTCAGGAAACGAAAAAAGCGGCACGAGGCCGCTGTTTCCGTGGCTTCCAGGCGTTCAGTGGGCCTTAGTGGAAGCAAATATGGCGCAGCGGACGGGACTCGAACCCGCGACCCCCGGCGTGACAGGCCGGTATTCTAACCGACTGAACTACCGCTGCGCGTAGCGTTGAAAGTGGTGGGTGATGACGGGATCGAACCGCCGACATTCTGCTTGTAAGGCAGACGCTCTCCCAGCTGAGCTAATCACCCTTTACCTTCGTTGCGGGGCGCATTATGCCACAGGTTTTTATAAAGTGTTGATTTAATTGAAGTTTTTTCAAAAAAATCTAAAAACCGGTGAAACGATGCACACCACGGGACAACATACAAACTTGAGGCAGAAAAAAGCCCGCCTAAGCGGGCTCTTCCGTGGTGACCTGGCGTTCAGTGTTCCAGGTTACCGAATATGGCGCAGCGGACGGGACTCGAACCCGCGACCCCCGGCGTGACAGGCCGGTATTCTAACCGACTGAACTACCGCTGCGCGTAACACTGAATGAGAATGGTGGGTGATGACGGGATCGAACCGCCGACATTCTGCTTGTAAGGCAGACGCTCTCCCAGCTGAGCTAATCACCCTTCACGTTCGGTGTGGCGCGCATTCTACGGAGCGACCCTACCTCTGGCAAGCACTTTTTTAATTAATTTTTTCATGCCTTCCAAAGGCTTAGAGAAGGGTTGGCCTATGGCACGGCGAAGACAATAATGCCCTCCTTTGCATATAAGGAGAGACTCACCCCATGTGGTTCAAAAACCTGCTTATCTATCGCCTGACCCAAGATCTGCCTGTTGATGCCGAGGCGTTGGAAGCTGCACTGGCCACCAAACTGGCGCGTCCATGTGCAAGCCAGGAGTTGACCACCTACGGTTTCGTCGCGCCATTCGGCAAGGGCGAAGATGCGCCGCTGGTGCATGTCAGCGGCGACTTCCTGCTGGTCAGCGCCCGCAAGGAAGAACGCATTCTGCCGGGTAGCGTCGTGCGTGACGCGGTAAAGGAAAAGGTCGAAGAGATCGAAGCCGAGCAGATGCGCAAGGTCTATAAGAAAGAACGCGACCAGATCAAGGATGAAATCATCCAGGCCTTCCTGCCCCGCGCCTTCATTCGTCGTTCGTCGACTTTCGCCGCCATCGCGCCGAAACAAGGCCTGATCCTGGTCAACTCGGCCAGCCCGAAACGCGCCGAAGACCTGCTGTCTACCTTGCGTGAAGTGATCGGCACCCTGCCGGTGCGTCCGCTGACCGTGAAGATGTCGCCGACCGCGACCATGACCGAATGGGTCACCACTCAGAAAGCCGCGGACGGTTTCTTTGTGCTGGACGAGTGCGAGCTGCGTGACACCCACGAAGACGGTGGCATTGTGCGTTGCAAGCGTCAGGACCTGACCAGCGAAGAGATTCAGCTGCACCTGAGCACCGGTAAAGTGGTTACTCAACTGTCGCTGGCCTGGCAGGACAAGCTGTCTTTCGTCCTCGACGACAAAATGGTGGTCAAGCGCCTGAAGTTTGAAGACCTGTTGCAAGACCAGGCGGAACAGGACGGTGGCGAGGAAGCGTTGGGCCAACTGGACGCCAGCTTCACTTTGATGATGCTGACCTTCGGTGACTTCCTGCCGGCGCTGGTTGAAGCGCTGGGTGGGGAAGAGACGCCGCAGGGCATCTAATGCCTTGATAGGCGGCGCCTGTAAAAAAGACCGCAGCCTTCGGCAGCTCCTACATTTGGAATGCGTTTTCCTGTAGGCGTTGCCGAAGGCTGCGATCTTTTTGCAGGCAACGTATGCTTAGCTCCCTAACGCTTTTACATAATAAGGAGCAGGCCATGCGTGCACTGGCTGCATTGAGTCGTTTTGTCGGCAACACCTTTGCTTACTGGGTACTGATTTTCGCCGTCGTGGCGTTTCTGCAACCCGCATGGTTCATCGGCCTGAAAGGCGCCATCGTGCCGCTGCTGGGGCTGGTGATGTTCGGCATGGGCCTGACCCTCAAGCTCGAAGACTTCGCCGAAGTCGCTCGTCATCCATGGCGCGTGGCATTGGGCGTGGTTGCACATTTCGTGATCATGCCCGGTGTGGCGTGGTTGCTCTGCCAGGCGTTTCATTTGCCGCCAGAGATTGCTGTCGGTGTGATTCTGGTCGGCTGCTGCCCAAGTGGCACCTCGTCGAACGTGATGACCTGGCTGGCACGCGGTGATCTGGCGCTGTCGGTGGCAATCGCTGCCGTGACCACCCTCCTCGCTCCGCTGCTGACCCCGGCATTGATCTGGCTGTTGGCCTCCGCCTGGTTGCCGGTGTCGTTCATGGAGCTGTTCTGGTCGATTCTGCAAGTGGTGCTATTGCCGATCGTGCTGGGTGTGGTTGCCCAACGACTGCTCGGTAATCGGGTTCGCCACGCGGTAGACGTACTGCCGCTGGTGTCGGTGGTGAGCATCGTGATCATCGTTACGGCAGTGGTTGCCGCCAGCCAGGCGAAGATCGCCGAGTCCGGCCTGCTGATCATGGCCGTGGTCATGCTGCACAACAGTTTTGGTTATTTGCTGGGTTATTTCACCGGTCGCCTGTTCAAATTGCCATTGGCCCAGCGAAAATCCCTGGCGCTGGAAGTCGGCATGCAGAACTCCGGCTTGGGTGCAGCCCTGGCCAGCGCTCACTTCTCGCCATTGGCGGCAGTGCCGAGCGCGTTGTTTAGTGTGTGGCACAACATTTCCGGGGCGTTGCTCTCGACGTATTTCCGCCGGATGAGCGAGAAAGAGGATCGCCGCATCGCGGCTCAGCAAACGGCTGACTGACTCGTAAACTTGATCCTCGGGTTAATGCTGGGCACTATATTGCGCAACGTGAGGACGACCTCGCGGCTCGATCGAATCATTAACCTGGGGACGACCCCGTCAATTGATGGAGGTCATTCATGTCCTGGATCATTCTGTTTTTTGCCGGTCTGTTCGAAGTCGGCTGGGCTGTTGGCCTGAAATACACCGACGGCTTCAGCCGCCCCCTCCCCACCGCATTGACCGTTGCAGCCATGGGCGTCAGCCTTGGCTTGCTGGGCCTGGCGATGAAGGAATTGCCGCTGGGCACGGCTTATGCGATCTGGACTGGTGTGGGTGCCGTCGGCACGGTGATCGCCGGGATCATCCTGTTTGGTGAATCCATGGCGCTGGTGCGATTGGCGAGTGTAGGGTTGATTATTGCCGGGTTGGTTGGGCTCAAGGCTAGCGCTTAGGCCACTGGCCTCATCGCGGGCAAGCCCGGCCCCCACAGGTT
>NZ_JAHTMR010000017.1 GCF_019200975.1 Pseudomonas sp. PD9R | reverse complement strand
GATCAAAAGATCGCAGCCTTCGGCAGCTCCTACAGGGGAGATTGGCTATGGCTTTTGATCTAAGCCACCCATCAGATCGAGCGTTAGCTCGCCTTCAGCTCTTGAGCTGAGCGCCCCATCGAGGGCATGCAGAGCCACAGCGAGGAACCGAACGAAAGGGCGGAACCAATAGCCGCCGACACCAAACAAATGGCTATGCCCCCCCAACCTGTCGCGATCAAGCAAGATACAAAATCACCAGATCGTTGATCACCGATGGCCGATCCTGACCCACAACATGCGTGGTGATTTCCAGGGTCAACTGAGTACCCCGCGCCGACAGCTCGACTTTTTTCACCCGCCCCCGCGCATGAATGCGTGAGCCGGCCGGCACCGGTGCCGGGAAGCGCAGGCGGTCGGAGCCATAATTGATTTGCGTGGTGAAACCACTGATCTCAAAACCCAGTGCCAGCTTCATTCGCGACTGCAACACCTGCACCAATGCACCATGGGCGATGGTGCCGCCGAACGGACTTTGCAGACGTGCCCGCTCCGGGTCCGTATGAATCCAGTAATCGTCGCCCGACAACTGGGCAAAGGCGTCGATCAACGCCTGGTCGACCACCACCACGTTGCTCCAGTCGCTGTATTGCTCGCTGACCAAAGCCTGCAACGCTGGCCCATCATTGAGGTCGATTTGTCGAACTGACGGTTGCTCCGACGCTACAGCCGCAGGTTCGCTGTCCTGCGCGGGCAACGACTCAAAATTCGCCGCCTCCTTGTCCACCCCGGTAAAGCGCAGCAGCCGATTGCCCTTGGCATCGACTTCAGCGAACACCGGTTGCAACGGCATGCCGATCCGGATTTCGTCTTCGTCAAGGCCGACCAGGTTGGTGTTGATGCGCACGCCCTCGGCCAACTCGACCACCGCCAGTTTCTGCGGCATTTCATCGATAAAGTCGGGCAAGGTGGCAATGCGCGTCACGGTGAAGCTGTACAACGTCGCGGTGCCGTCGACTTCGCGCCAGGCAAGGTCATGTTCCAGGCACACCGGGCAATGCCGGCGCGGGTAGAAGTTCCAGTGTGCACAGGCGTTGCATTGCTGGATCAACAGGCGGCGAGCCTTCAGGCCCTCCCAGAACGGTGCGGAAATTTGCGTCGCGACCGGCATCGGTTTGTTGTTGGACATGTGCTTATGCTCCCTGAAGTATCAATGCGCCCTGCTCGCTCATCACGCCGCCGGTGCCGGAGACGTAGACATTGTCGCAGCGCCCCAGTTGGCGCTCGCCGGCAGTGCCGGCGATCTGGGTGACCGCTTCGATCACCTGACTCATGCCACCGGCCGACGCCGACTGACCGAAACTGAGTTGCCCACCGTGGGTGTTCATCGGGAAATCCCCACGCCAGGTCAGGTCGTGTTCGCGAACGAACGCCATGCCCTCGCCCTTGCCACAGAAACCGGCATCTTCCAGGGTCAGCAACGTGGTGATGGTGTAGCAGTCGTAAATCTGCGCGGCATCCACGTCCTTGGGCTTGAGCCCGGCCATGGCAAAGGCTCGCTGCGAAGCCGGGCCGATCGGTGTGTTCAGCATGTCTTCGGCATAGGACGGCGATTTGAACGCCAGGTGTTCGCCGAACCCGGTGATGAAGGCCGGACGTTTGCGCGAACGCGCCGCCACTTCCTTGTTGGTGATGATCATCGCGGCGCCACCGGCCACCGGCATGACGATTTCCAGGATGTGCAACGGGTCGGCGACCATTTTGCTGGCCAGGACCTGTTCGATGGTCAACGGCTGGCCGTAGAACATCGCTTGCGGATTGGCCAGCGCGTTGGTGCGCTGGTCGACGGCAATCTTGGCCATCGCTCGCTGGTCATAGTCGTACTGTGCGGCATAACGCTGGGCGATCATCGCGTAGCCGGTGTTCTGGCCCATGTGCCCGTAAGGCAGATCGAACTCGGCTTCGGGCGCGCCAAACGCAGTGCTGTGTCCACCGAAACGCATCGACCGGGCCATCCAGCCCGGGTCTTCGTCGGGGCCCAATGGCGCCATCCGTGCCGGGATGACGCACAGCACGGCCTGGCACAGTCCCAGTTCGATCGCGGCGGCTGCGCGCCAGACCATACCCACCGACGTGCATCCGCCCAGGTCCACCACTTCGGCAAAGTTCAGGCGCAACCCCAGGTACTCGGCGGCCATCGCCGGCACGAACACCGAAGCTTCATGAAAATGCGGGCCGTTGATCACCAGTCCGTCGAGGTCCGAGGCCTTGAGCCCGGCATCACGCAGGGCCTGGGCCGCCAGGTCGGCGACTTGCTCAAGGTGAAACATCTTGGGTGCGGTCGAATATTTTTCCGGTTTGTATTGTGCGGTGCCAACAATGGCCGCATGCCCTTTGAGCCCCATAGTGCCTCCCTGCCGAAGCGTTACGCTGCGGCCTTTTCCAATGTGTATTGAGAGACCGGGCATGCCGCAGCCACCCGGTCTTGAGTCGTCGATCAGAAGGTGTATTTCATCGAGAACGTGGCGTAGTCACGGTCGGCGAACGGACGGTTGATCGGGTCCGGTTCACCCAGATAGGCGATGTACTTCAAGCCAATTTCCAGGTTGCTCAGGTACTTGAAGGTCGTGCCCGCGCTCAGGCGTCGGTCGCCTTGCACGCCGGAGATGCTGCCGGCCATGGGCGTCGAGCCGCTGAAGACGTCGGAGAAGCTGAAGGGGACTTCCAGATCCCAGCCTTGGAAAACTCCCGGATAACTGAACGATGCGCCCACGGTGTAGGCGCTGGAAGATTTGGTTCGATATCCTGCTGCGGTGCTGTAGGTGTAGTCATCGGAAGGCGCCACTAAAGCTGCCACGGCAGGCAGAAGGTTGAGACCTTGCAGGTTGGGTGCGGCCGAAGTGGATTCGACGCTGTCAACCTGCACACGGATTACTTCGGCAGTCAGGGTGGTCTGGCTGGCCCAGGGACGGTCCCCCAGGATACGCATGGCCGACAACTGCATTTGCTGGCCCTTGCCCTTGGCCGGTACGGCACCGAGACCGGTATTGACCATCACCGGGGCACCGTCGCGGTACGACCATTCGCCACCCACCTGAACGTCACCGATCTTGGTCGAGGCGCTGATACCGGTCAGCTTGATGTCTTCGAAATACTTGATCCGGTAACCATTGATGGCCATGGCGAGCCGGCCATTCCCCACCGGCAACGGGTCATAACCGACCAGGGCGGTGGCCGGGTTCTTGTCGTGATAGTTGACGTGGAACAGCGACAGCTCGACGGCCGGCACCGGGCGATAGCGCACCTGCACGCCCCACTGACCGCTGTCGCGCGGTTCGTCGGTACCGAGGTAATTGACCTTCTGGCCGTTGGCGTAGATGAACTCGCGGCCCGGCCCCACCACATCGCTGCTCGACAGGTAACTGCCCACCGGCGGCAACTCGGTGCCCTTCCATTCGTACTGCACGTACGCACCAAAGGTCACACTGGGGTTGAGGCGGAACGAACCGGAGAACTGACCCACCGGCAACAACACTTCCTTGACTTCAACACCCGGCTGGGCCGCTTTTACCGCGTCGGAGGGGTTCTGTACGCCGTTAACGCCTGGGTAGTACAAACTCTCGCCCCAGGATTCGATGTGTCGCCCGGCCTTGACGTCGAGCATGGTGTCGTTGTCAAAACGCCAGCCGCTGAACGCATAGACATCAAGCAGTTTGCTACGACCGCCGCTGTAGTAACGGGTATCGCTGGTGAACTGGTCGTTGCTGCCGTTTTTGTTCACGGTGGCGGGTGAGTCGTTGTCGTTGTCCTGGTGATAGACGTCGTCATAGAAGGTACTGGCGCGGACCACGGCGCCGTAGTTGTCCTTGCGCATGATCATTTCACCCAATGCGCCGACGCGGTTGGTGGTCAGGCTGCCGCGATCGAAGTTGCGGTTGGCATCGTCGGCGTTGATCGTCATCAAGCGATCGCTCTGCTTGCCGGTGCGCACACCGATGCCGTAGCTGGTGGTCACCGACCAGTCGATGGTTGCCCCATTGTCGAACTCGACCGTTTCACCGGCCCATACGGGTGACGACACCAGCGCAATGGCTGCGGCCAGGCCAGTGACCTGGAACGCGCTCGAACCCATGACCGAGTTATTGTTGTTTTTGTTGATCACACTGACTCTCCTGAAGGGCAACCGATTAGCTGCCTGGAATGTTCAACACTGCTGCCGTGCCAGCCGCTCAAAACACGTTGAGCGGTGAAACCGCGCACGCTCCCCTTACAGCACGCCGGTAGCGATAACGCCCCCGGTCCTCTTCCCGCTCCAGCGACCCTTGCGCTACCAGGTAATTGGCATGGGCCAGGGTTTCGCCAAGCGCCATCAGCTCGTCGAAACGACCCGACAACTTGGGAAACAACACAGCCATCAGTTCGAGCACGGTGCGTGGCTCGTCACAGCTGGCCAGCATCTGCGCCAGATGCCCGCGGTGATGGGCCTCCAGTTGGTCCAGGCGCTTATGCAAATTGAAGAACGGCCGCTCGTGTGCCGGCAGCACCAGCACGCTGTCGGGCAAACTGCGCAGATGCTCGATGGAATCGAGCCAATCGCGCAGCGGATTGGCCATGGGCTCCGTGGCGTGCACGCCGACGGTGGAGGTGATGCGCGGCAATACCTGGTCACCGGAAATCAGCAGACCGTCATCGGCGGCATACAGGCAGGCATGCTCCGGCGAGTGACCGCGACCGATCACCACCTGCCAGGTGCGGCCGCCGATGTTCAGGCAACTGCCCTCATGCAAACGGCGGTAATGGTTCAGTGGCGCAGGCAGAAAGTGGGCATTGCTCATCACCTTGAACATTTCGGCGCTGTGCTCATCGCTGACGCCGGCCTTGCGGTAGAAATCCAGGAAGTCCCAAGCCGGTGGCTGATCGGCGGGAAACCTGACATGCAGCGATTGGAACTCGGCGGCGGTCATGTACACCGGGCACTGGAAACGTTGCGAAAGCCACGCAGCCACGCCGGCATGGTCGGAGTGAAAGTGGGTGCAAACCACCGCCAACAGCGGCAGGCCTTCACACACTTCGCTCAGCACCCGATCCCAGACCTCGCGGGTCTGGTCGATGTTCATACCGGTGTCCACCGCCACCCAGCCGTCGGTGTGGCGCAGCAGATAAAGGTTGATGTGGTCCAGGCGGAATGGCAGCGGCATGCGCAGCCACCAAACGCCCGGGGCCACTTCGCGTACCTGACCGGAATCCGGCGCCTGCGGCCAGGGATAACGCAGGCCGCCGCGCAGTTCGTGACCGTTTTCGTCGAGATCAGTCATGGTCGGCCACCGCAAAAGGTGTCAGGCCAGCCCGCGTCAGGGCCTCTGCCGAATAGGGCACATAGGTGCGGGCCTGGTCGTCACGGATGAACAGCGGATCGCTGCACAGGTTCGGGCAATAACCCTGGCGCTGCAGATCGACCTTGCGCAGTTTGTAGCTGGCGGTCAGGTCTGCCGCCTGGGTGACACGCACAAACACCGGGGTCGCATAGCGCGGCAGGCGCGTTTCGGCCAGGGCATACAAAGCCTCTGGATCGAACGCCTGGTCTGCTTGCATCAACACCGCAGCCATGCCGGCGCGGCCTTCGTTGTCCGGCACCTTGACGCCGTAGACGTTGATCAATTCAAGACCCGACAAATCGCTCAGGGCGTCGGCCACTTCCAGGGTCGAGACGTTCTCGCTTTTCCAGCGAAAGGTATCGCCGATGCGGTCGACGAAATAGCAGTACCCGTCGGCATCCTCACGCATCAAGTCGCCGGAACTCCAATAAGCATCGCCCTCGCGAAAAACATTGCGACGGATTTTGCTCTCGGTGGCCTCGGCTGAGGTGTAGCCCTCGAAACGCCCGCCGCCAATTTCCGGGTGATCGACAATAAAGCCCATGGCCTCGCCAATCTCGCCCACGTTGCAGACCTGATAGAAACCGTTTTCGTCCCGTGGGTGGCAGTCGTTTTCAACGTCGTAACGCACCAGCCGCAGGTTGGTCTTGTTCCAGTCCGGCACGCGTCCGCAGGAACCGAAATAGTTGTCGACGTTGATCACCGCGGCATTGGCCTCGGTGGCGCCCCAACCCTCGAAAACCTGGATCGGGCCGAAGCGCTCCAGCCAGCGTTGCCAGGAATCGGGCGACAAACCGGCACCGAGCATGCAGCGCAGGCTGTGCTCACGCTCGCCGGTTTGCACCGGCTGGTTGAGCAGGTAGCGGCAGATCTCGCCGATGTACTGGAAGATGCTGATCTGATAACGCGCCACGTCGTTCCAGAACTCACGCACGCTGAACTTGCGGCGCACCACAATGGCAGCGCCGGCCCGCAGCGCGGTAGAAGTCACCGAAGTGGCGGCTGCGCCGTGGTACAGCGGCAGGCAGCAATAGAACACATCCTCACATGTGATCTTGAGGGTGGCTTCCATCACATCGCCCGAGGACATCCAGCGCATGTGGCTGTAGCGCGCCGCCTTGGGCAGGCCGGTAGTGCCCGAGGTAAAGATCAGCAGGGTTGGCGTCTGCGCCTCGATGTGCGCACGGATATCACGCGGGAACGGCGTGCGTGGGGCTTTCTCCAGGCGGGCATCGAAATGCCCGTCGATGCCTTTGGGCAGCGGTCCCGTCCAGGGATTTTCCGGGTCGTGAATCAGCCAGCACGGCAAGTCGGGAAAGCCTTCGGTGGCCTGCACATTGGCCAGGCATTCCTCACCGACTACCAACGCCTTGGCGTCAGTGGTTTGCAGTGCATGCAGCAGCGGACGGCCGTTGACCTGGGTGTTGATGAAAGCCACCACCACCCCGAGTTTGACCAGGCCGAACCAGGTGCAGAAAAACGCCGGGCGGTTTTCCATGGCCAGGGCGCAGACATCGCCGGCGCGCAGGCCATTGGCATAAAAGGTGTGGGCCATTTGATTGGCCCGCGCGTCGACCTCGGCGTAGCTCAGGGTCTGCTCGCCGTAAATCAGGAATGGCCGCTGGCCGTGGTCACGGGCCTGATGTTCCAGGCGATCGGCCAGGGTGTAGTGGTCGCCCGGTTTGATCAGCCCGGCGGCGGCCGAGCGCTGGTCGAGCAAGGCCTGGGTCTGCTCGCGCGGCACCGGGCGGGTCGGCAAAACGTCGGACAATTCGTTCAGGTTCATTGCGCCGTCTCCTGGGCGATTGCTTGATAGGCGGGGTAATCCGAGTAGCCGGCCGAGCCCGGCGTGTAGAGAGTCTTGCGATCAAAACGACTCAAAGGCAGACCGCGCTTCAAGCGCTCCACCAGATCGGGGTTGGCTATAAAGTGACGGCCAAACGACACAGCAGCCCCCTCGCCCGACGCGAGAGCGGCGCTGGCCGAAGGGCCGTCGAAACCATCGTTGAGAATCAACGCATGGGGGCTGTGCTTGCGCGCCAGGGCGAAGGCATCAAGGTCAACCAAAGGCGAGCGCATGATGTGCAGATAGGCCAGGCCCAACGGCGCCACGGCCTCACATAACGCGGCCGCCGTGGCTGCCGGATCGAGGTCGTCGATGTCGTTGTAGGGGTTGCCTGGGCACAGGCGAAAACCGACGCGTCCGGCACCAATGGCACTGGCCATGGCCTCGATCACTTCCTGGGCAAAACGCACCCGCCCTGTCACGTCACCGCCGTAGGCATCGCTGCGCTGATTGCTGCCCGAGGCCATGAATTGCATGGGCAGATAGCCGCTGGTGCAGTGCAGCTCGACACCGTCGAAGCCGGCCTGACGGGCATTCAATGCCGCCTGGCGATAGTCTTCGATGACATCGCCGATGCCTTGCAATGTCAGCGCCTGCGGCTCGTCGGTGTCCACCAGGCCCGCGGCATCGCTGAACACTTGGGTGCGCGCCCGCAGCGCCGATGGTGCTACCGTGGCCGCCCCCGTTGGTTTGTTGTGCTGGCTGGCGGCGCGACCGACGTGCATCAGTTGCAGGACAATCCGCCCGCCCTCGGCATGCACCGCCTCAGTGACCTGCTGCCAACCGGCCATCTGTTCGTTGCTGTAGATGGCCGGCGTGCGGCAATAGCCCAGACCGCTGGCAGACGGCGCCGTACCCTCGGCGACAATCAGTCCGGCACTGGCACGCTGGCGGTAGTACTCGACCATGGCGCTGCCGGGCACGGCATCGGCAAGGGCGCGACTGCGCGTCATGGGTGCCATGACGATGCGGTTGGCCAGTTGCAGTTCGCCCAACGCGATCGGCTCGAACAAGACGCTCATTTCAATTCCTCAGCTTCTTATTGTTTTCAGGCTGTCGCAGGGCTCGCCACAACGGGGCAAGCGCTGGCACGCCAGCGAATATGGGCTGAATGATTGACGCTGAACGCGAGCGAAACATCGTCCGACAAGACTAGGTTCGCTATCGTGTGCGCAGCTTGTCCGGGGACGGAAAAAATGGTCTGAACGGACGATGAAAAAAAACCGCGACACGCTGAGCATCGAATTAATTAGAACAAGACCGGGAGCACCCGCAGTGAACCAATCCACCCCCGTGACATGGCGAACGCACTACGCGCTTTTCGTGCTCGCCAGCATCTATGTGTTCAACTACATCGACCGGCAGTTGATGGCGATTCTGATCGAGCCGGTGAAGCTCGAATTCGGCATTTCCGATACCCAGATAGGTCTGCTTTCGGGCGTCACCTTTGCGGTGTTCTATACCGTGTTCGGTTTCCCGCTGGGGCGTCTGTCGGACCGTATCGGGCGTAAGCCGGTGATTGCGCTCAGCTGCATAGCCTGGAGCCTGATGACCATGCTTTGCGGGATGGCCGGCAGCTTCCTGACCCTGGTGCTGGCGCGGGTTGGCGTGGCTGTTGGCGAGGCCGGTGGCACCGCACCGTCGGTGGCGATGGTCTCGGATTTGTACCCGCCGAATCGCCGCTCCACCGCGATGTCGGTGCTGATGCTCGGTTCCAGCCTGGGCGCGATTGTCGGCCTGGGCCTGGGTGGCTGGATCGCCCAGCACCATGGTTGGCGCTATGCCTTCTTGTTGATCGGTGCTCCCGGAATTCTCCTCGGCCTGCTGCTTATGTTGACGGTGCGTGCGCCCACGCGCGTAGTGCCGCTGGACGAGGTCGCCGCGCAACAGGCTGGCTGGTTCAAGACCCTCGTCGAGTTGCTCCAGACACCCTCGTTTCTGTGGCTGGTACTCACCGGCGGCGCGGCGGCGATTGCGGGCTACGCCATTGGCACCTGGAGCCCGAGCTTTTTGATCCGTTCCCACGGGCTCAACATGCAAGAGGCCGGGGTTCTGGTGGGCGTAGCGGGTGGCACCGGCGCAACCATCGGCACCCTGGTGTGCGGCATGCTGACCGACCGCATGACGCGGCGCGACGCAGGTTGGCAAATCGGCGTGCCGTTGCTGGGTACACTGATCAGCATTCCTTTCGCCCTGGCGTACTTCCTCTGGCCCCAAGGCACGGCGTTTCATGTCGCCAGCATCGGCGTGCCGCAAGCGTTCCTGTTCTACGGCGGTTTCTCCTTCTTTGGCGTGTGGTGGGCAACACCGTGCATCAGCGCCATTACCCACCTGTTTGCGCCGACGCGACTGGCCCAGGCCACAGCCATTTTCCTGATGTCCATGACCCTGCTGGGGGTCGGAGTCGGGCCGCTGTTCGTGGGGATGATGAGCGACTGGCTTGCACCAAGCCTTGGCACTGACTCCTTGCGTTATGCCCTGGCCTCTTCGGTATCGATGCTGGCACTGGCCAGCGTGTTCCTGGCGATGGCGCTGCCGCGTTACCGCCAACAGATGAAAAACCCCGCCGCGCTGCTCACGCCTGTGCAAACCGTGACTGCCTGACCCTTTGCCGCATCACCGCGCCGCTGAAACCCTGTCGGGTTCCAGCGGTTTTTTTTTGGTTCTTCACGTATTGCCGGGCAAGACGCTCTGGATCTTCATGAGAAAGAATTCGCTACCTCGATAAGATTGAACGTGTCGACGGGGTCTGGCGGCTCAGCTTTCGGGATTATTCGCAGCTGGAAGCGAACGCTACCCCTTGTAGGAGCGAGCCTGCTCGCGATGGACGTTAACGATAACGCTTGTTTGCTGGATAAACGCGTCGCCCTGAAGTCCATCGCGAGCAAGCTCGCTCCTACAAGGGGCTCATTAAATCGCTATCCACGTTTAGTCGCGTTTACTTTAAGTGTCGGAATTTCGGATGACGCCCACAGACCTTGTAGGCAAACTCCGAATCTTGCTTTTGGGCACTTTGATGCCTTGTTGCGCTTTTCTTCGACGGGGTAGTCTCCGGACGTCGCTGACCATTCAGCGATCGGGTGTGGTAACCCGGTGAAACCAGCGCAACAGCATTCGCATCATGAGCACAGGCATCTGCCTGCGATCCTGAATTATGGCGGCTGTGCGTGGGACGTCTTCGGGCGTGCCGGTTTCCTTGGTTCCCGGTTTACCACCCTGCGTACAGCTGCCACCCCTTTCGTGTGGTAACGAAACTGGCAGCTCCTCAAACCCAGGAGCTACACCATGAGCAAAAAAACCCCGCCCGACCCTTCACAACTCAAAACCATCGGCCTCACCCCCTTCATCTATTGCTCAAACCAGGCGCTGTTCCATGTCAGTCGCGGCGTGCCCCTCGTCGACGCACTGGCCCAAGCCTCGAATCTGTTGTACCTCGCCAAGGAACTCACGCTGGACGCCGCCTACGCCAAAAACACCGACCGCCACGCCTGGGCCGCCCATTACCTGACAGCGATGAGCAAAGCCGTGATCGATGACGTGACGAAAGTGCTGGAGCGTGGGCCTGATTGAAGGGCCGCGATTACAAACGACCTGTGGCGAGGTAGCTTGCTTGCGCTGGGTTGCGAAGCGGCCCCTTATCCAAAAAAAAAGCCCCATCGGCATCCGATGGGGCTTTGGTCTTTGCAACGTAGCAGTGCTTACCGCCCGATAGCCCGCGCCGCATCCGCAGTGTACTGGTCCGGGGTGAATTTGCCTTCGTTGAGGATTGGGCCTTTCTTCTGTTCGTTGGTCATGCCGTAGCCGGTGTACTGGCCGGAGTTCAGGTCCATGAAGAACTGCGAACCGGCCTGCCAGGCGTTCATGTCGGGATGGTAGTAGTAGTTGATCATGGCGTGTTTCCACAGCTGCCCACGGGCATCGTAGTTGTCGGCCATCACTGCGTGCCAGGTGTCTTCGTCGAGGAACAGCACACGCTTACCATAGACATGACGGAAGCCTTCCTTCAAGTCAGCTTCCAGTACCCACACGCGGCGCAATTCATACCGCATGAAGTCCGGGTTGGGATGGTTGGGCGTCAGGATGTCGGCGTACTTCACGGTCCCGGCGTTAGCCTTGAACGCGTTGGCGGGGCTGTAGATTTCACGCTTGCCGATCAGCTTCCAGGTAAAACGCTCCGGTGAGCCGTTGAACAAGCGGTCCTCGTCGACGGTCATCGTGCCGTTGGTGCCAATCATCGGCTGATCGTAGCCGTAACCCGGCAGTTGCCGCACGCGTCGCGTCGACGGACTGTAAGACCAGGCTTGACGCGAACCGGTGCCGAAGTTGTAGGGTTCATGAGCAATGCTGAGGGTGCCATTGTCGCGAGCCGGTTTCAGGGTCATGTTATTGCTATAGGACACAATCCCGTCGCCATCCCTTGAGTCCACGGTCGGTGAGTTGGGCGGCGCCAGGTTACGCGCGAAGGCGCGCCCCCAGCCAATGCTGCCGTTGGGCAGGACCGACGCCAGGTCGGAGGTTTTTTCCTCGGTATAGGCACGTGCCGGCAGTTGCTGATTCCACAGCAATTCCATGCCGTTTTTCGGGATCGGGAACGGTATCTGGCCTATCCCGGTGAAACCTGCACCGTCGTTGACCAGCTTGGCGTGCAATGCATTGTCCATCGCGCGGCGGCAGACGTAATCGGGGTAGCGGAAGTCCCGGTGAGTGGGGTAGACGTTCATCTTGTAGGTCGTCGGGTACTTTTTCAGCAGGGCTTTTTGCCCTTCGGTCAGGTGCGACTCGTACTGGCTCATGTTGGCCGCCGTGATGACCACGATCGGCTTCTCGGCAGCGTAGGGATCAACCGGCTGGTCGCCGGAGAACTTCACATGACTCCAGCCCGGCACTTCACCCAGATATTTGCCGGTGTACGGCGCAATGGTGCCCTCGGCGTTACCCGCTTGCTCGGCGCCGACACAGGTCAGTTCCTTGCCCAGTTTGGCGGCTTCTTGAGGTGACACCTCGGCGTGCGCATAACCCATCAGCCCGCTATTGGCTGTGACTGCGACCGCGAGCATGAGACCTGTTCTTGTTATTTTCATGTATTGCCTCCTTCGCTGATAAGGCTTTGTGGTATGGACCCATTGTTCGTGTTCTGCCGGCCCCAACATCGTCCGGAAAGACTAAGGACGCGTTATGCGCCCAACTTTTCTTGCAGTTGTGCCTTGAGCACCTTGCCGGTGGCATTGCGTGGCAAGGGTTCGAGTACCCGATAGACCTGCGCCGGCACTTTGTAGGCGGCCAGGCGCGCGGCGATGAATGCGCAGACCTGTGAGTCCTGGGGCAGCGTCGATGCCTGGCCATGCACGGCCAACCCCACCGTCTCACCCAGCAACGGGTCGGCGATGGCGAAAGCAGCCGCCTCCAGGACACCGGGCATATCGAGGATGCAGGTCTCGATTTCAGCGGCGGAAATCTTCTCGCCACCGCGGTTGATCAACTCTTTGACCCGGCCGGTAATGCTCAGAAAGCCCTCGTCGTCGAGGTAGCCGATATCGCCGGTGTCGAGCCAACCGTCGCGCAGGGTTTGCGCAGTGGCTTCGGGCAGATTCCAGTAGGCGCTCATCAGGGTCGGCGAACGCAGCCAGATCAACCCGCGAGTGCCCGCCGTCTGCGGCTGGTGTGGATCGGCACCAATACGAATGTCGACAATCGGCAAGGCCCAGCCTGCTGTCGCTGGCTTGTACACGAATGGATCACCACCGATGGCCGCCCCAATGCCGTTGCTTTCGGTCAGGCCGTAGCCGGCACCGCCGACGGCGTCAGGCTTGAGCTTGAGCATGTCGTCCAACACCCCGGCGGACGACGCACCGCCGCCAAGTCCCAGGCCGAACAAGCTGGCGGTGTGCTCGCCGCCAAAGCGTGGCGATGCAAGCAATTGCTGCATCATGACCGGCGCCCCGTTGAACTGGGTGCAACGCTCTTCGCGGATCAAGTCCAGCGCCTGCTCCACATCCCACTTGTACATCAGCAGCAAGCGACGCCCCCCGCGCAGGGCCGAGAGGAACTGTGCATGCAAGCCGCTGACATGGAACAGGGGAACAGCCCCCAGCGTGGTGGGCGGGTAACCGCTGTTGATCACCACGCCAATGCGCTCGGGCGAACTCATGGCACAAAATGTGCCCTGGAAATCCAGGGCAAAGAGTGCCTGGCAGATCGCCCGGTGACTGGACACTGCGCCCTTGGCGCGGCTGGTGGTGCCGGAGGTGTAGAGGATCAGCGCCGGTGCGTCGGGATCGATTTCCAGTGTTGGCACCGGCATTGCCGGGGCGCTGATCAGGTCTTCGAAACGCAGGCAATATTCGGGTAATGCCCCGCTTTGTGCCCCGACGACAATCGTGGCGCGCTGTTCGCGGGCCAGGTCGTCGCGCAAGGTATCGAGACGCGCTTCGTCGCACAGCAGCAGGCGTGAACCGCTGTCCTGCAACGCGTATTGCAACTCGTCGCGCAGGCCCCAGCTGTTGAGCGGCACGCACACTGCGCCGCAACGCTGGATCGCGGCGAAGGCCACCAGCCATGCCGGTTGGTTGCGCATGGCAATCGCTACCCGCTCGCCCGGTTGCAGGCCAAAACGGGCGATCATCTGCCCGGCGAGGCGGTCGACCTGATCGAAGTACTGATTGAAGGTCAGGCGTTGCTTCTGCCAGATCAAGAACTCACGGTCGCCGTGGACACGACCCGAGTCGATCACCTGCAACAGGTCGTGGGCGGCGTGGCGAAAATAACGAGGCGCGCCGTCGTCTGGCGTCACCACTTCAAAGGGCGAGCCGGGGGCGATCAGTTGGCGCCACGCGGTTTGCCAGCGTTCAATGCTCATCTGTGTTTTCTCCAGAACAACCGAAAGATCTTGTGGGAGCGAGCCTGCTCGCGAAGGGGCCGGCACATTCAATTTCTTTATTGCCTGACACTCCGCCTTCGCGAGCAAGCCCGCTCCCACAGGGGGATGTGTGAATGCAAATACTGCGGACACCTCTGATCCCTTGTAGGAGCGAGCCTGCTCGCGAAGGGGCCGGCACTTTCAACATCTGCATTGCCTGACACTCCGCTATCGCGAGCAGGCTCGCTCCTACAGGTAACGTGTCGTTTGCAAATACTGCGGACACCCGCGATCCCTTGTAGGAGCGAGGCTTGCCCGCGAACCAGGAGTCGCGGTATTTCAGGTGCAGGGCGTGATCGATCTTCGCCGGCAGCCTGGCGTCTACGCGTTGGTCGAATAACGTTCGCAATGGAAATCCCGGTCGCCCAGGCAGCTCTGCGCGACGCGGACGCGCTTGAGATACAGGCCAACGTCCAGCTCGTCGGTGACGCCAATACCGCCGTGCATCTGCACCGCTTCGTTGGCCACCTTGATCGCCGTGTCGCCGGCCTTCCATTTCGCCAGGCTGACCAGTCGAGCCCGTTGCGACAGTTCGAGGGTGGCGTCATCCAGGGTTTCCAGCGCTGCCATCAGGGCGCTGCGGCTCAGCGCGAGGTCGATGAACATTTGCGCAGCGCGATGTTGCAGCACCTGGAAAGTGCCGATAGGCGTGTCGAACTGCACACGGGTCTTGAGGTATTCCAGCGTGGTTTCGAACAGTTGCTCGGCCATTCCCAACAGCTCCGCCGCGAGGCAGACGCGGCCACGATCCAGCGCGGTTTCCAGCGCGGTCCAGCCCTCGCCCAGGCTACCCAGTAATGCGTCGCTGCCCAGTTGCACCTGGTCCAGTTGCAGGCGTGCGCTGTTGCGGGAATCGATCAGCGGCAAGGCGCTGACGGTCAAACCCTGCGTATCGGCTGGCACCAGAAACAAGCTGATGCCCTGCGTGTCGCCCGATTGACCGGACGTGCGCGCCGCCACCACGTAGGCGTCGGCACCCAAGCCGTCGACCACCCAGTACTTGTCGCCATGCAGGCGATAACCCTGCCCCTCTGCCTTCGCTTCCAGGACAACCTGGCTCGGGTCATGGCGCGAGCGTTCGTCCACGGCCAAAGCCAGGCGCTGTTCGCCACCGATCACCGCTGGCAACCAGTGCGTCTGCTGCGCCGAATTGCCTGCCAGATGCAACAGCGAACCGCCGAGTACCACACTGGACAACAGCGGCGTAGCGGACAGGTTGCGGCCCATGGATTCGAAGATCGGCCCCAAACCTTTACAGCCGAAATCCAGGCCACCGAATGCTTCAGGAAACGGAATCGCGCTCCAGCCCAACTCCACAGCTTCGCGCCACAGGTGCGGCTCGAAGCCCAGGGTCACCGCGTCATCGCGCAGTCGACGCTGTGCACTCACCGGGCTGCGGGCGGCGAGAAAGTCTCGGGCGCTGTCGGCCAGCAAACGCTGGTCATCGCTATAACGCAGGCTCATGGCTGTGCTCCTGTTTTCACTGCGGGCTTCTTCACTTCAGGCAAACCAAGCACACGCTTGGCGATGACATTGAGCTGGACCTCCGAGGACCCACCCGAGATGGTCAGCGCATAGCTGTTCAACCAGGCGCGGGTAATCGCCATTTGCTGTTCGCTGAATGCCGTGCTGTCCCAGCCGAAGGCATGCCCGGCCATGGCGTCGAGCAGCACTTCGAATTTGTCGCGCTCCTGTTCGGTGTGCACCAGCTTCATGATCGACATCAGGCCGCCGATGTCTTCGCCGGCCCGCGCTTCTTCACCCATGCGCTGCACAGTCAGGTTGTAGGCATGCTCGTTCATCGCACAGGCCGTGGCCCGAGCCTGCAAGGCGTGTTCACTTTGGCTCTGCGGCGCTGGCACGTATTTGCGCATCAGCGCCAGCAGGTCGAAGTGCGACGGCAGGCTGAACTCGCCGAATTTCGACATGGCCTTGCGTTCGTGCTGCAACAGGTACTTGGCCAGGTTCCAGCCGCCGTTCAATGGCCCGATCAACTGGCTCTTGGGCACTTTTACACTGTCGAAAAACACCTGGCAGAACGCCGATTTGCCGCTGATCAAATCGATCGGCTGCGGCTTGACGCCAGGGCTGCGCATGTCCAGCACGATCAGGCTGATGCCTTCGTGTTTCGGTGCGCTGAAGTCGGTGCGCACCAAGGCATACATCCAGTCGGACTTGTCACCGTAGGAGGTCCAGATCTTGCTGCCGTCCACCACGAAGTGATCGCCGGCATCACGTGCGGCCATCTTCAGGCTGGCCAGGTCGGAACCGGCGTTCGGCTCGGAGAAGCCTTGGCACCAGCGCACTTCACCACGGGCAATCGGCGGCAATAGATCACGTTTCTGTTGTTCACTGCCGAAGGCCAGCAACACAGGACCGAGCATCCAGATACCAAGGTTGATCTGTGGCGGCCGGCACTTGATGCGGCGCATCTCGCTTTCCAGCACCGCCAGTTGCTCGTCGCTCAGGCCGGCGCCGCCATACTCCTCGGGCCACTCGGGGCAAAACCAGCGTTTGTCGCGCATGCGTTCGAACCACAGGCGCGCGTCTTCGCAGGGAAACTGCGGGTTCTGGCTGCCCCACACCACATCGCCTTCCGCCATGCCGGTGCGCATCGACGGTGGGCAGTTAGCCTCCAGCCAGGCACGGGTGTCGTGCCGGAATTGCTCGATAGTGCTCATGAAAGTCCCCTTGCCCGCCCCGTTTTTGGGGCGAGCATGTTTTTTGTTTTTTGATGGACGAACGTCAGCGTGGGGCGCGCGGCATGCCGAGACCGAACTGGGCGATCAATTCGCGCTGGATTTCATTGGTGCCACCGCCAAATGTCAGGGTCACCGAACTGCGCACCTCGTATTCCAGCTCGCCGTTCAACAGCGCTGCGGCCGAACCGCTGCGCATCGAGCCATTGGCGCCGAGGATCGCCGCCAGCTTGCGCAGGATCTCGACGGCCGACTCCGAGCCAAACACCTTGGTGGTCGAACTCAGTGCCACGTCCATGCGGTCGAGTTCGAGGTCCGAAGCAATGCGCATGTTGATCAGGCGCATCGCCTCCAGCCGCGCATAACACTCGGCCAGCGAACTGCGCACCCAGGCTTTGTCCATCGCCCGATGGCCCTGTTCGTCGCGAGCCCGCGCCCACAGGTAGACCCGGCGAAACAGCGCCACGACCTTGTCCGACCAGGTGCCGAGGCCGAGGCGTTCGTGGTTCAGTTGCGAGGTGATCAGCTTCCAGCCACCGTGCAACTCACCCACCAGCATCTCGTTGGGCACCCGTACGTTGTCGTAGTAGGTGGCCGTGGTCGGGTTGCTGGTGGTGCGAATCAGGGTGTGGGAGAAACCCGGTGTCGTGGTGTCGACGATCAGCAGCGAAATGCCTTTGTGCCGCGCCTGGGTCGGATCGGTACGCGCCGCCAGCCAGATGAAGTCGGCGGACTCGGCACCCGAGGTCCACAACTTGTTGCCATTGACCACGAAGCCTTCATCGTCCTGACGGGCACTGGTTTTCAGCACCGCCAAATCGCTGCCGGCATCCGGTTCCGAGTACCCGATGGCGAACATGATTTCGCCCGCGGCAATGCCGGGCAGGAAGCGCTCTTTCTGCAATGGGCTGCCATGAGCCATCAAGGCCGGACCCACGGTGCTGATGGTCACGAATGGCAATGGCGCCCCGGCGATGTTGGCTTCTTCGAAGAAGATCAACTGTTCGGTAGCGGCGTAGCCCTGGCCGCCATGGGCCTTGGGCCAGCCGACTGCGAGCCAGCCATCGCGGCCCATCTGGCGGATGGTCTGGCGATACAGCTCGCCGCCTTCCTGGCCGCGCAACTGGTCGCGCATGTCCGGGGTCATCAGGGCCTGGAAATAGTCCCGCACCTTGTGGCGCAGGGCATGTTGTTCGGGAGTGAGGTCGACGAACATCTGCTGCTCCTTAGGCTGCGCCGAGAATCAGGCCGCTGGTGGGTACGCCGGTGCCGGCGGTGACCAGCACGTTTTCAACATCCGCCACCTGGTTGACGGCCGTGCCACGCACCTGGCGCACCGCTTCGGCAATGCCGTTCATGCCGTGGATGTAGGCTTCGCCCAGTTGCCCGCCGTGGGTGTTGATCGGCAGTTTGCCGCCTCGGGCGTGGTGACCGGCACGGATGAATTCCTTGGCTTCGCCGCGTTTGACAAAGCCGAATTCTTCCAGCTGCGGCAACACGAACGGGGTGAAGTGGTCGTAGATCACGGCGGTCTGGAACGCCTCCGGGCCCAGGCCCGACTGGCGATACAGCTCGCGGGCGACCACGCCCATTTCCGGCAGACCGGTGATGTCATCGCGGTAGAACGAGGTCATGCTCTGCTGGCCGTGGCTAATGCCCTGGGAGCCGGCCTTGATGGTCACGGGTTTCTGCCGCAGGTCACGGGCACGTTCGGCCGAAGTGATGACCATCGCCACGGCGCCATCGGATTCCTGGCAGCAGTCGAGCAAGTGCAGTGGCTCGCAGATCCAGCGCGAAGCCTGGTGCTCTTCGAGGGTGATCGGCTTGCCGTGGAAAAACGCATTGGGGTTGGTGGCGGCAAAATCCCGCGCCGCTACCGCGACCCGGCCGAAATCTTCGGAGGTGGCGCCATAGGTGTGCATGTAGCGCTGGGCAAACATCCCGACCCAGGCTGCCGGTGTATGGAGACCGTGGGGCATGTACCAGCCGTAGTTGACGTTGTCGAAGGTCGGCGTCGACGCGAAGCCGTAGCTTCCGGTGCCGAAGCGATACCAGGAACGCTCGTTCATGGCTCGATACACCACCACCACTTTCGCCACACCGGTAGCCACTGCCATCGCGGCGTGCATCACCGGGCCGCAAGCCGCGCCGCCGCCGTGGGGCACCTGGGAGAAAAACTTGACGTCTTTGCAGCCGAGCAAGCGGGCGATTTCGTAGTCAGGAACCTTGTCCACCGAATAGGAGCTGAAGCCGTCGACTTCGTTCGGATCGATGCCGGCGTCCTTGAGCGCACTCAAGGTGGCTTCCATGGCCAGGCGCAATTCTGTGCGTCCGGAGTTCTTGGAAAATTCGGTCGCGCCGAGGCCAACGATCGCGGCGCGCCCGGAAATCGATGAATCAGTCATCTGTGTCTCTCCGGCTGTCAGGGCAAGACCAGCGCGACCGTACCGGTCACGTGGTTGCCCATGGAATTTTTGCCGCTCAAGGTGATTTCCACCGAACGAGTGTCTGCATCAACGCCGGTGACGCTGCCGCTGAAGGTCATGCAGTCGCCGGGATAGTTCGGCGCGCCGAGCTTGATTTTCAGCGCGGTGAATCGCGCCAGCGGTCCGGCCCACTGTTCGATGAACCGCTGCACCAACCCGTTGGTGGTGAGGATGTTCATGAACACGTGGGGCGAGCCCAAGGCACGGGCAGCCTCCGCGTCGTGGTGACCGGGAAAGTAATCGCGGGTGGCAATCGCGCCGCCGTTGATCAGGGTCACCGTGATGGGCACGGCAAGCTCCGGCAGCACTTCGCCGGGGCGCACGTCTTCAAAGCGCTTGGTGTTCTTCGAGGTCATATTTCCATCCCAGCTTGTCGTTATCGTTGAGCCAGTCGCCAAGGCGTTCCAGGCTTGCCGCCGAGCCACCCAGGGCAAGGGACAGGCCGCGGCTCCAATAGAGAAAACGGTGGATCGGGTACGTCAGGTCGACCCCGATACCGCCATGCACGTGCTGCGCGATATGGCCGATGCGGTGCCCTGCTTCACAGGCCATCCACGCGGTGGCCAACGCTTCGCTGGGCGCTGGCAAACCGGCATCGATGCGGTAAGCCAGTTGCCACAGCATCGTGCGCAAGGCTTCGACGGCGATATGGGTGTCGGCCATGCTCATCTGCACGGCCTGAAAGCTGCCGATGCTGCGTTCGAACTGTCGGCGCTCGCTGACATACGCCACAGTGCGGCTGATCTGCCCTTCGCTGACGCCCAGTTGCAAGGCCGCCAGTGCCGCCACACTGCGCAGTTCCAGCCAGGCAACGGCCTCGATGGGCAACAGCGCCTCGTCGTTCACGACCAAGCGTTTGATGTGCAGATCGGCCACCGCTTCGCCATGGGTCAGCACGGCCGATACCCGTTGAACCTCGGACGCGGAGAGGTCCAACAACAGCAAGCGCGGTTGACCCTCGACCTGCACCAGCACCAAAGCGGCCTGGGCTTGATCGCCCAGAGAAAGCGCCGTCACCCGGCCGTAGATCGACCATCCTTCGGCGCAGGGACGTGCTTGCAACTGGATACCCAGCGCACTGTTCAAGCCATCGATGGACAGGCTCAACAGCACCTCGCCGGAGGCTGCTTTGGCGATCCACCCCGCACTGTCGCTCGCGTCGTATCGGGCCAGGGTCGCGGCCGCCAATTGGTGGCGCCACAACGGCACCTGCGCCAGGGCCTTGCCCTGGGCTTGCAACACCAGCATCAGTTCGGTCATGCCCAGGCCGCTGCCGCCGTGCTCTTCGGGAATGGCCAAGGCCTGCAGCCCGGTCTCGATGCACAGCTTCCACAGCGGCGCCATCATCGGCTCGCCGCTGATGTCCCACTGACGCATGTAGTCGTCATGGCAATGGTCGACAAACAGGCCGTCGGCCATCTGCGCAATGGCGCGCTGGTCTTCGCTCAATTCGAAATCCATGGTGGCTCCTATGCCTCTACCGGCCGGAACATTGGCAGGGTCAGCTGGTCATCGAAGGTCTGGAACTCGACCTGCAAACGCTGGCCGATTTTTATTTGCTCGCGTTCGATACCGACCAGGCCGGCGATCAGGCGCACGCCCTCTTCCAACTCGATCAGGCCGATGGGGTTGGGGTAGTCGAACGGCGGGACTTGCGGGTAGTGCATCACCACGAACGAATACAACGATGCTTTGCCGCTGGCCTGGACGGTGTCCCAATCGAAGCTGTGGCATTCGATACAGACCGGTGCCGGTGGATGGCGCAGGGTCTGGCAGGCGGTACAGCGCTGGATCAGTAACTGACCCTTCTCGCAGCCTTCCCAGAAGAATCGCGTGTCGTCGCTGATGCCGGGTAGCGGGCGCTTGGGCTTGGCCGCAACTGATTCGACTTTGGCCGGCACCTGGGCATTGGCCGGGCGAAACTTGAACACGCGAAACAGCAATTCGCCCACTGGCTCGTCACCGCCGGGCGATTTTCCATCGGCCTTTTCGACGAAATGGCTCATCACCAGCGTGACGAAAAAACCGGTGCCCAGGGCGGTGGTTTTTTCATCGCCAACCGAATCCAGGCGCGTGGTGTAGTAGAGCTTTTCCCCCAGGCGCACCGGACGGGTAAAACTCAGCTCGGAGTTCACCGCCACGGTAGAGGCGTAGCCATAGGCTTCCATTTCCTTGAGCACCTCGTAAGGGTTCTCGTCGGTGGAGCCAGGCGGATAGTTGTTGGCGTGCAGGCCTTCCATGGTCCACACCTGCAACATGGCCGGTGGGGCGATCAGGCCCTCATGTTGGGTGCCCAGGGCAAAGTCCCGGTCGGTGTATAGCGGGTTGTCCACGCCCATGACTTCGCACCACTGGCGAATCATCGGTGCATTGACCTCGTCCCAGGCATACACGCGGCCGTACTGGCGCCCCACCAGGGCGCGCACATTGGATAGCAATTGTGGATCAGCCAAAGTCGTCTCCTTCACATTGAAGGCGGCTACCGAACCCGGTCGCCGCAATAGGTCGATCAGGTGGGCAGAACCTGCGCAGCACCGAGAAATGCCGGGCGTTCGCCACCGCCATGCAGCAACAGGTTGCAACCGCTGGCGTAACTGGCTAGCGGTGATGCAATGTAGAGACAGGCGTTGGCGATGTCTTCGGCAACCGCCATGCGTGCAGCCGGAATACCGGCCGCGACGGCGGCGATACCCGCCTCGGAGCCGTAGTGCAGATGGGCCAGCTCGGTTCGCACAAGGCCCGGACTGACCGTCACCACCCGCACCTTGGGCCCCCACTCCACCGCCAGCGATTGCACCAGCGCCAACACCCCTGCCTTGGCCGCGCCATAAGCGGCGGTGCCTGGCGAAGAACGCAGTGCACTGATGCTGCCGATAAAGACGATGCAGCCGCCCTGCGTCTGCGCCTGCATCAACCGATTGGCGTGCTGGGCGACGTTGAGCGGCGCGATCAGATTCAGACCGATGATGCTTTCATGAAACCTCGGCGAGGCCGTGGCTGCGTCGGCGGCAGGGCTGCCACCGGCGTTGTTGACCACCACGTCGAGGCGTCCGAAATCGCGCTCGATGGTGCCGAACAGTCGTTGCAGGGAATCGTGGTCACGCACATCGGCGGCAATGAACGTCGAGCTCTTGCCTCCAAGCGTCGGCACCTGTTCAGGTTCGCGCCGGGCACACACGATCACCCGAGCGTTGGCCGCCAGAAACCCCAGCGCGATACCGGCGCCGATGCCCTTGGTGCCACCGGTGACCAGCACCACCTTGCCGCTGTAATCAAGACCCGAATGCAGCTCCATCATGTGCTCCTTTTCTACTGACAAGGTTCACTCTAGGGAGGAACTCAGGGCCAAACTACGTCTGAACGGACGATGAAAACCAAACCTCGCGAGCAGGACACTGGCGGCCATTCACACGTTGCCTGCTCCTTGAGGATGCCCATGTCCGACTCATCCGCTGCATCGGTTCTGCTCGAACATCCACTGCCGGGCGTAGCCCTGCTGCGGCTCAACCGCCCCCACGCAACCAATGCCTTGAGCCTGGAACTGCAGGCGTTGCTATCGCGTTATTTCAGTGAGTTGGGGGCTGACCCCGAGGTGCGTTGCATTGTGCTGACGGGCGGTGAAAAGGTGTTCGCTGCCGGTGGCGACATCACCAGCATGGCCGGGGTCGGTGCCATCGACATCTACAAGCGCCACACCGAACGGGTCTGGGGACCGATCCAGCACTGTCCAAAACCGGTGATCGCGGCGGTCTGCGGTTATGCGTATGGCGGCGGTTGCGAGCTGGCGATGCACGCCGACTTGATCGTCGCCGGGCGCAGCGCGCGCTTCTGCCAACCGGAAATCCGCATCGGCATCATGCCCGGCATCGGCGGCACCCAGCGGCTGGTGCGGGCCGTGGGCAAGGTCAAGGCCATGCGCATGGCGCTCACCGGCCAGCCCATCAACGCCGAGGAAGCCTGGGTGGCCGGGTTGGTCAGCGACCTGGTGGACGATGATCAGGTGCAGGCCCACGCCCTGGAACTGGCGCGCGTCATCGCGGCGATGCCGGCCCTGGCCGCCGAACAGATCAAGGAAGTGATCCTCGCCGGCATGGACGCCCCGCTGGAAGCCGGCCTGGCCCTGGAGCGCAAGGCCAATGCGCTGCTGTTTGCGTCACGGGATCAGAAGGAAGGCATGCAGGCGTTCATCGATAAACGCCCGGCACAGTTTGAAGGCAATTAAGCGCTCGTCTATCGAACCACAAAATCTGTGGGAGCCTGCTCGCGATGACGACCTGACAGACAACCAATCTCATGCGGTTACACACCATCCTGTAGGAGCTGCCGAAGGCTGCGATCTTGTGATCTTGTTTTTTTTGTAGTCGAAGTCGACGAGAAACAAGATCAAAAGATCGCAGCCTGCGGCAGCTTCTACATTGGAATCGAAATCTGAAGATGTAGAGCAAAAGCCGTACGCCAATCCAATTTAGATACTCATCACCATCTGCCCGCTATCGATGCGCAACTCGACACCGTTGATCGCCCGGGCTTCGTCGCTCGCCAGAAACAGCACACTGGCCGCCACGTCCTCAGGTCGGCACATGCGATTCATCGGGTCGCTGTCGATGGTCAGGCGGTTCGGGTCGACGCCTTGGGGGAAGCTGCCACGGGTCATGTCAGTGAGTACGCCATCGGGATGCAGGGTGTTGCAGCGAATGCGATATTTACGCCGCCGACAAAGCACTGATACCGACCGCGACAAGGCCGCCACTGCGCCCTTGGAGGCGCTGTAGGCAAGGTAATCGTCACGCCCGGCCAGTGCCGCGACGGACGACAGGTTGATGATCGAGCCACCGTTGTCCTTCATCAATGCGATGCCTTCGCGACAGCCCAAAAACACGCTATCGGCATTCACTCGCATCACCTTGTGCCAGTCCGCCAGACTGGTTTCTTCAATCGAGCCGCTGATCAGGATACCGGCGTTGTTGACCAGAATATCCAGACGACCATAGTGCTCGCGCACATGGTCGATGACCTCACGCCACGCTTCTTCACTGCTGACGTCGTGGCGGATGAAAGCCGCAGTCGGCCCGATTTCGGTGGCCAGGGCCTGGCCGGCTTCGACGTCCAGATCGCTGATCAGCACCTGGGCGCCTTCGGCCGCCAGTAGCCGAACACTGGCGGCACCAATGCCCTTGGCCCCGCCAGTGACCAGTGCGATCTTGCCGTGAACCCGTCCATTTTTGTTGTGGTGATTGAGGGTCATCATGTCATCTCGTGTGCGTGGGTCGTTTGAGTTTGCTGGCTGTGCGAGCGGGCGACGGCGGCACCGGCACGACGGCCGGAAAACACGCAGTCGGCCAGGGACAGCCCACTGATGTACAGGTGCGAAGGAATCCCCAGCGCCGTGCGCCCGGCTGCGTACAGACCGCTGATGGCATCGCCCTGTTCGTCCAGCACCGCACCGCTGCACTCATCCACGCGCAAGCCGCCCAGCGTCAGCGCGCCCAGCGGAAACACCGGGTTGGTCACGGAAATGTCGCAGGCGTAATACGGCCCCTCTTGAAGCACCTGTCGCCCACCCTCGGACTTGCCGAACGGCTCTGGCGCCTCGCCACGGGCAGCGGCGTTGGCGGCCAGCACCGAGGCACGCAGTACGGCGGGGTTCATGGAGGCCGCACTGGCCAGCTCGCCCAGGCTCTTGCCCTTGCTAACCTTGAACAGCATCAGCGCCAGGGCCGGGAAACTCTGGAACCACCAGTAGCCGCCAAACAGCGCCTCGCGAATGGCCTTCTTGCGCAATGGCGCATCCAGCACCAGCCACGCTTTGCCGCCCTGCTCTTCCATCAACGGTTGACCCAGAGTCGCACCGTAGACCTCTTCATTGCAGAAACGCTGGCCTTCGCGATTGACCACGATGCCCTTGTGCCAACTGTAGGGCGGGTTGATGAAACGCCAGGCCGAAACCCGCTCAAGCCCGCTGCCCTGACCGCCGGCACTGACGCCCAGGCGCAAGCCGCTGCCATCGCAGCCGGTGGCACCGACCTTGAAGTTGCGACGAAATTTAGGGGCATGCTGCTCGATCAACTGGCGATTGAAGATGAAGCCGCCGGTGCTCAGGATCACCCCATCGCGGGCGCGCACCAACCGTGGCCGGGCGAAATCCCGTTCTAGCTGGCAAACCTTCTGCCGAAGTTTTTTGCAATAGCCGGCCGCGAAGTTCTGCAAGCGTTCGGCGCGGGCGGCCAGACGCGCATGCAGTTGGGCCGCTTTACTGCCCTCGGTCAGGCACCACAATTCGACGCCCAGCACTCGCCCCTGCGGATCGACCACCAGCCGTCGCGCTGCCGACTGCAACAGCGGCCTGGCGCCAGCCTTCAGACACGCAGCCTTGAGGTGGGAATAGAGCACCGTACCGCACTGCCCTTTGCCCACAGTGCGATGACCCCTAGGTGCCGGGGGCAAAGGGCCACCGTGGTCTGGCACCAGTTCGTTACCCGAGTAATAGAGAAAATAGCCATCGGGCGGGTACGAGGTCTTGCCCCCCGGCGGCATCTGGTGTGCGTAAGGTGCGCCGTGGCTTTCCAGCCAGTCGAGGTTGCTCACGCTGTCGGCACAAAAGCGTCGCAGGGTGTCGTCGCTGACCACGCCACGGGTTTCGTGCTTGAGGTAATCGAACATCGCTTCGGGACTGTCGTTGAAGCCTGCTGCCTGCTGGTGACGAGTACCACCACCGGCATACACCACACCGCCGCTTTTGGCGCTGGCGCCGCCACCGGTAAAGCGGTCGGCGATCATCACATCAGCGCCCTGGGCGCGAGCCTCCAGCGCGGCGCAAGCCCCGGCCGCACCCCAGCCGACGACCAGCACATCACAGTGTTCGTCCCAGACCATGCTGTTGCTGTCGACCACTCGCAAGGGTGGCAGCACTTCGGTACTGGGGATGTTATCGGACATGGACATAGACCCTCCTAGCGCTGGCTGGCGAGGTGATTGGCGGCGACATAACCGAAGGTCATCGCCGGTCCCAGGGTGCCGCCGGCGCCCGGATAACTGGTGCCCATCACCGACGCCGAGCAGTTGCCGATGGCATACAGGCCGGCGATGGTCGTGCCGTCATCACGCACCACTTGTGCATGCTCATTGGTCAGCAGACCACCCTTGGTGCCGATGTCCCCGGCGTCCAGGCGCATGGCGTAATACGGCCCCTTGCGCAGTGGCGCCAGGCACGGGTTGGGCTTGACGTTGCTGTCGCCGTAATAACGGTCAAAGACATTGCCGCCACGGGCAAAGTCGAGGTCTACACCGGAGCCGGCATACCCGTTGACTTTGGCCACGGTGGCTTCAAGCCCGGCTCTGTCGACACCAATCTGCGTGGCCAGGCCCGCCAAGGTGTCGGCCTTCCAGTACAGGTTGTTGAGCCACTCTTTGCGCAGGCGGCTGTCGGGCACGATCTGGCCCGGCATCAACGGCCCCATGGCGTAGTTGAAGCGGAAATGAGCGTCGAAAATCACCCAGGCCGGCACCGATTTACCGCCGGTTTTCTGATTGTCCTGATGCATGGCGTCGACGAACTCCAGGTACGGCGCCGCTTCGTTGACAAAGCGCTGGCCCAGGCCATTGACCACGATGGCGCCGGGGAACGCCCGTTCAGCGAATATCCCGCGGGGCTTGTCTTCTCCCGGCACGGCAATGGTCGGTGCCCACCAGGCCCAATCCATCAACGCGGTGGCCGCGCCCTGAGCCATGCCGGCTTCGAGTGCCGCGCCAGTGTTATTGCCGGGTGGTGTTGCGCTCCAGGCCTTGCGAGTCGGTTTTGGCAGGTATTGATCGCGCAGGGTCTGGTTTTGTTCGAAGCCACCCGAGGCCAGGATTACGCCATGGCGCGCACGCAGTTGCAGCTCGGCGCCATCACGCCGCACGGTGACACCGTTGACCCGTCCGTTGTCGGTGACCAGTCCGCAGAAATCAGTGTTGAGCCACAGAGGAACGTTACGATCCATCAACGAGCGGCGCAGGGACGCCACCAGCGAACTGCCCAGAGAAGCACGACGGTCCATCTTGCTTTTGCGCCGCCATTTGAAATCCAGCTTGTAGCGCAGCATCAATTTCATGATCAGCAGGCGCCAGCCGAAGCTACGGGCCATGGCTTTGTGCGCGTCCCGCGCGGTCCAGGAGATGCGCCCCATTAACAACGTCGACGGCGACGGCTTGCGCAGGTTTGCCAGTTCATCACCCAAGAGACTGGTATCGAACATCTCCGGGTCCAGGGTCCGTCCACCGGCCAAAGCACCCGGCAGATGCGGATAGTAATCAGGGTATTTGGCCGCCACGGCGTAGCGCACCCGGCTGGTACGGGTGAGCTTTTCAATCATCTTCGGCGCGTTATCCAGGTAGGCACGCAGGCGCGTTTCATCGACATGCTTGCCCGCCGCCGCTTGCAGGTAGGTCAGGGCCGTGGCGTAGCTGTCGTTGCCGCTCATGCGAGCGAAATAGTGATTGTTGGGAATCCAGATACCGCCCCCGGAGATCGCCGAGGTGCCGCCGTACTGATCGCTTTTCTCCACCACCAGCACGCTGAAACCCTGGTCGGCGAGGAACACCGCCGAGGTCATCGCACCTGCGCCCGAACCGACGACGATGACGTCGTAGTGGGTCTGAGACTGAACTTGAGCCGTCATTGTTGTTATGCCATTAGCTGAGGTCAGAAAGAAACCGCCGACCACGCAGGGTGCGCTGGCGGAGTGCAGCCCATGATCAGGGCTGCGTGGGGATGGGCTCATCGTCAAAGTGGACTAGGGGCCGGTAACGGCCTTCGCTCCCGTAGGAGCGAGGCTTGCCCGCGAACCGGACGACCCGGTGTATCTGCCAGACCGCGACGTCGTTCTTCGCCGGCAAGCCTGGCTCCTACAGGGGAAGTGGATTACAAAGTCGCGCGTCTCGCGGCCCACGGGTGGGCCTGTTCCAATTGGCTGGCCAGGCGTAGCAGCACGTCTTCTCCCCCCAGGCGAGCGGTGAACATCATGCCCACCGGCAGGCCGTCATCGCTCTGGCCCAAGGGTAACGAGATGGCCGGTTGGCCGCTGACGTTGGCCACCACGGTGAAGCCCGCGCTGCCCATGGCATTGTGGGCGTAGCTGTCCCACGGCTGGTCCAGGGACAACAGGCCGAGCTTCGGCGTCAGGCTGCCGGTGACCGGCGACAGGATCACGTCGTAGCGTTCGAAGTGCTGCTCCATGGTCGCGCCGATGCTCTCGAACGATTGGCGGGCGCGGTACAGGTCCTCGCCACTAGTGCCCTTCGAACGCTCCAGGTTGACCAGGGTGATTTTCTCCAGGTCCTGCGCCGTGGCGGCCCGTCCGAGCACTTGTTCACGGTCGTGGATCAAGGTTCGCAGCGCGGTGCCGATGACCATGCCGTGGGCGCCGAACAACTGGCGCGGGTCGACGTTCAGTGCCAACTCATCGATTTCGTGTCCCAGCGCCAGCAGTTGCTTGATGGTCTGCTCAAGGGTCGCGGCGATCGCCGGCTCCAGAGGCGCGCCGGTCAGCGATTGGCGCACCACGGCGACGCGCAGCTTGCCCGGCTCGCGCTGTATCTCGTCCACATACGGTCGCACCAGCGGTGGGAGCCAATAGGCACTGCCCGTTTCATGGCCTTGCCCGGCATCGAGGAACAACGCGGTATCGCGTACCGTGCGCGAGACCACGTTGGCCACGCTGGCGCCAAACCAGCCTTCGAAATGCAGCGGTCCGCTGGGGGTGCGATAGCGGCTGGGCTTGAGCCCGATCACGCCGCAGTACGAAGCCGGAATGCGGATCGAACCGCCGCCATCGGTGGCATGGGCCACGGGCACAATCCCTGCCGCCACGGCCGCAGCCGCACCACCGGAGGAGCCGCCCGCGCTCATCGCCAAGTTCCATGGATTATGGGTCTGGCCCCACGCCAGGGATTCGGTGGTAGTGGTCAAACCGAACTCGGGGCACGTGGTCTTGCCGAACGGCACCGCACCGGCCTGCTGGTAGCGACTGATCAGGGTGCTGGTGAACGTGGCGGACGGACCCTCCTTGAAAAACCGGCAACCGTTGCTGGTGATGGTGCCTTGCAGCGAGGTGTTGAGGTCCTTGATCAACAGCGGCACGCCGGCCAGGGCACCCTGGTTCTGAGTGCCGGCCGCGCGGCGCTGGGCCAGCAAGGTACGGGCGTAGGCTTCATGCAGCATGTTCACTGCATTGACCCTGGGGTTGACCTCGTTGTAGCGGGCCAGCGTCGCCGCCAGCAGGTCCTCGGCACTCAGTTCGCCGCTGCGGATCGCCTGGCTCATCGCCCAGGCATCCATGGCCTGATAGTCGCTGGCTGAGAGACCCGCTGCGCGAGCATCGGCAAAACGCCCCAACAGGCCGACGCCGACAGCCACGGCACCGGCCTTGAGCACACTGCGACGCGGCCAGCCGGCGGTGGAATCTAGTGGTGCATGTTCGTGTTTTTCCATTGTAATGATCACGCCCTGATTAATAGTTATTTGAAAATCTGCACAACCCTGTAGGAGCCAGGCCTGCCGGCGAACCAGGCGATGCGGTGTATCTCTCGGACCGGGTTATCGTTCTTCGCGGGCAAGCCTCGCGCCTACACAGGAAAGCGGTCGCGTTGTTCAAGCGACTTTAAAGCGCGCCGACAATTGGTCCAGTGCCCGCGCCAGTTGTTCCAGGTCCGAGGCAGCCACTGCGCTGCGCCCGGCGTTGGCCGATAGCGCACCAGTGCCGCTGGAGACACTCTCGACCCGGGTAACCATTTCCCGAGTCACTCTCACCTGTTCGGTGATCACTGTGGCAATGGTGTCCACGCTGCGAATCACATCATCGGTGCCGCTGCGAATCTGTGCCACTGAATCACCGGCCTCATGCGCCAGATTGACGCCATCACGCACCCGGCTGACCACCCGACCCATGCCGTCGACCACGGCCAGAGTGCCTTCTTGAATGCGTTGCACGGTGAGGTCGATTTCACCAATCGAGCTCGCGGTGCGTTGAGCCAACAGGCGTACCTCGTCGGCGACCACGGCAAACCCGCGCCCCGCCTCGCCGGCCCGCGCGGCTTCGATGGCGGCATTCAGTGCCAGGAGATTGGTTTGCTCGGCAATGCTGCGAATGACCTTAAGCACATGGCTGATCTCTGCGGAAAACCCTTCGAGCTCGCGAATATGCACCGCTGTGTCGCTGATCACGTCGCTGATCCGGTTCATCTCCTGGGCCATATCGCGGATAAAGCCCTCGCTCTTGCCCGAGCGTCCCGCCGAATGCTGGGTGATGTCGCGCGACACTCCGACATGGTTTTCCACCTCATTGATCGACCCCGACAAATCCTCCACCGCGCGGGAAATCCCGCGCACCGCATCAGCCTGCTGCTCGGTCGCCGTGGAAGCCAGCTCTGCCGATTCCGCCATGTGCGCGGCTTCGCGACTGACCCGTTGCACCAGTTCGCGCATCTGCGAGATCAACCCGTGCAAGCTGTCGCGCATCTGCGCGATATCGCGAAGCATCAGGGCGAACTCATCGCCACCCTTGACCTCGATGGGTTGCGACAGATCACCGCTGGCGATGGCCCGCACGCTGGCACCGGCCTGGGCAAAGGCCCGCTTGAGACGCCGCAGGGTTGTGAACGCCGTGAGGCTACCCGCCAACCCGCCCACCATCGCCAGCGCCAGATAAGCCAATAACGTCGAGCGATACCGGTGCTGCGCTGCGTCGTAGGCTTGTGCGGCATCGGCCTTCTGCAACGCCTGCAATTTGCTCAGCTCGGCCACCGCGGCATTGCCTTCCGGCTCGGCCATGCGCAGGAAGGACAGAATGCCCGGCAGGCGGAAGTCGCCAGCGCGCAAGGAATCCAGGAAAATGCCCAGCTCGTCCCGCCACGCCTGATAGTGCTTGTCGAACGCATCCGCCGCCTTCAGCTCGTCACCGCTCAACATGCGTTGGCGATAACTCGCCCACACCTCGGACAGCACCCGATCATTGCTTTCGATGGCGCTCAGCGTGGCTTCCACCGGGCGGTCGAACGCCGCTACCAACGGGCCTTCCGGGTCTTGCTGGATCGCCAGCAGCACCTGGCGCCGGCTTTCATCGAGCCGGTGTTCGATATCACCGAACACCAACAACGTCGCAAGATTGTCCTCGTTGATAGCCCGCAGGCTGTCGCGCGCCTGCTGCAAACCATAGGCACCCAACACCACCGCCAGGACGAACAGCAACGTAGCCAACAGCGCCCAGAGCCATAGGCGTTGAGCGATAGTAATTGCCTTGAACATAATCAATGGCCTGTCTCATGCAACGGATGGGGCGCCAGACGCCCCACGCTGAAATCAGTCGGAAGTGACCCCGGCCAGCATGGCCGCCAGGTAGTGCTCGCCATAAGGCGGCAACAGGCCCCATTCGCGACGCGGGTCATGGGCCGAAGCCTTGAACACCGTGCGCATGTGACTGAATTCGAGAAAGCCTTCGCGGCCATGGTAGTGGCCCATGCCCGAGGCGCCGATGCCGCCGAATGGCGCATCGTGCAGGGCTGCGTGCATCATCACGTCGTTGATGGTGACGCCGCCGGACAGGGTGTGTTCCAGCACGTGATGTTGTTCCTGCGCATCCTCGCCGAAGTAGTACAGCGCCAGCGGACGTGGACGCCCGTTGATTTCGGCGATGACCTGATCAAGGTCGTCATAACCGATCACGACCATGGCCGGGCCGAAGATTTCCTCGTGCAAGATCAGGCTGTCAGAGGCCGGATCAACCACCACTCGCAATGGTCGACGACGGTCCTGGACATCAATGGCCAAAGGTTCGGGCAGGCTCTCGATGCGTGCACCGCGCGACTCGGCGTCCTGGACCAGGCGCTCGACCCGTTCCAGGTGACGCTGGTTGACCACCGCCACCACATCCGGATTGCCGGCCACGGTGGGGTTGAGATCGCGATAGGCACTGCGCAACGCATTGAGGAACGGTTCGAGCGAGGCCTTGGGCACGTACACCAGGTCGGGATTGATGCAAATTTGCCCGCCATTGCAGGCCTTGCCGGCCGCGAGGCTGAACGCGACCTTGTTCAGATCGGCGCTGCGCGAAACGATCACCGGCGACTTGCCGCCCAACTCCAGTGTCACCGGCACCAGGTTTTGCGCGGCACCGGCCATCACCTGTCGGCCAATCGCCGTGCTACCCGTGAACACCAGGTGGTCGAAGGGCTGACAGCTGAAAGCCTCGCCGAGTTCGGGGCCGCCATTGACCACCGCCACCACCAGCGGGTCGAGATGTTCAGCGCACAGGCGCGCCACCAGCTCTGCCGTGCGCGGCACCACTTCCGAAGGTTTGAGAATGGCCCGGTTGCCGGCCGCCAGGGCGGAGGCTAACGGGCTGAACAAGGTGAACAACGGTGCATTCCACGTACCGAGGATGCCTACCGTGCCTTTGGGCTGGAACATGACCCAGGCCTTGGCGCCGAGCTGATCGTAGGGAGAGAACATCTGACGCGGCTCGTCCCCCATCCATCCCTGCAGATGATCACGGGCATATTTGAGCGATGCCAGCGCGCCCAGCACGTCATTCATCAGGGAAAAACCGGTTGGCCGTCCACCAAAGTCCTGATCGATCGCCGCGGTCAATGCGGCATGGTTGTGAACCAACAGATCGATCACCTGCTGGAGTCGCTGACGGCGGGTGTCGGCACTGACACTGCCGGCGCGGGCAAAGGCGCTTTTCTGTTGCGCCAGCAGGCTTGAAAGGTCTTGGACGGAAGACGTGGCTGAACTCATTGTTATCCCCTTGCAGGTTGGCTCGATGGCCATTGAGCGCCCGATGCGCCTGGCGCCACCCTAGCCTCGCAGACACCTGTCCCGCCTCGTCCAATCGGACGAGGCCCTGCATTAGTGTTAGTCCGTTCTGACGATGTTCAGTGCCTGCAAACGCCCAATACTGGCCATACGAAAACCCCACTCCATGAGGCCAGTCATGGCAATGCAAAACATAAGCTTCGATCCCCAGGCATTTCGTGCCGCGCTCGGCACGTTCACCACCGGGGTCACGATCATCACCACCCAGACCGAAGACGGCTCGCCCGTGGGCATCACCGCCAACAGCTTCAACTCGGTTTCGCTTAACCCGCCGCTGGTGCTCTGGAGCCTGTCCAAGCAAGCCCGCAGTTTGCCGATATTCAGCAGTGGCAAGCACTGGAACGTGCACGTGCTGTCCACGGAACAGGAGACGCTGTCGGGTCGTTTCGCCACTCAGGGCGAGGACAAATTCGCCGAGATCGAACTGGACAATGGGGTCAGCGAGGCACCGCTGCTGCAAGACTGCACGGCGCGTTTCCAGTGCCGCACGGCGTTCCAGTACGAAGGTGGTGACCATGTGATTTTTGTCGGTGAAGTGCTCGCTTTCGATCACAGCGATCGGGCGCCGCTGGCGTTCCAGAGTGGCCAGTATGCTTTGGCAACGCGCAAGCCACGCAGTGAATTACGCCTGGCCACCACACCTCCACCACCCGAGTGCAGTTACACCGAGGACTTGCTCGGCTACCTGTTGGGGCGCGGACATTACCAGGCACTCAACGCGTTGCGACAACTGCTGAACAGTCAGCAGTTGGATGAACAAACTTTTTTTGTCCTGTCGATTTTGTGCATTCGCGACAATCTGACCCTTGAGGAAATCAATACTTTCGTCAGCTACACCGGCCGCGTCGTCACGCTGGCCAGCATGCGTTTTCTCGAACACCAGCGCCTGGTGGCGTTCGAGGGCCCGGCAGAAGCGCTGAGGTTTGTCCTCACGGCGCAGGGTCGCGAGGTTTCAGTGCATCAACTCGCGCTGGCCAAGGCTGTGGAAGAAGACCTCGCGACCAAGCTCGGCACCGCCGACGCACAAGCCTTGAAGGTCTTGCTCAAGCGCCTGATCGTCGTGAGCGACCCAGGCCTGCCTGACCTGTGGGCACCGCGATGACCGCCCCCGCAGGCATATTCTCACCGACCAGAGTCGGCTGGCGCAGCCATGGCTTGCTGTTTCTGCTGGCCATGGTGTTTGCCGACAATTTTGTCGGACGACAAATACTCGCGGTGATGGTCGAGCCGATCAAATCCGAATTCGGGGTCAGTGACACCGCCATTGGATTGATCTCGGGCCTGGCGTTCGCGGCGGTCTATGCACTCATGGGCCTTCCTGCGGGGCGGCTGGTGGATCGCATGCCGCGGATTCGCCTGCTGGCAATGTCTTGCCTTGTCTGGGCCGTGGCGACAATGGCGTGCGGGCTTGCCGGCAGCTTCCTTGCGCTGGCGTTTGCGCGGATGCTGGTTGCGGTCAGCGAATCGCCGACGACTTCGGCCTCACTGTCGCTGATTGCAGACCTGTATCCGCCTCAGCGACGCTCATTCGCCATCAGCTGCTTTACCGCGGCACCGACGTTTTCCTCGATCATCGGCTTGAGCATCGGAGCCTGGGTGGTCGAGCACTATGGCTGGCGCAGTGCGTTTATTGCCCTTGGTGTGCCGGCCCTGGTGTTTGGCACCGTTCTCGCCTTTGTCGTGCGCGAGCCGCAGCGCGGCCGCTGGGACCTCACGCCACACGCTCACTCACAGCCCGCGCTGCTCGGCATGGGCGCCGAAGCGCGCAAGCTCTGGGCGTTACCGGCGTACCGTTGTCTGATCCTTGCCGGCGGTCTGGCCACACTCAGCTCCTATGCCATTGGCATGTGGAACACCAGTTTCCTGGTGCGCTCCCACGGCTTGTCACTGCAACACGCCGGGCTGCTGGCGGGGGTGATCTGCGGCACCTCAGCCGGAATTGGTGGGTTGTTGAGTGGCTGGCTAAGTGACCGGCTGTGTCGCCGCAACCCACACTGGCAAGTTTCCATTCCCGTGATGGGCCACATGGCGGCCATCTCCGCGCTGATCCCTTATTTGCTTTGGTCCGACGCCTTGCTGGTGCGTATCGGCGACGTGCCAATTCCAACCGCCATGCTCTGGTGCGCGCTCTATTCTTTCTTTGCGGTGTGGTGGGTTGCGCCGTCTTACAACCTCGTCACGCAACTGGTGCCGCCAAGCCGCCGCGGTACTGCCATGGCGCTGCAAACCATCGTCAGCACGCTGCTCGGCGTTGGCGTCGGGCCACTGATCACCGGTTTGTTCAGCGATATGTTGCTACCGATGTTTGGCCAAGAGTCGCTGCGCTATGCGCTGCTGCTGGTGAATTTGCCGGTAGTTTGCGCGGTGTTGCTGCTGGTGCTCACCGCGAACCATGCTTCCCGAACGGGCTATCGGCACGTGGACCTCTCTACATGCTAAACATCGCATCAGCCAATCGAGTGCACAGCGCTCGCGAACGACTCCTTGATGCTGCGGCCGAACTCTTTGCCACGCGCGGCTTCCAGGCAGTCGGTTTGCGAGATCTGGCGAGTTGCCTGGGGTTGCAGGCCGGTTCGCTTTACCATCACATCGAAAACAAGCAGTCCCTGTTGTTCGAGCTGATTGAGTCCGCCTTATCGAACCTGATGCTGGATACGATGCGTCGGCTGAAAAGCGCTCGAAGTGCCCGCGAGCATCTACCGATATTTATTAAAACCTTCGTCGCCTTTAATTTTAATGAAAGACACAAACTGGCGCTGATCACCCGTGAGTTTGCAAATCTTGATGAAGAACAGAAGCAACAAATTGTTCAGCTGAAGAACAGTTACTCGTCGCTTTTGAGCAAAATCATCGCTCATGAGCGGGGCGAAAAAACAAACTCGGGAGGCGATACCTGCCCGACAACACATGCGGTGATCGTAATTTTATTTGGGCAATCTCAGTGGTACGCCCTTGAATCCACCGAATCCAGACTGACTAAAACACTGACAAATCTTGTCATGTGCCTTATCGCACAGAGCAAAAAAAACCGGGAACCTGCTGCTCTTCAACGCACCTTTGAACATTCTTCCGGTCGATGACCAACCTGCGTTTTTTGCAGGCATTACCTGGACAGTCGCCCCGACCTTTGATTTGCCGTAACCTCCGATCCGAACCTGAATGAAAATTCATGCTTGCTGACGGCCGTTGACTGTTTTCTCATGCGCAAACTTCTATACCTGATTTTCTCCATGGCGCTGATCGCCGCCCTGTCGACCTACGCAATGTGGGCCGCGGATCGCCCCGTGGGCCATTACCTCTCGGATCTGCGGATCAACCTCGCTGTCGATCAGGGCAAACCAGCTGATCGCGGCAATCTGCTGGGCATCCAGCCCGAACTGTTTCCTACCGACTATCAAAGCCCCGAGCGCTTGCACCGCAAACTCGCGGCTTACTTGCAGAAAGCCCGGGACCAAGGCCTGTTGAGCGAAAAAACCGTCGTCGTACTGCCGGAACATGTGGGCACCTGGCTGATGGTCGCAGGCGAGAAAGATGAGCTGTACCAGGCCACCACGTTCAAGGAAGCCATGAACTGGCTGGCCGTGAGCAACCCCGTGAAGTTCCTGCGCGCGATCATCAGCGCCAAAGGCGAAAGCCGTCTGGACGACGCTCACCTGCGCATGAAAGCCAAAGGCATGGCCAAGGATTATCAGGCCTTGTTCGGTGGGCTGGCCAAAGAGTTCCACGTTACCCTGGTGGCCGGTTCCATCGTCTTGCCCGACCCAAGCGTCATCGACGGTACGCTGAAAATCGGCAGCGGCGCGCTGTACAACAGCAGCGTGGTGTTCGGCCAGGACGGTTTGCCGATCGGTCAGCCGCAACGCCAGATGTACCCGATGTTTGAAAAAAAGATTGCGTTCAAGGCCAATGGCGAGCTCACGCTAAACGTCGTCGATACCCCGGCCGGACGTCTGGGCGTACTGATCGGCAGCGACAGCTGGTACCCGAACAACTACCGCAAGCTCGACAACCAGGGCGCACAGCTCGTAGCGGTCCCGGCATTTGTAGTCGGCCGCGGTACTTGGGACCAACCGTGGCGCGGCTTCCAGAGTTCTTCGGTGCCGGACACGGTCACGCTAAAGAGCGGGGAGCTAAGCGAAGCTCAGGCCTGGCATCGCCTGACCCTGACCACGCAAGCACCCGGCAGTCAGGCCATCGCCGGCATCAGCGTGTTTTTGCGCGGGCAATTCTGGGATCAGGGCAGCGCCGGCCAAAGTTTTCTCAGCAGCAACGGTCAGCAGTTCGCCGACGGCAACGCCCGCGGTGCGCGCTTGCTGAACCTGTGGTTGTAAGCCATGAAAGCGCTGCCGATGCGTCTTGGCGACCTGTCCGTAGGCTTTGTTCACAGCCTCGCCGACGCCGTGCGCAGCTACGGTGCAGACCCACAGCCCTTGCTGGAACAATACGGCCTCGATGCCGCACGTCTTGGCGAAGCAGGTGCCCGACTTTCAATCCCGCGCTACATGCGCCTGGGCCACGCTGCCATTCAACTCACCGACAACCCTGCACTTGGCTTGCGCATGGGTCTGCTCAGTCGCCTGAGCCAGGCCGGCCTCGCTGGTGTCACTGCCGCCCAGGCACCGACCGTGCGCGAAGCGGCACGTTGCCTGATTCGTTTCGAAGCCTTGTATGGTTCCAACTACCGGGGTCAATCGAGCTTTCACGAAGACGCTCAAGGTGCCTGGTTGCGGTTCTACTCCATCAGCCCTTACAACAGCTATAACCGCTTTGTGGTCGACTCGATCATTGCGGGCTGGTTGCAGCAATTATCCAGCGTGAGCCCTGCCCCGCTTCGCGCCGAGCGCATCGAGATCGAGTTCGAGGCCCCCGACTATCGCGCAGCGTATGAAACACTGGGTGACTGCCCGATCCAGTTTGGTTGCGAACACAATCAACTGCGCCTGAGCCTTGCCAGTCTCGCCCAGCGCAACCCCGAGCATTGCCCGAGCACCTGGCGACATCTGCTGCAATTATGTGAGCGGGAACTGGAGCTAATGACACGCACCCGCAGCCTGCGTGAACGCATCACTCAGTTACTGGGGCCGTTGCTCAATGGTGGCCGGGAACCCGGCCTGGAAGAAGTGGCGGCACGCCTGAAGCTGCCCACCTGGACCTTGCGCCGCAAACTGGCCGAAGAAGGCACGCAATTTCGCGCGATTCTCAACGATACCCGTCGTGACTTGGCCATGACCTACATTCGCGATACCGAACTGGCGTTCGGAGAGATCGCCTACCTGCTGGGTTTTGCTTCAGCCGAGGCCTTTCAACGCGCCTTCAAACGCTGGAACGGTCAGACACCCGGCGAGTTTCGCCGCAGTCACAGACAAACAGCTTGAAGTTGCAAGCTATCAGCTACAAGTTTGAGGCTGTGGGCGTTGATTACAGCTCGGTAGCATCTTCAGCCGGTTCCAGTGGGTCCAGTTCGAAGGCCTGATATTCGAGCAGTTCTTCTTGATAATCGTCCATTTTGAATCCCCCACATCTTATTGAAAAAACGCCTGAATAAATGACCAGCCAGTCGAGCATAAAGTCCGCGTGTGAAAGAAAAATGACGCGGACACGACACTTCGTCGCTACTCAATAAAACGTAGCAGGTGGTCAGGAATTTATCAGCGGTTTTTTTCGAGTGGGCCGCAGAACAGCGGCCTGGTTTGACGCAGGTCAATCTTTGCGGCGTTACGGTACCGTCTGGATCTATCCGGTCCCGTAAAGCCGCAGTCGATCATTGGCCAGTGATCGGCATCGCCGGGATCGGCTCTGACGGTGGTGGCATGTCGCTTGGATGGGTGGGCGGTGTGATGGTTTCTGTGGTCGCCGCAGGCTCTTCGCTCTTGGACGCACTGATCGGCGCGGCCTCAGGCGGTGGCGCAACCGGCTCGGAGGCCACAGGAGCGGCTTCGGCAGGTGCCGGGGCAGGCTCTGCGGCAGGTGCCGGCGTCGCTGCTAACGGAGCCGGTGCAGCCTTGGTTTCAGGCACGCCCAGATCGGTTTTCGGTTTTTCGGTGATGTGCGCGGCTTTTTTCGCTTCCGGCGGCAGGAACAACTCGACGAGGGTGAAGAATCGTTCATAGAACTTTGCTGACGATACGGTTTCGCTGGCAACTTTGACCATCGAGTCGTCAGACGAACCAATCGGCATCGACACCGAGCCCAACACACCAACGCCCAGGCTGGCGGAGTTGTTGGTCTTCTTCAAGGCGTAGCGGTCCTGCAGGGCATTGGCAAACATGGTCGCGTGGTGGCCCTCGGTACCGTCATCGGCACAAACCACACTGAAGCTGATCTCCATGTGTGTATCGCCGGTCTGCTGGAAGCTCTTGTGACCACTGACCAATTTCGGATCGCCGCTGGTGATGATGTAGCCCTGGCTGAGCAGAGCCCGACGGGCGGCTTCACAGGATTGCGAATCGCTCACCGGATAGTTGCGGGAAAAGGTTCCGGAATCGTCGAAGTTCTCATGCTCATAGATGGCGGACTTCTTCGACGAGCACCCGGCCGCGGCGGCCAGCACCAGCGCCAGCCCGGCAACACGCATGGGAAATGATTTAAACATTGAACATCCTGAGGAAATCGGTTCGGGGCGTATTGTGCAACAGATCGATGCTTAGCGGCGCATCGATTGTGTCTTAAAACAGTTACAGGTGTGTTGACCCCGATATTAGGGAAAAGTCTCGCGGCATTTGCGAAGATCAAAAGATCGCAGCCTTCGGCAGCGCCTACATGAAATCGAGTAAACCTGTAGGAGCTGCCGAAGGCTGCGATCTTTTGATTTTCTCGATTCTACAATAAAAAACCCCGGCCAATGGGCCGGGGCTTTGTGTAGCGCAAACCTCAGTCAGACATCAGTAACGCTTGATGTCAGCCTGGCTTTCCAGCTGTTTGCGGTAAGCCGCAAAGTCTTGCTGGCCAACGCGCGAAGCGAGGAAGCGACGGTATTGAGCCTTCTCTTCTTCAGTCGGCGTTGCGGCTTCGTTAACAGCGTTCAGACGCACGATCATCAGGCTGCCATCAGGCAGGGTCACGTTGCTGAAGGTCGGTTTGTCCTTGGCGGCAGGCTTTGGCATACGGAACAGCGCTTGCAACACGGTTGGGTCAACCCCTTCCTGAGTGCGAGTCGCGGCTTGCATGACTTTCCAGTTCTGACCGTCAATCGCCTTGTCCAGTGGAGTCTTGCCATCGCGCAGACTGGCGATCAGCTCTTCAGCCTTGGTCTTGGCGGCAGCACTGGCGTGCTCCTTGGCCAATTGCACGCGTATGGCGGCACCCACGGTTTCCAGCGGCAGTTGCGCAGGCTTCAGGTGTTCCTTGGCGCGCAACACAACCACGGTCTCCGGATCCAGCTCGATGGCGGCGCTGTTGGCACCTTCATCCAGTACCTCCGGACTGAACGCGGCGGTCACCACGGCACGGTTGGCAGCAACACCCTCACCACCTTCACGGCCGAACGGCTTGGAGGTGTGAACGGTCAGTTTCAGGTCCTGAGCAGGCTGAGCCAGATCGGATGCTTCGAAAGTAGAGTCTTCCAATTGCTTGGTCGCCTCGACGAAACGTTGCTCGACCTGCTGCGCTTTCAGTTCGCGGGTCAGCTTGTCTTTCAGGCTGGCGAATGTCGGTACTTCAGGTGCTTCCACACCCAACAGCTTGATCAGGTGGAAACCGAAGTCGGTGCGAACCGGTGCGGAAACCTGATCCTTGGCCAGCGAGTACAGCGCTTTCTCGAACGCTGGATCGTAGACACCCGGCCCTGCGTAACCGAGATCACCACCGTTGTTGGCCGACCCCGGATCCTGAGAGAACTCCTTGGCCAGCGCCTCGAATTTCTCGCCTTTAGCCAGGCGGGCCTGGATCTCGTCGATCTTGGCCTTGGCTTGCGCTTCGGTGGTCTTGTCGTTTACTTCAATCAGAATGTGCGCAGCCCGGCGTTGCTCGGACAGGTTCGCGGTTTCTTTCTGATAGGCCGCTTGCAGGTCTTCGTCCTTGACGCTGACCTGATCAAAGAAGGAAGACTTCTTCAACTCCAGGTAATCGACGACCACCTGATCAGGCGTCATGAATTCCTTGGCGTGTTCGTCGTAGTAGGCTTTGACCTCATCGTCGGTCAGCTTCACAGCCGCCGGGTCAGCCTTGATGCTCAGGGAAGCGAAATCGCGGGTCTGCTTTTCCAGACGGGCGAAGGCCAGAACCTGTGCGTCAGTGACGAAACCACTCCCCGCCAGACCGGCGCGCAGCTGCCCGATCAGCATTTCCTGAGCCAGCATCTGGCGGAACTGCATACGGCTGTAGCCGAGTTGTCGAATGACCTGATCGAAACGATCAGAGCTGAACTTGCCATCCACCTGGAATTCCGGTGTTTGCAGGATGACCTGGTCCAGAGCCGCTTCGGAGAAAGCGAACTTCGAGTTCGCCGCGCCTTGCAGCAGCAATTTGCGGTCGATCAAGCCTTTGAGGGCCGATTCGCGCAGCATCTTCTCGTCGAGCAAGGAAGCATCGAAATCCTTGCCCAGCTGTTGCATGAGTTGACGGCGTTGCATATCGACCGCCTGGCTCAGCTCGTTCTGGCTGATTTCTTCGCCGTTGACCTTCGCCGCGTCATTGGTGTGCGTCGTGGCCTTGAAAATGGCATCGAAACCGGTCAAAGCCATCAGTGCAACGATGACCCCGATAATGGTCTTGGCAATCCAGCCTTGTGAATTGTCCCTGATATTCTGCAGCATGCGTCCCCCATAAACGGTTGAACTTCAAAATTAGGCAACCGTGGAGCGTGGGTAGAATCCGGATAGAAGAAAGGCGCATCCGAGGATGCGCCTTCTCGTAACTGGCGGAGCGGACCGATGACTCGAACTTGCGAGCCTCGGTGTCTCGGACCGGCGACCTGCCGACTGGACTACCGCTCCGCTGCCAGGTCAGGCATGACCCCGACCCGGATAGGCAAAAACCTGAATCGAACTTAGTTGACAGCTTCTTTCAGTGCTTTACCGGCTTTGAAACCTGGTTTTTTGGCTGCTGCGATTTCCAGCGTCTTACCGGTCTGTGGGTTACGACCAATGCGAGCTGGACGATCGGTGACGGAGAAAGTACCGAAACCAACCAGAACAACAGAGTCGCCAGCCTTGAGAGCGCCAGTGACGGATTCGATTACAGCGTCCAGCGCACGGCCAGCAGCAGCTTTCGGGATATCAGCGGATGCAGCGATAGCATCAATCAGTTCCGACTTGTTCACTCTAAGTCCCCTTATATCTATTTGAGTATGATTCTAAGTTTTTTTTGGTGAAAGCAAAAACAGTGCTGAATGGCCTACAGACACTTAAGAGCCGCTTTATAACAAGGGCTCTAAAAAGCTGTCAAGGAAGCCCCCCAGGCAAATACGTATTAATGCGTGCTAATTCTTTCCTTAGAATCGGACTCGCGTTTTTCATCCTTCGCGACTATCTCCGGAGCCACATCCGGCAAGGGCTCCGGCGCGTATTGCAGCGCAATTTGCAGGACCTCGTCAATCCATTTAACCGGTTTAATCTGCAGATCTTGCTTGATATTGTCAGGAATTTCTTTCAAATCGCGCACATTCTCTTCAGGAATGATCACAGTCTTGATCCCGCCACGGTGAGCCGCCAGTAGTTTTTCTTTCAAACCACCGATCGCCAGCACCTGACCACGCAGGGTGATTTCACCGGTCATGGCCACGTCTGCACGCACAGGAATGCCCGTCAACGCCGAGACCAGAGCCGTGCACATGCCCACACCGGCGCTAGGGCCGTCCTTCGGAGTCGCCCCTTCCGGCATGTGGATGTGCGTGTCACGCTTCTCGTGGAAGTCCAGGGGAATCCCCAGGCTCTTCGCACGGCTGCGGACTACCGTAAGGGCTGCGGTGATCGACTCGACCATCACGTCACCCAACGACCCCGTCTTGATCAACTGGCCTTTACCCGGTACGACTGCAGCTTCGATGGTCAGCAATTCGCCGCCCACTTGCGTCCACGCCAGCCCGGTAACCTGACCGATCTGGTCCTGCTGTTCAGCCAGGCCATAACGGAATTTACGCACGCCCAGGAAGTGCTCCAGCATGTCCGCGGTGACCTTCACCGAGAAGCGTTTTTCCAGTGCATGTTCCTTGACTGCCTTGCGGCAAACCTTGGCGATCTGGCGCTCCAAGCCCCGTACACCGGCTTCGCGGGTGTAGTAACGGATAATGTCGCGAATCGCCTCGGCGTCGAATTCCAGCTCGCCTTTTTTCAGACCGTTAGCCGTGATTTGCTTGGGCGAGAGGTATTTGACGGCGATGTTGATCTTCTCGTCTTCGGTGTAGCCCGGCAGACGAATCACTTCCATCCGGTCCAGCAGCGCCGGTGGAATATTCATGGAGTTCGAGGTGCACAGGAACATCACGTCAGACAGGTCGTAGTCGACTTCCAGATAGTGATCGTTGAAGTTGTGGTTCTGCTCCGGATCGAGCACCTCCAGCAACGCCGACGCCGGATCGCCACGCATGTCGCTGCCCATTTTGTCGATTTCATCGAGCAGGAACAGCGGGTTGCGGACGCCCACCTTTGTCATCTTTTGAATCAATCTTCCTGGCATCGAACCGATATAAGTACGTCGATGACCACGAATTTCCGCCTCATCGCGTACACCGCCGAGGGCCATGCGCACGAATTTACGGTTGGTCGCGTGAGCGATAGACTCCGCCAAAGAGGTTTTTCCCACCCCCGGAGGACCCACCAGGCACAACACTGGACCCCGAATCTTTTTCACGCGTTTTTGCACGGCGAGGTATTCGAGAATCCGCTCTTTGACTTCTTCCAGACCATAATGGTCGGCGTCGAGAATGTCTTCGGCACGTGCCAGGTCCAGGCGGACCTTGCTCTGAGCCTTCCACGGCACCTGAACCAGCCAGTCGATGTACGAGCGCACCACGGTCGCTTCCGCGGACATTGGCGACATTTGCTTGAGCTTGTTCAGCTCGGCCTGAGCCTTGGCGAGCGCGTCTTTTGGCAGGCCAGCAGCATCGATACGCTTTTTCAGCTCTTCGATTTCGTTGTGGCCTTCGTCGCTGTCACCGAGTTCTTTCTGAATGGCTTTCATCTGCTCATTCAAGTAGTACTCGCGCTGACTGCGCTCCATTTGCTTTTTGACACGACCGCGAATGCGTTTTTCGACTTGCAGCAGATCAATTTCAGCATCCAGCAACGCCAGAACGTGCTCGACCCGGGCCGACAAATCGATGATCTCGAGGATTTCCTGCTTCTGCTCGATCTTCAGCGCCATGTGCGCGGCCATGGTATCGACCAGGCGGCCTGGCTCGTCGATGCTGTTGAGCGACGACAGGACTTCAGCGGGGACCTTCTTGCCCAACTGCACATATTGTTCAAACTGGGACAGCAGGCTGCGGACAAATACTTCCGACTCGCGCTCAGGCGCGTCAACTTCGTCGATCAGAGAGACTTCGGCACGGCAATGGCCGTCCACTTCGCTGAAGCGCTCAACGGCGCCACGCTGCTCACCTTCGACCAAAACCTTGACCGTGCCATCAGGCAGCTTCAGCAGCTGCAAAACGGTAGCAATCGTACCCACGCGATAAAGCGCATCTTCACCGGGATCGTCGTCAGCAGGGTTTCTCTGAGCCAGCAGAAGGATCTGCTTGTCGCCCGTCATCGCTGCTTCGAGAGCTTCGATGGATTTCTCGCGCCCCACGAACAGCGGGATAACCATGTGCGGATAAACCACGACATCACGCAATGGCAGGAGAGGCAATTCGATGGTTGTCTTCATGATTTCGCCTCTACGGCGGCCATAAGGCCGTAAACAGATGGAAGTAAGCTTGAAACCAAGATGGGGGCTGGTTTGGAAAAAAACAAGCGGATAAAAGATCCACTTAAAAGATTGCTGCCTAAGGCAGGGATTGCATAGGTCCGGATACATCCAAAAAACAGGTTGCCTGTCAGGCTGCCTTCGCTGGCAAGCCAGCTCCCACAATAGCAAAGGGGCCCGAAGGCCCCTTCTTTGTACCGGCTACGTGACGCTTAAGCGTCTGGCGCGGCCTTGGCAGCAGGCTCACTGTTTTCGTAGATATACAGTGGCTTGGACTTGCCTTCTATAACGCTTTCATCGATCACTACTTTGCTCACCTCGGATTGCGAGGGGATTTCATACATAGTGTCGAGCAATACACCTTCGAGAATCGAACGCAGACCACGAGCACCGGTCTTGCGTTCCAGCGCGCGTTTTGCAACGGATTTCAGAGCGTCGGCTCGGAATTCCAGATCCACACCTTCCATCTCGAACAACTTTGCGTACTGCTTGGTCAGGGCATTTTTCGGCTCGGTGAGGATCTGCATCAACGCAGCTTCATCAAGCTCGTCCAACGTGGCGAGGACCGGCAGACGACCGACGAATTCAGGGATCAGACCGAACTTGACCAGATCGTCAGGCTCGACTTCACGCAGGGATTCACCGACTTTCTTGCCTTCTTCCTTGCTGCGAACTTCCGCGTTGAAACCGATGCCGCCCTTGGTGGAACGGTTTTGAATAACCTTTTCCAGACCGGAGAACGCACCACCGCAGATGAACAAAATGTTGCGAGTATCGACCTGAAGGAATTCCTGCTGCGGATGCTTGCGACCACCTTGAGGCGGAACGGAAGCGACCGTGCCTTCGATCAACTTGAGCAGGGCCTGCTGCACGCCTTCACCGGAAACGTCCCGGGTGATGGACGGGTTGTCAGACTTGCGCGAAATCTTGTCGATTTCATCGATGTAGACAATGCCCATCTGGGCCTTTTCTACGTCGTAATCGCACTTCTGCAGCAGCTTCTGAATGATGTTCTCGACATCTTCACCCACATAACCTGCCTCGGTGAGGGTGGTTGCGTCGGCGATGGTGAACGGAACGTTCAGCAAGCGGGCCAGTGTTTCGGCAAGCAGGGTTTTACCCGAGCCTGTCGGGCCGATCAGCAAGATGTTGCTCTTGCCGAGTTCGACGTCGTCATTCTTTTTGTCACGCTGGTTCAAGCGCTTGTAGTGGTTGTACACCGCTACGGCCAAAACCTTTTTTGCACGCTCTTGACCAATCACGTACTGATCAAGGATGCCGCTGATTTCTTTAGGCGAAGGCAATTTATGCGCGCTGCTTTCGGCCTGGGCTTCCTGCACCTCCTCACGGATGATGTCATTGCACAGGTCGACGCACTCGTCGCAGATAAAGACCGAGGGGCCGGCAATCAATTTCCGCACTTCATGCTGGCTTTTGCCACAGAAGGAGCAATAGAGCAGCTTGCCGTTGTCCTCGCCGTTGCGGGTGTCAGTCATTCGTTCGATCCAAATCCGATAGGCTTGCAACACAAGATGAAGGCTATTGCGGGCTTTTTCAAGCCCGCACGTGATCGGACCCGCCGACCAACCCTATTTTGAGCTGCTTATTTTTTTAAGCGGGGCGCTGGCTGATCACTTCATCGATCAAGCCGTATTCACGCGCTGCTTCTGCACTCATGAAATTATCGCGGTTGGTGTCGCGCTCGATTTCTTCAAGAGTGCGACCGCTATGCTTGGCCATCAGCGTGTTGAGACGCTCACGAATGAAGAGGATTTCCTTGGCATGGATTTCGATATCCGAAGCCTGGCCCTGGAAACCGCCCAGTGGCTGGTGAATCATCACACGCGAGTTCGGCAGGCAGTAACGCTTGCCTTGGGCACCCGCCGTCAGCAAAAACGCGCCCATGCTGCACGCCTGACCGATACAGGTGGTCGACACGTTTGGTTTGATGAACTGCATGGTGTCGTAAATCGACATGCCTGCTGTCACCGAACCACCCGGGGAGTTGATATAGAGATGGATGTCCTTGTCCGGGTTTTCCGCTTCAAGGAACAGCAGTTGCGCACAGATCAGGTTAGCCATGTAGTCCTCTACCGGGCCAACCAGAAAGATCACTCGCTCCTTGAGGAGGCGCGAGTAAATGTCATAGGCGCGCTCGCCACGAGCGGACTGCTCGACAACCATCGGGACCAGGCCGCCTGCGGCCTGGATATCTGAGTTCTGCTGAATATACGAATTACGGAACATGCTCTGCAGTCACTCCCAAATAGTTATGTCTTGAATACGCATAAGCCAGCACGAAGGCTGGCTTATGGTGTGTACTTCTTACCGCAAAAACAATCAGTCGGCTTGTGGAGCTTCTACCGGCTTGACTGCTTCTTCGTAAGAGACCGACTTGTCGGTCACGCTAGCTTTCTGCAGAACAGTATCCACAACTTGCTCTTCCAGCACAACCGAACGAACTTCGTTCAGTTGTTGGTCATTTTTGTAGTACCAGGACACAACTTGCTCAGGTTCCTGGTAAGCCGAAGCCATTTCCTGAATCATTTCGCGAACGCGAGCTTCGTCAGGCTTGAGGTCGAACTGCTTGACCACTTCAGCCACGATCAGGCCCAGCACGACCCGGCGCTTGGCTTGCTCTTCGAACAGCTCGGCAGGCAGTTGATCAGGCTTGATGTTGCCACCGAACTGCTGAACAGCCTGCACGCGCAGACGATCAACTTCGTTGGACAGCAGCGCCTTAGGCACTTCGATCGGGTTGGTGGCCAGCAGACCGTCCATTACCTGATTCTTGACCTTGGATTTGATCGCCTGACGCAGTTCGCGCTCCATGTTCTTGCGAACTTCGGTGCGGAAACCTTCCAGACCCGTTTCCTTGATGCCGAATTGAGCGAAGAATTCTTCGGTCAGCTCTGGCAGTTTTGGCTCGGAAACAGTGTTTACGGTAACGGTGAACTCAGCGGTTTTACCAGCCAGGTCCAGGTTCTGATAGTCCTCTGGGAAGGTCAGGTTCAGAACGCGCTCTTCGCCAGCTTTAGCGCCGACCAGACCGTCTTCGAAGCCAGGGATCATGCGGCCGGAACCCAAAACCAGCTGAGTACCTTTGGCGGAACCACCAGCGAACTCTTCACCGTCGACCTTGCCAACGAAATCGATCTTCAACTGGTCTTCGTTTTGAGCAGCGCGATCGGCCACTTCGAAACGGGTGTTCTGCTTGCGCAGGATGTCCAGCATCTTGTCCAGATCGGCATCAGACACGTCAGCGCTCAGGCGCTCTACGTTGATACCTTCGAAACCGGCAACAGTGAACTCAGGGAACACTTCGAATACAGCGACGTATTCCAGATCTTTGCCCGCTTCCAGCGACTTAGGCTCGATCGAAGGCGAACCAGCCGGGTTCAGCTTCTGCTCAACCACTGCTTCGTAGAAGGAAGACTGGATCACGTCGCCTACAGCTTCCTGGCGAGCTTCAGCACCGAAACGGCGCTTGATTTCGCTCATTGGCACTTTGCCTGGACGGAAGCCAGCAATCTTGGCCTTTTGGGCAGTCTGCTGCAGACGCTTGTTGACCTGAGTCTCGATGCGCTCAGCCGGCACGGTGATGCTCATGCGGCGCTCAAGAGCAGAAGTATTTTCAACAGAAACTTGCATGGATATTCCTCGTTGCACAGACGTTAGCCGGCCGTTTCCGACCCCAGAATCAAGGGCATGCATTCTAGTGGGTCAAACTCAAGAAGTCACCCTACTGAAAACGGGTAAAAACGCAGCAGGCAATTTATAGGTGCGAATGCACGAATGCACCTCGCCCCGGTGGCAAATACAGCCAATCACGCCAGGGCTCTGCGCCAACCCTTCCTTATATAGAAGAGGTTGCCAATCATCTCCCTGACAGCCGATCTTGCGAGCAAGGCCGGCGGGCAGCGCGGCATCATCGAGAAACATAAATACGACGAAACGCCCCGCCCTTGCGACCCAGAACCTGCAGCCGCCGAGTACTCGAACCGCTGAAAACAAAAAAGGCGCCAGACTGTTAAATCTGGCGCCTTTCGAAATATGGGGTGGACGATGGGGATCGAACCCACGACAACGGGAGTCACAATCCCGTGCTCTACCAACTGAGCTACGCCCACCATATTGCGTGACAAAGAAGCCAATTCACTTCGTTGCCAAACCTCAACCAAGCCAATCGACTTGAGTGAAGCTGTATTTGGTGCGGATGAAGAGACTCGAACTCTTACGCCTCGCGGCGCTGGAACCTAAATCCAGTGTGTCTACCAATTCCACCACATCCGCGGGTTGAAGCTGTTAAAGCAAAGGCGCCAGACTGTTAATCTGGCGCCTTTCGAAATATGGGGTGGACGATGGGGATCGAACCCACGACAACGGGAGTCACAATCCCGTGCTCTACCAACTGAGCTACGCCCACCATATCGCGTTACTTGTGCCAAAGCTGCCTAATGGCGCACCCGGCAGGACTCGAACCTGCGACCATCCGCTTAGAAGGCGGATGCTCTATCCAGCTGAGCTACGGGCGCCTTATTAATCTGTACTCTTGGAGGACTACAAACTAAGTGCTTTTCAGTCTCGCAGAACTGTAATTCCGCTTGACCTTCTTAACCAGTGCTAGGCTGTGCCCGACAAGTGCGACGAATAGTATAGAGGCCCCTGAAGGTCGTCAAATCCTTTTTGAAAAAAATTCATTTAATTAAAGGGGTTAGGGGAATTTGCAGACCAAGCGCCTTTGCCCTCACCTCATGACATGCGAGAATGCGTTCTCTTTTTTTCCCCTCTCGATGGTTAATCACGCGCAATGACTGCACAACTAATCGACGGCAAATCGATCGCCGCCAGCCTGCGCCAGCAGATCGCCCAACGGGTCAACGAGCGTCGGCAGCAAGGCCTGCGCACGCCCGGCCTCGCGGTGATCCTGGTCGGCAGCGATCCTGCCTCTCAGGTTTATGTCTCGCACAAGCGTAAAGACTGTGAAGAGGTCGGCTTCCTTTCCCAAGCCTATGACCTGCCTTCGGAAACCACTCAAGAAGCGCTGGCCGACCTGATTGATCGACTTAATGACGATCCGGCGATTGACGGCGTTCTTCTTCAACTTCCGCTACCGGAACACCTGGACGCCTCCAAATTGCTGGAGCGCATCCGTCCGGACAAGGACGTCGACGGTTTCCACCCTTATAACGTCGGTCGCCTGGCGCAACGTATTCCACTGCTGCGTCCGTGCACGCCTAAAGGCATCATGACCCTGCTGGAAAGCACCGGTGCGGATCTGTACGGGATGGATGCTGTGGTTGTCGGCGCGTCCAACATTGTCGGTCGCCCGATGGCGATGGAATTGCTGCTGGCCGGTTGCACCGTGACTGTCACGCATCGTTTCACCAAGGACCTGGCCGGTCACGTCGGCCGTGCCGACCTGGTCGTGGTTGCCGCTGGCAAGCCAGGCCTGGTCAAAGGTGAGTGGATCAAGGAAGGCGCCATCGTGATCGACGTCGGCATCAACCGTCAGGAAGACGGCAAACTGGTTGGCGATGTGATTTACGAAACCGCCCTGCCCCGCGCCGGCTGGATCACACCAGTGCCTGGTGGCGTCGGGCCGATGACCCGAGCCTGCCTGCTGGAAAATACGCTCTACGCAGCCGAAACCCTGCACAGCTGAACCTCGTCACCGAGGCAGATAGAAACATAAAGAACCCCGCTTATGGCGGGGTTCTTTTTGCCTGCAGAAAAAGATCGACCATCCGCCGGAAAATGACTTTTTTTTCATGTTTCCAAGGACTTTCAAGACTTCCCTGAACAACCATCGACAGTTATTCAGCCATACTCCAGAATGTCGCGCTTTTTAGGAAATAGCCCGTTACAAAAACGGCTTATCAACACTTTATGAGTCTGCCAGCGTGAAAATCCGTCTTTCCATCCTGAGCCTATTTTTTGCCGTTACAGGGACTTTCATCACGCCTATCGCCAGCGCTGGCGACACCACCGCCGCGCCTCGAGATACGTCACACCTCAAGATCGCTTCCGGCAGCGCATTGGTGATGGATCTGCAGACCAACAAAATCATCTACGCCAGCAATCCCGACGTCGTTGTGCCCATCGCTTCCGTGAGCAAACTGATGACCGGCCTGGTGATCGTTGAGGCCCGGCAGAACCTGGACGAGTACATCAACATCAATATCGGCGACACGCCAGAAATGAAAGGCGTGTTCTCCCGGGTCAAGCTCAACAGCGAAATGCCCCGTCGGGAAATGCTGTTGATTGCGCTGATGTCTTCGGAAAACCGCGCCGCCGCCAGTCTGGCCCACCACTATCCGGGTGGCTATGCAGCCTTCATCGCAGCGATGAACGCCAAGGCCAAGGCGCTGGGCATGACCAACACCCATTTCGTCGAGCCAACCGGCCTCTCGCCGCGCAACGTATCCACGGCCCGTGACTTGAGCAAACTGTTGGTCGCCGCGCACAAATACCCGTTGCTGACAGAACTGAGCACTACCAAAGAAAAAACTGTGTCGTTCCGCAAACCCAACTACAGCCTGGGCTTCCGCAATACCGACCATTTGATTGGCAAGCCGAACTGGAACATCGAACTGACGAAAACCGGCTTCACCAACGAAGCAGGTCACTGCCTGGTGCTGGTGACCCACATGTCTAATCGCCCGGTTGCGCTGGTGATCCTCGACGCCTATGGCAAGTACACGCACTTTGCCGATGCCACTCGCATCCGCAACTGGGTCGAAACCGGCCACAGCGCTGACGTACCGTCGGTAGCCTTGCAATACAAGTCCGAAAAGAACCTCAAGCACCGTCAAAGCGGCGTGGTTGAAGCGTCGAAGTAAACACGCAACGACAGCAAGCAAAAGCCCCGAAAATTCGGGGCTTTTTTTCGTCTATCAATCGTTGGGAAGCGGCATCTGATCATCATCCGGAATACCGTCGCCCTTGCTCGGATCATTCCAGCCTTTGGGATGTTCAGTGGGCACCACCGTTGGCCGGGCCAGTGGATCTCTCATCGGGCTGTCCGAATCCATTACCGGATCCGTGCCCTGCTCCGGTGTAGTCGGGACATTCTCCGGACGTTGATCGTCGAAACTCGAATCGGTAGACATACGTACCTCCATGGGATCTAGGGTTTCAGATCACCGAGTGGATCGTAGGGCTTTGCCGGAGCCTTGGGATTGTCGCCCGGTTTCACATCTTTCGGCGCTTTAGCCGGTCCGATGGGATCGACCTGAGGGTCGGCGAGGTCCGGGGAATCGGGGTCGAACCCCAGTTCATCGCCGGACGAATGCTCAGACGAGTGCGGGCCGGCGGGGGTATTGGAATGTGCCATGGACGCCTCCTGATAATAGTAGCCCGATAAAAACCGGGCACTATTTATCAGAGGCTGGCAACGTGCGGTGGTGCCCTACGGGTGACGAACGGGCTTACTGTGCGCCCAAGGCTTTTTTCGCCTGCGCAGCGGCCTGTTCCTGACCGGCCTGTGCGAGATCGTTCGCAGCCTTGAGCCAGCGCTGCTGATCGACATTGGCCGGAACCTGCGTCGGTGCCTGAATCAACACCGCCCAGCCACCGGCGTCTTTGAAGGCCGACTCAAACGAACTGAAGCTCATCAACGTCCGATGGCTCATGCCCGCGCGCAACAGCACTGTCTGCTTCTGACGGTTATACCCGGTGAGAATGGCGTAGCGCGGTTCAGCCCACATCGCCGAGCCTTCAGTGAAGCGCACCATCACCGGGTAACCCGCCGCGACCTGGGTCAACAAGGCTGGCAGGTTGCTGTCGAGCGGATAAACCATCATTCCGTATTCACGGGCGAGGTTCTGCATGTTCTGTTGCAGCTGCGCTTCGGCACCCGGCAGATGCAACGGCTTGTCGAGCAAGCCCGGGGTAATCACGATGCCTTGCTGGGATAGCATGCTCGCCAAGACTTGCGGCCCACTTTGATTCGCCACGCCGCGATAGAAACGGCCACTGAGTTCGACACGCTCCGGCAGACGCTTGATCTCTGGCGCAACGCTGCCAGCGCAGCCAGCCAAACCGGCAACACAACCCACAATCAGTGCCGCCGAAAGAATTCGAGAAATTACCCGCACCATCATCACTCTCTTGTTCAGACGCCGGGCAATCCACTTCCCGGCTTGGTCGTGGATCATAGGACGGCGCGCGGCAGCGGTATAGCCTTATCCGGCAGTTGAATGCATTCGATAGAGCGAACTGGTTGGTCACGGTCGAGCTTCGGTCAATAGCCTGAAACACAGCAGCGACTAGACTGACACCTGCAAGCTGTATCCGCCCGCCGCAGGGCAAAGAGGAGGCAACGATGAGCCTGACAATGATAATCGTGATGTTGATTTCCGGCTGGCTGGCCGTTGCCACCGCCATGTTATGGGGAGTTTTGCGTATTGCCCGTCGCCACCACCCTCATCACCACCCCGCCCAGCCGCTAAAACCCGCCACGACACCAGACCACCACGCCAGCGCCCAAGTCTGAATTCGATCCCCTGTAGGGCTGCCGAGTGCAACGAGGCTGCGATCTTTTGACTTTGATTTTTTAAAAACAAAATCAAAAATTCGCAGCCTCGTTGCACTCGACAGCTCCTACAGGGATTCAGGGCGGTCAGGCGGTCGTTTCTACCCGCTTCTGCCGGGCCCGGCGGGACATCATGTTCAACACCTCGATCGCCGCCGAGAAAGCCATGGCGGCATAGACGTAGCCTTTCGGTACGTGGGCGCCGAAGCCTTCAGCGATCAACGTCATGCCGATCATGATCAGGAAGCCCAGAGCCAGCATTACCACCGTCGGGTTGTCGTTGATGAACTTGGCCAGCGGATCAGCCGCCAGCAACATCACCAGCACCGACACCACTACCGCGATAATCATGATCGGCAAATGCTCGGTCATGCCCACAGCGGTAATGATGCTGTCGATAGAGAACACCATGTCCAGCATCAGGATCTGCCCGATGGCGGCGGCAAAGCCCAAAGTCACGGTCGAGGTAGCCGACTTCGGATCTTCCGGTGCCGGGTCCATGCTGTGATGGATTTCCGTGGTCGCCTTCCACAACAGGAACAGGCCACCGGCGATCAGGATCATGTCTTTCCAGGAGAACGCATGGCCGAGAATCTCGATCACCGGAGCAGTCAACTGGACGATAAACGCAATGGTGCTCAGCAAGCCGAGACGCAGGATCAGCGCCATGCCGATACCGATGCGGCGTGCTTTCTGCCGGTGCTGCTCAGGCAGTTTATTGGTCAGGATCGAGATGAAGATCAGGTTATCGATGCCGAGCACGATTTCCATCACTATCAGAGTGGCCAGGGCGACCCATGCGGTGGGGCTGGCGGCTAGTTGTAAAAGGTAGTCCATGGGTCAGTCCTGACTCGTTTGAATTCGGTTTAGATTTCCTGGGACGAAGATTCGGTTTTTTCCGCGTCTTTATCCGATGGTTCTTTTTTGCTGACCAGCCCGCCAGCGGCGTCACTGAGGGCTTGCTCGGCGGCTTTGTGGGTGTCGTCGATTGCCTGCTTGGCACTTTCGGCAGCCTTGCCCATCAGTTGCTGAGCGCTTTTTTCAGCCTGGTCGCAACCGGCCAATACCAGTAAAGACGTGAACAGCAGCGCCGTGGTTTTAAGCTTCATGATGCCTCCCTCGATAGAACGAACGGGACCAACACGATGGCCCGTTGATAGCGACGCATTCTAGGGAGGCAAACACTTCAGGAAAATTCGTATTTTTACAGTATATACTTCGGTTTTTACGAATCCAGACAACCCACTTCATGTAGGTGCTGTCGAGTGCAACGAGGCTGCGATCTTTTGATTTTGATTTTTTAAAAACAAGATCGAGAGATCGCAGCCTCGTTGCACTCGACAGCTCCTACACGCTCCTACACAGGGGATACAAGCAACATGTTGAATTACCGGCAGTTGCATTATTTTTGGGTAGTGGCCAAGACCGGCAGCATCGTGCGCGCCTGTGAACAACTGAACCTGACACCACAAACCATCAGCGGGCAGATTTCGTTGCTGGAACAAACCTATGGCATTGAGCTGTTTCGGCGGGTTGGCCGGCAACTGGAACTCACCGAAGCCGGCCGCCAGGCCCTGCCCTATGCCGAACAGATGTTTCAGCTAGGCGGCGAACTGGAGTTGATGTTGCGTGCGCAACCCAATGAACAGCAGATTCTGTTCCGCGTGGGCGTGGCCGACGTGGTGCCCAAGTCCATCGTCTATCGACTGATCGCGCCGACCATGGAATTGAGCGAACCACTGCGCATCACCTGTCGCGAGGACAAACTCGAACGCCTGCTTGCCGACCTGGCCATCCAGCGCCTGGACCTGGTGATATCCGACAGCCCGATGCCGTCGCACCTCGACATCAAGGGTTACAGTCAGAAACTCGGTGAATGCGGGATCAGCTTTTTCGCCACCGCCGAACTGGCAACACTCTACGGCCAGGACTTTCCCCGCAACTTGAAAGGCGCGCCGCTGTTGATTCCGGGGCCGGAAACCGTGGTGCGTAGCCGCTTGCAGCGTTGGTTTGCCGAACAGCAGATCCAGCCGCGCATCGTTGGCGAGTTCGACGACAGCGCCTTGATGCAGGCCTTTGGGCAATCCGGCAGCGGGATATTCATCGGCCCCAGCGTGATCGCCGATGAAGTGAAACGCCAATATGGCGTGGAGGTGATTGGCCAGACCGACGCGGTGACGGAGTCGTTCTACGCCATTTCAGTGGAACGCAAGGTCAAGCACCCTGGCATTGTCGCCATTACCGAAGGTGCCCGGCGCGAGCTGTTTACCGAACTGTGATGCCTCAGGCGCAGACTTCACGCGGTTTGAACGTCATCAACGCGATGGCCAAAAGGATCGAAGCCAGGATAAAACCAGCCGCCGCGAAACCCAGGCCTTGCAGGCCAACGCTGTCGATCACCCGACCGCCAATCATGGCACCGAGGCCAATCCCGAGGTTGGCCCCGGCGATGTTCAGCGATGCGGCGAACGCCGGGGCCTCGGGCGCGGCTTTCATCAAGCGCACATGGCTGACCAGGAACAGTGCGGCCTGGGTCACGCCCCAGATGCCCATCGCCGCCGCCAGACCGAGCGGCGAATGAATGTTCGGCACCAACGCCACCAGGCCGGCAATCATGAAGGCGCAGAACATCATCGAAGCAATCAGCGGGTGACGATCCACCGCGCGACCTCCCAGCGAGTTGCCGATCAGCCCGACCGCGCCGAAGCCCATCAAGCACCAGCCAACCACCGTACCGTCGAATCCGGCCAGCCGTTCAAGGATGTCCGCCAGATAGGTGTAGGCGGTGAACATGCCGCTGAACACCACAATCGACAGCACCACATGGCCGACCATCAATGGGCTGCGCAGGATCTTGAACTGCGAACGCAAGCTCACCTGATGCTGGTGCAGGCTGGTTTTCGGCAGGTAGACAAACAACAACAACGCCTTGGCGAACGCGATGAACGCGAGAATGCCAAAGGCACTGCGCCAGCCGAATGCGTCGGAAATCAGCGTGCCCACCGGAATGCCGAACACCGTGGCGCAGACGATGCCGAAGCCGATCTTGGCGATGGCGCGTCCGGCATAATCCGGCCCGACGATGTCCACCGCCGTTTCACTGGCCAGCGCCCAGAACACCGGTAAGCCCAGCGCGGGAATCAACCGGGCAATTGCCATGACCCAGATGTTCGGTGCGAACGCCGCAAGGGTGTTGGCCAGGCCGAACATGATCAATATCGTGATGAACAGCTTGCGACGCTCGAAGCGGGCGAAGTACGCGGTGAGGAATGGCCCGAACGCGGCGACGGTGAAGGCAAACAGGGTCACCAGCAGGCCCGCTTGCGGGATGCTGACTTCGAGGTCACGGGCAATGGCCGGCAACAGGCCGACGATGATGAATTCCGTGGTCAGCACCGTGAAACCGGCGGCGGACAACAGCAGAATGGGCAACAGCATGCAGAACTCCAGAAAAACGACGACACCAGCGATAGCCCGGAGGCCCACTGGCAGAACATGAAGATGAGGATGGCGAATCTTAACAGAGTGTTTCCGGACGCGGTTGCACGAACCTGCAAATCGCGTTGAACACACGGGTGGCAGATCGTCACAGGTCTGAAAGACAAGGCCTACGCTGTGATAAAGTCCGCGCCCTGAAAAACGTACACCCTGTGGTTAATGCCGATCGGCCAAGCCGAGACACTGAACCTGTGGCGAGGGAGCCTGCTCCCGCTGGGCAGCGAAGCGGCCCCAACAAATGGGCCTGGTGCGCAGTCCAGCGGGAGCAAGCTCCCTCGCCACAGATTGGTTCAGCACAGGTAGATCCCTTGGCTGATCGGCATCACACCTCCTTCACGGTTTCCTGCCTGCAGCCTGCCCTGTTTGTTGCTGCACTCCTGCGAAACCCTGCACATAAAAAATCAGAGATGCCGTTTTATGACAGCCTCACCCCCTTCTCTACTGCAACGCCTGAAACGCACCAGTCTGGTTACGCAAATCATCATCGGCCTGATCGCCGGTATTGCCTTGGCCCTCTTCGCACCTGAAGTGGCGAAGTCCACGGCGTTTATCGGCAAGGTCTTCGTGTCCGCATTGAAAGCAGTCGCGCCGATTTTGGTGTTTGTATTGGTCATGGCCTCGATCGCCAACCACAAGCACGGCCAGGAAACCCATATCCGACCGATTCTGTTCCTGTATTTGCTGGGCACCTTCGCCGCTGCGGTGGTCGCCGTGATTGCAAGCATGATGTTCCCATCGAATCTGGTGTTGTCCACCCAGGATGTTGCGGTTACCGCGCCGGGTGGTATCGGCGAGGTTCTGCAAAGCCTGCTGCTCAGCGTCGTCGACAACCCGGTCAGTGCGTTGATGAACGCCAACTTCATCGGCATCCTCGCCTGGGCCATCGGCATGGGCATCGCCATTCGTCACGCCGGCGACACCACCCGCGAAGTGCTGGGTGACCTGTCCAACGGCGTGACCGTGATTGTGCGCCTGGTGATTCGCTTCGCACCGCTGGGCATCTTCGGCCTGGTGGCTTCGACCCTGGCCACCTCGGGTTTCGGCGCGTTGATCGGCTATGCGCATCTGCTGGCCGTGCTGTTGGGCTGCATGCTGTTCGTGGCGCTGGTGATGAACCCGCTCATCGTCTTCTGGAAACTGCGCCGCAACCCGTACCCGCTGGTACTGACCTGCTTGCGTGAGAGTGGCATTACTGCGTTCTTCACCCGCAGCTCGGCGGCGAACATTCCGGTCAACCTGGAGTTGAGCAAGCGTTTGGGCCTGCATGAGGACACCTACTCGGTATCGATCCCGCTCGGTGCGACCATCAATATGGCCGGTGCGGCGATCACCATCACCGTGCTGAGTCTGGCGGCGGTGCATACCCTGGGCATCGCCGTGGATATTCCGACCGCCATTCTGCTGAGCGTTGTCGCGGCGATTTGTGCCTGTGGCGCCTCGGGTGTGGCCGGTGGTTCGCTGTTGCTGATTCCACTGGCGTGTAGCCTGTTTGGCATCCCGAGTGAGATCGCCATGCAGGTGGTCGCGGTTGGTTTCATCATTGGTGTGTTGCAGGATTCGGCGGAAACCGCGCTGAATTCGTCCACCGATGTGCTGTTCACAGCAGCGGCTTGCCTGGGTGAAGAACAGAAAGCCCAACGATTGGCTTAAAAAGATCAAAAGATCGCAGCCTTCGGCAGCTCCTACATTGGAATGCGTTCTCCTGTGGGAGCTGCCGCAGGCTGCGATCTTTTGATTCTCATGAAAAAGCCCGCCAAGGCGCAAACCTTGGCGGGCTTTTTTGTACCTGGGCGGTTTAGAACGCGCCCATGAAATCGCGCTTGCCGACTTCCACACCGTTGTGACGCAGCAGTGCGTAAGCGGTGGTGACGTGGAAGAAGAATTGCGGCAGGCCGTAGCTCAGCAGGTAAGCCTGGCCACTGAAGCGTTTCTCTTTAGGCGTGCCCGGACGGGTCACGATCTCGATACCTTCCTTGCCATTGATCTGCTCTGGCTTGATCTCGCCGATGTAAGCCAGAACCTTGTTCAACAGCGCTTGCAGCTCGGCGAAGGTGGTTTCGGTGTCTTCGTACTTCGGCACTTCAACTTCGGCCAGACGCGAAGAAACGCCCTTGGCGAAATCAACGGCGATCTGCACCTGACGCACCAGTGGGAACATGTCGGGGTACAGACGGGCTTGCAGGAAAGCGTTCGGATCGATGTTCTTGGCCGTGGCGTGGGCTTCGGCCTTGTTCAGCACATCGCTCAGGGCGTTGAGCATTTGCTTGAAAACAGGAACGGAAGCGTCGTACAGGGAAATGGTCATGGCAGTCTCGTGTGGAGGGAACGTGGGTCATGTGCATCTGTAGAAGCGAGCCTGCTCGCGATGGACGTTAACGAACGCGTCCAGTCTGGATGAACGCGTTGCGCCTGAGTTCATCGCGAGCAAGCTCGATCCTGCAGGTGATCGGCTTTGGAACGTGGGCCGATTATAGCCATGCGCGCCCCTCCCGAAACGGCTCTTTTTTATCCGTTCAGCAATGTTTCAGAACATGAGCAACGAATTCTATTGCCATTGGCGCATGGCGATCTAAAGTGCCTCCACACCAGAGAACATCATGAATCCGGGTAAGGACGCAGAGCCATGAATACTGAGCAAGAACAGACTTTCGACGAACCGCGCCTGAACAGCACGGAAATCCGCATTCTGGGCTCCTTGATCGAAAAGCAGGCCACCAGCCCGGAAACCTACCCGCTGACCCTCAACGCGCTGGTGATTGCCTGCAATCAGAAAACCAGCCGCGAACCGGTGATGAACTTGACCCAGGGCCAGGTCGGTCAGAGCCTGCGCGCTCTCGAAGGACGCGGCTTCACCAAACTGGTGATGGGCAGCCGTGCAGATCGCTGGGAGCATAAGGTCGACAAGGCACTGGAGCTGGTGCCGGCGCAGGTGATTCTGGCGGGGCTGCTGTTTTTGCGCGGTCCGCAGACGGTCAATGAATTGCTGACGCGCAGCGGCCGCATGCATGACTTCGAAGATGCCGAACAGGTGGTGCATCAGCTGGAGCGCCTGATTGCTCGGGGGCTGGCACTGCTGATCCCGCGCCAGGCGGGTCAGCGTGAAGACCGCTATATGCATGCCTTGGGCGATCCGGCGGACATCGAGGTGATCCTAGCGGCACGGCAAAACCCGGTGGAGCGTGGCGGCGGTAGCGGTGTTTCCGTGGAGCGGATAGAAGAGCTTGAAGCGCGGATTGCGGCGCTGGAAGAGCGATTGGCACGTTTGGAATAGTCCTGTAGGAGCTGCCGCAGGCTGCGATCTTTTGATCTTGAAAAACAACATCAAAAGATCGCAGCCTGCGCCAGCTCCTACAGGGGTTTTGCGGTGATTTTATTCACCGTCCCAGTAATCCACCCCATCAGCCTGCCGGGCAACCGCGACGAACCCCGAAGCATTGCCGTCGGCATCCACCTTGAAGTCGTCCATCACCGCATATTTTCCGGAATCCGGGTATTCACAAATTTCCGGTGACTGCTGGGTGCTGACCGCCAGGTAACGCAACTCTGTGGTGCTGGTATTGATGATCTGATGTGCCGCTTCAGGACCGCCCGGCGGGCAGGCGATCACGTCACCGGCACGGATCGGGAAACGTTCGGCGCCGAGACGCACTTCGCCTTCCCCGGCCACCACGTAGAACATCTCTTCGTTGACCCGATGGCTGTGAAACGGGCTGCCACGCATACCCGGCTCCAGGGCGTACAACCGATAACCGAGCTTCTGCGCGCCCAGTTGCTGGCCAATGCGTGCCTGACGCTGTTGATAGCGCCCGGCCGTTTCGCCGGTCGGGGCAAAAGCCTCGGGTAACGGTTCGAGTTTGACCTTATCCAGATTGAGAATGCGCGGATGCATGAAAACCTCGGTCACGGTGTTTGGTGACAGTGTAGGAGCTGCCGCAGGCTGCGATCTTTAGCGACTTCAGCCGCGCGCAAACGCCACCGCTTTCTGAAACTGCTCGTCAGTCGGTCGTACACCGGTGTAAAGCACAAACTGCTCCAGCGCCTGGATCGCGATCACTTCCAGCCCGGTGATGACTTGCTTGCCTTCAGCACGGGCGCGCACGATCAGCGGCGTTTCCGAGGGAATCGCCACCACATCAAAGACAATCGCTGCTGCATCAATGGCGTCTGCATCGAACGCCAGTTGATCAGCCTCCGCGCCGCCGTTCATGCCGATCGGCGTTACGTTGATCAACATGTGTGGGCGCTGCGGGCCCAATTCTGCTTGCCATGAGTAGCCCAGCACTTCAGCCAGGGCTTGGCCAGCGCGCTCGTTCCGGGCCAGGATCAGGCCTTTTTTGTAACCGCCATCGCGCAGGGCACTGGCCACGGCCTTGGCCATCCCGCCGCTGCCGCGCAGGGCGAAGGTGGTGTCCTTGGGCACGGCGTGGGCTTCCAGCAACTGGGCAATGGCGATGTAGTCAGTGTTATAGGCCTTGAGATGGCCGTCGGTGTTGACGATGGTGTTGATCGACTGAATAGCGGAGGCCGAGGCATCCAGCTCATCGACCAGGGCAATGCAGGCTTCCTTGAAAGGCATCGACACGCCGCACCCACGAATGCCCAGGGCGCGAATACCGCCGACGGCACCGGGCAGATCCTGGCTGCTGAAGGCTTTGTAATAGAAATTCAGCCCCAGTTGTTCATACAGATGATTGTGAAATCGCAAGCCGAAGTTGCCGGGGCGCCCGGAGAGGGACATGCACAGCTGGGTGTCTCTGTTGGGATTCATCTGCACGTGAAGCTCCTACTTTTTACACTTTCGGATGGACGGGATTAGCCAGCCCATCGTGTTCTGTTCGATCATATTCCCAAGCCTGCACGCGGCATCAAGCGACCGTAAGCAAGCCGGTACAGACCTTACACAAAATTTACCTAGCGTCTGTGCTGATTTTCAAAAAAACGCTGTCTTAGAAGTATCCCCGCGACATCCTTGGGTCTATTGCAGATCCAAGCGCCGGGTTGAAGAACCGAGGAATTATCATGATCCGCAAAATCCCCACAGTTGCCTTGCTGATTGGTGCTCTGGCTATCGCAGGCCAGGCGCAAGCCCATGGTGGTGGTGGCAATTATTGGCAAGGCCCGGCGGTTTTTGGCGCGCTCGTCGGCTCTGCGATTATTGGCTCGGCGATCATCGAAAGTAACCGCCCGGTCTACGCCGCGCCCCCACCGGTTTACGTCCAGCAGCAGCCGGTTTATGCCGCGCCGCCGCCACCGGTTTATTACCAGCCGGCGCCGGTATATGTGCAACAACCTGTCTATTACGGCCCGCCTCCGGTTTATTACGGTCCACCGCGTGGTTACTACGGCCCGCCACGCGGCTACTACGGCCCTCCCCACGGTTATGGCCGCTGGTAACAACCGCATCTAGCCCCGCCTCGCCCGCGGGGCTTTTTTGTGGCCGTTCGTCGACACAGGTCTGGATACCTCTCGCCAGTGTCGCTATCGGGACAGTTTCTGCAATTGAAGTTGGCAAGATTGACTCACTGGTCGCTTTGGGGGCGACCGTCATGTTTATGTCATATCAGGCCCGCAAGCTTGGGCCTGTCCGCCAACACAGGTTGAAAACAACAAGGACGACCTCATGCCCACGCAAAACCCGCACCGCATTGTCGGCCTGTGCACTTCCAGCAAGGTGTACAACGCCCTGACCGAACTCAAACATCTGGAAGGCCACCGCAGCGCCAAGTTCCTCTCGCTGCTGACGCAAAACCTGGTGCGCAAAGGCCTGCTCAATGAGCAGGAAGTGGTGCATATGCTCGATCAGGTGGTCGACTGACCGACAGACGGTTCGTTGGCCCCAATCGCATCAATGACCACTATCGAAAAGGGTGATTATCGGAAAAATCGCCGCGACCTTAAGGTAGCTCCATAGATCGATGGAGGTCCTTATGATGTCTCAAGTTCAGATTATGTCCGTTATCGGCAGCGCCGTTCCCGCCCCTCTTAGAGAGCTGGGATTGCTCGCTTGCTGGTATTTGGTCAAGGACGGCGAACAGATCAGTGGTCCGCTCACCTCACTTCCGGCCGCCAAGGCGCTCTCCCAGCGGATCGGTACAGACCAGGCAGGCAAACTCAGCGCCTAAGGCAACTGAACCCGCGGTTTGGTTTCGATGAAAATGGCCCAACTCGACATGAACAGGGCAGCAATCAACGGGCCGATGACGAAGCCGTTAAGGCCAAAAATCGCCAGGCCGCCGAGGGTCGAGATCAGGATCAGATAGTCCGGCATCTTGGTATCCTTGCCCACCAGGATTGGCCGCAGCACGTTGTCGACCAGGCCAATCACGAAAACCCCGAACAGCCCCAGCACAACGCCCTGCCAGATGGCCCCGGTAAACAGGAAAAACGCCGCCACAGGTGCCCAGACAATCCCCGCGCCCACTGCTGGCAACAGCGACAGAAACGCCATCAACACCGCCCAGAGCAAAGCACTGGGGATGTCCAGAAACCAGAAAATCAAACCGCCTAATGCCCCCTGCGTGATCGCTACCAGCAGGTTGCCCTTCACGGTGGCCCGCACCACGCGATTGAATTTCAGTTGCAGACGGCGTTTCTGGTGTTCCTGCAGCGGTACAGCAGAGCGAACCTTACGTGCCAGTTCCGCGCCATCCCGCAGAAAAAAGAACAGCAGATAGAGCATGATGAAAAAACTCACCACAAAATCGAACGTGCCCTGACCGACACTGAAGACCTGCGTGGCGACAAACTCGTTGCCTGTCACCGCACTCTTGATGATTTTCTCCCGCAGCCCGTTCAATTCGCCCACCCCGAAGCGGTCCAGCAAGTGCTGGAAGTACGGCGGCAGGCTGTGCTTAAAATGCGTCACATACCCTGCAATGTCCAGCTCGCCACTTTCGATGCTCTTGTAAACAGCAGCCCCCTCCTGAACCAGCAAGACACTGAGGATGATCACCGGCAGGATCGCGATCACCAGACAAATGCTCAGGGTGAGCAGCGATGTCACATTGCGTTGCCAGCCGAACTTCAATTGCATCCGCCGCTGTAGAGGCGCAAAGAGGATGCCGAGAATCACCGCCCAGAACACCGCCCCGTAAAACGGCAGCAGAATCCAGATGAAGGCGACACTCACCAGTCCCAGCAAAATCGACAGCGATTTATCCTGTAGCGTCTCTTCGTTCATGTCCGATCCATGTCAGTCCGCCATAACGCAAAAGTTGCGCCCTGACGCCTTAGGCCGCCACGGTGATCGCAAGTGCCATCCGGTTGTTCATCAAGCATAGATGCAGATAAACAAACCCTCGGGCTAACACTTACCCCTGTAGGAGCTGCCGTAGGTTGCGAGCTTTTGATTGTGCTTTTTTCAAGATCAAAAAATCGCAGCCTTCGGCAACGCCTACAGAGGCTCAGGCGAATTCTTCGCGCAACATCGCCACAAACGCCTCTCGCGCCGGGTGAACGCCGGCATTTTCGTGCCAGTAAAACAGGTTTTCGATGGCGGTCAGCTCCGGGAACTCATAACCGACACAACCGGCGCCTTTGGCGTATTGATCGAACACGCCTTTGGGCACCAACGCCACGCCGGCCCCGGCGCTGACGCAACCGACAATCGCGCCGTAACTGGCCAGGCTGACAATCGGCAGCGCTTGCCCTTGGCGTAATAACCAATGCTCCAGCGCCGCCCGGTACGGACAACCTTGAGGCCACATGAACAGTGTCTTGTCGTGCAAATCCGTGATGTCGCGCACCAGCCCCAACGATGTCGAAGCAATCAATAGAAGGTCTTCGCGGTACATCGGTGTGCGTTTGAGGTGCGAGCGCTCGACATCCACGGCGACGATGGCGCCGTCGAGCCGATGGTTGAGCGTGTCATCCAGCAACTGGCCCCAGGTGCCGGTGGTCAGCTCCAGCGCCACCGCCGGGAAGCGCTTGTGGAATTTCGCCAGCAGGCGCGGCAGGCGCCCGGTGGCCGAGGACTCGATGGCACCAATGCGCAACGGCCCGGACGGCTCGGCCGAAGGGTCTACTGCTCGTTTGGCCTCTGCGGTCAGGGCCAGGATTTTCGAGGCATAGGCCAGAAACGTCTGGCCCGACGGGCTGATGCGCAAACCGCGACCTTCGCGCAGAAACAGCGCGACACCCAGCTCCGCTTCCAGCGACTTGATCCGTGCCGTGATGTTTGACGGCACGCAATGCAGCATTTCGGCGGCACGGGCAATGCTGCCTTCCTCGGCCACGGTCTTGAACATGCGAATCTGCGACAACTCCATACATCACCCAAAGTGAACAGTTGGCGCAGTATAAGTCAGTTGTGGAGAACGATCCGGTTTCTGATACTCAATGCACTTGCCTACCGGTGCACGATCATGAACTCCGTTTCGCCCGCCCCCGGCTCTCCCTTGAAAATCATTCTGGCCATGGCGTTTGTCGTGGCTTGCTGGGGCTTTTCCCCGACCGGCATCCACATCGGCCTGCAAGCTTATGATCCGGTGCATCTGGCGCTGCTGCGCTTTTTGCTGGCATCGCTGTTCATGGCTGTAGTCGCGGTGTTCAGGGGCATTCGCCTACCGAACCTTCGTGACATTCCGCTGCTGCTGGGGCTGGGTTTCTTTGCGGTGAGCCTGCATCACGTGGCGATCAATTTCGGCCAGCAAGGTGTGAGTGCCGGTGCGTCGAGCGTATTGGCACAGTCGACACCGCTGTTCAGCACGCTACTGGCGCGTTTTGTGTTCAAGGACCGGGTGAGCGTCTGGCGCTGGTGTTGCGTGCTGCTCGGACTGCTGGGCGTGGTAATCGTGGTGGCGGGCGATCATGGCTTGGGCAGCATCGATGCCCACGGCCTGCTGATCCTGCTGGCGGCGCTGTCCTGGAGTCTCTATTTCGCACTGCAAAAACATCACACCGGTCGCTACGACGGGTTGACGCTGGTCTGTTACACGGTTTGGTCGGGGACGTTGTTGCTGCTGATGTTCCTGCCTGGATTGGTGGAGCAAGTCGCCAACGCACCATTGCGAGTGCAACTGGCGGTGTTTGCCTTGGGGATTTTTCCCAGCGCGCTGGCCTATTTGACCTGGGCCTATGTGCTGGCGCATGTGGATTTGAGTCGGGCGACGATGACGCTGTATCTGGTGCCCCCGACGGCCATGGCGATTGCGTCCGTTGGCTTGGGTGAGCAGCCGACACTGATGGTGGGAGTTGGGGCGCTGGTGGTGTTGATCAGCGTGTTGGCGTTGAATCTGGAGCGGCGCGTGGTGGTGGTTCGAGCGGCCAGTGTTTGATGGTTGATTTGTGCTAAGGCAACTGGCCTCTTCGCGGGCAAGCCTCGCCCCTACTGGATTTGTGTCGAATCGAGTAGGGGCGAGGCTTGCCCGCGAAGAACGATGACTCGATTTCACTGACTATCAGCTCGGCGAAAAACGGTCCCGACTGTTGGTCAAGTGCAGCCACATCGCCGCCCGCGCTGCGTCCGGGTCCTGGCGTTTGATGGCGTTGAGAATCGCCTCATGCTCAAGGTTGGCCAATTCTCCGAGCTTGCTCAGGTCCACCGCGCCGCGCTCGGTCGCATTGACCCGGGTTCGCGGAATCATGGCGCTGCCCAGGTGTTGCATGATTTCGGTGAAACACACATTGCCGGTGGCTTCGGCGATCAACAGATGGAAACGCCGGTCAGCTTCGACGCAGCTGTCGTTATTGGCCAGCAGGCTTTGATAGTCGTCGAGCGCTTCACGCATCTGCACCAACTGCTGATCCGTGCGGCGAGTGGCGGCCAGCGCGGCGGCCTGGGTTTCCAGGCCCATGCGCAACTCCAGAATGCTGCGCACCCCCAGCGCGGTATCGACATTCAGCCGTAAGCCCTGCTCCGGCGCACGCTCCAGCACGAAGGTGCCGATGCCGTGGCGGGTTTCCACCAGCCCGGACGCCTGCAACTTCGAGATCGCCTCGCGCACCACGGTGCGACTGACCCCGTGTTCCTGAACGATCGTGTTCTCCGACGGCAGCTTGTCGCCGGGCGACATCTGCCCGAGCAGGATGCTCTGGGTCAGTTTGGCGACCAGGTCATGGGCCAGGTTATGGCTGCGCTTGCGGGCAGGTGCGTCGAGGTCTTCTTGCATAGCGATCATCCAAAGGCAGAGCTAGCGGAATCGTAGCATTGCGCTCAATTGGAATCTCAACAAAACATCGATCAGCTTGTATGACAACACTCAACAACAGGCGCAAAAACGCCCATACAACCAACGCCACCTCCTCTGAAAAGTATAACAACCGTCGAACAAAGCGCCATTTTGCTGGACGAAAGTTATTGCACGTCAAAAAAATCTAGTTGTATGATGTCTATCAACAACGCAGCATCCCGTCACACCCCGCATAAAAATAACGAGTGGGAGAAAACGCAGTGAATACATCCATCTCAGGGATGGACAAGGGTGCCGATTCGGCCCTGACGTCCGCCATATCGAAAGTCAAACGCCACGTCTTGCCGCTGTTCGTCATCATGTTCATCGTCAACTACATTGACCGCGTGAACATCGGCTTCGTCCGCGCCCACATGGAGCACGACCTGGGCATTGGCGCTGCCGCCTACGGCCTCGGTGCAGGCCTGTTCTTCATCGGGTACGCGCTGTTCGAAGTCCCGTCCAATATCCTTCTGCAAAAAGTCGGCGCACGCATCTGGCTGACCCGCATCATGCTGACTTGGGGCCTGGTGGCTGCGGCCATGGCGTTCATCCAGAACGAAACCCACTTTTACGTCCTGCGCTTTCTGCTGGGCGTGGCTGAAGCCGGGTTCTTTCCTGGAGTGATCTACTACTTCACTCGCTGGCTGCCCGGCGTGGAACGCGGCAAGGCGATTGCGATTTTCCTCAGCGGTTCGGCGGTTGCATCGCTGATTTCGGGCCCGTTGTCCGGTCTGCTCCTGCAAATCAACGGCTTCGGCATGCACGGTTGGCAGTGGATGTACTTCATTGAAGGGATGTTCTCGGTCGGGCTGTGCGTGTTCGTCTGGTTCTGGCTGGACTCAAAACCCCATGACGCCAAATGGCTGACCCCTGAAGAACAGGATGCGCTTGTCAAAACCATCGACGACGAACAACTGGCTCGCGAAGCGGCGACGCCAATCAAGCCATCGCTGGGCAAGCTGCTCAAGGACCGGCAGATCATCCTGTTTTGCCTGATCTACTTCTTCATTCAGTTGACCATCTATGCGGCCACCTTCTGGTTGCCGAGCATCATCAAGAAGATGGGTGACCTCAGCGACTTCCAGGTCGGGATGTTCAACTCGATTCCGTGGTTGCTGTCGATCATCGGCATGTACGCCTTCGCGACGCTGTCGGCCAAATGGAAGCATCAACAAGCGTGGGTCGCTGCTGCGCTGCTAATCGCTGCCGCCGGGATGTTCATGTCCACCACGGGCGGGCCGGTCTTCGCCTTCGTTGCGATCTGCTTTGCTGCACTGGGCTTCAAATCGGCGTCGTCGTTGTTCTGGCCTATTCCCCAGGCTTATCTGGATGCGCGCATCGCTGCCGGGGTGATCGCGTTGATTAACTCGGTGGGCAATCTCGGCGGTTTCGTTGCGCCGACCACCTTCGGCTTGCTGGAAGAGCGTACCGGCTCGATTCAAGGCGGGCTGTACGGCCTGGCCGCGACCTCGATCATCGCCGCGATCATTGTCTTCGCTGCACGCAACAACCCCAAAGCCGCACCTGTCACTGCTCCGGGCAAACCAGCGCCCCATCACGCCTGAACACTCATTCAAGAGCACGGTTGAAAGGAAAACAAAAATGACCTTACAAGAAACTGCCAAAGCCCCGATCATCACCAGCATGCAGGTTGTTCCGGTGGCCGGCCACGATGGCATGCTGCTCAACCTGAGCGGTGCCCACGGCCCGTTTTTTACCCGCAACATCGTCATTCTCAAAGACAACGCCGGCCACACCGGCGTCGGCGAAGTGCCGGGTGGCGAACGCATTCGCCAGACTCTCGAAGACGCACGCAGCCTGGTGGTTGGCAGCCCGATCGGCACTTACCAGAAGATTCTCAATCAAGTCCGCCAGACCTTCGCCGACCGCGATGCCGGTGGCCGCGGCCTGCAGACGTTCGACCTGCGCATCACCATCCACGCCGTCACCGGCCTGGAAGCGGCGCTGCTCGATCTGCTCGGCCAGCACCTGGACGTGCCGGTTGCCGCCCTGCTCGGCGAAGGCCAGCAGCGCGACGAAGTGAAGATGCTCGGCTATCTGTTTTATGTCGGTGACCGCAACGAAACCGACCTTGCCTACCGCAGCGAACCCGATGCTGATAACGACTGGTTCCGGGTGCGTCACGACAAAGCCATGACCGCCGAGGCCGTGGTACGTCTGGCCGAAGCGGCCCATGCTCGCTACGGCTTCAAGGACTTCAAACTCAAGGGCGGCGTGCTCAGCGGCGATGCCGAAATCGAAGCGGTCACCGCCCTGGCCGAACGCTTTCCCGAAGCACGCATCACCCTTGACCCGAACGGCGCCTGGTCACTCAAAGAAGCCATCCGCCTGTGCCGCGATCAGCACCAAGTGCTGGCTTATGCAGAAGACCCGTGCGGCGCGGAAAACGGTTACTCGGGCCGCGAAGTCATGGCCGAGTTCCGCCGTGCCACGGGCTTGAAAACCGCGACCAACATGATCGCTACCGACTGGCGGGGAATGGGTCATGCCATCCAGCTGCAATCGGTCGACATTCCGCTGGCCGACCCGCACTTCTGGACGATGCAGGGTTCGGTTCGTGTCGCCCAGATGTGTCACGAATGGGGCCTGACCTGGGGTTCGCACTCCAACAACCACTTCGATATTTCATTAGCGATGTTCACGCACGTCGCGGCGGCTGCGCCCGGTGAAATCACTGCCATCGACACCCACTGGATCTGGCAGGACGGCCAACGCCTGACCAAGGCCCCGTTGCAAATCGTCGAGGGCTGCGTGCAGGTGCCGCAGAAACCGGGGCTGGGTGTTGAGCTGGATATGGATCAACTGGCCAAGGCCCATGAGCTGTACAAGGGCATGGGCCTGGGTGCGCGGGATGACAGCGTGGCGATGCAGTTTCTGATTCCGGGCTGGACTTTCGACAACAAGCGACCATGCCTGGTGCGCTGATCGAAAATGCACGCCCCTGCTGGAAACTTGGCCTGATCAGCAGTGACGGGGTTTAATGACCGCTCTAAATCGAGCGGTCAGCCCAATGAAATCCCCTAAAACGATGAAGGACTCAATCGGCATTGCCAGGCCGAAAATGCTTGCGATTTGCTTGGCAATGCTCGCCACAAGCCCCTGTTTTGCGCAGGAAAATATCGAGTCCGTGGTGAACGACGCCGTGCGCCAGGTCATGCAAGCCCAGGGCATTCCCGGCATGGCCGTGGCCGTCACCCTCAACGGCAAACCGCATTACTTCAACTACGGCGTGGCCTCGAAAGAAAACCAACAGCCGGTGACCGAAAACACCCTGTTCGAAATCGGCTCGCTGAGCAAAACCTTCACCGCCACCCTCGGTGCCTATGCTCAGGCCAGTGGCAAACTGTCGTTCTCCGACAAGGCCAGCCGGGTGCTGCCAGCCTTGCGCGGCAGTGCTTTCGACACCATCAGCCTGCTGCAACTGGGCACTTACACCGCTGGCGGTCTGCCGTTGCAATTCCCGGATGCCGCCGATTCCACGGACAAGATGCTCGGCTATTTCCAGCAGTGGAAACCGGTCTACCCCGCCGGCACCCACCGGCAATACTCGAACCCCAGCATCGGGTTGTTCGGCTACCTGGCCGCACAAAGCATGGGCCAGCCGTTCGATGATCTGATGGAAAACACCCTGTTGCCCAAACTTGGGTTGAAGCACACCTATCTCAAGGTACCGCAGGCCCAGATGGACCTGTACGCCCAGGGTTACAGCAAGGACGACAAAACCGTGCGCGTCGGACCAGGAGCGCTGGACTCCGAGGCTTATGGGGTGAAAACCAGCGCCTCTGACCTGATCGGTTTCGTCGAAGCGAACATAAGGCCCGGCACACTGGAAAAGCCCCTGCAGCAGGCCATTGCCCTGACACACACCGGTTATTACAGCGTTGACGACATGACCCAGGGTCTGGGTTGGGAACTCTATAAATACCCGGTGACGCTCGATCAATTGCTCGCCGGCAACTCGACGCCGATGGCCATGGAAGCGCACAAGGTTCAGTGGCTGAATCCGCCTCAGTCTCCGTCGAAAGAGATATTGATCAACAAAACGGGGTCGACCAATGGCTTTGGTGCCTACGCGGTTTTCGTGCCTTCGAAAGGCATTGGCATTGTGATTCTGGCCAACAAAAACTATCCGAATGCGGAGCGCGTGAAGGTTGCGCATCAGATATTGAGTGCCTTGAGTAACTGACAGAGCAACATCAAAAGATCGCAGCCCCGCGGCAGCGCCTACATGGCCACTGCGCGCGACAAAACCGCCACAATCAACTTGTGCACGACACCTTTCATTGCATAGCCAACCAAACCGGGTACGATCGCGCCTTTTTTTATTCCACCTGCCATGCATCAGGCTCCCGGCGCTGTTACTTCGCTGCGGGACTATGCTGAATCAGGGCATGAGGGCTGATCGATGAAAGTGTTGCTGGTCGATGATCACGCGGTGGTGCGCATGGCGATCGGGATGATTCTGGCCCGTGAAGGCCATGAGATCGTCGGCGAGTGCGACAACGGCGTGGATGCGCTGAGCAAAGCCTTCGAACTCAAGCCTGATGCGATTGTGCTGGATCTCGACATTCCGCAACTCGATGGCATGGCGGTGATTGACCGTTTGCGTATCGGCGGCAGCCCGGCCCATGTGCTGGTGCATACCGGGCTGAAAGGCCAGGCGTATGCGGCGCAATGCATGCGTGCCGGTGCGGCGGCTTATCTGTCGAAAATCGATGATCCGGTGGAGATCGCCACGGCCCTGAAAGCGGTCGCCAGCGGCAAGACCTGGTTCCCCATCGGCACTTTCAATTCGGTGCGTAAAAGCGATTTCGCCCAGACCGATGCGCAATTGCTCAGCGCTGTTTCGCGCCGTGAACTCAAGGTGCTGCATGGTTTGGCGCTGGGCAAAAGCAATAAGGAAATTGCCGACGACATGCTGCTGAGCAACAAGACCGTCAGCACCTACAAAACCCGGCTGATGCAAAAACTCAACGCTGCCACGCTGCTGGAACTGATTGAGTTCGCCAAGCGTAACGATCTGGTCTGAATCATGACCACGATCTGTCGGGTGCTGCTGGGCGTGTTGATGCTCTTGTCATTCCCGGCATCCGCCGAACCTCTGTCACTGCTCAGCCGCGCCGCCGATAGCAGTGTCAGCCTGACGCTCAACGCTGAGCAGCGCCAATGGCTGGCCCATAAGGCCGTGCTGCGGGTCGGCGTGTACTTGCCCGACCGCCCACCACTGGACATGACCGCCAACCAGAAAGATTACGAAGGCCTGTCGGCCGATTACCTCGACGTGCTGGCGCGGGCGTTGGGCGTGCGCTTGCAGGTCACTCGTTATGCCTCTCAGGAACAGGCGCTGGCCGCTCTGCAGCAACGCGAAGTCGACCTGATTCCGCGCATCAACCACCTCGAAACGGTTTACAGCGATCTGCTACTGAGCGCGCCTTATGCCTACGACCAGGCCGTGCTGGTCAGCCGTTTCGGTACTCACTGGCCCAACGACCAGCCACCACCGGGCACCCGCGTGCTATTCGATCCCGACTGGATTGCGCAGGGGCGCGTAGTCGCACTGTTTCCCCAATTGCCGGTCGAGTCGGTGTCCTCCACCGAACAGGGGCTCGGCCGGGTGGCCTATGACGAAGGTCTGGTTTTGCTAACCGATGCGATTTCCGCGCAATACCTGCTGGAGCGCAGTTATCAGCAAAGCCTGAAGCAGACCCTACAGCGCGACTCCGAAGGTCTGGGTTTCAGTTTTGCGGTGCGGCGTCAGGACCGCCAGTTGCTGACACTGCTCAATACCGCGCTGGCGAAAATCTCGCCACCGGAACGTGCCGTGATCGCTCGGCGCTGGGGCATCGGTGCCAATCCGAAACTGGCCTACAACCGCCTGCAATTGACCGTCGGCGAGCAGCAATGGATCAAGGATCACCCGCAGATCGAAGTGTTGGCCAACGACTTGTACTCGCCTTTCAGCTTCTTCAACGCTGACGGTCAATTACGCGGCATGGCCGCCGACTTACTGGAGTTGATCAACGACCGCACCGGGCTGGTGTTCGTGCCAAGCAATATCACCTCGGTCGACGCGATGACTAGCCGTGCGCAACGGGACCCGGTCAGCATCATTGGTGCCCTGACATACAGTTCACGCCGCGAACCCAATTTGCTGTTTGCCCGCCCCTATGTGGTCAATCCCTTTGCACTGGTGACCCGCATCCAGCCGGAACATGCCGGCCTCGCCGGTTTGAAAGGCCGGCGCGTGGCAATCATCAAAGACTCGGCGGCGGCCAACTGGCTGGAGCGCGAGTGGCCAGACATTCTGCCGGTGGAAGTCGACACACCGATCGAAACCTATGAATTGCTCGCCGAAGGTCGAGTGGACGGTGTGATCCAGCCACAGATGGGCGCCGCTTACCTGATCGACCGGTTTTTTCGCGGTCGGCTGCAAATCGACTCGGTGATCGGTTCCCAACCCGCGCTGATCGGTTTCGCCACCGGCCATCAGAACACCGAACTGATCTCGATCCTCGACAAAGCCATGCTCGACATCGGCCCAGACACATTCACCAGCCTGGCCAACCGCTGGCAAAACCCGCAGGAAAGCCAGGGCGGCTGGAGCGCCTACAAAAACTGGTTCTTCAGAGCCGTGCTCGGCCTGATGGTCGTGGTGCTGGCGATCCTCGCCTGGAATCTTGGACTGCGTCGGCAAATCGCCGAACGGCAAAAAGCGCAAAAAGCCCTGAACGACCAATTGGTGTTCATGAAGGTGCTGGTGGATGGCACGCCGCATCCGATTTACGTCCGCGACCGCAAGGGTTTGTTGCTGACCTGCAATCGCGCTTACCTGCAAGTGATGGATATCGAACTCGACCAGGTGTTGAACAAGGGCCTGATCGAAGCGGACATTCTGCCTGTCGACGACGCCCATCATTACAAGCGGATTCACCGCGCGACGCTTGAAAGCGCCGAGCCGTCGTTCGCCAATTTCACCATGACGGTCAAGGGCCGGACTTACCACATCTACCACTGGGCCCTGCCCTATCACGATTCCGACGGCACCATGACCGGGGTCATTGGCGGCTGGATTGACCTGACCGAACAACAGAACCTGCAACACGCGCTGCATCAGGCCAAGGATCACGCCGAGGCAGCCAACCGTGGCAAGAGCCACTTCCTGGCGGTGATGAGCCACGAGATCCGCACGCCCATGAGCGCGCTGATCGGCGTGCTCGAACTGCTGCGTGACCAGCGCCCCGACGGGCAATTGATCGACATCGCGCAAAAATCCGCCAGCGGCATGATGGAGCTGATTGGCGAAATTCTCGACCTGTCGAAAATCGAGTCCGGCAAGTTCGAACTGCGGACCGGCGCCTGTCATCCGGTGAGGCTGGTCAGCACCGTGGCCGAGAGTTTTGCCAGCCTCGCCCAGCAGAAGAATGTCGCACTGGCTTTCCTCAACCATGGGCCGGACATTGCCGTGGACCTGGATTCGCTGCGATTTCGGCAGATCGTGTCCAACCTGATCAGCAACGCGATCAAGTTCACCCCGCGGGGCACAGTCGGCGTTGAGCTGACGCTGGAACCCGCACACGGTTCTGCCCATCTGCGCCTGCGCGTGACGGACACTGGCATCGGCATGAACGAGCAACAGCGCCAGCGATTGTTCCAGCCCTACACGCAATTCGATTCAAACGACACCGAATTGCAGGTCGGCACAGGCTTGGGCCTGGCGATCTGTCAGCAACTGACGCAAGTGATGGGCGGACGCCTTACTTGCGTCAGCGAGCCGGGGCAAGGGTCGTGTTTCACCCTGGAACTCGACGTGACGGCCGTGACGGAGGACGAGGCAATACCCATCAACGATGCTGGACCGGTTGCACCTCTGCCCGCCCGCAACATTCTGATCGTCGAAGATCACGAGTTCAATCGCGTGGTGCTGCAACGGCAACTGGAATCCCTCGGCATGCGGGTCAAGTGTGCAGAGAACGGCCTGGAAGGCTTGCGCCTATGGAGCCAGCAACCTTTCGACTACGTCATCACCGACTGCAACATGCCGCACATGAGTGGCGAGCAGATGGTCCGCCAATTGCGTGCGACCGAAGCCCGTGAAGGGCGCGCCGCCACTCATGTGGTGGGATTGACGGCCAATGCGCAACCCCAGGAAGTCCGGCTCTGCATCGAGGCTGGCATGAACGACTGTCTGTTCAAACCGGTGACCCGCTCGACCCTCGAACACTACCTGCGTCAGGCCGAACAAGCGCCACTGGAAACGACGCCCTGCTTCGACATTTCCAGGGTTCGCGACATCACGGCCGGCGATGCGGCAATGACCCGGCAATTGCTGAGCACGGTGCTGCGTACCAATCAGGAAGATTTCGATGCACTGCAGCAGCTGTCTGCCGCGGGTGACTTGTTGGCGGTGAAGCGTCTTTGCCACAAGATCCTCGGCAGCGCGCGGATCATCCATGCAGCGCCGTTGATCAGCACCTGTGAACAGCTCGAACAGGCTTGCGAGGCTGGCGTTCAAGGTCCGGAACTGACTCGATTGCTTGAAGCCTTCACCCTGCAAACAACCCGGCTTCAGGACAGTATTCGGGTCAGTATCAACGGCCAGTCGTAGGAAGTTTCCTACAATATTTCAGGAATCATCGGCGTTACCCACACCGTCGCCCTCCGCAGAATGCCCGCCACTTTCCTCTGCAGTCGGTGGCTTTCCATGTTCAAGGTCGGTGTGCGGTTTTCTCGTGTATCGGTATCCAGTGCCATGCTGTTGCTGGGCCTGGTGCCACTCAAGACGTTCGCCGCCAGCTGCGATCTGCTCACGTGCCTGACCACCGCTGAAGCCAATCTTTTGCTCAACGATGGTTCTTCGGTGAATGTGGGCACCGGCGGTTCCCTGATCGATAGCACCGTGAGCAATGGCAACATCCATATCTGGGATTCAGGTGTTTCGCAGGGCACGACGGTGCAGAACACCGGATGGCTGCAACTGCATGACACCGGGGCGGCCTACGACACCCTGTTGCAAAACGGTCAGATGGTGGTCTTGGGCTCGGCCACCGCACTTCGCACCACGGTCAATGGCGGTTTTCTGGATGTCGCGGAAAACGCAGTCGTCAGCGATACCCGTCTCAAGGGTGGCGCCATGTTTGTATACATGGACGCCCTCGCGAAAAACACCTCCGTCAATAATGGCCAAATGACTGTTTATCAGGACGCTCATGCCGAGCACACGACCGTGAATAACGGCGGCGTCCTGTCGGTCAATGACCGCGGTTCAGTCAGCGATTCAGTGGTCAATCAGGGCGGTCTGCTGGAAAGCGTAGCGGGCACCGCTGTGCACAACACCCTCGTCAATCAGGGCGGCCTCATGGTGTTGGGCGATCGGGCCGAAGCCAGTGAGACGACGATCAATCAGGGCGGTTTCCTGCAGCTCAAGGGCGACGCGATCCTGGGTTTTTCGAGCCATGTCGAGGGTCAGGTCAGCTTCGCCGATCCGGCCATTAACGGCTTCCATACGCTGACGATCAAAGGTCCGTTGAGCGGCAACGGCAGTTTCCTGATGAACACTGACCTGGCCTCATTGCAAGGTGACTTGATCAGGGTGCAAGGACCGATCAGCGACACGCATACCCTGGTGGTCACCGATTCGGGCAATGCGCCGGGTAGCGCGCGACCATTGATGCTGGTGGATGGCAACGGCGGCAGCGGCGACTTCAAACTCTACGGCGATACCGTGGATGCCGGCGCCTATCGTTACCAATTGCAGCACATTGGCGAAGACTGGTTTTTGCTCAACACCGCCGAGGTCGATCCGATCAACAAACCGGATGAAGGACGAGACCCACAAACGCCGGGTTTTCCTGCGGACCCTGCTGAGCCCGACATCCCGACGCGTCGTCCTCAAGCTGAAACCCTGAGTAAAGGCGCCAACGCGGCGGTCGCCAGTCACGCTGCCAGCGCAGCCCTGATCAGTGCGCAAATGAGCGCCACCACCGGACACTTTGGCGAATTGCGTTCCGGCAAGGATCAGGGTGGTTTGTGGACGCGTGGCTATGGCACCGAACAGCGCCTGGACACGGGCACCAGCCGGGCTTTCCAACAACAAGTGAACGGCATGGAAATCGGCGCCGATAAAGCCCTGCCCTTTCTTGATGGAACGCTTTACGTGGGCGGGTTGGTCGGCCAAGGCCAGGGACGACAGGATTTCGGTGAGGCCAGCAAAGGCACCATCGACAGTACGACTCTCGGGGCCTATGCCAGCTATCTCGACCGCTCCGGTTTGCATATCGACAGCGCTCTGAAGTACAGCCGGCTGGACAACGACATCGACATCACCAGCAACCTCGGAAAAAAGGTCAGCGCACACTTCAAGAACCATGCGGTGAGCGCTGATGTTCAACTCGGCAAGCATGTCGAACTGGGTCAAGGCTGGTTCGTCGAACCTCAAGCAGGGCTGCAGATGAGCCGCATCGGTCGCGGGCACTACACCGCCAGCAATGGCCTGAGCGTCGAACAGGATGCGATGACCTCGATGCAAAGCCGAGTCGGCGGCGTGCTTGGGCGCGATCTGCAATGGGGCAACGGCGTCGCGGTCAAGCCTTATGCCAAGGCCACCTGGATGACCGAACATGCTGGCGACAGTCACGTGAAGGTCAGCGGGGTAAAACTGGACAGCCGCCTGCCGGGGTCACGGGGCGAACTCGGTGGCGGGTTAATGGTGTCGGTGGCTGACAAGCACCATTTCTTCGTCGAAGGCGGGTACACCAAAGGCAGCGATATTGAACAGCCTTGGGCGGTAAATGCCGGTTATCGCTACAACTGGTAACCGTTGATCGATGCAAAACCGGTAGGAGCTGCCGCAGGCTGCGATCTTTTGATTTTTAAAAGCAAAGTCAAAAGATCGCAGCCTCCGGCAGCTCCTACATGGATCAGGTGGTCAGTGCTCGGTCAATCGTCGGGTTGCTCAGCAGGCTTGGCGGGTTTCGCTGGTTTGCCGGGCTTGGTGCCTTTGGCGCCCTTGGCCGGGGCCGGCTCGGCGGCGACCGGTGGCGGGGCGTATGCGGCGGCTTCCTTCTCCTCCGCCGGCAGCGCATCGATGGTGTCGAAGACCTTCTTCAGATCGACCGACTTCGACTCCTCCCCTGACCTTTCGAGCTTCACCTCACCGTCCTTGCCCACCAGAATCACTTTGGGCAACGCACCGGCACCGAGTTTCAACGAGCGGATGAGTGCCATGGTGTCCTGTTGGCCGAGATCCTTGCCATCGAGCTGGCCGAACATGTTCAGCACGCTGTACACCTTGATATTGCGCTGCGCAACACCCTGCTTGTTGGCCGGATCCTCCAGCGACTTTTTCAGGCTCACCCAAACCGGGTCAACGGTGCTCGGCGCAATAATGATCAGGGGACGGGCCCTGCCCTTGTCCATATCCAGCGGTGAGTCGCCATCGGCGGCGAACAAGGGGCCGGCAACTGCCAGCAAGGTAGCCAGGGTCAGTGACCTGATGAGCATGCGCATCTCCTTTTGATATCCACGCTCTAATGATTGCGCATCGCGGCGATCGTTCCGGGTGACGCTCCGCAAATGTGTTTCGCCTTGCCCAAAGCTTAGGTCAGGGCGGTCATTGCGCAACAGGCTGAACGTAGCGCTCGAAGGAGATATTTGATTACGCGGGTAGGCGGCGGGTGTATTTCGATGACCCGGACGGGCATCGGCTGGAAATTTTCACCCGCGAATGGAAGTTGGCGTGTCGCAAGCAATCAGAAGGCCAGTTTGTAACCGATCAGCAACAGCATGGTTGCCAGGCACGGACGCAGCAGTTCATCGGAAATGCGGCCCGTCAGGTGGCTGCCCAGGTAAATCCCCGGCAGCGAACCGATCAGCAGGAAACCCAGTACGTGCCAATCCATATTGCCCATGCTCGCATGACCAAGACCGGCGACCAGGGTCAGCGGCACGGCGTGCGCGATTTCAGTGCCCACCAGGCGACGGGTCGGCAGGAGCGGATAGAGAATGAACAACGCCACGGTGCCCAAAGCGCCGGCGCCGATGGAAGTCAGTGCGACCATGGTGCCGAGCACCAGGCCGGTGATGACCGTCAGGATATTGAGGCGCGTGCCACTCGGGTTGTAATTGCCGCCAGCACGTTTGTGGGCGAAATCCAGCAGACGCTTCTTGAACAGGATCGCCAGCGCGGTAGCGAACAAGACGAAACCCAAAGCCTGTTTGATGATCGCGTTCATGGCATCGGGGGCGCTGTGCAAGCTGCTGAGGAACCACAGCGTCAGCGCCACGGCCGGCACGCTGCCGAGGGTCAGCCAACCGGTAATCGCCCAATCGATGTTGTTGTTCTTTCTGTGAACCAGCACGCCGCTGGATTTAGTGATGGCCGCGTACAGCAAATCGGTGCCGACCGCGGTAGCGGGGTTGATGCCAAACGCCAGCAAGATGGGGGTCATCAACGACCCGCCACCCACGCCAGTCATGCCGACGATGAAGCCGACCACCAGCCCGGCCACAATCAACCCGATGTTCACTAATTCCATTGATACGTCCACATAGACTGCAAGGAAAATCTGGCCCGCAGCATAGCGATAATTCTTATAACCAGTTATATCGATGCGATCTATCTTTATGCCCAGAACATCCCGATGCAGGAGCTGTCGAGTGCAACGAGGCTGCGATCTTTTGATTTTGATTTTTCAAGATCAAGAGATCGCAGCCTCGTTCCACTCGACAGCTCCTACAGGGGGTTATTGGACGGGCAGGAAATTCAGGAACAACAGGCTCTGGGCGTAATTGAGGCCAATGCGCCGATACCGTTCGTCCAGCATCTGTGTCAACAGATCCAGGCGTGCAACGATTTTGCCGAACTCCACGGCAAAACTCAGGTTGCTGCCCTCTTCCGAAATCTCATTGGAAAACAGCAGCGGCTGGCCGTCCTGTTTTTGCCGCTGGCTCAAAATCCAGGTAGCGATTTCGATGTTGCGTGCGGCGTTGCTGACAAACGTCGGGTTGATCGCGTCCGTCATGTAGAACTCCAGGCGATTGCCGTGGGCGGTGACCAGCATGCTGCCGATGGCATAGATGAACGCACCGACCCGGTCGCCGAGGAACTCCGGGCTCATGGCAAACCGCAACGCCGCCAGGTCTTTTTTGCCACCCAGCGTGGGCAGCGACTGCTGCTGTTCGATGGCCATGCGCACTTGTTTGCCGGCGGTGCGGGCGTCAAGGAAACCGGATTTTTTCAGCTCGTCGGGATTGCGCAGGTACAGTTTGCTCATCAGCAGGTACAGGCTGTCGAGGTTGTCGCGCATGGTCAGGGTGGCCATGCGGTCGACACTGGTTTGCAGAAATTCCTGGGGCTTGCCTTCACGCATCTGAGTAAAAAAGTCGTTGCCGTCCTGATGACTGCAACCGCTGGCGCAGAGCAGCAACAGGCCGGCCAGCAGGCGAATTCGGTAACGGTGAAGGGGCAACGCTCGAACCATAAGGGATGGGCTGGCACATGTTTGCGCGGCGGGAGTCGCCGCAACCTGGCTATGGATAGAGCCGGTCGTTGCGAAAAAGTGCAGTGTAGACAGTCATCAATCGATCACCGGCAAAGCCAGGATCAAAAAATCGCGACGTCATGTAGGAGCTGCCGCAGGCTGCGATCTTTTGATCTTCTGGCGGAACCCGGAAGCTATGCTAATGCCAACAGTAATATTGATCTGGACTTAGACGGAGATTTGCATGCGTTCTCTCGAGTTGGCCGGCGTCAACGTGCCGGTCATCGGCCAAGGCACCTGGAAAATGGGCGAAGACCGCTCCCGGCACAGTGAAGAGGTGGCGGCCCTGCGCATGGGCATCGAGTTGGGCATGACGCTGATCGACACCGCCGAGATGTACGCCGACGGTGGCGCCGAGATCGTGGTGGGTGAAGCCATCGCCGGCCAGCGCGACGAGGTTTTCCTGGTCAGCAAGGTCTATCCGCACAACGCCAGCCGCCAAGGCATTCCCCAGGCCTGCGAGCGTAGTCTGCGTCGACTGAACACCGACTACATCGATCTCTACCTGCTGCATTGGCGCGGCCAATATCCCCTTGAGGAAACAATCGAAGCCTTCGAACAGCTGCGCGAAGCCGGCAAGATTGGTCGCTGGGGCGTGTCCAATTTCGACGTCGACGATCTGCAGAAACTGCCCGCTCCGGCCTGCGCCACCAATCAGGTGCTCTACAACCTGGAAGAGCGCGGCATAGAATTTGATTTACTGCCCTGGTGCCAGCAGCACAAAATGCCTGTCATGGCGTATTGTCCGATTGGTCAGGGTGGGAAGATGTTGACCCATGCCACGCTCAGGCAAGTGGCCGCCCGTCACGATGTGACGCCGGCACAGGTGTCACTGGCATGGCTTTTGCGCAAGGATGGGGTGATCGCCATCCCTAAAGCGGTACGCCCCGAGCACGTGCGACTTAACGCACACGCGGCGCAATTGACGCTTGAGGCTGGGGATCTGGAGGCGCTGGACCAAGCGTTTCGCGCGCCACAACGCAAGCAGCGCTTGGCCATGGTCTGAGCCATCGCAGTCTGCCCGAGGGCTTCAATATGAGAAGCACCGATGCGCTTGACGCCTTTAACCTGCAGCGCTTTGTTCAGGCGCAGGACCCGGTGTTCGACCGGGTTCAGGCTGAGTTGAATGCCGGTCACAAGCGCAGACATTGGATGTGGTTCATCTTTCCGCAGTTTGCCGGGTTGGGGAGCAGTGATATGTCCCGACGCTTCGCGATCCGCTCCCGGGAGGAAGCCCAAGCCTATCTCGACCATCCATTGCTGGGCGCGCGGCTTCGGACGTGCACACAAGAAGTGCTGAATATCCCGCAACGTTCGGTGGCGGAGATTTTCGGCCATCCCGATGATCTGAAATTCCACTCATCGATGACACTCTTTGCTCAGGTCGCCGACGACGACAGCCCCTTCCATCAAGCCTTGAACCAGTACTTCCACGGCATTCTGGACGACTGGACATTGTCACTGATGGACTCAAAACAGGCCCAATTGCCCACCGATCAGGGTTGAGAAATCGTCGTCGACAAACGGCAAAATCGCGTCGGCCACCGGTTGCAATTGCTTCGTGACGTAATGGTCGTAATCGATGGGTGCGCTGCGAATCTCCAGCGGCTCAGGACCGGCGACGGTGATCACATAACTGATCCAGCCGCCATTTTGATATTGCCGCGGGCGGCCTTGCTGGTCGTTGTAAGCGTCGGCGATACGCGCCGCCCGCACATGCGGCGGGACGTTGCGCTGGTAGTCGTCGAGGGTACGGCGCAGGCGTTTGCGGTAGATCAGGCGTTCGTCGAACTCACCGGCCAGGGTCTTGCGCACATAATCGCGCACATAGTCCTGATAAGGTTTGCGATTGAAGATGCGCAGGTACAACTCCTGCTGGAACTGCCGTGCCAGCGGCGACCAGTCGGTGCGTACGGTTTCCAGGCCTTTGTAGACCATTTCATCGGTGCCATCGGCACGGGTGACCAGCCCCGCATAGCGCTTCTTGCTGCCCTCCTCCGCACCGCGAATGGTCGGCATCAGGAAGCGTTTGTAGTGAGTTTCGAACTGTAGTTCCAGCGCACTTTCCAGCCCGTATTCCTGCTGCACGTGCTCGCGCCACCACTGGTTGACGTGATCCACCAGCGCGCGGCCGATCTGTGCGGCCTCCTGCTGACCGTGGGCGCGGCGCAGCCAGACAAAGGTCGAATCGGTGTCGCCGTAAATCACCGTGTGCCCCTGGTCTTCGATCAACTTGCGGGTGCGCAGCATGATTTCGTGACCACGCAGCGTGATGGATGAAGCCAGGCGCGTATCAAAGAAGCGGCAACCGCTGGAACCCAGCACGCCGTAGAAAGCGTTCATGATGATCTTCAGCGCCTGGGACAGCGGCGCGTTGTGTTCGCGCTTGGCAATCTCCCGGCCTTCGGCGACACGGGCAACAATGGCGGGCAGGCAATGCCGGGTGCGGGAAAAACGCGCCCCGCGAAAGCCCGGCACGGACTCACTGTCATCGGGATGTTTGAGTCCTTCGATCAAGCCCACCGGGTCGATGAGGAAAGTGCGGATGATCGAGGGATAGAGGCTTTTGTAATCGAACACCAGCACCGACTCGTACAACCCCGGTTGCGAGTCCATGACGAATCCGCCGGGGCTGGCTTGCGGCGGGCGCCCGCCGAGGTTCGGCGCGACGAAGCCCTGGCGGTGCATCAGCGGCATGTAGAGGTGAGTGAACGCCGCCACCGAACCGCCCATGCGATCTACCGGCAACCCGGTGACGCTGGCTCGCTCCAGCAAAAATGTCAGCAACTCGGTCTGGGCGAAAATCCGTGTGACCAGCTCGCAGTCCTTGAGGTTGTACTTGGCCAGCGCCGGTTTGTCCTCGGCGAACATACGGTTGATTTCGTCCATGCGCTGGTACGGGTTGTCGATCGACTTGCCCTCGCCTAGCAAGGTTTGCGCGACGTTTTCCAGGCTGAACGACGGGAAGCTCCAGGTCGCCGAGCGCAGGGCTTCGATGCCGTCGATGATCAAGCGGCCAGCGGCGGAAGCGAAATAGTGGTTGCCGTTGCCGTGTTCACGCCACTGCATTTCCTCGCCACCACGCCCCAGTTTCAGCGGCACCGCCAGGCGCCTGGCGTGTTCGTGCAGCACCCGCAGGTCGAACTGCACGACATTCCAGCCGATGATCGCGTCCGGGTCGTGTCGGGCGAACCATGCGTTGAGTTTTTTCAGCAGCAGAGTCCGGGACTCGCAGTATTCGAGCTGGAAATCCACTTGGCTGTCGTCGCCATTGGGCGGGCCGAGCATGTACACCTGACGTTCGCCGCAGCCTTCCAGGGCGATTGAGTACAACTCGCCCTGGGCGGTGGTTTCGATGTCCAGCGAGACCAGTTTGAGGTTCGGCCGGTAGCCGGGGTCAGGCTTCATTTGCGCATCAATCAACAGGCCATCGGCACCCGGCGTACCACCAAAACGCACCGGGGCGGTGATGAAGCGTTCCATCATATAGCGTTCCGGTGGCCGCACATCCGCCTCGAACACCTCGACACCGGCCCTGCGCAGCGCGTTTTCCAGGCGCATCAATTGCCCGTGCTGCTGGCAATAAAGGCCGAGCACCGGACGGTGTTCGAAATCCTGCAAGGCCAATTCTCGCAGTTCGACGTTCTTTTCGTCATGCAGCAGCGCCTCGGCCTGCTCGCGGTGGGCTTCGGGGATGAATGCCACTGAGGGCTGATGAGGCAGGCGGATGCGCCGGGGACCGGTATCGGTCGCCAGCCAGAACTCGACTTCCGTGCCGGTCGGGGTGTCGCGCCAATGCCGGGTCAGGACGAAGCCCTGCGGTAAATCCACCACTGCAAACCTCTCATTTAATTCAGAGGGTGATTCTACGCGTATCCGTAGGAGCTGCCGCAGGCTGCGATCTTTTGACTTTGATTGTGAACAGCAAGATCAAAAGATCGCAGCCTGCGGCAGCTCCTACAGGGGGATGGGGTGGCTTTACCGAAGAAAAACCGCCAAATGACGTTTTTTGAGTGTTATGTGCCGTTTTCTCTCTTGCCCTCAACGCTTGGGTCTACGATTCTTCAAGAACAACGACAACACCCGAGAAACCGCCATGAAAACCGTCGCGCAACTGCTCAAGTTGAAAGATCAGAAGAATCAGGAAGTGCACCAGATCAAACCTGATCATATGGTGCTCGAAGCGCTGATGAAGATGGCCGAGAAGAACGTCGGCGCCTTGCTGGTGGTGGAGAATGACGAGGTGCTGGGCATCATCAGTGAGCGCGATTACGCGCGCAAACTGGTGCTGCATGGCCGCTCTTCGGTGGGTACGCCGGTACGCGACATCATGGTGTCGCCGGTGATCACCGTGGATACTCACCAAACCGTCGACACCTGCCTGGGCATCATGTCCGACAGACGCCTGCGTCACCTGCCGGTGGTGGAAAACGGCAAGTTGATTGGCTTGCTGTCGATTGGCGACCTGGTCAAGGAAGCCATTGCCGAACAGGCGGAATTGATTCGCCAGTTGGAGCAGTACATTCGCGGCGAGTAATGCGAAAGCACAGCAAATCCTGTAGGAGCGAGCTTGCTCGCGATGAGGCCATTCCAGCCGACATTGATGTTTAATGTAAGGCCGCCATCGCGAGCAAGCTCGCTCCTACAGTAGATTTCGGTGCTCAGCCTGGCCAATGCCGGGCAAACACCGGTGCCAGCGTCGGATGCCGGTCGATGCGTTCCAGCCAGGCGAAAAACCCCGGTCGGGCATTGCGCAAATGTTCGCGGCTCCCCGCCCACCGGCTGACCACCGCCGCCAGCACATCCAGCGCCCCAGGTGTTTCGGCGCCCAAGTACAACTCGCCCGAGAACTGATCGGCAAACACCTCCCAACTCCAATGCAGCCGTGTACGGGCGCCTGTCATGAGGTTTTGCCGTGACGATTCATCGGCTTCGGCCAACCAGCGTTCGGGGTAGTCGATTATGCCGATGGCCGCATAGCAATTGCTGACGATGTAGACCAGACCACGAATGGCCTGATCGCGGTCGGCAGGATCACTCGGCAACAACTTCGCCTGGGGGAACGTCAGCGCCAGGTGAATCAGGATTGCCGCGCTCTCGGTGAGGATGCTGCCGTCGGGTAATTGCAGCGTCGGTATCTGTTTCAGCGTATTGAGCTTTTCCAAGGCCAGGGCTGCCTCCGGGGTCGCTTCGACATCGATGAAACGATAGGCAATCTCGCACAGTTCCAGCGCGGCCTCGATCGCCGCGGCACCCGAATTGCGGTGACCATAGAGCTGATACATGCACATCTCCTTTCGGTGATCTCTTTGCAGCGACTGACTCTACTCACAGTAGAAAGACTCTTTTTACCAGCACGCGCCCGCTCACCAGTGTAGAAGCCGCTACCTGTCTCGCTCTGGCCATCCGACGACCGCATCATCAGGCCCACGATGGGTATGCCGTTCGCCCTATCAATGCCGTCGATGTTCACCATCACGTCAATGAAGTTCTCATAAAAAATCCACGGCGTAACATCAGCTCCATACCAACCAATAACACCCCGGAGCACACGATCATGAAACGCCAAACCATCCTCAGCATCGCTTTCTCGATCTTCGCAGTGAACGCTTTCGCCGCTTCCTCTGCTCAGCCTGTCGTCGCTGAAGGCGGTTCGGATCGTCTGATTGAAAGCCGTGTCGCTGAAGGTGGTTCGGATCGCCTGATCCAGAATCGTGTGGCCGAAGGTGGCTCCGACCGCCTGATCGAAAACCGCGTCGCTGCTGATGGCTCGGATCGCCTGCAAGGCAACACCGTTGCCGCCGATGGTTCCGATCGCCTGCAAGGCAACACCGTCGCCGCCGATGGCTCTGACCGCCTGCAAGGCAACACCGTCGCCGCCGATGGCTCTGACCGCCTGCAAGGCAACACCGTCGCCGCCGATGGCTCGGACCGTCTGCAAGGCAACACCGTTGCCGCTGATGGCTCGGATCGCCTGCAAGGCAACTCCGTCGCCTGATCAAAATAGCTTCACCGCAACACCCACAAAAAACCCGGCCTGATCAGCCGGGTTTTTTCATGCCTGCGAATATTGGTTACGGGTGACTTGAGATCAAGAGATCGCAGCCTTCGGCAGCTCCTACAGGGGATCACATGTAGGAGCTGCCGAAGGCTGCGATCTTTTGATCTTGTAATCCATCGACCTCGTTTATTCTGTGCGCCCCATGCCACGAAATCACCGGAGACATACGTGCCACTCACCGCCCGCGAGATTTACCAGCAACTGCGCGACGCAGCCATGGGCATCCGCACACTCAAGCGCCTCGACCAACAGCCGACGCCGGGCCAGGTGCAGGTCGACATCGAAGGCTGGTTGCTGAGCCTCGATTTTGACGGAACTCACTTGCACCACTGCCAGAGTTGCCAACGCCCGGACGGTCATGACCAATTCGATGGATTACAACGTTATGGCACCGACCCGGTCAGCTTGCTCAGCACCTGGGAGTTGGCGCAAATCGAGCGATTGCTGATTGAAACCGCGCCTCGTTGAAATCTGCCAGCCTCTCGTTACGTGGCCGCACCTGTGCTACATATCTACTGATTGTGAATCCCGTGTTTATGAGGTTTGCCCATGTTTCACTGCTTACGCCTGCCGCAACTGCTGACCTGCGCCCTGTTCGGTTTACTCGCGGGCGGCGCACAGGCCGCCACACCCTCCCCGGCACCTGATACCTTGCAACCCTTGCTGTCGACGATCAGCGAGCGCCTGGACCTTGCCGATCTGGTAGCGCTGACCAAGTGGGACAGTGGCAAGCCGATCCAGGACACGACTCGCGAAGCGCAGGTCATCGCCAATGCCAGGAAGCAGGCGGCCGAACGCAAACTCGACCCGGACGAAGCCGCCGACCTGGTCGCCGCACAGATAGAGGCCAACAAACTGGTGCAATACGGGCTGCTCGCGCAATGGCAAGCGGCACGCAAGGCACCTGACATGCCACGACCGGACCTCAATCAGATCAGGCCAAAACTGGATGAGTTGCAAAACCGTCTGTTACAGCAATATGCCGACTTCCAACCCTATCGCGTTGACCCGGAATGCCCGGTCTGGCTGGCTCAACAACGCTCCAGCCTGATCAGGGATGCCCTGCATGGTCAGGCACTGATTCGTGCCACCGGCGAGTTGTGCATCACGGACCAGGAAGGGTGAAATTGGCCCGTGCAGGAGCAAAGCTTGCTCGCGCAAGCGTTATGTCAATCGACATCAATGTTGAATATGCCGGCTCATCGCGAGCAAGCTCGGCTCCAACGGATTTCGGGTCATTGACTAAGTCAATAGTCACCATTAACTCAATGAAGTTCTCTTAAAAAATCCACGGCGTAACATCAGCTCCATACCAACCAATAACACCCCCGGAGCACACGATCATGAAACGCCAAACCATCCTCAGCATCGCTTTCTCGATCTTCGCAGTGAACGCTTTCGCCGCTACCTCGGCTCAACCTGTAGTCGCTGAAGGCGGCTCGGATCGTCTGATTGAAAGTCGTGTGGCTGAAGGTGGTTCTGACCGCCTGATTGAAAACCGCGTCGCCGCCGATGGCTCCGAGCGTCTGCAAGGCAACACCGTCGCCTAAATACATCGCCGCACCGCAAAACCCAAGAAACCCGGCCTGATCAGCCGGGTTTTTTCATGCCTGCGATTATTGGTTACGGGTGACTGAAGATCAAAAGATCGCAGCCTTCGGCAGCTCCTACAGGGGAACGCGGTTAATGTAGGAGCTGCCGAAGGCTGCGATCTTTTGATCTTCAATCACCCCACGCATGCAATAAAAAATCCCGACCTGATCAGCAGGCTTTTTTGTGGATGCTAATTAAGCGAATCTAGAGTTCCCTTCTGTGGCCCCGACATGAGCAAAACTGAAGCGCTGGCCAAAATCCTGCTTGGCCCTGTATTGCTGATCCAGGGTGCGTACACCCGTCGGGTCACGCCGAAACTGCCCGAAGCCGAGGGCGAACGCACAGGTGTGGCCGGCAGTGGCAATGTTTTGCGTATGTTGATTCTGGGCGACAGTGCCGCTGCCGGTGTGGGGGCCTCGACCCAGGCCGAGGCCCTGAGCGGACAGTTGGTCAACCGATTAGCCAAGGACTACCAGGTCGAGTGGACGCTCTGGGCCAGGTCTGGCCTGGATTCACAAGCGTTGTTGGAACGCCTCGGACAGCAAGCTGCGCAACCCTTCGATGCGGTGTTGCTGTCCATCGGCGTCAACGATGTCACGAGCTCATTGTCGGCTGATCAATGGATCGCCCGGCAACGGCATTTGATGGAAGTACTGCGCAGCAAGTTCGAAGCGAAGCAGATTGTCGTCTCCCCGCTCCCGCCGATGCATCTGTTTCCCGCGTTACCGCAACCGCTGCGCTGGTATCTGGGTAACCGGGCGGCGCGTTTCAATAGGCAGCTTGCCGAACTGGCGGCGAGCAAGGATCACTGTAGGATGCTGACAACCCGGTTGGCGCCAGTGGCCGGTTCGATGGCGCGCGACGGCTTTCATCCGGGCCCGGCGATCTACAGTGTCTGAGCAGACGATGCTGCGCAAGTCATTGCCCGGGGTTTTGCTGAAACCGCAGTTTGAACAACAACAAAAAACAGGAGTTGAACATGTCTGAACTGAAACTAAACCCACACGCCGCAGAATCTTTGAGCCAGTGGCACGCCATGATCCGCACCGGCGACTTGAAAGCCTTACCCGAATTGCTCGACCCACAAGCGGTGTTCCGTTCACCGATGGCGCACACGCCGTACCCGGGAGCGCCGGTGGTGTCGATGATCCTCAACACGGTGTGTCAGGTGTTCGAAGACTTCACCTACCACCGTGAACTGGCGAGCGCCGATGGCTTGAATGTCGTGCTGGAATTCAGCGCCAAGGTCGGCGAAAAACAGCTCAAGGGCATCGACATGATCCGCTTCAATGAGCAGGGAAAAATCGTTGATTTCGAGGTGATGGTCCGACCGCTCAGTGGCTTGCAGGCGCTGGGCGAGGAAATGGGCAAGCGCCTCGGTGCTTATCTGGCTGCCAGTAAAGCCTGATCATCGTGCCGCGCCGGTCGAGATTTCCGCACCACCTGCAATTCGACCGGCTCGCAGAAACAAGCTCGACAGCGCAAACGTAACCAGCGCTCGCCCGGATCGTTATGCACGGTGGCGCGCCAGACCATCGAAAGTTCCTGCACCGGCAGCACCAGCGGTGCCGGTTCAGCCCTCATTCCCGCCGCAGAGGCCATCGCCTTCGCCACGTAATCCGGCACGATCGCCAGCAGGTCACTTTGCGCCAGCAACACCGGCAGCGCACTGAACTGCGGGACGCTCAGCACGACTTTGCGTTGCAGGCCCACTCGGCTCAAGGCGTGATCCGTGTCATCCAGGGCATGGCCCATTGACGACACCATGGCATGGGGGCGACGGCAGAACTCATCCAGCCCCAATGGGCCAGGCTGACTATCGGCCCGCAGCAACATCGGGCGAATCGGTCGCAATCCCTTGCGCCGCGAGTTCGCTGGCAACTCAAGGGTATGGCTGATGCCCAGGGAGATGTCGCCGCCAAGCAACATCTGTGACATCTGCCGCTGGTCGACGCGACGCACGACCAACGTGATGTTCGGCGCCTCGACACGCAGTTGCCGTAACAGGCGTGGCAGCAGCGCGTATTCGACATCGTCGGACAAACCCAGATGAAAAGTGGCCTCACTGGTACGCGGGTCGAACGATTGGCAGCGACTCAACGCAGCCGCAATGCCATCAAGCGCCGGTGCCAGGTTGGCAAAGATTTCCTCGGCCCTTGCGGTGGGCTCCATCACCCGCCCTGAACGTATGAACAACGGGTCATCGAACAGCAAGCGCAAACGGCTCAGCGCACCACTGATGGTGGGCTGTCCGAGAAACAACTTCTCGCCGACACGGCTGACATTGCGCTCATGCATCATCGTCTCGAAGACCACCAGCAAATGGATGTCGGCACGACGCAAGTCATTTCTGTTCATGAGTTCGTTACTCGGCACGCGGCCAATGAGGAGTTCAGAGGTGCAGGAACAGGTTATGCGCGCCGCTGAAAATCGTCTGCCGTCCATGCGGACATCACGATCATGCGTTAGATGAACGCGTTAATACTTGAGTATAGAGATGACCTGAAAAGCCAATTTAATGAATGGGTTACGCGCTCAGGCCGGCATGTTGCCAGATCAGATTGATGGCAGATAATTCGGGTTTTTTGTCCTAACCGCAGCGGAACCCGTGCTTCTACGATAGGGACCCGATTCTCTGCTCCTAGCCCGAATAAAAACCGAGGCGCGCATGATCGAAATCAAAACAAACCAGCCTGCCAACGCACGCAACGCGCCTCCCTTTCTAAAAGGAACTTGCAGCAAGATGCTGTACAACTGCGGCCAAAGGACTTCTCGCTTCTTGATTGCCCTCGGCCCCAACGCGCTGGAAAACGCACTGGTGTGGCTGATGGCTCTGATTGTCGCGTATGGAATATTGATCAATACCGAAACCCGGACCGACCTCGCCACCACGACGTTTTACATCGCGCTGTTGCTGATGGCGATCAACCTGTTTTCGATCAGCGCGGTGATCGTCGTCGCGTTGTCGTGCATGTTGGTGCTGACTTCGATATTCCTTTATCAGGGCGTTTTTCAGCGCTGGGAATCGACGACCGAATTGCTGCGCAGTCTGACAGTGCTGGCGGCGATTACCTTTCTGGCGCTGCGCAGCAAGCAAGTCTCCGACCGACTGCGCCACAAGGAAGTTTATATGGTGGGTGCCCAGCGCCTGACCCAGACAGCTTGCTTTGGCTTTCGCGCAGACCTCGGGAGTATGGGCTGGTCGGAGCAAGCGGCACGGATCCTCGAGTACCCGGCGGGCATGCCCGCTACAGTTTCATTGTTCCTGGCGCGCACTCACCCCGATGACCTGCCATTGGTGCTGGCCGGTTTCGACAAGGCTGCGCGCCATGAAAGCCTGATCGAGGTCAAACATCGACTGCTGATGCCCGACGGGCGAATCAAGCATTTGCACATGTTCGCCACCCCGCTCTTCACCCGGCATGGAGGCTTTGAATACCTGGGCGCGCTGATGGACGTGACCGCCAGCAAGCAGGCCGAAGAAGCGCTGTACCGCGCCCAGACTCAGTTGGCCCACGTCACCCGCGTAGCATCTCTGGGCGAACTGGCAGCCTCCATTGCCCATGAGGTGAATCAACCGCTGGCGGCAATCACCAGCAGTGGCGAAGCTTGCCACAACTGGCTAAGCCGCCCGGTTCCAGACCTCGACGAAGCACGCCAGGCACTGGATCGGATCATCGCCAGCTCGATTCGGGCGAGCGAGATCACGGGGCGGGTCAGGGCCTTGTCGCGCCAGTCCGATCCGCTGCGCCAGAGCGAATCGCTTAATGACATCGTCAGTCAAACCCTGTGTCTGGTCAGGCATGAGCTGTTCCATCACAACATCATGGCGAAAATCGACCTCGCTACCTTCGATGCTCAAGTCAGCGCCGATCGCGTGCAACTGCAGCAGGTCATCATCAATCTGATCATCAACGCGTGCCAGGCGATGGACGTGGTCACAGCCTCCCGGCGGACCCTGCACATCCGAACCTGGGTGAAGGACAACGAAGCCGTGCTGGAAGTGACCGACCAGGGTTTGGGCATTCCAGCCGATACCCTGTCGCATTTGTTCACGCCGTTTTTTACCACCAAGGAGAACGGCCTGGGCATGGGGCTTTCCATTTGCCGCTCGATCATCGACTTCCATGACGGGAGAATCTGGGTAACCAGCGAAACCGGCCAAGGCAGTTCGTTTCTGTTTGCATTGCCAGTGCTGGTCGCCGAAGAGTCTGGCTACGCATCGGCCATTTAAGGCAACGGCCTGAAGCGGATAGACCCAGGTATTAAACGACTATCCACACGTATGAGTGCCTCCAGCCCGGCATGCACTTAATGTAGCCGCCGTCGCAATCAACACCGCGCGGAGGCGGCTGCATGTCAAAACACCTTGGGAATACGTAATGAACGAACATCATCCCATCAACAGAACCACCCACAATGAGCCCATCGTTTTCATCGTCGATGACGATGCGCCGCTGCGCGAATCCCTCGGCAGCCTGTTGCGCTCCATCGGTCTGCGAATCGAATTGTTCGGTTCGGTTGCCGAGTTCATGAAGTACCAGCGACCGGACACGCCCAGTTGCATGGTGCTGGATGTGCGGCTGCAAGGCAGCAGTGGCCTGGATTTTCAAAACGCCTTGGCCGCCGCCGGAATCAATGTGCCCATCGTGTTCATTACCGGGCACGGCGATATCGCGATGACGGTACGGGCCATGAAAGCCGGAGCGGTCGACTTCCTGACCAAACCCTTTCGTGAGCAAGATTTGATCGATGCCGTGTGCGCTGCCCATACGCGGGACAAACAACGTCGTGAGTCCGAGCGCTACGCCGATGATTTGCGTGTACGCCACGGCATGCTGACGGCACGGGAACAAACCGTCATGGCCCTGGCGGCCTCGGGCTTGATGAATAAGCAGATTGCCGGGGAAATCGGCCTGAGCGAAATCACGGTCAAGATTCACCGTGGCCAGGCCATGCGCAAAATGGAAGCACGTTCGTTTGCCGATCTGGTACGGATGGCCGAGGTAATCTCGGCTCAAGCCTCAAGGAAGTGACTATACGCACGTATACTGTGCATCGATTGAGGACGGCGTATCTTGCAACGATGGCGGACAGCATTTAGTGCTTTGCGCTTCACCGCAGGGCAGACCGATGCGCAATGAGGCAATCATTTCCGTTGTCGACAACGATGAATCAGTTCGAATGGCACTGGACAGTTTATTGCGTTCCAGCGGGTATACGGTACTTACCTATGCCGGCGCTCATGAGTTCCTGTTTTCCAAAGGTCCCGGCATCACCGATTGTTTGATCTCCGATATACAAATGCCGGACATGGACGGCATCCAGATGTATGAATTACTGGCGTCCATGGGCATTCATATCCCGGTCATTTTTATCAGTGGAAACCCTGACGCATTACGCCATCCAAACGCCAACACCATGAAACCTATTGCTTTTTTACCAAAACCTTTTCCAACCGACACGTTGATTGCCTGCATCGAAACAGCAATTAACCGAGGCACTGGCGTACGCTGATTTTTTGCAATTAATACCTTGGTATAAGCAACTAACACTTAGACATACCTGGGCTTACCCTTTGTAGCAGTGTTTCATGCAACCTCCTCGAATAACATCTTCCCCAGATCAAGTCCGACTCAACCTCTTGTTGCGATATTTATTCACGTCGGGACATCAGTAAAACCGTTCGCGCTTGAATCGCAGCACTTTTCAATGCCCTCGATTGTTCTTCAGGAGCTAAACAATGAAACAGCAGATTTTGATTATTGGTGCAGGCTTCGGTGGTGTATGGAGCGCATTGAGCGCTGCCCGACTGCTGGACAAGCACGATCGTAACGACATCGAGATCACCGTTTTGGCTCCCCAGGCCGAGCTGCGCATTCGCCCGCGTTTCTACGAGCCCAACGTGCACAACATGAAGGCGCCACTGCTCGACCTGTTCGGCGCAGTAGGGGTGAAATTCGTACAAGGTTCGGCTGAGCTGATCGACGAGAAAAACAAACACGTGAGCTATCGCAGCACCTCTGGCACCCAAGGCAAATTGAGTTACGACCGCCTGGTGCTCGCCGCTGGCAGTCAACTGATGCGTCCGCCCGTCGAAGGGATGACCGAGCATGCGTTCGACGTCGATCAGATCGAAGCCGCCATACGCCTCGAAGCCCACATCAACTCGCTGAAGAACTTGCCGGCCAGTGCAGCCCGCAACACCGTGGTGGTCGCTGGTGGTGGCTTCACCGGCATCGAAACCGCGACCGAAATGCCGGCGCGCCTGCGTGCCGTCCTGGGCGACAACGCCGATATCCGCGTGATCGTCGTCGACCGCGGTCCGCAAGTGGCCGCCGCGATGGGTGACGGCATTCGTCCTTCGATTGTCGAGGCTTCGGAACACCTGGGCATCGACTGGTTTCTCAACGCGACCGTGGCCTCGGTGGATGCCAGCGGCGTCACCCTCGCCGATGGCCAGCGGATCGAGTCCAACACCGTGATCTGGACTGTCGGTTTCCGAGCCAATCCACTGACCGAGCAGGTGCAAGGTACCCGCGATCCTCAAGGCCGGTTGCATGTCGATCCGCATTTGAAAGTGCGTGGCCATGCTGATGTGTTCGCCTCGGGCGATGTGGCGTATGCCGCGACGGATGACCTGGGCAACTTTGCCGCCATGTCCTGCCAGCACGCCATCGCTTTGGGTCGCTATGCCGGCAACAACGTTGTCGCCGACCTGCTGGGTATCGACCCGTTGGTCTATAGCCAGCCCAAGTACGTCACCTGCCTGGACCTGGGAGCCTGGGGCGCGGTGTACACAGAGGGTTGGGATCGCCAGGTGAAACTGGTGAAACACGAAGCCAAGGAACTCAAGACCCAGATCAATTCCGTGTGGATCTACCCACCGGCGGCGGAGCGTGCCACTGCACTGGCTGCGGCTGACCCGCTGATTCCGGTGGCGTAACAGCTATTGACCCTGCAAGGGTTGCAGGTCGAAACCCGGCAACCACTGCCGCTGTTGCTCACGACGATTGAGGAGGTTAAGCGCAGGTAATCGATAGGTAACCGTCTGTACCCCGGCCAGCCCTCTCCTTGCTGAGCAGGGAAACTTCCCGAACGCCCGCCACCGTTTTTTTGGCGGGCGTTTTTTTCAAGTCTGGTCCCTTGCCGTTCGATAGAAAAATCCTGGAAAAATAAATGTCTATCATCAAACGTTGCAAAGCCCTTTTTTTATCAGACGCCCTAGCCTGGCTGGCCGCCGTAACGGTCGGCAGCATGATATTTATTATCAACTCATTGCTCGAAATCGACGTCGCCCCGACGCTGCTTTACATCACCCTGGTGTTCATGTCGGCAAACGTTTTTTCCATTCCGGTTTTCCTGACCGCAGCCATCAGTTGCGTGGTCATTCTCACTATCAGCTTCATTGTCGATGAAGGTTATCGAGATCAAAGGCTCATCGCCGGTTTCGTGCGCTGTCTTATCGCGCTGACCACCATCACCCTCCTGGCACTGAGGAGCAAACGAGCGACCGACACGTTGCGTCGAAAGGAAGCGTTCTTTCTGGGCGCGCAAAAACTCAGTCATACCGGCAGTGTCGGGTTCATTCCTGATGACGAAAAAGCGGTGTCGTGGTCAGACGAGTCCGCGCGAATTTTCGAATACCCGCTGGACGCCGCCCCGACCATTGCCATGATCAGGGCGCGCACTCATCCCGACGACTTGCCCATTGTCGAAAGTGTTTTACAGCAGGCCGCGCGCCAGGAATGCCTGATCGAAGTCGAGCATCGCCTGATCATGCCGGATGGCCGAATCAAGTACGTACAGATGATCGCCAACCCGTTGTTCAATCATGGCGGGCGCATCGAATATGTCGGTGCATTGATGGATGTCACGGCATCGAAACACGCCGAAGAAGCGCTTTTCCACTCTCAAGCGAAACTGGCCCATGTCACGCGGGTGACCGCCATGAGCGAACTGGCAGCGTCCATTGCCCACGAAATCAACCAGCCGCTGGCGGCCGTGATCGCCAGCGGCGAATCCTGCAAACGCTGGATCAATCGTCCTGAACCCAACCTGGAAGAGGCACGTCGCTCACTGGACCGCGTGATTCAAAACTCCTGCCGGGCTTCCGATGTCATTGCTTGCATCAGGGCGTTGTCGCGCCAGAGTGAGGTGCAGCGCAAGGCTGAAGCGTTCGATGAGATCGTCAGTGACTCATTGAGTCTCATGCAACATGACACCGCCAGCCACCAGGTACGTGCGCACCTGCAATTGGGCGCCTCTGGTGCTTATATACAAGGCGACAGGGTTCAGCTCCAGCAAGTCATCATCAACCTGATCATCAATGCCTGCCAGGCCATGGCCAACGTGCATGACCGACCACGGACACTGCGCATCAATACCTCGATAAACAATAACGAAGCCGTGCTTGAAGTCGCCGACTCCGGCACAGGCATCGCCGAGGACATTCTGACGTCGCTGTTCGATCCGTTTTTCACCACCAAACATAACGGCTTGGGAATGGGTCTCTCGATTTGCCGCTCGATTATCGAATTCCATGGCGGGCGCATCGGGGTAACCAGCACGGTGGGACTCGGCACCCAGTTCTTTTTTGCCATACCGCTCACCGCCCTGACCCACGATGAACAATCGCCCTCGGCTGTCGGCTTCGGGGTGTGAAATCACGGGAGTGATTCAACGTGTTGATTGATTCGATAAACCAACGTCATGACCTGGCGACATGGAGACCAAACAGTGCCCCTCGATGAAACGATCCATAGCGTTAAAAACGCCGCCTGCGCAAAAACGCAACCGCATACCATCGTGTTCGTGGCCTATCCGCAAATGGGCCTGCTGGATCTAACCGGCGCTCAAACGGTGCTCTGGGCGGCGACCCACCATCTGGCCGAGCGCGGCTTGGCAGGCTATGCCGTGCACACTGCCAGCCTGGAAGGCGGATCAATCCAGACCGCTGAGGGCCTGGTGGTACACACCCGAAGTTTGACCGGGTTTGCCAACAGCCCGATCGATTCACTGATCGTCCCCGGCACGCCGTTCATTCGTCAGGTCATGGCCGATCACGCGCCGCTGGTGGACTGGTTGCGCGGTGCCTCGGCCAAAGCCAAACGCACAGCATCGGTGTGCAGCGGCACTTTTCTGCTGGCTCAGGCGGGTTTGCTCAATGGCCGGCGCGTGGCGACTCACTGGATGTTTGCCGAACTGTTCGAGCGATTGTTCCCTCAGGTCGAACTCGATCGCGAGGCGATTTTCGTGCAGCAGGACTCGCTGTGGACTTGCGCTGGCGTGAGTGCCGGTATCGATTTGGCCCTGGCATTGGTCGAAGCGGATCACGGTCGCGAAGTGGCGATGCGGGTGGCCCGGAGCATGGTGGTGTACTACCGACGACCGGACAATCAGGATCAATGGCGCACGCTGTTGCAATCACAATTCCCGGCGAATGGCTAACCACTCATACCCGGATATAACGGGCCTGCCCCCATGTGCTACGCCGTCGTCTTGAGGTAGGAGTGTTATCAACGCCACGCCAATTTATTGTGAGTGACACCCAACGTATCCACTATCGCGCTGATGCGCTTGCCTGGGGGCGGTTGCCATGAACGCACTACAAAAGTTGTATCTCGTCAGTCATCCGATGCGCATCAGTCGTTACGGCGCGCACACCTCCCTGTCGACTGCCGAGCGCGTGGAGATTGTCGATGTCCTGAGGGAAATGCTGAGTACTGCACTGAGCCTCCTTGCGCAAATCAGACGTGGCCAGCAGCACCTGCACACGGTCAGCTTCCTGCCGATACAACAGCTGTTTCACCGTCTGGTACGAGCGAATGTGGCCTATGCCGATTTCCTGGCGGCGCGCATCGCCGACCTGGGTGGCCACGCTGAAAAGACAGCCCTCTATCGCCTGAATGACATCCGCGAGCCTCGCTGTTTTGCCGAGAGCATCCAAAGTATTTGTCGGGCAACGCGTCGCCTCCGGGCCGCCAACGCCCTGTTGCGCGATTACTGCGAATGCGCCATTGCCAACAAGGACAATGCCAGTAAACGGCTCTTCACAGAGTGCGCACAGCGTAACGCGCAGTTCATCGCGCTGATCGAGGACAACCTGACCCAACCCATGTAGGAGCTACCGAAGGCTGCGTTCTTTTGATCTTTAGCGGTCTAAATGTCGAAGATCAACAGATCGCAGCCTTCGACAGCTCCTACAGGGTTCCATGGTATTCACCAGAACATAACGCCTTGACATGCAAATGCTAATTATTATCATGCTCGATCATTTCTGACGCCTTAGAAATCCTCGGGGTGACCGTAATGCTGTTCGCTTAGGGACGAACGTTGTACCTGTGGCGTGTGCGCAAACCGAGCGTCGATGGCATCATCCCCCGCTAAGTCGATTGATCGACCAAGGAAGTCCCTGATGCGAATGAAATCACTGCTGGCGTGTGCCGGCGTGCTCCTCAGCCAGATGGCCGTCGCCGACGCCCTGCCGCAGCGTTGGGTCAGCGCCGGTGGCGCGATCAGCGAGTGGGTGGTCGCCCTGGGTGGAGAGCGCAAGCTGGTGGGTGTCGACAGCACCAGCCAGTACCCGCGCTCGCTGCACAGCCTGCCGAGCATTGGCTACCAGCGTGCGCTGGCGGCTGAAGGGATTCTGGCGCTGAAGCCGGACATTCTGGTCGGCAGTGCCGAGATGGGTCCTCCACCGGTGCTGGTGCAACTCAAGGCTGCCGGGGTGCGCATCGAATTGCTCTCGGCCCAGCCTGATGTGCCGTCGTTGCAGCACAACCTGACCGAACTCGGGCAATTGCTCGGCAAACAGGCAGAAGCGCAGGCGCTGATGGAGGCTTATCAGCAGCGCTTGAACAGTCAGGCCGAATGGGTCAAACAGGTGCAGCAGAAAAACCCGGCCCCTAGGGTATTGATGCTGCTCAGCCATGCCCGCAGCAATCTTCAGGCGGCCGGCAAAGACACGCTGGCAGCCTGGATGATCGATCAGGCCGGCGGGGAAAACCTGGCCGAGCACAACGGTTATAAACCTGTATCCAACGAGGCCATGCTAGCCCTGGACCCGCAGGTCATCATTTTCGCCGATGGCCGTCTTGAAGGGGGCACCTCACCGGCAGCGCTGCTGGAGCAGAACCCGATCCTCGCACAAACCCAGGCCGGCCGTGAGGGCCGGGTGCTGGTGATTGATCCGACACTGTTAGTGGGTGGCCTTGGCCCACGAGTGCCCGCTGCGCTGGAAACCTTGTCGAAGGCGTTTTATCCGTCGGCAGTGGTCCAGACAACCGAGACCAACTGATGACGGCAATCGTTCAGCCACGGCCGATGCTGATTTTCCTGGGCCTGTTGTTAGTGTTGGTGTTCTGGCTGTCCCTGGCCTTGGGGCCGGTCAGCCTGCCGCTCAGTGATACTTTGCTGGCCGGTCTGCGCCTGCTCGGCTTGCCGGTGGACGGCGGCGACACGCAACAGGCCGAGCTGATCCTCGGGCAGATTCGCCTGCCGCGCAGTTTGCTCGGCATCGCCGTCGGTTCGGTACTGGCGTTGTCCGGTGTGGCGATGCAGGGCTTGTTCCGCAATCCACTGGCAGACCCTGGCCTTGTCGGCGTGTCCGGTGGCGCTGCATTGGGTGCAGCCGTCGCCATCGTCGGCGGCAGCATGCTCGGTGAGATGCCACCGGCCCTTGAGCCCTATCTGCTCTCGGTGTGCGCCTTCGCCGGTGGCTTGTTCGTCACAGCGGTGGTCTATCGATTCGGCCGCAGCAATGGCCAGACCAACGTCGCTACCATGTTGTTGGCGGGCGTGGCGATGACGGCGATGACCGGTGCCGGTGTCGGGCTGTTCACCTACCTGGTTGATGACGCGACGTTGCGCACCCTGACCTTCTGGAACCTGGGCAGCCTAAACGGTGCCAGCTACCCACGCCTGTGGCCGTTATTGATCGTGGCGGTGGGCGTGGCGTTGTGGTTGCCGCGTCGCGCGGCAGCACTCAATGCGATGTTGTTGGGCGAATCGGAAGCCCGTCATCTGGGCTTCAATGTCGAGCGGATCAAACTGGAGCTGGTGTTGTGCACGGCGCTGGGTGTCGGCGCAGCGGTGGCGGCGGCGGGTTTGATCGGCTTCATCGGGCTGGTGGTGCCGCACCTGATGCGCCTGCTGGTCGGTCCGGATCATCGGGTGTTGTTGCCGGCCTCCTTGCTCGCCGGTGCCAGCCTGCTGTTGTTGGCCGATCTGGTCGCCCGCCTGCTGCTTGCTCCGGCCGAATTGCCGATTGGCATCGTCACCGCACTCATTGGTGCACCCTTCTTCCTTTATTTGCTGGTACGGGGGCGCTCCTGATGCTGCGGGCAAACAACTTGCTGGTCCGCCGTGGCAGTCGCACCGTGCTGGCGGGCATCGATATCGAGCTGCGTGGGGGTGAAGTCCTGGGCGTACTCGGGCCGAACGGTGCCGGTAAAAGCACCCTGCTCGCCGCCCTGTGCGATGAGTTGCCAGCCAGCGAAGGCACGGTCAGCCTGGATGAGCGCAAGCTCACCGACTGGCCCGGTCAGGAGCGGGCCAGACGCCTGGCGGTACTGCCGCAGAGTTCGAGCCTGAACTTCGCCTTCTCGGTCAATGAAGTGGTGGGCATGGGCCGCTTGCCCCATGCCAGCGGTCGCGTGCGCGATGCCGAAATCGTCGCCGAAGCGCTTCGTGCCGCCGACGCCTTGCACCTGGCCGGGCGCAGCTATCTGGCGCTGTCCGGTGGCGAACGCCAGCGTGTGCATTTGGCACGCGTTCTGACACAACTGTGGCCGGGCGCCGAGGGTCAAACCTTGTTGCTCGACGAGCCGACATCGATGCTCGACCCGCTGCACCAGCACACCATCCTGCAGGCGGTGCGCGATTTCGCCGGGCGCGGCGCGGCGGTGCTGGTGATCTTGCACGACCTCAATCTGGCCGCACGTTATTGTGATCACCTGCTGCTGTTACAGGACGGTCGCCCCCACGGCTACGGCACCCCGGACGACGTCCTGACCGCCGAAGCGCTGGAGGCGGTGTATGGGCTGCAAGTGCTGATTCACCGGCACCCGGAGCGTGGCCACCCTTTGATCATCGCGCGCTGATCCGCGCCCTTCCTTCTCACAAGGAAACCCGATGCGCATTCTGCTGCTATGCCTGATCAGCCTGCTGGCTGCCTGCCAATCCCATTACGTGACACCGCCGCCGGCAGCAATTGCCCCACAAGATCGCGGTCACGCCGACCTCGGCGTCATACGCGAACTCGCCACCGGCCGCACGGTTACCCCGCAGGAACTGGTCGAACGCCTGGCGGTTGCGCCACGAGTGCTGGTGGGTGAACAACACGACAACCCTGATCACCACGCCCTGGAATTGTGGCTGCTGCGCGAACTGGCGGCGCAACGTCCGCAGGGCAGTCTGCTGATGGAAATGCTCAACCCCGACCAACAAGCCAAAGTCGATGCCGCGCAGGCCGCCACCCGTGCCGGCCAACCACCGGCCGACCCTTATCAGGCGCTGGCCTGGCAAGCCAATTGGGATTGGGGTGTTTACGGGGCATTGGTCAACTACGCGCTGCGTCAACCTTACCCGCTGATGGCGGCCAACCTGGACCGCTCGCAGATCATGCAGATCTACAAGCAGCGACCGACGCTCACCGGCCCGGCATCGACCACCGAACAGGTGCAAGCCACGCTGCTGGACGACATCCGCGCGTCCCATTGCGGTTTGCTGCCCGAGTCGCAGATGCCGGCCATGCTCGCCGTGCAGCAGCAGCGTGACCGGCGCATGGCCGAACGGCTGTTGGCCGCGCCTGCACCTGCCTTGTTGTTGGCCGGGGCGTTCCATGTCCGCAAGGACCTCGGCGTGCCGCTGCACCTCGAAGACCTCGGCACCGGTCAAGGTACTGCCGTGTTGGTGTTGGCCGAAGCGGGTAATACCGTGACTGCCGAAAGCGCTGATTACGTCTGGTACACGGCGGCGCAACCGGAGGAGGATCACTGCGCCCAATTGCGTCGTTAAGCCGGAAAATCAAAAGATCGCAGCCTTCGGCAGTGCCTACACGGATCTCAATGTAGGAGCTGCCGAAGGCTGCGATCTTTTGATCTGGGTCTTGATTCTGCATTTGATCTTCTTGCCACACCCAAGAGGCGTAAAAGCGAAACTGCCAGCGGCAGTGACCGCAGCAATGGAAATGTACTCCTGACAAAACAAGGTGCCTGTCACTCCATCGCGAGCAAGGTCGCTCCTACAGTGGACCTGGTACAGCCGTCAGATCAGGCCAATCTTCAAGGCGCCTGAAACGTCTGCAGATACGCCAGCAAATCGTCAATTTTCTCCTGATCGCTGATGCCCCAGAAAATCATCCGCGTACCTGACACCACTGACTTTGGAGCCTCGATGTACTGCGCCAGTTTCTCCCGCGTCCAGACCACGCCGGATGTCTTCATGGCGTCGGAATATTGGTAATCCGTGGTGGTCCCGGCCAGACGCCCGACAATACCGTTGAGCTGTGGCCCGAACGAAGCCCGCGCCGACTCTCCGATCTGATGGCAGCCGCCACACACCCGTTTGAACAATTTCCCGCCCGCCTCGGCATCACCCTGTGCCTGCGCTTGCGCGCCGAGCAGGCTTGTACCGAGGACTAAGACCAGGGACATCACCGCCGCTTTGTTCATTTACAGCTCCAGATCAGGCGTCGCATATCGCAAAAAATGGCCGCTATTTGAGCATGACTCGGCGCTCGGGCCGAAGCTTTTCAGAGGTGAAAGATGAAAGGCTGCCGTCCATCCTCCGCCAACGGTCGTACTGCCATTCCAGCCTAAACTGGCCTCTTCACGCACACCTACAGACGGAGGCACGGTCATGAAAATTGTCGTCATCGGCGGAACGGGTTTGATTGGAACCCAGCTCTGCCAGTTCCTGCGCGAGGGCGGACACGACGTTCTGTCCGCCTCGCCGAGCTCAGGGGTAAACGCGGTCACCGGCGAAGGCTTGCAGGCAGCGCTGCAAGGTGCCGAGGTGGTGGTCGACGTCGCCAACTCACCCTCATTCGAAGATGCCGCCGTACTGGAGTTCTTCGAGGCATCCGGGCGCAATCTCTTTCCCGCCGAGAAAGCCGCCGGGGTCAAACACCACGTTGCGCTGTCGGTGGTGGGCACCGAACGGATGCTGGAAAGCGGTTACTTCCGGGCCAAGATGGCCCAGGAAGAGTTGATCAAGAAATCCGGCGTGCCCTACTCCATCCTGCGCGCCACGCAGTTTTTCGAGTTCGTCGGTGCCATTGCGCAATCCGGCGCACAAGGCGACACCATTCGCCTGACCTCGGCCGCTTTGCAGCCGGTGGCCTCGGCCGATGTGGCGGCGGCACTGGCGAAAATCGCCGTGGGCGGGCCCACGGGCAAGACCTCGGAAGTGGCCGGGCCGGACAAGCAGCCGCTGGTGTCGTTCGCCAAAATCTATTTGCAACACACCAAGGACCAAAGGGAAGTGATTACCGACGATAACGCCGGTTACTTTGGAGCCAATATCAACGACCAGTCGCTGACACCGGGCGCCAATCCCATCCTCGGCGCGATCCACTTCGATCAGTGGCTCGACCGCGGCAACGCCTGACGCTGACGAACGAGGGCAACCCATTCGCCCTCAGCCCAACCACGCAGTAGCAGACCCCCGGACTTCACAAGGAGCGTCTCATGCGAACCCACTTTCTCTTCGTCTTACTCGCACTGTCATTCACCACCACCCTGCCGGCCCAGGCCCAAACCGCCGCCGCGCCGCCTCCGGTCGTCACGCCGATTTCGGAGACGCCGCTGCCCGACTACCCCGGCAAAGAAGTGCTGATGCTCACCGTCGAGTTCCCTCCCGGCGGGGCCGACCCGATTCATCGGCACGACGCCCATGGTTTTGTCTATGTGCTCGAAGGTTCCATCATCATGGGGGTCAAGGGTGGCAAGGAGGTCACGCTGTTACCCGGACAAACCTTCCACGAAGGCCCCAATGACATACACACGGTGGGCCGCAACGCCAGCCAGGACAAACCGGCAAAATTCGTGGTCTTTCTGTTGAAGGACCAGAACAAACCAGCGGTCATCCCGGTCAATTGACCGAACCTTTTCGCATCGCAGGCCCATTGAAATGCGGGGGGGGGGGAAATTATCACGGCAACAAAAAATCCGGAGCCTGATACAGGACTCCGGATTTTTTTGGGCAACGGCGTTTACTGAACGTTTTTCAGCTTGATCACGTCACCGGAAACATTGGTGGTGTAGCCGTTCAGGACCCAGGCCCAGAACCAGCGTTCCTGCACCTGGGTGTTGATCATGGCATCGCCGCCCTTGGCTTTGATTGCCTCGTCCTGTGCACGCACAAAACGGCTGTTCTGCCGAATAGGGATGAGCCCGAACAGCATCAGGCCTGTGGCGCTGGCTTCGCTGTGGCCCAAAACGGTGTATTGGCTGCTGTCGTAATGGTGGGTATTCATCGGGGCGCTGCTGCAACCTGCCAACACGAGACCAAACACAGCACCAGCAACGACTTTACTGAGGTATTTCACTGCACAACTCCATGAGAAAGCGCCCGGGATCCATCTCTCGAGCGGCGCCATTCTAGCGAAAATGATGGCCAATGGATATCACCCTCTAAACACAAAAAGATCGCAGCCATCGGCAGCTACTACACAGAAATGCATTCTCATGTAGGCGCTGCCGCAGGCTGCGATCTTTTGATCTTGCTACCCGTTTTTAAGGCCCGGCTTCAATCCTGGAAATCGGTAGACAGCGCCAGCGCGTTCCACTCGGCCAGTTCCTGTGCGACCAAGCGGTTTTTCGCTTCGATGCGCGCGATGGTATCGCTGCCCAATGCCAGCCGTTGTGGCGGCTTCGGTGCATTGACCAGGGCGAACATGGCCTCGGCAAACTTCACTGGGTCACCCGGCTGGGCATGGTTGGCCGATGCCGCATATTTGCGCATCGCGCCGACGGTTTCATCGTAGTCCGGCAATTCCAGAGCAGTTTTCACCAGCGACTGCTCATCAAGGAAGTCAGTGCGGAAGAAACCCGGCTCGACCACCGTGGCGTGAATCCCTAACGGTGCCAATTCCTGATGCAGCGCTTCGGTAATCCCTTCCACCGCGAACTTGGTGGAACCGTAGACGCCCCAACCCATGTAGGCCTGATAGCCGCCGATGGAAGAAATGTTGATCACATGACCGGAGCGCTGGCGGCGCATGTGCGGCAATACCGCGCGGGTCACGTTGAGCAGGCCGAAGACGTTGGTGGCGAACAGCCGCTCGGTCTCGCTGGCGCTGGTTTCTTCCACCGCCCCCAACACGCCGAACCCGGCATTGTTGATCAGCACGTCGATGCGGCCGAAACGCTTGATGCCTTCCGCAACCGCCTGATGCGCTTCTTCTTCACGGGTCACATCCAGACGCACCGCCAGCAAGTTGGGATGATCGCCCAGGCGGGCGGTGATTTCTTCAGGTTTACGAGCGGTGGCAATCACCGCGTCGCCGGCACGCAGAGCACGTTCTGCGATGAGAGTACCGAAACCACGGGAAGCCCCAGTAATGAACCAAGTACGCATTTCAACGCCTCCTGTCAGCGGCCCCTGCGGTATTGCAGGGGCTTCTTGATGAGTTGACGCCACTTTAAATCTCCATTACTGATGTGATAATCCCAATAATTTTGCATGGCTTTGTGAAAGGCATTCACAGATGAAAGCACCTTCAGCGGCGGACCTCTCGACCTTCCTCTGCGTGGCCACCCACCTGAACTTCAGCCGCGCGGCAGTCGAACTCGGGCTCACGCCTTCGGCGTTAAGTCATTCGGTGCGCACCCTTGAAAACCGGCTCGGTGTCAGGCTGTTCAATCGCACGACACGCAGCGTCGGGCTGACCGAGGCCGGCGAGCGCTTGCAGGCGCGATTGAAACCAGCGTTTCGTGACATCGACGACGCCCTGGAAGACCTCAACAGTTTTCGCGACAAACCCTCCGGCAACCTGAGGATCACCGCCGGGCGTCAGGCTGCCGAACTGGTATTGCTACCGATTGCCGCCAGGTTTCTTCAAGCCTATCCCGACGTAACATTGGAGATCGTTGCAGACGATGGCCTGGTCGATGTGGTCTCGGGCGGCTTTGACGCCGGGGTTCGCTTCGGGGCGCGCCTGGAAGCAGACATGGTCTCATTGCCCATCGGTTCGTTCCTGCGCTCGGTGGTGGTGGGTGCTCCGTCGCTCATGCAGCGGCACCCCGCTCCACAGAAACCCGAGGACTTGCACGGCCTGCCCTGCATCCGCCATCGCTTCCCGAGCGGCACGCTGTATCGCTGGGAATTCGAGCGCGGCGGTATCGCCGAAGAAATCGAAGTGGACGGGCCGCTGACACTCGGCGACGTCAGCCTGATGGTCGGCCCGGCGCTGCAAGGAGTCGGCCTGGCCTACATTTTCGAAGACATGGCCAAGGCGTACATTGCCGACGGCCGCTTGATCCAGGTGCTGGCCGACTGGTGCCCTTTCTACCCCGGGCTGCACCTGTATTACCCGAGTCGTCGCCATGTACCGGCTGCGCTCAAGGCCTTTATTGAATGTGTACGCGCGGACCGGCAACCCGGTTGACTCAGGCGTATCAGGCCTTGAAATATTCCAGGGTGTGCGCCATTTGCTTAAAACCGGCGAGAACTCCATCCTACGGCCGCGCCCTGCCAGTCGAATCAATCACTGAAAACCATTAACCCAGCCTGAGAGAAAACCGATGGTCACTTGCTACCTGAAATACGTGCTTGACCCATTCAAGCTCGAAGCGTTTGAACACTACGGCAAGCTGTGGATTCCCCTCGTGGAAAAATTCGGTGGCCAGCATCACGGCTACTTCCTGCCGTCCGAAGGCGCCAACAACATCGCCCTGGCGATGTTCACCTTCCCCAGCCTCGCGGCCTACGAAACCTATCGCCAAGACTCGATGAACGATCCTGAATGCATCGCCGCCTTCAAGTACGCCGAAGAAACCCGCTGCATTCTCAGTTATGAGCGCAGTTTCTTCCGGCCGGTGTTCGGTGAGTCGAACCAGCCAACAGCGTGAAAAAGCTCAAGGCGCGTTGACCACAATGTAGGTCACATCGCTGCCCTGATACTGCGGCTGGTACCAGGTTGAACCGCACTGCAGGTACGCGGTGTTGTACTGGATAACCTGCACACATTCGGCGGGCATCTGTGCCGGTGTCATGATGGAACCGACGACTGCGGCGGTGACCGCGACGGTAGCGGTGACCGCCGCCGCAGCGGCCAGCGGATGATAGTGATCGTCGTAGCCATAACGGCCATTCCCGTCCACATCGATGTCCACATCGCGGTTGCTGTTGATATTGACGTTGCGGTTGCTGTTATCGATGTTGGTGCGGTTACCTGAATTGACCTTGTTGCCGGTATTGGCCCGGTTACCCGAATTGACCTTGTTACCGGTATTGGCCCGGTCACCTGAATTGACCTTGTTACCGGCATCAGGCCGGTTATCTGATGTGACCCGGTTACCGGCATTTGGCCGATTGCTGGTGTTGACCCGATTGTCGGCGTTGGGCGCTCGTTGCGCAGCGTTGCCGGTGTTCATGCGCCGGGCCTGTGGCGCACTGGCTGGCGGCGGCCGATTCACTGAAGCCCTGGCACGTCCTTGCGCGCGCTGCCCCCTGGCGTCAGCTTCGCCAATCAGGCCTATCGTCAGTGCCGATGCCGTAACCAGCGATAACAACAGGCCGCACCACATTGCCCGATTCATATCACTCCCCTCCCTGCTCACTGGCTTTCTTCAAAGGAATGGCCACATCCCCTTTGCCCGGTTTGAAGGTGAAGATGGAATCATTGAAGGTCGGCTTCAGGTTCCAGCGGTAGACCGCGCTGTACTCCGGGAAACTCGCTTCATCGGTGGTGGTGATCACCAGTTTGCACGGCAACGGTTTTTCGGCCCGGGTAATCCACAACTGCCAGTCAACCCCTTGCTGCCGGAAGGCCAGGTGGTCGCATAGCCTGCCATTGATCGTTGAAGGCCCGACGTACAGTGCCTCTTTCAGCGCATCGATCTGTGCCTGGTCACGGCCAAACAGGAACAAGTCCTCCATGGGTATCTGCAAACCGTAATGGTCTTCGATCCTGTGCAACGTTTCAGCCAGCGTCGGCGCTGCATCGACCGTGGTGTAGTACTTGAGAAACGGCGAGTACTGGGTCAGTTTCTTGCCGTTGTAGAAGAACTCCCGCGTCCGGACATCGCCCTCGGTCTTGGCGTACAGGCGATCCCCCTTGCGCACGGTCAGCGTACTGATGGCCTCGCTTTTGATCTTTTGCCCTGACTCCAGAACAGTGTCCTGGGAGACCTCGGCGCTCACCTCGAATTTCGGCAGGCTGCGCAGGTAGTTGCCCATATCGATGAGTTTGTCGACCACTTGCGGGTTGACCAATGGTGGGGTATTGGAAGGTGGTGGGTCTTCAGCGCGGACGACGGGACCGACGACCAGCGCGCACAACAGACCAATAACACAGAAGGGGCTTTTCATGGGGCCGGCTCCTGGCCGGCGCGCAAATATTACGCTTGGGCCTCAAGGCTGATTAACAAGCCTAGTTGTCGCCACACCTGATCGCCAATCCGTTAATGGATTACCGGCCAGTAAATCGTTCGCCAGGCATCGGGAAACAGCAACGGCTAAAAATCAGCCTTGCTTCAGGTCCAGGCAATAGGTGTAGTAGCCCGCATCTCGCACATAACCCAACGACTCATACAACCGCTGCGCGCTGTGGTTATCGATGGCGGTTTCCAGGGTCATGCCCTTGGCACCGGTCAACAACGCAAAATCGCGGGCGGTGTTCATCAGCAATGTGCCCACACCTTTGCCTCGGGCGGCGGGTGCGGTAAACAGGTCGCCGAGCAGCCAGGTGCGGTGCGCGTCGATCGAGGAAAAGGTCGGGAACAACTGCACGAAACCCAATGCTTCGCCGCTGCCATCCTCGGCATAAAAAATCACCGACTCGTCGCGGGCGATGCGTTCGGCGATGAAGGCGCGGGACTGTGGCAGGTTCGAAGGCTGATCGTAGAAGCCGCGATAGGCGTCGAACAGGCTGGCGATTTTATCGAGGTGGGAAGCGTCGGCGCGCAGGGCCTGGATTGCCATGAGGGTGCTCCATTGCGGTTTCAGGGATTTACAGCCTAGATCAAATGTAGGAGCTGCCGCAGGCTGCGATCTTTTGATCTTGCTGTGTAGAACATCAAAATCAAAAGATCGCAGCCTGCGGCAGCTCCTACATGAATCGGTGGGCCCCGGGGATTGGCGGCTGCATCCGATCAATGCTGCGGGCATCAAACCCGCACGTTACGCCCCGGCAATGTCGAGCGCTGGCTGTTTTCCCAGTTCTCGACCAGCCCCACCGGTGCATCGGACGCTGGCAGCATATTGCGCCCCAACACCAGGTCCGAAGCCCGCTCGGCGAGCATGATGGTCGGCGCATTGAGGTTGCCGTTCGGCTCGGTCGGGAACACCGAGGAATCGATTACCCGCAACCCGGCGATGCCGTGCACCCGAAGTTCGGAATCGACCACCGCCATGTCGTCCTCGCCCATGCGGCACGAGCCGCAAGGGTGGTAAGTACTTTCGAGGTTGTCGCGGACAAAGGCGTCGATTTCCTCGTCAGTGTTGACCAGTGGCCCCGGCGCGATTTCACCGTCGCGGAAACGGTCCATGGCTTTCTGACCGATGATCTCCCGAGTCAGGCGAATGCAGCGGCGGAAGCCTTCGCGGTCCTCTTCGCGTTGCAGGTAGTTGAAGCGGATTTCCGGGTGTTCATAAGGGTCGGCGGAACGCACGCGCACATAACCACGGCTTTTCGGTTTGTTCGGCCCGGTGAGCACCATGAAACCATGGCCCTTGATCGGTTTATTGCCGTCGTAACGCATCGCGGCGGGCAGGAAATGGAACTGAATGTCCGGCCAGCGCAGGCCTTTATCGGAGCGGATGAAACCGCCGGCCTCGAAGTGGTTGGTCGCGCCGAGTCCGTCCTTGAACAACAGCCAGCGCAGGCCGATCAACAGCTTGCTCAGCGGGTCCATTTTGCTATTGAGCGTCACCGGTTCCTTGCAGCCGAACTGGATGTACACCTCGGCGTGGTCCTGCAGATTCTCCCCTACTCCCGGCAGGTCGTGGCGCACGCCGATCCCGGCTTTGCGCAGGACTTCAGCCGGGCCGATTCCGGAGCGTTGCAGCAGGTGCGGCGACCCAATCGGCCCGGACGAGATCAGCACTTCGCGGTTGCAATAGACCTGATGGGTCTGGCCACCGTGGTCATAGATGATGCCCACGGCACGCTTGCCTTCGAGGATGACCTGACGGGTCATCGCATGGGTAATCACCGTCAGGTTCGGACGGCCCATGGCGGGTCGCAGATAAGCGTTGGCGGTGGAACAGCGCACGCCGTTTTTCACGGTCATGTGCATCGCGCCGAAGCCTTCCTGCATGAAGCCATTGCAGTCATCGGTCTTGATGTAGCCCGCTTCGGCACCGGCTTCGACCCAGGCCCCGTACAGCGGATTTTTCATGTGGTTGCCGTTGGTCGTATGCAGCGGCCCGGTTTGCCCGCGATAGCTGTCACCACCCGACTCGTAGCTCTCGGCGCGCTTGAAGTACGGCAGGCAATTCTTGTAGCCCCAACCCTGGGCGCCGAGGGTTTCCCACTCGTCGAAGTCATAGGCGTGACCACGGATGTAGACCAGGCCATTGATCGACGACGATCCCCCCAGCACCTTGCCCCGTGGGCAGTGAATCCGACGGCCGTTGAGGTAGGTTTCCGGTTCGGTTTCGTAGCGCCAGTTGTACTTTTTGGTGTTCATCGGGATCGAGAACGCACTCGGCATCTGGATCACCACGCTCTTGTCGCTGCCGCCGAACTCCAGGACCAGCACCGAAGTGGTCGGGTCTTCGCTCAGGCGGTTGGCCAACACACAACCTGCCGAGCCTGCGCCGATGATGATGTAGTCGTATTTTTGCGTGTTCATGATTATCTCCGGACCGCCGATTCGTTGAAAACGGGCATCGACGGTTTGCTCGATTTGTCGCCAGTGGTGTATTGCGGATTGGTTTTTTCGATGTGCTGGATAACCGCTTCTTCGCGTTTGAGGTCGATCGAACGGCTAAGCCAGTAGTACGCCAGACCCGAGACGATCAGCCCGACCAGCCAGGCGATGTCGATGCTGCCGAGGGCCTTGGCCAGTGGGCCGACATACACTTCACGCTGCTCGACGCCGTCGAAGATGTAGAAGAACGGGATCATCGACACAAACCCGATGGCATACGCGGCGATACCGCGCAGGCCCCAGCTGCCGTAGATGTTGCCGTGGGGCATGAAGAAGTGCGGGATGGCGTAGCGGCCCTTGCGCACAAAGAAGTAATCGGTGAGGTTGACCGAGGTCCAGGGCACCAGGAAGTACAACATCACCACCAGATAGATGCCGAGTACCGACAGGCCTTTGCCCGAACTCTGGATGCTCAACGCCACGCCCAGTTGCAGCAGGATCACGAAGCCGATCGCCAGAATCCGCGCCTTGCGGGTCGGCTCTATGTGCTTGATCGAGTCGACGCAGGTCAAGGTGGTCAGCTTGGCGCTGTAGATATTCATCGCGATCACCGGCAGGAACGCCAGGATAGTAATGACCACCACCGCCGTGCCCATCAGCGGCGACACGGTATTGCCCACTTGCCCAAGGGCCACCAGCACGTCGGTTGAGTGCAGGTGATCGGCCAGCCAGCCACCCACGGAAATCATCCACGCGCCGGACAACGAAGCACCCAGGAACACCACCGCAATCAACTTGCCGCTGGAAGTGTTTTTCGGCAGATAACGCGAGTAGTCGGACACGTACGGGGCGTAAGCGATGTTGTAGCTGGCCGCTGCTGCGAACTGGGCGATGAAGCCGGTCCAGTTGAAGCCCAACGGCGCCGGGGCCACTTCACCTGCACCGAGCACCGGCAGCGCGGCATCTGGCACCCAACCCATCAACACGGCCAAGGTCACCAGCCCGTACAGCGGCAGCGACAGGTACAACGCCCATTTGAAACTGCGGTGCATCCAGTCATGGCCGAGGATCGCCAACACCGCCGCCGGAATGGTCACCGCCACCGCGATCACTGCGGGGTTGAAACCGAACAGCGTGTGCAGTCCCTGCATCATCAGCACGAGGTTGACGATGTTGAAACCGGCGAACACGAACAGCGTCGCCAACAGCACCAGAATCACCCCGCGATAGCCGAATTGCGCACGGGACTGGATCATCTGTGGCAGCCCCAGGTGCGGGCCTTGGGAACCATGAAACGCCATGAACAGCGTGCCGAACATGATGCCCAGTGTGCCGGCCAGTGTGGTCCAGAGCGCGGTCAAACCGACGCTTGGGCCAACGAAGCCAATGGTCATGGTGAAGAAGGTGAAGTTACCGAGGAACCAGAACGGGCCCTGGCTCGACAGTTTGTCGGTGCGCTCGTTCTCGGGGATGAAATCGATGGAATGGCTTTCGACGACAGCTCTGTCATCGAGGGCCGACACGCTCACGGCGGGCTTGGCGTTAGTGTTCATGATGGTCTCTTATTGTTGGAAGATCATGACGAGATAACTGCATTCTTTTGGGTGAACGACGCCCCTTGGCCTCCTTGCCGTTCCCGATTGTTCATGCCTGCCCCTGTAGGAGCTGCCGCAGGCTGCGATCTTTTGATCTTTGGTGTCCTGTCAGAAGGCTGAAAATCAAGATCAAAAGATCGCAGCCTGCGGCAGCTCCTACAGAAGCCGGGTTCGTCAGCTCGGCAGCGTGATCCACACGGCTTTGGTTTCCAGCAGGTAATCGAGCTGCTCCGCGCCCAGGTCCTTGCCGAACCCGGACTGCTTGTAGCCACCGAACGGCATCGATGGGTCGAGAGTGCCGTGTGCGTTGACGTAGACCGAGCCTGCTTTCAAACGCGGAATCAGACTGTGCACCTTGCCCAGGTCATTGGAATACAGTGCCGCCGCGAGGCCGTAAGGCGAGTCATTGGCCAGGGCCAGCGCCTCTTCTTCATCATCGAATGGCGCGGTGACCAGCACCGGGCCGAAGATCTCTTCCTGGACGATGCGCATGTCATTGCGGCAATGGGCAAAAATGGTCGGCTCGACGAAGAAGCCAGGCCCTTCGACCGGCTGGCCGCCGTAGACCAGTTCGGCACCTTCCTGCTTGCCGGTTTCGATGTACTCGGTCACGCGCTGCTTTTGCAGGGCCGAGACCAGTGGACTGATGAAGCACTCCGGATCGAGACCCGGCGCCATTTTCAACGTGCGGGTGTAGGCGATCAGTTCGCGGAGGAATTCGTCGTAGACGCTGCGATGAACGTAAGCCCGCGTACCGGCGTCGCACACCTGGCCGGAGTTGAAAAACACACCATTGGCGACCGCTTGCGCAGCGGCCGGGATGTCGGCATCGGCCAGGACGATTACCGGTGATTTTCCTCCCAGTTCCAGGGTAAGTCGCTTCATTTCGTCCAGCGCCGCGCGGCCGACGGTACGGCCGACCGGGGTAGAACCGGTGAAGGTCAGTTTGTCGATGCCAGGATGCGTGGCCATGGCCGCGCCGACCACGCTACCGCGCCCGGTGACGATGTTGATCACGCCGTCCGGAATCCCTGCTTCCTGCACCAGTTCGGCAAAACGCAGGGCCGACAATGACGTCAATTCGGCGGGTTTGACCACCACGGTGCAACCGGTGGCCAACGCCGCGCCGAGCTTCCAGGCCATGGTTTGCAGCGGGAAATTCCACGGCACGATAGCGCCGACCACGCCCACCGCTTCCTTGCGGGTATAGGCCAGGTAATTGCCCGGCAGCGAAGGCTCGACGGTGCGGCCGTGGAGCTTGGTGGCCCAACCTGCGAAATAGCGCAGTGTGTCGACGGTGCCCTGGATATCCACATCCTTGGCGAAAGCCACGGATTTGCCCATGTCGATGGATTCGATTTCCGCCAGTTCCGCGGAGTTGGCTTCAATCAGGTCAGCGAGGCGCTGCATCAGTCGTTCGCGTTCCGCCGGCTTGGCCTGGCGCCAGGCACCGCCGTCGAACTGGGTGCGGGCAGCGTGCACGGCGCGGTCCAGATCCTCGGTTGTGCCCATTGGAATGCGGGTGATCAGGCCTTCGGTCGACGGTTCGATGACTTCGGAAGTCTGGCCGTCGCTGGCGTCGACCCAGGCGCCGCCGATGAACATTTTCTGCACTTTGCTGAGGAAGGTCTGCGTGGCTTCGCTGACGCCGAACTTTTGCAGGTACTGCTTGACGATCGTGTCCATTTTTATTCTCTCTGCCCGGCAGTCAGGTCCTGCCGGGGCTGTGGTTTCGATGATCGGTGTGGGCTGTCAGGCTGGAACGGATTCGCTCTGCGCCGCACGCACCTTGGCCTTCTCGTGGAAGATGAAACCGATGCTGTTGAGCAGCAGTTGCGCGGCGAGAATCGAGGTCATGCCGGTTGGGTCGTACACCGGTGCCACCTCCACCAGGTCCATGCCGACGATGTTGCCTTGGCTGCGTTTGGCCAGGGCCTGGATGATTTCCAGCACTTCGTAGTAGAGGAAGCCGCCGTGGCTTGGGGTGCCGGTGCCGGGGGCGATGGACGGGTCGAAACCGTCGATGTCGATGGTGATGTAGTAGTTGATGTTCTGCGGGATCAACGCCAGCACGCCTTCAACGCCGAGGCGGCGTACATCGCGCACCGAGAGGATTTTCGAACCGGCTTCGTGGGCGGCTTCGTAGTCGTCGCGGTTGGACGACGAGACGTTGCGGATGCCCATTTGGGTCATGCCGACAATGTGGTTCATTTCCGACGCGCGGCGCAGCGGGTTGCCGTGGCCGTAGCGAACGCCGTGGCGCTCGTCGACGAAATCCAGGTGCGCATCGAAGTGGATGATGTGGATCGGGCCACGGCCTTCGAATGCCTTGATCACCGGCGCGTGCACCGAGTGATCGCCACCGAGCACCACCGGCATCACACCGGCATCGAGGATCTTGCGCACCGCGTATTCGGTGTTCTTGTTACTGGTGACCATGTCGGTGTGGACGATGTCGGCATCACCGACGTCGACCATGCGCACGTCGGCGGCGGTCAGGTACATGACGTCATCTTCGTGGTCGTAGGCGCCGGCATGGCCGAAGGAAAACAGCGTCGATGCCTCACGAATCCCGCGTGGCCCAAAGCGTGCGCCGGAACGCCATTGGGTGCCCATGTCGTTGGGCACCCCGAGCACCGCGACGTCCGCATCCAGTGCGTCCCAATCAGTGCACACCGGGGATTTGCCAAAGGTGCAATGACCCACGAATGGCAGGTTCAGACGACCGGATTCATAACCGTTATTCGACATTTCAAGCCTCTCCACTTCTTGTTATCGGCCTGGCGGACTGCAAGGCGACCGCCGTTGAAATGACTATGGGCGCACCTTTTCGTGGAAAAAATGCTAAACATCAGATACTCATATCGGCATTACCGATGCATCCACACGCGGGAGGTCCAAGGTGATTCAACTGCACGATGTCGACCTGAAGTTGCTTCGGGTGTTTGCCACGATTGTGCGCTGCGGCGGTTTCTCGGCTGCGCAAGCGGCGTTGAATGCCGGTCAGTCCACCATCAGCGAACAGATGACCCATCTGGAAACCCGCCTGGGGGTCAAACTCTGCCAGCGCGGGCGCAGCGGTTTTCGACTGACCGAGCAAGGCGTGGCGATTCATGAAGCCACTCAGCGCCTGCTCTCGGCGGTGGAAAATTTCTGCATGGACGCCGACGTGCTCAAGCAGCACATCAGCGGCAAACTCAACCTGGGCATCATCGACACCACCATCACCGACCCCGACTCACCGATACCGCGCACCACCCAACGCTTCGTCTCACGCGGGCACGATGTGCACCTCAGCGTGTATGTCGGCGAACCCGCCGAACTGGAAGAACGGGTGCTCGACGGTCGCTTGCACCTGGCCATCGGGCACTTCCCGATCTACGTGCCGGGCCTGCTGCACTCACCGCTGTATCAGGAAGCGCTGGGGTTGTATTGCGGGCGGCGGCATCCGTTGTTTGGCAGCAAAACCGAGGGCGACGAACTGCTCGAAGAAATCGCCGCGAGCCGGATTGTCGTGCGCGGCTACATGCAGCAATACGACCTGGAACACCTGGGCGTGAGCAAAGCGGCGGCGACCGTGGACAACATCGAGGCACTGGCGATCCTGATCATCTCCGGCGCTTACCTGGGCTTTCTGCCGGCGCACTTTGCCGCGCAATGGATCAAGACCGGCGAGATGCACCAACTGGCACCGAACAGCTTGCAGCTGATGTCGCCGTTTGACGTGATCACTCGGCGCGGCACGGCGCCGCCGCCGATACTTCAGGCGTTTCTTGAGGATCTGGCGGCGTGTTCGCGTAAAACCCCGACAGCCGAGAAACACTGACGGCTCGCCAAACTTGAACAGAGGCCGCCATACTCATCGAAGCTTCCTCACTGGCTCAGGTTACCTATGCGCATCCACGTCACCTTCATCGACCGCGTCGGCATCACTCAGGAAGTCCTGGCCCTGCTCGGTGGGCGCAGTTTCAATCTGGACGCCGTGGAAATGGTGCCACCCAACGTCTACATCGATGCGCCGACCCTCGGCGCCGAGGTGCTGGAGGAATTGCGCGAAGCCTTTCTCGGGGTGCAAGGCGTGCAAGCGGTGACGATGGTCGACATCCTTCCGGGGCAACGTCGGCGTCTGCAACTCGATGCGTTGCTCGCGGCCAGTTCCGACCCGGTGCTCGCGGTGGATGATCGCGGCCATGTGCTGCTGGCCAATCCGGCGCTGATCGCCCTGTGTGGCCGCGAACCGGACGGCGAATCCTTGAGCGCACTGTTCGATGATCCTGATTTGCAACCGACGCTGATCGAGCACGGCTTTCGCTTGCCGATGCGCGAAGTCAGCCTCGGTGGCCACACGTTGCTGCTCGACGCCATGCCGATCACCGAGGCTGGTGCCCTGCTCACCCTGTATCAACCCAACCGCATCGGCGAACGCCTGTCGGCGCTGCACCATGATCACGCCGAAGGCTTCGATGCGCTGCTCGGCGAGTCGCCGCCGATCCGGGCGCTCAAAGCCCGCGCCCAGCGGGTGGCGGCGCTCGATGCTCCACTGCTGATCCAGGGTGAAACCGGCACCGGCAAGGAACTGGTAGCCCGCGCCTGCCATGCGATCAGCGGCCGCCACGACGCGCCGTTTCTGGCGCTGAACTGCGCGGCACTGCCAGAAAGCCTGGCCGAGAGCGAACTGTTCGGCTACGCCCCCGGGGCCTTCACTGGCGCGCAACGGGGCGGCAAACTCGGGCTGCTGGAACTGGCCGATCAGGGCACGGTATTTCTCGATGAAGTCGGGGAAATGTCGCCGTACTTGCAAGCCAAGTTGCTGCGCTTTTTGAGCGATGGCTGCTTTCGGCGGGTCGGTGGTGATCGCGAGGTCAAGGTCAACGTACGGATCCTCAGCGCCACCCACCGCGACCTGGAAAAAATGGTCAGCGAAGGTCACTTTCGCGAAGACCTGTTCTACCGCCTCAACGTGCTCAACCTGCAAGTCCCGGCGTTGCGCGAGCGCGGCCACGACATTCTGTTGATGGCCCAGCATTTCATGCAGCAAGCGTGCGCGCAGATCCAGCGCCCGGTCTGTCGCCTGGCGCCGAGCACCTTTCCCGCACTGCTCGGCAACCGCTGGCCGGGCAATGTGCGGCAGCTACAAAACGTGATCTTCCGTGCGGCGGCCATTTGCGAGAACCCGTTGGTCGACATCGACGACCTCGACATCGCCCGCACGGCGGTGGAGCGGCAAAACGACGGCGAGGTGGGCAGCCTGGAAGATGCCGTCGAAGGCTTTGAAAAGAAATTGCTGGAACAGCTCTACCGCAGTTACCCCTCCAGCCGCTTACTGGCGGCGCGCCTGCAAACTTCCCACAGCGCGATAGCCATTCGACTGCGCAAATACGGCATCCCCCCACGGTCCCTGTAGGAGCTGCCGCAGGCTGCGATCTTTTGATCCTGATCTTGATTTTTGATTTTTCGATTTCAAAGCCGCCAAAGATCTAGATCAAAAGATCGCAGCCTGCGGCAGCTCCTGCATGTCTGTATTTCAATACAGTGTATTGAAATCAAGACAAATCCCCCGCGACGCCTCTGGACCGGGCTTCGCGCTCCACTCTGCCCACACCTGTATTGATTTCAATACGGAAGCAGTGCGGTCTCTCACCGAAAATAGCCCTAAGCAATTGATTTAAAACGAATAACTAACATTGGCACCACCCTTGCTATCTCTCCTCCAGCCACGCTCGATGCCCAGCACGAGCCTGCCCATCGCCATCCGCCACCTGTAGCGGATGAGTCAGAACAATGAGGAGTTGAGATGAGCGAATTGCGTTTTACCGTCGAGCACGAATGGTTGCGTCTTGAGAGCAATGGTCTGGTCACCGTCGGCATCACCGCGTTTGCCCAGCAGGCGCTGGGGGATGTGGTGTTCGTTCAGGTGCCTGAGTTGGGGAGCTTCGACGCCGGTGCCGAAGTGTCGGTGCTGGAGTCGGTGAAAGCCGCCAGCAGCATCACCATGCCGCTGGACGGCGAAGTGGTCGAAATCAACTCGACGCTGGACGGCAACCCTGAGCTGGTCAACGAAGACCCGCTGGGCGAAGGCTGGTTCTTCCGCTTCCAGCCAACCGACCCTGAGGCCGTCGGCCAATTGCTCGATCAAGCCGCTTACGACCGCCTGATTCAAGACCAGACCGACGCGTGAGGACTTCCCATGACCACCCTCCTCGACACCCGTAACGAATTCATCGCCCGCCACATCGGCCCACGCGCCGGTGACGAGCAAGCGATGCTCAACAGCCTCGGCTTCGACTCGCTGGAAGCCCTGAGCGCCAGCGTGATTCCGGACAGCATCAAGGGCACCAGCGTGCTCGGCCTGGAAGACGGCCTGAGCGAAGCCGATGCCCTGGCCCTGATCAAATCCATCGCCGGCAAAAACCAGCTGTTCAAGACCTTCATCGGTCAGGGTTACTACGGCACCCACACGCCGTCGCCGATCCTGCGCAACCTGCTGGAGAACCCGGCCTGGTACACCGCATACACGCCGTATCAACCGGAAATTTCCCAGGGTCGTCTCGAAGCGCTGCTGAACTTCCAGACCCTGATCAGTGACCTCACTGGTCTGCCGATCGCCAACGCCTCGCTGCTGGATGAAGCCACCGCCGCCGCCGAAGCCATGACCTTCTGCAAGCGCCTGAGCAAGAACAAGGGCAGCCACGCCTTTTTCGCTTCCGTGCATTGCCACCCACAGACCCTCGACGTGTTGCGCACCCGTGCCGAGCCGCTGGGCATTGACGTGGTGGTCGGCGACGAGCATGAACTGACCGACGTGACGCCGTTTTTCGGTGCCCTGCTGCAATACCCGGCGAGCAACGGTGATG
>NZ_JAHTMR010000016.1 GCF_019200975.1 Pseudomonas sp. PD9R | reverse complement strand
GGTCTGGGCTATCCGCACCCGGAATTGCTGGTGCTGGCGACAGGCGCGGGCTCGGTGATCTTTTCGCACGTCAACGACGGCGGCTTTTGGTTGATCAAGGAATACTTCAACATGACCGTGGCCCAGACCTTCAAGACCTGGACCGTGCTCGAAACCATCATTTCGCTCGTCGCTTTCGGTCTGACCGTGGGCCTTTCTTACCTGATTTAGCCGGAGTCGCCTGCCATGGACATCCTCTACCAGATCCGCGCCCGCCAGGATTCCTTCAGCGCTGGGGAAGGACGTATCGCCCGGCTGATGCTCGACGACGTGGGCTTTGCATCTGCGGCCAGCCTTGATGAATTGGCGCAGCGGGCCGAAGTCAGCACCGCCACGCTGTCGCGTTTTGCCCGTACGGTGGGCTGTCGCGATTTGCGTGACCTGCGCCTGCAACTGGCCCAGGCCAGCGGTGTGGGCAGTCGTTTTCTAGACCCGGCGGGCACGCCCGATCAATCGGCGTTTTACGGACAGATCGTTGGCGATATCGAATCGACCTTGCGTCAGCATCTATCGGCTTTCGATGAGTCACGCTTCGCCGACGCGGTGAAACTGCTGGGCAAGGCGCGGATGATTCACGCCTTCGGCATGGGCGGCTGCTCGACCTTGTGCAGCGATGAACTGCAAGTGCGCCTGGTGCGGCTTGGCTACCCGATTGCGGTGTGCCACGACGCGGTGATGATGCGTATTACCGCCTCCAGCCTGAGCGCCGAGCACGTGGTGATCGTCTGCTCGCTGACCGGCATTACGCCCGAGTTGCTGGAAACGGTAGAACTGGCGCGCAACTACGGCGCACGCATTCTGGCCATCACTCGCGGCGATTCGCCACTGGCGCAACTGGCCGATATCGTATTGCCGCTGCAAAGCGCCGAAACCTCATTCATCTACAAACCGACGGCGGCGCGCTACGGCATGCTGCTCGCCATCGATGTGCTTGCCACCGAGCTGGCACTGGCTAATCCTGAAGACAATCAAGAACGTCTGCGGCGGATCAAACTCGCCCTGGACGATTACCGCGGCGGCGACGATCACTTGCCGCTGGGAGACTGACATGATGTACGACACGCTGATTCGCAATGCCCTGATCATCGACGGCAGCAACAGCTCTGGTTACCCCGCCGACGTGGCGATTCTGAACGGGCGCATTGATCGCATCGGTGACTTGCGCGATGCCCATGCCACTGAAGAAATCGACGCTGCCGGCCATGTATTGGCGCCGGGTTTTATCGATGTGCACACCCATGACGACACGGTGGTCATTCGCCAGCCGCAGATGCTGCCCAAGCTCAGCCAGGGCGTGACCACGGTGATCGTCGGCAACTGCGGAATCAGCGCTTCGCCGGTCAGTTTGCGCGGCGATCCGCCGGACCCGATGAACCTGCTCGGCACCTCGGCTGCGTTTGTTTACCCAAAGTTCAGCGACTATCGCGCCGCGGTCGAAGCAGCGAATACCACGCTGAATGTGGCTGCGCTGGTGGGCCATACCGCGCTGCGCAGCAATCATCTCGATGACCTGTTTCGCACCGCCACTGCCGATGAGATCTCTGCGATGCGCGAGCAACTGCGTGAAAGCCTTGAGGCTGGCGCGCTGGGCTTGTCCACCGGTCTGGCCTACGCCAGCGCGTTCTCGGCGTCCACTGAGGAAGTCATGCAATTGACCGAAGAGCTGACGGCATTTGGCGCGGTCTACACCACCCATTTGCGCAGCGAATTCGAGCCGGTGCTGGAGGCCATGGATGAAGCCTTTCAGATCGGCCGTCACGCAAAATCTCCGGTGATCATTTCCCACCTTAAGTGTGCCGGTGCCGGTAACTGGGGGCGTAGTCCGCAACTGCTGGCGTCCCTCGAACACGCCGCAAAAACCCACCCAGTGGGCTGCGATTGCTATCCCTATGCGGCGAGCTCGTCGACCCTGGATCTCAAGCAAGTCACCGACGCTCACCGCATCACCATCACATGGTCCACGCCGCACCCGGAAATGGGCGGTCGCGACCTGGTGGACATCGCCGCCGAATGGAACCTGTCGCTGCTCGATGCCGCCCGCCAGCTGCAACCGGCTGGCGCGGTGTATTACGGGATGGACGAGGCGGATGTGCGAAGAATCCTCGCGCATCCCTTGTCGATGGTTGGCTCCGACGGCTTACCGGAAGACCCGTTTCCGCATCCACGCTTGTGGGGCGCATTCCCCCGTGTGCTCGGACATTTCAGCCGTGACGTAGGACTGTTTCCGCTGCACACCGCGGTACACAAAATGACTGGGTTGTCGGCCGCGCGGTTCGGCTTGAAAGAGCGGGGCGAAATCCGCGAAGGGCATTGGGCTGACCTGGTGTTGTTCGACCCGGCGACCATTCGCGATGTGGCGGATTTCAATGATCCACAGCGAGCAGCCGAAGGCATCGAGGGCGTGTGGATCAACGGTGTTCTGAGTTACCGCGACGGTCAGGCGAACGGCCGCCGAGAAGGGCGGTTTCTGGCGCGGGAAGGGGATTTGCGCGACGGTTTTCAATGACAATTCGGGTACTGCGTCACAGTGATGGCACATTGAGATTAAAGAAAGCCATCACCAAGCCGAATTGCTGACGTACAGCCCGACTACACTCCGGGCTATTTCAGTCTGGGAGCAACTTGATGAGCTTCGGCAAAACCACCCCGATCCTGCGGATCTTCGATGAAATCAAGGCTGTGGAATTCTACGTCGACTTCCTCGGATTCAAGATCGACTGGCAGCACCGCTTTGAAGCCAACTTCCCGTTGTATCTGCAAGTCTCGCGGGGTGAATGCGTGCTGCATCTGTCCGAACACCACGGCGATGCCACGCCGGGCTCGGCACTGCGCATCGAGACCGATGAACTGGAAGCGTTCCAGCAGCAATTGCTGGCCAAGGAATACAAGTTCGCGCACCCACAGATTCAAGCGATGCCGTGGGGCAGCCAGGACATGACTGTCAGCGATCCGTTCGGGAATCGGTTGGTGTTTACTAATGCGATAAGCGTTTAGAGCCGTTCGGCGGTTAGATAAATTCTACTGAAGCATGATGTGCTAGTTTGCAATCAATGATTTCATTGATTGCAGGAGGCATCATGGCCAGCATCACAATTCGAAACCTCGATGATCAGATCAAAGAGCAACTGAGAATTGCAGCCGCGCACAACGGACACTCGATGGAAGAAGAAGCTCGTCTTATTCTGGGAAGAGCTTTGAATACTGTGGATCGTGCGGGTGGGCTCGGCAGCAGAATCCGCAACCGCTTCAGTGCATGCGGCGGAGTTGATCTCGATCTTCCGGCACGGCAGGAGAAAGCGACTGCGGTGGACTTCTCCGAATGATAGTGCTCGATACCAACGTTCTTTCAGAGTTCATGCGGGTTGAGCCTGACACTCAAGTCCTTGCCTGGGTGGATGCACAACCGGCAATGAAGTTGGCAATAAGTGCTGTGACTGTGGCGGAAATTCTCCATGGCATCGCCCGGCTCCCCTCCGGCAAGCGCAAACAAAAACTTGAAGCGCATGTGATGGCGATGTTTGAAGAGGACTTTGCCGGCCGGATATTGCCTTTTGATGTCCACGCCGCTGTCGAGTACGCGACGCTGGTAGCCGGTTGTGAAGCAAAAGGGCGAGCGGTGTCGATGGCCGATGCACAGATTGCCGCTGTCTGTCGAAACCACGGTGCTCCGATAGCCACCCGCAATGTTCGGGACTTCGAGTTTTCCGGATTGGAGGTGATCAATCCGTGGGAAGCCTGAGGGGCTTTACTGCCGGTTAAATCGCCCTCGCGGGCAAGCCTCGCTCCTACAGGGTTATCGCTAGACCTGTAGGAGCGAGGCTTGCCCGCGAATGGTTTTGTGATTCAGCGCTGACTAATCGTCAAACGCGGAAGTGGCTCACCATCATCTGCAACTGATTGCCCAACCGCGCCAGTTCCACACTGGACGCAGCGGTTTCATCGCTGGCCGCAGCGGTCTGTTCGGACACATCGCGCACGTTGATGATGCTGCGGCTTATCTCCTCGGCCACGGCGCTTTGCTGTTCAGCGGCAGCGGCGATCTGCTGGTTCATCGACTGGATGTTGGACACCGTGCGGGTGATGCTTTCCAGTGAAGCGCCGGCCTTGCGGGTCAGGGCTACGCTGCTGTCGGTCAGGGCGCGACTGTTGTTCATCACGTTCGCCACTTGCTGGGTGCCGTTCTGCAGGCCGGCCACCAGGCCTTCGATTTCCTCGGTGGATTTTTGCGTGCGCTGGGCCAGGCCACGCACTTCGTCGGCCACCACGGCAAAACCACGACCGGCTTCACCGGCGCGGGCCGCTTCAATCGCGGCGTTGAGTGCCAGCAGATTGGTCTGTTCGGCCACGGCCTTGATCACGTCCATGACGCTGCCGATCTTGTCGCTTTCCTGTTGCAGCACGCCCATGGCTTCGGTAGAGCGCACCACTTCGTTGGCCAGGCGTTCGATCTGGGCGATGGCTTCGCCAACCACCTTGTCACCTTCACGCGCTTCACCGTCCGCAGCAGCGGCGGCCTGCGAAGCTTGCTCGGCATTGCGTGCGACTTCCTGCACGGTGGCAGTCATCTCGTGCATGGCGGTGGCGACCTGATCGGTCTCGACTTTCTGGTTGTTGACCCCGACGCTGGTTTGCTCGGTCACGGCCGACAACTCTTCGGCGGCGCTGGCGATCTGGGTCACGCCGTCGCGGATGCCGGTAATCAGATCGCGCAGGGTCACGCCCATGCGTGCGATGCCCTGCTGCAACACGCCGAGTTCGTCGCGGCGCGTCACCTGGACGTCGTGGGACAAGTCGCCGCTGGCGATTCGATCGACCACGGCGAGGGTATCGCGCAGCGGGCCGGTGATCTGCCGGGTGATAACCACAGCGGCAATGATGCCAACCAACAATGCCAGCAAGGTGCTGACCAGTTGCAGAGTCTGCGCCTTGGCGCTTTCGGCATCGCGGCGGTCGAGTTGAATCTGATACAACGCGTCACTCAGGCTGACGATGGCGGCACCCTGGTCGGTCATTTCCTTGCGCGACTGCACGACATCGCTGTTCGCGGTTTTGTAAGCCTGCAAGGCACTGCGGTAGTTGCCCAACGCGGTTTCCAGTTGACGCACAGCGTCTGGCTGAACGTCAGCGAAATGCACGTTGAGCTGTTTCAGACTGGCGATGGCGGCGTCCAGTTGGGCGACGGCCTTTTGCTCGGTTTCGGCGTTGGTGGTCGCGGTGTAGCCACGCACTTCGTAGCGGGCCAGCAAGAACGCTTCCTTGGCGGCGGTGATGGCCTGGAATTGTTCGAAACGCTGATCGCTTGGTGGCAGTTGTTGTACACGGGTATTGAGGGCGTTGATCAGTGAGTTGGCGGTTTCGGCGTTGGCGCTCATGACATCGCGCGCGCTGTTGCCGGCACGGTAGGCACCGCGCATTTTGCTCAGGGACGCTTTATAGGCGTCGATGACGTCGCCTTGTTCTTTGAGCAGCTTGAGGTTTTCCGGGCTCTTGAACTTCACCAGCAGGGCTTGCTGCTGGGCCGAGAAGGCTTCGAGGGTGGTCTGCACGCTCTGGGCGGCGGTTTCGTCGCCGTTGGTCAGCATGTATTGCAGGCGCACCACGCGCAACTTGGTCAGGCCGGCATTGAGCTGGGTGATGTCGCTCATCCAGTTGCTGCGGTCAATCAGACTGCCCAGGCTGGTCCAGCCGGTCAGGGCGAGGACGCAGGTCAGTGCCAGGACCAGGCCAAAGCCCAGGCCCAGTTTCAGGTTCACGCTGATGTTGCCGAACCAGCTATTCATCAAAATTCCTCCAGGAACGTGTTGCTTCTTGATCGTCGGATGGCTGGAAGATTGTTGTTTTTGGGAGCCAGCAAGCGGTGTAGCAGAGGGTTATCGGCAGCAATCACGAGAGCTGAAAGGATTTTGTCGCGATAGATCAACATCAAAAGATCGCAGCCTTCGGCAACGCCTACATGAATCGTATTTCTACGTCGGCGCTGCCGAAGGCTGCGATCTTTTGATCGTGCTCTTAAGCTTTTTTTCACAATCGTTTCACTACCTTCCTACGCCCGTCTCTCTACCCTCGCGGCATCAAATGAAGTGGTGCATGCCGGCGAGGCGGCTTGATGTGGAATTGAGACTGAGTCTGTTTGGAGTAAAACGCTCGATCAATCTGAGCTGGCTTGCCCGTTATCGCAATGCGACGGTGGTGCTGGCCTCGGCGTTGCTGGTGATTCCTTTGACCGTGTTTCTGCTGCGACCTGCTGCCGTGCCGGATCTGGCCCATGGCAACGTGTCGGGCGCACAGGCGATGCTGTCGGGTTGGGCCAAGGGTGACATGATCGTGCTGGTGCGCCATGTTGAGCGCTGCGATCACTCCAGCGCGGCCTGCCTGATTGGCAGCGACGGCATCACCGATCGTTCGCGCAGCGTTGCAGTGGCTGTCGGTGCACAGTTCGAGCAACTGGGATTGAGCAACGCCGACATTTACAACAGCCCGATCATGCGTGCCGCTCAGACAGCCAGTTACATGTTCAACAAGGTCGGCACCGGTGAGGATTGGTTGATCAGTTGCAAGGGCACCATGCTGCGTGACGCTTTGGCGCACAAGGTGGCCGGGCGCAACCTGATTCTGGTGACTCACAGCGAATGCATGGCGCAACTGGAAAAAGACCTCAAGTTGCCTGGCTCTACCCTGGGTTACGGCGCTTCGTTGTTTATTTCCGCCGAAACGCCACAGACGCCGCGTATGCTCGGCTATATCGAAGCGTCGGACTGGCCTTCGCTGGCGAACGAATGAATTCACACTCCGGATCAGGACGCACAATGCTGACCACTTCCAATTACCGCTTTTACTGGGTGAATTTCGGTATTCCACTGGCCTGCGCGGCCGTGGTGTTCCTGATGTTCGACATGACCAAAATCGACATCGCATTCAGCAACATGTTTTATGACCCGATTACCCAGACCTTTCCGCTGGACAAGGTTCATTTTTTTGAAAAGCTCACCCACAAATGGGCGCGCATCATTCCGAACTGGACCGCTGAAATCGCTTTGATCGGGGCGATACTGTCGTTTGTCTGGCCAATGACCAACCCGCAAAAGCATCCACGCCTGGGCAATTTTCTGGAGCGCATCAAAGCCGCCCCGGTGCTTCGCTTTGCCTATGACCACCGTCGGGATTTTTTGTTTGTGGTGTTCGCATTCGCTATTTGCACCGGTGTGATCCACTTCCTCAAATCGCACACCAGCGTGTATTGCCCGATTGAAACGACGCTCTACGGTGGCAAAATTGCCCATATGGAGTGGTACAACAACTTCCAGTTGTTCAAGGAGGCGGGCGATGGCCGTTGCTGGCCGGGCGGGCATGCCTCGGGTGGTTTCACCATGCTGGCGTTGTACTTCGTTGCACGTCGTTATCGCTGGCGCTTCTCCAAAGCGATCATGTACGGCTCGCTGCTGCTCGGTTTCATCTACGGCACCACGCGTGTTCTGCAAGGCTGGCACTACATGTCCCACACCTTCTGGGCCGGGATTTTTGTGTGGCTGGCGTGTTTGCTGACGGCGTTGGCGTTCTATGGGCGAGCGCGCCTGGACGTGCCGGTGCTGCAAAAGCATGAGCAGCGAGAGCGTGTAGCGCAGGCTCAGACGGCGAGTTGATTTAGATCGCCTGGTACAACAAAACCCGTGATCCGACGAAGGATCACGGGTTTTTTTGTGTCTGGGAAATCGCCATCGCGAGCAGGCTCACGCCCACAGTAATGGCAGGTGCTCGGAGATTTTGCGTGCATCCACTGAACCTGTGGGAGCTGAGCTTGCTCGCGATGACGGAGTGTCAGGCACCAATGATTTTGAATGTGCCAGCCTCATCGCGAGCAGGCTCAGGCCCACAGTAAAGGCAGGTACTCGGAGATTTTGCGTGGATCCACAGAACCCTGTGGGAGCCTGCTCGCGAAGTACGATAACGCGGCTCTCACTGCCCAACGAAGTAGTACGCCTGCCGGCCGACTTGCATGGTCTTGAGCACCTTCAATGGCGCGCCCGGTTCAGCTTCTGCGGCGATCACCGCGACATGGCTGGGGGCGGCACTTAGAAACGCATGCAGCTGCGCCTCGGTATCCAGCCCCTTGAGCAGGCTGCGCGTATAGAACACGCTGGCGCCGCCCACCCGCTCGTTGGCCTGATACAACGCGACTTGCTGCCCATTGGCTTGCAGGGCCTGAATCTGTTCAGTCAGTGGCAGGAACGACAGTTGGCGATCCTCCTGAGGCAAGAGCCATTGTGCGGCGGCGAGATAGCTGCCGATCACCACGGTCAGTAGACCAATCACCACGCCGCGTCGATGCCGGCCGATGCGGCCCAACAGGGTCGAGGCGTGCTCCCGCGCTTTCAATCTGGCGTAGAGAACGGCCGCGTACTCGGCTGCGATCACGGCCGCTGCTGGCGTCATCGACATCAGGTACACCGTGCGTTTGCTCGACGCCAGCGTCAGCATGACGAACTGCGCCAGCACCCACAGGGTGAAGAACAGTAGATAACGATTGGCCATCAGGCTTTTGCGGAAATGCCACAGGCCCAGATACACCAAAATGTTCCAGGGTAGAAACGCCTCGGGCAGTTTGGCCAGGTAGTAATAGAACGGTTCGTAATGGCCGGCCTCAACGAAGGAACCGCTGAAGCGCCCGACACTGTTGGTCAGCAACACATCTGTCAATGCCTGGGTGCCACCACGTTGATACAGCATCGTCAGCCAGATCATCAGTGGCACCAACCCGAGCAACGTCAGCAATCCGGGCCTCAGCCAGTGCGAGAGATTCAGGCGCTTGTCCATCAGGCTCTCGGCCAGCAGAAAAGCGAAAATCACCACCCCGGGCATTGCCAGGCCCAACACGCCTTTGCTCAAGGTGGCAATGGCGATTCCAAGGGCAAACAACAAGGCATTGCCGAGGCTCGTTTTTCGGTGCCCTTGGAAGAACGCCAACAGCGCCATCGTGACACCGAGGGCGAGCAACGCGTCTTCACCGACGCTACGCACGTTGCTCCAGTAACTGGCCATGGTTGCCAGCAGGAGGGCGGCGGTCCAGGCGATGGTGGTTGGCCGACCGAAGCGCCGCAACATCGCGTACAGCAACATCACGCTGAACAACCCGGCGAATGCCGAGGTCAGGCGAACCGCCCACGGTGAGCCGCCAAATGCGCGGATCGCGCCAGCATCGAGCCACAGGCTCAGGGGTGGTTTTTCCAGGAAGGGCCCGCCAAACAGGCGAGGTGTCACCCAGTCGTTGTCCAGGTGCATTTCCATGGCAATCCCGGCCACCCGCGCTTCGGTGGAGCCTTGCAGTTGGTGATTGCCCAGGGCGAAGAAAAACAACAGTGCAGCAAGCAAAAACAGTGAGGAAACAGAGCGCGACATGAGCTTTGAGTGACCGAAAAGGGCAGGAGCCCCGAGCATACGGAGCGATTCCTTAACAAAGTGTGAACGGTGCTCGGAACTTCGTGAAAGCTGAGTTATTTACAGGCAAAAAAAAAGCCCGCGGGAGGGCGGGCAAACCGTAGTTTCTTGAATGAGCGAGGCAAATGTACAGGCTACGGCTTTGATGTGGGGTGAAGAAAAGTTCATCTCAGGACCGACGTGCGGCGCGCCCGTTATCCGGCGCGCTTGTCGGTACCAGAATCGCGTCAGAAGCTGTACTTGAAGCTTGTCATCACATTGCGCGGTGCGCCGTAAACGCCGTACAGGCCGGATTGGCTGTAGTAGTCGCGGTCGAACAGGTTGTTCAGATTCACCGACGCACTGAGGTTCTGGCTGATGTCGTAACGCGCCAGCAGGTTGGTGACCGCGTAGCTGCCCTGACTGAAGGTGTGCAGATCGGCGCCCACTTTGCTCTGCCAGTTCACGCCGCCACCCAGCGTGACTTTGTCCAACGGGCCATGCAGGCGATAGGTGGTGAACGTCTTGACGCTGTTGCGCGGCAGGTTGGTATTGATGCGCTGGTCGTCGGCATCGGTGGTGACCGAGTAGGCATAACCGGCAGAGGCCTGCCAGCCTTCGGCAAGTTCGCCATTGAGTTCCAGTTCGACGCCTTTGGATGTGGTGTCTTGCTCGGCGGTGTACACGTTGTCGTGTTGCCAGATCGCCAGGTTGTCCTGCTCCAGTTTGAACAGCGCCAGGCTGGAGTTGAGCTTGCCATCCATGTGGGTGCCTTTGATGCCGACCTCGTAGCCCTTGCCCTCCATCGGATCAAGCGGCTTGTTGTCTTCGTTGGTAACCCATGACGCTTGCGGGTTGAAGATCTTGGTGTAGCTGGCGTAGAGCGACCAGGTGTCGTTGAGGTCGTAGACCACGCCGGCGTAAGGGATGAACACACCGTTCTCTTCGCGATTGACTTCGGTTTCGTCGCCTCCGTAAGGGCGATCCGAGGTGTCGCGTTTCCAGTTGATGACGCGGCTGCCGAGGATCAGGCTCAGGTCGTCGGTGACTCTGAAGCGCGAGGTCAGGTAAGCGGCGTACTGGTTTTCGTCGATCGACGATTTACCGCTTTCGGGGAAGTCTGGTTTGTCGGAGTTGCCATCCCAGGTGAACAGGTTGTCGATGGCGCCCGCCGGCGAGCCGGCGTAGTCGTAACGCCAGCCGCCCCAAGTCGGCACGCTCTCTTTGTACTTGGACAAGGTCATGCCGGTGATCAACTCGTGTTCGCGACCGAACAGGCCGAAGGGTCCGGTGACGTACAGGTCGAGGTTGTCCTGGCGCGGCGTACCGGAAAAGCGCACCGGCAACTGCGAGAGGCCGCTGCCGTCCTTGTTGAGGTCGCCCATGGCGAAGTTGAACAGCTCATCGAATTTGTTTTCAGCGTGGGTGTATTCGATCTTGCCGCTCCAGCCGTTGCCCAGTTGCTGCTCGATGGAGGTGAAGAAACTGGTCTGCTCGTGATCGTTATACGACCAGTCCGGCGCGGCATTGAGGGAGCGCTTGAGGTCGGTGCGCTCTCCGGTGCTGAAACGGGTGGGCAGACCAGAGCGCAACGGTGAGTCGATATCGCTGCGCAAGTAACTGAAGCCCATGGTCAGCAAGGTGTCTTCGGTCAGGTCGAATTCGGTAATGCCGTAGATCAACTGCGATTGCTGGTTGTAGTGATCGATCCAGGCCCTTTCGGTTTTGTAGTCGGCGACGAATCGCCCGCGAACGTTACCGGTTTCGGTCAACGGCCCGGATACATCGAAACCAGTGCCGTAGCGGTCCCAGTTGCCGGCCTCGCCAGTGACGCTGGCCTGGGTTTCGGCGGTCGGGCGTTTGCGAATCAGGTTGATCGTCGCGGACGGGTTGCCCATGCCGCTGATCAGGCCGGTGGCGCCACGCACGACTTCGATACGGTCGTACATCGCCATGCTCTGGGAGTAGTTGTCCAGGCGCGTGTTGGTGGGGACACCATCGACTTCATAGTTCTGGATCGCAAAACCCCGGGACCAATAGGAGTCACTCTCCGAACCCAGGCCATCACGGACTACGGTAATGCCGGGGGTGGCTTCCATCGCGTCGGTGAGGTTGGTCAGGCGCTGGTCATCCAGACGTTGACGAGTCATGACCGTCAGCGATTGCGGGGTTTCCCGCGGTGTGAGGTTGAGTCGGGTCGAACTGCTTGATGAATACGTGGTGTAGAGCCCGGTGCCTTCAGTGGTCGAGCCCGGTGCCTTGCCGGAAATGGACACCGCGCCCAACTGCAAGGCATCACCTGCGCCGGCCTGCAGCGAGTAGTTGCCATTGGCGCCGCGACTGGCTTCAAGCCCTGTGCCCGCCAGCAGCATTGCCAGGCCTTGATCCACGTCATAACGGCCCTTGAGGCCGGAGGTCGTGCGCCCTTCGGTCAATGGCGTGGGATAGGACAGCAGGATGTGCGCGGTCTGGCCGAAGCGGCTCAATGCGGGCGCCAGCGGGCCGGCGGGAATATCGAAATCCTCCTGCGCCTGCTCGGCGGCTGTGGCCCAGTTGGGCAACACCAGCAGGGGCGTGGTCGCGGTCATGCAGGCGATGCCTTGAACCACGGCGCCGGCCAGGTTTTGCTTGAGTGAAAAGTGCCAGCCCTGGCGTTTGCGTGCAGTGATATTCACGAGTTACTTCCCCATTGAATTAAGTGTCTGGGGTTTAAGTCTCGCGAGAATCGAAAACGGACCACCCAAGCGAAAAATATTTTCAGCGTCAGGTCATCCGGGGCTTCAACGTCACCCAGTAGCGGGTGAATTGCTGCACGTCGAGTTGCAGCGTGTCAGCGACGGCGAAGATGATTTTTTCGCTGCTGGCCAAGGGGAACGTGCCTGAAACGCGAACATCCGCCAGTGTCGGATCGCAGCCCAGATGCCCGCGTCGGTAGCGGCTCAAGTCATCGAGGAAATCCGCCAGGCGCTGGCCTTGAGCAACCAGCATGCCTTGGCTCCAGGCGGGTGGTGTCCGGGCAACTGCCTGTCGGGCGATCACGCCCTGGTGGTTGAAACTGACGTGCTCGCCCGCTTGCAGGGCGATGGGCTGACGCGGTTGCAGCGAAGGATTGATCACCAGCGTGCCTTGATAAACGCTGACCTGGGTGAACCCCGCACGCTGTCTTACGCTGAATCGCGCCAGCGCCGCTTCGAGGCGACCTTCGGCCGTGTCCACTGACAACAAGCGACCATCGGCGAGGTTGTCGCGGGTGATCAGCATCTCGCCGCGCAGCAGTTTGATGCGTCGGGTTTCCCGTTCGAAAACCACGTTGATGGCACTGTCGGTATTGAGTAGTACCTGGGTGTTGTCGGCCAGCGTGAATCGTCGTTGCTCACCGATGCGGCTGTGATAATCGGCGCTCCAATCCTGCACGAAGGCGGTGTCTTTCAGGCTCCAGGTTGCCGCACCCGCCGCCAGTAACACACTCAGCTGCTTGAGTGCCGTGCGCCGCGACAACGTTGGCCGCAGCGTGGCGTGGGCCAGAGGGCGTTGGCCGGAGCTGCGAATGTCGCTCATGCGTTGAGCGAAGGCCTCGGCCCGTTGCCAGGCGCGTTCGTGAACCGGGTGCGTCTGGCGCCAGTTCATCCAGGCGGCCAGGGTCGCTTCGCTGACGTCTTGCTCCTGGAGTTCGAGCTGCCAATGCATGGCTTGCTCGGCCACGTCGCCGGAAATCGCTGGTGAGTCTTTGGCGTTCACGGCAGGTCCAGGCTGTCATCGAGCATGATGCACATGGCCCCGGCCTTGATGATGTAGCGCTTGACCGTGGTAACGGAAACATCGAGCCGCTGTGCGATTTCGCCGTGGCCCAGCCCGTCTATCTGCGACCACAGAAACGCCTCGCGCACAGGACGCTCAAGGCTTTCGAGAGCGGCGTCGAGGGCAATCAGGGTTTCCAGCAGGATGGCCTGGGTTTCCAGGCTCGGCGCCACCTGCTCAGGCATCGCCGCGAGCGCCTCAAGGTAGGCGCGTTCGAGTTTTTGTCGGCGGTAATGATTGGATAAAACGCTCTGCGCCACCTTCGCCAGAAACGTGCGCGGGGCATGCAGTTGCGGCACCTGCTCTTTGGCCAGGAGCCGCATGAAGGTGTCTTGCGCCAGGTCCGCCGCGCTTTGCGAACAGTTCAGGCGACGCCGTAGCCAGTTCTGTAGCCAGCTGTGCTGCTGGCGGTAGAGCACGGCCACATCGCAGAAGCTGGTTTGGGGAGATGGGAGCATGGTGTGAAGGCGCCGGATGAGTCATTATCGCAATTGATAATACTTATCATATAGATCGCCCGGTCATGGCTGCAAGAAGTGCGTGCGCAGTTTTCTGCGCCACCTCAAAAAACTGCCGGCGCAACGCTGCCGGCAGAGCGGGGTGAAGCAGCCATGTCGCAGCCGTCTAAGGCAGGTGATCCGCCGCAAAGTCGGCTTCCGAACGCGCGCGCAAACGGCCCTTTCGGCAGGCCAGCTGGAATCGTTCGAAATCGCGTTCGTTCTGCTCGGTATAGCCTTGAGCGTATTTGAACAGCGCATCGGCCAGTGCATCGCCCTTGCCGATGTATCCGCTGATTTGCGCTGATTTGCCTGACGCCTTGGCGTGAGCTCGGGCCAGGGCGCGACCACAGACTGTGCCGTAGGCGGCGAAGGTTTCGGCATCGAATGTTTCGAGTTCGGCCGAGACTTTCATATCGCGCAACTGACGCACATAGAAGTGACGACCGCTGGGGCCGGTGGTCCAGCCGAGGAACAGGTCGCTCGCCGATTGCATCAAGCGTTGGCCGTCGACAACGCGCTGGCCGTCATGACGTACCCGAGATTTGGTTTTGACGTAGTTGGCGAGCACCGAGCGTCGCGCTTCCTTGAATTGCAGGAACAGCGGAGATCCCTGATCGTCGGTCAGCAGGGCAACCAGGCAACGGGTGCCGACGCTGCCGACCCCCACCACTTTGAACGCCATGTCCTGAACCTGAAAACGTGACAGCAGTTCACGGCGGTCGCCTTGCAGCGTGGCCCGATAATCGCGCATGAAGGTGTCATACAGCGGTTGCCAGTCGGAAAGCCGCAGCCAGTCATCGTCGGCATCGAGCAATGTGGTGTTTTTGTGCAGGTGGAAAATTTCCGGCAGGTCATCTCGAATGATCAGGCGACCATGGGCGTCACGCTCGCTGATTTTCGGAAGCAGTTCGGCGTGGGTGCGACGCTCGGCTTTTTCGATGGCGCGCTCCACATGTTCAAGCGTGCTTTTGCGCGCCTGCTCGCGCAAATCGTCATAGGTGATGGACTCGTACCAAGTCTCCATCGTGCTTTGTTCGGCGCATTCGAGCAGGGTCTGCTGATAGGCGCGCACCACTTCATGGCAAACCGTTTCTTCAACCGAACTGCCATGGCGCAGGTCTCGGGCCGCTACCAGAAAACTCGCCACCAGGCGTTTCAAGTCCCACTCCCAAGGCCCGGGATGCGCTTCATCGAAGTCGTTGACGCTAAACAGCAAGTTGCGTTCGGGCGTGGCAAAGCCGCCAAAATTCATCAGATGACAGTCACCGCAAATCGGCGAAACCAGCCCCATGTTCGGTGTGCCTGCCAGGTCGTGCGCCTGCAGCAACGCGTTGCCGCGATAGAAGGTGAACGGAGACACCAGCATGCGTCCGTAGCGCAACTCGACCAGCGACTTCACCCGCCCTTCGCTCGACGCCTTGATCAGTGGTATCGGATCACGATTGGTCTTACCCAGCGATGCCTGGGCACTGCGCGGGCACTTCTTGCGAGCATCCTTGCCTTGTTTGAAGCGGTCTTTGAGGGTGGTCATGTGGGCTCTTTCGGCAGGTGGTATGGGCGTTTGCCCATTGAGTGTAGAAGCGCTTTGCGTCTTCATTCGATGTGTTTGCAGAGCGACTAATCTATTGGTCAAACACCTGCTCGGTGTCGCCGCCCGGAAACAAGGAGGCCTGTGTTATCCCTGCTGATCGCGCTGTTGCTGGCCTTCCTCATTGGCTGGGTTTCCCAGCGCATGGGCATGTGCCTGGTCAACGCCACCGGATTGATGCTCCGGCGTCGGCCAACCTTGTTTGTGGCGCTGGTGACCTGTGGTTTGTTTGGCCTGTTGCTGGCACCTTTTTACGCCGTGTTCGGCATCCGTCAGCCTTTGTTCATCCCCGAAGTCGGATACCTGTCGCTGGTCGGCGGCGGATTGCTGTTCGGTCTTGCCTCTGTCCTCAATGACGGTTGCAGCGTCGGCACCCTCACCAAACTGGCCAGTGGCAATTTCAACAAGGCATTCACGGTTATCGGCTGGGTACTGGGGATCGTGCTCTGGTATCACCTGGACATGATGCCGGAACACAAAACCCTGCAAATGCCGACGATTTCCAGCCGCCAGTACTGGCTGACCCTCGGTATCGTGGTGCTGGCATTGCTGTTTTTGATCCGGGTTCACGGGGAAAAACATCTGGTGCTCTCCAGCATGCTTCTGGGGGCGCTGACCAGCGCGCTCTACACCTTCGAGCCGCAATGGACCCCCAGCGTGTTTTTTTACCACCTCTCACAGCTGTTCTGGGCTTCGGGCGACAGTCCGCTGACCCGCCAGCGCGTGGCCGTGTTCGTCATGCTGCTGGTTGGGATGCTCAGCTACACGCTGCATCGCCAGACCTTCAGGTTTCAGCGTTTCGTATGGGCGATTGCGGGCCGGCATTTGTTGGCCGGGGTGCTGATGGGGATTGGCGCGTCGATGATGCTGGGAGGGAATGACTCACAAATCTTGTTGGTGTTTCCAACGATGACGTGGGTGGGAGCAGTGCCATTGGCGGCGATAGTGATGGGGATTTTGGCGGGGATTGGGGTGAAGGGAGTCCGAGGGCGTATGGGCAAATGATTTTGCGCAGATCACGGTGCCGACGAAGGCGGCAGTAAATCGTGTTCATGCGTGGTCATCAGCGGGTGGTGTGGGATGAATGCCAATTGAGTGTGGGAAGAGGTTGAATAACAGGGGTGATATCGTCGTGATATCATTCCTGCCTGAAAATGCATTCAAGAGTTCAAGGACGACTCATGCTTCGTGAGCGACATCCTCGAACGTGTTCTTTCAACCTTTTATCCGTTCATACCTTCGAGCCTCGCCATGAAACTGTCCTCTCTGTTGATTCCATTTACCGCACTTGTCGCATCGTTCAGTGCCTCTGCGGCCGCGTACACATTACCGGCTTACGCTGCGTGCGATGAAAACTCTTTGGCGATTATCCAGTCACCGCTGTTCAAGGACCTGGTGCCGAGCAATATCGAAAACGGCCAGATCAAACTGTCAGGCGGCACTAAAAACGATATGGGCCAGCGCTGGATGTTTGCCAAACCCGTTGTGGTAGACGGCATGACCCTGACCGGTTTTTTTGCCGAAGACATCGACCTGATGGGCACCCGCATTATCAATTGGGGTTTCTACGCCGAGCAGACGCCAGCGGAGCTTCGTGCGCAGTTGGCAAAAGTTAATGGTCCGACAATGGAAGCCGCTGGTGACACCTATGCGCACGCGGAAATCTGGTCGCATTCCAAATCGGCCTGGCAGCTGGAGAACGCGGCAGACAACTCCGGCAAACTGGTGATTGATACTGCGGAACGGGTATTCCTGATCGAGCCGGCGCCTGGTGACCTGCCGAAGACCAACAAAGGCATGTTGAACTGCTCGATCCAGGGCAAGGTCAACCCGGCCATGCTCAACACAAGCCGCCCTGATTTGGCTAGCACCGCACGGTAAAGCTCGAATTGGAATGTGAAAAATTGGACGGTTTGACGTCGTCCATCTTTTTCTTCTGACAGAAGCGAAGTACGGCCGCCGGGATGCAGTTCCTACGTGTTTTGGCGGTTGACTGTGAAGTGACGCCAAAGCCTGACCCCCAACCCACCCGACCGATCCAGTGACGACCCCACCGTCAAGTCCGTGATCAACGTCGGCTGCAACCCCGCATCAAACAGCGCGAACCCGGCCGCGAGGCAGCAGGTTTCGGCTTGCAGACCGCACACCAAAACCCGATCGACCTCCAGGCTCTTCAAATACGCGATGGTTTCGGCGGTCGGTGCGTAGCCGTACTTGATGAATATCCGGTCGGCCTGAATCAGGCTGTCGTCGTTCGGGGCGGGATGCCAGCCGAGTCGTTTCTGGAAGGGCGTTTTCGATTCGTCGTGGCGTTCAACCGTGGCGACGCTGGGCATCGTGCCGATGAGCGCCTGGATTCCATCGATGAGCCATTGGGGTGGGGAAAAGCTTGGTTGGACATCAATGATGAGGAGGGCTTGGTGCACGGTTCCATCTCCAGTGGAGCTGATAAACGTCGTCAAAAAAATGACTTGTTTTCATAATGTTTGGCTATTGGAAAGCAAAATAGACGGGCTATTGACAGTGCCTGTTTGATCTCCCATTATTTGCCGCCTTTTGATGGCCTAGCGCCATAAAAATGTCGCTTGTGACCGGGTGGTTTTACATGCTTCTCACCCGAAATGATTGAGCGAGCCCACACCGTTAGCGGACTTCAAACTCTAGTATCCGCTTGAATCTTCAGGAAGAAATTTCATGTTTGTCGAGCGAGTATTGGTCACTGGCGGTGCTGGATTTATTGGGTCGCACCTCGTGGAAGCATTGCTGGCCAAGGGACATAAGGTTCGCGTGCTGGATAACCTGTCTACCGGCAAGGTCAGCAACTTGCCAATGGACAATGCCAACCTGAACCTGGTCGTCGGCGATGTCGCCGACAGCGCCGCCGTGGCCCAGGCCATGCGTGATTGCAACGCGGTCGTGCACCTGGCGGCGGTGGCCTCGGTGCAAGCGTCGGTGGATGATCCGGTCAGTACCCATCAAAGTAATTTCGTCGGCACGCTCAACGTCTGTGAAAGCATGTTGAAGGCCGGGGTCAAGCGCGTCGTGTTCGCCTCCAGCGCTGCCATTTATGGCAACAATGGCGAAGGCTCGGCGATTGATGAAGACACTCCGAAGTCGCCGCTCACGCCGTATGCCAGCGACAAACTGGCCAGTGAGTACTACCTGGACTTCTACCGCCGCGAACATGGCCTGGAGCCGGTGATCCTCAGGTTCTTCAACATCTTTGGCCCACGCCAGGACCCGTCTTCGCCGTACTCCGGCGTGATCAGCATTTTCACCGAGCGGGCAATGAACAAGCAGCCAGTGTCGATCTTCGGCGACGGTGAGCAGACCCGTGATTTCGTCTATGTCGAGGACCTGGTCAGCATTCTGCTCCAGGCCGTAGAGGCTGACGAGCCGAAACCCGGTGCGGTGAACATCGGCCTCAGCCGCTCCACCAGCCTGAATGATTTGATCGCGGAATTGGGGACGGCTACCGGTAACCCCTTGATCGTGAATCATCAGGCACCTCGTCAGGGCGACATTCGCCATTCGCGCGCCAACAATGCTCGCCTGCTCGAGCGTTTCAAACTCCCGGAACCGACGTCTATCGGCAAGGGTCTAGCGCAGCTCATCCGCAGTCTTTGACTCGGTCAGTTCTACTGCCCGACGTTCAAGCGGTACGGGTTCAGTCATTTCAAGAGTGAGTTATGGAAATCGTTTTTCGCAGGACGCGTGTCCGCTCGGTCGCCAAGCGACTGTTAGCCGCTCTGGCACTGTGTGTGAGCGGGCCTGCCGTGCAGGCGGCTGTATTGACGCCACCCTCCAGCGTGACCTTTTGGTACGCCGACGAACCGCCCATCTCCGAGCTGGCGCAGTTCGACTGGGCGGTGGTCGAGCCGGGGCACGTGTCGGCGGGCGACGTCAAAACCCTGCGCAAGTTGGGCAGCCAGCCGTTCGCTTACTTGTCGATAGGTGAGTTCAGCGGCAACAAGGCGGCCATCGACAAGGCCGGCTTGAGTAAGGCGGTCAGCCCGGTGCGAAACGGCGCCTGGGACAGTCAGGTCATGGACCTCACCGCCCCGGCCTGGCGTGAGCATTTGTTCAATCGCGCCAAGGAACTTCAAGCCGAAGGTTATGCCGGGTTGTTCCTCGACACCCTCGACAGTTTCCAGCTGATGCCAGAAGCGTCGCGGGAAGCACAGCGCCACGCCCTCGCCAGTTTGCTGCGTGAACTGCATCAGCGTCAGCCGAACCTGAAGCTGTTTTTCAATCGTGGCTTTGAAGTATTGGCAGAACTCGATGGTGTCGCCGCCGCAGTGGCCGTCGAGTCCATCCACGCCGGCTGGGATGCTTCCGCCAAACGTTATCGCCCAGTGCCCGAAGCGGATCGCCAGTGGCTGGAAACCCAGCTGCAACCGCTACGCGCCAAGGGCATCCCGCTGGTGGCCATCGACTATTTGCCGCCAGAGCGTCGCGACGAAGCGCGCAAGCTGGCCAAGCGTCTGCGCGAAGAAGGTTTCATTCCTTACATTGGTACACCCGACCTGGACTCGATGGGCATCAGCAGCATCGAAGTCCAGCCACGTCGCATCGCGCTGGTTTACGACCCGCGAGAAGGCGACGTCATCCGCAACGCCGGGCACACGCTGCTCGGCGGTCTGCTCGAATACCTGGGCTATCGGGTTGACTACCTGGCGGCTGACGAGTCGTTGCCGGACCACCGTTTCAGCGGTTTGTACGCCGGTATCATTACCTGGATGACCAGTGGCCCGCCGCAGGACAGCCCGGCGTTTAACCGCTGGCTTGGCAAGCGTCTGGACGAGCAGGTGCCGCTGGTGTTTTTCGCCGGCCTGCCGGTCGAAGACAAGTTGCTGCTCAAGCGTCTGGGCCTGAGTCGCGGTGCGCCGCCGGCCACGCAAGCATTGACCATCACTTATCAGGACAAGGCGCTGCTCGGGGCGTTCGAAGCACCGGTGCAGCCCCGATCCCGTGACCTGACCGCTGTTTCAGTGCTGCCAGGCGGTCCTAAACCTGCGCTACTGTTAACTGGCGAAGGGGGCCAAACGTTTGCCCCTGTCGCGGTGGCCAGTTGGGGTGGCCTGGCGCTTGCCCCTTATATCCTCGAAACCAACAACGAGCGCAGCCGCTGGATTCTCGATCCGTTCGCGTTCCTCCAGGCCAGCCTGCGCCTGCCCGTGCAGCCGCGTCCGGACACCACCACCGAAAACGGTCGGCGCATCGCCACGGTGCACATCGACGGCGATGGTTTCCCGTCGCGCGCCGAAGTGCGCGGCACGCCTTACGCGGGCAAGCAGGTGCTCGACGATTTCATCCGGCCCAACCCGTTCCTGACTTCGGTGTCGATCGTCGAAGGCGAGATTTCCCCGCGAGGGATGTTTCCGTTTCTGGCCAAAGAACTGGAGCCCATCGCTCGCGAGTTGTTTGCCAACCCTAAAGTTGAAGTCGCCACGCACACCTTTAGCCATCCGTTTTTCATGCAGCCGGAAGTCGCGCAGAAACGCGAGGGTTTCAATGCGGAGTACGGCCTGAAAATGGCCATTCCGAATTACGACAAACTGGATTTCCGCCGTGAGATTTTTGGCTCGCGCGATTACATCAACCAGCAACTGACCACCCCGGAAAAACCGGTGAAGCTGATCTTCTGGCCAGGCGACGCCTTGCCGTCGGCGGCCACGATCAAACTGGCCTATGACGCGGGTCTGAAAAACGTCAACGGCGCCGAAACCATGCTGACCAAGGCCAATCCGTCGCTGACGGGCCTGAACCCGTTGTTGCGTCCTACCGCAGGCGGTTTGCAGTACTACGCGCCGATCATCAACGAGAACCTCTATACCAACCTCTGGAAAGGTCCGTACTACGGTTTTCGCGACGTGATCGACACCTTCGAACTGACCGACAGCCCACGACGCCTGCGCGGCCTGCACCTCTATTACCACTTCTATTCGAGCACCAAGCAGGCTTCGATCAAGGCGATGAACGAGATCTACGGCTACATGCGCGAGCAGCAGCCTATGTCGCTGTGGATGAGCGACTACCTCGATCGTTTGCACGGTCTGTATCAGGCCAGCCTGGCGCGTACCGCCGACGGCGACTGGCAGATTCGTGGCATGGATGCGTTGCGCACCGTGCGCCTTGATCCGCAAATGGGCTGGCCAGACTTGCTGCGTTCCCAAGGCATCGCCGGGGTTCGTGATTTGCCTCAGGGCCGTTACGTGCACTTGAGCAGTGACCATGCGTTGCTGGTGCTGCGCCCTGACCGGGATTCAAGACCCGCCCTTGAAGAGGCCAATTTGCCGTTGCTGGACTGGCGTTACCTGGATGACCAACGCGTGAGTTTTTCGTTTGCCGGTCAAATTGACCTGAGCTTCTCGGTGCGCTCCGCGAGCGCTTGCCGGGTCGAAGTGGATGGACAGCGTTTTGCAGGCAAGGCATCCGCCGGCCTGTGGACTTTTCAATTACCAATGAAGCAGGTGAGTAATGGTCAGCTCCTCTGCAACTAATTCTTCGGTCACTAAAAGCAGCCGCCTGCTCAACCCATGGGCATTGGCGGTGGTGGCGGTTGCCGTGGGTGGCCTGTTGTGGGCGACCTTCCAGCGCGAAGAAGTGTTCCAGCCCGATGGTCGCGAGCCGGATGCGGTCTCGGCCAACTATGCCGAGCTGCTGCTCACTGCTCACCCGGAAGACGATCACCTGCGGCTGCAATTGATTGATCTGCTGATCCGTCTCGGCGATTACACCAAGGCCCGTCAGCATCTGGAAAACTGGCCCAAACCAAACCAGGAGTTGCAGGCGTATTACCGGCTGGAACTCGATGCACTGGAAGCGGCGAAGGGCAGCGACCTGATCACGCAGCAGGCGTTGGTGGAGCGTCTGAAGAGCTTCGATCACCGCCTGTTGCCGCTGCCGCAATTGCAAAGTCTGGCCAAACTCGCGTTGAACTTGCAGGCGCCGGCCTTTGCCGCCAGCGTCTATGAAGAAATCGCTGCGCGTGATCCGCAATTGCGCAGCGATGCCCTCAAGTCAGCCGCGCAGTGGTATCTGGCCGGAGAGCAACCGGGCCGGGCCGCAGGGATTTATCTGGAGCTGAAAAAGGCCAGTGAGCAAGCTGCCGAGCGTCGTGAGTACGCGCAACTGGCATTCAACAGTCTGTTGGCGTCCGGGCAGGGCGACCAGGCCGTACAAGTGCTCGCCGATGAAATCGACCGGCTGATCAATCCGCAAACCGATACGGCGTGGGTGCAGCAAGGTGTCGACGTGGCGATCGCAAGCAAGCGCTTCGATCTGGCGCAACGCTTCCTGCAACAGTGGCGTGTCTTGCAGCCGGACGACCCGCAAATCCTGCAGAAAGACTTCAGCATGCGCCTGGCCCTTGGCGATTTGCCGGGTGCCTGGGACAGCGGTCAGCAACTGCTGCTCGAACAGCCCGAAGACCTGCACTTGCTGGAACAAATGGCTCAGTTGGGCGAATGGCGTGGCGAAACCGATACTGCGCTGGGTTACTGGATTCGCCTGCTGAAGCTGCGCGAATCAGCAGAAACCCGTGAGCACGCCTGGCGCCTGGCCAGTCAGCAGTTTGATTTTGACCGGTCAATTCCATTGCTCGCCGAGATCATGGATCAGCGTGCGCTGACCGATGTCGAACTCGATGCGCTGATTTACGGCCACGAATCGCGGGGCACGCCGAAACAGGCAGAAGCCTGGCTGCACACTTATTTGCGCAAGTACCCGCAGCATCGGCTGGCCTGGACACGCCTGCTGCAAAACCTGGAAAACACCGGGCAATATGCGGCCAAGGCAAAGGTGTACACGGACTATTCGAAGCGGTTCGCGCTGACCACCACGGAGCGCGTCGATTGGGTCGACACCGACCTGAAACTGTTCGACAACAAGGCTGCATGGCAGGTGTTGCAAGTCGATAACCACACGATCACCGATCCGAATTACTGGCGTTCCCGTGCGGCACTGGCGTGGGACCTGGAACTCGACGATGAACTGCAAGTGTCGCTGGAAAAAATGCTGGCGCTCAAGGGCTCGCTCAACAGCGGCGACGAGAGTCAGTTGATCACCCTTTATCGCACCAGCAATCCGCAGCGTTCCTTGCAGTTGATGGTGGGCAGCTGGCAGCGCACCCACGATCAGCAACGGCTGGTCGAAGCGTTGCAGCAAGCCCAGGAATTGCAGGACTGGCCGCAAGTGGAGTCGCTGCTCAAGGACGCCGAACAATACCCGGCGGCCTTCGGGCAGGCCCAGGTGTTAGCGGTTCGCGGTGCGCTGGCGGTGCAGAAAGGCCAGACCGACGAGGCTCAGCGCCTTTACAAAGAAGGCCTGGAACGGTTCCCCGAGGACAATTTGTTCCGCGAGCGTCTGATGTGGCTCTACGTCGATCAAGGCAACACTGCGGAACTCAAACCGTTGCTGACGAAATGGAAGGCTCAGGCGCGCGAAGACCGGATCCTGTGGTTGCCGTTCGCCAGTGCCAGCCAGATGCTCGGTCGCGACAGCGAAGCGCTGGCCTGGTATCGGATGTACCTCAAGGGCAGTTCTCAGGATTGGCTGGTACAAGCGGCCTACGCCGATGCGCTGGAGAGTGCCGGTTACCAGGATGCGGCCCAGCGTCTGCGCCTGAAGTTGTTGCGCAGTCCTGAAGGTGAAAACGTTCAGCCATCGTCGCAGCGCTACGGCATCTGGTTGCGCCTGATGGCCAGCAGTTACTCGCCGCGCAAAGCCCAACAGCAAGTGATGAAGTGGCAGGACGGCTCGCCGGCAATGCTGCAATTGTGGTTCGAACGTTTGCTGGCGCGTCTCGATGCGACCAACCAGGAATCGCAAAAGGATCAATGGCTGGATTGGGCGCGCAGTCAGGGCTTGAAGGTCGAGCGTTACGAGCAGATTCAACAGGCCCTGCGCAGCCGTAACAAGGCACAGGTCGAAACGCTTTTGGCCAGCAGCGATCTGAATCCGGCGCAGCGCGCGCAGGCCCTCAGTCGTCTTGGGCGCACCGACGAAGCACTCGACACCAGCCTGTCGGCACTCGGTGATGATCAACCGCAAGCGGTGCGTGAGCAACTGCGTCGCCAGGCGGTGGAAATCCACGAACTCACGCCGCAAGGTGCGCAGTTGTCCTGGCATGAGCAGAACTTCGGCGGGGTCGAGTTCAATGCACCACGCCTGGAGATTGCGCACAACCTCGGCAATCAGTGGTACGCCGATCTTGTACTGGAGCAGGGCGATTACAGTGGCGATGACATCGAGTCATCGAGAATCGGCGAAGAGCGCAATGCGGCTCTGACCCTGCAGCGTGCGGTGGAGAACGGCAGCTACAAGCTGTTCGCCGACACCAGCCAGCGCAGCGACGACGATCGTAACGGCCTGGGCCTGTCCCGGACCTGGCAGTTGGGCGTCAGTGATGAACTGGAAACCGGCCTCGGCTGGCATCGCAAGAACGAAGACAGTGGCTTGATGCGCGCCTTCGGTCAGCAGGACAGCGTATGGCTGGGTGGCCGACATAGCGTGAGTGCCCGCGATCAGTTCAGTTGGGAAGTCGCCCAGAGATCGTTTTCGACCCGTGCTGGCGACGACCTCGGCAATGGTCACGCGCTGAAAATGGAGTTCAACCACACCCTGGAATTCGCCGGCCCCAACTGGACCGTGCGCAGTGGTGTCGATTATCAGAAAAACCAGGTCAAGGACCGAAATCTGGATTACTTGTCCAGTAACTTCGGCGGGCCGGTCAAGCAGGCGGCGCCGGTTCAAACCTTTGATCCGGAGACCGGTTTGCCTGACCCGATCAATCCGCTGGACATAAATACCGTCACCGCCAGCGACCTGCTGCAAAGCCGCTACGGGCAACTGTATTTCGGCAGTTCCTGGCGCCGTGGCTTGCCGGGTGCGCTGGTGCGTACTCGCCCGCAATACACCTGGCTGGTGGACCTGACGGCGGGTTGGCAATGGACCGATCAAACATTCAACTACGGCATCAACACCGGGATCGGCGTTGAAGTGCTGGGTGATGACGAACTGGCCCTGACCTTCGGCTACCAATCCGCGCCACAAGGCGGGGATGGTAAGTCGGGCGGAACACTGGGTGTGAGCTACGGCGTACGTTTCGGACGCTGATCATGGAATTTCTACGGGAGAAAAACGTATGCAAGCAATTCGTAATCTGAGCCTGGCGCTGGCGGTCCTGTTTGTCGCCGGTTGCGCCAGCTTCACTGACGAAGCCAGCCCGAGCCTGCCGCGCAATGCGCAGTGGGGCATCGTGCCGATGGTCAACTATTCGCAGACGCCGCAGGCCGGTGAGCGCAGCGAGCAAATCCTGCTCAGCGTGCTCAGCAGTCACGGCCTGCAGCCACGGGTTTACCCGGTCAGCACCCAAGGTGAACAAGCACTGATGGACGACAACGAGCGTCTGGCCGGTGCCCTCGAATGGGCGCGCCAGCAGAAACTCGATTACGTGGTCGCCGGCAGCGTCGAAGAGTGGCAGTACAAGAACGGCCTGGATGGCGAGCCAGCAGTGGGTATCAGCCTGCGCGTGCTCGACGCGGACAGCGGTCGGGTGCTGTGGAGCAAAAGTGGCGCACGTGCGGGCTGGTCCCGTGAAAGCCTCGCGGGCACTGCGCAAAAAGTGCTCGATACGCTTGTTGGCGCCCTTCGGTTCGAGTGATCGCAATGAATTCTCCACACATGGATTACAGCCTGGCGCCTCGCGCCAGCGGCCCGGTGTCTTGGCTGGAAACGTTTTTGGTGACCGGCCTGGCGATTGGTCTCGGCCTGTGGCTGACCCCGGAAGACCCGATGCAAATGCACGGCGGGTTCCCCTGGCCGATTCTGGCGCCGCTGCTGTTGGGTGTGCGTTACGGTTTTGTTCGTGGCCTGCTTAGCGCCGCACTGTTGGTGATGGCGGCGTTTGCCCTGCGCTATAGCGGCCATGCCGGTTATGCGCAGCTTGAGCCGTCATGGATTGTCGGCGTGCTGGTCTGCGGAATGCTGGTGGGCGAGGTCCGCGATCTGTGGGAACGACGCCTGGAACGCCTGCAGATGGCCAACGATTACCGCCAGTATCGTCTCGATGAATTCACCCGCGCGCATCAGATTCTGCGGGTCTCTCACGACCTGCTGGAGCAGCGCGTGGCGGGCAGCGATCAGAGCCTGCGCAGCTCCTTGCTGGGCTTGCGTGAAAAACTGCGGGTCATGCCAGACGAAGGCGACGCGCTGGGCGCATTGGCCGACCCTATTGCGGCGGTGCTTGGTCAATACGGTTCGCTGCGGGTGGCCGGTTTGTATCGGGTGGATGACCGCGAAGAGCGCGTCCTGCCCAAACCCTTGGCGACCATCGGCGTCATGGGGGACCTGGACACCGAAGACGGTCTGGTCAAGCTGTGCCTGGAGCGCGGCGAGCTGGTAAGCGTGCGTCAGGAACTGATCGATGCCGGGCACTCGGCGCAATTCTCGTCGTTGCAGGCCTGTATCCCGCTGATCGATGCCGAGGGCCGTTTGTTGGCGGTGCTGGCCGTGCGGCAGATGCCGTTCTTCGCCTTCCAGGATCGCACCCTGAGCCTGTTGGCGTTGCTGGCCGGGCATATCGCCGACCTGTTGCTGCGCGATGCGCAGGTGCTGCAACTGGCTGATGCCGATGCACAGCACTTCACCTTGCAACTCAAGCGATCGCTGGTGGACGTCGAGCAGCACAAATTGTCGGCCGGCCTGTTCGCCTTCGAAATGACGCGCGCCAACGAAGAACTGACGCGGTTGCTGGAGCGCAGTCAGCGTGGTCTCGACTTGCACTTGCCGCTACGCAACAACCGCGACCATCAGCTGCTGCTGGTGCTGTTGCCGTTGACCAGCCCGCAAGGCACCGAAGGTTATCTGGCGCGTATCAACCTGCTGATACACGAACACTTTGGCATTGAAAGTGACATGAACAGCCTCGGCGTGCGCGTCATGCCTTTCAACCTGGAGCCTGGTGAACACAACGGGCTGCGTAATTTCCTGTTCAACGAGTGTGGTCTGAATGATCAGCAAGTGGCTGTTTAGCGGAGCCTTGTTGTTAGAGGCGGGCAGTTGGACGAGCCTGTGGGTGGACGTGCCCGAGGCGCACCAATTACTGGTGTTCACCCTCAGTCACGGTCTGGCCAGCGTTATGTTGTGCGCGGCCGTCTGGCTGCTGTTGCCGGCGCGTTATCGCTCGCCGCTGCCGTGGAGCCCGCTGTTCATTTTCAGCATGGCGTTCTTTGTTCCGGTGCTCGGTACCGTGGGCGTGGTCGCGGCGATTTTCCCGGCACTGTACCTGCCACGCAAACGGGACAAACAAGCCTGGCAAGCAGTCGGCATTCCGAGCCTGCCGTATCGGGCGCAGATGCAATTGCACAAGCCGATTTTTGCCGATGGTGGTTTGCAGGACGTGCTGCGTCATGCGCCTGACCCGGATCAACGCCTCGCCGCCTTGCTGGCCACGCGACGGATGCCGGGCAAGGAAGCGGTGCCGATCCTCAAACTGGCGCTGGGCGACCCGAGCGATGACGTGCGACTGCTGGCGTACTCGATGCTCGACAAGCAGGAAAGCGATATCAACCTGCGCATCCAGATCGCCCTCGGCCAACTGAACGGCGCCACGGCCCAAGCCGCCGGCGTGTTGCATGGCACGCTGGCGCGCTGGTATTGGGAGCTGGCGTATCTGGGTTTGGCGCAAGGCAGTGTGCTTGAGCACGTGCTTAATCAGGCCAGCGAACATGCCGAGCAAGGTCTGGAAGCGGGCGAGGGCGGCGAGTTGTTCCTGCTGGCCGGGCGTATTGCCCTGGAGCGCGGTGATGTCGAGCGAGCCGAAGTGCTGCTGACCCAGGCCCAGGAGAACGGCATGGGTGAAGCCCAGGTTCTGCCGTTCCACGCCGAGCTGGCATTCGAGGCCGGTCGCTATCACGAAATCCCTGGATTGCTCGCGAGCCTTCCCGAGAAAACCCGTCAGCGACCTCCCTTCGCTGAACTGGTGAGGAGCTGGACATGAGTCACAAGGAAGAGGCGCCGATGGCCGATATCTGCCTGCTGCTCGAAGGCACCTGGCCTTATGTGCGCGGTGGTGTGTCGAGCTGGATTCACCAGATGATCCTCGGCCTGCCAGAGGTCACGTTTTCGGTAATGTTCATCGGTGGGCAGCGCTCGGCGTACGCGGAGCGCCGCTATCAAGTGCCGCCGAATGTGCTGCACATCGAAGAAGTGTTCCTTGAAGATGCGACCCATCCGACCGACACCCGCGGCACGCCAGGGGAAGCCGACTTGCAGCAGCTTCAGGACTTGTATCGCTTCCTGCATCACCCGGACCCGCCGGAGCCGGAACTGGGCGAAAGCCTGCTCGACAATATCGCCCAGGGTCGGCTGACCCTCGACGACGTGCTGCGCAGCCGCGCCAGTTGGGAGGCGTTGAGCGAAGGCTATCGCCTGCATTGCGCCGACCCTTCGTTCGTCAACTATTTCTGGACCCTGCGCTCGATGCAGTCGCCGTTGCTGATGCTCGCCGAGTCGTCACGCAAGATGCCGCGGGCGCGGGTGCTGCATTCGATTTCTACGGGATACGCCGGGCTGTTGGGCTGCATCCTCAAGCAACGCTGGAACTGCACTTACTTGCTCAGCGAGCACGGGATCTACACCAAGGAGCGCAAGATCGACCTGGCCCAGGCCAGCTGGATCGCCGAGAGTTCCGGCCAGGCGCTCAACCGCAGCCTCGACGCCGGTTCGGGTTACATCCGTACCTTGTGGGTGCGCTTTTTCGAACGTATCGGCCAGCTGACTTACAACAGCGCCGACAGCATCATCTCGCTGTATGACGGCAACCGTCAGCGGCAAATCAAGGACGGTGCCGACCCGGTGCGCACCCAGGTCATCCCTAACGGTATCGACTTGCCGCAATGGACCGCAGCGCTCGAATCCCGCGCGCCAGGCATTGCGCCGGTGGTGGGTTTGATCGGGCGCGTGGTGCCGATCAAGGACGTGAAAACCTTTTTGCGGGCCATGCGCGGCGTGATCAGCGCGATGCCCCAGGCCGAAGGCTGGATCGTCGGTCCGGAAGAAGAAGACCCGGAGTACGTCAGCGAATGCCGCAGCCTGATGGCCAGTCTGGGGTTGGAGGGCAAGGTGCATTTCCTTGGTTTCCAGCGCATCCAGGAAATCCTGCCGCAACTGGGCCTGATGGTGCTGACCTCGATCAGCGAGGCGCAACCGCTGGTGATTCTCGAAGCCTGGGCCGCCGGTACGCCGGTGGTCAGCAGCGACGTGGGTTCTTGCCGTGAGTTGATCGAAGGCGGCACTGCCGAGGACCGCGACTTGGGCCTGGCCGGCAAGGTGGTGGCAATCGCCGATCCGCAAGCCACCAGCGTGGCGATCCTCGAACTGCTACGCAGTCCGCAACGCTGGGAAGCCGCTCAAGCCAGCGGTTTGTTGCGGGTCAATCGTTATTACACCGAAGCCTTGATGCTGCAGCGCTATCGCGACCTGTATCAAGCCGCCATGGAGAACATTTAAATGGCCGGGATTGGCTTCGAACTCCGCAAGATCCTGTCGCGTGATTCCTATACGGCGACCTTGCATGCCTATGTTTACGCCGGGTTGATCAGCTCGGGGCCGTGGGTGTTGTCGATCATCAGCGTGATGCTGGTGGGGATCATCAGCCTGGGCCTGATGCTGCCGAACGTGCTGGTCGGGCAGTTCCTGGTGACGGTGACGTACCTGATGGCCAGCTCGCTGATTCTCACGGGCGGCCTGCAACTGTTCTTCACCCGATTCGTTTCCGACCGATTGTTCGAACACAAGTACGAGCAGATTCTGCCGAACCTGCTGGGCGTGCTGTTACTGGTGACGATCGGTGCCGGTGTGCTGGGTATCGTGGTGCTGAGCGTGCTGTTCGACCAGCCGCTGCTCTACCGTTTGCTAGTGCTGTCGAACTTCGTGGTGCTGTGCAACTTGTGGCTGGTGATCATCTTCCTCTCGGGGATGAAGGCCTATAACCGCATCTTGCTGGTGATGCTGGTGGGCTACACGCTGATGGTCGCCAGCGCCTACGTGCTGAGCTTCCTGCAGATGCCGGGCTTGCTGCTGGCATTGCTGCTCGGGCACAGCACGCTGCTGTTTCTGTTTCTCTACGACATCCTGCGCGAGTACCGCGCCGAGAAGCTGATCGCCTTCGACTTCCTCGAACGCCGCCAGGTTTTCCTCAGTCTGCTGGCCACCGGGTTCTTCTATAACTTCGGTATCTGGATCGACAAATTCCTGTTCTGGTTCAACCCCGGTACGTCGAATATCGTCGTCGGTCCGCTGCGCGCATCGATCCTGTATGACTTGCCGATTTTCCTCGCGTACCTGGCGATCATTCCCGGTATGGCCGTGTTCCTGGTGCGTATCGAAACCGATTTCGCCGAGTGGTACGACCGCCTGTTCCGGGCGATCCGTGAAGGTGAAACCTTGCAGCACATCGGTTCGCTGAAAACCGAAATGACCTTGTCGATTCGTCAGGGCCTGCTGGAAATCTGCAAGGTGCAGGGGCTGACGGTGGTGCTGCTATTCCTGTTCGCGCCGCGTTTGCTGGACTGGTTGGGCATCTCCAGTTACTACCTGCCGTTGTTCTACATCGACTTGATCGGCGTGAGCATCCAGGTGGTGTTCATGGCATTGCTAAACGTGTTCTTCTACCTCGATAAACGCGCCGTAGTGCTGGAATTGTGCGTGCTGTTCGCGGTGCTGAACGCCGGGCTGACGCTGCTGAGCATGCACCTGGGCCCGAGTTTCTTCGGCTACGGCTTTACCCTGTCGTTGCTGGCCTGTGTGTTGTTAGGGCTGCACCGGTTGTCCACGGCGCTGGAAGACCTTGAGTACGACACGTTCATGTTGTCGCGCTGAAACACTTTGTAGACACAAAAAAGGCACTGGCGATAATCGTCAGTGCCTTTTTTGTGGGCGCAATTGCAACCGAGGGCAGTTCTGAAACGGGTGGTCGTGGTGTTCGACAGTGACGTACCGGACTTCTTCCTGACCCGCTATGATTTTGTGCTACCGCTCACCGACACGACCAACCTGCCAACACTGCCCGACATGCTGGTGCGATTGAGCAAGGCACCGGCCTCATTACACCGGCATATTGGGTAAGCCGGCCGTTTAATTCGGGATTCGGTAAACGTACAAGCAACAAAAAAGCCGTAAAGCTTCGATTTCTCTTGGCTTTACGGCTTTTTCGAGTCTTCCTGGGAAGACGAATTGGTGGAGCCGGGGGGATTTGAACCCCCGTCCGCCAGTACTCCGCTGTCGGTACTACATGCGTAGCCGTGTCTATTAAGTTAACCCTCAGCGACCCGACGGGCAGGGTGCTTTGGGCGAGTTGTGTAAGTTTTAGCCGCTTCGTCCACAACGTACTGCACGGCGATTCTGTTCTATATGACAATCACTTTGGGTTTACAGACATCCCCTGATGATTGCTGGACCCGAAGGTACCAGGAGGGAAGGGCTAAGGCTGCTTACGCAGCGAGAGCGTATTCCCCGTAGGTTTCGTCATTGGCAACTATAAGAAGTTGCAACAGTGGATTTACGAGTTCTGTTACCAACTCGGCATGCACCTAAAGTTTCGCAACCGGCGTCGAATCCTAAACGGCCCCGAACTCATTGCTCGTGAATCTGATGAGCAACAAGCCTGTGTAGTCTACGTCAATGCGACCCGGAAGGCCAACCCGAAGGTTGGCCATGTCTCGCATCAGTTCCGGGTAGGATTTCGAATCTGCATTTTTTGGATCATGTTACTTGAGATTTCGACGCAATCCTTGTCGTTACCGGCTGCCTGGGCTGCTTTGGCTTTTTCCATCGCGGCTTTGACGTTGTCCAGGGAGCCTTCCGGGATAGAGGGCGCACTGTCCACAAAGTCGCTGATGGTCTGAAGGTTATCGGTACAAAGATCTTTATCCGCCGCAAACACAGGCGAGGCCAGCAGTGCAGCGGTGATGAACAATCCAGCAATTGCAGAGTTCTTCATGAGTATCTCCTTGCGCATGAGGGCTCGGGGCTGCCGGTCGAGGAGGGGGCCGCTGGCCGAGGTGGTTATAAGCCCCTTTCACAGGGCCTGGCTAAATGACTATAGCCGCAGGTTGGAAATTGGCTCTTTTTTGCGCATCTGCCGGTCATACAAAGGAACGAGGGCCCCATCTGTAGGAGCGAGCTTGCTCGCGAAGAACTCAAGGGCGACGCGCTTATTCAGAGAAAACGCGTTTTCGTTGACATCCATCGCGAGCAAGCTCGCTCCTACAAAGGTTACCCCTGGATCGAGCGTGGCTGGGTCACGCGATCCACCAGATAAACCAACCCGTGATAGTCGATCCCGCCATGCTGGCTCAGGCCTATTTCACAGGTACGACTGGTGGAGATGCCTTCGCTGCAGTGCTGCACGGCATCTTTCAGGGTGCGCAACGAATGCGCATTGAGTTCGGGAGTCGTGAAGCCCTTGTCACCGGCAAAGCCGCAGCAGTGAATGCCTTCCGGGATGACCACGTTTTTGCTGCACTTGCGCGCGAGATCAATCAAGGCCTGGCTTTCCCCCAGGTGCTGGGTGCTGCAAGTGACATGCACCGCGATCGGCGCATCCTGCGGCGTGAAGTCCAGTCTATCCATCAGATGCGTGCGGATGAAGCGCACTGGGTCGTACAGGTCCAGACGCACATCGCCCAGGTCCTGAGCCAGGCGCAAGGTGCAGGGGCTGGTGTCGCAATAGATCGGATCGAGGCCGCCACGGCTGGCGTGAAGCAGAGCGCCGATCAGTTCCTGGCGTTTGTGCTCGGCTTGTTCGGCATATCCCTTGGAGGCAAAAGGCTGGCCGCAGCAGAGGTTGTCGAGGTTGTCCGGGAACACCACCTGATAACCGGCCTTTTCCAGCAGGCCGCGGGTTTTGTCATACAACGACATTTGTTCCTCGTCACCGGCTGCCGGTCCCATGGCGCGGGATACGCATGCTGCCAGGTACACCACCCGAGGGCGCTCGTCCGTAACGGATGGACTGAAACGAATGGCTCTTTCCGGCTGTGGCATGGCGTTGGTCCATTGCGGAACCTGACCTTTTGACAGCCTCGTCAATGTCGCCGACAACTTCGCCAGTCGCGGCGCACCCAGCAATATCCGCGCACCATTGGCCACGTGCAGGGTGAAACGTGCACCTTGCAGTGCCGTGGCGAAATTTCCTTCCAGCCAGTTAGCGGTTTTCGTATGCGTGGCGTGCTGACCGCGAAGCTTTTTCACCAGTTCGCCAGTATTAATTCCTACAGGGCATCGTTGTGCACAAAGACCGGTGGCGGCACAGGTGTCGATGCCCTGGTACTCATAGGCCGCTTCAAGTTCACGGGTGTCGACTCCAGCGCGTTTCTTCGCCTGAATGTCACGCCAGACAACGATGCGCTGGCGCGGGCTCAGGGTCAGGCCTTTCGACGGGCACACCGGTTCGCAGAAGCCGCATTCGATGCACTTATCCACAATTTCGTCGGCAGCGGGCAAGGGTTTCAAATGCTTGAGGTGTATCTGCGGATCTTCGCTGAGCACCACGTCCGGATTGAGAATGCCGTTGGGATCGAGCAGGCGTTTGAGCTGCCACATCAACTGGTAAGCATCGCTTCCCCATTCCAGCTCAACGAACGGTGCCATGTTACGCCCGGTGCCATGTTCGGCCTTCAGCGAACCACCAAATTCCACCGCGACCAGTTGCGCCACGTCGTCCATGAATGCCTGGTAACGTGCGACTTCTTCCGGGTTGTTGAAGCCTTGGGTGAAGACGAAGTGCAGATTGCCTTCCAAAGCGTGTCCGAAAAGGATCGCTTCGTCGTAATGATGTTTGTCGAACAATTCGATGAGGCGATTCACGCCAATCGCCAGTTGTTCCACCGGGAAGGTCACGTCTTCGATGATTACCGTGGTGCCGGTTTTACGCACCGCACCGACGGCGGGGAAGGTGTCCTTGCGGATCGCCCAGAGACGGGCGTTTTCCAGCGGGTCTTCGGTGAAATCGACCTGTTTTTCCACCGGGAACGAGCCAAGCGACGCCATGATTTGCGCCAGTTGTTCGTGCAGCAATGTGGACGACGCGGCGCGGGATTCGATGAGCAAAGCACAGGCATTGTTCGACAGGTGCTGTACGAAACCCGGCATGCCGGGTTTGTTCTGCACCGAGCGCAGGCTGCGACGGTCGAGCAGTTCTACGGCGGATACCGGTTGGCTTTTCAGCACAGTGACTGCGTTGCAGCAGGTTTCCACATCCGGGAACACGATGAGCGCTGAGGCCTTGTTCGGGTGGTCGATCACTGTGTCGTAGGTCACCGCGCTGATAAAGCCGAGAGTGCCTTCGGAGCCCACCAGCAAGTGGCTCAAGATATCCACAGGCTCGTCGAAATCCACCAGGGCGTTGAGTGACAGGCCGGTGGTATTTTTCAGACGGTATTTGTGGCGAATCTTTGCAGCCAGTTCGGAATTTGCCCGGGTCTCGCGGCCCAGCGTCGCCAGACGCTCAAGCAGCGTTGCATGGCTTTGCAGAAACGCCGCGACACTGGCCGAATCCTCGGTATCGAGACGGCTGCCGTCAGCCAGCACCAGACGAATCCCGGCCAGTGTGTGATAGGTATTTTGTGCCGTACCGCAGCACATACCGCTGGCGTTATTGGCGACGATGCCGCCAATTTTGCACGCATTGATCGAGGCCGGATCCGGACCGATCTTACGCCCGAACGGCGCCAGCCACGCATTGGCCTGAGCGCCGATTACACCCGGTTGCAGGCGGATTTGGGTGCCCTGGCCACGGATCTCACGACCGTTCCAGTTATCCCCCAGCACGATCAATACCGAGTCGCTGATGGCTTGGCCGGAGAGGCTGGTGCCAGCAGCGCGGAAGGTCACCGGGACTTGATCACGCTGCGCCAGTTTCAGCAGCGCCACCACTTCATCTTCGGACTCGACGCGGATTACCAATTGCGGAATCAACCGGTAGAAACTCGCGTCAGTACCGAAGGCCAGCGTCGATAACGGGTCGTCGAAGCGTCGTTCTTGGGGAATCAGTTGCTGCGCATCGCGCAGGAAAGCGGCCGGTAAAGTCATTGGTCCTCCAGGATCAGCACCACCAGGTCTTTAGGACCGTGGGCACCGTACGCCAAGACCTGCTCGATGTCGGCGGTCTTCGACGGCCCGGACACCAGCAACGCATTGGTCGGCATGCCCTGGGCCCATTCGAACTCCTGCTGCACCTGATAGAAGTTATCCCGAATTTCACTGGCCTTGAGCAGGGCGAAATGCACGGGTGGCGCCAGGCTCATCAGGCGCGGTTCTTCCCGCGTGGGCCACAGAATCAGACTACCCGTGGCGGCAATGGCGCCGAGTGTTCCGGTCAGGCTTGCCGGTGTGTCGTTAAACAGCTCGGCTTTCCATTCTTCGACGGGACGGTCGTAGGACTTGAGTACCGGCAGATCAGGATTGTTCGCCCACTGCTGAGTAAGTTGTTGCCCGTGAGGTGTTGTCGGTGCGATCAACAGGCTTGGCAACTGACGATCCAGCAACAACCGAGCGAGCAACGCCGGCCAATCGTCACCCGACGTCAGGTGGATTTCCGTGTGCACCGCTTCCATCAGTTTGCGCAATTGCGGGATGCGTTGCTCAGGCGTGTAGGTGTAGGGCTCTGTCACCAGCGCGACGTCAAAGTTGTCATCCACTGGCGTGGTGCCTGTCAGGCTTTTGCGCAGTTTGGCGAGGATATTTTGCTTGGCGCTCATCAACGATCTCCCTGTTTGGCCAGATGCTCGCGGGCCATGTCATGCAATGAGCGGGCGGCGGGTTTCGGTGCGCTGTGATTTTGCGTCCACGGCCCGACATTACCGGGCGTGAGTGCGCGCAGGCGCGTGGCGAAGAAACCGAACAGGCGATACAGCGTCGGCGAACTGTTGAGTCTGGCCCAGGCGTTCCAGATGAACCGTTCTTTACGCGAGTACTTGCTGCCCTGGCCGCGCATCACTTGATGCGGGCTGTCCGGGGCTTTGACGTTCTCTTCCCGCAGACGACGCAGCAAAGCAGGGATCGGGATTTTCACCGGGCACACTTCGCCGCAGGCTCCGCACAACGAAGAGGCGCTCGGGTGGTCCGGGACTTTCGCCAGGCCGACCATGTGCGGGGTGATGATTTTTCCGATAGGCCCAGGGTAAACCTCGCCGTAGGCATGGCCGCCGATTCGAGTGTAAACCGGGCAATGATTCATACAGGCGCCGCAGCGGATGCAGTTCAGGGTCTGACGCAATTCGCTGTCGGCAAAGGCCTGGCTGCGACCGTTGTCGAGCAGCACCAGGTGCACTTCCTGCGGACCGTCGAGTTCATGCTCCTTGCGCGGGCCGGAAATCATGTTGACGTAAGTGGTGATCGGAATGCCGAGTGCCGAGCGGGTCAGCAGTGACAGCAAAGGGACCACATCGCGCAGATTTTCCACGACTTTTTCGATACCGGTGACGGCGATGTGCACGGGCGGGACCGTGGTGGTCATGCGGCCGTTGCCTTCGTTTTCCACCAGCAGCAGGGTGCCGGTTTCAGCCACGGCGAAGTTGACACCGGAAACGCCGATGTCCGCTTCAAAGAATTTCTGCCGCAGAACCCTGCGACCGATTTGAATAAGTTGGTCTACGTCCTTGGTGTATTCCACGCCAAGTTTGTCGTGGAACAAGGACGCGACCTGACCGGCATTCTTGTGGATCGCCGGCATAATAATGTGTGAAGGCTTCTCGTCATCGAGCTGAACGATGTACTCGCCCATGTCCGATTCCAGGCATTCAATGCCCCGATCAGCGAGGAAGTGGTTCATCTCCATCTCTTCGCTGACCATCGATTTGCCCTTGATCACTTGCCGCCCCTCGTGAGCGCGGATGATCGAGAGGACGATGCCGTTGGCCTCGTCCACCGTTTCCGCCCAGTGCACTGTCACACCGTTGCGGGTCAGGTTCTGTTCAAGTTGCTCAAGCAAGTCGGGCAACTTGGATAACGCACGGGCACGGACAGCATTGCCCAGCGCTCGCAGATGTTCTCTCTCGTGGGCATCGCTGAAGGACGTTGCCCGTTTTGTCATCAGTGAATCCATCGCCTTGCGAAAGTTGTTTCGCAATTGCGCGTCACCCAGCGCCTCGTGAGCGCGGGTGCGGAAATCTTCTTCTACGGCGACCACTGGAATCAGTTCGGCGGCGCTCATCGGGCACCCCCGGTACGCTGCCAAAGGAAACTGGCCAGATGTTGGCCGCGCAACGCTTCCTTCTGCTTTTCCAGCGAGCCGTTGATGTTCATCAGGCAACCGCAGTCGGCACTCAGTACCTTGTGTGCGCCGGATTCCTTCAACGAGCGGGTCTTGTCAGCCACCATCGCGCCGGAAATGTCTGGCATACGGACGCTGAAAGTCCCACCGAAGCCACAGCATTCGCTCTCGTGACTGTGCTCGACGCGCTCCACATTGCTTAGCTGCGCCAACAACTCGCGGCCATGCAGATGGGTGTTCATCTCGCGGCGTGCCGAACATGACGTGTGCAACGCCACTTTTACCGCTTCGCCGCTGTCCTTGAATTGCACCTTGCAGACAAACAACAGGAACTCGGCGAGTTCATAGGTTCGGGCAGCCAATGCCAGGACCTGTTTCAATGTTTCCGGCTCGTCCTGGAACAAGTCGGCATAGTGCTCGCGCAACATGCCCGCGCAGGAGCCGGACGGTACCACCACCGGATAATCACCGGCGAACAACGCCAGTTGTGAGCGCGCCACGGTCCTTGCCTGCTCGGTGTAGCCCGAGGTGTAGGCCGGTTGTCCACAGCAGCTTTGCCCTTGCGGGTACTCGACCCGGATGCCTTCGCGTTCCAGCAAGTGGATCGCATCCATTCCGGCTTGCGGGTAGAACAAATCCACCACGCAGGTCCCGAACAGATACACCCTTTGCGGTTTCTCACTGGGGTATTGCCGAGGCTCAGGCAGTGGCGGGGCGACACGGGTCGCATTCGGCACTGCGTTGTAAAAAAGCTCGCTCATCAGGCGTGTCTCTCGGCCGGTTACCCGTCCGTTGAGGCTGCTGAATATAGAGATAGATTCTTTCAGCAGCCTTACAGACCGAGTAGTGAATAGCTGACGCCAGAATCGTGGTCCGACGTCGGTTTTTTCCATGTTGCTTGTAGTGCTTAGTGCACCAGCATGCCGGTGAGCCAATAAGCCTGAACGTAGGTGATCACGCCTACGATCGTGGCGAAGAACAGGCTGTGTTTGAGCGTGAAGCGGAACAGGTCCGACTCTTTGCCCACCAGACCGGTTGCGGCGCAGGCCACGGCGATTGATTGTGGCGAGATCATCTTGCCGGTCACGCCGCCGCTGGTGTTTGCCGCCACCAACAGGGTGTCGTTGACGCCGATCTGGTGTGCGGTGGTCGCCTGTAGCGAACTGAACAGCGCGTTCGACGACGTATCGGAACCGGTCAGGAACACGCCCAGCCAACCGAGGAACGGCGAGAAGAATGGGAAGGCTGCGCCAGTAGCCGCCAGAACGAGGGCCATGGTCGAAGACATGCCCGAGTAGTTGGTGACGAAGGCGAAGGCCAACACCATGCCGATGGACAAAATCGGCCAGCGCAGTTCGTAGAAGGTCTCTTTAAAAGTGGTCAGACCAGTTTTGATGTTGATCTTCAGGATCAGCATCGAGATCAACGCCGAGAAGAAGATGGCCGTGCCGGTCGCAGAAATCGGGTCAAGCTTGAATACCGCCGGAATGGCGGTCGGAGCGGCCACGATGGGTGCGACCTTGATCACCATCTGATCCAGATGCGGAATGGCGAAGTTGAACACCCAGCTGTACATCGAACCGCCAGCCGCGAACATGGCCTTGAACGGTTTCAGGGTCCAGATGGTCACCAGCACGGTGAGGATCAGGAACGGCGACCAGGCTTTGAATATTTCCCCCAGGCTATAAGGCGAAGCCACGGTGGCGCGTTTCTGGCCGAAGCCGCCGACGCTGGCGGTCACTACGGACGCCGAGACGGCACCAGCAATGTGTTGGCCTGCGGCGCGCTTCGGCTGCCAGACTTTCAGGAACAGCGTCAGGGAAACCAGCGAAACCAGCGCCGAAGTGATGTCCGGCAGTTCCGGGCCGATGAAGTTCGAGGTGAAATATTGGGTCACCGCAAAGCTCAACCCGGCCACCAGTGCTGCCGGCCAGGTTTCCCGCACGCCGCGCAGGCCGTCCATCATGAACACCAGCCAGAACGGCACGAACAGCGACAGCAATGGCAGTTGACGGCCGGCCATGGCGCCGATTTTGAATGCGTCAATACCGGTCACTTGCCCGGCAACGATGATCGGAATGCCCAGTGCGCCGAACGCAACCGGAGCGGTGTTCGCAATCAGGCACAAGCCTGCGGCGTACAGCGGGTTGAAGCCCAGGCCGACCAACAGCGCGGCGGTAATCGCCACCGGTGCACCGAAACCGGCGGCACCTTCCAGGAAGGCACCGAAGCAAAAGCCAATCAACAGAACTTGCAGGCGCTGGTCGTCGGTGATCGACAGAACTGAACTGCGGATGACTTCGAACTGGCCGCTCTTGACCGTCAGTTTGTAGAGGAATACGGCCGCGACGATGATCCAGGCAATCGGCCACAGGCCGTAGGCGAAGCCATACCCGGCGGCGGCGAACGCCATGTCGACCGGCATCTGGAAAGCAAAGATCGCCACCAGAATCGACAAGGCCAGCGTGATACTGCCAGCGACGTGTCCTTTGAGGCGGAACACGGCCAAGGCCAGGAAAAAAAATACGATCGGAATAACGGCCGCGAGGGCGGACAAGCCGAGGCTGCCGAGCGGGCTGTAGAGCTGTTGCCAGGTTTGCATATGGGGTGGCCCCTAATTGTTGTTGGTCAGGCACTGATCAGCGTGCTTGGATAATTGGTAATACCAATTTACAATCGCTGTTGGCTAGGGTAAAAGCCTTGTAGGCGGTGTGTCAATTTGCCGCGCTAAAACTTTTGTCGAATGCGTGAGCCATCAGCTCATCTGATCCGCTCGCGCTATTGCTGCCTGGCAGGTGCCGCCGCGGCACCAATAGGCCAGAATGGAGCCCCGGCGAATCGTCGGGCCTTGGAGAAATCGAGTTATGGGGTTTGATCAGATTCGGCAGCGCCGTTTGTCTGACGATATTGTCGAGCAGCTGGAGGGGATGATCCTCGAAGGCACGCTGAAGGCGGGTGAGCGTTTGCCGGCCGAGCGCGCGCTGGCCGAACAGTTCGGCGTGTCACGCCCGTCACTGCGCGAGGCCATTCAGAAGCTGGCCGCCAAGGGCTTGCTGGTCAGTCGTCAGGGCGGCGGCAATTATGTCGTGGAATCCTTGGGCACAACCTTCAGCGATCCGTTGCTGCATCTGTTGGAAAGCAATCCCGAGGCGCAACGCGATCTATTGGAGTTTCGCCATACGCTGGAAGCGTCTTGTGCCTATTACGCTGCGTTACGTGCCACGGATGTTGACCGCGACCGCCTGACCGCTGCGTTCAATGAGTTGCAGGACTGTTATTCGCGGCACGACGAAGTGAGCCGTGTGGAGGAGGGCGCGGCGGATGCGAAATTTCATCTGGCGATCGCCGAGGCGAGCCACAACGCGGTGTTGCTGCACACCATTCGTGGGTTGTTCGACCTGCTCAAACGCAACGTGGTGACCAATATTGGCGGCATGTACAAACAACGCACCGAAACCCGCGACATGCTGATCACGCAGCATCGGGAGTTGTACCAGGCGATCATCGAAGGTCGGGCGGACCAGGCGCGGGAAGTCTCCAGTAGACACATTTTGTATGTGCAGGAAGTGCTGGAAGAAGTGCGCCAGGAAGTGCAGCGCATGGCTCGGGCGGAGCGGCGCAAGGGGATGTGATTTTTTAAAGCAAAAGATCGCAGCCTGCGGCAGTTCCTACATGGAATGCATTCCAAAGTAGAGCTGCCGCAGGCTGCGATCTTTTCGCTAGTGCCTTAAAACTCAGGCCGGAAGATTAATCTTCCTTGCCCTTGTTCCGCACCGCACGCTGCAATTCACGGCCGGCATCGCGCTCGCGCTCGGTATCACGCTTGTCGTATTCCTTCTTGCCCTTGCCCAGAGCGATCTCGCACTTGACCATGTGCTTGCTCCAGTACCAGGACAGGCACACGCACGCATAACCTTTTTGCTGCACGGCGGCGGCCAGTTTTTCGAGCTCGCGGCGGTTGAGCAGCAATTTCCGGGTGCGGACCGGATCAGCAATGACGTGGGTGCTGGCGGTCATAAGGGGCGTGATGTGGCTGCCGAGCAGCCAGGCTTCGCCATCCTTGAGCAGCACGTAACTGTCTACCAGTTGCAGCTTGCTCGCCCGCAGACTTTTTACTTCCCAGCCGGCCAGGACCAGACCAGCCTCGAACTTGTGTTCGATGAAGTAATCGTGTCGCGCCTTTTTATTTTGCGCGATGGTCCCTGTAGGGTGTTTCTTCTGTTTAGCCATAGGGGCGGCATTATAGGGACTTGCAAGCGAGTCGGCTACGGTGATGCTACGTGCTTGAGCAGGTTGATTGAATCCCGGACAATGCGCGCTCTTTTTTGAATGCTTGGTCGTAATAACGATGTCGACAGACAAGGTTTCTGTCCACGGCAGTTGGGCTAGCCGCTGGGTCTTCATACTCGCCGCGACCGGTTCGGCCGTGGGCCTGGGTAGTATCTGGAAATTCCCGTACATGGTAGGCGTCTACGGTGGCGGCGCCTTTGTGCTGATGTTTCTGGCCTGTATTGCGCTGATCGGTGTGCCGGTCATGTTGGCGGAAACCCTGATTGGCCGGCGCGCCCGGCAGAGTCCGGCCAACGCCTTGAAGGTGTTGGCACTGGAAGCTGGGCACTCGGGCAAATGGTCCTGGGGAGCGTTCGCCGGAATGATCACCGCGCTGCTGATCCTGTCTTTCTATAGTGTGGTCGGCGGCTGGTCGCTGGATTACATCATCGACATGGGGCGTGGCGATTTTCAGGGGGTGACGCCGGCTCAGGTCGGTGCGTACTTTGGCAATGTGATTGCCGACCCATGGCGCCTGACACTTTGGCACACGATTTTTATGCTGCTGTCGGCCCTGGTGATCGCCAAAGGCGTGGTTGCCGGGCTCGAGCGTAGCCTGCGGATCATGATGCCGTTGCTGTTCGTGATGATTCTTGTATTGCTGGGCTACAGCATGACCACCGGGCATTTCATGGAGGGCGTGCACTTCATGTTCGACTTCCACCCGGAAAAGGTCCTTGACGGTTTATTGCCAGCGATGGGGCATGCGTTCTTTTCCCTGAGCGTGGGCGTCGGTTCGATCATGATTTACGGCGCCTACATGCCGAAGAACTCGTCGATTTCAGGCACTGTCGTCGGCGTGGCACTGCTAGATACCTTCGTTTCTCTGGTGGCCGGCCTGGCACTGTTTCCGATTGTGTTCGCCGCGGGCCTGAACCCGAGCGAAGGCCCGGGCCTGATGTTTGTCAGTCTGCCATTTGCCTTTGGCAACGTAGCCTTCGGCCAGTTGATGGGCGTAGTGTTCTTTGTGCTGGTAGCAATTGCGGCCTGGAGCTCGGCAATCTCCCTGCTTGAACCGATGGTGGCATACCTGGTTGAGCGCACGAAAGTCAGCCGCGCCTGGGTGACATTCTGGCTGGCATTCACCTGCTGGTTTGTCGGGCTGGGCACAGTGTTTTCCTTCAATGTCTGGAAGGAAGCGAAGTTTTTCGTGAACGAAGGCGGTCTGTTTCACCTCTACCAATGGGGCGCTGCGGGCGGTCTGGATTTCTTTGGAGTGATCGATTTCTTCACCTCGCGGATCATGTTGCCACTCGGTGGGTTGTGTTTCGTGGTGTTTGCAGGTTGGGTGATGGGCCGTGAAGCGGTGCGCGACGAATTGTCGATCCGTAGTCCTGCGCTGTTCGCCTTGTCTTTGTTTTTGATGCGCTATGTGGCGCCCATCGGCATTCTCGTAGTGTTTGCCGCCCAGCTGTGGAAGTGACGCTGACATGACGACACACATTTCACGTTCGGCCTTGCTGCCGTATCCGGCGCAAGCGCTGTACGACCTGGTCAACGACGTTGCGCGGTATCCGGAATTCCTTCCGTGGTGCTCGGAGGCCGAGGTCCTGGAAAGCTCTCCTGAGCATATGCGCGCGAGCGTTGGCGTGGCCAAGGGTGGGCTGAGCCAGCATTTTGTGACGCGTAATACTCTGGTATCCGGCCAGTCGATTGAAATGAACCTTGAAAAAGGGCCGTTCACTCAACTGCACGGTGTCTGGGTGTTCAAGCCTCTGGGTGAGAAGGCCTGCAAGATCAGTCTGGACCTGTCGTTTGATTACGCGGGGCCGATCATTCGCGCGACTCTGGGGCCATTGTTCAATCAGGCCGCCAACACGCTGGTGGATGCGTTCTGCCAACGGGCGAAGCAAATGTATGGCTGAGGCGTTGATCAAGGTCGAGGTGGTGTATGCCGCGGTTGATCGTCAGATGCTTCTGTCTGTGACGGTGCCTGCTGGAACAACTGTGCGGGCGGCATTGTTGAAGTCCGCTGTAGGTCGTGAATTTCCGGAGCTGGACTTGGCTGAATGCCCGGTGGGGATTTTTGGAAAGGTAATCACCGACTCCAACAGTCGACCGGTTCAGTCAGGGGATCGCATCGAAATTTACCGGCCGCTGTTGGCCGACCCGAAAGAGGTTCGCCGGCTGCGTGCGGCCAAGGCTGCCGAGGCCAAAGCACGGAATCTTTAAGCTGGGTAAACGCCAGACAATAAAAAACCCGGCATGCCGGGTTTTTTATTGCGTCGCAAATTATTGCGGCGAAGTTTCCAGAGGTTGTGGCGTCGGGACTGGAACGGTTTGTACGCCGTCAACGTCCTTCTGAATCTGATCCAGCAACGAACCTGGTTTCACCGGTTTTTCCGGTTTTGGCTTCGGCTTCTCGGCGTTTTCAGCAGGTGCGGTCACTGTCGTGGCGGTGTCCTTGCCGAGGATGGCCTCGTCGCGGCTCACGCCCGGCATGAAATCACCAGAAAGACTGACAAGCTGGTCATTTGGGTTGAAGATAACGCTAATGCGTTCTTGTTGGCGTTCACCGCCACCCGGTTGCAGGCTGTACAGATAATCCCAGCGATCGGCATGGAACGTGTCAGTCAGCAGAGGGTTGCCCATGATAAACCTTACTTGCTTACGGGTCATTCCCGGGCGTAACTGGTCTATCATGTCCTGCGTGACGACATTGCCCTGCTGGATGTCGATTTTGTAAACCCCGGGGAATGAACAACCGGCGAGTGCGAGCAGTCCCACAAAGGTGAAACTGGTTAGCAAGAGCTTGGTGTTTTGCATCGGTGGGCGACTTCCACTATCTTGGCTGGGACAACGTAAACGCCGATCATACCCGCATTAAGAGAAGCTGCGAAGCAGCATCGCGAGAAAGCTGACCATGGTTGAAAATAGCGAACTACGCAAAGCCGGCCTCAAAGTGACCCTGCCACGGGTCAAAATTCTGCAAATGCTCGATTCCGCCGAGCAGCGCCACATGAGTGCTGAAGATGTCTACAAGGCACTGATGGAGGCTGGCGAGGACGTCGGTCTGGCCACGGTTTACCGTGTACTGACTCAGTTCGAGGCAGCTGGCCTTGTGGTGCGGCACAACTTCGACGGAGGCCACGCGGTCTTTGAACTGGACGACGGCAAGCATCACGACCATATGGTCAATGTCGAAACCAGCGAAGTGATCGAATTCTTCGACGAAGAAATCGAGCGCCTGCAGAAAGCCATCGTCGATAAGTATGGTTTCGAGATGGTTGATCACAATCTTGTGTTGTACGTACGCAAGAAAAAGTAAGCATGTCGCGCGAACTCAATGTTCGCGAAACGAACGAAGGCGACCTTAGGGTCGCCTTCGTGCTTTCTGTGGGCCTTAAACTTTCGCAGTAACCACCATTTTCCTGGCGTGAGCTAAGGATTCTTTGGTGAGGTCAATGCCGCCCAGCATCCGCGCCACTTCTTCGACACGATCGTTCTTACTCAGCTTGGAAACGGCCGTGCGGGTGGCATCTTCGCCACGTACTTTGTGCACAAACAGGTGTTGATGACCTTGTGCCGCCACTTGTGGCAAGTGCGTGACGGTCAGAACCTGCCCGCGCTCACCCAATCGACGTAGCAACTGACCAACGATTTCGGCTGTCGGGCCGCCGATGCCTACGTCTACTTCGTCGAACACCAGCGTTGGTACGCGGGAGGTTTGTGCGGTGATGACCTGGATGGCCAGGCTGATCCGTGATAGTTCACCGCCCGATGCCACTTTCGCCAAGGCTTTTAAAGGTTGGCCCGGGTTGGCACTGACCAGCAGTTCGACCTGTTCGAGTCCGTTAGGCAGCAGTTCGTCACCACTGTTAGGGCGTAGCTCAATGGTGAAGCGGCCGCCGGGCATGCCCAGGCGCTGGATTTCCTGTTCTACCGCGCAAGCCAGGCTACTTGAGGCTTGATGGCGCAGATCGCTCAGTTCCCGAGCCTTTTCCTGATAGTGACGAGCGTAAGACGACAATTCGTCGCTCAGTCGTTCAATGGACTCGTCATTGGCATTCAGGGTTTCAATTTCATCGAGGAGCTTCTGCTGCATCTCGGCGACTTCGGTTGGCTGGATACGGTGTTTGCGCGCCAGGGTGTAGATCGAATCCAGGCGCTCCTCCAGATATTGAAGGCGCGACGGGTCCGCGTCGAAGTTGTCGAGAAAGCGATTCAGTTCGCCAACGGCCTCTTCGACCTGGATTTGCGCGCTGGTCAACAGGCTGCTGGCTTCTCCGAGTGCGCCGATTGAGTTGTTCACGCTCGACAGCCGGTTGAGGCTGGCGGTCAGCGCGTTCAGCACATTGCCGGAGTCACTTTCACTGCATTGCTCGACGACTTGCCGGCAGATGCCCAGCAAGGTTTCAGCGTTGGTCAGGTTTTTGTGTTCCTGTTCCAACTGCTCGAGTTCGTTGTCGCCAAGACCCAGATTTTCCAGTTCTTCGAGTTGATAGCTGAGCAGTTGATGGCGAGCACGCTGCTCGTCGCCGGAGTTGGAGAGGCGCTCCAGTTCCTGGCGGGTCTGGCGCCAGCGCTGGGCAGCCAGTTGCACCTGGCGGGCAAGGTCCGTCGCGCCGGCGTACTCATCAAGCAGGCGGCGGTGGGTGTCGGTCTTGAGCAGGGATTGATGTTCGTGTTGGCTGTGGATGTCGATCAGTAGTTCGCCCAGCGCCTTGAGGTCGCCGAGTGGGCAGGGCGTGCCGTTGATGTAGCCGCGTGAGCGCCCTTCGGCGGTGATTACGCGACGCAGGATGCACGGGCCATCGTTTTCCAGATCGCGCTCGGCCAGCCAGGTACGGGCTTCAGGGATGTCGACCAGATCGAAGGTGGCGAGGATGTCGGCCTTGTCTGCGCCGGGACGGACGACGCCGCTGTCGGCGCGATCGCCCAGGGTCAGGCCGAGGGCGTCGAGCATGATCGACTTGCCGGCGCCGGTTTCCCCTGTGATCACGCTCATCCCGCGATCGAGTTCGAGATCGAGATGTTCAACGATGGCGTAGTTATGTACGGACAGGTGCACCAGCATAAAGGCCGCTCCCAGGCATTAGGTCTGGTTATTTATACAGTGTTTTGTTTCTGGCTGACAATGCCCCTCGTTAGCTCGATTTGCTTGATCCGACGAAATCGTTAGTGCAGTGGGGAATGACAATGCAGCGTTTTTTGTAGGGTTAATCTCATTAAACCCCTTGAAGCTGAATTTTGCGGCCCCATATAGCTGGGCAGAAGCGCGAGTTGAGCTCGCGGACGATATTGAAAGGAGAATTCTATGGCTGACGAACAGACAGTGGATACGCAAAATCTAGACGCCGATCAGGCTTCCCAGACTTCGGGTGATGACTTGGCGGCTCGTGTACAAGTGCTCGAAGAGCAACTGGCAGGTGCGCAGGATCAGGCTTTGCGTGTGGCCGCCGATCTGCAGAACGTCCGCCGTCGCGCCGAGCAGGATGTAGAAAAGGCTCACAAATTCGCGCTGGAAAAATTTGCCAGTGACTTGCTGCCGATCATCGACAGCCTGGAGCGTGGCCTGGAGTTGTCCAACCCGGATGACGAAAGCATCCGCCCGATGCGCGAAGGCATCGAGCTGACCCTGAAAATGTTCCAGGACACCCTGAAGCGTTATCAGCTGGAGGCGATCGATCCGCATGGCGAACCGTTCAATGCCGTTCTTCATCAGGCAATGGCCATGCAGGAAAGCGCCGACCTCGAGCCAAACAGCGTGCTCAAGGTGTTCCAGAAGGGTTACCAGCTCAACGGTCGCCTGCTGCGCCCGGCGATGGTCGTGGTCAGCAAGGCACCGGCGCCGGTTTCGCCTTCTATTGATGAGCAGGCTTGAAATTAGCCGTAAGGCCCCCATTTAGAAGTCAAGCGTTTAAGTGCTACCGCAGTTAGCCACCACTGCTGCGGCAACCAAATCCAAAGTTTCGGGAGAGTGAACATGGGCAAAATTATCGGTATCGACCTGGGGACTACCAACTCCTGCGTCTCCGTACTTGAAAACGGCGTAGCCAAAGTTATCGAAAACGCCGAAGGCGCGCGTACCACGCCGTCGATCATCGCTTACGCCAACGATGGCGAAATCCTCGTTGGCCAATCGGCCAAGCGTCAGGCAGTGACCAATCCGCACAACACCCTGTACGCGGTGAAGCGTTTGATCGGTCGTCGCTTCGAAGAAGAAGTTGTACAGAAAGACATTCAGATGGTGCCTTACAAGATCGCCAAGGCTGACAACGGCGACGCTTGGGTTGAAGTGAACGGCCAGAAAATGGCACCGCCACAAATCTCGGCTGAAATTCTGAAGAAAATGAAGAAGACCGCCGAAGACTACCTCGGCGAGCCAGTGACTGAAGCGGTGATCACCGTTCCGGCCTACTTCAACGATAGCCAGCGTCAAGCGACCAAAGACGCCGGCCGCATCGCGGGTCTGGACGTAAAACGTATCATCAACGAACCGACCGCAGCTGCTCTGGCTTACGGTATGGACAAGGCCAAGGGCGATCACACCGTGATCGTTTACGACTTGGGTGGCGGTACTTTCGACGTTTCCGTGATCGAAATCGCTGAAGTCGATGGCGAGCACCAGTTCGAAGTGTTGGCCACTAACGGTGACACCTTCCTCGGTGGTGAAGACTTTGACATTCGTCTGATCGACTACCTCGTCGAGGAATTCAAGAAAGAAAGCGGCATGAACCTCAAAGGTGACCCGCTGGCGATGCAGCGTCTGAAAGAAGCTGCCGAAAAAGCCAAGATCGAGCTGTCTTCTGCTCAGTCGACCGACGTGAACCTGCCGTACATCACTGCAGACGCCACCGGTCCTAAGCACTTGAACGTGAAGATCTCGCGCGCCAAGCTGGAAGCGCTGGTTGAAGACCTGGTTCAACGCACCATCGAACCTTGCCGCATTGCTCTGAAAGACTCTGGTATCGACGTTGGTGCCATCAACGACGTGATCCTGGTGGGCGGTCAGACCCGTATGCCACTGGTTCAGAAGCTGGTGACCGAGTTCTTCGGTAAAGAAGCGCGTAAAGACGTTAACCCGGACGAAGCAGTTGCCATGGGCGCTGCAATCCAGGGCGCGGTACTGGCCGGTGACGTGAAAGACGTTCTGCTGCTCGACGTCAGCCCGCTGACCTTGGGTATCGAAACCATGGGTGGCGTGATGACTGCGCTGATCGAGAAAAACACCACGATTCCTACCAAGAAATCGCAAGTGTTCTCGACTGCCGACGACAACCAGGGCGCCGTGACCATTCACGTGCTGCAAGGTGAGCGTAAGCAGGCCGCACAGAACAAGTCCCTGGGCAAGTTCGACCTGGCCGAGATTCCACCAGCACCACGTGGCGTGCCACAAATCGAAGTGACCTTCGACATCGACGCCAACGGCATTCTGCACGTAGGCGCCAAAGACAAGGCCACTGGCAAGACTCAGTCGATCGTGATCAAGGCCAACTCCGGTCTGTCCGACGAAGAGATCGAGCGCATGGTGCGTGATGCCGAGGCTAACGCTGAGGAAGATCGCAAGTTCGAAGAGCTGGCTGCTGCCCGTAACCAGGGTGATGCACTGGTTCACTCGACGCGCAAAATGGTCGCTGATGCTGGCGATAAAGTGAGCGCCGAAGAGAAGACTGCAATCGAAGCTGCTGTAGTTGCCCTGGAAGCCGCTGTCAAAGGCGACGACAAGGCTGCAATCGAAGCCAAGGTTGAAGAGTTGTCCAAGGTCTCCGCGCCAGTGGCTCAGAAGATGTACGCCGAACAGGCTCAACCAGCTGAAGGCGCTGCACCGCACGCTGAATCGGCTGAAAAAGCTGACGACGTCGTCGACGCTGAGTTCGAAGAAGTCAAAGACCACAAGTAAGTTGTTGGTCGGCCGGTTGACTGCCTTGAGGCGGTGACTGGTAGGATGTCGCCGCGCGGGAGCTTGCTCCCGCGTTGGCGTGTCTGGAGTAAGCGAATTTTTACAGCATGCGACAACGTTCGCCTGCTGCCGGCATGGTCGGGAATGCTCCTGCTTTCCGAGCCGAAAGTGCCACATAGAAACAAAGACCAGGATCGTTGAATTGACGTGAGTTGGGTCCGGGCCTGTATTGGGGCTCAACGAGTTTGGCGAGGCTCAGGAGAGGTTTGCCGAACGTCCTCAAGAGTGCAAAAGAATTATGGCAAAGCGTGACTATTACGAAGTATTGGGTGTTGAGCGAGGCTCAAGCGAGGCGGACCTGAAAAAGGCCTACCGTCGCCTGGCGATGAAGCATCACCCGGACCGTAATCCCGATGACAAAGCGTCGGAAGATATGTTCAAGGAGGCCAACGAGGCCTACGAAGTGCTGTCCGATTCCAGCAAGCGCGCAGCGTACGACCAGTACGGCCATGCTGGTGTTGATCCGAGCATGGGTGGCGGCGGTGCCGGTTTCGGCGGCCAGAACTTCTCCGATATCTTTGGCGATGTCTTCAGTGACTTCTTTGGTGGCGGTCGCGGTGGTTCCCGTGGCGGCGCTCAGCGCGGCAGCGACCTGCGCTACACCCTGGAGTTGGATCTGGAAGAAGCGGTGCGCGGCACGACCGTGAATATCCGCGTTCCGACGCTGGTCAACTGCAAGCCGTGCGATGGCTCTGGTGCCAAGAAAGGCTCCTCTCCGGTGACTTGCCCGACGTGCGGCGGTATCGGTCAGGTGCGTATGCAGCAAGGCTTCTTCTCGGTGCAGCAAACCTGCCCACGCTGCCATGGCCAGGGCAAGATCATTTCCGATCCGTGCGATTCCTGCCACGGTGAAGGTCGTGTCGAAGAATACAAAACCCTGTCGGTGAAAGTGCCGGCCGGTGTCGATACCGGCGACCGAATTCGCCTGTCCGGCGAAGGCGAGGCTGGCGCTCAGGGTGGCCCGACTGGCGACCTGTACGTGGTGATCAATGTGCGCGAGCACTCGATCTTCCAGCGTGATGGCAAGCACCTGTTCTGCGAAGTGCCCATTAGTTTTGTCGATGCTGCGCTGGGTGGCGAGCTGGAGATTCCGACCCTTGATGGTCGGGTCAAACTGAAAATCCCTGAAGGGACCCAGACGGGCAAGCAGTTCCGTGTTCGCGGGAAGGGTGTTGCGCCGGTGCGCGGTGGTGGTGCAGGTGACTTGATGTGCCGTGTGGCGGTCGAAACCCCGGTCAACCTGAGCCGTCGTCAGCGTGAGATGCTTGAAGAGTTCCGCAGTTCGCTGGCGGACGACAACAGCCATTCTCCGAAAACCACTGGTTGGTTCGAAGGCGTGAAACGCTTCTTCGGCGATCTGTAAGGAGTCGTCATGCGACGTATAGCTGTGATGGGCGCTGCCGGGCGCATGGGTAAGATTTTGATCGAGGCGGTGCAGCAGCGCGCGCCGCTCACCGGTTTGACGGCAGCCATCGTCCGCCCTGGTAGCACGCTGATTGGTGTGGATGCCGGTGAATTGGCTTCGCTGGGGCGAATCGGCGTGCCGTTGTCCGGAAATCTGGATGCGGTGGCGGATGAGTTCGATGTACTGATCGATTTCACCTTGCCGGAAGTCATGTTGAAAAACCTGGCGTTCTGCCGCAAGGCGGGCAAGGCCATGGTTATTGGCACGACAGGGCTGGATGCGGCGCAAAAGCAGTTGCTGGCCGAGGCGGGCAAAGACATTCCGATCGTGTTCGCTGCCAACTTCAGCGTGGGTGTGAACCTGTCGCTGAAATTGCTCGATATGGCAGCTCGAGTGTTGGGCGATGATGCGGATATCGAAATCATCGAGGCTCACCATCGGCACAAGATCGATGCGCCTTCTGGTACTGCCCTGCGCATGGGTGAGGTGATCGCCAGCGCGCTGGATCGTGATCTGCAAAAGGTCGCGGTCTACGGGCGTGAAGGTCACACCGGTGTGCGTGAGCGTGAAACCATCGGCTTTGCCACTGTTCGCGGTGGTGATGTGGTGGGTGATCACACGGTGCTGTTCGCCTGTGAAGGTGAGCGTCTGGAAATCACGCACAAGGCATCGAGTCGCATGACATTCGCCAAGGGTGCGGTGCGTGCCGCGTTGTGGCTGGATGGTCGTGAGCCCGGCCTCTACGACATGCAAGACGTGCTCGATCTGCGTTAAGATGCGCCCGAAATCGGGTTCAAACATGCCGTTTGAGCCCGATTTTGCTCCGCCAAGCGACGACCTGTCGCATTCTCCGGCCTTTCGGGCTCATTGGCGGTAGACCAAAAATGCCTTTTTCTGTAAGCTACAGCTTTAGTGTGTCCACTAAAAGCGCGCAGAATAATTCAGTGAAGAAGCGGGGTGACGTGTCCATACGTCACTCCGCTTTTTTACAGCCTGCGATCGCCCTTTCAGGCTTTATTTACGGGAGGTCTTCTTGACTAAGCCAGCCATACTCGCCCTTGCTGATGGCAGCATTTTTCGCGGCGAAGCCATTGGAGCCGACGGTCAAACCGTTGGTGAGGTGGTGTTCAACACCGCAATGACCGGCTATCAGGAAATCCTTACTGATCCTTCCTACGCCCAACAGATCGTTACCCTGACTTACCCGCACATCGGCAACACTGGCACCACGCCGGAAGACGCCGAGTCGAACCGCGTATGGTCCGCTGGCCTGGTCATCCGTGACCTGCCACTGGTTGCGAGCAACTGGCGTAATACGATGTCTTTGTCCGACTACCTGAAAGCCAACAACGTTGTGGCAATCGCCGGTATCGACACTCGCCGCCTGACGCGCATCCTGCGTGAGAAAGGCGCGCAGAACGGCTGCATCATGGCCGGTGACAACATCTCCGAAGAAGCCGCCATCGCTGCCGCCCAGGGTTTCCCTGGTTTGAAAGGCATGGACCTGGCGAAAGTCGTCAGCACCAAAGACACCTACGAATGGCGTTCGACAGTCTGGGATCTGAAAACCGACAGTCATGCGACTATCGATGCGTCCGAGCTGCCGTACCACGTGGTTGCCTACGACTACGGCGTCAAAGTGAACATCCTGCGCATGTTGGTCGAGCGCGGTTGCCGCGTGACCGTGGTGCCTGCCCAGACGCCTGCTGCTGATGTGTTGGCGATGAAGCCGGACGGCGTGTTCCTGTCCAACGGCCCTGGCGATCCGGAGCCTTGCGACTACGCGATCCAGGCGATCAAGGATGTCCTGGAAACCGAGATTCCGGTCTTCGGTATCTGCCTCGGTCACCAGCTGCTGGCCCTGGCCTCCGGCGCCAAGACCCTGAAAATGGGTCACGGCCACCACGGTGCCAACCACCCGGTGCAGGATCTGGACACCGGCGTTGTGATGATCACCAGCCAGAACCACGGTTTCGCGGTAGATGAAACAACGCTGCCAGCCAATGTTCGTGCGATCCACAAATCGCTGTTCGATGGCACCTTGCAAGGTATCGAGCGTACCGACAAGAGCGCCTTCAGCTTCCAGGGTCACCCTGAAGCCAGCCCTGGCCCGAACGACGTAGCGCCATTGTTTGATCGCTTCATCAACGAGATGGCCAAGCGACGCTGATCGCTCGCCTTGATGTTGCAAAGCTTGAGGGTGGTCCCGACAACGGCGGCCCCCTCAAGTCTTCAGAGATTGAACAAGACGGCTTGCCGACTGACCTGCGGATTTGAGTGACAAACCCATGCCAAAACGTACAGACATTAAAAGCATCCTGATTCTTGGCGCTGGCCCGATCGTTATCGGCCAGGCCTGCGAATTCGACTACTCCGGCGCCCAGGCCTGTAAAGCCCTGCGCGAGGAGGGTTACCGCGTCATCCTGGTGAACTCCAACCCAGCGACCATCATGACCGACCCGGACATGGCTGACGCTACATACATCGAGCCGATCAAGTGGCAGACCGTTGCCAAGATCATCGAGAAAGAGCGTCCGGACGCGCTGCTGCCGACCATGGGCGGCCAGACTGCTCTGAACTGCGCACTGGATCTGGAGCGCGAAGGCGTTCTGGAGAAGTTCGGCGTAGAGATGATCGGCGCTAACGCCGACACCATCGACAAGGCTGAAGACCGTTCGCGCTTCGACAAGGCCATGAAATCCATCGGCCTGGACTGCCCGCGTTCCGGTATCGCCCACAGCATGGAAGAGGCCAATGCGGTCCTTGAGAAGCTCGGCTTCCCATGCATCATCCGTCCGTCCTTCACCATGGGCGGCACTGGTGGCGGCATCGCTTACAACCGTGAAGAGTTCGAAGAAATCTGCGCTCGTGGTCTGGACTTGTCGCCGACCAAAGAGCTGCTGATCGACGAATCGCTGATCGGCTGGAAAGAGTACGAGATGGAGGTTGTCCGCGATAAGAAGGACAACTGCATCATCGTCTGCTCCATCGAAAACTTTGACCCGATGGGTGTGCACACCGGTGACTCGATCACCGTGGCGCCAGCACAGACCCTGACCGACAAGGAATACCAGATCATGCGTAACGCCTCCTTGGCGGTACTGCGTGAGATCGGCGTGGAAACCGGCGGTTCCAACGTCCAGTTCGGCATTTGCCCGGACACGGGTCGCATGGTCGTCATCGAGATGAACCCGCGTGTATCGCGTTCGTCGGCACTGGCTTCGAAGGCCACTGGCTTCCCGATTGCCAAGGTCGCGGCCAAGCTGGCCGTTGGCTACACCCTCGACGAACTGTCGAACGACATCACTGGCGGTAAAACCCCGGCGTCCTTCGAACCGTCGATCGACTATGTCGTCACCAAGCTTCCACGTTTCGCCTTCGAGAAATTCCCGAAAGCTGACGCACGCCTGACCACTCAGATGAAGTCGGTCGGTGAAGTCATGGCCATCGGCCGGACTTTCCAGGAATCCCTGCAGAAAGCCCTGCGTGGCCTGGAAGTGGGTGTTTGCGGCCTGGACGAGAAGCTCGACCTCAGCAATCCGGAAAGCATGAGCGTGCTCAAGCGCGAACTGACCGTGCCGGGTGCCGAGCGTATCTGGTACGTGGCGGACGCCTTCCGCGCCGGCCTGTCCGTCGAAGACATCTTCGGCATGAACATGATCGACCCTTGGTTCCTGGTGCAGATCGAAGACCTGATCAAGGAAGAAGAGAAGGTCAAGACTTTGGGTCTGTCGGCTATCGACAAAGACCTGATGTTCCGCCTCAAGCGCAAGGGCTTCTCCGATCAGCGTCTGGCCAAGCTGCTGGGTGTGACCGAAAAGAGCCTGCGCGCTCACCGCCACAAGCTGGAAATCTACCCGGTCTACAAGCGCGTCGACACCTGCGCTGCCGAGTTCGCCACGGATACTGCTTACTTGTACTCGACGTACGAGGAGGAGTGCGAGGCGGCGCCATCGGGTCGCGACAAGATCATGATCCTGGGTGGCGGTCCTAACCGTATCGGCCAGGGCATCGAGTTCGACTACTGCTGCGTACACGCGGCACTGGCCCTGCGCGAAGACGGGTACGAGACCATCATGGTCAACTGCAACCCGGAAACCGTTTCCACTGACTACGACACTTCTGATCGCCTGTATTTCGAACCGGTTACCCTGGAAGACGTGCTGGAAATCGTCCGCGTCGAGAAGCCAAAAGGCGTCATCGTCCAGTACGGCGGCCAGACCCCGCTGAAGCTTGCGCGTGCACTGGAAGCCGCTGGCGTGCCGATCATCGGTACGAGCCCAGACGCCATTGACCGTGCCGAAGACCGTGAGCGTTTTCAGCAAATGGTCCAGCGCCTGAACCTGCGTCAGCCGCCAAACGCCACCGTGCGCAGCGAAGACGAAGCGATTCGTGCCGCCGCCAAGATCGGTTACCCGCTGGTGGTGCGTCCGTCCTACGTACTGGGCGGTCGTGCGATGGAAATCGTTTACGAAGAAGAAGAACTCAAGCGCTACCTGCGTGATGCGGTAAAAGTATCCAACGACAGCCCGGTGCTGCTGGACCACTTCCTTAACTGCGCCATCGAAATGGACGTGGATGCGGTCTGCGATGGCACTGATGTAGTGATCGGCGCGATCATGCAGCACATTGAACAGGCTGGCGTTCACTCCGGTGACTCCGCGTGCTCGCTGCCACCGTACTCGCTGCCATTGCACATCCAGGACGAGATGCGCGAACAGGTCAAGAAAATGGCCCTGGAGCTGGGCGTGGTCGGCCTGATGAACGTTCAGTTGGCGCTGCAAGGCGACGACATCTACGTCATCGAAGTCAACCCGCGCGCTTCGCGTACCGTGCCGTTCGTGTCCAAGTGCATCGGTGTTTCCCTGGCGATGATCGCAGCTCGCGTCATGGCCGGTAAAACCCTGAAGGAAATCGGTTTCACCAAGGAAATCATTCCTAATTTCTACAGCGTGAAAGAGGCGGTGTTCCCATTCGCCAAATTCCCAGGTGTTGACCCGATCCTCGGCCCAGAGATGAAGTCGACCGGTGAAGTGATGGGCGTTGGCGACACCTTCGGTGAAGCGTTCGCCAAAGCACAAATGGGCGCTAGCGAAGTATTGCCGACCGGCGGTACTGCGTTCATCAGCGTGCGCGATGACGACAAGCCGCTGGTTGCAGGCGTGGCCCGAGATCTGATCAACTTGGGCTTCGAAGTGGTTGCCACTGCCGGTACTGCCAAGCTGATTGAGGCGGCTGGCCTGAAAGTGCGCCGCGTGAACAAAGTGACTGAGGGGCGTCCACACGTGGTCGACATGATCAAGAATGACGAGGTCACTCTGATCATCAACACCACCGAAGGTCGTCAGTCGATCGCGGACTCCTATTCCATTCGTCGCAACGCCTTGCAGCACAAGATCTACTGCACCACCACCATTGCTGCTGGCGAAGCTATCTGCGAAGCACTGAAGTTCGGTCCCGAGAAGACCGTGCGCCGCTTGCAGGATCTACACGCAGGATTGAAGGCATGATCAAATACCCAATGACCGTCCAGGGCGCCAAAGCCCTGGAAGAGGAGCACGCTCACCTGACCAAGGTCGTACGTCCGAAGCTCAGCCAGGATATCGGTACGGCCCGCGAGTTGGGTGACTTGAAGGAAAACGCCGAATACCACGCTGCTCGTGAGCAGCAAGGCATGGTCGAGGCGCGGATCCGTGACATCGAAGGCCGGATTCAGAATCAGGTCGTTATTGATGTCACGACTATTCCTCACACCGGTAAAGTGATTTTCGGCACGACCGTTGAAATCGCCAACGTCGAGACTGATGAGCGCGTCACTTATCACATCGTGGGTGAGGACGAGGCTGACTTTAAACTCGGCAAGATCTCTGTCGGTTCGCCACTTGCCCGCGCCTTGATTGCCAAGGAAGAGGGTGATGTGGTTGCTGTGAAAACGCCTGGTGGCGTTATCGAGTACGAGATTGTCGAAGTTCGTCACATCTAAAAGCAGGCGCCCGCTTCGTGCGGGCGCGATGCTTTGGCAACTGACTCAGATGTTATGGGTCGGTGGCCTGTGGTTGTTACATATCGGTTTGCTGCCGGTGCTGGGGCGAATTGGCCTGGCGCCGCTGCTGATCGATGAAATTGCAGGCATGCTGAATGCGCTGATGGTGGGATTCGCCGCAGCGTGTGTGGTTTTTCAGGCTTTGGTGCTGGTTCAGGCCGAGGGCCTTGCCAGTCTATGGCGCGATATTCGCGGGCAGTTGCTGTTGATGGCGCTGTACGCGTGTGTGATGTACTTCGTCGTGCGTATCGTCTGGCCGGATGCGGAGCGCTGGCAGGTGTTCAGTTATCTGGTTCTGGGTTTTTCCGGGCTGGTGCTGGTGTTGCAGCCAGTGCCGGGATGGAGTGGCAGGGTGCGCGAAGCACACCCTTGACCCTTGCCGTCACTTGAAACGATGGACGTTCGACAGCTGCTTGTTGACGCTGAAGTTCTTGCGGTAAATCAGTGCCATCTTGCCGATGACCTGAACCAGGTCCGCTTTGCCAACCTTGCACAGTTCTGCAATGGACGCCAGGCGCGACTCGCGATCGAGGATGTTGAGCTTGATTTTGATCAGCTCGTGATCCGCCAAAGCGCGTTCAAGTTCGGCTAACACACCTTCAGTCAAACCGTTGTCCGCCACAATCAAAACTGGTTTCAGATGGTGGCCGATGGATTTGTACTGTTTCTTCTGCTCTTGAGTGAGCGGCATAATCTGACCCTTTCGTCTGGATTCTGTAAAATGGCGGCCATTTTACCCGAGGGCTCGTGGATCCGCCCAATTAATCACGACCCTTATCATCGAGGTGCCCAATGGCGCGTTCCAAGACAAGCCTTGGTTGGCTGAAAAGACATGTCAACGATCCCTATGTGAAGCAGGCGCAGAAGGATGGCTACCGCTCGCGTGCGAGTTACAAACTTCTGGAGGTCCAGGAGAAATACAAGCTGATCCGTCCTGGTATGAGCGTTGTCGACCTGGGTGCGGCGCCTGGTGGCTGGTCGCAGGTCACCAGCCGGCTGATCGGTGGTCAGGGTCGTCTGATCGCCTCGGACATCCTGGAAATGGACAGCATTCCGGACGTGACTTTCATCCAGGGTGACTTTACCCGGGACGAAGTGCTCGCCCAGATCCTTGAGGCCGTGGGTAATTCGCAGGTGGACCTTGTGATTTCCGATATGGCCCCCAATATGAGTGGTACGCCTGAAGTGGACATGCCAAAAGCCATGTTTCTTTGCGAGCTGGCGCTTGATCTGGCGGCTCGGATACTCAAGCCGGGTGGTAATTTCGTGATCAAGGTTTTTCAGGGCGAAGGGTTCGATGCTTACGTGAAGGACGCTCGTCAGAAATTCGACAAGGTCCAGATGATCAAGCCGGACTCTTCCCGTGGCAGTTCTCGCGAGCAATACATGCTGGCTTGGGGTTACCGCGGCCGTAGTGAATAAAATGCGGTTTTCTTGCGGGGCGATAGGATTTTCGTATTTCGCCCTGTAAGAAATAGCGAATATTGTGTAGGAAGTGTTTCACAAAGGGTTACAGACGGCGCCTGCCAGAGTTGTAGGTAATGTAGTAAGTTAGGCCGGTGAATATCATGCGAAGCGCGCGCCATTAGCGGAGCTTGCTTCAGAGGGTAGTTAATTGAACGATATGGCAAAGAATCTGATCCTGTGGTTGATCATCGCGGCTGTCCTGGTGACGGTGATGAACAACTTCTCCAGCCCTAACGAGCCGCAGACCCTCAACTATTCCGACTTCATCCAGCAGGTCAAGGATGGCAAGGTCGAGCGCGTGGCAGTTGATGGCTACGTGATTACCGGCAAGCGCAACGATGGCGATAGCTTCAAGACCATTCGTCCGGCAATCCAGGACAATGGCCTGATCGGCGACCTGGTGGATAACCACGTCGTGGTCGAAGGCAAGCAGCCTGAGCAGCAAAGCATCTGGACTCAACTCCTGGTCGCAAGCTTCCCGATTCTGGTCATCATTGCCGTGTTCATGTTCTTCATGCGGCAGATGCAGGGCGGCGCCGGAGGCAAGGGCGGGCCGATGAGTTTCGGCAAGAGCAAGGCGCGCCTGCTGTCTGAAGATCAGGTGAAAACCACCCTGGCTGACGTTGCCGGTTGCGACGAAGCCAAGGAAGAAGTCGGGGAGCTGGTCGAGTTCCTGCGTGATCCGGGCAAGTTCCAGCGCCTGGGTGGTCGTATTCCGCGCGGCGTGCTGATGGTGGGGCCACCGGGTACCGGTAAAACCTTGCTGGCCAAGGCAATTGCCGGCGAAGCCAAAGTGCCTTTCTTCACCATTTCCGGTTCCGATTTCGTCGAGATGTTCGTCGGCGTCGGTGCGAGCCGTGTTCGCGATATGTTCGAACAGGCCAAGAAACACGCTCCATGCATCATCTTTATCGATGAAATTGACGCCGTCGGTCGCCACCGCGGTGCCGGTATGGGCGGTGGTCACGACGAGCGCGAGCAGACTCTCAACCAGTTGCTGGTAGAGATGGACGGCTTCGAAATGAATGACGGCATCATCGTGATTGCTGCAACCAACCGTCCTGATGTACTGGACCCTGCGCTGCTGCGTCCGGGTCGTTTCGATCGTCAGGTTGTGGTTGGTCTGCCGGATATCCGTGGTCGCGAGCAGATTCTCAAGGTCCACATGCGCAAAGTGCCAATGGGTGACGACGTTGCTCCGGCCGTGATTGCTCGTGGTACCCCTGGTTTCTCCGGTGCTGACCTGGCTAACCTGGTGAACGAAGCGTCGTTGTTCGCCGCCCGTGCCGGCAAACGCATCGTCGAGATGAAAGAGTTCGAACTGGCAAAAGACAAGATCATGATGGGTGCCGAGCGCAAATCCATGGTCATGTCCGAAAAAGAAAAGCAGAACACTGCATATCACGAAGCGGGCCATGCCATTGTTGGCCGCGTCGTGCCTGAGCATGATCCGGTGTACAAAGTCTCGATTATCCCTCGCGGTCGTGCGCTGGGTGTGACCATGTTCCTGCCGGAAGAAGATCGCTACAGCCTGTCCAAGCGCGCATTGATCAGTCAGATCTGTTCGCTGTACGGCGGTCGTATCGCTGAAGAAATGACCCTTGGCTTCGATGGCGTTACCACAGGTGCTTCCAACGACATCATGCGTGCCAGCCAGATTGCGCGAAACATGGTGACCAAGTGGGGCTTGTCGGAAAAACTCGGTCCGCTGATGTATGCCGAAGAGGAAGGTGAAGTGTTCCTCGGTCGTGGCGGTGGTGGTCAGAGTGCAAGCTTCTCCGGCGAAACAGCCAAGCTGATCGACTCCGAAGTGCGCAGTATCATTGATCAGTGCTACGGCACGGCGAAGCAGATCCTCACGGATAATCGCGACAAGCTCGACGCCATGGCTGATGCCTTGATGAAGTACGAAACGATTGATGCCGAGCAAATCGACGACATCATGGCGGGACGCCCACCTCGCGAGCCTCGCGACTGGTCGGGTGGCACCGGCACTTCCGGAACACCTCCGGTAGTGCAGGATGAGCGTCCGCAAACACCTATCGGCGGCCCGGCTGCTGACGTTTAAGGTTTGAAATGACTTCTGTTCAGTCCTCAACCCGGTTGCCTTGCGGCAGCCGGGTTCTTGATTTGGCCCAGACGCACGTCATGGGCATTCTTAATGTCACTCCCGATTCTTTTTCCGATGGCGGTCAATACAGCCAGCTTGATGCGGCCTTGCGTCACGCCGAAGCCATGGTGGCGGCGGGCGCGACACTGATCGATGTGGGTGGTGAATCTACGCGCCCGGGTGCCAGGGCGGTTTCGCCGCTGGAAGAGCTGGAGCGCGTTGCACCAATCGTCGAACGCATTCACCGAGAGCTGGATGTGATCATCTCGGTGGATACTTCCACGCCATCCGTCATGCGCGAAACCGCACGACTGGGTGCTGGGTTGATCAACGACGTGCGTTCACTGCGCCGTGAAGGGGCACTGGATGCGGCGGCGGCAACCGGTTTGCCGGTCTGTCTGATGCACATGCTTGGCGAGCCGGGCGACATGCAAGACAATCCGCATTACCAGGACGTAACGAAAGAAGTGGGTGAGTTTCTCGCTGAGCGTATGGCTCAATGTGCGGCGGTTGGAATTGCGGCTGAGCGGATCATTCTTGACCCGGGCTTTGGCTTCGCCAAAACCCTGCAACACAATTTAAGCTTGTTCAAGCATATGGAAGCCTTGCATGCCTTGGGGCGACCCCTGCTGGTTGGTGTTTCGCGCAAGAGCATGATAGGTCAGGCACTGAGTCGCCCGGTGGGTGAGCGCTTGTATGGCGGGCTCGCTCTCGCTGCGCTGGCTTCGCACAAGAGAGCGCGTATATTGCGCGTCCATGATGTCGCCGAAACAGTCGACGTGGTGAGGATGATCGCCGCAGTGGAATCAGCCGAATAAGAATGATGGAGCACACTTATGACTAAAAAATACTTTGGCACCGACGGCATTCGTGGTCGTGTCGGTGAGTATCCGATTACTCCTGACTTCATGTTGAAGCTCGGTTGGGCTGCTGGCATGGCCTTCCGAAAGATGGGCGCCTGCAAGGTTTTGGTAGGCAAAGACACTCGGATTTCCGGATACATGTTCGAATCGGCACTTGAGGCCGGGCTGACGTCGGCAGGCGCTGACGTCATGCTCCTGGGCCCGATGCCGACACCGGCCATCGCCTACCTGACGCGTACCTTCCATGCCGAAGCTGGCATTGTGATCAGTGCTTCGCACAATCCTCATGACGACAACGGCATCAAATTTTTCTCCGGCAAAGGCACCAAACTACCGGATGAAGTCGAGCATATGATCGAAGAGTTGCTCGATACGCCGATGACTGTGGTTGAGTCGAGCAAGATCGGTAAGGTTTCGCGAATCAACGATGCTTCGGGTCGTTACATTGAATTCTGTAAGAGTAGTGTGCCGACCGGCACCAGCTTTTCCGGCCTGAAAATCGTAATCGACTGCGCTCATGGCGCGACGTACAAGGTAGCGCCTAGTGTGTTTCGTGAGTTGGGCGCCGAAGTTGTCGTCCTGTCTGCGCAGCCCAACGGATTGAACATCAACGACAATTGCGGCTCGACTCACATGGGGCAGTTACAGGCTGCTGTGCTGGCTGAGCACGCCGATCTGGGTATTGCGTTCGACGGTGATGGCGATCGCGTTCTGATGGTCGATCACACGGGTACCATCGTCGATGGTGATGATCTGCTGTTCATCATTGCCCGCGACCTCCATGAGCGTGACCTGCTGAAGGGCGGCGTGGTCGGTACGTTGATGAGCAACCTGGGGTTGGAGTTGGCCCTGGCGGATCTGGCGATTCCATTTGTGCGCGCCAATGTTGGCGACCGTTATGTCATTGCTGATCTGCTGGAGCGCAATTGGCTGGTGGGTGGTGAAAATTCGGGGCATATCGTTTGCTTCAATCACACCACGACCGGTGATGCGATCATTGCTGCGCTGCAGGTGTTGATGGCGCTCAAGACTCGCTCGGAAGGGTTGGCGCAAGCGCGTCAGGCGCTACGCAAGTGCCCGCAAGTGCTGATCAATGTGCGATTCGGCGGTGGTGCGAGTCCTCTTGATCATCCGTCGGTCAAGGAGGCCAGCGAGCGCGTGACCAAGGCCATGGCGGGTCGCGGACGGGTGCTGTTGCGCAAGTCCGGAACCGAGCCATTGGTGCGCGTCATGGTCGAAGGTGAAGACGAAACACTGGTGCGCGGCTATGCCGAAGAGTTGGCAAAACTGGTAACTGAAGTTTCTGCCTGAATTCGGCTTGCCAGCCTTGATTGTGTTGGGTAACATCTGCGCCCACTTTGACCGACGAGGTACAGCATGCGTCGCCCTATGGTAGCTGGTAACTGGAAGATGCACGGTACCCGCGCCAGCGTCGCTGAGCTGATTAACGGCCTTCGTCATTTGGCCTTGCCGAGCGGTGTTGATGTAGCGGTATTCCCACCTTGCCTGCATATCAATCAAGTGATTGATAGCCTGGAAGGAAAGTCGATTTCGGTCGGCGCGCAGAACTCTGCGGTGGAAACCGGGCAAGGCGCATTGACCGGCGAGATTTCGCCGAGTCAGTTGGTGGATGCAGGCTGTTCCTTTGTACTTGTCGGGCACTCCGAGCGCCGCCAGATAATGGGTGAGCAGGACGCAGTGCTGATTCGCAAGTTCGCAGCGGCGCAGGCATGTGGCTTGATTCCGGTGTTGTGCATAGGGGAAACCCTGGAGCAGCGTGAAGCCGGTAAAACTCTTGAGGTTGTCGGGCGTCAGCTGGGCAGCATCATCGAGGAGCTAGGTGTCGGCGTCTTTGCAAATGCAGTTATTGCTTACGAGCCGGTCTGGGCCATTGGCACCGGGCTGACTGCTTCGCCGCAACAGGCGCAGGATGTGCATGCAGCCATCCGCGCTCAGTTGGCGGCAGAGAATTCTGAAGTCGCGCAAGGCGCGCGGCTTCTATACGGCGGCAGCGTGAAGGCGGCCAATGCGGTCGAACTGTTCGGCATGCCGGATATCGATGGGGGGCTCATTGGTGGAGCTTCCCTGAATGCAGATGAGTTCGGTGCGATTTGTCGCGCCGCGGGAAACTGAAAAAATGCTGGAAACAGTCGTAGTCGTTTTTCATCTGCTGGGTGCATTGGGCGTAGTCGCTCTGGTATTGCTGCAGCAGGGTAAGGGTGCGGACGCTGGTGCGTCTTTCGGAGCAGGTGCTTCAAATACTGTCTTCGGAAGCCAAGGTTCTGCTACCTTTCTTAGTAAGTTTACTGCTATACTCGCCGCAGGTTTTTTCATAACCAGCTTGGGGTTAGGTTACTTTGCTAAAGAGAAAGCTCACCAGCTGACTCAAGTAGGTCTCCCAAACCCAGCGGTTTTGGAAGTTCCAAAGCAACAACCGGCTTCTGATGATGTTCCGGTGCTTCAAGAGCAAAAGTCGGCTTCTCCAGCGACTGACGTGCCTCCAGCTCAAGAGCAGAAATAAGAAGGGTTTAAACGTAGTATTGCCGAGGTGGTGGAATTGGTAGACACGCAACCTTGAGGTGGTTGTGCCCATAGGGTGTAGGGGTTCGAGTCCCCTTCTCGGTACCAATTAGTCAGGAGAGCCCGCTGTTGCGGGCTTTCTTGCAGGTGGAAGGTTACATTGACCCTGTCAGGGATCGGTCGTATACTTCCGCCCCAGCTTTGTCGCGGGGTGGAGCAGTCTGGTAGCTCGTCGGGCTCATAACCCGAAGGTCGTCGGTTCAAATCCGGCCCCCGCAACCAGTTTAAGGAGCCCCTTTTCAGGGGCTTTTTGTTAGCTGGACACTTTCAACGCCGCTGTTCGACGGCGTTTCAAGGATGGGCGTTTCGCCCATTTTTTTATTTTGCAAAGCATGCACATACATGCACGAGGGGGTTCAGGTGTCGAGCAAGCTAGAAGAGTTGCAGGCCTTGCTGGCCCCGGTGGTCGTGGCCCTAGGCTATGAATGCTGGGGTATTGAGTTTTCGGCTCAAGGTCGCCACTCAATGTTGCGCGTTTATATCGATAAAGAGGGCGGTGTGCTGGTGGACGATTGTGCCATTGTCAGCCGTCAGATCAGCGGTGTTCTGGATGTTGAAGATCCAATCTCCGTTGAATATACCCTCGAAGTTTCCTCGCCTGGCATGGAACGCCCGCTGTTCACTATTGAGCAGTTTGCAAAATTTGCCGGTGAACAAGTGAAGATCAAGCTGCGCTCGCCTTTTGAAGGTCGACGCAACTTTCAGGGCCTTCTGCGCGGTGTAGAAGAGCAGGATGTCGTGGTGCAGGTAGAAGACCATGAGTTCCTGTTGCCGATCGATATGATCGACAAGGCCAACATTATTCCCAGTTTTGACTGAGACGCGGATCCCGCGGATCCAATGGCTTGCGAAAGGCGAGGCGTACGATGAGCAAAGAAGTACTGCTGGTTGTTGAGTCGGTATCCAATGAAAAGGGCGTACCGGCAAACGTAATTTTTGAAGCGCTGGAGCTGGCTCTGGCCACTGCTACCAAAAAACGTTTCGAGGACGAAGTTGATCTGCGTGTGGAAATCAATCGCCACACCGGTGCTTATGAGACTTTCCGTCGCTGGACGGTCGTCGAAGAAGCAGACCTGGACGATCCGGCCATCGAAACCTGGCCGAGCAAGGTTGCTGAAACGCATCCTGGTGCCAAGGTTGGTGACGTCGTAGAAGAGAAGATCGAATCGATCGAGTTCGGCCGCATTGCTGCACAGACTGCCAAGCAAGTCATCGTGCAGAAAGTTCGCGAAGCCGAGCGCGCTCAGGTTGTTGACGCTTATCGCGAGCGCCTGGGTGAAATCATCTCCGGCACCGTGAAAAAAGTGACCCGCGACAACGTGATCGTCGACCTGGGTAACAACGCCGAAGCGTTGCTGGCTCGTGAAGACATCATTTCTCGCGAAACCTTCCGGGTTGGCGTGCGTCTGCGTGCGCTGCTCAAGGAAATCCGCACCGAGAACCGCGGCCCGCAGCTGATCCTGTCGCGTACCGCGCCGGAAATGCTGATCGAGTTGTTCCGCATCGAAGTGCCGGAAATCGCTGAAGGCCTGATCGAAGTAATGGCCGCCTCCCGTGATCCGGGTTCGCGTGCCAAGATCGCCGTTCGCTCCAAGGACAAACGCATCGACCCGCAAGGCGCTTGCATCGGTATGCGCGGTTCGCGCGTCCAGGCAGTGTCGGGTGAGTTGGGTGGTGAGCGTGTTGATATCGTCCTGTGGGACGACAACCCGGCTCAGTTCGTAATCAACGCCATGTCCCCGGCTGAGGTTGCGGCAATTATCGTTGACGAAGATGCCCATGCAATGGACATCGCCGTTGGCGCAGACAATCTGGCTCAGGCCATTGGTCGCGGTGGTCAGAACGTGCGTCTGGCTAGCCAGTTGACTGGCTGGACCCTGAACGTGATGACCGAATCGGACATCCAGGCTAAGCAGCAAGCAGAAACCGGCGACATCCTGCGCAACTTCATCGACGAGCTGGAAGTCGACGAAGACCTGGCGCAGGTGCTGGTAGATGAAGGCTTCACCAGCCTGGAAGAGATTGCCTACGTACCGTTGGAAGAAATGCTCAACATCGACGGCTTTGACGAAGACACCGTCAACGAGCTTCGCGCTCGTGCCAAGGATCGTTTGTTGACCAAAGCCATCGCTACTGAGGAAAAGCTGGCAGACGCCCATCCGGCCGAAGACCTGCTCTCGCTTGAGGGTATGGACAAGGATTTGGCGATGGAACTGGCGGTGCGCGGCGTAATTACCCGCGAAGACCTGGCCGAGCAGTCTATTGACGACCTGCTCGACATCGACGGCATTGACGATGATCGTGCCGGCAAGTTGATCATGGCCGCCCGAGCCCACTGGTTCGAGTAATTAGGCGCGGCCTGAGGAGAGAAGTGCATGACGCAAGTCACGGTGAAACAACTGGCCGATGAGGTCAAAACACCGGTAGAGCGCCTGTTGCAGCAGATGCGTGAGGCAGGTCTGCCGCACACCGCCGCCGAAGAACATGTGACTGACAGTGAGAAGCAATCGTTGCTGACTCACTTGAAAAGCAGCCACAAGGCGAAAGTGGAAGAACCACGCAAGATCACGCTGCAGCGTAAAACCACCAGCACCCTGCGTGTTGCTGGCAGCAAAAGCATCAGCGTTGAAGTACGCAAGAAGAAAGTCTTCGTACAGCGCAGCCCGGAAGAAATCGAAGCCGAGCGCAAGCGTGAACTGGATGAACGTCGCGCAGTAGAAAATGCTGCACGTCAGAAGGCTGAAGAAGAAGCCAAGCGTCGCGCCGACGAAGAAGCGCGTCGCCAGCCTGCTGCTGCGCCGACCGCTCCAGCCGAACCTGTTGCTGCCGCCCCTGTTGCAGTGGCCGAACCTGTGCGTGAAAGCGCGCCGGTTGTAGCTGCCGCACCGGCTGCCGATGCGCGCAAGCGTGACGAACAGCGCCGTCCGGACAAGCCACGTGCCGACGATAACAATCGTCGCGGTAGTGGTGATGGCGAGCGCAAAAACGCTCCGCATCGTGCTTCGGTCAAGGAAAAAGCGCCTGCTCCACGCGTAGCCCCACGTACTACCGACGAAGAAAGCGATGGCTTCCGTCGTGGTGGTCGCGGCAAGGCCAAGCTGAAAAAGCGCAACGCCCACGGTTTCCAGAGCCCAACCGGCCCTGTCGTGCGCGAAGTGAAGATCGGCGAGACCATCACTGTGGGCGATCTGGCCCAGCAGATGTCGGTCAAGGCTGCTGAAATCATCAAGTTCATGTTCAAACTGGGTACTCCAGCGACTATCAACCAGGTACTTGATCAGGAAACTGCTCAACTGGTTGCTGAAGAGCTGGGCCACAAAGTGACCCTGGTCAGCGACACCGCCCTGGAAGATTCCCTGGCCGAGTCCCTGAAGTTTGAAGGCGAGGCTGTTTCCCGTGCGCCAGTCGTGACCGTAATGGGCCACGTTGACCACGGTAAGACTTCCCTGCTCGACTACATCCGTCGTGCCAAGGTTGCAGCGGGCGAAGCCGGCGGCATTACCCAGCACATCGGTGCATACCACGTTGAAACCGACCGTGGCATGGTGACGTTCCTCGATACCCCTGGTCACGCCGCGTTTACCGCCATGCGTGCCCGTGGTGCCAAGGCGACCGACATTGTGATCCTGGTGGTTGCAGCGGACGACGGCGTGATGCCGCAGACCATCGAAGCCGTTCAGCACGCTAAGGCTGCTGGCGTTCCGTTGGTTGTTGCGGTGAACAAAATCGACAAGCCGGGCGCTGATCTCGATCGCATCCGTAGCGAACTGTCGGTTCACGGCGTGACGTCGGAGGAGTGGGGTGGTGACACACCATTCGTACCGGTTTCGGCGAAGATGGGTACTGGTGTCGACGAACTGCTCGAAGCTGTTCTACTGCAAGCCGAAGTTCTGGAACTGACGGCTACGCCTTCGGCTCCTGGCCGTGGTGTTGTGGTTGAATCGCGTCTGGACAAGGGCCGTGGCCCGGTTGCGACCGTTCTGGTTCAAGACGGTACCCTGCGTCAAGGCGACATGGTACTGGTCGGTTCGAACTATGGCCGCGTTCGCGCCATGCTCGACGAGAACGGCAAGTCAATCAAGGAAGCCGGTCCAGCCATCCCTGTCGAGATCCTCGGCCTGGACGGTACCCCGGACGCTGGCGACGAGATGAGCGTGGTTGCCGACGAGAAGAAAGCCCGTGAAGTGGCTCTGTTCCGTCAAGGCAAGTTCCGCGAAGTCAAACTGGCTCGTGCTCACGCCGGCAAGCTGGAAAACATCTTCGAAAACATGGGTCAGGAAGAGAAGAAGACGCTCAACATCGTCCTCAAATCCGACGTCCGTGGTTCGCTGGAAGCGTTGAACGGTGCCTTGAATGGCCTGGGTAACGACGAAGTTCAAGTGCGTGTGGTCGGTGGCGGTGTCGGTGGTATCACCGAATCCGACGCCAACCTGGCACTGGCCTCCAACGCTGTACTGTTTGGCTTCAACGTGCGTGCCGATGCCGGTGCTCGCAAGATCGTCGAGCAGGAAGGTCTGGATATGCGTTACTACAACGTGATCTACGACATCATCGAAGACGTCAAGAAAGCCCTGACCGGTATGCTCGGCAGCGACGTTCGCGAGAACATCCTGGGCATCGCCGAAGTGCGTGACGTGTTCCGTTCGCCGAAGTTTGGCGCGATCGCTGGTTGCATGGTTATCGAAGGTGTTGTTCACCGTAACCGTCCAATCCGTGTACTGCGTGAAGACATCGTTATCTTCGAAGGCGAGTTGGAATCCCTGCGCCGCTTCAAGGATGACGCTTCCGAAGTACGTGCCGGCATGGAATGCGGTATCGGCGTGAAGAGCTACAACGACGTCAAAGTCGGCGACAAGATCGAAGTCTTCGAGAAGGTTCAGGTTGCTCGCAGCCTCTAACTCGCGCACTTCAAGGGCCACGGCGAGCCGCTGCATGCAAGTGCGCGGCACGGCGTCAGGACTCTAAACGCAACGCCCGGTCTGGCTTTTGTCAGGCCGGGCGTTTGCCGCTTTCAGACCCCACGGGTTTCACCGTGAGGCAGTAACAGGTAACAAGACATGGCAAAAGAATACAGCCGTACCCAACGTATCGGCGATCAAATGCAGCGTGAGCTGGCACAACTGATCCGTCGTGAAGTCAAAGACCCGCGTGTCGGCCTGGTCACCATTACCGCTGTGGAAGTCAGCCGTGACGTTGGTCACGCCAAGATTTTCATCACTGTGATGGGACAGGACAGCGCCGAAGACATCGCGCAAAGCATCAAGGTGCTCAACTCGGCCGCCGGCTTCCTGCGCATGCAATTGGCTCGCGAGATGAAGCTGCGCAGCGTTCCACAGTTGCACTTCCACTACGACGAAAGCGTCGTGCGCGGCGCGCATCTGTCGGCCTTGATCGAGCGCGCAGTGGCTGAAGACAACCAGCATCCGGTTGCGGCAGACGCCGAAGACACCAAGGAGTAATCGGTGGCTCAGGTCAAACGTATCCGTCGTAACGTCAGCGGCATCATCTTGCTCGACAAGCCGTTGGGGTTCACCTCCAATGCGGCCCTGCAGAAGGTCCGCTGGTTGCTCAACGCCGAGAAGGCCGGGCACACCGGCAGTCTTGATCCGCTGGCCACCGGCGTGCTGCCGTTGTGCTTCGGTGAGGCCACCAAGTTCTCGCAATACCTGCTCGATTCCGACAAGGCTTATGAAACCCTGGCGCAACTGGGCAAAACCACGACCACGGCGGATGCCGAGGGCGAAGTTTTGCAGGAGCGTCCGGTGACCGTTGGTCGCACCGATGTCGAGGCTGCACTGCCGAAATTTCGTGGGCAAATCAGTCAGATACCACCGATGTACTCGGCGCTCAAGCGTGACGGGCAACCCCTGTACAAGCTGGCTCGTGCAGGCGAAGTAGTGGAGCGCGAACCGCGTTCTGTTACTATTGCGCGCTTGGAATTGCTGGCCTTCGAAGGTGATACTGCGCGGCTTGCGGTGGATTGCAGCAAAGGCACCTATATCCGCACCCTGGTGGAGGATATTGGTGAACAACTCGGTTGTGGCGCTTACGTTGCAGAACTGCGACGTACCCAGGCCGGGCCTTTCACGCTGGCCCAGACGGTCACCCTGGAAGAGTTGGAAGCAGTACATGCCGAAGGCGGCAACGAAGCGGTCGATCGCTTCCTGATGCCATCGGACAGTGGCCTGCTGGATTGGCCCCTGTTGCAGTTCTCGGAGCACAGCTCGTTCTACTGGCTAAACGGCCAGCCGGTACGTGCCCCGGATGCACCGAAGTTCGGTATGGTGCGGGTACAAGATCACAATGGTCGCTTCATCGGTATCGGTGAAGTGAGCGAAGACGGGCGCATCGCGCCACGTCGACTGATTCGGTCAGAATGACCGAACGAGGGTGGCTGTTAACAGGCACGGTCACTACTCATTTTTAGATACAGGGATTTGTCCCTGGCCTGTTGAAACTGTTTTTCTGAAACAGTTTCCTGATAAAAGGATTGCCTCATGGCTCTCGACGTTCAAGAAAAAGCTCAAATCGTAGCTGACTACCAGCAAGCTGTTGGTGACACCGGTTCGCCAGAAGTGCAAGTTGCACTGCTGACCCACAACATCAACAAGCTGCAAGGTCACTTCAAGGCCAACGGTAAAGATCACCACTCCCGTCGTGGTCTGATCCGCATGGTAAACCAGCGCCGTAAGCTGCTGGACTACCTGAAAGGCAAGGATCTGGGTCGCTATCAGACTCTGATCGGTCGCCTGGGTCTGCGTCGCTAATAAGCGATTGCGCTAGAGGTTGGTTGTCTGTCGTGCGTCAGCGGGTTTCCCGTTGGCGCATGGCAGGCTCCCAGCCTCAAGTTTTATCTGGATACACGTTTTACCCTGGACAGGCGTTGGGCCGATTCCCGACATTGCCCAAGAATTTCGCAAGAAACCAGTTCCCCAAGAGCCACAAAAGAAGGTAGGACACCGTGAACCCGGTAATCAAAAAATTCCAGTTCGGTCAGTCGACCGTTACCCTCGAGACTGGCCGTATCGCCCGTCAGGCCTCCGGCGCAGTATTGGTCACCGTTGACGACGACGTCAGCGTATTGGTGACCGTAGTCGGTGCCAAGCAAGCCGATCCAGGCAAGGGCTTCTTCCCTCTGTCTGTTCACTACCAGGAAAAGACTTACGCTGCCGGCAAGATCCCTGGCGGTTTCTTCAAGCGTGAAGGCCGTCCTTCCGAGAAAGAAACCCTGACTTCCCGACTGATCGACCGTCCGATCCGTCCGCTGTTCCCGGAAGGCTTCATGAACGAAGTGCAGGTTGTCTGCACCGTCGTTTCCACCAGCAAGAAGACCGATCCGGACATCGCTGCGATGATCGGTACCTCGGCTGCGCTGGCGATCTCCGGCATTCCTTTCGATGGCCCGATCGGCGCTGCACGCGTTGCGTTCCACGAAAGCACCGGCTACCTGCTGAACCCGACTTACGAGCAACAAAAAGCTTCGAGCCTGGACATGGTCGTTGCCGGTACTTCGGAAGCCGTGTTGATGGTTGAATCGGAAGCCAAAGAGCTGACCGAAGACCAGATGTTGGGCGCAGTACTGTTTGCTCACGACGAGTTCCAGGTTGTGATCAACGCTGTTAAAGAACTGGCTGCTGAAGCCGCCAAGCCAACCTGGACCTGGGCTCCACAGCCAGAAGCCACCGCTCTGCTGGGCGCTATCCGTGCCGAGTTCGGCGACGCGATCTCCCAGGCCTACACCATCACCATCAAGGCCGACCGTTACGCTCGCCTCGGTGAGTTGAAGGACCAGGTGGTTGCCAAACTGTCCGGTGAAGAAGGTCAGCCTTCCTCCAGCGAAGTCAAAGCTGCTTTCGGCGAAATCGAATACCGTACCGTTCGCGAAAACATCGTAAATGGCAAGCCACGTATCGACGGCCGCGACACCAAGACCGTACGTCCTCTGAACATCGAAGTCGGTGTTCTGCCAAAGACCCACGGTTCGGCACTGTTCACCCGTGGCGAAACCCAGGCTCTGGTTGTTGCAACACTGGGTACCGCCCGTGACGCACAATTGCTGGACACCCTGGAAGGCGAGAAAAAAGACCCGTTCATGCTGCACTACAACTTCCCTCCGTTCTCGGTAGGTGAGTGTGGTCGCATGGGGGGCGCTGGTCGTCGCGAAATCGGTCACGGCCGTCTGGCCCGCCGTTCGATTGCAGCCATGCTGCCTGCTGCCGACGTGTTCCCGTACACCATTCGTGTTGTGTCGGAAATCACCGAATCCAACGGTTCGAGCTCCATGGCTTCGGTCTGCGGCGCTTCCCTGGCCCTGATGGATGCTGGCGTTCCGATGAAGGCACCGGTTGCCGGTATCGCCATGGGTCTGGTTAAAGAGGGCGAGAAATTCGCCATCTTGACCGACATCCTGGGTGACGAAGACCACCTGGGCGACATGGACTTCAAAGTAGCCGGTACCGCCAAAGGTGTGACCGCGCTGCAGATGGACATCAAGATCAAAGGCATCACCGAAGAAATCATGGAAATCGCTCTGGGCCAAGCCCTGGAAGCGCGCCTGAACATCCTCGGTCAGATGAACCAGATCATTGGCCAGTCGCGTACCGAACTGTCGGAAAACGCTCCGACCATGATCGCGATGAAAATCGACACCGACAAAATCCGTGATGTCATCGGTAAAGGCGGCGCGACCATTCGTGCGATCTGTGAAGAGACCAAGGCTTCGATCGACATCGAAGACGACGGCTCGATCAAGATCTTCGGCGAAACCAAGGAAGCTGCTGAAGCTGCACGTCAGCGCGTTCTGGGCATCACCGCTGAAGCAGAAATCGGCAAGATCTACGTGGGTAAGGTTGAGCGCATCGTCGACTTCGGCGCATTCGTCAACATCCTGCCGGGCAAGGACGGTCTGGTGCACATCTCCATGCTGAGCGACGCTCGCGTAGAGAAAGTGACCGACATTCTGAAGGAAGGCCAGGAAGTGGAAGTACTGGTACTGGACGTGGATAACCGCGGCCGTATCAAGCTGTCCATCAAAGACGTAGCAGCTGCCAAGGCTTCGGGCGTTTAAATACACCCGCGCTTAACTGCTGAACAGCAAACGCCCCGACTGGTTCGGGGCGTTTTGCTGTACGCAGTAAAATCAAAAGATCGCAGCCTTCGGCAGCTCCTACACCAAATCACTGTAGGAGCTGCCGAAGGCTGCGATCTTTTGATTTATGTTGGAAAAGAGCGACTCGCCCACGTTGCCTGACTCATTGGTCAGTGCTAGGTTTAGCGCACTGCCCGTGTAGCTCAGTTGGTAGAGCAGCGCACTCGTAACGCGAAGGTCGCAGGTTCAATTCCTGTCTCGGGCACCAGCGACACCCTGTTTTCAGATGATCCCGAATGGTTCTGAAGGCCAGACAAACCGGGCTGCCAACGGTTTTTTGCGTCAGAGAGATCCTTGATGATCCAGATCCATCTTCCATTCCCCAGATCAGCGAGAACAACATGACCGTTAAAGAATTGAGCCAGGAAGCCAGACACGAGGAAGCCCTCAAGCAGTACGTGCTGGATTCGCCCGAGTTACTGGAAGAGATCAAGGACCTGACGGCCGACGATCAGAAAGACCAGATCCAGTGGGCGTTCGAAGATGAAGCAGAAGCCCAGGGTCTGCAGCCATGGGAGCTGTCGCTCAAATATACATCGACCCCTGAAGAGTTCGAGGCTGCGCGCCTGGCTTTGCATAAAGAGGCCGCGGAGGTGTTGGGTGTCGAGTGGGAAGAGTATTGCGAAATGAATAATTTGGTGGTTTGACAAAATGTGTAGGAGCGAGCTTGCTCGCGATGGACTCAAGGGCGCCGCGTTTAGCCAGTAAACACGCGTTATCGTTAACGACCATCGCGAGCAAGCTCGCTCCTACAGTTCATTTGGTGTGATCACAGACTCAAACGCATCGACAGGTCGACAGCCTTCACATCCTTGGTCATTGCACCAATCGAAATATAATCCACACCGGTTTCGGCGATCGGCAGCAATGTGCTTTCGGTAATACCGCCGCTGGCCTCCAGTTTGGCCTTGCCGCCGTTCAGGCGCACAGCTTCGCGCATGTCATCCAGGCTCAGCTCATCCAGCATGATGATGTCGGCACCGGCCGCCAAAGCCTCTTTCAGCTCATCCAGGCTTTCCACTTCGACCTCTACCGGTTTGCCCGGCGCGATTTTGTGCGCGGCGGCGATGGCTTGCGGAATGCCTCCGCAGGCGGCGATGTGGTTTTCCTTGATCAGGAACGCGTCATACAGACCTATGCGGTGATTGTGACAACCGCCGCAGGTTACGGCATATTTTTGCGCCAGGCGCAGCCCAGGCAAGGTTTTGCGGGTGTCGAGCAGCTTCACTTCGGTCCTGGCGACGAAATCCGCCAGGTATTGCGCGCGAGTGGCCACGCCGGACAGCATTTGCAGGAAGTTCAGGGCGCTGCGTTCACCGGTCAACAGCGAGCGCGCGGGGCCTTCGAGGTGGAACAACACCTGATTGGGCTTGACCCGTTCGCCATCGGCGACTTGCCAGTGCACCGCAACCCGAGGGTCCAGTTGCCGAAACACGGTGTCCACCCAAGCGGTGCCACAAATGACGGCGGCATCGCGGGTAATGATGGTGGCTTTGGCCAGGCGTTCGGTCGGGATCAATTGCGCGGTGATGTCGCCGCTGCCGATGTCCTCGAGCAACGCACGGCGCACGTTGGCTTCGATTTCGGCAGTCAAATCGGCGAGACGTAGGTTCGGCATAACGGACTCCACAAACAAAGTGGCCCGATTATAGGGCCATGGCGCCGGGCAACCCAAGGCATCAGGCGCGCTCTTGTCGCTCTAAAGTCTGCATTTGGTCGATTGCAACGGGCGATCTGTCTTAAGCGTCGAGTCTATTTCGGCAGAAGCAGCAGAGCCTCTGGCACAAGGACTGTCTTTTACAAGATAATTCGACTTCTATTTGACGTCATGACTTTGACGAATTGGTGGGTCAGGAGGCTGAATGCAAAAAGACGGGAATGTAGTGCCTTTGCACAAGGTCGCTACCGACCAGGCGACTCATGCGCCGCTCGCCCGCCTGCCTGTGATTCTGCTTCAGGTTCGTGACAAGGCCACACAACAACTGCGCCAGGGTTTTCAGGCGCTGTTCGATAACGCCGATGACACGCTTTTTGAAATGGCCGACCGCGCGTCTGACAATGTCGAACAGAACACCTTTTTTCAAGCAATGCGCGACTTGCGACTCAAGCGCAAAAGTATCGAGCGGTTTTTTTTCGAACAGTTCTTCGAGGCGTTTGTCAGCCTTACCCAGTACGACGGCACTCATACACTCTTGCCTCGGGCATTGCCCGACGCTGTCTCAGCGACGCTGCCCGATGATGAGTTGGAGCGCAATGTGGCGGTGGAGGCGATGGTCAATAAAGTGCTGAACCGCGATGGGTTCGCCCTTGATCAATTCACCGCTCGTCTCAGTACGCTGTTGGGCAGGGCGTTGATGGAGCAGCACAATCCGATGGGGCCAACGATGCTCTGTGAGTTTTTCTTGCAGGCCGGGAGCAACCTGGGGGTGGAGATCAAGGTCAAGTTGATCATCCTCAAACTGTTTGATCGCTATGTGCTGAGTGGTACCGACCAGCTCTACGTTGAAGCCAATCAACTGCTGATTGCTACGGGCGTCCTGCCCGATCTCAAGCCTGCCCCGGCACGTCGGCTTACGGATGAGTCGAACACCCTTGCGCCGCTTGATTCCAGCTATACGCAAAACGACGACAAGGTCCCGCAGGTGTTCGCCACGTTGCAAGCGCTGTTGCTCCCCGAACGTGGCAGCGGTTCCACCTCTCTGGAAGACCGTGCCCCGGCCCAACCGATTTCCACCCGAGACTTGCTGCGTCTGCTCTCGCACCTGCAGCAGCATGTGCCAGCACCGACGGTCGGGGACGACTTCGATCTGCGCAAACAACTTGAACAGCTGTTGACCCGGGTCAGCGTCAAAAGCGGCAAGTCGCGAAGGGTCGACGCGGCCGACGAAGACGTGATTAACCTGACCGGCATGTTGTTCGAATGCATGCTCGACGACCGTCATCTGCCGGACTCGCTCAAGGCATTGATCGGTCGCTTGCAAATCCCGATGGTGAAAGCGGCGGTGCTCGACAAGAGCTTCTTCAGCCGCAGTAGCCATCCGGCACGACGACTGCTCAACGAAATCGCCCATGCGGCCCTGGGCTGGGGCGAGTGTGCTGCCTCTGAGCGTGACAGCCTGTACGTGCGCATCGAGCAAGTGGTGCAGCGTCTGTTGAGCGATTTTGCCGACGACCCGGCGATCTTCTCCGAGCTATTGACTGATTTCCTCGCATTCACCAGTGATGAACGGCGGCGCAGCGAATTGCTGGAGCAACGTATCCGCGATGCTGAGGAAGGCCGCGCCAAAACCGGCTTGGCCCGCCAGCGTGTCGAGCAGGCGTTGAACCAGGTGTTACTGGGCAATGTGCTGCCGCAAGCCGTGGTGAAGTTTATCCAGGAGGCCTGGAGCAACGTCTTGCTGATGACCTGGCGCAAGCATGGCGACCCCTCCGCGCAGTGGCACGCCGATGTGCAGGCCATGGAGCAATTGATCTGGAGCGTGCAACGCCATGACGAGCCCGATGCAAGTTCGCATCTGTTGGCGCTGGTGCCGGGGCTGCTCAAGACATTGCGCGAGGGGTTGAGCGGTTCGGCATTCGACCCTTTCGCCACCAGTGAATTTTTCAGCGTGCTGGAACGTTTGCATGTCCAGTTATTTTCGCAACCGGCGCCATCGGCCACTGATGCACCGGTGATGATCGAAGTGCTGGAAAAGGTCGTGTTGCCGAACGCCGATGAAGGCCCGGTCGAGACAGTTTCGGTACATTTGCCAGCGGGCGATGACGGCTTGCGTCAAGTTGATCAATTGCGCGTTGGCTGCTGGGTCGAATTTCAGGAGGACCTGGAAAACACCCTGCGCTGCAAACTGGCGGCGATCATCGGCGCTACCGGTCAATACATCTTCGTCAACCGCACCGGTTTGAAAGTACTGGAGCGCAGTCGCACGCGCCTGGCTCTCGAGTTTCACCAGGGTGCGGTGCGCAGGCTTGACGACACCTTGTTGTTTGATCGGGCACTTGAGTCAGTGATCGGTAATCTGCGCCGCCTCAATCGCGGCAAGTGATCGCGTCCCGAGGGTCTATCGCGGCATACTGGGCACTCACACAGTCGTCGTTGAAGGAACCTGTATGCAGCTGGACCCCGCGAGCGGTTGGTGTCAGGACGTGCGTTTATGCCCCTCGCCCAACTTCAATGCGCGCCCCACGGGCGAAATTTCCCTGCTGGTGATCCATAACATCAGCTTGCCACCGGCGCAATTCGCCACCGGCAAGGTGCAGGAATTTTTCCAGAACTGCCTGGATGTCACGGAGCACCCTTATTTTGAGGGGATTGCCGACCTTCGAGTGTCTGCGCATTTTCTGATCGAGCGTGATGGCGCCGTAACCCAGTTTGTCTCTTGCCTTGAGCGCGCGTGGCACGCTGGCATTTCGAGTTTTGAAGGCCGGGAAACCTGTAACGATTTTTCCGTGGGCATCGAGCTTGAAGGCACGGATGATCTGCCGTTCACTGATGCTCAATATGATGCGCTGACGGCCCTGACCCTGCAGCTGCAAAGCGCCTTCACAGCCATCACCACACAGCGTATCTGCGGGCATAACGACATCGCGCCCGGGCGCAAGACTGATCCGGGGCCGGCGTTTGACTGGGCGCGCTATCGCGCAGCATTGGCAAAAGCGGCTCTGGAAAAAGAGGAATGACAATGAGTTTTCTGGTGTTGCTGTTGGCGGTGTGGATCGAGAAGTTTTCGGCCCTGCGCCATCGGGTTCAACGTGACAGTTTCTGGTTGCGCGAGCTGGCCAGGCTTGAAGTCAACGCGCGTCTGATCAATCGCCCATGGCTGATCCTGGCTGTGATGGTGTTGTTGCCGGTGGCGTTGCTGGGTTTGCTGTTGGTGGTGCTGGAGCCGGTGGCTTATGGTTTGTTGGCATTGCCGGTGCACCTGCTGGTGGTGATTTACAGCCTGGGGCGCGGCGATCTGCTGGCCGGTCTTGGCCCGTTCCGCGATGCCTGGCGCAGGGAAGACCTGCAAGCTGCGGCCCTCGTGGCCAAGCGCGATCTGGATATTTGCGCCGACAGTGGCGAACAACTGCTGGAGCGGGTCGAGGGCCATTTGCTGTGGGAGGCTTATCAGGGTTTTTTTGCAGTGATTTTCTGGTACTTCCTGTTAGGACCGGTCGCGGCCCTGAGCTACCGGCTGCTGGCGCTGGTCGAAGAGCATGGACAAAACCCGGCCCTGGTCGAGCGCGCGACGCAACTGCGTCATGCCTTCGATTGGGTACCTGTACGTCTGCTGGCAGCGAGTTTTGCCTTGGTTGGCAACTTTGTCGCGGTCGGACGGGTGATGTTGCACGAGCTGCTGAACTGGAACATCAGTGCAGCTCAATTGATCGAGAAGGCCGGAATGGTGGCCGGTGAAATACCAGCGCCGGTGGTTGGGCCTGAGGGAATCAACAACCTCGATCGCATCTGGGAGTTGCTGCTGCGGGCGGCGGTGCTCTGGTATGCCGGGATCGCTCTTTGGACCGTTCTGCCCTGATTGAGTTTGAAGATCAAAAGATCGCAGCCTGCGGCAGCTCCTACAGGGATCGCATGACTTTGTAGGAGTTGTCGCAGGGTGCGATCTTTTTGCCGTTAACCTTAAGTTACAAAACCCTCCCTTGATTTGAGCTATACAGAGACAGCGCCGAAGGGTGGCTAACTGCTGTCGGCTTGCGCCTGCCAATAAAAATAAGAAATCAAAGGGAGACTTCCAGTGAAGAGCTTGCTCTATCCCGCCGTCGCGCTGATGAACCGCCTGAGCTTTGGCATGAAGTTCAGCCTGATCAGCGTACTGTTCCTGGTACCCATGCTGGTAACCAACTTCTACCTGGTACGTGATTCCTACCGCGAATTCCAGGGCACCCGGATTGAACTGCAAAGCCTCGATCTGCTGGGCAGCAGCCTGACGTTACGGCGCGATCTGGAAACCCTGAACAACCTGGTGCAGATCAATGTCTCCCTCGGCCAGTCCGGCAAGGCCGGCAATATCGAGTCGCAGATCAGTACGCTGGAGCAAAGTATTCTGGCGCGCTTGCAAGGGTTGACCGCGATGAGCACCGACCCGGAACACATCACGGTATTTGATACCAAACGCGATGAAATGATCGCCGCCTTCAAGGCGCAGCACAGCGAAACTTCCCTGCAAAGTAAAAGCGGGATGATTGGCAAATTGCTTGGCAGCGCACAGATTTTCAGCCAGATCGTCGCCAGTCAGGCCGGTCTGAGCCGCGATACGCAAAGCGATATGCGTCAGCTGAGTGAGCTCATTACCAACGTCACCCCGCCGGTGACCCAGCTTCTCGGCGAAGGCCGGGCGATGGGCTCTTTTTCACTGGGGCAGGGTTTTCTCAATTCAGCATCCAGTACGCGTTTCGATGAATTGCTGGCCCAGATCGAGAAACTGCAGGGCGAATATGGCTTGAAGTTGCAGGACGCCTTGAGTTCGAGCAAGGCTGCGCGAGAAACCCTGGCCTCCTTGGCCGATAGCAGCCGGGCATCACTGAAAAAAGCCAGTGAACTGTTCGAAGAACAAGTGGTGATGGCCGACACGCTCGATGCGCCGTGGCAGGGCTTTTACGATCAGGTCACTGGCCTGATGGACCACACTTACCAACTCAACGAAGCCACCCTGAAATTTCTCGGCACCCAGTTACAGCAGCGCCTTGAGCAGAACCGCACCCATATGGTGTTGCAGGCTGTGGCGCTGTCGGTGGTGTTTGTGCTGATTTTCTACCTCTACGGCGGCTTCTATGCCTCAACCCGCACTACCCTGAAACGCCTCGGCGGAGTGATGGATAAAGTGGCGGCCGGCGACATGACGGTGACCTTCAGTGCCCACAGCCGTGATGAGCTGGGCGAGTTGGGTGAAGTGTTCAATGGTACGGTGAAGAAGATCCATGACTTGATCGAACGCGTGGGGCAGACCGTCGGCGAGGTCGAGCGCCAGGCCGGGCAAGTGGAGAACGTGTCAGCGCAAAGTAATCAGGCGGTGGCGGGTCAGCGCACACAGATCGAACAGGTCGCCACGGCAATGAACCAGATGTCCGCTACCTCCCTGGAAGTTGCGCGCAGTGCGGCAGCAGCGGTCAGCAGTGCCCACAGCGTCAACGATGAAACCATCAGCGGGCGCGGGCTGGTGGAATCCCAGCAAGGCAGCATCGCGGCATTGGCCAGTGAGATCGATCAGTCGGTGCTGGTGATCAATCAACTGGCCAACGACAGTCAGTCGATCAGTCGCGTGCTGGAAGTGATCAAGAGCATCGCCGAACAGACCAATTTGTTGGCACTTAACGCCGCAATCGAAGCGGCCAGGGCTGGTGAGCAGGGCCGTGGTTTTGCGGTGGTGGCGGACGAGGTCCGGACACTGGCCAAACGTACCCAGCAATCGACCGAAGAAATCGAACAGATGATCGCCAAGCTGCACGGCGGTGTCGGCGCAGCGGTGAAGGCGATGGGCGTTAGCCACGAGATGGCGAATGGCACGGTGGGGCAGTCGGAAAAAGTCCAGCAAGCCCTGGAAAACATTCTCGGTGCCGTAGGCATGATCGTCGACCAGAACCAGCAGATCGCCGCCGCTGTGGAGCAACAAACCGCTGTGGCCCACGACATCGATCAAAACATCGTCGAGATCAACCGTGCCGGTGAGCGAACCGCTGAAGGTGCGCACCAGACCGAGGATGCCAGTCGTGCGCTATCGGCTCAGGTGGTGGAGCTCAAACAATTGATCAGCGCGTTCCGCGTCTGAAGACCCCCGAACCTGCGGCTGCTCCTGCAGGTTTTTGCGCAGGTTTCGTTTTTTCGTCTTCAATGAGGGAAGATTCACTTCACTGACCGCTTGGAGGAGGCCCGGTAATGGCTGTTGCAACGCAAGGAATCCAGGGTCGCTGTGCTCACTGCCAGCGCACGCTGTTACTCACACCCTGGCAACTCAATGCCATTGCAATCAACGAAGCATTCACCTGTTCCCACTGCCAAAAAAACTTACAACTGAGCGACCCGAAACAGATCAGGCGCTTCAGATCTCTCGACGCACTGGCCATGTTGAAGGCAAGCCTGTTGGTGATGATTTGCACCGCGTTGCTGGTGGCGTTGGTCATGGAGTGGGTGGGAATGTTGAGTGTTGTGGAGCAGCTGAATTATTCGCTGCTGGCGATTTTCGTCTACTTCATCGCCTTACATTTTGCTCGTCAGCGTCAGCACATGACGTTGATTTTTGAAGCTGCCAGGGCCCACGCCGACTGATTACCAGTTGAACAGCTCACAGGCATTGGCGGTACTGGCGGCCGCCAATTGTTCGGGGCTGGTCGCCATGATGGCGGCGAGTGCCGCGCAGATTGCCGGCAAGTGCGCAGGGCTGTTGCGTTGGCCAGGGAACATGGCAGGCGGCATGTCCGGTGAGTCGGTTTCCAGCACCACTGAGTCGAGCGGAAGCTCGGCGAGTACCCGGTGCATGCGCAGCGCCTGGGGCCAGGTCGCGGCACCGCCCAGTCCAAGTTTGAAACCCAGCTTGATGTATTCGCGAGCTTCTTCCTTGCTGCCGGCAAAGGCATGAATGATGCCGGCGCGCCGTAAACGAAAGCGCTTGAGCGTAGCGATTACCGCCGCATGGCTGCGTCGTACATGAATCAGCGCGGGCAGATTAAAGTCCGCCGCCAATTGCAGCTGCGCATCGAACAGCGCTTGCTGGCGTTCGCGATCCAGGGTTTCGATGAAATAGTCCAGGCCGATCTCGCCCACCGCACACAATTGCCGATGACCGCTCAGGCGGGTCAACCACTCACCGAGCGCCTGCAAATCCTCTGGACGATGATCCTCCAGATACACCGGATGCAAACCGAACGCTGCATGCAGGTCGGGATCGCTCTGCACCAGATCCCAGACCCGCTGCCAATTGCCCTGATAAACCCCCAGCACCACCATCCGCCGCACCCCTAGGGCACGGCTTTCGGCCATCAGCGCCTGACGATCCGCGTCGAAGTCCGGAAAATCCAGATGAGTGTGGCTGTCGATCAGCTCCACGGTTCAGTCCTGGCGAATTCGCTGCTTGAAGGTACGCGCGATGGCCTGCACGCCGGGTTGATAGTCGGACTGCTCGATGGCCGCCAGCGCCAGTGCGAGGGCCTTGTCGGCAATCAGCTGATGCTGTTGGGCCATGGCGTTGACCGGTAGCGGCAGGAAGTCCAGTAGTTGGGTGTCACCGAATGTGCCGAGGCGCAATGGGCGGTTTTTCAGCGGGAAGTCGTGCAAGGCATCAAAGACGCCCTGCAGCAATACGTAAGACGTAGTCACCAGTGCCTCGGGCAAATGTCCTACGCGCTGAAGTAACTCTTCCATCAACTGTTTGCCGCATTCACGGCTGAATGATTCGCCATGCTCGATCAGCACTTCGCCTTTGAATCCAGCCAGCGCCTCTTTGAAGCCGGCGGCTCGCTCCTGACTGATGCTCAATTCCGGGCGGGCACCGATCAGGGCGATTTGCGTGGGCAACGGGTCCAGCAGGCTTTGGGTCAGGTGCAAACTGGCTTCGCGGTCGTCGCTGATCACCGAGCAGAAATGTTCCGGCTCCATTACCCGGTCAATTGCAATGATCGGAATGCCTTTAGCCTGTAACTGGCGGTAGCTGTCGTCGCCCGGCGGAAGGCAACTGGCAACAATCAGTGCGTCGCAGCGCCGAGCACGGAACAGTTGCAGCAGTTGCCGTTCGCTGTCCGGCGCGTCGTCGGAACTGGCGATCAGCAACTGATAGCCGCGAGCCCGCGCGCCTTGTTCAAGCAGTTTGGCGATTCGTGCGTAACTGGGGTTTTCCAGATCCGGCAGAATGAACCCTAATGTTCGGGTATGCCGACTGCGCAACCCGGCGGCTTGGGGGTTGGGCGTGAAGCCATGTTGCTCGACGACCGCACGTACGCGTTCGACGGTGGCACGACTGATGCGCTGCTGTTCGGCCTTGCCATTGATGACATAGCTGGCGGTGGTAACGGACACACCGGCCAACTGGGCGATATCACTGAGTTTCAACCCGGGAGTTCCTTGTTTTTTCGAGCTTGCCTCGACATTTTCGTCAATCCTACCCGATTCAGGCAGGCGACCTCGCCTTCACGCATCCGACAAGTTGGACTTCAAGGATGGGGCATTATCGAGTAACGTGCCAATCAATCTAGATTAAACGTTTCAGCAAGCGTATTTTCTACGTTATGGGTGCCTTTGGCCGGTTCTGCCACGAAACCGCCAAAGATTGTTTTAAGGCAAGCGCCTAAGCTGAATCATTCAAAACAATACCTGGTGCCCACAGGCGCCAAAAAGGAGAAAGCATGCTCGAGCTCACCATAGAGCAGATATCCATGGGCCAATCGGCTGCGGATAAGTCCGCAGCGTTGCAATTGCTGGCCAGCCATCTGGTTGCCGATGGCCTGGTTGCCGAGGGCTACCTCGCCGGCCTGCAAGCGCGTGAAGCCCAGGGCTCGACCTTTCTCGGTCAAGGTATTGCCATTCCCCACGGTACGCCGCAAACCCGCGATCAGGTGTTTTCCACCGGCGTGCGCCTGATGCAGTTCCCCGACGGTGTGGATTGGGGCGACGGGCAGATCGTCTATCTGGCGATCGGTATTGCCGCCAAATCCGATGAACATTTACGCCTGCTGCAATTGCTGACACGTGCCCTCGGCGAGACCGATCTGGGTCAGGCGCTGCGTCGTGCCAGCACCGCAGAGTCGCTGCTGAAACTGCTGCAAGGTGCGCCGCAAGAGCTGGCGCTGGATGCACAGATGATCGGCCTGGGCGTTGCCGCAGAGGATTTCGAAGAGCTGGTCTGGCGCGGCGCGCGTTTGCTGCGTCAGGCGGACTGTGTGAGCAACGGTTTTTCCGCCGTGTTGCAGCAGGTCGAAGCGCTGCCGTTGGGTGATGGCCTGTGGTGGTTACACAGTGAGCAAACGGTCAAGCGCCCCGGCCTGGCGTTCGTTACCCCGGACAGACCCCTGCGTTACCTGGGTCAGCCGTTGAGTGGGTTGTTCTGCCTGGCCAGTCTTGGCGAAGCCCATCAAGCGTTGCTCGAACGACTGTGCGCGTTGCTGATTGAAGGTCGCGGCCATGAGTTGGGCCGCGCCACCAGTTGCCGCGCGGTGCTTGAAGTGCTCGGCGGTGAACTGCCGGCGGACTGGCCGAGTGCGCGGATTGCGCTGGCCAACGCCCACGGTTTGCATGCGCGTCCGGCGAAGATTCTCGCGCAATTGGCGAAAAGTTTTGAAGGCGAAATTCGCATCCGCCTCGTCGACAGTCAGGACAGCGCGGTGTCGGTGAAGAGCTTGAGCAAACTGCTCAGCCTCGGCGCCCGTCGCGGTCAGGTGCTGGAAATCATCGCCGAACCGAGCATCGCCGCCGATGCGTTACCGGCGTTGCTGGTTGCCATCGAAGAAGGCCTCGGTGAAGAAATCGAGCCGCTGCCAGCGGTCAGTCAAGTTCAAGAGGTGCTCGTCGAAGTAGCGACGGTGGTGCTCGCACCGGCGTCTGGCAGTCTGGTCCAGGCCATCGCCGCCGCGCCGGGCATCGCCATCGGCCCGGCGCACATTCAAGTGCTGCAAGCCATCGATTACCCGTTGCGCGGTGAGTCCGCCGCCATCGAACGCGAACGTCTCAAGCAAGCATTGGCGGATGTACGGCGCGACATCGGTGGCCTGATCGAACGCAGCAAGGCCAAGGCGATTCGCGAGATTTTTGTCACCCATCAGGAGATGCTCGACGACCCGGAATTGACCGATGACGTCGACACCCGTCTCAAGCAAGGCGAAAGCGCGGAAGCGGCGTGGATGTCGGTGATCGAAGCGGCAGCCCGGCAGCAGGAAGCGTTGCAGGATGCGTTGCTCGCCGAGCGCGCCGCTGATTTGCGTGATATCGGTCGTCGTGTGCTGGCGCAACTGTGTGGCATCGAAACCCCGAGCGAACCCGAGCAACCGTACATTCTGGTGATGGACGAAGTCGGTCCGTCGGACGTGGCGCGTCTTGATCCGACCCGTGTCGCCGGCATCCTAACCGCCCGAGGTGGCGCCACCGCTCACAGCGCTATCGTCGCCCGAGCGCTCGGTATTCCGGCATTGGTCGGCGCCGGTGCGGCGGTGCTGCTGCTGGCGCCGGGCACGCCGTTGTTGCTTGATGGCCAACGCGGTCGTTTGCACGTCGATGCCGACGCCACGACCTTGCAGCGCGCTACCGAAGAGCGTGACACCCGCGAGCAACGGCTGAATGCCGCCGCCGAACAACGTCATCAACCAGCCCTGACCACTGACGGTCATGCGGTCGAAGTGTTCGCCAATATCGGCGAAAGCGCAGGCGTCATTAGCGCGGTGGAGCAGGGTGCCGAAGGCATTGGCCTGTTGCGCACCGAACTGATTTTCATGGCCCACCCGCAAGCGCCGGACGAGGCGACCCAGGAAGCCGAATACCGCCGTGTACTTGATGGCCTGGCCGGTCGACCGCTGGTGGTGCGCACCCTCGACGTTGGTGGCGATAAACCGCTGCCGTATTGGCCGATTGCCAAGGAAGAAAACCCGTTTCTCGGTGTGCGCGGCATTCGCCTCACCTTGCAACGGCCGCAGATCATGGAAGCGCAATTGCGCGCCTTGCTGCGTGCCGCTGACAACCGTCCGCTGCGGATCATGTTTCCCATGGTCGGCAGTGTTGAAGAGTGGCGGCAGGCCCGGGACATGACCGAGCGCCTGCGCCTGGAAATCCCGGTCGCGGACCTGCAACTGGGGATCATGATCGAAGTGCCGTCGGCCGCATTGCTGGCGCCGGTGCTGGCCAAGGAAGTCGATTTCTTCAGCGTCGGCACCAATGACCTGACTCAGTACACGCTGGCCATCGACCGTGGTCACCCGACCTTGTCGGCCCAGGCCGATGGCCTGCATCCGGCTGTACTCCAACTGATCGACATCACCGTGCGCGCGGCCCATGCCCATGGCAAATGGGTTGGCGTGTGCGGTGAGCTGGCGGCCGATCCGCTGGCGGTGCCGGTGTTGGTCGGGTTGGGCGTGGATGAGTTGAGTGTGGGCGCGCGCAGCATTCCCGAGGTCAAGGCGCGGGTTCGCGAACTCAGCCTGAGCCAGACGCAAACCCTTGCCCAAGCGGCGCTGGCCGTGGGCAGCGCGAACGAAGTGCGCGCACTCGTGGAGGCCCTGTAATGGCCAGAATTTTAACCCTGACCCTCAACCCGGCGCTGGACCTCACCGTTCAGTTGCCGCGCCTGGAACCGGGTCAGGTCAACCGCAGCGACGCCATGCACACCCATGCTGCCGGCAAAGGGGTGAACGTGGCGCAGGTGTTGTCGGACCTCGGGCATCAGCTGACGGTCAGCGGGTTTCTCGGTGAAGACAACCTTCAAGCGTTCGAAACCCTGTTCGCCAAACGCGGCTTTGTCGATGCGTTTATCCGTGTGCCTGGCGAGACCCGCAGCAATATCAAACTGGCAGAAAGCGATGGCCGCATCACTGACCTCAACGGCCCGGGGCCGATGGTCGGCGTGGCGGCACAACAGGCTTTGCTTGATCGACTGGACCAGATCGCACCGGGGCATGACGCCGTCGTTGTAGCGGGCAGCTTGCCTCAAGGTGTCAGCGCGCAGTGGTTGCAGGCGTTGATCCTTCACTTGAAAAGCCTCGGTTTGAAAGTCGCCCTCGATACCAGCGGCGACGCGCTGACCGCCGCGCTCAAGGCCGGCCCGTGGCTGATCAAACCCAACACTGAAGAACTGGCAGAAGTGCTGGGCGGCGAAGTGGTTTCGGTGTTGGCCCAGGCCGAAGCGGCGAACCGATTGCACGCCCAAGGCATCGAGCATGTAGTGATTTCTCATGGTGCCGAGGGCGTGAACTGGTTCAGCGTTGGCTCGGCGCTGCATGCCACGCCTCCCAAGGTCTGCGTCGCCAGCACGGTGGGTGCGGGTGATTCGTTGCTGGCGGGGATGCTCCACGGTTTGCTCAGCGCCGACACCCCCGAGCAGACCTTGCGCACGGCCACGGCGATTGCCGCGATGGCAGTCACTCAGATCGGTTTCGGTATCGGCGATGCGGCGCAATTGGCGCAGCTCGAACAGGGTGTGCGCGTGCGTCCCCTGACAGAACAATAAGAGGGTTGGTCATGAAGTTAGCCATTGTTACTGCCTGCCCGAACGGCATGGTCACCAGTGTGCTGTGCGCCCGTTTGCTCGACGCTGCGGCTCAGCGTCAGGGCTGGAGCACCAGCGTCGAAATTACCGATATGGCGCATCCTGAGCGGCAATTGTCGGCGGCCACAATCGAGGTGGCCGAGTGGGTTTTGCTGGTGACCAGCGCGCCGGTGGATATGGCGCGTTTTGTCGGCAAACGCGTGTTCCAAAGTACCCCGGCGCAAGCCCTGCAGGATGTTGATGCGGTGCTGCGTCGCGGAGCCGAAGAGGCTCGGGTTTACGTCGCGCCTGTGGTTGTTGCAGAACCGGTTGCCGTCGCCAGCAACGCACCGCGCCTGGTCGCAATCACTGCATGCCCGACCGGCGTTGCCCACACCTTCATGGCGGCCGAAGCCTTGCAACAAGCGGCCAAGCGTTTGGGCTACGACCTGCAAGTGGAAACCCAAGGCTCGGTGGGTGCGCGCAATCCACTGAGCGCACAGGCCATTGCGGATGCCGACGTGGTGCTGCTGGCGGCGGATATCGAAGTCGCCACCGAGCGTTTTGCCGGCAAGAAGATTTACCGTTGCGGCACTGGTATTGCTCTCAAGCAAGCCGAAGCCACGCTGAAAAAAGCGCTGGCCGAAGGCACGCAAGAAACCGCATCGACTGGTGCCAAGGGACCTGCCAAACAAGAGAAAACCGGCGTCTACAAACACCTGCTGACCGGCGTGTCGTTCATGCTGCCGATGGTGGTGGCGGGCGGCCTGATGATTGCCCTGTCGTTCGTGTTCGGCATCACCGCGTTCAAGGAACCAGGCACGCTGGCGGCGGCGCTGATGCAGATTGGCGGCGAGACCGCGTTCAAGTTGATGGTGCCGTTGCTGGCGGGGTACATCGCCTACTCGATTGCCGACCGTCCGGGCCTGGCGCCGGGGATGATTGGCGGTCTGCTGGCGAGCACCCTGGGCGCTGGTTTTATTGGCGGGATCATTGCCGGTTTCCTCGCCGGTTACGCGGCGCAGGCGATCAATCGCTATGCACGGTTGCCGCAAAGCCTTGAAGCGCTGAAACCGATCCTGATCATCCCGCTGCTGGCCAGTCTGTTCACCGGTCTGGTGATGATCTACGTGGTCGGTAAACCGGTGGCCGGGATGCTCGCCGGGCTCACGCATTTCCTCGACAGCATGGGCACCACCAACGCGATTCTGCTCGGTGTTTTGCTCGGCGGGATGATGTGCGTCGACCTCGGTGGGCCGATCAACAAGGCGGCCTATGCGTTTTCGGTGGGGCTGCTGGCGTCGCAGAGTTATGCACCGATGGCGGCGACCATGGCGGCGGGCATGGTGCCGCCGATCGGCCTTGGCATTGCCACCTTCATCGCCCGGCGCAAGTTTGCCCAGACTGAACGCGAGGCCGGTAAAGCAGCGTTGGTGTTGGGGCTGTGTTTCATCTCCGAAGGGGCGATTCCGTTTGCCGCCAAGGACCCGCTGCGGGTGATTCCGGCGAGCATTGCCGGTGGCGCACTGACCGGTGCGTTGTCGATGTATTTCGGCTGCAAGTTGATGGCGCCCCACGGTGGGTTGTTCGTGCTGGCAATCCCGAATGCGATCAACCATGCGCTGCTGTATCTGCTGGCGATTGTCGCCGGGAGTTTGTTGACGGCGGTGGTGTATGCGGTGGTCAAGCGGCCTGAAACCGTTGAATTGGCGCTGGAGCCGGTAAAGGCATAGATCAAAAGATCGCAGCCTGCGGCAGCTCTTACAGGTGACTCCCTGTAGGAGCTGCCGCAGGCTGCGATCTTTTACTGTCACCTCAAATACATGCAGAGATGCTTTAGTTTTTCCTTTTTCAGGGAGAACACCATGAGCGAATTCGATCTCGGTCGTCGTCGTGTGGTGCAAGCGGTTGGCGCCGGGTTGCTGTTGCCAGGGCTGGCGCCGGCGGTGATTGCTTCGGTCAAGGATCGTCCGCAACTCACCGATGGCGTGCAGTCCGGTGATTTGCTGGGTGATCGGGCGATCATCTGGAGCCGTTGCGACCGCCCGGCGCGGATGGTGGTGGAATGGGACACCCGCAGTCTGTTTCCCAACCCCCGGCGGTTTGTCTCGGCCCTGGCCGATGCCCGAACCGATTTCACCGCACGGGTCGAGCTCACCGGGCTGCCCGCCGATCAGGCGATTTTCTATCGCGTGCAATTTGAAGACGCGCAGAGCGGCGTCGCCAGCGAACCCTGGTTCGGCCACTTGCGCAGCGTGCCCCAGAACCGCCGCGATATTCGTTTTGTCTGGAGCGGCGACACCGTCGGCCAGGGCTTCGGGATCAACCCGGACATCGGCGGCATGCGTATCTATGACGCCATGCGCTTGCGTCTGCCGGACTTCTTTATCCACAGCGGCGACACCATCTACGCCGACGGTCCTGTACCCGCGCAGCTCACCACCGAGAGCGGCCGGGTGTGGCGCAACATCACCAGTGCAGCGAAGAGCAAAGTCGCCGAAAGCCTCGATGAGTTTCGTGGTAATTACCGCTACAACCTGATGGACGAAAACATCCGCCGCTTCAACGCCGAAGTGCCGCAAATCTGGCAGTGGGATGACCACGAAGTGGTGAACAACTGGTCACCGGGCAAGCAACTGGATCAGCGCTATGCCAGCAAAGATATCCACAGCCTGGTGGGCCGTGCGCGGCAGGCGTGGCTCGAGTACGCGCCGATGCGTTTGCAGAGCGCCGACGGTGGCGGGCGGATTTATCGCCAGCTCAGCTATGGGCCATTGCTCGATGTGTTCGTGCTCGACATGCGCAGTTATCGCGGTGCCAATGACGACAACCTTGGCGACGCCAAGCCCTTTCTTGGGCGCGAACAACTGGACTGGTTGAAGGCGTCGTTAAAAGGCTCAAGTGCCCAATGGAAAGTCATTGCCGCCGACATGCCGATCGGTCTCGGCGTACCGGATGGCGAGGTCAGTCCGGGTGTGGCGCGTTGGGAAGCGGTGGCTAACGGCGATCCCGGACCGGCGCAGGGTCGTGAACTGGAAATTGCCGAGCTGCTGGGATTTCTGCGGGCGCAGCAGGTGCGTAATTTCGTTTGGCTGACGGCGGATGTGCATTACTGCGCGGCGCATCACTACCACCCGGACCGTGCCGCGTTTCAAGACTTCGAACCATTCTGGGAGTTTGTCGCCGGGCCTTTGAATGCCGGAAGTTTCGGGCCCAATCCGCTGGATAAGACCTTCGGCCCTGAAGTGGTTTTCGAGAAGGCACCACCGGCACAGAACACGTCGCCGTTTGCCGGGTTTCAGTTTTTTGGCGAGGTGAATATCGATGGGCAGAGCGGGGAGATGAGTGTGGTGTTGCGCGATCTGGATGGGGTATCGGTGTTTGAGCAGAAGCTGCAGCCAGTGTGATCGACACCAACCCCCTGTAGGAGCTGCCAAAGGCTGCGATCTTTTGATCTTGATTTTTTAAGATCAAAAGATCGCAGCCTGCGGCAGCTCCTACAGGGAGGGAATCAGTAAACGTCGCGTCGGTAGCGGCCCTGTTCGATCAGGCGTTCGACTTCGGCGGTGCCGAGTACGTCGTTAAGCACTTGATCAACACCGGACGCCATGCCCTGCAAACTGCCGCAGATGTAGATCACGGCGCCGTCCGCCAGCCATTTTTTCAGCTCGGCGGCTGATTCGCGCAGAAGGTCCTGCACGTAAATCTTCTGTACCTGATCCCGCGAGAATGCCAAATCCAGGCGCTCAAGATCGCCAGAGATCAACCACTCTTGCAGCTCATCGCGACACAGGAAGTCGTGTTCCCGATTGCGCTCACCGAACAGCAGCCAGTGACGCTGTTGCCCATCGGCAATCCGCGCCTTGAGCAAGCTGCGCAACCCGGCCAGCCCGGTGCCGTTGCCCAGCAGAATCATCGGCTTCGGTTCGCTCGGCAAGTGGAAACCGCTGTTGCGCCGCACCCGCAGGCTGATGGTGCCGCCCACTTGCGCATGCTCGGTCAACCAGCCGGAGCCAACGCCCAGGTTGCCATCGGCATGCTGTTCCTGGCGCACGATCAGTTCCAGCACGCCATCGGCGGCAATCGAGGCGATGGAGTATTCGCGCATCGCCAAAGGCACCAGCGCATCCACCAGCGCCTGAGCGTGCAGGCCGACCAGATGCGCGCGGTTGTCCGGCAACTGGCGACTGGCGAGGGCTTGTTCCAGTGGTTGCGACAGGCCATCGTGTTCAATCGTGGCTCGGCCATCAATCCCCAGGCCATCGAGGAAATGTTCGATGGCCCACGGGCAATTGCGCGGCATGACTTCCACCAGGTCACCGGCCAGCCAACTGCTGGTGGTGGGTGCCTTGAGGCCCAGCAGGTAAACGGCTGAGCCGCTGCTGTCCGGGTTGAGCAACTCCCGATGCGTCAGCGTCCAGTTGTCGTAGCTCGGGGCTTGCCAGGTGTCGACCGGCGCTTGCCCGGTCAACAACCCCAGTTGCTGCTGCCAGTGACGCAAGGCATAAGGGTCGCCGCTGTCGACTTCCACCGGAGCAAACAACGTCTTGCCGCCGTGTTCGCCCAGCCAGTTGTGCAAGCGCCGGGCGAAGCCGCAAAAGTGTTGGTATTGGCGGTCGCCGAGACCGAGCACCGCGTAATTCAAACTCTCCAGGCTCAACGTTCGGCCCAGCAGTTTGCGTTCGAAGCCCCGGGCGCTGTCCGGCGCTTCGCCGTCACCGAAAGTGCTGACCACGAACAGCGCATTGCTCGAATCACGCAAATCCTGCGCGCTGATATTCGCCAGCGGTTGCACCTTCACCGGCAGGCCCGCCGCCTGCAATTGGCCGGCAGTCTGCCACGCCAGTTGCTCGGCAAATCCGCTCTGGCTGGCGAAACCGATCAGCCACGCCGGAGCGTCACTGCCCGATTGGGTGAGGCCTTGGCGGGCGTCCTTGATCTGGCGTTTTTTGCGGCGGCGGTCGAGGTACAACAACCAGCCCGTGACGAAAAACAGCGGCATGGTCAGGGCGCTGATTGTCAGGATGATTCGTCCGACAATGCCGAAGTAACTGCCGACGTGCAGCGCGTAGATGCTGGTCAGCAGCTGCGCCTTGAGACTCTTGTCGCTGTAGCGGTCATGGCGCTTGATGACGCCAGTGACCGGGTCGAGGGTGATCTGGTTCAGCGCGCGGTCGTGGGGCGAGTTTTTCAGCAGGTAATAAACGGTTGCGGGTTGCCCGGCGACGGGCGGCATGCGGGTGTTGTAAAAACTCAGGTCGGGGCCGGCAGCGCTGTAGATGCTGCTCCACATGGCCGAGTAATCGGCCGTCGGTGCCTGGCCCTCCGGCGCTGGGCCACGACCACCGCGAACGCGCTCGTTCTGAGGCGAATCAGAGAGCAATCGGGTCAGGCCTTTGTTGTACCACTCGTAGGACCAGGACAACCCGGTCAATGCCGCCAAGAGGTAAAACACCAGGCACCAGGTGCCAGCGACCGAGTGCAGGTCCCAGTTGAAGCTGCGACCTTTTTTCTTCCAGTCGAGGGTCAGCCAGGCGCGCCAGCTTTTCCACTGACGAGGCCAGCGCAGGTACAGGCCGGAGAGGCAGAAGAACACCAGAATCAGCGTGCAGGCCCCCGTGATTTGCCGTCCGGTGTCGCCCATCGCAAGGAAGCGGTGCAGTTGCAGCATCAGGCCGAAAAAGTCCTGGCCGGTGGCGTCACCCATCAATTCAGCGGTGTACGGATCGAAGAAGCGCATCTGCCCGCGACGCTCACCGGGTGGCGGGGTGAAGAACACTTTTGCAGCGATCCCGCTGTCGATGTCGACCGAGAGCATCGCGACTTTATTGCCTGTTGCGGCTTCGATTTTTTCCACCAGGTCGGCGGGCGGCAATACGCCGGCGACCTGCTTCTGGACTTGCAACACAGAAGGATTCAGCGCGTACAGGATTTCATCCTGAAACGATACCGTTGCCCCGGTGATGCCCATCAAGGCCAGGACGAGTCCGGCACTGATGCCAAAAAACCAGTGCAACTGGAACAGGGTTTTCTTCAACACGTCGCTCGCCTTGTTCATTCAAATGTAGTCATCACGGCGCGCATTATGCCGTGGGTTGTCGAGAAACATTCTTTTTTACACACAAAAGCCCCGTTCACCTGAATGAACGGGGCTTGGCCAAAGGCCAATGTAGGAGCTGGCGAAGCCTGCGATCTTTTGATCTTTGCTGATTTCAGATGCGCTAAACATCAACATCAAAAGATCGCAGGCTGCGGCAGCTGCTACAGGGTTCCATCAGAAGTGGAAGTTGGTGCTCAGCAAAGCAGTACGGCCCGCCGCCTGGTTGGCGAAGTGAGTCGAGAAGGCCTTGTCGTAGTAGGTGACGTCGGTCAGGTTCTGCACGTTCAGTTGCAGGTCGATGTTTTTGGTCAGCTTGTAGGCGGCCATGGCGTCGTAACGCACATAGTCATTGACCATTGTGGTGTTGGCCACGTTGCCGAACACGTCGTCGACATAGAACGCACCGCCACCGATGGTCAGCTTCGGCGTGAGCTGGTAGGTCGTCCACAGGCTGGCGCTGTTTTTCGGCGTGTTAGGCAGTTCGTTGCCGTTGTTGGCACGGTTTGCCGGCAAATCGCCGCCGTCGATTTGTTCGCTGTCCATGAAGGCGTAGCCGGCGAAGACTTGCCATTTTTCGGTGATCCTGCCGGTGGCCGACAATTCGAAACCTTGAACGCGGGTTTTCCCGGCGTTTTCATAGGTGTTCGTATTGACTTGAACGCGGGCGTTCTCTTTCTCGGTGCGGAAGACGTCGGCGGTCAACGACAGGCGATCATTGAGCAGATCCCACTTGGTACCGATTTCGTAGTTCTTGGTGGTTTCCGGCTTCAAGTCGTTGTTTGTGGTGCCGCCATTCAGCGGGTTGCCGTCCATGCCTTCGCCCAGAGTATTACCGGGTGGTGTGGCGGAGGTTGCGTAGGACGCATAGATGCTGCCGTTTTCAGCCGGTTTGTAAACGACACCAAACTGCCCGGTGACGAACTCGCTGGTGTCTTTGCCTTTGGCCGTAGTCACATTCGATGCGTTGAAGGTTTTGTATTTGGTGTCGAAGTGGTCGTAACGCAGGCCCATGTTGAGCAGCCATTGTTGCGACAGCTCCAGGGTGTCGAACACGTACAGGGCGCGGGTGTTGGCGTCGGTGTCGGTGCCGGCGTAGTTACGCGAGATCGCACCGTTCCATGGATCGTTCGGGTTCGGGTTGGACAACGAGGTGCAGTTGTAAGCACTGCGTGGGCCGACAATCGCAGGGTTGCAGTTGAAGCTTGGCGCAGGAGCTGTCGTCAGCGGCGTAGTGTCGGTGTTGACGTTGTAAGAAGACTTCTCGCCTTCTTCACGGGTGAACTCGATACCCGTGGCGAAGCTGTTCTTGAACCCGGCGATGTAGATATCACCAAACAGGTCGGTCTGGTTAGTCGTCGTATCGGTGTTGCTGACGCGGGTGTTGGCACGACGCCACACGGTGCCGTTGTTGACGTTGCCCTTGCTGTCGTCCGGCTGGGTCAGGATGTAATCCTGCATGCTGGTGCCGTGACGCAGGGTGTTCTTGACGGTCAGCGCATCATTCAGATCGTGCTCGATGGCAAAGGTCGCCGTGTCGGTGCGACCCTTGCGGAAGTCACGGTCATCAAGGCCGTAGAAATTGCTGGTGTCGCCGCCGGCGTATGGCTTGTCCGGATTGGACTTGGTACGGGCTGCCGAGCCACCGGCCGGGATGGTGTAAGGAATCCCCGAGTCCGGAGTGTCGTTGCTTTCGAGATGGTAGTAGTCGAGGTTGACGCGGGTGTCGGTGCCCAGGCCGAAGGCCAGCGACGGAGCGACACCCCAGCGATCGTAATCGACGCTGTCACGGCCGGCGACGTTGCTTTCGTGGCTCATCAGGTTCAGACGGCCAGCGGCGGTGTCAGAGAACTGATAGTTGCCGTCCATGGTGTAGCGCTGGGTCTGGTCCGAGCCCCAGGTAAAACCACCATCGAACGAATCGCCCAAGTGCGCCTTTTTGCTCACCAGGTTGATGCTGCCGCCCGCAGCGCCACGGCCGCCGATGGCCGAGTTCGGGCCTTTGCTCACTTCGATCGACTCTACGGCGAAGATCTCGCGGCTCTGCGAACCGGTATCGCGCACGCCGTCCAGGTAGGTGTCGCCCTGGGCATCGAAGCCGCGAATGAATGGACGGTCGCCCTGCGGGTTGCCGCCTTCACCGGCACCGAAGGTGATGCCTGGAACGGTGCGCAGTGCGTCCTGCATGTTCATCGCGCCAGTGTCTTTGAGCACTTGTTGCGGGATGACGGTGATCGAGCGAGGTGTGTCCACCAGCGGCGCGGTGTACTTGGGCGAGGAGGCTTTTTCGACGTTGTAGGAAGTCTCGTCCTGGGCTTCGCCAGTGACGGAGGTAGCGCCCAGGGAAATGGTGTTGCTTGGTGCTTTTTCGTCGGTCTTTTCAGCAGCAAAAACCATGTGGCCCGCGGAGCCGGCGGTGATCGCCACGCCAATTGCAGAAGCGAGTAAACGCGGTGAACTGATAGGTAATTGTGGTAGTTGGCGTGACATTTTTAATTCCCCTCCCCAAGGATTTGAGGCGGCGGAATATAGGGTAAACAGTTATTTGTATCAATTGCGAAACTTTACTATTTGCACTGAATTTACATTCTTTACAATTTAACCTTACGGTTTTTACTGTTTCATTCGTCTAGCGGGTTTTACACGGGCAATAAGAATCAATACCATTGGCGCTTCTTTGTTTTCAGGTGCCTTTGCCATGCTGCTGCATATCCCCGGCTTGTTCGAGAAAGAAGAAGTGCGGCGCATTCGCGAGGCTCTGGAACAAGCTGATTGGGCGGACGGCAAGATCACCGCCGGCTATCAGTCGGCCAAGGCCAAGCACAATTTGCAGCTGCCGGAAGGTCATCCGCTGGCCAAGGAGATCGGTGCGGCCATGCTGGAGCGGCTGTGGAAAAATCCGCAGTTCATGTCAGCGGCGTTACCGCACAAGGTTTTCCCGCCGTTGCTGAACTGCTACACGGCTGGCGGCAGTTTCGATTTTCACATCGACAACGCCGTGCGTCAGCCCAAGGGCAGCATTGAGCGGGTACGCACCGATCTGTCGGCAACGTTGTTTTTCAGTGAGCCGGAGGATTACGACGGTGGCGAACTGGAAATCCAGGACACCTACGGCACCCAGCGCGTGAAGTTGCCGGCCGGTGACATGGTTCTGTACCCCGGCTCCAGCCTGCACAAGGTCAACGCCGTCACTCGCGGTACGCGGTATGCCTCTTTTTTCTGGACCCAAAGCCTGGTGCGCGAAGACAGCCAGCGCGCCTTGCTGTTTGAAATGGACGGGGCAATCCGTCAATTGACCCAAGATGTGCCGGACCATCCTTCGCTGATCCGCCTGACGGGTACGTATCACAACCTGCTGCGCCGTTGGGTCGAGGTATGACTTTCCAACTGCGTCGCGAAGAAGTCCTCGACGGTGATGCGCTCAAATCCATGCTCGACGAAAGTCCGGCACGTGCGGCCCAGGCGATTCTGATCGCGGCCCGTGAAGGTGTTGTCGATGCTCAGGCGTTGCTTGGGCAAATCCTGCTGGACGGGCAGGGTATCGAACAGGATCAGGCGCTGGCCCTGCGCTGGTTCGGGATCGCGGCTCGGGGTGGGCATCTGATGGCGCGCAACATGCTCGGTCGTTGTCATGAGCAGGGTTGGGGTTGTCCGGCTGATGCCACGATTGCCGCGGCGCATTATCGCCAGGCCGCTGAAACCGGGCTGGATTGGGCGATGTATAACTACGCCAATCTGCTGGCGACCGGGCGTGGGGTTATCGAAGATCAAGTGCAGGCACTGAATCTATATCGTCAAGCAGCCGCACTGGGCCACGCGAAGTCGATGAACCTGCTGGGGCGATATCTGGAAGAAGGACGCAATTGCCCAATGGATCTGCACGCGGCCCGCGACTGGTATCGGCGTTCTGCCGAGGGCGGGGATTTTCGTGGTCAGTTCAGCTATGCGGCGGTGTTGGCCGATGAGGGAAATATCGACGGCGCATTGGTCTGGCTGCACGCGGCCCTGGCTGGTGGGAATCTGAGTTTCCTGCGGGTGGCAAGCCAGGCGTTGTCGAGCGCGACCGATCCGCAGATTCGAGCCTTGGCAACCGACTACGCCCAACGCTGTATCGAACTGGAACCCGCCCCCCTGTAGGAGCTGACGAGTGAAACGAGGCTGCGATCTTTTGATCTGGCTTTGAAAATCAAGATCAAAAGATCGCAGCCTCGTTGCACTCGACAGCTCCTACAGGGTGCGCAGGTACAAAAAAAGCCCATGACAGGTCACATGGGCTTTTTGCTTTTACATGTAGGGCTTAAACGTAAAAGGATTTCAGCGGCGGGAAGCCATTGAACTCAACGGCGCTGTAGCTGGTGGTGTACGCGCCGGTCGACAGCCAGTACAGGCGGTCACCGATGGCCAGGTTCAGCGGCAGGCCGTACTTGTAGTTTTCGTACATGATGTCGGCGCTGTCACAGGTTGGGCCGGCGATGACCACTTCTTCCATCTCGCCTTTTTTCTCGGTCCAGATCGGGAACTTGATGGCTTCGTCCATGGTTTCGATCAGGCCGGAGAACTTGCCCACATCCGTGTACACCCAACGCTCTACAGCGGTGCGGGATTTACGCGCAACCAACACCACTTCGCTGACCAGAATGCCAGCGTTGGCGATCAGCGAACGGCCCGGCTCCAGGATGATTTCCGGCAGATCATCACCGAAGTCTTCCTTCAGGAAGCGAATGATTTCTTCAGCGTAGGTTTCCAGGCTGTTGGTGCGGGTGATGTAGTTGGCCGGGAAGCCACCGCCCATGTTGATTAGCTTCAGGTGGATACCGTCTTCTTCTTTCAGACGCTCGAAGATCACTTTGACCTTGGCGATCGCCGCATCCCAAACGCTGATGTCGCGCTGCTGCGAGCCAACGTGGAACGAGATGCCGTAAGGCACCAGGCCCAGGTCGCGAGCGAGGATCAGCAGGTCCATGGCCATGTCGGTCTGGCAGCCGAATTTGCGCGACAAAGGCCAGTCGGCGGTGGTCGAGCCTTCGGTCAGGATGCGCACGTAGACTTTCGAACCCGGTGCAGCCTTGGCGATGTTGCGCAGGTCGGCTTCGGAGTCGGTGGCGTACAGGCGCACGCCCTTCTCGTAGAAGTAGCGGATGTCCTTGGATTTCTTGATGGTGTTGCCGTAGCTGATGCGATCCGGGCCAACGCCCTGGTTCATCACTTTGTCCAGCTCGTAGATCGAGGCGATGTCGAAGTTCGAGCCCTTCTCTTTGAGCAGGTCGATGATCTCGACGGCCGGATTGGCCTTGACCGCGTAGTAGACCTTGGCGAATTCGAAACCGGCGCGCAGGTCGTCATAGGCCTGGCTGATCATCGCGGTGTCGATCACCACGAACGGGGTTTCTTGCTTGTCGGCGAATGCCTTCATTTTGTTGAAAGTATCGCGCGCGAAATAGTCTTCGACCTGGATCGACATGCTGGGAACTCCTACTGGCAAACTAGATTAATCAATGGGTGCAAATGAACGTCCTCCGTATCCCCACTTTGGTTCGCCTACTTCCCAAGGCATGTCGCCGAAAGCAAAAAGGCCATGGGAAGTGCTGCTTTCCCTTGGCCTTGCTGTCTCGTCGTCAGTACTTGAGCCGGATGGATCGTTTCCAGCATGGACGTTCGGCGCGAACTTTAGGGCGTGAGGGGCTTGAGATCAACAAAAAATGTCGCGTTTTTGCACGCTTCTGACGTGCGTAACCGGCATCACTCTTTGTAACCGACACAGATGACAGTCGGATGTTCCCGAATATTTGTGAAGTGTTAAAAATACCTGCACGTTCGACGCTTTTGTGCGCTAACTCATAGGTAAGTACGATAGCGACAACATCGGCGACGTTGGCTGCGAAAAGGTGGGCTGGGGGTGGGGTTGGCTATTTCAAAGGATATTTCTGGCTGGTTTTTGAGGACGCTGCTGTTGATATTTTTTTCCGGCCTGCCGATCCCTGAAAAATCGCACAGAACCTGTAGGAGCGGAGCCTGCTCGCGATGACATTTTCACAACCAACTTCGCAGTTGACTGACATTGCGCCATCGCGAGCAGGCTCGCTCCTACAGGTTTTGCATTTTCACCGGTAGATATGCGCTGTCAGGCGACCACCGCCTCGGCAGGCGAGACGATATTGGTCTTCATCCCGCGCGAACGACCGGAGCTCAGATACGCCGCAATCGACTCCTGTGTGACCTCACCGAGGAACACCCGCTCCGCATCCATCACCGGCAGCCAGGCACGATTGAACTCGTACATGCGCGACAGCAGGATGCGCAGATGTTCGTCGTACGCCGCGGTGGCATTGAATTCACGCAGGTATTGCCCGCAGGTGCCGGTCTGACGGTGCAAGTCGCGACGTCGTACATAGCCCAGCGCTTTATTGTCGGAGCAGGTGACCACCACATAACGCCGGTCATGTTCGTCCATCAATTCCAGCGCATCGGCCACCGTTGTTTCCGGACTGACGGACGGTGCGTTGTCCGCCGCGTCTTCGGCCTTCACCAGCAGCAGGCGTTTCAGGGTGCTGTCCTGACCCACGAAGTTGCTGACAAAATCGTCCGCCGGGTGCGCAAGCAGGGTGTCCGGATGATCGATCTGCAGCAGCTTGCCTGCACGGAAAATTGCGATCTTGTCGCCGAGCTTGATGGCCTCGTCGATGTCATGGCTGACCATGATCACGGTCTTGTTCAGCGCCCGCTGCATTTCAAAAAACTCGTTCTGGATCATCTCGCGGTTGATCGGGTCGACCGCGCCGAATGGCTCGTCCATCAGCAGTAGCGGTGCATCGGCCGCCAGTGCGCGGATCACGCCGATCCGCTGTTGTTGACCACCGGACAATTCGCGTGGGTAACGATGCAGATATTGCTTGGGTTCCAGTTTGATCATGCTCATCAACTCGCGCGCGCGGTCGTGGCATTTCTGTTTGTCCCAGCCGAGCAGGCGCGGTACCACGGTGATGTTCTCTTCGATGGTCATGTTCGGGAACAGGCCGATCTGCTGGATGACATAGCCGATGTTGCGGCGCAGGGTTACCTCGTCGAGGCCAGTGGTGTCTTCGCCGTTGATCAGGATCTTGCCCGAGGTCGGCTTGATCAGGCGGTTGATCATTTTCAGCGTGGTGCTTTTGCCGCAACCCGATGGCCCGAGGAACACGCAGATTTCGCCTTCATTGACGGTCAGGCTTACCGAGTCCACGGCTTTCACATCTTTGCCGTTGCTTTGGAAGGTCTTGCTGAGGTTTTGAAGTTCGATCATTTGAGCAGTCCTTTTGGAGTCAGCGAACGTTGCAGCCATTGCAGAAGCAGGTCGGCGAAGATGGCCAGCAAGCTGACCAGCACGGCGCCGACGATCAGCATCGACATGTCGCTGCGGCTGATGGAAGCGAGGATGAGTACACCGAGGCCGCCGGCGCCGATGGTCGCGGCAATGGTCATCACGCCGATGTTCATCACCACGGCAGTGCGCACGCCGGCGAGGATCACCGGCACGGCGATGGGCAGTTCGACCATGCGCAGGCGCTGGCCGAAGGTCATGCCGATGCCGCGCGCGGCTTCGCGGATACCGGGTTCAACGCCGGTGAGTGCGAGGTAGGTGTTACGCATGATGGGCAGCAGTGAGTAGAGAAACACCGCGGTGATGGCCGGCATCGGGCCAAGGCCCTGGCCGAATTTCGAGTAGAACGGCAGCAATAGGCCGAACAATGCGATTGACGGTACGGTCAGCAGCACCGTGGCGCTGGCTTGCAATGGACCGGCGAGGGTCGGGAAGCGCGTCATCAGGATGCCCAGCGGTACGCCGACCACAATCGCCAGGGTCACGGCGATGCCGACGAGGGTGATGTGTTGCCAGGTCAGGTGCAGGACCAACGGCCAATCGAGATGGGAAAAGGCGTTCCAGAATTCCATGGCTTTTTCTCCTCTGCCTTAATGAGCAGACAGCAGTGGGTGCTGGCGCAGGAAGTCTGCGGCCACGGTGGATGGGCTTTCATGATCGACATCGACCCGCGCGTTGAGCTGGCGCATGGTGTCGTCGTCGAACAGTTCGGCCAGTGGCTTGAGCTGTTCAGCCAGTTGCGGGTGTGCGTCGAGGAAGGCTTGGCGCACTACCGGCGCAGCGGTGTAATCCGGGAAGTAGTGCTTGTCGTCTTCCAGCAACTTCAGCTTGAAGGCGTTCAAGCGACCATCGGTGGTGTAGACCAATCCGGCGAACACCTGGCCATTGCGCAGCGCGGTATAGACCAGACCAGCGTCCATCTGCCGGATGTTGTTGCGGGTGAGGTTCATGTCGTACAGCTGGACCATGCCGCCCAGACCGTCGGAGCGGTTGGCGAATTCGGTGTCCAAAGCCACCAGATGACCGGCTTTGGCCTCGTCATGCAGCACCGTGTTCAGCTGGCTGATGGTGTTGATCTGCGGGTATTCGTCCGCGACATTTTTCGGCAGCGCGAGGGCGTAGGTGTTGCTGAATTTCGACGGAGTCAGCCAGACCAGGCCCTTTTTCGCGTCGAGTTCTTTCACGCGGGCGTAGGACTGTTGGCTGTTGAGTTTGTCCGTCACATGGTTGTAGGCCACCAGCGAAACGCCGGTGTATTCCCAGAGCATGTCCAACTGGCCGCTTTCGTGGGCGCTGCGGGCCAGATTGCTACCCAGGCCGCCAGTGACTTGTGCGTCGTAACCTTTGCTGCGCAGGTATTGCGAGGTGATTTCCGCCAGCAGCGTTTGCTCGGTGAACACCCTGGCGCCGATGCGGATTACCGGTTTTTCGGCGGCTTGGGCAAATCCTGCGAACAGCAGGACGCAACCTAGTAAAAAGCTAGAAATTTTCATGATGATTCCTTTGCCGAGGCTTAAGACGGGCGCAAGCCGCGTTCGAGCCAGAGGCGGCTGGCGAGTGTCACCAGACCGTCGAGCAGCAAGGCTAGCAGGGCGGTGCAGGCCGCGCCGAGCAGCAGTTGCGGCTGATTGTTCAGGGCAATGCCGGGGAAAATCAGGCTGCCCAGACTGTTGGCGCCGATCAGGAACGCCAGCGGCGCCGTCCCCACATTGATTGCCAGTGCCACGCGCACACCACCGATGATGATCGGTACCGCATTCGGCAATTCGACTTTCCACAGCACTTGGCGCGGTGTCATGCCGATGCCGACGGCGGCTTCTTTTAGTGAGCCCTGAACGTTTTTCAGGCCTTCATAGGTGTTGCGCACGATCGGCAACAGTGAGGCGAGGAACAGTGCGAAAATCGCGGGTCCGCTGCCTATGCCGAGGATGCCCAGGGCGATGGCCAGCACGGCGAGGGGCGGGACGGTGTTGCCGATGTTGAAGAGCTGCATGAAGCGCTCGGCGCGTCCAACCAGGGTTGGGCGGCTGAGAAGGATGCCGGCAGGGATGCCCACAACGAGGGCGGCCAGCATGGAAGCGAGGACCAGGATCAGATGAGCTTGCAGGTAAAACAACAAATCGTCGCGGTAGTGTTCGATCGTGTTGATGCCAATCCAGTGGATCAGCAGGGCCAGAAGGGCGATTACCAGCGCGCCTCCTATCAGCCCTTTGCCATAGCGAATAGCCACAGGCGGACTCCTTTTTTCAGTCGGCGAGCGCAGTTCCGTGTGGCAATGCCATGCCTGGCTGCCGGAAAAAACGTTCGCGAAAAGCAGCTCATGCCGAGCGCGATCCACTGTAGGAGCGAGCTTGCTCGCGAAAAACCTCCAGACAACGCCTACATCCAGGTACCCAGCGTTATCGTTGACGTCCATCGCGAGCGGGCTCGCTCCTACAGAGGAGAAGGCGCACGGCTTATTGAGCCATAAGCGCAGCCTCGTCAGGCTAACTGGCTGATTTATCAGCCCCTGGTACGAGTGCGGTAACGGGGAAGTGGACGCCCCCACCTCTTAAAAGGTTCAATAATTGGCAGCAATTAGCCACCTGTAGGAGCTGCCGCAGGCTGCGATCTTTTGATCTTGATCTTCAAAAACAAAATCAAAGATCGCAGCCTGCGGCAGCTTCTGCAGGGGATTGACGGTGGTCCGGAGGCAGCGTTTTGCGCTATACTCGCCGCCCTTTTTTGAATCACCTGCCAGGCGATTTCCCATGACCAACCAGGCCGCCGAAGTCGCGAAACGCCGCACTTTCGCCATTATTTCCCACCCCGATGCCGGTAAAACCACCATCACCGAGAAGCTCCTGCTGATGGGCAAGGCGATTGCGATTGCTGGCACGGTGAAATCTCGCAAGTCCGACCGCCATGCCACCTCCGACTGGATGGAAATGGAAAAGCAGCGGGGTATCTCGATTACCACGTCGGTCATGCAGTTTCCGTATCGCGAGCACATGATCAACCTGCTCGACACCCCGGGCCACGAAGACTTCTCCGAAGATACCTACCGCACCCTGACGGCGGTGGACTCGGCCTTGATGGTTCTCGACGGCGGTAAAGGTGTCGAGCCACGGACTATCGCCCTGATGGACGTCTGCCGTCTGCGCGACACGCCGATTGTCAGCTTCATCAACAAACTCGACCGTGACATCCGTGACCCGATCGAACTGCTCGACGAAATCGAAGCCGTCCTGAAAATCAAGGCTGCGCCGATCACCTGGCCGATTGGTTGCTACCGCGATTTCAAAGGCGTGTATCACCTCGCCGACGACTACATCATTGTCTACACCGCCGGTCACGGCCACGAACGCACCGAAACCAAGATCATCGAGAAGCTCGATTCCGATGAAGCGCGCGCGCATCTGGGTGACGAGTACGAGCGTTTCATCGAGCAGCTGGAGTTGGTGCAGGGTGCCTGCCACGAGTTCAACCAGCAGGAATTCCTCGACGGTCAATTGACCCCGGTGTTCTTCGGTACGGCACTGGGCAACTTTGGTGTCGATCACGTACTCGACGCCGTGGTCAATTGGGCGCCGGAACCGCTGGCCCGCGTAGCCAACGAACGCACCGTGGAACCGGTGGAAGAGAAGTTTGCCGGCTTCGTGTTCAAGATCCAGGCGAACATGGACCCGAAGCACCGCGACCGTATCGCCTTCATGCGTATCTGCTCCGGCAAGTACGAAAAAGGCATGAAGATGCGCCACGTGCGCACCGGCAAGGATGTGCGGATCGGCGACGCGCTGACGTTCTTCTCTTCTGAACGTGAGCAACTGGAAGAAGCCTTCGCCGGCGACATCATCGGTTTGCACAACCACGGCACCATCCAGATCGGCGACACCTTCACCGAAGGCGAAGTCCTGGGCTTCACCGGTATTCCGCACTTCGCCCCGGAACTGTTCCGCCGCGTACGCCTGCGTGACCCGCTGAAATCCAAGCAACTGCGCCAGGGCCTGCAACAACTCGCCGAAGAAGGCGCGACCCAGGTGTTCTTCCCGGAGCGCAGCAACGACATCATCCTCGGCGCTGTCGGTGTGCTGCAGTTCGATGTGGTCGCCAGCCGCTTGAAAGAGGAATACAAGGTGGAGTGCTCTTACGAGCCGATCACCGTTTATTCCGCACGCTGGATTGAATGCGGCGACAAGAAGAAGCTCGAGGAATTCTCCAACAAGGCTGTGGAAAACCTGGCACTGGACGGCGGCGGTCACCTGACCTACCTCGCCCCGACCCGGGTTAACCTGGCGTTGATGGAAGAGCGTTGGCCGGACGTGAAATTCCGTGCGACGCGTGAGCATCACTAAGCGTTAGATGTTCAGGTACAGCAAAGGCGAAGCTTTCGGGCTTCGCCTTTTTTATGGAAGATCAAAAGATCGCAGCCTGCGGCAGCTCCTACAGGGTGGGTGTGCAACGGAAAAAAATTGGTCGGCTGCACGGCCGCTCATCAGGCCGAGCGCCGCTGGGCTCATGTAGGAGCTGCCGCAGGCTGCGATCTTTTGATCTTTTCGGCATAACCCTTATTCAAAACCAATCTCTACATCCACGGCATTTCCGCTCATCCGTTAGCGTCCTATCTGGAGAACATGCCTGATCGGAACTAGATTTCACTCAGGCCCGTCAGGCACCTCTGTTCCACCAGCTAAAGGAAGGATTCGGCTATGAGCATTTTTCAACGCATGGTGTTGTTGCTGAAGGTTTTGGTGATGCTGTCACTGAGCATTTCCGCAGCCTGGGCCGATTGCGAAAATCATGACACGCAGGCATTTAGCGGGCAGGCCACGCATGGGGACTTGATGCTCGCCAAATCCGAATCGGAGCCGGGTGACCAGGATCAGGGGGGTAGCAAGGGTGATGATGACTCGACCACTGACGAGCCGGACTCCGATGATGACGACGATGGCGATAGCCAGACGTAGTCGCTGAATGGCGACAAAAGAAAACCCCTTCGACCGGAAGTAGAAGGGGTTTTTGGTCAACTCAATCCCTGTGGGAGCTAGCCTGCTAGCGATTCGTTGTGCCAGTCGACGGAAATGTCGGCTGATATTCCGTTATCGCCAGCAGGCTGGCTCCCACATGTTGTAGTTATGCTGCGCCGTCGAGGAATTGCTCGGCGTAGTGGCAAGCCACCTGCCGGCTGTCGAGCAGGCGCAGGGCCGGCTCTTCAGTGCTGCAACGCTCGGTGGCGTATGGGCAACGCTTGTGGAACGCGCAGCCGGACGGCGGGTTCAGCGGGTTAGGCAACTCGCCGACGATCTTGATTTTCGGCTTGTCCGGGTCCGGGTGGATGGTCGGGGTCGCCGACAACAGCGCCTGGGTGTACGGGTGCAGGGGACGCGTATAGATGTCCTCTTTCGGGCCCATTTCCACGGGGCGGCCGAGGTACATCACCATCACATGATCGGCAACGTGACGCACCACCGCCAGGTTGTGGGAGATGAACACGTAGGCGGTGTTGAACTCTTGCTGCAAATCCATGAACAGGTTCAACACCTGCGCCTGAATCGATACGTCCAGCGCCGAGGTCGGTTCATCCGCGACCAGCACTTTAGGCTGCAACATCATCGCGCGGGCGAGGGCGATCCGCTGGCGCTGACCGCCGGAGAACATGTGCGGATAACGCTGGTAGTGCTCAGGACGCAAGCCCACCTGCTTCATCATCGCCTGCACTTTCTCGCGACGTTCCGAGGCGCTCAGGTTGGTGTTGATCAGCAGCGGCTCAGCCAGCTGATCACCGACTTTCTGCCGAGGGTTCAGCGAGGCGTACGGGCTCTGGAACACCATCTGCACGTCTTTACGCAATTGCTTGCGCTGGGCCTTGTCGGCGCCGGCCACTTCCTGGCCGGCGATTTTCAGGGAGCCCGAAGACGGTTCTTCGATCAGCGTCAGGGCGCGGGCCAGGGTGGATTTGCCGCAACCCGATTCGCCTACAACCGCGAGGGTCTTGCCGGCTTCCAGTTCGAACGACACACCGTTGAGTGCGCGGACGGTGGCGTGGCCCTTGAACAGGCCACGGGACACTTCGTAGTGACGGGTCAGGTCGCGGGCGGTAAGAACGACGGCCATTACGCCACCTCCTGGTTCAGCGGGTAGAAGCAGCGGGCGAGGCTGTTGCTTTTCGGGTCAAGGGCCGGACGCTGCGCACGGCAGCTGTCCTGCACGTACGGGCAGCGCGGCGACAGCAGGCAGCCTTGCGGGCGGTCGTAACGACCGGGAACGATGCCCGGCAAGGTCGACAGGCGCGAGGCACCGAGGCTGTGTTCCGGAATCGCCTTGAGCAGCGCTTCGCTGTACGGGTGCGCCGGGATGTCGAACAGTTGCGGCACCTGGCCGACTTCGACTGCCTGGCCGGCATACATCACGCACACGCGCTGGGCGGTTTCAGCCACGACGGCGAGGTCGTGGGTGATCAGCACCAGGCCCATGTTCTGCTCTTTCTGCAACGCCAGCAGCAGGTCCATGATTTGCGCCTGGATCGTTACGTCGAGGGCCGTGGTCGGTTCGTCGGCGATCAGCAGTTTCGGTTCGCCGGCAATTGCCATGGCGATTGCAACACGCTGGCTCATACCGCCGGACAGTTGATGCGGGTAAGCGTCCATGCGGCTGGCGGCGCCCGGGATTTCAACTTTTTCCAGCAGTTCGATAGCACGCTTGCGCGCTTGCTTGCTGGACATTTTCAGGTGCAGGCGCAGCACTTCTTCGATCTGGAAACCGACGGTGTAGCTCGGGTTCAGCGCGGTCATCGGGTCCTGAAAGACCATGGCCAGGTCTTTGCCGACGATTTGCCGACGCTGACGGTTGCTGAGCTTGAGCATGTTCTTGCCGTCGAAGTTCAGGGCGTCGGCGGTGACGATCCCTGGATGCTCGATCAGGCCCATCAGCGCCATCATGGTGACGGATTTACCGGAACCCGATTCGCCAACGATGGCCAGGACTTCGCCTTTGTCCACGGAAATGTCGAGCCCGTCGACCACCGGAACGGCGTTCTTGTCGCCGAAGCGAACGTTGAGATTCTTGATTTCTAACAGTGACATTTGAATCTCCTCAGGCGGCGTTCTTGAGTTTCGGGTCCAGCGCATCGCGCAGGCCGTCGCCCATCAAGTTGATTGCCAGCACGCTGAGCAAAATGGTCAAGCCAGGCAGGCTGACTACCCACCAGGCGCGTTCGATGTAGTCGCGGGCCGAGGCCAGCATGGTGCCCCACTCAGGGGTTGGCGGTTGTACGCCAAGACCGAGGAAGCCCAGGGCGGCGGCATCGAGAATCGCCGAGGAGAAGCTCAGGGTGGCCTGAACGATCAGTGGCGCCATGCAGTTAGGCAGCACGGTGACGAACATCAGGCGCGGTAGATTGGCACCGGCCAGGCGCGCGGCAGTCACGTAGTCGCGGTTCAGTTCGCCCATCACCGCGGCGCGGGTCAGACGAACGTAGGACGGCAGGGACACCACGGCGATGGCGATCACGGTGTTGATCAGGCCAGGGCCGAGGATGGCGACGATCGCCACGGCCAGCAGCAGCGACGGCAGGGCCAGCATGATGTCCATCAAACGCATGATGGTCGGGCCGAGCACGCGCGGGAAGAACCCGGCGAACAGACCCAGCAGGATCCCCGGGATCAGCGACATGACCACCGACGACAAGCCGATCATCAAGGACAGGCGCGAGCCAGTGATCAGGCGCGACAGCAGGTCGCGACCCAGTTCATCGGTGCCGAGCAGGAATTGCAACTGCCCGCCTTCCAGCCAGGCTGGCGGGGTCAGCAGGAAGTCGCGGTACTGCTCGCTTGGGTCATGCGGGGCGACCCAAGGGGCGAAGATCGCGCAGAAAACCACCAGCAGCATGAACAGCAGGCCGGCAACGGCGCCTTTGTTCTTGGAGAAGGCTTGCCAGAATTCTTTGTACGGCGACGGGTACAGCAGGCTTTGATCCACGGCGGTGGTGGCGGTGGCTACTGAGGATGTTGGAGTGCTCATGGGTATAGACCTCAGCGCTGATGACGGATGCGTGGGTTGGCAAAGCCGTAGAGGATGTCCACCACGAAATTGACCACAATCACCAGGCAGGCGATTAACAGGATGCCGTTTTGCACAACCGGGTAATCCCGGGCGCCAATGGCTTCGATCAGCCATTTGCCGATGCCGGGCCAGGAGAAGATGGTTTCGGTCAGGACCGCACCGGCCAACAATGTGCCGACTTGCAGGCCGACCACGGTCAGCACTGGAATCAGCGCGTTACGCAGACCGTGCACGAACACCACGCGCGAGGGCGACAGGCCTTTGGCGCGGGCGGTACGGATGTAGTCTTCACGCAGCACTTCGAGCATCGACGAACGGGTCATCCGTGCGATCACCGCCAGCGGGATGGTGCCGAGCACAATGGCTGGCAGGATCAGGTGATGCAAAGCATCGAAGAACGCACCGACGTCATCGGCCAGCAGCGTATCGATGAGCATGAAACCGGTACGCGGCTCAATGTCATACAGCAGGTCGATCCGCCCGGATACCGGGGTCCAGCCCAGGGATACCGAGAAGAACATGATCAGGATCAGGCCCCACCAGAAGATCGGCATCGAGTATCCCGCAAGGGAGATGCCCATCACCCCATGGTCGAACAGGGATCCTCGCTTGAGTGCCGCGATCACCCCGGCCAGAAGGCCCAGGATGCCAGCGAACAACAGCGCGGCCATGGACAGTTCCAGGGTCGCGGGGAAGAGGGAGGTGAACTCACTCCAGACGCTTTCACGGGTACGCAGGGATTCCCCGAGATCGCCGTGAGCCAGTTTGCCGATGTAGTCCAGGTACTGGGCATACAGGGGTTTGTTCAGACCAAGGCGTTCCATTGCCTGAGCGTGCATTTCGGGGTCGACCCGACGTTCTCCCATCATGACTTCCACAGGGTCGCCAGGGATCATGCGAATCAACGCGAAAGTCAGCAAGGTGATGCCGAAGAACGTGGGGATCAGTAACCCCAGTCGGCGGGCAATAAAACTAAACATCTTGTGGTGTACCTCATCAGCCGGTTAGGCGTGCCTGGTGTCCCTGGGGTCAGGGACACCGGGAGTTTTCTTATTACTTCACCTGGGTGGTGGCGAAGTTATTCGTGGTGAGGGGGCTAATGTGGTAGCCCTCTACGTTGTTGCGCATTGCGGTGAACATTCTAGTGTGTGCCATGCTGATCCATGGCTGGTCCTGATTGAAAATAACCTGGGCCTGTTCGTACAACGCTGCTCGCTCGGCCGGGTCGGTTTTTTCGCGGGCCTGGTCGATCAGGGTCTGGAACTTGTCATTGCACCAGCGCGCGTAGTTTTCTCCGTTCTTCGCCGCTTCACAACTGAGCATAGGCGTCAGGAAGTTATCCGGGTCGCCGTTATCGCCCGCCCATCCGGCCGCTACCATGTCGTGCTCGCCGTTTTTCGCGCGCTTGAGCATTTCGCCCCATTCCATCACGCGGATGTCGATCTTGATGCCAACCTTGGCCAGATCAGCCTGCATCATCTGCGCGGCAAGCATCGGGTTCGGGTTGGTAGCACCGCCACCGTTGCGGGTGAACAAGGTGAACACAGTGCCTTGCGGCACGCCAGCGTCTTTGAGCAGGGCGCGAGCCTTGTCCAGGTCGCGGGGCGGGTTGGTCAGTTTATGGTTGTAGCCCAGCAGGGTGTCGGGGTACGGGTTGACCGCCACGGTAGCATTGCCTTTGCCAAACAGCGCGTTGACCACCGCTTCTTTGTCGAAGGCGATGTCGATGGCTTTACGCACTCGCACATCACTCATGTACTTGTGGGAAGTGTTCATGGCGATGTACGAAACGGTCATCGCGTTCATCTCGTCAACCTTCAGGTTGGCGTCTTTCTTGATGCTCGGGATGTCATCCGGTTTTGGATACAGCGCGACCTGGCACTCATTGGCCTTGAGTTTTTGCAGGCGCACGTTGTTGTCGGTGGCAATGGCCAGGATTAGCGCATCTGCCGGCGGTTTGCCACGGAAGTAGTCCGGGTTGGCCTTGAAGCGAACCTGAGCGTCCTTGTTATAGCGCTGGAACACGAACGGGCCGGTGCCGACCGGTTTGTTGTTCAGATCGCCCATTTTGTTGGCCTTGAGCAACTGGTCGGCGTACTCGGCGGAATAGATCGACGCGAATGCCATGGCGATGTCGGCCAAGAACGGCGCTTCGCGGCGCGTCAGAGTGAACTTGACGGTGTTGTCATCAAGCTTCTCGACGCTTTTGAGCAGCTCCTTGAAACCCATGCTTTCAAAGTACGGGTAGCCCACGCTCGACTGTGTGTGCCACGGGTGATTCGGGTCCAGTTGACGCTGGAAGCTCCAGAGCACGTCGTCGGCGTTCATGTCGCGGGTCGGCTTGAAGTATTCGGTGGTGTGGAACTTGACGCCTTTACGCAGATGGAACGTGTAGGTCAGGCCGTCTTCGCTGATGTCCCAGGATTCGGCCAGCGCCGGAATCACTTCCGTGGTGCCAGGCTTAAAATCCGCCAGGCGGTTGAAGATGGTTTCAGCTGCGGCGTCGGCGGTGACTGCAGTCGTGTACAGCGCTGTGTCAAAGCCTTCCGGGCTGTTTTCGGTGCAAACCACGAGGGGTTTGGCCGACACGCCAACAGCGACACTCAGCAACGCGGCCGCGATGGCCGCACGTAGGGGAAGCATTTTCATCAAGAACCCTCTGCAATCGGTGAACGGGTTAACCGAACGGCTGACTCGTTGAGCCAGCCGCCAGGTGGCGTTTTTACAGGATGTTGAACGGAACAGTGGTCACGAGACGGAACTCGTTGATGTTGCCGTCAGCCTGGTTTTCGCTGGCGCGGTGAGTGGTGTAGGTCGCGCGAACAGTGGTGGCCTTGAGTGGGCCGCTTTGTACCGCGTATGAAGCGCCGATGCCATATTCGTAATGGTGTTCGCCGTCTTGAACCTGGATGCCGTCATAGCCTTTGTCGACGACACCTTTATTGCCATCGTAGTGAGTACCGTCGATACCCCAGCCACGAGCCTGGTAAATATTGAATTTCAGGCCCGGCACACCGTATTCGGCCATGTTCAGACCGTAGGCGATCTGGAAGGATTTTTCGTTCGGGCCGTTGAAGTCCGACAGCAGGGAGTTGGCCAGGTAGATGCCGTTGGTTTCGTGCAGGTAGTCGAAGTACTCGTTACCGTTCACTTCCTGATACGAGAAGGTCAGGCTGTGGGCCTGGTGGGTCAGGCCGAACGAAAGGGAATAGGTGTCGTTGTCGATGTCGCCGATCAGCGCCTTACCTTGATCTTGGGTTTTGTAGTAGTTCAGGCCGGTGGTCAGGCTCAGAACCTGGCTGTCGCCCAGCACATGGGTGGCGCCGAAGTAGTATTGGTTCCAGATGTCTTCGGCCTGGGTCGCCCAAAGGCTGGTAGTCAGGCTGGCAAATGGCGTGTAGGTGATGCCACCGGTGTAGATGTGATCGCTTTCAACGATGCCATTGGCGTATTCGGTGCGGAACTTGCGCTGGCTTTCTTCGGTACGTGGGGAGTTGCGATCGAAGGTGGCCAGGTCGAAAGCAAGATTGTTCAACTCTTCGCTGTGGATCGCGACACCTTCGAAACTGGAAGGCAGCGGACGGTTGCCGATGACGTCGACTTGCGGGCTGCTGAAGTTCATCCGGCCGGCAGTCAGGGTGGTGTTGGAGATACGAGCCTTGACGTTGGCCAGGCCCATTTTGCTCCACTGGCCTTGGGCGTCGCCGCCTTCTTTGGTCAGCGTACGGTTGTAACCGGCCTTCGCGCGATCACCCGGAGCGCCACCGAAGCGAGAGGCCAAGTCTTCGCGATCACGATCCAGTGCGATGGCATTGTAGGCTGCAACTTCAGTGCTAAAACCGACAGTCCCTTCGGTGAAGCCCGAGTTGTACTTGACGATAGTGCCTTGAACCCAGTTGATACGGCGGTCTGTATCGGTCAATACACCGTTTTTGTTGTATTGGAACTTGGAGCCACGCTTCAGTTGCTCGTTGGCGTACCAGTTACGCGTGGTGCCGCTGATCGACTGGCCTTCGACGAAACCAGTGGCTTCGCTTTGGGCGCTTTTCTCATTCACGGTAACCGGGGTGTACGCCTGGCTTTGGGTCTCTGCGTAAGCCGTCGCGGTTACGCTGCTGATGGCCAGGGCCAGTATCGCGGTGCTGCTCAGTTTCATGGGTGAAGCTCCTTACTTTCTTTTTTTTATGCAGGTCTTTTTGGGTTGACCGGCTTTTGGTTTAGAACTCATTCACGCATCGCAAACGTTTGCTGTCAGCCAAATAGGCGAATAACGGCAATACGCTTGCGTGAGGGCGCAATGCGCCCCCAGCGTTTTAGCTACACGGTTTTATTTTTCGATGCTGACACCCGAGAACACGTTACGACCGAAGGGGCTGACCTTGAACCCTTCGATTTTGGCGCTCAACGGCTGGTTGACCGTCGAGTGGGCGACTGGCGTGATCGGTACCTGCTGCTTGAGGTACTGTTGCGCCTGTTTGTAGAGCTCTATGCGTTGCTCGCGGTCGGTCACGACCTTGGCTTGCTTGATCAGCTTGTCGTAAGCCGGATCACACCACATGGAATAGTTGTTGCCGCCAATGGCGTCGCAGCTGTACAGCGTGCCCAGCCAGTTATCCGGGTCACCGTTGTCGCCGGTCCAGCCGATCAGGCTGATGTCGTGTTCGCCATTCTTGGTGCGCTTGATGTACTCGCCCCATTCATAGCTGACAATCTTCACCTTTAGACCGATCTTGGCCCAGTCAGCCTGGAGCATTTCGGCCATCAACTTGGCGTTGGGGTTGTACGGACGCTGTACGGGCATGGCCCACAGGGTGATTTCGGTTCCTTCTTTCACGCCGGCAGCCTTGAGCAGTTCCTTGGCTTTTTCCGGGTTGTAGGCGGCGTCCTTGATGGACTCGTCGTAGGACCATTGGGTCGGCGGCATGGCGTTGACGGCCAATTGTCCCGCGCCCTGATAAACGGCGTTGAGAATGCCTTGCTTGTTCACCGCCATGTCCAGCGCCTGGCGCACTTCGAGCTGATCGAACGGCTTGTGGCGCACGTTGTAGGCGATGTAGCCGAGGTTGAAGCCTGGCTTCTCGATCAACTGCAGTTTCGGGTCGTTCTTCAGCGCGGCAACGTCGGCAGGGCGCGGATGCAAAGTGATCTGGCACTCTCCGGCCTTGAGCTTCTGCACGCGCACCGATGCGTCGGTGTTGATGGCGAAAATCAGGTTGTCGAGCTTGACCCGGCTCGGGTCCCAGTAATGCTTGTTGCCGGTGTAACGGATGTTCGAGTCTTTCTGATAGCTCTTGAATACGAACGGCCCGGTGCCGATCGGCTTCTGGTTGATGTCGCTCGGCTTGCCTCCGGCCAGCAGTTGGTCGGCGTACTCGGCAGAGAGGATTGCGGCGAAACTCATGGCGATGTTCTGGATGAACGCGGCGTCCACGCTGTTAAGCGTCATGACCACGGTCAGCGGCCCGGTCTTTTCGACCTTGGCGATATTCTTGTTCAGGCTCATCCCGTTGAAGTACGGAAATTCCGTCGGGTAGGCCTTACGGAACGGCTGTTGCGGATCGAGCATGCGATTGAACGTGAACAGCACGTCGTCGGCGTTGAAATCGCGCGTCGGAGTGAAGTACTTGGTCGTATGAAATTTCACCCCAGGACGCAGGTGAAAGGTGTACTTGAGTCCGTCCTCGGAAATATCCCAACTAGTGGCCAGGCCCGGTACGACATTGGTCGCGCCTTTTTCGAATTCTGCCAGGCGGTTGTACAACGGTTCGGCGGCGTCGTTATCGGTCGCGGTCGTGTACTGCGCGGTATCGAAGCCGGCAGGGCTGCCTTCGGAGCAGAACACCAGGCTGTTGTTGGCCGCCTGGCTCATGGAAGTGGCGGCTAACAGGCCGGTGCCCAGCAATGCGGATAAAACCAAGGTATGGCGCATAACGCTCCCTCTTGTTCAGTGTTTTGCAATGAGCTTTCGTCCCGTCCCTGGAGGTGAAAGCGTCACTGGTTTCAAGCCATGACGTGGATCAGAAAAACCGATGACCCACGCATGAACTGGTCGGATCCCGACGGTATGAATCGTGGGTCCGGCAGTAAATGCGTAGAGTCCGAAAGACTCGTAGGAAATGACGACGCGTCCTAAAGGAATGCTGTAGTCAGCAGACGATTTGGATGTAGGCGGATTCCTGCTTTCTCGGTAGATAAAATAACGGCGACGTTAAAAACGTCGCCGTTACCCAATCTTATTTGCTGACGCTGACGCCGTAGAAGGAGTTCAAGCCGAATGGGCTGATCTTGAAGTCCTGCACGTTGGCGCGCATAGGCTGGAACACCGTCGAGTGAGCGATAGGTGTCATTGGAACAGCGTCCTTGAGGACGTGTTGTGCCTGCTTGTACAGCTCGGTGCGTTTGGCTTGATCCGAGGTCCGTTTAGCTTGTTTGACGATGTCGTCGAACTTCTTGTCGCACCACTTGGAGAAGTTGTTACCTTCCAGCGAGTCGCAACCGAACAGCACGTTCAGCCAGTTGTCCGGATCACCATTGTCACCGCTCCAGCCAATCAGCATCGCCTGGTTTTCGCCACCTTTGGAGCGCTTGATGTACTCGCCCCACTCGTAGCTCTGGATCTTGACCTTGAGGCCGATCTTGGCCCAGTCGGACTGCAGCATTTCTGCCATCAGTTTGGCGTTCGGGTTATACGGACGCTGTACCGGCATCGCCCAGAGAACGATTTCGGTGCCTTCCTTGACGCCGGCTTCCTTGAGCAGCTCTTTGGCTTTCTCAGGATCGTACTTGGCATCTTTGATAGTGGTGTCGTAGGACCACTGGGTCGGTGGCATGGCGTTGACGGCCAGTTGGCCGGCGCCCTGGTACACGGAGTCGATGATCTGTTGCTTGTTGACGGCCATGTCCAGCGCCTGGCGAACCTTCAGGTCAGCCAGTGGGTTTGCCTCGGTTTGTCCCTTGACCTTAGGCATCACGTTGTAGGCGATATAACCCAGGTTGAAACCAGCCTGGTCAGGCAGCTTCAGGGTCTTGTCTTCGCGCAGCGCTTTCAGGTCGGCAGGACGAGGGAACAGGGTGACCTGGCACTCGTTTTTCTTCAGCTTCTGGATGCGTACCGACGGGTCGGTGGTGATGGCGAAGATCAGGTTGTCGATCTTGACGTCGTCAGGCTTCCAGTAGTCCTTGTTCCCGGTGTAGCGGATGTTGGAGTCTTTCTGGTAGCTCTTGAACACGAACGGACCAGTGCCGATCGGCTTCTGGTTGATGTCGGCGGCTTTGCCTTCCTTGAGCAGCTGGGCAGCGTACTCGGCGGACTGGATCGAGGCGAAGCTCATGGCCATGTTCTGGATGAACGCGGCATCAACGTCTTTGAGGGTGAACTTGACGGTGTGGTCGTCGACTTTATCGATCTTGGTGATGTTGGTATCCATCCCCATGTCGGTGAAGTACGGGAATTCGGTCGGGTACGCTTTGCGGAACGGGTCATCCTTGTTAATCATGCGATTAAAGGTGAACAGCACGTCGTCGGCGTTGAACTCACGAGTCGGCTTGAAGTACGGAGTGGTGTGGAACTTGACACCGTCACGCAGGTGGAAGGTGTAAGTCAGGCCGTCATCGGAGACGTCCCAGCTGGTCGCCAGCCCAGGAATAACGGCGGTGCCGCCGCGCTCGAACTGAGTCAGGCGGTTGAACATGGTTTCTGCAGAGGCGTCGAAGTCGGTTCCGGTGGTGTATTGACCTGGATCGAAACCGGCCGGGCTCCCTTCGGAGCAGAACACCAGATTGGTCGCAGCTTGGGCGAACGGCGCGGCGGCTAATAAGCTGGCGCCCAGTAAAAACGGAATGACCGCTTGTTTAAGCATGGTGGCCTCATGATTGTTGTCATTTTTTGATTTTGAGGACGACCTCGTGAGTCGTGCCTGCGGATACTTATGCAGGGGCCATACCCAATGCAAGATCCAGAGCGACTACAAGCCTTAAACGGTGGCACGAACGTACCTTAATGTCGCATTTGTATAAATGTTGACGCATTTGACCGTTTGCGCGGCGTTTTTAGGGGGCAAACGACGCACTTTGGCGGTGCGCTCCGGGCGTTGGGTGCTCCTGGTTGGGGCGGGGTGTTACTTATTTATACCCCTGTTTGTGGGGTGGGTATGGGGTAAATGGGAGTGGTTATTGTTGCACCTCCGTGGATCAACGTTTAAGCGGTATCACTCAGTGCAACTGCTGGCAATTTCAATGCAGGTGCTGCTGCAGGTGCGATCTTTTGATGTTGCTTAGAGAGCGTAGATCAAAAGATCGCAGCCTGCGGCAGCTCCTACAGGTGAAATGCGATCAAATCAGTGATAGTCGTGATCGCTCAAGGCAGCAACACTTCAATCGAGCCATCGGCCGTCATGCTGACCTGGCTGGTGCCCGCTTCAACTTCCGGGTTGACCGGTGCGCCGTCCATGCTGGCGGCTTTCATCATCATTGGTGCGCGCATGAAGGGTTGCGGGTAGCCATTGCTGTTGAGGTTCAGATTGACGATTTTGTAACCCTTGCCACCCAGCGCGTCGGTAGCCAGTTGGGCGCGAGCCTTGAAGGCGGTTACGGCGTCCTTGAGCAGGGCGTCTTCGCTGGCCTTGCGCGTTGGTGTGGCGATGGCGAAGTCCATGCCGCCCATTTTCAGATCGGTGAGCAGTTCGCCGGTCAACTTGGACAGCGCGGCGAAGTCCGAACTTTCCAGGCGCAATTCTGCACGTTCACGCCAGCCAGTGATTTTCTGGCCTTTGGTGTCGTAGACCGGATAGCTGTTACGGCTGCCCTGGCGCAGGGTGATGTCCTTGACTTGCTTGGCCTGGGCCAACGCCTTGTTCATGGTGGTGCTGACGTCGGCGGCGAGCTTGGCCGGGTCGCTGTTTTGCTCTTCGGTGTAGAGGGTCACGATCATCAGGTCGCGTGCCACTTCCTGACTGACTTCAGCGCGCAGGGAAATCTGGTTGTAGTGAAGTTCGTCGGCAGCCAGGGCCGGGAGGCTGGCGATGGCGCCAATGCTCAGGGCGAGGAGGGTGGCGCTGCGGCGGAATGTGTACATGAAAGCTCCTTGAAGGGGGCGCAGGGGTTATGGTCCGAGCCTGCGTGAAACCATCAGACTCTAGCTTTAATGATCCGGTTCGCACAGTTACAACTTCTATACAGATCAATCGCAGGAGGCCACGTCGTGGCCTTCGCGGGCAAGCCTCGCTCCTACAGGTGCAGTGTCGGGCACAAAACATTTGCCACCGCAAACTTGTAGGAGCGAGGCTTGCCCGCGAAGACGGCATCACAGGCGCCACATCCTTCCACCATGTGGCCGTTTGCCGCACTTTTGCCTGCCAGACCCCGTGCTTGGTTATACTCCCGGCGATCCGCCTGGAGCGCTCATCAGGAGAGCTCATGCTCGCCCCCGTTCAAATCACCTCTGCTACTCGCCAGAATCTCTGGCGGCTGACGTTCATCCGCACTTTGGTATTGGCCGCACAGGCCGGTTCGGTGGGCCTGGCTTACTGGCTTCAATTGCTGCCGCTGCCCTGGTTTCAACTGGCCGCGACCCTCGGTTGCTCGATGTTGCTGTGCGCGTTCACGGCGATCCGCTTGCGCACCACCTGGCCGGTCACCGAGCTTGAATACGCTGTACAACTGGCCTGCGACCTGTTTATCCACAGTGCCTTGCTGTACTTCTCCGGCGGTTCGACCAACCCCTTCGTCTCTTATTACCTGGTGCCGCTGACCATCGCTGCGGTGACGCTGCCGTGGCGCTATTCGGTGATCCTTTCGGGCCTGGCGCTGACGATGTACACGTTGTTGCTGGCGCAGTTCTACCCGTTGCAGACTTTCCCCATCGCCCGGGAAAACCTGCAGGTCTACGGGATGTGGCTGAGTTTCGCCCTCGCTGCTGCGGTGATTACGTTTTTCGCTGCGCGCATGGCTGAAGAACTGCGGCGTCAGGAAGAATTGCGCGCCATTCGCCGCGAAGAGGGCCTGCGCGATCAACAGTTGCTCGCCGTTGCTACCCAAGCCGCCGGCGCCGCCCATGAACTGGGCACGCCATTGGCGACCATGAGCGTATTGCTCAAGGAAATGCGTCAGGACCATCATGACCCGATGTTGCAGGATGATCTGAGCGTGCTGCAGGATCAGGTCAAACTGTGCAAGGAAACCTTGCAGCATTTGGTGCGTGCCGCCGAGGCCAATCGCCGTTTGGCGGTGGAGATGCAGGACGTCACCGACTGGCTCGACGAAGCGCTGAATCGCTGGCACCTGATGCGCCCGGAAGCCAGTTATCGCTTCCAGCGTCTGGGCCAGGGCACGGTGCCACGCATGGCGCCGCCGCCGGACCTGACCCAGGCGCTGCTGAATTTGCTGAACAACGCTGCAGATGCCTGCCCCGAAGGGTTGCAAGTGACGCTGGACTGGAACCCCGAAGACCTGACCATCAGCATCCGCGACCACGGCGCTGGTGTGCCGCTGGCCATTGCCGAGCAGATCGGCAAGCCATTTTTTACCACCAAGGGCAAAGGCTTCGGCCTGGGCCTGTTTTTGAGCAAGGCCAGCGTGACACGCGCCGGTGGCTCAGTGAAACTCTACAGTCATGAGGAAGGTGGCACGCTCACCGAGCTGCGCCTGCCTCGTGTCGCCCGAGGAGACCAACATGAGTGACGAAATCCAAGTCGAAGGCGAAGAACTGCCGCATTTGCTGCTGGTCGATGACGACGCAACCTTTACCCGCGTGATGGCCCGTGCAATGGCGCGCCGCGGTTTCCGCGTCAGCACCGCCGGTTCCGCCGAAGAAGGCCTGGCACTGGCCCAGGCCGATCTGCCGGATTACGCCGCCCTGGACCTGAAAATGGACGGCGACTCGGGCCTGGTGCTGTTGCCCAAGTTGCTGGAAATGGACCCGGAAATGCGCGTTGTGATCCTCACCGGTTATTCGAGCATTGCCACCGCCGTCGAAGCGATCAAGCGGGGTGCCTGCAACTACCTGTGCAAACCGGCCGACGCCGACGACGTGCTGGCGGCGTTGCTCTCGGAACACGCCGACCTCGACAGCCTGGTGCCGGAAAACCCGATGTCCGTAGACCGCTTGCAGTGGGAGCACATTCAGCGCGTGCTTACCGAGCACGAAGGCAACATCTCCGCCACTGCCCGCGCCCTGGGCATGCACCGCCGCACGCTGCAGCGCAAACTGCAGAAGCGTCCCGTTCGTCGCTGAACCTGCGCTGAACGAATGCGGGCCGCTTCTCGCGACAAACCGAACCGATCATCTATGATCGGTTCGTGTGTGTTCTTTTCTTTATCGAGCCTTATCCATGAATCAGAACGCTGAGTACTCCGCGGTCAACGATGCTGTGCGCGGGCAGTTTTTTCGCAAAGTGTGGGCGATGGTCACGCCTTACTGGCGCAGTGAGGAGAAGGTCAAGGCCTGGACGCTGTTGATCGCGGTGATTGCGCTGTCGCTGATCAGCGTTGGCATCTCGGTGTGGTTCAACACCTGGTACAAGGACTTTTACAACGCCCTGCAACAGAAGGACGAAGCGGCGTTCTGGCGGCTGATCCTGTACTTCTGCGCCATTGCGGCGGTGGCAATCGTCGGCGCGGTATACCGGCTCTACCTGACCCAGATGCTGACCATCCGCTGGCGGGCATGGCTCACCGAGAAACATTTCTCGCGCTGGCTTGCGGACAAAAACTACTACCAGTTGGAGCAGGGCGGGTACACCGATAACCCGGACCAGCGGATTTCCGAAGACCTCAACAACTTCACCACCGACACCTTGAGCCTGGGCATCGGCCTGTTGCGCAATGTCGTCAGCCTCGTTTCGTTCTCGATCATCCTTTGGGGCGTGTCGGGCAGCGTCGAGGTATTCGGTGTAACCATTCCCGGCTACATGTTCTGGTGCGTACTGTTGTATGCGTTGGTGGGTAGCTGGTTGACGCATTTGATCGGTCGCCGCTTGATCGGCTTGAACAATCGGCAACAACGCTTCGAAGCAGACCTGCGTTTTTCCCTGATTCGGGTGCGCGAGAATGCCGAAACCATCGCGTTGTACAACGGCGAACCCAATGAACACCGTCGCTTGAACAGTCGTTTCGGCATGGTGTGGCACAACTTCTGGGACATCATGAAGGTGTCCAAGCGTCTGACCTTCTTCACGTCCGGTTATGAGCAAGCCGCCGTGATCTTCCCCTTCATGGTCGCTGCCCCGCGTTACCTCGCCGGCAAGATCGAGCTGGGTGAACTGATGCAAATCAGCTCGGCATTCGGCAATGTCCAGGACAGTTTCAGCTGGTTCATCACCGCGTACCAGAGCCTCGCCTCCTGGCGCGCCACGTGTGATCGTCTGCTGAGTTTCCGTCAGGCCATGACTGACAATGAACAGCGTGCACCGGCCATTGATGTACAGAATCAGGGGGACGCGTTGAAGGTGCACAACCTCGGCCTCGACCTGGCTGACGGTCGTCACCTGTTGACCAGCGGTGACATGACAGTAGAAGAGGGCGAGCGCGTCATGCTCAGCGGCCGCTCCGGCAGCGGCAAGTCGACCTTGCTGCGGGCAATGGGGCATCTATGGCCAATGGGTCACGGCAGCATTCGCCTGCCGGCGGCGCGATACCTGTTCTTGCCGCAGAAGCCGTACCTGCCGATTGGCACGTTGCGTGAAGCGCTGAGTTATCCACAGCCCGGCGAAACCTACCCGAACGAGCGTTACGTGCACGTCCTGGAAACCTGCCGTCTACCGCATCTGGTGGCGCGACTCGATGAAGCCAATCACTGGCAGCGGATGCTGTCGCCGGGTGAGCAGCAACGTCTGGCCTTTGCCCGTGCGCTGCTTTACGCACCGCAATGGCTGTACATGGACGAAGCGACTTCGGCGATGGATGAAGAAGATGAAGCGTCGCTGTATCAGGCGCTGATCGATGAACTGCCGGGGCTGAGTATCATCAGCGTCGGCCATCGCAGCAGCCTCAAGCGTTTCCATCCACGGCACATTCGGATCGAGAATGGGCACCTTGTGGATCAAACCGTAACCGCATAATCACCACGGCCCTTGTAGGAGCTGCCGCAGGCTGCGATCTCTTGATCTTAAAAAATAACGTCAAAAGATCGCAGCCTGCGGCAGCTCCTGCAGGGGTGAGGTGATCGTACAACCGCGTTGAGCTATGATGCGGTTTCAGCCGAATTTTTCGAGACAGATGTTCACCATGGAAACTCCGAACGACGCACCACGCCTCCCTCGCAAGCGCCGCAGTCTCGCGCAGGAACTGGTGACGGTGCTGTCCGAGCAGATCCGCGACGGTCACCTCAAGCGTGGCGACAAGTTGCCTACCGAATCGGCGATCATGGATGCCCATGGTGTCAGCCGCACGGTGGTGCGCGAGGCGATTTCCCGATTGCAGGCGGCGGGGCAGGTGGAAACCCGTCACGGCATCGGCACCTTCGTACTCGATACCCCGAGCCCGAGTGGTTTTCGTATCGACCCGGCGACCGTGGTCACTTTGCGTGACGTGCTGGCCATTCTGGAATTGCGCATCAGCCTGGAAGTGGAATCCGCCGGCCTCGCCGCGCAACGCCGCAGTGCCGAGCAGTTGGCGCTGATGCGCGCGGCGCTGGATGCGCTGAACGAAAGCGTGTCCCATGCCAGCGATGCAGTCGCCTCGGACTTCCAGTTCCACCTGCAGATTGCCCTGTCGACCGGCAACCGCTACTTCACCGACATCATGACTCACCTGGGCACCAGCATCATTCCGCGTACGCGCCTCAACTCCGCGCGACTGGCCCATGACGATCAGCAGCACTACATGAATCGCCTGAGTCGCGAGCACGAAGAAATCTACGACGCAATTGCCCGGCAGGATTCCGATGCAGCGCGCGCTGCAATGCGTCTGCACCTGACCAACAGCCGCGAGCGCTTGCGTCATGCTCATGAAGAGGCTGAGGCGCAGCGGGGGTAGGGTTTGCAGGCTACATAATTAATGGTCTGTCAGGCCGCTTTCGCGGGCAAGCCTCGCTCCTACACAGTGGCGTGGATCAACACGAAACCCTGTAGGAGCGAGGCTTGCCCGCGAAAGGGCCTGAAGCCGTCGCACAGAACTTCAGGCCTCCGTGAATCAAGCAGCCTCTACTATCTTCCGACAACCTATCTCTAAAACACCCGACCTCGCGTTACCCAATTCCTGATCTTTTACATGTTTAAGCCCATAAACGCGGGCTGTCGTACCTTCTTGTCGAACAATTTTCACCCACGGCGATGAAATGCAGTTGACGGTTGTTTTTTAAGTTGTACGATGACCTACAACTTCGGCGCAGGCTGAACGGTTTTCTCACACACACACAAACGTCGCTACCCAGGGTGTTCGAATAATGAATCCACAAGAACTGAAGTCCATCCTTTCTTCCGGTCTGCTGTCTTTCCCAGTTACCGATTTCAATGCCCAGGGCGATTTCCACCGCGCTGGCTACATCAAGCGTCTCGAATGGCTGGCCCCATACGGCGCCTCGGCTCTGTTCGCCGCAGGCGGCACCGGTGAGTTCTTCTCTCTGGCGGCCAGCGAATATTCGGAAATCATCAAGACTGCCGTCGACACCTGCGCCACCAGCGTACCTATCCTGGCCGGTGTTGGTGGCGCGACGCGTCAAGCCATCGAGTACGCACAAGAAGCTGAACGTCTGGGCGCCAAAGGCCTGTTGCTGCTGCCGCACTACCTGACCGAAGCCAGCCAGGACGGCGTTGCCGCCCACGTTGAAGCCGTGTGCAAATCGGTCAACATCGGCGTTGTGGTCTACAACCGTAACGTCTGCCGCCTGACCGCGCCGCTGCTGGAACGTCTGGCCGAGCGCTGCCCGAACCTGATTGGCTACAAGGACGGCCTGGGTGATATCGAGTTGATGGTGTCGATCCGTCGCCGCCTCGGTGATCGCTTCAGCTACCTGGGTGGTTTGCCGACCGCCGAAGTCTACGCCGCTGCCTACAAGGCGCTGGGCGTGCCGGTTTACTCCTCGGCGGTGTTCAACTTCATCCCGAAAACCGCGATGGACTTCTACCACGCCATCGCTCGTGACGATCACGCCACCGTTGGCAAGATCATCGACGACTTCTTCCTGCCGTACCTGGACATCCGCAACCGCAAATCCGGTTACGCCGTGAGCATCGTCAAGGCCGGGGCAAAAATTGCCGGTTACGACGCAGGTCCTGTGCGTGCACCGCTGACCGATCTGACTGGCGAAGAGTACGAAATGCTCGCCGCGCTGATCGACAAGCAAGGTGCTCAATAACACACCCGATTAAACAAGGCCGCTGAGTACTCAGCGGCCTTTTGCGTGAGGAGAACATTTCGTGGCAGATGCAAAGCGTTTTGATAACTACATCAACGGCGAATGGGTTGCGGGCGGTGATTACTGCGCCAACATCAACCCGTCCGAATTGACCGATACCATCGGCAACTACGCCAAGGCTGATCTGGCGCAAGTCCACGCCGCCATCGACGCTGCTCGCGCTGCGTTCCCGGCCTGGTCGACGTCGGGCATTCAGGCACGTCACGATTCGCTGGATAAAGTCGGTACTGAAATCCTCGCTCGTCGCGAAGAGCTCGGCACCTTGCTGGCCCGTGAAGAAGGCAAGACCCTGCCTGAAGCCATCGGCGAAGTGACCCGCGCCGGTAACATTTTCAAGTTCTTCGCCGGTGAGTGCCTGCGCCTGTCCGGCGACTACCTGCCGTCGGTGCGTCCGGGCGTCAACGTTGAAGTCACCCGCGAAGCCTTGGGCGTGGTCGGTCTGATCACGCCGTGGAACTTCCCGATTGCGATCCCTGCGTGGAAAATCGCCCCGGCCCTGGCTTACGGCAACTGCGTCGTGCTCAAGCCTGCGGACCTGGTGCCGGGTTGCGCCTGGGCACTGGCGGAAATTATATCCCGCGCAGGCTTCCCGGCCGGTGTGTTCAACCTGGTGATGGGCAGCGGTCGTGTAGTTGGCGATGCGCTGGTGCAGAGCTCGAAAGTCGACGGCATCAGCTTCACCGGTTCCGTGGGTGTCGGTCGTCAGATCGCCGTCAGCTGCGTGTCGCGTCAAGCCAAAGTCCAGCTGGAAATGGGCGGCAAGAACCCGCAAATCATTCTCGACGACGCCGACCTCAAGCAAGCGGTCGAGCTGTCGGTACAGAGCGCGTTCTACTCCACCGGCCAGCGTTGCACGGCATCGAGCCGTTTCATCGTTACTGCCGGGATTCACGACAAGTTTGTCGAAGCCATGGCCGAGCGCATGAAGTCGATCAAGGTCGGCCACGCTTTGAAAGCCGGCACCGACATCGGTCCAGTGGTTTCGCAAGCACAGCTTGAACAAGACATGAAGTACATCGACATCGGCCAGTCCGAAGGTGCGCGCCTGGTCAGCGGTGGCGGTCTGGTGACCTGCGACACCGAGGGCTACTACCTCGCGCCAACGCTGTTTGCCGACAGCGAAGCCGCGATGCGCATCAGCCGCGAAGAGATTTTTGGCCCGGTGGCCAACGTGGTTCGCGTAGCGGATTACGACGCCGCTCTGGCCATGGCCAACGACACCGAGTTCGGTCTGTCGGCGGGCATCGCCACCACGTCGTTGAAATACGCCAACCACTTCAAGCGCCACTCCCAGGCCGGGATGGTGATGGTCAACCTGCCGACCGCTGGTGTGGATTACCACGTTCCGTTCGGTGGCCGTAAAGGTTCGTCCTACGGATCGCGTGAGCAAGGTCGCTATGCGCAAGAGTTCTACACCGTGGTGAAGACTTCTTATATCGGTTCCTGATACACGCAGTACCCCTGTAGGAGCTGCCGCAGGCTGCGATCTTTTGATCTTGATTTTCGGCGTATTAAAAAGCGCCAAAGATCAAAAGATTGCAGCCTCGTTGCACTCGACAGCTCCTACAGGGAGCAACACAGATTCACCCGCGCATAAAAATAATTTGTGGGAGTACATCTACATGCAATCGACCAAGAAGCCGACTCACGTCCGCTATTTGATCCTGCTCATGCTGTTTCTGGTGACCACGATCAACTATGCCGACCGGGCTACCATCGCTATCGCCGGCTCCAGCCTGCAAAAAGACCTCGGCATCGACGCCGTTACCCTCGGCTACATCTTCTCCGCATTCGGTTGGGCCTACGTGGCCGGGCAAATTCCCGGTGGCTGGTTGCTGGACCGTTTCGGCTCGAAAAAAATCTATGCCTTGAGCATCTTCACCTGGTCGCTGTTCACGGTATTGCAGGGTTATGTCGGCGAGTTCGGCATGTCCACGGCGATCGTTGCACTGTTCATGCTGCGCTTCCTGGTGGGCCTGGCTGAAGCGCCATCCTTCCCCGGCAACGCGCGCATCGTGGCCGCGTGGTTCCCGACTGCTGAACGCGGTACAGCGTCTGCGATCTTCAACTCGGCGCAATACTTCGCCACCGTACTGTTTGCACCGCTGATGGGCTGGATCGTCTACAGCTTCGGCTGGCAGCATGTGTTCGTGGTAATGGGCGGTATCGGCATCGTGTTCTCGCTGATCTGGCTGAAAGTTATCCACAGCCCGCGCCAGCACCCGATGATCAATGACGAAGAGTTCAAGTACATCGCCGACAACGGCGGCATGGTCGACATGGACCAGGACAAAGGCAAAAAAGTCGACGGTCCGAAATGGGACTACATCCGCCAGTTGCTGACCAACCGCATGATGCTCGGCGTGTATCTTGGCCAATACTGCATCAACGGCATCACCTACTTCTTCCTGACCTGGTTCCCGGTGTACCTGGTGCAGGAACGCGGCATGACCATCCTCAAGGCCGGTTTCATTGCTTCGTTGCCAGCGATCTGCGGCTTCATTGGCGGGGTGCTCGGCGGGGTGATTTCCGACTACCTGCTGCGCAAAGGCCATTCGCTGACCTTCGCCCGCAAGGCGCCGATCATTGCCGGTCTGCTGGTTTCCAGCAGCATCGTGGCGTGCAATTACGTCGACATCGAATGGATGGTCGTGGGTTTCATGGCCCTGGCATTTTTCGGCAAAGGCGTGGGCGCACTGGGTTGGGCGGTGGTTTCCGACACATCGCCAAAACAGATTGCCGGTTTGAGCGGTGGCCTGTTCAACATGTTCGGTAACCTTGCTTCGATCACCACTCCGATCGTCATTGGTTACATCATCAGCTCCACTGGCTCGTTCAAATGGGCGCTGGTGTTTGTGGGTTGCAACGCATTGGTCGCGGTGTTCAGCTATCTGGTCATCGTTGGTCCGATCAAACGTGTGGTGCTCAAAGAGCCACCGGTTGGCGGCCCTGAAACAAACGGCAAATTGTCTCAAGCGCATTCCTGAGGAGCGGCGTCATGCAGTTGATTGAACATTCCGACTCGCCGCGCTACATCCGCCTGCACGAGCGGGACAATGTGGTGATCGTGGTCAACGATCAGGGCGTACCGGCCGGCACCGCGTTTGCGGATGGCCTGGTTACCGTGGACTTCGTGCCACAGAGCCATAAAGTCACCCTGGAAGACATTCCCGAGGGTGGCCAGGTGATTCGTTACGGCCAGACCATTGGCTACGCCTTGCAGCCGATTCCACGCGGCAGTTGGGTCAAGGAAGATCAACTGCGCATGCCGACCGCGCCGCCGCTGGACAGCTTGCCGCTGTCCACCGAAGTGCCGGCCGCGCAAGCACCGCTGGAAGGCTTTACTTTCGAGGGTTATCGCAACGCCGACGGCACCGTCGGCACGCGCAACATTCTCGGCATCACCACCACGGTGCAATGCGTGACCGGCGTGCTGGATCACGCGGTCAAGCGCATCAAGGACGAGTTGCTGCCCAAGTACCCACACGTCGATGACGTAGTGGCGCTGACCCACAGCTACGGCTGTGGCGTGGCAATCACTGCCACTGACGCCTATATCCCGATTCGTACCGTGCGCAACCTGGCGCGCAATCCGAATCTGGGCGGCGAGGCATTGGTGATCAGCCTGGGCTGCGAGAAATTGCAGGCCGGGCAAGTGATGCACGAGAACGACAGCTCGGTGGATCTGAGCGAGCCGTGGTTGTATCGCCTGCAGGATTCCAGCCACGGTTTTACCGAGATGATCGAGCAGATCATGGCGCTGGCTGAGACCCGTTTGAAAAAACTCGATCAGCGCCGTCGGGAAACCGTGCCGGCGTCCGAGCTGATACTGGGCATGCAGTGCGGCGGCAGTGATGCGTTTTCCGGGATCACCGCCAACCCGGCCCTGGGCTACGCCTCGGACTTGCTGCTGCGCGCTGGCGCGACGGTGATGTTCTCCGAAGTCACCGAAGTGCGCGATGCGATCTACCTGCTGACTTCCCGGGCACAAACCACGGAAGTCGCTCAGGAACTGGTGCGGGAAATGGACTGGTACGACCGTTACCTGGCCAAGGGTGAAGCGGATCGCAGCGCCAACACCACGCCGGGCAACAAGAAAGGCGGGTTGTCGAACATTGTCGAAAAGTCCTTGGGTTCGATCGTCAAGTCCGGCAGCAGTGCAATCACTGGCGTGCTCGGTCCTGGCGAGCGCTTCAAGGAGAAAGGCCTGATCTTCTGCGCGACCCCGGCCAGCGACTTTGTCTGCGGGACGTTGCAGTTGGCGGCGGGGATGAACCTGCATGTGTTTACCACCGGTCGCGGCACGCCTTACGGGCTGGCGATGGCGCCGGTGGTGAAGGTATCGACCCGGACCGAACTGGCGCAGCGCTGGCCGGACCTGATCGACATCGACGCCGGGCGCATCGCCACCGGACGCGCCTCTATCGAAGACCTTGGCTGGGAGTTGTTCCACTACTACCTGGACGTGGCCAGCGGCAAGAAACAGACGTGGGCGGAAAAGCACAAGCTGCATAACGACATCACGTTGTTCAACCCGGCGCCTATTACCTGATTCCGGGTTGCCTGGAAAAGATCGCAGCCTGCGGCAGCTACAGGGTTATGTGTACTCTGTAGCTGCCGCAGGCTGCGATCTTTTGATCTTAATGTGCTCGGCTGGCTTATCATTAGCCCCCTAACGACGCCCACCTCAAGGTCACCCGGCATGCTGGCAATTTTCCTCGAAACCCTGAACATCACCGCGCCGGTGTTTGCCATGCTGTTTCTGGGGGTGTTGCTCAAACGCATCGACTGGATCAACGACAATTTCATCCACACCGCATCGGCCCTGGTGTTCAACGTCACCATGCCGGCGTTGCTGTTTCTGGGCATCCTGCATGCCGACCTGCACGCCGCGCTGCAACCGGCGCTGCTGATCTACTTCTCCCTCGCCACCCTGGTGGGCTTTGCCATTGCCTGGGGGTGGGCGATTCTCAAATGTCCACGCGAAGACCGCGGCATCTACACCCAAGGTGCCTTTCGCGGTAACAACGGAGTCATTGGCCTGGCGCTGGCGGCGAGCATGTACGGCGACTATGGGATTTCCCTCGGGGCGATTCTCGCGGCGCTGGTGATCCTGTTCTACAACACGCTCTCGACCATCGTGCTGGCGGTGTACAGCCCGGTCATCAAGTCCGACCCGTGGAGCATTTGCAAAAGCGTGTTCAGCAATCCGCTGATCATCAGCGTGATTGCTGCCGCGCCGTTCGCGTACTTCAAGATCGGCTTGCCGGGATGGCTGGAAACGTCCGGCCAGTACCTGGCGCAAACCACTTTACCGTTGGCCCTGATCTGCATTGGTGGCACGCTGTCGCTCGCGGCGTTGCGCAAAAGCGGCAGGATGGCGCTGAGTTCAAGCCTGGTGAAGATGCTCGGCCTGCCGATACTGGCGACCCTGGGTGCATGGCTGTGGGGTTTTCGCGGGGCGGAGTTGGGGATTCTGTTTCTGTACTTCGGCAGCCCGACCGCTGCGGCCAGTTTCGTCATGGCCCGTCAGGCCGATGGCAATCATGAACTGGCAGCGGCGATCATCGTCATCACCACACTGATGGCGGCAGTCACCACCAACATCGGGATCTTTTTGTTGCAGTGGGGTGGGTGGATCTAAGATCAAAAGATCGCAGCCTGGGGCAGCGCCTACATGATCGGGTTTACACGCGGACAATGTAGGAGCTGCCGAAGGCTGCGATCTTTTGATCTTCTACACCTTCGAGCGCGCAACAAAACAAGATCAAAAGATCGCAGCCTGCGGCAGCTCCTACAGGGGTTGGCGTTATTCCGGCTTTTGGTAGGTATCAATCACTTCCTGCGCCGCTCGAAACGCATCGATCGCCGCCGGCACGCCGGCATATACCGCGCAATGCAGCAGTGCCTCACGAATTTCTTCTACGGTGCAGCCGTTGTTCAAAGCACCGCGCACATGACCTTTCAACTCCTGCGGGCACTTCAGCGCGGTCAGCGCCGCCAGGGTGATCAGGCTGCGGGTTTTCAGTGGCAGGCCTTCGCGGCTCCAGACGCTGCCCCAGGCGTGTTCATTGACGAAGTCCTGCAACGGCTGGGTGAACTCGGTGGCGTTGCCCAGCGCGCGATCGACAAAGGCATCGCCCATCACTTGGCGGCGTACTTCAACGCCGGTTTTTTTATTCTCGGTCATGGCAATTCCCTCTTGTGGTGTTGGCGACGCCAGGCGCGCAGCGACGTGAACAGCAAGAACGCCAACAGCGCCGGCAGGACAAAAAACAACATCAGATGTTCAAGCTTGCCCGCCAGCGGCATGCCGGTGGTAAACGACACCACGTGCAGGCCGTAAGCCAGGTATAAGCCTAAAAAAAGCAGACCTTCGGCGCGGGTCACCCGGTAACCGGAATAGAACACCGGCAGGCACAGCGCCGCGACACCGAGCATCACCGGCAGGTCGAAATCCAGGGCATTGGGCGATACCGACAGCGGCGACGGCGCAATCAGCGCCGTAATGCCCAGTACGCCCAGCAGATTGAACAGGTTGCTGCCGATCACGTTGCCGACGGCGATTTCCCGTTCACCGCGCAGGGCGGCGATCAGCGAAGTGGCGAGTTCTGGCAGGGAAGTGCCGACGGCGACGATGGTCAGGCCAATGATCCGCTCCGACAGTCCAAGGTCGGTAGCGACAGCAACCGCCGCGCCCAGCAACAAATGACCGGCGTACACCAGCATCGCCAGACCGAAGATGATCATCAGCAGGCTGCTGACCCACGGCGTTTGCCCGGTGTGGTCATGACTCGATACCGGACGCACCGAATGCCGCGACTGACGCAATAACAAGCCCAGATACAGCAACAGCGCCGCGAGCAACATCACGCCGTCGACGCGGGTCAGCTCTTCATTCCACGCCAGCACAAACACCAGCAGGCTGGCACCGATCATCAGCGGGATATCCAGGCGCACCAGTTGGCGCGACACCCGCAGGGGGATGATCAGTGCAGAAAGACCGAGGGTGACGAGAATGTTGAAAATGCTGCTGCCGATGACGCTACCAACGGCGATATCGGCGTTATGCGCCAGGGTGGCTTGCAGGCTGACCGCCATCTGCGGCGCGCTGCTGCCGAGGGCGACGATGGTCAGGCCGATGATCAGCGGACGCACGTGCAGGCGTGCGGCCAGGCGCACGGCGGCGCGCACCATCAGTTCAGCGCCGGCAATCAGTAGCACAAGCCCGCTGAGCAATTCGATCACGCTGATGAGGGGTAAATCGGCTAGTCCGAGGATGATCGGGGCTCCATCTGTCAGTCGAGGGCTTGCACGCGAACCCGTGCGGTACCGGCCTTGAGCATGCCCAAGCGTTCGGCGGCCTCATGGGACAGATCGATCAGGCGTCCGCGGGTGTGTGGCCCTCGGTCGTTGATGCGCACGACGCAGGATTTGTCGTTGTTCAGATTGGTGACCTTCACCCGCGTGCCGAATGGCAACTGGCGATGGGCGGCGGTCAGGGAATTCTTGTCGAAACGTTCACCGCTGGCGGTGCGTTTCCCTTGGTGTTTGGCGCCGTAGTACGAGGCCATGCCGGTTTTGTCGTAGCCGTGTGGATCGACAGTTTCATTGCTGGCGCAACCGGCAAGCAACGAGAGCAGGGCGCAGGTGCCGAGTAGACGTTTCATTTGAAAGGCTCCCCAAAAAGTTGTGGCGAGGGAGCTTGCTCCCGCTCGGCCGCGAAGCGGTCGCAAAATCAGACAACGCATTTTTACTAAATTCATGCGGTTGCCGATTTGGGTCTGTTTCACAGACCAGCGGGAGCAAGCTCCCTCGCCACAGGGAATGGAGCCAGTTTTGAATGCTGGCTCCATTCTCATCAGCCTTCGAGCTTGCTTTTCAGCAATTCGTTGACCTGTTGCGGGTTGGCCTTGCCTTTGGACGCTTTCATTGCCTGGCCGACGAAGAAGCCGAACATTTTGCCGCGTTTGGCTTCGTCTGCCGCGCGGTATTGCTCGACCTGCTCGGCGTTGGCCGCGAGCATTTCGTCCAGCACCGCCGAAATGGCGCCGGTGTCGGTCACTTGCTTGAGGCCGCGCTTGTCGATGATCTCGTCTGCGCTGCCTTCGCCGTTGGCCATGCCTTCAAAGACCACCTTGGCGATCTTGCCGGAGATGGTGTTGTCCTTGATGCGCAGCAACATGCCGCCCAGTTGCTCGGCCGAGACCGGCGACTGGTCGATGTCCAGGCCTTGTTTGTTCAACAGGCTGCCCAGTTCAACCATCACCCAGTTGGCCGCCAGCTTAGCGTCGCCGCTGATGCTCACGACTTTCTCGAAGTAATCGGCTTGCTCACGGCTGGTGGCCAGCACGCTGGCGTCGTAGACCGACAGACCGAACTGCTCTTGGAAACGCTCACGTTTCTGCGGCGGCAATTCCGGCAGGGTGGCGCGCACGTCGTCGAGGAACGAGCCCTCGATGACCACCGGCAGCAGGTCCGGATCAGGGAAGTAACGGTAGTCGTTGGCTTCCTCTTTGCTGCGCATCGGACGGGTTTCGTCCTTGTTCGGATCGTACAGGCGGGTCTGCTGGATTACCTTGCCGCCGTCTTCGATCAGCTCGATCTGGCGCTGGATTTCGCTGTTGATCGCCTTCTCGATGAAACGGAACGAGTTGACGTTCTTGATCTCGCAGCGAGTACCGAACTCAACCTGGCCTTTCGGACGGATCGACACGTTGCAGTCGCAACGCAGCGAGCCTTCGGCCATGTTGCCGTCGCAAATGCCCAGGTAACGCACCAGCGCGTGGATCGCCTTGACGTAAGCCACGGCTTCCTTGGCGCTGCGCATGTCCGGCTCGGAAACGATCTCCAGCAACGGCGTGCCGGCGCGGTTCAGGTCGATACCGGTGGCACCGTTGAACTCTTCGTGCAGGCTCTTGCCGGCGTCTTCTTCCAGGTGCGCACGGGTGATGCCGACACGTTTGACGGTGCCGTCTTCCAGCGCGATGTCCAGGTGGCCCTTGCCGACGATCGGCAATTCCATCTGGCTGATCTGGTAGCCCTTGGGCAGGTCCGGGTAGAAGTAGTTTTTGCGGGCGAACACGTTGTGCTGACCGATCTCGGCGTCAATCGCCAGACCGAACATCACCGCCATGCGCACCGCTTCCTGGTTCAGCACCGGCAATACGCCGGGCATGCCCAGGTCGATCAGGCTGGCCTGGGTGTTCGGCTCGGAACCGAAGGTGGTGGAGCTACCGGAAAAGATTTTCGACCGGGTGGTGAGCTGGGTATGAATCTCCAGCCCGATCACGACTTCCCATTGCATGTGTTTCTCCTCAGAAGCCGGTTGGGGTGCGGGTGTGCCATTCAGTGTTCAACTGATACTGATGGGCAACGTTCAACAGGCGACCTTCCTGGAAATACGGAGCGAGCAATTGCACGCCGACCGGCAGGCCGTCGACGAAACCTGCGGGCATGGACAAGCCCGGCAGACCGGCGAGGTTGGCGGTGATGGTGTAGACGTCTTCCAGGTAGGCAGCGACCGGGTCGCTGTTCTTGGCGCCAAGCTTCCAGGCCGGGTTCGGTGTGGTCGGGCCGAGGATGATGTCGACCTCATTGAAGGCGGCCATGAAGTCGTTCTTCACCAGGCGACGAATCTTCTGTGCCTTCAAGTAGTAGGCGTCGTAGTAGCCTGCGGACAGCGCGTAAGCGCCGACCATGATCCGGCGCTGCACTTCCGGGCCGAAACCTTCGCCACGGGAGCGCTTGTACAGGTCGATCAGGTTGACCGGGTTTTCACAGCGGTGGCCGAAACGCACACCGTCGAAACGCGACAGGTTGGACGACGCTTCTGCCGGAGCGATCACGTAGTACGCAGGGATCGCGTGCTGCATGTTCGGCAGGCTGATTTCCTTGATCACGGCACCGAGCTTTTCCAGCTCTTTGACGCTGTTGTGGATCAGCTCGGCGATACGCGGGTCGAGGCCGGCGCTGAAATACTCTTTAGGCACGCCAATGCGCAGGCCTTTCAGCGAGTCGTTGAGGCTGGCGCTGTAATCAGGCACGGGCTCATCGATGCTGGTGGAGTCTTTGGTGTCGAAGCCGGCCATGCCTTGCAGCAGGATTGCGCAGTCTTCGGCCGTGCGTGCCAACGGCCCGCCCTGATCGAGGCTCGACGCGTAAGCGATCATGCCCCAGCGCGAAACGCGACCGTACGTCGGTTTCAGGCCTGTCAGGTTGGTAAATGCAGCGGGCTGACGAATAGAGCCGCCGGTGTCGGTTGCCGTGGCAGCCGGCAATAGACGAGCGGCAACGGCGGCGGCCGAGCCACCGGACGAACCGCCGGGCACGTGTTCCAGGTTCCACGGGTTTTTCACCGCGCCGTAGTAGCTCGATTCGTTGGCCGAGCCCATGGCGAACTCGTCCATGTTGGTCTTGCCCAGGGTCACGGCACCGGCAGCGGCCAGTTTGGCGACGACGGTGGCGTCGTACGGTGCTTTAAAATTGTCGAGCATCTTCGAGCCGCAGCTGGTGCGGACGCCCTGGGTGCAGAACAGGTCTTTGTGGGCAATCGGCGCGCCGAGCAGGGCACCGCTCTCACCATTGGCGCGGCGTGCGTCAGCGGCTTTCGCCTGCTGCAGCGCCAGGTCTTCGGTGAGGCTGATGAAACTGTTGAGCTGTGGATCGAGCTGGGCGATACGCGCCAGCAGGACTTTGGTCAGCTCTTCGGAAGAAAACTTTTTATCGGCGAGTCCGCGGGCGATCTCGGCCAGAGTCAATTGATGCATTGCAGGCTCTTTCCCTTTAGTCGATGACTTTCGGAACCAGGTACAGGCCGTTTTCGACCGCTGGTGCGATGGACTGGTAAGCCTCGCGGTGATTGGTCTCGGTCACGACGTCTGCGCGCAGGCGCTGACTGGCTTCCAGTGGGTGGGCGAGCGGCTCGATACCGTCGGTATTGACCGCCTGCATTTCGTCGACCAGCCCGAGAATACTGTTGAGGGCCGAAGTGATATGTGGAAGATCGGCATCATTGAGGCCAAGACAGGCCAGATGAGCGATTTTTTCCACGTCGGAGCGTTCAAGCGCCATTGGGATTCTCCAGTGGAAAACAGAACGGACGGCGTCCGTGTGTTAGATTGTCGGAACACTACCGCACTTCTACGGTCATAAGGCCGCGATTGTGGGGCTTGGTGCACAGAAAAGCGGCCAATTTAACATATTGGTGCCTTGCCCAAAATCCCTGTCGTTGTTAGAGTTTGCCGCACTTTTTTACCCACGCGTTGCCTAGGGTCCCTTTCCCATGTTCAAGAAACTGCGTGGCATGTTTTCCAGCGATCTTTCCATTGACCTGGGCACTGCCAACACCCTTATTTACGTGCGCGAGCGCGGTATCGTCCTGAATGAGCCCTCCGTTGTGGCTATTCGGACACACGGTAACCAAAAAAGTGTCGTCGCTGTCGGCACCGAAGCGAAGCGCATGTTGGGCCGAACGCCGGGCAACATTGCTGCCATTCGTCCGATGAAGGACGGCGTAATTGCCGACTTCAGTGTCTGCGAAAAGATGCTGCAGTACTTTATCAACAAGGTTCACGAAAACAGCTTCCTGCAGCCTAGCCCTCGTGTGCTGATCTGCGTTCCGTGCAAATCCACCCAGGTTGAGCGTCGTGCCATCCGTGAATCGGCCCTCGGTGCCGGTGCCCGTGAAGTGTTCCTGATCGAAGAGCCAATGGCTGCTGCGATCGGTGCCGGCCTGCCGGTAGAAGAAGCGCGCGGTTCGATGGTCGTGGATATCGGTGGTGGTACCACTGAAATCGCGCTGATCTCGCTGAACGGTGTGGTTTACGCCGAATCCGTACGGGTGGGCGGCGACCGCTTCGACGAAGCGATCATCACCTATGTGCGTCGCAACTACGGCAGCCTGATCGGCGAGTCGACTGCAGAGCGCATCAAACAGGAAATCGGTACTGCCTACCCGGGCGGCGAAGTGCGTGAAGTCGACGTTCGTGGTCGTAACCTGGCTGAAGGCGTTCCACGCGCATTCACCCTGAACTCCAACGAAGTGCTTGAGGCTCTGCAAGAGTCGCTGGCAACCATCGTTCAGGCCGTGAAGAGTGCTCTGGAGCAATCGCCTCCGGAACTGGCTTCCGATATCGCCGAGCGTGGTCTGGTCCTGACCGGTGGTGGCGCCTTGCTGCGTGACCTCGACAAGTTGCTGGCCCAGGAAACCGGTCTGCCGGTGATCGTTGCCGAAGATCCGCTGACCTGCGTCGCTCGCGGCGGTGGCCGTGCATTGGAAATGATGGATAAACACACCATGGATCTGCTCTCCAGCGAATAAGTCGCCGGATTGCCTCTATGCTGTTGAGCGCGCAGGCGGCACTTTGCAGTGCTGCCTGTTCGCGTTTATCTTCTGTCAGTCTGCATCCAGGCCGGTTTGATGCCGTATGAGTAAAGAGAACATTTGCCTGGGAGGAGCGGCTTATTAAACCGCTTTTCTCCAAGGGTCCCTCGCTGGGCGTGCGCTTGTTGGTGCTGGTCGTGCTTTCGATCGCGCTGATGGTGGTCGATGCCCGCTTCACACTGCTCAAGCCAGTGCGTAGCCAGATGTCGCTGGTGCTGATGCAGTCTTACTGGATCACCGACCTGCCGCAGCGGCTATGGCAAGGTGTGGCCAGCCAATTTGGCAGCCGGACCGAGCTCGTCGCCGAAAACGAAAAACTCAAGACTGAAAACCTGCTGTTGCAGGGTCGCATGCAAAAGCTTGCCGCCCTGACCGAGCAGAACGTTCGGTTGCGCGAGTTGCTCAACTCTTCGGCACTGGTCAACGAGAAGGTCGAAGTGGCCGAGTTGATCGGCATGGACCCCAACCCCTTTACCCATCGCATTATCATCAACAAAGGTGAGCGCGACGGCGTAGTCCTCGGTCAGCCGGTGCTTGATGCGCGCGGCCTGATGGGCCAAGTGGTCGAGTTGATGCCGTACACCTCCCGCGTGCTGCTGCTGACCGATACGACCCACAGCATTCCCGTGCAGGTCAACCGCAACGGTCTGCGGGCAATTGCCAGCGGCACCGGCAACCCGGAGCGTCTGGAACTGCGTCACGTGGCCGATACCGCTGACATCAAGGAAGGCGATCTGCTGGTCAGCTCCGGTCTTGGCCAGCGCTTCCCGGCGGGTTACCCGGTGGCGACGGTCAAGGAAGTGATTCACGATTCCGGCCAGCCGTTCGCCATCGTTCGCGCCGTGCCGACCGCCGCATTGAACCGTAGCCGTTACTTGCTGCTGGTGTTCAGCGACACCCGGACTCCGGAAGAACGTGCCAACGACGCGGCCCAGGCTCAAGAGTCTCTGGATGCGCAGGGCGGTGGGCCGATCATTCCGGCAACCGTGCCGAAACCGGCTGGCGTACCCGCTGCCGTTACGGCTCCGGCTGCTCCGGTGGCCCCCGCGACGCCAGTGGCTGCACCCGCCGCCACTCCGGCCAAACCGGGTGCCAAGCATCCGGCGGCCAAGCCGCCAGCGAATGTCCCTACCACTGCACCGGCAACCGCTAAACCCCCGGCGACCCAACCGGCTGTCGTCAAGCCAGCTGTCAAACCGCCCGTCTCCGCGCCGGCCACCACTGGGAGGCAAGAATAATGGTGGGTGTCAAAGCTTCCCGTAATGGCTGGATCGTCTGGCTGACGTTCGCCATCGGCCTGCTGCTCAGCGTTTCTCCGCTGCCGCAATTCATGGAAATTCTTCGCCCGCTGTGGCTGGCCTTGCTGCTGGCGTTCTGGGCGCTGACCCTGCCGCAGAAAGTCGGGATGGTCACCGCGTGGTGCCTGGGCCTGGCAGAAGACGTGCTGTATGGCACGTTGCTGGGCCAGAACGCGTTGATTCTGACGCTGATCACCTACCTGGTGCTGGCGCTGCAACAGCGCCTGCGAATGTTCCCGATGTGGCAACAGAGCCTGGTGATCCTGGTGATATTCGGCCTCGCGCAGCTTGTGCAGCTGTGGCTCAGCGCCTTGACCGGCAATCGCCAGCCAACGCTGGCCCTGGTGCTTCCGGCACTGGTCAGCGCCTTGCTCTGGCCATGGATCAGCTACGGTTTGCGCGGATTGCGTCGACGCTACAAAATCAATTAATTCGCTCAGCCATTAGACAGGGAGAGGTCTTGATGAAACTGCTTTACCTCGCCTCAGGTTCGCCGCGTCGGCGTGAACTGCTCACGCAGATCGGCGTACCGTTTTCCGCCATCAGTGCGGACATCGATGAAACCCCGCTATCCCACGAATCCCCTTCGGCCTATGTCGAGCGTCTGGCACGCGGCAAGGCTGCGGCTGGGCGTGATGTTGTGGTGTCCGATGTTCCGTTCTGCGTCCTGGGTGCAGATACCGCCGTGGTGCTTGACGGAAAAATTCTCGGCAAGCCAGTGGATGAAGCTGATGCGTGCGCCATGCTCAAGATGTTGTCCGGGTGTGAACATGACGTCCTGACGGCCATTGCGCTGCTCGACGGCGAGCGCTGTGAGTCGCGGGTGGTGCGCAGCGTGGTGCGTTTTCGCCCCATCGGTAGCGATGAAGCGGCGGCCTATTGGGCCAGTGGCGAGCCGCGGGACAAGGCGGGTGGTTATGGAATTCAAGGACTGGGTGCGGTGTTTGTCGCCGGGCTCAATGGAAGTTACTCGGCGGTGGTTGGACTGCCGCTGTGCGAAACCGCAGAACTGCTCGGCCATTTCGGCATACCCTGTTGGCAAACCCATAACGCGCGTTAAGCGTCGTACTGACCCAATGCGGCCATTATCGTGAACATGCCTGAACGAGACCCTGCCATGAGTGAAGAGATCCTGATCAACATCACGCCGATGGAATCGCGCGTGGCGGTGGTTGAAAACGGTGTCCTGCAAGAGGTTCATGTCGAGCGCACGCAAAAGCGCGGGATCGTCGGCAACATCTATAAAGGCAAGGTCGTGCGGGTATTGCCCGGCATGCAGGCCGCTTTCGTTGACATCGGCCTCGATCGCGCCGCGTTCATTCATGCATCGGAAATCTCCCTGCGCGAAGGCCCGACGGTCGAGAGCATCAGCTCACTGGTTCATGAAGGCCAGAGCCTGGTGGTGCAAGTCACCAAGGACCCGATCGGCTCCAAAGGCGCGCGGCTGACGACTCAGCTGTCGATCCCCTCGCGTTATCTGGTGTACATGCCGCGCACGGCTCATGTCGGCATTTCGCTGAAGATCGAAGACGAAGCCGAGCGCGAGCGTCTCAAGCAAGTGGTCACTGATTGCGTCGCCAAAGAGGGCATCAAGGAGGCGGGCGGTTTTATCCTGCGTACCGCGGCCGAAGGTGCCGGGGCCGACGAAATCCTCATGGACATCCGCTACCTGCGCCGTCTCTGGGACCAGATCAACGAGCAAATCAAAACCATCAGCGCACCGAGCGTGATCTACGAAGACCTTGGCCTGGCGTTGCGGACATTGCGCGACCTGGTGAGCCCGAAGATTGAGAAGATCCGCATAGACTCGCGGGAAACCTTTCAGAAAACCACGCAGTTCGTCGCCGAACTGATGCCGGAAATCGCTGATCGTCTTGAGCACTATCCTGGCGAACGGCCGATTTTTGACCTGTACGGCGTCGAAGACGAAATCCAGAAAGCGCTGGAACGCAAAGTCCCGCTGAAGTCCGGCGGTTATCTGGTGGTCGATCCGGCGGAAGCCATGAGCACCATCGACGTCAATACCGGGGCCTTCGTCGGTCATCGCAATCTCGAAGAAACCATCTTCAAGACCAACCTCGAAGCCGCGACCGCCATCGCTCGCCAGCTGCGCCTGCGCAACCTGGGCGGGATCATCATCATCGACTTCATCGACATGGAAGATGAAGAGCATCAGCGTCAGGTGCTGCGCACGCTCGAAAAGCAACTGGAGCGCGATCACGCCAAGACCAACATCATCGGCATCACCGAGCTGGGCCTGGTGCAGATGACTCGCAAGCGCACCCGCGAAAGTCTCGAACAAGTGCTGTGCGAGCCGTGCAGCAGTTGCCAGGGCCGGGGCAAGTTGAAGACTCCTGAAACCGTTTGCTACGAAATCTTCCGCGAAATCCTCCGCGAGGCTCGCGCCTATCAGGCGGAAGGCTATCGTGTATTGGCGAACCAGAAAGTCGTGGACCGTTTGCTCGATGAAGAATCAGGCAATGTCGCCGAGCTTGAAGGGTTTATCGGGCGCACCATTCGGTTCCAGGTTGAAACCATGTATTCCCAGGAACAATACGACGTGGTGTTGCTCTGAATCGCTGCGTTTTAATTTTTCCTGAACGGCTGGCCTCAGCTTTTTGCAAAAACTTTTGCCATGGGAGCCAACCGACATGGAGCGTCTGACACGCATTTTGGCCGCACTGACCCGCTGGGGTCTGGGCCTGTGCGCGTTGGCTTTGGTATTGATGGCGTTGTACGTCAGCCTAGGCCGGGAACTGGTGCCACTGGTGGCCGAATACCGCGGCGAAGTCGAGACCCGGGCCAGCGACGCGCTGGGCATGCAGCTGCAGATTGGCGAACTAAAAGGTACCTGGAGCGGCTTCGCGCCTGTGTTGTCGGCTCACGATGTAACAGTCGGCGAGGGCGCCAATGCCCTGCACCTGGAAAAGGTTCAGGCGGTACCGGATGTTTGGGAGAGCCTGCTTGCGCGTGAAGTGCGCATCGCCCATCTGGAGCTCAATGGCCTGAAGATCAGCCTCAGGGAAGGCGAGGATGGTCACTGGGCGCTGGAAGGCTTGCCCGTAAAGGAAGATCAGCCTGTCGATCCGGAGCAATTGCTCAATCGCATGCAAATGATCCAGCAATTGTCGGTACTCGACAGCCAGATCACCTTGCAGCCGTTTGCAGAGCCGCCTCTGACCCTGACCTACGTCGGCCTGAATCTGAGAACCGGTACCGCTCGTCAGCGACTCGATGCTCGATTGACCCTGCCCGATGGGCAGCCGCTGGCCTTGAGCCTGCGCACTCGAATTCGTGCCAGCCAGTGGAAGGACGGCGAAGCCGATGTTTATGTCAGCCTGCCGCAAAGCGACTGGTCGAAATGGTTGCCCGAACGCCTGACCCGACAATGGAATTTTTCCGAGTTCAAGGCCGGCGGCGAGCTGTGGGCGACGTGGGGCCAGGGTGCCCTGCAAAGAGCTGCGGTGCGTTTGAATGCGCCGCAACTCAAGGGGGCCTACGCCGAACGCAAGCCCGTCCAGATCAACAATCTGGCGCTGAACGGCTATTTTCAACGCAGCGCCGAGGGCATGCTGGTCACGGTGGATTCGCTGGCCATGAATCTCGGCGAGACTCGCTGGGAGTCACACCTGCAGCTCAAGCAGCTCGCGGCCACCGACAAGTCGGAGGAAGTCTGGCATCTGCAAGCCGACCGCCTGGACCTCACTCCGCTCACGCCCTTGCTCAATGCCTTGGCGCCGTTGCCCGAAGGCGTTGCTACGGTAGTTGAGCGGCTCAAGGTTATCGGCGGGCTGCGCAATGTGCTGATCGATATGCGGCCCAATGCCACTGACGACAGCAGGTTCAGCTTTGCCGCCAACCTTGACCGGGTCGGCTTTGATGCCTATCACGGCGCTCCGGCGGCACGTAACGTCACAGGTAGCATCAGCGGCGATCTGGGGCACGGCGAATTGCGCATGGACAGCAAGGATTTCATGCTGCACCTGGACCCGATTTTCGCCAAGCCATGGCAATACATTCAGGCCAACGCAACGTTGACCTGGAAGCTGGATAAAGATGGCTTCACCCTGATCGCGCCGTACCTGAAGGTGTTGGGCGAGGAAGGCAAGATTGCCGGTGACTTCCTGATCCGCCTGCATTTCGACCATACCCAGGAAGATTACATGGACCTGCGGGTTGGCATGGTGGACGGTGACGGTCGTTACACCGCCAAGTACCTGCCTGCCGTCCTTAGCCCCGCGCTGGACGAATGGTTGCGTACGGCAATTCTCAAAGGTGCAGTGGATCAAGGTTTTTTCCAGTACCAAGGCTCGCTGAACCACGGTGCCGAAGACACCGCCCGTAGCATCAGCCTGTTTTTCAAAGTGCACGATGCCGAGCTGGCGTTCCAGCCGGGCTGGCCGCATGTCAGCAAGGTCACGGGGGATGTATTTGTCGAAGACAGTGGCGTGAGGATTCTGGCGAGCAAAGGGCAGTTGCTCGATACCCAGGTCAGCGACATTTACGTCAATATCCCCCACGTTCCGGATGGGAAGAGCAGCCACCTGTTTCTCGACGGTGGGTTTTCCGGCGGGTTGGGCGATGGCTTGAAAATTCTTCAGGAAGCACCGATCGGCACCGCCGAGAGCTTCGCGCGCTGGGAAGGTGAAGGCGACCTGCAAGGCAAACTCAAGCTGGATATTCCGTTGGTCAAAGGCGAACAACCGAAAATTCTGGTCGACTTCAAGACCGCCAAGGCCCGCCTCAAACTGCCCGAGCCGCCGCTGGAACTGACCCAGCTCAAAGGCGATTTCCGCTTTGACAGCACAAAAGGGCTGAGTGGGCAGAACATCACCGCACGCGCATTCGACAAACCGGTGACTGCGCAAATTTTCGCCGATGGTCGCGAGGGCAAACTCAATACCCGGGTGACTGCCTCAGGGCAGGTCGAGGTTAAGAAACTCACTGACTGGCTAAGCGTTACCCAACCGTTGCCCGTGAGCGGTGTTATCCCCTACCAACTGCAACTAACCCTGAACGGTGCGGACAGCCAGCTGGCGGTCAGCTCCAATCTCAAAGGCGTGGCGGTCGATTTGCCAGCACCCTTCGGCATGCCTGCGGATGTGGGCCGTGACACCACTTTCCGCATGACTCTCCAAGGACCGGAGCGACGCTACTGGGTGAACTACGGCGAACTGGCCAACTTCACCTTTGCCGCGCCGACCGGCAATTTTTCCGAAGGTCGCGGTGAGCTGTTCCTGGGTAATGGCAATGCCGTGTTACCCGAAGCCAAAGGCCTGCGGGTGCGCGGCGTGCTATCGGAACTGGATGTCGGCCCGTGGCAGGATCTGGTGAGCAAGTATGCCGGGCAAGATCCGGGTGGCAGTGCCAAGCAATTGCTCAGCGGTGCGGATTTCAAGGTCGGCAAGCTCACCGCGCTCGGTACGACTCTGGATCAGGCATCGGTGCTGTTGACGCGCAAACCGGCCAACTGGGCCTTGCAGCTCGATAGCCAGCAGGTCAAGGGCACTGCCAGCATTCCCGACGCGAAAGCCGCGCCGATGGTGATCAACCTGCAATACGTGCGTCTGCCCGCACCTGATCCAACGGTTCTTGCCGACGAAAACTCACCTGACCCACTGGCCTCGGTCGATCCGACCAAGATCCCCGCGCTGGATATCACCATCAACCAGTTGTTCCAGGGCAATGACCTGGTGGGCGCCTGGTCGCTGAAGATTCGGCCGACCGCGAAGGGCATCGCTCTCAATTCGTTGGACATGGGCCTCAAGGGCATTCTGTTGCAGGGCAGTGGCGGCTGGGAAGGTGCGCCCGGAGCTAGCACCAGTTGGTACAAGGGGCGGATTAGCGGCAAGAACCTCGCGGATGTGCTCAAGGGCTGGGGCTTTGCGCCGAGCGTCACCAGTAAGGATTTCAAAATGGACGTCGATGGGCGCTGGCCCGGTTCACCAGCGTGGCTGGCCACCAAGCGCTTCTCCGGCACCCTTGATGCGACACTCAATGAAGGCCAGATGGTCGAGGTTGAGGGCAGTGCTCAGGCATTGCGGGTGTTTGGCCTGCTTAACTTCAACTCGATTGGCCGCAGGCTTCGCCTCGACTTCTCCGATCTGTTCGGCAAAGGCCTGAGCTATGACCGGGTCAAGGGGCTTTTAGTGGCGACCAACGGTGTGTATGTGACCCGCGAGCCGATCCGCCTGACCGGCCCGTCGAGCACCATAGAACTCGATGGCACCTTGAACATGGTGGCCGATCAAATCGATGCAAAATTGCTGGTCACCTTGCCGGTGACCAACAACCTGCCGATTGCCGCGCTGATAGTCGGTGCGCCCGCCATCGGTGGCGCGCTGTTCCTGATCGACAAGTTGATCGGTGACCGCGTGTCCCGTTTTGCCAGCGTCAAGTACACCGTCAAAGGGCCGTGGAAAGAACCGATAATCACCTTCGACAAGCCTTTTTGAAAAACCATCCTTGCGGCCTATGGAGTAGCATGGCCGTGTAGGAGCTGCCGCAGGCTGCGATCTTTTGATCTTGAAAAACGAATATCAAAAGATCGCAGCCTGCGGCAGCTCCTACAGGCAAATGTAATTTCAATAAGGAAAAGGCCATGTCTGTAGCGGTGATTCAAATGGTCAGTCAGAGCGACGTGCTGGCCAACCTGACCCAGGCGCGTCGCCTGCTTGAGCAAGCGGCCGCCGCTGGCGCGAAGCTTGCCGTGCTGCCGGAAAATTTCGCCGCCATGGGCCGACGCGACATTGCCGACATCGGCCGCGCCGAGGCGTTGGGCGACGGCCCGATTCTGCCTTGGTTGAAACAGACCGCACGCGACCTCAAGTTATGGATAGTGGCCGGCACGTTGCCGCTGCCACCGGTGGATCAACCGACGGCCAAGGTGCATGCCTGCTCGTTGCTGGTCGATGATCAGGGCGAAACGGTGGCGCGGTACGACAAACTGCACCTGTTCGACGTGGATGTTGCGGACAATCGCGGCCGTTATCGCGAATCGGATGACTATGCTTATGGCAGCGGAGTTGTGGTGGCGGACACACCGGTTGGGCGAGTCGGCCTGACGGTCTGTTATGACCTGCGTTTCCCGGAGCTATACAGCGAATTACGTGCTGCCGGGGCGGAGTTGATTACCGCGCCGTCAGCCTTTACTGCGGTGACCGGTGCCGCGCACTGGGATGTGCTGATACGCGCGCGAGCCATCGAGACTCAGTGTTACGTGCTCGCCGCCGCTCAGGGTGGAACGCATCCGGGGCCACGAGAAACCTGGGGCCATGCCGCCATCATCGACCCGTGGGGGCGTGTGCTGGCGCAACAGGATCAAGGCGAGGCCGTGCTGCTGGCCGACCGTGACAGCAGTGAACAGGCGTCCATCCGGGCGCGGATGCCGGTATCCGGTCACCGGCGATTTTTCTCGCAGGGCGCACAGCGACCTGCATCAGAACGACGAATTTAAGGCGTAAAGCATATGAGCGAGTTGTTGTCCTCAGTCAGTGAACACCTCCTGGCGCCCGGCGGCGTAACGATCGAGAGCCTGCAAGGTGTGCTCGGCGATCTGGCCGGCCCGGGTATCGATGCCGCCGACCTGTACTTCCAAGGGCAGATTTCCGAGTCCTGGGCGCTGGAAGACGGCATCGTCAAGGAAGGTAGCTTTAACCTCGACCAGGGTGTGGGCGTGCGGGCGCAATCGGGTGAGAAAACCGGTTTTGCCTACAGCAACGCAATCACTCTGGAAGCCCTGGGCGCGGCGGCGCGTGCCGCCCGTTCGATCTCCCGTGCGGGTCAGAACGGCACCGTGCAGGCGTTCACCACCCAGGATGTCGCACAGTTGTACGGTCCGGACAATCCTCTGGAAGTGCTGACCCGTGCCGAGAAAGTCGACTTGCTCAAGCGTGTCGATGCCGCGACCCGAGCGCTCGATTCACGTATCCAGCAAGTTACCGTGAGCATGGCTGGCGTCTGGGAGCGGATTCTGGTGGCGTCCACCGACGGCGGTCTGGCGGCGGATGTGCGGCCGCTGGTGCGTTTCAATGTCAGCGTGATCGTCGAGCAGAACGGTCGTCGCGAGCGCGGTGGACATGGCGGTGGCGGTCGTACCGATTACCGCTATTTCCTCGGCGAAGATCGAGCGATGAGCTATGCCCGTGAAGCGCTGCGTCAGGCGCTGGTCAACCTCGAAGCCATCCCGGCGCCGGCCGGTACGTTGCCGGTGGTGTTGGGTTCCGGTTGGTCCGGTGTGCTGCTGCACGAAGCGGTTGGCCACGGTCTGGAAGGTGACTTCAACCGCAAGGGCAGTTCGGCCTACAGCGGGCGCATGGGCGAGATGGTCGCGTCGAAGCTGTGCACGATTGTCGATGACGGCACCCTGGCCGGTCGCCGTGGCTCGCTGAGCGTCGACGACGAAGGTACGCCGACCGAGTGCACCACACTGATCGAAAACGGCGTCCTCAAAGGTTACATGCAGGACAAACTCAACGCCCGCCTGATGGGTGTGGCGCGTACCGGGAACGGTCGTCGTGAGTCCTACGCGCACCTGCCGATGCCGCGCATGACCAACACTTACATGCTGGCGGGCGAGAGCGATCCTGCAGAAATCATTGCCTCGGTGAAGCGCGGCATCTACTGCGCCAACCTTGGCGGCGGTCAGGTGGATATCACCAGCGGCAAGTTCGTGTTCTCCACCAGTGAGGCGTACCTGATCGAAGACGGCAAGATTACCGCACCGGTCAAAGGCGCGACCTTGATCGGCAACGGGCCGGAAGCCATGAGCAAAGTGTCGATGGTCGGTAACGATCTGTCACTGGACAGCGGCGTGGGGACGTGTGGCAAGGATGGGCAGTCGGTGCCGGTGGGTGTCGGCCAGCCAACGCTGAAGATTGATGCGATCACCGTGGGTGGCACGGGGTCGTAAGGAAATACATGTAGGAGCTGCCGCAGGCTGCGATCTTTTGATCNTGTC
>NZ_JAHTMR010000014.1:122937-202593 GCF_019200975.1 Pseudomonas sp. PD9R | reverse complement strand
GATCAAAAGATCGCAGCCTGCGGCAGCTCCTACAGGGGGGCGCGGTGTTTTGGGCGCAACTATGGTTAAATGCCGCCCCCTCAAAATTGCCGACCCCGACCGATGAACGCCGACGCCCTCGCCACCCTCAACGAACACTTGCTGACCGCCCTGGCGGCCGCCCCCGCCGAAACCCGTCGCCTGTTTCACGGGCGTGGCCGTTGCTGGCCGGGGCTGGAGCAATTGACTGTCGACTGGTTGCAGGGCGTGGTGCTGGTGGCGCTGTTCAAGGAGCCCGAAGCGGCGCAACTGGACGCGCTGAAAGCGCGTCTGATGGACATCACGCAATCATCGGAATGGGCGCAATCCGGTGCGCACGCCTTGCTGCTGCAACATCGCTACCTGCTGCAAAGCACCACTGAATGGCTGCAGGGGGAGGAAATCGACGAGCTGACGATTACCGAGGGCGGTCTGAAATATAGGGTGGATCTGGGCCGCAAGCAAAACACCGGGCTGTTTCTCGACATGCGTTACGGCCGCGACTGGGTGCGGGCCAATGCCGAAGGCAAGCGGGTGTTGAACCTGTTCGCCTACACCTGCGGCTTCTCGGTGGCGGCCATCGAGGGCGGCGCGACCCACGTGGTCAACCTGGACATGTCCAGCCCGGCCCTGAGCCGTGGCCGTGACAATCACCGCCTCAATGGCCACGACCTCGGCAAGGTCACGTTCCTCGGCCACGACCTGTTCAAGTCCTGGGGCAAAGTCATCGGCAAAGGCCCGTACGATCTGGTGATCATCGACCCTCCATCGTTTCAGAAAGGCAGTTTTCTGCTGACCAAGGACTACCAGCGCGTATTGCGTCGCCTGCCGGAACTGCTCAGCCCAGAGGGCACGGTGCTGGCGTGCATGAACGACCCGGCGTTCGGGGCGGATTTCCTCATTGACGGCGTGACCCGCGAAGCGCCGGGCCTGCGATTTGAGCAACGACTGGACAATCCGCCGGAGTTTCCGGATGCGGATGTCGAGTGTGGGTTGAAGGCGTTGGTGTTCAAGTTGGCAATGTAGGAGCTGTCGCACGCTGCGATCTTTTGATCTTGATTCAACCCGGCTGCAGCACCAACGCAAACAACTCGCCATGCCCGTTCACATTGAGCTTGTGATAGAGATTGCGCCGATGCACCTTCACCGTCTCCGGTGAAATGCCCATTTTCTGGGCGATGGCTTTACTGGAAAAGCCCTGGAGAATCAGCCGCGCCGTTTCGACTTCGCGCACGGAAAGTCGCGCGTCGAAGCGGTCCAGCAGCGTCGCCAGATCACCCGCCACAGCCTCGACGACCGGCCCTTCCGGCGGTTGCAGTTGCTGGTGTCGGCGCATGGCGGCCAGCACCCAGTCGCGCACGCACAGCAGGCGACCCTGCTCTTCGAGGCTGAAGCGAGTGGAGCGTCCCAGGGACAAACCGAGCACCGCTCCATCGATGTTAAGCATGAACTGCAACTCGTCGCCGCCGACCACCGAGCGGAAGTAGCTGAGGTAGTACTCGCTCTGCTGGAACTGGTCGGGTGCCACCGATTCGAGGCTGTGCAAGCCGTCGTTTATGCCGGCGCAAACGGCCAGATAAAACGGATCGAGCAGGTACATGCCGGCACGGTAATCCGCCAGTTCCTCGTGCTCGTGGGCGCTGCCACGGGAGTCGAAATCGATCAGCAGTCGCGGCACCCTTCCCGCCTGCATCACCGCGACCAGCGCATTGTCCAACGGCACCAGCAGACGCAAGGTATCGACCAGCGCACGCCAGAATGCGTCCTGCCCCACCGCCGCAAATACCCGCGCCAGCCCCTGGTGAACCGGCAACTCTTTCAACAACGCGTCCACGCACTACCCCTTTCGAGTAACCCATGATGGGAATGGGTGACAGCCACCCCGGTCGATACGCTGCAAGCTCCTGATTATCACCGGCCGCAGCAGGCCAGGAGTGCCGCATCATGAGTTGTCACCGCTTGTATTTCAATCTGGGGTTTGGCGCCTGTCTGGCGACCTGGATGATGGCCGCCGCCGCGAATGAGCCTACTGTGCATGTCTACAACTGGTTCGATTACATCGGCCCGACCACCCTCAAGGACTTCCAGCGCGACACCGGGATCAAGCCTGTTTACGACACCTTCGACAGCGGCGAAGTCCTGGAAGCCAAGTTGATGACTGGCCATAGCGGTTACGACGTCGTCGTCGCCAGTAACTTCATTCTGCCCGCCCTGATCAAGGCCGGCGCCTTGCAAAAACTCGATCGCAGCCAGTTGTCCAACCTGAAGCACATCGACCCGGTGCTCCTGGAAAAACTGCGCGCGAACGACCCGGACAATCAGTACGCCGTACCTTACCTGTGGGGCACCGATGGCATTGGCTACAACGTTGACAAGGTCCGCGAAGCGCTCGGTGATCAGGCACCGGTGAACTCCTGGGACCTGTTGTTCAAAGAAGAGAACCTGGCCAAGCTCAGTCAATGTGGCGTAGGGATTCTGGACGCGCCCGCCGAGATCATGCCGATCGCCCTGCACTACCTTGGCCTGCCGCCCAACAGCAGCAACCCCGATGACTACAAAAAAGCCGAAGCGCTGCTGCTCAAACTGCGCCCGCACATCACCTACTTCAATTCGTCGAAGATCCAGACCGACCTGGCCAACGGTGATATCTGTGTGGCCCTGACGTGGTCCGGAACCGTGTTCGGTGCCAAGCAAGCCGCCACCGAAGCCGCCAAGGGCGTGAACATCGAATACAGCATCCCCGTCGAAGGTGCACCGCTGTGGTCCGACAATCTGGTCATGGTCAAGGACGGCAGCAACCCCGAACAGGGTCTGGCCTTCATCAACTATCTGCTGCGCCCCGAAGTCATCGCACCCGCTACACAACTGGCGCTCACCGCCAATGCCAACCTGGACGCGACAGCGCTGCTTTCGCCCGAAGTGCTCGATTACCCGAACATCTACCCCACCGCCGAAGTGGTCGCCAGGTTGTTCACCTTGCAACCGCAGCCCCATGCGATCGAACGCCTGCGCACACGCGCCTGGAGCACCATCAAAAACGGTCAATAACCCACGTCCCCTGTAGGAGCTGCCGCAGGCTGCGATCTTTTGACTTTGATTTTTAGAAGCAAGATCAACAGATCGCAGCCTTCGGCAGCGCCTACAGGTGACAGTCCATATTGAAGAAGAGAGAAACGATGAAACCACGTGCCCGCGACTTGAATATCCAGTTTGGCCAACTGCAACCCGGCCCCCTCAATGCCATCACCGATGTGCCCGGCGTACGGGTCGGCCACAGCAATGTGCGAGGCCGCACCACCAAGGGCCGCGACATTCTGACCGGCGTCACGGTCATCGAACCGCGTGCCGGTTCCACCAGCCAGCAACCGTGTTTTGCCGGGGTTCATGTGCTCAATGGCAACGGCGATGCCACGGGTCTGGAGTGGATTCGCGAAGCGGGCCTGCTGACCAGCCCGATTGCCTTCACCAACACCCATAGCCTGGGTGTGGTGCGGGATGCATTGATCGTACTCGACCGCGAACAGCAACCGGACGATGGCCGGCTCTACTGGAACATGCCGGTGGTGCTGGAGACCTTCGACGGTTTGCTCAACGACATCAACGGCTTCCATGTGAAGGTCGAGCACGTGGCCGAAGCCCTGCTCACGGCGGTGGGCGGCCCGGTGACCGAGGGCAATGTCGGCGGCGGCAGTGGCATGATCTGCCATGAATTCAAGGGCGGCATCGGCACCGCTTCGCGGCGGCTGAACAGTGCCCAGGGCGGCTGGACCGTTGGCGCCATCGTCCAGGCCAACCATGGCATCCGAAACGAGCTGCGTGTGGATGGCTACCCGGTCGGGCGCTACATGGAACAGGTCGACTCGCCGTTTCTCAAGGCTTCGTTGCCGCATCCGGGCATGGGCTCGATCGTGGTCTGCCTGGCCACCGACGCGCCGTTGCTGCCTCATCAATGCACGCGCCTGGCGCAGCGCGCCAGCCTCGGCCTGGCCCGTACCGGCGGTGGCAATGAGGACCACAGCGGCGACATCTTCATCGCTTTTTCCACCGGCAACCAGCACGTGCCACCGGCGGCGTATGAAAGCAAAAAAGCACCGACCACCGACAACCTGAGCATGGTCAACAACGATCACATCAGCGAGTTGTTCCTGGCGGCCACCGAAGCGGTGGAAGAAGCGATCATCAACGCCTTGCTGGCCGCCGAAACGACCGAAGGTAACGGGCACGCGGTGCCGGGAATGGATGCCGAGACGCTGCTGAACGCCATGTACAAGGCCGGTTGGCCGGGTGATCAAACGCGCAGAAGCTGACAATTGTGGGGGGATTCGACTAGCGGTACTTGAGGCCGAACCCCCAACTTCCTACGATGAATCTACGCAGCCGCTTGCTTAGGCAAACCGTTGCGTAGGTGGTGAGTGTACTGAACCCCTATCAAGCTCACCGCCTGCTTCATGCGCATCTTGAGCCTCAATGGCTCCATTTCTCCCCATCCAAGAGCTTTGAGGCTCTTTTTTAACCATGCGAAATCCAATCCACGCACCAACACAATTCCCTGTGGGAGCGGGCTTGCCCGCGATAGCGATGTTTCAGTCACATTGAGGCTGAATGTACCGACGCCATCGCGGGCAAGCCCGCTCCCACAGAGATTTTCATGGGCTGTCGACATCGGTGATCGAGCGCCAGGCTGCCTCTGCCAGCATCCCCCGATACATCTTCGGACTGCCTTTGACCCGGCCCGACAACCAGGCGCGGCAGTAGCTTTCGGCCTGGCCGATGATCAGTGACAACAGCAACTCACGGGGAACGGCACCCAGATCATCTCCCCGTGCCGACAGCCACTCCAGAAGTTGCAGATTGCGCACCTTGTTGCGGCTGACGAGTTCGTCCTTGAACGGCCCCTTGGTGACAGCAAATCGCGCGTGATACTGAAAGCGTGCCCACTCGGGCTGGCTATCGACCCAATCCACATAACTGTGCACCAGCGCATGCACGCCCGCTTGCGTGGTGTCGGCTTCGGCCAGGTAACTGTCACGCAATCTGGCCTGATCATCCAGCGCGGTGAAAAACAACGCAGCCACCAGACCTTCCTTGTTACCGAAGTGGTGGTAAATCGCGCCCACGCTGGTATCGCATTCGGCGCGGATCATCTCGATGGTCGTGGCCTCGATCCCCTGCTCGTTGAAGAGGCCAAGGGCCTTGCGAAAAATATCGCGCTTGAGTTCGGCACGGCGCCCGGGGTAGCAGCGCTCCAGCAAATCCGATGTTTCCATACTCAACACAGACCCAAAATATCAACGTAAAAGGCAGGCGCTGGCCTGCGGCGAAGTGGCGCTAGGTTGACAGATTTCGCGCCTACAGAATACTGTTCCGCCACAGAACAATATTCTGTTACGGAACAACATTCTGCAATCAACCCATCAGTGAGGCTTCAATATGAGTCAGTTTCTCAGCATGTTCACCAGCGCAGGCCCGCAAGCCTTCAGCCAAATGGCCTGCCAGGTGGCGCCGTACTTCAGCACCATCAACCCGTTGGTCACCGATTTGCGCAAGGACTTCGCGCGTGTGCAGGTGCCGTTCGCCAAGGAGATCACCAACCATCTGGGCACCGTTCATGCGATTGCGATGTGCAACGCCGCCGAACTGGCAGCCGGGATGATGACCGACGTGTCGATTCCTTCAGGCGCACGCTGGATTCCCAAAGGCATGACCGTGGAATACCTGGCCAAGGCCAAAAGCGATGTAACGGCGGTGGCGGATGGAGAGGCGGTGGACTGGACCACCGAAGGCGACAAGATTGTACCGGTGGACATTCACGACGCCGAGGGCAAGAAGGTGTTCACGGCGCGAATCACCATGAATGTGAAGCTGTCTTAAACGCTGACCTGTGTCGATCACACAAACCCTGTAGGAGCTGCCGCAGGCTGCGATCTTTTGACGTTGATGTTGGCGATTTCCCCGCTGACCGTCGGGGAAAAGATCAAGATCAACAGATCGCAGCCTGCGGCAGCTCCTACACCAGGCGCAATCGAGGTCCGGCCGTTGGCACCGCGTCGTCCCCCAACCGCTCCCGAACAAACTCACTGGCCTTGCGCGTCAGTTGATCCAGATGCCGGTCACGCTGCTTTTCCGCATCGGTCATTGCCCGCTTGCCGTGTTTTTGCAGCAGATAGGTATGAATCTGCCGCACCTCCAGCGAGCTGTAGATCGATGCCACATCCAGCAGCGCCATCAGGCCATCGCTGCCGTGGTCGCGGGTGTTCATCAACACTTGGGTAGCGCGCACACCGACCACCTGAAATCCCATCGATTCGAAATACGGCACCTTGCCCACCGCGCAGGTCAGCTCGGCATGCGGGTAGCGGCCGACCATCTCGCGCAGCATTTTGCGCGCAACGCCCTGACGCCGATGGCTGGCGTGCACCGCCATGTACGCCACGCCGCACGCCTCGGGATCGTCCTTGACGGGAAGGTAGAGCAAGAATCCGATGACGGTGTCAGGCTCGTCCGGATCAGTGGCGACGATCAGTTCCACATCAATCCCTTTCGCCCCGTTCAAAGCCTCCAGATACAGGTGAACCTCGTAGCCGATCGCGTACTGGTAAACGTTGTACAACAGGTTGCTCGGCGGGATGGCGACCATGCTGATGTCGGTCAGGTTGTCGACCACCATCTGCAGGATCTGGCTGTTGATGTGCTCGGGGCACGGGGTTTTGAAGTGGGTGATCTGGGGCATTGCAGGGGCTGACTCCGGGGTGGCGGTGTGGCGGGCTGCCTATCATAACGCGCGGCTGTCGCATTGCCCGCATGAGACGCATCTGCTTGCTCCTGACTCATGAGCAGGGAACATAACTGTATAGCCAAAATACGCAAAAACATTCTGCGAACGGACGGGTCACTGAATGGATAGGCCGCTGAAAAGACGCTGGCACGCCCATACGCAGAGGAACCAAACCGATGGACAACGGCAACCCGAAGACACTTTCCAGACGGACCTTCCTGATTTTGGGCGTGGTGACCTCCACCGTCGTGGTGCTTCCACCATTCATCAGCGCCCGAGCGTTCGCCGCCAACGCTTCGCGCCCGGTCAAGGCCAAGTTGACCATCGAAGTGAATGGCCAGCAGCAGGAACTGGACCTCGACACCCGCACCACCCTGCTCGATGCCTTGCGCGAAACCCTGCACCTGACCGGCACCAAGAAAGGCTGCGACCATGGCCAGTGTGGCGCGTGCACGGTGATTGCCGATGGTCGACGAATCAATTCCTGCCTGACCCTGGCAGTCATGCACGAGGGTGGGAAAATCACCACCATCGAGGGCCTTGGCATGCCTGAAAAGCTGCACCCGATGCAGGCTGCGTTCATCAAGCATGATGGATATCAATGCGGCTACTGCACGCCGGGGCAAATTTGTTCGGCGGTCGCGGTACTGGAAGAAATCCGCGCCGGTATTCCCAGTCACGCCAGCGCGAGCTTGACCGAGTCACCCAAGCTGATCGCCAGCGAACTTCAGGAGCGTATGAGCGGCAACATCTGCCGCTGCGGTGCCTACTCCAACATCATCGAAGCGATCACTGAAGTCGCGGAGGCCAGCGTATGAGGCCCTTTACTTATCTTCGCGCCAAATCCCCGGCCGAAGCCGCCGCACTGGCTGCACAGGTCAATGATTCGCGGTTCATTGGCGGCGGCACCAATCTGCTGGATCTGATGAAGCTGGAGATCGAGACGCCAACGCACTTGATCGACGTCAATGGCCTTGCTCTGGACCGCATCGACGCCACACCCGAAGGCGGCTTGAGAATTGGAGCACTGGTCCGAAATACCGACCTGGCCGCCGACGCCCGCATCCGCAAGGACTATGGGCTGCTGTCCCGCGCCCTCCTCGCCGGCGCCTCGGGCCAGCTACGCAACATGGCGACGACGGCCGGCAACCTGCTGCAACGCACCCGCTGCCCCTACTTTTATGACACCAACCAGGCCTGCAACAAACGCCAGCCCGGCAGCGGCTGCGCGGCCATTGGCGGGGTCAGCCGCCAACTGGGCATCATTGGCGTCAGCGATGCGTGCATCGCCACCCATCCCAGTGACATGGCCGTGGCCATGCGCGCCCTCGATGCCCAAGTGGAAACCGTGCGCCCGGACGGCACCACGCGCAGTCTCGCGCTGACGGATTTGCACCGATTGCCCGGCACCACGCCCAACATTGAAACCACCCTGACACCCCACGAACTGATCACCGCCGTGACCTTGCCGGCGCCGATTGGCGGCTCACAGATTTACCAGAAAGTGCGTGATCGTTCGTCCTACGCATTCGCGCTGGTTTCCATTGCCGCTGTGATCCACAAAGACGGCACCGGCCGTATCGCACTGGGCGGAGTGGCACATAAACCATGGCGCGTGGAAGCGGCTGAATCGGCGCTGCCCCAGGGCGCAAAAGCGCTGACCGATCAACTGCTCGCCGGCGCCACACCGACCCATGACAACGCATTCAAGCTGATACTGGTCGAGCGCACGCTCGCCTCGGTCATGGCGCAAGCGAGGGCTCAAGCATGAAGTTCGAGACACCGGCCACGACCAATCCCATCGACCAGCAAAAGATCATCGGCCACCCGACGCCCCGGGTCGAAGGGCCATTGAAGACCACAGGCCAGGCTGCGTACGCTTACGAGCACCATGCCGTGCTACCGAATCAGGCCTATGGCGTGGTGCTCGGTTCGGCCATCGCCAAGGGCCGCATCGCTTCCATGGATGTGGAGGCTGCGCAGGCCGCGCCGGGCGTGATCGCAATTGTCACCGCCGCCAATGCGGGCAAGCTTGGCAAAGGCAAATACAACACCGCGAAGCTGCTCGCCGGCCCGGACATCCAGCACTATCACCAGGCCGTAGCGTTGGTGGTGGCCGACACCTTCGAACAGGCCAGGGCCGCTGCGCAATTGATCAATATCAAGTACATCCGCACTGACGGCGCGTTCGATCTCGCCAGCGTCCGCGATACAGGCGTGGAGTCCAAGGATCAGATGGCCGATACCCTTCACGGGGACTTTTCCGCCGCGTTCAGCGCAGCGCCGGTGCAACTGGACGCGACTTACACCACCCCCGATCAGGCCCACGCCATGATGGAACCCTTCGCCTCAATGGCGGCTTGGCAAGGTGAGCGGTTGACACTCTGGACCGCCAATCAAATGATCGATTGGTCGGTCAGCGACGTGGCGACCACCCTCGGTGTGTCGAAGCAAAATGTGCACTTGATATCGCCCTACATCGGTGGCGGCTTCGGCGGAAAATTGTTTGTGCGCGCCGACGCCATACTCGCCGCCCTCGGCGCGCGTATGGCTGGCAGGCCGGTGAAGGTGGCACTTGCGCGGCCACAGATTTTCAACAACTGCACGCACCGCCCGGCGACCATTCAACGCATCCGTATTGGCACCACACCGGACGGTAAAATCACCGCCATGGCCCATGAAGGCTGGTCCGGTGATTTGCCGGGCGGCAAAGTCGAACTCGCGGCGCAACCGAGCAAACTGCTGTACGCCGGGGAAAACCGCCGAGTGACGATGCGCCTTTGCACCCTCGACCTGCCGGAAGGCAATGCCATGCGCGCGCCCGGCGAAGCACCCGGCATGATGGCGCTGGAAATCGCCATGGACGAAATGGCCGAGAAGCTGGAACTCGACCCCATCGATTTTCGCATCCTCAACGACACCCAGGTCGACCCCGTGAACACCAAACGGCCTTTTTCCAAGCGCCAGATGATCGAATGCCTGCGCACCGGCGCGGACCATTTCGGCTGGGGTCAGCGGCATGCGCAACCAGGCACGCAACGCGATGGCCGTTGGCTGATCGGCATGGGCGTCGCGGTCGCCTTCCGCAACAACCTGCTGGTGAAGTCCGGGGCGCGCGTTCGGCTCGATGACCAGGGAACGGTGACTGTGGAAACCGACATGACCGATATTGGCACAGGCAGCTACACCATCATTGCCCAGACGGCGGCCGAGATGATGGGCGTGACCCTCGACAAGGTGGTTGTGCGTTTGGGGGATTCGAGTTTTCCGGTGTCGTCCGGTTCTGGCGGGCAATTCGGCGGTAACTGCTCGACGGCGGGGGTTTACGCTGCGTGTGTCAAATTGCGCGAGGCAGTCGCGCAGCGCCTTGGCATGAATGTGGACGAGGCAATATTTGCTGACGGTCAAGTGCACTCGGGCGCACAACGAGTGCCGCTGCAAGACGCTGCCCGAAAGGGAGAACTGGTCGCCGAAGACTCGATCGAGTTCGGTGATTTGAGCAAGCAGTACCAGCAATCCACCTTCGGCGCGCACTTTGTCGAAGTGGCGGTCGACAGCGCCACCGGAGAAACCCGCTTACGCCGGATGCTCGCGGTGTGTGCCGCCGGGCGCATTCTCAACCCGACTTCGGCGCGCAGCCAAGTAATCGGCGCGATGACCATGGGCGTCGGCGCGGCGTTGATGGAAGCGCTGGCAGTCGACAAGCGAATGGGATTTTTCGTCAATCACGACCTGGCCGGATACGAGGTGCCGGTGCATGCCGACATCCCCCATCAAGAGGTGATTTTCCTCGACGAGACCGACCCGATCTCATCGCCAATGAAAGCCAAGGGAGTCGGCGAGTTGGGCATCTGCGGCGTCAGCGCGGCCATCGCCAATGCGGTCTACAACGCAACGGGGATTCGCGTTCGCGAATACCCCATCACGCTGGACAAGCTGCTGGATAAATTGCCGCCGATGATTTGAATCTCTGCTTTTGCAGGAGCGAGCCTTGCCCGCGAGAATGTTGACACCGCTCAACTGGCAGACCGCGTCATCGTTCTTCTTGGGCAAGCCTCGCTTCGACAGTCGTACTCTTGGGATTAGCCACTAGAATCAGGAGGAGCCTATGAAGAGACCTCATGAATGCTGCGGGAAAACGCCAATGATCTGCTCGCCTTCCTGGCGGTGGCGCGGGAGCGAAGCTTTACCAAGGCTGCCGGCAAACTGGGGGTTTCCCAGTCGGCGCTGAGCCATACCATTCGGGGTCTGGAAGCGCGTTTAGGGCTGCGCCTGCTGACACGCACCACTCGCAGCGTTTCCCCCACCGAAGCCGGTCAGCAATTGCTGGAAACCATCGGCCCGCACTTTGAAGAGATCGAGATCGGCCTCGCGGCGCTGAGCAACCTGCGCGATACGCCCGCTGGCCACATCCGCATCAACGCCATGGATCACGCGCTGGAATTCATCCTCTGGCCCGTCCTTAAACCGTTTTTGGCCAAGTACCCGGACATCTCGGTGGAGGTTTGCTGTGACTATGGCTTTGTCGACATAGCCGCCCAGGGCTTCGATGCCGGAGTACGCCTCGGCGAAGACGTGGCGCAAGGCATGATCGCCACTCGGGTCGGGCCGGATATGCGCATGGCGGTGGTGGGTTCGCCGGCGTACTTTAACGATCGCTCACCGCCTATCACGCCGCGCGACTTGACCGATCACCAGTGCAATAACCTGCGATTGTCCACCAATGGCGGCTTGTATGCCTGGGAGTTCCAGAAAGGTGAGGAAAGCCTCAAGGCAAGGGTTTCTGGCCAGGTGACGTTCAATGGGGTGTATCAGTTGCTCAATGCGGCGCTGGACGGTTTTGGATTGAGTTACATCCCCGAAGACCTGGTTGCGCCGCACATCGCCGATGGCCGTTTGGTTCAGGTGCTTGAGGATTGGTGCCCGCTGTTTGCCGGGTTTCACCTTTATTACCCGAGTCGTCGACAGGCATCGCCGGCGTTCGCGTTGTTGCTGGAGGCGCTGCGGTATCGGGGGTGAAAAAGAGCCTGTTCCAAATGCAACAGATCGCTGCCTTCAGCAGCGCCTAAAGCGTGTGCGCATTTCAATGTAGGAGCTGCAGAAGGCTGCGATCTTTTGACTTTAATAATGCCTCTCACTTACTTTCACGCTAGCAAACTTAGGCACAACCACGAAACGACGGGTGAAACTAACCCAATGAAATCAGGGCATTTTCCCCAAAAACGAGGAATATCCCCCAACATCCGTCCCAGCAATCTCGAAACATTCCGAAACAACTAACTAAAAAGTCTGAACTTTTTTATCGACCCAAGGTCATGGCCCGACAGTTGCACCACCCCTTGTACCGCAGCATCTGCTGTCCCCAGCGGGGGATGGCGGGTTTCGCCAAATTGGCATGACGCGAGGGGACAAAAATGAAAGTCGCTGCACCACCGCTCATTTCACTCCGGTTTTTACGGGGGCCGGGTATGGCCTCTGTGTTGCTGATAACCGCCAGCCTGGCCTCGGTCAGTGCGGCACCGCTGGATGACGTCAACCAACCGCCTCCAACGGACCCTTCGGCTTACAGCAATCCAGCCGCCGACCCGGTGGCGGCCGCGGCGGCACTGGAAGCCTTGAAAACCTTGCCCGAAGCCAACCAGGGCTCGCTGGCCCTGCCCAACGGGGTTTTTGGCGACCGCGACACGCCACGGGCCGACAACGTGCTGCCGCCTGCCGCGCAGACCTCGTTCAATTTCCCCACCAACGGCAAACCCAGTCCCTTGTTCGGGGCACTGCCGTTCACCCAGCAACTGCTGCTGTTCGAAGAGTTCGGCACAGAAAAACTCGACCCGACCCTTCCGGCACCGCCCCTGACCTTCCCCGTCCCTACCGTCGGCCCGGCCCCGCAGCAAGACCCCAACAGCGTGGCTCGGAGCGCTCCTTCCAGTGCCGCGCTGGATGCCTTCATGCGCCAGCCGGGGATCTATCCATTCCCGTCGCAGTTTTCCAACGTACTGGATCGCAACCCATGGAAGTCACAGATCGAAGCGTTCCTGAACCGCCAGCCTGTGGGTTCGCCGGCCGAGGGACGGCCACCAGGAAAAGGCTGGTCGCATCAACGCTGGAACGAATTCTTCCCGCAGGTCGGGTACAAAACCGTGCAAGTGGGTGCGCGGCTCAATAGCGGCCAACGCGACCGTCGGCAATTGCACAACTACGCTGCCGGCGAATTCGGGCTCGGCGGGCTTTACTACCAGACCTCGGACATCCCGACCACGACGGGCACCACCAAAGGTATCGACACACGCTTCCACCCCAATTTCCCGCTGCAAAATCACAACTCGCTGTGGACTTTCGACGGCACCTTTCCGCCCAAATTACTGATGGTCCGCTACGGCCAACCGGTGCTGATGCGGCACTACAACGCCCTGCCGATCGACCCTGCAGCCAACGCCGGTTTCGGCCTGCACACCATCAGTACCCACGAGCATAACGGCCACTCCCCGGCCGAAAGCGACGGCTATGCCAACGCGTTTTTCTTTCCGGGGCAGTACTACGATTATCGCTGGCCGATGCAACTGGCGGGCTATGACACCATCAACACCGACGCCCATGATCCGCGTGCGGCGTTCCCCTGTTCACCGGGTGAGAAACTGTTCGTCAACGACGCCAGCCCCGGCCTCAAGACTTGCGAAAACGGCACCATCAGGATTCGCGGCGACTGGCGCGAAACCATGAGTACTCACTGGTTCCACGACCACATGCTCGATTTCACCGCGCAGAACGTCTACAAGGGCAACGCGGTGATGATGAACTACTACAGCGCTCTGGACCGTGGTAACGAAGCCCTTGAAGACGGCGTCAACCTGCGCCTGCCCAGTGGCTCGGCGCTGCCTTGGGGCAACCGCGACTACGACGTCAACCTGGTGGTCGCCGACAAGGCCTGGGATGACAATGGTCAGCTGTGGTTCAACCCGTTCAACACCGATGGCTTCCTTGGCGATCAGATCCTGGTCAACTGGCAATACCAGCCGCGCCTGAAAGTGCGGGCGCGCAGCTACCGTTTCCGAATTCTCAACGGCTCGGTGTCGCGCTACTTCAAGCTGGCGCTGGTGCGTGAAGTCGCCGGCAACAGTGGCGAGTTCCCCGGGCCTGCCGGTTCCGGGGTGTCCTACAACCGAGTGCCGTTCCACATGATCGGCAACGACGGCAACCTCATGGCACACACGGTGCCCTTCGACGGCAGCATGGACCTGGACGGCGACGGCGACGTGCAAGACCACAACGCCATCCTGCCGACCCAGGGCATTGCCGAACGCTACGACATCATCGTCAACTTCGCGAAAAACGGCATCCAGCCCGGTGACAAGCTGTACTTCGTCAACGTGCTGGAACACAAGACCGGCAAGGGTCCGGAGAAAAACGAACTGAGCCTGGCAGACGTGCTGTCCGAGAAGTACAAAGCGGTGATCAAGCAAACCAGCAAAGGCCCGCAATGGGACAAGGGCGACCCGACGGTGGGCAAGTTCATGCAGTTGCTGGTGCAGCCTTACACCGGTCAGGACGTGAGCATGAACCCGGTGGACTACGAACCGGCGAAACCGGGCAAGCCAGCCGGTAAAACCATGATCCCGCTGACGCTTGATCGCGATGATCCGGCGGTCCAGGCCAAACTCAAAGTGGCACGGCATCGCGAGTTTATTTTCGGGCGTTCCGATGGCACCGATGAAGCACCCTGGACCATCAAGACCGACGGCGGGTTTGGCTACAACATGGACCCACGGCGACTCAGCGCTGCCCCGCAACTGGCCAACGGCCCGACGGATGCCGGGTTCTCCGGCGACGGCACGCTCGAAGTGTGGAAAATCAAGAACGGCGGCAACGGCTGGAACCACCCAGTGCACGTGCACTTCGAGGAAGGCATCATCCTCAGCCGCGACGGCAAGGCACCACCGGAATGGGAAAAATGGGCGCGCAAGGACGTGTATCGCATTGGCGAAGGCATCGACAGCTCGGTGGATGTCGAAATGGCGATCCACTTCCGCGAGTTCGCCGGCACGTACATGGAGCACTGCCACAACACCCAGCACGAGGACAATTCGATGCTGTTGCGTTGGGATGTCGAGCATCCGGGGCAGTTCCAGTTGATGCCTACGCCCTTGCCCGGCTGGGATGGTGTCACCTACGTGAACTCTGCGGCGCTGCCAACCTTCCGTACCGGTGGCAAAGATGACGACGACCAGGGCAATAACAAAAAACCCGTGGCCAACCCTGACAGCGCCATCAGCAGCAACGGTCAGCCGTTGACCATCAATGTGCTGGCCAACGACACTGATCCGGACGGCAATCTGCCGCTCAAAGTGGTGGGGCTGACCCAACCGGACTCCGGCCTGGGCACGGTCACTACCGACGGCGTGCGTGTGTTCTATACGCCACCGTCCATCGTCCCGGCACCGTTCACGGCGACCTTCAACTACAACGCCAGCGACGCCAAGAACGCGGTCTCGGAGAAACCGGCAACGGTGTCCGTGGCCGTCTCCGCGGCGGCGGTCAACGAGGATTTGGTGGTCACCAGCGCCACCGTCACCGTGCGCAGCAATAACCGCTTCACTTGGGACATAGCCGGGACCACCTCGCGAGCGGCAGGCAATGCGATCACCGTCACGGCTTCAACCACCGGTGGCACGCTCAACCTGGGCACGGCGACACTCACCCCGATCGGCACCGGAGCGCGCTGGCGGCTGTCGGTCACCACCACCGGCGATGGCCCTGCACCGAGCCCGACCGTCACCATCCGCTCGGCGTTCGGGCAGACGACGACGGCGCAGATCGGCGCGCACTGAGGTAGCTTCGATTGGCGCCCGGCTCATGCAATGTGGACCGCGCGCCAATTGATTACGGAACAATGGGTCCGAAGAGAGCGGAACGCCGGCCCATTTTTCTTCAATCACGCCTGGCATAAAGTCGCCTCCAGTCACTTATTGGAGGTCACCATGAATCACTCAACCCTGCTGTCGAACATCCAGATCGGCCCACACGCCCTCACCCACCGCGTCGTCATGGCGCCCCTGACCCGCATGCGCTCCGAGCCCGGCGATCTGCCTGGCGCCTTGATGGCCGAGTACTACTCGCAACGGGCCACCGAAGGCGGCCTGATCATTTCTGAAGCCACCGTCGTGTCCACCACCGGCAACGGCTACCTCGGCTCGCCCGGCCTGTATAACGATGCGCAAATCCCGGGCTGGAAAGCCATCACCGAGGCCGTTCACGCCAAGGGTGGAAAGATTTTCCTGCAACTGTTCCATGCCGGTCGCCAGTCCCACAGCGACATGCAGCCAAACGGCGCGCAACCGGTTGCACCTTCGCAAGTCGATTACGACGGCGTGGCCTACACCGCCAGCGGCTGGGTGGCGAGCACTCCGCACCGCGCCCTCGGCGTAGCGGAAGTCGAAGCGCTGGTCGAAGACTTCCGCAGTGCCGCGCAACGGGGTCTCGAAGCCGGTTTCGACGGCGTGGAAATCCACGGCGCCAACGGTTACCTGATCGACCAGTTCCTGCAGGACGGCAGCAACCGCCGCACCGACGCCTACGGCGGCACCATCGCCAAGCGCGCACGTTTTTTGATGGACATCACCAACGCCGTGATTTCGGTCTGGGGCAATCAACGCGTTGCTGTGCGCCTCGGCCCAAGCGGTAACTTCGGCGGCATGAAGGACAGCGACCCGGAAGCCCTGTTCGTCTACGTCGCGCAGCAACTGGCGCCGTTGAACCTGGCCTATCTGCACTTGATCGAACCGCGTGTGCTGGGCAACTCGCTTGATGAGACCAAGGACCAGAACCCGGTGGCCGCGCAGTTGATCCGTCGTCATTACAGCGGGCCGATCATCGCTGCCGGCGGCTTCACGGCGGCGTCTGCCGAGCAGATTCTGCAAGCGGGTGATGCTGACCTCGTGGCCTTCGGTCGCGACTTCATCGCCAACCCGGATTTGCCGGAGCGCATCCGCCACAACCTGCCACTCAATGCTTATGACCGTGACACCTTTTACGGTGGCACCGAGGTTGGGTTCACTGATTATCCGTTCTACCAGCAGAGCGCCTGAGTTTTTGCCTGACATGTAAAAGCAAAAGATCGCAGCCTGCGGCAGCCCCTACATCGACCTTTGTAGGAGCTGCCGCAGACTGCGATCTTTTGACCTTGATTTTGATCCTGCCATCATTCTTTGCAATTCCCCCGCCCGCCTCTACTCTGCGTTAACCCCTCCCTGCATTGAGCACACCTCTCATGATGGACAGCCTCAGCGGTATCACGGCCTTCATTCAGGTGGCCGAAACCCGCAGCTTTACCGAAGCCGGCCGCCTGCTGGAAATCTCTTCGTCTGCCGTGGGCAAGAGTGTGGCGCGCATGGAGGAACGTCTCGGCGTGCGGCTGTTCCATCGCAGCACTCGCAGCGTGACGCTGACCACCGAAGGCGAACTGTTCCTGGACCGCTGCAAACGCATCCTCAGCGAAGTCGAAGCGGCGCAAATGGAGCTGCTGGATTTGTCCGCCAACCCACGGGGCAAGGTGCGCATCAGCGTGCCGATCCAGAACGTGTTGATCATGCCGGTGCTGGCCGGGTTCATGCGTGCCTACCCGGACATCGAGCTGGACGTGGACATGTCCGACCGCATGGTGGACGTGATCGAAGAAGGGTTCGATGCCGTCATTCGCACCGGCGCGCCGCAAGACTCGCGGCTGATGGCGCGCAAGTTGGGTGGCTATCAATTGCAACTGGTGGCATCGCCGGATTACCTGAAAAAGCACGGCGAACTGACGCACCCGGACGACTTGATCCGCCACGTTTGCCTGCTGCACAAGTTTCCGGCCACCGGGATGATCGAGCGCTGGCCGCTGCGAGTCGGCGACACGCACATCGAGCCGAATCTGTCGAAGGCCTTGACCTGCACCACGATGGACCCGCTGACGTACCTGGCGATCGATGGCGTGGGGATTGCCTGCCTGCCGGATTTCTCAATCCGCCAGCCACTGGCCGACGGCAGGCTGAAAGTGGTGCTGGAGGACTACACCGACCACACCGGCAACCTGTGGATGCTCTGGCCGGCATCGAAACAGACCGCACCGAGGCTGCGGGTGTTGATCGACTACTTCAAGGACCACATTCTCAAGGTTTGAACTAAGCATTGAAGTTCGTACACGGCAGATGGAAATTTCTGAAGGCAAGGTCAGAAATGCGTTCCCCAATGAACCATTTCGGAACGGTCCTACACGCCTTCAGACATTGAATTGTTAGGCTGTCGGCGCCTATGACTCGCCGGCCATCTAAACAGCAAATTTAGGGCGTCCCGGCGTTTTTCCGCCGTATTTTTGCTTAAGGATGAGTGTATGTACGCGCTAGCCGACACTGCGCAATTCGAGCTGCAAATTCCCTCGGTCGACCACCGATTCAAAGTCCTGGGGTTCGAGGGCACTGAAGCCATCAGCTGTCTGTATGCGATCAATATTCAATTGGTCAGCGAGGACCGTGATTTTCCCCTTGAGACATTACTGGGCCAACCCGCCTTCCTCCGGTTCGGACTGAATGGCGAAGGCCTGCATGGCTTCATCGAAAATGCCTCCATCGCAGCAAGTGACAAGCGGCTGACCCATTACGGGCTCACCCTGGTGCCTGCGTTGCATTATTTGCAGTTCAGCTATAACCAGAGGATTTTCCAGAACCTGAGCGTGCCGCAAATCATCGCCCAAGTGCTCGAAAGCCACGGCATTTTGTCCAATAGCTACAGCTTTAATGTCCGCGAGAGCTCAGTTCGCGAGTACTGCACACAATACGATGAAAGCGATTTCTTATTCATACAACGCCTGAGCGCCGAGGACGGCATCGCGTGGCACCATCAGCACTCGCCGGACGGCCATCTGTTGGCACTCACCGACAATCAAGTCTATTTCCCCTCACTGGGTGATACGCCGTACCGGCAAGACAGCGCCATGGTCGCCGATCATCCGGTGATCAATCTGTTCACCCAGTATTTCAACACCCGCACCAGTACGGTGACCGGGCGCAAATACAACTTCATGAAGCCGAGCCTGCTGTACGAAAACCAAGCCAGGGTCGACAACGTCCGCAGGCTGGAGGACTACCGCTACCCGATGCTGATGAAGGAACCGGACCAACACGGCAAGGTGCTAGCCCGACAGGCACTGGAACGTCATCGCTGTGACTACGACCTGGTTAAAGGCAGGAGCGATCAACCGACGCTACGCAGTGGCCATCTGTTCAACCTGACCGAGCATCCCCGCAAGAAATGCAACGATCGGTGGCTCCTGTTGAGCGTGAGCCACACGGGTAAACAACCGCAATGCCTGGAAGAAACGATCACCGAGCCACTCCCTGGAGATGAGTTCACCCAAGGCTACCGCAACACGTTCAGCGCGATTCCCAAGGATGTGTTCTACCGGCCACCGTTGCTGCCGCAGAAAAGGATACTGGTCAGTCAAAGCGCACGCGTTACCGGCCCACCCGGTGAAGAAATTTATGTTGATGAACATGGTCGGGTGAAAGTCGAGTTGCATTGGGACAGAGCCGGATTCAAGAGTGAAAAGAGCAGCTGCTGGCTGCGTGTTGCCACTGGCTGGGCGGGTGAAGGCTTTGGTGCCGTGACCATTCCACGTGTCGGCATGGAAGTCGTCGTGACCTACTACGAAGGCAATCCGGATTTACCAATGATCAGCGGATGCGTAATCAACACCCGGACGCCAGCGCCCTACCCGTTGCCGGCGCACAAAACCAAAACCGTCCTGCGCAGCCAAAGCTCACCCCGCACAGGTGGTTTCAACGAACTGATGATCGAAGATCGCGCCGGCCAGGAAAAGGTCTACCTGCGCGCCGAGCGCGACCTGGAGCAGTTGATCCGCAACGACAGCAACACCACCATCAACAACGATCGCAATGAACAGATCGCTCGCAACAGTTCCAGCCTGATCAAAGGTGACGAATCGCACACGACCCAAGGCCAACGCGACAGCGTGATTGGCGGTAGCGAGGTCGTGTCCATCACTGACAAAAGCAGCACGACCGTCGGTAACGCCTGGGTGGTTAAAGCAGGCAGCCACGCGCACCTCACGGCCACTCATGTGGTGATCAATGCAGGCATGAGTTTGACCATCAATGTCGGTGGGCAACACATCGTCATCAACCCGGCTGGCATTTACAGCAGTGTGCCGCTCGAAGTAGGCGGCAAGCCCTTGCTGGGTCTAGCGCCGCTTCAAGCGCTTGAAGCACAGGCACTCGCTGAACAGCCCGTCATTGCCCCGACGCAGGCTGCCTTGATGGCGGCGACGAAAGCAAAAAGTGCGGACTTCTGCCCGATTTGCGAAGTCTGCAAAAACGGATTTTGCCTGCCGCAAGGAGCGACAGCATGATGATCGACACCCCTCGACAATGGATGGCTGACCAACTAAAACTCGACCGCTGGCCCTGCCTGATACTCGACTCCGAAGGTGAACGCGATGCCCGCCAGGCGTTTCTTGAAAACTTCGACCTTGAACGCTATCGCGGCGTGTACAGCGACACGCAAGTCACGGAACTGGCGGATGCGGGTCCCTTCATTTTTATCCTCGACAACCCCCAGGACCCGCGACTAAACCCACTGTTCAAGGTGCCTGAACGCAATTGGGGCTGGCTTGCCAGTATTCAAAAAAACGACTTGCCCGTTCTGGTTCAGCACTGGCGTGACCGGCTGATTATCGGCACGCGACCTAACCAGGGGTTGTATCGTTTCCACGATAACTGCGTCTTGACTCGTGCCCTGGCGCACCTACCGGCGCAAGCCCTTCCCGCGTATTTAGGCCCGACGATTAGCGCGTGTTATTGGCAGGGTTCTCAATGGGACGTCACCGAAAATCCCGCACCCGGCCAATACCCTGCGCCTGCTGAACCGGCCTGGCTGAACATCCCGTCACCGATGAGTCAGTCGATAGATATGCGTCTTACAAATGTATATCGACATCTCTTGGCCGAGCACAGCGATGCCATGGCAAGTCTGTGCGCCGCTCAGGAACCGAAAGTCTGGCTTGAGAAACGAATCTTACAAGCGCACGCATGGGGATGGCATGCCCCTGAGCAGGCGCACTTTCTGGTTTTGCTGGAGCTGTATAAAACCAAACCGCCGATCATCAGTCACTGGCAGCCGCGTGAAAGAGAAACGCCGCTGGCTCACTTCGAGCGTCTTTTTGACGAAGTGAAGTTCTGGTCCGGGGAGCAGCCGATATGACGGGATTAAACGGATTGATGCGTTGTATTTATCGTTACTTGGTTATTGCAACCGGGGTTTGTGTGATGGGTGGTTGTTCGACAGTGCCCACGGAGAGTTTTACTTTTCAGGCAGATATGCCGGAGAACTTCGAAATAGATGGAACCGCTCATTATGTGGCGGTGCCAGGACAGACATGCAACTTCTCATCCGACAAACAACGTAAAGACGCAGAACGTTTGTTTTTAAGAACCCCACAACCCAAGGCTGCGCACCGGGTTGAGTTCACGGTGCCGCTGACGGCCAAGGCGCATGGCTGCTCAATGATTTTAAGAAGTCTTGGGCTGGGGTTTGAGGGGCAATGGGGTCGACGGGATCAGGACAAAGGAATGCAATATGGTGGTATTTCCATCCTCGATGAGCCCTCGGAGAATGCTGGTTCTTTTCCCGCGTCAGGAGCGTTGGTATTTCAAGGGCAATGCCAATGGTTTTTCCGCACGTCTGGCCCCTACCGCTACATCAAGAAAATCCCGCAATGCCGTGCCCTCGATGTTGATGGCAATGTGAAAAAGAGGCTGATTGGTGGAGCTGTGCAGCGTGAACAGTTAGCGGGGAAGACCGTGAAGTTGATATTGACTATGGCAAATGAAGAAGAACCTTATTATGGGCGAACATGGATAAAAACACCTGCTGGCTGGAAACCCTGTATCGAAACCAAGGAAGCATTCTGGTGTAGAAATCCACCTGAATTTACAAATTTCAAAACGCGTGATGGCCGCGTTTGCACCGTCTACCCAAATTGCACCGAATAAGGATATAAAAATGAGTTCATATAAAGCCATGGAGGAGTGGGAGCGGCCCGCGTTTAGCGACAAAATGTTGGCCTGTCCATTAAAAGGAAACGAGGTCAGCTTTCAGTTAGTTGACGAATTCGGAGATGGCGAACCTTACGCGGGTCTGAGCTACATTATTCAGGACAGTGCCGAACAGCAATACCCAGGGGTGTTGGACGACCAAGGTTTTGCGAAGGTCAATGACTGTTATCGGGGACCTGTCGTTTTGACTCTCAATAGACAGTACCAAGGTGGCGACACTTGGTATGAGAAACTTGTCGTTCGAGAATCATATCCCCTCCCCATCACCGAACTCCAAGTCAGAGCCGAGCAAACCCGCTTTTTCCACAAAGACGGGTCCCGAGTCGAACACAACCCCGCTCGCAAAGGCTCGGAAGATTTCCTGCAAGTGGAAGTGCGCGACCTGGTCAAGCATGGCGCCCATTTGCCGCCCATCGCATCTCGTCGATACATGCCCAATCACTTTGTGGTCAGGGCGATGGAAGAGCTTGGTTTTGGCCCCAAGCCGTTGGAGTTGTATGGCGTCAGCCTGCTGCCGAACCGGCACACGCTACTGGAGGTGCGGCCCTTGCGTGCACTGCGGCCTTTGCTATCGACCGACAGTGCCTTTTGTGCGTTGAACCTGTATCAGCTGGCGATCATGGCCAACCTTAGTTACTCCAACTTCGGGCAGGTGCCGGAGAAAAACCCGGTTGATTCAGTCAGGTTTCCGTTTCAGCCCTCGGTAGGCAACATTTTCGGAGAAGCGCTTGCTGGGTTTCATGAGCGCTGGCAAATGGACGCTTCGCAATCGCCGGTCAAACGATACAACCCGCTCTATGAAGAGGTTCCTTACTCGAAACGCTTCGAGGTCTTGCCATTTGATCCGACGTTGTATGAACGGAATCGACCTGAAAAAGGCGATGAACAGGAATACCCTTCAAAACTGCATTTTTTTGATGACGCCAATAAAAACTGGCTCAGTGGAAAAAGTACGCAGGCCTTCATTACCCATCATGACGAGATCATTCTGATCTCCATCCGTGGAACGCTTGAGTTAGCAGACTGGTGGCGGGATGCGGATGCGCAACAAGTCCCTTTTGATGAAGGCCATGGAAAAGGCAAGGTCCATCATGGTTTTTACGATGCTTACAAGGCGTTGAAGGTGTTCGTTCAAAGCTATCTGGATCAATTTCACACCAGCCAAAAAATCATTATTTGCGGACACAGCCTCGGTGGTGCAATCGCAACGCTTCTGGCAGAAGCATTGCGGTGCGATGAGGATGAATCCTACGACATCCTCCTCTACACCTACGGCTCCCCTCGCGTAGGTGATGCCACCTTCGTCGCCGAAGCCGAACCCCTGATCCACCATCGCATGGTGAACAACGACGACATGGTTCCGGGTGTTCCTGCACCCTGGATGGACGTGAAGCGCAGCATCTGGATGCCGGGTATCGCATCCCTAGTTCTGACCCATCCGGTGGCAAGTTTTTTGATCTTTGCCATAGGCTTGGTTCGTATCGGCGGTGCCCCTTATCAACATCACGGCAAGCTGCAGCATTTCATGCCCGTGGCGTTTAACAAGGGTGAACAGTCGTCGATCCTGTGGGAGCCGGGATGTGCGTCCATTGAGGAAGCCGCATGCACCCGCGCCCTGGCCAACAACGGTGACTTGCCATTTCGAGGCGGGTTCTTCACCCAGGCCAGAAGTTTTGGTGATCACAGTGTGTCGGATTCCTATGTTCCATTTTCCTGGGCGACATTGCGGCGCTGGCAACAAACCCAGGAGGCAGGCGGGACCATCGTCACCACACGTGAATACGAGGCCATCGCCAACGCATTGGCAGACATGCAAGGCGGTTTGTCGAAGCATCAACGTAAAAAAATGGACACGCGGCAATATGCAAACAATGACCCGTCCTACACGCAGGTAGTGGATGATCTCTCAGCAGAGCAACGTAGACTCAACACCTCGTTGGAACGCCTGTCGACGCTGCGCTTTCGTCCACTGAAGCTTACCGATGTGTACGGCTCTGCCGCGCAATCTTCTGAGCTGCAAGCCACACTGCAACGCTGGATGGCTCATCGAGAGAACAACCTCGAAGTACAGATTGCGATGATCCCACCGCGGGTGTTCAGCGACGAGGAGATGTTGGCAGCCATTCGTGAGGGCCGCGAGCCTGGCACGTTCGCCAGGATTGATATTGATTCGTTGTCCTGATGTCCACCGTTGAGCAAGGTCGCAAAAAAGGGTGCCTGCAATAGACGCCCGTTTCATTGACCTGAACTCAGCGTTGCAACGCCTCGGCAATCGGTGCCTTGCCGACACCGAAACCGAGCATCACCGCCAACCCCAGCAAACCAATGCCCGCTCCCAGCCACAACGCCGAAGGCACGCCGTGATGGTCAACCATCAAACCGCCAAACAGCGAACCCGACGCAATCGCCACCTGGAACATGGTGACCAGCATCGCCGAACTGGCTTCCGGTAATTGTGGTGAAGTCAGCTGCATCCAGGTGCTTACGCCCAGCGGTATCGCGCCGTAAGCGATGCCCCAAATCAACACCGCCAACACCACGCCCAAACCGTGTAACTGCGGCAAGGCCAGCTGTGCGATAACCATCAACAACACCACCGCGCCCAGCGATGCCCGCAGATGCCGGGCGACACCGCTGGCCATGGCGAAGTTGGCCAGCATGCCGACCAGGCCAAAACCCAACAAAATCGAAGTGATCGCACTCACCGAGAAACCCGCCTCACGGCCCAGAAACGGTGCGATATAGGTGTAAGCCGAGAAGTGCGCTGCCACTACCAGCGCCAACAGCAACATGCTGCGCCGGGCGTTTTTGCGCGCCAGAAAACCCAGCAGTGCATGCACCTGCAACCCTTCGCGCGACGGCAGCGAGGGCAAGGTCAGCCCTTGGGCGATCAACGCCAGCAAGGCCAATCCCGCAGTGACTGCGAACGATATCCGCCAGGAAAACAGGCTGCCGAGAAACGTCCCGAACGGCACGCCGAACACAGTAGCCAACGTGATGCCGGCAAAGATCAGCGCCGTGGCCTTCGCGGCTTTTGATTCACTGACCAATCGCCCCGCCACTGCAATCGCCACCGCCCAAAAGCCACCCAGCGCCACACCCAACAACGCCCGTCCCAGCAACATGACCAGCAGCGTCGGCGCAACGGCCGACACCAGGTTGGAAAGCACCAGTATCACGGTCAACAGCAGCAGCAAAAGACGACGGTTCATTCGCCCGGCGCCCAGCATGATCGCCGGCGCAGCGAAGGCAGCGACAATCCCTGGCACGGTGACCATCAACCCCGCCACGCCATCGGTGATGCCCAGGCTGTTGGCAATCGGCGGCAGGATGCCCACCGGCAGGTATTCGGTGGTGACAAACGCGAAGGCACCGAGCGCCACCGAGAACACCGAAAGCCAGTCACGCCAGGAGGATGGCTGCTCCTGCGCGAGCGCAGGGTTGGCCGGTAATGCATGCATATCGTTCATGGGAAAAGCTCCACAGTAATGAGTGGAGCCATGCTAGGTATCTGATCGATGCGGAAAAATGGGGTGCAGATCCGATCACTGTGGAGCTATAGCTCCGCAATCAAACATCTACTGAATTAACGCCGTCTCAGTCCACAGTGTTCGGCCCTCTGCCCCATTTTTCCGTAGACCCGCACTCCCTAGACTTTGCCTCGTCAGAAAAACCTACGAGGACACACCCATGACTACTCCACACAATCCCATTCGCGTCGGCATCATCGGCGTCGGCAACTGGGCCCGCCACGGCCACCTTCGTGTGCTCGCCCTGCTGCCGCAATACCGCGTGCAAACGGTGTACAGCGAACACCGTGAGCGTGCTGAAGCGGCTGCCAGCCAATACGCCATCCCGCAAGTCGCCGACTCGGTCGAGGCATTGGTGAACAACCCGGATGTCGATCTGGTGGTGGTGCTCAACACCGCGCCCCAGCACGAAAAAACCGTGCGCGCCGCCATCGCCGCCGGCAAAGACGTCTACTGCGAATGGCCGTTGACCACCACCACCGCCAGCTCCGAAGCGTTGGTAAAACTGGCCAACGACGCCGGCGTGCGCCACATCGTCGGCCTGCAACGCCGTCACGCACCGCACAATCGTTACCTGCAAGACCTGCTGCAACAAGGCTATGTCGGCAAGCTGCGCTCGGTGCGCATGCACGTGAGCATGAATTACTTCCAGGCCCTGCGCCCCAACGCTCTGCGCTGGACCGCACCCGAGGAAAACTTCTCCAGCGTCATCGCAATCTACGCCGGGCACTTCCTCGACATGCTTTTCACCGCCACCGGTTGGCCGGTCAGTGTGTCGGGTTTGATGGTCAATCAGTTCCCCAAAATCACCCTCAAGGAAACCGGCGAAGTGCTGGACAGCAGCGCGCCGGACCAGCTGGTGCTGAGCGGGCTGCTCGAAGACGGCGCGGTGGTCTCGATCCACATCGAAGGCGGCAAGCGCAACGGCTCGGGCGTGCAGATCGACATCACCGGCGACCAGGGCGACCTGAAAATCACTAACCGCTCGGCGTTCGGTGATGTCGGCGATGACTACGTGATCGAAGGTGCCCACGGCGACAACCTGACCCTGCAATCACTGCCGCTGCCTGAAACCTACCAGCGTCTGCCGGCCTCTTCATTGCCGTCGGCGGTGCTGGAACTGGCGGAGTTGTATCACGTGTATGCGCAAGACGTGGCGGACGGGACCCGTGGCGCGGCGACGTTTGAGGATGCCTTGCGCATGCATCGGTTGCTGGATGCGGCCAAGCGCACAACCGACATGGCCCACACACTCTGACGGTTCTGCGCTCGCCAGACGCAAGCCCGCTTCGTACAGGAAGCGGGCTTGCGTCTGGCCACGGAACGCGATGATTAGCTGATTTTGTTCGCCGGCCGGTAATCGCCAATCAAAAAGACACCCACCTGATTTTTGGGTCGATAGTTCCCTACCGCCGTCACTCGTTGCTGCACGCTCTCATCAATGCATTCCTGACCGAACGTGGTGGTGCCGACCGGCCGGAAATACCGCGCATTCAACAGTCGGTAGGTGCCGCCGAGGAAATCACTGTAGGAGTCGGTGATCTCCGGAAGTTTTTTCGGCTGCTGGGGGATTTTCATCGGGTCCAGTTCCAGGCCGCAGTCCAGCGCTTTTTGTGCCATCCAGCGCAGCGGGATGTCCGACAGCGTATTGCCGACATAGCCACCGCCGACATTGGCATGTGCCCCGCAGAACCAGACCTGTTCCATCACTTGATTGGGCTTGGCAATCGGGTCCCAAAGCGTGCATTCGTAGTTGACTCGGTTTTCATCAATGGCGACGGCATGGAAGGCATTGCGCACAATCCCACTGAGCTCTGTGTCGTGAAACTCATAGTATTTATGGTTGAACCACTCAGCGGATTTAAACGGAATACCTAAAGCGCCGACCGTATCCCAGACACCCAGAAAGTGAATATCAATTTCCCGGGAATAACTTTGCCGGAAGAATTGTGCGTTTTCCGTATCGGCACTGGAATCGCGGGTACGGTACAGGCTGTAGGCCTCATCGATACGATTGAGGTGTTTTTTCGTCAGCAACCCGACGTTTCGAATCAGCCCTACCAGGCTCCGTGCAGAATAGGCACCGCGGCTGAACCCGATGATGTAGACCTGATCACCGTCTTCGTAGCTTTTGGCCAAGCCCAAGTAGCCTTCCTTGATTTTCTTCGACAATCCCACCCCAAATGCCCCGCCTTCGAGCTTGTCGTACCAATCGGTCCCCACACCCGCCACATACACCGCGTGCTGAACAGTGCCGTCCTTGTGAGTCGGCAGGATTGCATCATGTAATTTGACGACATTGGTATTGGAGTCGCCGTCGACCTCCGGTGCCTGATCGGGCAGATTCCAGGTCCCGTCGAATGCGATGATGATTTTTTTCGGCATGGTCTTCTCCCTTGAATGTCCACAAATGCACAACCCCTACCGCTGCGGCGCAACCATTCGAAAGCGAATATTGATCTCGTTGGACACAACCGTGTCGGCCCATTCGCCTTCACCTATTTTGAAGTCGTCGCGCTTGAGCGTTAACTCGCCATCGAATATGCCAATGGTATTTTCCGCCTTTAACAGCACCGGCACCGTCACGACCCTCGTCAAGCCCCTGAGCGTCAAACGACCGGTAATCAAGTAGCGGTTGTTGCCGAGGTTTTTTACCTCGGTCGACTCGAATGTCGCCTGCGGATAAGTCGTTGTATCGAACCATGCAGGCTTTTGCAGTTCGCTGTTGGCGTCACTGCTGCCGGCGTCGATGCTGTCGAGGTTGATGGTCAATTTGGCGTGGGCGGCTTCGGGGCTGGCGGTGTCGAAGTCGAGATGGCCCTCGAACTTGCTGAACGTGCCATACATCCTCGATCCCATCTGGCCGTAGGTAAAGCTGATGGTGCTGGCCGTGGGGTTTACGTCGGTGTATTCGACCGCATAGGCGCTTGGCAAAACACTGCACACCAGCGCGCTGGCCAATACGATGAAACGCGGGAATCGAGGGTTCATGGAACACTCCGGGCCGGGTTCCCTCATGGGTTGAGGGGGCGAGCGCACTTAAGCCGACAGTAGGTGGACTAAAGCAAAGAACGGCCGTTTATTCCACTTGCTGCGCGTTCTTGCGACCAGCTGTCACGGGGCGGGTAACGCTTAAGATCAAAAGATCGCAGCCTGCAACAGCTCCTACATTGAACGCGTTTTCTGTAGGAGCTGCCGCAGGCTGCGATCTTTTGACGTTGATTCTTCAGAGAAAATCTATCTGACAATGCCCTCCTCTTTGCGCCACGCCCGCTGCAACAGCCGAATGACCTCTTCATCCGACGTCTGGGAAAAATCCACGTACCAATAACCGATCGACATCATCCAATCGGGAATCAACGGGCAGACCAGCTCATCGACTTCGCTGCGCAACGCCTCGGCTGTTTCAATCGGCGCCACCGGCACGGCGACGACGATGCGCGACGGTGCGTGCACCCGCGTGGCATGGATCGCCGCCAACATCGAGGCGCCCGTCGCCAGTCCGTCGTCGATCAGGATCACCACCTGATCCTTGAGCTGCAACGGCGCACGGCTCCCCCGATAAACCTGCTCACGGCGCAGTAACTCACGAGTTTCCCGGGCAACCACGGCATCGAACGCAGCCTTGTCAATCGGATGTGCTCGCAACGCGTCTTGATTGAGTACTTGTATGCCGCCGCTGGCAATCGCGCCCATGGCGAACTCCTGGTGCGACGGCACGCCGAGCTTGCGCACCAGCATCAGGTCGAGGCGAACATCCAGCGCCGTGGCCACTTCGTACGCCACCGGCACCCCGCCACGGGGCAAGGCGAGAACGATGACATCGGCACGGTGGGCGTATAGCAGTAAGGGTTCCACAAGTCGCCGCCCGGCAGCGGCGCGGTCTTGCAGGATGGTTGGCTGGGTCATTTGAAAACCTCCTCAGACGATCACGCCTGCCGGTGCCCCCAAACCAACGATACTCCATGTTGGAGTTGCCGCAGGCTCGGGCCGCGTGCGGACGATCTTTTGACCTTCCCCCTAAACCAACCGCTCAATCTTCTGATGCTGCCAAACCACTTTGTAATACAGCGTCTGCAAGGCCAGCATCCCCAGATACGCCAGCGGAAACGCCATCCACACCCCTTGCAACCCAAACCGCGCATCCAGCAGATACGCGGCCGGTAACTGCACGCCCACCACGCACACAACCGAAATCGCCACCGGCACCATCACCGTGCCGCTGGCACGCATGATGCCGCCGATAATGGCCTGGAAGCCGAACACCAGAAGACTCCAGAGCATGATGTGCAACAGATGCTCGGCCATGGTCCGCGTCGCGTCCTCAGTCAGGAACAGACCCAGCAACCAGGGCGACAGCAAATAACCCAGCACCACCAAACCACCGGTCAGGCACACGTTGATCATCAGCCCCGTGCGCAGGATCGGCCCGATGCGCTCAATGCGCCCTGCCCCAATCGCCTGGGCACCGAGGATCGACGCCGTAATCGCAATCGACAGTGCCGGAAATTGCACGTAATTGACGATCTGCGTCACCGCGCCATACGCCGCCGTCGCCTGGGAACCGTGCTGGTTCACCAGCGCCAGAATCACCAACTCCGACAGCGACAACACGACCATCTGCAACCCGGTGGGCAAACCGATGCGCAACACCTTGCCCAGTATCGCCATGTCCAGCTTCATCGCCGCAAAAAACTCGCGGTCCGGTGCCAACGGATGCCCCTTGCGAATCAAGCGCCACGCCAGCCATCCCATCGCCGCAAGGTTCCCCGCCAATCCGGCAAACGCCGCACTCTGAATCCCCATCGTCGGCAACCCGAGCCACCCACGGATCAACGCCGGCGTCAGCACCAGGCCGATAACGGTCGACACCACCAATGCCAACAACGGGGAAACCGTATCACTCACCCCGCGCAGCAACTGCGTGAACAACACAAACACCAACAGCGACGGCATGATCCACAGCATCACATGCGCATACGCCACCGCATCGTCCAACACATCCCCCGGCGTCCCCAAACCCACCAACGCCGACCGCGCAAACACACTGCCTAATACCGCTGCTATCAACCCGATAAACACCCCCAACAACAACGTCGCCCCGGCAATGGCTTTCACCAAATGCGTCTCGCGTGCACCCCAGGCCTGACCGATCAATACGCCAGCGCCAGCGCCGAGGCCAATCACCAGGGCGATGAAGAAAAACACGATAGGGAACATGCCCGACACTGCCGCCAGGGCCTGAGTGCCGAGCATCTGGCCGATGTAGATGCTGTTGACCGTGCCGGACATGGATTGCAGGAAATTCGACAGGACCATCGGGGCGAGGAAAAGCAGGTAGGTTTTCCAGAGCGGGCGTGGGGGCTTGGTGGGGGTTTGCATTGGCTGGAGGTCCATCTCGACGGCGGGAGGGCTGGTTAAGGATAGCTTTGGTGGGTAAAAACGACCGGGCGATGAACATCTCAGGTCTGTGTTTAGATTTCCAGTAAAGAGACGTGAAAGGTCCGAGGCTTTCTTATCAGAGGTCCTGCATAAAGCTCGGAAGTCGTTCCCTGTCGCGCGGATTTCATGCGGCTTGTAGTCAACCCGTCGCCAAGATGGCGATTCAGGTTTGGTGACCTGATGTCGATCACTTAGGGTGCAAAACCTGTGGGAGCGAGCTTACTCGCGATAGCGGCGGGTCAATCAACATTGATCGCGAATGTTAAACCGTCATCGCGAGCAGGCTCGCTTCTACAAGGATCAGCGTTCGCTTAGCCTTTTCTCACTTCGACGCATTCCGAGGATCATCATGACTATCAATATACTCAAGCCCCAGCGGCCCCACTCCGTAAACCTGCGAGATGTACTCTCCTGATTTAGCCCAGTGGAAGTGAGGCGTATTAGCCGGGAGTATCACCACGCTACCAGGCCCATAGGCCACCAGTTTGGTTTCATCAAAAACAGTACCGAACCCGATGTAGAACACACCGGACATGACGGTATATATGCGGCTTTCAGGATGCGTGTGGGGCATTAACTTTGTGCCATTCGGTACTTTGACTCTCACGACGTAGGGAGCCGGCTTGCTGGGATCGCCAGCGATAACAGCCAGTTTCACTTCTTTCGGAAAAGCCGGAAAGCTGCGCCATTCCACATCTTCATTATGTATGGCGCCGACTTTATCCAGTGGCAATGGTTGTGCCTGGACAAACGGCGCTGCTGCACTTGCGACAAGAAGTGCCGCCATAGAAGCCGTTTTGAGAATGTTCTGAATCATGAAAGATACCTTAGCGATGCAGTGGACAATATCGTCAGGCTAACTCTATTTGGGATCGACACTGCCGATAATGAGGCGGCCGCGCATTACAGTTGATCCGCAATGTAATCAATGCTCCGGCACAATCCGATTACCAACGCGGCGATACATCATCACGTTCACCAGAGGCATTCCGCGCGGCCTATCAATGCCGTCGATGTTCACCATCACGTCAATGAAGTTCTCATAAAAAATCCACGGCGTAACATCAGCTCCATACCAACCAATAACACCCCGGAGCACACGATCATGAAACGCCAAACCATCCTCAGCATCGCTTTCTCGATCTTCGCAGTGAACGCTTTCGCCGCCACCTCTGCTCAGCCTGTCGTCGCTGAAGGCGGTTCGGATCGTCTGATTGAAAGTCGCGTAGCTGAAGGTGGTTCGGATCGCCTGATCCAGAATCGTGTAGCTGAAGGTGGCTCCGACCGCCTGATCGAAAACCGCGTCGCCGCCGATGGTTCTGATCGTCTGCAAGGCAACACCGTCGCCGCTGATGGCTCCGACCGTCTGCAAGGCAACACCGTCGCCGCTGATGGCTCCGACCGTCTGCAAGGCAACACCGTCGCCGCCGATGGCTCCGACCGCCTGCAAGGCAACACCGTCGCCGCCGATGGCTCCGACCGCCTGCAAGGCAACACCGTCGCCTAAATACATCGCCACAGCGCAAACCCCCAAAAAGCCCGGCCTGATCAGCCGGGCTTTTTCGTGCTCAAGAGCGCGAACTTGGCTGATCTCAGCCCATTCCCTGTAGGAGCGAGCCTGCTCGCGATGTTCTCAAGTGCGCCGCGCTTATCCAGGGACTACGCGTCATCATTAACGTCCATCGCGAGCGGGCTCGCTCCCACAATGGGCAGTTGCTATTCAGTCGTGTGCTGCTCCGCACCCCGCCACTTCAGTACTACTTGCCTGGGAAAAGCGCAATTGCGCCACTGATCATCCGCCCTTAGCGACCGAACAGCGAACTCGCCAACAAGGCTTCCAACCCCATCGGCTTGGCAAAATAATAACCTTGGGCCTGCCCTGCGCCGATTTCACGGAGCAAATCCAGCGTCGCTTCGTCCTCGACACCTTCGGCCACCACGCTCAGGTCCAGCGATTCGGCCATCCGCACTATCGCTCGGACGATCGCGCGGCTGCGGGTACTGGTGGTCAGTTCGAGGATGAACGACTTGTCGATCTTCAAGCCGCTGAAACGGTATTGATGCACGTAGCTCAGGGACGAAAACCCTGCACCGAAATCATCGAGCACCACCGACATGCCGTTGTCAGCCAATTGCTGCATGGTCCGTCGGGCAATCGCCGGTTCCGCCACCAATGCACCTTCGGTCAACTCCAGGCAGATCCGCGACGGCGAGACCCCGTGCCGCTCCAACAATGCAAGCACGTCACTGGCGAAGTCCGGACGCGTCATGCTGTAGCTGGAGCAATTGACATGCACCGGCGGCCAATTGGCGTGCTGGGGTTGCGCGAGAATCACTGCAACGCTGGTCAGCATGTACAAGTCCAGGCGACCGATCAGGCGTAAACCTTCGACATCGGGCAAAAATTCGCCCGGCGCGATCACCCGGCCACCCGGCTGATGCCAGCGGATCAGCGCTTCGAGAGCCAACAGTTCGCCGCTTTCGACGCTGACAATCGGCTGGAAATAGGGCAGCAGTTCGTCGGTACGCTTGAGCGCGTTGCGCAAGGCGCCTTCACGCTCTACCTGGTCCGAGACTTCACGGCGCACTTCCTGGTTGAACACGGCGTAACTGTCGCGCCCGGCACTCTTGACCCGGTACATCGCCGCATCGGCATCGCGCAGCAAGTCGGCTGGCTCGTGATGGAACTGACTGTCGGCGCTGACAATACCGATACTGCAGGACGAAAAAACTTCGTAGCCGTTGATGACAAACGGCAAGTCAAACGCCACCAGGATTCGTTCGGCGATTTCGATCAGCACGTCCAGCGGCGCTTCGGGAGCGAGCACCGAAAACTCATCGCCTCCAAGGCGCGCCAGCATGTCGGTGTCACGCAGACAACCGCGTAAGCGATGGGCAGCCTGCATCAACAGCAGGTCTCCAAAATGGTGGCCGAGGCTGTCGTTGACCATTTTGAAACGGTCGAGATCGATGAACATCACCGCCAGGTGCCCGCCTTCGCTGCCGAACCGTGCCCAAGCCAGATTCAGGCGCTGTTGCAAGTAGGTCCGATTCGGCAGCCCTGTCAGTGCATCGTGGGAGTTTTCGTGTTGCAACTTGGCATTGGCGTGATCGAGTTCGCGGGTGCGGTTCTGCACCCGGGCTTCGAGCTTGAGGTTGGCGGCATGGATTGCTTCGGCGGCCGTACGTCGCGACAACGCGGTGTCAATGTGCCGCGACACGAACGTCAGCAGTTCCTGATCACGCAGGGTATAGCGCACTTGCGGGGTATAGGTTTGCACCGCCAGCACGCCACGCACCACATCGCCATCGAACAATGGAATGCCCAGCCAGGAGTAGGATCGAACTGACTCATGGGCAATTTCGATTTCACCCTCGGCAGACAATCGCTCAGCCTCGCCGGCGTCAATCAGGCAAGGCCGACGCTGACGGATAACGTACTCGGTCAGGCCCATGCGCCCCCGTCGAGCGGCCGGGCAAGTTGTTTGCCGCTCATCGACGTAATACGGAAAGGTCACTTCACCGGTCGCGTCGTCGAACAGTGCGATGTAGAAGTTCTGCGCGAACAGCAGATCACCGACGATGCCATGCAAGGTTTGAAACAACTCAGCCATGTCGCCAGGCTGGCTCGACAGTTCAGCAATCTGGAACAGCGCACTCTGCAGATGTTCGGCGCGCTGGCGGTCTGCCACTTCCTGCCTCAAGGCATCGTTGACGGCCGAAAGCTCCAGGGTGCGACGTATCACCGTCTCTTCCAGGTCTTCCCGGTGCAGAATCCGGTCCAGTGCCATCGCCACATGGCGGGCGACCACCAGAAACAGCGCGCGGTCTTCAGCGCTGTAGGTCCGGGAAACCTCGTAGACCTGCATGGCCAGCATGCCAAACACGTCATCCGAGGCATTTTTCAACGGTGCGCCCATCCAGAATTCGGGACGATCACCCACGCAGTAGAAACGGTTTTCGGCCTGAGCGGCGAGGATGCCGGCGGCGTCGATCAGCAACGGCTGACCCGTGGTCAGTACCTGGCCGGTCAATGACAAGTGCGAAGGGTCCAGGTATTCGTAGTGCTGGGACTCCACGGCATCAACGTCGATGATGTCGACGTAATACGGGTAGTCAATCTTGCCGCTGTGCGGGTCATACAGCGCGAGATAGAAGTTCTCGGCGTCGATCAGGCTGGCCAGTAGTTGGTGCACCCCCACCAGAAACACTGAGCGGTCGCGGGTCGAGCTGGCCAGGTAGGTAATTTCATACAGCACACGCTGCGTAATCTGCGCACGGGCAAGGGTATTGGTCTGCACCTCAATGCCCACGCGCCGGGCAAACTCGGCGAGCGCCGGTTCCCCCGCATCGTCGATGGGCGCGAGCAGCCAGCCCAACTCACTTTCGCCTCTGCCGGTCGGCCAGCGGTGCAAACGCCAGGTCAGGCAAAAGGCTTCAAAGTCTTCATTGGCAACGCTTGATGGCCACTGCACGCGCGGGTCGCCCTGCCCGACCAAATGCAGTTGTTCACCGGCCCGATAGACCACCCATGAGGTGGAGTGGGTCCAGTTGCGCGCTGAATCCAGCAATTGTTCGATCGAGTCGTCGTTGCCAACGTAGGCCATGCCGACAGTATCCAAATTCCGTTTTGGTTGTGATGCGACAACGTCGCAATCGTTCGATTGCCGCGAGGAGTCGGTCAATGGACGAAAACTCATCAGCGCTCCCTGAGCCAGAAACTGGCGATACTCACCTACTGATTGCTAGCAATGTGCCAGTGAGCTTCTCGTTTAAAGCTTATAGCGAATTTTTTCAATAGTTTATTCGCGTAAGTGCGAACTATGCGACGGACAACGAGTTATTCGCCGTTAATGCCCAGGTCAACCGCATCTTCGGTGATGCGCCGGGTTCACGCCAGCAACTCAGTGATCCACCGGGCCTGCCGGGCGATGTCTTGCATTTTGTCCTCAGGTATCGCCTGCCGCGCCCGCGCGAAGCTGGCCAGGTTCTTTTGCTTCTGGCGCAGCATGCGCTGCCATTTGTCCAGGAACGCCGGGCTGCGGGCCTGCATCTGCAGCGGGCCGAAGTACAGTTCCTCGGCGGTGTACAGCACCGACCCGGCGCGCTCGGCGACGATGATTTCGTAGTCGAAGCGGTTCTCCCGCAGCAATTCCTCGCAGAGAATGCGGTAGCCATTTTCCATCAGCCATTGGCGCAACGGCTGTTCGCCGCCATTGGGCTGCAGGATCAGGCGTTCCTGGCCACTCAGGCGTGTCTTGCCGCTGTCGAGAATGTCGCGGATAGTCTCGCCGCCCATGCCGCAGATGCTGATTGCCGTGATCCGGTCTTCAGGCTCGATCGCCGCCAGGCCGTTAGCCTGGCGCACAGTGATTCGCAGGTCCTGGCCGCTTTCGCGCACGGTGCGTTCGGCCGCGTGGAATGGCGTCAGTGCCACCTCGCCGGCCACCGCCGCCGAAATGACGCCACGACCCATCAACGCCACTGGCAAGTAGCCGTGGTCCGAGCCGATATCGGCCAGCCGCGCACCGGCGGGCACATGCGCTGCCACACGCTCCAGGCGCATGGACAATGTCTGTTCGTTCAACTGCAGCCCCTTTTCACCAGCAATCACCGGCATCTTTCGCCGGTTCGGGGCGCGATTCTGTCGGGCAACGCCGGGCATTTCAAATTTATGCGACAAAGTTCGTGATGTGCCCCGTAGCGACTGCGCGCTCTGCCAACGAACGCTGCCCGTACACAGTGGTCACAACCATTGACGGCATCGCGACTGATCAAAGGCATTACTCAAGAGCGAGGCTTGAAGTTCACACACTTTAGGGTGCGCGGGATAACCATCAGTGGATTCGGTCCTGTTTGAGGCAGGCGCTGGCTGCTGCTGCCGTCCGATGCTCCCTTCCAGGAGTACAGATATGACTCAATCAATGCGCTTCTTTCTGTCGATCTTCCTTGCGACCGCAGCCTTGGCATCGGCCAGTTTACTGAACAATGCAGGCGCGGCCACCGCCGAAGATCTGAATGCCGACGCTAAACAGGCGTTGCAAACGCTGTACAAGACCAACCCGTTTTCTGAAACCATCTCGCACAAAGCCAAGGCAGTGCTGGTCTTCCCGAAAATCATCAAGGCCGGTCTTGTGTTCGGCGGCAGCTATGGCGAAGGCGTATTAATGAAGGGTACGAAAGCAGAAAATTATTACAACTCTGTCAGCGGTTCCTGGGGGCTACAAGCAGGTGCCCAGTCGTACGGCTATGTGGTTTTTCTGATGACCGACAAGGCTTTGAAATACATCACTGAAACCAAGGGTTGGGAGATCGGCGTAGGACCAACCGTTGTGGTGGTTGATGAAGGTGTTGCGAAGAACCTGTCCAGCTCCACACTGAAGGATGACGCGTACGCGTTTATCTTCGACCAGCAGGGGTTGATGGCCGGGATCAGCATTGAAGGTACGAAGATTTCCCTTATCAAGCGTTGATTCCCACGCCACCCACGGTCTCTTTTGGTCGATGTGCGACAGGTGTCACAGCAACTATCGACTGAAAACAGGCTGTGGGTGCAACGCGGGGATAGGGGCCGCCCAGCGTGTTGACTCGGTGCTGCTTACTCCCTGTCTTTCGTCGTACGAGGTTTGGTAGCCATCGGTCAACTGGCCCATTATCGTTAGCAGGCCAACCCTGGCCAGGAAGCTCCACCAGAAAGGAAGCGCTCTCTCTTATGAACCTCGTCAAAATACGCACCCTGAAAAGCACTGATGCCGAGGCGTTGCTGAGATTTGAAATGGACAATCGCGAATGGTTCGAACGTCACATTGATGCACGCGATTCTGCGTTTTACTCAATGCAGGGCGTCACCGACCATATTGCAGTTTATTTGTCTGATTTCGCCGCCGGAGCCTGGCACCCGTTTGTCATCGAAGACTCAGCCGGGAAAATAGTCGGTCGCGCAAACCTCAAAGACATCGACCTGTCCGAACGCTCGGCAGAAGTCGGCTATCGGGTCGCTGAAAGCGCCTGCGGGCAGGGACTGGCAACGCTGGCGGTCAGGCACCTGATCCAGGAGGCGCAGTCGCACTGGAACCTTAAACAATTGGTTGCCCATGTTTACCCTGAAAATATCGGCTCGGCAAAAGTACTCAAGCGATGCGGCTTCCTGATCGAACCCGCATCCCGGCAAGAAGGCATGGAGCATGAATATCGGTTTAGCCTTTCGATCTGATTGAGTAACCGCCTTCGTACGCCTTGACGACGGGCCGTATTCAAAGGGCCGAAACCCGATTAATGAGCTATACCCGCTAATCTCCCATTGCAGTTCTTCAACAGGAGTTTGGCAATGAACCCCAGACACTCACTTGCCGCGCTAATGATCACCGCCAGCCTTTTTGGCTGCACCACATCATCCAACCCTGGCGTGTCCGTAACCCTGGTTCCCACTCGGCAGAACGCCGGTCAGATCGGCAATGTAGTGTTGTCCGACTGGGGCAAACAAACCGGACTCAGCTTTTTCATCAGTGGTGTTCCAACCGGAGCATCCCTGCCCTTGCGCCTCTACAGCTTCATCAATAAAGGCAGCTGCCAGCAACCCGGCCCCGTCGCGTACGCCATGAACGACAAGGTCACCACCGAGCGCCAGCCTATCCGTGGCTGGTCTTTTTCAAGAAGTGCCCCCGTTGCATTGCCTGCCTTGCTGTCCAGTGAGCATTCCATCCTCGTACGAACGGCAGCGACAGATGGCAACGTCGACATTTTTTGCGGGGATATCAAGCAGGAAAATCCGGCGAAATAGCACCACCGTCAGGCTGCCGCCAGTCCTCCATCGATCAGGTAGATCGCCGCAGAAAACGTCACGACCGACAGCACGGTGCTGACCAGAATGGAGGTCGCGGCTTCACTCTGATAGGCGCCGGTCTGGTTGGCAAACATTGCCGGGATCGTTGCCGATGGCAGCGCGCAAAGCAGGATCATCTGTTGCGCGTAAAGCCCGTGGGTCCCCAACAAAACAGTGGCCGCGAACATCAACACCGGGTGAATGAACAGCTTGAGCCCGAGGTTGGTCCACACCTCACCCGACATTTTCAGCTTCTCTGACGACATGATCAGACCCAGGCACAACAGCGATACGCCAGGTGTTGCCTTGCCGAGAAGAGTGAGTGACTCCGCCGCAATGGGAGGCAACTTGAACTGCATCAGGGAGATAAGAATGCCCAGTGCCGGCGCCCACATCAGCGGCCGGCGTACCGCTCCAGACAGGCTCGATACAAACGCCTGAGCGCCACTGCCTTTTCCGTCGGCGATGGTCAGCAACATGGTCGTCAGCGGGATCATCACCAGGCTCGCGACGAGGTTCAGCACCAGCACCGAATAGATGCTGCTCGGTCCGTACATCGTTGCGAGGATGGGGATGCCCATGAAGGCCGCGTCCGGATAACCGTTGACGAAACCCTTGAGCGTTGCAACCTTGAGATCGCGAGTGGTGTACCAGCCGATCACCAGCGCTATCGTGTACATGCCCATGATGCCGATAAACGTGGCCACGACGAACTTGAAGTCGAAGAGCTGCTCACGGGGCGTGCTCGCCATTCCGACAAACAGCAGCGCCGGGAATATCCAGCCGAGCACCAGCCGGCTGATCAGCAGGCTGTCCGAATGGGTAAGCCGACCGCGCTTGCCCGCGATGTAGCCCAGCGCGATCACAAAGGCGACCGGCAAAATGGGCCCAACGATTCTGTCTAACATGTCCTCAATCCTCGTATTTGTTTTTATCAAGAATGTCGTCATGGCTGATCAAGGCCGACGCGACGGCTGTCGCGTCGGCTTTGATCAACGCGGCAATGACCAAGCGGCTTGTGTGGTTATGGTTTAAAGCGGTAGTCCCGGATGACGTCCGGATCCGGCTCGATACCGAGCCCCGGCCCTTGCGGTACATCGATGCGTCCGTTTCGGGGAATAATGGCGTCGCCATAGAGTTGCGCTTCGAGATCGAAGTAACGCCATTCGACCAGTGACTTCGCACCCCCAAGGGCCGCACTGCCATGCACGGCGGCGAGCAGGCCGGGGCCGTCATAAAAGGCGTGGACCATTACGGTGACGCCGTGCGCGTTCGCCAGCGCATAGACTTTTTGCAGTTCGGTGATGCCGCCCATTTTTGCCGGGCTGGGCTGAATGAAATCGACCGCGCCGGCTTCAAGCAGATGCTGGAAGTCCATCAGCGTCGACGCGTTCTCGCCCGCCGCAACCGGAATACCGCCTTGTTTGCGTACCGTTGCGAGGCCCGAATAGTTCTCCGGCGGCCACACCGGTTCTTCGATCCAGCGCAGATTCAACGGACGAAGCTTCTCGGTCATATCGAGCGCTTCGCGCACCGTCCACGGCGCGTTGACGTCGAGCGTAATTTCCACGTCGGGGCCAGCGGCTTCGCACGCAGCACGGATGACTTCGATATCCACCTCATGCAGCTTGAGGTGTCGGAAACCGCTGTTGACCGCGCGCTTCACATTGATGCGCATGAGTTCGGGGTCGGCATAGCGGATCAGACTTGCATACGCGGCAAGCGAAGTGGCTTCACTGCCGCCCAACAGTTGGTAGACCGGTTGACCCGCTGCTTTGCCAGCGATATCCCACAGCGCGATATCAATCGCCGACAGGCCATAAATGAACGCGCCACTGCGACCGAAGACGTGGAATTTCTTCTGCAGATCGCCCTGCAATTTCTCGCGCCGCGTGACATCACTGCCGATCAGTTCGGGTGCCAGGATCGTATCGATCACGATTTTTACCGCAGGGATCGCAGTGAAGCCGAAGGTTTCGCCCCAGCCGACGATACCGTCGTCAGTAGTGACTTTAACCACAAGGGAATCGACCATCTGCAGGTCTTTAGGCCCCCAGACCCCACCGGCCGACTTACCACCCGTGGTGAAGGGAATTCGAAGCGGAATGGTTTCAATGCTGGCAATTTTCATAAGGCTGCGCCTCAAGCAGGTTGCGAAAGTGGCGCGGCGATTTCGGATTCGCCGGCGTCCGGTTGAGGACAACGTACATGACGTTCTGTTGTTCCACAACTGAACAACACATACTTGAACGCAGACTTTGGTTAATTATTCTATTAACACATTGATTTTATTGGTTTTAAATTCTAATGCTGATAATGAAATTCAGTTTTAACTGACCGGAACAAGTCTTCTGCTGTAGATTAAGAAGACAAGTGAGAGGGAAGATCGAGCATGAGTGAAATGAATGTGCAACCGGTGGCGCGCCGACCTCATCTTGCCGAGCACATCGCTCGCTCCTTGAGCGACGAGATTGCCTCTGGACGACTGCGGCCCGGAGACCGCTTGCCAACCGAACAGTTTCTCTCGCAAAACTTCGGCGTCAGCAGGAACGTCGTACGGGAGGGGATCGCGACGCTTCGAGCGCAAGGACTGATCCAGTCTCGCCAGGGCGTGGGCGTATTCGTTGCGGCGGCGAGCCAACCGTCTGAGCCTTTAGCGATGAGCGAGAGCGCGCCGTATCTGGACGGTGATAACACGATCCGCAACATGTTCGAAGTGCGCGCCGTACTGGAAAGCCAGGCGGCCGCGCTGACGGCGTCGCATATGACGCCCGGCAAACTGAAAACCATTCAGGCGGCGGTCCTGCGCATGCAATACGAAGGCGAACCGACGCTCGACACGGTGAACGCCGACCTCGACTTTCATCGGGCCGTCGCCGCCGCATCGGGCAATGACTATCTCGAAACGATGATTCGCACGGTGCTTGAGCCGATGCGGGCCCTGATCACCATGACCTTTGCGCGGCGAGGCCCGGTGTTCAGCAATATTCCGCATGCGGCGCGCGGGGAGCATGAAGAGTTGGTACAGGCTTTCATTGACCGCAATGCGCCGGCAGCGCGGCAGATCATGGGGCAGCATATCGTCAGCGCAGCATCACGATTCGGCTACGAGATCAAATTCTTCTGACGATGTTTGCTGAATGGCGGTTGTCTCATTGTTCTACAAGCGCATAGGTTGTGCTTTTCGACTTTATGCGGTTCTCACCGCCATCAGGACAAGCCGATGCCTGGATCCTGCTGATATCATTCAAGCGTTTATAAGCTGAGTAGAAAAAATGAATCGTCAAAAAAAATTAAAGCAACTATTCAAGGCTAAAGCCAAAAAGGCCAGTGCCAAATTGGCGCCGAAAAGCAAGACGAAATACATCAGTAAAGCTGACCGCTTGAAGCTGGCGGCTGAAGCCGGTCAGGACCCGATTATCTCCTCTGAGAGCTGATCTGACTTGAGCACGACCGGAATCTACACATCCGGTTGGACCAGGCATCCCAACGGCATTGACCGGGAAGGCACGACCGGACTCTCAACGTTCCGCTTTCAACACCAATGACGCACACCCCGTCGCCTGAACTTCTTACCAAGCTAGGCGATCCATCCACTCAAGCTGCCGGCTTGAGCACAACCGTTGTCCAGCCCATTGTCCCGGGCATCGAGATGCTTGCAGGTATCAGGGTCCTAAGCGAATTTCAGGCGGTGAGAGATAATCTGCTCAAGCCCCGAGATGTATACGGGGCTTGATGTCGGTCACAGGGCATCAGTGTTTGTTTCCACCGCTACTGTGTTCACCTCCTTTTCGCCCAGCTTCAGAGGCTTTCTCACGGTCATCGGCAACGTTGGTATCGCGACCGCTACCCTGCCCACCGCTGGTCGACTGATCAGCATCATTGGACTGCCGTCCACCCGAGGCCTGGCCACCTTTACGACCAGCCTCAGAAGCCATGCCTTTATCTTCGGCAAAATCGCCTCCACGATTTGTGCCCTGTCCACCTCCAGACATGCGATCTGCATCGCGTGACTGTTGGCCACCGGAAGCCTGACCACCTTTCTGGCCCGCTTCCGACGCCCGTTGTGGATCGTTTGCAAAATTACCGCCTGATGCCTCTCCGCCTTTCTTGCCAGCATCAGAGGCCTTGTCCCGGTCATTTGCGAAGTTTCCGGGATTTTTGTTTCCGGTATTAGCCATCTCAATTCACCTCTTCCATCGTTTATACGAGCACAGGCTCGTATTATTCGGAGGATGGGCAAAATCGAAAGTTTGAACGGAAACACCAAACTCACGACGAGCGGAACGAGGGCGTTGGTTCAATTCAAAAGCCACCATTTCGACTGACGGTGCCTCGTCAAAACGGGGACGTCTTCATGTGGTTTTTTTCAGAAAGGCGATGAGCTTTTACTAGACTGGAAATACTGAATAAAACATCCGGGCGTAGACACCAAGGAGGTCAACCAAATGACCGAACATATCGTCCATTTTCATTGCCAGATCGATCAGGGAACAACGGAGCGTTTTCGAGATTGCTGCCTTGAAGCCATCGATCAAGGTGCCACGTCGCTGCTGCTGAATTTATCCACCAGCGGTGGCAGTACCAATTTTGGTTTCACACTTTATACCTTTCTGAAGTCATTACCCGTTCCGCTCTGCGCAATCAATGCCGGAAATATTGAGTCAATGGGCATCATCATGTTTTTGGCAGCAGGTCGTCGCATCACCTCCCCTCATTCACGGTTTCTGATTCACCCGATGAATTGGTATTTCAGTCAAAAATCGGTTGATCACCAGCGACTGCGCGAATACTTGTCAAGCCTCGATAATGACCTCGCTCGCTACGTACAGATCTTCACGCTTGAAACCGCCGATGCCGAAACCAAGCTCGATATTTTCCATTGCCTGTCAGCTGAGGAAAAAGTTATCGCCGCGCACGAATCCCTGGCCTATGGAATCGCTCATGAAATGAAGCAAATGGTGTTCGCCGATGATGTCAAACACTGGAAAGTGAGCGGTGGATGACAACCGGTGCACACGCTTTGTGGCGGTGTTGATGCATCCTGGCGATGCCTTGCGCATTCCGATCGCTACGCTAGTCACTGAGATACGTCATCCACTCATAGCATCAGAAGCGCTTCATGGATTTCGATGGAAGGAATAGCGCCGTTCATGCGCCGGTTATTCAGCCAACGCCTGGTTTTGTCGACGTCGAAAATCTGGCCTTGCTCCATCAAGGTCAACAAGAGTGCGTCTGAAACGCGGTAACGTCCGCAGTGTGGGCAGTCCCTTTCCTCCCATGGGCCAGCGCACTGAATGCGTTCAGCAACACCTACGCAAATAAGACAATTCATCGCGATCACCCTTTTTTGTATGAGTACCCGACTTTTCGAGGGCTTCTTGAAGGCGTGCGCTCAAACACTGATTCAGTGCACAGATGTGGGTCGACTGAAATACCCGGATGAAAGTTCGCGGCATTGCCGGTTTTAGAACATTCAGGTCGTATCCAGGAAGGCTCACGTTACCGTATGTCATTTTCGACGAACTTCACCTTCACACGGACTTCTACCCAGCACTCGCCTGCGCCTGCCTTGCGCCAGGCAGTTTCGAGGAGAAGTCGATGCTCAAGCAAATCGGAAGTATGCCGATCAACACCCATCATCGAGCCAGCTGCCATTGCGGCGCCGTTGTTCTTGAAATCTATTTGCCAGGTGGAGTTCCTGCGCCACACCGTTGTGATTGCTCGTACTGCAAACGTAAAGGAGCCATCGTAGCGGCAGTCCCTGCGGTTGATCTGAAGGTGATTCGAGGCGAGTCCGCATTAGTGAAGTATCAATTCGGCAAGCACGTCGCAGAACACTTTTTTTGTGGCATCTGCGGCATCTACACGCACCATCGACGCAGCACCAATGCGCAAGAGTTTGGTTTCAATGTCGGCTGCCTGGACGGGGTCAACCCCTACGATCTGGACGATGTTCCTGTTGCGGACGGCGGGCCTTGGCATTCGCCTTGAATTGAACTGCTGGATTAGCAGTCTTCCCGACGACAGAAGGAAAATGTAAAAAAAAAATTCATAGAATTGTGAGGATCTATCCGTTTCAAAACACCCAAAACCGTGACAACGATATTTTTCATCTGAAAATTGACGAGTTGATTCGAGCGACCAAAGCGGCTCAGAACGCCACCTTGTGCCTGGAGAAAATGGGCACGCACGATCTGAGAAAACTACGTGCGCAGTACAGCGCTTTGGGGGAGGCTGGCGAGATCACTTTCAATACCACCGAAGGGCGCACTGCTGCTGCACATTTCTGGACGTACAACGTTGGCGTGCCAGTCACGCTCGACGCACTGACGTTGCGCCTCAGCCGCCCCGGTTCGAATGCTGCCTGAACTCAACCGTGACCAACCTGGGCCAGGTATTCATCCGCGCTCAGTACCTTGGCGTAACCAAATTGAAGTGCAGCCATGAAGGTTGCGTGCACCATCGCCGCGGGAACCTTGACTTGATTGAACGCCAAGTCGTGGGTCGCACAGGCATCGTGGATAACGGTGGTGGCATAGCCGAAATCGTCAGATGCCCGCGTGACGGCATCGATGCACATGTGACTCATATTTCCGACCACCACGACACGTTTGATCCCTTGGTGCTCAAGCACTTCGCGCAGTTGTGTTTCGCGATAGGGGTTCATGAAATGTTTGACGATGACCAACTCGTCCGCCAGGTTGCGCGCTTTCTCGTGAAGCTGTGCACCTTCGGTTCCCGGAACAAAAAAGGGTGCGTTGGGCGCCAGGGTTTCGTGGCGAATGTGAATGACGGTATCGCCGCGTTCACGTGCCGCGCCGATCAAACGAGCGGCGTTGTCTGCCGCCGCATCAACGCCCTCGAGTTCCCACTTGCCACCGGAAAAATAGTCGTTCTGGATATCAACGACGATGAGTGCTGTATCAGTCATACGGTTACCTTTGGAAGCGAGTCGAACAGAGTCCGCGAAGCGGTTCGGAGCACGTGTCGAAATCAAAACAGTGCGTGGGCGCATGCTCCTTTTTATTCGCCAGGGCGAGAACGACCAAAATCTACAATCCATTGTTTCGCACACTGAAATGATCACGTGTTGTTTGTGCCCGTACTGCACCTCGCCGTCCTTTGATCACCTCAGCGCGCTACCACTCCAATCTGTTGCAGGAACGTCAGGTTATCTTCCAGGTGCCAGTTCTCGGCGATCCGGCCATTGGCGATCCGATAGATATCGGTGGCAATGAAATTCACCGCCTGCCCCTGCCCTTTCACCCCATTGAAGGTGCCGGTGAAGTGTCCGGTGAAACGCAGGTGCGACACGACGCGATCACCACTCACGATCATTTGCTGGACCTCGCAGCTCAAGTCCGGCACCGCACCATGAAAGGCCTTTGACGCAGCCAGCGGCCCGGCAACGCCCTGTTCTCGACCGGCCGGCAACGCGCGGTCCATAAAGTCTGGGGCCAGTGCCTCGCGTGCCAATGCGGGGTCGCCTGACGACCAAAATGTCGCGTAGCGGCGAGCCGCGAGGGTTTTCTGTTGGATCTGCTCGGGCGTGCTGCCTGGGTCGGCAATCACCACTTGGGGCGTGATCAGTACCGGGTCGGCTGCCATGGCATTCGGGCTCAAAGCGACAGCGGTCAGGGTAGCGATGGCCAGCAGGCCGGGGATCAGCAAGCGCATGATGTTTCTCCAGCGGTGATAACGGGATAGTCGCTGTAGCCTTTGGCGCTGCCACCGAACAAGCTGGCGTGATCAAGTGCCGCCAAAGGCAGGTCCTGCGCCAGGCGCAAAGGCAGATCCGGGTTGGCGACGAAGGGCCTGCCGAAGGCCACAAGGTCTGCATAGCCTTGTTCGATCACCCATTCGGCACGGGCGCGGTCGTAATTGCCGGCGACGATGATCGGACGGCTGAAGCGTTCGCGAATGGCCTGGCGAAAGGATTCGGTGAACACGGGCGCGTCATCCCAGTCGGCCTCCACCAGGTGCAGATAGCCGATGCCCTTGTCCTGCAAGTAGCTGGCAGCCTCCAGTATCGTTGGCAGAATGTCCGGGCAAGCCATGCCACGGGCAGTCAGAAAAGGGGCCAGGCGGATGGCGGTGCGCTCGGCGCCGATTTCCTCGCTGATGGCGTCTACCACTTCCCGCAGAAACCGCAGGCGATTGCTGCGCGAACCGCCGTACTCGTCGGTGCGGGTATTGGAGGTGGTGCGCAGGAACTGGTCCACCAGATAGCCATTGGCGCCGTGAATTTCTACGCCATCGAAGCCGGCGCGGATCGCTCGGCGTGCAGCCTGACGGAAGTCGTCGACGATCTGCGCAATTTCTGCCCGGGTCAGCGCCCGAGGCGTCGGGCAATCGAACATCGCGCCTAGTCCGGTGGCCGGGTCTACTTTCCAGATCTGCCCTTCGAAGGGTTCGGCAGACGGGGCCACCGGCAAGTCACCCTGGTGGAAGTCCGGATGGGACAAGCGCCCCACATGCCACAGTTGCAGGAAGATTCGTCCGCCTCGGGCATGCACCGCTTGGGTCACCCCTTGCCAGCCCTCCACTTGGGCCTCGTTATGGATGCCCGGCGTGAACGAGTAGCCTTTGCCCTGGGGGGAAATCTGGCTAGCTTCGGTCACGATCAGCGCGGCGGATGCGCGTTGGGCGTAGTACTCGGCATTCAGCGCATTTGGAATGTCGCCGGGCTGACTGCTGCGGGCCCGAGTCATGGGCGCCATGACGACGCGGTGGGGTGCGTTCAGGCCAGCGAAGGCGATGGGGGTAAACAGTGTCGAAGGTGCGTTCATAGCGAAGGACTCCTGAGCCAAGGGCGTTTGATGGGCTCAGTCTGCTGCCAGGGCTTGCGATTGATAATTGGGCTACTCTTTGATGGATTTTCAAAAATACTGGAACAATCATGGATAACCTGGGCGATATCCGCCTATTCGTCGAAGCCGCGCAAATGGGCGGGCTCTCTGCTGCCGGCCGCAAGTTGGGGCTGTCGCCAGCGGCCGCCAGTGCGCGATTGCTCAAGCTGGAAGCTTCGTTGGCGACGCGGCTGTTCGAGCGCACCACCCGGCAATTGCGCTTGACCGATGAAGGTCGGCTCTACTTGCTGCACTGCCGCCAGGCACTGCAATCACTGGACGATGCCCGTGCGGCGCTGTCGGCTGAAAAAAATGAAATTCGTGGCAAAATTCGCGTTTCCGCCACTTCGGACTTCGGTCGCCATGTGCTGAGTCCATGGCTCGACGCGTTTAGCACTCTGTATCCACAGGTCGTGCCCGCACTTCTGCTGTCCGATTCGTTCTCGCATCTGGTGAGCGATGACGTCGACCTGGTCATCCGCTTTGGCGTGCCCCCGGACAGTTCGCTGATCGCACGACCGCTGGCAGCCAATCGCCGCGTGCTGTGTGCCGCGCCAAGCTACCTGCTGCGCAAGGGCACACCCGAGCATCCGCAACAGTTGGGTGACTTCGATCACATCGTCGCGGGTCAGTCAGGTTGGTCCACTGAATGGCGTTTGCGCCGAGGTGCCGAGGAAGTGTTGTTCAAAGTGCCTCTGGAGGCCGCCCGTGAAACCAATGACGGCGCATTGGCCCGCCAGTGGGCCATCGACGGACACGGCATCGTACTGAAGTCGATCTGGGACGTGAGCGCCGACCTTGCGGCCGGTTACTTGAGCGTGTTGATGCCCGAGTGGCAATCGGCAGAGGCCCCCGTTCACGCCCTGTACCCGCGCAGTCGTTACCTGGCACCACGGGTGCGGGCGCTGCTGGATTTTCTGCGGGAGCGGTTCGAGCAAGCCTCCCGGAAAATGGCGCTCTGATTAGCCCGGCGGCGCGTCCAACTGGATGCCCAATGACTGCCCGCTTTGCAGCCTTTGCAAAATTTTTAATTCTCCCCAGACAGACAAACACACGCGCAACGCTCAATCCGCCTATCCTTTTATCCAGCCAACAACTGCGGTCGCCGGTATGCCAACCCCTGAATCCACCCTCCTGCAAAGCTGGCACCATAACGCCCAACCCTGGATCGAAGCCATCCGTGCCGGCACCATTGAAAGCCGCCATCAGGTCACCGATCAGGCCATCCTGCTGGCGGTGCTCGGTCGTCAGCCCGAACGTGTGCTCGACCTGGGTTGTGGCGAGGGCTGGTTGTTGCGTGCGCTGACTGACCGTTCAATCGATGCGGTCGGTGTGGATGGCGAGACTTCGCTGGTTGAAGCAGCGCGAGCGGCGGGACCGTCGCGGGTACATCTGGCGAGTTATGAAGCGTTAGTGGAGGGGAACGTCGATATCGGTCGTGACTACAACCTGATCTGCGCCAACTTCGCCCTGCTGCACCAGGACATTATTCCTCTACTGGCGGCCATGAATGCCCTTCTTGCCCCAGGTGGCGCACTGGTGGTGCAGACGCTGCATCCGTGGACCGCAGCCGCAGGCGATTATCAGGATGGTTGGCGCCAGGAAAGTTTTGCCGGCTTCAAGGGGCAGTGGCAACCCATGCCATGGTATTTCCGCACCTTGTCCAGCTGGCTCAATGCGCTGGATATGGCCGGTTTTCGACTGATCGGCCTGCAAGAGCCGCAGCACCCGCAAAGCCCGGTGCCGCAGTCGTTGTTATTGGTTGCCCAAGGGCAGGCGCAATAGCGACTAATCTAAGTAACGTACGACCATCAATGCGCCTCCACCCTCTTGATTCAGGGGAAACGGGATGACAAGGAAAACAGCGCGGCAATGCTCGCCATGGTTCCTCCCCGCCCTCCTCGCCATCAATCTGGCCCTTGTCGCAGGATGCGCAAGTAAAGCGGCCTCGGTACGCTACTCGTCCGCCAGCCTGGGCTCAGCCTGCTATGCCAAAGCGCTCCCCACTGTTGGCGAGGGCGGTCTGGCGTGGGGCGACACCTTGAGCATGGCTCGGCAAAAATCCCTGAATAACTGCATACGCTATGCCGGCCGATCCGGCGGCACGCCCAGCACCTGCCAAGTGGTGTTGTCGGAATGTAAACATTGATAGAGCGGTTTTTCGTTTCTGCGCCGCTTTTGCATTTCTGTGCGACAGATCCCACATCAGGGGCTCCCGTATCACGCGTTCGTTTGTTAGCTTGGAGAAGTTTCTGATTGAACAATCAGATATTTCTTACAAACAGCCTGCAAAGGAATGCCCCCAACAATGGACTTTTCACTCAAACACCTGGCCGCGACCACCCTGATGCTCGCCAGCCTTTCGTCGTTCACCACTGCGGCTCATGCCAACATCACCCCGCAACAGAGCGCGATCATCCTCAAGACGTTCAGTGATACATCAGTAACGGATTTCAGGACATTCCTGGGCAGCCTGGGCAAGAGCGACGTCGCCAAAACCGACGACCTCGGCCCGGCAATCAGCGCTTTTCTTGACAACAAGACACTTTCCGCAGAGCAGCAGAATGAAATCCACCGCCTGCTGGGCCTCTATGCACGGGTGAAATACGGCACTGCAGCCACCGAAACCTTGCGTGAACTGGTGGCCATCCCGACCATGCGCGTGGACGGCGTTGCCCAACACGAGAATCCCGAATTCATCAAGATCGGCGACAAGATCAAGGGCCTTGCCCAGGCGTTCAACCTGAGCTTTCGCAACGTCGACAACCGCGTCTATGAAATCTCCCTCGAAGGCACGGGTGATGAAGTCGTGGGCATTCACGCCCACGCCGATGTGGTCCCCGTAACGCCTGAAAACTGGGTGTTGCAGGACGGCACCCGGCTCGACCCGTTCAAAGTCACCTTGGTGGGTGACCGCATGTACGGTCGGGGCACCGAGGATGACAAAAACGGCATCGTGGTAGCCCTTTACGCCATGAAGGTCATCAAGGAAGAGAAGCTGCCGCTGGCGAGAAACTTCAAGCTGCTGGTGGACACCACCGAAGAAACCACGGGCGACGCCATCCCCTACTACTTCGAACGCAACCCGACGCCTAACTACAACCTGGCGCTGGATGGCGGTTACCCGGTGGTGATTGCCGAGAAAGGCTACGGCACCGTCATGGCCAATTTTGCCAAGCGCAAGGCCGAGGGCAAAGGCGCGGAACTCATCTCGATGACCGGGGGGCTGGCCACCAACCAGATTCCATCGACATCAGTTGTCACCCTGCTGACTGACAAACCCGAAGCGCTGGCCGCCAGCCTGCAAAAGGCCGGCGCCGAGTATGCCAAGCGCAATGGCGGCAACTTCGAGGTCGCCGCCAAGGTCGTCGGCAAGGACGTCAAACTGACGGTCACCGGCGTGTCCGCGCACTCCTCCGAGCCCGAGTCCGGCGTCAACCCGGTGGCACGGATGCTGGACTTCATCAATAGCCTCGACGGCAAGGTCGCCCTCAAGCACAACCACATCACGGACGCCGCCCGCTACGCGGCCGACAACTGGGGGCTGGATTACCTGGGTGGCAAATTGGGCGTCGGTTTTGCCGATGAGTTCATGGGCCCGCTGACCGCTTCCCTGACCTACGTCGGGATGGACGACAAAGCCTTCAAACTCGCGGTCAACCTGCGAGTGCCGAAGGGAAAATCCCCGGAAACACTCAAATCCGAAATCGCCGGGAAGCTGACTGCGTGGAGCAACACAACCCACATTGCACCGGTCTTCGACTACTCGATCGCCGAGCCGATGTACCGCAACCCTGAGGGCGAATGGGTCAAGGCGCTGCTCGACGTGGCCAGCGAAAACCTCGGTATGGAGCACAAGTTCGGGACCTCCGCCGGTGCCACGTCGGTGCATGAGTTGCCCAACGGCGTGCAGTTCGGCCTGGCCATGCCAAACGTCAAATACACCGGCCACAACGACAACGAGTTCAAAACCACCGAGCAGTTCCTGCTGGACCTGCAGATCGTCACCGAGATGATGGGACGTATCGGGCAACTGCCGAAACTCTGATCCAAAGTGCGGGCCCGTCGTTGCGACGGGTCCGGTTCTTTAACCATCGAAGTGCTGCTTAAGCGGACACCACTGGTCGAGCAAATGTTGATCTGCAGATTCATTAGCGATAGTTTCGAATCCACAGACCAGCAGTGAGGCGCACAACATGGCCGTTCCTCTCCAGGCGCAAACCTTTACCAGGAACCAATGCGTAACGGGCCTGCGCGCCGCTGTCAGCATCCTGGAAAAATGGGCCGCGAGCAGCGATCAGGCCTGCCGCATTTTGCGCATTTCCCGCAGCACCTACACCCGCGCCCGCCAGCGCGATCCTGATTGGGCGGTAGCGCTGGATTCGGATCAGATGCAGCGCATCAGTTTTGTACTGAACATCCACGCCGCGTTGCGCCTGGTTTTCGATAATCCAGAGAACGTCTACGGCTTCGCGTCGATGGCCAATCACAACGAGTTTTTCAATGGGCGCAGCCCGCTGGAGATCATGGCCCAAGGCGATATGATTTCGCTGTATGAAACCTTTCGCCGCATTGATGTGCTGCGAGGCGCTCAATGGTGAAGCTGAGCGAACTGGCAGTGCTTGCGAGTGAGCGGCTACAGGCTTTTCGACTGGTGAATTCCAAGTTCCCTCCCATCGCTTTGTTTGAGGATGTGGCGAGCGAAGACGAGTTCGAACTGCTGTATCAGATTCAGGCGCTGACCAACCCCCGGCTGAAAAATGAAGTGGGTCACCTTGAGATGATTCCACGGGGTGAGATTCCGTTCGGCATTCCGGGCTGTTCTTACGCGGCCGCACCGTTTACCCACGTCAACCCGGCGGGATCGCGCTTCAGCGATGGACGTTTCGGGGTGTTGTATCTCGCGGATTCGATGGACACGGCGCTGGCCGAAGTGCGACATCACCAGAGTTTGTACTGGTCGAATGTTCCGAACCTGAACTACGAGCGCTTCGTTTTCCGTGGACTGTCCTGCGTTTTCGTCGAGGCCGGGATGAAGGATGCGACCGCCCTGCCAATGACTGACCCGGTGTACGCACCTGACGACTATAGCCATTCCCGTACCTTGGGCCGGTCACTCAAGGACGCCGGATGTCCGGGTCTGCGTTACCACTCGGTGCGCTTGCCGGGCAGCCATTGCTGGGCACTGATGACCCCACGAGTCGTTTCCTCGATCATTCAGGCCGCCCATTACGAGATGGTCTGGAACGGCAAACTCACCAGCGTCAGCAAGATCAGCGAAGCCTGATCCCTGGTCACGCTTCTCTCTCCCCGACAAAAGCCCATCATCGCTGCGTAGGGTATGCGGTGTGCCCTATCAATGCCGTCGATGTTCACCATCACGTCAATGAAGTTCTCATAAAAAATCCACGGCGTAACATCAGCTCCATACCAACCAATAACACCCCGGAGCACACGATCATGAAACGCCAAACCATCCTCAGCATCGCTTTCTCGATCTTCGCAGTGAACGCTTTCGCCGCTWCCTCTGCTCAGCCTGTCGTCGCTGAAGGCGGTTCGGATCGTCTGATTGAAAGCCGTGTCGCTGAAGGTGGTTCGGATCGCCTGATCCAGAATCGTGTGGCCGAAGGTGGTTCCGACCGTCTGATCGAAAACCGCGTCGCTGCTGATGGTTCTGATCGYCTGCAAGGCAACAGTGTCGCCGCCGATGGCTCCGACCGTCTGCAAGGCAACACCGTCGCCGCCGATGGCTCGGACCGCCTGCAAGGCAACACCGTCGCCGCCGATGGCTCCGACCGCCTGCAAGGCAACACCGTCGCTGCTGATGGTTCTGATCGTCTGCAAGGCAACACCGTCGCCGCCGATGGCTCGGACCGTCTGCAAGGCAACAGCGTCGCCTGATCAAACAGCTTTACCGCAACACCCAACAAAAAACCCGGCCTGATCAGCCGGGTTTTTTCATGCCTGCGAATATTGGTTACGGGTGACTGGAGATCAAGAGATCGCAGCCTGCGGCAGCTCCTACATGTGGTCCCCTGTAGGAGCTGCCGAAGGCTGCGATCTTTTGATCTTCAGCCAGCCCGCGCCATGCACCGCTGATACCGTTCATCAACCCGCTTGGCAAACCACGCGGTGGTTAGTGTGCGGGTGATTTTCGGACTCTGCAGCACAATCCCCGGCAGCACCGCACGTGGCAACTCCCTGCCTTCAGCTTTGTCGGCCAATGCAAAAACCCGCTGATACAACTCGCTGTTCTCGAATGCCAGGCTATTGCCCTCCTCCAATTGACTCCTGATCGTCGTGTTGCGCATGTCCAGTTGCTTGCCAAGGCTGCGCACGGCCACTTCCGTCGTACCGGGAAGGATCGAACCGTAACTGATCAGATCCCCATCCAGCGCCAGCGGAATACCGGAGGCCCGGCTCACCGCGTTCTGAAACGCGGCGTTGCGACTCGCATACCAACCGGCGTTGAAATCGGCGAAACGATACAACGGTTGCGGGTAGCTCACCGGGTAACCGAGCAAATGGGCAATGCCGAAGTACATGCCGCCACGTCGGGTGAACACTTCATGACGGATCGAGCCGTCCACCGGGTAGGGATAGCCTTTCGTGTGCTGCTCGGCAAAGTCGATGCTGACCTGCATCGGCCCACCGGTATGCACCGGATTCAAGCCACCGAACAGACTCTGGCCCATGGGCACCATGCCGATGAAGTCGTCGAAAATCGCGCTCAGTTCCTTTTCGCTTCGCGCGGCATTCAGGCGCTCGTTATAGCTTTTGCCATTGGGCGAACGCACTTGCAGCGCAGCGCTGATCAACAAATCGGGAATGTGAACTTTGGCCGCTCGGCGATCAATCTCGTCACGGGCAATCTTGCCCAGCCCCGGCACGGACGGGTCGACCTGAAAAGTTGACTCTTGCTCGGTGACTGCCAGCACCGCGCACAGGTTTTGCGTGGTGGGCTGGATATTCTGCGCGGCGAACGCGGCATAAATATCCGTGGCCCAGCCTTGGCGGTCGACCGCTTTGGCCGGCATCAGGCGCACAATTTCGGCCTTGACCTCGGCAGGCTTGCGCGCCGGGGCTTCCTGCGTTCGTTGACTGCCGCAACCGGCCAGCACCAACAGCGCGGCAATGCTCATGATCAATCGATGGGCGTGCATGTTGCTCCAGGGAATCCGTTGTGCCGGGCTAACCATACGACCAATGGCAGGGTGCAAGCTATGACTGTGGCATCCGAATGCGGTTCATCCAGACAGACACGGACCTGTAGAAGCGAGCTTGCTCGCGATAGCGGTTTAACATTTATGTCGACTGCAAGTCCGCCATCGCGAGCAAGCTCGCTCCTACAAGTATCCGATAACAGTACTGCTGGCTTTTCCATTGGGCGGTCAATCTGGCCGCCGCGCGCGACTGGACCATACTTGCTCGACAGAGCAAGGAGAACAGACTCATGCACCGTAGCGATGTGTTGATCATCGGTGCCGGCCCGACCGGGCTGGTACTGGCACTGTGGCTAAGCAAACTGGGAGTCCGCGTACGGATTGTCGACAAGACATCGACCCCGGGCACCACGTCGCGGGCACTGGCCGTGCAGGCGCGGACGCTGGAGTTGTATCGCCAGCTGGGCCTTGCCGACGCTGTTGTGCAAAAAGGCCATCGCGTTGACGCCGCCAATTTCTGGGTAAAGGGTGAAGCGGTGGCACGCTTGCCCCTAAGCCGCATCGGCGAGGGCCTGACGCCCTATGCTTTCCTCAAAATATTCCCCCAGGACGAACACGAGCGCCTGCTGATCGACCGCCTCGAAACCTTCGGGATTACCGTGGAGCGCAACACCGAACTTGAGGCTTTCGAAGAAAGCGGCGACGGCATCACTGCCACCTTGCGTCTGCCCGACGGTCAGCAGGAAACCTGTCAGGCCTGTTATCTGGCCGGTTGTGATGGTGCCCGTTCGATTGTGCGCAAATCCCTGGACACCGGTTTTCCCGGTGGCACCTACCAGCAGATTTTCTACGTTGCCGATGTGCAGGCCAGCGGGCCGACGTTCGATGGCGAACTGCACGTAGACCTGGATGAGGCGGATTTCCTCGCGGTATTCCCGATGGCCGCGTCCGGCCGCGCGCGTTTGATTGGCACAGTACGCGATGAACGTGCCGAGCACGCCGATACCCTGCAATTCGAAGATGTCAGCAGCCAGGCCATCGAACATCTGAAGGTACAGATCGAACAGGTGAACTGGTTCTCGACCTACCGCGTGCATCATCGGGTGGCGGATCACTTCCGCACCGGCCGCGCGTTTTTATTGGGTGACGCCGCCCATGTCCACAGCCCCGTCGGTGGTCAGGGCATGAACACCGGAATTGGTGACGCCATCAACCTGGCCTGGAAACTCGCATCGGTGTTGAGCGGCGCCGCCGAGGCGAAATTGCTCGACACCTACGAACCTGAACGTATCGCCTTCGCCCGTAAACTGGTGTCCACCACCGACCGGGTGTTCAGTTTCGTCACGGCCGAAGGGCCCATGGCCGACTTGCTGCGCGCACGCCTTGTGCCGTTCGTGATTCCGAAAATGGCCTCGTTTGCAACGTCACGCGAGTTCCTCTTTCGCACGGTTTCTCAGATCACCCTGAACTATCGCGGCATGCCCTTGAGCACAGGCATCGCCGGGCATGTTCATGGCGGCGATCGCCTGCCCTGGGCGCACGATGGCGAGGGTGATAATTTCGAACCGCTGAAGTGTCCGACCTGGCAGGTGCATGTGTATGGCGACACCAGCGACGAGATGATTGCCTGGTGCGTCGAACATCATTTGCCGCTGCATGTGTTCGACTGGCGGCCAGCGTTTGAAACGGCAGGCCTGGGGCGTAACGGGTTTTACCTGTTGCGGCCGGATACTTATGTGGCGATAGCCGAGACCTGCTCGGACCCGAAGGTGATTGAGCGGTATTTTCGCGATCACGGGATTCGGCCGTTTTTTGGCTGAGGATCAAAAGATCAAAGGATCGCAGCCTCGTTTTACTCGACAGCTCCTACATGGAAATGCGATCCCCTGTAGGAGCTGTCGAGTGAAACGAGGCTGCGATCTTTTTTTGCTTCAGATCCCGGCCAACGCCAGGTCCATCGCAAAGTAGGTGAAGATCAAGTCAGCCCCCGCGCGTTTGATCGCCCCGAGGCTTTCGCGCACCACGCGGTCTTCATCGATGGCCCCGGCCTGCGCGGCGAATTTGATCATCGCGTACTCGCCACTCACCTGATACGCCGACAGCGGCAGACGCGAGACTTCGCGAATGTCACGGATGATGTCCAGGTACGCGCCAGCCGGTTTGACCATCAAGGCGTCGGCACCTTCCTGCTCGTCCAGCAGCGATTCGCGCACGGCTTCGCGGCGGTTCATCGGGTTCATTTGATAGCTTTTGCGGTCGCCCTTGAGCGCACTGCCACCGGCCTCGCGGAACGGGCCGTAGAGCGCCGAAGCGAATTTGGTCGAATAAGCCATGATCGCCGTCTGGCCGAAACCGGCTTCATCCAGCGCCCGGCGAATCGCCTGGACTTGCCCGTCCATGGCTGCCGACGGCGCGATCACATCGGCACCGGCATAGGCTGCTGCTACCGCTTGTTTGCCGAGGTTGATCAGGGTCTGGTCGTTGTCGACTTCGTGGTTGTGCAGCACGCCGCAATGGCCGTGGTCGGTGTATTCACAGAAGCAGGTGTCGGACATGACGATCATTTCCGGCACCGCATCCTTGGCGATGCGCGACATGCGTGACACCAGGCCGTCATCGCGCCAGGTGTCGCTGCCACTGCTGTCCAGATGATGGGACACGCCGAAAGTCATCACCGACTTGATCCCGGCCCGGGCGTAGCGCTCGATCTCGCCCGCCAGTTTCGACTCCGGAATGCGCATTACACCGGGCATGCTTTTGATCGGCACAAAATCGTCGATTTCTTCTTCGACGAAAATCGGCAGCACCAGGTCGTTCAGGCTGAACTCGGTTTCCTGGAACAGACTGCGCAGGCTCGCATTGCGGCGCAGACGGCGTGGGCGTGCTTCGGGGAACTGACTGGACATGGGTATTCCTGAAAAATCGGGGGAGACGAGACAAAAGTCGTAGAGGGGCAAAGCTTATGCCCTGTGCGGTGCAGGGCACAAACGCGGATGACTCAAGACAGCGTTACCGCGATCGCAACAATCTTGAACCCGACTCAAATCCCCTTCAGGAGCGAGCAAGCCCGCTCCCACAGAGTTAGGTGTGTATCAGTTCGAGACTGGCTTCGGGATTTCCAGCCCACGAATCACCGCCGGCCGCGCCAGGAATTTCTCCAGCACACGCGTGACGTTGGGGAAGTTCTGAATGCCCACCAGATCGCCCGCCTCATAGAAACCGATCAGGTTGCGCACCCACGGAAAGGTCGCGATATCGGCAATGGTGTAGCGCTCGCCCATGATCCAGTCACGCCCTTGCAGGCGCTTATCGAGGACACCCAGCAGGCGTTTGCTTTCTTCGACGTAACGGTCACGCGGACGCTTGTCTTCGTAGTCCTTGCCGGCGAATTTGTTGAAGAAACCGAGCTGGCCGAACATCGGCCCGATACCGCCCATCTGGAACATCAACCACTGAATGGTTTCGTAGCGTGCTGCCGAATCCTGGGCCAGCAGTTGCCCGCTTTTGTCCGCGAGGTAGATCAGAATTGCCCCGGACTCGAACAGCGGCAACGGTTGGCCACCAGGGCCGTGCGGATCCAGGATGGCCGGGATTTTGTTGTTGGGGCTCAACGACAGGAATTCCGGGGACATCTGATCATTGGTGTCGAAGCCGACGCGGTGAGGCTCGTACGGCAGGCCGATCTCTTCGAGCATGATCGAGACCTTGACGCCGTTAGGGGTCGGCAAGGAGTACAGCTGAACCCACTCCGGGTACTGGGCCGGCCATTTTTGGGTGATGGGGAACGCAGACAAATCAGTCATGGCAAAGATCCACGAGAAAATTGAGAAGGAAGATATTAATGCAGCAGACCCAGTCGCGTTATCAATATCACTGATGGTCAAGATCAAGAGAGATTGCAGCCCCTTTCACACCGTCTGTGTACTGTGTCCATAAATCCGCAACATCCTGTCGATAACCTTCGCTCCATCCGCTCAAGGTTACCGGTAGATTGCTGCACTTCCGGCCGGAATCGAACCAAAAGGGCATCAGAGGACTCTGACCACTGCCCTTTTGAAAACGGATCGGCTCAACGACATGGAAAACACCCGACGCAGGAAAATCGTGGTGTAAAGGTTTGTCAGCCTTAACGCTATGCGCTGAAGAAGTCTTTATTCCATGATGAATTTTCTGAAACTTGCCAACCGTTTCAAACATCGCGCCTATATATTCCTGCCCGCCCTGCTGGCGGCCAGTGCGTTGTTTTTTGCCCTGGAATCCAGCGAAAGTCGCGCGCAGCCGGTGGATGGCACGCAGACCCTCGTGTTCCTGCGCCATGCGGAAAAACCTGCCGGTGGCCTGGGCCAGCTCAACTGCCAGGGTCTGAACCGTGCCATTGATCTGGCGACCTTGCTCCCGGAAAAATTCGGCAAGGCTGACTACGTGTTTGCCGCCAACCCGACACGCAATGTCGAGGAAGGCGAACTGGACAATTCCTACAGCTACATCCGCCCGCTGATGACCATCAGCCCCAGCGCGATCAAGCTCGGTTTGCCGGTGAACATCAATTTCTCGGCCAACGACACCAGCGACCTGGCCGATGAACTGCTGCACGACAAGTATCACAACTCGGTCATTTACACGGCCTGGTCCCACGGCTACTTGCCTGAGCTGATCAATAAGGTCGCCGCAGACGCGGTCGGCAAGACGCAGAAGATCGCCGAGGATTGGGAGTCCAGCGACTACGATTCGCTGTTCGTGTTGACCCTGACCTGGCACAACGGCAAGGCCAGTTTGGTGAGCCATAGCTACAAGCAAGGTTTGGATAACGGGCGGGAGACTTGCCCGACCTGAGTTTTTGCAGCGTGTGATCGGCCCCCTTCGCGGGCAAGCCTCGCTCCTACAGTGAATTTTCGTTACGCCAATTTCCTGTAGGAGCGAGTCTTGCCCGCGAAGGGGCCGGCAAAACCACCATCACCCTCGCTGACCACCCCGCTCGCGCAAATACGCCAACACCGCCCCGCGCTCCCCCGCAAACTCGATCCGCGCACCTTTCTTCTCCCGCTGAAAGGCATACATCGGGTCGTAATACTCAGTCAGCAACCCTTCGATCCAGGCCCGATGCAGATCCACGGCGCCGTTACTCGCCTGCGCGGCCAGCGCATCCTCCAGCAAAATCAGGATCCGCCGATGACGCTCACCGCCTAAACGCTTCTGCACATTGTTCAGGCTCGCCAGCAAACGTTCGGAGAACAGTGCAAAACCCTCGTCGCCGTGCACGTCGATAAACTCGGCACACAGGTCTACCACGTAATCGCGCAGGATCCGCTCGACCCGTCCCGCAAGGCTGTCTTCAAGCCAGACCATCGGAAACTGCTGCATGCCCTGATACAACGGCAATGGCAGTGCGCAACTGCCTATCGCACGGCTTTCGTCTTCCAGCACGAACTGCTCAACGCCGCGAGCGCGCTTCTTCAGCAGGTCCACCGCCAGGCGATTTTCAAAGTCGATATTGGAAGGTTGGCCCGTGGCGCGCTTGCCGAAACTGGACCCGCGATGATTGGCGTGACCTTCAAGGTCCACCGCGTTATCCAGTTGCATGAGCACTTCGGTTTTGCCGGTGCCGGTCATGCCGCCCAACAAGACGAAATCGCACTGGGTCACGGCCTGATCGGTGGTATCCAACAGGAAGTTGCGCATGGCTTTGTAGCCACCTTTGACGCGCCGATAGTCAATACCCGCCTCGGTCTTCAGCCACTGCTGGACGATCTGCGAACGCAAGCCACCGCGAAAACAGTACAAAAGCCCATCGGGATGTGCTCGGGCGAAGTCTGCCCAGGCCTGCAGGCGTTCGGCCTTGATCGTACCGGACACCAGTTGATGGCCCAGTTCAATGGCCGCTTGTTGGCCGTGTTGTTTATAGCAAGTGCCGATCCGCTGTCGTTCGTGATCGTTCATCAGCGGCAGGTTGACCACACCGGGGAACGCACCCTTGTGAAACTCTACCGGGGCACGGGCATCCATCATCGGCCGGTCGTTGAGGAAGATATCGCGGTAATCGGTGCAGTCGGCAGACATCAAGACACCTCGACGGCGTTGCCCTGTCGCTCGACCAGTTCACCGATGGGCGCAAGGTTCAGCCCCAGTTCGGCGGCGACGGCCAGAAATGCGTCATTACCTTCAGGTGTCACGGCGATCAGCAGGCCACCGCTGGTCTGCGGATCGCACAACACGCGCTTGTGCAGCTCCTGAAGCCGCCCGAGTTTGCTGGCGTAGCTGTCGTAGTTACGCAAGGTGCCGCCGGGAATGCAGCCCTGTTCGAGGTAATACTCGACACCCGGCAGGCGCGGAACGCGGTCGTATTCGATGCGGGCGGTCAGTTGACTGCCATCGGCCATTTCCACCAGATGCCCGAGCAGGCCAAAACCGGTGACGTCGGTCATTGCGGTCACGCCTTCAAGTTTGCCGAAACGACTGCCGGGCTTGTTGAGGGTGCACATCCAGTCGCGGGCCAGACCGATGTCGGCGTTGCGCAGCTTGCCCTTCTTTTCGGCGGTGGTGAGGATGCCGATGCCCAGGGGTTTGGTCAGGTACAGCAGGCAGCCGGCGGTGGCGGTGTCGTTGCGTTTCATATGGCGCTTTTCCACCAGCCCGGTGACCGCCAGGCCGAAGATTGGCTCCGGCGCGTCGATGGAATGCCCGCCAGCCAGAGGAATGCCAGCCTCATCGCACACCGAACGCCCGCCGCGAATCACTTCCCGGGCGATTTCCGGTGCCAGCACATTCACCGGCCAGCCAAGGATCGCAATCGCCATCAAAGGATCGCCGCCCATGGCGTAGATATCACTGATGGCATTGGTGGCGGCGATGCGGCCGAAATCGAACGGATCGTCGACGATCGGCATGAAAAAATCGGTGGTCGAGACCACGCCCCGTTCCGCGTCAATGGCATAGACCGCTGCGTCATCGCGCGAGGCGTTGCCGACCCAGAGTTTCGGGTCCAGATTCTGCGCGCCGCTGCCGGCCAGAATCACTTCCAGTACCTGGGGCGAAATCTTGCAACCGCAGCCAGCGCCGTGGCTGTACTGGGTCAGACGAATCGGCTCGCTCATGGGGGGCACCTCTTGAGGGGGTGCCAAAGAGTCTATACCACCCCCATTTTCCCGTGGCTCGGTAATGCAAACCATGTAGGAGCTGCCGCAGGCCGCGATCTTTTGATCTTGAAAAATCAAAGTCAAAAAATCGCAGCCTGCGGCAGCTCCATCATTGGACCGTGTTAAGGCAACAGGATGACTTTGTCGCCGCTGCCTTGATTCACCTCGGCGTAACGCTCCTGCCCTTCGGACAACGGCGATTCGAACAAGCCTTGGGGCAACGGCAACAAGTCCTGATCGAAGAATTTGCCGAACTGATCAAGCATGGCCGCACACGCCTGTACGCCGTACAGAAGGGAGTTTATCCCCACCACCGAACCACCCTTGCGATACAGCGCCAGGGCCGGCAACTGCACCATGCCGTCTACCGGCGCGGCGATGATCGCGATGCGGCCAAAGGTGGCCAGTGCTGCCACGGACGCTGGCAGCCAAAAGCCTGTGGTGTCGAAAATCACATCAGCACCACCGGTGAACACGGCGTTCACCTGAGCGCCGAGGTCTTCGGGTTTATCCAGTTGCAGCGTCTGAAAACCCTGGGCCTGTAAATCCTTGACCTGCTCCGGCCGCCGCGCCGCCGCCAATACTTGGGCGCCGCGAACCTTGGCCAGTGCCAGCGCGGCACTGCCCACTGCCCCGCCGCCAATCACCAGCAGGCGAGTTTCGGCAGTCACCAGGCTGCGCTCCAACGCATCCCACGCCGTGGTGTAGGGCACGCCGAGGCTGGCGGCTTGGGCAAAACTCAAGTGAGTGGGTTTGAGGGCGACGCCATTGGCCGGCAGTTTGACGAACTGTGCATGGGAGCCGTCGGCGAAGAAGCCCAGCTCACGGCCGGTGCCCCAGACCTGCTGACCGATCAGCGCCTGCGGGCCTTCGACCACGACACCGGCGAAATCGCGACCGGGAATGCGCGGCAACGTGGTGTAGGGAAAGCGTCCCAGCACATTCTTCACATCGCTGGGGTTGAGGCCGGCGGCTTTGATTTCGACCAGCACTTCATCGGCGCCGGGAACAGGCGTTGGAACCTCGACGTAGCGCAGGGCCGAGAGGTCGCCGGTTTTGTCGAACTGCAATGCTTTCATGAGGGTTTCCATCGAGTAAACAGAGGGGAATTCAGGAGATCCAGCCAGCCACCAACTCCCGGCCCATCGGCCAGAGCTTTTCGCCGGCCAGCATGCCGAGCAGGCCTACCAGTGCGATGGCGGGTGGTGCCGGGGAACGAAAATCGAGAGCACCGTAGAGCAGGCCGACGCCCAGGCCGATGGCCAGGGAAATGAGGTAGTTCATGGCAGACTCCATGGGCAATTGTGGAATGCCCAAAGTCTAGTGCGCGCTGCTGGCGAGCGTCGGCCAAGTGCTTCTGAATTTCGGCCAAAAACGGCGGCTTCCTCCTGTAGGCGCACGGCTTATCGGCGATGGCGATTTCAAGGACGCTATTCGCCGGCAAGCCGTGCGCCTATAAGGGGTCGCGTTGAGCCAGGGAAAACTGCGACGGCGCAACACCCAGCTCACGGCGGAACATGTCGCTGAAACTGCTGGGTGAATAGCCCAGTTCCCGGGCAATTGCGCTGACCGGCACACCCTGGATCAATTCGGCCACCGCCGTCGCCAGTTGCACCTGCCGCCGCCACTCGGCGAAGCCCATGCCCAGACCGTCCTTGAACAGCCGCGCCAGGGTGCGCACGCTGGCACCGGCGCTTTCCGCGTGTTGCTCGAACGGAATCTCCAGCGATGGCGCGGCCATGACCGCCTGACACAGATTCATCAGGCGTCGATCGGAATCGTCCGGCAACGGGATTTTCAGCAGCGAGCGCTTTGCCCGCTTGAGCTCCAGCAGCGCCAGCCCGACCAACGCCTCGTAATACTCGGGGGCGCCGCCATCAGCCTGCTCCACCAATCCGACGATCAGTTCACGCAACAACCCGCCGACTTCGATTACCTGCACGCTGTCATCCAGCGTGGCCGCCAGCGACGGTCGCAGGTAGATGTTGCGCATTTGCAGGTCCGAGACCACGCGAATCCCGTGAGGCACACCGGGCGGCAGCCACACCGCCCGTTGCGGCGGCACCACCAGCGCCTCAAAAGGCGTCTCGACCCACATCACCCCGCTCATCGCATACAGCAACTGGCCCCAGACATGCTCATGGGGTTCGATAAACAGCCCGCGCGGATAGGTGCGTGCCAGCGGTTGCACGGGCACATCGGTATCACTCAAGTCTGGCGGAGCGGCAAGGGCCATAAGCAGCAATCATTGGGGTTGAGGGAGCGTCCATGGTAACGAGGCGCCGAACTTGCCGCCAGCGACGGCCACCGTCTGACAATCCAACTGAATTTTCCGTGTGGCCCGTGATCCGTTTATGTACCACAGGGAGGAATACGGGCTATATGAACAATGCAAAACTCTTCGTCATTGAATACACCCTTCATGGCGCCCCCAAATCGTTCATTATCCGCCTGGATAAAATGGACAACGCAGAAGCCTGGCATTGGGCGAGCTGCGACGCGGGTGTGGGGCGGATTCCGCGCTTTGGCCGGGAAAAGGTGCAAAAGACCAGCAAGCCGATGGCGGAGAAATTCGGCGTGGAAAACGTCACGTGGCGCCCGGCTAACTAGCGCCTGGCTACTTTTTTCAGGAGGGGGAAGCGTAATGACATCGACACTCGTCAGCAGCCCTGCGCATCTGGATTACGGTCTGGATACGCTGTTCGGCCGCATCACCAAAAGCACCGAGTGCAGGGTCGGCCTGGAACAGGTTCTGAATGACCCGAGCCGCTTCGCGGTACGCATCCCGCCGCCGTTGCCGGAAGACCTGGAGCAGGCCAAGACCCTCGTGCTCAGAGTCGACGGGCGCCGGTTGACGGGTACCGTTCGCCACACCGAACGGCTGGACGATGACAGCCTGAAACTGGAAGTGGAGCCCGACTAGGCTCCACGTTTAGCGCGAACGAATTATTTGGCGTGGGCGCACTTGCAGCCCTTGCTGGAACATTCTTCACCGTGCTCGTGATGCTTGGCGCACGCCTCACAGCAATAGTGCTTGCCGTGACGCGCGATCGGATGATCGCCCAGCTTGCATGAGCATTTGGGGCAGTCGCAGGTACTTTCACTGTTGATCATGGGCCTGACTCCATTGGTATGGTCGCAAATGCAACCCGTCCTACCAGTGTAGGAGCTGCCAAAGGCTGCGATCTTTTGATGTTGTTTTTGAGGGGCAAGATCAAAAGATCGCAGCCTTCGGCAGCTCCTGCAGGGGAGCGGCGTACCGCTTTGCTTCTCACCACTCATCAGGCCGAGCTTTAGCTCGCCTTCAGCTCTTGAGCTGAGCCTTCCCTCAACCCTCTGCTACCTACACCGGTGCCTCTACCAATGTTGATCCCCGCCGCAAACTGCTGCGATACATGAACACCAGGGCCATCCCCAAAAGCACCATCGCCAAAACCCGGCTCCCCGACAACTCGATCGCCGGATTCCCCAACCAGCCGAAATTATCAATCAACATCCCCATTCCCAATTGCCCGACGATCACTGCCACCGTCGCCACCGCCGTCCCCACCCGAGGAACCGCGCCCACCATCACCATCATGTAGACGACGCCAAACAGCGCCCCACTGAGCTGCCATTTCGGCACGTCCAGCAAGCTCACCGCATGGGCCGGCTCAAAAAACACAATCAGCAACCCGGTGCTGACAGCGCCCACCGCGAAGGTCAACAAACTGCTGCGCAACACGCCCACCGTTTCGCCCAGACGCCCATTGATAGCCGCTTGCACACTCAACACCGCACCGGCCGCCACGACCACCGCCAACAAAATAATCAGACTCATCATCAACCCCGGGCAATCAGAACAAGTGCCGCGACAATCAGCAGCAAGGCCAGCCAACGTTCGGCGTTAACTTTTTTCCGGGTGGCGCCGAACCAGCCGAAATGGTCGATCAGCACGCTTTTGCCGACCTGCCCGGACAGGATCGCGATCATGGTCATCGCGATACCGATGTGCGGCGTGGCCAGTGTCAGCACCACCACGTAGATCGGCCCCAGAAAGCCGCCGATCAATTGCCAGCGCGGCAATTCGTTCAGGGCCGGCCCACGTTGCGGGCCGCTGAACAGCAGCAGCAAAAACAAAATCGCCGAGCCGACACCAAAGATGCTCAACGTCGCCCACAGGTGCCCGACCTGCACACCCAGCGGCCCGAGAAGCCCGGCCTCCACGGAAAGGCCCATGCCGGCCAGAATCACCAGCGGCAGCAGCAAAAGCCGCGTGCCTGGCCGGGTTGAAGGCGTTGCAACAACGCTCGCCTCTTTGATTGACACAGTTTGCATAAGTAGCACCTCGAGCCCCCTGTAGGCGCTGTCGAGTGCAACGAGGCTGCGATCTTTTGACCTCAACGATCAAGATCGAACGATCGCAGCCTCGTTGCACTCGACAGCTCCTACAGTGTGCGTTGTGTGGTCAGTTGGATTGGCGAGCATTATCGGGTGGCACTGCTTTGCGATAAATGGGAGCATCCTGACAACACTTTTGCGCAACTCGCACAGCAGGTTTTGTCATGCACGGCCTCAATGAACTGGGTTTCAAGGCACTTCGGCTGTTTGTCGCAGTGCTCGACCATGGCAGCTTTTCCGAAGTGGCCCGCCGCGAAGGCCTGGCGCCCTCCTCCATATCCCGGCAGATCCAATTGATGGAACAGGCGCTGAGCCAGCAATTGCTCTACCGCCACACTCGCGCTGTCACACCCACCGAAGCCGGGCGCATGCTCGGTCATCATGCGCGGCTGGTGCTGGTGCAACTGGAAGAAGCCGAACAGGCATTGCAGGAACAGCAAAGCGAACCCAGCGGCCTGGTGCGAATCAACGCGCCGGTGGTGTTCGGCCAGCGTCACCTGACGCCCTGGTTGGGACAGTTGTGTGAGCGCTATCCGAAACTGCAACTGGATATCCAACAGACCGACAGCTACGTCGATCCATTGCAGGAAGGTGCCGACCTGCTGTTTCGCATCGGCCCGCTGCACGACTCAAGCATGCAGGCGCGGATTCTCGCGCCGCACCGTTTTCAGGTAGCGGCGAGCCCGGCGTATCTGGAGCGACATGGCGCACCGCAGCGTCCCGACGATCTGGCGGCCCATCAATGCCTGGCCTACAAAGGCGTCACCGGCCTGCAGCGCTGGTTCTTTCGCCAAGGTCGGCAGCCGTGGACACCTTACTCGGTGAAGGGGCCGATCACCGGCAACCACGCCGACACCCTGACCCAAGCCGCTGAGCAGGGGCTGGGACTGGTGATGTTTCCGTCGTGGCTGATTGGTGAAGCGGTGCACAACGGCACGCTGGTGCCGGTGCTCGGGGAGTATCAGGTGTCCAACAGCCTGGAGCCGCAGCAGATTGCCGTGCTCTGGCCTGGGAGCCGGAGATTGTCGGTGAAGGTCAGGACGGTGATTGATTTCTTTGTCGAGTGCTTTGGCGACGTACCGTATTGGGACAGGCCTTAAACCTGGCAATCAAAGTAATCCTGTAGGAGCACGGCTTGCCGGCGATGGCGTCAGTAAGATCGCCCTCGCGAGCAAGCTTTGCTTCCTACAGTTGGTATCGTGGGGTCAGATACGGAACTGCCCCACCAGATTGCCCAAACGCTGACCAAGGTCCGCCAAACTGCGAGAGGTTTGCGCGCCGAGTTGGGTTTCATCCGCGACGTTGTCCACCGCTACGGCAATCTGATGCACGCTGCGGTTGATCTCTTCAGCGACGGCGGTCTGCTCTTCGGCGGCGCTGGCGATCTGTGCGTTCATCGAATTGATGGTGGCGATCAACTGGGCCATGGTGTCCAGCGACGCGCCGGCCTCATTGGCCTGAGCGGACGTGCCGTCACCGGCCTCGCTGGAACGGCGCATGGCTTCCACCGCCGACTGCGTGCCGGCCTGCAAGCGGTCGATCATGCCCTGAATTTCCTGAGTGCTGATTTGCGTGCGGCTGGCCAGGGCCCGTACTTCGTCAGCCACCACCGCAAAACCACGCCCCGCCTCACCGGCACGGGCAGCTTCGATGGCGGCGTTGAGCGCCAGCAGGTTGGTCTGCTCGGCAATCGAACGAATCACCCCGAGTACGCTGACAATCGACGACACGTCTTTTTGCAGGCTGTCGAGGGACACGCCGCTGCTGCGAATGTCATCCACCAATGCATGAATCTTCACGATGCTGCCGGCCACCACGCGCTTGGCGGCCTGGCCTTCTTCGTCTGTCTGCTGCGCGGCAACCGCAGCGTTTTGCGCGCTCTTGGCCACTTCCTGAGCGGCGGCAGACATTTCATTGATCGCCGTGGCGACCTGATCGGTCTCGTGGCGCTGACGCTCCATGGCCTGGTCCGAACGGTTGGCCTGGTCGGAGACCTGATTCACCAGCCCGGTCAGTTGCGAGGTCATTTCGGTGATTTGGCGCACCAGACCGTGGATCTTGTCGACGAAGCGGTTGAACGAACCGGCCAGTTCGCCCAGTTCATCCTGGCTGGTGATGGTCAGGCGACGGGTCAGGTCGCCCTCGCCCGCCGCGATGTCGTCGAGGTTGGCTTTCATCAGGTTCAGCGGACGCAGAATGGTGTTGGCCAGCAGCATTCCGACGGCGGCGATCAGCAACAGCACCACCACGGCCACCCCGACAATGCTCAGCACCACGCCTTGCATGCGCTCCTGAACCTGGGCTTCGACGACGGCGACCTGCGCCTCGATGCCGTCGAGGTTGACCGACGTACCCACGGCCATGTCCCACTTCGCCAGGTATTCGGTGTAACCGAGCTTGGGCACCTGCACCTGGCTGTTACCCGGCAGCGGCGAGCTGTATTGCAGGTAATGCGTACCTTCCTTGGCGACTTTCACCAGGTCACGGTTGACGTAGACGCCGTTCGAATCGCGGTTGTCCTTGAAGCTCTGGCCCACGCCTTCCGGGCTGTTGGCCTTGAACAGACGCACGGTGTTGGAGTCGTAGCCGAAGAAGTAGCCTTCCTTGCCGTAGGCGATGCTCGACAGCAATTTGATCGCCTGCACCCGTGCCGCGTCATCGCCGGGAGCGGCCGCGTCATACAGGGGTTTGATCGTGGTCATGGCCACGGCAACGTAGCTTTGCAGGGTGGCCTTGGCATCGCTGAGCAGGCGCTCGCGGGTTTCCTCGACTTCGTGGCGGGCCTGGCCCTGCAGGATGAACAACGTGGTCAGACTGATGACCAGCGCAAAGAGCAACACCGGCAGGACGGCAAGGGACAGGACTTTGGCCTTCAGGCTCATGCGCATGACGTTCACTCTTTTGATTTTGTTGGCGTGGTTAAAGGCTTTAACGGCACGTTGGGTCAAAAGTTGAACGCCAAAAAAAAGATCGCAGCCTGCGGCAGCTTCTACATTGACCGTGTAGGAGCTGCCGCAGGCTGCGATCTTTTGATCTTCTGCTTTTAAATCAAAGGACCATCGCGGCAACCCAGCCAAACGCCAGCAACGGCAAGTTGTAGTGCAGGAAGGTCGGGACCACGGTATCCCAGATGTGGTGATGCTGGCCGTCGATGTTCAGGCCGGAGGTCGGGCCGAGTGTCGAGTCCGAGGCAGGCGAACCGGCGTCACCCAGCGCACCGGCCGTGCCGACGATGCACACAATCGCCAACGGGCTGAAGCCCAGTTGCACGCACAGCGGTACGAAAATCGCTGCGAGGATCGGCACGGTGGAAAACGACGAGCCGATGCCCATGGTCACCAGCAGCCCCACCAGCAACATCAACAAGGCACCGACGCCTTTGCTGTGGTTGATCCACGACGCCGACGATTCGACCAGCGTCTGCACTTCACCGGTGGCCTTCATCACTTCGGCGAACCCCGAGGCGGCGATCATGATGAAACCGATCATCGCCATCATCTTCATGCCTTCGGTGAACAGGTCATCGGTGTCGCGCCATTTGACGACGCCCGATACCGAGAAAATCAGGAAACCCACCAGTGCGCCGATGATCATCGAGTCCAGCAGCAGTTGAACAATGAACGCCGCCGCAATCGCCACCCCGGCCACCATCAGGCTCAACGGGTTGTACTGCACCGCGACCTGCTCGACTTGCTCGATCTTCGCCAGATCGTAGACACGTTTTTTGCGGTAGCTGACGAACGCGATCAACAGGCCCGCCACCATGCCCAGCGCCGGGATGCCCATGGCGTGGGTGACGTTGATGCCGCTGATATCCACACCGCTGCGGGCGACGTTGGCCAGCAAGATTTCATTGAGAAAGATGTTGCCGAAGCCCACTGGCAGGAACATGTAGGGCGTAATCAAACCGAAGGTCATGACACAGGCGATCAGTCGACGGTCCAGTTGCAACTTGGTCAGCACATACAGAAGTGGCGGCACCAGCAACGGGATAAACGCGATATGTATCGGCAGAATGTTCTGCGAAGCGATGGCCACCACCCACAGCAGACCGATCAGCAGCCACTTGACCTGACCACCGCCCGTGGCGTGCTGACGGTCAACCATCGCCAACGCCTTATCGGCCAAGGCATGGGCCAGGCCGGACTTGGCAATGGCCACGGCGAAAGCACCGAGCAACGCGTAGGACAACGCCACCGTCGCCCCGCCGCCGAGGCCGCTGTTGAAGGCTTTGAGGGTCGCATCGATCCCCAGGCCGCCGGTCAAACCGCCCACCAACGCACCGACGATCAGTGCGATGACCACATGCACGCGGGACAGGCTGAGAACCAGCATGATGCCCACCGCGGCAATGACTGCATTCATTTCGTTACCTCAAGACAAGCGGAAAGAGTCCGGCCGGCAGTCTGCGTGAGCCGCCAGCGGATTAATAATGGGTTTTATTAGAGGGCGCGCACTGTGCCGGACCGCTGTCGCCTTGTCAAAACTTACGCCAACCCCTGTAGGACCGTAGAACCGTAGGACCGTAGGACCGTAGGACCGTAGGACCGTAGGACCGTAGGACCGTAGGAGCTGTCGAGTGAAACGAGGCTGCGATCTTTTGATCTTGTTTTTTGGCCATCTGTGCAACCGCCGAAGATCAAGATCAAGATCAAAAGATCGCAGCCTTCGGCAGCTCCTACAGGGGGATTCGATATTCTGCTCGCGGCATCAAGAAAGCCAAATACCGGCCGCTACAGTGCAAAGTCTCAGATATTTATCGAATAAGGACGTCTCCATGTCGCTCAGACAACTCTCCATTCAATGGAAAATCACCCTGCTGGCCGGGCTGTGCCTGGCGGGCATCGTGACTCTGCTGGTGGGTCTTTCGCTGTATCGCATGGAGCACAGCTCCGCGCTGGTGAAAGCATCGAGTATGGAGATGCTGACCGAAGCCGCGCAGGCCCGGATCGAGTCTCAGGGTGAAAACCAGGCGCTGGGCATCCGCCAGCAGTTCATGGACGCCTATCAATATGGTCACGGTTTTTCCCGTCAGGTGCTGTTTCTGCGTGACCAGGCCGAGAAGCGCTTTCTCGATGCCTTCGACCTGCGCGAAGACCTGACCCGCCAGGTCAAGTCGGCGCTGCAAGCCAACCCGGAACTGCTCGGCCTTTCGCTGGTGTTCGAACCCAATGCGCTGGACGGCAAGGACGAACTGTTCGCCGACCAGAGCGACGTCGGCAGTAATGAAAAAGGCCGTTTTGCCTTGTACTGGTCGCAACCGACGCCAGGCAAACTGACCTCGATGCCACTGCCGGAAAAAGACATCGCCGACATCAGTACCGGCCCTAGCGGCGAAGCGGCCAACGCCTGGTTCACCTGCCCGCGCACCAGCCTGAAGCCCTGCGTGATCGAACCTTACTTCTATAGGATCGACGGCCAGAACGTGCTGATGACCAGCATCGCTTTCCCGCTGATGGTCAACGGCAAAGCCATCGCCTCGCTGTCGGTGGACATCAACCTCAACAGCTTGCAGGCGGTCAGCCAGAGCGCCAGTAAAAAGCTCTATGACGGCCAGACCGGCGTCAGCATTGTCAGCCCGGCCGGTTTGCTCGCCGGCTACAGCCGCGACGCCAGCAAACTCAGCCAGCGCCTGGAAGCCGTGGACCAGGCCAGTGGTGCCGAGCTGATGCGCATGCTCGCCGGCGCCAGCAAGACCACCAGCCTGCACAACAATCAACAACTCAAAGTGCTGTCGCCATTCCAGCCGATTCCTGGCGGCAAATCCTGGGGCGTGTTGCTCGACGTACCGGAAAAAGTCCTGGTCGGCCCTGCCGAGGCCCTGAAAAAGCAACTGGATGAAAGCAACACCGCCGGCACCCTGACCGAACTCGGCCTCGGCGTATTGGCGGCGTTGATCGGCCTGTTGCTGGTGTGGCTGATGGCCCGCAGCGTGACCAAACCGATCCTCGGCGTGGCGCACATGCTCGAAGATATCGCCAGCGGCGAAGGCGACCTGACCCGCCGCCTGGCCTACGACAAACAGGATGAGCTGGGCCAGTTGGCAGGCTGGTTCAACCGTTTCCTCGACAAGCTGCAACCGATCATCGCCGAGGTCAAACGCTCGGTGCAGGATGCGCGCAGCACCGCCGACCAGTCGTCCGCCATCGCCACGCAAACCAGCGCCGGCATGGAACAGCAATACCGCCAGGTGGATCAGGTCGCCACCGCGTCCCACGAAATGAGCGCCACCGCCCAGGACGTCGCCCGCAGTGCCGCGCAAGCGGCACAGGCTGCGCGCGATGCTGATGCGGCAACTCGTCAGGGCCTGACCGTGATAGATCGCACCACCACCAGCATCGACAACCTCGCCGCCGACATGAGCGCGGCGATGGTCCAGGTCGAAGGCCTGGCGGCCAACAGCGAGAAGATCGGCTCGGTCCTGGAAGTGATCCGCGCCATCGCTGAACAGACCAACCTGCTGGCGCTCAACGCCGCCATCGAAGCGGCCCGTGCCGGTGAAGCCGGGCGCGGCTTTGCCGTGGTCGCCGATGAAGTGCGCAACCTCGCACGCCGCACCCAGGAGTCGGTCGAAGAAACCCGCGTGGTGATCGAGCAACTGCAAAGCGGCACTCAGGATGTGGTCGGTTCGATGGGCAACAGCCATCGCCTGGCTCAGGGCAGCGTCGATCAGGTTGGACAAGCCGTGACTGCGCTGCGGCAGATCGGCGATGCGGTGACGGTGATCAGCGACATGAACCTGCAAATCGCCAGCGCCGCTGAAGAACAAAGCGCGGTGGCCGAGGAGATCAACAACAACGTGGCGACCATTCGCGATGTCACCGAGTCGCTGTCGGGGCAAGCCAATGAATCGGCACGGGTGAGTCAGTCGCTCAATAGCCTGGCGAATCAGCAGCAAAGTTTGATGGACCAGTTCCGGGTTTAACTGTTCGGACATTCAGCTCGACCGGTAAGGGCAAGATCAAAAGATCGCAGCCTGCGGCAGCTCCTTCATTGACCGTGTAGGAGATGCCGCAGGCCGCGATCTTTTGATTTTGATCCGAGTGGATATCTGTAAAAAGCTGATTATGCTTCTAGGAACCTTGTGCAAATACGAGGTCGTCAGCCTGTATCCCTGTTTTCGCGCTAACCGTAATCCGCTGACACAGCCCTGGGCCAGGGCGCGACGATGAAAGTGAGGTGCTCCGGCCTACACGAGAAAAGACGGAGAACACCCATGGCGGCAATCGACAACACGTCCACCGGCAGCGCTCCCCATCACGGGATCACCAAGGAGGAGCGCAAGGTCATCTTCGCCTCGTCCCTGGGCACCGTGTTCGAGTGGTACGACTTTTACCTCTATGGCTCCCTCGCCGCGATCATCGCCAAGCACTTCTTTGCTGGCGTCAACGAGACCACTTCCTTCATTTTCGCCTTGCTCGCGTTCGCCGCAGGCTTCGCCGTTCGGCCCTTCGGCGCCATTGTGTTCGGCCGACTGGGCGACATGATCGGGCGCAAACACACCTTCCTCATCACTATCGTGATCATGGGTGTCTCCACCGCCGTGGTGGGTTTGCTACCCGACTACACGACCATTGGCGTAGCGGCCCCGGTCATCCTGATCACCCTGCGCCTGCTGCAAGGTCTGGCCCTGGGCGGTGAGTACGGCGGCGCGGCGACCTACGTGGCCGAACATGCGCCCAAAGGCAAGCGCGGCTACTTCACCTCATGGATTCAGACGACCGCGACTCTCGGTCTGTTTTTGTCGCTGCTGGTGATCCTCGCGTGTCGTACCGCCCTCGGCACGGAGGCCTTCGAAGCCTGGGGCTGGCGGATTCCGTTCCTGCTGTCGATCCTGTTGCTGATCGTTTCGGTGTACATCCGCCTGCAACTCAGCGAGTCGCCGGTGTTCCTGAAGATGAAGGCTGAAGGCAAGGCCTCCAAGGCGCCACTGACCGAATCCTTCGCCCGCTGGGACAACCTCAAAATCGTGATCATGGCCCTGCTCGGCGGTACCGCCGGCCAAGCGGTGGTCTGGTACACCGGGCAGTTCTACGCGCTGTTCTTCCTGTTGCAGACGCTGAAGATCGACCCGCAGACCGCCAACCTGCTGATCGCCGGTTCCCTGCTGATTGGCACGCCGTTCTTCGTCATATTCGGCAGCCTGTCCGACCGCATCGGCCGTAAGGGCATCATCATGGCTGGCTGCATTTTGGCGGCGTTGACCTACTTCCCGATCTTCCATGCGCTAACCCAGTACGGTAACCCCGATGTTTTCATCGCCCAGGAGAAAAATCCGGTCACGGTGATTGCTGACCCCAGCCAGTGTTCATTCCAGTTCGATCCGGTGGGCAAGGCCAAATTCACCAGCTCCTGTGACCTGGCCAAGACCGTGTTGGCAAAAAGGGCCATTCCCTACAAGAACGTGAAGGCCGAGCCGGGCACTGTTGCGCAGGTGCGAATCGGCGAGAAAGTAGTCCAGAGCTTTGAAGGCACCGCCATGCCGGCCGCCGACTTCAAGACTCGCAACGATGCCTTCACCGCCACGCTCGCCACTGCGTTGAAAGACGCCGGCTACCCCGAGAAGGCCGATCCGGCGAAAACCAATTACCCGATGGTCCTGCTGTTCCTGACGATCCTGGTGATCTACGTGACCATGGTCTACGGGCCGATTGCCGCCTGGCTGGTGGAGCTGTTCCCGGCGCGCATCCGCTACACCTCGATGTCGCTGCCCTACCACATCGGCAACGGCTGGTTCGGCGGCTTCCTGCCGACGGTGGCGTTCGCCATGGTCGCCGCCACGGGCGATATCTACTACGGGCTGTGGTACCCGATTGTTATCGCGGTGATGACGGCTGTCCTGGGCATTTTCTTCATGCCGGAAACCAAGGATCGGGAGATTCATCACACCTGAAACTGTAGGAGCTGCCGCAGGCTGCGATCTTTTGACTTTGATTTTTCAAGATCAAAAGATCGCAGCCTGCGGCAGCTCCTACAGGTATTGCATCAGGTGTGTTTGGGCAATTCGATTGTCACTTTCAGGCCGTCCCATTCACTCACCTGTAACCTTAAAGTCCCGCCCCACGCCTCGACAATGTCCCGCACAATCCCCAAGCCCAAACCATGCCCGTCAGTCTGTTCATCCAGTCGCGCGCCGCGGCTGAACACCTGATCGCGACGGTCTTCGGGAATGCCCGGCCCATCATCCTCCACACTCAGTTCAAACCCTTCGGCGGTCTCGACCACACTCAGCCGGACTTCGGCATCCGCCCATTTACAGGCGTTGTCCAGCAGGTTGCCGAGCAGTTCAAGCAAATCCTCGCGATCCCACGGCAATTGCAGACCGGCCGCAGCGCGATAGCTCAACACCAAATGTTCGCCGTGGATCATGTTCAAGGTCGCCAGCAACCCCGGCAGTTCGGCATCGCAGTCAAACAATGCGCCCGGCAGTGCATCGCCGGCCAACCGGGCGCGGTTGAGTTCACGGTTGAGCCGTTGCTGGACCTGTTCCAGTTGTTCCTTGAGGGTCTTGCGCAGTTGCGGGTGTGCGTCGAGTTGCTCGCTCGAAGCCAGGCTCAACAACACCGCCAGCGGCGTTTTCAAGGCGTGACCGAGATTGCCCAGGGCATTGCGCGAACGCTTGAGGCTGTCTTCGGTGTGGGCCAGCAAATGGTTGATCTGCGCCACCAATGGCTCCAGTTCCACCGGCACCTGATCATCGAGTTGCGAGCGTTGGCCCTGCTGCAACTGTGCGATCTGCTCGCGGGCGCTCTCCAGTGGCCGCAACGCACGACGCACGGTGATCCGTTGCAACAGCAAAATCAGGAGCAAACCGGCAAGCCCAAGTCCCAGGCCGATCTGTTGCATGCGCAGGAAGCTCTCGCGCACCGGTGTGTAATCCTGCGCCACGCTGATGGAAATCGACTGGCCCAAGCGGCGATAGTCCGAACGCAGCACCAGTAATTGCTGCCCTTCCGGCCCCAATTGCAGATTACTGTGCAAGCCGGGCTCTTCGAGGCGTGGCAATTCCTGGTCCCACAACGAACGTGATCGCCAATGGCTGTCGGCAAAATCGATGCGGAAATAGTGCCCGGAAAAAGGCCGTTGATAGGCCGGTGACAGGTGTCGCTCATCCAGCTGCAAACCCTGCGGGCCCCGCACCAATGCCACCAACAGGCTCTCGCTGTCGTTGCGCAACCCGGCTTCGAGGTAGCGCTGCAAACCCTTTTCGAACAGCCACAAACTGGTTTGCGCCAGCACCAGGCCGACAATCACCATCACGCTGATCAGCCCCAGACTCAAGCGGCGCTGGATCGACCTCACTGGTTTTGTCCGCCGAACAGATACCCTTGGCCGCGACGGGTTTCAATCACGCTGCGCCCAAGTTTGCGGCGCAGGTGATTGACGTGCACTTCCAACACATTGGAATCGCGCTCGGTCTCGCCGTCGTAGAGATGTTCGGCGAGGTGGCTTTTGGAGAGGATCTGTTCCGGGTGCAGCATGAAATAGCGCAGCAAGCGGAATTCGGCGGCGGTCAGCTGAATGTCCGCGCCATCGCGGGTCACGCATTGACGACCTTCATCCAGATGCAGGCCGGCGGCTTTCAGGGTCGGTTGGTTGGCCTGACCGTGGGAACGACGCAGCAATGCCTGGACCCGCAGGTGCAGCTCTTCCGGATGAAAAGGCTTGGTCAGGTAATCATCGGCACCGGTCTTGAGACCTTCGATGCGTTCAGCCCAGGAGTCGCGGGCGGTGAGAACCAGCACCGGCGTGTCCAGTCCGGCGGCGCGCCACTGCGCCAACACTTCAAGGCCCGGCAACCCCGGCAGGCCGAGGTCGAGGATGATCAGGTCGTAAGGCTCGGTGCTGCCCTGATACACCGCATCGCGCCCATCGGCCAGCCAGTCCACGGCATACCCTTGGCGATTGAGGCCAGCCATCAATTCGTCGGCCAGGGGCACGTGGTCTTCCACCAGGAGCAAACGCATGGATCAATCTTCCTTGTCTTTCAGTAAACGGCCAGTGGCGGCGTCGAGGTCGAGCTCTCGGACCACGCCTTCAACGGTGAGCAACTCGACTTCATAAATATAGACGTCGTGTTTCTCTTCAAGCTCGGCTTCGAGCAGCTTCGCCCCGGGATAGCGGTCCAGCGCTTGCTTCAATAATTGTTCGAGCGGCAGGATCACGCCTTGCTGGCGCAAGCGCAGCGCTTCGTCCTGATCGAGATCGCGGGCCATGACCACCGAGCAGAAAGCCAGAAACAGTAGCGCCAGGCTGCCGGCGCGCCGATTAGAAAATGAAAGCAGTGTCATTACGAATCCTGATGATCCTTGAGAATCTGCCCACTAACAGCGTCTAATTCCAGGTCCCAATCGATGCCCTGCGGGTCGCGCAGTTCAATCTGGTAGATGTACTTGCCGTACTCTTCTTCCAGCTCGGTTTCGCTGATTTTAGAACCCGGGTGCCTGGCCAGTGCGCTGGCGTTGAGCTTCTCGAAGGACACAATGGTACCAGCGTCACGCAGCCTCAAGGCTTCATCCGGCCCCAGATCGCGGGCATGCGCGAGGCCGGCGCTCAGGCCGATGATGGATGCGCTGAACAGGGCAGTCAGGGGTTTCATGGGTGTCTCCGTATTCTTTTATGTGTTGCCTACGAATGGCACCTTAGCGATCTGAACTTAATTGAAGCTGAATGGCCATCATTGCTGACGCCGAAAACCTGTAGGAACTGCCGAAGGCTGCGATCTTTTGATCTTGGTTTTTAAAAGCAGGATCAAAAAATCGCAGCCTTCGGCAGCTCCTACATAGAGCGCAGGCGGCCATGCCATCGCAGGTGTACCCGGCGTTGGTGACCCTGTTTATAATTTTCCGCTTGCCAACATTCGAGACCGGTATGACCGCCATCCACATCAAGTTCCCCTCGCTGACCCTCAAGGCCGGCCCGCGTGCCTTTGCGCGCATCCGTGAAAACGGCCTGAGCGCCGCCGACGTCGGCACACTGCCGGGTGCCGCCGGTGGCCCGAAGGCGTTGGGGATTCAGGGTCTGGACCTGGCATTGTTCGGTGAATGGCTGCCGGCCGCGCCTCGTGAGCGCTCGCTGATCGGTGCCTCGGTGGGCTCCTGGCGCTTTGCCAGCGCCTGTCTGCCGGATGCCACCGAAGGCATCCGCCGCCTCGGCCATCTCTACACCGAGCAGAACTTCGCCAAAGGCGTGACCATGGCGCAGATCAGCCAGAGCTCGCGGCGCATGCTTGATGACTTGCTCGACGGCCGCGATGCCGCCCTCCTCGACAACGCCCATTACCGCCTGAACATCATGGTGGTCAAAAGCCACGGCCTGCTCGCGGACGATCATCGCGGCCGCTTGGGGCTGGGCCTGTCGTCGGTGATCGCCGACAACCTGCGTGGGCGCGCACGGCTGTCGCGGCACTTCGAACGGCTGATCATCCACGACCCGCGCCTGGCGCCACCGCTCAATGAATTGAACGACTTTCCGTCGCGCTTCGTCGCGCTCGACGCCGGCAATCTGCGTCAGGCCTTGCTCGCCTCGGGATCGATCCCGATGGTGATGGAAGGCGTGCGCGACTTGCCCGGTGCAGGTGCGGGTACATTTCGCGACGGCGGTTTGCTGGACTATCACCTCGACCTGCCCTACAGCGGTAACGACATCGTGCTCTACCCGCACTTCACCGACCGGGTGATTCCCGGCTGGTTCGACAAAACCCTGCCGTGGCGCCGTGCCTGCCCGACGCGTTTGCAGAACGTGTTGCTGCTGGCGCCGTCCAAGGAATATCTGGCGCGTCTGCCCTACGGCAAACTGCCGGACAGAAACGACTTCAAGCGCTTCATGGGCGATGCACCGAGCCGGCAGAAATACTGGCGCGCAGCGATGGATGAAAGCCGTCGCCTCGGCGATGAGTTCCTCGAACTGGCCGCCAACGGTCGCCTCGGCGAGCGCTTGCTGACCCTTTAGTCAGGACAAACTGTTAAACTCGCCGCCTGCCCAAATCGCCGCGGCGATCGCCACCTGAACAGAGCTGACAAATACTGTGGAAATTTTCAAAGAGTTCACCTTCGAATCCGCCCACCGCCTGCCCCACGTCCCGGACGGCCACAAATGCGGCCGCCTGCACGGTCACTCGTTCAAAGTGGCGATTCACCTGAGCGGCGACCTTGATCCACATACCGGCTGGATTCGTGACTTCTCGGAGATCAAGGCGATCTTCAAGCCACTGTATGAGCGTCTGGACCATAACTATTTGAACGACATTCCCGGGTTGGAAAATCCGACCAGTGAAGTGTTGGCGAAGTTTATCTGGCAGGAATTGAAGCCACTGTTGCCGGAGCTTAGTGCGATTCGGATTCATGAGACATGCACCAGCGGTTGCATCTATCGCGGGGAGTAAACCGACAACACAAATCTCATGTAGGAGCTGCCGCAGGCTGCGATCTTTTGATC
>NZ_JAHTMR010000014.1:0-122890 GCF_019200975.1 Pseudomonas sp. PD9R | reverse complement strand
AGTCAAAAGACAAAGATCAAAAGATCGCAGCCTGCGGCAGCTCCTACATGGAAGTGCGTTTTGTCCGCAAAATAAAGAACAGTCTTCAATGGCTGTTTTTTTATGCCTATGCTTTTCCCCTCGCACCCGCCAAGAGGACAAGCCCATGACTGAATGGCCACTGGATCAAGTCTTTGACTTCAACGGACAACCCATCCGCTACGCCATACGCGGTGATGGCCCGCCGATGGTGTTTGTGCATGGCACGCCTTTCTCTTCTTATGTTTGGCACCGGATTGCGCCGTACTTCACTCACTCGCACCGCGTGCATTACTTCGACTTGCTGGGCTATGGGCAATCCGCCAAGCCTGACGGCGATGTGTCGCTCGGCGTGCAGAATCAACTGTTGGCGCAGTTGCTGGAACACTGGGGGCTGGATCGGCCTGATGTAGTGGCCCATGACTTTGGCGGCGCGACGGCCCTGCGTACTCACCTGTTGAACGGCAAGGATTACCGCAGCCTGACGCTGATCGATCCGGTGGCGCTGACGCCCTGGGGTTCGCCGTTCGTGCAGCATGTGCGCCAGCATGAGGCGGCGTTCAGCGGGGTGCCCGACTACATTCAGCGCGCCATCGTGCCGACCTATATTCGCGGGGCGATCAAGCGGGATATCCCTGACGATGAGCTCGCACCGTATGTGCAACCGTGGCTGGGGGAAACGGGGCAAGCGGCGTTTTATCGGCAGATCGCGCAGATGGACGAGCGCTATACCCGTGAGGCTGAAGGGTTGTACCCGAGGATTCGGTGTCCGGTGCAGATACTCTGGGGCGAGGACGATCAGTGGATTCCGATCGAGCGTGGCCGGGCTTTGCAGCAGATGATTCCCGGCGCGCAGTTTCAGCCGATTGCCAACGCCGGGCATCTGGTTCAGGAAGATGCACCCGAGGCCATTGTTGCCGCGCTGATGCGGTTTTTGCCCCTGCAAAAATCCTCCTGACTTCACCCAATCCCCCTTCGGCAGCTCCTACAGAGAGCAAGCCCGCGCCTGCATTTGATTAATGTCACTGGCGGGGATCGCCGCTGCCGGGCTAACGTAAGGGCAGACTTTCCATAAAGGACTCTCCTGATGCACATCATCAATGCCCGATTGCGCCACCAGGAAGGCCTGCATGAGTTACACCTGGAAAACGGACTGATCAGCAACATTGCCCGGCAGACCGAAGCCCCGACCCTGGGGCCCGAGGATCTGGACGCTGGCGGCAACCTTGTAGTGCCGCCCTTCGTCGAGCCGCACATTCATCTCGACGCCACCCTGACCGCCGGTGAGCCGCGCTGGAACATGAGCGGCACACTGTTCGAAGGCATCGAATGCTGGGGCGAGCGCAAGGCGACCATCACCCAGGAAGACACCAAGACCCGCGCCAAGAAAACCATCGAAACCCTCGCAGCCCACGGCATCCAGCATGTGCGCACTCACGTCGACGTCACCGACCCGCAGTTGACCGCGCTGAAGGCGATGCTCGAAGTGCGCGAGGAAAGCCGTCACCTGATCGACCTGCAAATCGTCGCGTTCCCCCAGGAAGGCATCGAGTCCTACCGTAACGGTCGAGACCTGATGGAAGAGGCAATCCACATGGGCGCGGACGTGGTCGGCGGTATTCCGCACTTCGAGTACACCCGCGATCAAGGCGTGAGTTCGGTGAAGTTTCTGATGGACCTGGCCGAGCGCACCGGCTGCCTGGTGGATGTGCATTGCGATGAAACCGACGACCCGCACTCACGTTTTCTCGAAGTACTGGCCGAAGAAGCGCGCAGCCGCGACATGGGTTCGAGGGTCACCGCCAGCCACACCACGGCCATGGGTTCCTACGACAATGCCTACTGCGCCAAACTGTTTCGTCTGCTCGGGCATTCGGGAATCAGCTTTGTTTCCTGCCCGACCGAAAGCATTCACCTGCAAGGACGCTTCGATAACTTCCCGAAACGCCGGGGCGTAACCCGGGTCAATGAGTTGCTCGAAGCCGGCATGAACGTGTGTTTCGGCCAGGATTCGATTGTCGACCCATGGTATCCGCTGGGTAATGGCAACATTCTGCGAGTGCTCGAAGCGGGCCTGCACATCTGCCACATGCTCGGTTACCGCAACCTGCAAACCGCGCTGGACCTGGTCACCGACAACAGCGCCAAGGCTCTGGCGTTGGGGGATCGTTACGGGCTGGAGCCGGGGCGGCCGGCGAATTTGCTGATTCTGTCGGCGGAGAGCGATTACGAGGTGATCCGCAGCCAGGGGTTGCCGCTGTACTCGGTTCGCGGAGGCAAGGTGTTGATGAAACGGACGATGCCGGTGGTGGATTGGGCTTGAGTATTCATTGACTGGGCTGGCCTCATCGCGAGCAGGCCCGCTCCCACACTGGACCTGTGCCGTTCACAAATCCCCTGTTGGAGCGAGCTTGCTCGCAATGGCGATTTCGAAATCACCCCACCAAACGCGCCGTACCAAACAGGCTGACCCGACTCAATTCCCCCTGCTCTTCCTCCAGCAAAATCGGCGCCGTGCCTCCCGGCATCACCACCTTCACCTCCCCGGCCTTCACCCAGCCCACCCGCCACGCGGAACACGCCACCGCGCTGGCGCTGGTGCCCGAAGACGCCGTCGGCCCTTCGCCCCGCTCGAACACCCGCGCAGCAATTCGGCCGTCGGACTCAAGCATCGCCCATTGCAGATTGATCCCGGCCGGGCATGGCTGTCCCGCCCCGGTCGGCATCGCGTAGGCAATTCGCGTCAGCCCTTCCCCCAACGCCGGTTCACGCATCTGCTCATTGCTTGGCAATGCCTGAACGTCATCCACCAGCGTCACGCAATGCGGATTGCCAACCCGCACGAACTGACTGCGCGACCAGGCCGCATTCAATGACGCCAACGGCTGCACATGGCTGAGTTCACGGCCCTCGAATGCAACACTTTCAACCCCATACGCACTGACCGCGCCGGGCCCGAACGTCGGTTTACCCAGGTCCAGCCAGAACCCGTGCACGCCTTCGACCTGCGCCGCTTTCACCGATGTTTCCCCCGGCGAAACCACATCGGCCTTGTCGTGATAAACCCTGAGCACGCATGCCTCGTCACCCGGCCAAAGTCCCTGATCGCTGAGCGCCTGAGAAAAAATCGTCAGCCCGTTACCACTGCGTTCGGCCAGGGTGCCGTCAGTGTTTACGATCAACAGATCAAACGGAGGCGCCGCCTGGAACGGGCCGACCAGCAAGCCATCACTGCAATGATCCTTGCTACCGGGTGGTTGCGTGCCGGGCGCCCAACTGCAAAAAGCCTCAACGGCCGACAACGTCCATGCCTCGCGGCTTTGCGCCGCGTCATTGGCCTGATCCGGCAAGACGATTCCCTGGCGGCGCAATTCTTCTGGCGCCACAACTATGTAGATATTGCCCCGTGCATCGTACATCCGCGCCATGGCGCCCTCCCTGCTGGAATGTTGGGTCTGGCCCAACATATCGCGAAACCCGCTCGGGCTGTGCAAGGATGTCAGCCTGATTGACCGCAGACCCTGCGGACGCTGATCGAACCCTCGCCGGCGGATCATTGTCCCTTGGAGACGCGACTTTTTTGCCAGGGATTGATATGACCAACCTCCACACCCAGACCTCGTTCGTGCCGGGGCGTCTGGAACAGATGTCCACGCGCATCGCCTTTTTCATCGCCGGGTTCGGCATCGCGGCGTGGGCACCGCTGGTGCCATACGCCAAGGCCCGGGCCGGGCTGGATGAAGGCACTCTCGGTTTGTTGCTGTTGTGCCTGGGCGTGGGCTCGATTCTGGCGATGCCCCTGGCCGGACTTCTGGCCACGCGTTTCGGCTGTCGGAAAGTGGCGACCGGCGGCACTTTGTTGATCTGCCTGGCCCTGCCGCTGCTGGCAACAGTGTCTTCAATCCCGGCACTGATCGCGGCCCTGTTCATGTTCGGCGCAGGCCTTGGCACGGTCGATTCAACGGTTAACCTGCAAGCAGTCATTGTCGAGCGCGCCAGTGGCAAGAACATGATGTCGGGTTTCCACGGCATGTTCAGTCTCGGCGGGATCGTCGGCGCGGCGGGTGTCAGTGCGCTGCTCGGTCTTGGGATTTCACCGTTGGGCGCGATGCTGGCGGTGGTTGTGTTGCTGCTGATCGCACTGGCCAGGGCTGTGCCACACCTGTTGCCCTACGGCAGTGAAAGCTCGGGACCGGCGTTTGCCGCTCCCCATGGCATCGTGCTGTTCATTGGTGGGATGTGCTTCATCGTGTTCCTCGCCGAAGGCGCGGCACTCGACTGGAGCGCGGTGTTCCTGACGCAGGAACGCGGGATCGACACCGCCTATGCCGGATTGGGTTATGCGGCGTTTGCCCTGACCATGACGGCTGGACGCTTGACCGGTGACTCAATCGTGCGTCGTCTTGGCGCAACGCGGGTGATTGTATTCGGTGGGCTGACCGCAGCGGCCGGGCTGTTTCTGGCGACATTTGCCCCGAGCTGGGAAGCGGCGCTGGTGGGGTATGCGATGCTGGGGGCCGGCTGCTCGAACATTGTGCCAGTGCTGTACACCGCAGTCGGCAAGCAGACCGTCATGCCACAAAGCATTGCCGTGCCGGCGATTACCACCCTGGGTTACGCAGGAATTCTCGCAGGGCCTGCGGTCATCGGATTCATCGCCCATGGCAGCAGTTTGAGTTTCGCCACAGGCTTGATGGCGGTGTTGCTGGTGGCAGTGGCCATTGGCGGGAAGGTGTTGAAGGTCTAAGACGTCAGCAACACTGCATCCGATCAACGGGGCCATTTACTGGCAATTTTGACAGTAGACACCCTTTGAACAAGCCAACACCATGAACCCTGAACTGTGCAACCAGGGACGAATCATGAAACCACGATTGATCGCGGGACTGGTCTTCACCAGTCTTCTCATCTTGAAGGGCGGCGGTGCACACGCCGCCCCCGACAGAGTGGATTGGGGTGAAGGAGCGCCCAACCTCTCACCGGCACAACAACTGTCCAATGTCGACGGGCGTTATGCGCACTGGCAAGGCATTGGCCGGGTCATGGTGGATGGCGGCATGACCTGCACAGGCTCGCTCATCGACACCCGCAACACTGAAGGCCTCGCCGGTCCTGCCTACGTCCTGACTTCCGGGCACTGCACTGATCCACAACTTTCCAACGAATTCATTGTGAACCAGCCGGCGACCGGCACGGTGACCTTCAACTTCTTCCACGACACTGAGCAGCGGCAAAAAACCTACGCTGTCAGCGCCATTAACTGGAGCACCCTCAGAGGTCAGGACATCTCCCTCGTTCAACTGAGTCGATCGCTGGAACAGTTAATCGCAGACGGCATTAAGCCTCTGAAAATCGCCGCTCATGCCATGATGCCGAACAACGACATTCTGATTGTCGGTGCTCCTCTCAATGGCTTTGTTCAGCGTATGGCCTGCAAGCAGGATCATCAGGCCGCCATTCTTGAGGGTCCATGGCGGTGGGTCGATCAATCGAGCAATCAATGCCTGGATGTGATCAACGGAATATCAGGCTCACCCGTATTGGGCCGCTATACCAATGAAATCGTTGGTGTTCTAGGCACAACCACGCGTGGTAGCGGTCAGCACGTATGTTCCACGGGCGCACCTTGTGAAGTGGCAGAAGGAAAGGTCAACAAGCAGCTTGATACCAACTATGCGTCGCCGGCCGAGGGGCTGGATAGATGCTTTCTCGAAGGGCACTTCAGTCCCCGTGAGGCTCGCTGCCCTTTGGGCCCCACCTGGTCTTTTCCACTATCGACAGATGCAACCGACTACGTGAAGGTTCAACGCGAAGCCAATGGCGAGATCATCCCTTGGAGGTGGGACCAGCGGCTCTCCCTGAACGCGCCCTTTTATCGCTACCGACACACGCAAACACTGGCCGATTGCGAGTCGATCAATGGCTATAGCGAGGTCCACGCCAGCAAACCCGAAGGCCAAAATCAACTGAGCAGAGAACTGCGCGAAGGTGCGGGTTTGTATTTCCTCTGTGTCATTGGCCAACAACGACCGACAGACGTGCCGGGGCAATGGGACGCTCGAAACGCCATTGTTTATTGGCGATGGCTGATGGAAGAGCCAGCGCCGCTCTCACCGGTTTACAGGGCTGACTCGATTGGAGAGAGCGATTATGACGTAAGGGCATATCCGATCAGACCGTATCTTGACTCCGACCAATACCGATACAAGACCGGCAAGGTGCAGACGGTGGACTGCGACAAGGAAGAAAACTACCAGGAGGTCTCGCCATCAACCGGGGTTTTCCATGTATCGATTGCCGAGGGTCAACAGAAAGTCTGTCTCAAGGGAGGGGATGCAGCGGGAAATTCAGGACCGTCAGTCGACTTTCTTCTGCCACCCTGAAAGCTGGATTGCGAATCGTAAAGCCAGACCGCTTACTGGGTTCGAACCCAGTAAGCGGTCTGGCATAAAGATCAGAACCCTACACTGGCCTGCACAAAGAACGTACGCGGTGCACCCACATACATGCCCGAATTGTTGTCGCTGGAGCGGGTGAAGTACTGCTTGTCGAAGATGTTCTTCACACCGGCACCGACTTTCAGATTCGAAACCGACGGACCGAAGTCATAGCCGCTGCGCACATTCCAGGTCACGTAACCCGGAATGTCGCCGTACTGGCCATCGGCGGTGCCTTCGGTGATGTAGTTATTGGTGAAACTACCATCGGCATTGATCGCCACACCCGGCGAGCGCTGTTTGGACTGGGCGAAGGCATCGAGGTTGTAGGTCCAGCGGTTGATGTCGTACCGCAGGCCGGCAGTCGCCACCTGACGCGAGTAGAACGGCAGGTCGCGGCCCTTGAAGTCGGGAATCTCACCTTCATACACCGCACGGGTGTAGGTGAAACCGGCGTTGGCGGTCAGGCCTTCAAGGCGTGGGTCCAGCGCGGCCATGTCGTAGTGCACCGAGGCTTCGATACCCCGGTGCGTGGTCGCGCCAAGGTTGGTCCAGCCCGCATCGTTGCTGATGTATTGCAGCTCTTTATCGAAGTCGATGTAGAACAGCGTCACTTCACCGCCCCACACATCATCGTTGTAGCGTGTGCCGACCTCGTAGGTCTTGGCCTTTTCCGGTTCCAGGCCATTGGCGGTTTCGTCACCCGAGCCACCTTGACCGAGCTGGAAATACTGCAGGCTGCCGAACGAAGTCTCGTAGTTGGCGAACAGCTTCCAGGCATCGGAGATGTGATACATGACGCTCAAAGCCGGCAGCGGCTCATTGCTCTCGATGCTGCGGTTTTTCTCTGGTACGCGTTTGCCGGCAGTGTCGAGCACCGGGCGATCATGCCAATCCGTGCTGATGTGCTCGAAACGAATACCTGGGGTGACGGTCCAGTTGCCGACATCGATTTTGTTGTCGACGTAAACCGAGTTGGCCTCAGTGCCACCGGTGCGGTCCTGGTACACATGCCCGTCCGACGTCTTGGTCACGACCGGCTCGTTGTTGACCAGCGCCAGGCGGCTGGCCTCTTCGTGCATGCCTTCTTTCAGGTAGCGATAACCGACACTGACTTCCTGGGTGGTCGGGCCGACGTCGAACACATGGGAGACCCGCGGTTCGATGCCGAAGGTGTAATAGGTACGCGGAAACGAGCCGAGGGTCTTCTGGTCCCGCGCGGCGATGTTGCTGCCACGAAAGCTGTCCGAGTAGTAGGTCAGCACTTCAGCCTGGGTACGGTCGTCGATTTCCCGCGCCCACTTGAACGACACGTCCTTGCGACGGCCGCTGAAGTTGTCGTTGTTACGGTCGGACTGGAATGGATCGGCATCGTACTGCGCCTGCGTCAGGCCGCCGGGCATGTCGGCGCTGGCATCGTAGTAGTGAAAATTGAGGCTGAAATCGTCGAAATCAGTCGGCGCCCAATGGGTCTTGAGGATCACATCGTCGATGTCGTTGCCGTTGTTGCGCTCACGGTAACCATTGCCGTTGACGCCGGAGTACAGCAGCGCGACGCCGATGCCGTTATCGGCGGTGCCGCCGGCAAACGCGGTGTCGATGTGTTTCCAGCCGCCGTGCCGGGAAGTTTCCAGCGTCGTGCCGATTTCCGCCGAGGCTTGTTGAGGAATCGCGCGGGTCACGAAGTTGATCACGCCACCGACGTTCTGTGGCCCGTAGCGTACGGAGCCGGCGCCGCGAACCACGTCGATGCTGTCCAGGTTGCCCGAGGAAATCGGTGCCATGGACAACTGAGGCTGACCGTACGGGGCGAACGCGGCAGGTACGCCGTCGATCAAAACGGTGGAGCGTGGCGACAGGCGTGAGGTCAGGCCGCGAACGCCGACGTTCAGGGAAATGTCGCTGCCGCCGGTGCCGTTGGCGTCTTGCACCTGAACACCCGGCACGCGCTTCAACACGTCGCCGACATTCATGGCGCCTTGCTCGACCATCGCCTCGCGGCGGACCACGGTACGCGCGCCGGGGTGGTTCTGCACCACGGCGGCATCGGCGTCGCCGAGCCAGTCGCCGACCACTTTGATGTCGGTCACGCCCAGTTCCATCGGGCCATTGGCCGCCGAAGCCGGCGCCGGCAGCAGCGTCACCGAACCTTCATCGATCTGGTATTGCAGGCCGCTGCCCTGCAGCAACAGACGCAGCGCCTCTTCCGGCGAAATATTGCCGTCCACCGCCGGGGCCTGTTTGCCGGCCACCAGTTCAGGACTGAAAAAAACCTGCAACGACGTTTGCTGGCCCAGCTCACTCAAGGCCTGACCCAATGGCTGCGCCTGGATGTGAATGGCGTCAGCGGCGAATGCCCGGGGCATCGCAACGTTGACCGCCAGCGCGAGCGCCAGCGGCAACCAAGGGAGTTTGTTGTTTTTTGCGGTGGATTTCTTCACGTCGAACGTAGTCCTGTGGATCGCAAGAGTGTGCGCTTGTTAATGCAAACCAGTTGCAGTTGAACAGGAAGACGATGAACTCGAAAAAAACCTGAATTTATTTTGAAATTATTTCCTGGCTGCCGTCATCCAGAGTGCGCACGGCCACCGGAAGGATGCTCGGCAAGGCCTTGAGCAGCGCATCGGTGTTGTCGGATTTGAACACGCTGGTCAGGCGCAGATTGCCCACCGCCGCGTTGCCAATCCTGAGTGGCTTCTCCCGATAACGTGAGACCTGCTCGGCGACATCGGCCAGGCTGGCGTTGTTGAACACCAGTTTGCCGCTGCGCCACGCCGTCAGTTCCGCCGGGTTGACCGCATAGGCTGCCGCGACTTTGCCTTGCGCATCGACGTGGCTGCCCATGCCGGCAGTGAGGCTGACGAAATCATTGTCGGCCGCCGAGTGCCCTTGAACCTTGACGGTGCCCTGCTCGACCACGACCCGGGTTTCGGCGCTGCCATGGAGCACGTCGAAACGCGTGCCGGTGACAGTGACCTTGCCGCTACCGGCCTCGACCACGAATGGCCGGCGGGTGTCGTGTTCGACGCTGAACATCGCTTCGCCTTCGGTCAGTTCAATGCCACGGCGATTCTTTTCAAAGCGCACCTGAATCCGGCTGCGGCTGTCCAGATCGACCACCGAACCGTCCGGCAACGCGACATGGCGACGTTCGCCCAGCGCTGTGGAAAACTCGGCGGTGTAAGTCGCAGGATGATTCAAGCCGCTGAACAGCCCCAACCCGAGTGCCACCGCCACCACGCTGGCAGCCACCGCATAACGCATTATCGGGCGGCGTTTATTGCGAGTCGGCGTTTCTTCACAGAGGGCTTTCAGACGCGCGGCCGGCACCAGGTCGGCGGCTGTCCACAGGCCCTGGAGCAATTCGAATTCATTTCGGTGTTGAGGGTGTTCGCCCAGCCAGGTTTCGAACTGGCGATACGCTTCGACATCGACGGCAGGTTCCTGCAAACGCACAAACCACCGCGCCGCTTCGTCGCGAACCGTTGTTTGCCCGCACGCACAATCACGAGTATCCATCATGGAAGTTCCTGTTTGGCTGGGGATGAGAAGGCGCGGCCGATCCGCTTTATGTAGGAGCTGCCGCAGGCTGCGATCTTTTGATCTTCGGCGATTTCAAGACCGCCAAAAGATCGCAGCCTTCGGCAGCTCCTACAGAAGTCACCGCGCATCATGATTGCAACCCGTCCAGGCGGTCACGCAGATGCCGAAGCGTGCGGATCATATACTTTTCCACCATGTTCTTGGACAGTCCCAGGCGTTCGGCGATTTCAGCCTGGGTCAGGCCTTCGATTTTCTGCCAGACAAACACCTTGCGGCAGTTGACCGGCAGCTCGGTGAGCGCCCGCTCGATGGAATCAGCCAACTGGACCGCATGCATGAAATGCTCCGGGTCGCCGGTTGGCGACTCACTGTGATCAATCGCCTCTGACTCCATGGCACCCCGCCGATCCTCACGCCGATAACCGTCCACTGCGATATTGCGCGCGGTCTGGTGCAGATACGCCCGAGGTTGCTGTACCGCCGCAGAATCGGACTCAAGCACCCGCACAAAGGTATCGTGGGCCAGATCCTCGGCCTGCTGACGATTTCTCAGGCGACGGGTCCAGGTGCCAACCAACTCTTCGTAATGCTCGAAAAAGCCGTGTCTGCGGGGCAGCTTGGGGGTCATTGCGGCATGCTGTGTAAACGGGGCGTGAATAGTAATGCTTCCTATTAACTGGAAGCAATGGTTTGCAGCCCACGTCAAAGCGCTTTGTCTGCTTGCCAATCCACCGCCAGTCGGGAAAGCTGAATCAGGCACACAAACAAAGGATTCTGGCAGGAATCCCAAAGCAGCCATTCATAGGCTGTAGCAAAGTGCTGTCATGCCTGTCACCGGCTTTTCCCCAGGAATTCACACATGTTCAGCTCTAAATCGTCGCTTAATAAAAAACCGCTGACCCGCCTCGCCCTGGCCATCACCCTGAGCGCCATCGGCCTGCCTTTCTGGGCGGGCACTGCCCAGGCTCACGGCGGCCATGCCGAAATGGTGCCGCTGCAAGCGGGCCTTGAGGAGTTTGGCGCCACGGTCAAATGGGACGACTATTCCAACCTGTTCACCATCGCCAAGGACGGGGTCTACCTCAAGGTCAAGCCGAACAGCAAAGTGGCCATGCTCAACGGCAAGCGCATAGAGCTGACCGTGCCGGTGGTGTTCAAGGACCACACGGCGTTTATGTCCAAAGACTTCATCAACCAGGTGTTCCAGTCGGGCCTGGACAAGACTTTTGTCGTTGAAACCCGCCCTAGCCCGCTCAACCCGCTGACGGCAGCCGAAATCACCGCGGCGGTGGACATCGTCAAGAAGTCCGAACATTACCAACCCGGTTTCCGCTTCACCGAAGTCTCGGTCAAGGAGCCGCCAAAGGATCAGGTGTGGAACTTCGTCTACACCGGACAAAACGTCACCCAACCGCGCCAGGCCAATATCGTCGTGCTGGACGGCAAGCATGTGATCGAAGCGCTGGTTGATCTCGACAGCAAATCCCTCAAGTCCTGGGCTCCGATTGAAGGCGCGCACGGCATGGTGCTGCTGGACGATTTCGCCACGGTGCAATCGGCCGTCGAGAACAGCCCGGAATATGCGCAGGCCCTGGCCAAGCGTGGCATCAATGATGTGAAAAAGGTCGTGGCCACGCCGCTGACCGTCGGCTATTTCGATGGCAAGGACGGTCTGGCGCAGGACAAACGCCTGCTGAAAATCGTCAGCTACCTCAATACCGATGACGGCAACTATTGGGCGCACCCGATCGAGGGCCTGGTGGCCATCGTCGATCTGGAACAGAAAAAGCTGATCAAGATCGAAGACGAAGCGCTTATCCCGGTGCCAATGAAGCCGACGCCGTATGACGGTCGCGGACGTAAAGGCACGCAGGTCAAGCCGCTGGAAATCATCGAGCCCGAAGGCAAGAACTACACCATCACCGGCAACAGCATTCACTGGCAGAACTGGGACTTCCACGTTCGCCTCGATTCGCGCGTTGGCCCGATCCTGTCCACCGTCACCTATGACGACAAGGGCAAGAAACGCAAAATCATGTACGAAGGCTCGCTGGGCGGCATGATCGTGCCTTACGGCGACCCGGATGTCGGCTGGTATTTCAAGGCCTACCTCGATTCAGGCGACTACGGCATGGGCACCCTGACCTCGCCGATTGCCCGCGGCAAAGACGCCCCGGAAAACGCCGTGCTGCTGGACGCCACCATCGCCGACTACACCGGCGCACCCACCGCAATCCCGCGCGCCATGGCCGTGTTCGAGCGCTATGCCGGCCCCGAGTACAAACACCAGGAAATGGGCCAGCCCAACCTCAGCACCGAACGTCGTGAACTGGTAGTGCGCTGGATCAGCACTGTCGGCAACTACGACTACATCTTCGACTGGGTCTTCCAGCAGAACGGCACCATCGGCATCGACGCCGGTGCCACCGGTATCGAAGCAGTCAAAGGCGTGAAGTCCAAGACCATGCACGAAGACACCGCCAAGGAAGACACCCGCTACGGCACCCTGCTCGACCACAACATCGTCGGCACCACGCACCAGCACATCTACAACTTCCGTCTGGACATGGACGTGGATGGTGAAAACAACTCGCTGGTGGAAGTGAACCCGGTTATCGCCCCGAACGACCGTGGCGGCCCGCGCACCAGCACCATGCAGACCGAAACCAAAGTAGTCAGCACCGAGCAGCAAGCGGCGCAGAAATTCGACCCGTCGACCGTTCGCCTGATGACCAACTTCAGCAAGGAAAACAAAGTCGGCAACCCGGTTTCCTATCAGTTGATCCCGTATGCCGGCGGCACGCACCCGGTGGCCAAGGGCGCCAACTTCGGCCAGGACGAATGGCTTTACCACCGCCTGAGCTTCATGGACAAGCAGCTGTGGGTGACCCGTTACAACCCTGAAGAGAAGTACCCGGAAGGCAAGTACCCGAACCGCTCGGACAAAGACTCGGGCCTTGGGCAGTTCACCAAGGACAACCAGTCGATTGAAAACACCGACGACGTGGTCTGGCTGACCACCGGCACCACGCACATCGCGCGGGCTGAGGAATGGCCGATCATGCCGACCGAGTGGGTGCACGTGCTGCTGAAGCCGTGGAACTTCTTCGATGAAACGCCGACCTTGAACCTCAGCGCACCTAAGTAAAAGCAAAAGATCGCAGCCTGCGGCAGCTCCTACATTGTGAATGCATTTCCCTGTAGGAGCTGCCGCAGGCTGCGATCTTTTGATCTACTGGCGAACCACAATCTTCCCGATCATCTGCGGATGCAGCGCACAAAAATACTCAAACTCCCCCGGCGTGTTGAACACCCAGGAAAAACTGTCACTCGTATCCAGCGCCCCGGAGCGAAACAGTTTGTGGGTTTCCGCCACGGTGTGCGGGATCTCGTCGTCGTTCACCCACGTCACTTTGTCGCCCACGGCCACGGTCAAATCCTTGGGCCCGAACATGAATTCCTTGATATCGATCTTCACCTCCTGAGCCCAAACCGGCGTCGATAGCATCAGGCAGAAAACGGCTAATACTCGCGTTTTCATCCGATCCCCTCCCCCTAAACCAGTGTCGAATCGATCAATGCCAGCGGATGATCGCCCTGCGTCGCTCGCACGTCGGTGATCCCCAGATAATTGCGCAGTTGATCGGCCGCGACCGTCATCGGCCCTGGTGTGGGTGCCGCACCCGGTGCAGGCTGTGGGTAAGCCGTGCCCCGAGCGGTGTGGAAGGTGATATTGCCTTCGACCTTCTGAATGACCTGATGGATATGCCCGTTCAGCACCGTCACCGAACCGTACTTGCGCAGCATGGCAATCGCCTGGTCGCCGTCCTCGGTGCCCCAACCCCACGGCTGATAAACCGTCCACAACGGAATATGGGTAAACACCACGATGGGCGTGCTGCTCGACACCGCGCGCAAGTCATCGGCCAGCCAGGCCAGTTGATCGGTGCCCAAGGTCGCTTCATGGCCCGCCTGAAAATTGAAGACATTCACCAGCGCAATGAAATGCACGCCGTGGTCATCGAAGCTGTACCAGCCATTGCCTTTGGTGCCCTTGCCGTAACGTTGCAGATAGAGCTTGCCGCCGCCCTCGTCGAGGGTGTCATGCTCGCCCGGCACGTAGTGCACGGTAGAAGGCAAGCCTTTGAGCAACTGCGCGGCGGTGTCGAACTCTTCGGGTTTGGACAGGTGGGTGATATCGCCGGTGTGCAGGATCAGCGACGGCCGTTTTGGCAGCGCGATGACCTTGTCGATGGCCACCTGCAAGGTTTTCACAGGTTCCGGGTTGGCCTCCTTGTTGAAACCGATGTGCGAGTCGCTGATCTGCACGAAGTGGAACGTACTGGCCAACGCCTTGGGGTCGGAAACGTTACCCGCCTCATCCAGTGCGAAAGCCCGGGGAATACCGCCGCTCAGGGCCCAGATGACGCCCGCCCCGGCCCATGCCGAACACTTGAGCAAGGTTCGGCGATCAGGGTTCAACGGGCCGTCGAACCGTCGTTGGTGTTTTGAATGAATGTCCATCGGGTTTGCCTCGCTGGAGAGCTACAGTGATGAAACTGACACGAGGTAAAACCTGGCCGGACGGGTGTTTATTCCCCGTCGAAAAAATATTTTTCCCCGGGAATAAACCGCAACGCTGCACGGTTATAGAGGTGGGACAGTGCGGGAACCACTATGAAGCGATTTGAGGAATTGTTTGCGCCCCACCTGGACGCCGCCTACAACCTCGCGCGCTGGCTCACCGGCAACGACAGCGCCGCGCGCGATGTCGTGCAGGAAAGCGCCCTGCGCGCTTTCAGGTTTTTGCACCGCTTCGCCGACGGCAACGCCAAAGCCTGGTTTCTGACCATCGTGCGCAATGAAAGCTACACCTGGCTCAAGGCCTCGGCCGGACACCACTGGGTCGCTTTCGATGACGGGTTTTGCGAAGGAAGCGAGGCACTGAGCCATAGCCAAACCCCGGAACTGTTGGCCATTCACACAGAAAATGCAGCGCAGATCCAGCAAGCCCTGCGCGCCCTGCCGCCAGCGTTTCGGGAGGTAATTGTGCTGAAGGAACTCGAAGACATGCCCTACAAGGACATCGCCCTGGTGGTCGACATTCCCATCGGCACCGTCATGTCGAGACTGGCCAGGGCTCGCGCCATGCTCAAGCTCGAACTATTGAAGTTGCACGATCATGAATGAACTCCAGTGCACGGTTTGCCAGAGGCTGATGCAGGGCTATCTGGACGAAGAACTTGATCCGCCGACGGCTGCGGACGTGGCCGGGCATTTGGCCGGGTGCACCGAGTGTGCGCGGCTGCAGGATCAGGCGAAGCGGCTAATGGTTAGCGTGAAGCGCCATGCACCGTATTACGCAGCGCCGGCATCGTTGACGGCCAGTGTATTCGCCGCCGTTGCGCCTGCTGCCCCGGCAACTCGCACCATTGCGCGATGGCGAACCTGGTTCGCACCGGTTTTTTCAGCAGCTGCGCTGGCCCTGGCCATGGTGCTTTATGTCGCGACGCCGGCCAGCGAACAGCCGTTGATGGATGAGGCGGTTTCCAGCCATGTTCGCTCGTTGATGGGCGAGCATTTGAACGATGTGGTTTCGTCCGACCGCCATACCGTGAAGCCCTGGTTCACTGGCAAACTCGACTTTTCGCCGCCGGTGTTCGATTACGCGACTCAGGGATTTCCGTTGCTGGGTGGGCGCCTGGATTATCTGCAACACCAGACCACCGCGGCCCTGAGTTATGGACGCAACAAGCACATTATCAATGTGTTTATCCTGCCCACGCAGGAGGCCGACAAGCCGCCGCAGAGTCAGGCGATACGCGGCTTTAACGTAGTGTCCTGGCAAGAGAACCACATGCGCTTTGTGCTGGTTTCCGATGTGGAGAAAAGTGAGCTGGAGGCGTTCAGTCAGTTGCTCAAGCCGTAAGTTATCGATCACACAAAAATCCCTGTAGGAGCGAGCCGGCTCACGATGGCGGCGGAACATTCAACATGAATGCTGGATGTACTGCCCTCATCGCGAGCAGGCTCACTCCTACAGGGTTATTTGTTTCTTCAGTGAAATATTAAGCATGCTGCTTGCGGTACTCCCCCGGCGCGATACCGAAGCGCGATTTGAATGCCGTCGAGAAATAGCTCGAATCGGAAAACCCCCACGAATACCCCAACACCGACAACTTCTGTTCCTTGCTCGATTGACGCAGGGATTCGGCGCACAGGTCCAGCCGACGGTTCTTGATGTAACGCGCGACCACCAGCCCCTTCTTGGCAAACATCCGGTACAGGCCTCGGGTGGACATGCCGACTTCCCGCGCCAGCCATTCCGGACACAGCTCTTCCGAGCGAATGTGCTGGTCAATAAAACCCAGGGTTTTGCGGAACGTGCGCTCGTGCAAATCCGAGCTGTCGTCAGCCTGGCTGATGGCCGGGCGCAACAGGCTGACCACCGCTTCCAGCGTCGCTTCGCTTTCCTGGCGGCTCAGGTTTGGCTGGCGAGTGGCATCAAGGATCAAGCGGTGCGACAACATCGCGATGGGCGATGTCCCGGCGATGCGCTGGCCGCACTTGACCTGGTTGAAGCGCAGGGTTTGCTCGACCAGTTGATACGGCAGGATCAGCGACAACTGCCGGGAGTTTTCGCTGTAGGTAAAGTCACTGGGCTTTGACGCATCGATCAGTGTGATGTCGCCAGCCGACAACATCGCCTTATCGTCGCCCTGGGCCATGCCCGCCGTACCATCGAGCTGGAACACCGCAAAATATTTGCCGCCCTCGCCCGCCGCGACTTCCTGCGGCGTGCGAAAGAGCCGCGCCTGGCAGGCATCGACGACGCTGATCTTGAGCGCATCGCTGTGGTACTCGCGGATCTGGCCGGCAAACCCGCCGCCCAGCGGCTGAGCGTTGAACGCACCGCAAATCTGGTTGATCTGATGGATCCACTGATCGAACCCATTTTGGCGCTGTGCAATTGTAGAAATCATGTCAGGCCTCGCGCAGGCTTATTTTTATTGTCTACGTCAATCCACACGACATCGGGGTGCTTCGGGTCCTTGAACAATGACGTGCTATTTCAGTCCGCCAAACCGCCGGTAAAAGCTTTCGCCCACATCCGGCAACGGACCATCGGCCGTTTCCAGAGCAGAGTTGAGCCACTCTTCGGCCTTGGCGTAGATCAAACGGTAAATATTGCGGCACAACTGCCGGGCCGCACGCCCTTCCCAATCACCGGGTAACAACTCGTCCGGCAATTGCGGGTCGCGCAACAGCAGTTTTCGGTACTCGTGAATCAGCAGGATCCGTGCCAGGAAGCAGTCGGCCGGTTGCAGGTTTTCCTGCTCGCGAAGCGCTTGCCAGAGCGGTCGGAACAGTTGGATGAATTCGCTGTAATGGGTCGCCAGCTCTTCGATGTTCCAGCTCTCGCGCACTTGCAGACGCAGGGCCTTGGAGGCGAGTACGTCCTGGGCGGTGGTTTCGAAGACGATAGTTTCTTCCAGGGCGCCGAGGTCGAGCAACGTCGCGTTGACGTCAGTGCGGTCGCTGCGTGGGCAGGCCAGCACCGCTGGCGAGATCGCACCAAAACCTAGCCATTCCAGTTCTTCGCGCACTTGTTTGCGCTTGTCCTGGGTCAGTTGCGAGAGCATCACCAGGCACCAGGAACCATCCCACGCCGGCATGCTGGTGCTGTAGACCCGCTTGAACGCCTTGTCGAAACGCCGGCGCCCGGTGCCGGTCAGGCTGTAGTAACTGCGCCGCCCAACCTTTTCGGCGGTCAGCCAGCCTTCCTTGGTCAGGCGAAAAATCGAGGTGCGGATCAGCCGTTCGTTGATGCCGATCGGTTCGAGCAATTGAATCAGGCTGCCCAGCCACACAGTACCGCCATGGGGTTCGATGGCATCACCGTACAACGTAATGATCAAGGAACTGGCGCGAATCGGCGTCTGCTCCTGGAAGCGCGTAATCAAATGGTTCAACGGTGTCAGGGACGACATGGGCGTACCGAGCTAAAAAAGAAAAGGAATATACCTAAAATCCATGTAGAAGCTGCCGAAGGCTGCGATCTTTTGATTTTGTTTTTTTTAAAATCCAGATCAAAAGATCGCAGCCTGCGGCAGCTCCTACAGGGGTCAGCCTTTTGGTCGAAGGCCGCTGTCGCTGATGCGCGGGCGATCCGCTTCCGGTTCGGTCAACGGTTCGCAGGCTTGCATCTGTTCCAGGCAACGCTTGGCCAACGCTTGATACTCGCGGGTGCCCGCCTGTTTCCACGCCACTTCCTGATCGCTGAGCGTGCGCTTGATGCTGGCGGGTGCGCCCATGACCAGCGACTGTTCGGGACACTCAAAACCGGCCTTGACGAACGCCGCCGCCGACACGAATGAGCGCGGGCCGATCCGTGCGTTGTCCATCACCACTGCATTCATGCCCACCAGTGCATCGGTGCCGATCCGGCAACCGTGCAACACCGCGCCGTGGCCGATGTGGCCATTGCGCTCGACCACGGTGTCGCTGTCCGGAAAACCGTGCATCACGCAGGTGTCCTGCAGGTTGGCACCCTCCTCCAGCACGATCCGCCCGAAGTCACCGCGCAGGCTCGCCAGGGGCCCGACGTAGCAATGCGGGCCGACGATCACGTCACCGATCAGCACGGCGGACGGATGCACATAGGCGCTCGGATCAACCACCGGGGTCAGGCCATCAAGGCTGTAGCAGGTCATGGAAGGTTCCTTCACAAAGCGATGCCGATAATGGCCTATTTTGTATCACATCGCTTTTACCAGCACAAAGACAAAAAACCGTATCACTTGAAATGCAGCCGGCCAGTCAGTCGCTGCAAGTGGCCTGAAAGAGCCTTTAAACCAATAAAATATGGTTAATCCTCTCAGTTCCCCTTCACAAAAAAGCTGCCTTATAAAACCAAACTCACACCAATAAGACACATTAAATCAATTTTAGTATTGCATTTACGTATCACGTTACAGGTATACTCGGGCAAAACCGGCCCCTGTGGTCGATCCAATAACAAGCCGGCATCACCGCCGAGCGCGCACCGTGAGGGCATCTGCCATGCCTCTAACCCTTGCCGTCGAACTGATCGAGCCCGGCGTCCGCCTGATTACCTTGCAGCGCCCGCAAGCCTTGAATGCCTTGAACACCCAACTGCTGGGCGAACTGGCGGACGAATTGAGCGCCGCACAAGCCGATGCCGATACCCGCGCGGTAGTGATCACCGGCAGTCGCAAGGCCTTCGCCGCTGGCGCCGACATCAAGGAAATGGCCGAACGCGATCTTGTCGGCATCCTCGACGACCCGCGCCAGGCGTCGTGGCAGGCCATCACCCGCTTCAGCAAACCGCTGATTGCCGCGGTCAACGGCTTTGCCCTCGGTGGCGGCTGCGAACTGGCGATGCACGCCGACATCATCGTTGCCGGCGAAGACGCCCGTTTCGGCCAGCCGGAAATCAACCTCGGGATCATGCCCGGCGCCGGAGGCACCCAACGCCTGCTGCGCGCCGTCGGCAAATCCATGGCCATGCAAATGGTGTTGACCGGTGAGCCAATCGACGCCCGTCAGGCACAACGCGCTGGCCTGGTCAGCGAAGTGACCCAGCCGGAATTCACCGTCGAACGCGCCGTACAGATCGCCCGCAATATTGCCGGCAAAGCACCACTGGCCGTGCGGCTGGCCAAGGAAGCATTGCTCAAGGCCATGGACACCGACCTGGCCAGCGGCCTGCGTTTCGAGCGCCACGCCTTCACTGTCCTGGCCGGCACCCGCGACCGCGACGAAGGCATTGCAGCCTTTCAGGAAAAGCGCACGCCGACCTTCACCGGTCAGTAATCCGCCGTCCATCACTGAATTCGAACGACCTCTCAGAGAGCGCCAAGACCATGAATTTCGAACACATCCTGTTTTCCATCGAGGCCGGCGTCGCCCTCCTCAGCCTCAATCGCCCGGACCAACTGAACAGCTTCAACACGCAGATGCATGGCGAAGTGAAGGAAGCGCTCAAGCAAGTCCGGCAGAACCCGGACGTGCGCGTGCTGCTGCTGACCGGTGAAGGTCGCGGCTTCTGCGCCGGGCAAGACCTCAGCGACCGCAATGTCGCGCCGGGCAGCGCCGTGCCGGACCTGGGCGAGTCCATCGAGAAGTTCTACAACCCGCTGATCCGCCAATTGCGTGATCTGCAAATGCCGGTGATCTGCGCAGTCAACGGCGTGGCGGCCGGTGCCGGTGCCAACATTCCGCTGGCTTGCGACCTGGTGCTGGCAGCGCGTTCGGCCAGCTTCATTCAGGCGTTCTGCAAAATCGGCCTGATTCCCGATTCCGGTGGCACCTGGACCCTGCCGCGCCTGGTCGGCATGGCGCGCGCCAAGGCGCTGGCGTTGCTCGGCAACCGTTTGACCGCCGAACAGGCCGAGCAATGGGGCTTGATTTACCGCTGCGTCGAAGACGCCGAACTGCGCGACGAAGCGCTGAAACTCGCGCAACACCTGGCCACCCAGCCGACCTACGGCCTGGCGCTGATCAAGCGCAGCCTCAACGCCAGCCTGAGCAACAGCTTCGACGAACAGCTGGAACTGGAACGCGACCTGCAACGCCTGGCCGGGCGCAGCGAGGACTACCGCGAAGGCGTCGGCGCCTTCATGGAAAAACGCACCCCTAGCTTCAAGGGACGCTGAGTCATGAGCGCATTGAATACCTCTGCACGCATCGCCGTGATCGGTGCCGGCGCCATGGGCGCGGGCATTGCCCAAGTCGCGGCACAGGCCGGTCATCCGGTATTGCTGCTGGACAACCGTCCCGGCGCCGCTGCTCAGGCCATCGAAGGTATTGACCGGCAATTGGGCAAACGGGTCGAGAACGGCAAGCTCTCCGCAGACTCGCGCAGCGCGACCATTGCCCGCCTGCAAGCCGTGGAAGCCATCGAAGTCCTGGCTGATTGCGATCTGATCATCGAGGCCATCGTCGAAAACCTTGAGGTCAAGCGTGCGCTGTTCCGCCAACTGGAAAGCATCTGTGGCGAACACTGCATTCTGGCCAGCAACACTTCGTCGCTGTCGATCACCCGCATCGCCGCGCAACTGGATCACCCGCAACGTCTGCTCGGTTTGCACTTCTTCAATCCGGCGCCGGTCATGGCGCTGGTGGAAATCGTCTCGGGCCTGGCCAGCGATCCAGCCTTGGCGCAATGCCTGTACGACACCGCCAAAGCCTGGGGCAAAAAACCGGTACACACCCGCTCCACGCCGGGCTTTATCGTCAACCGCGTAGCCCGACCGTTCTACGCCGAAAGCCTGCGCCTGTTGCAGGAAGGCGCGGCCGATTGCCCAACGCTGGATGCGCTGATGCGCGAGGCCGGTGGTTTTGCCATGGGCGCGTTCGAGCTGACGGATCTGATCGGCCACGACGTTAACTATGCCGTGACCTGCTCGGTGTTCGACGCCTATTACAACGACACCCGTTTCCTGCCCTCGCTGATCCAGAAAGAACTGGTGGACGGCGGACGTCTGGGGCGTAAAAGCGGTCAGGGTTTCTACAGCTACGCCCAGGGCGCAGAACGCCCGCAAGCCGCTGAGATCAGCAGCACGGCGAGCGTAGAAGTCTGCATGGCCGAAGGAGACCTGGGGATCGCCCGGGGTTTGCTTGCGCGTCTCCGCGAACAAGGCGTCGAAGTCATCCAGCGCGATGGCTCGGGCTTGCTGCGCGTCGGTGATGCGGTGCTGGCCCTGAGCGACGGGCGCATGGCATGCCAGCGAGCGCGTGAAGATGGCCTGCGCAACCTGATCCTGCTGGATTTGACCCTCGATTACAGCAAGGCCCAACGCATCGCCATCAGCTATGCAGCAGGCATTGACCCGCTAGCCCTCGACCAAGGCATTGCCCTGCTGCAACGAGCCGGTTTCAAAGTCAGCCCGCTCAGCGACAGCCCGGCGCTGGCTGTTTTGCGCACGGTGGCAATGCTCGCCAACGAAGCGGCCGACGCCCTGCTGCAAGGCGTCGCCTCGGCCGCCGACATCGATCTGGCCATGCGTGCCGGCGTCAACTACCCACAAGGCCCGCTGGCGTGGGCCGATGCGATTGGCCTTTCGCACATCCTCAACGTGCTGGAAAACCTGCAAGCCAGTTATGGCGAAGAACGCTATCGGCCATCGCTGCTGTTGCGTCGCCGCATCGCTGAAGGGAGAACATTCCATGACTAACCATGAAGCGATGAACCTGGCCAGCGCCTGCGCCCAAGCGTTGTTCGAGCGCGACACCGCCAGCCAGGCGATGGGCATGCGCCTGCTCTCCGCCGGCCCAGGTGCAGCCCGCGTGGGCATGACCGTTCGCGCCGACATGCTCCAGGGCCATGGCACCTGTCACGGCGGCTACCTGTTTGCGCTGGCCGACTCGGCGTTCGCTTTCGCCTGCAACAGCTACAACGAGGCCACGGTGGCCATCGGTTGCAGCATCGACTACATCGCCCCGGCCCGCCTCGGTGACACGCTGAATGCCGATTGCATCGAGCAAAGCCGCTCCGGTCGCACCGGCAACTACGACGTGCGTATTGAAAACCAGCAGGGCCAGTTGATCGCCCTGTTCCATGGCAAATCCTACAAAGTGCGCGGCCCGGTGCTGACGCAGGAGAACCCGAATGAATGACGCCCTGATCATCGATGCGGTACGGACACCGATCGGCCGTTACGCCGGAGTCTTGAGCAGCGTGCGCGCCGACGACCTCGGCGCGGTGCCGCTGCGCGAACTGCTGCGCCGTCACCCGCAAGTCGACTGGAGCCGCGTCGACGACGTGATCTACGGCTGCGCGAACCAGGCCGGCGAAGACAACCGCAACGTCGCGCGTATGGCGGCGCTGCTGGCCGGGTTGCCGGTCAGCGTGCCCGGCACCACCCTCAATCGCCTGTGCGGTTCCGGGCTGGATGCGGTCGGCACGGCGGCCCGGGCGATTCGCAGTGGCGAGGCCGGGTTGATGCTGGTGGGCGGTGTGGAATCGATGTCCCGCGCGCCGTTGGTAATGGGCAAGGCTGAACAGGCGTTTTCCCGTCAGGCTGAGATTTTCGATACCACCATTGGCTGGCGCTTCGTCAATCCGCTGATGAAAAAGGCTTTCGGCATCGACTCGATGCCGGAAACCGCCGAGAACGTCGCTGAGCAATTCAACATCTCCCGGGCCGATCAGGACGCCTTCGCCCTGCGCAGCCAGCAACGCGCTGCAGCCGCCCAGGCCAACGGGCGTCTGGCCAAGGAAATCGTCGCGGTGGAAATACCCCAGCGCAAAGGCCCGGCCAAAGTGGTCGAGCACGATGAACACCCGCGCGGCGATACCACGCTTGAGCAGCTCGCCAAACTGGGCACGCCGTTCCGCGAAGGCGGAAGCGTCACTGCCGGCAATGCTTCCGGGGTCAACGACGGTGCCTGCGCGCTGCTGCTGGCCAGCCCGGAAGTCGCCAAACGTCACGGCTTGATTGCCCGTGGCCGGGTCGTGGCGATGGCCACGGCCGGCGTCGAACCGCGCATCATGGGCATCGGCCCGGTGCCAGCGACCCGCAAGGTACTGGAACTGGCCAACCTGAGCCTGGCAGACGTGGACGTCATCGAACTCAACGAAGCCTTTGCGGCTCAAGGCCTGGCGGTGTTGCGTGAATTGGGCCTGAGCGACACCGATCCACGGGTCAACCCCAACGGCGGTGCCATCGCCCTCGGCCACCCGTTGGGCATGAGCGGCGCACGGCTGGTGACCACCGCCCTGCATGAGCTTGAGGAACGCAATGGCCGCTACGCGCTGTGCACCATGTGCATCGGCGTCGGCCAGGGGATCGCGTTGATCATCGAACGTCTATCCCACTAAAGAACCGCGATTCCCGAGGAGCCGAGAGGTATCCTTGGGTCATGCACTCAAAGCCCTTGTGCGAAAGGGCTGGAACACAAAAACAATTCGAGTGAAGTCATGAACATGCCAATTGCCCAATCCGTGCTTGATCCTGTGCTGGACCCGCTGGAAACCGCCAGTGTCGACGAACTCCGTCAGCACCAGCTGGAACGCCTGCGCTGGAGCCTGAACCACGCCTACAACAACGTGCCGCTGTACCGTCAGCGCTTTGATGCGTTGGGCGTGCACCCGGACGACATCAAGTCCCTCGACGATTTGGCGAAATTTCCATTCACCACCAAATCCGACCTGCGTGACAACTACCCCTACGGCATGTTCGCCGTACCGATGCACGACATCGTGCGCCTGCACGCGTCCAGCGGCACCACCGGCAAACCGACCGTCGTCGGCTACACCCAGAACGACATCGACACCTGGGCCAACGTGGTCGCGCGTTCGATTCGCGCCGCTGGCGGGCGTCGGGGCGACAAAGTGCATATTTCCTATGGCTACGGCCTGTTCACCGGCGGCCTGGGCGCGCACTACGGTGCCGAACGCCTGGGTTGCACTGTGATCCCGATGTCTGGCGGCCAGACTGAAAAACAAGTTCAGTTGATCAAGGATTTCCAGCCGGACATCATCATGGTCACGCCGTCCTACATGCTCAACATCGCCGATGAAATCGAGCGCCAGGGTATCGACCCGCACAAACTGGCCCTGCGCCTGGGCATCTTCGGCGCCGAGCCGTGGACCGCCGAGCTGCGCAGCGCCATCGAGCAACGCCTGGGCATCACCGCCCTGGACATCTACGGGCTCTCGGAAATCATGGGGCCGGGTGTCGCCATGGAATGCGCGGAAACCAAGGACGGCCCGACCATCTGGGAAGACCACTTCTACCCGGAAATCATCGACCCGGTCACCGGCGAAGTGCTGCCGGACGGTCAGATGGGTGAGCTGGTGTTCACCTCCCTGAGCAAAGAAGCCCTGCCGATGATCCGCTACCGCACCCGCGACCTGACGCGCCTGCTGCCGGGCACTGCACGGCCGATGCGACGCATCGACAAGATCACCGGACGCAGCGATGACATGCTGATCATTCGCGGGGTCAACGTGTTCCCGACGCAGATCGAGGAGCAGGTGCTGAAAGTCAAACAACTTGCCGAGTGCTATGAGATCCATCTGTATCGCAATGGCAACCTGGACAGCGTTGACGTGCATGTCGAGTTGAAGGCTGAACATCAGCATCTGAACGATGAACAGCAGAAGGCGATTTGTGGGGAGTTGAGTAAACACATCAAGACGTATATCGGGATCAGTTCGCGGATCGTTTTGCAGCCGTTTCATTCGATCAAACGGTCTGAGGGCAAGGCTTGCCACGTGTTGGATAAACGTCCTAAAGCATGACTGCTGCACCCTTTATGGCCCCGCTTTTTGCGGGGTTTTTTTTGAGTGCATATCCATTTCTTTGGTTATGGCGACTACTGGTTCCGCCCTTACGGCGGGTCACTTGGAGAAACGGAACGCCGCCCGGCCCCAAGTAACCAAGCGCTCTTGCCCCCTCACGCCCTTCGCCCAGGCTCAGGGCGTGAGGAGGCGTGTATCGCAAAAGCATGCGAGGCGGCCTACCGGCCGGCCTGGTCGGGGTGAGTACGCATTTCCCTCTGTAGGAGCTGCCGAAGGCTGCGATCTTTTGATTTTAATTTTGCATGGCTTTGGATCTACCTCTATCCCTGGAGGCAAAGCAAAAAAATGACGGGTTCCAAGCCGAGCCAACAGCAACAGCAACAGCAAGATCAAAAGATCGCAGCCTTCGGCAGCTCCTACAGGGAATGCGTTCGCTTGGAATCAGGTCGGCTGTCAGGCCGCCTCGCTTTTGCTTTGGCTTTTGATCTTCTTGCCCCATCGAGAGGCCGAGCGCAGGTTCTGCGCAGTGGGCAACCCGGCATGGATGCCGGGTTAGCCGCGCACGGCCATGGATGGCCGATCGCGGCGGGCCCACGGAGCAGGACCGGAGCGAGGGCATGCCGAGCATTAGCGAGGCACCGAACGAAAGGGGCAAGAGCCCTTTGGTTACTTTGGGGCTTTTCCAAAGTGACTCGCCGTAAGGGCGAAACCATAAGATGCCGTTACCGAAGAATCGGACATTCCCCCATAACCAATCCCAAAAACCAACCATCCATCCCAAAGCGATACAAAAACATATACGACACGTTATTTTATGTTTGATATTAATTTCTGTATCGCTTATAAAGTTCTCCATGCCCTCGAATAGATTCAAGGCGGGAGACCCCCCATGTACGCACAGCTCGTAGAAACCGGCGTAAAGCGCATCAAGGACCTGTCGGAGATGTCCGAACAGGAACGCGCCTTCCAGGAAAAAATCGATTCAGAAATCAAGATCGAAGCCAAGAATTGGATGCCAGATGCTTATCGGCAAACCCTGATCCGGCAGATTTCCCAGCACGCCCACTCCGAAATCGTCGGCATGCTGCCTGAAGGCAATTGGGTCACCCGTGCGCCGTCGCTCAAACGCAAACTGCAATTGATGGCAAAGATTCAGGACGAGGCCGGTCACGGCCTGTACCTGTACAGCGCCATGGAAACCCTGGGTGCCGACCGCGATGAAGAAATCGCCAAGCTGCACAGCGGCAAGGCCAAGTATTCGAGCATTTTCAATTACCCGACGCTGAACTGGGCCGACATGGGTGCGGTGGGCTGGCTGGTGGATGGCGCGGCAATCGTTAACCAAGTGGTATTGCAGCGCACCTCCTACGGCCCCTACTCCCGGGCCATGGTGCGCATCTGCAAGGAAGAGAGCTTCCACCAGCGCCAGGGCTACGAAATCCTCCTGACCATGATGCGTCATGGCAATCAGGCGCAAAAAGACATGGTCCAGGACGCGATCAACCGCCTGTGGTGGCCGTCGCTGATGATGTTCGGCCCAAGTGACGAACACTCGCCGAACAGCGCTCAATCCATGGCCTGGAAAATCAAGCGCCAGAGCAACGACGAGCTGCGCCAGCGCTTCATCGACCAGACCATCCCGCAACTCGAGCTGCTGGGCTGCACTTGCCCCGATCCGGACTTGAAGTGGAACGCGGAGCGCGGCCATTACGACTTCGGCGAAATCCAGTGGAGCGAATTCTACGAAGTGCTCAAGGGCAACGGCCCGTGCAACCAGGAACGCGTCGCGACTCGCCGCAAGGCGATTGAAGACGGCGCCTGGGTTCGTGAAGCCGCTGTTGCCCACGCCCGTAAAAAACAAAACAAGAACGCTGCCTGATCTTGATCTGCGGCGGCTTCCTGGGCGCCAAAAAATCGCAGGCTACGCCAGCTCCTACAGGAGCCGGTCAAACCATGTAGGAGCTGCCGAAGGCTGCGATCTTTTGATCTTGATCTTCGACGGTTTCAAAGCCGCCAAAAAAGATCGCAGCCTGCGGCAGCGCCTACAGAAGCAAACGATTTGGAGTAATTGAAATGTCCGAGTGGACCCTCTTCGAAGTCTTCGTGCGCAGCAAGCACGGTCTCAACCACAAGCATGTCGGCAGCGTGCATGCCGCCGACACCGCGATGGCCATCGAGAACGCGCGCGAGCTCTACACCCGTCGCAGCGAAGGCGTCAGCCTGTGGGTCGTGCCTTCGGCGCTGATCACCGCTTCGTCCCCTGACGAAAAAGACCCGTTGTTCGATCCCTCGGACGACAAGGTCTACCGCCACGCCAGCTTCTACGATCTGCCGGCCGAAGTCGGGCACATGTGAGGTCGACCATGAATAACAAGACCGATCTGATCGAATACCTGCTGCGTCTCGGCGACAGCGCCCTGATCCAGGGCCAGCGCCTGTGCCAATGGTGCGGTCACGCCCCTGCGATTGAAGAAGAACTGGCGCTGATGAACGTCGGCCTCGACCTCGTGGGCCAGGCGCGCAACTGGCTGGATTACGCCGCCGAACTGCTGGACGACGGCCGCGACGCCGATCACCTGGCGTTCCGCCGTGACGAGCGCGCCTATCGCAACCTGCTGCTGGTGGAACAACCCAACGGCGACTACGCGGTGACCATCCTCAAGCAGTTCCTATATGACGCCTGGCACCTGCAAGTGCTCAGCGGCCTGAGCCAGTCCAGCGATGAGCGCATCGCCGGAATCGCCGCCAAAGCCGTCAAGGAAGTCACTTACCATCTGCGCCGTTCCGGCGAATGGGTCGAGCGTCTGGGCGACGGCACCAAGGAAAGTCACCAGCGCATGCTCGCGGCGATCCCTGAGGTTTGGCGTTTCACCGTCGAACTGACCAGCGCCGACGACAGCGAACAACGCCTGTGCGCCGCCGGCATCACCCCGGACACCGCGCAAGTGGCTGCGGCCTGGCAGGCCAAAGTAGAAGCGATTTTCGCCAGCGCTACCCTGCCCGTGCCCGCCGCACCAAGCTATTTCTACCTGAATGCACGCAAGGGTCTGCACACCGAACACCTGGGCATTCTGCTGGCCGAAATGCAATTCCTGCCACGAGCGTACCCCGATGCAACCTGGTGAGTTGATCGCCAGCGACCTCGGCGCCCGGTCGGCACAACCGACTGACCTGGCCGCCGCGTGGGCGATTTTGGCAGAAGTCATGGACCCGGAAGTGCCGGTGGTCAGCGTGGTCGACCTGGGCATTGTCCGCGATCTCGACTGGCAGGCCGGTCATCTGCATGTGGTGGTCACCCCGACCTACTCCGGCTGTCCCGCTACCGAAGTGATCGAGGGCGACATCCGTGCCGCGCTGGAACACGCCGGTTTCAACGCACCGAACCTGGAACGCCGCTTGACCCCGGCCTGGACCACCGACTGGATCACCGACAGCGGCCGTGAGCGCCTGCGCGCCTACGGCATCGCACCGCCCGAAGGCAGCAGCAGCAAACGCAGCCTGCTCGGTGAAAGCCCGGTGATCCTCTGCCCGCAATGCGGCAGCGCCCACACCGAAGTGCTCAGCGAGTTCGGCTCCACCGCGTGCAAGGCGCTGTATCGCTGCGTCGATTGCCGGGAACCGTTCGACTATTTCAAGTGCATCTGAGCGGCGATCGGCCGTCCCAGCAGGAGAACAATAATGAGTAAATTTCACAGCCTGACCATCAAGGACGTGCGCACCGAGACCCGTGATGCGGTGTCCATCGCCTTCGAGATTCCGCAGGATCTGCAAGACAGCTTTCACTTCACCCAGGGCCAGCACCTGGTGATGCGTACCCAGTTGGATGGCGAAGAAGTCCGTCGTTCTTATTCGATCTGCACCGGGGTCAATGACGGTGAACTGCGGGTCGCGATCAAGCGTGTGGCGGGCGGGCGTTTTTCCGCATTTGCCAACGAACAGCTCAAGGCCGGGCACAGCCTGGAAGTGATGCCGCCGGCCGGGCATTTCTGCGTCGAACTCGACCCGACTCGCCATGGCAGCTATCTGGCAGTAGCCGCCGGTAGCGGCATCACGCCGATCCTGTCGATCATCAAGACTACCCTGGAAACCGAACCCCACAGCCGCGTCACCCTGTTGTACGGCAACCGTTCCAGCTCCGGCGCGCTGTTTCGCGAACAGCTCGAAGACCTGAAAAACCGCTACCTGCAACGCCTGAACCTGATCTTTGTATTCAGCCGCGAGCAGCAGGATGTCGACCTGTACAACGGCCGAATCAACGCCGAGAAATGCGAGCAACTGTTCAGCCGCTGGCTCGACGTCAAAGCCCTCGATGCCGCGTTCATCTGCGGCCCGCAGGAAATGACCGAGACCGTGCGCGACAGCCTCAAGGCCAAGGGCATGGCGCCTGAGCGCATCCATTTCGAACTGTTCGCCGCCGCTGGCAGCCAGCAAAAACGCGAAGCCCGCGAGGCGGCGCGTCAGGTAGACGCCGCGGTGAGCCAGATCACCGTGATCAGTGACGGCCGCGCCCTGGCGTTCGATCTGCCGCGCAACAGCCAGAGCATCCTCGATGCCGGCAACGCCCAGGGTGCCGAGTTGCCCTACTCGTGCAAGGCCGGCGTGTGCTCGACCTGCAAATGCAAAGTCATCGAAGGCGAAGTGGAAATGGACAGCAACCACGCGCTGGAAGACTACGAAGTGGCCGCCGGCTACGTGCTGTCGTGCCAGGCCTTCCCGATCAGCGACAAAGTGGTGCTGGATTTCGACCAGCTCTGACACCGCGCAGAACATGTAGGAGCTGCCGAAGGCTGCGATCTTTTGATCTTTATTTTGAAAACAAAAATCAAAAGATCGCAGCCTTCGGCAGCTCCTACATGTTCGAACAAGCCCGGCAACCTCATATTTTGATTCCAGGAGCCAACATGTCTCACGCCCCTACCCTGCAAAGTTTCATCGCTGGTCGCTGGATCGGCCAACACGGCGCCCAGGTGCTGCGCAGCGCCATCGACGGCCATGAAATCGCGTACACCCATGAAGAGCGCCCGGACTTCGCCGAAGCCATCGAGCACGGCCGCCGTCAAGGCATCAGCGGGCTGATGGCGCTGGACTTTCAACAGCGTGCCCAACGCTTGAAGGCAATCGCCCTGTACCTGAGCGAACGCAAAGAACAGCTCTACGCGATTTCCCACCACAGCGGCGCCACCCGCGCCGATAGCTGGATCGACATCGAAGGCGGCAACAGCACGCTATTCACCTACGCCGGCCTCGGCTCGCGGGAACTGCCGTCGGGCAACGTCGTCCATGAAGGCCCGGCGATGCAGCTGAGCAAAATGGGCACCTTCGCCGGCACCCACATCCTGGTGCCTCGCGGCGGCGTCGCGGTGCACATCAATGCGTTCAACTTCCCGATCTGGGGCATGCTGGAAAAATTCGCGCCGAGCTTCCTTGCCGGCATGCCGTGCATCGTCAAGCCGGCCAGCGCCACCAGCTACCTGACCGAAGCCGTGGTGCGCCTGATGGACGAATCCGGCCTGCTGCCAACGGGCAGTCTGCAATTGATCATCGGTGGCACCGGTGACCTGCTCGACCGCCTGCAAGGCCAGGACGTAGTGACCTTCACCGGTTCCGCCGACACAGCGGCCAAGCTGCGGGTCAACCCGAACCTGATCCGTAATTCGGTGCCGTTCACCGCTGAAGCCGACTCGCTGAACTGCGCAATCCTCGCGCCGGACGTGACCCCGGATGATGAAGAGTTCGAGCTGTTCATCAAGGAAGTCGCTCGGGAAATGACTACCAAGGCCGGACAGAAATGCACCGCCATTCGCCGCGCCATCGTCCCGGCCAAACACATCGATGCGGTCGCCACGCGCCTGCGTGATCGTCTGGCCAAAGTCGTGGTCGGCGACCCGTCGGTGGAAGGCGTGCGCATGGGCGCACTGGCGTCCCACGATCAACAGAAAGACGTGGCCGAGCGCCTGGAAAGCCTGTTGCAGAGCAGCGACATGCTGTTCGGCGTCCGCGACGGCTTCGAGCCACGTGGTGAACATGTCGACAAGGGCGCATTCTTCGCCCCGACCCTGTTGCAAGCCCGCGACCCGCATGCCGAAGGCGGCGCCCACGATATCGAAGCGTTTGGTCCGGTCAGCACCTTGATGGCTTACGACGATCTCGACGAAGCACTGGCTCTGGCCGCTCGCGGCAAAGGCAGTCTGGTGGCGAGTCTGATCACTAAAGATCCACAGATCGCTGCTAAAGCGATCCCGGTAGCGGCTGCATTGCACGGGCGTTTGCTGGTGCTGGATCGCAATTGCGCGGGCGAATCCACAGGTCACGGTTCGCCTCTGCCACAGCTCAAGCACGGCGGCCCCGGTCGCGCCGGTGGCGGTGAAGAACTCGGCGGCCTGCGTGCGGTGAAGCACTACCTGCAACGCGCGGCGGTACAAGGTTCGCCGACCATGCTGGCGGCAGTGACTGGCGAATACGTACGTGGCGCCAAGGTCATCGAAACCGAGGTCCATCCGTTCCGTCGCTTCTTCCAGGACCTGCAGATCGGCGAGTCGCTGCTGACTCACCGCCGCACCGTCACCGAGGCGGATCTGGTGAACTTCGGTTGCCTGTCGGGCGATCACTTCTACATGCACTTCGATGACATCGCCGCCAAGGAATCGCAATTCGGCAAGCGCATCGCCCACGGTTACTTCGTGCTGTCGGCGGCGGCCGGGCTGTTCGTATCCCCCGGCGTCGGCCCGGTGCTGGCCAACTACGGCCTCGACACCCTGCGCTTCATCAACCCGGTGGGCATCGGCGACACCATCCAGGCGCGCCTGACTTGCAAACGCAAGATCGACCAGGGCAAAAAGAGCCCGCAGGGCGTCCCGCAAGGGGTGGTGGCGTGGGATGTGGAGGTGACCAACCAGTTGGGTGAGCTGGTGGCCAGTTATGACATTTTGACCTTGGTGGTTAAGCGCGAGGAGTAAGTTTCTGGGGAGCGAGCTTGCTCGCTCCCCAGAAAGATCAAAAGATCGCAGCCTTCGGCAGCTCCTACAGGGTTTGTGTACGCCCGCGAAATCGCGGATGTTCATCGTCCATGTAGGAGCTGCCGAAGGCTGCGATCTTTTGACTTTAATGCTTGCGCAACCACTCGATAAACAACGCAAACAGTTCCGACTGCGACCCCACTTCCAGCTTCACATACAGATTTTTGCGGTGCATGCGCACGGTTTCCGGCGAGATGCCCATCTGACTCGCGGTGGACTTCACCGAGTGCCCCCTCAGCACCATGTGCGCCACTTGCCGCTCGCGCTCGGTCAACCGATCACAGCCGAATTGCTCGAACGCCGACTGCACCCGATGTTTGAGATCGTCGCGTAGCCCCTGGGCCTCTTCGCTCTGGATTTCGCTATTGCGCTGCAGGCCACGCTGACTGAACTCGCTGACAAATTCGCGCACCAGCGGCTCGACCGCGCGCAGCAGATTCAGCTGTTCAACCCGCAAGCATTCCCCGCCGGAACCTTGAAAGAGACTGACGGAAATCTTCGTGTCATTGCCGGTATCGACGATGTAGTAGCTGTCTTCCGAACAGTTCGCCTTCAGGTAATAGGTCTTGTAATAGTCACTGTCGAAGAAGTTGTCCGGGGCAATTTCCTCCAGATGATAGAACCCTTGCGCCAACCCCTGCTCCACCGCCAGGCAGAATGGGTCGAGCAAATAGCCCCCGGAAAAATAGCGGTCGAGCATCGAGCTCTGATACTCCTGTGGAATACCGCGCTGATGCAGCAACTGTGGCGCGCGATCCTTGCGCTCCAGGCTGATCATCATCGATTCGACGGACACCAATCGCGTCAACGCGCACGCCAGATATTGCAGCGCGTCAGGCTCGTCGATATGGGCGAATGCCTCGCGCATTCCCCCATGCCATTTATGCAATGCCCCGAAGGGCATTGCGATCAGCGTATCGTCGTTTGGTTTGGTCATGCCCCGCAGTCTAGCGGGTCCGCAGGGCGTTGGTAAAAGCCTGTGTGGCGAACTCATTGGCCGAAGTACTGGCCGCTCGCTTCCAGCTCGGCCGCCACTTCGAGAATGCACACCCGCAGGATTTCCACAATTTCATCGACCTGTTCATAGGTCAGAATCAGCGGCGGCGACATGACATTGAGGTGCATGATCGGCCGCACCAGCAGGCCCCGCGCCTGTGCGCGGGAATGGATTTTCTCGCCGATATTGATCTCGTCGGCGAACAACGCCTTGGTACGTTTGTCGGCGACGAACTCCACGCAGGCCATCAATTTCTGGCAACGCACATCACCCACCAGCGGCAAATCGCTGAGCGTGGCCAGACGCTGCTCCAGATAGCCGCCCACGTCGTCGACGTGCGCCAGCAGATTTTCCCGCTCGATGATTTCAATATTCTTCAACGCCGCCGTGCAGCACACCGGATGGCCGCTGTAGGTGAAACCGTGGGTAAAGCAGCGCCCGGTGCCCGGTTCGGCGATGACCTTCCAGATACGATCGGAAAAGATGCACGCGCCCAGCGGCAGGTACGCAGAGGTCAGGCCCTTGGCAGTGGTGATGATGTCGGGCTGCACATCGAAGACATCCAGCGATGCAAAGAACTTGCCCAGGCGACCGAACGAAGTGACCACCTCGTCGGCGACGAACAGGATGTCGTAGCGTTGGCAGACTTCCCACATGCGCTTGAGGTAACCCTTTGGCGGAATGATCACCCCGCCCGAGCCCATGATCGGCTCGGCGAAAAAACCGGCGACCTTATCCACGCCAATCGACAGGATTTTGTCTTCGAATTCCTTGACCAGAAACTCCAGGAACTGCGCCTCGTCCATGCCGTCCGGTGCGCGATACGGATTGGGGTTGGAGACGTGGTGAATCAGAGGGTTGGCGTAGTCGAATTCCGGCACGCGGTCGGCGGCCTTGTTGCCGATGGACATGGTCAGCGTGGTTGAGCCGTGATACGCATTGAAACGAGCGATGATGTGTTTCTTTTCCGGTTTGCCTCGGCAGTTCTGGTAGTACTGGATCAACCGGTAGGCGGTGTCCACGGCGGTGGAGCCGCCTGTGGTCAGGAATACATGATCGAGATCACCGGGCGCCAGGCTGGCGAGTTTTTCGCACAACTGAATGGCCACGTTGTTCGACATGTCGGAAAACGGATTGGAGTAAGCCAACTGGCGGACCTGATCGGCAATCGCCTCGGCCATTTCCTCACGGCCCAAACCAATATTGGTGCACCACATGCCGCCCACTGCATCGAGAAAGCGGTTGCCCTGGGTGTCGTAAATATAGGCACCGTCACCGGCGACGATATTCAGGGAGCCTTGCTCGGCGTGTTCGTCGAATACGTGGTAACCGTGCATGTGATGGGCTTTGTCAGCCTTGACCAGTGCCGCCTGTTCCGCTGTCGAGAACACTTTCTTGGTTGGAGTCGCCATACAAAAACCTCAAAGAGAATAATTGAACGATCAGATCCCGCTTTTCACCGTGCTCCAGACGCGTGTCATGGCGCGCATGGCTTTCGCATCCTGGGTTTTCTGCGGGAACAGCCGCTGACGAATGACGTCATCGGGATAAATCGCCGGGTTGTTGCGCACACTGGCATTGAGCAATGGGGTGGCCGCCGCGTTGCTGTTGGCGTAATTGATGAAATCGCTCACATCGGCCATCACCTGTGGCTGCATCAGGTACTCAAGAAATTTGTGGGCATTGGCGACATGCGGCGCATCGGCCGGGATGTACATGTTGTCAAACCAGATCAGCGAACCTTCCTTGGGAATGAAGTAGGCAAGATTGATGTCCTTCTTGGCTTCTTCGGCTCGGGCCATGGCCGTCGCGTAGTCGCCGGACCAGGTCATGGCCATGCACACGTCACCATTAGGCAGGCTGGTCAGGTAATTGACCGAGTCGAACTTGCGGATGTAAGGCCTGACCGACAACAGCAAATCCTGCGCGGCTTTCAGATCTTCCGGCGCAGCACTCAGGGGATCACGCCCCAGGTACTTAAGGGCCATGGGAATGACTTCGGTGGGGGCATCGAGCAACGTCACGCCGCAGTCAGCAAAGCGCGAAACGATCTTCGGATCAAAGATCATCGCCAACGAACCGATCGGCGCGTCCGGCATGCGTTCCTTGATCTTGTCGACGTTGTAGGTCACGCCATTGCTGCCCCAGGTATAGGGCGCGGAGTACGCCGTGCCAGGGTCATACCCTTGCAGGTCATGCAAGACTTTCCCGTCAAGATTGCTCCAGCCCGGCAGCAATTTTTTATCCAGCGGCTGGAACACCTTGGCCTGGATCAGCGGCGGCGCAAGGGACGCATTGAGCACGATCAGGTCGTAACCGGAGTGGCCGGTCAGCAACTTGGCCTGCACCGTTTCATAGGAATCAAAGGTGTCGTAGATGACTTTGATACCGCTGGCTTTTTCAAAATTCGCCAGGGTTTTCTCGCCTATGTAATCCGCCCAGTTGTAGAGCCGCAGCGTTTTACTGTCGTCCACTTCGGCGGCGTGGGCATTCATCATCAACGGAAAAACGAACAGACTGGAAATCACCCTCAGTGTCTTGCGCATTGCACATTCACCTTATCAAGCGAGTTCGGCTCTGGATGAGCGGATGCAGCAACTATTGGCGGATTTACCGGGCGGCACCATACCCCGAATGGGTGTGTGCCCCGGTTTGCACTGCCATATGGCAAAAAGCATCAGGCCGGTTGACCCGTTTTGTCATAGCTGCGGGGCTTGCCTGACGCTTAAAGTGCCCACTGAATCGACTCTGCCAGAGCCATCAATGACTGACCTGATCAAACAAGAACATAACGATGGCGTGCTGACGCTGACCATCGACCGCCCCGACAAGCTCAACGCGTTGACCAACGGCATGTACACACGCCTGGCCGACCTGCTGTTTGCGGCTGACGAGGACGATGCAGTCCGAGTGATCATCCTCACCGGTGGCCCGAACTGCTTCACCGCCGGCAACGACCTGGTGGATTTTCTGGAGCAGCCGCCCACCCACCTGGACAGCCCGGCATTTCGCCTGATGCGCGCCGTGACCCACCTGCAGAAACCGCTGATTGCCGCAGTGTGCGGCGCCGCAGTGGGCATCGGCACCACCGTGCTGCTGCATTGCGATCAAGTGTTGGTGACCCGTAATGCCAAGCTGCGCGTGCCTTTCGTTAACCTCGGCTTGTGTCCGGAATTCGGCGCCAGCCTGCTGTTGCCGCGTCTGGTCGGTCAGGCCCGCGCCGCGCGCTTGCTGCTGTTGGGCGATAGCCTGGACGGCAGCCAAGCGGTGGCGTGGGGCTTGGCCAATGAAGCGTTCGACGACGGGTCGCAATGCCTGGCGGCGGCGACCCGCCTCGCCCATCGTCTACTGGCCATGCCCCAGGAATCCTTGCGCCTATCCCGACAATTGATGAAGCAGCCCGGCATGGCCGAACTGCAAGCCACCCTGCGCGAGGAGAACCTGTTGTTCATCCAGCGCCTGAACAGCGATGAAGCGAAAACGGCCTTGAACGCCCTGCTCAATCGCAGTACTGATAAGAATTCACCGAAAGGAAACCAGCCATGAACACCCCAGAAATCTACGTTGTCAGCGCCGCCCGTACCGCCATCGGCACCTTTGGCGGTTCCCTCAAGGACGTGCCGCCGGCCGACCTGGCGACCACGGCCGTGAAAGCCGCCCTGCAACGGGCCGGCGTTGACCCGGCGCTGGTAGGGCATCTGGTCATGGGCAACGTGATCCCGACTGAAACCCGCGACGCCTACATCTCGCGTGTCGCGGCGATGAACGCCGGCATCCCGAAAGAAACCCCGGCCTACAACGTCAACCGCCTGTGCGGCTCCGGCCTGCAAGCCATCATCAGCGCGGCGCAAACCCTGTTGCTCGGCGACGCGGACATCGCCATCGGTGCCGGTGCCGAATCCATGAGCCGTGGCCCGTACCTGCTGCCGTCCGCCCGTTGGGGCGCGCGCATGGGTAACGTTCAGGCCATCGACTACATGCTCGGCATCCTGCATGACCCGTTCCAGAACATTCACATGGGCATCACTGCCGAAAACGTCGCTGCGCGCAACGGCATCACCCGCGAAATGCAGGATGCGCTGGCCTTCGAAGACCAGAAGCGCGCCGCTCATGCGATTGCCAACGGCTACTTCAGCGAGCAAATCGCTACCGTGGAAATCCAGGATCGCAAGGGCACCAAACTGTTCAGCGTCGATGAACACCCGCGCGCCACGTCCCTGGAACAATTGGCCGGGATGAAGCCGGCGTTCAAGAAGGACGGCTCGGTCACCGCCGGCAACGCCTCCGGCCTGAACGACGGTGCCGCCGCGCTGGTCATGGCCACCGGAGCTGCGGTTCAGGTCAACAACCTGCGCCCCCTCGCCCGCCTGGTTAGCTACGCGCATGCGGGTGTCGAACCTGAACTGATGGGCCTGGGCCCGATCCCCGCTACGCGCCTGGCGCTCAAGCGTGCGGGCCTGACCGTCGCCGACATGGACGTAGTCGAAGCCAACATCGCCTTCGCGGCACAGGCCTGCGCCGTCAGCCAGGAACTCGATCTGGACCCGGCCAAAGTCAACCCGAACGGCTCGGGCATTGCTCTCGGTCACCCAGTCGGTGCAACCGGCGCAATCATCGCCACCAAAGCCATCCACGAACTGCATCGCACCAATGGTCGTTACGCACTGGTGACCATGTGCATTGGTGGTGGCCAAGGGATTGCGGCGATTTTCGAACGCACCTAATCCCCCACCTCCGTGCAGGAGCTGTGTAGGAGCTGCCGAGTGCAACGAGGCTGCGGTCTTTTGATCCTGTCGTTGAGATCAAGATCAAAAGATCGCAGCCTGCGGCAGCTCCTACGTTGGAAAGACACACCCGAACATTTGCGATGCCTGCTATCCCTGTAGGAGCTGCCGAGTGCAACGAGGCTGCGATCTTTTGATCCTGTCGTTGAGATCAAGATCAAAAGATCGCAGCCTGCGGCAGCTCCTACATTGGCAAGACACACCCGAACATTTGCGATGCCTGCAATCCCTGTAGGAGCTGCCGAGTGCAACGAGGCTGCGATCTTTTGATCCTGTCGTTGAGATCAAGATCAAAAGATCGCAGCCTTCGGCAGCTCCTACATTGGCAAGGCACACCCGAACATTTGCGATGCCTGCGATACCTGTAGGAGCTGCCGAGTGCAACGAGGCTGCGATCTTTTGATCCTGTCGTTGAGATCAAGATCAAAAGATCGCAGCCTGCGGCAGCTCCTACATTGGCAAGACACACCCGAACATTTGCGATGCCTGCGATCCCTGTAGGAGCTGCCGAGTGCAACGAGGCTGCGATGTTTTGATCCTGTCGTTGAGATCAAGATCAAAAGATCGCAGCCTGCGGCGGCTCCTACATTGGCAAGGTACACCCGAACATTTGCGATGCCTGCAATCCCTGTAGGAGCTGCCGAGTGCAACGAGGCTGCGGTCTTTTGATCCTGTCGTTGAGATCAAGATCAAAAGATCGCAGCCTGCGGCAGCTCCTACGTTGGAAAGACACACCCGAACATTTGCGATGCCTGCTATCCCTGTAGGAGCTGCCGAGTGCAACGAGGCTGCGATCTTTTGATCCTGTCGTTGAGATCAAGATCAAAAGATCGCAGCCTTCGGCAGCTCCTACATTGGCAAGGGACACCCGAACATTTGCGATGCCTGCTATCCCTGTAGGAGCTGCCGAGTGCAACGAGGCTGCGATCTTTTGATCCTGTCGTTGAGATCAAGATCAAAAGATCGCAGGCTGCGGCGGCTCCTACATGGTTTTTTGCACAGTCCCCCGACCCAACACAGCACCTGACGACCGGCATCAAAAACCAATTGCTACAAAATATGACATGCGTCATATTACGTACGTAATTAAACGCCGCTTTCGACAGGTAATCTCTCCATGACCAGCATGCCCACCGTTGAACCCGACCTTGCTGTGCCGGTGAACACTCCCAAGCGCCCCCTGATCAAACGCGTGCTGCTGCCGACGGTGGGCATCGCTGTGCTGGTGCTGGCCGGTGTGTACGCCGCGCATTGGTGGACAACCGGTCGTTTCATCGAAGAAACCGACGATGCCTATATCGGTGGCGACGTGACAGTGATCGGCCCTAAAGTGGCGGGTTACATCGATGAAGTGCTGGTGACCGACAACCAGAAGGTCAAGGCCGGTGACGTGCTGATCCGTCTCGACTCCCGCGATTACCGCGCCAACCTGGCCAAGGCCGAAGGCGCGGTAGCAGCGCAGGAAGCCTTGCTCGCCAACCTCGACGCCACCGAGCAACTGCAACAAGCCGTTATCGGCCAGGCCCGCGCCGGCATTGATGCCACCGGCGCCGAAACCGCCCGCTCCCGGGACGACGATGCACGCTACAAAAAACTGGTCACCACCAACGCCGTCTCGGTGGAAAGCGCCCAACGCGCCAACGCCACCTTCAAGACCGCCCAGGCCCAAAGCAATCGCGCCCAGGCTGAGCTGCTGGCTTCCCAACGTCAGTTGAACGTGATCGAAACCCAAAAACAGCAAGCTCGCGCCGCGTTGATCCAGGCCAAGGCCGAACGTGATCTGGCGCAATTAAACGTTGGCTACACCGAACTGCGGGCGCCGGTGGATGGCGTGATCGGCAATCGTCGGGCACGGCTCGGCGCTTATGCTCAGGCCGGTTCGCAACTGCTGTCGGTGGTGCCGAGCAGCGGTTTGTGGGTCGACGCCAACTTCAAGGAAGACCAACTGGCGCGCATGTTGCCCGGACAACGGGTAATCATTCACGCCGACGTGCTGTCCGGGCAGGAGTTCCACGGTCACCTGGACAGCCTCGCCCCCGCCAGCGGCGCGCAGTTCAGCGTGCTGCCGCCAGAAAACGCCACGGGCAACTTCACCAAGATCGTGCAACGGGTGCCGGTGCGCATCCACCTCGATCCGGCCGACGGCGTGCTCGGCCATCTGCGCCCAGGCCTTTCGGTCACCGCTGAAGTGGACACCGGCAAGGAGCCTGAAACGCCAGCCGTGGCCAGCGCACCATGAGCCGTTCAATCGCCGCCCCCGCGCAACCGTTCAACCCCACCAACATGGCGACGGCGACCAAGGTTTTCGCCTTCGCCAGCATGTGCATCGGCATGTTCATTGCGCTGCTGGATATTCAGATCGTCTCGGCGTCGTTGCGTGACATTGGCGGCGGGCTGTCGGCCGGCACCGACGAAACCGCATGGGTGCAAACCAGCTACCTGATCGCCGAAATCATCGTGATCCCGCTGTCCGGTTGGTTGTCGCGGGTGTTTTCAACGCGCTGGTTGTTCTGCGCCTCCGCCGTGGGCTTCACCCTCGCCAGCCTGCTCTGCGGCGCGGCGTGGAACATCCAGAGCATGATCGCCTTTCGTGCTCTGCAAGGGTTTCTTGGCGGTTCGATGATTCCGCTGGTGTTCACCACCGCGTTCTTTTTCTTCACCGGCAAGCAAAGGGTAATCGCCGCCGCGACCATCGGCGCAGTGGCGTCCTTGGCGCCGACCCTGGGCCCGGTGATCGGAGGCTTTATCACTGATATTTCCTCCTGGCACTGGCTGTTCTACATCAACCTCTTGCCGGGGATTTTCGTCGCGGTCGCGGTGCCGATGCTGGTGAAGATTGACCAGCCGGAACTCTCGCTGCTCAAAGGCGCCGACTATATAAGCATGGTGTTTCTGGCGCTGTTTCTCGGCTGCCTGGAATACACCCTGGAAGAAGGCCCGCGCTGGAACTGGTTCAGCGACCGCACAATTCTGACCACAGCGTGGATCAGTGGCCTGGCTGGTCTGGCATTCATTGGCCGGACCTTGCATGTGGCCAACCCGATCGTCGATCTGCGCGCCTTGAAAGACCGCAACTTCGCGCTCGGCTGTTTCTTTTCCTTCGTCACCGGCATCGGCCTGTTCGCCACCATTTACCTGACGCCGCTGTTTCTCGGCCGGGTGCGTGGCTACGGTGCGCTGGACATTGGTCTGGCGGTTTTCTCCACCGGGGTGTTCCAGATCATGGCGATTCCGCTGTACGCCTTTCTGGCCAACCGTGTCGATCTGCGCTGGATCATGATGACCGGCCTTGGCTTGTTCGCTTTATCGATGTGGGATTTCAGTCCCATCACCCATGACTGGGGGGCCAGGGAATTGATGTTGCCGCAAGCCCTGCGCGGGATTGCCCAGCAATTGGCGGTGCCGCCAGCGGTGACCCTGACTCTCGGCGGACTGGCGCCCGCACGGCTCAAACATGCTTCAGGGTTGTTCAATTTGATGAGAAATTTGGGGGGAGCCATCGGCATAGCCGCGTGCGCAACCATTCTCAATGACCGCACCAACCTGCATTTCACACGGTTGGCGGAGAACCTCAACAGCACCAACGAGGCGCTCAACCAGTGGTTGTCCCAGGTCGGAAACAACTTCGCCGCCCTGGGCCAGAGCGGCGATGTTGGTGTGACCGCCAGCCTGCATCAACTCTGGCTGTTGACCTATCGCGAAGCGCAGACACAAACCTACGGCGACGCGTTTCTGATGATCATGGTCTGCTTCATTATCGCCACGGCGATGGTGCCCTTGATGCGCAAGGTGCAACCACCCGCCGCGCCAAGTGCCGATGCGCATTGAGCCTCGACACTGTGCCTGAACGATCAGGCCTGAGGCATTTTGCGGAAACCAATCGCCAGGCGGTTCCAGGCGTTGATGGTGGTAATGGCGACGGTCAGGTCGACCATTTCCTTGGCGCTGAACTGAGCGACGGCCAGTTCGTAGTCTTCGTCTGCCGCATGAGTCTGGCTCACCAGGGTCACGGACTCGGTCCAGGCCAGGGCAGCGCGTTCACGGTCAGTGAAGAAAGGGGTTTCGCGCCAGGCCGACAGGGTGGCCAGACGACGCTCGTCTTCACCGCCCTTGCGGGCATCGGCGCTGTGCATGTCGAGGCAGAACGCGCAGCCGTTGATTTGCGAAGTGCGCAGCTTGACCAGTTCGATCAGGGTCTTTTCCAGCGGCAGTTTCGAAACGGCGGTTTCCAGGGCAATCATCGCCTTGAGGGCGTCAGGCGAGGCGGTGTAGAAATCGATGCGGGCTTTCATGGCGTGCTCCAGGGCAAGTGGGTGTGTAGATACGTTAGCCTCCCGGACCCATTGCACAAATAGCCAATATTTCAGAAGTTGAGGAGGCCACTGACCACTGTCCTTGAATAAAGTACTAAATGAGAATTGCCATCAATCGGTCATGGCCACTAGAATGCGATCAATTCTTAATTGCACTCAGGCCACGGATGCCCGAATTGAGTACCTGCCTGCCATGTCGTCCGCCGACCAGCCTTTGAATCAGCAAATCCATAACCTCTACAGCGAACACCACGGTTGGCTCCAGGGTTGGCTGCACCGCAAACTGGGTAACCGCTGTGATGCGGCGGACCTGGCCCACGATACGTTCCTGCGCCTGCTGACACGCCAGGTGGTCAAGCCTTTGGGCAGTGAACCGCGAGCGCTGCTGACGCACATTGCCAAAGGTCTGGTGATTGACCGCTGGCGGCGTCAGGACCTTGAGCGCGCCTACCTGGAGATCATCGCCGATCTGCCTGTGGCGGACGTACCGTCGCCGGAAACCCGCCTGCTGATCCTCGAAACCCTGGGGCGCATCGAAGCGTTGCTGCGCGAACTGCCCGCCGTTACCCGTGACACGTTTTTGCTGTCGCAGATTGAGGGCCTGACCTACGCCCAGATCGCCACCCGCCTGAATGTCTCGCTGATCACCGTCAAGCGACACATGCGCGCGGCATTCATTGCCTGCCTGAGTGTTGCCTGATGAATTCGTCGATGATCAACCCGCAAATTCTTGGCGAGGCCGCCGACTGGCTGGTCCAGTTACATTCCGGTGCGGCTACCCCGTCTGACCGCCAGGCCATTGAGCAATGGCGCCGCCGCAGTGCCGAGCATGCCCAGGCCTGGCAACGGGCCGAAGCCCTGCTCGGGGATTTTCGCAGTGTGCCGGCCAATCTCGCGATAAAAACCCTGCAACGGGCTTCGCGCAAAGACGGCTTGAGCCGCCGGCAAACAATCACCCGCCTGGGTTTGTTCCTGATGGCCGGTCCCTTGGGCATCGCCTCGCAGCATCTGCCTTGGCAGCAATGGACCGCCGATCAACGCACCGCCGTGGGTGAACAGAAAAACCTGAAATTGCCCGATGGCAGCCAGTTGCTGCTCAACACCGACAGTGCGGTAGATATCGCCTTCAACCTGCGCGAACGTCGTGTGATGTTGCTCAACGGCGAGGTACTGATCAGCACCGCCACCGATCCCGGCGCCCGCCCGTTTATCGTCGAAACGCCCCAAGGTATCGCCCGTGCACTGGGTACCCGGTTTTGTGTGCGAACCGAAGGTTCTCGCAGCCAGGTGTCGGTACTTGAAGGGCAAGTGGTGGTCACGCCGCAGGTGCTGCAGCAGAGCACGACCCTTAATGCCGGCGAGCGCCAAAGCTTCAAATTGAGCCGGTTCGATGTTGCGGAAAGCTTCGACGTCGCCGCCGTTTCCTGGGACAAGGGCATGTTGCTGGCCAACAATATGCGTCTGGACGCATTGCTCGGCGAGTTGAGTCGCTACCGGCCAGGTGTGCTGCGCTGTCATCCGGATGTCGCGGCGTTACGGGTGTCGGGGGCATTCTCCCTGCGCGACACCGACGCCAGCCTGCGTCTGCTCAGCGATACCCTGCCGCTGAACATCAGTCGTCTGACGCGTTATTGGTTATCGGTTGAACCGAGGGTCTGAGGCGCATTCCGATATTTGTCGCGCTATTGATACCGCTATCGCGAGCGGGGCTCGCTCCCACATTTGATCGCATGACCCTGTAGGAGCGAGCCTGCTCGCGATTCGCGTAGCGGCCATTCATACCCGATTACGCAACCACTGCAAAAAGCCTTTCTTCGGCACAATCACCGGCACGTCCTGAGTCAGCGTTTGTGCCTTGTGCAAACGGAAATCCAGTAAGGTCTTCATTGCATCGTTGATGTCGTGGCGGGCAGCCAGGCAGGGCTTGAGATAGGCCTTTTCGATCCGGTAAAGCGCACAGGGCGTTTTCGCTGCAAACGTGGCGGGTACTGAACTGTCCTCCAGAATGCCGGCCTCCCCGATCACTTCGCCCGGCCCCATCCGCCCGGACTCGAATGGCGTACCGTGGCGGCTCAGCGTCACCGTCACGACGCCGGACTCAATGATAAACAAGTGATCACTGACCTCCCCCGCTGCCAGGATTACCTCGCCTGTGCGAAAGGTTTTCAGGGCCATGTTCTGGCTGAAGGTTTCTTTCTCTTCCTGCCGCAAGGTGGAAAAAATCGGCGAACTGTCGAGCAACGCCCGTGGCCGCGACAGGTTGCCCGGCGGGTTGGGCTCCACGCTCGACAACAAATTGACCCCGGACGCCTGCAAATGCCGGTAAGCCAGATCGAACAGCTGATTGCGCACCTCGCGCTTTTCGCTCATCGAGGCGACAAACCCGCTGATTTCATATTCTGCGCCAGCAGGGCTGGAGTTTTTCAGCGCCACTTTGGGTGACGGCTTGTTCAACAGGATGCGGCATCCTTGCATCGCCCGTTCAAGGGCATCGATCACTGTATTCGGCCGGACATGGGGGCTGACCTGCAAACTGATCGAGACGCCGAACATATCGCTGGGCCGGCTGAAGTTGGTGATCTTGGCCTTGGCCGCCAACGAGTTGGGAATCACGATCATGCTGCCTTGGGAGGTTTGCAGCCGCGTGGCACGCCAATCGATGTCGATGACCCGGCCTTCGGTGCCGTCGATGGCGATCCAGTCATCCAGTTGATAGGGCTTGGTGGTGTTCAGGACGATCCCGGAGAACACATCGCTGAGCGTACTTTGCAAGGCCAGGCCGACGATGATCGCCAAGGCACCGGATGTCGCCAGAACCCCTTTGACCGGCAGATCGAGTACGTAGGCCAGGGCCGCGATGACCGCGACCAGGAAAATCACCGCGCCGAGCAAGTCCTGCAACAATCGCCCGGTATGCCCGACCCGCTGCATCATCACCGCGCCGATCAGCACCGTCAGCGTTCGCGCGCCGAACAGCCACCAACCGATCTGCAGCCCGGTAGCCGCCAGATGCAGCGGCACGTTGTCAGCCCAGGGTGCCGGCTCCAGCGGGTTCATGCCTTCGTTGAACAGCAAAAGGCTGAACAGCGAAAAGATCACCACCCGCAAGACCAGTTTCCAATTGTGGCCATCGGTACCGATCAAGCGCCACAACACCAGATCGATCAGGATCAGCAACATCGCGCAAATCAGCGGGTGTTCGGTAAGCAATGACAGCATCAAGCAGCTCCAGCGCAGGCCAATACGCAAATATCGTACAGTGTAGGAGCTGCCGCAGGCTGCGATCTTTTGATCTTGATTTTAGGGAGTTGAAAGCTGCCGAAGATCAGGATCAAAAGATCGCAGCCTGCGGCAGCTCCTACAGAGGGCGATGTGGGTCAGCGTTATTTGTTTAACCCTACATTTGACCGAAGCGTCCGGACTGGAAGTCGGCGAATGCCTGGTGAATCTCTTGCTCGGTGTTCATCACGAACGGGCCGTGACCGACAATCGGCTCGTCAATCGGCTCGCCGCTGAGCAACAGCACCACTGCGTCGCCGCTGGCTTGCAGGCTCAGTTGATCACCATTGCGTTCGAACAAGGCCAACTGTCCTTCGCGCGCCATTTCCAGGCCATTGATCTGAACCGTACCGCGCAGCACTACCAATGCGGTATTGCGTCCTTCGTGCAGGTCGAGGTTGAGCAACTTGCCGGCATTGAGGCGAATATCCCAGACATCGATCGGGGTGAAGGTGCGCGCCGGACCGCTGTGACCATCGAACTTACCGGCAATCAGGCGCAGGCTGCCGGTGTCGTTCTTCAGGGCAAGACTCGGGATATCACCGTCGAGAATGGTCTGGTAACCGGCGTCGGCCATTTTGTCTTTGGCTGGCAAGTTGACCCACAACTGCACCATTTCCAGGGTGCCGCCGCTTCTGGCGAAATCTGTGGAATGAAACTCTTCATGGAGAATGCCCGAAGCGGCGGTCATCCATTGCACGTCACCGGGGCCGATCTTGCCACCACTGCCGGTGGAGTCGCGATGTTCCACTTCGCCCTTGTAAACGATAGACACGGTTTCGAAACCACGGTGCGGATGCTGACCCACGCCACGTCGCTCGGTGGTCGGGGTAAATTCAGCCGGACCGGCGTGATCCAGCAACAGGAACGGGCTGATGTGTTTGCCCAGGTTGTCGTAGGAAAACAGGGTGCGAACCGGAAAACCGTCGCCGACCCAATGGGCGCGTGGACTGGTGTAGATACCGATGAGGTTTTTCATGGTGTCTCCTGGTGAGGTGATTGAAGCCATGAATAGAGCTTAAAACTGATACCAATTGGGTACTAGACCGCAAAAATCAGCTTAATCGTTCTATTTGTAGAACGATGATGAAAGAAGAAGTCAAAAGATCGCAGCCTCGTTGCACTCGACAGCTCCTACAGGGTACGCATTCCCCTGTAGGAGCTGTCGAGTGCAACGAGGCTGCGATCCTTTTTATCTTTGATTTCCGGTAAACATTGCTTTGCTGCTCCAGAGGTTTTTCCCACGGATACAGACGCGGATACTCGCGTCCATTCCCACTGCAACCTCTGGAGTCATACATGTCTATCCCTGCATTCGGTCTGGGTACTTTTCGCTTGCAAGGCCAGGTGGTCATCGACTCGGTGAGCACTGGCCTGGAACTGGGCTACCGCGTCATCGATACCGCGCAAATCTACGAAAACGAAGCCGAGGTCGGCGAGGCGATTGCCGCCAGCGGCATCGCCCGAGAAGAGCTGTTTATCACCAGCAAGATCTGGGTTGCCAACTTCGCCAAGGATCGGTTGATCGACAGCCTCAGGGAAAGCCTGCAAAAACTGCAGACCGACTACCTCGACCTGACGTTGATTCACTGGCCATCGCCGGAAGACCAGGTGCCCGTCGAGGCGTTCATGGGCGCCCTGCTCGAAGCCAGGCGCCTGGGCCTGACTCGGCAGATCGGCGTGTCCAACTTCACCATCGATTTGATGAAACAAGCCATCGCCGCCGTCGGTGCCGAGAACATCGCCACCAACCAGATTGAACTGCACCCGTACCTGCAAAACCGCAAAGTTGTCGAATTCGCCCAGAGCCAGGGCATCCAGATCACCTCGTACATGACGTTGGCCTACGGCGAAGTACTCAAGGACCCGGTCATCCAACAGATCGCCGACCGCCTGCAAGCGACGCCGGCACAAGTCACCCTCGCCTGGGCCATGCAGCTGGGTTACGCCGTGATTCCTTCTTCCACCAAGCGCGCCAACCTCGCCAGCAACCTCGAAGCCGGTGCCCTGAAGTTGAGCGAGTCTGACATGGCCTTGATCGCCGGGCTGGATCGCGGCCAGCGCTTGACCAGCCCCAAAGGCATTGCGCCAAACTGGGACTAAGCGCCAACCCGGCTCAAATGATGGTCCAGGCGCCCCATGGCGTGTTGCAACTGATCGACGGCCGCGTCGATCAGTGCGGCATCCCCCTCGCCGCATGCACGCTCCAGCTGCTCGCAACACTCGACCAGATTTAGCGCCCGGACCATCAGCGCGCCGCCCTTGATGCGGTGCGCCAGTTCCTGCACGCCATGACGATTGCCGCTGGCATGTTCCTGCATCAGGCGTTGGCGATCCTCGCGATTGCTCACGGACAGATCGTGCAATAGCTGGGTAATCAGCTCGCGGTCCGAACCTACGTAGCGCTCCAGCCCACTCAAATCAATTTCCGCAGGTGACGGTTCTTCGATCGCTACGGCCGGCTCGCCCAAAAACTGAGTCGCCAGCCAGGCGCTGAGATCCACCAGGCGAATCGGTTTGAACAGGCAATCGTCCATGCCCGCCTCGATACAGCGAATTTTTTCCTCAGGCTGCGCATTGGCGGTGAACCCCAGAATCACTGTCGGCGGCATACCTTTGAATCGCTCTTCATCGCGGATCGCCCCCGCCAACTCGTAACCGCTGACCAGCGGCATGTTGCAGTCGGTGATAACCAGATCGAATTCGTGGTCACGCCACAGTTCGAAGCCTTGCCGCCCATCCTCCGCCGTCAATACCTGATGCCTGAGATAACTCAGCTGCCGCGAGAGCAACAAGCGATTGGCCGGGTAATCGTCGACCACCAGAATCGTCAGGGCTCGGATCGGCTGCGGTAATTCGTGGTCCGGTACTTCATTGGCAGACAGCGGTTGCAGCGCGATCAGTTCAAGGCTGATGTCGACCTGCGTGCCATGCCCCAACGCACTGTCGAGCTGCAACTGACCGCCCATCATTTCGCACAAGGTGCGGCTGATCACCAGCCCCAGCCCGGAACCTTGTCGGCTTGACTGCTCGCTATTCCCGGCCTGCACGAACGGGCTGAACAAGCGCTGCTGGTCGAAGGCGCTGATACCGATGCCGCTGTCCGCAATGCGCACGCTGATCGCCAGGCGTTCCGCCGACGCTGGCGCTACCCGTAGCGTCAAGTTGACCTCGCCTTCACGGGTGAACTTGATCGCATTGCTCAACACATTGGACAGCACTTGCTTGAAGCGCGTGGGATCAATCATTACGTCGCAGTTGCTGTGATCATCAAGCTCAACCCGCCATTGCAGGTTCTTCTGCCGTGCCAGCCCTTCGAATACCCGGCACACCGACGCCACCAACGCCTGCAAATTGCAGCGTTCCGGCGTCAGCGACAAATGCCCGGACTCGATACGGGCGATGTCCAGAATATCGCCAATCAACCCCAGTAATTGTTGCCCGGCATTCGACGCCACTTCGATGGCGGCGCGGTCGGTGATGCCTTCGTCCGCGCGTTTCAGCGCCAGTTCGAGCATGCCGAGCAAGGCATTCATGGGTGTGCGAATTTCATGGCTCATGGTCGCCAGGAATGTGGTCTTGGCCCGATTGGCATCGTCGGCGGCGTCCTTGGCCTGCTGCAATTGCCCCAGCAACTGTTGGCGCTGTCGGATTTGTCGGCGCTGCCAGACGATCCCGGCGAACGCGATCATGAGCAAGACGCCAGCAGCAGCGAAGGCCTGGAAAATACTCTGCCGATGTCGCAGCCAATAGCTCTGTTCCACCATCAAGTCATTGCGCCAGGGCAGTGTCAGCTCGTCGATTTCTTCAGGGGTGATACTCAGCAACGCCTTGTCCAGGATCGAATGCAGCTCGGTCGCCTCGCGACTGGTGGCCAAGGTGCTGCGGGCGGGATCGGTGCCCACCGTACTGGTCACTTGCAGGCGATCACGGTATTGCCGGGAAATCAGGTAACGGGCGCTGATCAATGAATTGATGGCACCCTCGGCTTTGCCTTGCGCGACCATTGCCATGGCGTCTGCCGACAGTGGCGCATCCGCACAGCGGATCAGCGGGAAGTGTTGCCGAATGAACTCACCGGCAATATTGCCTTGGGTCAGCGCCAGGGTTTTTCCGGCCATTTCATCCAGCGTCCGGGGGCTGTCAGGTGCTAGCCGGGTCACCAGCACAGAAGGACTGGTCAGGAATGGCCGGGTAAACAGCAACGCTTCTTCACGTCGGGAACTGAGGCCGATCCCGGCCAGCACGTCGACCTGGCCGCTCTGGATGCCCTGCAACATCTCGGTCACTGACCGCATGGCCTGGATGTCGAACTGTAAACCGGTACGCAGGCTGATTTTTGCCAGCACATCAACACCGATACCGCGAAACCGGCCCTCACTGTCGATGAAGGTAATCGGCGGGATGTTCTCGTTGATCGCCACCCGCACGCGAGGGTGTTGCTCGAGCCAGCGCTGCTCGGCCACGCTCAGTTGCAAGGACTGAGTGCCCGGCATCGATACCCCGTTGGCCCCCCAGCGCCGCAGAATGTTCATCTGCTCATTGGGGGCAATCGCCGATAACGCCTGGTTGACGATGCGCAGCAACCGCGGGTTGTCGCGAGTCAGCGCGAAGGCAAAGCGGCCGGACTCCATGCGCGAGAAATCAGCCAGCTGAACGTTGTTGAGGTAGTTTTTGCTGATCAGGTAATGGGCGCTGATCGCATCACCCAGATAGACATCCGCCTGACGGAAAGCCACGGCCCCCACCGCCGCCAGCGCCGAGGGAAAAAGCTGAACATCCGCTTCGGGGTAAAACTGCTGCACGTTTTGCTCGGGCAAATAGTGATAGAGCATGGCCAGACGCTCGCCGCCCAGCGTCGGGTCCGATACCTGAGGCGTATCGGTGCGGGTCACCAGTACCGGTTGATCGACGGCATAGGCGCTGGACATTTGTAACTGCGGGTCTTGCGCTTCAAAACTGTTGGCCGTACCCAGCAGGTCTGCAGCTCCATGCTTGAGCGCTTGCACCGCGTCTGCCCGCGAGTCGTAACGTTGAATCTCAATCTCCACCTGCAACAACTGTTTGAGCAGGCCGGCGTAGTCTGCGGTAATCCCCTCCCACGCAAGACCCGTGGTCGTGATGTCGAAAGGCGGATAGTCCGGGGCCGAGACAGCCAGCACCAAACGGCCCTTTTGCTGCAGCCAGCGCGTGTCGGCTTGCGACAGTCTGGCGCTGTAACCCTCCACGCTGGAACGCCCCAGCAACTCCAGTGTTTGCACCTGCGCGCAAACATTTGTTGCCCACAGGCAAAGGCCCAGCAGAAAAAGGTTTCTCAGTTGGCGCAGGCGTCGGAAGGATTTCATTCAGATCAAATGATTGCGCCGGGCAAGATCGCGCAGATGCACCGACGACTCCACGTTGAGTTTTTCCGTCAAACGGGTTTTGTAGGTGCTGACGGTCTTGTGGCTCAGGTGCATGATTTCGGCAATGGCTTTGTTGCTGATGCCTCGGGCCAGATGCTGGAAGATTGACAGTTCGCGATCCGAGAGTTTATCGATCATCTGTTTTTCGCTGCGTTGCAGCGTACTCATCGATACAGAACTCGTGGGAAGCCGTGTGAAATAGGTGTATCCACCCAACGCGGCATGTATTGCCTTGTGCAAATGTTGCAGGTCGTTGGTCTTGGCAACGTAGGCCGAGGCACCGGCCCGCATGCATCGATCCTGATAAAACATCGGTTCCTGAGAGGTGAAGACCACGACCCGGCACGGCACCTCGCCAGCCTTGATCCGTGCGAGCACATCCAGCCCGTCGAGCGATGGTATGTTCAGGTCCAGTATCACCAGTTCAGGTTTGTATTCGCGGATCATCGGCAACACTTCATTACCGCTCGCCGCTTCGTGGATGCGCTTGTACCCCTCCAGCTTGAGTAAAATTTTGACTGCGCCGCGAATCACCGGGTGATCGTCCACGATCAGCGCACACTTCATGGCAACTCCCTGTGTAAAAAACACGACGATTGAGCACTGACTGCCCATGGGCAAGGCCCGAATTAGACGCAGTAGCTGCGCGTAGACTGTTGCATGGAAAGCCTTGGTGAACTACCTGACAGAAATGACAGTGCCGACAAACGGTCGTTGTCGATCAATGATCGCCATCAGCCGCTGAATCGACAGCAAATCAGGCAGCGAAGCGTGACTCACCTGAACTTTCTGTTGCTCGCAAGGCGGGATGGGCGGCAGTTGCGCCTGCTGACCGTCGTAGATCAACACGCGATCCAACTGCCGGTTATCGAGGCAGAAGTCCAGCAAATCCAGCTTCCCGCCCGGCAATGCAGCATTGATGACCAGCAGGTCGAATGGCTGGCAACCATATTCAACCAGGCTCAGCAGTTCTTCGAGGTCTTGCACCGGTGCCACCCGGTAGTAACCGAGCTGGTTGAACCAGCGCTCAACTCTCAACCGGTTAAAGTGCTGTTCGTCGGCGATCAGAATGCGTAAGGACTTGTTCGACAACGTGGCCCCCGGAAGCGAGTCAGAATAGTGAGGACGCAAGGCTACGGAAGACCCATTGAGCTTTCTGTAGGACTTTTCCTAAATCCCGCGCCCTCGTCCCGGTACTCCTGTAGGAGCTGCCGCAGGCTGCGATCTTTTGACTTGGCTTTTGAAAAGAAAGATCAAAAGATCGCAGCCTGCGCCAGCTCCTACCGTTGGCAGCTATTGCCATCCGAATCGCCGGATGTAGTAGCCCTTCACCGCCTGAGTCAGGCCCATATAGGCCAACAGAATCACCGGCAGGAACACAAAGTACAGCGATGGCAGCGCCTGCAATTTGAAGTAGTGCGCCAACGGCCCCATCGGCAGGAAAATCCCGACGGCCATGATGATCCCGGTCATGACCATCAACGGCATTGCCGCGCGGCTCTGCAGGAACGGCACTTTCGGCGTGCGAATCATGTGCACAATCAGCGTCTGGGTCAGCAAGCCGACCACGAACCAGCCCGACTGGAACAGGGTTTGATGGTCCGGCGTGTTGGCGTCGAACACGTACCACATCAACGCAAACGTGGTGATGTCGAAAATCGAGCTGATCGGCCCGAAAAACAACATGAACCGCCCGACATCCGCCGGCTGCCAGCGCTGTGGCTTGGCGAGCATTTCGGCATCGACGTTATCGAACGGAATGGCGATCTGCGAAATGTCGTAGAGCAGGTTCTGCACCAGCAGGTGCATCGGCAGCATCGGCAGGAAAGGGATGAACGCACTGGCCACCAGCACCGAGAACACATTGCCGAAGTTCGAGCTGGCGGTCATCTTGATGTACTTGAGCATGTTGGCGAAGGTCCGCCGCCCTTCCAGCACGCCCTCCTCCAGCACCATCAGGCTTTTTTCGAGGAGGATGATGTCGGCCGCTTCCTTGGCGATGTCCACGGCGCTGTCCATGGAAATGCCGATGTCCGCGGTACGCAGGGCCGGCGCGTCGTTGATGCCGTCGCCCATGAAACCGACCACATGACCGTTACCTTTGAGCAGGCGGACGATGCGTTCCTTGTGCGATGGCGTCAGTTTGGCGAACACGTTGGTGGTCTCCACTGCCACCGCCAGTTCGGCGTCGCTCATGCGTTCGATGTCGTTGCCCATCAACAGGCCTTGTTGCTCCAGGCCGACTTCGCGGCAGATCTTGGCCGTGACCAGTTCGTTATCACCGGTCAGCACTTTCACCGCCACGCCATGGGCGGCCAAGGCCTTGAGCGCCGGTGCGGTGCTTTCTTTGGGTGGGTCGAGAAACGCGACATAGCCAATCAGCGTCAATTCCTGTTCATCTGCCAGGCTGTAATTGTCACGCCCTTCAATCATTGGCCGTGCAGCGACGGCGACCACCCGCAGCCCTTCGGCGTTGAAGGTCGCCGTGACCTGACGAATCCGCGCCAGCAGTGCTTCGCTCAATGCTTCATCAAACTCGCCGTGACGCACTCGGGTGCAGACCGCCAGCACTTCTTCCACCGCGCCTTTACAGATCAGCAGATGCGGTTGCTCACGCTCGGCCACCACCACTGACATGCGCCGGCGATTGAAGTCGAACGGGATCTCGTCGACCTTGCGAAACGCCGTGCCGACCTTCAGTTCACGGTGGATTTCCACGTGTTCGAGCACGGCCACATCCAGCAGGTTTTTCAGGCCGGTCTGGTAGTAGCTGTTGAGGTAGGCCATTTCCAGCACGTCATCGGAGTCGTTGCCCCAGACATCGACATTGCGCGCCAGAAAGATCTTGTCCTGGGTCAGGGTGCCGGTCTTGTCGGTGCACAGCACGTCCATGGCGCCGAAGTTCTGGATCGCGTCGAGACGTTTGACGATGACTTTTTTGCGCGACAGAAACACCGCGCCCTTGGCCAGGGTCGAGGTGACGATCATCGGCAGCATTTCCGGGGTAAGGCCCACGGCAATCGACAGTGCAAACAGCAGCGCCTGGGTCCAGTCGCCCTTGGTGAAACCGTTGATGAACAGCACCAGCGGTGCCATGACGAACATAAAGCGGATCAGCAGCCAGCTGACTTTGTTGACCCCGGTCTGGAACGATGTCGGTGCACGGTCGGTGGCACCGACCCGCTGCGCCAGCGCGCCGAAATAAGTGCTGTTGCCGGTGGTGAGGATCACCGCCATGGCCGTGCCGGACACCACGTTGGTGCCCATGAACAGGATGTTGTCGAGGTCCAGCGGATTGCAGGTGTCGCTGTCCTGCTGACGCGGAAATTTCTCCACCGGCATCGATTCGCCGGTCATGGCCGCCTGGCTGACGAACAGATCCTTGGCGCTGAGCACCCGGCAATCGGCGGGAATCATGTCGCCCGCCGAGAGCACGATCAGGTCACCGGGCACCAGTTGCTTGATCGGCAATTCAGTGCGAGCAGCGTCCCGCCGCAACACCGTGGCCGTGTTGCTCACCATCGCCTTGAGCGCATCGGCAGCCTGGTTCGATTTGGTTTCCTGCCAGAAGCGCAGCAAGGTCGAGAGCACCACCATCGAGAAAATAACGATGGCGGCTTTCATGTCCTCGGTCAGCCAGGAGATCACCGCGAGCAAGGTCAGCAGCAGGTTGAACGGGTTTTTGTAGCAGTGCCACAGGTGAATCCACCATGGCAGCGGCTGTTCGTGCTCGACTTCGTTGAGGCCGAATTGCTCGCGCCGTGCCTCGGCTTCGAGTTCGCTCAAGCCGTCGGTGTGGCTGCCAAGGGTGTCCAGCAACTGGCCGGTGTCACTGGTGGCGGCGCTGACCAGGGTTTGCGCCAGAGTGGGCGGCACCTCACGGCTGACCGTGGTGTCGGTGAAGTTTTCCAGCAGCGCCAGACGACGGAAGTGCCGGGCAATGTGGCGGGTGCGCAGGAATCCGGCGAAGAATTCTTTGAGCAGGGTCAGGTTCATGGCAGTTCCCCCAGGGTCGGCCAGGAAACCGTCGAGCAGGCGTGTCGGTGCGCCGCGATGACGACACACAGTCGAACATCACGCACGGTTCAGCGTCGATGAGAGGGACGTCGGGACACAGACCAGAAACTGGCCGTGATCGGGATGCCGCTGCTCGCTTTTACGGCGAGACAACGGCACAAAAAAGGCTGCGCGTTATCTGGCCGAGGATGTGCCGGTTATCGCAACCGGCCGACTACTGTCACTCGAACAAGTACCCACTGTGGGTCTCCGCTATGGATGAAAACGCGCGAAGCTTACGCCGCGATATTTGCAGAGTAAACCAGGCATTGGCGTGTGGTGGGGGAATTGCGGGGTTCTTCAGGAAGGGTTCAGCTTGACCATAAAAAGCAAAAGATCGCAGCCTGTTGCAGCTCCCACACCGACCCCATATAGGAGCTGTCGAGTAAAACGAGGCTGCGATCTTTTTCCAAGCCGCGTCGCAATCAGCTGGCCGTGGCCAACAACAAATCCACCACAGAACGGCTGTGCCCACGATTCTTGCCATGGTCATACAGCGACCCGGCAATTTCATCGGCGCGAATCGGCAGGATCGACAGCAAGGTGTCGCTCAAGCCATGGCTGGCCTGGCAGAAGCCCTGCATGTAGATGCCGGCCTTGCAGCGCTCGTCGGTGATCAGTTTGTAGTTGCGATCGACCTCGAAATCACCCAGGTACTGTTCCAGCGGTGCCAGTAGCTTGCGGTGCATCTGCCGTTCGTAACCGGTGGCCAGCACCACGGCGTCGTAATGACGAACCGCGACTTCGCCGGTGGCATTGTTGCGCAGCGCCAGTTCGATACCGCGTTCGGTGGCGGTGGCCTTTTCAATCGTGGTCAGGGTACGGAACGCGTGCCGGGCAATGCCGGAGACTTTCTGACGGTAGAAAATGCCGTAGATGCGTTCGATCAGGTCGATGTCCACCACCGAATAGTTGGTGTTGTGGTACTCGTTGACCAGACGTTCGCGCTCGCTGCTTTGCTGCTGGAACACCAGGTCAGTGAACTCCGGCGAGAACACTTCGTTGACGAAAGGGCTGTCGTCGGCCGGTTTCAGTGCCGAACCGCGCAAGATCATGTCCACTTGCACCGAAGGGAAACTGTCGTTCAGGTCGATGAACGCTTCCGCCGCGCTCTGTCCGCCGCCGATGATCGCGATGCTCATCGGCTGGTTATTCACGCACGGCTGCTTGGCCATTTGCGCCAGGTACTGCGAGTGGTGGAACACCCGGCTGTCATCTTTCAGAGCCTTGAAGGCTTCTGGAATACGCGGGGTGCCGCCGGCGCTGACCACCACTGAACGGGTGGTGCGCACGTGCTGGTGACCGGTGGAATCGCGCGAAATCACGCGCAAGGCTTCAACCTGATGGTTGTGCAGCACCGGCTCGATGGTCAGCACTTCTTCGCCGTAACGGCTCTGTTTTTCGAACTTCCCGGCCACCCAGCGCAGGTAGTCGTTGTACTCCATGCGGCACGGATAGAAGGTGCCGAGGTTGATGAAGTCCACGAGGCGACCGTGGGCCTTGAGGTAGTTAACGAACGAGTAAGGGCTGGTCGGATTGCGCAGGGTCACCAGGTCCTTGAGGAAGGAAATCTGCAACTCGCTCTGGGTCACCAGTGTGTTGCCGTGCCAGCGATAGTCCGCTTGCTTGTCGAGAAACAGCACATCCAGCTCACCCTGGGTCGGCCCGCGCTCTTGCAGCGCAATGGCCAGCGCCAGGTTGGAAGGGCCGAAACCGACGCCGATCAGGTCGTGAACGATGGGCGATGCAATTGCCTGTGTCATTTCCAGTGTCCTCTGGATGAACCCCTCAACGGCGGGGAGATAAACCTGAGTGACCTGACCGGCCTTGAGTAGGACAGCAGATCGTCTGTTGAAGGGAACGAGGACAATGAAACAAAATTTAATACTGTTTTTTTATCAATCAGGGCGGATCAATGCGCATCCCAATGCAGCATCCGCTGGCGGCAATGCTTCATCGCATTGACGATGTGCTTCTCCACCAGCGCCCGGGAAATGCCCAGGTGCTCGGCAATTTCCGGGTGCGACAGCCCTTCGATCTTGCGCAGCAGGAAACTCTCGCGGCACAGCCGGGGCAGTTCCGCCAGGGCGCGCTGGAGCATGTCCAGGCGCTGGCCGTGATCGAGGCTATTGAGGGGAGATGGGCTGAAGTAGCGCTCTTCGTTGTCGAGCACGTCGAGCGACTCGACCTGACGCAAGGCATTGCGCCGATGATCGTCGATCACCAGATTCAGTGCGGTGCGATAAAGGAATGCCCGGGGCTGCTCGATCGGCGTGTCGCTGGAGCGCTCCAGCACGCGCAGATAAGCGTCATGCACCACATCTTCGGCGACCTGACGGTTGCCGAGCTTGGCGTTCAGGAAACACACCAGCTCCCGATAGTAGTTTTCCAACATGACTCCCGTCCGCACGGGTGCGGTTTCTGTCCTTGAGCCAACGTTTCGGCCAAAAAAACGGCAGTGGCACGATAGTGGCAATTGAGGTGCGTAATTTATAGTAATTCTCATATAGATTTAAAGCGTTGCTTTGTATTGCCCGACAAATAGTCAACTGTAGGAGCTGCCGAAGGCTGCGATCTTTTGATCTTGATCTTGATCTTGATCTTGATCTTGATGTTGATCTTGATATTGATATTGAAAAAATCAAAAGATCGCAGCCTCGTTTCACTCGACAGCTCCTACACAGCTCCTACACGGCTCCTTCATAGCTTCTACATAGCTTCTACAGGTGTTACGCCGTGTGTCCGGGGCTAAATTCTGCGGGGCTTTCATCGTTTACAGGACAGCTTCCCGTCGCTGTACGACGGGCCTATACCCTTTGGCCGGAACCCTGCATGAAACGTCCCCGTCAGACCCGACGCGCCCTGCTTGTTGCACTCAGCCTGATTCCCGTTATCGCCGTCGCCGCCTGGCAGTTCAATGCACCCGGCCGCGACCAGTTCGCCACGGTGCAGGTCAGCCGTGCTGATATAGAAAGCAGTGTCACGGCGCTCGGCACCCTGCAACCGCGACGTTATGTCGACGTCGGCGCCCAGGCGTCCGGGCAGATCCACAAGATTCATGTGGAAGTCGGCGATGTGGTGAAGGAAGGCCAGTTGCTGGTGGAAATCGATCCCTCCACGCAACAGGCCAAACTCGACGCCGGGCGTTTCTCCATCGAAAACCTCAAGGCGCAGCTGCAGGAGCAACGCGCGCAACACGACCTCGCCCGGCAGAAATTCCAGCGCCAACAGAACCTCGCGGCCGGTGGTGCGACCCGCGAAGAAGACGTGCAGACCGCCCAGGCCGAGCTACGCGCCACCCAGGCGCGCATCGACATGTTCCAGGCGCAGATCCGCCAGGCCCAGGCCAGCTTGCGCAGCGATCAGGCCGAACTGGGTTACACGCGCATTTATGCGCCGATGTCCGGCACCGTCGTTGCGCTCGACGCCCGTGAAGGCCAGACCCTCAATGCCCAGCAACAGACACCACTGATTTTGCGCATCGCCAAACTGTCGCCAATGACCGTTTGGGCCGAGGTCTCCGAGGCCGACATCGGTCACGTCAAACCCGGCATGAATGCCTGGTTCACCACCCTCAGCGGCGGCACCCGGCGCTGGAAAAGCACCGTGCGGCAGATTCTGCCGGTGCCGCCCAAGCCGTTGGACCAAACCAGCCAGGGCGGCGGCAGCCCCGCCAGTACCAGCAAAAGCGGCAGCGCCCGGGTGGTGCTGTACACCGTGCTGCTGGATGTCGATAACACCGACAACGCACTGATGGCGGAAATGACCACCCAGGTATTTTTCGTCGCCGATGAAGCGAAGGACGTGTTGACCGCCCCCATCGCCGCCCTGCAAGCCGGTGCACAAGCGGACCGCCAGACTGCGCAAGTGGTCGCGAAAAACGGCAGCATCGAACAACGCAACGTCCGCACCGGCATCAGTGATCGCTTGCGGGTGCAGATTCTCGACGGCTTGCAGGAAGGCGATCACCTGTTGATCGGCCCGGCCGACGGGAGTGGCGGCTGAATGCAGACGCCCCTGATTGACCTGCAAGCCATCCGCAAAGCCTACGGCGGAGGCGACGCCCCCGAAGTTCACGTGTTGCGCGGCATCGACTTGTCGATCCATGCCGGCGAGTTCGTGGCGATTGTCGGTGCCTCCGGTTCCGGCAAATCGACGCTGATGAACATCCTCGGCTGCCTCGACCGCCCGACGTCGGGTGAATACCGCTTCGCCGGGGAAAACGTCGCCGCCCTCGACACCGACGAACTGGCGTGGCTGCGCCGCGAAGCCTTCGGTTTTGTGTTTCAGGGCTACCACCTGATCCCGTCCGGTTCAGCCCAGGAAAACGTCGAGATGCCGGCGATCTACGCAGGTACACCGGCCGCCGAGCGCCACGCTCGCGCCGCCGCCCTGCTCGACCGCCTCGGGCTGGCCACGCGCACCGGCAATCGTCCACACCAGCTCTCCGGCGGCCAGCAGCAACGCGTGTCCATCGCCCGCGCCTTGATGAACGGCGGCCACATCATCCTCGCCGACGAACCTACTGGCGCCCTCGATAGCCACAGCGGCGCCGAAGTGATGACCCTGCTGGACGAGCTGGCGAGCCAGGGCCACGTCGTCATCCTGATCACCCACGACCGCGAAGTGGCGGCGCGGGCCAAACGCATCATCGAAATTCGTGACGGCCTGATCATCAGCGACAGCGCTCGTGACAACCCCACCGCGCAGAATACGGCCAACCCCGGTGCCTTGCAGGCCGTCGATTTGCGCAAGCGCCTGAGCGAAGGCGCGCAAGCCACCGGTGCCTGGAAAGGCGAACTGCTGGATGCCGTGCAAGCGGCGTGGCGGGTGATGTGGATCAACAAGTTCCGCACCGCGCTGACCCTGCTCGGGATCATCATCGGCGTTGCATCAGTGGTGGTGATGCTGGCCGTCGGTGAGGGCAGTAAGCGCCAGGTCATGGCACAAATGGGCGCGTTCGGCTCCAACATCATTTACCTCAGCGGCTCGTCGCCCAACCCGCGAACACCGCTGGGTATCATCACCCTGGACGAAGTCAAAGCCGTCGCAAGCCTGCCCCAAGTAATGCGAATCATGCCGGTCAACGGTCAGGAAGCCGGGGTGCGTTTTGGCAACCTCGACCACCTGAGCTACGTCGGCGGCAACGACACCAACTTCCCGGCGATCTTCAACTGGCCGGTGGTGGAAGGCAGCTACTTCACCGAAGCCGACGAGCAAAACGCCGCTGCCGTCGCGGTGATCGGCCACAAGGTCCGCACCAAGTTGCTCAAGGACGTGGCCAACCCCATCGGGCAATACATCCTGATCGAAAACGTGCCATTTCAGGTGGTCGGTGTGCTCGCGGAAAAAGGCGCCAGCTCCGGCGATTCCGACAGCGACAACCGCATCGCCATCCCCTACTCCGCCGCCAGCGTGCGCTTGTTCGGCACCCACAACCCCGAGTACATCGCTATCGCTGCCGCTGATGCGCGCAAGGTCAAGGACACGGAAAAAGCCATCGAGCAACTGATGCTGCGCCTGCACAACGGCAAAAAGGATTTCGAGCTGACCAACAACGCCGCGATGATCCAGGCTGAAGCGCGCACACAAAATACCTTGTCGCTGATGCTCGGTTCGATTGCTGCGATTTCGCTGCTGGTGGGCGGCATCGGCGTGATGAACATCATGCTCATGACCGTGCGCGAGCGTACCCGCGAGATCGGCATCCGCATGGCCACCGGTGCACGGCAACGGGACATCCTGCGTCAGTTCCTTACCGAGGCGGTGATGCTCTCGGTGGTCGGCGGGCTCGCCGGGATTGCCCTGGCACTGATGGTCGGCGGCGTGTTGATCCTCAGCGAAGTCGCCGTCGCATTCTCCTTGATAGCGGTGCTGGGCGCCTTCGGTTGTGCGCTGGTCACCGGTGTTGTCTTCGGCTTCATGCCGGCCCGCAAAGCTGCCCGTCTCGACCCGGTCACGGCCCTTACCAGTGAATGATCTTTCGATGAAGCCGCCACTCAGTCTATTGACCCTTTGTTTGTTGCTCGCGGGTTGCGGCAGCCCTGCCCCGCGCCCGGACAGCGGCCTTCAATCGCCCGCCGCGTGGCAATCGCCACCCAGTGAACAAGCCAGCCACAGCAACCTGCAATGGTGGACCCGGTTCGGTAGTCCGCAACTGGATCGCCTGATCGAACAGGCCCGGGTTGGCAGTTACGACCTGGCCGCCGCCGTTGCCCGAGTGCGCCAGGCACAGGCAGAAACCGTCGTCGCCAGCGGCTCATTGCTGCCAGAGGTCAAGGCCGCCGCCAACGCCAATCGGCAGAAACTGCTGCGCGGCAACGGCTACAGCCAACTGGACGCCGACAACAGCAACAAGGCCGTGGATTACTTCGACGCCAACCTCAGCGCCAGTTATGAAATTGATTTCTGGGGTGGCAAGCAGGCCTCCCGCGACAGTGCGCAGTTCGGATTGCAGGCCAGCGAGTTCGATCAGGCGACGGTGGAGCTGACGTTGCTCAGCAGCGTTGCCAACACTTATGCGCAAGCTTTGTCATTGCAGGAACAGAGCCGCATTGCCGGATTGAATCTGGCGAATGCGCAGAGCGTTTTGAAACTGGTGCAGACCCGATTCGACGCAGGCTCGGCGACAGCCCTCGAACTGGCCCAGCAAAAAAGCCTGGTGGCGGCCCAGCAACGGCAATTGCCGCTGGTGCTGCAACAGGCCAAGGACGCGCAGATCAGCCTCGCCGCCCTGCTCGGTCGGCCGGTGCAGGAGCTGTTTCTAGGCCAGGAGCATTTTGATCAACTGTCATGGCCGGCCATCGACGCCGGTGTGCCCAGCCAATTACTCAGCCGTCGCCCGGACATTGCCCGCGCCGAAGCGCAACTGGCCGCTGCCCAGGCCGACGTCACCGTCGCCCGCGCCGCCATGTTGCCGAGCGTGACCCTGAGCGCGGACATCGGTTCCGGTGCCGACCGCGCCGGTGACATTTTGCGCAGCCCGTTCTACAACCTCACCGCCGGCCTGCTTGCGCCGGTGTTCAACAACGGTCGCCTGGGTGCCGAACGCGACAAGGCCACGGCCCGTCAGGAGGAACTGCTGGAAATCTATCGCGGTGCCATCATCAACGGCTTCGCCGACGTGGAAAAAGCGCTGAACAGCATTCGCGGGCTGGACGCACAACGGCAATGGCAAGGTGAAGAACTGAGCCAGGCGCAAACCGCGTTCAACATCGCGCAAAGCCGTTATCAGGCCGGTGCCGAAGATTTGCTGACGGTGCTGGAAACCCAGCGCACGCTCTATGCGGCGCAGGATCTGAATGTGCAACTGCGGTTGTCGCGGTTGCAGGCGAGTATTGCGTTGTACAAGGCGTTGGGTGGTGGTTGGCAGACGTTGTAATTGCGGCGTTTGATAGACCGCTTTCGCGAGCAGGCTCACTCCCACAGGGTTTTGCGTTAGCCGCAGGACTCGGGCATGACACATAACCTGTGGGAGCGAGCCTGCTCGCGATTGAACGCGGTTTCAAACCTGACTTTGCTTGGCCTTCAAATGCCGCGCATACCACGGCCGCTGCGGCACTTTGCGCAACAGATCCTTCAGCTTCTTCTCGTCCTCGCCAAAGGTAATCCGCAGCGCCAGCTTCATGGTTTCCGGGTCCATTTCCACTGATTTGCCAGCCTGTAACCCCGGCGTTGTGCTGCAACCATGGGTACTCGGGCCGAGCCATGGGTCATCCACTTCGACCCAGCGACCCGGTGCAAACCAATGCACGCCGTTGACTTCCAGCCGACTGACCTCCCCCGGATGAAAACGCTCATGGGCGCGGAACCAGTCTTCCAGGCGATCGTCGATCCAGCCGTGAAAATGCCAGAACAACGGGTTTACATGGGACGAAAACGGATCGCCGAGAAAGTCGTTTTCCGGCGCAAACCAGCGCGCGGCAAAGTCTGATGGGTCGCGGGCAAATGGCACCGGCTGACCGTTGGACGGATCACGCGGCACCGAGGCCCAGCGCATGTGCAGCCAATCGTGCAATCCCAGTTCCACTTCCGAGCCGAACTGCCCCAGGCTCAACTTCGACAGGTAGCGCGGGTCGCGATACTGCGATTCCCAAACCTGGAAGTTGCTGTGATAAGTCTCGGCTGTCTTGATGTCGCTGACCCACTTCGAGTATTCGGCATCGTCGTCGGCCAGCCAGGTCGGGGGCAACGCCGTGCCGTCATGGTTATCGAAATAGTTGGCGAAGCCGATACGATCGCGGGCCAGTTCTGGTTGCGGCAACGGGAACTGCGTCCACGACGGCAAGTCCTGAAGCGAACGCGCCGTGCCAAGCATGTGCCGGTGCATGAAGAAAAAATCCACACCCGAGCCGTTGCGATCCTTGCGTGCACCACGGGCGTCACGCTCTTTGTCTCGCGGGCCAGGCTGCCAGCCAATGCCGCGCAAGGCATTGCGCTTGTCTTCCGGCAAGGTGTGCCACTTGTCCCGGGACGCATGCCAGAGCTGGTGAAACAGCCGATGCTCAGGTGACACCAGCCAGGCCAACAGCGGCGGGTTCAGGCCGGCGCGCTCGCGGGCCTCGGGGAATACCCGTTTGACGGCGATGAAGCGATTGTCCTGGGCGCTCATCATCAACGGTCGATCCAGGTTCAATACTCGCCCACTGAGCGTACCGCTGCCGGCGTTGCCAAACCCGGCCCAGACTTCATCCAGCGCCATGCTGAATTCGTAATCCGGCGTACCGTTGGCGCTGAGCAGTCGCCAACTCAGCTGCGCCGGTTTGGCACCGGCCAGATCGCCCAGCACCCGGTAACGCGGGGCATCGTTCGAGCGCAACCGTTCGGCGGTATCGACAAAACCGACCAGGCCGCGACCTTTCTGGCCAATGTCGAGAAACACCTCCAGCCCATCCGGCGGCAGGCCTTCAAGCCCCGCATCACGCCCTTGGAACCGTATCTGCCAGACACCGCGCAAGGTGTCCGCCAACCGTTGACCGGCGACATCCGCCACGTCGAACGAAGCCTCGCCGGGGGTGACCGTGGGGTCCGGTTTCGTCCATTCGCGATGCCCATAAAAAGCCGCAGGCACGGCAGCGCCGGTCAGCGCCAGGCCCGCCATGAACCATCGTCGAGAAATCGTCATTGCCCTACCTGTGTCAGCCATGAAGCAGGCTTTATCCAAGCTAGAACGTTTGTTGCCCTCGAAAATTTATGGTGAGCCTAAAAGATCGCAGCCTCGTTTCACTCGACAGCTCCTACAGGGGATTGCGTTCCATGTAGGAGCTGTCGAGTGAAACGAGGCTGCGATCTTTTAGAGACAACCTAAATTCCAAGACCAGCCACTCGTTCTTCCCAGATATGAAAGGCCCCTGCGCCTGTACCGGGGCGGCACACCTGACTGAGACGGCAATGACAAAACCACGTTCGAAAAAGGCTCTTTTCATCGGCCTGCCGCTGGCCCTGGCGATCAGCGCGGGAGCAGGCTTTGCGGCTTGGGATTACTGGTTCAAGGACAACCCCGGCTACCCGGCCAAGGTGATGAAACAGGCGGATGAACTGCACGAGCGACTTCTCTCGTTCGACAGCCACATCACTGTGCCCATGGACTTCGGCACCGCCGGTAACGAAGCCGACAAGGACGGCAGCGGCCAGTTTGACCTGGTCAAGACCGGACGCGGGCGCCTGTCCGGCGCTGCGCTGACCATCTTCGGCTGGCCGGAAATCTGGAACGGTGCCAATGCCCCGCATCGCCCCACCGCCGGGTTCGTCGACGAGGCCCGCTTCGAGCAGGAAACCCGCTACAAGATCATCAGCACGATGGTTCGCGACTACCCCCATCAGGTCGCCATCGCTTACACCCCGGACGATTTCCGTCGCCTGCACGGCGAAGGCAAGTTTGCGATTTTCATGAGCATGCTCAACGCCTACCCGCTGGGCAACGACCTCAACGCCCTCGACAAGTGGGCGGCACGCGGCATGCGCATGTTCGGCTTCAGTTATGTGGGCAATAACGCCTGGGCTGATTCGTCGCGACCGTTGCCGTTTTTCAACGATTCCCGCGACGCCCTTGGCGGTCTCTCGGACATCGGCAAACAAGCCGTGCACCGCCTCAACGACCTTGGCGTAATCATCGATGTATCGCAGATGTCGACCAAAGCGCTGGAGCAAGTGGCGCAATTGAGCCGTACACCAATGGTCGCCTCGCACTCGGCCCCACGCGGTTTGGTGGACATCCCGCGCAACCTCAGTGACCACGAAATGCAGCTGATCAAAGACAGTGGCGGCGTGGTGCAGATTGTCGGCTTCCCGACCTACATCCGCCCGTTGAGTCAGGCGACCCAGGACAAGCTCAACGCCCTGCGTGCGCGTTTTGATCTGCAACCGTTGCAGGGACTGGAAATGGCGCTGATGCCGGGCGACCCGATCATCACCGTCTGGTCCGAACAGCGTTTCGGTGAGTACGCCAGCCAGCTCTATGCGATTGTCGACGAAGAACCGAAGGCCAACCTCAAGGACTACGGCGACGCGATCGACTACGCGGTGAAGAAAATCGGCATCGATCATGTCGGCATCAGTTCCGACTTCAACGATGGTGGCGGCCTCGACGGCTGGAAGGACGTCAGCGAGGCACGCAACGTGACCGCCGAGCTGATCAGTCGCGGCTACAGCGAGGCCGACATCGGCAAACTCTGGGGCGGCAATTTCCTGCGGGTATGGGACCAGGTGCAGAAGTCTTCCAGGCCTGTGGCGAAAAACTGATCCCTATTTTTTGCATAAGCGAATCAAGCTCATGACCAACCGTCGCTCATTCCTCAAGCAGGCCGGTATTCTCGCCGCCGGCCTGCCCCTGACTGCCGCCGTGAAACTGCCGGCGATGGCCGGCAATCTGCAACAGCAGCCGCAATCCCTGCCCAAGGGTAAGTGGGCGCAGCTAAAGCAGCTGTTCAATCAGGATCCGGATTACCTGCACTTCGCCAACTTTCTGGTGACCTCGCACCCGGCGCCGGTGCGCAATGCCATCGAGATGCACCGCGCCACTATCGACCGCAACCCCGGCCGGGCCATGGACTGGGACCTGCAGGAAACCGAGAAACGCGAGCAGAACGTGCGTGTCTGGGCCGGTCGCTACCTCAACGCCAGGCCGGAACAGATCGCCCTCACCGGCAGCACCACCGAAGGCCTGGCGATGATTTATGGCGGCATTCATGTGCGCCCGGATCAGGAAATTCTGGTCAGCGAACACGAGCATTACTCCACCCATTACACCCTGGAGTATCGACAGCAACGCCAGGCCACCCAGGTGCGCAAACTCAAATTATTCGAAAACAGCCGCGATATTTCCGTGGACGAAGTGCTGGGTTCGATCGCCAGTGGCATCCGTCCCGAGACCCGTGTCCTGGGCATGACCTGGGTGCATTCGGGCAGCGGCGTGAAACTGCCGATTGGCGAAATCGGCAAACTCGTAGAAGAGCAAAACCGCAATCGTGAGGACAAGGACCGCATCCTTTATGTAGTCGATGGCGTGCACGGTTTCGGCGTCGAAGACTTCGAGTTTCCCGACATGCATTGCGACTTTTTCATCGCTGGCACCCACAAATGGATGTTCGGTCCTCGTGGCACCGGGATCATTTGTGCCCGTTCGAGTGAGCTCAAAGACGTCACGCCGATCATTCCGACCTTCAGCGAATCCACTGATTTCTCGACCATCATGACCCCCGGTGGCTATCACAGTTTCGAGCATCGCTGGGCGGCGGACGAAGCGTTCAAATTGCACCTGGACCTGGGCAAGGCCGATGTTCAGGCGCGTATCCACGCCCTCAACACCTATGCCAAGAATCGTTTGCTGGAACAGCCACAAATCGAACTGGTGACCCCGCAAAGCCCGCAACTGTCCGCCGGATTCACCTTCTTCCGGATCAAGGACAAGGACTGCGAAAAGGTCGCCAGCCAACTGATGCACAACCGCGTGGTCTGCGACTCGGTGGAACGCGACGTCGGCCCGGTGATCCGCATCGCCCCCGGCTTGCTCAACAGCGAAAACGAAATCGACCGTTTCATGGCGCAGCTGAACAAAACGGCCTGACACGCGCCCCTCTGTAGGAGCTGCCGCAGGCTGCGATCTTTTGATCTCGATCTTCTTGATACCGTGAAAGATCAAGGTCAAAAGATCGCAGCCTGCGGCAGCTCCTACAGGTTCCGTTATTGCCCCGTTTCTTTTTGATCGAGATGAGTCATGAACCGAAATCTGCTGACCGTTGGACTGACTGTACTCCTCGCCGGCCTGTTACCGGTTGCCGCCCAAGCCGCCACCCCACCGCAACCGGGCAAGGTGTTCAAGGACTGCCGCGACTGCCCGGAAATGGTTGTGCTGCCTGCCGGCACCTTCACCATGGGCACACCGGATGACGAAGTCGGTCGTGAGCCCGATGAGAGTCCGATGCACGAAGTCACCTTCGCCAAGCCATTCGCCATGAGCCGCTTCCAGGTCACCGCCGGTGAATGGGACAACTACGTGCGCGAGAGCGGCGTGACCATCGCCAATGGCGATACGCGCCCCGGCCGTGAGTGCGTCGCCAGTAAACCACGGTATCCACAGAGCCCGCGCCAACCGGCGGTGTGCATGAACTTCGATGACGTGAAGAACTACGTCGCCTGGCTGTCGAAGAAGACCGGGCAGAAATACCACATGGTCAGCGAGGCCCAGCGCGAATACGCCGCACGCGGCGGCACCAAGGGGCCGTTCCCCTTCCCGTTCGATGAGGGCAAGGAATACAGCATCGCCAAACACGCCAACACCTACGGCCCGGCGGACGGCTACAGCTACAGCTCGCCGGTGGGCAGCTACCCGCCCAACGCCTTCGGCATGTACGACATGCACGGCAATGTCTATGAGTGGGTCGAAGACTGCGAACACCCGAACTACATCGGTGCCCCCACCGATGGCAGCGCCTGGCTGGAGCCCAACTGCGAAGCCGTGCGCATTCGCGGCAACGACTGGGGTGAGGCGCCAGTATTCTCTCGCTCGGGTAACCGCAACAGCCAATACCCGCAGGAACGCGGCGACTGGATGGGCTTTCGCGTAGTGCGTGACCTCTAAGCGTCCGGAACGCTTTTCGTAGGAGCCAGGCTTGCCGGCGAAGGCGATCTCAGGGACGCCTTCGCCGGCAAGCCTGGCTCCTACAGGTCGATGCAGTTGCAGCAACCCCGCCGCCAGTCGGCGCCGCTGTAAATTAAGCCTTCGATCAGACGTTCTACTGGGTATCTGCCTTACGACCCAAGGAATTGTCCTCCATGACCCAGCCAACCCGTGGCGCCATTGGCGAATTGTTCGCCCTGTTGAAACCCTTTCGACTCATTGTCGCCGCGTCGATTTTCCTGGGCATGGTCGGCGGCCTGAGTGTCACGGTGCTGCTGGCGACCATCAACAACGCGCTGCACTCGGAAACCGGCCTGACCCAAGGCGTGGTCGCACTGTTCGCCGGCCTGTGCCTGTTGGCATTGCTCAGTTCGATCTGCTCCGACATCGGCACCAACTACGTCGGCCAGCACATCATCGCCAAGCTGCGTAAACAACTGGGTGAACAGGTCCTGTCAGCACCGATCGAACAGATCGAGCGTTATCGCAGCCACCGCCTGATTCCGGTGCTGACCCATGACGTCGACACCATCAGCGACTTCGCCTTCGCCTTCGCGCCACTGGCGATATCCGTCACCGTGACCTTGGGCTGCATGGGCTACCTGGCGATGCTGTCGTGGCCGATGTTCCTGATCATGGTCGCCGCGATCCTGATCGGCACCGCCATCCAGGCTTACGCCCAGAGCAAAGGCGTACAGGGTTTCATGGCCGCCCGTGACGCCGAAGACGAATTGCAAAAGCACTACAACGCAATCGCCGAAGGCGCCAAGGAACTGCGCATTCACCGCCCACGTCGCCAGCGCATGTTCGTCGCGGGCATCAAGGCCACCGCCGAGTTCATCTGCAACACTCAGGTGCGCTCGATCAACACGTTCGTCATCGCCAAGACTTTCGGCTCGATGCTGTTTTTCGTGGTCATCGTCCTGGCCCTGGCGCTGCAAACTTTCTGGCCGAGTGCCGACAAAACCGTGATGAGCGGTTTCGTGCTGGTGCTGCTGTACATGAAAGGCCCGCTGGAACACTTGATCAGCACCCTGCCCATCGTCAGCCGCGCGCAGATCGCGTTCCGCCGCATCGCCGAATTGTCCGAGCAGTTTTCCACCCCTGAGCCGCACCTGCTGCTCAACGATCAGGGCTACGTCAAACAAGCCGTGCACGAACTGCAATTGGCGGACGTGCGCTATGCCTTCCCGTCCGTTGACGGTGCCGCACCATTCCAGCTGGGGCCGGTCAACCTGTCGATCAAGCAGGGCGACATCACCTTCATCGTCGGCGAGAACGGCTGCGGCAAGACCACGCTGATCAAATTGCTACTGGGCCTGTACACACCGCAGCAAGGTGAGATCCGCGTCAACGGCGAGGCCATTGATGCGCAGAACCGCGACGACTATCGCCAATTGTTCACCACGGTTTTCGCCGATTACTACCTGTTCGATGACGTGGTCCAGGGCGACATGCAGATCCCGGAGGACGCCAACAAATACCTGGAGCGCCTGGAAATCGCGCACAAAGTCAGCGTCAAGGACGGCAATTTCACCACCACCGACCTCTCCACCGGCCAGCGCAAACGCCTGGCGCTGATCAATGCCTGGCTGGAAGAACGGCCGGTGCTGGTGTTCGACGAGTGGGCGGCGGACCAGGACCCGACCTTCCGCCGGATCTTCTACACCGAGCTGCTGCCGGACCTGAAGCGCCTGGGCAAGACCATCATCGTGATCTCTCACGACGACCGCTATTTCGATGTCGCCGACCAGTTGGTGCGCATGGAAAGCGGCCGGGTCGTCACCGAACTGACCCCTGCCTGACCGCTTAGGACCGAGCTGAACACAACTTTGTGGCGAGGGAGCTTGCTCCCGCTGGGTCGCGAAGCGGCCCCAAAAAAACCAGGACTGCTGCGCAGTCCAACGGGAGCAAGCTCCCTCGCCACGGGACCGCATAAAAGCCCAGTCATTCATCGTTCTGAAATTTATTTTTCCGGTTTCGCGTACTCGCCCCGTCTTAATAATCATTCCTATTAACAAAAACTCTGCACGACACTTTTTCAGGAGCACAGGTAAGTAATGCGATCTCTTCCACGCCGCACACCTCTCGCGTTGGCCGTACAGCGCCCGACCCTGCATCGAACCCTGTTGACCAGCGTTCTGCTGACCGCCACCTTGCTGGGGAGCTCGATGGCCAATGCTGCACCTGTAAAAGTAAGTATTGCAGTACAACCGCTGTCCAGCGCCTTGACCGAACTGGGCATGCAGACCAACCTGCAAATTCTCTACAGCCCGGATCAGGTGGCCGGTATCAAGTCTCGCGCGGTGTCCGGTTCGCTGGAGCCTTCGGCGGCCCTGACCGAGATGCTCAAAGGCACCGGCATTTCGTTCCAGATCAACGGCAACAGCGTAACCCTGATGTCCGGCGGTTCCTCTAGCCTGCAACTGGGCGCGACCACCATTTCTGGCCAGGCCCTGGGCCTGGTCACCGAAGACACCGGCTCCTACACCACTGGCGCGACCACCACCGCCACCAAGCTGCCGCTGACCATTCGTGAAACCCCGCAAACCGTCACCGTGATTACCCGTCAGCAGATGGACGATCAGGGCTCAAAGAGCGTGGGTGATGTGCTGCGCAATACCCCCGGTGTCTCGACGCAGAAGTACGACAGTGACCGTACCGAGTTCTCCGCCCGTGGCTTTGCCATCACTAACTTTCAGTACGACGGCGTCAACATTCCCTACGACGGTGTGTACGGTGAAAACCCGAACAACAGCGACGACGCCGCCAGCCTCGACCGCGTTGAAGTCATCAAAGGCTCGACCGGCCTGATGACCGGTGCGGGCGATCCGTCCGCCACCGTCAACCTGGTCCGCAAAAAGCCGACCAAGGAATTCAAGGCATCGGTCAGCGCCACCGCCGGCTCCTGGGACAACTACCGCACCGAAGGCGACATTTCCGGTTCGCTGACCGATTCGGGCAACGTGCGTGGCCGTTTCGTGACCGCCTACCAGGACAAAGATTCGTACATCGACCACTACAGCCAGAAGAAAGACCTGTTCTACGGCATCCTCGAAGCCGACCTGACCGACGATACCCTGCTGACCTTCGGTATCGACAAGTCCAGCGCCACCCCGCGCGGCAGCTCCTGGACCGGTAACACCGTGTACTTCGCCGACGGTGGCCGTACCGACTTCCCACGCAGTTTCAACCCGGGTGCCGACTGGAGCCGTCGTGATTTCGACAGCACCACCTACTTCGCGTCCCTGGAACAGGCACTGGCCAACGACTGGAAACTCAAGCTCAGCCTCGACCAGAAAACCACCGATCACGATACCCAACTGGCCTCGGCCAGCGGCGGCAGCCCGGATCGTGCCACCGGTGACGGGATGTTCCTTTACTGGGGTCGCTGGGAAGGTCATCGCGTGCAGAACACGGCTGACGTGAACGTGACCGGTCCATTCAGCCTGGGTGGTCGCGAGCATGAACTGGTGGCAGGTTTCATGACCTCCCACTCGCGTCAGACCGGTGCAAACTATGGCGCCCCCAACGCCGATGGCCTGGTGCCTGGCAGCATCTATGACTGGAATGGCGAACTGGCCAAACCGGAGTTTCCGAAAAACGGCAAGTACGAACGCATCCAGAGCCAGAACGGTATCTACCTGGCCACGCGCCTGCGCCCGACCGACGACTTGTCGTTCATCCTCGGCGGCCGCCTGAGTACCTTCAAGTACAACGAAGATTACACCTACAACCCGGATGCCGGCCTGACCGACAGCCACGCCAGCTACAAGGAACACGGCGTCGTCACGCCTTACGCCGGTGTGGTCTATGACCTCGACGACACCTACTCGGTCTACGCCAGCTACACCAACATCTACCAGCCACAAATCTACCGGGACGCCAGCGGCAAGACCCTGGACCCGGTTGAAGGCAACAGCTACGAGACCGGCCTGAAAGCGGCCTACTTCGAAGGCAAACTAAACGCCAGCCTGGCCTTCTTCCGCATCGAACAGGACAACGTCGCCCAGTACGTCGCCACCGACACCACGACCCTGCAGGACATCTACAAATCAACCTCCGGTGCAACCACCAAGGGCGTGGAACTGGAACTGGCCGGTGCACTGGCCGAAGGCTGGAACGTATCCGCCGGCTACACCTACGCCCGTACCCGTGACAAGGACGAGCAACGCATCTACGGTTTCCCGCTGGCCACCACCAAACCGGAACACGTTGTGCGTACGTTCACCACCTACCGCCTGCCCGGCGTACTGGACCAGGTTACCGTCGGCGGCGGCATCAGCTGGCAGAGCGCTTTCTACGGCCAGAGCACCAGCCCTACCGAAGGCGCTACCTCGCTCAAGCAAGGCGGCTACACCCTCGTGGACCTGATGAGCCGTTATCAGTTCGACGAGCACCTGAGCTTCACCGTCAATGCCAACAACGTCTTCGACAAGCATTACCTGACGGGCCTGGGCAACTTCGGCACCACCTTCGACGGCGAGCCGCGCAACCTGCAGCTCACGGCGAAATACGATTTCTAAGCACCTGACCTGAAATGAAAAATGCCCGTATCGCGAGATACGGGCATTTTTTATGGCTGTGGGATTTGTGCTGACTGTGATGACGCCATCGCGAGCAGGCTCACTCCCACATTTGACCTATGTGAACACCGATTCTGTGTCCGCCAAAGATCCCCTGTAGGAGCGAGCCTGCTCGCGAAGGCATTAGTTGCCCCACCACAAATCTCCGCTCCCCGCCCCAAAAGGGCAAAGTCAAAAGATCGGAGCCTGCGGCAGGCTGCGATCTTTTGATCTTCTATTCATTCCCCCTCACAACCGCGAACGCACCCACCCCGCCACTTCGGCATGAATCCCTTCGACTTCACTCAGCAACCCGGCCATGCGCAAGAAGTCGTGAGTCATGCCCGATTGCTCCAGCAACGTCACGTCATTCCCCGCAACACGCAAGCGCTCGGCATAGGCCAGCCCTTCGTCATGCAGCGGATCATGCCCGGCCAGGTACACCAGCGCGGGCACCACGCCCGACAGGTCTTCGGCCAGCAGCGGCGAGCAGCGCCAGTCCGCCAGGTCCTGCAGCGTACGTCCGTAGTGGGCGTAGAACCAGTCCAGGGTCGGGGTTTCCAGCAAATAGCCTTCGGCGAAATCCCGGTGCGAAGCGCGGTGGGTGGTGGCGTCCGTCACCGGGTACACCAGCAGTTGCGCCTTGGGTTTAAGCGCCAGTTCCTCAGGTTCACGCACGGCGATGATCGACAGCACCGTGGCCAGCGTCGCGCCAACACTGTCACCGGCCAACGCTACTCGGCTTGCGTCCAAACCACGGGCCGCACCCTCACGCATTAACCAGTTACCCGCATCGCAAGCGTCCTGCACCGGAGTGGGAAAACGCCACTCCGGCGCCAGCCGATAATCCACGGTCAACAGGGCAAAACCACCCTGGGCCGCCAGTCTCCGACACAACGCATCGTGGGAATCGAGGCTACCAACCACGTAACCGCCGCCATGGAAATACAGGATCACCGGTTGCAACCCGGCCGCCGCTTGCCCATTGCGATACAAGCGCGCCGGCAGCCTGTGGCCATCGCGCGCGGTCACGCTGAAGTCTTCGCAGGCAATGTGGTCGAGTGGCACATCGAGAAAGCCCGAGGACGCTTCGAAATCGATCCGCGCCTGTTGCGGCGTCTGTTCGTGCATGGCGCGACTTTTACCGGTCAGGCGGCCGAACTCGGCGAGTTCGAGAAAAGCTTCAAGTTCTGGCAGTACAGCCATGGGGCGAATCCTTTTACACAAAGAGGTCAATAATCAAAATCTTGAATCGAACCTGGTTCATGTAGGAGTTGCCGCAGGCTGCGATCTTTTGATCTTGATTCATCGGTATATCGAACACCGATCGAACACAGCCAAAAGATCGCAGCCTGCGGTAGCTCCTACAGGGCTAGGCGATAGCCAGGCGCTGCTCCAACAGGTCTTCCAGCTGGTCGAGTAATTCATCACCGCGCAGCAATTCGTAGTGCCCGCCCGTCAACAGGCGATCAACGCCGTGATGACCGACTTGTGCCTCGAACACCCGGCGCTCGTCATCGCGCCCGGCCACCCACCAGCGATGCGCCGCGACCTGAATTTTCGGCAGTTGCCGCTGCGCCAGAGCCAGTTGCTTGAGCGATGAGCCGGTGGCAAAAATCTGCGTGAGCTCACTCGCCCCCAACGCCGCATGACCATTGCCGCCGTGCATGGCCGCCTCGATCACTGCCGCAGCACCCTCGCGCTCGTTCATGTCTGCAGCTTTCGACGCTATCAGCGCCTGCGCCTCATCCGCCGGCAGACCGAGAACAAAGGTCAGAAAGTCCACCAGATCCTCGCGCCAGTCCCCCGCTTCCGCGGTGCCTGCCACATAGCTGTCGACCAGTCCGGCAAACGCGACCGCCTGTCCCTGAGCCTCCAGTTCGTGAGCGACCAGTTGCGTCAGCGCACCACCCAACGACCAACCGAGCAGGTAATACGGACCTTCAGGCTGTTGCACACGAATCCGTTGCGTATACGCCTGAGCCATCGCCAGCAGCGATTCATCCTGCCATTGCGGATCAAGCAACATGCGGCATTGCAGGCCATAGACCGTGCGCCGCCCTTCCAGACGCCGGGCCAGTGGCTCGTAGTCGAACACCGTGCCGAAACCGGCGTGCAGGCAGAACAGCGCTGGCACGTTTGTCACCCGGCCATTCAATGCCAGCAATGGGTCGGGGGCTTTCGAAGGTTCAACCATTTGATAGCCACTGAGTTCGGCGATGCACGGTTTCTGCATCAGGTCGCGCAGTTTCAATTGGAAGCCCAGTTGCGGCTGGCTGCGTACCCGCGAGATGACTTTGAGCACCTGCAACGAGTCGCCACCGAGTTCGAAGAAGTTGTCGTCGATGCCCACCTGCGGCACGCCGAGCACTTCTTGCCAGATCGCGGTCAACGCCTGTTCCAGCGCGTTGCGCGGGGCGCGATAACCGCCGATGGCCCATTCCGGCTCCGGCAGTGCGCGACGATCCAGCTTGCCGTTGGCCGATAACGGGAAACGCTCCAGCACCATGATTCGCGCTGGCACCATGTAGTCCGGCAACTGCGCTTGCAGTTCGGCCTTGAGTCGACGATCCAGCCCGGTCGCGCCCACCGCCACGACATAACCGACCAATTGCTTGCCGGTTGGCGTGTCGTGCACCACCACGACGGCATCCTGTACCCCGGCGCATTCGCGCAGGCGGGCTTCGATTTCGCCGAGCTCGATGCGGAAACCACGGATCTTCACTTGCTGGTCCAACCGCCCCAGATAGTCGATCAACCCGCATTCGCGCTGGCGCACCAGGTCGCCAGTGCGATACATACGGCCACCGGCCTCAAACGGATCGGGAATGAAGCGTTCGGCGCTCATGCCCGGACGCTGGTGATACCCACGGGCCAGGCATTCGCCGCCCAGGTACAACTCGCCACTGACACCGACCGGCAGCGGGTTGAGGTCGGCGTCGAGTACATACAAACCACGCCCGGCCACACCACGCCCGATTGGCGCATAGGCCGCATCGCAGGTTTCACTGACTTCGGCACGCCACAACAGCGGCGTAACCACGGTTTCGGTCGGGCCGTAACCATTAACCAGACGCTGTGGACGCAAGGCCCGCTTGACCTGCTCGAAGCTGGCCTCCGGCACCGCATCACCGCCAAAGCAGTACACCTGAACCGCTGGAGGATTGCCCAGGCGTTCGGCCACTTCAGCCATCTGTTGCAGGTACGCCGGCGGGAAGCACGCCACGGTAACGGCGTGACGATGCAGCACGTCCAGCGTCTGCTCCGGGGTCCACAAATTGTCCTCACGGATCACCAGGCTGCCGCCCGCCAACAGCACACTCAACCAGCGCTCCTGGGCACCGTCGAAAGCGAACGACATGAAGTGCAGTTCGCGGCTGTCCGGGACCAGTTCGTACAGATCGATAATGCCGCGGCAATGCCGGGCAATCGGTCCCCGCGCCACGGCCACGCCTTTCGGTTGGCCGGTGGAACCAGAGGTGTAGATCAGGTACGCGAGGTGTCCCGGCAGCGAAGTGGAAACTGGACATTCGCTGCGGCCAGCAACAGTCAATTGATCGAGCAACAGGCGTGGCGGACTGTCGGCCAACGTCAGGCGATCACCCAGATCGCTGTCGCAAATCAACAGGCTGGCAGCCGAATCACTGAGCATGTACGCCAGACGCTCTGCCGGGTACGCCAGGTCCAGCGGCAGATACGCTGCGCCAGCCTTCAGCACCGCGAGAAACGCAACGATGGTGCGCTCGGAACGTGGCAACGCTACGGCGACCAGACTTTCCGGGCCAATGCCGCGAGTGATCAGTTGCTGCGCCAGACCATTGGCCTGGGCCTCAAGGTCGGCATAGGTGACCGAGCGCTCTTCACAGAACAGCGCGATTTTCTGCGGTTGCATACGCACGTGCTGATTGAAGCTGTGGAGCAAATCGGCCTGCTCATCGGACGCTTGCGGCAGGATCAAACGCGCCTCCGGCAAGCCGATATTGCCGAGCAGGCAAGCCGCGTCTTCCGGCAACGCCCGCAGCAAACCTTCAAGCTGCGCACGAATACGCTGCACTTCCAGATCGCTGAAGCGATCACGCAGGAACAGGTATTCAACCTCAAGCCCTTCTTCGTTGGCGCTGACCATCAAGTCCATCGGGAAGTTGGTGACGCCGCCGCTGCCGACTTCGGCAAAACGCAACTCGCCTTCCTCGCCACCGCGCAAGGCACGGTCCACCGGATGGTTCTCAAAGACGATGATGCTGTCGAACAAGCCCTGGCCACCCTGCCCGGCCCAGCGCTGAATGTCCGACAACGGCGTGTGCTCGTAGTCGCGCACGCTCAGGTTGTAATCCTGCAGGTCGCGCAACCACTCGCCGAGCGGTTGTTGCGGGTCGAGGGTCTGGATCACCGGCAAGGTGTTGATGAACAGGCCGAGCATGTCCTGCGCCCCGGCCAAACCGGTCGGACGCCCCGCCACCGTGGCACCGAACGCCACGCTGCGTAAACCGCTGTGGCGTTGCAGAAGCAACAGCCACGCGCCTTGCACCAGCGTGTTGAGCGTCACGCGTTGACGCTTGGCGAAAGTGTGCAGTTTGCGCGTCGCTTCGGCGTCGAGGTTGCTGTACATCACGCCATGACCAGCCCCCTCGGCACCGGAAGCCTTCGCCAGAATGGTCGGTGCTTCGAGCAACGCCAGGCGCTCGCGCCAGAAACCCTCGGCCTGCGCACCGTCCTGACGTTGCAGCCAGGCGATGTAATCGGCGTAACGACCGGTCAGCGCCGGCAGGCTGTCGTTGTGATACAGGCGCAACATGTCGCCCAAAAGACGCGAAGCACTCCAGCCATCGAGCAGCAAGTGATGATAAATCCAGATCATCTGGTAACGCTCTTCACCCAGACGCACCAGGATGAAACGCATCAGCGGCGGGCAGCTCAGGTCGAAGCCTTTTGCCTGTTCCGCAGCCGCCAGTTCACTCAATGCGTGTTCGGTGTCCGTGCGCTCGCGCCAGTCGAATTCTTCGATGGGCAACTCGACCTTGGCAAACACCGCTTGCAGCGGATCAGCCAGGCCATCGCGCCAGCGGAACGCCGCACGCAGCACTTCATGACGTTCGATCAAGGCTTGCCAGGCTGCGCGGAAACGCGGCACCTGCATGCCGTCCACCGCCACGCTGAGCTGGTTGACGTAGGGGTTGAGCTCCGGTGAATCGAGGCAATGGAACAACATGCCCTGCTGCATCGGCGACAGCGGATACAGGTCTTGCAACCCTTCACGGGCCCCGACGTCAATGTGCGGCACCAGCGAGAACGCCTCGACTTTCGGCGCTTCAACCAACGCGGCTTCGCGGCTGCTGGCCACTGCCGCGAGGGCTCGAATGGTCTGCTGCTCGAACAGCTGCTTCGGACTGAACACCCACCCACGCTGCCCGGCACGACTGACCGCTTGTAACGAGATGATCGAATCACCGCCCAGTTCGAAGAAGTTTTCAGTGACGCCCACCGATTCCAGGCCCAGCAGTTCCTGCCAGATCTCCACCAACAGCGCTTCGGCCGGTGACGCGGCGGCCACCTGACCGAGTTGCTGACGGGAGGCTTCAGGCGCAGGCAAGCCTTGGCGATCGAGTTTGCCATTTGGCGTCAACGGCAATGCGGCCAGGCACATCATGTGCGCCGGCAGCATGTGCGCCGGCAAACGGCTGCGCAGATGCGCCGTCAGCGCTTCACGCAGTTCCTGCTCATCGGCGAGCGGATCGCGCGGTACCACGTAACCCACCAACTGGCGGCTCACCGGACCATCGCGGTCGATCACAAAGGCTTCACGCACGCCTTCGTGTTCCAGCAGACAGGCTTCGATTTCACCTAGCTCGATCCGGAACCCGCGAATCTTCACTTGCTGGTCGATACGGCCAAGGTATTCAACAACGCCATCGGTGCGGAAACGTGCAAGATCGCCACTGCGATACAAGCGCGCACCCGGCACGAAGGGGTCCGGCACAAAACGTTCGGCGGTCAAATCCGGACGCTGGTGATAACCCCGCGCGACACCTTCGCCGCCCAGGTATAACTCGCCCGCTACGCCGACCGGCAACGGCTGCATGCCGCCGTCGAGGATGTAGGCACTGCGGTTGCCGACCGGGCGACCGATGGGCATGAATGCCGAGTCGAATTCAGTGTCCGGATACGCCAGCCAGATCAGCGGCGTGATCACCGTTTCGGTCGGACCGTAACCATTGATCAGGCGCTTGGGTTGCAGCACTTGCTGCACCTCGTCGAACGCGTGCTTGGCCATGCCTTCACCGCATGGGGTGTAGGAACGGATCGGCAAATCGCGCCCCGCTTCACCCATGAAATCGGCGATCTGCCCCAAATAGGTCGGGGTGAAGCAGGCAATGGTGATGCCGTGTTTTTCAATCTCGGCGCAAGTGCGCTCAACGCTCCACAACTCGTCGTCGCGGGGCATCACGGCGGAGCCGAACACCAGCGGTGTCAGCCAGCGTTCGTGGGCACCGTCGAAGCTGATCGAGGCAAATTGCAGCTCGCGGTCGTCCGGGGTCATGCCGTACAGCTCGCCAATCGACAGGCAATGCATGGCCAGCGGACCGTGAGCCACGCTGACGCCTTTTGGCCGGCCAGTCGAACCCGAGGTGTAAATCAGATAGGCAAGGTTCTCGCCACAGGTCAGGTTGACCAGGTTGGTTTCTGCCATGAATTCCAGCGCTTCGCGGTCGATTTCCAGCACCGGCAAGCCTTGCGGCAACGGCAGTTTTTCCCGCAACCACGACTGGCTGATCATCAGGGAAATGCCGCTGTCTTCCATCAGGTAACGCAGGCGCTCAGCCGGATACGCCGGGTCCAGCGGCACATAAGCACCGCCGGCCTTGAGGATTGCCAGCAAGCCAATGATCATTTCCGGCGAACGCTGCATCGCCAGGCCGACCCGCACTTCCGGGCCGATGCCCAGTGCGCGCAGGTGATGGGCCAAGCGATTGGCGCGACGGTTGAGTTGGTCGAAGGTCAATTCCAGGTCGTTGAAGATCAGCGCCGTGGCGTCTGGTCGCGCGGCGGCCTGCGCTTCGATCAACTGATGCACCCACAGCGGGTTTTGCGTCGTGGTGAACGGCGGGTTCCATTCCAGCAATTGCTGCTCACGTTCCGGCGCGGTCAGCAGGTCCAGTTCGCTCAATGCAGCCTTTGGCGCGGCAACCATCGCCGCCAGCAGCGCGGCCAGATGCTCGCTCATGCGCTTGATCGCGTCGCTGCTGAAGTGGCTGCACTGGTAGCTCCAGTTCAGGCTGAGCTGGCTTTCGGCAGTGGCGGCGAGGGTCAGCGGGAAGTTGGTGCGTTCGTGGTTCTGCGGAATCGAGAAACTCAACCCGGCCGGCGCGCCCTGTTGCAGCGCTTCGGCCACCGGGAAGTTTTCGAACACCAGCAGGCTGTCGAACAGCGGCTCACCGGCACGCCCGGCCCAGCGCTGAATGTCACCGAGGGCGGTGAATTCATGTTCACGCAATTCCAGGTTCTGCGCCTGCAAACGCCTCAGCCATTGCTCAACGCTTTCCACCGCATCCGGGCTGCTGATCACGGGCAAGGTGTTGATGAACAAACCGAGTTGGCTTTCGGCCCCCGGCAAATCCACCGGCCGCCCCGCCACCGTGGCACCGAACGCGACACTGCGCTGGCCGCTGTAGCGTTGCAGCAACAAGGCCCAGGCGCCTTGCACCAAGGTGTTGAGGGTGACTTTTTGCTGACGGGCAAAGTCGCTGAAGCGTTTGCTGATGGCTGCGTCGAAGGTCTGACGGTGGTCGGCAAACTCGGCGTCCGACAGACTTTTTCGTTCGCCATGAGCGAGGCTCTGGGCTAACAGCGTCGGATTGTCGAGGGTTGCCAGTTGCTCGCGCCAGAACAGTTCGTCGGCCTCGGCATCCTGACGTTGCAGCCAGCCGATGTAATCGGCGAAACGCCCGGTCGGCGCCTGCACTGCTTGCCCGGCGTAACGCTGCAAGACTTCACTCAGCAGTAGCGAATTACTCCAGCCATCCAGCAACAAGTGATGGTGGGTGTAGATCAGTTGCTGACGCTCATCGTCCAGGCGTACCAGGGTCAGACGCATCAGCGGTGCGCGGGTCGAATCGAGTTGCAGGCGTTCGCTGTCGATCAACTGCTCCAACGCCTCGGCCTGATCGTCGCGCGTGCGCCAATCAAGGCAAATCATCGGCAATTGCAAGTGACGATGGACCAGTTGCACCGGTGCTTCGAAGCCTTCAGGGAAATGGAAGCTGCTGCGCAGAATCGCGTGGCTATCAAGCACCGCTTGCCACGCGCGACCGAGGCGTTCGGCATCGAGACCGCGAGCCTCGACACTGAGTTGGTTCACATAAGCGCCTGAATCCGATTCGTACAGGCTGTGAAACAACAAACCGGCCTGCATCGGCGACAGCGGGTAAACGTCCTCGATCTGCGCCGCTGGCACTGGCAGACCATCGAGTTGCGCCTGAGTCAGACGCGCCAGCGGGAAGTCCGCCGGGGTCACGCCGCCCGCGCCGTCGCTCAGGCAGTGGTCGATCAGCGCCAATAACTCACTGCGGAAGTCGGCGGCCAACGCCTCGATTTCTCGACGGTCAAAGCAGTCGCGGCTGAAGGTCCAGTCGAGTTTCAGTTCGCCGCCATAGACCTGGCCGTCCACCGACAACCAGTTTGGCAGCGGTGCATCGGCGGACTGCGCGGCACCGCTGGATTCGCTTGCAGGGCTGAACAATGCGTCCTCGGCAAAGCTCTGGTCGAACTGGCCGAGGTAGTTGAAGGTGACTCGCGCTGCCGGCAATGCCGCCAATGCCGCTTGGGCCTTGGCATCACCCATATAGCGCAACAGGCCATAGCCCAGGCCTTTGCCGGGAATTTCGCGCAGTTGCTGTTTGATCGCTTTGATCGAACCGCCAAGGTCAGCGGTCGGCGTCAGGCGCACCGGGAACAGGCTGGAGAACCAGCCGACAGTGCGGGTCAGGTCGATGTCATCGAACAGTTCTTCGCGGCCATGACCTTCGAGCTGAATCAATGCTGACTCGTTGCCGGCCCAGCGACTGAGGGTGCGAGCCAGTGCGGTCAACAGCAGGTCGTTGACCTGCGTGCGGTAGATCGCCGGGGCCTGTTGCAGCAACTGGCGGGTTTGCTCGCGAGTCAGACCGATGCTGACGCCTTGGCGCAGATGCCCGGCCTGACTCGCCTGGGCATTAGCCGCCGGCAACGAATCATGCGCGAAGCCAAGCTGAGCTTGCCACCAGCTCAGTTCGCTGGCGGCGGCTTCGGAACGTGCATAAGTGTCGAGTTTGTCGGCCCAGGCCTGGAAGGCGCTGGTCTTCGGCGGCAATTCCTGCCCTTCATAAGCGGCCTGCAAATCCTCCAGCAACACCCGCCAGGACACACCGTCCACGGCCAGGTGGTGGATGACCAACAGCAACCGTTGCGAGCCATCGGCCTGGGCAATCAGCGCCACCCGCAGCAACGGCCCGTCTTGCAGGCTCAGGCTGCGCTGGGCTTCATCGCACACCGACTCCAGCGACGCATCGCTGGCCACGCGAGCGGTCCAGAGCATGTCGATGACATCGGCACTGTCGGCGCCGACATAGCGTGCGGTCCATTGGCCGTCGACCTGACTGAAGCGCAGACGCAGGGCATCGTGCTGCTTGAGCACGCGTTGCAGGGCGCCTTGCAGACGCGGTAATTCAAGGGTTTCCCGTGGTGTGAGCAACACCGCCTGGTTCCAGTGGGCACGCTGCGAGATCGGCTCGTCGAAGAACCAACGCTGAATCGGCGTAAGTATCTGCACGCCATCCACCGGCCCTTGTTGCGCCAGCGGAGCGGCTTGTTCTTTGACCACGGCGGCCAGCGCTTGCAAGGTCTGCTGCTGGAACAAATCACGCGGTTGCAGGCTCAGGCCCGCCCGACGGGCGCGGCTGACCACTTGAATCGAAATGATCGAGTCGCCGCCCAGTTCAAAGAAGTTGTCCTGACGCCCAACCTGCGCCACACCCAACACGTCTTGCCAAATCTGCGCCAGCACTTGCTCGTGTTCAGTGCGCGGTGCTTCGAAAACGCGCTGGCTGACTTGCGCGGTCGGCGCTGGCAGACGTTTACGGTCGAGCTTGCCGTTGGGGCTCAGGGGCATTTGCTCGATCAGCACGGTCTGCGCCGGCACCATGTAATCCGGCAGGCTGCCGAGCAAATGGCTTTTCAGGGTTTCACGCCACGCGCCTTGCCGGTCGGTATCGGCGCCGACCAAAGCGCGGTCCTGCGGCACGATGTAGGCGACCAGTTGCTTGCCGCTCGGGCCATCGAGGGCCAGCACCACGGCTTCCTGCACCTCGGCATGGTCTTGCAGACGTGCTTCGATCTCGCCCAGTTCGATGCGCAAACCGCGAATCTTCACTTGATGGTCAATTCGCCCGCAGTAATCGATTGCACCGTCGGCGCGATAGCGCGCCAGGTCGCCGGTGCGGTACAGACGCTCGCCACTGCCAAACGGATCAACGACGAAACGTTCGGCGGTCAACGCGCCACGGCGGTGGTAACCGCGAGCAAGTCCGACGCCACCGAGGTACAACTCGCCCACCGCGCCCAATGGCAACGGTTGCAGCTCGCTGTCGAGAATGCAGGTGCGCAAGTTGGCGATAGGCCGGCCAATCGGCACACTGTCGCGGCCTTCTTCGACGCAGGTCCAATGGGTCACGTCGATGGCCGCTTCGGTCGGGCCATACAGGTTGTACAGATTGGCATGCGGCAGGCTGCGCAGCGTCTGGCGTTGCAGGTCCATCGGCAAGGCTTCGCCACTGCAAATAATGCGCGTCAGCGAGGTGCAGGCCAGCGACTCGTCGGCACCGATGAATACCGAGAGCATCGACGGCACAAAGTGCAGCGTGGTGATCGCCTGTTCGACGATCAGCGCGGCGAGGCGTTGCGGATCACGGTGCTCCCCCGGCGCGGCGATCACCAGCGTGGCGCCCTTCATCAACGGCCAGAAAAATTCCCACACCGATACGTCGAAACTGAACGGCGTTTTTTGCAGCACGCGGTCAGCAGGCAGCAGGTTGTAGGCTTCTTGCATCCACTCCAGACGGTTATGAAGCGCGACATGACGGTTGCCCGCGCCTTTTGGTTTGCCAGTGGAGCCGGAGGTGTAAATCACATAAGCGAGGTTTTCCGCGACCGCCAGATTGACCGGGTCGGAGCATGGCAAGTCGCTCAGCCAATCGGCGTCACTGCGCAGGCACAACGTACGAACGTCGTCCGGCGTCGGCAAATGCGCCAGCAACTGTTCCTGGGTCAGCAACAGCGAAATGCCGCTGTCTTCAATCATATAGCTCAGGCGATCGAGCGGGTATTCCGGGTCCAGCGGCACATAGGCGCCGCCTGCCTTAAGGATCGCCAGCAGGCCAACGACCATTTCAAACGAACGGTCGCAGGCAATCCCCACCAGCACTTCCGGGCCGACACCTTGGGCGCGCAAGTGATAAGCCAGGCGATTGGCCCGACGATTCAGTTCGGCGTAACTCAGGCGTTGGCCCTGGAACACCAGCGCTGTCGCGTCACCGTTTTCAATGACGCGCTCCTCGAAATGCCGCTGCACGCAGACTTCACCCGGATAGTTTTTGGCGGTGTCGTTGAGGTCATCTAGAATGCGCAGGCGCTCGTCGGCGTCCAGCAAGGGCAACTCCGCCAGCGGGGTTTGCGGGTTCGCCAACACACCGGCCAGCAAGTTGCGCCAGTGACGCGCCAGATGCTCAACGCGCTCGGCGTCGAACAGATCGGTGGCGTAGGTCAGGCTGGCGAACAGTTTGTCACCCTCTTCCTGGGTATCCAGTTGCAGGTCGAACTGGGTGGTCTGCGCCGAGGCATTCAGCGCCTCGACCCGCAGGCCCGCCAGCAAACCGCTGACCGCTGCCGGTTTGGCCTGCTGGTGGTTGAACATCACCTGGAACAACGGGCTGTGGCTCAGACTGCGTTCACCTTGCAGCGCCTGCACCAGGCGCTCGAACGGCAAGTCTCGATAATCCTGGGCATCCAGCGACGCGGCGCGAGTCTGGTCGAGCAACTGGCTGAACGGCAAACGACCGTCCAGCTCGGCGCGCATGACCTGGGTGTTGACGAAGAAACCGATCAGGCCACGGGTTTCCGCACGATTGCGGTTACCGATCGGCACGCCGATGCGCAAATCGGACTGACCGCTGTAGCGATAGAGCAAGGCCTGGAAGCTCGCCAGCAGCAGCATGAACGGCGTGACGCCGCGCTGTTTGGCCAGGGCGATCAGACCGCTGGCCAACGCGGCATCGAGGGCGAAATCCAGACGCGCACCGCGCTGGCTCGGTTGTGCCGGGCGCGGGCGATCCGTCGGCAATTCCAGCAACGGTTGTTCGCTGCCGAGTTTTTCACGCCACCAGTTCAGCTGGCGCTCCAGCTCCCCCGCTTCCATCCAGCGACGTTGCCAGGCGGCATAGTCCGAATACTGGATTGGCAGCGCTTCCAGCTCTGCGCCCTGCCCTTGGCAATGGGCGGCGTAGAGTCGGGAAAACTCTTCCACCAGCACGCCCATCGACCAACCGTCAGTGACGATGTGGTGCAGGGTCAGCACCAGCACGTGGTCTTCGTCGCCCAGTTGCAACAGGCTGACGCGTAGCAGCGGCCCGTGTTGCAGATCGAACGGCCGGGCGATTTCCTGCTCGACTGTTTTCATCGCCCGTTCGAAGCGTTGCGCTTCGGATTCGACGCGCAGATCGTGCTGTTCGATGGGCAGTGTGGTGAACGTCGCCAACGCTTGCATCACCTGCCCGTCGTCCTCGACGAAGCGGCTGCGCAGGCTCTGATGACGTTCCAGCAACACATCAAAACTCAGTTGCAGCGCCGCCACATTCAGCGGCCCGTGCAGGCGCAGGGCGGCTGGAATGTTGTAGGCGCTGCTCTGCGGGTCGAGCTGCCACAGGAACCATTGGCGTTGTTGCGCATAGGACAGTTCAAACGTCGCTTGCGGCTCTGCGGCGGGCGGTATTGGCAGTTGGCCGAAGCTCACGCCCTGCTCTTGCATTTTTGTCAGAAACTCGCGGCGCTTGTCGGCTGGCAGGCCGGCGAAACGGGTGGCGATACGCCAGGCAGTGCTGTGTTCCATCAGTTGATCTCCATCTCGTCGAGAAGCGACTCAAGCGCATCCAGGCGTGCATCGTTGTCAGTCGGGGCGTGTTGCCCGGCCATGGCGGCGTAAGCCTGAAGGTCGGTGGATTCGAACAGCGCACGCAGCGGCAGCTCGATCCCCAGTTCCAGCTCCACACGGGCGCTGGCCTGGGCGGCGAGCAGCGAGTGCCCGCCCAGTTCAAAGAAGTTGTCGCGCCGGCCGATCTGCGCCACGCCCAACACGCTGGCCCAAATGGCTGCCAGTTGCTGTTCGAGATCGCCCTCGGGGGCTTCGAACGGGCATTGCCAGTCCTCGGCATCCGGCAGTGGCAAGGCCTTGCGGTCGAGCTTGCCGTTGCTGGTCAGCGGCAAGGCATCAAGCAGCAGCCAGTGATTCGGCACCATGTAATCCGGCAGGTCGACCTTGAGCGCGGCGCGCAGGTGATCGCGCCATGCAATCGGGTCGTGTGGGGGGTGCTCGGCGACAACGTAGGCGCAAAGCTGCGGCCCGCCGTCGCCCGCATGCACGCTCAGCACCGCATGGCGCACGCCCGGTTGGGCAAGCAACGCGGCTTCGATTTCACCCAGCTCGATACGGAACCCACGGACCTTCACTTGCTGGTCGATACGACCGAGGTAATCGATGCTGCCGTCGACGCGCTGGCGCGCCAGGTCGCCGCTGCGATACAGGCGCTGCGAGGTATCGAACGGGCTCGGCACGAAACGCTCGGCGGTCAGGCCGCAACGCCCGTGGTAACCACGCGCCAGACCGGCACCTGCGATGTACAGCTCGCCCGCCACACCCACCGGCACCGGTTGCAACTGGCTGTCGAGCAAGTACCAGCGCAGGTCGCGGATCGGCAGGCCGATGGGGCTCTGCGCCTTGCCGTCGAGGTCGGCCAGACGGATCGCGCGGTAGGTCACGTGCACCGTGGTTTCGGTGATGCCGTACATGTTGACCAGCGTCGGTTGCTGGTCGCCGAAGCGTTCGAACCATGGACGCAAACTGACCACTTCCAGTGCTTCGCCACCGAAAACCACCTGACGCAGCGCCATGCTGCGTGGGCTGGCGCAGGCAATCGGCAACAGCTGGCGGAAAGCAGTCGGCGTCTGGTTCAACACCGTCACGCCTTCGTCGCAGAGCAAGCGGTGGAATTCTTGCGGCTCGCGACTGATGTAATACGGCACGATCACCAGACGCCCGCCCGTACACAGCGAACCGAACAGCTCCCACACCGAGAAATCGAAGGCGTAGGAATGGAACAGGGTCCAGACATCCGCCGGGCCGAAGTTGAATTCTTTTGCGGTGGCCGTCAGCAAGCGTCCGACGTTGCCATGGCTGAGCAATGCGCCCTTTGGCCGACCGGTGGAGCCGGAGGTGTAGATCACATAGGCGAGATTTTCCGGGCTCGCCAGCGCTGGCAGGTTGTCGGCGCTGTAGGCGTCCAGTTGCAGTGACGACAGGTCCAACACCTGCACGCCGTCGCGGGACGGCAAGCCGTCGATCAAATGTGACTGAGTCAACAGCAGCGCGATGCCGCTGTCTTCGATCATGTAGCTCAAGCGCTCGGCGGGGTATTGCGGGTCCAGCGGCACATAGGCGCCACCGGCCTTGAGAATCGCCAGCAAACCGACCACCAGCGGTATGGCTCGCTCGGTGGCGATGCCGACTTTCACCTCCGGGCCGACGCCTTGCTCACGCAGTTTGCGCGCCAACCGGTTGGCCTGGGCATTGAGTGCGGCGTAGCTCAGTTGCTCGCCTTCGTAGACCAGCGCGATAGCGTCCGGTTGTTGCGCGGCTTGGGCTTCAAACAACTGATGCAGGGTCGGCGACTGCAGTTGAGCTTCGAATGTCGGATTCCAGTGCTGGATCAACCCGGCGGCCTGCGGCGCTTGCAGCAACGGCAGTTCAGCGACGCGTTGTTGCGGATCTTCGACCACGGCGCGCAGCAGGTTCAGCCACTGCTCGGCGAAGCGCTGCATCGACGCTTCGTCGTACAGATCGGTGGCGTAGCTCAGGCTGGCGTCCAGTTCATCGCCCTGTTCCTGGGTATCGAGCACCAGATCGAATTGTGCGGTGTGTTGCTGCCAGTGCAGGCGCTCGACCTGCAGCTCGGCGACAGCGCGTTCGACGCTGGCGCCCAATTGCTGCTGGTGGTTGTAGAGCACCTGGAACAACGGGCTGTGATTGAGGCTGCGGTCGGGTTGCAAGGCGTCAACCAGTTGCTCGAACGGCAGGTCCTGATGGGCCTGTGCGCCCAACGCCACCTGCTTGACCTGTTGCAACAGGGTGCTGAAGGACTGCTGCCCGTCGATCTCGGCGAGCAGCACCTGCGTGTTGATGAAGAAGCCGATCAGGCCTTCGGTTTCCAGGCGCGAACGGCCAGCACTTGGCACGCCGACGCTGATGCTCGGCTGACCACTCTGGCGATGCAGCAACGTCTGGAAGCTCGCCAGCAGCAACATGAACAAGGTCACTTGCTGCTGCTGGGCGCGCTCACGCAAACCGGCCAGCAAGTGGCGATCCACGTTCAGCGCCAGGGTCGCCCCACGCTGACTGCGGCGGGCCGGACGAGTCAGTTCGCTCGGCAATTCCAGCGGTGCCTGGCTGCCATCCAGTTGCTCGCGCCACCATGCCAGTTGCCGCGCGCCCTCGCCGGCCTCCAGCCAGTCGCGTTGCCAGCGGGCGTAGTCGCTGTAGGCCACCGGCAGCGTTTTCAGGTTGGCGATTTGGCCTGCAACGGCGGCTTGGTACAGCGCGCTGAATTCTTTGACCATGACTTGCATCGACCAGCCATCCGCGGCGATGTGGTGCACGGTGAGCACCAGCACATGGTCCTCGGCGCTGACTTGCAGCAGCAGAACGCGCCACAACGGGCCGCTGCGCAGGTCGAACGGTCGGGCGATTTCTTCGGCCACAGCGTCGTTGATCGATACCTCGTCGACTGGGCGCTCACTGAGCTGCAACGGCAGTTGTGCGTGAACCGGTGGGCGCGCCTGCTGACCGTTCTGTTCGAAGGTTGTGCGCAGGGTCTCGTGGCGGGCCTGCAATTGCGTGAAGGCTGTGCGCAGCGCTTCACGGTTCAATGGCCCCTTGAGGCGCAGCGCGGCTGGAATGTTGTAGGCAGCGCTTTGTGGGTCCAGTTGCCAGAGAATCCACTGGCGCTGCTGGGCGTAAGACAGAACCCGTGGCTGATCGGCTGCTGCACGTTGCAGCAGCGGTTGGCTGCTGACGTTCGCCAGTGCTGCGCGTTCGGCGAATTGCGCGAGGTTCACCGCAGAAAACAGGCTGCTCACGGACAACTCGATGTTCAGTTGCTGACGCACTCGGGAGATCACTTGCAGCACCAGCAACGAGTGGCCGCCCAGTTCGAAGAAGTTGTCGTCGCGACCCACGCGGTCGACCTGCAACACTTCTTGCCAGATCTGCGCAAGCTGCGTTTCCAGCCCTTGAGTCGGGGCCACGAAGTCGCGTTGTGCGTCGCCGGCCTCGGCACGGGGCAAGGCTTTTCGGTCAAGTTTGCCGTTGTTGTTGAGCGGCAATTTGGCCAGCAGGACCAGATGGCTTGGCACCATGTATTCCGGCAGCGACTGACGCAGGACGTCTTTGAGTCCGTCCAGATACTCTGCCTCGGAAACCAACGCATCGCTGGCCACGATGTATGCCACCAATTGCGTGCCGTCCTGAGCAATCACCGCCGCTTCGCGTACGTCATCGCGAGCTTGCAGGCAGGCTTCGATTTCGCCCATCTCGATACGGAAACCGCGAATTTTCACTTGATGGTCGATACGTCCGACGTATTCCAGATCGCCGTTGGCGTTGTAGCGCGCCAAGTCGCCGCTGCGGTACAGCCGCGCCCCCGGCTCACGGGCGAACGGGTCCGGCAGGAAACGCTCGGCAGTCAGCGCCGGACGGTCGAAATAGCGTTGCGCCAGACAGGCCGGCGCGCCGATGCACAACTCGCCGACGCCGTCGGACGGCAACAATTGACCCGCCGAATCCAGCACATACAACGCGCGGCCTGGGATGGCCCGACCAATCGGGACACCGAACGCGTCGCTGGCATCGGCCAACTGGCACTCATGCACGCTGGACACCACGGTCGCTTCGGTCGGCCCGTAGGTGTTGAGTAACCGAACGTGGCTCAAGCCGGCCTGATGCCAAAGGCGCAGCCCCTCCACTGACATGGCTTCGCCGCCGACGTGAACCTGGCGCAAGTCGCCGAGGCTGCGCACCACACCGCTGGCAGATTCACGGGCCAGCAGGAACCAGTAGGCGGCCGGCAAGTCGGCGACGGTCACGCCTTGATCGACGATTTCTGCGGCCAGGCGGCCAGCGTCCCACAGGTCATCGCCGCGCATGATCAACGCCGCGCCGATGCACAGCGCCGGGAAGCATTGCTCGACGAAGCCGTCGAAGCTGAAAGTCGCGAACTGCAACACGCGGTCTTTAGCAGAGAGCATCGAATAGTCGGCGGCGGTCTGGCAGAACTCGCGCAGTGCGGCGTGGCTGATGGCTACGCCTTTGGGTTGGCCGGTGGAGCCTGAGGTGTAGATGATGTAGGCGAGATTTTCGGCGACAGGTATACCGCCATCGCGAGCAAGCTTCGCTCCTACAGGGGCCGGATTGGTATCCGGGTAAGCGGCATTGTCATCGAGGCGCAGGCGCGGCAAGTCCGCTGACAATGGCATGTCTTCCAGCAGGCCGGATTCACACAGCAGCACGTCGAGGCGACTGTCGTCGATCATGTAGGCCAGGCGTTCAGCCGGGTATTTCGGGTCCAGCGGCACATAGGCTGCACCGCTTTTCAGCACCGCCAGCAGGCTGACGATCAGTTGCGGGCCGCGACGCAGCGCAAGACCCACGCGCGTGCCGGGGCCGGCACCGTTGTCGATCAGGTAATGGGCCAAGCGGTTGGCTTGAGCATTCAGTTGGCTGTAGCTCAGGGACTGGCCGTCGACTTGCAATGCCAACGCGTCCGGAGTGGCCGCCGCCTGAGCTGCGATTTGTTCGTGCACCAGCAAGGTCGAAACCAACGGCACTGTCGACGGTTGGCTGATCGCGAGTACCGCGCTTTTATCCTCGGCATCGAGCAATTCCAGCGCGCCCAATGCCGCATCCGGCATCGATACCAGTTGCATCAGCAGATGCTGCAAGTTGGCCGACAACGTAGCGATCTGCGCGGCACTGAAGCGCGCCGCGTCGTAGCTGAAGTCCAGACTCAACGCTGCACCCAGTTCAATGCCCAGGGTCAGCGGATAGTGGGTGCGCTCGTGGTTATGCAGGTTGCCGAATGCCAACCCGGCCGGCGCGCCCTGTTTCAGCGCCTCGGCCACAGGGAAGTTTTCGAACACCAGCAGGCTGTCGAACAGCGCCGAACCCTGCTGCCCCGCCCAACCCTGAATGTCATACAGCGGCACGTGCTCGAACTCGCGCATGGCCAGGTTCAGGCCTTGCAGTTCGCCGAGCCATTGGCTGACGGTCTGGTCCGGTTTCATCGCGCACACCAGCGGCAGGGTGTTGATGAACAATCCGAGCTGTTCTTCGATCCCCGGCAGCGGTGCCGAACGACCCGCCACGGTCGCGCCGAACACCACGCAATCCTGACCGGTGTAGCGGTGCAGCAACAGGCTCCAGGCTGCTTGCAGCACGGTGTTGAGGGTGACTTTTTGTTGGCGGGCGAACTCGGCCAGACGTTGGGTCGCGTGGCTGTCGAGGGCTACCCGATATTCTTCGCTGCCCTCGGTGCCGACCGGCGGGCGCAGGGCTTCGGCCAGCAATGTAGGGGCTTCCAGCGGTGCCAAAGCGGCCTTCCAGAACTGCTCGCCGGCAACTGCCGATTGCTGCTGCAACCAGCCCAGGTAATCGCGGTATTGCCCCGACGGTGCAGGCAGCGACTGCCCGGCGGCGTAATGCTGGATCACTTCGGCGAGCAACTGCGCGTTGCTCCAGCCGTCCATCAGAATGTGATGGCTGGTGTAGATCAGGTGCCAGGCGTCGGTGCCGGTCCGTACCAGTTTCAATCGGAACAGCGGCGCGCAGCCGAGGACAAATCCTTGCGCTCGCTCGGCATCGGCCAGTGTGTCGGTGTCGCTGGCTTCAAGCACCTCAAGCGGCAGTGCCACTTGGTGGGCAATCGCCTGATGCGCAATGTCGAGTCCCTGCCAATGGAAGCTGCTGCGCAGAATGTCGTGACGCTCGACCGCCGCTTGCCAGGACCGGGTGAATCGTTCGGTGTCCAGCCCGCCAATGTCCAGGCGCAACTGGCTGATGTAGGCGCCGACTTCGGGCTCGTAAAGTGTGTGGAACAACATGCCCTGCTGCATCGGCGACAATGGATACACATCTTCGAGGGTCGATACGGCGACCGGCAGTGCATCAAGTTGAACCTGACTGATCCGCGCCAACGGGAAGTCCGACGGTGTTGCCTGGGGTGATTCAAGGGTGCAGCAATGTTCGATCAGCCCAATAAGTTCCACAGCGTAATCATCGGCCAGACGCTGGATGGTCGCCGCGTCGAACATCTCGCGGCTGAAGCCCCAGCTCAGGGACAGTTCGCCGCCGTAAACCTGACCTTCTACAACCAGCCAGTTACCCAGCGGTGCCGTCGGGTCCTGTGCCAGACCATTGCCTTCGGTGGACGGTGTAAAAAGTGCACCGTCGTCGAACTGGCGGTCGAACTGCCCAAGGTAATTGAAGGTGATACGCGGTTGCGGCAACGCCGCCAGTTCGGTGCGAATTTCCGGGGTGCCGAGATAACGCAGTGCGCCGTAGCCCAGGCCTTTTGCCGGAACGCTGCGCAATTGCTCCTTGATGCTTTTGATCGAGGCGCCGACAGCGGTCGCAGGCGTCAGGTTGATCGGGAACAGGCTGGTGAACCAACCGACGCTGCGGGTCAAATCAACGTCATCGAACAGGTCTTCGCGGCCATGACCTTCGAGCTGAACCAACGTACTGCCCTGCCCGCTCCAGCGGCAAACGGCACGGGCCAGCGCGGTCAGCAGCAAGTCGTTGACTTGAGTGCGATAAGCAGCGGGTGCCTGTTGCAGCAGTTTTCGGGTTTGTTCGGCGTCGAGTTTGAGTTGGAGTTTGTGCTCGAAACGATTTTCCAGCGCGCCGTTCGGACGGTCGCATGGCAGGTCGACCGGAGCGTCTTGCAGTTGGGTTCGCCAGTGGCCAAGGCTTTGTTCAAACGCCGGCAGATGATCCTGCAATCGTGCGGCCCAGCTCTGATAGCTGCTGGTCTTCGCCGGCACCACGCCGCTGCTGTAGAACTGTTGAAGATCTTCCAGCAGCACACGCCAGGAAACCCCGTCCACTACGAGGTGATGGATGACCAGCAGCAGACGCTCGCTGCCGTCGGCCATGGCGACCAACAGCGCGCGCAGCAATGGGCCGTTGTGCAAGTCGAGGCTACGCTGGGCTTCATCGCACAACGCAGTGAGTTGTTCGATCGATTGCGCCTGACGCTGCCACAGCACCGAGTCGCTGGTCGGCGCGGCATAGGCTTGTTGCCAGCCGCTTTCGCTTGGCTGGTAACGCAGACGCAAGCTGTCGTGGTGGGTCAGCAGTTGTGCCAACGCACGCTCCAGCGCTTCGACATTCAACGCCTCGCGCGGCACCAGCAACAGCGACTGGTTCCAGTGCTGACGCTGCGGGATGGCTTGTTCAAAGAACCACTGTTGTACCGGCGCCAAAGGCACCGCGCCAGTCGCCGGGCCTTGGTCGATCAGCGATTGCTCACCGCAGCGGGCTGCTTGAGCCAGGCTGCGAATGGTCTGGTGCTGGAACAAATCCTTGGGGCTCAACACGATCCCCGCCTGACGAGCGCGACTGACCACTTGCATCGACACAATGGAGTCGCCGCCCAGCTCGAAGAAGTTGTCGTCCAGGCCGACGTTGTCGATGGCCAGCACGTCCTGCCAGATCGCTGCGAGAGACTTTTCCAGGGCACTGCGCGGCGCGACGTGTTCGCGCTTTTGTTGCGAGCCATCCACCGCCGGCAAAGCCTTGCGGTCGAGCTTGCCGTTGGGGGTCAGCGGCAGTTGTTCGAGGAACAGCAGGAACGCCGGGACCATATAGTCCGGCAGATGCTGACGCAGTGCAGCCTTGAGGGTTTCACGCAGGGTTGTTTGCGCGCCTTCATCACCCAGCAACGCCGGCTCGGTTGGCACGATATAGGCCACCAGTTGCTGACCACTGGCACCGTCCTGAGCGAGTACCGCCAGTTCGCGCACCGTGTCCTGTTGCAACAGCCGCGCCTCGATTTCTCCCAGCTCGATACGGAAACCGCGCACCTTGACCTGATGGTCGATGCGGCCGACATATTGCAGCGTGCCGTCGACCTGATAACGGGTCAGGTCGCCGGTGCGGTAGAGGCGTTCGCCATTGCTGGCGAACGGGTTTGGCACGTATTTTTCGGCAGTCAGGCTCGGTCGCGCGAGGTAACCGCGAGTGATGCCGGCGCCGCTGAGGTACAGCTCGGCAGACACGCCTTGCGGCACCGGTTGCAGGTCGGCGTCCAGCAAATAGCTGGCGGTGTGCTTGAGCGGACGGCCGATGTTGGCGCTGCCGCCGGCCGTGCGGCGGGTCCAGGTCGAATAGGTGGTGTCTTCCGACGGGCCATACAGATCGTAGACGTGTTCGATGGTCGGCTGCTGGTATAGCGCGTCCACCAGGCTTTGCTTGAGTGGCTCCCCGGCGAGGTTGATGATGCGCACACTGGGCGGGATCTGCCCGTCGCGTTGCAGCGCATTGATCGCCGACGGCACGGTGTTGATCAAGCGCACCTGATCCCGGGCCGGCAGGTTCGGCAGCTCCAGGGCGTTGCGGGCAATGATCACCGAGCCACCGTTGGCCAGGGTCACGAACAGCTCCCACACCGACAGGTCGAAGCACACTGAAGTCGAGGCCAGCACTCCTTGGATGTCTTCGCGACGGTAGACCGAGTGCGACCAGTCGATCAGCGCCAGCACGTTGCGGTGGGCGATGGCCACGCCTTTGGGTTTGCCGGTGGAGCCGGAGGTGTAGATCACGTAGGCCAGGTTATCCGGCGTGACGAGGGTGACCGGAGCGCTGTCCGGGTAATCAGCCAGAAAGATGCTGTCCATCAGCAGCACTTGCGTGTCCTCTGACACGGTCAAGGTCGCGGCGACTGATTGCTCGGTCAGCAGCACCCGCGAGCGGCTGTCTTCGAGCATGTAGGCCACTCGTTCCGCCGGGTAATCCGGGTCCAGCGGCACGTAGGCGCCCCCGGCCTTGAACACCGCCAGCAACGCCACCAGCAATTTGTCGGAACGCTGCATCGCCACGCCAACCCGGATTTCCGGGCCTACGCCGAGTTCGATCAGCTTGTGTGCGAGACGGTTGGCTTGAGTGTCGAGTTCGCTGTAGGTCAACTGCGTGGTGGCGAACGTCACCGCCAGCGCATCCGGTGCCACAGCGACTTGTTGGGCAATCAATTGATGGATGCACAGATCCTGTGCGAAATGCAGTTCAGCTAGGCGATAGGGCGTGTCGTGAAACCCGTGGCGAGGGAGCTTGCTACCGCTGGGGCGCGAAGCGGCCCCCGTCTTGTCCCTAAAAAGATAGGGACTGCTTCGCAGTCCAGCGGGAGCAAGCTCCCTCGCCACAGGTACAACGTTCGTTTTTAAGTGAACAGCATTCAGATCCTGTGCGAAGCATTCATCGCTGTGGTTCCAGTCATGGACGATGCGCTGGTATTCAGCCTGTTCCAGCATCGGCAAATCACTGATCCGCTGCTGCGAGTCGCTGACCATGCCGTGCAGCAGGCGCGTCCAGTGTTGCGCCATACGCGCTATGGTTGCGGCGTCGAACAGGTCGTTGGCGTAAGTCAATGCGGCGTGCAACTTGCCGCCCTTCTCGTACGTGTCGAGGGTCAGGTCGAATTGCGTGGTGCGCCCTTGCCATTCGATTGCGCCCAACGCCAGGCCGGACTTTGTGGTGACGGTGGAAATATCCGCAACCTGCGGCTGGTGGTTGTACATCACCTGGAACAGCGGCGTGTGACTGAGGCTGCGCTCCAGTTTCAAGGCTTCGACCAGGCGCTCGAACGGCAGGTCCTGATGGGCCTGGGCACCGAGGGCGGTTTCCTTGATGCGGCGCAGCAACTCATCGACGCGGGTCTGGCCGTCCAGTTGCGTGCGCAGTACCTGGGTGTTGACGAAAAAACCGATCAGGCCTTCGATCTCGGGGCGGTTGCGGTTGGCAATCGGCACGCCGACGCGCAGGTCGGTTTGCCCGGTGTAACGATGCAGCAGCACGTTGAAGGCACCGAGCAACAGCATGAACAGGGTGATGTTGTGCTTCTGCGCGGTGGCCCGCAGTTGCTCGGCCAGTTGCGCGTCGACGGCGAATTCGTAACGGGTGCCGCGATAGCTCGGCATCGCCGGGCGCGGATGATCCGTGGGCAGTTCCAGCACAGGGTGTTCGTCGCCCAGTTGCGCCTGCCAATATTCGAGCTGGCGCGCCTGCTCGCCGGCTTCCAGCCAGCGGCGCTGCCACAAGGCATAGTCGCTGTACTGGATCGGCAACACTGCAAGTTGTGGTTGCGCGCCAGCATCAAAGGCGTCGAAGCAGCGGATGAATTCGTCGATCAGCACGTTCATCGACCAACCGTCGGAAACGATGTGGTGCAGGGTCAGCAGCAGAACGTGTTCCTGCTCGGCAAGCTTGAGCAAGGTGACCCGCAGCAGCGGGCCGGCACCCAGATCGAATGGCAATACCGACTGCTGCTCGGCGGTTTGTGCGACTGCCTTTTCGCGCTCCATGGTCGAGAGTGCGCTGAAATCCACCTGCTCGATCACCAGCGGCGCTGTGGCCGGTACTTGCCGCAGACTGTCATCGGCCTGTTGCTGGAACACCGTGCGCAGGGTTTCGTGACGCTCTACCAGGCTGGCGAAGGCCTGCTCCAATGCGGGCAAGTTCAGACGACCGGTCAAACGCACTGCGCCTGGCAGGTTGTAAGCACCGCTTTGCGGGTCCAGTTGCCAGAGAAACCACATGCGCTTCTGGGCGAAAGACAGCGCCTGTCGGTCCTCGGCCTCGACCCCGGCAGGAATTGGAAACCGGGCGAAATCAACGCCTTCCTTGTGCAAGGCCGCAAGGAACATCTGGCGCTTTTCCAGGGGCAACCCGATAAACCGGCGAGCAAGTTTCAAGGAGTCTTCAGCATTCATTTCTAGGCATCCGGATCAGTGGCAGGCAGCACAAAGGCACGTCGTCCCTATAAAACGAATGCAGGCCGGAAAAATTAGCGAATGAGTGTAGGAGCCGAGCTTGCTCGCGATAGCGCTGTAACTGTCGACATCAATGTTGAAGGTCAGTCAGTCATCGCGAGCAAGCTCGGCTCCTACAGGGGATGGTGGTCAGGCGACAATGGCGTGCCACAGGGGATAGTGGTCAGGCGACCATCGCGTGCCGCAGGGATGGTGGTCAGGCGCTGGCGGCCATGGCGTGTCGCCGATGATGAACTTCAAGTTGATCCTTGATCACCCGCAACACTTTGGCCTCGTGCTCATGGATGAAGAAGTGCCCGCCGGCGAGCATGTCGACGGAAAAACTGCCGAGGGTTTCCTTGCGCCAGCCGATCAGTTGTTCGGTAGTCGCCCGGTCGGCCTTGCCGCCGAGCACATGCACCGGGCATTTGAGCAATGGCCGCTGCACCGGCTCGAATCGCCCGCACAACTGGAAGTCGGCGCGCAGGATCGGCAGCGTCAGGCTCATCAGCTCTTCGTTGGCCAGTACTTCCTCGCTGGTGCCGTTGAGCGTGCGCAATTGCTCGATCAGCTCGGCATCGGATTTTGGCTCGGCGAAACCGCGGTCGTACTCGGCGCGCAGCGTTGGCGCGGCGGTGCCCGAGGCGAACAACGCTGCCGGCTCCGGCATGCCGAGAGCGCGAAAGGCATGCGCCATTTCACAGGCGAGCAACGCGCCCAGGCTATGGCCGAATAAGGCATATGGCGCCTTGAGCGTGGCTTTCTGTTCATGGGCGAGTTGTAGCGCGAGGCGGCGCATGTCGGTGTGCAGCGGTTCGCCGTAACGCGCACCGCGCCCCGGCAGCTCCACCGGTTGCAGTTTCAGCCACTGCGGCAGTTTGCGCCGCCAGCGGCTGTAGACCATGGCACTCGCGCCCGAATAGGGCAGGCACAGCAATGTCAGCTGGGTCACTGGGCTTACCTCAAAAGTTGTCTGCTAAGAGAACGGATGAGGCAGCGCTTGAATTAGTCGAAGATCCAATGTGTGAGCAACTGTCTTGATGCTGCTTCAAAGCGCTGTTGTAGGAGCTGCCGAAGGCTGCGATCTTTTGATCTTGCCTTTGATTAGAAAAATCAAAAGATCGCAGCCTTCGGCAGCTCCTACAAAAAGGGGTGCCTATTTCAGGTGGCGGAAGCTTTGGATTGCCGAACCCAACACCACCGCCCCCGCCGCAATCGCCACCCAAAACCCGCTGGGCGCGCCGAACGCATCCACCAGCCACCCGGAACTCGCAGCGCCAATCGCCACGCCGATGCTCAAACCGGTGACCAGCCAGGTCAGGCCTTCGGTGAGTTTGGCCGGCGGCACGATCTGCTCCACCAACGCCATGGCGACAATCAGGGTCGGCGCAAAAAACAGCCCGGCGACGAACACTGCCAGGGATAACCCGAAAATATTGGTCGCCAGCAGCAACGGCAAAGTCGTCACCGCCGTCGCCACCCCACCGTACAAAAACAATCGAGGCAACGGCACTTTCGAACGCAATGCGCCGAACGCCAACCCGGCCATGCACGAGCCAATCGCATACACCGACAACACGATACTCGCCGCCGCCGGCTGGCCCTGCTGCTGGGCGAAGGCGACGCTGACCACGTCCACCACACCGACGATGGTGCCCATCGCGACCATCAACAGCATCAGCAATTGAATGTCCACGGAGCGAATGATCGAGCCCATTTGATGTTCTTCGTGCGGATGCACCGGCGGTTCAGTGCTGCGTTGCAAGACAAATGCCGTCACCCCGATGGCCAGCATCAGCAACGCCGCCAAAGGCCCGGCCTCGGGGAACGCCACCACGCACAAGCCCACCGACAACGGCGGCCCGACAATAAAGCAGACTTCGTCCAGCACCGATTCCAGGGCATACGCCGTTTGCAATTGCGGCTGGCCGCGATACACCTCGGTCCAGCGCGCCCGTACCATCGCCGACATGCTCGGCATGCAACCGGCCAAAGCGGCGAATACAAACAAGGTCCAGTGCGGCGCCTGCAAACGCGTGCAAAGCAACACCATCATCAACGCCCCGCCACCGACCAGCGCCGACACCGGCAAGATCCGCCGCTGACCAAAACGGTCGACCCACCGCGACACCTGCGGCGCACAAAACGCCGTGGCCAGCGCAAACGTTGCCGCCACCGCGCCGGCCAGGCCGTAGCCACCTTGCAACTGCGAAAGCATGGTGATCAGGCCGATGCCGGTCATGGAAATCGGCATGCGCGCGATCATGCCGGCGAGCACGAAGGCTCGGCTGCCTGGGGCCTTGAACAGTTCGCGGTAGGGGTTTGCCATGGGTGCAAGTCTCGACAAGGGCATGCACGTTGCCATAACCCTTGGTTGAGGGGAAAGCGTGGAATTGTTGGTTGAATGTGAAGGCCCTATCGCGAGCAGGCTCACTCCCACATTAATCGGTGTACACAAATCCATTGTGGGAGAGAGCCTGCTCGCGATGAGGCCAGAACGCTCACCCTGTAACCGCAGACAAATGAACTCCAACCCGCCCAAACCAGTCAGCTACTAAGGCCCTCATCGTAAAACCCGGAGCCCCGAAACAATGGCTGATCATCATCCCGAACGCCAAAGCCCCATCGACGCCCACGGCATCATCGGTGACATGCGCAGCGCCGCGCTGGTCAACGACAAAGGCAGCGTGGATTTTTTCTGCTGGCCGGAATTCGACAGCCCATCGATTTTCTGTTCGCTGCTGGACACCCCCGAAGCCGGCATCTTCCAGCTGTCCCCGGACTTGCCCGACGCACGCCGTGAACAGATTTACCTGCCGGACACCAACGTGCTGCTAACCCGCTGGCTCAGCGACCGCGCCGTGGTCGAAGTGACTGATCTGCTGCCCATCGGCGATACCGAAGACGACTTGCCGATGCTGATGCGTCGCGTCCGGGTGGTCAGTGGCCAAGCGACATTCCACCTGCGCTGCGCCGTGCGTCATGACTATGCCCGCGCCAACACCCACGCGCGCATGGATAAGAACGACGTGATCTTCGAGGCCGCCGATCAACCGTCCCTGCGCCTGTCGGCGGATCAGCCTTTAAAGATTGATCGCAACGCGGCAACCGCCGAATTCACCCTTGAGCAGGACCAGACTGCGCAATTTTTGCTCGGTGCCATCGACGATCCGCGCTTCAAGGACGGTGCCGCCGCGCTGTGCCTGGAACGCACGCTCAAGTTCTGGCGCGACTGGATCGGCCAGTCCAACTATCGCGGCCGCTGGCGGGAAATGGTCAACCGTTCGGCACTGGCAATGAAGTTGCTGACCTCGCGCAAGCACGGCGCGATCCTGGCCGCCGCGACATTTGGCCTGCCGGAAACCGTTGGCGGAGAACGCAACTGGGACTATCGCTACACCTGGATCCGCGATGCTTCGTTTACCGTCTATGCCTTTATGCGCCTGGGTTTTGTTGAAGAAGCCAACGCCTACATGCGCTGGTTGCGCGGGCGGGTCAGCGACTGTCATGGCAAGTCGATGAAATTAAACATTCTCTACGGCATCGATGGCCGCCAGGAACTGCCGGAGATCGAGCTTTCGCACCTGTCCGGTCACGGCGGCGCGAAACCGGTGCGTATTGGCAACCTGGCTTATGCGCAGGTCCAGCTCGACATCTTTGGCGAACTGATGGACGCCATTTACCTGGTCAATAAATACGGCGAAGCCATTTCCCATGAAGGCTGGAAGCACACCATGGAAGTGGTCGATCAGGTCTGCGAAACCTGGCAGCAAGAGGATGTGGGCATCTGGGAAATGCGCGGCGAGCAGCATCATTTCCTGCACTCGCGACTGATGTGCTGGGTGGCGCTGGACCGGGCGATTCGCCTCGCCTCTAAACGCTCACTGCCCGCGCCGTTCGCCCGTTGGGATCAGACCCGCCAGGCGATCTACGCCGACATCTGGGACAACTTCTGGAACGAAGAGCGTGGGCATTTCGTCCAGCACATCGGTGGCACTGCCCTCGACGGTTCGATGCTTCTGATGCCGCTGGTGCGTTTCGTCAGCGCCAAAGACCCACGCTGGCTCACGACCCTCGACGCCATCGAAAAACACCTGGTGCGCGACGGCATGGTCTACCGCTACCACAACGACAAAACCCACATCGACGGCCTGCCCGGCTCTGAAGGCGCCTTCGCCGCTTGTTCCTTCTGGTACGTCGAATGCCTGGCGCGCGCCGGACGCGTAGAGAAAGCCCATCTGGAATTCGAACAACTGCTCCGGTACGCCAATCCACTGGGGTTGTACGCCGAGGAATTCGACAGCCACGCGCGGCACATGGGCAACACACCGCAAGCGCTGACGCATTTGGCACTGATCAGCGCGGCGTGTTTTCTGGATCGGAGATTGAGTGGGGAGAAGAGTTTTTGGCAGCCGTAAATCGGGGTTTTCTGGCGCGACCGATCACCTGTGGCGAGGGAGCTTGCTCCCTCGCCACCAACAGTGTCCTTGCGTTGGTATCTGTGTAGGCCCACGCCCTACATTTCTTAAACAACACCGACGCCCATGCCCCCGAAATACCTTGTTGCCAGTCACTGCATCGCCACCTAACATCCGTGCTCAACGGGTACAGCGGAGCTGTCCAACACAACCCGAATTCAAGGAACCCGAATGAGCCAACGCATCCATCGCAGCATCGACCTCCCCTTACGAACCGGCCTGAATCGCGAAGAACTGTGGGACGCCGATGACAAGGGCCTGATCAAATGCTGGGAAATCGGCCGCCAGCGCGCCGCCCGTTTACCCGAACTGGCCCAACAATGCCTCGCCGACGAACTGCCGGTCCTGGGCTGGAAAGGTGGCGTCAGCCGCGGCCTGAAAAAACGCGAAAAATACGGCTCCCTGAAATACCTCGCCCAGTGGCAGGGCTTGCGCGGGGAGGATCTGGATGTGGATGTGGCCGAGGAGCGGGCGCTGACCTGTTCACGCACGCGAATGGTGGTGACGTTTACGCCGGATCGGACGAAGTATTTTAATCAGGTGGCGGAAGTGGACGCCGTTGAATAGTGCTGATTTCCCCATAGCGTCCACGTTGACTCGATGGGCATAACACTGCGGAAGAGGCACCCAATCCCACGCTCAAAGCATTACTGGATCGACTGCAACGCTGACGGAAAACCGCTCGCGGTAGGCTTGCGGCGTCACGCCCATGGCACGCAGAAAACTGCGCCGCAGGGTTTCTTCGCTGCCGAATCCACATTGCACGGCGACCCGCTTGATCGGCACGCCGGTGTCGCTCAGCAGGCGTCGCGCAGTTTCGACCCGGATCAATTCGATTGCCCGGGCCGGGGTCTGCCCGGTGTCGGCGCGGTAGTGGCGAACGAAGCTGCGTTCGCTCATGCCGGCCTGCAAGGCCAGGGTCGGAATGCCGAGGTCCTTGGTGAGGTTTTCACTGATCCAGGCATGAAGTTCGTCGAAACGGCTGCCTTCTTTCTGTAAAGACAAGGTCACGCTGAACTGCGACTGGCCGCCGGGGCGTTTGAGGAACACCACCAGTTGCCGCGCGACTTCCAGGGCCATGGTCCGACCGAGATCTTGCTCAACCATGGCCAACGCCAGGTCGATGCCAGCGGTGACGCCGGCCGAGGTCCAGACCGGACCGTCGTTGATGAAAATCGGATTAGGCTCGACCTGCAATTGCGGGTGTTGCTGAGCCAACTGCTCGCAGCGAGTCCAATGGGTAACGACGCGCCGGCCATCGAGCCAACCGCTGGCTGCCAGCAAAAACGCCCCCGTACACACCGATGAAACCCGTCGACACCCCGCCGCATGCTCGCGCACCCAGCTCACCAGAGGTCCATCTTCCGCTGCCGCATAAACGCCCCAGCCACCGGCGATGATCAAGGTGTCGCTGCCCTGCTCGGGCAATGGTTCGGTCAACAACGCCAATCCCGCCGACGACATCACCGCCCCGCCGCCACTGGCAATCACCGTCGGTGCATAAGGCGCCGGCAGCCCTTGCTGGCGAGCGATGTCGTTCGCCGACGCAAATACCTGCAGCGGCCCCGTTACGTCGAGCAATTGCACGTTAGTGAAGGCGAGCACATGAATGGATTTAGGCATGATTGGCGTAATTCGTGGGCTGATTGGCGTATGCGCCAAATCCTAGGCGCCTACAGTGAAGTCGTCCACCCACTTCACGAGAAAAAACACCATGACCCTGCAGATCGGATTTCTGTTGTTTCCACAGGTTCAGCAACTCGACCTGACCGGCCCGTACGACGTGCTGGCTTCGCTGCCGGATGTGAAGGTGCATCTGATCTGGAAGGACTTGCTGCCCATCACCGCGAGCACCGGCCTGATGCTCAAACCCACCGCCACCTTCGACGATTGCCCGGCGCTGGATGTGATCTGCATTCCCGGTGGTAGTGGTGTCGGGCCGTTGATGGAGGATGAGCAGACCCTGGCGTTCATCAAGAAACAGGCGGCCAATGCGCGTTACGTCACCTCGGTTTGCACCGGAGCACTGGTGCTCGGCGCGGCAGGCCTGTTGAAGGGTAAACGCGCCACGACTCACTGGGCCTATCACGAATTGCTGGCGCCACTGGGCGCAATCGCAGTGAAGGATCGAGTGGTTCGCGACGGCAATTTGCTGACCGGTGGCGGGATCACTGCAGGAATCGATTTTGCCCTGACCCTGGCCGCTGAATTGTTCGATAAGGACACCGCCGAACTGGTGCAATTGCAGCTGGAATACGCGCCGGCACCGCCGTTCCAGTCTGGCAGCCCTGAAACCGCGCCAACCGGCGTACTGGAAGAGGCCCGTAAACGTGCGGCTGCTTCATTGAAACTGCGCGCGGAAATTACCCGGCGTGCAGCAGAGAAACTCGATCTTCAGTGAACAAAATGGCTGCGGGGACCAAGTCCTCGCAGCCATTACTTTTCATTCGCTCATAAAAAAACCCGCCGAAGCGGGTTCTTCCAAGACCATTACGACTCCCTGTCGTCAGCATTCCATGCAAATGGCCGATCATCCATGATCCTGAGCACTGCCTGTGCTTCAGTGGATGGGGCCAGAATACGCATGGGATCCAAAGTTCAATAGACGACATAGCTACCATCGCGTGTAAGACATTCGCCATAGCAGCCCTTCCGAAAACCCTTAGATGACTCAGGTGCCTTGCCTGGAGGCCGCGTGTTCCGGGACCGTCAGCAGGTTTCCGTCAATCATCCTGATGCTCGTGAGCCTTTGCCCTTTCCACAAGAAACTGTTCGATGTTGTTCATCTGTTCATCCCAGCCCCGGCTGTCCATGCGAAACGCCTTGAGGCGGCGATGCTGGGGAATGTGATCGAAACCGGACTCGGACACCTTGAGCAGCGTGCCATCGTCCATGTCTTCGAGCTCGAACTTCACCAGCGTGGTGGGTTCCTGGGAGTAATCGAACTCCGGCTCTACTGCGTAAGGGTGCCAGCGAAACGAAAACAACCGCTCCGGCTCGACCCGCTCCACCAGCACATTCCAGCGCAGGTGCTCGTAACCGGGGTAGGTAATCTGCCCCTGGGTCCACTCACCGGCGACAAAACGCTTGCCGTCGAGTGCCACGCCAAACCACTTCCCGAATTCTTCGGCATGGGCGATCACTCGCCAGACCTGTGAACGCGGCGCCTTGAGCAAAATCTTTCTTTCGATGCGATCTGATGCTGGGTTCATTAGTCACCTCCTGTACTGAACAACAGTAGGCCTGTAAGACCCCATGTCCAGCGCTAAAGTTGTACCCGTCAGGTATAGCAAATCAACTTTTCCTGAAATATTCGGCTGCATTTCCAGTAATTAGTTCTGCCTTTGAGAGGAATGGCAGTCAGCCAAAACTGCTAACGTTTACCGCCAGACCGATGTCGCAAAAAGGTAGATTCATGCAGCCCTCACTTACGGAACGATATCGCGGGGCCTTGCTCGGCCTGGCCTGCGGCGATGCCGTTGGCACCACTGTCGAATTCCAGCCGCGCGGTACATTCCCGGCCCTGACCGACATGGCAGGCGGTGGCCCCTTCAACCTGAAGCCCGGTCAATGGACCGACGACACCTCAATGGCGCTGTGCCTGGCTGAAAGCCTGCTGATTAAAAATGGCTTTGATGCAACCGATCAAATGAACCGCTACCTCGCTTGGTGGCGACACGGCTACCTGAGTTCAACCGGGGAGTGCTTCGACATTGGCATGACTGTGAGTGATGCGCTGGCCCGCTATCAGGCAACAGGCATCCCCTTCGCGGGCTCCCGCGATCCCTGCACCGCCGGCAACGGTTCGTTGATGCGACTGGCTCCGGTGGTTTTGTATTACTTTCCGGACCGCGAACGGGTGCGAACATTTGCCGCGAACAGTTCCAGAACGACTCACGCCGCACCGGAAGCGGTCGAGTGTTGCCAGTTGTTCGCCGAGCTGACCTGCATGGCCTTGCAAGGCACACCCACGCGCGACTTGCTCAGTGCCGCAAAGACGACATGCCTTGAACCAAAAGTCGCGGCCATCGCCCGAGCCGATTACTCTGATAAATCTGCAAGCGATATCCGGGGCAGCGGTTATTGCGTTGCCTCACTCGAAGCAGCCTTGTGGTGCTTCCATCACACGGACAGCTTTGAAGCCGCCATTCTCAAAGCGGCCAACCTGGGCGACGATGCGGACACCACCGCTGCTATCGTTGGCCAATTGGCCGGTGCCCACTACGGCGTAAAGGCCATTCCCGAACACTGGCTAGGGAAGCTGCACCTACGCAAAGAAATTCAAGCCATGGCTGACGCGTTACTTCGGGCAGCCACTGTACTCACTCCCTCAGGAGAGCTCCATGAATAGCCTGCGCGGAAGCTGCCTCTGCAAAACCGTCCAGTACGAAGTCGAAAGCCTCGACGTGCCTATCAGTCATTGTCACTGCCAGACCTGCCGCAAGGCGCATGCGGCGCAATTCGCCGCGAATGCCGGGGTGATGCGCGAGCACTTTCGCTGGACCAAGGGCCAGGATCGGCTGAGCAGCTATGAATCGTCGCCGGGCAAACTGCGGCATTTCTGTTCGGTCTGCGGCTCGCATTTGGTGGCGGAACGCTTGGCCCAGCCGCACGTCATTGTTCGAGTAGCGACACTGGACGACGACCCGAAAATGACGCCTCAGGCGCATATCTGGACGTCCCACGATTTACCCTGGCTTGAATACGAAGCGGTAAAAAAATACCCGGAATGGCAAACGTAGATGGCGCAATATTCCATCGCGCTAAACTGCACCTCAATTTTCCCTGCCAAAGCGAGTTTCCCCATGCACTCACGCATTCTTCTGGCGCTGACGCCTTTGTTGTTCACCGCCCTGGCCCATGCCGTCGATTGCGACAACGCCGCCGACCAAGCCACGATGAACCAATGTGCATCGCAGGAACATATGGCGGCGGATAAGGAATTGAATGCCCTGTACCAGCAAATCAGCACACGACTGAAAAGCAATCCGGACAGCAAGAAGCTGTTGGTGGGCGCGCAGCGTTCGTGGGTTGCGTTTCGGGATGCCGAGTGCAAGTTTTCGGCGTCGGGTGTCGAAGGCGGGAGTGTTTATCCGCTGATCTATAGCAACTGCGTGACGCAATTGACCAAGGCGCGGGTTGAGACGTTCAAGACTTACTTGAAGTGTCAGGAAGGGGATTTGGGGTGTCCGGTGCCATCCAACCCTTAAAAGCGAAAAGATCGCAGCCTCATATAGGAGCTGCCGAAGGCTGCGATCTTTTGATCTGCTCTACCGCACAAAAACCTGTGCCGTGGTAATCGCCATATCCCCGCCCGGCATCTTGATACTGCCGATCTGTTTCAGGCTATCGGCATCGAAGATCGCCACATCGTTGAAGGTCCCGGCCAGGTAGATCTTGCTGCCATCCTTGTTGAAGGAAATGCAGTAATAAGAGTGATCAAGCGTCGCCGACTGCAGCAGTTTCTTCTGCTTGATGTCGTACTTGGCCAAGCGGTTGAGCACACCAAACATCAGGTTCGGGTCTTTCGGCGAGCGCATGCCGCTGAAGTAAATCTCCGTCAGAGGACCGAAGTCGGTGGTTTCGGTCTTGCCGGTTTTCAGGTCGATGCTGAACAGCCCATACAGGTATTCGGCGGTCAACGGGTCCTGCTTCTTATCCTTGAATTTCGCTGCGGTATAGAGCAGCGAAAAATCATGCCGATAGGTCTGCTGGTTCCACACATAGAGCACGTCCGGCGCGCTGTAGTTCGGGCGTTTCCAGTGACGGCTCGGGATCAGCACGTCGAACTTGCCGGTTTGCACATTGACCTTGTAGACATCCGCCCCCGCCACGTACAGCGTGCCATCGTCACCGCTCTGCATGATGGTCAGCTGGCGCGGCGCCGGGAAACTGCGCAGCGGTTTGGCGTCCATGCCGGCGCTGGTCGCATACACATCAAGCCGAGGCTGCTGCACTTCGTAGTGATCGTTGAGCATCAATGTCGGGTTGGCGATGGTGAACAGTTCCTTGCCGTCGTGGCTGAGGGTGAAGGCGAACATCGACTTCGCTTTCTCCCCCGGTTTCTGGGTGATGCTGGCGTGGAACACCTGTTTGCAATTGTCCAGCTCGACGCCGTAGACATCCGCATAGTGATTATTCAGCACGTAAGCGGTCTTGCGATCCGGCGATAGTTGCACGGTGCCAGGGCCGAAGGCGTCAGGCATCTTGCAGGTCTTGAACAGCGTGTCGGTGGCCAGGTCGATCACGTTCAGGTTGTTCGGGTAATTGGTGGTCAACATGTACTCGTGACCGTCTTGCAACGCGCTGTTTTCATCGGCCAGGACACTGAGCGACAAGGTGCTCAGGACGGCGAACGCGGCCAGGCCGCAGGCTTTGATGCTGTGCATGCTGGAATCCTTCTTCTTGTTCTGATCACTTGTCTTTGGGGAAGACCGTGCCGAGGTTGCGCCAGTTTTCGTTGGACGACTGGGCATCCTTGTTCCAGTCCGGGTACGTGCTCATCATGTCGGGCACCTGGGCTGGCCACCAGCAAGGGTCGGAGCAGCCATACAAGTCAGCCTCCATCGGCTGGCACAGCGACGACACACCGCCAAACGCATCGATCTCCCAACCGGGGTCGGTGGTCGAGGCGCAACCCGCCACGGAGCTCATCGCGACCACTTCTTCGATGCGGTTTTCGTCCGCGGCCTGATCCAGCTTCAACGCTTTGTTATTGATTGCCTTGAGATGTTTCATATCAGTGAGCCTTGCGCGGAGTGATGTAGCTGCTGATGAACGCAGGGTTGTGAGCCATGATCCGGGTGTAGACCTCGATGCCGAAGTCGACCCAGTCACGCATCAGTTCGCAGTAGTGATAAGTCGGGTGCGTCGGGTCGCCGTAGCGGGCGTAGCTCTCGTGGTAGCAGCCGCCGGAGCACAGGTTGCGGATCTGGCAGTCTTCGCAGCCGGTGTTGGTGCGGTCCAGGCGCTGGGACAGGAAGTCGTTCAACTCCACCTGTTTCACGGCGGTGTGGACGTTACCGAAGGTCGGCAGGCTCGACCCGGTGAAGCGGTGGCACAAGTTCAATTCACCCTTGTAGTCCACCGCCAGCATCTTCAGGCCCGCGCCGCACGGCAGGGCTTTCTTGTGGCCTTCGTGGATATCGGTGATCAACTGGTGCAGGTTGGAGAAACCGATGTTGCGGTGCTCCAAAGCCGCTTCCAGGTAACGCCGACCGAGTTTTTTCATATTGGCGAAGACTTCGATCAACTCGTCGCTGGTCAGGTTGAATGTGCTGATGTCGCCGGAGGTCACCGGGGCAAAACCGACTTCGGCAAAACCCAGTTCGTTGAACAGGTGATCCCAGATGGTTTCGACGTCCGTCACGCCAGTGGTTAGCGTCACGCGTGCACCGACCGGACGGCTGTTGTAACGCGACAGCAGCATCTCGGCCTTACGCCGCACCACGTCGTACGTACCCTGCCCGCCCACGGTGATGCGGTTGCGGTCGTGCACGGTTTTCGGTCCGTCGATACTTACCGACAAACCGAACCGGTGGGCATTGAGGTAGTCCACGGTTTCTTCGGTGAGCAGCGTGGCGTTGGTGGTCATGACAAATTCGACGAACTTGCCAGCCTCGCGGAAACGCTTCTCGCAATAGTCGACCATGTACTCGATCAGCTTGCGGTTGCTCAATGGTTCGCCGCCGAAGAACACCACGGTGAAACGCTCTTCGTCCGGGGATTCACGCAGCAGCATTTCCACCGAAGCGATCGCGGTTTCGACGTCCATTTTCTTGCCGGCCGAAGGCTTGTCGAGGTCTTCCTTGTAGCAGTAGGTGCAGCTCAGGTTGCAACCTGTGTTGACGTTGAGCACCACGGTATTGATCGCCGTGCGCTCGACGCGTTTGGTGGCGATGTCCGGGGTCAGTGGCGAGCCGTCGCTGACCAGTTCCAGGGCCATCAGTTCGCGCAGGGTTTCGGTGATTTCCTCACCGCTGAAGCGCGCGGCCAGGCGCTGGATCAGGTCGTCCGAGGAACAGCCAGGACCACGCAAGGTATCGATGATGGTGCCGGTCAGCTCATCGCTGGCAAACAGCGAACTGCTGGGGATGTGAAACAGAATGCGGTCGGCATCGACGTGCACTTCGTGCAGGTTGCGTTCGACCAGATTCAAGATAGCGCCCATTGCAAACCTCCAATGCAAACCCCGAGTGCGGGGCCTGCGGTCATTCCGAAAAAGTGTCTGAAGCTGTGGGTTTCAGCCAACTTATGGAATGGGTGGACTGTTCCAGCGTTGCACGGTCACGATCATGTGGCCTTCGCCGGTCAGGGATTTCCCTTCGTCGTCGACGGCGGCGATGACCTTGAGGTTGCCGGCATTGTTGGTGGACATTTTGCGTGCCGGATTCGGCCCGGCATCGCCCGGTGTGAATACGCCTGCGTCGGCCTGCATGGTGCCGGCAAACTTGACGTCGTCATCTTCCTTGGCGCGGTCGTCGAATGCTTCGACCTTCCATTGCGCCGGGAATACACCGATGCGATACGGCTTGCCATCCGCGCCCTTGCCCCAGGCTTCGGCGTCGAAACGGCCCTGGACTTTCGGCGTCGAACCACCGCCCTCGCCGATCCGCGCCACCGAGAATTCCGGCACCACTTTGACCGCGTCGATCTTGTTGTAGACCGACAGGCTCGGGCCTTTCAGCGTTCCAAGGGTGACTTCGCGCAGGCCCGGTTGGGCATTGGCGGCAGCCTTGAGTTTGACCTTGATCCGGTCCGCGCTTTGCTCCACGACTTCGACCACTTCCACACCTTTGCCGAAGTTCGGTTTGCCGGTGAGGCCGCTGCCGATCAGGGTGACTTCGGTTTCGCTGCCGGCCTTCAGGTAACCCGGCTGCACTGCGAGCAGACGACTGGAGCCTTGCTTGGCTGCGACAAAATCCAGACCACGTTCATCATGCTCGGCCTCGAACATCCGCCCCTGCATGGCGTTGCCTTGGGCAGCGAACACCTGGCGCATGGTCACGCCGTCGATGGTCACGTTGCCGCGCCATTCGTAGCCGGTGTAGAGAATCGCGCTGCCGTCGCCATTGAACGGCGTGCCGTCGGCGTATTGACCTTTGACGCTGACCTTGAAGGTGTCGCTGCCGTCTACCGTCACGCTCATCACGCCAGCCAGTTCGCCTTTGCCCGGCACGTGACCGCTGAAGCTCCAGTCACCCACCAGTGCATCGCTTTTCGGCGCAACGCTTTGCCATTTCTTCCAGGCCGGGTTGTCCAGCGGATAACGCTTGGCCAACAATGGCACCATCTCTTTGCGGGCGATATCGAACCAGTCGCGGTCACGGGCCAGAGCCTGATATTCCAGCGACGGCCATTGGCCGAGGTGGAAATTCACCAAGCGTTCCCATTCCTGGGCCGGACGCCGCTGCAGGGCAACCCGTGCACCGGAGTGGCAGCGGCCACACATTTGGCTGGTCTTCTCGTCGAATTGCTCGACAGTGTTGAGCCGGCGCTCCATCGCATAACGCACGCCATCGGTTTCGCTGGGTGCCAGGCCCTGTGTATCGGCCAGGTACTTGACCAGCGTGCGACGGTCTTCATCGCTGATCTGCAAGCCGTGCATGGTCTGCATCCGGGCAATGCTCATCAGCCAGCCTTCCGGCGTTTTACGCTGGTGGCTGATACGGCTCAGGGCGTTATCGGCTTCGGGGGTGTGACAGCCCTGACAGGTTTCCTTGAGGATGGTCTGGGCGTCTCGGGCTGCCAGGCTATGAGGCGAATGCAGCGCTACACAAGCGGCTACGGCCAGCAAGCTGGCGCTCATACCTGATCGGAGTTTTCTCTTCATCAACGTCGAACCTCGCACGGTGCTTTCTTATTTTTGTGGCTTATCGTTTTTTTGGTTTCTGCCGTCGGCTTTGATCCGCTGACGGAGGCAAGAGAAACGTCTGCGATGAGCAATACACGGAGCGTGCCAGCTTACGAATAGTGTTATTTATCAACCGGTTGATTGAAATAAAGAGTCCTTGTCGACTTCTGAAGCGAACGGCAGGCGTCCAATATCGCGACAACTGTTTCACTCTGAGACAAGCATAGGATCAAGATCAAAAGATCGCAGCCTTCGGCAGCTCCTACAGGTGTATGCCGACTCCTGTGTAGGAGCTGCCGAAGGCTGCGAACATTTGATCTTGGCCGTCTCACCGCGTCGCAATTTGCGACGTCCGGCACTCGCCATGCATTGCTCAAGCACCTGCCATTGCCCGTCGCATGGGGCTTTCACTAAAAAAACCACAACTGGCACAACCGTTGCGAAAGACCTCGCCACACGAACAAGACGAGGTTTCAACATGTCGCTTCCAAACCTGCTTCCCGCCACTACGGCATTCATCCAGCGCGCTCCGCGCATGCTTATTGGTGGCGACTGGATCGAGGCCGCCGACGGTCAGACCATGCCCCTGCACAACCCGGCCACTGGCGAAGTGCTGTGCGTAGTGCCACGGGCCACGCCGGACGATGTCGACCGTGCGGTGCTTGCCGCGCGTCAGGCGTTCGATGATTCGGCGTGGACCCGCACTCGGCCCCGGGAGCGGCAGAACCTGTTGTGGAAACTCGCCGACCTGATGCAGCGCGACGCCGAACTGCTGGCCCAGCTGGAATGCCTGAACAATGGAAAAAGCGCCGCCGTTGCGCAGGTGATGGACGTGCAACTGGCCATCGACTTTCTGCGCTACATGGCCGGTTGGGCGACCAAGATCGAAGGCTCCAGCGTCGAGGTGTCGCTGCCGCTGATGCCCAACGATCAGTTCCACAGTTTCATCCGTCGCGAAGCGGTAGGCGTGGTCGGCGCGATCGTCGCCTGGAACTTTCCGCTGCTGCTGGCCTGCTGGAAACTCGGCCCGGCCCTGGCCACCGGTTGCACTGTAGTGCTCAAACCGGCCGACGAAACCCCGCTGACAGCGCTGAAGCTGGCCGAACTGGTACTGGAAGCCGGCTACCCCGAAGGCGTTTTCAACGTGGTCACCGGCACCGGTATCACCGCCGGTTCCGCCCTGACGCATAACCCTTTGGTGGACAAGTTGACCTTCACCGGCTCTACCGCCGTGGGCAAGCAGATCGGCAAAATCGCCATGGACTCGATGACCCGCGTCACTCTGGAACTGGGCGGCAAATCGCCGACCATCGTCATGGGCGATGCCGATTTGCCGAGCGCGGCCGCAGGTGCTGCCAGCGCGATTTTCTTCAACCAGGGCCAGGTTTGTTGCGCCGGTTCACGCCTGTATGTGCAGCGCAAACACTTCGACAATGTGGTGGCGGATATCGCCGGCATCGCCAATGCGATGAAGCTCGGTAATGGCCTGGACCCGAGCGTCGAGATGGGGCCGTTGATCTCGGCGCGTCAGCAGGAACGGGTGTATGGCTATATCGAAAAAGGCCGGGAAAGCGGCGCGACCATTGCGTGCGGTGGCGAACAGTTCGGCCCTGGGTTCTTCGTCAAACCAACGGTCATTGTTGACGTCGATCAGAAGCATTCGCTGGTGCAGGAAGAAATCTTCGGCCCGGTGCTGGTGGCGATTCCGTTCGATGACGAAGCCGATGCGTTGCGCATGGCCAATGACAGCCCTTACGGGTTGGGGGCGAGCATCTGGTCGAATGACCTGGCGGCAGTGCATCGGATGATTCCGCGGATCAAGTCCGGTTCAGTGTGGGTCAACTGCCACAGCGCCCTGGACCCGGCGCTGCCGTTTGGTGGCTACAAGATGTCCGGGGTCGGGCGCGAGATGGGGTATGCGGCGATTGAGCATTACACCGAGTTGAAGTCGGTGTTGATCAAGTTGTAATCCGCGGCGTCCTCACGGGCGCCATCGCGGGCAAGCCCGCTCCTACAGGGTCTCGCGATACCCTGTAGGAGCGAGGCTTGCCCGCGAAGAGGCCCGACCGGCCAATGCAAAAAATCAGGGTTTGAAACCCTGAGCCAACAACCACCCCCGAACTGTCCGCCCCTGCTCCACCGTCAAACCCGCCAAAACCTGGTCCGCCGGCTCGCTGCGCAACCGCCGCACCAACGACGCCAGCTCAACCCCTTGCACATGCCAGATCCCCAGCGGCTGATCCGCCGTAATCACCACCTCAGCCTCATCGACAAACCCGTCCCGCAGCACTGGCGCTCGCTCGATCCTCAGCGCATTGAAATCCGCCTCGGCATGGGCGACCTCAGCATCCGGCCATTGTCGCCGAGCCTGCCAGAACGGCAGATCGAGCCAGCGCTGCTCATCGGCATAAAAATCACGACCGATCCGCGCAAAGCGTAAAAACAACTGCTCGACGCGTTGCTGATGAAAGCGCTGGGCCAACGCCGCTCGCTCAGGTTTGCACAGCAAGGTGTTGATCACCGTCGGTGCCTGCAACGCCGACGACAAGGACTGAAAGATGCCATTGCCCGACAGCGGGTCCACCGCCATCGCCGCATCGCCGACCCGAATCCAGTTATCGCCGCATACCCGCGGGCTCAGAATTGCTGTGCTGCTGCGGGCGTGTAGCTGCAAATCCAGTTCCGGATCGTTGCCGAAAAATGCCCGGGCCACCGAAGAATCCAGACGCCGCCGACGACAGTAATCGAGCAACATAGTCTTGCCCGGCAAGCCGGCACTGACCACGTCCACCGTCCATTGCCAGTAACACTGGCCATCGGCTCGGCGCGCCATCCAGGCCCAACCGTCCTCAAGGCTCTCCACTGCACTGGCCGTGTTACCCGACGTGCCTTGCCAGCGGTTGAGCAGGCTGACTGTCTCCGGACCGCGCAAGCCTTTACCGAGGGCGGGTGCCTGACGCCCACGGGCCTCGACGAGGAAATCCGCAACCCGTGTTTCGCACCCTTGGATTTCGATCCGGTGCCCGTCAGCAGATGTCTGAACCGTCAGCACCCGGCCTTCGATCAATTCAACGCCCGCCTGACGCAGGTCTTCGCGCAGGCCTCGATCAACGCTCGGGCGATCCAGCAGGTATTCGATGTTCTGTGCGTGTTGCCGGCCGTTCCACGACACCTGTCGCTGAGAAGGCAACACCGCATCCGCCAACGCCTGATGCAGACCTGCACCGCGCATGGCTTCCAGCACCCGCACGGAAACGCCTTCCAGCGCGGCAAAGCGACGCCACTCGCTGACCAGCGTCACGGCATAACCGAGCCGCCGCAAACCCAGCGCAACCGCCGCACCCGCCGGGCCGGCGCCTAAAATCACAATCCTTGTCATGGCCCTAAGCGCCGTTCGGGGCCACGGTAACGGGCGTTATCGCGCAGCCACTGGATGACCTGCTCGTTGCTCGCCGGAGGGTGTGCCACCAGAAACGCCGCGATGTGCCCGCTCAACGCCGCACAGCCGAGGCTGGCACCAGATTGCCCCGGATAGGTGCCATGCACACAGGCAGCGAAATCCGCCTGGGCACTGTTGAGCCACGACCATTCGAGTTCGGCGCAGCGCGCATCGCCGGTCACTCGCAGCACTGCTGGATAACTCGCTGGATACACGCCATCGCCCTGAGCCGGACTGGACGCGCAAAGCAGCACGCCCCGCTCTACCGCTGCCGCGCAAGCCGTGCGCAACAGGCTGCGATCCTGGCGCAAGCCGAGACTCAAATTGATCAAGCGCACGTCCTGCGCCACCAGCCAGTCAATCGCCGTGGCGATCTGCAAGGCGCTGGTGACGCCGCGCTGGTCAAACACCTGAGCCACGCAAAACAGCGCCGACGGTGCACGTCGGCCGATGGCCTCGATCACTGCGCTGCCATGGCCCAACGGATCATCGCGCAAATCGCTTTCGGCAAGCCCATCCTCCACCAGCGAAAAACACCGGCCGGCGATCACCTGCACCCGTTGCGCCGCCGAGTGACCACTGTCCACCACGCCGATGCGCAACTCAGGTTTCATAGGGCTCAGGCTTCATGCAGCACCGTTTTCGAAACCAGCACACCATCGAGCAATTCAAAGCGCAGATCGGCATCGGCCAAGGTTGAAGGGCGATGGCTGATCAGGATGCGCGTACGCCCGGCAAACAGGCGGTCAATGGCTTCGATCACTTCGCGCTCAGTGGCTTCGTCCACCGCCGAGGTGGCTTCGTCGAGCACCAGAATCAACGGGTCTTGTAGCAGTGCGCGGGCAATCGCGATGCGTTGTTTCTGCCCACCGGATAACTGCTGGCCGCGTTCACCCAAAGGACTGTCAAGGCCTTCGGGCAGGGACGCGATCAGGCTGTCGAGTTGCGCCAGGCGCGCCACTTCGGCAATCGCTTCACGGCTGGCGTCCGGCACCGCATACGCCAGGTTGTCGGCGAGGCTGCCGCGAAACAGCACGATGTCCTGACTGACTACGGCGATGCGACGACGCAGCTGGAACAGGTCCAGTTCGCGCACATCGACCTCCCCCAACAACACCCGCCCGGACTGTGGATCGTGGTGCCGTTGCAGCAGGTCGATCAGGGTTGATTTGCCGACGCCGGAGCCGCCGCTCAGGGCCACTTTCAAACCATAAGGAATACGCGCTTCGATACCGCGCAGGGTCGTGGTGCGGCCGGGGTGGCTGAAGTGCACGTTATCGAAACGCAGTTCACCAGAGGCCGGCATCGGTTTCGGCGTGTTCGGTGTGAGCACGGTCGGCTGTTCGCCACGAAGCTCCATGACGCGCCCGAGGCTGACGGTCATCCGTTGAATCGCAACGTACAGTCCGAGCAGGCTCTGCACCGGCCCGACAGCCATACCCAGATAAGTCGAAAAGGCGATCAACGCACCCAATTGCCAGGTGCCTTGCACCACCCAATAACCGCCGATCAAAAACGCACAGGCCCGGGACAGCGAGGTCAGCGTGCCTGGCACGGCCTGGGTGAAAAACTCGGTGACTTGCAGGCGCAGCAACTGGCTCATGTAGCCCTGACCCAGGCTTTCTAGACGTCGCGCCTCGCGTTGTTGCTGGCCGGCAGACTGGATGAATTTCATCACCGGTAAGGTCTCGACCATGAATGACGACATGTCCGCCGAGCGTTCGCGCAACTGCCGCACATCGCGCTCGACTTTGCGCCGCATCCAGCGCAGCCAAAGCACGTCGAGGGGAATCAGCACCAGTGCCAGCAACGAAAGTTTCCATGACAGCGTCAGGAGCATCGCAATGGCGACTACCAGCCCGATCACGCTGGACACTGCCGAGAACAGCGAGTCCACGGCAAAGCGCTGAATTTCGGCGACATCGCCATCGAGGCGCGACATCAAATCACCGATGCGCCGCTGGCCATAGAAGCTCGGCGACAGGGTTTGCAAATGCCGATAAAGGTCGTCGCGCAGGGCAAATAACATGCGCCCGGACAGCCGCGTGTGCAGGTAACGATTGATCCCGGAGAGTGCCGTGCCCAGCAGCCCGGCGACGATCATCAACCCGGCGATCAGCATTAGCTTCGGAAAGTTGCGCGCCAATAGACCATCGTCGATCAGCAGTTTGGTCAGCCATGGCTGCACCAGCACCAACGCCGAAGCGCAGACCGATAAACCCAGCAACCCTGCAATCGCCAGTCGATGGGGACGCACGAAGCTGTACAGCCACTGCAACGCCGATTGCAGGGCTTGCGGGTTCTGGCTGTCGATCAGCCGAACGATCAGGCGCTGCATCACGAGCGCAACTGTTTGAGCTTGCGATACAAGGTCGCGCGGCTGATGCCCAGGGCATCGGCGGCGGCCGAGACGTTGCCCTGATGGTTGTCCAGGGACTGGCGAATCATCTCCAGTTCGTTTTCGCGGATACTGCCGGACTGCGGCCGTTCGCTGGCGTTCAGGTCGTCGAGCATGCTGTCGGGCAAATGATCGAGGGTCAGGACGGTTTCCCCCGGTTCGCGCATGGCCAGCGCGGTGCGCAGGACCATCTCCAATTGGCGGATGTTGCCCGGCCAGTGGTAGCCACCGAGCAAGCGACTCAAGTCGTCATGCAGCACCACCGTTGGCGCGTCGAGTTTGGCCAACAAACGGCTGACCAGACCGCTGAAGTCTTCCCGTTCGCGCAGGGCTGGGAGTATCACGCTGATGCCGTTGACCCGGTAGAACAGGTCTTCACGAAAGTGTTTTTCTTCCACCAGGCGCTTGAGGTCACGGTGGGTGGCGCAGATCAGCGCGACGTCGATGTCCTGCTCTTCACCGGCGCCCAGCGGCGCGACTTTGCGGTCCTGCAACACCCTTAGCAGACGCGCCTGCAAAGCCAGTGGCATGTCGCCGATTTCATCGAGAAACAGCGTGCCGCCGTGGGCCTGTTGAAGTCGCCCGATCATGCCGCCACGGCGTGAACCGGTGAACGCGCCTTCGCGGTAACCGAACAGTTCGGACTCGATGAGGCCTTCAGGAATCGCCGCGCAGTTCACCGCGACGAAGGGTTTGTCGCAGCGGGTGCCAGCCATGTGCAGAGCGCGGGCGATGACTTCTTTACCGGTGCCGGTTTCACCCAGCAACAACACCGGCAACTCGTTGGCCAGGCCTTGGCGGGCCATGCGCAAGGCGCGGGCATAACGGACGTTGCTGCCGGCCAGGGTTTCCAGATCCGGTTGCGCCTTGGCGGTTTTGGGGGCGCTGCGCGGCGGTGTGCTGACGTTGATCGAACGTTGCGGCGCACGCAGGGTTTTGTAGAAAAATTCGCCTTTGGCGGTCTGCAGGCTACCGGCACCGCCCTGATGCAATCGGGCCAATAATTGCAGGCCATCGACGCCGAGAAACTCTTCGCAGCGCCGGCCAACCAGTGCGGAGCGCTCGGCATGCAGCAACTGGCAGGCCTGGGCGCTGACGGCGAGTATCTGACCGCCAAGGCTCACCGCCAGCAGGCCCTGCCAAGGGGATTCGAGGTACTGACGACGACTGTGAAAAGCCAGGACGATCTCGTCCGGGTAACTGGCGTTGAACACCCGGCTTTCAATCTGGCTGACGGCCATGGCCAGCAGCGCGGTGCTGTCGTGGGCGCGACCGAGTGGGCCTTCGCGGGTCAGGTCGAGGACGCCGAGGATCTCACCCTGCGGGCAATAAATCGGCACCGACGTGCAGGAAAAATCACTGAGGCGATCCAGGTAATGTTCGCCGCAATCGATCAGGGTTGGCCGCGCTTCTACCAGCGCCGTACCGAGCGCGTTGGTACCGCGCGCGGCTTCGCTCCAGCAAGCGCCGAGGGTGATGTCTTGCAGGCCGCTGCCCTTGAGCCGGTCAGCACGTCCTTCAACAGCAAGAATGGTCGCATCGGAGTTGGCGAGGATGATCAACCCTTCCTTGCCCTGGCGCTCGGCCAGGTAATCGATAGCCGGTAATGCGGCGTCGATCAGCAAGCGATTGCTCGCCAGCAACACGTCCAGGCCGGCACTCGATGCCAGTGCCAGTTCATGCTTGGCATTGAAATGCACACCATGACTGAGACTGCGTCGCCACGAAGCGTCGATTTCGGCGCGCAGGACACCGTCCGGTACTTCGCCTTCCAAGTGCAGCTTTTCCCGGGCCAGCCGGGCTTCGCGGTGCAGTTTGGGAGAGTTTGTTTTTATTAGCGTCATCAAGCGCTCCGGGTCGTCCGCCCTGCGCCTTTAAACAACGGCGCCCTGCCGCAATCTTTACGTTAACGTAAGGGCGATGGCAAGTGCCTTACGGCGCTTGTGTTCCGCCAGGCGGATCGCGTCAGCGTTCTTAAACGTGAGGATCACCCGGCGCTTTGCTCGGTGCCGCGTATTGCGGTTTCAGATGGCCTTCCTGATCGAGCAGCCAGGCGTCCATGATTTGCCGCACCACTGGACCGGCAACACGGCCACCGGCCTCGCCGTTTTCGATCATCACCGAGATGACGATCTTCGGGTGTTCGGCCGGGGCGAAACCGACGAACAAGGCGTTGTCGCGGTTACGCTCCTGGGTCTTCTCGCGGTTGTAACGCTCGCCCTGCTTGATCGCCACCACTTGCGCGGTGCCACTCTTGCCGGCAATACGGTATTGCGCACCCACTGCTGCAGCACGAGCAATACCACGGGCATCGTGCATCACCATCTGCATGCCATGGTTGACCTGCTCCCAGTCACGCGGGTCTTTAAGCAGGATGTTCGGCATCGGATGCTCATCCACCGGCACAACACCGTCGACGGTCTTGGCCAGACGCGGGCGGTTCCAGACGCCTTTATTGGCAATCAGCGCCGTGGCCTGGGCCAGTTGCAGCGGCGTGACCTGCATGTAGCCCTGGCCAATACCAAGGATCACCGTTTCGCCGGGGAACCAAGGCTGACGACGCGTGGCGCGCTTCCAGGCCTGGGACGGCATCAGCCCGGCGGACTCTTCGTACATGTCCAGCGAGACCTTTTCGCCTAGACCGAACATTGCCATGTAGTCGTGCAGGCGATCGATGCCCAGTTTGTGCGCGAGGTCGTAGAAATAGGTGTCGTTGGAGCGCATGATCGCCGCGTCCATGTCCACCCAACCGTCGCCGCTGTGGTTCCAGTTGCGGTACTTGTGATCGAAGTCGGGGAGTTGGTAATAGCCGGGGTCGAAAACGCGGGTCTGCGGCGTGACCACACCGGTATCGAGCCCGGCAATTGCCACTTCCGGTTTGATGGTTGAGCCCGGCGCATACAGTCCACGCAGTACGCGGTTGAACAGTGGCCGATCGATCGAATCGTGAAGTGCCGCGTATTCCTTGAAGCTGATGCCGGTGACGAACAGGTTCGGGTCAAAGCTCGGCTTGCTGACCATCGCCAACACTTCGCCGGTCGACGGATCGAGTGCCACCACCGATCCACGGCGATCACCCAAGGCTTCTTCGGCAGCTTCCTGAAGTTTGACGTCGAGACTCAAGACGATGTTTTTACCGGGAATCGGGTCGGTGTGCTTGAGCACTCGAAGTACACGGCCCTGTGCATTGGTTTCGACTTCCTCGTAACCGACTTGGCCGTGCAGTTCCGATTCGTAGAATTTTTCAACGCCGGTCTTGCCGATGGACTGGGTGCCCCGGTACTCGACCGAATCCAGAACCTTGGATTCTTTCTCGTTGATACGCCCGACGTAACCAATTGAATGCGCGAAATGCTCGGCCAGCGGGTAATGGCGTACGAACTGCGGCTCGACATCAAGGCCCGGCAGACGGAACTCGTTGACTGCCAGCACGGCGATCTGCTCTTCGGTCAGTTCGTAGAACAGTGTCACCGGCACGAACGGGTGCCGCGCCTGCTTCATCGCCTTGTCAAACAGCGTGCGGTCCTCAGCGGGCAAGTGCAGCAGGTTGACTACCTCATCCAGCTCCTCTTTGACATCCGAAGCGCGCTCGCGGGTGATGGTCAGGTTGTAACTGGGCCGGTTGTCCGCCAAGACCACGCCATTGCGGTCATAAATCAATCCACGGGTGGGGGTGATTGGAAGAACGTGGACGCGGTTGTTTTCGGAAATCGTGGAGTGATAGTCGAACTCGACTACTTGCAAGACGTACATGCGCACCACAAGTGCACAAGTAATGGCGGCGACGAACAAGGCGCAGGCCATCAGCCTTTTGTTGACCAGGCGCGTCTCTTTTTCGTGATCCTTGATGGGTATCGGTTCAGGCATTTCTGTAGCAACTCTTTGAAGATGAGGTGCCGATCCGTGGGCTTGAAATCAGTCCGTTAAAAAGGAGCTGCACCATACCAAAAACTGTCCGGTCACTTTAGTTCGATTTCCTCTAACGGTAGTTTTTGTGAATGGTAAAACCTTAATGTGTTTCGCCACTCGTGCGTTTTGCTCAAGATTGATATTCCTATTCGTGCATTTTTCTTGCTGACCGGCGTATGGATACTGGGTGTATGTCATTCCATCGTTTTTTTTGGAGTTAATTTATGCATCCACGATTTCAACGATTACTGGGTTCGAAGGAGTTTTCCATCGGGCTGGAATTGCCGCTGGACAATGATTGGTCCAACGATGGTCAGCGATTGAGAGTCGCTGAAGGTCGCCCGTTTGGTGTGCCGGACCTGAAGCAGCATGCAGCCATGGCGCGCCTGGCAGACAAGGCCGGTTTCCGTGCGCTGTGGGTCCGAGATGTACCCATTTACGACCCTCACTTTGGTGATGCTGCACAGGTGTTCGAAACCTTTTCCTACTTGGGTTACCTGGCAGGCATCACTGACAACATCATGCTGGGTACGGCAGCTGTTGTGCTTCCCTTGCGTCAGCCTTGGCTGACACTCAAGTCGGCTAACAGTGTCGATGAACTGAGTGATGGGCGTCTGCTGCTGGGCGTGGCCAGTGGCGATCGACCGATGGAATATCCGTTGTTTGGAGTGGACTATGAGCAACGCGGCGAGATCTTTCGCAATACCGTTGAGTTGCTGCACAGCCAGGGGAAAGGTCGTTTGCCTGAAGGTGCTCGCCTGCTTCCGGAGCGTGATGAGTCAATGCCGCTGCTGGTGGCGGGCCTTGGCCAGCAATCACCATCGTGGATTGGCGAACACATGGATGGCTGGCTCGCCTACCCTGGAACGCCGGAGGAGCATCGTCGTCGAGTTGGGTTGTGGCGTGAGGTCAGCGGCGACAAGCCCTACATCAGCTTTGTGCATTTGGATCTAGCAGCCAATCCCCATGCGCCAATGCACCGTGTCCATTTCGGCGGCAGTTGTGGACGTCTGGCGTTGATTGACGAACTTCAGGCATTACGCGAGGCAGGCGTGCAACATATTGGTCTGCACTTGCGTCGCAGCGAGAGACCCGTTGCAGAGATTATTGAAGAGATCGCAGAACACGTGCTGCCAAAGTTTCATTAATGCAGCGGTAGAAAAAGGGACAGCCATCAGGCCGTCCCTTTATTTGCGCGGTACTTTCCTGCGGACAAAACAAAACCCCAACTGCTTTCGCAATTGGGGTTTCGGAATTTAATCTTGACGATGACCTACTCTCACATGGGGAAACCCCACACTACCATCGGCGATGCATCGTTTCACTACTGAGTTCGGGATGGGATCAGGTGGTTCCAAGGCTCTATGGTCGTCAAGAAATTCGGGTACTGATCCGTCTTTCAACGTTTCAGCAAATTGGGTATGTAATAGATTTGTGTGTTGCTCTYGAACTTTCGGTTCATTGCGTCTTCACACACCGCAATCTGGTGCTCTTTCGCTTTTGGGCTCGAAGCAAGCRAATTGCTTGGGTGTTATATGGTCAAGCCTCACGGGCAATTAGTATTGGTTAGCTCAACGCCTCACAGCGCTTACACACCCAACCTATCAACGTCGTAGTCTTCGACGGCCCTTCAGGGG
>NZ_JAHTMR010000015.1 GCF_019200975.1 Pseudomonas sp. PD9R | reverse complement strand
GGCACGTTCAAGGGCCGCACCTTGATCTCTAAAATCGGTTCAGCGCGCTTGCGTGCTGGCCTCTACATGCCAGGCCTGGTAGCGCTGCGGCATAACGAAGCGATCATTGCCATGAAAGATCGCCTGAAGGCCAACGGCAAGGCCCCCAAGCAGATCATCTGTGCTGCAATGCGTAAGCTGCTGCATTTCGTTTACGGGGTGCTCAAATCGGGACAACCATTTGACCCAAAACTTGCACTTGCCCGGTGAGAGTCAAGACGGTATCTACAATGATCAAGCGTAGGCCTTATCTCGTGGATCGAACGACTGATCGCCATTCGTGGTCCACACTTTGAACCCCAGCTGCTGGAGCGCGTTCCATGTCTGACCGCTATATCGACTTCGCCAATTCCTCCATCGGCCATCGTCTGGTCGGGGCCATGGGCTTACCTTCGCCGGTGCGCCTGGAACGCTGGCAGGCAGGCCGGTTGCGCCCGGTCGAAGGGGCGTTGTTGATCGGCGGCGGGCCGTTGGCGGAAAAAGTCAGCGCCTTCGCCAATCGCCTGACCGACGCGATCTACAGCTACGGCACCGAACCCTCGCTGGCCACGGCATGGATTCCCGGCCACGGCCCGAAACTCAAAGCCGTGGTATTCGACGCCAGTGATCTGGTGCAAACCGATCAGCTCAAACAATTGCGTGAGTTCTTCCAGCCTCTGATGAAAAACCTCGATAGCTGCGCGCATCTGGTGATTCTTGGGCGTGATCCGCAAAGCTTGAGCGACCCGTTCGCCGCCAGTGCCCAACGCGCCATTGAAGGTTTCAGCCGTTCACTGGCCAAGGAACTGCGCAGTGGCGGCACCTTGCAGCTGATCCATGTCGGCGCGGGTGCAGAAGATCAACTGGAAGGTCCGCTGCGGTTTTTCCTCTCGCCAAAAAGTGCATTCGTGTCCGGGCAAGTGATTCGTCTTGAGGCCTGCGATACGCAAGTGTCGGACTGGACTCGACCGCTGGCCGGCCGCAAGGCACTGGTGACCGGCGCAGCACGCGGCATCGGTGCGTCCATCGCGGAAACCCTGGCCCGTGACGGTGCCGATGTCATCCTGCTCGACGTGCCACCGGCCAAAACCGATCTCGAAGCCCTTGCCGCACGCCTTGGCGGGCGCAGCATCACACTGGACATTTGCGCCGAGGACGCGGCCGCACAGCTAGTCGAACAATTGCCCGACGGGGTGGATATCGTGGTGCACAACGCCGGCATCACCCGGGACAAAACCCTGGCCAATATGACGCCGGAGTTCTGGGACGCGGTGCTCGCGGTCAACCTCAATGCCCCGCAGGTGCTGACCAAAGCCTTGCTCGACAACGGCACCCTGCGCGACAACGGCCGGGTCATTCTGCTGGCCTCAATCAGCGGCATCGCCGGCAATCGCGGGCAAACCAACTACGCGGCCAGCAAGGCCGGGCTGATCGGTCTGGCTCAAGCCTGGGCGCCGCTGCTGCAAGAACGGGGCATCAGCATCAACGCCGTGGCACCGGGCTTTATCGAAACCCAAATGACCGCACACATTCCGTTTGGCCTGCGCGAAGCCGGGCGACGCATGAGTTCACTGGGCCAGGGCGGCCTGCCGCAAGACGTTGCCGAAGCTGTGGCGTGGCTGGCACAACCGGGCACCGGCGCGTTTACCGGGCAGGCTCTTCGCGTCTGTGGGCAAAGTGTTTTGGGGGCTTAAGCATGATCACTGACTGGCACACACTCAATCACGAACCGAGCCTGCCGGGGCTCTATGTGCGAGCGGCCACACGACGCAAGATCACCGGCACCCGCCTGCCCGATGCCGGTTTGCGTTGCTGGCTCAATGTCGATCCAAAGCGCCTGGAGGCCTATCGCAAGGTCTGCGGTTTCGCCGATAACGGCTTGCTGCCACCGACTTACCCACACGTGTTGGCGTTTGCCTTGCAGATGCAATTGCTCACCGCCAAGGACTTTCCATTCCCGCTGCTGGGGTTGATTCACCTGAGCAATCGCATTCAGGTGCTGCGCCCCTTGGGCGGGGTCAATCGGGTGCGGGTCAGCGTGCAAGTGCAGAACCTGCAACCCCATGCCAAGGGCGCAACGTTCGATCTGGTAACCACACTCAATGATCAGTTGGGGCCATTGTGGGAGGCGCAAAGCCAGATGCTCTGTCGTGGCGTCAAGCTAGAGGGCGAGCCCGTCGAAGAGGTGTTGGCCTCGGCACTGACCTTGAGCGAAATTGCCCGCTGGAAAGCGCCCTCCGACATTGGCCGGCAGTACGCCAAAGTCTCCGGCGACTACAACCCGATTCACCTGAGTGCCGCCAGCGCCAAACTGTTCGGCTTTCCTTCGGCGATTGCCCATGGCTTATGGAACAAGGCACGCACGCTCGCGGCACTGGCCGATCATCTGCCGACGGCAAATATTGAGATCGCGGTGCAATTCAGGAAACCGGTGCGCTTGCCCAGCGAGGTGACATTGCTGGCCAGTGCGGCGGGGTCGAGTGGGGATTTGCGATTGATTGGGGCCGGGGATCTGGAGCACATGGTGGGGCATTGGCGGCCGGTGGCCTGATAAATCAAAAGATCGCAGCCTGCGGCAGCTCCTACAGGGGACGACCCCAAATTCAGGTGGGCTGTCAGGACGCAAAGATCGACGCAGTCGAACACGCTGCATGTAGGTCGAAGCGAAGCCGACCGGAGGGCAGTGTCCCCGGATGGATACCGCAGCGAAGGAACGCCGAGCTTTAGCGAGGGGCCGGACGCAAGGGGCGAGCCTTTTTTTGCTTACTTTTTTTTGGCGTTTGAAAAAAAAGTGAGTCGCCGTAAGGGCGAAACCATTAGCGGCCGTCACCGCAGAAACGGATATGTACTCAATCAGCAAAAGACAGGCCGGCTATCAGGCCGCCTTCGCGAGGGCGCCAGTGACCACAGAAAACATCAGGGATGAACCAACCGAATCCTTGCCTGCGGAAACAAATTATCCAAAGTTTCCAACAGCCGCACGTGATAAATCGGCTTGCGAAACAGGTCCAGTACCTGCAAGCGCAACATGTCACTGACATCATCCATATCCGCATGCCCGGACGTCACAATCACTGGCAAATGCTGACGCGAAGTGTGCTCGCGCAAGCGCCTGATCAGCGACATACCGCTCTCCTCCGGCATGCGCAGATCCGTGATGACCAGTGCAATATCCGGATGCCGGGTCAAATGCTGTAACGCCAACTTGACCGACGTCGCGGTAAAACAATTAAAACCTTCGCCCTCCAGCAACTCTGCCAACTCAAGCAACGCATCCTCCTCGTCATCGACCAGAAGAAGTTGTTGACGCGAAAGTACAGAAGCGTTCATAGGCAACACCTGTAATGGACGAGCGCTGACGTTAGAACCCACCTGAAACTTTGGCAAGTTGCCGAGCCGACCTCTCGCATTGACTTACAAGGCGTTTTTAATACTGGTGAACACCGTTGTGAGATCAGTCGAAATACCTGCACTCAACCCGGCGATTACCACCGCGACCATGGCGGCAACTATCGCGTACTCAATACCCGAAGCCCCCTCGGTGTCTTTGGCCAGCCCTTTGTAAAAAGCGATCTCGGATTTGACCTTCTGAACAAGCTTGGCGAAAGACATGACGTTCTCCTTGATGACTGCGGGTGTTGCAAAGACGCAACATGATTCCCCTATGCCAGCACCAGCATTGTCGGCATTCCCCCAGTAAACAACTGTAACAACGCATTAATACGAAAGTATTAACCGTTTCGTTGACGTCAAAAAAACATGCATTAAGGCTTAATGACTGACTTTCGTCAGATATTTACCGCCCAGTAATGGCGTTTTGCACTAGCTGCGCTACGGTCAAATAGCGAAATAGTTCAATGTTCATAGCTGCCTGATTGCAAAGTTTTCTCGTTCTCTATAACGAGGTTTTTATGCAGCAGGAAAGGGAGAGCCGTCATGAACAGCCGTATCACTCTGGGTCTCGCCGGACTTTCGCTGGTGGGCGCGCTTATTGCCGGGTATTGGGGTCTTACGCTGAATCGTCAACCAGCCGCCGCGCCCGTTGCGCAATCCCAAATCATTACAACGGCACCCGCCAACCAGGCACTGGTAAGTCCGGAAGAAGACACCATCCGACAACCCATCGTCGTGCTGGTGCATGACATCCCGCCATTCGCGCAAATCACTGCGGCCGACGTTGCCCTGGAAAAACTCCGGACCGTCCCGGCCGGCAGCCTCACCCGTCTCGATCAAGCCATTGGCCGCACACCCTGGCGCGCCCTTGTTGCCGGCAGTTGGCTGAGTGACGAAAGCTTCGAATCCGGCAGCAAACTGGCGCGGATGATCCGCCCCGATGAACGTGCGCTTGCGGTTTCCGTGGATGAAGTGATCAACGCGGGTGGGCAACTGATGCCCGGCGACTATGTCGATGTGCTGCTGTTTTTGCGCATGGATGCCAGCAACCTTCAGCCCTCGGCGCAGCTCGTGGTCCCGGCATTGCGCGTGCTCGGGGTCGGCGAGCAACTGGGCCTGACCAATGATGGCCAGCCCTCCAGCCCGACCCACAGCAACGACGAAAAACTCAAGCAGGAACAACAGCGCGCCAACGCCCGTACCGTGCTGCTTGCAGTGCCCGAACAACTGCTGAGTCGGCTGATGCTCGCTGCACAGGTCGGGGTTTTGCGCCTGGCCGTGCGCAGCGCCGATGAGCAACGCCTGGCCCGCTATTGGGCCGGTGAAAGCGATTCCCCGGCCATCCTTGCCAACGCCAACCGCGAGTTGGTCCAGTTCAGCCAACTGGCCATGACGCCAGCGCCAAAACCTGTGGTCGCCAGCAGCTCCGTCATGCCGAGAAAATCGGCGGTGGAAGTCATTCGCGGCAATGAACTCACTCAGCAAACCCCCTGAATCAAGCAAGGACGCCTCTCCATGCACAGACGCTTTACGCCGTTGCTCAACGGCTTGATCTGGGCTGCCTTGCTCGGCAGCATGCCGCTCTCTGCGGCAATGGCGGCGGCTGGCAACTGCGCCGCCCTCGGCCCGCTTCCGGCAACCCTGGAAGTCGGTGAAGGGCAGCAACAGGAACTGCAATCGCCCGTGGCAATCACTCGCCTGGCAGTGGGCGATGCGAAAATCGCCGACGTTCGCGCCACCGGCAATCAGGGTTTCCTGCTCACTGGCATGGCCCCCGGCGCTACCAGCCTGATGGTCTGGACCGCCTGCGCCAGTGCGCCGCGTCAAAGCATGGTGTTCGTACAGGGCCGCGCCACCGCCGCCATGACCGGCGCCAAGCGATTGCCATCGGATGACCCGTCGCTGCCCTCGCAGGTGCAGACCGACATCCGCTTTGTCGAAGTCAGCCGGACCAAACTGAAAGAGGCCAGCACCTCGATATACGGCAAAAGCTCGAACTTTCTGTTCGGCGCCCCTGGCACCGTCCCCAACACCGCTGTGACACCCCGCGTGTTTCCGTTGCGCAACATTGATCCGCGCATTGCCGTGCCGAGCATTCCCTTGGCCAACGACGTGTTCAACATCGTCGCCGGCGGCGGCAACTTTCTTGCCCTCATCAATGCGATGGAAAGCAGCGGCTTCGCCTACACCCTGGCGCGCCCGAGCCTGGTGGCCCTCAGCGGGCAAAGCGCAAGCTTCCTCGCCGGCGGTGAAATCCCGATCCCGATCCCCAGCGCCAACAGCAACAGCTACTCCATCGAATACAAGGAATTCGGTATTCGCCTGACCCTCACGCCGACCGTAGTCAGCAATGACCAGATTGCCCTCAAGGTCGCCCCCGAGGTCAGCGAGCTGGACTACAACAATGCCGTCACCATCGGCGGCACCACCGTGCCGGCCTTCACTATTCGCCGCACCGACACCAGCATCTCTCTGGCCGATGGCGAGAGCTTTGTGATCAGCGGTTTGATCAGCACGCAAAACGGCTCGCAAGTCAGCAAGTTTCCGGGCCTGGGTGACATCCCGATCCTCGGTGCGTTTTTCCGCAGCTCGTCGGTCAGCCGCGAAGAGCGCGAACTGTTGATGATCGTCACCCCACACCTGGTACAACCGTTGGCCGCCAACGCGCAGTTGCCGTCATTGCCCGGTGAAAAGCTGCGTAATTACGACCCGAACTGGTATCGCCTGTACTTCCTCGAAAACGGCGACTTCGACAAACGCAGCGGGTTATCGCAATGAGCCAGAACCTCAGTCAGACTTTTCTCGCGATCACGCGCAACAGCACCGACCTTGAATGGTTGCAAGGTGCGCTCGCGCCGCTGGGCCAAGTGGTCAGCGCTGGCGCCGGCAGCCTCGACGAACTGCTGGCGTTGGTGGACGTGACCTTGGCCAGCCTGGTGTTCGTCGGCCTCGACCGTGATCATGTGGTGGCGCAATGCGCGTTGATAGAAGGTGCTCTTGAAGCCAAGCCGATGCTGGCGATCGTCGCGCTGGGCGACGGCATGGACAACCAGCTCGTGCTCAATGCCATGCGCGCCGGTGCGCGGGATTTCGTCGCCTATGGTTCGCGCTCCAGTGAAGTCGCGGGGCTGGTACGACGCCTGAGCAAACGCCTGCCACCGGTGGCGCCGAACGCTCACCTGGGCGGGCTGACCGTGCTTTACGGGGTGCAGAGCAATGCCGATGGGGCGCTTCTGGCCAATCACATGGCGCAGGTGGTGCAGAAGAGTGGTCAGCAAACCCTGTTGCTCGACCTCGGCCTGCCGCGCGGTGACAGCCTGGCCTTGCTTGGCCTCGAAAGTTCGTTTCACTTTGGCGATGCACTGCGACATCTGCGTCGCCTCGACGCAACGCTGATCGACAGCGCCTTCACCCGTTGCGAAGTCGGGCTGCGCATCCTCGCCTACGCCAGTAACGATGAACCGCTGGAACACACCAGCGCCGCCGAGTTGTACATGCTGCTCAGCGCCCTGCGCCAACACTTCCAGCACATCATGGTGAACCTCACCGGCCAGCCCGACAGCGAAGCCTTGCGCACCTTCGTCAGCCATTGCGACAAGCTGTTGTGGTACACCGATCAGAACGTGCTCGACTGCCGCCGCAACCTCGCCGTGCTCAACCTGTGGCGCGAAAAAGGCATGAAGCTCGACCACGCCAGACTGCTGGTGGACCGCTATCTGCGCACCGTCGCGCCGGACTCCGAAGCCCTGGGCAAAAGCTTCGGCATGGAGATCATCGCCACCCTCGCCTACAGCCCGGAAGTACGCCTGAACGCCAAGAACCAGGGCGTGACCTTGTTTGAACTGGCACCCCGCGAAGTCCTCACCCAAAGCCTGCGTACCCTCGGTGAACGCCTGGCCAAGCGTTCCGAAAGCCTGGCCAAACCCAAGTCCTGGTTCAGCCGTTTGAGAGGTGCGCAATGAGCGGCGAAAAACTGTTCGGTGTGACGCAACGTGGAGTGGCCGGCAACACCGACCACGATGGCCTGAAGCTGGTGCTGCACCGCTACATCATCGATGCCATCGAAGAGTCCGGCAAAAATCTGCTGGAAGGGTCGCGGCAAGCGCTGTCGCAGTTCGTCATCGACAAAGTGGCCGAATACATCGCACGCCTGCACCTGGCGATTTCCCGATATGAAATGGAACGGCTGGCCGAAGAAATCGTCGACGAGCTCACCGGTTTTGGCCCGTTGGAAGTGCTGCTGCGGGACTCCGCTGTTACCGAGATTCTGGTCAACGGGCCGCACCGGGTGTTCATCGAACGTGACGGCGTACTGCATCAAAGTGACTTGCGTTTCATCGATGCGCACCACGTTGAACGCGTTATCCAGCGCATCCTCGCGCCCCTCGGCCGGCGGCTCGATGAGTCCTCGCCAATGGTCGATGCGCGCCTGCCGGATGGCAGCCGGGTCAACGCGATCATTCCACCGATTGCCCTCGATGGCCCATGTCTGTCGATTCGAAAATTCCGCCAGGACATGCTCAACAGCGCCGACCTTGTGACCATGCAAACCATCGATCAGCCGATCTTCGAATTCCTCCAGGAGGCTGTGGGCAAACGCTGCAATATTCTGATCAGCGGCGGCACCGGCACCGGCAAGACCACGCTGCTGAATATTCTCAGCCAATTGATCAACCCCCATGAGCGGCTGGTAACCATCGAAGACGTCGCCGAATTGCAAATGGGCCATCCTCATGTCGTACGCCTAGAAACCCGCCCGCCGAATGCCGAGGGCCACGGCGAAGTGAAGGCCAGCGACCTGATTCGCAACGCCCTGCGGATGCGCCCGGACCGGATCATCCTCGGCGAGATCCGTGGCGTCGAAGTGGTCGACGTGCTCACGGCGATGAACACCGGGCACGACGGTTCGATGAGTACCGTGCACGCCAACAACGCCCAGGATGCATTGCTGCGCCTGGAAACCCTGGTCGGCCTGACAGGTCGCAGCATCGCCGAACGGACCTTGCGCCAGATGATCTGCGCGGCCCTGGACGTGGTGATCCAGTTGACGCGCCTGCCCGATGGCCGTCGTTGTGTCAGCGAAGTGGTGGAAGTGATCGGCATCCGTGAAGACGTGTACGTGACCAACACGCTGTTCCGCCTCGACCGACGCAACGGTTTCGGGTTCATGCGCGAAGCGGTCAACCCCGCCGGTGACAAACTGCGCCGCGAGTCAGCGCTCTCTCCCTCGGCATATTGAAGGCCCCGGCATGCTCAAATCGCTGCTGCTCATCCTCGTTTGCCTGGCCTTGCTCGGTCTGTCGGCCCGCTTGCTTTATCGTGGGCTGCGCCAGCCCGGCACCCAGCGTGTGCTGGATCGCCTGAGCCAGGGACAACCGGAACGGGTGGTGCAGAAATCTTCCTGGGTGGCGTTGGACCGGGCCTTTTTGCGCGCGGGGCTGGGTCGCCCTACAGAGCGTCTTGGGCTGTGGCTGACGCTTTGGGGGTTGGCCGTTTTACTCGGATTCGTCGTGGCCGGCTGGATCGGCTTTTTTGCCCTGTTGCTGCTGCCTCCCCTGCTGCTTCGGCTGTATGTCAGTTGGCGTTACCAGCGCCGCCTCAAGCGCATGATCGAACAACTGCCGCCATTGCTTGATCATGCGGTGCGCAGCCTGAAGTCCGGACGCACCCTGGCCGATGCGGTGCTGGGTGCCATCGACGCCGCCGAAAATCCGCTGAGAAATGCCTTGGGCCGAGTACAGCGTAATGTGCACCTGGGCGTCAGCCTGCCGGACGCCGCGACAGACTTCGCCGAGCTCTACGACAAAGACGAACTGCGCCTGTTCGCCCTCGGTTTGAAGGTCAATCATCGCTACGGTGGCAACGCCAGTGAGCTGCTGGAAAACCTGATCAAAATGATCCGCGAGCGCGAGCAGGCGTCTCGCCAGTTGAGCGCGATGACCGGCGAAACCCGAGTCACGGCGTCGGTACTGGCACTGCTGCCGGTGACCCTCGCCGGCTATTTCCTGATCTCCAACCCCAAGTACCTGCTGAGTATGTGGAACGACAGTTCGGGGCAAATGATGCTGGTGACCGCACTCGGCTTGCAGGTGTTCGGTTGCCTGGCGCTGTGGCGCATGTTGCGTAGCCTATGAACCTGTCCATGCTGCTGAGCTCGCTGCTGTTCCTGATGGCATCGCTGCTGCTGTTCAGCGTCGTGCTGGAACTGCGTCGACGCGCGCGCCAAGTGGTGCAACGACTGGACGGCAAAACACCTGGCGCCCATCGCTTCAGCCAGTGGCTGCATGTACTGGGCGCCAGCCGGATCGGCCAGCAGTCGGTCAAACTCGATAACGAAACCCAAACACTGCTCAATTGCCTCGGCTGGCGCAGCACGCGCAAGCGCGCGTTGTATGCCGCCTTCCAGGTAGGTGTGCCGGTGCTGGCGCTGGCGCTGAGTTTGCTGATTCAAGAGCTGTTCTTTATGCACGTGGTGAATCCGTGGCTCGCCCCGGCATTTGCCACCGGCATCGGCTATCTACTGCCCAAACGCCTGCTCGCGGCGGCCGCGCATCAACGGCAAAAGAAGCTGGCCATCGAGATCTCGACCTTCATTCCTTTGCTGCGCATCCTCTTCGAATCGGGCATGGCCGTGGAGCAATCGCTGCGGGTGTTGAGCAACGAAGGCAAACAGCTGCTGCCAACGCTCACCCATGAATTGCGCCTGGTGTTGGCCCGGGTCGATTCGGGCCTGGAACTGGGCGACGAGCTGAACAAAGCTTCGCGCTTGCTGGCGGTGGATGAATTCACCGACACCTGCGTAATCCTGCAACAGCTGATTCATCAGGGTGGCGGCGCCATGAAATCGCTGCTGGCGCTCAAGCTGCTGCTCGATGACCGGCGCCTGACGCGCCTGCAGGAATACATCTCCAAGATGTCCGCCAAAATGTCCGTCGTGATGATGCTGTTCCTCTTCCCGGCGTTATTGATCGTACTGGCCGGCCCGGGCTTCACCGCCCTGGCCCGGGCCTTTGCTTCCTAGAGGGATCGTGATGAAAGCAATGATTGCCGGTTTGAGTCTGCTGTTGCTGGGCGGTTGCGCGAGCAGCGGCCAGACACCCTGGAGCGCCCTGACCAACTCCGCCAGTTGCGGAAAATTAAACTCCGAAGAGCAACTGTCACTGAACCTCGCCGACGACATGGCCAAGGCCGGCAAGCTGCACGCCAGCCTCGCCAACCTGCAAAACCTGCCGGACAACCTGGCTGACGTACGCCTGCGCAAAGCCAAGGTCTATCGACTGCTCGGCCGCAGCGAAGCCGAGCCGCTGTACCGCAGCCTGCTCGGCAGTTGCAAGGCCGCCGAAGCCGAACATGGCCTGGGCCAACTCGCCGCAGCCAAGGGCGACAACGGACAGGCCCAGGACCACTTGCTACGGGCCGCGCGACTGGCGCCCACCGACGAAAAAATTCGCAACGACCTGGGCGTGGTGTACCTCAATCAGCTACGCGTGGAAGACGCCCGATTCGAATTCCTCACGGCCATGGAGCTTGAGCAAAACGACTCGCTGGCCGCGCTGAACCTGGTGACCTTGCTGATTTACCAGGACGACTGGAGCCGCGCTGCCGAACTGGTCAGCCGCGTCGGCCTGAGCCCCGCGCAGGTCACCGAGGCACAGGCCCGCGCCGAGAAACTCAAGGCCCCAACCAAGTCCGGCCCGACCATCGCCGCGCAAGTGGCCGCCGTTACTCCGGCCTTTTAGTAGGGAACAATTGATGAAATCGATCGCACTCTGCCTCGTCCTGTTGACCGCCCCACTCACCGCTCACGCCATCGACGCAGGGCCTGCCTCGCCACAACAACAGGAAACCGAAGGCTGGCTACAGCTGCAAAGCAGCAACAGCGCCGCTTCGCAAAAACTGCAAACCGCTACCGCAACGGAACGCGAGCTGACCCTGCAACGGTGGTTGAAGAGTTATCAACATGAGATCCCGCAGTACTTTGATCAGGATGAGGGCGGGAAGGTGGACAGTGGGTCGGGGAATTAGCCGGGATACTTTGCGGCTGTGAGGCCGCTATCGCGAGCAGGCTCGCTCCTACAGTTGATCCAGGCCGGTCACAGATTTTGTACATGACATTGACCCCTGTGGGAGTGGGCTGGCTCGCGATGAACGAAAACGCAGTCTGCCTGACCACGCGTTATTACTGTGGATCGAGGTTGTCCAACGCCCGATTTACGGCCAACTCACCCAACATGATCACCTGTGCAATCCCCAGCATCGTGTTGCGCTGCGAGCCCTCCAGAAACCCGGCGAAATCACTGGTCATGACACTCGCCGAAGCCAGCGATTCGCAGGCGTGGGCCAGCAGGCTCTCGGTGTCGATATCAGGGGAGATGAAGAACATCGTGCTGGGTTTGCGGATGACGCAATCCTTGGGCGGATTGAGAGAATGATCGAGGGTTTGTTCGGATGTTTTGTGGGGCTTTTTTGAGGATTCGTCGGGGGAAACGTTTTCGGTTTCGGGGGGATTTGGGGTTGGTTTGATCATGGTGAAGCTCCATTCGAAGATCTGGAGTTCGCCATCACTGCGACCAAGCAGTGGGTGGCGAACTGTGCGCAGGTTGGTCGACCAGGGAATGGAAACCCGGCAGGGCCTAGGCCCTCCCGCGCACAGCCTGCCATTAAGCAAGCACAAAAAAAACCGCTCACGCGGTGCTGCGCGCCATTCTAAACCCGGGCGACCAAACCCGATCACTGATTTTTCAGTGACGGACCAAGGCTAGAGATCGCACGTCCGACGGACAACCTGAAAAACGTGTGGGAAGGTTCTGGTGTTTTGATCGGTCGTTAAACGGCGGCGAATGTGGGGCCGTCATCGCGAGCAAGGTCGCGTCCCCAATTGGATGGGGTACAGCCGAAAAAATCAGGTCGACTGTGAGGCCGCTATCGCGAGCAGGCTCGCTCCTACAGTTGATCCAGGCCGGTCACTGATTTTGTGCATGACATTGACCCCTGTGGGAGTGGGCTGGCTCGCGAAGAACAAAACGCGGTCTGCCTGACCACGCGTTATTACTGTGGATCGAGGTTGTCCAACGCCCGATTTACGGCCAACTCACCCAGCATGATCACCTGTGCAATGCCCAACATCGTGTTGCGCTGCGAGCCCTCCAGAAACCCGGCGAAATCGCTGGTCATGACACTCGCCGAAGCCAGCGACTCGAAAGCGTGGGCCAACAGGCTCTCAGTGTCGATATCAGGGGAGATGAAGAACATCGTGCTGGGTTTGCGCACGGCAGAATCCTTGGGCGGATTGAGAGAATGATCGAGGGTTTGTTCGAATGCTTTGTGGGGCTTTTTTGAGGATTCGTCGGGGGAAACGTTTTCGGTTTCGGGGGGATTTGGGGTTGGTTTGATCATGGTGAAGCTCCAAGTATGAAATGGAGCTGCCACTGAATCGCCGCGACAGCGATAAAGGGTGGCAGCTGTACGCGGGGTCGCGGACCGGCTACTTGGCAAACCCCGGCATACCCGAAGGTATCCCGCGTACAGCCACCATTACACCAGACGACAAACACCGAAGTGCTCTGGTTTGGTGGGGGTGGATTATGCACCAAGTAGACTGAACAGGCCGCGACAGCCCGATCACTGTTTTTTTCAGTGACGGACCAAGGCTAGAGATCGCACGTCCGACGGGCAACCTGAAAAACGTGTGGGAAGGTTCTGGTGTTTTGATCGGCCGTTAAACGGCGGCGAATGTGGGGCCGTCATCGCGAACGAGGTCGCTCCCACAGTTGGATGGGTACATCTGGAAAAGATTGATGGGCTGTCGGGACGCAAAGATCAAAAGATCGCAGCCTTCGGCAGCTCCTACAGGGGACCACACCAAATTCAGGTCGGCTGTCAGGCCGCCTTCGCGGGCACGCCTCCCACAAGTGGATTGGGTACATTTGGAAAAGATTGATGGGCTGTCGGGACGCAAAGATCAAAAGATCGCAGCCTTTGGCAGCTCCTACAGGGGACCACACCAGATTCAGGTCGGCTGTCAGGCCGCCTTCGCGGGCAAGCCTCCCACAAGTGGATTGGGTACATCTGGAAAAGATTGATGGGCTGTCGGGACGCAAAGATCAAGATCGCAGCCTTTGGCAGCTCCTACAGGGGACCACACCAAATTCAGGTCGGCTGTCAGGCCGCCTTAGCGGGCAAGCCCGCCCGCATAGTGGATCGGCGAATAGCTTTTGCTCCCCACCACTCATCAGGCCGAGCGTTAGCTCGCCTTCAGCTTTTGATCTTGATTCACCCGCCACCTCGGGAGGCTGAGTGGAGGTGTTCATCCGGGGAGTGGCGCGTAGCGCCGTTCGACGCAGTCGAACACGCTGCATGCAGGTCGAAGCGAAGCCGACCGGAGGGCAGTGTCCCCGGATGGATACCGCAGCGAAGGAACGCCGAGCTTTAGCGAGGGGCCGGACGCAAGGGGCGAGACTTTTTGGTTCCTTTTGTGGCGTTTGACAAAAGGGACTCGCCGTAAGGGCGAAACCATAAGCGGCCGTTACCGCAACAATGGATATGTACTCGTTCAACCAAGTACCTGGTCGGCTACCTGGCCGCCAAGGCCAAGATCAAAAGATCGCAGCCTCCGGCAGCTCCTTCAGTGGATTGGCTCAGTGAGCGGTGACACGTTGGCGCAACCCGGAACCACTCGGCGACAGAGCCAACGCCAACTGCGTACGATTATGCATATGCGTCAACCGCAACACCTGGGACACATACAACTTCACCGTGTTCTCGGTAATCCCCAACTCACAGGCAATCTGATAATTGGTCTGCCCCTTGCCCACCAACCGCGCCACATCCAACTGCCTGGGCGACAACTGATTGAAAATTGCCGGAATGTCCAGCCGGTCCGCTTCGCCGACAGCGACATCACCCGAATCCGTCGACGTAGACGAAAGCGGCGCACGCCGAACCTTGTCCAGATCCTGATACAGATCATTGATCGACTCGGACAGGTATTGCAGCTTCTGATTCAGATGCCCCAGTTGCAGGGTCTTCTGCCGTTCCTGCAAGGCCACTTCCTGGCGCTGTATGCCTGCGAGCAATTCATCCAGCTCAACCGGCTTCTGGTAATAATCGGCAACCCCTGCGCGCAACGCCTTGATCACATCCTGCTTGTCCGCGCACCCGGTAAGCATGATCGCCTCAAAAGCACGATGCTTGCCGGACAGACGTTGCAGCTCCTGGACCAACTGAATGCCATCGAGTCGGGGCATGTGTAAATCGCAGAGCACCAGACCGATGTCGAGGTCTTCATTGAAGCGCTCGATGGCCTGCTGGCTGGACCCGCAGGGAACACAACGGTAGCCGCTGTTCTCAAGAAATTCGCAAAGTTCTTCGACGATTAAGGGCTGATCGTCGACCACAAGGACTTTTACTGCCGAGATACGCTTGTTCACGTGCAACTCCCTGCCAGGTCAAAGGATGACCGTTCCTGTACCCACAGCCACAGGCTGTACAACTACTGTATGAAAGTAGTCGCACTTTCTGACTCTGTACAAAAACCAAAAACGGCCAATGTCAGCATCAACCCCACCCACAAGAAGGGCGCAAAGGGCTGTTTCTTTGACATTCCAGGTTCCAGGTAGCGCAGATGCCCCCTAAGCCCTTGACCGATATGAAGCCAGACTCTTGGCGCCAGCAGCAGCCAGCACACACTGGCCAGGCCGGCACCGATAAATACGCCCAGCACATGCCGACCATCGGTCGCGAGCCCCAGCGCAGCCATCAATTTCACGTCCCCCGCGCCCAAGCGTCGCATTGCATAACCAGGCAAGGTGAAGGCCAGCGCCAGCAACACAGCCCAACCGCCCTGCTCGGCGCTGGCGCCCAGCCAGGTGGTTCCGCTCCATAGCAACCAGGCCAGCGCCAACGCCCCCGCGCCGAGGGTCAGGCCATTGGCGATGCGTCGCTCACGGGCGTCCTGCGCTGCGCACAGCGTCAGCCAGATCAGTAGGACAAAGTTTTGCATCCGGTAAAAAACATCCGTTTCGGCTGAATGATTCTATGCTGATATTACGCAGTGATTGTCAGGGTAGACGCACTCATGAAAACCAACCTCCCCCGCAAACAAAAAGGCGCCGTCGCGATTGAATTTGCCTTGGTGTTCGTCATTTTTTTCGCGGTGTTTTACGCGATTGTCACGTACAGCCTGCCGTTATTGCTGGTGCAGTCATTCAACCAATCGACCGCCGAAGCGGTGCGCCGAAGCGTAGCGCTGGACCCCACTACACCGGGTTACGACACCGTACTCAAAAACACCGCCACGCAGGAGTTGACCCGGCAACTGGCATGGATTCCTGCGGGGCTGAACTTCAATGTGGCCACTGACACGACCATCACTTATGTCGCTGGAGTGCTGAAGGTGACCATCAATTACCCTACCAATAAATTGAGTGCAGTCATTCCGTTTTTGAACCTGCCGGGGATCGGCCCTGTGCCTAATTTACCCGCGACACTCACCGCCAGTTCGAGCCTGCAATTTTGAGTGCAGGGGACAAGCTGTTCGGGCGTCTGCTCAACCGTCACCCGCCACCGCCGCTGGAAATCGCGCCGCCTGCGAGCATGCCTGGTGTGGGTTTGCAGATGCATCTGGATGCCGAAGGTCGGGTGCTGCATTTGACCGGCCCGCTGCGCCATCTGCTGGCTCAGCAGACACCTGCTGCCCAGGCGCCGCGCCTGCTCGACTTCCTGTTGCCACACTGTTGCCTCGTCGTCGAAGGCTCTCCCGCCCACTGGCAGGGTCAGAGTCTCGACCTGGATTTTTACAGCCTCAGCGGCCAGCCCCTGCATTTGCGCGGCTGGGTCCAGCCGTTGGCCGATATCTGGTTACTGCAGTTACTGGACATCGGCGATTTGCTGCTCGAACGCCGGCAATCGCGTGTGCGCGAGCAATGCCAGTTGCTCGCCGTGCAGATTGGCGAGCAGTTGCGTCTGTGCAGCCTGGCCCGCTTGCCCGATGTGCTGAGCGAGCAACTGCAAAGCCTGGCCCAGCGCTTTCATATTCCATGCATCGCCCTGGCGTTACTCGACGAGCAGGAACAGGGTTGGCAGATTCACCAGCATTTCGAGGGCTTCGATGCGCCGCGACTGTGGCACACCGGACAGCAACTGGGTACCGGCCTCGACAGCCTGAACGGCTCCGCACCGCAGCACTTGAACCCTCTCGAACACCCGCGCCTGCAAAGCACCTTCGGCATTAACGAAGGCTTCGTTGTGCCTTATCACGATGCTCAAGGGGTGGTCGCCTGGTTGCTTTGTGGTTGCTACCCGGTGCAGCAACGAGCGCCAGACGTCAGCGAGCGCGACTGGTTGCAGCTCGCCGCCGCACTCGCCGGCCCCTTGCTGGAGCGCTTGCGAGAGCATGGGCACCATCTGCAACTGGAACGCCTGGAATCCCTGCAAGCCTTATTGGGTACCGGTTGGTGGGAGCTGTTCGGCGACAGCACGCAAGTGCAACTGGCGCCCTCGCTGGCCTGCGCCTTGAACCTTGCCAACGCTCGCTTGCCGCTGCACGACTGGTTCGAACAAATACATCCCGCCGACCGCGAAGAGCTGCGCAGTCGTTTGCAGGCCCTGCAAGATGAAGGCACGCCTTTGCTGCTGTGCGTGCGCGCCTATCGCCACGACGCCGCACTGCCGCCGATCTGGTATCGCCTGCAAGGCCAGGCCTTGGGCGTCGGCAAGGGTCGGCGCCTGGTGGGTTTCATGCTCGACATCAGTGACATCAAAAACCAGGAGCAAAACACCGCAGCCGCCCACGCTCGGCTAGACAATTTGATCGCCAGTTCGCCCGCAGTGATTTACGTACAACGCTATGTCGAAGGCGCGCTGCAACCGACGTTCTTCAGCGATAGCCTGCTGCCGCTGCTCGGCTGGACACTTGCCGACTGTGCCAGTGGTGCGTTGGTCGAACGGGTTCACCCCGAGGACCGTGACCGTTATTTCGAGCGCACCCGGCAACTGTTGCGTGAAGGCTCGGTGAGTGCGCGTTATCGACTGCGCGACAGTCGCGGCGATTACCACTGGTTGCTCGACGAGGCCAAGTTGCTGCGCGATGACTTGGGCTTGCCGGTGGAAGCCGTGGGGCTATGGCTCGACGTCACCGACGCAACGCTGGCTGCCGAGCAGGTCAGACAAAGCGAAGAACGTTATCGGATTCTGGTAGAAGACTCGCCGGCGATGATCTGCCGCTATCGCCCCGACCTGACCCTGACTTTCGGCAACCGTCCGTTGGCGGCGTACCTGGAGTGCGCGCCCGAACAATTGCCGGGGGTAAACCTGGGCAGCTGGATGTCGCCACAGCAGTGCGAAGCCTTCCTTCAACGCCAAAGTCAGCTCAGCCCCGAGTTCCCGGTCAGTACCGCGGAAATCAACCTGCAACTGCCCGGACGGGAGCATGCCTGGTGGATCTGGTCGGATCGCGGGGTGTTCGACGAGCACGGTGTGTTGCAGGAAATTCAGGCCGTGGGCCGCGACAACACCGAAGTGCGGCGCTCCCAGCAGCAACTCACCCAAAGCGCAAAAATGGCCACCCTGGGCGAAATGGCCACCGGGCTGGCCCATGAAATCAACCAGCCGCTGAACGTAATGCGTATGGCAATCGTCAATGTGCTCAAGCGCCTGAGCAACGGCGATGTGCAGGTCGATTACCTGACCGACAAGCTCAACCGCATCGATGCACAGGTGCAACGCGCCGCACGGGTGGTGGATCACATGCGGGTGTTCGGCCGCCGCTCGGAAATTGAACAACACCCGTTCAATCCGGCCCAGGCCATCGAGGGCACGTTGTCGCTGCTGGCCGAAGGCATGCGCGGCAAAGGCGTTGATTTGCGCATCAGCGAAACCGGATTTGACGTGCAAGTGCTCGGTTACGTTGATCAGCTGGAACAGGTGTTGATCAACCTGATGGTCAACGCGCGGGATGCGTTACTCGGTAGACGTGAAAAAGACCCTGAGTTCAAGCCATGGATTTCTGTGTACGCAGAACTGAACGGCCAGACGGTGCGGCTGTGGGTAGAGGACAACGGCGGCGGGATTGACCCGCGTTTGCTGGAAAGGATCTTCGAACCGTTCTTCACCACTAAACCGGTGGGCGTCGGCACGGGGCTGGGGTTGTCGGTGAGCTACGGTATCGTCGAGAACATGGGCGGCCAACTCAGCGTCAGAAATACCACTCAAGGCGCGCGCTTTTGTATCGAGTTGCCAATCGCCTCGGACGATCAGAGCACCAGCGACGGTCGCCCGGAGTGACAGCTGAGGTTGGCGCCGACTTCGACTTTGTTCAGGTCGATTCCCAGGCTCGCCAACAAGGTGTTGATTAGCGTATCCAGCAATGGGCTGAGCACTGTGTTGACGGCATTGACCAGTGCGGCGGTGACGTCACTCAAGATACTGCCCAGACCGCCCACGATGCTGCCCGACGGCCCATACATGTTCACCCCAAGGTTGCTGACCGTGGTACTCAGGCTGTTGACGATGTTGTTGGTGGTGAACGCGTAGTAAAACGGCGGCTGATTGATTTCCGGAAGGTTGGCGGCGGCCGGCGCGGTGTACACGTGGGGCATGTTGGCGTTTTGCGCAACGGAAGTGTTGAGCATGATATCGATACCGCCACCGATGCCGGGTCGATGGTTGTAGCAGACCGGTGGCAAAAACAGCAGCCGGTTGCAGGTCTGCACACCGATATCGATGACTTTCAATGGCAGGACGACATTGGTCGGCGGGACGGTTGCGGAACCAAACACATCAGCAGGTGCGATCTGCCCGATTTTCAGCCCGATCAGTGTGGTCGTGGTGTTGGTCGTCAAGCTTTTGTTGGTCGCACTCACGCAACTGTAGGCGGTGACGTAACTCCAGGCGCCGGCCGCTTCCAGCGCGACGTCGATCCGTATCGGTGATGGCAGCAGTTTGATTTCCGGCGTGTCACAAGCGGCACCCAAGGCGCAGGTCAGCGAATCGATGACGCCTACCAGGTCCAGATGCAGCAATGCGCTGAGGGTGTTGGTCAGCGGCGCAACCAGATTCAGGACGGCATTGACCAGCGGCGTGATGGCGTCGAGAACCGGCAGGTTGATCGACAGCAACGTCTTGACCTGTGCGGTTCGTACATAGATCCGGTTGGGTCCCAACGGTGCCAGTGCCGCAGTCTTCGGGTTGCCGATGGCTGACAGTTGCGGCGGTTCCATCACCTGCACCCGTGCAGTGATCTGCGCCAGGCCCGCGAGGTTGATCGGCAGTGACGCCACCAGACCGTTTTTCTTGTTGGCTAACTGCACCACCGCTTCAATGAGGTCGAACGCTTTCAGGTTCACTGCCAGGGCCGAAATGTCAGTGCCACTTTCGACATGCAGCATATTACCCAGCACCACGCTCGTTGTGCCGGCCGCCACCTTCAGTGCCTGCAAGCTGACGATGGTTGCGCTGGCACCCAGTGTGCCGCCGGGGTCCAGAACATTGATCGCCGTCTGGATCAACTGGCTGACGTTGATCGTGTTGCCCAGCACCTGATCGTAGCCGGCGGCGGTCAGGCCCAAGTCGATTTTCAGTCGGTTCAGGTAGCCGAGCAGGCTGATGTTGGTATTGACCAATCCATTCCAACCCACCGCACTGATGTTGACGTTGCCTCCCAGCAAGCCACCGAACAACAAACTGGTGATGGTTGCCTTGCTGGTGTCGAATGTCAGTGCGGCACTGCGAATGGTCAGCGATGCCAGCGGCGGCGGTAACGCGGCGACTGCCGTAGCGTTCAGGGTGAGCGTTGCACCTGCGGGCGCACCGCCGAACAGCGCGCCGATGCCACCGGCAACACTCTGCATCACGACATGGCTGGCGATTACCCGGATGGCCTCGCTTTTGGCGGGGTCGACGGCAAATACCCGAAAGTTGTTGGCATCCAGGGTCACCGCACCGCAGGCGACGTTCAGTGCACGTCCATCACTGGGCAAAGCGAAACCATTGCGTTGGGCGCTGGCGGTGGCATAAACCGTTGCTGTTGAACCGGGGGAGCAGTCCCCCCCTCGGGTGGCGGATTCCAGGGCGGCCATGTCAGCGACACGTTGCAGACTGCGTTTTTCCAGGTAGAGCCGACCGCTGTCGATCACCACCAGCGCGAACATCAACGCCATCGCCAGCGTCAGCGCCGCCATCAAGCCGATCGCTCCCCGCTGCCGGGCCGGGCCGCTTAACTGCATGCGGGGAGACATGACGCACTCCTTTGCCGACGCGCTGCCTGGCGCGACCTCCATTGGTGAACAGCAGTGTAGTAGGGACTTTGGCTGGTTGCCGCTGATCAAAATCAAAAGATCGCAGCCTGCGGCAGCTCCTACAGGAGTACATCAATCCTATGTAGGCACTTTGGCTGGCTGCCCGCTGATCAAAATCAAAAGATCGCAGCCTGCGGCAGCTCCTATGTAGGAGCTGCCGAAGGCTGCGATCTTTTGATCTTCCCGCTATTTACCGCGGTGGATAATTGGACAATATCCGGGTGACCGTTTCACGTATCGCGTTGCTGCGGTCCGACGGGTTGGTGGTGCGGCTGAGCATCTGCTCGTCACTGCCGCGCCAGACCAGTTTGCCGTCCTTGCCGTCGAGCATGTCGATCTGGATGGTGGCGACCTTGTAGGGAACTACGCGGGTTTCGTTGTACATCGGTGCGCCCCAGTAGCCGTTCCAGGGGTTGCCCCAACCGCCGCCATAGTTAGTAGTGATCTGCTGCTGACGTTCTTCGACAACCAGGTAGGTCTGCACGCTCAAGTCACCTTTGGCACCGGCCGCCGCCGGGCGCAGGCCGCGTTGATCCAGTTGATCGGCCACCGACTGGCGCACACGTTGTTCGGTCAGGTCACTCTTGATCCGTGGGTCATCAGGGCGATATTGCAGGGCGGGTTCTTTCCAGCTCCAGCTGCGATAAGCGGCGAAGTCGCGGCTGGCATCGAAGTCGTGATTGACCTGGTTGGCGGCGCAGGCACTGAGCAGCGCGACCACTGCCAGTAAAGCGTAACGGCGGAACATGATAATTCTCCGGTAGAAGACATGAACCTGTGAAATGCTTCTTAACTGCAGAAGCTAACCAGGAGGATACGCCGACATGGCCTTTTCTACAGCCTCGCGTATGGCATCCGCTTGTTCCATTTGCGTGCCCTTGCGCAGGGTTTCAGCGCTGGAGCTCCATACCGGCTGGCCGCTCTGCGCATCGAACATGTCCACCTGCACCACCACGACCTGCTCCTGATAAGTCCGGACAATCGGCACGGTGTTGTACATGCCAATACCGTTGCCGTAGCCGCCGTGCCCGCCATAGTAGCCACCGCCGTAATAGCCATAGTCGTCCTGGACCTGGCGCAAGCGGGTTTCCAGACGCAGGTCGGCGCTGACAAACAGGTCCGCCGGGCGATTGTCATGCAGCGGGCGCAAGCCCCGTTGATCGAGGGCATTGCTGACCGCTTCGGCGACCTGCGCCGAATCCGCCCACGCACTGCCTGGTGGCAGGTGCCCGTTGAGCCAGGCCCAACTGCGATAACGCCCGTAATCACGCGGCGCCGCCGGGTAGGCACTGCGGTCGAAGGTCTTGGCCGCCTGAGGTGGTGCCGGTGGAAGTGGGTTGGAAGTTGCCACATACGGGTTGCCGCCCTGACAGGCAGCCAATCCCAGACACATGACCAACAACCCCGTACGACTTTTCATTTCGTGCTCCGATCAAACCGGTCGACAAATCCAGTGCAAGTAACGCCCAAGTCCGGCGAAGCTCGGGTGACGGCGGTGGGCCAGTTCCATTTCCAGCAGGTCCACCAGTTCGGCGCGGGCCTGGAATTCCACCGGCATGTAATCGTGAAAAACCCGCACCCCACTTTGGGTTTCGACCTGCCACAAACCCTCAAGTTGCGCCGCCAATTCCCGTGGATCAAGGGGTTGTTGCGGGGTCAGGCTTTGCTTCTCGCCAGCCATGTCGTTCTTGCGCATCTTGCGGAAATGGCCCTTGAGCAAGTTGCGGTAAATCAATGCATCGCGGTTGTAGAAGGCCAGTGATAACCAGCCATCCTGCTTGGTCAATTGATGCAGCACCGGCAGGATTGCATGGGGTTCGGCCAACCATTCCAGCACCGCATGGCACAGCACCAGGTCGTAGGGTTCGGTGAGTTGACCGAGCAATTCCTGCCACGGTGCCTGAATAAATGTCGCGGTCTGCCCAGCCTCGGCGAAGCGCTGACGAGCGCCTTCGAGCATGGGTTCGGCGGGTTCGGCCAATGTCACCTCATGGCCGCGCTGCGCCAGCCACAACGACATGTGGCCAAGGCCGGCGCCAATGTCCAGCACCCGCAACGGTCGGGCCGGCAAGGTTTCAGCCAGATCCGCCTGAAGCACCGCCAGACGGATCGCGCCTTTGGCCCCACCGTAGATTTTTTCGGCGAAGCGGGTCGCCAGTTGATCGAAATGACGGTCGCTCATCAGCTGAACCTCCGTTCGCTGTCGGCCAGTTTGCTGCGCACCACTTCATTCATGTCCAGACCCAACTCACTGCACAACAACAATAGATAAAGCACGATGTCGCCGACTTCCTGCCCGGCATGGGCCAGTTTGTCCGCCGGTAACTGGCGAGACTGGTCTTCGGTCAGCCACTGGAAAATTTCCACCAGCTCGGACATTTCCACGCTCGCGGCCATGGCCAGGTTTTTCGGGCTGTGAAATTGCCGCCAGTCATTGCGGTCACGGATGGCGTGCAGGCGTTCGGTCAGTTCAACAAGGTTCATCGGGCTCTCCTGAAGGCGTATAGCTTCGGGGGGATGGCGAGTGAAGGCAAGTGACAAAGATTGGGGGCTCGCTCCCACAGTGTTAGTCAGGAATCTTTGCGCCATACTCAAAAAGATCGCAGCCTTCGGCAGCTCCTGCAGGGAACTCGGTGCGATGATCGATAGCCCAAACCACGCCTTTCTTTGATCAGGACGCTCATTCCATGCAGGTAGAAGGTTTTTTCGAATGGCTCGGCCAAGCCCTCGGTTCCGTCATCCGTTTCATCGTTGATGGCCTCAGCGGGCTGTTTCAAATGATGAGCCGCGCCAGCAGCAACTTTGTCGAAGGCTTGTCCCGCGCCTTGGGCATGGACACCTCGATCATCAGCATCGCCACGCTGATCCTGGGGCTGCTGTTGTTGTGGTCGGCGATCCGCGCATTCATGAATGCCTCGTTCATCATGGGCATCATCTGGCTGATGCTCGGGCTGTGGCTGCTGAGTTGGGTGGTTCACTGACACCGCCCAATCCTTGATCGCGATAAAGCTGAAAATACCCCAGGGTTACAGATTCTCAGCATTATCGCTGACGACCTTCGCGAGCAGGCTCGCTCCTACAATGGTTCGCGGCATATTCCAAAATGTGTCGCTACAATGCCCGCTCCCCAAGGAGCCTGCATGTCCAACCTGATTGCCGACTGGCGCGACCGCCCCACCCATCGTCGGGTCTTGGCGCTGGCTGCGCCGATGATTCTCTCGAATATTTCCGTACCGCTGGTGGCGCTGGTCGACAGCACCGTCATCGGCCACTTGCCCCACGCCCATCAGCTCGGTGCCGTTGCGGTCGGCGCCAGCCTGTATACGTTTCTCGCCTGGGGCATGGGTTTCCTGCGCATGGGCACGACCGGGTTCGCCGCCCAGGCAGCCGGCCGAGGTGATGGCGCGGCGTTGCGGCAGATTTTGTTGCAAGGGCTGTTGCTGGCCATGGGACTGGCCGTGGTGCTGGGCGCAGCGGGTGTTCCGTTGAGCGGCGTGGCGTTGCATTTCATGCAGCCATCGACGGAGCTGGATCAAATGACCCGCGAGTTCTTCCACACGCGGTTGTTCGGGCTGCCGGCGGCGCTGGCCAGTTATGCGCTGGTCGGCTGGTTCCTCGGCACGCAGAACGCCCGCGCGCCGCTGGTGATTCTGCTGAGCACCAACCTGGTTAACATTGCGTTGAATTTATGGTTTGTTCTCGGCCTGGAATGGGGCGTGGTGGGTGCCGCTCGTGCGTCGGTCATCGCCGAGTGGACCGGTGCGCTGATCGGCCTGTTCATGACCCGTCATGCCCTGCGCGCCTACCCCGGTCATATCGCCTGGGCTGCCCTGGCGCTGTGGCAGAGCTGGCGACCGCTGCTGGCGGTCAACCGCGACATCTTCATTCGTAGCCTGGCCCTGCAATCGGTGTTTTTTCTGATCACCGTGCAAGGTGCGCGACTGGGCGATGCCACCGTCGCCGCCAACGCGCTGCTGCTCAACGGCTTGCTGCTGACGGCCCACGCACTCGACGGTCTGGCCCACGCCGTGGAAGCCCTGTGCGGGCATGCCATCGGTGCCCGCGACCGTGATGCCCTGCGTCGCTCATTGGTAGTGGCATGCGGCTGGTCGTTGCTGGCGAGCCTGGGTTTTGCCGTGATGTTCCTGTTTGCCGGTCACTTGTTCATCGAGATGCAGACCAACATCGAAAGCGTGCGCGACACCGCGTTCATCTACTTGCCCTACCTCGCCGCGCTGCCGTTGATCGCGGTGTGGAGCTACTTGCTCGACGGCTTGTTCATCGGCGCCACCCGCGCCCGGGAAATGCGCAACGGCATGCTGTTGACGGTCGCCTTGCTGGTGCCCTTCGGCTGGGCACTGCAAGGTTTCGGCAACCATGGGCTGTGGATAACTTTCCTGTTGTTCATGTTACTGCGCAGCCTGACCCTCGGCGCCATTGCCTGGCGTCTGCGCCAAAACGACGGTTGGTTCGCCCGCGCTCACTGAGTCGGCGTTGTCCTGACGAACGACGTAACCTCGTCCAGTACCGGCGCCAAACCGCGCAAGGGTCGGGACAACGCCGCCACCAGCATGGCGTGGCCGGTGCGAGAGAAGTACAGGTCCTGCACCGGCACGCCCGCTTCACGCAACTTGATTGCGAGACCGCCGGTATTGCGCGTCGGGTTGACCACCTCGTCGTCCGTTGAGGCCATCAACAACGCTGGCGGCGCGCCTTGGGTGACATGGTTGATCGGTTGCGATTGCGGCGGTGAATCCGGCCAGAAAAACACCGGGCGCACGTCCGGATTCTGGATCGGCAAAAAATCATAGGGGCCGGCCAGACCGATCCAGCCGCTAAGGTTGTGCGGCGAAAGGCCCACCGCCGCCAACAGCGCGAGGTCCAGTGCCAGCATCGCAACGTTATAGGCCCCGGAACTGTGCCCCATCAGGTACAAGCGCTGCGGGTTCCCGGCGTACTGCCGGATGTGCTCATGGGACCAGGCCACTGCGCTGGCGGCGTCTTCGAGAAACAGTGGATAACGCACCTGTGGATACAACCGATAGTCCGCCAGTACCGCGACGATCCCCCGGGACGCCAAGGCCTCACCGACAAATCCGTAGTCGCTGCGTGATCCACTGTTCCAGCTGCCGCCATAGAAAAACACCACCACCGGGGCACCCGCCATCGGATGGTGCGGCACATACACATCGAGTTTTTGCCGCGGATCACTGCCATAGGCAATGCCCTCGGTCTTATCGAAGGTCCCGTCGGGGGTCAGGGCATTGAGCATTTTCAGCGGTGAACACGCGCTCATTACCGCCAGCAGCAAACCGCCGAGCGCCAGGCTGATGATCCGCTTAACCCTGCTCGCCATCGGTGTCGAGCCTCATGTTCAGGGTTGAAGGTTCTGCCAACGGTTGCGCAGATTATCCAGGCATTCTTGCTGAGTGGCTCCCGACAAGGGCAGTTCAGGTACAACGCCGGGGTACTGCAAGCGTAGCCATAACCAGCCATCCAGCACCGGGCGTTCGCTAAAGCCCAGCGCCAGCCCTTCCTCCATGTGGGACCACAGCGTGTAGTAATCGGTCCCGGTGGATGTGCACCATTGCCACGCATGCTGTTCCAGCAGGCAGGTTTGCAGCCTTGCCTTCTGATGAGGGCTGAGTGTTTCTTCAATCGCTAACGGGCTGACGGCAAGCAACGGATTGATTAACTGTTGCCAGCCATGACGGCCGATTGCACGGTCGGCCCAGGTCCCGCCGTACCAGCGCAACTGGTTGATCGGCCCCAGCCAGCGACTCAACTCCCCGGCGTCGCAGGCATCAAAAAAGTAACTGGCGGTGTGCGGGTTGTAGTAACTCAGCAGGGCCCGGTGGTGCAGGCCGAAACTCACCGAGAGCATGCGCCGCAAGTGCGCCAGCAACGTCGACACCGGTGCTTCGCTGAGCAACAGCAGGCCCGGCCAGCGCTGTGCCTCGCCCTGACAGCGTTCGACCAGCGTCGGACAGGTCCTTAGGTCGATCAGGGCTGGACCTTGTTCACGCAGCGCATGCCACTCAGTGTTTTCGAACAACCAGAACCACCGGGCATGGCCAAACATGTGCTGCAGGGCTGACCCCGCCTGCGGCGCGCCCGGTACGTCCAGCAATAACCATTGCGGCAGCGTGTCCGGTGTCTGCACGGCGATCATGCCGCACCACTCTGGCCAAGCCGCGTCGCCGCACGACAGGTGCAAAGGGCCTGCGCGCAATGGTTGAAAGGGCCACCGCCGGGCAGCAAACACAGCAACAACAAGGGTTCACCGGAGCGCAACCATCCCTGTACAGCTTCAGAGGGGCAATCATCAGTGGCGTACGTCGTCTCTACCTCTTCGATCCGGTCTGGCTGATGCAGAAACCCGGTAATCAACGGTCGGTCCGGATCACCTTCGATAAAGCTCACCACCACCTCCGCGCCTTCACTCAACTGCGCGGCGCTTGCCAATGCCAGCCCCGGCGCCAATGGCAGCCAACAGTGGCTGGGCGTTGCACCTTCCCCCTGATACAACCAGTCAAATTGCACCGCCACCGGCCGGGAAGGGTCAGGCCGGAGCTCATCGACATCTACCACCCATGCACGCTGCAGCCCCCGCATGGTCGGTTTCTCTGCAATAGATGACGACTCAAACGCCACCTCCCAACGCATCGCACGCAACTGGTTGCTGTAGGGCGCGATGGGGTCCTGACTGCCCTGATGCTCGACATGGGTCAGCAGCCACAGCTGATTCCACTCGGCAACCGGATGCCCCGCCAGCGGCATCAGTTGAGCGCTGCGCAGCATCGGCAGGTCGCTACCGCACTGCGCACTCTGCACCGAACTGTCCGCGCTTCGCTGAACCTCGAAACGGCGCACCGCCGGGCGCTCGCCTTCGCTGCTGAACAGCGCCGTTTCGCCGCGACGGAAATGCCCCTGTCCATCGGCAAACACCACGCAGTGCCCGCGAGCCCGGTGTTCGAAGTGGTAGTGCAGCCGCTCCTGGGCGCACAGGCGTTGGATAAATTGCAGGTCCGATTCACGGTACTGCGTGCAGAAATCACGGGCGGGGTAATCGCCGTCCAGTTCAAAGCGCCGATCCTGGCCGACAATGCCGTGCTCCCTGAGCACCTGATCGAGGATTTGCGGCACCGAGCGGGCGCTGAAGATGCGCTGGCTGAAACGTTGGGAAAGGCAAGCCAGCCGAGGCCCCAGGCGCACATGACAGAGCCGGTTCATCGATCCATGTTCACGCTGGATCAGCTCATGCAATTGCCCGTGGACGCTGTTGCCCGCTGGCCCGAAATACAACGAGGCTGAACGGTACAAGAGGCTGGCGAGGTCGAGCGCGGGGTCATTGACCAGCAGCTCCATGTCGAATACGAATGGCTCACTGATGGCTTCTCTACCGGTAAAGGCCAGTACCTCGAAGACGTCGGACAGACCTGCTACGTCCAGACGAAATGCAGGTTCGTTGGCTGGATCGAACATCGGCGATTCTCTACAGGAGGGGCGGCCGGGGATTCTCGCCGAGAGACATGGCCGAGTAGAGAGGCGAAGTACAACTTAGGAAATGACCTACGCGAAAAGAAGACCAAATGGCCTGGATGGCCAAGGACGTAGGTCATTTCGCAGGGAAAAAGAGAGGCGTCGCACCAGGTCATCTGAAATTTCCGCAGCGTGCGGAACATTTTCAGACAACCCGATGAGAGCGGGACTTACCTCAAGAAGAGAGGTAAGACGAGCGGGTCAGGCCCAGACGCAGAGCATCAAGGAACTGAGTGCGCTCGCTGGCACTGATGCGGGCATTGGCGCACTTGTCGCGGTAGTGGGTCATCAGCTCTTCCGGCGACAAGTGGACGTAACGCAGCATGTCTTCGATGGTGTCGTGGGTTTCAATACCGGCGTGGTACACGCTGCCGTCGGCGTTCTGGTAGATGTTCACCGAATCGGTGTCACCGAACAGGTTGTGCATGTCGCCCAGAATTTCCTGATAAGCGCCGACCAGGAACACACCCAGCAGGTAGTCCTCGCCTTCGTTCAGCGCGTGCACCGGCAGGCTGGTCTCAATGCTCTGCTCGTCGACGTACTGGTTGATCTTGCCGTCGGAGTCGCAGGTCAAGTCCTGCAACACGGCACGACGCATCGGTTCTTCGTCGAGACGGTGCAACGGGATGATCGGCAGTACCTGGTCGATGGCCCAGGTGTCCGGCAGGCTCTGGAACACCGAGAAGTTGCAGATGTACTTGTCGGCGAGCTTGTCGTTGAGTTCGTCCAGCACCTGACGATGAGAACGCTGGCGCGCCTTCAACGAGTTGTGCAGGCGACGGCACACGGCGAAGTAACATTGCTCGGCCAGGGCTTTTTCAGCCAGGGTCAGCTTGCCATCGGCGTACTGGGCGGCGATATCGCTCATGTAGTGCGTGGCGCGCCAGTAGGTTTCGGTGACCATCTCGATATCGGTCGGACCCAGCAGGTCCACCAGCCACTGCACGGTTTCCGGCAGCGTTTCCTTGTTGTCGATCTGCGGCACGTCGTCGTTGTGTTTCTCGACGTCGGTGACCTGAATCACCAGCATGGCGTGGTGCGCGGTCAGGGAGCGGCCGCTTTCGGAGAAGATGTTCGGGTGCGGCAGGCTCTGCGCGTCGCAGAACTCCTTGAGCATCCCGACCACGACACCGGCGTAATCGTCCATGTCGTAGTTGATCGAACTGGCGTTACGCGAGTGCGTACCGTCGTAGTCCACGCCCAGGCCACCGCCGACGTCAATATGGTCAACCGGCAGGCCAAGGTTGCGCAGCTCGCCGTAGTAGCGGATCGCTTCCTTGAAACCGTGCTGGTAGTCCGCCAGGTTGGCGATCTGCGAACCCATGTGAAAGTGCAGCAGGCGAATGCCTTGGTCCAGACCGGCAGCGCGGAACCGTTCAACCACCGACAGCAGCTGCGCCGCCGACAAGCCGAATTTGGATTTCTCGCCACCGGTGTCCGCCCACTTGGACGATGCCAGAGACGACAGACGCACGCGCAGGCCAACCTGAGGCTTGACCTTGAGCGACGCCGCTTCTTCGATCACCAGGCCGACTTCGGATTCTTTCTCGATCACGATGAACACGTTGTGACCAAGCTTCTGGCCCATCAGCGCCAGACGGATGAACTCGCGGTCCTTGTAGCCGTTGCAGACGATGGTGCCGCCCTTCGGCGCCAATGCCAGCACCGCGAGCAGTTCAGGTTTGGAGCCGGCTTCCAGACCGATGGAGACGTTCTGGGTGGCGATGATGTTCTCGATCACCGCTTCCTGCTGGTTCACCTTGATCGGGTACAGCGCGGTGTACTTGCTCTGGTATTCCAGACGCTCGATGTTGGCGTCGAATGCGCCGGTCAGCTGACGCACGCGGTCTTGCAGAATGTCCGGAAAACGTACCAGCAACGGCAAGGACAGGCCGCTCTTGCGCAGCTGGTCAACTTGCTCGAACAGGTCGATAGGCGAACTGCTCGGACCGTTCGGACGAACTTCGACGCGACCGGCGTCATTGATCGCGAAATACCCGGCCCCCCAATGGCGAATCCCGTAAACACTGCGGCTGTCCGCAACTGTCCATTGGCTGCCATCGTCTTTGCGTGTGCGTCGTACGGACATCGAAGTCCCCTATAAAGAAGTCATAGTGCGTCGCCTGGATTCAGGCCGGCGCAGTCTAAAGAATGAAAATGACGGTTCGTCAACGAGGGATAGACCCCGCCGACCGCAGTGAGTTTAGAAACCGGTCATGAACAGGCTCTGTGAAAACCATGGTGACGACGCCAGCCCTTGAGGCAAACAGGACTGGATCAAGCCGCGGGTGGTTTTCACAGAGGCTGCTAGCCGCCGGACTTCTTTGCCTTGAAACCGTGCTTGATCAACTCGGCCAAGAGTAGCTCGACATGATCGCCCTGGATTTCAATGATCCCGTCTTTCAACGCTCCACCGGTGCCACAACGTTTTTTCAACGTGGTGGCCAGGTCCTTGAGCGCGTCTTCGGCCAACGGCACGCCGGTGATGGTGGTCACCGTCTTGCCGCCACGGCCCTTGCTTTCGCGACGTACACGAGCAACGCCGTCGCCGGCAGGGATTACGGTCTGTTTGCAGATACAGGCGTCCACCGGCTTACTGCAATCCGGGCAATGACGACCTGCGTCGGTGGAAAATACCAAGCCACCAAGGGCGGCGAAGGATGCGGCTTTTTTGGCCACCGGCAATCCTCTTGGGAGGACAAAGACTGGTCGCGGCAGGACACCCGGCACCATCGACCGCGAAGCCCCACTCAGGCAGGGGCAGCGCTACTGAAACGGGATAACTCTATGTAGGAGCTGACGAGTGCAACGAGGCTGCGATCTTTTGGTTTTGACGCAAATGCAAAGTCAAAAGATCGCAGCCTGCGGCAGTTCCTACAAAAGCAATACCGGTTCAGTTTGAAAAGGTCGCGCAGTGTAACGGCAAAAGCGCCGATTGCTAAGAGCCAATCGGCGCCAATTTATAGCGCTTTTGCGACGTCTTCGCCGCGAGCCCGAAGATAGCGCTTTAACGCTGCCAAAGAGTCCGGGCAATAAGGCTTTTCGTCGATTTCCCGTAGCACTTCATCAATCGGCAAAAAGCGCGCTTCCAGCACCTCTTCCGGTTGCAGGATCAACGCGCCATCCCACACCGCTGAAAACGCCGAACACCACAGGCGATTACCGGTGTCTTCGAAGAAAAAGTGATCATGGGCGGTCAACTCCACTCCGCTCACACCGAGCTCTTCTTCCAACTCACGGGCTGCTGACTCGGCATAAGTTTCAGTGGCAAGCACCATACCGCCCGCCGCCACGTCCCAATACCCTGGATAAATGGCTTTGCTCAATGTCCGACGGTGCACACAAAGCTCACCGGCGGAATTGAACAACATAATGTAGGTGCCGCGCCCGATCAGCCCGCGCTCGCGCAGGTCGGACCGGACCAGGGCGCCGAGCAGGTTGTCCTGCTCGTCGACCCAGGCGATCTGTTCGGCATCCGAGGCCACCCGGTGGGCAACCTCTCTGGCGTTATCGACCATGACTCAGCCCTGATTCAGCAGTTGACGCAAATCGATCACCGCCGCGTTGGCCCTGGAAATGTAGTTGGCCATGACCAGCGAGTGGTTGGCCAGGACGCCGAAGCCGCTGCCGTTGAGAATCATCGGGCTCCACACTGGCTCTTGCGAAGCTTCCAGTTCACGAATGATCTGACGCACGCTGACCGTGGCGTTCTTCTTCGCCAATACATCGGCAAAGTCGACTTCAATGGCGCGCAGCAGGTGCGACAAGGCCCAAGCCTGACCGCGAGCTTCATAGAACACGTTATCGATCTGCATCCACGGGGTTTCGACGATTTCTTCGTCGACCTGCGGCACTTGGCCCGGGATAACCACTTCGGTTTTCAGCGAGGTGTTGAGCTTGACCCGGCCAACGCTGGCCGACAGCCGTTGCGACAACGAACCCAGGCGAGTACCGACATCCCCGAGCCAGTTGTTCAGGTTGTCGGCACGAGCGTAGAACAGCGCGTTTTTCTGCGTGGGATCCGACAGCCGAGCCTGATAGCGGCTCAAGGAGTTGATACCTTCCTGATACTCCGATTCGGTGGACGGCAGGATCCAGCTCTTGTTATCGAAGTTGAAGCGCGGCTCGGCCTTGGCCAGATCCGCATCTTCAGCCGATTGCGACTGCGAGCGGGCGAAGTCCTTGCGCATGGCGCGCGTCAGATCGCGCACTTGCACCAGCACGCCATATTCCCAGCTTGGCATGTTGTCCATCCACAGGCCCGGCGGGAAACGGTCGTTGGAGATGTAACCGCCCGGCTTGGTCAGCAAAGTGCCGGCAACGGTCTTGAGGGTTTCGACGGTGGTGTAGCCAACCACCATTTGCTTGCCTTCTTTCTCGGCAGCCATTTGCGCATTCTGCTGCACCGGAAACAGCGCGGGCTCTTCACTCCAGTACCAGCCCAGACCGCACGCCACCAGCAGGTAAATGCCGATCAGGGTAGCCAGCGCCCGGCTGAACAGCAGGCCACCCAGATAACTGCGGGTAGCCGATTTCGGTTCAGCGGCACGTTCAGGCGCGCTACCGGCGCGGTTCTTCCAGTCCAGCATGGCGATATCCTTTCAATCACTTGGGTTCATCGGTTCGACCACAACCATACAACAACGTGCCTTGGCCCGGCACCCGCCGTTGGGTTTATCCCGAAAATTACCGCCCGAACCTTCGTCAACCGTTGCCAATTAACCCAGTGCCCATGCCAGCGCTAAACGCCGATGACCGGCATTGAAATCTGCTGCAGCTCAGCTGGCCCAAAGAGATGGGCGATGCCCTGACCGTCGGTTCTGCGCGCGGCAACCTGTCCTTCCACAGTCGCAAAGTAGCGCTGCTGAGTCAGCGGCGCGGCCGTTTCGCTTTCAACGATGCGGAAGATCCTCGGTGACCGTGAAGCCTGGGGCGGCGGATTTCTCATCAACGCCATGACCTTGTGCTCGAAGATGAGCAGCGGCACCGCCCAGTCGCCGTAATCGGCTTCAGGCCTGATCAACCGCCACTCGCCACGCTCAACCTGATGGAGCACCTCGTCGTCGATGTCGATCATCAGCCCGGCACGCAACTCGTGCATACCTTCGATCGGTTGCCGATCTTGCAAGGCCTGACGGACGTGATCCAGTGCTTGCTCGCCGGGGTAGGCATGTTGGCGCTCCCACGGGGTCAGATGAAACTCATCGACCAGCCTCATGCCGACGCCTCTGCACTCCACTCGTCGGAGCCCATGGTCCCGCTGATTTCATGCCGCCAATAGATTCGCCGGTAGCTGAAGTGGACTTTCTCCAGCTGCGTCAGGTGTGCGGTGCCCGGGTCCTGGCAATGCGGCATGAGCACTTCGGCACCGATGATCAACGCGTCCTCCAACTCCATCGTGTAGAAATGTTCCTGCGTTCCCTGCGCCGAGGTGCGATACCACTCGACGCGGCACTGGCTGAGCAACTCCCCGGAACACAAAGCGTTGTTGATCAGCGGCGATGACTTGTCGATTGACTTGGTAATGATCAACGGCTTGTGCATCCGGCGACCCGCTCCTGACCCTCTGGGCACAAAAACGCCATGGCTGAGCGCCTGAATCATGATTTGGTCCGCACGTCCCAACTGGTAGATGTTGCCCACCGACGCCTGGGTGAAGGCACCGGCGCTGATGAGGCCTTGGCGTTCACCGCGCAGGGTCATGAAGGCTGGGGATGGCATGGTGGGGTTCCTTTTATTGAGGTTGAGGCGCGAAGGAATGGGATGGGATTCTTGGGGGCGGTCACTGGTCATCATCGAAGGGTGTCCACGGCTTGCCTATCGAGAGGGTGATCAGATAGCGCTCTTCGTCTGGATGCGTGCTGTCTGCGAAACGGTGCATGAACATCGCTACCTGGTATTTTTCACCCGCCAGCCAGTAAGTCGTTCCTACCCGGTTCTTAGCCCGTAGCCGGGCACGCCATGCCGGTGTGTCGGCAAAGGGCGGATAGGTTCTGGGGCCGGCAACCCGCCATCCGCCGCGGCGCCACTGATCCTGTAAATCCAGCGCTACCTTCAAGGCGTCATCGAGCAGCAACGGCTCGACCATAGGTGACATGCGGATACTTATGATTATGTTGTCGTCAAATCCAACGGTGAAAAAACGTGCCTGAGGAGTAATGAATTCGTACTGCTGGTCGATGAATCGCAATCGTGCATCAGTCGTGGGAAGCCCCATCCAGATTTCACCGGGTATCAGTGGACTAAAGGACGCGGACGAGCGTTCGCGCAAATCTTCATAGGTGCCACCCATTTCCAGAGCGATTTCCGGCTCATCCGACAGCACTCCGATCGCCCAGAGCACCCCCAGTACAATCAAAATCATCAACACTGCCTGCCGCCAGCCGCGATACGCTCGCCACGACATGATCACGACTGCCCGCCCACCGCAGCGATCTCTCGAATGGATTGCTCCAACGCCGGCCGGTCAGCACCCTGCAACATCTCGTCGAAGCGAGATGCGGCCCGCAGCACAAAGGGCATTCGTTGTTGAATGTCCGACAAGTCCGCCAGCGGGCTGTTATCAAAACCGATGGTTCGCCCATCCTCTACACGCTGGCATTGGCTGGTAAGCGTCAACTCAATAGCCTGGGCCGCACCGGAAGGAAAGCCGGTCACATAGGAAACGTGGTTGCCACGCAGCAACGCCACCAACTGGCGATCTTTGTAAATCGTAGGCTGGAGAATGTTGCGCTGCTCATGCCCCGCCAAATGCTTAACGCCACCGACTATATCTCCGGCGTCTATCGCCTCAAAAGCTTGTAGAACCTCAACGTAACTCAACCCAAAAGGGAGTGCTTCCTGATCCACCGGCCAAAACACCGGAAACGTCGGATGCCCATAAATTCCCGCTCGGTTCTCCAGACAGTACTTCAACTCCCTCAACCCACGCTTCGCATAAAACTCATGCAACGGATAAACATCCAGAAACAGCGTGGTATTCCCCAATGCCATCATGTCGTGCACATGCCGGTATTGCTGCTGTACCAGCGACAAATCCTCGCCCGCGGGATAGAGGTCCAAAGAAGGAACAGGGTTACGCGCATCCGCTTCTTTATAGTTGCGCAAAGCATCTGCCTGTTCTGACATCCTGCCCGATGTCAGCAGACCGTATTCACGGCGGCTGTCTCGCAAACGCACCCGAGCCTCACGCTCCTCGCCAATACGCTCCACACTTTGCGCCGCATGCAACAACCCGCAACCGACCTGCTTGGAAGCAAACGCCGCCAACCCGGCCCACTGAAACCGAGGGTCATGCAGCCACAACCGGGCATAAGCCGCGTTGATCACGCGGTTGCGCTCCACCGGATCGGCGATCAATACACCGTTGGGCGCGACGATCTCTTCAGCCTCGCGCTGGTAGATACGCCAAAGGCATGAGCACGTGAGAATCGGCACCTCGGTGACCAGGGTTTTGCTGCCGTAGAGCCGCTCCTCCTTGCATTCACAATCGGCAATGGGTGTGGTGTTGTGGTTCAGCCGCTGGTCATCGCTGGGATGTTCTTTGAAACACAGGGTCATGGTTCGCGGGCCGGCTGTAGGGGAATCCCTGAACCCTATCAGGCGAAAATCCCGACGGGATCATGCACGCGCAAAATCAGAAACAGCTGACAGACGAGGTCCTCCAAGCCATGGGAAGCGGCCTGAAAATGATCAGGAAATCTCCTGGAACACCCAATTTATGGGGTTCTACCGCCTAGCGTCGCGCCCACCGAGACTCATTGGTCACAAACTGAATGCACTCACATTGCAGATTGTTGACGTACAGCACTCATGCAATCGAAAAGAGGTGCTAGCATAGAGCCACCAGTCGACCTCAGCGTGCACCCTAACTAGTAGTCAGGATATGACCGAGCAAGAAGACCCCAGCCGCGAGCGCCTCAAGCATCACTTTGCCCAGCGGGTAATTCATCAAGCACGTCAGATTCTTGAGATATGGCAGCGCCTGCAGCACACCGAATGGTCCATCAACGATCTGTCGGAACTGAGCGAGGCCAATTTGCGCCTGCTACGTTTCGCCGAGCGCTTCGAACAACCTGAACACACGCAACTGGCACGCCACATCGGCCAGTCGCTGGAGGCTGTCGACGCCAATCGCGGACGCCTGAGCAGCGGACTGATCACTGACCTCAACCGCTTGATGCAGCGCCTGTCACGTACCGGGCTGCGCCATGGCGATCAACTCGACCAAACGTTCCTGCCGCCGTTGCGCAAGCCGATTTACGTGATGCTGCAGGATCACGAACGTGGCGAGCGCCTGGCCAAACAACTGGAATTCTTCGGGCTTAGCGCCCAGTCCCTGGACAGTGTGGCGGCGTTTCGCTCCTCAATGGTCGAGCGATTGCCGGCAGCCATCGTCATGGACGTCGATTTCAGCGGCCCCGGCATCGGGCTGAAATTGGCCGCCGAAGCCCAGGAAGGTCTCGATCACCGTTTGCCGCTGCTGTTCTTCAGCCTGCACGAAACCGACACCCCGACCCGCCTCGCTGCGGTGCGTGCCGGTGGCCAGGAGTTCCTCACCGGCACCCTCGAAGCGTCGAGCCTGCTGGAGAAAATCGAAGTCCTGACCTGCGTCGCGCAGTACGAACCCTATAAAGTGCTGATCATCGACGATTCCCGCGCCCAGGCCTTGCACACCGAGCGCCTGCTTAATAGTGCAGGGATCGTGACCCGGACCTTGATCGAGCCGATCCAGGCCATGGCCGAACTGGCGGATTTCCAGCCAGACCTGATCATCCTCGACATGTACATGCCCGCCTGCACCGGCACCGAACTGGCCAAGGTGATCCGCCACAACGACCGCTATGTCAGTGTGCCGATCATTTACCTGTCGGCCGAAGACGACCTGGACAAGCAACTCGACGCCATGAGTGAAGGCGGCGACGACTTCCTGACCAAGCCGATCAAGCCCCGGCACCTGATTACCACCGTGCGCAACCGAGCGGCGCGGGCCCGCAACCTGAAAGCACGAATGGTTCGCGACAGCCTTACCGGTTTGTACAACCACACCCACATTCTGCAACTGCTCGAAGACTGCTCGTTCCGTGCCCGCCGCGAGAACAAGCCGCTGAGCTTTGCGATGCTCGACATCGACCACTTCAAGCGGGTCAATGATAGCCACGGCCACCCCATGGGCGACCGGGTGATCAAGAGCCTGGCACTGTTCCTCAAGCAACGTTTGCGCAAGACCGACTTCATCGGCCGTTACGGCGGTGAAGAATTCGCCATCGTCATGCCCGACACCGATCTCGAAGCGGCCTACGCCGTACTCGATGAAATCCGTCAGCGATTTGCCGAAATTCACTACCCGGCGCAACCCCATGACCTGTGGTGCACCTTCAGCGCCGGGGTGGTCGAGTGGTACGAAAACTCCGACAGCCTGTTGATGGCGAGCCAGGCGGACGAGGCGCTATATCGCGCAAAAGACGCCGGGCGTAATCGCGTACAGGCTGCCCGGACGTCAAAGCAAAGTGCCACTTTTTCATCGCTAATGACCCCTTCCGTCATAACCCTGTAACAGAAACGCAATAAATTCAGGCGCTTACCACTCTGTCGTTGGTAGACAAAAATGCGCCTGAAGTTGCTGACCAATCTCAATACTCTTCTTTTAGTTGCCGTGTGCGTGGCGCTCGGTGCCACGCTCTGGTGGTCGCAAAAAGCCCTCGAACGCCCTTATCTATTAATGGAGCGTTACCTTGGCCTGTCCCAGCAGTTTCAAAATCAAGTGGCGCGCAACATTGAAGATTACCTGGCCAGTGGCGATGCCCTGCGCTTGAGCAGCGCCAGCCAGGCTATCGATGGCTTGCAGAAAGAACTCGGCGAGCTGCCACCGGCACTCGCCGAAACCTTGCGCCCCAGTCTGACGACCCTTGACGAATTCAGCAAAACCGACCTGCTGGCCGCCGGTAAACTCGCGGGTGACCCGCAAGCCCTGTTGCTGCAAGCAGAGCGGGAACTGGGTGCCAGCCTTGATCAACTCAGCCAGTACGCCAGCGGCAATGCGGCGTACCTGACACCGCTGCTCGCCGCGTCCCAGCATTTGGGCAAACTGTCGCTGGCCCGGGATAAGTTGGTCAGCAGCGGTCGCAGCGAACTGGCCGCCGATGTCGAGCGCGAAGTCACCAGCCTCCGCACTCAAGCCGGACAACTGGACGCCCTGCCCCTGTTGGGCGTGGCCGCCAGCAGCGAATCAAATACCGACGATTTCGCCGCGATGATGGGGCTGGAGAACACTGAGAAAACCGTCGCCGAAGATGCCGGCGTCGGTTTCAAGCGTGAACTCAACAGCCTGCTCACTCGCTACCCGGCAGAACTGGCGCGCACCCGCGACCAGATCCAGAAACGCGCCGACCTCAGCACGGCGACTCACCTGAAAATCGCCGCCGTACAGCAAGCCATCGCGGGTCTGGAGCCTGTTGTTCGTGCGCAACACGGGCAGATCCAGGGTGAAGTGCGACTGATGCAAGGCGTGATGATCGGCCTGATCCTGCTGATCGCCCTGCTCATCGACACCCTGCAACGGCGCCTGGCGCGGACGCTGACCAACCTGGCACCCGCCCTGTCGACCTGGGCCGAGGGCGACTTCAGCCGGGACATTCAATTGGGCGCGACCAATCGCGAACTGCATGACATCGAAGCGTCGCTCAATCGCCTGCGCGCCTATCTGGTGGACTTGGTAGGGACCATTCGCCTCAATGCCGAACAGGTGGCTGGCAGCAGCCGAACCCTGGCCGAGCTGAGCAATGACTTGCACAGTGGTGCCGAACATCAGGCGAGCGACACGGCACTGATCCGCGATTCCCTCGGCGAACTGGAAGCGACCATCCAGCAAGTCGCCGGTGACGCCAGCCAGGCCGCCGATGCCAGCCGCCATGCCGGCCTGGCAGTGGAGCATGGGCAGAAGGTCATTGGCCTGAGCCTCACCGGCCTGCATGCGTTGGTGGAAGAAGTGCAGGGCAATGCGCAGATGATCGAGCACCTGGCCGAAGAGTCCGGCACCATCGGCGGTGTCTTGACGGTGATCCGTTCGATTGCCGACCAGACCAACTTGCTGGCCCTGAACGCCGCCATCGAAGCAGCCCGCGCCGGGGAAATGGGCCGCGGTTTTGCTGTGGTGGCAGAAGAAGTCCGCTCACTGGCGCAACGCACCGCCGGTGCCACCGCCGAAATCCAGACGCTGATCGCCGGCCTGCAAACTGCCGCGCGACAATCGGTCGAAGGCATGCGCGCCCAGGTCGAACACGCCGAAGCCACGGCCAACCAGGCGCAGGCCGCTGACGGCGCACTGGATAAAATTGTCGGGGCAATCCAGACCATTTCCGACACCGCCGTACGCATCGCCGATGTCACCGCCCAACAGAGTGGTGCAGTCAGCGAAATCCGCGATCACAGCGAACGGATTCACCAGTTGGGTGGGGACAACTTGCTGCGTATCGGCGAAGGGCGCGAGCAAGGGGAGAATTTGCTGGTACTGGGCGGGCGATTGCACACAGCCGTCCAGGCCTTCCGCCTCTAATCGCATTCATTTGCAGGAGCTGGTAGGAGCTGTCGAGTGAAACGAGGCTGCGATCTTTTTGGTTTTAAGATCAAGATCAAAAGATCGCAGCCTCGTTTCACTCGACAGCTCCTACCGGCTCCAACGGGCTCCTACATACGGACCCGAGGCGACTCCGCTATCATTCCCGCACCTTTGAAACGCGAGATAGTCATGCGCCGTTTGCTCTACCTGCTGTTTCTAGTGCTCGCCCTGCCGGCTACCGCCGCCGGGTTGCTGGACACTCGGCCAAATTCGACCCTGGGCTCGATCAACAACAGCGCCGACTTCCTGCCGGTGCGCGAAGCCTTTCAACTGAGCCTGGTAGAAAGCACACCGCAATCAATCAAGCTGCGCTTCGTCGCCACCGAGGGCTACTACCTCTACCGACATCGCTTTCAATTCCGCGCCGATCCGGCTGACGTCGCCCTCGGCACCGCGCAACTTCCTGACGGGCAAAAAAAGCACGATGAGTACTTCGGCGACGTCGAGGTCTACCACGGCATTCTCGATGTCGTACTGCCGCGCACCGATCAGCGCGCGTTCACCCTGACGGTGACCTATCAGGGCTGCGCCGACAAAGGCTTGTGCTATCCGCCCGAGACCGAACGCCTGAGCATCGATGGCAACGGCGCTACAACAAGTCATGCCTGGGGATGGCGCGAGCTGGCGTTGTTTTTCCTTGCCGGGCTGGGCCTGACCTTTACGCCTTGCGTACTGCCGATGCTGCCGATCCTTTCCGGTGTGGTGCTGCGCGGCCAGGTCGGCGGCTTGCGCGGTTTCAACTTGTCGCTGGCCTACGTGTTGCCAATGGCGGCCTGCTTTGCGTTGCTCGGTGCGTTAATGGGGATGTTTGGCGCACAGCTCAATTTGCAGGCGCGCCTGCAATCGGCCTGGGTGCTGGTGCCGTTTGCAATGTTTTTTGCGCTGTTTGCCTTGGCCATGTTCGGCGTTTTCGAACTCAAGTTGCCGCATGCAATCAGTAGCCGGCTGGACCGGATTGCCGGGCGCACCGAAGGCGGTTCGTTGTGGGGCGCAGCGGTGCTGGGCGTGGTGTCCAGCCTGCTGGTTTCGCCCTGCGTATCGGCACCGCTGGCCGGTGCGCTGCTTTACATCAGTGCCAGCGGCGATGCACTGGGCGGCGGTCTGAAACTGTTCATGCTCGGCCTCGGCATGGGTGCGCCGCTGCTGCTGGTGGCCACTGGCGGAGCCGCATGGCTGCCAAAAAGCGGGCCATGGATGATCTACGTGAAAAACGCGATTGGCGTGCTGCTGCTGGGGCTGGCGATCGGCTTGCTCAGCCGGGTATTGCCGGGCCAGATCACCTTGTTGCTGATCGGCCTGCTGGCCGGTGGCGTCGGTTTGTTCATGGGCGCGCTGGAGTTCGTCTACAAACCGCCGAGAAAACGCCTGGGCCAATTGCTCGGGATGTTCCTGGTGTTTTACGCACTGGCCTGTTGGTACGGCGCCTTCAGCGGCCAGACTGATCCGTTCAACCCGATTGGCCAGACACGTACGGTTGTCGCCACCGAATCAACGCCAAACACCACCCCCTGGCAAACCGTCAGCACCCCGGCGGACCTCGACCGCATGCTGGCCGAAGCCCGGGCGTCCGGCACACCGCTACTGCTCGACTGGTACGCCGATTGGTGCATCAGCTGCAAAGTCATCGAACACGAAGTGCTCAACGACGCTACCGTGGTTGAACGCCTCAAGGGTTATCGGCTGATCCGTTTCGACATCACCGACAGCAATGCGCAGCAACGCACCCTGCTCGACCGCTACAAGCTGTTTGGTCCTCCGGCGCTGATGTTTTTCGGCAAGGATGGCGTCGAGCGCGCCGATGTGCGGGTGATCGGCGAGATCAACGCCACGGACTTCGCCGAACGTGTCGCCAAGGCGAATGACCGGATTTAATCAAGCGGTCATATATTTCGCGCAAACATCGGACATCGTGCTGGCTATTGCAGAGAACTGGACAGTCACAAAGGCTTTGCGGCATAGTCGCCGGGTTCTGACAATTGCACATAGATAACATAGGAACAGCCGATGGCGACGCTACTGGTTCTGCACGGACCCAACCTGAACTTGCTTGGTACCCGCGAACCGGGCACCTACGGCGCCACGACACTGGCGCAGATCAACCAGGACCTGGAACGCCGTGCCCGCGAAGCCGGCCACCACCTGCTGCATCTGCAAAGCAATGCCGAGTATGAATTGATCGACCGCATCCACGCCGCTCGCACTGAAGGCGTGGACTTCATTTTGATCAACCCGGCAGCTTTTACGCATACAAGTGTCGCATTACGTGACGCGCTGCTGGCGGTGAGCATCCCATTCATCGAAGTGCATTTGTCTAACGTGCACAAACGCGAACCTTTCCGCCATCACTCTTACTTCTCCGACGTAGCGGTGGGAGTGATCTGCGGCCTTGGCGCCAGCGGTTATCGACTGGCCCTGGAGGCCGCACTAGAGCAGCTTGAAAGACAGGCAACGGCTTGAACAACAAGCGTTGAACGCCCCTGACCGACCCTTGGGAGTTGATGATTCATGGATATCCGTAAAGTTAAGAAACTGATCGAATTGCTGGAAGAGTCCGGCATCGACGAGCTCGAGATCAAGGAAGGCGAAGAGTCCGTACGCATCAGTCGTCACAGCAAGACCCCGGCTCAGCAGTACTACGCACCGGCTCCAATGCACGCGCCAGCTCCGGCGCCTGTCGCTGCTGCTCCGGCTGCTGCCGCTGCCCCTGCTGCACCGGCCGCCCCAGTGCTGAACGGCACCGTTGCCCGTTCGCCAATGGTCGGCACGTTCTACCGCAAATCTTCGCCAACCTCGCCGTCCTTCGTAGAAGTTGGCCAGACCGTGAAGAAAGGCGACACCCTGTGCATCGTTGAAGCGATGAAGATGATGAACCACATCGAAGCTGAAACCAGCGGTGTGATCGAATCCATCCTCGTCGAAGACGGCCAGCCGGTTGAGTACGACCAACCGCTGTTCACCATCGTTTGAACCGCGGAGAGCCTTTGATGACTGCGAAGTTGGAAAAAGTTCTGATCGCCAACCGCGGTGAGATCGCACTGCGGATTCTGCGCGCCTGCAAAGAGATGGGCATCAAGACCGTCGCCGTTTATTCCAAGGCTGACAAGGAACTGATGCACTTGGGCCTGGCAGACGAGTCCGTCTGCATCGGTCCGGCATCGGCCGCCCACTCTTACCTGCACATCCCGGCCATCATCGCCGCGGCTGAAGTGACTGGCGCCACCGCCATTCACCCTGGCTACGGTTTCCTCGCGGAAAACGCCGACTTCGCCGAACAGGTCGAGAACTCCGGCTTTGCCTTCATCGGCCCGAAAGCTGAAACCATCCGCCTGATGGGCGACAAGGTTTCGGCCAAGCACGCGATGATCGCCGCTGGCGTACCCACCGTTCCTGGTTCAGACGGTCCGCTGCCGGAAGACGAAGAAACCGCTCTGCGCATCGGTCGCGAAGTCGGTTATCCGGTAATCATCAAAGCCGCTGGCGGCGGTGGTGGTCGCGGCATGCGCGTTGTGCATAAAGAAGAAGACCTGATCTCCTTTGCCAAACTGACTCGCACAGAGGCAGGCGCAGCGTTCGGCAACTCGATGGTCTATCTGGAAAAATTCCTGACCAACCCACGTCACGTGGAAGTCCAGGTACTTTCCGACGGCCAGGGCCATGCCATCCACCTGGGTGACCGCGACTGCTCGCTGCAACGTCGCCACCAGAAAGTTCTCGAAGAAGCGCCGGCACCGGGCATCGACGAGAAGGCTCGCCAGGAAGTCTTCGCCCGCTGCGTCAAGGCGTGCATCGACATCGGCTACCGTGGCGCAGGCACTTTCGAGTTCCTGTACGAGAACGGCGCGTTCTACTTCATCGAGATGAACACTCGTGTCCAGGTAGAGCACCCGGTTTCGGAAATGGTCACAGGCATCGACATCGTCAAGGAGATGCTCAGCATCGCCGCTGGCAACCCACTGTCGTTCACCCAGGATGACGTGGTCATTCGCGGTCACGCACTGGAATGCCGGATCAACGCTGAAGACCCGAAAACCTTCATGCCAAGCCCGGGCACGGTCAAGCACTTCCACGCGCCAGGCGGCAACGGCGTTCGCGTCGATTCGCACCTGTACAGTGGTTATGCCGTTCCGCCGAACTACGACTCGTTGATCGGCAAGCTGATCACCTACGGCGCAACCCGTGACGAAGCCATGGCGCGTATGCGCAATGCTCTGGACGAGATCGTGGTCGACGGGATCAAGACCAACATCCCGCTGCACCGTGACCTGACCCGCGATGAAGGCTTCTGCAAAGGGGGCGTGAACATTCACTACCTCGAGCACAAGCTGGCTGGCGAGAAGCACTAAGCTTCGACCCGATCAACAAAGCCGCCTTCGGGCGGCTTTGTTGTTTCTGAAGCAAGATCAAAAGATCGCAGCCTTCGGCAACTCCTACATGGCCCGTGTAGGAGCTGCCGCAGGCTGCGATCTTTTCGGCATCACCGCGCGATCAACCATGGTCGTCTTCTGCTCCGCGCTCGCGTAAACTTGCGCGCTTCTCGCGGCCCGCTAGGCTGCAATCAATATTTTTCAAAGGTGCCCGCCATGCCTTGGCTGCAAGTACGTCTCGCCATCAGCCCAGAACAAGCCGAAACCTACGAAGACGCTTTCCTTGAAGTGGGCGCCGTGTCGGTGACCTTCATGGACGCCGAAGATCAGCCGATCTTCGAGCCGGAACTCAATACCACGCCGTTGTGGTCGCACACCCATCTGCTGGCCCTGTTCGAGGGCGGCACCGAAGCCGGCCCGGTACTGGCTCACCTGGAGTTGCTGACCGGCAGCCCGCTGCCCGAGCATCACAGCGAAATCATCGAAGATCAGGACTGGGAACGCAGCTGGATGGACGGTTTCCAGCCGATGCGTTTCGGCCAGCGCCTGTGGATCGTCCCGAGCTGGCACGCCGCTCCTGAGCCTGACGCCGTGAACCTGCTGCTGGACCCGGGTCTGGCGTTCGGTACCGGCACCCACCCGACTACCGCTCTGTGCCTGGAATGGCTGGACGGCCAGGACCTGAAAGATTGCAACGTGCTCGATTTCGGCTGCGGCTCAGGGATTCTGGCAATTGCCGCCCTGTTGCTGGGCGCCAAGGAAGCCGTCGGCACCGACATCGACGTACAGGCGCTGGAAGCCTCCCGCGACAACGCCGGGCGCAACAATATCGCCGAAGAACTGTTCCCGCTGTACCTGCCGGAAGACTTGCCGCCAGTTCAGGCTGACGTGCTGGTCGCCAATATTCTTGCCGGCCCGCTGGTGTCTCTGGCACCGCAATTGTCCAGCTTGGTCAAGCCGGGTGGTCGCCTGGCCCTGTCGGGCATCCTCGCCGAGCAAGGTGAGGACATCGCAGCCGCCTATGCCAAGGACTTCGATCTGGATCCGATCGCCAATCGCGATGGCTGGGTGCGCATTACCGGCCGTCGGCGCTAGAATGAGCACCTGCACAGACCGGATCGCCGCATGACCGACAGCTTCGTCACCCAGTGCCCGCATTGCCAAACCAGCTTCCGCGTCAGCCATGCTCAGTTGAGCGTGGCCCGCGGGGTCGTTCGGTGTGGCTCATGCCTGCAGGTATTCAATGCCGCCAAGCAATTGCTTGAGCAGGCCGGCAAAGATCCTGTCGCGCCGGTCACTCCGGTCACTGTCGAAACACCGGGACCGTCAGAACCCAGGGCCATCAGCCAAAAGCAGTGGACCGCCGCCGAACTGGACCTGGACAGTCTCGACCTCGACGAAGAACTCGCCCGGCTCGAACAGCGGGAAATCCAGCCCACCACCGAATTCAACCGCCATCGCGAAGACACGCTCAGCGCCCACCGTGATAACACCGAAACGGAAGAACCCTGGTCCGACAGCCTGTTCAGCGAGTCCGCTGCCGATCGCGCCCTGGTCGATGAAGACGATCTGCCGGAGCTGGAACTCGAACCGAGCAAACCCTCGCGCACCGAACCTTCGCTGTCCCTGGAACCCGTCGAAGCCGACGACGAAGCACAGCCGCCACAACTGCGCTTGCATGACCCGCTCGACGCACCGACTCATCACGAACGCCTTTCGGCAACGGCAACCGATGAGATCGACGATAACCTGCCGTCTATCGAGCCACTGCGCAAACGACGCGAACGCAGTGAGCCCGGCGTGCGCGCCGAGGTGCTGCAGGACCTGACTGACGATCCGCTGCAACTCGACTGGCAAAAACGCCGCTCGCCGTGGGGGCGCCGGCTCTTCTGGCTGCTACTGATCTTGCTCGGTGCCGGAGCCCTCGTCGGCCAGTACGTCGCGTATCACTTCGATGAACTGGCGCGCCAGGACCAATACCGTCCGTGGTTCCAGCAACTGTGCCCGCAAATCGGTTGCACCGTGCCATCCAAAGTCGACATCGCGAAAATCAAAAGCAGCAACCTGGTGGTCCGCAGCCATCCGGAATTCAACGGTGCTCTGGTCGTCGATGCGATCATCTACAACCGCGCCCCCTTCTCCCAGCCGTTCCCCTTGCTGGAACTGCGTTTTGCCGATCTCAACGGCCACCTGATCGCCAGCCGTCGCTTCAAGCCCGGCGAGTACCTCAACGGCGACCTCGAAGGCATGGTCGAAATGCCACCGCAAACGCCGATCCACATCGCGCTGGACATTCTCGATCCAGGCGCCAAAGCAGTGAACTACAGCCTGAGCTTCCACTCACCCGAGTGAAACGGTTCACTGATTGCCAATTGACGACAGCTTTCCGACTTTGCCTGCGCGGACCAAACCGCTGGCGATAACAGAATAACTGTTCAGATTTTGTTCAATTCAGCCTTTATCCAGTCATCGAGAGCGGGTATCATGCCAACCCTTTTTCGAACTCTCATGATCCGGCCCCACAACAGGGAAGTCCTATGTCGGCGGTACGCATCGGTCCATACACATTACACAACGGCTTGATTCTCGCCCCGATGGCGGGCGTCACCGACCAACCCTTTCGTCAGCTGTGCAAGCGATTGGGCGCGGGGCTAGTAGTCTCGGAAATGGTCACCAGCGACATGAGTTTGTGGAACACCCGCAAGTCGCGGATGCGCATGATTCACGAAGGTGATCCCGAGCCACGCTCGGTACAGATCGCCGGTGGTGACGCGCAGATGCTGGCGGATGCGGCCCGGGCCAACGTCGAACTGGGCGCACAGATTATTGATATCAACATGGGCTGCCCGGCCAAGAAGGTCTGCAACAAGGCTGCCGGTTCCGCACTGTTGAAAGATGAAGCATTGGTCACCGAGATCCTGCAAGCCGTCGTGGCTGCGGTTGATGTGCCGGTGACCCTGAAGATCCGTACCGGCTGGGACCGGGACAACAAGAACGGCCTGACCGTGGCGAAGATCGCCGAGCAGGCAGGCATTACGGCGTTGGCGGTCCATGGCCGCACCCGTGCCGATTTGTACACCGGTGAAGCCGAGTACGACACCATCGCCGCGATCAAGCAGGCGGTGTCGATGCCGGTCTTCGCCAATGGCGATATTGATTCGCCGGAAAAGGCCCGATACGTGCTCGACGCGACCGGTGTCGACGGCCTGTTGATTGGCCGGGCTGCCCAGGGGCGGCCATGGATTTTTCGCGAGATCGACCATTTCCTGCGTACCGGCGAGAAACTCCCGGCGCTGGAATTGATCGAGGTGGAACGCATTCTGCTAGAGCATCTGGCTGCGCTGCACGTCTTCTATGGAGACGTGATGGGCGTACGCATTGCTCGAAAGCATGTGGGCTGGTATCTCGCAACCTTGCCGGGCGCCAGGGAGTTTCGCGCCCACTTCAATCGTTTGGAAGATACGGAAGCACAATGCGCCAACGTTCAGGGCTTCTTCGCTGAACGTTACAAGAGCCTGACAGGGGACGGAGAGGGGGTGGCCGCATGACGATGATGACCGAGACTTTAGTGAGTGGAACTGCACCCGTGAGCGACAACGTAAATTTGAAACAGCACCTCAATACCCCGAGCGAAGAGGGTCAGACCCTTCGTGGGAGTGTCGAGAAGGCGCTGCACAATTATTTCGCCCACCTTGAGGGCGCTGCCGTCACGGATGTGTACAACCTGGTGCTCTCCGAAGTCGAGGCTCCCCTGCTCGAGTGCGTGATGAACTACGTCAAGGGCAACCAGACCAAGGCCAGCGAGATGCTCGGACTCAACCGAGGCACGCTGCGCAAGAAACTCAAGCAGTACGATTTGCTGTAAGCATTCAATCAAACCAGAAAGGCGCCCGCGTAAAACCGGTCGCCTTTTTTGCTGACTCCTTTGCTTTTGATGGAAATTGAAATGACCGACCAGACTACCCGCCTGCCGATCCGCCGCGCCTTGATCAGCGTTTCCGACAAGACCGGGATCCTTGAATTCGCCAAAGAACTTGAAGCCCTGGGCGTCGAGATCCTCTCCACCGGCGGGACGTTCAAGTTGCTGCAGGACAACGGCGTTGCCGCAGTGGAAGTCGCGGATTACACCGGTTTTGCCGAAATGATGGACGGTCGGGTCAAGACCCTGCACCCGAAAATCCACGGTGGGATCCTCGGTCGTCGCGGTATCGACGATGCCATCATGAACGAGCACGGCATCAAGCCGATCGACCTGGTAGCCGTCAACCTCTACCCGTTCGAAGCCACCATCACCAAGCCAGGCTGCGACCTGCCGACCGCGATCGAGAACATCGACATCGGCGGCCCGACCATGGTCCGTTCCGCCGCTAAAAACCACAAAGACGTGGCCATCGTGGTTAACGCCGGCGACTACGGCACCGTTTTGGAAAGCCTCAAGGCCGGCGGCCTGACCTACGCTCAGCGTTTCGACCTGATGCTCAAGGCCTTCGAGCACACCGCCGCCTACGACGGCATGATCGCCAACTACATGGGCACCGTGAACCAGGCTGCTGAGACCCTCAGCACAGAAGGCCGCAGCGAATTCCCACGCACCTTCAACAGCCAGTTCATCAAGGCCCAGGAAATGCGCTACGGCGAGAACCCGCACCAGAGCGCGGCATTCTACGTGGAAGCCAAGCCTGCCGAAGTCGGCATCGCCACCGCGACCCAACTGCAGGGCAAAGAGCTGTCGTACAACAACGTGGCCGACACCGACGCCGCGCTGGAGTGCGTGAAAAGCTTCGTCAAACCAGCCTGCGTCATCGTCAAGCACGCCAACCCATGCGGCGTGGCCGTGAGCCCGGACGCTGAAGGCGGTATCCGTCAGGCCTACGAACTGGCCTACGCCACCGACACCGAATCCGCGTTCGGCGGAATCATCGCCTTCAACCGCGAGCTGGATGCTGAAACCGCCAAGGCGATCGTCGAGCGTCAGTTCGTCGAAGTGATCATCGCCCCAAGCGTCAGCGCAGAAGCCCGGGCCATCGTCGCCGCCAAAGCCAACGTACGCCTGCTGGCCTGCGGCGAGTGGTCGGCTGACCGTGCCGCTGCCTGGGACTACAAGCGTGTGAACGGTGGCCTGCTGGTACAGAGCCGCGATATCGGCATGATCGGCGCCGATGACCTGAAAGTCGTGACCAAACGTGCACCGACCGAACAGGAAATCCACGACCTGATCTTCGCCTGGAAAGTCGCCAAGTACGTCAAGTCCAACGCCATCGTCTACGCCAAGAACCGCCAGACCATCGGTGTCGGCGCAGGCCAGATGAGCCGCGTGAACTCGGCGCGTATTGCCGCGATCAAGGCTGAACACGCTGGCCTGCAAGTGCAGGGTGCGGTCATGGCATCCGATGCATTCTTCCCGTTCCGCGATGGCATCGACAACGCGGCCAAGGTCGGTATCACTGCGGTGATCCAGCCAGGCGGCTCGATGCGCGACAACGAAGTGATTGCAGCGGCAGACGAAGCGGGCATCGCCATGGTCTTCACCGGCATGCGCCACTTCCGTCACTGATAGACCGCTCCCCCTGTAGGAGCTGTCGAGTGCAACGAGGCTGCGATCTTTTGATCTGGTTTTTTCAAAGCAAAATCAAAAGATCGCAGCCTCGTTGCACTCGACAGCTCCTACAAGGACCCACAGATTCTTGAGGTTTTTGAAATGAATGTTTTGATCATTGGCAGCGGTGGCCGTGAACACGCCCTGGCCTGGAAAGTGGCTCAGGATCCGCGCGTGCAGAAAGTGTTTGTCGCCCCGGGCAACGCCGGTACCGCCATCGAAGCCAAGTGCGAAAACGTCGCCATCGACGTGCTGGCACTCGAACAGCTTGCAGACTTTGCCGAGAAAAACGTCTCCCTGACCATCGTTGGCCCGGAAGTGCCACTGGTTGCCGGCGTTGTCGATCTGTTCCGCTCCCGAGGCCTGGATTGCTTCGGCCCGACCGCAGGTGCCGCCCAGCTGGAAGGTTCGAAGGCTTTCACCAAGGACTTCCTGGCTCGCCACAAGATTCCGACCGCCGACTACCAGAACTTCACCGAGATCGAGCCAGCCCTGGCTTATCTGCGTGAAAAAGGCGCACCGATCGTGATCAAGGCGGATGGCCTGGCCGCCGGTAAAGGCGTGATTGTTGCCATGACCCTGACTGAAGCCGAAGACGCCGTGCGCGACATGCTCGCTGGCAACGCTTTCGGCGACGCAGGTTCCCGCGTCGTGATCGAAGAGTTCCTGGACGGCGAAGAAGCCAGCTTCATCGTCATGGTCGACGGCAAGAACGTACTGCCTATGGCCACCAGCCAGGACCACAAACGCGTGGGTGACGGCGACACCGGTCCGAACACCGGCGGCATGGGTGCTTACTCCCCGGCGCCAGTAGTGACCAGCGAAGTGCACAAGCGCGTGATGGACCTGGTGATCTGGCCGACCGTGCGCGGCATGGCCGAAGAAGGCAACGTCTACACGGGTTTCCTGTACGCCGGCCTGATGATCGACAAGGCTGGTAACCCAAAAGTCATCGAATTCAACTGCCGTTTCGGCGACCCTGAGACCCAACCGGTCATGCTGCGTTTGCAGTCGAGCCTGGTGCTGCTGGTCGAAGCCGCTTTGGCGCAGGCGCTGGACAAGGTCGAAGCACAATGGGATCCACGTCCGAGCGTCGGTATCGTGCTGGCCGCCGGCGGCTATCCTGGTGACTATGCCAAGGGCGTAGCCATCAACGGTCTGGATGCAGCCGCAACACTGGAAGGCAAAGTCTTCCACGCCGGCACTGCACTCAACGACGGTCAAGTCGTGACGGCCGGTGGCCGGGTACTCTGCGCCACGGCCATGGGCGCCAGCGTCGATGCGGCTCAACAGCAGGCTTACAAGCTGGCAGCAAAAATTGATTGGGAAGGTTGTTTCTATCGCAAGGACATTGGCTACCGCGCCATTGCCCGCGAACGTGGCGAAAATCAGGAATAAGCTACCCTTTCTGCCAGGCAAGGGCTTCGTGCCCTTGCCTGACTATTCCGCCGCCGCGCATAGTTATATTCTGGCATCAACCTACGAAGGGATTTCGCCGTGCGCTGGCTCAGGATTGCCATAGGTTTCACCGTCACTCTGCTGACCTTGCTCTGCATGCTCCCGGCTCAAGCCGCGCAAGGCAGTGGTTGGGCCGTATTGCTCGACGAACAGGGCGACCTGCAACTGAGCGACATCCGTTCCGCCCGCTATACCAATCAATTCAGCCCCATCGAACTCGACCGCCTCACCGCCGCCGAGCCCGATGGCGCGCTCTGGCTACGCTTTCGGCTCGCGCCCGGCAAGCATGAGCAATTGCTGCGCGTATTCGCGCCCGACCTGCTGCATTTCAACATGTACGTGCTGGACGGCGACAAGCTGATCGAGCAATCGAAGACAGGTAACGAACAGCCCCAGGCTGAACGGCCACTGCCCAGCAGTGATCTGATGCTGCCGCTGCCGCAAAGCGACAAGCCGCTCGACGTTTACCTGCGACTGGTCTCCGAACACCAGTTACGCCCCTATATCACCTTGCAATCGGCGGTCCTGACCGCAGCCAATCAGAACCAGACACTGATTTACGGCCTGCTGCTCGGCTGTATTGGCATGCTGATCCTGCACAACCTCATTCGCTACGCCTACACCCGCTCGCGCAGCTCCGTCTGGCTGGCGGCCTCCGAAGGGTGCCTGATGCTCAGCCTGGTGCTGCTGCTGAACCTGGCGGGACCCTGGCTTCCGAACTGGCAATGGGTGCAGACGCCAGGCGCCTATCTCGCCTTGTTGATGACGGCGCCCTGCGGCCTGATGTTTGCCTTGCGCTTTTTCGTGCCCCTGGGCCAGCACCCGCTGAACAAACTGATCGTAAGCGAAATCCTGTTGATCATGATCTGCGGCCTGCTGCTGCTGTTCGTCAACACGCTGCCGCTGAATATCATCACCTACGCAATGGTTGCCCTGGCAGGCTTGACCATGTTGTTCGTCAGCGCTTTTCACTGGCAGAAAGGCTATCGCCCGGCGCGGTTGTTCGTGGCCGCCATGGTGGTTTTCAACCTCGGCATCCTGATCATCCTCCCCGCCCTGCTGGGTCTGACACTGATCGAACCCCATGGCCTGATCACCACCCTGCTGGCGTTCATTTGTATCAGCGGCCTGCTGATGAGCATTGCACTGAGCGAGCGTCAGCGCAGCATCACTGAAGATCGTTTCAGCATCAGCCGCGACCTCGCGGCCAGCAACGCCGAGATTAACGCCAAAGCCGAATTCCTGGCGAAGATCAGCCATGAAATCCGCACTCCGATGAACGGCGTGCTGGGCATGACCGAGTTGCTGCTGGGCACGCCGCTCTCGGTCAAACAGCGCGACTATGTGCAGACCATCCACAGCGCCGGCAACGAACTGCTGACGTTGATCAACGAAATTCTCGACATCTCCAAACTCGAATCCGGGCAGATCGAACTCGACGATGTGCAGTTCGATCTCAACGCATTGATAGAAGACTGCTTGAGCATCTTCCGCGCCAAGGCCGAACAACAGAACGTCGAGTTGATCAGTTTCATCCAGCCGCAAGTGCCGCGAGTCATCAGCGGCGACCCGACACGACTGCGCCAGACGCTGTTGAGCCTGGTGGAAAATGCGCTGAAGAAAACCGATGAAGGCGAAATCCTGATCGTCGTCGCACTCGACGAACGCAGCGCCAAACCGCGCCTGCGCATCGCCGTGCAGGACAGTGGCGAACCCATGGACGCTGAGGAGCGCGACGCGCTGATGCACGCGGAACTGCACAGCAAGCACTTCCTTTCGGCCAACCGCCTGGGCGGCAATCTGGGGCTGGTAATCGCCCGCCAGTTGATTCGTTTGATGCAAGGCGAATTCGGCATCAAGAGTGGCAACAATCAGGGCAGCACCTTATGGCTGACTTTGCCGCTGGACCCTGATCGCCTTGAACACCCGACCTCCGACCTCGATGGCCCGCTGCAGGGCGCTCGGGTATTGGTGGTGGACGATAACGACACCTGCCGCAAAGTGCTGGTGCAGCAGTGCAGTGCCTGGGGCCTGAACGTCAGTGCCGTAGCGTCCGGCAAGGAAGCCTTGGCGCTGCTGCGCACCAAGGCCCACTTGCGTGACTATTTCGACGTGGTCCTGCTGGACCAGAACATGCCCGGCATGACCGGCATGCAACTGGCCGCCAAGATCAAGGAAGACCCAAGCCTGAACCACGACATCCTGCTGATCATGCTGACCGGTATCAGCAATGCGCCCAGCAAGATCATCGCGCGCAACTCCGGGATCAAACGCATCCTCGCCAAACCTGTGGCCGGCTACACACTCAAAACCACCCTGGCCGACGAGCTGACCCAACGCAACAAGGGCCTCGCCGTGATGCAACAGCCGTTGTCCGGGCCGACCCTGCCAGTGAAAGTGCCGAGCGATTTCCGCATTCTGGTGGCCGAAGACAACAGCATCTCGACCAAGGTTATCCGCGGCATGCTGGGCAAACTCAACTTGCAACCGGACACCGCCAGCAACGGCGAAGAAGCCTTGCAGGCGATGAAGGCCCAGCGTTATGACCTGGTGTTGATGGACTGCGAAATGCCGATCCTCGACGGTTTCTCGGCGACTCAGCAACTGCGCGCCTGGGAAGTCGGCAACCAGCGGATTCGCACCCCCGTGGTCGCGTTGACCGCGCACATCCTCGCCGAGCACAAGGAGCGCGCGCGCCAGGCCGGCATGGATGGGCACATGGCCAAACCGGTCGAACTGTCGCAGCTGCGTGAACTGATCGAACACTGGGTCGCCCAGCGCGATCAGCAGAACCGCGCGGCGTCACCAACGTCCTGAGCCGACAGACTCCGCAACGCCTGATAGACTCCCCTCGACTTCCCTCGCCAGTGAGCCTGCACCATGCTCCACGTGTTGTTCAGCGTTTACCTGAAGATGCTGGTGCTCTACAGCCCGTTCTTCGTGTTGTCCTGCTTTATCAGCCTGACCCGCGGTTATTCGCGCAAGGAACAACGTCGTCTGGCCTGGAAAGTGGCGATCGCCACGCTGGTCTCCAGCGTCTTGCTGTACCTGTTCGGACGAGTGATTTTCAGCGTCTTCGGGATCACCGTGGACGCCTTCCGCATCGGTGCCGGCAGCGTGCTGTTTATCTCGGCACTGGGCATGGCCCAGGGTAAGTCGGCGGTGCAGACCGACAACGTACAGCAGGACGTGACCATCGTCCCGCTGACGATCCCGTTGACCGTCGGCCCCGGCACCATCGGTGCCTTGCTGGTGATGGGCATAAGCCAGCCGCACTGGGACGACAAGTTCACCGCGATTCTCAGCATTGCCCTGGCCAGTTTCACGGTCGGCGTGGTGCTTTATCTGTCCAACCACATCGAGCGCATTCTCGGCGATCAGGGTTTGCAGATCGTCAGCCGGTTGATGGGGTTGTTCGTGTGCGCGCTGGCCGCGCAGATTATTTTCACCGGGGTGAAGGGGTATCTGGTGCCGTAACGGCACAGACACCCCAAATGCCAGCTCACACTATCCGTTCAACTGAATGATCCTTTCCTGACGCCGATTCCCCAACAAGGAAATAACGGTCGCTCGGGAAAGGTCGTAGTCTTCCGGCTCCAGGTTCACTCGGTATCCACTGACCGATACATTGGCGAGCACTTTTTCAGGCAGGAATCGATAAGCCGAAAGATCGCCAACGATAGCCTCGTCATATGCGAAGGCTATCGTTGCAACGGTCAAAGTCGTGCCCGCCGACATCACGCCAAACTGAAACCGTACCTGCCTGTCCTGTTGCAAGGCATGTTTTCGCAGCACATCCTTCGCCGGTGAAGACAACCGTTGCAGACAGGTATTCAGAAATTTGACCCCTGCCGCCGGTAGCCACTGGCGCAACACCTGTTGTGCCAACTCACTGAGATCAAAACTGCCAGGCAATGGCACGGGAAGGCTGACGTATGGATCGCTGAACAGCATGCCGCCCAAGGTCCTCATCGCCATCTTGTTGGCGTGGACCCAAGAGTCGTGTTCATCAGCATTCGGGAATTGATGGCTGGCCACTGTCTGCGCGTAAAGCAGTGCATCCAGACCGTCCTGCCTTTCAGGTGCGGACAACTCATCGGCCACCAACATCAACGCGCCGGAGCATATGAAAGTTTCGTAGTTCAAACCTTTGCTCATGACTGTCGTCCTTGTGAAAAGTCAGAGGCTCGCACCTCTGACTTTCATGATGCTCAGGCTGCGCCGAACTCGTAGCTGATCGCCTTTTGGCGTTGCTCGGCCAAGGCCTTCACGATCAACGGCTCGACCATCAAGTAGTCTTCTTCATCAATGTGCATGGTGGCTGCGCCGTTGTAGATTTCGACATTAGAGCTGCTCCATTCCACGAACAGCACTTTGGTCGGTTGGGCGCTGGTAAAGTACTGAACCGCCGCGATTGCCATGGTGATGTCGCCATCAGCTCCTTCCAGGGCACTCGACATACAGAAATTGCCGCCCTCGGCTTTCTTGGAATTGCGCTCGAACAGTTTCAACGCCTCGGGCTCGTTTTTCAGCGCATTCATGGTCGCATCCGCCACGCTGGACAGTACTTTCAAGGCCGCCGCTCCTTTGCTGACAGCGGCAGTCACTGCCGTATGAAGAACGCCGAGGGCAAGATTATCCATGCTCAACTTCTGCGAAGTTGCCTGATAGCGGTTATACGGTGAACTAAAAGCAAACCATCCCGCGAGTTTCATCAGCCTCATGAACTCTTCGTAACGCTGTTCTCTTTGTTTTGGCGCAGGGTATTTAAGCAAGGCAACCAGATCTGCGTACATATAGGTGTTTTTTACAATACGCTTGCTTCGTTTGGACATGCTGCTATCGAAACCGGCGATGCCGCTCCCCATGATGGCAGCATTCAGCTCGTCCTTGTCGATAGGCAACTGTGCAGCGGAAAAGCCTGTAAACGATCGGGCGATGGGCTGCTGAGCGAGAAACGTGTTGTTCTCTTCGAATAACGCGATGCGGTCAGCAACAGATACTTCCTGAACATTAAACTTGGTCATTACATTGATTCCTTTCAAATTAACTAAGCGCCATCGTGGCGCAAGAGCAAACTAACGCCCAAACCAAAGTCAATCAAACAACAAGGAATTCAATTAATTTCAGAAGCAAAAAAAGTTCGCCATTTTCAAGCTGCAAAGGACAATTCAGACAAATGAAAACGGCCCCGAAGGGCCGTCATCAATCACGCGTTGGGTTTATCGCCATACCAGCGTGGCGTGTACACCCAATCGCCACCTCCGGACCGCGGGAACACACAAGTCGTGGATGAGCCGATCAACACCATGGTGCGCATATCGACCTGGTCAGGCGTCAATTGCCCGAGGGTCGTGACCCGCAAGGTCTGCCCCGGCCGACCGATATCCCGCCCGAGTACAACAGCGGTGTCAGGTGTGCGGTGACGGGAAACGATGTCCAGCGCCTGCCCCAATTGCCACGGGCGCGAGCGCGAGATCGGGTTGTAGAACGCCAGGGCCAGGTCAGCCTGGGCCGCCAGGTCCAGACGTTTCTCGATGATCGACCACGGTTTGAGGTTGTCCGACAGCGACAGCACGCAGAAGTCATGGCCCAACGGCGCACCGGCCTGGGCCGCCGTCGCCAGCGAGGCGGACACACCCGGAAGGATTTCAAGATCGACGTTGTGCCATGCGGCATCGGTGGACTCATGAAGCGCTTCCAGCACCGCCGCCGCCATGGCAAAAACACCGGGGTCACCGGAAGAAACCACCACCACCGAGCGCCCTTGGGCCGCCAGTTCGAAGGCGTGGCGGGCGCGCTGCATTTCCTCACGATTGTCGGTGCAATGCAGTACCTGGTCTGCGCGGAACGGCCCGGCCATCCGCACGTAGGTTTCGTAACCCAGTACATCATTGGCCCGAGCCAGCTCCGCCTTGACCGCCGGCACCATCAGCTCGGCAGCGCCGGGCCCCAGGCCGATCACGGCCAGACGCCCGCGAGGACGGCCGATCTGCAACGGGTCCAGCGGCTGCTCGGCGAGTGCAATGGCAATCGCGTCATCACCAACGATGGAAACTGACTGCCCGATAGCCTGGCGCGCCAACGCGCTGGCCACACCAACAGCGCTGACAAAACGCAATGGCACACCCAATTCGAGCGCTGCTTCGCGCAACGTGGCACTGGCCATTTCGGTATCAGCGGCCAACAAGCACGCCACCGATTGCACGGCGATTTTGGCCTGATGCAGCGCCTCGCGAATGGCCCCCGGCCTATCCGCCACGTCGCCTGTCACGGCAACCAGCACATTGCGCGGATAGATCAGCAATTCGTTAGCGGCCGGCGCGCGCTCGGCATGGCCGACATGCACCGTCAGCCGTGCCTGCTGATCTTCAGGCAACTGCGCCTGCGCCAACCACGGTGCCGAACCTTCGATGCGTACCGTTTCCCCCGCCAGCAAATCGGAAACGAAACGCTTGCCCAACGCCAGATCGCCCAAGGTATATCCGCTGGGAGGGTTGAGCAGGCAGGTGCCGAAACGCAGTTCGCCACTGGTGGTGATAGCCGCCGCGACGTCGAGATGGGCCGCAATTTCACGCGCCAAAACGTTCACGCCGCCCAAGCCTCCAAGCAGCGGCACTACCGCGCTGCCGTCTTCGGCAACCGCCAGCACCGGCGGCTCGACGCCTTTCTCCAGCAGCAACGGCGCGAGTGTGCGAATGACAATTCCGGCCGCGCACAAGGCGATGATCGGCGTGTCCTGTTGATAAAGCTCACGCAGGGTCGCACCGAACTCGCGGTAGACGCGGTCCGCACCGTCGACCCGTTCGGCCAGGCCGTGGATCAGCGCTCCGGGGTAGAGCTGCTGAATGCTGCGCGCGGTCGCGAGGCTGCCATTGCCGAGAATGACAATCGCCGGAACTGGACGAGTCATCAGCCTTGCCACCTTTCACCGGGAACGATGATCAGCGAGAAGTACGGCGAGGACATCGGCTCGACTTCATCCAGCGGGACGATTTTCTGATTGGCCATGGTCGCGCGCTCGACGTACAGCGCCCGCTCGGCCAGACCAAGTTCTTCCAGCACCTGACGCACCTTAGGAAAGTTACGCCCCAGCTTCATGATCACCGCAGCATCGGCATCGGCCAGGCGGCGCTTGAGTTCGTCGAGGGGCAACACACCGGACAACACCGACAGGCTCTGATTGCGATACACCAGTGGCGCACCGAGCACCGAAGCACCGCCGAGCATCGAGCAGACGCCGGGCACGACTTCAGCCTCATAGCGCTCGGAGAGGCGGTCGTGCAAGTACATATAGGAGCCGTAGAAGAACGGATCACCTTCGCAGATCACCGCCACATCACGGCCCGCATCCAGGTGCGCGGCCAGTTGCTCACCAGCGGCATCGTAGAAATCGCTGATCACCTGCTCGTAGGACAGCGGCGCCGGCAGTGCCTCGGTGGTCACCGGGTACACCAATGGCAACAACGTTTGTGCATCCTGTAAATGCGCTTCGATGATGCCGAAGGCGTTGCCCTTTTTACCCTTGGCGACGAAGTACGCCACCACCGGCGACTCGCGCAGCAGGCGCAGGGCTTTGACGGTAATCAGTTCCGGATCACCAGGGCCGACGCCAAGGCCGATCAAACGTCCAGGTTGCTGCATTATTCGATCTCCGTGGCGAGGGCATTGACGGCGGCGGCGGCCATGGCGCTACCACCCAGCCGACCTTGCATGATGACGAAAGGCACGCCGCGACTGTCTGCGGCGAGCATTGCCTTGGATTCGGCGGCACCGACGAAGCCCACCGGGAAGCCAAGGATCAGCGCCGGTTTCGGCGCGCCGGCGTCGATCATTTCCAGAAGGTAAAACAACGCGGTCGGCGCATTGCCGATTACCACCACGCTGCCTTCCAGGTGCGGACGCCACAGCTCCAGCGCGGCGGCGGAACGGGTGTTGCCCAATTCACGGGCCAGTTCAGGAACGCTGTCGTCGCGCAGGGTGCAAATGACCTGATTGTTCGCCGGCAACCGCGCGCGGGTCACGCCTTCGGACACCATCCGCGCATCACACAGGATCGGCGCACCGGCGGCCAGCGCATCGCGCCCGGCCTTGCCCGCGCCTTCGGAAAACTGCAAACCGTCGATGGCGTCGACCATGCCACAGGCGTGGATCACGCGAACCGCGAGTTTTTCCAGATCGGCCGGGATTCGCGCAAGGTTGGCCTCGGCGCGAATGATCGCGAAGGAGTTGCGATAGATCTCCTGACCGTCGCGGATGTAATCAAGCATCAAGGGGGCTCCGTGAGCGGGCGTCGAGCAAGGCTGCGACCGCTTCAATAGTAAGTTTGCGTGCGTGCAGCGCGCCGAAACCCGGCTGCGCTGCATCGCGAAAATAGAGGTCGTAATGACCGGGAGAAACGGCCAGCAGCGTCACCGGCGCAGTATGTGCGGCGGCGCACGAGCGCGAGCAGCCGGACAGATGCACATTCAGCACCTGTCCGTGGCGTTGCAGCAACGCGGCCAATTGCCGGGCATCGCCCTTGGTGTCGGCCAGGCCTTTGCCGCAACCCGCTGAACCGGTGCAGGCGATCAATCGCGACAGCGGCTGACCGGCGTTGCATAACAGGCCCAATTGCTCCAGCCGTTGAACAACTTCAGCGGCGTGCGCTTGGCAGACATTGGGCAACAACAGGTTTTGCCAAGGGGTGAATCGCAGGCTCGCGTCGCCAAACGCTTGCGCCAGTTGCGCAGCGCCCCGAAGCATTGTGGGGTCAAGCCGTCCCAGCGGTGGCACGGTGCCAATGTAGACCCGCCCAGCTTCAGCCTGGGGGTGAACGCCAATGTGCAGAACGTCTGCACCCGAGGTGCGCCGCCAGCCTGTAATGGCTTGAACCGGCAAACGCTCGGCCAGTCGCGCCAGCAATTCTTCGGTCGACTGTTCGGCCAGCAAATGACGCATCCGCGTTTGCTCGGGACGCGCCAGATCGAGGAACAACTCAAGCACAGCTACCACAAGATCGTGGCCATGTTGCAGCGCCACCGAACCCGCTGGCGCATCCGTTGGGCACCCCGCCAGTCCGAACGCCCAGCCTCGTGCGCCGTCGCGCTCGAAAGCCGAGAGCCACAGGTCATGGGGATGTTCAAGCATCGCCAGGGCTTCGCCGCCATCCAGTTGCACGGCGAACTTGGCGCTGAGGTCATGGAAATGTTCGTGTCGCTGCACGGTGGCCAGGATCTGCTCCGCCAGCGGGCGAGTGTCGAACAGCATCTGCCGATCGATCCCGGCGCTCGGGCTGAGCATCAGGTTGCGTACGTCATCGCCCGCCGCACTTTGCGGCCCCAGCCCCGCCTCCAGCAAACCGTCGATCAATGCCGTTTGTTCGCCGCCGATGCCACGTATCTGCAGGTTGGCGCGATTGGTCGCTTCGATGGCTCCGCTGGCGAAACGCTCGGCTGCGTTCGCCACCGCCATGGCCTGAACGGCGCTGATCGAGCCGCCGGTCAATTTGATACGGCAGATACCGCCATCCAGCGCCGGGACAATACGCAGCAACCCCGGACAGGCCGAGGGGCGTAAGGCGATGGACATCGGGCGTTGGTTCAAAGGTGACCCGTTCAGGTGGCGAAGCGATTGGCGGCAAAAGTGCGCGGTATTATGCCTGCTTTGCTTCACGGCATGAAAAGACTCCGGTCGGATTGCCAGCGCCCGATTGCCGTTACAGCGTCAACTCAATCTCCGTCAGGCGCATTTCCTTCACTGCCGCTTCCAGCTTTTCGCGGTACTTGCTCATTTCCCGCGTTTTGATCGCGAACCGCCGTACCCGAATATCCAGTTGCGACCGGGGATGCTCGACATCCCAGAACAGCAATCTGGAGCTCCAGTTCAAACTGAGCAAGCGGACATTGGTGATCAGCATCTCCAGCTCGCCAGCACGGCTGTACTCTGCTGGCAGAAAGCGAAAGTCGCCGGATTGCTGGGCTCTGGCAGTCAACAAATCGAGCGCCGAACGATCATGTTCAAGAACGCCGAAGGTTTCTTTGATCAACCTCAATTTCGCCCGGCTCACTTGCGTCGACAAGGCCTTCGACCAACTGTCCACCAGGTTGCCAGTGTAGTTGTTGTCGATAACCACCACGGGCTGGTGTTCCAGGCTCCAGCCGACAGACCAGAGCATGCCCGAGTAGAACTCGAACCATTGAGCCGGCTCGCGTTTACGGTCATGTCGAAGGTCGGCGCGACTCTCCGCCCAGCGCATGCTGTTCTTGATGTACTGCTTATCTTCCCTGGACAGCCCGGGGAAAAACGCCAACAGATTGTTTTCGAGTACCGAAGCACTGTTTTGCAGCGGCGATTCAAGACCGCGCTGCGAGTCATTCAAAATTGAATCCATGATTGATGTCCTGCCTTCCTGGCATTTGTTTGTTGATCCTGCCGTTTTCGTGGCAGGTGAAACCACCCTAACAATTAAGCACCGCCAGCTAAAAAAACATCCTCGACATTTGATGTCCGCTGTCTCCCCGCCGGGAAGAGAAGGCACTCAGCCCGAGGAACCCGCGTTATCATGCCGCCCACCAACGATGAACGCGTGATTGAGGAACGGCATGACCCCCTGGCTGACGGTAGTAGGCATCGGTGAAGACGGTTTCAAAGGTCTGGGCAAGAACGCCCGGCACGCGCTGCTGCGTGCCTCACGGATCTTCGGCGGCCAGCGGCATCTGGACCTGTTGCCCCCGTGCATTCGGGGCGAGCGCCATGGCTGGCCAAGTCCGTTTTCGGTTGAGCCTGTGCTGGCCCGGCGCGGCGAGCCTGTCTGCGTGCTGGCCAGCGGCGACCCGATGTTTTTCGGCGTCGGCGCCAGCCTCGCCCGGCAACTGTCCAGCGATGAAATGCTGACGCTGCCGGCCTCTTCTTCTTGCTCGCTCGCGGCCGCCAGAATGGGCTGGCCATTGCAGGAGGTCGTCACGTTATCGGTGGTGGCTCGCCCGATTTCAGCACTCAACGCACAAATGTTCAGCGGCGTGCGCTTGCTGGTGCTGAGCAACGACCGCCATAGCCCCGCTGCAATTGCCGCATTGCTGCGAGAGCGTGGTTTCGGCCCGAGTCGCTTCACTGTGCTGGAACACTTGGGCGGCCTCGCCGAGCGGCGTATCGACGGCATCGCCAGCGACTGGACCGACCCGGAAGTCGCCGATTTGAACCTGATCGCCATCGACTGCATTGCCGAACCGAATACACCTCGCCTGTCGCGCCTGGCCGGCCTGCCGGACTCAGCCTTCAGGCATGACGGCCAACTGACTAAACGCGACGTGCGCGCAATCACCCTCGCACGCCTGGCACCGGTTCCCGGCGAGCTTCTGTGGGACGTCGGCGCTGGCAGCGGCTCGATTGGCATCGAGTGGATGCGCGCCCACCCAAGTTGCCGGGCGCTGGCCATCGAAGCCGACGAAGGGCGGCAGCAGATGATCGAGTACAACCGCGATGCTCTCGGTGTGCCTGGCCTGCAACTGATTCGCGGCAGTGCGCCGCAAGCCTTGTTGGGGCTGGAACGTCCGGACGCGATTTTCATCGGCGGCGGTGTCACCCGCGAAGGCGTGCTGGACACCTGCTGGGCTGCCCTCAAACCCGGCGGCCGGCTGGTCGCCAACGCAGTTACGCTGCAAAGTGAAATGACGCTGATGAGCTGGCGTGAGCAGCACGGTGGCGAGCTGACGCGTATTCATATCGCCCAGGCGCAACCGCTGGGCGACTTCGATACCTGGCGTCAGGCATTGCCGATTACCTTGCTGGAAGTGACGAAGCCTTACGATGCGTGACGAAACCGCCGAACAACCCGCGCCGCTGCGCAGCGGCCTGACCACGGGCAGCTGCGCCACCGCCACCAGTCTTGCAGCGGCACGCCTGCTGCTGGCGGGCACGGAGGCGGACGCGGTGGAGATTGTCCTGCCCAAGGGCAAACAGGTGCAGATGCGCCTGGAGTTCTGCCGCCTGACCGATGACGGCGCCGAGGCCGGAACCATCAAGGACGCCGGCGATGATCCGGACGTAACCCATGGCGCCCTGCTCTATTCGCACGTGCGCTTGTGCGGCGAACCGGGCATCCGCTTTAACGCCGGTCGCGGCGTGGGCACGGTCACCCGGCCGGGGCTGGTGCTGGGTGTCGGCGAACCGGCGATCAACCCGGTGCCGCGCAGAATGATCAGCGATCACCTGACTCGACTGGCTGACGAACTCGGTTACGGCGGCGGTTTCGAGGTCACTGTCAGCGTCGAGGACGGCGAGGCACTGGCGCTGAAAACCATGAACCCGCGCCTGGGAATTCTCGGCGGGCTGTCGATCCTCGGCACCAGTGGCATCGTCCGGCCGTTTTCCTGCGCGGCCTACATCGCTTCGATCCATCAAGGCATCGACGTCGCGAAAACCAACGGCTACCTGCACATCGCCGCCTGCACCGGCAACGCCAGTGAAGACACCATGCGCCGGGTCTACAACCTGCCGGAAATTGCCCTGATCGAGATGGGCGACTTTGTCGGCGCAGTACTCAAACACCTGCGCAAAGTGCCGGTGGACAAACTCAGCATTTGTGGAGGCTTCGGCAAGATCAGCAAACTGGCCGCCGGTCACATGGACTTGCACAGCCGGCATTCGAGCATCGACCTGCCGCAACTGGCCGAATGGGCCGCTGCGGTGGGCGCCGACGGCGCATTGCAGCAAGCGATTCGCGAAGCCAATACCAGTCAACAAGCCCTGGCCATGGCCAGCACAGCGGGTGTCGCCCTCGGCGATGCGGTGTGTCAGCACGCACTGGATTTTGCCCGTAGCGTGGTGCCGGCACAGGTTCAGGTCGAGGTGTTTGCCATCGACCGTCAGGGTGAAGTTGTCGGCCATGCCGGAGCTTTTCAATGAAACGTGTTCTGTTACTCGGCGGCGTGACCGAAGCCCTGGCCATCGCCCGAACCCTAGGGCCGCAGCACATCTATAGCCTGGCGGGCGTCGGTCGCGTGCCAACGGATCTAACCTGCCAGGTTCGCGTCGGCGGTTACGGCGGTGCCGAAGGGCTAGCGCAGTTCATCCACGATAAAGGGGTCGACTTGCTGCTGGATGCTACACACCCCTACGCCGCACAAATCAGTCAAAACGCCGCGACGGCGTCTCGCTTGAGCGGCATTCCCTGCTGGGCACTGCGGCGCCCGGCATGGCAAGCACAGACAGGCGATGACTGGCGTGAAGTCAGCGATTGGGCAGAACTGATCCAGGCGTTGCAACCCTTCCGGCGACCGCTGTTCACCCTTGGACGAGAACCGTTGCAGCATTTGCAGGAAATCCCGCCAGAGCAATTCTGGACCCTGCGTGCACTGGACGTGTATCCGGGCAACGAGCGCTGTGAAGTGATCGGCGCGCGCGGGCCGTTCCTGATCGACGACGAACGCGAACTGTTCGAACGTCGGCAGATCGATGTGCTGATCAGCAAGAACAGCGGCAGTACCGCGACCGAACCGAAGCTGGAAGTGGCACGGGAGCGTGGGGTGCCGGTGATTGTTTTGACGCGGCCGGTGTTGCCGGGGGTTGATCGGGAGTTTCTGTCGCGTGAGGAAACACTTGATGCATTGGCGGCGTTTGTTCAGTAAGGCAAAATCGGCGGCTTGCATGAACAGTAACCTATTTGTTACCTTCAAGGCCGCTTGTGATCACACTCGAAGAATACTTGCAGGACAACCAAACAAGCCCCTTTGGACGCTGGTTTTCCACCTTGAATGCGCAGGCAGCACTTAAGGTTTCTACTGCGTTGCTGCGACTGGAGCTTGGCAATACATCCAATATCAAGTGGTTTGAAGGTCTTGGTGAATACCGAATAAATTGGGGGCCGGGCTACAGAATCTATCTTGTTCAAGAAGGGAAACGCCTGATCATCCTTTTCGGTGGCGGTCATAAGTCCACTCAAAAAGCCGACATCAAACAGGCAAAAGTACTGATAGCCGAATTCAGGTCCCGAAAAAAAGCTGAACAGAACCGGAGATAAAGTCATGGCGCTCACCCGAAGCTACAAACACACCATTGCCGAGCGTGCCCAGCGTGACCCCGAGTTCGCCCAAGCATTATTGGATGAGGCTGCTACTCTGTTTCTTAACGGCGAACCTGAAATGGCCAGAATCATTTTGCGCGACCTCGTCAATGCCACTGTCGGTTTCGAAGCACTCGCAAAGGAAACCGCGAAGCCCAGCAAAAGCCTCCATCGAATGTTGTCCGCCAAGGGCAACCCAAGCATGGACAACCTGGCTGCGATATTCGCCGTAATCCGCGCTACGCTTGGAGTAGATATGCAAGTACATGCGGTACGAGCGCACTGACAGTTTGAGAAACAATCGACTCTTACTGCGACACCACACCGCACGCCGCGTTTTTACTTATCGGCCCTGATCAGGCTAAATAGCCGCGCCTGACCGCCCACCCCAATGGATTTTGTCCCATGTCCCGACAACGGCTCGCAATTGCCTGGATAGCCTGCTTCGCAGTGCTGTTCAACCTGCTCGCCATGCCGATGTCCGGAGCGATGGCGCAGACGGCGAAGTCGCCCGCCGAACAGTTGTTGTGGGGTAGTTTCTGCTCGTCCAGCGGCACCAAAATGGTGGCGATTTCCCTGGGCGACATCGAACAGAAAGCCCCGCAAAGCGACGATCATTCCAACATGCAGCATTGCTGGTGCTGCTCCGGCTCCGCACCGTTGGTGGCGCTGCCCGGGCATGTGCCGCAGCTGTATTTCGCGCAGTTCGAAGCCAATCGAAGCCTGCCCGCCGACTCTCTCAACACGCCGACACCGCGCCAGCAATGGCCAAGCCTCAACCCCCGCGCCTCCCCTCTGGTGTGATGACTTCTCGCAATTGACCTGCGTTTTGAATCGCTCTGGAGAACTGCCATGTTGAACAAATTCCTCGTTCTGGCCGCGTTGCTGCTGCCTGCCTGCTTTGCCAATGCTCACGAATACAAGGCCGGGGAGCTGGAAATCGCTCACCCGTGGTCACAAGAGTTGCCACCGAATGCACCCACCGTCGCGGCGTACTTCGTGATTCACAACGAAGGCAAAACCGCCGACCGGCTGCTCAGCGTCGAAACCCCCATTGCCGGCGAAGCTCAGCTGCATGAGCACCTCATGCAGAACGACGTGATGAAAATGCAGCACGTACCGAGTGTGGAAATCCCTGCGGGTGGCGAAATTACTTTTGCGCCGATGGCCTACCACGTGATGCTGCTGAACCTGAAAGACCGCAGCCTGCTGGTTGACGGCAAGCGCTTCCCGATGACCCTGCACTTCGAGAAGGCCGGTGACGTAAAAGTCGAAGTCGCCGTGCAGAAGCAGGCGCCCGACGATACGCAAGCGCACGTGCATACCCAGTAATCGCCTGAGCTGAACACGCCCATGCGCCCGCTTAGCGCCAGGTCATCCGTGTCACGTCGTCAGCCCATGAACCTGACACGTGGCAGCTGGATCAGCCTGTTCGCCATGCTGATGATCTTTATCGGTCCGCTGATATCTCAGTCGATGCCGATGAATTCGCGCGCGGCCATGTCTGCGAATATGTCCATGAGCATGTCGATGGACATGAGCATGGATATGTCGGCGATGGAGCACGCCGACGACGCACAAGCCAGCGCCGAGCACTGTCCGCCAAAAGCCGCACATCACGCCATCTGGGAAAGATGCGGCTATTGCAGCCTGCTGTTCAATTGCCCGGCGCTCACCGGTGGCGTGTCATTTGCCGCATTCGATACACCGCTCGCCAACACGTTCACCACCCCGTCCCCACGCCTGGGTCATGCCCGGCAAACCTTCTTCCCCGGCGCCCGCACCCGCGCCCCGCCCGTCGTCGCGTAAACACCCACTTCTGATTTCACACGGTTACGAAAACAGCCAAAGCCACCTGTGGGAGCGAGCTTGCTCGCGATAGCGGCAAGTCATTCGACATTGATGTTGGTTGACCCTTCCTCATCGCGAGCAAGCCCACTCCCATAGGGATTACGCAGGCTGCCGGCCGTGTCGTTTACGACTGTTCGATGGAAATTGTCATGTCCAGGTTTTCTGCTGACCCACGCTTGAGCCTTGCCCAAGCCTCTTTTACCCCGAACGAATCCAGTATTCGTTTCAGGCACGCCACCGCCATTCTTTGCGGTGCGCTGCTCGCACCCTCGGTGCTGGCCGAAGAACACGTCGACCCCAGTGAAGAACTGAGCCCGACGGTGATCACCGCCATCGCGCCGAGCTCGCCTCTGACTATCGTCACCAACCCCAAGGACCCTCGCCAGCCGGTACCGGCCAGCGACGGTTCGGATTATCTGAAAACCATCCCTGGCTTCGCCCAGGTGCGCAATGGCGGCACTAATGGCGACCCGGTGCTGCGTGGCATGTTTGGCTCGCGGCTGAACATCCTCACCAATGGCGGCATGATGCTCGGTGCCTGCCCGGGCCGGATGGATGCGCCAACCTCGTACATTTCTCCGCAAACCTACGACACACTCACCGTCATCAAAGGCCCGCAAACGGTGCTCTGGGGACCAGGTGCCTCGGCCGGCACCCTCCTTTTCGACCGCGACCCGGAAAGCTTCGGCGCACTCGGCACCCGCGTAAACGCCAGCGTGCTGGCCGGTTCCAACGGCCGCTTCGACAAACTGGTGGACGCCGCTGCTGGCGGACCACTGGGCTACGTACGCGTCATCGGCAACACAGCGCACTCCGACGACTATAAAGACGGCAACAACGACACCGTGCCGTCGCGCTATGACAAATGGAACGGCGACGTCGCGCTCGGCTGGACCCCGGACGCAGATACCCTGCTGGAGCTGACCGCCGGCAAGGGTGACGGCGATGCCCGTTATGCCGGGCGCGGCATGGACGGCTCGCAATTCCAGCGCGAGAGCCTCGGCCTGCGCTTTGAGAAGTCCAACCTCAGTGACGTACTGGAAAAGCTTGAGGCGCAGGTCTACTACAACTACGCCGACCACGTGATGGACAACTACACCCTGCGCACGCCATCCGGCACTGGAATGATGGCTGGGCCGATGGCGTCCAATGTTGACCGCCGCACCCTCGGCGCACGGATCAAAGCCACCTGGCGCTGGGCCGATGTGCAGTTGATCAGCGGCATCGACGCGCAGACCAACGAGCACCGTCAGCGCAACGCCATGGGTGTCGACACTTACAAAAACCTGCCCTACACCAAGGATGCCGACTTCCATAACTATGGGCTGTTCGGCGAACTGACCTGGTACGCCGCCGAGCGTGACCGCCTGATTACGGGTGCACGCCTGGACCGCGCCTCCGCCAAGGATTATCGGCAGACAACCGGTTCGGGAATGATGACTCGCCCGAATCCAACTGCTGACGACACCCGCGCCGACACCTTGCCAAGCGGCTTCATCCGTTACGAACACGACCTGGCCGACAGCCCCGCTACGTTGTATGCAGGCCTCGGTCATACCCAGCGTTTTCCGGATTACTGGGAGCTGTTTTCGCCCAACTCCGGCCCCGTCGGATCGGTGAATGCCTTCGACTCGATCAAGCCGGAAAAAACCACCCAGCTCGACTTCGGCCTGCAATACAGAACCGAAGACCTCGAAGCCTGGGCCTCGGCTTACATCGGCCAGGTGCGTGATTACATCCTCTTCAATTACACGCCCGCCATGATGGGCATGACCTCGCAAGCACAGAACATCGACGCGCGAATCATGGGCGGTGAAATGGGCGCGGCGTACAACCTCACCCGCCATTGGAAAGCCGATGCAACCCTGGCCTACGCCTGGGGCAAGAACAGCAGCGACGGCAATGCACTGCCGCAAATGCCGCCGCTGGACGCACGTTTCGGCCTGACCTACAGCGAAGACAACTGGAGCGCCGGTGCACTGTGGAGAGTGGTCGCCGCGCAAAACCGCATCGATCAAAACAAAGGCAACGTGGTCGGCAAGGACTTCGACAAAACCCCGGGCTTCGCTGTGTTCTCGCTCAACGGCGCCTACCGGATCAACCAGAACTGGAGGGTCAGCAGCGGCGTCGACAACCTGTTTAACAAAGCCTACGCCGAGCACTTGAACCTGGCGGGCAACGCCGGTTTCGGCTACCCGGCCAACGACCCGCAAGCCATCAAGGAACCGGGGCGAACGCTCTGGACCAAGGTGGATATGAGCTTTTAAGAGCTTCGCGGGCAAGCCTCGCTCCTACAGAATCACCACTGTCCCTGTAGGAGCGAGGCTTGCCCGCGATCGGTTGCGCAGCAACCGCAAACAAACAACTAAAAGATCCAAGCCAAGCGGAGCACATGTGATGAAACAGCCCAAAGTAAATTTCTACAACCTCGCCTGGCGCTGGCATTTCTATGCCGGGTTATTCGTTGCGCCATTCATGGTGATGCTGGCCCTGACCGGCACCATTTACCTGTTCAAGCCACAACTCGATTCACTGATGTACAGCAGCCTGCTCAACGTCCCCGCCGGCCATCACACCGTCCCGGCCGATGACTTGCTCAAGCGCGTGAAAGACGCGTATCCGCAGGGAACGATCAAGCAGTACCTGCCACCGGTCAACGCCGAGCGCAGCGCTCAGTTTGTCGTGCTCAATGGCGGCAGCGAGCTGAACGTATTCGTCGATCCGTACCACGGCGACATCCTCGGCGAGCAAGACGCCAAGAAGAACCTGCAAGCGGTTGCGCGGGCGATTCACGGCGAGTTGATGATCGGCACCGTCGGTGACCGGCTGGTGGAAATGGCCGCTGGCTGGGGCGTGGTGCTAGTGGTTTCCGGGGTGTTCCTGTGGTGGCCGCGCGGTCAGGCGGCGGGGATTTTGTGGCCACGCCTGAGCAGTCGTGGTCGGGTGCTGTGGCGCGATTTGCACGCCGTGACCGGTTTCTGGGGTGCTTCCCTGCTGCTGGTGATGCTGCTCAGCGGCATGACCTGGACCGGGTTCTGGGGCCAGCAATATGCGGCCGTGTGGAACGTTTTTCCGGCAGCCATGTGGGACAACGTGCCGAAGTCCGACGTCGAGGCGCGCAGCCTCAACAGCGCCACTCGCCAGACCGTGCCATGGGCGATGGAAAATACCCCGATGCCAATGTCCGGTGCGCATGCCGAACACATGGCCCACGGTGGTGCGCAGGCCGGCCCGGCCGCGCCGACCATCAGCCTGCAAGACGTGCAAAACATCGCCGTGCAACGCAAGGTCGAACCGGGTTACAGCATCACATTCCCGACCACCGCCACCGGCGTTTTCACCATCGCCGTGTTCGCCGATGACCCGCGCAACGACGCCACCCTGCATGTTGATCAGTACAGCGGCGACGTCCTCGCCGACGTGCGTTACGAACACTACGGCGCCGTGGCCCGCGCCACCGAAATCGGCGTGATGCTGCACGAAGGCAAGATGTTCGGCACGCTCAACCAGATCATCGTCCTGTTGATCTGCATGATGATCCTGCTCAGCGCCGTCAGCGGCGTGGTGATCTGGTGGAAGCGCCGTCCGCAAGGCAAATTCGGTGTGCCACCGCTGCGTCACGATTTGCCGAAATGGAAAACCGCGATGGTGATCATGTTTGCATTGGCCGTGGCGTTTCCGCTGGTGGGCGCTTCGCTGGTGGTGGTGTGGGTGCTGGATCGTGTGCTGCTGTCGCGTTTTAACCGGCAAACTGAATCGGCCTCATCTTCATCTTGAGACAGGCGAGATGCGCGAAGTTAAAGGCGCTGTAAACTTCGCGCGTTTGGTTTCCCCCAAGTTTATTTTCACCTACAGGCCCTCATCGCGAGCAAGCTCGGCTCCTACAGGTCTTGCGACGGACACAAAACCTGTAGGAGCCGAGCTTGCTCGCGATGGCGTCATCAGCATCAGCAAAAATCTCAGAGTTAACGCATGACCTCGCTGAACCTCACAAACCTCGCCTGGACGCCCCTGGGCCACGGTCATTGTCATCACCAGTTCCAGCTGCGTGATGCCTCGCTGCACGTGGCCGCCGGCGAGTTTGTCGGGCTGATTGGCCCCAATGGCAGCGGCAAGACCAGCCTGTTGCGTTGCGCCTGGCGCTTCAGCAAACCGGAGAACGGTGAGGTCCGGCTCGATCATCACAACGTCTGGAAGCACTCCTCACGCTGGTGCGCGCAGCGCATAGCCGTGGTGTTGCAGGAATTCCCAGACGCCTTCGGCCTGACCGTGGACGAGGTGGTCGCCATGGGCCGTACGCCGCACAAAGGTCTGTTCGACGGCGACACCCTCGAAGACCGCAACCTCGTGACCCAAGCCCTGGAATCGGTCGGCCTCGAAGGTTTCGAAGACCACGCATTCTCCACCCTCTCTGGCGGTGAAAAACAGCGGGTGATCCTCGCCCGCGCCCTGGCCCAACAACCGCAACTGCTGATCCTCGACGAGCCGACCAACCACCTCGACCCACGCTATCAGCTGGAGCTTTTGAGGCTGGTCAGGCGCCTGAAGGTCAGCACGCTGGCAAGCATTCACGACCTCAATCTGGCCGCCGCTTTTTGTGATCGGCTGTACGTGATCAACCACGGGCGCATCATCGCCAGCGGCACGCCAAAAGAAGTCCTGAACGCCGCGCTGCTGCGCAACGTATTCGGCGTCGAAGCACTGATCGATGAACACCCTTTGCACGGCTACCCACGAATCACCTGGATTACTCAACCATGAACCTGCGTTCCCTGCTGTGCGTCGCGCTGTTGCTGGGCAGTGCCCACGCCTTGGCCGACGCCACGAAATACCCGCTGACCATCCAGAGTTGCAACCGCGAAGTGACCTTCAGTCAGGCACCGAAACACGCGGTCAGCCACGACATCAACATGACCCAGATGATGCTCGCCCTCGGCCTCAAGCCAAGCATGGCCGGGTACAGCGGTGTGTCCGGCTGGAAGTCGGTGACGCCGCAAATGCAGACCATCCTCGATGGTTTGCCGGAGCTCGCGGCCAAGTACCCGTCAGTGGAAACCCTGCTCAATGCCAACGTCGATTTCTTCTTCGCCGGTTGGGATTACGGCATGCGCGTGGGCGGTGACCTCACGCCGCAAACCCTGCAACCGCTGGGCATCAATGTCTATGAGTTGACCGAGTCCTGCGCCTTCGTGATGAAGCGTCCAGCGGCCACTCTGGAAGACACCTATAACGACCTGCGCAACCTCGGCAAAATCTTTGACGTGCAGGATCGCGCCAATGCACTGATCGCCGATATGCAGGCGCAAGTCGCCGGGATTCGCAAGAATCTGCCCGCCGACAAGCCACGGGTATTTCTCTACGACAGCGGTGAAGACCGGGCCATGACGTCGGGCCGACTGGGCATGCCGCAAGCCCTGATCGACGCCGCCGGCGGGCGCAATGTGCTTGATGACGTCGAGGCGAGCTGGACCCGGGTCAACTGGGAGAACGTGGTCGAGCGTAACCCGCAGGTGATCGTGATTGTCGACTATGGCGAAGTCTCCGCTGAACAGAAGGAACAATTTTTGCTGAACAACAAAGCCCTGCAATCGGTGGACGCGATCAAGAACCAACGCTTCATCGTCATCCCTTACGTACAGGCCACGCCGGGAATCGACAATGTGCTGGCGGTCGAAACCCTGGCCAAGGGTTTCCACGGCGAATGATCAATCGTCGCTACGCCTTGTTGCTGATCGCCCTTGGCGCGTTGTTGCTGGTGTCGTGTGTGGTTTCGCTGGGGGTTGGGCCGGCGCGGGTGCCGGTGGACGTGGTCTGGCGGATTCTGTTGCACCAGCTGTTCGGTATTGGCGTGGCGGACTGGAGCGCCGGTCAGGAACATATTGTCTGGTTGATCCGTGTGCCGCGCATGCTGCTCGGCGCGTTGGTGGGTGCCGGGCTGGCGTTGATCGGTGCAGTGCTGCAAGCGGTGACACGCAATCCGCTGGCCGACCCGCATCTGCTGGGTGTGACTTCCGGGGCGACGTTAGGCGCGGTAATCGTGGTGTTGCATGTCGGTGAAATCGTCGGCCTGCTGACCTTGCCCATCGCAGCGTTCATCGGCGCGCTGCTGAGCATGCTGCTGGTGTTGATGATCGCCAACCGCAACGGTCGGCTGGACAGTGACCGCCTGCTGCTGTGCGGTGTGGCGGTGTCATTTGTAATGATGGCGATCGCCAATCTGTTGCTGTTTCTGGGCGATCACCGCGCCAGTTCGGCAGTGATGTTCTGGATGCTCGGCGGCCTCGGTTTGGCGCGTTGGGAGTTGCTTGCAGTGCCGGCAGCCAGCGTGTTACTCGGGTTGGTATTGTTGCTGGGAATGGTTCGGCCGTTGAATGCGTTGATGGCCGGCGAGCAGACTGCCGTGACGCTCGGCCTCAATGCTCGCGCGGTTCGTCTGCGAGTGTTTGTAGTTGCCTCGCTGATGACCGGCGTGCTGGTGTCGATCAGTGGGTCGATTGGTTTTGTCGGGTTGATGGTGCCGCACATCGCGCGGCACCTGGTCGGGGCTGAACACCGCCGGTTGCTGCCCGTGTGCGTGTTGCTCGGCAGTGTTTTTCTGCTGTGGGTGGACGTCGCCGCCCGTACCCTGATCGCCCCGGAGGACCTGCCCATCGGCGTCGCCACCGCGGCAATCGGCGGCCTGTTCTTCATCGGCCTCATGCGCCGCCGCTGATGTCCCCACTGTAGGAGCTGCCGAGTGAAACGAGGCTGCGATCTTTTGATCTTCAAAAATCAAAATCAAAAGATCGCAGCCTTGTTTCACTCGACAGCTCCTACAGGGGTCGGCATCAGGTATGGGGAGTGTTCAATTCGGCGCTGATCGGGCCGCGATGGGGCCAGAAGGCATCAACTTCAAGCACCTGAAATTTGCTGGTGCCCAACAGTTTGGTAAAAAAAGTACTGACGCCTGCACTCACACCCTCATCCAGGACTGCGGTTTCGCTGGATGTGTGGCTCGGCGTGAATTTCAACAAGGCACCCCCACGACCACTCAGATAGCAGCTGGACCCCGGCACCGCGTTCTTTTTCAGCACCTGCGTGCTGAAACGCAAATCGCCCAGGGCCAGGTGATTGACAAGTTGGCGGTCGGTATCACTGACGATCGGGGCGATCACATTGACTACTTTATAGAACTGATGAACACCGGCCAGCCTGAAGCCTTCCGGGAACTGCGGCAATGGCAACGGCGCCACACCCGGCACCTTGATCTCGGCAATCGGACCGCCCGCTCCGGCGTAAAACAATCGGGCCGCCGCACCGGACTCGCCACCCGTCCCGTCTTCAAGGGGTTCAATCGCGACGAAAGAACCGGACTCGACGTGAAGCAAAATCCCCCCCAGGAACTGTTTGCCGTTGTATTCCCCGACGTGGTGCTGCGCCCAACGTGCAGCATCGTCGGCATGCGCAAATACCGGGCCCAGTGCAAACCGGTTGTCCTGCGGCCACCTGACCAGGCCGATGCCGGTTTTCACACCCTTAGCATCCACTCGAAACGGTGACCAGAAACTGCTGCGCACCACCACGCGCAGTTCACCATTGCGAACCACTTTGCGCAGGTACTCCAGCAAGGGTTCCTGGCCCGCCTCCAGTTCCTTCTCATAAATATGGGTCGCGCTGAAACTCGCCCATTGCTCGGCGGTACTCTTCGCCTCATACCTCAACAACGCCCCGTCTGCACAAGACAGATACAGTTTTAGATACATGCTCCCCTGGGCCGAAGACACCCTCACTGCATCCATCCCGCGAGCGAAATGCTGGGGAGTGATAAAGCTGTGATGAAGATCATCCGAGCGCGCAGCAGATACTTCTGGCGTGCACAAATAAAGTCCATGAATGCTGTAGCCCTGCGGCAATAATTCCTGGGGAAACAACCTTGCAGCGCTGAAATTGCCCTGCGGGCCGGGAACCGCAAGCGTCGTCATGTACCGCTCGGAGGTCGACGATTTCAGGATGAAGCCAAACATCAACTCCGCGCGCGGTTGCGTGTGTCTGTGGATATACCGCACCGCGTCGTCGGGCTGCGTGAACACCGGGCTTAACGCCGGCTCACCCACCGCAAAACGGCGCAACGCCGGCGCGATGGGGCTGGAGTACCCCGCCCAATGCGATAACCGTCGCGCCATCCCCCACACCCGGTTTTCCTGGACAACATAAAGCTCACCGGCCTTCGCCATCCGGTTGACGAACTCGCTGGGGGTCAGTTTTGCAGCACGCATCTGCAACTCGACTGGCGTTTGCCTCGGCTGCAGCTGACTGGCAGGCGTCAACGCAACGCCAAGCCGTTTTTCCTCGACGCTACCGCTTCGGGTGTATCTGATCAGACTGTCTTCCAGGCCGAGCAGGTATTCCGTACCGGGTGACAAGCTCGCCTCAGCACTGCCCTCATGCAGGATGGCGGACATAAAATCACTGGAAAACATATTGAGGTAGGTGTCCCGCTCCCGGCTCGACAAGGCAAAAACCGGCTCGACCTTGCGGCGCGAATGATAGCGGGCGACCACCGTGCTGCCTGCCAGGAACTCACCTTTGTCCGCCAGCTGGTCGAGGCGAATCCAGTTCGGCGGAAAGTTTTCAGCTTCGACTGGCACCGGCAACGTAGCGACAAACAAACCATCGGCCCGACGCAGCACCAAGCCACCATCGATCCGCTCGCGCCGCGTGCCCAGTTGCGCCATGGCGAAACGCACCGCGTCGTCCTGCCATAAATAGGCCGGGCTCAGGCGACGGCGCTGCACCAACGCATAAGGTTTCCATGAAGCAGAAACCGGACCTGCTTTATCCCAACACTCGCTTTTCACCCGCACTTCAAGGCTCCCAGCCGCAAGCACTTTTCCCATGACGCCCGGAAACGGCGGCACCTCGCCCGCCATCAGTGACAGCAAAGTCCTGGGGCCGACCGACTCCGAGCCGGTCACGAACAGCCTCGATGACGGTGAATAGCGATAGTGCAGCAAGGCTCCGTCGAGCGTGGCGATGTAGAGACTCAACGCCTGATGATGGGTCAGGCGCTGGGTGTCCTTGTCATCGAACAGGGCAACGAACAAATCACCTATCGGAACAAAGTGACGGGCGAACCAACGATCGCTTGCCGACAGTGCGCTTGGCAGCCAGTGCCCGGAGTAATACACGCTGTGAATCCGGTACTCATCGATCAGCACCGGCACACCGAAATCACTGGCCTGATTCAATGCATCCAGGGATCTGGCGAGTACCGTCTCGGTCGCTACATACTCGTTGCGCTCGTTGTGTTTGAGGATAAATCCGAGACCCGCCGCGACGGCCCGGTAGTCGGAACATGCCCTGGCATGTGCATCCAGAACGGCTAGCTCGGGCGTGGCAAACAGCGCGCCGAGCCTTGGCTGAAAAGTGTCGATGGCCGGTTTTTTTACCGGCAATTCATTACTGAAGAGACTGTCACGCACACCCCACGTGTCGTTACCGATCAGTACGCGCAACTCCCCTGTACCAGCGAACTCTGTGACCACATCATCGGGTTGCCGGGTATTGCTGGCCAGTTCCTGTGCAATGACGCTGGGGCTATTACCCTGTAATGCCACCCGCTCCTGCAATTGCCGGCGAGCCGTGGCTTTTCCTGCATCAGGCCGATAAGCCAGCAAGCTGTCCGCCGAGCCTGAGAGATACGCCACTGAAAGATGTGCCTGCTGGCTCAGAATCCACCGAATGTCTTCATCGGTGAACATTTGCGCGGCGGTAAGTTGTTCGGCTTCATCACGCCCCACCGTTCGGGCATCAGAAGTCCAGCGCGATGCGTAGACCCCGTACAGTGAATAACCTTCGGCCAGAATGATCGGTGTTCCGTTTGCCTCATATGGGCAAAACCAGCCCAAGGCGAACCTGGAGTTCGGCACCGGAGCGGGCCAGGTCGCGACATAGCGCTTATCGCGGTTTTGCAGGATCAACCCGGCGTAGGCCTGATCGCGCCGGCTGCCAATTTGCTCATGGGCAAACCGCGCTGCATCGTCGGCCAGCACAAATGTGGCGCTCAGGTGCCGCGACCTCGCATACGGCTGCCAATTGGCATCGGCACGACCGGTGACATCCCACAACCCACTGCTCTTCAGCACCGACAGCCCTCCGACGCCGGCCACACGCCGGACATAATCTGTGGGTGTGAGCGTACCGGCCCTCAAGTGCGCTTCGACATCGCTACCGTTCCTCAAAGGCTCTTCACTGACATGATGCTGAGGCTGGTATTGCAACACCGCACCTTCGTTGAGTAAGGCATAAACCTTTAGAAAGTCGGCGTATTCCTGCCGATACACATCCCCGGTAGAGAATTCGATGCCGGTGGCCAGGTCGGCCGGCGTGAAAAAACGCTCATACAGCCAGGGCTCGACAGTGCCCGTACCGTCGGCCGCACAGACGAAATACAAACCTTCGAGCCTGTAATCGAGGACCTCGATCAGCTTGCCCTTTCCATCAGTGGGGAAGGTTTCACGCAATGCGGTTTGCGGGTGACGCGCACTGACCCGGTAGGTGGCAACCCAGTCGTCGCTTGAAGCCGACTTGAGAACGAACCCGAGGAATCGGTCACCCTTTTGCAGAGCGACACCCCTGCCCGCCGCCAGAATCGCGTCGCTTGCCTGATCAGACACCGGACCGAAAAACGGCGGGGCCCGAAGCACTTCGGGTTTATGCACCGGCATCCCAAGCATCCAGTTCGCCGGCACGACACCCCTGACACCGCCCCACTGGTCATTGGCAACCAACACACTCAGGGTACCGATCTGCGCCAAGGTCTGGATCATCGTAAAAGTGACGCCGAACGTGCTCCCTCGTGTGATCCCGACTTCAATGAGTTTCCTTTCCCTGCCCGGTTGTATCGACTCGTATTTGATCAACGAACCATCCGGCCCCGACAAATAGTGTCTCTGTGCGTAAGACCCCTTTTCCTGCATGTGCAGCGCCATGTGTGCTTCGGAGTAGAAACCGAGATACAGCTTGATCTGCTCAGCCGACCAATTCGGGTATTGCTCCTGGAGCAAGGCATGATCCGCCGCATTGGAAAGGTAGTAGCCAGCGCCGGTAAAACCGTCAGGTTCAAATCGTTTCCGGGAAGGCCTTCCCATCCAGAGAAACTCATCAAAATCAAAATTCGTCCTACGGCCCTGAATCGGCAAGGTAGGCACAAACATGCCATCGCTGCGCTGAAGAATCACACCGCCATAGGACACGTCACGTTGCGTACCGATCTGCCGATGAACCCAGTACGCCGCGTCATCTGCACTGATGAAGGTTGGCCCCAGGGCAGGAAACGCATTTTTTGGTGTCACTGATGAAGGTGTTTCGGTTGGCGTCATGTCCATGATTCGTTCACTCGATTGAGAAAACCCGATGATCAGGACTTTGCGCGCACGACCTGCGGTACATAGTTATCGTCGGCATTGAGCACCAATGCCGCGCACGACCCCGCACCACGCCCCTCCCGCAGCCCTAACCTGGTGCGTCACCGAAACGTATCAACCGCTCTAATACGACATTTCCCTGCCTTTTCCCGACCGGGCACAGCCCTTGCTAAAGACCCTTCAGTAGTCCGCATCTGCCCACCAAGAAAATTCATAAGTTCATGGAGATCGCACAATGAAGCGTCGTAGCTTGATCAAAGCTTTCACACTCTCGGCAAGTATTGCCGCGATGGGCATGACCTGGACCGTCCAGGCCGCCGAGACCATTAAGGTCGGCATTCTGCATTCGTTGTCCGGCACCATGGCGATCTCCGAAACATCGCTCAAAGACATGGCGCTGATGACCATCGACGAGATCAACGCCAAGGGCGGTGTCAACGGCAAGATGCTGGAACCGGTGGTGGTCGACCCGGCATCCAACTGGCCGTTGTTTGCGGAAAAGGGCCGTCAATTGCTGACCCAGGACAAGGTCGCCGTGGTGTTCGGCTGCTGGACTTCGGTGTCGCGTAAATCGGTGCTTCCGGTGTTCGAAGAACTCAACGGCCTGCTGTTCTACCCGGTGCAATACGAAGGCGAAGAGATGTCGCCGAATGTGTTCTACACCGGCGCCGCGCCGAACCAGCAAGCGATCCCCGCTGTTGAATACCTGATGAGCGAAGAAGGCGGCAGCGCCAAGCGTTACTTCCTGCTCGGCACCGACTACGTCTACCCGCGCACCACCAACAAAATCCTGCGTTCGTTCCTGCACTCCAAAGGCGTGGCCGACAAAGACATCGAAGAGGTCTACACCCCGTTCGGCCATAGCGACTATCAAACCATCGTGGCCAACATCAAGAAGTTCTCGGCCGGAGGCAAGACGGCGGTCATCTCCACCGTCAACGGCGACTCCAACGTGCCGTTCTATAAAGAGCTGGCCAACCAGGGCCTGAAGGCCACCGACGTTCCGGTTGTGGCGTTCTCGGTGGGTGAAGAAGAACTGCGCGGTATCGACACCAAACCGCTGGTTGGCAACCTCGCGGCGTGGAACTACTTCGAGTCGGTGGATAACCCGGCGAACAAGAAATTCGTCGCCGACTGGAAAGCCTACGCCAAGAAACACAACCTGCCGGGCGCGGATAAAGCCGTGACCAACGACCCGATGGAAGCCACTTACGTCGGCATCCACATGTGGGCGCAGGCCGCTGAAAAAGCCAAGTCCACCGACGTCGACAAAGTCCGCGAAGCCCTCGCCGGCCAGACCTTTGCCGCACCGTCCGGCTACACCCTGACCATGGACAAGACCAACCATCACCTGCACAAGCCAGTGATGATCGGCGAGATCCAGGCCGACGGTCAGTTCAACGTTGTATGGCAAACCGAAGGGCCGATCCGCGCCCAACCGTGGAGCCCGTTCATTCAGGGTAACGACAAGAAGCCTGACTACGCGATGAAGAGCAACTAAGCCACCTGACTGCATTCACCCAAACCCTGTAGGAGCGAGGCTTGCCCGCGAAGCTTTTGGTGGCCTCACGGTCCTCTTCGCGGGCAAGCCTCGCTCCTACAGGGTCCATCGTCGCCTTTCAGGACGCTGCTATGTCCCTTTACCGACTGTTTCTTGCCATTGCATTTGTGTTGATGCCGATGGCCACCCACGCCGGCGACGCCGAAGACTTCGTCGCGGCCAACCCCGTGCAACAAGCAAAACTGCTGGAAACCTGGGCCGCGCAGCCCGATCCGGCCCGCATCGAGTTGATCAACGCCCTGCAACAAGGCGAGTTGACCGTCGACGGCCAGCCGAAAACCTTGCGCCTGAACAATCGCCTGCGGGGCCTGATCGACACCGCACTGGCCAGCCACCAATTGCTCGCCGCCGACGCCAAAATCCGCCTCGCCGCCGCGCAGCTATTGCAGAAAAGCGCCAAACCGGCGCAGCTGAAATTCCTCGACCAGCAACTGGCTGGCGAACAAGACCAGACTGTCCACGCCGCTTTGAGTCTGGCGCTGGCCAATCTGCAACTGGTCGATACCGACCCGGCCGTGCGCCTCGCCGCTGTGCGGTTGCTGGGCGAAACCGGTGATCCGCTGGCCCGCACCCGCCTCGAAGGGTTGCTCGAACCGGGCGTCGAAGCCGACGCCAGCGTACGCACCGCCGCTGAAACCAGCCTGGCGCAAGTGAAACGCAAACTGCTGGTTGGCGAGATCCTCGGCGAGGCTTTCAGCGGCATGTCGCTGGGGTCGATTCTGCTGCTGGCGGCGTTGGGTCTGGCGATCACCTTCGGTCTGCTCGGCGTGATCAACATGGCCCACGGCGAAATGTTGATGCTCGGTGCCTACTCGACTTACGTGGTGCAGTTGATGTTCCAGCGCTACGCGCCACAGGCCATCGAGTTCTATCCGCTGATCGCGTTGCCGGTGGCATTTTTCGTTACCGCCGCCATCGGTATGGCGCTGGAGCGCACGGTGATTCGTCACCTCTATGGCCGCCCACTGGAAACCCTGCTCGCTACCTGGGGCATCAGCCTGATGCTGATCCAGTTGGTGCGCCTGGTGTTCGGTGCGCAGAACGTCGAAGTGGCCAACCCGGCGTGGCTGTCGGGCGGGATTCAAGTGCTGCCCAATCTGGTGCTGCCTTACAACCGCATCGTCATCATCGCCTTCGCGTTGTTTGTGGTGGTGCTGACCTGGCTGCTGCTGAACAAAACGCGACTGGGCCTGAACGTGCGCGCCGTCACGCAGAACCGCAACATGGCCGCTTGCTGCGGCGTACCCACCGGGCGCGTCGACATGCTCGCCTTCGGCCTCGGCTCGGGCATCGCCGGCCTCGGTGGCGTGGCCCTGAGTCAGATCGGCAACGTCGGCCCGGACCTTGGCCAGAGCTACATCATCGATTCCTTCCTGGTGGTGGTGCTTGGCGGCGTAGGTCAGCTGGCCGGTAGCGTGCTCGCCGCGTTCGGCCTCGGCATTGCGAATAAGATTCTCGAGCCGCAAATCGGTGCTGTGCTCGGCAAGATCCTCATCCTCGCGCTGATCATTCTGTTCATCCAGAAACGTCCGCAAGGCCTCTTCGCACTGAAAGGACGGGTGATCGACTAATGAACCAGCCCCTGCTCGTTACCGCCACCCAAAAGGCTGGCCCCAAGCTCACGATGGCCGTTGGTGCAGTGATCCTCGCTTTACTGCTGGCGTTGCCGCTGCTGTCACTGTTGTCGCCGGACAACGCGTTTCACGTCTCGGCCTATACCCTGACGTTGGTGGGCAAAATCCTCTGCTACGCCATCGTCGCCCTGGCGCTGGATCTGGTCTGGGGTTACGCCGGTTTACTGTCCCTCGGCCACGGCCTGTTCTTCGCCCTCGGCGGTTATGCGATGGGCATGTACCTGATGCGCCAGGCCTCGGGCGATGGTTTGCCGGCGTTCATGACCTTCCTGTCGTGGACCGAACTGCCCTGGTTCTGGACCGGCACCAGCAGCTTTATCTGGACTCTGTGCCTGGTCGTTCTGGCACCTGGGTTGCTGGCGCTGGTGTTCGGTTTCTTCGCCTTCCGTTCGCGGATCAAGGGCGTGTATTTCTCGATCATGACCCAGGCCCTGACCTTCGCCGGGATGCTGCTGTTTTTCCGCAATGAAACCGGGTTCGGCGGCAACAACGGCTTCACCAATTTCCGCACTATTCTCGGTTTCGGTATCACCGAGCCAGGCACTCGCGCTGTGTTGTTTTTCGCCACGGTGGTGTTGCTGGTGGCGAGTCTGTTCATCGGTTGGCGTCTGGCGCAGAGCAAGTTCGGCCGCGTGCTGACGGCGCTGCGTGATGCGGAAAACCGCCTGATGTTCTGCGGCTACGACCCGCGTGGTTTCAAGCTGTTTGTCTGGGTGCTGAGCGCGGTGTTGTGCGGTCTGGCGGGCGCGTTGTATGTGCCGCAAGTGGGCATCATCAACCCGAGTGAAATGTCGCCGACCAACTCGATTGAAGCCGCGGTTTGGGTTGCCCTCGGTGGTCGCGGCACGCTGATCGGCCCGTTGCTCGGCGCCGGCGTGGTCAATGGCATGAAGAGCTGGTTCACCGTGGCGTTCCCCGAGTATTGGCTGTTTTTCCTCGGTGCATTGTTCATCGTCGTGACCCTGTACCTGCCTAAAGGCGTGATCGGTCTGCTGAAAAAGAGAGGTGAACAATGAGAGTCACTGCGACCGCCGAGTTCATGCTCGAACCGGCCTTTTTCCCGGTGGACCCGAACAAGGACGCCGGCACCAGCCGCGATTCGATCGGCCTTGGCCAACGCGCCGGCCCGGGCCTGAACACCCGCCACGGCACCATCCTGACCCTGGAAGACATCAGCGTCAGCTTCGATGGTTTCAAGGCGCTGAACGACCTGAACCTGTACATCGGCGTCGGCGAGTTGCGCTGCATCATCGGCCCCAACGGTGCGGGCAAAACCACGCTGATGGACGTGATCACCGGCAAGACCCGCCCCAGCCACGGCAAAGCCTGGTTCGGCGAAACCCTGGACCTGACGCAGATGAGCGAAGTGCAGATCGCCCAGGCCGGCATCGGCCGCAAGTTTCAGAAGCCGACGGTGTTCGAAGCCTTGAGCGTGTTCGAGAACCTCGAACTGGCGCAGAAAACCGACAAGTCGGTCTGGGCCAGCCTGCGGGCGCGGCTCAATGGCGAACAAAAAGATCGCATCGCCGAAGTGCTCGACACCATTCGCCTGACCACTTCGGTCAATCGCCCCGCCGGTTTGCTGTCTCACGGTCAGAAGCAGTTTCTGGAAATCGGCATGTTACTGATGCAAGACCCGCAACTGCTGTTGCTCGACGAACCGGTGGCAGGCATGACCGACGCCGAAACCGAATTCACCGCCGAGCTGTTCAAAAGCCTGGCCGGCAAACACTCACTGATGGTGGTGGAACACGACATGGGCTTCGTCGGCTCCATCGCCGACCACGTCACCGTGTTGCACCAGGGCAGCGTGCTGGCTGAAGGGTCGCTGGAACAAGTGCAGGACAACGAGCGGGTGATCGAGGTTTACCTCGGCCGATGACCGTTGCCCCTGTAGGAGCTGTCGAGTGCAACGAGGCTGCGATCTTTTGATCTTCAGCGATGCCGGCAAAGATCAAGATCAAAAGATCGCAGCCTCGTTGCACTCGACAGCTCCTGCATAAAGCCGTTCGGGTAGAACAGAAGGAATTTGAAGATGCTGCAAGTCGACAAGCTGCACCAATACTACGGCGGTAGCCACATCCTGCGCGGCCTGACGTTTGACGTGAAGGTCGGTGAAGTCACCTGCCTGCTCGGGCGTAACGGCGTGGGCAAGACCACCCTGCTCAAGTGCCTGATGGGCCTGCTGCCGGCCAAAGAAGGCGCGGTGAATTGGGAAGGCAAGCCGATCACCACGTTCAAGCCGCACCAACGGGTGCACGCCGGCATCGCCTATGTGCCACAGGGCCGGGAAATTTTCGGCCGCCTGACCGTGGAGGAAAACCTGCTCATGGGACTCTCGCGTTTTCCCGGTAGCGAAGCCAAGGAAGTCCCGGCGTTCATCTACGAGCTGTTTCCGGTGCTGCTGCAAATGAAGCAACGACGCGGCGGCGACCTGTCCGGCGGGCAACAACAGCAGCTCGCCATCGGCAGAGCGCTGGCCAGTCGTCCCCGCCTGCTGATCCTCGACGAACCCACCGAAGGCATCCAGCCGTCAGTGATCAAGGAAATCGGCGCGGTGATCAAGAAGCTCGCGGCGCGTGGTGACATGGCGATTTTGCTGGTGGAGCAGTTCTATGATTTTGCCGCTGAACTGGCGGATCAATACCTGGTGATGTCCCGGGGCGAGATCGTGCAGCAGGGTCGCGGAGAAAATATGGAAGCCGAAGGTGTGCGCGGTCTGGTAACGATCTAATCTGTAGCGTCCTAACGATAACTAAAACATATGAATTTACCTGCCTCCCTTTTGTTCACACCCAGCTGGCACGCCGAGCTCGAGTTGGGCTATGCCCGTTTCGGTGACAGCACGCGCCCGGTTCAGCGCCGCCACCTCGGCCCGCTGCGGGTGCAAAAGCATCTGTATGCCGAAGGGCCTGAAGTCTGCCAGCACATCATCGTCCACCCACCGGGCGGGATTGCCGGTGGCGACCGTCTGGACATCTCGGCCAGTGTCGGCCGCGATGCGTGGGCGCAGATCACCAGCCCCGGCGCGGCCAAGTGGTATCGCGCGGCCGGCCCCGCCTATCAGCAGCTGAAGTTGAAGGTGGCAGCCGGTGGGACACTGGAATGGTTGCCGCAGGAGACGATCGTCTTCAGCGCGGCCCAGGCGGAGCTCAGCACTGCCATCGACCTTGAAGGCGATGCGCGGCTGTTCTATTGGGACGTCGTGGCGCTTGGTCGACCGGCCAGTGGCGAGCGTTTTGATCTTGGGCATTACCAGTCGCAACTGGATATCCGTCGCGACGGCCAGTTGCTCTGGCATGAACGCCAGCGCATTGTCGGGGCTGACGGTTTGCTCGATTCACCGATTGGCCTGGATGGGCAACCGGTGTTTGCCACCCTGCTGGTGACCGGCGAAATCGATAGCGATTTGCTGGAGCGTTGCCGCTCGCTGCCCAATGACGTGCGCGGGGATTTGACGCAATTGCCGGGGTTGCTGGTTGCGCGCTGCCTGGCAAGTGAGGCCCTGTTGGCGCGTGGCTGGCTAATCGATTTGTGGAAGTTGCTACGCCCGGCCCTGCTCGGCCGAGAAGCCGTCCCGCCCAGAATATGGAACACCTGAACACACATTCCCTTGTAGGAGCTGTCGAGTGCAACGAGGCTGCGATCTTTTGATTTTTTTCACGACCGCCAAAAATCAGAGTCGAAATCAAGATCAAAAGATCGCAGCCTTCGGCAGCTCCTACATAATTATCTAACTGCCGAAACTGGATTTCTACGATGGACCTGACCCCACGCGAAAAAGACAAGCTGCTGATCTTCACCGCCGGCCTCGTGGCCGAACGGCGTTTGGCGCGCGGCGTGAAACTCAATTACCCGGAAGCCATGGCCTACATCTCGGCGGCATTGCTCGAAGGCGCCCGCGATGGCCAGACCGTCGCCGAGTTGATGCACTTCGGCACCACCCTGTTGACCCGCGAACACGTGATGGAAGGCATCCCGGAAATGATCCCGGAGATCCAGGTCGAAGCGACGTTTCCCGACGGCACCAAACTGGTCACCGTCCATCAACCGATCGCCTGAGGCCACGCCATGACTTATCAAATACGCGATGCGGTGCATGCCGACCTGCCGGCGATCCGCGACATCTACAACGACGCCGTGCTCAACACCACGGCGATCTGGAACGAACAGGCTGTGGACCTGGGCAACCGGCAAGCGTGGTTCAGTGCGAGGCAATCCCAGGCTTACCCGATCCTGGTGATCGTCAACGCTGACAACCACGTGCTGGGCTACGCTTCATTTGGTGACTGGCGGCCATTCGACGGCTTCCGCCACACCGTCGAGCACTCGGTTTACGTGCGCAGCGACCAGCGCGGCAATGGCCTCGGTCCGCGCTTGATGGACGTGCTGATCGAGCGTGCCAGGGGCTGCGGCAAACACGTGATGGTGGCCGCCATCGAAAGCGGTAACGCCGCCTCGATTCGCCTGCACGAGCGCATCGGTTTCGTGACCACCGGGCAGATGCCTCAGGTGGGCACCAAGTTCGGTCGCTGGCTCGACCTGACCTTTATGCAATTGACCCTCAATCCTGGCGCCCAACCGCCGAGCGCCAACCAGGAGTGATACCGGATGAACCCCGCCCAACTGCGACGCGTCAATGTTGAAAGCTTTGCGCACTATCGTCAGGGTTTGATTGATCTGTTGCTCGATGCCGTGGGTTATGGCGCCAGTGTCGGCTTCATGGCCAACCTCGATGCAACGCAGGCCCGTGCCTATTTCGACGAGGTTCAAGAGAACCTGAACAAAGGCAACGTGCTGCTGTGGGTGGTGGTCAAGGACGAACAAGTACAGGCCAGCGTGCAACTGACGCTGTGCCAGAAAGCCAACGGCCTGAACCGCGCCGAGGTGCAGAAACTGCTGGTGCGTGAACAGGCGCGGCGTCGCGGTTTGGGTCAACAGTTGATGACCGCACTGGAACAGGCCGCCCTGCAGCACAAGCGCGGCATGCTGTTCCTCGACACCGAAGCAGGCTCACCGGCTGAAGATTTCTACAAGGCGCTGGGGTACACCCGTGCCGGTGAAATTCCCGATTACGCTTGCGACCCGAGCGGTCGCTACAAGCCCACCGCCCTCTACTACAAAGTTCTCCAAGGAGCCCATTGATGATTCCCGGTGAATACCAGATCCAGCCCGGCGACATCGAATTCAACGTTGGCCGCCGCATCCTCAGCCTGAAAGTGGCCAACAGCGGCGACCGGCCAATCCAGGTCGGCTCGCACTACCACTTTTTTGAAACCAACGACGCCCTCACCTTCGACCGCGCCGCCAGTCGCGGCATGCGCCTGAACATCCCCGCCGGCACCGCCGTGCGCTTCGAGCCGGGGCAAAGCCGCGAGGTCGAGTTGGTGGACCTGGCCGGGCATCGCCGGGTGTTCGGATTTGCCGGGCGGATCATGGGTGACCTGTAAGTGATTCAGCGCCGGTGACGGCCCCTTCGCGGGCAAGCCTCGCTCCTACGGGCTTTGTGTCGTACGCAATTTTCGCGATCGACACAAAACCTGTAGGAGCGAGGCTTGCCCGCGAATGCGATCCCACATTCAATTAATTCCCAAGGCAAGCACATGAAAATTTCCCGTCAGGCCTACGCCGATATGTTCGGCCCCACCGTCGGTGACAAAGTCCGCCTGGCCGACACCGAGCTGTGGATCGAAGTGGAAAAAGACTTCACCACCTACGGCGAAGAAGTGAAGTTCGGTGGCGGCAAAGTCATCCGCGACGGTCAGGGCCAAAGCCAATTGCTGGCCGCCGAAGTGGTCGATACCGTCATCACCAACGCCCTGATCATTGATCACTGGGGCATCGTCAAAGCCGACGTCGGCCTCAAGGACGGGCGCATCGCCGGCATCGGCAAGGCCGGCAATCCAGACGTGCAACCCAACGTGAGCATCGCCATCGGCGCCAGCACCGAAGTCATCGCCGGTGAAGGCATGATCCTCACCGCCGGCGGCATCGACACCCACATTCACTTCATCTGCCCGCAGCAGATCGAAGAAGCGCTGATGAGCGGCGTCACCACCATGATCGGCGGCGGCACCGGCCCCGCCACCGGCACCAACGCCACCACCTGCACCTCCGGGCCGTGGCATCTGGCGCGCATGCTCCAGGCTGCCGACGCCTTCCCGATGAACATCGGCCTCACCGGCAAGGGCAATGCGAGCTTGCCGGAGCCGTTGATCGAACAGGTCAAGGCCGGCGCCATCGGCCTCAAGCTGCACGAAGACTGGGGCACCACCCCGTCGAGCATCGACAACTGCCTGAGCGTCGCCGATCAGTTCGACGTGCAGGTGGCGATCCACACCGACACCCTCAACGAATCCGGCTTCGTCGAAACCACCCTCGCCGCCTTCAAGGGCCGCACCATTCACACCTATCACACCGAGGGTGCGGGCGGCGGTCATGCGCCGGACATCATCAAGGCCTGCGGTTTTGCCAACGTGCTGCCGAGCTCCACCAACCCGACCCGACCGTTCACCCGCAACACCATCGACGAACACCTCGACATGCTCATGGTCTGCCACCACCTGGACCCGAGCATTGCCGAAGACGTGGCCTTCGCCGAAAGCCGCATCCGCCGCGAAACGATTGCCGCCGAAGACATCCTACATGACCTCGGCGCGTTCTCGATGATCAGCTCCGACAGCCAGGCCATGGGCCGTGTTGGCGAAGTCATCACCCGCACCTGGCAAACCGCCGACAAGATGAAAAAGCAGCGCGGCCCGCTGCCGCTGGACGGCGAAGGCAACGACAACTTCCGCGCCAAACGCTACATCGCCAAGTACACCATCAACCCGGCGATCACCCATGGCATCAGCCATGAAGTGGGTTCGGTGGAAGTGGGCAAATGGGCCGACCTGGTGCTCTGGCGCCCGGCGTTTTTCGGGGTCAAACCGACGTTGATTTTGAAAGGCGGGGCCATTGCCGCCAGTCTGATGGGCGACGCCAACGCCTCGATCCCGACGCCGCAACCGGTGCACTACCGGCCGATGTTCGCCAGCTATGGCGGCTCGCTGCACGCCACCAGCCTGACCTTCATCAGCCAGGCGGCGCTGGAGGCTGGCCTGCCTGAAGCGCTTGGGCTGAAGAAGAAAATCGCCGTGGTCAAAGGCTGCCGTGAGGTGCAGAAAACCGACCTGATCCACAACGACTATCTGCCGAGCATCGACGTCGATCCGCAGACTTATCAGGTCAAGGCCGACGGTGTATTGCTGTGGTGTGAGCCGGCGGACGTGTTGCCGATGGCGCAGCGGTATTTTCTGTTCTGAGTGTGGGTGGCATTTTTCAGATCAAAAGATCGCAGCCTGCGGCAGCTCCTACATGGGATCGCGTACACCCTGTAGGAGCTGCCGAAGGCTGCGATCTTTTGATCTTCTGTTTTGCGATTAGCTCATTCGGCTTTGTTGCCTGGCAACTATCGCCGCCATTTCCGGTTCATCCAGATGATCCAGCGCTTTATCCACCAACAAATGCACGCCGTCGGCCATGCGGCTCAATGCCAGGGCAACGGAGCGGCTTGAGCCTTGCACATGATCGGCGAGGTCGGCGGCGATGGCGCTGATGGACAGCAGGTCTTCCGAGGCGTTGGCCAGCAATGATTCAGTGTTGACGTCTGGGCAGACGCTGAAGAGTTGGCCGTTGCGTTTCGGTGGTTTCTTGTCGGCTGGCGGAAAGTGATGGTCGAGGGCGCGTTCGGCGGCCTCGTTGAGCTTGTTGGAGTCGGTGGATTCGTAGGGAGATGCGGGATCGGTGTCTGGCGGATTGGGTGTGACTTTGAACATAGTGAAACTCCGATGCGACTTAAAAGGAGCCATCACTCTCTCGCTACCAAACGGAGGGTGGTGACCATACGAAGGTTGGTAGACCGGGCATCGGAACCGGCGCCCCGAAGGGACCCTGCGCATGGCCACCATAAAACGGAACCCTGAAAAAGGGCCGTACAAGGTGACGCTATGCGTCGATGCATCAGGTCTACCAAACCCGATCACTGTTTTTTTCAGCGACCGGGAAACGATAAAGCCCAGGCACAAAGGCGCACAAGCCGGCGGATTCTGGCGTACCTGTAGGCAACGGCACAAGGTTTTGTAGCTTTCATCAAGTAACCCTGACAGCGCTTAAACAATCACTGTCGGGCAATGTTTAAAACCACAAATCCGCGATTACGTCCGGACAGCCGACCACCCTCTCGCCGTTGCATACCATCCCTGTAGGAGCTGCCGCAGGCTGCGATCTTTTGATTTTGCATTTGAAGATCAAAAGATCGCAGCCTTCGGCAGCTCCTACAGGGTTTTGTGGTGTTCGAAGTTTTAACCGGACTGCAAACGTCAGATATTTCAGAGTCTGTCGTAGGCGTGATCCGAATCGGTTCCGGGCCCCTCAGACAGTTCTGGATGACTGCTATACCCCTGTGAATACTTCGTTTTTGACGGGGGTAATTGGCAGGAGCATCAAGTGACGGCAGCTCAGGAGCGGGCTAATTCCGCTCTCAAAAAAGACTCAGGATCGCGTCTCGCGAAAGGGCAATCTTTTCGCTTACTGGCGCTAATCACACTGGCGCTTGTCTCTGGCGGCTGTGTTTTTGCACCGGCACAGAGCTTTACCTTGCAGGCCGATGTGCCGGCGGATTTCCGGGTAAAAGCCGACGCTTTTTATGTGCCGGCCACCGGCGAAACCTGTCAGGCCCCGCCGCGCAAACGCGGAGAGGTGGCACCCAATCGCAAGTTCTTCACCAGTGAATACCAGAACGTTGCGCGCACGGCCGAGTTTGAGGTGCCGCTGACGACGCGTGCCGGTGGTTGTCCGTTGGTGTTGAGCAGTTTGAAGCTGAACCTCGACGCGAAGTGGGGAACGCGTTGGTCTGACATCGGCGGTGACTTTGCCAGCCTGTCCTTTCGCGACGTTCTTGATACCGATTTTCCGGCGTTTCCCGTCTCTGGTGTTCAGGCGTTTCAGGGACAGTGCCAATGGTTGTTTCGCACGGTGGGACCCAAACGAGCGATCGTAAAAATCCTGCACTGTCGAGCTGTCGACTCAGATGGCCACATGGTGAAACGCATGGCCGGTGGGGTGTTGCAGCGCGATCAGTTGCCAGGCCAGACGGTGAGGATGGTGTTCAGGATGGCGGCCGAGGAACGGCCTTTTGGACGAGACACCTGGATCCGTTTTCCACAGGGTTGGAAACGTTGCCTGGGCGAAAGCCTTGAGGATCAAGACGCTTTTTGTCGCGGCAACACCACTGATTTCAAGTCTTTCAAAATGCCTGACGGTCGCGAATGCACCGTCTACCCCAACTGTACTGAATAAGGAAAATCAGACATGGAACTTAAGGCGTGTGACTACCCTTTCTTTAGCGATAGGATGCTGGCCTGCCCATTGCGAGGGCATTGGACGAGTTTCCGATTAGTGGACGAGCAAGGGGATGGCAAGCCCTATGGTGGTTTGCAGTACACCGTAACGGACAGCGTCGGTCAGGAATACACCGGGTGGTTGGATGATGAGGGATTTGCCAAAGTGGAGAACCACTACCGTGGGCCTGTCGCGCTCACGATGGACAAGCAGTACGAAGGACTCGAAGAACCATATGAACGCTTGATCAAACGAGAGTACTACCCTCTCCCAATCACCGATCTCCAGCACCGCGCCGAACAAACCCGCTTCTTCCACGCCGACGGATTTCGCCGCGAACACAACCCCGCCATGAAAGACGCCGGTTCCTTCATCCAGGTCGAGGTACGGGACCTGGTCAGTCAGGGCGCGCATTTGCCGCCAGTGGTCAAACGCTTCTACGAGCCGCATAACGCCCTGCTGCGGGCCATCTCCGAAGTGAGTTTCGGCCCCGAGATTTCATTTGGCGTCGCCCTGCTCCCCAACCGACTTCATGTGCTGGAAGTGCGACCCATGCGCGCGTTGCGGCCCATGCTGTCCACCGATGACCAATTCTGTGCGCTGAACCTCTATCAATTGGCCCTGATGGCGACGTTGAGTTACACCGACTTCGCTCAGGACCCGCGTGAAACGCCGCGGGATAACGTGCGCTTTCCCAAGGCGCCGAGCATTGGCAATCTGTTTGGCGAGGCGCTGGCCAATTATCGAGAAAACTGGCAAGTCGATAGCCAGCAGCGTCATCGGTTCTTTCCGTTGTACGAAGACGTGCCGTATTCAAAACGCCTGGAAATCCTGCCGTTCGACCCGACGCTGTATGAGCAGAACCACCCGGATAAAGGCAAAGACCAGGAGCACCCGGCCAACCAGCATTTTTTCGATGACCAGGAAGACGGCGGCGATACCCAGGCGTTCATTTGTCATCACGACGAAGTCATTCTGATTTCGGTGCGTGGTACGGCCAGCCTGAAAGATGCGTTACGAGATGTGGACGCGCTTCAAGTGACGTTCGAAGAGGGTGTCGGCAGAGTTCATCAAGGGTTTTACAGCGCGTTTCAGGCAATGAAAGCGTTCGTCTTGCGTTATCTGGATAAATTTCACGCGGGTCAAAAAATCATCATCTGCGGCCACAGCCTCGGCGGTGCCATCGCTTTGTTGCTGGCAGAAGCACTTCGTCGGCGTGCGAGTGTCACCTACAACATCCTCCTCTACACCTACGGCGCCCCACGCGCCGGCGACTCAACCTTCGTCGAAGGTGCTGCCGACCTCGTCCATCACCGCATGGTCAACCGGAACGACCCGGTGCCCGGCGTGCCGGCGCCCTGGATGGACGCCAACTGGAAGGTCTGGGTACCGGGTTTCGCAACAACGTTCTTATCCGGCCCCTATGGCCTGCTGCTGTTCGGTGCCGGCCTGATGCGGCTCAAGGGTGATCCCTATCACCATCACGGGCAACAGCAGCATTTCATGCTGGTGCGCTTCAATGACGATGAATGGTCGTCGGTATTGTGGGACCCGGATTGCGAGTCCATCGAAAACGCCGCGTGCACCGCCATGCTGGAGAAAAAAACAAAAAGCGATATGCCGGCCCGCGATGGTTTGCTGACGCAACTGGTCCAATACACCGATCACATGATGCTCGCCAGCTACATCCCTTACGCCTGGTCAACATTGCGCCGTTGGCAGCAAACGCTGGAAACCGGCTCAACCGTGATCAGCGAGCGCGAGTACCGCGTTGTCGATGACGCCATACAAGCGCTTGATCAGCGTCTTACCGTCTATTACCGCGCGGTGAGGTATGAGGAATTGCCGCGTGGTCTACCCGCCAATCAAGAGGCCGCCATGAGAGCCATGAGCCGAGAGAAGAGCCGTCTGCATACAACCCGCCAGCGCTTGGAAGCCTTGCGTTATCGAAGCCTCACGGAGGCTGATGTGTATGGCAGCGCTGCGCAGTCACCCGAGTTCGCCAGTGGCCTGGAGCGTTGGGCAAAACACGCTGAAAATCAGAGTGTGTTCCGCATGGCCATGGCACCAAGGCAACTGGATGATGGAGTCATGCTGGCCAGCCAGCGTCGGTACATCGAATAACTGAATGTCGCCCGCATGGAATGCCGACGGCACTCGATCTGTTTGCTCGCCTGAACTCCCTCAATCATCCGCATCGCTGTTTTTTGCTGTTTGCCGGGATCGCATGACACCCCTGAAAAAGGGTTTGAATAATCACCTGTTGAATGACCTGAATGCCACCACGCCGGTGCTCGCTAATGCCCACGCGCCGGCGATCGTGTATTTCTCGCCAAAGGGGCTACTATTCGAATCGCTGTCCTTCGATTCATGCCCAGGTAGCCGCCATGCGTCTTTCGGAATTCATCGTGCAACAGGTTGATCGCATCGTCGATGAGTGGGAGCAATTCGCCAAAACCATCACGCCGGCCGCCGAAGCCATGGACCGCAGCGCCCTGCGCGATCATGCGCGCGCGATTCTGCTGGCGGCCGCTCGGGATATGTCCAAGCCACAAACTCCCGGTGAGCAGGCCGCTAAGGCCAAGGGCGAAGGCCCGGAAAAAACCCCGAGCCTGGACCAGGCCGGTGCCAGCCACGGCGAATTGCGCCATACCGTGGGTTTCGATCTGGTGCAAATGACCAGCGAATTCCGCCATTTGCGCGCCTGCGTCATTCGCCTGTGGGTGGACAGCCTCGAATCCCCCGACATGGCCTATTTCCAGGACATGATCCGCTTCAATGAAGCCATCGACGAAGCGTTGGCCGAATCCACTGCAGCCTATGCCGAACAGGTGAATCGCTCGCGGGACATCTTTCTGGCAATCCTCGGCCACGACCTGCGCGTGCCCCTGCAAGCGGTGAGCATGTCCACCGAAATGCTCCTGCGCAAAACCAGGCTGGAAGGGGACGCCCTGAAATGCGCGACCCACATCAAGCGCGGGACGCGACATATGGCGGTGATGGTCAACGATTTGCTGGAACTGGTGCGCAGCCGCCTGGGTAAAAGCCTGCCGATCGAGCTGGCGCCCATGGACCTGGCAGAGGCCGCGCATGCAGCCATCGCCGATGCTTGCGCCGGTAACCCGGAGTGTGATCCGGCGCTGAAAATACTGGGCGACGTCAGCGGCAATTGGGATCCGGGGCGAATCGCTCAACTGCTGCAAAATCTGATCGGCAACGCCTTGCAGCATGGCTCGAACAAGCGCGACGTGACGGTGACCCTCAGAGGTGAGCAGGATGCGGTTCAACTCACGGTGCACAACTTCGGCATACCGATCCCAGCGGACGCCATCGCCACCATTTTCGACCCGTTGGTGCGCAGTGCCGATGAAGAATTGGGACAGCCCTCGACCAGCCTTGGCCTGGGCCTGTTTATCGTCAAGGAAGTGGTCGATGCGCATCAGGGGACGATTGAAGTCAGTTCCAGCGAAGCGGATGGCACATTGTTTACCGTGGTATTGCCACGCAGCGCCCCGTAGGAGCTGCCGAAGGCTGCGATCTTTTGATCTTGATCTTGATCTTGATCTTGATCTTGATCTTGATCTTGATCTTGATCTTGATCGTCATGGGGCTGTTGGGTGCCAGAGATCAAAGGCCAGATCAAAAGATCGCAGCCTCGTTTTACTCGACAGCTCCTACACAGCTCCTACACAGCTCCTACACAGCTCCTACAAACCTCCTGTAGGGGATTACTCGACTACCAAGCGTGCGAGGCGTTGCTTGAGCATCCGATTCTCTGCCCTCAGTTGCTGCACTTCTTCGAGCAGGTCCAGCGCCAGGGCGACGCCTTCCCATTCCAGCTCCAGATCGTGGCGCAGCTTGGCGGCACGTTTGGCCAGGGCCAGTTCGTAATCGGTGAAGCGCCAGTCCTTGGGCGCACTCCCCTGAGGTTCGAGGATGCCGTGTTCGACGATTTCGATCACGTAGACGTCCGACAGGTCGGTCGCCTCACAGAATTCTGCCATGTCCAGTTGAACGATCAGGGGGTTGCTCATGTTGGGCTACTCCGTGTCTGGGATCAGAAGTTTTCTCTTGGGTCGAAGGCAGCTTTTTTCGCCAGTTCCTGCCACAACGCTTTCACCTCTTCGCTTGAGGTTTTCGGCATGACTGCCTTGAGCTGCACGAACAGGTAACCTCGCTCACCGGCCTTGTTCAGCAGGCCGTGGCCCTTGGCGCGCATGCGCTGGCCATTCTGGCTGCCGGCCGGGACTTTGAGGTTGATCTTGCCGGTCAGGGTCGGCACAGCCACTTCGGTACCCAGCGCCAGCTCCCACGGTGCCAATGGCAACGTGATGATCAGGTTTTCGCCTTCGACATCGAATTTCGGGTGCGGCGCAAAGCGGATGGTCAGGTACAGGTCGCCATTGGCGCCGCCACCGACACCCGGTGCGCCCTGGCCTTTGAGGCGGATGCGCTCGCCGTCGGTCACGCCGGCGGGGATTTTCACGTTCAGGCTTTTCGGGGTGTTGCTGACGTGCTGGCCGGCAGGGTTGTACTGCGGCACCTGGAAGGTGACCTTCTTCGATTCGTTCGACAGGGTTTCTTCCAGAAACACGCCAAGTTCCATTTCCACGTCTTGCCCTCGACGCCCGCTGCTGCGACGCGACTCTGCACCCCCAAAACCAGGGCCACGGTTACCGAAGATCGAACTGAAGAAGTCCGAAAAGTCGCCAGTGTCCTGACCGCCACCACCGAAACCGCCACGGCTCTGCCAGCCCGGTGGCCCCTGGAACGGTTGGCCATGCTGGCCATAGCGGCGCAAGTCGTCGTACTCGGCGCGCTTGTCGGCGCTTTTCAGCGCTTCATAGGCTTCAGAGGCATCCTTGAACTTGGCCTCGGCGTCCTTTTCCTTGCTGACGTCGGGGTGGTATTTGCGCGCCAGCTTGCGATAGGCGGCTTTAATCGCCTTATCGTCTGCTGTCGGCTCCACACCGAGAATCTTGTAATAGTCTTTGAAGTCCATCGCGGGAATCACCATCCGTTATCAAAGTCGCGCCACCGCCACAGCATGCTCTTTTTTGCAGCACGGGGTTTGTCCGATCTCAGGGTTGTGACCGGGCAGCGCATCAGAAGTTTATCGGCAGCAGGCGGGGCTTCTTGCGCTTGCCCCACGGCTGTCCGGTTGATGCAGGGTAGTTTGGGGGTGATGCGGCGTCTTTCAAGACGTTGATCGGCAGAATTAGCAGATAGTCGGCCTTCGATTCTGCGGCGCACTGGCATACACTGCGCGGCCGTTTTTTAACCGGAACTCGAAAGACATGAAAAACGCATCTCCAGCCCGTGCCTGCGGCATCGACTTCGGCACGTCCAACTCCACCGTCGGCTGGCTGCGCCCCGGCATGGAAACGCTGATCGCGCTGGAGGACGACAAGATCACCCTGCCTTCGGTGGTGTTCTTCAACATGGAAGAACGCCGCCCGGTGTACGGCCGGCTGGCGCTGCACGAGTACCTGGAAGGCTACGAAGGTCGCCTGATGCGCTCGCTCAAGAGCCTGCTGGGCTCCAAGCTGATCAAGCACGACACCAGCGTCCTCGGCACGGCGATGCCGTTCAAGGACCTGCTCGGTCTGTTCATTGGTCAGCTGAAGAAGCGTGCCGAAGCCGCCGCCGGTCGGGAATTCGAAGAAGTGGTGCTGGGTCGTCCGGTGTTCTTCGTCGATGACGACGAAATGGCCGACCAGGAAGCGGAAAACACTCTGGTGGACGTGGCCCGCGCCATCGGTTTCAAAGACGTGTCGTTCCAGTACGAACCGATTGCCGCAGCCTTCGACTATGAGTCGACCATCGAGAAAGAAGAGCTGGTGCTGATTGTCGACATCGGCGGTGGTACGTCGGACTTCTCGCTGGTGCGCCTGTCACCGGAGCGCCGCGACCATGACAACCGCCACGACGACATCCTCGCCACCGGCGGCGTGCACATCGGCGGGACCGACTTCGACAAGCAACTGAGCCTGCAAGGCCTGATGCCGCTGTTCGGCTACGGCAGCCGCATGAAGAGCGGCGCCTACATGCCCACCAGCCACCACATGAACCTGGCGACCTGGCACACCATCAACTCGGTGTACTCGCAGAAGTCGACCCTGGCCCTGGGCAGCATGCGTTACGACATTGAAGACACTGGCGGCATCGATCGCCTGTTCAAGTTGATCGAACAGCGTGCCGGGCATTGGTTGGCCATGGAAGTGGAAGAAACCAAGATCCAGCTGACCCACGCCGACAGCCGCCACGTGCCGCTGGACCGCATCGAACCGGGCTTGAGCGTGGAGCTGAGCCGGGCACTGTTCGAATCGGCCATCGACAATTTGCTGGAGCGCGTGCGCAACAGCGTCACCCAGTTGCTGGCAGACGCCGATGTGCGGGTCGATCAGGTGGATACGGTGTTCTTCACCGGTGGTTCGAGCGGGATTCCGGCACTGCGCAATAGTGTTTCGGCGATGCTGCCGAATGCGCGGCATGTGGAAGGGAACATCTTCGGCAGTATCGGCAGTGGTTTGGCGATTGAGGCGGCCAAGCGCTACGGTTCGATGGGCTGATCTAATACCCTGTGGCGAGGGAGCTTGCTCCCTCGCCACAATTAGATCAAAAGCAAATCAAACCATCCCCACCTGCTTCAACTCGCTTTTCAGGTACGCGTAATAAATCGGCCCCGCCACTACCCCAGGCAGGCCGAACGCGGCCTCGAACACCAGCATCGCCAGCAGCAACTCCCACGACTTGGCACTGATCTGCCCGCCGACGATGCGCGCGTTGAGGAAGTATTCGAGCTTGTGGATAAAAATCAGGTAACCCAGCGCCGCCACGGCCACCCAGATCGACAGCGACAGGCCGACGATGGTGATCAAGGTGTTCGACATCAGGTTGCCGATCACCGGCAGCAGGCCGAGCAGGAAGGTCAGTACGATCAGGGTTTTGGTCAGTGGCAGCTTGATGCCGAACATCGGCAGAAGCACCGCCAGGAAAATCCCGGTGAAGAAGGTGTTGAGCAGGGAAATCTTGATCTGCGCGAACACGATATTGCGAAACGCCTGGACCAGCAGGTGCAGGCGATCAAACAGTGCGGCGGCCAGCGGCTTGCGCTTGGTCAGGTCCGGCACGCGCTGCAAGGCAATGATCGCGCCCAGCACCATGCCGATCAGCAGCGTCACGAACATGTGCGCCGCGTCCTTGCCGACCAGTTGCAGGTCGCTGAGGTGTTTGCTCATCCACTCGCCAATCGCCACGCGGAACTCGGCGGCGCTGGCCGGCAGGTAGGCGTCGATGAACGGCGGCAGTTGCCCGCGCGCGCGATCGACCACGTGCATGAATTTGTCGAGGGACGCTCCGGGGTTTTCCGCTTCGTGCAGCAGAAAGCTGATGGCGCCGGCGAAGATCAACGTCAACACACTGACGACTAAAGTCCCCAGCAACGCCACCGCCAGCCAGCGCGCCCGCCGACCTTCGATCAGCCGCTGCAATTGTGGGGTGAGCATGTTGACCAGCTCGAACACCAGCAGCCCGGCCAGCAGGCTGGGCAGCAACCGCAGCGGAATCACCAGCAGCAGTCCACCAAAAATGATGACCCAGCTGATGACCAGCAAAACATGACGCTGAGAAAACGTTGACATACAGCCTCAAAACGAACGGCGTAAAAGGATGGGCAGTCTGCCAGCGATCCGGTGGCGAAGCGAGCAGATGCCCACAAACGGTGTCGCGCCCAAAAAATCGCAGCCTGCGGCAGCGCCTACAGGGACCGCAACCGCATGTAGGAGCTGCCGCAGGCTGCGATCTTTTGATCTTTATTTTTTCTTCAGGCAATCACTCATGAACGCCTTGCGTGCATCGCCCTTCAAGGCTTTGGTAGCGGCATCGGCGTTGCAGGTTTTCATTTTCTCTTGCTGCGGGGTCAAGGCTTTACCGGCGTCGTTCGCTGCCGGGGCCGCCTTCAGGCAGGTACTCATGAATGTCTTGCGCTCATCGCCCTTGAGGCTTTTCGCGGTGGCATCGGCGTTGCAGGTGGTCATCTTGTTCTGCTGGTCAGTGGCGGCGAAGCTTTGGGAACAGAGCAGCAACCCGATCATCAACAAAGGGACACGCAACATCTTCATGGAGTTTTCTCCTTGTTGCCGCACCGAGAGATGCGGCCTCCCCGAGGAGTGTAGTCAAGCCTTGTTACACCTTCCTCCAGCCATAAACGATCATTGTGCCCGTGATGCAATAGCGGACTCTTCGTCCAGCAGGCTTTTGAATGCCTGGCAGTAGCCTTCCCAGGCGGACATCCGTTTTTCGATCACCGAAACGGGCAATCGCTCGAACGACACCCCGACTTCCCCAGGCAAACTGTACTGTGTTCCCAACGCCTTCAAGGACGTGAATTGGGCATAGGCCCCGGACTTGTACAGTTTGTTCATTTTTATCTGCCTGAAGGTGTTGTCCTGCGAAGCCTGCGGCAGCTCCGCCCGGCCCGCCGGCACATCGTTGACAAACATAAAGTCCGCGCTTGCGGGGCCTGGCTCAAGGGTTGCCAGGGGCGGCAGTTCGAACTCGAAATAGCCGTTGTCCGCCGTATGTGCGGCAGGGAACTCCGGCCAGGAATCGGCAACGACCAACTGCTTGAGATTGGTCAGATCATCGCCGATCACCACGTATTGATGATCCAAAGCCCTGGCTTTGACGAGGTGAACCCGGGAGGTTCTTGGTTGGCTGGCCAGAAGCGCGAAAGTAACCTTCGAGTTTTCCGAACAGTTTCCGCCTTTGATTCCGATCGCTTTGCGCGCATGTTCGGCGATTGTCATCCGCGCGGTGAAATCACCCTCCTGCAGATCCAGCCCTCGCAGCCCCTTGATTTTCGCGATCGCCGAACCGCCGTTTTCCCAGATGCTGGGCAACTGGTTGCCCGATAAAGGCAACAGCTCCTTGGCTCGATAGATGGCGCATTGTGCCTGTCGCAAATTGACCATGACCTGGGGTGTCACTTCGGTCGGCTGCGCTGCCGTCGATACGCCCGATACAAGCGCATCTGCATAGCTCTCCAACGCGACCCATCGCTCGCTGGACGGCGTGATGCTTTCACTCACTGCATGTTGCAGCGTCTGATATTCATCCAGACGCCCGGTTTGCTCGAGATTGCGCGCGCAGGCGCCCAGATTGCGCTCGGACTCCGTAAGCGCCACCAAACCATCCTCGGTGAACAGTCGATCAATCAAAGCATCGTACTGGTCGGACGGCATCAGCTTCTTCAGATCAGGCAATACTTCAATGCTTTGCACCGTTCGCAGATTGGCATCGGCACCCTCGCCGTTCGCCTTGGAAAGGCCCTGCCAAAGTGCGTCCCAGCAATCGAGGGACAAGTTTTCGTACATCAGCTTCAGGCCGCGCAGGAAGTTGTATCGCTCAAAATCAGGGACGCTCGGATGGAAAGCGCCGTTGACGAACTCCACGCAGTTTTGCTCGACGATTCGCAGCTGCGCAGCCTCCCCCGTTGAGGCGGGAGCGCCCCCACGCAGGCGCATGATCTGCGGATCGAATGTTGCACTTTTCAACTCCGGCAAATCGGAAAGGATGCTTAACAGCCTGTAGGGCTTCAGGGCATGGTCGCGCAATGCCGCTTTCAGGACCGGGCCCTGGCCGATATGCACCTGCAACGCATCACGCTCGGCATCGGGTAACGCCTGCAAGATCGAGGTAAACAAATCACTGCCTGAATGCAGGGCATTGCCTAGCTCGTCATAAGCCTGGAAAAACCCTCTGGCACTCTCCACAAGCGTACGTCGAATCGAGGCGTCCTCACGGCCGATGCTGTCCAGTTGCCGGCCGTCGAAACTGTAGTGTCGCAGATCGATTCTGACCTCCGCATTCCAGCCAGGCAGGTTTTCCAGCGAATGCAACGCCAGGGCGTCAAAGTCCGGATTGTTGACCGACTCCAGGTAAAAACCCTCGTACGCCCGGCTGATCCGTACGTCTCTGAGCGCCCAGTGCGCCAATTCTTCCAGGCGTGCGGGAAGCCTGCGCAGCTTGAGCGCTTGCAACTCCTCCGGGCGCGCTAGCGCCACCAGTTCTTGTGCGACGATACCGGGCACTCCGGGCACCTCGTCCTGGATGACCCTCGCTTCAGCGCTGATGGCTCGCTCGACGTTGCGGTAGCGCCTGTCGAACAATGAGGTTTTGCGCTGTTCTGCCAATTGCGCGAGTTCAATCCTCAAACGCTTGGCATTCTGCTTGCGACTGCGCAGCGGCGCATGTTGTTCATCACCTAGCAGTTGCCGGGTCTGGGCATCATCGAGATACAGCAGCAAGGTGTCGATCAGGTCGGTACCTGCCAATCCGTCGGCAGGGACAGACACAGGTTCTGCACCGGACCCGATGGTGTACAGCACTTGCCCGTCGGCCCCCTTGAGCTCAATCGCTTTCCCGGGCCACAAACCGTCCAGCAGTTGAAACTGCCAGAGCGGATCGGCCTGCAGATAGTCCTGCGCACGGTCGCTGCCGATGTTTCGGATGAAGGTGCGGATTTCCCGGTCGTAGCTGAACCGGGTGACCGTATCGCTCAGCAAAGGGATCGCCCGTTCGTTATTGGCGTACATGCGCACAAGTGCTCCAAGGTCGGCGCGGCTGACGGTGCGGATATCCGCGAGCATGTCCGTCACCCCCTCCACCGATGGACCGAGTCGCCTGATCAGCTTATCGGCGTCCCAGGTGTGGGGCGTCTCGCCCTCGATCACAAAAGCGCCCGTACCGTTACTCTCCGCCACCGGCTGATAGGCCTCGGGACGGGTCGGATGCTGAACCCGGTGTTTGCCGGTCCGCGAATCGACCTTGAGTTCGAAATGGTCATCGTCCAACGGCAGAATCCGCCTGCCCTTGTATTGATGCAGACCGTCAATGTCCGGTTTGGAGTCCGCCACCAGACGCAGGTTCTGTTGTACGTAGGGTTGCAGATTTTGCCCCCATAGCCGCTGGTTGCCGTTTTCCAGCGTGACTTTACGGGCACCTTCGAGCAATGAGGACAACCTGGGTTTCACCACCTGAGTGGCGATAGTCGCTCCAGCGGCAAAGGTGCCCAACTGAATCAGGTTTTCAGCAAAGCCGACCAGATGCTCCGCTGCCTCCACGTATTCGCCCTCGGCGAGCTCGACGACGCCTTCAACGACCCCGTCCACCAGTTGATAGACGATATATCCCATCATGACTTCGCCAAGTACCGGTACAAATGGGGTCATGACGAGCAAGGCAACGTCCATGATGTCTGAAAGCATTTTTTTCAGGTTTTCGACCCAGGCCCAGCGTGCCGTACTGTCCGCATCGGCGGTGGTGATGGCCAGCGCGCGGCCATCGGCAAGGATCTTGTCTACCTGCCGTTCATAGAGATAAATCCACGGATCGCCGTGATAGCGATTGGCGGTATCGCTTTCAAACGACTCGCTGGCAAACCGCAGATCAGGGCGCTCTACCGGTGTTTCGCGCCAGGCGGGCGTATTGGAGCCAGGTTGCGCGCCGTGATAGGTGAGTTCCCACAATTGAGCGTTGAGCGCGGCGAAGAAATGACCACGCTGACCATGACCCACGAATCGACTGAAAAACGTCTGATAGCTTCGCCGGGATGATGGGGACGCCTGAGCGTTGCCTCGTAGCCGGCGAGTCAGCTCAAGCGCGAAGTCGGCCGTCGAAGGGTACTCTTTCAACGGATGCTCAGGGTCGTGCGGTACATAGGCAATGACGCGCCGGATATCGGCACCGGGTGTGTCAAGATCGGCAGCGATAAGCACAATCCCGGTGAGGCGGGTGTCGAGCATGTTCAAGTGGTAAAAGCGTACGGAAGCGCCATCCAACACCAGGCCCTTTTTGCCCAGGACCATGTTCAATACCGTCAGGTACGCTGTAGGACTGATGTCTTTTTTCATCAACGCCAAATGTGCTGCGGCTTTCATCGCGCTTTTTTGACTGACCACAACGCGTTTCTGCATCACCGCCCGATCCATGACTTCTGCGGGAACCAGATATCTTTCCAAGTACTTTTTATACTGGGAGCCGATATCCAGAGTTCGGCAAAGCGTTTGGAACTGCTCGATCGTTATACCCGGTTTCTTTATTTCAAATCGCCCAATCTCATCGGGCCTGGTCATAAATACAGAGTCAGCGGCAAACACTTCACTGTCGGCAAAATTTTGCAGCGCCGCATTAAGCAAGGAGACAGTTCGGCTTCCGACACCGCCCGTTACATTGAACGTCCAAGGTGATGTTTTAGCCGGAGAATACAAACGCAAAAAGATTTCATGAACATCGACTACGACACCGTATTGTTCGTTGAGCGCCTGCGTCAGTAGTGGCTGGGCGAACGACTCGGCATCTTGCAGCTTTGCAAACATTCGATCGACATGGTTCTGCGCCTGCCAACTGGCCTGCATGGCACCTTTGGCGGCCAAATGCTCGGTATGTGACGCCGTTTTGCTCCAACCCTGAATAACTTTAGGGGTATTACGCAGATCACCCATTCGCTGAAGAGATGAATTGATAAACCAGTCGGGAATGGCGTCTTTGATAAAACTGGAATGAATACTTTCTTCATGTTCAATACCGGGAGAACCCGAAACACTTTCAGACTTCAACAGTAAACCTTTCACAGCAATGACCCACTTAGATAAAGAGCCTCGAAGCCTACAGTGCCTTAATCCTGCTTTCGTGAGGTTTGTTTCGGATAATGCTGTATGAAATATCTTAATAAATTTTAAAACATCTTATTGCGCCGATAGTAGTCGGGCGAACAACCTGCCTGACGCTGGAACATCGCGATAAATGCCGAGGCCGTGCTGTAGCCCATGTCAAAGGCAACGTCCTGAATGCTGCGATTGCTGTCCAGCGCTTCGATCGCAGCCAGAAATCGTAGACGCTGGCGCCACTCGCCAAAATTCATGCCCAACTCGCGGACAAACTGCCGCGCCAGGGTGCGCTCGCTGACATGAATGCGCGCAGCCCAATCCGCCAATGGCCGGTTGTCCCCTGGCTCGGCTTGCAGTGCTTCGAGTATGCCCTGCAGCCCCGGCGTGCTGGCGTAGGGCAAGTAACACTCATGCACCGGCGCCTTCTGCAACTGGTCGACCAAAACGTGTGCCAAACGTCTGTCAGCAGCCTGCTCGGGAATCTTCACGTCCCGGGCGGCAAAGTCCTTGAGAATGGCCTTGAGGATGTCGCTGATGGCCAACGTGCAGGCCTGCTGCGGTAGATCGGCACATACCGTGGGTGCCAGGCATACGGCGCGGTAGTTGATCGGCTGATGACTGTAGAAACTGTGCTCGATCTCGGGCGGCACCCACACTGCATATTGCGGGGGCGACATGAAACGGCTGCCCCCAATATCCATATGCAACACGCCATGGGCGGCGTATTCCAGCGTGCCCCAGGGATGGCGGTGCGGCGCGGCATATTCGTGAGTATCGAAATCGGCATAGCGGAAATACACCGTCGATGGCAACTCGCTGAAATCCAGCAGATCGATGTGTTTACTGGTCATGCTGTCCGTCGTCAGGGGTGAGTTGTCTGGATCGAAGTATAGGCTTGTATCCAGACAGGGGATAATCACCCCTCATTAACGTTCTGGTTTTTCCCGATGCAATACGCTTATCCCTTGCTGGCCATTTTTCTCTGGGCCGGCAACACCGTGATCACCAAAATGTCGGCTGGGGCGATCTTCCCGGCCGAGATCGGTTTTTACCGCTGGCTGCTCGCCGGATTGTTGTTCACGCCTTTCATGCTCAAACCGGTGATCGCCCACTGGCCGGCGATCCGCCCGAACCTGGGCAAGATTTTCGTTCTCGGTGTGCTGGGTATGGCGGTCTACCAAAGCCTGGCGTACTTCGCCGCGAGCCTGACCTCGGCCACCAATATGGGCATCATCCTGTCGCTGATGCCGTTGATGTCGCTGGCCATGGCGATCGTCAGCCTCGGTCAACGCCTGACCCTCGGTGCACTGGCCGGTGCGGTGTTGTCGTTTGCCGGCGTGTTGGTGGTGGTCTCGTCCGGCAGCCTGGGCGTGCTGCTGGATCATGGGGTGAATCTGGGCGACGCGATGATGCTGATCGCCTCCCTGGCTTATGCGATCTACAGCACCCTGCTTAAAAAATGGCAGCTGCGTTTGCCACCGTTGGTGTTGCTGTATTTGCAGGTGCTGGTGGCGGTGGTGGTGTTGTTTCCGTTGTTTCTGGTTTCCGCGAAAACCGGCCTGACCCGGCAAAACATTCCGCTGGTGCTGTACGCCTGCCTGCTGGCCTCGATGATTGCGCCATTGGCCTGGATGCAGGCCGTGGTGCGTTTGGGACCGAGCCGGACCACGCTGTTTTTCAATTTGTTGCCGTTGATCACCGCGCTGATTGCGGCGGTGGTGCTGCATGAGCAGTTGGCGATGTATCACCTGGTGGGCGGGATGTTGACGTTGGGTGGGGTGATTCTTTCCGAGCGCTGGACCACGGTGTTGGGCCGCAAGGTCAGCGTTGCCTGACGCATAGCTAAAAGATCGCAGCCTTCGGCAGCTCCTACATTTGGAACGCATTCCCCTGTAGGAGCTGCCGAAGGCTGCGATCTTTTGATTTTGATCTTATAAACCTGCGACCCTCAACCGAGCCGCATGCTCGACAAACAACCGAATCGGCTCTGCCCCCTTCCCCACCAACCCCAACGACTGATTGACGATGTCGAAGTGATCCAGCGGATACTCATCGCCAATCACCGTCCCCAGATGCGAGCTATAGCGCCCGACCATTCCATCGCAATGCCCGACTTCCCGGACAAAGGTTTTGGCGAACAATCGACAACTGCGGTTGGTGCCATCAAGCAGGTTACGACCACGATCGGTTTTCCCCGGCTGCAAGGTCCCGGACCACGAGTAATAACGCACGCCATTGACCTCTTCCGGCCCATGCCCGCCCCAGATTTCCGGCAGACCCTGTGGATAACGTTGATTGAACAGCGCCACGCCTTCGGTGGTAAGTGAATGATGGGACGCATGGATATCCACCGGCAGCCGCGGCCCGTGATACCCAGTGTCCAGCAGGCACATCAGCGCGCCGACCATGCGCAGCAGAACGCTCAGCAAGCGGCCACTGACACTGTCATGGGGATAGTGCTTGTGCAGGTAGTCCGCCAGTTCCGAACCGTGATTCGGCCCAGCCACCGATGTCACCGAAGCAACAAGATCCGGGCGTTTGGCCGCCGCATACCGGGCGGTCAGCGAGCCTTGGCTATGGCCGATCAGGTTGACCTTCGCGGCACCTGTCTCGCGCAGGATCTCTTCGATCCGCGCCAGCAGTTGCTCACCGCGCACTTCGCTGGAGTTGAGCGGCGAGACCTGCACCGCAAACACCACCGCACCCCCCTGGCGCAGCGCCGAAACGATCCCGTACCAGTACGGATACAGCACCAGACGAATAAACCCGAGCATGCCCGGGACCAACACCAACGGGTAACGCGTGGCCGAACCTTGCGACATGGGCGGACATCCTTGTGGTCGGTGAAGTGACGCAAGGCGAGATGCAAGACATCCGCCAAGTATCGGCTGCGAACGTGACAACTCGACGAGCAGTCTAGGTCATCCGCCCTACTTCAGGCCCACCACGCCGGCCACGATCAGCCCGACCGACAGTAACTTGACCGCAGTCAGGCTTTCACCTAGCAATGCAAAACCGAGAAACACCGTGCCCAGTGAACCGATGGCGGTCCAGATCGGGTAGGCGATGCTCACCGGCAACTCGCGCATCGCCAGGGTCAGGAAGTAAATGCCACCCACCGCCGCCACGACGGTGATCAGCGATGGCCAGGGCCGGGTGAAGCCTTCGGCGTACTTCATGCCCATGGCGAACGTGACCTCGAAACCGGCGGCGATCAGCAAAAACAGCCAGGCCATCTAAAACGCCCTGGCCAGCGCAAGCAGGCGCTGTTCAGCCTCGGCGACGGAGACTTCGAAGGTGCGTGCCTCGGACTCTTCGCCCTCGGCGGCGACTACGGTGACGTCGGTGATGCCAATGAAACCCAACACCGTGCGCAACAATTTATCGGCATGGTTCATGGTCTCCAGTTCACCGCCCGGGCCAAACCCGAAGCCGCCGCGACTGGTGATGATCAGCGCTTTTTTGCCCTGCACCAGCGGTTCGTACTGCGCCACTCCGTTGTCCAGCGTGTGGTTGAACGTCAGCCCGAGCCGCACGATCTGATCGATCCAGGCCTTGAGGCCACTGGGCACACTGAAGTTGTGCATCGGCGTGGAGATCACCAGCAAATCATGGTTCAGCAACTCGCCGACCAGCGCGTCGCTAAAGGCAAGATCGGCTTGCATCGACAACGGCCGTGCTTCTGGCTCGGGATAAAACGCGGCCGCCACGAACGCCTCATTGACCGGCGGAATCAGCGCCCGCCCGACTTCGCGGCGCGTCAGGCGCGATTGTGGATTTCGGGCCTGCAAGGCCGACAGAAATACTTCAGCCAAACGCCGGGAGTGCGAACGCTCACCACGGGGGCTGGCATGAACAGCAAGAATTTTACTCATCTGAATCTCCTGGGGACTAAACTCAAAACGCTTGTGGCTTGCAGCCTGAAGCGAGTAGCTGTCCCTCTTCAACTGAGCAAAAATCAGCTTGAATGAATTCATTTCACCCATGGAGCCTTGAATGTTTGCCTCGTTACCGTTGACCGCCCTGCGTGCGTTTGAATCCGCTTCACGCTTGCTGAGTTTCAAGGCCGCCGCCGCAGAACTCTCGGTAACGCCAACGGCGGTGTCCCATCAGATCCGCTCACTGGAAACCTGGCTCGGCGTGCCATTGTTCGAGCGCCTGCCCCGACAAGTGCGCCTGACCGAGTGTGGCGAACGGCTGTTCCACAGCCTGCACGGTGCGTTTCTGGACGTGGCGCAAAGCGTCGACACCTTGCGCCCGCAACGCAGCGGCGCGAGCCTGACGATCTCTACCACCGCCGCTTTCGCCGCCCTGTGGCTGGTGCCACGCCTTGGACGCTTCTACGCCCGCCACCCGAACATCAGCCTGCGCCTCGATACTCATTGCGAGGTCATCGACTTGCATCAGGATGCCAGCGTCGACCTGGTGGTGCGCTATAGCCTTGATGACTATCCGAACCTCTACGGCTTGTGCCTGTTCGACGAATCCTTCGGTGTTTACGGTTCACCGGACCAAGTGGCTTCGGCGAGCCGTCGCGTACCGACGCTGATCAGCGTGCGCTGGCACAACTCCAAACTCTATGCCCATGGTTGGAAGGCCTGGTGCGAACAGTCCGGCGAAACCTGGCTGACTGGCCAGCCAGCGGTGCGTGAATACGACGAGGAGCATTACGCCCTGCAAGCGGCGATTGCCGGGCAAGGCTTGGTGCTGGCAAGCAATATCCTGGTGTCCGAGAGCGTGGCCAGCGGATTGCTGAAGGCGTATCGCGGTGATGTGCAGGTGGAGGGCGCTGGATACAGCGCGTTGTGCGTGCCGGGTCGCGAGCGGCATCCGCCGGTTCGGGCGTTTTTTTCGTGGTTGCAGGAGGAAGCCGGGTTGTCGGGTCTATTGCCGAGATCGAACACCCGATAAAACTTTTCGCCAGGTGGCTCACTCACACCTTAAGTAGCGATCACGCCCCCCAGAGACGCGACGCCCACCGGATTAGCCTCCAGGAGATTGAGATGAGTGACATGCACTTGACCGATGTAACTACCCTTCGCGAACGCGCCCGACAGAACGTCGAGAACGGCGCGGTGACGGAAAGCTATAGCGCCGACCGCGAAGAAGTCCTGCGCTTGCTCAACGAGTCGTTGGCCACCGAACTGGTCTGCGTATTGCGATACAAGCGCCACTACTTCATGGCCAACGGCCTGAAAGCCCACGTCGCGGCCGACGAATTCCTCGAGCACGCGACCCAGGAAGCCCAACACGCCGATCGGTTGGCCGAACGCATCGTGCAACTCGGCGGAGAACCGGAATTCGACCCTGACTTGCTGTCGAAAAACTCCCACGCTCAGTACGTAGCCGGCAATTCACTCAAAGAAATGGTCTACGAAGATCTGGTCGCCGAGCGTATTGCCATCGACAGCTACCGCGAAATCATTCAATACATCGGTGAAAAAGATCCGACAACCCGACGGATATTTGAAGATATTCTGGCGCAGGAAGAAGAGCACGCGGATGATATGGCGGATATTTTAAAGGACCTGTAATAACAAACAAACTTTATGGCAACCAGGGTTGCCATAAAGTTTTTTATTGCCCGCTTATTAAACCCACCAGCAATTACCAGCACCCAGTTACAAACGCTCGCTAGACTTGCCGCGCAAGTTATTTATATTAAATCCACAGACAAGAAGTCTGACCACAACTTTTAAAGGACTATCACAATGCATATTGAACAACGACTTGAATTTCTCGACTCCCTGCCGGCCCTCCCCATCCAAACCAAGCCAGTCGTCAGAGCTTTCTCCATAGATAAGCCAATTGACCCAAACAAAGAAAGCGCCACGGCCGGCCCGGACATGATTAACATTTTCGAACCTGGCGTAACAGAACAAAACCGTGATGATGTCAACGCCTGCAAATTGCTCATGCAAAACGCCGCATCACAAAAATACGACATGGTCAAAGAACTGCATCAATGGTACGAGTACTACACCAATGGCCTGAGTACTCTCGGGTGGACGCTTCAGAAACTTCACGCGCAGAACAAGGTTATTCAAAGAGCCGGTCTGACAATGGATGCTGTGGCCTTTGACATACTTCAGAGCCTGGTGGGCGCCAACGCGCCCCGCTTGGCCGCGCTCGCCGGGAAAGCTGTGGAAGGCGTCAAAGGTAACGATGGACTGATCCAAATTTATAATCGTAGTGCCCAAAAGGGTTATGAAGCGACATTCGATATTTCTCCGGTCTGGCAAACCAGGGAAGGCTCCCCAATGATGATTCTTAGTTGCGCCACTGTGGATGTCAGGGAAAGTACTCGAGGGATTCTCTGGTGGAAATCAACCACAAAATCGACCGCTGTAAAATCGCAGGCAACGCCGGTTTATCTCAACACTCAAGTCTATGGACGAATTCGAAACAAGGTACTTGAGAAATTAGGGAACGCCGCCGAGGACCTCCTCGATGACATCCCCGGCTTCCAATAAGCCAACACTGTCGAATTAGAATTGTGGCTGCTCTGCAGCCCCAATTCCAAAATTAATTTACTTAATGGGTTCGAGGACTATATGGAATCATTCGCGTCCGACACATACGTAGTAGATGGCAATATCACGATTTTTTTTGGCGCTCACTCCGAATCATTCAAAAAAGACATTTTGCACTCCAGCCTCCTAGGGCAGCTAGTTGCCGACATCTCTCCAAACACTTGGCTGTCATCGTATATAACCACGCTAGGAAAATTTTACTGGGCGCTCAGTAAAGCCAAAGTGTCAAACTATCCCAAGCGGCCCTCCAGCCTCTTGAACATCGCATCCACAGCGTTGCCTGAAATAATACAAAAGGACCGCTTACAGCAACTGAGTAACGCACTCTCAGCGATCACTCAATTACCCAGTGACTCCCCTGCCAGTGAAGCGCTCATGAGCAGGATTCAAAGGCAAAATGCACCCGCCCACGATGAAGCGCCCACGTTCACAGTGAGCACATTGCTGACGCTGGTTTGCGAAGATAAGAAAATCATTTCACTTCAAATATCGTTCGAGACCCATCGCGCCGTAGGTATTTCCGTCCTTAAACATCCGCTCTCCGAAAAGATCATTCTGGGTGACATTGAAACCGTGGTGTGGGCAACCTATTTGTCGGAAGACAAGTACACCAAAATCCGGGACCAGGTTATTGGCAAGCTTGGAAGCAAGCCTCAAACCTGCCTGTTTCACATCCTTTAGACAAACTCGACCTATTCAACAACGGGCTGAAAACACTGCGGTTGCCATCATTCAACGCAAGGAGCCCTACAGCCTCCATTGCTTCGGCAGCCGCAGGCTTTCAGTTTTTCACCGTCTTTGGCGCCTTACCCGCCTTCATTTGCTCCAGCAACGGCGCGCACTGATTCGGCTCGCCGCCGCTGGGTGCCACCAGCGCCAGCAAACCCGCCGCCGGTGCGGCAATCACGCCCAAAGCGACCATCCCGGCCCCGCGCAACATCAGTGGCACAGCCTTCACACCGGCATCAGGTTTGATGAACTTGCCCCGCACGTACAAAGGCGAACGCAATGAAATCAGGCGCCAACCTTTGGACTCGGGGGTGACGGTCAGGTCCAGTTGCTCAGTGGCCATGTTTGCCGTGCCGTCGATATAGATGATGGCGTTCTCGGTATCGAAGACGAACAGGCGCGTGGTGGCGAGACCGGACTTGATGTCGAAGTCGGCGGCGGCGCAGTTGATCTTCACTTCCTTGTCACCAAAGATCCGCCCGACCACATAGTTACCAACGTTCAACCCGGCCAGCTCCATCAACTCGCGGCTGATGGCGCCGTCGTTGATCAGCATTTTCAGATTGCCATTGGCGCTGCCCAGCAATTTAGCCACGGAGTTGCCGCGCCCGCTGATATCGGCATCGCCATTGAGCTCGCCGAAGCTGGTTTTCATCGGCTCGAAGGTCGGGAACAACTGCTTGAGCTTGAAGCCGCGCGCGGTGAGTTTGGCTTTGCCATCCAATGGCTCGGTTTGACCGTTGAGGCGAATCTGCGCATCGAGCTTGCCGCCCGCCACACCGAACCGCAGCGGCTCAAGACTGAGCACGCCATCGGTGAGCACCAAATGCGTGTAGAGATCGCTGAACGGCAGTTTTTCGCTGTGGACGATGCGCTTGCCGGTGAACTCGACATCGGCGTCCATATCGCGCCAGCGCTCAGTCTTGAACTCTTCGACCGGCAGCACTTTATCCGCCGGTTGCTTGCTCTCGCCGCCACGGGCCTTTTGCTTGGCGTTGGAGTCGGCACCGATCAGTGGGGCGAGGTCGGCGAATAGCAGTTGATTGGAAAGCAGCGAGCCGCTGAGTTTGGGGCGAGGTTGGCTGGCGACATAAGCCAGGCTGCCATGGATATCGCTCTCGCCGATCTTGCCGTTGAACGCTTCGTAACGGAACACCGCGCCACCGGGTTCATGCAGCTTGGCGATTAAATGACCGTCGGTGGAATAGGGCGGCGTGTCCGGCAAGGTCACGCCGGTCAGTGGGTACAGATTGCCCAGGCTGGTGCCGGACAGTCTCAGGCGCAGATCCAGGGCACCGAGGTTCATCGGATCGATCAGGGTGCCGGCCAATTCGACGCGGGTGTCGGCGATTTGCACTTGAGCCTGAAGCGGAAACGGCCTGGCCGCATCCTGCGGCGCCAGCAGGCCGCCGATCTTGCCTTGGCCCGCGAGTTTTTGGCCGTGGTACTGGCCTTTGACTTTAAGAGCGAACGCGTAGTCCTGGGGCGCAGTGCCCTGCTCCAATGCGGCTTTCGCTGCTTTGTCACCGACGATCTCGCTGAACGGAATCGGTTTGCCCAACGGGTCAATCAGCAGGTCGAGCTGGGTTTTCAGGCTCTGGTCATCAAGGGTGACGTGGCCCTTGTCGAAGCCGATCGCACCGATATCGATCACCCATGGTGAAGGTTCAGCGTTCGGGTCTTTCGGGTCGAACTTGAAGATCCAGTTGGCGCGACCGTCGGCCAGGCGTTGCAGCTCGGCATTGGGCTCGGTGAGGTCGATGCGCGGGATGACCACACGCTGCGCGAGCAAGGCCAAAGGCGAGATTCGTAACTCGACACGCTTGAGGCTGGCCATCTGCGGCGTCTTCGACCAGTCCGGATTGCCCAGGCTCAAGTCTTCAGCCACCACATGCGGCCATGGCACCCAGGCGCGCCAGCCACCCTCGTCGAGTTCGCGTCGCCAAATCACGGCCAGGTTGCCATTGATCGCGAACGGGCGGTGCAGCTCTTCAGAGACTTTGGCGTTGAGAGGCGGTTTGATCCGGTTCCAGTCGAAGAACACGATGATCAGCACCAGCACGGCCAGCAGGACAACAAGGCAGGTGAAGGTCCAGGCGAGAATTTTACGAGTGCGCGTCATTGCACAGGGCTCCTGATACGACTGAGCGCCCGGACTGCGACGCACATAAGAAATGCGGGGCCAGAATCGGCCCGCTATGGAATCTACGACTGGAAAATGCGCTGCAGGTTTAATCCAAAGACCGATTTTGACGCAATCAACCCGCCGAACGCCGCCCTCTCTTCCCATCGAACGTTACCGGCCCCGCACTTTTGTGTGGCATGAGTGAGTCGAAAATACCCACCTCAGTGCAAAAGCACCCGCCGGAAACGCCCGGTTTAGAGCCTTCGCCGAGAACAATCAATTCCGTTGATTATTAACATTGCGTTTATGAACTTTTATATCGACTTATCGAGAGTAGCATTGCACTCGTACCCACTTTATCGCCCTCCTACGGAGCACCCGATCATGAAACGCCAACTTCTGCTTAGCCTTACCCTCTCTATGCTGGCCAGCACTGCCTTTGCATTGCCGGCCGCTGACCAAGCCACTCCTCAAGTAAAAGACGCTCACTCGGTGTTCAGCCAAACCGTCGCTGCCGATGGTTCCGACCGTACTCCAGGCCAAACCCTGGCCGAAGGTGGTAACGATCGCCTGAAAGAAAAAGGCCTGATCACTGAAGACGGCTATGACCAAACTCCACAAGGTCAAACTGTTGCCGCTGATGGTTCCGATCGCACTCCTGGCCAAACTTTGGCTGCTGATGGTTCTGATCGCACCCCTGGCCAAACCCTGGCTGCTGATGGTTCCGACCGCACTCCTGGTCAAACCCTGGCTGCTGATGGTTCCGATCGCACCCCTGGTCAAACTCTGGCTGCTGATGGTTCCGATCGCACCCCTGGCCAAACCCTTGCCGAAGGCGGTGGTGACCGTGTAATCGAACGCAACAGCGCTATGAGCTAAGCCCATGGCCGCCCTGAAAAAAAGCCCAATCACCGGATTGGGCTTTTGACTTTTTGGCTGTTCACTTAATAGACGTCGCCACTCCCCGCTTGATCTCCTCACACCGTTCGACGCCAACAAAGCCGATTTGCTAGAGTGCGCCGCTGTCCCTTCTCAGAAAACACCCTTGCGATGCTGCCCCGCGCCGAACAGAAGCAACTCACCCGTAACGCCCTGATGGACGCTGCCCGCCATTTGATGGAAGGCGGCCGTGGATTCGGCAGCCTGAGCCTGCGCGAAGTGGCGAAAACCGCCGGGATCGTGCCCACTGGTTTCTACCGGCACTTCGCCGATATGGACGAACTGGGCCTGGTATTGGTGAGCGAGGTCGGCCAGACCTTCCGCGAAACCATCCGGTTGGTGCGGCACAACGAGTTCGTCATGGGCGGCATTATCGATGCGTCAGTGCGGATTTTTCTCGACGTGGTCTCGGCCAATCGCTCGCAATTCCTGTTTCTGGCCCGCGAGCAGTACGGCGGATCGCTGCCGGTGCGCCTGGCCATTGGGCGTTTGCGCGAGAACATCAGCTCGGACCTGGCGGCCGACCTCTCATTGATGCCGAAACTTCAACATCTGGACATCGCCGGCCTCAGTGTCATGGCCGACCTGATCGTTAAAAGCGTGTTCGCCACCCTGCCGGACATCATCGACCCACCGGCCGAGGCGTTGCCTGAGCATTTGACGCCTCAGGCGAAGATTACCCAGCAATTGCGGTTCATCTTTATTGGCCTCAAGCACTGGCAGGGGCTCGGCAGTACCGAGTGACGCTTTTAAAAGATCGCAGCCTTCAGCAGCTCCTACAGGAGCCGCCGAAGGCTGCGATCTTTTTTGTGCGTCACAAATTGGTGCAGCCTACATTCCAGCGCACCAAATTACGGCACCATTTTGAGCCTCGCCCTACGCTTCCGACAGGCATTTCCTACACTTCTCCCGATTGGCAAGCCCCTTGCTCTAGCCTCAGCATTGTCCACTGCTGGAAGCTTTCCGATGCTGGTGATTCATCGCAGAATCGACCCTCAACCCGTCTGGGCCGCCGAGTTGCACCTGACCTTCGAAGCCCGGAGTAAAAGCCGCTTGCGCTGTTTCAGTGCCGAGGGTGAAGACGTCGGGTTGTTTTTGGAGCGCGGTCAATCGCCTCTTCATGACGGCGAATGCCTGCAGGCTGAAGACGGGCGCATCGTCCGCGTCTGCGCCCGTCCCGAACAACTGCTGCACGTCACCTGCGCCAATGCCTTCGAACTGACCCGCGCCGCCTATCACCTGGGCAATCGCCATGTGGCCCTGCAAGTTGGCGACGGCTGGCTGCGCCTGCTTGATGATTACGTGCTCAAGGCGATGCTTGAACAACTCGGCGCTACCACTGAAAACATCGAAGCGCCGTTCCAGCCTGAACACGGGGCTTACGGCGGTGGTCATCACCATTCGCGTCACGGTGACGAAGACTTCAACTACCCACCGAAATTGCACCAGTTCGGCGTACGTCCATGAACCCTGCCTGGGCGCTACTGCGTCTGGCCAGTCCGCAGTTGCCGATAGGTGGCTACAGCTATTCCCAAGGCCTGGAAATGGCGGTGGAGAATGGTCGCGTCCACGATCCTGACAGCGCTCGGCGCTGGATCAGCGATCAGCTGCTACTGAACCTGGCCCGCTTCGAAGCACCGCTGCTGCTCGCCCATTGTGTGGCTGCCGCCGAGGAAAACTGGAGTGAACTACTGCAAGTTTGCGAAGAGCACCGCGCCAGCCGGGAAACCCGCGAATTGCATCAAGAGAGCCGGCAGATGGGCTACTCCCTGCAGCAATTGCTCAATGGCTTGCCGGAACTCGATGCGCCGGCCCGCGCCTTTCTCGAACAACGCCCCGAACCGCATCTGGCACTGGGCTGGGCATTGGCTGCTCGTGCCTGGCAAATCAGCCCACAAGACGCGCTAGCCGCGTGGCTCTGGAGTTGGCTGGAAAACCAATTGGCGGTGCTGATGAAAACCTTGCCGCTGGGCCAACAAGCCGCCCAACGCCTGACCAGCCAATTGCTGCCGCTGTTACAGCAAGCCCAGCAAAACGCCACCCGAATCAATCCCGAACACTATGGCAGCGCTGCTTTCGGCCTGTCCCTGGCGTGTATGGCCCACGAGCGCCAGTACAGCCGTCTGTTCCGTTCCTAGGGCCTGTTATTTTGGAGAATCACATGAACACACAACCTCTGCGCGTCGGCATCGGCGGCCCGGTCGGTTCCGGCAAAACCGCCCTGACCCTGGCCCTGTGCCTGGCCCTGCGCGACCGCTACAACCTGGCGGTGGTGACGAACGACATCTATACCCGCGAAGACGCCGACTTCCTGGTGCGCAATAAAGCCTTGGCACCGGAACGCATCATCGGCGTTGAAACCGGTGGCTGCCCGCACACCGCGATTCGCGAAGACGCCTCGATCAACCTCGAAGCCGTTGACCAATTGAACAGGCGCTTTCCAGGCCTGGACCTGATTCTGGTGGAGTCCGGCGGCGACAACCTGTCGGCGACCTTCAGCCCGGAACTGTCGGACCTGACCATTTACGTGATCGATGTTTCGGCCGGCGACAAGTTGCCGCGCAAGGGCGGGCCGGGGATCTGCAAATCCGATCTGCTGGTAATCAACAAAATCGACCTCGCGCCGCTGGTGGGTGCCTCGCTGACGTTGATGGACAGCGACACCACGCGCATGCGCAACGGCAAGCCATTCGTGTTCAGCAACCAGAAAACCGGCCAGGGCCTGGAAGAAATCATCGCCTTCATCGAACGCCAGGGGCTGCTGACTGCGGCCTGATTCACTTATTCACAAGGAAGACTGTTCATGACACTTAAACGCATTCTCGGCATCGTCGCACTGCTACTGACCCCGGCCATCGCCTTCGCTCATCCGGGGCACGGCGACAACGGTTTGATCGCCGGCATCAGTCACCCAATCGGTGGCCTCGACCATTTGCTGGCGATGCTGGCAGTCGGTCTGTGGGCAGCACAGCAGAAAGGCGCCGCGCGCTGGGCGCTGCCGTGCACATTCGTCGGCACCCTGCTGATCGGCGGGCTGCTGGGTTTTGAAGGGCTGGAATTGCCAGCGCTGGAGAGCGGGATCGCGGCGTCGGTGCTGGCACTGGGCCTGGCGGTAGCGTTGGCGGTGCGCCCGCCGTTGAGCGTGGCGATGGGTGCGACGGCGTTGTTTGCGCTGTTCCATGGTGTCGCTCATGGTCTGGAGCTGCCGGACATGTCGAGCCCTTGGGCATATGCCGCCGGGTTTGTGGCGGCGACGGCGGCGTTGCATGCGGCCGGTTATGCGGTGGTGCGAGTGCTGCCTCAGGCGGCTGCGCCGTTGGTTCGACTGGCGGGTGCTGCTTCCGCGGCGACTGGCGTGTGGTTGTTGGCGGGCTGATTTTTATTGCATGGTCTGGCCTCTTCGCGGGCAAGCCTCGCTCCTACAGGTTATGTGTCGTGCGCATTATTTCTGTCCGACACAAATTCTGTAAGAGCGAGGCTTGCCCGCGAAGGCCGCGTAACTGACACCACATCTCTATGGCCGGCCTCTCTGCTACCATGTCGCGCAATCGCCCCTGCCGTGACGACGCCAGCCAATGCCGCATATTTCCAGCTCCGCCTCCCAGCCTGAACTGACCGCCCTGTTCACCTCGGTGCAACAGCACTTTCAGGACGTGATCGTGCCACTCTGGCAAGGCCCCGGCTGGAATGCCGACATGGCGCTGCCCTATGAGGCGCTGGACGCGGAGCATCAGCCGCTGCCTCCTCAGCGCTACCGAGCCATGGCCTGCGCGCGGCAGCTTTATCTGTTTGCCAGCCTGATTGGTCAGGTGCCGGATGCCGAAGAGCGTGCGGCGGCGCTGTTCCGTTCCCTGCAGCGGCATTTTCACGACGCCGAGCACGGTGGCTGGTTTTACAGCATCGACCCGCACGGGGCGCCATTGGATCAGCGTAAAGACCTCTACACTCACGCCTTCATCCTGTTCGCGTGCGCTCATTACTGGGACAAGGTCCGCGAGCCGCTGGTGGAGTCGGTGCTTAATGCCGCCCTGGAAGTGATCGCACGGCGCTTTTCCACGGGTGATGGTCTCTACGACGCTATCCTCGACCGGGACTGGTCATCGCTCAGTAGCGGGCCGCTGCAAAACCCGCTGATGCACCTGGCCGAAGCCTTCCTCGCCACACAGTCGGTACGTGAAGACCTCGCCGTGCAGCGTGCGCTGGTCGAGTTATGCACAGCCATGCAGAAACGCTTTATCGATCCGCAGCACAGTGTGTTGATGGAGAAACCACTTGGGTCTGTGGATAACTGGTTTGAACCGGGACACCAGTTCGAGTGGTATTTCCTGCTGGAGTCTTCCGGGTTGTTGCGCGACTCGAAACTGCATGCATCGCTGGAACAGGCGTTCTCGTACACCGAGCAACTGGGCGTCGATCAGCACACGGGAGCCGTGCGAGCGATGCTCACTCTGGATGGGCATTCGAAGGATGCCACCCAGCGCATTTGGGCACAGGCCGAGTACTTGCGCGCATTGACGCTGCGCCCGGACAGCGAAAGCTCGGTATTGCGCCAACTGCAAACGTTACAGCAGCGCTCCCTGCATGCACGCGGCTGGTATGAGTGCCGTGATGAGCACGGTGAAGTGAGCCGCCAGGACATGCCATCGACCACGCCTTATCACCTGGCGACCTGTTATCGCGGGTTGGCCGAGTATCTTTGCTGACTGACAAAATGCCTTCGCGGGCAAGCCTCGCTCCTACAGTAGTGCGTCGTTCGCATCATTACGATCGGACAACAATCCTGTAGGAGCGAGGCTTGCCCGCGAATGGCCGTTAGGCGGTATTACGCCTTGCCACCACTGCGATCAATGGCAAACCCGGCCCAGGTCTGGCTCACTGGCATCAGTTCCAGGCTGTTGATGTTGATGTGTGCCGGGGCATTGAGGACCCAGAAAATGGTGTCGGCGATGTCTTGCGGCTGGATCGGCTCGGCACCGGCGTAGGTCGCGTTGTAGCGCTCCTGATCGCCAGCAAAACGCACCAGCGAGAACTCGCTCTCACACAGACCCGGCTCGATGTTGCTGACCCGCACGCCTGTACCTTGCAGGTCGCAGCGCAGGTTCAGGGAGAACTGTTTGACGAACGCCTTGCTCGCGCCATACACGTGGCTGCCCGGGTACGGATAACTGCCGGCAATGGAACCCAGGTTGACGATCCCGGCACCACGGCCGTGGGCGATCAGGCGCGGCAACAGCAATCGAGTGCTGTACATCAGGCCTTTGATGTTGGTGTCGACCATGGTGTCCCAATCGTCCAGATCGCACTTGGGCGCAGGGTCAACGCCCAGGGCCAGGCCCGCGTTGTTGATCAGCCCGCGCAGTTTGGCGAAGGACGGTGGAAGGTTGGCAATGGCTTCTTCCATGGCCTTGCGGTCACGCACATCGAGTACCAGGCCATGCACTTCGGTCTGCTTCGACAGCTCGGCACACAGCGCATCGAGGCGATCTTCACGACGGCCGGTCAGCACCAGTTTCCAGCCGGCCTCGGCAAAACGACGGGCACAGGCTTCACCAAAACCGGAGGTCGCGCCGGTAATAAACAGGGTGTTGGACATCGTGTTCTCCTTGCTTCGGCTGATCGGCAGCCATTGGAATAGTAGATCAGCAGGCAGCATGCCCGGCCCGGCCTCCATGGGCAACCATGTTCCCTGTGTAGAAGCTGTCGAGTGCATGGGGATTTTGTGCAAAAAATGATCATGCCTGTGGAAGCCACATTGGCCGTGGCTTGCAGCCATGTGCGCGCACGTTATCCACAGGCCGATCCACAGTCTTTGGGGGCAAGTGGAAAAGCTGAAAGCCGCTATCCACAAGGCTTTGCGAGGGTTTTTAAAACTTTTTCGCTTGACCCTCACAGGTCGGCTGTGTAGCAGAGGGCAAATTACTCGACCTGGCGATCAAACCAACGATGGCGCCAAGCCAGTAACTACGGCCTTCACCCGAGTCTTTCCAGAGTTTAACCACAGACTTATCCACAGGCTTGCCCAGCCCGTTTCGATCCGATTTCGTCGCCAATAAAAAGGTTGACAATGCCGCGTCCAGGCTACGCAAAAACGCATGATCAAAAAATAACCACAGGGCTGCAGGCCGCGTATTCAAAGGCCTTCAGCCAGCTACTCCCACGTTATTCACAGCCAGCTCCACAGCAAACGGGGACAAGTCAAAACCGTGACAAAACAACTATTTGCAGCGGCTTTATGTCGCGCTTTGCGAGGTTGCGAATATTGTTTTCCACAATTTTTCTTTGTCGCAAATCCAACCCCTATGTAGGAGCTGTCGAGTGAAACGAGGCTGCGATCTTTTGATCTTGATCTTGATCTTGATCTTGATCTTGATCTTGATCTTGATCTTTAAATTCAAAGTCAAAAGATCGCAGCCTCGTTTCACTCGACAGCTCCTACCAGCTCCTACCAGCTCCTACCAGCTCCTACCAGCTCCGAGCCCACGAGACNGCGTCTCGTGGGCTCGGAGATGTGTATAAGAGACAGTCTTGATCTTGATCTTGATCTTGATCTTTAAATTCAAAGTCAAAAGATCGCAGCCTCGTTTCACTCGACAGCTCCTACCAGCTCCTACCAGCTCCTACCAGCTCCTACCAGCTCCTACCAGCTCCTACAGGATTGTGGGCGCAAAAAAAACGCCCTGATTTTGTCAGGGCGTTTTTATTTGACGCTAAGGTTTAGTGCCCGCCGAGATAGGCGTTACGCACATCCTCGTTGACCAGCAACTCCTTGCCAGTACCCGTCATGCGTATTTCACCGTTGACCATTACATACGCCCGATCCGACAGCCTGAGCGCATGGTTGGCGTTCTGCTCGACCAGGAAGATGGTCATGCCGGTTTTGGCCAGTTCACGCAAGGTGGCGAAGATCTGCTTCACCACGATTGGTGCCAAACCAAGGCTCGGCTCGTCGAGCAACAGCAGTTTCGGCCGGCTCATCAGCGCACGGGCGATGGCGAGCATTTGCTGTTCGCCGCCGGACATGGTCATGGCCCGCTGGGTACGCCGCTCTTCGAGCCGCGGGAACAGCTCGAACATGCGCTGCATGTCTTCCTTGGCATACTTGTCACCGATCGGGATGGTGCCCATCAGCAGGTTTTCCTCGACGGTCATGTCGGGGAATACCCGCCGGCCTTCCGGCGACTGTGCGATGCCGTTGGAGGCGATGTAGTGCGACGACTTGTGGGTGATGTCCACACCTTGATAGATGATCTGCCCGTCCGCCGCCCTTGGCTGACCGAAGATCGACATCAACAGGGTCGACTTGCCGGCGCCGTTGGAACCGATGAGGCTGACGGTTTCACCTTCGTTGATGTGCAGCGAGACTTTCTTCAGGGCCTGGATCGGCCCGTAGAACACGTCCAGTTCCTTGAGTTCGAGGATGGGTTGGCTCATAGCGCAACTTCCTCTTCATCGGCGCCCAGGTAGGCGGCAATCACTTTCGGGTCGTTACGGATCGCGTCGGGGCCACCCTCGGCGATGACGACGCCGTGGTCCAGCACCACGATGTGGTCGGAAATACTCATTACCATGCCCATGTCGTGTTCGATCAGCACCACGGTCAGATCGTGCTCGTCGCGCAGCAGCCGGATCATCGCGCTCAGCGCTTCGGTTTCCTGAGGGTTGAGGCCGGCGGCCGGTTCGTCGAGGCAGATGATCTGCGGCCGGGTGCACATGGCCCGGGCGATTTCCAGACGACGTTGCTGGCCGTAGGACAGTTCACCGGCCAGACGGTTGGCGCAGTCCACCAGGTCCACCACTTCCAGCCAGTAGAACGCATGGTCCAGCGCATCGCTTTCAGCCTTGCGATAACCCTTGGTGTTGAGGATGCCGGCCAGCATGTTGCGGTTGACCCACATGTGTTGGGCCACCAGCAGGTTTTCCAGCACCGACATTTCCTTGAACAGGCGAATGTTCTGGAAGGTCCGCGCCAGCCCGGCACGGTTCACCAGGTGAGTGCCGCCGAACGCCTTGTAGAACAGCCGACTGGCGAACGACTTGGGCGAGACGAAATCGGTCGGTTTGAACGATTCGCCCAGCAGCTTGATGACGTTGGTTTTCTCGCCACGCACATTGAGTTCGATCTTGCCGCCGGAGGCTTTGTAGAAACCGGTCAGGCAGTTGAACACCGTGGTTTTGCCGGCACCGTTAGGGCCGATCAGGGCGAAGATCGAGTTGCGTTTGACCTGCAGGCTGACATCGTTCAACGCCTTGATGCCGCCGAAGTGCATCATCAGCTTCTCGACCGAGAGTACGACTTCGCTCATGGCGCTACTCCTTTACGCGGGGTCACACCGGTACGGCTGATCCGAATCAGGCCGCGCGGTCGCCAAATCATCATCAACACCATCAGGATGCCGAACAGCAGAACGCGGTATTCGGCAAAGCCACGCAGTAGCTCCGGGGCCACGGTCAATACGAACGCCGCAATCACCACGCCGATGGTCGAGCCCATGCCGCCGAGCACCACGATGGCGAGGATGAGGGCCGATTCGAAGAAGGTGAACGAGGTCGGGTTCACGAAGCCTTGATACGTGGCGAAGAACACACCGGCCAGACCGGCAGTCGAAGCACCGATGGTGAATGCCGAGAGCTTGACCAGTACATGGTTCAGACCCATGGAGCGGCAGGCGATCTCGTCTTCACGCAGCGCTTCCCACGCACGGCCGACAGGCATGCGGGTCAGGCGGTGCTTGATGTACAGCACAGCCAGAACCACCATGAACAACACTGCGTAGATGAAGTAATACTTCACGTCCGGGTTGTAGGCGATGCCGAAAAACTCATGGAACGGCACTCCGCCGTCCTTCGCCCTCTTGCCGAACTCCAGACCGAAGAAGGTCGGCAACGGTGCCGGCATGCCGTTCGGGCCGCCGGTCAGGGACAACCAGTTATTGAGGATCAGGCGGATGATTTCACCGAAGCCCAGGGTCACGATCGCCAGGTAGTCACCGTGCAGACGCAGCACCGGGAAACCGAGGATGCAACCGGCCAACCCGGCCGTGATCGCCGCCAGCGGCAGCACCGTCCAGAAACCCAATCCCAGGTATTGATAACCGAGTGCCAGCCCGTAAGCGCCGATGGCGTAGAACGCCACGTAACCCAGGTCGAGCAGACCGGCCAGGCCGACCACGATGTTCAGCCCGAGGCCCAGCAGCACGTAGATCAGCCCGAGGATGACCACGCCCAGCAGGTAGGAGTTGGAGAAAAACGGGAACACCACGGCAATGACGATCATCAGCGGGATGATCCAGCGCAGCCGCGATTTGTAATCGGGCGGCAGCACATGAACACCGGAACCGGTGGTTTCAAAACCTTCGAGGATTCTCAGGCCCTTGGGGGTTTGCAGGAACAGGCTCAAGGCAAAGCGACCGGCCATGACAATGGCGACAATCCAGGCCACCCGGGTGGTTTCCAGGTTGAAGCCGTAGCCATCGAGAACGATGCCGACAATCGGCCCGAACACAATCAGGGCAATAAGGCCGGCAAGAATCGCGTCAACCAGACTTTTTTTGATATCAATGGTTTTTTTGGTGGTTGAAGACATCGCTTACACCTTCGACACAAGAGGACGGCCGAGCAGGCCTTGAGGCCGAAAGACCAGAACGAGAACCAGCAGCGAGAAGCTGAAAACGTCTTTGTAGTCCGAGTTGACCAGACCAGAGAACAGCGACTCGGAAATCCCGAGAATGATCCCGCCGAGCATGGCGCCAGGCAGTGAGCCGATCCCGCCAAGTACCGCTGCGGTGAACGCCTTGATGCCGATGACGAAGCCGGCATAAAAGTCGAACGTGCCGTAGTTCATGGTGATCAGTACGCCGGCCAAAGCCGCCATCGCTGCACCAATGATGAACACGTAGGAAATCACGCGATCAGTGTTGATCCCGAGGATCGAGGCCATCTTGCGGTCTTGCTGGGTAGCGCGGCACATGCGGCCGAGCTTGGTGTACTTGATGACGTAGGTCAGCAGGGCCATCCCGGCAAACGCTGCAACCAGGATGAAAATCTTGGTGTAGGTCAGTTGCACAAACCCTGTGCCGACCTCGACGCGCCAGGCGCCGGTAAGCAATGTAGGAACGCCTTGTTGCTTCGCGCCCTGAGCGATCTGTGCATAGTTTTGCAAGATCAGCGAAATGCCGATGGCGCTGATCAGCGGTGCCAGTCGTGTGGAGTTGCGTAGCGGTTTGTAGGCGACACGCTCGATGACCCAGCCATACACCGCCGTAACGACGATGGTGAAGACCAGGGTGCCAAGCATCAGCAGAGGGAAGGATTCAATACCGAAGTATGCCAGCAGAGCCAGACTGATTGCCGCGAGGTAAGCGGAAATCATGTAAACCTCGCCGTGGGCGAAGTTGATCATGCCGATGATGCCATAGACCATTGTGTAGCCGATGGCGATCAGGCCATAGACCGACCCGAGGGTCAGGCCGTTGACCAGTTGCTGCAGGAAAATACCATCCATAACGCAATCTCACGCATTTGAGAGACTGCACAGAAGCCGGGAGCGACAGACCGGGGTTCAGCCGCCGACGCAACACGGTTGTGTGCAGCTCTACGAGAAAAGACAGACGTGCCTTCTGGCAGGTGCCAGTCAGCTAACTAACGGTGAACACAATCTTTGTGGCGAGGGAGCTTGCTCCCGCTGGACTGCGTAGCAGTCCTGTTTTTGGGGACGCTTCGCGACCCAGCGCGAGCAAGCTCCCTCGCCACAGATCAGTCACACGCTCATATCACTTCTGTTTTTCCAGCTGGTGGTATTTGCCGTCCTTGTCCCACTGGTAAACCACGTAGTCGGAGACTTTCAGGTCGCCCTTGGCATCCCAGGTCTTCTCGCCCATCACGGTTTTGACCGGGTGTGCTTTCAGCCATTTGGCAGCGTCTTCGCCCTTGTTGGACTTGGCACCGTTGAAAGCTGCAGCCAGCGTCTGGACCGAAGCGTAGGCGTACAGGGTGTAGCCTTCAGGCTCGGTGCCGGCCTTGCGGAAAGCATCTACTACGGTCTTGCTATCTGGCAGCAGGCGTGGGTCGGCGCCGAAGGTCATCAGCACGCCGTCGACGTATTGCGGGCCACCGGCAGTGGTCACCAGTTCGTCGGTCACGATGCCGTCGTCGGACATGAATTTCACGTCTTTCAGGCCTTCGGTACGCAGTTGTTTAACCAGTGGACCTGCTTCCGGGTGCAGACCGCCGAAGTACACGACGTCGGCGCCAGCGGCGCGGATCTTGGTGACCAGGGCGCTGAAGTCTTTTTCACCACGGGTCAGACCTTCGTAGATCACCGGGGTCACGCCGCGTTTGATCAACTGAGCCTTGGTGGCATCTGCCAGGCCTTGGCCGTAGGTGTCTTTGTCGTGGATGACCGCGACTTTCTTGCCCTTGAGCACGTCGACGATGTAGTCGCCGGCGACGATGCCTTGCTGGTCGTCACGACCGCACATACGGAACATGGCGCTCAGGCCGCGTTCGGTAACCTGTGGGTTGGTGGAGCCTGGAGTGATTGCGATGATGCCCGCTTCGTCGTAGATCTCGGAAGCCGGGATAGTCGACGAGGAGCAGAAGTGACCGACCACGCCGGCTACTTTCTGGTTGGTCAGGTCCTTGGCGACCGTCACAGCCTGTTTCGGTTCGCAGGCGTCATCGCCCTTGACCAGTACGATTTTTTCCCCGTTGACGCCGCCCGCTGCGTTGACCGCATCGGCTGCTGCCTGTGCACCCTTCATGTACTGCTCGCCAAATGCTGCGTTGGCGCCCGTCATTGGACCCGCTACACCGATTTTCACATCAGCTTGAGCAAACGCAGAAACACCCAACGCAGTTGCCACTGCGAGGGCCAGAAAGCCTTTCTTGTAAAACGTCTGGGACATGAGGTGGTGCTCCAAGGTTTTTTTTTAATTGGCACTGCGACTTCACTGAATGCTCAGAGCAAGTGTTGTGCCATCGGTTTTTTATTCTGAAAAAAGTCGCTGCTTTATTGTTATTTCGACTGTTTCGGGCCCATTTTCATTGAGCGTGCAACCGTCTAAACCGCGGAAGGTGAAACCATTTATTTTTTGAGGCGCAACCCTCCTGCGCCATCATTGCAACCGTGGTACCAAACGGCGTGCAACCAGCCTGTAACAACGTGCGTCACCGAACTGCACACTGCTGGTGCGGGACTGCTACAACCCGCACCATTACAGGCTAGTCGCTGCGCCGAAAAGCGCCGCTTCCAGCAACAAATTTCAACAATCAGATCACGATCCGCAGGCACTGGCCCGCGTGATACAGCGAAAACCCCGCCTCGTACAGACAACTGCGCAACCCCACCCCGGCCAATGGCTGCATCGGGGCGAAGGGAATCGGTAGCGCTTGAGGATTTCCGTTACACAGGTAATCGGCGAAAGCCTTGCCGACTACTGTGCCCGTGGTCACGCCCCGACCGTTGTAACCGGTGACTGCCACTAAACCGGGCGCCGGTTCGAACAGGCGCATCAAATGATCGGGGGTAAACGCGATGCAACCGGTCCACGTGCACTCCCATTCCACCGGTTTGAGGTAGGGGAAGTAATGCTGCTGAACGCGGTCGGCCCAGGCTTTGAGGAACCAGGCCGGTTTTTGATTGCCATTCCCCAGGCTGCCAAGCAACAAACGTCCGTCTTTATCGCGGCGAATACTGCTGAGCACCTGACGGGTGTCCCAAGAGCCCTGGCCACCGGGCAGAATTTGCTGCGCGGCGTCTTCAGTCAGCGGCACAGAGGCCACTTGGTAGTAGTAACCGGGGAAGAAATTACGCCGCAGTTCAGTCCAGTCGCCTTCGGTGTAAGCGTTGGACGCAATAACCACTTGCTCGGCCAATACCGAACCCTGGGCGGTTTGTACCGACCAGCGCTGGCCCTGACGTTCGAGTCGGGTGACGGGGGAATGATCGAATAATTGACCGCCAAGGCCGATGGCCGCTTTGCCCAGCCCCGTGGTGTAGGCCATCGGGTTGAGGGTGCCAGCACGTCGATCAAGCAACGCGGCGGCGATTTTTTTTGTGCCCGTGGCTTGTTCGCAAGCCTGCCCGGTCAGCAGTTCCACCGGTGCACCGCGGCGTTTCCATTGCTCTTCTCGACTGCGCAGATCCGCTTCACCACGGGCGTTATGCGCCATGTGCAGCGTGCCTTCGCGGCGTAACTGGCAATCGATGTTGTACTTGTCCACAAGGCTGAACACCAGGGACGGCGCCGCACCGAGCATGCGGTTGAGCTGACTGCCCACTTCTTCGCCAAACCCGGCTTCGATTTCGTCCGGTGGAATCCACATCCCGGCATTCACCAGCCCGACGTTGCGTCCCGAGCCACCATGCCCGGCGCGATGGGCTTCCAGCACACAAACCGTTTTACCTTGTTCCAGCAAATGCACGGCCGCCGACAGACCCGTAAACCCGGCGCCGATGACGCAAACATCGACTTTCACTTCACCTTTGAGCGCCGAGTTGTCGGGCCTTTGCGGCGTCAGTTTTTCCCACAGACACTCTTCGCGTAACGGCATTGCCAGACTCCAACAGAAACCTAACCAACACACAGATCAATGTAGGAGCGAGCCTGCTCGCGAAAAACGTCAGGGCAACGGGTTTAAGCAGCAAACACGCGTTATAGTTGACGACCATCGCGAGCAAGCTCGCTCCTACAGGGAATCACCGATCAGTCGAACGTAATACCCTGCGCCAACGGCAACTCCAGCGAATAGTTCACGGTGTTGGTCTGACGGCGCATGTACCCGCGCCATGCATCGGAGCCGGATTCACGACCACCGCCGGTCTCTTTCTCGCCGCCGAACGCACCGCCGATTTCCGCACCGCTCGGGCCAATGTTGACGTTGGCGATGCCGCAATCGCTGCCCACCGCCGACATGAACTGTTCGGCTTCACGTACGTCGGTGGTGAAGATGCACGAGGACAAGCCTTGCGGTACAGCGTTATTCAAACGCAGGGCTTCCTGGAAATCGCTGTAACCGACGACGTACAGGATCGGCGCGAAAGTTTCGTGGCAGACCACTTCGCTCTGCTCCGGCATTTCGACGATGGCTGGCGCAACGTAGTAAGCGTTCGGGAATTTATCTTCCAGCTGACGCTTGCCACCGAACACCTTGCCGCCTTCGCTCAATGCCTGTTCCAGCGCATCTTGCATGTTCTCGAAGCTTTGCTTGTCGATCAGCGGGCCGATCAGGTTGCCTTCCAGCGGGTGACCGATGCGCACTTTGGAATAAGCGGCTTTGAGGCGGGTGACGATTTCTTCCTTCACCGAATCGTGAGCAATCAAGCGGCGCAACGTGGTGCAACGCTGGCCGGCGGTGCCGACGGCGCTGAACAGGATGGCGCGAACGGCCATGTCCAGGTCGGCGCTTGGGCCGAGGATCATGGCGTTGTTGCCGCCCAGCTCCAGAATACTGCGGGCGAAACGTGCGGCGATTTTCGGCGCCACTTCACGGCCCATGCGGGTGCTGCCGGTGGCGCTGATCAGCGCAACACGCGGATCGTCGACCAGTGCTTCGCCGGCATCGCGGCCGCCGATGACGACCTGACTCAGGTGCGGCGGCGCATCGCTGAAATTCTTCAGGACGCGGTCGAACAGTGCCTGGCAGGCCAGTGCGGTCAGCGGGGTTTTTTCCGACGGCTTCCAGATCACCGGGTTGCCGCAGACCAGCGCCAACGTGGTGTTCCAGGCCCATACCGCGACAGGGAAGTTGAAAGCACTGATGACACCGACGACGCCCAGCGGGTGCCAGGTTTCACGCATGTGGTGGCCCGGACGCTCGGAAGCGATGGTCAAGCCGTACAGCTGACGGGACAGACCGACCGCGAAGTCGCAGATGTCGATCATTTCCTGCACTTCACCCAGGCCTTCCTGAGTGATCTTGCCGGCTTCCCAGGAAACCAGTTCACCGAGATCGGCCTTGTATTCACGCAGGATGTCGCCCAATTGACGCACCAGCTCGCCACGACGTGGCGCCGGTACCTTGCGCCACAGTTCGAACGCATGATCTGCGCGACTGATGTGCTGCTCGACTTCAGCGGCACCTTCCCAGTTCACAGCGGCGATCTGGCTGCCGTCGATTGGCGAATGCACCGGCACTTTGCCGTTCTGGTACAGGGCCGGGTTCACACCAAGACGATCAAGCAATGCGGCAACCATGGGGTTACTCCTCAAGCAAAAAACGGAACGGGCGCAGCCGGAAAATCACGGCTGATCAGACCTGTAGTTTTAGCGCTCTGGAGGTTACTCAACAAACGACCATTAAGAGAGATATCATTCCGTTTATTCATGCTGTGCATTGTTGGCAATAAAGAGACAAGAACAAAGGATCGCCCATGCTGAACAAACGCTATTTGCCATCGATCGCTGCGCTGCAGTGTTTCGAAGCCGTGACCCGGCATCTGAGCTTTACCCGGGCCGCCGAAGAGTTGAACCTGACCCAGAGCGCCGTCAGCAAACAGGTTGCGCAGCTCGAAGAGTTGTTGCAGCACTTGCTGTTTCGCCGGGTACGCCGACGTCTGCAAATGACCCCGGCGGGCGATTTGTACCTGGTCGAAGTCCGAAAAATCCTTACGCAGGTCGAGATGTCGACCCATTACCTGCGTTCCTACGGCGGCGAAACCGAAGTCCTGCGCGTCTCGACGCCACCGACCTTCGGCGCACGCTGGCTGGTGCCACGCTTGAAGGGCTGGCGCCTGCGTCATCCGTCTATTCACCTGGACCTGTGCAGCGAGCAGGAAGCCGATGATCTGCTGCAAGGGCGTAGCGACCTGGCGTTCTATTTCGGTCAGGGCTCACGGCCCGGCACCGAATGCCTGAAACTGTTTGGCGAAGAGCTGGTGCCTGTCTGTGCCCCCGGCAGTTTGCCCGCCGAGCCGTTCACCGACCCAACGCAACTCACTGACCTGGTCCTGCTGCAAAACGCCTCCCGTCCCCAGGCCTGGCATGACTGGTTCGACAGTCAGGGCTACCACACCGAACACAGCTACCACGGCCCGCGCTTCGAAACCTTCTATATGTGCATCCGCGCAGCGCAGGTCGGCTGCGGCGTGGCGCTGTTGCCGCGGTTTCTGGTGGAAGAAGAGCTGGCGGACGGCAAACTGGTCATTCCCTGGCAGCATGCAATGCCCAGCACCGATGCGTATTACCTGGCGTATCCGGAGCATTCGGCGGAGGTGCCGAAGGTCCGCGATTTTGTGAAGTGGATGCTGGAGCAGGTGTAGGAGCTGTCAAGCGAAGCGAGGCTGCGATCTTTTGATGTTGATTTTTAAAAACAAGATCAAAAGATCGCAGCCTCGTTGCACTCGACAGCTCCTACACAGCTCCTACACAGCTCCTGCAGGGTCAATGCAGAAATTGCTGGCAATACCCATCATCGATATGCGCCACTAGCCCGATTCAATGTGGAGAACCCCGTTATGAGCGAGAGTGTATTTGCCGATCGCATCGTGCAGAACCTGCTCGACACCGACTTCTACAAACTGACGATGATGCAGGCGGTGCTGCACAACTACCCGAACGTGGAAGTCGAATGGGAGTTTCGTTGCCGTAACAGTGAAGATTTGCGCCCGTACCTGACGGAGATCCGCTTCCAGATCGAGCGCCTGGCCGAATTGAACCTGAGCGCCGATCAATTGAGCTTTCTGGAGCGCATCAGCTTCATGAAGCCGGATTTCCTGCGTTTTCTCGGGCTGTTTCGCTTCAATTTGCGCTACATCCACACCGGCATTGAAAACGGTGAACTGTTCATCCGCCTGCGTGGCCCGTGGCTGCACGTAATCCTGTTTGAAGTGCCACTGCTGGCGCTCGTCAGCGAGGTGCGCAATCGGTATCGCTACCGTGAAGTCGTCCTGGAGCAGGCACGCGAACAGCTCTATCGCAAGTTCGACTGGCTGACCGCCAACGCCAGCAGCGACGAATTGTCCGAATTGCAGGTAGCCGATTTCGGCACCCGTCGTCGCTTCTCCTACCGCGTACAGGAAGAAGTGGTGAACGTGCTCAAGCACGATTTCCCCGGCCGTTTCGTCGGCACCAGCAACGTGCACCTTTCGCGGGAGCTGGACATGAAACCGCTGGGCACCATGGCCCACGAGTGGATCATGGCCCACCAGCAGCTCGGCCCGCGGCTGATCGACAGCCAGATTGCCGCCCTCGATTGCTGGGTCCGTGAGTACCGTGGCCTGTTGGGGATTGCCCTGACCGACTGCATCACCATGGATGCCTTCCTCGGCGACTTCGATCTGTTTTTCGCCAAGCTTTTTGATGGTTTGCGCCACGATTCCGGTGACCCGGTGATTTGGGCGGAAAAAGCCATCGCGCACTATCACAGACTTGGCATCGACCCGATGAGCAAAACGCTGACGTTCTCCGACAGCCTGAGCCTGCCCAAGGCCCTGGAGATATTCCGGGCGTTGCGCGGTCGGATCAATGTCAGCTTCGGCATCGGCACCAACCTGACTTGCGATATTCCGGGTGTCGAACCGATGAGCATCGTGCTTAAAATGACCGCCTGCAACGGCCAGCCGGTGGCGAAAATCTCCGATGAGCCTGGCAAGACTCACTGCAAAGACCCGAATTTCGTCGCTTACTTGCGACACGTTTTCCAAGTTCCTGCCGCCCTTTCCAGCCCATCAAGCAAGGAGTGAATTCATGCAAGCCGTACAGCGTGAGATTGCTGAACAGCTCAAGGTCCAACCACCGTTCGCCGACGAAGCCGCGTTAGAAGCTGAAGTTGCCCGACGGATTACCTTTATCCAGGACTGCCTGGTGAATTCCGGACTCAAGACCCTGGTGCTCGGCATCAGTGGCGGCGTCGATTCCCTGACCGCCGGCCTGCTGGCCCAGCGTGCCATGCGTGAATTGCGCCAGCGCACCGGTGACGGCAGCTACAAGTTCATCGCCGTGCGCCTGCCGTACGAGACCCAGTTCGATGAGCATGACGCCCAGGCGTCCGTGGATTTCATTACCCCGGATGAGCGCCACACCGTGAATATCGGCCCGGCGGTCAAATCCCTGGCCAATGAAGTCGCGGCGTTCGAAGGCAAGCATGCGGTCTCGGTGGATTTCGTATTGGGCAACACCAAGGCGCGGATGCGCATGGTCGCCCAATACACCATCGCCGGCGCCGCCCACGGGCTGGTAATCGGCACAGACCACGCGGCGGAAGCGGTGATGGGTTTCTTCACCAAATTCGGTGACGGCGCCTGCGACCTGGCACCGCTCAGCGGCCTGGTGAAAAACCAGGTCCGGGCCATCGCCCGCAGTTTCGGTGCGCCGGAATCACTGGTAGAAAAAGTCCCGACCGCCGACCTTGAGGACCTGTCCCCAGGCAAGCCGGACGAAGCCTCACACGGTGTGACTTACGCCGAGATCGACGCTTTCCTGCACGGCAAACCGGTGCGCGAGGAAGCGTTCAAGATCATTTGTGATACGTACAACAAGACTCACCACAAGCGTGTGATGCCGTTTGCGCCGTAACTAGCCCCGTAGGAACCTGCAGGAGCTGTCGAGTGAAACGAGGCTGCGATCTTTTGATCTTGATATTAAAAACAGAATCAAAAGATCGCAGCCTCGTTTCACTCGACAGCTCCTACATGGATTTGTGGTAGGCATAAAAAAACGCCCTTTTTGGGCGTTTTTTTATGAGCGCGATTCGATTACTTCAGGGTAACCGTGCCTTTCATCATCGAAATGTGGCCCGGGAACGAGCAGAAGAAACCGTATTTTTCGGCCGCATCCAGTTTCGACACATCGAAGGTCACCGAGTCGGTTTCCTTGGCACCGATGACCTTGGTGTGAGCGATCACACGGGCATCACCTTCTTTCAGGTAGTTTTTCTCGATGCCGGCGCTCAGGCCATCGGTGGCGATCGGCTGCATGTCAGCCTCTTTACTCAGCACCCAGTTATGGCCCATGACGTTTTTCGGCAAGCTGCCGGAGTGGGTCAGTTCGACGGTGAAGGTCTTGCAGCTCTTGTCGATTTCAATGGCCTTGGTGTTGAAGGACATCTGATCGGTGGAGTCGATCGTGGTTTTGCACTCTGCAGCCATCAATTGGCTGCTGGCCAGTGTCAACAGGGATACCGCAACGAGTTTGGCAAACATGGTGAATCTCCAAGGCAGGGTTATCAGAAATGCGAATGGACAGAAGACTGCCTGAAAACTTCGCAAGTTCCTATGACTTGAATCAAAAATTGTATACAACTTTCCAGCTATGACACCAATCGAAACAATCTACCAGCCAGACGTCTGGCCCGGCCCTATGATCAGCCCATCATCACTGATTGGAGCGTCTGTCATGTCCCTCAATAGCCTTTTGTGCAGTTTACTTGCCGCTTATGCCTGTGGCGCCAGCGGCACTTACGAAACACCCAAACGCGAAGTTTAGCCCTTGGAGCGACGCGCGCCTGCCTTTACTCTGTGGCCCTGATCGACCATGGAGTAAGGCATGCCTTTAGCATCCGTTTGTGTATTTTGTGGTGCCAGTACCGGCACCAACCCGGCTTACCGTGAAGCGGCTATCGCCCTGGGCCGGGCATTGGCCGAACGCAAGCTGACCCTGGTTTATGGCGGTGGCGCCGTGGGATTGATGGGTATCGTTGCCGACGCCGCGCTGGCCGCTGGTGGCGAAGTGATTGGCATCATCCCGAAAAGCCTCATGGACAAGGAAATCGGCCACAAAGGCCTGACCCGCCTGGAAGTGGTCGACGGCATGCATGCGCGCAAGGCGCGGATGGCCGAACTCAGCGATGCTTTCATCGCCCTGCCTGGCGGCCTGGGCACCTTGGAAGAACTGTTCGAAGTCTGGACCTGGGGACAGCTCGGTTACCACGGTAAACCGCTGGGTTTGCTGGAAGTGAATGGTTTTTACAGCAAACTCACCGGTTTTCTTGATCACATCGTCGGCGAAGGCTTCGTTCGCGCAGCACACCGTGACATGCTGCAAGTGAGCGAATCGCCGCAAACGCTGCTTGATGCCCTTGATAACTGGCAACCCACTGTGGCGCCGAAGTGGGTCGAGCAAAAACCCGACTAACGACTCGGCACCGATACAGGGCAGAATACGCGCCGCTCAACCTCACCTTCGACCCCAGAGGATCGCCCATGGCTAAACCCAACTACTCCTTCGCCAAACGTCAGCGTGACCTGGCCAAGGAACAGAAGAAAGAGGAAAAGCTTCAGCGCAAGAAAGCTACCGCTGAAGAAGAAGCAGCAGCACTGAACCCGGATGCCGAAGGCGAAGTGGCTACAGACGAAACTGAAGCACCGAAAGATCAGGCGCCCGACGCCTGAGACCCTCAGGGCCCGATGATCTGATCAGGCCCACCGGATCTGTGTCCAGGACCAGCAGCTTTTGCTGCTGGTCCTCACAGTCCAGTCTGAAATAGCCCTCCCCAGAATTACCACACACTCCCCTCCCTGTAGGAGCTGTCGAGTGAAACGAGGCTGCGATCTTTTGACTTTTCTTTTTAAAGGCAAGATCAAAAGATCGCAGCCTCGTTTCACTCGACAGCTCCGACAGGAGGTGTGGGTTATTCCAGTGGCATCACTGTGACGCGGACGTCCGGGTCGTGATTGCCACCGCCCAGAATCACCCCACGCAATGGCGACACATCGGAAAAGTCCCGCCCCCAGGCCAAGGTGATGTGTTCCAGCGCCGGTTGCACGTTGTTGGTCGGATCGAAATCGACCCAACCCAGCACCGGGCAATACACCGACACCCAGGCATGGGATGCATCGGCACCAATCAGTCGCGGCTGACCCGGTGGCGGCTGCGTCAGCAGATAACCGCTGATGTACCGCGCCGCCAATCCACGGGAACGCACGCAAGCGAGCATTAAATGGGCGAAGTCTTGGCAGACCCCACGCCGACGTTCCAGCACTTCCACCAGTGGCGTCGCTACCTGTGTCGCCTCGGCGTCGAAAGTGAACTCGCTAAAGATTTTCTCCATCAAGGCTTGCACGCCGAGCAGCAAGGGGCGACCCGGTGGAAAGCAGCTTTCGGAGAACTCGACGAAATTGCGCTTCAGGTGCACATAGGGGGATTCGAACCGGTAACGGCAAGCTTCGAGTAGGTCGGCGGACAATGGCTGACCGCTGTAAGTCAGTGCATTACGGGTCTCTTCCCACGCCGGCGACAGAGTGAAATCCAGCGCAGGCCGGGCCAGCACTTCAATCGTGAGGCTGGCATTGACCAGCAATTCTTCGTGAGGCCGCTCGAACGCCAACCGGGTCAACGGATTGCCGAACACATCGAGTTCATCCCGGCGCGATGTCGGCTCCGGACTGATCTGCAATTGCTGCTCGCTGCAACGTTGCCACGTGCAGGCCCGCGGCCACAGGTGCGCCAGCTGCTGTGCCAGGGACACCGGGCTGTCGTAGTGATAATGGGTGTCGTGGAAAATCTGGTAATGGGCGCTCATCAGACGGACACCGTGCGCTGGCTGACATCGTCGACATGGGCGAAATGGCGCAACGCCAGGCGATCCGACACTTGTCCGCTGGCATCGGCGATCTCTTGCAACAGACCGGCCAGCCCCTCGACGGCGGCGCGCATGCTGGCTGCACCGAACAACGGGTTTTCCAGACAGCCCAGATCGAAACGTGCCAGGCGCTCCACCAACTGCGGCAGGCCCGCTTCGCGTGGCGCGCCAAAATCGTCGTTCAGACGCTTGAGGGTGCGGGTCACCAGTTTCAGCTGGAACAGCACCGCATGCGGGTTCTGCTCGTCGAGCAGCAACAAATCGAGCACCGGAATCAATTGCGCCACCGCCAAATAGCGCGAGCGGTAGGTGATGCTGCTGTTGCCCAGTTCCAGCAACCATTCCAGCCCGGCCTGATCGAAGGTACCGTCGCCACGCAGGAACGCCGCCAGACTGCCGCTGAGAAATTGCAGGCGTTCAATCCGTCGGCCAATCATCAGGAAGCGCCAGCCTTCATCACGGGTCATGTCGTCCAGGGCAAAACCGGACAGCGCCGCCAGGGACATCACCAGACGGTTGAGGAAATCCAGCAACTCGCCGAAGTCCGGCTCTTCGGTTTCCAGTTCAATCGCTTCGCGCTGCAGTTCCACCAGCGCCTGCCAGTTTTCCCGCGAGAGCTTGCCGCGCACCTGCGAAGCCGCCCACTGCAAGCGTTGCAGGTTGGAACGCAGGCTAAACGGCCAGTCATCGCCGAGAATCGCGGCCAGCAAGCGCTCCGGCAGCTCGCCGTCATCGGGCAGCAGCATGAGCCGTTCGCCAAGATCGACGGCTGCGTCCAGGGCTTGTGGGTCATCGCCATCGACATAGCGCGCCAGCATGATCCGCAGCAACCGCGCACTGTCATCGCAGCGTTCGCAGTAACGGCCAAACCAGAACAGATTTTCCACCACCCGCGATGGCAAATAAGGGTCACGCCGCACCAGATCATGCACACCGATGGTGCGCTGGGTTCTCCACTGCTCGCCGCTCGGTGGACGGTCGCCCAGTACCCACGTGTCCTTGCTCGCCCCGCCACGCTGCATCGACACCACTTCAGCGTCCGCCTCGGCGGCTACGCGGGTCAAACCGCCGGGCAACACTCGATAACCCTCGCGACTGGCCACCGCATACACGCGCATGCCGATGGCCCGGGGTTGCAGTTGACCGTCTTCAGCCTGCCAGATCGGTGCCTGGGATAACTGCGCCAGTTCTTGCGCGACATACGCGTACGGCCGCGCCTGCATGCGCTCGGCAAGAGTCTCGCGCTGCTTTTCACTCAAGTCGCGGCCAAACACCGGCGCAAAGCTTTGCGACGGAAATGCCGGCTTGATCAACAATTCCGGGAGCTTTTCCAGCGCTTGCGCCAACACGGGCGCTTCACCGCACCACCAGGTGGCGATGGACGGCAGGATCAGTTCTTCTCCGAACAGGAATTGATTGATCCGGGGCAGAAAACCCAACAGTCCCGGTGACTCCAGCACGCCGCTGCCAAGGGCGTTGGCCACCAGCACCCGGCCTTGACGCACGGCTTCAAGCAGGCCCGGCACACCAAGCGCTGAATCGGTGCGCAGTTCCAGCGGGTCACAGAAGTCATCGTCGAGCCGGCGCATGATCGCGTGAACTCGGCGCAGGCCGCTCAGGGTTTTCAGGTAGACCGTGGCATCGCGCACCGTCAGGTCGCCGCCCTCCACCAACGGATAACCGAGCTGACGCGCCAGGTACAAGTGTTCGAAATAGCTTTCGTTGAAGCGCCCAGGCGTCAACAACACCACCAGCGGCGCTTCATTGTCGCTCGGCGCCTGGCGGGCCAGGGTTTCCTGAAGCGTGCGGAAGAACCCGGCCAGATGCTGCACTTTCAAGTCACGGTACAACTCGGGAAAGGCACGGGAAACGATGGTGCGGTTTTCCAGTGCGTAACCGGCACCGGACGGCGCTTGGGTGCGGTCCGCCGTTACCCACCAGCGACCATCCGGGGTACGCGCCAAGTCCACGGCATATAGATGCAGAAAAGCCCCGTCAGGCGGGCTAATGCCCTGACAGGGCCAGAGGAAGTTGTTGTGACCGAACACCAGCTCAGCTGGCAGCAGGCCTTCGGCTATCAGGCGTTGCGGGCCGTACAGGTCGGCCAGCACGGCATTGAGCAACCGCGCCCGTTGGGCTATGCCGGCAGACAGCTGTTGCCACTCATCAGCCGCAATCACATGGGGCAACAAGTCCAGCTCCCACGGACGATCGGCGCCCTTGGGGTCGGCGTAAACGTTATAGGTGACGCCGTTTTCCTGAATCTGCCGGGTCAGCAGTGCCTGACGCTGCACCAGTTGCGCTGGCGTGCTGCGCTGCAATTGGTCGAACAGCCGACGCCAGTGCGGCCGAACGGCGCCGCTGTCGTCGAGCAGTTCGTGATAAGTGCCCGCCGTCAGCGGGTAGCGGTCTAGCAGGTCAGGCATGGAAAACTCGGCAGACAGCAATGAACGGTCAGACTAACGCAGGCTCATGACGCCCGGATATACGAAAAATCCGAGCGTCGTGTACGGTTTAGAAACGTCGTAAATCGAGAGTCATCGGCAGCTCGTCGTTCACTTCCAGAATTGGTATAGGAAGTTTCCCCGGCGTGTGTCCGATTCGGAAGAAACGCGCCATTCGCCGACTCTCGGCCTCATTGGCGTTCACCGGCAAGCTGTCATAGTTGCGCCCGCCCGGATGGGCCACGTGGTACTGGCAGCCACCCAGCGAACGCCCCATCCAGGTGTCGAGCAGGTCGAACACCAACGGCGCATGCACCGGGATGGTCGGTTGCAGGCAGTTGGCCGGTTGCCACGCACGGAACCGTACCCCAGCGACAAACTCGCCGACCCGCCCGGTGGGTTGCAACGGCACGGGGACGCCGTTGCAGGTCAGCAAATAACGCTGAGGTGGCAAGCCGCTGAGTTTGACCTGCAATCGCTCCAGGGACGAATCCACGTAACGCACCGTGCCACCGACCGCACCCTCTTCGCCCAATACATGCCAAGGTTCGAGTGCCTGGCGCAATTCCAGCGCTATGCCACTGACGGCGTAATCGCCGACCTTGGGGAAACGGAACTCCAGATGCGCCGCAAACCACTCGGCCCGCACCGGGTAACCGGCAGCGTTGAGGTCGACGATGACGTCGGCGAAATCCTGCTCGATAAAGTGCGGTAACAGGAACCGGTCATGCAGCTCCGTGCCCCAGCGCGCCAGTTTCGGCGGCGCGTAGGGCTCACGCCAGAACCTTGCGACCAGCGCCCGCAACAACAACTGTTGGGCCAGGCTCATGCGCGCATGGGGCGGCATTTCAAAGGCGCGCAACTCCAGTAAACCAAGCCGCCCTGTCGCACCGTCCGGCGAGTAAAGCTTGTCGATGCAGAACTCGGCGCGGTGGGTATTACCGGTGACATCGATCAGCAAGTTGCGCAGCAAGCGGTCGACCAGCCACGGCGCGCACTCCTCGCCCGGTTCAGGTATCTGCGCAAAGGCGATTTCCAGTTCATACAAGGCATCGTTACGCGCTTCATCAACCCGTGGCGCCTGCGATGTCGGACCGATGAATAATCCGGAAAACAGGTACGACAAGGACGGATGGTTATGCCAGTAACTGATCAGGCTGCGCAGCAGATCGGGACGACGCAGAAACGGTGAGTCAGCCGGTGTCGCGCCACCCAGTACGAAATGGTTACCGCCGCCGGTACCTGTGTGCCGGCCATCGATCAGAAATTTCTCGGTGGTGAGTCGGGTCTGGCGCGCTTCTTCGTAAAGAAACTCCGTGCGCTCGACCAATTCATCCCACGTCGCTGAAGGCTGCACGTTGACTTCAATAACACCCGGATCAGGGGTGATGCGGAAATTGCTCAAGCGCGGATCGCTCGGCGGCTCGTAACCTTCCAGCAATACCGGGCAATGTAGCTCTTCAGCGGTGGCTTCGATGGCGGCGACCAGTTCGAGGTAATCCTCAACCCGCTCCAGCGGCGGCATGAACAGGTACAACCGGCCTTCCCGCGCCTCGGCACAAAACGCGGTGCGGGTTAGCCAATCGGCGGACTCGTCGATTTTCGGTGCGCGCTCTTCAATAACGGCAGCCGCGCCCTGGCTCTGGAGCTGCGCCGTGTCCGGCAATGCAGGGAATTCCTGGTTCGGGTCCTGCGGATGAATGAACGGGTATTCCGCTGCTTTCACCCAGGGCTGCGATCCGAGGGGCAAGCGATAACCCAGCGGCGAATCCCCAGGCACCAAGCGGCAGTGCTCGTCGCGCAAATACCAGCGCCCGCTCTGCCACTGATCGCCCTTGGCGGTGCGCGCCAGAGGCAGCACCTGGCCGACCACTTTGTTCAGTCCCTGACTGAAAACTTTGCGCAACCGCGCTCGCTCCAGTGGTTCCTCGAGACGTGAGTCTTCGGCGCTGACGTTCTGCGGCAATGTGCCTTCGCGCCAGAGGTAATAGAAGTTGTCTTCGTAAGCCGGAAACACAAACCGTGTCGGAATTTTCAGGCGTTCGGCGACACTCGCCAAAAAGCGCCCGGCCAGCTCGCCAGTAGCGCCATAGTCTTCCTGCTCGTCGGCGATCAGCGCGGCGTTTTGCCAGATCGGCACACCGTCACGACGCCAATAGCAATTGAGCGACCAGCGCGGCAGTTGCTCGCCTGGGTACCATTTGCCCTGACCGAAGTGCACCAGGCCATTGGGCGCGTAGTGGTTGCGCATGCGCTGGAACAGCTCGGCGGACAGGCGACGTTTGTCTGGCCCCAGTGCGGCGGTGTTCCATTCGGCACCGTCCGGGTCATCGATAGACACGAATGTCGGCTCACCGCCCATGGTCAGGCGGACATCGCCTTCCAGCAGGTCAGCATCAATTTGCCGACCCAGTGTCTGAATCGCCAGCCACTGATCTTCGGTGTAGGGCTTTGTAACCCGAGGTGCTTCCCAAATCCGTTCTACGGACATTTCGTGGCTGAATTCGCACTCGCACGGTTCCACCAAGCCACTGATCGGCGCCGCAGAGGACGGATCGGGACTACACGCCAACGGAATGTGTCCTTCACCAGCGAACAGCCCTGAGGTCGCATCCAGGCCGATCCAGCCAGCACCGGGCAAATACACCTCGCACCAAGCGTGCAGGTCGGTGAAATCGACGTCGGTGCCCGAGGGGCCGTCGAGGCTTTTCACATCAGCGGTTAACTGGATCAGGTAGCCGGAGACAAAACGTGCGGCCAGTCCGAGGTTGCGCAGCAGTTGCACCAGCAGCCAGGCGGAATCGCGGCAGGAACCGGACGCATGCTCAAGGGTGTGTTCGGGCGTTTGCACACCTGGCTCCATGCGGATCAGGTAAGCAATGTCTTCGCTCAGGCGCTGATTGAGCGCGACCAGGAAATCCACAGCGGGTAGCGGTGTGCGGTCGATGCCGTCCAGGTACGCCTTAAACGCCGGCGTCAGCGGCAAGGTTTCCAGGTACGGCGCCAACTCCTTGCGCTCGTCGGCGGCATAGGTGAAAGGGATTTTTTCCGCGTACGGCTCAAGGAAGAAGTCGAAGGGATTGAAGACCGCCATTTCTGCCAGCAGATCGACTTCGATCCGCAGTTCATCGGTTTTTTCCGGGAACACCAACCGCGCCAGGTAGTTGCCCTGCGGGTCCTGTTGCCAGTTGATGAAATGCTGCTCGGGCGAGACCTTCAGCGCATAGGACAGAATCCGTGTGCGACTGTGGGCGGCCGGGCGCAGGCGAACGATCTGCGGACCGAGCTCGATGGCGCGGTCATAGCGGTAATGCGTGACATGGTGCAATGCGACATGAATCGACACGGCGTGCCTCCTGCGAGCCCTAAGCGTATTCGAAAGCGCGCAAGACTTATGCCACTCAGCCGTGCAGGCGCTTTCTCCGGTTACTTGAGGCAGTACAGCACCAAAATCGGGCGATGCGGGAAATTGGTTTGTCGCCGTTGCACGTAGATGTAGCGAAGATCAAAAGATCGCAGCCTTCGGCAGCTCCTACATTGGGTTGGCGTACACCTGCCTCAAACACTCCTACACCCATCCATGTAGGAGCTGCCGAAGGCTGCGATCTTTTGATCTTAAAACGCAAAACGCCAACCCGAAGGTTGGCGTTTTGTTCAGAGCAAACGTCGCTTAACGCGGCACTACAGGCTTGCGCGCTGGCTTAGGCCCCTTGCCTTTCGCCGCATCCTTGCGTTCCTTGGCCGCCTGCTGGTTACGGGCGAATGCCGCAGCCTTGGCCTGTTCACGCTTGTCCCACGAGTTGCCGCCATCGCTGGCGCGCGGTGGCAGGCCAGTGTGCTGGGTCAGGATCTTGGTGGTCTTTTCCCCCGCAACCTTGTGGCTGCCGGCCGGCGTCGAGTTCTTGCGACGGGCACTCTGGTAGCTGTCGGTGGACGGCTGGTGCAACGGGATCAGCTGGTTCTTGCCCGGCCCGATCAAGTCGGCACGGCCCATGCGGGTCAACGCTTCACGCAGCATCGGCCAACCTTTCGGGTCGTGATAACGCAAGAACGCCTTATGCAGGCGACGCTGCTCTTCGCTCTTGACGATGGTCACGGCATCGCTCTTGTAAGTCACCTTACGCAGCGGGTTCTTGCCCGAGTGGTACATCGCGGTGGCAGTGGCCATCGGCGACGGGTAGAACGCCTGCACCTGATCGGCACGGAAACCGTTGCCCTTGAGCCACAGGGCCAGGTTCATCATGTCTTCGTCGGTGGTGCCAGGGTGGGCGGCGATGAAGTAAGGAATCAGGTACTGCTCTTTCCCGGCTTCCTTGGAATACTTCTCGAACATGCGCTTGAACTTGTCATAGCTGCCAATGCCCGGTTTCATCATCTGGTTGAGCGGACCTTCCTCGGTGTGTTCCGGGGCGATCTTCAGGTAACCACCCACGTGGTGGGTCACCAGCTCTTTAACGTATTCCGGCGACTCGACCGCGAGGTCGTAGCGCAGGCCGGACGCGATCAGGATCTTCTTCACACCCGGCAAGGCACGAGCGCTGCGATACAGCTGAATCAATGACGAGTGGTCGGTGTTCAGGTTCGGGCAGATGCCTGGGAACACGCACGATGGCTTACGGCACGCGGACTCGATTTCCGGCGTTTTGCAGGCGATGCGGTACATGTTCGCGGTCGGGCCGCCGAGGTCGGAAATCACGCCGGTAAAACCCGGGACCTTGTCGCGAATCTCTTCGATTTCGCGAATGATCGACTCTTCGGAACGGTTCTGGATGATCCGTCCTTCGTGCTCGGTGATCGAGCAGAAGGTGCAGCCGCCGAAGCAGCCACGCATGATGTTCACCGAGAAACGGATCATGTCGTAGGCCGGGATTTTCTCCTTGCCGTACGCCGGGTGCGGAATGCGCGCATAGGGCATGCCGAACACGTAGTCCATTTCTTCGGTGGTCATCGGAATCGGCGGCGGGTTGAACCAGACATCGACTTCGCCGTGTTTCTGGACCAGAGCGCGGGCGTTGCCCGGGTTGGTTTCCAGGTGCAACACGCGGTTGGCGTGGGCATACAGGACCGCGTCGCCACGAACTTTCTCAACAGACGGCAGACGAATTACCGTTTTGTCGCGGGTCATCTTCGGGCTGGCCAGGATCTGCACGACCTTGGCTTCCTGCGGATCTTCAACCGGCCCCTTTTCCTGCTCGATGGCGCAGGCCTGGGTGTCCTGGGTGTTCACGTACGGGTTGATGATTTTGTCGATCTTGCCCGGACGATCGATGCGCGTGGAGTCGACTTCGTACCAGTCTTTCGGCGTGTCGCGACGGATGAATGCGGTGCCGCGCACATCGGTGATGTCTTCGATTTTGTGGCCGTAGGACAGACGCTGGGCGACTTCGACAATTGCACGCTCGGCGTTGCCGTAGAGCAGGATGTCGGCGCAGGCGTCGATCAGAATCGAGTTACGCACCCGGTCCTGCCAGTAATCGTAGTGAGCGATACGGCGCAGGGAAGCTTCGATGCCGCCGAGCACGATCGGCACGTTTTTGTAGGCTTCCTTGCAGCGCTGGCTGTAGACCAGGCTCGCACGGTCCGGACGTTTACCCGCCAGGCCACCCGGGGTGTAGGCGTCGTCGGAACGGATTTTCTTGTCCGCGGTGTAGCGGTTGATCATCGAGTCCATGTTGCCGGCCGCGACACCGAAGAACAGGTTCGGCTCGCCGAGCTTCATGAAGTCGTCTTTGGACTGCCAGTTTGGCTGGGCAATGATCCCGACGCGGAAGCCCTGGGACTCCAGCAGCCGGCCGATAATTGCCATGCCGAACGACGGATGATCGACGTAAGCATCACCGGTGACGATGATGATGTCGCAGGAATCCCAGCCAAGCTGATCCATCTCCTCCCTGCTCATTGGCAGGAATGGCGCTGGCCCGAAACATTCGGCCCAGTACTTGGGATAGTCAAATAACGGCTTGGCTGCTTGCATCATGTCGATAACCGGTGTTGGCTTTCATTGAATTTCGCGGGCGCGGAATATAGCACAAATTTTGACCAATTCCGACGGCTGTGGTCGGAAATTAGCGGAGCCCCATTCGCGGGCAAGCCTCGCTCCTACGGATTACCTAGACCTGTAGGAGCGAGGCTTGCCCGTGAAGGGGCCGGGTCAGGCGATGAAAATCTTACTCATCATCATCGAAGTTGTAGCTACCCGGCGCCAGGTTCTCGAACCGCGTGTACTTACCGATGAATGCCAGGCGGACAAAGCCGATCGGGCCGTTCCGCTGCTTGCCGATGATGATCTCGGCAATGCCTTTGTGCTCTGTTTCCGGGTGATACACCTCGTCGCGATAGACGAACATGATCACGTCGGCATCCTGCTCGATCGCTCCGGATTCCCGCAAGTCGGAGTTGATCGGGCGCTTGTTCGGCCGCTGCTCCAGGGAACGGTTGAGCTGGGACAACGCCACCACCGGGCAGTTGAATTCCTTGGCCAGAGCCTTCAACGATCGGGAAATTTCGGAAATCTCGTTTGTCCGGTTGTCGCCGCCGGAGCCAGGAATCTGCATCAATTGCAGGTAGTCGATCATGATCAGGCCGACCTCACCATGCTCCCGTACCAGGCGCCGCGTCCGGGCACGCATTTCCGACGGACTGATGCCGGCGGTATCGTCGATGAACAGCTTGCGGTCATTGAGCAGGTTGACCGCCGAGGTCAGGCGCGGCCAATCGTCGTCTTCCAGCTGTCCGGAACGGACCTTGGTCTGATCGATGCGCCCCAGGGACGACAACATACGCATGATCAGCGATTCGCCTGGCATCTCCAGCGAGTAAACCAGAACGGCTTTCTCGCTGCGCAACACGGCGTTTTCCACCAGGTTCATCGCGAAGGTGGTTTTACCCATGGATGGACGGCCGGCGACGATGATCAGGTCGGACGGCTGCAGGCCGCTGGTCTTCTCGTCGAGGTCGGTGTAGCCGGTGGACAGGCCGGTGATGGCGTTGTCGGTATTGAACAGGGTGTCGATGCGATCGATGGCCTTGGTCAACAGATCGTTGACGCTCACCGGGCCGCCGGTTTTTGGCCGGGCCTCGGCGATCTGGAAGATCTGCCGTTCAGCTTCGTCGAGGATTTCCTCGGCGGTGCGACCTTCGGGATTGAACGCGCTGTCGGCAATCTCGCTGGCAATGCCGATCAGCTGGCGCAGCGTCGCCCGTGCGCGAACGATCTGCGCATAGGCCTTGATGTTGGCGACGGATGGCGTGTTTTTCGCCAGCTCGCCGAGGTAACCGAGGCCGCCAACCTGCGAAGTCTGACCTTCCTTGTCCAGTTGCTCGGACAGGGTCACGACGTCGATCGGCATGTTCTGATCGGCCAGTTTGGCGATCGCACGGAAAATCAGACGGTGGTCATGTCGATAGAAATCGCCGTCGGAGACTTGATCGAGCACGCGCTCCCAGGCGTTGTTGTCCAGCATCAGACCACCGAGTACAGCCTGTTCGGCTTCGATGGAATGCGGCGGCACCTTCAGCGCGGCGGTTTGCAGATCGTATTGCTCAGGAGCGGAAATTTCGTTCATGGCCACTTGGAATGAGATGTTTCAGAAAGACAAAGGGCACGACCTGTAAACAGGATCGTGCCCGATGTTACCGGCAAGCACCCGAGGGTGCCAGCCGACAAGTGTTGCTTAAGCTGCTACCACAACAACGCGTACGGTGGCTTCAACTTCGGCGTGCAGGTGCACGGCTACGTCGAATTCACCTACGTTGCGGATGGTGCCGTTCGGCAGACGAACTTCGCTCTTCTGCACTTCAACGCCGGAGGCGGTCAGTGCATCAGCGATGTCGTGAGTACCGATCGAACCGAACAGCTTGCCTTCGTCACCAGCGGTGGCAGTGATAGTCACTTCCAGCTCAGCCAGTTGGGCGGCACGGCTTTCAGCCGATGTTTTACGGTCTGCTGCAGCTTTTTCCAGCTCAGCGCGACGCTCTTCGAACGCAGCCAGGTTGGCTGGGGTCGCAGCGGTAGCTTTGCCGTAAGGCAGCAGGTAGTTACGACCGTAACCAGCCTTAACGTTCACTTTGTCACCCAGGTTGCCCAGGTTGGTGACTTTTTCCAGAAGGATCAGTTGCATGTGAAAATCCTCTTAACTTTTAACCTTCACCGTTCGCGTTATCGGCGTCTTTCGACGCCAGACGACCGCGAAAATCAATCAGGCTGTCGACGATGGCCAGGACCACCAGCAACGGATAGATCAGCTGCATGAACAGCAACAGCGTGACGTACAACCCCACTAGCCAAAATTTGGCCAGTCGCTTTCTCGCCACCAACCCATGAATCAGGGCCAGCCCGGCGAAAACCAGCGGTACGCTGCACAACGGCACAAGCATGGACATCTGGGCACCGAAATTCGGTGTCACAACCATGCCGGCCAGCAGCAACATCGCGGGCCCCAGCGGGATTCGGACGGCGCGAAACTCGCGACCGAAACCACCGGGGTTGTACAACAACGCCTGCCAGTAGCGCCCGACAAGCAGGCTCAGCACACTGACGATTTGCAACAACGCCGCAATCAGGCCGGTCAGGATAGGGGCAATCAGGGACGCGAAACGCGCTTGCTCATCTACCGACATCTTCTGGTAGACCTCACCGAGTAGCGACGGCATGACTTTTATCAAAGCCTGCGCCAGCATCTCGATCTGAGGACCAAAAGCCGTCCCCAGCACCACTGAAAACACCACTCCCATCGCTATGCTGACCAGCAGCACGCGGTTCCAGGACTCGCTTGCGCGCAAAACCAACGCAAGGCTCGCAGACCCCAGCAGCACCAGAAGTGCCCGTGGGTCGTCGGAGTAAAGCCACCAGATCAACGCCGGCAGCAGTCCCAGAGCAAGAACGCCAAGGGCGTCCTTCAATCCGCGCCGCAGGAGCACAAGGCATCCGGCGGCAGCACCCAACCAATACAACAACGGCAATGCCGCGCATCCAGCCACTACGAGAGTGGCCTGCATACGGCCCCGCATGATGAACTCAGCTAAGGCACGCATACATTCAATCCTTTGCTACGTGTCGACTGCCCGGTCTCAGCGGCCGTGGCTGTCGGTGTAGGCCAGCAGGGCCAGGAAGCGGGCGCGCTTGATAGCGGTGGCCAGCTGACGCTGATAACGAGCTTTGGTACCGGTGATGCGGCTTGGAACAATTTTGCCGGTCTCGGATACGTAGGCTTTCAGAGTGTTGAGATCTTTGTAATCGATCTCTTTCACGTCTTCAGCGGTGAAGCGGCAGAATTTACGACGACGGAAGAAACGTGCCATTTGATAGGCTCCTTAAAAGGTCCGTGGATTACTCGTCAGCGTTATCGCTGTTGTCGCTGTCATCACTATCAGCGCTTTCAGCGCCTTCGTGCTCAGGACGGTCGCGACGCTCACGGCGCTCACTGCGGTTTTCTTCAGCCTTGAGCATCTCGGATTGGCCGGTAACGGCTTCTTCGCGACGGATGACCAGGTTACGGATCACTGCATCGTTGTAGCGGAAGTTGTCTTCCAGCTCGGCCAGGGCCTTGCCAGTGCACTCAACGTTCAGCATCACGTAGTGAGCCTTGTGAACATTGTTGATTGCGTAGGCCAGTTGACGACGGCCCCAATCTTCCAGACGGTGGATTTTGCCGCCGTCTTCTTCGATCAGCTTGGTGTAACGCTCAACCATGCCGCCGACTTGCTCGCTTTGATCCGGGTGGACCAAAAAGATGATTTCGTAATGACGCATGAATGCTCCTTACGGGTTGTAGCCTGCCGCTCAAAAGCGGTCAGACAAGGAGTGAATGACACTAATGGACTTGCGTGGGTAAGGCACATGCGTGCCTGCCGTCACAGCAAGGGGCGCAATTGTAGAGAAGGGACAGAAGAGGCGCAAGGCAATTGGTGATTATTTGAACAATCACCGATTTCAAATCTGAATGCCCGCCGGACTGCTCGACTGTAGGAGCTGTCGAGTGAAACGAGGCTGCGATCTTTTGACTTTAAAAACAAGATCAAAAGATCGCAGCCTTCGGCAGCTCCTACAGGTTATGTATTCGTCAGGACTTTTTGGCGGCAGCTTTGACGCTACGCTGACGCTGCGCCTCGAACAGGCAAACGCCCGTTGCAACGGAAACGTTGAGGCTGCTGACGCTACCGGTCATTGGCAGATGCACCAGGTAATCGCAAAGATCGCGAGTCAGGCGACGCATGCCGCTGCCTTCGGCGCCCATGATCAGGATGGTCGGGCCGGTCATGTCTTGCTGATACAAGCTCTGCTCGGCTTCGCCTGCTGTGCCGACAACCCACAACCCGCGCTGCTTGAGCTTCTCCAGCGTGCGCGCCAGGTTGGTCACGGCAACCAACGGAATCACTTCCGCCGCGCCGCAAGCCACTTTACGGACCGTCGGCGTCAGCGTGGCTGACTTGTCCTTTGGAACGATCACCGCCAGCGCGCCGGCAGCATCGGCCGAACGCAGGCAAGCACCGAGGTTGTGCGGATCGGTCACGCCGTCGAGCACCAGCAATAACGGCGCGCCGTCTGTGCGGTCGAGCAACTCGTCGAGCATCGCCTCACCCCAGACCTGACTCGGACTGACGTCCGCGACCACGCCCTGGTGCACGCCTTCAACCCACGCATCCAGCTCGCGACGCTCGGCATTACCGACCGGCACGCGATTTTCGTTGGCCAGCCCGATCAGCGTCTGCACCCGCGGATCACTGCGACCTTCGGCCAGCCAAATCTGCTTGACGCGTTTCGGGTGATGACGCAGCAACGCTTCGACAGCATGCACGCCGTAGATTTTTTCCAACTGACTCATGGCTTGGCCTTAGGTTTACGCGCCCCACCGCTTTTGGCGGCTGGAGCAGAACCCGCTTTTGGCGGGCCTTTACGATGTTTGCTCGGTTTGGCTGGTTTGCCGCCGGGAGCCTTTTCAGGCGCCGACCGTCCGGTCTTTCCCGCAGACGCCGCTTTACCGCCGCTTTTCGCACCGGCAAGTAACGCCTGCTTCATTTCACGGCTCTTTCGCACTTCGGCATTTTTTGCCGCCGCATCGCTCGGACGATAGGCCTCGACAGCTTTTTCCTTGGCAGGACGACGACCGGTTTTCGCCGGCGCAGGCTCTGCTTCAGTTTTTGCGGCAGGCGCTTTGGCGTCAGTGCCACGCTTCTTGCGACCGATCGGTGCGCTGATGGTTTTTTCAGCCATCTCGAAGTCGATTTTGCGCTCGTCGAGGTCGACGCGCATGACCCGCACTTCAACGGTGTCGCCAAGGCGGAAGCTGCGACCAGTACGTTCACCGGCCAGGCGGTGATGCACAGGATCGAAGTGGTAGTAATCGCCCGGCAGCGCGGTGACATGCACCAGGCCTTCGACATAGATGTCAGTCAGTTCAACAAACAGACCAAAACCGGTTACCGCAGTGATCACACCCGGGAACGACTCGCCCACGCGATCCTTCATGAACTCGCACTTGAGCCAGTTCACTACGTCGCGGGTCGCTTCGTCGGCACGGCGCTCACTCATCGAGCACTGCTCGCCGAGTTGCTCCAGGGCCGCCTCGTCGTACGGATAGATGCGTGCTTTCGGAATGGTCATCGCACCCGCACGACGAACGTGCGGGGTGTCCTGTTTCGAATGGATGACGCTGCGAATCGCCCGGTGAGTGAGCAAGTCCGGGTAACGACGAATCGGCGAGGTGAAGTGGGTGTACGCCTCGTAATTCAGACCGAAGTGGCCCTGGTTATCGGCGCTGTACACCGCCTGACTCAACGAACGCAGCATCACGGTCTGGATCAGGTGGAAATCCGGACGATCCTTGATACTGGCCAGCAGTGCCTGGTAATCCTTCGGCGACGGGCCATCCTTGCCTTTGTGCAGGGACAGGCCGAGCTCACCGAGGAAGGCGCGCAGTTTTTCCAGACGCTCCGGCGGCGGACCATCGTGGACGCGATACAACGCAGGAATTTCGTGCTTTTTCAGGAATTCGGCAGTGGCCACGTTGGCCGCCAGCATGCATTCCTCGATCAGCTTGTGGGCATCGTTGCGCACGGTCGGCCGAATTTCGGCGATCTTGCGCTCGGAGCCGAAGATGATCCGGGTTTCCTGGGTTTCGAAATCGATTGCGCCACGCACGTGACGGGCGGCCAGCAAAACCTTGTACAGCGAGTACAGCTGCTTGAGGTGCGGCACGACGTCGGTGTATTCACCACGCAGCTTGCGAGCCTCGGTGGCTTTCGGCGTTTCCAGCATGGCGCTGACTTTGTTGTAGGTCAGACGGGCATGGGAGTGGATCACCGCTTCATAGAAGCAGTAGTCGGTCATTTCGCCGGACTTGGAGATGGTCATCTCGCAAACCATGGCCAAACGATCGACTTGCGGGTTCAGCGAGCACAAGCCGTTGGACAGCTGCTCAGGCAGCATCGGGATTACACGCTCGGGGAAGTACACCGAGTTGCCGCGAACCTGGGCTTCGGTATCCAGTGCCGAACCGAGTTTCACATAGCTGGAAACGTCGGCAATCGCCACGTACAACTTCCAGCCGCCGGAGAACAAGCGCAGCTTGCCCGGACGGGCTTCGCAGTAGACCGCGTCATCGAAGTCGCGTGCATCTTCGCCGTCGATGGTGACGAACGGCAGATGGCGCAGGTCGATGCGCTTCTCTTTGTCTTTCTCTTCGACTTCCGGCTTGAGCTTGGCGGCTTCTTTCAATACCGCTTCAGGCCAGACATGAGGAATATCGTAGGTGCGCAGGGCGACATCGATTTCCATGCCCGGCGCCATGTAGTTACCCACGACTTCAACCACATCGCCTTGCGGCTGAAAACGTGGCGTCGGCCAGTGAGTGATCTTCACTTCGACGAACTGACCGATCTGCGCATTGGCGTTACGGCCCGGGGTCACCAGCACTTCCTGCTGGATCTTCGGATTATCGGCGACAACGAAACCGATACCGCCTTCTTCGAAGTAACGGCCGACGATGGTTTCGTGAGCACGCGACACCACTTCGACGATCATGCCTTCGCGGCGACCGCGACGGTCCAGACCGGAAACGCGGGCCAAGGCACGGTCACCATCGAACACCAGGCGCATTTGTGCCGGGCTCATGAACAGATCGTCACTTCCGTCGTCCGGCACCAGGAAGCCGAAGCCGTCACGGTGCCCGCTGATGCGACCCAGGATCAGGTCGAGCTTGTCCACCGGCGCATACGTGCCGCGACGGGTATAGATGAGTTGAGCATCGCGCTCCATGGCGCGCAGGCGGCGGCGCAGGGCTTCGATCTGGTCTTCTGTGGTCAGACCAAACTCTTCGACCAGTTGCTCGCGGTTAGCAGGCGAACCTCGATCAGCAAGGTGCTGAAGGATCAGTTCACGGCTAGGAATAGGGTTTTCATATTTTTCCGCTTCACGAGCGGCCTCGGGATCGAGGGACTGCCAATCGGCCATTAGAGAGTTTTCACCTTGTCTATATGCGGGTTAGTTTGGCATAGGCGTAATGAAACGGGAAATTTCAGGCTATCAAGGCCCTTCTAAAGCCCTTTATCGACACCGGAACGCTGGTTTTAAGACCGCTGGTGAAATTTCCCAGGTTTTTTCGATGACGGGGGTTTACAGTTAAAAAGACGCTCCGTATAGTGCGCGCCATCGACGACGGACAACGTTGCCGATACTGCCCAGATGGTGAAATTGGTAGACACGCCAGCTTCAGGTGCTGGTGACCGCAAGGTCGTGGAAGTTCGAGTCTTCTTCTGGGCACCAATTTCGAGCTTGAGATTAGTTCAATTTCAAGGCTCACACAAAAACCCGCGAAAGCGGGTTTTTGCGTTCTAAGCCGCTGATTTATTAAATTTAAATCAGGGGTTTACAGATCAAAATGCTCTGGTATAGTGCGCCACATCAACAGCGGCAACGCTGAAGATGAATGCCCAGATGGTGAAATTGGTAGACACGCCAGCTTCAGGTGCTGGTGACCGCAAGGTCGTGGAAGTTCGAGTCTTCTTCTGGGCACCAATTCAAATTCAAGGTCTCGACCTTGGATTTCACAGAAACCCGCGAAAGCGGGTTTTTGCGTTTCTGGCTCCCGAAAAATTCACGATCAAACTGTAGGAGCTGCCGAAGGCTGCGATCTTTTGATCTTGATTTTGGCGGAGCTGAAAGCGCTGAAGATCAAATGATCGCAGCCTTCGACAGCTCCTACATGAAGTCGTGCGCGCACCGCAAGGCGCATTTGAGAAACAATATCGTTTATCATTGTTGCACGTTTTTGCAATGCGACAGTGAGGAACCCTGCGAATGATGTTTCGAAATACCCTGCGCCGCGGCCTGACCATCACCCTGCTCGGCCTGGCACTTGCCACACCCGTGACCCGGGCCGCCGATGCGGTTTCCCTGACACTCTATAACGGTCAACACAAGGAAGTCGGCGACGCCATCGCCAAAGCGTTCGAAGCCAAGACCGGCATTCACGTCAATGTGCGCAAAGGCAGCAGCAACCAGCTCGCCAGCCAGGTCGTAGAAGAAGGCGATCGCTCCCCCGCCGACGTGATCTACACCGAAGAATCCCCCCCCTTGAACAAACTCGGCGAACAAGGACTGCTGGCCCAGACCGACGCCGCGACCCTCGCCGTATTACCCAAAGATTACGTCGCCGGCAATGGCACCTGGATCGGCATTACCGCTCGGGTTCGCGTCGTTGCGTTTAACCCGAAACTGGTCGATGAAAAAGACCTGCCCAAGTCAGTGATGGAGTTTTCTGATCCGAAATGGCAAGGCAAGGTCGGCTTCGTGCCCACCAGCGGTGCTTTCCAGGAACAAGCCGTCGCGATCATCAAGGTGCACGGCATGGAGGCTGCCGAAGAATGGCTGACCGGCCTGCGCGCATTCGGCAAGATTTACAGCAACAACATGGTCGCACTCAAAGCAGTAGAAAACGGCGAAGTGGCGACCGTGCTGGTGAACAACTACTACTGGTTTGCCCTGCAGCGCGAAAAAGGCCAGCTCGATTCGAAACTGCATTATTTCACCGGTGGCGACGTCGGCGGCCTGATCACCGTTTCCAGCGCAGCCGTACTGAAATCCAGCAAGCATCCGAAAGAAGCCCAGCAATTCCTCGCCTATATGGCCAGCGAAGAAGGGCAGCGCGTGATCACCCAGACCACTGCCGAATACCCGCTGCACAAAGGCATGGAATCGGATCGCGGTCTTAAGCCGTTCAGCGAACTGGAAGCGCCGAAGGTCACGCCAGCCGACCTCGGCAACGCCGAAGAAGCCCTGGACCTGGAACGTGACGTTGGCTTGAACTGATGAGCGCACCGCTTTCCGCCCCTACCGCGCGCAACGGCTACGTACCACGGCGCAAGCGGCCATCGATCTGGCTGTTGCTGCCGGTTTTACTGCTGGTGGTGCTCAGTCTGTTGCCGCTGGCGTACGTCGGACTAAAGGCTTGGCAGGCAGGCTGGGCAGAGGCGCTGCACTTGCTCTGGCGGCCGTATGTGTTCGGCCTGCTGCGAAACACGCTGGCGCTGATGGTCGGCGTTACGCTGGCCTGCGGCGTGATCGGCCTGTCGCTGGCGTGGCTGCTGGAGCGCAGCAATCTGCCCGGACGGCGTTTGTGGGGCGTGATTCTGTGCCTGCCATTCGCTGTTCCGGCGTTTGTCAGCAGCTTCACCTGGGTGTCGCTGAGCGCACATTTCGAAGGCTTGGGCGGGGCAATCCTGGTGATGACCCTGTCTAAATACCCGCTGATTTTTCTGCCGGTAGCGGCAACTCTGCGCAACCTCGATCCCTCGCTGGAAGAATCCGCAAGAACGCTTGGGCAGAACCGCTGGGGCGTGTTCGTCAAGATCACCCTTCCCCTGCTCTGGCCATCGCTGCTCGCCGGCTCTTTGTTGATCGCTTTGCACATGCTGGTGGAGTTCGGCGCTCTGTCGATCATCGGCTTGCAAACCTTCACCACGGCGATCTATCAACAGTTCGAACTGGAGTTCAGTAACGCCAACGCAGCAATGCTCTCGGCAGTATTGCTGGCGCTGTGCCTGATATTGCTGTGGCTGGAACTGCGGGTTCGCGGCAAGGGCCGACACGTACGTACCGGTCAGGGTGCGGCGCGGCAGGCGGAACAGGTTCGACTGGGGCCTTGGGCGGTCGCCGGGCAACTTTATTGCCTGCTGCTGGCGATTATCGGCAGCGGCGTTCCCCTGGGCATGCTGGCGTATTGGTTGGCCGTGGGCTCGTCGGCGGCATTTCCAGTAGCCGCGATCAGCGAAGCATTGCTTTCTTCCCTGGCGCTGTCTTTAGGTGGCGCAGCGCTGTGCCTGGTGCTGGCCGTGCCAGTGGGTTTGCTGGTGGTGCGCTATAAAGGCCAACTGGCGATCTGGGCGGAACGGCTGCCCTATCTGCTGCACGCACTGCCAGGCCTGGTGATTGCGCTGACGCTGGTGTACTTCGCCCTGCACTATGTGCCGGCGCTGTATCAGACTTCCGCGTTGCTGTTGATCGCTTATGCGCTACTGTTTCTGCCGCTGGCCCAGGCGCCGATTCGCACGGCGCTGAACAAGGCGGCACCGCAACTGGAAGAAGCTGCGCGCACGCTGGGTGCGTCATCGCTCACTGCGTTTTGCAGAATCACCCTGCCGATTATTTTCCCGGCATTGGGAGCCGCATTTGCACTGGTGTTTCTGGATGCGATGAAGGAGCTGACGGCGACCTTGCTGCTGAGCCCCACGGGACTCAACACGCTGGCAACAGAAGTGTGGGCGCATACCGCGAACGTGGAGTTTGCGGCGGCGGCGCCTTATGCCGCGCTGTTGATTCTGGTGTCGGGGCTGCCCGTTTACCTGTTAACAACACGGATGTATTTGAGCCGCTGAAAATGCAAAGGTTCGCAGCCTACGGTAGCTCCTACAGAGAAATATGCGCTTCCCTGAAGGTGCTGCCGCAGGCTGCGATCTTTTGATCTTTAGAACATCAGGCCCTGAACTGTCCCAGGCTCGCCTTCAACTGCGCCGCCAGACCGTCCAGCACCTTGCCGCTGGCCGTGGTTTCCACCACCGCCTGAGCCGCCCTCTCAGCCTGCGCATGAATGGTCTCGACTCGACCACGCACCGCCTGCGCACCTTGCGCCTGATGCGCAGCCGCCTGGGTCGCCAGACCGATCGCCGCATGCACCTGCTCTACCGAGGCCTGCACCGACTGTTGCAACCGCGCACTGTCACGCAACACCAGCAACCCTTCGTTAGCCTGGCGCCCGGCCTGACCGATCGCCGCCACCGCCTCACGAGCGCCCTGCTGCAACGCCACAATGTGCGCCTGAATATCGCCAGTGGAGCTTTGCGTTTTGCTCGCCAACGCTCGCACTTCGTCCGCCACCACCGCAAACCCACGCCCGGTTTCCCCGGCACGCGCCGCTTCGATGGCAGCGTTCAGCGCCAGCAGGTTGGTTTGCTCGGCAATCCCATGAATCACCGTCAGCACCACTTCAATCTGTTCACTCTGCTGCGCCAGCCGCTCGATCACTTGCGAACCGGTATCAACCTGCCCGGCCAACGCCTCGATCAAACTGCCGACTTTCGCCGAGGTCCGGGTGTTTTCGTCGGTCGCCTGACGGATATCCACAACCTGCTTCAACGCCGCCTGCATGGCATGGCTTTCCGACTGCGCTTCATCAGCCATCTGCGACAACGCGCGCAGGCTCTCGGCCACCTCATCGCGCTGCATGCCTGCCGCTGCATCAGCCCCGGCATTGCGCAGAGTCATGGCACCGATCTCCACACCGGTGCGCTGGGCCACATCGCCAGCCTCGCGGACAATCGGCTGCAACTTATCCACAAAGCGATTGACCGCCGAGGCCATGTCGCCGATTTCGTCCTTGCTGTTGATCTGCACACGCTTGGTCAGATCACCCTCACCTGCGGCCAGGTCATCCATAGCGGCAATCAGCATTTTCAAGCGATTGACCACACGACGACCGAGCACCACAGCAAGCAGCAACAGAACGCCAGCGCCCACCACCGCCAGGCCCATGCCGATGCGCCAGCGCAAGGTGGCTGCCGCTTCCTGCACCGTACTGGTGGTGTTGGCTTTCATTTCAGAGGCCGTGGACTGCGCGGATGCGAGACGAGCACGCATCGCGGTGGCACTGTCAGCCGCCGCACCTTTAAGACTGTCACCCACAAGTTGATCACTGCTGGCGATCAGCGCCGAGAAGCGCTTGTCGAGGGCTGCAAGATCGGTTTCTACCGAGGCGGTCGAAACCCCCATCAGTACTTTGCCGATCTCAACACCATTAGGGTTGATCGACGCTTCAAGGTAGTAGACCGACGGATCGTTCTTCGCCGCATCCAGCACTTTATCCAGCGCCCGCTCGCCCTGGCCCTTTTCCAACAGGGCCTTGTTGATTGGGTTCTCGCGGTTGAGATAACGCGTCAAATGCTGGCCCGTCGCATCGTCGTAGACCACGAACAACACGTTGGGATTGCGCTGCGCCCGGCGCGCAAATTCGGAGAGGGTTGGAACGTCGCTGTCCCACATGGCGCGGGGCGCGACCGAGGCCAGAAGCTGCGCCATATCATTGGCGGAGTCCTTCAGGTCTTTTTCCAGAGTCGCGCGCAGTTGCGCCTGCTCTTCCTCCAATCGCGAGGACAAACCGGCCGTGAGGCGCTGTCGCGTGCTGGTGGAGAGACTGTCAAGGCTCGACGTGACCTCACGCCCCGCCTGCTCAAGCTCGCCGGAAAGTTTTTGACTGTCGGCACCCAGGCGCACGCCCAGATCGGCCTCCAATGCAGTCACCGTGCTCCGGGTAAGAGCAACAGCTACCAGCACCTGCACCAAAAGGGCGATACCAAGGGTAACGAACACGGGCCGTAAAAGACGGCTTTGTAACAGTGAGAGAACGGCCGACACTTAGAATCCCTCTGCATTGACGCCATTAATTTGATGGCACGCCAGAAGCCATGCTTTTAATGATGTTCGTAGCAAAGGTCATGCCGCACAACCGACATAAACGACAAAGGCCCCGATTAAGGGGCCTTTGTGTTTTACATCAACGACTTATTAAGCAAACGGGTGACGCAGCACGATGGTTTCGTTGCGGTCCGGGCCTGTCGAAATAATGTCGATCGGCGCGCCGACCAACTCTTCGACACGTTTGATGTAGTTGCGTGCAGCTTGTGGCAGCTCTTCCAGAGTCTTGGCACCGACGGTGGATTCGGTCCAGCCCGGCATCTCTTCGTACACTGGCTCAAGGCCGATGTAGCTGTCGGCGTCGGTCGGTGCGTCGATCACTGCACCATCCGCGTTCTTGTAGCCAACGCAGATGTTGATGGTTTCCAGGCCGTCCAGAACGTCCAGCTTGGTCAGGCACAGGCCCGAGATGCTGTTGACGTCGATGGCGCGGCGCAGGATGACGGCATCGAACCAGCCGCAACGACGGGCACGGCCAGTGGTAGCACCGAACTCGTGGCCACGCTTGGCCAGGAAAGCGCCAACGTCGTCGAACAGCTCAGTCGGGAACGGACCCGAACCAACGCGAGTGGTGTAGGCCTTGGTGATACCCAGGATGTAATCCAGGTACATCGGACCGAAACCCGAACCCGTGGCGATGCCGCCGGCGGTGGTGTTGGAGCTGGTGACGTACGGGTAGGTCCCGTGGTCGATGTCCAGCAGGGAGCCTTGGGCGCCTTCGAACATGATGTCTTTGCCAGCGCGACGCAGGTCGTGCAGCTCAGCGGTGACGTCGAGCATCATCGGCTTGAGCAGTTCAGCGTATTCCATGCACTCGTCCAGGGTTTTCTGGAAGTCGATTGCAGGCTCTTTGTAGTAATTGACCAGTACGAAGTTGTGGTAATCCAGCAACTCGCCCAGCTTGGCGGCGAAACGCTCACGGTGGAACAAGTCACCGATGCGCAGACCACGACGTGCAACCTTGTCTTCGTACGCCGGGCCGATGCCGCGACCGGTAGTACCGATCTTCAGCTCGCCACGGGCCTTTTCACGGGCCTGGTCCAGCGCTACGTGGTAGGACAGGATCAGCGGGCAGGACGGGCTGATACGCAGGCGCTCGCGCACCGGTACACCTTTCTCTTCCAGCTTGATGATTTCCCGCAGCAGGGCATCAGGTGCAACCACCACGCCGTTGCCGATCAGGCACTGCACGCCTTCGCGCAGAACGCCCGACGGGATCAGGTGCAAGACGGTTTTCTCGCCGTCGATCACCAGAGTGTGGCCAGCGTTGTGGCCGCCCTGATAGCGCACTACGGCGGCAGCATGTTCGGTCAGCAGATCAACGATCTTGCCTTTGCCCTCATCACCCCACTGGGTGCCCAGGACTACGACATTCTTACCCATAACACTTGTCCTCATTCGCGCAAACTTGGTGCCGGCGGCAGCCGGCAGGAAAACTCAAGAAGCCAGTGGCGATACTTGCCAAAGCCCGTTCTGCTGGATCAATTGCCGGTCGCAGTCCGCTTCACGGGCGGCGGCCAATGGTTGCCCAGGCAATGCCTGAACAACACGCTGACCCTCACTGCGCAACTGGCAAACCTGCTGCCAGAGTGCCGCATCCGTACTGTCAGGCATCCAGATACCGCCAGACGGTAGCTCGATCTCAGCACGCCCCAGGGTCACCAGGGTTTTCAAATCGGTGGAGAAGCCGGTTGCCGGACGGGCGCGACCGAAGTCGGCACCGATGTCGTCATAACGACCGCCCTGGGCGATGGACTGACCAACACCCGGCACGAATACGGCGAACACCACACCGGTGTGGTAGTGGTAACCGCGCAACTCGCCGAGGTCGAAGTACAACGGCAGCTCAGGGAAACGCACGGAGAGGCGCTCGGCAATTGCCAGCAAGTCATCCAGTGCTGCCAGAACTGGCGCCGGCGCTTCGGCCAGACGCTCGCGCGCAGCGGCCAGCACTTCACGACCACCACACAGGTCGACCAACGCTCGCAGCATGCCCGACAGATCGGCAGGCAGGCCTTCGGTCAAGGTAATGACCTCATCGATGGCCTTACGTTGCAAGGCATCGAACAACTGCTGTTCAACTTCACCGGACAAACCGGCGGCGCGGGCCAGGCCGCGATAGATCCCTACATGCCCCAGGTCCATGTGCACATCCGGCACATCGGCCAGTTGCAGCATGGCCAGCATCAGGCTGATGACTTCGACGTCGCTGCTCGGGCTGCCATCGCCATACAACTCGGCGCCCAACTGGATCGGGCTGCGCGAGGAGGACAAGGCGCGTGGCTGAGCATGCAGCACGCTGCCGGCATAGCACAGGCGGCTCGGGCCTTCGCGGCGCAGAGTGTGCGCATCGATGCGCGCTACCTGCGGCGTGATGTCGGCACGGAAACCCATCTGCCGGCCCGACTGCGGGTCGATGACCTTGAAGGTACGCAGATCCAGATCCTGGCCCGCGCCGGTCAACAGGGATTCCAGGTACTCGATATGGGGAGTCACGACGAACTCGTAACCCCAGCTCTGGAACAGATCCAACACCTGACGACGCGCGACTTCAATGCGCGCCGCCTCCGGTGGCAGTACTTCTTCGATGCCATCTGGCAGCAGCCAGCGGTCTACCGTTGCCATTACGCCTTCCCCTATATCCGGGCGGCCAGCCTATGGGCGAGCCTTGAGTGAAGCAGAAAATGGTCGGCCCATGTGCGAAATCCACGCGCATAAACAACGGAGCGAAAAGCCTTTCATCGGCTTCGCTGACCACTTTCCTCTAAAAACCTGTCGAGCCAATCAGCCCGACGTCTGCTAAAACCAGCAATCAAACATGCAGACGCAAAAAAGCCGGGAATTTCCCGGCTGCCGCATCATACACACGTTTTCCCAAAGGATCACCCCGCCAGAAGCTTTAGCCGCCCGGCGGGGTCATTCAGGTCAACGTCGTATCAAGGCTTGGCTTTTTCCAGGTAGTGGAAGAAGTCACTGCTTGGGTCGAGGACCATGACGTCGGATTTGTTCGCGAAGCTTTCACGGTAGGCACGCAGGCTACGGTAGAACGCGTAGAACTCCTGATCCTGACCATAGGCCTTGGAGTAGATCGCAGCGGCCTGGGCATCGCCGTCACCGCGAGTCTCTTCGGACTCACGATAGGCTTCAGCCAGCAGCACGCGACGTTGACGATCAGCGTCGGCACGGATGCCTTCAGCCAGCTCGTTACCCTTGGCGCGGTGCTCGCGAGCTTCACGCTCACGCTCGGTGCTCATACGTTCGAACACACTGCGGTTCACTTCTTTCGGCAGGTCAATGGTCTTGACCCGAACATCGACTACTTCGATGCCCAGTTCTTTCTCCGCCATAGTGTTCAGTGATGCAGTGATGTCAGCCATCAACGCGTCACGCTCACCGGAAACCACCTCGTGCAAGGTACGCTTACCGAATTGGTCACGCAGGCCCGACTCCAGACGACGGGACAGACGCTCGTCAGCGATTTGCTTGAGACCAGAAGTCGCAGTGTAGAAACGCTCCGCGTCTTTCACGCGCCACTTGGCGTAGGCATCGACCATCACGGCTTTCTTTTCCAGCGTCAGGAAGCGCTGTGTCGGTGCATCCAGCGTCATCAGGCGTGCGTCAAATTTACGCACCTGGTTAACGTAAGGCACTTTCACATGCAGGCCGGGCTGAACATCAGCCTGAACCACGCGACCGAACTGAAGCAACACCGCACGCTCGGTCTGAGCCACGATGTAGAAGCAGTTCCAGGCAGCGATCGCCACGACGACGCCGACAATAAGGGCGATCAGCGATTTATTGCTCATCAGCGACTCTCCCTGGTACGTGCTTGCTGTTGCTGCAGATCAGCTGCGGCACGCGCATTCGCTTCATTGCTGCTGGCTGCAGCGCCAGTCACCGGAGTGCTGGTTTTGCCACCGCTTTCGATCATTTTGTCGAGCGGCAAGTACAGCAGATTGCTCTGGCCATTCTTGTTGCCGGTCACGAGAACCTTGCTGGTGTTACTGAAGACTTCCTGCATGGTGTCCAGGTACAGACGCTGGCGGGTGACTTCAGGAGCCTTGCGGTACTCGGCGACCAGTTTGGTGAAGCGATCAGCCTCACCCTTGGCGCGCGAGACGGTTTCGTCACGATAGCCATTGGCATCTTCGAGAATTCGCTGGGCCTGACCACGGGCTTCCGGCACGACGCCGTTGGCGTAGGTTTCAGCCTGGTTGCGCGAACGCTGCTCGTCTTCACGGGCACGGATCACGTCATCGAAGGCTTCCTGCACTTCACGCGGTGCAGCTGCGTTCTGTACGTTGACCTGGGTAACGGTGATACCGGTGCGATACGTATCCATGAAGCGTTGCAGACGCTCCTTGATTTCGCTGGCCATCAATTCACGACCTTCAGTCAACACCTGATCCATCGCGGTGGAGCCCACCACATGGCGCAGGGCGCTGTCGGTTGCGTGCTGCAGACTGATTTCCGGCTGATCGACGCTCAGCACGAAGTCCTGCAGATTGCTGATCTTGTACTGCACGGTCAGCGGCACTTCGACGATGTTTTCGTCTTCAGTCAGCATTTGACCTTGCTTGGTATAGGCACGCTCACGCGTGACGTTTTCCATGTACTTTTTGTCGATCGGCGGAAAATAGATGTTCAGACCCGGGCCGACGGTTTCGTAGTACTTGCCGAAGCGCAGCACCACGGCTTGCTCCTGCTCGTCGACTACATAGACCGCGCTGTACAGCCAAACGGCCGCCAACACGACAAGCCCGATGCCGAGCAGGCCGCCGAAGCCGCCACTCTTGCCCGGACCACCGCCGTCATCACCACGTTTCTTACCACCACCGAACAACCCGTTCAGGCTTTCCTGCAGCTTTCGGAAGGCCTCGTCGAGATCCGGTGGTCCCTTGCGGTCGCCATTATTGCGACGCTTGCCACCCCAAGGATCCTGATTATTCGAGTTGCCACCCGGCTCATTCCAAGCCATAGCGCTCTCCATCTGATAAAGCAAAGACGCACCCACGGCGCGCCGACCAATGCTACAGAATGCCTGTCACCACGGCACAACCGCTTTCTCAGGCTTTTATTGCAAAGTGTGTTGCTCGATGAATTCCACCGGTTGCAATCCTTCGCGGCTCACCAGTCGATTCAACTCGGCTCGTGGCAAACGAACGGCCAGCAAACTGATGCCTTCGTCGTCGTGTTCTTCTTTCTGCACCGCACCGAGTTCGAAAAACTGCGCACGCAGTCGAGCGAATCGTTGCGGCAAGCGCAAGGTACCGACAAACAAATCACCGCCAAGTAACTCGGCAATGGCTTGCTCAAGCAATTCCAGACCAGTGCCATCACGCGCCGATAGCCAGACCCGTTGGGGTTTGCCGTTTTCGTCGCGCTGGATTTGTGGCTCAACGCCTTCAAGCAAATCGAGTTTGTTATAGACCTCAAGGATCGGCAAGTCCTGGGCACCAATCTCGCCCAGCACCACCATCACCTGCTCGATCTGCAACATGCGATCCGGTTCGGCCGCATCGATCACGTGCAACAACAGGTCGGAATTGCTCGACTCTTCGAGGGTAGACCGAAATGCCTCGACCAGCTTGTGGGGCAAGTGGCGAATGAAACCTACAGTGTCCGCCAGGACAATCGGCCCCAAATCGTCTAAATCCAGACGGCGCAGGGTCGGGTCCAGCGTGGCAAACAATTGGTCAGCCGCGTAAACGTCGGATTTCGTCACGTTATTGAAGAGCGTGGATTTACCGGCGTTGGTGTATCCCACCAACGACACGGTAGGGATATCCGCACGCATACGGCCACGTCGCGACTGTTCTCGCTGGCTGCGCACTTTCTCCAGCCGGCCCTTGATCTGTCGCAGGCGGACCCGCAGCAAACGGCGGTCGGTTTCCAGCTGGGTTTCACCCGGACCCCGCATGCCGATACCGCCACCTTGGCGTTCAAGGTGGGTCCAGCCACGAACCAGCCGGGTGCTCATATGGTCAAGCTGGGCCAGTTCTACCTGGAGCTTGCCTTCATGGGTACGGGCGCGTTGGGCGAAAATATCGAGAATCAGACCGGTGCGGTCGATCACGCGACACTCGAAAACACGTTCGAGGTTACGTTCCTGACTGGGCGTGAGGACGTGATTGAAAATCACCAGATCGGCCTCTTCAGCTTTAACCAGGTCGCGCAGTTCCTCGACCTTGCCGCTGCCAATCAGGAATTTGGCGGTTGGCCGATGACGCGGTACGTTAAAAAACGCAACGGTCTCGGCGCCGGCCGAATTAGCCAATTCCTGAAACTCCTGCGGGTCTTCGCGCGCCTCAGGGTCCTGTCCATCCAAGTGAACGAGGATTACCCGCTCACCACCACCGTGGCGCTCAAAGAACAAAGGAGACTCCTATCAGGCGTTACCTGGCTCAGCGTCACCTGCTTCGGATTCGGTTGCGCTAGGCAGACGAATTGGACGAACCGGTACCACTGTAGAGATAGCGTGCTTGTAAACCATTTGGCTAACGGTGTTTTTCAGCAGGATGACGAACTGGTCGAAAGACTCGATCGTGCCTTGCAGTTTGATCCCGTTGACCAGGTAGATGGACACCCCAACTTTCTCTTTACGTAAAGTATTCAAGTAAGGGTCTTGTAGCGAATGCCCTTTTGACATGTGCCGCACTCCTTTAAGGATTCAATAATAAAAAAATAGGTAAACAGATGGCTTCAGCCGTCACACCCCCAAGGATAGACGGCAATTGAAAGGACTCAGCTCAATATGGAGATGGTCCCCAGGTATTTCAAGGCGCGCGGCAGATTGTCGCAATCCAGGCTGTCCAGCCAATGCAAATCAGCCCAACTGCGCAACCAGGTGAACTGGCGCTTTGCCAATTGGCGCGTGGCAATGATTCCACGCTCCTGCATCTCGGCTGACGTCAGCTTGCCGTCCAGGTAATCCCAGACTTGTCGGTAGCCTACCGCACGTATAGACGGCAACCCGGCATGCAGGTCACTTCGCTTACGCAGGGCTACGACCTCGTCGATGAATCCCTGTTCCAACATTAAAGTGAATCTTTGTTTAATTCGCTCGTGAAGTACCTGACGATTTGCCGGAGCAATGGCCAAGTTCGCGACAGTATAGGGCAATTGTTGCCGTCCCGAAGCGGCTGCTTCAGTACTTTGCGCAGATTGTTGCAAGCGTAGCGCAGTCATGCTTTGACCGCTGACCCGATAAACTTCCAGTGCGCGACTGAGTCGCTGCGGATCGTTCGGATGAATCCGTGCCGCTGAAACTGGATCAATTACCGCCAGTTGATCGTGCAGGGCTTGCCAACCAAGGCGTGCAGCCTCCTCTTCGATCTGAGCGCGCACGTCTGGATCGGCCGCTGGCATTTCAGCCAGGCCTTCAAGCAAAGCCTTGTAGTAGAGCATTGTCCCGCCTACCAACAGCGGAATTTTGCCGCGCGCGGTGATGTCGGCCATGGCTTCGAGTGCATCCCGACGAAAATCCGCAGCGGAATAGCTCTCGGCCGGGTCAAGAATGTCGATCAAACGGTGCGGATACTGCGCCAAAAGATCTTTGGACGGCTTGGCGGTGCCGATGTCCATGCCACGGTAAACCAGCGCTGAATCAACACTGATCAGTTCGCAGGGCAAGACTTTGGTGAGTTCGATAGCCAGGTCGGTCTTGCCGGCGGCGGTCGGGCCCATCAGGAAAATCGCAGGTGGGAGCTGGCTCATCAACGACCGCGCAAGAACAGTTTGTCCAGATCGTCCAGACCCAGCTGGGTCCAGGTCGGTCGGCCATGGTTGCATTGACCGCTGCGCTCGGTGTTTTCCATATCGCGCAGCAGACCGTTCATTTCCGGCAGGGCCAGACGCCGGTTCGCCCGGATTGCGCCGTGGCAAGCCATGGTGCCGAGCAGTTCGTTCAGGTGCGCCTGAATCCGGTCGCTGGTGCCGTATTCCATCAGGTCGGCCAACACGTCGCCCACCAGTCGATTGGCCTCGGCCTGCTTGAGCAGGGCCGGAATCTGCCGAATGGCCAGGGTTTCCGGGCCCAGGCGCTGCAATTCAAAGCCCAGTCGCTGGAACCAGGCGACGTGCTCTTCTGCGCAATCGGCCTCACGCTGACTGACCGCCAGCGATTCCGGCACCAGCAATGGCTGCCCGCTCAGGCCTTCGCTGGCCATGGCGACTTTCAGGCGTTCGTACATGATCCGCTCGTGAGCGGCGTGCATGTCCACCAGCACCAGCCCCTGAGCGTTTTCCGACAGGATGTAGATGCCCTTGAGCTGCGCCAGCGCATAGCCCAGCGGCGGAATATCGTCCTGACCGGCCGGCAGCGCGACCGCATTGGCTTCGGGCAGCGGCGCGAAAAACTCACGGTAGGCAGCCTGGGCTTCAGCGACGGGAACACCGGACTGCGGGCGCGGAGTGTATTGGTACTGATAGCCCGCGCCAGAGCCCGACCCGGCCGGCGTATTGAACGATGGCTGTGCCTGAGGCTGCTCCAGCAGCGCATTGGCGGCCAGACGCATTTCGCCTTGCGGGCCAAATTCACCAGCATCCAGCCCGGTAGGCCGGACAATGGCGGTCGCGACCGGCGCAGCCAGATGGTCCTCTGGCCGAACATCGCCTAGCGCGCGATGCAAGGTGCCATAAAGGAAGTCATGGACCATGCGCCCGTCACGGAAGCGCACTTCGTGCTTGGTGGGGTGCACGTTGACGTCAACACCCGCCGGATCGACCTCAAAAAACAGCACGAACGTCGGATGCCGGCCATTGAACAACACGTCGCGATAAGCTTGGCGCACCGCGTGGGCTACCAGTTTGTCGCGAACGGCGCGGCCATTGACGAAGAAATACTGCAAATCCGCCTGGCTACGGTTAAAGGTCGGCAAGCCGACCCAGCCCCACAAATGCAGACCGTTGCGCTCGATCTCGATCGGCAACGCCTGTTCCAGGAAACCCGGACCGCAAATGGCGGCTACGCGCCGGGCACGGGCCGCATCATCGTGGGCCTCATGCAGGCTGAGGATGGTCTTGCCGTTATGGCGCAGATGGAATGCAACGTCGAAGCGCGCCAAGGCCAATCGTTTGATCACTTCCTGCAGGTGATCGAATTCGGTTTTTTCGGTCTTGAGAAACTTGCGCCGTGCCGGCGTGTTGAAAAACAGGTCACGGACTTCCACCGAGGTGCCCACCGGATGGGCGGCCGGCTGCACGCGGGGTGCCATGTCACGCCCTTCCGTCTCAACCTGCCAGGCCTGATCGGCGTCGCGGGTGCGCGAAGTCAGGGTCAGACGCGCCACGGAGCTGATCGACGCCAGTGCCTCACCGCGAAAGCCCAGGCTCATGACCTGTTCGAGGTCTTCCAGATTGCGGATTTTGCTGGTGGCGTGTCGCGCCAGGGCCAGCGGCAGGTCATCGGCAGAAATGCCGCTGCCATCGTCGCGCACCCGCAGCAGCTTAACGCCGCCCAGTTCCACATCGACATCGATGCGCTTGGCACCGGAGTCGAGGCTGTTTTCCAGCAACTCCTTGATTACCGAGGCCGGACGTTCAACCACCTCACCGGCGGCAATCTGGTTCGCCAGTCGCGGGCTGAGCAGCTCGATACGAGCCGCGTTGGTCAGCACCTGGTTCATTCTTTGGCCGCCAGTTCAGTGCCGGGAATGGTCAGGTGCTGGCCGATTTTCAGCTCGTCATTCGGCAAGTTGTTGGCGCTGCGCAGCGTGGCCGGCGAGACCTGATAGCGCACGGCGATCATCGCCAGCGTCTCACCTGGGCTGACGCGATGGTCACGCGGCCCCTGGGCGATTTTGCCGGAATCTCGCAGCCAGGCAATGTAGGTGCCTGGTGGCGGATTCTGTTGGAAGAACTGACGGACGCCAGCGCTGATGGAACGCGCGAGCGCCTGCTGATGGCTCGCCCCGGACAACTTGGACGCTTCATTGGCATTGGAGATAAAGCCGGTTTCCACCAGGATCGATGGAATGTCCGGCGACTTCAGCACCATGAACCCGGCCTGTTCCACCCGTTGTTTGTGCAGCGGTGTGACGCGGCTGATGTTGCTCAAGACCTTTTGGCCAACGTCCAGACTGGAGGTCAGGGAAGCGGTCATCGACAGGTCGAGCAACACGCCAGCCAGCATGCGGTCCTTGTCATCGAGGCTGACGCTGCCGGCACCACCGATCAGGTCGGACCGGTTTTCGCTGTCTGCCAGCCAACGGGCAGTCTCCGATGTGGCGCCGCGATCCGACAGGGCGAACACCGATGCACCAAAGGCGGCGGCGGAAGGCGCGGCGTCGGCATGGATCGAGACGAACAGGTCGGCGCCTTTCTTGCGGGCGATTTCAGTACGGCCACGCAGCGGGATGAAGTAGTCGCCGGTACGGGTCAGTTCGGCGCGGAAGCCTTTCATACCGTTGACCTGGCGCTGCAGTTCACGGGCGATGGCCAATACCACGTCTTTTTCATGCTGACCACGGGACCCCGAGGCGCCCGGGTCTTCGCCACCGTGACCGGCATCGATCACCACAACGATGTCGCGCTTGCCGGCCGGCGCTGGCGACAGTTTGATCGCAGGTTCGGATGGCGTGACGGGAACGGCTGGAATGGTGGCCACCGACGGCGTTGGCGCTGGAGGTGGCGCGGCATCGGACGGGTTATCGAACAGATCGACCACCAGTCGGTTGCCATACTGGGCATTGGGAGCCAGGGAGAAGCTTTTCGGGGTGACAGCCTTTTTCAGGTCGATGACCACCCGCAGGTCGGTCGGCGTGCGTTGGGCCGAGCGCATGGCGGTGATCGGCGTGTTCGACGTATTGACGTTCAACGGTGCACCGAGGGTCGCGCCGTTGATGTCGATGACCAGACGGTCCGGAGCGGTCAAGGTAAAGACGCTGTGCTGCACCGGGCCTGTCAGGTCAAACACCAGTCGTGTGTTGTCCGGTGCCCGCCAAAGGCGAACACTGTTGACCTTTGTATCGGCCACAGCGTCGACGGTCACCGCCAAAAACAACACCCCAACGGCAGCAACCAACGCGCGAAAGCGCATACCTAACCCCATCATTTATTTAATTTCCAATGCCAAAGCGGCACACCAGGACTCGCCACGCGAGCCTTGGGGCAAAATTTTCAGCGAACGCCCGCTGTCATGCGGGCTAATGGTAATGGTCAGGTCGGGCTTTGGCAAAAAGCCTGCACCTTTGTCGGGCCATTCGATCAGGCATAGCGCGTCGTCTTCGAAGTAGTCGCGGATGCCCAGGTACTCAAGCTCTTCAGGATCGACCAGACGGTACAGGTCGAAATGGAAGGCGCGAATGTCGCCGATCTCGTAGGGTTCGACCAGAGTGAAGGTCGGACTTTTCACCGCCCCGACATGCCCAAGGCCACGGATAATGCCCCGGGACAGCGTGGTTTTACCCGCCCCCAGATCCCCTTCTAGAAAAATCAGACCGTGCCCTTTTGTGGTTTGGGCGATGCGTGCACCAAACGCGGTCATCGCCGTTTCATCAGCCAGGTACAGGGTTACTTCAGACACGGTGCTTGCTCCTCCAACAACTGACGAATGGCCGGGATAAGATCACTGGCCGCCAGCCCACGGCCGAATTTACCTTGTTGCTCACCGGCATTGGCATGCAACCAGACCGCCAGGCACGCGGCATCGAACGCCTGCATGCCCTGGGCCAGCAATGCGCCGACCAAACCGGCCAGCACATCACCCAAACCGGCCGTGGCCATCGCCGGATGCCCTTGATGACACACCGACAACCGCCCGTCGGGGCTGCTGATCAGGCTCCCGGAGCCTTTGAGCACCACGACCGCTGTATATTTTTTGCTCAACGCGCGAGCCGCCGCCGGGCGATCCGCCTGGACTTCAGCAGTGCTCATGCCCAGCAAACGTGCCGCTTCGCCCGGATGCGGAGTGATCACACAATCCTTGGGCAAGCTCACGCGCTCTTCGGCCAGCATGTTCAGCGCATCGGCGTCCCAGACTTGCGGCAACGGCGCGTTGGCAGCGGCCGACAACAGACTGCGCCCCCAGCCGGCCTGCCCCAGACCGGGGCCAACCACCAATACGGAAACTTTTTGAAGCAATCCCATCAGCTGATTGGCTGATGAAGTGCCCAATACCATCGCCTCGGGGATTCGGGCCAGCGCGGCAGGCACATGTTCACTGCGCGTCGCCACCGACACCATGCCGGCACCGCTGCGTAGCGCACTTTGCGCGCTCAGCAGGATCGCGCCACCCAAACCACGATCGCCACCGATCAGCAGCACATGGCCGAATTGGCCTTTATGAGCAGCAGGTGCGCGGCAAGCCAGACGTGGCAGGTTGCCGGTCGTCAATCGATGGGCAGAGATCGGCGCAACTTCAAGCAGTTGCGGATCCGCGTGCAGGTCATTGAACACCAACTCGCCCACTACATCCGCCGCATCGCCGGTGAACAACCCAAGTTTCAAGCCAATGAACGTGACCGTCAGATCAGCCCGCACCGCATCGCCGAGTCGACGCCCGGTATCGGCGCATAAGCCGGAGGGGATATCCACCGCTGCCACCGGTAACTCGCTGGCGTTGATCGCTGCGATGGCGCTGGCATACGGCTCGCGCACGTCGCCGCTCAGACCGGTGCCGAGCAAGGCGTCCAGCACAACACCGCGTAATTCCGAGTGCGTGCTCCAGGCTTCGATGACGACTTTCCCGGACACGGCGTCGGCATGGGCCAGCGCCGCATCGCCCTGCAAACGCTGGGGATCGCCCACCGCCAGCACGCGAACCGACCACCCGGCCCGCTGCGCTAGCACCGCCACCAGATAACCGTCCCCGGCATTGTTGCCGTGCCCGGCCAGCACGCTCAATTCGTTCGCGGTCGGCCACTGCCGAACCAGTGCCCGCCAGGTCGCCCGGGCCGCACGTTGCATCAGTTCGAAGCCCGGTGTGCCGGCGGCGATCAGGCTCGCATCGAGTCCTCGGACCTGCGCGGCGCTATACAGCGCGTCGGGTAAATCATCTTTAGTGTGCGGCATGCGTCTACGGGCTCCGATGTCTGGCAGAATTATACGCACCTCAGCTCCGGTTTCTCTCGCCTCATGCCCGCTATTACCACAGACCTGCCCGCCCTCGCCCAATCCATCAAGGACTGGGGCCGCGAGCTGGGCTTTCAGCAAGTCGGCATCAGCGGCCTGGATCTGGCCGAGCATGAGCAGCACCTGGAACGCTGGCTCGAAGCCGGCTACCACGGCGAAATGGATTACATGGGCGCTCACGGCAGCAAACGCTCGCACCCGGAAGAGCTGGTGCCCGGCACTTTGCGCGTGGTTTCCCTGCGCATGGACTACCTGGCAGGCGATACGCACATGGCGCAATTGTTGGCCCAACCGGAAAAAGCCTACGTCTCGCGTTACGCCCTGGGCCGCGATTACCACAAGCTGATCCGCAAACGCGTGCAACAACTGGCGGAAAAAATTCAGGCGGTGATCGGTCCGTTCGGCTATCGCGCGTTCGTCGACAGTGCCCCGGTACTGGAAAAGGCTATCGCGGAAAAGGCCGGCCTGGGATGGATCGGCAAAAATACCCTGGTCTTGAATCGCAAGGCCGGCAGTTATTTCTTCCTCGCCGAATTGTTCGTCGACCTGCCGCTGCCGGTGGACCCGCCTCACGCCACCGAACACTGTGGCCGCTGCACCGCATGCCTCGACATCTGCCCGACCAACGCCTTCGTCGGCCCTTATGTGCTGGACGCCCGACGCTGCATTTCCTACCTGACCATCGAACTTAAAGGCGCCATCCCCGAAGAGCTGCGACCGCTGATCGGTAACCGGGTATTCGGTTGCGATGACTGCCAGATCGTCTGCCCCTGGAACCGCTTCGCCCGCCCGTCCGGCGAAAGCGATTTCAAGCCGCGACACAATCTGGACAACGCTGAACTGGCCGAGCTGTTCATGTGGGACGAGGATAAATTCCTCAGCAGCACTGAAGGTTCGCCACTGCGCCGGGCGGGCTATCAGAGCTGGCTGCGTAATCTGGCGGTGGGGTTGGGCAATGCACCTTCAACGATTCCGGTATTGGAAGCGCTGAAGGCGCGGCGGGACTCTCCATCGGAGCTGGTCAGGGAACACGTGGAGTGGGCGTTGCGTCAGCATGGCCAAGAGGATGTCTGACCCCTTTCAACTCACGAAGCGAAATCCGCAACAATCAACCGCCTCTAACCGTATGACCGAACTTAAACATCGTTGCCGTCCGTGTGTCGTTGTTCGCGTAAAAAAACAGGCGTGTCGCCTGGTTAAGCCTGATCTCGGTGTAGCCGGTGTCATTGAAATAACCCGGTTCACGAAGCTGCCTGGGATTGGCAGACTTGAACGGCACCATTTCGTTGTAATAGGTTTTTCCTCCGAGCTGCTCAGCCGCCTGACTCGGCGTCATGCCCTCATCCTTGACGGCATCCTTGAAGCGAAAAAATTTTGCTCGGCTTGCATCATCCAGTGACTCAAAACCCGGAATGTTGCGTTGCGAGTTGTAAGTCTTGTAAGCCCACCTTACAGACGTCGCCTCTGCAAGCCCGGTAGATGACCCGGCTCTTGCTGTTCTGCCGCTCATCCCGCTTGCCATCGCTCTGGCCGCTTCTCGGGAATCACTGCTCAGCCCCGATTTGAAAGCCCCCGCCACCTTGCTGGCCCCTCTCGTCACCGCCCCTAATCCGGAAGCAAAAGACGCCAAACCAAGCCCCAGGCTGACATAGCCCAAGATGTCACCCACCTCCGATTGCGGTGCGACTTCATGCGCAATTGAGCTCGCGATGCCTGCGACTCCAGACGCCGCCGCCAAGGTAAAACTCGCGATCGCCAGCGGCGTGGCGGCACCAAAAGTGAGGATGCTCGCGGCGATGCTGAACACCGACAAAGCAACCCCAAGACCTGACTGCCAGGAAACATGCCCGCTCGGATCAACCCGATTGATAGGGTCGCCCAGGCAGTAAGCGTAAGAATTCAACCCACCTGCTGCGAACGGACTAAGGCTGTCCGGACTGAGAAAGCGCATCAACGTCGGGCTGTAGGCCCGATAACCATTGCCCAACAAGTACAAACCGGTCAGCGGATCGAGCTGCTCTCCGTTGAAACCTGTCAGGTGGAATAATCCACCTTCGGCAGGACGGTAGCCGTAGGGGCTGTAGGCGACAGCGTCGCGCTGATTATCCGAGAAGAGCGTCAATACACTTTGTTGTTGATCTGTGCCGAACAGCTTCACTCCAGCACCCGGCTGATGTTCACCCAACAAGATGCCGGACTGGCGCAAGCAAGTGCGCCGGTCATCACCGACCACCTCATTGATGACACGACCGTTTTGGTAGAAGCGCTGCGCAAGCGGTCCGGTCGGTTGCGACAGCTCAACCAGGCGATCCTGTGCGTCGTAGTGATAGCCGCGTATCACGGCGCCTGTTGCTGTGGCAATTTGCGTCAACCGCCCTAGCGAATCGTAGCTGAGGGAACGCTCCAGGTCGTCCTTGATCATCTGCCCGTTACTGTCGTAATGCAGGCGGACGGGTAACGGATAGTCCGCGTGGCTGTGCCGGACCTCGATGAGTTGGGCGGGATCGACGGGGCTGTAAGTAAACGCTGTCGTGTTACTGCCACCGGGAAACTCGGTTTCCAGGCTGACAATATTGTCCAGAACGTCGAATGCATAGGTCTGCTGAATGATCTCTTTGCCAAAGGGATCGCGTGGCTTTTGGGGACCATCGCAGGTGTAACGACTGAGCCGCCCTCGGCTATCGTATTGAAAGCGCTCGTCGCGTAACAACTCATCACCGCCGGCGAACACCCTCTGCGCGAGTTTGCCGTCCAGGGAGTAACGTGAGGTCAGGGTTTGAGCTGCGGCACCCTCAGCCACAAAACTGCGCGATATTTCCCGGCCCAGATCGTCGTAGGCCCAACGAGTCACCATCGAAAGCCCGGCCTGCGTATCGCGGGATTCGACGCGCTCCAGCAAGCTCAATGGGTTGTAGACGAAGTCTGCTTTCAGCGTATTTTGCTCGAAGGATTTAACTCGCCCCCATTCGTCGTAACTGGTTTTGTGTGCGTCCCCAAGCACGTCAACACAACTCAACGGCCGACCGCTGAACGAGTACGAATACGTTGCTGTCCGCTGTTGGGTGCCGTGAACGGTGACTTCATGCTTTAGGCGGCCGGAAGGGTAATACTCGAAACGGCTTTCTCGCCCTTGCTCGACGCAACTTTGCGGCTGCCCATGCACAGGGCTGTACGTGAAATTGGCGAGTAATCCGGTGGCCTTGCGTTGTAGCAATCGCCCGCCGAAGTCGAGAGCGTAATCAAACTCGATGAGTTCACCGCTGGCGCTTTTCTGCCAGGCCGGCTGCCCGAACCCGGCCTCGTAACCAGCACTGACGGCGCGCCCACCCACGGTACTTTCGGTCATGCGGCCCAACCCATCGAACGTCTGCCGACCAAGGCTTTGGCCGGCCACTTTTACCTCGGATGGCAGCGATTCATGGCTATGGGGTGCGTAGGCGGTCTCTACCACGCAGCCGTCAGGCAAAACGCTGCGGCACAACCGATTGAACACGTCGTACACATAGGTCGTTTTGTTGCCCACCGCGTCGGTCTGGCTGAGCGCCCGGCCAACCCCGTCATATTCATAGACGATCTTGCCCAGACTTTCGCCCGCGAGATTAAACGCCTCAACCCAGTCAGGTTTGCCGAAATCATTGAGGCCGGTGACTGACTCGCCCATGCCTTCCAGCCAACTCGTCTCGGCTCGAGATATGGGGTCGAGCTCACAATGTTCTTTGCGCCCATCGGCATGGAGCGTGGTCTTGACCTGACCCCAGTCATCGTAGACAAAACCGGTTCTGACTGGCCGGGCAATGCCGTCCCACCAGTCAATGTCCGTTTGCTCGACCAGCCGCCCAAGCGCATCGTGACGCGCCGTATGGATAACCCGCATTTGCGTCCTGGCTGCCGCATCCGGGCTGTCACAATCCTGCTCTTCGATCTTGAAGACTCGTCCAAGCCCGTCATAAACGACTCTTTGTCGAACACCCATTAGATCCGTCGTGAGTATCGATGCAGGTTCATGACTGCTGGCCGCTTGATAAACCTTGCGACTGGTCACTGAATGAGGCGTATCGGGCGAGATGGTTTTGCTCAGGAGCCGACCGATGGCATCGTACTCAAAGGCAAAAGCGCCTTCATCTTCGTTCTGCTCGAACAACGTCAACCCGCTGAATGCCGATAGCGTCCTGGAGGACGTTTTGAATGTACCGTCGTGGCCATAGACAGTGGTCTGCAATTCCAGCTGGTTGCCCTTGAGCGCGTAAGAAAACTCGGAACGGGTAGAGAACCCGTTCTGGGTGACCGTTTGGGTTTGCAACAAACCATGGAGCAACGCGTCATCGGGCCGATTGAAATAGACCAGGCCGGTTTTCGAACACAGGGTTTCACCACTGGCTGTCCGTTCGAAAAAATCTTCCTCGACTGGAAGCACAGCATGCAGCGCCCCTTGTAGAGCCGGCTGCAAGGCATGTCGATAACGTGTGACCGTTGCAGTCGTAATGCCCGCACCCGATGCGGGGATGACCGTCCTCTGCTTCTCAAACCGAACGAAGCCCAGTGGGTCAGGTGGGCATCCATCGGCTCCGTCAGCCGGGTAAAACTCGGAAATTGTGGTGACACCCTCCGGCCCGACATGCTTGAGCAAGTTGCCCATGGCGTCGTATTCGGTGCGGGTTGTTTCTGTACGCGATGTCTTGGTCTTGCGGTTTTCGTAGCGCACTGTCCGGACTTTCGGCTGACGAAGTTGGGCAGGTTGCTCCTGAAAGCTTTTGCCCGAGTCGATGTGATATTCCGTGGATTCAGAAGTGATCGCCTGGCCGGAGGCGGTCACCTGCGATGTCAGCAAATGGTATTTGTTATAGGTGCGTACCGTTGAACAACTAATTCTGGCACCCGACATCAGCGTTTCGGTCGAGGTGTACTGATAGTCCGACGAACTTTGATAGAGCGTGTCACCGTCCGGCGACCATCGAATGTCATCATTGTCGTCATCGAAGCCCAGAAAGTTCTTCTGTGAATACTCATAATTCTTTGTAATCGCGGGCTGACTCTGACGCGGAAATACAGTGTGAGAGATCACATAGGGCATGGAGCGGATCGGCGAACCCGGTGGGAGACGATGCCCGGCCTCCTGATATTGGATGAGTTCGCGCGCACCCAAGGGCGAATCGACTTGCGTCAGGCAATCGATCTTGCCAAAAGGCTCGTAGAGCAGTTTCCATGAACCGCCCTCCGGCAAGTGAATGGCTGTCACTGCATCGTTTGTCAGCGAGAGAACAAACTTCGCCTCATGATCGGTTCCGGGATATTGCGTCAGCGTAACTCGCCCCTGAGTACGCGAAACCGTCAGCAATGTACGCTGGGCGTCCCTTACGGTCTTTAGTACCGGCTGCTCATTGATGGAGGTGTAATCGAGCATGATGGCCATCCCGTTGGCAGCCACGATCCTTATCGGCACCGCTATCTCACTGGCGCCGTACACCTTCAGTTCTTCACGCAGACCACTTTTATGAATAACGTCAAAATGCCCGGGCTTCGGCTGAGTGACCTTGAGCGTTTCAAGTTTCAACTCCTCAAAAAACAGGGTACCCGCCAGCTGTTTTGCTTTGTAACTTCCACCGCCTGCCAACGTAAGCACTTCACTGGCTAGATGATATTGGGTCAGTGCCATTGTCCAACCTGTTCCCAGTCCGGCGTCGCCCCCCTTTAATGGGTTGAACGATAGGCTGATCGGCAAAGAAGGACCGTTCAAAGCCCCGGATTTTATTTCCGCAAGCGTTAGTGCACAGCTGTAGATACCCGTGCGGGGATCAACCCCGCCCGAGAGAAACCCATCAAAATTAAATGCATTGGAATAAACACTGACCGCTTCGTTGCTCGTCATCCTGACAACCTCACATCCTGTTAATACTGTTTTTTCGCCAGCCGCCGTTTTGCGGCAGAGAACACTTAACCTCTTTGCAGCACAAAATTGGTGTCAGGAATATCGACAATCAGTGACAAACGATGCTCAGTGCCATACTCATCGCAAACGGCAAACAAAAACGGAGCCACCCTTACGTCCCCGGTATGAACATACACAGACGGGATGCCTTTAACGACCGTCAACTCCCCGGAACGTTGATTCACCGCAATGGGACGATGGCGAGATACATAGACATCCATCATCTTGTATGACACGGGTGCCAAGACGCCCACAAAGGAGCGCGGGCCCGTTGAGCCCAATATCAATCCAGTATCACAAAACTTGACCGGGTAACCGTCAGCACCATACTGGGTGCTGGTCCAATCGAGCAATGCCACTTGCATTCCTCCTGGATAGAATCCCAAGTGATATCGAAACAGTCGATCACCATCAAAATTCCCTTCTAACTCCTCTTTCTGCCAATTGAACTGCTCAATGCTATAAACAGGATTGCGCTCGGCATGAACGATGACACTTTTATTGATTTTGTTACCGTCGGGGTTTGTGGTGTGATTGCTTCTGTATACCTTGCCCTGCAACGTCACCTCGGCGGCTATTTGCATCTGCCCCTCCACCGACGACGTCACCCAGAACTGGAGGGGTTCACCCGTCACACCGCCGGAAGGCCCGGAAGAATGGACGCTTCCGGGAATTTCATGGCGATACTTGTTTTCAAACCGGTCCGAGTTCCATCCTGCCAATGGCTTGCCCTGATACGCCTCCTGTTCCAGCGGAACAGCATCGTGATAGCGAATCAGGCGTGTGGTGATTAAATCGGGGAAGTAGCTGAGGGGTACGTTCTCACCATTCTCATCGACTGCTTCAACAAACACCCAGACCCGGACTTGCATCCTGCCATTGGCATACACTCTTTTAGCGTCAATACCAGGCACTTCAAATCTGACTTCCAGCCTGGATAATCTTGCAATTACTGGCGCACTTCGATCTTCTGCATAGAGCACACTCTGAACTTCACTCACACTAAATTCCTTACTATTTGATTGAACACGGTGGCTCGCACTCAGCACAGGCCACCTTTCCGAACGGACAGAGCACACTACGCTCTAATCAGATTGTTCAACCATCAATAACAAGGAACTTCAAAGCTCGCAACAAGGAAACCGATAATGACCAGACCAGTAAATCGCCTCTAAAAAAAACAAAATTTTCAGGCTATTACCAACTTTACTAATTTAGATTTAATATTATTTCCGCACACCACCTCCAGCAAACTCCGCAACCTGCATCAATCCTCACCACTTCCTATCCCACTCTCATCAGAGAACACTTCATCCCCTTCATCACTCTCAAAATCGATATCTGGCTCCTCGTCTATTTGAATCAAAATTTTGCTATCCGAGCCTGAATTGTCGATATATCCCGCAACACGTAAACGACTCACCTCACTCAGAGGATTATTTCGGAAGTTGTAATTCACATCACGGGCATCTGAAACCTCAAACAATTCATCCGGCAAAAGGCTTATCTGGTTGAATGTCATATCTGCAAAAGCGAGACTTTCGAGCGTAAACAACCCTGAAGGCGCTGCAGTTAAACCCGCATCTTTCAAATAGAGGCTGTCCAGTTTCTTCATGTAACCAACATCAGGCGTCCGTTCTAAAGGATTGTTGCTCAGATCCAGCAGCGTCAGATTTTCCAGATGCGCCAAGCCTTCTACAGCGGCTTCGCTGAGCCGAATACCACAGTCTTCCAGGGTCAACGTAACGAGCTCTCGCATTTGGTAGATCTCGACGGGAAAAGTCTCCAGAGCGAAGCCAGACAATGTCAGGTACCGGACCCCCGGGAATCTGGCGAAAAAGGCATGGCCTCCCAGATGGGGAGATCCGCTGCTCAGCGACAATTCGAGTACATGACTGAAATCGGCCGACAGTTCGGGTAGCACCCCCAGAATGTCCAGGTTGAACTCGAGCGTCGTCGTTGTGAAAGCGTTAGCCGTGGTGAGCCTACGACTCCAGTTGGCTTGCAGCTCCTGCGCGAAAAGCCTTCGCCTCTGTCGTTGAGCCGCCAGATATTCATCCGTAAGCAGCGAGTTGGTGGCCGGGTGATGGGATGGCACATCAACGCACCACGCGTCCAGATCGTTGACCAACGTGAGGTATTCATTTTCCAGACGGCTGACCGCCAGCAATGGATCACCGCTGAACCGTTCGTTGCTCAAGGTCGCCCTCTGCTCTTCAGAAAGCGTTGGATAAAGCGTTCGAAGCCGTTGCTCAACGGATTGCAGCTGCACCGGTTTGATGTCACCACCGCCCAGCAAATAACCCGCGCGCCCCACGGCAAGACCCATGGGCGACCGAGTGCCTGGCTCCAGCGGTGGTTGTCCAAATAGCGCCCGAAGAACAGGGCGAGTCGGCAACGGCTGGAGCCTGACTGCGTGCTTCAACCCGATGCCCTGCGTTATATGTGGCAACCCCAATCCCAGGCGCTGCCTGTCCGGAAGCGCATGCATGACAGCACCGTACAGCGTCTGCAGTCCGCTCAATTGTTCACCGGAACTGTCATAGGCCCAGTATTGCCCATGCTGCCTGACCAGGATTTTGCGAATGGCCGCCTCGGGACGCCCGATGCTGTCGAGCAATACCCCGTCAAAATCAACCTCGCGCACTTCGATACGGACATCCGACGACCATCCATTCAGCGTATCGAGCATGTGCAGCGCCAACCTGTCGCTATCCGGGCTGATGACTGAGTCGAGGTAAATCCCTTCGCAAGCCCGGCTGAGGCGGACCTCTCGCAAATAGAACAACGCCTCCTGCGCTAAATGCTGCGTTATCCCAAGCTTGCCTTGAATACGCAGGTGTTCGGCAGCCCCGGCATTGCGCGACAACTCCAGGGCGATGGTTTTCGGCAATTCCGGAAATACCCTCCTCAGCTGTAGCGTCAGTGCCTCATCGCTTTGTTCGAAGGCGGCTTCGCGAACCTGGAACAAGTCGACGCGGTGCTCTTGCGCCCAGATGGCCATTCTTGCGCGAAGCCGGGCGATGCGCACGGTGGTCCCAGGTAACGGGTCGCCAAACGAGGGGCTTTCGCCGAGGATTTTTTTGAGCGTCTGATCGTCAGTTGTTTTAACAATGCTTCGCACCACATCGCCGGAGTTTGACCAGTCCTGCGGTACGCTGATGCCTCGCGCATTCAGCAACTGAACCTGCATGTGTGGATCAGCCCGGCTATATACGGCCGGATCAGGGCTTTGTAGCTGCGTGATAAATGCCTGAATCTGCTGATCACTTTTGAAACGGCGGATCGTGTCGTCCAGCAACGCCGGCGGGCGCTGAGCGTGAACGTGCATGTGCCGCAACGCCGCCTCGTCGACACCGCTGACCGCGAGGATGCGTCGGGCCGTCTCGTCGGAAAACTCCGCAACCGAGTACCCGAGACGCCGGAACAGTTGCGCCCCCTGCCACTCCATCGGCCGCTCGACCTCATTCGCCCAGGCGCCTGCACCGTTGTGAGTGAGTCGTGGCCGGTAAGCGCTGGACCTTTGCGGATGAAGAACCTGATAGCCGTTGCTGCCAGGCTCAATGGCCACTTCGTACGTGCGGCCCTCAAGCGTCAGTAGAGTCTTGCCGTCCTGTTGGTGCAGGCCAAGTTCGTCTGTCACCGAACCTACGGTCAGCGAGCTATCTTGCTCATAAGGTTGGATATCCGGATTCCACAGGCGCGAGCGCCCATCCCCCAGCACCACCGGTTTGAGCCCTTCGACAAACGCTGACGGCTTGATGGCAAGCAACCTTCCAGCCACTGCGCCCCCGATGCCAATCGCCCCCAGTTGCGCCAGGTTTTCCGCGATTGCCAGCAAATGATCAGTCGCCTCGACCACCTGTCCTTCGGCCCAATCAAGAACGCCGGTAAAGGTCTCGTCGAGCAGTTGCCAGGCGGTGTAGGCCAGCATCAACTCACCCAGAAAGGGAATAAAAGGGAGGGCGACCAGGGTTACGACCTGCAAGACAATGGACCCGACCTTTTCCACGCTATCCCACAGCGCCCAGCGCGACTGGCGGTCTTCATCAGCGGTCGGTACAGCGATGACCCGGGCGTCATTGAGGACCTTGTTCAGTTTGTCCTGATACAACCACTGCCAAGGATCACCCTGAATGCTGCGCATGCCGAATCGCAGCCTGGGGTTTTCGACGGGCGTGCGGAGCCATGAGGGCTGCGGATCACCAGGCGGATGAGGGTGCCATGTCACAACATTCAGATGATTGTCGAGGGCGGCAAAAAAATGCCCGCGCTGTTCATGAGCGATGAACCGGGCAAAAAAGCTTTGGTAAGTCGTCGAACGCAATTGCTCGGTCAACTTCGCCATGAACGCCCGTGTCGATGGATACTCTTTGATCGGGTGCTGTGGATCATCGGGTATGTACACAACCAGCGGCTGAACCGTGGAGGCACGCTCCAGATCTGCGCCCAACAACATGATGCCGGTCAAAGGCGCGTCCATGATCTGCAACTGGTAGCACTGCAAAATCGGCCCGGTGACGCCATCGAGCCGTTGCATCAACAGGGTGTGCGAGCCAGGACCAATGTCCCCTTTCATCCGCGCAAGCAGCAGCGCCGCCTTGAACGCATCTTTTTGGCAGGTCTTCACCCGCAGCGCCAGCACCGCTTTGGCCACCGCATCCCCGGGTAACAACAACGCTTCCAGTTGCTGCGAATACTGCCCGCCGATATCCAGTTCGCGGCACAGCGAAACAAATGCACTGATACTTATCCGACTATTGACCGCCAGCACCCTAAAGTGGCCAACATTATCCGGCTCGCTGATCAAGCAGGACGCTGGATCAAAGTAATTGACGGCTGCTTCTTTATTTTCGAAGTTGTGCAGGGCTGCGTCGAGCAACGACAGGGTTCTAACCTGGTAACCCACGACAGTGCCTGTAGGCATATACAGTCGCAGCCAGGTTCGGTTGACGTCCAGCTCAATGCCAAAGCGCTCTTTTAGCGCCTGTCGAAGCAAGGGTTCGGAAAACCGACGGGCATCGCCCAGCCGCTTAAATATCCGGTCCACCTTGGTTTGCGACAACCAACTGGCCTTGATGGCTTGCGCCAGCGTCGAATGAGCAGCCTCTGAAGCGGTTCTATACCAGTCAGGAATTACGACGGGAGTACGCCTCAACGCTTCGCGTCTGAGGGGTGACGCCTGCGTCAGCCACGCCGGAATTTTTTCTTCTATGAAGTTTTTATGTGGGTTGTCAGAACATTGCTTCTCACATACTTCAGACATACAAGCAGCCTATAAACCGAAATGAATAATCAGCTTACGAAAATGGCCACTTGCAAAAGACTAAATAGTTAACGCACTCAATCCTGAAAACAGTGATAAGCGATAGTTACTGTTCGTCGTTGTAATTGAATTTCGGCATTTCCCAATGAAAACGGATAGCCAGCAAGCGCAGCAGGAAACCGCCGAACAACGTGATCAGAATCGCCTGCTCCCCCGGCAAATTCAGATAAAGGCAGAGCATGTAGCACCACGCTGCGGCAAACGAGACGCTGGCATAGAGCTCACGACGGAAGATCAGCGGAATGTCATTGCAGAAGATGTCCCGCAAGATGCCGCCGAAGACGCCGGTGATCACGCCGCTGACCGACGCGACCAACATGCCGTGCCCCATTTCCAGTGCAGTCATGCAGCCAATCAGCGTGAACGCCACCAGACCGACGGCGTCGAGCACCAGAAACAGCGAGCGCAGGTGGCGCATCCAGCGTGCCGTAAACACCGTCACCATGGCCGCGATGGAGGTCAGCACCAGGTATTCCGGGTGTTTGACCCATGTCAGCGGGTAGTGGCCGAGCAGCACATCGCGCACCGACCCACCGCCCAGCGCCGTGATGCACGCAATCAGCACCACGCCAAACCAGTCCATCCCGCGACGGCCGGCAGACAAGGCACCGGTCATGGCTTCGGCGGTGATGGCGATCAGGTAAAGCATCAGCAACATGGTGGCGGTCCTTGCAGAAAGGCGCGCAGTCTACTCACTTTCCCAATCGCAACACATCCCATGTAGGAGCTGCCGCAGGCTGCGATCTTTTGATTTTGCTTTTAAAAACAATCAAAAGATCGCAGCCTGCGCCAGCTCCTACAGGGGCGTTATCAGAACTTGATGAAATGCTTGCGGTAGTGCTGCAACTCGGCGATCGATTCGCGGATGTCGTCCAGCGCCAGGTGCGTGCTGCCCTTCTTGAAGCTGTCACGCACATCCGGCGCCCAGCGTGCGGCCAGCTCTTTGAGCGTCGACACATCGAGGTTGCGGTAGTGGAAGTAGCTTTCCAGGGATTTCATGTGGGTATAAAGGAAGCGACGGTCCTGGCAGATGCTGTTGCCGCAAATCGGCGACTTGCCCTTTGGCACCCACTTCTCCAGGAAAGCGATGGTCTCGGCTTCGGCTTCGGCCATGCTGATGCGGCTGTCGCGAACGCGCTGGGTCAGGCCCGAGCCGCCGTGCTGGCGGGTGTTCCACTCGTCCATGCCGGCGAGGATTTCGTCGCTGTGGTGGATCGCGATCACCGGGCCTTCGGCCAAAGTGTTCAGGTCACTGTCGGTGACGATAGTGGCCATCTCGATGATGACGTCGGTATCGGGGCTCAGACCGGTCATTTCCAGGTCGATCCAAATCAGATTCTGCGGGTTTTGCATGTGTCGGCTCCTAGGCAATGCTGCGCAGTTTAGCCTAGGCCGGTGGCCGGGCGTGCTAAACTCGCGGCCGTTTTACCTAATCGCTGCATTCTTGATACGGAACACCCATGGCCAAACGCCAACTCAATCGTCGTCAAAACTGGCGCATCGAAAAGATTCAGGGCGAACGCGCAGCCCGCGCCGCCAAACGCGAGTCCTCGGCTGTCGAGGCACTTGAGGGCGGCGACCTGGGTCCGGAACAGACCGGCCTGGTGATCGCGCACTTCGGTGTGCAGGTCGAAGTCGAAGCGCTTGATGGTGAGCTGGCCGGCCAGGTGTTCCGCTGTCACTTGCGCGCCAACCTGCCAGCGCTGGTGACCGGCGATCAGGTGGTCTGGCGTGCCGGCAATCAGGGAATCGGTGTGATCGTGGCGCAATTGCCGCGCAATACCGAACTCTGCCGCCCGGACAGCCGAGGCCAGCTCAAACCTGTTGCGGCCAACGTCGACATGATCGTCATTGTCTTCGCCCCGCTGCCCGAGCCCCATGCCAACCTGATCGACCGCTACCTCGTAGCCGCCGAACATGCGGGCATCAAACCGTTGCTGTTGCTGAACAAATTCGACCTGATCGACGAGCAAAACGCCCCGGCGCTGAATGCCTTGCTCGCGGTTTACCGCACCCTGGGTTACCCGGTGCTGGAAGTGTCGGCCCACCACGGCAACGGCATGGAACAATTGCAGAAGCAATTGGACGGGCGCATTAGCGTGTTTGTCGGCCAGTCCGGTGTCGGCAAGTCTTCGCTGGTCAACAGCCTGCTGCCTGAGGTTGAAACCCGTGTCGGCCCGCTGTCCGAGCTGTCCGGCCAGGGCACTCATACCACCACCACCGCGCGGTTGTTCCACTTCCCCGGTGGCGGCGAGCTGATCGACTCCCCGGGCATTCGTGAGTTCGGCCTCGGTCACGTCAGCCGTGCCGACGTCGAAGCCGGTTTCATCGAGTTCAACGACTTGCTCGGCACTTGCCGCTTCCGCGACTGCAAGCACGACCGCGAACCCGGTTGCGCCCTGCTCAAAGCCCTGGAAGATGGCCGCGTGCAACAGCAGCGGATGAACAGCTACCGCTCGATCATCGCCAGTCTGCCGGAAAACGGCTACTAAACAGACGCGCCGTCCGCCCCGTACTCACGGGCCGGGCGGCCGCCCGTTACGCCCTACAAAAACTCCCTTGCATTAAACGTCAGATGTTTCTGTAAGGCCTGCGCACGCTCGGTTGTAGGGTATTTCTGATTCTCCGTACAAGCCTTGTTAGCGCCCTTCAATTGCATACATTCAAGCCCTCTTCGCATTCAAGCGATACCGAGGGACACCCATGCAAACCTATCACTTGTTCATCAGCCATTCGTGGAACTACTCCGACGCCCACGACAAACTGGTGAAACTGCTTACCGCGCACCCCACCTTCACCTTCAAGAATTTTTCGGTGCCGACGCATAACCCGATTGTCGGCGCGCAAACCGACAGCCAGCTCATCGAAGCCATCGAAAACAAGATCCGTCCCTGCTCTGCCGTGCTGATCATGGCCGGCATGTATTCGACTTACAGCAAGTGGATCAACAAAGAAATCGAGATCGCCAAACAAATGGGCAAGGTCATCATTGCGATCAAGCCGTTTGGCGCCGAGCGTATTTCCACGGTGGTGCGTGATGCGGCGCACGTCGAATGTGCGTGGAACACCAAAAGCATCGTCAATGCGATTCGCGAGCAAACGGCGGTGTAATCATGCGCAAGGGACTGTTTATCGGCATCAACAACTACAGCCATGTTTCGCAGTTGAGTGGCTGCAACAACGACGCCATGGCGATGGCCTCGGTGCTGAAGACCGACGCCAACGGCGACCCGAACTTCAAGAACATCGTGCTCACTTCCGCCGAAGACTACTTGAGCCGGGAAAGACTCGAAGACCAGATCCGCGATCTGTTCTCCGGCGACTGCAACGTTGCGCTGCTGTATTTCGCCGGTCACGGCATCTTCGACGTCGATACCGATGAGGGCATGCTGATCCCCCAGGACTATAAGAGCACCAAGGACGGCATCCGGATCAGCGATATCCTGAACTGGGCCACCAAAGCGACGAAGATCAAAAACAAAGTGATCATTCTCGACTGCTGCCAGGGTGGTTCGGCGGGTGAAATACGCGCGTTGCGCAGCGAGAGCAGCGTGGTTGGCGAAGGCATGACCATTCTCACCGCGTGCAAAAAGGAGGAGCCGGCAATGGAGGGCGCCCAGCACGGCGTCTTCACCGGCTTACTGCTGCAGGCGCTGCACGGCGGTGCCGCGAACATCCTCGGCAAAATTACCCCCGGCAGTCTCTACTCATTCGTCGACAACGCACTGGATGCCTGGGAACAGCGGCCGGTGTTCAAGACCAACGTTTCGCAGTTCATCTCATTGCGCGAAGTCTCACCGCTGATTCCCAAGGAAATACTGCGCAAATTGCCCGACTGGTTCGCCGAGGCGGAATCCGTGTTCCCGCTGGACCCAAGCTACGAACCCACCGAGGCCACGTTCAATCCAGAGCATGGCGACATCTTCGCCCAACTGCAGAAGTGCAATCGCCACAGCCTGATCGAACCGGTGGATGCCGAGCACATGTACTACGCGGCCGTGAACGCCACCGGCTGCCGCCTAACTGCGCTCGGCGCCTACTACCGTGAACTCGCGATCAAGGGACATTTCTGATGCCTGTGTTTATCAGCTACCGCCACATGGATCGCGCCCATGCGATCAACATCAATACCCGCCTGATGCAGGCGAATATCAAGACGTACCTCGACGTGCTCGACCCAGAGTCCCAGACCACCGATGACATCACCGGCGTGATCACTCGCAATATCACTGAATGCACGCACCTGTTGGCAGTGGTATCCGAGCGAACTGCAAATTCCTGGTGGGTGCCGTTCGAAATCGGCGAGGCGACGATCAGCAATCGGCGCATCTGCTCATTCAAGACCGGCCCGGCCGAGTTGCCGCTGTACCTCGACAAATGGCCGAAGCTCAGGAGTGACAAAGACATCGAGCTTTTTATTGATGCTTATCGCAGTGAAGTGACGCTCAAGCGTTCGATGTCGCTGGAGTCGATTACCGGTAACGATTCCTTGCGCAGCGCCAACAGAACGAATGCCGAGCGCTTTCATACGGATCTCAAATCCAGAATCAATCGGGGGTTTTGAAGCGGCGGCAGAACGCCGCGAACATCACTCGACTTCTTACAATCAAGCAACCGGCAAGGATCAAGATCAAAAGATCGCAGCCTTCGGCAGCTCCTACAGAGATTGCGCACACCCGCGAAATGACATCGACAGGCCAGCAAGCGCCTACAGGGACCGTGCCCATGCTGGAAATGAAGTGGTTTCCAAACCCGCAAAAAAAGCCGACATCTCTGTCGGCTTCTTTATGGGTCACTGCTTGGGTGGTTCAGCCGGTTTGGCGGGCTCACCCGGTTTCGGTACCGGGTCGTCAAACAGGTTCAGACGTTCGCGAAGTTCGTGAGCCGGCAGCGGCTCCTTGTCCGCCGGCAACGCGTTCGGATCGGCTGGCGTGGCCGGTGCTTCTCCCGGTGCACCCGTACCTTGCGGGGCATCGGGTGCAGGCTCCGCACCTTGCGAACCTTCGATGGCACGCTGGGCTTTCTTGGTCAGCACGATAATGTCGATACGACGGTTGACCGGGTTGAACGGATGCTCACGGTCGAACAAAGCCGACGAGGCATAACCGACCACGCGCGCAACCTGATGATCCGGATAGCTGCCCGCGATCAGCGCACGGCGCGCGGCGTTGGCTCGGTTGGCCGAGAGTTCCCAGTTACCGAAATCGCCGCTGCCGGTGTACGGCTTGGCATCGGTGTGACCGCTGATGCTGATCTTGTTCGGCACCGCTTTAATGGTGTCGGCCATGGCCAGCAAAATGTCTTCGAAATAGGGCTTCAGACGTGCGCTACCAGAATCGAACATCGGGCGGTTCTCCGCGTCCACGATCTGGATGCGCAAGCCGTCCGGGGTGATCTCGAACATGATCTGGTCTTTGAATTTTTGCAGCTCCGGATTTTCGTTGACCTTGTTCTGCAACTCTTGCAGCAACAGTTCGAGGCGCTCCTTCTCCACCTGTTCGGCCATGCCTTCGACCTGATCGGTGTCGACGGTCACCTTATCCGGTTGCGGCTGGGACTTCACTTCAGGGTTGAGGGTGTTTTCCGGCGCCAGGGTCGGTGTACCGCCCAGATCGATGATGTAGGGCGTGCCGCTTTCGGAGAAGCCAATCGGGTCCTTGAAGTAACCGGCGATGGCGATCTTCTGTTCCGGTGTTGCCGTGGACAACAGCCACAACACCAGAAAGAACGCCATCATCGCCGTGGCGAAGTCGGCGAAGGCGATTTTCCAGGCGCCCCCGTGATGCCCGCCGGCGATGCGCTTGACGCGCTTGATGATTATTGGCTGATTATTTTCCATGGCTTAACGACCGCGAACCGCTTGTTCCAGCTCCGCGAAGCTTGGACGGTGCGCCGGGTAAAGAACCTTGCGCCCGAACTCCACGGCCAGCGATGGCGGCATGCCGGAAGCCGAAGCGACCAGCGAGGCCTTGATGGCTTCGTAGACGTTGAGTTCTTCCTTGGCATCGTGGGCCAGGGAATGCGCCAACGGGCCGAAGAAGCCGTACGCCGCGAGAATACCGAAGAAGGTACCCACCAGTGCCGCACCTACGTGCAAGCCGATGGATTTCTGATCGCCCTCCCCCAGGGAAGCCATGGTCACCACGATACCCAGTACCGCCGCGACGATACCGAAACCAGGCATGGCGTCGGCGATGCCGTTCACGGCGTGGGACGGGTGCTCCAGGTCTTCCTTGAGGCTATACAGTTCCATGTCGAACAAGCCTTCCAGTTCATGGGGAGCCATGTTGCCGGAGGACATGATGCGCAAGTAGTCACAAATGAACGCGGTCATGCGCTCATCCTTGAGAACCGTCGGGTACTTGGCAAAGATCGGGCTCGCGGCGGCATCTTCGATGTCACCTTCGATGGCCATCATGCCTTCGCGGCGGCTCTTGTTGAGGATCTCGTAGATCAGACCCAGGACTTCAAGATAGAAACCGTGGCTGAAACGCGAACTGAACATGCTCAAGGACTTCTTGAGCACGTGCATCGTCATGTAACCGGGGTTGGCCTGCAGGAATGCACCGAGGGCCGCACCACCGATAATCATCACCTCGAAGGGCTGAATCAGGGCGGCAATCTTGCCGTGGGAGAGCACGTATCCGCCGAGCACGCTCGCGAATACGACGATGATGCCGATAATTTTAGCCATAGGTAGGAGAGTACTTACTGAGTCGGGTTCAAGGTCATATTCGGAAGTTAAAAAATCTCTTCTTCTACTTATCGGCAAAACTGCGCCAGACTATAGCCAGTTCAGGCGAAAAGCCAATTTGACCCATTCCGGGCATAGGTAATGCTGACGATGATCGCCTCCCACCATGGTTAACGAAACGAACGTTCCGACTCCAAAACCGACCACTCTCGAAGGCTGGGTCAAGCTTCTTGATGGCGTGCACCTGCCGGTTCCGCAGGCCAGTCACGACCGTGTCTGCCGCGCACTTCGTGATAGCCGCAGCTCGCTGCGCGACATTGCCGAATTGATGCAAGACAGCCCGGCCCTGGCCTTGAGCGTGATACGCGAGGCCAACCGGCACACCCATGGCAACATGACCGAGCCAGCGGAAAACCTCGAAATTGCGATCAACCGTCTTGGCTTGAAGCGCACTGAGGAGCTGCTTGAGCGGTTACCCGCCATGCCTCAGGCAGACATCCCAAAGACGCTGCGCCAACTGCAAATGATCAGCCAGCACGCCAGCCAACAGGCCAATGGTTTTTTTGCCAGCCGCCTGGCGCGCCTGTGGCAGGACATCCATTGGGGCAGCTTGCTGTTTCTTTCGCCGCTTTGGCCATTGGCGCTGACGCATCCGCAATTGCTCGAAGACTGGGAACTGCGCGTCATTCATAAAGGCGAGTCGGCGCGCACAGTCGAAAAGCAATTGTTCGGCGTGCGCTTGCTGAAAATCGGCCTGGCCCTGGTGGATATATGGCGCCTTCCGATCTGGGTGCAACAGGGCTATAAGCTACTGCTCACCGAGCAACGGGAGCTGGTGAAAGTCCTGCGCATCGCCCGCGACAGCGAAAATCCCTTGCGTCAGCAGAACCGTCTCGATAGTGATCCGGAATTGCGCCGCTGGCTCAATCAGCCGGCGAACACGGTGTTGCTGGCCAATGGTCTGGCACTGTCAGCGCAACACTCCTGGGACAGCCCGCACAGTGAGCGCTGGCAGTACCTGACCAGCCTTTACCTGCAAATGCCGATGGCCGAAGTGCAGCAACAATTGCACCAACAATCGGCCAACAGTGCGCGCCATCATGCTATGCCCGACCTCTGGCACCCTGCCGAAGCACTGATCTGGCCGTGGGGCACGAATCGCGTCCACGCCGGTTTGTTGCCGGCGGCGGCCCCCACCGCCGAAGACCTGGCGAAGTGGCGCAAGCAATGTGCCGAACTGCTGGTCGAGCCAAGTCGCTTCACCAATGCCATGCACCTGACCATCTCTGCCCGTGATGCATTGGTCGCCTGCGGCATGCGTCGGGTGATGATCCTGATGGCCGACCGCACCCACGCCAACCTGAGAGTGCACCAGACCGCCGGACTGCCGAAGGAAGCGGCGGGGCTGAATTTTGCGGTCAGCCAGAGCAGCGTGTTGCAACGTCTACTTTCGCAGCAGGCGCAGGTGCGTCTGACCCCGACCAACAACGCGCAATTTTCCGCCCTGCTGCCCAACAGTCTGCGTTCGCAGTTCAGTGGCGAACACTTGCTGTTGCGCTCGCTGGTCAACAATGGCCGGGTGATCATGATTGTCGTGGCGGATCAGGGTGGTGGGCCGTTTTCGGAAATCACTGTGCAAGCCTTTGGCAAAACCGCGCAGTGCATCGAGAAAGCACTGCAAAACTTTAGCCGCCGCGGCCAATAACCCTGCGCTACAATCCTCCCTTTTGTGCTCTGGAGACCTCACATGTCTGACTTCTCTGGCTTGCCGCTGGTGATCGAGCCGAGCGACTTGCTCCCTCGTCTTGACGCCCGCGAACTGATTCTGGTGGACCTGACCAGCAGTGCCCGCTACACCGAAGGGCATATTCCCGGTGCGCGTTTTGTTGACCCAAAACGCACTCAGCTTGGCCAGGCACCCGCACCAGGCTTGCTGCCGACTCAAGTCGCCCTTGAGGCACTGTTCGGGGAGCTGGGGCACAATCCCGACGCGGTCTACGTGGTCTACGACGACGAAGGTGGCGGTTGGGCCGGGCGCTTTATCTGGCTTCTGGATGTCATCGGTCACAGCAACTATCACTACGTGGACGGCGGCTTGAAAGCCTGGTTGGCAGAAGGTTTGCCCATGTCGATCCAGATTCCACCAACGGCCGGTGGCCCGGTTGCTCTGACCCTGCACGACGAGCCGACTGCCACCCGCGAGTACCTGCAAAGCCGTCTCGGTGCCGCCGACCTGGCGATCTGGGACGCACGCGGGCCGTTGGAGTTTTCCGGCGAGAAAGTCCTGGCGGCCAAGGGCGGGCACATTCCCGGCGCGGTCAATTTCGAATGGACCGCCGGTATGGATCAAGCTCGCAACCTGCGTATCCGCACCGATATGCCGCAGATCCTCGAACAACTCGGGATCAGCAAAGACAAAGAAGTGATTACCCACTGCCAGACCCACCATCGCTCTGGCTTCACCTATCTGGTGGCCAAGGCTCTCGGTTATCCGCGAGTCAAAGGCTACGCCGGCTCCTGGGGCGAATGGGGCAATCATCCCGACACCCCTGTAGAGAATTAAGGTTTTTAAGGACAGTTAATGAATAAGCGTCTGTTTATCCTCAGCCAATATCTGCTGCCTCACCACTTGCTTTCGCGACTGGCTGGCTGCATCGCCGAATGCCGCGTGCGCTGGTTCAAGAATGCGTTCACCGCGTGGTTCGCCAAGCGCTATCAGGTGGACATGTCCCAGGCGCTGGTCGAAGACCTGACTGCCTACGAGCACTTCAACGCCTTCTTCACCCGCGCGCTGAAAGACGGCGCACGCCCGCTGGACGAAACACCGGGCGCGATCCTCAGTCCGGCCGACGGTGCGGTCAGCCAACTCGGCCCGATCGAACACGGTCGTGTGTTCCAGGCCAAAGGCCACAGCTTCAGTGTTCTGGAGTTGCTGGGCGGCGACGCGGCAAATGCCGCGCCGTTCATGGGCGGTGATTTCGCGACTATTTACCTGTCGCCGAAGGACTACCACCGCGTGCACATGCCGCTGGCCGGCACCCTGCGTGAGATGGTCTACATCCCGGGCCGCATCTTCTCGGTCAACCAGACCACCGCCGAAAACGTTCCGGAGCTGTTCGCTCGCAATGAACGTGTAGCGTGCATTTTCGACACCGAGCGCGGGCCGATGGCCGTGGTGTTGGTGGGCGCAATGATCGTGGCTTCGATTGAAACCGTATGGGCCGGGATGGTCACGCCGCCGAAACGCGAGCTGAAAACCTTCCGCTACGACGAAGCCGCACGCGCGCCGATCCATCTGGAAAAAGGTGCGGAGTTGGGTCGCTTCAAATTGGGTTCGACCGCTGTCGTGCTGTTCGGGCCGGATCAAGTGAAATGGGCTGAAGAACTGGCAGCCGGTTCGCCGGTGCAGATGGGCCAGGGTATGGGCGCACCAAAAGCCTGAGCGATACGCTGATCTAAATAATGTAGGAGCTGC
>NZ_JAHTMR010000013.1 GCF_019200975.1 Pseudomonas sp. PD9R | reverse complement strand
GGCTAAGAGTGGCGACAATGAGTTTGGGTCGTTTACGCGACCGACTCAGAGACTTGCTGCGCGGAGCGCGGGGCCAGAAGATGGCGAATATCATCGAACGGATAAACCCTGTACTGCGCGGTTGGTCGGGTTACTTCAAACTCAGTCAGGGCAAGCGACCGCTTGAGGAGCTGGACGGTTGGGTGCGTCGTAAGCTGCGCTGTGTCATCTGGCGCCAATGGAAGCAGCCCTCGACGAGGTCACGCAACTTGATGCGCTTGGGGTTTAGCGAAGCGCGCGCCTGTAAATCAGCCTTCAACGGCAGAGGCCCATGGTGGAACTCGGGGGCGTCTCATGTGAATCAGGCGTTACCGAAGAAACTGTGGGATCGACTCGGGTTGGTCTCGATACTGGATACGATAAACCGGCTTAACCGCATAGCCTGAACCGCCGTATACGGAACCGTATGTACGGTGGTGTGAGAGGACGGCGGATGTAAATCCGCCTCCTACTCGATCCTGTAACTAACCTGTAGGAGCAAGCTCGCTCCTACAAGGGGCAGCGTTCGCTCAAATGAAAGAAATTGAAAGCGAGCAGTGAATAAATCCAGTGATGAGGGTGTTATCAAATTGAGCTACATTTTTTTCCGATAATTGGCCTTTAATCTTTTCTTAACGCACCACTTACAGACTCTTGATCGTATTTTTCGATATTTCAGAGCGAAATTTTTCGCTTTAATTCGATAGATAAGTCGATAGTCTTGGGCCAGCACTTACAGGATCTAGGCAATGCAGCTACGTAACTCTACTTCTCGCTACGGCTGGGTCAGCATCTTTCTGCATTGGGGCGTGGCATTGGCCGTATTTGGTCTATTCGCCCTGGGCCTGTGGATGGTCGATCTGGGTTACTACGACCCTTGGCGTAAAGCCGGGCCGGATATTCACAAGAGCATCGGGCTGATTCTGCTGGCGTTTATGGTATTGCGCGTGTTGTGGCGTTTTATCAGTCCACCACCGCCGACGTTGACTAGCTATAGCCGCATGACGCGCCTCGGCGCCAAGTTCGGGCATGGTTTTCTGTATCTCTGTTTGTTCGCTGTGATGATTGCCGGTTACCTGATTTCCACCTCAGAGGGTGTCGGAATTCCGGTGTTTGACTGGTTTGAAGTGCCTGCACTGGTTTCCGGGCTGCCGGACCAGGCAGATAACGCCGGTGCAATTCACCTCTACCTGGCGTGGACGCTGGTAATTTTTTCCGGCCTCCATGCGTTGGCAGCATTGAAGCACCACTTTATCGACCGTGATGTGACCCTCAAGCGAATGCTGGGTCGCAAAGCCTGAAGTTCAACCTCGACTCCCAAGGAAAACAAAGCATGTTGAAAAAGACTCTCGCCGCGCTGGCAATCGGTTCCGCGCTGCTGTCCGCTAACGTGATGGCTGCCGACTATGTTGTCGACAAAACAGGCCAGCACGCCTTCGTTGATTTCAAGATCAGCCACCTGGGCTACAGCTACATCACCGGTACTTTCAAAGATATCGACGGCAAGTTCAGCTTCGACGCTGCCAAGCCTGAAGACAGCAAGATCGAGTTCAACGTGAACACCGCCAGCGTCTTCACTAACAACGCTGAGCGCGACAAGCACATCTCCAGCAAAGACTTCCTGAAAGCGGCTGATTTCCCTAAAGCTACTTTCAAGTCCACCAGTGTTAAAACCACCGGCAAAAACGCTGACGGTAAAGTCACTGCCGACGTGACCGGCGACCTGACAATTGCTGGCGTAACCAAGCCCGTCGTGGTCAAGGCCACCTTCCTGGGTGAAGGCAAGGATCCATGGGGCGGCTACCGTGCAGGCTTCGAGGGCACTACCAGCATCAAGCGTACTGATTTCGGCAAGATGATGGACCTGGGTCCACAGTCTGACGCTGTTGATTTGTATGTGACGTTTGAAGGTGTTCAAGCGAAATAACATTCGCGCCCGGCCCAAAAAAACGCCCCTGATCTTGTGATCAGGGGCGTTTTTTGTTGGCCAACATACAACTCATGTAGGAGCTGCCGAAGGCTGCGATCTTTTGATTTTGATTTTATAAAACCAAGATCAAAAGATCGCAGCCTTCGGCAGCTCCTACATGAGCGGATCGCAGCGACAAACAAAAATGCCCCGGACCTTTCGGTCCGGGGCATTTTTTATTGCAGCGATAACTCAGCGATTGCGGGTCAGCAATGCCGGTTTTTCACCGCGAGGGCGGCTTGGCAGTTGATCCAGCTGCTCGGGCGTCGGGAAGCGGTCAGCCTTCGACTCCTTGTGCATGATCTTCGGCGCCGGGCCACGCGGGTTCTGCACGGCCGGTTCCGAAAGAGGCTTGTCATCACGGGCCGGACGGCGGTTGCGCGAGTCTTCGCGACGGGCCTGGCCGTCACGTGGCGCACCATTACGTGGGCCACTGCGTTTGGCTGGCGGCGTGCCGGTGCTGGCGCCATCGCTACTGCGTGGACCGCTCTGGCGACCTTGTGGCTTGCCGCCACGGGGTGCGCCCGAACCGGCAGCCGTGCCTTGTGCCGGAGCACCCGGACGGCGGCCACGGCCCTGAGCCGGTTTAGCTTGAGGCACGTAGTCGACGCGGTTACCGAAGTTATCGACATCATCGTCGAGGAACTCGTCCGGAGCACGGTCAGCAGCGGCGCGCGGCGGCTGGCTTGGCTGACGTTGTTCACGGGCCGGGGTGCCTTCGCGTGGTTTCTGTTGACGGGCTGGACGCTCGCCACGCTCGCCGGCTGCGGGTTTTTCCTTGCCCTTGTCCTTGCCCTTGTCTTTACGACCGCCGCCGCCGCCACCGCCACCGTTCGGACCATCGCCGCGCGGGCCACGTGGGTTGCGCGGGTTACGCACATCCGGACGCTCGCGAACTTCTGGTTTCTCGGCTTCTACGGCGCTCGAATCGAAGCCCATCAGGTTGCCGTCGGCAATCTTCTGCTTGGTCATGCGCTCGATGCTTTTCAGCAGTTTTTCTTCGTCCGGCGCGACCAGGGAGATCGCTTCGCCCGAACGACCGGCACGGCCAGTACGGCCGATACGGTGCACGTAGTCTTCGTCGACGTTCGGCAGTTCGAAGTTGACCACATGTGGCAACTGGTCGATGTCCAGGCCGCGGGCGGCGATGTCGGTGGCGACCAGGATACGCACTTCACCGGCCTTGAAGTCGGCCAGGGCTTTGGTGCGAGCGTTCTGGCTCTTGTTGCCGTGGATCGCGACGGCGCTGAGGCCGTGTTTGTCCAGGTACTCGGCCAGGCGGTTGGCGCCGTGCTTGGTGCGGGTGAACACCAGGACCTGTTCCCAGGCACCAGCAGTGATCAGATGTGCCAGCAACGAACGCTTGTGACTGGCTGGCAGGCGGAATACGCGCTGTTCGATGCGCTCGACCGTGGTGTTCGGCGGCGTGACTTCGATGCGTTCCGGGTTGTGCAGCAGCTTGCCGGCGAGGTCGGTGATGTCCTTGGAGAAGGTCGCCGAGAACAGCAGGTTCTGGCGCTTGGCCGGCAGACGGGCCAGGACCTTTTTCACGTCATGGACGAAGCCCATGTCGAGCATGCGGTCGGCTTCGTCCAGCACGAGGATTTCCACGTGGGACAAATCGACGCTGCCTTGGCCGGCGAGGTCGAGCAAGCGACCAGGGCAGGCTACCAGCACGTCGACGCCACGGGACATAGCCTGAACCTGTGGGTTCATGCCGACGCCGCCGAAGATGCAGGCACTGACAAACTTCAGGTCACGGGCATAGACCTTGAAGCTTTCATGCACTTGCGCCGCGAGTTCGCGAGTAGGGGTCAGGACCAGTACGCGCGGTTGGCGCGGGCCGTGACGCTGGGATTTGTCCGGGTGACCGTTGGGGAACAACCGCTCCAGGATCGGAAGGGCGAAACCGCCGGTTTTACCAGTACCTGTCTGTGCCGCGACCATCAGGTCGCGACCTTGCAACACGGCGGGAATGGCCCGCTGTTGCACCGGAGTAGGCTCGGTATAGCCCGCTGCCTCGATGGCGCGGACTAAAGCCTCGGAGAGACCGAGGGAAGCAAAGGACATGAGTAATCCTGTTTTAGTTAGGGCTTGGCCCAATGGGAGTCTTGCCTGGCGCGAATCGCGTTTAAGAGGACGCAATCCCGTCCGGTCCTGCTGGGTTTCGAAAGCTCGTCTGGAGCGCTCGCGCGGGCTTGAAAGCTGCGCTGTAGCGGGGTCGAGATGCCTTGAACGATTCCGAGCGTCCGGGCGTGAGCCTGGCGGGAAGGCCGGAGTATAACAGAGCAATCACTGCGCGCCGCTTTCCTGCTGCTCAACGGTTTTTGCCGTGATAGCGGTGGCCCTTGCTGCACTCGCTGCACTCGCTGCGCTTGCAGCGTTGGCCGGGTCGGTGCCGTAGCGGGCGCTCAGCTCTGCATAGGCTGGCTCGCGTTTGAATCGCTTGAGTTCGGCACCGAAACGCTGCACCAGCAAATCCATGCCGGCGTTGCGGCGTACCGCCAGAAACTGGCTCTGTTGGCTGATGACGGTGGGGTTTTCGGTGATCTTGTCACGGATGTTCAGTTCGTCGAGCAAATGCTGGCCGACACGGCGGTCGGTGATGAGCAGGTCGATCCGTCCGCGCACCAGTTTGCCGAAGTTGGCTTCATGGCTCGGTGCTGGTTCACGGGTAAACAGTGTCGAATCTCTGAAGTCCTGGCTGTACAGGTAGCCCGGCGAAGTCCCGATGGTCAGGCCACGCAGTTCTTCGAGACTGCGAAACGGGTGAGGGTGCTCATTGGCGTAGAACATCACGAATTGCACTTCCGACAGCGGTTCGCTGGGATAGAGCAGGGTCGCGTCGCGTTCATCGCTATGAAAAATGTCCAGCGCGCCATCCGCCTGGCCGGTGTCGAGCATCGACAGGCAGCGTTTCCATGGCAGGAATTGCCATTCCACTTCGATGCCCAGGCGCTTGAAGACAATCGCGGTGGTTTCGTAGTCCAGCCCCAGTGATTTGCCGTTTTCCTCATACACGTAAGGTGCCCACGGTTCCGTGACAATGCGCAGTTTCTCGCCCTGAGCGGCAAAGCTCAGGCAAGTGAAGACAAGCGCGGCGATTAACTGCGTGATCAAAGGCATGGGCTGAGATTACGACGAGAAACGTGAAAGAGCCAGAAACGGGATCCAGAAGCTCTATCTCCGTGTGTTGCATCACAATAAAAGCGTGCTGAGAGCAAAAGAACGCAGCCTCGTTTCACTCGACAGCTCCTACAGAGAACGCAATCCCCTGTAGGAGCTGTCGAGTGAAGCGAGGCTGCGATCTCGTGATCTTGCTTCTAGCGTGGCAACTTCAGGTTGTTCCACACCGCCAGGCTCGCTTCGGCCTGATTCAGTGTGTAGAAGTGCAGCCCTGGCGCGCCACCTTGCAGCAGGCGTTCGCACATCTCGGTGATGACTTGCCCACCAAAGCCTTGAATGCTCTGGGTGTCATCGCCGTAGGCTTCCAGCTGCTTGCGAATCCAGCGCGGAATTTCCGCACCGCAGGCGTCGGAGAAACGCGCAAGCTTGCTGTAGTTGGTGATTGGCATGATGCCCGGCACGATCGGGATATTCACGCCCAGCGCCCGTACACGCTCAACGAAGTAGAAGTAGCTGTCGGCGTTGAAGAAGTACTGGGTGATCGCACTGTCGGCACCGGCGTTGGCCTTGCGCACGAAGTTGGCGATATCGTCTTCGAAATTACGTGCCTGCGGATGCATTTCCGGGTAAGCAGCGACTTCGATGTGGAAATGATCACCGGTCTCTTCACGAATGAATTCGACCAGGTCATTGGCGTGGCGCATTTCACCGCTGGCCATGCCCATACCCGAAGGCAGGTCACCGCGCAGGGCAACGATACGCTTGATGCCGGCGGACTTGTATTGGCTCAGCAGGCCGCGCAAGTCGTCCTTGCTGTCGCCCACGCAAGACAGATGCGGTGCGGCAGGAACTTTAACTTCGCTTTCGAGCTGCAATACGGTGTTGAGGGTTCGATCACGGGTCGAACCGCCAGCGCCGTAGGTGCAGGAGAAAAAATCGGGGTTGTACGTGGCCAGCTGACGAGCAGTGGCGAGCAGCTTTTCATGCCCAGCGTCGGTCTTCGTTGGGAAGAACTCGAAACTGTAGCGACGATCTTGGGACATGGTCTATACCCTTGGAAACACGTAAGCCGGACGCGTGCCCCGTGTAGGAGCTGCCGCAGGCTGCGATCTTTTGATCTTGATCTTCTAAAAGGCAAGATCAAAAGATCGCAGCCTGCGGCAGCTCCTACAGAAGACGGTCAGTCAGCACCGTTCATATAGAAGCCGGTCAGACCGCACCGATCAATAGAAAGGGCGGTCAGTCAGTGCCGATCAGTAGCGATAAGCGTGCGGCTTGAACGGACCTTCGACAGTCACGCCGATGTAGTCGGCCTGGGTCTTGGTCAGTTGAGTCACAACGCCGCCGAAACCGCGGACCATTTCCAGGGCCACTTCTTCGTCGAGTTTCTTCGGCAGTACTTCAACAGTCAGACGCTCGGCTTTTTGGGCTGGCGACAGGTCAGCGTACTTTTGACCGAACAGGAAGATTTGCGCCAGAACCTGGTTGGCGAACGAACCGTCCATGATGCGGCTTGGGTGACCGGTGGCGTTACCCAGGTTAACCAGACGGCCTTCGGCCAGCAGGATCAGGTAGTCGTCGTTCTGGGCATCGAATGCGCCAGCGCCGGTGCGGTGGATCTTGTGAACCTGTGGCTTCACTTCTTCCCATGCCCAGTTCTTGCGCATGAAGGCGGTGTCGATTTCGTTGTCGAAGTGGCCGATGTTGCAGACAACAGCGCGCTTCTTCAGGGCTTTGAGCATGTTCGAGTCGCAAACATTGACGTTACCGGTGGTGGTCACGATCAGGTCGATCTTGCCCAGCAGTGCCTTGTCGATGCTTTCTTCGGTGCCGGTGTTGATACCGTCGATGAACGGCGAAACCAGTTCGAAACCGTCCATGCAGGCTTGCATGGCGCAGATCGGGTCGACTTCGGAGACTTTAACGATCATGCCTTCCTGACGCAGGGACTGAGCGGAGCCCTTGCCCACGTCACCGTAACCGATGACCAGCGCTTGTTTGCCGGACAGCAGGTGGTCGGTACCGCGCTTGATCGCATCGTTCAGGCTGTGACGGCAGCCGTACTTGTTGTCGTTCTTGCTCTTGGTCACCGAGTCGTTGACGTTGATGGCCGGGATTTTCAGCTCGCCCTTGGCCAGCATGTCCAGCAGGCGGTGTACGCCAGTGGTGGTTTCTTCAGTCACGCCGTGAACGCGGGTCAGTACGGCCGGGTATTTCTTGTGCAGCAGCTCGGTCAGGTCGCCGCCGTCGTCGAGGATCATGTTGGCATCCCAAGGCGCGCCATCTTTCAGGATGGTTTGCTCCAGGCACCACTCGTACTCTTCTTCGGTTTCGCCTTTCCAGGCGAAAACCGGGATACCGGCAGCAGCGATAGCGGCAGCGGCCTGGTCTTGAGTCGAGAAAATGTTGCAGGACGACCAGCGTACTTCGGCACCCAGGGCAACCAGGGTTTCGATCAGCACGGCAGTCTGAATGGTCATGTGGATGCAGCCGAGGATCTTGGCGCCTTTGAGCGGTTGCTCACCGGCGTACTTGCGGCGCAGACCCATCAGGGCTGGCATTTCGGATTCGGCGATGATGGTTTCGCGACGGCCCCAGGCGGCCAAGGACATGTCGGCAACTTTGTAATCGGTAAAATCTGCAGGCGTGATAACAGCGCTCATGATGAGCCTCCATTCGTAATGTATGCGAATGGGCGCCGTTGTGCGTTTAGTGTCCGGCTGATCACAGCCAGGCAACGCCCCATCCGAGCCTGACAGGTTGAACCTGCTGCAGCGCCCCTCGGACAGGTGGCGGGAAAACGGTATCAATTGATGATGACCGTTTTGAAACGGTGGCGATTATAGCCGTGTGAGCGATACTTCCAAAGCGTTTCTGTTGGTCAATCTCTGAACGGTAATCGAGACCATAGTCGAAGCGTAATAGAGCTCTAGGTCGGGCTCTGCCATGATGGTCACCATCATTCGGCAAGACGCTCAGGAGTGAATATGAATTTCCACACCCGCAAATGGGTTAAACCCGAAGACCTTAACCCCAATGGCACCCTGTTCGGCGGCAGCCTGCTGCGCTGGATCGACGAAGAAGCGGCAATTTACGCCATCGTCCAGTTGGGCAACCAGCGCGTGGTCACCAAGTACATTTCCGAGATCAACTTCGTCAGCGCCTCGCGCCAGGGTGACATCATCGAACTGGGCATCACTGCCACCGAATTCGGTCGCACCTCGATCACGCTGACGTGCGAAGTGCGCAACAAGATCACCCGCAAAAGCATTCTGACGGTGGAGAAGATGGTCTTCGTCAACCTGGGTGAAGACGGCTTGCCCGCGCCACACGGCCGGACCGAAATCAAATACGTCAAAGACCAGTTCCAGGAAGACGCCAGCGTCGAATAACACGAGACCTGTAGGAGCTGCCGCAGGCTGCGATCTTTTGATTTTGTTTTTGAAGATCAAAAGATCGCCGCCTGCGGCAGCTCACACAGAACGTATTCGCAGCGGCGCAGGTCGTAGCTAGATGACCCGCCACCGGTGCGCACGCCATGAACTCGGCAAAAGACGGCAAAACCCCCGACCTTTCGGCCAAAGAGCAGCACGAGGTCGAAAAGAGTCAGCCACCGCGCGCGGCGGTGCTGCACGAAATCATCCGTACCCAAGGCGATCAGGAGCTTGAGCGCAGCGTCGCGGCGCTGTGGTGGTCGGCGCTGGCCGCCGGCCTGACGATGGGGTTGTCGCTGATGGGCATGGGTTTGCTCAATTCCCGTCTGCCGGACGGCGAAGGTTTCAAGGTGATCGCCAGTTTCGGCTACTGCGCCGGTTTTCTCGCGGTGATTCTCGCCCGCCAGCAACTCTTCACTGAAAACACCCTGACCGCCGTGCTGCCGATCATGAGCAAACCTACGCTGGCCAATTTCGGTCGCTTGCTGCGGCTGTGGACCGTGGTGCTGGTCGGTAATCTCTGTGGCACGCTGCTGGTGGCTTACGTCATGCTCGAGCTGCCGATATTTGACAGCAAGACCGACGTGGCTTTTCTTGATATCGGCCGCAAGGTTATGGAAAACCATGCCAGCCAGATGTTCGCCAAGGGCATCATCTCAGGCTGGATGATCGCGACCATGGTCTGGATGATCCCGTCCATGGAGAGCGCCAAGATGTGGATCATCATCCTCATTACCTACTTCATGGCGCTCGGGGATTTCACTCATATCGTGGTGGGCTCGGCCGAGGTCTCGTATCTGGTGTTTGCCGGCGAACTGCCGTGGAAGGATTTCTGGCTGGTGTTTGCCGGGCCGACGCTGGCGGGGAACATCATCGGCGGCAGTTTTATCTTCGCGCTGATCAGTCATGCGCAGATTCGCAGTGAGTCCGGCGCGCCGAAAGATAAGGGAAACGAAACTGAGCCGGGGTCTGACGAACACTAGCCGGACGAGGCATCAAAGCTCGACCGAACGGGTTATCAGCCAGGAATCAGCCATGCCCGTGCTTGATCGACAGTTGTCGAGTTGAAAGGACGCATCGAGTTCGGGAAGTTCCGCGAGACATAATGATCGGCAATCCGATTGAGTACAGCGTTGTAACCACTGGCGCTCGCGGTTTCTCGCAGGTCAGCGATTGCCTTGGATCGACAACCCTCAATCGGTCAATGAGTGCACCAGCGTTTCTGTCTGGCCTCGACCTGTTTCCATTGACCCTTTCATGAAGTCACCCCAGTTATGGTCGATCAAACCTGTCAGTGCGCCCTGTGCGGTATTTTCGAGGAGGGTCGACGAATTGCGTGAGGGCGTTTGGAAGTGGGCGGAACTGATCACGATGGACTCTTCCTTTGCGTGCGGCTGTGGAAGCAGCACGTTAGGAGAGTCGAGAGCCCGTGAGAGCACGGTGTATCAATTGGGACCACAAGTGCTAAAGGGCTTGGTGTAGAGCTTGCTCATGGGCTGAAAGGCTCTGTTTTGAGCCTTTCAGGTTGGCCAGAGTCCGTCGATCGACGGTCTGAAGAAAATTCACACAACGGGCGTCCAGAATGCCTCGCAGGCCAAGGCCGATTTTCTGACTGGCTAGCAGTCGGACACCTCGACCGAAGCCATGCGGTGACGTTGCAGGTAAATGAACAGCAGCGCGGTGAGCACCGTTATTCCGCCGACCAGCGCGCCTGTCCACGGCAAGTCCGCCAGATCAGCGCCACTGGCGACGACCAATCCGCCGATCCACGCCCCCGCGGCATTGCCGAGGTTGAAGGCGCTCTGGTTCAGGGTCGATCCCAGGTTCGGCGCTTCGTGGGCCTGATCGATGATCAGCAGTTGCAGGATCGGGCACAGTGCGAAAGCGAAAATCCCCCACAGCACCAGCGTAATGGCGGCCGGAATCACCGAGTGACTGGTCTGGCTGAACGCGGCCAGCACCACCACCACGGCCAGCGCCATGCCGACCAGCGAAGGCAATAAGCGGCTGTCGGCCAGGCGTCCGCCGAGCATGCTGCCCGCCGTCAAACCCACGCCGAACAACAGCAGCATGATGGTTACGCCGTGCGGGCTGACGCCGGTAATGTCCTGCAGGATCGGCGCGATATAAGTGAAGACACTGAACAGGCTGGTCGACGCCAATACGCTCATGCCCAGTGCCAGCAACACATTGGTTTTACCCAGCACCTTGAACTCGCTGGCAAGGTTGGCCTTATCCATCGCGATGTGCTTTGGCAGCCAGACCCACTGCGCAATGGCGGCAATGACACCGATAACTGACACCGCCCAAAAGGTCGAGCGCCAGCCGGCATATTGGCCGAGCGCCGTGCCCAATGGCACGCCAAGCACGTTGGCCAGGGTCAGGCCGGTGAACATCATGGCAATCGCCTGGGCCCGTTTGTTCGGCGCGACCAGGCCGGCGGCCACCACCGAGCCGATGCCGAAGAACGCGCCGTGGCACAGCGCAGTTACCACCCGTGCGGCCATCAGCGTGGCGTAGTTCGGCGCCAGGGCGCAGAGCATATTGCCGAGGATGAACATCAGCGTCATGCCCAGCAGCGTGGCTTTGCGCGGCATGTTGGCGGTGCCAATGGCGAGGATCGGCGCGCCGAACACCACGCCCAGCGCATAGCCGGTAATCAACAACCCGGCGTGGGGAATGCTCACGGCGAGGTCGCGAGCGACGTCGGGCAGCAAGCCCATGATGACGAATTCGGTAGTGCCGATGCCGAACGCGGCAACAGCGAGGGCAAGCAAGGCGAGTGGCATGCGCAAGGTCTCTGTCGGTAGTCTTGACGCTGTGATCAGGCGTACGCATGCCGAAGTCCGTTCTCGACGAGAGCGGGCAGGGCAGGATTTTTATTGGAATTAGTCTGTGTGCAACTGAGTGCGGCGCGGTCGCTTGCAGTATAAACAGCTGCTGACATATGGCGAATCAATTCTCTCCCGCTTATAGGTAGGAGCTGTCGAGTGCAACGAGGTTGCGATCTGTTGATCTGGCTTTTTATCAGCGAGATCAAAAGATCGCAGCCTCGTTGCACTCGACAGCTCCTACAGGTAGGGCGGGGCAAAAATAAGGAGTGTGCCGTGCTTGCGACGGCTCTGGTGTTGGTGGCGGCGCTGCTGCATGCGGCTTGGAATACCCTGATCAAATTCAGCGCCGAGCGGCTGCTGGTGGTGGCCTGCATGGACAGCGTGGCGCTGCTTTTTGTCGCCGCGATGCTGCCGTTCGTGTCGTTACCTGCGCAGGAAATCTGGCCGTGGATTCTGGCGTCGGCAGCGTTCGAGTTGCTCTACCGTTATTTGCTGATCCAGGCCTATCGGGTCGGCGACCTGGGGTTGGTCTATCCGCTGATGCGGGGCTTGTCGCCGCTGGTGGTACTGGCGCTGACACTGATCTTCGCGGGAGAGGCGCTGACCCATCAGCAGATTTTCGGAATCATGCTGATTCCGCTCGGCATGCTGTGCCTGCTCTGGCAGGGCGGAGGCGGTGCGCGTTTGCCGTGGTCGATGCTGCCGGTGGTGGCGCTGATCGGTTTGTGCATTGGTTGCTACACGTACATCGATGGTCAGGCGCTGCGGCGCTGGTCGCACCCGCTGGATTACCTGGTCTGGGTGACGTTGCTCAGTGCCTGGCCGTTTCCATTGTTGGCGTGGGTGCGCAAGCGGCCGGCGTTCAGGCTGTTCTGGCGGGAGCAGTGGCGATTGGGGCTGGCGGTCGGGTTTTGCGTGTTGTTCAGCTACGCTCTGGTGCTGTGGGCCATGCAGCTGGGGTCTATTGCCGAAGCGGCGGCCCTGCGCGAAATCAGCGTGATTCTGGTGGTGCTGTTCGGCATGCGCTACCTGAAAGAACCTTTCGGTCGTCCACGGCTCTTAGCTTGTGGGCTGGTGCTGATCGGCATGTTGGTCATGAAGTTTTGACGGGTATTCGAATTTTTGAAATGTGAAGAAGGGATTGCTCTATGACGGTTGCTCTGTGGTGCATTTTGATTGCGATTTTCCTGCCTTATCTGTGTACGGGTATCGCCAAGGCCAGCGGCGGATACGGGCTAAAGGACAACCATGATCCCCGGGACTTTCTCGAGTCACTGAATGGTTTGGGTCGACGCGCGCATGCAGCGCAATTGAACAGTTTCGAAGTGACTCCGGCTTTTGCGGCCGCAGTGATCGTGGCGCACCTGGCCGGCAATGCCGAGCTGGTGACGATCAATGTGCTGTCGGTTTTGTTCATTACCAGCCGGTTGCTGTACATCATTTGTTATCTGGCGGACTGGGCGGTCGTTCGGTCGCTGGTGTGGTTTGTGGGGATGGGATTGATTGCTGCGTTCTTTGTTGTGTCTGTTTAAGAGCAAGATCAAAAGATCGCAGCCTCGTTTTACTCGTCAGCTCCTACAGGGATCGATGTTCATCCGCGATATTGAATGCGGTCGATGTAGGAGCTGCCGCAGGCTGCGATCTTTTGACTTTATTGCTTGTCCGCCACCTGCGGCACTTGCGGCAACGGCGCACCTTTTGGCCAGAGCATCCAGATCTGTCCCTGTTGTTTCATGTCCCCCGCCAGTTGCCCGGCCGCATCGCCGGTGCCCCAGAACAGATCCGCGCGCACTTCGCCGGCAATCGCGCCGCCGGTGTCCTGTGCCGCTACGGGGCGAACCAACGCCGTTCCGTCCGGTTTGGTTGTGGATAACCACAGCAGGCTGCCCAGCGGAATCACTTTGCGATCCACCGCCGCGCTGTAACCGGCCGTCAATGGCACGTTCAGAGAACCACGAGGCCCTTCGTTGCTGTCAGGGTTGCGGGTGAAAAATACATAACTTGGATTGCTGCCGAGCAGTTCCGGAATACGCGTCGGGTTGGCTTTGGCCCAGGTGCTGATCGCGCCCATGGTCACGTCTTCTTTCTTCAACTCGCCTTGCTCCACCAGCCAGCGACCGATTGGCCGATACGGGTGGCCGTTCTGGTCGGCGTAAGCGATGCGCAGCTGACGACCACTGTCGAGCTGGATGCGACCCGAACCCTGGATTTGCAGAAACTGCAGGTTCATCGGGTCAGTCAGCCAGGCCACGACCGGTGCCTTGACCCCTTTGCTCTCGATGGTTGCCGCATCGTCGTAGGGCTTGAGCACGCGACCTTCCAGTCGACCGCGCAGGCGTTTGCCTTTGAGTTCCGGGTAGATGCTGTCCAGGGAGACGATGATCATGTCTTCGGGCACGCCATACACCGGGATGTTCGCCACTGTGGTCTGGGTCAGGCTGCCGGGATAGACCGGTTCGTAGTAACCGGTGATCAGGCCGTTGGGGTTATCGTTGGCGGCGCGCAGGCCGTAGACGTCGAGGTTCTGTTTCAGGAAGCCGCGAATGTCGCTGGCAGTCTGCGGCACATTGGCGGCGGCTGCGCAGGTTGCGCCCCATACCGGGTCGGCTTTGAGTCGGGTGCAGGCGCTGCGCCAAGAGCCGAAACCGGCCACGAGGTCGTTGTCGGACACCGCCGGCAGCGCGTCCCAAGTGGCGCTGGAATAGGTAGCCAGGGCGTGGGTCTTCGGTTGTTTGTTTTCGCCACCGGTGCAACCTGCGAGCAGGGCCACCATCGGCAGGGTCCAGGCCAGGCTGTGACGCCATGCCTTGAAACGGCTGTTCATGGAGTGATTCCTTTGCCGGTTGCCTGAGTGCTCCATGCGCTCAAACAACCCGTATTGATAATAGGGCTATTGGTCTTTACCGATGACGCGTGGATACTGGCCGCCGTTCCCGTGACCTGAAGCCACCATGACTCTTAAAAGACTTTCTGTTGTATTGCTGGCCTGCCTGACGTTGTCCGCCTGCGGCGGTGTCGACCCCAACTCGCCGCTCGGTCAGCGCAAGGCGATTTTCAAGCAGATGCTCAAGACCGGTGAAGACCTGGGCGGCATGTTGCGTGGCCGCATTCCGTTCGATGGTCCGAAATTCGCTGATGGCGCGGTGAAGCTTGACGCGTTGTCCCATGAGCCGTGGAAACACTTCCCGCAGGTGCGCGAAGAAGATCACACCAGTGCCAAAAGCGATGTCTGGCAGAAGCAGGCCCACTTTCAGGAAATGGCCCGCACCCTGGAAGCCGCCACCGGTGAGTTGGTGATTGCCAGCCAGGTTCAACCCTACAAGGCCAGTTCCCTGGGCCCAGCGGTGCAGAAAGTCGAAGACGCCTGTAGTGCGTGCCATAAAGAGTTTCGGGATCATTGATTTCAGCAAAGATCGCAGCCTGCGGCGCCTCCTGCATGTCATGCGTACACCTGTAGGAGCTGCCGAAGGCCGCGATCTCTTGATCTTGAAAAGTCTTATTTATCCAGCTCATCCAATGCGTCCTGCAATTCCTTGCGGGACTCGGCGAGCTTGTCTTTGCGCTTGTTGATCTTGTCCGGATCGCCTTTTTTCATGGCCTTGTCGAGATCAGCCTGACGCTTGCTGACTTCATGCTTGGCGTCGAGCACCTTGTTTTCCCGTTCTTTTTTCAGCGAGGCGTCAGTGCAATTGGCGGTGACTTCGCTCAGGGCTTTTTCCAGGCCGGCTTGTTGATCGGCATTGCCGTGGGACTTGGCCAGTTCGATCTGGTTGATGATGCCTTGCTTCTTGGCGGCACAGCCGGTCAGCTCCGGTGCCTCTTCGGCGGCCATCAGCGGGGCGGCCAACACGCTGCAAAGGGTCAACAGGGCGAGCGGTGAAAGAAATTTCATAAAAGCTCCAGATGAAAAGGCAATCGTGTCGATGCGGCGATGGCTTGTTTGAGCTCATCGGTACTGCATGGGTTCCCGCACGGGCGGGTATCTACGATTGCTAAAAACCGTCTATCCCCGCCCCGCGTAAAGTTTCACTCAAGGCCAGGACCTGCGGGTCGCGAAAAAATGCGCTCAGTTGCGCCGCGCGTCCCGGACCAATACCGGCTTCGGCCTGCCATTGTTCGGTGTCTCGTTGTGCCAGTTCCTGCCATGAATCAGCCAGGCGCGCCTGACCTGTCGGCGGCAAGCCCAGGGCTTTCAGCCAGCGTACAAAAGAGCGTTGCCGGGCGCTGTTGAAACTGTTCAGCAGGCGAGCAGCACTGCGCTCGCCGAAACCGTCAATGTTAGCAAGCTCTCGCGCATCAAGCGTCAACCAATCCAGCAGGTTGTTCAGGTGGCCTGTTGCAAGAAGTTTTTCCCAGGTGCCGGGACCAACATGGGGCAGGGCCAGACCTTGCTTGCCACTGAGCCAGGCCAGGCGTGCGAGAAACTGACTTTCGCATCCGGACGTCGGCTGCCAGCAGCTCAGCGGATGGAAGTCTGCTGCCAGCGGGACGTTCAGTTCCGGGCGTTCGGTGCTTCGCAACACAACGCTATCCAGCCTGGGAATGGTCATGCCGGCCAGGCTGACGGCGACCTGGTCACCCGGTCGAATATCCAGAGATTGCCAGCGTTGCAGGGAGCCCACACTGACGCGTTTGATCTGCCGGTCATCAAGCGTCACCGGCGTCAATTCCAGCAGCGGAGTGATTCGCCCGGTGCGGCCGATCTTGAAGTGAACCTTGCGCACCTCCGCCAGTGCCTGGGCGAAGGGGTACTTCCATGCGGCGCTCCAGGAAGGTGGCTTGGCCTGCCAGCGCTCGGCGGGCGGGCGTTGGTTCTGGCGAAGGACAATGCCATCGCTGGCAAAAGGCAGCGCAGAGCGATACCAGTGATCACGCCAGCGCTCGGCGTCCGCCAGTGAGCTAATGGGTTGGCTGTAGCGCTCGGTGCCCGGAAATCCCAGTTCAGCCAGCGCCGCGATGCGGGTCGGCAAATCTGCCGGGCCTTGGGGCCAGTCCCAGGCAAACAGACCGATGCCGCTTGCCTGCTCGGTGTTCAGCGTCTTGCGGGCCATCAGACCGGCGACCGTAGCGCGGGCGTTGAGGCTGCCAGCCTGGACCTGCACATGGTCGGTCAAGCGCCAATAGAGTTCGCCTTGCACCAGCAGGTCCCGTGGTTGTGCCAACTGTTGCGGAATAGCAGCGATCTGCCGTGCTGAAACCGTCCAGTCCTGACCCTGCGAACCGTCGCCGCGACTGATTGCTTGCGTGAGCAGGCCCTGGTGATAAATCAGGGTCACGGCCACGCCATCGACCTTGGGTTGAACCCAGACACCCGCACGACCGTTCAGCCATTGTTCGACGGCGCGAGCATCGCGCAATTTTTCCAGGCCGGTGTGGGCGATGGGATGAGGAACCGTGCCGCGTGCGGTACGCAATGGGTCTGTGGATGAGTCAATGTTGAAGCATTGGCGCCAGTCGGTGAGTCGTGCGCGGGACTGGTCGTAGAGTTCGTCGGCGACCATTGAACGGCCTTGGCGATGATAGTGATCGTCCCAGGTGTCGATTTGCTTTTGCAGAGCGGTGGTTTCGTCCGAGGCGCGGGTGGATGGCCAGTCGGGGCATTGGGCCGCGTTGGCGTTCAGGCCGGCAGAGGCGAACAGGCAGATGAAAAACAGGCGCAGGTCGAAGAGCATCGTGAGCGTCCTTGCTCATTGGGATGGTCGAAGGCTAGTTGGACTTCGGGAATATGATCGGGAGGTGTTTTTCGGGGTGTTTCGAGGCAGGTAGATCAAAAGATCGCAGCCTTGGGCCGCTCTTACAGGTGTACACATTTCAATGTAGGAGCTGCCGAAGGCTGCGATCTTTTGATCATCAAACAATAAAAAGCCCCGCACGGCGAACCGTGCGGGGCTTTTGGTACCGCCAGGGAAGTCTTACAGGCCGGCAGCGGAACGCAGAGCGTCGGCGCGGTCGGTTTTTTCCCAGGTGAAGGTGGTGAAGGTGTCGTCACCAACAGTCTTGGTCGTCGGGGTGCGACCGAAGTGGCCGTACGCAGCGGTTTCCTGGTACATCGGGTGCAGCAGGTCGAGCATTTTGGTGATCGCGTATGGACGCAGGTCGAACACTTCGCGAACCAGTTTGACGATTTTGTCGTCGCTGATCTTGCCGGTGCCGAAGGTGTTCAGCGAGATCGAAGTCGGTTGAGCAACACCGATCGCGTAGGAAACCTGGATCTCGCAACGCTCGGCCAGGCCGGCAGCGACGATGTTCTTGGCTACGTAACGACCGGCGTAGGCGGCCGAACGGTCAACCTTCGATGGGTCTTTACCGGAGAACGCGCCACCGCCGTGACGGGCCATGCCGCCGTAGCTGTCAACGATGATCTTGCGGCCGGTCAGGCCACAGTCGCCAACCGGGCCACCGATGATGAACTGGCCAGTCGGGTTGATGTGGAACTGGGTGTCTTTGGTCAGCAGTTCGGCAGGCAGCACGTGCTTGACGATCAGCTCCATCACGCCTTCGCGCAGGTCGTTGTACGACACTTCCGGGTTGTGCTGGGTCGACAGGACAACCGCGTCGATACCGACAACCTTGCCGTTTTCGTAGCGGCAGGTCACTTGCGACTTGGCGTCCGGACGCAGCCAAGGCAGCAAACCGGATTTACGGGCTTCAGCCTGGCGCTGCACCAGTTGGTGCGAGAAGGTGATCGGTGCAGGCATCAGCACGTCGGTTTCGTTGCTGGCGTAGCCGAACATCAGGCCCTGGTCGCCGGCACCTTGATCTTCAGGCTTGGCACGGTCAACACCCTGGTTGATGTCAGGGGACTGCTTGCCGATGATGTTCATCACGCCGCAGGTCGCGCCGTCGAAACCAACGTCGGAGCTGGTGTAGCCGATGTCGGTGATCACGTCACGAACGATCTGCTCCAGGTCAACCCAGGCCGAAGTAGTCACTTCGCCAGCGATGATCGCCACGCCCGTTTTCACCAGAGTCTCGCACGCCACACGGGCGAACTTGTCTTCAGCAATGATGGCGTCCAGCACCGCATCAGAAATCTGGTCGGCGATTTTGTCCGGATGCCCTTCAGACACGGACTCGGAGGTGAAAAGAGAGTATTCGCTCATCTCGATGTTTTCCTGATATTTACCGATGGTGAGTGTCGCCAGCCGGCCGCTGAAAATGGCGGACCTGAATCTGGAAACCATTACGCAAGCCTACATAGAGGCTTTCCCCGGGAACGAGTCCCGCAGCGGTGGCCCAACGGGCCAGATCGTCCTGTTCAAACCCCAACCAGAGATCACCGCAGGCCTCCTTGGCCCAACTCTGGTTGTGGCTACATAACTCTGTCACTAACAGGCTACCGCCTGGTTGCAGCAAATTGGCCATGTGCTTGAGCGCATCGGCCGGCGCGGCAAAATGGTGCAGCACCATGTTCAGTACAACGCAGTCTGCCGTCAGGCTGATGCCGTTCAATGCATCGGCCAGTTGCAGGCTAACGTTAGCCAGCGCTTCGCGTTCGCAGACCTGGCGAGCCAGTTCGAGCATCGCCGCACTGTTGTCCAGCGCCGTGACCTGACTGAATCGACGTGCCAGTTCCGGCAAAAATGCGCCGTCACCCGGGCCGACTTCGATGGCCGTAGCACCGTCGCCGAAACTCAACTTGTCGAGCAGAGCCACCACGCTTTCGCGGTACTGCGGCAAGCCGGCGATCAAGTCTTGCTGGGCGCGAAATTTATCCGCAACCCTTGAAAAAAAGTCCTGGCTGGCAGCAGCCCGTTGTCCGTGGACCTGGGTGATCCGCGACTGCACATCGGCAGGCAGGGACAGGTTATCCACTTCTTCGAGCAAGGCTGCGTGCAGCTTGCCGCCCAACAGATCGGTGTGGGGAAGGGCGCGACGGTAGAAAATCGCATTGCCTTCACGGCGAGTCGCCACCAGGTCGGCTTGGGCCAATACCTTCAGGTGATGGCTCATGCCTGACTGGCCAATCCCGAAGATCTGCGCCAGTTCCAGTACACCGAACGAATCGTTGGTCAGCGCGCGCAATACATTCAACCGCAGTGGATCGCCGCCGGCCTTGCAAAGGGCCGCCAGCTCATCGCAATCGTCATGTCGAATGGAAGGCACACGTAAATTCATAAGCCCGGCAGTCTAGTCACGCGTCGAAAGCATCGCAAGAGCAATATCAAAAAGTTTTGATATTGCTCGATAGATGGCACTTCTCACGGGATGGTTAACTCTACAAACGAACAGCGGAAAGGTTTCATCAGTCGAAACCGTCGTAATCCATTGGAAAAACGCCTCTAGATGACTATCTGTCATTGCCCCGAGGCGGCCCGGTGAGGGAAAATGCTCGCCTTTTTTCCGTTTCGTTTTAATCAAACCCCAGGAGATCAGCGATGCCTAGCCGTCGTGAGCGTGCCAACGCCATTCGTGCCCTCAGCATGGATGCCGTGCAAAAAGCCAACAGCGGCCATCCCGGTGCCCCTATGGGTATGGCAGATATCGCCGAAGTGCTTTGGCGCGACTACCTCAAGCACAACCCGAGCAATCCATCGTTTGCTGACCGTGACCGCTTCGTGCTGTCCAACGGCCACGGCTCGATGTTGATCTACTCGCTGCTGCACCTGACCGGTTACGACCTGTCGATCGAAGACCTGAAGCAATTCCGCCAACTGCACAGCCGCACCCCGGGTCACCCGGAACTTGGCTACACCCCTGGCGTTGAAACCACCACCGGTCCACTGGGCCAAGGCCTGGCCAACGCCGTCGGTTTTGCCCTGGCTGAAAAAGTCATGGCTGCACAGTTCAACCGTCCTGGCCACAACATTGTCGATCACCACACCTACGTGTTCCTGGGTGATGGCTGCATGATGGAAGGCATTTCCCACGAAGTCGGCTCCCTGGCCGGCACGCTGGGCCTGGGCAAGCTGATCGCTTTCTACGATGACAACGGCATCTCCATCGACGGCGAAGTCGAAGGCTGGTTCACCGACGACACGCCGAAGCGTTTCGAAGCCTACAACTGGCAAGTGATCCGCAACGTCGACGGTCACGACCCGGAAGAGATCAAGACTGCGATCGAGACCGCGCGCAAAAGCCCGCAACCGACCCTGATCTGCTGCAAGACCACCATCGGCTTCGGTTCGCCGAACAAGCAAGGCAAGGAAGACTGCCACGGCGCCCCACTGGGTGAAGCGGAAATCGCCCTGACCCGTGCTGCGCTGAAGTGGAACTACGGGCCATTCGAAATCCCGGCCGACATTTATGCCGAGTGGGATGCCAAGGAAGCCGGCCGCGCTGTCGAAGCCGAGTGGGATCAGCGTTTCGCTGCCTACTCCGCGGCTTTCCCGACTGAAGCCAACGAGCTGATCCGTCGTTTGAGCGGTGAACTGCCGGCAGACTTCTCGGAAAAAGCCTCGGCCTACATCGCCGAAGTGGCCGCCAAGGGCGAAACCATCGCCAGCCGTAAAGCCAGCCAGAATGCCCTGAACGCCTTTGGCCCGCTGCTGCCTGAGTTCCTCGGCGGTTCGGCTGACCTGGCCGGTTCCAACCTGACCCTGTGGAAAGGCTGCAAAGGCGTCACCGCTGACGACGCCAGCGGCAACTACATGTACTACGGCGTGCGCGAATTCGGCATGACCGCGATCATGAACGGCGTTGCCCTGCACGGCGGCCTGGTGCCTTACGGCGCGACCTTCCTGATGTTCATGGAATACGCCCGCAATGCTGTGCGCATGTCGGCCCTGATGAAGCAGCGCGTGATCCACGTCTACACCCACGACTCCATCGGTCTGGGCGAAGACGGTCCGACTCACCAACCGGTTGAGCAACTGGCCAGCCTGCGCTGCACGCCGAACCTCGATACCTGGCGTCCAGCGGATGCCGTTGAATCGGCGGTGTGCTGGAAGCATGCGCTGGAGCGTAAAGACGGTCCTTCGGCCTTGATCTTCTCGCGTCAGAACCTGCAGCATCAAACCCGCACCGACTCGCAGATCGCTGAGATCAGCCGTGGTGGCTACGTGTTGAAGGACTGCGCAGGCGAGCCTGAGCTGATCCTGATTTCGACCGGTTCGGAAGTCGGCCTGGCCGTTCAGGCTTACGACAAACTGACCGAGCAAGGCCGCAAGGTGCGCGTGGTTTCCATGCCTTGCACCAGCGTGTTCGACGCTCAAGAGGCCGACTACAAGCAAGCGGTTCTGCCGTTGCAGGTCAGCGCCCGTATCGCCATCGAGGCTTCCATTGCCGACTACTGGTACAAGTACGTCGGTCTGGAAGGTCGCGTGATCGGCATGACCACCTACGGCGAGTCGGCACCTGCGTCGGCCTTGTTCGAAGAGTTTGGCTTCACCCTGGAAAACATCCTGGGTCAGGCTGAAGAGCTGCTGGAAGACTAAGCACAACGCGGTGGTCTGATAACCACCGCGTTCCCATGCAGGAGCTGTCGAGTGCAACGAGGCTGCGATCTTTTGATCTTTTTTAGATCAAGATCCAAAGATCGCAGCCTCGTTGCACTCGACAGCTCCTACATGGGTTGTGTTGTTAACGAGAATTTCGTCTGCCTGCGTTAATCGAGAACCTCATGCCTCAACCGCGTCCTTACAAAGTTGCACTCAACGGCTACGGCCGGATTGGTCGTTGCGTCTTGCGTGCGTTGTTCGAGCGAGGCGAGAAGGCCGGGTTTGAAATTGTCGCGATCAACGATCTGGCCGACATGGCCAGCATCGAGTACCTGACACGCTTCGACTCCACCCACGGGCGCTTTCCCGGGGAAGTGAAGGTCGACGGCGATTGTCTGCATATTAATGGCGACAGCGTGAAGGTCCTGCGCAGTGCCACCCCCGAAGGCATCGATTGGGCGTCCCTGGGCGTCGATCTGGTGCTGGAGTGCTCCGGCGCTTACCACACTCGTGAAGACGGCCAGCGTTTTCTCGACGCTGGCGCACCGCGTGTGCTGTTTTCCCAGCCGATGGCCAGCGAGGCGGATGTCGACGCCACCATCGTCTACGGCGTGAACCAGGATTGCCTGACCGGCCACGAACTGCTGGTATCCAACGCTTCCTGCACCACCAACTGCGGCGTGCCGCTGTTGCGCCTGCTGGATCAGGCCATTGGTCTGGAGTACGTGTCGATCACCACCATTCACTCGGCGATGAACGATCAGCCAGTCATCGACGCCTATCACCACGAAGACCTGCGCCGCACCCGTTCGGCGTTTCAGTCAGTGATCCCGGTGTCCACCGGTCTGGCGCGCGGTATCGAACGGCTGTTGCCGGAACTTGCCGGGCGAATTCAGGCCAAAGCCGTACGCGTGCCGACGGTTAACGTGTCTTGCCTCGACATTACGATGCAGACCGTTAGCGACACCGACGCCACCGAGGTCAACCGGATCCTGCGCGAAGCCGCCACCAGCGGTCCGCTCAAAGGCCTTCTGGCCTACACCGAGTTGCCTCACGCCAGTTGCGATTTCAACCACGACCCACATTCGGCGATCGTCGATGCCAGTCAGACTCGCGTTTCCGGCCCACGGCTGGTGAACATTCTGGCCTGGTTCGACAACGAATGGGGTTTTGCCAACCGAATGCTGGATGTTGCAGAGCACTACCTGCAATCCGCTACTAAACAACCGTAACCCAGGAAATGCGACCCATGACCGTGTTGAAGATGACCGACCTCGATCTGCAAGGTAAGCGCGTACTGATTCGCGAAGACCTCAACGTCCCAGTCAAGGACGGTGTTGTCACCAGCGATGCGCGAATCCTGGCTTCGCTGCCGACCATCAAGCTGGCCCTGGAAAAAGGCGCGGCCGTGATGGTTTGCTCGCACCTTGGCCGTCCGACCGAAGGCGAATTCTCCGCCGAGAACAGCCTCAAGCCAGTCGCTGACTACCTGAGCAAGGCGCTGGGCCGTGAAGTGCCGCTGGTGGCCGACTACCTGGGCGGCGTTGACGTCAAGGCCGGCGACATCGTGCTGTTCGAAAACGTGCGCTTCAACAAAGGCGAGAAAAAGAACGCTGACGAACTGGCCCAGCAATACGCCGCTCTGTGCGACGTGTTTGTGATGGACGCCTTCGGCACCGCTCACCGCGCCGAGGGTTCGACCCATGGCGTGGCCAAGTTCGCCAAAGTCGCCGCCGCAGGTCCGTTGCTGGCTGCCGAGCTCGACGCGCTGGGCAAGGCCCTGGGTGCCCCGGCCCAGCCAATGGCGGCCATCGTGGCGGGCTCCAAGGTTTCGACCAAACTTGACGTGCTCAACAGCCTGAGCCAGATCTGCAACCAGTTGATCGTCGGCGGCGGTATTGCCAACACCTTCCTGGCAGCCGCCGGTCACCCGGTCGGCAAGTCGCTGTACGAGCCAGACCTGCTGGACACCGCTCGTGCCATTGCCGCCAAGGTCAGCGTGCCGTTGCCGGTTGACGTGGTAGTTGCCAAGGAATTCGCTGAAAGCGCAACGGCCACGGTGAAACTGATCGCTGACGTCGCGGCCGACGACATGATTCTCGACATCGGCCCGCAGACCGCGGCGAACTTCGCCGAGCTGCTGAAATCGTCGAAAACCATCCTGTGGAACGGCCCGGTCGGCGTGTTCGAATTCGACCAGTTTGGCAACGGCACCAAAGTTCTGGCGCAGGCCATCGCGGACAGCTCGGCGTTTTCCATCGCCGGCGGCGGCGACACCCTGGCGGCCATCGACAAATATGGCGTTGCCGAGCAGATCTCCTACATTTCTACCGGTGGCGGCGCGTTCCTCGAATTCGTCGAAGGCAAAGTGCTGCCCGCTGTTGAAGTCCTGGAAAGCCGGGCCAAGGCCTGAGGGTCGCCCGATTGACCAGGCAGGGAGTGTTCAGATGGTCAAGACGTTAGCGCTGTTGATCGTCGCGGGTGCGCTGGTGGCTTGCGGGAGTAACCCGAAAGCCACACCGGAGCCCGCGCCGCAGACTCAGGAAAAAGGCTGTTATCAGGCCGACTGGCAAGCGGAAACCAACCCGGTGCTCAACAAGCGTTCGGGGCCCGATGGCCTCGACAAATACGAAACACAAACCCCGGCCAAGGAACGTGGCTGCCCTTGACGGGTCTGACTCATTACTCAGGGCTGGCGGCGTGCGCTGTCAGTCGAGGAACACGGATGAAAGGTTTTATCGCCATTACGGCGCTGGCATTACTGGCCGGGTGCAGCAACTTCAACCTGTTCCAGTCTTCCGCCCCAGCGGATAACTGGACCACCTGGACCTGCGACAGCCAGGCCAAAGTGGTGTGGCGCTACACCGATGACAGCCGCAAGGAAGTCGACGTGCGCCTGGGTGGAGCCGATCAGGTCTACCGCTTGAAGCAGGAGCCAGGTGCGTCGGGCTCGCTGTACAGCAATGACATGCTGGCATTTCACGTAAAAGGTGAGGAAGGCCTGGTTTACTGGGTCGCCACCAATGATTTGATTGGCCGTGGCTGTCACCTGTAGGAGCGAGCCTGCTCGCGATGCTCGTCAACGATAACGCAGGCTGTCTGGATGTCCGCGTTGTCTGGATCACCATCGCGAGCAAGCTTCGCTCGTACAGGGAATCGACAGCTTTCAGAATTGATGTGACACCCGATTCGCAGTCCGGGACCAACCCCCGATCTGCAATAACTTGAATAGCCGCCGCCGCTACGGCAGGCTGGCACGATTAACGACCCTAAACCGGGAGAGACACACACAATGGCACTTATCAGCATGCGCCAGATGCTGGACCACGCAGCCGAGTTCGGCTACGGCGTTCCAGCCTTCAACGTCAACAACCTTGAGCAGATGCGCGCCATCATGGAAGCCGCTGACAAGACTGACTCCCCGGTGATCGTCCAGGCCTCGGCCGGTGCTCGCAAATACGCCGGCGCGCCGTTCCTGCGTCACCTGATCCTGGCGGCAATCGAAGAATTCCCGCACATCCCGGTGTGCATGCACCAGGACCACGGCACCAGCCCTGACGTCTGCCAGCGCTCCATTCAACTGGGCTTCAGCTCGGTGATGATGGACGGTTCCCTGGGCGAAGACGGCAAGACCCCGACCGACTACGACTACAACGTGCGCGTTACCCAACAGACCGTGGCCATGGCTCACGCCTGCGGCGTTTCGGTAGAGGGCGAGCTGGGCTGCCTGGGTTCGCTGGAAACCGGCATGGCCGGTGAAGAGGACGGCATCGGCGCCGAAGGCGTTCTGGATCACAGCCAAATGCTGACCGACCCGGAAGAAGCCGCTGACTTCGTCAAGCGCACTCAGGTCGATGCCCTGGCCATCGCCATCGGCACCAGCCACGGCGCGTACAAGTTCACCAAGCCACCTACTGGCGACGTGCTGGCGATCGACCGCATCAAGGAAATCCACAAGCGCATTCCGAACACTCACCTGGTGATGCACGGTTCGTCTTCGGTTCCGCAAGAGTGGCTGGCGATCATCAACCAGTACGGCGGCGACATCAAAGAAACCTACGGCGTTCCGGTTGAAGAAATCGTCGAAGGTATCAAGCACGGCGTGCGCAAGGTCAACATCGACACCGACCTGCGTCTGGCATCCACGGGCGCCATGCGTCGCCTGATGGCCACCAACCCGAGCGAGTTCGACCCGCGTAAATTCTTCGGCGCCACTGTAACGGCCATGCGCGACGTGTGCATCGCACGTTATGAGGCGTTTGGTACTGCCGGTAATGCTTCGAAGATCAAGGCGATCTCGCTGGAAGGCATGTATCAGCGTTATTTGAAGGGTGAGTTAAACGCTAAGGTCAACTAAGTCCTTCAACGTTTGAGTCGCAAAAAACCCGCCGAGAGGCGGGTTTTTTGTGGGCCAAGATCAAAAGATCGCAGCCTGCGGCAGCTCCTACAGGGAAAGATTTTTATTTATCGTGATCAATATCCAGCTTGCTGAACGTTACCTTCCCGCCCTCACTCGTGTACCCAGTGTTGTCCTGCACATACACCCCAGCCTTGAAGTACAGCGGCTTGTCGCGCCATGTTGCGCTGATTTTGCTGTCCCACTGGTAACCCGCCGCGCTGATGCCCAGGGCGCCGCCGGGGCTGAGGTGGATGAGGTAGGAAAATTGCTGGTCGAGTTTCACGCCGGTGGCAATGGTAATCACCCGGCCTTCGTCGTCATCGGGGTGCATGCGTACCTTCGCGACGATATTGCCGGTGGCGGTTTTGGTTTTGTATTGGTACTCGACTTTCACCAAGGGTTTCTGGCTCTCATAGGCATGGATCTGGCCGATCACGATTTTGCCCGAGCTTGGCACCTGATTGACCGCAAGAGTCGCACGCAGCGAGTTGTCGGCGTCCGGGTAGTACCAGTTGCGCAACGTGCCGTTGCTGTAGGTTTCACGCAATTCAGTACGCGGATAGATCGCGTTTTCAGTCTTTGAGCCGGTCACCGGAGACCAGAAAAACAGCGTGCCGGTGTCGGAATGGAAGTATTGATCCTTGAAGCCGTTCACCAGTTTGGAGGTTTCAACGGTGTACGGCGGGCTGCCGACGGGAACACTGAGGTTCCAGGTTGCGAGGTCAATCATAGTCAAAAACTTCCGCGAATTATTGCTGCACGCACGTACCAATAGCTCTAGCACGTGCCTTTGAGGGCGGTCTTTATAAGCGTAGAGGAGTCTTTTGTTAACGCCCGTCTGGCGGTTGGCTGGCGTCAACATCCTGTCGAAATGCCATCTTTCCCGGTTTTAGCGGGCTGTGGGTCCGACCGTTAGTCGGCAAATGGACGCTTCAGTTAAATGATGGCGCTCTGACAGCTTCTGCTTTTCTGGATCCAGGTCTAGAGTGAAGGCTTAGTATTTGTCCGGCTTTCACAAGAAGCCGGTCTGACGTCCCGAACATAGAGAAGCAGCATGGAATGCGCCCACCTCACGCCAATTGAAGGCAGCTCTACCTTATTAATCGTCGACGATTACCCTGAAAACCTGATCAGCATGCGCGCGTTGTTGCAGCGCCAGGACTGGCAGGTCATCACTGCGGCCTCGGGTTTCGAAGCCCTTGGCTTATTGCTCGAACACGATGTCGACCTGGTGCTGCTGGATGTGCAGATGCCGGGCATGGACGGGTTTGAAGTCGCGCGACTGATGCGCGGCAGCCAGCGAACCCGCCTGACGCCGATCATTTTCCTCACCGCCAATGAGCAGTCCCAGGACGCCGTAATCAAAGGCTATGCCAATGGCGCGGTGGATTACCTGTTCAAGCCCTTCGATCCGCAAATTCTCAAGCCCAAGGTCCAGGCATTGCTTGAACATCAGCGTAATCGCCGGGCATTGCAACGCCTCAGCCATGATCTGGAGGTCGCTCGCGCCTTCAATGCCTCGGTGCTGGAAAATGCCGCCGAAGGTATCCTGGTGGTCGGTGAGGACGGTCTGATCCAGTTTGCCAACCCGGCAATCTCGCGCTTGCTCAACGCCACGGTGCAAGAACTGCAAGGCAAGGAGTTAACCGGGTTCCTGCAAAAGCCTCATATCCCGGTGTGGGCCGACTCGGATTGGTTGGCCGGCTATAAACGCGGCGAGACGTTACGCCTGCACGACGCACTGCTGCGCACCGCGCCCGGCCAGCAGGTGCCGGTGGCGCTGTCCTGCGCGCCGTTGCCCGCAGAACAACGGGCGATGGTGGTGACGGTGCTGGACATGTCAGTGGTGCGCCATCTGCATCAGCAACTCGAATTTCAAGCCGTTACCGACCCACTGACCGGATTGCTCAATCGCCGTGGTTTTTACCAGACCGTGGAAAACCTGTTATTGCGTGGCGAACGCTCCGACAGTGCCTGGGTGTTGTTGTACCTGGACCTCGATGGCTTCAAACGGGTCAACGATTCCCTTGGCCACGACGCGGGCGATCGGGTGCTGCGCTGGGTGTCCGAGCAATTGAAAGCCTGCTTGCGACCGTTCGACATTCTGGCGCGCATGGGCGGCGACGAATTCACCGCGTTGCTGGATCTGGAATTCCCCGAGCAAGCGGCCAAGATTGCCGAGAAACTTATCGAACGCGTTTCGATCTGTCAGCAAATCGACGGCCTGGATATCGCCTTGGGTGCCAGCATTGGCATTGCCTCGTTCCCCGATTGCGGCGCCAATCTCGACGGTTTGCTGCGGGCTTCAGACATCGCCATGTACGAAGCCAAACGCGCCGGTCGTCAGCAGTATCGCTTCTACGATCACGAAATGAACGGTCGCGCCCGTTCACGGCTGATGCTCGAAGAAAGTGTGCGCACCGCCATCGAGAACCGTGACTTCAATTTGGTGTACCAGCCACAGGTGGCCATCGCCGACGGGCAGATTCGTGGGTTCGAGGCACTGTTGCGCTGGCAGCACCCGAGCGTCGGCGACGTTCCACCGGGGCTGTTTTTGCCGTTGCTGGAGGAGGCGCGGCTGATCAGTCGTCTGGGCAGCTGGATATACCAACGCAGCGCCGGGCAACGCAAGGCGTGGGAAACCGTCTTTGCCGACGATCTGGTGCTGAGCGTCAGTTTGAGCGGCACGCAATTCTCCATGCCCAATCTGGTCACCGAATTGCGCCAAGTGCTGGAACGGCATGGCTTACAGCCGCGTCACCTGGAAGTCGAGGTCACGGAAGCGGCCCTGATGCACAACCCCGAAGAGACCCGCAAACAACTACGATTGCTGCGCAATCTTGGGGTCAGGATCGCGCTGGATGATTTCGGTTCCGGCCCGTGCTCACTGTCCCATCTGCGCGATCTGGAACTCGACACGCTCAAGATCGACCGTCATCTGATCGCCCGGCTGCCGGAGTCTTCACGGGATGCGGCGCTGGTGCGCAATGTCATCGAGCTCTGCAAACAGTACGGGATGCTGGTGATTGCCGAGGGGGTGGAAACCGTTGCGCAATACCAGTGGCTGCAAGCCAATGGTTGTGAATACGTGCAGGGTTTTCTGGTGGCGCGGCCGATGATGGCCGAAGACACCGGCCACTTTGTGCAGCCGTTTGACTGGAGCGCGCTGACCCGCTGAATTCGCTACACTGGCGACCTTTTCGTGATTTGTGTTGCTGCTGCGATGACCGCGTTGAAATACCTTCAGGCCTATCCCGCTTCATTGCAGGATCAGGTGCGCCAGCTGATCGCCGACGGTCGGCTTGGCGAATACTTGACCAAGCGTTACCCGGAAAAGCACGGGGTACAGAGCGACAAGGCGCTGTACACCTTTGCGCTGGACCTCAAACAGGAATACCTGCGTAACGCCCCGGCCATCGACAAAGTGTTGTTCGACAACCGACTGGACCTGACCCACCGCGCCCTCGGCCTGCACACCACGATCTCTCGGGTGCAGGGTGGCAAGCTCAAGGCCAAGAAAGAAATTCGCATCGCCTCACTGTTCAAGGAAGCGCCCGCCGAGTTCCTGAAAATGATCGTGGTGCACGAGCTGGCGCACTTCAAAGAGTCCGATCACAACAAGGCGTTTTACAAGCTGTGCGAGCACATGTTGCCGGGCTATCACCAGGTGGAGTTCGATGTGCGGGTGTACCTGACGTGGCGTGATATGCACTAAAAGATCTCAGCCTTCGGCAGCTCCCTCATTGATTCCTGTAGGAGTTGCCGAAGGCTGCGATCTTTTGATCTTCTAATAACAAGGAACAAACGTGAGCAAGACCAAGAGCAGCTTCTACCGTCGCTTGTACGTGGCGTACCTGATCGACAGCGGACTGGCCAGCAGCGTACCCGCATTGACCGAAGTCACCGGCATGCCCCGGCGCACGGCCCAGGACACCATCGCGGCGCTGGCGGACCTGGATATCGTTTGCGAGTTCGAGCAGGAAGATGGCGCACGCAACCATGCCGGGCGCTATCGGATTCGCGAGTGGGGGGCGATTGATCGCGGGTGGATCGAGCGTAATTTGCGGCAGATTAAAGCGGTGCTTGAGTATCCCTGAGATTTCTAGTGCCTGTGCTGACGCCTTCGCGGGCAAGCCTCGCTCCTACAATCGCACTCCCTGTAGGAGCGAGGCTTGCCCGCGAAGGGGCACTCAAAGTCGGCGCATACCAATATGTGGAATACCGTCCTCGACGTATTCCTCACCCGCCACCACAAACCCGTACCGCCCGTAGTACCCCTGCAAATGCGACTGGGCCGAGAGATAGATCGGGATCTCAGGCCAGTATTTTTCAGCCTGTTTCAGCGCCTGTTCCATCATTTCGTGGCCCAGCCCCTTGCCGCGGCCTTCAAGTGCGGTCACGACCCGGCCAATCACCACGTCGCCGCCCTGGGATTGCGGGTCCAGCAAGCGCAAATACGCCACCAACCGGTCACCGTTCCAACCCATCAAATGGCAGGTGTCACCTTCCAGATCCTGGCCGTCGATGTCCTGATACGCGCATTTCTGCTCGACAACGAATACCTCGTCGCGCAGTCGCAAGATGGCGTACAGCTGCTCCTTTCCCAGATCACTGTGGTGTTTGCAGACCCAATCGATTGTCATGTTTTGATTCCCTGAAAACGTCCCCCCGATACTAAGCGTCCCGGCGAAGGATGTCTTTATGGCGGAGAAATCTGTGACAAAGACCAAAATGCCATCATTCATTTCTCGCGACGCTGACTTCTTTGTGTAATCTGGGGTCAAGCGATGTGCAGTGGCTTCAATGAGCTAACGTTTACTGCTTGGGCGTGCCGGTACGGGGCTTGGAGTTTTGGCTGAAAACACGTCGGGCAGCCCGCCCGCTAAGGATTTTCTAGCATGCCGCGATTGCATCGAGCCTTTGCTTTGATTGGATTGCTGTTGCTGACTCAAAGTGCGGCAGCGGAAAAGCTGCGGCTGGTGGCGGATGCCTGGCCACCGTTTACCGACGCCACGCTGGTCAATGGTGGGTTGGCCACCGACATTGTCAGCACCGCACTGGCACGGGCCGGCTATGCCAGTGATTTCGAACAGGTGCCCTGGGCGCGGGCGTTGCTGGGGGTGGGCGAGGGTCGATACGACGTGTTGGTCAATGCCTGGTACACCGAGGACCGCACAAAACTTGGCCAGTTTTCCGGTGAGTACCTGCTCAATCGTGTGCGCTTTATCAGGCGCAAGGACACGCCTATCGAATTCAATAATCTGCAGCAACTGCACACTTATCCAATCGCGGTAGTGCGCGGCTACGCGTATTCGCCAGCATTCGATGAAGACGAGTCGCTACAGAAAATTCCAGTGCACAGCTTTGCCATGGCCGTGCGCATGGTTGCCGCCGACAGGGTCAAATTGACCCTGGAAGATGAATACGTGGCCCGTTATTACCTGGCGCGGGAGTCGGCCAAGGTGCGCAATGCCGTGGAGTTCCTGCCCAAGCCGCTGAGCGAGAACAGCCTGCACATTCTGGTCAGCCTGAAGAACCCGGAGCATGAACGGATCGTTGCCGGTTTCGACCGGGAGATTGCGGCGATGAAGGTGGATGGGAGTTATCAGAGATTGCTCAAACAGCATGGGATGTAAGTCAGATCCGAGGCTTCAGTTGTGGCTGATGGCCTCTTCGCGGGCAAGCCTCGCTTCTACGGGTTCAGCGTGACCCTGTAGGAGCGAGGCTTGCCCGCGAAGGGCCCGCACAGCCACCGCGAAACTCAATCCTCACCCGTATCCTTGATCAAATGCGCCGCCAAAGTCCGTAACGGCCCCAATTGCCGGCAGATCAACGCCAATTGCGTCTGCACCAGCCGTTGGCCTTCATCGATTTCATCTGGCATCTGCTCCAGCTCATTGGCCAGTGCTTCTTCCTCATCGCTCTGAATGGCAATCGCCGATTTGCTCGCCAGCCCCCGGGCGATTTCATCAATGCTCGCGGCCAGACTCACGCCGGCGCCTTCGATCAAATGCTCGCGTACATCTGGCGGTAGCTGGGTTTCCCGGTGCGCGCCCAGCCCTGACAGATAGCTGAGCAGCGTGTGCGACAGTACGAGGAAGCGGAAACCGACATCCGCTTCCTTACGGAAATGCCCCGGCTCCATCAGCATATTCGCCAGCGTGGTCGACAGCGCTGCATCGGCGTTGTGCGCATTGCGACGAGCCAGGCGATAGGCCAGGTCGTCGCTTTTGCCAGCGGCGTATTGCTGCATGATTTGGCGCAGGTAAATGCTGTTGCAGGTCAGGGTGTTGGCCAACACTTTGTTCAGGCTCCGACCTTGCCAGTCCGGCAGGAACAGGAAGACCGCCAGTCCGGCAATCAGGCCGCCAAGCAGGGTGTCGAGCAGGCGTGGCAAAAACAGCCCGTAACCGTCACCCACCTGGTTGAAGCAGAACAGCACCATCAAGGTAATGGCTGCTGTGGCCACGGTGTAGCGCGTGGTGCGGTTGGTGAAGAACACCATGCCGGCGGCAATCGCGAAGCACGACTGGATCAGCGGGTTCGGGAACAGGTCGAACAGCGCCCAGGCCAAGGTCAGGCCGATGGCGGTGCCGATGATCCGTTGGCCGAGTTTGCGCCGGGTCGCGCCGTAGTTCGGCTGACAGACAAAGAGCGTCGTAAGGATGATCCAGTAGCCTTGGGACGGGTGGATCAAATGCACCATCGCGTAGCCGATGCTCAAGGCCAGGGGCAAACGCAGGGCATGGCGGAACAGCAGCGAAGTCGGCGTGAGCTGCGTGCGCAAGCGTATCCAGACATCCTTGAGGTTGCGTGGCGAACGGTCGAGCAGGCTGCTGTCGGTGGCGTCGGCGAGAGCGTCGGGGTTGCTGGCATCGCTGAGCAAACGGTCGAGCGTCGCCAGGTTGGCCGCCAAGGCGCGTAATGAACGCAGCAAGCCACGCCAGGCCGGATTGCTCTGGATGCGCAAGTGTTCGAGGGAGGCGTGAAGATCACCTAGCGCCTCGGCGAAACTCGCGTCATAGATGAAGGGTTGGCGCATCTGGATTGATTCCGCCAGCGCCCGGCACGCCTTGCCTTGCTGACGCAGCAGGCGCTGACAGCGGAACAACACGTCGCTGTGGAAGAAGGCTTCGGCCAGGGCGTTGTAAGGATAGTGAGAGGAACTGGCGCGTTCGTGGATGTCCTGGGCGAGGAAGTACAGCTTCAGGTAGCGGCTGACTTTCGAGCCCGGACGACCGTTGCCGACCCGATGCAGGATGATCTCTTTGGCGGCATTCAATGCTGCTACCACGCGACCGTTCTGCTGGGCCAGCTCCAGGCGGCGCGCCTCCACGTCCATCTGCCGAATCGGCTCGAACAGCGACGCCTTCAACTTCAGGTAAAAACCCAGTTCACGGAACAAGCGCGCCAGGCTTTGCTGCACCGGCTGATTGGAAAACAGCGCCTGCCACAACACCGACAGCAAACCGTACCAGGCCGCACCAGCCACCAATAGCACCGGCTCATGCCAGAAATCCGTGACGGCACCGCCGCGCTGGTCCACGCCGATCATGGTGTAGACCGACAGAATCAAGGTTGCCGAGGCAATCGCGCCGTAGCGCTCGCCCAAGGCGCCGAGCATGGTCAGGCAAAAGGCGGCCAGGGCGAAGGCGAAGATAAAGAGGATGGGGTAGGGGAAGAGCAATTCGACGGACAGGGCGGCAACGGCGAAACACACCAGGGTCACGGCCAATGCGTTGAGGCGACCTTGCCAGCCGTCGTCGGTCTCGGCCAGGGCGCTGGCAATAATCCCCAGGAACAACGGGATCAGCAGCCCCATTTCATCCTGATACCAACACAACGCCATGGTGCCGGTCAGGGCGATGAATACCCGCACGCTGTAGCTGAACTTATCCAGTGCCCAAAGGCGCCGCAAAGACTGACGAAACGAAGTCGAGGACATGAAGTGCGAGGGCCTTCCGAGGCAATGACGCTAAATTGAGCCAGTAATGACGCCGACGCAATGGCGGCGATCACATCTGACAGCAAAATCTGTTCCTTCCATGGCGAAACGTCGTCCCTTGTAGGAGCTGTCGAGTGAAACGAGGCTGCGATCTTTTGATCTTAAAAAATAAAAATCAAAAGATCGCAGCCTGCGGCAGCTCCTACAGGGGGGATTTAGTCAGGCGTACTGCGCCGCTGCGTAACCCGATGCCCACGCCCACTGGAAGTTGAAACCACCCAGGTGCCCGGTGACGTCGAGCACTTCCCCGATAAAGTACAGGCCGGGGCTTTTCAGCGATTCCATGGTCTTGGAAGAAACCTCGTTGGTATCGACGCCACCCAGGGTTACTTCGGCAGTGCGATAGCCTTCGGTGCCGGCTGGCACGACTTTCCAGCTCGCCAGTTTTTCGGCGATGTCGGCAATTTCCGCATGGGTGTACTGCTTCATCGGTTTGGAAACAAACCAGTTGTCCGCCAACAGGTTGGCCATCTTCTTGGTGAAGATTTCACCGAGCAGGGTTTTCAGCTCGCTGTTGGGGCGTTCGGCTTGTTGTTCTTGCAGCCAGGTCGGCACGTCGTGGTCTGGCATCAGGTTGATCTCAACCGTGTCGCCGGATTCCCAGAACGAGGAAATCTGCAGAATCGCCGGGCCGCTGAGGCCGCGGTGGGTGAACAGGATGTTCTCGCGGAAGCTCTGATCGTTGCAGCTGACCAGGCAATCCACCGATGTTCCGGACAGCTCGGTACAGAGTTCCTTGAGCTGATCGGTGATGGTGAACGGCACCAGCCCGGCGCGGGTCGGCAGCAAGTCGTGACCGAACTGCTTGGCCACCTGATAGCCGAAACCGGTGGCGCCGAGGGTCGGGATCGACAGACCGCCGGTGGCGATCACCAAGGATTCGCAGGTCACCTGACCGAGGGTGGTGTCCAGCAGGTAGCCCTTTTCGAGCTTCTCGATGGTCTGGATCGAAGTGTCCAGGTGCAGGCTGACGCCAACCTGATCGCATTCGTTGAGGAGCATTTCGAGGATGTCGCTGGATTTGTTATCGCAGAACAACTGGCCGAGTTTTTTCTCGTGGTACGGCACGCCATGTTTGGCGACCATGCCGATGAAGTCCCACTGGGTGTAGCGGGCCAGGGCGGATTTGCAGAAATGCGCGTTCTGCGAGAGGAAATTGCCCGGCTCGGTGTACATGTTGGTGAAATTACAGCGGCCACCGCCCGACATCAGGATTTTCTTGCCGGCCTTGTTGGCATGGTCGAGCAACAGCACCTTGCGCCCGCGCCCGGCGGCGGTCAGCGCACACATCAACCCTGCGGCGCCAGCGCCAATGATCACGACTTCGGTAGAGCGCAAAACGGTGTCCTCAAAATGGAAGCCTGTAGGAGCTGTGTAGGAGCTGTATAGGAGCTGTATAGGAGCTGTGTAGGAGCTGTCGAGTGAAACGAGGCTGCGATCTTTTAAGATCAAGATCAAAAGATCGCAGCCTGCGGCAGCTCCTACAGGGGAGGTGCGTTGTTCTTACAGGATACGCACGCGCAGCGAACGGCCTTTGATTTTGCCGTCGTTCAAACGCTGCAGGGCTTGCTTGGCGATGCCGCGTTCCACTGCCACAAAAGCCTGGAAGTCGAAGATCGCGATCTTGCCGACCTGGGCGCCTGGAATACCGGCGTCGCCGGTCAGGGCACCGAGAATGTCGCCCGGACGCACCTTGTCTTTACGACCAGCGCCGATGCACAGCGTGCTCATCTGCGGCAGCAGCGGACCGCCACCCTGGGAGGTGAGGTTGTCCACCTGGTCCCAGTTCAGCGGCGATTGTTGCAGTTGCTCGATGGCCTGGGCGCGCTGCGCTTCGGACGGGGCAACCAGGCTGATGGCGATGCCTTTCTCTCCGGCACGACCGGTACGGCCGACGCGGTGAATGTGGATTTCCGAGTCACGGGCCAGTTCGACGTTGATCACCATGTCCAGCGAATCAATGTCCAGACCGCGGGCGGCGACGTCGGTGGCAACCAGTACCGAAGTACTGCGGTTGGCGAACATCGCCAGCACCTGGTCGCGATCACGTTGTTCCAGATCGCCGTGCAGGCCGACGGCGGAAATACCTTTGGCGGTCAGGTGATCGACGGTTTCCTGCACCTGCTGCTTGGTGTAGCAGAAGGCAACGCAGGAGGCCGGACGGAAGTGGCCGAGGACCTTGGTCACCGCGCTCATGCGCTCTTCCGGGGAAATCTCGTAGAAACGCTGCTCGATCTGCGAGTCGTCGTGGAACGCTTCGGCCTTCACTTGCTGCGGGTTACGCATGAACTTCGAGGCCAGCTGTTTGATGCCCACCGGGTAGGTGGCGGAGAACAGCAGGGTCTGGCGACGTTCCGGGGCCTGCATGATGATTTCTTCGATGGAATCGTAGAAACCCATGTCGAGCATGCGGTCTGCTTCGTCGAGGATCAGGGTGTTCAGGCCGTGAAGGACCAGCGAGCCCTTGCGCAGGTGCTGCTGAATGCGTCCCGGGGTGCCGACGATGATATGCGCGCCGTGCTCCAGCGAAGCGATTTGTGGCCCGAGGGACACGCCGCCGCAGAGGGTCAGGACCTTGATGTTGTCTTCGGCACGGGCCAGACGACGGATTTCCTTGGCGACCTGGTCGGCCAGCTCACGGGTTGGGCACAGGATCAGCGCCTGGCAACCGAAGTAGCGCGGATTGATCGGGTTCAGCAGGCCGATACCGAAGGCGGCAGTCTTGCCGCTGCCGGTCTTGGCCTGGGCGATCAAGTCCATCCCCTTGAGGATCACCGGCAAGCTTTGCGCCTGGATCGGCGTCATCTGGGCATAACCGAGGGAGTCGAGGTTAGCCAGCATGGCGGCGGACAGCGGCAAAGTATTAAAAGCGGTGGCGATGGTGGTCACGGGACTGGCCTGCAAAACAAAATGTCGCGCAGTGTACCAGCCCGATGGCCATTCGCCCTAAGGTTCGATGTGCTCTTCCGGACGCTTGACGCGCCGTCCGTCTTCCTTTGAGAGTTGCGAAAAGATTGTCGCGGCCAACATCGCCATGATTCCCACGGTCACAAACGTCAGTTGGAACGCCCCCAAGACCGTGTCCACACCGTCATTGCCGATCTCTGCGGTGAACCCGCCAAGCAGCGCGCCGGCGCAGGCCACCCCGAGACTCAAGGACAATTGCGCGACCACCGACAGCAGGCTGTTGCCACTGCTCGCACTGGCATCGTCGAGGTCGATCAGGGTCACGGTGTTCATTGCGGTGAACTGCAAGGAGTTGATCGCGCCAAGAATCGCCAGCATCCCCAGCAGCAACCAGTACGGGGTCTGCTCGCTGACCAGGCCCATGCTCGCCAGCATCAGCCCTAGCGCCAGGGTGTTGCCGGTCAGTACGATCCGATAGCCGAGGCGTTCGATCAGCGGCCGCGCCACCCACTTGGCGATCATCGCCGCAGCGGCCAGCGGCAACATGCTCATCCCGGCTTGTGACGGCGAATACCCCAGCGCCACTTGCAGCAGCAACGGCACGAGGAACGGCAGGGCACCGCTGCCCAGTCGGGCGAACAGGTTACCGAGGATGCCGACGGCAAAGGTCCGGGTCTTGAACAGCGACGGCGAGAACAACGGATTTTCAATGTGCCCGGCACGCAGCCAATAGGCCGCAAGGCAGGCCATGCCGCCAAACAGCAACAGCATCACCCGCAGGTGCGGCAGGTGCAGTTCGCCGAGGCCTTCCATGGCGATGGTGATCAGAATCATCGCCGCGCCGAACAGCAAAAAGCCCAGGCTATCGAAGCGGGTGCGCTCACTGCCGCGCAGGTCGGGGATGAATTTCCACACCGCATAACAACCGATTGCACCGACCGGCAGGTTGATCAGGAAGATCCAGTGCCAAGTCAGGTATTGCACCATCCAGCCGCCCATGGTCGGACCGATCAACGGCCCGAGCAGGCCGGGGATGGTGATGAAGCCCATGATCCGCACCAGTTCCGATCGCGGGTACGCGCGCAGCACCACCAGCCGCCCGACTGGCAGCATCAGCGCACCGCCCAGGCCTTGGACCACCCGTGCGCCGATCAGCAGACTCAGGCTGCTCGACATTGCGCAGAGCAACGAGCCGATGCTGAACAGCAGAATCGCGCCGAAGAAGATTTTCTTGGTGCCGAAGCGGTCGGCGATCCAGCCAGAGGCGGGTATCAGCAAGGCGACCGTAAGCATGTAGGCAATGATCACGCCCTGCATGCGCAGCGGGTCTTCCGCCAGGTCCCCGGCCATGGCCGGCAGGGCGGTGTTGAGGATCGTCCCGTCGAGGGACTGCATGAAAAAGGCAATGGCGACGACCCACGGTACCCAGCGGGCGGTGACAGGGTCGAGAGGCGGGCGGTTGGGCATGGGACCTCTTGTGGTGAGTCAGTGATTTTTGTGTGGCTTGAAAAGGTCGCAGCCTGCGGCAGCTCCTACAGGAAGAGCGCAATCCATGTAGGAGCTGCAGAAGGCTGCGATCTTTTCATGCTGTCACAGGGTCAACGTCAGGCGACTGACCAACGCCCCCGGCAACAACGCCGAAGCCGTCGCTCGCTGGCTATAGGTGCTGGCCGACAACAACATCTCGCGTTCCTCGGTCAATGCTTCCAGCTGCGAACCAAGCAGGCTGAACGCGCTGTCATCGAAGCGCATGGTGCTGACCGGTGCCTGAATCTCGCCGTTCTCGACCCAGAACGTCGCAAACCGCGTCATGCCGGTCAGGCGTGCCGCCGGCTGATCCGAGAAGTTCAGGTACCACAGGTTGCTGATGTACAAACCGGTACCCAGTTGCTTGAGGATTTCAGCCTCTGGCAACACCCCTGCCTGCATGTTCAAGGCGCTCGGCGATTCGCCGCCACTGCCACCGTTGGCGGTCAAGCCGTATTCAGCGGCGCTACGGGAACTGACCAATTGCGCGCCGGCCTTGCCTTCGACGATCAATCCCAGATCGCTGCACGGATAGCCTTCGTCGGAGAACGCCGGGCTCAACGAGCCGCTGACTTTTTCATCCAGCGAGACCAGCGGGCTGAATGTATGGTCGCCACCATAGAGCTTCTGCAACGGGCTGCTTTTGCTGGCAATCGACTGTGCGGAAAAACCGCCCCAGCAGAGCATGCCCATGATTTCTTCCAGTGCCGCCGGCGCCAGGTAGGCGCGGTAATGACCGGGTGCCAGGGTGCGCAGCGGTCGCCCCAAAAACGCCAGTTGTTCGCGGGCCTGCTGGAAGCGCTTGGCAAAACCTTCATTGCTCCAGTCGTGCCCGGCGTAACTGGCTTTCACCGCTTGGCCGTTGTCATGGAACAGGCTGAAATCAAAGTTGAAGCTGTTGGCCTGATGCCAGCCAAACGCGCCCGCAGAACTGGCGAAACCACGGCTGATGGGGCCGGCGGCGTAGAAACCGACCAGGTCCAGGCCTTCGGCGGCTTGAGTGATTTGCGCGACCACCTGCTCGGTGTCTGGTAGCGGGTGCTCCTGCACGTTCTGGCTTTTCCAGCCGTTGTAATTGAGCAGCAGATACGGGTCTTGCGGCAACAGCGGCAAGGTTTCTCGCAGCTGTTGCAGGCCTTCGGCCAGGCGCTGCAAGTCAACTTGCGGATCACCAGACAGGGTGATGTGCAGGTCAGCGTGGCGGCCATCGTTGATCAGCTTGAAGTCGATGCTCGCCTGCTGCACCTGACCGGCCTGACGCACCTTGGCGTGGTTGAAACGCACGAAGGCCGAGGATTCGGCGGCGTAGCTGAGGGTGAACTGTTCCGGTTCGCGCAGGGCCGCGCGCAAGCCGTCGACCAATGCCTTGAACGACTCGGCCTGAGTTTTTGATGTGCTCATCAGGCGTCTCCCCCAAATACATCCACGTTGCTGAACACGCAGGCCGGTGAGGCATGGCCGACGCGGATCACCTGATTCGGCTCGCCCTTGCCGCAGTTCGGTGTGCCGAGAACCTTGAAGGTGTTGGCATCGCCGACTGCGCTGAGGCTCTTCCAGAATTGCGCGGAAATCGCCCGGTAATTCGGGTTCTTCACCACGCCCTTGAGCTCGCCGTTTTCGATCAACTGGCCCCACTCGCAACCGAACTGGAACTTGTTGCGCGCATCGTCGATGGACCACGAACGGTTGGTGCTCATCAAGATGCCGTGCTCGATATTGCCGATCAGCTGTTCCAGCGGTTGATCGCCCGGCTCGATGTTGAGGTTGGCCATGCGGTCGATCGGCGGACGGTTCCAACCGCAGGCGCGGCTGTTGGCGACACCATCCAAGCCGGCGCGGAATTGCGACAGCGCACCACCCAACGGGCGCAGCAACAGGCCTTCGCGGATCAGGAACTGTTTGCTGGCGGCGCTGCCGTCGTCGTCGTGACCGTAGCTGGCGAGTTGTTCGGGGATGTCCGGATCGAAGGTCACGTTGAGCAGTTTCGAGCCGTATTGCAGGCGGCCGAAGTCTTCGGCTTTGACGAAACTGGTGCCGGCGTAATTGCGCTCGTCGCCAAGGATGCGGTCCAGCTCCAGCGGGTGGCCGATGGATTCGTGGATCTGCAACATCATCTGGTCAGGCATCAGCAGCAGGTCGCGTGGCCCCTGCGGGGTGTTCGGTGCCAGCAGCAATTGCAGCGCCTGATCGGCGATTTTCGCACCCGCGCCGATCAGCCCGCAGCGGCTGATCACATCAAAGCCGCCTTGTTGGCCAAAGTTTTCCCGGCCAAGGGTGCGGGTCTGGCTGTCGCTGCCGTCATAGGCGGTGACGTCCAGGCCGGGGTAGACGAAGCGTTGCGCCTGGCGCAGTTCGGCGCCCGCGCTGTTGAGGTAAATCTGCTCGACGTGAGTGATGCCGATGCTCACCTGCCAGTTCACCAGACGCTCGTCCTTGGGCACGGACGCGGATTCGGCGCTCAGTAGTTGGTAGCAATCGCTCAGGGACGGGAACGGCTGGTCGAGGTTCGGCGAGAAATAATCGGCGCGATCGCTCGACACCGCTTGCTCGCGCAGATCCAGCAGGGCATGGGGCTTGAGCCGGCGCGCTTGCTGTTCGGCGCGCTCGAGCGCGGCTTGCAGGCCTTGTTGCGACAGGTCATTGGTCGCGGCGTAGGCTTCGACACCGTTGACTCGAACCGTCAGCATCGCGCCTTCGTCACGGCTCAGGCTCGGCGGTTCGGCGACATTCTTGCGCACCGACAAATACTGGCCGGACTCGCGCACATAACGCAGGGAAAAGAACTCAACGCCCGTGCGCAAGGCAGCAAAACGCTGCTTGAGCTGAGGGTGGAAATCGAACATTCGGAAACCTCCTTGGTATGGAGTGACGGTGTTGCGGTGTTGCGAAGGGAGGGGGTGAAACGTTTGCGTGGCGCTAGATTAGGCCTGCCAGGGGGGAGGATCAAGGGCGCAGCAGTGAAGGAACGGATTACGCAATGCGCAGAGCGTGAGACGAGTTGGCTAATGATGGCGTTCGCGAACAGCCGTTGCAGCTTGCTCGCGATCAACCTCGCCGTCAGGCATCGACCTGCTTTCAGCCGTTCAGATAGACGAAAGCTGCGACATAAATGAATAGGCTTGCAAAAAAAGCAGGCAGGATTTTCCTTGTTTTAGCGACTGCGATGAAGGTGCCGACCAGTAAAACCAACTTCAGTGCATCCAGCGGTTCAAATTGCTGGAACAGCGTCAGCGCATCCTTCTTGTTGAATGCCGTGTCGTAAATGATAACTCCTAACATTGCTTGTGCGCTGTAGCTGATGAAGCGATAAAAGGACCCTTGGGTTTGGGTGAGTGCGGTGCTGTTTTTGAAGGCAAAAGGCAGGGCACGAAATGCAAAGGCGGTAAGGGCGGAAAATGCGATAAGAAGCCAGATCGTCATGGAGTTACGTCTTCCCGTTTTTTGTAGTTATTTTCAATCAGCACGATCAATCCGCCGATTATAAAAGGCGTGCAGAGCAAGCTGTAATCCTTGAATAGATAGACCAATACGGGCGCGCCGACAAAACCAAGCCAGTAACTCGATACTTCCGAATAATGAGGCCAATGCTTGCCGGCCAAGGCGGTGAATTGTAGCGGCAACAGCAGTGTCATCGCTGCATAGATGACCGGTGAGGTGAGTTCTGCACCGGCGACGAAGCCGATGTAGGTGCAGATGATCGATATGCCGAATATGGGAAGACCCAGGCCAATCATGTAAGTAAAAGGATGGTCGGCTTTGCGCTTGAATCGAGTGACGCACCCCGTGAATATTGAAGGTGTGATCAGGATCAAGGAAGCCATGGTTTTTAGGGTGGAAGTGTTTCTGATATGGGGGGCAAGTGTTGCGGAAAGCAGTACAAAGCGAGCGTTAAGTGCCACGATGATAGGGAGCAATATCCACCCATCGTTATAGCTTTGTATTAGCAGAAACTGCAGTGGCGTGGAGAATATCAACAGAGTCGTTGCTAGCGCCTGGCTTAATGATAACGATTGCGTTGCGCTTAAAATGCCTATGGATAAGTAGAGAAAAATGAACGCGACACCAAAGGTGATTGCGTCGCGTGCTCCTTCAATAAAAACGCTGGCAGCCGAGGATCGAGTGAGCATACCGGGAGTCACCATCAATGGGCCTCCGCCAGAAGGGTTGTTTCATCCAGCGGGAAGTAGTGCTTCCTGGGACCTTTGCTTCGAAACAATAATCGAGGCGTTGTGTTGAATGTCGAGTTGTGAGCTTGTTCTCGAGCCTCATTGGCATCCATATTCAGCATCGACCGGGCATGCAGTATCTTGTGGTTGGCCACGATCAGGAATGTACCGGTTTCAGTTGTTGAAACATGGTGTTTTGCGTTTGGCAGACCGGCTCGGATTTTGTCCAGCACGTGTTGACCGCCATTTTTTGCGCGCATTCGCTCACCGTTCTCAGAGTCAATGCGAAAATCCAGCGAAAAATGGAAACCGTAGAGTTCGGAAAATTCAACCACACGACGAACCCGCTCTTTCAAGCCGCTAACGTTTTTACCGGAAATGAACGTTGCTTGCATTGTCAGTAAGTCGCTTATTTCGTCATCGTTTAAATCGCAAAGCAGGTCGCTGGCGAAGTAATAGGCGGTGGGAGTCTTTGTGATGTCACGGCAAACGGTCAGAGCCAGGTAATCGACATTCAAGCTTTCATACAGATCATCGGAGTGCGGTGTGATATCGCCATGGCCATTGCCCCATTCCCGATATTGTTCTGCAGAGGGTTTTAAGTACAACGCTTTGTGCTCTTCATAATCGTATTTTATGTCGGTGAGATGAAACAAGTCGGCCAATGCTTCATGCACAGTCAAGGCGAGTTTTGGTGAATCAAGTTTGAATACATTTTTTATGCAGACGGCTGCACACCCATCTGCCAGGCCTACTTTATCGAAATAGAAAGTGTCTTCGGCGTGCAGATAAGTTAGGAGAAGGTTGATTAATTGTGTTTTTAAGGTGTGCGTGTCTTGTTGGCCGTTTTTTTTCCACCAGGATTCAATAGCGCCGGTCAAATAACTGAAGTCAAGGGTGATTGTCTTTTCTTTGGATATTTGATCCCTGAAGTGACTGGGTGTCTTGGTGCGGCCAATGTCAGGCGTACTATTGATTTCCATTAACATTTCTCCTGTCGCTGTGAGGCGGGCGCGGATAGTAATGGAAGTTTTTAAGTTAGTCTTAGTGCAAGTGTTACGAGTTTTTATTAAAGGGTTGTCGGTGATTTTTAGTTACTGGGTGTGATGATTGTTGTTAGCTGCAAGCAGATCGTGTTAGCCAAAAAAAACCGCCAACCCTGAAAGGCTGGCGGTTTTGTTTATTGCAAGTACGTGAACTGTTACTGAACTGCCTGGCTCACATCACGCATCGGCTTACCCTTCACCGGCGCATCGCCGGCTACGTAGTAATCAGCCTTGCTGCGCGGCAACGGCTTGCGACCACGGATCTTGTCGGCGATTTTCTCGGCCATCATGATCGTCGGTGCGTTGAGGTTGCCCGTGGTGATGATCGGCATGATCGAAGCATCGACCACGCGCAGGCCCTGCATGCCATGCACGCGACCTTCGCCATCGACCACAGCCATCGCGTCGGAGCCCATCTTGCACGAGCAGGACGGGTGGAACGCGGTTTCGGCGTGTTCGCGGATGAACTTGTCCAGTTGCTCATCGGTTTGCACTTCGATGCCCGGGCTGATTTCGCGGCCACGGAACGCGTCCAGCGCGGGTTGCTGCATGATCTCACGGGTCAGGCGGATGCCGTCGCGGAATTCCTGCCAGTCCTGCTCGGTGGCCATGTAGTTGAACAGGATGCTCGGGTGCTGGCGTGGGTCTTTCGACTTGGCCTGGATGCGACCGCGGCTCGGCGAACGCATGGAGCCCATGTGCGCCTGGAAGCCGTGCTCTTTCACCCCGTTGCTGCCGTTGTAGTTAATCGCCACCGGCAAGAAGTGGTACTGGATGTTCGGCCATTCGAACTCTTCGCGGGTACGAATGAAACCGCCGGCTTCGAACTGGTTGCTGGCGCCGATGCCGGTGCCGTTGAACAGCCATTCGGCACCAATGGCCGGCTGGTTGTGCAAGAGCAGAGACGGGTACAGCGAGACCGGTTGGGTGCACGCGTATTGCAGGTACAACTCAAGGTGGTCCTGCAGGTTTTCACCGACGCCCGGCAGGTCGTGAACCACCGGAATGTCGAGCTTGTTCAGCAGTTCGGCAGGGCCGACACCGGAGCGTTGCAGAATCTGCGGCGAAGCGATGGCGCCGGAGCACAGCAGCACTTCCTTGCGCGCTTTGACTTCAACACGCTCTTCGGCAGAACCGACCAGGTAACGCACGCCGACCGCACGCTTGCCTTCGAACAGGATCTTGTCGGTCAGGGCGTGGGTGACGATGGTCAGGGTCGAACGTTTCTTGGCGACGTCCAGGTAACCGCGCGCGGTGGAGGCACGACGACCTTTCGGCGTCACGGTACGGTCCATCGGACCGAAACCTTCCTGCTGGTAACCATTCAGGTCTTCGGTACGCGGGTAACCGGCTTGCACGCCGGCTTCAACCATGGCGTGGAACAGCGGGTTGTTGCCGGCTTTCGGCGTGGTCACGCTGACCGGGCCTTCACCACCGTGGTAATCGTTCGGGCCGATGTCGCGGGTTTCGGCTTTGCGGAAATACGGCAGGCAGTCGAGGTAGGTCCAGTCTTCCAGGCCTGGCAATTTTGCCCAGCCGTCGTAGTCCATCGCGTTGCCACGGATATAGCACATGCCGTTGATCAGCGAAGAGCCACCCAGGCCCTTGCCGCGACCGCATTCCATGCGACGGCCGTCCATGTGCGGCTCGGCATCGGTTTCGTAGGCCCAGTTGTAGCGACGGCCTTGCAGCGGGAATGCCAGGGCAGCCGGCATTTGTGTGCGGAAGTCCATGCGGTAGTCCGGGCCGCCTGCTTCGAGCAGCAGGACGGTGACGCCTTCGTCTTCAGTCAGGCGGGTCGCCAGGGTGTTACCGGCCGAGCCGGCACCGATGATGATGTAATCGAATTCTTGGGACATTGAATGCACCCTCTTTGAAGTTGGTCAGGTCAGGCCTGACGAGTGCTTTGCACTCGAATCGCGGGCAAGCCACGCTCCCACAGGATCGGAGTGGCCACAGATTTGGCGGACGGCACCAAACCTGTGGGAGCTGGCTTGCCAGCGAAGACGGCCTCACGGGCAATACAAAACTCGGGGTTAGAACACCGAGACGTAATCGCCCAACTCGACCTGTACCGATTTGATGCGGGTGAAGTTATTGAGCGAACTGATCCCGTTCTCACGGCCAACACCCGACTGCTTGTAGCCGCCGACCGGCATCTTGGCGTCGGACTCGCCCCAGGCGTTGATCCAGCAGATACCGGCTTCCAGTTGATGAATCACGCGGTGGGCGCGGTTCAGGTCTTTGGTGACGATACCGGCGGCCAGGCCGAAGTCGGTGTCGTTGGCGCGGCGGATCACTTCTTCTTCGGTTTCGTAGGTGAGGATCGCCATCACCGGGCCAAAGATTTCTTCACGGACGATGGTCATGTCGTCGGTGCAGTCGGTGAACACGGTTGGCGCGACGAACGCGCCTTTGGCGAATTCGCCATCGGTCAGACGCTCGCCGCCGCACAGTACGCGTGCGCCTTCTGCCTTACCTTTGGCGATGTAGCCCAGCACGCTTTCCATGTGGGCGAAGCTGACCAGCGGGCCGAAGTTGGTGTTTTCGTCTTGCGGGTTGCCGATGCGGATGCGCGCAACGCGCTCGGCGATCTTGGCTTCGAACGCAGCTTTCAGGTGGGCCGGTACGAACACGCGAGTGCCGTTGGTGCAGACCTGACCGGAGCTGTAGAAGTTGGCCATCATCGCGGTGTCGGCGGCGCGATCGAGGTCGGCGTCGTCGCAGATGATCAGTGGGGACTTGCCACCCAGTTCCATGGTCACGTCTTTGAGCGACGAGGCCGAAGCGCTGGCCATGACTTTTTTGCCAGTGTCGGTGCCGCCGGTGAAGGAAATTTTTTCGATGCGCGGGTGCTCGGTCAACCAGGTGCCGACTTCACGGCCGCTGCCGGTCAGGACGTTGAACACACCGGCTGGCAGACCGGCTTCGGTATAGATCTCGGCTAGTTTCAGCGTGGTCAGGGAAGTGACTTCGCTGGGCTTGAAGATCATCGCGTTACCGGCCGCCAGGGCTGGCGCGGATTTCCACAGGGCGATCTGGATCGGGTAGTTCCACGCGCCGATACCGGCTACGACGCCCAACGGCTCGCGACGGGTGTAGACGAACGACGTGGTGCGCAGCGGAATCTGCTCGCCTTCGATGGCCGGCACCAGGCCTGCGTAGTATTCCAGCACGTCTGCACCGGTAACGATGTCGACGTAACGGGTTTCGGAGTACGACTTGCCGGTGTCCAGGGTTTCCAGGGCGGCCAGTTCGTCGTTGCGCTCACGCAGGATGTCGACGGCGCGACGCAGGATGCGCGAACGCTCCATCGCGGTCATGGCAGCCCAGATTTTCTGGCCCTTTTCAGCGCTGACCACGGCACGTTCGACGTCTGACTGGGTCGCACGCTGCACTTTGGCGAGGACTTCACCGTTAGCCGGGTTGATGGCTTCGAAAGTGGCGTCGCTGCTAGCGTCGGAGTACGCGCCATCGATGTAGAGTTTTTGCAGTTCGAAACGGGCCATAAAGTCCTCGCAAGAGCATAAGTGGTTGGCACGGTCCGGTGGTTGAGCGTTTATGTGTGCTCTAACTCACCTGCTTGGCCAATTGGATATCCATGTATTCGTAAGCGATCTGTTGCGCCTGCTCGGTGTCGAAAGCGTCTCCCGACAGCGCGCCGCGCAACCACAAGCCGTCAATGAGAGCTGCCAGGCCACGGGCTGCACTGCGCGCATCATCGAGCGGCAATACGCGGCGGAACTGGCAGCACAGGTTGGAATACAGTCGGTGATCGTTGATCCGCTGCAACCTGTGCAATGACGGCTGGTGCATGCTGGTGGCCCAGAAGGCCAGCCAGGTTTTCATTGCCGGGCCATTGACCTGGCTGGCGTCGAAGTTGCCTTCGATAATCACCTGGAGATGGGCCCGAGGGCTGTCATCTCCCAGCGCCAGTCGGCGCGTGGTGACGTTCTCGCTGAGGACGCTCATCAGATACCGCATCGTGGCGGCGATCAGGCCGTTCTTGTCCTGAAAATAGTGACTGATGATGCCATTCGAGACACCGGCCAAACGGGCGATCAGCGCAATGCTGGCGTCCCCCATCCCTACCTGATCGACGGCCAGCAAAGTGGCTTCGATCAACTGTTGGCGACGGATGGGTTGCATACCGACCTTGGGCATCTTGCACATCTCCTTAGGCCTTCCGGCAGACGTAGAACGACTACCGGATTGAGGGCCAGTCTATTTTGTTTTGATTGAACGTTCAATCAACAAAGAATAAGATCTGCGACAAATCGTCGCTGCTTACAGATTTTTCCTACATGTAAATGGCGGCAAACCGACATCCGAAAACGCTCGAAACCTGTATGCGCTGGCGCCTGCAGGGCTTCGGGCTTTTTTCGGGGTGTCTTTATAACACCCACCGGTCGGCTGCCCACTAACCGATTGGTCGGGTAACGCACTGCCTTGCGTTCTTCTCTCGCACTGCCCGGAGCATCTGTGCCATGAGTTCTGCCTCGCTAATAAAGACCCCACCCGAGAAGGTGACGGTCAACGGTTGGGTGTTCTACACCTCTACCGCGTTGATTCTGTTGTTGACCGCCATTCTGATCATCGCCCCGCAAGAGGCCGGCAGAATGCTGGGAGTGGCTCAGGCCTGGTTGTCCCGCAGCTTCGGCTGGTACTACATGGTGGTCATTGCCGCCTATCTGGTGTTCGTCATCGGCCTGGCGTTTTCGTCCTACGGCAAACTCAAACTGGGCAGCAAGGACGACACCCCGGACTTCAGCTACGGCGCCTGGGCGGGGATGCTGTTCTCGTCGGGTATCGGCATTTCGCTGCTGTACTTCGGTGCGTCCGAGCCGCTGGATCACTACTTCAACCCGCCGGAAGGCGTCGCTGCGAGCAACATGGCTGCGCGCCAGGCAGTTCAGCTGACCTTCCTGCACTGGGGCCTGCACGGCTGGGCGATCTACGCATTGGTCGGCCTGGCCGTGGCGTATTTTGCTTATCGGCATAACCAGCCGCTGGCGTTGCGTTCGGCGCTGTACCCGCTGGTGGGCGAACGTTGGGTCAAAGGCGCTGCCGGTCATGCGGTAGATGGCTTTGGCATGTTCGTGACCCTGCTGGGTCTGGTGACGAATCTGGGGATTGGTTCGCTGCAAGTGTCGTCGGGCCTTGAAAACCTGTTTGGCATGGAGCACAGCAACACCAACCTGCTGATCGTGATCATCGTGATGAGCACGGTGGCAACCATCGCTGCAGTATCCGGTGTGGAAAACGGCATCCGTCGTCTGTCCAACCTGAACATCGTGCTGTTCAGCGGCCTGCTGATTTTCGTCCTGCTGTTCGGCCCGACCCTGCACCTGCTCAACGGCTTTGTGCAGAACATCGGCGACTACCTGAACGGCGTGGTGCTGAAGACCTTCGACCTCTACGTGTATGAAGGCGACAGCGAAAAGTCCGACCGCTGGTTGGGCCTGTGGACCCTGTTCTACTGGGCCTGGTGGATTTCCTGGGCGCCATTCGTAGGCATGTTCATCGCGCGTATTTCCCGTGGTCGCACGGTGCGTGAACTGGTGGCTGGCGTGCTGCTGATTCCACTGGGCTTCACCCTGGCGTGGCTGTCGATCTTCGGTAACTCGGCGTTGGACCTGGTGATGAACCATGGGGCGGTGGAGCTCGGGAAGACGGCGCTGGAACAGCCGTCCATGGCGATCTACCAGTTGCTTGAGCATTACCCGGCGTCGAAGATTGTGATCGGCGTGTCGATCTTCGTCGGTTTCGTGCTGTTCCTGACCCCGGCGGATTCCGGCGCGGTGATGATGGCCAATCTCTCCTGCAAGGGCGGCAACGTCGACGAAGACGCGCCGCACTGGCTGCGGATTTTCTGGTCGGCGGTAATCACCCTGGTGACCATCGGCCTGCTGTTCGCCGGTAACTTCGAAGCCATGCAAACCATGGTGGTGCTGGCCGGTCTGCCGTTCTCGGTGGTCCTGGTGTTCTTCATGTTCGGCTTGCACAAGGCTATGCGCCAGGACGTGCAGATCGAACAGGAACAAGCCGAGTTGGCGGCGCGCGGTCGTCGTGGTTTCACTGAGCGCTTGACCCAACTGGACCTGCAACCGAGCCAGTCGATCGTCCAGCGTTTCATGGACAAGCATGTGAGCCCGGCATTGGAAGATGCGACGGCGCAAATGCGTGCCCAGGGTCTGGAAGTTCAGACGCTGTTGGGCAAGTCCAAGCGGTGCATGGGCGTACGGGTCGAGATGGAAGAGGGCAACCCGTTTGTCTACGAAGTCAGCCTGGATGGTTACCTGGCTACGCCAACCGAATCGGCTCAGTCCGATGAGGCGCGCCAGCGTTATTACCGCGCCGAGGTGTACCTGCACAACGGCAGCCAGGACTACGACTTGATGGGTTTCACCCAGGACCAGATCACCCGTGACGTGCTCGATCAGTTTGAAAGCCATCGGCAGCTCCTTGGCCGGGTTTATAGCTAAGTTGTGAAGTGGCGCGGTGTTTCCGTCTGAAACACCGCATCAGCTTTAAAAGATCGCAGCCTGCGGCAGTTCCTACAGGGGAGTGTGTTTCATGTAGAGCTGCCGCAGGCTGCGATCTTTTGATCTTCGCTCCGCATAAACAAAAACGCCGCGATCCTCTCGCGGCGTTTTTGCATGTGTTGCCTTACCCCAGGTTCTTGCCGAGCAGCGCGTGATACAGCTCGCTGTCGCCGAGAATCCCAACGACCTGGTTGTTGTCGTGCAGCACCAGTTTGTTGCCGGTCTGATAACGAATCTGCAGCGCGTCGCGCATGCCGATGTTCGAGTCCACCAGCGTTGGCCTACGACCCAGGCCTTCAACCGCTTGACCTGGAATCCAGTTCTGCAAATCCAGGCTCGCGCCGTTCTGGCGAGCGCCCTTGATGGTGTTGCCTTCCGCCAGGTCCAGCCACGAATCGCCGCCCGGATCGAGACACACCGAACCGTTGATGCGTTTGCAGTTGTCCAGCGTGCGCATCAGGCTGCGGCCGCACAACACATTGAGCGGGTTGGTGTGGGCCACGAAGGTCCGCACGTAGTCATCCGCGGGGTTGAGGACGATTTCTTCCGGCTTGCTGTACTGGATGATCCGGCCGTCTTTCATGATCGCGATACGGCTGCCGAGCTTCAGGGCTTCATCAAGGTCGTGGCTTACGAACACGATGGTTTTGCTCAGCTTGCGTTGCAGTTCCAGCAGTTCGTCCTGCAGGCCTTGGCGGATCAGCGGGTCGAGGGCTGAAAACGGTTCGTCCATCAGCAGAATATCGGCGTCCATCGCCAGCGCGCGAGCCAGGCCCACACGTTGTTGCATACCACCGGACAGCTCATTGGGTTTCTTGTTGCGCCACTGGGTCAGGCCCACCAGTTCAAGCTTGTCGTCCACCAGCTTGCGTCGTTCCTTCTCGGGACGACCCTGCATTTCCAGGCCGAAGCTGATGTTCTCGCGCACCGTCAGCCAAGGCATCAGGGCGAACTTCTGGAACACCATGGCAATGCGCTTGGTGCGCATCATTTTCAGCTCGGCTGGCGTGCACGCAGCGATGTCGATCTGACGGCCTTCGTGCTCGACGAACAACTTGCCGCGGCTGACGGTATTGAGGCCGTTGATGCAGCGCAACAGGCTGGACTTGCCAGAACCGGACAGGCCCATCAGTACACAGATTTCACCTTTTTCGACATCAAGGCTGGCTTTCTCGACGCCTACGATCTGCCCGGTCTTTTTCAGGATCTCGTTGCGGGTCATGCCCTGATCCAGCAGCTTGAGCGCCTCGCGTGGATCCCTGGAGAAGATAACGTCAACGTTCTCGAAGCGAATAATGCTCATGCGTCACCCCCTACTTTGGCGTCGGGTTGTTTGCAGATACGGTCGAGCATGATCGCCAGCAGTACGATCGCCAAGCCCGCTTCGAAGCCCAGGGCGATATCAGCGGTATTCAGTGCGTTGACCACCGGTTTGCCCAAGCCGTCGGCGCCCACCAGTGCCGCGATCACCACCATCGACAACGACAGCATGATGCACTGGGTAATACCGGCCGCGATGCTTGGCATGGCGTGGGGCAGTTCGATTCGCGAGAGCAGTTGACGTCGCGAGCAGCCAAAGGCTTTGCCGGCGTCCATCAATTCTTCCGGGACATCGCGGATGCCCAAGTAGGTCAGGCGGATAGGCGCGGCAATCGCGAACACCACCGTCGAAATCAGACCCGGGACCACACCCAGACCGAAAAGGGTCAGGGTAGGAATGAGGTACACGAACGTCGGTACGGTCTGCATCAGATCGAGCACCGGACGCATCAGCGTGTAGAACATCGGTTTGTGCGCGGCGACGATACCCAACGGTACGCCGATGACCACGCAAACCAGGGTGGCGAAGAGCACCTGGGCGAGGGTTTCCATGGTTTCCTGCCAATACCCCAGATTGAGGATCAGCAGGAAGGAGGCAATGACGAAAACGGTCAGGCCCCATTTGCGTTGGATGAAGTGTGCAAGTAATGCGATTAGGCCGATCAATGCCAGCGGGTTGAACCAGGTCAGCGCGAACGTCACGCCGTGGATCATCGTTTCCAGTGTCACGGCGATTGCGTCGAAGGTGCTGGCGCCGTGTTGCGTCAACCATTCAACGAAGCCCGCGATGTACTGGCCTAAGGGGATTTTCTGATCAATCAGCATGGTAGTGAACGTCCGCATGCAAGGAAATAAACAGCCCGGGCGAGCGAACTCGCCCGGCGTAAGCGATTACTTGGCCAAACTTGCTTTCACGGCCTCCAGGCCAGGTTTACCGTCAATGGTGGTCACGCCAGCGAGCCAGGTATCGAGGACCTGTGGATTCTTTTTAAGCCAGGCCTTGGCGGCCGCGTCAGGCTTCATCTTGTCGTCCAGGATGTTGCCCATGAGGGTGCTTTCCATGTCGACGGTGAACTCCAGGTTCTTCAGCAGCTGACCCACGTTGCTGCATTCCTGGGCGTACCCTTTGCGGGTGTTGGTCAGGACGGTCGCTGCACCGAAATCCGGGCCGAAATAATCATCGCCGCCGGTGAGGTACTGGATTTTGAAACGCTTGTTCATCGGGTGAGGCGCCCAGCCGAGGAACACGACGGCGGTGTCACGTTTCTGTGCGCGGTCGACTTGCGAGAGCATGCCGGCTTCACTGGATTCGACCACTTTGAAACCAGCGTCTTTGAGGCCGAAGGCGTTCTTGTCGATCATACTCTGGATCAGACGGTTGCCGTCATTACCCGGTTCGATGCCGTAAATCTTGCCGTCCAGCTCTTTCTTGAACTTGGCGATGTCGGCGAAATCGTGCAGGCCTTTGTCATACAGTGCCTGTGGCACGGCCAGCGTGTATTTGGCGCCTTTGAGGTTGGTGCGCACGGTTTCCACGGTGCCGGCATCACGATAAGCCTTGATGTCGTTTTCCATGGTTGGCATCCAGTTCCCCAGGAAGATGTCCATGTTCTTGCCGTCGGCCAGGGACTTGTAGGTCACCGGCACGGAAATCATCGTGGTCTTGGTTTTGTAGCCCAGGGCGTCGAGTACGACGCTGGTGGTCGCGGTTGTGGCGGTGATGTCGGTCCAGCCGACATCGGAGAAGTTTACGGTACTGCACTGCGCCGGCTCGGCGGCTTGCGCCAGAAGCGGCAGACTTAGCATGGCGGCCAACAACAACGACGGGGAACCTTTCATGGATGGACTCCTTGGTGTTTTTTTTGGCAGTGTTCCGACTGGACCACCGCACTTATAGGTTGCGGTTGGATGGCGTTTTGGAGACAGCTCTACCACGGCGCCTTGCAATCGAGTCGATACGATCATGTACCAGTGAAAATCTGACGCCTACAGGGTGCGTCGTAACCAGTACAGGGATGGTCGCATCCAGTGTCAGTAACGTCGTTTACAGCTTTTTTCAGCCCATTTTTCCCCTCTGCGTCACAAAAAAACCGCGAAAAGGCGACGTAAAAGACACGCGGCGTTAGTGGGCATGAGTGCGTCGGTGTGAGACGTCGAACGACACGGTAAAAGCCTGATGATGCGGCCATCCCGACGGATTGCAGCTTCAGCGTAGCAGCTCCGTCACCGGGCGCTTTTGCGCCTGGAGTTGGCACATCCAGGAGTCAGGCAGTAATGGCTATCAGTGTTTTCGACCTGTTCAAAATCGGCATCGGCCCCTCCAGTTCGCACACCGTGGGGCCTATGCGGGCGGCGGCGCTGTTCGTACAGGGCCTGCGTGAACGCGGTCTGCTGGAGCAGGTGCGGCGCGTCGAAGTTCAGCTGTTTGGTTCGTTGTCGGCCACCGGCATCGGTCACGGCAGCGACAATGCTGTGATCATGGGCCTGATGGGTGAGTGGCCGGATGCGATCGATCCGTCGCAAATCGGCATCCGCATCAACACCCTGCGCGAAACCCACACATTGTTGCTTGATGGTCGCTTTTCGGTGCCGTTCATTTGGGCGCGGGACATGCGCCTGATCGACGAAAACCTGCCATTCCATCCCAACGCCATGACCTTGATTGTCGAAGACGATCACGGCGAGTTGCATCGCGACACCTACTATTCGGTCGGCGGCGGTTTTGTCGTCGATGAGGCCCAGGCATCCAGTGGCGTTGTCGACATGGATCGCACGGTGCTGCCTTACGATTTCTCCAGTGCCGCCGAGCTGCTGGAGCTGTGTAAAAAGCACAACCTGCGCGTTGCTGAATTAATGCTGGCTAACGAGAAGGTCTGGCGCAGCGAAGCAGAAATTCGCAGTGGCCTGATGACGCTCTGGCGCGCCATGCAGGACTGCGTCGAGCAGGGGCTCAAGCATGAGGGCATCCTGCCCGGTGGCCTGAATGTGCGTCGGCGTGCGGCCAAGCTGCATCGCAGCCTGCAGGAGCTGAACAAGCCCAACGTGATCGGCTCGACGCTCAGCGCCATGGAGTGGGTCAACCTGTTCGCCCTGGCGGTCAACGAAGAAAACGCCGCCGGCGGGCGCATGGTTACGGCACCGACCAATGGCGCGGCGGGAATCATCCCGGCGGTGTTGCACTATTTTATGAAGTTCAGCGAAGCCGTGACCGATGCCAATGTCGTCGACTACTTGCTCAGTGCGGCGGCAGTCGGGATTTTGTGCAAGAAGAACGCATCGATCTCCGGTGCTGAAGTCGGGTGCCAGGGCGAAGTCGGTTCGGCCTGCGCCATGGCGGCGGCCGGGTTGGCGGAAATCCTCGGCGCCACGCCGGAGCAGTTGTGCAACGCGGCGGAAATCGGCCTGGAACACAACCTCGGGTTGACCTGTGATCCGGTGGGCGGTCTGGTGCAGGTGCCGTGCATCGAGCGCAACGCGATTGCCGCGGTTAAGGCGATCAACGCGGCGCAGATGGCGTTGCGCGGTGATGGTCAGCATTTCATTTCGCTGGATCGGGTGATTCGCACAATGCGCGATACCGGTGCCGATATGCATGACAAGTACAAGGAGACGTCGCGGGGTGGTTTGGCTGTCAGCGCCGTTGAGTGCTGAGACCGCAGGTGAACTAATGTAGGAGCTGCCGCAGGCTGCGATCTTTTGATCTTAAGAAATCAAGATCAAAAGATCGCAGCCTGCGGCAGCTCCTACATGAGGTTTTTGAAGCGGTAAATCCAGTCAAAACTGCGCGCTAAGTGCACACCCGATTCAAAACGCGCCACCTTTTGGCGCGTCGCAAACAGGTAAATCATGACCTCAAGGTCAGGGATCAAAAACGACCCTGACCACCCGTCACCGCGTGCCTGCGGTGACACTCTTTTCCGGCTCGTCGCAGCCCCGTTCCCACAAGTGCTACCGATTTGCTCACACGCATTGGTGTAGGGCGCTTGTCTCGCCTAATGGCACTCTTAACCCCTACTTGCTACGCGTCATATTTAGACACACCACGACGTCGTTTTCAGGAGTTATTGAACGCGCATTCAAATTTAGGCATGGCAATTGCTCTGTCATTACAAAGCCCGTCTCCCACGCGAGAACGATGGCAATAACAAGAGCCTCCGCCTGAGGCCATCACCCGCTTTGTGTGAGGAGATACCGCGATGACGTCGTTCAACTCCGGGGCCCAACCCCAGAACCGTGCGCCTCAATCCATCGGCTTTTTGCTGCTGGACAATTTCACGCTGATTTCCCTGGCTTCCGCAGTGGAGCCTCTGCGTATGGCCAATCAATTGTCCGGTCGCGAACTGTATCGCTGGACCACCCTCACCGTCGATGGCGGTCAGGTCTGGGCCAGTGACGGTCTGCAAATCACCCCCGACGCCTCCATGCACAAAGCGCCGCCCCTGGACACCGTGATCGTCTGCGGCGGTATCGGTATTCAACGCACTGTTACCCGCGAACACGTGTCATGGCTGCAAAGCCAGGCGCGTCAGTCCCGTCGCCTCGGCGCAGTCTGCACCGGCAGCTGGGCCCTGGCGTGCGCCGGCTTGCTGGACGGTTTCGATTGCAGCGTGCACTGGGAATGCCTGGCTGCGATGCAGGAAGCGTTTCCGCGTGTGGCCATGAGCACTCGCTTGTTCACCCTCGACCGTAACCGCTTCACCAGCTCCGGTGGCACCGCGCCGCTGGACATGATGTTGCACCTGATCAGCCGCGATCACGGTCGTGAGTTGTCGGCCGCGATCTCCGAGATGTTTGTCTACGAGCGCATCCGCAACGAACAGGATCACCAGCGCGTGCCACTCAAGCACATGCTCGGCACCAACCAGCCGAAGTTGCAGGAAATCGTTGCGCTGATGGAGGCCAACCTTGAAGAGCCGATCGACCTCGACGAACTGGCGGTGTATGTCGCCGTGTCCCGTCGCCAGCTCGAACGGCTGTTCCAGAAATACCTGCATTGCTCGCCATCGCGCTACTACTTGAAGCTGCGCCTGATCCGCGCCCGGCAGTTGCTCAAGCAAACGCCGATGTCGATCATCGAAGTCGCGTCGGTCTGTGGCTTCGTTTCCACACCGCACTTCTCCAAGTGCTACCGCGAATACTTCGGCATTCCACCACGTGACGAACGCGTAGGTTCCAACACCACGCAACAAGTGGCGATGATGCCGCTGCCGCAAGCCCTGGTGCTGTCGCCGTTGTCCGGACCGTTGTCGGCGCTGAGTCAGGCGCGTAATGAATCGACGTTTGCTAGCGTAAGGCTTTAAACCGAGGCGCCATCAAAAGATCGCAGCCTTCGGCAGCTCCTACAGGGATCGGTGTAGGAGCTGCCGAAGGCTGCGATCTTTTGATTTTTATCGGGCGACGTGGCTCTGCTGGTATGCCGACAACGCCGGCAACAATTGCTTGTCGATCGCCTGGCGCACGGCCGGCAGGATGGTCGCGCTGCTGGTGTACATCTGCTTGACCATGGTACGCAGCACTATCGCCCGCTCATCGTTCAAGCCTCGCACCGCACACTCGCAAGCTTGCTCGGCCGTGGCGCCGCTCGGAACTTGAAAACCCAATGACTTGAGCTGGCCCAACAGGTCTTCCTGATCAATCAAATCGGCGTGCATCATGACGCAAATCCTTCTTCTGGGAACGGTGTCGTGGCTCGATTCTGGTAGGGGTGCGGGGTGTCGGCAAGGGCGATTTGTCGCAATGGCCGCAATGACTATGAACAGGTCGTTTTCGGCTAACTTGCCCGCAAGGGGAGTGGGCACACTGGCCTCAGCTCGCTTCACGAAGGTTTGGTCACCCTCGCACGGCAGCTCCTCAACAGTACCCTCCTCAGCTCCGATCCTGTCACGGCTTGATCGGGGTTTTTTTTGCCCCTTTGAAAGCAAAAGATCGCAGCCTTCGGCAGTTCCTGCAGGGTTATGTGTACACCTGTAGGCGCTGCCGAAGGCTGCGATCTTTTATTAATGGTCTAGCGTTGCAACACGAGAATGCGCGACAACAACTCATCCCGATCGACATAGCAACCCTGGAAATGGCGGGCCCCGGTGGCGGGATCGAACGCGTTACGCGCGTGCAGGGTGCGGCGGTTGTCGAAGCACCACAACTCACCGGGATTGAGCCGTTGCATCAGCCTGAATCGAGGCTCGCGCGTCATCGCAATAAAGCGCCGATAAGCACGATACAGCTTGGGCATCTGCTCCACCGATGCATCGAACGGTCCACGCAGAAAGTTCGCCATGCGGATTTCCGAGACCTGCCCCAAAGCGTTCAAAGCGATGATCGGCGCAAGGCAGCGATAGTCGCTATGGCGGTCCTTGTTGCGGAACTCCACGGGGATTTCGCAGAGGCTTTTGAACGACTCCGGATCTTCCCGGCGCAAGGCATCGGCGATGGCAAAGCCATCCACAAAAATGCTTTCGCCACCCTCGGCATCATTGACCAGGCAATGCAGAAATTGCAGCCCGGGTTGCAACTCGCGAGTCGGCAAGTCGCTGTGCAGTGGCAGGTTGAAAGCGGTGTAGGCGTTGCTGTCGGCATCAGCCTTGGATTGCACGTTGAACAGCACGCCGAAATTGCTTTCACGGATGAAGGAAATTCGCTGAGCGATCAATTTCAACGAGCCGGGTTCGGTGGGTACGCCTCGTACTTGCGTCAGGCCGATATCACGTACCGCCAGCAGCCACTGCAACAAGGCGTCGTTGTCGTGCATCAGCGTTTGATACTCGAACACCGGCAATGGCAGATCACTGTGCCAGAGCCTGGCTTTGGGTTTGCCTGCCTGGCGCTCGGCACGGGATTCATCGTCATAGGCGTGGGCGCGCAACCAGCCGGGATCGAAGCGACTGAGGTGGCCGTCCTGCCATTGGACGCACAGGCAACCTTGCGCATCGACACTGGTTTCGGCGGGTAACAGGTTTTGCGGGACGTCGACGATTTCCAGCACCTGTTCGCGGGTTACGGTGTAGACGCATTGCGGGCACGGGCAGTTGTCCCGCAGCCATTGATGATGAAAAGGGCTGACGCGATCGTCGGCCCACTTCACCAGCACACGATCCGCCATGGCCTGCACGCCCGTCAGCGCACTGATCAACGGATAAGAACGGAAGTCGGCAAATGCAGCAGCGGTGTTCATGGCGATCTCCTTGTTATTTTTTTGGGGGTAATGCGATCACTCGGCCAATGTACTCGGGGACAGGCAGGTCGACTTGTTCGGCGACGATGGCGTGCAGTTTGCCCAGTGTCACTTCGCTGAAAGGCGCGGAGCGCGGCCCGGCAAGGTCGACGTGCAGCAGCATTTGCTCGTTGCCCGCCAGTTCCTTGTCATCACCGACCCAATGCAGGCTGTGGTAAAGGTGCAGGCGTTTGCTGTCGTGCGCAATGATCCGGGTATGAACTTCGACGTCGGCGTCGAGCTTCACTTCGTGCAGGTAGTTCAGATGCAGTTCCAGGGTGAACAGCGAGTTGCCGCTGGCTTCGCGGTTGTTGCTGTCCATGCCCAGACGATCCATCAGCGCGTCGGTGGCGTAGCTGAAAATGAGCAGGTAGAAGGCATCGCGCAAGTGGCCGTTGTAGTCGACCCAGTCGGGGATGATCCTAGTTTGGTAGGTGGTGAGGGCGGGCATGTCGTCACATCCGAAAATGGTTGAGGTCTGCAGGAGCGAGGCTTGCCCGCGAAGGGGATGTGTCGGCCGCAGAAAATTAGTCGGATGTACCGGCCTCTTCGCGGGCAAGCCTCGCTCCTACAGGGGTTAGCGGTGATTAGTCGGCGAATGCCATTCCATGCTTCTCTTTGGTGGTCTTCACCGCCTCCAACACCGCCAGCAGGCAGTCATCACGATAGCGCTCCAGCGCCGAAATACTGTGTTTGCCCAGTTGATCGCTGGTGCCATCCACCACATCGTCGATCAATTTGTCAGTGAGTTCCGGGGCTGGCAGATAGGTCCACGGCAACTGCAACGCCGGGCCGAACTGCGCCATGAAGTGACGCATTCCCGCATCGCCGCCAGCCAGGGTGTAGGTGAGGAAGGTGCCCATGAACGACCAGCGCAGACCGGCACCAAAACGGATCGCGTCATCGATTTCGCCGGTAGTCGCCACGCCATCGTTAACCAGGTGCAGCGCTTCGCGCCACAGTGCTTCGAGCAAACGGTCGGCGATGAACCCCGGGACTTCCTTGCGTACATGCAGCGGGCGCATGCCGAGGGATTCATAGACTTTCATCGCCGCTTGTACGGCTTCAGGCGCGGTGTTTTTGCCACCGACCACTTCCACCAAGGGCAGCAGATAAACCGGGTTGAACGGGTGACCGACCACGCAACGTTCCGGGTGCGTGGCGCTCTCGTAGAACTCGCTCGGCAACAGGCCGGAGGTGCTGGAACCGATCAGGGCATTGGGCTTCGCCGCAGCACTGATTTTGCTGTGCAGTTCCAGTTTCAGCTCAAGGCGCTCAGGGGCGCTTTCCTGAATGAAGTCCGCATCGCGAACGCATTCTTCGATGGTCGCGACAAAGCGCAAACGGTCTTGCGAAGCACCCGGTGCCAAACCTTGTTTCTCCAACGCGCCCCAGGCATTGGCGACGCGTTTGCGCAGGGCCGCTTCGGCACCGGGCGCCGGGTCCCAGGCCACCACATCGAGGCCGTGGGCGAGGGCACGGGACACCCAGCCGCTGCCGATCACACCGCTGCCCAACGCCGCGAAGGTTTTGATTTCTGTGATAAAGGTCATATCAACTTCCTGAAGAGTGAACCCTGTAGGAGCTGCCGCAGGCTGCGATCTTTTGATCTTGTTTTTAAGAGCAACATCAAAAGATCGCAGCCTGTGGCAGCTCCTACAGGTTTTGTGTTTGGGGTCAGTGGGGTTTGGCCCGGCCCACGAGGTTTGTGTTCGGGTCAGCCGCGCTTGGTCAGGCCCATTTTCTTGCGGCCTTCAGCCGGGGTCAGGACACGGGCACCGAGGCGGCTGAGAATTTCGCCGGCGCGTTCGACCAGTTGGCCGTTGGTCGCCAGTACGCCTTTGTCCAGCCACAGGTTGTCTTCCAGGCCGACGCGAACGTTGCCGCCGAGCAGGACCGCTTGTGCGGCCATCGGCATTTGCATGCGACCGATGCCGAAACCAGCCCAGACCGCATCGGCCGGCAGGTTGTCGACCATGGCTTTCATGGTGGTGGTGTCAGCCGGCGCGCCCCATGGGATGCCCAGGCAGAGCTGGAACAGCGGGTTGTCGAGCAGGCCTTCCTTGATCATCTGCTTGGCGAACCACAGGTGACCGGTGTCGAAAATTTCCAGCTCGGCTTTCACGCCCAGCTCTTGAATGCGTTTGGCACCAGCGCGCAGCTGGGCTGGGGTGGATACGTAAATGGTGTCGCCGTCGCCGAAGTTCAGGGTGCCGCAATCGAGGGTGCAGATTTCCGGCAGCAATTCTTCAACGTGGGCCAGACGAGTCAGCGGGCCAACCAAGTCAGTGTTCGGGCCGAATTCCATCGGATTCTCGCCAGCGCCGATTTCCAGATCGCCGCCCATACCGGCAGTAAGGTTGACGATGATGTCGACGTCGGCCTCACGGATACGCTCCATCACCTCACGGTACAGCGCCACGTCGCGGCTGAACTTGCCGGTTTGCGGGTCGCGAACGTGGCAGTGAACCACGGTGGCACCGGCCTTCGCGGCTTCCACGGCAGCAGCTGCGATTTGTTTCGGGGTGACCGGCACGTGTGGGCTTCTGGCGGTCGTGTCGCCAGCACCGGTGAGTGCGCAGGTGATGATGACGTCGTGGTTCATTTGGCGGTTCCTTACAGGCGAGATTTTTTAGGTATGTCCGGGCGTAACGATCCCGTCCGCAGCCCGGGCGGGCTGCGAATCGGTGGTTCTTTGCAGGTTTACTTGCTGGTCAGTTGCAGGTTGGCAGCAGCCGGTTTGCCGTCGAAGGTGGTCACGCCTTCAAGCCAGCGTTGCTTGTCTTGCGGGTGATCTTTCAGCCATTGCTTGGCAGATTCGAAGGCGTCTTTGTGATCCAGCAACGGCTGCATCATCCGGCTCTCGTCTTCGGCGGTGAATTTCAGGTTGCTGAGCAGACGACCCACGTTCGGGCACTGATCGGCGTATTTCGGCGCGGTGACGGTCCAGACGGTGGCTTTGCCTTCGTTCGGGCCGAGGGCGTCGTCGCTGCCTGTCAGGTAGGTCATCTTCACGTTGACGTTCATTGGGTGCGGCGCCCAGCCGAAGAACACCACGGCTTCGTTGCGACGCACGGCGCGATCCACCGCCGCGAGCATGCCGGCCTCACTGGACTCGACCAGCTGGAACTTGCCAAGGCCGAACTGGTTCTTGGCGATCATTGCCTTGATTTGGGTGTTGGCGCCCGAGCCAGGCTCGATGCCGTAGATTTTGCCGCCCAGTTCTTTCTCGAACTTGGCGATGTCGGCAAAGGTTTTCAGGCCCTTGTCGGCGAGGTAAGTCGGTACGGCGAGGGTGGCGCGGGCGTCTTGCAGGCTTGGTGACTCAAGGACTTTGACCTGGTTGGCGTCGACGAACGGGGTGATGGTCTGGGTCATCAACGGGTTCCAGTAACCCAGGAACATGTCCAGGCGCTGGTCACGGATACCGGCGAAAATGATTTGCTGGGAGGCGCTGGTTTGTTTGGTGCTGTAGCCGAGGCCGTCGAGCAATACCTGGGTCATGGCGCTGGTGGCGATCACGTCGGTCCAGTTCACTACACCCATGCGCACGTTCTGGCACGCGGCGGGTTCGGCGGCCATGACACTGGCGCTCAGGAAAGCGGTACCGCTGAGTGCAAGAACACAGCTGCTGATCAGTCGTTTCATCTCAGGTTTCCTCGGCAGTTCGTTATTGTGAGTTCCGGTGTCTGATGCGCCGGTGATGCCAAGTTACGCAGCTAAGCGGCCATGAAAGCGCACTGCGGCGACCAGCTCTTGCACTGCAGCGACCTGTGCTCTTGAATGCCCGTTGCAAGTGGCGTATCAACGTCCCTACGCTGCCCGCCCTCTCATTACCTAGCCTCTTGTTACCTGCTAAGCGAGTGCGCTCCATGTCCCAGGATTTTTATTTCTTGTTGATGCCGGGTTTCTCGGCCATCGGATTTATCTCGGCCATCGAGCCGTTGCGGGTCGCCAATCGCTTTCGCGGCGAGCTGTATCGCTGGCATGTGCTGAGCGCCGATGGCGGCGCGGTATTGGCCAGTAACGGCATGTCGGTCAACGCCGACGCCGCACTGGAACCGCTGAAAAAAGGCGCGACCTTATTGATAGTCGCCGGCTTCGAACCCCTTAAGTTCGCCACGCCGGCGCTGGAGCACTGGCTGCGACGGCTGGACAACGAAGGCGTGACCCTCGGCGCCATCGACACCGGCAGCTTTATTCTCGCCGAAGCGGGTTTGCTCGACGGCCATCGCCTGACCTTGCACTGGGAAGCCATCGACGCTTTCAAGGAGTCTTATCCACAGCTGAGCGTCACTCAGGAGCTGTTCGAGATCGACCGTCGGCGCATCACCTCAGCGGGCGGCACGGCCTCAATCGATTTAATGCTGGATCTGATCGCCCAGGCCCATGGTCCGGAACTGGCGATTCAGGTCAGCGAACAATTTGTACTCGGGCGCATCCGCCCCCGAAAAGACCACCAACGCATGGAAGTCGCCACGCGCTACGGCATCAGCAACAAGAAGCTGGTGCATGTGATTGGCGAGATGGAGCAGCACAGCGAACCGCCGCTCAGCACGCTGGAGTTGGCGGAATCGATCAAAGTCACCCGGCGTCAGCTCGAACGGCTGTTTCGCCTGCACTTGAATGACACACCGAGCAACTTCTACCTGCGATTGAGGCTGGAGAAGGCGCGGCAGTTGTTGCGTCAGACCGACATGAGCGTGCTGGAAGTGAGCATTGCCTGCGGGTTTGAATCGCCTTCGTATTTCACCCGCAGCTACCGGGCGAAGTACGAGCGGTGCCCGAGAGAAGATCGACGTACTGCTAAGGCATAAAATCAAAAGATCGCAGCCTTCGGCAGCTCCTACATATGGTCCTCTTTAGGAGCTGCCGAAGGCTGCGATCTTTTGGTCTTGGCGGTATTACTTCTTCACCAACGCCGAACAAGCCGCCTTATAAGCCTCATGCTGATACTTGTTCAGCGTCCCCGGCAGCTCGAAATTGTGTTTCTTGCTCTGCGCATTGATCGTCTGCGGCGACAGCAGCGTCACCTCGCAATTCTCCAGCAGCTGGAAAACGCCCTCGATCTTGAACGTCGTCGGTCCACCAGCGAATTCGCCTTTCTTGCTGCGCTTTTTGATCGCGATACGATCAATCGAATTTTCACGTACAAACGACGCAACCTGCGCCGCGAACAGTTTGACGTTGGCCGCCTCGTCGTCATCGTCGAGGGCAATCTTCTTGGTGGCCAGGGCAACGTGGCTCAGCGCCTGACCGTCGAGGGTGGCCACGGCAATAATCGCCTCGCTGCCTTTGATTTCGATGCCGCAGACTTTCATGTTGAATCCCTTTACTGGCTGAATGCGTGCAGCTTACAGCTCAAGTTGAATGGCGCTGATGCCAAAAGCCGCGGCGATTTTTTCGCGAGTGGCCTTGCGCGGTTTGGCGACGGTTTCCTGCTGGGCGAAAGCCGGTTGGGAAATGCCCATCCGTTTGTCCACTTCATCTTGGGTAAGGTTCAAGTGTTCGCGCCATGCGCGGATGGGAGTAGCACCATCGACGATGCGACTGACCACTTCGTGAGGGATCATCATGTTTTTCATCCTTTGCGGTTACTCCTGCCCAATCGACTCCAAAAACTCCGACCGCTCATCACTCATCCGGGCCACGCAATCATTTTGCGCGATGGTGAATGCCTTGCTGCCAGCCGTCGCCGGGAAGGCTTCGACGGCGCAGTCGGCATCGCGGGTTTTCAGCCATTGTTGTTGAGCGGCCTTGAGCTTGGCGGTGATGTCGGCCAGTTGCGACGGGTTTTTGCCGTACTGCGACTGCATGCGTTCGGTCAGGCCCTGGAAATTTTCCTTGAGCAAGTCTTCTGCGGTGGTTTTGCTGTAAGCCGAGCATTCCAGGGTCTGGATGTCGTTTTCGACTTTGTCGCATGGGTTGTCGTCAGATTCTTCCGCCGCGTGCACGCCGGTCGCGATCAGTGCCAATGCCAGGAGGATGGATTTCATTCGGGTCGCCCTACATCAAGAGATGCGCCGAATTCTGGCCCAAGCCGACGGCCTTGAACAGGTCGCTGATTGCACCGGACGACGACCCTTTGTCGCGGATTGACGCTTTCGGCAATTCCCCTGTCGTTTTTGCACCCGGCTGCTCGGGCACCGAGGCATATGCTGGCCCCAAAGCGCCGGCAGACGATTCGGCGCATGAATCGCTAATAAGGGGACAGCCTGATGAGCCCAGCCGAATTGCACGCCGACAGCATCGTTATCGACGGGCTGATTATTGCCAAGTGGAACCGTGAGCTGTTCGAAGACATGCGCAAGGGCGGTCTGACCGCAGCCAACTGCACCGTTTCGGTGTGGGAAGGCTTCCAGGCCACTGTGAACAACATCGCCGCCAGCCAGAAACTGATCCGCGAGAACAGCGACCTGGTGATCCCGGTGCGCACCACCGCCGATATCCGTAAAGCCAAGGAGCAAGGCAAGACCGGCATCCTTTTCGGCTTCCAGAATGCCCACGCTTTCGAAGACCAGATCGGCTACGTCGAGGTGTTCAAGCAGCTGGGCGTCGGTATCGTGCAGATGTGCTACAACACCCAGAACCTGGTCGGCACCGGTTGCTACGAGCGTGACGGCGGCCTGTCGGGCTTCGGTCGCGAAATCGTCGCCGAGATGAACCGCGTCGGCGTCATGTGCGACCTGTCCCATGTTGGCTCGAAGACTTCGGAAGAAGTCATCCTCGAATCCAAAAAACCGGTCTGCTACTCCCACTGCCTGCCGTCGGGTCTGAAGATTCACCCGCGCAACAAGTCCGATGAAGAATTGAAGTTCATTGCCGATCACGGTGGTTTTGTCGGCGTGACCATGTTCGCGCCGTTCCTGGCCAAAGGCATCGATTCGACCATCGACGATTACGCCGAAGCCATCGAATACACCATGAACATCGTGGGCGAAGACGCCATCGGCATCGGCACCGACTTTACCCAGGGTCACGGCCAGGACTTCTTCGAATACCTGACCCACGACAAGGGCTATGCCCGCCGTCTGACCAGCTTCGGCAAGATCATCAACCCGCTGGGCATCCGCACCGTGGGCGAGTTCCCGAACCTGACCGAGACACTGCTCAAGCGCGGCCACTCCGAGCGGGTGGTGCGCAAGATCATGGGCGAGAACTGGGTGAGCGTCCTGAAAGACGTCTGGGGCGAATAAGCCGCCGCACTTCTGAATCCTTTCCCCCGGCCGTCCGCGCCGGGGGCAACACAACGAATTTTCTGGAGTTAAGTTTCCATGGCCAAGATCGCCCCGCAATTGCCTATCGAAGTCGACAGCGAAACCGGTGTCTGGACTTCCGACGCACTGCCGATGCTGTACGTGCCGCGCCATTTCTTCGTCAACAACCACATGGGTATCGAGGAAGTGCTGGGCGCCGATGCCTACGCCGAAATCCTCTACAAGGCCGGCTACAAGTCCGCCTGGCACTGGTGTGAAAAAGAAGCTGAATGCCACGGCCTGGAAGGCGTCGCGGTGTTCGAACACTACATGAAGCGCCTGTCGCAACGCGGCTGGGGCCTGTTCAAGATCCAGGACATCGACCTCGACAAAGGCACTGCCAGCGTCAAGCTCGAACACTCGGCGTTCGTCTACGTGTACGGCAAGGTCGGGCGCAAGGTCGACTACATGTTCACTGGCTGGTTTGCCGGTGCCATGGACCAGATCCTCGCCGCTCGCGGCAGCAAGATCCGCACCGTGGCCGAGCAAGTCTACGGTGGCTCCGAAGAGGGCCACGAAGACGGCTTGTTCACCGTCAAGCCGTTGTAAGTCGAGGAACCCGCCATGGCTTTCGAAGCAATGTTCCAGCCGATCCAGATCGGCAAACTGACCGTCCGTAACCGCGTGCTCAGCACCGCACACGCCGAGGTCTATGCCACCGACGGCGGCATGACCACCGACCGGTACGTCAAGTATTACGAAGAGAAAGCCAAGGGCGGGATCGGCCTGGCGATTTGCGGCGGTTCTTCCAGTGTGGCCATCGACAGCCCGCAAGGCTGGTGGAAATCGGTCAATCTGGCCGATGACCGGATCATCCCGCACTTCCAGAACCTGGCCGATGCCATGCACAAGCATGGCGCCAAGATCATGATTCAGATTACCCACATGGGCCGTCGCTCGCGCTGGGATGGCGAGCATTGGCCAACCTTGCTGTCGCCGTCGGGTATCCGCGAACCGGTACACCGTGCGACCTGCAAAACCATCGAGCCGGAAGAAATCTGGCGGGTGATCGGCAACTACGCCAGCGCCGCCGCGCGGGCCAAGGCCGGTGGCCTGGACGGTGTCGAGCTGTCTGCCGTGCACCAGCACATGATCGACCAGTTCTGGAGCCCACGCGTCAACAAGCGTACCGACGAATGGGGCGGCAGCTTCGAGAACCGCATGCGTTTCGGCCTGGAAGTGTTGAAGGCTGTGCGGGCTGAAGTCGGCCCGGATTTCTGCGTCGGCATTCGTCTGTGCGGCGACGAGTTCCACCCGGACGGTTTGTCCCACGAGGACATGAAACAGATCGCCAAGTATTACGACGACACCGGCATGATCGACTTCATCGGCGTAGTCGGCTCGGGTTGCGACACCCACAACACCCTGGCCAACGTTATTCCCAACATGAGTTATCCACCGGAGCCATTCCTGCACTTGGCGGCCGGCATCAAGGAAGTGGTGAAGGCACCGGTTTTGCACGCGCAGAACATCAAGGACCCGAACCAGGCCACGCGTATTCTGGAAGGCGGTTACGTCGACATGGTCGGCATGACCCGCGCGCACATCGCCGACCCGCACTTGATCGCCAAGATCAAAATGGGCCAGGTTGACCAGATCAAACAATGCGTCGGTGCCAACTACTGCATCGACCGTCAGTACCAGGGGCTGGATGTGCTGTGCATCCAGAACGCCGCGACCTCCCGTGAATACATGGGCGTGCCGCACATCATCGAGAAGTCGACCGGTGTGAAACGCAAGGTTGTCATCGTCGGTGCCGGTCCTGCCGGGATGGAAGCCGCACGCGTGTCTGCCGAACGTGGCCACGACGTGACCCTGTTCGAGAAAAAAGAATTCATCGGTGGGCAAATCACCACCGCTTCGAAAGCCCCGCAACGGGACCAGATCGCCGGTATCACGCGCTGGTTCCAGCTTGAGCTAGCGAGGTTGAAAGTCGACCTGCGCCTGGGCGTGGCGGCCGATGCGGCAACCATTCTCGACCTGCGTCCGGATGTGGTGGTGCTGGCTGTTGGCGGCCATCCATTCCTGGAACAGAACGAACACTGGGGCGCGGCTGAAGGCCTGGTGGTCAGTAGCTGGGACATCCTCGACGGCAAAGTTGCGCCGGGCAAAAACGTGCTGGTCTACGACACCATCTGCGAATTCACCGGCATGTCCACCGCCGACTTCCTGGCTGACAAAGGCAGCCAGGTCGAAATCGTCACCGACGACATCAAGCCAGGCGTGGCGATTGGCGGTACGTCGTTCCCGACCTACTACCGCAGCATGTACCCGAAAGAAGTGATCATGACCGGCGACATGATGCTGGAGAAGGTCTACCGCGAAGGCGACAAGCTGGTGGCGGTGCTGGAAAACGAATACACCGGCGCCAAAGAGGAGCGGGTGGTGGACCAGGTCGTCGTCGAGAACGGCGTGCGTCCGGACGAAGAAATCTACTACGCCCTGAAGGAAGGCTCGCGCAACAAAGGCCAGATGGACATCGAAGCCCTGTTCGCGATCAAGCCGCAACCTTCGTTGAGCACCACGGGTGACGGCTACTTGCTGTTCCGTATCGGTGACTGCGTGGCGCAGCGCAATACCCACGCGGCGATCTACGACGCCCTGCGGCTGTGCAAGGATTTCTAAGCCAGGCTAACCCCCGGTAGTAGCTGCCGAAGGCTGCGATCTTTTGATCTTGATCTTTTAAAAGCAAAAGATCGCAGCCTGCGGCAGCTCCTACACCGACCGTGTTTCTCCAAGATGTACTGGTGGGAGCTTCACCATGTTGAACACCCTTCTTCCAATCCTGTTGTTCGCTGCCCTGGGCCTTGCGGTTCTGGGCGCGTTGCGGCGGGTGGCTATGTGGCGCCGGGGCCGGGCCTCGAAGGTCGACCTGATTGGCGGCCTGTTCGCCATGCCCAAGCGTTACATGGTCGATTTGCACCACGTTGTCGCGCGGGACAAATACATCGCCAACACCCACGTCGCCACAGCGGGTGGTGCGGTAGCGTCCATCGTTCTGGCGGTTCTGGTGCACGGTTTCGGCCTGCATAACCGCTTCCTCGGCTATGCACTGTTGTTGATGACGGCAGTGATGTTCGTTGGTGCGATCTTTGTTTATCTTCGCCGGCGCAATCCACCAGCCCGTTTGTCCAAAGGCCCGTGGATGCGCCTGCCGAAAAGCCTGCTGGCGTTCTCGGCCTCGTTTTTCCTGGTGACCCTGCCGGTGGCGGGCATCCTTCCGGAAAACTTCGGCGGTTGGCTGTTGGCCGTGATCCTCGGGATCGGCGTGCTCTGGGGCGTGTCGGAATTGTTCTTCGGCATGACTTGGGGCGGGCCGATGAAGCACGCCTTCGCCGGTGCCTTGCACCTGGCCTGGCACCGTCGCGCCGAACGCTTTAATGGTGGCCGTTCCACCGGTTTGAAACCGCTGGACCTGAACGACCCAACGGCGCCGCTGGGCGTGGAAAAACCCAAGGATTTCACCTGGAACCAACTGCTCGGCTTCGACGCCTGCGTGCAGTGCGGCAAATGTGAAGCCGCGTGCCCGGCGTTTGCCGCCGGCCAGCCGCTGAACCCGAAAAAACTGATTCAAGACATGGTGGTCGGCCTCGCGGGCGGCACCGACGCCAAGTTCGCTGGCAGCCCTTATCCAGGCAAAGCCATTGGCGAACACGCCGGCAATCCGCATCAGCCGATCGTCAACGGTCTGGTCGACGCCGAAACCCTGTGGTCGTGCACCACCTGCCGCGCTTGTGTCGAGGAATGCCCGATGATGATCGAGCACGTCGATGCCATCGTCGACATGCGTCGCCATCTGACCCTGGAAAAAGGCGCGACCCCGAACAAGGGTGCCGAGGTCCTGGAAAACCTGATCGCCACCGACAACCCGGGCGGCTTCGCACCGGGCGGGCGGATGAACTGGGCGGCGGATTTGAACCTCAATCTGCTCAGCGAAAAGAAATCCACCGACGTGCTGTTCTGGGTTGGCGACGGTGCTTTCGACATGCGCAACCAGCGCACCCTGCGTGCCTTCGTCAAAGTGCTGAAAGCCGCGAAAATCGACTTTGCCGTGCTCGGACTCGAAGAACGCGACAGCGGCGACGTGGCCCGACGCCTGGGCGACGAAGCGACCTTCCAGTTGTTGGCCAAACGCAACATCCAGACCCTGGCCAAGTACAACTTCAACCGCATCGTCACCTGCGACCCGCACAGCTTCCACGTGCTGAAAAACGAATACGGTGCCTTCGACGGCAACTACCTCGTGCAGCACCACAGCACCTACATGGCGGAAATCATCGGTGCCGGCGCGCTGAATCTCGGTCAGCACAAAGGCAGCAGCGTGACCTATCACGACCCTTGCTACCTCGGTCGCTACAACGGCGAATACGAGGCGCCGCGCGAGGTACTGCGCGCCCTCGGGATCGAGGTCAAGGAAATGCAACGCTCCGGTTTCCGCTCGCGCTGCTGCGGCGGCGGTGGCGGGGCGCCGATCACCGACATCCCGGGCAAGCAACGGATCCCCGACATGCGCATGGAAGACATCCGCGAGACCGGTGCAGAGTTGGTGGCCGTGGGTTGCCCGCAGTGCACCGCGATGCTCGAAGGTGTGGTCGAACCGCGACCGCTGATCAAGGACATCGCCGAACTGGTGGCAGACGCATTGCTCGAAGACCAGGCCCCGAGCAAACCAGCCGCGCCGGCGCAACGTGAACCTGCGGAGGCCCACTGATGAGCGACATTATCCGCCGCGACCCCCGCGCCGAATGGATTGCCCGCAACCGCCTGCACCCGCTGCATGCGGCCATGCAACCGGCGCAACACAGCTGGATGGGACCTAACGGTGTCATCCGCAAGAACCTGCACGGTATCGGCTTCATCGGCCCCAACGGTATCAAGCGTATTGACCGCAGCGGCGCTCAACAGGGCGGGGCGACCAAACGCTCGGCCGCCGTTGAAGTGCAATTGCCGCTGCATCAAGTGCCAACGCCGGCGTTCTACATCAGCGTCGTGCCGGACATGGTCGGCGGCCGCTTGAGCAGCCACGACCGTGACCTGCTGGGCCTCGCGCATCAATTGGCCGGCAAGGACGGCGCGGTGTTGGCCGTGGTCTTCGGCGAACACAAAGAAAACGCCTTTGCTACGGCAGGCGTTGATCGCTTGCTGGTACTGGATGGCGACGAGTTCAGCGGTTATGCACCGGAACAACGGGTCCAGGGCCTGCGGGCTGTGGATAACCAGTTCAACCCGCGTCACTGGTTGCTGCCGGACAGCCGCAGTGGTGGCGGTGAACTCGGTCGACGCTTTGCCGCCGCGCTCGGCGAACGCCCGGCCACGCGGGTCTGGCAGGTCAAGGATCAAGAGTGCATCGGCCGCGCCGGTGCGGGGTTGCAAGACTTGGCCCGTCCGGTTGCGCGCTTGATTCTGGCCGCTGTCGAATGTGCCGAGCCGGTCAGCGAAACCCGTCATGAAGCCCTGCCGGTAGAGTTATCCACAACCGTCGCGCGCAGTCTGTCGCGCATCGAAGATCTGGGCGCGGTGGCGGTGGACCCAGCGGCGATTCCGATGGCCGAAGCCGAGTTCATCTTCTCCGGCGGCAACGGGGTCAAGGATTGGGGACTTTTCCACAGGACCGCCGAAGCCCTCGGTGCCACCGAAGGCGCGTCCCGGGTGGCAGTGGACGATGGCTTCATGGCCCGCGACCGCCAAGTCGGGGCATCCGGCACCTGGGTCACCGCACGGGTCTACGTGGCCGTGGGGATTTCCGGCGCGATCCAGCACCTGCAAGGCATCGGTGCCTGCGACAAGGTGGTGGCGATCAACCTCGACCCTGGCTGCGACATGATCAAACGCGCCGACCTGTCGGTGATCGGCGAGAGTGCGGAGATTCTTCAAGCCTTGATCGAAGCGGTAGAGGCTTATCGCAACGAAGCCAAGCGCGATGCGGCTTAAGGGAAGGAAAGGATCATGAGCACGAAAATCATCAGCTTGGTGTCCATCGGCGCCCACCCGACTTCTGGCCGGCCACGGCGTGCCGAACAGGACGCGCGTGCGGTGGAACTGGGCCTGCAACTGGCGGGGGATAACTTGCAGGTCTTGCATGCCGGCGACGTTGCCGAGCCTGCCTTGCGCGCTTATCTGGGCATGGGACTTGCGCAGTTGCACGTGTTGGAACAGCCGGAAGGCGCCGACGCGCTGCCGGCGTTGACCGCGTATTTGCGCGATGCGGGAGCCCAAGTGGTATTGACCGGCAGTCAGGCGGAAACCGGTGAAGGCTCGGGGATGTTGCCTTTCCTGCTGGCGGAAAGCCTGGGCTGGCCGCTGGTGGTGGGGCTGGCGCAAGTCGAGTCGATCGACGGCGGTTCGGCGTTGGTGCTGCAAGCGTTGCCGCGCGGTCAGCGCCGTCGCTTGAAGGTCCGCTTGCCGTTTCTGGCGACTGTGGATAACGCCGCGCCAAAACCTCGGCAGAGCGCCTACGGCCCTGCTCGGCGCGGGGTGTTGCAGGCTGATGAAGTAGAAGTCGTCGACGATGAACTGTTGGCGGTCGCCACCCTGCAACCGGCCAAGCCACGGCCAAAACGCCTGAAAGTGATCAAGGCCAAGAGCGGTGCCGACCGGATGAAAGCCGCGACGGCCAAGGCCAGCGGTGGCGGCGGGCAAGTGCTCAAGGGCGTCACGGCACAGGCGGGGGCTGAAGCCATCCTCAAGTTGCTGATTGAAGAAGGTGTAGTCCGCTAACGCCGAATGTAGGAGCTGCCGAAGGCTGCGATCTTTTGATTTTGTTTTTCAAGATCAAGATCAAAAGATCGCAGCCTTCGGCAGCTCCTACATGGCCGGATCGTCGTTGGCCCCCACAAGGAAAAATAATGACAGTTGAATTTCGTTCCGCAGTGCGCGCGGATGCGCGTGAGATTGCGCGTTTGTTTCAGATTTCGTCAGAGGGCGCTTCGGATTACATCTGGAGCCAGATAGCCGAGCCCGGCCAGGATCTGCTGGACGTGGGCGCAGCCCGGTATGCCCGTGATGGTGTGGATTTCTCCTACGAGAACTGCCTCATTGCCGAAGTCGATGGCCACGTCATCGGCATGATGCACAGCTACGTCATGCGCCATGACCCGCTGGCAGAGCCCACGACCGACCCAGTCCTGGTGCCCTATGCCGACATGGAAATCCCCGACACGCTCTACATCTCCAGCCTGGCGCTGCATGAGGGTTGGCGCAATCAGGGTCTGGGTAAGCAGTTCCTCGCCCACGCTCACGACCGTGCCAGCCAGTTGAGCCTCAAGGGGTTGAGCCTGATCGACTATGCCGTCAATACCGGCGCCCGCCGGTTTTACGAGCGCCACGGCTTCCGGATCGTTGACACCTGCCAGATCACGCCACACCCGATGATCCGGGTGACGGGTGATGCCTACCTGATGCAATGGCCCTAGTGGGCTACATTTCTCATAAGTGGGCCTGAATTACATTAATGGACGACCTAGCAGATCTTCAGTAGTTTGCTGAATCTGTTAGTCATTTTCCGTTTTCTCACCAACAAAGCTCCATTGTTTACGATCTGCCTTGCCATGCCGCTTCGGTTTTCCAGACTATTCATAATGTCTGAAGCCAGTTGTATGTCATTTTTAATAAGATTTGTCCGAAATCATAGCTTGTGCGAAATAGGAGTTATAACGTCAGACGATTTTGTATTGCGTGTAAGTTATTTCCTACTTGCAAATCCGGAGGCTAAGCTATTTGTAGGAAAACATCTGGGTTTTTTGACTGATTTCTATTTTATTCTTTTGTATCAATGAGTTGTCATTGGCTTCAAAATGTTCAGATTGTTTATTTTCGCTCTTTGATCGTGTGTTACACCACGGGCGGGTGTTTTCAAGGTTCTTGTTGGTCCGCGTTTCTTGGAGTATATCTATATTACGAGCATTTATCTGGCTACAGCTTTATTCAATATGAAACGCTTCCAGCAGGTAGCGGGGTAGCCTTCGGCTGTGGCTTGATAAGCGATAATTGCTCCGTCATCAGATTAATAATTTACAGGAAGTAAATAATGAGCAATGGAATAGCGCTGCCACCTATAGTAACTACTGCAATAGCACCTGCGCATAGTCCTATGCCAGTTGGGGCTCCTTGGCCCGCGCCGAATCCGGCAATTGTGGCTGCCGCTCAGCAAACCGAGCGAAACGGCCATTATAGTGAAGGGTTGTGGCGGGAAATGATCATAAGGATCACTAACGAACAAAAGGCTTATATTACAAATGGCGCGATCACAGGGGGCTTTACTGCCGCCTTTGCTCGCGACATGGTGACAATGCCATTCGCTGATAACTATATTTGTTTAAATCCCCATATGTCCCCGGCACAGGCGTTAAATTATGCATCGCGTCATGTAACAGCTCCAGGTCAATCACCCACGAGGTTTTCCGGTGGCGTACTGACTCCGGTTGCAGCTTTGGGGCACTTTCTTTTGGGTAAGGGCGTCTCTGCGGAAACAGATATCAACAGTTTGGGCTTAAACTTGTCTAGCACTCCAATTCCGATGCTACAAGCCGCATTAGCGACTGCGCCGGTAGGTCGGACTTCGATTCTCTTAAATAAGGTGCCTTACAATACATCTTCGGACTCCTGGATGACTGCATCATGGTTGGGGAATATTACTCTAAAGATCGAAGGAGCAGTTATCAAGCAAGAGAACGGAAGCCTGGTCTTTTCGGGAGGGGCGAGGGCCTATAACGATATATATGATGCGAATCCCAGTACGTTTCGAAGTGCGGTAGGAGAAAATGCTACTAGCGTTCTATCCGCAGTTGAAAAACACCTGAATGCGACGCCATATGAAATTGCAATCAAGGGCACAAATTTAATTTTTATTTCCCAGTAGTAGTCAGTGAGAGGCTGTAAATATGTCGGTCGCTGGTTGTTGTAGTCAGTCCGGCAGCTGTAGTTAAATATATTTGTTGGCCGCGCTTGGACTGGCGGCCAACACAATCTGGAGTGACAATCTATGCATCGGTATTATCTGTGGATAGCAGTTTTGTTTTTTATTGGCGCTTGGTTCTGCTTATTTTCTGTTGGAATTAAAATTCCAGAGAATCCGAATGATCTTTCTGATACGAGGGGTTTGCCGGCTGTAATGATTTATGCGGTTGCATTGCAAGTAATAGGCGTTGTAGCTATTTTTTTTACAGGCTTGGGAGCCATAGCCATCCTAAAGCTAAAACATTATTCGCTTGGCATGCATAGAATAATTTTCTTTTCGTCAAATCTCCTTCTTTTGTTAACTTCATTTTTTGGGATTTTTATAATTTTTTCTTTTGTTCTCGATACCGTTTTGGGAATGGCTGGCGTCATTCTTTATGTCGGTGTAATAGGTTTAACTCTCAGCTCCACCCCAAGACGTAATGGGTCATGAATTTGAAGTTTATTTTAGCCCTGAATGGCTTGAGCCTGATCGACTACACCGTGAAAACTGGCACCCGCCGGTTTTACGAGCGCCACGGCTTCCGGATCGTTGACACCTGCCAGATCACGCCACACCCGATGATTCGGGTGACGGGTGACGCCTACCTCATGCAATGGCCCTAGTGAGCTACATTTTCCTATGAGCTGCCCTGGGTGACAGCAATGGGTTGAACATGAAGGCGGTCAGTCGGTGTGAGACATGTCTGATCGATGGCGCGAAGTTGAAATCGTCGTTGATCCTTTCTGGAGTTTGTCTGTGTTTCGCCACGAGCGCGATGGCGGAGATTGCGCACGCAGGGCCTGATTTTAATCGATGGATGGAATCTGAGCAGGGACAAAAAGCTTCCTTGGCGCAGTTGAAGCAGCAGTGCGACAAGGTATTGGACGCGGATAAAAACCTCAGTTGTTCCGTGTCCGTCCTGGCGCGTATGTTCGAAGCCAAAGCTGCCAATCAACTTCCTGACTACTACCTGGCGATCAAGCGTAAGCATGCTCAAGCCATTGCGAGTGACCCTGAGCTCAACGCCCTGTTTTCCATGTTCGGCAACGAATCCATCGCGACTCTGAGGGCCGTCGGCGATTTCTCGATGACAAGAACCAAACGGCACGAAATGCTGCCGATTCATCCCTATTCCAATGACAGTCATGTGACCGACGAAGTGCTGCCCTACATCGATGTCAAAGCGGCCAGAGGTGTTTCGTCCCGATTCATTGTGGACACCGGCGCGCCGCAAACCCGGGTCAACAGCGAAACCGCGAAGCTGATGGGCATCAAGTTATTAACCGACTCTCACTATGGCTACAGCACGTTTTATGGTGAACACGACCTGTCGGCCAAACTCGGGATCTTTGAGTCTTTAAAGATAGGCGGGAGCGAATTCAGGAACGTCCTGGTGTTTGTCAGTGACCGGGATAATTTATTAGGGCTGGATTTGATCGGTAAGCTGGGGCGCCTGACGATCACGAAGAAAACCCTGGAAGTGAACTCCGAACCCTCCGAGCGGTGTGATTCGCGCATTACCTATGCGCGCATGGACCTTAATCAACGACTGACCATTGCCGCGCGGCTTGATCGCCGGGCGACGCTGGCGATTATTGATACAGGTAATGCTGATTACCTGACGTCGGCCACGCCGGGCAACACACCCATCAATGTCTTCAAGAAGCCGCACTACCTCACTTTCAAGGGTGAGTTGAGCCTGTCAGAAAATACCAGGTGGATCACCTACAGGTTCTACCCGGACTACACGATTCCTCCGTCCATGTTGCTGGGCCAGTACGTGCCTTCGATTTTGCTCGGATGGCGTGCATTCAATGACTATGAGTTGAACCTGGATATCGACTCGGATAGATCGTGTTTTAACAGGCGCTGATCGTGGTTACCCACAATCCCTGTTAGCGCTTCTGTGGATAACATGTTCGCCCTTCGCTAGACCCCATGCAAATCAAGCCCTGCAAGCCTTCGTACAAAAAATAACCAGCCTAACATACGGTTTTTTCGAGCTTTTTCCTAAGGATAAGTTTGCTTGAGTGCCAATACTTGCCCCCAATCTCTGTTGGCGCTTCTGTGGATAAGATGTTTGCTGTCCGCTGCAGGCCTTATAAAACGGGCCTATTAGCTTGTCGGTTAAAAAACGATCAATTCGTCGTTTTAACCGGATAAACCCTGCGCAAAGCTTGATTTATCGCGGCTTGAGGTGGTTTTCCACAGATACGCCGAAGTTGCCCCCAAAGTCTGTTGGCGCTTCTGTGGATAAGGTGTTCGCCATCCGCTGCAAGCCATATAAAACGTGGCTTTCAAGCTATCGATCAAAAAACGACCAATTACCGTTTGAAACCCTTGTTCTGGATAAGTCACGGATTTTCTTCGGTTTCTTTGGAGGAAATTTTGCGTAAATTCACACTTGTCCCCATTTGCTGTGGGTGGAGGTGTGGATAACTTGTTTGCGAAAGGCTGGGAGCCACGCCGGGCATAGCGCTGAACGAGATAGATCATATTTCGTACAGTTCTAAGATTGGGGGGCTTGCGAATAAAAAGATCGCAGCCTGCGGCAGCTCCTACAGGTGACCATGTAGGAGCTGCCGCAAGCTGCGATCTTTTGATCTTGCCTTGCTTAACCGCTAACCGGCACGCCCTTAAGGTACGGCGCAGGCTCGGCCCCGAGGTTGTTCAGCAGACGCTCGCTGTACCAATCCACAAAATTCACCACACCGAACTCATAGGTCTTGGAGTAAGGCCCTGGCTGGTACGCCGTGGAGTTGATGCCGCGCTGGTTTTCTTCGGCCAGGCGGCGGTCCTGGTCGTTGGTGGCATCCCAGACCTTGCGCATGCGCTCAACGTCGTAGTCCACGCCTTCCACTGCATCCTTGTGGACGATCCACTTGGTGGTGACCATGGTTTCCTGAGCGCTGATCGGCCACACGGTGAACACGATGATGTGGTCGCCCATGCAGTGGTTCCACGAGTGCGGCAGGTGCAGGATGCGCATCGAGCCCAGGTCCGGGTTCTTGATGCGACCCATGAGCTTGGCGCAGCCCTGTTTGCCGTCCAGGGTCATCGACACGGTGCCCTTGAGCAGCGGCATGCGCACGATACGGTTACGCAGGCCGAAGCTGGCGTGGGCGTAAGGGATTTTTTCGGCTTCCCAGGCAGCGGCGGAGGCGGCGACGTGGTCCTTGAACGCCTGGTCGGCGCGCGGGTCGGTGACGTCGTCCCACTCCAGCAGGGTTTTCAGCAGTTCCGGGTGCGATGCATTGCAGTGGTAGCACTCGCGGTTGTTTTCCAGCACCAGTTTCCAGTTGGCCTTTTCCATCAAGGTGGTGGTAATCGCCACCTTGGTGTTCTCCATGTCGTACGGTTCCATGTAATGGTTCAGCGTCGACAGGAAGTCATCAATGGCTGGCGGGTTCTCCGACAGGCTGATGAAGATGTAGCCGCCCGCGGTCTTCACGTTCACCGGTTTGAGGCCGTACTGCTTCATGTCGAAGTCGTCGCCCATCTCGCTGCCGGCGAACAGCAGGCGACCGTCGAGTTCGTAGGTCCACTGGTGATAGTGGCAGACCAGTTTGGCGACCTTGCCTTTTTCACTGGTGCACAGACGCGAGCCACGGTGGCGGCAGACGTTATGGAACGCGTGCACCACACCTTCGGCGCCTCGGATCACGATGATCGGGTTCTTGCCGATCTGCAGCGTCAGGTAGTTGCCCTTGGTCGGGATCTCGCAAGTCATGCCGGCGATCAACCACTCTTTCTGGAAAATCTCCTGCATGTCGATATCAAACAGGCGCTCGTCAGAGTAAAACGGCTGCGGCAGCGAGAAGGTGCGCTCGCGCTCTTGCAGCATCTGGGCGGTGGCCTTGCGTGCGGGTTCCAGCGGATCGCCCAGGCTCAGGGTAGTAGTGACGTCCATCGTTTAATCCTCAAGGCCATTCTGTGTGGCCGGCGAAAGTGGCTAATCAGGTGTGCTGCTAAAGAGTGCTACGCAAGGTGTAAAGAATGTGTCTTGGTATGGGGCGAGTGTGGGGCCGGCGCGGGCCAGAACCTTATCCATGGGCGACATGGTGCAATCTGTTCCCGACGCGCAACCCCCGGTAGTTGGGGGCTGGTCGCGATAAGCATGTGAATGTCGCAGATAGGTAAATGGGTGGTTCGCGCTATACGCAGAATCGCCAACATGAAGGCCGACAGTCGGCCGTGGAGATCAGCATGTCCAACAGCTTCCTGAACCCGGTAACAACACAGACCTGGGCCAATGGTCGGCACATCGTCCGTTGCGTCAAAGTCATCCAGGAAACCTGGGATGTGCGCACCTTCTGCTTTATGGCCGATCAGCCGATCATGTTCTTCTTCAAACCGGGGCAGTTTGTCACCCTGGAGCTGGAGATCGAAGGCCAGCCGATCATGCGCTCGTACACCATTTCCAGCTCGCCGTCGGTGCCGTACAGCTTTTCGGTAACGATCAAGCGTGTGCCGGGGGGCAAGGTCTCCAACTGGTTGCACGACACCCTGCACGAAGGCCAGGAGCTGGCGGTGCACGGGCCGGTCGGGTTGTTCAACGCCATGGACTTCACCGCGCCGAAGGTGCTTTACCTCAGCGGCGGCGTCGGCATCACGCCGGTCATGTCCATGGCGCGCTGGTTCTACGACACCAACGGCAATGTCGACATGGTGTTTATCCACAGCGCCCGCTCGCCTAAAGACATCATTTACCACCGTGAACTGGAACACATGGCGTCGCGGATCGACAACTTCAGCCTGCACCTGATTTGCGAGAAGCACGGTATGGGTGAGCCCTGGGCCGGTTATCGCGGTTACTTGAACCACAGAATGCTTGAATTGATGGCACCGGACTTCCTTGACCGTGAAGTGTTCTGCTGCGGCCCGACGCCGTACATGACCGCGGTCAAACGCTTGCTGGAAGCCGCTGGCTTCGACATGTCGCGTTACCACGAAGAGTCTTTCGGTGCGACCCCGCCAGAGGCGCGCGCCGACGCCGTGGAACACGCCGAGCAGGCGGCAGACGCACCGGAAGTCGACCTGGCGGATTTGCATCAAGTGGAATTCACCGCCTCCGGCAAGAGCATCCGCGTGGCACCGGGCGAGACCGTCCACGCCGCGGCAGCCAAGGTTGGATTGATGATCCCGAAAGCCTGCGGCATGGGCATTTGCGGCACCTGCAAAGTGCTGAAGCTGGGCGGCGAAGTGGAAATGGAACACAACGGCGGGATTACCGAAGAAGATGAAGCCGAAGGGTTTATTTTGTCGTGCTGCAGCGTGCCGAAGGGCGACGTGCGCATCGAGTTTTGAGAGCCGTCTTTAGGCATTGGCCGATCTCCCCCACACAGGGGAGATCGAATGGGGATTAATAGTTGGTTTAAATTAGTTCTAACGTGGCGAATAAGCCAAAGCCCATGAATATAAAGCCAGAAAATTTTCTGGTATCTATGCAGTGTAAGTAGTGTGCGGTTGAAGTTGGGAGGGGAACTCTGAATATTTTTTTTGCTTAATTTGCCTTGGTAAATGTAGATTGCGGGATTGAAGGGTGCCGAAAACTTTCCCCATCATATATATTCGCCCCCATGGCTCTTCGTGCGACAGCATTATAATTCGGCTGGAAATTGAACTATTTGTCAGGTTGTTTAATATTGTTCCGGTTTTCGTTTTGGCGACGTATAACATAATTCCAATCAGGATGAAGATACCTGCGAAATCTACAATGATAAAAATATAATTTCTGAAGTGCGAAGGGTCATCTAACAACCTCATATACTATCTCTGCGAACTCTTCATCGCCCTGTTCGCCGATAACGCCTCCTGCGTAGGCCCCAACTCCTGCTACTAGAGCACCGCAAAGGACAGTGCCGAGTCCTCCTTGTCGGCACGCCAACCCCACGAAAATTGTAGATTTGTCATCTTCCGTTTCCGTTTCGGGAGTCCGTCCCGTCCGAATAGTATTTATGTCGGTGAAATTTCAATAAAGTAAGCCGGACTCCGCAATCGCAATAAGTATTGCAAGCATCGTAAATAGACCCCACACGATCCACTGCAAAGTGGCCAGCTTCTGCTTGAGGCTTGGCGGGAAGTTACGTAGATCCTCAGTGTTTACGCCTCCATGTTTAAGATAAATTCCCGGAAAGGTAACGATTCCGGAAATAGCCCCCACCAATAAAAATTTCCCCAATGGACCTCCGTGTTTCAGCGGTGCGCGTTTTGTTACTGCAGAACAGTTTTTAAGATGCTCCAACATCACATCTAGTTTGGTGTATGCCAAGTGCGTGCTGACTCCAATAAAAATAAGTAATCCTAAAATTACGAGTCCGCACAGAAGGCCAGTCAGTGATTCAGCAGGTGTCATCTTGAATGCTCATAGATAAGTTCAGCGGCTATTTCCCCGCCCTTACTACCTAAGAATCCGCCTCCAAAGGCCCCGACTCCCACTACAACGAGTCCGCAAGCCAGTATTGAGCCACCGCCGGTAGGTACGCTTAGTCCTAAACATATCGAACCAGCTACGGGGCCGCCTAGCATCCATCCCGCTGCGGCACCTCCGGCAATTCTGCCAATAAAACTCCCCCCTTCCGTGAATTTAACCTTTTCACAGGCTTCAGCGCTGCCCTCTGCACACACGCCCTGGACTTTAATAACGGAGGCGGAACCGCCGACAGCCGTGCCGATCCAGCCGCCGTACTTGATGTACTTAGCTGCTTTTGCGACGCCTTCAATGTGCGTGGCATAGCCCGGAATCTGGCCTGCCGCCCCGGCCTTCCTCCAGCGATGCACCAAGTTCGGAGTGGCGATGCCTAGTGCAGTTTTCAGGTTTGGATGATCGGGGAAGCCAATTCCTTTTTTGGTTAGCGTAGTGAGTTGAATAGCTGGGCCTCCAGTTTTTCAGCGGTGGTGCTCTTGGGGACGATGTAGAAGCCTGGTTGCTCTGGTTCGGGGATGGGCGCTGGCCAGTGCTCGCGGGGGAAGAATTTTAAATCGGGCACAGGGTGCGGCGAGGAGGCTGGCCGGATTGCGTTGGGTGTGTTGGCGGCATTGGTTTTGAGATTTTGCGCCTGAACATGTCGCAGCAAGTGCCGGGGAGCCGGATTTAATCCTGGTTGCGTCAGCCTTGAAGTCGGCACTCTTTCAATCGAGTCGGTTATTGCGGTCTGGCCTTCGCGCTTGATGGCTTGCGATTGGATCAACAAGTTGCGCTGCTCTTGCACAAGTGCCTGTATGCCTTGTTCCGGGGTTTTATGGCCTTGCGCAACATCGTCGGCGACCCGCTTGGCGTAACGGGCTACATCCTGATTGAACTGCATGCGTGCTATGCCATGTGGCAGATGGCGTGCACTGAGGGTGTGGGCTTGCGCGATCAGTTTTTCTGCAGCGCTGTTGACGTCCCAGATGTCATAACGGTTGGGGGTCATCCCTCTTCGCCCCACGAACTGTAGCCGCTGGTTCCTGCTGCGTGGTGGGTCCAGGTGATATCACGATAGCGAATGGCGAGATGCTCTTGAGGTTCTGCATCGTTTTTCAAAACCGCGTGAGGCACTTCAAGTGTCAAGTCAACAATGACCCCGCCACTGATCGAAACGGAGTAAAACTTTTCCTGCTGACCAGCGGAAGACACACGATAGAAACGAAGCGTGCAGTCGATTTCTTCTCTGTTTGATAGTGCCTGGGCTAGTAGCGGTGAGGATTTGTCGACGGCTTTGGTGAGGATGATCGGGCTGTGTGTCGATCGACTGATGTTGCCGATATTGGACATGTTGTGGCTGTAAGACAGCAGCATGATTTCATCGGTGTGCGCGGCTTGAAACTTGTTGCCGATAGACGCTGGGGTTGAGCAGCCGGCTGAGATGAGTCCTTGAACTTTGCCGGTGATGGTCATGTAGCCAGGTTCGCCATAAGTAACGCTCCTTGTAGTCAAGGAGGCAGTTTACGACGATAGTTTTAAGCGTTTATGTAGTCCGATTCCGAAAAAAGTAATTGAGTTAAAGCGTGCAAGTAGACACCGATCCCGTCGAGCGCGCGGGATCGGTGTTTAAATCTTTCAATCGATAAACAGATCCGGCATCAGCTTGTCGTTGGTGTCCGGGGCGAACCGATAGTGTTCGAATTCGGTCACGCCGTTCTCCCGCAAAATCTCCTCATCAATCAGCAAACGCCCGGTCAGGCTGCGATTAGTGGTGCTCAGAATCACATGGACGGCATCCGCCATGATCGCCGGCGTGCGCGCATGTTTGAACGACTCTCGCGATCCTAGCTGAAACTCGATCGCTGCCGTGGCAATCATGGTCTGCGGCCACAGCGAGTTGACGCTGATGCCGTAATTCTTGAATTCCTCGCTCATGCCCAGCGTCAGCATGCTCATACCGTATTTGGTCACGGTGTACGGGCTGTATTGAGCGAACCATTTGGTGGCCAGGTTCAGCGGTGGCGAGAGGTTGAGGATGTGCCCGCCGGACTTCTTCAGATATGGCAGGGCGGCCTGACTGCACAGCAGCACGGCGCGGGTGTTGATCTGGTGCATCAGGTCGAAGCGCTTGAGTTCGAGGTGTTGAACCCCGGTCAGCTTGATCGCCCCGGCGTTGTTGACCAATGCATCAATGGCACCGAAAAGTTCGTTGGCCTGGGCTAGCGCCTGATGCACGGCGACTTCATCGCGCACGTCCACCTGCAATGCCAGCGCCTTGCCACCTGCGGCTTCGACTTCCTCGGCCACGCTGTAGATGGTGCCGGGCAACTTGGGGTGCGGCTCGGCACTTTTGGCCGCAATCACGATATTGGCCCCGTCGCGCGCGGCGCGCAGTGCAATCTCGCGGCCGATGCCACGGCTGGCGCCGGTGATGAACAGGGTTTTGCCTTGCAAGGACATGCGTACGCTCCTGATTGTTGTTATCCGAGCCTATCGAAACAACTCGCCTGTGAATGTAGACGATGTGTTTCCGGGTGTACGCGAGCACTGTAGGAGCTGACGAGTGAAACGAGGCTGCGATCTTTTGATCTTGATTTTTTAAGATCAAAAGATCGCAGCCTCGTTTCACTCGTCAGCTCCTACAGGTCCAGGGTCAGGCGGACATTACTTCACGGATATCTTTGGCCAACTCCCGCACGCGTTCTTCCTCGGTATCCCACGAGCACATGAAACGTGCGCCGCCGTTGCCGATGAAGGTGTAGAAGCGCCAGCCCTTGGCCGTCAGGGCGGCGATGGCCGGTTCCGACAGTTGCAGGAACACGCCATTGGCCTGCACCGGGAACATCAACTCCACGCCCGGAATGTCGCTGACCAGTTCGGCGAGCAATTGTGCGCAACGGTTGGCGTGGCGGGCGTACTTGAGCCAGGCGTCGTTTTCCAGAATCCCGACCCACGGTGCCGACAAAAAGCGCATTTTCGAGGCCAGTTGCCCGGCTTGTTTGCAGCGGTAGTCGAAGTCTTCGGCCAGTTTGTGGTTGAAGAACAGAATCGCCTCACCCACGGCCATGCCGTTTTTCGTGCCGCCGAAGCACAGCACGTCGACGCCGGCCTTCCAGGTAAGGTCGGCCGGTGTGCAGCCGAGAAATGCACAGGCATTGGAGAACCGCGCGCCGTCCATGTGCAAGTTCAGACCCAGCTCTTTACAGGTGGCGCTGATCGCACGGATTTCGTCCGGGGTGTAGACGCTGCCGACTTCGGTGGCTTGGGTCAGGGTGACGACGCGGGGTTTCGGGTAGTGGATGTCCTGGCGCTTGAGCGCGACTTCACGGATCGATTCCGGGGTCAGCTTGCCGTTTTCGGTACGGGCGATCAGCAGCTTGGAGCCGTTGGAGAAAAATTCCGGCGCGCCGCATTCGTCGGTTTCGACGTGGGCGGTTTCCGAGCAGATCACGCTGTGGTAACTCTGGCACAGCGACGACAGCGCCAGCGAGTTGGCGGCCGTGCCGTTGAAGGCGAAGAACACTTCGCAGTCGGTTTCGAACAGTTTGCGGAAATCGTCGGACGCGCGGGCGGTCCATTCGTCGTCGCCGTAAGCGCGTTGGTGGCCATGGTTGGCCTGCTCCATGGCAGCCCAGGCTTCAGGGCAAATGCCGGAGTAGTTGTCGCTGGCGAATTGTTGGCTCTTATCGGTCATGGCCTGCTTCCGTGGTCGAGACGCCTATGGTGAAGTGTCTCGTGGTCAATGATGGTGCGCACTGTACCGAAGATCGTCCGGGGAGCACACGGGATGTCACTGTCAGAAAAATACAAGGACGCCGGGCAATTATGCACGTGACCGTGGACGTAAATCAGCACGTAAAGCAGCGCGACGGCGCACTGGACCTGCTCAAGTGGCTGGCATTGCTGAGCATGGTGCTCGATCACCTGCGATATGTCGGTTATTCCGTCGATCTGCTGTATGTGCCGGGGCGCCTGGCGTTCCCGTGGTTTTGCCTGGCAATGGCGGCCAATCTGGCGCGCACGCCGGTAGCGCCGACCAGTGGGCAATGGCGTTATCTGGGCTGGTTGTTACTGTTCAGCGCGGTGAGTGAAATTCCTTACCGGATGTACATTCCCGATCCCGACACGTTGAATGTGTTGCCGACCCTGGCCCTGGGTTTGCTGGTGGCACGTGGCTGGCGGGACCGAACACTGCAAGCGCGATTGCTGGCGGCTTGTGCCGTGGTGCTGGCGGCGGTTTTCTCCGGGCGATTGATGTTCGGTTTCTTTGGCGTTTTGTTGCCGCTGGTGATGCTGCTGGTGTACCGGCGACCCTGGTATTTCGCGCTGCTGCCGGGGCTGATCTGTCTGGCTTCCAATCAATGGCAAGTGCTGTATTACGCCGCACGCCTGGGCAATCCCGCCGCCATTCCCGCCGTCGCCACTTGTCTGATTGCGCCATGGTTGGGACTGTTCCTTTTACGACATGCCCGAGGCGTAAAACCACCACCGATGCGCCGCTGGGCGTATGCCCTCTATCCCATGCATTTCCTCATGCTACTGGCCTTGCGCCAAGCCATCGCCTGACCCCTGCAGGAGCTGCCGCAGGCTGCGATTTTTTGATCTTGCCCTTTTAAAAACCAAAAGATCGCAGCCTGCGGCAGCTCCTATAGAGGCGCGCGTAACCCCGCGCAGCAGCGCATGTCGTAAACGCACCTTTGCGTGGCGTCCATAGGCATTTGACCTCTCTGCGCCGGTCATACCATCGCTATCAAAGGGCACTGCCGAAACGCCAGTGCCTTACCGAGACGAATGGCGCACCGCCGCCGCTGGGAGAGACGCGATGTTCAGCAAGCAAGACAAGATCCAGGGTTACGACGATGCACTGCTGGCGGCGATGAATGCCGAGGAGCAACGTCAGGAAGATCACATCGAGCTGATCGCGTCGGAGAACTACACCAGCAAGCGTGTAATGGAAGCGCAAGGCAGTGGCCTGACCAACAAATATGCCGAAGGCTATCCGGGCAAGCGCTACTACGGTGGCTGCGAGCACGTGGACAAGGTTGAAGCCCTGGCCATCGAACGCGCCAAGCAATTGTTCGGCGCCGATTACGCCAACGTCCAGCCGCACTCCGGTTCTTCTGCCAACAGCGCGGTTTACCTGGCGCTTATCAATGCGGGCGACACCATCCTCGGCATGAGCCTGGCCCACGGCGGTCACCTGACCCACGGCGCCAAAGTGTCGTCCTCGGGCAAGCTGTACAACGCCGTGCAGTACGGGATCAATACCGACACCGGGCTGATCGACTACGACGAAGTCGAGCGCCTGGCCGTCGAATGCAAACCGAAAATGATCGTTGCCGGTTTCTCGGCCTACTCCAAGACCCTCGACTTCCCACGTTTCCGCCAGATCGCCGACAAGGTCGGTGCGCTGCTGTTCGTCGACATGGCTCACGTTGCCGGTCTGGTTGCCGCCGGTCTGTACCCGAATCCGCTGCCGTACGCCGACGTGGTCACCACCACCACCCACAAGACCCTGCGCGGTCCACGTGGCGGCCTGATCCTGGCCAAGTCCAACGAAGAGATCGAGAAAAAACTCAACGCTGCAGTGTTCCCCGGTGCACAGGGTGGCCCACTGATGCACGTCATCGCGGGCAAAGCGGTGTGCTTCAAGGAAGCGCTGGAACCAGGCTTCAAGGCTTATCAGCAACAAGTGATCGACAACGCCCAGGCCATGGCCGGCGTATTTATCAAACGCGGCTACGATGTAGTGTCCGGTGGCACCGACAACCATCTGTTCCTGGTCAGCCTGATCCGTCAGGGCCTCACCGGCAAAGAGGCGGACGCAGCTCTCGGTCGTGCCCACATCACCGTCAACAAAAACGCTGTCCCGAACGATCCACAGTCGCCGTTCGTGACCTCCGGCCTGCGTATCGGCACCCCGGCGGTGACCACTCGCGGCTTCAAGGTTGCTCAATGCGTCACGCTGGCCGGCTGGATCTGCGACATCCTCGACAACCTCGGTGATGCCGATGTCGAGGCCAACGTTGCCCAGCAAGTATCAGCTTTGTGCGCGGACTTCCCGGTTTATCGCTGAGTGCGGTTTTGGAGTAAATGACTATGCAACGCTACTCGGGCTTCGGCCTCTTCAAACACTCTCTCAGCCACCACGAAAACTGGCAGAAAATGTGGCGCACGCCGACCCCTAAAAAGGTCTATGACGTGGTCATCGTCGGCGGTGGCGGGCATGGTCTGGCGACCGCCTACTACCTGGCCAAGGAGCACGGCATCACCAACGTGGCCGTGGTCGAAAAAGGCTGGCTGGGCGGCGGTAACACCGCGCGCAACACCACCATCGTTCGCTCCAACTACCTGTGGGACGAGTCGGCGCACCTGTACGAACACGCGATGAAACTGTGGGAAGGCCTGTCCCAGGACCTGAACTACAACGTGATGTTCTCGCAGCGCGGCGTTTACAACCTGTGCCACACGCTGCAGGACATTCGTGATTCCGAGCGTCGTGTCAGCGCCAACCGCCTCAACGGCGTGGACGGCGAACTGCTTGATGCCAAGCAAGTGGCCGATGAGATTCCGTACCTCGACTGCTCGAAGAACACCCGCTACCCAGTGATGGGCGCAACCGTCCAGCGTCGCGGCGGCGTGGCCCGTCACGATGCCGTGGCCTGGGGCTTTGCCCGTGCGGCAGACGCCTTGGGCGTGGACTTGATCCAGCAGACCGAAGTGATCGGTTTCCGCAAGGAAAACGGCGTGTGCATCGGCGTTGAAACCAACAAGGGCTTCATCGGTGCCAAGCGCGTCGGCGTGGTCACTGCCGGTAACTCCGGGCACATGGCCAAACTGGCCGGTTTCCGTCTGCCGATCGAATCCCACCCGCTGCAAGCGCTGGTGTCCGAGCCGATCAAGCCGATTATCGACAGCGTGATCATGTCTAACGCCGTACACGGTTACATCAGCCAGTCCGACAAAGGCGACCTGGTGATCGGTGCCGGTATCGATGGCTACAACGGCTACGGCCAGCGTGGTTCATACCCGGTGATCGAACACACCATTCAGGCGATCGTCGAGATGTTCCCTGTGCTGTCGCGGGTACGCATGAACCGTCAGTGGGGCGGCATCGTCGATACCACGCCGGATGCCTGCCCAATCATTTCGAAAACCCCGGTACCGAACATGTTCTTCAACTGCGGTTGGGGCACCGGTGGCTTCAAGGCAACACCTGGCTCGGGCAATGTGTTTGCCGCGAGTCTGGCCAAGGGTGAAATGCATCCGTTGGCCGCACCTTTCTCCATCGACCGTTTTCACAACGGTGCGTTGATCGATGAACATGGCGCTGCTGCGGTTGCCCACTAACAGGAGAAATCCCCATGTTGCATATCTTCTGTCCTCACTGCGGCGAACTGCGCTCCGAAGAGGAATTCCACGCATCCGGCCAGGCGCACATTCCGCGTCCACTGGACCCGACCAGTTGCACCGACGAGGAGTGGGGCGACTACATGTTCTTCCGCGACAACCCTCGCGGTCTGCACCATGAACTGTGGATCCACGCCGCCGGTTGCCGTCAGTACTTCAACGCCACCCGCGACACCGTGACCTACGAGATTCTCGAAACCTACAAGATCGGCACCAAGCCACAATTCACCGACAAGACCGATAGCCCGAAAGCGGCGAGCACGGCTCTGGGAGAGAAGGTATGAGCCAGATCAATCGCCTGTCCAACGGCGGACGGATCGACCGCAACAAAGTCTTGAGCTTCACCTTCAACGGCCAGAGCTACAAAGGCTTTGAAGGCGATTCCCTGGCCGCTGCACTGCTGGCCAACGGTGTCGACATCATCGGTCGCAGCTTCAAATATTCTCGTCCGCGTGGCATCTTCGCCGCCGGTGCCGAAGAGCCGAACGCGGTGCTGCAAATCGGCGCCACCGAAGCCACGCAAATCCCGAACGTACGCGCCACGCAACAAGCGCTGTATCAAGGTTTGGTCGCCACCAGCACCAACGGCTGGCCGAGCGTGAACAACGACATGATGGGGATTCTCGGCAAGGTCGGCGGCAAGCTGATGCCGCCGGGCTTCTACTACAAAACCTTCATGTACCCGCAATCGTTCTGGATGACTTACGAGAAGTACATTCGTAAGGCTGCCGGTCTTGGCCGCTCGCCGACCGAGAACGATCCGGACACCTACGACTACATGAACCAACACTGCGACGTGCTGATCGTCGGCGGTGGCCCGGCAGGCCTGGCCGCTGCACTGGCGGCTGCGCGCAGCGGTGCTCGCGTCATCCTGGCCGATGAGCAGGAAGAGTTCGGCGGCAGCCTGCTCGACTCCCGCGAAAGCCTCGACGGCAAGCCTGCCGCCGAATGGGTCGCCAGCGTGATTGCCGAGCTCAAAGACACTCCTGACGTGCTGCTGTTGCCGCGCGCCACCGTCAACGGCTACCACGACCATAACTTCCTGACCATTCACGAGCGCCTGACCGATCACCTCGGTGACCGCGCCCCGATTGGCCAGGTCCGTCAGCGTATCCACCGGGTTCGCGCCAAGCGTGTAGTGCTGGCGACGGGCGCTCACGAGCGTCCACTGGTTTACGGCAACAACGACGTGCCGGGCAACATGCTCGCTGGCGCTGTTTCGACTTACGTGCGCCGTTATGGCGTGGCACCGGGCAAAAAGCTTGTGCTGTCGACCAACAACGACCACGCCTACCGCGTTGCCCTGGATTGGCTCGACGCCAGCCTGCAAGTGGTGGCCATCGCTGACGCCCGCAGCAACCCGCGTGGTGCGCTGGTGGAAGAAGCCCGCGCCAAAGGCATCCGCATCCTCACCGGCAGTGCCGTGATCGAGGCCCGTGGCAGCAAGCATGTAACGGCTGCCCGCGTTGCCGCAATTGATGTCAAAGGACACAAAGTCACCAGCCCTGGCGAATGGCTCGACTGCGACATCGTCGCCAGCTCCGGCGGTTACAGCCCGGTGGTTCACTTGGCCTCGCACCTCGGCGGCAAGCCCACCTGGCGTGAAGACATCCTCGGTTTCGTACCGGGCGAAGCACCGCAGAAACGCGTATGCGTCGGTGGTATCAACGGCGTCTACGGCCTCGGCGATTCCCTGGCCGATGGCTTTGAAGGCGGCGCTCGCGCTGCCAGCGAAGCCGGTTTCAGTGTCGTCGAAGGTACGTTGCCGAAAGCGCTGGCGCGTCTGGAAGAGCCGACGCTGGCGCTGTTCCAGGTGCCGCATGAAAAGAACACTGCACGGGCACCGAAGCAATTCGTCGACCTGCAAAACGACGTCACCGCAGCGGCCATCGAACTGGCAACCCGCGAAGGCTTCGAGTCGGTCGAGCACGTCAAGCGCTATACCGCACTGGGCTTTGGCACCGATCAGGGCAAGCTCGGTAACGTCAACGGTCTGGCCATCGCCGCCCGTTCGCTGAACGTGACCATCCCGCAGATGGGCACCACCATGTTCCGCCCGAACTACACGCCGGTGACGTTCGGCGCTGTGGCCGGTCGTCACTGTGGGCACATCTTCGAGCCTGTACGTTTCACCGCACTGCATCACTGGCACGTAAAAAACGGTGCCGAGTTTGAAGACGTCGGTCAGTGGAAACGTCCTTGGTACTTCCCGAAAGGCGGCGAAGACCTGCATGCCGCAGTCAAGCGCGAATGCAAAGCCGTGCGCGACAGCGTCGGCCTGCTGGACGCTTCGACCCTGGGCAAAATCGACATCCAGGGCCCGGACGCGCGTGAGTTCCTCAACCGCATCTACACCAACGCCTGGACCAAACTCGATGTGGGCAAGGCGCGTTACGGCCTGATGTGTAAAGAAGACGGCATGGTGTTCGACGACGGCGTAACTGCCTGCCTGGCCGACAACCATTTCGTGATGACCACCACCACCGGCGGCGCTGCACGTGTGCTGCAATGGCTGGAAATCTACCAACAGACCGAATGGCCAGACCTGAAGGTGTACTTCACTTCCGTGACGGATCACTGGGCGACCATGACCCTGTCCGGACCGAACAGCCGCAAGCTGCTCAGCGAGGTCACCGACATTGACCTGAGCAATGAAGCGTTCCCATTCATGACCTGGAAAGAAGGTCTGGTGGGCGGTGTGCCGGCGCGGGTGTTCCGGATCTCGTTTACCGGTGAACTGTCGTACGAAGTCAACGTGCAAGCCGACTACGCCATGGGCGTGCTGGAAAAAATCGTCGACGCGGGCAAGAAGTACAACCTGACCCCGTACGGCACCGAAACCATGCACGTACTGCGGGCCGAGAAGGGCTTCATCATCGTCGGCCAGGACACTGACGGCTCGATGACTCCGGACGACCTGAACATGGGCTGGTGTGTCGGTCGCACCAAACCGTTTTCGTGGATCGGCCAGCGCGGCATGAACCGTGAAGACTGCGTGCGTGATCAACGTAAGCAACTGGTTGGCCTGAAGCCGATCGATCCGACCCAATGGCTGCCGGAAGGTGCGCAACTGGTGTTCAACACCAAGCAAGCGATCCCGATGACCATGGTCGGCCACGTGACCTCCAGCTACGCGCACAACTCCCTCGGCTATTCGTTTGCCATGGGCGTGGTCAAGGGCGGGTTGCAGCGTATGGGTGAGCGCGTGTTCGCACCGCTGGCCGATGGCAGCGTGATCGAAGCGGAAATCGTTTCTTCGGTGTTCTTCGATCCAAAGGGTGATCGCCAGAACATCTAACACCACAGCTCCCGTAGGAGCGAGGCTTGCCCGCGAAGAACGATAACGCGGGGCCTCAGATAAACCGCGTCGCTGCCTTCGCGGGCAAGCCTCGCTCCTACGGTGTGTCGTACGAATTCAGGAAAGGTGCTTTATGACCGCAGCCAATGTTTACCAACAACGCCCAACCGCCGGGGCAAAGGCCGAGTCGTCGCTGCATCACGCCGACCTCGCCAGCCTGGTGGGTAAGGGTCGCAAAAACGCCGGTGTGACCGTGCGTGAGAAAAAACTCCTCGGCCACCTGACCCTCCGTGGCGATGGCCACGATGCCGCGTTCGCCGCTGGCGTGCACAAGGCACTCGGCATCGAACTGCCGGGCGCGCTGAGCGTCATCGTCAAAGGCGAAACCAGCCTGCAATGGATGGGGCCGGATGAATGGTTGCTGATCGTCCCGACCGGTGAAGAGTTCGCCGCCGAGCAAAAACTGCGTGAAGCGCTGGGCGACCTGCACATCCAGATCGTCAACGTCAGCGGCGGCCAGCAGATCCTCGAACTGAGCGGCCCGAACGTGCGCCAGGTATTGATGAAGTCCACCAGCTACGACGTACACCCCAACAGCTTCCCGGTGGGCAAGGCAGTCGGCACGGTGTTCGCCAAGTCGCAACTGGTGATCCGCCATACCGCTGAAGACACCTGGGAACTGCTGATCCGTCGCAGCTTCTCGGATTACTGGTGGTTGTGGTTGCAGGATGCTGCGGCGGAATACGGCCTCAGCGTCCAGGCCTGATCACAACCTTACTCTGTAGGAGCGAGCCTGCTCGCGATGGACTTGAGAGCGACGCGTTAAATCAGGAATTACGCGTCATCGTTGACCTCCATCGCGAGCAGGCTCGCTCCTACAGGAGGGCAGCTTCGTTTACCGATGTCTCAGGAGTTACCGCACTATGAGCCGCGCCCCAGACACATGGATTCTGACCGCCGACTGCCCTAGCGTCCTCGGCACCGTGGACGCGGTGACGCGGTTTCTGTTTGAGCAGGGCTGCTACGTCACCGAACACCACTCCTTCGATGATCGGCTCTCGGGTCGCTTCTTCATTCGGGTGGAGTTCCGCCAGCCTGATGGTTTCGACGAGCAGTCGTTCCGCGCGGGCCTCGCCGAGCGCGGTGCAGCTTTCGGCATGATCTTCGAGCTGACGGCACCGAACTACCGGCCAAAGGTGGTGATCATGGTTTCCAAGGCCGATCACTGCCTCAACGACTTGCTCTACCGCCAGCGCATCGGTCAGTTGTCGATGGATGTCGCCGCCGTGGTCTCCAACCACCCGGACCTTAAGCCCCTCGCCGATTGGCACCAGATTCCGTACTACCACTTCCCGCTGGACCCCAATGACAAGCCATCCCAGGAACGTCAGGTCTTGCAGGTGATCGAAGAGTCCGGTGCCGAACTGGTGATCCTTGCCCGTTACATGCAAGTGCTGTCGCCGGAGCTGTGCCGCAAACTCGACGGCAAGGCGATCAACATCCATCACTCCCTGCTGCCGGGTTTCAAAGGTGCCAAGCCTTATCACCAGGCCTACAACAAGGGCGTGAAACTGGTCGGTGCCACCGCCCACTACATCAACAACGATTTGGACGAAGGGCCGATCATCGCCCAGGGCGTTGAAGTGGTGGATCACAGTCATTACCCGGAAGACCTGATTGCCAAGGGGCGGGATATTGAAGGGCTGACGTTGGCGCGGGCGGTGGGTTATCACATTGAGAGAAGAGTGTTTTTGAACGCCAACAGAACGGTGGTTTTGTAGCCTTCTTGAGTCCACCAGGATCGCAGCCTTCGGCAGCTCCTACAGGGGTATGCGATCAATGTAGGAGCTGCCGAAGGCTGCGATTTTTTGATTTACCGAGCAATCAACGCGGCGCCCAACGTTGGCGACGCGACCGCTACATAAAAACAACAGCGAGGTGAAAGCATGTCTGGCAATCGTGGTGTGGTGTATCTCGGCGGTGGCAAGGTCGAAGTACAGAAAATCGACTATCCGAAAATGCAGGACCCGCGCGGCAGGAAGATCGAGCACGGTGTGATCCTGCGCGTCGTTTCCACCAATATCTGTGGTTCCGACCAGCACATGGTGCGCGGTCGTACCACCGCTCAAACCGGCCTGGTGCTGGGTCATGAGATCACTGGCGAAGTGATCGAGAAGGGCAGCGACGTCGAGAACCTGAAAATCGGCGACCTGGTCTCTGTGCCGTTCAACGTGGCTTGCGGGCGCTGCCGTTCCTGCAAAGAGCAACACACCGGCGTGTGCCTGTCCGTTAACCCGGCCCGCCCAGGTGGTGCCTATGGTTATGTCGACATGGGCGACTGGACCGGTGGCCAGGCTGAATACGCCATGGTGCCGTACGCCGACTTCAACCTGCTGAAACTGCCGGACCGCGACCGGGCCATGGAAAAAATCCGTGACCTGACCTGCCTCTCCGACATCCTGCCCACCGGTTACCACGGTGCAGTGACTGCCGGCGTTGGCCCAGGCAGCACCGTTTACATCGCAGGTGCCGGCCCGGTTGGTCTGGCCGCGGCTGCTTCGGCTCGCCTGTTGGGCGCTGCTGTAGTCATCGTCGGTGACGTCAACCCGATCCGTCTGGCGCACGCCAAGGCCCAGGGTTTCGAAATCGCTGACCTGTCGCTCGACACTCCACTGCACGAGCAAATCGCTGCACTGCTCGGCGAGCCAGAAGTGGACTGCGCCGTTGACGCCGTAGGCTTCGAAGCGCGCGGTCACGGCCATGCCGGTGTAAAACACGAAGCGCCAGCCACCGTACTCAACTCGCTGATGGGCGTGGTACGCGTGGCAGGCAAGATCGGTATCCCTGGCCTCTACGTCACCGAAGATCCAGGTGCCGTCGATGCCGCCGCAAAAATGGGCAGCCTGAGCATTCGCTTCGGTTTGGGCTGGGCCAAATCCCACAGCTTCCACACTGGCCAGACCCCGGTGATGAAGTACAACCGCCAGTTGATGCAGGCAATCATGTGGGACCGTATCCACATTGCCGACATCGTTGGGGTCGAGGTGATCAGCCTGGACGACGCGCCACGTGGTTACGGCGAGTTCGATGCCGGCGTGCCGAAGAAGTTTGTGATCGATCCGCACAAACTGTTCAGCGCGGCGTAAGCCTTTACGCAACGTAAAACGGCGACCTTCGGGTCGCCGTTTTTTTTTGGATCAAAAGATCGCGTCACCTGTAGGAGCTGCCGAAGGCTGCGATCTTTTGATCTTATGCTTTCAACGCGCCGCCAACGCCCCTTGATACAACACCGGCCCCGTCGGTTGCCCGGTCGGCGAACCACCCTGCGGTTCAAGACTCACTGCCAGCGCAATCGGCTTGCCGATCAACGCTTTCTGCGCCTCGCTCAGCTCAACCTTGCCTTTGCCGTCCGCCGGAATCACCCCGAGGGAAATCGGTTTGCCATCCGCCGGGATCGCCCACAGTTCCAGGCTGCGGCCAGGTTCGACGGCGGCGAGGGTCAGCGGTTCGACTTTCAGATAATCCTTATGCGCTTCGACCTTCAGCGCTGGCTGCGCGTCGGCCGTCACCAAGGTGGCGCTATAGCGCGCCGTGTCGCGGTTGTAGAGCACGCCCAAGGTCACGGCAATCACCAGCGAGCAGATCGCCGCCGTAATCCGCAGCCAATTCCAGAACGGACGTTTCTCCGGCACATGCAGTACTTGCGGTTCTATGCGCGCGGTAATGCCTTGCCAGACGCGCTCCGGTACTGGCTGCTCTGGCAGTGCTTCGGTCAGGCTCGCGAGGCTTTCTTGCCATTGCGCCAGTTCCGTTCGCAGCGCGGCGTCTTCCAGCAACAGCTGTTCAAAGCGCCGACGTGCGGCAGCAGGCATCAGGCCGGTGGCGTAGTCGGCGGCGAGGGCGCGGCGCAGGGTTGCGGTTTGATAGTTCATGATTCAAGGCACCTGCGCAGGCGTTCCATGCCGCGCCGGATCCAGGACTTCACCGAACCCAGCGGCACCGCGAGGTGTTCGGCGAGCTCCGAACCGGAGAGTCCCTGAAAGTAGGCGATAGTGATCGATTGGCGTTGCATGCCTTCGAGGCTGTCCAGGCAGCGGTTCAAGGCGCTGGCCTCGCGGGCGCTGTTCAATTGTTCGTGGGCCGATGGGCTTTCATCCATCAGGGCCTGTTCTTCGAGATCGCTCAACGGTCGGTCGCGATGCTTGCGCAACTGATCGATGGCTTGATTGCGCGTGATGTTGATCATCCAGGTCAACGGCGCCGACAGATGTGATTCGTAGCGCGAGGCGTTATTCCAGATTCGTACGAAGCTTTCTTGCAGCACTTCTTCCGCCAGGTCCGGGCGCCCCATGAAACGCAGCGCCACGCCATGCAAGCGTGGGCCGACACTGCGGTAAAGCGTCTCGAATGCGCGGCGGTCGCCCAGTGAACATTGGGCCAGAAGCTGTCTGAGCTGGTCGGCGTCGGCGATGGGAATAGCGGTTCTCCAGGCAATCGAGGGGGCAAGGGTGGACTGCGTGCGATGCCGGTTGCAGGCAGAGGTTAGTTCACGGTGCGCACTTGTTCCATTCACGGGTGGACACCTCGGAAAATCCGCCGGCCCCGATGCGCAGGACCGGCGGTTCGGTTCAGCTTTTCGGCATCAGTACTTTGTCGATGACCTGAATCACACCGTTGGACTGGTACACGTCGTAGGTGGTGATGTCGGCGACGTCACCTTTTTCATCCTTGATGGTGATGTTGTGCGGGCCGTTCATCATCACCCAGAGCTTGCCGCCGGCGACGGTGGTCAGTTCGGCTTTGCCACCACCGGCCTTGATCTTCTCGGCCAGGGTCATCATGTCGAGTTTCCCGGCAACCACGTGGTAGGTGAGGATGTGGGTCAGCGTGGCCTTGTTGGCCGGTTTGAGCAGGGTATCGACGGTGCCGGCGGGCAGGGCGGTGAAGGCCGAGTTGACCGGGGCAAACACGGTGAACGGGCCTTTGCCTTTGAGGGTGTCGACCAGGCCCGCGGCTTTGACGGCGGCGACCAGGGTGGTGTGGTCGGCGGAGTTTACGGCGTTGTCGACGATGTCCTTGCTCGGCAGCATGCTTTGGCCGCCGACCGTGACGGTGTCGTGGCTCATGTCCGCTGCTTGCACAGTGTTCAGGGTGAATCCGCCAAGGGCCAGAGTCAGAAGGCTGGCAATCAGCGGGGTTTTGATCGAGGTGCGTTTCATGGTGATGATCCTTGTGGGGAGAATCGGCCAGGAATGTCTGTCCGTGGTTGATATACGTGGGTGGGATCAGACTGGATGCACGCGAACACAATTTATGCAGGAGCTGCCGAAGGCTGCGATCTTTTGACCTTGATTATGAAAATCAAAAGATCGCAGCCTTCGGCAGCTCCTACAGGGGGTATCGCCAGTTCGCGGGGGTGGGAACAATCTGTGAAGGTGTCAGTCCAACACACAGTTTTTCGCCGTCCATTACCGGGCGGTTTTTATTGAGGATGTCTGGATGAAGATTTCACGCGGTTTTGTACTGGCTTCGCTGATGAGTCTGGCGGCCAGCCCGGTCTTCGCACAGTTCAGCCTGGGCGATGCGGCCAACGCCATTTCGGGAATGAAGGGCGGCAACGCGGCCACCAATGCGGCACCGACCCCGCAGACAGCCGACCTGCTGGGCGCGCTCAGCCAATTGAACGTGACGCCACAGCAAGCCGTCGGTGGCACCGGTGCGATGCTGGGCCTGGCGAAGAATCAGTTGAGTTCGACCGACTATTCGGAACTGGCCAAAAGCGTGCCGGGGATCGACAAGCTGTCGGGCGGCGGCGAACTGGGCGCGCTCGCCGGTTTGCTCGGCTCGTCGGGAAAAGCGGCAGGGCTGGATAACGCCCTGGGCAACGTCAAGGACACCAACGACCTGAACAACGCCTTCAGCGCGCTGGGCATGGACAGCGGCATGATAGGCCAGTTTGCTCCGGTGATCCTGCAATACCTCGGTCAGCAGGGTGTCGGTGGTTCGCTGTTGCAAAGCCTCGGTGGAATCTGGGGCACCGGTAGCTGATCAGTGGCTTTCGGCGCGCAAGGCGTCGATGCGCTGGTCCTTCTCGATCCAGAGCTGGTTGACCCAGTTCTGGATGTCTTTGCGAAACAACGGATCGTTTTCGTAATCGCCCTGCCACAGCACCGGATCGAGTTCGCGGGTCTTGATGTCGATGATGACCCTCGGCACGTTGCCGCTGATCAAATCCCAAAACCCAGGAATCGTTTGCTGTGGATAGACCACGGTCACGTCGAGAATCGCGTCCAGCTGTTCACCCATCGCCGCCAGCACGAAGGCCACGCCGCCGGCTTTAGGCCTGAGCAGGTGGCTGAACGGTGACGCTTGCTGAGCACTTTTGGCCGCGGTAAATCGGGTGCCTTCCAGGTAATTGACCACCGTCACCGGCTGGCGCTTGAACAGCTCGCAGGCTTGTTTGGTGATCTCCAGATCCTTGCCGGCAAGCGTTGGATTCTTCGCCAGAAACGCCTTGGTGTAGCGCTTCATGAATGGGTAATCCAGCGCCCACCACGCCAGCCCGAGGAACGGCACCCAGATCAGCTCTTTCTTGAGGAAAAACTTGAAGAACGGCGTGCGCCGATTCAACGTCTGGATCAATGCCGGAATATCGACCCAGGATTGATGATTGCTGATCACCAGATACGAGGTGTCACCGCGCAGGTCGTCACCGCCGCGAATGTCCCATTGAGTGGGGATGCACAGACGGAAAATCAGCTTGTCGATTTCAGCCCAGGTCTCGGCGATCCACATCACCGCCCAGGAGGCGTAATCGCGAAAGCGTCCGGGCAGGACCAGTTTGAACAGGGCTAACACCATCAGCGGCCCGAACAGGACCAGGGTGTTGAGCAACAGCAGCAGGGTGACGAAACAGCCGGTGAGCAGGCGGCGCATAAGTAACTCTTGAAAGCGTTTGGGCGCGCCATGATAAGCAGCTTCCGGCGGCAGGCCAAATCAACGGTGACGAATGTTTCACCTTTGGCCCGTTAACCTCGGACTCATGAAGATCCCCTGTGGCGAGGGAGCTTGCTCCCGCTTGGCTGCGGAACAGCTCTAAAGTCATACGCTACGTTGTTTCAGGGGAACCGGGAGCGTCGGATTGATGGCCGCTTCGCAGCCAAACGGGAGCAAGCTCCCTCGCCACAAAGGTCTGTGCCAGACCAACTATCTGTGTTTTTTACGGTCTAGAATTCGGCCTCTGTGCCCCATTTCCCAAGGAAGCCCATTACGTGAAATCCCTCCTTGCACTGCTTTCCCTCGTAGCCCTGCCGGTGCTGGCCGCCGAGCCGACCCTGTACGGTCGTTACGAATACATCGCGCTGCCGGAAATCGGCGGTGAAGTACTCAAGGCCAAGATGGACACCGGTGCGCTGACTGCGTCGCTGTCGGCCAAGGATATCGAAACCTTTACCCGCGACGGCGAGAACTGGGTACGTTTTCGCCTCGCGACCAAGGACGCGAGCAACAAGGTCTACGAGCACAAAGTCGCGCGGATCAGCAAGATCAAGACCCGCTCCGAGGAAGACGAAGAGGACAAGGACGTGATCGAACCCACCAAGCGTCCAGTGGTCGATCTGGAGTTGTGCCTGGGTAACGTGAAACGCACGGTTGAGGTCAACCTGACCGACCGCAGCAGCTTCAATTACCCGCTATTGATTGGCGCAAAAGCCCTGCGCGAGTTCGGCGCGGCGGTGAACCCGGCGCGGCGATTTACGGCGGACAAGCCGGATTGCTGATTAATACAGGCTGAGCCGGTGTGATGCCTTCGCGAGCAAGCTCGCTCGCACAGGGATCTCCAGTGAACACAAAGTTTGTGCGCACCACAGATCAAATGTGGGAGCGAGCTTGCTCGCGATTAGGGCAGTACGGTCAACGAAGATTTAAAGCTTCGGCATCGTCGCAATCATCGAAGCCCGCTGACTCACCTCGAAGTACCACCCCGCCAACTGCGGATTCACCTCGCGCCAATCCAGATCCGGATGACGCAAATCCAGATAACCCAACGCACACGCCACGCTGATCGCTGCCACATCGAAATGGCTGGTCAGCTCGGCAATTGCGTCCTTCTCCAGCAACGACAAGGTGCGGCGGATTTTGTCGCGTTGGCCGTCGAGCCATTCGTCCCAGTGTTTTTCCGGGGAGCGCAGGGCGGTTTCGTAGCGCACCAGCACCGCCGCATCCATGATTCCGTCGGCCAGCGAGGCCAGGGTCAGGCGGCGCCAGCGGGCCGAGCCTTCGCGGGGAATCAGCGGGTTGCCGACGTGTTGATGATCGAGGTAGTCGAGGATCACCCGGCTGTCGTGGATGACGTTGCCGTCGGCCAGGCGCAGGGCCGGGATCTTGCTCAGAGGGTTATCGTCGATAAGAGTCAGGTCCGGGTTGACCGGGGTCAGCACGCTGGTCTGCAACGCCACACGGTTCTGTTGACCGGTTTCGTGCAGCAGCACCATCACTTTGCGAACGAAGGGTGAAAGAGGGTTGTGGTACAGGGTCATGCTCGGGGCGGACATGGCGACGACTCGGTCGGGGGCGGTGTCGGGCAGCATAGCGTGTTGGTTCGGTAGCTCAAACCGAACCCTGTAGGAGCGAGGCTTGCCCGCGAATGCGGTGCGTCAGCAACAGAGTTTTGACTGACACACCGCTTTTGCACGCAAGCCTCGCTCCTACAGGTTTTGCGTTTTAGCTGGCCGGTTGCAGTGTCTGCGATTCGGCATTTGGGCCTGAAGCAGCCTGCGGCTTGAGTTCACGAGCCACAGTCCAGACGATGAACGCAGCCACGATGTCGAAAATCGCCAGCACCACGAACAGCGGGCTGTAGCCGATCTTGGTCACCATCACACCAAACACCAGCGTGAAGGCCGCCGCACCGAGGTAACCGAACATGCCGCCCATGCCGGTGGCAGTGGCCACTTCGTTTTTGCCGAACGAGTCCGAGGTGATCGCATACAGCGCGCCGGACAAGGTCTGGTGAGCGAAGCCACCGATGCACAGCAGCGCAATGGCGGTGTACGGGCTGGCAACCAGGCCGATACAGGCAGGGCCGATCATGCACGAGGCACCGAACAGCAGGACCATTTTGCGCGAGGTGAACAACGACACGTTGCAGTGCTTGTGGAAGAACGGGCTCAGGTAACCGCCGAGTACGCAGCCAAGGTCGGCGGCGAGGAACGGCAGCCAGGCGAACATCGCGATCTCTTTGATGTTCATGTGGCGTTCAGTCATCAGGTACAGCGGAATCCACGCGTTGAAGGTCTGCCAGGCTGGCTCGGAGAGCATACGGGCGCTGGCGATGGCGTAGAAATTGCGGCTGCCGATGATCTTTTTCCAGCTGCCTTTTTTCGTTGCGGTGTTTTTGAAGTGATCTTCCTGACCGCCGAGGATGTAATCGCGTTCTTCGTCACTCAGGCGCTTTTGATCGCGTGGGTGCTTGTAGAAGATCATCCACAGGAAAGTCCAGGCCACGCCCAGGCCGCCGACGATCAGGAACGCCAGTTCCCAACCGCTGTGCAGAATCGCCCAGACCACCAAGGGTGGTGCCAGCACGGCGCCAATCGACGAACCAATGTTGAACCAGCCAATGGCCACCGAGCGCTCTTTGGCCGGGAACCATTCAGTGGAGGTCTTGACCGCCGCGGGCAGACCCGCCGCTTCCGTCAGGCCAAGCAGGCCGCGGACGAATGCCAACCCCTGCCAACCGGTCGCCAGAGCCGCCAGTGCGCAAGCAATCGACCAGGCGAAGGCAAAAATGGCGAAGCCCATTTTGGTGCCGATGGCATCGATGATGTAGCCCGCCACCGGTTGCATCAGCGCGTAGCAGACTTGCCAGGCGACGACGATGTGCGAGTACTGCTCGGTGGAGATGTTCATTTCGCTCATCAGTGTCGGAGCAGCCACTGACAGGGTATTGCGCGCCAGGTAGTTGACCATCAGGCCGGCCGTCACCAGACCGACCATCCACCAGCGGATGCCTTTGACTTTCATCACTTCACCATTCTTTTATTTTTGGATTTTTTGGTGTTTCAGTTGTTGTAGGTTGTCGTACAACATGCGTCTTTATAGAAGTGAGAGGGCGAAATTGTCAACAAATATGTCAGAGGATTTACAGGAGGAAGCGACGGGCGGAAGAGGCCGTCATCGTATGACTACTCGAAATGGGTCATGTAGGAGCTGCCGAAGGCTGCGATCTTTTGATGTTGTTTTTAAGAGCAAGATCAAGAGATCGCAGCCTTCGGCAGCTCCTACAAGGGCCAGCGTTCAGTCAGCGGCGTTGCAGGAGGCCGCGCAGGGCGAAGAAGGCCGGAATGCCCAGGCCCAACCAGCTCAGGGCGTCCCACATTCCATCGCCAAGCAACGCGGCAAACAATCCCGCCGCACTGAACAGGGCGATAACGGTCGGGGTGCCGAAGACCTTCCAGAAGTTCGACTGCCGGGGCTTCATGCCAGGCTCTCCGCTTTTTCCAGGACGGGTTTTGCAGCCTTGCGCCGCACCACCCACAGGTAAACCCCACTGCCAAGCACAATGATCGTCAGCACATCCAGGGTCGCCCAGAGGATTTTCATCGGCATGCCACCGTAGTCACCAAAGTGCAGCGGTTGCGACATGCCCATGGCGTCCATGTACCACGGACGCTCGGCCACGGCGGTCACTTGAAGGGTGCTGGCGTCGATCAGCACTGGCGTCAGCAGGTGCGACGTCAGGTGCGTGCTGCCCTTCATGAACACCGCGTAATGGTGCTCGCTGGAAAACCGCGTGCCGGGGAAGGCGATAAAGTCCGGTTGCATGCCCGGTGCGGCGTCTTCGGCGATGTCGAGCAGACGGGTGGCCGGCGCTAGATGTGTCAGCGCAGGTGCATCGCGGTACGGCGCGACCATCGCGCTCAAGCTGTCGTTGCGCCAGGCGGCGATCAGCAAGTCGGCACAGGCGCTGATGACACCGGTCACGCCGACGACCAAGGCCCAGGTCAGGGTCACGACGCCGATCAGGTTGTGCAGGTCGAGCCAGCGCAAGCGAGTGGATTTGTCCTGGCGGACGGTGGCGAATTTCAAGCGGCGCATGAATGGCAGGTACAGCACGGTGCCGGAGACGATCGCCGCTACGAACAGGATGCCCATGAACGCCAGCAGCAACTTGCCCGGCAGCCCGGCGAACATATCCACGTGCAGGCGCAACATGACCAGCATGAAGCCGCCGTTGGCCGACGGCGTCTCCAGCGCTTCGCCGGTACGGGCGTCGAGCATGAAGGTGTGGGATGAGTTCGGCTCGGTCCCGGCAGTGGGCGCCATGATGGTAAGCACGGCGTTGGGTTCGTCTTCTTCGAAGCCGAAATATTGCACCACTTCACCGGGACGATGCTTTTCAGCGGCTTGCACCAACTGCTGCAGATCCAGCTGCGGGGTGTCCGCCGGCATTTGTCTGACTTCAGGAGCATCGCCCAGCAAGTGGTCGATCTCGTGGTGAAAGATCAACGGCAGGCCGGTCAGTGCCAGCATCAGCAGGAACACCGTGCAGATCAGGCTGGTCCAGGTGTGGACGGCGGACCAGCGACGAATTGTTTTACTTTTCATTTCATGACCTTCAGAAATACCAAAGCCGTCCTCGAAGGACGGCCTGGGTATTGGGCGTGTCAGATCAAACCGTTACCACTTGTAGGTGGCACTGGCGACGACGCTGCGCTCATCACCGTAGTAGCAGTAGAAACCGTCGCAGGTGGAGATGTAATCCTTGTCGAACAGGTTGGTCGCATTCAAGGCCAGCGAGGCGCCTTTCAGGCTGTTGTCCAGACGGCCGAGGTCGTAATGGACGGCAGCGTCAAACAGGGTATAAGCGCCAGCCTTGCCCAGCCAGGTGTTGCCCTGGTCGCCATAGGTGTTGCCGGTGTAGCGCGCACCAGCACCGATGCCGAAACCGTCCAGCACGCCGTTGTGCCAGGTGTAGTCACCCCACACCGACGCTTGTTGGTTAGGCATCAGTTGCAGGCGATTGCCCTTGTAGATGCCATCTTGCACTTCGGACTTGGCCAAGGTGTAGGCAGCGGTGACCTTGAGGTTTTCGGTCACGTCGGAGACTGCTTCCAGCTCCAGGCCTTTGACTCGCACTTCGCCGGTCTGGCTGGTGACAGGGACGTTGCCCACGTTGGTGGTGACGGAGACGTTTTTCTGGGTCAGGTCATACACCGCAGCGGTCAATAGCGTGCTGCTGCCCGGTGGCTGGTACTTGATGCCCAGTTCCCATTGCTTGCCTTCGGTCGGCTTGAACGAGTCGGTCGGCGAGGCTGTAGCGTTGCTGGTCGGCTGGAACGACTCGGCGTAGGACAAGTAAGGCACGAAGCCGTTATCGAACACATAGCTGATCGCCGCGTTGCCGCTGAAGTTCTTGTCGCGTTCAGTGTTGGTGGCATCGTTTTTGTTGAAGAACTTGGTACCGGTATGCACCCAGTCCTCACGACCGCCCAAGGTCAGGCGCCATTGGTCGAGGGCCATCTGGTCCTGGACGTACAGGCCGGTTTGCTGGGTTTTCTGATCGTAGTCATAAAACGCAGACGAGCGCGGTGGACGAACAATCGGCAAACCGTAAATCGGATTATTCACGTTGATGCCCGGCGCACTGCCGAAGATCGAGGTGTAGTTGGTGTTGTTGCGCTGATGGTCCAGCCCGAGCAGCAGGGTGTGGTGGATGTCACCCGTGGAAAAGTCGCCCTGGAAATTGTTGTCCACGGCGAACTGGCTGATGTCTTCGTCCACGTTGGTGGTGCCGCGACCGGTATTGCCTTGATCGTCGACGACAAATCCGAAAGCGGCAAATGCCGGAATGTAGCTGTTGACGGTCACTGCCTGGAACGACAGGTCCGACTTGGTGTAGCGCAGGTTCTGACGGAACTGCCAGACATCGTTGAAGCGATGTTCAAAGGAATAGCCCAGCGCATAGTAGGTGCGGTCGTAGTACTCGTAATCCGGATCACCCAGGTTTTTGTGGTGCGAGATCTTGCCGAAAGGCATGTCGATCTTGGTGCCCTGGATCGGGTAGAACTGGCTGGTGATCCCGGTATCGTCATGGGTGAATTGGGTGAGCAGGGTGAACGTGGTGTCTTCGTCAATGTTCCACGTCAGGCTCGGCGCAATGTTGTAGCGCTTGTCATCGATATGGTCGATGGGGGTGCCACCGTCACGCAGTACGCCGCTGAGGCTGTACAGGAACTGACCTTCATCATCGATCTTGCCGGTGCTGGCGAAGTTGATCTGGCGGTGATTGTCGCTGCCGTATTGCAGCTGGATTTCGTTGCTGGATTCGGCGGTTGGGCGACGACTGACCATGTCCAGCAGGCCACCCGGTGGGGTCTGGCCGTACACGGACGAGGCCGGTCCGCGCAGCAGGGCAAGGCGATCGAGGTTCCAGGTTTCCTGTTTCGGGTTCGCGTACACGCCTTTAGGCAGTGGCAGGCCGTCGAGGAACTGGGTCGGTTCGAAACCGCGCACACGCAACCAGTCGGCACGAGTGTCGCTGCCGTAACTGCTGGCGGTGATGCCGGGCAAGTAACGCACAGCGTCATCGAGCGTGTGTACGTTACGGTCGTCCATTTGCTCGCGAGTGACTACGGAAATCGACCGCGGTACTTCGACCAGTGCGGTGTCGGTTTTGGTGCCGGCGGCGGTACGCTTGGCCAAGTATCCTTGCACCGGGCCCCACGCGCTTTCCGTGTCTTCTACGCCAATCACGCTGGTCGCCGGCAGAGCCATCGCGCCCTCGGGCACCGCCACCAGGCTGTAGCTACCGCTGCCGCTCTCTTCCAATTGCAGACCGGTGCCGCGCAAGGCTTCGCGCAGCGCGCTGGCTGCGTCGAACTGGCCTTTGACCGGTGCCGACGTCTTGCCCGCTGCCAGCGATGGATTCAGCGACAGCGCGAGACCGGCCTGGCTGGCGATCTGGTTCAGCGTGCTGGCCAATGGCGCGGCCGGCAGGTTGTAGGCGCGAACGCTAGACGCCTGTTCAGCGGCGATCAGTTGGCTGCTGGCCAATGGCGTGCAAAGGGCAATGGCGACCGCCAGCAAACTGGGGCGCAACAAGGTGTCTAGCGAACGGGACATACAGCGGCTCCTGAAAGTGAATACTTCTCAATTGCTTAGGTGCCGGATGAAAATCAAAAAGTGATAGGGCTGGATGAAAATAATTTCGATTCAGCAATTGTGGTGTGGCTGATGGCCTCTTCGCGGGCAAGCCTCGCTCCTACAACTGATTGCGCTGTACCTGTAGGAGCGAGGCTTGCCCGCGAAGGTGTCATACCAGGCAAAAACATCTCTTCAGGGCTTGGCTTCGGTCTTCGCTGCCACCGTCACCCACCATTGCGTGTGCTGTTCGATCTGCACCGGCAGCGTCGGGAGCAGGGCGTTGAGCGCCAGGTCGGTGTCCTTCAACGGGAAACTGCCGGTGATCCGCAGATCAGCCACTTCCGGAGCAACGCCCAAATAGCCGCGACGATAGCGCCCAATCTCGTGGATCAGATCCTCCAGCCTCGCGTTGTCCACCACCAGCATGCCGCGAGTCCAGGCATCGGCACCGAGGTTCAGCGCCACAATCGGCCCCAGGCCGTTGCTGCGGATCAGCACCTGCTGGCCTTCATGCAGAATCTGTTCTTCAGGGTTCGCCTCGGGATGGGCGGCCACCGCCGACTGCAACACGCTCAGACGCGTACCGTCTTCTTCGCGCTTGACCAGGAACCGTGTCCCGAGCGCGCGCATGCTGCCTTCGCGGGTCTCGACGATAAATGGCCGGGGGTCACCATGGCCGGTTTCTACGAGGATTTCCCCTTCCTGAAGGACGACCAGCCGCTGTTTCTCATCGAAGCGTACGTCTACGGCGCTGTGGGTGTTGAGGTTGATCAGCGTGCCGTCGGCCAGGCGAATGGTGCGTTGCTCGCCGGTGGCAGTGCGCTGATCAGCCAGCCAATAGCTAAGTGGCACGTAACGATCAGCGGCGAATAGCGTCAAGCCGACCACGGCGAAGACGCTGGCCACGCCGCTGCCAAGTTTACGGACGCGTCGGCGAATGCCTTCTCGCGATTGCAGCAAAGCCGTGCGGGCCGGGCCGCTGGCGACACTGAAACGCTGGTCAAGCATTCCCAACTGACGCCATGCGCGGGCATGTTCTTCGTGGGCGGCGTGCCATTTGGCGAACTCTTCGCGCTCCACCGGGTTGCCGGAGTCCAGGGACAATTGCCAGGCAATCGCCGCGTCCAGCACCTGCGCCGATACCGGTTTGGAACTGACCGGGCTCATGTCGGCTCACCGTACAGCGCGATGTAGCACTGACGGACGCCTTGGGCCAGATACTGGCGCACACGCGGCACCGATACCCCGAGGCGCTCGGCGATTTCGGCATGGGAGAGGCCGTCAAGACGGTTGTAGATAAATGCTGCGCGGGCCTTGCTGGATAATTTGCCGAGCAAACGATCAATGTTTTTCAGGTCTTCGAGGATCATTTGCTGTTCTTCAACCGATGGTTGCTCGGCTTCGGGAATCAGCATCAGTTCGGTGAGGTAGGCCTGTTCCAGCGCGGCGCGGCGGAAGTAGTCGAACAGCAAACCCTTGGCAATCGCCACCAGAAACGCCCGCGGCTCGCGCGGTTCTTTCAGTTCCTCACGGCCCAGCAAGCGCACGAAGGTGTCCTGGCTCAGGTCTTCGGCCCGTTGTGGGCAAGCGACATTGCGACGAAGCCAGGTCAATAGCCAACCGCGATGGTCGCGATATAACGCACCGACGAGCTCACTTTGAGGGCTTGGGACTGACGACACGCAGCATCACCGATTGGGAAGTGTTAACTAACGAGAATTGTTCGCGATTGTGTCAGAGGCAGGAGAGGTAAGCAATTAACGTTGGTCGGGTAGGAGTTTGATGTAGGGCCATGTAGGAGCTGCCGCAGGCTGCGATCTTTTGATTTTGATTTTTCAAGATCAAAAGATCGCAGCCTGCGGCAGCTCCTACATGAGGGGGGTGTTAGAAGGACGGAGTTTGCTGTCGGCGCTTGCGCTGATTCAGCCGTTGCTGCAAATTCAACGGGCTATGAATTTGCTGCTGTCGCGCTCGGCTGAACAGGATCAACGCCAGCTCCGCAGTGGCCAAGGCATCGGCGCTGGCGTTGTGGCGTTCAAAAACCTCCAGCTTGAACCAGTCGATCCATTCGTCCAGGCCGGCCTCGCGGATGTTGGCTTGTGGGCAGAGCAATGGCGCGATATCCGCCACGTCGAGAAAGCCATGCGGCAACTTGTAGCCCAGATGATCTTTCAATGCGCGGCCGAGCATGTGTTGGTCGAACGGCGCATGAAAGGCCAATACCGGGCTGTCGCCGACGAATTCCATGAAATCGAGCAACGCCTCGGCCGGGTCGCTGCCGGCGGCAATCGCGCTGGGACCGAGGCCGTGAATCAGCACGCTGGGGCCGAGTTTGAGTTCGGCGCATTGCAGGGTGCGTTCGAATTGCTGGCTGAAGTCGATCGCGCCGTCCTCGATCACTACCGCGCCAATGGACAGCACGCGGTCTTTGTTGAGGTTCAGCCCGGTGGTTTCCAAGTCCAGCACGACCCAGCGCTGCTCACGCAAGCTGCATTCACTCAGCCCGGTCAGCGTCGGCAACCGTTGCAGACGTTGTTGCCGCTCACCGGAGAGGATTGGGCCAGCCGGGCGAAGCCACGAAAACAGGCTCATAACTGGTACCGCAAGGTCAGGCTGCTTTGCAGGCGCTGAGCCTGGCGCAGCGACTCACGCAGGATTCGCCGATCCAGATGATTGAGGCTGTCCGGATCGACGCGGTTGGAGTAGGGCAAGTTCTCCCGGGTCTGTAGCTGATGTTGCTGCATGCGGGTTTGCTGGATGAAGTGATACGCCTCTTCGTACGCAGCGCCATCCAGCGGCTCGATGACTTCTTTGTCCACCAGTTGGCGAAAACGCTCCAGCGTATTGTTTGTCTCGATCCCGTTTGCCAACGCCAACAACCGCGCACCGTCGACGAACGGCGTCAGGCCCTGAACCTTCAGGTCCAGGGTGGCCTTCGCGCCATTTTTGCGCGCGAGTACAAACTCGCGGAAACGTCCTACGGGAGGGCGATTGCGCAGCGCGTTTTCGGCCATCATCCGTTGGAACAAACGGTTGTCGCCGACCTGATCGAGAATGCCGCGACGCAACTGTTCGCAACCTTGCTCGCTGCCCCAGACCACGCGCAAATCGAAGTAGATACTCGAACCCAGCAGGTTCTCCGGTGTGGCCTCGCGGATAAACGCGGCGAAGCGTCTGGCCCATTCGACTCGGGACAAGCACAGCTCGGGGTTGCCGGCCATGATGTTGCCCTTGCACAAGGTGAAGCCACAGAGCGCCAGGCTTTGATTGATCTGCAGTGCGATGGGCAGCAATTTGCCGCGAATTTCCGCCGCGTGGGCGGCGTCCCGGGCTTCGAACAGAATGCCGTTGTCCTGATCGGTGTGCAGCGTCTGCTCACGGCGGCCTTCGCTGCCGAAACACAGCCAACTGAATGGCACGCCAGGGTCGCCTTTCTCGGCCAGGGTCAGTTCGATCACGCGGCACACCGTGTGGTCGTTGAGCAGGGTGATGATGTGGGTGATCTGCGTCGAAGAGGCACCGTGGGCCAGCATGCGCTCCACCAATTGGCCAATCTCGCCACGCAGCGTCACCAGATTTTCCACACGCTGGGCGCTGCGAATGGTGCGCGCCAAATGCACCAGATCGACCCGTTGCAGGGAAAACAGGTCGCGTTCCGAGACCACGCCGCACAAGCGCTGATCCTTGACCAGGCACACGTGGGCGATATGCCGTTCGGTCATGGCGATCGCCGCATCAAAGGCGCTGTGATCCGGCGACAGGAAAAACGGCGCCTGGGTCATGTGCCGATCAATGGCTTCACTGAAATCGCCGGTGCCGTTGGCCACCACTTGGCGCAAGTCGCGCAGGGTGAAAATCCCCAGCGGCGCTTTCTGCTCGTTGACTACCACAATGCTGCCGACTTGCTGGTCATGCATCAGAGTCACGGCTTCACGCAGCGGCGTGTTCGGGCTGCAAGTCACCGGATGACGCATGGCCAATTCGCCGAGACGGGTATTGAGCGAATACTGGGTGCCGAGGGTTTCCACGGCTTTCTGCTGGACTTGCTGGTTGACCTGATCCAGCAAGCTGCTGACGCCGCGTAGGGCAAAGTCGCGAAAGGTGCAGGAAATGGCGAACAGCTTTATGAACGCCAGCTTGTTCAGCTGTAGGCAAAAGGTGTCTTCGGCGGCCAGGTGTTCGGTGCGCGTCGCACGCTCACCCAGCAACGCGGCGAGGGGAAAACACTCGCCGGTGGTGATCTCGAAAGTGGTTTCGGTCCCACCCTTGGCCGTGTGCGGGCGCTCGCCCACCACCCGGCCTTGCTTGACGATGTAGAAGTGCTCAACGGGGCCGTCGGCAGGCTTGATGATGCTCTCGCCGGGGGCATAAAAACGCAGCTGACATTGTTCAACCAGATACGCCAGGTGGGCGTGTTCCATTTGATTGAAAGGCGGGAAGCGCTGAAGGAATTGCAACGTGCCCTGGATGTTCTGCAACACCGCGGTTTTCCCTGCCTGTGTGAAGGCGTCCGCTTTACTCATAACCATTACCGCAGTCTTTTTTGGATTTGTTGTTGTCGGATGACTCAGCCATGGTCGGCCCCTACGAGCGGGGTGCCCATTGGACGTAAGTCTAGGTAGGCAGCAAACGTGACGGAGCGTCGGAAAAACCCTACGCAAATGTGAGAAAAACCTACGCTTTCCCCTATTGGAAAATTTTCCGACGAAGTGCACATTGAAGGTCTGCTTAGCGATGTCTCACCACTGTGCTAGGGAATAGAACTGAACATGTAGAGAATGCCATGTCCGACCACGATATTTTGAGTGACGCCGAGCGCAAAGCGCTCAGTGCCGTCATGCTGGAACCTGACCTGCCGCCGCAGCGAGTGCTGATCGTCGACGACGATAAAGACGCCCGAGAGCTGCTATCAGAAATTCTGGCGCTGGACGGGATTCGCTGCATGACCGCCGCCAGTGGCGAAACCGCACTCAAGATGCTGGATGAAAAACCTTCGATCGGGCTGGTCATTACTGATCTGCGCATGGGAAATGTCGATGGGCTGGATTTGATTCGCCAGGTGCGCGAGTCAGTGCGGGCGGCGCTGCCGATCATCATCGTTTCCGGCGATGCCGATGTGAAAGACGCCATCGCCGCCATGCATTTGAGCGTGGTGGATTTTCTGCTCAAGCCCATCGATACCGGCAAGTTGCTGGGGCTGGTGAAGCATGAGTTGGGGATGGATCTGTAAAGAAAGATCAAAAGATCGCAGCCTTCGGCAGCTCCTACATTTTGAATGCGTATTTCTGTAGGAGCTGCCGAAGGTTGCGATCTTTGATTTTGCCTTCAACAAAAAAGCCCTGATCTTCCGATCAGGGCTTTTTCATTTGCAGCGCTAACGCTTACTCAAAGGCCATTGGCAGCCTTGAACTCGCGACGACGACGGTGCAGAACCGGCTCGGTGTAGCCGTTCGGCTGCTTCGTGCCTTCGATCACCAGTTCGACGGCTGCCTGGAAGGCGATGTTGCCGTCGAAGTTCGGTGCCAGCGGACGGTACAGCGCGTCACCCGCGTTTTGACGGTCAACCACCGGCGCCATGCGCTTGAGGCTTTCCATCACCTGATCTTCAGTGACGATGCCATGACGCAGCCAGTTGGCGATGTGCTGGCTGGAAATACGCAGCGTGGCACGGTCTTCCATCAGGCCGACGTCGTTGATGTCCGGCACTTTCGAACAGCCGACACCCTGGTCGATCCAGCGCACCACATAACCGAGAATGCCCTGGGCGTTGTTGTCCAGTTCGTTCTTGATCTGTTCCGCGGTCCACTGCGGGTTTACAGCCAGCGGAATGGTCAGGATGTCGTCCACCGACGCGTGGGCACGTTTGGCCAGTTCGGCCTGACGGGCGAACACGTCAACCTTGTGGTAATGCAGCGCATGCAGGGCCGCAGCGGTTGGCGATGGAACCCAGGCAGTGTTGGCGCCGGCCAATGGGTGAGCGATTTTCTGTTCCAGCATCGCCGCCATCAGGTCGGGCATCGCCCACATGCCTTTACCGATCTGTGCGCGGCCTTGCAGGCCGGTGCTCAAACCGATATCGACGTTGGAGTTCTCGTAAGCGCCGATCCATTTTTCCGCCTTCATGTCGGCCTTGCGCACCATCGGGCCGGCTTCCATGGAGGTGTGGATTTCGTCGCCCGTGCGGTCGAGGAAACCGGTGTTGATGAACACCACGCGCTCGCTGGCTGCCTTGATGCACGCCTTGAGGTTGATCGTGGTACGACGCTCCTCGTCCATGATCCCGACTTTCAGGGTGTTGCGTGGCAGGTCCAGCACGTCTTCGATGCGGCCGAACAGCTCGTTGGTGAACGCCGCTTCTTCCGGACCGTGCATCTTCGGCTTCACGATGTAGACCGAGCCGGTGCGGGTGTTTTTGCGCGACGTGTTGCCGTTGAGGTTGTGCTTCGCTGCCAGGCAGGTCACCAGGCCATCGAGAATGCCTTCCGGCACTTCGCTGCCGTCTTTGTCGAGGATCGCATCGATGGTCATCAGGTGACCGACGTTGCGCACGAACAACAGGGAGCGACCGTGCAGGCTCAGTTCTTTACCGTCGACGCCGGTGTAGGTGCGGTCGGCGTTCATGGTGCGGGTAAAGGTCTTACCGCCCTTGGCGACTTCTTCCGACAGATCGCCTTTCATCAGGCCGAGCCAGTTGCGGTAGATCACCACTTTGTCATCGGCATCGACGGCGGCGACGGAGTCTTCGCAGTCCATGATGGTGGTCAGCGCGGCTTCCATCAGAACGTCTTTGACGCCGGCAGCGTCGGTCTGGCCGACCGGGGTGCTGGCATCGACCTGGATTTCAAAATGCAGGCCGTTGTTTTTCAGCAGGATCGCGGTCGGAGCCGAAGCATCGCCCTGGAAGCCGATCAACTGGGCATCGTTACGCAGGCCAGAGCTCTTCAAAACCGAGTTGCTGCCACCTTTGAGGGCGACGACCAATTTGCCGTCAACGATTGTGTAACTGGTGGAATCGACGTGGGAGCCGGCTGCCAATGGTGCCGCTTCGTCGAGGAAGGCGCGGGCGAAGGCGATGACCTTGTCGCCACGAACCTTGTTGTAGCCTTTGCCTTTTTCCGCGCCACCAGCTTCGCTGATGGCGTCGGTGCCGTAGAGCGCGTCGTACAGCGAACCCCAGCGGGCGTTCGAAGCATTGAGCGCGAAACGGGCATTCATCACTGGCACCACGAGTTGTGGGCCGGCCATGCGGGCGATTTCTTCATCGACGTTTTGCGTCGTAGCCTGGAAATCGGCTGCTTCTGGCAGCAGATAACCGATGTCTTGCAAGAAGGCTTTATAAGCCACGGCGTCGTGTGCTTGACCGGCACGGGATTGGTGCCAGCCATCAATACGAGCCTGGAAATCATCGCGTTTGGCGAGTAGGGCTTTGTTCTTCGGCGCCAGGTCATGAATGACCTTGTCGGCACCGGCCCAGAACTGATCGGCGGTGAGGCCGGTACCGGGAATGGCTTCGTTGTTCACGAAGTCGAACAGGACTTTGGCGACCTGAAGGCCACCGACTTGAACGTGTTCAGTCATTGCTTGCCTCACTCTGCTCAGCTATTTCGCTTTTCAGCTCTTCAATTTAACAATGAAGCCTATGGCATTTAAACCACAAACCCTGCGACCAGTGCATGCCATTTCTGACGGCTGGGTTGGGACCAATCAAAGGCGCGGAGGCCTTGCTGACGGGGCTTTCAGGGATGCGGCTGCGCCTGTGGCAGACATCGATCCAACGTTATGTAGTGCGCGCTGCGGCATACTACATGATGAATTGCGCTTGTGAAAATCAGACTAATTACGTCGTTCTGCGACCCCATGACGCATTGCAGTCACGGCGAGGCACGGGATGTTCTCAAAAAAGTATGAGATTGTTCCAGTTAAATATAAAAAGTTGTACACGATTTTCGTGTTCAGCAGGCTCGGTGTCTCTTCTTTCGCGGGCAAGCCTCGCTCCTACAGGGCAACGCAATCCTTGTAGGAGCGAGGCTTGCCCGCGAAGGCGTCGGTCGACTCAGCGAGGGGTCAACCCTTGCCTATACTTGGTTTTCTATAACAAAAGTCATGACAAGAGGGCTGCGCCATGGACCACCTCGTACTCACTGTATTCGCTCCGGACAAGCCAGGGCAGGTCGAGCGCATTGCCCAATGCATTGCCGAGCAGGGCGGCAATTGGCTGGAAAGCCGCATGTCGCGCATGGCCGGGCAATTTGCCGGGATCCTTCGGGTGGGCGTGCCCGCTGAAGCCTACGACACACTGGTCGATGCCCTGCAAGGTTTGTCGGCGCACGGCATTCGCGTGCTGATCGCGGAAAGCGGCATAGAACAATCCTGCACCTGGAAACCGATTGCCATGGAGTTGGTGGGTAACGACCGGCCGGGGATTGTGCGTGATATCACCCGATTGCTCAGCGAGCAGGGGGTGAATCTGGAGCGACTGGTGACGGAGGTGCGTCCGGCACCGATGAGCAGCGAGCCGCTGTTCCACGCCGAAGCGATTCTCGCCGTGCCGTTGACGTTATCGCTGGACGTGCTGCAATCGCGCCTGGAAACCCTGGCGGATGACCTGATGGTCGAGTTGGTGCTGCGCAGTGAACCGTGATCAGGTTATCCAAGTTAAACGTGCACCTGCCTGTGGATAACCTGTAGAGACAGCCCGCCAGGCCACGCCGGCCGGGGCTTTTCAGGATCTGATCAAAAAACCAGCAGTTTCAGTAACTTGCGCACAATCGCCGGGGATCAGGCTGTGGATAACCTTGGGAAGGAATGATGCAGGCCACGGAATACGTGGCCTGCAAAGGTTTGTGCGTTTTTTGATCAGCTGCGGCGGCGCAAACTTATCCACGCATCGAGGCTGTAAACCGCCAGCCCGGCCCAGATAAAGATGAACGCCACCAGTGTGCTGGATGACAAGTGCTCGCCAAACAGCAGAACGGCCTGCAGCAGCACCAATGTCGGCGCGAGGTATTGGAGGAAACCCAGAGTGGTGTAGGGCAAATGCCGCGCCGCGGCGTTGAAACACACCAGTGGCACCAAGGTAACCGGACCGGCAGCGACTAGCCACCAGGCTTCGGATGTGGTCCAGAACTCAGGTTGAGCGCTCGCTGCGGTCGGATTGAACAGCAACCAGGCGACGGCAATCGGCACCAGCATCCAGGTTTCCACCACCAATCCCGGCAGCGCCTTGACCGGTGCCTGTTTTCGAATCAGCCCATAGAAACCGAAGCTCAGCGCCAACACCAGTGACACCCACGGCAGACTGCCGACTTGCCATACTTGTTGCGCAACGCCGATTGCTGCCAGACCGACCGCGACCCACTGCATGCGTCGCAGGCGCTCGCCGAGAATCAACATGCCCAGCAGCACGTTTACCAGCGGGTTGATGTAGTAGCCCAGACTGGCTTCAAGCATGCGCCCGTTATTGACCGACCACACATAGGTCAGCCAGTTGGCCGCAATCAGCGTTCCGCTGAGTGCCAGGATCGCCAGCCGTCGCGGGTTCTCTCGCAGCTCACGCCACCAGCCCGGATGCTTCCAGACCATTAGCAGCAAGGCGCCGAACAGCGCGGACCACAGGACTCGGTGGATGATGATTTCCACGGCGGGCACGCTGGCGATGGCTTTGAAGTAGAGCGGGAAAAGTCCCCAGATGATGTAGGCACTCAGGCCCAGAATGTACCCGCGACGCGGGTTGGCGGCTTGCATGCAGAATCCTTGCTCAGGCAGCTGACAAAGGGGGGATTGTAGGGCGGTTGTATAGATGTGTCGCTTCTGAAAAGCAAAAGATCGCAGCCTTCGGCAGCTCCTACATTGATTGCATTCCGATGCAGGAGCTGCCGAAGGCTGCGATCTTTTGATCTTGAAATTAAAAAAGCTTCAGAGGCTCTTCATTCAGCGCTGCCAGCTGCTCACGCAAGGCCAACACCTGATCGCCCCAATAGCGCTCGGTGCCGAACCACGGAAAACTGCGCGGGAACGCCGGGTCGTCCCAGCGGCGGGCGAGCCACGCGCTGTAGTGCATCAGGCGCAAGGCGCGCAACGGTTCGATCAGGGCCAGTTCCCGTGGGTCGAAATCATGAAATTCGTTGTAACCGTCCATCAATTCCGACAACTGCCCAAGACACTCCTGGCGGTCACCGGCCAGCATCATCCAGATGTCCTGCACAGCCGGACCCATGCGGCAGTCGTCGAGATCGACGATGTGGAACATCTCGTCGCGGCACATCATGTTGCCGGGATGGCAGTCGCCGTGCATGCGGATGTTCTGATGCGGTGTGGCGGCGTAGACCTCTTCCACACGCTTGAGCAGGTCGCGGGCCACCGACTCGTAGGCCGGCAGCAGGCTTTTGGGGACGAAATTACCTTCGAGTACGGTCGTCAGTGAGTCGTGACCGAAGTTCTTCAGCCCCAGCGCTTCGCGGTGCTCGAACGGTTTGGTCTTGCCCACCGCATGCAGTCGACCGAGCAGTTGCCCCAGGCGATACAACTGATCGAGATTGCCGGGCTCTGGCGCGCGGCCGCCACGGCGCGGGAACAGGGTGAAACGGAAACCGTTGTGTTCGTGCAGGGTTTCACCGTTGTGGATCATCGGCGCAACCACCGGCACATCGCATTCGGCGAGTTCAAAGGTGAACTGGTGTTCTTCCAGAATCGCTTCGTTGGTCCAGCGCTGCGGGCGGTAGAACTTGGCGATCAGCGGCTCGGAGTCTTCGATGCCGACCTGATAGACACGGTTCTCGTAGCTATTGAGCGCCAGAATGCGCGCGTCGCTGAGAAAGCCGATGCTTTCGACAGCGTCGAGCACGAGGTCTGGGGTGAGGGTTGCAAACGGGTGGGTCATGCTGACTCCTGCGCGCAGCAGGCTGCTGCGTCCGGCCAGGCATGGTAGCGCAGACGGGGCTTGTTTAGGGGTTCGCTTGAGATGAGTGATGTTCGTGCTGACGCCTTCGCGGGCAAGCCTCGCTCCTACAGGTCATGCGCCGATTTAGACATCGCGCATGATCTGTAGGGGCGAGGCTTACCCGCGAAGAGGGCCTATCAGGCGCCGACGACCCCACCATCTTCGCGGCTAATTACCATCACCGAAGACCTCGGTTTGCCATTGGGCAAATGCTCCGGGAAGGTCGATCCGCCGTTTTCCCCCGGATGTTGAATCCCGACAAACAACGTCTTCTGATCCGGTGAGAAGCTGATCCCCGTCACCTCGCAACCCATCGGCCCGACCATGAAGCGACGAATCTCGCCGGTCGCAGGGTCGGCGCAGAGCATCTGGTTGTTGCCCATGCCAGCAAAGTCACCGGCATTGCTCATATCGCCATCGGTAAGAATCCACAGGCGCCCGGCATTGTCGAAGCCCAACCCGTCCGGGCTGTTGAACATGTTCTGCGGGGTGATGTTCGAGGACCCACCCTTCGGCGTACCGGCATGCACGCCCGGGTTGCCCGCGACCACGAACAAATCCCAGGCAAAGGTATTGGCGCCGTGATCGTCGCGGTCGGTGCGCCAGCGCAGGATTTGTCCGTAGACGTTTTTTTCGCGCGGGTTCGGCCCACCCACCGGTTGCCCGTCTTCGCCGCGTTTGGCGTTGTTGGTCAGGGTGCAGTAGACCTGGCCGTCCTTGGGGCTGACGACAATCCATTCCGGACGGTCCATGCGTGTGGCCTTGACCACGCTGGCCGCGAGGCGCGCGTGAATCAGCACTTCGGCTTGATTGGCAAAGCCGCTGCTGGCGTCGATGCCGTGCTTGCCGTGATTCAGTTCGATCCACTCGCCCTGGCCCTTGGGGTGATCGGCATTGCCGTCGCCAGCGTCGAAGCGCGCCACGTACAAGGTGCCGTGGTCCAGCAGGTCGCGGTTGGCCTTGGGGTTTTTGTGGTTGATCTTGTCGCGGCTGACAAATTTGTAGATGAACTCACCGCGCTCGTCGTCGCCCATGTAGACCACGGCGCGTCCATCGCCGGTTTCGGCAAGGGCAGCGTTTTCATGTTTGAAACGGCCCAGTGCGGTACGTTTGACCGGCGTCGATTGCGGGTCGAACGGGTCGATTTCGACCACCCAGCCGTGACGGTTGAGTTCGTTAGGGTTCGTCGCCAGGTCGAAACGCGGGTCGTGCTGGTGCCAGTTGATTTCTTTGCTGGTTGCCACGGCGCCGTAGCGTTTCTGTGCGGCGTCGAACTTCTGCTCGGCATTGCTGCTGCCGAAGCAGTCGGTGAAGTTCTCTTCGCAGGTCAGGTAAGTGCCCCACGGGGTTTTACCGTTGGCGCAGTTCTGGAATGTGCCGAGGACTTTTTGGCCATGCGGATCGGCGCTGGTCTTCAACAGGTCATGGCCGGCCGCTGGGCCGCTCAGGCTGATCGGCGAATTGCCGTGGATGCGTCGGTTGTAGTGCGAGCCCTGGACGAATTGCCAGTGACCGTTTTTACGCTGCACTTCAATCACCGACACGCCTTCACAGGCCAGTGCCTTGCGCACGTCTTGCGCCGACTGCGGCATGCCGCCATGAGGGTAGAGGTAACGGTAATTGGTGTATTCGTTGTTGATCGCCATCAGTGCCCGGTTGTTGTCACCGGGGAAGGCGAACAGGCTCATCCCGTCGTTGTTGTCGCCGAACTGGATTTCCTGATGCTCGGCGCTGCCGTTGCCACTCGGGTCGAAGGCCGGGCCGTTTTTGTGCAGGGGTTGGCCCCAGCTGATCAGCACCGAAGAGTTGTAGCCTGGCGGCAGGCTGATGGCATCGCTGGTGGCGGCGGGAATGCTGTCGAAACCCAACAATTGGCTGGTGCCGGCGCTGACACTGCCGGCCAGCACGCTGCGGCTCAGCAGGTTGCCGCCGAGGAACATCGCGGCACCGCACAGGGCTCCTGCGCTGATAAAGCCGCGACGGCTGAAGCCGACCATTTGCTCAAGGTCGGTGGGTTGGTTGTCTTCTAATAGGCTCACATCAGGCTCCCTGCGGTTTTTGCAGTCACCTTAATGCGGGTCGATGAAGCTTTTGTTGCAGTTGTAATTACAGCGGCGTGCCAAGCAGGACGTTGGACGGCGAGAACTGCGCGCGTACCTGTTTTCCGGCGATCAGCTCACGGGACCGCAAGTGCCAGGGCTCGGCCAGGGCACAGAGTGTCTGGCCGTTGGGCAGGCTGATGCGCACTTCGCAGGGGCCGTCTTCGGCATCGAGAATTTCCTCGATGATGCCCTCCAGGCAATTGTGTCCTGGTGTTGCGTCGTCTTCGCTGCCCAACACATCCAGCCAGCCGGCCTTGATCAGGGCCACGACTTCGGTGCCGGTTTGCAGGTCCAGGCGCAGGGTGCTGTCGTGGGTGATTTGCGCGTCGATGCTCAGGCCTTCGGCCAATTCCAGGCGAACGCGGTCGTTGTGGCCCTGGGTTTCAATGGTCGAGACCTTGCCATGCAACTGATTGCGCGCGCTGGTCCTGAGCATCAAGCGCCCAAGCAGATCGAGGTCGCTGGCCTCTTCAGCGGCTTCCAGCACCTGGGCCTGCAACGCCTGGAGCTTTTGATAGAGGCGCAAGACGCGTTCGCCTTCGCTGGACAGTTTGGCGCCCCCGCCACCCTTGCCGCCGACAACGCGCTCCACCAGCGGTTTTTCCGCAAGGTTGTTCAATTCGTCAATGGCGTCCCAGGCGGCTTTGTAGCTCAGGCCAGCGCTTTTCGCGGCGCGGGTGATCGAACCCTGCTCGGCGATGTGTTGCAGCAGGGCAATGCGTTGCGGGCGGCGGACAATGTGCTGGGACAACAACGTAGGCATGGACATGGCAAGACGCTTTGGGCTGTGACGATGATGAGGACGTTGGCGGCTCGGGGCTCGGGAGTCAAGTCAAGCCACAATACTTGTGGGAGTGAGCCTGCTCGCGATGAGGGTTTCACATTCGACATAGATGTTGAGTGCCAGATCGCTATCGCGAGCAGGCTCGCTCCCACAGGGTTTGTGTTTTCAGGTTACGCGGTGTCGCCAGGTTTCGGCGTGCGGGCCAGGCAATAGACGTCGACCCGAGCGGCACCTGCGTCCATCAATAGGCGGGCAAGTGCCTGAGCCGTGGCGCCCGTGGTTAGCACGTCGTCCACCAAGGCCAGGTGACGCCCCTTTGGTGACGCATTCGGTGCCAGGGCAAAGGCGTGACGCAGGTTTTTTTTGCGTGCCTCGGCGTTCAGGTCTTGTTGGGCGTTGGTGTCTTGGGTCCTTAGTAGTAGCCGTTCGTCGGAGGGAATGGCGAGGTGGACGCTGAGCCAGCGCGCCAGCATGGCGGATTGATTGAACCCTCGTTGGCGCAGACGTCGGGTGGCCATCGGCACCGGCACCAGTGCGTCGGGGCGCGGCAGATCATCTTCGAAACGATGTTGCAGCGATTGCGCGAGAAGTTCGCCGAGCAGGTGGCCAAAGGGCCATTTTGCACTGTGCTTGAAGCGGGTAATCAGGCTGTCGACCGGGAAGCTGTATGTCCACGGGGCCACGACCCGTTCGAAGGCTGGCGGCTGCTTCAGGCACTGCCCGCACGTCAGGCCTGCAGCGGGCAAGGGCAGGGCGCAGGTCTGGCAGTGATCGCTCAGCCACGGCAGGTCGGTTTCGCAACCCATGCAGATGGGCGTGGCACCCTCGGCAGCTTCATTGCAAAGCAAACAGGGTTGTTTGTTTTTTAACCAGATGTAAACCGGCCCTCTGTATCGTGGTTGACAGCGCATCGCTCTTCCTTAAATATGCCGAAACATCTGTGATGCGACCGTGGGGATTCCATTTCCCCGTCGCCTGCCAAAGCATAAAAAGGTATACGCCCATGAGCGCCAGCACCACTGCAACCCTGCGTCATGACTGGTCTTTGGCCGAAGTCAAAGCACTCTTCGTTCAGCCATTCAACGACCTGTTGTTCCAGGCCCAGACGGTGCACCGCGCGCATTTCGACGCCAACCGCGTCCAGGTATCGACCCTGCTGTCGATCAAAACCGGTGCCTGCCCGGAAGATTGCAAATATTGTCCGCAGTCCGGTCACTACAACACCGGCCTGGAAAAAGAAAAACTGATGGAAGTGCAGAAGGTCCTCGAAGAGGCTGCTCGCGCCAAGGCCATCGGTTCGACCCGCTTCTGCATGGGCGCGGCGTGGAAACACCCGTCGGCTAAAGACATGCCGTACGTGCTGGAAATGGTCAAAGGCGTGAAAGCCATGGGCCTGGAAACCTGCATGACCCTCGGTCGTCTCGATCAGGACCAGACTGTGGCCCTGGCTGATGCAGGCCTCGATTACTACAACCACAACCTCGACACCTCGCCGGAGTTCTACGGCAGCATCATCACCACCCGCACCTACGGCGAGCGCCTGCAGACCTTGGCCTACGTGCGTGAGTCGGGGATGAAGATCTGCTCCGGCGGCATCCTCGGCATGGGCGAGTCCCTCGATGACCGCGCCAATCTGCTGATCCAGTTGGCTAACCTGCCAGAGCATCCTGAGTCGGTGCCAATCAATATGCTGGTGAAAGTCGCCGGTACGCCGCTGGAAAATGCCGACGACATCGACCCGTTCGACTTCATCCGTATGCTCGCGGTTGCGCGGATTCTGATGCCGCAATCCCACGTGCGACTGTCTGCTGGCCGCGAAGCGATGAACGAGCAAATGCAGGCCCTGGCGTTCTTCGCCGGTGCCAACTCGATTTTCTACGGCGACAAACTGCTGACCACCGCCAACCCGCAGGCGGACAAAGACATGCAGTTGTTCTCGCGTCTGGGCATCCTGCCGGAAGCTCGGGAAGAGCATGCTGACGAAGTGCATCAGGCTGCGATCGAGCAGGCGCTGGTGGAGCAGAAGAGCAGCGAGCAGTTTTATAACGCAGCTGTTTAATCACGCTGAGGATTCTTTGTAGGAGCTGCCGAAGGCTGCGATCTTTTGATTTTGTTTTTAAAAGCAAGATCAAAAGATCGCAGCCTTCGGCAGCTCCTACAGGGGTCGCGCACCTTTCCCATTCGCGAGGCCTGCATGTCTTTCGATCTCGCCGCACGCCTTGCTGCCCGCCGTGCCGAAAACCTTTATCGCCAGCGCCCGCTGCTCGAAAGCCCGCAAGGCCCGCAAGTGCTGGTCGATGGTCAGCCATTGCTGGCGTTCTGCAACAACGACTACCTGGGCCTGGCCAATCACCCGCAAGTGATCGAGGCCTGGCGCGCCGGTGCCTCGAAGTGGGGCGTCGGCGGCGGTGCTTCGCATTTAGTGATTGGCCACAGCGGCCCGCATCACGCGTTGGAAGAAGCACTAGCCGACCTCACCGGTCGCCCGCGAGCGTTGTTGTTCACCACCGGTTACATGGCCAACCTCGGCGCTGTCACGGCGCTGGTGGGACAGGGCGATACGGTGCTTGAAGACCGGCTCAATCACGCATCGTTGCTGGATGCGGGGCTGTTGTCCGGCGCACGTTTCAATCGTTATCTGCACAACGACGCAGCCAGTCTGGCCAAGCGTCTTGAGAAAGCCACCGGTAATACGCTGGTGGTCACCGACGGCGTGTTCAGCATGGACGGCGACATCGCCGATTTGCCGGCGCTGGCGCGAGAAGCCAAGGCCAAGGGCGCGTGGCTGATGGTCGATGATGCCCACGGTTTTGGTCCGTTGGGTGCCAATGGGGGTGGCATCGTCGAGCATTTCGGCCTGAGTCAGGAAGACGTTCCGGTATTGGTCGGTACCCTCGGCAAGGCATTCGGCACGGCCGGTGCTTTTGTCGCCGGCAGCGAAGAGCTGATCGAAAGCCTGATCCAGTTCGCCCGCCCCTACATCTACACCACCAGCCAGCCTCCGGCGCTGGCCTGTGCCACGCTGAAAAGCCTTGAGTTGCTGCGCAGTGAGCACTGGCGTCGCGAGCATTTGCAGACGCTGATCCGCCAGTTCCGCCACGGTGCCGAGCAGATTGGCCTGGAGCTGATGGACAGTTTCACACCGATCCAGCCGATCATGATTGGCGACGCCGGGCGCGCGGTGCGCTTGTCGCAGATGCTGCGCGAACGCGGGTTGATGGTGACCGCCATCCGCCCGCCAACTGTGCCTGCCGGCAGTGCCCGATTGCGCGTAACCCTGACCGCCGCCCACAGCGAGGCGCAGGTGCAGCTATTGTTAGAAGGATTGGCCGATTGCTTTCAACACCTTGGACCGGAGCCAAGCCATGCGTGATCGCCTGATTCTGCTGCCCGGCTGGGGCCTCGGAGTTTCGCCGCTGGAACCGTTGGCGGCGGCCTTGCAGGGCCTGGATGAACACCTGCGTGTGGAAATCGAGCCGTTGCCGGAGCTGGAATCGAGTGATCTTGAAGAGTGGCTCGATGAGCTCGACTCGACGGTGCCGCAGGATGCCTGGCTTGGCGGCTGGTCCTTGGGTGGCATGCTCGCGTCCGAGTTGGCGGCGCGTCGCGGTGACCGTTGCTGCGGCTTGCTGACGCTGGCGAGCAACCCGTCTTTTGTCAGCCATGAGCAGTGGCCGAGCGCGATGCCCGGTGAAACGTTCGATGCGTTTCTGGCGGGCTGTGCTGCCGACCCGCGCATGACCTTGAAACGCTTTTCGCTGCTTTGCGCACAAGGCGCCGAAGACTCGCGCGGGTTGTCACGGCTGTTGCTCGGTGGCGCACCACATACCACTGCGCCGGTGTTGATGAACGGCCTGGAATTGCTCGCACAACTGGACACCCGGCAGGCCTTGCAGGCTTTCCGTGGTCCGCAGTTGCATTTGTTCGCCGGCCTCGACGGACTGGTTCCAGCCGAAGCTGCCGGAGAACTTCTGGTATTGCTGCCAGATGTCGAAATCGGCCTGATTGAACAGGCCAGCCACGCGTTTCTTCTGGAAGACCCCCACGGTGTAGCGGGGGCGATCCAGGCCTTTTTGCATGAGTCCGGTGATGACTGATTTATCCCTTCCCAACGTACCCGGCGGTTTGCCCGACAAACGCCAGGTAGCGGCTTCCTTTTCCCGTGCGGCATCGAGTTACGACAGCGTGGCCGAGTTGCAGCGTGATGTCGGCAGCCAATTGTTGAACCGTTTGCCGGGTGATTTCGTGCCGGCACGTTGGCTGGACCTTGGTTGCGGCACCGGATACTTCAGTCGTGCGCTGGGCGAGCGCTTTTCCGAGGCTCAAGGTGTGGCGCTGGACATTGCTGAAGGCATGCTCAATCACGCCCGGCCATTGGGCGGCGCAACGCACTTCATTGCCGGCGACGCCGAGCGTTTGCCGCTGCAGGATTCGGCCTGTGACCTGATTTTTTCCAGCCTGGCAGTGCAGTGGTGCGCGGACTTTGCTTCGGTGCTCAGCGAAGCCCATCGGGTGCTGAAACCAGGCGGTATTTTTGCGTTTGCTAGTCTATGCGTGGGCACGTTGTTTGAACTGCGTGACAGTTGGCGGCAAGTAGACGGTATGGTCCACGTCAACCGCTTCCGTGAGTTCGCGGTTTATCAACAGTTGTGTGCGGCCAGTGGTTTGCAGGCAATCAGCCTGGAAACGCGCCCACACGTGCTGCATTACCCGGATGTGCGCAGCCTGACCCATGAGCTCAAGGCGTTGGGCGCGCATAACCTGAATCCTGGTCGGCCGGGTGGTTTGACCGGTCGGGCACGGATTCTGGGTTTGATCGAGGCTTATGAGCAGTTTCGTCAGGCCCAAGGCCTGCCGGCGACTTATCAAGTGGTGTACGCCGTTATGGAGAAACCCTTATGAGCGCAGCCTATTTCATCACCGGCACGGATACCGATGTCGGCAAAACCACAGTGGCTGCCGGTTTGCTGCATGCCGCACGGTCAGCAGGCCTGAGCACGGCGGCGGGCAAACCGGTCGCCTCGGGCTGCGATGTCACGCCCAAGGGTTTGCGCAACGCTGATGCCCTGGCGCTGCTGGCGGAATGTTCGCTGCCGTTGACCTATGCACAGGTCAACCCGGTGGCGTTCGAGCCCGCCATCGCCCCGCATCTGGCCGCGCGTGAAGCGGGTGTGGCGCTGACGGTACAGTCGCTGTTGACGCCCATGCGGCAGATCCTCGACATGCAGGCCGATTTCACCTTGATCGAAGGTGCCGGTGGCTGGCGCGTGCCTTTGGCAGATCAGGACAACCTGTCAGACCTGGCGATTGCGCTGAATTTGCCAGTGATTCTGGTGGTTGGCGTTCGCCTGGGGTGCATCAGCCATGCCTTGCTGACGGCCGAGGCGATTGCCCGGGACGGTTTGCAGCTGGCGGGTTGGGTGGCCAATATCATCGATCCGAAGACTTCGCGGCTGGAAGAAAATCTCGCGACCCTCGCCGAGCGAATCCCGGCACCGTGTCTGGGGCGGGTGCCGAAGCTCAAGCTCGTGACGGCGGACGCTGTGGCAGAGCATCTGCAGCTGGATCTGCTGGACTGATTTGTTGCAAAGAGGGTTTTGCCTATGACAAGGCACTGTGCCATTAGTGTTTTTGTCGGGCCTTTTGCTGTTGGGTCTGATTCAATGGCCGCTGTTGATCCTTTGCAAGGACGAGTTCTCCCATGGAAATCTCAGGAAACACCGCTTTCTATGCCGGTCTGAGCACTGTTCAGACAGGGCAGAACCGAGTCGATCAAGCCGCTGGCCAAATCGCCAACAATACGATTGAACGTTCGGTTACCAGCCAGTCTTCCGAAGCTCAGGTTGATCGCCTGCTTTCGGTCGATCGCAGCCAGCAATCGAACCTGGCCAGTAATGTGATCGAAATGTCCCAAGGCAAATTTCAGGTGGAACTGGGTGCGAAAGTCGCCAAGACTTCCGATGAAGTGCTGGGCACTCTAATCGATACGTTCGCCTGATCCTTCGCTAAAGCCACTTTTCTAACGCCGCGACTTTTCGCGGCGTTTTTCTACGTAACGCCTTCTCCCCACACTAATCTTTCCTGTACGGCGTGTTGCTCAGTCAACCGCGTTGCGCCGCTGTGGGCAATTGTATTTGCAGCGCATGATGACGAACGGCAAAAGATCGGCGCTTGACAAGATTTGGGCGTAAACGTATGTTTCAAACAACTGTTTGACCGTCGCAGCAAATCGACACGGTCGCTCATTCCCGGTTACATCAGCAGAGGTTTATCGCTATGCCTGACTACAAGGCCCCCTTGCGTGATATTCGCTTCGTTCGTGACGAACTGCTCGGCTACGAAGCGCATTATCAGAGCCTTCCGGCTTGCGCAGACGCAACTCCGGACATGGTTGACGCCATTCTCGAAGAAGGCGCCAAGTTTTGTGAGCAGGTACTGGCTCCGCTGAACCGCGTGGGCGACATCGAAGGCTGCACCTGGAGCGAGTCCGGCGTTAAAACCCCGACCGGTTTCAAAGAAGCCTACAAACAATTCGTCGAAGGCGGCTGGCCAAGCCTGGCCCATGACGTGGAGCACGGTGGCCAAGGCCTGCCGGAATCCCTGGGTCTGGCTGTGAGCGAAATGGTTGGCGAGTCCAACTGGTCGTGGGGCATGTACCCGGGCCTGTCGCATGGCGCGATGAACACCATCTCCGAGCACGGCACGCCAGAGCAGCAGCACGCCTACCTGACCAAACTGGTTTCCGGCGAATGGACCGGCACCATGTGCCTGACCGAGCCTCACTGCGGCACCGACCTGGGCATGCTGCGCACCAAGGCCGAGCCTCAGGCCGACGGTTCCTACAAAGTCTCCGGCACCAAAATCTTCATCTCGGCCGGTGAACACGACATGGCCGACAACATCGTCCACATCGTGCTGGCCCGCCTGCCGGATGCACCGGCTGGCACCAAAGGTATCTCGCTGTTCATCGTTCCAAAGTTCATGCCGAACGAAGACGGTTCGATCGGCGCGCGCAACGCGGTGTCCTGTGGTTCCCTGGAACACAAGATGGGCATCCACGGCAACGCCACTTGCGTGATGAACTTCGACGCGGCCACTGGTTTCCTGATCGGCCCGGCGAACAAAGGCCTGAACTGCATGTTCACCTTCATGAACACCGCACGCCTGGGTACCGCACTGCAAGGTTTGGCCCACGCCGAAATCGGCTTCCAGGGCGGCCTGAAATACGCTCGTGATCGCTTGCAAATGCGTTCGCTGACTGGCCCCAAAGCGCCGGACAAAGCCGCTGACCCGATCATCGTGCACCCTGATGTACGTCGCATGCTGTTGACCATGAAGGCGTTCGCCGAAGGCAACCGTGCGATGGTTTACTTCACCGCCAAGCAAGTCGACATCGTCAAGTACGGGGTGGACGAAGAAGAGAAGAAGAAAGCCGACGCTCTGTTGGCATTCATGACCCCAATCGCCAAGGCCTTCATGACCGAGGTCGGCTTCGAGTCGGCTAACCACGGCGTGCAGATCTACGGCGGCCACGGCTTCATCGCCGAATGGGGCATGGAGCAGAACGTTCGCGACAGCCGCATTTCGATGCTGTACGAAGGCACCACCGGTATCCAGGCACTCGACCTGCTGGGCCGTAAAGTGCTGATGACTCAAGGCGAGGCTTTGAAAGGCTTCACCAAGATCGTTCACAAGTTCTGCCAGACCAACGAAGGCAACGAAGCCGTTCAGGAGTTCGTCGCACCGCTGGCTGCACTGAACAAGGAATGGGGCGAGTTGACCATGAAGGTCGGTATGGCCGCCATGAAAGATCGCGAAGAAGTCGGCGCGGCCTCCGTGGACTACCTGATGTACTCCGGTTACGCCTGCCTGGCCTACTTCTGGGCTGACATGGCGCGCCTGGCGGCCGAAAAACTGGCTGCTGGCACCTCGGAAGAAGCGTTTTATACCGCCAAGCTGCAGACTGCGCGTTTCTACTTCCAGCGCATCCTGCCGCGTACACGCACTCACGTTGCAACCATGCTGTCGGGCGCCAACAACCTGATGGACATGAAAGAAGAAAACTTCGATCTGGGCTATTAAGCCTTAGCGAAGCACCTGAAAAAAACCGCCGTTCCCTCGGGATCGGCGGTTTTTTTTGCTTCATTTTCTGCGATCAGCCGCTTCTTACCATGGCGTCGGTTCCAGAGGGCCGACTCCAGTCGGGGTGCTTGTGCCTTCTCCATTGCGTATGAACGGCAGGTGCCAGAAGTCGTTCGGAACCATTGGATCGCCGGGTTTGACGCCTTCCGGGAAGATGAATTCGAACACCGGTGCCACGTATTGTCCTGCAGTCAAACCGTTGGCTACGGTCAGCCGGCTGGCGTTTTGGATGCAATTGTCCACGGCGGTCTGGGACAGAGACGTTTGTGGCGCACACAGGGAACGCGCAATGACCCGCAAGGTACGCGTCGGCTGGCTGAGCAGTCCGGTCGGGGCCTTGGCTGCCCGAAGCCTGGCACGTTGTGGCTGGGCACCCAGGTTTTGGGTCGTGATGCCGCCCGGGGCTCCCAGGCAGCTGGCGGCCAGGCCTGTGGAAGGGTCGCATTCACCGGTCATCTCAAAGGGGGTCACCCAGCGATTGGTCTGAACGCCCGTCGATGGATTGACATCGATCAGATAAATATCGACCGGGGTCTTGATGTCGGTGGTCGAGGCTTCAAGGAAAATCCGGTCCTGTGTTTCTTGAGCTGCACCGCCGATAGCGACCGCCGCAGGGTCAGCAGTGCCCAGACCAAATTCGCCGATAGACAGATAGCTGGGCTGAGTACCCGGCTGGGTGTAGATCCCGACATTGGCCTCGATGGTGTGCGCGGAGATGAAGTCAGGGCTGCCTGACGTCGCCGATTTGAACAGTGTGCCGGAGTAGCTGATGAAGTCGCCAACTTCGAATGGAGCCTGTTGCGTCGGGTCAGGGTCTGTCGCGGTGCGTGTCGCATCGCTGAACCGCTTCATGACGTACTGGCTGCAAAAGACCTGACCGATCGCCGGCGCCGAAAGCTCTCCGCTGGCCGGCAGTGTCACGCCAGCCTGGCTGAAGTTACGGCAATTGTTGGTGGTCGTCGCGGTAACCACTTTAGGCCGGTTTTTCTGCGGGCAGAGTGCGTCGTCCCCGGAGATGGTGCGCGGTACACACATCGGATAACCGGTGGCGGCATGAATGGTGGGGTTGGCGTCATCGACGGAGAAGCGAGGGTCGGGGCTTTGTGGGCGGCCAAAGCGTCCGTTCGGATCGTTGATCTGGATGATCGTCGGTAACGAAGGGTTGCCGCTGTCAACTTCGATGTTGCCGTTGGTGTAGTCGATTCGGGAGATGTAGCCGGCGCCAGCATTGGCTGATTGCTGCGAGACAAAAATCAGCCCGGCAATTTTTTTGTCGGCGACAAAGTTGCCCACCACATGGATCTCGAACGAAGGATAAGCCGGTGGTGTTTTGTTGAGTGCCAGTGAGCCACCGTGGACAAAGTCCGCCCAGCTCAGGGTGTTGGCCGGCATTTGCATAATCGTGTTGCAAGGGACGGTTATCGTGACGCCGTTCAGTTGGACGGTGCCCCCGTAACGACCAGGGTCAGTGGTGCCTGGGCAGTTAGCATTGGTGGGGTCCAAGGTCATGTTCTGGATAAACCCGGTGACGTCGAAGCCATGAACCGCATTCGGGTTGGCGAATACCGGATCGGGTAGCGTGGGCGTCGAGAAGGGCGATGTTGCACCCTTGACGGGTGGTTTGGCCGTCCCGTTTTTAGCCATTGCAGGGCCTGCACCTCCAAAGGCCAACGCGATGACAGCGGCACAGGCCAGCAGCCCGTGGCGACCTGACAAGGCAATGGTTCGCTTGTGGAACGGTGGTATAGCGAGCGTTTTTGCTAGTGTGGATAAGCTCATGGATCTCTCCAAAATCATGCAGAACCAGTTGCCGGCCAATCGACTCGCACGCCTGCTGATGCGCTGAATCCCGCGCAAGAAAGACAAAAAAGGCGTGAGCGTCGAGTGGGCTCGATCCAAAGAGATAAGTGGTTGAGATTCTGTACGGTCAGTACGCGATCGCCTCTCACCCTTCAGATGCATCCGATCCGCGATGTGTTGGCCGGTTAGGGACACAATCGCGAGAGACATTTCCTTGAGCCTGAGGCGTACTTAGCAGTTGTCGTGCCTGATTGGCACAAACAATGGCCAGTGCATTAAACATGCGGGCTGTGCTGTCATGGAAGGTATTGCACGCAACACTGTTAAATTGATATTCACCAATGTAGGGGGGGATATATACCCGTGTTAGGGGTTTTAATGTGGTTCGGGTTACTTAATGAGAAGTGTTGTTTATATGTACTCTGACTGGAAACGCTTTGCAAGCGGGCGTGTTGAAAATATGCAAAATTACTGTTTTTAATTCAGTATTAAATAAAAGCAATAGCTGGCGCAGTACAACCTGCATACGAATGGAAAATCTGTATTTGTTTTTTGCTCCTGCTCTTTAATAGTTCTGGTATGTACTGGGTTTTGTTAATACACGTTGTCCCTGTTGTATGAATTAGCAATTACTTTGCCAGCTTGCTGGAATAATCATTGTTCAATAATAAACAGTTCTAAATCATTTAGTTACGTGCATGTTGATTGCTGGGTGACAGATGCTTATGGGGAATTCCCCCCAGTAATGGGGGAGCTTTGCCGAAATTGAGGAAGAGATGCATTGGTCGATTTGATTTGTTGCGTGACATTTTCATTTGGCAGTTTTTATCAATAGTGCATGCAATAAAAAACATTGAATTTTTACTGATGAAATCTTTTGTTACAGCTAGAGTTGAGATAAGCATCGCCCACGGTGCGAGCACGCAGTGTTTTAATTAAGCCTGAGCCAAGAGAGTACTTTGCCAGCGCGGCTTCTTCTCGCCTCTGCCAATTTAGAGTTGGTGTGATTAATGATGCGAGCAACAAGGTCCATGGCCAAGAGTTAATCTCGTAACAGGACAACTCCGGAGTCTGGCTGCTCCGTACTGAATCGAGAATGTCATCATGGTTAAGCCCTTGAGCATCATTCGTACTATCCGCTTGGCCGGCGTGATCGCGGGCAGCCTGATTGCAGTTAGTCTCGCTTGCAAGAGTGCTGTCGCCGCTGACGTGCCAGAAGTTGTCACACCTATACCGGATGTGCCCAGCCTGCAGTCGTTGCGCGGCATGACCCCGCCCGATCCCTCTGGGACCGAAGGCGGGCGCAAGGTCGATTTGATGACCGACTACGTACTCAATCGCGGCGCCGCTATCTTGTTGGGTAAAGCGCTGTTCTGGGACATGGAAATCGGCAGCGACAGCTCCACTGCCTGCGCGTCCTGCCATTACCACGCCGGGGTTGATCACCGCACCACCAACCAGATCAACCCAGGCCAGGCGAACACCAATGCCAACGTCACGTCGATCTTCAACAAGCCCTTCGTGGCGTCCGATGTCCCGGGCGACGTGCCTACCTATACGACCAAGTCCGGGGGCAAGGGCGGTCCGAACTACCTGCTGAAGAAAGCCGATTTCCCCACCCATGTGCTGGCTGACCCGCTGAATCGCAATTCGCCGATTCTTTATTCGAGCGACGACGTCATCGGTTCCCAGGGCGTGTTCGACGCCAACTTCGTCAAACCAAATCAACCACGTTTCGACAAATGCATACAGCAACCAGACGGTGTCTTCCAGGTCGGCGGCATCAATGTCCGTCGCAGTACCGGGCGCAACGCGCCGTCGGTGATCAATGCGGCATTCAATGTGCGCAACTTCTGGGATGGCCGGGCCAACAACGTGTTCAACGGCTTCTCGCCTTTCGGCAACCGCGACCCCGACGCCGGGATTTTCGTCACCAGCGATCGCAGCGGCGTAGCGGTCAAAGTGCGGCTGGCACTCAACGATGCCTCGGCGGCCTCGCAAGCCGTGGGGCCTCCGGGCAGCCCCGTTGAAATGTCCTGCGGCGGGCGCACGTTTGCCGACATCGGCCGGCGCATGCTCGACACCCTGATGCTCAAGCAGCAGCGGATCTCATCCACCGACTCTGTGCTCGCTCCGGTATCGGGTGCGCGCAGGCCCACCTACCGCGAACTGATCAAAAATGCCTTCCAGCCACGGCTGTGGAACGCCACGCAGCAGGTTTCCCTGGGCGGCGCTCCCTACACTCAGATGGAGGCTAACTTCCCGCTGTTCTTCGGGCTGGCGATTCAGATGTATGAGTCCACGCTGATCTCGGATCAGGCGCCGCTGGATGCCTATTTGCAGGGTGATCACACGGCCATGAACGAGCAGCAGGTTCAGGGCATGAACTTGTTCCTGGGCAAAGGCAAATGCATCAGTTGCCACGGTGGCGCAGAGCTGACTAACGCTGGCAGCCGGCTGCTGTTCCATCCACGTGAGCGCATCGAACGTATGGTGATGGCTGACAACCTGACCACGCTCTACGACAACGGCTTCTATAACACCGGTGTGCGCCCGACGTCGGAAGACCTGGCGCTCGGTGGTGCGGACGCGTGGGGCAATCCATTGTCCTTTGCCCGTGAGTACAACACGCAGCTACAAGGCGGGAAGATACCTGACCCACTGGATGTCGATGTCTGCACTTTCGAAGCACCGTTGAGTGCGGCGATTCCCTGCGATGCGACGCTCAAGCCCAACGTCAATTTCCGCGACTCGGTCGATGGTGCCTTCAAGACCCCGACGCTGCGTAACATCGCGCTGACCGGGCCGTATTTCCACAACGGCAGCCGTGCGACGCTCAAGCAGGTCATCGAGTTTTACAACCGTGGCGGCGACCGGCGTGGCGAGGACGCGAGCAACACCAGCGGTTTCGAGCACCCTTCGGTTAATCAGCACAACGGCTCGAACCTCGATCCGGACATGACCAACCTGAACCTGACGCCCGATGAACAGGATGCTTTGGTCAAATTCATGGAGGTGGGTTTGACCGACCCGCGCGTCGCATGGGAACAGGCGCCGTTCGATCACCCATCGCTGGTGCTGCCGCAAGGCGCGGTCGGTGATGAAAACGCAGTGACACAGAAACCGGTCAGTCCGAAGATCACCACCCGCCAGGCGCTGGACGCCAACATCCAGCTCAAACCGATCGGTGCGGAGGGGCGCGGGCCCCAGGAAGGACCGCTGCAGCCGTTCAACAACGACATCTGACTGCCGTCGCGTTATATCGGCCCAGCCATTGGCCTCCTTACGAGGTTCGATGGCTGGCGTTGCATTCGGTAACGCATTGCTGAAAAAAACCTCGTCAAACCACTCAGTAAGTCAGGGCTTCGGCCGTTAACAATGATGGCCATGTGACCTTGGTCAGAATGTGTGTGCTTATTGCCACGCGTTGCAGGCACAATGCCATCAATTGCTATGACGGTCGGAGCTTTACCCTTGCCGCGTTCTTCCGCTGTACGTTTCAGTCATTTCCTGCCGTCACTACTGCTGTTGCTGGCGGGGCTTGCGGCTGCTTACGTCAAGGATCTGAACGTCTTCTTCACCTCGCTGTTCAACGTGCTGCCAACCTTGGTGCTGTTGCTCGGCGGTGCTTACTGCGCGGTTTATCGACGTCAGCGTGAACTGTTTCTGATGGTCACGGTGTACATTGCCTACTTCCTGCTCGACACCCAGACCGACTACTACCGCGACAACGGCAAAGTGCGCGACGACGCAGCGGTGGTCTTTCATTTATGTTGCCTGCTGCTGCCGCTACTGTTTGGCGTGTTCGGCGCGTGGCAGGAACGTACCCATCTGTTCCAGGACATGGTGGCGCGCTTTGCGGTATTGCTGGCCGTGGGCAGCGTGGCACTCGGGCTTGAGCAAAGTTACCCGCATGCGCTGTTGATCTGGCTGTCGGAGATCCGTTGGCCAGCGTTGCATGGTGCCTGGATGAGCCTGATCCAGTTGTCCTATCCGGTGTTCATTGCCTCGTTCGTGTTGCTGGCCTATCAGTACTGGCGCAACCCGCGACCGCTGCATGCGGCACAACTGGTGGGGCTGCTCGGACTGTTCTGGATGTTGCCGAAAACCTTCATCCTGCCGTTCACCCTGAACATCATGTGCAGCCAGGTGATGCTGATGATCGCCGCCGCCGTTGCGCACGAGGCCTATCAAATGGCGTTCCGTGACGAGCTCACCGGCCTGCCGGGGCGTCGCGCCTTGAACGAACGCATGCAACGGCTGGGACGCAATTACGTGTTGGCCATGAGCGACGTCGATCACTTCAAGAAATTCAACGATACCCACGGCCATGATGTCGGCGACCAGGTACTGCGACTGGTGGCCAGCAAGCTGTCGAAAATCGGCGGGGGCGGTAAGGCGTATCGCTACGGCGGTGAGGAATTCGCCCTGGTGTTTGCCGGCAAAACCCTCGAAGAGTGCATGCCGCACCTCGAAGTCATCCGCGAATCCATCGCCACTTACAACATTCACCTGCGTAACCAGGACAGCCGCCCTCAGGATGATAGTCAGGGTCGTCAGCGTCGTTCCGGTTCCCAGGCTTCGAGTGTGTCGGTCACCGTCAGTATTGGCGTGGCCGAGCGGCTTGAACAGCGCACCCCGGAGCAAGTGCTCAAATCGGCGGACGAGGCCCTTTATAGCGCCAAGGGCGCCGGGCGTAACTGCGTGGTTGCGTACGGTCAGACCCGCCGTGGCGCTGTGCGTATGGACGCCGCTACGGTTGAGTGATGATGGCGCATTCAGCGTCTGGACTGTGATTGTGAGGCGTGGTCGGCGGCAGTAGATTTGAGCAATCTGCTGACGGAGAATGACCATGCCCGAGTACAAAGCTCCCCTGCGCGACATGCGCTTTCTGATCGACCACGTCTTCGACTTTCACAGCAACTACGCTGCGCTGGGTGCTACTGACGCCAGCCCGGACATGGTCAGTGCGATCCTCGAAGAAGGTGCGAAATTCTGCGAGAACGTGCTGGCGCCTCTTAACCGTATCGGCGACGAAGAGGGCTGCCATTTCGACAATGGCGTGGTCACAACGCCGACAGGCTTCAAGCAGGCTTTCGCACAATATGTGGAGGGCGGCTGGCATGGTCTGGCGGCGGATCCAGCCTACGGAGGTCAGGGATTGCCAAGCTCTCTGGGCTTGGTCATCAGCGAGATGATCGCGTCCAGCAACACCTCCTGGGGCATGTACCCCGGCCTGACCCACGGGGCCATGTCGGCCATCCATGCCCATGGCACTGAAGAGCAAAAACAGACGTACCTGAGCAAACTCACCGCCGGCCAATGGACCGGCACCATGTGCCTGACAGAAGCCCATTGCGGCACCGACCTGGGCATCATCAAGACCCGCGCCGTGCCACAGGCTGATGGCAGTTACGCGATCTCCGGCAGCAAGATTTTCATCTCCGCCGGTGAGCACGACATGAGCGACAACATCATTCACCTGGTGCTGGCGAAATTGCCGGACGCGCCAGCCGGGACCAAGGGCATTTCGCTGTTCATCGTGCCTAAATTCCTGCCCGATGCCTCAGGTGAGGCCGGCGAGCGCAATGGTGTGACCTGCGGCTCTATCGAACACAAAATGGGCATCAAGGCGTCGGCCACCTGCGTGCTGAATTTCGACGAAGCCAAAGGCTTGCTGATCGGCGAGGCGAACAAGGGCCTGAACTGCATGTTCACCATGATGAACCACGCGCGCCTGGGCACGGGCATGCAGGGTTTGTGTCTGGGAGAAGCGAGTTTCCAGGGCGCGATCAAGTACGCCAACGACCGCTTGCAGATGCGCGCATTGACGGGCCCGAAAGCACCGGAGAAAGTTGCCGACCCGATCATCGTTCATCCGGATGTGCGGCGAATGCTGCTGACCATGAAGGCCTTCAACGAAGGCAATCGGGCGCTGACCTACTTCACGGCGCAGTTGCTGGACGCTGCACACCTGAGTGCAGATGAGGCGGCGCGCCAGGATGCCGAAGACCTCTTGGCGTTCCTGACCCCGATCTGCAAGGCTTTCATGACCGACACAGGCCTGGAAGTGACCAACCTCGGCATGCAAGTGTTCGGTGGCCACGGTTTCATTCGTGAATGGGGTATGGAGCAACTGGTGCGTGATTGCCGCATCGCGCCTATCTACGAAGGCACCAACGGCATTCAGGCGCTGGACTTGCTGGGGCGCAAAGTTCTCGGCAGCCAAGGCAAACTCCTGAAGGGATTCACAAAAATCGTCCACAAGTTTTGCGCGACGAACGCCGAGCATCCGCAGTTGGCAAGCTATGTGGCACAACTCAATGGCCTGAACCAGCAATGGGGCGAGTTGACCACCAGGATCGGCGTGGCTGCGATGAAAAACCCTGATGAAGTGGGTGCCGCCTCTGTGGATTACCTGATGTACAGCGGCTACATCATCCTTGGCTATTTGTGGTTGCGCATGGCGTTGGTGGCCCAGGCACAGCTGGAGGCCGGCAACGGCGATGCGGATTTCTGCACGGCCAAACTGGCGACGAGCGAGTTTTACTTCAAGCGTTTGTTGCCACGCACTGCCGCTCATCGGGCAGCCATCGAGGCGGGTAGTGATTGCCTGATGCGCCTGCCGGCGGAGTTGTTTTCACTTTAATCTTTTAAATCCGATACAAAGGAGCCCGCCTGACCGCGGGCTTTTTTTGTGACTGAATGGTCGGTGACTAAAAATTACAAAACGGTCACCGGCTGACCCTATGTGTCGCAAAAGTTGTTGGGTTACACTCGGGCCCAACGAAAGCACCACTCCTACGAATCACCTGTATAGATCTTGCGAGGTTTGCCATGGCTGACTACAAAGCGCCCCTGCGCGATATGCGCTTCGTCCTCAATGAAGTTTTCGAGGTCGCCAAACTTTGGGCCGAACTGCCAGCGTTGGCCGAGACCGTCGATGCGGAAACCGTCGAAGCCATTCTCGAAGAAGCCGGCAAGGTCACCAGCAAGAGCATCGCGCCCCTGAGCCGTGCGGCTGACGAAGAAGGTTGCCACTGGGCGGACGGTGCCGTCACCACGCCGGCAGGTTTTCCACAGGCTTATCAGACCTACGCTGAAGGCGGTTGGGTCGGTGTCGGTGGTGATCCGACCTACGGCGGAATGGGCATGCCCAAGGCTGTTTCGGCCCAGGTCGAAGAAATGGTCAACTCCGCCAGCCTGGCGTTCGGCCTGTACCCGATGCTGACCGCCGGTGCCTGCCTGTCGATCAACAACCACGCCAGCGAAGAACTGAAGGCCGCGTACCTGCCGAACATGTATGCCGGTATCTGGGCCGGTTCCATGTGTTTGACCGAGTCGCACGCCGGCACCGACCTGGGGATCATCCGCACCAAGGCCGAACCTCAGGCCGACGGTTCCTACAAGGTCAGTGGCACCAAGATTTTCATCACCGGCGGCGAACACGACCTGACCGAGAACATCATTCACCTGGTGCTGGCCAAACTGCCGGACGCTCCGGCCGGGCCGAAGGGCATTTCGCTGTTCCTGGTGCCGAAGTTCATGGTCAACGCCGATGGCAGCCTGGGCGCACGCAACCCGGCGAACTGCGGTTCGATCGAGCACAAAATGGGCATCCAGGCGTCCGCGACCTGCGTGATGAACTTCGACGAAGCCGTGGGTTACCTGGTCGGCGAGCCGAACAAAGGCCTTGCGGCTATGTTCACCATGATGAACTACGAACGTCTGGGGGTTGGCATTCAGGGCCTCGCTACCGGTGAGCGCTCTTACCAGAACGCTGTCGAATATGCCCGTGACCGTCTGCAAAGCCGCTCGCCAACCGGTGCTCAGAACAAGGATAAAGTGGCTGACCCGATCATCGTCCACCCGGACGTGCGTCGCATGTTGCTTACCATGAAAGCCTCGAACGAAGGCGGTCGTGCTTTCTCGACGTATGTGGCCATGCAACTGGACACCGCCAAGTTCAGCGAAGACGCCACCACCCGCAAGCGCGCGGAAGACCTGGTAGCGTTGCTGACTCCGGTGGCCAAAGCGTTTCTTACCGACCTTGGTCTGGAAACCACGGTTCACGGCCAGCAGATTTTCGGCGGTCACGGTTACATCCGCGAGTGGGGCCAGGAACAGTTGGTGCGTGATGTGCGCATCACCCAAATCTACGAAGGCACCAACGGCATTCAGGCGCTGGACCTCGTCGGGCGTAAAATTGTCGGCAGCGGCGGGGCGTTCTACAACCTGTTCGCTGACGAGATTCGCCACTTCACCGCCACCGCCAGCGCTGATCTGGCGGAGTTCACCAAACCGCTGAACGATGCCGTGACCACCCTCGACGAGCTGACCGCCTGGGTACTGGACCGCGCTAAAAACAACCCGAATGAAATCGGCGCGGCGTCAGTCGAGTATCTGCAAGCATTCGGTTACACGGCTTACGCCTACATGTGGGCGCTGATGGCCAAGGCTGCCTTCGGCAAAGAAGCGCAGGACGATTTCTACGCCAGTAAATTGGGTACGGCGCGATTCTATTTCGCCCGTCTGCTGCCGCGGATTCACTCGCTGAGTGCGTCGGTGAAGGCCGGCAGCGAGCCGCTGTTTCTGCTGGATGCCGCGCAGTTCTGAAGATGTAACGTCATGTAAGCATTCTCTTACATGACGTGCTGCTGTTCTCCCATAGGTTTAAATTGGATCCACAGTTAATCTACTTCACATGGACGTAGCGCAGGAAGCGCAAAGCAACAACACGGACACGTAGGATTCTGCCAGGACGGCGGAGTGAAATGGATGTCAGGGAAACAGTCTGCAAAGCCCCGCTTCGGCGGGGTTTTCTTTTGCCTCGAGAAAAGTTTCACATCGTCGGCGGACTGTTCAAGCGTTCATCCGGCCGGTTCATCACTTCCTCCAGCAATGTCCGCAACAACGCCAGCGAGGCCTGTTGCCGTTGCACATCCCGACACACCAACCCGACTTTCAGTGGCACGCGCGGCTCACTCAAGGGTTTCCACAGTAGTTCCTGATTGCCGTATTCCTTTTGCGAGCGTCCAGGCAATACGGTCGCCAGCCGGGTGTGAGGCAGGCTGTCGAGAATCCCCACCATGTTATTCAATTCTGCCTGTACTTGCGGACGACGTCCGAGGCTGGCTAATTGCGCTTGCCAGATTTGCCGGATCTGAAACTCTTCACCCAGCAGCAACATCGGCAATTCCGCGGCCTGACTCATGGACACTTTCTTGAATTCCCGCAATGGATGATCCGCAGGGATTACCAGGGTCAGTTCATCTTCGTACAGCATCACACCATGCAAACCCGGCTGGCGCGGCGGCAGGTAGCTGATACCAATGTCGAGCGAGCCGTTGAGCAAGCGCTTTTCGATTTCCAATCCGGTCAGTTCGTAAATCTGCACCACCAGATGCGGCTGGGCCTTGCGTACGCGCTCGAGCATTTGTGGCACGAGACTGGTGTGGACGGTTTGCAAGACACCAATGGCCAGCGTGCGCAACGCTTGGCCCTTGAAGTTACCCAGCGCTTCCCGCGCTCGTTGCAAACCGTCGAGAAGAGGCAGGGCATGGTTGTACAGCGTGTGGGCGGCGAGGGTAGGCAGCAGGCGTTTGCTGCTGCGCTCGAACAGGCTCACTTCGAGGTTTTGTTCGAGGTGGCGAATCTGCTGCGACAGGGCAGGCTGGGAGATGGACAGGCGCTCGGCCGCACGCCCCACGTGACCTTCTTCGTAGACCGCGACGAAATAACGCAGTTGCTTGAAATCCATAAGAAATACTTATCGAAAATGCTTAAAAATCGAAATGGCTGGACGCCTCGTCTGAGCCTAGTCTAACCGCATCCACAAGGCTTACAGGGCCACAGAGCGCGATGAATACCGATTGTTTCGATGGTGTTTGCATAGGTAAGACAAAAAATCTCAAACGAGGGTTGAAGGCATGAATCTGTTCAACCTTCGTCGCCCGTCCCCAAGTCTGGATGACCTGGTGGCGGACGACTCCTTTCAGTCCCGGGGGGATACCTTTTCCAGCGAGTGTCTGATGCCCAGTGTCGAGCGGCCGAAACAGGTTTTTGTCCGTGGTCAGGGTTCCTGGTTGTGGGACAACGATGACCGTGCCTATCTGGATTTTTCACAGGGTGGCGGCGCCAACAGCCTCGGGCACAGCCCCAAGGCACTGGTTAACGCCATCACGGCACAGGCTCAATCGCTGATTAACCCCGGTTTTGGTCTGCATAATCGCGGCATGCTCAACCTCGCCGAGCGATTGTGTGCTGGCACCGGCAGTGACCAGGCGTATCTGCTCAACAGCGGCAGTGAAGCGTGTGAAGCGGCAATCAAGCTGGCACGCAAATGGGGCCAGCAACATCGGGGTGGCGCATCACGGATCATCGTCGCCAACAACGCCTGTCACGGTCGTAGTCTGGGGACGATTTCAGCGTCGGATAGTTCGACACTGGTCAACCGGTTCGAACCGCAATTGTCAGGCTTCAGCCACGTTCCGTTCAATGATCTGCCGGCGCTGCACGCGGCCGTGGATGAGCGAACCGTGGCGATCATGCTCGAACCGATCCAGAGCGAAGCCGGGGTGATTCCCGCCACCGCGCACTACCTCAAAGGCGTCGAACGGCTGTGCCGTGAACTCGGCATTCTGCTGATTCTCGACGAAGTGCAAACCGGCATTGGTCGTTGTGGCACCTTGCTCGCCGAACAGTCCTTCGGTGTCCGCGCCGATATCGTCGTGCTCGGCAAAGGACTGGGCGGTGGTGTTCCCGTAGCGGCATTGCTGGCGCGGGGCAGGGCCTGCTGTTTCGAAACCGGCGAAATGACCGGCACCCATCATGGCAATGCGTTGATGACAGCGGCGGGGCTGGTCGTAATTGACAGTGTGCAAGACAAAGGATTTCTTAAGCACGTCGAGGAAAGCGCCCAGCACCTGCGCGAAGGTTTACAGCGGTTGTCCCATCGCTACGGCCATGGTCAGTTACGCGGTCAAGGACTGCTCTGGGGACTGACCCTGTCCGACGATTCGGCCGATGCCGTAGTCAAAGCAGCGTTGTACGAAGGATTGCTGCTCAATGCTCCGCAACCCGACTGCCTGCGCTTCACCCCGGCACTCACTGTCAGCAAAGCCAACATCGACGAAATGCTCCTGCGCCTGGCCCGCGCCTTCTCCCGCGTGCGCACCGCGCAACTGCAGTGCCGCAAAGGGATTGCCGTCTGATCAGACACGCCCTACAGAAATTCCCGAACCGTCTCGCGGTATAACGCACGCCCCACGCCTGTATTTTTTGGCGTGGGGCGTTTTTTTGTGGCTGCGAAACTTGTCGCGACGCCTGGTGCACAGGATTATTGAAGTGAACCCTGACCAACGGCACAGGTCGATTAGCTGTAGGGCTCGCATGAGCCGATTTCGATCAGGAGTTGCCCCATGGATTTCATTCGCATCATCATCGCCATTCTGCTGCCGCCATTGGGTGTGTTTCTACAGGTGGGGTTTGGCGGGGCGTTCTGGCTGAATATTCTGCTGACGTTGTGCGGTTACATCCCTGGGATCGTGCATGCGGTTTATATCATCGCCAAGCGTTGAGTACGGGGCCTGATGTCAGGCGCTTTCGTGGGCAAGCCTCGCGCCTACAGATACAAATGATATCCCTGTAGGAGCGGGGCTTGCCCGCGAAGGGAACTCCACAATTTCAACCGGCGATCTCCATAACCCGCCGATAAAACAACCACTCCTGCTCCAGCGCGTGAGCCTGATTTACCGCCTTGCGGAATCCATGGCGCTCATCAGCGTAGTAATGGGCTTCTACCAGAATACCGTTGCTCTGAAGTGCCGAGACCATATCGCGGGTCTGTTGCGGCACGACCACCGCGTCCAGTTCCCCTTGAAAAAAAATCACCGGCACGCTGATGTTGCTCGCATGCAGTAACGGCGTTCGAGCGGCGTAGCGCTCGGCATCCTGCGCAGGATCGCCGATCAGCCAATCCAGATAGTCGCCTTCGAATTTGTGCGTCGCACGACCTAGCGCAACAGGATCGCTGACGCCATAAAGACTGGCACCAGCCCGAAATACCTTGTGGAACGCCAGCGCGCAAAGCGTGGTGTAACCGCCCGCGCTGCCGCCGCGAATAAATGCCTTGTCACCATTGATCAATCCGCGTTCGGCGAGATGGCTGACCACCGCGCAAGCGTCTTCGACATCGACATCACCCCAGCTCAAATGCAGCGCCTGGCGATAGGCCCGACCGTAGCCGCTGCTCCCGCGATAATTGAGGTCGGCGACGGCGAAGCCGCGTTGCGTCCAGTACTGGATGCGCGGGTCCAGCATCGGATAGCACGCCGATGTCGGGCCGCCGTGGATGAATACCACCAGCGGCGGTTTTGCATCCGAGGTCATCGCCGGGTAGAAAAAGCCGTGGGCTTCGCCGGAGCCGCTCGGGTAGCGCAGGGTTTGTGGAACGCTGATCTGTTGGGTAGGCAGCGGTGTAATACCGCCGGCCAGTTTTTTCACTTCGCGAGTGTGACGGTCGATGGCTATCACGGCTGACGAACTGATCGGCGATGCCGCAATGCAGTAAATGAAATGCTCATCCAGGGCGAGATGACGGAAACGGCTGTAGTCGCCGGTGAAATCTTCGCACGTGGCGCCGCAAAGACCCAATCGGCCAAAACCGCCCTCGCTCCAACTGGCCAGATAGCGGGTTTCGCCCAGCGGCAACCAGGTGCAGCCGCCAAGTTGCCAAGGCGCCGGACCATGGTCGGCGGCGGCACTTGGTAATGAGCTGAGACCGTTTGCGGACTCCATCCAAGGCTGCCAGAAACCGCCGCGATCCGTCAGACAAAACAACCTGCCGCTGTCATCGAATCGAGGTTGTTGCAGTGACTCTTGGGCGTTATCGCCGGCCACGCAACGGGGCGGGGCAAAACCTCCATCGTCTAGGCGTTCGGCAACCATCAAGCGAGTCGCGGTCCACGGCTGATCCGGGCGGCTCCACTCGATCCAGGCCAGGCGCCGAGCGTCAGGACTCAATGTCGGTGCAGCGTAAAAGTCAGCACCTTCGGCCAGCAAATGATGCGAGCCGTCGGCCAGATCAATCGCTACCAATCGATGCCGGTCACGATGTTCTTCAACTGCCAGCACCTGACCATCGGCAAACTGCAAGTCGCCGTAACGGCACACACCCGACGTCAGGACTGCAGGCTCGCCGTGCAGTGATTGACGATAAAGCTGCTGGTCAGCCTCGTTGACGAAAACCACTCCGTCGTCGGTCAGACAAAACGCACCACCGCCATATTCGTACACCCGACTGCGCACGCTGAAGCCTGATGGCGTCAGACATTTCGCCACGCCGTCGCGCCAATGCCAGATCCGGCAGGCGGCATCTTCCGGTCGGTATTCGTTCCAGAACAAACCATGGACGCCCAGCTGCAACTCGGCAAAGTCGATGCCGGCCGCGACGGCGTTGGCGGCGCTGAACGGTTCAGCTTTTGGCGATGAGGCGTGAGTTTCGTTCATTGCGAAAGGCCAGTTGTTCGATGGTCTGAGTCGCGTGCTCGGCTTCTTCGCGAGCCTTGAGAATCACGCCGTGATGCTGCGACTTGCTGCACACCGGGTCGGCGTTGCTCGCGTCACCCGTGAGCATGAATGCCTGGCAGCGACAGCCGCCAAAGTCTTTTTCTTTCTCGTCGCAGGAGCGGCACGGCTCGGGCATCCAGTCGTGGCCGCGAAAGCGGTTGAAGCCGAAGGAGTCGTACCAGATGTGCTGCATGCTGTGGTCGCGCACATTGGGAAACTGCACTGGCATTTGTCGGGCGCCATGACATGGCAGCGCGGTACCATCTGGCGTAACTGTCAGAAAAATACTGCCCCAACCATTCATGCAGGCTTTCGGGCGTTCTTCGTAATAGTCCGGCGTGACGAAAATCAGTTTGCACGGATGCCCTTCGGCTTCCAGTTTGGCGCGGTACTCATTGGTAATGCGTTCGGCGCGCACCAGTTGTTCCCGAGTCGGCAGCAAACCAACCCGATTGAGCTGCGCCCAGCCGTAGAACTGGCAAGTGGCGAGTTCGACGAAGTCCGCCTCAAGGGCGATGCACAGCTCGATGATGCGGTCGATCTTATCGATGTTGTGCCGATGGGTTACGAAGTTGAGCACCATCGGATAGCCGTGCGCCTTCACCGCGCGGGCCATTTCCAGCTTCTGCGCAAAGGCCTTCTTCGAGCCAGCCAACAGGTTGTTCACTTGCTCGTCGCTGGCCTGGAAACTGATCTGAATGTGATCGAGACCGGCCTTCTTGAAGTCGCTGATTTTTTGCTCGGTCAGGCCGATGCCGGAGGTGATCAGGTTGGTGTAGAAACCCAGCTTGCGCGCCTCGGCAATCAATTCTGCGAGGTCCTGACGCACCAAGGGTTCACCGCCGGAAAAACCCAACTGCGCTGCGCCCATCTCTCGTGCTTCGCGAAACACTTTAAGCCACTGCTCGGTGCTCAATTCCTTGCCTTGCTCGGCGAAGTCCAGTGGGTTGGAGCAGTACGGGCATTGCAGCGGGCAGCGATAGGTCAGTTCGGCCAGCAGCCACAGCGGCAGGCCGATTTCCGGTTTGGGCGGTAACTTGTCTGACGCGCTGTCAGGCAAGTTCGATCCAGTGCTGAGCACGGGCGACCTCCATGAATTGCTCGATATCATCACCGAGCTCGGGCACGCCGGGGAACTGTTGGTCGAGTTCGACAATGATCGCGGCGACGTCGCGTTCGCCATCAATCAACCCGCCAATCAGCGCGGCGCTTTCATTGAGTTTAATCATGCCTTCCGGGTACAGCAGCACATGGCCTTTTTGCGCGGGTTCGTACTGGAAACGGTAGCCGGGACGCCAGGTCGGGGTCTTGCTGCGATCGAAGCTCATAAGGTGATTCCTTTATGCCAGACCCGTTGTTCGGTCACGCTGTGATACGGCGGGCGGTTCAGCTCGTAAGCCATGCTCATGGCATCGAGCATGCTCCAAAGAATGTCCAGTTTGAACTGGAGAATTTCCAGCATGCGCTCTTGGCCCTCGCGGGTGGTGTAGTGCTGCAAGGTGATCGCCAGACCATGCTCGACATCGCGGCGCGCCTGACCCAGGCGCGTGCGGAAATACTCGTAGCCGGCCGGGTCGATCCACGGGTAATGCTGTGGCCAACTGTCCAGGCGCGACTGGTGGATCTGCGGCGCGAACAGCTCGGTCAGAGAGCTGCTGGCGGCTTCCTGCCAACTGGCGCGGCGGGCGAAATTGACGTAAGCGTCCACGGCGAAACGAACGCCGGGCAGCACCAGTTCCTGGGAACGCAGTTGATCCGGATCGAGGCCGACCGCCTGACCGAGGCGCAGCCAGGCTTCGATGCCGCCGTCTTCACCGGGAGCGCCGTCATGGTCGAGCAGGCGCTGAATCCACTCGCGACGGATCTCGCGGTCCGGGCAATTGGCGAGGATCGCGGCGTCTTTCAGGGGGATGTTCACCTGATAGTAGAAGCGGTTGGCGACCCAGCCCTGGATCTGCTCGCGGGTCGCCCGGCCTTCATACATCGCCACGTGGTAGGGGTGGTAGATGTGGTAATAGGCGCCCTTGGCGCGCAGGGCGGCTTCAAATTCGTCGGGGGACATTGGGGTGTCAGTCATTGCGGTTCTCCGGAGTACAACCGGTGGATTCTTTGGTGCCTGGTTGGACGCTTCGCGGGCAAGCCTCGCTCCTACAGGTTGGATGGCACCCTTGCAGGAGCGAGGCTTGCCCGCGCAGAGGCCGTCAGCTACAGCACAATACTCATGCCGTCGTACGCCACTTCTACATCACGCCGATCCAACTCCGCCCGCTCTGGCGAATCCTCGTCGAGAATCGGGTTGGTGTTGTTGATGTGGATAAGCACTTTGCGCTGTTTGGGCAATTGCCCCAGCACTTCAAGCATGCCGCCGGGACCGTTCTGCGCCAGGTGGCCCATTTCCCGACCGGAACGGGTGCCAACGCCGCGGCGCTGCATTTCATCGTCGTCCCACAGCGTGCCGTCCACCAGTAGGCAATCGCTGCCGGCCATGATTTCCAGCAATGGCGCGTCGACCTTGCCCAGGCCTGGCGCGTAGAACAATTTGCCACCTGTGCCCAGGTCTTCGACGATCAGGCCGATGTTGTCGCCCGGATGCGGGTCGAAGCGATGCGGCGAGTAGGGTGGCGCGGCACTGCGCAGTGGCAGCGGGGTGAAGCGCAGGTTCGGGCACGCCGGGATGCTGAAGCTCTGGTCGAGTTCGATGCGGTTCCAGTTCAGGCCGCCGTTCCAGTGATTCAGCATGGTGAACAACGGGAAACCGGTGCTCAGGTCTTCATGGACCATGTCGGTGCACCAGACCTGATGCGGGCAACCTTCACGCAACATCAGCAGGCCGGTGGTGTGGTCGATCTGGCTGTCCATCAGAATGATCGCGCTGATGCCGGTGTCACGCAGGGCGCGGCCCGGTTGCATCGGGGCGAAGCTCTGGAGCTGGGCGCGGATGTCCGGGGACGTGTTGCAGAGCACCCAATTTACGCCGTCATCGGATATCGCGATGGACGACTGGGTACGCGCCCTGGCATTCAGGCTGCCGTCGCGAAAGCCTGCGCAGTTCACGCAGTTGCAGTTCCATTGGGGGAAACCGCCGCCAGCGGCGGAACCTAGAATCTGGACAAACATGGGCGCTCCATCATTTTAACGCTGAAAATAAAACGCCTCGGATAACCGAGGCGTTGTACTGCATTTCTGCCAAGGCAGAGATCAACGGCTGGCGAAGTACATGGTGACTTCAAAGCCGATACGCAGGTCGGTGTAAGCAGGTTTGGTCCAGGCCATGGGGGCGCTCCTTAGGTTGATGGGACAGTTGAGACCTATACATATAGTCCACCTCCAGCAGGAGATGTTCAGATAGTTAGGTAGCTATGTTACTCAATATTGCTGAGTAATTGCCCATGAAACTTTGAGAAAGCTCATTGCAGCCCCGGTAATGATCATTTTGCCACTTGCCAGGGTGACCCCGGGCAAGCCGCGCTGGCCAGGCAACGCCAACCGCCTTCGGCCTGATTCAGCCGTTGGGCCGCACCCACGAGCGCCGCTTGATCAATTTGCAGAATCACTTGGGGTAACTGTTTCAGATAATCCGACGAGCGGCCGGCCAGTTTGCCCTGCCAGAGCAGCTCGGCCGCTTCGGCGTTGGGCATGGCGGTGCTTTCGAATTGGTTAGCCAAGGTCTGACGCAGTGCGATGAAGCTGATGTCGTCGAGGTTGCGGATCATGTCCGGCAATCCGCTAAGGAACTGTTCAATGTGCAGCAGTAGATCCAGCGGAGCGACGCTCGGCGATTGCACACCGAACAGCAGACCGGTTTGCCCGTGAATCTGGCGCAGGTCACTGAAAACCGCGTAGCCGAGTTGCAATTCCACCCGCAGGCGTTGGTAGAACGGCGTCTGACAGACGTGTGCGAGTAAACGCCACGCGGCTTCGTCGGCAATTTCTTGGGAGGGTGTCGGACAGAACAACAGCAATGCGTGTTCGCTGGAGCCGGTAGCGACGGTGTGCCACAAATGTTGCGTGTGAATCGATGGCGGCAGCGTCAGCTGATTGTCCGGAGTGCCGGGTATACGGCTCAGCGCCAGGCCCATTGCCGCTTGGGTCTGAGCCGACAGGCCGATTGCCAGGCCATCCCAGCGGGCGCTCGACCAGAGTTGCTTCGCGTCGTCCGATACGGCGGTTTGTTCAAGGCAATGATCGGGCAATGCCTTGAGCAATTGCCGAATAGGCATCAACGCGACGGCTGTTGATTCATCACACAGGAAATCGGCATCGGTGTTCGCCAGTTCCTTCAGCACGTGTTCCAGGACGGTAGGCATCGGCTCCTGTAGCCCCGTCATTTTCAGCCGCCATTCGTTGCCCGCTGCGCTGAAGGAAACATCCACGCCTGCCTGATGCGCTTCTTCGCATAGCGGTTGCAGATGTTTTGCCAGCCTTGATTGAAGGTGATTGCCAGGTGCTGCGTCGAGGCGCCAGCGCACGTACACCGCACCTTCAGCGCTGTTATCCGGCAACGCTTGGCTGAACTGCATCGGCGAACGTTCGCGGCGACTGCGCGAGCGATCCTGTGCAAATGTGCGCAAGCCACGGTGGGCGCTGGTCTGGCCGCGAATCAACCCGGCGTTCGGTGCCGCAGACTCGGCGCGCAAGAACGGATTGGGTGTCGGCAGTTGCCATTGGCCCGTGAAGTTATCCACAGCGCGGAGTTGTTGCAGGATTTGCTGGAGGGCTGTCACGCCGTGTTCGGATAGCCCGGCTTCGTGCCGTTCGCTGTCCAGTCGGGCCAATTGCAGGGCGCTGCTGACTTGCTGTTGGCGCTGGAGCAGAGCTGCGTATTCATCGCGCAATCCGCTCCAGTCTTGCTGAGCGAAGAAGCCCAGCCAATCCATTAACAGGTCGCGAATCGCCGTCGGCTGTGTATTGGTGTCCCGCGTGAACTCGATGTGCAGCAAGGCTTGCCCGGCAAATTGATACAACGGCGCGGCTTTCAACTTTTCGGCCCACCCGCGGTTTTGCAATTCAGCCAGCAACCCTTCGGGTTTCGCAGCGTTGAGCCAATGGCACAGGAACTCCAATGCTTCGGGCGATGAATCGGGTAGCGCTTCAAGAGCAAACAGCAGATCCAGTCGGCGCTCGTTCACCTGCTGATAACTTTTATCCGAATCGCCCATCAGCGGCGTAGCAGCCTGTTGCGCGATCGAATTTCCCTCGGGAATGGCCTCAGCGAATGCCTGGGCAAGTGCTTTCAGTTCTTCAAGATTCTGTGGTCCGACCAGACTCAGCGTCATTTGTCCGGTTTGATAGTACTGCTGAAAAAAATCCAGCAAGGCCTGCTGAAACTCCGGTTGTGGCACCGGCAGACTGTCGCGATTACCCGCGTGAAAGCCCCGCAGTGGATGAGTTTCAGCAACCCCATCGAACAGCGTCAACTGTTGCTGGGCCGTCGCGTCCTGCGACCAGGCGATAAATTCCGCCTGCAGCACTTCACGTTCCCGCTGCTGATCCTCCAGATTCATATACGGATGGGCGAGCATGTCTGACAGGCGTTCTAGCCCACCGGCAAACGCCAGGGGCGGCAATTCGAAAAAGTAATCGGTGGTGCGTTCGCTGGTCCGCGCATTCACCTGCCCGCCATGACGCTGGACGTAGGCCATCAGCCCCTGGCCGGCGGGAAAACGCTCGGTCCCCAGAAACAGCAGATGCTCAAGAAAATGCGCCAGACCGGGCCATGCCAACGGCACATCATGGCTGCCGACAGCAACCCGCAATGCCGCAGCGCAACGCTTCAATTCAGGCGCATGGCGTAGCGTCACCCGCAGGCCGTTGGCCAGGGTTTCAGTGTGGGGGCGAAGGTGGTTCAGCGCAGACATGAGCACTTCCAGAACAGAGAAGCGCTCATGCTAGCGGATTAGTCAGCGCTTGTTCAGGTCGCCGTAAAGTTCGGGGCGACGATCGAGCAGGTAGCGATTGGCGGCGCGGGAATCGACCATCAACTGACGATCCAGCTCGCCAACAATCAGCGCTTCATCGAGACCGGCCTGGGCAATGCGGCTGCCATCCGGCGCGGCGATGCTGCTTTGGCCGCAATAATGGATGTCACCTTCGTGCCCGCAGTAGTTGGCGTAGGCGACGTAACACTGGTTTTCGAAGGCGCGGGAGCGGACGGTGACGTCAGCAATGAAGTCGAAAGGAATCATGTTCGCCGTCGGCACCAGAATCAGCTCGACGCCATCAAGGGCCAGACGCCGGGCGTTTTCCGGAAACTCCAGGTCGTAGCAAATCAGGAGGCCGAGTTTCCAGCCGTTGAGTTCAACGACTGGGAAATCGTTGGTGCCGGGGCTGAACATCGAACGGTCAAGGTCACCGAACAAGTGCGTCTTGCGGTAGTTGCACAGGCGCTCGCCGTTGGCGTCGATCAACTGCGCGGCGTTGTAGATCTGCCCGTCCTCGGTGCGCTCGGGATAGCCATACAAAATGGCAATCCCGGCAGACTTGGCAATGCGCGCAATTTGTTGCGCCGACTCACCGTTGTGCACCTCCGCCAGCACGCTGACGGCATCGACGCCGATGTTGTAACCGGTCAGGAACATTTCCGGCAGTACCAGCAAATCGGCGCCTTTGGCTTCCTGCGCAAGCTGCTGCAAGCGTTGCAGATTGCCGGCGACATCCAGGGGCAGTGGCGGACATTGGTAAAGGGCTACGCGCATTTCGGATTCCTCTTACTCGGGCAGGGCGATCGGTCCGATCTCGTTGAACACATCACCTGGACCCGGATTCTCGGCGTGAGTTGCACCGCCGAAGTGTTTCATGATCCCCCACACCGCATTGAGCGACGTCTGCACCGCGCCTTCGACCCAGGCCGGCGTCCACGAAACGTCGTCGCCGGCGATGAAAATCCCGCGCTGTTCGGCAGGCATGTCGTCCTGCATGAAGTGCGCGTACATGCGCTGGTTGTAGCGGTAGTGGCCGGGCAGGGCACCTTTGAAAGCTCCGAGGAAATGCGGGTCGGCTTCCCACGACACGGTGATCGGATCGCCAATGATGCGCGCCGCAATATCGACTTTCGGGTAGATCTTCTTCAGTGCATCCAGCGCCAGTTTCACGCGTTTTTCCACCGGCTGCGGAAGCATTTTCAGCGCGTCGCTCATCCACGAGTACGACAGGCAAATCACGCCTGGTTTGTCGTCGCCGTTATCAAAAAGGTAGGTGCCACGAGTCAGGCGATCGGTGAGGGTCATGCTCATCAGGTCGCGGCCGGTTTCTGGGTCTTTATCCTTCCAGAACGGGCGGTCGACCATCACGAAGGTTTTCGACGATTGCATGTAACGGGTGCGGTCCAGGGCCATCCACATCTTTTGCGAGAACAGGCTTTCGTCGCATTCGATCTGGGTGGTCAGCAGCCAGCTCTGGCACGTGGTGAGCACGGCCGCGTATTCACGGGTGTCGCCCCAGTTGTCGGTGACGGCAAAACGGCCACCTTCGGCATGAGCGATTTTTTTCACACCGGTGCGCGGTGCGCCGTTGTGCAGGGAGCTGAGGCTGGTGCCCGCAGGCCAATGCGCGCAACGTTCCGGCACATGACGCCAGATACCCAGTGGCACTTGTTCCACGCCGCCGACTACCAAGTGCTGATGATCGTCGCAGTTGGTCATCACTACGCGGAAGATTTCCAGCATCGAGTTGGGGAAGTCCGAGTCCCAGCCGCCCGTGCCAAAACCGACCTGGCCAAACACTTCGCGGTGATGGAACGACAGCTTGGCGAAGGCTTTGGAGGTGGCGACGAAGTCGTAGAACGTGCGGTCGTCCCACAGCGGAACCAGGGTGTTCCACAGCTCTTTCAGGCGTGGCACATCGCGGTCGCGGATCGCTTGCTGGATATCGGAAAACTGCGAACCGGCTTCCAGAGCGTCGGCCCAGGCATCAGCCACTTCTTGGAACAGTGCGGGAAGATCCGACAGTTTTTGTGCGTAATGGGTTTGGCCTTCGAGGTCGATCACCGTGCTGCCCGACGCGGGTGTCAGCGGGTTCGGGAACGGTTTGGTTTGCAGGCCAAGCTTGTCGACGTAGTGATAAAACGCGGTAGACGACACCGGGAAACGCATGCCACCGAGTTCGGCAATGATGCCTTCGGCACCGTTGAACGCCTGGGAGCGCAGACGACCGCCCATTTTTGAGGCTTCGTAGACGACAGGCTTGAGGCCCAGTTTCATCAATTCGTACGCGGCCACCAAGCCTGCAATGCCACCGCCGACAATCGCCACTTCGGCACCGTGATTGTGTTCGGGAATGCTGCCCAGACCGGCCGGGTGTTCAATCCAGTCGTCGAAGGCGAAAGGAAAGTCCGGGCCGAAAATGGTGACTGGTTTTTTACCATCTGCAGGATGGCGATTGTTCTTGTTCATGGCTGACCTTGCTAGCGACCGAACGCGGAGTGCGCGTCTGAGTATAGGAAAAGATGCCAGCCATTCTAGAGAGCGTAGAACACGTTAATAAGACGCAAAGTGTCGTCGTTTTGCCAATATATTGATCAGTATGACGATCTGTCGATGCACACTGCCCACTGTAGAAGCGAGCTTGCTCGCGAAGAGGCCAGCCCAGACACCGAAGCTCTACAGCCAGAGACTCAAACCGGCTGCCCACGATCAATCTTGCTACTCAAGATGATTGAAGTCGTCGTCTTCTCCACCCCATCCACGCTGCCAATCTGATCCAGCAACTGATCCAGCTGCTCTGGCGAGTCCGTGCGCAACCAGGCCACATAATCAAATTCGCCACTCACCGCACACAGCTGCTGCACCTGAGCCATGGCGCTCAACCGACGCAACACTTCCTTGCCAGAACGCGGCTGCACAGTAATCCCCACGTACGCCTGCAACCCACCGTCCACCACGCGCTGACCAAGGCGCACGCCGTAACCGGTGATGACCTTGGCCTTTTCCAGCCGCGCCAGGCGCGAAGTGACGGTGGTGCGGGCGATGCCCAGTTGCCGGGCAAGCATGGCGACGCTTTCGCGAGCGTTGAGCTGAAGGGCAGCAATCAACTGGCGGTCGATTTCGTCAAGAACGGGCGGGCGAGTGTCAGGCAAAGCGTCATCTCCAGCAGCACAGATCAATGGGCAAACATGTTACAGGCACATTCTGAACAGCGCTCGTGACGGATGTCTGGGCTAGTCTCACTACCGTTCATTACATTTCTGCCTGCGACAAATTGCCATAAGTAACTAGGTGGTACATTATTCCGCCCTTGTCACAAATGGGGAAAATTACCGACATGAATAATTCTGGGGCTGCCGCCGGCAGCAAATGGTTGCTGGTGGGGCTGGGTGTTCTGATTGCACTGATCGGGCTCGGCCTCGCTGGCGGCGGTGGCTATCTGATTGCGCTTGGCGGCAGCTGGTACTTCTTGCTGATGGGGCTGGCGATGCTGGTTTCCGGGCTGATGATCGCCCGCCGCAAACCGGCAGGCGCTTGGCTGTATGGTCTGGCACTGATCATGACGGCGATCTGGGCGGTGTGGGATGCCGGATTCGAGTATTGGCCATTGGTTTCGCGTGTGCTGACCTTCGCTGTGATCGGTCTGGTCGTCGTACTGATTTATCCGACATTGGTACGTGCTTCAGGCGCGTCCGCAGGTCGTGGCGCGTATGGAGTGGCCGGTATTCTGGGTGTCGGTATCGTGGCGACCATGGCTTACATGTTCGTGCCAACCCACGTGGTCAAGGCCAGCAGTGAACCCACCGTAATACCGGTCGCACCGGGCACCGAACAGAAAGACTGGGCGCACTGGGGCAACACCACCGCCGGCAATCGCTTTGCCGCGCTGGACCAGATCAACAAGGGCAATATCGACAAGTTGCAGGTCGCCTGGACCTTCCGCACCGGCGACATCCCGCAGAGCACCGGCGCCGGTGCCGAAGACCAGAACACCCCGTTGCAAATCGGTGACACGGTCTACACCTGCACCGCCTACGGAAAAGTCTTCGCCCTGGACGCCGACACCGGTGCCCAGCGCTGGAAGTTCGACCCGCAAGGCTCCGCACCCAACTGGCAGCGTTGCCGTGGCCTGGGCTATTCCGAAACCCCTGCTTCTTCGGACAACCAGCCAACTGCCTGTACGAAACGTCTGTTTTTGCCGACCGGCGATGCCCGTCTGATCGCCATCAATGCCGAAACCGGCAAGCCGTGCGAAGAGTTCGGAAACAAAGGCACCGTCGACCTGAAAACCGACATGGGCGAAGTGAAGCCCGGTTACTACCAGCAAACCTCGACCCCGTTGGTCGCAGGCAACGTAGTGATTGTCGGCGGTCGCGTGGCGGACAACTATTCCACCGGCGAACCGCCAGGTGTGGTCCGCGCTTACGACGTGCGTAGCGGTGAGTTGGTGTGGGCGTGGGATCCGGGTAATCCGAACACCACCAAACGTCCGCCAGCCGGTGAGACTTACACCCGTGGCACGCCGAATGTGTGGTCGGCCATGTCCTACGACGCCAAGCTCGGTCTGGTCTATCTACCGACCGGCAACGCCACCCCGGACTTCTTCGGCGGCCAGCGTACCGAGTTCGACGACAAGTGGAACTCGTCCATCGTCGCCATCGACGTGAAAACCGGCCAGGTGCGCTGGCACTTCCAGACAACTCACCACGATCTGTGGGACTTCGACCTGCCGGCGCAACCATTGCTGTACGACGTGCCGGACGACAAGGGCGGTACCCAGCCAGCCTTGGCGCAAGTCACCAAGCAAGGCGAAATCTTCCTGCTGAATCGCGAAACCGGCGTGCCGATTGCTCGTGTTGAAGAGCGTCCAGTTCCACAAGGCCATGTGCCCGGCGAGCGCTATTCGCCGACCCAACCGTTCTCGGTGGACATGCCGTCAATCGGCAACAAAACCCTGACCGAATCCGACATGTGGGGTGCCACGCCGTTCGACCAGTTGATGTGCCGCATCCAGTTCAAAGGCATGCGCCACGAAGGCGTCTACACCCCGCCGGGCATGGACCGCGCCCTGCAATTCCCGGGCTCCTTGGGCGGCATGAACTGGGGCAGCGTCTCGGTTGATCCGAACACGAACTACATGTTCGTCAACGACATGCGCCTGGGCCTGGCCAACTACATGATCCCTCGCGACAAGATCGGTGCCGGGGCCAGCGGTATCGAAATGGGCGTGGTGCCGCAGGAAGGGACGCCGTTCGGTGCCATGCGCGAGCGCTTCCTCTCGGCGGCCGGTATTCCATGCCAGAAACCACCGTTCGGCACCATGTCCGCCATCGACCTCAAGACCCACAAACTGATGTGGCAAGTCCCGGTCGGCACCGTACAAGACACCGGCCCGCTGGGCATTCGCATGCACTTGCCGATCCCCATCGGCATGCCGACGCTTGGTGCTTCCTTGGCCACTCAGTCGGGCCTGCTGTTCTTCGCAGGGACTCAGGATTTCTACCTGCGTGCTTTCGATACCGGCAACGGCAATGAGATCTGGAAGGCACGTTTGCCGGTGGGTAGTCAGTCGGGTCCGATGACCTATGTATCGCCGAAGACAGGCAAGCAGTACATCCTGCTGACGGTGGGTGGTGCGCGGCAGTCGACGGATCGGGGGGATTATGTGATTGCGTATGCGTTGCCTGAGTAAGGGCTGAATCGCGGGTACGAAAAAGCCGCGCGATTGCGCGGCTTTTTTTGGACTTTGAGTTCGTCGATTACGACGTTTTCAGATGTTTGCGGAGCCGTAGGCTCGGTAGAAAATGGCTCGAAACCGTATAAAAAACCCCGCTCAATTTGTGCTTAGCTGCTGAAGCAACCATAGGCATGGCAGGTGTGTTGCGGGTAAACCAGGTTTGGCATAAGTGCTCTCGCTGCTTTTGCCGAAGGGGAAGCTTGGCTTTTTCAGTGGACAAGTCCCAAAAAGGGATCGATAAGGCCATTTTTGGGACTTCTACGCTGCTGTGATCATTCGCAAGTTCGATGGATCTGCTCCCTTCTTCGGTCGATCCGGCCCTCGCTCCAGCACCTTCGTCACATCATCGATCACAGCTTTGCTCATCGCCGTCAGGTAATGCGCAGCCCAAGCGTGGCGGTCGGTGTCTTTGGCGTAGGCGGCGTCCAGGGTTAGCTCTTTCGCGAGATACAACAGGTTGGAGGCCTGGGCCTGGGCCAGGGCATCGGCAAGGGGAACGCCTCGGCTGACGTGGAACAGTGTTTGGTTTGAGCAGTAGATGAAGGGCGTGAAGCCGATGGTTTTCAGTTCTGAGGGATCGGATGTAGTCGATTTAGTCATTGTGTAGCTCCTAATTTAATGGGCTGCCGCATCCGTTTCCAAGCGAATGGGTGGCAGCTGTGCGCAGGTTGGAAAACCGGGAAATTAGGAAACCGGCACGCCCGAAGACGTCCCGCGCACAGCCGCCATAACTCAAGATCGTAATGGGCAAACTGTTGTTTTTAATTTCGACGGGTTTCCAAGCCCGATCGCTGAATGGTCAGCGACGTCCGGAGACTATCCCGTCGAAGAAAAGCGCAACAAGGCGGCAACGTGCCCAAAAAGTGAGTTTCGGAGTTTGCCTACAAGGTCTGAGGGCGTCATCCGATAATGCGCAACATTTGGTAAACGAAACCCAATCGCCAGACACGCAAAAGCCGCGCATTGCGCGGCTTTCTTGTTTGGTGGGCCCACACGGACTTGAACCGTGGACCAAAGGATTATGAGTCCTCTGCTCTAACCAACTGAGCTATAGGCCCTCAGTAGGCCGCGGATTATAGCGACGGTTTCGCGGCTGTGCTATCCGAAAAGTCTGAAACGGTTGAACGAAGAAACGTCGCGGCAAATTCGTCGGCGGGCAGGGGCAGGCTGACGATGTAGCCCTGGATCTGTTCACAGCCTTCATCGGCAAGAAATTGCTGCTGCGCCTGGGTCTCCACACCTTCGGCAATCACGGTGAATTGCATACTTCGGCCGAGGGCGATGATGGCGCGCACGATGGCGGCATCATGGGGATCATCCGGCAGGCCGCGGACGAACGACTGGTCGATTTTGAGGATGTCCAGCGGTAGACGCTTTAGGTAACTCAGTGATGAGTAGCCAGTGCCGAAGTCATCGATCGCCAGTTGCACACCCAGATGCTTGAGTTGATGCAGCACGGCCAGCGCTTCCTCAGCCTGGCTCATGATGAAGTTTTCGGTAATTTCCAGTTGCAGTAAGTCGGGTTTGAGGTGGTTGTCCTTGAGCAGCTGTTCGATGCGGCCGAGCAGATTTGGTTGGCGCAACTGCGCGCCGGCGAGATTGACCGATAACGGGCCGAGGCCTTCGTAGGTCAGGTTCCATTCGCGCATTTGCCGGCAGGCGGTTTCGAGCACCCAATCGCCGATTTGCAGGATCATGCCGTTTTCTTCGGCCAGGGAGATGAAGTGTTCCGGCGATACGTCGCCAAGGGTCGGGTGACGCCAGCGAAGCAGCGCTTCTGCGCCTACCAGGCGATAGTCGTCGAGGCTGATTTTCGGTTGATAGTACAGCTGCAATTCATTGCGCTCGATGGCACGGCGCAGTTCATGTTCCAGCGCCACGCGCTCACTGGCTTGCGCGGTGAGGTCGCAGGTGTAGCTTTCGACCCGATTGCGGCCCTTGGCTTTGGAGCGGTACATCGCCGCGTCGGCGTTCTTGATCAGCGTGGCGACGTCGCAGCCGTCCTGTGGGTAAAGGCTGGTGCCGATGCTGGAACTGATGAAGAACTCGTGTTCTCCCGCCTGGAACGGCGCGGTGAAACAATTGAGCAGCTTGGTGGCGAGGTTGTCGGCGTCGCTGGGTTGCTGCAGGCCCGGAAGCAGGATGATGAACTCATCGCCGCCCAGGCGCGCCACGGTGTCGATATCCCGTAGCTGTTCCTTGAGGCGCACGGCAATGCCCTTGAGTAGCAGGTCGCCGACCGGGTGACCAAGACTGTCGTTGATGTGTTTGAAACGGTCCAGATCGAGGAACAGCACCGCGCCCTGGCCGCCATTTTCCTTCTGGGTATTGAGTGCGGTCAGCAGGCGGCTTTCGAATAGCGTGCGATTGGGCAGGCCAGTCAGTGGATCGTGATGCGCCTGGTAATCGAGTCTTGCCTGGGCGTGTTTAAGGCTGGATATATCGGCGAATACGGCGACAAAGTGAGTAATGAACTTGTCGCGGTTGCGCACGGCGCTGATGGTCAGCCAGCTCGGGTAGAGCTCGCCGTTTTTACGGCGGTTGGAAATCTCGCCTTGCCAATGACCTTCAGCGGTCAGTTGATGCCACATGGCGGCGTAGAACGCGCTGTCATGCAGGCCCGAGGCCAGCAAGCGCGGGGTATGGCCGAGTGCTTCGCTTTCGCTGTAACCGGTGATTTCGGTAAAAGCGCGATTGACTGCGCTGATGTGTTGCTGCGTGTCGGTGATCAACACGCCTTCGGCGGTGCTCTCGAACACCGTGGCGGCCTGTTGCAGTTTTTCCTGCATCAGATGGCGCTCGGTGATGTCGCGGGCGATGGTCAGCATGCAGTCTTCGTCGCCAATCGGCAGTGGCCGGCTGGACACTTCGCAGAGACGGATTTGCCCGTCACTGCGGCGGATATGGCAGCTGAAGTCGCGGACGAATCCGTCGCGGTGCAGCAAATCGAGCATCTGTTTGCGCTCGTTTAAGTTGACCCAAATCCCCAGGTCCAGCGCCGAGCGATCCACAGACATCGCGCTGTTGAACCCGGTAATTCGGCTAAAACCCTCGTTGACCTCAATCAGCAAGCCATCGCTCTGGCGCGATAGCAGCAAGCCGTCGGGGGAAGCGTGGAAGGCTTTGGCGAATTTTTCTTCGGAGGTTTGCAGTTGTTGCTGGGTTTCCTTGAGCTGGGTGATGTCGCGTACGACCACCACCAGCGCTGGAGTCGTATCGAGGTCGAAAGGCTCCGCTGAGATCAGGCCGGTAAACACTTGGCCATTGCTGCGGCGAAAGGGCATCTCCAGGTTGCGGATGCTGCCGGCCTGCAAGCGTTGCAGCAATCCCGGCCCGACGCCGGGGATGCCCCAGATGTTGAGGTCGGTGGCGGTCTGGCCGATGACTTCTTCGGCGCTGAGCCCGATCTGCTCCTCGAACGCTTCGTTGACTTCCAACAGGCAGCCGTCGGAGAGGCGCGCTATGACCAGGATGTCCGGGCATTGCTGAAAGACCGAGGCAAACTTCTGTTCCGACAGGCGTAACGCCTCTTCAGTGCGCTTGGCTTCGGTGATGTCGATCATCAAACCGCGCATCACAGGCTCGTGGCCGTGTTCGATCAGGCTGACGATGTCGCGCACCCACAAGCAGCGACCGTCAGCGGTGATGACCCGGTAGTCGAGGCTATGATCGCGCCCCGCCAGCACTTCGTGATCGCAGAAATTTTGTGCGCGGATAAGGTCAGCGGGGTGAATGATGTTGCGCCAGAAACCCGGAATCAACCAATGGGACAGGGGATAACCGAGCAGTTCCTCGGCATGAGGCGAGACATAGCTGTAGGTAAAGTCGCTCATCCGCGCTTCCCAGGCAATGGCCGACAAACTCTCCACCAGCCCGCGATAGTGATATTCGCTGCTGCGCAGTTCCTGCTCCAGATCGACTCGACGGGTGATTTCCGAACTTAGTCGGCGATTGACCCGGATCACTGCGGCCAACACCATAATCAGCAGCAATAATCCAGGCACGCCGTAGACCAGCAAATCGGACCAGAAAGTACGATGATCGAGGACGTTGCCTACCCAATGTTCCTGGATAGAGCTGATTTCGGCCGGAGACATGTCCGCCAGGACTTTGTCCAGGATGCCGACCAGAATTTTGTTGTCTTGCGGCACGCCCATGGCTAATTGGTAGCGATAGGGGGTTTCGCCGCTGACATACAATCCGTCCAGCTTGAGCTGTCGCAGGCTCCATACGCTGGAAGCGAGATCGCCAACCACGGCGTCCACCTCATCAGTCGCCAGCGCCTGCAAAGCCGAGCTGACGTTGGGCATGGCGACCAGATTCAAGTCGGGATTGTGGGTGCGTAACAACTCATGGGGCGCATAGTTTTCTACCACGGCGATTTTTAGCCCGTACAAATCCTCGATTTTGCGTGGCTCGGGCCCGCCGACATGCGCCAGGATGACAATCGGGAAGTCCAGGTAAGGGCGCGTGAACGATAGAAAAGCCTGACGCTCCGGGGTCGACATGATGCCCGGCAAGACATCCAGCTTGCCTTGTTTGGCCTGGTCCAGCACTGCCGTCCAGCTCACAGGCTCGATGGGCGTGAGCTTGACCGCCAAACGCTGGCGGATCAGGTCGATATAGTCTGCTGCCAGGCCCTGATAGCGGCCCTGATCATCGCGAAACTCAAAAGGTGGCCATGACGCATCTACACCCAGGCGCAAGTCTGGGTGGGCCGCAAGCCAGCTACGTTCTTCGTCGGTCAGAGTCAGCGCGCCAGCCGTTGCGGTCCAGGTCATTAGCGACAGCAAAAAAAGCACGGTCGGCAGTCTGGGCATAACGGTCTCGTTATGGCTCGGGGGAATGCTTCGAGTGTAGACGGGCAAATCGGCGGGAGGGGAGAGCGGGGGGATTTAATCTGCAGAAAGCAAAACCCCCGGCTGGGCCGGGGGTTTTGTGATTACTCGTCGAGGAAGGAGCGCAGATGCTCGCTTCTCGTCGGGTGGCGCAGCTTGCGCAGCGCCTTGGCTTCGATCTGACGAATCCGTTCACGGGTCACGTCGAACTGCTTACCAACTTCCTCAAGGGTGTGGTCGGTATTCATGTCGATACCGAAGCGCATGCGCAGCACCTTGGCTTCACGGGCAGTGAGGCCGGAGAGAACTTCGCGAGTCGCTTCTTTAAGGCTCTCAACGGTTGCAACATCGATTGGCGACTGCATGGTCGAGTCTTCGATGAAGTCACCCAGATGGGAGTCTTCGTCATCACCGATCGGGGTTTCCATGGAGATCGGCTCTTTAGCGATCTTCAATACCTTACGGATTTTATCCTCAGGCATTTCCATGCGTTCGCCCAGCTCTTCCGGGGTCGGTTCGCGACCCATTTCCTGCAACATCTGGCGGGAAATACGGTTGAGCTTGTTGATCGTCTCGATCATGTGCACCGGAATACGGATGGTGCGGGCCTGGTCGGCGATCGAGCGAGTGATCGCCTGACGGATCCACCAGGTGGCATAAGTCGAGAATTTGTAGCCGCGACGGTATTCGAACTTGTCTACCGCTTTCATCAAGCCGATGTTGCCTTCCTGGATCAAATCGAGGAATTGCAGGCCACGGTTGGTGTACTTCTTGGCGATGGAGATCACCAGACGCAAGTTCGCTTCAACCATCTCTTTCTTCGCGCGGCGGGCCTTGGCCTCACCGATCGACATGCGACGGTTGATGTCCTTGATCTCGGCGATCGTCAAACCGGTTTCGGTTTCCAGCGCGGTCAGCTTCTGCTGGCAACGAATGATGTCCGGCTGCAGGCGACCAATGGCTTCAGCGTATTTGCTTTTGCCTTTGGCCAGCGCATCGGTCCAGCTTTCGTCGACTTCGTTGCCCGGGAACTGGCGCAGGAAGTCGGCACGCGGCATGCGCGCATCGCGAACGCAAAGCTGCATGATCGCGCGCTCTTGCTGACGCAGACGATCCAGCGCACTGCGAACACGCTCGACCAGGCCTTCGAATTGCTTCGGAACCAGTTTGATCGGCATGAACAGCTCGGCCAGCGCCAACAGTTCGGCGATAGTCGCCTTGTTGCTGCGACCGTGCTTTTTCAGCGCTTTGCGGGTGATTTCCATCTGATCGGCAACGGCGCCAAAGCGCTGTGCAGCGATGATCGGATCTGGACCGCTTTCGGCTTCTTCTTCGTCATCCGAAGCTTCGGCGTCATCGTCGTCGGTATCGTCGTCCGCTTTCACGGCTTTCGGATCGATCGGCGGTGGCACTTCGGCTGCAGGCGGCGCAATGCCGTCGTCCGGGTCGATATAACCACTAAGGACGTCGGACAGGCGACCACCTTCGGAGGTGACGCGGGTGTACTCGGAGAGAATATGATCAACCGTGCCAGGGAAGTGCGCGATTGCGCTCATCACTTCACGGATGCCCTCTTCAATACGCTTGGCGATTTCGATTTCGCCTTCACGCGTGAGGAGCTCTACAGTACCCATTTCGCGCATATACATGCGCACTGGGTCGGTAGTGCGACCAATGTCGGTCTCGACCGCTGCCAACGCTGCTGCTGCCTCTTCGGCCGCGGCTTCGTCGGTATCGGCGTCGGCCAGCATAAGGGAATCCTTATCTGGCGCAACCTCGAATACGTTGATCCCCATGTCATTGATCATGCGGATGATGTCTTCCACCTGTTCCGGATCTGAAATATCCTCCGGCAGGTGGTCGTTGACCTCCGCGTAAGTCAGGTAACCCTGCTCACGACCAAGTGTGATCAACTCTTTGATACGAGACTGCTGTTGCGCTTTTCCGGACATAACACCCTATCCACTGAAGGTCTTGGCGGGCAAAAAACAAGCCGAGGATTATACCTGAGCTATGACCTCACGCGCCAGTTGAGGTCGGGTTTGGTGCAGCCATATTGCGTTTTAATAGGTCGCGCATCTGATTTGCTATCTGATTTGCTTCCTCGGCAGTCAACCCTGGCTGCCTGGCTTTCCTGATGAGTTCTTCCAGGCTATCGGTGTGTTGACCTGCTGATAACCTAGTAATGGTGTCTAAAAACTGTTGTTCAAGGTTGTCGCCGTCAATCAGCCACTCCTTTTCTGCAAGGGCTTTGAGCAGGCGTCCTTGTTCGGTCCCATGCCAGCGAGCCATAAGCTGAATAGAGTTTAGCTTAGGATTTTTCTGCACCGCTTCGATGAGGGCTACCAGCAATTGTGCGTAGGTGTTGCTCTCATTGGCGAAATGATTGGCGGTTTCTACCTTGCCAGCCAATTGCGGATGATGAATGAGTGTGCGTAGCGCAATTAATGTGGGGGCTTCGACTGCAATCGGTTTGCGCGGGGCGCTCTGTTGATCGCGATCACCGCCGCGTTTGCCAGTCTTGTCCCAGGGTTTTTTGTCCCATTTCTTGCCGCCAGCACCGGGTTTCTTCGGCGTCCATTCTTGTTGCGGCACATACATTTCTTGCGACTGCGGCTGATGATAGTCGCTGTAATCGGGCATCGCGTCGTAATCGACGCCGGGATCGTAGGCGGGCGGCGCTTCCTGTGGTGCGCTTTGGGCCAATTGACTGACCGTTTCATTGCTCAGGCCGGTAATTTCGGTCAGGCGCTGGCGCATCAAGATGCGCAGATTGGCCCCTGGCACCTTGTCGATCAGCGGCGCCGCAAGCGTGGCCATGTGGGCCTTGCCTTCGAGCGAGCGCGGGTCCGATTCTTCGGTCAGCTGCTGAAAGAAGTAATCCGCCAACGGTTGGGCGTGCTGGTTGATTCGCGCACGGAAGGCGTCTGTACCCTCGGAACGGACCAGTGTATCCGGGTCTTCGCCTTCGGGCAGAAACAGGAAGCGTGCGCGACGGCCGTCTTGCAGGCTCGGCAAAGTTGCTTCCAGTGCGCGCCACGCGGCGTTGCGACCAGCCTGGTCGCCGTCGAAGCAGAAAAGCACGTTGGGTACGACGCGAAACAGTCGCTTCAGGTGCTCTTCGCTGGTGGCGGTGCCCAGGGTTGCGACGGCGTTGCGCAGGCCTTGCTGGGCGAGGGCAATAACGTCCATGTAGCCTTCGACAACGATGATCTCGTCGAGATTGCGGTTGTTCTTGCGCGCTTCATACAGGCCGTAGAGTTCCTGGCCTTTATGGAATACCGGGGTTTCCGGTGAGTTCAGGTATTTTGGCTTGTCGTCGCCCAGAACCCGGCCGCCAAAGGCGATGATGCGCCCGCGACTATCGCGGATCGGGAACATCACGCGATCACGGAAGCGATCGTAGCGTTTGCCGGATTCGGCGTTCTCGATCAGCAAGCCGGCATCAATCATGGCTTTTTGTTGCAGGGTGTCGCTGCTCAGGTGCTTGAACAGGTTGTCCCAGCCCGGAGGTGCGAAGCCAAGGCCGAAATCGCGGGCGATCTCGCCGGTCAGGCCGCGACCTTTCAGGTAGTCCACGGCAGCCTTGCGCGAGGGATGGCTTTTCAAGGCTTGGCGATAAAAATCGGCGGCGGCAGTGAGCAGCGGGTATAGCGGCGAATCGGTTGGCTGCCGCGGTTTGTGCGGGCGGCCGCTTTCTTCGCGAGGGATTTCCATGCCGGCGGCTTTGGCCAGTTCTTCGACCGCCTGGACGAAATCCAGGTTGTCGTGATCCATCATGAAGCCGAGGGCATTACCGCCAGCGCCGCAGCCGAAGCAGTAATAGAACTGCTTGTCGGGGCTGACGCTGAACGATGGAGTTTTTTCTTTGTGGAACGGGCAGCAGGCGGTGTAGTTCTTGCCGGCTTTTTTCATTTGCAGGCGCGAGCTGACCACATCGACGATGTCGGTGCGGTTCAGAAGGTCGTCAATGAAGCTCTGGGGAATTAGCCCGGCCATGGCGTTCTCGTCATCTGCGCTGAATGGGGTCCGGAACGAAGGGTAGCCGAACGTAGGTCATTGTTTGGGCGCGCAAGATGTGCGGCTCGACCGGTGTCGTCTGCGTAATCGTTGTCGGGAAGTGTATCTGCCGAAAATCCACTGACGTTAATTCCAATCAGTATTCGACTATTTGAAAGTGTTGCGCTGAGTCCGTCTGCGGCCTGTCATGGGCCTCGGATAGCTCATCATTTGGCACGCAAGGAGGTGCCTTGGCTGATCGTCGTGAGAGGAATCAGTGGGTGTGCTCGTCAGTAGCCTTGAAAGGCTCGTCAGAAAAGACGTGCACCGCTGGCAAAAGAGCCAGGTCTGACGCGGTGAAGCAGATTTGTCTTGGTCGCGTCTGCGGCTTCGACAGTGAAGCATCAAGCGTTTTACGCAAATGCCATTAGCCCGGCTGAGAGCCGGGCTTGGCAGAAGCTTGCTACGGTCGTCTGTGTATTAGTACAGACGAACGGCGCGGCGCTGTTCGCGCTGAACTTTCTTGGCGTGACGCTTAACAGCGGCTGCTGCTTTGCGCTTACGCTCAGAAGTTGGCTTCTCGTAAAATTCGCGGCTACGAACTTCAGCCAGTACACCGGCTTTTTCGCAGGAGCGCTTGAAACGACGCAGAGCTACGTCGAAGGGTTCGTTCTCTTTTACTTTGACGGCTGGCATCCAGAGCTACCTTCATTCATTACCGGGGGCAACATCCTCGCGGCAAAAGAGCACTTGAAGACGTCGGTTTTTAAGGGTTGCGGATGTTAACCCCTCATCGCACGGATTGCAAAGCCTCTGATCGAAAACCGCTGGTCGGGGCATCACGCGACGACTATTATGCGCGCCTTCGAATTCAGCCTAAACAAGGCGCAAACCCATGCTAGTACTGGGATTAGAAACCTCCTGCGACGAAACCGGTGTCGCACTTTACGACAGTGAGCGCGGCCTGTTGGCCGACGCGCTGTTCAGCCAGATCGACCTGCACCGCGCCTACGGTGGCGTGGTGCCGGAGCTGGCCTCGCGTGATCACGTCAAACGCATGCTGCCCTTGATTCGTCAGGTGTTGGCAGAAGCCGACTGCGTCCCGACCGAGATCGACGCCATCGCCTACACCGCGGGTCCTGGCCTGGTCGGGGCATTGCTCGTCGGTGCCTCCTGCGCTCAGGCGCTGGCGTTTGCCTGGGGCATTCCGGCGCTGGGCGTGCACCACATGGAAGGCCACTTGCTGGCGCCGATGCTGGAGTCGCAACCACCGGAATTCCCGTTCGTCGCTTTGTTGGTATCGGGCGGCCATACGCAACTGGTTCAAGTCGACGGGATCGGTCAATACACATTGCTGGGCGAAACGCTTGACGACGCAGCAGGCGAAGCGTTCGACAAGACGGCGAAAATGATGGGCCTGCAATATCCAGGCGGCCCGGAAATCGCGCGCATGGCAGAGCAAGGGGTTGCAGGACGCTTCGTCTTCCCGCGCCCAATGTGCGATCGCCCTGGCCTGGATTTCAGCTTCAGCGGCTTGAAAACCTTCGCCCTGAACACCTGGCAGCAGTGCGTAAGCGCCGGGGACGACGGCGAGCAAGCCCGTTGCGACATCTCGCTGGCGTTCCAGCAGGCCGTGATAGAGACTTTGACCATTAAGTGCAAGCGCGCCCTGAAAGCTGCTGGGATGAAACGCTTGGTGATTGCCGGCGGCGTGAGTGCAAACAAGGCGTTGCGCACTTCTTTGGAAAAAATGCTCGGCGACATGAAGGGCGATGTGTTTTATGCCCGTCCGCAGTTCTGTACCGATAACGGCGCAATGATCGCGTTTGCCGGTTGCCAGCGTTTGCAGGCCGGTCAGCATGAAAGCCTGGCGATCAGTGTTCAGGCGCGCTGGCCGATGGAGCAATTGTCAGCGCTGTGATGAGCGTGGCTCACGATCGGTATCTAAAAATGCCGTTCGCGCCCGGCAAACAGGTCGCGTAGATTGCCGCGGTGGCGCCAGACGATCATCCCCGTGAGTGCGCTCATGGGCAGCAGCGCTGCCGGTTCTTGCCAGGCCAGCAACGGCAGGGTCAGAGGTGTGGCAATCAAGGCAGCCAGCGAGCTGGTTCGGGTCAGGTAGAACGTCAGCAGCCATGCGCACACCGCTAGCAGGGCCGCAGGTGGGTATAGGCCCAGCAACATGCCGGCAGCAGTGGCGACGCCTTTGCCGCCGCGAAAGCGGAAGTACAGCGGGAACAGATGGCCGATGACGGCGCAGACACCGATCCAGGCTTGATCCTGTAGCGAAAGGCCCGAAATTTCGGCGATCAGCACAGGCAGAAGGCCTTTGCAGAGATCGCCGAGCAACGTCAGGATGGCGAGTTTTTTGCCGGCCAGGCGCAACATATTGGTGGCGCCGGCATTGCCAGAGCCACTCATTCGCGGATCGGGGTTACCGGTCAGGCGGCTGAGCAAAATGGCGAAGGACAGAGAGCCGAGCAGGTAGGCGAGGATCGCCAATAACCAAAACATGCTAACTATTCCGGGCGAGGACGCCCTGATTCTAACGGCGCATTGCGCCCTTGTCGTGTAGCGGAGAAAAGTGCTTGGACAGAGTGTTTATCGAGGGCCTGGAAGTCGACACCGTGATCGGTGCCTACGACTGGGAGCGAAGCATCCGACAGTGCTTGCGTCTTGATCTGAGTTTCGCCTGGGATAATCGTCCGGCAGCGGCCGGCGATGACCTGACCCTGGCGCTCGATTACGCGAGTGTTTCGTCGCGCATCCAGGCCTTTGCCGAGCAGGCGCAGTTCCAGCTGGTCGAGACCTTCGCCGAGCGTCTGGTTGAAGTATTGATGAGCGAATTCAAGATAACTTGGGTGCGCCTCAAGCTGACCAAGCCCGGTGCAGTGCCGGCCGCTACCGGTGGCGTGGGCGTGGAGATCGAGCGCGGATGTCGCTGACTCAGGTCTATCTCGGGCTCGGTAGCAATATCGAGCGCGAAACCCATTTGCAGGCTGGCCTGGATGCCTTGGCAGGTTTTCTGGTGGATATCCGTTGCTCGGCGGTTTTTGAAAGTCAGCCGGTGGGGATCAGGAGCGGTCCGTTTTTCAATTTTGTGGTATCGGCCTTTACGGATCTGCCGCTGATCGAACTGGACCGCCGGCTGAAATTTATCGAAGCCGATAACGGCCGTTACGCGCCGGACCGCAAGGGTTTGCCGCTGGATATCGATGTATTGCTGTTCGGTGATCTGGTGGGCAACTTCGATGGCTTGATCTTGCCGCGCGCAGAGATTCTGAAGAATGCCTTTGTGTTGTGGCCCTTGTCGCTGATTGCGCCGGATCGCGTGCATCCGGGTGTCGGCGAAAGCTTTGCGACGCTGTGGCGTGATGCGCAGATTGATCAGGTGTTGGCGCCGGTGGCGTTTGAGTGGCGCGGTGAGCAGTTGACCCCTTCGGGATTGCTGTAAAGCAAAGATCGCAGCCTGCGGCAGCTCCTACATCAATCCACGTAGGAGCTGCCGCAGGCTGCGATCTTTTGATCTTGCCTAAGTGCTTTCCTTGTACACCTTCAACGCCTTGAGCCGCTCACGTTTGATCGCCTCACCCAACTCTGGCCCTTTAAATCCCTTCTCCAGCAACGGCTGAACCGCCACGCTACGCGCCGCAGTAGCCGCCCCACGCAGATAGTCCGCCTGTGGGTAACTTCTCTGCTCCAGCCCTTTGCGCCCGCGTGCGTCCATCTCGCATGCCGCAATGAACTCCTCGAACCGTTGCGGCCGTCGGTAAACATCGAAGCTCTGCAGCAACTCCAGCAAGGTCGATGGCTTCAGTTCAAGGGCGCGGTGGCCGTGAGTGTGATATTCGCCCACCAACAGCGCCAACTCCTGGCAATCCCTCGGTGCCTTGAAACGTTCGTTGACCGCTTTGATCAACTTCAGCCCATTGAACTCATGGGCAATATGCCGAGGCCATTCTTCTTCCGGCGTCAGTCCTTTGCCCAAGTCATGCAGCAGGCAGGCCCAGCGTACAGTCAGCGGTTGTTCATGCCGTGCGGCTTGTTCCAGCACACTCAAGGTGTGCACGCCCGTGTCGATTTCCGGGTGATGGGCTTCTGGTTGCGGCACGCCGAACAACGCATCGACTTCCGGCATCAGCACTCTTAGAGCGCCGCATGCGCGCAAAACTTCAAGAAACACTTGCGGTTGATCTTCCATCAGTGCGCGGGAGATTTCTTTCCAGCTTCGTTCAGCTGTCAGTGCTTCAAGCTCGCCTGACTCGCTGAGTTGGCGCATCAGCTCCAGCGTTTCCGGGGCGACGTTGAATCCCAGTTCGGCATAGCGCGCAGCGAACCGTGCAACGCGTAGAACCCGGAGCGGATCTTCGGCAAACGCGGGTGAAACATGGCGAAGAACGCGAGCTTCAAGATCGCGTTGGCCATGGTAGGGGTCTGTCAGATTCTGTTGATCGTCTTCGGCCATGGCGTTGATCGTCAGGTCGCGGCGAATCAAATCTTCTTCGAGGGTCACTTCGGGGCTGGCGTGGAACGTGAAGCCGCCGTAGCCGCGTCCGCTTTTGCGTTCAGTGCGGGCGAGGGCGTACTCCTCACCGCTTTTAGGGTGCAGGAATACCGGGAAATCCGCCCCTACCGGGCGAAAGCCCTTGGCCAGCATCTCTTCGGTAGTAGTGCCTACCACCACCCAGTCGATATCGGTGACAGGTTTGCCCAGCAGACGATCGCGTACCGCACCGCCGACTTTATAGATCCGCATAAAAAACCTCCGTTAGCTCGACAGGATAACCGCTGCGTCAAGCTTTCGGAGGCACAAACAGGATCAAAGATGAATGACGGCCAGGTCCAGTCGTCCGTACTCGCCTTCGCTGTGCTCGCTTCTGGGTGGAACGTGGTGGGTTTTCATCACCTGGTCTCCTTGCAGGGTCTCCAGGTGAATGTCGAAGCCCCAGAGCCGATGCAAGTGCTTGAGCACTTCCTCGGTGGATTCGCCCAACGGTTTGCGGTCGTGTTGTTGGTGGCGCAGGGTCAGCGAACGATCACCACGGCGGTCGATGCTGTAGATCTGCACATTGGGTTCGCGATTGCCCAGGTTGTACTGGGCGGCCAGGGTTTCACGGATGATTCGATAACCACCTTCGTCATGAATGGCCGGGACCAGCAGATCGTCCTTCTGGTCGTCATCGAGGATGCTGAACAGTTTCAGGTCGCGGATCACCTTGGGTGACAGATACTGCAGGATAAAACTCTCGTCCTTGAAGCTGCTCATGGCGAACTTGATGGTAGAAAGCCAGTCTGTGCCAGCAATTTCAGGGAACCAGTGGCGATCTTCTTCTGTTGGCTCTTCACACATGCGCCGAATATCCCGGTACATGGCAAACCCCAAGGTGTAGGGGTTGATTCCGCTGTAGTAAGGGCTATCGAACCCGGGTTGGTAGACCACACTGGTATGAGAAGTCAGAAACTCCATCATGAAGCCGTCGGTGACCAGGCCTTCGTCGTATAGGTCATTCATCAGGGTGTAGTGCCAGAACGTCGCCCAGCCTTCGTTCATTACCTGAGTCTGGCGCTGTGGATAAAAATACTGGGCGATCTTGCGCACGATCCGTACGATTTCCCGCTGCCACGGCTCCAGCAACGGGGCGTGTTTTTCGATGAAGTACAGGATGTTCTCCTGCGGTTCGGCGGGGAAACGCGCGTTGTCCTTGTCGCTGTATTTGTCCGCGCCTTTAGGAATGGTGCGCCACAGATCGTTGATCTGTTTCTGCATATGTTCTTCCCGATCCTTTTGCCGGCGACGTTCTTCTTCGGCAGAAATCGGATAAGGCCGTTTGTATCGGTCGACCCCGTAATTCATCAGCGCGTGGCAAGAATCGAGCAGGTCTTCGACCGCATCGATGCCGTGGCGCTCTTCGCACTGCATGATGTACTGCTTGGCGAACACCAGGTAATCGATGATCGAACTGGCGTCAGTCCAGGTCCGAAACAGGTAATTGCCTTTGAAAAAACTGTTGTGTCCGTAGCAGGCATGCGCGACGACGAGCGCCTGCATGCAGATGGTGTTTTCTTCCATCAGGTAGGCGATGCACGGATCCGAGTTGATCACGATCTCGTAGGCCAGTCCCATCTGGCCGCGGCTGTAGGATTTTTCGGTGCTGAGGAAGTGTTTGCCATAGGACCAATGGTGATAGCCCAGCGGCATGCCGACGGAGGCGTAGGCATCCATCATTTGCTCGGCGGTAATCACTTCAATCTGGTTGGGGTATGTGTCGAGTGCATAGCCGGCCGCTATACGACTGATTTCACGGTCGTAGGCCTGGATCAGCTCGAACGTCCATTCTGAGCCGGTGGAAATGGGTTGGCGCTTCTGCTCTTTGGCGGTCATGTCACTAACCTGCGCTGGAAGAGTTCACGGAAGACCGGATAGATATCCCCGGCCGAGACCAGTTGTTGCTGGGCAAAAGTGTCAGAAAAGGCTTCGGCGATGCGCTCGTACTCGAACCACAGGGCCTGGTGTTCACGCGGGGTGATCTCAACGTAAGTGTAGTACTGCACGAACGGCATGATCTGGTTGATCAGGATGTCGCGGCAGATCGGTGAATCGTCGTTCCAGTTGTCGCCGTCGGAGGCCTGGGCAGCGTAGATGTTCCATTCGTTGCTCGGATAGCGCTCGGCCATGATCTCCTGCATCAGTTTCAAGGCGCTGGACACGATGGTGCCACCGGTTTCGCGGGAGTAGAAAAACTCCTCCTCGTCCACTTCGCGGGCGCTGGTGTGGTGGCGAATGAACACGACGTCGATCTTGTCGTAGTTACGCTTGAGGAACAGGTACAGCAGGATAAAGAAGCGCTTGGCGATGTCCTTGGTCGCTTGGGTCATTGAGCCGGACACGTCCATCAGGCAGAACATCACCGCCTTCGAGCTGGGGTTGGGTTGCTTGATGAGCAGGTTGTATTTGAGGTCGAACGTATCGAGGAATGGAACGCGGTGAATGCGCGCGCTGAGTCGTTCGATTTCTGCTTCGATTTTCTGAATATCGCCGAAGTTGTCCGGTTCTTCCTGCTTCAATCGCAGGAGTTCATCCTTGGCTTCGCGCAGTTTCGCGCGGCTGCTGCCAGACAGCGCGATTCGCCGTGCATGGGCCGAACGCAACGTGCGGATGATGTTGATCCGGGACGGATTGCCCTCGTTGCTGATCCCCGCACGAACGGTTTTGAAGGTGTCGGTGCCGGTCAGGTTGCGCTTGACCAGGTTCGGTAGCTCCAGGTCCTCAAACATGAATTCGAGGAATTCCTCCTGGGTGATCTGGAAGACGAACTCGTCCATGCCTTCGCCCGAGTTACCGGCCTTGCCAGGCCCTCTGCCTCCGGCTCCTCCCGGTGGGCGCGCAATATGTTCGCCGCTGGTAAATTCTTTGTTTCCCGGGTGCACGACCGTTTGCTTGCCACCGCGGCCGTGGTGAAGCACCGGCTCGTCGATGTCGCGGCCGGGGATGCTGATTTGCTCGCCGTGTTCCATATCGGTGATGGAGCGCCGGCTGACCGCCTCTTCGACGGCTTTCTTGATGTGATCACGGTAACGCCGCAGAAACCGCTGACGGTTCACCGTGCTCTTGTTCTTGCCATTGAGACGTCGGTCGATCACATAGCTCATAGGCCCTCCGGGGAGCTTCGAGTCATAAGCTTCAAGCTGCAAGACAGAAGCTTCAGAAACAAGCGGCGCGCGACATATGGCCACAATTACGCAAACAGCGCGTTTTCGCAGGTGAAGTGTCGTTTGCCGCTTGCAGCTCCCTTATTGGGACTTTCTAACCCGCAAGTACCACTCGGACAGCAGCCGTACCTGTTTGTCTGTGTAACCGCGCTCGACCATTCGTGTAACGAAGTCGTTGTGTTTCTGCTGGTCCTCTTTGCTGGCCTTGGCATTGAAGCTGATGACCGGCAGCAGGTCCTCGGTGTTGGAGAACATTTTTTTCTCGATGACCACCCGCAGTTTTTCGTAGCTGAGCCAGGTCGGATTCTTGCCGTTGTTGTTGGCCCGGGCACGCAGTACGAAGTTGACGATTTCGTTGCGGAAATCCTTCGGATTGCTGATGCCAGCCGGTTTTTCGATTTTTTCCAGCTCCTCGTTGAGTGCTACGCGATTGAGGATTTCGCCGGTTTCCGGGTCGCGGTATTCCTGATCCTGAATCCAAAAGTCGGCGTACAGCACGTAGCGATCGAAGATGTTCTGGCCATACTCGCTGTAAGACTCGAGGTAGGCGGTCTGGATCTCCTTGCCGATGAATTCGATATAACGCGGCGCCAGGTATTCCTTGAGGAAGCGCAGGTAGCGTTCACGGGTCTCGGCCTGGAATTGTTCCTGTTCGATCTGTTGTTCCAGCACGTAGAGCAAGTGCACCGGGTTGGCAGCGATTTCGTGCGGATCGAAGTTGAAGACCTTCGACAGGATTTTGAACGCGAAGCGAGTCGATAGGCCGTTCATGCCTTCGTCGACACCGGCGTTGTCGCGATATTCCTGGATCGACTTGGCCTTCGGATCGGTGTCCTTGAGGTTTTCACCGTCATACACACGCATCTTGGAATAGATGTTGGAGTTCTCCGGCTCCTTCAGACGAGATAGCACGGTGAACTGGGCAAGCATCTTCAAGGTGTCAGGCGCGCAATGGGCTTTGGCCAGCGAACTGTTGAACAGCAGCTTGTCGTAAATCTTCACTTCGTCGCTGACACGCAAGCAGTACGGTACTTTGACGATGTAGATCCGGTCGATGAACGCTTCGTTGTTCTTGTTGTTGCGGAAGGTGTGCCATTCCGATTCGTTGGAGTGGGCCAGCAGGATCCCGGTAAACGGAATCGCGCCAAGACCTTCGGTACTGTTGTAGTTGCCTTCCTGGGTGGCCGTCAGCAATGGGTGCAGCACCTTGATCGGTGCCTTGAACATTTCGACGAACTCCATCAGGCCCTGGTTGGCCCGGCACAGTGCGCCCGAGTAGCTATAGGCGTCGGCATCGTTCTGTGGGTATTCCTCCAGTTTGCGGATATCGACCTTGCCGACCAGTGCCGAGATGTCCTGGTTGTTTTCATCTCCCGGCTCGGTTTTGGCCACGGCGATCTGGTTGAGGATCGACGGGTAGAGTTTCACTACGCGGAACTGGCTGATGTCGCCGCCGAATTCGGCCAGGCGTTTGGTGGCCCAAGGCGACATGATGGTGTTGAGGTAGCGCCGTGGAATGCCGAAATCTTCCTCAAGGATCGCGCCATCTTCAGTGGCGTTGAACAGACCCAGAGGCGATTCGAAAACCGGCGAGCCCTTGATCGCGTAGAAGGGCACTTTTTCGATCAGCTGTTTCAGCTTCTCGGCCAGGGACGATTTACCACCACCCACGGGGCCGAGCAGATAGAGGATTTGTTTCTTCTCTTCCAGGCCCTGAGCGGCATGGCGGAAATACGACACGATCTGGTCGATGCATTCTTCCATCCCGTGGAAGTCTTCAAAGGCTGGATAGCGGCGGATGACCTTGTTAGAGAAGATTCGCGACAGCCTCGAATTGGTCGAGGTGTCGAGCAGTTCCGGTTCACCGATGGCCAGCAGTAGACGCTCGGCGGCGGAAACGTAGGCGCTGCGGTCCTTTTTGCACAGCTCAAGATACTCTTGCAGCGAGAGTTCTTCCTGGCGTGTGGACTCGAAACGTTGTTGGAAGTGGCTAAAGATACTCATGACGTCACCTCGCTCGATACGTGGAGCCGACGCCGGATCATTCAGTCGATGCTGGCAGCAACCGAACAGGCAGTCGCTGTTTACCCCCCAGAACTCTTTCGCAGCTCATTGCTGCGAAAGCTACTCCCGATGACCCGCGCGCCGGTGTACCGGCTCTCCCCTGTTTTGGATGGCCTGCGCTTAAGGATAGTTGGGAATTCGGGAGGTAAAGGCGAGATACGTAATTAGTTGTGGCAGACCGTTCGTCTGCCACCGCGCTGGCCCGCAGGAGCCGGGGCCTGCAACGTTACAAAAAAATTATTCGGAGGTGCCTTGCGCCGTTTCCGCAGGATACGTCGTACGCCACAACTCAAATCCGCCATCCATGCTGTAAACATCCGAGAAACCCTGGCTGATCAGGTACGCCGCTGCGCTCTGGCTGGAGTTACCGTGATAGCAGACCACTACGGTCGGTGCGTCGAGGTCGGCGGCCCGGATGAAATCGGAGATGGAAACGTTGTCCAGATGCCTGGAGCCACTGATGTGCAGCGCGGCAAAGGTCGCAGGATCGCGGACGTCGACCACCACTGCGCCTTGTTCGCGCAGGGTCTGGGCTTGTTCCGGGGGAATACGTTTGAATTCGCTCATGGCGGGCTCCTGTGGCTCGGCTGAAAGCGCAGTCTAGCGCGGGGCGCTGGCTGACGATGGTTCGGAAATGGATGGGGCGACTGGCGGCACGGTGGCATGGCCATGTTCGTCGCATTTGCAGGACAAGCGTTCGCCCGTATCGACATTCATCAGGGTCAGGGCACCGCCCCAGACGCAGCCGGTGTCGAGCGCGAAGATATTTGGCTCCAGGACTTTGCCTTCCAGCGCGGCCCAGTGCCCAAAGATGATTTTTACGTCTTTGGTCTTGCGGTCCTTATGTTGGAACCAGGGTTTGTAGCCCGGTGGCGCCGAGTCGAGACCTTCCTTGCTCTTGAGGTCCAGCTTGCCTTCGGCGGTGCAAAAGCGCATCCGGGTGAAGTAGTTGGTGATCACCCGCAGGCGTGTTACGCCTTTGAGATCGCTGTCCCATTTCGCCGGATCGTTGCCGTACATGCCGTCGAGGTAGGGCGGCAGCAGGTTATCGTCACGCAAAGCTGACTCGACTTCGGCGGCACACTTCAATGCCTTGCGCAGCGACCATTGCGGCGGTATGCCGGCATGTACCAGAGCGAGATTACGTTGTTCGTCGTAGTGCATGAGTTTTTGCTGACGCAGCCATTCCAGCAGCTCGGCGCAATCAGGGGCTTCGATAATCTCTCGCAGGGTGTCGCCTTTCTTCAGGCGCTCGATGTTCTTTCCGGCAGCCAGCAAGTGCAGGTCGTGGTTTCCGAGTACGCACACCAGGGATTCGCGGATGCTATGGAGGAAACGCAATGTTTCCAGCGATTGCGGGCCACGGTTGACCAGATCACCGACCAGCCACAGGCGATCTTTTGCCGGGTCGAACGCGATTTTTTTAAGCAGGCATTGCAGCGCGTCAAGACAGCCTTGCAGGTCGCCGATGGCATACGTCGCCATCAGTGCAAGGCTCCGGGCACCGCTAGGCGAAATGGAGCAATGATGGCGTCGAAATGCTTGCCGTCGTCGGCGAGCATCTGATAGGTGCCTTGCATGGTTCCGACCTTGCTGGTCATGACCGTACCGCTGCTGTAAGTGTGGCTTTTGCCGGCCTCGATCAATGGTTGCTGACCAACCACACCTGCACCACGAACTTCTTCGACATGCCCGTCACCGTCGGTGATCACCCAGTGCCGTGACAGCAGTTTGGCAGGTAGTTCGCCATTGTTTTGCACGGTAATGGTGTAGGCGAAGGCAAAGCGTTCGTGTTCGGGTTGAGATTGTTCTGCCAGATAGCGGGTGACGACGCTGACGTCGACCTGATAACGAGGATCGGACATGCAAGAGGCCTTAAAAACGAAGCGGGACGCGGGGCGTAGCTGATTGAGTTCAGTCTAGGCCAAGTATCGGATAGTAAACCAGACATGGGCGCTGGTGTCCTATCCGATAACGCTTCAGGCCTGTCAGATATCGGCGGGCGTTTGCTGGGGCTGTTCGCTGAGCTTGTCCGCCAGGCGCACGAAGGCGGCCAGGTCGAGTTGCTCGGGACGCAGGCTGCCATCGACGCCGGCGGCTTCAATTTCGGCATTGGTCAGCAGCAGCTTGAGGGTGTTGCGCAGGGTTTTACGGCGCTGGTTGAAGGCCTCGCGCACGACGCGCTCCAGCAGCTTGTGGTCCTTGGCCGGGTGCGGCAGTACCGCGTGAGGCACCAGGCGCACGATGGCTGAATCGACTTTCGGCGGCGGGTTGAACGCGCCTGGGCCGACATTGAACAGATGCTCAACCCGGCAATGGTACTGAACCATGATCGACAGCCGGCCCCAGTCGCCTCCGCCAGGCCCTGCTGCCAAACGTTCAACCACTTCCTTTTGCAACATGAAGTGCATGTCGCGAATCAGGTGGGAGTTGTGCAACAGGTGGAAAATCAGCGGCGTGGAGATGTTGTACGGCAGGTTGCCAACCACGCGCAGGCTACCCGGCGCGGCATTCAGGCTGTTGAAGTTGAACTTCAATGCGTCGCCCTGGTGCAGGTTGAAGTTGCTCTTGCCGGCGAACTGTTGGTTGAGGATCGGGATCAGGTCCTTGTCCAGTTCCACCACATCGAGTTGCGCGCCGCTGTTGAGCAGGCCTTCGGTCAGCGCACCCTGACCCGGGCCGATTTCCAGCAGGCGGTCATCGGGTTTGGCGTGGATGGAGCGCAGGATGCGGTCGATAACGCCGGCATCGTGCAGAAAGTTCTGGCCAAAGCGTTTGCGCGCCTTGTGTTGGTATTGCTCGTTCATAAACGGGTCTCGGCCATCTGGTAGGCGGTTTCCAGGGCGACTTGCAGGCTGCCGGTATCAATCTTTCCGCTACCGGCCAGGTCCAGGGCGGTGCCATGGTCGACCGATGTGCGGATGATCGGCAAGCCGAGGGTCACGTTGACTGCCGCGCCGAAGCCTTTGTATTTCAGCACAGGCAGGCCCTGGTCGTGGTACATCGCCAGCACTGCATCGCAGTGCTCCAGATATTTGGGGGTAAACAGAGTGTCGGCGGGCAAGGGGCCACGCAGGTCCATGCCTTCGCCGCGCAGGCGCTCTAATGTGGGTTCGATGATATCGATTTCTTCATGGCCCAGGTGTCCACCCTCACCGGCGTGCGGGTTTAGGCCGCAGACCAGGATGCGTGGCTGGGTGATGCCGAATTTGTCTTGCAGGTCGGCGTGCAGGATTCGCGTAACCCGCTCCAGCCGCTCAGGCGTGATCGCATCGGCAATCTCGCGTAGGGGCAGGTGAGTGGTGACCAGCGCTACGCGCAGCCCGCGGGTGGCGAGCATCATCACCACTTGCGCGGTATGGGTCAGGTCGGCGAGAAACTCTGTGTGCCCGGAAAAGGCAATCCCGGACTCGTTGATCACACCCTTGTGTACGGGCGCGGTGATCATCCCGGCAAAGTGCCCATCGAGGCAGCCTTGGCCGGCTCGGGTCAGGGTTTCCAGGACAAAAGCAGCATTGGCTTTGTCCAGTTGCCCGGCGACGACTTTGGTATTGAGCGGTGTATCCCAGACATACAGGCTGTTGGCTGGTGCGGGCGCATCCGGCCAGCTGTCGGGTGTGACCGGCAGCAAGTTGACAACCACACCCAGCTGCGCGGCCCGCTCAAGGAGCAGGTCACGGCTGGTAATGGCAATCAGGGGGTGTGGCTGGGCTTGCGAGGCGAGCAGCAGGCACAGGTCGGGACCTATGCCGGCCGGTTCGCCGGGTGTCAGCGCGAAACGTTTCGGTTTCACTGCGCTGCCTGGTCGGCGCCAGGGAGTTTGATTTCTACGTACGCTTCGTCACGGATCTGACGCAGCCAGGTTTGCAGCTCTTCGTCGTATTTGCGGTTGCGCAGTACGGTCATAGCCTGTTGCTCGCGCGCCTGGGTGGTGTTGTCAGTGGCACGACGGCCAAGGACTTCCAGGACGTGCCAGCCGTATTGAGTCTTGAATGGCTTGGACAGTTGACCTTGCGGGGTCTTGGCCATCACTTCGCGGAATTCTGGAACCAGTGCATTCGGGTCGATCCAGTTCAGGTCGCCGCCATTGAGGGCAGAACCCGGGTCTTCCGAGTAGCTTTTCGCCAGCTCGCCGAAGTCTTCGCCCGCTTCAATACGGGTGTAGAGCGACTGGGCCAGGGCCCGGGTCTTTTCTTCGTCGCGGATCGGGCTCGGTTTAACCAGGATGTGGCGCACATGCACTTCGTCACGCACCTGGGTTTCGCCGCCACGCTTGTCGGTGATCTTCAGGATGATGAAGCCGCCTGGCGTGCGCATTGGCTGGGTGACATCGCCGACGGCCATGGTGCTCAGCATACGATCGAATGGCGGTGGCAGTTGAGCGGCTTTACGCCAGCCCATGTCGCCGCCTTCCAGTGCCGTTTCGCTGGCGGATTTGGCGATGGCCAACTGACCGAAGTCAGCGCCTTGCTTGAGCTGCTGGTAAACCGCATCTGCCTGTTTGGCGGCATTCTGAATCGCATCGGAGTTGGCGCTTTCCGGCGTAGGAATCAGGATGTTGGACAGACGGAACTCTTCGGACAGCTGCATTTTGCCAAGGTCCGAAGCCAGGAAGTTCTTCACTTCCTGCTCGGACACCTGGATGCGCTCCGCCACGCGGCGCTGACGTACACGGCTGATGACCATCTCGCGACGAATCTGGTCACGTGCGTCGTCGTAGGACAGACCGTCGTGAGTCAGGGCGGCACGGAATTGCTCGACCGACATGTTGTTACGCTGGGCAATAGTGCCGACAGCCTGGTTCAGCTCTTCATCGGTGATGCGGATGCCGGAGCGTTCGCCAATCTGCAATTGCAGGTTTTCGACGATCAGGCGCTCAAGCACCTGTTGCTCCAGTACGCTGGCCGGTGGCACGGCAGAGCCGCGCTTGGCGATGGTTTGCTGAACTTCATGAACACGTTGGTCCAATTGGCTCTGCATGACCACGTCGTTGTCGACAATGGCCACCACTTTATCGATGGACTGAACCGCGGCGTTAGCCGCGGTACCCAGGAACAGCGCGCCCAGCAACAGCGGGCGCAGACAATCAGAAAGCTTGGTCTTCACGTTCACGATAACCTTGGATGCCTTTGTCGAGGAAGCTCTCTACTTTGGCGCCAGTGACGCCGCCGAGACCCTTCAGAACGATTTGTAGGAATACGCCGTGGTCGCCTTTTTCGTTTTGCGGTGCTTCCTGACTGAATTCGTCGTAGGAAACCCAGTAACGGTTGATCAGGCGCAGTTTCCAGCAGCAGTTGTCGTACTCGAAACCACCGAAGGCTTCCAGGGTACGGTTTTGGTTGTAATCGTACTGCCAGCGGCTGATGGCGTTCCATTGCGGCACGATTGGCCAGATCACCGAGAAGTCGTGCTGTTGGATTTTGTAGTAATCCTTCACAAAGCCAGGCGTGCCAGGGGTGCCGTAGTCACCGCCAAACTGCCATTGACCGGTGTTCTGGTTGAAGATCACCTGGTCGTTACGATAGCGATAGCCCGCGTTGATAACTTTGTTCGGGTTGTCTTCAGGCTGGTAGTGGAACATCGCGCTACCCGAGCGAGGGCTGCGGCTGTCCGGGTCCCAGTTGTAGTCGGCTGTGGTGCGCCAATCGCGGTTCCAGCGGTACTCGTACTCCAGAGCGTAGGGTGAAACGTTGGCTTGAGCGTCGGCGCGGACTTGTGCATTGACCCCCGGCAACTGGACTTCGCGGTCCTTGAAGTACAGGGCCTGGCCTACGCTGAAGCGTTGGCGTTCAAAGCCGTCGTCTTCGATCCAGCGGTTGGTGATGCCCAACGACAGTTTGTTCTCGTCGCCGACACGGTCGGAGCCAGAGAAACGGTTGTCACGGAACAGCGAGGCATAGCTGAAGGTGTATTCGCTGGTATCGAACACAGGAATATCTTCCTGGTTCTCCTCTGGGACATAGAGATAGAAAAGGCGTGGTTCAAGGGTCTGGCGGTAGTTCTTGCCGAACCATTGGGTATTGCGGTCGAAGTACAGTCCGCCGTCGATGCTGGCGATCGGCACGCCACGGTTCTGGTTGCTGCCGAAATTGCCGTTGAAATTTTTTGTCCCGGCTGCAGCTGCGGCCTGATCTTGAGCCACGATCTGGCTTTTGCCGATGCTGTCCAGATCCAGTTGGTACTGGGTGTATTGATACTTGAGCTTCGGCTTCAGGAAACCATAAGTCCAGTCCAGCGGCAGGCTGACGGCTGGCGCCAGGTTGAGGCGATCACCGGTGGCACGGGCCAGGCCTTGAATGTTGGTATCGAGGCGTGGGGTGACGCTGCCATCCTCATTGGTAAAGTCGCCGTTCTGCAGGTCCCGGTCGAAACGCACAATTTCAGTGTTGTACGAGAAATTCAGACCGTTTGGATGATAGGGCAGCGCACCATCGAAGGTGATCTGAGGCAAGCGGTCGTACGGCGTGATGTTCGATACGGTCGCCAGCTGATAAGCCTGGGCGTTCACGCGAGCGGTATAGCTATCGCCACGATAAGTAACGGAGCCTTGCTGATTCACATAGTCAGCGCTTTTCACGCCAATCTGGTCAGTTTCCAGATCCTGGAAGTAATACGGATCGCTGATCTTGGTGTAGTCGACTTGCGTGAAGACGCGCGAGTCAAGGCCACCTTTGTGCTGCCAGTTGTACATGTAGCGGTTTTTTTCGTATTCGGACTGTTTGCTGCGGTCAGTGTCCTCGTCGTTGAGGTACGCCGCACCGAATTGCCCTTCGCTGGACTTGGTCAGGTAGCGGAACTCGCCTTCCATCAACAGGCCATGCTTGGTCATGTAACGCGGATACAACGTGGCGTCGTAGTTAGGCGCCAGGTTGAAGTAGTACGGGGTGACCAGCATGAAGCCGGTATCGCTGCCGGTGCCAATGGTCGGCGGCAGGAAGCCGGACTGGCGACGGTCGTCGATCGGGAAATAGATGTACGGCGTGTACAGGACCGGAATGTCCTTGACCCGCAATGTCACGTTGGTCGCGGTACCGAAGCCGGTGGCCGGGTTCAAGGTGATGTTGTTGCCCTTGAGCTGCCAGGCGTTGCTGTTCGGTTCGCACGTGGTGTACGTACCATCCTTGAGGCGGATGATCGCGTTCTCGGCACGTTTGGCGTACAGCGCGTTACCGCGGATACGGGACTTGTGCATCACGTATTCGGCGTTATCAACCTTGGCTTCGCCGGTATCGAGTTGCACGTCGGCGTGGTCGCCCACGATCAGTGCGCCATTGTCGCGAATGCGTACGTTGCCGCTCAGTTCGCCACGGCTTTCTGCCTGATACAGGTTGGCCTCGTCGGCTTCGACCTGCATGCTGCCCTGACGCATGACTACGTCACCGGCCAGGGTGGCAACTTGCTCATCCTGCTTGTAGCGAGAGGCTTTCGCGCCGATAAAGGTCGGGGCGTCACTTTTATTCGTCTTGTCGTTCATGCCAGGACGAATCGGTTCGATATAGGAACCAGAGCAATAAGGACCTGTCTCGGCCAATTGTGCTGCGGTGAGCTGATCGCGAGGAACCCAGTCGAGGTGACTGTAGTCTTCGCTACGCGACTTCATGCCGCGGCCCTTGGACTCGGTAACCAACGCAGGTTTGGCGCCGGTGTCTTCACTGGTACCTTCCTGTGCCGGGGCCTCGCCGGTAGCGCTGACTGCGCTGCCGTCATGGACCGGACGCGGTGGCAAGGCAGCCGCTGGCGATTTTGGCGCGCAGTCCCAGGAGCCCGAAGCAGAGACTGAGCAGTCATACTGTTCCGCGGCGACCACGAAGGAAGTGGCTAAAGGTTGCAAGGCCAGCAAACTGCCGGTTACCAACAACGGAAATTTTTTACGAAACGCGGGGGATTTCAATGCCATCTTATTAGTCCGGGCTTCCTGCGTGCCATCTGCCCGCGGTGTGGGCCGCACGCCTCTCGATGGTCTGAAAAAGATGCTGGATAATAAAGCATGACCCGCTTGACGGCTAGCGCCGTCGGAGACCCTTGCAATGCCTGACCAAGATGTACGTTTGCAACACCTGAAAGTTTGGCTCGATGAGCAGTTGACGAACCTTTTTGCAGCGCAGGGCTGGGGTGCCGTACCCCCGGCCACGTTGACCGCGGCCAGTAGCGACGCGAGTTTTCGACGTTATTTTCGTTGGGAAGGCGCGGGCAAAAGTTTCATCGTAATGGATGCGCCGCCGCCCCAGGAAAACTGCAAACCCTTCGTGGATATCGCTTTTTTGCTGGCGAAATCCGGAATAAATGTGCCGAAAATTTATGCCGAAGACATTGAACGCGGATTTCTTTTGCTCAATGACCTGGGCAACAAGACATATCTGGACGTGATCGACGGCGAAAACGCCGACGATTTGTTCAAGGATGCCCTGCAAGCGCTGCTGGCTTTTCAGCAATTGCCGATGGTTGCGCCGCTGCCAAGTTATGACGTGGCGCTGTTGCGTCGCGAACTGGAACTGTTCCCCGAGTGGTACGTAAAACGCGAACTGGGTATCGAGTTCGACGCCGCGCAGCAGGTGCTTTGGCAGCAGGTCAGTGATCTGCTGATCGACAGCGCCCTGGCCCAGCCGAAAGTCTTGGTGCATCGCGACTACATGCCACGCAACCTGATGCTCAGCGAGCCGAACCCTGGTGTACTGGATTTCCAGGATGCTGTGTATGGTCCGGTCACTTATGACGTGACTTGCCTGTTCAAGGATGCCTTCCTCAGTTGGCCCGAAGAGCGCGTGCGTGGCTGGCTGGAAAATTATTGGCAGCAGGCTGCGGCATTGAGTATTCCGGTACAGCCCGACTTTGAAGACTTCCTGCGCGCCAGCGACCTCATGGGCGTGCAGCGTCACCTGAAAGTAATCGGCATCTTCGCCCGGATTTGCCACCGCGACGGCAAACCGCGCTACCTGGGTGATGTGCCGCGATTCTTCGCCTATATAGAAGGAGTGATCGCCCGTCGTCCCGAACTGGCTGAGCTGGATGTATTACTGGCCAGTTTGCGTGCTGGAGTGAAGGCATGAAGGCAATGATTCTGGCCGCAGGTAAAGGCGAGCGCATGCGCCCGCTGACCCTGACCACGCCAAAACCGTTGGTTCGCGCAGGCGGAGTGCCGCTGATCGAGTATCACCTGCGCGCGCTGGCCGCTGCCGGATTTACCGAAATCGTGATCAACCATGCCTGGCTGGGTCAGCAGATCGAAGATTACCTGGGCGATGGCTCGCAGTTTGGCGTGCACATCCAGTACTCACCGGAAGGCGAGCCACTGGAGACCGGAGGCGGGATTTTCCGCGCGTTGCCGTTATTGGGTGATGAGGCGTTTGTGGTGGTCAACGGTGACATCTGGACCGACTACGATTTCAGCGTGCTGCACCAGCCGATTGTCGGCCTGGCTCACCTGGTGCTGGCGAACAACCCGCCCCATCATCCGGGCGGTGATTTCCAGCTGATCGACGGGCTGGTGCGAGATGGCCAATCGGACGCCACCACCCTGACTTACAGCGGCATCGCAGTACTGCATCCGCAACTGTTCGAAGGATGCTCGGCCGGGGCGTTCAAACTAGCGCCTCTGCTGCGTACCGCGATGGCCAATGGGCAGGTCTCCGGCGAGCGGCTGAACGGGTTGTGGGTGGATGTCGGAACTCATGAACGCTTGGCGGAAGCTGAAACCTTGATTGAAGCGAGACGCTGACATGCTATGGCCAGGGACTCTGATTGGAGCCGGAGCAGGTTTTGCCATTGCCAGTATTCCGGGGGCCATGCTTGGCGCGTTATTGGGGCAGGCGCTGGATCGCCATCTGAACTTGCAGAGCTGGGGGCACCTGCGTGAAAAGCTCGGAGGGCGGCCTGTACTGCGCAATGATGAATTGCTGTTTGTGTTGTTGGGGCGGTTAGCCAAAAGCGACGGGCTGGTAGTGGACGGTCATATTCAGCAGGCGCGTCAGGAAATGCGCTCGCTGGAGATGAGCGAGTCGGCCCAGCGCCGAGCGATTGCCGCATTCAATCGAGGCAAGTCGGGCAATGACCGGTTGCGGGGTTATCTGCGCCGGTTGAGTGCTCAACCCCATGCGGCAGAAGGCGTGTTGCGCGCCTGTTGGCGGATGGTTTGGGCAGATGGTCGAGCGGGCACCCGTGAACGCGAACTGATTGCTCAATGGGGCAAGTGGCTGGGCTGGAGCCGGCATCAGGTACGAGCCTTGGCGGCCGACTATGAACCGCAAAAACGATCGCTGGCCAACAAAGGTGCAACTTATCAGGACGCCTTGCGACTGTTGGGCGTGTCGGCCACTACTGAGCCGGCGCAGATCAAGCGTGCCTATCGCCGTCTGCTCAGTCGCCATCACCCGGACAAGGTTGCCGGTAACGGGGCGACGGAGTTGCAAGTGCGCGAGGCCACTGAGAAGACTCGTGAACTGCACGGTGCCTATACATTGATTCGTCAGCGCCGGGATTTTTGACAGCGGATAAAAAGATCAAAAGATCGCAGCCTGCGGCAGTTCCTACATGAAACGTATTCCCCTGTAGAAGCTGGCGAAGGCTGCGATCTTTGCTTTTTCTTACTCCACGTTCTGTGGATTCAACCAACCGCGCACTCGTCGCACCAACTGCTCCTGCTCTGCCTTGGCATTGCCCGGCAACGCCTTGAGCGATACCTGGCTGAACGCCGAAGCCTTCAAGCGTTTACTGGCCTGCAAGCGAGCCAGTGCCGCATTACGATCCAGCGGCTTGTCCATGTAGAAAATGTCAGCGGTAGGCAGCTTCAGGGTCGGCGTCAATTCATCCAGTTCAGGCTTGGCTTGAACCGGCGTCTGCGCAGCAACCATGACGAACCGCTCGACCTGCGATGTCTGCTTTTCGCTCAGATACCGCGCAGCCCAATAAGCGCCGGTGCCATGCCCCAATACGACGATGCTGCGCGCACTTTGCTGTTCGGCGAACGCAATAGCGGCATCGATACGGGCGAAGATTCGCTCGGCGTCAGCCTTGGATTGTTCCTCGGTGGTTTCGGCGATCGCTTTGTCGGCCACGTCCGCTTCTCCGCCCGCCGCTTGTTCGATGGGGGCCGCGGTGGTCGAGTCTTTGCTGCCGGTCTGCGCGACCTTGGGGGCTGGCACCACTTCCACGATGCGTGGCGCGATGGCATCGCTTTGCAAATCCGGCAAGGTGATACTCAGGCTGCTCCATTTGGCGTCCGGCAAATTGCGCCGCAGCGGACCGATTGCTTGCGGCCAGTCAACGGTTTCGCCAGCGCCCGGGATGATAATCACCGCGCCTTTGGGTTCGGCGGTATTGGCCGGTTTCCACAAGGCCAGGAACGTATCGCTGCCCGCTTGCAGTTGTTGCTGTTCCTGGGTCGGGATTTTTCGTTCCAGTGCTGTCGCTTCTTCCTGACTACGCTCAGGCAACGGCTGGCGTTCGACCGGTTTTTCTTCGGCGGGCTTTTGCGCGGCGGCAGGCGCCGGGTCGGCAGCTTCGACGGAAAAAGCACAAGGCAGGATCAGCGACAGGCACAATGCTGGCAGTGCCAGGCGGTAGACAGGGGGCATCGGATATTCCAGGCCAGAAGTTATTCCGGCAGCCTAATGGGTTGGTCAGTATTTGTCAGTGTGTGAGAGTTCGATGATGCGTTTTCGCTGCCTGTGGGTTATCGGCTGTTTGTGGTTTCCCTTGATGGGCTGGGCGGCCGTCGTGCCTCCGGCGCACGTTGCAATGTTGTCACCCAAGCAACAACAGTGGTTGGCGCAGCAGGGGGAATTGCGAGTCGGGCTGGTGTTGCAGGCACCTTATGCGCAATACGATCGCCGCTTGCAGCGGTTGTCCGGCGTCAACGTCGACCTGATGAAATGGCTGGCCAAGTCGCTCAAGGTCGAGCTGAGCTGGCGTAACTTTCCCGACCTTGAACAGCTGGAGGCCGCTGCACGCGAGGGTGAAATCGACATCGCCCCAGGCTTGACCCAAAGCCCCGGCGGCCTGCGCCTATGGCAATTTTCCGATCCGTACATGCGGGTGCCGCAGCTGGTGGTGAGCGACCAGAAAAGTACCGGTGCGGTAGAGCTGGAAAAGCTCGACAGCCAGACTCGCGTCGCCGTGCGCATGCCCAGTGCCACTGCCGATTACCTGCGCGGCAATTATGCTCATCTGAATCTGCAAGGTGTTCCCGTTGAACGTCAGGCACTGCAATTGTTGTTAAGTCAGCAAGCCGCTTACGCTGTGATCGACGAAGCGCAACTGGGGCGGCTGTCCGTCGAACCGGAGTTCGCCGGGCTGGTGGTGGTGGGCGACATTGGCTTGCCGCAGTTGCTGCGAATAGCGACGCGGCGCGACCGGCCTGAACTGGCGGGCATTATCGAAAGTGCGTTGCGGGCGATCCCGGCCAAGGATCTGGAGCAACTGCACAATCAATGGCTGCAACCCAAGTACCCCCGACTCACGGAGTCCCCGGGCTTCTGGCAAAACCTCTGCCTGCTGCTGTTAGTGTTGGCGCTGAGCAGCATGGCCATTGTGTTCTGGCAACGACGCCAGCAGCTCAGCCTGGAGCAGCGACTGGCAGCGGCGCAGGAAGACATTGCCTTGCGCACCGCTAGCGAAGAGGCCTTGCGGCTTACCCAGTTTTCCATTGATCAGAGCACCGTCGGCATCCTCTGGGTCAATTGGGACAGCCACGTGCGCTACGCCAACCGCGCGGCTGAAACCATGTTGGGTTATGCCTCGGGCGGGATCATCGACCGGCCCTTGATCGACTTCGAGCCCGGCCTGCACATGGATCGCTGGCTGAACCTGTGGAAAAGTGCCCGGGCCAGCGATGACACACCGCAAAGCTTCGAAACCAATTGTCTGCGGGCCGATGGCAGCATCTTGCCGGCCGATGTTTCGTTGAGCTTTCTGCGCTTTCGCGATGGCGAGTACCTGGTGGTTTATCTCACCGACGTTACCGAGCGCCGCCGCGCCCTGGCTGCATTGCAGGAAAGTGAAGCGCGGCTGCAAGGGATCGCGGCAAACGTGCCCGGATTGGTCTTTCGCCTGGAGCGTGCACCGGTGACAGGGCAAATCGACTTTGCCTACATCAGTGAAGGCAGCGAAAGTCTGGTGGGTTACTCGCCGGCCACCCTGGCTCATCGCGACAGAGGCTTGCGTAGTCTCGTTCATCCTGACGATAAGGCCAGTTATCACCAGACCCAGGACCAAGCGCTGGACACAGACAGCGACTGGTCATGGCAAGGGCGAATGCTGACGCGTCAAGGTGATGAGCGCTGGGCGGAAATCAAGGCGATTACCCGGCAGCTCGAGGACGGTGCCTACGTCTGGGACGGCATTGTCTGGGACATCAGCGAGAGCAAGCGCATTGAGTTGGAACTGGCCAGTTCCCGGGAACAACTGCGTGAATTGTCCGCACACCTGGAGAGCGTGCGCGAAGAGGAAAAGGCCCGCATTGCCCGGGAAGTCCACGACGAGTTGGGTCAGATGTTGACCGTGCTCAAGCTGGAAACGTCCATGTGCGAATTGGCCTACGCGCAACTCGACCCAGGTCTGAACGAGCGCTTGAACAGTATGAAGCGCTTGATCGCCCAACTATTCCAGTTAGTGCGCGATGTGGCGACGGCATTGCGCCCACCGATTCTTGATGCCGGGATCGCCTCGGCCATCGAGTGGCAGGCTCGTCGCTTCGAGGCGCGCACGCAGATTCCGTGCCTGGTGCAAGTACCGGATAACTTGCCGGTACTCAGTGATGCCAAGGCGATCGGCTTGTTTCGAATCCTTCAGGAAGCACTGACCAATGTCATGCGCCATGCCCAGGCGCATACTGTCGAACTGACATTGGCCCTTGAGGGCGACGGGCTATGTCTGACCATCAGCGATGATGGCGTAGGATTTGTCGCCGCCTCTGGAAGGCCGACATCCTTCGGGGTGGTCGGTATGCGTGAGCGAGTGCTGATCATGGGTGGGCAGTTGTCGCTTGAAAGTGAGCCGGGCGAGGGCACGACCCTGATTGTGCGAGTGCCGCTGGACCGCTGAAAGATCGCAGCCTGCGGCAGCTTCTATATGGAACGTATTCCCCGTAGGAGCTGCCCAAGGCTGCGATCTTTTTGGCGACAAGGTAATTTTTGAGGAGAGGCAAGTGATCCGTGTACTGGTAGCCGAAGACCACACCATCGTCCGCGAAGGCATCAAGCAACTGATTGGCCTGGCCAAGGACTTGCTGGTGGTGGGGGAGGCGAGCAATGGCGAGCAGTTGCTCGAGACCTTGCGTCACGTGCCCTGCGAAGTGGTGCTTTTGGATATCTCCATGCCGGGCGTTAACGGACTGGAGGCGATCCCGCGAATTCGTGCGTTAAGCAATCCCCCGGCGATTCTGGTGTTGTCGATGCACGACGAGGCGCAAATGGCCGCGCGGGCATTGAAGGTTGGTGCCGCTGGCTACGCGACCAAGGACAGCGATCCGGCATTGTTGCTGACGGCGATCCGCAAAGTCGCGGCGGGCGGACGTTATATCGACCCGGACCTGGCCGATCGCATGGTCTTCGAAGTCGGCCTGACCGATTCGCGGCCGCTGCATTCGCTGTTGTCAGAGCGCGAATTTTCGGTGTTCGAACGCCTGGCGCAAGGCGCCAACGTCAACGACATCGCCCAGCAACTGGCATTGAGCAGCAAGACCATCAGCACCCACAAGGCACGGCTGATGCAGAAACTCAACATCACCTCGCTGGCCGAACTGGTGAAGTACGCGATGGAGCACAAACTGCTCTAAAACCGCATGCAGTCCCTGTAGGAGCGAGGCTTGCCCGCGAAGCTTTTAGCGCTAGTGAAGACGCCTTCGCGGGCAAGCCTCGCTCCTACAGGAAAGCAGTGGCATATCCATTTACGACATCCCACCAAACCGCTTTTACCATTCCTTGCGGCTTGCAGCTTCAAACTCGCCACTGCACCTATCCAATCCCGCCATCCGTGTAGGGCAATCCCTACCCCCAACCTTCCATCCGTCTGAGGACATTCTCTCCTGCGCCCCGATTTGCGTGCTCCCCAGCGTCCACTAGGCTTAGTCCACAGCAGTCATCAACAACAAAGGTGTGGGTATGAGCCAGGTCGATTCAAGCGCAGGGGCCAATGATGTTCTGGTCAGCTTTCGTGGAGTGCAGAAGAGCTACGACGGCGAGAACCTGATCGTCAAAGACCTCAACCTGGAGATTCGCAAAGGCGAATTCCTCACTTTGCTTGGGCCGTCCGGTTCAGGCAAGACCACCAGCCTGATGATGCTCGCCGGTTTCGAAACACCGACCGCAGGCGAAATCCTGCTGGCCGGGCGCTCCATCAACAACGTGCCGCCGCACAAGCGTGACATCGGCATGGTGTTCCAGAACTACGCATTGTTCCCGCACATGACGGTCGCCGAGAACCTGGCGTTCCCGCTGACCGTGCGCGGTTTGAACAAAAGCGATGTCAGCGACAAGGTCAAAAAAGTCCTGAGCATGGTCCAGCTCGACGCCTTCGCTCAGCGTTACCCGGCACAACTGTCCGGCGGTCAGCAGCAGCGTGTAGCCCTGGCCCGGGCGCTGGTGTTCGAGCCGCAACTGGTGCTGATGGACGAACCCCTCGGCGCACTCGATAAACAACTGCGTGAACACATGCAGATGGAGATCAAGCACTTGCACCAGCGTCTGGGCGTGACCGTGGTCTACGTGACCCACGACCAGGGCGAAGCCCTGACCATGTCCGACCGAGTGGCGGTATTCCATCAAGGCGAAATCCAGCAAATCGCTCCACCGCGCACGCTCTACGAAGAGCCGAAAAACACTTTCGTCGCCAACTTCATCGGCGAGAACAACCGTCTCAATGGCCGTTTGCACAGCCAGACCGGTGACCGCTGCGTGGTCGAACTGGGTCGCGGTGAAAAAGTTGAAGCGCTGGCGGTGAATGTCGGCAAGACCGGCGAGCCGGTGACCTTGTCCATTCGCCCGGAGCGCGTGAGCCTCAATGGTTCCAGCGAGTCTTGCATCAACCGCTTCTCGGGACGGGTGGCGGAATTCATCTATCTGGGCGACCACGTCCGGGTTCGCCTGGAAGTCTGCGGCAAGACCGACTTCTTTGTGAAACAGCCGATTGCCGAGCTCGATCCAGGGCTGGCGGTGGGTGATGTGGTACCGCTTGGCTGGCAGGTCGAACACGTTCGAGCGCTCGACCCACTTCTAGAGGCGAATTGATCGCCCCGGCTTCAACACACCAACCCTGCACGTGGAGAAAACAATAAATGTTGAAATCCCTGAAATTCACCGCTCTGGCACTGGGCATGATGGGGGCAGCCAGCGCAATGGCGGCTGGCCCGGACCTGACCGTGGTGTCCTTTGGCGGGGCGAACAAGGCAGCACAGGTCAAAGCCTTCTATGCACCGTGGGAAGCGGCAGGCAACGGCAAGATCGTGGCGGGCGAGTACAACGGCGAAATGGCCAAGGTCAAAGCCATGGTCGACACCAAGAGCGTGTCCTGGGACCTGGTAGAAGTTGAATCGCCAGAACTGTCCCGTGGTTGCGACGAAGACATGTTCGAGCCGCTGGATCCGAAACTGTTCGGCAAAACCGAAGACTACGTCAAAGGCGCGATCCAGCCTTGCGGCGTAGGCTTCTTCGTGTGGTCCACCGTGTTGGCCTACAACGCCGACAAACTGGCCTCCGCACCGACAAGCTGGGTGGATTTCTGGGACACCAAGAAATTCCCTGGCAAGCGCGGCCTGCGTAAAGGCGCCAAATACACCCTGGAATTCGCTCTGATGGCCGACGGCGTTGCGCCGAAAGACGTCTACAAAGTGCTGGCCAGCAAAGACGGTCAGGACCGCGCGTTCAAGAAACTGGATGAACTCAAGCCAAGCATCCAATGGTGGGAAGCCGGCGCACAACCGCCGCAATACCTCGCCTCCGGTGACGTAGTCATGAGCTCGGCCTACAACGGTCGTATCGCTGCCGTGCAGAAAGAAAGCAACCTGAAAGTGGTGTGGAACGGCGGCATCTACGACTTCGACGCATGGGCCATTCCAAAAGGTCTGGACAAGGCGCGTGCTGAGGCAGCGAAGAAATTCATCGCTTACTCGGTCATGCCGCAGCAGCAGAAGACCTACTCCGAAAACATCGCCTACGGCCCGGCCAACACCCAAGCCGTACCGTTGCTGTCCAAGGATGTCCTGAAAGACATGCCGACCACCCCGGAAAACATCGCCAACCAGGTGCAGATCGACGTCAGCTTCTGGGCTGACAACGGCGAGCAACTGGAACAGCGCTTCAATTCCTGGGCTGCGAAGTAGCAACTGCGTGCAATTCACGCAAACTCTGTAGGAGCTGCCGAAGGCTGCGATCTTTTGACGTTGGCTTTTCAAGATCAACAGATCGCAGCCTCGTTTCACTCGACAGCTCCTGCAGGGCCGGCGTTTTCAATGCGTGTTGATGTAATGCGGCATCGCTGTGTGCGATGCCGCCCATCCAAAGATTTCCGGAGTACGCCATGGCTATCGCCGTTCCCCTGAACGCGGGCACTGACCCCACCTTGAAGCAGCGGCTCAAGCACGCCGAGCGGGTCAACCGCTGGAAGGCCCAAGCCTTGATCGCGCCGCTGGTGCTGTTTCTGTTGCTGGTGTTCCTGGTGCCGATCGTGGCGCTGCTCTACAAAAGTGTCGGTAACCCGGAAGTGGTCGGCGGCATGCCGCGCACTGTTGCGGCTATCGCCAGTTGGGACGGCCGAGGCCTGCCCGCTGAACCGGTTTACAAAGCGGCCGCCGAAGACCTCGCCGACGCCCGCAAGAATCAAACCCTGGGCGATTTGTCCAAGCGCCTGAATATGGAGTTGGCCGGCTACCGCAGCCTGCTGACCAAAACCGCTCGCGCGTTGCCGCTGGCCACTGAACCCGCCTCTTATAAAGAAGCACTGGAAGGCCTCGACGAGCGCTGGGGCGACCCGGCCTACTGGCAAGCCGTACGCCGCAACACCAGCAGCATCACGCCTTACTATTTGCTGGCTGCGGTCGACCATCGCATCGACGACCTCGGCGAAATCGCCCCGGCCACCCCGGACCAGGCGATCTACCTCGACATCTTCGCCCGGACCTTCTGGATGGGCCTGGTCATCACCGCGATCTGCCTGGTGTTGGCGTATCCGTTGGCTTACCTGCTGGCGAACCTGCCGTCGCGCCAAAGTAACCTGCTGATGATTCTGGTTCTGCTGCCGTTCTGGACGTCGATTCTGGTGCGCGTCGCCGCGTGGATCGTGTTGCTGCAATCAGGCGGGTTGATCAACAGCGGCCTGATGGCCATGGGCATCATTGATAAGCCGATCGAGCTGGTGTTCAACCGCGTCGGTGTCTACATCTCGATGGTGCACATCCTGCTGCCGTTCATGATTCTGCCGATCTACAGCGTGATGAAAGGCATCTCGCCGACCTACATGCGTGCCGCGATTTCCCTCGGCTGCCATCCGTTCGCCAGTTTCTGGCGGGTGTACTTCCCGCAGACTTATGCCGGTGTCGGCGCTGGTTGCCTGTTGGTGTTCATCCTCGCCATTGGCTACTACATCACCCCGGCCTTGCTGGGCAGCCCGAACGATCAGATGGTCAGCTACTTCGTCGCTTTCTACACCAACACCAGCATCAACTGGGGCATGGCAACCGCGCTCGGTGGGTTGCTGCTGTTGGCGACCGTTGTGCTTTATCTGATTTACAGCTGGCTGGTGGGCGCTAGCCGCCTGCGCTTGAGCTAAAGGGAGAACGAAATGCTGAGTCCTTATATGTCGCCCATTGAGCGGGTGTGGTTCTACAGCTTGCGGATTCTCTGCGGCTTGATTCTGTTGTTCCTGATCCTGCCGGTGCTGGTGATCATTCCGCTGTCGTTCAACTCCGGCAGTTTCCTGGTGTACCCGCTGCAAGGTTTCTCGCTGCACTGGTATCAGGACTTCTTTGCCTCGGCCGAGTGGATGCGGTCGTTGAAGAACAGCATCATCGTCGCCCCGGCGGCTACGGTGCTGGCGATGGTCTTCGGTACATTGGCGGCCATTGGCCTGACCCGTGGCGACTTCCCTGGCAAGGCGCTGGTGATGGCATTGGTGATTTCGCCGATGGTGGTGCCGGTGGTGATCATCGGTGTGGCGAGTTATTTGTTCTTTGCACCGCTGGGCCTGGGCAACAGCTTCTTCTCGCTGATCGTGGTGCACGCGGTGTTGGGTGTGCCGTTCGTGATCATCACGGTGTCGGCGACATTGCAGGGGTTTAACCAGAACCTGGTGCGCGCTGCTGCCAGCCTTGGTGCGTCGCCACTGACGGCATTTCGTCGCGTGACCTTGCCATTGATTGCGCCGGGTGTGATTTCCGGCGCGCTGTTCGCCTTCGCCACCTCGTTCGATGAGGTCGTAGTAACGCTGTTCCTTGCCGGCCCAGAACAAGCGACCTTGCCACGGCAGATGTTCAGCGGTATCCGCGAAAACCTCAGCCCAACCATCGCCGCCGCCGCGACACTGCTGATCGCCTTCTCGGTGATCCTGTTGCTGACCCTGGAATGGCTGCGTGGCCGCAGCGAAAAACTGCGCACCGCCCAGGTCTGACGCAATCCCCTGTAGGAGCTGTCGAGTGAAACGAGGCTGCGATCTTTTGATCTTGATCTTTAAAAATCAAAAGATCGCAGCCTCGTTTCACTCGACAGCTCCTACAGGGGTTTGTGTAGGTTTGGGTTGTGGGGTCATTCATGGCCTGAATATGAGACTACGCCAAAACCCCAGCTACTATTGTGCCCAGCTCCCCTACCTATAAGAGGCTGCGCACAATGAGTCTTTCCTCTTTCAAAATCGCACACAAACTGATCACCGGCGCAGGGGCTATCGAGCAACTGGCGGCGGAACTGACACGCCTGGACATCGACAACCCACTGATCGTCACCGACGCCGCACTGGTCAAGTCCGGCACCGTCGAGCTGGCGCTGGCGCAGATGGGGGATCGGACCTATGAAATCTTCGACCGGGTGCTGCCCGATCCGGAGATCGCCATCGTCGAAGACTGCATGCGGGTCTACCGCGAAGGCGGGCATGACGGGTTGATCGGCCTGGGTGGCGGCAGCGCCATCGACATTGCCAAAAGCGTGGCTGCGTATGCCGGTTATCACGGCGCTCTGGAGGATTTGTTCGGTATCGATCAGGTGCCGCGCAAAGGTCCGCCGCTGATCGCCATCCCGACCACCGCCGGCACCGGCTCGGAAGTGACCAATGTTGCGATCCTTTCCGACAAGGTCGCGCAACTGAAGAAGGGTATTGTCAGCGACTATCTATTGCCGGATGTGGCGCTGGTCAGCCCGCAAATGACCCTGACTTGCCCGCGCAGCGTTACGGCAGCCAGTGGCGTCGATGCGCTGGTGCATGCCATTGAATCCTATCTGTCGGTGAATGCCTCACCCATTACCGACGCCCTCGCCATTGGTGCCATCAAGCTGATCGCCAAGGCGTTGCCCAAGGCCTACGCCAATCCATCCAATCTGCAAGCCCGCGAAGACATGGCCACCGCCAGCCTGATGGCCGGCATGGCGTTCGGCAATGCCGGGGTCGGCGCGGTGCATGCGCTGGCGTATCCGCTGGGTGGGCGTTTCAATATTGCTCACGGCGTCAGCAACGCCTTGCTGCTGCCTTATGTCATGACCTGGAACAAGATGGCGTGCGTCGAACGCATGCAAGATATTGCCGAAGCCATGGGCGTCAAGACCGCTCATCTGAGTGTCAATGAAGCGGCCGATAAAGCCGTGGAGGCCATGAGCGACTTGTGCGCGGCGGTGGAAATTCCGGCAGGACTGCGCAGTTTCGGGGTTCCCGAGGACGCCATTTCGGCCATGGCCGAGGAGGCGGCCGGCATCGAGCGTCTGATGCGCAATAATCCGCGCAAACTGAGTGCTGTCGATATCGAGAAAATCTACCGCGCGGCGTACTAGGCAAAAGCCCAATCATCGCGGTCACGGTGCGCGCGTCAAAGCATGAGGTATACAATGCGCGCCATCGTGATTTTGCTCAGAAAAGGTGCGTCATGCAGCCCTTCGTAATTGCTCCGTCGATTCTCTCCGCCGACTTTGCCCGCCTGGGTGACGAAGTGGACAACGTCCTGGCCGCTGGCGCCGACTTCGTGCACTTCGATGTCATGGACAACCATTACGTGCCCAACCTGACCATCGGCCCGATGGTTTGCGCAGCGCTGCGTAAATACGGCGTGACTGCGCCGATCGACGCACACCTGATGGTCAGCCCGGTGGACCGCATCGTCGGCGACTTCATCGAGGCCGGCGCGACTTACATCACCTTCCACCCGGAAGCCACGCAACACGTCGATCGTTCCCTGCAGTTGATCCGCGAAGGTGGCTGCAAGTCGGGCCTGGTGTTCAACCCGGCGACCCCGCTGGACGTGCTCAAGTACGTGATGGACAAGGTCGACATGATCTTGCTGATGAGCGTCAACCCGGGCTTCGGCGGGCAGAAATTCATCCCCGGCACCCTCGACAAGCTGCGTGAAGCACGTGCGCTGATCGATGCTTCCGGTCGTGACATTCGCCTGGAAATCGACGGCGGCGTCAACGTGAACAACATTCGTGAAATCGCTGCGGCGGGAGCCGACACCTTCGTTGCCGGCTCCGCGATCTTCAATGCGCCGAACTACCAGGAAGTTATCGACAAGATGCGTTCCGAACTGGCACTGGCTCGCCCATGAGTGGTTTTGAGCAGCTGTTCCCGGGAAGTCTGCCAAGGCTGGTGATGTTCGATCTGGATGGCACGCTGATCGATTCGGTCCCGGACCTCGCAGCGGCTGTGGATAACATGCTGCTCAAACTGGGCCGCAAACCCGCCGGCATCGAGTCGGTGCGCGAGTGGGTTGGCAATGGTGCGCCGGTTCTGGTGCGCCGTGCGCTGGCCGGTAGCATCGATCACTCGGCGGTCGATGACGTCGAAGCCGAGCATGCGCTGGAAATCTTCATGCAGGCTTATGGTGAAAGCCATGAGCTGACCGTGGTCTATCCCGGCGTGCGCGACACCCTGAAGTGGCTGCACAAGCAGGGTGTCGAAATGGCACTGATCACCAACAAACCGGAGCGTTTCGTCGCGCCGCTGTTGGATCAAATGAAAATCGGTCGTTATTTTCGCCTGATCATCGGCGGCGATACCTTGCCGCAGAAAAAACCGGACCCGGCTGCGCTGTTTTTCGTGATGAAGATGACCAACATCCCGGCGTCGCAATCCTTGTTCGTCGGCGATTCGCGCAGCGATGTGCTGGCGGCGAAAGCGGCAGGGGTCAAGTGCGTGGCCCTGAGTTACGGCTACAACCACGGTCGCCCGATCGCCGAAGAGTCGCCGACACTGGTGATCGACGATCTGCGCAAGCTAATTCCCGGTTGCCTGGATCTTTGCGCTGAGATAACGTTGCCCGACGCTGTTCAATCCCCTCCTGGAAACTCCATCGTGGTGGTCACTCGCAAACTCTGGATGAAAGTCATCAAGGCCCTGGCCCGCTGGCGTTGGCGCGCCTGACTTGATCCTGGCCGGTTGTCCGGCGCGTTTGCATACCTGACTGTTTGATCCTCAAGCCACGAGGCACCTCATGATCCGCGAAGAATTCCTGCGTTTGGCCGCTGCCGGCTACAACCGCATCCCGCTTGCCTGCGAAACCCTGGCCGACTTTGACACTCCGCTGTCGATCTACCTGAAACTGGCCGACGAGCCTAATTCCTACTTGCTGGAATCCGTACAGGGCGGCGAGAAGTGGGGCCGTTACTCGATCATCGGCTTGCCGTGCCGCACCGTGCTGCGGGTTCACGACCATCACGTCAGCGTGACGATTGATGGCGTCGAGACCGAAAGCCACGACGTGGAAGACCCGCTGGCCTTCGTCGAAACTTTCAAGGCCCGTTACAACGTGCCGACCATCGCTGGCCTGCCACGCTTCAACGGTGGCCTGGTGGGTTACTTCGGTTACGACTGCGTGCGTTATGTGGAGAAGCGTCTGGGCAAGTGTCCGAACCCGGACCCGCTAGGCGTGCCGGATATTCTGCTAATGGTTTCCGATGCGGTGGTGGTGTTCGACAACCTCGCCGGCAAGATGCATGCAATCGTCCTGGCCGACCCGGCGCAGGAAGACGCTTTCGAACAAGGTCGCGCACGCCTTGAAGAGCTGCTGGAAAAACTCCGTCAGCCGATTACCCCGCGTCGTGGCCTGGATTTCAGCAAGCAGCAGTCGGCTGATCCGGTGTTCCGCTCCAGTTTCACCCAGGACGATTACGAAAAAGCCGTCGACACCATCAAGGAATACATCCTGGCCGGCGACTGCATGCAGGTCGTGCCGTCCCAGCGCATGTCGATCGACTTCAAGGCTGCGCCAATCGATCTGTATCGCGCGCTGCGCTGCTTCAACCCGACGCCTTATATGTACTTCTTCAACTTCGGTGACTTCCACGTCGTCGGCAGTTCCCCGGAAGTGCTGGTGCGGGTCGAAGACAATCTCATCACCGTGCGCCCGATCGCCGGCACTCGTCCGCGTGGTGCCAGCGAAGAAGCTGACCTGGCGCTGGAAAAAGACCTGCTGTCCGACGATAAGGAAATCGCCGAACACTTGATGTTGATCGACCTGGGTCGTAACGACACCGGTCGCGTCTCGGAAATCGGTTCGGTGAAACTCACCGAGAAAATGGTCATCGAGCGTTATTCCAATGTGATGCACATCGTCTCCAACGTCACCGGCCAACTGAAAGCCGGGCTGACGGCGATGGACGCACTGCGGGCGATCCTGCCGGCGGGCACTTTGTCCGGCGCACCGAAGATTCGCGCGATGGAAATCATCGACGAACTGGAACCGGTGAAGCGTGGCGTCTACGGCGGCGCCGTCGGCTACTTCGCCTGGAACGGCAACATGGACACCGCCATTGCGATTCGCACGGCGGTGATCAAGAACGGCGAACTGCACGTGCAGGCCGGTGGCGGCATCGTTGCCGACTCGGTGCCGGCGCTGGAATGGGAAGAAACCCTGAACAAGCGCCGCGCGATGTTCCGCGCCGTTGCCCTGGCTGAACAAACTCCAGAAAGCTGACCCATGAACTGACTCGTATGCCGGCCGCCTTGACCAATCAAGCGCAGGCCGCAGCGGGCGATTCATCCGAGGCTGTATTAGTAGTCAGTGAATTCAAGAGGTTCTTAACGCCATGTTGCTGATGATCGATAACTACGACTCTTTTACCTACAACGTTGTGCAATACCTTGGTGAGCTGGGCTCCCAGGTCAAAGTCGTGCGCAACGATGAACTCACCATTGCTGAAATCGAAGCCCTCAACCCTGAGCGCATCGTCGTGTCTCCAGGTCCGTGCACGCCGACCGAAGCCGGCATTTCGATTGAGGCGATCAAGCATTTCGCCGGCAAGCTGCCGATTCTTGGTGTGTGCCTGGGCCATCAGTCCATCGGCCAGGCCTTTGGCGGCGATGTGGTTCGTGCGCGCCAAGTCATGCACGGCAAGACCAGCCCGGTCTTCCACGAGGACAAAGGTGTGTTCGCTGGCCTGAACAATCCGCTGACGGTTACCCGCTATCATTCGTTGATCGTCAAACGCGAAACCCTGCCGGATTGCCTGGAGCTAACAGCCTGGACCCAGCTCGAAGACGGTTCGGTCGACGAGATCATGGGCCTGCGCCATAAGACACTGAACATTGAAGGCGTGCAGTTCCACCCTGAGTCGATCCTCACCGAGCAGGGCCATGAACTGTTCGCGAACTTCCTCAAACAAACCGGCGGCACGCGCTAAGGACTTTTCATGAATATCAAGACAGCCCTGGGCCGTATCGTCGATCACCTCGACCTCAGCACCGATGAAATGCGCGATGTGATGCGCGAAATCATGACTGGCCAATGCACCGACGCGCAGATTGGCGCGTTCATGATGGCCATGCGCATGAAGAGCGAAAGCATCGACGAAATCGTTGGTGCCGTGTCGGTCATGCGCGAACTGGCCGACAAGGTCGAACTCAAGACCCTCGACGGCGTGGTCGATGTGGTGGGTACTGGCGGTGACGGTGCCAATATTTTCAACGTGTCGACCGCTTCCTCGTTCGTGGTCGCGGCGGCCGGTTGCACCGTGGCCAAGCACGGTAACCGTGCGGTTTCGGGCAAAAGTGGCAGTGCCGACTTGCTGGAGGCGGCGGGTATCTACCTGAACCTGACCCCGGTTCAGGTGGCGCGCTGCATCGATAACGTCGGCATCGGTTTCATGTTTGCCCAGACCCACCACAGTGCCATGAAGTACGCTGCCGGCCCGCGCCGTGATCTCGGCTTGCGTACCCTGTTCAACATGCTCGGCCCGCTTACGAATCCGGCCGGTGTGAAACATCAGGTGGTGGGCGTGTTCACCCAGGCATTGTGCCGGCCATTGGCCGAAGTCTTGCAGCGCCTGGGCAGCAAGCATGTGCTGGTGGTGCATTCGAAGGATGGTCTGGACGAGTTCAGCCTGGCAGCGCCGACCTTTGTCGCAGAACTGAAAAATGACCAGATCACCGAGTATTGGGTCGAGCCGGAAGATTTGGGCATGAAGAGCCAGAGCCTGCACGGCCTGGCGGTGGACAGCCCAGCGGCGTCCCTTGAGTTGATTCGTGATGCATTAGGCAAGCGCAAGACCGAAAACGGTCAGAAAGCCGCCGAGATGATCATGCTCAATGCCGGTGCCGCGTTGTACGCCGCCGACCATGCGAGCAGTTTGAAAGAGGGTGTTGCCCTGGCGCACGATGCGCTGCACACCGGCCTCGCTCGGGAAAAACTCGAAGAGCTGGGTGCATTTACCGCGGTATTCAAAGTGGAGAATGAGGGATGAGTGTACCGACGGTTCTGGAGAACATTCTGGCGCGCAAGGTCGAGGAAGTTGCCGAGCGTAGTGCTCGCGTAAGCCTCGCCGAGCTGGAAAGTCTGGCCAAGGCGGCCGATGCACCCCGTGGCTTTGCCAAGGCGTTGCTGGCCCAGGCCAAGCTGAAGCAGCCGGCAGTCATTGCTGAAATCAAAAAAGCGTCGCCGAGCAAAGGTGTGATCCGCGCGAACTTCGTTCCTGCCGATATCGCTAAAAGCTACGAGAAGGGCGGCGCGACCTGTTTGTCGGTGCTCACCGATATCGATTACTTCCAGGGCGCCGATGTATACCTGCAGCAGGCCCGTGCAGCGTGCAAACTGCCGGTGATCCGCAAGGACTTCATGATCGATCCGTACCAGATCGTCGAAGCCCGGGCGCTGGGCGCGGATTGCGTGCTGTTGATCGTCTCCGCTCTGGACGACGTGAAGATGGCCGAGTTGGCATCGGTTGCCAAAAGCGTCGGCCTTGACGTGCTGGTGGAAGTCCATGATGGCGACGAGTTGGAGCGGGCCTTGAAAACCCTCGACACGCCTCTGGTCGGCGTGAACAACCGCAACCTGCACACTTTCGATGTCAGCCTGGAAACGACCCTCGACCTGTTGCCGCGTATTCCACGTGATCGTCTGGTGATCACCGAGAGTGGGATCCTCAACCGTGCTGATGTCGAACTGATGGAAATCAGCGACGTTTACGCGTTCCTGGTCGGTGAGGCGTTCATGCGCGCCGAAAGCCCGGGTACTGAGTTGCAGCGCCTGTTCTTCCCTGAGCGTGGCGTTCCTGTCAGCGGATCGACCCTCGACTGAGTCAACCCTTGCGCGAGCAGGCTCGCTCCTACAAAAGATCCTGGGCCGCCAAAAATCTCATGTGGGAGTGAGCCTGCTCGCGAAGGCGGCATAAGATGCACCACAGACTGACCGTCCTATGGAAGACCTTATGAGCTCACCTATCTCCCTGACCATCGAAGCCGGACTGCAAGCCGAGCAGGATTTGTTGGCGTCAGTCTGCGCCGGCGACGCGGAATTCGGCTTGCTCTTCTGGCAACCGAGCGATCGTGCCTTGGTCATGCCGCGCCGCTTGAACCGGCTACCCGGCTTCGACCACGCCTGTGAAGTCTCCGCCGCTGCCGGCTGGCCGGTGCTGCTGCGTGAAACCGGTGGCGAACCGGTTCCGCAATCAGCGACAACGATCAACATCGCACTGGTTTACGCACCACCGCGCAGCGAAGGCGATCTGAACCGCATCGAATCCGGTTACCGGCGTCTGTGCGACCCGATCTGTCAGTTGCTGGATGAACTGGGTGGCACTTCGTCGCTAGGTGAAATCGAAGGCGCTTTCTGCGACGGCCGATTCAACGTCAACCTCGACGGACGCAAAATGGTCGGCACTGCCCAACGCTGGCGCCAGAGCCAGGGTGGCCAACGTCCGGTGGGATTGGTGCACGGTGCGATGCTGCTGGATGACGAGCGCGAATCGATGGTAGCGGCGGTCAATCGCTTTAACGAGGCCTGCGGTCTGGAGCAGCGGGTGCGCGCCGAAAGCCACATCGCCCTGCATGAGAAGTTCTCGGCGCCCGATGCGCTTGAGCGTCTCGATGCACTTTACCGACTGATGCTGGCGCAGATGTTCAGCGACTAAGTTTGCGAGCTTAGCGCGTACCGAAGACCACCATGGTCTTGCCTTTGACGTCCACCAGGTTGCGTTCTTCCAGATCCTTGAGTACGCGACCGACCATCTCACGGGAACATCCGACTATCCGCCCGATTTCCTGACGGGTTACCTTGATCTGCATGCCGTCGGGGTGGGTCATCGCGTCGGGTTGCTTGCACAGTTCCAGCAGGCAACGGGCGACACGACCGGTCACGTCAAAAAACGCCAGGTCACCGACCTTGCGTGTGGTGTTACGCAGGCGTTGTGCGATTTGTCCGCTTACCACGTAAAGAATGTCTGGATCCTGCTGCGAAAGCTCACGGAATTTCGTGTAGCTGATTTCCGCAACTTCGCATTCGACCTTGGCGCGCACCCAGGCACTGCGTTCCTGTTCCTGTCCTGCTTGTTCAAACAGACCCAGCTCACCGAAAAAATCCCCGGCGTTCAGGTACGCGATGATCATTTCGCGGCCGTCGTCATCCTCGATCAGAATGGTGACCGAGCCTTTAATAATGAAGGACAGGGTTTCGGAGCGGTCGCCGGCACAAATGATGTTGCTCTTGGCCTGATAGCGACGACGCTGGCAATGCATCAACAGTTTGTCGAGGTTCTTGATTTTGGGGGTTGGGGCAATAGCAACCATGGTTGAATCCCGAAAAGACTGCACGGTGTTTTTTTATGAATAGCGGAAGCTGCGGCAAAGCTGGCTAAGCGCCAGCGAATTGGCGTCAGCTTAACAGACACTTCTTGCAATATTCGAGAATTTACCTACACGGCGGAAGGTTATGTCCTAGGAAGGCGGACGCTGTCAATCTCGGGGCCTGTGCTAAGCTGGCGACCCTTTTTTATACAGTGGAGTCTTGGCGATGAAGGCACGCATCCAATGGGCTGGCGAAGCCATGTTCCTCGGCGAATCCGGTAGCGGTCATGTCGTGGTTATGGACGGTCCGCCCGATGCTGGCGGTCGTAACCTGGGTGTCCGGCCAATGGAAATGCTCCTGCTGGGTGTCGGCGGTTGCAGCAATTTCGACGTGGTCAGCATCCTCAAGAAGTCCCGTCAGGCGGTCGAAAGCTGTGAAGCCTTCCTCGAAGCCGAGCGCGCGACCGAAGACCCAAAGGTTTTCACCAAGATTCACATGCACTTCGTGGTCAAGGGCCGTGGCCTGAAAGAAGCCCAGGTCAAGCGTGCCATCGAGCTGTCGGCCGAGAAGTATTGCTCGGCATCGATCATGCTCGGCGCCGCTGGTGTCGAGATTACCCACGACTACGAAATCATCGAGCTCGGTTGAATCGACATTCAACTATCATAAAAGCAGTGCAGACTCTGGCGATCCCAAGCCGACGTCTGCATAATGCGCCACTTTTTTCAGGGTAGTGGTCAGTCAGCCGACAGGCCGCGCACCCGAACAGACAACCAAAATCGCCATCGCGAAGAGGTGTTAACCGTCCTACGCAGGTGCGTCGTTCGCATCTGACGGGCATGCTTGATCACGCGGCCGGGCCGCAATACATAGAGAGTTTTTAACGGTGAAAAGCAAACTCAAGCTCCACGGGTTCAATAACCTGACAAAGACCTTGAGCTTCAACATCTATGACATCTGCTACGCGGAAACCCCGCAAGACCAACAGGCTTACGTTGAGTACATCAATAAAGAGTACAACGCCAAGCGCCTGACGCAGATCCTCACAGAAGTTGTCGATATCATTGGTGCCAACATCCTGAACATCGCCAGTCAGGATTATGAGCCGCAGGGCGCCAGCGTCACGATTCTGATCTCTGAAGAGCCGGTGACGCCGACCGACAGCCAGATCGAAGAATCTCCGGGCCCGTTGCCCGAAATTATCCTGGCCCACCTCGACAAGAGCCACATCACGGTGCACACCTACCCGGAAATCCATCCGGTCGACGGTATTGCAACTTTCCGTGTGGATATCGACGTGTCGACGTGCGGCGTCATTTCACCGCTTAAAGCGCTCAACTTCCTGATTCACCAGTTCGATTCGGACATCGTGACCGTGGATTACCGTGTGCGCGGTTTCACCCGTGACGTTGAAGGCAAGAAACACTTCATCGACCACGAGATCAACTCGATCCAGAACTACCTCTCCGAAGACACCCGCGACGCGTATCAGATGACCGACGTGAACGTGTACCAGGAAAACCTGTTCCACACCAAAATGCTGCTGAAGAATTTCGAACTGGATAACTACCTGTTCGGCGACGCCACCAGCAACCTGTCCTCGGAACAACGTGCTCAGGTGACCGATCGTGTGAAACACGAAATGCTCGAAATCTTCTACGCGCGCAACATGTCGAACTAAGATTCAACGAGCACAAAAAAGGCGACTCCCTCACGGTAGTCGCCTTTTTCGTGTCTAGCCCTTGCAGGAGCGAGCTTGCTCGCGATGGGCGTTAACGATAACGCGTGTTTTCTGGATGAACGTGTCGTCCTCAGGTTTTTCGCGAGCAGGCTCGCTCCTACAAAAAAACTGACGTCAGATTCGATAAGTACTCTTGGTCATTACTTTCGCCATCAAGCTCATCCCGAACTTCACCGGTGCTGGAAATCTAAAACCACCAGCCTCCAGCGCACTTTCAGCATGCTGCTCTTCATCAATACGCATTTGCTCAAGAATCGCCCGGGACTTTTCGTCTTCGGCCGGTAGTTGCTCAAGGTGTTCGTTCAAGTGCTTGCACACTTGATCTTCGGTCGCCGCAACAAACCCCAGGCTGACTTTGTCGCTGATCAACCCGGCAACCGCGCCAATCCCGAAAGACATGCCGTAAAACAGCGGATTGAGAATGCTGGTGTGACTGCCCAACTGATGGATGCGTTGTTCGCACCAGACCAGATGGTCGATTTCTTCTTCGGCGGCATGCTCCATGGCGGCGCGCACTTGCGGCAGCTTGGCGGTCAGCGCTTGGCCCTGATACAGCGCCTGGGCGCAGACTTCACCGGTATGGTTGATGCGCATCAGGCCGGCAACGTGACGGGTGTCTTCGTCGCTCATTTTCGCATCCGGCTGCACGATGGCGGGCGACGGACGGTACGGCTGGCCACTGGAGGGCAGCAAAGTACGCATCGCGGCATCGGCTTGCAGCAGAAGTCGGTCAATTGGCGAATAGTGACGTTGGGTAGTCATGCTGACCTCCAGGGGAATCTCGGCGGCCAGTTTAACCCAATCGGCCGGGGAAGGTTTGCGCTGGGTCACTTCTGGGTGGGAGTACCACCAAACCTGTAGGAGCACGGCTTGCCGGCGATGGCGATCTCAATCACGCCATCGCCGGCAAGCCGTGCTCCTACATGGGCGTGTTGAATCAGCCCGGCGGCCAATGCATCTGGCGCTGACCCAGCACATGCATATGAATGTGATAGACAGTCTGCCCACCTTCTTCATTGCAGTTCATGACAACGCGGAAGCCTTTTTCACAACCCAGTTCCAGTGCCAGACGCTGGGCGGTGAACAGAATGTGCCCGGCCAATGCCTTGTCGTCCTCGGTCAGGTCATTCAGGGTGCGCACCGCTTTCTTCGGAATTACCAAAAAATGCACCGGTGCCTGTGGGGCGATGTCGTGGAAGGCCAGTACCTGGTCGTCCTCGTAAATGATCTTCGCCGGGATTTCCCGGTTGATGATCTTGGTGAACAGAGTATCCACAGCTGTTTTCTCCGTTGTTTGGGCTGGCCTGAGTGTACTCATGGGATTTGTTCGAGCCCAGCGTTTTACCTTGTAGCTCGATTAGCGTGGGCAGTGAGCCTTGATGAGCATGCCGGTGATTGTGCGGATCAGCCAGCGCGAGCCAAACCGGGGCAGGGCAGCGAACCAGCGGTTGCGGCGTCCCGGAATTATGATTGCGCGATTTTTATCCAGGGCCCTGACGGTGTAGAGCGCGACTTCTTCCGGGCTCATCAGCAATTTGCTGTTGGCCAGTTTGTCGGTGTCCAGTTGAGCGGTGCGGAAAAAACCGGTGCGAGTCGGGCCGGGGCAGAGGACCGAGACCTTGACCGCGCATTTTTTCAGCTCGACGCGCAAGCCTTCGGAAAAATGCAGCACGTATGCCTTGCTGGCGTAATAGGTGCTCATCCAAGGGCCGGGATGGAAAGCTGCGACCGAGGCCACATTCAGAATCTGCCCGCCACCCTGCAAGGCCATGCTGTTGCCGATGGCATGGCACAGGCGAGTCAGCGCCAGAATGTTTACTTCTATGAGGTCTTGCTCGGTCATCCAGTCCTGCGCGAGGAACGGGCCGCAAGTACCGATACCGGCGCAGTTGACCAGTAAATCGATCTGTCGGTCACCTTCCTCCAGCTCCAGCAGGAAACCGGACAGCCGCAACGGCTCGCCCAGGTCACAGGCACGGAACAACACTTCCACGCCAAAACGTTGAGTCAGTTCAATTGCAATACTTTCCAGCTGATCACGCTGTCGGGCCACCAGAATCAGGCTGCGGCCGCGCCGGGCCAGCGCTTCGGCCAGTGCCAGGCCGATACCGCTGGAAGCGCCAGTGATCAGAGCGTAACGGGTCATGCAGTTCTCCATCGCAACAGCTCCGCGCCGCGACGCAGGTGTCGCGCGCGGGGAGCGCTGTTCATTCTTGCGCAGAGTCTACAGGGGGCTGGGCTTCTTCGGCTGCATCGTCAGCGGAATTTGGTGCGGGTTCGGTCTCGACATCGATTTCATCGGTGGTGACTGAGCCGCTCTGGTAGCTGCTTTCCAGGGTGCTTTCGTATTCGTCCTGAATTGCCGAGATACCGCCCGCCAATGCGCCGACTATAAGCAACGCAATCAACACCACCCATAACGACGACAGCACCTTGACCGCTGTGCTGTTGGGCGGTGGTGGTGCGCCATAGCGGTTGGCGATGTTGGTTCCGGGCACCACCAGCAACAGCAGCGGGAAGAAACTGCCCACGAACGGCACAAGGTTCAGCAACCAGAGCCAACCCGACCAGCCGATATCGTGCAGGCGCTGAACACTGATCAGGATACTGGCGATAAGGAACGCTACGCACAGGCCGAAGGCCAGAATGCCGCCGATGATCAGGCCTGCGGTTGAGTCGGTACTGACCAGCGCCAGGCCGATCACGGCAAATACGCCGACAACGGCTATCGTGATGAGACTCAGCACCATCGACCACGCAAGGAAACGCAAGCGCCCGATCCGTCCTTCCACACCGAATGGCTTGAGTGTGGCAAATTCGGGCGCGCGTTCTCCGACGTTGGCTTGCGGCGGTGCGTAAGGGGATTGCGCGTGTGCCCCAACGGGCGCGTGATCGTGAACGTCGGACAGGTTCAGCTCGATCGAGGGATCGGGCTCGATGCGGGCATCGATGCCGGTTTTCTTCAGCGCTTGCAGGTAGGTCTGTGCGTCGACTTGGGACAGGTCGCGTTTAAGTGCGACCGGTTTGCCGCTGAACAGACGCTCGATGGCAGCAACGTCACTCTTGAATAGCGCGGCGAGATTGAGTTTGGCGGTGGTGATATCAACGCCGGGCAGTAGCGTGCCGTCGAATACGATCTTGAAACGGGTTTCGCTCATTGCCGAGGCATCCTTGTCGCGAGTGTTTGAATAAGGGGAGAGTAGGGCCAGCCAGCGCAGCCGGCCCGCTTTCTTTCAACGCGGCCAGCGCTTGGGCAGTTGCGCCGCGTGCTCCAGTGCCTTGCGATACTCCGCGTCGAGGCGCGCGACTAACTGATCAACGCTCGGCAAGTCATTGATTTGACCCACGCCCTGGCCCGCGGACCACACAGTTTTCCAGGCTTTGGCTTCATCGCTGATGGGCTTGAGTTTGGAACCGAAATTGACATCACCCTTGTTCTGCAGTGCCGCCATGTCGAAACCGGCGGCTTCCAGGCTTTGGCGCATGAAACTCGCCGGTACGCCGGACACCGCTGGAGTATGGACGATGTCTGCGGCTCTGGCAGTCAGCAGCATCTCTTTGTAGGCGTCAGGTGCGTGACTTTCGGTAGTGCCGATAAATCGAGTGCCGAAGTAGGCCAGGTCCGCACCGAGCAATTGCGCAGCGAGGATTTCGTGACCGTGGTTCAGGCAGCCGGCCAGCAACAGGGTTTTGTCGAAGAACTGGCGAATCTCGGCGATCAGCGAGAACGGGCTCCAGGTCCCTGCATGCCCACCGGCACCAGCGGCGACGGCGATCAAACCGTCCACGCCGGCTTCGGCGGCCTTCTCTGCGTGGCGGCGAGTCGTCACGTCATGAAACACCAGGCCACCATAGCTGTGGACGGCATCGACTAGCTCTTTCACTGCGCCGAGGCTGGTGATCACGATCGGCACCTTATGCTCGACGCAGATCGCAAGGTCCGCTTGCAGTCGCGGGTTGCTGTTGTGGACGATGAGATTGACCGCGTAAGGCGCGGGGTTCTCCAGTGCCGCCAGGCCGGTTTCGATTTCCTCCAGCCACGCCTTGAACCCGCTACTTTCACGCTGGTTCAACGCAGGAAAGCTGCCGACAACGCCATTACGGCAGCAGGCGAGCACCAGTTGCGGATTGGAAATCAGGAACATCGGTGCTGCCACCACGGGTAGGCGCAAACGTTGTTCGAGCAGAGCGGGCAGCGACATTGGAAGTACCCCGGTGAGTTGTAACTATTGGATTTAGAACGGTCGAACGACGACCAGAATTACGATAGCCAGCAATATCAGAACCGGCACTTCATTGAACCAGCGATAAAAGACATGGCTGCGGGTGTTTTCGCCACGGGCAAAACGCTTCACTTGGGCGCCGCACATGTGGTGGTAGCCGATCAGCAGCACCACCAGGGTCAGCTTGGCATGCATCCAGCCACCTTGGCTGAAGTAGGCGCCGGGATTGAGACTAATCAGCCAGCCACCGAAAATCAGGGTCGCGATCATCGCCGGCGCCATGATGCCGCGATACAGCTTGCGCTCCATGATGCTGAAGCGCTCCTTGCTGACAGCGTCTTCGCTTTGCGCGTGATAAACGAACAGGCGCGGCAGGTAAAAAAGGCCGGCAAACCAGCACACGACGCTGATGATGTGAAAAGCTTTGAGCCACAGATAAAGCATTTTTAGTTATTCCCAGGTTCACAGTGGCAAAGATAGTAGAGGGTAGAGCGTCCGCACGTCACCTTGCCGGTTGTCGCAGGACGATGCGGGCCCTATTATCGACGGCTTTCCAGTGGGTTCGTTGAGGGCAGGTTTATGGTCAAGGTCGGTATCGTCGGCGGCACGGGTTACACCGGTGTCGAACTGCTGCGTCTGTTGGCACAGCATCCGCAAGCTGAAGTGGTTGTCATCACTTCTCGATCCGAGGCTGGCCTGGCCGTGGCCGACATGTACCCGAACCTGCGAGGTCACTACGACGGCCTGGCGTTCAGTGTTCCGGACATCAAAACCCTGGGCGCTTGTGATGTAGTGTTCTTCGCTACGCCGCACGGCGTTGCGCATGCGCTGGCGGGCGAGTTGCTGGCGGCCGGGACCAAAGTAATCGACCTGTCGGCAGACTTCCGTCTGCAAGACGCCGATGAGTGGGCCAAGTGGTACGGCCAGCCACACGGCGCGCCGGAGCTGCTGGAAGAAGCGGTTTACGGCTTGCCGGAAGTCAATCGTGAGCAGATCAAACAGGCGCGGCTGATCGCGGTGCCGGGTTGCTACCCGACTGCAACGCAATTGGGTTTCCTGCCACTGCTTGAAGCAGGTCTGGCCGATGCTTCGCGCCTGATCGCCGACTGTAAATCCGGTGTAAGCGGTGCTGGTCGTGGTGCTGCAGTGGGTTCGCTGTACTCCGAGACGTCGGAAAGCATGAAGGCCTACGCCGTCAAAGGGCATCGTCACCTGCCGGAAATTCGCCAGGGTCTGCGTCGCGCAGCGGGCACGGATGTGGGTCTGACCTTCGTTCCACATCTGACGCCGATGATCCGTGGCATTCACTCCACGCTCTACGCAACTGTGGTGGATCGTTCGGTAGATCTGCAGGCGCTGTTTGAAAAGCGCTATGCCAACGAGCCGTTCGTCGACGTCATGCCGGCCGGTAGCCATCCGGAAACCCGTAGCGTACGCGGCGCCAATGTGTGCCGTATCGCCGTGCATCGTCCGCAGGACGGTGATCTGGTGGTGGTGCTGTCGGTGATCGACAACCTGGTCAAAGGGGCATCGGGCCAGGCGGTTCAGAACATGAACATTCTGTTCGGGCTGGATGAGCGTCTTGGGCTGTCCCACGCGGGCATGCTTCCGTAACGCAAATTTGAGCGTAGTAAAAAGGCCCGTTGAACGGGCCTTTTTGCATTCCGGGCAGGCGATTGGGTTGGTTGATATACCATAACAATAGTTGACCGCTTTTCTAGGAGAAGCGGATAATGCGCGTCATCACGCAATATGACGGCGTAACGCCGGGAGATAGTCAGCATGAGCGTCGAATCCTTCACCCCCACGGCTTTGCAATTCACCCACGGTGCCGCGCACAAGGTGAAGAGCCTGGTCGATGAAGAGGGGAATGATCGCTTGAAGCTGCGCGTATTCGTTACGGGCGGCGGTTGTTCAGGTTTTCAGTACGGCTTCACCTTCGATGAAGAAGTGGCCGATGACGACACCATCGTCGAGCGCGAAGGTGTGAGTCTGGTAGTTGATCCGATGAGCTTCCAGTACCTGGCAGGTGCCGAGGTGGATTATCAGGAAGGTCTGGAAGGTTCGCGTTTCGTCATCAAGAACCCGAATGCGACCACCACGTGTGGCTGCGGCTCTTCGTTCTCGATCTGATCAGCGCGCCAGCATCACCAAGCGCCGCATGGCCTCAGGGCTCTGCGGCGTTTTGCTGTCTGGCGTTTATGCCGGGTAGATGGCGCCGAGCACGCGCAGGCCGCGGGCTCCGGTAACGCTCGGGCGATTGGCCGCGATACCTTCAAGACAACAGTGAGCCAGCCAGGCGAAGGCCATGGCTTCGACCCAGTCGGGGTCAACGCCATGAGTGGCGGTACTGCTGACCTTCGCGTTTGGCAGCAGGTCGGCCAATCGTTTCATCAAGGTGGTGTTGTGCGCGCCGCCGCCGCAGATCAGCAATTCCTGAGTATCTGCTTGAGCATTTTGCAGTGATTCGATGACGGTCAGGGCGGTGAGCTCAAGCAGCGTTGCCTGCACGTTCTCTGCTGTGAAGGCAGGTAGCTGTGCCAGGTGCTGCAATAGCCATGGCAGGTTAAATACTTCCCGGCCAGTACTCTTCGGTCCCTTTGTCACGAAAAATGGATCACTGAGCAGAGCCTTCAACAGCGTTGGTTCGACCTTGCCGCTAGCGGCCCACAGGCCGTCACGATCGTAGTTGTCGCCGCGTTCCTGTTGAATCCACGCATCCAGCAGTACGTTTCCTGGGCCACAGTCGAAACCGGCAACAGGCTTGCCGGGCTCGATAAGGCTGAGATTGCTGAAACCACCGACGTTCAGCACTGCGCGATTGCCTGCCTGTTCATCAAATAAAGCTTCATGGAAGGCCGGGACTAGCGGCGCGCCTTGACCGCCAGCGGCGACATCACGGCTACGGAAATCGCTGACCACGGTGATGCCAGTCAGCTCCGTCAGCAGGGCCGGATTGCCAATCTGCACAGTAAAGCCGCGCGCGGGTTCATGGCGAATGGTCTGGCCGTGGCTGCCGATCGCACGAATGTCGTCAGGGTTGAGGTGCTGTTCAGCGAGGAGGGTGTGAATACCGTGTGCTGCCAGTGTCACCCATTTCTGCTGGGCGATGGCGGAGCGGGCAATTTCGTCCGGGCCGCTGGCGCACAAGCCAAGCAGCTCGGCGCGCAGAGATTCAGGCATGGGAATGTAGTGGGTGGCGATCAGCTTGATTGCCGGGGCTTGTTCAATCAGCGCAATGTCCAGGCCATCAAGGCTGGTCCCGGACATCACACCTATATAAAGCGCCATGACTTAACGCTTGCTCGAAGCCAGCAGCGTGGCTTTTTCCTGTTCCATGCGCGCCATCAGCGGCTGGCTCTGTGCGAGGAAGCGTGCGCGTTCGGCTTTAGCGATTGGATCAGCCATTGGCAGTTTTTGGCCGAGTGGGTCGACGTGTACACCATTGACCTGGAACTCATAGTGCAGGTGCGGCCCGGTGGAGAGACCCGTGGTGCCAATATAGCCAATCACTTGGCCCTGTTTCACTGTGCCGCCAGTCTTCACGCCTTTGGCGAAACCTTGCATGTGGCCGTAGAGCGTGGTGTAGGTATTGCCGTGCTGGAGGATCACGGTATTACCGTAGCCGCCACGGCGACCGGCCAGCAAGACCTTGCCGTCACCGGCTGCCTTGATCGGCGTACCACGCGGCGCAGCATAGTCCACGCCTTTGTGGGCACGGATCTTGTTCAGGATCGGGTGTTTGCGTCCCATGGAAAATTTGGAACTGATGCGGGCGAAGTCTACTGGGGTACGGATAAACGCCTTGCGCATGCTGTTGCCGTCAGCGGTGTAGTAGCTGCTGTTGCCTTGTTTGTTGGTGTAACGCACGGCGGTGTAGGTCTTGCCGCGGTTGGTGAAGCGTGCGGACAGGATCGGGCCAGTGCCGACGGCTTTGCCATTGACGACTTTCTGTTCGTAGATCACATCGAACTCGTCGCCCTGGCGAATATCCTGGGCGAAGTCCACGTCGTAGCCAAACACGCTGGCCATGTCCATGGTCATGCTGTGGGAAAGACCGGCGCGAGCGGCGGACTGCGACAGCGAGCTGTTGATCACGCCATGAACATAGGCGGAGCGTACGGTTGGCTTGGCAGTAATGCGGTTGAACGAGTAACCCTTGTCATTCTTGGACAGGGTAATGGTTTCGAGGTCGCTGACCTTGCTGTGCAGGCTGGTCAATTGGCCGTCGGGGCTCAATTCGAATTCAAGTTTCTGGCCGTGCTTGAGCTGGCTGAATTGCTTGGCCTGCTTGTCGCTGGCCAACACGTCATGTACCGAAGTGGCAGGAAGACCGACCTTCTCAAACAGGGTGGAGAGGGTATCGCCCTTGGCGACGATCACTTCCCTGTGGTTCGGGGCCTTCTTTTCTTCTACGGCCGGTGCAGGCGCAGCTTCAGCGGTTTCTTGAGCATCTTCTGCGCTGTTGTCGATCTGCGCGAAAGGAGAAGCTACGGGCTCATTTGTGGCTTGGACGGCGTCAGCAGCGTCTTGATCTTGTGTCAGTTGTTCAGCAGGGCTTTCCAGTTCAAGACTCAAGGTCGTCTTTTTGGCTTCAACATCACTGGAAGGAAATACCAGAAGCGCCAGGCTCAAAAGAGCGGCGATGCCACTTGCAGCGAGCAGGTGAGTCTTCGGGTAAAGCGGTGGCGCTTTAGACGATTCTTTGGTCATAAGTAATTTTTGACTTTGAAAAAGATGAATTGGAAAAGATGAATGACATGATGAAGATGAAATAACTGTATAAAATATAACCAAATCATCTCTGAAGCAAGTCTGCGGGCACTCTGTCCGTGGATTGGCGGCCGTGCGCCGGGCAAACCTTGTATTTGACGCGCGATCTTGTATGGTTGGTTCCCTTTGAATCTGAGCCTTGCGGGTCTGTTATGAAGTCGGTTGAAGAGCAGCTAACGCTGATCAAACGTGGTGCGGAAGAACTGTTGGTCGAGTCCGAGCTGATCGAAAAGCTCAAGCGTGGCCAGCCGCTACGTATTAAGGCGGGCTTCGATCCGACTGCGCCGGATTTGCACCTGGGTCATACCGTGCTTATTAATAAGCTGCGCCAGTTCCAGGAGTTGGGTCACCAGGTGATCTTCCTGATTGGTGACTTCACCGGGATGATTGGTGATCCGAGCGGCAAGAGTGCGACGCGTCCTCCGTTGACTCGCGAGCAGGTTCTCGAGAACGCCGAGACCTACAAGACTCAAGTCTTCAAAATTCTAGATCCGGCCAAGACTGAAGTGGCGTTCAACTCCACCTGGATGGATCAGATGGGGCCGGCCGACTTCATTCGGCTGACCTCGCAGTACACCGTGGCTCGTATGCTTGAGCGCGATGACTTTGACAAGCGTTACACCACCAATCAGCCAATCGCCATTCACGAGTTCCTCTATCCGCTGGTCCAGGGTTATGACTCGGTTGCCTTGCGTGCGGATGTGGAGTTGGGTGGTACCGATCAGAAGTTTAACCTGCTGATGGGGCGTGAGCTGCAGCGTGGTTATGGTCAGGAAGCTCAATGCATTCTGACCATGCCGTTGCTTGAGGGTCTGGATGGCGTGAAGAAGATGTCCAAGTCGTTGGGCAACTATGTAGGTATCCAGGAAGCTCCGGGCGTCATGTACGGCAAGCTGGTCTCCATTCCGGATGCGTTGATGTGGCGTTACTTCGAGCTGCTCAGCTTCCGCTCTATGGATGAGATCAATGCCTTCCGTGCTGATGTAGAGGCGGGTGCCAATCCGCGTGATATCAAGATCAAGCTGGCTGAAGAGATTGTTGCTCGTTTCCATGGTGAAGAGGCTGCGGCCAATGCTCACCGTGCGGCGGGTAACCGCATGAAGGATGGCGAGCTGCCGGATGATCTGCCTGAGATCGAATTGACCGCTGCTGAGGATATGCCGATCGCTGCTGTGCTTAATAAGGCAGGCTTGGTGAAGAACTCGGCGGTGGCTCGGGATCTGCTCGGCTCTGGTGGTGTGCGTATAGATGGTGAGGTTGTTGATCGCTCCTTTATATACGTGCTGGGCGCGACTCATGTTTGTCAGGCGGGCAAGAAGGCATTTGCACGTATTACGCTCAAATCCGAATAAACCTAAATTAAGTGTTGACGGCGAATTTTAGAAGCCTATAATTCGCCCCACTTCCGGCGCAGTCGAAACGGAAAACTCCTTTGTAAACAAAGAGTTACGCAGTTTTCGGCAGCAAGTTGCTTCAGGTCATCGAAGCCAAAAGGAAGTTGAAAAAGAGGTGTTGACAGCAGCGAGTAACGCTGTAGAATTCGCCTCCCGCTGACGAGAGATCTGAAGCGCAAGTGGTTGAAGTTGTTCAGGAAGTTTTGAAAGCTTCTGAAAATAACCACTTGACAGCAAATGAGGCTGCTGTAGAA
>NZ_JAHTMR010000012.1:0-246144 GCF_019200975.1 Pseudomonas sp. PD9R | reverse complement strand
CAGAAACAGCTGATTGGCATTGATGCCGTTGCGCCGAGCGACGACCGACACACTTTGTCCTGGCTCAAGACTCTCGCGAACCATGGCCAGTTTTTGCTCTGGGCTCCAGCGGCGCCGCCGCTCCTGACCCAAAAGCTCCCCACTCTTATCGTTGCTGTTAGTCATAAACATAACCGTTTGCCTATCCCTTATCGTAAGGGGGAAACGGTGTCCTGTCTTTCATGGGGCTCGTTCAGCCTGCTTGGATGACTCGGACGACGAGATGTCTTCAAGATCGACATTGAGCGAGCCCTCACCTGTCACTCGAATCCGACCGGGACGTAAGGCTCTCGCACGGAAGTACGCATCCAGGCGACTGCGGATGCGTATCCAAGACCCAAGTGAAATCAATGTCACACCTCCGTCAGTCTCGCCAGTCATGTCGACTTTGATAGGGCAGACGCATGCTCGCCGGGCGGTTACAGGACGCACGCATCGAACAAATCCATGGACATCTTTAAGATATATCTAAACATCTACTATCGTTGATTCCAAATTAACTCATCGCTCTATCAAATGCTACGTTTTGATGCAGGGCGGTGAGTGATGGAATTCAACGAGGCGCTAGGCTTGGCTGTCCAGGCCTTGCGTCGACAGAGAGGGCTTACGCAGAAGGATCTGTTGGGGACGGTGTCTACGCAGTATCTGAGCGATATTGAGCGCGGGAAGCGGGCACCATCAGTTGCCGTGCTGGCACAGATCTGTGAGCGGTTGCAAATTCATGAAGCGCTGCCAGTAATTTTGGCGAAGCATCTGATGCGGCCAACTGAGCCGTTGCTTCAAACGCTCAGGGAAATCGAGGGGCAGTTATTCGCTACGGGATTTATCGACGCTTTGCCTGTGCATTAATGGCCGAGACGGGTGAGGTAGCAGCAATATAATTTCAATGAATTGTTCCGCTCGGCAAGTTGACCAAATGGCCGCAATCTCTGGTGCCGATTTTCAGCCAGTGTGAATCATCGACACCATGATTCCTGCTCACTGCTTCAGAAGAACGTAGAATTGTTCGCCTTGTTGATCAATCGTCCTCGTCGCGTTTTGAAGGACTCTAATGGTGTGCTCGGCTACCGTTCGCAATCAAAAAAAAAGCCGAGATCTTCCAGAATGTCGTTCAGAGCCCCAACTATTCTTGGCTTTGGGTACATTCCAATGTTGTATAGGAAAGCGCGACGGCAAGCTTAGCTTGTTGTTCGTCCAGCGAGCATGGGTCGAACGCCCAACTACCCCCACCCGTCATAACCCTCGCTGGTCAACTGCGCGACCCACGTCGCGGTACCATGGCCTCACAGTCCCAAAAAAGACGGCAATGCCAAGACGCGATGACACTCAGTGGTAAATCAAATTTCGGGGTAAAGAGCGAACGTCCTCAGCAAACTTATCCATACTCCGCAATTTGGACGTGAATGTTAAAGTCCTCGGAAATAATGTCATTCACTCGACCGTCTCTCGCCATTATTAAAACTCGTGCCAAGTCTAAGTAATGCTTATAGGTTGTAGAGATGTCTTCATGCCCTAGCTGCGCAGTAAGTACCTGACCAAAAGCGGCATCGAGCACATCCGCCGCCGGCGATAGCAGCTGGGCACCACGGTGCTGGATCATCATCATCGTTGGCCACCAATGGCGAGCCTGGTAGAAATTGTTGTTGGTTCGAAATGCTGGGTCGCTTTTATGTGCCAGCTTACACGCATAATAGGTGGCGTTGGAAATCATTCTTTCTGTAACCGGATCCCCTTCTGAGTTTAAAAATAAAATTGAAGGGGGGCAGGGCGTTCCGAACTTTTCCTTATATTTCTTTTTTCGTGCAGTGTATTCCGTTTTTATGTAATTCTCCTCAAGATCCTTCAGTGCGTATGCGGGAATTACAATATCGCGAAGCTTGTTGCCTTTTCCTAGTACGGTGTAAGTAAACTTATTTGTATCCTCGGGCATAGAGGAATACGGAAGTATGTGTTTATTCTTTCCGTTGCCATATAGCGGGAATACAGATATCTCCATGGGCCGCATTGCTGTAGCTAGGCCGAAAAGAAAAATCACAGAATAAACCTTGTCAGGGTAAATGCCCAGAAGCGTCTTTATCTCTTGGTTGGTGATCAAGGAGTGAGGTTTTTTCTGAGACGCTTCGCGATCCAAAGCTCTAATAGGATCGCTGCTAATCCTGACCCCAGCCTTACGCTTAATGTAGTTAAGAAGGTTTGAGTTTTTGAAGTTCGCTATCCAGTCCTCAAGCTCAATTTTAATGTTAGTCGTGAAACCAGATTTTTGAACCCAAGCAAAAAAATTCAGCGCGATTTTAGCATCCTCAAAAATCGTTTCTGATGTTGGGCTACTCGAATTATTTTTTACTCGATTTTCCTGCCGATGAATCTGCCAATGCCTAATGTCTTTATTTTGTACGACCGCGTGGTAGTCGCCAGGGGCAAGGTGTTTATATGCTTTTCGCGTTGCGAGGAAGCGGTAAAACATGGAAATGATAAGAGCGTACCTACGTGACGTTTGCAGAGATGAGCGAGTCCGTTCATATAAATAAAGATTAGGTACGCTTAGTAATATTTTTTTGTTTTTGTAATCTGCGATAAGTACGTAATGCTTGACTTCGATTTCTAATGATGCAGATGTATAGGAGATGCTTTTAAGTTCGATGTTTAACATTATTCACCTCTCGTTTTGAATAATCTTATTTCATCGAAGCCCCATGTTGTTTGAGGAGTTTTTGCTTTAGATGCGTCAGTAAGTTCTTCCTCAGGTACATCCCTAAAATTGAATTTTTTAGCGGCTGCAACGATTGCTTCAGATGGATTGAAAGGAATGTGAATAGCAACTTTATTCATTAGTTTCAAATGGAATAAAACCTGCCCCAGTTCTTCTTGAGAGAATATAGGCAGTTGGATCGCCACCACTATTTTTCCTGGCTTGGCTTGCAGCTCTTCGGTAAATTTTGCAAATGAAGAAATATAGCGTTCTTGGAATAAATGGACCTCAATATTTGATGGGTCAGGAAATTTTTTCAAGCTGTCTAGGATTGACTGAATTGCCAGGTCTTTCGCGTCCTCATACTTGTCAAAATCCTCATCCTTCTTGAACGCCAAGTTTGCCTTTCTCATGTCCAGTGGAAAGGAAATTAAATTTTTAGCGTTTTTCGCAATGTAGTTGTTTCCGCTCCCCGGTGATAGCTCGGCCACGGATTCCGACATCTGCATGCGGGCCTGTTTAAGCTCAAGCCCCGTAATTTTTTGCTTCAGCATCTCATTATGCAGGCTCTGATTAGCCAGTAATGTGGTCACTTCATTCGCCTCAAATGAAATGATGTCGCTATTCATCAGCGAGGTGATGCGTTTATCGATGGCCTGTTCCAGCTCCTTCTTATGCCTCTTTTTAAGCGCGTCTATTTCACCTTGTAGGGCAGTCACATCTTGTTCGCGCTTGACCAGAAAATCCTTGGTCGACTCCGGATCGTCGCTAAGGAGGCTGGTAATGGACTGCCCTTGGCAATATGGCTTGAGGTCATCGTAATAACGACTGAAGGTTTGTCGAGTGATCCCCGCAAGCATTGAAAGCTGGCCAGTGGCAAGCTTGGTCAGTCCGTTTTCGAGTTGATGCTCTTTGATCAACTCGATCAGACGGCTTCGTGTGTCTTGCTTGCTCATATCGTGACCTGCTCAACTGGAATTCGATTGTCGGTGCAGCCTGTGTTTTCAACCTCAAGGCTGGTGGTTTCGAGGTTATGCAAGTGCTCAAGGTTGCTGGCGATCTTGTTGCGGATCATCTTCTTCGCCTGCTCGCTAAGCGTGTCTGCCGCCTTCTCCAGCATGTTGCTGTAAAACTTAACGTTGTCCTGCATGGACTGCTTAGCCTTTTCCACGACGACGATGTGTTTGCAGCTGATGTCGCAACGAGCCGGGTTCGGCAGCATATTGGTCACAGTGCCGGTCATATGGGTTAAACAAGGCGGCAGATGCGGCGACGAGTAGGTCTCTGTGCTAACGCAGTAGCTGCCCAGAGCCGTACGATGGATGAACAGAGGCTCTCCCGATGACAGGAGGTGCGAGATATAAACAAAAATGGTCACCTTCAATTGCTTGCCGCTAAACGCATCCGGACGAGCCTTGATGCGGTCCACTAGCCGTTGAGCATTGGGACCAGAAGAGGCTCCGCTCTTTACGGCGCTTACTAACTCCGTGAATTCCGCGGTGTAGTTCTGCTCGATAGCCAGTGCCACACTGCGTACGATGTGAGGGTTGCGTCCAATATACTTCAGCGTCATCGCGAAGCTTTTATGGCCGAACAAATGCCTAACGAGGTCAATATTGCGTTCGTTGCGATTAATTAAAATTTCCGCAATAGTCTTGCGAAACCGATGTGCGTGTATTCTGTCCACGTTTGTGGCTTCACCAAGCTCTCGGCAGATGCCTTTAACGATGGAAGAATTAGGCTTATTCATTTCCTTCCGGCTTTTGCTCGACTGAAATATGTAACCTTTCGCGAAGAGGGTATAAACAGAACGAAGTTTCTCCAACTCATCGATTTTTTCACCGATGAAGCGTGGCAGCGGCAAGAAATCAGTTTCACCATTTACATTGGGGTCGTCGGCTGTTTTGAAACGGGCAACGCGGATGGTGTAATCGCCATTTCCATTCTTAACGACATCGTCAAATTTCAACAAACTCAATTCGCTTGCACGCAGGCCCGTAATGAGTGCGAGAAGAACAAATATGCCATTTCTAACTTTATCAATAGCTACAGAGTAGGGATGCAGCCAGCGATAGAAAAATTGTTCATGGCGCCCCGCATACTCATATTTTTGACGCATTCTCGAAGGGGAAACTACCGTAATATCATCTACTTTTATGTTGATGTTCTGTTCAAGCTCGGCGTCGATGGAGTACCTGATCACTGCACAGTCTGGTAATTGATCTAGCTTTTTTTCTTTTATGTAGTCAGCCATATTTAAAAGGCGGGGGAGCGCTTTCTCGGTCCAAAATAACGCATAGTCGATCAACTCCGCTAAGTCTTCTTCCGAAAAGGGCCTCCAAGTACTCATGTTGCCTGTGAAATGTTGAACGACATCCCTGCGCCGTTCGATACTATCGACCTTACGCATATCAATATCTAATGAGAGCCCTGGTGGCATTAGCCCTTGTATGCTCAAATTAGTCCACAGTCGGATCATCGAAAACAAATAGTGGTAGTGACTACCGGTCGTGCTATTTTTCGCGTTGTCCAAGGCTTTGTTGATCATTCGATGGTTGATCAGCCCGATGGTTTCCGGGGTACCATCAAGAAAATTTGGTTCGAAAAGATATCGTTGTAGTACAGAAAATTTACCAGCCTGCCAGATCGTTGTTTTGTAACTTCGGATATTCCCGAAAGGAGAAAAATCAGGAGTGCCGTAGTAAACAAGTCCCTTTTTCAGCTCTTTCATTGGCTGAGTCATGCCGTCAAAAATTACGGCAAATGTTGCCCCAAATTTGTTTTTGAACAGCGTCCAACGGTCTTGTTTGAAGGTTGAATACGGTGAGATCGGGAAGGCCCCATCAGGATATTGTTCTAGCTTAATCACAAGATTGCCGGCGCGTTGCGTTAAGTGCCCACCTGTTTCTTCAAGCAGGGCGGCCAGCTCGGCTTCGGCGGCCTCCTCGACATCATTTTGAAATTCAGATTCCAGCTCATCGCTGAAATCTTCGTCCTCCACCCCCTCCTGTTCATCTTCGCGATCCAGATTGCGATCCTCGTCACGTCCATCGTCAAGTTCGTTAACGTCGTCAGATTTTTTTCGAGGCTTCTTGTTGTTGGTCATTTCATGTCCTCTTCTTCGAAAATGAGTTGTAGGAAATCCAGATCGTGCGGCAGAAGGGGATCATTACGCCGTTGATAGCGCGATGCTTCCTTTAAGGCATCTGGATCCTCCCAGTTCTCCAGAATGGAATCTAAAATCGATAGTTCTGACTCAAGCATGCTGCTGTAGTCGGACTCGTTGTCTGGCTGCTCTTCAACGAGTTCCACCACGTGGATTCGGCGTTGGATAAGGTAGGGCAGGGAGTCCTCGTACAAATTGCATTGTTCACAAAAAAGGCAATTTTTTACCGAATAGCATCGCTCACCCGCTTTGACGTGAGTCCGAGCGCCGTACCAGGTAGGTTTGAGCTGGTTCGAACAGCCCCACAGGGGCTTGTCCATTCCGGGGATATGAAAGATCTTCAGTGGAAGCTCAATTTGACGCTCCTCTCGCTTGCCCAGAAGCCCTTTGAACTGCCTCTGGCGTAGGAGATCCATCACTGACTCCAGTTCAGAGCGAAGTCGATGAAAGCGGTCTTGAACAGCCGCTCCCGAACTATCGTAGTGGACGTCAGTGACCATACTGTCGACGTGACTCATCAGCATCGAAATCAATCCAAGACCTGAGCCATGTTTGCTCTTCTGAGTGAGGGTCCAGGTCGGGCGCAGGCGCTTTGTGATCTGTTTTGCCGAGGTTAACCGGTTTCCGTTCTCGTAGACCGGGTACACCAAGAGGAATTCTTGAACTCCCCGAAGAAATGCTTTTATGTTTGTAGCAGCTGTATGGCGACCTCCTTTCGTAGCCCAAGAACCATAAAATCTCAGGCAAAGAAACAAGGGGTTATACACAAGATGCTCTTGACCGAAAGGAATGACGTCAAAAGCGTACCCCTTCAGAGGCTCAGAAAGGCATTCGGCCAGCTGGATGAGACTATAGCTTGAATAGCGATCATCTTTACGGGTGACGGCTACTATCGGCTTTGGCGCGTAAAAGGGTTTATCATTTCCCTGAGACCGATTTTTCTCCGATTGAATGATTACCTGCGTTTCGGACATTGCCCCCGTTAACGGATGCTCAAAGTTATCCTCGTCCAACGTGAGTACGGTTTCTTTATTCCAGTTAGTCTGAAGCATTATGAACAAGATAATGCTCGACATATCTGCCATGGTGGGAAAATATAGTCCCAAAAAATCATCCCATTGCCTGACCGAGTATATTTTATTTTTCGATGACCCGAATCGATTCCACCGATAGAGCATTAATTGGACTGGGTCTTTACAGTCCGTGTCGGACAAGAAGTTCTTTACGGCGTAACTGGATGTGATCTGCTCAAAGGACATATCCATAGGATAGCCATGCACGAGCAAGGTTTTTAGCGCACGGGTCTCATCTGGATCCCAATGCCAAAAATTCAACGCGAATGGATTTTTGGGTTCTTTGAAGCGAAAGCATTCAGGTCTGTCGTTGTAGACCAGCTTGAATCGACGGATAAAGTCAGGGAAATCCACAAGTGCTCGGAGTTTAGGGTCGATTGCCTGTGAGAGCTTAAATCTCAAATTGCCAGAACTAAACTTTCCGTTATTGTCTATTAAGTTCTGAGCCCATCTAAAAATATTAGAGCTGGTATATTGGGGGGCGTACGTCCCCCTAAGCTCCTCCATGGTGTAAGGATCGGCAGCAAGTACCTTCTTACGGTACTCAAGCTTCTCGTACATTTTGTCAACATGAGAGGTGAACGCTAGTACTAGATCCTCATAGGCTTGCCCGACGAATGGCTCAGTTTTCCTCCATTTGGATTTGGTAATTTTAGGTAGAAAAATATTCGGAATGGCATCTGTCTGCTTGGCGATTGCATTGATCGCAGCACTGATCCTAGTGGCGTTCTCGGTTTTTTCGTTATTTTTCAATAGCCAGGTATGGAAGTTGTTAAATATCTCGGCAGTGATATCAGTAAGTCTATGAACTTTTAGTTTTTCTGGATTGCGAGCGTTGTGCTCCACGGTAAAATCAAAGAAAAGATTTATAGATTGTCTTAGTGAAAAACTTCTAGCTCGGGTGTGAATAGCTGCGTACTTTACAAAAATAAGATGAAAGGAAAGGCACAGGTTTGACTCTTTGTTCCACAGTTCGTGACCTTGATAGTTGCAAGGTATGGGTTGCAAGTCTGTAGTGCTGGCGAGTTCATATGGGCTCTCGATAGCTGTCACGAGTGAAGTCAAAGGTGCTTTCCTGTTCTTGTTCTTTGGTATAGTTATTATGTCGCTGGCGTTACTGGTGTCTCTGTTTGCAAGGATAATTTATTTTTGAGATCAGAAAAGGAGCGTTCGATCAAATTCGTATATTCTTCTAGAGTACCATTGTTTTCGATAAGAATATCGCCAGGCTTAACTTTTATTCCTGCTTCGGAAGAGTGATTTTTAACTTTTTGCACGTCTTTTCGTACAATATTCCAGATGTCGCCCCCCAAATTTCTTATATACTCAGCTTCGTTTTCAAAGCGAATATCTTTGATAAGGATGATCTCTTTGTTTTCAAGGGTTAGTTTGGCGTTTTTGAAGCTAGTATGCTTAGCTGTTAGATTGTTTTTTAAATGTTCTTTTCGCTGATTTTCAAAGTGCAAAAAGTCTCGCGTCGTCATGCGCTTGACCAGTTGGATCATTGTGTTTGGTGACAAATTCCAGAATTCGTCTGGAAAGTCTCGGCCGTCTTCAGTCCAGACCTGGTCATCTGTCAGGCCGAAAAAAGATTGGGCAGCAACAATGAAGGGGGTCTCCGGATCTTCGGCTTCTTCGGGAGTCAACTCGCGAGGGAAGGGGGGAGGGTTGTTAATGGCGCGATCTGCTCTCTTCAACCAGTGAAGAGGATCGTAGTCACGGAACCACTCGGTTCCAACGTGCTGGAAGAATTCGCGGGGGGACAACCCCCAAGCCTCCAGCCGCTTCTCTTTCAAGGTATCATCCCAGGCTTGAGAATCGGTTAGGCCGAAGAGAGCTTTGCAGCCAGCCTTCAATGGGTCTGCTAAGGCGTAAGCAGCAACCTCTGGGTGGCCTAGTAAAATGGAAGCCGCGGTGTCTTTGCCTGATCGAGCCTTCGCAGCTAGGCCAATGATTTTTTTCAAGTGGTTCCCTCGATCTTTGATTTATAAGGCTTTTTTACTGATTTTCATGGGTTACATTATTAATTCTTAAGAAGTATACTACAATGGTTACATTTCCTGCCATTAAGAAACAAGATTCGACTTACGCCTATCAGGGTGGCGGCCGCGGCTTGTCACTGGAGCGTATCGCCACGCTGGAAACCTTTGTACAGGGTGATCTGCGCCCGGACCTGACGCTGATTTTCGATCTGCCGGTGGAAGTAGGCCTGGCCCGAGCCAGCGCCCGTGGTCGTCTGGACCGCTTCGAGCTCGAAGGCCGGACCTTTTTCGATGCCGTACGCAGTGCCTTCCTCGCGCGCGCCGCTGCAGAGCCGGCGCGTTACGTACGGGTCGACGCCGCTCAACCGCTGGCGCAAGTTCAACAATCCCTGGATGCCTTGCTGCCACGTCTGCTGGAGCTGAGCCGTGGCTGAGGCCTACCCGTGGCAGGACAGTCTCTGGCAGCAACTGGCCGGTCGTACCCAGCATGCCCATGCCTATTTACTGCATGGTCCGGCCGGGATCGGCAAGCGAGCGCTGGCCGAGCGCTTGATGGCCAGCCTGCTGTGCCAGCGACCGACCTCGCAGGGTGCTTGCGGCGAATGCAAATCCTGTCTATTGCTCAAGGCCGGCAGTCACCCCGATAACTACATTCTGGAACCGGAAGAAGCCGATAAGGCAATCAAGGTCGATCAGGTGCGGGATCTGGTCAGTTTCGTGGTCCAGACCGCGCAGATGGGCGGACGCAAAGTGGTGTTGATCGAGCCAGTCGAGTCGATGAACATCAACGCCGCCAATGCCTTGCTTAAAAGCCTTGAAGAGCCGTCCGGCGACACCGTATTGCTGTTGGTCAGCCACCAGCCGAGCCGTTTGCTGCCGACCATCAAGAGCCGCTGTGTGCAGCAGGCGTGTCCGTTACCCAGCGAGTCCATGAGTCTGGACTGGCTGACGAAAGCATTGCCGGATTGTTCGCAGGACGAGCGTATCGAGTTGCTGACCCTGGCCGCCGGCTCGCCATTGGCTGCTGTCAGCTTGCAGGCTCAGGGCGTGCGTGAACAACGCGCGCAAGTGGTCGAAGGTGTGAAAAAGCTGCTCAAGCAGCAGCAATCGCCGACCCAGCTGGCCGAAGGCTGGAGCGCGATCCCGTTGTTGTTACTGTTCGACTGGTTCTGCGATTGGTCGAGCCTTATCCTGCGTTATCAGTTGACCCTGGATGAAGAAGGTCTGGGCCTGACCGACATGCGCAAGGTCATTCAGTACCTGGCGCAGAAAACCGGTCAGGACAAAGTCCTGAATATTCAGGACTGGATTCTCGCTCAGCGTCAGAAGGTCTTGAGCAAGGCCAACCTCAATCGGGTGTTACTGCTGGAGGCGTTGCTGGTGCAATGGGCCTCTTTGCCTGCCCAGAGGTAGCTAGACTCTGTGCATCAGCAGTGGAGGTCCGCATGAATGAACCCGTCAGCCCCGGTCCACGCAACGGTATTTTGTCCCTGACCATCAAGGACAAATCCGTGCTTTATGCGGCGTACATGCCGTTCATCAGGAACGGCGGCCTGTTTATCCCGACCAACAAGAGCTACAAGTTGGGCGATGAGGTATTCATGCTGCTGCACCTGATGGACGAACCGGAAAAAATTCCGGTGGCGGGCAAGGTTACCTGGGTCACCCCCAAAGGCGCTCAGGGCAACCGGGCCGCTGGGGTGGGCGTGCAATTCAATGACGGCGACAACACGGCGCGCAGTCGAATCGAAACTCATCTGGCCGGAGCCCTGAAATCCGACCGTCCTACTCATACGATGTAAGTAGCAGCCCTTTTATGCTCGTAGATTCCCATTGCCACCTCGATCGCCTAGACCTTGCCGCCCACGGCGGCTCTCTCGATGCCGCCCTGGATGCCGCCCGTCAACGTGGGGTGGGGCACTTTCTGTGTATCGGTGTGAGTGTCGACAACGCCGCCGATGTCAAAGCCCTGGCGGAGCGTTATGACGACGTCGATTGCTCGGTGGGGGTACATCCGCTGGATGTGCAGCCGGGTGGTGCGCCAGCGCTGGATTGGTTGCTGCAGGAGCTCAATCATCCGCGTGTGATAGCCATCGGTGAAACCGGTCTGGACTATCACTACGAGCCGGAAGCGGCAGAGTTGCAGCAAGCGTCTTTTCGATTGCATCTGCAAGCGGCGCAACAGACCGCCAAGCCGGTGATCATCCACACCCGTGGCGCCCGCGCCGATACCTTGAACCTGTTGCGTGAAGCCGCGTTGCCCCAGGCGGGCGTGCTGCATTGCTTCACTGAAGACTGGGACATGGCGAAAGCCGCGCTGGACATGGGCTATTACATCTCCCTGTCGGGAATTGTCACTTTCCGCAATGCCGACGCGTTGCGTGATGTGGCCAGCAAAGTACCGGCAGATCGATTGTTGGTGGAAACCGACTCGCCGTACCTGGCTCCGATTCCCCATCGTGGCAAATCGAACCTGCCTCAGTATGTGCGGGAAGTGGCAGAGTTTCTGGCAATGTTGCGCGGTGAGTCTTACGAGCGATTTGCCGAGCAGACCACTGAAAACTTCAAGCGACTGTTTCCGCTGGCACATGTGAAAAGCGCCAGGTAGGAGCTGCCGAAGGCTGCGATCTTTGGTTCTTTCTTATAACAGCAAGATCAAAAGCTCGCAGTCTGCGGCCCCTCCTACAGAGTTTGATACCTCAAATCGCAGGCAAAAAAAACCCGGGTTCTGGGGGGTGAATCCGGGTTAAGACCATTAGGAGTAAAACAATGGTACGCGGTCCGTTGGTACCAATATCGGCGCGGCACTTGGGGGAGATGTCTCGCCGACAGTTCAAGTATTGATCAGTATTTCGCCGAGTCCAGTTTAGTGGGCGCGGTTTTTAAACAATTTTGGAATACGCCCGCTTCGGATGAGTTCTCATCAAAGCCAGACTCGGTCCGAATTCATCAAGAAACACAGTCATGGTTGGATGATCCGTGCATTTTTGCGTAATTTAGGCATAATACGCGGCTTCGAATTTTGACCCCTACAGACCTTTTCTTATGCATAAAGAACCTCGTAAGGTCCGTGAGTTTCGTCGCCGCGAGCAAGAAATTCTCGATACCGCGCTCAAGCTGTTCCTCGAACAAGGTGAAGACAGTGTCACCGTCGAGATGATTGCTGATGCCGTCGGTATCGGCAAAGGCACGATTTATAAGCATTTCAAATCCAAGGCCGAGATTTATCTGCGCCTGATGCTCGATTACGAGCGCGATTTGAACGAGTTGTTGCATTCGGCTGATGTCGACAAGGACAAGGAAGCCCTGTCGCGCGCCTATTTCGAATTCCGCATGCGCGATCCGCAACGTTATCGCTTGTTCGATCGCCTGGAAGAAAAGGTGGTCAAGGGCAATCAGGTCCCGGAGATGATCGAGGAGCTGCACAAAATCCGTGCCTCGAACTTCGAACGCCTGACCCTGCTGATCAAAGGCCGGATCAGCGAAGGCAAGCTCGAAGACGTGCCGCCATATTTCCATTACTGTGCGTCCTGGGCGCTGGTGCACGGTGCGGTGGCGCTGTATCACTCGCCGTTCTGGAGCAATGTGCTTGAAGATCAGGAAGGCTTCTTCCAGTTCCTGATGGACATCGGCGTGCGCATGGGCAACAAACGCAAGCGCGACACCGATACCCCGAGCAGCTGAGTCCGGCAGTTCGCCTTATCGCGCCATGATTTCGCTACATGGCGCAGTACCGCAGGAATATACTCAGGCATAGGGCTTGCTAAAACTTGATTTGTGAGTCAAGTTTTAGCGGTTCGATTTTCTTTCGCCGGAGTGATCCATGATCGTTGACCGTCAAGGCAGGCGTTTTCGCAATCTGCGAATCAGCCTGACCTCAGCCTGCAATTACGCTTGTACCTACTGCGTGCCCAATGGCAAGCGGCTGGTGGCTGCGCAGGATGAGTTGTCGGCCGAAGCCATGGCGCGCGGCGTGGCCTATCTGATCGAAGCGGCAGGCATCGAGCGTTTGCGCATCACCGGTGGCGAACCGTTGGTCAGCCCGAAACTCGAAGCCTTCATGACGGCGGTGGGGCAGATGGGGCTGGAAGACATCAGCCTGACCACCAATGGTCAGCTGTTGGCGAAAAAGCTGCCTCTGCTGGTGGATGCCGGCATTCGGCGCATCAACGTTTCCCTCGATACCCTGGATGCAAGTGCCTTCCGTAGCATTGCGCGTGGCGGCGATCTGGCGACGGTGCTGGACGGCATGGATCAGGCTCACGCGGCTGGCATAAAGATTAAGGTCAACATGGTGCCGTTGCGGGGGCAGAACCTCGATCAGGTGATGCCGCTGCTCGATTACTGCCTGGAACGCGGCTATGAGCTGCGCTTCATCGAGTTGATGCGCATGGGCCATCTGGCAAGTGATTCCAACGCCTTCCTGCAGCAATTCGTCAGCCTTCAGCAATTGCTCAGCCTGATTGGCGAGCGCTACGAATATCTCCAGGCTGATGCCCCGGTTGATGCGACGGCGGTGCGCTACGCAATTCCGGGGGTTGGTCACTTCGGCGTTATCGCCAACGAAAGCGTACCGTTCTGCCGCACGTGTTCACGGCTGCGTTTGTCTTCTACGGGCTGGTTGCATGGCTGTTTGTCGTCGAGTAACCGTCATTACGTCGGTGATTTGTTGGACAAACCGCGTCATCAAGCGCTGCCGGCGTTGCAACGACTTCTGGTGAAAGCGTTGGGTGATAAGCAGGAAGTGGCGTTTTCTGGTGGCGCTACAGTCATGAAAATTATTGGCGGTTGAACCGGCCACATCGCGGGCAAGCCTCGCTCCTACAAGTATGTTGTTGGGCACAAATTTTGTGATCCGCACAAACCTGAAGGAGCGAGGCTTGCCCGCGATGGTGTTCGATCAAACGATACGGTTCACGAGCTGGCGCGGAAGCTGCATCCCATGGCCATTCGCCGGTTTTCCGTCACCGGCCTTTGGAGGATAGGATGCGTAGCCTGGTTTTGCTGCTGGCCGTTTTGGCGCTTGGTGGCTGCATGAGTGTCAGCGATATGGCCGAAGGAACTCGCTACCAAATGAGCGATGCGGGTTTGCTGGACCACAGCGACAGTCGCCGCGTGAATAACCTGCGCATTCAGCCGGACTCGTTCGTCTACATCGCCCAAGGCGCGTTCGTGCCGCCGGGCAGTGCCGTTTACCCACGACCTAACGTGATCGCCGAAGTCGCCTTCGACGGCTTCGTCGAATACTTCCCGATGGTCCGCCGCGCCCGCACGCCGGAAGGTCTCGACCAGGCCATGAGCGAAGCCCGTGCCGTCGGTGCCCACTACCTGCTCTATACCCGTTTTGCCAAGTCTGATGACCGCATCGGCAACTCCGATGAGTGGCTGGATCAGGAAGCGCTGGATCGCCTCGGTATCGACAGCGGTGTGATTCAGATCATGTTGATCGAGACCAGCACCCAGTATTTGATCGATACTGCACGTATCAAGAGTCGTGGCGGTTTACTGACGTTCCACGATAAAAAGCCAGAAGACCTGATGGGCCCGCCGCTGGAGCAATATGCTCGTAGCCTGCTGGGGCTCAGCGACCAGTAATCCAAGGAGATCGCCATGAGTGGCCCGCAAAAAGCCAACGACCTGCTGGGGCAAATCCCCAAGACCAAAGGCTTGCCCCCGGTCCACCTGTGGAACCCCGATTTCTGCGGCGACATCGACATGCGCATCGCCCGCGACGGCACCTGGTATTACCTGGGCACGCCGATCGGACGCAAGCCGATGGTCAAGTTGTTCTCCACCATCATTCGCCGCGACGGCGATGATTACTTCCTGATCACCCCAGTCGAGAAAGTCGGCATCAAGGTCGACGATGCGCCTTTCGTGGCGATTGCGGTGGACGTGGAAGGCGAAGGCGAGGCGCAGGTCTTGCGCTTCACCACTAACGTTGATGAAACCGCCGAGGCTGGCGCCGAGCATCCGATTCGTGTGGTGATTGATCCGGGCACGCAAGAGCCGGCGCCCTACGTACACGTGCGAACCAATCTCGAAGCGTTGATTCACCGCAATGTGTTCTATCAATTGGTGGAGCTGGCGGTGAGTCGTGAAATTGATGGGCAGAATTGGCTGGGCGTGTGGAGCGGCGGCGAGTTCTTTCGCATCGGTCTGGAGCCTTGAAAAGATCGCAGCCTGCAGCAGCTCCTGCATGGGAATGTATTTCGCTGTAGGAGCTGCCGCAGGCTGCGATTTTTTTCAATTGACACCCAATCATATGATGATTAGCGTGAACACCCATCGCGATAGGCTTTGAGGTTTTCATGTCCAGCAGTTTTCACGCATCGACGGTTGATTGGCTGGGTTGCTGGATCGCCACCGGTCAGATCAAACCGGGTGAAACGCTCAAGGTCGAGGCCGATCTCGGCGAACAACTGGGCGTGAGCCGCACGGTCATCCGCGAAGCCATCAAAACCCTGGTCGCCAAAGGCCTGCTCGAAGTCGGGCCGAAGGTCGGCACGCGGGTATTGCCGGTGCGGCGCTGGAATTTGTTCGATCCACAAGTCGTAGGCTGGCTGTCGCGCAGCGGCTTGCCGGAAAATTTCGTTGATGACTTGCTCGACCTGCGCCGCACTATCGAGCCGATGGCCGTGCGCTGGGCCTGCGAGCGGGCGACTGTAGAACAAGTGCAAGCAGTGCTGCTGGCCTACAACGCGCTGGAGCGTGCAGTGGACAGTGGCATCGACTACAACCGTGCCGACCAGTTGTTTCACGAGTGCATCCTCGCCGCCAGCCACAATCAATTCATCGAACAAATGGTCCCGGCCCTCGGCGCGCTGCTGGCGGTGTGCTTTGAGGTCTCCGCCGCCGACCCCGACGAACTCCGTCGCACTTTACCCATTCACAAAGACATGGCCGATGCCATCGCCGCCCGTGATGCCGCGCGAGGTGTGTGGGCCTGTATGACCTTGATCGATAACGCCGACCTGGCGATCAAGCGTTATTACCCGCAAGTCATGGCCGACAAGCTCGCTCCCACAAAAAACAACAAAAAGCAGGAGGTTTCATGACGCGGACTGCGGTTACCGAACACCGAGCACTATTAGGCGAAGGCCCGTTCTGGGACGCACCGACCCAGGCACTTTACTGGGTGGATATCGCGGGCAAACAAGCGCTGCGCCTGATCGGCGCCAACGTGCAGATCTGGCAGATGCCCGAACACGTGTCGGCGTTCATCCCCTCTGAAAGCGGCGATGCATTAGTGACCTTGAGCAGCGGCGTGTATCGCCTCGATCTGGACTCCCCGGGCCTGGAGCCGCGTTTGACCTTGCTGTGCGTCGCCGACCCGCAACCAGGCAACCGCGCCAACGAAGCCCGCTGCGATGCTCAAGGCCGACTCTGGCTCGGCACCATGCAAAACAATATCGGTGAGCAGGGCGAAGACCTGCCTATCGTGCGGCGTTCCGGCGGGCTGTTTCGCATTGATCGCGACGCTCGGGTCACGCCTTTGCTCCGTGGGTTGGGCATTCCCAATACATTGCTGTGGAGCGATGACGCCACCACTGTGTATTTCGGCGATAGCCTCGATGGCACGTTGTATCAACATTTCATTCATGCCGACGGCAGCCTTGAGCCGCCGCGGACCTGGTTCGGCCCACACGGGCGTGGCGGTCCGGATGGCTCGGCGATGGATGCCGAAGGCTATGTCTGGAATGCCCGTTGGGATGGCAGCTGCCTGCTGCGGCTGAGTCCGGATGGCGACGTCGATCGGGTGATTGAATTGCCGGTCAGCCGTCCCACCAGTTGCGTGTTCGGCGCTGCCGATCTGAAAACCCTGTACATCACCAGCGCGGCAAGCCCGCTTGGGCATTCGCTCGACGGTGCTGTGTTGTCGATTCGTGTCGATGTCCCCGGAAAGCCTTGCACGCGATTTGCCGGATAAATCCCTAAATATGGGATGCAAAATTATATATTGAGATTATTTGGCGGTCGGGTTTATAGTCGGCCCCATCAGTTACACGCACTCACACTTAAAAAAACAAAATTGGTGAAGTGATGCAGCGATATTCCACCGCATTCCCTTGCGGAGCCAGTGTTTCAGACCGCCCCGGTGCTGAAACGTTTTCGCGCCTGTCTGTTTCTTCTTCATCGTCTTTTGACCGGTCATCGACAGATGCCCGGTTTTCGTCATGCTCTCGGACAGGAGTCTTGAGCCATGGCTGAACCTCTTTCCTTGCCACCCGTGCCCGAGCCGACCAAAGGCGAGCGTCTGAAAAACAAAGTCGTTCTGCTGACCGGCGCCGCACAAGGTATTGGTGAGGCGATTGTTGCCACCTTCGCGTCCCAGCAAGCCAGGTTGATCATCAGCGATATCCAGGGTGAGAAAGTCGAGAAGGTTGCAGCGCATTGGCGGGACAAAGGTTCCGATGTCGTAGCGATCAAGGCCGACGTATCGCAGCAACAGGATCTGCACGCCATGGCACGGCTGGCGGTCGAGCGTCATGGGCGGATCGATGTGCTGGTCAACTGCGCCGGGGTCAACGTTTTCCGTGATCCGCTGGAAATGACTGAAGACGACTGGCGTCGCTGCTTCGCCATCGACCTGGATGGCGCCTGGTTCGGTTGCAAAGCGGTATTACCGCAAATGATCGAGCAGGGCATTGGCAGCATCATCAACATTGCCTCGACCCATTCCTCGCACATCATCCCGGGCTGCTTCCCGTACCCGGTCGCCAAGCACGGCTTGCTCGGCCTGACCCGAGCCCTGGGCATCGAATACGCGCCCAAGGGCATTCGCGTCAACGCCATCGCACCGGGTTACATTGAGACGCAACTGAACGTCGATTACTGGAACGGTTTTGCCGATCCCCACGCCGAGCGGCAGCGCGCGTTGGATCTGCATCCGCCAAAGCGCATCGGCCAGCCGATGGAAGTGGCGATGACCGCCGTATTCCTGGCCAGCGATGAAGCGCCTTTCATCAATGCTTCATGCATCACCATCGATGGCGGGCGTTCAGTCATGTATCACGACTGAGCAACCGGGATTTCAAGCGCACAACTCCGCCTGAAATCCAATCATCATACGATATGACTATTGGCAATCTCGTTTCACCGCTTTATGGCTTTCTAAAGAACGCTCAAAAAAAACAACAAGGAGTCAGCTTATGAATCGTCGTCGTGCAATCCGTTCCCTGTGCTGTGCCGCTTTGGCGGTTGGCGCAGTCAGCCTGAGCAGCACGCTGCTGGCGGCTGAGGAAGTAAAAATCGGTTTTCTGGTCAAGCAAGCGGAAGAGCCGTGGTTCCAGACTGAATGGGCCTTCGCCGAAAAGGCCGGCAAGGAGAAAGGCTTTACCCTGATCAAGATCGCCGTGCCGGATGGCGAGAAAACCCTGTCGGCCATCGACAGCCTCGCGGCTAACGGCGCCAAGGGCTTTGTGATTTGCCCTCCGGACGTGTCCCTCGGCCCTGCGATCATGGCCAAAGCCAAGCTCAATGGCTTGAAAGTGATTGCCGTCGATGACCGTTTTGTCGATGCCAGCGGCAAGTTCATGGAAGACGTGCCATACCTCGGCATGGCGGCGTTCGAAGTCGGCCAGAAGCAGGGCAGTGCCATGGCCACCGAAGCGAAAAAACGCGGCTGGGACTGGAAAGAAACCTATGCGGTGATCAATACCTACAACGAACTCGACACCGGCAAGAAGCGCACCGACGGTTCCGTCAAAGCTCTGGAAGATGCTGGCATGCCGAAGGACCACATCCTGTTCTCGGCGCTGAAAACCCTCGACGTACCGGGCAGCATGGACGCCACGAACTCGGCGTTGGTGAAACTGCCAGGCGCGGCGAAAAACCTGATCATCGGCGGCATGAACGACAACACCGTGCTCGGCGGCGTGCGCGCCACCGAAAGCGCCGGTTTCGCTGCGGCTAATGTGATCGGCATCGGCATCAACGGCACCGACGCCATTGGCGAACTGAAGAAGCCCGGCAGCGGCTTCTATGGCTCGATGCTGCCAAGCCCGCACATCGAGGGCTACAACACCGCCAGCATGATGTACGACTGGGTCACCACCGGCAAAGAACCGGTGAAGTACACCGCAATGGACGACGTGACCCTGATCACCCGCGACAACTTCAAGCAGGAACTGGAAAAGATCGGCCTGTGGAACTGAAGGCTGGTTGATTTCATCGGCAGCCCCGGCAACGGGGTTGCCTGATCGGTGTGATGAGGTGGTTATGCACGCGCAAACACAAGTACAACAACATACTGCTGGCAGCTTGCGCTTCAACGGGATCGGCAAGACCTTTCCCGGGGTGAAGGCGCTGGATGGCATCAGCTTTGTTGCTTATCCGGGGCAGGTTCATGCCTTGATGGGCGAGAACGGCGCCGGCAAATCGACGCTGTTGAAGATCCTCGGTGGCGCTTACACCCCGAGCAGCGGCGACCTGCAGATCGGCGAGCAGACGATGGCGTTCAAGTCCACCGCTGACAGCATCGCCAGCGGTGTCGCGGTCATTCACCAAGAGTTGCATCTGGTGCCGGAAATGACCGTGGCGGAAAACCTGTTTCTCGGTCACCTGCCGGCCCGTTTTGGCCTGATCAATCGCGGCACGTTGCGCCAGCAAGCGCTGGCCTGCCTCAAGGGCCTGGCCGACGAAATCGACCCGCAGGAGAAAGTCGGGCGCCTGTCCCTGGGTCAACGACAACTGGTGGAAATCGCCAAGGCCTTGTCCCGTGGTGCTCATGTGATTGCGTTTGACGAGCCCACCAGCAGTCTTTCGGCGCGGGAGATCGATCGCTTGATGGCGATCATCGGTCGCCTGCGCGATGAGGGCAAAGTGGTGCTGTACGTCTCCCACCGCATGGAAGAAGTGTTCCGCATCTGCAACGCCGTGACCGTGTTCAAGGACGGTCGCTACGTGCGCACCTTCGAAGACATGAGCGAACTGACCCACGATCAACTGGTCACGTGCATGGTCGGTCGCGACATCCAGGACATCTACGATTATCGCTCTCGTCCGCGTGGCGCGGTGGCGTTGAAAGTCGACGGGCTGCTCGGCCCAGGCCTGCGCGAGCCGGTGAGTTTCGAGGCGCACAAAGGCGAAATTCTCGGGCTGTTCGGTTTGGTCGGTGCCGGTCGCACGGAGCTGTTTCGCATGCTCAGCGGCCTGGAACGCAACACTGCCGGGCGCCTTGAACTGCGCGGCCATGAGTTGAAACTGCGTTCTCCCCGCGACGCCATCGCAGCCGGGATTCTGCTGTGCCCGGAAGACCGCAAAAAGGAGGGCATCATGCCGCTCTCCAGTGTTGCCGAGAACATCAACATCAGTGCACGCGGCGCCCATTCCACCTTCGGTTGCCTGTTGCGTGGTCTGTGGGAAAAGGGCAACGCCGACAAACAGATCAAAGCGCTGAAAGTGAAGACGCCTAACGCGGCGCAGAAAATCATGTACCTGTCCGGCGGCAATCAGCAGAAGGCCATTCTCGGTCGCTGGCTGTCGATGCCGATGAAGGTCCTGCTGCTCGACGAGCCCACGCGCGGCATCGACATCGGTGCCAAGGCCGAGATCTACCAGATCATCCACAACCTGGCCGCCGACGGTATTTCGGTGATCGTGGTGTCCAGCGACCTGATGGAAGTGATGGGTATTTCCGACCGCATCCTGGTGCTGTGCGAAGGCGCCCTGCGCGGCGAACTGAGCCGCGAACAGGCCAACGAATCCAACCTGCTGCAACTGGCTTTGCCGCGCCAACGCGCTGACGGCGTGGCGAACTGAGAGGTAACTATGATGACAACCCAAAACAATGCCCTGCCAACCCAGCGCAAACCTCTGGACCTGCGGCGCTTTCTCGATGACTGGGTGATGCTGCTGGCAGCCGTCGGGATCTTCGTGCTTTGCACCCTGATGATCGACAACTTCCTTTCGCCGCTGAACATGCGCGGCCTGGGCCTGGCGATTTCCACCACCGGAATCGCCGCGTGCACCATGTTGTATTGCCTCGCGTCCGGGCATTTTGACTTGTCGGTGGGCTCGGTGATTGCCTGCGCCGGGGTGGTTGCGGCGGTGGTGATGCGCGACACCAATAGCGTGTTTCTGGGTGTTTGTGCGGCGCTGGTGATGGGGCTGATCGTCGGCCTGATCAACGGGATCGTGATTGCCAAGCTGCGGGTCAATGCGTTGATCACCACGCTGGCGACCATGCAGATCGTACGCGGCTTGGCCTACATTTTCGCCAACGGCAAAGCGGTAGGCGTGTCTCAGGAGCAATTCTTTGTGTTCGGTAACGGCCAGCTGTTCGGCGTGCCGGTGCCGATTCTGATTACCATCGTCTGCTTCCTGTTCTTCGGCTGGCTGCTCAATTACACCACCTATGGCCGCAATACCATGGCCATCGGCGGCAATCAGGAAGCGGCGCTGCTGGCGGGTGTGAACGTTGATCGGACCAAGATCATCATCTTCGCCGTGCACGGTGTAATCGGTGCATTGGCCGGGGTGATCCTCGCATCGCGCATGACCTCGGGCCAGCCGATGATCGGGCAGGGCTTTGAGCTGACAGTGATCTCGGCATGCGTGCTGGGCGGCGTTTCGCTCAGCGGCGGGATCGGGATGATTCGGCACGTGATTGCCGGTGTGCTGATTCTGGCGATCATCGAGAACGCGATGAACCTGAAGAACATCGACACGTTTTATCAGTACGTGATTCGCGGTTCGATTCTGCTGTTGGCCGTGGTCATCGACCGCCTCAAACAACGCTGACACTTAGGCTGATCTCACGGACGCCATCGCGGGCAAGCCACGCTCCCTCGGATTACATGTCGATTGCATAATTCGTGCACGACACCTGACCTGTGGGAGCGTGGCTTGCCCGCGATGGCGGTGTACCTGATTCACCTTGTTATCGCGAACAATCGCATCCTTCCGTCATCTCCCTTAAATATTCCTTGCCTGCCGCGGCCCGTTTCGGTTATCAATTTGTACATGATTAGACAGGTACGATTTGACAAGAAACAACGGGTGGTCGACGAACTCATCCGGCGCATTGAAAGCGGCCTCCTGGAGGACGGTTTTCAGTTGCCGGGCGAGCATCAGTTGGCTCAAGAATTCAAAGTCAGCCGAGGTACTTTACGTGAAGCCCTGGCCGAGTTGAAACGGCGTAACTACATCGCCACGCAAAGCGGGGTCGGCTCCATCGTCACGTTCGACGGTGTGGTGCTCGATCAACGCAGCGGCTGGGCACAAGCCCTGGCCGACAGCGGGGCGCTGGTCAATACCGAAGTGCTGCGGCTGGAGGCGGTCACCCGTCCTGACCTGCTGTCGCGTTTCGGCACCGACCAATTCATCACTCTGGACCGTCGTCGTCGTGACAACAACGGCACGCTGGTCTCCCTCGAACGCTCATTGATGCCCGCCACCGGAGGCCTGGAAAGCCTGCCGCGCGTCGGTCTGATCGACAACTCCCTGACCATCACGCTGGCCGCCTACGGTTATATCGGTGAGCGCGGCGATCAATGGATCGGTGCCGAACCGCTGAGCGCCGAAGACGCTGAGCTGCTGGGACGTCCGGTCGGCACGGTTTTCCTCAAGGCGTTGCGCACCACTTATGACCGACAGAACCGTTTCATGGAACAGGTGGAAAGCCTGCTCGACCCGGTACATTTCCGTCTGCACCTGCAATTTGGAACGTCGAAATGACTGTGCTTGATCGTGCCTTGGGCGCGTTTTATGGCTTGGCCCTGGGCGATGCGCTGGGTATGCCGACCCAATCCCTGAGCCGCGCCGAGATCAAGGCGCGCTTCGGTGAAATTACTGATCTGCAGGATGCCGGCCCGCATCAACCCATTGCCGCCAACATGCCCAAGGGCTCGATCACCGACGACACCGAACAGGCGATCCTGGTTGGCCAGTTGTTGATCGATGGCAAGGGCCGCATAGAACCGGAGCTGCTCGCCCAGCGGTTGATCGAATGGGAGGCCGAGATGCAGGCCAAGGGCTCGCAGGATTTGCTCGGCCCTTCGACCAAGCGTGCGATCGAGATGATTCTCGCCGGTCATTCGCCGGAAGAAGCGGGGCGCTACGGCACCACCAATGGCGCGGCGATGCGCATCACTCCCGTAGGAATTGCGGCGAACGTTGCCAATCCTGAGCGTTTCATCGACGCCGTGGTACAGGCTTGCCAGGTCACCCACAACACCACGCTCGGGATCTCAAGCGCGGCGGCGGTGGCGGCGGTGGTTTCGGCCGGGATCAATGGCGTCGATCTGGGCGAAGCGCTGACCCTCGGCCAGCAAATCGCTCAGCAAGCTGAAAGTCATGGCCACTGGGTCGCCGGCGGACGCATTGCTTCACGCATCAGTTGGGCGCGGACTATCAGTGTCGATAGCGACAAGGCAATGTTGGCCGATTTGATGTACGACGTGATCGGCACTTCGGTGGCGTCACAGGAGTCGGTGGTGGTCTCGTTCGCGCTGGCCCAGCAAGTGGCGGTCGGCGAAATGAATGCCTTCGAAGCGCTGTGCATGGCTGCCAGCCTGGGCGGCGACACGGACACCATCGCCGCGATTCTCGGTGCGATGCTTGGGGCCTGCCTGGGCCTTGAGAGTTGGCCTGCCGAGATGATCGACACGGTTAAAGCCGTCAATGGTCTGGAGTTGGAACCCCTTGTGAAAGGGCTCCTCTCCCTGCGCTGAGGAAGCTCCTACATAGACCTTTTACCTTCACGACATCGTGGGGGGGGCGGCGATCGATGAGTATCGCGGGCTGCCAATTATCTGAATTGCCCACAACCACAAAAATGGCAACAGGAGCATTTTTCATGAGTTCATCAAACACCGGGCAAAGCGTCGGGCAACTGGAAACCCGTGGCATCGAACCGGTACCGGAAGCCGAGTGCAACGGCCATCCGTTGCAACTGTTCTGGGTCTGGTTCGCTGCCAACATTTCCATCCTCGGCCTGCCTCTCGGCGCGACACTCGTGGCGTTTCGCGGGTTGGCGATCTGGCAAGCGATCATCGTCGCGATTCTCGGTGCCGCTGGTTCCTTTGCGGTGGTCGGGATCATCTCCATCGCCGGTCGGCGTGGCCGTGCGCCAAGCCTGACCCTGTCCCGCGCCATCTTCGGCGTACGCGGCAATATCGGCCCGACCCTGGTCTCGCTGATGTCGCGTCTGGGCTGGGAAACCGTCAACACCACAACCGCCGCGTTTGTACTGCTGTCGCTGTGCTCGATCCTGTTCGGCTCTCCGGTTGAGGCCAAAAGCGCCCCTGTGCTGACGCTGTTGTTCATCGCGATTTTCGTGCTGCTCACCTTGTCCGTGTCCGGCCTCGGTCACGCCACGTTACTGGTGATCCAGAAGTGGGCGACCTATGTATTCGGCGCCCTGAACATTCTGGTCGGCGGCTTCCTCTGCGCCACCATCGACTGGAGCGCGGTATTCAACGCCACACCTGCGCCATTGAGCGCGATGATCATCGGCGTCGGCACCATGGCTGCCGGTACTGGCATTGGTTGGGCCAACGCTGGTGCCGACATGTCGCGTTATCAGCATCGCAGCGTCAAAGCCGTGCGTCTGGTGGCGTCGGCGGCGTTCGGTGCGGGGATTCCGCTGGTGCTGTTGATCACCCTCGGCGGCCTGTTGTCGGTGGGTAACAATGACCTGGCCCAGGCCACCGATCCGATCATCGCGATCCGCGACATGCTGCCGACCTGGATGGCCGTGCCCTACCTGATCACGGCGTTCGGCGGCCTGCTGCTGTCGAACAACCTGTCGGTGTACTCCGCTGGTTTGACTACGCTGACCCTTGGCCTGAAGGTCAAGCGCGTCTACGCCGTGGTGGTGGATATCGTCGCGATCTTCGCCGGTTCGATCTATTTCATGCTGATCGCGGACAGTTTCTACGGCCCGTTCATCACCTTCATTTCCCTGCTCGCGGTGCCGATCACCGCGTGGGTCGGGATCTTCGTGGTCGACCTGATTCACCGTCACTATTACAGCCCCAAGGATCTGCTGGACGTCAGCCCGAGCAGCGCCTATTGGTATCGCGGCGGCGTCGAATGGCGTGCGTTCGGGGCCTGGGCCATTGCCATCGTATTGGGTTTCAGCTTCACCACCATCGGCACCACGGCCGAAAACGTGTGGTTCAAAGGCTTCCTGTCCGACTCGTGGCTGGGGCATAACGGCCTTGGCTGGATCGTGACCTTTGTGGTCGCCGGTGGCCTGTACTTCGTACTCGGCGGGGCGAAGGATCGTCGCGCTGCCTTGACCGAGAATGCTCATGCCTAAACTGTTGCACACCGGCCAGGTCATCATCGATCTGGTCATGGCTGTGGATAAATTGCCGCAAGCGGGTGGTGACGTGCTGGCGCAGTCCGCCAGTTTCGAAGCCGGTGGCGGCTTCAACGTGATGGCCGCCGCCCAGCGTAATGGGTTGTCGGTGGTCTATCTGGGGCGTCATGGCACCGGACGTTTTGGTGACCTGGCCCGCGAGGCGATGCGCGTGGAAGGCATCCAGATCGGCATCGCTCACCGCGCCGAGCGCGATACCGGGTTATGTGTCGCTATTACCGATGCTTCGGCCGAGCGCAGTTTTGTGTCCTACATCGGCGCTGAGGGCGAGCTGACTGCCGAAGACCTGGCGAGCGTGTCGGTCGAGGCGGGGGATTATGCCTACGTCAGCGGTTACAGCCTGCTGCATGTCGGCAAGGCTCAGGCGCTGGTGGATTGGGTGCTGGCGTTACCGGGCGAAGTCAACGTGGTGTTCGATCCGGGGCCGTTGGTGAACTCGCCGGATGCGCCGTTGATGCAGGCGTTATTGCCGCGCATTGATCTGTGGACCAGCAACGCGGTCGAGGCACTGCGATTTACCGGGGCATCGGACATTGCCGGGGCGCTGGATCGCCTGGTTGAACACTTGCCCGCCAAGGTGTTGATGGTGGTGCGTGATGGGCCGCAAGGGTGCTGGATCAATCAGGGTTCTGAGCGGCAGCATGTGCCGGGTTTCAAGGTCGATGCAGTGGACAGCAATGGCGCTGGCGATGCGCATGCAGGGGTGTTTGTGGCGGGGCTGGCGCAGGGCTTGACGGCGTTTGATGCGGCGCGCCGGGCCAATGCGGCTGCGGCGTTGGCAGTCACTCGGTGGGGCCCGGCGACTTCGCCGAGGACGGCGGAGGTGGATGCGTTGATCAGCAGGAATTTCAGCGCCTGATCGGTCCTCATCGCGGGCAAGCCCACTCCCACAGGTTGGATGGTGGACACATGATTTGTGAACGCCATTGACTCCTGTGGGAGCTGGCTTGCCCGCGAAGGGGTCATCAAATTCAACACATGAGCTGGCCCTAACTCGCCTTTCGCAGCGCCTCAATCAACTCCTGCTTGCGCATCGTCGAACGCCCGGAAATATTTTTCGCCCGAGCCTCTTTCCTCAAACTGTCGACGGTCTGGGTATCCCGCGAAGCCCTGCTGTTACGCGAATGACCTTCACGGCTGGCCACCGCGCGCCGTGACGACTCCTTGCGATCCTCCGATTTGGCGCTCGCTGGTTTTTTCTGTCCTGAACCGCCGGATTTCTCACCACCGCCCGACTGTTTGTTCACCGTCGCCCAAGCTCGCGCTTCGGCCTCGCCCTTGGACACACCTTTGCTTTCGTAACTGTCTTCGATGTGTTCTGCCTTGCGTTTCTGCTCGGCGGTGTATTTGGTTTTGCTTCCCCGAGGCATGGGATTTCTCCTGGTTTCAGAAGTATTGCCACCTATTGGCTGATGCCGCCTTTTGCACCTGAACTGTCAGTGGTAGTCGAGCCCAGTCCACCGCTGGGCGGCGTTTTCGTGTCCGGTAGATTCAACCCGCCCTGGCGTCCTGCATCGTTGCCCTGAGTCCGTGGATCGGTGCCGGTAGAGGGTGGCAGACGGCTGTCGGTTCCCGTGCCATTGATGTTGATGACGGGGGCGCTCTGAATGGCCGGGGCGATGGGTTTTTCCACTGGATTGGTGGGGCCGGTGCTCGAACCGATGGTCCCGGCGAACGCGGCAGTGGACAGCAACGTCGTGAGGGCGAGGGCGGTCAACCTGGACAGGCTCATGGTGTCGTCTCCAATAAATAGAGTCCCTACCTGATTAGTCCGCCCTTGCTCTGGATGGGTGCCTGACAGGCGACGAACGGCTTACGCCCGTTGCAAGGCCTTTGCCCGATTCGCTCGGCGCCAGATCAACCGGCCCCCGGTGATCAGCCAGTTGAGGAGGGCGACGGCCAGTACCGTAAGCAACAGTGCGGCCATGCCGTGTTCGACGATGATTTTGCCGGCCAGTAATGGAAAGCCGAACACGCCGATGAAGTAAGAGAGGCTGAACAACAGCAACGATTGCGCGGTGGTACCGCTCGGCGCCTCATTGGCCGCCAGGCCGTTGATCACTGAATAGGTCAGTCCATAACCCACCCCGAGCATCACTGCGGCGAGCACGTAGCTGAAACTGCTGTCGACCACGAAGCCGAACATCAGGATCGAGCCCATCATCAAACCTGACAACAGACAAGACGCCCGCAGTGGGTCGCGCTTGACCACGATGCCCGCGATCAGCATGCGGCTGCTGATGGCAGCACTCATGAAGCCGAGGAAAAACAGCGAGTAGTCGAGCGAGTGCAGCGCGGCGTAACTCGTCTGGAAGCTCGACAGTCCGCCGAAAACACAACCGCCCAGGCCAACCATGATGATCGGGAATACCGCCCTGGACGACAGCACTTGTGACGCTGCCCGCCAGGAAATTCGCGATACGGCAGTCGATTGCACCGAAGCTTCTTTCAGGTGTTTATCCAGCCGCCAGAACAGCAAAACACCGATCAGGCTGGCCAGCGCGGCGAGATAAAACGCCGCCGTCACTGGATAACCGAGCGCACTCGCGGCGCGCCCCAGCAGTGGGCCACTGCCGATCCCGGTCATCATGCTACCGGACAACAAGGCAAAGTATTTGGCACGTTGCGCAGGGGTTACCAGACTTGCAACGATGATCGGGCCCAAGGTGTAGAACACCCCCCAGCCCAACCCCAGCAGCAGCCCGAAAAACAGAAGAAGATGGCCGAAGCCCGGTGTCAGTGCGAAGCCGAGGCTGGCGGCGACCAGCAAGATGCCGAACAGCGCGACCGAGCGGGCCGCGCCCAGCAAATCGGACAAGTGACCTGACATGAGCACCGCGGCAAAGGTGCTGAGCATCGCCGCCGAAATCACGCTGCCGGCATCGTGCTCGTTACCCCCGCGTGAACCAATCAGCAGCGACAGCAAAAAGGTCGAACCGTAGGACAACGAGAGCAAGTAGCTGGCCAGGCAAAACAGGCCGAACAACTTACTGGAGACGGGCGGTGTTGCGGTAGACATGACGCGGTTCCTTGACCTGATAAATACGCAGGGCATTTATCTACCACGCCAGGCGGCAATGTTAGGTCCGAGGTTCGCGATGCGAGGGTTAGTACCGACCGGAGTATGGCGTTTTTGTGGCGAGAGAGCTTGCTCCCGCTGGTTGCGAAGCAGCCCCGGAAATAGGTAACGCGTTCCTTCAGGAGAAAAGAAGGGCGGCAACTGGGGGCTGCTTCGCAGCCAGCGGGAGCAAGCTCCCTCGCCACAGGCCGCTTGCCGACTTAGTATGGCGTTTTCCTCTTCTGACAAGGCACGTCCATGACGATCGAAATCCGCCCGGCGACCCCCAGTGATGCCCCGCAAATACTCGCATTCATCACTGAACTGGCCGATTACGAACGTGCGCGCCATGAAGTCATCGCCAGCGTCGCCGACATCGAGCGCAGCCTGTTCAGCGAAGGCGCCACCGCCCACGGCCTGATCTGCCTGCGTGATGGCTTGCCGATTGGCTTTGCCGTTTTCTTTTTCAGCTATTCCACATGGCTGGGCAGCAACTGCCTGTACCTAGAAGACCTCTACATCACCCCGGAACAGCGCGGCGGCGGTGCGGGCAAAACCTTGTTGCGCCACTTGGCGAAAATCGCCTGCGCCAATGATTGCGGGCGTTTCGAATGGAGCGTACTGGAGTGGAATACGCCGGCCATTGAGTTCTACAAATCTTTGGGCGCACAACCGCAGGAAGAGTGGGTTCGGTATCGGATGGATGGGAAGGTGTTGCGCGAGTTTGCCCAAGGTAATTAATCGACCCTAAAAGATCGCAGCCTGCGGCAGCTCCTACACAGGATTTATGTTCCCTGTAGGAGTTGCCGAAGGCTGCGATCTTTTTTTGTTCATGTCCCAATATATGGGAGTGATATTTATATATTGAGATTTTTCCGCATCAGGGTTTATAGTCCAGCTCACTCACTGCCAAAAAACAGAACAGGTGAAGCGATGCAGGCGCAACTGATCGCGCTGGATTGGGGGACAACCTCATTACGTGCTTACAAACTTGCCGCGGGTGGCCATGTGCTCGAACAGCGTTCGCTGTCGTCGGGGATCATGCAGTTGCCCAAGGCGCCGCGAATTATCGGCGGCCAGGCATGCTCCAACGGTTTTGAACTGGCTTTCGATGAAGCCTGCGGTGACTGGCTCGACGCCCAGCCGGATTTGCCGGTGATTGCCTGTGGCATGGTCGGTAGTGCCCAGGGGTGGCGCGAAGCGGCCTACTGCGATACACCGGCAAACGTCGCCAATCTCGGAACTTCCCTACAAACCGTACGCAGTCTTCGCGGTGTCGATGTGCACATCGTGCCGGGTGTGATTCAGCGTTCGCATTTGCCGAACGTGATGCGCGGCGAAGAAACCCAGGTACTCGGTGTGCTGCAAAACCTGTCGGGCGAGGCGGGCGCTGATGTGCTGATCGGCCTGCCCGGCAGCCATTCGAAATGGGTGGAAGTGGTCGATGGCTGCATCGTCCATTTCGATACCTTCATGACCGGCGAAGTCTTCGCCGTGCTCAGCGAACACAGCATTTTGGGGCGCACTCAACAGCGCGGTAGCTCGTACGATGGCGAGGCCTTTGATCGCGGCGTGCAGGTGGCGTTGTCGGCGGACGGTGAAATCGGGCCGCTGTCGACGTTGTTCAGCGCCCGCAGCCTTGGCTTGACCGGTGAACTGAGCGCCAGCGCGCAACCGGATTATCTGTCTGGCCTGCTGATCGGCCATGAACTGTCGGCCCTTGCCAATGTTCAGCGGCGTCGGCGCAACAGCGTGCATCTGCCTTCGATCATCCTGATCGGCAATTCCCAGCTCTGCACGCGTTACAGCCGCGCCCTCGACGCCTGCGGTTTTGCCAGGGTAACCCTGGCCGAACAGGCCACCGAACGCGGGTTGTGGCAACTGGCGCTGGCCGCCGGTCTGGTCACGCCCAACCTATCCCGTTAAACCTGACTGGAGCTATGACATGCTCAAACAAGCACTGGCGCAAAACGGTCTGATCGCGATCCTGCGCGGCCTGCGTCCACAGGAAGCAGCCGCCATCGGTGAAGTCCTGTATGCCGCCGGATTTCGCGTCATCGAAGTGCCGCTTAATTCCCCCGAGCCGTACGAAAGTATCCGCATCTTGCGCAATACCTTGCCCGCTGATTGCCTGATCGGTGCCGGCACGGTGCTGACACCGGAACAGGTCGAGCAAGTGAAAGCGGCGGGCGGCCAGGTGATCGTCATGCCCCACAGCGATCCCAAAGTGCTGCGTGCGGCAAAGGCGGCCGGTTTGTATCTGTCGCCGGGTGTCGCCACACCGACCGAAGCCTTCGCGGCACTGGCCGAAGGCGCGGATGTGCTGAAGATGTTCCCGGCCGAGCAGATGGGCCCGGCGGTCGTCAAAGCCTGGCTCGCCGTGTTGCCTGCCGGGACCATCCTCGCGCCGGTTGGCGGGATCACTCCGGACAACATGCAGGTGTTTATCGATGCCGGCGTAAAAGGCTTCGGCCTCGGTTCCGGTCTGTTCAAGCCGGGCATGACACCCGAGCAAGTGGCGGCCAATGCCAAGGCTTACGTCGCTGCCTGGAAAGCCCTTCGCTAAGACTTTTTTGGCGCTGCGAGCGCTACGTCTAACAAGAGAGACAAACAGATGAAAATCACCAAACTGACCACCTTCATCGTTCCGCCACGCTGGTGCTTCCTCAAAGTCGAAACCGACGAAGGTGTAACCGGGTGGGGCGAGCCCGTGGTTGAAGGTCGCGCCCACACCGTTGCCGCCGCCGTTGAAGAATTGTCCGACTACCTGATCGGCAAAGACCCACGCAACATCGAAGACATCTGGACCGTGCTCTATCGCGGCGGCTTTTACCGTGGTGGCGCAATCCACATGAGCGCCCTGGCCGGTATCGATCAGGCATTGTGGGACATCAAGGGCAAGGCGCTGGGTGTGTCGGTCAGCGATCTGCTGGGCGGTCAGGTGCGGGACAAGATTCGTGTGTATTCGTGGATCGGCGGCGACCGTCCGGCGGACACCGCGCGCGCGGCAAAAGAAGCGGTCTCGCGCGGCTTTACCGCAGTGAAAATGAACGGCACCGAAGAGCTGCAGTTCCTCGATACCTTCGAGAAAGTCGATCTGGCCCTGGCCAACGTCGCGGCGGTGCGTGACGCAGTAGGCCCGAACGTCGGCATCGGTGTGGACTTTCATGGCCGGGTGCACAAGCCGATGGCCAAGGTGCTGATGAAGGAACTCGACCCGTACAAACTGATGTTCATTGAAGAGCCGGTGCTCAGCGAAAACTACGAAGCGCTGAAGGAACTGGCGCCGCTGACCAGCACGCCGATTGCCCTGGGCGAGCGTTTGTTCTCGCGGTGGGATTTCAAGCGCGTGCTCAGCGAAGGTTATGTCGACATCATCCAGCCCGATGCGTCCCACGCTGGCGGTATCACCGAAACCCGCAAGATCGCCAACATGGCCGAAGCCTACGACGTGGCGCTGGCGCTGCATTGCCCGTTGGGCCCGATTGCGCTGGCGGCTTGCCTGCAACTGGACGCGGTTTGCTACAACGCGTTCATCCAGGAGCAGAGTCTCGGCATTCACTACAACGAGAGCAACGACCTGCTGGACTACGTTAAAGATCCGCGGGTGTTCGACTACGACAAAGGCTTCGTAAAGATCCCGAATGGCCCGGGCCTGGGCATCGAGATCAACGAGGAATACGTGATCGAACGCGCAGCGGTCGGCCACCGCTGGCGCAACCCGATCTGGCGTCATGCCGATGGCAGTTTTGCCGAGTGGTGAGTGTTGTTTGATTCACCACCATTCCCTGTAGGAGCGAGCCTGCTCGCGAAGGTGTGTCAGTCGCCATTAATGCTGAATGACCCACCGCTATCGCGAGCAGGCTCACTCCCACAAGGGTTAAGTGTCAATCTTCAGAACGACCTCAATAAACATAATAAGAGGCACTCCTCATGCAACCGCAAACCCTCACCGGGCAGGCGTCGTTGGTGACGCCGAGCCGCAAGCGGTTTTTCATCATGGTCCTGCTGTTCATCACCGTGGTGATCAACTACCTGGACCGCAGCAACCTGTCGATCGCCGCCCCGGCGTTGACCAGCGACCTGGGCATCGATCCGATTCACGTCGGGCTGATCTTCTCCGCGTTCGGCTGGACCTACGCCGCCATGCAGATCCCCGGCGGCTGGCTGGTGGACCGGGTTCCGCCGCGAATTCTCTACAGCGTCGCATTGCTGTTGTGGTCGGTGGCCACGGTGATGCTCGGCTTCGCCGCCAGTTTTATCGCGTTGTTCGTGTTGCGCATGGCGGTGGGCGCTCTCGAAGCGCCGGCGTATCCAATCAACAGCCGTGTAGTAACCACCTGGTTTCCCGAGCGTGAGCGCGCCACGGCCATTGGTTTCTATACCTCTGGGCAATTTGTCGGTCTTGCATTTTTGACGCCGGTTCTGGCCTGGCTTCAGCACGAATTCGGTTGGCACATGGTATTCGTCGCTACCGGCGCGGTGGGCATTCTCTGGGCGGTGATCTGGTACGCGGTGTATCGCGAACCACGGGATTTCAAAGGCGCCAACGAAGCTGAAATCGACCTGATCCGCGAAGGCGGCGGGTTGGTGGATATTCAGGCCGAGCAAGCCAAAGTCAAAGCCAAGTTCAGCTGGACCGACCTGGGGATTGTCCTGAGCAAACGCAAACTCTGGGGCATCTACCTCGGCCAGTTCTGCCTCAACTCGACGCTGTGGTTTTTCCTGACCTGGTTCCCGACCTACCTGGTGAAATACCGTGGCATGGACTTCATCAAGTCCGGCCTGTTGGCGTCGCTGCCGTTTCTCGCCGCGTTCATTGGTGTGCTGTGTTCGGGGTTTTTCTCGGACTTTTTGATCCGTCGCGGCTACACGGTAGGTTTCGCTCGCAAGCTGCCAATCATCAGTGGCCTGCTGATTTCCACTTCGATCATTGGTGCTAACTTCGTCGAATCCACGCCGTTGGTGATTGCCTTCCTCGCATTGGCGTTCTTCGGTAATGGCCTCGCTTCCATCACCTGGTCGTTGGTGTCGACCCTGGCGCCAGCGCGGTTGTTGGGATTGACCGGCGGGGTGTTCAACTTCATCGGCAACCTGTCGGCTATCGCCACGCCGATTGTCATCGGTTTCCTCGCCACGGGCGATTCGTTTGCTCCAGCGATTACCTATATCTCGGTTCTGGCGTTGATGGGGGCACTTTCCTACATCTTGCTGGTGGGCAAGGTCGAGCGTATCGAGTTGTAGTAGCAGCCATCGGACGACCATAATGCCGCCCGTTCACTCGCTCAACGGTAAAGGCTGGATATGCAGGAAGACGCCCCAAAAATCGCCAAGGACGCTGCGCCGACCGGCACCCAGACACTGCTTCGCGGTCTGGGTGTGGTTCAGGCCGTGGCCAGCGGCGCTCGCGATCTCAAGGAAATCGCCCGGTTGATCGGCACCACGCGCAGCACCACCCATCGTCTGGCCAGTTGCCTGGTGGACGAGCGCTATCTGCGGGTGGTGCCGCAAGTCGGTTATCTGTTGGGGCCGAAGCTGATCGAACTGGGGTTCCAGGCGCGTGAGGAGTTGCCACTGGTGACCCTGGCTGGGCCATATTTGGATGAGTTGTCGGCGTTGACCGGTGACACCATTCACCTGGCGATCCGTGAAGGTGACGAGGTCCTGTACCTGCACAAGAATCCGGGGCGCAATGGCCCGGAAATGCGTTCGCGGGTTGGTCATCGCATGCCGCTGGCACGCACCGGGATCGGCAAGGCGCTGATGCTTGATGACACGCCGCAAGAGTGGCAGCGGTTGTACGAAGTCAGCCTGCCGGCGGGTGGGAAAAACCTGTTTTGGCCGCAGCACCCGGAGCAGTCCTGGGAGCAGTTTGAACAGCGCATGGTCGAGTACGTGGCCGGTGGTTATGCCTTCGACCTGGAAGACAACGAACCGTCAATTCGTTGTGTGGCGGCGCCGATTCGTGATGCCAGCAAGCGCATAGTGGCGGGTATCAGCATCGCCAGTACCGTGCCGTACATGCCGCTGGAGAAAATGGCCGAGCTGATCCCGTTGATCAAAGGGGTGACAGCGCGGTTGTCGGCGGAGCTGGGCCTGAAGGTTTAAACACAAACTCTGTAAGAGCCGAGCTTGCTCGCGATGGCGGTTTATCATTCGTCATTGTTGTCGTCTGGCACACCGCTATCGCGAGCAAGCTTGGCTCCTACAGGAAATCAGTGTCAGGTCATGAATTTCAGGCAACAAAAAGGCCCCCATTCGGGAGCCTCGTTGTTTAGGCGTTCGGCTTACATGTTCGGGTAAGTCGGGCCGCCAGCGCCTTCCGGCGTCACCCAGGTGATGTTCTGCGAAGGGTCCTTGATGTCACAGGTCTTGCAGTGAACGCAGTTCTGGGCATTGATCTGGAAGCGCTTCTCGCCGTCTTCCTTGGTAATCACTTCGTACACACCAGCCGGGCAGTAACGCTGAGCAGGCTCATCGTACAACGGCAGGTTCTTGCTGATCGGGATGCTTGGATCGGTCAGCTTCAGGTGGCACGGCTGTTCTTCTTCATGGTTGGTACCGGAGATGAACACCGAGCTCAATTTGTCGAAGCTGAGCTTGCCGTCCGGTTTCGGGTAGTCGATCTTCTTGCAGTCGGCCGCCAGCTTCAGGCAAGCGTAATCCGGCTTGGTGTCGTGCAGGGTGAACGGCAGTTTGCCGCCGAAGATGTTCTGGTCCAGCCAGTTGAAACCACCACCGACGATGGCGCCGAACTTGTGGATCGCCGGGCCAAAGTTACGGCTGGCGAACAGTTCGTCGTAGAGCCAGCTCTTCTTGAAGGCATTGACGTAAGTGGTCAGCTCTTCGGTGCCGTCCTTTTCAGCGAACAGTGCGTCAGCCACCGATTCAGCGGCGAGCATGCCGGACTTCATCGCGGTGTGGCTGCCCTTGATCTTGGCGAAGTTCAGGGTGCCGAGATCGCAACCGATCAGCGCGCCGCCCTTGAAGACCATTTTCGGCAGCGAGTTCAGGCCACCCTTGCAGATGGCGCGAGCGCCATAGCTGATGCGCTTGCCGCCTTCCAGGTACTGCTTCAGTACCGGGTGATGCTTGAGGCGCTGGAACTCATCGAACGGCGACAAGTAAGTGTTGCTGTAGGACAAATCAACGATCAGACCGACTACCACCTGATTGTTTTCCAGGTGATAGAGGAACGAGCCACCGGTGTTCTCGGTGCCCATGATGTCCAGCGGCCAACCGGCGGTGTGAACCACCAGGCCTGGCTGATGCTTGGCTGGATCGATTTCCCAGATTTCTTTCAGGCCGATGCCGTAGTGCTGCGCGTCGGCATCACTGTCGAGATTGAAGCGCTTGATCAGTTGCTTGCCGATGTGGCCACGGCAACCTTCGGCGAACAGCGTGTATTTGCCACGCAGTTCCATGCCAGGGGTGTACAGGCCTTCTTTCGGGTGACCTTCGCGGTCAACGCCCAGGTCGCCGGTGATGATCCCGCGAACCACGCCGTTCTCGTCGATCAGCGCTTCCTGAGCGGCGAAGCCCGGGTAGATTTCCACGCCCAGGTTCTCGGCCTGTTGGGCCAGCCAGCGGCACAGGTTGCCCAGCGAGATGATGTAGTTGCCTTCGTTGTGCATGGTCTTGGGCACAAATAGGTCAGGAATTTTTTGCGCGCTGTCTGCGTTTTTCAGAACGAAGATGTCGTCGCGGGTGACTGGCGTGTTCAGCGGCGCGCCGAGTTCTTTCCAGTCCGGGAACAATTCGTTCAGGGCGCGTGGTTCGAACACGGCACCGGACAAGATGTGAGCACCGACTTCGGAGCCTTTTTCGACCACGCAGACGCTGATTTCCTTACCGGCTTCGGCGGCCTTCTGCTTCAATCGGCAGGCAGCGGAAAGACCAGCGGGGCCGGCACCGACGATGACCACGTCGAATTCCATGTATTCGCGTTCCACAGGTTATCTCCTACTCAAGGCTCAACAGTTTTTTTTCTAATTGGAGGTTTGATGTCGCATTCGTTATTTCCTTGAGGCAAACGCTGAAGGTAATAATCAATGACCGACCTTTCTCTCTGGGTGGCGCATTATATCTACACCACTCTCAGGGTCCAATACAAACGTTTGTTTGAATTGGCTCAAAGCCAGAGAAATCAAAGTCACGCGGCTTATGAACGGCTATTTTTCCGTATTGACCGGAATAGGTGTTCCGGTCAAGATACGGGCGGTTTTGCGCTCGCCGTAGGCTGACTGTTGGTTTCAAGAGCACCTCTAAAGACAGGGCGATGGCAATGCAAGGTGATGCGCAGTGCAGGTTTGGCGCGCAGTTTACACGTCGCGATATTGAATGACTCGTTGGTCACTACTGACGAACGGTCATGAGCATCGTGAGCGATGGTCACTTGACACTTTGCCGGCGTTTTTAGAGGTGCCCTTGCGCCCGATGAGCATCAACCGCCAGGTTCGCCTAGGCGACTTTCTTTTCACCGGAGAGTAACGAGGAATCCATGAAGGTTCTTGTAGCTGTCAAACGCGTTGTTGATTACAACGTCAAGGTTCGCGTCAAGGCGGACAATTCCGGCGTCGATCTTGCCAACGTCAAGATGTCGATGAACCCGTTCTGCGAAATCGCCGTGGAAGAAGCCGTACGCCTGAAAGAGAAAGGTGTTGCGACTGAAATCGTCGTCGTCTCCGTAGGCCCGTCCACCGCTCAAGAGCAACTGCGCACCGCGCTGGCTCTGGGTGCCGACCGCGCCATCCTCGTCGAATCCGCTGAAGATCTGACTTCCCTGGCCGTTGCCAAACTGTTGAAAGCTGTTGTCGACAAGGAACAGCCTCAGCTGGTGATCCTTGGCAAACAAGCCATCGACAGCGACAACAACCAGACTGGCCAGATGCTCGCGGCATTGAGCGGTTACGGTCAGGGCACATTCGCGTCCAAAGTCGAAATCAGTGGCGACAGCGTTGCCGTGACTCGCGAAGTCGACGGCGGCGCGCAGACAGTTTCCCTGAAGCTGCCGGCCATCGTCACCACCGACCTGCGTTTGAACGAGCCGCGCTACGCGTCTCTGCCAAACATCATGAAAGCCAAGAAGAAGCCTCTCGAAGTGCTGACTCCGGACGCTTTGGGCGTTTCCACCGCCTCCACCAACAAGACCGTGAAAGTCGAAGCGCCAGCTGCACGCAGCGCGGGTATCAAGGTCAAGTCGGTGGCTGAATTGGTCGAGAAACTGAAAAACGAAGCGAAGGTAATCTAATCATGACTATCTTGGTAATCGCTGAACACGACAACAAAGTAGTGGCCCCGGCCACACTGAATACCGTGGCTGCTGCCGCTAAAATCGGTGGTGACATCCACGTTCTGGTTGCCGGTCAAGGCGTTGGCGCCGTGGCGGAAGCCGCTGCGAAAATCGCCGGCGTGGCTAAAGTGCTGGTGGCCGACAACGCTGCCTACGCTCACCAACTGCCGGAAAACGTCGCGCCTCTGGTTGCTGAATTGGGCAAGGGTTACAGCCACATCCTGGCTGCCGCCACCTCCAACGGCAAAAACATCCTGCCGCGCGTTGCCGCTGCACTGGACGTTGACCAGATCTCCGAGATCATCTCGGTAGAAAGCGCTGACACCTTCAAGCGTCCGATCTACGCCGGCAATGCTATCGCTACCGTTCAATCGAACGCTGCAGTGAAAGTGATCACTGTGCGCGCCACCGGTTTCGACCCGGTTGCCGCTGAAGGTGGTTCGGCGGCCGTTGAAGTCGTTGCTGCAGCTCATGACGCTGGCACCTCCAGCTTCGTTGGCGAAGAGCTGGCCAAGTCCGATCGTCCGGAACTGACCGCTGCCAAGATCGTCGTTTCCGGCGGCCGTGGCATGCAGAACGGCGACAACTTCAAGCACCTGTACGCTCTGGCTGACAAGCTGGGCGCTGCTGTCGGCGCTTCCCGCGCTGCGGTCGACGCAGGTTTCGTACCCAACGACATGCAGGTCGGTCAGACCGGCAAGATCGTTGCTCCACAGCTGTACATCGCGGTCGGTATCTCCGGCGCGATCCAGCACCTGGCCGGCATGAAAGACTCCAAAGTGATCGTTGCGATCAACAAGGACGAAGAAGCGCCGATCTTCCAGGTGGCCGATTACGGCCTGGTGGCGGACCTGTTCGAAGCAATCCCTGAGTTTGAGAAACTGGTCTAATCCAGCGTCTTGACTTATAAAGAGCCCGACCTTTTGGTCGGGCTTTTTTTTGCTCTTCTGTAGGAGCTGTCGAGTGAAACGAGGCTGCGATCTTTTGACTTTGTATTTTTAAGGCAAGATCAAAAAATCGCAGCCTCGTTTCACTCGACAGCTCCTACAGGGGATGTAACCGGAAATGAGTGGAGTGTATTGCCATGGATCTGCGCCGCGTATATGACTGGTCAATGTTGCTGGGGCTGGCGGTATTGCCGGCACTGTCCCTCGCCGCGGGCAAGTGTGATCGCCTGGTAGTGACCGGGAGCCCGGACGCACCACCCTATCTGTGGCAGGACCCGCAAAATCCCAAGCACCTGATCGGCGCCAGTGCCGATCTATTGCAACAAGTGGCGGGGCAGTTAGGGATCAAGGTCGAAATACTTTACGCCGGCAACCGCGCTCAAGCCCTGGACGAAGTGCGCAGCGGGCGCATGGATATGCTGGCCGACGCTGTGCTGACGGTCAGCGAACTCGAATCCCTGGACTACATTCACCCGGCGTTGCTGGAAAACGATTACCTGGTCTGGACCCGCAAGGATTCATCACTGGTCTACAACGATGCGCAGGACCTGCACGGGCATCCCGGCGCGGTGTCGGAAAAGTCTCGATTAACGTCGGGATTCGGCACGTTTGGCGAGCAGCAATTGACCCTCACGCGTACAGCCAACTTGACCCAGGCCTTTCAGAAATTGCTCTTGGGTGAGGTGGAATTCGTCCTGGCGGGACGTTACTCGGGCACGGCAATGGCGCAGACGCTGGGCATGGCTAACGATCTGATCGCCCGCGTACAACCCGTAGACAAACCGGGACTGTTTCTGGCGGTTTCTCACAACTCCGCATGCAACGATCCGTGGTTGCGCGGACAGTTGGCCAAAAAGATGACAGAATTGCCCGCGTCCGGACTGACGGAGGCTGCGCTGTTGCGCAATATTGAGCGCTGGAATGCTCAACTTTCTCAACGGCAGAAGCAACCTGTCAGTACCCCAAAACAGTAGGGATTTTTAGTGAGTATTCGACCTCTTTTCGCTGCCCTGGCCCTTCTGGCTCTGGCGGGTTGTGCAGCCGATCCGGCGCCGAATGAACAAATGCGCCTGACCGCACAGGCACTGGAACAAGCCAAGGCTGTCGGCGCCACTGCTGACGAAGTACCGGAAATGAAACTGGCCGAAGACAAGTACAACCGGGCCAAGGGCAACATGGCTGACCAATCCTTCAAGAACGCACGCATGCGCGCCGAACAGGCCGAGCTGGACGCGCGTCTGGCTGAAGCCCGGGTCTTGACCCTCAAGAGCGAAGAGCAGTTGAACGTGCTCAATACCCGCATCGCCCGTCTACGCAAGCAAGTGGGAGATGCCCAATGAGCCTCAAGACCAAGGCCCTCGGCGGTTTGATCCTGGCGGGTTGTGCGAGCCTTTATGGTTGCGCAGGTCAGCACAGCGAAGCAGCGTTGCAGCAGGCCAGCGCTGATTTCCAGAAGGTCAAGGAAGACTCCAACGTGCTGCGTATTGCCCCCAAGGACGTGATTCGCGCCGGAGAGTCCCTGGCTCGTGCCGATCGCTTGTCCAGCTACTGGGGCAGCGGCTCGGATGTGCTCCAGTACGCCTATCTGAGCCAGCGCTACAGCGAAATTGCCCGGGAACACACCAATCAGGTGCTTAACGAAGAGCGCGCGGCGAAGCTCGAACTGGAGCGTCAGCGCCTGCAACTGGCCTTGCGCGAATCCAAGTTGCTCAGCGTGCAACAGCAGGGCAAGTGGCTTGAAGAGCAGATCGTTGCGCTGGCTACCACTCAGACCGACCGTGGTTTGGTGATGACCTTGGGCGATGTGCTGTTCGATACGGGTGAAGCGGAGCTGAAAAACTCGGCCAATCGCGTGGTGCTGAAAATCGTCCAGTTCCTGCAACTCAATCCCAAGCGCGTGGTGCGGATCGAGGGTTACACCGACAGCACCGGCGGCAAGCAGGACAACCTCCAACTGTCCCGCGACCGTGCGCAATCGGTGGCTGACGTTTTGATCGACCTGGGCATCGACGATAAACGCATCCAGGTTGAAGGCTACGGTGATGAATACCCTGTGGACGTGAACGCTTCCGAGCGTGGCCGTGCGCAGAACCGTCGGGTAGAAATTGTGTTCTCGGACGAAAAAGGCCAGCTCGGCGCCACCCGGTAGAAACCCTGCAAAAACCCTGTAGGAGCTGTCGAGTGAAACGAGGCTGCGATCTCTTGATCTTGTCTTGAAAAAACCAAATCAAAAGATCGCAGCCTCGTTTCACTCGACAGCTCCTACATGGAAGCCCAGCCCAACTCGGCCTGCCCGTCAGCGCCGGGTTTTTTTACGCCTGCCGATCAGTTAACGAAACAGTACAGTTTTTGCTGACACTGCACTGTACGGTCGACTATTGTGGCAACTGTCCCCGTACACTTCTAAACTGTTCCGGTATTGTTTCACACAAGAATAAAATGCCTGTGAAATCGAGTGCTGCGTCATGACCAATCTCTTGCTCTACCAACGTATTGCTCAGCAACTGGCCGAAGACATCCGTCGTGGTGTCTATCAACCGGGGGAGCGCGTGCCTTCGGTGCGCAAGATGAGTTCGCAGCTCAATGTCAGTCATGCGACGGTGTTGCAGGCGTATGCCAATCTTGAGGATCAGGGCCTGATCCGAGCCCGTCCGCAGTCGGGTTACTACGTGCACCAGACGCCGGCCCTGACAGCGCCGACGCCAGACATTGCCCGGGTTGAGCGTCCAGGCCTGGTCACTCGCAGCAGCATTATTCAGCAGGTATTGGTCGAGTCCCGCCGTGAAGGCGTGTTCCCTTTGGGCGCCGCAGTGCCGAGCGTCGACTATCTGCCGGTGCGAGCGCTGCATCAGCAACTGGCCAAAGTCACCCGTTTTCATAGCCCTCGGGCGTTCAGCTACATGTTCAGCCCCGGTTTTGAACCGTTGCGCCGACAAGTGGCGATCCGCATGCGCGATGCTGGCGTGGTGGTCGATCCTTCGGAAGTGGTGATCACCCACGGCTGCGTCGATGCCTTGCAAATGTCCTTGCGTGTGCTGACCCGGCCGGGCGACCTGATCGCTGCCGAGTCGCCGACCTACTATGGTTTGTTGCAATTGGCCGATCTGTTGGGCCTCAAGGTCATTGAAATTCCCAGCGATCCGTCCACCGGTATGAGCCTCGAAGCCCTGCAACTGGCGGCCAATCAGTGGTCGATCAAGGCACTGGTGCTGACCACTCGCCTGAGCAATCCATTGGGCGGCACCATGCCCGAAGAGCGGCAGAAACAGCTGCTGCGCCTGGCGTCGGACTTCGATATCCAGATTGTCGAGGACGATATCTACGGCGAGTTGATGTTTGAGCAGGGCCGTACCAAATCGCTCAAGGCCTATGACCGATTGGATCGAGTGATCTATTGCTCAAGCTTTTCCAAGACCCTGTCGCCGGGTGTGCGGATCGGCTGGATGATTGCCGGCAAATACCAGCAGGAAATCCAGCGTTTGCAGACCTTCAGTACTCATTCCGCCTGCAGCGTCACGCAGATGGGCATTGCCGCCTATCTGGAAAATGGAGGGTACGATCGTCATTTGCGTTACATCCGCCAGGAGTACCGCAAAAATCTCAGCGCTTTCCAATTGGCGGTGCAGCAGTACTTCCCCGAAGGCACGCAGATGACACGGCCAACCGGTGGTTTCATTTTATGGGTGAGTCTGCCAGGCCGGGTCAATACCCAGGAACTGCATGTGCGTGCGTTGCAGCAGGGCATCAGTATCGCGCCGGGTCTGATTTTCAGTAACACCGAGCAATTCAATCATTGCATCCGCCTGAACTGCGGAATCCCCTGGAACCGTGAAGCCGAGCGTGCCTTGATGACGCTGGGCATGCTCGCCACTCAACTCTGCCAGGAAACGGCCAGCGGTTTGTGACGGGAACGGGCAGGTTATTCCTGTCCGTACTTGTCATGTGATCTCCAACAAGCGAGCATATGCCCCCTCTGTCGTCTGCGCCGCTCGCGCCGTTGGGTCCATGAAACCGATTTTTCCTGCTGCCTGGTTGATGATCTGCCTGTTACTGGGCGCTCAGCCGGTATCCGTTATGGCTGCCTCCGCTCAGGAAAAACCCGCAGCTGACGCCACCTCAAAGAAAATAGCGCCCGCTAAAAAAAACGCACCGGTTAAAAAGAAAGCCCCTGCGATAAAACAGCGCGCGCCCATTGCTTCCAAGTCGAAACCCGCCAGTGAGGTGGTGAAAACCGAACTCCCTCCCGCCAAGCTTGATTTGAGCCTGCCCAAGGACATGGTCGAGGAACTGAAACCGGTGGGTACTGTGCCGTTGCCCAAGCGTGACCCGGTCTTGCCGCAAATGTTTGGGGGCAAGAGCAGTCCATTCCAGCTGAACGGGCGCCTGTTGAGCAACGAAATGCAGCTGCAACTGCGCAATGAAGAGCGCCGTGAAGTTGAAGGTGCGGCACTGGACTTCGAGTTCAAGCAGTAATTTCCGCCTGTTCGTGAGCCGCCAGCCAGACGCTTTGTCGGAGACTGACCGGCCACACCCGTTTGCAGGAAAAAACCCGTTGCCCGGTAATTTAAAACAACTGTTTTAGCGGTTACTCTGTGCCACGTCTTTTAACACATCGCCCGTCGCGAGGAGCTCGTCGTCATGAAATGCCGTGAGGGCTGTGGCGCCTGTTGCATTGCCCCTTCTATCAGTTCACCCATTCCCGGTATGCCCAACGGCAAAGCCGCCGGGGAACGTTGCCTGCAATTGTCTGCCGAAAACCTGTGCACTATTTTCGGTAAACCGGAGCGTCCGGCGGTTTGTTCGGCGTTCGAGGCTGATGTCGAGGTGTGCGGCGATAGCAGTGAAGACGCGATCAGGCTGATTGGCTGGTGGGAGCAAATGACGGCGGCGTGATGTGTTCAACGAACGGAACTTCAACAATAAGGAATAAGACTATGGGTTCGCTGCATCGTATTGCTGTGCTGTGTGGTTTGACGGCGGTACTGGCCACTTCCGCCGCCCAGGCTGAAGACTGGAAAGTTGCCAAGAACGAAGACGGCATCAAGGTATCCCTGAGTGAAGTGGCCGGCTCCGATTACAAGGCCTACCAGGGCGTCACCCTGATGAAGACCACCATGGCCAAACTGCGCGCGCTGCAGGAAGACGTATCTGGCGCTTGCGCCTGGATTCACGAATGCAAGGCCCAGAAACTGCTCAAGCACGAAGGCGATCAGAGCTGGACCTACACCCAGTTCAATACGCCATGGCCGGTTACGCCGCGTGATTCGGTGTTGCATGTCACCACCATCGAAGGCGCCGATGGCAGCCTGACCCGCAAGCTTGAGGGTGTGCCGAAGTATATTCCTGAAGAGAAGGGCTTTGTCCGGGTCGCGAAGGTCGACGGTTTCTGGAAGTTTGTACCCAAGGGCGATCAGATTGAAGTGACTTACCAGGTACACACCGAGCCCGGTGGCAGCGTTCCATCGATGCTTGCCAACAAGTTTGTCGTTGATGCGCCGTTCGATACCTTGAAAAGCCTTAAAGAGCGCGCTGAGAAGTAATTGCACAGTGCTTTGAGTAGCGCCCCGACTGGTTCGGGGCGTTTTACTTTTTGGCTTTATTATGTTTCCGGATATTCGTTGCACGAAATTTTCACGAAGTCTCCAAGACAATTCGCGCGCGTCAGGTTTGCCGGGCAGTAATCAATGGCAATGCAGCCGTTGATCGTGCAACATTTGCGCACCGCGCAACCCCCCGGGCCAGGTACTGGCCAATAGAGGGCAGGGCGCAGCTGTATTTTTGAAACTTCAACTTCCAATGGGTCCTAAAACGACATGGCAATCCCGGACGCCCTGAATCAGCAGCGAGCTTCGAATCGCCTGCTGCAACCGACCGTCAAATCGCATCTGGCCTACACGCTGCTGTGCGCTTTGGTCATGATGGTGATGTTTTCCGCACTGCGCCTCGCGCTGCTGGTCTACAACCGCTCGATGATCCTCGACACCCCCGCCTCGACTTTCCTCGAAGCGTTCGCCAATGGCATGCGTTTCGATCTGCGCCTGGTGGTGTACCTCAGCGTTCCGTTGCTGCTGGCGCTGTTCAGTGTTCGAGCCATGGCGGCGCGTGGGCTCTTCCGTTTCTGGCTGACGGTTGCTTCCAGCATCGCGCTGTTCCTGGGCCTGATGGAGATGGACTTCTACCGCGAGTTCCACCAGCGCCTAAACGGCCTGGTCTTCCAGTATGTGAAGGAAGACCCGAAAACCGTGATGAGCATGCTCTGGTACGGTTTTCCAGTAGTCCGTTACTTGCTGGCCTGGGCCGTAGGCACCTGGATTCTCAGCCTGGCGTTCAAGGGCACCGACCGTGCGACCCGTCCTCGTGGTCCGTTCAGTGGCGGCAGCATTGGCACTCGCCAGGTAGCCCCTTGGTATGCGCGCATCGTGGTGTTCGTGGTCTGCCTGATGATCTGCGTGGTCGCGGCTCGTGGCACCTTGCGTCAGGGCCCGCCGTTGCGCTGGGGTGACGTCTACACCACCGACTCGAACTTCGCCAATCAGTTGGGCCTCAATGGCACCTTGCAACTGATTGCGGCAGCCAAAAGCCGTATGTCGGATGAGCGCAGCAACATCTGGAAAGCCACTATCGACCAGCCGGTTGCCCAGCAAACCGTGCGCGACATGCTGCTGACCCCGAGCGATAAACTGGTGGATGCCGAAACCGCCGCCGTACGTCGTAATTACACACCAAACGCCGACAAGACCCTGCCGATCAAGAACGTTGTCGTGATCCTGATGGAAAGCTTCGCCGGTCACTCGGTGGGCGCGCTGGGGCGTCCGGGCAATATCACGCCAGCCTTTGACCAACTGTCGAAAGAAGGCCTGCTGTTCGACCGTTTCTTCTCCAACGGCACGCATACCCACCAGGGCATGTTCGCCACCATGGCCTGCTTCCCGAACCTGCCGGGTTTCGAATACCTGATGCAGACCCCGGAAGGCAGTCACAAACTGTCCGGCCTGCCACAGCTCCTCAGTGCCCGTGATTACGACGACGTGTATGTCTACAACGGCGACTTCGCCTGGGACAACCAGTCGGGTTTCTTCAGCAACCAAGGCATGACCAACTTCATCGGGCGCAACGACTTCGTTAACCCGGTGTTCTCCGACCCGACGTGGGGCGTTTCCGACCAGGACATGTTCAACCGTGGCCTGGAAGAACTGAAAGCCCGCGACGGCAAGGACAAAAAACCGTTCTACGCCTTGCTGCAAACCCTGTCGAACCACACGCCATACGCGCTGCCGACGCCATTGCCGGTCGAGCGTGTAACCGACCGTGGCAGCCTCAACGAACACTTGACCGCCATGCGTTACTCCGACTGGGCGCTGGGTCAGTTCTTCGAGAAAGCTCGCAAAGAGCCGTACTTCAAGGAAACCCTGTTCGTGATCGTTGGCGACCATGGCTTCGGCAACGAACAGCAGATCACCGAGATGGATCTGGGTCGATTCAACGTGCCGATGCTGATGATTGCTCCGGGTATCCAGGACAAATTCGGCCAGCGTGACCACACCGTGGGTACCCAGATCGATATCGTGCCGACCATCATGGGTCGTATCGGTGGCGATGTGGTGCATCAATGCTGGGGCCGTGACCTGCTGAACCTGCCGGAAGGCGACAAGGGTTTTGGCGTGATCAAGCCATCGGGCAGCGATCAGACCGTAGCCTTGCTCACCGCTGATCGCGTGCTGGTGTTGCCAAAGGAAATGCCGCCGAAACTCTACCAGTACGAACTGGGTGCAAATCCGAAAGGGGAACTGATTCCGGCGTCGGCTGACGAAGCAGCGCTGAAGCAGAAACTTGAGTCGTTCCTGCAGACCGCTACCAAAAGCCTGCTCGACAACACTGCCGGTGTGGTTGACGGCAAGCCGGATTAAATAACGGCGCAATAAAGAAACAAACACTTGTAGGAGCGAGCTTGCTCGCGATGGATGTTAACGATAACGCGTATTGGCTGAATAAACGCGTTGTCCTTAAGTCCATCGCGAGCAAGCTCGCTCCTACATTTTTTTTGCTGGTCAGATCTTCATATTCTGCCGAGCAACAACAGAATCAACAGCACCACCAATACCACGCCGATGATACCGGACGGGCCATAACCCCAACTTCTGGAGTGCGGGAAGACCGGCAAACCACCGATCAGCAACAGGATCAGAATTACGATAAGAATTGTGCCCATGTCTGTTTCCTTGCTGTAAGTGTTTAGAAATGACCTAGTCGTTATTGGTCAGCGGGAATGCGATTAATTCGAGCTGCTTAAAAATTCCGACTGTTGCGCTATCAATAAAATTCCATGTTTTTTCGATGTTTTTCGAACCAGTGGTTATTTCCTTTGATTGAATGGCGGTAGTTGCGCAGAGCGTGCATTGGCCAAAAGATCCCAGCCTTCTGCAGCTCCCACCGGGATCAATGGGAAGCCTGCGATCTTTTCGCTTTGCTCAGGCCATTCAGCAATCTGATGGAGCGTGGGTCGGGCCATATCCTTCGCTACACTCGACGCATCTTCCCCGGAACAACAAGGCTGTTTGCTATGCAAAATCGCATGATGATCACTGGTGCGGGCTCTGGCCTGGGTCGCGAAATCGCGCTGCGCTGGGCGCGTGAAGGCTGGCAGCTGGCCTTGTCGGACGTCAGCGAACCCGGCCTGCAGGAATCTTTGAAGCTGGTGCGCGAAGCCGGCGGCGACGGTTTTACCCAGCGTTGTGACGTGCGTGATTACAGCCAGCTCACCGCCTTCGCCCAGGCCTGTGAAGTAAAACTTGGCGGCATTGATGTCATCGTCAACAACGCCGGAGTGGCATCGGGCGGTTTCTTTAGTGAACTGTCCCTGGAAGATTGGGATTGGCAGATCGCAATCAACCTGATGGGCGTGGTTAAAGGCTGCAAGGCCTTCCTGCCATTGCTGGAAAAAAGCAAAGGCAAGATCATCAACATCGCCTCCATGGCTGCGCTGATGCAAGGTCCGGCGATGAGCAACTACAACGTGGCAAAGGCCGGCGTGGTGGCGTTGTCCGAAAGCCTGCTGATCGAACTGGCGCAAGAGGAAATCGGCGTACACGTGGTCTGCCCGTCGTTCTTCCAGACCAATCTGCTGGATTCTTTCCGCGGCCCGACCCCGGCCATGAAGGCACAGGTCGGCAAATTGCTGGAAAGTTCGCCCATCAGCGCAGCCGATATTGCCGACTACATCTATCAGCAGATCGCTGCTGGCGAGTTCATGATCCTGCCCCACGAGCAAGGCCGCATGGCCTGGGCGCTCAAGCAGAAGAACCCGCAGCTGCTCTACAACGAAATGACCTTGATGGCCGACAAAATGCGCGCCAAGGCCAAACAAACCACAGGCTGAACTTGCCCGCACGCAACAGCGTCGTTAGGGTGGCCGCAACTGGTCACCCTCGCGAGACGTTCGCATGCTCAATTACCTGTGGTTTTTCCTCGCCGCGCTGTTTGAAATCGCCGGTTGCTTCGCCTTTTGGATGTGGCTGCGCCAGGGCAAAAGCGCCTGGTGGATTGTGCCGGCGTTGCTCAGCCTGACCTTGTTCGCCGTGCTGCTGACCCGTGTCGAAGCGGTCTACGCCGGTCGCGCCTATGCCGCCTACGGTGGCATTTACATCATTGCATCGATCGGCTGGCTGGCGGTGGTCGAACGCATTCGTCCGCTCGGATCGGACTGGCTTGGTGTGGCGTTATGTGTGATCGGGGCGAGCATCATCCTGTTTGGTCCGCGTTTTTCCGCATCCTGAAGGATCTGTTTAAACGATTTGTCAGACCTTTCCGTCAGCAAGGCGGATCGGTCGCTGTAGGTTCGGTCTGGATTGCTGCCGTTGTCTTGAAGCCCCTTCGTGTGCCGGGCATCTTCAAGGTCCGGTAACCCTGAAGGACGAAGGCCATGCTTGTACTCAGTCGTGTTGTAGGCGAGTTGATATCCATCGGTGACAGCATTTCCGTGCGCGTTGTTGCCATCAACGGCGGCAACGTGCGCTTCGGCGTCGAAGCACCGCAGAACGTCAATGTGCACCGGTCCGAGATCTACGAGCGGATCCAGCGCAAACTGGCGCGAAACAAAAAATCAGTCGAATAGATGCTTGGGTACATCGTGCTTGAGCATCAACTGGCATTGCTCGCTTTCCGGGTCGAAGACAATCAATGCCTGCCCCTTGCTCAATGCCTGACGCACTCGTAATACGCGGGTTTCCAGCGGTGTGTCGTCACCATTGTCAGTGCCGTCACGGGTCACGAAATCTTCGATCAGGCGGGTCAGGGTGTCGACTTCTAGTTGGTCGTGGGGAATCAGCATAGGCACCTCGGGTAATCAATGGCGCGATGCTACGGCGATTGATGAGTCAGAGCTACCCATCGCGCCATGAACGCATGACCTGTAGGCGCTGCCGCAGGCTGCGATCTTTTGATTTTGAGCAATTCAACGGCTGCCAAAGATCAAAAGATCGCAACCTGCGGCAGCTCCTGCATGCGTTCCTCTCTAGCTATCGTTGCGCTGCCCCACCAGGCTATCCACCGACGGCACCCGCGTATCGCTTTCCATCTGGGTGTCATGTTCGATCTGATGACTGAACCGGTCCAGCGAGCCCTTGGCCGGTTGCGCATCGCTGGCGAATACCGGTGGGCTGAGGATATAGGCACCCAGCAGGCGGCTCAGGGCCGCGAGGCTGTCGATGTGGGTCCGTTCGTAGCCGTGGGTCGCGTCGCAACCAAAGGCGAGCAGGGCGGTGCGGATGTCATGGCCGGCAGTGACCGCCGAGTGCGCATCGCTGAAGTAGTAACGGAACAGGTCGCGGCGCACCGGCAACTCGTTGTCACTGGCCAGGCGCAGCAGATGGCGTGACAAGTGATAGTCGTAGGGGCCGCCGGAATCCTGCATCGCGATACTCACTGCATGCTCGCTTGAGTGCTGGCCGGGCGCGACGGGTGCGATGTCGATGCCAACGAACTCACTGACATCCCACGGTAACGCCGCCGCTGCGCCGCTGCCGGTTTCCTCGGTGATGGTGAACAGCGGATGGCAATCGATCAGCAACTCTTCGCCGTTGTCGACGATGGCTTTGAGCGCTGCCAGCAGCGCCGCGACTCCGGCTTTGTCATCGAGATGGCGGGCGCTGATGTGACCGCTTTCGGTGAACTCCGGCAATGGGTCGAAGGCAACGAAATCGCCGACGCTGATCCCCAGTGAGTCGCAATCGGCTCGGGTGGCGCAATAGGCGTCCAGACGTAATTCGATGTGGTCCCAACTGATCGGCATTTCATCCACTGCCGTATTGAACGCGTGGCCGGACGCCATCAACGGCAATACGCTGCCACGGATCACGCCGTTATCGGTAAACAGACTCACGCGGCTGCCCTCGGCGAATCGGCTGGACCAGCAACCCACCGGCGCCAGGGTCAGGCGACCGTTGTCCTTCACCGCGCGCACTGCCGCGCCGATGGTGTCGAGGTGGGCGGAAACGGCACGGTCGGGGCTGTTCTTTTTGCCCTTGAGGGTCGCGCGAATGGTGCCGCGACGAGTCATTTCAAAAGGGATGCCCAACTCTTCAAGCCGCTCGGCGACGTAGCGCACGATGGTGTCGGTGAACCCGGTGGGGCTGGGAATGGCGAGCATTTCCAGCAGGACTTTTTGCAGGTACGTCAGGTCCGGTTCGGGGTATTTGATAGTCATGGAAACTCCTGATGGGTTGAGCGCATCGATGGTTTCGATGAGGGGGATCTTTGTTGTCTGAACCAACGCCTTCGCGTGCAAGCCTCGCTCCTACGGGCTGTGCTGTTCGTGATATTGCGAGCACTCGGAATTGTAGGAGCGAGGCCCGCCCGCGAAGGGGCCGATTCAGGCTCTGCACATCTAGGGCATTGCCGGCTGACTATGCGGAAACAACAAATCCACAAAGCGCTCCGCCGTCGGCTGCGGCTCGTGATTGGCCAGCCCGGCACGTTCATTGGCTTCGATAAACACGTACGCCGGTTGATCGGCGGCGCCCACCATCAGGTCGAGGCCGACCACGGGAATATCCAGCGCCCGCGCGGCTCGCACAGCCGCATCCATCAACGTCGGGTGCAGGATCGCGGTGACGTCCTCGAGAATCCCGCCGGTATGCAAATTCGCCGTACGGCGTACGAACAAATGCTCGCCCGCCGGCAGAATGCTGCTGTAGTCGTAACCGGCCGCATGCAACGTGCGCTGGGTTTCCTGATCCAGCGGGATTTTGCTTTCACCGTCCGTGGCGGCTTGCCGCCGTCGGCTCTGGGCTTCGATCAGCGCACCGATGGAATGCTGACCATCGCCGACCACTTCGGCCGGCCGACGAATCGCTGCCGCGACCACTTCAAAACCGATGACCAGAATGCGCAGATCCAGTCCTTCGTGAAAGCTCTCCAGCAACACGCGGCTGTCGAACTGGCGGGCTGATTCGATGGCTTGCTGCACGTCTTCGATTGACTGCAAGTCCACCGCGACGCCCTGGCCTTGTTCGCCGTCCAGCGGTTTGACCACCACCCTTTGGTGCTCGTCGAGAAACGCCAGGTTATCGTCGGCATTACCCGCCAGTTGCTGCGCAGGCAGGTTCAGGCCGGCAGCCTTGAGCACTTTATGGGTCAGGCTTTTGTCCTGGCACAGGCTCATGCTGATGGCACTGGTCAAGTCTGTGAGGGACTCACGACAACGCACTCGGCGCCCGCCGTGGCTGAGGGTAAACATACCGGCGTCGGCGTCATCGACCTGAACGTCAATGCCGCGCCGGTGCGCTTCCTCCACGATGATTCGCGCATAGGGATTGAACGCCGCTTCGGGGCCAGGACCGAGAAACAGCGGCTGATTGATCCCGTTTTTGCGCTTGATCGCGAACGTCGAGAGGTTGCGAAAACCGAGCTTGGCGTACAGGTTTTTCGCCTGGCGATTGTCGTGCAGCACCGACAGGTCGAGATAGCTCAGGCCACGACTCATGAAGTGTTCAATCAGATGCCGCACCAGTACTTCACCGACGCCTGGCCGCGAACAATGGGGATCCACCGCGAGGCACCAGAGGCTGCTGCCGTGTTCCGGATCATTGAAGGCCTTGTGATGATCAAGGCCCATGACGCTGCCGATCACCGCGCCACTGTCCTCGTCTTCGGCGAGCCAATACACCGGGCCGCCCAAGTGCCGTGGCGTCAGCAATGTGGCATCGATTGGCAGCATGCCGCGCGCCTGATACAGCTGATTGATTGCGCTCCAGTCGGCGTCACTCTGGGCGCGACGGATGCGAAAGCCACGAAACACCCGAGTGGCCTGACGGTAATCGCTGAACCAGAGGCGCAAGGTATCGGACGGGTCAAGAAACAACTGGGTCGGCTCCAAGCCCAGCACTTGCTGGGGGGCCGCGACATACAGGGCGATATCGCGCTCACCGGGCTGTTCGTTGAGTAACTCTTGGGCAAGGCTGGCCGCATCGGCAAAGGTATGACCGATTAAAAGCCGGCCCCAGCCGCAATGCACGGCGATGGGCGCGCCATTCAATTCGCTGCCGTCTTCGGCCAGGCGCGCCTGCAAGCGTTCATAGGACGGCGTCTGACCGCGCAACAAGCGCTGGTTGATGGCCGTGGCGTGAGGTTTCATCGGTCAGATTCCTTGTTCGCTGAGCCACAGGTTCAGGGCCGCCAATTGCCACAGCTTGGAGCCGCGCAACGGGGTCAACTGGCCTTGCGGGTCCGTCAGCAGTCGGTCGAGCATGGCGGGGTTGAACAGGCCGCGATCCTGACTTGGATCGAGCAGCAGTTCGCGCACCCAGTTCAAGGTGTCTCCTTGCAAGTGCTTGAGCCCCGGCACCGGGAAGTAGCCTTTCTTGCGGTCGATCACCTCACTCGGAATCACCAGTCGTGCGGCTTCTTTGAGCACTTGCTTGCCGCCGTCCGGCAGTTTGAATTTGCCCGGCACCCGGGCCGACAACTCCACCAGGCGGTAGTCGAGAAACGGCGTACGCGCTTCCAGGCCCCAGGCCATGGTCATGTTGTCGACGCGTTTGACCGGGTCATCCACCAGCATCACCGTGCTGTCCAGGCGCAACGCTTTGTCCACCGCCGCGTCGGCACCCGGTTGTGCGAAATGCTGTTTGACGAAATCACCCGCGGCGTCATTTTCCGTCAGCCATTTGGGTTGCACGGTGGCGGCATAGTCGTCGTAGCTGCGGTCGAAAAATGCCTCGCGATACGCCGCGTACGGGTCGCTTGCACCGTCCACCTGCGGATACCAGTGATAACCGGCGAACAGTTCATCCGCACCCTGACCGCTTTGCACCACTTTGCAATGCTTGGCCACTTCCCGGGACAACAGGTAGAAGGCGATGCAGTCATGGCTGACCATTGGCTCGCTCATCGCGCGAAACGCTGCGGGCAGTTGCTCGATGATCTCTTTTTCGTCGATACGCAGTTGGTGATGGTGCGTGCCGTAGTGTTTGGCTATCAGGTCCGAGTACTGGAACTCGTCGCCGCGTTCGCCGCCGGCGTCCTGGAAACCGATGGAAAACGTCGACAGGTTTTCCACGCCGACCTCGCGCAACAACCCGACCAGCATGCTCGAATCGACACCGCCAGAAAGCAGCACACCGACGTCGACTGCCGCACGCTGACGGATCGCCACCGCGTCACGGGTGCTGTCGAGCACCCGGTCGCGCCAGTCTTCGAGCGTCAGGTCCATCTCATCGGCGCGTGGGCCGTAGGGCAGGGTCCACCAGGTTTTCTGCTGCGTGGTGCCGTCCGCATCAATGCGCATCCAGGTGGCTGGTGGCAGTTTTTCGATGCCCGCCAACAAGGTGCGCGGTGCGGGGACCACGGCGTGGAAGTTCAGGTAATGGTTGAGTGCCACCGGGTCGAGGATCGGGTTGATGTCGCCGCCCTTGAGCAATGCTGGCAGCGACGAAGCAAAGCGCAGGCGCTGACCGGTGCGAGACAGGTACAAAGGCTTCACGCCGAGACGGTCGCGGGCGATGAACAGGCTTTGTGTGTCGCGCTGCCAAATGGCGAAGGCGAACATGCCGTTGAGTTTTGGCAGCAGCGCTTCGCCCCAGGCGTGGAAACCTTTGAGCAGCACTTCGGTGTCACCACCGGAATAGAAGGCGTACCCCAGGTCTTCCAGTTCGGTACGCAGTTCCGGGAAGTTGTATATCGCGCCGTTGAAGGCCAGGGACAAGCCCAGTTGATGGTCGATCATCGGCTGCGCCGAGCCGTTCGACAGGTCCATGATTTTCAGGCGTCGGTGGCCCAGGGCAATCGGCCCCTGACTGTGAAAACCCCAGGCGTCAGGACCACGAGGGGCCAGGTGATGGGTGATTCGCTCAATGGCTGCAAGGTCTGCAGGTTGATTGTCAAAACGTAACTCGCCAGCTAATCCGCACATAAATTCCTTACCGGTTTTTCCGTTGGGGAGGGTCATTCGATACCGTGCCAAAATGGCGGGTACTCAGAAACTGACCCGCCTCGGTAGTGGGAGTTTTAGAACGATGGGTTATAAGCAGCGGCGACGGGAGGGACGAAGCGATCACCTGGCCGATGTGGGTGGCCAGGCGATTGGGGGCGTAATTATTTGCCGCGGATCAAGCGGCGCAAGGCAAAACGGTTGGGATGACAGGCTTCAGCCACGCTTCTGGGCAGGGGCAGGGGCTCGTTGTCCAGCCAGGCCGCCAGCAATTCCCCGGACAATGGCGCGGTGATCAGGCCGCGCGAGCCGTGGCCGCTGTTGACGTACAGGCCGTCCAGCCACGGGCATTCGATGTCCGGCACTTGGCGGGCGTCCTTGCTGAGCGCCGCATAGGCTTCGGCGAAGGCCTGGTTGTCGGCCAAGGGACCGACGATCGGCAAGTAGTCAGGACTGGTGCAGCGAAAGGCGGCACGTCCCTGAAGGCTTTCAGGGGCAAGCTCTTCGATTTGCAAACGCGTGACCAGATCATGGGAAATCTCTTCGAGCATGGCCAGATTGCCCAGGTGTTCGGCTGTGGTCGGGGTCAGGTCTTCGCTCTTGAAGTCGAAACTGGCCCCGAGGGTGTGTTCGCCCAGACGCGCTGGGGCGACGTAGCCTTCGGCACAGACCACCGTGCTCAGCGACTGGCTTTGCGGGGTTTGCACCAGTCGAGTGATTTGCCCGCGAATACGCTTGAGCGGCAGTTCGGCGCTTTCAGGGAAACGCTGGATTTCGGCGGCACCGGCCAGCACCACCACGGGTGCACTGGCGAGCAAACGCTCGCCGTCCCAGGCTTGCCATTCGCCATCGGTTTTACGCAGTTCCAGCACATCATGGTGCGCAAGCACTTGGATCTGCGGATGCGCTGCTTGCCATTGGCACAGCGCCGGCGGATGGACCCAGCCGCCCTCCGGGTAATACAGACCGCCGTGCGCCAGGCCGATGCCGGCCAAGGCCTGCGCCTGGGGCTGATCGAGCAGGTGCAGCAAATCCTCTGGAAACGCTTCGGCCAATTGCAGTTGACGTTCGGTTTCCTTGGCGTTGAACGCCAATTGCAGCACACCGCAATCGTCCCAGTCGGTGCCTCGCTGCAAGTGTTCGAGCAAGCGTCGGGTGTAGCCGAAACCGCTGATGATCATTTGCGACAACGTGGTGCCGTGGGCCGATAACTTGAGGTAAAGCACGCCTTGCGGATTGCCCGAAGCTTCTTGTGCGACATCCGCGTGCCGTTCCAGCACCGTCACCTGCCAGCCCCGCGCTGCCAGGCTGGCCGCGCTGGCGCAACCGGCGAGCCCGGCACCGATCACCAGGGCATGGCGTTCACCGGTCAACGATGCGGGTCGGGCGAACCAGGGTTTATTGGGAGGACAGGCGAGCACCTCGGGCGGCCAGCCAAGAAACTCACCGCGCAGGATTTCCCATTTGTGGCCGATGCCCGGTGTGCGTTTCATCTTGAAGCCTGCGGCATTCAGCAGGCGTCTTACCCAGCCAGTACTGGTGAAGGTGCTGATGGTCGAGCCGGGGGCGGCCAGACGCGCCAACTCGGCAAACAGTTCGGCGGACCACATGTCGGGGTTTTTTGCCGGCGCAAAACCGTCGAGAAACCATGCGTCGACCTGCGCATCCAATTGCGGCAACTGTTCGAGGGCGTCGCCGATCAACAACGTCAGCGTTACTCGTCCGTTGGCCAATGTCAGGCGTTGGAACCCTTGATGAATCGCCACGTACTGCGCCAGCAATTGATCGGAAAACGCTTTGAGTTCCGGCCACAGCGCCAGGGCGCGCTGCAGGTCGGCCGGGCTCAACGGGTATTTTTCGACGCTGACAAAATGCAGCCGCGCACCCGCCGCTGCGTGCTGCTCAAACACCTGCCAGGCGCACAAAAAATTCAGCCCTGTGCCGAAACCGGTCTCGCCGATGACCAGCCGACCGCCCTGTGGCAGCGCTGCAAAGCGTTCTGCCAACCGGTTTTGTTCGATGAACACGTAACGCGTTTCGTCCAGCCCGGATTTGTCGGAGAAATACACATCGTCGAACACGCGCGAATACGGGCGACCTTGGTCGTCCCAGTCGAGCTGGGCGTGGGGCAATACAGGTTTCATGGCAGGCTCGGCAACGGCAAGGCGGCCATTGTAGGAGCGAGCTTGCTCGCGATGCACGTAAACGATAACGCGTGCTTCCTGAATCAACGCATTGCCCTGAAGTCTATCGCGAGCACGCTCGCTCCTACGGGGAACTTTCTGCGCTGACGTTCGGCCCGATCCGCTAGTCTTACTGAAATCTGGAAGGGAGCCATCCATGTTCGAATCTGCCGAAATCGATCACGCCATCGACAAAGAAACCTATGACGCCGAAGTGCCGGCCCTGCGCGAAGCCTTGCTCGAAGCGCAGTTCGAGCTTCAGCAACAGAAACGCTTTCCGGTGATCATCCTGATCAATGGCATCGAAGGCGCCGGCAAGGGCGAGACGGTCAAGTTACTCAACGAATGGATGGACCCGCGCCTGATCGAGGTCCGTACTTTCGATCAGCAAACCGACGAAGAACTGGCACGGCCACCGGCCTGGCGTTATTGGCGGATGCTCCCGGCCAAGGGGCGCATGGGGATTTTCTTCGGCAACTGGTACAGCCAGATGCTGCAAGGGCGGGTCCATGGCGAGTTCAAGGACCCGCGTCTCGATCAAGCCATCAACGCGGCTGAACGCCTGGAAAAAATGCTCTGCGATGAAGGCGCGCTGATCTTCAAGTTCTGGTTCCACCTTTCCAAGAAACAAATGAAAGCGCGGCTCAAGGCCTTGGCCGATGATCCGTTGCACAGCTGGCGCATTAGCCCGCTGGACTGGCAGCAATCCGAAACCTACGACCGCTTCGTGAAGTTCGGCGAACGCGTTTTGCGCCGCACCAGCCGCGACTATGCGCCCTGGCATGTGATCGCCGGGATGGATGCGCGTTATCGCAGCCTTGTGGTCGGCAAGATTTTGCTCGAAGGCCTGCAGGACGCCCTTAAGCGAGCGAAGATTCACCCGGAGAAAGTCAGCGCCGCCCCGGTGTTCCCCAGCGTCGATCAATTGAACCTGCTAGATAGCCTCGACCTGACCTTGCAGCTGTCCAAGGACGATTACGAGGAGCAACTGATCACCGAACAGGCGCGGTTTTCCGGGCTGATGCGCGACAAACGCATGCGTCGCCATGCGCTGGTGGCAGTGTTCGAAGGCAACGACGCGGCCGGCAAGGGCGGGGCGATTCGCCGGGTTGCCGCAGCGCTGGACCCACGCCAGTACAACATCGTGCCGATTGCCGCGCCGACGGAAGAAGAACGGGCGCAGCCGTATCTCTGGCGTTTCTGGCGACATATTCCGGCACGCGGCAAATTTACGGTGTTCGACCGTTCCTGGTATGGCCGGGTGTTGGTGGAGCGCATCGAGGGGTTTTGCAGCGCGGCGGACTGGCTGCGTGCCTACAGCGAAATCAACGATTTCGAAGAGCAGGTCACCGATGCCGGGGTGATCGTGGTCAAGTTCTGGCTGGCCATCGACAAACAGACGCAACTGGAGCGTTTTCAGGCGCGCGAGGAGATCCCCTTCAAACGTTTCAAGATTACCGAGGACGACTGGCGCAACCGCGACAAATGGGATGACTATCGCGCGGCCGTCGGCGACATGGTTGACCGCACCAGCACCGAGATCTCGCCGTGGACGCTGGTCGAAGCCAATGACAAACGCTGGGCGCGGGTCAAGGTCTTGCGCACGATCAATCACGCGCTGGAAGCGGCCTTCGAAAAGTCCGACAAGCAGGCACGCAAAGGCAAAAAGTGAAGCGATGGTTACGCATACGCGGGGTGAATGATTGTCGCGGTCGGTAATTGTGTGGGCTTATGCTCGGTCCACTCTCAACCGATAACAACAATGAGGTATGCCATGCGTGAAGTGGTGATCGTCGACAGCGTGCGGACCGGCCTGGCCAAATCCTTTCGCGGCAAATTCAACATGACCCGTCCTGACGACATGGCGGCGCATTGCGTCAACGCCTTGCTGACACGCACCGGCATCGATCCAGCCAGCGTCGAGGACTGTATTGTCGGGGCCGGTTCCAACGAAGGCGCCCAGGGGTTCAACATCGGTCGCAACGTCGCCGTGCTGTCGCGCTTGGGTATCGGCACCGCCGGCATGACTCTGAACCGTTTCTGTTCTTCGGGTTTGCAGGCGATCGCGATTGCCGCCAACCAGATTGCCTCTGGCTGCAGCGACATCATTGTCGCGGGTGGCGTCGAGTCCATCAGCCTGACCATGAAAAGTGTCAACACCGACAACCTGATCAACCCGCTGCTCAAGGAGCAGGTGCCGGGCATCTACTTTCCGATGGGCCAGACCGCCGAAATCGTCGCTCGTCGCTACAGCGTCAGCCGCGAAGAACAGGATCTGTACGCCCTGCAAAGTCAGCAGCGTACCGCTCAGGCTCAGGCCGCCGGGTTGTTCGATGATGAAATCGTGCCGATGGCGGTGAAATACCGGGTTGAGGACAAGGCCACCGGTCAGGTGCAGATTGTCGACGGCGTCGTGGATCGCGACGACTGCAACCGGCCTGATACCACACTGCAGAGTCTGGCCGGGTTGAATCCAGTGTTTGCCGAGGACGGTTCGGTCACCGCTGGCAACTCGTCGCAGCTGTCTGATGGCGCCTCCATGACGCTGGTGATGAGCCTGGAAAAAGCGCTGGAGCTGGGATTGAAACCCAAAGCGTTTTTCCGCGGTTTTACCGTGGCCGGTTGCGAGCCGGACGAGATGGGCATCGGCCCGGTGTTCTCGGTGCCGAGACTGCTGAAGGCCAAGGGTTTACAGATTGCCGACATCGGCCTGTGGGAACTCAACGAAGCGTTCGCCTCGCAATGCCTGTACGCGCGTAACCGACTGGAGATCGATAACGACAAGTACAACGTCAACGGCGGTTCGATTTCCATTGGTCACCCATTCGGCATGACCGGATCGCGGCAGGTCGGGCACATCGTTCGCGAGTTGCAGCGGCGCAATCTGCGTTACGGCATCGTGACGATGTGCGTGGGGGGCGGGATGGGCGCGACCGGGTTGTTTGAGGCGGTTCGTTAAGCCTCAAGTATTTTTGGTGGTTATTTAGATTGCTTTCGCGGGCAAGCCTCCCTCCTACAGGATTCAGCCGGTCCCGTAGGAGCGAGGCTTGCCCGCGAAGCAGTCAACCCGGTGAAGGATTAGTCCGCAACGATTGCATCCGCTCGATATAAGCCTGAACCTCGCGCAATGCTGCTTCCCTTTCAGCAAATGGCCCCTCCAGGGTGTTTTCCCGGGTGCTGAAATACAACTCCCCGTTCACCCGACATAACCGGTCACTGCGAAAGTGCGTGGCGGGGGCGTTGTCCTGGGCGCGCATGCCGTACATGGCAATCTCCTGCGGGATTTCTTTTATTGGATCCAACGAGCTTATGCATGAACCACTTGCAGCGCCCGGGCAGCCGATCAACGGCACATCGCCAATTTAATGAAGCGACCTGCACAGTTTCATTCACGCCCAGGCGCTAACTGTCCCTGTGTGCCACACGACGGTGCGCCTAGAATGACGGCTCTTGAAAATTGGCTTTGGGGTTCGCATGCACATTTCATCGGGTCGCTGGGTTTACGGTCTGTTCCTGGCCTTGCTGACCGCGCTGCTGTGGGGAATCCTGCCGATCAAACTCAAACAGGTGTTGCTGGTGATGGACCCGGTGACGGTCACCTGGTTTCGCCTGATGGTGTCCGGAGGCTGCCTGTTCATTTACCTGGCGGCGACCAGACGCCTGCCAAGTCGCAAAGTGCTCGGCCCGCGCGGTGGCTGGCTGGTGTTGATGGCGGTACTCGGCCTGGTGGGCAACTATGTTCTGTATCTGATGGGGTTGAATTTGCTCAGTCCCGGTACCGCCCAACTGGTGGTGCAGATGGGGCCGATCATGCTGCTGATCGCCAGTCTGTTTGTGTTCAAGGAACGCTTCAGTCTGGGGCAAGGGATTGGCTTGCTGGTGCTGCTGGTCGGCTTCGCGCTGTTTTTCAATCAGCGCCTGAGTGAACTGCTGACCTCGTTGACCGACTACACCGCTGGCGTACTGCTGGTGTTGCTGGCGTCCACGGTCTGGACTTTTTATGCCTTGGGGCAGAAACAATTGCTGACGGTGTGGAATTCGTTGCAGGTGATGATGGTGATTTACCTGTTCTGCGCGCTGTTGTTGACGCCGTGGGTGCATCCGCTGGAAGCGTTGCAACTCAACCCATTGCAAGGCTGGCTGCTGTTCGCATGCTGCATGAACACCCTGATCGCCTATGGCGCGTTTGCCGAAGCATTGGCCCATTGGGAAGCGTCCCGGGTCAGCGCGACGCTGGCGATCACGCCGTTGGTGACGTTCGCTGCCGTCGCCGTCGCCGCGTGGTGGTGGCCGGATTATGTGCATGCCGAGACGATCAATGGGTTGGGCTATGGCGGGGCGGTGCTGGTGGTGCTGGGGTCGGCGCTGGTGGCGTTGGGGCCGTCGTTGATCGCGGGGTTGAAAGCGCGTCGGATGCGGATGGCCTAAAGATCAAAAGATCGCAGCCTTCGGCAGCTCCTACAGGGGTACGTGTAGGGGTTGCCGCAGGCTGCGATCTTTTCACTTCACGGCAAAAATTACCCTTTGGCCCCAGCCTCCAACATATTCTCTGGCCTGACCCACGCATCAAACTCTTCATCGGTCAGGTATCCCAGCTGCAACGCTGCCGCCCGCAAGGTCAGCCCTTCGCTGTAAGCCTTTTTCGCAATCTCCGCCGATTTGTCGTAGCCAATGTGCGGATTCAACGCCGTTACCAGCATCAACCCTTGTTCCAGGTGTTCAGCCATTTTGCCGGCATCCGGTTCCAGGCCGGCGATGCAATGCTGCTGGAAGTTGCTGCAACCATCGCCGAGCAAACGGATCGATTGCAGCAGGTTGTGGATGATCACCGGTTTGAACACGTTCAGTTGCAAGTGCCCCTGACTCGCGGCGAAACCAATGGTGACGTCGTTGCCCAGCACTTGGCAGGCGAGCATCGACAACGCTTCGCACTGGGTTGGATTGACCTTGCCGGGCATGATCGAACTGCCCGGTTCGTTGGCCGGCAGTTTCACTTCGGCGAGACCAGCGCGTGGGCCGGAGCCCAACAGGCGCAGGTCGTTGGCGATTTTCATCAGGGTCACGGCGAGGGTTTTCAGCGCGCCGGATAAGGTGGTCAGCGGCTCGTGGCCGGCCAGCGCGGCGAATTTGTTCGGTGCGGTGATAAAGGGCAGGCCGGAGAGTGCAGCCAGCTCGGCGGCAATGGCTTCGCCGAAACCGTGGGGTGAATTCAGTCCGGTACCGACGGCGGTGCCGCCCTGAGCCAGTTCGTAAACCGCCGGCAGTGCGCTGCGGATCGCCCGCTCGGCGTAATCCAGTTGCGCGATGAACGCCGAGACTTCCTGGCCGAAAGTGATCGGCGTTGCGTCCATCATGTGCGTGCGACCGGTCTTGACCAGTTTCATATGGCGGGCCGACAGCTCAGCCAGGCCGCCCGACAGTTCGCTGATCGCCGGCAGCAAGTGATGCTGCACCGCTTGGGCGGCTGCGATGTGCATGGCAGTAGGGAAACAGTCGTTGGAACTCTGGGAGCGATTGACGTGATCGTTGGGGTGTACCGGGGACTTGCCGCCGCGCGGGTTGCCGGCCAGTTCGTTGGCGCGTCCGGCGATCACTTCGTTGACGTTCATGTTGCTTTGGGTGCCGCTGCCGGTTTGCCACACCACCAGGGGAAACTGATCGTCATGGTTGCCGTCGAGCACTTCATCGGCGGCCTGCTCGATCAGTCGGGCGATGTCGGCGGGCAAATCACCGTTGCGATCATTGACCCGGGCCGCAGCTTTCTTGATCAGCGCCAGGCTGTGCAGCACGGCCAAAGGCATGCGCTCATTGCCAATGGCGAAGTTAACCAGCGAGCGTTGCGTCTGAGCGCCCCAGTAGGCTTCATCCGGGACTTCAACCTGGCCAAGGCTGTCGGTTTCGATACGGCTCATCATGCACACTCCTGTAGGTCTGATAGCGCAGTTTAGGCCGTGATCGACGGCCGTGGTTCCATCTCTCTGGATTCTGCCCATTCAACCCCTCTAAATCAGGCGCGACAAGGCTTGGGGTTGAGTGACACACTTTTTTAGGCGCAGAATGGACGCCCTTGGGGTTTTACCTCGCCTGCTAGAAAAGGAAACTCGATGACTCGTCTTCGTGCCATCTGTACCGCGGTTGCATTGGTTTGTGCCAGCGGCCAGGTTTTTGCCGATACCGCCAGCCACAACGCCAGTGCCGAGGCTTTCCTGACCCTGGCGCATGCTGACAAATTGGGCACTCCGGTGTACATGCAAGTTCAGCAGATGTTCGCTCAGCGCTTCCAGCAAACCAAAGCCCCTGATTCGAAAAAAGCGGTACTCGAAACCTACCAGGCCAAGGCTAACGCCGCGCTGGACCAGGCCATTGGCTGGAACAAGCTGAAGCCAGACATGGTCAAGCTGTACACCACCAACTTCACCGAGTCCGAGCTCAAGGACCTGGTTGCCTTCTACCAGTCGCCACTGGGCAGGAAAGTCCTGGAAAAAATGCCGCAGCTGACCCAGCAATCGGCCCAGATGACTCAAGCCAAGCTGGAAAGCGCGGTGCCTGTGGTCAACAAGTTGCTGGCTGACATGACCGACGAGCTGACGCCGAAAGACGCAGCAGCGCCAGCCAAGAAAAAGCCTTAAGCGGAGTTGGGTATGACCATGCAACAACGCATCGAATCGACGCTGGGCCTGCTTCAGCCCCAGCATCTGCAGGTGCTGGATGAAAGCCACATGCACAGCCGCGGGTTGCAGACCCACTATAAGGCCGTGGTGGTCAGCGAACAGTTCGTCGGGCTCAACCGCGTCAAGCGTCATCAGAAAGTCTACGGCACACTGGGTGAGCTGATGGGCGAGTTCCATGCGTTGGCGCTGCATACCTATACCCCCGAGGAATGGGCGCAGATCGACGCGGCTCCGGCCTCGCCGACCTGTGCGGGCGGCAGCAAGCATTAAGATCAAAAGATCGCAGCCTGCGGCAGCTCCTGCATGGGAACGCATTCTCCTGTAGGAGCTGCCGCAGGCTGCGATCTTTTTTGTTAGACTGCACAACGCGCCGCTCACCCGGCGCGTTTTTTTTCGCATCCGGTTCACCCCTTACGAGGGTAGCCACCTGGAGATTTACCCATGACACAACAGATTGTCGTGGCGGCACTGTATAAGTTCGTCACCCTGGAAGATTACGTTGACCTGCGCGAGCCGCTGCTCAAGGCGATGGTCGACAACGGCATCAAAGGCACACTGCTGATCGCCGAAGAAGGCATCAACGGCACTGTGTCCGGCAGCCGTGAAGGTATCGACGGGCTGATGGCCTGGCTCAAGAACGACCCGCGCATGGACGACATCGATCATAAAGAGTCGTACTGCGACGATCAGCCCTTCTACCGTACCAAAGTCAAACTCAAGAAAGAAATCGTCACCCTTGGCGTCGAAGGCGTGGACCCGAACAAAAAGGTCGGCACCTACGTGGATCCGCAAGACTGGAACGCGCTGATCAACGATCCGGAAGTGCTGTTGATCGATACCCGTAACGACTATGAAGTGTCGATCGGCACCTTCGAAGGCGCGATCGATCCGAAAACCACCAGTTTTCGTGAATTCCCCGACTACATCAAAGCCAACTTCGACCCGGCCGTGCACAAGAAAGTCGCGATGTTCTGCACCGGCGGCATTCGTTGCGAAAAGGCATCGAGCTTCATGCTCAGCGAAGGCTTCGATGAGGTCTATCACCTCAAGGGCGGCATTCTGAAGTACCTCGAAGAGGTGCCGCAGGCGGAAACCAAATGGCAGGGCGACTGCTTCGTGTTCGATAACCGTGTGACGGTTCGCCACGATCTGAGCGAAGGTGACTACGATCAGTGCCACGCCTGCCGCACGCCTATCAGCATCGAAGACCGCGCGTCCGAGCATTACGTGGCCGGTATCAGTTGCCCGCATTGCTGGGACAAACTGAGCGAGAAAACCCGTCGCAGTGCCATTGATCGGCAAAAGCAGATCGAACTGGCCAAGGCGCGCAACTTGCCTCATCCGATCGGCTACAACTACAAGCAAATCACCTCCGAGGCTTGAATCATGTCTGCATGCCGCCTGCTCTATGTGATGGACCCGATGTGTTCCTGGTGCTGGGGCTTTGCTCCGGTGGCTAACGCGCTGGTCGAGCAGGCGCAGGCAGCCGGTGTGGACGTGCATCTGGTGGTGGGCGGCTTGCGCACCGGCAGTGGCGCGGCCCTTGAACCGACCACCCGGCGCTACATTCTTGAGCACTGGCAGGCGGTCACCGAGGCCACCGGCCAGCCGTTCAAACGGGAAGGGGCATTGCCTGAGGGATTTGTCTACGACACCGAGCCTGCCTGTCGGGCGCTGGTGACGGCGCGCAACCTGGCGCCGGATTGTGCGTGGAAGTTGCTCGGGCTCATTCAGCATGCGTTTTACGCCGAAGGCCGCGACGTTACTCACGCCAGCGTTCTGGTCGAATTGGCGGAGCAGGCCGGTCTGCCGCGTATCGAATTCGCCGCTGCGTTTGACCGTGCCGATACGCACACCGCCACCTCTGCCGATTTTACCTGGGTCCAGGACCTGGGTATCGCCGGTTTCCCGACCCTGCTGGCTGAGCGCAATGGTCAATTGGCACTGCTGACCAATGGCTATCAGCCGCTCAGTGTGCTGTCTCCGCTACTCGGCCGCTGGCTGGAGCGCGCGGCCTGTGCATGACCTGCCTGACGACGCCCCCAACGCAAAGCGTGTCGACCGGCTGAGCTGGGCGGAAATCCGTCGCCTGGCCCTGCATCACAAGAAATCCCTGTGGATCGCCAACGGCGTGGCCGTATTGGCGACCCTGTGCAGTGTGCCAATTCCCTTGCTCTTGCCGTTGCTGGTAGACGAAGTGTTGCTGGGCCACGGTGACGCTGCACTCAAAGTCATGAACCATGCGCTGCCGGATGTCTGGCAGAAAGCGGCCGGTTACATCGGCCTGATGTTGCTGGTGACCCTGACGCTGCGCTGCGCGGCCCTGCTGTTCAACGTGGTGCAGGCGCGGTTGTTCGCGGCGCTGGCCAAGGACATCGTGTACCGCATTCGTATCCGCCTGATCGAGCGGCTCAAGCGTATCTCGCTCGGGGAATATGAAAGCCTGGGCAGCGGTACGGTGACTACGCACCTGGTCACAGACCTGGATACGCTGGACAAATTCGTCGGCGAAACCCTCAGCCGTTTCCTCGTGGCCATGCTGACGCTGGTGGGCACCGCGGGCATTCTGATGTGGATGCACTGGAAACTGGCGTTGCTGATCCTGCTGTTCAACCCGCTGGTGATCTACGCCACGGTGCAGTTGGGCAAGCGGGTCAAGCACCTGAAAAAACTCGAGAACGACAGCACCTCGCGCTTCACCCAGGCGTTGACCGAAACCCTCGATGCGATCCAGGAGGTTCGTGCCGGTAACCGTCAGGGGTTTTTCCTTGGGCGTTTGGGGCTGCGTGCCAGGGAAGTACGCGATTACGCAGTGAGTTCGCAATGGAAAACCGATGCCTCGAACCGGGCCAGTGGTTTGCTGTTCCAGTTCGGTATCGATATTTTTCGTGCCGCGGCCATGCTTACGGTGTTGTTTTCCGACCTGTCCATCGGCCAGATGCTCGCCGTGTTCAGCTACTTGTGGTTCATGATCGGTCCGGTTGAACAGCTGCTGAATCTGCAATATGCCTATTACGCCGCCGGTGGTGCGCTGTCGCGAATCAATGAGCTGCTGTCCCGCGCCGATGAGCCGGAGTACCCGAAGGGTGTCGATCCGTTCATTGGTCGCGAGACCGTAGGCATCGAAGTTCAGGGTTTGAGTTTCGGCTACGGCGACGAGCTGGTGTTGAGTCAGATGAATCTTTCCATTGCCCCCGGTGAAAAAGTCGCGATTGTCGGCGCCAGTGGTGGCGGCAAAAGCACGCTGGTGCAGTTGCTGCTTGGCCTTTACACACCGCTGGCCGGGACCATCCGTTTCGGCGGTTCGACCCAACAGGAAATCGGACTGGAAACGGTGCGGGAAAACGTCGCCGTGGTCCTGCAGCATCCGGCATTGTTCAACGATACGGTTCGGGCCAACCTGACCATGGGCCGCGAACGCAGCGACGAGGCTTGTTGGCAGGCGCTGGAAATCGCCCAGTTGCACGCCACGATTCGCGAGTTGCCCAACGGTCTGGATAGCGTCGTCGGGCGTTCTGGCGTGCGCTTGTCCGGCGGTCAGCGGCAACGCCTGGCGATTGCGCGGATGGTGCTGGCTGAACCGAAAGTGGTGATTCTCGATGAAGCCACTTCCGCGCTAGATGCTGCCACTGAATACAACCTGCATCAGGCACTCGCGCGTTTCCTCAGTCATCGAACCACGCTGATCATTGCCCATCGTCTTTCCGCCGTTAAACAGGCTGATCGTGTATTGGTGTTCGACGGCGGGCAAATTGCCGAAGATGGCGACCACCAGCAACTGATTGCTGATGGCGGTTTGTATGCAAAGCTTTATGGGCATTTGCAGCAGCACTGAGTACACGCACTTACTTCCAGGACATTTACTTCCAGGCGACGTCCAGTGCATTTGGGCTGCCGTCATAGCTGAACTGCTTCATGACCACCGAACATGAGTCACAGGGTGCCATGGTGGTGGCGATCGTGATGGACTCAAGATCTTTCGAGTCAGGATATTTGGCTCGTATTACGCTGACGAGCTTGCTCTCGGTATCCAGCGATGTGGGTCGAGAGGTGAGCGCAGGCGAGTAGGTTTCAATGTTGTCGATGGTATGAGGGATTGCCTGCAACTTGCCTTGAGGTGTCACGTGGAGTGCCGTCTGCGGGAAGCGAACACCCTGATCGATATTGATGTAGGTAGCGGTGCCGACTTTTACCTCTCTGGTACTTTTGTGTTTGGCAAACAACGGCAGGTAATCAGTGTCACCCTTACTGCCGGACACGCTGACATACACTTCATGTACGCCGGATTTTGTTTTGATTTCAGCAAACGCAATGTTCCTGGGGCCGTGTACGCGCTGACGTTTTGCCGTGCCTATCAGGCGTTGCAATTGCATCATCGTGTCGTCGATTCTCAACGCCTTGGGTCCGGATTGCGTCGATGATTCGACGGTGATGACTTTTTTCGCGAACAGGTTGTTGAAGATTTCTGCGGTGGTTTCGCGCACGTTGTCGGGCGCAGCCTTGGACAGCGACCAGGTTGCGGCGCCATCGGTGGAAGCCCGGACAATCATTCGCGTGGAGTGATCGAACAACACGGCCTCCGCCGGGCTGGTATCGACCTTGAGCCATTTGAGCGTTTCGGGTGGATTGGCATGTCCACCGATTGGAATCGCAATCTCATTCATGGCTTTCAATGCTCGCTCGACAGACGCCTGACCGTGGATTCGGACCATGTTGTTGGCATTAAGTGAACCGGTGTAGACCACCAGCAACTCTTTTTTCACTTCGGCATGGAGAGTGTCGGCTTTCTTGAAGGTCAGTCTGTCGTACACGCTTTGTCCCTTTACACGCTCGGCCACGTAAAAGTCGCCGGCATTCAAACGCATGAACACATAGTGTTTGCTCCCGTCCGCTGCCTCCACGAGGATGACGCCTGCGCTCACGGTATCGACCAACGGTTGCCCCGCAACGGGCATGCTGACCTTGGCGCGTCCATAGATTCCTTTTTGAAACTCCATCGTGGCTTCTAGCGTCGAGTGCGCGCGCAGCCCGCTGATCCGCATTGCAGCTCTGCCGGTAGCCGGTGTGTAAATAACATCTCCAAACCAGGGAGCCCAACCTTTGGTCGTATCGAAACTACCGATGTCGGGAGTGGGGGCCGGGTCGCGAACGACATAGCTTGTTTTGCACAGCTGTTTGCCGGGCGTACGCGGTACTCGACAGGGAATAGCCTTATAGGTGTCATCAGTCAGTTCAGCGCGGCGCAGCGTGCCGTTCTTTAGTCGGTAAGGCTGGTCGTCGATGAACAGAGTTGTTCTGCCATCGACTTCAAGCACTTCCCGAACGCGGCTGTTATCAGCGAGTTCGACAATGACCTGTCGATTGCTGTTTTCCAGCGTGTGATAGCGCGAACGTCCCAACGACAGTCCGCCTGAATGGGTTGTGAGTGACGGGCCATAAGGTTTGGACGATAACGGATCGATCAGGCGGTAATTGGCTTTGCCTGTAGAAGCAATGTTGCGCACGGGCACGTCGTCGATCCCTCTGATCGTCGCCAGTTGGTCACCGCTCACCCATGGTCTCCATCGACCGCCATCGTTCATCTGCGGCAGGCTTTGGACAAAGTCATAGTGCCCGGCTTTGCCCGTCAATTCCTGAAGTCTGAAAATGGCAGTTCTGCCCAGCCTCAATCCTCTGCCTCCCAACGCCCGAAGCAGCGTAACGACACCATCAATCGGGTTGAGAGCCTGAACCGTCAGAATCAGCAGTTCTTTGGAGAGTGATGCAAATACGGGCAGTCTGGCGCGCAAGGTCAGGCGGCTTGCATTGCTGAGCAGCTTGATTGACCCCGAGGTAAATTTGCCGATCGGTTGCGCAAACGAAAGCAGGTCGGTAAACAGGCCGAATGCACCATTGATCAAGCGTGTTCTGTCGCCGGAAGCCACGTCTTCGACACTTTTCCAGAATGGGACGAACATTTTGCCGATTTCCAGTGCCTTATCATGCAAGGCTTGTTCACGTTCGAACTCCGTTCGCCCGTAGGCAGCGGAGCGAAGTTTTTCAGGGTCGACAAATAGCAGTTGGGTGGCAATGAATTTGCTGATTGCTGCACAACGACTCGACGATATCGACAGCGGAACATTTTCCGAGCGACCTTCGAGCGGCACCGCGATAAATTTTTCACCTAGCTGTTCGATGATCGCCTGGCAACTCGCATCCTGTTTCGGCACGTTTGCATTCGCATGGGCGTCCCAATCAAACGGTATGCTCTTATGACGTCGTACCGAAACGGCAACGGTCGATTTAGCCAAGCGCCATTGTTCGGACTTCAGATCCCCCCCGAACTGCTCAGCGTCTGGATTGGCGATACGGCGTATCACACCTGCCCGCGGGAGCAGTTCGTAAGTCGTTGTCAGGTTATTGAAGGTTGATTGCACAATCAGGCCGTTGCGCGCCCGCAGAGGCAAGATGATTTCAGCCGTTTCGTTTTGCGCTTCTATCCCTTGGGTTTCTTTCCTCAGGCTATAGATGCGCAGTTCGCCCCACTCAAGCGACTGACGGTCGGAAAACGCAAGCGATGCTAGCAAGCTTTGGATCAGTGTTTGATAGGAGGTGGTCAGCGATTGCAAATGGAGTTTGAATTGCCGATCAAACTGTGCCGGGATATCGGGTAGGGTGCCGGTAGGAGGGCCCACCATAAGGTCCCACCATCGAGAGGATGATATTGATCGATTCTTGTCTATGCGGACCCAACGTTGACTCGGTTCACCGTCGAGTGTCGTTGTATTCCATGGTTCTAGATCATCGAATTTGCCGGATGCCAGGACGTCGACAGCCGAGTAGTAGTCATACTCCTTGCCTTTGAGCGTTGGCACGCTATTCCAGCGGATGGTTTCGATTCGCTTCCTCGTTAGTTTTCTCCCATCCGAAAAAAAATCTTTGCCAAAGAGTTTTTCCACCGCAGATTTCGCCATGGATAGTCGCTTGGGCGGCTCTTCATTGAGTCGAGTGATTGCTTCAGTGAGGGCTGTCGAGTGATTGTCCAGTTCGGTTAGCGCCAGCTCAATTTCGTCCTGTACGTAGGTTTCATGGCGTTTTCGGGTAATGATGCCTTGGGTTTGGGCCCAGTCCAAAGCCGGAAGCAACCGTGCCAGGCTGATCTCATTGAGCCCATCGGAAGTGGCTCCGAGAGACCGTTGCAGGGGCAGATCTACCAACTGCTGGAAAGTCATTCTGCTCAATGCTCCTGGATCGCCGGCATTGATCAGATTCACACCATTCAGAAAATTCACCCAGACCAGAGAGCTTCTATACGGAAGATCAGTCGGGATATTGCTGACACGAAACTCGATGGGAAACTGGCCCAGAAACAACCTTGCAATAACAATCGCCTCTTTCTCCGACGCTGCCCGTTTTGATGTGAGCAGGTGGGTTTCGAATTCCTTCCAGATCGCCTGATAACTCTTGCCCCAGTGTGAATGAGACTGCCAGTCAAAACCGGCGATTCCTTCGGGGTGCTCGGTCGTCGGCGATTTCAGCCAGATCTGCAATGCATTGGCGACTACTTTGGTGCGGATCTGAGGTGATGTCTCTTCGCCTGTTTTCCCTCCATACCAATCCATGACCGACAGTAAGGTCGTTGCGAGCTCCTCGGCTTGGGGGCTCTGAAGGATTTTCTGCAAATAAACCGCTGGTGTTGCCCGTACCTGTGCATAGGTGGCTGAGGGGAGAATATCTTGGGCGAAATAGGTCAGTGGGGAGGCACTTCCCTGCGGCAAAAATGTACTGATTGTGTCGACTGCCTCCCTGGCAATTATTTGGGCCTGCAATGCCTGTTTGTCGACTTGGGAAGAGGTGGAGGAGGCAGACTGGACGGCTTGAAATACCTCGTGATCTTTTTGGGTGGGATGGCGCTTCAGGTCGAGAACGTTGAAGTCGTCCTCCAGGCTCAAACGATAGCTGGCGATCTTGTCTTCGACAGTAGCGATGGCAGCCTTGTTGGCGGCAGTGTCTGCCGGGTCCCAAGGCGTAAGACCGTAGAACGCGGCAATGCCGGGCAGACTGACGAGCCGGTCATAGCGAATTTGCCCACCCATTAACGCAGCGGATTTTTCAATCCGGTCGGTGAGTGCTTGCAAATGTGCACACTCGCACATCGGCAAGACGATCTTTTCTTCACTGCCACGATTTGAGGTCTCATAGACGTAGGTTCCGTCCTTGAGGGTGACAATCAGAAAATGCGGGGAGACCTTGTATGTTTTGCACAACTCCAGATAGTCGGTATTTTTCAGTAACTGCTGCAAGGCCTCATGACCCACTTCGTTCTCCTGGTCCAACGGGGAGAAAGTACGAGGCCTGAGTACGGTTTGCCTGAATTGGGAAATCGATCCGGTTTCGGCACGCATGAAGGACAGCAACAGTTCGTAGTCCCCCAATTGGCTTTGATACACCTGAGTCGCGGACGGGGACGAGTCGTGGTTGCTGGCTTCAACAGGGCTCAAAAGTGTTGATTGCATGGTGTGCCTTCTCATGATTCGTTGTTTCGAATGGTTTTCGTGCTGTTACACGTCATCGATTACAACGAGCCATGGGAAAAGCCGTGCGGTACATAATTACTGCGAAGAAAATATCTTTCCTCCGAGCGTGATCATTGAGTGTGGCGTGCGTCTATTTGAAAGGGTTGGTTCACGTGAGACAGGAGGTTCGTACTTGCCGGGAGTACGAACGCACCCTAGTCTAGCTACAGCCATTTCGTCCGGAAGACGATCAAGTAGTGCTAATGCAAGGGACCTCATGAATCAAACGCGGACACTCGGAACGCCACGGTTGTTGGGCATCGTCTGGCCATTTATCGCCGTCGTGTTGTTTCAAGCCTTGTTGGGCGGCGTTAGCCTTTACGTGCTGTCGGCGGTCCGCGGCTATGTCGCCGGTGAAAGCCTGTGGTCCAAGGGCCAGAAAGACGCCATCTACTACCTCAATCTTTACGCAGACAGTCGTGACGAGTCGATTTTTCTCAAATACCAGAGCGCGATTGCCGTGCCCCAGGGCGGTCACGAGTTGCGTGTGGCACTGGATCACCAACCACCGAATATAGAGGCCGCGCGCGCGGCGATCCTTAAGGGTGGCAACCACCCGGATGACGTTTCCAGCCTGATCTGGCTGTACTTGAATTTCCGGCACTTCAGTTATCTCGAAAAAGCCATCGATCTGTGGACGGTAGGTGACGCGTATCTGGTCAAGCTCGATGACGTCGCGCAGGACATGCATCAACACATCACGGCCACCCCGGCCTCGGATGCCGACATCAAACGCTGGAAGGCGCAGATTTTCGCGATCAACGATGAAGTGACGCCAGCGGCGAAAGCCTTCAGCGATGCCCTGGGTGAAGGTTCGCGGGTCATTCTTCGGCTGCTGCTGTTGACCAACCTCGCGACCGCCCTGGGCTTGATTGCATTGGCCTTGATGCGTACGCATAAGCTGCTCAAACAACGCCACGCCTTCGCCGACGCGCTGCAACTGGAGAAAGACCGGGCGCAGATCACCTTGCAATCGATTGGCGATGGCGTGATTACCACGGATGTCGAAGGCGCGATTGCCTACATGAATCCGGCCGCCGAGGCGTTGACCCACTGGAAGGCCGAGCAGGCGACGGGATTGCCGTTGGCAGCGCTGTTCAATCTGCTGGATGAGAATGCCCAGAGCGATGGTTTTACTTTGATCGAACGCATTTTGAGCGGTCAGCTCAGCGGTGGCAGCGAACATTCCAAGTTGATCCAGCGCCTGGACGGCAGCACCGTTTCGGTGACGCTGGTGGGGGCGCCGATCAGCAATGCCGGCAAGGTCAGCGGCACCGTACTCGTGCTGCATGACATGACCCAGGAACGGCAATACATTGCGAATCTGTCCTGGCAGGCCACCCATGACGCTCTGACCGGGCTGGCCAACCGTCGCGAGTTCGAATTCCGTCTGGAGCAGGCGCTGCACACTCTGGGGCGGCAGACGGGGCGTCATGCCCTGATGTTTCTCGATCTCGATCAATTCAAACTGGTCAACGACACCTGCGGCCATGCGGCAGGTGATGAGTTGCTACGGCATATCTGCGCGCTGCTGCAATCCGGGCTGCGAGAGGGCGATACCCTGGCCCGGTTGGGTGGCGACGAGTTCGGCATCCTGCTGGAAAATTGTGGGCCGGACGCGGCGGAAAAAATTGCCGAGAGCCTGCGTCAGACCGTGCAAAACCTGCACTTCGTCTGGAAGGGCCGGCCATTCGTGACCACCGTCAGTATTGGCCTGGTGCATGTCGCGCAGAATCCCACCACCCTTGAAGCCTCGCTGCGCGCTGCCGACATGGCTTGCTACATGGCCAAGGAAAAAGGCCGCAACCGGGTCCAGGTCTATCACCCGGACGATTCGGAACTGTCACTGCGCTTTGGCGAAATGGCCTGGGTACAACGCCTGCACATGGCGCTGGAAGAAGATCGTTTTTGCCTGTATGCCCAGGAAATCGCCCCGCTTGGCCATACCGAACAGGGCAGTGGGCATATCGAAATCCTGTTGCGCCTGCATGACGAAGCCGGTCGCATGATCCTGCCCGACAGCTTTATTCCGGCAGCCGAACGCTATGGCCTGATGACCTCGCTTGACCGTTGGGTGGTGCAGAATGTATTCAAGATCATTGCCCAGTGCCGAGCCGAAAAGCGCCAGGGGCCGCTGGCGATGTGTGCGATCAATCTGTCGGGTACTACCATCGGCGATGAGGCGTTCCTGGACTTCCTGCGTGAGCAGTTCGTTACATATTCAATTCCGGCTGAAATGATTTGTTTTGAAATTACTGAAACCAGCGCTATTTCCAATCTTGGCAGTGCGATCAGATTCATTAATGAACTCAAAGGCTTAGGTTGTCATTTTTCGCTGGACGATTTTTGCGCCGGTATGTCCTCATTCGCTTACCTGAAACATTTGCCTGTAGACTTCCTGAAGATCGACGGGAGTTTTGTAAAGGATATGCTGGACGACCCGATTAACCGCGCCATGGTCGAGGTGATCAATCACATCGGGCATGTCATGGGTAAGCGTACGATTGCCGAGTTTGTCGAGACGCCTCAAATCGAACAGGCATTGCTGGAAATAGGGGTGGATTACGCTCAAGGGTATGTCATAGAACGCCCGCAACTGTTTACCTGCGATAGCTTGCAAAGTCGTCCTGCCAGGCCTCAACCTTTGTTATTCAAGGCACCTGGCACGTTCCGTTGAAATCTCTTGCTGATCCTAACAATCACAATCAAAAGGAGCCCGACAGTGATCGACACATTCAGCCGAACCGGACCACTCATGGAAGCTGCAAGTTATCCGGCCTGGGCCCAGCGCCTGATCCAGGACTGCAGCGAGAGCAAGCGCCGGGTTGTCGAACACGAACTGTATCAGCGCATGCGTGACAACAAGCTCAGTGCAAAGACCATGCGTCAGTACCTGATTGGTGGCTGGCCGGTGGTCGAACAGTTCGCGTTATACATGGCACAAAACCTCACTAAAACCCGTTTTGCCCGTCATCCCGGCGAAGACATGGCGCGTCGCTGGCTGATGCGCAATATCCGCGTCGAATTGAACCACGCCGATTACTGGGTTAACTGGAGCCGTGCTCACGGTGTCAGCCTGGAAGATCTGCAGGCGCAACAGGTTGCGCCTGAACTTCACGCCCTGAGCCATTGGTGCTGGCACACCAGTTCGGCGGACTCGCTGATCGTGGCCATCGCCGCCACCAACTACGCCATTGAAGGCGCGACCGGGGAGTGGTCGGCGCTGGTCTGTTCCAATGGTGTCTACGCGGCGGCATTCCCCGAGGAAGACCGCAAGCGAGCGATGAAGTGGCTGAAGATGCATGCCCAGTATGACGATGCCCATCCGTGGGAAGCGCTGGAAATCATCTGCACCCTGGCGGGCCTGAACCCGAGCAAATCGCTGCAGGAAGAATTGCGTTCGGCGGTGTGCAAGAGCTATGACTACATGTTCCTTTTCCTGGAACGCTGCATGCAACTGGAGCACGCGGAAAAGGCACCGGTAGCCCGTGAACGAGTGGCGGTACTGGCCGAGAGCTGATCCAACGGCAACACAAACCAAATGTGGGAGCGAGCCTGCTCGCGATAGCTGTTTAACATTCGCCGAATAGGGTGAATGACAGATAGCAATCGCGAGCAGGCTCGCTCCCACATTGTTTTGTATTGTGATTGAAAGCTCAGCCCGCCATCGTCAACCGGTTTCGCCCCTCGCGCTTGGCCACATACAACGCGTTATCAGCTCTTCGCAACAGGCTCTCGACAGATTCGCCGGGCAACAAGGTCGAGCAGCCGAGGCTGACTGTCAGCCCAATCACACGGCCATCGGCCAGAAAATCCTCGGCCTGCGCCGCAACCCGCAGTCGCTCACCGACCAAAGCCGCTGCTTCCCGGGTGGTGTTGGACAGCAGGATCAGGAATTCTTCGCCTCCATAGCGAAACACCATGTCCACGTTGCGCAACTGTCCCTTGATCGAGGCGGCAACGGCCTTCAACACATCATCGCCAGCGCTATGACCGTGGGTGTCGTTGATCTGCTTGAAGTGATCGATGTCCAGCATCAACAATGACAACGGTTGCAGGTGGCGCCGTGACAGCTCGATTTCGCGCTGTAACGTCTGGTCCATGGCGATGCGGTTACCGGTGTCCGTCAGCGGATCACGCAATGCACTTTGGGTGGCGGTGCGGTAAAGCAAGGTGTTACGCATCGGGTACAGCAGAGAGGCCAGCAGGGATTCGAGGTTGCCCTGTTCCTGCTCGGAGAAACGCTGATTGCGACGAAACACCAGCTCACCGAGGTGCTCGCCTTCGTGGCTGAGGTTGTAGCTGATCGAGTGGTGGCCGCGCTGGCCGAATTCCAGGCGCAAATCGCTGCTCTTGTGCTGATAGCTCAAGGCGTCGAGTGGAACAAGTCGTTGAATTTCACGGAAGAACAACCCGAGAATGCGTTGTGGCTCAAGACTGGTTTGCAGCTGCATGCTCAGTTGCTGGCGCAATTGCGCAAGACTCAGAGGCCGTTCCAGAGTCGGTTGCTGCTGACCAAAGCCCAGGCGTTGCAATTTGGCACTATCGAAGTCAATTGCGTTGGTCTGGGAAGGTGATTTCATATGGCATGCGCCCCTGAGCAGTAAGGCTGTCTTACAAGCTGGGTGAGAGCGGCTTTGGGCTGCGCGTCATACTGGTCCGTCAGTCCCGTAGGACATATCGCACAAGTCTAATCTGCTTTGGCGAAGTTTAGGAACCGCCGACGCGAGACCCGCCCCATCTGCTTTCACGCTGAATGTCTGAGCAAATATAGAGCGAAAGTCGTGCCAGTCAGTTCGATTTTATAAAAAATCGTTATGAATCAATGCTTTGTTAGGAGACGAAAAGCAGAGGGGGGATTTTGTGGCATTTGTTTGACTGAAAACGAGGGGATACCTGAGTGCCGCGACGGGAAGTCGACGCGGCACAAAAGCGACGCACGGTATTACTGGGCGTTGAATGCCTGGCCATTAATGCCCGTGCTGTCCGGGCCCATCAGGTAAAGGTAGACCGGCATGATCTCCTCGGGCGTCGGGTTGTTCAACGGGTTTTCCCCTGGATAGGCCTGTGCACGCATGCTGGTGCGAGTGGCACCCGGGTTGATGCTGTTGGAGCGCACGGGGGCGACGGTTTCGACTTCGTCGGCGAGGGTTTGCATCAAGCCTTCGGTGGCAAATTTCGAAACGCCGTATGCACCCCAGTAAGCACGCCCCTTGCGGCCGACGCTGCTGGAGGTGAACACCACCGAAGCATCCTGAGACAGCTTGAGCAGTGGCAGCAGAGTGCTGGTGAGCATGAACATGGCGTTGACGTTGACGTGCATGACCCGCATGAAGTTCTCGCCGGAGAGCTGTTCGATCGGCGTACGCGGACCAATGATCGAGGCGTTGTGCAGCAAGCCGTCGAGGTGGCCGAATTCGGTTTCGATCATCGCGGCCAGCTCATCGTATTGATGGGGCAGGGCGGTTTCCAGGTTGAACGGGATGACGGCGGGTTGCGGATGACCGGCAGCTTCGATTTCGTCGTAGACCTGCGTCAGATTGGCCTCGGTCTTGCCCAGCAACAGTACGGTCGCGCCGTGAGCGGCGTAGGTTTTCGCGGCGGCAGCGCCAATGCCACGGCCAGCGCCGGTGACCAGAATGACCCGGTCCTTGAGCAATTCAGGGCGTGCGGAATAATCAAACATAAAAACCTCAATCCATTAACAAGCTTTAAAAGATCGCAGCCTTCGGCAGCTCCTACATTGATCGCATTTCCCTGTAGGAGCTGCCGCAGGCTGCGATCTTTTGACGTCTATCAGCAGCTGCACAGGGCGCTATCTAAGACCTTGCGCAACTCCAGCGGATGATCAACTACCACGTCCGCACCCCAATGCCGTGGGTTGTCGTCGGGATGGATATAGCCGAAGGTCACCGCCGCCGTCTTGGTGCCGGCATCTCGACCCGATTCGATATCGCGCAAGTCATCACCGACAAACAATACGCTGGCCGGGTCGAGGTCGAGCATCTTGCACGCCAGGATCAACGGCTCCGGGTCCGGCTTGCTGTTCTTCACGTGGTCCGGGCAGATCAGCAAGGCCGAACGCTCGGCCAGTCCGAGTTGCTGCATGATCGGTTCGGCGAAACGCAGCGGCTTGTTGGTCACGACACCCCAGATCAGGTTGGCTTTCTCGATGTCTTCGAGCAGTTCACCCATGCCGTCGAACAGCTTGCTGTGAACGGCACAGCCGACGAGGTAGCGCTCGAGAAACTCCAGGCGCAGCTCTTCAAAACCCGGCGATTCCGGGTCCATGGAGAAGGTCACGGCAACCATCGCCTTGGCACCACCGGAGATTTCATCGCGAATGTGTTTGTCGTTCATCGGCGGCAAGCCGCGATCGGCCCGCATCGCCTGACAGATCGCGATGAAGTCCGGCGCGGTGTCGAGCAGGGTGCCGTCCATGTCGAAAAGAACTGCTCTGATACGCATCGGCTTACTCCTCGCGCAGGGTCTGGATCATGTAGTTGACGTCCACGTCGGCCGCCAGTTTGTAGTGCTTGGTCAGCGGGTTGTACGTCAGGCCGATGATGTCCTTGACGGTCAAGCCGGCCATGCGGCTCCAGGCGCCGAGCTCGGAAGGGCGGATGAATTTCTTGAAGTCGTGGGTGCCGCGCGGCAACAGCTTCATGATGTATTCGGCGCCGACGATGGCGAACAGATACGCCTTCGGATTGCGGTTGATGGTGGAGAAAAACACCTGACCGCCCGGCTTGACCATGCGGAAGCAGGCGCGGATCACCGACGACGGGTCTGGCACGTGTTCAAGCATTTCCAGGCAGGTGACTACGTCGAACTGTTCTGGCATTTCTTCGGCCAGGGCTTCGGCGGTGATCTGCCGGTATTCGACGCTTACGCCGGACTCCAGCTGATGCAGTTGCGCGACCGCCAGGGGTGCTTCGCCCATGTCGATGCCGGTTACGGTAGCGCCGCGTTGGGCCATGGCTTCGCTGAGGATGCCGCCGCCGCAACCGACGTCGAGGACTTTTTTGCCGGCCAGATTAACGCGTTCGTCAATCCAGTTGACCCGCAACGGGTTGATATCGTGCAGCGGCTTGAATTCGCTTTCGCGGTCCCACCAACGATGCGCCAGGGCTTCGAATTTGGCGATTTCGGCGTAGTCGACGTTGCTCATGTTTAGGTCCTCTGAAACTTGAAAAATCCTGATGCCCCGGCGTTGAGTCCGGGGTGCTTACTATTCGGTGCGGCCGCTGATGCGTTGGCCCCAGGTTTTGGCTGTGGTGACCAGTTGCTCTTCATCCAGGCGAGTCAGGCGACGGTCGTCGAGCAGTTGTTTGCCGGCGACCCAAAGGTGTTTCACGCAGTCCCGGCCGGTGGCATATATAAGCTGCGAAACCGGGTCGTAGACTGGCTGTTGTGCCAGGCCTGAAAGGTCGAACGCCACAATGTCGGCGGCTTTGCCGACTTCCAGCGAGCCGACTTCGGCCTCAATGCCCAGCGCCCGGGCGCCGTTGAGGGTGGCCATGCGCAGGGCACGATGGGCGTCCAACGCTGTGGCCGAACCAGCGACGGCTTTGGCCAGCAAGGCGGCGGTGCGGGTTTCGCCGAGCAGATCCAGGTCGTTGTTGCTGGCGGCGCCATCGGTCCCCACCGCGACATTCACCCCGGCCTGCCACAAGCGTTCGACCGGGCAGAATCCGCTCGCCAGCTTCAGGTTGGACTCAGGGCAATGAATCACGTTGGTATTGCTTTCTACCAGCAGTGCCAGGTCTTCTTCGCTGATCTGGGTCATGTGGACCGCCTGGAAGCGCGGCCCCAGAAGACCCAGGCGAGCAAGTCGGGCCAACGGGCGTTCACCGCGTTGCTCGACCGATTGCTGCACTTCAAAAGCGGTTTCGTGCACGTGCATGTGGATCGACGCATCGAGCTCTTCCGCGATCACCCGGATTTTTTCCAGGTTTTCGTCGCCCACGGTGTAGGGTGCGTGGGGGCCGAAGGTGATTTTGATGCGTTCATGGTGCTTGAGATCGCCAAACAATTCGACGCCCTGACGAATGGCTTCGTCTGCAGTGCTGGCACCGGGGATGGGGAAATCGAGGATCGGAATCGCGATCTGAGCGCGAATGCCGCTGTTGTGCACGCGCTCGCTGGCAACCTTCGGGAAGAAATACATGTCAGAGAAGCAGGTGATGCCACCTTTGAGCTGCTCGGCAATGGCCAGGTCGGTGCCGTCACGCACAAACGCTTCGTCGACCCATTTGGCTTCGGCTGGCCAGATGTGGTTTTCCAGCCAGGTCATCAGGGGCAGATCGTCGGCCAGGCCGCGGAACAAGGTCATTGCTGCGTGACCGTGGGCATTGATCAGGCCGGGACTCAGCAGGATGTCCGGCAGTTCGCGCACTTCGTTTGCGTTAAGCTTCAGGGCGGCGGAACGAGGGCCGATGAAGACGATGCGCCCATCGCGGATGCCCAGGCCATGTTCTTTGAGGACAACACCAGCGGGTTCGACGGGTACCAGCCAGGTCGGCAGCAATAACAGGTCGAGCGCAGCGGCAGTGTTCGGCATCGAGGGTGGGTTCCAGTGCTTTTGTAAAGGATGGCGAAGTATACCCGAGCGTCTTCGCGGGGGGATCGCTATAATCGGCGGCTTTGTTCATGAGTGCGGGGTGTGGGATGCGCGATCGACTGTTGGCTGCGGAGAAGGTGAAGGCCATCGATTGGCGTGATGGCGCCCTGTATCTGCTGGATCAGCGTATTTTGCCTTTCGAGGAAACCTGGATCGCCTACACCAGCGCTGCTGGCGTGGCCGAGGCCATTCGTTCGATGGTCGTGCGCGGCGCACCGGCAATCGGTATCAGTGCCGCCTATGGCATCGTATTGGCGGCCCGCGCCCGGATTGCCGAGGGGGGCGACTGGTATGCGGCGCTGGAAGAAGATTTCGCGCTACTGGCCGATTCTCGTCCTACTGCGGTCAATCTGTTCTGGGCGCTGGGCCGTATGCACGATCGGCTTGATCGCTTGAAAGAGAACGTCGACCCCTTGGTGGCGCTGGAGGCTGAGGCAATTGCCATTCACGAAAGTGATCGCGAAGCCAATCTGACCATGGCGCAATTAGGTGTCGACCTGATCCGCAAACATCAGGGCAACGCCCAGACGATCCTCACTCATTGCAACACCGGCGCGTTGGCCACGGGCGGCTTCGGCACCGCACTGGGGGTGATTCGCGGGGCCTTTATTGAAGGTATGGTCGAGCGCGTCTACGCCGACGAAACACGTCCATGGTTGCAAGGTTCGCGGTTGACCGCCTGGGAGCTGGCCAACGAAGGCATCCCGGTGACGCTCAATGCCGACTCTGCCGCGGCGCACATCATGAAAACCAAAGGTATTACCTGGGTGATCGTCGGTGCGGACCGGATCACTGCCAATGGCGATGTGGCCAACAAGATCGGCACCTATCAACTGGCGGTCAATGCCATGCACCATGGCGTGCGCTTCATGGTGGTGGCGCCGAGTTCAACCATCGACATGCACCTGGCCAGCGGTGACGACATTCCGATCGAAGAGCGTGATGGTCGCGAGTTGCTGGAAGTCGGCGGCAAGCGGGTCGGGGCGGATGTCGACGCGTTCAACCCGGTGTTCGATGTCACGCCGGCCGACCTGATCGATGCGATCGTCACCGAAAAAGGCATCGTTGAGCGTCCGGACACCGCAAAAATGGCGCAGTTGATGTGCCGCAAGCGTCTTCACTGAGCCTGCACGACCAAAGTAGGCGCTGCCGAAGGCTGCGACCTTTTGATCTTGATCTGCAGCAATCTCGCAGGCACTCAAGAGTCAAATCAAAAGATCGCAGCCTGCGGCAGCTCATACATTCGGTGTTCACAAGCGAGAGTCGGTGTTGAATACTCAATAAAACGCAAGTCATTGCCAGTTGATCCAGGCTCTAAGCCTCTCTCGTCCCCCTCAAGCCTGTCACCGGTCAACTAACTATGCTCCATGCGCATCTGGGGGATAGGTGCGTGGCGGCTCTTGTGATAACATCCGGCGGTTTCCAAGGTTGCCCGATGGGGCTACCTTTACTGCGCAGATCCATGGCATAACTCGTTGATTTGTCGTAAGTCGGTGCATGGCAATCAGCCTGCAGCGGCGAGCTTCGTTCGTCCCATATGGATGTGACGAGGTTTCACCAGAAAAAGGAATCAGGCTTCTCATGGGCGAACTGGCCAAAGAAATCCTCCCGGTCAATATCGAAGACGAGCTGAAGCAGTCCTACCTCGACTACGCGATGAGCGTAATTGTCGGGCGGGCACTGCCGGATGCGCGCGATGGCTTGAAGCCCGTGCACCGGCGTGTGCTGTTCGCGATGAGCGAGCTGGGCAACGACTTCAACAAGCCGTACAAGAAATCTGCCCGTGTTGTCGGTGACGTGATCGGTAAGTATCACCCGCACGGTGATACCGCGGTGTACGACACCATCGTTCGGATGGCGCAGCCGTTCTCGCTGCGCTACCTGCTGGTAGACGGTCAGGGCAACTTCGGTTCGGTGGACGGCGACAACGCCGCTGCCATGCGATACACCGAAGTGCGCATGACCAAGCTGGCGCACGAGCTGCTGGCCGACCTGCATAAAGAAACCGTGGACTGGGTGCCGAACTACGACGGCACTGAAATGATCCCGGCGGTCATGCCGACCCGTATTCCCAATCTGTTGGTCAACGGCTCTAGCGGCATCGCCGTGGGCATGGCGACCAACATTCCGCCGCACAACCTCGGTGAAGTCATCGACGGTTGCCTGGCGCTTATCGACAATCCCGAGCTGACTGTCGACGAGCTGATGCAATACATTCCTGGTCCGGACTTCCCGACCGCCGCGATCATCAACGGTCGCGCGGGCATCATCGAAGCCTATCGCACCGGTCGCGGCCGCATTTACATGCGCGCCCGCTCGATGATCGAAGACATCGACAAGGTCGGTGGTCGCCAGCAGATCGTCATCACCGAACTCCCTTACCAGCTGAACAAAGCCCGTCTGATCGAGAAGATCGCTGAGCTGGTAAAAGAGAAGAAACTCGAAGGTATCACCGAGCTGCGTGACGAGTCCGACAAGGACGGTATGCGCGTTGTGATCGAGTTGCGTCGCGGCGAAGTGCCTGAGGTCATTCTCAACAACCTCTACGCCCAGACCCAGCTGCAGGCAGTGTTCGGTATCAACATCGTCGCGCTGATCGACGGCCGTCCGCGGATTCTGAACCTCAAGGATCTGCTGGAAGCCTTCGTTCGTCACCGTCGCGAAGTCGTTACCCGCCGTACCGTGTTCGAGCTGCGCAAGGCGCGCGAACGTGGTCACATCCTTGAAGGTCAAGCGGTTGCCCTGTCGAACATCGACCCGGTCATCGCCCTGATCAAGGCCTCGCCAACGCCGTCGGAAGCCAAGGAAGCGCTGATCAAGACGGCGTGGGAATCCAGCGCTGTAGTGGCGATGGTTGAACGTGCCGGTGCCGACTCATGCCGTCCAGAAACCCTGGACCCGCAATACGGTCTGCGCGAAGGCAAGTACTTCCTGTCGCCAGAACAGGCGCAAGCCATTCTGGAACTGCGCCTGCACCGTCTGACTGGTCTGGAGCACGAGAAGCTGCTGGCCGAGTACCAAGAGATCCTCAACCAGATCGGCGAGCTGATCCGCATCCTCAGCAGCGCCACGCGCCTGATGGAAGTGATCCGCGAAGAGCTGGAAGTTATCCGTGCCGAATACGGCGATGTGCGTCGCACCGAAATCCTCGATGCCCGTCTCGATCTGACCCTGGGTGACATGATCCCGGAAGAGGAGCGCGTCGTGACCATTTCCCATGGCGGCTATGCCAAGACCCAGCCATTGGCTGCGTACCAGGCCCAGCGTCGTGGCGGTAAAGGCAAATCGGCGACCGGCGTCAAGGATGAGGACTACATCGCTCACCTGCTGGTTGCCAACAGTCACACCACGCTGCTGCTGTTCTCCAGCAAGGGCAAAGTGTACTGGCTGAAAACCTACGAAATCCCGGAAGCATCCCGCGCAGCCCGTGGTCGTCCACTGGTCAACCTGTTGCCGCTGGACAGTGATGAATACATCACCACCATGCTGCCGGTCGAAGAGTACACCGAAGGTCACTTCATCTTCATGGCCACCGCCAAAGGCACCGTGAAGAAAACCCCGCTGGAATCCTTCAGCCGTCAACGCAGCGTCGGCCTGATTGCGCTGGAGTTGGATGAAGGTGACGTACTGATCTCCGCCGCCATTACCGACGGCGAGCGCGAAGTCATGCTGTTCTCCGACGGCGGCAAAGTAACCCGCTTCAAGGAGACCGACGTTCGCGCCATGGGCCGTACCGCTCGTGGTGTACGCGGCATGCGTCTGCCGGAAGGCCAGAAGCTGATTTCCATGCTGATCCCGGAAGAAGGCAGCGAGATCCTTACCGCTTCGGCGCGTGGTTTCGGCAAGCGTACGGCGATCACCGAGTTTCCTGAGTACAAACGTGGTGGTCAGGGCGTTATCGCCATGGTCAGCAACGAGCGTAACGGCCGTCTGGTCGGCGCAGTCCAGGTGCTCGACGGTGAGGAAATCATGCTGATTTCCGACCAGGGCACCTTGGTGCGTACTCGTGTCGACGAAGTCTCCAGCCTGGGTCGTAACACTCAGGGCGTGACCCTGATCAAACTGGCCAATGATGAAACGCTGGTCGGTCTGGAGCGGGTTCAGGAGCCGTCGGAAGTCGAGGGTGAAGAGCTGGAAGGTGAAGAGGCTGAAGGATTTGTTGGTGACGTCGTGATCGACGACGCTGCCGAAGACCAGCAACTCGACGCTGCCGCTGACGAAGAACCACAGGAATAAGCGGGTAAACAGGGGGCGGATGAAAATTCGCCCCTTCTTGTTTCCCCCGTTTGAATAAGGAATGTAGGACCGTAGGAGCTGTCGAGTGAAACGAGGCTGCGATCTTTTGATCTTGCTTTGAAAAATCAAAATCAAAAGATCGCAGCCTCGTTTCACTCGACAGCTCCTACAGGGTTTCAGATTTTCAAAGTTTCAGATTTATTGCGTGATACCACCAGATCAGAGCGAGATTGGATGTGAGCAAGAGAGCCTATAACTTCTGTGCCGGTCCTGCGGCGCTTCCCGAAGCTGTCCTGAAGCGCGCCCAGGGTGAACTCCTCGATTGGCACGGCAAGGGCCTGTCGGTCATGGAAATGAGCCATCGCAGTGATGAGTTCGTGTCCATTGCCACCAAGGCCGAGCAGGATCTGCGTGATCTGCTGAATATCCCGTCGAACTATAAAGTGCTGTTCCTGCAAGGTGGAGCCAGCCAGCAATTTGCTCAGATTCCTCTGAACCTGTTGCCGGAAAATGGCACTGCCGACTATATCGACACCGGTATCTGGTCGCAGAAAGCCATTGAAGAAGCTTCGCGCTACGGCCACGTCAACGTTGCCGCGTCCGCCAAGCCTTATGACTATTTTGCTATTCCCGGCCAGAACGAGTGGAAGCTATCCAAAGACGCGGCCTACGTTCACTACGCGCCGAACGAAACTATTGGCGGTCTGGAATTCCAATGGGTTCCGGAAACCGGTGACGTTCCGCTGGTCGCCGACATGTCTTCGGACATCCTCTCGCGTCCAATCGATGTTTCGCGTTTCGGCATGATCTACGCTGGCGCCCAGAAAAACATCGGCCCGAGCGGCGTCGTGGTGAACATCGTTCGCGAAGACCTGCTGGGGCACGCCCGCTCCCTGTGCCCGACCATGCTCAACTACAAGGTCGCGGCCGATAACGGCTCGATGTACAACACGCCGCCAACCCTGGCCTGGTATCTGTCTGGCCTGGTGTTCGAGTGGCTGAAAGAGCAGGGTGGTGTCGAAGCCATCGGCAAGCTCAATGAAGTGAAGCAGCGCACGCTGTACGATTTCATCGACGCCAGCGGTCTCTACAGCAACCCGATCAACAAGCCGGACCGCTCGTGGATGAACGTGCCGTTCCGCCTCGCGGACGACCGTCTCGACAAGCCATTCCTGGCCGGCGCCGACGAACGTGGCCTGTTGAACCTCAAGGGCCACCGTTCCGTGGGTGGCATGCGCGCCTCCATCTATAACGCCGTCGACATCGTTGCGGTCAACGCACTGGTTTCGTACATGGCAGAGTTCGAGAAGGAACACGGCTAATGTCTGAGCAAGAACTCAAGGCACTGCGCGTTCGTATTGATGCTCTGGACACCAAGGTCCTGGAGCTGATCAGCGAGCGTGCGCGCTGCGCCCAGGAAGTTGCGCGAGTAAAGATGGCCTCGCTGGCCGAAGGCGAAGTGCCGGTGTTCTATCGTCCTGAGCGTGAAGCTCAGGTGCTCAAGCGTGTGATGGAACGTAACCAGGGGCCGCTGGGCAACGAAGAGATGGCGCGTCTGTTCCGCGAAATCATGTCTTCGTGCCTGGCGCTTGAGCAGCCGTTGAAAGTGGCTTACCTCGGCCCGGAAGGCACCTTCACTCAAGCCGCTGCAATGAAGCACTTCGGCCACGCCGTGATCAGCAAGCCGATGGCGGCGATCGACGAAGTGTTCCGCGAAGTGGCGGCTGGCGCGGTGAACTTTGGCGTGGTTCCGGTGGAAAACTCCACCGAAGGTGCGGTCAACCACACCCTCGACAGCTTCCTCGAACACGACATGGTGATCTGCGGCGAAGTCGAGCTGCGCATCCACCATCACCTGTTGGTCGGTGAAAACACCAAGACCGACAGCATCAGCCGCATCTATTCCCACGCCCAGTCGCTGGCCCAGTGCCGCAAATGGCTGGACGCCCATTACCCGAATGTCGAGCGCGTGGCGGTGTCCAGCAACGCCGAAGCGGCCAAGCGGGTCAAGGGTGAGTGGAACTCGGCGGCGATTGCCGGCGACATGGCTGCGGGTCTGTATGGGCTGACCCGACTGGCCGAGAAAATCGAGGACCGTCCGGACAACTCCACGCGCTTCCTCATGATCGGTAACCAGGAAGTGCCGCCGACCGGCGACGACAAGACGTCGATCATCGTCTCCATGAGCAACAAACCGGGCGCGCTTCATGAATTGCTGGTGCCGTTCCACGACAATGGCATCGACCTGACGCGCATCGAGACTCGTCCGTCGCGCAGTGGTAAATGGACCTACGTGTTCTTTATCGACTTCGTTGGCCACCACCGCGATCCGCTGATCAAAGGTGTGCTGGAAAAGATCAGCCAGGAAGCAGTAGCACTCAAAGTGCTGGGTTCCTACCCGAAAGCCGTACTGTAAGGGGTAGCAAATGAGTGGCAATTTCCTCGCTCTGGCGCAGCCGGGCGTGCAACAACTTTCGCCTTATGTTCCAGGCAAGCCCGTGGACGAACTGGCTCGCGAGCTGAATCTCGATCCGGCCAGCATCGTCAAACTGGCGAGCAATGAAAACCCGCTGGGTGCCAGTCCCAAGGTGCTGGCAGCGATCCGCGAAGCGCTGGCCGAGCTGACCCGCTATCCGGACGGCAACGGCTTCGCACTCAAGAGCCTGCTGGCTGAACAGTGCCGCGTCGAGCTGAATCAAGTGACGTTGGGTAACGGTTCCAACGATATTCTGGAGCTGGTCGCGCGTGCTTACCTGGCGCCAGGCCTCAATGCGGTATTCAGCGAACATGCATTTGCTGTCTATCCGATCGCTACGCAGGCTGTTGGTGCTCAGGCCAAAGTGATTCCCGCCAAGGATTGGGGGCATGACCTGCCGGCCATGCTGGCCGCGATCGATGCTAATACTCGGGTGGTGTTCATCGCCAATCCGAACAATCCGACCGGAACCTGGTTCGATACCGAGGCACTGGACGAATTCCTGCAAGACGTTCCGGAACACGTTTTGGTGGTGCTGGACGAGGCCTACATCGAGTACGCCGAAGGCAGCGATCTGCCGGATGGTCTGGACTTCCTCGCGGCTTATCCGAACCTGCTGGTTTCGCGCACGTTCTCCAAGGCTTACGGCCTGGCAGCGCTGCGAGTTGGTTACGGCTTGTCCACGCCAGTGGTTGCTGATGTGTTGAACCGCGTGCGTCAACCATTCAACGTCAACAGCCTGGCCCTGGCTGCTGCATGCGCGGCGCTGAAGGATGGCGAGTACCTGGCCGAAAGCCGCCGTCTGAACGAGTCCGGCATGCAGCAACTGGAAGCGGGTTTCCGCGAACTGGGGCTGAGCTGGATCCCGTCCAAAGGCAACTTTATCTGTGTTGATCTGGGGCGCGAAGCGGCTCCGGTCTTCCAGGGCTTGCTGCGCGAAGGTGTGATTGTGCGTCCGGTGGCCAACTACGGCATGCCGAACCACTTGCGCATCACCATCGGCCTGCCAGCCGAAAACAGCCGTTTCCTTGAGGCGCTGACCAAGGTTCTGGCTCGTGGTTGATGTCACTGCTCTGCAATCTGCTGAACCTGTGATCGGGCGCCTGGTGGTGGTCGGTCTGGGGTTGATCGGCGGTTCGTTTGCCAAGGGTTTGCGTGAAAGTGGCCTGTGTGGCGAAGTGGTTGGGGTCGATCTCGACCCGCAGTCACGTAAGCTGGCGGTCGAGTTGGGTGTGGTGGATCGCTGCGAAGAAGACCTGACCATTGCGTGTCAGGGGGCTGATGTTATCCAGCTCGCCGTACCGATCCTCGCCATGGAAAAAGTGTTGGGCCGATTGGCTGGTATGGACTTGGGCGAGGCCATTCTGACCGACGTCGGCAGTGCCAAAGGCAATGTCGTGCGTGCCGCCACTGAAGCGTTTGGCAGTATTCCGCCGCGCTTCGTGCCGGGCCATCCGATTGCCGGCTCGGAGCAGAGCGGGGTGGAAGCCTCTAACGCCGAGCTGTTCCGCCGCCATAAAGTGATTTTGACGCCGCTGGATCAGACCGACCCAGCGGCCTTGGCAGTGGTCGACCGTTTGTGGCGCGAATTGGGCGCCGATGTCGAGCACATGCAGGTCGAGCGCCATGACGAAGTCTTGGCTGCAACCAGTCACCTGCCGCATTTGCTGGCGTTCGGTTTGGTCGACTCGCTGGCCAAGCGCAATGAAAATCTTGAGATCTTCCGTTACGCTGCGGGCGGTTTCCGCGATTTCACAAGAATCGCCGGGAGCGACCCGGTCATGTGGCACGACATCTTCCTCGCTAACCGCGAAGCTGTCCTGCGCACACTCGATACATTTCGCAGCGACCTCGACGCTTTGCGCGACGCGGTCGATGCAGGGGACGGGCACCAATTGTTGGGCGTTTTCACTCGCGCCCGGGTTGCCCGCGAGCATTTCAGTAAAATCCTTGCCCGTCGGGCCTATGTGGACGCTATGAATTCCAACGACCTGATTTTCCTGGCACAACCTGGTGGCCGCCTGTCTGGGCGGATTCGTGTACCGGGCGACAAATCGATTTCCCACCGTTCGATCATGCTTGGCTCCCTGGCCGAAGGCGTCACTGAAGTCGAAGGCTTCCTTGAAGGCGAAGACGCCTTGGCGACCTTGCAGGCATTCCGTGACATGGGCGTGGTCATTGAAGGCCCGCACCACGGTCGCGTGACCATTCACGGCGTCGGTCTGCATGGCCTGAAGCCTGCGCCGGGTCCCATCTATCTGGGCAACTCCGGTACTTCGATGCGTCTGCTGTCCGGCCTGCTGGCTGCGCAGAATTTCGACAGCACCCTGACCGGCGATGCTTCGCTGTCCAAGCGCCCGATGAATCGCGTGGCCAACCCGCTGCGTGAAATGGGGGCAGTGATCGAGACCGCCGCTGAAGGTCGTCCGCCGATGACCATTCGTGGTGGCCACAAGCTCAAAGGCCTGACTTACACCATGCCGATGGCCAGTGCCCAGGTTAAGTCCTGCCTGCTGCTGGCGGGTCTGTACGCCGAAGGCAAGACCACCGTCACCGAACCTGCGCCAACTCGCGACCATACCGAGCGCATGCTGCGCGGCTTCGGGTACCCGGTTACCGTCAATGGTGCAACTGCATCGGTCGAATCCGGCAACAAGCTGACGGCGACGCACATTGAAGTACCGGGCGATATCTCGTCGTCGGCGTTCTTCCTGGTAGCGGCGTCGATCGCCGAAGGCTCCGAGTTGGTGCTTGAACACGTCGGCATCAATCCGACCCGTACCGGTGTGATCGACATCCTGCGTCTGATGGGTGCCGACATCACCCTGGAAAACCAGCGTGAAGTGGGTGGCGAACCAGTAGCGGATCTGCGCGTACGTGCAGCTAAACTCAAGGGTATCGAGATTCCTGAAGAGTTGGTTCCGTTGGCTATCGACGAATTCCCGGTGCTGTTCGTGGCCGCAGCCTGTGCCGAAGGGCGCACTGTGCTGCGTGGTGCTGAAGAGCTGCGGGTCAAGGAGTCGGACCGTATCCAGGTCATGGCTGATGGCCTGCTGGCGCTGGGGGTCAAATGCGAACCGACCCCGGACGGCATTATTATTGACGGCGGCCAGATCGGCGGCGGCGAAGTGCATGGTCACGGCGACCACCGAATTGCCATGGCCTTCAGTGTTGCATCGTTGCGCGCCACTGCGCCGATTCGTATCCATGATTGCGCCAACGTCGCGACGTCGTTCCCTAACTTCCTCGCGCTGTGCGCGCAGGTCGGTATCCGCGTTGCCCAAGAGGCTCAGTCGTGAACAGCATTGCACCGGTCATCACCATTGATGGGCCAAGTGGCTCCGGCAAAGGCACCGTAGCCGGGATTCTGGCCAAGCGCCTGGGCTGGAATCTGCTGGATTCCGGTGCGCTGTACCGTCTGCTGGCATTCGCCGCGCATAACCACGGCGTCGACCTGACCAATGAAGAGTTGCTGAAAAAACTTGCCGCTCATCTGGATGTGCAGTTCATTGCAGCGACCGATGGTCAGCTGCAGCGCATCATTCTTGAGGGTGACGAAGTCAGCGATGTGATCCGTACGGAAAGTGTCGGCTCCGGCGCCTCCCAAGTGGCTGCATTGCCCGCGGTACGCGAGGCACTGCTGCAACGACAGCGTGCTTTTCAAGAAGCGCCGGGTCTGGTGGCTGATGGTCGCGACATGGGTACGGTGGTTTTTCCTGACGCGCCGTTGAAGATTTTCCTCACTGCCAGTGCCGAGGAGCGTGCGCGCCGTCGATACTTGCAGTTGAAGGGCAAAGTCGATGGTGTTAGTCTGTCGAGTCTGCTAGATGAGATACGTGCACGCGATGAGCGTGACACCCAGCGAGCGGTAGCCCCGCTCAAACCGGCGGCTGACGCCATACAGCTGGATTCCACGGAATTGTCCATCGATCAGGTGCTGGAACGCATCATGAGCGAGATCGCCATTCGCGATATCGCCGGGTGACGAAGAAGGCCGCGGGGGACCAGTCATAGTCCCGCAGCGCTTCTTTTAAATGAAACTAACCCACACCGTCTGGGGTGTGGAGATGGGCGTATTCTTCGCCCTCATCAACAGGAATTAAAATGAGCGAAAGCTTTGCGGAACTCTTTGAAGAAAGCCTAAAAACCCTGAACCTTCAGGCAGGCTCCATCATCACCGGTGTTATCGTTGATATCGATTACCAAGCTCGCTGGGTAACCGTTCACGCTGGCCTGAAGTCTGAAGCACTCATCCCGCTTGAGCAGTTCTACAACGACGCTGGCGATCTGACTATCAATGTCGGTGACGAAGTTCACGTTGCGCTGGACTCGGTTGAAGACGGCTTTGGTGAAACCAAGCTGTCCCGTGAAAAAGCCAAGCGCGCTGAATGCTGGATTGTTCTGGAAGCAGCCTTCGCAGCCGAAGAAGTGGTCAAGGGCGTTATCAACGGTAAGGTTAAAGGCGGCTTCACTGTCGACGTTAACGGCATCCGTGCGTTCCTGCCAGGTTCTCTGGTTGACGTCCGTCCAGTGCGCGACACCACGCACCTGGAAGGCAAAGAGCTGGAATTCAAGGTCATCAAACTCGACCAGAAACGCAACAACGTTGTCGTTTCCCGTCGCAGCGTCCTCGAAGCCGAGAACTCCGCCGAGCGTGAAGCTCTGCTGGAATCCCTGCAGGAAGGCCAACAAGTCAAAGGTATCGTCAAGAACCTCACCGATTACGGCGCATTCGTCGATCTGGGTGGCGTCGATGGCCTGCTGCACATTACCGACATGGCTTGGAAACGTATCAAGCATCCTTCCGAAATCGTCAACGTTGGCGATGAGATCGATGTCAAGGTTCTGAAGTACGATCGCGAGCGCAATCGTGTTTCCCTGGGCCTCAAGCAACTGGGCGAAGATCCATGGGTTGCTATCAAAGCCCGTTACCCAGAAAGCACTCGCGTTACCGCTCGTGTAACCAACCTGACCGACTACGGCTGCTTCGCTGAGCTGGAAGAAGGCGTTGAAGGTCTGGTACACGTTTCCGAAATGGACTGGACCAACAAGAACATCCACCCTTCGAAAGTCGTACAAGTCGGCGACGAAGTGGAAGTTATGGTTCTGGACATCGACGAAGAGCGTCGTCGTATCTCCCTCGGCATCAAACAGTGCAAATCTAACCCATGGGAAGATTTCTCTGGCCAGTTCAACAAGGGCGATAAAATCTCCGGCACCATCAAGTCGATCACCGATTTCGGTATCTTCATTGGTCTGGACGGCGGCATCGACGGTCTGGTTCACCTGTCCGACATCTCCTGGAACGAAGTGGGCGAAGAAGCCGTACGCCGTTTCAAGAAGGGCGACGAGCTGGACACCGTTATCCTGTCGGTTGACCCAGAGCGCGAGCGCATCTCCCTGGGTATCAAGCAGCTGGAAAGCGATCCGTTCTCCGAGTACGTTCAAGAGAACGACAAAGGCGCAATCGTTAAGGGCATCGTGAAAGAAGTTGACGCTAAAGGCGCCATCATCACTCTGGCCGACGATATCGAAGCGACTTTGAAAGCCTCCGAAATCAGCCGTGATCGCGTTGAAGACGCACGTAACGTTCTGAAAGAAGGCGAAGAAGTCGAAGCCAAGATCATCAGCGTTGATCGCAAGAGCCGCGTAATCCAGCTCTCGATCAAGTCGAAAGACGTTGAAGACGAGAAAGAAGCTATCCAGAGCCTGCGCGACAAGCCAGTAGCTACGGATGCTCCAGTAGCCACCACTCTGGGTGACCTGCTGCGTGCTGCACAAGCGGAAAAACAGAACTAAGTTCTGACTTTCTGTAAAAAAAGGGCGACTTCGGTCGCCCTTTTTTGTGCCAAAAATTTGGCAAACTCCCTGTAGGAGCTGCCGCAGACTGCGATCTTTTCCGGTCGCCTCCAATCTTCAACGAGGTCTATCATTTCCAAGCGATCTTTCTTCAGCAGGATCAATCGTTTATTTGCAGCTAATCTGTAGCCTGAAGCGAACGACGGTCGGGCAGTGCGCCTGACGTAAGGAAGTGAATGAACAAGCTCATTGTCGCAATAGCAATACTGACATTGACGGGTTGTACCACTAATGCCAAGACACACGTGGTACGCGGTGTCAGCGGTATTGAGATTGATTGCTCCGGGTTGGGGTCAGGATGGGAAAAATGCCTGAAGCGAGCCGCCAAAGAGTGTAAGGCTAGTGGCTATAAGGTTTTGGCAAGGTCTGATGATGTCAAAGATGAGGAGGAATACCCTTTTGGGTTCAATCCAGCGGGCTACCTGACACGCACAATGCTGGTGATTTGCAGGTAAGCGCATAACCAGGATTGATCGTGTTTCGATGTTCGAAAAACGGGCTGCGCGTAGCGGGTAAGGTGAGTCAAAAGCCGGACTGTTCAAATTCGTTCGGACGTGCTAAAACCTTTGAAGCGATTTTCCTAGCTGCTTGAAAAAGAAGGGAAAAATATGACGAAGTCGGAGTTGATCGAACGAATTGTCACCCATCAAGGGCTGCTCTCATCAAAAGATGTGGAGCTGGCTATCAAGACCATGCTTGAGCAAATGTCCCAATGTCTGGCCACGGGTGATCGTATCGAGATCCGTGGTTTTGGCAGCTTCTCCCTGCACTATCGTGCACCGCGCGTAGGTCGCAATCCAAAAACCGGTCAGTCCGTCAGCCTCGACGGCAAGTTCGTTCCGCATTTCAAGCCGGGCAAAGAACTGCGAGATCGTGTGAATGAGGACGAGGAGGAAGGCCTTTGACAGTCGCCGCTGATCAAGGAGTCGCTCATGCGTAATCTCAAACGAGTGCTTCTTGCTGCCTTCATTCTTTTATTGGTGCTGGCGATCCTGGCGTTCGTACTCGAAAATCAGCAATCGGTGTCCCTGCTGTTTCTCGGTTGGGCCGGGCCGCAATTACCCGTCTCTCTAGTGATGGTTCTGGCACTGCTGATCGGTATGGTGATTGGGCCGATACTTGGTTGGCTTATCGGGCGTTCGTCCAGAGCTTCACGTAAGCGTCTTGTCTAATCTTGACGGGCGCGAGACAGCTATCGAATTTGCACCACGGCTTGCCTGTACCCATTAGTAAAACGTTCATTAAGCTGTAAAATGCAGCCGTTGTTCGATAGTGACAGTTTCCACATCGATTCGGACTGGCTTTGCCAGCCTTTTGCATTCATGGATTAGACAGCGCCCGAAACGCGGCCCTGTCAGTAACTCAAGGGTATGGCTCGCGTGAAAATTCTAGTAACCGGCGGCGCGGGATTTATCGGTTCGGCAGTCATTCGTCATATCATCACCGGCACTACCGACTCTGTCGTTAACGTCGACAAGCTTACGTACGCCGGCAACCTTGAGTCATTGGCAGAAGTCAGCCATAACTCGCGCTATGCGTTCGAGCGTGTCGATATCTGCGACCGTGAGCAGATCGATCGTATCCTGCGTGAACACCAACCCGATGCGATCATGCATCTGGCCGCAGAGTCCCACGTTGATCGCTCGATTTCGGGGCCGTCCGAGTTCATCCAGACCAACATCATTGGCACCTACACCTTGTTGGAAGCAGCACGCCATTATTGGGCGGCGCTGGATGACGCGCGTAAAGCCAAATTCCGCTTCCACCATATTTCGACTGACGAGGTTTATGGTGACCTCGAAAGCCCGGAAGACCTCTTCACAGAAACCACGCCCTATCAGCCAAGCTCGCCGTACTCGGCCAGCAAGGCCAGCTCCGATCATCTGGTTCGAGCCTGGGCTCGTACCTACGGTCTGCCGACACTCGTTACCAACTGCTCGAACAACTACGGCCCATGCCACTTCCCTGAAAAGTTGATCCCGTTGATCATTCTCAACGCACTGGAAGGCAAGCCGCTGCCGGTGTATGGAAAGGGGAATCAGGTTCGTGACTGGCTCTATGTCGAGGATCACGCCCGCGCTTTGTACCAGGTCGTGACGGAGGGTGTGGTCGGAGAAACGTACAACATCGGTGGCCATAACGAGAAACAAAATATCGAAGTCGTGCATACGCTGTGCGCGTTACTTGATGAACTACGCCCCGACTCTGTTCATCGCCCACATGCCCGTTTGATTGCTTATGTTCAGGATCGGCCGGGCCATGACCAGCGCTATGCTATTGATGCGGGCAAAATCCAGCGCGAGCTGGGCTGGGCGCCGCAAGAAACCTTCGAAACCGGCATCCGCAAGACGGTTGAGTGGTACCTCGATAACACTGAATGGGTTGCCCATGTGAAAAGTGGCAGCTATCAAAAGTGGATTGAGCAGAACTACGCAGATCGCTCGAACAAGGCATGAAAATACTTCTGTTGGGAAAAAACGGCCAGGTCGGCTGGGAGCTGCAGCGCTCTCTTGCACCGCTTGGTGAGTTAATCGCCCTGGACCGTCATGCGGTCGATGGCCTGTGTGGTGATCTGTCCGATCTGGACGTATTACGTACGACAATTCGCCAGGTTCAGCCCGACGTCATCGTTAACGCTGCGGCCTACACGGCTGTCGATAAGGCAGAGTCAGAGACCGATCTGGCCGATCGTGTGAACGCTCAGGCAACTCTGCTCATCGCTGAGGAAGCAGCATCCTCGGGCGCTTGGTTGATTCACTATTCGACCGATTACGTCTTCAGTGGCCAGGGCGCAACGCCCTGGAAAGAGACAGATGCGGTCGCCCCTGTGAACCACTACGGCGCCACTAAGTTGGCCGGTGAGCAGGCGATTATTGCGTCAGGCTGCAAGCATCTGATCTTTCGAACGAGTTGGGTCTATGGTGCTCGCGGCAATAATTTCGCCAAAACCATGCTGAGGCTGGCCAAGGATCGCGAGACACTGAGCGTGATCGCCGATCAGATCGGTGCACCGACTGGTGCTGACCTGATCGCTGACGTGACTGCGTTGGCGATCCAGAAAGCGATGCCGCATCCCGAATTGGCAGGTATTTATCACTTGGCTGCCAGTGGCGAGGTGTCTTGGCATGGCTATGCTCAGTACGTCATTAACTTCGCCCAAAGCCATGGCGAGCTGCTTGCGGTAACGGCGGTTAATCCGATTGAAACAACGGCTTATCCAACACCTGCGCGCCGTCCATTGAACTCGCGTTTGAACACACAGAAGCTCTGTGACAATTTTTCTCTATACTTGCCGGATTGGCAAAGTGGCATAACCCGAATGCTCAGGGAAGTACTGAATAAATGACCACGACAAATCGTAAAGGCATCATCCTCGCCGGCGGTTCTGGTACTCGTCTGCACCCGTTGACCCTTGGCGTGTCCAAGCAGATGCTGCCGATCTACGACAAGCCGATGATCTTTTATCCGCTGTCCGTATTAATGCTGGCGGGCATGCGTGAAATTCTGATCATTTCAACTCCGCAAGATTTGCCGAACTTTCGCAAGCTGCTGGGTGACGGCAGCGTCTATGGCATTAAGCTGACCTACGCAGAGCAACCTAGTCCGGACGGGCTGGCCCAAGCGTTCATCATTGGTGAAGAGTTCATTGGTAATGATCCTTGCTGCCTGATCCTGGGCGACAACATTTTCTACGGCCAGAGTTTTTCCGAAAACCTGCGTTCCGCCAATGATCAAGAGCATGGGGCTACGGTATTCGGCTATCACGTGTCTGATCCGGAGCGTTTTGGTGTGGTGGAGTTCGACGCGGCCGGGCGGGCGCTGAGTATTGAAGAGAAACCGCAGAAACCGAAATCCAACTACGTGGTGACCGGCCTGTATTTTTACGATAATCAAGTCGTGGAGATCGCAAAGAGCATCAAACCGTCAGAGCGCGGGGAACTTGAAATCACCGACGTCAACCGTGTTTATCTTGAACAAAATGCCCTGAACGTAGAAATTCTTGGGCGTGGCTTTGCTTGGCTGGATACCGGTACGCATGACTCGCTCCTTGAAGCGAGCCATTTCGTACACACCATCGAGAAGCGTCAAGGTTTGAAAGTGGCGTGCCTTGAAGAGATTGCTTATAACAGCGGATGGATAACCGCTGCACAACTGTCAGCCCAGGCTGTTCGTCTTGGAAAGACTGGGTATGGAAGTTACCTGCACAAACTTCTGGATTCGCCTCAGAGTTGAAATTTGATAGGCCGCTTCTCAATTGATCTGCGGCTGCGGTCTCTTCAGGGAGATCTCAGCAAAAATCCAGACCAGTAAACTGAAGTCTTTTTGTCATGCTGGAAAAGTGCCTTTGCGGCACGCCAGCACAATACTTTTTGGAACATCACAAAGCATGAGTTACTGGTGGTTTATACCGGTTATCGCCGGCGTTTCTCTATTTTTTACTGCATTGCTTCGTCGCTATGCACTGTCACGCAGCCTGATGGATGTTCCGAATGAGCGGAGCTCACACTCAATTGCCACCCCGCGAGGCGGCGGTGTAGCGATCGTGGTAGCTTTCTTGTTGGCACTTGCAATGCTTTGGTTAGTTGACCGGCTTTCATCAGCACATTTTTTTGGAATCGCGGGTGCGGGGGCGCTGGTTGCTCTTATCGGCTTTATGGATGATCACGGGCATATCGCTGCGCGCTGGCGATTGCTTGGACATTTCTCGGGCGCCGCCTGGGTTTTGTACTGGTTAGGTGGTTTGCCCCCAATTGTTGTGTTCGGCGTCAATCTGGAACTCTCCTGGTTTGGGTATCTGGTCGGCGTTTTCTATTTGGTGTGGCTGCTGAATCTTTACAACTTCATGGACGGAATCGATGGCATTGCCAGCGTAGAAGCGATATGTGCATGCCTGGGTGCCAGCCTGCTTTACTGGTTGGCCGGTTTGGACGGTTTGATTTGGGGGCCATTGTTGCTTGCAGCTTGCGTGGCAGGTTTCCTTTATTGGAATTTCCCACCCGCGAAGATATTCATGGGCGATGCTGGCAGCGGGTTTCTTGGCATCGTATTGGGTGGGCTTTCACTTCAAGCTGCCTGGGCAAGTGCACCGATGCTCTGGGCTTGGCTCATCTTGCTCGGGGTATTCATCGTCGATGCGACCTACACGTTGTTCCGCCGCCTGTTGAGAGGCGACAAAGTCTATGAAGCCCATCGTAGCCATGCCTACCAGTTTGCTTCACGTCGTTTTGGAAAACACTTGCCGATCACGCTCGCGGTCGGTGTGATCAATCTCTTTTGGTTGTTGCCGATAGCCCTTTGCGTGACGCATTTTGGCCTGGATGGTTTGTTGGGCGTCGCTTTGGCTTATGCGCCATTGATCGCATTGGCGATAAAGTTCCGAGCCGGCGATCTGGAAGCGCCTGCAATAGGGGGCTGAGCACTTACTCGACGTGGGGCTAGCTGCTTAAGTTCATCAAGCGGGTGGGACAGGTGATTCTGTTTGACTGGATCCACCCGCAACTCCGCCTTGAGCCCTGATTGTTTCACATCCTGTAACGGACACATTTTTGACAGGCTCCAGACATCGCCTAAGTTTGGGAGGCAGCTTGGGAAAAGCTGCTTCCTCAATCGATGTCATGGAGCGTCATAAATGCGTACTGGCTATTTCCACTCTTTGGTTTTTGCTCTGCTCACCAGCGCCTCTTTCGCTGCCATTGCGGCTCCGGCTATGAAGTCGGAGACCAGCAATGTTCCTGTGGTGATGGAGATTTCTCCCGATGCACAAACTGGAAAAATTGATCTCAACGCGGCCGATGCGCCCACTCTGCAGCGCGAGCTGGCTGGAGTCGGTGAAGCCAAAGCCAAGGCGATTGTTGCTTATCGTGAAACCAACGGGCCATTCACATCGGTCGATGAGTTGCTGGAAGTGAAGGGCATCGGCAAGGCGATTCTGGATCGCAACCGCGAGAAGCTGGAAGTGAACTAAGCTAATCATTCAACGCCAAGGGGCCGGTCATTGACCGGCCTTTTTGCATTCTGGCGATCGCTGCAAGTTTTTGCCTTCCGTCGGCATTCGAAAAATTACAACTATCATATCTTGCTTAGATTATGTCTATAATAAATCGGTTTTCGTCAAGGCGCTGATTTTGCGCTCACTTTTGCATTCCCAGGAGCACAGTCATGACTTCCACCCAGTCCCAAGGTACGGCCCTCGTCACCGGTGCTTCCTCCGGTATCGGCGCGGTTTACGCGCAGCGTCTGGCGGCGCGTGGTTTTGATTTGTTGCTGGTCGCGCGCGATCAGCAGCGGCTGGATGAGGCGGCGAGCAAGCTCCGCGCCGAGTATGGTGTGCAGGTGGAAGTGCTCAAGGCAGATTTGACGCAAAAGGATGACGTGCTGAAACTTGAACAGCGTCTGCGCAGCGATTCGAGTATCAGTCTTTTGCTGAACAACGCCGGTGTGGCAGCGGATGGTCTATTGGCCAATGCTGATATCGATCAGCTTGAACGAATGATCCAGTTGAACGTCACCACGGTCACGCGCTTGGCATCGGCAGCCGCCGCCAGTTTTGCCAAGGCGGGGCGAGGCACGATTATCAACATCGCTTCGGTCGTGGCGTTGTTTCCCGAGCGTTTCAACGCGACCTACAGCGCCAGCAAGGCTTACGTGTTGAGCCTGACACAGTCACTGAATGCCGAACTCGACGGCACCGGGGTCAAGGTCCAGGCTGTTTTGCCGGGCGTAACACGGACTGAAATCTGGGAGCGCTCCGGAATCGATGCTTCGCAAATTCCGGCCGACATGGTCATGGAAGCGGGTGAGATGGTTGACGCGGCGTTGTCAGGTCTGGATCAAGGTGAATTGATCACCATTCCATCGTTACCGAATGCTGCCGACTGGGAAGCTTTCGTTGCAGCGCGTCATGTGATGGCACCTAACCTTTCCAAAAGCAGTGCCGCCGCGCGTTACAAATAAAACGCCAGACATCGGCATGAGGAATTTGCGGTATGAGTAATCGTCGCGTGGTTGTAACGGGCATGGGCCTGGTGTCTCCGCTGGGTAGCGGGGTTGAAGCTGTCTGGGCGCGTCTGTTGGCAGGGCGCTCCGGGTTGCGCAAATTGCCGGATGAGGTCGTCGCCGATCTGCCAGCCAAAGTTGGTGGAACGGTGCCGACACTGGCGGATGATGCCGAAGCCGGTTTCGATCCGGATCGGGCGACGCCGGCCAAAGAGCAGAAAAAGATGGACCGTTTTATTCTGTTCGCCATGGAAGCGGCGCGTCAGGCGATCGAGCAGGCCGGTTGGCAGGCGCAAACCGCCGAAGCCCAGGAGCGCACGGCCACCATTATCGGTTCCGGTGTCGGTGGTTTCGGCGCGATTGCCGAGGCGGTACGCACAACTGACAGCCGTGGTCCGCGGCGTTTGTCGCCGTTCACTATCCCGTCGTTTCTGGTCAACCTGGCGGCGGGGCATGTGTCAATCCAGCACGGTTTCAAAGGGCCATTGGGTGCGCCAGTAACAGCCTGTGCGGCCGGAGTTCAGGCGATTGGTGATGCGGCGCGGTTGATTCGTTCCGGGGAGGCAGACATCGCCGTGTGTGGCGGTGCGGAAGCGGCGATTGATCGAGTCAGCCTCGCCGGGTTTGCAGCGGCACGCGCCTTGTCCAGTGGCTACAACGACACTCCGGAACGCGCCTCGCGGCCGTTCGACAGTGGCCGAGATGGCTTTGTCATGGGCGAGGGCGCGGGTCTGCTGGTGATCGAATCCCTGGAGCATGCCTTGGCGCGCGGCGCTCAACCGCTGGCCGAGCTGGTGGGTTACGGAACCAGTGCCGACGCCTATCACCTGACCGCCGGCCCCGAGGATGGCAGTGGTGCGCGCCGGGCGATGGTGCAGGCGTTGGCACAGGCCGGGATCACGCCGGATCAGGTTCAGCACCTGAATGCGCACGCGACCTCAACGCCGGTTGGTGATCTGGGAGAGCTGGCGGCGATCAAGGCGCTGTTTGGTGCGGATAATAAAATCGCGGTGACATCGACCAAGTCGGCGACCGGGCATTTGCTCGGTGCGGCGGGCGGGATCGAAGCGATTTTCACGTTGCTGGCGATCCGCGATCAAATCGTCCCGGCAACCCTCAACTTCGAGACTCCGGACCCGACGGCTGAAGGGGTGGACATTGTCCATGGTCAGGCTCGACCGATGGCCATCGAGTATGCGTTGTCCAACGGCTTCGGGTTTGGCGGGGTCAACGCCAGCGTGTTGTTCAAGCGCTGGGTTGGCTAAGCACGGGATTGTTTTAACGACTGGCGGGTGATGTCGAGAATCTGCTGGGCCAGCTCGGCATTCTCGACACTGCGCGAAAGCAGCAACGCGCCGACAAGCGTGGACATGATGACAATGCTGCGCTCTGTGGTGTGCTCGCCTTCAAGCGTGCCCTGAATCTGGTGCAGCCGGGCATTGAGAATCACATCGGTGGTTGGACTCGGTTGGCCGCGCATGCCGAGTTCAGATGACATACTCGGCAGTGGGCAGCCTTCGTGGGGCGAAGTCTGGTGCCATTCAGACAAGTAAGTATCAATGAATGCCTCCAGCGGACATTCCTCGGCAAACAGTTTGGCGCACAGGACATCGACCTCGCCGCCCGCCGCCTGCAGCGCCTTTTCCACCAATTCATCCTTGGACTTGAAGTGAGAATAAAAGCCTCCGTGCGTCAAGCCCAGTGCCTTCATCAAAGGCTGCAGGCCGGTCGCGCCGATGCCGTCACGGCGAAAGCGCACTGAAGCTTCCTTGATGATGCGTTGGTGGGTCTGGGCTTTATGGTCCTGCGAGTAACGCATCTGATATCTCCACATCAATACACCATATTAACCAATGGAAATGGGATGGTGACTGTACTTCTACTTCTAAAAAGCATGCAGATGCGTCGAACTTGGTAGAAACGCACACCCTGTGATGGCACGAATAGTGATTACTAGACAGCTGAAGATTGTTGAACAATCAGGAGGCGATGAGTATGAGCAGCGGACTGTCACTGGCCGACCACATCACATTGGAATTGCGCGCCGACATTATCGGCGGTCGATTACTGCCGGGCATGGCGCTGGTGGAAAACGATCTGGTGTCCGCCTACAACGCCTCGCGCAATACCATCCGTGAAGCGTTACATCGCCTGGGCCAGGAAGGGTTGACCCGCTATGTGCGTCATAAAGGTGTGATGGTGCGCAGGTTGGACGCCGAGGATGTGCGGGATCTGTTCAAGGTCCGGCGCACGCTGGAGCTGCAGGCCATCAGCGCAAGCCGACCGCTGCGCGACTATCAGTCCGACCGCATGTTTGAAGCCCTGGAGGCCACCGAACTGGCCCGTGAGCGCGAGGACTGGCGCGCCGTCGGCACCCACAGCCTGCAATTTCATCAACACATCGTCGGGCTGCTTCGCAGTCCGTTGTTCGATGAGTTTTTCACTAACGTCGTCGCTCAACTGCGCCTGGTGTTTTGCAGCGCTCCCGATGAATCAAGCTTTCAAACGCCCTGGCTGGTTCGCGACCGGCAGATCCATGAGTTGCTGGTCGAGGGCGACAAGCGCGCGGCCGAGGACGCGATGAGCCTGTATCTCGACGATTCCGAACACCTGCTGTTGCAGATGCTTACCCCTTCTTCCCGTCACTGATCGAGGATTCGTGCCATGTACAAAGACTATCCGGCGGCCTATCAAGTCAGCAAAGGCTCGGCCTTGCAGGTGGACAAAGCCTTCTACGAGCGGGTGCGCGATACGAAGGACGGGCGCACGCTGATTGAATCGTTCGAAGTTCCGATCCGCACGGGCCGCGCCTGGAAGGTCCCGGCCGGGCATGTGTTTCGGGTGACGACGCCGGTTGGGCCGCAGGTGGGGGATTTCAACGTCTGGAATGCCAATGATCCGCGCGAGCGCCTGTGGGCTTCTCGCACCCGGCAGTTGCAGGGTGCACACGTCAGCACCCATGACCGGCTCTGGTCGAACCTGCCTTTTTTACGACCGCTGGTGACCATCACCGATGACAGCCTGGCCGGTTACGGGATCGACGAACATGGCGGTCGCCTGCACGATTTGCTTGGCACGCGCTGCGATCCCTATGTGAACAAAATGCTCACGGGCGAGGACTTTCATCATCACTGTCATTCCAATCTGACCCGCGCTGTTCTCCCTCACGGCCTCACTGAGTTCGACGTGCATGACGTGCTGAACATTTTCCAGTGCACGGGCCTCAACCACGACGACATGTACTTCATGAAAGCCTGTCCGGCACAGAAGGGCGATTACCTGGAATTTTTCGCCGAGATTGATCTGCTGTGCGCACTCTCGACTTGCCCAGGCGGTGATCTGTCGCTAGCCATGTGGGGGCCAGATGCGCAAGACCCACTGAGCGTATGTCGTCCGCTGGGAGTGGAGATTTATCGGTTGGAGGATACGCTGCTGCAGGGTTGGAGCCAGCCGGAACGCGCGGCATATAAGGGGCTGCACGGCTTGCACATTCCCAAGGCCGATTGGGAAAAATAAAGCCAAAAGATCGCAGCCTTCGGCAACTCCTACACGGGATTTGTGTTCACCCTGTCGGAGCTGCCGATGGCTGCGATCTTTTGAACTTTAGTCATCTAGCGGTCCTGCGCTTCCTTGGCGTCCATTTCCGCATTGCGTTCGTCGACGCGTTTGCGTTGTTCATCGGTCAGCTCGACCTTAGTGGCGGTGTCGCGAAGCATCATCAAACCGCCAACGATAGAGCCGATGGCTATCACCAGAATCAACCAGGCATACCAGGGCATAGGACTCTCCTTGAAGGCAGGCTGGTTGGCGAGGTTCGCCAACCGTGCGTGCATACCACTTTGAGCGATTAACTTTCGCCGTGGTTCCATTCTATGCCTGATACACCCCATGCGCCGCACAACCTTGTAGGCGCTGCCGCAGGCTGCGATCTTTTGATCTTATAAAACAAGATCAAAAGATCGCAGCCTCGTTGCACTCTACAGCTCCTTCCATGGGTTACAGACCGGTCAACATTGCGTCCGCTGGTGCATTCGCGCGCAATTGCCCGGTCAGCATGAAGTACACGAAACCCACCGCCATGAAGGCCAGGAAGATGAGGCCGATCAGCGTGTTGAACCACGCCATCGCCACCAGGCAGACCACCGCGAGCACCAATGCAATGAACGGCACCAGCGGGTAGCACGGGGCGCGGAAGGTACGCTCCAGATTCGGTTCGGTTTTACGCAGTTTGAACAGGCTGAGCATGCTCATGATGTACATCACGATGGCACCGAATACCGCCATGGTGATCATCGCTGCCGTGAGCGTCATACCGCCGAGGTTGATCAAGCCGTCGCTGTAGATCGCCGCAATACCGATCACGCCACCGGCAATGATCGCCCGATGCGGTGTTTGGAAGCGCGACAACTTGGCCAGGGACGCCGGCAGGTAACCGGCGCGGGCCAAAGCGAAAAACTGCCGCGAGTAGCCGAGGATGATTCCGTGGAAACTCGCCACCAGGCCGAACAAGCCAATCCACACCAGCATGTGCAGCCAGCCCGAGCTTTCGCCGACCACGGTTTTCATCGCCTGCGGCAGCGGGTCATTGATGTTCGACAGGGTGCGCCAATCACCTACGCCACCGGCGAAGAACATCACGCCCATCGCCAGCAGCACCAAGGTCAGGATGCCGCTGATGTAGGCCTTGGGAATCGTCCGTTTCGGGTCCTTGGCTTCTTCGGCGGCCATGGCCGCACCTTCGATGGCGAGGAAAAACCAGATCGCGAACGGGATCGCCGCAAACATCCCGGCAATCGCCGGCGCGCCGAATACGTCGGAGCCGGCCCAACCATTAAGGGCGAAGTTACTGAAGCTGAACGCCGGGGCAACCACGCCCATGAACACCAGCAACTCAGCGACCGCCAATATGCAGACCACCAGTTCGAACGTCGCCGCGAGCTTCACCCCGAGGATATTCAGGCCCATGAACACGATGTAGGCGCCGACTGCGGCGTGTTTCGGGTCGAGGGCGGGAAATTGCACATTGAGGTAGGCACCGATAGCCAGGGCAATGGCCGGCGGGGCGAACACGAACTCGATCAGCGTCGCCAGCCCGGCGATCAATCCGCCTTTCTCGCCAAAGGCGCGACGGCTGTAGGCAAAGGGACCTCCGGCATGCGGAATCGCGGTGGTCAATTCGGTGAAACTGAAGATGAAGCAGGTGTACATGGTCGCGACCATGAATGAGGTCACCAGAAAGCCCAATGTCCCGGCCACACCCCAGCCATAACTCCAGCCGAAATACTCCCCGGAAATCACCAGACCGACCGCAATACCCCACAAGTGCAACGTGCCCAGCGTGGGTTTGAGTTGTGTATTCATGCGCTTGCTCCCTGAACGATTGGAAAGCTCGGGGGAGGGCGTTTGCAGCGGGCGTGCCAGTGTGCGAATGCGCGTCGTAAAGCGTGAAAAGCTGTCGTTTCGGGGATGTTCGCTGCTGGATGTCGACCATCTGGCGCGCCAGTTGAGTGCAGCGTTGTCTGATATGCCGTCATCGCGAGCAGGCTCGCTCCCACATGAGAACGCATTCCCTCAAATAATCCTTATCCCCAGTGAGTGCGAGCCTGCTCTCGATGAGGCCCACCCACACGCCACAAAATCCCGCTGTAACGCCCGCATAAACCCACTCTTTACGCTTTCTTTATGCCCCGTGCGCACCGTCGGTCTCGTTCCTTTACAGCCTCCCTGTCGACAATGACTCCACACGCGGCAATACGCCGTTACACGGAGAACTTCCATGAGCGTTCTGGACGGGGTGTCACTGCTGTTGGCAGTGGGGCTGTTCATTTATCTGTTGGTTGCGCTGTTGCGCGCGGACCGGAACTAGGAGCGGCTATGCACAGTTATGACTATTGGCTGATCCTCGCGTTTTTCGCGTTGGTATTGGTCCCGGCGCCGTTTCTCGGGCGCTTCTACTACAAGGTAATGGAAGGACAGCGCACCTGGCTGACACCGATCCTCGGCCCGGTCGAACGTGGATGCTATCGGTTGGCCGGGGTTGATCCCCAGGCCGAACAGAGCTGGCAGAAGTACGCGCTGGCTCTGCTTGCCTTCAACCTCGCGGGCTTCTTGCTGTTGTTCGCGATCCTGTTGTTCCAGGACCACTTGCCGCTCAACCCGCAGAACCTGCCGGGCCAGGAATGGACGCTGGCACTCAACACCGCCATCAGTTTCGTGACCAATACCAACTGGCAGGCCTACAGCGGCGAAGCCTCGCTGAGCTACCTGAGCCAGATGGTCGGCCTCACTGTGCAGAACTTCGTCAGCGCCGCCACTGGCCTTGCTGTACTGGTTGCACTCTGTCGAGGTATAGGGCGTCGTGGTATTGGTCGCAAGTCGACCCCTGGCCTCGGCAACTTCTGGGTCGACATGACCCGCGCCACCCTCTATGGCCTGCTGCCGCTGTGCTTGCTGCTGGCGCTGTACCTGGTCTGGCAGGGCGTACCGCAAACCTTCGCGCAGTATGTCAATGCGGTGACGATGCAAGGCGTCGACCAGGTAATCCCGCTCGGCCCGGCAGCCAGCCAGATTGCGATCAAGCAACTGGGCACCAACGGCGGTGGCTTCTTCGGCGTCAACTCGGCGCATCCGTTCGAGAACCCGACGGCGTGGACCAACCTGTTCGAGCTGGCCTCGATCATCCTGATCCCGGTGGCGCTGGTGTTCACCTTCGGCCATTACGTGAAAGACCTGCGTCAGAGCCGCGCGATTGTGGCCTGCATGTTCGCGCTATTCCTGATCGGCGGCGCGACTTCGCTGTGGGCTGAGTACCAGCCGAACCCGACCCTGAACAACGTCGCCGTCGAACAGACCGCCCCGCTGGAAGGCAAGGAAGCACGCTTTGGCACCACGGCCACGGTGCTGTGGTCGGTGACCACCACGGCGGCGTCCAACGGTTCGGTCAACGGCATGCACGACAGCCTCAATCCGCTGACTGGCATGGTGGCGCTGGTCAACATGATGGTCGGCGAAGTGATCTTCGGCGGCGTCGGTGCCGGGCTTTACGGCATGTTACTCAACGTGTTGATCGCGGTGTTCCTCGCCGGCCTGATGATCGGCCGCACCCCGGAATATCTCGGCAAGAAACTGCAAGCCAAAGAAGTGCAATTGCTGGTGGTGACCTTGATGGTGATGCCAATCGGCGTACTGGTGCTCGGCGCAATCGCCGCAAGCTTGCCGGGCCCGGTGGCTGCCGTGAGTAACCCCGGCCCGCACGGCTTCAGCCAGTTGCTCTACGCCTACACCTCGGCCAGTGCCAACAACGGTTCTGCGTTCGGTGGCTTTGGCGCCAACACGCCTTTCCACAACCTGATGCTGGGCCTGGGCATGTTGATCGGTCGCTTCGGCTACATCCTCCCGGTATTGGCCCTGGCCGGAAGCCTGGCGATGAAGAAAACCGCACCGATTGGCCAGAACAGTTTCCCGACCCATGGTCCGCTGTTCGTGACTTTGCTGACCGTAACCATTTTGTTGGTAGGTGGTTTGACCTTCCTGCCGACATTGGCACTGGGTCCGATTGCTGAACACCTGAGCATGGGCTTCTAAGGAATCCATCATGAATATGCCTGTAAGCAAAAACGTCGCCGTCAAAGCGCCGGAGCAACCGAAAACCGCGATCTCGGCCTTGTGGCGCCCGGCGCTGGTGCAAGCCTTCGTCAAGCTCGACCCACGCCAATTGCAGCGTGCTCCGGTAATGCTGGTGGTCGAACTGACCGCGATCCTGACCACCGTGCTTTGCTTCATTCCCGACACGGCGGTGCCGACCTTCGTCGCGGCGCAAATCGCCCTGTGGCTGTGGTTCACCGTGCTGTTCGCCAACTTCGCCGAGGCACTGGCCGAGGGGCGCGGCAAGGCTCGCGCCGACAGCCTCAAGGCCGGCAGCGAAGGCCTGAGCGCACGACGCAAAACCAGCAACGGCGCCTTTCAAGTGGTGCCGGCCACCAGCCTGCGCAAGGGCGATGTGGTGCGTGTCGAAGCGGGGGAAATGATCCCTGGTGACGGCGAAGTGATCGAAGGCATCGCAGCGGTCAACGAAGCGGCGATTACTGGCGAATCCGCACCGGTGATCCGCGAGTCCGGCGGCGACCGTTCGGCCGTCACAGGCAATACCCGCCTGGTCTCCGACTGGCTGCTGGTGAAGGTCACGGTCAACCCCGGTGAGTCGACACTCGACCGCATGATCGCCCTGGTCGAAGGCGCCAAACGCCAGAAAACCCCCAACGAAGTAGCGCTGGACATTCTGCTGATCGGCCTGACCCTGATCTTCCTGCTGGTGGTCGTGACGCTGCAACCCTTCGCGCACTTCGCCAACGGCAGCCTGCCGCTGGTGTTCCTGGTGGCGTTATTGGTCACGTTGATTCCGACCACCATTGGCGGTTTGCTGTCAGCCATCGGTATCGCCGGGATGGACCGCCTGGTACGTCTGAACGTAATCGCCAAGTCCGGTCGCGCCGTGGAAGCGGCGGGTGACGTGCACGTGCTGTTGCTGGACAAGACCGGCACCATCACCTTCGGTAACCGTCGTTGCACTGCGGTCTATGCCGCGCCGGGTGTTAGCAGCAAGGAACTGGCCGAAGGCGCGCTGTTCGCCTCCCTGGCTGACGACACTGCCGAAGGCAAGTCCATCGTTGAATACCTGCGTGGCATCCATCCGCAGCCTGAGCCTTCCAAGGAGACACTCACGGCGGTGCCATTCAGCGCTGAAACCCGTCTGTCCGGTGTCGACTATCAAGGGCGCGTGTATCGCAAAGGTGCGGTGGATTCGCTGCTGGCTTTCGTCGGCCTGAAACGCGCCGATCTGGCCCCGGCCCTGTCGCGGGAAATCGACAAGATCGCTCAGAGCGGCGGCACGCCGTTGCTGGTCTGCGCTGACGGCAAACTGCTAGGTGCGATCCATCTCAAGGACGTGGTCAAGCCCGGCATCCGCGAGCGTTTCGCCGAGCTGCGCAAACTGGGGATTCGCACGGTCATGGTGACCGGCGACAACCCGCTGACCGCTGCGGCGATTGCAGCAGAAGCCGGTGTGGACGACGTGCTGGCCGAAGCCACGCCGGAGAAAAAACTGGCGCGCATTCGCCACGAGCAGAACGACGGTCGCCTGGTCGCCATGTGCGGCGACGGCGCCAACGATGCTCCGGCATTGGCCCAGGCCGATGTCGGCATGGCGATGAACGATGGCACCCAGGCTGCTCGCGAAGCCGCCAACATGGTCGATCTCGACAGCGACCCGACCAAGTTGCTGGACGTGGTGCAGATCGGCAAGGAATTGCTGGTCACCCGTGGCGCGCTGACGACCTTTTCCATCGCCAACGACGTGGCCAAATACTTCGCGATCCTGCCGGCGCTGTTTGCCTCGATCTATCCGCAACTGGGCGTGCTGAACGTCATGCACCTGAGCAGCCCGCAGAGCGCGATTCTGTCGGCGATCGTGTTCAACGCCCTGATCATCGTGGTACTGATTCCACTGGCGCTGCGCGGTGTGCGCGTGCAGGCCGCGAGCGCGGCGGCGTTGCTGCGACGCAATCTGCTGATCTACGGGCTGGGCGGGATTCTGGTGCCGTTCGTGGGTATCAAGGCCATCGACATGCTGTTGACGGCGTTGCACTTGGTGTAAGCGAACACCCCCGCTGTAGGCGCGAGCTTGCTCGCGATGATGGTTAACGATAACGCGCCCTTTCTGACAAAGCGCGGTGCTTTCAAGACCATCGCGAGCAACCTCGCTCCTACAGGGTTTTTTCACTGAATTCGAGGATTTTGAAATGTCCACAATGATACGTCCGGCCTTGAGCCTGTTGGTCCTGATGACCCTGATCACCGGCGTCGCTTACCCCCTGGTCGTCACCGGTGTCGCCCAGGTCGCGTTCCCGGATCAGGCCAATGGCAGCCTTGTTCACGACGCCACCGGGAAAGTCCGCGGCTCGTCGCTTATTGCCCAGGATTTCGTCGGTGACGCCTGGTTCCATCCGCGTCCATCGGCCGGTGCATTCGCCACTGTGTCGAGCGGTGCGAGCAACCTGTCGCCGAGCAACCCGGCGCTGGCCACGCGGGTGATCGACGACGCCAACAAACTGCTGGTGCCCGGTCAGGGACCAGTGCCGTTGGCGCTGGTGACCACCTCCGGCAGCGGCCTCGATCCACACTTGCCACCGGCCGCAATTGCCTATCAACTGGCGCGTGTTGCGACGGCGCGCAATCTACCGGTCGCAACGCTTCAGAACCTGATGGATGCGCACATTGAACAGCCGCTGGTGGGGCCGCCGGTGGTGGATGTGCTTGAGTTGAATCTGGCGCTGGAAAAACTGTAAATCAAAAGATCGCAGGCTACGCAGTGCCTACACTGGATCCCCGGTAGGAGCTGCCGCAGGCTGCGATCTTTTAATGCTTCACCCCATTTAAAGTCGATCAAGGCAAAGACAAATGAGTGACTCCGGCCGCGCCGACGCGCTGTTAGCAGACCTGCCCCGCGATGGCCGTGGCCGGCTCAAGGTTTTTCTCGGCGCCGCGCCCGGCGTCGGCAAGACCTACGCCATGCTCCAGGCCGCTCACACCCAATTGCGCCAAGGCGTAAAGGTGATAGCCGGGGTAGTCGAAACCCATGGCCGCGCCGAAACCGAAGCCTTGCTCGGTGGCTTGCCGCAACAGCCATTGGTGCGCTCGGAATACCGTGGCGTAATGCTCGAAGAAATGGACCTCGACGGCTTGCTGGCGGCCAAGCCGAAACTGGTGCTGGTGGACGAACTGGCCCATAGCAATGCCCCCGGCAGTCGCCACGCCAAGCGCTGGCAAGACATTCAGGAACTGCTGTCCGCCGGCATCGACGTGTTCACCACGGTCAACGTCCAGCACCTGGAAAGTCTCAATGACCAAGTGCGCGGGATTACTGGCGTGCAGGTCCGCGAAACCCTGCCGGATTGGGTGCTGCAAGAAGCCTACGAACTGCTGCTGATCGACTTGCCGCCCCGTGAACTGCTTGAGCGCTTGCGCGACGGCAAGGTGTATGTGCCGGAGCAGGCACGCGCCGCCATCGACGCGTTCTTCACCCAAACCAACCTCACCGCCCTGCGCGAACTGGCGATGCAAACCGCCGCCGCGCAAGTCGATAACGATCTGGCCCAGGGTTATCGTCAGCTCGGTCAGGCGGCCCCGGCGGTGCGCGGTCGGTTGTTGGTTGGCGTCGATGGCGATGCCCAGGCCGAGCGCCTGGTACGGCACGCCAGCCGTGTCGCCCAGCGGCGGCATTTGCCATGGAGTCTGGTGCATGTCGACAACGGCAGCGTGCGTGACGAACAGTCGCGCTTGCGTCTGCAAAGTGCTCAGCAATTGGCCGAACGCCTGGGGGGCGAAGTGGTGTTGCTGCGCGCTGGCGAGGTGGCGAAAACCCTGATCCAGCATGCCGCCGAACGTCGCGCCAGTCTGGTGTTGGTGGGGCAGTCCCGGCAGCGTTTGCGCCGACGCCTGTTCGGTGGCGGGTTGGCGTCACGCTTGCTGCGCGACGCACGCGGCTTGGAAATCAACGTCCTCGACAGTGACGAGGAAAAGCATCAGCCACGCCAACGCTCGGCGCAATCGCTGGTCTGGTTCGACTATGCACTGGCGCTGGTCGCCACCGTACTTGCCAGCGGCCTGGCCTGGGCAGTGGCCAGTGTCTTGCCGCTGCCTAACATCTCGCTGGTGTTCCTCGCCGCCGTGTTGCTGGTGGCGGTGCGCAGCAGCCTCGGCCCGGCACTGGCCTGTGCCGCGCTGTCGTTTCTGACCTATGACTTTCTGTTCATCCCGCCGAATTTTTCCTTCAGCATCCAGCGCGAAGAAGACGTGCTGACCTTGCTGTTTTTCCTGTTGATGGCGGCCCTCACCGGCAACCTTGCGGCGCGTCAACGTCGGCAATTGCAGGCCCTGCGCGATACCCAGGAAGAAACCACCGAACTGCTCGACCTGTCGCGCAAACTCACCGCCGCGACTGACCGTCAGGCGGTGGTCAGCGCGGCGGCCCAGCACCTCGATGGCTGGAGTGACCTGCAAATTTGCTTGCTCAATCGCGACGGTCAAAGCGGCTGGAAAATTGAAACCGGTGGCCCGCTGGAGTTTACCGAAGCCGAACGCGCCGCCGCCGATTGGGCCTGGCAACACGATCAGCCAGCAGGCGCCGGCACCGGTACGTTGCCCTTCGGGCGCTGGTGGTGGTGGCCATTGTCAGTGGAAGAAGGACCGTTGGCGCTGCTCGGGGTGTGCGCCAAAGAAGGCCAGACGCTCAGCGGCCAGCGTCGGCGCTTGTTGACCGCGTTGAGTCAGCCGCTGGCCCAGGCACTCGCTCGTGCACAACTGGCCGATGATCTGGAAGCCGCACGGTTGCACGGCGAAACCGAACAACTGCGCAGTGCATTGCTGGCCTCGGTGTCCCACGACTTGCGCACGCCACTGACTTCCATGCGCGGCAGCATTGATAGCCTGTTGGCCCTCGGCGAGGCGATCCCGCTGGAGGATCGCCGCGAACTGCTCGAAGGCACCCGCGATGAAGCCGAACGGCTCGACCGCTATATTCAAAACCTGCTGGACATGACCCGCCTCGGTCACGGTGCGTTGAAACTGGCGCGGGACTGGGTGTCGCCGGCCGACATCGTCGGCAGTTCGCTCAATCGGCTGCGTGCCGTGCTGGCGCCGTTGCAGGTGAGTGTCGAGGTGCCGGCGGAGTTGCCGCTGCTGTACGTCCACGCGGCGCTGATCGAACAGGCGCTGATTAACGTGCTCGAAAACGCCGCGCGGTTCTCGCCGTCACATGGGCGGCTGGAACTGCGCGCCGGGGCCGACGACGAAGAGCTGTTTTTCTCGGTAAGCGACGAAGGGCCGGGTATTCCAGAGGCCGAGCGGGCGAAGATTTTCGACATGTTCTACACCGCCGCGCGAGGCGATCGCGGCGGGCAGGGCACCGGGCTGGGGCTGGCGATCTGTCAGGGGATGGTCGGCGCGCACGGTGGGCGGATCAGCGTTGCCGACGGTATCGAGGGGCGCGGCACTTGCATCACGCTGCACTTGCCATTGCAGGAACAGCCGGGATACGAAAGTGAAGCCTGATCGTGCTTGCGTTACTCTTTTGCGACCTCTCAATGTTGATGTGAATTCATGAGCCAGACCGCGACCATTTTGGTCATCGACGACGAACCGCAGATCCGCAAGTTCCTGCGCATCAGCCTGGTCTCCCAGGGCTACAAAGTGCTGGAGGCTGGCACCGGCACCGAAGGGCTGGCCCAGGCTGCGTTGAACAAACCGGACCTGCTGGTGCTCGACCTCGGCTTGCCGGACATGGATGGCCAACAAGTGCTGCGCGAGTTTCGCGAGTGGTCGACGGTGCCGGTGCTGGTGCTTTCGGTGCGCGCTGGCGAAGGGCAGAAAGTCGAAGCCCTGGACGGCGGTGCCAACGACTACGTGACCAAACCGTTCGGCATTCAGGAGTTTCTCGCGCGGATTCGCGCGCTGTTGCGTCAGGCACCGGTGGGTGAGGCTCAGCAAGCGGCGTTGACTTTCGGTCCGCTGACGGTGGACCTGGCTTATCGCCGAGTCTTGCTCGACGGCAGCGAAGTCGCGTTGACCCGTAAGGAATACGCGGTGCTGGCGCAGCTGGCACGGCATCCGGGACGGGTCATCACCCAGCAGCAACTGCTCAAGGACATTTGGGGCCCGACCCATACCGAAGACAGCCATTACCTGCGGATTGTGGTGGGACACTTGCGGCAGAAGCTGGCGGACGACCCGACCCAGCCACGGTTCATCGTGACCGAAGCGGGGGTGGGGTATCGGTTGTTGAGTGAGGGCAGTCTTTAGTTTTTTGTGTTGCCCGGGCGACGCCTTCGCAGGCAAGCCTCGCTCCTACCGGTTATGTGTTGTCTTTGCGGGCAACGTAATCCCTGTAGGAGCGAGGCTTGCCCGCGAAGACGCCCTCGGATTCACCTCAAGAATCCCGCTCATTCTCGTACCTATCCAAGGTGTCCCGCGCAATCTCCCGTCCCAGCGCGATCAATTCCGGCGCCTTGTAAAACTCGAAAAACCGGCACACCCGTTTCGGCACGTTGATCAAAATATCAGGCGGATACCCGGCAATCTTGTACTGCGCCAGCGAGGTCTGCATCACCTCGAAACTCTGGTTGATCAGGTCCAGCAACGACGCCGGTCCCACGTTATCGATGATGAACGAACCGGTGGCAGACTTCGGCGCACCGTCGCGTTCCGGCGCGGCGGCCGGTTGTTGGGCTTCGGGTTCGGCGGATTCGATCCACGGGTTGATCTCGGCCGCTTCTGCCATCAACGCTTCCTTTTCCAGCAGCAGCAATTGTTCGGCCTGTTTGCGTCGGAACGGCATTTTCGAGCCGAGAGAATTGAGCAGGCTGTTGAACCGGCTCTTGAACGCCGCCGGGCGCTGGATTACCGGCAGTTGGTAGTGCCGCTGGTTGGTGGAGTTGAGATTGACCGCGATGATCAAGTCGCAGTGGCTCGACACCACCGGGACGATCGGCAGCGGGTTAAGAATGCCGCCGTCCACCAGCATGCGATTGCCCTGCATCACCGGCGTGAACAGGCTGGGAATCGCCGCCGAGGCGCGCATGGCTTGGTGCAGGCAACCTTCCTGGAACCAGATTTCCTGCTGGTTGGTCAGGTCAGTGGCCACGGCCGTGTAGGGGATGCGCAGGTCTTCGATATTGATTTCGCCGACAATCTTGCGGATCTGCCCGAAAACCTTCTCCCCACGAATTGCCCCCAAACGGAAACTGACGTCCACCAACCGCAATACGTCGAGGTAATCCAGGCTCTCGATCCAGTCGCGATATTCGTTGAGTTTGCCGGCAGCGTAGATGCCGCCGACCACCGCGCCCATGGAACAACCGGCGATGCAGGCGATGTCGTAGCCACGCCGCTCGATCTCTTCAATGACACCGATATGGGCGTAGCCTCGGGCTCCACCCGAGCCCAGCACCAGTGCGACACGCTTTTTCATGAATCGCCCTCGTTTGAATGGTTCAACAATGCACCCATCAAGGGGCGCGCTTCAATCGGTAAGGTCGCTCGATGGGGCGAGTGCGTCGTTTTTTCGATACTCCATGGCGGCAGATGGTTATTCTCGGCAGCGCTATAGTTTGCGCTGGCGATGGACGGCACTTTTCACTCGCCAGACCGTCCTACCTGCATGACTGTTTACTAACTTTGAGGTGTGACTGATGAAAGCCTGGATCTGTGTGCCATTGATTGCCCTGGCACTTGCCGGTTGCGCTGGTAAAACCGCTTATCGTGACAGCTGCGGGAGCAACCTGGATGCGGCGTGGCATGAGCTGGACCTGGCCAAGGCCGAGGGTTTTGCCGGCACCGTCAGCTACTCCAAGGCGCTGTCGCTGTTGACGGCGGCCAAGACCCAGCAGCAATTCGAAGGGTTCGAGGGGTGCACGAGCAAGGCAGAGAAGGCGCGGTTCTATATTCGTGAGTCACGCGCGGGGCGTTGAGGCATGATGTAAGGCAACAGGGGGAATTCACGTCAAGGAGCATGCAATGTCAGCGTTGGTCAATCGGTTGGTGGCCCATGTTCTCGGCCTGGAAGTTCGTCTTCTGGCCTGTCAGGCGCGCTTGACTGCCCACACCGATCCGGAAGCCCTGCACGACTTGCGCACTACGGTGCGCCGGTTGCGCAGCCTGTTGCGGCCCTTGCGCGGCTTGCCGGGTGTCGAACCGCTGGAAGCCGCGGCGTCCCGGGTCGGCGAACTGACCACGCCGTTGCGTGATCGTGAAGTGCTGGCGGCTTATTTGCTTGAGCACGATCAACCCGGAGCGGCACAACGGCGCATGGCGCAGATGGCCGAGGCCTACCCAGCGGTGGCGGCGGGTCCGGAGCTTGCGCAGTTGCTGATGATCCTCGACGCTTTTCCGCGCTTTCTGCGTGCCGCTCAACGTCAGGACTTGCTCAAAGGCCTGCGCAAACGCATCGAGAAGCGCCTGGGCAAACAGTGGAAGAAACTCGACGAGGCACTGCACGACCCGGCCCATGACCGCCATCGCTTGCGCCTGCTGATCAAGCGAGTGCGTTATGGCATCGAAGCCTACCCTGAGTTGGACCGCTTGCCGGACGCGGCAATGCCTCGGCTGAAATCCGCGCAAGGTGCGTTGGGCGATTGGCACGATTGCTGGCAGTGGTTGGCGAAGGCTGAGCAAGAATCGGATTTGCAACCCTGTGTCGCGACGTGGCAAATCACCATGGTCAAAGCTGAGCAGCGCGCCGACCGTGTCCTCGAAAAACTCAGCAAGGCCTGCTTCAAACCCTGAACACCCTAGCCCCCTGTCGGAGCTGCCGCAGGCTGCGATCTTTTGATTTTGCTTCTAAAGATCAAAAGATCGCAGCCTGCGGCAGCTCCTACACAAAACTTACGGCTTATCTGTCAGTCAATTTGGCCGGAATAATCACTGTGCCAACCTCGCCGGCTGGTTAAGATTCCTTCATCCATTTCCTGTCCCTGAGGTTTTCATGCGCTTTTCCGATCTGCTCGATGCCGTCCGCCGCCAGCCACTGGAGCTGTCTATCCCGGCCGGATGGGCGCAGGGGCGCGCCAGTTTCGGTGGCCTGGTGGCCGCCTTGCAGTACGAAGCCATGCGCGCAAAAGTCCCGGCAGATCGGCTGGTGCGTTCGCTGGCGATCACCTTCGTTGGCCCGGTCGAGCCCGAAGTGCCGGTCAGTTTTGAAGTCGATGTACTGCGCGAAGGCAAAGCCGTCAGTCAGGTGCTGGGCCGGGCGATGCAGAAGGGGCAAGTGGTGACGTTGATCCAGGGCAGCTTCGGCGCCTCGCGGCCTTCGGAAGTGGCGGTGAAGGCACAACCGGCCCCGGAAATGAAGCACTGGGACGACTGTCAGGAACTGCCTTACATCAAGGACGTGACCCCGGAATTCATGCGGCATCTGGCGATGCGCTGGAGCGTTGGCGGCCTGCCGTTTTCCGGCAACACTTCGCGTCAGATGGGAGGCTGGGTGCGCTTGCGCGGCGATGTGAAGGAAGAGGCCGTCACCGAGTCGCACATCCTGGCACTGGTGGATGCGTGGCCACCGGCCCTGATGCCGTTTCTGAAGAAACCGGCGATGGGTAGCACGTTGACCTGGACCATCGAATTCGTCCAGCCGTTGCTGGAACTGAGCACGCTGGACTGGTGCAAATACCTCGTCGAAACCGAACACGCCGCCGACGGCTACGGCCATGCGGCGGCAAAACTGTGGGACGCGCAAGGCCGGTTGATTGCCATGAGCCGGCAGACGGTGACGGTGTTCGCCTGATCAATGACGGCGGTGGCGCTCACGCCAGGCGCGCCACCAGCCACCACTCAGGAAAAACCGTGGGAAGGTCAGGAACTGTTCGACCAGCAGACGCGAAATGGCGTCTTTGCGATCACTGAACGGCTCGGCGGCTTGCTCCTCCAGGCTGTGACCGTGACGTTGCAGGGCCAGCGCGGCCAACAGGCCGATCACACCGATCGCAATGTTGACGAAGCTCAGGCCGAATACCCCGGAAACAATCAACAGAAATCCCAGGATGAACAGCGGCACGGCGATCAGGTGCAACACCAGATTGGTCGGGTGCTGGTGATTGTTCGGGTAGGCACGCCATTGCCAGGCGGGAAGGTTGGGGTGACGTTTACCCATGATGCTAATCCTCGATCCATGTTGAACACATGATTGAAGAATAGGCGCGGCCCGTGCGGGCGGCGAATCGAGGTTGGCTATCGAAGTGATAGGCGCCATGTTTTGAATTGATGTTGATTGAACTGACGCCATCGCGGGCAAGCCTTGCTCCTACGGATCGATGTCGTTCACATAATTTGCGAACCCCCAAACCCTGTAGGAGCAAGGCTTGCCCGCGATGGGGCCCTCAGAGCTTGAGCTGCCCTATGGCCTTGCTCAACGCCCCGGCCAACACCGCCAATTCATCACTGGTAGTCGCCGAACTCACCGTCTGCCGCACAGTGTTCTCGGTCACATCGCGGATGCTCACCACCGACCGGTTCATCTCTTCCGCCACCTGACTCTGCTGCTCGGCCGCCACCGCGATCTGCGTATTGCTTTCGCGCATCTGCGCCACCGCCCCGGTGATCTCTGCCAGCGCAGCGCCAGCCTCTTGCGCCTGTTGCACACAATCGTCGGCCTTGATTGAACTCTCCTGCATGAAGTCCACGGCATCGCGAGTTCCGGCCTGCAGCGCGGAAACCATCACGGTGATCTCGTCGGTGGAGGTCTGCACACGCTTGGCCAGGTTGCGCACTTCATCGGCAACCACCGCAAACCCGCGACCCATTTCACCGGCCCGGGCTGCTTCAATCGCGGCGTTAAGCGCCAACAGGTTGGTCTGCTCGGCAATGCTGTGGATCACGCTGACCACACCGTTAATTTTCTGGCTGTCTGCGGCCAGACGCTGAATCATCTCGGCGGTCTGCTGCACTCCGGTGGATAAGCCGGCAATCGATTTTTGTACTCGCATGACCACTTCCTGTCCGCTGCCGGCCAGGGTGTCGGCGGATTTCGAGAGGTCACGAGTGGCGCCGGCGTGTTGGGCGATGTGGTAGACGGTGGCGGTCATTTCATTGATCGCGGTAGCGGCCTGATCGGTCTCGGTTTGCTGACTGAGCATCCCGTGGCGCACTTCGTTCATGCTCGACGCCAGTCGTACGGCACCGTCATCCAATTGCCGGGCGGTGCTGGCGACCGTATTAACCACCCGTTGATAACCCGCCTGCATGGCGTTGAAGGCGTTGGCCATCTGCCCGACTTCGTCGCGGCAAGCGAGAGGGACACGGGCCGAGAGGTCGCCGGTTTTCTCGACGTGAAGCATCACGTCTTTCAAGGTGTTGAGCTGGCTGAGCAGGAAGCGGATCAACAGTTGCGAAGCACCGAGCATCGCCAGCATCAGGATAAACACCGCCACTGCGTAATGGGCGAAACGCTCGCCAAACACCTGGACAAGACTCGGGCCATGGGCAATCACCGCGACTTGCTGACCATCAGCGCGGGAGAAAATTTCGGCGCCAACCAGCAGGTTGTCACCGAGCAGCGGCATTGTATGAATCTCGACCCAGCCGCTTGCATCGGCCAGTTCCGGCACCGGTTGTTCGTTGAGTCGCGGCGCATGCCCGCGGTTGAAGGTCAGCAGGTTTTCGGCGTTGGGTAGCGGTTGTCCGGCGGGCCAGGCGCTGAGCAATCGCGCCTGGGCTTGCGCGGATTCCTGGGCGGCATGGCTGCGAGCCTGTTGTTCGAGGTGCACGCTGTAGAGCACCAGCAACAGGGTGGTGACGAAGGCGACGGCATTCACCGCCCAGAATTTGTATTTCAGCGAGATATTGCTAAGCCAGGCACCCATGGAGGTCTTCTCTGATAGCGGAAACAGTTTTGGCAAGGTGCCATTATTGTGCCGCTATGCAGGAAGTATGGCGTTGATTCAGATCAAAAGATCGCAGCCTCGTTTCACTCGACAGCTCCTTCACGGAGTGCGGTCATGTAGGAGCTGCCGAAGGCTGCTGCGATCTTTTGATTTTTGTCATTCCAACTCAGGCAGCCTGTAAAACGCTCGCGCACACGCGGTCGTATGAGCCGCGAGATCTTCCTCGCTTTCGCCCCGATGCAACGCCACTTCACGCAACACTTCGGTCAGGTACGCCGGTTCGTTGCGACCATTCTTCGGCTTGGGTCGCAGGCTGCGCGGCAGCAGGTACGGTGCATCGCTTTCCAGCATCAGGCGACCGCGTTTGATCTCTTTCACCAGCGGGTGCAGATGGGTGCCCCGACGCTCGTCGCAGATCCAGCCGGTGATGCCGATGTGCAAGTCCAGATCGAGGTAGCTGAACAACGCTTTCTGTTCGCCGGTGAAGCAGTGCACCACCGCCGCCGGCAGTTGATCACGGTAGTCGCGCAGGATTTCCAGCACACGTTGACTGGCATCGCGCTCATGCAGGAACACTGGCATTTGCAGCTCGACCGCCAGTGCCAAGTGCTCTTCGAGGACTTTCTCCTGTTGCGGGCGCGGCGAGAAATCGCGATTGAAATCCAGCCCGCATTCTCCCACGGCCACCACGTTCGGCTCCTTGAGCAAACTGCGCAGACGTTTGGCGCTGTCAGCGTTCCAGTCGCTGGCGCAATGCGGGTGAATACCGGCTGTGGCGAACAGCCGTTGCGCACTTTCGTCCAACTGCTGGCACAACTCCAGCGCCTGTTCGCTGCCCTCGACGCTGGTGCCGGTGAGCACCAATTGGCAGACCCCGGCCGCATAGGCGCGGTCCAGTACAGCCTGGTGTTTGTCGGCAAAACTGGGGTTGGTCAGGTTGACGCCGATATCGATGAGTTGCATGGTGCTACCTCGGACCAAAGGCCGGAAAGCATATCAGAGCGCTCGATTTATCAGAAAAGCCAAGAACTACAACGAGTTAAAGCTGTCTCTTGATGCCGCGAGCCCGGTTGGGGTGGTTAATGTGCCATCACTGTGCCAGTCTTTCGCACCTTGCCAGCGCTCCAGGCGCTCTGTTTCTGTCGTTTGATTTCATGAAAACACTCATGTGATCAACCTGAATTCTTTCCGGAGAGTGGATGATTCGTCCCTCGGTTTTGCTACTGCTGTGTTGTTCGCTGCTGCTGCCGGTTTCGGCGGTCGCGCGTCTGCCCGGGCCGCTGCAAGCCGTACCGGCGACCAAGGTACGTGACCTGGAAGAAATCCGCGGCAGTCGTGTGTTGCGCGTACTGGTCAATCAAAGTCGCAACAGCTCGGGCGAAGTCCAGGGCCAGGCCATCGGTGTCGAATACCATCGCCTGCGCGCCTTCGAACAATACCTCAACGGTCACGCCCGTGACGGTCAGGAAATTACCCTCAAGATCATCCCCAAAGCCAAGGATCAACTGCTCGGCGCATTGCAGCGCGGGGAGGGCGACCTGGTGGCTCCGGGGGAACTGCTCGATCTGCAAGCGGGCTATGCCGTCAGCACCAGTGAACCGATTGCCAGCAACATCCCGCTGGTATTGGTCGGCATCAAAGGCGAGCGCCGCTACACCCGACTCGAACAACTGTCGGGTAAAACCCTGGCACTGCCCACCGGCAGCGCCGCCGGTGATGCCATCAGCCAGATCAACCAGAAGCTCGCCCTGCACAAATTGCCGCCGGTCAAGATCGAATGGGTCGATCCGACGCTGGCGGTTGAGGATGTGCTGGAAATGGTCCAGGGCGGAATCTTTCACCTGACCATCGTCGAACAACCGATTGCCGAGCGTTGGGGCAAGATCCTGCCCAAGTTGCGTATCGACCGGCAAGTGCTGATCAGCGACCCGGGCGAGGAGTTCTGGTTCGTGCGCCGCGATGCGTCGATGCTTCGGGCCAGCATCGACCGCTTCCTGACCACCTACAAGAAACCGTCGGATCAGGATGCTGCTTTTCTGCGGATCTATAGGCGGCTGTATCAAGTGCACTATCCGTTGGCCAAGGCTGATCGACAACGTCTGGAAAAACTCCGGCCGGTGCTGCAAAAGCACGCCGACGCCCAAGGCATGGACTGGCTGAACCTGGCGGCGCTGGCGTTCAAAGAGTCTGCACTGCAACCCTCGGCTCGCGGCGGTGGCGGCCCGACCGGCCTGATGCAGATCACCCCGTCGGCGGCTCAACGGGTGGGCGTCAACAATGTTCAAGACCTCGACTCTAACGTTCAGGCCGGGGCCAAGTACCTGTCGATGATTCGCCGCAAGTTCTTCGCCAGCCCCAAGCTCAACGAGCGCGAGCGCATGGCGTTTGTGCTGGCGGCTTACAACATCGGGCCGGAACGGGTTCAGGGGATGCGCGCCGAGGCGCGGCGGCGTGGGTTGAATCCGAATCAGTGGTTCTTTCAGGTCGAGCGCATCGCCATGGAGCAGGTGGGAATGGGACCTGTCAGCTATGTTAATAGCGTGAACAAGTATTACCTGGCGTTCGATCGGGAGCGGGAGTCGTTGGAGCCCCAGGGGCAGAAAGTTGCCCTACGGAAGTGATCGAATAAACTGATTGTTATGGCGGAGTATTTGCGCTTTTAACATGAAATTTACTGATTAATATAGCGGCCAACCAACATATAACTCACAAGGGATGACACAGCATGAGCACACTGATCAACAAGGTTCTGTATACCCGCGCTGGCTACGGCCTGACCGTTCTGCGAATTTTCGTCGGCATCATCTTCGCCGCCCATGGCTCGCAGAAACTGTTCGGGGCGTTCGGTGGCTATGGCCTGGCAGGTACCGCGCAGTACATGGAAAGCCTCGGCCTGGCGCCGGGCTACCTGATGGCGACGTTGGCGGGCGGCACCGAGTTCTTCGCCGGCCTGGCATTGATCGTTGGCTTGCTGGTTCGCCCGGCGGCACTGGGCCTGATTTTCCTGTCGCTGGTGGCGATCTTCTCGGTGCACATTCACAACGGTTTGTTCATGGCCAACAACGGTTATGAGTTTGCCCTGGCGCTGCTGGGTGGCAGCATCGCGGTGTTGATCGAAGGCGCCGGCAAGTTGTCGGCCGACCGCGCCATCGCTGGCTGACAGCTCTGGCTCAACGAAAAGGCCTGCATTGCGCAGGCCTTTTTTGTTGCGCGTCATTCTTGACACTGTCCGGTCAGCTTCTCTAGGATGCTGCTCATGCGCCGATTTAAACAGCTACTTGCGGGGCGCCAGGTGACTCATCCAGTTGCCGATAGAAGCCTGAAACAGGCTTCGAAATACCGCTAAAGCGCTGGTTCGGTGTTGCCTCTCACCTGCCATGCAGACTTTTGAGGCAGAGACACGACTCGATGAATGCACTAAGCCCTGTTGTACGTCCCGCGCCGATCACGGCACATCTCACCCAGCGCAATCCAAAAATCCTGCTTGGCGGTAAACATCAGCCGACGCTCTTGCGTTATCTCGACGGCTGGCCACGTCGTACCGGTGGGCCGGCAGCGTTCCTGATCCAGTTCGTCGAAGACGGTGAATCCCTCGCGCGGTTTGCCAGCGACAGTTTCGATCTGGCGGTGATTCAATCACCCAGCGCCGAAGAAGCCTTCGAAGTGATCAATCAACTGACTCGTGTAGCCCGGCAAGGGTTGATTACCCGTCGCTGAGTCTCAGAGCGCTGCGGCTCACAAATATTCGATCGCCACGATGTACACGCACTGCTCACCGGTAGGCGTCTGGACCCGTACTTCAGCGTCCAGTGCCTTGCCGATCAGGGCGCGGGCCAGCGGCGAGTCGATGCTGATCAGGCCCAGTTTCAAATCCAGCTCATCCGGCCCGACGATGCGATAGCGTGATTCTTTACCGTCTTCATTTTCGACGGTGACCCAGGCGCCGAAGTAGACCTTGTTCGGATCGCTGGGCTTCTCGCTGACGACCTTGAGTGCTTCCAGGCGCTTGGTGAGAAAACGCACGCGACTGTCGATCTCGCGCAGCATTTTTTTGCCATAGGTGTATTCGGCATTTTCCGAGCGATCGCCTTGTGCCGCGGCCTCGCTGACCGACTGCGTCACCTGCGGGCGGCGCACATGCCAAAGCTCATGGAACTCGGCACGCATCCGCGCTTCACCTTCGGGGGTGATCAGCGCGGTACCGGCGGTGCGGGGAGGGCGATAACGGCTCATGGCGACTTCTTTGAATGGACAAGGGCTGAGTCTATCAACCCTCGCGCAGGACTGTCAGGGGGCTGGCATTCAAGGCGCGACGGGTGCCGAACACACCGGCACCGCCGATCAGCGCCGCACCGATCAGTGGCAGCAGCAACAGCCACGGATGCGGATGCCAAGGCAGGTCAAATGCATATCGATAAAGCACCAGGCTCACGACTTCCGAGCCCAGCGCTGCCAACAAGCCACTGACCGCGCCGAGCAAACCAAACTCGATCCGCCGCGCCTTGACCAGCAACTGGCGTTCCGCGCCCAGCGCACGCAGCAATGCACCCTGACGGATGCGTTCATCCAGTGTCGCTTGCAGGCCCGAGAACAACACCGCCATTCCCGCCGCCAGCACGAACAACAACACGTACTCCACCGCCAGGGTGACCTGGGCGAGGATGCTGCGCAGTTGCTCCAGCAAGGCTTCGACTTGCAGGATCGTCACCGCCGGAAAACTGCGGGACAGATCGACAATTTGCTGATCATGGCCTGGCGCGAGATAGAAGCTGGTGAGGTAAGTTGCCGGCAAATCCTTCAGGGTGCCGGGCTGGAAGATCATGAAGAAGTTCGGTTGGAAGTTGTCCCAATTGATCTCCCGCAGGCTGGTGACTTTAGCTTCACGATTGACCCCGCCGACGGTAAATACCATGTGGTCGCCAAGTTTTAGTTTCAGGCTTTCGGCGACCTTGCCTTCCACCGATACGCCGGGGACTTCGTCCGGGGATGGTTCATTCCACCAGTTGCCAGCGGTGAGCTTGTTGCCTGCCGGCAGGTCTGCCGCCCACGTCAGGCTCAGGTCCCGCTGAATCGCACGGTCACCGGCTGAATCCTTGCTGACGATTTGCTGCACCGGTTCGCCGTTGATGCTGATCAGTCGCCCCGGCACCACCGGGTACAGCGGCGCCGCTTGTGCCGATAATGCGACCAGGCGATCAGTGAATGCCTGTTTGTCCGCTGGCAGGATGTTCAACGCGAAATAGTTCGGCGCGTTTTTTGGCAGCTGGTTTTGCCAGGTGTCCAGTAACTCGCCGCGCAGCAAGGCGATCAATGCCATCGACAGCAGGATCAGGCCGAATGCCAGTGATTGCCCGGCGGCGGCCAGCGGATGCCGCAGCAATTGACCCAAGCCGAGACGCCATGGCAAAGAAGCACGGGCGAGCATACGTCGCAGGCTTTGCAGAAGAAGCAACAGCAAGCCACCCAGCACCAGCGCCGCAATGACGCCGCCGCCCAGCAGGGCGAAGGTCAGCACCAGGTCCAGGCTCAAGCGCCACATGATCAGGCCGAGAGCGCCCAATGCCGCGCCGTAGACCATCCAGGTGCTGGTCGGAATTGGCAGCATGTCGCGACGCAACACCCGCAAGGGGGGAACCCGGCCCAGCGCCGCCAAGGGTGGCAAGGCGAACCCGGCCAACGCCACCAGCCCGGTGCCGATCCCGGCGATGGCCGGAAACAGTCCGCCCGGTGGCACATCAGTCGGCAACAAATCATGCAGCAAGGCAAACAGCCCCAACTGCGCCAGCCAGCCAATGACCGCACCGCTGATGCTGGCGAGCAGGCCAAGCACGGTCAGCTGCAAACTGAACAGCACCAGGGTTTCCTGACGGGACAATCCGAGGCATCGCAACAATGCGCTGGCATCGAAGCGGCGAGTGGCGAAGCGCGTTGCTGACAACGCCACCGCCACACCGGCCAGCAACACCGCCACGAGGCTGGCCATGTTCAAATAACGCTCAGCCTTGCCCAAGGCACCGCCGATCTGCCGATTGCCATCCCGGGCATCCTGGATGCGCTGGTTGGCGGCCAGGCCGGGTTTGATCAGTTGGCGATAGGTTTCCAGCGCCGGGGCATTGCCGCGCCACAGCTCGCGGTAACTGACCCGGCTGCCGGGTTGCACCACGCCGGTCGCTGCGAGGTCGTCGAGGTTGATCAGCACCCGCGGCGTCAGGCTGTAGAAATTGCCGGCGCGGTCGGGCTCGTAGGTCAGTACCCGCGCCAGAGTCAGGGTTTTCATGCCGACATCAATGCTGTCGCCGATCTTCAAGTCCAGTGCCGTCAGCAGTCGTGCTTCGACCCAGGCCTCACCGGGTTTCGGTCCGCCACCGGACGCTTCCTGGGCAAAAGGAGCTGCGGCGCTTTTCAGCTCACCGCGCAGCGGGTAGACACTGTCGGCAGCCTTGATACTGGACAGCTGGATGCCATTGTCTGTGGCGATGACGCTGGAGAACTCCACCACTTGCGCGTGTTGCAGGCCTAGCTCGGTGCCGCTTTTGATCTGTTCGGGTCGTGCCGGAGAACTGCCTTCGAGCAGCAGGTCGGCGCCGAGAAACTCGGTGGCACGCAGCATCATGGCGCCGTTCAGACGCGCGCCGAAGTAACCGATCGCAGTGCTGGCCGCCACGGCCACCAGCAGGGCGAAAAACAACACACGTAACTCACCGGCGCGGGCGTCGCGCAGCAGTTGGCGGATGGCAAGACTGAACAGGCGCAATAGCGGCAGACGTGCCATCAAGGCTCCAGAGGGGCGACCAACAGGCCGGCTTCAAGGCGGATCAGGCGCCGGCAGCGATGTGCCAGGCGTTCGTCGTGAGTCACCAGCACCAGGGTCGTGCCGCGCTCCTTGTTGAGTTCGAACAGAAGATCGCTGATACGCTCGCCGGTGTGGCTGTCGAGATTGCCGGTGGGCTCGTCGGCGAACAGCACATCGGGCTCGGCGGCAAACGCCCGGGCAATCGCTACGCGCTGCTGTTCGCCGCCGGAGAGCTGGCGCGGCGAGTGGGTCAGGCGCTGGCCCAGGCCAACCCGTTGCAGCAGCTCGGTAGCGCGATCACGGGCATCTTTGCGGCCATCGAGCTCCAGCGGCAGCATGACGTTTTCCAGGGCGTTGAGACTGTCGAGCAACTGGAATGACTGGAAGACAAAACCCACATGCTCGGCGCGAATGCGTGCGCGCTGGTCTTCATCGAGATTGCTCAGGCTTTGCCCCGCAAGGGTGACTTCGCCGCTGCTCGGCAGGTCGAGGCCGGCGAGCAAGCCGAGGAGGGTGGATTTGCCGGAACCGGAAGCGCCGACGATGGCGAGGCTGTCGCCTTTGTTCAGTTCCAGGCTGAGTTCGTGCAGGATAGTCAGTTCACCTTCCGCGCTGGGGACCACTTTGCTGAGGTTCTTCGCGGTGAGAATGCTTGCGCCCATGGAGAATCCGATGCGTGTGTGGTTTTTGAGTGCTGGCCTGGCCTTGATATGCATGGCCCAGAACGCAGCGGCGGGTACAGTCCTGATCGTTGGCGATAGTATCAGCGCCGGTTTCGGCCTGGATACCCGGCTGGGGTGGGTGTCGTTGCTCGAACAACGGCTCAAGCGCGAAGGTTTCGACGATAAGGTGATCAATGCGTCCATCAGCGGCGACACCAGTGCCGGAGGCCAGGCGCGGCTGCCGGCGCTGCTTGCAGAGCATAAGCCGGAACTGGTTGTACTCGAATTGGGGGGCAACGACGGCCTGCGCGGATTGCTGCCAACTCAATTGCAACAAAATCTTGCTTCGATGATCGACAGCTCCCGCGCTAGCGGTGCCAAAGTGCTGTTGCTCGGCATGCAATTGCCCCCCAACTATGGTGTGCGCTACACCAAGGCCTTTGCTGATGTTTACAGCAATCTTGCCAGCGACAAGAAAATCCCCTGGGTGCCGTTTTTTCTCGACGGCGTGGGTGGCCATCCTGACCTGATGCAGGCTGATGGCATACACCCGGCAGCCGGGGCTCAGGACAAGTTGCTGGAAAATGTCTGGCCTACGCTAAAACCGCTGTTATGACACTTTTCTAGCCGCGGGCTTTCGGCTAAGGTGGCGCCCCCGATTTGGAGCCCCCGATGCCGCGTCCCGCCTGGTCACTATTTGCCTACCAACTGATCGAGCCTGACGAACAGCTGGACCTGTTCGCCTGCCAGGAAGTGCGGGTGCATCTGGTGACCCGTCAGTTGGAGTTGGGCGGTTCGGCAGACCGGACCCTGTGCGGCAGCCTGTTGCCGGCGCAACCACGCTGGTCGAGTGTCGATCGCCGGGTGTTCCAGGATCAGCGTCTGTGCTCGTTGTGCCGGGCCATTCTCGAGTCGCAAAAGCGCGGCACCTCGCCGATCTGGCCGGAACTGCGTTTCGAGCTCTAGGCATCAAAGGTAGCAAGCTATCGGCCAACTCCCCGAAAATACGGGCGGCGGTGTACAATCGCGCGCCATACCCTCTGTTGATCATGCGAAGGACTTTCCGGATGTTGCCGCGCTTTCCTGCCGTCACCCGCTGCCTGACTCTTGCCGCCTTCTGTGTGGCGGGTCCCGTTGCAGCATTGGAGCTGCCACTACCACCACCCGGTGAAGATATCGTCGGCCAGGTGCAAGTCATCAAGGCCAAGTACGAAGATACCTTCGCCGACCTTGGTACCACCTACGATCTGGGCTATACGGAAATGGTCGCGGCCAACCCGGGCGTCGATGCCTGGCTACCAGGTGCCGGCACCGAAGTCATTCTGCCGACCCGCTTCATCCTGCCGCCGGGTCCGCGTGAAGGCATCGTGATCAACCTGGCTGAATACCGCCTCTACTACTACCCGAAAGGCAAGAACGTGGTGTACACCTTCCCGCTGGGTATTGGTCGTGAGGGCTGGGGTTCTCCGATTGCTCATACCACCATCACCGCGAAAACGCCGAACCCGACCTGGACCCCTCCAGCGTCGATCAAGGCTGAACACGCCGCCGACGGTGACCCGTTGCCGAATGTGGTGCCAGCCGGCCCGGATAATCCGCTGGGGCCGTTCAAGTTCAGCCTGGGCACGCCCGGCTATCTGATTCATGGCTCGAACAAGAAGTTCGGCATCGGCATGCGCACCAGCCACGGCTGCTTCCGCATGTTCAATAACAACGTGCTGGAAATGGCGAGCATGGTGCCGGTCGGTACTTCGGTGCGCATTATTAACGACCCGTACAAGTTTGGTGTGAGTGGCGGCAAGGTTTACCTGGAAGCGCACACGCCTCTGGACGACAACGGCAACCCGTCGGTGGTCGACAAGCACACCGCTGTGATCAACGCGATGCTCAAACGCGAAGACATCACTAACAATCTGCGCATGAACTGGGATGTGGTGCGTGACGTGGTAGCTGCCGAAGACGGCCTGCCAGTAGAAATCGCCGTGCCGAGCACGACGGCACCGATGGTGACGAGCGCACCGCTCGACCCGATGCAGTAACGCTTGAAAGAAACCCGTCGGCGCAGGCAGCGTCGGCGGGTTTTTTATTGCCTGCAACAAACGCGGGGCAATAAAAAAGCCGACCCATAAATGGGTCGGCTTGATAACAATCCCGAAGGATTATTACTTGCGGCTAGCTTTGTCCAGCATGCGCAGAGCACGCTCGTTAGCTTCGTCAGCAGTCTGTTGTGCTTTTTGAGCAGCAGCCAGAGCTTCATCAGCTTTACGGTAAGCTTCGTCTGCACGAGCCTGGGAGCGAGCTGCTGCGTCTTCAGTAGCGGTCAGACGTGCTTCGGTTTCTTTCGATGCGCTGCTGCAACCGGTAGCCAGAACTGCGGCCAGAGCCAGAGCAGAGAATTTCAGAACGTTGTTCATCGTGTTCCCCTTCAAGGACTTTCTATTAAGTGGCTGTCTCCTCAGAGTGAGGAAATAGCCGGCGTACATACTACCCATTACTTGTCGTAAGTAAACTGACGTAAAGCAAGAAGCAAAAAAAATTGTAGGCGTTGATTCTTTTTCGAGCAACTTTTAACTGCGTTGTTTAAAAAATATTCAGCTACGAGGCCCGAGATGAGCGAGCCGCCGAGGAAAAGTTCCCAACGTTATCAGCTGTTTTTCCAGTTCTTGGCTAAAGTCTGTCTAGATGGAATCGTCTACACTTTCGTTCGGATTTTGCGTAACGCCTCTCGTATCTTTCTCCATGTTCAGGTGACTTTAACAAAGGGCGTTCGTCTTAAGTCTCAACATCCGGCAATGTTCAGGCTTTCGACCCGGGATGACCGTTGGTCGAGCCCTTCTTGCGTGACCCGGAGCTGCACCCGCCAACCGACGTGATGACGAGCGTACCTTGAGCATTTTTGCCAATGGTGCCTACTATTTGTACGTGCTCGGTTGCGCGAGATCGGTGTAGCTCTTCTCGGTGTCCATTCAGGCACGGGGTGGCGTAGATGTTTCTTCGCCGGAAAAACATCGGTAAGGTAGGGGTCAGAATTCAAGACCCGCGAGGAGTAATGATGAGCGAGGCGTTGTCCATCCACCATGACCAGGCTGGTCATCAGTTCGAGACCAATGTGGACGGTCATCGTGCCTACCTGACTTATATGGATCTGGGGAAACAGACCCTGGATATCTATCGCACGTTTGTGCCCAACGCCCTGCGTGGTCGCGGCATTGCTGCGGCGCTGACCGAACAGGCGTTGCAGTACGCCGAGGAAATGGGCTATACCGTCATTCCGTCGTGCTCTTACGTCGAGCGCTACATGGAGCGTCACCAGCGGCATGCAGCCAAGCTGAGTCAGTGACCTTCACAAAACGAACGCATAAAAAAACGCCGGGTTAAGCCCGGCGTTTTTTTGTCTGCGTGTTTTCTATCCGCGCTGCAGAGCGATCAAGTGCGGTCGCGTTTAGGCAGCACATCCTTGAGCTTGGCATGCATGCTGCGCAAGGTGTTTTCGGTGGCGGACCAATCGATGCAGGCATCGGTGATCGACACGCCGTATTGGAGGTCGGCGAGGTCTTTCGGAATCGCCTGGCAGCCCCAGTTCAGGTGACTCTCGACCATCAAGCCGATAATCGACTGGTTGCCTTCGAGGATCTGATTGGCAACGTTTTCCATTACCAGTGGTTGCAGGGCCGGGTCCTTGTTGGAGTTGGCGTGGCTGCAATCGACCATGATGTTCGGCTTGATCTTGGCCTTGTTCAGCGCTTGCTCGCAGAGGGCGACGCTGACCGAATCGTAGTTCGGCTTGCCGTTGCCACCGCGTAGTACCACGTGGCCGTAGGCGTTGCCCTTGGTGGTCACGATCGACACGCCACCTTCCTGGTTGATGCCCAGGAAACGGTGCGGGCTGGAAACCGATTGCAGGGCGTTGATGGCCACCGTCAGGCCGCCGTCGGTGCCGTTTTTGAAGCCGACTGCCGAAGACAGGCCGGAAGCCATTTCACGGTGAGTCTGGGATTCGGTGGTGCGCGCGCCGATGGCCGACCAGCTGATCAGGTCCTGCAAGTATTGCGGGGAGATCGGGTCGAGGGCTTCGGTGGCGGTTGGCAGGCCCATTTCGGCCAGGTCCAGCAGCAATTGACGACCGATGTGCAGACCGTCCTGGATCTTGAACGAGTCGTCCAGGTACGGGTCGTTGATCAAGCCTTTCCAGCCGACGGTGGTGCGTGGCTTCTCGAAATACACGCGCATGACCAGATACAGGGTATCGGACACTTCCGCGGCAAGAACCTTCAGGCGCTCGGCGTATTCGTGGGCAGCCTTGATGTCGTGGATCGAGCAAGGCCCGATGACCACGAACAGCCGATGGTCGGTGCCATCCAGAATGTTGCGAATGACTTCGCGGCCCTTGGTGACGGTGCGCAGGGCAGCGTCGCTCAGGGGGATGTCACGCTTGAGCTGGTCAGGAGTGATCAGCGTCTCGTTGGAGGCGACGTTTAGGTCGTTGATCGGTAAATCAGCCATCGTTTACTCGTCAGGTCACGGGTGCCGGCCGCCAGCGAACCCGCGCGGCGGAGCACAGCAAATTAAGCGCGTCGGGGAGCGGAACCTTAGCGCGTTACACTGTGGCTCGACAATGGGCAGCCGCCGCTTTAATCCCGCATCGACTGTGCGAATACCCGATGAACTGTGTCATGAGAGAACTCGTCGGCGTGTTCCTGAACCCATTCCAGAGCCAGGGCCTGAATATCCTGGAGGTCGTCGTGCGCGTCATGCAAGCGGCAATAACGTTCGATCTGGCACACCTGCTCTCCCATCCGGGCACTGAACAGCGTCTGCTCGTCGACGAAGGCAATGCCCACCAGATAGCCGTGCTTGCGTCGCAGGCACCAGGCCACATAGCCGAGAATGCGCATGTCGGGGTTCAAGGAAGGCATGCGCACTTCCAGCGCCGTGCCGTGGCGCCACGCGCGGTGATAGTTGCAAGCCATGCCCCCGAGGCTGGTAGTGTGCAGCTGTTGCCGCGAAATACACTCAGGTGTCAGCAACGTTAATTCAACGGGCACATCGTCAGGATGAGGAATAAAACGTCCCATGAACACGGACTCCATGTGTCGGCCATCTGACATTGTTTCCCCCAGTATAGTGGTCGAATTGGAACTGACCGATTTCGACGCCGACCAACGGCTGCTGACGATGAGCGGTGTAACGCTGGTTATTTTCACCAGCGTAGGCTGCTCCAGTTGTCGTTTTGCCCGTGAGCAATTGCCGTCACTCGATCTGGCCGTCGATCGACTGTGCTGGATCGACGCCGGAAACAACGGCGGGGTGGTCGAGCGTTATCAGGTCTTTCATTTGCCGGCGCTGTTTGTTGTGCGCGACGGTGAGTTCTTCGGGACATTGAATTCGCGTCTGACCGGCACTGAGCTTAATCGGGCGGTGCGGCAGGCGTTGAGTCGAACAGCAGAGGAGTTGCCATGATGGGGACAGTTGCCAAACCGACAATCGGTATTATCGGAACCGGTGCAATCGGCGGTTTCTACGGCGTGATGCTGGCGCGTGCCGGTTTCGATGTGCACTTCCTGTTGCGCAGTGAGTTTTGCGCAGTGGCCGAGGGCGGGCTGCACGTCGACAGTGCGCCTTTTGGCGCGCTGACGTTGAGTCCGGTGCAGGCCTACTCGAACGCCGAAGACATGCCGCCCTGCGACTGGTTGCTGGTGGGGGCGAAAACCACCAGTAACGCGGATCTGGCGCCGGCCATCCTCAAGGCTGCGGCGCCGAATGCCAAAGTGCTGCTGTTGCAAAATGGCCTCGACGTTGAAGATAGCCTTCGCGAATTGCTCCCCGATTCGCTGCACGTGCTCGGCGGGCTCTGTTACATCTGCGTTCATCGCGAAGGCCCCGGCGTCATTACCCATCAGGCGCTCGGTGCGGTGCATGTCGGCTACCACAGTGGTCCCGCTGCCGATGACGCTGCACGCACGGCGATAGTCGAGGTAGGTGTCGGGCTGTTCCGTGCTGCAGGCATCGATTCCCAGGTTATGGCGAACCTGCATCAGGCGCGCTGGCAAAAACTGGTCTGGAATATCCCCTATAACGGCCTGTCCGTTTTACTTGGGGCGAGCACTACACCGTTGATGGCCGATGCCGACAGCCGTGAACTGATCAAGGCACTGATGACCGAAGTGGTTCAGGGCGCCATCGCCTGTGGGCACTATATTCCGCCGGGATATGCAGACCATCTGTTTATGGTCACCGAGAAAATGCCCGACTACTGGCCGAGCATGTACCACGACTTTCTGCACAAAAGGCCGCTGGAACTGGCAGCCATTTACGCACGTCCGCTGGCGGTTGCCAAAGCGGCGGGATGCGAGATGCCGCGCATCGAGGCCTTGTATCGCAGTTTGAGTTTTATTGATCGACGTAACGCCTGAGTCGATCAACCTGAGGGGGAAAGGGTATGCCAAAGGCAATTGACGACAAACTGGTGCTGGCGATTTCTTCGCGGGCGTTGTTCGATCTGAGTGAAAGCCACAAGGTTTACCTGTCGAGTGGCGTCGAGGCCTACCGGCAATATCAGATCGAGCACGAGGACGAAATCCTCGAACCCGGTGATGCCTTCCCGTTGGTGCAAAAGCTCCTCAACCTCAATACCAGCCTCGGTCGCGCCCGGGTCGAGGTGATCCTGGTGTCGCGCAACAGTGCCGACACCGGTTTACGGGTGTTCAATTCGATTCATCATTATGGCTTGGCGATTTCCCGTGCGGCGTTTGTCGGCGGACGCAGTCCTTATCCGTATCTCAAGGCCTTTGGTTGCGACCTGTTTCTGTCGACCCATGCCGAAGACGTGCGCAGTGCACTGGACGCCGGTTTCGCCGCGGCGACCATTCTCTCGGGTGGCGCCAGCCGTGCGGCCAGCGATGAATTACGCATCGCCTTCGACGGTGACGCGGTGCTGTTTTCCGACGAATCCGAGCGCGTTTATCAAGCCGGTGGTCTGGAAGCATTCCAGGCCAGCGAACGTGAAGCGGCCCGTGAGCCATTGCGTGGTGGGCCGTTCAAAGGCTTCCTCGCCGCCCTCAATCTGTTGCAGCGTGAGTTTCCGGACGACGCCTGTCCGATCCGCACGGCCCTGGTGACGGCTCGCTCTGCGCCGGCCCATGAGCGGGTGATCCGCACGCTGCGCGAATGGGACATCCGTCTGGACGAATCGCTGTTCCTCGGTGGCCTGACCAAATCGGCCTTTCTTGAAGCCTTCGCCGCTGACGTTTTTTTTGATGATCAGGCCGGTCATTGCGAGCTGGCCCGCGAAGTCGTCGCCACTGGTCACGTGCCCCATGGCATAAGCAACGAGCTAAAGGTTTAACCCCGCCGTTCAACGTGTTACGCGGGCCGTCGTACTCGCCAAGGCACTGCTAAGCTGAATCAATCTCCGCCATGTTGGCACTCAAAGGAGGTCATATGATTCGTTCGATGCTTTATGCCACTGACCTCGGCCTGTACGCACCTCTGGTGATGCAGCATGCCCTGGCGTTGGCGCGGACATTCAATGCCGATCTCTACGTGGTGCACGCGGTTGAACCCATGGGATTGTTTGCCGAGTCGGTGCTTCAGAGTTACCTCGACGAACAGGCGTTGAACGAGTTTCACAGTCAGGGTCTGAATACAGTCATTGCCAATATCGAGCAGCGGGTGCTCGACAGCTTCCGTGAAGAACTGGGGGAGGAGGGTGAACAGGATCTGGAGCGAATTCAGGCGGTGCGGGTGCTGCAGGGCGATCCGTCGCAGGTGATTCTCGACCAGGCGCAGAAACTCTCCGTGGATTTGCTGATCGTAGGTAGTCACAGCCATGGTGCTGGAGCGGAAACGCCTTTGGGCCGGACCGCCGCGCGCGTGTTGCAACTGTCGCGGGTACCGGTTTATCTGGTGCCGTTGGTAGAACGTCGTCGCCAAGGTGACCGGTAGCACTCGAATAGTGGCAGTTTGATAAAAAAGTTCTAGATTTATTCTTCAAGCCATTAATATAGTTATATACCGTCGCTGATGCCCGTGGCGTCTATCTGCTTTGAGGGATTCATATGAAGCTTCAACAATTGCGCTACATCTGGGAAGTGGCGCACCACGACCTCAACGTCTCCGCTACCGCCCAAAGCTTGTACACCTCGCAACCGGGCATCAGTAAACAAATCCGACTGCTGGAAGACGAACTGGGCGTCGAGGTCTTTGCCCGTAGCGGCAAGCACCTGACCCGCGTCACCCCGGCGGGTGAGCGCATCATCACCACCGCCGGCGAGATTCTGCGCAAGGTTGAAAGCATCAAGCAGATCGCCCAGGAATTCTCCAACGAGAAGAAGGGCACCCTGTCCATCGCTACCACCCACACCCAGGCGCGTTATGCATTGCCGCCGGTGATCAGTAATTTTATCAAGCAGTACCCGGACGTTGCCCTGCACATGCACCAGGGTTCGCCAATGCAGATCGCCGAAATGGCTGCTGACGGTACCGTGGATTTCGCCATTGCCACTGAAGCGCTGGAGCTGTTCGGCGATCTGGTGATGATGCCGTGCTATCGCTGGAACCGCTGCGTGGTCGTGCCGCAGGGCCACCCGCTGACCAAGCTGTCGAAGCTGACCCTCGAAGCCCTCGCGGAATACCCGATCGTGACGTATGTGTTCGGTTTCACTGGTCGTTCGAAACTCGACGAAGCATTCAGCCATCGCGGCCTGACGCCGAAAGTAGTGTTCACCGCCGCTGACGCCGACGTGATCAAGACCTATGTACGCCTCGGGTTGGGCGTGGGCATCGTGGCGAAAATGGCGGTCGACACCAAACTCGACAGCGACCTGGTGGTGCTCGATGCCAGCGAGTTGTTCGAGTCCAGCATCACCAAGATCGGTTTCCGTCGCGGGACGTTCCTGCGTGGCTTCATGTGCGACTTCATCGAGAAGTTCGCCCCACACCTGACACGCGAAGTCATGGCCAAAGCCATCCAGTGCCACAACAAGCAAGAGCTGGAAGAGCTGTTCGACGGCGTCGAACTGCCGGTCCATTAATCTCTGGTTTTAAACCACCTCGGTGACAGAAAACTGTTGCCGAGCGCCCGCCACCAGAATCTCCACCTCGTCACCTTCGAACTTGCCCAGCAGGCTTTTGCCCAGCGGTGAGCGCGGGGTGATGACGGTAATAGCCTGCCCCACCAGATCGACCTTCAGCCCCGCTGCATCAGGCGCCAGAAACAGCCACTGCTCGCGACCCTTTTCGTCTTCCAGGCCTAGTAAAGCGCCAATCTCGATACCCCGTTGTTCATCATAAGGACGCAGGTTGAGGTTTTGGCAAAGCGCCAGCGACTGCCTGATTTCTTCGACGCGTTTGGCCTGCCCGGCCGCCAGGTACGACGCTTCCAGTCCAAGGGTGTCGTACTTGTTTTCAGCAATGTTTTCTTCGTGGGTAGCGGTTTCGTAGGCGGTTTGCGCAGCGCGTTCAGCGATGTCGAGATCGAGCCGCAGTTTGTCGAGAATCAGTTGGTGGACAGTTTGCTTATTCATGATCAATCGCAGAATTGCTGAACGTTGGCGCGGCTTTTTTCGCTCGGTGCCGTCTGGTCCTGTTGCAGCCAGAACTGACATTTGGGGTTTGCCAGATTGCGGCTGCTACTGCGTGCCTGATCGAGCCGTTGTGCCTGCTCGTTCTTGCGCAGGTTCTCTTCGTATTGGTCGAAGAGAGGGCTTTGCGGAGGAATATCCGGCACCGGTTGCGCCACCACCGGCGGATTGGCCAACTGCTGCACCGCCTGGGCCACGGGGGCCAATTGCTCGCTGAAGAAAAAACGTGAAGCGAGCCAGCAGGTCAATGCAATGGCAATGAACCCCAGCCACAAACCGAGGGCGATACTGCCGGTCAGTTGCAGGGCATTAAGCTGGATCGGCAACGGGCGGCGCGGGTTGGGACGGTAGGGCATGGCTGCCTCCTGGCGGTGGGTCGCGGGCGAGTGGCGATTGTCGCACGAAGATTAATCGCCGTCGGCTCTTCTGCACGGGGTAATTTATGCGGACAATCGGTGCCTTTGCCAACGGGAGCCTGGAATGCCTGAAACGAAAACCCGCTGGGATATTTTTTGCACCGTGGTCGACAACTTCGGCGACATCGGCGTGACCTGGCGTCTGGCTCGGCAACTGGTGGCTGAACATTCGCTGGCAGTGCGGTTGTGGGTCGATGACCTGCGGGCTTTCGAGCGGATGTGCCCGGAGATCGATATCCACGTTTCGCACCAATGGCAGCAAGGAGTCGAAGTGCGGCAATGGCCGACCGACTGGCAGTCCACTGAAGCCGCCGATGTGGTGATTGCCGCGTTCGCCTGCCAGTTGCCGAGTGCCTACATGGATGCCATGGCGGAGCGGGAAAAACCGCCGCTGTGGATGAACCTCGATTACCTGAGCGCCGAGGATTGGGTGGTCGGTTGCCACGGCTTGCCATCGGTGAAATACAAGAACGTGCAGAAGTTCTTTTTCTTCCCCGGGTTTCGCAAGGGTACGGGTGGCCTGCTGCGCGAAAGCGGTCTTCTGGAACGGCGTCAGCAATTTCAGCAAAGCCCCGAAAATCAGCGAAAATTCCTGCAAGGTCTGGGGATCGATCGCGCACAAGGTGCGCAGCTGATCTCGCTGTTCGCCTACGAAAATGCCGGGCTGGCGAGTTGGCTGGACGCGATGGCTGGCGATTCGACAGCTACTCATTTGTTGGTGCCGGAAGGGCGGATTCTTGGCGATGTCGAGCGTTGGCTCGGTGTCGAGGGGCTGAAGGCCGGTGCGCTGCATGTACGTGATGCCTTGACCGTGCAGGTGCTGCCATTCGTCCGACAGGATCAGTATGACCATTTGCTGTGGAGCTGCGATTTCAATGCCGTGCGTGGCGAAGACTCCTTCGTTCGCGCCCAATGGGCGGGGCGGCCGATGCTCTGGCACATCTACCAGCAGGAGGAAGACATCCATCTGGACAAGCTCGACGCCTTCCTCGCACTTTACGTGGAAGGCCTTTCAGCGCCGGCCCGTGAGGCGATCAGCGGTCTCTGGCGTGCCTGGAATGCCGGTGAAAAAATGGCCGACCACTGGCAATCCACTCGTAAACACTGGCCAGAGCTAGAAAAACACGCGCAAGCCTGGTGTCTGGAACAAGCCTTGCAGGCCGATCTTGCCGCAGCGCTGGTACAGTTTTATGTAAATTGGATATGATACGCGGCCTAGATTTTTGTAAATCCCATCCAAATTCGGATATTCGCAATGAAAACTGGTAAAGAACTGAAACCCGGTACCGTGATCCGTCTCGAAAACGATCCTTGGCTGGTTCAGAAAGCTGAATTCACCAAGTCGGGCCGTAACAGCGCGATCATGAAGACCAAGCTGAAAAACCTGCTGACCGGTTACAAGACCGAGATCGTTTACAGCGCCGACGACAAACTGGACGACGTAATCCTCGACCGCAAAGAAGCGACCCTGTCCTTCATCAGCGGCGACACCTACACGTTCATGGACACCACCGACTACACCATGTACGAGCTGAACGCTGAAGACATCGAAGCCGTTCTGCCTTTCGTTGAAGAAGGCATGACCGATGTTTGCGAAGCGATCTTCTTCGAAGAGCGTCTGGTTTCCGTAGAACTGCCGACCACCATCGTGCGTCAGGTTGACTACACCGAAGGTTCCGCTCGCGGTGACACTTCCGGCAAGGTAATGAAGCCTGCCAAACTGAAGAACGGTACCGAACTGTCGGTTGCTGACTTCATCGAAATCGGCGACATGATCGAGATCGATACCCGCGAAGGCGGTTCCTACAAAGGCCGTGCTAAATAAGCACCGCTTGAGGAATGAAAAAGCCCGACCATTGAGTCGGGCTTTTTTGTGTCTGGAAGGACAACAGATCGCAGCCTCGTTTCACTCGACAGCTCCTACAGGGGAACACAAAACCCATGTAGGAGCTGTCGAGTGAAACGAGGCTGCGATCTTTTCCTTTACTTCAGATGTTCCTTGAGCTCTTGCGAAGCCTGCAACATCGCCGAGCGCACTTCCGGCACCTGACTCACCACGTTGAGCAAACCGTAGTCGTGAATCATGCCGTTGTAGCGAACCGCAGTCACCGGCACACCGGCTTCGTCGAGTTTGCGGGCGTAGGCTTCACCTTCATCGCGCAGCACATCGGCACCCGCCGTTTGCACCAGGGCCGGTGGCAGGCCCTTGAGCTGCTCAGTGGTTGCTCGCAGCGGCGAGGCGTAGATCTCGTTACGCTGATTGGCGTCGGTGGTGTAGTTGTCCCAGAACCACTTCATCGCGTTTTTGCTCAGGAAGTGTCCTTCAGCGAACTGGTTATAGGACGCCGTCTCAAAGTTTGCATCGGTCACCGGCCACAACAGCACCTGGAACTTGATCGCCGGTGTGCCCTTGTCTTTTGCCATCAGCGCAACGACTGCCGCCATGTTCCCGCCGACGCTGTTACCGGCCACGGCCAGGCGTTTGCTATCAACGTTGATTTCTTTGCCGTGCTCGGCCACCCACTTCGTGGCGGCGTAAGCCTGATTGATTGCCACCGGGTAATGCGCTTCCGGCGAAGGCGTGTAGTTGACGAACACCGCCGCTGCACCCGACCCCGTTACCAGGTCACGAACCAACCGTTCGTGGGTCGGGAAGTCTCCCAGTACCCAGCCACCGCCGTGGAAGAACATGAACACTGGCAGCTCACCTTTGACCCCGGCTGGCCGGACGATGGTCAGCTTTAACGGTTGGCCGTCGACTTGAATGGTCTTCTCGCTGACATCGGCTTTTGGCAGCGTCAGCTTCACCCCGGCTTGCGCACCCACCAATACGGCGCGGGCGTCTTTCGGGGAGAGTTGTTCCAACGGTTTGCCGGTGCCGGCGTTCAGAGCGTCGAGGAACGCCTGGGTGTTGTGTTCAACCCCGGTGTCTGCGAACGCGCTGCCGATGGAGAGGGCGAGAAGGGTGCCGGTCAAGACTTTGCTGAAAGTGTTCATGTTCGTTTCCTGTTCGGGCCTTGGAGGTCAGCAGTCAGACGGTGACGTGCAGACGCACATCAACGTTGCCACGGGTGGCGTTGGAGTACGGGCAGACCTGGTGTGCTGCGTCGACCATGTCTTGCGCATCGGCTTGTTCAAGACCCGGCAGGCTGATGTGCAGATCGATGTCCAGACCGAAACCGCCAGGGATCTGGCCGATGCCGACATGGGCAGTGATCGAGGCGTCGTTCGGGATAGTGCGTTTGGTCTGGCTGGCGACGAACTTCAGTGCGCCGATGAAGCAGGCGGAGTAACCGGCTGCGAACAGTTGCTCTGGGTTGGTTGCCGCACCGCCGGCACCGCCGAGTTCTTTTGGCGTGGCGAGTTTGACGTCGAGAATGTTGTCGCTGGAAATCGCACGACCGTCACGGCCACCGGTGGAAGTTGCGATTGCGGTGTAGAGAGTTTGCATGGTGAAAGCCTCGTTCGGGGTTGATTTATTTGCGCTAAATATTTGCGCGCCAAGTAAGTGCGACGTGAATGTATCGCGCAAATATTTAGTGCGCAATATAAATTTTGAAAAAAACTTGGGAGGAATCATTAGTCGATGCGCTGGGTTTGCTTGGAAGTATCGAGCTAGAGCTTTAGAGGCGGGATTTTTCACCCGGAAATATTTTTCAGGGGAAGGGGCGAGACGGGATACAACAGTGTGTCGCAAGGCAAATGTAGGAGCGAGCCTGCTCGCGATGGCGTCCTGTCAGTCGATCGAATGCCGAATGTACCGGCCTGATCACGAGCAGGCTCGCTCCCACAGGGGATATGAAGTGCTTTGAAGATCAGAGGCTGTCTTGCAGATGACGCCGCAGCACTTGCAGTTCCGCTTGCAGCTTCTGCAGTCGCTCCAAAGTCATGCCGCTGGCGCCGAGGATGCATTGAGGAATGTCGCGGGCCTTGTCACGCAAGGCGCGGCCCTGCTCGGTCAGCTCGACGATCACCACGCGTTCGTCTTCACGGCTGCGAGTGCGGCTGAGCACACCTTCGGCTTCCAGACGTTTGAGTAGCGGCGTGAGCGAACCCGGATCGGTCAGCAGGCGCGCGCTGATTTCTCCTACGGTCAAGCCATCCTGTTCCCACAGCACCATCATCGCCAGGTACTGCGGATAGGTCAGGCCCAACGCCTGCAACAAAGGTTTGTAGACCTTGGTCATCATCAGCGAAGTGGAATGCAGGGCGAAGCAGGCCTGATTGTCCAGCAGTAGGTCGTCGCAGTTATCCGGGGTATTGCGCTCGGTGGTCATTTCGAAGCCTTGATCAGTGATCGTCATAAATCTAGCGGGCGAATCTTTAATGCGCCAGATAATTCTGGACTAGTGGCGCCCCAACTGGGTTTGCAACCCCAGATCCCAAGGCGGAATGGGGCTGAAGCGGGTTTTGAGATATTCCAGCAACAAGCGGCTGCGCGAGTTGGGTTGTTGCTCCAGGCGCAACGCATAGATCCCGGCGCTTTCGGGTTTGGGCAGGCCGTTTTCGCAGAACAGGGGCAGTAATTCGCCTCGCAGCAGGTACTCGCTGGCCAGCCAGGTCGGCAAGTGGGCGATGCCCAACCCGGCCAGCGCACCGCAGACCAGCGCTTCGGCATTGTTGGCGCTCATGCGGATGCGAGACGGGCGGTGCAGGTGCATCTGGCCGTCCCGCTCGAAACGCCAGGCAAAAGGTGGGGCGAGGCCGTCCCAGTCGAGGCCGTCATGCTCGGCCAACTGCGTCGGGTCGGTCGGCACGCCTCGGTGTTGCAAATAATCGGGACTGGCGCAGGCGATGCGCACCATGCTCGCCAGTGGCGTGGCCACTAACCGGGTATCGGCCATTTGCCCGGCGCGCAGCACCAGGTCAACTTTGCCCAGGTTCAAACCCTGCATGTCGACAAAACTGTCGATCAGGTGCAATTGCACATCGAGACCGGGATAGAGCTTCAGAAAATCGGCGATCACCGGTGCCAGATGCCGCCGACCGAACGCTGCCGGCGCATCTACCCGAATCAAGCCTTCCGGCGCACTGCTGAGGGACACGGCCTCGGCCCTGGCCAGGCGCAGTTCAGCAACGATCCGTCGCGCACGCTCGGCAAACGCCAAGCCTGCCGGAGTGGCGCGTACCGCGTGGGTGCTACGAATGAACAATTGGCTGCCGACGGCGTTTTCGAGGCTGTCGATGCGCCGGGCCACCGCCGATGGGGTCAGCGGATGACGGCGTGACGCCGCGGAAAAGCTGCCCGTTTCCAGCACGTCGAGAAACAGGCCCAGTTGGTCGGTCAGTTGATTGGGATTCATGATGCGCTCAGTGCTTGTGCGAAGTTGGCACAGCCATTGTGCGTTGCTGTGCGTTTCCCTGCCAGAACCAACTGCGTAGGATGACTGGCCTGACGTGAAGGGGAAAACCGCTGTGATTGAGTTTTTGATGTATCTGGTTTTCGGCGCTGCCTTGGGAACCCTCGGCGGAATTTTCGGCATTGGTGGCGGCTTGATCGCCATACCGTTGCTGGGCGTTTTGTGTGGTCTCGATCAGCAGATTGCCCAAGGGACGGCGCTGGTGATGGTCGTGCCAAACGTGATGCTGGCGCTGTGGCGCTATCACCAGCGCAACCGCATTGAATTGCGCCACGCGCTGCCATTGGCTTCGATGGGGTTCTGCTTCGCCTGGATCGGTTCGATCTGGGCCGTGGGCATCGATGCGCAAACCATGCGAATCGGCTTTGTTGCGTTCCTGGTCGCGCTGTCGGCCTATAACCTGGTGCGCATGTTCACGGCCAGCGCGCCAGCTTCTGCGCAGATGAATTACTCATGGCCATGGTTGGGTGTGCTTGGCGCGGCTTCCGGCACCATGGGCGGGTTGTTTGGCGTCGGCGGAGCGGTGGTGGCGACGCCGGTGTTGACCAGTCTTTTCGGCACCACCCAAGTGGTGGCGCAGGGATTGTCGCTGGCGCTGGCATTGCCGAGCACGGGTGTCACGCTGGTCACCTATGCCGTACACCATCAAGTTCAGTGGATGATCGGCGTGCCTCTGGCCGTCGGCGGTTTGATGAGCATCAGTTGGGGCGTGAAGATCGCCCACGCCATGCCCGAGCGCCTGCTGCGCGGACTGTTCTGCGGCTTCCTGGTGTTCTGCGCAGTGTTGCTCGCCTTTAAAGTTTGAAGCCTTCGATGATGTGCTCGGCCAGGCATTCGGTGATCGGTGACGGGTTGTGCAGATTGCGCACCAGCATGATGCTGGCCTCGGGCAGGATCGGCAGGTCTTCGGCGTCACCGAGAATGCGCATGTCCGGGGTGATCAGGCTTTCCAGTTGCGCGGTGACCGCCAGACCGGCGCTGACCACCGCCATGATCGCCGACAGGCTATCGCTGTTGTACGCCACGCGGTAATCGCGACCCATGGCATCGAGGGCATTGCAGGCCCACAAACGGCAGAAGCAATCACTGTTGAACATTGCCAGCGGCAACGGCGTCTGTTCGTGGGCGCTGTAGCATTGCGCCTCGGCCCAGACAAAACGCTCCTTGCGCAACAACTGACCGATTTCACTGCCGGGCTCGCGGGTGACGATGGACAGGTCCAGGTCCTGGCGCGTCAGCAATTGCTTTGATGATTCGCAATGCACCTCGATCTGGATCAATGGATACGACTGTGCAAATCGCCGCAGAATGCCCGGCAAAAAGCGCATCACATAATCGTCTGGCGTACCGATGCGCACGGTGCCGATCATGTCCGGCTCGCGCAAGGTATTGAACACTTCGCTGTGCAGTTTGAGGATTCGTCGGGCATAGCCGAGCAAGACCTGACCTTCAGCGGTCAGCCGCACTTGCCGACCGTCGCGCTGGAACAACTGGCGCTGCAACACATCTTCTTCCAGCCGTTTCATCTGCATGCTCACGGCCGACTGGGTGCGGTTGACCAATTCGCCGGCGCGGGTAAAGCCGCCCTGATCGGCGATGGCGACGAAGGTGCGCAGCACGTCGGTATCGATACTCGGGTAGGCCGACATTCATCAATCTCCGAGATATGTGACATCAGAAACATTCGTTGGATTGATCTTAGTCCCGGCGAGAGACTGGAGCTATCCAAACGGAGGGCAACAAGATGAAAGGTCAACATGAATATCCAGCAGTCGAAAAACATTCCATTCACCTGGTATCCGACTTACTGCACAAATTCAGTCGGTGGTACGAACTTCACCGGGAACGCGAGTTGCTGGCGAGTCTGAGCGACGAAGCGCTGAAGGATATCGGCATGAGTCGTGCGGATGTGGAGAACGAGTCAATCAAGCCGTTCTGGAACGATCCGATGCATAAATGATGATTGCCACGCTACACAAATCCCTTACCGGTGAGGTAGGTTGCGAGCAGACAAGGAGATGCTCATGCCCGCAACGTTGTCCTTTACCCTCAAACAGGCTCGGCGTCTGGCGCTGACCGCCCAAGGGTTCAACGGGCGGCAGCCGCCAGCGACGATCAAGGCTGTTCAGCTTAATCGCCTGATTGAGCGCCTTGGTATTTTGCAGATCGATTCCGTCAATGCATTGGTGCGTTCGCACTACCTTCCGCTGTTTTCCCGTCTAGGCAACTATTCATCCGACTTGCTCGACCAGGCTGCCTGGAGTCAGGGCCGGCGTCGGACATTGTTTGAATACTGGGGCCATGAGGCCTCGTTGCTGCCCTTGTCGATGTACCCGTTGATGCGTTGGCGCATGCAGCGTGCGGCCCGTGGCGAAGACATCTATCAACAACTGGCGCGTTTTGGTCGAGAGCAACAGGACACGATTCGTCGGGTACTGGCCTCGGTTCAGGAGCAGGGCGCGTTGGGCGCCGGGAGCCTGTCGACCCGTCAGGAGCGGGCCGGGCCGTGGTGGGACTGGAGTGCGGAAAAACATGCGCTGGAATGGTTGTTCGCCGCCGGTGAGGTGACGGTGGCGGGTCGACGCGGATTCGAGCGGCTCTACGACCTGCCGGAGCGGGTGATTCCCTCGGCAATTCTGGCGCAAGCACATTTGACCGAGGCCGACGCCCAGCGCGGTCTGTTGTTGCACGCCGCCACAGCTTTGGGCGTCGGCACGGAAAAGGACCTGCGCGACTATTTTCGCTTGAGCCCCACAGACAGCCGTCCTCGCCTGGCCGAGTTGATCGAGAGCGGTGAACTGCAATTGTGCGAAGTCCAGGGCTGGCGCCAACCTGTGTATTGCCTGCCCGAGCCCAAGGTGCCGCGCAAGGTCGAGGCCAGCGCGTTGCTTTCACCCTTCGATTCGCTGATCTGGGAGCGCAGCCGCACCGAGCGTCTGTTCGATTTTCGCTATCGGCTGGAGATTTACACGCCGCAGGACAAACGAATCTACGGTTACTACGTTTTGCCGTTTTTGCACAACGAACGGATTGCCGCACGGGTGGATCTGCGCGCCGAACGAGTGAATGGTCGATTGGCGGTGCACGCGGTGCATGAGGAAGAAACGGGTCTGGATGACGAAGGGATGCTGGCGTTGGCGGTGAATCTGCGGCGGATGGCAGATTGACTGGGGCTTGAGCGGGTGCAACTTAATTGTCAGCGTGAGAGTGCGGGGCGCTTGCGCGAAGCATTGGCCCAAATAGGGATCATGTAGGAGCTGCCGCAGGCTGCGATCTTTTGATTTGGTTTTTTAGATCAAAAGAGCGCAGCCTGCGGCAGCTCCTACCTTTAGCGGCGAACCTGTTTCAGTGTTTCGGCAATCAAAAACGCTAATTCCAGCGACTGATCAGCATTCATCCGCGGGTCGCAATGGGTGTGATACCGGTCCGACAAGCCATCTTCGGTAATCGGCCGCGCACCGCCGATGCACTCCGTGACGTTCTGCCCGGTCATCTCGATATGGATACCGCCGGCATAACTGCCTTCAGCTTCGTGCACCTGGAAGAACTGCTTCACTTCGCCCAGGATCTGCGCGAAGTCGCGGGTCTTGTAGCCGCTGCTGGCCTTGATGGTGTTGCCGTGCATCGGGTCGGAGCTCCACAACACTTGCTTGCCTTCACGCTGCACCGCACGAATCAATGCCGGCAGGTGATCGCCGACCTTGTTCGCGCCCATGCGCGCAATCAGGTTCAGGCGGCCCGGATCGTTATCCGGGTTGAGCACGTCGATCAGGCGGATCAGGTCTTCGGGGTTCATGCTCGGGCCGACCTTGACCCCGATCGGGTTGTTCACCCCGCGCAGGAATTCGACGTGGGCGCCATCGAGCTGGCGCGTGCGGTCGCCAATCCAGAGCATGTGCGCGGAGCAATCGTAGTAATCGTTGGTCAGACTGTCGCGGCGCACGAACGCTTCTTCGTAGTTCAGCAGCAGCGCTTCGTGGGCGGTGAAGAAACTGGTCTCGCGCAGTTGCGGTGAAGTGTCCATGCCGCAGGCGCGCATGAAGGCCAGGGTTTCATCGATGCGGTCGGCCAGGTGGCTGTACTTTTCTGCCAGCGCCGAGTTGGCGATGAAGTCCAGGTTCCACTTGTGCACCTGGTGCAGGTCGGCGAACCCGCCCTGGGCGAACGCGCGCAGCAGGTTCAGCGTGGCGGTGGACTGGTGATAGGACTGCAGCAAGCGCTCCGGGTCCGGCACACGGCTTTTTTCGTCGAAACCGATGCCGTTGACGATGTCGCCACGGTAGGCCGGCAAGGTTACACCGTCGATGGTTTCGTCATTGGCCGAACGCGGTTTGGCGAACTGCCCGGCCATGCGCCCAACTTTCACTACCGGGCAACCGGCCGCGAAGGTCATGACAATCGCCATTTGCAGCAGCACCTTGAAGGTGTCGCGGATTTTCGCGGCGGAGAACTCGGCGAAACTCTCGGCGCAGTCGCCACCCTGCAACAGAAACGCTCGACCCTGGGTGACTTCGGCAAACTGACGGCGCAATTCCCGGGCTTCACCGGCAAACACCAGCGGCGGATAGCTGGCCAGGGTTTGCTCGACCTGCAGCAAATGCGCCGCGTCGGGGTATTGGGGTTGTTGCTGGATCGGCAGGGCGCGCCAGCTGTCAGGGCTCCAGGGTTGGCTCATCACGTTCTCTAATGTTTTACGCTTGGACGGCCATGTTATCAGCAATTAGTGCGTGACCTGTTCCCGTCGCTTCGCGGACAATCGCGCCTTTGCCGCTGCCTGTTTGCGGTGCCAATGCGTTGCCGGGCGCGGTGACGATCAGGAGACGAAATGACTGAGGAGCGCGTCGAGCATTTGCTCGCCGAGGTGCAGGACGAATTCGGTGTGATTCGCGTGCTGGAAGTGGCCGATTACCGTTTTCTCGAATTCGGTGATGCCATCGAGCAAAGCTGCGTGTTCACAGCCGATCCGAGCTGGCTCGAATACGATTACACCCGGGCGATGCTGATCGGCGCGCTGTGCCACGAACAGCCGGAAAGTGCGCTGTTCCTCGGGCTCGGCGCCGGCACGCTGACCCAGGCCTGCCTGAAGTTCCTGCCGCTGGAAGATGTCGAAGCCATCGAGTTGCGCCCCGACGTGCCGCGCCTGGCGATCGAATACCTGGGGCTGGATGACGACCCCCGCCTGTACATTCGCGTGGGCGATGCGCTGGAATTGCTCGATACGGCCGAGCCGGCGGACCTGATTTTTGTCGACCTCTATACGGATGTCGGTCCGGGTGTCGGGCATTTGGCCTGGACTTTCCTGGAGAACTGCCAGAAACGCCTGAATCCGGGTGGCTGGCTGGTGATCAATCAATGGGCCACCGACGATGGCAAGCCATTGGGTGCGGCGTTGCTACGCGGGCTCTACCATCGACATTACTGGGAACTGCCGGTGAAGGAGGGCAATGTGATCCTGATCGTGCCTTCGGAGCTGGATCAGCAACTGGACATGGACGGCCTGATCGCCCGGTCCGAAGGGCTGGCACCGCGATTGGGGTATTCGTTGCAGACGTTGATCAAGGCGATTCGCCCGGCCACATGAAGGGGATTCCTGTAGGAGCTGCCGAAGGCTGCGATCTTTTGATTTTGATTTTTTTAAGATCAAAAGATCGCAGCCTTCGGCAGCTCCTACACAGATTTCAACGTCCTTTAAAAACACCGGGTCGCCGCTCCACCAGCGACCGCACACCTTCCTGAGCATCCTCACTGGTCAGCAATTTCTTCACCAGTGCCGGCAACCCTTGCGCCGCGGCGGTTTCCCCGTCGTAACGCGCCTGCCTGGCAGACAGCAATGTTGCCTGAACCCCAAGCGGTGCCTGCCGGGCAATTCGCTCAGCCAACTCAATCGCCCGTGGCAGTAGATCCTCACTGGCCATGACTTCCTGCACCAGTCCCAGATGCAAGGCATCCCGGGCATCAAATTCGTCACCGGTCAGCATCCAGCGCATGGCGTTGCCCCAGCCGGCTACCTGATGCAGGCGCAAGGTCGCGCCGCCAAAGGGAAAGATGCCGCGTTGCACCTCCATTTGCGCAAAACGGGTGTTACTGGCGCAAAGATTGATATCGGCGGCGAGCATCAATTCGATGCCGATGGTCAGGCAATAGCCCTGTGCGGCGACAATCACCGGTTTGCTGACCCTTGGTCCGGCAAATACGCCCCACGGATCACAGCCGCCGGGCGGTGCTTGCCAGCCTTCGGTCAGCGCAGCGCTGGCGCTGACCAGATCCAGCCCGGCGGTGAAGTGCTCGCCATGGCCAAACACCACCGCCACCCGCGCTTCGCTGTCGGCTTCGAACTCGCCGTAGGCCATGCTCAATTCGTTGAGCAGGTCGAGATCGAAAGCGTTGCGTTTGGCTACCCGATCCAGGCCGATCAACAGGATATGACCACGCTTTTCACGGCTCACGCGGCTGGAATTGAGCTCTTTCATGGTGCAGTTCCTCGGGCGGGAAGGGCTGTCGGACCAAAGGTCTGCAGCTTCAGGGTGAACCGTTTTAGCGCCATCGCCCGCAGGGCCGGGCCTTTGAAAAATAGACGCTTGCACGATTATCCGCAAAGCCTGTGACAGAACGCCGTACGCGGGAGTTTTGCTATAAAAAAAGCTCCCTTTTTCGGCAAATTCCGGTATAGTGCGCGCCGGCCTTTAGCCGGGCCGCGTTTAGGTAGAGCAATTCCCCGAAGTCAGCTTCGGCTGCACGTCCGCACAGCGGACTCTTCCTTGACGATTCTTTTCATTCATTCGTTTTCGCAAATCCCCGCCGACAAAGCTGCCAGGGCGACTCTTGAGTCTCAACACGGCACGCGCAGCTTTGGAGCATGGGTCTTTGCGGATGCACTTAGAGGCAGACCCATGACCCAGGAAACCGGCGGCTTCGTCGCTTTTAATCTCAATCCGAATATTCTTGCAGCCGTCATCGCGACTGGCTACGAAGAGCCATCGGCTATTCAGCAGCAATCGATCCCGATCATCATGGCCGGTCACGACATGATTGGTCAGGCGCAAACCGGTACGGGTAAAACCGCTGCGTTCGCCCTGCCGATCCTGCATCGCATCGATCCTGCAAAGCGCGAGCCGCAAGCCCTGATCCTGGCGCCAACTCGTGAGTTGGCGCTGCAAGTAGCAACCGCTTTCGAAACCTACGCCAAGCAAATGCCGGGCGTTACCGTTGTGGCCGTTTACGGCGGCGCCCCTATGGGCCCACAACTGAAAGCAATCCGTAATGGCGCACAGATCGTTGTCGCCACTCCGGGCCGTCTGTGCGACCACCTGCGTCGTGACGAAAAAGTCCTGGCTACCGTGAACCACCTGGTTCTCGACGAAGCGGACGAAATGCTCAAACTGGGCTTCATGGACGACCTGGAAGTTATCTTCAAGGCGCTGCCTGCAACCCGTCAGACCGTATTGTTCTCGGCTACCCTGCCGCAGTCGATCCGTGCCATTGCCGAACGCCATCTGCGCGATCCGCAACACGTGAAGATCCAGACCAAGACTCAGACCGTTACCGCGATCGAACAGGCTCACCTGTTGGTTCACGCTGACCAGAAGACCTCGGCTGTATTGAGCCTGCTGGAAGTCGAAGACTTCGACGCGCTGATCATGTTCGTGCGTACCAAACAAGCGACCCTGGACCTGGCCAGCGCCCTGGAAGCCAAAGGCTACAAAGCCGCTGCGCTGAACGGTGACATTGCCCAGAACCAGCGTGAGCGCGTGATCGACTCCCTCAAGGATGGCCGTCTGGACATCGTTGTGGCGACCGACGTTGCTGCTCGTGGCCTGGACGTTCCGCGCATCACTCACGTATTCAACGTTGATATGCCGTACGACCCAGAGTCCTACGTTCACCGTATCGGCCGTACCGGCCGTGCCGGTCGCGAAGGTCGTGCGCTGCTGCTGGTGACTCCACGTGAGCGCCGCATGCTGCAAGTGATCGAGCGTGTAACCGGTCAGAAGGTTGCTGAAGTTCGCCTGCCAGACGCTCAAGCTGTTCTGGATGCACGCATCAAGAAACTGACCAACAGCCTGTCGCCGCTGGTGGCTGATGCCGAATCGACTCACGGTGATCTGCTGGATCGTCTGACCGCCGACATCGGTTGCACCCCGCGTGCACTGGCCGCTGCTCTGCTGCGCAAGGCAACCAACGCTCAGGCGTTGACCCTGGCCGCTATCGAAAAAGAGCGTCCACTGGTGCCGAACAACGCACCGCGTGGCGATCGTCCAGAGCGATCCGGTGACCGTCCTGAGCGTAGTGACCGCGAGCGTCGCGCACCCATGCCGCTGGGCGAAGGCCGCGCTCGTTGCCGTACCGCGCTGGGCGCGCGTGATGGTATCGCCGCCAAGAACCTGTTGGGCGCTATCCTCAACGAAGGTGGTCTGGCCCGTGAGGCGATCGGTCGCATCCAGGTGCGTGACAGCTTCAGCCTCGTCGAGTTGCCGGAAGATGGTCTGGAGAAGTTGCTGACCAAACTGAAGGACACTCGCGTTGCCGGTAAGCAGTTGAAGCTGCGTCGCTATCGCGAAGATTGATCCGCTCTCGGGCTGATTGATCGAACATAAAAAATCCCCGACTGGTTCGGGGATTTTTTTGTCCATAAAAAAGATCGAATTCTTCTGTATGAGCTGCCGAAGGCTGCGATCTGTTGATCTTTCCATCACCCAAATCGATAAATGTCCATCCCCAGCGCCCCCATTGTGAACCCTTGATGAGCGACACTGAATTTACCCCCAGCACTGCGGGCAAAGTACAGCGGCAGCAAATGTTCATCGCTGGGATGGTTGCGCACGGCATTCGGGGCTTGCTGGCGATAATCGTGCAAAGCCGCTTCATCGTTGCTCGAAAGCTTCTCGATCATCCAGTCGCGGAACACTTTCGCCCACGGCTCAACACTTTCAGGGCCGGCGTGCCAATCCAGCTCCCGCAGGTTGTGGGTGATGCTGCCAGAGCCAATCAACAGCACGCCGTGTTCGCGCAGGCTGGCCAGGGCATGGCCGACACGGGTTTGCAGGGCAGGGCCGCCGCGGGTCGGCAGTGAGACCTGCACAACTGGAATGTCGGCTTGCGGATACATCAACGACAAGGGCACCCAGACACCGTGGTCGAACGGCCGCTGGGCGTCGATGCGCGCTGTCAGGTTGTTAGCGTTCAATAATTCCAAAACCTGGGCCGCCAGCTGAGGATCGCCGGGCGCCGGGTATTGCACTTCGAACAGCGCCTTTGGAAAGCCGCCGAAGTCGTGCCATGTGTCAGGTCTAGGGTTGCCGCTAACCAGCAGTTCATTGCTTTCCCAATGCGCAGAGACAATCACGATGGCTTTCGGTTTCGGCAACTCTGCCGCCAGGCGAGCCAAGGCCGGTCCGCTGGCGCCGGGTTCGAGGGCCAGCATCGGGGAGCCATGGGATATGTACAGGCTGGGGAACATGAATGAGCTCCTGAGAGTTAAGATGGCACCATCTTCAGTCAGATCATTGATCTAAATCTAATATAAGTTTTAGGGTGTTTTGATCGAATTTTCGGGGTTATTTATGCAGCCGGAGTTTTGGCACAAGAAGTGGGCGTCGAATCAGATCGGCTTCCACCTGCCGCAAGTAAACCCTCACCTGCAAAGGTTCTGGCCGGCGTTAGGGGTGGAAGAGGGCGCTCGGGTGCTGGTGCCGTTGTGCGGGAAAAGTCTGGATTTGTTATGGCTTGCTCATCAGGGTCATGAGGTATTGGGCATCGAGCTGTCGGAAAAGGCCGTTGAAGATTTCTTCAGTGAGCATCATTTTGACCCGGCCGTTAGCGAGCAAGGGCCTTTTAAAGTCTACCGGGCAGGTTCCATTGAAATCTGGTGCGGTGATTTCTTTGAGTTGACGGCGGGCGATGTCGCCGATTGTTCCGCGCTTTATGATCGTGCCGCGTTGATCGCACTGCCGCCGAAGATGCGGGATCAATATGCCGAACATTTGAAGCGGATATTGCCAAAGGACTCGCTTGGGTTGTTGATCACCCTGGACTACGATCAGGCGCAAATGGATGGCCCGCCGTTTGCTGTACTGGATGAAGATGTGCAGCGATTGTTTGGGGCTTCGTGGGCATTGAAGATTCTGGAGGATCAGGATGTGCTGAGCGAGAGCGGGAAGTTTCTGGAGGCAGGTGTCACGCGGCTTGAGGAGCGGGTGTATCGCTTGTTGAGCTGATGTGAGCACAAAAGATCGCAGCCTTCGGCAGCTCCTACACGGCATGTGTACACCTGTAGGAGGAGCCGAAGGCTGCGATCTTTTGACTTTGTGGCAAAAAAATGGGGCGATCAGATCGCCCCATTTTTTATTGCCCCAAGAACAATCAGCCGCGACGACGAGCCAGTGCGTCGATGCGCTCTTCCAGCGGCGGGTGGCTCATGAACATGCGGGCGAAGCCCTGTTTGATGCCACCGTTGATGCCGAAGGCGTTCAGGGTGTCCGGCATGTGCACCGGCAGCCCTTGTTCTGCCCGCAGGCGTTGCAGGGCGCCGATCATCGCGGCAGTACCGGCCAGGCGTGCACCGGCTTCGTCGGCGCGGAATTCGCGTTTGCGCGAAAACCACATGACGATGGAGCTGGCCAGGATACCCAGAACCAGTTCGGCGAAGATGGTCGCCACGTAGTAGGCAATGCCCTGGCCTTCTTCGTTCTTGAAGATCACCTTGTCGACAAAGTTACCGATGATCCGTGCGAAGAACATCACGAAGGTGTTCACCACGCCCTGGATCAACGCCAGGGTGACCATGTCGCCATTGGCCACGTGGCCGATTTCATGGGCCAGAACGGCTTTCACTTCATCGGGCGAGAAACGCTCGAGCAAGCCCTGACTGACCGCGACCAATGCATCGTTCTTGTTCCAGCCGGTGGCGAAGGCGTTCGCTTCGTAGGCCGGGAAAATCCCGACTTCGGGCATCTTGATCCCGGCTTCACGCGACAGTTGCTCGACCGTTTGCAGCAGCCATTGCTCGTGACGAGTGCGTGGCTGAGTGATGATCTGGGTGCTGGTGCTCATCTTCGCCATCCACTTGGAGATGAACAGCGAGAACAGCGAACCGGCGAAACCAAAGACCGCACAGAAAATCAGCAGCTGATTGAGGTTGAGATCAACCCCATTGGCCGCCATGAACCCGTTGAAGCCGAAAAGGCTCAGGGTGATGCTGGCAATCAGCACGACCGCCAGGTTAGTGGCCAAAAACAGCAGGATGCGCATCATGGTTGTAGAAATCTCCTTTTGCTAAAGATGTAGCGTACTGCGGGGTATATAAGGTGCTGCACCGGGGTATTCAACCAAGTGACTATTTCAAACTGTGTCCTACGGCAACAGCTTAGCTGTTCGCAGGACATTTCCGATGCTGAATCCGGAAGCGTATGTAGGCCAATGGCTGTCACAAGTCCCGCCATTGCTAGACGAGAGCGAGCAAGGTGTTACCGGCGAGGGATTGAAGCCGCGATGAGCGGAAGGGCACAAGCATGTGTTGCTGAATGAATCACCGTGCGACTCATAGCTGCGTCGCACGGTGAATATCCGCTTACTGGCGATAGGATTTGAGGAAGTTGCCGATGCGCCCTATGGCCATGTCCAGGTCATCGACACGCGGCAGGGTCACGACGCGGAAATGGTCCGGCCATGGCCAGTTGAAAGCAGTGCCCTGAACCACCAGCAGCTTCTCGGAGAGCAGCAGGTCGAGGACGAACTTCTCGTCGTTGTGGATCGGGCAGACTTTCGGGTCGATGCGCGGGAATGCGTACAAAGCGCCCATCGGCTTGACACAGCTCACGCCCGGAATGTCATTGAGCAGTTCCCAGGTGCGGTTGCGCTGTTCCAGCAAGCGCCCCGCCGGCAGCACCAGGTCATTGATGCTCTGATATCCGCCCAGCGCGGTCTGGATCGCGTGCTGGCTCGGCACGTTGGCACACAGGCGCATGTTGGCCAGCATGTCGATGCCTTCGATGTAGCTCTGGGCGTGGTGTTTCGGGCCGGAAATGGCGATCCAGCCGGAACGGAAACCGGCCACGCGGTAGGACTTGGACAGGCCGTTGAAGGTCAGGCACAACAAATCAGGCGCCAGGGAAGCGGTGCAGATGTGCACGGCATCGTCGTAAAGGATCTTGTCGTAGATCTCGTCAGAGAACACCACGAGATTGTGCTGGCGAGCCAGTTCCAGCATGCCCAGCAGAACTTCTTTCGAATACACCGCGCCGGTCGGGTTGTTCGGATTGATGATCACCAGTGCCTTGGTGTTCGGGGTGATTTTTGCCTTGATGTCGGCCAGGTCAGGCCACCAGTTGGCCTGCTCGTCGCACAGGTAATGCACAGGGTTGCCGCCCGACAGGCTGACCGCAGCGGTCCACAGCGGGTAGTCGGGAGCCGGGACCAGCACTTCGTCGCCGTTGTTGAGCAGGGCCTGCATCGACATCACGATCAGCTCGGAAACGCCGTTGCCCAGATAGATGTCTTCAATGCCGACGCCTTCTACCTGCTTTTGCTGGTAGTACTGCATGACGGCTTTGCGCGCGCTGAACAGGCCCTTGGAGTCACTGTAGCCCTGAGCGGTCGGCAGATTGCGGATCACATCCTGGAGGATTTCGTCCGGCGCTTCGAAACCAAAGGGTGCCGGGTTGCCGATGTTCAGCTTGAGGATGCGATGGCCTTCCTCTTCCAGGCGTTTGGCGTGCTTGAGCACTGGGCCGCGAATGTCGTAGCAGACGTTGGCGAGCTTGTTCGATTTGCTGACCTGCATGGCGATGTGTTCCCGAAAATGAACGATCCAGGCGGCGTGTGAACAACCGTACTGGGAATCCTGCGTAATCACACAGGCCTGACGCCTTGAGAGGCAGCACCCATAAATCCGTTTGAATGCGCGTGGTCTGGCTGCCAGACTGGCGTTTGACGAGGCGCAATCATACGTGCCGCCCGATCCGTGGAAAAGGTACAGATCGGGCTTTTTCAGCTGCCGAGGTGTGACGATGGAAAAGTTGGAGAAATCCCTGGAAGAATGGAAAGCGATGCTCGATCCAGAGCAATACAACGTGTGCCGGCTCAAAGGCACCGAACGCCCGTTCTCCGGCAAATACAACGGCACCAAGACTGACGGTGTGTATCACTGCATCTGCTGCAACGAACCGTTGTTCGATTCCAGGACCAAGTTTGATTCCGGCTGCGGCTGGCCGAGTTTCTACGCACCGATCGGCGACAGCGCCATGACCGAGATTCGTGACGTCAGCCACGGCATGATCCGCACAGAAGTAGTCTGCGCCAAATGCGATGCGCACCTGGGGCATGTGTTCCCGGACGGCCCGCCGCCAACCGGGTTGCGCTACTGCATCAACTCGGTGTGCCTGGACCTCGTGCCTCGCGAGTAATGCGAGCCCTGCAGGAGCTGCCGAAGGCTGCGATCTTTTGATCTTGTTTTTTAAGATTAAGATCAGGATCAAAAGATCGCAGCCTTCGGCAGCTCCTACATTTTTGGGTGCCGCGTGTCGGGGTTCGATTATTTAAATTGCACACAATTCAATTGCACTCTACCTTTGTCTCATCTTCTTACATCTAGAGTCAAAATCATGAGCGACAACCTGCTGAGCATTCCTTGCACCACCATCAAGGGCGAGCAAAAGACCCTGGCGGACTTCGCCGGCAAAGCCGTGCTGGTGGTCAACACCGCCAGCAAATGCGGTTTCACCCCGCAATACAAAGGCCTCGAAGAACTGTGGCAGACCTACAAGGATCAGGGCCTGGTGGTGCTCGGCTTTCCCTGCAATCAATTCGGCAAGCAGGAACCAGGCAACGAGGGGGCGATTTCCGAATTCTGCGAGCTGAATTTCGGTGTCAGTTTCCCGCTGTTCAAAAAAATTGAAGTCAATGGCGCCGGCGCTCATCCGCTGTTCGTGCAGTTGAAAAAGCGCGCGCCGGGCGTGCTCGGTTCACAGGGCATCAAGTGGAACTTCACCAAGTTCCTGATCGGCAAGGACGGCCAGTTGGTCAAGCGCTTCGCCCCGGCGACCAAGCCGCAGGACCTGAGCCGCGAGATCGAAGCCCTGCTCAAATGAACACCTTGTCCGTCGACTCCCTGAACCTCGACAGCCAGCTCTGCTTCAAGCTGTACGCGGCTTCCCGGGCGGTAATCCGTGCTTACAAGCCGATGCTTGATCAGTTGGGCCTGACGTACCCGCAGTACCTGGCGATGCTGGTGTTGTGGGAATGGCAGGAGTCGGCACCAGAGCAGCCAACGGTCAAGGCGCTGGGCGAACGCCTTGCACTGGATTCCGGCACGTTGACGCCGTTGCTCAAGCGTCTTGAGCAGTTGCAACTGGTTCAGCGTCAGCGTTCGGCGCGAGATGAACGTGAGGTGCACCTGAGCCTGTCGCCGGCCGGTCAGGCCTTGCGCGATCAGGTCGGGCCGTTGAAAGCGCGTCTATTGTGCGACAGCGGCGTGGATCTCAATCGACTGAATGAATTGCGCGATGGCCTCGATCACTTGTTGGGGCAAATCAAGGCGCTGTCGTAACGGGTATCCACACGTCCAGTAGCGCAGCCAGTTCTTCCCGGCGAAAGGGTTTGGCCAGGTAGTCGCTCATGCCCGCCGCACGACAACGCTCGCGTTCTTCGGACATGGCGTTGGCGGTCAGGGCGACGATGGGGAGTTGTGGCCAGCGTCCGCTGCGGCGTATTTGACGACTGGCTTCATAGCCATCCATCACCGGCATGTTGCAGTCCATCAGTACCAGATCGAATTCTTTGTGTTCAAGCTGATCCAGCGCCTCGGCACCGTGCGCGGCGACGGTGACGTCGCAGCCGAGTTTGCCGAGCATGCCCTTGGCCACCAGTTGGTTGACCGGGTTGTCCTCGACCAGCAACACCCGCCCGCGTCGCTGCGGGGATAGGGTGTCGATCGGGGTATCGTTGAGGGTGTTGGTTTCTGGCTGCAGGATTCGCCGCAACGTTTGGTACAGCGCGTTGCGTGCCAGCGGGCGTGCCTGTTGTTGAAGAGGGGCAAGGGCGCTGACCTGTTCGCCGGGCATGAAACTGCCGTAAGCGGTCACCAGCAGAACCGGCGCGGTGAAAGCAGGGCGCAGGTTGAACAAGCATTCCGGGCAATCGGTGATCAGCATATCGGGCTTCAGGCCGATCAATGGGTCATCAATGGATCGCTGTTGATAATCCAGCCCCCACACGGGCAACACGCTGCTCAGCAGTTCGGCCAAACCGCTGCTGGCCGCAGTGATGGCGATCACCCGGCCTTGCAACGAAGGCGCGGCAAGTGCGCGGGTGTGGCGAGGAAGCGGCAGTTCGGCGCAGAACTGGCTGCCAAAACCTGCTTCCGAACTGATGGTGAGGCGCCCTTGCATGGCTTCGCAAAGGTTGTAGGTCAGGGCCAGGCCCAACCCGGTGCCGCCGAACTGCCGGGTAATGCCGGCACCGGCCTGGGTGAAAGGCTGGAAAATCTTGACCTGTGCGTCCTGCGGGATGCCGATGCCGGTGTCACAGACTTCGATCCTGATGCCATCGCCAAACGTTGAAAGGCGTACGTCGACGCGACCGAAGCGAGTGAACTTGAGGGCATTGGACAGCAGGTTGCTGACGATTTGCCGGACCCGGGTCGGATCACCAAGTACCAGCGCGGGAAAGTGCGGATCAATCAGGCAAGTCAGCTCGACACTCGGTGCGGCGTTCTGCGACAGCAGGTTGGCGGTGTCTTCCACCAGCGAGCCAAGATCGAACGGAATGTGTTCGAGTTCAAGCTGACCGGCATCGAATTTCGACAGATCAAGAATATCGTTGAGCAGTTCCACGAGCACTTTGCCCGAGTCATGGGCGATGGAGAGTTGTTGCTGTTGCTCGGGACTCAACGGGCCGTCGAGGGACAGCGCGATCATCCCGAGCAAGCCATTGAGCGGGGTGCGAATTTCATGGCTCATATTGGCCAGGAACACCGAACGGGCTTCGGCCATGTCCAGGGCGGTGCTACGCGCGACCTCCAGTTCCTGGTTGGATTGACTGAGCCGGGTGTTGATCGCCTTGAGTTCGGTCGTGCGGGCCGAGACGATGTTTTCCAGTTGGCCGAGGTAGTCGGTCAGGCGGTTTTCGGCGTTGCGTCGTTGCTGGATTTCGGTGGCGACATTTTCGAACTGCTGGTTGGCGACTTTGACCAGCACGCCGATTTCATCAAAGGTGTGCCCCGCAGGACATTCCAGTGACGTCGGCTCCATGCTGCGCGAATCGCGGCCACTCAGTTCGCGGATCAGGCGCACCAAGGGTTTGGTCAGCATCACATAGAACAGCGCCAGCAGGATGCCCGTCAGGATCAGGCTGCGCGCGAAACCGTTGAGCAAAGTCACTTCGGCTCGGCGCAGGAACCGATAGCCGAAGGCGTAAGTGTCGACGTCCAGTTGCAGCGTGCCGAGGGATTCGTTGGGTAAGTGATCCAGATACAAGCGGTCTTCGAACTGTCGGTCGGCACCGAACAGGAAGTCGCTGAGCATTCGATAGCCGCTTTGCAGGCTCGGGCGTCTGACATTGGCCAGCACATTGCCGTTGTTGTCGGTCAGTTTCGCGCCGATGACCGCGGGGGAGCGCAGCAGGCCCAGAGTCAGTTCCTGAGCGAGTTCGGCGTCGATGTTGTAGGCGATGCGTGAGGCGGGGTTGTGGCTGATTTGCAGCAAAGACTGTATTTCACGGTTGATGGAGGCGTCTTCACTGGCATAATCGATGCCTATTTGCAGCAGGCTGAGCAGCATGCCCAGAATGAAACCGACCAGCACGGTAAGCCGCGCTTGCTTGTAAGACAGTCGGTTGGTGAACTTGATATCCATGGAGTGTCGGACCACTTCCGTTTCCCTTCGCTGCTCAAGCATAGTCGATCATGCATGGATGCCGATGTTCTCGCGAGCCCTTGCACGAGGGGCTGACCGCACATCGAACGCTATGTTTCGTCGCTGCATCGCCATCATTACTGTGAACGTGCCCGAGGAGAAGACGTGGATTCCCGATTGAATGCTTTTCTTGAACGCGCCGATGCCGTTTTGGCGCGCATCGAACCGCTGCTGCCAGCCCCTCGGCAAGCCATCGACTGGACTCAAAGCCTGGCCGCGCGCTGGCAGCGCGAGGGCCGCAGCGGCTTTCTGCTGCCGCTGGAGGTCAGCCTCGACATGCGTTTGTCCGACCTGATCGGCGTCGACCGGCAAGTGGAACAACTGGGGCGCAATACGCAACAGTTTCTCGACGGCATGCCGGCCAATCACGCGCTGCTCTGGGGCTCGCGCGGTACCGGTAAATCGTCGTTGGTCCGCGCGCTGCTGGCCGAGCATGCCAAAGCCGGTTTGCGCCTGATCGAGATCGAACGCGATCACCTGGCTGACTTGCCGAGGGTGGTCGAACAGATCGCCAAGATGCCGCAACGCTTCGTGTTGTTTTGCGATGACCTGTCGTTCGAGTCCGGCGAAGGCGACTATCGCGTGCTCAAGAGCGTGCTTGACGGTTCGCTCGAACAGGCACCGGACAATGTGTTGCTGTACGCCACTTCCAACCGTCGCCACCTGGTGCCGGAGAAAGAAAGCGATAACGAAAACTGGAAACGGGTCGACGGTGAGCTGCACCCGAGCGAAGCGGTGGAAGACAAGATCGCGCTGTCGGACCGTTTCGGTCTCTGGCTGTCGTTTTATCCGTTTACCCAGGAACACTTCCTCAACGTCGTCGAACACTGGATCGGGCAATTGGCCGACAAGGCCGGCCTCACGTGGCAACGCACCGAAGAGCTGGACATCCTCGCGGTGCGTTGGGCCACGGGGCGCGGCAACCGGAACGGACGTTGCGCGTATCAATTTGCCCGCTATTGGGTCGGGCTGAAACTGTTGGAGCACAAGGCATGATCGATTTACAAAAGAGCGGCCAGGGCCTCGAAGGCTACGGCATGCTGCACGCGCAGCTGGAGTCTCTGCTGGCGGACGAGCGTGATTTCATCGCCAACGCTGCGCAGTTTTCGGCGTTCCTGTTCAATCAGCTCGATGATCTGAACTGGGCCGGTTTCTACCTCAATCGCAATGAAGAGTTGGTGCTTGGCCCGTTCCAGGGGCAGATCGCGTGTGTCCGGATTCCGTTCGGCCGGGGTGTTTGCGGCGCGGCGGCGGCGGCCTTGCAGACTCAATTGGTCGAAGACGTGCATGCGTTTCCTGGGCACATCGCCTGTGACAGCGCATCGAACAGCGAATTGGTGGTGCCGTTGGTCAAGGACGGTCGACTGATCGGCGTGCTGGACCTCGACAGCCCGAAACTGGCGCGGTTCACCGCGCAGGATCAGGCCGGTATCGAGCAACTCGCGGCGATTTTCCTGCGCTTGACCGATTGCTGATCAGGCTTTCAGGCCAGCCTTGATCAGCAGGCCTGAAGGGTCCACGGCATCGATTTGTTGCGGGTCCAGGAAGCGTTCGGCGTACTGCAAATAGATCTGTGCGTTGATGAATAACCCGAACAATTCTGGATCGATGTGGGCATCCCGGCACATGAAGGCCATGATGTTCAGCGCTTCACTCAAGGACTTGGCTTTCTTGTAGGGTCGGTCGGCGGCAGTCAGCGCTTCGAAAATATCGGCAATCGCCATCATTCGTGCCGGCAGGCTCATGTCTTCGCGCTTCAAACGCTTGGGGTAACCGGTGCCGTCCATTTTTTCGTGGTGGCCGCCGGCGATTTCCGGGACGTTGCGCAGGTGCCCGGGGAAGGGCAAGTGGCTGAGCATCAAGATCGTCTGCACCATGTGGTGATTAATGATGTAGCGCTCTTCACTGGTCAGGGTGCCTCGGGTAATGCTCAGGTTGTAGAGTTCGCCGCGGTTGTACTTGTAGCGCGGTACATCGAGTTTGAACCCCCAAGGATTGTCCGGCGCAATCAGTTCGGTGTCGGCACGGTCGAACAGATGCTCGGGTTTGTCGCTCAGTAAATATTCGCTGACCGGCAGCGTCGGGGCCGGGGTGCGGGCCTGCCGTCGGTTCTCCTCCCAAGACACGCCAAGTCGGTCGTCCAGGGTTCGCGTCCAGGTGCGTTGGCCGATGCTGCGCAGGCGTTGCAGGTCGGCTTCCGCCATGGCTTCGCCGCCGAGATTGCAGCGGGCAATAAAGGCAAAGTCATCGTCCAGTTCTACCAGCGTGGTATTGCGCAGTTGCGTCAGGTGTCGCTCGTCGCCGCCCAAGGCGATGCCTTGCCAGTAGCTGACCCAGGCATCGCGCTTGAGCACTTCGAAGCGGGTGCGAATTTCGTGTATCCGGTCGTTCAGGGTTTCCAGTTTCGTGGCTTTATCGACCACGTATTCCGGCGTGGTGACTTTGCCGCAATCATGCAGCCAGGCGGCAATGTGCAGCGCCTCCCATTCATCTTCCGTCGGTTGATAGCCGCTGAACGCAGGCTCCTGACTGGCCGCGGCGGCCTGAGCGAACATCAAGGTCAATTCTGGCACTCGCTGACAATGCCCTCCGGTGTAAGGACTCTTGGCGTCGATCGCGCCAGCCAGCAGTTTTATGAAAGCATCCAACAATTGTTTTTGTCGGGCTTGCAGACGCTGGCTTTCGATACTCACGGCGGCTGCACCGGACACAGCCTGCAGAAATGCAATGCGGTCGGGACGGAGTTTTTCCAGGTCGCTCTGGTTACCGCTATCGGCCAGCAGAAACACCAGCAGGCCCACGGTTTCGTTATGACGGTTGTGCAAGCGGATGCCGATCAGATGCACACGAGGGCAGGCCAGAGCCAGCAACACTTTCTGCAAATCCCCCGCTTGTTCGAACCCTAGATTGCTGACCACATTGTCAGCCGTCGAAAGCTGCCGCATCCAGTCCGGGCTTTGCGAATCTTGAAGCGCGTGTCCACGGATATCAAATGACGAGAGGGTTTCAGAGGTGTCATTGATGACCAGCCCCTGAGGCTCCATGCGATCGCCGTCACCTTCACGCAGGTAGATCAGGCCGGCCTGGGCCTGGCCGATTTTCACGGTTTCAAACAACACCCGTTCCAGCAACGGGGCAAAACGGTTCTCGGCACTCAGGCTTTCAGTGATCTGGAAGAAACTCGCCAGGGTGTCTTTCATGCGCGCCATTGAAACACTCAACTGGTCGACTTCAAGCACCGGAGAGCGAGGGGACTGTGGAAAGTTGAAATCGAAACTGCGAATTGCATCCGCTTCCTGTACCAGCGCCCGCAGCGGTTTGACCAGCAGCCTCGACGTCAACCAGCCGAGCGGCACGCATAGCAGCAATGTCGCCAAGGTGATCAGCGCACCTTGCCAGCGAATACGATAGGCGTCAGCGAGCAACTCGTCTTCCGGGACCAGCAGTGCCAGTTGCAGGCCCTGGGGGCCGCCTTCCTGCATCTTGCTGCGGGCCACAATCCATTGGCGACCGGCAGCATTCAGGCGATTGCCTTCTGGAGGGCTGCTCAGAAGGGCACCCAGACTGGGACTCAGATCGGCGGCTTTGATCAGTCGAGCAGTCTGATCGTCGACGATCAGTCGGCTGCTGTCGGGATAAGCGATGGCATTGCCCTCAGCATCGAACAGCACGATCTCGGTAGCCGGTGTCACCACGTGTTTGGCCAGGGTAGCGCTGAGTTCGGCCAGGGTCAGGTCGGCGCCCATCACGACCTGCTCGCCACTACGCCGGGCGAGGGTGGTGCCGACGTTGTGGGTGGAGAAAAAGATGTAGGGTGCGGTGGTGATCTGATCGTTATCGTGGCTGGCGCTGGAAAACCAGGCGCGGCTGCGCGGGTCATAGCTATCGTCAGGGTTGTCCTGGCGACTGATCAGGGCGAGGTTTTGATCAAAGAACAGTGATTGGGAGTGAACCTGGCCACTGTTGTTCCTCTCGATGCTCCACACCTGATACGCCGCCGTCTCTGGGGCCTTGAGCAGTGTTTTCAGCTGTGAGGTTCGCAGTGGCCGAACCATGAAAAAATCACCGTTGCCATAACCCAGGTACAGCGATGCCAGATCGGGATTGTCCTTGAGTGACTGAGCGAATGGCTTGAGCAGCATCAGGCGCTGCGCAAGGTCAGTCGCCTGCGCTGCGGGGTTGTCCACCAGCAAACTCAACAGATGACGAATCGGCTCATAGGTGGCCTGCAAATCCAGGCGCACATCCTGCTCGATACGGTTGAAGAGTTTTTCACTGCTGGACAGGATGATCTGCGTGGTTTGCCGATAGTTGAAAATGCCCAGCACCACTCCGGTCAGCAACAGCAGGAGGGTGAACATCACGCTGATATGAACGTGCAGGGGAAACCGCCGTTGATCCGGGCGCAGTGGGGTGGGCATGCAGGTCGCTCCATGATGGTTAACACACTGCTCAGCGACCAAGCATAGTTAAGCCTCTGTCATTCTGCTTTTGTCGTTTTCCCCGATTTGTTGCAGCAATGCGTGGTCCAGTTCAAGCATGGCCCGGTCGATGGCCTTGCAGCAATCGGCGACTTGGTCGGCGTGGAATGACTCATGACAGGCCGTTTCGAGCGCTTCGCAGCTGTCGATCAATCGCGAAGCCTGAACGATTCGGGCAGCGCCCTTGATCTTGTGGGCTATGTCGAGAAACAACTGCGGGTCGCTGGAACCTGACAGTTCCAGTAACCCTTGCCGGTCCACGCGGTTGCTGCTCAGCAGCTCGCTCAACAAGCGCAAATTCAATGCCGGGTTGCCGCCCGTCAGCATTTGCAGCCCCTCAAGGCTGAAGGCCGGGGTGAGTGGCGTGGGTTCGATACCCGCCACCCATTGACTCAAGGCGTTCAGGGTCAGGGGTTTGAACAGGCAGTCGTCCATTCCGGCTTGTTTGCAGCGCTGTATTTCTTCCGGCTGCGCGTTGGCGGTAAAGCCCAGAACGGTGCACGGTGGCTGTTGCGTCTGTTGTTCATGTCGGCGAATGGCTCGGACCAGTTCGTAGCCGTTCATGACCGGCATGTTGCAGTCGGCGATCACCAGATCGAATGCGTCGGTTTGCCACGTCTCGAACCCCGCCTGACCATCCATCGCGACGCTGAATCGATGGCCCAGAAACTCCAGTTGCTGACACATGAGCAAGCGATTGGCGGCGTGGTCATCGACCACCAGTACATTTAAAGAAGCTGTTGCTGCGCGAATCTGCATTTCAGGTACTTCCGCCAAAGGCTCAAATGGCAATGTGGGCAGCAGCAATGAAATGCGCACTTGAGTGCCGACCCCCGGCTGACTGCACAGATGCAAGGTGCCGCCCATCCTCTCGCATAGACTGCGGCTGATTACCAGGCCAAGCCCGGTGCCGCCCCTGGCGGACTGCCCGGCGTTATCGGCTTGGGCGAAGGGCTCGAACAGGCGTTGCTGATCCTGCTCGCTGATCCCGATGCCGCTGTCTTCTACCTGCAACAGCATTTGCACCTGAGCGGGCTCGGCAGTCGGGAGCAGGTCGACGACAATCCTGACCTGCCCCCGCTCGGTAAACTTGATGGCATTGCTGACCAGGTTGGACAGCACTTGCTTGAAGCGCTGCGGGTCCAGCAGCACATCGATCGGTGGATCGGCCGGGTTGAATTCCAGCCGCAATTCGAGTTCTTTCTGCCGGGCCAACCCATCGAAGATGCGAGCCACTGACGCTACAACTTCTCGCGGGTTGACACGCTCGGGGCTCAGGCTCAAGTGCCCGGATTCGATACGGGCAATGTCGAGAATGTCGCCGATCAGTTCCAACAGGTCCTTCGCCGAGTGGTACGCGACATCAATGGCGGGGCGATCCGGGTGCTCATGTTCGATACGCTTGAGCGTCAGTTCGAGCATGCCGATCACCGCATTCATCGGGGTGCGGATCTCATGGCTCATGGTCGCCAGAAACGTGCTTTTGGCCCGATTGGCTTCATCGGCGCGCTCTTTCGCACAGCGCAGGTCATCGAACAGTTGCCGCCGTTCGCTGATGTCGATCCAGCCGCCGATGATGCCTTGCACTTCACCGCTTGAGTCACGGTAGGGAAGAATCCAGTGGTAGATCGTCAATCGACGGCCACCGATATGCAGTGCACGGTCAAGAATCAGCGGCTTGCCCTCAGCCACGACGCGCTGGTAATCGGCCTGATATTCCCGGGCTTCAAAGGCGTTGCTCATGGTGCCCTGCATGACACTTTTACCGATGACGTCTTCGCGTTTCGCACAGAAGGCTTGCAGATAACTGTCATTGCAGCTTTGCAGCAGGCCTTGGCGATCACGCACATAGATCGGGTGCGGCGTGCCGTTAACCAGTGAGCGCATGAATTCGAATTGATCGTTCAGCGCCCGCTCGGCTGCTTTGCGTTGGTTGATCTGGCGCCGCATGTACGCATTCCAGGCCACGGAAATCATCAGGAGCACACCAGCGCCAATGACGATTTGATAGAACAGCCGATGATAATTGCGCCACGTGTTCTGCGAGGACGCCGAATAGCCACGCCAGCGGCTGTTGATAATGCCCAGCTCTTCTGGCGCGATGCTCAGTAGCGCCTTGTTGAGGATGTCATTGAGTTCCTTGGCGTCCCGTCCGGTGGCCAGGGAGAAAGCCGCCTGCTCGGTGCCGATGGTGGTGCTGATCTGGAGGGAATGTTCGAAAAGTCGCGATGAGATGAAGTAGTTGGCGATTACCAGAGAATTTACGGCACCTTCTGCCTGACCCTCGGCAAGCATCTCTACGGCGCTGAACGTATCCGGGGTTTCGATAAGTTTTATCTTCGGGAATTCACTGCGCAGATAATCCATCAGCGGATTGCCTTGGGCGATGGCCAGGCGCTTGCCCTGGAGTTGCGTCAGATTGGTGGGGCTGTCCGGCGCTTTTCGCGTCAGCAGGACATTCGAATTTTGCAGGTAGGGCCGACTGAAATTCAGCAGCGTGTCCCGCTGTGCGCTTGGGAGCAGCGCGGCGATCAGGTCCGCCTGGTTGCTTTTGATTTGCTGGATCATGTCGCTGTCGCTACGGCTTCGCTGGATGTCGAACCGCAAGCCTGTGCGCAATCTGATCAGCTCAAGTAAATCCGCGGCAACCCCGCGAAAGTTGCCGCCGCTGTCGAAAAACGTCAGTGGCGCGAGTGCCTCATTGACCACTACGCGCACTACCGGATGTTGGGCCAGCCAGCGTTCTTCTCCGTAACTGAGTTCCAGTTTGTGATCAGTGAGCAGAATGTCGCTACCGGCACTCCAGCGTTTGGCGATGTTTTCCCGTTCGCTGACAGGGACGGCCATGAGCATGGCATTGATGATGCCGAGCAGTTCCGGGTTGTTCTTGTGCACCGCGAAACTGAAACCGTGGGCTTCGTGTTTGCCGAAGCTGGCCATGCGGATGTTGTTCAGGTAGCCCTTGTTGATCATGTAATGGGTAGAAATGGTATCGCCGAGAAACACGTCAGCCTGATCGAAGGCTACCGCATTGATCGCATTCTGGTAGGACGGATAGGACGTGATGGTCGCCTTCGGGTACAAGGCCTTGACCTCCTCCAGCGGCAGGTAGTGATACACCATGCTCAGTCGCAGGCCGGCAAGACCATCGGTCAGGGATCTGGTTTCCCCTTCGCGTGTTACCAGAACGGGTTGGTCCACGGCATAGGGGGTCGACAGCACGATGCCGGCATTGCGCGCCTCGAAGCCATTGGCAGTACCGAGCAGGTCGACCTCACCGTTTTCGAGCGCCTCGATCGCCGCTCCCCGGGAAGCGAAGCGCCGGACCTTGATGGGCAAGTCGGTGGCTTTGCCAAGGATGCCCGCGTAATCGGCGGTGAAACCTTCGTAATCATGGCCACTGAGGGTCAGGTCGAAGGGGGGGTAATCCGGCGCTGAGGCACCCAGGATCAACTCATGTTTCTTCTTGAGCCATTGTCGTTGTGATTTATCCAGTTGGACTTCCAGATGCCCGGCCGTCGAGCGACTGAGCAAGGCGTAATTTTCAACGCTCTGCGCCGCAAGCAATGAGGTGCTCAAGCATAAGCCAGCGGCCATGAGTATCAGATAATCCGTTAAACGACTGGGCATCCTGTCTCTCACACCAATGCGTTACGTTTTGCCAATTCGATGAGTTCAACCAGGGATTTGGCTTTGAGTTTCTGCATAAGACGTTTTTTATAAGTGCTGACAGTCTTGTTGCTCAGAAACATGCCTTTGGCAATTTCTTTGTTCGTGCGGCCCTGGGCAAAAAGTTGCAATACCATCAGTTCTCGATCATTCACCGCCTTGAACAGTTCCAGCTCGGCACAACGCACCTCATCGCCACGAACAGGGTTCAGTGCCTCACTAGGGAAATAGTTGTAGCCTGATAATACGGCTTTTATGGCGCTGACCAGTTCGCTTAACTCTTCCTGTTTGCAGACATATCCGGAGGCACCGGACTGCATACAGCGAATACCAAAAAGTGTCGGGCATTGTGCAGTTAATACCAAAGTTTTCAGTGGCGTGCTCATTGCGTTGAAGCGCGCCAGTACTTCCAGGCCATCCAGTTTGGGAATGCTGATGTCGAGGATGACCAGGTCGGGCATGCATTCGCGAACCATTTGCATGGCGTCTACCCCGTTGTCCGTTTCACCGACGACTTTGTAGCCTTCGTGTTCCAGTAACATACGAACGGCAAGTCGGATGACGGGGTGATCGTCGACAATAAAAACGGAGTTCATAATCAAATCCCATGCGAGCTCGAATAAAGCGCGCACCTTAGCTCAGATAGTTGAGGTGACGTATGAACTGACATACCTGTAGCAGCAATATAGGAATGTTCCTACACACGAAAAGGAATGAGCTTACGTGTCAACTAGGTTTTTTATGAGGATCAATAAAGTTTGTTGCTAATAAATTTTGATGTTGGGGTGGTGTTTTTTAAAGTTTTTATTTTTAAAACAACGCCAGTAATTTTCTGAATTCGGATTGTTTTAAAGGCTTGGTCAGGTAACCCAGTAAGGGCAGTTCATGATGGGTTGCCATATTTTCAAGTTCATTGAGTTCATCGGGCGTCAGGCTACTTAGAAGTATTGCCTGTTTGATCAGCCCTCTATGGCTGGCAAACTTGACCAAATCCAGCCCACTTAGGTCGGGTAGACATTGGTCACACAAAAGAATATCGAACGGTTGCGTAGCCTTGAGCATTTGTTGCAGTGCTCCTTCGGCACAATCAGACGTGCTCAGTTGGGTGAAACCATAACTTTCCAGCAGGTATTGAGTCGCCCTGAGCTGGAATGGATGATCTTCCACCAGCAAGATGCGCAGACTGTCTTTGATCATGTTATTCACGCTTTTTATGTAGAACAAAGTAGCCGTGATTGTTTCGCGTGAAACCCGGGTAAATCGATCAGTTCACTCGGTATTGGCTGTAGGGCAATTCAGCTAGCCTTGAATGCACTTGGTTTTTTTGGGGGAGATCGGCCATTACAGGTGGCGTAATGGCTGATCATCCGGTTCTTGTCAGTGGCTGGAGCGACCGGTCATTTCCAGTGCCATATCGCTGGCGTAGCTGTCGGTCATGCCGGCGATGAAATCGATCATGCGCAAGAACGAACGGTGTAACGGGCCGTTCGGATCAGGTGCATTGTTGCCCAGCAGGTCGAGTACCCGCCGGCTCTTGAAGGAGGGCGTCCGCCCGTTGTGTTGTTCCAGTGCCGCGCCGCAAAAAGCATTGAGCAGTATTTCCAGCGTGGTGTAGGCGCCGATTTCGTGCAGGGTCTTGCGTTTGTCCTGGAAGATTTTCTTGCGTGCCATGTCCTTGGCATTCAGGACACAGCGTTTGGCGGGGCCGTGCATGTGTTCCACCAAGTCGCCGGGCAGGGTGCCGGCCAGCAACGCGTCCTGTTGCTCGACAAAGGCTCGGGCTGCGGCGTTGGTCAAATGTTCAATGGCTTTACCCCGCAGGATCGCCAGTTTGCGTCGACGCGAATCCTGGGGGCCGAGAAGACGATAGGTTTCCGGTAAATCATCGCCCACCAGGTCCAGCAACAGGGACTCGACTTCGGCGTATTCCAGCAACTCCATTTCCAGGCCGTCTTCGAGGTCGATCAACGCGTAGCAGATGTCATCGGCGGCCTCCATCAGGTACACCAATGGATGACGCGCCCAGCGTTGATCCTCAAGTTGCGGCAGGCCAAGCTTATGGGCGATCTGCTCCAGCAGCGGCAGTTCACTCTGATAGCAACCGAACTTGTGTTTCTTGTAGCCCAGCGAGTCGGCGTGCCTGGCCGTCCAAGGGTACTTCAGGTAAGTGCCCAAAGTGGCGTAGGTCAGTCGCGTGCCGCCATCGAACTGGTGGTACTCCAGCTGAGTCAGTACCCGAAAACCCTGAGCGTTGCCTTCGAAATTGAGGAAGTCATTGCGTTCGGTTTCGCTCATTGCGTCCAGCCAGCCACGGCCGGCGGCTTGCTGAAACCAATGACGAATCGCATCTTCACCTGAATGGCCAAACGGTGGATTGCCAATGTCATGCGCCAGGCAGGCCGATTGCACGACCATCCCCAGATCGCTGGGTTCGCACCAGTCGGGGAGGGCGCTGCGAATGGTTTCTCCGACGCGCATACCCAGTGAACGGCCGACACAACTGACTTCCAGCGAGTGGGTCAGCCGCGTGTGGATATGGTCGTTGCTGGAAACCGGATGAACCTGGGTCTTGCGCCCGAGGCGGCGAAAGGCTCCCGAGAAAATGATGCGGTCGTGGTCTTTGTGAAAAGGGCTGCGGCCGAGCTCTTCCGGGCTATGCAGCGGTTTTCCGAGGCGTTCACGGGTAAGCAGGGTGTGCCAATCCAAGGCTGGTTCTCTCCGTCAGGTGACTGATTGCCCAAGCTTCCCGGTTCGCGCCATGGCCTGCAAGGGAAAAACACCTACAACCCGACGGCATCAATGTCGATAAGCAACAAGCGTTCGCCATTGTCGAAAAATTGCCCGGCAGTGAGGCAGTATTGGTTGCTGGTAGCGTCGCGGTAAGTGTTGGAAAGGGTCAATCGTCGTTCTTCCCAGCCTTCTGCCAGCAGATGATAAAAATAGGGGCGCCATGACCAGTTATGACCCAGGTAGCGGTTGTCAGCGAACCAGCCGTTGTTGCGCCATTCCAGGTTTGGCGTCAGTTGCGTTCCATGACGGTCGCACTGATAAAAACGCAACAGCCAGGGAAAGGCATCGAGTTGGGGCAAGGCACTCAGTGGTGCGCGGGTCTGTGCCCAGGCTTGCAGGATCGACATCAGTTCGCTGAGCTGCTGGCGCATGACCATCAAGCGACCGCGTTCGGCCAGTTTCTGCTGAACATAGCGCTGACGCAGCTGCGCAAAGCGCTCGACAAAGGCGTCGGTGGCAAAGAAATCTTCTTGCGCCCCGGCGAACAGAAAACCCTGCACGTAGCGTGAGCCGCACTCCAGGGCAAAATTCAGTTGGGCTTCGGTTTCCACACCTTCGGCGATGATCCAGCAACCGGTTTTCTCGGCCATTTGCGCCAGGGCCTTGACCACATCGGTGCTCGGCCCCCCCAGGGCTGCCGCCTGAAACAGGCGCATGTCGAGCTTGAGAATGTCCGGTTGCAGCGCCAGGACCCGATCGAGTTGGGAGTAACCGGCACCGAAGTCGTCGATGGCGATCCGCGCGCCAGCCTGCCGGTAACGCGCCACCACTTGTGCCAGGCGCTGGATGTCGCCACCCAGTTCAGTGATCTCGAAGACGATGCGCTGCGGGTCGACGCCGTGCCTGTGCAATTGCTTGAGGCTCGGCAGCGGCTGGTCCGGGCGCAAGCGGCTGATCCAGCGGGGGGAAATGTTCAGACTGAGAAACCAGTCGGAAGGTGCCTCTCGCAGACGGCTCAAGGCGTTATCGCGTATCTGGCGATCCAGGCGCCGAAGGGCGATGGCGTTTGTTCGCGGGTCGGCGAACAGCGGTCCTACTGACGCCAATTGACCGTCGGCCTGACGCAGTCGACCCAGTGCCTCTACGCCCGCGATACGGCCGGTGGCGGTATCGATGAACGGCTGAAAACAGGCGAGCGGTTGCCCGTCGATCACAAAGCCTCCTTAGTAGATCTTGTTTTTGGATAAAACCTGACCACCGGATAGGCACGCAGGATTGAACCTCTTGATAAAGAGGTTCAATCCAATGGGTATTGCAAGAATGCAGCCAGATGGCGACTGCTTAGTGTTTGCGCGCAGAGCCTTGCAGGATCAGCTTGATCAACGGTCCCAGGGTGGTGCCCAGGCGAACCAGCCGGGTCAGACTGTTAATGCCACCACCATTCTTTGCGCCCTTGCCGGTCAGAAAACCGAGCAAGGTTACAGCGGCCACGCCCCAGAGCGGTGCGTGTTTTATGCCGAAACCGTCCTGCAGGTTTTGCGTCATGCCGCGAACACGCTGCAAGGGTTGCAGCAGTTGTGCGGATTCGTGGCGGATTTCCTGTCGATGCATTTCCATACGCAGGCGGATCAATGCCTTGCGCATTTCCGTGCGCGAACTGTTGGCAGGCAATTCAGGCAGGCTCATGGCAGCAGGCGCTCCCGATCGTTGGCCAGTTCTTCCAAAGTGCCATGGAAGGGCGAGGATTCATCGAATATCGCTGCTCTCAAACGCATGGCGCAGAAGACTGCCGCAAGGGAATAGAACACGCAGAGCCCAATGATTGCCGCCAGGCGATAGGTGTCCCAGAACAGGATCAGCACCAACGTCGACAACCCCACCAGCAGAAGCAATGCAAATACCAGCGCCAGGCCCGCAAATAACAACAGGCTTACGGTGCGAGCCTTTTGTTCCTGCAGTTCGATGCCGAACAGTTCGACGTGGCTGTGCAGCAGCCCGAGAAATGCCGCACCCAGGCGCCGAGGTGAGCTTTGACCCGTTTCGGAGGAGCCGGATTCACCGATTGCCATATCAGCGCCGAGTCGCCAGCAGGCCAATCAGAAAACCCACACCCGCCGCGATCCCGACCGATTGCCATGGATTGGCCTGTACATAGTCCTCGGTCGCTGTGACAGCGGCCTGGCCGCGTTCGCGCAAGGAGTCTTCAGTCAGTTTCAAAGTTTCGCGTGCACGCAGCAGACTGTCGTGGATCTGGTCGCGCAACTCGTCGGCTTGACCACCGGCCAGGGAAGCGGTGTGTTCCAGCAACCGTTCGGTGTCGCTGACCAGTGTCTGAAAATCGTTCATCAGGATTTCCTGAGCAGTCTTTGCCTTGATGCTGGCCATTGGTGATCTCCATAAGTGGCTTCTGAATCGTTCGAGTATGAGCCTTGTGCGAAGGTTCAGTACAAATGACTGGTACAACTTTTGCTGTGTCGTGGTGCGTCAGCCGGCGTCGTTGCGCTGTTGCTGGGCATGATTCCAGTAAAACCTTAACTCAAACAATCAAAACCCGCGCCATTGTCCTGGCCGCGATTGGCTTTGACGAACCCTGTGCGCCAAAGCAGGTCGTCGGGAGTGATTTGTTCGATTCGACAAGTCACAACTTGGTGCATGGATCGCCCGCGCGAACTGCTTTGGTGCTTTTTTCAGCCTTAAGGTCTGCCAAATCCATGGAAAATCTGCAAAGCGCTGTGGACAGCCTGGTCCATAGTTCCAATACGTTGTTCATTTTGATCGGCGCAGTCATGGTATTGGCCATGCACGCCGGTTTTGCCTTTCTTGAAGTCGGGACGGTACGACAAAAAAACCAGGTCAACGCGCTGTCGAAGATTCTTAGCGACTTCGCCGTTTCAACCCTGGCTTACTTCTTTATAGGCTATTGGATTTCTTATGGCGTCACTTTCATGCAGCCGGCCGCCGTGATCAATGCCGATCACGGTTACGCGTTGGTGAAGTTTTTCTTTCTGCTGACCTTTGCTGCGGCAATCCCGGCAATCATTTCCGGAGGCATCGCCGAGCGTGCCCGGTTCGTCCCGCAGTTATGCGCGACAGCCTTGATCGTGGCGTTCATCTATCCCTTCTTCGAGGGCATGGTCTGGAATGGCAACTTTGGTTTGCAGGCCTGGTTGCTGGAGTACTTTGGCGCAAGCTTCCATGATTTTGCCGGCTCGGTGGTGGTCCATGCCATGGGCGGTTGGCTGGCGCTGGCGGCTGTGTTGTTGCTGGGGCCTCGCAACGGTCGTTATCGCGACGGGCGCCTGGTGGCGTTCGCACCGTCGAGCATTCCGTTTCTTGCGTTGGGGTCGTGGATCCTGATCGTCGGCTGGTTTGGGTTCAACGTGATGAGCGCGCAAACCTTGCAAGGCGTCAGCGGGCTGGTGGCGGTGAACTCGCTGATGGCCATGGTCGGTGGCACGATGGCCGCGCTGATAGTCGGGCGTAATGACCCGGGCTTCCTGCACAACGGTCCATTGGCGGGGCTGGTGGCGATTTGTGCGGGTTCCGACTTGATGCACCCGGTGGGCGCACTGGTCACCGGCGCAATCGCCGGGGCACTTTTTGTCTGGTGCTTTACCGCTGCACAAGGCAAATGGCATATCGACGATGTGCTGGGTGTATGGCCTTTGCATGGTCTGTGTGGCGTGTGGGGCGGGATCGCCTGCGGCGTTTTTGGCCAGAGCGCATTAGGCGGGCTGGGCGGGGTAAGCCTGATCAGTCAGTTGATCGGTACTGCGCTGGGGGTGGTCGTGGCCCTGACTGGTGGTTTTGCAGTGTATGGCGTAATCAAGGCACTCCATGGCCTGCGTTTGAGCCAGGAAGAAGAGTATTACGGTGCGGATTTGTCGCTGCACAAGATCGGCGCTGTCAGCCAGGACTGAGTTCCCGTGCAAGAAGTCAGAGTGGGGAACCCATGGCTCGACGGTTTTTCGGGTCGGGCCTAGAATGGTCACTTAATTTTTTAGGTTGAGCGCTCATGCTTCCTGAATGTCAGCTGTTCGGCACCCTCGGGTGCCATCTCTGTGAAGTGGCCGAAGCCATGTTGATGGAGTTTGTTGAGCGCGGCCTGCTGGTGGAGCTGGTGGATATCGCTGAAGACGAGACATGGTTTGCGGCTTACAGCCTGCGCATTCCGGTGCTGCGGCGGGTTGATACTGGCGCTGAGCTGGGCTGGCCATTTAATGCTGACGAAGTGGTTGCGTTCCTGCACTAAGCAGTTTTTTGCGATGACGATGTACCCGCCGGTCGAACGTTGCGATTGATCCCCTTGGCTTAACGGGTGCGATTCGGATACTGTATGCGCATACAGTTATCCGGATTGCCGCGCTGTCATCCCTGATTCAGGGTTGAACAGGCGAGTCCGGGCGTGAGAGGGATGAATCGTGGTCAATGTCGAACAATTGAAGAGCAGTGTGAACCGGATGTCGGCTGACGTGGTGCGCGAGGCTGTCCTCGAACTGCGTCTGGACGGACTGGTGACTGAAGGAAAAACCCCCTTCAACAAACTGCACTTCAATACCTGTTTCGCTGAAATCGAAGCCTTGTTTCAGCGGGCGGGCTATCACCGGCAATTGGACGTCGTGGGCTATCAGGGTTTGTTGTATGCACTCTATGACCCGGTGCGCTGGGAGGCGGTCGATGTTTTGCGCTGGCTCAAGGAGTACACCGAAGCGGCGGCGCGCAGCCAGATACCCGCTTGAGGATTCTCTGCTAGGTTCGTTCCCGCCGCTGTTGGATAATGCCGCTCTGCATTGAGGGTTAGAGCTTTCGTATGTCCACTACATCGTTTTCTGCTGCACACAACCAGGCCAGCACGCTCTACTTGCCGCCTGGCTCGTGGCAGACCGTACTCGACTGTCTGTGCGAGCACTTCAGTGCCATCGGTCGTGAACAATGGCTGGATCGAATCGCTCGCGGTCGTGTCCTCGACGGCCAGGGTGCTCCAATCGCCCTGGATCTTCCTTACAAGGAAGGTCTGCGGATTCACTATTTTCGAGAAGTGCCGGACGAAAAACCGATCCCGGTGATCGAGTCCATTCTTTACGCCGATGAACATCTGGTGGTGGCGGACAAGCCGCATTTTCTACCCGTGACGCCAGCGGGTGAATATGTGGAGCAAACCTTGCTCAGGCGGCTTATCCGTCGCCTGGATAATCCACACCTGGTGCCCTTGCATCGCATCGACCGGCATACCGCCGGGCTGGTGCTGTTTTCAGCCAATCCTCAGAGCCGTTCGGCGTATCAGTCGTTGTTTCCCGCACGGCAGATCGAAAAACGCTACGAGGCTATTGCCCGGGCATTGCCTGAACTGACTTTTCCCTTGATTCACAAGAGCCGACTCGTCGATGGCGAGCCTTTTTTCCGCATGCAGGAAGGGCCGGGTCTCAGCAACACCGAGACGGCTGTCGACGTCAGGGAAAAAAACGGTGATCTTTGGCGTTACGGACTTTACCCGGTGACCGGCAAGAAGCATCAGTTGCGGGTACACATGACGGCGTTGGGTGCGAGCATCTGCAATGACCCGTTTTATCCTCGGGTACTCAAGGCTGTAGAAGATGACTACGCCAATCCTCTGAAACTGCTGGCCCAGGGGCTGAAATTTGTGGATCCGGTAACGGGGCAGGAAAGAGAATTCGAGAGCACCATCACCCTGCAATGGTGATGATCAAGAGGCGTTTTATTCTGCAGGCGTTGCAAAAGAGATCGAATTTATGGGCAGGTCTATAGTCAGTTGATCAGGCCTCGCGAACGTGGCTTTCAACCTCGGCACAGTACCGAGTCTTTCCGTTCAAGGAGACACCCATGAAACGTACCGCTTTTGCTGGAATGTTCATTTGCGCTGCAATGTTGGCCTCTCCGGCATTCGCCGCAGACAACAATCTCTGCACTACCAAGCTTCAGGAACTCAAGGACAAAGTCACCAGTCTGCCGGCGACCTCTGAAAACACGACGATGGAGATCAAGCGGTTGATGGCGAGCGCTGAGGCATCCAAGAACGCCGGGGATGAGAAGAAATGCGTCACTGAAGCCACGCAAGCGTTGGCTCGCGCGGATAAACTGAACAACGAACCGAACCCGTAATGGCGCAAATGCCGTTTTGATTACTTCGGTTAAAAAAATGCCCCGACAGTCGGGGCATTTTTGTATCTGGTGATCGCCGCGCTGATTACAACTCTTTAACGGTACGCACTTGATCCTTGTTGATGCGGGTCTGTTTGCCATCCAGTTGTTCGAATTCGTAGAAACCCGAATCCTTGTCGTAGTTAGGCGTGTCGACGGCCTGGATTTCGCGACCGTCATTCAAGGTGATCACTGTAGGCGATGCGCAACCGGCGAGGGTAGCGAGGCCCAGTGCGAGCATGAAAGTGGCCAGGGTCCGTTGAGTCATGAGTGTGTCTCCGAAATAGAATTCTTTTGGTTACTGAGCTTGAGACGTATGCAGCGCGTGCAAGTTCCTTGGGTATATTCAGTCTGACACAGTGTGATGACTGCTTAACAGTTCCGGTGTGTTGAGGTTGGCCAGGCGTGGGTCGTTGTCGGGGCACTGCAACGCAGTAGCGCCCAGCTTGCGCATCAGGCGACCCGGGCTGCGTTCACCCTCGTTCCACGCGGTTTCGAAATCAGCACGTAGTGTCACGGGGATGACGCACAGTAACGGTTCCCAGTGTTCGTCATGGCGCAGCATCAACGGTCTGTCGGGATGCTGGTTGGCGGTTTCACGCATGCTGGTCAGCAAGGCTGCATCAATGCGCGGTACATCACACGGCAAGACCAGCAGATGCGAGTGGCGAGCCGCTTTCAGTCCCGCACGAATACCGGCCAATGGCCCGGGAAAGTCGCCTTCGTCGTCATGGACCAATTGGTCGGCGTAGGGCGCGTATTTTTCCAGGTTCCGGTTGCAGGAAATGATCAGATCATCGCTCAGCGGGCGCGTCTTGCGATGCAGGTGCGCAATCAGCGGTTCGCCATGCCAATCCAGCAGACCTTTGTCCTGGCCCCCCATGCGTTGGCCGCGACCGCCTGCCAGGAGCAGAATGGAACAGGGTGGCAACTGATTTGATGTCATGGCAGGTTTCCATTCGACAAGGGGGAGCGGCGAAAAAATGGGGCGCTGTGATATAACACCGGGCTGTTTCTCCTACAACTGGACGAGCCTATGAAAGCCAAGGCTGATGTACCTTTCGCGCCGCTCAACATCGCGGTGCTGACAGTCAGCGATACCCGTACCCTGGAAACTGACACCTCAGGTCAGGTCTTCGTCGACCGCTTGACGGCCGCAGGTCATAACCTGGCCTCCCGGGTGCTGCTCAAAGATGACCTCTACAAAATTCGCGCGCAAGTCGCCAACTGGATTGCCGACGATGTCGTGCAGGTGGTCCTGATCACCGGCGGCACCGGTTTCACCGGTCGTGATAGCACTCCGGAAGCGGTGAGCTGCCTGCTCGACAAACAAGTCGATGGTTTTGGCGAGCTGTTCCGGCAGATTTCGGTAGCGGACATTGGCACCTCTACGGTTCAGTCCCGTGCCTTGGCCGGGCTGGCCAACGGCACGCTGGTTTGCTGCTTGCCAGGCTCTACCAATGCGGTACGCACCGGTTGGGACGGCATTCTTGGCGAGCAACTGGATTCGCGCCATCGTCCCTGCAACTTCGTACCACATCTGAAACAGGCGGCACCCTGTGAATCCCGCGGGTAAGCCAGGCAAGTCCGGCAGTTTGATGCCGGTCGAGGTGGCGCTGGCACGTTTGTTGGAAATGGCTGACGCCTCAAGAATAGTTGACCGTGAGCGCTTGTCATTGGCGCAAGTTCAGGGCCGCGTACTGGCCGATGATCTGGTGTCGACGCTTGATCTGCCGCCGTGGCCCAACAGTGCCATGGATGGTTACGCCTTGCGCCTGGCCGACTGGACCGGAGAGCCTCTGGTTGTCAGTCAGAAGATTTTTGCCGGTCAGGCACCCGATCCCTTGCAGCCGGGTACCTGTGCACGAATCTTCACCGGGGCGCCTGTTCCGGCCGGTGCTGATTGCGTCGAGATGCAGGAAAACGCCGAGGTCCAGGCAGATGAGCGAGTACGTTTCACCGAAACCATGACCGCTGGACAAAACATCCGTCCACAAGGCCAGGAAACCACAGTCGGCGAATTGATTTTGCCAGCGGGCACGCGTCTGGGGCCGATCGAGCAGGGCCTGGCTGCCTCATTGGGCCGCGCCGAACTGGACGTGATTCGCAAGGTTCGTGTTGCCGTACTGTCTACCGGGGACGAATTGATTGAGCCGGGTCAGCCGTTGGGGCCAGGGCAGATCTATAACAGCAATCGTGTGTTGCTCTGCAGTTGGTTGCAGCGCTTGGGCTGTGAAGTAATCGATGCCGGTATCCTGCCGGATGACCTGATCACCACGCGTGCTCGCCTTGGCGAATTGAAAGACGTCGATCTGATTCTCTCGACTGGTGGCGTATCGGTGGGAGAGGCAGACTTTTTGGGCATTGCCTTGCGGGAAGAGGGTGAGTTGACGTTGTGGAAGCTCGCCATCAAACCGGGTAAACCGCTGACATTCGGGCATTTTCGCGGTGTGCCGGTCATCGGCTTGCCGGGTAATCCGGCGTCGACGCTGGTGACCTTTGCCTTGTTGACTCGCCCATATCTTTTGCGGCGTCAGGGCGTTAAAGACGTTGAGCCCCTGACCGTACAAGTGCAGGCAGGATTTGACTGGCCGAAAGCTGGCAATCGACGCGAGTATTTGCGCGGTCGCCTGGAACATGGTCGGGCAATCATCTACAAAAATCAGAGTTCAGGTGTACTTCGCAGCGCCGCGTGGGCCGATGGGTTGGTTGAAGTGCTGGAGGATCGCACGCTGGTTGCAGGTGACAGTGTGTATTTCATTCCGTTGAGTGAAGTCCTGGGCTGACGCCGTTGTAATCTTGCCACGCAAACCCGGTTGATCTAACCGGGTTTTGCGTTCATGGCAGATCAATGAGCCAGGAGCAGAGTCACGAGCTGATCGAACCTACTATTGGCGATCCAGCCGAGTAGTCCGAGCACTACCACCGTGCCACCCGCCGAATAGGCAAGTCTGTGCTTGATGGATTTGACATCGCTGCGAACTTCTTCCATGTCTCTTCGGATGTACTTGAGGTGGGTCTCCAGCTCAATGACGCGAGGTTCCATATCAACTTCTCCATTGGGTTTTGCGCTGTTGTTTATTTCAGCCTGTTGGTTGGCCCGATTCTCTGCGAGCGGTGCGACCGGAAACACCGGTAGCCTGAGGTCATGGCTTTGCATGGCACATCCTTGTGTTTGTCCTGCTGATCATTGAAAACCGTCGACACCAAAGTGTACCAATCACACTTTTTGGTCAATTGAGCCGATTCCTCACGTTTTGTAAGAAAAATCCCGCCGTGTAGGACTCAGCACTGCTGTCCTTGAATTAATTCAGTTTCCTGCGACTTTTATCCGGTGTAACGCGGTCAACATCTCCCATACGCCATTCAATACTGGGAGTGACAAAATGAGTGAACGCAAGGCGCTGGTGATTTTGCACGGCAAGCAGTCGCTCAATGAGGAGGTTCGCGCTGCCGTCGAAAGCAAGCGCAAACAGGGATGGGAGCTGGCTGTTCGAGTCACCTGGGAGGCCGGTGACGCACAGCGACTGGTGAATGAAGCGCTGGCGGCAGGTTATCGACAAATTGTCGCCGGTGGTGGCGACGGCACTTTGCGCGATATCGCCGAGGCCATGGCTGCGCAATCGACGCGGGCCAGTCTGGTGCTGATGCCTCTGGGAACCGCCAACGATTTTGCACGCGCTGCCGGAGTGCCTCTGGAGCCCGCCCTGGCATTGGATCTTCTGGACGTTACGCCGCGCGCTATCGATCTGGGGGAGGTCGACGGGCAGGTGTTTTTGAACATGGCCACAGGTGGTTTTGGCAGTCAGGTCACCGCCAATACTTCCGAAGACCTGAAAAAAATCCTCGGCGGTGCGGCTTATCTGTTCACCGGCCTGTCACGCTTCAGTGAATTGCACGCGGCTTATGGCGAATTGCATGGACCGGGTTTTCAGTGGAGTGGTGACCTGTTGGCCTTGGGCATCGGTAATGGCCGGCAGGCTGGCGGTGGTCATGTGCTGTGTCCGCAGGCACTGGCGGACGACGGGCTGCTCGATGTCAGTATTTTGCCGGCACCGCAGGAAGTGGTGGGCACCTTGAAAAACCTGCTGGCCGACGGCTTTGGCATCGACAACATGTTCGTGCGGGCACGCCTGCCATGGGTCGAGATCAAGGTTGCCGAGGGTCTCTGCATCAATCTTGATGGTGAACCGCTGGAAGGCAACAACCTGCGGTTCTCGGCGCGGCCGGCAGCGTTACTGGTGCATTTGCCTGAGCATTCGCCGTTGTTGAGCGTGACCGTCAATCGTCCAGGCTGATGATCTGCTCGCGCACAGCGAAAAGCACCAGACCTGCCACATCGTAAATCTGTAGCCGTTTCATAATCTGCGAGCGATGGGTTTCGACAGTCTTCACGCTCAGGCCCAGGCCATTGGCGATTTCCCGGGTGGATTTCCCACGAACGATCAAACGCAGGATTTCCAGCTGGCGGGCTGTCAGGTTGTGCGAGTCCGCGGACTCCGGCTGGTTTTTCTGGTTGCGGGTCAGTGCCTGGGTGATGACGGTATGGGCGATGGCCGGGCTCAGGTAGCGTTCGTTATTACGCAACGCTTCCAGCGCATGCTCCAGTTCGGTGGCCGTGGTGTCCTTGAGCAGATAGCCATGCGCACCCGACTCCAGCGCCTGCATGATGATTGCGGGGTCCGTGTGCATCGACAGGATCAGCACCTTGCTCTGCGGTCTGATCCGCTTGAGTTGCTGCATGGCTTCAAGTCCACCGGTCTGCTTCATGGAAATATCCAGCAGCACGATATCCGGGGACAGATGCTCGACCATCTCGAGCAATTGCGAGCCGTCGTTGGCCTCACCGATGACCGCGTAGCCAGGAAGGTCCAGCACCAAGGCACGCACGCCAGCCCTGATCAGTGAGTGGTCATCCACCAGGAGTAAGTTACAAGTCAATGGATAACCTTATCTGTACTGGCCCGTTCGAGCGCGCGCGGTGCCCAAGGGAAGAGGGCTTCGATTTGAGTGCCTTTGCCCGGTTCGCTGGTAACGGTCAATGTACCGCCTAATTGAGCAATCCGCTCCGACATGCCGGCCATTCCGCGTTGCCCCTCGCGACCAGGATCTGTCGCTGGCGCGAAACCTTGTCCGTCGTCGCTGATCAGCAGGGTCAGGCCTTGTGGCAAACGCTGGAGGCAGACCAGCAGGTTTTTCGCTTGGGCATGCCGCAGTATGTTGGTAACTGCTTCCTGAGTAATGCGGAAGGCGGCCACGGCCATTTCTTCCGGGATGCCAGTCAGGCGTTGATGGCATTCCAGGCTCCAGTGCACCGAAGTATTGGTCAACGTCTTGAGCAAGTGCGCGCGCAGGCTGGCTTCGAGCCCCAGGCTGGTCAATTGCCGGGGGTTGAGAATGGCCGAGACGTCGCGAACTTTGGCGAGGGTTTCGTCCAGCGTATCGCACAGCACCGAACATTGTTCCTGCAGCTCCTGTGGCATCCGGCGTTTGAGCCAGTCGCTTTGAAGTTTTGCCGCAGTCAGCAGCTGACCGATGTCGTCGTGCAGTTCCCGGCTGAGTCGGTGACGTTCAGTTTCCTGAACCTGGAGCAAACGGTCAGCCAGTTCTTGAGGTTGAAATTTGATCGATTTACGCGACAGGCGATATTGCACCCAGACGCAGCTCAGCGCAGCGATGTCGAGTACCAGCAAACTCAGCGGCAGACGAATGGACAGGCCATAGACCAGCAGGCTGCCAAGCGTCGAGCAGGCACACAGCAACAATGTGAACCGGCGAGCGTTCTCTCGGGAAGGTGGCCACATGGCGATTGACTTGAGACTGGCGTACATAGCGGATGGAGCCAATGGATGTTCGCTGCGGGCAGACCGGTCATGCAGGTTGACGGGCCTATGTTTTGTAGTATCAGGCATCGATTTCAACGGGGCGTACTTCTGAACAGGAAATCCAGCCTGGAACTTGATCGGACTAAAGCCGTCTGCAATCACGCTGCCATTATTTGACGCCAACTAATGGGCGGCATAATAGCACTTAAGATACCGTTGGTCGCGCTTGTGATATATGTCCAGAGAGTCAGGAAATTAGCCAGGTGGACGATAGTTCCACATTGGAAAAAATCTGCTTGTTGTCGCTGAAAAGAAGTCGATTGGCTATGGTTTTGGTCTTTTCATACCAGGCAAAACCCTAGTCCGCCCAAATCGTCTGTTGTCGAAAGGAAGAGTTATTTGTTTCGAGTTGTCGTTAATAGGTATGCAGTATTCAATTGCGACGTATGTTGGCTCAACTTATTGAGTTAACAGAGCAATAAGATTCGCAGCATGAAACGGCTTTTGTCGCTTTAAGCCTGCCGCTCCGCATAGGAAACGAGTGTGAACGGTTTAGTACTAACCGGAGGTCGAAACTGACTTTGGCCAACCTGAAAGGCAAACGCTTCGATCAGGGTGGTCTGCTCACTTTCATCAAGGCTGAGCTGGCCGGTTTGCTGGTCGATGAGCTCAAGCTGCCAGGCGATCAATGTCAGGCAATTCTTCAGCGCGCTCAAGGCTTCGTTGTGCAGATCCATGTGACCCTGCGCATGGTTGAGCAAGCCATGTATGTGCAGCGAAAACTCCGAAACAGCGGCCAGGGCGAGGGCATCTGCCTTGTTAGCCAGTTTGAGGAGAGTGCTGAGCATGCAATCGATGGCGTCCTTGTCATTGCTGATCAATTGCAAATGACTCAGGCATTCCTCGGTTTTTGCCAGGAGGGTTTCAGCTTCGACGAGAAACTCCGGGACACGCTTTGCCCACTCGGTACGATTGTTCGGCATGCTTATCTCCACAACGTCATGACTAATGAGGGGATGTCGTGCGTGTCGACGTGGACGATCAGCGTCCCGACGTAACCATTTCGTCGTGAGATCGCAGCCCTACCGGCTTGTATACAGGTTGGGGAGTTTGAGAGGGCGGCTGGCCACTTACCTGCGATCGCACACAAAAGCCTGACTCCATTCATGCAATGAGAATGGCGTCACATTAATGGCTATTGGATATTGCGAATATCAGGTTGTACCTGATTGTTGCTAGGGGAATCCCTTATGTTGCGGAACCTAACGCGCAAACTGTGGTCGCGCCGAAGAAGTGTAGCAGGTGAAATCACAACGCCAGTAAAGCATGATGTTAATGTGACATCAATGTTTTGGGGTGGCATTTTACAAGGGGTCAAGCTACAGCCAAAACAGCCGATAACCCTCTATTAGTGAATTCATCAGAACAAGACCAGGAGTCATTGAATGGCCGGCATTCTCGATACGGTAGACCAACGTACGCAATTGGTAGGTGAGAATCGCCTGGAAATTCTTATGTTCCGGCTCGCCGGACGGCAATTGTTTGCGATCAACGTCTTTAAAGTGCAAGAAGTCCTGCAACTGCCGAAGCTGACCTTGATGCCCCAGCGCCATCCGTTCGTATGCGGTGTGGTCAACCTGCGTGGCCAGACCCTGCCGGTGATCGATTTATCCCAGGCCATCGGTATGCGCCCACTGATTCCGGGTCCGAACAGTACGATCATTGTCACCGAGTACAACCGTTCGGTGCAGGCGTTCCTGGTGGGTGGCGTGGACCGCATCGTCAACATGAACTGGGAAGCGATTCTGCCGCCGCCGGCCAGCGCCGGTCGCCAGCATTACCTGACGGCCATCAGCAAGGTCGACGATCAGTTGGTTGAAATCATCGACGTGGAAAAAGTCCTGGCCGAAATTGTCCCGTACAACGCCAAGGTGTCCCGCGACAAACTGGACGACCCGGTGCTGGAACGCGCCCGAGGCCGTGAAGTGCTGCTGGTGGATGATTCGAATGTGGCCCTGGCCCAACTGCGCGACACCCTCGGGCAGTTGGGCGTCAAGATGCACATTGCCAGCGACGGCTTGAAGGCACTGAACATGCTCAAGGCCTGGGCCGATACCGGAGTCAACATGACCGATAAACTGCTGATGATCTTTACCGACGCAGAAATGCCGGAAATGGATGGGTATCGCCTGACCACCGAAATCCGTAACGACCCGCGTCTGCGTGGCCTGTATGTGGTGCTGCACACGTCCTTGTCCGGCAGCTTCAACGACTCGATGGTGAAGAAGGTCGGCTGCGACAACTTCCTGTCCAAGTTCCAGCCGGACAAACTCGTTGATGTGGTGCGCCAGCGCTTGATGCTCGACGCCGTGCCGGCCTGATTACAAGCGGCAAAGCAACATCAAAAGATCGCAGCCTGCGGCAGCTCCTACAGTGATCGAATTTCTATGTAGGAGTTGCCGCAGACTGCGATCTTTTGATTTTCACCAACCTTTGATTCAGCGACCCAGCTCGTATAGGGTGACCTTTTTTGCCCACCAGGGAGCCGTGGCCATGCTGCGTCTGAGCGCGCTTTATCGTTATCCATTGAAATCCGGCAAGGGCGAAATCTTGCAGCAGGTCAGCCTGGACAAGCTGGGGCTGGACGGAGATCGACGCTGGATGCTCGTGGATGAAGCCAGTGGACGTTTCCTGACCCAGCGTGCGGTGGCGCGAATGAGCCAGTTGTCGGCGCTGTGGAATGCCGAAGGCGGCTTGACCCTCAGTGCCCCCGGCCATTCACCGATTGATATCGCCCTGCCTTCCAGCGCCGCCGAACTGCGCGGTGTGACCATCTGGCGTGACACGTTGCGCGTACCTGATGCCGGTGACGCGGCGGGTGCCTGGGTCAGTGAGTTCATCGGTAAACCGACGCGGCTGGTGCAGGTTCCACTTGATCGCGCGCGGATGACAGAGGCCGGCTACGGCAAGGACGACGATCAAGTGGCGTTCGCCGATGGCTATCCGTTGCTGCTGATTGGTCAGGCGTCGCTGGAAGACTTGTCGCAGAAGGTTGGACGTTCGCTGGAGATGCTGCGTTTTCGGCCGAATCTGGTGATCGAAGGCAGCGATGCGTATGCCGAGGACAGCTGGAAGCGCATTCGCATCGGCGATGTCGAGTTCCGGGTGGTCAAGTCGTGCTCGCGCTGCATTTTGACCACCATCGACCCGCAAACCGGTGAGCGCAACGAGGATCGCGAACCATTGGCCACTTTGCAGAAATACCGTTCAGAAGCGGATGGCGCGATGTTCGGCCAGAACCTGGTCAATGACGGCAACGGTCGACTTGAAGTCGGTATGCCGGTAACCGTCCTCGAATAAGCGCCCTGGAAATAAAAATGCCCGTGTCGAAAAACACGGGCATTTTTTTGCGCTGTGAAAACCTCGGGTTTAGCCGCGGTATTCGCACAGGTAAGCGGTGTCGACGGCGACTTTCAGCTGGAACTTGCTGTTGGCAGGCACGTTGAACTGGCTGCCGGCGGCGAAGGTTTCCCAGTCGTTGCTGTCTGGCAGCTTGACGGTCAGGGCGCCGGACACCACGTGCATGATTTCGCGCTGGCTGGTGCCGAATTCGTATTCGCCCGGAGCCATGACGCCGATGGTCGCCGGACCTTCAGCGGTGCCAAAGGCGATCGACTTGACGGTGCCGTCGAAGTACTCGTTGACTTTAAACATGGGCGATTCCTCGAAAAGGGCTAAAAAGGGCCGGCCAGTATGCACAAGGCCCAAGGCCTAGTCACCTCTCTAAAGTGGAAGAACCAGTGGCAACAGCCGCGCAGTATTGCGCGCATCTTCCAGCGCCCGGTGCTGTTGGCCGGAGAACTGCAAACCCGCCAGTTGCAGGGCACCATTAAGCCCCAGTGGGCGTTCCAGGCGCCGGGCCTTGGCAAAGCGCTGTTTGAGGTTCATGTGCGGAACGCGAGCCAGAATGCTGTCGAGTTGCAGGCGTTGCCATTCCTGAAGCAGCTGTTTGCGATCGTAATCGCCCCAACTGACCCAGCCTTCGAGGCGCGTGTGATGATGGCCGAGCCAGCGTTCGAACGACGCCCATACCTCGCCCAAGGGCTGTGCAGCATCGATATTGGCCTGAGTGATGTGCGTCAGTTCCCGGCAAAACGGGGTTAGCAAAGGACGCCTCGACGGTCGGACGAAGCGCTGGAAGTGATCCAGTTCACGGCCCTTGCGGTCCACAAGGGTGGCACCGATTTCGATGATTTCCATTTCCGTAATAGGCCAGCCACCCTCGTCGGTGGTGGCTTCCAGATCAATGACCAGCCAGTGAGGCATTGCAGGGTTCCTGGTATCCGCGTCCTGATAGGGCTTGAGCGTAGCCAAACCCGGCGGATCCGCCTAGCGGCTTATTCGACCTCCAACAGAATCTGACGGTTTTTCACCTGATCGCCGACCCGCACCTGCAAGCGCTTGAGCACACCGTCGATGCCCGACTTGAGTGGATGCTCCATTTTCATGGCCTCCAGCACCACCAGCAATTGGCCTTTGCTGACCACGCTGCCCTCACTGACCAGCACATCGACAATCGCGCCATCCATCGGCGCCTTGAGCGTGCCGGAGCTAATGCTGACCTGACTGCTGACCAAGGCCTGTGTCCGGTCGGTCAATCGCAGGCTGCCCGGACGGGTGAACAGGCAGAGTTGCCCTGCCTCCAGTCGATAGGCGTGGCGTGTGCGGACGCCATCGATGACCAACGTGGCCCAGTGGCCGTCGCATTCGATGATTTTCAGTTCGAGGCTGCGGCTGGCGATTTGAATTCGATAAACCTCGCCCGGCATGGCATTCAGCTCCACCGACCACGCCTGATCCTCAAGACCGAGGCGATAGTGCAGCGGCACACTGGCGTTGTTGCGCCAACCGGCCAGTGACGCGGGATGAACTTGCGCCGAGGCCTGATAGAACAGGGCAGCGGCTATCGCCAGCTCTGCGTCGCTGGGTACCTGCGGACGCAGACAGGAATGGTCAGCGAAATTCCGAGGGATGAACCCGGTGCTGAATTCGCCGCTGATGAATTGTGGATGATCCAGCAGATTCGCGAGCACGCGCTGGTTGCTCTGTACGCCCAGCAACACACTGTCCTGCACCGCTCGCAGTAGCTTGCGCCGGGCTTCTTCGCGGGTGGCGCCATGGGCGATGAGTTTGCCCAGCAACGGGTCGTAGAACGGGCTGATGCTCTGGCCCTCGATCAGGCCATGGTCGATGCGCACGCCACTCTGCGTGGCTGGTTCCCAGGCTGTGATGCGCCCGGTTTGTGGCAGAAAATCGCGGGCCGGATCTTCGGCATACAGGCGCACTTCCATGGCGTGGCCATTGAGTTGCACCTGCTCCTGACGCAACGGTAGAGGTTGTCCTTCGGCCACGGCCAGTTGCCAGGCCACCAGATCCAGCCCGGTGATCAGCTCGGTCACCGGGTGCTCCACTTGCAGGCGGGTATTCATCTCCAGGAAGTAAAACTGCCCGCGTGCATCAAGGAGGAACTCAACGGTGCCGGCGCCGACATAATTCACTGCGCGCCCGGCCTTGAGCGCCGCTTCGCCCATGGCTTGGCGCAACTCGACGGTCATCACCGGGCAGGGCGCTTCCTCGATGACTTTCTGGTGACGACGCTGGATCGAACAGTCGCGCTCGCCGAGGTAAATCAGATTGCCGTGCTGGTCGCCAAACAGCTGGACCTCGACATGGCGCGGGTCGATCAACGCCTGTTCGAGGATCAGTTCGTCGCTGCCAAAACCGTGCAGGGCTTCCGAGCGTGCCGTGCGGATCTGCGCCAGCAGGTCGCTGGCCGTGTGTACAAGGCGCATGCCGCGTCCACCACCACCGGCGCTGGCCTTGATCATCAACGGATAGCCGATGCGTTCGGCTTCGCGAGTCAGGGTCACGTCGTCCTGCTCGGCGCCTTGATAGCCCAGGATGCACGGTACTCCAGCCGCGATCATGGCGATTTTCGACAGACGTTTGCTGCCCATCAGTTCAATGGCTTCGGGGCTGGGGCCGATGAAGGTGATACCGGCGTGCTGACAGGCGAGGGCGAAGCCCGGGTTTTCCGAGAGAAAACCGTAACCCGGATGGATCGCATCCGCGCCTGTGCGGCGGGCTGCGTCGATAATTGCCGGGATGTTCAGATAAGACTGTTGCACCGGTGCCGGGCCAATGTGAACGGCCTCATCGGCCATGTGTACATGTAGTGCATCGGCGTCGGCATCGCTGAATACGGCGACAGTACGGTAGCCCAAGGCCTGGGCGGTGCGCTGGATGCGGCAGGCGATTTCGCCACGATTGGCGATCAGGATTTTGCTGAATCCGGGCATGGGTTTTTCCCTTGGGTTTTGCGGTGAATGTGATGGCCTCTTCGCGGGCAAGCCTCGCTTCTGCAGAGAATCACTCGACCTGGAGGAGCGAGGTTTGCCCGCGAATCTCTTAAGGGGCCCACCCTGGTTTACGCTTTTGCACAAACGCCATGGTGCCTTCGACGCCTTCAGCACCAGTCACCGCTTCGCTGAACCACTCGGCCGCTTGATCCAGCAGTTCACCCGAAGGCTGGACGGTACTCGCCAACAACAGCTTTTTGGTTGCCGCATTTGCCCCCGGCGCACAACACAGCACATGGGCCAATACTTCATCGAGGCGTTCAGCCAGAGCCTGCGGGTCATGCTCAACAAAATGCACCAGCCCCATCCGTCGTGCCTGGGTGCCGTCGAGCCGCGCCGCCGTCAGGGCCAGTCTTCGGGCCTGGGTCAGGCCGATGCGCTGCACCACGAACGGCGCAATCTGCGCCGGCAACAGGCCGAGGCTGGTTTCCGGCAAGCCGAATTGCGCTTGATGGTCGGCCATCGCGATGTCGCTGACACACGCCAGGCCAAAACCACCGCCGAGCACCGCGCCTTGCAGCACCGTGATCACCACTTGCGGGGCATGTTGGGTTTCTTCGAGCAAGGCACCGAACGCGCGGTTCAACTCACGGTAAGCCGTTGCACCTTGAGCCCGAGCACCGGCCATATCCTTGATGTCACCTCCGGCGCAAAAGTGCCCACCGGCACCGCCGATGACCAACGCCCGAGTCGCCCGGTCATCACGCACCGCCGCCAGTACCGCGCGAAGTTCACTGACCATCTGCAAACTCATGGCGTTGCGACTTTCCGGCCGATTGAGGGTGATGTGCAGCACGCCGTTATGCGGTTCGAGCAACAAGGTCTGGCACACCGGCAGGCTGCTCATTTCTTTTTCCCCGGCAGGATGCCCATGAGTTTGCAGATGATCCCCAGCATGATTTCGTCGGCGCCGCCGCCAATCGACACCAGCCGTACATCGCGGTAGGCGCGGGCCACCGGGTTGTCCCACATGAAACCCATGCCGCCCCAATATTGCAGGCAACTGTCACTGACCTCGCGACCCAATCGGCCGGCCTTGAGCTTGGCCATCGACGCCAGGCGGGTGACATCCTGACCTCTGACGTATTGCTCGGTGGCCTGGTAGACCAGCGCCCGCAGGCATTCGATTTCGGTTTGCAATTCGGCCAGGCGAAAGTGAATGACCTGGTTGTCGATCAATGCACTGCCGAAGGTTTTGCGTTCCTTGCAGTACTCGATCGTGCTGTCGACGCAGTTCTCCAGCCCTTTGATCATGTTTGCCGCGCCGAACAGGCGTTCCTCCTGGAATTGCAGCATCTGCATCATGAACCCGGCGCCTTCATGGCCGATGCGGTTGCGTTGCGGCACGCGCACGTTATCGAAAAACACCTGGGCGGTTTCCGAACTGCGCATGCCGAGTTTGTCCAGGTGCGAACTGAGGCTGATGCCCGGCGTGTTCATCGGCACCATGATCAGCGACTTGTTGATGTGCGGTTTGTCGTCCGAGGTGTTGGCCAGCAGGCAAATGAAATCGGCGCTCGGCGAGTTGGTGATCCACATCTTGCTGCCGTTGATCACGTAGTCGTCGCCGTCCTTGCGCGCGCGGGTCTTCAAACCGGCGACGTCGGAACCGGCACCGACTTCGGAAACCCCGATGCAACCGACCTGTTCGCCGGTGATCGCCGGGCGCAGGAATTCGTCGCGCAATTCATCGGAGCCAAAACGCGCCAGGGCCGGGGTGCACATGTCGGTCTGCACGCCGATCGACATCGGGATGCCGCCGCAATGAATGGTGCCGAACTCTTCGGCGGCGACGATCGAGTAGCTGTAATCGAGCCCCATGCCGCCGAATTTTTCCGGTTTGGAAATCCCCAGCAGGCCAAGGTCGCCGGCCTTGCGGAAGACCTCGTGGATCGGAAAGCGTCCGGCCTTTTCCCACTCCTCGACGTGCGGATTGATCTCGTGATCGACGAATTGGCGGACGGTGCGGCGCAGTGCTTCATGTTCCTGGGTGAAGATCATTTTTTATTATTCTCCTGATCGCCCTTAGAAGCGGGCGGCACCAAAACTGTTGGCTTGCAAAAGCCGCACCTCGGCCTCGTGACAGATGTCCAGCAGGTAACCGAGCAAGGTCCGGGTATCGCGCGGATCAATCAACCCGTCGTCCCACAGATTGGCACTGCCGTAAAGCGCCGTGGACTGGCTGTCGAGTTTCTGCGCGGTGACCTGTTCCAGCATGTCGAGCATTTTCGGGTCAGGCACCAGGCCGTCCTTGGCCTGCTTCGCCTCGGTAACGATCCGCAGCACCTTACCGGCTTGCGCGCCGCCCATCACGGCGGTGCGGCTGTTGGGCCAGGCGAAGATGAAGCGCGGGTCGAGACCACGGCCACACATCGCGTAGTTGCCGGCGCCATAGGAGCCGCCGACGACGATGGTCAATTTCGGTACTCGGGCGTTGGCCACCGCTTGAATCATTTTGGCGCCGTGCTTGATCACCCCTTGCTGCTCCGACTCGGTGCCAACCATGAACCCGGTGGTGTTGTGGAAAAACAGCAGCGGCGTCTGGCTCTGGTCGCACAGCTGAATGAACTGCGCAGCCTTGCTCGCACCTTTGGGGGTTATCGGGCCGTTGTTGCCGATGAAGCCACAGGCGCGGCCCTGGATTTTCAGGTGACCGCAGACGGTTTGCTGGTCGAACTCGGATTTGAATTCAAGGAAGTTCGAGCCGTCGGCAATGCGCGCGATGATTTCGCGCACGTCGTAGGGCTTTTTCGGATCGTCCGGGATCAGGCCCAACAGTTCATCGATGGGGTAGAGCGGTTCTTCCCGGTGGCGGTCGGGGCGCGGGGGCAGTTGTTCGTTCCACGGCAGCAGGCTGACGATTTCGCGTACCTTACGCACGCCGTCGGCATCGTTTTCGGCCAGGTATTCGGCGGTGCCGGCAGTTTGCGCGTGCATTTCGGCGCCGCCCAGCTCTTCGTCGGTGGCGACTTCACCGGTTGCTGCTTTTAACAGCGGGGGACCGGCGAGAAACAACTTGGCCTTGCCGCGCACCACCACCACGTAGTCCGACAGCCCCGGTTGATAAGCGCCGCCCGCGGTTGCCGAGCCGTGGACCACGGTGATCTGCGGCAGGCCCATGGCCGACATCCGCGCCTGGTTGGCAAAACTGCGCGCACCTTCGACGAAAATGTCGGCTGCGTAATTGAGGTTGGCGCCACCGCTTTCAGCCAGCGTGATCACCGGCAGTTTGTTTTCCATGGCGATCTGTTGCAGGCGCAGGGATTTTTTCAAGCCACTGGGGGAAATGGTCCCGCCCTTGATCGCACTGTTGTTCGCCACTACCAGCACTCGCACGCCGGACACGTAACCGATCCCGGCGATCAAGCCGCCACCGGCCGAGTTGCCATCCTTGTCGTCGTGCAATTTGTACCCGGCCAGGCTGGCCAGTTCGAGGAACGGTGCGCCGGGGTCCAGCAGCAAATTGAGGCGCTCGCGGGGCAGCAGTTGACCACGCTTGTCGAACTTGGGTTTGGCTTCGGCGGCCTTGTTCAACAGATTCTGTTCGAGCTGGCGGACCTGTTCGATACCCACCAGCATCGCCGCGCGATTTTGTGCGAATGCTTGGCTGTGGGGATCGAGTTGCGACTGAATCACCGGCATGGGTTATTCCTTATCCTTGAGGACATCCGGCAAGTACGCACGATGAAAGCCGTTGTACGACTCACTGTTGGTCGCCTTGTGAATCGGCCACGCACGCCCGCCGAGACTGGCGGCGCCATCGATGCGCAAGGTGCTGCCGCTGACAAACGCCGCTGCCGGGCTGAGCAGGAACACAATCGCCGCGCTGACTTCCGATTCGGTGCCGATGCGCTTGAGCGGTACGTGTTCGCGCAAGGTCGGAATCACTGCCTTGAACGCGCCTTCGTAAGTGTCCATGCCGCTGGAGGCGATCCAGCCTGGTGCTACGGCGTTGACCCGCACCCCGGCGTAACCCCACTCGAACGCGGCGGTTTTGGTCAGGTTGTCCATCCCTGAACGTGCCGCGCCAGAGTGGCCCATGCCGGGCATGCCGCCCCACATATCGGCGAGCATGTTGACGATGGCACCGCCGTGCTTGCTCATGGACTGGTTGAACACTTCCCGGGCCATCAGAAAGCCGCCGACAAGATTGGTGCGCATCACGGTTTCGAAGCCCTTCTGATTGATCGAGGCCAGGGGCGACGGGTATTGCCCGCCGGCATTGTTGACCAGACCGTGAATCGGCCCGTGCTTGCGGATCAGCTCGCTGACCAGATGTGACACCGCTTCTTCTTCGCGAATATCGCAGGTGCTCCAGTCCGCCATGCCGCCGTCTTCGGCAATTTCGGCGGCGACTGCTTTGAGCTTGTCGGCCTTGCGCCCCACCAGCAGCACATGGGCGCCGAGGGCCGCCAGTTCGTGCGCGGTGCAGCGCCCGATGCCACTGCCGCCTCCGGTGACGATGATGGTTTGCCCTGCAAACAGGTCGGCTTTGAAAATCGAATCGTAGGCCATGGCGGCAGTCCCCTAGTTAACCTGGTCGGCGATGCGCTGCGGCACCGGAATCTGGATGTCCAGCAGTTGCTGGGCGAACGCCTTGCCTTGCGGATCGATTCGCAGGCTGGCGACACCGCCGCCGCCAAGGGCGTTCTCCAGGAGGAAATTCAGGCTGTGGGTGGCGGGCAAATACCAGCGCTCTACACGTCCATGGACCGGGTCGAGAACATGGCTCATCCAGTCGACGAGCACGGCCGGGGTCAGGGCTTCGGCGATCCATGGCAGATATTCGGGCTCGCGGGGCATGACGCCAATGTTGCTGTGGTTGCCCTTGTCCCCCGAACGCGCGACCGCGAGTTTGACCAAAGCCACGCTGGCATCGGCCAGTCCCTTGGGTTTGGGTGGTTCGAACGGCACCGGCAAGTCGGCGGTATCGAGCACATCCAGCGTGGGCAGGGCGCACGGGTGGCGTTGCCCCATGAAATCAATTTCCAGCGTGCAAGCGGTTTTGTCGATCAGGAACGAGAACAGCCGGATGAGCGGATAAACCGTTGGCCGGCCGCCGACAATGCCGGTCAGCCCTGGTGCCATGCCAGTAGCGGCCTGGGCGATTTCCCGGGAGAACACGATCAGTGCCTGTTTATTCGGATGCCGTACCGCGAGTTTTATCACCACTTCGCGGGTGTCCTGACGTTGGCCGTGAGGGCCGTAGGTGGCTTCGCTACCGAGCAATTCGATGCTGACGTCGCTGTAGGGCGCCCAACCGCGTTGGCTGAAGATTTCGGAGGTTTTGTTGATGATTGCTTCACTGACCCGGCGAGCCTTGTCGACCGCGTCGATGCCGGCGATCAGGCAACTGGCGGTGCAACGGAAACCGTCCGGGTGGGTGGCGCTGACCTTGTACTGATCGGTCGGTGGCAAACCTTTCGCGCCGTGCACCTGCACCGCGTTTTTACCTTGCTGTATGAGTTTGACTTGCGTGAAATCGCAGACCACGTCGGGCAGCAGATAGGCCCGCGGATCGCCGATTTCGTAGAGCATCTGCTCGCCCACCGTCAGCGGCGTGACCAGGCCGCCGGAACCCTCGGGTTTGCTGACAATGAACTGGCTGTCGGCGCTGACTTCGACGATGGGGAACCCGATGTGTTCGTAGTCGGGCACTTCGCGCCAATCGGTGAAATTGCCACCGGTGCATTGGGCGCCGCATTCGATGATGTGACCGGCCAGCGCCGCCTGGGCCAACTTGTCATAGTCGTGCCACGACCAGCCGAACTCATGCACCAGCGCGGCGCTGACCACGGCGCTGTCGACCACGCGCCCGGTGATCACGATGTCCGCCCCCAGTCGCAGGGATTCGACGATGCCCGGTGCGCCGAGGTAGGCGTTGGTCGAGACGCACATTACAGGTAACGACGTACCGTTGAACATTTCGTGGAGGCCAAGCGAACTCAGTCGCTTGAATTGCGGTTGCAGGTCGTCCCCGAGCAGCACGGCAATTTTCAGGGCGACGCCGGCCTTGTCACATGCTGCTTGCAACGCGGCAGCGCAGGCCCGTGGATTGACCCCGCCGGCATTGCTGATCACGCGGATTTTTTGTTCTGAAAGTTGGTTGAGCAGGGGACTGAGGACTTCGATGAAGTCATTGGCGTAGCCGGCCTGGGGATCTTTCATCCGTGCGCCGGCCATGATCGACAGGGTGATTTCCGCCAGGTAATCGAAGACCAGGTAGTCCAGGCGTCCGCCTTCCACCAGTTGCGCGGCGGCGGTCGAGGTGTCGCCCCAGAACGCGCTGGCGCAACCGATGCGAATAGTTTTTGGCGCAGTCAACGGCATAACCACCTCCGACAGAAGTGCATCGAGACTACCAAGCAAGCGCTTGGTCTGTAAATGGCTGAAATATCTTCTGCCCGAGCGCTTGCTTGGTTGCTGGCAGCAGCTTAAATTGCCCGCGCTAGCTCACGAAATTGCAGGAGCGACCCTGCTCGCTCCTGCATGAGTGGCGTATTGGATTGATCGACTGTAGGAGAGATCGGGTGGACGAGCAAAAAGCCCTGAAGGTCATGCGCGAATTGGTCGACAACGGGCAATTGACCGATCCGGACAGCGCCCGTGGCAAGCTGCTGCAGGTCGCGGCTCACCTGTTTCGCAACAAGGGCTATGAACGCACCACCGTGCGCGATCTGGCGGGTGCCGTGGGCATTCAGTCGGGAAGCATTTTTCATCACTTCAAAAGCAAGGACGAGATCCTGCGGGCAGTGATGGAAGAGACCATTCGCTATAACACCGCGCTGATGCGTGCGGCCATTGCCGACGCCGCCAACGTGCGCGAGCGGGTGCTGGCGCTGATCCGCTGCGAATTGCAGTCAATCATGGGCGGCAGCGGCGAGGCCATGGCGGTGCTGGTCTACGAATGGCGCTCGCTGTCCGAAGATGGTCAGGCCAAGGTCCTGGCGTTGCGCGATATCTATGAAGACATTTGGCTGCAAGTACTGGGCGAAGCCAAGAGCGCAGGTTTCATTCGTGGCGATGTGTTCGTCACTCGACGTTTCCTTACCGGGGCACTGTCCTGGACTACCACCTGGTTCCGAGCCGGTGGCAGCATGAGCCTCGACCAGTTGGCCGATGAGGCGCTGGTTCTGGTGCTGGAGGAAAAATAAAGCGTGTGTGTTGGTCGGCAGGAAACTGGCTAACTGGGCGAAACCGCCTAGCTTGAATGGATTGATGCCGTACTTTGGGGAGTGGGTTGTTTCATGTCTTTGCCAATTCGGACGGCTACGCGTTTTTTGCTGGCGGCGCTTGTAGCGTTATGGATGCTGCCGTCCCAGGCTGCACAACGGGTGCGCATTGGTGCCGCACACTTTCCGCCGTATACGGTGCGCCCGGAAAACGGTGCGGACACGGGCTTGCTGCCGCAGTTGGTCGAGGCGCTCAATGCCCTGCAAAGCGACTATCAATTCGTGTTGGTGCCCACCTCCATTCCTCGACGTTTTGGTGACTTCAAGCAGGGTCGAATCGACATGGCGATCTTCGAAAATCCTGCCTGGGGTTGGGAGAACGTGCCTCACAGCATTGTCGACATGGGGCTTGAAGACGCCGAGATTTTTGTCGCGCAACGTCAGCGCGAAGGCGAGCCGATTCGTCAGCAAGGCTATTTTGATGACCTCAAGGGCAAACGCCTGGCGCTGTTCAGTGGCTATCACTACGAATTTGCCAACTTCAACGCCGATCCAAAATTCCTCGCGCAGAACTTCAACGCCACACTGACGTATTCCCACGACAGCAACCTGCTGATGGTGCTGCGCGGGCGCGCTGATATCGCCCTGGTTACGCGCTCGTACCTGAGCGATTACTTTCTGCGCAACTTGAAAGTCGCCGATGAGCTGCTGGTGTCCGAGCGTATCGATCAGGTCTACCACCATTACGCGATCTTGCGCCCGGCCTCGCCAATCAGCAGCGAGGTTTTCGGCAAGTTGCTGAAGGGGTTGCGGGATAATGGCCAGATGCTGAAGATTTTCGATCCTTACAAAATCGCGGTGGTGCCGGTCGCCGGTAGCTGAGATTGCACCGCAGATCGCGTATTGACTGACTTCTCTTAAATTTCCCGCCTCGGCTCACGTCACTTCGTTGAACTGTCGATTGATTCTCGTGAGCCCGACCCATGCCCAATCTGAATGAACTGGCTGCCCTTGTCTTGCCGACAGGCAGCAGTCTTGTCGCTGATGAAACCGAAACCCGGCTGAGCCTTAGCCTTGACGACCAACTGCTGATCCAGCTGCGGCTGACCCGCGATCCCGAGTTGGCTGTGCAATTGGAGGCGCGTTTCAATCGCCCCGACAGCCGTGCTCTCTGGGCCGCTTGTTATTGGTTGTTTGCCCGTGACCCTGCGTGCCGGCGCCTGACCTGGCAGCTCGATGAGTACCCGACCGAGGCACTACTCAGCGGGTTGCTGATCCTCACGCAGGTGCGCGGCCAGTTTTACTGTGAGCGCAGCTTGTTCTGGCAATTGCCGCAACCCTGGTTGAGCCAGCCGCTGACCAACAGTTATCCGCAGCACAGGGTCATCAGTGGCGGCAAGCGTCATCCGTTACGAGCGATCAAGCCGCGAGGTGAGGTTTATCGGCGTTTCGATGTGCAACTGGGCGCCTGGATTTCCCTGCGCACGCTGGATATCGATCTGGACCTGGCACGTTTCAATCGCTGGCAGAACAGTCCGCGAGTGGCGAGTTTCTGGCAGGAAGAGGGCAGTCTCGAACAGCATCGCGAGTACCTGAGCAAGCTCGAAGCGGACCCGCATACGGTCACGCTGATCGGTTGTTTCGATGATCAGCCGTTCGCTTATTTCGAAGCCTACTGGGCCAAGGAAGACCGCATCGCGCCGTTCTACGAGGCGGGCGATTATGACCGCGGCATTCACATGCTGGTGGGTGAAGAAAATCACCGTGGCCCGCACAAAGTGGCGAGCTGGTTATCGGCGCTGGTGCATTACCTGTTTCTCGATGATCCACGCACTCAGCGAGTGGTTGCCGAGCCGCGTGCCGACAACGCCAAGATGATCGGGTATATGCAGGACCAGCGATTCCACTGCGAGAAAGAGTTCGACTTCCCGCACAAGCGCGCCGCGCTGATGGTGTTGGGGCGTGAGCGGTTTTTCGAGCGGTGCAGTCTGGCCTGAAAAGCAAAGATCGTCCGAACGCGGCCCGAGCCTTCGGACGATCTTTTTTATGGAACCGACGCCGTCTCAGCGGCGGGCCACGCTATCCGCACGATTGCCCGACACCTTGCGGCAATGCACCAGCGCATCACGAATCATGAAGTTCACCAGGGTCGGCGAGACGCCGAGTTCCTTGGCGATGTCCTTCTGCGGCACGCCGTGCAGGCGATACATCTCGAAGGCATAGCGGGTTCGGCTCGGCAGTTCGGTCAGTGCATCGGCGATGTTTTCCAGCGTCGAAAAATTGATGTGCGACGTTTCTGGCGATGCGCCCTGAATCACCACATTCAGGCCTTCCTCTTCAGGGCCGGAATACTTCTGCTCGAGTGCTTGCTTGCGGTAGTGATCGATCGCCAGGTTGCGCACGATCTGGAACAGATAGCTGAGCTGCGCCTTGAACGAGGAGGTGATCTGCGGCGCTGATTGCAGACGGAAAAACGCGTCCTGCACCACATCTTCAGCACGCGAGCGGCAGCCGGTGATGCGGGCTGCAATCTTGACCAGAATCAGTCGATTGTCGACGAAGGCCTGAAGTAGCGGCGAATCGCACCTGCTTGTGGAGACTTGTTCCGTCATGGAAATCACCTTGCTGCCAATAGGTTGGTGGGACGACAAAGGGATCGGGGCCGTCCTACACATCGAGCGACAAATTATGTTGAATGATAATGATTGTCAATTGAGAAAGAGAAGTAATGCGCCGCAAAGGTGCAGAGTGAGAACTGCGACACGCTGACACACCCCGGCCTGGTTGGCGTTCAAGCCTGCCGACTAATTATTTCAAGACGTCATCCGTTCTCATTGGTGAATGGATCCGGGCTGCAGCCCCGGACACAACTGCATTGCCAATGCCTTGCGCGGTCGGCGAAGACCGCGTCCTGCGCGCCCTTGAATGGGGCGTGACGTCACAAAAATCGATTCCATTTGCAAGCCGAATTCAGGCAGGAAACCTCATGACTGACGCGTTCGAACTCCCCAGCACACTGGTCCAAGCCCTCCAGCGCCGCGCGGCCCTGACGCCGGACCGGGTGGCCTTGCGTTTTCTCGCCGAAACCCAGGATCAGGCTGTGGTGCTCAGTTATCGCGAGCTGGATCAGCGGGCGCGGACCATTGCCGGTGCATTGCAGGCCGAGGCCGATTTTGGCGATCGCGCGGTGTTGCTGTTTCCGAGTGGCCCGGATTACGTCGCGGCGTTTTTCGGTTGCCTGTATGCCGGCGTGATCGCCGTGCCGGCCTACCCGCCGGAATCGACGCGCCGTCATCATCAGGAGCGTTTGCTGTCGATCATCAGCGATGCCGAGCCGCGCCTGTTACTGACCAGCGCCGGCCTGCACGATGCGTTGCAGCAAATTGAAGGAGCGCCGCCGCTGCTGTGTGTCGATACCCTCGACAGCACAATGGCCGAACGCTGGGTCGCGCCGGACCTGCAAGATGATCACATCGCCTTCTTGCAATACACCTCGGGTTCCACCGCGTTGCCGAAAGGCGTGCAAGTCAGCCACGGCAACCTGGTGGCCAACGAGTTGCTGATCCGTCACGGTTTCGGCATCGATCTGAACCCGGACGACGTCATCGTCAGCTGGCTACCGCTGTACCACGACATGGGCCTGATTGGCGGGCTGTTGCAACCGATTTTCAGCGGCGTGCCGTGCGTGTTGATGTCGCCGGCGTACTTCCTGGGTCGGCCGCTGCGTTGGCTGGAAGCCATCAGCGAATACGGCGGCACCATCAGCGGCGGGCCGGATTTTGCCTACCGTTTGTGCAGCGAGCGAGTCAGCGATTCGGTATTGGAGCGGCTTGATCTGAGCGGTTGGCGCGTGGCTTATTCCGGGTCCGAGCCGATTCGTCTCGACACCCTTGAGCGTTTCGCCGAGAAGTTCGCCCCAAGCGGTTTCACAACGGACAGCTTCATGGCGTCCTATGGCCTGGCAGAAGCCACACTGTTTGTGACCGGTACTCCGTGTGGTCAAGGCATTGGCAACCTGCGCGTAGACGATCAGGCCCTGGCGCACAATCGTGCCGAGCCGGGCGACGGCAGCGCAATCATGAGCTGCGGCATCAGTCAGCCAGATCATGCGGTGTTGATCATCGAACCCGCATCGCTCACCGAACTGGCGGACAACGCGGTCGGCGAAATCTGGGCCACCGGGCCGAGTATCGCCCACGGTTACTGGCGCAACCCCGAGGCGTCCGCCAAGACGTTCGTTCAACACGCCGGCCGCACCTGGCTGCGCACCGGTGACCTGGGCTTCCTGCGCGACGGCGAACTGTTCATCACCGGGCGCCTGAAAGACATGCTGATCGTGCGCGGGCATAACCTTTATCCACAGGACATCGAGCAGACTGTCGAGCGTGAAGTGGAGGTGGTGCGCAAAGGCCGCGTGGCCGCGTTCGCGGTCAATATCGAGGGTCAGGAAGGCATCGGTATCGCAGCGGAAATCAGCCGCAGCGTGCAAAAAATCCTGCCACCTGACGCCTTGATCAAAGCCATTCGCCAAGCCGTGGCCGAGGCGTACCAGGAAGCGCCGAGTGTCGTGTTGTTGCTCAATCCCGGCGCGTTGCCCAAGACCTCCAGCGGCAAACTGCAACGCTCGGCGTGCCGCAATCGCCTGGCGGATGGCAGCCTCGACAGCTATGCGCTGTTCCCGTCGTCCACTGGCGGGAGTGAAGGCAAGACTGAATCCGCTTCAGACCTGCAAAACCTGATCGGCCAGATCTGGTGCGAGCAATTGCAGGTCAAGCAGGTCGGCTTTGATGATCACTTTTTCCTGCTCGGCGGTAACTCCATCGCGGCCACCCAAGTGGTGGCACGTCTGCGTGAAGAACTCGGTCTGGAGTTGAACCTGCGCCTGTTGTTCGAAGCGCCGACTCTCGGTGCATTCGCTGCCGCCGTGGCCCGGCAACAACAGGATGGCGGCCTCGCCCAAGGTGCGATCACCGCGTTATCGCGTCATGAAGCGATGCCGCAATCCCTGGCACAAAACCGTCTGTGGATCACCTGGCAACTCGACCCACAGAGCAGCGCCTACAACATTCCCGGTGCCTTGCGCCTGCGCGGCGAGCTGGACGAAGACGCGTTGCGCGGCAGTTTCCAGCAACTCATCGAGCGCCACGAGTCCCTGCGCACGCGGTTTTTCGAGCGTGATGGCGTGGCGCTGCAACAGGTCGATGCGGCTGGCGCATTCAACCTGCAAATGATCGACATCAGTGGCTTGCCTTTGGCCGAGCGTGAGGCTCGCGCGTGGCAGATCCGCGAGGACGAAGCTCGCACCCGGTTCGATCTGGAAAACGGTCCGCTGCTGTGGGTGATGTTGGTTCGCCTTGATGACGAGGACCATCAACTGCTGGTGACGATGCACCACATCATCGCCGATGGCTGGTCGCTGAACGTGTTGATCGACGAGTTCTCTCGACTGTATGCGGCGGCGTCCCAAGGCCAGTCAGCGACGCTGGCACCATTGCCGACGCAATACGCCGATTACGGCAGCTGGCAGCGCCAATGGCTGGCGCAAGGGGAGGGTGAGCGACAACTGGCTTACTGGAAAACCCAGTTGGGTGACGACCATCCGACGTTGAACCTGGCCACCGATCACCCGCGTGCGGCGCAACAAATGCACAGTGCCGCCCGCCACACCGTGCGCCTCGACGCGAATCTCAGCGACGCGATTCGCCAGACCGCCCAGGCCCACGAAGCCACGTCGTTCATGCTGTTGCTCACCGCGTTCCAAACGCTGTTGCATCGCTACAGCGGTCAGCGCGACATCCGCATCGGTGTGCCGAATGCCAACCGTCCGCGCCTGGAGACCCAAGGCCTGATCGGCTTTTTCATCAACACCCAGGTGCTGCGCGCCGAGGTCGATTCGCGGCTGCCATTCGTTGAGTTGCTGGCGCAAACCCGTCAAGCGGCGTTGGGCGCACAAGCCCATCAGGACTTGCCGTTCGAACAACTGCTGGAGGCCTTTCCGCAGGCTCGGGAACAGGGACTGTTCCAGGTCATGTTCAACCACCAGCAACGCGACCTCGGCGCATTGAAACGCCTGCCGGGCCTGCTCGCCGAAGAGTTGCCGTGGCACAGTCGCGAGGCCAAGTTCGACCTGCAATTGCACAGCGAAGAAGATCGTAACGGTCGCTTGAGCCTGTCGTTCGACTACGCCAGCGAACTGTTCGACGCCGCGACCGTCGAGCGTCTGGCCGAGCATTTCAGCAACCTGCTGCGAGCCATTAGCGCGCAACCGCAAACCGCTGTCGGCGACCTGCAACTGCTGACCGGGTCTGAATTCAACCAGCAAGCTGACTGGGCCGTTGCACCGTGCACACCCGCCAGCCAATGGCTGCCGGAGCGGCTCAACGAACAAGCGCGCCAGACCCCGGAACGCATCGCACTGCTGTGGGACGGCGGCAGCCTGGACTTCGCCGAACTGCACACCCGGGCCAATCGCCTGGCTCACTACCTGCGTGACAAAGGCGTCGGTCCGGATGTCTGCGTGGCCATCGCAGCGGAGCGTTCGCCGCAACTGCTGATCGGCCTGCTGGCGATCATCAAGGCCGGTGGCGCCTACGTGCCGTTGGACCCGGACTATCCAGCCGAGCGCCTGGCCTACATGCTCAGTGACAGCGGCGTCGAGTTGCTGTTGACGCAAACCCAACTGCTTGATCGCCTGCCCGCCACCGACGGCGTCAGCGTGATCGCCATGGACGCGCTGCATCTGGAGAGCTGGCCCAGCCATGCGCCGGGCCTGCATTTGCACGGCGACAACCTCGCGTATGTGATTTACACCTCCGGTTCCACCGGCCAACCCAAAGGCGTCGGCAACACCCATGCGGCCCTCGCAGAGCGGCTGCAATGGATGCAGGACACCTATCGCCTGAACGACAGCGACGTGCTGATGCAAAAGGCACCGATCAGTTTCGACGTGTCCGTGTGGGAATGCTTCTGGCCGTTGATTACCGGCGCACGCCTGCTGATTGCCGGGCCCGGTGAACACCGCGACCCGCACCGCATCGCGCAGTTGGTCCAGCAATACGGCGTGACCACGTTGCACTTCGTGCCGCCACTGCTTTCGTTGTTCATCGACGAGCCGCTGACCGCCGAAAGCACCAGCCTGCGCCGCGTGTTTTCCGGTGGCGAAGCCTTGCCCGCCGAGCTGCGTAACCGTGTGCTGGCGCAACTGCCGGCGGTGCAGTTGCACAACCGCTACGGCCCGACCGAAACCGCGATCAACGTTACCCATTGGCACTGCACCACAGCCGATGGCGAGCGCTCGCCGATTGGCCGGCCACTGGGTAACGTGATCTGCCGCGTGCTCGATAGCGATCTGAATCCGGTTCCGCTCGGTGTGCCGGGTGAACTGTGCATCAGTGGCATCGGTCTGGCCCGGGGTTATCTGGGCCGTCCAGGCCTGACCGCCGAACGTTTCGTGGTCGATCCATTGGGCGATCAGGGCACGCGCCTGTATCGAACCGGCGACCGTGCGCGATGGAGCGCCGATGGCGTGATCGAATACCTCGGTCGCCTCGATCAGCAGGTCAAATTGCGTGGTTTCCGCGTTGAACCGGAAGAAATCGAAGCGCGACTGCTGGCCCAGCAGGGCGTTGCCCAGGCCATTGTGCTAGTGCGCGAAACCTCGGCCGGTGGGCAGTTGATCGGCTACTACACCGCCACCGATTCCACCGAAACTGAAGAAGCGCAAACCCTAAGACTGAAAACTGCGCTGGCAGCCGAGCTACCGGAATACATGGTCCCGGCGCAGCTGATGCGCCTGGAACAAATGCCCCTCGGCCCAAGTGGCAAACTCGACCGCCGCGCCTTGCCGGAACCGCAGTGGCAGGTGCGTGAACACGTCGAACCAGTGACTGGATTGGAGCAGCAAATCGCCGGCATCTGGCGCGAAGTGCTGGGCCTGGCGCAAGTCGGCTTGCGCGATGACTTCTTCGCCCTCGGCGGTCATTCGCTGTTGGCCACGCAAATCATTTCCCGCACCCGTCAGGCCTGCGACGTCGAGTTACCGCTGCGTGCACTGTTCGAGAACAGTGAACTGGGCGCGTTTGCCGAACAGGTTCAGCTGATCCAGCTCAGCGGCAAAACCAACCAGCAGCCACCCATCGAGAAAGTCGACCGCAGCCAAGCGGTGCCGCTGTCCTATTCCCAGCAGCGCATGTGGTTCCTCTGGCAGATGGAACCGGACAGCCCGGCCTACAACGTCGGCGGCATGGCGCGGCTGCGCGGGGTGCTGGATGTCGGGCGATTTGAAGCGGCGCTGCAAGCGCTGATCCTGCGTCACGAAACCCTGCGCACCACGTTCCCGAGTATCGACGGTGTGGCCCGGCAACAGGTGCGTCCGGATGCCGGAATGCAGATGGAATGGAAAGACTTCTCGGCGCTGGACGTCGCAACCCGCGAACAACGGGTGCAACAACTGGCCGACTTTGAGGCGCACCAGCCGTTCGATCTGGAAAGCGGCCCGCTGCTGCGCGCCTGTCTGGTCAAGACCGCCGAGCAAGAGCATTACCTGGTACTGACCCTGCATCACATCGTCACCGAAGGTTGGGCGATGGACATCTTCGCCCGGGAGCTCAGCGCACTCTACGAAGCGTTCGTCGATGATCGAGAATCGCCGCTGGCACCGCTGCCGGTGCAGTACCTCGATTACAGCGTCTGGCAGCGCAACTGGCTGGAGTCCGGTGAGCGTCAGCGCCAGCTCGATTACTGGACCGCGCAACTGGGCCGCGAACACCCGTTGCTCGAATTGCCCAGTGATCGTCCGCGTCCAGCGGTGCAAAGCCATCAGGGCGAGTTGTTCCGTTTCGACCTCAGCGATGAACTCGCTGCGCGAGTACGCGCCTTCAATGCACAAAACGGCCTGACCCTGTTCATGACCATGACCGCCGCGCTGGCCGTGTTGCTTTACCGCTACAGCGGCCAGACCGACCTGCGCATCGGCGCACCCGTGGCCAACCGGATTCGCCCGGAAAGCGAAGGACTGATCGGCGCGTTCCTCAATACCCAGGTGCTGCGTTGCCAGCTCGACGGGCAGATGTCCGTCGGCCAATTGCTGGAGCAGGTGCGCCACACGGTCATCGAAGGCCAGTCTCATCAGGACTTGCCCTTCGACCATTTGGTGGAAGCCTTGCAGCCGCCACGCAGCGCCGCCTACAACCCATTGTTCCAGGTGATGTGCAACGTGCAGCGCTGGGAATTCCAGCAGAGCCGCACCCTGGCCGGCATGACCGTCGAGTACCTGGCCAACGATGCCCGTGCGACCAAGTTCGACCTCAACCTGGAAGTCACCGACCTCGACCATCGCCTGGGTTGCTGCCTGACCTACAGCACCGATCTGTTCGACGAACCGCGCATTGCGCGCATGGCCGCGCATTGGCGTAACGTGCTGGAAGCGTTACTGGCCGATCCGCAACAGCGCCTGAGTGAGTTGCCGTTGCTGGAGGCCAGCGAGCAGCAAACCCTGCTCGACAGTCTCGGGGTCGAGCCGGGCGAACATCGTCTGGATCAGTGCATTCATCAGCTGTTCAGCGAACAGGCTCTGGCGCGTAAAGAGGCACCGGCGCTGACCTTCGCCGGGCAAACCCTGAGTTATGCCGAACTCGACAGCCGCGCCAATCGCCTCGCTTGGATGCTGCGCGAACGCGGTGTCGGGCCGCAGGTTCGCGTCGGTCTGGCACTGGAGCGTTCGCTGGAGATGGTCGTCGGCCTGCTGGCGATCCTCAAGGCCGGCGGCGCTTACGTGCCGCTGGACCCGGAGTACCCGCTCGACCGCTTGCATTACATGATCGAAGACAGCGGCATCGGCTTACTGCTCAGCGATGCGGCGATGTTCGAAGCGCTGGGTGAACTGCCAGCGAGCGTAGCGCGCTGGTGCCGGGAAGACGATGCCGCCGAACTGGCCAATTACCCGGCCACCGAGTTGCCGTTTATCAGCCTGCCGCAACATCAGGCGTACTTGATCTACACCTCGGGCTCCACCGGTAAACCGAAAGGTGTGGTGGTGTCCCACGGTGAAATTGCCATGCACTGCCGTGCGGTGATCGAGCGTTTCGGCATGCGCGCGGACGACTGCGAGTTGCATTTCTATTCGATCAACTTCGACGCCGCCACTGAGCGTTTGCTGGTGCCGCTGTTGAGTGGCGCGCAAGTTGTCCTGCGTGCCCAGGGCCAATGGGACGCTGAAGAAATCTGCGGTCTTATCCGCCGTCACCACATCAATATCCTGGGGTTCACTCCGAGTTACGGCAGCCAGTTGGCGCAATGGCTGGCGACGAAAAATGAAACCCTCCCGGTGCGCATGATCATCACCGGCGGCGAAGCGCTGACCGGCGAGCACCTGCAGCGGATTCGCGCGGCGTTTAAACCGGACCTGTTCTTCAACGCCTACGGCCCGACCGAAACCGTGGTCATGCCGCTGGCCAGCCTGGCCCCAGATGTATTGGAAGAAGGCGTGGGCAGCGTGCCGATTGGCAGCGTGATCGGCGACCGCGTGGCCTACATTCTTGATGCCGATCTGGCCTTGGTGCCACAGGGTGCGACTGGCGAGTTGTATGTCGGCGGTGCCGGTCTGGCCCAGGGTTATCACCAGCGTCCGGGAATGACGGCCGAGCGTTTTGTCGCCGACCCGTTTGCCGCCCATGGCGGACGTCTGTACCGCACCGGCGACCTGGTGCGCCAGCGCGCCGATGGGTTGGTTGAATACCTCGGGCGCATCGACCATCAAGTGAAGATTCGCGGTTTCCGCATCGAATTGGGCGAAATCGAAACCCGTCTGCTGGAACACGAATCGGTGCGCGAAGCCGTTGTCTTGGCCCTCGATGCACCGAGCGGCAAGCAATTGGTTGGTTATCTGGTCACCAACGTTGCGGAACAGGACGAAGCGCAGCAAAACGCATTGCGCGAAGCGCTCAAGTCGCACCTGAAAACGCAGCTGCCGGATTACATGGTGCCGACGCACCTGATCCTGCTGGCCAGCATGCCGCTGACCGGCAACGGCAAGCTCGACCGCCGCGCACTGCCGGCGCCCGACCCGGAGCTGAACCGTCAGCACTATGTGGCGCCGAGCAACGAACTGGAGCTGACGTTGGCGCAGATCTGGTGCGAAGTGCTGAACGTCGAACAGGTCGGCCTCAACGATAACTTCTTCGAACTCGGTGGCGATTCGATTCTGTCGATTCAAGTGGTCAGTCGTGCGCGGCAGCAGGGCATCCACTTCAGCCCGCGGGATTTGTTCCAGCACCAGACCGTGCAGACCCTGGCCGCCGTGGCCACCCGCAGCGAGCAGGTGACAGCCGAGCAAGGTCTGCTCACCGGCGAATCACGCCTGACGCCGATCCAGCACTGGTTCTTCGACACCGAGATCCCGCAGCGCCAACACTGGAACCAGGCCTTGTTGCTGGAGCCGACAACGACACTGGAACCGCATCGCCTGGAGCAAGCGTTGCTGGCAGTGCTGGAACAGCACGACGCCTTGCGCCTGCGCTTCAGCAAAATCGGTGGTCAATGGCAGGCCCAACACCAGGCAATTTCCGAGGTGCCGGTGCTCTGGCAAGTGCGCGTTTCGTCCATGGACAAATGCGCCGCACTGTTCGCCGATGCCCAGCGCAGCCTCGACCTTGAAGAAGGGCCGTTGATGCGGGTGTTGCTGGTTGACGGTCCCGAGGGCCAGCAACGACTGTTCTTCGCCATTCACCACTTGGTGGTGGACGGCGTTTCATGGCGCGTGCTGCTGGACGATCTGCAGACGGTGTATCGCCAACTCGACGCCGGGCAATCGGTAAAATTGCCGGCGAAAACCAGTGCCTTCAAGGACTGGGCAGCGCGCTTGCAGGCGTATGCCGGCAGCGAGTCCCTGCGTGAAGAACTGAGCTGGTGGCAGGCGCAATTGGCCGGGCCGAACGCCCAGTTGCCCTGTGATCGTCCCGATGGCGGCCGGCAGAACCGGCATGCGCATACCGTCAGCGTGCGCCTCGACAGCGGGCGCACCCGGCAACTGCTGCAACAGGCGCCGAGTGCCTATCGCACTCAGGTCAACGACCTGCTGCTGACGGCATTGGCCCGAGTGCTTTGCCGCTGGAGCGGGCATGAATCGGCGTTGATTCAACTGGAAGGCCATGGCCGCGAAGCACTGTTCGACGAAATCGACCTGACCCGCACCGTCGGCTGGTTCACCAGCGCGTATCCGTTGCGCCTGACGCCAGCGAACATCGAGGAAGCCGCCGGGCAGGGCGCTTCGATCAAGGCGATCAAGGAGCAACTGCGCGCCGTACCGCACAAAGGCCTGGGTTATGGCGTGCTGCGTTATCTGGCCGATGACCTGAGCCGGCAGTCAATGGCCGCGCTGCCAGTGGCGCCGATCACCTTCAACTACCTCGGTCAGTTCGATCAGAGTTTCGGTGCCGACGCGTTATTCCTGCCGCTCGATGAGGCCATCGGCGTGGCCCACGATCCGAGGGCACCGCTGCCCAACGAGTTGAGCGTCGACAGTCAGGTCTACGGCGGTGAACTGGTACTGCGCTGGACCTTCAGCACCGAACGCCACGACCCGCAAACCATCAACGAATTGGCCGATGCTTATCTGGGCGAATTGCAGAGCCTGATCGAGCATTGCCTGCGTGACGACGCGGGTGGCCTGACGCCATCCGACTTCCCGCTGGCGAAACTGAACCAGACGCAACTGGATGCGCTGCCAATTGCAGCCGCCCTCATTGAAGACGTTTACCCGCTGACCCCGATGCAGGAAGGCATGCTGCTGCACACCTTGCTCGAACCGGGCACCGGCCTCTACTACATGCAGGATCGGTATCGCATCAACAGCGAACTTGATCCGCAGCGTTTCGCCCAGGCCTGGCAAGCGGTGATCGCCCGTCACGAAGCCTTGCGCGCGTCGTTCTGCTGGAACGTCGGCGAAGACATGTTGCAGGTTATCCACAAGCCGGGCAGCACGCCGATCGAATACCTGGACTGGCGCGATATCGCCGAAGCCGAGCAAGAACCCAAACTGCAAACGCTGCTCAAAAGCGAGCGCGAAGCCGGGTTCGATTTGCTCAACCAGGCCCCGTTCCACTTGCGTTTGATTCGGGTCGGCGCGGCGCGTTACTGGTTCATGATGAGCAACCACCACATCCTGATCGATGCGTGGTGCCGCTCGCTGCTGATGAACGATTTCTTCGAAATCTACAGCGCCCTCGGCGAAGGTCGGGAAGCGCAGTTGGCTGTGCCGCCACGTTATCGCGACTACATCGGCTGGCTGCAACGCCAGAGCCTGGCCGAAGCACGGCAGTGGTGGGAAACCAACCTGCAAGGCTTCGAACGGACCACGCCGATCCCGAGCGACCGGCCGTTCCTGCGTGAGCATGCCGGTGACAGCGGCGGCATGCTCGTGGGTGATCGCTACACCCGACTCGATGCCCGTGACGGTGCGCAACTGCGCGAACTGGCGCAGGCTCATCAGCTGACCATCAACACGTTCGCCCAGGCGGCGTGGGCCTTGGTGCTGCGGCGCTTGAGCGGTGATCGCGACGTGCTGTTCGGCGTCACCGTGGCCGGACGCCCGGTAGAAATGCCGGAGATGCAGCGCACCGTCGGCCTGTTCATCAACAGCATCGCGTTGCGGGTGAAGATGCCTGAAGACGATCAGCGTTGCAGCGTGCGCCAGTGGCTGAGCGGTTTGCTCGACAGCAACATGCAACTGCGCGAGTACGAATATTTGCCGCTGGTAAGCATCCAGGAACACAGCGAGTTGCCTAAAGGCCAGCCGCTGTTTGATAGCCTGTTCGTGTTCGAAAACGCCCCGGTGGAAGTCTCGGTGCTGGACCGTGCGCAAAGTCTTAACGCAACCTCGGATTCGGGCCGTACCCACACCAACTTCCCGCTGACGGCGGTGTGCTATCCGGGCGATGACCTGGGCTTGCACCTGTCCTACGATCAGCGTTACTTCGACGAGTCCACGGTCGAACGCATGCTTGGCGAGTTCAAGCGTCTGTTGCTGGCGCTGGTCGAAGGGTTCCACGGTGATATGGCGGACTTGCCATTGCTGGGCGCTGAGGAACAGGACTTCCTGATCCACGATTGCAACCAGAGCGAACACGCTTACCCGCTGGAACAGAGCTATGTTGCGTTGTTTGAGGCGCAAGTGGCCCGGCATCCGCAGCGAATCGCCGCCAGTTGCCTGGATCAACAGCACAGCTACACCGAGTTGAACCAGCGCGCCAACCGACTCGGCCATGCGCTGGTCGCGGCGGGTGTCGGGCTCGATCAGCCGGTGGCGCTGCTGGCTGAGCGCAGCCTCGATTTGCTGGGCATGATCATCGGTAGCTTCAAGGCTGGCGCGGGTTATCTGCCGCTGGACCCAGGCCTGCCGAGTCAGCGCCTGAGCCGAATTATCGACCTGAGCCGCACGCCGTTGCTGGTCTGCACTGAAGCCTGCCGCGAACAAGCCGTCGCGCTGCTGGAAGAATTCGGTGGTGCCAATCGGCCTCGATTGCTGGTCTGGGATGAGGTGCAGGCCAGTGATATGTCGATCGCCAACCCTGGTATTTACAGTGGCCCGGACAATCTGGCCTACGTGATCTACACCTCCGGTTCCACCGGTTTGCCCAAAGGTGTGATGGTCGAACAGCGCGGCATGCTCAATAACCAGTTGAGCAAAGTGCCGTACCTGCACCTGAGCGATGCCGACGTCATTGCGCAGACCGCTTCGCAAAGCTTCGACATTTCCGTGTGGCAGTTCCTCGCCGCACCGCTGTTCGGCGCGAGGGTGGACATCGTGCCGAACACCATCGCTCACGACCCGCAAGGCTTGCTGGCCCATGTTCAGGGCCAGGGCATCACCGTGCTGGAAAGCGTGCCGTCGCTGATTCAGGGCATGCTCGCCCAGGAACGCATGGGCCTCGATGGCCTGCGCTGGATGTTGCCGACGGGTGAAGCGATGCCGCCGGAACTCGCGCATCAATGGCTGCTGCGTTATCCGGACATCGGCCTGGTGAATGCCTACGGTCCGGCGGAATGCTCGGACGACGTGGCGTTTTTCCGCGTCGACATGGCGTCAACGCGCAGCAGTTATTTGCCGATTGGTACGCCGACCGATAACAACCGTTTGTACCTGCTCGACGGCGCGCTGGAACTGGTGCCGCTGGGGGCGGTGGGCGAGTTGTGCGTGGCCGGCACTGGGGTTGGGCGCGGTTATGTCAGCGATCCGCTGCGCACGGCGCAGGTGTTTGTACCCAACCCGTTTGGCGCGCCGGGGGATCGTCTGTATCGCACCGGCGACCTGGCCCGTCGTCGCAACGACGGCGTGCTGGAATACGTCGGGCGTATCGACCATCAGGTGAAAATTCGCGGCTACCGCATCGAACTGGGTGAGATCGAAGCGCGTCTGCATGAACAACCGGAAGTCCGCGAGGCAGCGGTTGGCGTGCAGGAGGGCGTCAATGGCAAACACCTCGTCGGCTATCTCGTAGCCGCTGATACATCGCTCAATCCAGCTGAACGTTTGGAGCGCATCAAGCAACGCCTGCGCGCCGAACTGCCGGAATACATGGTGCCGCTGCACTGGCTATGGCTGGATAAAATGCCGCTAAACGCCAACGGCAAACTGGACCGCAAGGCCCTGCCGGCATTGGAGATCGGCCAGTTGCAGAGCCAGGACTACCAGGCACCGCGCAATGAACTGGAGCAGACCCTGGCAGGCATCTGGGCTGAAGTGCTGAAGGTGGAAAAGGTCGGCGTTCGCGACAACTTCTTCGAGCTGGGCGGGCATTCGTTGCTGGCTACGCAGATTGCCTCGCGGGTGCAGAAAGCCTTGCAGCGCGATGTGCCGCTGCGAGCGATGTTCGAATGCAGCACGGTGGAGGAACTGGCCGTTTACATCGAAGGCCTGGCGGCCAGTGATATCACCGAGGAGAAAGTGGATCGGTTGAATGACCTGATGGCGGAGCTGGAGGGGTTGTAGTTTTTTAGCGGCTGGAAGGCCCCATCGCGAGCAGGCTCTCTCCTACAATGGATCTGTGTTCACAGGTCGAATGTGGGAGCGAGCCTGCTCGCGAAGACGGCTGTACAAACGCGTACATTTTCCCGATTGACTACATGCCGTCAGCCACTCAGCCTTCGGGCTCCACTTTATTGCGCGGAGTCACTTGATGCCCTTCGTAACCATAGACGGCCAACCCCTTCACTACATCGACCAAGGCACTGGCCCGGCGGTTTTGCTGGCCGGCAGTTACCTGTGGGACCAAACCATGTGGGCGCCGCAGATCGCCGCGTTGTCGCAACAGTATCGGGTGATCGCCCTGGACCTTTGGGGCCACGGTGAATCCGGGCCGTTGCCTGCCAGCACAACGTCGCTGGACGACGTAGCGCGCCAGGCATTGGCGTTGCTCGATCATCTGCATATCGATCGTGTGACGCTGGTCGGCCTGTCGGTCGGTGGCATGTGGGGCGTGCGGCTTGCGCTGTCGGCACCGCAACGGCTCAACGGCCTTGTACTGATGGACACCTATGTCGGTGTCGAGCCGGAACCGACCCGTCAGTACTACTTTTCACTGTTCAAGATGATTGAAGAAACCGGCGTGATCTCGCCGCAACTGCTGGATATCGTGGTGCCGATTTTCTTCCGTCCGGGTATCGATCCGCACTCGGCGCTGTATCAGGGATTTCGCGCCAAACTGGCCGCGCTGCCTGCTGAACGCCTGCGCGACAGCATTGTGCCAATGGGGCGGATTACGTTTGGACGGGATGATGTGTTGCCGCGATTGGGTGAGTTGAATGCGGCCAATACGCTGGTGATGTGTGGGGATCAGGACAAACCACGGCCACTATCGGAAGCCCATGAGATGGCCGAGTTGATCGGCTGCCCATGTGTACTGGTGCCGGAGGCGGGGCATATTTCAAATTTGGAGAATCCGGGGTTTGTCACAGCGACGTTGCTGGCATTTTTGACTGACAGAAATCCGCGTCGCGGTTGAGAAAAAGATCGCAGCCTGCGGCAGCTCCTCCATTGGAATGCTGCCGCAGGCTGCGATCTTTTGATCTTGCTTATTTGGGCCCAAGAATCTTCGCCAACTTATCCGGTGACGGTGCACCTTGTTGCTGTTGCAACTCGCCCTTGTCATCCATATAGAAAATCGCCGGCGTGGCTTGCAGTTCAAGCTCTTCCATCAACTGCATGTTCGCCGCGAGTTTCGCCTGAATCGCCGGCGGCACTTCTTTCATGGCCTTGAGCGAACTGCTCTTGCCAGCGGCTTCGTGGTCTTGCAGGGCCTTTTGCGGGTCCTTGGCGGCGAGCAGCGCAGCAGATTTGCCCGGGCTGTCTTCACGAATAATGCCGACCATTATGTGCCGCAACTGCACCTTGCCGGCCTTCACCCATGGTCGTGCCTGTTCCCAGAACATGTTGCAGTAAGGGCAGTTCGGGTCACTGAACAGGTAGACGACACGTGGGGCATTCTTGTCGCCGTCACCGATCCAGTTGCTCGCTTCCATCTTGCCCCAGACTTCCTTGGCCATTGGCGCATATACCAGTTTTTGCAACGGCGCACTGCTCAGGTCGTTGCCTTCGGCGTCGTACAGATTGCCCAGCAGCACATGCTTGCCATCCGGGGTCAGGTACAGCGCCATGCCACGGCTTTGAAATTGCGCCGCATAACCGCGCAAGCCGTCGGGAGCGTCGAACTGGCCGACGATTTTCGCGCCTTTGGCTTCAATCTTCTTGATCGCATCGGGCAACTCTTCAGCCTGCACCGACGGCAGGTGCAGCAGAGCGGCACCCAGGCTCAGGGTCAGCAGGTGGCGGAGGCGGTGCATGGCAGTTTCCTTGAAGAGGTGGCAGGTGCGGTGTCGAAGTTTTCCAGAGCGCGAGCGAGGCTGGCTTGCGACAGTTCACCCAGATGGCTGCCCAACAGGCGACCTTCTGGGCTGTAGAAAAGAGTAGTCGGCAAGGCCATGGAACCGACGGCCTGGCCCAGGCGGCCGCCGCCGTCGAACAGCACGTTAGACAGGCTCAGCCCCTGGGTTTCCAGGAAGGTGCTGACGCTTTGCATGCTTTCGGCCTGATTGACGAACAGAAAGGTCAGATCGGGGCGCTGTTGCTGGGCGTTTTCCAGCACTGGCATTTCCCGGCGGCACGGCGGACACCAGGTAGCCCAGAGATTGATCACCAGCGGGCCGCCCTTGTAATCGGCCAGTTGCACGGTTTCACCTGCGGCGTTACGCAGGGTGATTTCCGGCAGGCGCGTACCTTGTTCGTAAATGCTCAGGGAGAAGGTCGCCAGCAGCCAGAACGCCAGACCGCTGGCCACGCCAAAGCCCAGCGGGCGACGCAAACCGGGGCGGCGCCAGGCACGGTAAACAGACGCGAGCACCAGAGCAATCACCCCCGGCCAGGCAAGAAAGCCACCGTCGCGCAGGTCGATGATCTGCCACGGGTCATTGCGATAATGCATCCAGTAAACGCCGACGAAACTGACTCGCGCCGCCAGCATCCCGATCAGGAACAGACTGAACAACGCCGACTCGGGATTTTCACCACCGCGCTTGGCCACCCGCCAGCCGACAAACGTCGCCAGCGCCAATGCACTGATCAGCAAAAGGTGGTTAAGCGCGATGGCAAAAGTGCCGAGGGTGAATGTCAGCATTAACGAGCGTCTCGGGTGGTGGTCCAGCGTTGCAGGAATGTGCCGGCATCAACCTCGCCGGTGATGCGCTGGCTGCGCCGCTCTTCGCCGTCGGCACCAATCCACAGAAAGCTCGGTGGCCCCGGCACTTTATAGCGGCCGAGCAATTCGCGGCTGGCGGCATTGTCGGCGGTGACATCCAGCCGGAGCAAGCGCACATCGCTCAGGGCTTGCAGTACCTGCGGCTGACCGAACACCTGTTTTTCCATGATCTTGCACGACACACACCAGTCGGCGTAATAGTCCAGCAGTACCCATTGGCCTTGAGCCTGCGCCGCATCGAGTTCCCGTTGCAGGGCGGCGGGCTCCTTGATGGTGGTGAAGGCGTCGTGACCGGTTGGAACCGCCGCAATGGCCGAATTGGAGGCACGGAAAACCTGCAACGGTTTGAACAGATCATCACTGCCACCGGCGGCACCGATCATCAACAGGCTGCCCCACACACCGAGCAGCAGCGAACTGGCACCGAACAAGTGGGCGATGCGACCGAAACCTTCCGACTGTTTCCAGGCGCTGTAAGCGGCGATCAGCAACAGCGCCCCACACAAACCGACCCACAACGATTCATCCAGCACAGGACGTAGCATCAGCAATGCCGTGGCCAGGAACAGGAAACCAAACGCGCCTTTGAGCAAATTCATCCAGGCGCCGGGTTTGGGCAGGAAACGGTTGCCGACAGTCACCAGCAACAACAACGGCACGCCGATGCCGATGCCCATGGCGAACAGAATCAACCCACCGTGCAGCGCATTGCCGCTTTGTGCGATGTAGAGCAGCGCACCGGCCAGTGGCGCCGTCATGCAAGGGCCGACCAGCAGACCCGACAACGCCCCCAGCACACCTGCGCCGATCAGGCTGCCACCGCGTTGATTGCGTGAAACGTTCTCCAGGCGGTCACGCACGGCCACCGGCAATTGCAGTTCAAAGAAACCGAACATTGGCAACGCCAACAGAACGAAAATCGCCGCGAAACTGCCCAGCAGCCAAGGGTTCTGCAATAGCGCCTGCAGGTTTGCACCCAACGACGCCGCGAGCACGCCCATTGCCGCATAGACCAGCGCCATGCTCACCACATAACTGCCGGCCAAGGCGAAACCGCGCTTGGGCGAAGCACCGCTGCCAACGATCAGCCCGGCCAGGATTGGCAGCATTGGCAATGTGCATGGGGTAAACGCCAGCAGTAAACCCAGACCGAAGAACACCAACAGGCTCCAGCCCAATGCGCGCTGTTGCAGGCCACTGGCTAACGCTTGGTCCGGCGCTTCAACAACGGGATTGGCGGTGCTGTTGTTGCCAAGGTCTACAACTTGAGTCTGCGGTGGATAACACAAACCGGCATCGGCACAGCCCTGGAACCCCACCTTGATTTGGCCGTTGGCGCCTGCCGGAATCTTCAGCTCCAGGCCCTGGCGATAGACCTGCTGCTCACCGAAATACTCGTCGCTGTGGGCTTCGCCCTCCGGCAGCACCGGATGCTGATCAGCAGGCAAGCCATCAAATTTGAGACGCTTCTGATACAGGTAATAGCCATCGGCAATCTGCCAGAACAGCTGAGTCTCCCCGGACTCGAGGCGCTCGGAGGTAAAAATGAAAGCTTTGCCGACGGGAAGAAAGTCGGGTTTGGTCTCAAACGGATTGGTTCCCGCCTGGGCCAGACCCGAGATCAAGAGAACAAAAAGTAAAAACAATCGACGCATGGATAAGCCTTGGCTCTGTGCTGATGGGGAGCACAATGGGCGGCGGCGATTAACCGATGATTAACCGGTGGGGTTGAGCGATGGGGCCCGATTCTGGGTGAACGGGCCTGCGCGAAGGGTCAGTCGTCCAGCAAACCGGGCCAGGACTCTTCGTCCACATTGATCGGGCCGGACTCTGCTCGGTTCCTTTGGATGTTGTAGCGTATGTATTGGTTGTTGGTCAGGAAAATATAGTAATAACTGTCGGCGAAAGTCCGGTCGTTTTGGACGGCCGTTATAATTCGATCTTTGTAGTGAGAAAGTCCCGGCCAAGAGTTGGCGTCGATCTTTTCGAGGAGTATGTGTTTTCTTTTATAGTCGAAGGCAACCGAGTGCCCGTCGTTCATGAGGAATCGAAATGCCTGGCTATGGCCAACGAGTTGCCACCAGGTACCCGCCACGATTCGATTAAAATAGGGAAGTAGTGGTGCCCATAACGTTTTCGAGACTGGATACAGGCCCCTGACTTCATCAAGATCCTGATCGAATTTGCAGACCATTGGCACGCCTTTGTCATAATAGAAAAGCCATAAAACATCGTCATCAATGGCTCCTACCGTGTCGGGTGCAATGCCGGTGGTGGCGAATCCGAAGCGCAGGTTTTTGACATGAGTGTGGAATCTGCCCCAATTGCTTTCTTTGACTTCCACGGGATGTCCGTCTGCAACCCGATTGGCACCTATATCAAAGCGGCTATAGGTATTGCTGTCTTTGAAGAAGAAATAACAACGGTCTTTACCGGAGCGCCAATCAACGGCAACGACGTTTTTAAGTGCTGGCATCATCTGATTCCTTTCAGATAAAAGAAGTATGAAAAGTATTGGGTGTTTACTGTTTTATGAACTTCGCTTTCCGAAGTTGGTGTGAGGTTAGCTTTCTTTGTGGAAGTTTTTATAGGCATTTTTAATGGCTGTTTGTTTCTTCTGGATAACACGCTTAACGGTTGGATTAACCGCAGCCAAGAAGCAGCAGGCCAACGAAATGTTCCGGTGCTGTTCGTCCGTCGGTGCGCTTGCCATAATTGCGGCTTAATCCACAGCTGTTTGACTCACGTTTTTACACATGGAGCTCCCATGCACGTACTGGTTTGCGAAGACGATGAGTTGATCGCCAGCGGCATTGTCGCCGGCCTGACTGCCCAGGGCCTGACGGTCGAGCATGTGGCCACGGCGTCTGCCGCCCGGGCGATGCTCAAGGTCGCCGAGTTCGATGTGATAGTGCTCGACCTTGGCTTGCCCGACGAAGACGGCCTCAAGTTGCTACAGCAGTTGCGCCACAACGGACTGGAGTTGCCGGTGCTGATTCTCACGGCCCGGGACTCGGTGACCGATCGCGTCGACGGCCTGCAGGCCGGTGCCGACGATTACTTGCTCAAGCCTTTCGATCTGCGTGAGCTGGCTGCACGCCTGCACACACTGCTGCGGCGGGTGGCGGGGCGCAGCGTCAATCTGATCGAACACGGCGCGCTGACCTACGACCCGAGCAGTCGCGAAACCACCCTCGGCGGCCAACCGGTGGACCTGTCGCGCCGCGAACAGTCGCTGCTGCAGGCCTTGCTGCATAACCGTGGCCGCGTGCTGTCCACCGAGCAACTCAAGGACAGCGTCTACGGGTTCAACGACGAACTGGAAAGCAATGCCCTCAACGTCCATATCCATCACCTGCGGCGCAAACTCGGCAACGGCATTGTCGAGACGGTGCGCGGCCTGGGTTATCGCCTGGGCCCGGCTGATGGCGGAGAACAACAGAAGTGATGAGTTTGCGTTTACGCCTGAGCCTGACGCTCGGCGGCGCGTTTGCCTTGATCTGGGCCCTGGCAGCAGCCTGGATGCTCAGCGACCTGCGCAACCAAATGATGTTTTCCCTCGATCAGCGGTTGGTCGCTTCGGCGCGAATGGTCGCCGGGTTGATGGAGCAATTGCCGCCGGTGCCGAGTAAAGGCGAGGGCACGCATTTCAGCGCAGAACAATTGAATATTCCTGGTGGCATGGCCTGTCAGGTCAGTTCGTTGCGCGGGGAAATTCTCGCCCGCAGTCATAGCGATCCGGGGCAGCCCCTGGAAGCCGAGAAAATGGGCTTCCACGATCAAATGATCGACGGCGCACCGTGGCGCAGTTTCACACTGGCCCGCGGCGATCTGCGCATTACCACCGCTGATCGGCAGATCGAGCGTGAAGCCTTGAACATGTCGATCCTGCTGGCCGCTTCGGTGCCGGTGGGCGTGGCGTTGCTTGGTTGTCTGTGCCTGCTCTGGCTGGGCATTGGCCAGGGGTTGGCACCGCTCAACCGCATGCGTGACGCCTTGATGCGCCGCAGCCCCGACTCGCTCGAACCGTTGCAGGTGCAGCCATTGCCCAGCGAGCTGCAACCGTTGCTGGACACGCAGAATCAGCTGTTCCAGCGCATCGGCAAGACCATCGAACGCGAGCGTCGCCTGACCGGTGACGCCGCCCACGAGCTGCGCAGTCCGCTGACCGCGATCAAGACCCACTTGCAAGTGGCGCGCATGACCGATGGCGCGGCCCGGGATCAATCCCTGGCCCGGGCCGAGGAGGGCGCTGATCGCTTGCATCGGACTCTTGAGCAATTGCTGTTGCTGGCGCGCGTAGAGGGCAGTCTGTCGTTCGATGACGGTGTGCAATGCAGCGCCGAACAAGTGGCGAAACTGGCCATTCAGGACACCGCTGGCGGTGATCGCCAGCGCATCAGATTTCAACTGCCGGCCAAGGTTTCGCCCGCCCCCGTGCAAATGCCCGCAGTGCTGTCGATTGCCGCGCTGCGCAACTTGCTGGACAACGCATTGCGCCATACCCCCGGTGAAGGCGCAGTGGAGTTGAGCCTGCAAACCACCGGCAATCGCGTGCAGTTTGTGGTGCGCGATCACGGGCCGGGCATTGCCGAAGATGACCTGCAACACCTGACCCAACGCTTCTGGCGCAATGGCCAGAGCACCGGCTGCGGCCTCGGGCTGGCAATTGTTCAGGCCATCGTTCAACGCTGCGGCTGCACCCTGCGTTTTGACAGTCGACCGGATGGTTTGCGAGTGGAACTGACCATGCCGTTGCAACCGGTCTGAGCAACACCACACCCCCTGTAGGAGCTGCCGAAGGCTGCGATCTTTTGATCTGTTTCTGAAAATCAAAGTCAAAAGATCGCAGCCTTCGGCAGCGCCTACAGGGGGGATGTGTTGTACATCAAAAGTAACGTCTCTCCATTAGGCCACCTGTCGACATCGCGCTATCGTCCCTCGCAGCTTTGACTCAATGGATTGAGGTAACAGCGCCATGGATGACCCGATACACATCTGCAAGGCCACCCCGGCCGACGCCGGCATCATCAGCCGCATCATAGAGCGCTCGATCCGCGTCGGTTGCGCGCTCGATCATCGCAACGATCCGCAAACCGTTGCTATCTGGACCCACAACAAAACGATTGAACACATCCAGCCCTGGCTCACCGACCCACGGCTGTATCTGAACATCGCCCTGTTGCAGGACAAACCGGTGGGTGTCGCCATGGCTGCGATCAGCGGCAAGGTGGCGTTCTGTTACGTCCAGCCGGAATGGTTTCGCCGGGGAGCCGGGCAGGCTCTGGTGCAAGACCTCGAAGCCTGGTTGATGGGGCAGGGCTTGTACCGGGCACAACTCAACAGCACCAAAACCAGCGAGGCGTTTTACCGGCATCTGGGTTACCAGCCATGCGCCCGAACCTTCATGGTCGCGGGGCTCCATGCCATTCCCATGCACAAAGGACTACCGCCCCCCTCATAGAAAGCTGATCGAGGGTCTAAATCCTTGAGGCGCTGATGCGTTTCCAGAACAGGAAAACCTGCAAGTGCGCCCCGTGACCGGAACGCGCACCTGCCCGGTGTGCAGTTTTGGTCACTATCCACAGCGTATTGAGGGGTCGAGAGATGTCAGTCGCTACCAGCCTTATCGAAGAGCCGCCGGCCCGGGTCGCCCCGACGCCTGCCGAGACGCTTTATCAGTTCAATGAATCGCCGTTGCTGGCCCGTCAGAGCCAGCAGGAATCCAACGCCCGCAGCTACCCGCGACGCATTCCCCTGGCGCTCAAGCGTGCCAAGGGTTTGTATGTCGAAGACGTCGAAGGTCGCACGTTCATCGACTGTCTGGCCGGCGCCGGAACTCTGGCCCTTGGGCATAACCATCCAGTGGTGATCGAAGCCATTCAGCAAGTGCTGACTGATGAATTGCCGTTGCACACGCTGGACCTGACCACACCGGTCAAAGATCAATTCGTTCAGGACCTGTTCGGCCTGCTGCCACCGGCGCTGGCTGCCGAAGCGAAAATCCAGTTTTGCGGCCCCACTGGCACCGACGCTGTAGAAGCTGCGCTGAAGCTGGTGCGCACCGCCACCGGACGCAGCACTGTGGTGTCGTTCCAGGGCGGTTACCACGGCATGAGCCAGGGCGCGCTAAGTTTGATGGGCAGCCTGGGACCGAAAAAGCCTTTGGGCGCGTTGCTCAGCAGTGGCGTGCAGTTCATGCCGTACCCTTACGATTATCGTTGCCCGTTCGGCCTGGGCGGCGCGCAAGGGGTGAAGGCCAACCTGAGTTACCTGGAAAATTTGCTCAACGATCCCGAGGCCGGCGTGCAATTGCCAGCGGCGGTGATCGTTGAAGTGGTGCAGGGCGAGGGCGGAGTGATCCCGGCCGATCTTGGCTGGCTGCGTGGTTTGCGCCGGATCACCGAAAAGGCCGGCGTGGTCCTGATCGTCGATGAAATCCAGAGCGGATTCGCCCGCACCGGCAAAATGTTCGCCTTCGAGCACGCCGGGATCATTCCGGATGTGGTGGTGATGTCCAAAGCCATCGGCGGCAGTTTGCCGTTGGCGGTGGTGGTTTATCGCAACTGGCTCGACACCTGGCTGCCGGGCGCGCACGCCGGGACCTTCCGCGGCAACCAGATGGCGATGGCTGCCGGTTCTGCGGTGATGCGTTACCTGGTCGAGCACAAGGTGTGCGAACACGCCGCCGCCATGGGCGAACGTCTGAGCGAACACCTGCGCATCCTGCAGCGGGACTTCCCGCAATTGGGGGACATTCGTGGTCGTGGGCTGATGCTTGGCGTCGAACTGGTCGATCCGACCGGCACGCCGGATGCGTTGGGTCATCCGCCAGTGTTTGCGCACCTGGCGCCACTGGTGCAGCGCGAGTGCCTCAAGCGCGGCTTGATCCTCGAACTGGGCGGTCGGTATGGCGGCGTGGTGCGTTTCCTGCCACCGCTGGTGATTACCGCCACGGAAATCGACCGCGTGGCCGAGATATTCGGCCGGGCCATGGCGGCAGCCACTGCCAGCCTCTAAATTTTCCGGCCCTCGGAACGTTCCTTCTACATAGCGGCTGCACGCAATGTTGCAGCCCACCCTACAGTGATGGAGAAACAGCATGACTTCAGTATTCGACCGCGAGGACATCCTCTTTCAAGTCGTGGTCAACCACGAAGAGCAATACTCGATCTGGCCTGATTACAAGGCGGTGCCGGAGGGCTGGCGTACCGTGGGTAAAAGCGGGCTGAAAAAGGAATGCCTGGCTTACATCGAGGAAACCTGGACTGACATGCGTCCGCTGAGCTTGCGCCAGAAGATGGACGAGCAGGCGGCTGTGGCTCACTAAAGTCACTGCGCACAAAAAACCCGCATTCAGCGGGTTTTTTAACATCAAAAGATCGCAGCCTGCGGCAGCTCCTACATGGAATGCACCCTGTAGGATCTGTCGCAGGCTGCGATCTTTTGACCTTAGGCCGAAGGCCCTCCGTCCAGCCCCTTGATGACCAAATCCACATTCCCTTCCAGTTCTGCCACCGGGTCTTCGGCATCGGTGCTCAACACCACCAACCGACTCCCGGACTCGCTGATCACTGCTTTCAGCGCATCGGATGGCTGACGATGATGCAGCACCACCGCGACGTTATTCTCCTTGAGCATCGCGGCCAATTCTTTCAGCGCTTCAGGCGTCCATTCAGCATCCGGCCGGGCATCAAGGCCGACCAGCTCCAAGTTAAGACCACCGATCAGATAACCGAAGTGATCGCTCAGGCTCATCACGCTAAGGTTATCGGTGGCCGCCAGACGCGCTTCGCTGTCGGCGCTGAGCTTGAGCAAACGTTGCTTGAGCGCTGCCAGATTCGCCTCAATGGCAGGTTTGGCCGCAGGTGCCAGACGCACCAGGTCCGCCGCCATCACGTCCGCCATCCTTCCCATGTTATTGCTGGCCAGCCACGGTTGGCTGTTCAAACCATCAACCTTGTTGCCCGGCTGCACGGCAATGCCGGGCAGGGCGCCGTCGACCGGGCGAGCGGCGTCGACTTCGATGATGCGGATGTTGCTGCGCCGCGCGATCGGGTACAGCGGATCATCCGGCCACAGCGAGCGCAGGCCAATCACCGCGTCGGCGTTGGTCGCCAGTGTGGCCAGTGCCGGGGCGCCACGACCGGTGAAGTAAGCGGTCTGACGACTGCCGGGCAGATTCGCCGGGGCGGCGCGTTCGAGGCTGACGTCGGTGCCTTTGAGCAGCACTTCGCCCAAGCCATAAGTGACTGGCAAGGACGCCAGCACGCGCAGCGGTTTGGCGTTGTCAGACGCGAATGTGGTGTGGGCCAACCCGCACAGGGCGATGGCGAAGGTCAGTTGTCGCAGAGAGAATGGCATTTATCCAAGGTTCCCTTTCAGGCTGGGGACGACACCGCGCGCGATGGCGGACAGGGCAAAGGCGATACCGGCCACCAGAATGATCGCGGCGCCGGACGGGATCGGCAGGTCAAAGACAATCGGCGCAAGAATCCCGCACAGTGTGCTCACCGTAGCGATCAGCACCGAACACCAGAAAAAGCCTTTCAGCGATTGGCTGAGCAAACGTGCCGCCGCTGCCGGAATGACCAGCAAGGCACCGACCAGAATCGCACCGATGACTTTCACTGCGGCAACGGTGATCAGGGTCACCAGAATCACGAACAGGTAATCCAGGGTTTTCACCGCCACACCGCGCACCGCCGCCAATTGCGGGTTGAAGCTGGCGAGCATGATGCGGTTGTACAGCGGCAAGGCCAGCGCCATCACCAGCGAACCGACGATGGCCAGCACCAGCAGGTCATTGCCGTTGACTGTCAGCACCGAACCAAACAGCACGTTCTCCAGAATGTGCACGTTGATCTTGCCCGCCAGAATCAACAACAGGCTCGCGCCCAGTGCCAGGGACACCGAGAGGAACACACCGATCAAGGTGTCCGGCGCCAGGCCGGTGCGGTTGCGCAGGTAATTGAGCAGGATGCCGAACAGCAGACAGTAGCCGAACAGGCTGCCATAAGGCCCGGTGTAGGGTTCGCCGAGCAGGATGCCGATGGCCACGCCGGTCAGCGCCGCATGACCCACGGCTTCGGAGAAAAACGCGAAGCGCTTGACCACCACCAACGTGCCCAAACCGCCCAGTACCGGGCCGATGAGCAATCCGGCGAGCAGCGCGTTGACGACAAATCCATAGGCCAGCGCCTCGGGCAGGTAACCCGAGGAGGCCCAGCCTTGCACCATCAAACGAAAGGCTTCGTAGCTCATCAGGCAAGGCTCCGTGGATGGGTCGAAAACAGCGTCAGCAGACGATCCGGGGTCAGTGCCTGTTGTGGCGTGGCGTCGAACAGCACCCGGCGATTGAGGCCGGTGACGTGATCGGCCAGACGCCCCACGGCTTCCAGATCGTGCTCGATCCACAGTACGGTGATGCCGCTTTGGCGCCAGTCACCAAGCAGGCGTTCGAACACCTGAATGCCGGCCTCGTCGAGGGCCGACATCGGCTCATCGAGCACCAGCAACTGCGGCGCCGGAATCAACCCTTGCGCCAGCAACACCCGCTGGCGCTCGCCGCCAGACAGAGCACCCATGCGTCGCTTGCGTTTGTCCTGCATGCCGACCCGTTCCAGCGCCTCGCCAATCGCCGCCGCGTAGTGCTTGCTCAATCCGAGAAACGCCGGGCGTCGCTGGCACATCGCGGCCATGAAATCATCGACGGTCATTGGCAGGCCACGGTCGAATTCCAGTGCCTGCGGCACGTAGCCGATGGTGCCGGGATTGCCCGGCCATTGCAGGGTCAGACGGCCCTGATGAGGCATCTGCCCGAGCAAGGTCTTGATCAGCGAACTCTTGCCGCCACCGTTGGGGCCGACCAGTGCATGCACGCTGCCGGGATGAACCTTGAAAGTGACGTTGTCGAGGATCGTCGTGCGGCCCAGTGTCAGGCTGACATCTACAAAATCCAGCGTCGGCCCGGAAACCTGTGGGAGCGAGCCCGCTCGCGACAGCGGCGTGTCAGTCGACGTATGTGTAACGGCTGAATCCGTCCTCGCGAGCAGGCTCGCTCCCACAGGGGATTCGTTGAGGGTTTCTTTTGCGGTCATGAACCGGACTCCTGAATCGCCCGCACCACGGTGTTGAGGTTGCCGGTCATTTCCTTTTCATACTTGTCGGCGGTGTATTCGCCGTAGGAAATGTGCGACAGCGGATACAGCTTCACCCCGGATTCACGCTGGATGGTGTCGACGTAGGTGGACGGGAAATCCATCTCCGAGAAGATCACCTTCACGTCCAGTTCGCGCAGTTGGTCGATGGTCTTCTTCAGTTGGCTCGGGCTCGGCTCGATACCGTGGGCCGGTTCGACCACGGCGGTCACTTCCAGGCCGAACTCGCGCAACAGGTAATCGTAGGCTGCGTGCACCGTGGCCACCCGCAGTTCGGCGTTTGGTGCCTGAGTCAGTTTGGTCAGGGCGTCGGCGCGCATCTTGCGCAGGCGCTTGCCATAGGCGCGGGCATTTTCGGTGTAGGTTTTGGCATTGGCCGGGTCGAGCTTGCCCAGTTCTCTTGCGATGTTATTGACCTGGGCGATGGAGGCGCTGATCGACAGGAAGGTATGCGGGTTGACCACTTTGCCGGCACCGCGCGCGGCAACGCCGGTAGCGGCCAGCAGCGGTACGTTTTCGTTGGCTTCGATCACCGGGATGTTCGGGGTTTCGCTGGCGGCGATCATGCGGTCGGCGAAGTCGTCATGACCAACGCCGTTGAGCACGATCACGTCGAGCCCGCTGATGCGCTTGATGTCCTCGGCCCGTGGTTCATAGGCGTGAGGGTTGAAACCGGCCGGAATCAGTGGCACCACATCGGCCTTGTCGCCGACGATGTTCGCCACGTAGCTGTAATAAGGATGCAGGGTGATGCCGATGCGCAGGCGCTTGGCCTCGTCGGCAATGGCCAGGGGAGTCAGCAGGCAGGCCAGCAGGCCGATCAGTGCCAGGCGCAGTACAGAGCGTAGAGATGAAATGGGCATGGGAAAGCGGTCTTCTCTCGGATGAAGGCGAGGGTTCAGTGCCGGTGCTGGCGGGTCACGCCGGCATCGAATTGTGCGACGATCTGCTGCCAGCCGGCGCTTTCCAGCGCTGCATCGGTGAGATCGCGCGGCGCGATAATCGTTTTGTCGCGACTCAGCCAGATGTCCGGGGCATCGTCGCCAGCGGTCAGTCGCATCAAAAACGAGCCGGCCACGGTCGGTGTCTGGCTCTGTCCGAAATAGGCCTTGGCGTCGAGCAGCTGCCAGGCATGACCGCCGCGACTGACTGAGCTGGCGTCCTGCGCAAACGGCGCAAAGCCTTCGTCGGCGAGGGCTTCGGGTGTCGGCAGGGTTTGCTGTTCCCGACGCAACAGGTGGATCTCGTCCAGCGTCACGCGCAAGTCGGCGTAGATGCCTTGCTCGGATGCACTGAGGTCGCGTCGGGCGTCCAGTTGATGGCTGCTCACGCTGCTTACGTCCTGGGACTCGTGGCGCCAGGTGACCACTGAACCTGCCACCACCAGAATCATCAGGCACAACAGCAAGACGTAGAGGGTTTCATGGCCGGCACCGGCCGGGCGGACAACTTGCGTGGTTGGGCTACTCATGGCGCTTCGATGTCCGCTTGGTCAATCTCGACGACGTGGCCGGGGCCGGCGTCGAACAGTACGTAGAACTCGGCACCGGGTTTCTTGAAGGTCAGGGTCGAGTCAGCGCCAAGCTTGCCCGGCACGAGGATGGTTTCGTCGTAGCCGATCACATCGAGGGTCACGCCCGGTGCGCCGCTGCCGTCAGAGAACCCGCCGATGCATTTGATCTGCTCGGCGTCGATGGCTTTGCATTCGCACATTGGGTTGTGGGCCTGGGCGCTGGTGCTGAAACCGGCGCAGAGCACCAGCAATACGGCGCCCAGAGGACGAATTGCGTTGATCATGGTTGACCTCCTTGTGAGTTCAGCCAAGCGAGGGTGGCAGGTGAGGCCTGGCGCAGAGGAATAGATGCCTGGTGCATGGAGCCGTCCCAGCCTTCCATGGTGATCCACAGTTCGGCGTCGGCCTTGGTCTTTTCCGGGACCGGCAACATGGCGCCCATGCGGTATGGCGTGCCGAAGAAAATCACGCCGGCGGCACGCAGGCTGCGGGGTTTGCCGATGCGCAGGTATGTGGCCTTGACCTGCTCGCGGCAGCTGTCGCACAACGCTGCGTTAAAGCTCTTCATGTAGCCGGCCGGACCGTCGAGCTGCGGTGCTTCATTGCGAAACTCAGCCAGGCGCACGCTCCACGGACCGACCTGGATGTCGCCGATTTCCCGTTCACCGAGGCCGGTATCACCGCGAAACAGTGCGGCATCGGCGAAGTATTTGGGCATGAATCCCAGCGGCACCAGCAGCAGCAGAACGTTGATGTAGAAGCGCCATTTGTGCCAGAAACGACTCAAGGTCGACCCCAGTTTTTCCGCAGCGAACAGGCTCATTGGCTGACCTCCGTGGCGTCTTGCCTGACGGCCGGAGTGGTCTGGTTGCGCGGGCGCTTGTTGCTGCGCTTGAGGGCGTTGGCCGTGGCCAGGGCAGTGCGTTTGGTCCAGATCAACAGACCGCTGAGGACCATCATGCTCAGCAGCAGGCCGAAGAAGAACCAGATCAGCTTGATCCAGATCCCGCCAAAATCGCCGGTGTGCAGCGGTCGCATGGATTCAGTGACGAACTCAAGGCCAGAGCGGTCCGACAGCAGGCGCGTGGCCGCGATGTCACCGGTGTACGGGTTGATGTCGGCGGTCTGGTACATCAGCGGATACCAACTGCGCCCGCCCACCGACAGGTAGCTGTAGGCGTTGGCCGGCAGGCTGACAAAACTCTCGTCCAGGCCGGGGATGCGTTCCTTGGCCTCGCGGATCGCCGCTTCCAGGCTGATCATCGGTGCCGGTGAACCATCGGCGGTCAGCGGCACGCTTTCACGCGGGACCACGGCGGCGACCGGTGCGGTGGAGATTGAAATCTGGTTATCGAACATGAATGCCTGAATCAGAAACCAGGTGCTGGTGATGGCAATCACCGCGATAAACCAGATCGACCAGATGCCACTGAGGCGGTGGAAATCACCCCAGAAAATCCGCGCACCGTGACGGACGCGTAGCGTCGGGCGGAAGAAGCCCTTCCAGAATTTTTTGTACACCACCAGCCCGGTCACCAGCGACGCCAGCAACGGCAGGCTGAGGAACGACACCAGATACCAGCCCCAACTGTAACCATTGGTGAACGGCACCAGCCACCAGCCATGCAGGGCGCGGGTGAACGCCTGGAAGTTGAATTGCGGCGCGGGGCCCTGAATAGCACCCGTGTAGGGATTGACGTAGACCGTCAGCGAACGGCCGTCGGGGTAGCTCACCCTCACATCCAGGGCAAAGTGCGACTCATCGGGTCGGCTGATTTCTTCGATCAGGGTGTCGGGTTCGGCTTTCTTGATCGCGGCGACGATCTGGTCATAGTTGAGTCGTGGCGCATCGTCCGAAGGCTGGCTGGCGCGCATTTGCGGGTTGGCCAGCCAGACGATTTCCTGGCTGACCACCGCCAGCGTGCCGGTTACACAGACGATCAGGACGAAAAACCAGATCGGCAGCGCCAGCCAGCTATGGACCAGAAACCAGAGTTTGGAACGGGATTTCTTCGACATGATTTAGGGTCTTGTTTCGATGAGAAGGCCTCTGCTACGGGCTTCGCAGCGACGAGGTCGACGAAAGTCCAGTCGTGGCTTTTGCCTACGCGAAAGGACTGCATCTAAATAAGACGGATGAGCACGGGAAATCCCGAAGGGGGATATGAAAGAAAATGTTTCGTGGTTTTATCGGGGATAAACAGATGGTGAGTGAGGGCCCCATCGCGAGCAAGCTCGCTCCCACATGGGACGGTGTACACCGATCAACTGTGGGGGCGAGCTTGCTCGCGATGGCGGCCTATCAGACAACGAAGCACTCAACCTTGCTGAAACATCTCCTTCGCCCGCTGTTCAATCTGTTCCTGAGTCAGATCCTCCTTGCGCGTAGCCAGGAACCACAGATGCCCGTAGGGATCTTTCAAAGTCCCGGAGCGATCGCCATAAAACTGATCCTTGACCTCCGATACGACGGTACCGCCGGCCTCAATCGCCTGTTTATAGGACTTATCCACATCGGTCACATACAAATGCAGACCCACGGAAGGCGAAGTGTCCGGATTGCTCAACGGCCCTTGATCGCACGGTGTGCCCAACATGATCGGGCAATCGCCGATGCGCAGTTCGGCGTGGCCAATGCCACCGTCGGGCATCGACAGGCGCATGATTTCGATGGCGCCGAAGGCTTTTTTGTAGAACTCGATGGCTTCGGCAGCTTTTTGAATGCCCAGGTACGGGGTGATGCTGTGATAGCCCTCTGGAATGGGTTTGACGCTCATGATCGTTCTCCCTGAATTAATTATGCGTTGAAGATCGGTGATCCGGCGGACCAAGTGTAGGAGCTGCCGAAGGCTACGATCTCTTGATTTTGACTTTCAGCATGTTTCAAGTTCACAAAAAGATCGCAGCCTGCGGCAGCTCCAACAGGGGCGAATCGAACACTTGCGTCGTTGTTCAGCCATCAACAGCGAAGCAACAGATTGTCCTGCTTTGCCATCGTCAAACCCCTCGAAAACACTTAAACCGCCCGTAAACACTGACCCACGCACTCAGGCACAGAAGCTGCAATGACCTTCGATAAACACTGGTATCGAGAGTCTTGTATGTCCGAATCTGCCGTTTATCCGATCAATCCGCCTGCCGCCCATCGGATCGCCGACGAAGCTGACGCCCTGCGCGTGGCCGAGCGTGTCGCCGCGATCCTGCTGGAGCACGCCGCCGAACGTGACCGCAGCCGCCAGGTGCCCGCTGAAATCGTCGATCTGTATTCCAACAGTGGCCTGTGGGGCATCAGCGTGCCGAAAGAGTTCGGCGGCGCGCAGGTGTCCTACGCCGTGCTGGCGCAAGTCATCGCGATCATCTCGGCAGCCGATCCGTCCCTGGGACAGATCCCGCAAAACCACTACTGCCTGCTGGAGGACATTCGCCTGCAAGGCACCGCGGAGCAGCAGGCGCATTTCTTCGGGCTGGCGCTGCAGGGCCATCGTTTTGCCAATGCCTTGTCGGAAACCGGCGGCAAAAATGTGCAGGACATTCAGGCAACCATCCGTCGTTATGGCGACGGTCATGTAATCAACGGGCGCAAGGGTTACTGCACCGGTTCCCTTTACGCTCACTGGCTGGCGGTGCTGGCGCTGGATGAAGAGCAGAAAGGTCAGTTGGCCTTTGTCGAACGCGGCACCGAAGGACTGGTGATCGTCGACGACTGGGACAGCATCGGTCAACGCACCACGTCCAGCGGTACGGTTTTGGCTGAAGACCTGCACGTCTCGGCGTTCAACCTGTTCCCGACCTATCGCTCCTATGAAAACCCGACCCTGGCCGGGCCGTTCGCTCAGTTGACTACCGCCGCCATCGACGCCGGCATCGCTCGCGCGGCCCTGCGCGACACCATCGCTTTCGTTCAGCAGTTCGCCCGACCGTGGATCGATGCGGGCGTGGAAAATGCCAGCGAAGACCCATTAACCATCATTCAGGTCGGCGGCCTGGAAATTCGCCTCGAAGCCGCCGAAGCCTTGCTTGAACGGGCCGGTTGGGCGCTGGATGCGGCGCGTCCGGCACCGGATGAAGACAATGTTGCACGGGCCTCTTTGGCTGTCGCCAAGGCCAAGGTCTTGACCACCGAAATCGCCATCGAAGCCAGCAACAAACTGTTTGAGCTCGGCGGCACCCGTTCGACCTTGAAGAAGCACAACTTCGATCGGCACTGGCGCAATGCCCGGGTTCACACCCTGCATGACCCGGTGCGCTGGAAATACCACGTGGTCGGCAACTGGCTGCTCAATGGCGTGAAACCACCGCGCCATGACTGGTCGTGACCATGGCCGAATTGTTCAAGAACATTTATTGGGCCGATATCGGCCAGGCCTGCCTCGACACCCTGAGCATGCTCGGCGCGGCCCTTGGTTTTACCGTGTTGCTGGGCCTGCCGCTGGGCGTGCTGCTGTTTCTTACTGGCAAGCGCCAATTGCACGAGGCCGTCGGGATTTATCGGGTGCTGTCGGTGATCGTGAATATGCTGCGTTCGTTGCCGTTCATCATTTTGCTGATCGTGTTGATTCCCCTGACCACCTTGCTGGTGGGCACCTCGCTGGGTGTGCCGGGGACCATTCCACCGTTGGTGGTCGGCTGCACGCCATTTTTCGCACGGTTGGTGGAAACCGCATTGCGCGAAGTCGATCGCGGCGTGGTGGAAGCGACCCAGGCCATGGGTGCCAACACTTGGCAGATCATTCGTTTCACGCTGCTGCCCGAGGCCCGTGGAGGGTTGTTGGCGGCCGTCACGGTGACCGCGATTGTGCTGGTCGATTACACGGCGATGGCTGGTGTGATCGGTGGCGGCGGGCTGGGCGACCTGGCGATCCGCTACGGCTACCAGCGTTTCCAGACCGACGTCATGGTCGTCACCGTGGTGCTGTTGTTGGTGCTGGTCCAGGCCCTGCAAATGAGTGGCGACCGTCTGGTGGCGCGTTACAGCCACCGCTGAAGATTTCATTGAAAACAACCACAAAACCGGCCCCACGTCCGCCCCACGACGGCCACCAAAATCTGCCTTGGAGCACAACATGAAGAAGACCCTGGCCATTCTGGCTGCCTTAGTTTCGTTGAGCGTTCACGCCAATGAAAAACTCACCGTCGGTGCCACGCCGGTGCCGCACGCGGAGATCCTCGAATTCGTCAAACCGACCCTGGCCAAGGAAGGCGTGGATCTCGATATCAAGGTCTTCACCGACTTCATCCAGCCCAACCAGCAACTCGCGTTGAAGAACCTTGATGCCAACTACTACCAGTACCGGCCGTTTCTCGATGACTACAACAAAACCCGTCATACCAACCTGGTGCCGGTGGTTGGCGTGCACATCGAACCGTTCGGCGCTTATTCGACCAAAATCAAAAACATCTCTGAGCTGAAAGACGGCGCGAGCGTATCGATCCCTAACGACCCGGTAAACACCGGTCGGGCACTGGTGCTGCTGCACGAAGCCGGGCTGATCAAACTCAAGGACCCAAGCAACACCCTGGCGACGCAGCGCGACATCGTTGAAAACCCCAAGCACCTGAAAATCCGTGAACTGGAAGGGGCGCTGCTGGCGCGTTCGGTGAGTCAGGTCGACCTGGCGTTCGTCTTCGCCAACTACGCGCTGGAAGCGGGGATCGACACCAACAGTGCGTTGATCGTCGAGAAGGGCAAGAGCCTGTACATCGAATTCCTGGTCGCCCGGCCAGACAACATCAACGACCCTGGCCTGCAGAAACTGGCCAAGGCGTTGAACTCTGATGAGGTGCGGCAGTTCATTTTGACCCGTTATAAAGGGCAGATTGCGCCGGGGTTCTAAGCTTCAATCGGGCCTGAGGACGCCTTCGCGGGCAAGCCCGCTCCTACAGGATTGCGTGTCTAAACCTGTAGGAGCGAGGCTTGCCCGCGAAGGCCGCGCCACAATTTCGGATCTGTTCCCCAATCATCGACAAATGCCGGATTAAATCGACAACTGCATCAAACGCTCGCCTCGCACGTTTTCCGCAGGCCGGCGCTTGTTCACCGCCAGTTCGCCGATCTTGATCAGGCGGGTGCGGGTCACGTTGCGGCTCAGCCCCAGCAGGGCGGCGGTGTGTACCTGGTTGTAGTGGCTGAAGCGATAGGCTGCCCGCAGCAAGGTGTCTTCGACTTTCTCATGCAGCGCGCCGGCCTGTTCCTCGAAGAGCTTTTGAAATGCCCGATCGAGCAACGCTTCGACGGAGTCGTCGACCTGGCCGTGATGGTCATCCGCACGCTCGATGCGCATGTTCGACAGGCGCAGATCGTCACGTTCGATGATGCCGTTACGGCAAATCAGCAGCGTGTGGTGAATGACGTTTTCCAGTTCGCGGATATTGCCCGGCCAACTGTAGCCGCGCAGTTTCAGTTCGGCCTCCTTGCTGATGGTGATAGTGCCGTAGCCGAGGCGCTGACTGTAGGCGTCGATGAAGTGGCGGGTCAGCGGCAGGATGTCGCCGGGACGGTCGCGCAGCGGGCTGAGCTCCAGGCTGACCACGTCGAGACGGTAATAAAGGTCTTCGCGAAAATGCCCGGCGTTGATGGCTTTTTCCAGTTGCACGTTGGTCGCCGCCAGCACGCGCACGTCAATGGGAATGCTCTTGCGCGACCCCAGGCGCACCACTTCGCGCTCCTGCAACACCCGCAGCAACTTGACCTGAATCGCCATTGGCAAATCGCCGATTTCATCGAGGAACAGGGTGCCACCGTCGGCCTCTTCAAACCACCCGGCCTTGGCGCTCAGGGCGCCGGTGAAGGCACCTTTCTCATGACCGAAGAGCTCGGCCTCGACCAGGGATTCGGAGAACGCGCCGCAGTTAACTGCCACGAACGGCCGGTTGCGCCGGGCGCTGAGGTTATGAATATGTCGCGCCACCAGCTCTTTGCCGGTGCCGGTTTCGCCAATGATCAGCACACTGGCTTCGCTCGGTGCGACTTGTTGCAAGTGCGCGAGCAAGGCCTGGGATTTCGGGTCCTCGAACACCTGGGCCGTGGCGCGGATCGACGTGGCCAGAGCGGGCGAGGGCGGTAAGGTCAGCAATTGCATGGGGGCACGCTCCTTGAGGGCAGGCTATGAATAGAAAGTCGGAATCGGCAGGATCTGGTTCAACGCCCAGTCACCCAGTTCTTGAATTTTGTAATCCACCGGGTCATGCAGGGTTTGCGTGCGCAGGTTGCGCCAGTGGCGGTCCAGGCGCAGTGAGGCATGGGTCGAACGCGCCCCGGTCACCTCGAACAAACGGTTGCACAAATCCAGGCCATTGCGCGTTGCCGCGACCTTGGCCGTGGCAATGGCGGTGGCCAAGTGGCCGCGTTCTTCGGCGCTGAGATTCGGGCCTCTGGCCCACGCCTTGTCGAGCAAGTCGGCGGCCCGTTCCACCAGCAGCCGAACGCCTTCGAGGGCGACCCAGAACTCACCGTAATGGCCGAGCACATAAGGGTCCTGGCTCACAGTCTGAGCACTGGATTTATGCCACGGACGGGTTTCGGTCAGGGTGTATTGGCGCGCTTCTTCGAAGGCGCCTTCGGCGATGCCGAGGAACATGTGAGTAAACGTGAGCTGGGCGATCAGCGGGCGCAGGCAGGCGAATGGCGTGCTCAACGGGCCTGGATCAAGCAGCAGTTCCGATTCCTCGACCCGCACCCGTTCGAACGTGGCGCTGCCGCTGTCGGTCTGGCGCTGGCCCATGTTGTTCCAGTCGTTGTGCAGCGTGATGCCGCTGCGACCGCTGGGGATGGCGGCAATGAGCAACTTGCCACCGGCGCTTTCGTCCACCGCCGAGGCGATCAGCATCTGCGAATCGCTGGCGCCGGAGCAGAAGCTTTTCTTGCCGGAAAACTCACGCCAGCCACCGAGGTTTTTCACCACGGTGCGGGTGTCCAGCGGGTTGAGGGCATTGCCCCAGAACCAATTCTTGCGCGCGGTTTGTTCAAACCACGGTTGCCATTGTTCGGGCCGGGCGAACAGGCGCACGGTGGCGAGCATCAGGTGATGAAAGCCGAACACGTGGGCAATCGAACTATCGACCTTGGCGAACTCACGGACGATGTTCAAGGTGTCACTCCAGCTCGCGCCGAGGCCACCGAACTGGGTGGGAATGCTCAAGGCGAGCAGGCCGCTGTGGCGCAGGGCATCGCGCTCGGCCTTGGGCGTACCGCCGCGTTCGTCGCGCTCAACGGCGGTCAAGGCAAACTCGGCCGCCAATTGGCGGGCGGTTTGCAACGGAGAAATCAGGGCGCTTTGCGGCTTGGCAGTCACGCGGGAGTTTCCTTTATATCGATGGACTCCTGTAGGAGCTGTCGAGTGAAACGAGGCTGCGATCTTTTGACTGTGAACTTAAAAATCAAAAGATCGCAGCCTCGTTTCACTCGTCAGCTCCTACAAAGGGGCGGGGAGGTTCAGGCTTTGGCGTGAGCGGGCAACACATCATTGGCGATCATTTCGCCAAACGGCCCGGTCAGGTTGGTGACACCACGCCCGGCAAGGCTGGCATACGGCTCGGGCAGCAGCGGGAAGACCAGCTCGGCAAAGCGATACGCCTCTTCGAGGTGCGGGTAGCCGGAGAAGATGAAGCTTTCGATCCCCAAGTCCGCATACTCTTTGATCCGCGCCGCGACTTGCTGCGGATCACCCACCAATGCGGTCCCCGCGCCGCCACGGACCAGGCCAACACCGGCCCACAAGTTAGGCGCGATCTCCAGATTGTCTCGACGCCCGTCATGCAAGGCAGCCATGCGCCGCTGGCCTTCGGAGTCGAAGCGCGAAAACGATTTTTGCGCGGCAGCGATGGTCTCGTCGCTGATGTGCTCGATTAATTTGTCCGCCGCTTTCCAGGCTTCTTCGGCGGTCTCGCGAACGATCACATGCAAGCGAATCCCGAACTTCACCGTGCGCCCATTACGCGCGGCTCGTTCACGGACATCGGCAAGCTTTTGCGCCACGGCGGCCGGTGGTTCGCCCCAGGTCAGGTAAACATCGACCTGCTCGGCGGCCAGGTCATGCGCGGCATCGGACGAACCACCGAAGTACAGCGGTGGATAAGGTTTCTGCACGGGCGGATACAACGCCTTGGCGTTCTGTACCCGCAGGTGTTTGCCTTCGAAGTCCACCGATTCGCCTTGCAGCACCCGGCGCCAGATTTTCAGGAATTCGTCGGTGACTTCGTAGCGTTCGCTGTGATCGAGGAAACTGCCGTCGCCACGATTTTCATCGGGGTCGCCGCCGGTCACCACATTGATCAGCAAGCGGCCGCCAGATAGCCGGTCCAGCGTCGCGGCCATGCGCGCCGAGACGGTCGGTGAAATGATCCCCGGCCGGATTGCCACCAGATAACGCAAGCGTTCGGTCAACGGCACCAGCGCCGAAGCGATCACCCACGAGTCTTCGCAGGAACGCCCGGTGGGAATCAGTACGCCGTGGTAGCCGAGGCTGTCGGCTGCCTGGGCCACTTGTTTCAAATAATTCAAGGTCACCGGGCGCGCACCTTGAGTGGTGCCCAGGTAATGACCGTCGCCGTGGGTCGGCAGAAACCAGAAAACATCCATGAAGAGATCCTTAAGCGATTTTCAGCAGATGGGTAGGGTGCACACCGAACAACGGCGCGGCGCGTTCTGCAGCAAGACGGATGCGTGCCTTCAAGGGTTCACTGGTTATTTGGTAATTGGCGAAATCGGCTTCAGTGGCATACACGCCAATCGGCAAGGTCAACGCCTGGAAGAAACTGAACAGCGGTCGCAGTTGATGATCGAGCACCAGCGCGTGGCGTTCACTGCCACCGGTGGCGGCCAGCAGTACCGGCGTGTTGATCAGTGCATTCAAATCGATCAAGTCGAACAGATGCTTGAGCAGGCCAGGGTAGGAACCGCGATACACCGGTGCGGCAACGATCAGCAGGTCAGCGTTTTCGATCGCTTGCAGTTCGGCTTCGATGTCCGCGCTCAGTTCCTGGCGGGACAGCGCTGCGCCCAAAGGTCGGGCGATGTCACCGAGCTCGATCAGTTTGCTCTCGATCGGCAGTTGCTCGGCCAGTTGTGCCAGCAGGGCTTGAGTCAGCACCAAAGTGCGGGAGGGGCGCCAGGTGCCGCCGGAGAGGGCAACGACTTTCAATGGACGCGACATGATCAGTTCCTTTTTAAACAGTTGCTGTGGGAGCAGTGAGTCATCACTGGGCTTTACCCCTTTCAGCAAGAGCTGTACCAATCCCTGAGGGCCATGTTTTACGGGGCTTTCAGCGCGTTGATCAGTCCGCGCTGTTGATTTTCTAGGGCTGTTTGTTGAATGACTGTTGCCTGGCAAACAGTTGCCTGCGCAACAGTTCGTGAGGCGATGGAGCTGTTATAAAGGTTCTTTTATATTCCTCAAAATACCGTAAAAAGATATTTATAGATCTTTATAGAATAATAGATGTCCCCTGTAGGAGCTTCCTAAGGCTGCGATCTTTTGCTCTCGGCTAACCTCAATACCCACTATCGAGCGTGTTGATTTCTGCTGCTCGAATGCCCGGCGTAGCCTGTGTTCATTGCCCCGAACCCAGATTGCCAGGACGCCAGAAATGAAAACGCTGATCGCCACTTGCCTGCTGCTGACCCTTTCCGTTCTCGCCGGATGCGCCAGCCAAAATTCCCCTGAACTGCGGCCCTACACCGCTGAAGAAAGCAAGGAATTGGCGCTGGAGGCGTTGAACCGTCGCGGCTTGTCTTTCGACGAATACCACGCCAGGAAAGCCGAATTGCTCGGTGAGCCGCAAAAAACGTTCAGTTTCGATAAGCAAGGTGAGATGAACGTCGGGCGTGCTGTACAGCTTCATGGTCGTCCAAGCTAAGCGATAACTGTACTGCTCGAAGTTTTGTGCAACTGTCCGTGGGTTTCCCCCGCGCGGTGCGATAGGGTCAATGCCTGCCGACCCTGATGGACTGCCAGCCATGACACTCTCCCTCGACCTGCTGATGGGCTTCGCCCTGTTTGCGCTCGTCACCTCAATCACGCCCGGCCCGAACAACACCATGTTGCTGGCATCCGGGGTGAACTTCGGCTTTAACCGCACCATTCCCCATATGCTTGGCGTCACCTGCGGTTTCTTTGTCCTCGTGGTGGCGGTGGGTTTTGGCCTGGGCGCGGTGTTCAAGGCTTATCCGTTGCTCTATACCGCACTACGCTATGCCGGCGCCGCGTATCTGTTGTACCTGGCGTGGAAAATCGCCCATTCCGGGCCGGTGTCGGACGTGCAACAGGGTCAAGCCAAACCGATCAGCTATCTGGGGGCTGCCGCGTTCCAATGGGTCAACCCCAAGGCGTGGATCATGGCCATCGGGGCTATCAGCACCTACACGCCAATGCAGGGCTACTTCACCAATGTCGTGGTGATCGCTGCCGTTTTCGCCATCATCAACCTGCCCAGCGTCGGCCTTTGGGTAGGCTGCGGCACGCTGCTGCGCAACGTCCTAAAGGACCCGCGCTGGTTGCGCCTGTTTAATTGGGGCATGGCCGCGCTGTTGGTGGCTTCGCTGTATCCGATATTGCTCGAAAGCTTTAAATGACGCATGGCTTCAACCGGTCGCCCGATGCCTGTTAAGCTCGCTTTTCAGGAGCGTTCCTACGCACTTTTAATGAAGTTGTACTTCTTTAACGGCATCCGATCAGGTATTGGTAACGTTCTGAAAACCGGACGCAGCTCATAAGGCTGCGTCATGCCGTTTCAGTTACGAGCTTCCTGATCCCGGAACACGCTCTGCGAGTCTTTTTATGAATAAACGTCCGTTGTATTTCGACTACGCCGCCACCACACCGGTGGATGAGCGAGTCATCAAAGTCATGGTCGAGTGTCTGGGTTTCAGCGGCAATTTCGGCAATCCCGCGTCCAGTTCCCACGCCTTCGGCCAGCAGGCCCGGCAAACGGTTGAACAAGCGCGGCGCCAGGTCGCAGAACTGGTCGGTGCACAGGCCGAACAGATGGTCTGGACCTCCGGCGCCACTGAATCCAACAACCTGGCGCTCAAGGGTGTCGCTCAGGCTCGCGGCGTTGCCGGCGGCCACATCATCACCAGCCAGATCGAACACAAGGCGATTCTCGATACCGCAAAGCAGTTGCAGGACGCCGGTGTCGCGGTGACGTATCTGGTGCCGGACGCCGATGGCTTGATTACGCCGCAAGCCGTCAGCGAAGCCATGCGCGAGGACACCTTCTTGGTGTCGCTGATGCTGGTCAACAATGAACTGGGTACGGTCAACGACATTCCGGCCATCGGCCAAGTGGTGCGTGATCGCGGCGCGTTGTTCCATGTCGACGCGGCGCAGGGCGCGGGCAAGGTGGCAATCGACCTGGCGCAATGGCCGGTGGATCTGATGTCATTCTCGGCGCACAAACTCTACGGGCCCAAAGGCATCGGCGCGTTGTATGTCGGCCCACGCGCGCACCAGCGTTTGCTGGCGCAGATTCACGGCGGCGGTCACGAGGGCGGCCTGCGTTCCGGCACCCTGGCGACCCATCAGATTGCTGCCATGGGCGCGGCGTTCGCCTTGGCGGCAGCTTCGTTCGATGAAGAGAAAGCCGTGATCGTGCGCCTGCGTGAGCGTTTGCTCGATCAATTGCTGAGCATTCCCGGCGTGCGCTTGAATGGCAGCCCGACCCGACGCATCCCTCATACCCTGAGCCTGACCTTCAGCGAAGGCGAATTCAATTCGGCGGCGTTGCTCGTGTCGATCGCGTTTTCCGCGACCTCGGCCTGCAATTCCGCGAGTAATGCGCCATCCCATGTGTTGCTGGCCCTGGGGCATGACGCTCGCTCGGCGAGTCGCACCATTCGCTTGAGCCTGGGGCGTTTCACCACCGAGCAAGATATCGATCAAGCGGCACAACTGATTAAAGCGGCCTGCGCCAGTGCTCCGGCATTCTGGCAGTAGCGCCTTAAAAGCGCCGACACCGATCGGCACTACACAATAATGATGAGTGGTTAGCAGGAGTCATGATGAGTACGCAGTCTTCGATCAATGGATCGGTGCCCCAGCGCCTGGCGCAAACCCGTGAACTGATGAGCCGCGAGGGCATTCATGCCCTGTTGGTGCCGTCGGCCGACCCGCACCTGTCCGAATACCTGCCGGGTTACTGGCAAGGGCGCCAGTGGTTGTCCGGTTTCCATGGTTCGGTCGGCACCCTGATCGTGACCCCGGATTTTGCCGGTGTCTGGGCCGACAGCCGTTATTGGGAACAAGCGACCAAGGAACTCAAGGGCAGCGGTATCGAACTGGTCAAGCTGCAACCGGGCCAGCCGAGCCCGCTGGACTGGCTGGCGGAACAAACCCCGGAAGGCGGCGTTGTCGCGGTCGATGGCGCGGTCATGGCCGTGGCTTCCGCACGTACGCTGGGCAGCAAGCTCGAAGAGCGCGGTGCACGCCTGCGCACGGACATCGATCTGTTGAACGATGTCTGGGGCGATCGCCCGAGCCTGCCGAATGAGCCGATCTACCAACACTTGCCACCGCAGGCAACCGTCAGCCGCGGCGAAAAAATCGCCAAATTGCGCGAGACGCTGCAGGCGCGTGGTGCCGACTGGCACTTCATTGCCACCCTCGATGACATTGCCTGGCTGTTCAACCTGCGCGGCGGCGACGTCTCGTTCAACCCGGTGTTTGTTTCCTTCGCCTTGATCAGCAAAGACCAGGCGACCCTGTTCGTGGCGCTGAGCAAAGTCGATGCCGAGTTGCGTGCTGTCCTTGCACAGGACGGCGTAACGCTGCGCGATTACAGTGAAGTGTCTGACGCCCTGCGCGCTGTGCCGAATGGCGCGAGCCTGTTGGTCGATCCGGCGCGTGTAACGGCGGGGTTGCTTGAGAACCTCAACAGCGGCGTCAAGTTGATCGAGGGCTTGAACCCGACCACCCTGGCCAAATCGCAAAAAAGCCTGGCCGATGCCGAGCACATCCGTCAGGCCATGGAGCAGGACGGCGCGGCGTTGTGTGAGTTCTTCACCTGGTTGGATTCTGCTTTGGGTAGCGAGCGCATCACCGAACTGACCATCGACGAAAAACTGACCGCCGCCCGTGAGCGTCGTCCGGGTTACGTGTCTCTGAGCTTCAACACCATCGCCGCGTTCAACGCCAACGGCGCGATGCCGCATTACCATGCCACCGAGGAAGAACACGCCGTCATCGAAGGCGACGGTCTGTTGCTTATCGATTCTGGCGGCCAGTACCTCGGCGGCACCACGGACATTACCCGCATGGTGCCGGTCGGTACGCCGACTGCCGAGCAGAAACGCGATTGCACCCGGGTGCTTAAAGGCGTGATTGCCTTGTCCCGGGCGCAGTTCCCGAAAGGCATTCTGTCGCCGCTGCTGGACTCGATCGCCCGGGCGCCAATCTGGGCTGAAAGCGTCGATTACGGTCATGGCACCGGTCACGGCGTGGGTTACTTCCTTAACGTTCACGAAGGCCCGCAGGTCATCGCCTATCAAGCCGCTCCAGCACCGCAAACCGCGATGCAAGCGGGCATGATCACCTCTATCGAGCCGGGCACTTACCGTCCGGGTCGCTGGGGTGTGCGGATCGAAAACCTGGCGATGAACCGGGAAGCAGGCAATAGCGAGTTTGGCGAATTCCTGAAGTTCGAAACGCTGACCTTGTGCCCGATCGATACTCGTTGCCTGGAGTCGTCGTTGCTGACTGAAGAGGAGAAACAGTGGTTCAACGCGTACCACGCCGAAGTGCGCGAGCGCTTGAGCCCGTTGCTCGAAGGTGCAGCGCTTGAGTGGTTGAACACTCGCACGGCAGCTATTTGATCGGTTGCAGTTCAGGCGCTGATTCCAGCGCCTGGCTCATGTAATCGACAAAAGCTTTGACCCTGGCGGATTGGCGACGATTCGCCGGGGACAAGGCATGCATCGGCAGCGACTGCGCCTCGTATTCCTGCAAAATCACCTTCACTCGCCCGGCTTTCAGATCCTCGCTGAACAGCCACACTGGCGACAACGCAATCCCCAATCCCCCTAACACCAACTCGCGGATCGCTTCGGAGCTGTTGCTTTGTGCATTGCCCTTGATGCGAACTTCGTGACGTTGAGTATCTCGTTGGTAGGCCCACAGGTTCTGGCTGCTCAGCAGATTGAATAGCAGGCAGTTGTGCTCGCTCAGTTCTTCGGGTGTTTGCGGCTGGCCGTGTAGCGCCAGGTAATCCGGCGTAGCAACGGTCACCCGGTGGGTGGTGCCGACATGGCGGGCGATCAGGCCGCTGTCGTTCAACTCGCCGATCCTGAATGTCACGTCCAGGCCCTCAGTGACCAAATCCAGATTTTGATCGCTCAGTTGCAGGTCGATCTGAACCTCTGGATGGCGCTTGAGGAATTCCGGCAGTCGAGGGGCGATCTGCAAGCGCCCGAAACTGACCGAGGAACCGACTCTCAGCGGTCCCGCGATGATTTCCCGGCCGGACTGAAAGCTGTGCTCGGCGGCGTCCACGGCGGCAAGGATGTGTCGGCATTCGCTGTAGTAACGCTGGCCTTCATCGGTCAGGGATAACTTGCGAGTGCTGCGGGTGATCAGCTTTCCACCTAGCTCGGTTTCCAGTGCTTGTAGCACTTTGCTGATGGTCGGTTGGCTGGTCTGCATTTCTCGGGCGACGGCGGAAAAACTGCCGCGTTCGACTACTCGCACGAAAATCGCCATTGCGCTGAGTTTGTCCACAGGGGTTCTCATTGATTCCAAATTGGCATGGTTACTATAGCTATTTGAGGTCTTATCGGCATGAGTGGGTGGGCGGAAGATTGGTCCTACAACCTCTTCTGACGGGAATATGCGAAATGACTGACTCACTGCAAATGCGCGCTCTGATTGTTGACTCGGCCAATGCGCCGCTACGCTTGGCCTCCATTGCGCGGCCAGTGCCTGAAGCGGGGCAGGTGTTGGTTCGCATCGCGGCCAGCGGGGTAAACCCATTGGACGGAAAAATCCGTTCGGGCCAGGCTGCTCATGCCCGTCAACCACTTCCGGCGGTGTTGGGCATGGATATGGCGGGAGTCGTCAAGGCATTCGGTGAAGGCGTGAGTGGATGGGCACTGGGTGATGAGGTTTATGCCATGGCCACGGGAATCGGCGGTGCCCAGGGTTCGCTGGCTGAGTACGCCGTGGTCGATGCGCAACTGTTGGCGCGCAAGCCGGCCAACCTGAGCATGCGCGAAGCGGCGGGGTTGCCGTTGGTATTGATTACGGCTTGGGAAGGCTTGGTCGACCGGGCTCGGGTGCACGCGGGCCAGAAAGTGCTGATTCACGGTGGAGCGGGTGGCGTGGGGCATGTTGCGGTGCAAATTGCCTGCGCATTCGGCGCCGAAGTATTTGCCACTGGGTCGGCGCGGCAGCAGGCAATCATCGAAGGCCTGGGCGCGACCTTTATTGACCGTCAGACTTTGGTAGAAGCCTATGTGGCTGAGCACACAGGCGGGGAGGGCTTCGACATTGTCTATGACACAGTGGGTGGTGAAACCCTGGATGCATCGTTCAAGGCTGCGCGGGTTTATCACGGTCATGTGGTGAGTTGCCTTGGTTGGGGCGAACACAGCCTCGCGCCATTATCGTTTCGCGGGGCCACCTATTCCGGTGTGTTCACGTTGTTGCCTTTATTGACAGGAAAGGGGCGTGAGCATCATGGGGAAATTCTTCATCAGGCCGCATTGTTGATCGAAGCGGGCAAGCTGAAACCGATTGTTGATCCCCGCAGGTTTACCCTGCAAACCGCCGAAGCCGCCCATGAGCTGCTCTTGTCGGGAGCGGCGCAGGGGCGGTTGGTCATCGAAATTTAACTGAGTGCTTCGAGGACGAAGTCCAGCCGGTCCTGGCCGAAGAACAGCTGATTATTGACAAACATGCTAGGGGCACCGAAAACGCCGCGTTGAACCGCTTGCTCGGTATTGTGCTTGAGTGCGGCTTTGACTTCCTCATCGGCGGTCAGGGCCAGCACTTGGTTGGGATCGAAGCCGCTTTGGATCAGCACTGCCGCAACAGTTACCGGTTCATCAAGGCTGCGGCCATCCACCCAGAGCGCCTTGAACAGGCAATCGATGAATGCGGCGAAGCGTTCGGGATGGCGCAACTGCATGCCGGTGACCGCGCGCATGAGCATCAGGGTATTGATCGGAAAATGTGGGTTGAATTTCAGCGGTACGCCGTACCGTTTGGCGTAGCGGTCGAGGTCCTGAAACATGTAGTGACCCTTGGCCGGAACGGTCGCCGGGGAAGCGTTGCCGGTGGCTTTGAAGACGCCTCCGAGCAGGATCGGAATGTAGATCAACTGGCTGTCGGTTCGCTCACAGATCTTTGGCAACTGAGTGTACGCCAGGTAGGTGGCGGGGCTGCCCAGATCAAAATAGAACTCCACGGTTTTGCTCATGGTCGATGCGCTCTCTGCTTATTGTTGTGGGGGAGGGCTTACCAGCGTTCGCTCCAAGGGCGCAGATCCAGCTCGAAGGTCCAGGCGTCGCGAGGCTGACTGTGAAGGTACCAATAGTTCTCGGCAATGTGCTCTGGATTGAGAATGCCATCCTGGTCTTTGGTCGCGTACTTCTCGGGGAAGCTGTCGCGGATGAAATCGGTATCGATGGCGCCGTCGACGACGACATGGGCGACGTGGATATTCATCGGTCCGAGTTCACGGGCCATGCTCTGCGCCAGCGCACGAATGCCGTGCTTGGCACCGGCAAATGCCGCAAAGCCTGCGGCACCGCGCATCCCGGCGGTGGCGCCAGTAAAGAGGATCGTACCGCGTTGCCGCTTGGCCATACGCTTGGCTACTTCACGGGCATTGAGAAAACCTGAGAAACAGGCCATTTCCCAAATCTTGAAATACTTGCGGGCTGTTTCTTCGAGAATGCTGCAGGGCACGTTCGCGCCGATGTTGAAGACGAATGCCTCAATGGGGCCGATCTCGCTTTCGATCTGCTCGACCAACGCAACCACATCTTCTTCCTTGCGTGCATCGCAGGCAAAACCGTGGGCCTCGCCGCCATTGGCCTTGATGGCATCAACCAGGGGCTGGAGCTTGTCCGCACTGCGGCGGGTGACACAGGCTACCAATCCTTCCTGGGCAAAGCGTTTGGCAATGGCGCCACCTGTGGCATCCCCGGCACCGACAACCAGTACGACTTTCTTGTTATTCATGGGTAGATCCCTTTGCTAAACGATCGTTAACTGAACGAACGTTATGCTACGATCCGGTGAACGTCAACACTGAGGGAAGGCAATGCGTTACTCGGCCAATCACAAGCTGGAAACCAAAGAAAAACTGCTGCAGAGCAGCGCGGTGTCGGCCAAAAAATCTGGTTTTTCCACGGTGGGGGTCGACGGCTTGATGAAAGCGATCGGCTTGAGTGGTGGCGCCTTTTACAGCCACTTTTCATCGAAGGACGAACTGTTTGCGTCAATCGTCGAACGAGAACTGCGCCAAAGTCTGGAGCGGTTGGGGGTTGGTCAGGATCGTGACAAGCTCGAGCGCTGCTTGAAGCATTACCTGAGTATCGCCCATGTCGAAAACCCGGAAACCGGTTGCGCATTACCGGCATTGGGCGCGGAGATTGCCCGTTCGGATGTGACGGTCCGCCAGCAGGCGGAACACTGGATTTGTCAGCTTCAGGAGAGTTGGGCGCGGGTATTGGAAAGTGACAGCCTGGCGTGGGCGATTTTGTCGCAATGCATCGGGGCATTGGTAGTGGCGCGTATGCTCGCCACTCCGGAGCTTCAGCGTACGGTACTGAAGTCCAGTTACGATGAGATCGGTCGCCAGATTGCAGGTCCAAGGACCTGACAAGGCGGCATCAACCTATTTGCAGATGACGATCATGCTTCGACTGGTATAGCCGGCAGGGTTCAGGCCAAATGGATAATCCCCTGGCTCTTCCACCGCATCCCCTGATTTGGCAATGACTTTATAACCCTTGGGGGCGCAAGAGTTGGCAGCGCTGTCGTAGCACTTGTCCCACGAGGAAGACAGTCCCGAGCAGTTGATGTGCAGGCCTTTCTTGCCGTGTTTCGTTTGCGTTTTCGATGTCGCCGCGCACCCCGTAACTGCAAGTACGGCGATCAATATCAAAATTCGTTTCATTGCTGTCCTTGTAGCGTCCCCGGATCTTGCGCCCGGGTTTGGCTGTATTCGCTTTCGCATGAAGCGTTCTGATATCCCTTTCCTGAAAATGTCCATGTTTGAGACTGGGTTGCCGGCCTAAACATGGCCTAAATGCGCGGTAAATACCAGAGCCTCGTCAGATCCCGTTTCAATCCGCCGCAATGGCAGGCTTGGCGGCGCTGCCCATTGTCATGGTGGCGCCCACGGATGCCAAAATGATGCAGAGGATCGCCATCCACTGCGACAAGGAGAGGTATTCATGGAGAAACAGCAATCCCGAAAGCGCTCCGATGGCGGGTTCAATACTCATTAATGTGCCGAATGTCCTGGCTGGCATCCGCGTGAGGGCGACCATCTCCAGTGTATAGGGAAGTGCTGTGGACAGAATGGCGACGCCAATGGCAATTGGGATCAGTGAAGGCGTCAGCAGCGCGGCGCCCGCATGAACAATGCCGATGGGGGCTACGAACAGTGCGGCAATCATCACTCCGAGCGCGGCGGTCTGCACACCATTGTCAGCACCGGCCTTTTGTCCGAACAGAATATACAGCGCCCAGCAGACGCCAGCGCCTAACGCGTAACCGGCACCCAACAGATCAATGCCTGCTGTTGTTGCTCCCGTCGGTATCAATAGCAGCAGTCCGACGGCCGCCAATGCAATCCATAAAAAATCGATCGCCCGGCGTGAGGCATAAATGGCAACGGCAAGTGGCCCCGTAAACTCCAATGCCACCGCGATCCCAAGGGGAACGGTGCGCAAGGACATATAGAAGAGGAAGTTCATGCCACCCAACGCCATGCCGTAGACGATCACCGTGCGCAGGGATTTTGCGGTGAGCTTCGCCCGCCAGGGGCGCAACAGCAGAATCATGATCACGCTGGCAAAGATCAAGCGCAGGGTGGTGGTGCCCTGAGCCCCGATAATAGGGAACATGCTTTTGGCCAGCGAAGCTCCGGACTGGATCGATGCCATGGCGATTATTAGCAGGCCGACCGAGAACAGGGTCGAGGCAAGACTGCGAGGCTGATCATTCATTGAGTGGCATCGTCCGAAGTAGGAATCTTGAGTGTTGTTCTTGGTGTTGGGCAATATACTGCGCAATCATCGCTGACGCGTCTATATATAAGCAGCGATTTTGCCCATCTGATAGAAAAACCAAATCAGTGCTTGACGGCAGATTCTGGAGGCCTATAATTCGCCCCACTTCCGGCGCAGTCGAAACGGAAAACTCCTTGGTAAACAAAGAGTTACGCAGTTTTCGGCAGCAAGTTGCTTCAGGTCATCGAAGCCAAAAGGAAGTTGAAAAAGAGGTGTTGACAGCAGCGAGTAACGCTGTAGAATTCGCCTCCCGCTGACGAGAGATCTGAAGCGCAAGTGGTTGAAGTTGTTC
>NZ_JAHTMR010000011.1 GCF_019200975.1 Pseudomonas sp. PD9R | reverse complement strand
GGTAGCGCTTGCCTTCAAAGTCTTCGAGCCAGACGCCTTCACCGCGCTTGATCGGGACCAATGGCAGTTGTTCGTGGTCTTTCATCTGGGTGCAGGGATGCCACAACACCGCGAGATCGCGTTCCATCCACTGTTTATTCAGGCCAGCATTTTGCCTCGGGCTTCCTTCAGATTCGCAGTCACCCACGACACCCTTGCCTCTGGCTAACACTTCCCCTTGCCGGGTGTGTAGAGGACTTTCACCTCCAAGTCACCAGCGTGGCCACCACAGCCAAACTGGTTGCGCTTACGCGCAACGCGCCATGCCTGGCGCACCATAAAAAAGGGGCGCATTTGAATGCGCCCCTTTTTCATTGCATCCGCAGATCAGAACGCTGGCACTACCGCGCCTTTGTACTTCTCAAGAATGAAGGCTTTCACTTCCGGGCTGTGCAGCGCAGCAACCAGTTTCTTCATCGCATCGCTGTCTTTGTCATCTGGACGGGCAACGAGGATGTTCACGTACGGCGAGTCGCTGCCTTCGATCACCAGCGCGTCTTTGGCCGGATCAAGCTTGGCTTCCAGTGCGTAGTTGGTGTTGATCAGGGCGAGGTCGACCTGGGTCAGTACACGCGGGATGGTCGCGGCTTCCAGCTCGCGGAATTTCAGGTCCTTGGTGTTCTCGGTGATGTCCTTGACGGTCGAAAGGATGTTGTTCGAATCCTTCAACTTGATCAGGCCGGCCTTGGCCAGCAGCAACAGGGCACGGCCGCCGTTGGTGGCGTCGTTCGGAATCACCACGTTGGCGCCGCCTGGCAACTCAGCGAGGGTTTTGTATTTGCTGGAGTAAGCGCCCAGGGGTTCCAGGTGGACGCCGGCTACAGCCACCAGATTGGTGCCCTTGGCCTTGTTGAATTCATCGAGGTACGGCTGGTGCTGGAAGAAGTTCGCGTCCAGACGCTTTTCCGCTACCTGCACGTTCGGCTGGATGTAGTCGGTGAAGACTTTGACCTTCAGGTCCACGCCTTCTTTGGCTAGCGTCGGTTTAACGAATTCGAGGATTTCCGCGTGCGGAACCGGTGTGGCCGCGACAGTCAGGGTGTCGGCAGCATGGGCGGAAAAGGCTGCAACGGCAGCGAACGCGACGAGTAGTTTTTTCATTCAGCTAACTCCTTGTGAGGCGCTTGAATCGCGCGCCCGCCAGCGAATGGCCGGCTCATGTCTTGAATACGATTACTTGCGAGAAAAATGAACCACCAGTTTGTCGCCGACTGTTTGCAGGACCTGAACCAGCACCAGCAGCAACACCACCGTGACCACCATCACATCCGTCTGAAAACGCTGGTAACCGAAACGGATTGCCAGGTCGCCCAGACCACCCGCGCCGACCACACCGGCCATCGCCGTGTAGGACACCAGTGTAATAGCTGTCACCGTAATCGCCGCGAAGATGCCCGGGCGGGCTTCCGGCAACAACGCGTTGGTGATGATCTGCCGGGTCGTCGCCCCCATGGACTGGGTCGCTTCGATGATGCCGCGATCCACTTCCCGCAGCGCGGTTTCAACCAGACGTGCGAAGAACGGCGTGGCGCCCACTACCAAGGGCGGAATCGCACCGGCGACACCCAGCGAGGTGCCGGTGATCAGCACGGTGAACGGAATCATCACGATCAGCAGAATGATGAACGGCAGCGAACGCAGGATGTTCACCACCAGCGACAACATCGCATAGATGCCTTTGGCTTCGAGCAACTGGCGTGGGCTGCACAGGAACAACAGCACGCCCAACGGCAGGCCCAGCAACACGGTGAATAACAGCGAACCGCCGAGCATCAGCATGGTATCGCCGGTGGCCAGCCAGATTTCGAACCAGTCGATGTTGGCGAAGAAACTTGTCAGGGCTTCCATTAACGCAGCACCTCCATGTGGACGTCGGCTGCGGTGAAGCGGGCAAACGCCGCTTCCATGTCACCGCCGGTCACGGCCAGGGTCAGTTGCCCGTAAGGGATGTCTTTGATGCGATCGATACGTCCGGCGAGGATGCTGTAGTCCACACCCGTTTCGCGAGCGACGGTGCCCAGCAACGGCGCGTAGGTCGCTTCGCCCTGGAACGTCAGACGCACGATGCGGCCCGGCACGTGGGCGAAGTCGTCACGCTGTTCGCCTTCGTCGACCTGCTCGTCTTCTTGCACGAAGCGCTTGGTGGTCGGGTGCTTTGGATGCAGGAACACATCGGCCACCGAGCCTTGCTCGACGATCACACCGGCGTCCATCACGCCAACCTGATCGCACACACGGCGAATCACGTCCATTTCATGGGTGATCAGCACGATGGTCAGCTTCAACTCGCGATTGATTTCGGCCAGCAGTTGCAGGACCGATGCCGTGGTCTGCGGGTCGAGGGCGCTGGTGGCTTCATCGCACAGCAGGATTTTCGGCTTGGTCGCCAAGGCGCGGGCAATGCCGACACGCTGCTTCTGGCCACCTGACAATTGCGCCGGGTACTTGTTGGCGTGATCGGACAAACCGACCCGCGCCAGCAACTCGGCCACACGCTGGTCGATTTCAGCGCGGGACAGCTCACCGGCAAGGGTCAGCGGCAGCGCGACGTTGTCGGCAACGGTCTTGGACGCCAGCAGGTTGAAGTGCTGGAAGATCATCCCGACCTGTTGACGAAAACGGCGCAGGCCGTTGGCGTCGAGCGCGGTGACTTCTTCACCATCGACGAAGATCTTGCCGCCACTGGAGTTTTCCAGGCGATTGATCAGACGCAGCAGGGTACTTTTTCCCGCACCGGAATGGCCGATCAGGCCAAACACCTGGCCGTTCTCAATCGTCAGACTGGTCGGGTGCAGGGCGGGGATATCCTTACCGGCGACGCGGTAAGTTTTATGGACGTTTTGAAACTCGATCACGTAGCGAACCTTGTGGGGCGCGTTAGAAAAGGATCAGCGGTTAGCCGGGCGCGCATTTTAGCCTGTCCGTATAGAGGTTCTTAGCATTTATTTCGCATTCATCCAGTGATTTGGCAATAACGCGATCAAAGGTCAGATAAAAGGAACGGCTAAAAACCTCATCAGTCACTACTTAGGCAACTCGAAAATACCCCCGAGGAGTTACGCCTGATGAGTACGAAGAAGCCTGCCGCCAACAAGAGCGCACTGGCCGGGACCGATACCCTGGACCGCAGCAACACCAACGCCAAGCTCGACAGCCTGGAAAAATTTCGCTCTGACGCCACTGGCCAGGCCTTGCGCACCAATCAAGGCGTGAAAGTGGCGGATAACCAGAACACCTTGAAGGCCGGGGCCCGCGGGCCGTCGCTACTGGAAGATTTCATCATGCGTGAAAAGATCACGCATTTTGACCACGAGCGAATTCCCGAGCGCATCGTGCATGCTCGCGGTACGGGTGCCCATGGTTACTTTCAGTGCTACGAGAACCACAGCGTATTGACCAAGGCCGGGTTCCTACAGGACCCAAGCCAGAAAACGCCAGTGTTCGTTCGCTTTTCCACGGTGCAAGGCCCTCGTGGGTCGGGCGATACCGTTCGAGATGTCAGAGGTTTCGCCGTCAAATTCTTCACCGAGGAAGGTAACTACGACCTGGTGGGCAACAATATGCCGGTGTTCTTCATTCAAGATGCGATCAAGTTTCCTGATTTCGTACACGCGGTAAAACCCGAACCCCACAACGAAATGCCTACCGGTGGTTCGGCCCACGACACCTTCTGGGACTTTGTCTCGCTGCAACCCGAATCGGCGCACATGGTGATCTGGGCCATGTCTGACCGGGCGATTCCGAAAAGCCTGCGCAGCATGCAGGGTTTCGGGATACATACGTTTCGGCTGATCAATGCCGAAGGGAAATCGCGTTTCGTCAAATTCCATTGGCGCCCCACCGCCGGCACCTGTTCGCTGGTGTGGGACGAAGCGCAGAAACTAGCCGGCAAAGACACCGACTACCACCGTCGTGATCTCTGGGATGCCATTGAGATGGGTGACTACCCGGAATGGGAGTTGGGCGTACAGGTCATCGAAGAAGAAAACGAACATGACTTCGATTTCGACATCCTCGACCCCACCAAACTGATTCCGGAAGAAATTGTCCCCATCACGCCACTGGGCAAAATGGTGCTCAACCGCAACCCGGACAATTTCTTTGCCGAAACCGAGCAAGTCGCCTTCTGTCCAGGCCACGTCGTTCCGGGTATCGATTTCTCCAACGATCCGTTACTGCAAGGGCGGTTGTTTTCCTACACCGATACGCAAATCAGCCGACTCGGTGGACCGAATTTTCACGAGATCCCGATCAACCGCCCGATTTCCCCGTTCCACAGTGGCCAGCGCGATGCCTTGCACCGCACCGTTATCGACAAGGGCCGCGCCTCCTATGAACCGAACTCTATCGACGGCGGGTGGCCGAAAGAAACCCCGCCCGCTGCGCAGGACGGTGGCTTCGAGAGCTATCCGGAGCGCATCGACGCCAACAAGATCCGCCAGCGCAGCGAGTCGTTCAGTGACCACTTCTCGCAGGCGCGGCTGTTTTTCCACAGCATGAGCAAGCACGAGCAGGAACACATCATCGCCGCCTATAGCTTCGAACTGGGCAAAGTTGAACGCGAGTTTATTCGGGCGCGTCAGGTTAACGAGATCCTGGCCAACATTGATCTGGAACTGGCCAAGCGAGTTGCGCAGAACCTGGGATTGCCGGCGCCGAAAGCAGGAACGGTCGAAGTGCCAAAAACTTCGCTGGACCGCTCACCGGCGCTAAGTCAGGCGAACTTGCTGCCGGCAGATATCAAAACCCGAAAGGTAGCGATTCTGGCCGCCAACGGTGTCGACGGTGCGGCGATCGATGCGATGAAGAAAGCGCTGGAGGCTGAAGGTGCGCACGCCAAATTGTTGGGGCCGACATCCGCGCCGGTGACAACCGCCGATGGCAAAACTTTGCCGGTTGATGCTTCGATGGAAGGCCTGCCTTCAGTCGCGTTTGATGCGGTATTTGTGCCCGGTGGCGCGGCATCCATCAAGGCTTTGAGCGCTGATGGCGTGGCGCTGCACTACCTGCTTGAAGCCTACAAACACCTGAAAGCAATCGCACTGCATGGCGAGGCGAAGCAGTTATTGGATGTGTTGAAGCTGGAGGCTGATGCGGGGTTGATCGTCGGGGCGGATGCCAAATCGTTCAAGGCGTTTTTTGCCGCGATTGGACAACATCGGGTTTGGGATCGGGAGGCGAAAGCCAAGGGAATTCCGGCCTGATAAAGCAAAAGATCGCAGCCTGCTGCAGCGCCTACAGAGAACACGTTCACATGTAGGAGCCTGCCGCAGGCTGCGATCTTTCTAGGGCTTGCGAGGGCTGAGAACCATCTGCGCCGGAACGCTGCGCAAAATCTGGCGCTCCAGCTTCAGATCGAACTCCGGATCGAGTTTTTTCACCCGCTTGGTCAGCAGATTAGCCAACCAAGGGTAGTCATCAGTACGCGGAGCCTGGATGCTGACGTCGCACTGGTAATTCACCGTATCGGCGGCGATCGCGTCCAGTTGACGACGCAGTTTGCCCATATCACTGATATTCAGCGCGACCGTGGTGCTTTCGGCCGTCGGGTCGATGACCTTGGCTTTTGGCTTCGCTTCGGCAGCCTTGAGGGCCGCTTCGGCTTTTTCCAGTTCTGCCTTGCGCGCTTGGGCAATGGCGCCATTGACCCCACCAGTCAACGCCGGAGCCTTGGGCATCAGCGCACGGGCGCGACTCAACGCGGTGGCGGCGGCGTTTACATCACCTTTTTGCAGGACGATCTGGCTGCGCTGAAGATAGGCTTCGGCCAGTTGTCGTTGGTACTGCACCAACGCCGGGTCGTTAGGCGTTTCGGCCTGCAAAGCCGCCAGTTGATCCTCGGCTGTAGCCAGTTCGCTACTGGCGAGGCTTTGCTCCAGCTGTGCAATGGCCGTAGCCCGCGCATCGGGAGACTCGGTGGCCGCCGGTGGCGTGCTTTGGCAAGCGCCCAGCAGCAAAGAAAATGCGACAAGGAGCAGATAACGGGAGGCGAACAACTTCATTCCTGCGACTCTCTATTTGCGCAAAAAACGAGCAAGTCTACACCCCTCGACGGGGCAGAACAAAACTCAGCAGAAACATAGCAGCGGCTGTCACCACAATCGACGGGCCGGCGGGAGTGTCCTTGAACCAGGACAGCGCCAGCCCGCCACACACGGCGAGTATGCCCAGCAGGCTCGCGCCCAGTGCCATCTGTTCCGGCGAACGGGCGTGACGTTGTGCCGCAGCCGCCGGGATGATCAGCAACGAAGTAATCAGCAACACACCAACGATTTTCATCGCCACGGCAATTACCACGGCGATCAACAGCATCAGCGCCATGCGCAATCCGGCCACGGGCAGCCCTTCGACCCGGGCCAGCTCTTCGTGCACGGTGATTGCCAGCAATGGTCGCCACAGGGTGACCAACAACACCAGCACCGCCGCGCTACCGCCGAGGATCCACGCCAGATCGGTCGGACTGATCGCCAGCAGGTCGCCAAACAGATAGGCCATCAGGTCGATCCGCACTTCGTGCATGAAGCTTAGTACCACCAGGCCCAGAGAGAGGGTGCTCGGTGCGAGAATTCCCAAAAGGGTGTCAGACGCCAGCGGCTGACGCTGTTGCAACGTCACCAGCAATACCGCCAGCAACAAGCAGCCAACGGTGACAGCGACCGTCGGGCTGACATCCAGCAGGAAGCCCAACGCCACACCCAGCAACGCCGCGTGGGACAGGGTGTCGCCGAAATAGGCCATGCGGCGCCAGACCACGAAAGACCCCAACGGGCCCGCAACCACCGCCAGCGCCAAACCTGCAAGCAGGGCGTAGAGCAGAAAATCAGCCATGCTTGCAGCTATCTCCGTGAACGTGGGTGTGGCCCGAGCCGGGCGCCTTGACCACCGAGCCGTGCAAATCGTGGGCGTGGTCGTGATGGTGGTGATAAATCGCCAGGCTTTGTGCGTTTTTTCCGAACAGCTCGACGAATGCGGGATCGCCGCTCACCTGTTCAGGGTGCCCGGAACAGCAGACGTGGCGATTGAGGCAAACCACTTGATCGGTGGTGCTCATCACCAGATGCAGATCATGGGAAACCATCAACACCCCGCAACCGTGACGGTCGCGCAGTCGAGTGATCAGGCTGTAGAGTTCGGCCTGACCGGCTACGTCGACGCCTTGTACCGGTTCGTCGAGCACCAGCAGTTCCGGCTCGCGCAACAAGGCGCGGGCCAGCAGGACTCGCTGCATTTCACCGCCGGAAACACTTTGCACCGGGCTGTCGATTACCTGTTCGGCGCCGACTTCCTTGAGCGCCGCCAGCGCCATCGCCCGGTCCACACCCGGCACCAGGCGCAAGAAGCGCAACACTGAAAGCGGCAGCGTCGGATCGACGTGAAGTTTTTGCGGCATATAACCGACACGCAATTTCGGCTTGCGCCAGACGCTGCCGCTATCCGGCTTCAGCAGACCGAGCACGGCGCGCACCAATGTGGTCTTGCCCGCGCCGTTAGGGCCGATCAGGGTGACAATCTGCCCCGGCTCGACGCTCAGTTCGATGTTGTCCAGCACACGTTGCCCGGCAAACGTGACGGCAACTTGCTCGAGGCGGATCAGCGCGTTGCTCATCAAGCCCCCTGGCAACCCGAGCAGAGACCGACCACTTCGACGGTCTGGCCTTCGACGACAAACCCGACGTCCCTGGCGCTGGTGACGATCGCGTCGCTGATGGATTTCTGTTCGAGCTCAATGGCGGCGTGGCAATCGCGGCAGATCAGGAATTGCCCCTGATGCGCGTGCTCCGGGTGATTACAGCCGATGAAGGCGTTGAGCGACGAGATCCGGTGAACCAGGCCGTTTTCCAGCAGGAAATCCAGCGCACGGTAAACAGTCGGCGGCGCGGCGCGGCGACCGTCCTGCTCGCTGAGCACCGCGAGAATGTCGTAGGCGCCCAATGGCTTGTGGCTTTGCCAAACCAGTTCCAGCACCCGCCGACGCAACGCGGTCAGGCGCAGGCCCTGACGCGCGCACAGGGCATCGGCCTCAGACAAAGCGCTATGAACGCAATGCGAGTGGTCGTGGGGACGGCTGGCAATCGGTGTTTTAGGCATGAGCGGCGACGAGTTTTGTGAGAGACGTTATTATGTTACCCGTTCTCGCCTCTTCGAGTGGTCATCGTGTCCCGACTTTTTTCTATCTTTGTCGCATTTATCGCAAGTTTTCTGCTGATCGGTTCAGCGCAGGCCGAGGTTAAGGTCCTCACTAGCATCAAGCCGCTGCAGTTGATCGCAACGGCGGTGCAGGACGGCGTGGCCATTCCGGAAGTGCTGCTGCCGCCCGGTGCGTCGCCGCATAACTATGCCTTGCGCCCCTCCGACGTACGGAAGGTGCAATCTGTGGATCTGCTGTACTGGATCGGCCCGGATATGGAAGGGTTCCTGCCCCGCGTGCTGAACGGTCGCACGCTGCCCAGCGTTGCTGTGCAGGATTTGCCGGGCATGAAGCTGCGCCGTTTCGCCGAAGATAGCCAGTCTCACGCCGAAGATGCCGACGAGCATGACCACGATCACCGCCCAGGCACCCTCGACGCGCATTTGTGGCTGTCCCCCGTCAACGCCCGCGTCATTGCCACAAAAATGGCTGCCGACCTGAGCGCGGCTGACCCGGCGAATGCCGCGCGTTATCAAAGCAACCTCAAGGCATTCGATGAGCGTCTGGATGCACTGGATCTGCGTTTGAAGAAACGCCTGGCCGGTGTCGAAGGCAAATCCTACTTCGTGTTCCACGAGGCCTTTGACTACTTCGAAGACGCCTACGGGCTCAAGCACACCGGCGTGTTCAGTGTCGCCGCCGAGGTGCAGCCCGGCGCCCAGCACGTCGCGGCAATGCGCGCGCGGTTGCAGGAAGTCGGCAAAACCTGCGTATTCAGCGAACCACCCCTGCGTCCGCGCCTGGCGGAAACCCTGGTGGCTGGCTTACCGGTGAAACTGGCGGAGCTGGACGCGCTGGGCGGATACACGCCCGCCACCGCTCAGGGATATGAGCAGGTGCTGGAGAAGTTGGGGAATGATTTGGCGGGGTGCCTGGAGTCGTTGTAACCCCATAAAAGATCGCAGCCTGCGGCAACTCCTCCATCAATCCCTGTAGGAGCTGCCGAAGGCTGCGATCTTTTGACTTTAAAGAGCAAACGGCAACGGCGTATTGATCTTCTGCCGCTGCGCCAAGCGCAGCTGGAACTCCATTGGATCGTGAATCAACACGTCCTGCCCGGCAAATGACTCCGCCGCGATCAAGCGCGACAACCAGAACCGCACGCAGGCCACCCGCAACATAGTCGGCCAAAGCTCTGCTTCGGCCGCCGTAAACGGTCGCAGCGCTGCATAAGCCCCGAGCAGCGCTCGCGCTCGCGGCCCGTCGATCAAACCTTGTTCGTCCGAGCACCAGTCATTCAAGGCAATCGCCACGTCGTAAAGCATCGGACCGGAACAGGCGTTGTAGAAGTCGATCAACCCGGTCAGGTGCGTGCCTTCGAACATCGCGTTGTCGCGGAACAGATCGGCGTGAATGTTGGCCCTTGGCAGTGCCAGGATCTTCTCTTTCTGCTGGGTGATTTCTTCCAGCGCACGTTGCAGCAACTCTTTCTGCTCGGCATTGAGGTGCGACAGAAACTGCGAGCCCTCCTCCAGCATCCAGTCCAGGCCGCGATCGGTTTTACGCTTGATCATTTTGGCCTGGGTCGCCAAATGCAGATGCCCGAGCAGTTCGCCTACCTGAGCGCAATGCTGCGCGTTGGTTTCCTTGATGTGCTTGCCGGGCAACCTTGGTTGCAACAACGCAGGCTTGCCGGCCAGTTCACGCAAGGCAACACCGTCGGTGGTACGCAGGGCGTATGGCACCGGCAGGTCGGCTTCGTGCAGCACATCGAGCAGCTCGATGAAGAACGGCATCTCCTGCACCGGACCACGCTCGACCAGGGTCAGGACAAATTCACCCTGCTCCAGGCTGATAAAGAAATTGGTGTTTTCGCTACCGGCGGCAATCCCCTGGAAATCAAGCAGGCGGCCGAGGCCATAAGGGGCGAGAAAAGCTTCCAGCTCGGGCCGAGCCAGGGGGGTGAACACAGACATGTTTAAACTGCCAGTACGGGCGCTGCTCTAGAGCCAGCGCCGATTGAAATTAAGAAACTATTTCCACTCAAAAATTTTCCACGACGGAATCAGCATATCCGGCTGATCCGAGCGGATGAAGTTTGCATCTGTCCCGTCCGCGCGCACCAGAAAATAGGGAGGTCCGACCTTGGGCGTAACCTTGATCGCGTACAGGAAACCATTTTGCCGATATTCCTGAATCGTTTTATCGCCTTCCGTGCGGATGGTTACATCCGGATCTGCCGACGGAGCATTATCCGCCGCCATGGCCGCTAATGGAGTGATTGCAAACAACCCAGCCAGCAACAGGCGATTTAGTGTGCGCATGATAACCTTGTCCCTTTGTCGTCAACGGTCCCGCTATTCTAGCGCCGGACCCGCCGAAAAGGTTGATCCTGCTCATGAGCCAAGCTCCCCTCGTCCTGGTGGACGGTTCTTCTTACCTGTACCGCGCCTTTCACGCGCTGCCACCGCTGACCACGTCCAAAGGCCTGCCGACCGGTGCGGTCAAGGGCGTGTTGAACATGCTCAAGAGTCTGCGCAAGCAGTATCCGGACAGTCCGTTCGCCGTGGTGTTCGACGCCAAGGGTGGGACATTTCGCGATGACATGTACGCCGAATACAAAGCCAACCGTCCGAGCATGCCTGACGACATGCGCGTGCAGATCGAACCGCTGCACCAGAGCGTGATCGCCCTAGGCTTCCCGCTGTTGTGCGTCGAAGGCGTCGAGGCCGATGACGTGATCGGCACCCTGGCCCGCAGCAGCGCGGCCGCCGATCGTCCGGTGATCATCTCCACCGGCGACAAGGACATGGCGCAACTGGTCGACGGCCACATTACCTTGGTCAATACCATGACCGGTAGCAGCATGGACGTGGAGGGCGTGAAGGAGAAATTCGGCGTCGCTCCCGAGCAGATCATCGATTATCTGGCGCTCATGGGCGATTCTTCCGACAACATTCCAGGCGTTCCAGGCATTGGTCCGAAGACGGCCTCCGGCCTGCTGGTCGGTGTGAATGGCGGCCTGACCGAACTCTATGCCCAGCTCGATATCGTGCCGACCCTGCCGATTCGCGGTGCCAAGACCCTGCCGGCCAAGCTCGAAGAGCACAAGGAGATGGCATTCCTCTCTTACCAATTGGCGACCATCAAGATTGACGTACCTCTCGACATCGGCCTCGATGATCTGCAAATGGGTGCGGAAGATCCGGACAAACTGTTCGAGCTTTACAACCTGCTGGAATTCAAGAGCTGGCTGAACGATCTGCAACGGGACGCCAAACGCCTTGAGCTGAGCAGCACGGCTGCCGCCGAGCCTCAGCCGGGTATCGATCTGTTTAGCGCCGCCGAAGCTGAAGCGCCAGTGGAGACATCTGAAGCCCGGTACGAAACCATCCTCGACCAAGCACGGTTCGATGCCTGGCTGGAAAAACTGAAAAACGCCGAACTGTTCGCCTTCGACACCGAAACCACCGGCATCGACGCGCAACAGGCGCAACTGGTGGGCCTGTCGTTCGCAGTGCAAGCCAACGAAGCGGCCTACATCCCGCTGACCCATTCCTACATCGGCGTGCCAGAACAGCTGGATCGCGACACCGTCCTGCGCGCGCTCAAACCGATTCTGGAAGACCCGACCAAACTTAAAGTCGGCCAGCACGCCAAGTTCGACATGAACATCCTGGCCAACTGCGCCATCGGTGGTGATCAGGCAAACGGCATCACCGTGCGCGGCATTGCCTTCGACACCATGCTTGAGTCCTACGTACTCAATTCCACAGCCACCCGTCATGACATGGACAGCCTGGCGCTGAAGTACCTGGATCACACCACCGTGAGTTTCCAGGACATTGCCGGCAAAGGCGCGAAACAGCTGACCTTCGATCAGATTGCCCTCGAACAGGCTGGCCCGTATGCCGCCGAAGACGCGGACATCACGTTACGTCTGCACCAGGCGCTATTCGAGAAACTCAGCGCTATCCCAAGCCTGGCCAGTGTGCTGACCGATATCGAAATCCCGTTGGTGCCGGTGCTGGCGCGCATTGAACGCCAAGGCGCGTTGGTCGATGCTGCGCTGCTCGGCGTGCAGAGCATCGAACTGGGCGAAAAGATGGTCGCGCTGGAGCGTGAAGCCTTCGAGATCGCCGGCGAGGAGTTCAACCTCGGCTCACCGAAGCAACTCGGTGTGATTCTCTACGAAAAACTTGGCCTGCCGGTGCTAAAAAAAACCGCCAAGGGCCAGCCGTCCACCGCTGAAGAAGTGCTGGCGAAACTGGCCGAGGACGACTATCGGTTGCCGAAAGTGCTGATGGAATACCGTTCCATGAGCAAGCTGAAAAGCACCTACACCGATCGCCTGCCCGAGCAGATCAACCCGCGCACCGGGCGCATCCACACTTCGTACCACCAGGCGGTAGCCTCTACCGGGCGCCTGTCCTCAAGTGATCCAAACCTGCAGAACATCCCGGTGCGCACCGCTGAAGGGCGTCGTATCCGCCAGGCCTTCGTGGCTCCAGCCGGTTACAAGTTGCTGGCGGCGGACTATTCGCAGATTGAGTTGCGGATCATGGCGCACTTGTCCAAGGACGAAGGCTTGATGAACGCCTTCCGCCATAACCTGGACGTGCACACCGCGACTGCCGCCGAGGTGTTCAAGGTCGAATTGACGGACGTGACCTCCGACCAGCGTCGCGGCGCCAAGGCGATCAACTTCGGTCTCATCTACGGCATGGGCGCGCAGAAGCTCGGCAAAGACATCGGCGTCGACACCAAGACCGCCAAGGCCTACATCGACACGTACTTCGCCCGTTACCCTGGCGTTCGCGAATACATGGACCGAACCCGTGCCCAGGCCGCGGACCAGGGATATGTGGAGACGTTCTTCGGACGCCGGTTGTACTTGCCGGAGATCAACTCCAACAAGCCGCAAGAACGCGCCGCCGCCGAACGCACGGCTATCAACGCGCCGATGCAAGGCACCGCCGCCGACATCATCAAAAAAGCCATGGTCGCGGTGGATGAGTGGCTGAGCGCCTCAGGCCTCGACGCCAAAGTCATCCTGCAGGTGCACGATGAATTGGTGCTCGAGGTGCGTGAAGATCTGGTCGACCAGGTCAGCGCTGAAATTCGCGCGCACATGAGCGGCGCGGCGAAACTGGATGTTCCGCTGTTGGTCGAAGTAGGTGTCGGCAACAACTGGGATGAGGCTCACTGAGCCCCTGTAGGAGCGAGCTTGCTCGCGCGATGGAGGGTAACGATGACGAGGGCTGCCTGGATGAACGCGGCGCCCTCAGATCCTTCGCGAGCAAGCTCGCTCCTATAGGTATCAGCGGTGGGAAAGAGCGCTTAGTCCGGATCGTACTTGGGGCTATTCCAAAGGCGGTTAAAAAAAATCTGAACTAAATCGGTGAACTGCCACTCAGATTTACTGAATGGCTGGTGAAGCCGTTCATGCTCCTAATGTTGTGTTAAGTGTTGGCAGATATCTGGACCCCGCCCTAGCGGTCTAGAACTTGAACCCCGGAACTTCCCCCTCCCCATAGAAGTCCGGGGTTTTTTTTGCCTGTCGCTTTTACTCTGCAGCCTCGGCACCCTTGTCTGCCAGCTCCATCCAGCCTGCCAATACAGTGTAGGCGTCTTCCAGGCCCAGACGTTTTGGCGCCGAAAAAAGTTGAATCGTCACGCTGCCGCCCCATCCCTTGCGGATTTCCGACTGGACTTTGAGCAAAGTGTTTTTGGCTGCGCCATAAGTCAGCTTGTCCGCCTTGGTCAACAGAATGTGCATCGGCATGCCCGCAGCCACAGCCCAATCGAGCATCAGCAAGTCGAAGTCTGTCATTGGATGACGGATGTCCATCATCAGAATCAGACCCTTCAAACTCTCGCGCCCACCCAGGTAAGCCTCAAGGTGACGCTGCCAGTGCATCTTGAGCGGGATAGGCACTTTTGCATAACCGTAGCCCGGCAGGTCGACCAGACGGCGTTCATCGTCTAGCTTGAAGAAATTCAACAACTGCGTGCGACCCGGAGTTTTCGAGGTGCGCGCCAGGCTGGCGTGAGTCAGGGTGTTAAGCGCACTGGACTTGCCGGCGTTGGAACGCCCGGCGAAGGCGACTTCAAAACCTTCGTCATCCGGACATTGGTCGACTTTGGCGGCGCTGAGCATGAAGGTGGACTGTTGGCACAGACCGAGGATGGGATTCTTGAGTTGCATGGGATTTCCGATGTGGGTGGCGCCGGGAATGGGCGCGGCAAGCAGTGTCGCTTCCGTTTCAGTGACGCCAGTATATAATGCCGCAGATTTTGTGTGCGCTTTGTCCCAGCGTAGGATGAAGTTCACGAGAGCGACAGACCTTGATTGCGCACTAGAACGCAGCACGCTCTCAACCCTGAAAAGGTCGTTTTATGACGAAATGGCTGCTAGCTGCCGGTGTCTTGATGCCGCTTTACAGCGCTCAGGCTACACAGGATCCGGAAGCTGTGTACAACCGTGTTTGTGGAGCCTGTCATTCCGGCCAACTACCCATGGCGCCCAAAAGAGGCGATCAGGAAGCTTGGACGCCGAGGTTGGCGAAAGGTATGGAGACGCTGGTGCAACACGTAACCCAGGGTTTCAAGGCGATGCCGCCGCGTGGTTTGTGCATGGACTGCAGTGCCGAGGATTACCAGGCCATCATCCACTGGATGAGCGAGTGATCCCGGTCCATAACTCTTTAACCCTTAGCCGTAGTTGGATTAGCTGATGAACAAATTGATCGTGAGTCTGCTGTTGACCGTGGGAATCTCCGGCATTGCCCATGCTGCAGGTGAGCCAGTAAAACCTGGTGACGCCGCCGCAGGCCAGGCAAAAGCCGCCGTATGTGGTGCCTGTCATGGCCCGGATGGCAACAGCATGGCACCTAACTTTCCAAAACTGGCGGGCCAGGGTGAACGCTACCTGACCAAGCAGTTGCACGACATCAAGTCGGGCAAGCGCACCGTTCTGGAAATGACAGGCTTGCTGACCAACCTGAGCGATCAGGACCTGGCGGACATCGCCGCCTACTTCTCCAGCCAGAAAGGCAGTGTTGGCGCCGCCGATGAGAAACTCGTCAAGCGCGGTGAAAATCTGTTCCGCGGCGGTGACCTGGCTAAAGGCCTGCCAGCTTGCACCGGTTGCCACTCGCCAAACGGTGCAGGCAACGCGGCAGCCGGCTTCCCTCATCTGGGTGGCCAGCACGCTCAATATGTTGCCAAGCAACTGACCGACTTCCGCAAGGAAGATGGCGGCCGTACCAACGACGGCGACACCAAAACCATGCAGACCATCGCCAAACGACTGAGCGATGAAGACATCGCAGCGGTGTCCAGCTACATTCAGGGCCTGCACTAAGACCGACGATTCGGGCGTTGCGCGAGGTGTATATCGCCTGCAGCGTTAACGCTCGATTAATCCGTCACGGCAAGTATAAAAAGGGTGGCTTTGGCCGCCCTTTTTTGTGGCCGCTGCCGTTACACTACAGAACTCAAGCCCGCCAGGACCTGTCTGAAAACAGGTCGCGCGAGGCGATAAAATTTGTCCAGGAGTAAAGCATGCGTAATCTGATCATCAGCGCCGCACTTGTCGCTGCCAGCCTGTTCGGCATGACTGCCCAGGCCGCCGAAGCACCCGCCGCCCCTTATGTCGAACTGACCAACCCGGTTCCGGTCGCGGAGCCTGGCAAAATCGAAGTGGTTGAGTTGTTCTGGTATGGCTGCCCGCACTGCTACGCGTTCGAACCGGTGATCAATCCATGGGTCGAGAAACTGCCATCCGACGTGAACTTCGTCCGTATTCCAGCCATGTTCGGCGGCCCATGGGATGCCCACGGCCAGATGTTCCTGACCCTGGAAGCCATGGGCGTCGAGCACAACGTGCACGCCGCCGTGTTTAACGCAATCCAGAAAGAACACAAGAAACTGACTGACAAGAATGACATGGCGGATTTCCTGGCCACTCAGGGCGTAGACAAGGAAAAATTCCTGGCTACCTTCGATTCCTTCGCCATCAAAGGTCAGATCGTCAAGGCCCGTGAATTGGCCAAGAAATATGAGATTTCCGGCGTTCCAACCATGATCGTCAATGGCAAGTATCGCTTCGACGTGGGTTCCGCCGGCGGCGCTGAACAAGCCTTGCAACTGGCCGACAAACTGATCGACAAAGAGCGAGCGGCTAACAAGGCTGCTGCCAACTAAGCGCGGTACTCACCATGCGTCGCTGGGGAACTGAACGCGTCGTTGGCCTGCATGATCCGCGGGTCAACGAGCATCACCTGGAATCAACGGGCCTGCCCGCAGACAGTCGTTTGCGCTTGCTCAGTTTCAATATCCAGGTTGGCATCAGTACCGAGCGGTATCGGCATTACCTGACCCGGGGCTGGCAACATTTGTTGCCGCACACCGGGCGTGCCGACAATCTGCAGAAAATCGGCAATCTTCTTGGCGACTTCGATCTGGTCGCCCTGCAGGAAGCCGATGGCGGCAGCCTGCGTTCAGGCTACGTCAATCAGGTCGAACACCTGGCGCAACTCGGCGCCTTCCCGTATTGGTATCAACAACTCAATCGCAACCTCGGTCGCCTCGGTCAGCACAGCAATGGCGTGCTCAGTCGACTGCGCCCATGGGCGATTGAAGATCATCCGCTGCCGGGGCCAAAGGGTCGCGGGGCAATTCTGGTGCGCTTCGGCGAAGGTCCGGAAGCATTGGTGGTCGTCATGATGCACCTGGCGCTAGGCGCCCGCGCCCGTAGCCTGCAACTGGCTTATATCCGCGAAGTCATTGGTGGTTACAAACACCAGGTGCTGATGGGCGACATGAACACCCATGCCAGTGACCTACTGCAAAATTCCCCGTTGCGTGACCTCGGCCTGCTGGCACCGCAACTGGAAGCGACGTTCCCCAGCTGGCGCCCGCAACGCTGCCTGGACCACATTCTGCTGAGCCCGACCCTGACCCTTGAAAAGGTCGAGGTGCTGGCGCAGCCCATTTCCGATCACCTGCCGGTCGCGGTAGAGATTCGTCTGCCGGGTTCGCTCACGGCCGATGCATTGCCCGCGTTGAGTCCTGCCCTTCGCGGAACCCCTGAATGAGCGACGAAACAGAGCGCTGGAAAGAGAAGTACCTCAAAAGCATCGAACAACAGGAAAAGCTCGAACGTCGTTGGGACGCCCGGCTCGACTTGCTGCGTCGGGGGCTGGTACGCAGCACCCTGGCGGCGGAAGGTACTGACCGGGCCGTTGACCAATGCATGAAGGAAATGCGCGAAGTGGTGCGCACCGACGACATGGATGCCGGCCTGGCCAATCTGCTTCCACGCCTGGAAAAGGCGGTGCTCGACTCCGAGCAGCGTCGCGAAACCCGAGTCAACCAGACCAGCGCCGCACTGAACGCACTGGTGACCCAGTTGCAAACACTGCCGCTGCCCCGGGAAGTCCGGCGCCCACTCAAGAACTTCGCCAAGCAACTGGATAGCCGCGTCAGCCAGGCACGCGAGATCCCATTGCTGCTCAGCGAACTGAGCGGCCTGCAAGGTAAAGCCTTGAGCCAGCTCGAAACCCCGGCTGAACCTGACCGCCCGGGCCTGTTGCAACGGTTGTTTGGTCACCGTGACGTCGATGAAGCGGCCGCCTCCGCAGAGCAAGCTTCCATCGCGCCATCTATCGAGGCCATGTCGGTGCCGGTAGCTGTGACACCGCCGGTAGCGGTAGATCCTGTGCCTGCCAACACTGAACCGCCTGTCGAAGTGCCGGAAGTCACTGTTGCAGCCATCGAGCCGCCGGCGATCCAGCCCCCAGTGAACACACCGGCGCCGCCCGCCGTTGCGGCTATCGTTTCGCCCATCGTTGAACCGCATCCAGAACCGGCCCTCCCCTTCGAGGAGCAAGTTCAAGCCGACACGGAGAACCCTGAGGTAGCGACACCTGCAACCGTGGCGCCAGTCGCTCAGACTGAACTGGCAATCAACCCCGACGAACTGACTCCAGCAGTATTTCTCGACAGCCTGCCACTGCCTTCAGCCATGGCCCAAGCCCTGGCAGCCATCGACCCGGATGAGCCCGAGCACGATATTCTCTACGCGCTGCCAGACTCGCCTGAGCCCTCCTACAGCTCGGTCGCCAAGCACATCGAAGAAACATTGCTGGGCCTGCTCGACGATCTGACGCTACCCGAGCGCCACCGTCCGCAAGCCGAATCGATGCGCGATCGCCTGAAAAATGGTTTGAACTGGTACGAGTTGCTACCGATTCTTGATGATCTGGCCACCTTGATGCTGGCAATCTCCGACAGCGGTCAGCACGAATTCGAAACTTATCTGCAGCGGCTCAACGAACGTCTCGAATCGTTCCAGAGCAACCTGCAAGCAGCCAGCGCCGGTCATGCCGACAACCGTTCTGCCGCCCAGGCCATGGACACGCAGATCCGAGAGCAGGTCGACGGGTTGCAAAGCAGCATGCACGAAGCGGCAGACCTCGACGGTCTCAAGCACGTCCTGGAAGACCATCTCGAAGGCCTGCTCGGGACCATGGATCAGCACCGCATACAGCGCGACGAGCGCGAGCAAGAGGTGGCGGCCCGCCTGCATAGCCTGGCCGAAAGAGTTGCCCACATGGAGCAAGAGGCCTTGGGCTTTCGCGAACACCTCGAAGAGCAACGCCAAAAAGCCTTGATCGATCCGCTGACCGGCTTGCCCAACCGAGCGGCCTGGAGCGAGCGCCTGGACCACGAAGTCAGCGAGTGGCAACAACACGGCAACACATTGATGCTGGCCATGCTCGACCTCGATCACTTCAAGCGTATCAACGATAACTATGGTCATCTGGCGGGCGACAAAGTCCTGAAAATCATCGCCAGCGTGCTGCGCAAGCGCCTGCGCGGCACGGACTTCATTGCCCGGTTCGGCGGTGAAGAGTTTGTGGTGTTGCTGCCTTCTACGGTGCCAGCCGCCGGCATGAAACTCTTGGAACACCTTCGCGCCTCTATTGAGGCCTGTCCTTTCCACTTCAAGGGTGAGCGGGTGACGATCACCATTTCTATGGGGCTGACGGCGTTCAAACCCGGCGAACACAGCGATCTGGTACTCAAAAGAGCTGATCAGGCGCTATATCGCGCTAAAAATGCCGGACGTAATCGCGTGGAGTTGGGCTGAGGGTATTGTTCCATTTTGTTTAAAACCGGGTGATTACCCTCTGCGTGCAAGGCAGTACGTTACACTGTTGCATTACTGTCTTGCGTGTACTGCCTTCCGCCATGAAATATTTTGCCCTTATCGTGTCGCTAATTCTGTTGGCCGCCTGCTCCAGCGGCCCCCGCTTCGACACCAGCCACCCCTCGGCCAATCACGACAGCCGCATCCAGTTCGTGGTGGTTCATTACACCAATGCATCGCTGGAGCGGTCGCTGCAATTGTTGACCCATGGCGAAGTCAGCAGCCACTACCTCATTGGCGACGACAAGAACGCGACCATCTATAAGCTGATGGATGAAAACCTGCGGGCGTGGCATGCCGGAGAAAGCCAATGGCAAGGCCGGACATGGCTGAATTCCAGCTCCATCGGCATTGAAATCGTCAATCCGGGCTTCAAGGACACCCCGACCGGGCGTCTCTGGTACCCGTACAGCGAGGCGCAAGTCCAGTCGCTGATTGTCCTGCTCAAAGACATCAGCAAGCGTTACGCCATCCACCCGCGCAGCATCATCGGCCACAGCGACATCGCACCCCTGCGCAAACTTGATCCAGGCCCGCTGTTTCCCTGGAAACGTCTGGCTGGCGAAGGCATCGGCATCTGGCCGAACGAACAGGCTGTTGCGCGGCAACAAATGCAGTTTGAAGCACAACTGCCGAGCATCAGCTGGTTTCAGGCAGAGCTGGCCCGCGTCGGTTATGAAACACCGCAAACCGGTGAACTGGACGTCGCAACGCGCCATGTGATCGCAGCTTTTCAGATGCATTTCCGTCCATCGCGCTTTGATGGCACGCCGGATGCGCAAACGGCAGCGCTGCTGCAGGTGCTAAATCAGACAAAATAATGACGCCCGCCCGACGGTCAACGCACTTTCTCAACCAGCAGCTATAACTCATTGGTAATTCTTCGGATATTCCACAATGACTGCTGCTCAAGATGCGTTCCGTAGCTGGTTCTATCGCCCCTGGTTTTTGGCGATGCTGGCGGCTGCCTTGAGCGCCTCGCTACTGATGGCCGGCAGTTACTTCGTTGCCATCCAACAGGTCGAGCAAAACGAAAGCCGGGAAATGAATGCCCAGGGCGAACGCTTCCTCGCCCGCCTGGAGCAACTTTTCGGGCAACTGCGCGAAAGCCTCGATGACCTTGAAGCGCAGCCACTGAGAACCTGCAACGATGAGATGATCGCGACCCTGCAGCAGGTCAGTTTCAATTACCGCTTTGTGTATGAAGCCGCCTATATGGACGCGACGCGGATCTGCTCCAACCGCCCACGCCAGGAAGGCTTGTCGCTGTTGCGGCCACCGGACATCAAGGGTCCCACCTACAGTTACTGGCTGAACACCACCACGGAACCCGATGAAAACCGTGCGGCGCTAATGCTCGGCCGTGGCAATTTTCGCGTGGCCACGTCTCGCGGCCATTTGACCGACATGGTCGACCTGTCACCAGGCAGCAGCCTGTTGGTTGTACTTGACCAAGGCACACGGGCGATTCCGGTGCTGGGTGTCTCACAGGTTTGGTCGCTGACTGAACAATGGCCACCGAGTAAAACCCGCGACGCGCTGCAAGTCACGCCAACACGTTTGATTTATCGCATGCCCACCGACAACCCGGAATTCCAACTGGTGCTCATCAGCCCGCGCGTTGGCACCCATATACCGCCAGTATGGTGGTGGTTGTTGTCCGCCAGCCTGGTACTGGCGGCGTGCGTAGGGTTTTTGGTGTTTCTGCTGGTGCGCCAGCGCCAGTCACTGGATGCCGAGCTGACCGGTGCCATACGCCGGGGCGAACTGCAGGTGTTGTATCAACCGATTTTCGATCTCGACAGCCGCAACTGTGTTGGCGCCGAGGCCTTGCTGCGCTGGCGAAGGCCGGATGGCACGCTGACCAGTCCCGATTTGTTCATTCCTATGGCGGAGAACACCGGGCAGATCCGCCAGATGACCGACTTCGTCCTGCAACGCTTGCTTGAACAACTGGGGCAGTTGCTGCGGTCCAATCCGCAGCTGTACATCTCGGTGAACCTGGCGGCGTGTGATGTGATGGTCCCGCGTATCGGCCAAGTGATGGCGCGCCTGCTGACGTTGCATCGAGTCGCAGCCAAGCAAATTGCCTTTGAAGTCACCGAACGGGGTTTGATCGACGTGGTGGTGGCTCGGGAAAACCTGCAAGCCTTGCGGGATGTCGGGCACCAGGTATTGATCGATGATTTTGGCACCGGTTATTGCAGCCTGGCCTACTTGCAGACCCTGCCGGTGGATTGCCTGAAAATCGACAAGGCCTTTATCGATGCGCTGGGTCATGACGCGGCGAGCAGCGGTGTTGCCCCGCACATCATTCACATGGCCCAGTCACTGCATCTGAAGGTTATCGCCGAAGGCATCGAGTACGAATCCCAGGCAGCGCTCCTGAGCAGTGAGGGTGTGAAGTTCGGCCAAGGCTGGTTGTTTGCCCATGCACTGAGTGCGGTGCAGTTCATCGAACTGATAACCCGTGGCCGTCGACTGGCCAACCGGCGTCTGGATGACGAGGCCTGAAAGCGGCTACACCGCCAGCGCCATATAAAACTGAGTGCCCTGCCCCGGCCGCGAATATACCCCCATCCGCCCACCGTGCAACTGCACAATTTCCTTGCACAGCGCCAGTCCCAGCCCGGCTCCGCCTTTCTTGCGGCCAACTTGCACAAAGGGTTCGAAGATCCGCCCTTGTTGCCCGTAGGCAATGCCTTCCCCGTTATCTTCGACGCTGATAATGACCCGCTCGCCGTGACGTCGAGCCTGCAAGCGTATGAGCCCGCCCGGGGCGGTGTGGCGAAGCGCGTTGTCGATCAGATTGTCGAGCACACGATCCAGTTGTGGCTGATCAGCCTGCAAGCGCGGCAATGGCCCCTGCACTTCCACCAGCAACTCAATACCTTTCTCTTGCGCCCCCTCGGTAAAGCGTATCTGCGCCTGCTCCAGCAAATCCTCTATGGAACACGGCGCCAGTGAGAGTTTCTGCAAACCGTTCTGGTAGCGGGAAAAATTCAACAGGTCGTTGATCAACTGCATCAGCCGTTGCATCTCTTCATTCACCGTGTCCAGCAGGTCCGCTTCACGGGAATCCTCAGGGAAATGCGCACGCTCGCGGAACAGCCCGAACGCCATGTGCATCCCGGTGACCGGCGTGCGCAGCTCATGGGAGGCGCGTAACACGAACTCGCTGCGCACCCGTTCGAAGGCGCGTTGCTCGGTAACGTCATGCAACACCATCACCGCGCCGAGGATATGACCTTGGGTGTGGCTCACCGGCGTCAGGCTGTAAGTCAGCAAGCGCGACTCACCATCGACTTCGATACTCAGGTCTTCCGGCGCCCGCTCCAGAGTGCCGCCCCGCAGTACCAGTTGCAGCTGTTCATCGAGCTCGGGGCGTTCCAGCGCCGAACCCAGGCCTTGGCCGAGTCGATCGTTGTCCCAACCCAACTGACGCTGCGCGACCGGGTTGAGATGCTCCAGATGGCCCTGGCGATCGATCATCAGTAACCCGTCATCGATGCTGTCGAGCACCGCCTGCAAGCGCTGTTGTCCCGCAAGCAGCTCGTCGACGTTGGTCGCCTGATGCTCACGCAACGCCTCAGCCATGATCCCGAATCGCCGCGTAAGCTGATTCAGCTCCACTGCCGAAGAAACGGGCAGCGTGACGTCGAAATTGCCTTGGCCAATGTTATCCGCCGCTTGCGCCAAGGCCTCGATGGGCTCCCCGAAACGCCGGGCGATGGCATGCGCGGTCACAAATCCGATAATCAGCACCGCCAGACCCACCAACCCGAGCAACCCGGCGATCAACAACGCACGCTCCCTGGATGCACGCTCGGTGTCGCTAATGTTGTCCAATGCGTGCTTGTGCTCATTGATCAAGCCATTGCGCAGCGCATTGAATTTTTCAGTGAGTTGCTCGTTGCCGCTCAACACATGCGTCGGCTCGCGGGCCACTTCATACGCCTGGATAAAGCTCTGGTACTCGGCCTTGGCCTTTCTGAAGCCGTACTCGCTGCCTTCAACTGGCGCTTCCTGGGCGATACCCTGCTCCAACAGCTCGAAGTAGTGCTGTTTGGAGGCCTCGAAGGCCGCAGCGTCATGATTTTCGCTGAGCATGATGATCAACTGATCGCCCAGGGTCTGGCGCAGTTTCAGACCCAGATCCAGGGTGTTGAAGTTGTTGCGCACCAAGGCTTCCTGAGTTCCGGCCATTTGCATCACGCTGACCAGCCCGAGCAAAAGCCCGAGCAGCGCTACGGTGATCAGCGCGGAAATGCTCAGAAAAAGCCGGGTCCGCAACTTCATCGCCAGTTTCATCGGGGGCGGCTCACAAGTTGTACTGTTTGCGTTTGCGATACAGCGTCGACGCATCGATACCCAAGGTTTTGGCGGCCTGATCCAGTGTACCCGCGGTGGCAAGCACGGCACCGATGTGGGCTTTTTCCAACTCATCCAGACTCAGCGCCGCGCCGATTCGCGGTGCATTGTTGACCGGCGTTTCGGCCATGCCCAAGTGGCTGATCTCGACTCGCTCCTGCGGACAAATAATGCTCGCCCGTTCCACTACGTTACGCAGTTCGCGAATATTCCCCGGCCAGCGATAACCCAGCAGCGCCTCGCGGGCCTCGTCACTGAAGCCCCGGGCCGGACGCGCGTATTCCTTGACGAAGCGCGCGAGAAACCGGTCCGCCAGGGTCAGGATGTCTTCCCTGCGTTCACGCAGTGGCGGCAAGTGCAAGGTGATGACGTTGAGGCGGTAAAGCAGGTCTTCACGGAAACGACCGTCGCGGACCATGTCTTCAAGGTTCTGGTTGGTGGCGGCCAGAATGCGCACATCGGCGCGGCGAGTGACCGGGTCGCCCACCCGCTCGTATTCTTTGTCCTGGATGAAACGCAGCAACTTCGGCTGTAAAACCAGCGGAAAATCGCCGATCTCGTCCAGAAACAACGTACCGCCATCAGCCTGATTGACGCGCCCCAACGTACTTTCGCTGGCGCCGGTGAACGCGCCACGGCTGTGCCCGAACAACTCGCTTTCCATGAGTTCGGCGGTCAGCGATGGGCAGTTAATGGTGATGCAGGATTTTTTCGCCCGCTTGCTCCATCCATGAATCGCCTGGGACAACTCGCCTTTACCCGTGCCGGACTCGCCGAGAATCAAAATGTTGGCATCGGTTACGGCCACCTGGCGTGCGGTTTCCAGCACCACTTTCATCGCTGGGCTGTGGGAATCGAGGCCATCTTTGGGTTTGCGAATTTCACCTTCCAGGGCTTCCAGGCGCGCCGACAATTGCCGCACTTCCAGCTGCTTGGCGGTGGCCAGGCGCAATTGGTCGGGACTGCAGGGTTTGACCAGATAGTCGGCGGCACCCGCCTGTATCGCATCCACTGCGGTGTCCACAGCCGAATGAGCGGTGACGATCACTACCCGCATCCAGGGTGCCTGAATCCGCATCTGGGCCAGCACATCGAGGCCGTTATCTTCGCCCAGGCGCAAATCGAGGAAGCACAAGTCGAAGACCTGACGTTGCAACAGCGCATCGGCCTGCGCAGCGCTGCTGGCCGTCGCCACGCTGTAACCTTCATCTTCCAGGCAATAGCGGAAAGTACGCAGGATGGCGGACTCATCATCCACCAGAAGAATACGGCCTTGATGCTCAGTGGCTGATTCCATTTTCCTACGCTCCTTAATGAATGATCTTGGTTAGTCCCGGAAAAATCGGGCAAGTTGCATGGTTTATTCTGATCCATTACCGCCATGGCAGGGTAGCTCTCTCCTAGCACCCTGACTTGCGTCCTTTTCTGACAGCTGCGCCCTCCTCTCAATTCAAAAATATTACGAGTCGCTTCCGTTGATCGTGCAATACGCACGACCGCGCAAAGGGCCATCGTGCAGGATGCGTCCGAAGCATGTTGCGTAAAATTATTAACTTATTGATTTATAAAGATTTTTTCACACAAAAAAAGCTGGCATGCCGGCTGCAATAGCCTGAGTAACGCAGGGCAATAACAATCGCCCTCAACAGATTACCCCCGCGAGGGAGGAGCCTCAGGATGAATCGCCAACGTGCCGCCCAATTGCGTTTCTCGCCACTGCATCTGCAGCAGGGTCTGTTCGCTGTCATGGCGCTTGTGATCACCTTGATCGCCGGTCAGCAGATCCTTCGTTGGGAGCAGAGCCAACAGCAAGACGCACCGCGGATTTCATTTGAGCGCCCAACCCAAACCCATTTCAGCGCCGCCGGCAGCGCGATGGCCGACAACGCTCAAATGCGAATGATGGACGTCGACCAGGCCCGCCCACTTGATGAGATGCCTCGTCAGGAACGCTGGGTGTTTTAAGTACACAACCTCGGCGCGCTAGACGTTCCGGGACAAGCAACACCTCTAAATAGAAGCGTAAGGAGAATCACCATGTTGAGCTGGGCAATCACATTCTTGATCATTGCCATTGTCGCTGCCGTACTGGGCTTCGGTGGTATCGCGGGCACCGCCACGGGTATCGCCAAGATTCTCTTTGTCGTGTTCCTGGTGATGTTCATTGCGTCCTTCTTCTTTGGCCGTCGCGGTCGAGGCTGATAATGAGTCTTCTGTTAAAGACACTGGCAGCCGCCCTGCTACTGGGCGGTAGTGCCATGGCAATAGCCGCCAATGATGGGCAGGCACGGGTCAACGAGTTATTGAATGCGGACCCCCAATACCGTGAAACCTGGCAAGGCGTGGTGAAGAAAGAAGAACGCCTGCCGGAATGGGTGATGAATTTGTCCGGCGATGCCGAGCAAATGAATGCCGTTGAAGAGGATGGCGACAAGTATCTGGTGGGGCCGCTGTGTGAAACCCAGGCGACTTGCCTCAACCAACGCTTGATCGTAGCCGTCAGCTTCGACAAAAAGGATGCCTACGCCATGCTGGTCGAAGTGCCTTCAGGGTTACCGGCCGACAAGTCGCCGACACGGCATGCCAATTACCGGTTCCTCGGTAAACCGGACCAGGGTATGCAGGACTTGCTGATGGAACAGCTGAAAAAAGATCCGCACTGGTACTGAAATTGAAACATGAAAGAGGCGTAATGCTTCCTTCCATTGCGCCCACCTGAGGAAGGTCGGCGCATGGCCAAGGGGCCGGGATGTTCTGCCTGTTTCAGGGGCGGAGTGACCTACGGGTACAGGGAGTGCCTGCGAAAGGGCCGGGTCAGGTAAAAGCTGCGACGCAAGTTCGCCAATCAGACATGATTTGACGAGCTTGCGGAGAGCTTGCCAATGCAAGGCACCGAGCTGGAGCTTTGCACTTCGTTTCGACACCTTCCTCTCAAATCCTCGCTGATATCGGCGGAAACTATTTTTCCCGGTGCTGCGCGAGCGACCGTATATCGAGAAACAAGGCCTTTATTTGGCGGTAAGTTTTCTCCGCGTCTTGAGGGATTTTCCCTAAATTCGTCGTCTATTCTCTTGTTCAATAAATAATCAATCTGCTCTGTAATGGCCGGTTCACGGCACTTATGCCTGCCGAAATGTCACATTCGAACCGATTGCGACGTCGCTTTCAGCAAAAACACCTCATGCCGATTCGGCATAGGGTAGGCGTTTACGGCATTAGACGTTGCTTCCTTGCATCGGAATAGTTGCGCCTTTTTTCGCCTGCCAGAGAGCCATTAACAAGCGCTCCGGGGCTCCTTATACGGGAGCAGATGCACACGACTTTTTCGCCACAAGCGTTGCAGGTCGCGTCTCTGCTCGAGTCAAACTGAAGTAAGGGTAAAGATATGAAGAAGGCAAAGCTTAGCCTCGCCTGGCAGATCCTCATCGGTCTGGTATTGGGGATTGCAATCGGTGCGCTGCTCAACCATTTCAGTGCCGAGAAAGCCTGGTGGATCAGCAACGTCCTGCAACCGGCAGGCGATATCTTTATCCGTCTGATCAAGATGATCGTGATCCCGATCGTGATCTCCTCGTTGATCGTCGGCATCGCCGGCGTTGGCGACGCGAAGAAGCTCGGGCGTATTGGCCTGAAGACCATCATTTACTTCGAAATCGTGACCACCATCGCCATCGTGGTCGGTCTCCTGCTGGCCAACCTGTTCCACCCGGGCTCGGGCATCGACATGAGCACGCTGGGTACTGTGGACATCTCCAAGTACCAGGCGACTGCCGCCGAGGTTCAGCATGAACACGCGTTCATCGAGACCATCCTTAACCTGATTCCGTCGAACATCTTCGCGGCCATGGCCCGTGGCGAAATGCTGCCGATCATCTTCTTCTCCGTGTTGTTCGGTCTCGGCCTGTCGAGCCTGCAAGCGGACCTGCGCGAGCCGCTGGTGAAGATGTTCCAGGGCGTATCGGAAAGCATGTTCAAGGTCACCCACATGATCATGAACTACGCCCCGATCGGCGTTTTCGCACTGATCGCGGTGACCGTGGCCAACTTCGGATTCGCATCGCTGGTGCCGTTGGCGAAACTGGTGATCCTCGTTTACGTCGCCATTGCCTTCTTCGCTTTCGTAGTACTGGGCCTGATCGCACGCCTGTTCGGTTTCTCGGTGATCAAGCTGATGCGCATCTTCAAGGATGAGCTGGTACTGGCCTATTCCACCGCCAGTTCCGAAACCGTGCTGCCGCGCGTGATCGAGAAGATGGAAGCCTACGGCGCGCCGAAGGCCATTTGCAGCTTCGTGGTGCCGACCGGCTACTCGTTCAACCTCGACGGCTCGACCCTGTACCAAAGCATCGCGGCCATCTTCATCGCCCAGCTGTATGGCATCGACCTGTCGATCAGCCAGCAACTGCTGCTGGTACTGACCCTGATGGTCACCTCAAAAGGCATCGCAGGTGTACCGGGCGTGTCCTTCGTGGTGCTGCTGGCTACGTTGGGCAGCGTCGGTATTCCACTGGAAGGCCTGGCATTCATCGCCGGTGTCGACCGAGTCATGGACATGGCCCGTACCGCACTGAACGTGATCGGCAACGCCCTGGCCGTGCTGGTTATCTCTCGTTGGGAAGGCATGTATGACGATGCCAAGGGCCAGCGCTACTGGAACTCCCTGCCGCACTGGCGCAGCAAAGAGAAGCTGCCCGCTGGCCAAATCTCCAAAAACTGACACACACCCTGTAGGAGCGAGCCTGCTAGCGATGGAGTATCAGTCGACACCTTTGTAGCTGACACACCTTCGCGAGCAGGCTCGCTCCTACAGTAGATCAATGGCGACCATGAAAACGGGTCTGCCAGACGTGACAAACAAACCCCGGAGAAATCCGGGGTTTGTCGTTTCTGGCCACCCCGCTATCATTCCGGCATCTTTTGGGGGATTTGACTGATGCTAAACGGCCTGTGGCTTGGCTTCTTCATCGTGGCTGCCGTGTCGGCGCTGGCGCAGTGGCTGATCGGCGGCAACGCCGGGATCTTCGCGGCGATGGTGGAAAGCATTTTCGCCATGGCCAAATTGTCAGTCGAAGTCATGGTGCTGCTGTTCGGCACCCTCACCCTCTGGCTGGGTTTTTTGCGAATCGCCGAGAAAGCCGGGATCGTCGAATGGCTGGCGAAGGTGTTGGGGCCGCTGTTTCTGCGCTTGATGCCGGAAGTCCCGCCCGGTCACCCTGCCTTGGGCCTGATTACCCTGAATTTCGCCGCCAACGGCCTGGGCCTGGACAATGCCGCCACGCCGATCGGCCTCAAAGCCATGAAGGCCCTGCAAGAACTCAACCCCAGCGCCACCGTCGCCAGTAACGCGCAGATCCTGTTCCTGGTGCTCAACGCGTCCTCCCTGACCCTGCTGCCGGTGACAATCTTTATGTACCGCGCCCAGCAAGGCGCGCCCGACCCGACGCTGGTGTTTCTGCCGATTCTGCTGGCCACCAGTTGCTCGACCATCGTCGGTTTCCTGTCCGTAGCCTTCATGCAGCGCCTGCGCATCTGGGACCCCGTGGTGCTGGCGTACCTGATTCCCGGCGCACTCGCCCTCGGCGGTTTCATGGCGTTGCTGGCGACGCTCTCGGCCACGGCGCTGGCGAGTTTGTCTTCGATCCTCGGCAACTTGACGCTATTCGGTTTGATCATGCTGTTTCTGGTGATCGGCGCGCTGCGTAAAGTGAAGGTTTATGAGGCATTCGTCGAAGGCGCCAAAGAAGGCTTCGACGTGGCGAAGAATCTGCTGCCTTATCTGGTGGCGATGCTTTGCGCCGTGGGGGTTTTGCGGGCGTCAGGGGCCCTGGATTTTGGTCTCGACGGGATTCGGCATCTGGTGCAATGGGCCGGTTGGGATACGCGTTTTGTCGATGCGCTGCCAACTGCAATGGTCAAACCGTTCTCCGGCAGCGCCGCCCGGGCGATGCTGATCGAAACCATGAAAACGTCTGGTGTGGACAGCTTCCCGGCGCTGGTTGCGGCGACGGTGCAGGGCAGTACCGAGACGACGTTCTATGTGCTGGCGGTGTACTTCGGGTCGGTGGGCATTCAGCGAGCGCGGCATGCGGTGGGGTGTGCGTTGCTGGCGGAGCTGGCCGGGGTGCTGGGTGCCATCGGGGTTTGCTACTGGTTCTTCGGCTAAGCAAGAACCCCTGTAGGAGCGAGCTTGCTCGCGATGGTGTGTCAGTTACGCAGATGTCGACTGATACACCATCGCGAGCAGGCTCGCTCCTACAGGGGTATGCGCAGGTTTCAAGGTCTTGGTGGTGGCGCCAACTTCTGCCCTTGCTCAACCGCCCAACTCACCACCTGCACCGTCAACTGATCAGTGGCTTGGCCAAACCCGGCCACCACCGCCGGCACTTTCACGTCGCTCAGCGGCTGGCGCACTTCAAAGCGTTTGCCGGCGAGGATTCGCTGGTCATAGCCACGCACCAGCAACGCATCCAGGCGCACCACCACGCTGGAGCTCGTGCCCTGATACTCAGTCTGGAACGCCTGCAGGCTGCCGCCCAGTTCCAGGTCTGCCTGGAAGTTGCTGTCGTCGGTACTCAGCAGCGTCACTCGACCATCGCGTTGAAAACCATCCAGCAGACGATTACGCAGCAGCACCGGCGCCGGGTCGCTCCAGCGCGAGCCCTTGTAGCTGATGATCACGTCGCCCTGGGGGATCACGGCGATGTTCGGGCTGTTCAACGCTTCGCTGGCCTGGGGTTTGTTCAGGCGCAATGACCAGCGCTGCGGCGTTCCATGACTGGCCGACGTGTTGCTCTGCGCAGTAGGCAAGCGATAGACATCGAACGGTTCGGACTTGGGCAGGATCGAGCAAGAGCTGATCAGCGTGAAGCTGGCGAGGAGGGCAAGGTGAGTCAGCTTCATGGGGTAAATTCCTTGTTCTTGTCGCTGCCCAGCAGGTAACCGCTGGGGTTGGCCTCCAGACGTTGTGAAATGGTACGCAGCGAGTTCAGGGTTTCACGCAGCTCGCGCACCGCCGGGGCCAGGCCATTGAGGCCCTGCATGCCGCTGTTGAGCGAGTCCTGATTGGTGGCCAGCAGTTTGTTGATGGTCGCGCTGCTCTGTTCCAGCGACTTCATGGCCTGTGCGGCGCTGCCGAACATTTGCTTGCCCTGATCGTTGAGCAAGCCGTTGGCGTTGCGCATCAACGCCGACGTCTGTTCCATCATGGTGCTGGCTTGCTTGCCGACCGATGCCAGTTGCTGAATGGCCTGACTCAGGTCGCCACGCTGGTTGGCAATGGTCCCGGTGGTTTGCTCCAGATGCTCAAGGGTCTTGCTGATACGCTCGATGTTATCCGTGGAAAACAACAAATTGGCGTTTTGCATCAGCGTATTCACGCCGGCCATCAAGTCATTACTGTCATTGAGCAAACGGGCGATGGGCGAGGGCGCGGCAATGATGGTCGGCAGATTGCCGTCCTTGCCCTTGAGCGTCGGGCTCTGTGGTGTACCGCCGCTGAGTTGGATGATCGAGGTCCCGGTGACGCCGGTCAGCGCCAGTTTGGCCTGGGTGTCTTCCTTGACCGGCGTATCGCCGCCCAGGCGAATCCGCGCAAGCACCCGGCGCGGGTCTTTCGGGTCCAGGCGCAGCGACACGACGTCGCCAACCTTGATCCCGCTGTACTGCACCGAACTGCCCTTGGACAGGCCGCTGACCGCCTCGTTGAACACGACTTCGTAATCCTTGAATTCGGTGTCGACACTGGACTTGGCCAGCCACAGTCCGAAGAGCAGGGCGCCCGTCACCACAATCACGGTGAACAGGCCGATCAATACATGATGGGCTCGGGTTTCCATGTCAGACCTCGTTAAGCTGTTGAGCGGCTGTCAGCGCCGCGCGGCCGCGAGGGCCGTGGAAATATTCGTGAATCCACGCATCGTTGGTTTCCGACACCTTGTCGATGGCGTCCGCCACCAGCACTTTCTTCTGCGCCAGCACCGCCACCCGGTCGGTGATGGTGTAGAGCGTGTCGAGGTCGTGGGTCACCAGAAACACACTCAGGCCCAAGGCATCGCGCAGGGTCAGGATCAGTTGATCGAACGCCGCCGCGCCAATTGGATCGAGCCCTGCGGTAGGCTCGTCGAGAAACAGGATGTCCGGGTCCAGCGCCAACGCCCGCGCCAGCGCGGCACGCTTGATCATGCCGCCGGACAAGGACGCGGGATATTTGTCCGCCGCCGACAGCGGCAACCCGGCCAGGGCCAACTTCACCGCCGCCAGGTGCTCGGCATCGTTGCGGCTCAGGCCGGCATGTTCAATCAGGGGCAGGGCGACGTTTTCGGTCACGGTGAGTGAGGAGAACAGGGCGCCTTTCTGGAATAGCACGCCGAAACGCCGCTCGACCAGCGACCGTTCGTGTTCGGACAGGGTCGGCAGGTTTTTCCCAAAGACTTTGACCACGCCTTCGCTGGGCTGACGCAAGCCGACAATACTGCGCAACAGCACCGATTTGCCGCTGCCGGAGCCGCCGACCACGGCAAGGATTTCGCCCTTGAACAAATCCAGATCAAGGTTCTCGTGCACGCTCTGACTGCCGAAGCGATTGCACAGCCCGCGAACTTCGATCACCGCCTCGGTGGGCGCTCGGGGTAAACGTCTCACCAACCCATCTCCATGAAAAACAGCGCGGCCACGGCGTCGAGCACGATCACCACGAAAATCGACTGCACCACGCTCGAGGTGGTGTGCGCGCCGACAGACTCGGCGCTGCCGCTGACCTTGAAGCCTTCCAGGCAGCCAATCGCCGCAATCAGGAACGCGAAGATCGGTGCTTTGACGATGCCGACCAAAAAGTGCTGAACACCGATGTCCGATTGCAGCAGCGACAAAAACATCGCCGGCGAGATATCCAGCGATACCGCGCAGACTACGCCGCCACCGACAATCCCCGAGAGCATCGCCAGGAAGGTCAGCATTGGCAGCGCAACCAGCAAGGCCAGGACGCGCGGTACCACCAGCAATTCCATCGGGTCGAGGCCCAAGGTGCGGATGGCATCGATTTCTTCGTTGGCCTTCATCGAGCCGATCTGCGCGGTAAACGAACTGGCGGTGCGCCCGGCCATCAGGATCGCGGTCAACAACACGGCAAATTCACGCAGGAAGGAAAACGCTACCAGGTCGACGGTGAACACGGTGGCACCAAAACTGGCCAGCACCGTCGCCCCGAGAAACGCCACCACGGCGCCCACCAGAAAGGTCAGCAGGGCAACGATGGGCGCGGCGTCGAGGCCGGTCTGTTCGATGTGCGCGACCATTGGCGTAATGCGCCAACGCTTGGGACGGAACAGGCCGCGAGCGATGGTTTCCAGAATCAGGCCGACAAACCCCAGCAGTTGCAGGGTGTCTTGCCAGACCACGTCCACCGCGCGGCCGATGCGGGTCAGCAGTTGAATGCCGACGCTGATTTCCGGTTCCTTGAGCGGTACGCAGAAATCCGTCAGGGATTGATAAACCGTTTGCAGCAATGCACGGTCGGCGGAGGAGAGGGTGCAGTCGGGGTGTTCGGCGGACCGGCCAAGCCGCTCGGAGCCCAGCAGCTCCACCAAAAGCGAGGCACCTGCGGTGTCTAGAGCACCAAGGCCATTGAGGTCGATGCGGGTGCTGTCATCGTATTGGCCTTCGAGCTTTTCGCTCAGCAGTTTGAGGTCGGCGTAATGGGCAAGCGTCCAGTCCCCTGTGACCCGTATCTGGGCCGGGGTGTGCGAAGTATCCAGTTGGGCATTGCCCGCCGCTGTGCTGCTGGTCATAAGCTCCGTGCTTTTTCAGCTATTACGCAGACCCTACGTAATAGCACGAACCGCATTACTTTTCTTTGGTCGCTGTGCTGTCGGTGATCTTGAAGCGCAGCACACCGATCAACTGACCGTCCTCGGTCAACACTCGAACCTGCCAGTTGCCTGCCGGGTTGCCGGGGAAGTTCTGTTTATGGGTCCAGGCGCGGTAGCCTTCCTTGCGGCCGCCGTGGATATCCAGCGCAATACGGTCGACCTCTTTACCGTTGAACTGCCAGACGTGATAAATCCGCTCGTCCAGGCCACGCGGGGCGTTGATCGCGGTGTAGGCGTACAAACCGCCGCCACGAATCTGCTCGGCGCTGACTTCTTCAAGACTGGCACCTGGGGTTCGGTCCTGCAGTTGCGTGCTGATGGCCACGTCGGTCATCCACAGGGTCGCCGGCGGCACCCACGATCTCAGCACCCAGCCAACGCCGCCGATGCCCACCGTGATACTCAAAATCGCCAAGGCATTGCGCACGGTTCGAATCGGGAAAATCGAAGCCAGGCTCGGGAACGACAATACGACGGCGATGCCCAGCGCCAGTTTGAAACTCTGCGAGGTGGTCAGGTGCATGATCACCGGCAGGGCGGTGAGAAGGGCGGCGAACAGCGTCAGGGTATGCAACGCCAGGAACGCCCAGCGCCGGGGCGCCAACCATTTGTAGTAGAGCGGATCGGTGATGGAGATCAGCGCCGCAATCCCCAGCAGCCCGGTGAAAAACAATTGGCCGCTGTTCCAGGTGGTGGTGATGAAAAAGAACGGCAGGACGAAAAACAGGCTTTCCTGGTGGATCATCTGCGTCGCATAACGCAGCAGCGGCTGGGGAATCTCGCGCTTGAAGACTTTGGTGAACAGTTTGGTCAGGCTGTTTTCCAGCATCAGCCAAACCCAGCTCACCAGCATGATGGTGGTGATCCAGCTCGCCAGGCCTTGTTGACGGTCGACCATGATGAAACTGCCGACCCCGGAGACAAAACCACCGAGCGCGATAACCCCGGGGTAGCGCTTCATCAGTTCGAGGATGCGCTGTACGAAAAGGGTCAGGGTCGGCATTCGGCGGTTCACAGTAGTCGTAGGAAAAATCCCCGACAGGTTACCGCTGGCAGGCCAGTGTGGCGAGGGGCTGCGGTCCGATAGGTGGCGAATTCACAGGCCCCAAAAGATCGCAGCCTTCGGCAGCTCCTACAGGTGTCGGTATTCCTATGTAGGAGCGGCCGAAGGCTGCGAGCTTGGCGGGTCAAGCAACACACTCACCTTCTACGATGAAAGCGCCAAGCCGCCAGAATCAACACCAGCAACCCCAACACCCCGGCAATCGCCCACAGCACCTGGTCATAACTGAGCAGCGGCTTTTCGATCCGCAGATAACCGGGTTGCAGGAGCAATTCGCGCATGGCCTTGTTTGCCTCTTCCAGCGTCACACCTTGCAGTTCCTTGGCCGGGTCGGCGAAGCGACCGTCCTCGTAGTCCCCAAGGGCGCCCCAGTAGTAATCCGCCAGCGCGCTGTTGCCTTGCACGGCCCAGGCCTGACGGGCAATGGCGGCTTGCTTGAGGCGGTTGAAGGTCTCGGCATTGAGCCCGTCCTTGAGCAACCGGGCCTTCAATTCATCCAGCACCTCTTGCGCCTCGGCCACGTCGTCGCGCTCAAGGTCGGCATTCAGGCTCATGAAGCCCACGCCGCCAAACACCTCGCGCTCGGCCCACGGGCCATAGGACAAGCCATGCGCCAGGCGTAATTCGCGATAGAGCGCCCAGTCCAGATAGTCTTTGAGCAGGTCAAAGGTTTCGTCGTGCTGATCCTCCAGCACCGGCTCCGGAACCAGCCAGTGCAACTTGGCCCCGCCACCGACAAACCCGTGAATCAGACTGCGCTCATGGGCTGCGCTGGCCTTGATCTCTGGCAGGGGCAAATGATCCGTGGGGTTGATGGCTTCCAGTGCACCGTAAGTCCGCTCCAGATAGGCCGGCAGCAAACGGTCGAGGTCGCCGACCACAATCAGCGTCATGTTGTTGGGGGCGTACCAGTCCTTGCGTACTTTCTCCAGTTGTTCGCGGGTCAGTTGATCGACTTCGGCGCGCTCCTGGCATTTGAGGCCCAGTTCTACAGCCAGTTGATTGCTCGCGGTATGGCCCAGGTCCTGACGATCCAGCCAACGCTGCAGATGAGAGTAGTGACCGCCGTCTTCACGCTCGACCACTTGCTTGGCGGCGTTGATGGCGTTGTCGTCGAATTGGGTCTGGGTGAGCAATGCCAGCAGCAGGTCGAGGACCTGGCGCTGGTTTTTCGCGGGGGCTTCGATCACGAAGGTGGTGTCGGCGCTGCTGGTGTAGGCGTTCCATTCGCCACCCAGCGCTTGCATGCGCTCTTCCAGGCCGCCTTCGCCGCTGGCGTCGATACCGCTGAACAGCAAGTGTTCCAGCAGGTGCGGCAACTCTTTCTCGGCGCAGCTGAAATCATCGATGCCGACGCCAACCACCAGCCGAATCGCCACATGCCCGCGATCGCTGCCAGGCTTGAGCAGCAATTGCAGGCCATTGCGCAGGGCATAGCCCTCGACCTGGAAGCGATCCAGGGCAAATGAAGGAAAAGAACTCAGCAATAGACAGGCGAACAACAGACAACGCATAGCAAGCTTCCATACGACTGATTGGAGATCCGTGTCGCTTTCCAGGCAGCCATCGCGAGCAGGCTCGCTCCCACATTGGTTTTGTGAACACCACAATTCAAATGTGGGAGTGAGCCTGCTCGCGATGATCTTGAACCGAAACCAATGTTACTGACTGACCACACCGCCAGACGTTCAAGGCGAATGTGTGATGTCAGCCAAATCGTCGACAGCCAGCGCACCGGTGTCGGACGTTTCCAATACCACGTAGGCACTGCTGCAAAACAGTGAATTCAGACGCTTCATATCGGCGATCAATTCCAGGTGCAACGAACTGGTCTCGATACTCTGCACGATCTTACGTTGCAAACGGCTGACATGAGCGTGGGCCAGGCGGCGTTCCTGTGCGCGAAAGCGACGTTTTTCACGCAGCAACTGACGGGCGCTTTCTTTGTCGGCGCTGAGAAATACCGACAACCCCAAGCGTAGATTAGCGATCAACTGACTGTGCAGCCCGGCCAACTCTTCCAGGCCCACCTCGGAAAACGAGCGGCGCTGGGACGTTTTCTGTTGTTGAACCTTGCGCAGCATGCGTTCGATCAAATCGCTGGCAAGTTTGAGGTTGATCGCCAGTTCGATGATTTCCGCCCAGCGCCGGCTGTCCTGATCGCTGAGGTCTTCGCGGGGCATTTGCGCCAGATAAAGTTTGATCGCGCTGTACAGCGCCTCCACATCGTCGGTCAGGCGACGCATCTCCTGGGTCACGGCAGTCTGCTTGCCGTGCAGCACGTCGAGCATGGCTTCGAGCATGTTGTCGATCAGGTCACCCATGCGCAGGGTTTCCCGAGCCGCGTTGGCCAGCGCCAGGCTTGGCGTGACCAAGGCCGTCGGATCAAGATGCCGGGGTTTGGCCATGCCATTGGCCTGAGGGCGTTCCGGCAGCACCCAGGCACAAAACCGGGCCATCGGGCCGACGCTGGGCAACAGAATCAGGCAGCGCGCGGTGTTGTAGAGCAGATGGAAGCCAATGACCATTTCCTGAGGGCTGTAATCAAGGCTGTCGATCCAGTGCACCAGCGGGTCCAGCACCGGAATGATCAGCAACAGGCCGATCAGTTTGTACAACAGGCTGCCCAACGCCACCTGGCGCCCGGCGGCGTTCTGCATGCTGGTGCTGAGGAACGCGAGAATGCCGCTGCCGATGTTGGCGCCGATCACCAGGCCGATGGCCACCGGCAGGCTGATCACGCTGGCGCCGGCCAGGGTCGCAGTCAACAGGACCGCCGCGAGGCTGGAATAGGAAATCATCGCGAACAGCGCGCCGACCAGGGCGTCGAGCAGGATGTCGCCGGTCAACGAAGCAAAAATCACCTTCACCCCTTGGGCATGGGTGATCGGTGTGGCGGCTTCGACGATCAATTGCAACGCGAGAATGATCAACCCCAGGCCGATGGCCACTCGGCCCATCTGCCCGAGCCGCGTCTGTTTGCGCGACAGGAAGAAAATCACCCCGAGAAAGATCAGCAGCGGCGACAGCCAGGACAAGTCGAAGGTCAGCACCCGCGCCATCAGTGCCGTACCGACGTCGGCCCCCAGCATGGTGGCCAGCGCCGGGGTCAGCGCCATCAGGCCCTGACCGACAAACGAGGTGACGAGCATGGCAGTGGCGTTGCTGCTCTGGACCATGGCAGTCACCACGATCCCCGAGATGAACGCCAGCCAGCGCTTGGACATGTTGCGGCCAATCACATGGCGCAGGTTGGAACCGTAGACCCGCAGAATGCCGGTTCGGACGATGTGCGTGCCCCAAATCAACAAGGCCACGGCAGATAGCAAATTGAGCAGGGTGAGCATGCAGGCCCCCTGTGGTGGTAGCGCCCCAAAGGGGCAAGTTGACGGTACCGCGCTTTTTCTACGTTCTGTACTTAAGCTGTAGTTGGCTAACGGTCTGGGCGCCAGCATCGCATAGCTAAAGAAGTGATTGAAACAAAACTGTCATGAAAACAGATTCATGCAGCCATCAAAAAAGGGCCCGAAGGCCCTTTGATAGTTCGCAGAATCATTGTGGCGAGGGAGCTTGCTCCCGCTCGGCTGCGCAGCAGCCGCAAAACCATTGAATGCGGTGTACCGTTGAGATTTCAGGGCTGCTTCGCACCCCAGCGGGAGCAAGCTCCCTCGCCACAACGGCTCTCTGTCACAGAATTCCACCACACAGGGTTACTGGCCCGGAATATCCTTGCGCAGTTTCACCGGGTCTTGCTGCTTCTTCTTTCTCGCAATCGCGGTGCGCATCTTGATGTTGATCGCTTCAACCGCCAGCGAGAACGCCATGGCGAAGTAGACATAGCCTTTTGGCACGTGCACATCAAAGGACTCGGCAATCAGCACAGTACCGACGATCAGCAGGAATGACAGCGCCAGCATCTTCAGCGACGGGTGCTTGTCGATGAACTCGCTGATGGTGCCAGAAGCCCACATCATCACCAGGACTGCAACGATGATCGCCGCAACCATGACCGGTACGTGCGACACCATGCCGACCGCAGTGATCACCGAGTCGAGTGAGAACACGATGTCGATGATCGCGATCTGAATGATGGTGTAGAGGAAGTTGCCGCCCTTGCCACTCGGCTCGTCGCTGGTTTCGTCTTCACCTTCCAGCGCGTGGTACATCTCTTGCGAGCTCTTCCACAACAGGAACAGGCCACCGAAGAACAGGATCAGGTCTCGCCCGGAAATACCCTGGCCGAACACTTCGAACAGGTCGGCGGTGAGGCGCATCACCCAGGTGATCGACAGCAACAACAGAATCCGCGTGACCATGGCCAGCGCCAGCCCGAAGATTCGGGTGCGCGCCTGCATGTGCTTGGGCATGCGGCTGACCAGGATCGAAATCATGATGATGTTATCGATACCCAGGACGATTTCCAGGGCGGTCAGGGTGAAGAAGGCAACCCAGATTTCAGGGTTGGTCAGCCATTCCATGTGTATTCCTTTGAGGATGTGTTAAACCACGAAGGGTCCGGACTTCAAACCGCAAAGCCAGGACCCGACGTGGTGAGTCTTGGGCTTATAGAGTGCTGAACAGCGGAAAAATCCCCATCAGCAATGCTGCAACCAGTATGCACATGCACACCAGCACTGCCCATTTGAGGGTAAAGCGCTGATGGTCACCAAAATCGATACCGGCTAGTGCCACCAACAAATAAGTCGAGGGTACCAGCGGGCTCAGCAAATGGACGGGCTGACCGACGATCGAGGCACGTGCCATTTCCACCGCGGTTATACCGTAGTGGCTGGCGGCTTCGGCAAGTACCGGTAACACGCCGTAATAAAATGCGTCGTTGGACATGAAGAAGGTGAACGGCATGCTCACCAGCGCCGTGATCACGGCCAGGTACGGGCCGAGGAAATCCGGGATCACTGCCAACAGGCTTTTCGACATCGCATCGACCATGCCGGTGCCCGACAGGATACCGGTGAAGATACCGGCGGCAAAGATCAGCCCGACCACCGCCAGCACGCTACCGGCGTGGGCCGCGACGCGGTCTTTTTGCTGTTGCAGGCAAGGATAGTTGACGATCATCGCGATACTGAACGCCACCATGAACAGCACCGGCAGCGGCAGCAGGCCGGCGATCAGGGTGCACATCAGGGCCAGGGTCAGGGCGCCGTTGAACCAGATCAGCTTCGGACGACGGGCATCCGGGAACTGCGAAACGCTGATTTCGCTGTGATCGATTTCATCACCCACCAAGTGCAATTCACCCAGACGAGCGCGCTCGCGTTTGCCGTAGAAATAGGCAATCGCCAGGATGGCCACCACACCGGCCAGCATGGCGGGAATCATCGGAACGAAGATCGCCGACGGGTCCACGTGCAATGCACTGGCGGCACGGGCGGTCGGGCCACCCCATGGGGTCATGTTCATCACGCCACCGGCGAGGATGATCAGGCCGGCCATGATCCGCGGGCTCATGCCGATGCGGCTGTAGAGCGGCAGCATGGCGGCCACGCAAATCATATAAGTGGTCGCGCCGTCACCATCGAGGGAGACGACGAGGGCCAGTACGGCGGTGCCGACCGACACTTTCAACGGATCGCCCTTGACCAGTTTGAGGATCTTGCGAACAGCCGGGTCGAACAGGCCGGAGTCGATCATCAGGGCGAAATACAGAATGGCGAACATCAGCATCACGCCAGTCGGCGCAAGCTTGGTGATGCCTTCGAGCATCATCGGCCCGATTTTCGGCGCAAAACCACCAAACAGGGCGAAGATGATCGGGATGATGATCAGGGCGATCAGCGCGGAAAGGCGCTTGGTCATGATCAGGAACATGAACGTGATGACCATGGCAAAGCCAAGGAAAGTCAGCATGGGAATACTCCAGGCGTAGCGCGGCTAGGGAATGGGCGGATCAGGTGGGATCAGCGCAGAACGGTAAGCGCGGGGCGTACGGACGGAGTTGCAGCGAAGCGGCGGGTAGCAAAGGACATCAGGATCACCATTGTTGTTGTTAAATGGGCCGGGCGAGCAATCGATAACTCGCGTTGGCCAACCGATCTGTTGCCGGTAGTGGGGGCGATCCTAATCGTGGAAGCTTTCAGCCAGCTTTCGCTGATGAAAGCATTGACCGGAAGTACAACCGGTCGTCGGACCGGGTATAAGCCTGCGCGAGCAAGCTGGCGCATTGGTTTGCGTCGCGACACGAATCCCACCCGAAGGCTGCGATCTTTTGATCTTGTTTTTAAAATCAAAGTCAAAAGATCGCAGCCTTCGGCAGCTCCTACAGAGGGCCATACGCAAGAGGAGGTAACGGCATGCGCGACATTCACACCGGCGGCTGCCACTGCGGGCACATCCGCTATCAATTCAGCGGGCCTCTGCACGACATTGCCCACTGCCATTGCTCGATTTGCCGTCGGGTCAGCGGCGGGATCGTGACCACCTGGATCACCCTGCCGGCATCAGCCTTTCAGTGGCTGACCGGGACACCGTCGCGGTACGACTCGTCTTCAACTTGCGCGCGATATTTCTGCGGCAACTGTGGGGCGCAGCTGGCACTGGTGACGCATCTGAGCCCTTCGAGCATCGATGTGACCATCGCCACCCTCGACCACCCCGAACAGGCCCCGGCCGAACGCCACATCTGGACCGACAACCGGTTGCCATGGTTGCGCCTGGACGAGAAGTTGCCGGGAGAGCCTGAAGAAACCATCTGATCAAAAAATAGACAGGTCCAGCGGACGTATCGCGCCCATCCAGATCGCGTGCTCGCTGTGGTCCAGCAGATCGTCGCCGGTGTCCGGGTGCAGGAACACCACCAGACCCTTGCGGTTGAGCGCCAGCCACGGCAGCACCTCGCCGATCAGTTCAGGGCCGAACGCCAGTTGGCAACTCCAGTCCGGGTGCGGGCCGACCGGGCGTTCGTGCACGCGCCCCATCTTCAGCGCAAACAACTGCGCGGCCTGCTCACACAAGGCTCGTGCCTGGTCGATCGAGCTGGCGTCGAAATAGACGTGGGCGTGGTAACCCTTGATCCGTTGCATGTGAATCCCTCTAAAACCGAGTCGAACCCTCACCGTTTCCCGCAGGTCACACGCCATATACGCAGGAAACAACGGAGTTCAGCCATGAAAAATGCCGAAACCCCGGCGGTGAAAGTGGTGCTTTATGGTGCCATGAGTAGCCTGGGCAGTGCGCTGATGGCTGAAATGCTGCGCCGCCAGCATGAAGTGATCGCGATTCTCGATGACCTGACGGCGCTGGCACCGCGTCCGGGTTTGCGTACCAAGACCGGTGACCTGTTCGAGGCTGAACGGGTGAAACAAAGCGTGGCCGGTAGTTCTGCTGTCATCTGTTTACTAGACGCGCCGGGGTTACCTTTCAACAGTGAACATGTGGAAAAAACCATCGTACCGGGACCGGTTGAACAGGTGCTGGCGGCGGATGCTTTGATCGACGGCATGCAGGCGGCGGGCATTTCGCGACTGTTCCTGGTGGGTGATTTCGACGTGCTGGACGATCCGGAAACTTACGACCCACTGCAACGCCACGCCGCTGAAGAAATCCACGAGGCCCTGCAAAGCAGCGCCTTGCATTGGACACTGGTGAACGCACCGCGCGGCGTGCCGGGTCTGACTATCGAGCATTTCAGTCAGGTCAGCAGCAGCCTGGAATCCGGTCTGGCCGAGCCATTGGAGCGCTTGCATCGCACGGCGGTGGGAATTGCCGATGAGCTCCGATTGAATCTGCATGTCGGTGAACATGTGAGTTTCATTGCAGCCTCATCAACATAAACATCAAAAGATCGCAGTCTTCGGCAGCTCCTACATAGGTTTCGCGTGTGATGCCGCCCCCCTGTGGAGCTGCCGCAGGCTGCGATTTTTTGCTCTTAAAAATGCTCAAACCGCAATCGAAGGAAACGGCAGACCCGTAAGCGATTGCGCACTGCTGGCCTGCTCAGCCATCAACCAATCGACAAACTGTTGAATCAGCGCCCCACGCCGTTTGCGCTGAGGCAAGACCACGTAATAGCCCAGTCGAGACATTACCGTTTCGGCGATCGGCCGGCACAACAAACCTTGCGCCAACAAGTTATCCACAAGGTGCCGCCAGCCGATGGCCACGCCCTGGCCACCAATCGCGGCCTGAATCAGCAGAGTGTAATTATCGAAGCGCAGCTGCCCGGGCGCAGGTGGCGAGGTAATCCCCAACTCACGGAACACGCCGCTCCAGTCGAACCAGTTGCTGCTGTTTTCACCGCGCAGGTGCAGCAGCGGAAACTCCAGCAACGATTGGGCTGACAAAGGCAGGGCGCGCTCATTCAGTAATTGCGGACTGCACACCGGAAACACTTCTTCGCTGAACAGCCAATGGCTTTCGCCCTGCTTGAAGCGGCCATCGCCGAACAAAACCGCGACGTCGATATCAGTACGCAGCATGTTATGGCTGCGCTCACTGGTCACCAGGCTGACATCCACTTGCGGGTTGGCCGCGTGGAAACGGTGCAGGCGCGGCATCAACCAATACGCGGCGAAGGCAAAGTCAGTGGCGACCTGCAGTACTTCATGCTGTTGTTGTGCGCTGATTGCGCTCAAACCAGCGTCGATATTCTGTAAACCGAGCTGAACTTGCTCAAACAGGATCATTCCAGCCTCGGTCAACTCGATGCCGCGATAGATACGGTCAAACAGCCGTGTCGCCAGTTGTTCCTCCAGCCGCTTGATCTGCTGGCTAATCGCCGGTTGCGTGGTGCCCAGTTCAACGGAGGCAGCGGTGAAGCTGCGCTGTCGGGCAGCCGCTTCGAAGGCGCGAAGCAAATCCAGAGACAGGTCACCAAGGGCGTCATACATAAGCTGTGCTTATCCTAGTCATTGTCCGGCATGGGCTTTACCGCGACGTGTGCGGGTTACATCCTCGACCACAGCACTCTCGCATAAACATCCACTATGGAATGCCGCGATCACATGAAGCGCAAGAACATTCTTTTCATCATGGCCGATCAAATGGCCGCGCCAATGTTGCCGTTCTACGGCCCTTCGCCCATCAAACTACCTAATTTGAGCCGCCTCGCCGCCGAAGGCGTGGTATTCGACGCCGCTTACTGCAACAGCCCGTTGTGCGCGCCGTCGCGTTTTACCTTGGTCAGCGGTCAGCTGCCGAGCAAGATCGGCGCTTACGACAACGCGGCCGATTTTCCTGCCGATGTCCCGACTTATGCCCACTACCTGCGTCGCCTCGGTTACCGCACCGCACTGTCGGGCAAGATGCACTTTTGCGGCCCGGACCAATTGCACGGCTATGAAGAACGCCTGACCAGCGACATTTACCCGGCCGACTATGGCTGGGCAGTGAATTGGGATGAACCGGACGTGCGCCCGACCTGGTATCACAACATGTCGTCAGTGCTGCAAGCCGGGCCGTGCGTGCGCACCAACCAGCTCGATTTCGACGAAGAAGTGGTGTTCAAGGCCCAGCAATACCTGTTCGATCACATCCGCGAGGACGGCGATCAGCCGTTCTGCCTCACGGTCTCGATGACTCACCCACACGACCCCTACACCATTCCCAAAGCCTTTTGGGATATGTACGACGACGCCGACATCCCTTTGCCCACAACGCCGAATCAACAAGATCTCGATCCGCATTCCCAGCGTTTGCTCAAAGTTTACGACCTATGGGATAAACCGCTGCCTGTGGATAAGATCCGTGACGCGCGCCGCGCTTACTTTGGGGCTTGCAGCTATATCGACAGCAACGTCGGCAAACTCCTGCAAACTCTCGAAGATACCGGTCTGATCGAGGACACCATCATCGTGTTCTCCGGCGACCACGGCGACATGCTCGGCGAGCGCGGCCTCTGGTACAAAATGCATTGGTACGAAATGGCTGCACGCGTGCCCCTGTTGATAAGTGCGCCAGGGCAGTTTGGTGCGGGTCGGGTCAGCGCGTCGGTTTCTACCGCCGACCTGCTGCCGACCTTCGTCGAACTGGCTGGCGGCTCTCTGGAACCCGGTTTGCCGCTGGATGGCCGCTCGTTGGTTTCGCACCTGCAAGGGCAGGGCGGTCATGACGAAGTGTTTGGCGAATACATGGCTGAAGGCACCGTTGGCCCGCTGATGATGATCCGTCGCGGCGCCTACAAATTCATCTACAGCGAAGACGACCCTTGCCTACTCTTCGACGTAACCAACGACCCGCGTGAGCTGGAAGAACTCAGCCAGTCGCCGCAACATCGCCAGCTGTTCGACGATTTTCTCGCCGAAGCACGGGCGAAATGGGATATGCCGGCGATTTACCAACAAGTGCTCGCCAGTCAACGTCGCCGGCGTTTCGTCGCTGACGCCCTGACCATCGGCAAGCTGAAGAGCTGGGATCACCAGCCGCTGGTGGACGCCAGTCAGCAGTACATGCGCAACCACATCGACCTCGACGATCTGGAGCGTAAAGCACGTTATCCACAACCCTGCCAAAACCAATAATGTTAAGGGGAAGTCCATGCAAAGGTTATCCACAGTACTGACGGTCGGGCTCCTGGCTCTGGGCAGCGCATCGGCATTTGCCGATCAAAGTTGCGAGACGGTGAAAATGGCCGATCCCGGCTGGAGCGACATCGCCGCAACCAACGCCATCACCGGTTTCCTGCTGGACGGCATGGGCTACAAGGCCAAGGTCGACACCCTCGCGGTGCCGATCACCTTCGGCGGGCTCAAGGATGGCCAGGTGGATGTGTTCCTGGGTAACTGGATGCCGGCGCAGCAGGGCTTCTACGACAAGTTCGTGGCCACGGGCGATGTCACACAACTGGCGAAAAACCTCGACGGCACCGAGTTCACATTGGCGGTCCCGGATTATGTCTGGGACGCGGGTGTGCATAACTTTTCCGACCTGAACAAATACGCCGACAAGTTCGACAAGAAGATCTACGGCATCGGCTCCGGCGCGCCGGCCAACATCTCCTTGCAGGAAATCATCAAGAAAAACGATTTCGACATGGGCCAGTGGAAACTGGTGGAATCCAGCGAGCAGGCGATGTTGGCCGAAGTCTCCCGAGCGGTGAAAAAACAAAAGTTCGTGACCTTCCTCGGCTGGACCCCGCACCCAATGAACGTGCAGTTGAAAATGCATTATCTGAAGGGCGGCGAAAAATACTTCGGTGATACCGGCAGCGTGCACACCTTGACTCGCAAAGGTTATGCACAGGCCTGCCCGAACGTCGGCAAACTGCTGACCAACCTGAATTTCACCCAGGACATGGAGAACAGCATCATGGCCGAAGTGGTGAACAAGAAAGTCAGCAATGCCGATGCGGCCAAGGCGTGGATCAAGGCCAATCCGGCCGTGCTGGATAAATGGCTCGATGGCGTGAAGACCGTTGATGGCAAGGATGCGTTGCCGGCCGTGAAAGCCAAGTTGTAGATAATCTCTGTGGCGAGGGCGCTTGGCACCCGAGCGGGAGCAAGCTCCCTCGCCACAATTCTTGTTTCGTCCTGCTACCCTTGCGCAAAACCCGACCCGAGAGGACCCATGGCCCTTCCCAGCCGCCATTCACTCTTCCCATTCCTCACCTGGTTACCCCGGCAAACCCGCGCCAGCGTCGGCCGAGACCTGATTGTCGGCCTCAGCGGTGCCATTCTCGCGTTGCCGCAATCCATTGCCTACGCCCTGATTGCCGGTCTCCCCCCGGAATACGGCTTGTACGCGGCGATAATACCGGTGCTGATCGCTTGCCTCTGGGGCTCGTCGTGGCATTTGATCTGCGGTCCTACGGCGGCCATCTCGATTGTCTTGTACGCCAGTGTCAGTCCTCTGGCTGTTCCAGCGACCCAGGACTACGTGACCTTGATCCTGCTGCTGACATTTCTGGCGGGCATTTTCCAATGGCTGCTGGGTCTGCTGCGCTTCGGTGCCCTGGTGAATTTCGTCTCGCACTCGGTGGTACTCGGCTTCACCCTTGGCGCGGCGGTGGTGATTGCCATTGGCCAACTGCCGAACCTGCTTGGCCTGGATTTGCCCAGCCAGGCCACCGCCCTGGATAGTTTCATCAACTTGTTCCGGCACCTCGACAAGCTGGATAAACCGTCGCTGATGCTGGGGCTGGCCACCGTCGTGGTCGGCGTAATCCTCAAACTGTCGTTGCCGCGCTGGCCAACACTGTTGATCACTCTCGTCTTGGGTGCCCTGCTGGTTTGGCTCTGGCCCTCGATGTTCGGCCATGTCGAACTGGTCAGTGCCTTTGTCGGAAAGCTGCCGCCATTTAGTCCGTTGCCACTGGATCTCGATCTGATCCTGCGCCTGCTGCCCAGCGCTGTGGCGGTGGGCATGCTCGGGTTAGTCACCAGCCTGTCGATTGCCCGCTCAATTTCGGCACGCTCGCAGCAACTGCTCGACGCCAACCAGGAAGTTCGCGCCCAGGGTTTATCCAACATCGTCGGTGCGTTTTTTTCCGGATCGCTATCAGCCGGTTCCTTTACCCGTTCAGGCCTGAGCTACGAAGCGGGCGCTTGCTCGCCCATGGCGGGGATATTTTCGGCGTTGTGGGTGGCGTTGTTTGCGATCTTTGGCGCCAACCTGATCGCACACATTCCGATCCCGGCCATGGCCGGCAGCATTCTGTTGATCGCCTGGGGATTGGTGGACCACCGTGGCATTCGCGCATTGCTGCGGGTCAGCCGTGCCGAATTCGTGGTCATGGCCCTGACCTGTGTCGCCACGCTGCTGCTGGAATTGCAGACAGCGATTTACGCCGGAGTGCTGGCGTCGTTGTTCTTCTACCTCAAGCGCACTTCGCAGCCGCGAGTGCAGCATGTACGCGATGGCGATGAAGACATTCTGCGGGTCGGCGGGTCGATCTTTTTCGGCGCCAGCCATTACCTGCAAGTTCGCCTGCAACGCATGCACGGTGCGCGGGTGGTGATCGAGGCGCAGCAAATCAACTTCATCGACTACTCGGGCGTGGAGATGCTGCATCAGGAGGCGCGACGATTGCTGCGTCAGGATCGCAGTCTTACGTTGCGCCAGGCCAGGCCGCAGGTAGTAGATGAATTGAGGAAGCTCGAAGGGGCGGAGAAATGTCCGATCCGGTTTGAAGACTAAAAAGATCGCAGCCTTCGGCAGCTCCTACAGGGTGTCATCAATCCAATGTAGGGGCTGCCGAAGGCTGCGATCTTTTGATTTTAAAGGGCCAGCTGCCGCCGAAGTTCAGCCAACACCGGCGCCGTATCGGGCCGCACCCCGCGCCACAGGAAGAACGCCTCGGCCGCCTGTTCGGCAAGCATCCCCAGACCATCCATGGCCACCGCCGCGCCGTGTTCACTGGCCCAGCGGCAGAACGAGGTGGGCTCCTTGCCGTACATCATGTCGTAGCACAGGGTTTTGCCCGGCTCGATCAAGCTGGCGGCAATCGGCGGGACATCGCCTGACAGGCTCGCAGACGTCGCGTTGATGATCACGTCCACAGACTCCTGCAACCAGTCGTAACCACTGGCCGAAACCGGGCCCAGATCACAAAACAGCTCCGCGAGCAGTTCAGCCTTGTCCACCGTGCGATTGGCGATGATCACCGACGCCGGTTGCTCGGCCAGTAACGGCTCCAACGCCCCACGCACCGCGCCACCCGCACCGAGCAGCAGGATGCGTTTGCCCTTGAGGCTGAAACCCGCGTTAACCGTCAGGTCCCGCACCAGACCGGCGCCATCGGTGTTGTCGCCCAGCAAACTGCCGTCGGCCAGTTTGCTCAAGGTATTCACCGCACCGGCTCGCTGCGCGCGCGCTGTCAGACTGTTCGCCAGGCGATAGGCTTCTTCCTTGAACGGTACCGTGACATTCGCCCCACGTCCTTCTAGGAAAAATTCCCGGGCACAGCCGGAAAAATCGTCGAGTGGCGCCAGCGAGGTGCTGTAGTCCAGTTTCTGATCGGTCTGTTCGGCGAACAGGCGATGAATCAGCGGCGACTTGCTGTGGCCAATCGGGTTACCGAATACGACATAACGGTCCATCAGGAATCCTCGTTCAGGCCTTGGCCAACCAATCGCGGTCTTGCAGGAAATACTCGGTCAGGCGCGCTTCTTCGCTGCCGGGCTCGGCTTTCCAGTCGTAACCCCAACGCACTTGCGGTGGCAGGGACATCAGGATCGATTCGGTTCGCCCGCCCGATTGCAGGCCGAACAAGGTGCCACGGTCGTAAACCAGGTTGAACTCGACGTAACGCCCACGGCGGAATTCCTGAAACTCGCGCTGTTTGGCGGTGAACGCATCGTGCTTGCGGCGCTGCACAATCGGCAGATAAGCATCGATAAACGCATCCCCGATGGCGCGCATGAAAGCGAAACTGGTGTCGAAGTCCCACTCATTCAGGTCATCGAAAAACAGGCCGCCGATACCCCGTGGCTCGTGGCGATGCTTGATGTGGAAGTAGCTGTCGCACCAGGACTTGTACCGCGAGTAAACGTCCGGGCCGAACGGCGCGCAGGCCTGCTCGGCCACACGGTGCCAATGCACACAGTCTTCTTCGTTGCCGTAATAGGGCGTCAGGTCGAAGCCGCCGCCGAACCACCAAACGGGCTCTTCGCCTTCTTTTTCGGCGATGAAAAAGCGCACGTTGGCGTGGGAAGTCGGTACATGCGGGTTGTGCGGGTGAATCACCAGCGATACACCCAGGGCTTCGAAACCACGCCCGGCCAGTTCCGGCCGATGGGCGCTGGCGGACGGTGGGAGACCGCTGCCGAAGACGTGGGAAAAGTTGACGCCGCCCTTTTCAATGACCGTGCCGTTTTCGATCACCCGCGTACGCCCGCCACCACCGGCAGGCCGGGCCCAGGCGTCTTCGACGAAGTGCGTGCCGCCGTCTTCGGCTTCCAGCGCAGCGCAGATTCGGTCTTGCAGGTCGAGCAGGTAGGCTTTTACAGCCTCGGTGCGGGTAGTCATGGCATCACCTTGAATCGGGCAAAGCTACGCGGCGCTCCATCGGAGCGGGCCTGCGCAAATGGGCGCGTAGCATACCACCGCCGGTACGCTCGTCGCAGTTGACGAGGATCAAGCTTAGGAGTCCGATAGGGCACTTGGTAAAACGACCGAAGGAGAGTTCAGATGGCAAAGCGTATTCAGTTCCGTGCCCATGGCGGCCCCGAAGTGCTCGAGTATGTGGATTACCAGCCCGCCGAGCCCGGCCCGCAGCAGGTCCGTGTGAGCAACAAGGCCATCGGCCTGAACTTCATCGACACCTATTACCGCAGCGGCCTCTATCCGCCACCCGCCTTGCCATCGGGCTTGGGTTCGGAAGGCGCGGGCGTGGTCGAGGCAGTGGGCAGTGACGTGACCCGATTCAAGGTCGGTGATCGCGTGGCCTACGGCAGCGGCCCATTGGGTGCCTACAGCGACGTGCACGTGTTGCCCGAGGCTAATCTGGTGCGCCTGCCGGATGCCATCAGTTTCGAACAGGCCGCGGGAGTGATGCTCAAGGGCCTGACCGTGCAATACCTGCTGCGTCAGACCTATGAACTCAAAGGTGGCGAAACCATCTTGTTCCACGCGGCGGCCGGTGGCGTTGGCTCGCTGGCCTGCCAATGGGCCAAGGCACTGGGCGTGAAGTTGATCGGCACCGTGAGCTCAGCAGAGAAAGCCGCGCTGGCCAAGGCCAACGGCGCCTGGGCGACCATCGATTACAGCCATGAAAACGTTGCACAACGCGTACTGGAATTGACTGACGGGAAAAAAGTCCCGGTGGTCTACGACGGCGTCGGCAAGGACACTTGGCTGACCTCGCTCGACAGCGCAGCACCGCGCGGCCTGGTGGTGAGTTTCGGCAATGCGTCCGGCGCTGTAGATGGCGTCAATCTGGGGATTCTGTCGGCGAAAGGTTCGCTGTACGTGACCCGGCCGACGCTGGGGACTTATGCCAACAACGCGGAAAACCTGCAGCGCATGGCCGATGAGCTGTTCGAGATGATCATCAGCGGCAAGGTGAAGGTGGACATCAGCCAGAAGTATCCATTGGCTGATGCGGCTAAGGCACAGACCGAGTTGTCGGCGCGGCGCACGACCGGTTCGGTTGTTTTGTTGCCCTGAATGACGCCATCGCTAGCAGGCCAGCACCCACACAGATCCATTGTGGGAGCTAGCCTGCTAGCGATGGGCGCGCCTCGGTCTCAATCCGGGCGCACAACATGCCCGGTCGCCAGATCGCGAATCACGCTCGGATTTTTGCGCCCACCCAGATTCCCACCCAGCACATGATCGACCTGCCCACGGAAATACTGCTCGACGCGAATCCGCGTGCGCGCCGCCGGACGGCCTTGTGGGTTGGCTGACGTCGACACCAGAGGCCCGACCAACGCACACAAATCCCGTACTTGCGGGTGATCGCTGACTCGCAGCGCCACGGTTTCATGCACCCCGGTAATCCACTGCGGCAATAGATTCTGATGCGGCACCAGCCAGGTGTTCGGCCCCGGCCAGGTGCTGGCCATCCGGTCCATCCACAGTTCAGGGAAGTCTTCGAAGAGGAAGTCGAACTGGCGAATGTTGTCGGCGACCAGGATCAGGCCCTTCTCCATAGACCGGCCCTTGATCAGCAACAAACGCTCCACCGCATCAATGTCCCACGGGTCGCAACCCAGGCCCCAGACTGCTTCGGTTGGGTAGGCAATCACCGCTCCGGCGCGAACTGCTTGTGCGGCTTGTTGCACACGCCAACTGTTGACCATGAAAAACTCTCCAGAAAAAGGCTCTGCGCAGTTTACCGATCTTCCTTGTAAAACCTAGCTCACCCGTGCCAACCAGCGGCCGTTTTCGCAAACTGCACGCCCCTCCATTTCCAGTTCCGTCAGCGCTCCCAACACTTTGGGCAAGGTCCAGCCGCTGGCATCCGCCAGTGCTTCACTGGTATGCGGCGCGGCATGCAGTAACGCAAGCAGAGGATGAGTCGCCGCCGGCGCCGACTCCGTGAATAACGGCAGCTGCTGCCAGCCGCGCAGCGCTTCGAGGATATGCTCGATGGTTTCCACCAACACTGCACCGTCGCGGATCAGCTGATGACAGCCGCGCGCACCAGGATGATGAATTGATCCAGGAATGGCATACACCTCGCGCCCTTGCTCCGCCGCTAGCCTCGCGGTGATCAACGAACCACTGGCGACACTGGCCTCAACCACCAGCACGCCAAGGGACAAACCACTGATGATTCGATTGCGTCGCGGGAAGTTGCTGGCGGTCGGGCCGGCGTCCAGCGGGAACTCCGACAGCACCGCGCTACCCGAGGCAATCATCGCGTCAGCCAGCCGTCGATTGCGTTGTGGATAAAACTTTTCAAGACCCGTGCCCAACACCCCGACTGTTTGCCCTCGGACGTCCAGCGCCGCCTGATGCGCGGCGGCGTCGATGCCCAGCGCCAAACCGCTGGTGATGACAAACCCGGCACTGGCCAGGCTGCGCGAAAACGCCGCCGCGGTGTCCATGCCCGGCCGTGAAGCTCGACGACTGCCAACCATCGCCAGCTGCGGTTTTTCGAGAATGCCGGGATCACCCGCCACGAACAGCAACGGCGGTGCATCGCTGATTTCCGCCAGCAGAGCAGGGTAGTCAGGCTGGTCCCACATCAGTAAATGCTGGCCCTTGCGCTCTATCCAGGCCAATGCGTGACTCGCGCCATCACGGACTTCCGCGCAACGCCTGGCCTCGGAACACGCCAGCGGCAAACCAAGCGCACGCCAGGCACTGGCCGGCGCGCTGATGGCTTTTGATGCCGAACCGAAGGCTTCCAACAACTTTTTGAAACGCGCCGGGCCGAGTTCAGGCAAACGGTGCAGACGTAAACGAGCTTCCAGTTCCGCAGGGGAAACCGGTGTAACAGAGGGCTGCGACATGGATCATCCTTGATCGTTATGAGGACCCGTACAAACGGGAATAAGCTGTGGATAACTCTGTTGGTAACTTGTGAAGCCAACTAAGGATTTCGCACCTTATCCATCACCGCCAGCGAGCGCGAAGCATTGAGCACCAGCCCGTAGCTGAGCTTGTCGTAGGTGCGAAAAACCATCAGCAGTCCGGCGCGCTCATCGGGAATTTTCAGCGGCTGGCCAGTGATCCGGTCGCGCACGGTTTCGCCGGTTTTCATCACCACCAACACGTTGCCTTCCGCCAGACCATCGCGTTGGCCCTTGTTAAGCGTGACCACGTCTAGCGCGCCGATCTGAGTCACCCCGCGCGGCACATCGATGATCACACCGTTGATTGGGTTTTTCGGTGCGCTGGGCATGAACGTCGAGTTGATCGACCGCTCTTCACCGCTGAACAGCCGGTCGCCGAGGCGCACTTTCTGGGTCGTGCGTTGCAGCGCCAATGTGGCCACGTCGCCTTCGGTGGCCACAACTTCGCCGCCGCCGATGTCGTCGGCATTGATGCCCAGAAACTCCTGGGTCTGCGGATCGGTGTAAACCTTGCCTTGGCGGAAGATGCCGTAGACCGGCTGCGCCGGGTCGAAATGGCCACGGGCGAAGATGCGGTCACCCATGCCGCTGAGCACACGCTCGGCATCACCGGCGACGATGTAAGGCGCCTTGTCGAAATCCTCAACCTTGTCGACGATGCGGTTGCTCAACAGAAAGCTATTGATCGATTTCAGCGGAATGCTCGGGATCGCGTCGGCCACCGGGCTGCTGCGCACCCGTGGCGAGAGCTTGATGATGCCCCGCGATGCGCCGCGGTTGAGCGTCAGCCGTGGCTGGCCATTGACGTAGACCAGCGACAGAGAATCGCCGGGGTAGATGAGATTGGGGTTTTCGATCTGCGGATTGGCTTGCCAGAGCTCAGGCCAATGCCAGGGTTCACGAAGAAATTTTCCCGAGATGTCCCAGAGTGTGTCCCCCGCTACCACTGTGTACTGCTGTGGAAAACCTTCCTTGAGTTGCACTTGCGCGTGCGCCAAACCGGCCGAGGCCAGAAGGAGCAGGGCGAGTAGTGATTTCCTCATGCGGTGAATCCCTTTATTATGTGCGTTCGCGTGAAACGCCAGAGCCGTCAGTGGCTCGCTCCCGGCTTGCTTATCAAAAGAAGGGAGCTACGTTTTACAAAGGTAGCCTGCATCTTCGGACTCGCCAGGCCATCGACCCGACCTTACTTCACACGTGCACTCATCAAGCTTATGGCCATTTTAAACATCCTCGAATTCCCTGACCCGCGCCTGCGCACTATCGCCAAACCGGTGGCCGTAGTGGACGACGAAGTGCGTCAGTTGGTCGATGACATGTTTGAAACAATGTATGAAGCACCGGGTATCGGCCTCGCCGCGACCCAGGTCAACGTGCACAAACGTATCGTCGTGATGGACCTTTCTGAAGACCGCACCGAGCCACGAGTGTTCATCAACCCCGAGCTCGAACCGCTGACCGACGACATGGGCCAGTACCAGGAAGGCTGCCTTTCGGTGCCGGGTTTCTACGAAAACGTCGATCGCCCGCAAAGGGTCAAGGTCAAGGCTCTGGACCGCGACGGCCAGCCTTACGAACTGATCGCCGAAGATCTGCTTGCCGTGTGCATCCAGCACGAATGCGACCATCTCAACGGCAAATTGTTCGTTGATTACCTGTCGACGCTCAAACGCGACCGCATCAAGAAGAAACTGGAAAAGCTCCACCGCCAGAACGTTTGATGCCCTCCTTCAAAGGCTTGCTGCGGCAAGCCTTTTTCTTTTCAAGATGCTAAGCAATAGAGAGCCCTTCATGACTGAGCCACTGCGCATCGTCTTTGCCGGCACCCCGGAATTCGCCGCTGAACACCTCAAGGCCCTGCTGAGCAGCCCTCACGAGGTCGTCGCGGTCTACACCCAACCGGATCGTCCGGCCGGTCGCGGGCAAAAACTGATGCCGAGCCCGGTCAAGCAACTGGCCCTTGAGAACAACATTGCGGTGCTGCAACCGCCAACACTGCGCAACGAAGACGCGCAGGCTGAATTGGCCGCATTGAAGCCGGACTTGATGGTAGTGGTCGCCTACGGCCTGATTCTGCCGCAGGTAGTGCTGGATATTCCGCGCCTGGGCTGCATCAACAGCCATGCTTCGCTGTTGCCGCGCTGGCGCGGTGCAGCGCCGATCCAGCGCGCTGTCGAAGCGGGCGATGCCGAAAGCGGCGTGACGGTGATGCGCATGGAAGCAGGTCTCGACACCGGGCCGATGCTGCTGAAAGTCACCACGCCGATCAGCGCCGACGACACCGGCGGCAGCCTCCACGACCGACTGGCCGAAATGGGGCCACCGGCCGTGATCCAAGCGATTGCAGGCCTGGCGGCTGGCACGCTGCAAGGCGAAGTGCAGGACGACAGCCTCGCCACTTACGCGCACAAATTGAACAAGGACGAAGCCCGCATCGACTGGACTCGCCCGGCGGTGGAGCTGGAACGCCTGGTCCGCGCCTTCAATCCGTGGCCGATCACCCACAGCACGTTGAACGGCGAAGCACTGAAAGTGCTGGCCGCGAGCCTCGCCGAAGGCAAGGGAGCAGCGGGGGAAATCCTCGGCGCCAGCAAGGACGGCTTGATCGTCGCGTGCGGCGAGCAGGCGCTGTGCCTGACCCGCCTGCAATTGCCCGGCGGCAAGGCGCTGAACTTCAGCGACTTGTTCAACAGCCGTCGTGAGAAATTCGCCCTCGGCACGGTGCTCGGTCAAACGGCGGATGCTCAATGAATCCGCGTCTGGCCGCCGCCAAGGCACTCGCCGCTGTTCTTAACGGAAAAGCCTCACTCAACAGTTCGCTGCCGACGCAAATGGACAAGGTCGAGGACCGCGATCGCGGTTTCACCCAGGACCTGGCGTTCGGTACCGCGCGCTGGCAGCCACGCTTGTCGGCGCTGGCGGCCAAGTTGCTGCAGAAGCCGTTCAAGGCAGCCGACACCGATGTCGAAGCGCTGCTGCTGGTCGGCCTCTATCAATTGCTTTACACCCGCGTGCCGGCCCACGCCGCTATCGGCGAAACCGTCGGTTGCGCCGACAAACTGAAAAAACCCTGGGCGAAAGCCTTGCTCAACGCCGTGCTGCGCCGCGCCCAACGGGAAAGCGAAGCGCTGCTGGCCGAGTTGGAGCACGATCCGGTGGTGCGCACCGCTCACCCGCGCTGGCTGCAAAAATCCCTGAAGGCGTTCTGGCCTGAGCAATGGGAAGCTATTTGCGCGGCGAACAATGCGCATCCGCCGATGATTCTGCGAGTCAACCGTCGCTATCACACACGCGACGCTTATCTCGGCTTGCTCAGCGAAGCCGGCATCGCCGCCAGCGCATGCGCTTATAGCCGCGACGGCATCATCCTCGACGCCGCCGCCGACGTGCGCAGCCTGCCGGGTTTCGCCGAAGGCTGGATCAGCGTGCAGGACGAAGCGGCACAACTGGCTGCCGATCTGCTGGATCTGGCGCCGGGTCAACGGGTGCTCGACGCCTGCTGCGCACCGGGTGGCAAGACTTGCCACATCCTCGAAGCCGAGCCAGCGCTCGCGGGCGTGGTAGCTGTTGACCTGGAAGCCAAACGTCTGGTGCGCGTGCGAGAAAACCTCGAACGCCTGGGCCTGAGCGCCGAACTGATCGCCGCCGACGGTCGTGACACCGCCACTTGGTGGGACGGCAAACCCTTCCAGCGCATCCTGCTGGACGCGCCGTGCTCGGCCACCGGCGTCATTCGTCGTCACCCGGACATCAAGCTTACCCGCCAAGCAGACGACATCACCGCACTGGCGCTGCTGCAAGGTGAACTGCTGGACGCCCTGTGGAAAACGCTGGAGGTTGGCGGCATCTTGCTCTACGCCACTTGCTCCACATTGCCCACGGAAAACACCGAAGTCATTGAAGCCTTCCTTGCCCGTACACCCGGCGCCCGTGAACTGGACCTGGCTACTGCGGCCGGGATCAAGCAACCTCATGGTCGCCAGTTGCTGGCCCAGCAGGGCGGCCACGACGGGTTCTACTACGCCAAGCTGATCAAGATCGCCGCCGCGCGCGGTTAAACGGATTCAATGGAGTGACTGGATGAAAATCATCATCCTCGGTGCAGGGCAGGTCGGCGGTTCGCTGGCGGAACACTTGGCCAGTGAAGCCAACGACATCACGGTGGTCGACACCGACGGCGAACGCCTGCGCGACCTCGGTGACCGCTTGGACATCCGCACGGTGCAGGGACGCGGTTCGCTGCCAACCGTGCTGCGCCAGGCCGGTGCCGACGACGCCGACATGCTGGTGGCCGTGACTAACAGCGATGAAACCAACATGGTCGCCTGTCAGGTTGCCCACACCCTGTTCCACACACCCACGAAGATCGCCCGGGTCCGTGAAGCCGCCTACCTGACCCGTACCGAGCTGTTCGATAACGAAGCGATTCCAGTCGACGTGCTGATCAGCCCCGAGCAAGTGGTCACCAATTACATCAAGCGTTTGATTCAGCATCCGGGTGCCTTGCAGGTGATCGACTTCGCCGAGGGCAAGGCGCAACTGGTGGCTGTGAAGGCGTATTACGGCGGCCCCCTCGTGGGCCAGCAACTGCGCCAGTTGCGTGAGCACATGCCGAATGTCGAAACCCGCGTCGCGGCGATTTTCCGTCGTGACCGGCCGATTTTGCCTCAGGGCAACACAGTGATCGAAGCGGACGACGAAGTATTTTTCATTGCCGCCAAAGCCAACATTCGTGCGGTGATGAGTGAAATGCGCCGTCTCGACGAGACTTACAAACGCATCGTCATCGCCGGTGGCGGGCAGATCGGCGAGCGGCTGGCCGAAGCCATCGAGAGTCGCTACCAGGTAAAGATCATCGAGATGAACCCGGCCCGTTGCCGCCACCTCTCGGACACCCTCGACAGCACTGTGGTGTTACAGGGCAGCGCCTCCGACCGCGACTTGTTGATGGAAGAAAACATCGCCGACGCCGACATCTTCCTGGCCCTGACCAACGACGACGAAGCCAACATCATGTCGTCATTACTGGCCAAGCGGCTGGGCGCGAAGAAGGTGATGACTATCATCAACAACCCGGCGTACGTGGACTTGATTCAGGGCGGTGACATCGACATCGCTATCAGCCCGCAGCTGGCGACTATCGGCACCTTGCTGGCCCACGTGCGCCGTGGCGATATCGTCAGCGTGCACTCACTGCGCCGGGGCGCGGCGGAAGCCATCGAGGCGATTGCCCACGGTGATGCAAAGTCGAGCAAGGTCATCGGCAAGGCCATCGAGAACATCGGTCTGCCGCCGGGCACCACGATCGGCGCGATCATCCGCGACGAAGAAGTGATCATCGCCCACGACGATACGGTGATCGAAACCGGCGACCATGTGATTCTGTTCCTTGTGGATAAAAAGCATATTCGCGATGTGGAAAAGCTGTTTCATGTGGGGTTGAGCTTTTTCTGACTCAACATTGCCAAAATCGCAGCCTGCGGCAACATCTGCACCGGTATCTGTAGGAGCTGCCGCAGGCTGCGATCTTTTGATCTTTGCTTCAAACCAGACAAAGGAATCCACAAATGATCGAATCCCTGGAAAAAATGCTCGCCAAGGGTGTGGATAACTCGTTGCTGCGCTTCGGCCTGGGCAAGGGTTATCTGGATCTGGGGGACAATGCCAAGGCTGTGGAGCATTTCCAGCGTTGCGTGGAAATCGATCCAAAATACTCGGCGGCGTGGAAGCTGTTGGGCAAGGCGCACCTGGCGTTGTCGGACCATGCCGGCGCGCGCCAGGCCTGGGAACAAGGCCTGGAAGCCGCCCGCGCTCATGGCGACAAGCAGGCGGAGAAGGAAATGACGGTGTTTATCAAGAAACTCGATCGTCAGGCGCTCTGATCAGAGGTAGCGCAAGCCAATACCTTCGGCATCCACCAGCACCACTTCCATGCGTACTCGCGGCGCGCCTGTGGGTAAGTCCTGCACCTGCCCATACACCACCGCCCCTCTGGGCAATGCCGACAAGGCCGGATGCTTAACGTAGACACCGGTGGTCGACAGATTGCGCGTCTGGCCCAGGCATTCGCCGAAGCTTTCGTGGCTGATCTTGATGCGAAATGATTTTCTGTTTTCGGACATCTTTGCGTCCTTTCCTGAACAGCGGCATGTGTGCATGTAGGAGCGAGCTTGCTTGCGATGGACGTTAAGGTTCACGAGGGCTGTCTGGCCGAACGCGGCGCTCTTACGTCCATCGCGAGCAAGCTCGCTCCTACAACTTATCCACAGATCATGCCATTTGGATCAATACCAGCGTTCTTCGCCCGGTGGACGTTTCTTGAAGCGCTTCATGCTCCACATGTACTGGCTCGGATACGCCCGCACATAGCGCTCGACCACCTGGCTCATGGCCGCGCACGACGTCTCGGTATCGGTGCTGTACATGGCTTCGGGCGCGGCTTCGAGGATAACTTTGTAGCCCGAACCGTCCGGCAGACGCAGGGCATGCAGGAACACACCGACCGCTTTACCGCCGGCCAGCATGTTCGGTACGAATTTGCTGGTCAGTGCCTGGGTGGCGAAGAACGGCACGAAGATCCCGGCGGATTCGGACGGTTCCGGGTCAGCGGGAATGCCCACTGCACCACCTTTGCGCACTTCCTTGATGACGCTGAGGATGCCTTCCTTGGTGGAAGCGGCCACTTTGTTGCCCAGTTGCACACGCTGTTTGCGCAGCAATTCATCCACAGCCTTCAGTTTTGGCGGGCGGTAGAAAATGATCGGTTTGCACTGGCTGCAATAGAAGTGGTTGAGCACTTCCCAGTTGCCCAGATGGCTGGTGATGCCAACCACGCCTTTGCCGGAGGCGAGGGCGTCTTTCAATATGTCGAGACCTTCGACCTCGCGCACCAGGTCGATGGAACGCTGGGCTGGCCAGATCCAGGCGCAGGCGCTTTCGGTCAGGGACTTGCCAATGTCTTTCAAGCTCTGGCCGACCAGACGCTCGCGCTCGGCAGGGTCCATGTCCGGAAAGCACTTGGCCAAGTTGATCCGCACCACATCGCGGGAACGGTTGGGGGTTTTCCACATCAGCCAGCCAATCGCCGAGCCGACGGCCTGCACCGCCCGCCACGGAAGCAGGGCAAACAGCCGCAGAGCGCCTACCAGCAAGGCGCCTTTAAACTTTTCCACAGGTCACTCCTGTTCTTGTGCTGTGCGCGAGGCGGCTATTCTAACCGCCGTTCGCCAGCAGCGCGTAGCGGTCACAATCCCGGGTGTGATCCATGACCATGCCCGAAGCCTGCATCAGCGCGTAGCAAATGGTCGGGCCGACGAAGGTAAATCCGGCCTTTTTCAAACCTTTGCTCATCTCCACCGCCTCGGGTGTGATGGCCGGCACTTCGGTGCGGTCCTTGAAATGATTGATCTTCGGCGTCCCGCCAACAAACGACCAGAGAAACTCGACCGGGTCCTCCAGCGCCAGCCAGGCCTGGGCATTGCGCCGGGCGGCATTGAGCTTGAGGCGATTGCGGATGATCCCCGGATCGAGCATCAATTCATCGACTTCGGCGTCGCTCATTTGCGCCACGCGCTGCACGTCAAAGCCGTACATCACCTGGCGGTAATGTTCGCGTTTGCGCAACACGGTGATCCAGGAAAGCCCGGCCTGGAACCCTTCGAGCAAAAGCAACTCGAACAAACCCTGCGCATCGCGTAGAGGCGTGCCCCACTCTTGATCGTGATAAGCCATGTACAGCGGATCTTCGGAACACCAAAAGCAGCGTGGCATAAGGCTCCAGGGGGCGTGCGCAGCAACGAATCGGGTATACTCCCGCTCTTTAAATCGCAGCCCAAGAAACAGGTGAATTTCGTGAGCCAGCCTACGCCAGCCGTGCGTACCTTCCAAGACTTGATCCTCGCCCTCCAGCAATACTGGGCCGAGCAAGGTTGTGTGGTACTTCAGCCCTACGATATGGAAGTAGGCGCCGGCACTTTCCACACCGCAACATTCCTGCGCGCCATTGGCCCGGAAACCTGGAACGCCGCTTATGTGCAGCCAAGTCGTCGCCCGACTGACGGCCGCTACGGCGAAAACCCGAACCGTCTGCAGCACTACTACCAGTTCCAGGTAGTCCTGAAGCCGAACCCGGACAACTTCCAGGAGCTGTACCTGGGCTCCCTAAAGCACGTGGGCCTCGACCCATTGGTGCATGACATCCGTTTCGTCGAAGACAACTGGGAATCGCCGACCCTCGGCGCCTGGGGTCTGGGCTGGGAAGTCTGGCTCAACGGCATGGAAGTGACCCAGTTCACCTACTTCCAGCAAGCGGGCGGCATCGAGTGCTACCCGGTGACCGGCGAGATCACCTACGGCCTGGAGCGCCTGGCCATGTACCTGCAAGGCGTGGACTCGGTCTACGACCTGGTCTGGGCTGACGGCCCGATGGGCAAAGTCACCTACGGCGACGTGTTCCATCAGAACGAAGTGGAGCAGTCGACCTACAACTTCGAACACGCCAACGTCGAGAAGCTGTTCGAACTGTTCGATTTCTACGAAAGCGAAGCCAAGCGCCTGATCGAACTCGACCAGCCGCTGCCGTTGCCGAGCTACGAAATGGTGTTGAAGGCCTCCCATACCTTCAACCTGCTGGATGCGCGCCGGGCGATTTCCGTCACCGCGCGTCAGCAATACATTCTGCGTGTACGCACCCTGGCGCGTTCCGTTGCGCAAGCCTACCTGCTGGCTCGCGCCAAGCTCGGCTTCCCGATGGCGACCCCGGACCTGCGTGACGAAGTACTGGCCAAGCTGGAGGCTGCACAATGAGTGCTCTGGATTTTCTGGTTGAACTGGGCACTGAAGAACTGCCACCCAAAGCCCTGAACACCCTGGCCGAGGCGTTTCTTGCCGGTATCGACAAAGGCCTGCAAGCCGCCGGCCTGAACTACGAGACCAAAACCGTCTACGCGGCGCCACGTCGTCTGGCGGTGCTGATCACTTCGCTGGCTACTCAGCAGCCGGATCGCAGCATCAACCTCGATGGCCCGCCACGTCAGGCTGCGTTCGATGCTGATGGCAACCCGACGCAAGCGGCACTGGGTTTTGCCAAGAAGTGCGGCGTCGACCTGAGCGAAATCGATCAGAGCGGCCCAAAACTGCGCTACAGCCAAAGCATTGCCGGCAAGCCGACCGCCAGCCTGCTGCCGACCATCGTCGAAGATTCCCTGAACGACCTGCCGATCCCGAAGCGCATGCGTTGGGGTGCCCGCAAGGAAGAATTCGTTCGTCCGACCCAATGGCTGGTGATGCTGCTCGGTGACCAGGTCATCGACTGCACCATCCTCGCGCAGAAGTCCGGTCGTGATTCCCGCGGCCACCGTTTCCATCATCCGGAAACCGTGCGCATCGGTTCGCCATCCAGCTACCTCAATGACCTGCGTGCCGCTTACGTGCTGGCCGACGCCAACGAGCGTCGCGCAATCATCAGCAAGCGCACCGAAGAACTGGCGACCCTGCAGGAAGGCACCGCCATCGTGCCGCCGGACCTGCTCGATGAAGTGACTGCGCTGGTTGAGTGGCCGGTGCCGCTGGTGTGCTCGTTCGAAGAACGCTTCCTCGACGTGCCACAAGAAGCGCTGATCACCACCATGCAGGACAACCAGAAGTATTTCTGCCTGCTGGATATCGACGGCAAGTTGCTGCCACGTTTCATTACCGTGGCCAACATCGAGAGCAAAGACCCGCAGCAGATCATCGCCGGTAACGAGAAAGTGGTTCGCCCACGCCTGACCGACGCCGAGTTCTTCTTCAAGCAAGACAAGAAGCAGAAACTCGAAGACTTTAACCTGCGCCTGCAAAACGTGGTGTTCCAGGAAAAACTCGGCAGCGTCTACGACAAGGCCGAGCGCGTTTCCAAACTGGCCGCTTACATCGCTCAGCGCATCGGCGGCAACGCTGCATGGGCTTCCCGTGCCGGTCTGTTGTCCAAATGCGACCTGGCGACCGAAATGGTCGGCGAGTTCCCGGAGATGCAAGGCGTTGCCGGCTACTACTACGCCCTCAACGATGGCGAGCCGCAAGACGTAGCGCTGGCGCTGAACGAGCAGTACATGCCGCGCGGTGCTGGCGCTGAGCTGCCAACCACCCTGACCGGTGCGGCCGTGGCCATCGCTGACAAGCTCGACACGTTGGTCGGCATTTTCGGCATCGGCATGCTGCCGACCGGCAGCAAAGACCCGTATGCCCTGCGCCGTGCCGCACTCGGTGTGCTGCGCATCCTGATCGAGAAGCAACTGGATCTGGACCTGAACGATGCCGTGGCCTTCGCTGTGAATGCGTTCGGTGCCAAGGTGAAAGCTGCCGGCCTGAACGACGCCGTGCTGGAGTTCATCTTCGACCGTCTGCGTGCTCGTTATGAAGACGAGGGCGTCGACGTCGCGACCTACCTGTCGGTACGTGCGCTGAAGCCGGGTTCCGCCCTGGACTTCGACCAACGTGTTCAAGCAGTCCAAGCGTTCCGCAAGTTGCCGGAAGCGGCTGCCCTGGCTGCCGTGAACAAGCGAGTTTCGAACTTGCTGAGCAAGGTTGAAGGCTCGGTTCCGACCGTCGTCGAAGCGAAGTACTTCGACAATGCCAACGAGTTTTCCCTGTATTCGGCGATTCAGCAGGCAGACCAGGCTGTTCAGCCAATGGCTGCGGCGCGCCAGTACAGCGAATCGCTGGCACGCCTGGCCGCCCTGCGCGAGCCGGTCGATGCGTTCTTCGAAGCAGTGATGGTCAACGCGGAAGACGCCAAGGTCCGCGCCAACCGTTATGCCTTGCTGGCGCGTCTGCGTGGGCTGTTCCTCGGCGTCGCCGATATTTCGTTGTTGGGGTAAGACTGTTTGAAACTGCTGATTCTCGATCGGGACGGAGTGATCAATTACGACTCCGACGCTTACATCAAGTCGGTGGAGGAGTGGATTCCAATCCCCGGTTCGATCGAAGCCATCGCGCAGTTGAGCAAGGCCGGCTGGACGGTAGCAGTTGCTACCAACCAGTCGGGCATTGCTCGTGGCTATTACGACATTTCCACCCTTGATGCGATGCACGAGCGCTTGCGCGCGCTGGTGGCGGAGCAAGGTGGTGAAGTTGGGCTGATCGTCTATTGCCCGCACGGGCCGGACGAAGGCTGCGATTGCCGCAAGCCAAAACCCGGGATGTTGAAAAACATCGCCGCACATTACAACGTGTCGCTGACTAATCTATGGTTCGTCGGCGATAGTCTCGGTGACCTGGAAGCCGCCAAAGCCGTCGATTCTCAGCCAGTTTTAGTTAAGACCGGGAAAGGCGAAAAGACTTTGGGCAAGACCCTACCGGTAGGCACCTTGATTTTTGACGATCTGGCGGCGATTGCCGCAGAACTTATCCACAATTAGAGTGCTTCTGATATTCCTGACCAAGGATTGATCGGGAGTGCGCTTAAATTAGGCGGGCAATGCCCGCAACGGTAAACGTCGCCATGTCGATACTGCAGGCCATCAGAACCTTCCTCTTTTACCTGCTACTGGGCACCAGCTCGTTGCTGTGGTGCAGCCTGAGCTTTTTTATCGCGCCATTTCTGCCGTTCAAGGCACGTTATCGCTTCATCAACGTGTATTGGTGCCGCTGCGCCTTGTGGCTGAGCAAAGTGTTTCTGGGTATCCACTACGAAGTGAAGGGCGCCGAGAACATCCCGGCCCAACCCTGCGTGATTCAGTCGAACCACCAGAGCACCTGGGAGACTTTCTTCCTCTCGGCCTACTTCGAACCCTTGAGCCAGGTGCTGAAGCGTTCATTGCTCTTCGTGCCGTTCTTCGGCTGGGCCATGGCCATGCTGCGTCCTATCGCGATTGACCGGGACAACCCGAAAGCCGCGCTCAAGCACGTGGCGAAGAAGGGCGATGAGCTGTTGAAAGACGGCGTCTGGGTGCTGATCTTCCCCGAGGGCACCCGTGTTCCCTACGGCACCGTCGGCAAGTTCTCGCGCGGCGGTAGCGCCTTGGCGGTCAATGCCCAACTACCGGTGCTGCCGATTGCGCACAACGCCGGCAAGTTCTGGCCGAAAACCGGCTGGGCGAAGCAGCAGGGCGTCATCACCGTCATCATCGGCACACCGATGTATGCCGAAGGCAGCGGGCCACGCGCAATCGCCGATTTGAACGACCGGGTACAAGCCTGGAATGAGCAAATGCAGCGGGAAATGGGCTCGTTGCCACCGGCACCAAAAGCGCCAATTGCGAACGATCAGGTGGCTGTCTGAGATTCTGTGGATAACCTGTGTACCGTTTACTTGAAAAACGTCTTATTTTTCTTGTAACTTTATGATTTATATACATATTTCATAAACAGGTAAAAAACCGAAAAACGTGCATAAGTTTTTTCGGGCGCAAAAAAACCGGCTGATATAGCCGGTTTTTTTATGCGTGGCATGTGGAATTTTTAAGATCAAAAGATCGCAGCCTTCGGCATTTGAAAATGCGATCCGTGTAGGAGCTGCCGAAGGTTCGGGCCGCGCTCCGACGATCTTTGCTTTAAACAAATAAAAAGGCCAACGCGAGAGCGTTGGCCTTTTTGGTTTGGCGGGTTACCGAGGGATCAGAAGTCCAGGTTGGAAACCGCCAGAGCGTTGCTTTCTATGAAGTCGCGACGTGGTTCGACCGCATCCCCCATCAGGGTGTTGAAGATCTGGTCCGCGCCAATGGCATCTTCAATGGTCACTTTGAGCATTCGGCGCTGGGCTGGATCCATGGTGGTTTCCCACAACTGATCCGGGTTCATTTCGCCCAGACCTTTGTATCGCTGAATGGTGTGACGCTTGGTGCTTTCAGCCATCAGCCATTCAAGCGCTTCCTTGAACTCGGTGACCGGTTTCTTGCGCTCGCCACGCTGGATGTACGCGCCATCGTCCAGCAAGGTGCTCAGTTGAGCGCCCAGAGACACGACAGTTTTGTAGTCGTTGCTGCCGAAGAAGTCGCGGTTGAAGGTGACGTAGTTCGACAGGCCATGGGAGATCAGTTCGACCTCTGGCAGCCAGACGTTACGTTCACGGTCTTCACGCAGGCTGGCTTTGTAGACCAGGCCGGATTTTTCCACAGTCCGCAGGCGAACTTCGTACTGAGCCATCCAATTCTGCATCGCTGCGTGATCGGACAATTGCTCCAGGCTGACAGCTGGCAGGTAGATGAAGTGTTCGGTCAGTTCCTGTGGGTACAGACGCGACAGACGCTTGAGAGTCTTCATCACCAGACGGAAGTCATTCACCAGACGCTCAAGGGCTTCACCGGAGATACCAGGCGCGTCTTCGTTCAGGTGCAGGCTCGCATCTTCCAGGGCCGATTGCGTCATGTACTCTTCCATGGCGTCGTCGTCTTTGATGTATTGCTCTTGCTTGCCTTTCTTGACCTTGTACAGCGGTGGCTGAGCGATGTAGATGTAGCCACGCTCGATCAGCTCCGGCAACTGACGGAAGAAGAAGGTCAGCAGCAAGGTACGGATGTGCGAACCGTCGACGTCAGCATCGGTCATGATGATGATGTTGTGATAGCGCAGCTTGTCGATGTTGTACTCGTCGCGGCCAATGCCGCAGCCCAGCGCGGTGATCAAGGTGCCCACTTCTTGCGAAGAGATCATCTTGTCAAAGCGCGCTTTCTCAACGTTCAGGATCTTGCCTTTCAACGGCAGGATGGCCTGGGTGCGACGGTTGCGCCCCTGCTTGGCGGAGCCGCCAGCAGAGTCACCTTCCACGAGGTACAGTTCGGAAAGGGCAGGGTCTTTTTCCTGGCAGTCAGCCAGTTTGCCCGGCAGGCCGGCGATATCCAGCGCGCCTTTACGGCGTGTCATTTCACGGGCTTTACGCGCTGCTTCACGCGCGCGAGCCGCGTCGATCATCTTGCCGACAACGAGCTTGGCTTCGTTCGGGTTTTCCAGCAGGAAGTCAGAGAAGTACTTGCCCATTTCCTGCTCGACCGCGGTCTTCACTTCGGAAGACACCAGCTTGTCTTTGGTCTGGGAACTGAACTTCGGATCCGGCACTTTCACCGAAATAATCGCGGTCAGGCCTTCACGGGCATCGTCCCCGGTAGTGGCGACTTTGTGCTTCTTCGCCAAGCCTTCAGCTTCAATGTAGGTGTTCAGGTTACGCGTCAGTGCGGAACGGAAACCCACCAGGTGAGTCCCGCCATCGCGCTGCGGAATGTTGTTGGTGAAGCACAACAGATTCTCGTTGAAGCTGTCGTTCCACTGCAGGGCGATTTCCACGCCGATGCCGTCTTCACGTTGGATGTTGAAGTGGAACACCTGGTTGACCGCAGTCTTGTTGGTGTTCAGGTATTCAACGAACGCCCGCAGGCCGCCTTCGTACTTGAATAGCTCTTCCTTGCCGCTGCGCTCATCCTTGAGGACGATGCCAACACCAGAGTTGAGGAAGGACAGTTCACGAATCCGCTTGGCCAGGATGTCCCAGCTGAAGTGAATGTTCTTGAAGGTCTCAGCCGACGGCTTGAAGTGAATCTGGGTGCCGGTGGTTTCGCTCTCGCCGACGATTTTCATCGGCTCTTGCGGAACACCGTGGACGTACGTCTGTTCCCAGATTTTGCCGCTGCGGCGAACGGTCAGGATCAATTCTTTGGACAGGGCGTTTACTACCGAAACACCTACACCGTGCAGACCGCCGGATACTTTGTAGGAGTTGTCGTCAAACTTACCGCCGGCATGCAGCACGGTCATGATGACCTCGGCTGCCGAAACGCCTTCTTCTTTGTGCACGTCTACCGGAATGCCACGGCCGTTGTCGCGAACGGTGATGGATTCATCCGGGTGGATAATGATGCTGATGTCGTCACAGTGGCCGGCGAGAGCTTCGTCGATCGAGTTATCGACCACTTCGAACACCATGTGGTGGAGACCGCTGCCATCGTCGGTGTCACCAATGTACATACCGGGACGTTTGCGTACGGCATCCAGGCCTTTCAGCACTTTAATGCTCGTTGAGTCGTACGTATTTTCTTCGCTCAATGCCTTCACTCCCGATGGTCGTGGGTCTGGGTGATACGGCCCTGTTCCACGTGGAACAGAGCGACTGGCGTTTCCGTCTGCCAGCCTTCCCTCAATAATTCGTGATCTACACAGGTGATAAATACCTGGCAGCGTAAGTCTTCCAACAAGCGGCAAAGCGCGCGACGGTGATGCTCGTCCAGTTCAGACGGCAGGTCATCCACCAGATAAATACACTGACCGCGTCTGGCCTGGCTGACCAGATGTCCCTGGGCAATCCGCAAGGCACAGACCACTAACTTCTGCTGTCCACGGGACAAGATATCCGCGGCATTGTGTGCGCCCAATCTGAGACGCAAATCAGCGCGTTGTGGTCCGGCCTGGGTATGACCCATTTGCTGATCCCGCTGAAGGGATCCGGCGAGCACTGCGCTTAGCTCTCGGTCTTTGTCCCAACCTCTGTAATAGCTGAGCGTTAAGCCCTCGAGCTCAACCAGTTCGCTCAAGGTCTGTTCAAAGACTGGTTTCAAGGCTTTGATATAAGCGCGGCGGTATTCATCAATTTCAGCGCTTGCCTGGCACAGTTCCCTGTCCCAAACCGCTTGCGAAACGGCGTCAAGTGTACCATGCCGCAGCCAAGAGTTTCTCTGGCGCAGGGCCTTCTGCAAGCGCTGCCAGGTAGACATGAAACGTGGTTCCACGTGGAACACACCCCAGTCGAGAAACTGCCGGCGAATTTTCGGCGCACCTTCCAGCAAGCGAAAGCTGTCGGGGTTGATCAACTGCAGCGGCAGGATCTCCGCCAGCTGTGCCGCACTACGGGCGTTCTGCCCGTCGATGCGGATTTGAAACTCGCCCTGGCGGTCCCGCGAAATGCCTAACGCGCTCTGGCCGCCTTCGGCCAATTCAACCTGGCCGAATACCGTGCATGCCAGTTGCTCGTACTGAATGACCGGTAGTAGACGGGTGCTGCGAAACGAACGGGCAAGCCCCAGCAGATGTATGGCTTCCAGAACACTGGTTTTGCCGCTGCCGTTGGCGCCGTAAAGAATATTGATTCGGGGGGAGGGGGAGAAGGTCACCGGGTGCAGATTGCGCACCGCGGTGACCGAGACGCGACTTAAAGACATCTAGCTTCTGCTGGACATGATTACAGACGCATCGGCATGACAACGTAGGCCGAATCATCGTTGTCAGACTCTTGTACCAGCGCGCTGCTGTTGGAGTCGGACAGGATCAGACGAACCTGCTCGGTGGTCATAACGCCTAGGACGTCGAGCAAGTAACTCACGTTGAAGCCAATTTCCAGGGTGCCACCGTTGTATTCAACGCCTACTTCTTCTTCCGCTTCTTCCTGCTCCGGGTTGTTCGCCTGGATCTTCAACTGACCGTTGGCCAGTTGCAGGCGGATGCCACGGTACTTCTCGTTGGATAGAATCGCAGTACGGCTGAACGCTTCGCGCAGTGCCTGGCGATCACCGAGTACAAGCTTGTCGCCACCCTTCGGCAGAACACGCTCGTAGTCAGGGAATTTACCGTCGACCAGTTTCGAGGTGAAGGTGAATTCGCCGGTGGTGGCACGAATGTGGTGCTGACCCAGAACGATGCTGACGATGCCGTCCGGCTCAGTCAGCAGGCGTGCGAGTTCAAGGATGCCCTTGCGTGGCACGATCACCTGGTGGCGATCCGGCTGACCGATGTCGGCCTGCATCGAGCACATGGCCAGACGGTGACCGTCGGTGGCCACGGCGCGAATGATGCCGGCAGAGACTTCCAGCAGCATGCCGTTCAGGTAATAACGTACATCCTGCTGGGCCATGGCGAAGCTGGTGCGTTCGATCAAACGACGCAGTTTGCTTTGCTCCAGGCTGCAAGTCAGCGAACCCGGGCCTTCTTCCACCGTCGGGAAATCGTTGGCCGGCAGGGTCGACAGCGTGAAGCGGCTACGGCCAGCTTTCACCACGAGCTTCTGTTCGTCGACCTTGATGTCGATCAGCGCATCATTCGGCAAGCTTTTGCAGATATCCATCAGCTTGCGCGCAGGCACGGTGATGGAACCCGGTTCAGCAGGCTCCTCGAGTTGAACACGACCGACCAGCTCGACTTCCAGGTCGGTACCGGTCAGCGACAGTTGCTGGCCTTCGACAACCAGCAGCACGTTGGAGAGCACCGGCAAGGTCTGGCGGCGCTCGACTACGCCTGCGACCAGTTGCAGGGGTTTCAACAGGGCTTCGCGTTGAATGGTGAAATGCATGGTCTAGTCCCTTGCCTTAATAAGCTGCGCTGGTGTTCATCAAGTGGTCAGTGTACGCAGCAGGTTCTTGTAGTCCTCGCGGATGTCCGCGTCGGATTCCTTAAGTTCGTTGATCTTGCGGCAGGCGTGCAAAACAGTCGTGTGGTCGCGACCGCCAAACACATCACCGATTTCCGGCAAGCTGTGGTTGGTCAGTTCCTTGGACAACGCCATGGCGACCTGACGCGGACGGGCGACCGAACGCGAACGGCGTTTGGACAGCAAATCCGAGATCTTGATCTTGTAGTACTCGGCGACGGTGCGCTGAATGTTATCCACAGAGACCAGTTTGTCTTGAAGCGCCAACAAGTCTTTCAGTGATTCGCGAATCAGCTCGATGGTGATGTCGCGGCCCATGAAGTGCGAGTGAGCGATTACGCGCTTGAGCGCTCCTTCCAATTCACGGACGTTGGAACGAATACGCTGGGCAATAAAGAACGCTGCGTCGTGCGGCAGCTCGACTTTGGCCTGATCGGCCTTCTTCATCAAAATCGCCACACGGGTTTCCAGCTCAGGCGGCTCGACGGCAACCGTCAGGCCCCAGCCGAAGCGGGATTTCAGGCGCTCTTCAAGGCCTTCGATTTCTTTCGGGTAGCGGTCACTGGTAAGAATGACCTGCTGGCCACCTTCAAGCAGGGCGTTGAAGGTGTGGAAAAACTCTTCCTGAGAACGTTCCTTGCGGGCAAAGAACTGAATGTCATCGATCAGCAAGGCGTCCACCGAACGATAGAAACGCTTGAACTCGTTGATAGCGTTCAGCTGCAAGGCCTTGACCATGTCGGCCACAAAGCGCTCGGAATGCAGGTACACGACCTTGGCATTCGGGTTCTTCTTTAATAGATGGTTACCCACAGCATGCATCAAGTGGGTTTTACCCAGACCGACGCCGCCATAAAGGAAGAGCGGGTTGTAGCCGTGCTTGGGGTTATCCGCTACCTGCCAGGCCGCAGCCCGGGCCAGTTGGTTGGACTTGCCCTCAACGAAGTTTTCGAACGTGAACGTGCGGTTCAGGTAGCTGGTGTGCTTGAGCGCACCTTCAACCTGCACGGTGCGCTGTTCAGAGCGAACCGGTGCTTGTTGGGAGCTGGCACCGGCCATTGGGTCGAAACTGTCGCGCGAAGGTTCTTCTTCAGTGACCGAAGCGAGTTTTTGTGTCGCACGCTTGGTGGGTGCGGCGGCTGGGGGCGGAGCGCTGACCGGCGTCGAGGCAGCCTGTATCTGCGATGCCGCAGCGGCCGCCAGCGGAGCATTCGGAGCCGCACGCGGCGCGGAACTGCGTTTGCTGCCTATTAATAAGGAAAGCGCTGGAGCCATACCGTTGCCGTGCTCGTCCAGCAGTTCCAGGACGCGACCCAGGTATTTTTCATTTACCCAGTCCAGAACAAAACGGTTGGGTGCATAGACACGCAACTCGTCGCCTTCGGCTTCGACCTGTAGTGGACGGATCCAAGTGTTGAATTGTTGGGCAGGCAGCTCATCGCGCAAAAGCTCTACGCACTGCTGCCAAAGTTCCACTGACACGGATATCCCCTAAGTTGAAAGCCGGTGAGGCAAAAACAAGCGGCCATTGTAGCGACCGGACGCTGACTTATCCACACGAAGGTTCATCACGCGCCGACAAGAATCGACGTTATATACGCAAAAAAGACGACCAGTGGTCTGTGCATAAGCTCTGTGGATAACCGGGTCTAAGCTCATTGCACAACTGGGGGCGAAACTCGGTGGATAACCTGCCTGTGGATAAACCCGCCTTTCACACACAGGTTATCCGACAGCGCAGCACAGGCTGATCACGGTTTTCCACTGTAGTTGTCATTCTCTGTACATCAAGTGATTCAAGGGCTAAGGGCAGTTATCCACAGATGATCGCGTCCCTAGCTTTTATAAGCTTTACAGAAAAGCTTTAAATACTTTCCTTCTTTATTTTTATATTTGGGTAATGAGCTGCGCACGGAAAAACCCCAAGAGATCTATTTATAAGGAAACGTTGGTTGGAAATTGACCTAGAGGCTTGCTTTCTCTAGAATCCCCGGTCTCTTAAAACGGGGGCCATTCCGGCCCGTTGTGGACGAACCAGGTAACACGACAATGAAACGTACTTTCCAACCAAGCACTATCAAACGCGCTCGTACCCACGGTTTCCGTGCTCGCATGGCTACCAAGAACGGCCGCGCAGTCCTGTCGCGTCGTCGCGCCAAAGGTCGTGCGCGTCTGGCAGTTTGATAATCCGGTACTGGAGGTGAGTCAGGACTTCAGTCGGGAAAAGCGTCTGCTTACTCCCCGGCATTTCAAGGCAGTCTTTGACTCCCCTACCGGCAAGGTTCCGGGGAAAAATCTCCTGCTCCTTGCACGCAACAACGATCTTGATCACCCCCGTCTAGGGCTGGTTATCGGGAAAAAGAGCGTAAAGCTCTCCGTTGAGCGCAATCGCCTCAAACGTCTGATGCGCGAATCGTTTCGTCTGAACCAGGATTCACTGGTCGGCTGGGACATTGTTATCGTCGCGCGCAAAGGTTTGGGTGATGTAGAAAACCCCGAATTGATTCAGCATTTCGGCAAACTCTGGAAGCGTCTGGCACGCAGCACGCCAGTACCAGCAGTCAAAACCGAAACTGTAGGGGTAGACAGTCCAGATGCGTAAACTGGCACTCGTTCCGATCCAGTTTTATCGCTATGCCATTAGTCCCCTGATGGCCAGTCACTGTCGTTTCTACCCCAGTTGTTCCTGCTACGCGTTAGAAGCCATCGAAAATTATGGCCTTCTGCGCGGTGGCTGGCTGACCTTTCGTCGTTTAGGTCGCTGTCATCCGTGGAATCCCGGTGGTTATGACCCGGTTCCACCTATCCCTACCTCCCGTTCTTCTTCGATGGCCGAGTAATCATGGATATCAAACGCACGATCCTGATCGTCGCCCTGGCAATCGTGTCCTACGTTATGGTTCTTAAATGGAACCAGGACTATGGCCAGGCTGCCCTGCCGACTCAGAATGTTGCTTCCAGTACTACCGCACCGGGCCTCCCGGATACGGCAACTGGCAATAAAGCGTCCGTCAGTGACGACATTCCACGCGCTGCAAACGATACCAGCGCACCTGCCGAAACGCCGGTAGCCGCAAGCACCGACCTCATCCAGATCAAAACGGATGTGCTCGATCTGGCTATCGATCCACAAGGTGGTGATGTCGCTCAGCTGAAGTTGCCGCTGTATCCACGTCGCCAGGACCATCCGGAAATTCCATTCCAGTTGTTCGATAACGGCAACGAGCGCACTTATCTGGCTCAAAGCGGCCTGATCGGCAGCAACGGCCCGGACGCGAGTCCTGCCGGTCGTCCGGTTTACTCCTCGGAGAAGAAGATTTATCAACTGGCTGACGGTCAGGACCAATTGGTCGTTGATCTGAAGTTCAGCAAGGACGGCGTCAACTACATCAAGCGTTTCACCCTGAAACGCGGCCTGTATGACGTAACCGTTTCTTATCTGATCGACAACCAGAGCGCCCAACCCTGGTCCGGTGCGATGTTCGCGCAATTGAAGCGTGACGCCAGCTCCGATCCTTCTTCCAGCACCGCCACCGGCACCGCGACTTACCTGGGCGCAGCCCTGTGGACAAGTTCCGAGCCGTACAAGAAAGTGTCCATGAAGGACATGGACAAGGGTCAGCTGAAAGAATCCGTTACCGGTGGTTGGGTTGCCTGGCTGCAACACTACTTCGTGACAGCATGGATTCCGGCCAAGGGCGAAAACAATGTCGTCCAGACCCGCAAAGACAGCAAAGGCAACTACATCATTGGCTTCACCGGCCCGTCGCTGACTGTCGCGCCAGGTGCCAAGGCTGAAACCAGTGCCATTCTGTACGCGGGTCCAAAAAGCCAGGCTGTGCTGAAAGAGTTGTCCCCAGGTCTGGAACTGACTGTCGACTACGGCATTCTGTGGTTCATCGCTCAACCGATCTTCTGGTTGCTGCAACATATCCACGCCATTGTGGGTAACTGGGGCTGGTCGATCATCTTCCTGACCATGCTGATCAAAGGGCTTTTCTTCCCGTTGTCGGCTGCCAGCTACAAATCCATGGCGCGCATGCGTGCAGTGGCACCGAAACTGGCCGCGCTGAAAGAGCAACATGGCGATGACCGGCAGAAAATGTCGCAATCCATGATGGAGTTGTACAAGAAAGAGAAGATCAATCCGCTGGGTGGTTGCTTGCCAATCCTCGTGCAGATGCCGGTTTTCCTCTCGCTGTACTGGGTTCTGCTGGAAAGCGTTGAAATGCGTCAAGCGCCTTTCATGCTGTGGATTACTGACCTGTCGATCAAGGACCCATTCTTCATTCTGCCGATCATCATGGGTGCAACCATGTTCATCCAGCAGCAGTTGAACCCGACTCCTCCGGATCCGATGCAGGCCAAGGTGATGAAGCTGATGCCAATCATCTTCACCTTCTTCTTCCTGTGGTTCCCGGCAGGTCTGGTTCTGTATTGGGTTGTGAACAACTGTCTGTCGATCACCCAACAGTGGTACATCACTCGTAAAATCGAACGGGCTACCAAAGCAGCCGCTTGATTTACACTGTGGATAACCACTCAAAACGCCCCCTAGTGGGGCGTTTTGCTATCTGTCACTTTTGTCTGGATACCGGTTTATGAGCGTTCCTCGTGAAACCATCGCCGCCGTTGCAACCGCTCAAGGTCGCGGCGGTGTAGGCATCGTCCGCATTTCCGGGCCATTGGCCAGCGTTGCGGCCAAGGCCTTCAGCGGCCGTGACCTCAAACCACGATTTGCCCACTATGGCCCGTTCCTTGGTGACGACGATGAAGTGCTGGATCAGGGTATTGCGCTGTATTTCCCGGGACCGAATTCGTTCACCGGTGAAGATGTGCTGGAACTCCAGGGCCACGGTGGCCCGATTGTTCTGGATATGTTGCTCAAGCGCAGCCTTGAACTGGGTTGCCGTCTGGCTCGTCCGGGAGAATTCAGCGAACGCGCATTCCTCAACGACAAACTTGACTTGGCCCAAGCCGAAGCCATTGCCGACCTAATCGAAGCCAGTTCTGCACAGGCCGCTCGAAACGCGCTGCGTTCTTTGCAAGGCGCCTTTTCGGCTCGTGTGCATAACCTCACCGAGCAATTGATCGGTCTGAGGATCTATGTCGAGGCTGCAATCGATTTTCCGGAAGAAGAAATCGACTTCCTGGCCGATGGCCACGTGTTGAGCATGCTCGACAAAGTACGCGACGAGTTATCCACCGTATTGCGCGAAGCCGGGCAGGGTGCCTTGCTGCGCGATGGCATGAACGTGGTGATTGCCGGCCGTCCAAATGCCGGTAAATCCAGCCTGCTCAATGCCCTGGCCGGTCGCGAAGCGGCCATCGTGACCGAAATTGCCGGCACTACTCGGGATGTTCTTCGCGAACATATCCACATTGATGGCATGCCGCTGCATGTGGTCGATACCGCCGGTCTGCGCGATACCGATGATCATGTGGAAAAGATTGGCGTCGAGCGGGCATTGAAAGCTATCGGCGAGGCGGATCGCGTACTGTTGGTCGTCGATGCCACGGCTCCAGAAGCACTTGATCCCTTCGCTTTGTGGCCGGAATTTCTCGAAACCCGGCCAGATCCGGAGAAAGTCACCCTCATTCGTAACAAGGCAGACCTCACGGGCGAGGCAATTGCCCTCGAAGTCAGCGCTGATGGCCATGTCACCATCAACTTGAGTGCCAAGTCTGCAGGGCTAGGCCTGGAGCTGCTGCGCGATCATCTCAAGGCCTGTATGGGTTACGAACAGACCTCTGAAAGCAGCTTCAGCGCACGCAGACGTCATCTTGAGGCGTTGCGTCATGCCAGTTCTGCTCTTGAGCACGGCCGCGCTCAGCTGACATTAGCTGGCGCTGGAGAATTATTGGCCGAAGATTTACGCCAGGCGCAACAATCCTTAGGCGAAATCACCGGCGAATTCAGCTCCGACGATCTTTTGGGCCGGATTTTCTCCAGCTTCTGTATCGGTAAATAGTCCTCCCGTTGTCAGCAGACAGGCCGTTCGTGCCTGTCTGTTCTCCCCTTTTCTGAAAGCGGCCCGAAGTGCTGAGCAGATTTTTCCTGCTTGAGCGGATTTTCTGCGGCCAAAATTTGTTCGCTAAGCGATTTTCTGTGGATTAAGCCCTGTGAATAACCGCGACTAAGGGCAGTTGATAACAGGGCCTGAAAACTGAAAATAACCACCCCTGTGGATAACCACTGCTTTAATCCACAGGCTTAGACCGGTTATCCAAGGGCCTCCTTGGCACATGACCACAGGGTTTCAAATCTCTGTACACATTGAAAATAAAGGCCTGTATTAATCTATCCACAGAAATGTGGCTCAGTAGAAATAAACATAAAAACAAAGATTTAATAAATTTCTTTCTTTTTAATTTCTATAACCGCAAGTTCTCCACAGCTGGTTAAATTTTGTGCAAAGGGTTCTTTAGGAAGGGCGAAGTCCCTATACTTGTCGACCAGGTCCAAAAACCTGAGCTCAAACTATTCCTGAATTACCTACTTAAGCAGGCACGAGGTGCGTGGTGGATTTCCCTTCCCGTTTTGAAGTGATCGTCATCGGCGGCGGTCATGCCGGTACCGAGGCAGCACTGGCCTCAGCACGTATGGGGGTTAAAACCCTGTTGCTGACGCATAACGTGGAAACCCTCGGGGCCATGAGCTGCAACCCCGCTATTGGTGGCATTGGCAAAAGCCATCTGGTCAAGGAAATTGACGCCCTGGGCGGCGCGATGGCCATGGCTACCGATAAAGGCGGAATTCAATTTCGCGTATTGAACAGCCGCAAAGGCCCCGCCGTGCGTGCAACCCGTGCACAGGCTGACCGGGTTCTGTACAAGGCCGCTGTCCGCGAAATCCTCGAAAACCAGCCGAACCTGTGGATATTTCAGCAGGCTGCTGACGATCTGATCGTCGAGCAGGATCAAGTACGCGGTGTGGTGACCCAAATGGGTCTGCGTTTCCTGGCCGACTCTGTGGTTTTGACCACAGGTACATTCCTCGGTGGACTTATCCACATCGGTATGCAGAATTTTTCCGGCGGACGTGCCGGTGATCCACCGTCGATCGCCCTGGCTCAGCGTTTACGCGAACTGCCGCTGCGTGTCGGTCGCCTGAAAACCGGGACGCCACCCCGTATTGACGCTCGTTCTGTGGATTTCTCGTTGATGACCGAGCAGGCAGGCGATACGCCAATCCCGGTGATGTCGTTCATGGGGTCCAAAGAGCAACATCCACGACAGGTGAGCTGCTGGATTACCCATACCAACGCTCGCACCCACGAAATCATTGCTGCGAACCTTGATCGTTCGCCGATGTACTCCGGTGTGATCGAAGGTATCGGCCCGCGTTACTGCCCGTCGATCGAAGACAAGATCCACCGCTTTGCCGACAAGGATAGCCATCAAGTATTCATCGAACCGGAAGGGCTGACGACCAACGAGCTGTACCCGAACGGGATATCCACATCCCTGCCGTTCGACGTGCAGTTGCAGATCGTGCAATCGATCCGCGGCATGGAAAACGCGCACATCGTTCGTCCGGGTTATGCCATCGAGTACGACTACTTCGATCCGCGTGACCTGAAATACAGCCTGGAAACCAAAGTCATCGGCGGTCTGTTTTTCGCCGGCCAGATCAATGGCACCACCGGTTACGAAGAAGCCGGTGCCCAGGGTTTGCTCGCCGGGGCTAACGCTGCACTGCGTGCCCAAGGTAAAGATGTCTGGTGTCCGCGTCGCGATGAGGCGTACATCGGAGTATTGGTCGATGACCTGATTACGCTCGGTACTCAAGAGCCGTATCGGATGTTTACGTCCCGTGCCGAATATCGCTTGATCCTGCGCGAAGACAATGCCGACCTGCGCTTGACCGAAAAAGGTCGAGAACTGGGTCTGGTGGACGACGCGCGTTGGGCAGCATTCAGCAAAAAACGCGAAAGCATCGAGCAGGAAGAGCAACGCTTGAAAAGTACCTGGGTACTCCCAGGCACCGAGCAGGGCGATGCCATTTCCGAAAAGTTCGGTACGCCGCTGACTCACGAATACAACTTGCTCAATCTCTTGAGCCGTCCGGAAATCGACTACGCTGGTCTGATCGCTGTAACAGGCGGGGGCGCAGAAGATCCACAGGTTGCCGAGCAGGTCGAAATCAAGACCAAGTACGCGGGCTACATTGATCGCCAACAGGATGAAATCGCTCGTCTGCGGGCCAGCGAAGACACCAAACTGCCTGTGGATATCGATTACACAAATATTTCCGGACTCTCCAAAGAGATCCAGAGCAAGCTCGGTGCGACCCGTCCGGAAACCCTGGGCCAGGCGTCACGTATCCCGGGCGTCACACCGGCAGCCATTTCGCTGTTGATGATTCATTTGAAAAAACGCGGCGCGGGCCGTCAGTTGGAGCAAAGCGCTTGAGTTCGTTGGTCACCTCGCAACATGCCGAAGAGTTATCCACAGGTGCTCGTCAACTCGGCGTCACACTGACAGAAACCCAGCACGCGCAGCTGCTGGGTTATCTGGCCCTGTTGATCAAATGGAACAAGGCTTACAACCTGACCGCCGTGCGCGATCCGGACGAAATGGTTTCGCGTCACTTGCTCGATAGCCTGAGCGTAATGTCGTTCATCGAAGATGGCCGCTGGCTCGATGTGGGCAGTGGTGGCGGCATGCCGGGAATTCCGTTGGCGATCCTGTTTCCAGAGTCCCAAGTGACCTGTCTGGACAGCAACGGCAAGAAAACCCGCTTCCTGACCCAGGTCAAACTCGAACTCAAACTGGATAACCTGCAAGTTATCCACAGTCGCGTCGAAGCTTTCCAGCCTGCTCAGCCATTCAACGGGATCATTTCCCGGGCATTCAGCAGCATGGAGAACTTCAGCAACTGGACTCGCCACCTCGGCGACAGCGAAACACGTTGGCTGGCAATGAAGGGCGTTCATCCCGCCGATGAGCTGGTAGCATTGCCGGCAGACTTCCACCTCGATAGCGAACACGCCCTGGCCGTACCCGGTTGCCAAGGCCAACGCCATCTGCTGATACTGCGCCGCACGGCATGATTGGGAACACAAGCAAGAATGGCTAAGGTATTCGCGATTGCGAACCAAAAGGGTGGTGTGGGCAAGACCACCACCTGCATCAACCTCGCAGCATCCCTGGTGGCAACCAAGCGCCGGGTGTTGTTGATCGATCTCGATCCACAAGGCAACGCCACCATGGGTAGCGGTGTGGATAAACACGGCCTGGAAAACTCGGTCTACGACCTGCTGATCGGTGAATGTGACCTGGCCCAGGCCATGCATTATTCCGAACACGGTGGTTACCAGTTGTTGCCAGCCAACCGCGACCTGACCGCCGCCGAAGTGGTTCTGCTGGAAATGCAGATGAAGGAAAGCCGCCTGCGCAGTGCGTTGGCGCCGATCCGTGAAAACTACGATTACATTTTGATCGACTGCCCGCCGTCGCTATCGATGTTGACATTGAACGCGCTGGTTGCGGCCGATGGGGTCATTATCCCCATGCAGTGCGAGTACTTCGCTCTCGAAGGTTTGAGCGACCTTGTGGATAACATCAAGCGTATTGCAGAGCTGCTGAACCCGAACCTCAAGGTCGAAGGCCTGTTGCGCACGATGTACGATCCGCGCCTGAGCCTGATGAACGATGTTTCGGCGCAGCTCAAGGAACACTTCGGCGAACAGCTCTACGACACCGTGATTCCGCGCAACATCCGTCTGGCCGAAGCTCCGAGCTATGGCATGCCGGCGCTGGCGTACGACAAGTCATCGCGCGGTGCCGTTGCCTATCTGGCTCTGGCTGGCGAAATGGTTCGTCGTCAACGCAAAAACTCACGCATCGCCGCTGCCCAGCCAACTTAAGGAATCCCCATGGCCGTCAAGAAACGAGGTCTCGGACGTGGACTGGATGCACTGCTGAGTGGTCCGACTGTCAGCTCGCTGGAAGAACAAGCGGCGCAGGCCGATCAGCGTGAGCTTCAGCACTTGCCGCTGGATTTACTCCAGCGCGGCAAGTACCAGCCTCGCCGCGATATGGATCCTCAGGCACTCGAAGAGCTGGCACAGTCGATCAGAGCCCAAGGGGTGATGCAGCCGATTGTGGTTCGCCCAATCGGCAGCGGCCGGTTCGAAATCATCGCCGGTGAACGCCGCTGGCGCGCCAGTCAGCAGGCCGGGCAGGAAACCATTCCTGCAATGGTTCGCGATGTACCGGATGAAACGGCGATCGCAATCGCGCTGATCGAAAACATTCAGCGCGAAGACCTCAATCCGATCGAAGAAGCGGTAGCCCTTCAGCGTCTTCAGCAGGAATTCCAGCTGACCCAGCAACAAGTGGCTGAAGCTGTGGGTAAATCCCGGGTGACCGTGGCCAACCTGCTGCGCCTGATTTCGTTGCCGGAAGTCATCAAGACCATGCTGTCCCACGGCGACCTGGAAATGGGTCATGCCCGAGCGTTGCTCGGTTTGCCGGATAATCAACAGGTTGAAGGGGCGCGACATGTTGTCGCACGCGGGCTGACAGTGCGCCAAACTGAGGCACTGGTTCGCCAGTGGTTGAGTGGCAAACCGGAGCCTGTGGAAGCACCAAAACCGGACCCGGATATCGCCCGGTTGGAACAGCGTCTGGCCGAGCGCCTAGGCTCTGCGGTGCAGATTCGCCACGGTAAGAAGGGTAAAGGGCAGTTGGTGATTGGCTACAACTCTCTGGATGAGCTACAAGGTGTACTCGCTCATATCCGTTGAAACATTTCCTCATGTAGCGCGCAGTCGGAAATCACTACCTGATAGTTGAATAGGGGCTGAACCGCCCCTATACTCTGCGCGCATTTTGTCGGCACAAATTATGCCAAGTTGTTGAATTTCGGCAGCCGACCATTGGAGAGCAATTTGATGGAAACCCGCACGCCAAACCGCTTGCCGTTCCATCGTCTGGCAGTTTTTCCGGTGTTGATGGCTCAATTTGTCGTGTTGCTGATTGCCGCTTTGGCGCTCTGGCAACGATACGGAGTCGTTGCCGGGTACTCAGGACTTTGCGGAGGCCTGATAGCCTTGCTTCCCAATGTTTATTTCGCTCACAGGGCATTTCGGTTTTCCGGCGCCCGAGCAGCTCAAGCCATCGTCCGGTCTTTTTATGCTGGCGAGGCGGGCAAACTGATTTTGACGGCACTGCTCTTTGCATTGACGTTTGCAGGTGTAAAGCCATTGGCGCCGCTAGCTGTATTCGGCGTCTTCGTGTTGACCCAACTGGTCAGCTGGTTTTCGCCCCTGCTGATGAGAACAAGACTTTCGAGACCTTAGGGCGTTTGAGGCAACCATGGCAGAAACAACCGCTTCGGGCTATATCCAGCACCACTTGCAGAACCTGACCTTCGGGCATCTTCCTAACGGCGGATGGGGCTTTGCGCACACCGCAGCAGAAGCCAAAGAAATGGGCTTCTGGGCTTTCCACGTCGATACCCTCGGCTGGTCGGTCGCATTGGGTCTGATCTTCGTTCTGCTTTTCCGCATGGCGGCGAAGAAGGCGACTTCCGGTCAGCCAGGTGCTTTGCAGAACTTCGTTGAAGTTTTGGTCGAATTCGTCGATGGCAGCGTGAAAGACAGCTTCCATGGCCGTAGCCCGGTGATTGCACCGCTGGCACTGACCATCTTCGTCTGGGTGTTTCTGATGAACGCCGTCGACCTGGTACCGGTCGATTGGATTCCTCAACTGGCCATCCTGATCTCCGGCGACCACCACATCCCGTTCCGCGCCGTGTCGACTACCGACCCGAACGCGACGCTGGGCATGGCGCTCTCGGTTTTCGCACTGATCATTTTCTACAGCATCAAGGTCAAGGGCATCGGCGGCTTCATCGGCGAACTGACCCTGCACCCGTTCGGCAGCAAGAACATCTTCGTTCAGGCCCTGCTGATCCCGGTGAACTTCCTGCTGGAATTCGTCACCCTGATCGCCAAGCCGATCTCCCTGGCTCTGCGTCTGTTCGGCAACATGTATGCCGGCGAGCTGGTGTTCATTCTGATCGCCGTGATGTTCGGCAGCGGTCTGCTCTGGCTTAGTGGCCTGGGCGTAGTTCTGCAGTGGGCGTGGGCTGTGTTCCACATCCTGATCATCACGCTGCAGGCGTTCATCTTCATGATGCTGACCATCGTTTACCTGTCGATGGCGCACGAAGAAAACCATTAAGACCAGTCTCGACTAGTCTGATGTCCTTCCCGGTCAAACGGGAAGGGGCTCCTTACGGGGCATCTGAAACGATTTGTTTTACCGCTTTAATCTAAAAAACCTAAACCATACGACGTAAAAGTCGGGAGGAAAGATGGAAACTGTAGTTGGTCTAACCGCTATCGCTGTTGCACTGTTGATCGGCCTGGGCGCACTGGGTACCGCAATTGGTTTCGGCCTGCTGGGCGGCAAGTTCCTGGAAGGCGCAGCGCGTCAGCCAGAAATGGTTCCAATGCTGCAAGTTAAAATGTTCATCGTTGCCGGTCTGCTCGACGCCGTAACCATGATCGGTGTTGGTATCGCTCTGTTCTTCACCTTTGCGAACCCGTTCGTTGGTCAGATCGCTGGCTAATTACTCGGATCTTCCGGGTAATTGGATGTGATGGACAACGAAACTGCGAGGTGTTGGCGTGAACATTAATGCGACCCTGATTGGCCAGTCCGTTGCGTTCCTGATTTTTGTACTGTTCTGCATGAAGTTCGTATGGCCTCCGGTCATCGCGGCTCTGCACGAACGTCAAAAGAAGATCGCGGATGGACTGGACGCTGCCAGCCGAGCAGCTCGCGACCTGGAGTTGGCCCAAGAGAAAGCGGGTCAACAACTGCGCGAAGCGAAAGCTCAGGCAGCTGAAATCATCGAGCAAGCCAAGAAACGCGGTAACCAGATCGTTGAAGAGGCTGTTGAAAAAGCCCGTATCGACGCTGACCGTGTGAAGGTTCAGGCTCAGGCCGAGATCGAACAGGAACTGAATAGCGTCAAAGACGCGCTGCGCGCCCAAGTGGGTAGCCTGGCCGTTGGCGGTGCTGCGAAGATCCTGGGTGCCACAATCGATCAAAACGCGCACGCAGAGCTGGTTAACCAACTGGCTGCTGAAATCTAAGCGAGGGCGATCATGGCAGAACTGACCACGTTGGCCCGACCTTACGCTAAGGCGGCCTTCGAGCACGCTCAGGCCCACCAGCAACTGGCCAATTGGTCAGCCATGCTCGGCCTGGCTGCAGCGGTGTCGCAAGACGGCACCATGCAGCGCGTGCTCAAGGCCCCGCGACTGACGAGCGCAGAAAAGGCCGCCACGTTTATTGACGTGTGCGGCGACAAGTTTGATGTGAAGGCACAGAACTTCATCAATGTCGTTGCCGAAAACGACCGTCTCCCGCTGTTGCCGGAGATCGCCGCTCTGTTCGACCTGTACAAGGCCGAGCAAGAGAAGTCGGTAGACGTTGAAGTGACCAGTGCTTTTGCATTGAACCAAGAACAGCAAGACAAACTCGCCAAGGTTCTCAGTGCACGACTCAACCGGGAAGTGCGCCTGCAAGTCGAGGAAGACAAATCCCTTATTGGGGGCGTTGTCATCCGCGCCGGCGACCTGGTTATCGATGGCTCGATTCGCGGCAAAATCGCGAAACTTGCCGAAGCATTGAAATCTTGAGTTTGAAGGGGCAGCAGAGCAATGCAGCAACTCAATCCTTCCGAAATAAGTGAAATTATCAAGGGCCGCATCGACAAGCTCGATGTGACCTCCCAAGCCCGTAACGAAGGCACTGTCGTCAGCGTATCTGACGGCATCGTGCGGATTCACGGTCTGGCCGACGTAATGTACGGCGAAATGATCGAGTTTCCGGGCGGCGTCTACGGTATGGCCCTCAACCTGGAGCAAGACTCCGTAGGTGCCGTTGTATTGGGCGCTTACCAGTCTCTGGCTGAAGGCATGAGCGCCAAGTGCACTGGCCGCATCCTCGAAGTTCCGGTTGGTAAGGAACTGCTGGGTCGCGTTGTCGACGCACTGGGTAACCCAGTTGACGGCAAAGGTCCGCTGAACAACACCGAGACCGACGCGGTCGAGAAAGTTGCTCCAGGCGTGATCTGGCGTAAGTCGGTAGACCAGCCTGTACAGACTGGCTACAAGGCTGTCGATGCCATGATCCCTGTCGGCCGTGGTCAGCGTGAGCTGATCATCGGTGACCGTCAGATCGGTAAAACCGCTCTGGCGATCGACGCGATCATCAACCAGAAAGACAGCGGCATTTTCTGCGTATACGTAGCAATCGGTCAGAAACAATCGACCATTGCCAACGTTGTTCGCAAGCTGGAAGAAAACGGCGCCCTGGCTAACACGATCATCGTGGCTGCCAGTGCTTCGGAATCTCCTGCGCTGCAATTCCTGGCACCGTACTCCGGTTGCACCATGGGCGAATACTTCCGCGACCGCGGTGAAGACGCGCTGATCGTTTATGACGATCTGTCCAAGCAAGCAGTGGCTTACCGCCAGATTTCCCTGCTGCTGCGCCGTCCACCAGGCCGTGAAGCTTACCCAGGCGACGTGTTCTATCTCCACTCCCGTCTGCTGGAGCGCGCATCCCGCGTTTCGGAAGAATACGTAGAGAAGTTCACCAACGGCGCAGTGACCGGCAAAACCGGTTCCCTGACCGCACTGCCGATCATCGAAACCCAGGCTGGCGACGTTTCCGCGTTCGTTCCGACCAACGTGATTTCCATCACCGACGGTCAGATCTTCCTGGAATCGGCCATGTTCAACTCCGGGATCCGTCCTGCTGTGAACGCCGGTGTTTCGGTATCCCGTGTGGGTGGTGCCGCTCAGACCAAGATCATCAAGAAGCTCTCCGGTGGTATCCGTACCGCTCTGGCTCAGTACCGTGAATTGGCCGCATTCGCCCAGTTCGCTTCTGACCTGGACGAAGCGACCCGTAAGCAACTTGAGCATGGTCAGCGCGTTACCGAGCTGATGAAGCAGAAGCAATACGCTCCAATGTCGATCGCTGACATGGCGCTGTCGCTGTATGCCGCTGAGCGTGGGTTCCTGACTGATGTTGAAATCGCCAAGATCGGCAGCTTCGAACAAGCGCTGATCTCTTACTTCAACCGCGATCACGCCGAATTGATGGCGAAGATCAACGTGAAGGGTGACTTCAATGACGATATCGACGCAGGCATGAAAGCCGGCATCGAGAAGTTCAAGGCCACCCAAACCTGGTAAGCCGCAGCGGGAGCCGCAAGGCTCCCGCTTGCTAACCTGATAGGTGTTACATGGCAGGCGCAAAAGAGATTCGCAGTAAGATTGCGAGCATCAAAAGCACGCAAAAAATTACCAGCGCCATGGAAAAAGTGGCGGTCAGCAAAATGCGCAAGGCACAAATGCGCATGGCTGCTAGCCGCCCTTATGCGGAGCGCATCCGCCAGGTTATTGGGCATCTGGCCAACGCCAACCCGGAATACCGCCACCCGTTCATGATCGACCGCGAAATCAAGCGTGTTGGTTACGTCGTAGTGAGCAGTGACCGTGGTTTGTGCGGTGGCTTGAACACCAACCTGTTCAAGGCCCTGGTCAAGGACATGGCGGTAAACCGCGAAAACGGCGTCGAGATTGATCTGTGTGTAGTCGGTAGCAAGGGTGCGGCCTTTTTCCGTAACTTCGGCGGCAACGTCGTAGCAGCTATCAGCCACCTGGGTGAAGAGCCGTCGATCAATGACTTGATCGGCAGCGTCAAGGTGATGCTGGATGCCTACCTGGACGGCCGTATTGACCGCCTGTCCGTGGTGTCCAACAAGTTCATCAACACCATGACGCAACAGCCTACCGTGGAGCAGTTGATTCCACTGGTGGCAACCCCGGATCAAGACCTCAAGCACCACTGGGACTATCTCTACGAACCGGATGCCAAAGAGCTGCTTGACGGCTTGATGGTCCGCTACGTTGAGTCGCAGGTCTACCAGGCGGTGGTCGAGAACAACGCGGCTGAACAAGCTGCGCGGATGATCGCGATGAAGAACGCTACCGACAACGCCGGTGATTTGATCAGCGATTTGCAGCTGGTCTACAACAAGGCGCGTCAGGCTGCGATCACCCAAGAGATCTCGGAAATCGTCGGCGGCGCTGCCGCGGTTTAACGGTTCAAATATTCAGAGGATCCAGCTATGAGTAGCGGACGTATCGTTCAAATCATCGGCGCCGTTATCGACGTGGAATTTCCACGCGACAGCGTACCGAGCATCTACAACGCTTTGAAAGTAATCAGCGATGCCGGCACCACTCTGGAAGTTCAGCAGCAGCTGGGCGACGGCGTGGTTCGTACCATTGCGATGGGTTCCACCGAGGGCTTGAAGCGCGGTCTGGAAGTTACCGACTCTGGCGCAGCCATCTCCGTACCGGTCGGTAAAGCGACGCTGGGCCGGATCATGGACGTCCTGGGTAACCCAATCGACGAAGCTGGCCCGATCGACACTGAAGAACGTTGGGGCATTCACCGTCCAGCGCCTTCGTTCGCTGAACAAGCAGGCGGCAACGACCTGCTGGAAACCGGCATCAAGGTTATCGACCTGGTTTGCCCGTTTGCCAAAGGCGGTAAAGTCGGTCTGTTCGGTGGTGCCGGTGTAGGCAAAACCGTAAACATGATGGAACTGATCCGTAACATCGCCATCGAGCACAGCGGTTATTCCGTGTTCGCCGGTGTGGGTGAGCGTACTCGTGAGGGTAACGACTTCTACCACGAGATGAAGGATTCCAACGTTCTGGACAAAGTGGCACTGGTTTACGGTCAGATGAACGAGCCGCCGGGTAACCGTCTGCGCGTAGCGCTGACCGGCCTGACCATGGCCGAGAAGTTCCGTGACGAAGGTAACGACGTTCTGCTGTTCGTCGACAACATCTATCGTTACACCCTGGCCGGTACTGAAGTATCCGCACTGCTGGGCCGTATGCCTTCCGCAGTAGGTTACCAGCCGACCCTGGCTGAAGAGATGGGCGTTCTGCAAGAACGTATCACTTCGACCAAGGAAGGTTCGATCACTTCGATCCAAGCGGTATACGTACCTGCGGATGACTTGACCGACCCATCGCCAGCGACCACTTTCGCCCACTTGGACGCCACCGTCGTTCTGTCCCGTGACATCGCTTCCCTGGGTATCTACCCAGCGGTCGATCCACTCGACTCGACTTCGCGCCAGCTGGACCCGAACGTAATCGGCCAGGACCACTACGACACCGCTCGCGGCGTTCAGTACGTTCTGCAGCGTTACAAAGAATTGAAGGACATCATTGCGATCCTGGGTATGGACGAGCTGTCGGAAGCTGACAAGCAGTTGGTAAACCGTGCTCGTAAGATCCAGCGTTTCTTGTCGCAGCCGTTCTTCGTGGCTGAAGTCTTCACCGGTGCTTCGGGTAAATACGTTTCCCTGAAAGACACCATTGCTGGCTTCAAAGGCATCCTCAACGGTGACTACGACCACCTGCCAGAACAAGCGTTCTACATGGTTGGCGGCATCGAAGAAGCGATCGAGAAAGCCAAGAAACTGTAATCCCGGCGCCCGGCAACGGGCGCTAATTTAGGTTGAGGCAATCAGATGGCTATGACAGTCCATTGCGATATCGTCAGTGCGGAAGGGGAAATCTTTTCCGGTCTGGTCGAGATGGTGATTGCGCACGGTGCACTGGGTGATCTTGGTATCGCTCTGGGTCACGCGCCGCTGATCACTAATCTGAAGCCAGGTCCGATCCGCCTGGTCAAGCAGGGCGGGGAAGAGGAGGTGTATTACATCTCCGGTGGTTTCCTCGAGGTTCAGCCGAACATGGTCAAGGTTCTTGCCGACACCGTGCAACGTGCTGCCGACCTGGATGAAGCCTCTGCTCAGGAAGCCGTTAAGGCTGCCGAGAAGGCCTTGCACGAACGTGGCGCCGAATTCGATTACGGTTCCGCTGCCGCACGTCTGGCCGAGGCCGCAGCTCAGCTGCGCACCGTCCAGCAGATCCGCAAGAAGTTCGGCCACTAAGGCGAAGCTTGTTGTGTGATTGATTAAAAAGGGTAGCCTCGGCTACCCTTTTTTCTTTTCCGTCGTTCATAACTTTGGTCACAGCCGCTGACCACCCAGGATTGGTAGCCAGTCATGTCTCTTGAAATCGTTATTCTCGCTGCTGGCCAAGGCACGCGTATGCGTTCGGCCTTGCCGAAAGTCTTGCACCCGATTGCCGGCAACTCGATGCTTGGCCATGTTATCCACAGCGCCCGACAACTTGATCCACAGCGCATCCACGTAGTGATCGGCCATGGTGCCGAAGCGGTACGTGAGCGTCTGGCCGCTGACGATCTGAATTTCGTCCTTCAGGACAAACAACTGGGCACCGGTCATGCCGTGGCCCAGGCTGTTCCTTTCATCAAGTCCGACACGGTGCTGATTCTTTACGGTGACGTGCCGTTGATTGAAGTGGAAACCCTGCAACGCCTGCTCAAGAAGGTGGCGGCGAAGCAGTTGGGCTTGCTCACTGTCGAACTCGACGACCCCACCGGTTACGGTCGAATTGTGCGTGACGCGGCTGGCAACGTTACCGCCATCGTCGAGCAGAAAGACGCCAACGAAGCCGAGCGCGCAATCACTGAAGGCAACACCGGTATTCTCGCACTGCCGTTCGAAAGCCTTGGTGGCTGGATGAGCCGACTCTCCAACAACAATGCACAGGGCGAGTATTACCTGACCGACGTGATTGCCATGGCAGTCAGCGACGGTCTGGTGGTGGCCACCGAGCAACCTCACGACGCCATGGAAGTGCAGGGCGCCAACGACCGCAAGCAGCTTTCCGAGCTTGAGCGTCACTATCAGCTGCGCGCGGGTCGTCGTTTGATGGCTCAGGGCGTGACCCTCCGTGACCCGGCCCGTTTCGATGTACGCGGTGAAGTCACCGTCGGTCGTGACGTGCTGATCGATATCAACGTGATCCTCGAAGGCAAAGTCGTCATTGAGGACGACGTGGTGATCGGCCCGAACTGCGTGATCAAGGACAGCACCTTGCGCAAAGGTGTAGTGATCAAGGCCAACAGCCATATCGACGGGGCGATTCTCGGTGAAGGCAGCGATGCCGGTCCGTTCGCGCGGTTGCGTCCAGGCACGGTGCTGGAAGCCCGGGCGCATGTGGGTAACTTTGTTGAACTGAAAAATGCTCATTTGGGCGAAGGCGCCAAGGCGGGTCATCTGACTTATCTGGGCGATGCCGAAGTGGGCGCGCGTACCAACATCGGTGCCGGCACCATCACCTGCAACTACGACGGCGCCAACAAGTGGAAAACCGTGCTAGGTGAAGATGTGTTCATCGGCTCCAACAACTCGTTGGTAGCACCTGTGGATATCTTCGACGGCGCAACCACCGCGGCCGGTTCGACAATCACGTCTACTGTGGACAAATCACAGTTAGCAGTCGGCCGGGCTCGGCAGAAGAATATCGATGGCTGGAAGCGGCCAGAGAAAATCAAAAAACCATAAGTTATCCACAATCCCTGTTAGGAGCTGGCGCAGACTGCGATCTCTTGATCTTGAAGAATCAAAGTCAAAAGATCGAAGCCTGCGTCTGCTCCTACAGGGTTATCCACAGATCTTTTTAACTCCCACGCTTGACGAAGTTTCGCCGATAGGTTTTGATTGCTTCCGCTATCTTTCGAATCGAAACTTACCAAGCCATGTCGAAGCGCAACACTCCACAACGTCGTCACAATATCCTCGCCTTGCTCACTGAGCAGGGCGAAGTCAGTGTGGATGAACTGGCCAAGCGCTTCGAAACGTCCGAAGTTACGATTCGCAAGGATCTGGCGGCACTGGAAAGTAATGGTCTGCTGCTGCGTCGTTATGGCGGCGCAATCACCATGCCTCAGGAACTGGTAGCCGATCTCGGCCAACCGGTGTCCAAATACAAGCAGGCCATCGCCCGCGCTGCAGTGACGCGAATCCGCGAACATGCGCGCATCATCATCGACAGTGGTAGCACCACCGCTTCGATGATTCCCGAGCTCGGTCAACAGCCGGGCCTGGTAGTGATGACCAATTCCCTGCATGTCGCCAACGCTTTGAGCGAACTTGAACATGAACCGGTGCTGTTAATGACAGGCGGTACGTGGGACCCGCACTCCGAGTCCTTCCAGGGGCAGGTAGCAGAGCAGGTACTGCGCTCCTACGACTTTGATCAATTGTTTATCGGTGCCGATGGCATTGATCTGGTTCGCGGTACGACCACCTTCAACGAACTGCTGGGGCTAAGCCGAGTCATGGCCGAAGTCGCCCGCGAAGTAGTAGTCATGGTTGAGGCCGACAAGATCGGTCGCAAGATCCCCAACCTGGAGCTGCCCTGGAGCAGCGTCCATACCCTTATTACCGATGATCGCCTGCCGCTTGAGGCACGGGATCAGATTCAGGCCCGCGGCATCACGTTGATTTGCGCGGCTATCAGTCAGGAGAAATAGCATGTGTGGCATTGTCGGCGCAGTAGCAGAACGTAACATCACCGCCATCCTGGTCGAGGGCCTCAAGCGTTTGGAATACCGTGGGTATGACAGCGCTGGCGTGGCGGTCTATACCAATGACGAAAAACTTGAGCGCATGCGTCGCCCGGGGAAAGTCAGTGAGCTGGAACTGGCGTTGGTCGAAGCGCCGCTGGTCGGTCGTCTGGGTATCGCCCACACCCGTTGGGCGACCCACGGTGCGCCGTGCGAGCGCAATGCACACCCGCATTTTTCCGGTGATCTGGCGGTGGTGCACAACGGCATTATCGAAAACCACGAAGCCCTGCGCGAACAGCTCAAGGCGCTGGGTTATGTGTTCACTTCGGACACGGACACTGAAGTTATCGCGCACTTGTTGAACCATAAGCTCAAGGATATGCGCGACCTGACCGTAGCCCTCAAGGCGACAGTCAAAGAACTGCATGGCGCCTACGGCTTGGCGGTCATCAGTGGTCAGCAGCCGGATCGCCTGGTAGCGGCCCGTAGTGGCAGCCCGCTGGTGATCGGTCTGGGGCTGGGTGAAAACTTCCTTGCGTCCGACCAGTTGGCCCTGCGTCAGGTCACCGACCGCTTCATGTACCTCGAAGAAGGCGATATCGCCGAAATTCGTCGCGACAGCGTGCAGATCTGGGATGTTGACGGCAAGGCTGTCGAGCGTGAAGCCGTGCAGTACCGCGACGGCGCCGAAGCCGCTGACAAAGGCGAATTCCGCCATTTCATGCTCAAGGAAATCCACGAGCAACCTGCTGTGGTGCAACGCACCCTCGAAGGTCGCCTGAGCCCTAACGGTGTTTTGGTACAGGCTTTCGGTCCACAAGCCGCCGAACTGTTCGCCAAAGTGCGCAATGTACAGATCGTTGCTTGCGGTACCAGTTATCACGCCGGCATGGTTGCGCGCTACTGGCTCGAAGAGCTGGCCGGTATTCCTTGCCAGGTCGAAGTCGCCAGCGAGTTCCGCTACCGCAAGGTAGTCGTGCAGCCTGATACCTTGTTCGTGACCATCTCCCAGTCTGGCGAAACCGCGGACACCCTGGCTGCGCTGCGTAACGCCAAGGAACTGGGCTTCCTCGCCAGCCTGGCGATTTGCAACGTTGGCATCAGTTCCCTGGTACGTGAATCCGATCTGACACTGCTGACCCAGGCCGGTCGTGAAATCGGCGTGGCTTCGACCAAAGCCTTTACCACGCAATTGGTCGGCCTGCTGTTACTGACCCTGTCCCTCGGTCAGGTTCGCGGTTCGTTGGCCAAAGGCGTTGAAGCCACATTGGTTGAAGAGTTGCGTCGCCTGCCGACCCGACTGGGCGAGGCACTGGCCATGGACAGCACCGTGGAAAAAATCGCCGAGCTGTTCGCCGAGAAAAATCACACGCTGTTCCTCGGTCGTGGCGCGCAGTTCCCAGTGGCGATGGAAGGGGCGCTCAAGCTCAAGGAAATCTCCTACATCCACGCCGAAGCTTATCCGGCTGGCGAGCTGAAACACGGTCCGTTGGCGCTTGTGGATAACGATATGCCGGTGGTTACCGTAGCGCCGAACAACGAGCTGCTGGAGAAGCTGAAGTCCAACCTTCAGGAAGTCCGCGCCCGGGGTGGTGAGCTGATCGTTTTCGCCGACGAGAAGGCCGGCATGACCAATGGTGAAGGCACTCACGTTGTTCAGATGCCGCACATCCACGACATTCTTTCGCCGATTCTCTACACGATTCCGTTGCAACTGCTGTCGTACTACGTAGCCGTGCTCAAGGGCACGGACGTTGACCAGCCGCGTAACCTGGCTAAATCGGTGACTGTGGAATAAGTTATCCACAGATAGCGCAATAGCTAAAAGATCGCAGCCTTCGGCAGCTCCTACAGAGGATCGACGTACACGTGTAGGAGCTGCTGCAGGCTGCGATCTTTTGATTTGAGCGAGGTGAACTCCATGGACCGCTTCCAGGAAATGCAGGTCTTCGCCGCTGTTGCCCAAGAGCAGGGCTTTTCCGCTGCCGCTCGGCGCTTGGGTATGTCGGCAGCCAGCGTCACCCGTGCGGTCGCAGCGCTGGAGCAGCGCATCGGCACGCAACTGCTCACGCGCACCACGCGCAGTGTGAATCTGAGCGAGGCGGGTCAACGTTATCTTGAAGACTGTCGGAGAATTCTCGCCGAAGTGCAGGAAGCCGAGGATTCGGCAGCGGGCAGTCACGCCCAACCCCGTGGGCAACTGACGATTACCGCGCCGGTTTTGTTTGGTGAGTTGTTCGTCACGCCGCTGATGGTGAGTTTTCTGACGCAATTTCCAGACGTCACGATCAATGCATTGTTGGTCGACCGGGTGGTGAGCGTGGTGGAGGAGGGCGTTGACGTGGCCGTGCGTATTGGTGAGCTTCCCGATAGCAATCAACATGCTATCCGCGTCGGCGAAGTTCGGCGGGTGATTTGCGCGTCGCCGCAGTTTCTGGCCACCCAGGGTCGGCCAACCCATCCGCAAGCGTTGGCTCAGGCGCCGATCATCGCGACGTCCTCGATTGGTCAACTCAAAAGTTGGCCATTCCTTGAAGGTGATGAACCGCTGAGCGTCCGAGCGGAGCCGCGACTGGTGGTGACAGCGAATCAGGCAGCCATTGCCGCTGCGGCACTGGGTTTGGGTTTCACCCGGGTTCTGTCTTATCAAGTGGCAAGCAAGGTCGCGGCGGGCGAGTTGGAAATCATATTGGCTGACTTCGAGATGCCGCCATTGCCCATCCATGTGGTCTATCAGGGCGGGCGCAAGGCCCCGGCGCGCGTGCGCAGCTTTGTCGATTTTGCGGTGAAGGCGCTCCGGAACCATCCGGCATTGCAGGGCTGACGGGTTGTTTCACTGGCTGAAATAATGGATTGCGTTTACTGGTTATTCTGTTGTTTTGGCGGGTGATAGAAGATGGCTGCCATCGGTGCTCTTCTCTCCCGAGCAGCGCCACTCACCGCGGAGCCAACCATGCAAGCCATCAAACTATACAACTTCCCGCGTTCGGGCCACGCTCACCGTGTCGAGCTGATGCTGTCCCTGTTGAACCTGCCGACTGAGCTGATCTTCGTCGATCTGGCCAAGGGCGCGCACAAGCAGCCTGACTTTCTCGCACTCAATGCGTTTGGCCAAGTTCCGGTTCTTGATGATCAAGGTGTGGTGCTGGCTGATTCCAACGCGATCCTGGTTTATCTGGCGCAAAAATACGGCAACGGTCGCTGGCTGCCAGCCGATCCGGTGGGGGCGGCGAAAGTGCAGCGTTGGTTGTCAGTCGCTGCCGGGCCGATTGCCTTTGGCCCAGCCCGGGCCCGGCTGATTACCGTGTTTGGTGCGCCTTACAACGCTGACGAAGTGATCCCTTACGCCCACACCGTGCTCAAAGTCATCGATCAGGAATTGGCTAATACGACTTACCTGGCTGGTAGCGAGCCGACCATTGCCGACGTTGCGGCCTACAGCTACGTCGCCCATGCACCGGAAGGCAATGTATCGCTGGATGACTACGCCAACATCCGCGCCTGGCTGGCGCGGATTGAAGCCTTGCCAGGTTTTGTCGGCATGCCGCGCACCGTTGCCGGTCTGCAAAAAACTGCCTGATGCTTGCGGCCCGACATTGTCGGGCCTTTCACGCTGTGCACTTTGCGCAGGGGAGTAGCCTTAATGGATCGTTCACCGTGGCATGCTGGCGAGAGACAGTTGCAGGCTCATGTGGGTGTTGCCGAGCGAATGGAGGTCCTTGGTCGCAGGGTGATTCGCAGCCAGATGCCGGACCAGCACCGTACGTTCTATCAGCAACTGCCGTTCATGCTGTTCGGCGCGGTGGATGCGCAAGGGAATCCTTGGGCCAGCGTGTTGGAGGGTCAGCCGGGCTTTGTTCACTCGCCGGAACCGGGGCTTCTGCAATTTGGCAGCCTGCCTGGCGTCGACGATCCTGCACAATTGACCGATGGCGGCGCGATCGGCCTGCTGGGAATTGAACTGCACACACGGCGGCGCAATCGCATTAATGGCCGGGTTGGCGCGGTGTCGGCAGGCGGCTTTGGTGTGACGGTGGAACAGTCCTACGGTAACTGCCCGCAGTACATTCAATTAAGGCAGTTTCGCTCAGTGCCACTGGCGGACCCGGCCACACGGCCCGCGCAACATTTCAGCGAGCTGGACGATGCGGCGAAAGCCATGATCGCCGAGGCTGACACCTTCTTTGTCGCCAGTTACGTGGATGTCGAGGGCGGACGTTCGGTGGATGTTTCCCATCGCGGCGGACAGAGCGGGTTCGTTCAAGTGGAAGGCAATCGCCTGACCATTCCAGATTTTGCGGGCAATCTTTTTTTCAATACGTTGGGTAACTTGCTGGTTAATCCCCGGGCCGGTTTACTGTTCATCGATTTCAATTCGGGCGATTTGCTGCACCTCAGCGGTCGTACCGCAATAATTCTTGACGGTCCGCAAGTTGAGGCCTTTCAGGGCGCTGAACGTCTGTGGACGTTCCACGTGGAACATATGGTGCGTCGGCCCGCTGCTCTTGCATTACGATGGCGGTTCGACGGCGTATCGCCCACCAGTTTGCTGACCGGTACATGGACGCAAACCAATGCCCGTCTGCAAGCGCAGGCTCTGGGCGACAGTTGGCGGCCGCTGCGAGTCGTGCGCATCGAAGCGCAGAGCCACAACATTCGCTCAATCTATCTAGAGCCCGCTGACGGTGCCGGGTTGCCGTTGTTCCAAGCCGGGCAGCATTTGCCGCTGCGGTTCAACATTGACGGCGAAATACATATCCGCACTTACAGTCTGTCGAGTGCACCGTCCGATGATTTTTTCCGCATCAGCGTGAAGCGTGATGGCCGAGTTTCGTCGCACTTACACGAACAGCTTCACGTTGGTGATCTGCTGGAAGCACGTGCTCCTCAAGGGCATTTCACCGTGGCGCCCCATGAGCGTCGGCCACTGGTGTTGCTGGCTGCCGGGGTCGGCATTACGCCGCTGCTGTCGATGCTGCGCGAGGTGGTGTATCAGGGTTTGCGCACCCGGCATATTCGGCCGACCTGGTTCTTGCAGAGCTCGCGAACATTGGCTGATCAAGTATTTCGTCCCGAGCTGGATCGCTTGCTCGAGGATGCCGGTGACGCAGTCAGGGTAGTTCGCCTGCTCAGTCAACCGGAGCCAGAGGCACGGGAAGGCGAAGATTTTGATTTGACCGGGCGGATCGACGTCGCGCTGCTCAAGGATTTGCTGGAAGTCGAAGACTACGATCAGCTGGATTTTGTCCTGTGTGGCCCCGGCAGTTTTACTCAGGCGATGTACGACGGTCTGCGCGAGTTGGATATCCGTGATGTACGCATTCATGCAGAAACGTTTGGGCCGTCGACTTTGCGCCGGCAACCAGACCCCGACGCCATCGTTATCGAGCAACCGCCAGCCGCTTCCACCTCTGTGCCCGTGGTATTCCAACGTTCGGCCAAAGAGGCTCGCTGGCAACCCGATGGCGGCAGTCTGTTGGAACTGGCGGAAAGCCGTGGTTTGCATCCGGAATTCAGCTGCCGTGGTGGTTCCTGCGGTACCTGTAAAACCCGTCTTATCAGCGGCCAGGTGAACTATCCACAGCCCCCGGCGGAATTACCGGGCGAAGGACATGTGCTGATTTGCTGTGCAATTCCGGCTCAGGGGACGCAGCCTTTGGTCCTTGATATCTGAAGGATCCTTGCCGGCCAGCATTGCTCACCGGTCGTTGGCTGAGTAGGGTAAGACGCAGAACGAAAAAGGGCCGAGAAAGGCCCTTTCTGCATTTCAGGAATTGGCATTTTCATGGTTTCACTCACACGCTTGTTGGTCGTGATGACGGCGCTGGCGCTGCTAAATGGTTGCAAACCAGAGACCGCGCCGCCGCTCGATCAACAACTCTACGTCTGGCAACGGCAATGGACCCCAGCCCACGACGCTGCGCTGCGGGATAGTCGCGCGGACTTTTCGACACTGCGCGTTCTCGCGTTGCAGGCCTTCCCTCAGGTGGGATGGAATCGGGCGCGGATCGATCCGGCGTTGCTCAAGCGTGATGGTCGGCCTCTGATTGCGGTGATTCGCCTGGATGGCCAACTCAATTCGTTGGATGAGGACGAAGCGACGGCGCAAATTCAGCAGCTGATCGGCGATTGGCAAGCTCAGGGGCTAACCCTCGCAGGGGTGGAAATCGACCACGACGCGGGTAACGCACGGCTACCGGCCTACCGCGAATTTCTCAGGCATTTGCGCTTGGCGTTGTCATCCACGTTGCCGTTGAGCATCACCGCTTTGCCGTCCTGGCTCGACAGTGCCGAACTGCCCGCGTTGTTATCCACAGTCGACAGCAGCGTGTTGCAGGTGCACGCGGTGAGCGATCCGCGTCGCGGCTTGTTTGATCCGGCGCAAGCTCGGAATTGGGTCAAGGCCTGGAGTCGCATCACTTCAAAACCCTTTTACCTGGCACTGCCGGCTTATGGCGTAGCGTTGTTACCGAGCGCCAGCGGTGCGCCTGTCGTGGAAAGCGAAGTGCGCGTCGAGCGTGACGGCGAGCGTCAGGAATTGCTGGCCGATCCACGACAACTGAGTAACCTCGGTGCCGAGTTACGCGTAGAACCACCGCCTCACCTGGCTGGCCTGATCTGGTTTCGCCTGCCACTGGCCGATGATCGAAGGGCCTGGAGCCTGCCTACCCTGCGAGCGGTGGCTCGCGGGGATGTCCTCGACAGTCGGCTGGTGCTGAAACTCTCGGCGCAGGACGGCCTCTATGACATCGGCATTCGCAATGAAGGCAACCTCGACAGCGCCTGGCCCGAGCGCCTGACGCTGCTTGTGCAGGGTTGTGAAGGGGCTGATGCGCTGGCCGGTTATACGTTGCAACAGGGCCCGGATCTGCTTACCTTCACCCGCCTGCGCGACGGTCGAATAGCGGCCGGCGGACAGCGCGCTATCGGTTGGGCACGCTGCGCAAAAATTGATCAAGGAGGTTCGAATGTTCACCCGTAACTGGCCGCGTCATCTGCTCTGCCTGAGCCTCAGCTTGCCGCTGGGTTCGGCGTTGGCGTGCGGGCCGGATTTCCCCATGCGCCTGCTGGACAACCGAGGTCAGTCGCTGGCCGAGCTGCCGGAAGGCAACTTCAACTTCGAGGTGAGCCGCCTCGGACATGCGGTTGCCGGGTTGAAGAGCGTTGCGCAAACCGCCTACAGCATGGAAGCGACCGACTATGCGGAACAGCGCAGCCAGTCGGAACAAACCGGCTTGAGCGCCGAGCAGCAGGCGCTGGTGAAACAGCTTCGCGGCTTGAACGATGCCCGTCAGGTCGAAGCGCAAGGCGCGAGTTTACCCGCCGAGATCAGGCTCTATCTGGCCGGTGCCGTGGCGTTCAGTGGCGGTGATCACGGTTTGGCTGCGGAGTATTTCCGCAAAGTGCTGGCGCTGCCGGCTGAACAAAGAGCGTTGCGAAGCACCTGGGCTGCCTACTCGTTGGGGCGGGCGTTGTTTGCCATGAGCTCGCAGGCGGACGCGGGCCCAGACGTGTTGGCACAGTCTCGCCAAGCCTTTGAACAAACCCGGCAACTGAGCATCGACGGCTTCAGCGACCCACTGGAACTGGGTGTCGCCAGCCTCGGTGAAGAGGCCCGCGTGGCACGTACCGCAGGTGACTGGAACAACGCCATCGAACTCTATGCCACGCAAAATCTCCACGGCTCGGCAGTCGGCTATACCTCGCTGAAGCTGCTGATGGCCGATCTGGCGGCAATGCCTGAGGAACAATTGACCGAGCTGCTTAAGGGAAAACCGGTGCAACAACTGGTAACCGCTTCGCTGATCAGCCGGCTGGGCTGGTCATTCGGCGATCAACCGCCTAACCAGGAAAAGCTGATCAAACTTCTGCAAAGCAGCACGCGCGGGAGTCTCGATAACGCTGATCGCCTGGCGGCAGTGAATTATCAACAGGGTGATTACACCAGCGCCAAGGCGTTCCTTGAACACGCTGGCAATGGCGGGCTGGCCTGGTGGCTGCGGGCCAAACTCGCGGTGCGCGATGGCGATAAAAACGCTGCGGCCGCGGCGTATGCGAAGGCCGCCCAAGCCTTCCCGCAGAATGAGTCCTGGGGTGAGCGGCGTACACCGGACTGGGACTATGAATCCCTTCAGCCCAAGTGTCGCGTTGAAGGTGAAAGCGCGATTCTGGCCCTGCAACGCGGGGATTACTTGCAAGCCTTCGATCAGCTCTATCGCAGCCAAGGCATCTATTGGTTCGACGCGGCCACCGTTGCCGAGCGCGTGCTGACGCTGGATGAACTCAAGCAGTACGTCGACACCCATGTGCCGGCACCGCCGCTCAGTCAGCAGGATCGCGACAACTATGTGCCTTTGCCAGTGGCGGCAAGCCTGCGCAATTTGTTGGGGCGGCGATTGTTGCGTGAGGAGCGTTACGACGAAGCGCCCGCGTATTTCGACAACGTCGAGTTGCAGAACAAGGCCAGGGCGTACGGGCAGTCGCGACAAGAGGCGGCATCCACCTGGTGGCCGACCCGTCGCGCCGGAGCCTTGTTCAACTCAGCCTGGATGGCCCGTGATTGGGGCATGGACATTCTTGGCTATGAAATGGCCCCGGATTACGCCACGTTCGGTGGCAACTACAGCCTTGAAAACAGCGAGCTTAAGGTCGGGCCATTGGTGGCCGAAGATGAAGTGAAACGTCAACAGGTCAGTGTTGCTAAGCCGGATCAGCGTTATCACTATCGTTTTGTCGCAACTTCATTGGCCAGCCGCGCTGCTGATAATTTGCCGCGTACGAGTCAGGCATTTGCGGCGGTGCTGTGTGCGGCGGCGGGGTGGAACTCCAGTCTTGAAGAGGAAAGTGCCTTTTACCAACGCTATGTCAAGGAAGGCCCATACGTGTATTGGGCGGTGGACTTCGGTCATCATTGCCCATATCCCGACTTCCAGAACGCCAACAAGCGCTATGTCACCCAGTTTACTGACACCGCGCGTTCAGCATTACGGCCTTACAAGAAACCGTTGCAGTACGGCAGCGTGATAGCGGTCACGGCAGCGGCGTTGTTGCTGATCAATCGCCGCCGCCGCAAGGCCCGGTAACGCTCAAGCCTGTTGAACGAAGGTCAACCGCACGGCGAATCCGATCAACAGGCTGCCAAATATCCACTGCTGCAATCGTTGGGCGGATGGACTGCGTTGCAGCCATCGACCGAGTGCAGCGCCGACCAATGCATAGGCACTGTCGAACAGCAATCCGACGGCCACCAGCACCATGCCCAGGGTCGCAAATTGCGCCAGCACCGGCCCGGCGTCCGGGTTTATGAACTGCGGCAGCAGGACCGAGCAGAACAGCAGCGCCTTGGGGTTGAGCAGGTTAGTCAGCAAGCCGCGCTGGACCGCGTTGCGCCAGGATGCTTGATCGGTCGTTAAATCGGTCCCGTTCAGGTTCGGCAGCAGGGTTGTGCGCAGGCACTGGATGCCGACCCAAAACAGGTACGCGGCACCCGCCAGGCGCACGACGTCGAAGGTCCAGGGCGCAGCCTTGAACAGTGCCGCCAACCCCAACGCTGCCAGCGCCACATGGCAGCCACGGGCAATGGCCAACCCCACCGCCGTGGCCAACGCAGCCCCTTTGCCCTGACGGGCACCGGTTTGCAACAGCAGGATCATGTCGGGACCCGGCAACAGATAAACCACTGCCAGCGCCATGAAAAACAGCCAGAGTCCCGTCATGTTGCACCCCATTCGTTGTCGATTCGGTACGGCCAGTCTAGGGCGCAGGGGCAGGGCAGGTGTTTGCGTAGTTGGCTTCTAAATCGTCTTGTCTTGGCATAACCTGCTACTCGATGACAGTTAAACCATTGGGATCTACCAAAGCATGAAACTGGATGCCTATGACCGCAAAATCCTCGCCGCGCTACAACGGGATGGTCGCTTGAGTAATGTGCAACTGGCTGACGAGATCGGTCTGTCTGCGTCGCCCTGTTTGCGACGGGTACGGATGCTCGAAGAAGCCGGGGTAATTCGCGGCTATCAGGCCAATCTGGATCGCGACGAAGTCGGGCTTGGGCTGACGGTATTTGTCGGGGTGAAGGTCGAGCGTCATAACGACGAGCAGGCAGAGTCTTTTCGCCTTGCGGTGACGGCATTGCCCGAGGTGATTTCGGCGTTTCTGGTGTCTGGGGAATCGGATTTTTTATTGCAGGTGGTGGTGCCGGACCTGCGCGCCTATGACCGATTTCTCACCGGTCGGTTATTGAAGTTGCCGGGGGTGAGTGATATCCGCAGCAACTTTGCGATTCATACGGTGAAGACGCCGGGAGCGTTGCCGTTGGGGCATTTACCTATCTGAAAATCAAAAGATCGCAGCCTGCGGCAGCTCCTACATGGATATGAACACCTGTAGGAGCTGCCGAAGGCTGCGATCTTTTGATCTTTTGCTGTTGATCTACATCTGCGTCGCCATTCCCTCCACATTCATTGCTGCCTGGCGCAAAGCCTCGGAGCGCGTCGGGTGTGGGTGGCAGGTCAGGGCGATGTCTTCGGCTGACGCACTGAACTCCATCGCCACGCAATATTCGCCAATCATTTCACTGACGCTCGGCCCCACAAGGTGCACGCCGAGGATTTCATCGGTGCGTTCATCGGCCAGCACTTTGGCGAAGCCTTCGGTTTCGTGATTGATTTTCGCCCGGCTGTTGGCGGTGAAGGGGAATTTTCCAACCTTGAACGCGCGGCCTTCAGCCTTCAGTTGTTCTTCGGTTTTGCCGACACTGGCCAGCTCGGGTTTGGTGTAGATGACGTTGGGAATCAGGTCGTAATTGACCTCGCCCGCCTTGCCGACAATTTGTTCGACGCAGGCCATGGCTTCATCTTCGGCCTTGTGCGCGAGCATCGGCCCGGAGGTTACGTCGCCAATTACCCAGACGCCGGCGGCTTCTGTACGGTGGCCCTTGTTGGTGAGCATGCCGCGTTTGTCCGTGGTGAGGCCGACATTCTCCAGCCCGAGGCCTTGGGTGTACGGCCGGCGCCCGATGGCCACCAGCACGTAATCGGCTTCCAGCACTTCGGCGGTGCCACCCGCAGCAGGCTCGACGCTAAGTTGCACACCGGTGTCGGAGGATGTGGCACTCGTCACTTTGGAACTCAACTTGAAACTGATGCCTTGCTTGCTCAAAGAACGCTGCAGGGTTTTACCCGCTTCGCCGTCCACACCCGGGCAGATGCGGTCGAGGAATTCGACTACCGTCACTTGAGCACCCAGGCGCCGCCACACCGAGCCCAACTCAAGGCCGATCACGCCGGCACCAATCACCACCAGATGTTTCGGTACTTCGGTCAGCGAGAGCGCGCCGGTGGAATCGAGAATCCGTTTGTTATCGATGTCGACGCCGGGCAGGGGAGTGGGTTCTGAACCGGTGGCGATGATGATGTCTTTGGCGCTTAGTTCAGTCTTGCCACCGGCATTGTCAGTGACCGTGACCGTGACCTTGCCCGGCCCGTCGATGTGGCCCCAGCCCTTGATCCAGTCGACTTTGTTTTTGCGAAAGAGAAACTCGATGCCCTTGGTCAGCCCGGTCACGCTTTCGTCTTTCTGTTTCATCATCTGGGCGAGATTGAGGGTGGGTTTGACCTCGATCCCCAGGCTGGCGAACTCCGATCCCATGGCTGCGTCGTAGAGTTCGGAGGCGTGCAATAACGCCTTGGAAGGCATGCATCCGACGTTCAGGCAGGTGCCGCCAAGGGTGGCGCGGCCTTCCACGCAAGCCGCTTTCAAACCCAATTGGCCTGCGCGGATCGCTGCGTTGTAGCCGCCAGGGCCACCGCCGAGTATCACGACGTCATAAGTGCTCATGAATGTACTCCTGGATTGAAAGGGGACCGGGATCGGTAAAAGTAGTCTTTGAATAAAATTACGAACGTAATATGTGCGTTCCGGCGCATTTCGGTCAAGGCTTCAGCGTAGCGATAGGTTGAGCATCTTTAGATAGAGCGAATGAGCACGAAAATTTCACCGATTTCGTTATATTGTAACGAAATGCACTGTGGACAAAGATAAACACTGGAGTGGTATGCAAGTCGATCTCGATGAGGATGAAGCGCAGGTAGCCGGTTTGCCGCGCTTTCAACAGGCGGTTTTCCAGGGGCGACGATTGCGCCAGTTCGCCATCGGCCTCGGCGTGCTCGCGGCGATGGGCCTGGTATCGGGGTTTTTTGTCGGGCTGTTTACGCCGCAATCGCTTTGGCCTGCGCTGTTGTTCAATCAGAGCGCTGCGTTGCTGGTGGTCGTCGCTGGCTTGCAATCCGCCTGGTGGGTAACGCAGTGGCGTTCGCGGGCGATGAGCCCGGTTGAGCCAGTGATCGTTGCCGACGTCGACCTTGAAGCCCCGGTGGGTTGGTACGAACGGCTGCTGGATCGGATGGGTCAGCGTTGGGTGAACCTGCTCAGGCAGATCGGTGCGCCGACGTTATGGCTGGGCGGTTGGGCGCTGCTGGCGTTGCTGTGTGTCGAGCAGGTGTGGAACCTTGAATTGCCGTCCGCTGCACTGGGAATATCGGCCACGGTGGGCGCGACGCTGGCGCTGCTGCTGGCCTTCGGTTTGCTCGTGCTGGAGCGTCAACTTGCTCAGGAAAACTCAGCCCAATGGCCTGAAGCTGGTGCGTTGGCGCAGCTGATCCGCGTGGCAATAATCAGCCTGATACTCGGTGCGTTGTGCCTGTTGTTTGGTAATGAAACCGCCCTCTGGCCAGTTCGTCTGGCGGTCCTGATCGGCCTGTTGCCGGGTCTCGTTGCAGTCGAGTTGCTGCTGCGCGCCGCACTGTCGTTGTTCATCCCGCGCCGTGAGCAACTTGAACCGGTGTTGCTGGCCCGTAGCTTTGTCGCCGACATGTTGCGCTGGCCGCCTCAGCCGTTGCTGGCGTTGCAGCACGAATTGCACAACCGCTTTGGTATCGATCTGCGGCAGATCTGGGCGTTCACCTATATGCGACGAGCATTCTTGCCGGTGCTGGCCGTTGTCGCCGTTGTCGGTTGGTCGCTCACGGGTATTCACGAAATACCGCTGCAAGGTCGCGGCATCTACGAGCGCTTTGGTAAACCGGTGGAGGTGTTCGGCCCCGGTTTGCATGCCGGTCTTCCGTGGCCACTGGGGCGGGTACTGAATGTCGAAAACGGCGTGGTACATGAGTTGGCCACCAGTGTTGGGGAAACGTCCGTGCCAGTGCAGTCTGACCCTGCCGAAGGCCCCGCACCGATCACGGCCAACCGGTTGTGGGACGCCAGCCACGTGAACGACAAATCCCAAGTGATTGCCAGCAGCCGCGCTGACAAGCAGAGCTTTCAGATCGTCAATATGGACGTGCGCTTTGTCTACCGTATCGGCCTGAGCGATCAAGCGGCACTGGCTGCCACCTATAACAGTGCCGACGTGCCGACGCTGATTCGCAGCACTGCCAGCCGCATTCTGGTTCACGACTTCGCCTCTCGTACCCTCGACGGACTGCTCGGTGAAGACAGGGTGGGGCTCGCCGATGAGATCGGCCGGGCCGTGCAGGCGGACCTGAACAATCTCCACAGCGGTGTGGAAATTCTCGCCACCGTTGTAGAAGCGATTCATCCACCGGCAGGTGCCGCCAATGCTTATCACGGCGTGCAAGCCGCGCAGATTGGCGCCCAGGCATTGATTGCCCGCGAACGGGGAGCCGCCGCCGAAGCTACCAACCAGGCGCAGTTGCAGGCCAGCATCGCTCAAGATCAGGCGACCGCGAGTGCCCACGAAGTCAATTCCACGGCCAAGGCGGCCGACCTGAAATTCAGCGCCGAGCAAAAGGCTTATGCCAGCGCTGGCCAGGCATTCGTGCTGGAGCAATACCTCAGCCAGCTTTCCCAAGGCCTGGCCAACGCCAGGTTGCTGGTGCTCGACCATCGCCTGGGCGGCAGCAGCAATGCGCCGACCATCGACCTCCGTACGTTCACGTTGCCGGCTGACCCTGCGTCGTCGCGTAAAACCGCTCAGCCAGGAGCTGCCAATTGAGCCAGTCACATTCTTCAGATCATGGTCACGATCATGATGACCATAGCGGCCATGACCACGGCCATGGCGGGCATCACCACCACGGTCATCACCATCATCACCACGGCGATCCGCAGGAAGCCGGCCCGTTCCCATGGCGACGCATGGGTTGGGCGGCGTTGCTGGTGGTGTTTGCCGTGGCAGCGGCGAGCCTGGTGCAAGTACGCTCGGGCGAAGCCACGGTGATCACCCGCTTTGGCAACCCATCGCGAGTGCTGTTGGAACCGGGTCTTGGCTGGCGCTGGCCGGCACCTTTCGAAGCGGCGATCCCGGTTGATCTGCGACTGCGCACCACGTCCAGCGGTTTGCAGGACGTGGGCACACGGGATGGTTTGCGCATCATTGTTCAGGCTTATGTGGCGTGGCAGGTGCAGGGTGATCCGGACAATGTGCAGCGCTTCATGCGCGCCGTGCAGAATCAACCGGACGAAGCGGCGCGGCAGATCCGCACCTTTGTCGGTTCGGCGCTGGAAACCACGGCCAGTAGTTTCGATCTGGCCAACCTGGTGAACACGGACGCCAATCAAGTACACATCGCCGATTTCGAAGCACAACTGCGCCAGCAAATCGATCAACAGTTGCTGACCACTTATGGTGTGCGAGTCCTGCAAGTTGGCATCGAACGCCTGACGTTGCCGTCGGTCACGCTCACGGCGACGGTGGATCGAATGCGCGCCGAGCGCGAAACCATTGCCACTGAGCGCACCGCCATTGGCAAACGCGAAGCCGCGCAAATTCGCTCTGCCGCCGAGCGGGATGCGCGAATCGTACAGGCCGATGCGACGGTGAAAGCGGCTGACATTGAAGCGCAATCGCGGGTCGAAGCGGCGCAGATTTATGGTCGGGCATACGCCGGTTCACCGCAGCTCTATAACTTGCTGCGCTCACTCGACACCTTGGGCACCGTGGTTACGCCTGGAACAAAACTGATTCTTCGCACCGATGCCGCGCCATTCCGTGTGTTGGTTGACGGTCCGCCGACGCTCGATAACAAACCCGGATCACAGCCATGAGTTTGGTTCCACGTGGAACAAATGAATTGAGCAGCCCCTGGATTCAGGCCGGGCGATTGGCGTTTCTCGCCCTGTATGCGGTGACAGTGCTGGCTGCTCTGGCGTGGGCGGTTTCGAATGTGCGGCAGATCGATCCGCAAAACCGCGCGGTGGTTCTTCACTTTGGTGCATTGGATCGCATTCAAAATGCCGGTCTGCTGTTGGCGTGGCCGCGACCGTTTGAGCAGGTCATTTTGTTGCCGGCGGCGGATCGTGTGATCGAGCGTCGAGTGGAAAATTTGTTGCGCACAGACGCTGCGTTGCAGTTTGATCATGTGGCCAGTTTTGCCACTCCGATCAGTGACGCATTGGCGGGTTCCGGTTACCTGCTGACGGGCGATGCTGGTGTGGTGCAGCTGGATGTGCGGGTTTTCTACAAGGTCACTGAGCCCTATGCCTTTGTGCTTCAAGGCGAACATGTATTGCCAGCCCTGGATCGACTGGTTACTCGCAGCGCTGTAGCCCTCACCGCCGCACGAGATCTGGACACCATTCTGGTCGCCCGACCGGAGTTGATCGGCGCGGATAATCAGGCGGCCGAACGACGGGAACGACTGCGCGGAGATCTGGTACAAGGCATCAACCAACGCCTCGCTGAATTGACGGCAACAGGGCAGGGGCTGGGGATTGAAGTGGCACGGGTGGATGTGCAATCGAGTTTGCCCGGCCCGGCGGTCAACGCCTTCAATGCCGTGCTGACTGCCAGCCAACAAGCTGACAAAGCGGTGGCCAACGCGCGCACCGAAGCCGAGAAGCTGACCCAGACCGCCAACGAACAAGCCGATCGCACCCTGCAAGTTGCCCACGCCCAGGCGAGCGAGCGACTGGCGAAAGCCTCGGCGGATACGGCCACGGTGTTGAGCCTGGCCAAGGCCCAACAACAAGGCACCGACCCACAAATGTTGCTGCGGATTTACCGCGAGCGGATGCCGAAGATTCTCGGTCAGGCCGGTTCGGTCACCACGGTTGATCCGAAAGACGATTCCCGGCTGATCATTCAGGGAGCTGCACAATGACTGCTCAAACTGCCGCTGCGCCGAGCATGTTGTCTTCGGCCGAACAACGCAGCGCTGCCCGTCAACTGACCTTGGCCATGCTCGCACTTGGCTTGCTTGCACTGGGGCTCGTCTGGCGCTGGTTGTCGCCGGAGCAGACCGGGGTCAGTCAATTGTTGTTGGGCTTTGCGTCCGTGCTGGTGGCCATACCGGTCATGCGCTCGGCCTGGTACAGCCTGCGGTATCCGAGCCTGCACGGCATCACCGATCAATTGATCGCCCTCGCCATGCTCGGTGCCTGGGCGACGGGCGATTTGCTGACGGCTGCATTGCTGCCGATCATCATGATCTTTGGCCACGTGCTGGAAGAGCGCAGCGTAATCGGTTCGCAAGAAGCCATTCATGCCCTCGGCAAACTGACCCGCAGCCACGCGCGCAAGCTTCAGGCTGACGGCTCGATCGTCGAGGTCGACAATGGCACGCTGAAGGCGGGCGATCGGGTGGAGGTGCGCGCCGGTGATCGAGTGCCGGCAGATGGTCGGGTGTTGTCCGGTCAGGCGAGTCTCGACACCGCATCCATTACCGGCGAGTCGGTGCCGGTGGAGGCGGGTGTCGGCATGCTGGTGTTCGGCGGCGCGATCAACCTTGATGGGCTACTGCGCATCGAAGTAACCCGCACGGGCCGAGAATCGACCCTCGGTAAAGTCATCGCACTGATGCAAAACGCCGAACGTTCGAAGCCACCAATTACCCGGTTACTTGAGCGCTACGCCGGTAGCTACATGGTGCTGGTGTTGTTACTGGCGGCGGTGACCTGGTTCATCACCAATAATGCCCAGGCCATGCTCGCGGTATTGGTGGCGGCGTGCCCCTGCGCACTGGTGTTGTCGGCACCGGCGACGGCGATTGCCGGGGTGGCGGTGGCGGCTCGGCACGGCATTCTGATTCGCAGTTCGGCGTTTCTTGAAGAGTTGGCAGACTTGACCTCACTGGTGGTCGACAAGACCGGCACCCTGACCTTCGGCACCTTGCGTCTGCAATCGATCGACAGCCCGCTGGAGGATCGCACGCACGTCCTGAAACTCGCCGCCAGCCTCGGCTCTGCCAGCAGTCATCCGGTTAGTCGTGCGCTGGCCGGGCTGGTTTCACAGGAGCATTTCCTGCTGCTTTCCGACCTGCACGAACGTCAGGGTTTGGGTGTGGTGGCTATGACAGAGCAGGGCGAGGCGGCACTGGGCAGGCCAGAATTGTTCGCTCAATTGGGCATCGCCACGTCGGTGGTTCCTGACCACGACGGCCCGATTGCCGGGCTCGCACTCAACGGTGAATTCCTGGCCTGGTTGTTACTGGCCGACAGCGTCAAACCCGAAGCGAAGTTTGCCTTGAGCGAATTGCGAGACCTTGGCCTGGGCCGGCAGCTTTTGCTTACCGGTGACCGCCAAAGTGTCGCGCACACTCTCGCGCGGGATGTCGGCATCAGTGATGTCGAAGCGCAGGCGTTGCCCGAAGACAAACTGAACCGCGTGCTCAAGGAAATCGACAGTGGTTTCCGGCCTATGGTGGTCGGGGATGGCATCAATGATTCGTTGGCATTAAAGGCGGGAGTGGTCGGCGTCGCGATGGGCGCGGGTGGCGCGGACATAGCGCTGGCCTCGGCGGACATCGTACTGATCGGGAGCGACCTGCGTCGCCTCGGGACGTGTGTGCGCTTGAGTCGGCAGTGTCGGCAGACCTTGCAGGTCAACGTGATCATTGGCTTGGGCTGGACTCTGGCGATTGTTGCCTTCGCCGCATTCGGCTGGCTCGGCGCAGCGGGTGCAATGATTGCGGCGTTGCTGCATAACCTCAGCACATTATTGGTGTTGGGTAATGCGGGGCGTCTGCTGCGGTTCCAGGAACCGTTGCTGAAGTTGAAGGATGAAGACTGAGAAAAAATCTGCAATCGTTCTAAACCGGGGGATTATCGGCCATAAAATTTTCAGAACTGTGCGCCGTGTCCGCAGTCATTAACGTTGAGGGCATGGCATTTTGTGCATTCGCGGTGATTGGTTATTTGCCGCGAATCATAGAAAACGGCTATTAATTCGATAGCCAGCTATTTTTCCAAGATGGTCTACCCTCTGATCAGACGTCTGAAACAAGGGGGATCCTCCATGCTCGCGCAACTTCCACCGGCCTTACAGAATCTGCAGTTACCGCTACGCCTGCGACTCTGGGACGGCCATGAATTTAATCTGGGGCCGACGCCCAGCGTCACAATTGTGGTCAAGGACCCACAAATGGTTCCCCAGCTCACTCATCCAAGCCTGGACGCGCTCGGAGCGGCGTTTGTCGAGGGCAAACTTGAGTTGGAGGGTTCTATCAGCGACGTGATACGCGTTGTTGATGAATGGAGCCAGGCGTTGCTCGGTGATTTGGACACTCAGCCAGTGCGCGTCGTCCACGACAAGGAAACCGACGCCAAGGCGATTTCCTACCACTACGACCTGTCCAACGCTTTTTATCAGCTGTGGCTCGACAGTGACATGGCGTATTCCTGCGCCTATTTCGAGACGGGTAGCGAGACCCTTGAACAGGCCCAGCAGGCGAAATTCCGTCACCTGTGCCGCAAGTTGCGTCTGCAACCTGGCGACTATTTGCTGGATGTCGGCTGTGGCTGGGGTGGGTTGGCGCGGTATGCAGCGCGTGAGTTTGGCGCGAAAGTATTTGGCATCACCCTAAGTAAAGAGCAACTGGCCCTGGCTCGTGAACGGGTCAAGGAAGAAGGTTTGGAGGACTTGGTTGAACTGCAACTGCTCGACTACCGCGATCTGCCCCAAGACGGGCGCTTCGACAAAGTGGTAAGCGTGGGCATGTTCGAGCACGTCGGCCATGCGAACCTGGCCGAGTACTGCAAAACCCTGTTCGGTGCGGTCAAGGAAGGTGGTTTGGTGATGAACCACGGGATCACCGCCAAATACACGGATGGTCGCCCAGTGGGACGCGGTGCCGGCGATTTCATCGAGAAGTACGTATTCCCCAATGGTGAGTTGCCGCATCTGTCGATGATCTCTGCCGAGATCAGCGAAGCCGGGCTTGAGATCGTCGATGTCGAGAGTCTGCGCTTGCACTACGCGCGTACTCTGGACCACTGGAGTGAGCGGCTTGAGGATAATCTGGAAGCCGCCTCTAAAGAGGTGCCGCAACAAGCACTGCGGATCTGGCGGTTGTACCTGGCGGGATGTGCCTACGCGTTCGCCAAGGGTTGGATCAACCTGCATCAGATACTGGCGGTGAAGACTCACCCCGATGGCAGTCATGAACTGCCATGGACCCGGGATGACATTTACACGCCTTAAAGGATGGGTGAAATAAGCCGGGCGACCCGCATGCCGACTTGTTGCAGGCGGTGGGTTTCCCGGCCTTCTTCTTTGGCGATTTCGTGAGCCTGGGCAAAGTCGTCGTTGAGCATCTGTTCCACTTCGGCAGCAAACGCACTGTCCACCGTCAGCAACATCACTTCGAAATTCAGCCGGAACGAACGGTTGTCCATGTTGGCGCTGCCGATGGCGCTGATTTCGCTGTCGATCAACACCACTTTCTGATGCAGGAAGCCGGGTTCATAACGGAACACCCGCACACCGGCGCGCACGGCTTCGAAGGCATACAGGCTGGAGGCGGCATAAACGATTCGGTGATCGGGGCGTGAAGGCAGGAGAATCCGTACATCAACCCCGCGCAATACGGCCAGGCGTAATGCAGCGAATACTGCTTCGTCGGGGATGAAATAAGGGCTGGTGATCCAGACGCGTTCGGTCGCCGCATGGATGGCTTCGACGAAGAACAGTGAGCAGGTCTCGTAGGAATCTGCCGGGCCACTGGCGAGCAACTGGCAGAGCACACCGTCGTCTGGATACACCTCCGGGAGGATCATGGGTGGTAATGAGCGCGCCGCCCAGAACCAGTCCTCGGCAAACGATTCCTGCATGCACGCCACCACCGGTCCGCGCACTCGAACATGGGTATCGCGCCAGGGTGCCAAGGGTGGTTTTTCACCCATGTATTCGTCGCCGACGTTGTGCCCGCCGACGAAGCCCAGGATTCCGTCCACCACCACAATCTTGCGGTGGTTACGGAAGTTGACCTGGAAACGGTTAAGCCAGCCGCTGCGGGTAGCGAAGGCTTTGACCTCGACACCGGCGTCGCGCAGCGCCTGCACATAACTGTGGGGCAGGGAGTGGCTGCCAATGCGGTCGTACAGCAAATGAATCGCCACACCTTCGGCGGCCTTGCGCAGGAGCAAGTCGCGCAGGCGCTGGCCGAGTCGGTCATCGTGAATGATGAAAAATTGAACCAGCACCGCTTCTTTCGCCTGGCTGATGGCGTCGAAAATAGCGTCGAACGTGGCCCGACCGTTAATCAACAATTGCACTTCATTGTTGGCCAGGCATGGCATGCGGCCCAGTTTCGGCATCGCCCTCAGGGACGCATACGCATTGGACGCGCGCGCCGTCAGTGCCTCTTCCACCCATGGGCGCCAATTCAGTTCGGAGATGGCCTTGCGCATTTCTTCGTTGGCTTGGCGGCGGGCCTTGATGTAGCCATCGAAAGTGCTGCGGCCGAACACCAGATAGGGGATCAGCGTGAGGTAGGGAATGAAAAACAATGACAGTGCCCAGGCAATCGAGCCTTGGGCGGTTCGAACGGTCAGCACGGCGTGTATTGCCGCGATCATGCCTAGCGAGTGCAGCAAGGCAATGGTGTAGCCGAAAATATGCGGTCCAAAATAATCCATGGGGGCAGCCTTGCTCCTGAAGATTCAATGCGTAACAGACCATGTTCCGGGCAGAATGTCGCTATTTAATTGGTCCATGAACCGAAGCCTGTGGCTGACGTCTAACGGCCACTACTGATCAGGAGTTACACGATGAATGTTCGTCTGCTGGGTTTGGCCATGGCACTAGGTGTGGCACTTCCTGTGGTTGCTCAAGCGCAGATGCTCCAACCAGGGCTGTGGGAATTGACCACGAGCAATATGAAGGTCGACGATCAGAACATGCCTGATCTGCAACTGATCCTCGGGCAATTGCAAAGCCAGATGACCCCTGAGCAGCGTGCGCAGCTGGAAAAGCAGGGCATCACCATGGGTGGTAAAGGGATTCGCGCTTGCCTGACCCCGGAGCAGGTCAAGTCGGACAACATTCCGCTGACGGACCCGCAATCGGGCTGCAAGCAGGAAATCACCGACCGCACCGGCAACCAGTGGAAATTCCGCTTCAGCTGTCCGAAAGCGCAAGGTGCGGGTGTGGCTACGTTCCTCAGCGATCGTGAGTTCACCACCAAGGTCAACGGTACTTTCAATGCCACCGGCATCCAGCAAAAGGGCAGCCTCGATACGCGCGCCGTGTGGTTGGGGCAGGATTGCGGGACTGTGAAACCAAGAGCCTAAAAGCTTCGCGAGCAAGCCCGCTGCCATATTTGTCCGAGTTCTCTTGGGGGAACATGGCCAAGTGTGAGCGGGCTTGCTCGCGACAGCGTCCGCACCAGGACCCTTAATCCTCAGGCTGACTCAACCACGCACACACCGCTTCAATCCCCATCCTGCCAAAATCTTCCCCACTTCGACTGCGCACGCTGACGAACCCACCGGCCTGTTCTTTCTCTCCCACCACGACCAAATAGGGCACCGTCTGGCTGTGCTGGCGGATCTTGTAGCGCACTTTCTCATCACGCAGGTCGGCCAGGGCGTGCACGCCGGTACGGCGCAAGGTTTCGGTCACCGATTGTGCATAAGTCACCTGATGTTCACCCATGCTCACAACCATCACACGCGGCGGTAGGCGCCAGTGTTGCAGTTCCTGATGGCTGGACCAGCACGTGCCGTAGATCCGTTGTTGCAAGGTTCCGCTGATGTGATCGAGCGCAAATGCCTGGAGTACCTTGGTCGTCGGGACATGCGGGCCGGTGGTCAGATATTCGGAGTCACCCAGTCGGTAGATCGACAGGTTCTCGGCATGCATTGAAGGGGAAGGTGTCTCACGGCGACGTATCGAGTGATTGGTGGCTGCCAATGACTGCATGCGTGTTTCTATCAACGGCAGGTCCACGGGGGTCAAGGCGCGTTCGACTGCAAACTCGCAAAAGAAACCGTCACCCAGTGTCGAACCCGTGCGCATCTGCGCATGCGGGTGGAGTTGCTTGACCGCCATGGCCAGCATCAACGTACAGGAGCGGCGCAGGATTTCCAGGCCGTCAGGCTCCTGCGGCGTCACTATGCTGACCCTGGCATCGGCCTCGATCATGAACTCGCAGTCCACCAACATGCCGTTGACTCGACCTGCTACTGCCGCGTTGGCCAGCCCAGGGCCAATACTCGCAGCAACCTCGTGCACGGACAGCGGTTGGTCGTATTCACGCAATGAACCATTGGGCAGGGTGATCTGGATCATGGTTGTTGTTCTCGGATACTTCGATCACATGCGCTAGCGCATAAACCTTAGGCCCAAACCCTGGCTGTTGTCATGTAGACATTTGTCGTGTCAGGCCATTTGGTGCTTGCGCGCAGGAGGCGATTCAGTCACTGCCGGAAGGATGGTTGCGTAATCATGGCTTGCTCAACGCGTCGTACAGGGTGTTGAGGTTGTATTCGAACAGTCCGGTAAAGGTGCGTGCCGGACCGCTGGCAGAGAGGGCATCGGAGTACAACGTGCCGCCAATCTGCGCGCCGCTTTCGTCAGCGATCTGCTTGAGCAGGCGAGCGTCCTTGATGTTTTCCATGAACACCGCTTTGACCTTGGCCTGACGAATCTGAGTAATCAGCGCAGCAACTTCGGCGGCCGACGGCTCGCGCTCGGTGGACAGTCCTTGCGGCGCCATGAAATCGATACCGTAGGCCTGACCGAGATAACCGAATGCATCGTGGGATGTCACGATTTTGCGATTGCCCGGCGGCAGTGAGCCCAGTTTGGTCTTGGCTTCGGCGAGCAGGGCGTAGATCTTTTTCAGGTAGGCCTGGCTGTTGCGTTCATAGTCAGCTTTGTTTGCCGGGTCGGCGGTGATCAGTGCCTTGGTGATGTTGCTGACGTACAACTCGGCGTTAGCGAGGTTGTGCCAGGCATGCGGGTCCGCAATGGTCTCGCCGTCTTCATCCAGGGCACGCGGAATGACGCCGTGGCTGGCACTGATGACGGGGGCCCGGGATTCGGTGCTGGTCACCAGACGATCCAGCCATGGCTCGAAACCCAGGCCATTCTTGATGATGAGTTTTGCCTTGAGCAGCGCTTGGGCATCGTTCGGGGTTGGCTCATAAGTGTGTGCGTCGGCGTCGGGGCCGACCATGTCGGTGATCTGGATATGCTCGCCACCGACCTGCTGCGTCATGTCGGCGAGAATGCTGAAACTGGTGACCACTTGAAGTTTTTCTGCGGCGGACAGTGACATCGACAGCATCAAACTGAACAGCACGAGTAAAGCGCGCATCGGGGAACACCTCATTGGGATGTGAGCAAAGGCGGGCGGCGCAGCAAACCGTGCACCGGCCCAAACACCACGGACAGCAGATACAAACCGCCAGCCACCAGCACAATGGCCGGACCGCTGGGCAGCGAGTAATAGAACGACAGCAGCAGGCCCAGCCACACGGAGAGGCTGCCGAGCAGTGCTGCGATGGAGATCAAGACGGGTAAGCGGCGACTCCAGAAGCGCGAGGCGGCAGCGGGCAGCATCATCAGGCCGACCACCATCAAGGCGCCGATGGCCTGAAAGCCGATTACCAGATTCAGCACCACCAACGTCAGGAATACGCCGTGTGCCAAGGGGCCGAGGCCGCCGATGGTCAGCGCGGGGAGGCTCAGTCCGGCGAACCAGAAGCCTAATGCAGCGCCGGGTAAAATGCCGTGGGCTACCGCGTCACCGATCAGGCTCATGCGCCGCAGGATCAGAAACACCCCGAGCGGTGCCGTGCTGCATGCCAGAACCAAGCCGCCAAACAAGGCCCGGCGCATGAACACGAACTCATTAAAAGGTTGCCAAAGATGAGCAGCAGCAAGCATCAGGCCACCTGCGTTTGTGGTGGCTGGTGGATCAGCTCGATGCTCGAACCGTAGACGCAACCGCTGCGTTTAATCAGCAACGTGTGCGGAATATGTTGGCGTACGGCGGCCAGGTCATGGCACACGACAACCAGTGTTCGCCCCTCGGCATGCCATCCGTGCAGGTGTTTCCAAAGGAGCGCCTGACCGAGTTCGTCAAGGGCAGCGTGCGGCTCATCAAGTAACAACAGAGGCGCATCGGCGAGACTCAGTCGAGCGAGCAGGGCGCGCTGCAATTCGCCACCGGACAGAGCCATCAAAGGGCGCTGTTCCAAACCACTCAGGCACCAGTCTTCCAGCACCGTTTTCAGGCGCTGGCTGCGCAGTGCTGGTGATTGCTTGCTGCCCCAAAAACCGGCAGCGACCAACTCCTGCAGGTTGATGGGAAATTGGCGGTCCAAGTGCTGTTGCTGAGGTAAAAATGAGAGAGAGCCCTTGCGGGGGACATCCAGTAAGGTTTTTCCCGTCAGCGGTTTTTGCAGACCGGCGAGGACTTTTAACAGGCTACTTTTCCCGCTGCCGTTGGCACCGATCACGGCGGTGAAGCTTCCCTTTGATAATTCGATATCGAGTTGAGGTGTCAGGGGCTGACCTGGAGCTCCCCAACGCAGCGCCTGGCAACGGATCATGCGACCTCCCAGTTACAGTGACTTTCGGCGACGGCGTCGTGGGCATGGAGGCTTTCGGCATGGATCACCCGCACTCGAAAACCATTGATGCCGGGTGAGCGTTTCAAGGCCTGGTTCAAGCGGCGCGCTGCGTCTTCACAGAACATCAGGTTTTGCCCGTTGGCCAGGGCAAAGGCTTGTTCGTCAGCGCGCTTCACCGCTGTTTGTACGGCGGTGCCGAGTGCCGCTTCGGCATCGTTGATGAGCGCGATCAGCGGAAGTTCGTCCAGATAGTCGTCCAGGCGTACACATAGTTGTGCGACGCTGCGTTGGCTGTGAGGTGTTGCGACGATGCCTTTTGTCGAGCCGAGCCAAGCCAAAACTTCGGCGTGTTGCAGTGGCTTGTTGGTGAAGTCATCGACGAATTGTTGCTGAATCAACTGCCGAGAAAGCGCTGCCGAACAGGGACACGTTGAGGAATAAGGCACGTCGATTTTTAGTTCCACGTGGAACATCGCGTTTTTCAAACGCGCTTCGATGCTGACGGGATAGGCTTTCCAACCGGCAAGTAGACTGACTAACGCGGGTCTTTTAAGCAGCAATTCGGTGTGGATTTTTAAGTGCGTGCTGTTGGAGAGTCCTTCATGGCTATCCAGAAAACTTTGCAATGTTCGCCTTAACAGAGCTGGCGAGAGTGTTTCCGACTCAAGCGTTGCCAACGCCAGATAGAGCCTCGACATATGAATGCCGCGCGCCTCTCCATCATCGAGGCTAACCCCGACATCGGCGTTTGCAGCCAACCGTTGGCCATCAAATAAAACAGGTAGTGCAATGCCGCACATGCCCACCCATTCCAGCGGCAAGGGTTGGCGTGAGGCCTGCGAGGCGATATCCGGCAGAGTCAGCGCATTCATGAGTGAATCCATCGTGGGAGTTGATTTGAGTGTTATGGTGTAACACTATGGTTATAACATAACACTAAATCAAGCCCGACGATTTGCTCGGGCACGAGCTCTGAGGTTTACCTGATGTTCAATCGTCTTCCTGTGACTGTCCTGTCGGGCTTTCTTGGTGCCGGAAAAAGTACACTTCTCAATTACGTACTACGTAATCGCGAAAGTCTGCGCGTCGCCGTGATCGTCAACGACATGAGCGAAATCAATATCGATGGGAGTGAAGTACAGCGCGATGTCCGCCTCAATCGTGCTGAAGAAAAACTCGTGGAAATGAGCAACGGCTGCATCTGCTGCACCCTGCGTGAAGATTTACTGGAGGAGGTAAGCAAGCTCGCCAGAGAGGGTCGCTTTGACTACTTGTTGATCGAGTCCACGGGCATTTCCGAACCGCTGCCCGTCGCGGAAACCTTTACGTTCCGCGATGAAAATGGCCAAAGCCTCAACGACGTCGCACGGCTCGACACAATGGTCACCGTGGTCGATGGTGTGAACTTCCTGCTCGACTATCAGGCCGCCGAAAGCCTCGCTTCCCGTGGCGAAACGCTGGGCGATGAAGATGAGCGCTCGATCACCGAATTGCTGATTGAGCAGATCGAATTCGCCGACGTCATCCTCATCAGCAAGATCGACTTGATCAGCAGCCAGGAACGCGAGGAACTGATCGCGATCCTCGAACGGCTCAACACCGAGGCGCAAATCATCCCGATGGTGATGGGTGAAGTGCCGCTGAAAAACATCCTCAACACCGGCCGCTTCAATTTTGAAAAAGCCGCCCAGGCGCCAGGCTGGTTGCAGGAGTTGCGTGGCGAACACGTGCCGGAAACCGACGAATACGGCATCGCCTCCACCGCTTACCGCGCACGCCGGCCTTTCCACCCACAGCGCTTCTTCAACTTCATCGATGGTCCGTGGGTGAATGGCAAATTGCTGCGCTCCAAGGGCTTTTTCTGGCTGGCGAGCAAACACATGGACGCCGGTAGCTGGTCCCAGGCGGGTGGTTTGATGCGTTACGGTTTTGCCGGGCGCTGGTGGCGTTTTGTGCCGAAGAACCAATGGCCGCAGGACGAAGAAAGCACTGCCGGCATCATGCAGAACTGGAGCGCTGAAACGGGCGATTGCCGGCAAGAGCTGGTGTTCATTGGTCAGAACATCGACTTCGCGCAACTCACCCGCGAGCTCGACGAATGCCTGCTGAGCGATGACGAAATGGCCATGGGCGTGGAGTGCTGGCGACTGCTGCCGGACCCGTTCGGGCCTTGGTATGAGGAGGTGGCCTGATACCGTTGACTGGCCCGTGCATCAAGGCTTGAGCCAGGTTCCCTGGCTCTGGGCTTCGCAAAACGGCTTCAAATAGGCGGCGTCCGTGACTACGCCGTAATAGTGAATATCCTGCCGGTAAGGCATATTGGCGACTTGAGCGTTGCTGCACACTCCGAACGCGCCGCCAGGGCATTGGTCGACGTATTGCACCTCGACCTTCTGCCCAGCCAGATTCGGCTGGCAGAAGCCGTCGGCGAACAGCTTTTCCGGGATGTTGCGGTTCTGCTGGCAGACTTTCACATCGAGCCGCTCAGCCGTACTGTGCACGACGCAGGCCTGGGCAAATACCTCGCCGCACGCCAGTGTCAGAAGCAACGACAATCCCATCAACCGCATCCTTACCTCCTCAGAAAACCTCGATCATGCTGCAGAACATACCCACCCATGTCATCGCCGGGCCACTGGGTGCCGGCAAGACCAGCCTGATCAAGCACCTGCTGGCGCAACGCCCGGCCGGTGAACGCTGGGCGGTGTTGATCAACGAGTTCGGCCAGATCGGCCTCGACGCCGCACTGCTGACCCAGGATGCCGATGGTATCGCACTGGGCGAAGTGGCCGGGGGCTGTTTGTGTTGCGTCAACGGTGCACCGTTTCAGATCGGCCTCGGTCGTTTGCTGCGCAAGGCACGGCCGGATCGTCTGTTTATCGAGCCGTCCGGGCTGGGGCATCCGGCGCAATTGCTCAGGCAGCTGAATGAGGCGCCGTGGCAAGGCGTGCTAAGCGTTCAACCCTGTGTGTTGGTGTTGGATGCCCTGGCGCTTGCCAGCGGAAAACCGCTGCCTGCAGCGCAACAGGAGGCGCTGATCAGTGCCGGCTTATTGTTGATGAACAAGTCCGAAGGACTCGACGATGTTGCTCGCCAGCGAATTGTTGCGCGATTGCCGGTGCGGCCGCTGTACTGGACGCAACAAGCAGTTCTGCCATTGAGCGAGTTGCCGGGTTTGATAGCTCGGGCCGTTGCGGGTGTGGATAACTTTGTGATGCCCAAGGGCTTGGCGCAGATTCCAGCGATCTGGAGCGATCCGGCGCTGCCGATTTGTTTGAGTCAGGAGCAGGAGGGCGGTTGGAGTATCGGCTGGCGCTGGCACCCAAGTCAGACCTTCGATGTGGCCCTTGTCCAGCGGTGGCTTGAAAGCCTTGTCTGGCGGCGTTCGAAGCTGGTTATCCACAGCGCCGGGGGGTGGGTTTCAACGAATGCGCTGGATAACGCGGAGTTGATCTGGCAGGCCAGCGAATGGCGGCAGGATTCGCGGATCGAGCTGATTTTCAGTGCGCCGCAGGACGTTGATGCGCTGCAAAGAGATCTGACCAGTTGTATGTTGGGCTGAAGAGTAAAAGATCGCAGCCTTCAGCAGCTCCTACAGTGGGATTACGATCCAAATGTAGGAGCTGCCGAAGGCTGCGATCTTTAAATTTATGGACGCCACTTGTTGTGCTCTTGCCGCCAATGGCTCAACTCGATTATCTCGGCGCTGGGCTTCACCACATCGACTACCGTTGGGGTATCGTCGAACGGCACCGGGTAGGGTGCCAGTTCGATCTGCGCACTGTGTGCGCCGAATTGGGTGATGGTGCCGTTGTGGCGCGATTCGCCAGTGACGGTAAATTCGAAGTTATACACACGAGCCAGGCGCCGCCGACCTCGGCCGTCTTTGATGAAGGCGATCTTTTTCAGCGCCACGTTGCCATCCAGCAACTCGATTCCGAGATTGCTGCAATGCTGTTTGACCCGCTCCAGCGCACGCTCGCGCAAGCCGTGGTTGTGCCACAGCCATGCGCCAGCGGTAGCGAACAGCATTAGCACGAAAATATTTCCAAGGGTCAGCATCAACAGGGTGCTCCAACAAGATAGTGTCAGCTTAACTGCGTCGCCGGTCTGTCGTACAGGCTGCGTTTAGTCGCATACTGCGCGGCTCGAATTTCAATCGTTTTACGGAAAACTCACCGCATGAAACGTACGCCCCATCTGCTCGCTATCCAGTCCCACGTGGTGTTCGGTCACGCGGGCAACAGTGCCGCGGTTTTCCCGATGCAGCGGGTCGGGGTGAATGTCTGGCCGCTCAATACGGTGCAGTTCTCCAACCACACCCAGTACGGCCAATGGACCGGCGAGGTGCTGGCGCCACACCAGATTCCCGACCTGGTCGAAGGCATTGCAGCGATTGGCGAATTGGGCAATTGCGATGCGGTGTTGTCGGGTTATCTCGGCAGTGCGGCCCAAGGGCGGGCGATTTTGACGGGCGTGGCGCGGATCAAGTCGATGAATCCCAAGGCGCTGTACCTGTGTGACCCCGTGATGGGGCATCCGGAGAAAGGTTGCAGCGTGCCGGCGGAAGTCAGCGATTTCCTGCTGGAAGAAGCCGCCGCCGTGGCCGACTTCATGTGCCCGAATCAACTGGAACTCGACAGCTTCTCAGGGCGCAAACCGCAGTCGTTGTTTGATTGCCTGGCAATGGCGCGAGCACTGTTGGCGCGTGGTCCGAAGGCGGTGTTGGTCAAGCATCTGGACTACCCCGGCAAAACACCGGACGTCTTTGAAATGCTGCTGGTGACTGCGCAGGGCAGCTGGCATTTGCAGCGCCCGCTGCTGGCCTTTCCACGCCAGCCGGTGGGCGTTGGCGACCTGACCTCGGGACTGTTTCTGGCTCGTGTGCTCTTGGGCGACAGCTTGGTGGCCGCCTTCGAATTTGCCGCCTCGGCGGTGCATGAGGTGTTGCTGGAAACCCAGGCCTGCGCCAGCTACGAGTTGGAATTGGTGCGGGCGCAAGATCGGATCGCCCATCCGCGGGTGCGGTTTGAAGCGACTTCGATCAGTTTGTAATTATCTGACGGCTGAAAGATCGCAGCCTGCGGCAGCTCCTACAAGGGAATATGTTCTCCTGGAGCTGCCGCAGGTTGCGATCTTTTTCTTTTAAGCGTCGCCCTTGATTTCCTGATAACGCTTTTCCAGTTCCTGACGAATCTGGCGACGCTGCTGCGCTTGCATGAAGCGGCGCTTGTCCTCACTGTTCTGCGGTTGCAGGGGCGGCACGACAGCGGGTTTACGCTGGTCATCCACGGCGACCATGGTGAAGAAGCAGCTATTGGTATGACGCACCGAGCGCTCTCGGATGTTCTCGGTCACTACCTTGATGCCCACCTCCATGGAGGTGTTGCCGGTGTAGTTGACCGAAGCAAGAAAGGTCACCAGTTCACCGACATGGATCGGCTCACGGAAAATTACCTGGTCCACCGACAGGGTCACCACATACCGACCGGCATAGCGGCTGGCGCAAGCGTAGGCAACTTCGTCGAGGTACTTGAGCAGGGTCCCGCCGTGAACATTGCCAGAGAAATTGGCCATGTCGGGGGTCATCAATACCGTCATCGACAGCTGGGCGTTTCCGGGTTCCATAGCGTTCTCACGGATCAAGGCAAGGTTTGAGGGACACACCTCTGCGGGTGCCTGCGCGGTTTTTTCAAACCACAGTTATCGGGACGCCGGACGGGTAGTCGCCGTCACGCCGGATCGATCTGTTTCCATATATTGCACCGCCTTTCTGCCGGAAGTCGCGGTGTTACCCTTCAAAAGCCCACCTCAAGGGCAATTCCTACGCGGAAAGCGGATTTTTTACTCTGCTCGATCAGACCTTTCCCGCGTCTGGCGATCGAGCAATGTCAGCCAAGGAGCCCCACACCATGCATGCCATCAGTTTTATTCAGGATTTGGCAGTGATCATGTTGGTCGCAGGTGTGGTGACCGTGCTTTTTCACCGTCTCAAACAGCCGGTGGTTCTGGGCTATATCGTTGCCGGCTTCATCATCGGCCCGCATACCCCGCCGTTTGGCCTGATCCACGACGAAGACACCATCAAAACCCTGGCTGAGCTAGGAGTGATTTTCTTGATGTTCTGCCTGGGTCTGGAATTCAGCCTGCGCAAGTTGTTCAAGGTCGGCGCCACGGCATTTATCGCGGCGTTCCTGGAAATCGTGCTGATGATCTGGATCGGCTACGAAATCGGCCAGTGGTTTGCCTGGAACACCATGGACTCGCTGTTCCTCGGCGCGATCCTGGCGATTTCCTCGACCACCATCATCGTCAAGGCACTCAACGATCTGAAGATGAAAAACCAGCGCTTCGCGCAGCTGATTTTTGGGGTGTTGATCGTCGAAGATATCCTGGGCATCGGGATTATTGCCTTGCTGTCGAGCATCGCCGTCAGCGGTACGGTCAGTTCAGGCGAAGTGTTTTCCACGGTCGGCAAGCTTTCGCTATTCATGATCGTCGCGCTGGTGGTTGGCATCTTGCTGGTACCGCGCTTGCTGGCCTACGTGGCCAAATTCGACAGCAACGAAATGCTGCTGATCACCGTGCTGGGCCTGTGTTTCGGCTTCTGCTTGCTGGTGGTCAAACTCGAATACAGCATGGTCTTGGGAGCGTTCCTGATTGGCGCGATCATGGCCGAATCCCGCCAATTGCTGAAAATTGAACGCTTGATCGAACCCGTTCGCGATTTGTTCAGTGCGATTTTTTTCGTTGCCATCGGCTTGATGCTAGACCCCATGATCCTGCTGCAATACGCCTGGCCCATCGCGGTGATTACGGTTGCCGTGGTGCTCGGCAAGATGCTGTCCTGCGGCCTCGGAGCCTTTATCGCTGGCAACGACGGACGTACCTCACTACGCGTCGGGATGGGTCTGTCGCAGATTGGCGAATTCTCTTTCATCATCGCCGCGCTGGGCATGACCCTGCAGGTCACCAGTAACTTCCTGTATCCGGTGGCGGTGGCAGTGTCGGTGATCACCACGTTGCTGACGCCCTATCTGATCCGTGCGGCAGATCCGCTGTCGATCAAGCTGGCCGCCGTGATGCCGCAGCGGCTCGGGCGCGTGTTGGGCATGTATGGCGAATGGCTGCGCAGTATCCAGCCTCAGGGCGAAGGTGCTTTGCTGGCGTCGATGATTCGAAGGATTTTGCTGCAGGTGGGGGTCAACCTGGCGTTGGTGATCGCGATCTTCTTCTCGGGCGCGTTCTTCGCCGAACGCGTGTCCGCTTACCTGCAAGACTGGATCAGTGACCCGAGCTGGCAGAAAGCGTTGATCTGGGGTGTGGCGTTGCTGTTGTCGCTGCCATTCCTGATTGCCGCCTATCGCAAGCTCAAAGCGCTGTCGATGTTGCTGGCGGAAATGGGCGTCAAGCCGGAGATGGCCGGACGCCACACGCAACGCGTGCGCCGGGTGATCGCCGAAGTGATCCCGATCCTCTCGCTGCTGGTGATCTTTTTGCTGTTGGCAGCCTTGTCGGCCAGTATTCTGCCGACCAACAAGTTGCTGGTGCTGATCGCCGTGGTCGCGGCTGCTGTGGCGGCACTGCTGTGGCGCTGGTTTATCCGCGTTCACACGCGGATGCAGGTGGCCTTGCTGGATACCCTGGACAACCACAATGATTCGTCGGGGCATTAATCCGATGGGGCGTTTGCTGACTCAGCTTTCCAGCCAGACGTCCCGCGCCCAGTGCCACACCGATTCCCAGGTTTCTTCGGCGATCAGTTCTTCTTCGGCCTGCCACAGCACCACGGTGCCGTCCTCTTCGACGAGGTAGTAGTCATCACCGTCCTGGCAGATCGGGATCATGCTGCGATCCACGCCGGCGTCCCAGGCGTTAGCGGCAACGTCGGGCAGGTAGGTGTGGGATTGCGGGTCGGTGACGGTCACCGGCTCCAGGCTGCCGTAGACCACGTCGCTGACGGTCAGCAAAAACTCTCTGAAGACGAATGGAATGTCGATGAACAGCTGTTCTTCGATTTCCACGATCTGATCTTCGTCAGGCAACTCCAAGGGGACCGGTACCGGCTCGTTGGCTTCACGCAGTTGTTCGATGATTTCTTCCACGTCCGGGATCCTCTTGCTTGTATGGCGCGGTTTATATGGGGCGGTTTATACAGTAGCTCGCTATAGATGCAACCGCGAAATAGAAAACCCCGGACAAGTCCGGGGTTTTTATTACAGCACGTTAAGCGTGGAGGGTATTCAGCCGTTCTGGCGGATACCGGCTACGAGCCAAGGCTGGTTTTCACCCTGCGCACGTTCCATGTTCCAGCTTTCGCTGAAGACCTCGCCCTGGTCGAAACGCGAGGTTTTCGACAAACCGTTGAAGGTCAGGGTGGCGATGGTCTTGTCGGCGCGATCATCCACACCGTCCAGCTGCACATTGAGGTTATCAATATAGGTGGACTGGAAGCCGTCGCCCAGATCGGCACGTTCGCGCTTCAGGAACTCCAGCATTTGCGGAGTCACGAACTCGGCGATCTTGTCCATTTCGTTGGCGTCCCAGTGTTGCTGCAGGGACTGGAAGTGGCTGCGGGCCGCTTCGACGAAGCTCGCCTCGTTGAACCAGGCCGGTGCATTGATGACCGGACGGGCAGCTGCGGGGGCCGCCGAACCGCCGAAAATCGAACCGGCAGCAGGCTTCTGTTCGAACACTTCACGCTGCATGGGTGCGTGGCCTGCCGGAGCCATGTGCTCCTGTTGCTTGCGACGACGAGCGGCGATGAAGCGGAAGATCAGGAATGCGATAACCGCCATGATCAGAATGTCGAAGATCTGCATGCCCTGGAATCCGCCGCCCATGAACATGGAGGCCAGCAGGCCACCGGCAGCGATACCGGCCAGAGGGCCGAGCCAGCGCGAAGCGCCGCCGGCCTTGGCAGCGGCGCCAGCGGCACCTGCAGCACCAGCAGTCGCCGCAGCGCCGCCCATGCCAGGAGAAGAAGGTGCCATTTGGCTGGTTTGGTGAGTCGGCGCAGCGCCGGCGCTTTTGCCACCACCAAAGCGCTTGGCGGCATTGACGTCGAGACTCATCGTCAGGCCAATGCACAACGCCATGGCGATGCTAAGAAAACGTTTCATAAAGGGAATTCCCGTTTGTGGAGAGCACGCGCGCCATGTTGCACAGCTGAAGTGTTACTGGCTAGCGGCAGAGTGTTTCGGGCTTTTGCCTGACAGGTCGGGTTCAGCTTCGGTCAGCGCAATAAGGCCTGTTAACTTTGGTCTGTCAGATGAGTGGATAAGTTTTGTAGGAGGAATGCTTAGCGCCGCAGCACTAGCATGATCACCCCGCCCGTGATCAGTCCGATTCCACCCCATTGGCGTAGATCAAGCTTTTCGCCTAATAGGACCACGCCGAGTATGGCCACCAGCACTACGCTGAGTTTGTCCACTGGAGCAACCAGTGAGGCCGGGCCGACTTTGAGTGCGCGGAAGTAGCAAATCCATGATGCGCCGGTAGCCAGACCCGACAACAGAAGGAACAGGTAGCTCTTGGCAGTGATCGATCCTAAAGACTGATATTGGCCCGTGGCGTACAAAATCAAGGCCAGGCTGACCAGAACCACGACGGTGCGAAGCAGTGTGGCGAAATCGGAATTGACGTTTTCGATGCCGATCTTTGCAAAGATGGCGGTCATCGCCGCAAATGCCGCAGACAACAGGGCCCAAAATGTCCAGGAGGAAAAAAAGCCTGAGCCCATGATGTTGTCGCCTTTTTGAAAGCAGGGTGGACCTGGAAAAAGATCGCAGCCTTCGCCAGCTCCTATAGGTATACGCAAATTCCATGTAGGAGCTGGCGAAGCCAACGATCTTGTCAGCCTTTAAATAGCTTCCAGCTTCGCATACCCCAGCATCAGCCATTTGCTGCCTTCACTGAAGTTCACCTGAACCCGGGCCTGCGCGCCGGCGCCTTCGAAGTTCAAGATCACACCGTCGCCGAACACCGAATGCCGCACAGTTTGGCCCAGACTGAAGCCGGTTTCCGGAATCGCGCTGCCGCTGAACAGGCTGCTGCCACTCATCGTCTGGTTGCCACCAAACGGACGACTGACACTATTGGAAAGCCGCACTTCCTGAATCAGGCCTTTCGGCACTTCGCGTACGAAGCGTGAGACTTTATTGTAGGTTTCGCTGCCGTACAGGCGTCGGGTTTCAGCATAGGTCATCACCAGGTTCTGCATGGCCCGGGTGATGCCGACATAAGCCAGTCGACGTTCTTCTTCCAGACGACCTGGCTCTTCCAGACTCATCTTGTGCGGGAACAAGCCTTCTTCCATGCCCACCAGGAACACGTAAGGGAATTCCAGGCCTTTGGCGCTGTGCAGCGTCATCAACTGAATGCTGTCTTCATGCTCGTCGGCCTGAGTATCCCCGGCCTCCAGCGAAGCGTGACCGAGGAACGCCGCCAATGGCGTCAGGTCTTCATCTTCTTCGCTGTTTTCGAAGTTGCGCGCGGCGCTGACCAATTCCTCAAGGTTTTCCACCCGGGCCTGGCCTTTCTCGCCTTTTTCCGCTTCGTGGTAGGCGATCAGCCCCGACTGCTCGATGACAGTCTGGGTCATCAAGTGCAGCGGCATCTCCATGCACTTGGCGGCGAGGTTTTCGATCAGCTCGACAAACGCGCCCAAAGCACCCGCCGCGCGGCCGGTAAGACCCTTGTTAGCCACTAATTGGCGCATTGCTTCCCACATCGAAACGTCGCTGTGGCGTGCGTGGTCGCGAATGGCTTCGACGGTTTTCTCGCCGATCCCGCGCGCCGGCACGTTGATCACACGCTCCAGCGCGGCATCGTTGCCGCGTCCTTCGAGCAAACGCAGGTAGGCCATGGCGTTCTTGATTTCAGCCCGCTCGAAGAAGCGCTGGCCACCGTAGATACGGTACGGAATGCGCTCGCGCAGCAACGCTTCTTCCAACACGCGCGATTGGGCGTTGGAGCGGTACAAAATGGCGATATCACTGCGAGCGAGGCCGGTTTTCAGCGCGCTTTCGATGGTTTCGACAACATAGCGAGCTTCATCGTGCTCGTTGAACGCCGCGTACAAATTGATCGCTTCGCCTTCGCCGCCGTCGGTCCACAGTTCTTTGCCCAGGCGCCCGGTGTTATTGGCGATCAGGGCGTTGGCCGCCTTCAGGATGCCGGCTGTGGAGCGGTAGTTCTGCTCCAGACGAATGGTCTCGGCGTCCGGGAAGTCTTCGGAGTACTGATAAATGTTTTCGATTTTTGCGCCACGCCAGCCGTAAATCGACTGATCGTCATCGCCGACCACCATCAGGCTGTCACCACCCTTGGCCAGCAAACGCAACCAGGCGTATTGAACGGCGTTGGTGTCCTGGAACTCGTCCACCAGAATGTGCCGGAAGCGCTTCTGATAGTGCGCCAGCAAACCGGGGTGATCGCGCCACAGGTCGAGGGCACGCAACAGCAATTCGGAGAAATCGATGACGCCGGCACGCAGGCAAGCCGCTTCGTAGGCCTCATAAATACTGCGCATGGTCGCCAGGAACAGGTCGCCGCTGGCTTGAATGTGTTGCGGGCGCAGACCTTCGTCTTTCTGCCCATTGATGAACCATTGGGCCTGACGGGCCGGCCAGCGTTGCTCGTCCAGGCCGAGTTCGCGGATCACCCGCTTGACCAGCCGTTGCTGGTCGTCGCTGTCTAGAATCTGGAAAGTCTGGCTCAGCCCGGCTTCCTGCCAGTGCGCCCGCAGCAAGCGGTGCGCGAGGCCGTGGAAGGTGCCGACCCACATACCGGCAGGATTGATACCCATCAGCTGCTCGATGCGATGGCGCATCTCGGCGGCAGCCTTGTTGGTGAAGGTCACCGACAGGATGGAGTGGGGCGAGGCGTTTTCGACCTGGATCAACCAGGCGATACGGTGCACCAGCACTCGGGTTTTACCGGAACCAGCACCGGCCAGGACCAACTGACGACCCACGCGGGCTGCTACAGCCTGGCGTTGGGCATCGTTGAGGGAGTTCAGCAGAAGGGAGAGATCATCGCGCATCGGGGCATTCTAGGGGGCGGCGTCACACCGGGCAAACCCCGCTTTGCATTAGCCGATGAAAGATGCGCGAGGGACGACCGGTCAGTCATTGGCTACAGGCATTGCCCGGTCTCGTCCAGTGGCTTTTGCTCTCCCGCCGGATGGTCGTAATTTTGACCGTTTTTTGACCTGTAGCAGTTTGGTCCGGGCATTGGCTTGTGTATGCTCCGTGCACGTTTCGGGCCCCATGTCCGTCATTATAAGAACAAGAATATTGCCTATGACCTTCAGCATTGACCTGTCGGGCCCTACTGTGGAGCCCCGGGTTATCCGTAAACAATACGCCATGGAAATGGTGGTTGAACGCACGCGTCTGCTGTATCAGGGCTCCTTGCTGCCCACGCTGTTCATGTTGATCAACGGTCTGGTCTGCGCCGGGTTGCTGTGGAGTCCGCAACGCTACTTCCTGGTCAGCGTGTGGCTGGTGTGGTTGTTGTCGCTGGTAGCCTTGCGGGTCATTCAGGTCGCTGCCTTCGATTCGGCGATTCCCAACCGTCAAGCCCATCCGATATGGGGGCGCATGTTTTTGCTGGGCTCCGGGCTCACCGGCCTGACCCTGGCGGGTGCTGGCATTGCGTTGGTTCCCGCCGACAATTTCATCCAGCAAGCCTGGGTTTTTGGCCTGATTGGCGCCGCGGCGCTCTCGGCCAGCGTGGCCTACGCGGTCAGCCTCCCTGCGTTCCTGTCGTTCACCTTGCCCTGTCTGTTACCGGCGATTGCCTATCTGTTCTGGGGTGGTGACGAGCAAGAGCACGGCTGGGGCTGGTTTGGCCTGATTCTGCTGGGTGCGTTGAGCGTGGTTGCCTGGCAGGTCAATCGACTGATTGATCGCGGCATGTTGCGACGCTTTCAGAACCAGGCATTGATCGAGCATTTGCAGCAGGCGCAAAACTGCAGCGACCAACTCAATCAGAAACTCGCCAAAGAGATTGAGCAGCGCCGTCGCGCCGAAGATGAGTTGCGTGAAATTCAGGTCGATCTGGAAAGTCGCGTCGCCCAACGCAGCCTGGAACTGGACGCGGCCAATCAGGCACTGAGCAAGAGTGAGGCACGTCTGGCGCTGGCGTTGAAAGCCAGTGAGCTGGGGTTGTGGGACTGGAATCTGCAAACCGACGAAGTCCATCACACGCAAATTCAGGAGTTGTTCGGCCTGGAGCCGGAATACGTCACGGCGATGCTGCGCCATCTTAAGCCACGCCTGCATCCCGATGACCTTCCTGCGCTGAGGCGGGCACTGGTCGAGCATTTGAAGGGCCGCAGCGAGGATTACCAGATTGAATACCGCGTACGGCACGGCGATGGCCATTGGGTCTGGATCGAAGACCGTGGTCGCGCGGTGGAGCGCGCCGAAAACGGCCGGGTGATTCGCATGGTCGGCACCCGCCGCGACATCAGCGCCAGCAAGGTCCTGGAAGAACAGCAACAACTGGCGGCGACGGTGTTCGAGGCCGCCAGCGAAGGCATTGTGATTTTCGACCCCAACTACGCCTTGATCGCCGCCAATCAGGCTTTTAGCCGCGTGACGGGCTATGAGATTGGCGACATGCTCGGGCGTAACGTTGTTGAGTTGCCTTGCAGCCGCGATGCGCGCCGACACTACGGGGCGATTCACCAGGCATTGGAACAGTTCGGCAGCTGGCAAGGTGAACTGGTGGAAACCCGCAAGAACGGTGAGATGTACCCGCAATGGCTGCAACTGAACGCTGTGCGCGATGTGCGGGGAAATGTAAGCCATATTGTCGGCTTCTTCTCCGATCTCTCGGCCCGGCGTGAATCTGAAGAGCGCATGCGCTACCTGACCCATTACGACGAGCTCACCGGGCTGGCCAATCGCTCGATGTTCCGTGAACGGTTAAGCGAAGCGCATCAGCGTGTACGCCAGGGCGGCTACCGCAGCCTGGCGCTACTGCACATTAATTTGGACCGCTTTAAGCAGCTCAATGACAGCCTGGGCCATGAAGTCGCCGATCAGTTGTTGCAGAAAATGGCCCGGCGGCTGGTCAACGCGTTGCCTGAGGCGGACACCATTGCGCGCTTGTCCGGCGATGAATTCGCCGTACTGTTCAATTCCTACGGCAACCTGTCGAGCCTGGCGCGGGTAGCGACACGCTTGTCGACCAAGTTGCGCGTGCCGGTCACCGTCGAGGGTCATGAACTGGTGGTCAGTGCGTCCATGGGCATCAGCCTGCTGCCGGACAATGCCCGGGAAATTTCCGCGCTGGTCAGCCAGTCGAACATGGCCATGCAACATGCCAAGCATCTGGGCGGGAACAATTTTCAGTTCTACACCGATAGCCTGCAAGCCAGCACGTTGGAGCGTCTGCAATTGGAAAACCAGCTGCGCAAAGCCATTGATGAGAAGCAGCTGAAGGTGTTCTACCAACCGAAACTGTGTCTGGCCACGGGCAAGCTGAATGCCGCCGAGGCGCTTGTGCGCTGGGATCACCCAACCATGGGGCGTGTGCCGCCGGGAGACTTCATCGGCCTGGCCGAGGAAACCGGGCTGATCGGTCCGATCGGCGAGTTCGTGCTCCGTCAGGCCTGCTGGCAAGCCTGTGAGTGGCAGCGTCAGGGGCTTGAACCGATTCGGGTGTCGGTCAACTTGTCGGTGCATCAGTTACGCCAGGGCAAACTGGTCAGCCTGGTGCGCCAGGTGCTGGAAGAAACCGGATTGGCACCGCATTACCTGGAACTGGAACTCACCGAAAGCCAGTTGCTGGACAGTGTCGAGCACATCATCGCGACCTTCCAACAGTTGCGTGATCTGGGGGTGAAGCTGGCGATCGATGATTTCGGCACCGGCTATTCATCCCTGAGCTACCTCAAACGAATTCCGGTGGATTACGTGAAGATCGATCAGTCGTTCATTCGGGGCTTGGGGGAGGGCACTGAAGACGCGGCGATTACCCGGGCAATCATCGCCATGGCGCATGGCCTTTCGTTGAAGGTAGTGGCGGAAGGGGTAGAACGCAGCGAACAGCTCGAATTCCTCAAGGCCGAACGCTGTGATGAGGTGCAGGGTTATCTGGTCAGTCGTCCGGTCGAGGCCGAAGCCCTGGCCGGCTTGCTGCAAACGCAGGCTGCCAGCTGACAAGGAGGCGTCCTGTTCTCGTTTAGGGATCGCGGGACGCCTGAGAAGCCGGAAGCGGTTTGGGTTTAATTAGTGGGTAATCAGCACTTCATCAATATGGTGCAGTAATTTGCCTTGATAAAAAATGCTGACGCCGGTGACGTTGGAATCGCCCGGTAATTTATATTCAACAAACTTTTCGGTTTCGACTTGCAGTGCAACTTCACTGGAAGTTTCCAGTTTGAGCTCCAGACGCAGGTCGAAGGACTTGTCTTGCAGCAAGGTCCTTTCCAGTTTCGGTGTAATACCAGCGTGCGCAACGGTTACCGTGCCATAGGCACGGAATGAAGCGTTGCCTGGCATGCGGTCAATTTGTGCGGTCCAGTGTTTGGTATTCATAGACATAGTATTAACTCCTGTAATTAAGGTTGATTGCATCCCTGCACAAGAAATATACACAACTTTCATAAGTTTAAGGTAAAAAAATTAGATGACCTTGTAACGCAATATATTCCGTTGAGCCGTCTATGAAAATCTTGATATCCACCATCTTATATAGGATTCAAGCTGTTCATTTGACCAGGATATATACTGTCGCCCTTGAAAGTTTGTTAGATGTCTCACGCTTATCAATTTCGAATTTGTCTCTGGATATCTTTTGAATATAGCGTCTGGCGTCTTTGGGAAGTACGAAATGGAGGATAACCTCCCATTGATAAAGCTAAAATGAGCGATTCCTTGATTCGGATCACCGTCCAATCGAAAATTTATTACTTGGAATATTTGTTGATGAAATTCCCCCCTCAGTAATCCGCTACGTGCCTCTGTGTTTTCGAGTAAAACAGGGTTATAACCACCTGCCTGCAGAATCATCCGCACATCATCAACAACGCTGCAGCTATTTATATCACTTACTAACGGTGGCGAGGATTGTTTGCAAACATCTTCAATATCGACCGGGCTGTGGTATCTGACCATGAAAGCGGTAATAATTATGAGTATTGTAATGACCAATGCGAATGTTGTTATTTTTGATATTTTAATGTTGATATTAATAGTATGCACCCTCAGAGCTGGTCTCAGTTATCAATGATCCTTTTTCAAGAAGTGTCATGCAGCTTTTTGGGCAGTTTTCAGGAAAGTTATTGCCTTTAGCTGCACATATGCCTGCCTGGTTGTTCCAGTCGTCCATTGCCCTTTCATGACGATTTTGACCAAAATTGGACACCTCATTTGCCCATCCTGCGACTCGACTGGTCGTTTCACCCCAATTGGATGATGCAATCATGCACGATGCAACGCAGTGCCTGTACGCATCTTGAGGTCCATTATGGCTCCCTGGCAATTTACTTTCTATTGCTTCTTTTTCTGCTTTTGCAGACCATCCGAAAATAGATTCCATACCCAATGGATCAATGTACTTCAGTGGGTTGCCATTTGCATATCCATACGAATTCAAACCGCCCTTAAGACCAATCGGGTCACTCTCAACATAACGTCCCGTTTTCGGATTGTAATTCCTGAAATAATTGTAGTGCAGATCAGTTTCATTATCGTAGTACTGACCAGGAAAACGTAGATTCAACGTCAAGGAACCGGTGGGATTCCCGACACCAAATACGTCGGGCATCCACTCCCATACAAGCTCTTGGACCGCATCCGTTGCAATGCGGGGTGTATTGAGGTGATCAGTGTGGAGATAAAATAGGCTTGTGTTTGAGATCGCTTCTGTTGCATCGTAATCTACGCTAACTCCGCTCAAGGGTATACCTTCAAGCCAAATGTAAAACTGACTCTTAAGCTTTAAACCTTGGCTGTCATACTGTGTCTCTCCCAGAAGTTCGCCATCAAGTCCATAAATAAATGAAATAGAACCTTGAGAAGTGATCTTTTGAGTGCGTTGACCATGTGCGCTGTAGCTGAACTGAGCCAACACTATGCCGTCTATTTTGACGCTGCTTAAACGATTTTCTTCGTTGTATGAAAATTCGCGATTGGCGTTATCTTTGATCAAATTTCCCGCTGCGTCCGTGATCATCTGTTGACCATCTATTTCGATCAAACGATTATCTTTTTCGCCATACTTGTAGGTTGTTGTCACATCGTCTTGAGATTTTTCATTAGCAAGCGCGGTGATAGTTTTTCTTTTACGGTTACCTACTGCGTCATAAGTAAAGGTTTGCTGGTAAATGGCATTTTTCTCTCCTGTCAGTCGATCAAGCGCGTCATAGCTGTAGTTTAGCTCCCCAATAGGGTTGCTTTTAATTTTATTGATATTCCCGATAGGGTCATAGGTGTAGGTGTTACTCCTCTCGGCGACAGTTTGCGACGTCAGCCTGTAATCCAGATCGTAGGTACGCTTAAGTGTGGTTCCATTATTCCACGTTAAGCTTTTGAGTGGACCGAAAGGCATAAATGCAATTTCGCTTAATAAAGTGATCGATTTCTCTGTGTCATTGAGCATTTGCACTTGTTCGACCTGTCCGGCTGCGTCTCGCAAGTAGACGATGCTGAAACCCGTCGGATAGTCGATTCGATTAAGCCGATTGGCATCATCGTATCCATAGCCCAATCGTTCCCGCTGTTTTGCTGATTTCGACGGTGGAGTCTGCAGTTGCGCCGTAAGATTCCCGTGAGCGTCATAGGTGTAACTCAGTTCACCGTTGATATCCTCTACAGACGTCAGACGGCCGATACCGTTGTTGCCTCCAATAGTCGAGTCGTAGCGGAGCCGCGTATTTAGTTCCGGGTTTGCCGGATAATATCGAGCGGTCAAACGATTGAGGGCGTCATAGGTAAAGGACGTGACAATACCCCGCGCGTCCGTCCGCTTTGTCATATTTCCAGCGGCGTCGTAATTATAGGTATTGGTGCCGCTATCAGGGCTTTCCAACATTATCAAATTGCCTATCCCGTCATACTGATACCGAGTGGTACTTCCGCGCGGGTCAATAATTTGCGTGAGGTTATGTTGAGCATCATATTCAAATTTGGTAGCACCGTTCAGTGCGTCAGTATTTTCAACCAATCTATCGAATGAATCATAGGTTCCAGTTTGGCTATGATTAAGGGGATTGGTAAAACTTACTGGATTATTATTCAAATCATATTTTGTGTGGCTTCTTTGGCCTGCGGCTCCAACCAAGTCTATTAAACGACCGAGTTCGTCATAAACATTTCGACTTTGTTTGGTAAGAGTGCCATCACTGTCTCTGAATCGTATCGCCGTACGGTTGCCCATTGCGTCGATATCAAACTCTATTTTTTCTCCACGATTGTTAGTAATGAGAATGAGCCTTCTCGCATCGTCCCAGACATAACTAAGCCAACTATCGTCGCCCCGAACTATCTTGGTAATGTCACCTACAGCGTTATATTCGAATCGAGTTGCGCCAGCAGAAGTATTTATTGAGCTGACCAAACCTTCTGAGGAATACCTTGGTTTTGTAGCAATTCCATTTGGGTCGATAATAATCTGAGGATTGCCAAAATAGTCAAATTTTGAGAGCTTTGTTACGTGTCCCAGTGCGTTGGTCACACGTGTCATATTCCCTTTAGTGTCATATTTGTAATGGGTGATGTCATTTACATCAGTCCTAGGTCCGTCCGAGGATAACATCAGGCCTTTGGCATTATAGGTATAGGACCAGCCCCGCTCAGATGCTTCCAAAGAAGTTGAAAAAATAATGGAGTTATATACCGCAAGCGCTAACGGCCAAGTTTTAGATACCAGTACGTTCATCATCAGATCCTTCTGATTCAGGGGAAATTATAGTTTGACTAAGTTGTCTTCCTTGCGCGTCATAAGTATATTGAATTAGTCGATTTGGCTCTTTGATACGAACAGGGAGGGGTAAGGTTGGATGCCATTCAGTAGTAATAGTCCTGGCGTACGATGTTTCGCTTGCTTCAGTGCGGGAAATTTCTTGGCCACGGCTATTGTATATGTAAGTCGTAATATTGCCTTCATTGTCCTTTTTCGAAGAGCGCAAGCCATTTTTATCGTAACTAAAAGTCGAATTGCTACTGAGGCAGTTAGGAGAGGGTTCTCCATAAATAGATAAAATGCGCTTATTGCCTTGGATAAAGTCAAATGTGTAAGTTGTCTTTTTGCCAAGTGCATTCGTGACAGTGGTAGAACCGTCAACATTGTAGCTGATATGCGTTTTCTCCACGCCGTTTGCATGTTCGCTGGAAATTGCGCGACCTTGAGGATCATAACTCCATGATGCGTAGATTATTCCGCGCTCATCGGTCATAGATGTCAGTAGTTTTCTGTCCTGTAAATCATTGTAAGAATAGGTTTTTTTATAAAATTTATCGGGATAGGTTTTAGTTACTGATATTAGTTGTTGAACTTCGTCGTAGTCATAGTTAATTTGTAGGTTTTGAAATGTGAAGCTCAGAGGTTGATTTTTTGTGTCCTCTCGAAAGCTAATTTTTGTGCCGTAGCTATCGCTGACGGTGATTGCATCGTTAATATGGGTTATTTTTTGTACTACACCAAATTTTTGGATTTCGGTTAGTTCTCCTTGCTCATTAAAGATGTAGTAATGATTCACTGGTGAGCGGTAAATCCAATTTGCAAGTTTTTTTGTTAAGGATTCGATCCTTTGGTTTTCAGATTTATAAGTGTTCTCCGATTTATTAAAAATCGATGTTTTACCATCTACGTTAATAATAGCTATGGTGTCATTGTTAAAAATCATGCGCGTCGCATAATTGTGTATCCATGCGCCATTTTTGCTATTGTAAGTTCTCGAAAATTCGATGCCGAATGCTTTATTCGGTATATTTAATGCTGGGAAATCCCTTTCTCTCTGTATCTTCTGACCTGTAATGAAATTTATCGGATTGCCCACGAAACTTGATGAGCAAACCTCATCAAGCCTTTCGGCTTCACACATTCCGGTCTGCTTGTTAAAAAACTCTGCGGGCCCGCAGGCATCTCCAAATAGATGTATACCACTTATGAGCGCACCAGGATCTGGACCTCCATCCTCCTCGGCTATTTCAATCGGAATATAATCTATTTTGCACAACCATTTCCAATAATAGAATTCATGGGGAGTGACCGGGTGGTATCCCGTAACTGGAATTTCATCATCCTTGATTAGTGTATTATAGTAGTCCTGACAAGCTCTGTCAGGTGAGTTATGTTGAGTTGGTTCATCGCGAAGGCTCCAGGCCTTCCAATTATATCTTTCAGCCATTGAGCTACCGTGTGTCAATAGCAGCAATATTAAAACCAATAATATGAAGCTGTTCTTATTTATCATTCAATCTTCCGTGATTAAATATATATTTGTTCGGGATATGATCTATAAAATTTTTTGTGTAGAAATACTAGAGTTTGAAATATCGTGATTTATATTCAGTTTTGTTTTAATGTAGATTTAATGTTTGGTTCGATAGCACTTTAATATGACCTTGCGCGATGGCCACATTCTCACGATCTTGAAGGTATGTAATTTTAACCCGAAAACGCATCAATATAGAGACCTGCCTCTTCACGCTCTCTGATCTGGGATGCTTGTCCACATGTGGAGCGGTGCGGCTACTACCTAAATCGCAAGGGGTCAAAACACGAGGCGTTACGCAAATCAGGTGACGCATTGAGCAGGCAAAAAGCCGATTCATGTAGTATAACTACAAGCGTGCTACATCCCCGGCACCTGCCAATAACAAAGAGTCCAGCCCTTTGAATCTGCTGCAACACATCGCCCAGTCTCGCCACCTGTTACGCAAGTCGGAGCTCAAGGTCGCCGACCACGTGCTGCTTGATCCTGCGGCCGTGATGCACAGTTCCATGGCCGACCTGGCCCACAACGTGGGCATCAGTGAACCGACCATCGTGCGTTTTTGCCGTGCCATCGGTTGTTCCGGGTTTCAGGACCTGAAGCTGAAGCTTGCCCAAAGCCTCGCGGCGGGCGCGAGTTTTGGACAGTTCGCGATCCATGAAGACGATTCGGTCGCCGATTACAGCCTGAAAATCTTCGACACCACCCTGCACACGCTGATGGAGGTTCGCGAGAAGCTCGATCCGTTGGAGTTGCAACGGGCGGTGACGCTAATGTCCCAGGCTCAGCGTGTCGAGTTTTATGGCTTCGGTGCCTCGGGCGCAGTAGCGGCTGATGCGCAGCACAAGTTCTTCCGTTTGCTGCTCACCGCGGCGGCGTATTCCGACCCGCACATGCAAGCGATGTCGGCGGTCACCCTGAAACCGACCGATGTAGCGATCTGCATTTCCCAGTCCGGGCGTTCGAAGGACCTGCTGATCACCGCCAACCTGGTGCGTGAAAGCGGCGCGTCGTTGATTACGTTGTGCCCGAGCCAGACACCATTGGCCGAGTTGTCGACCGTCAACCTGGCGATTGATGTACACGAAGACACTGAAATCTATACGCCGCTGACCTCGCGTATCGCTCACCTGGTGGTGATCGATGTGCTGGCGATGGGTGTGGCAATGGCGCGTGGCCCGAGCCTGGTCAACCACCTCAAGAGCGTCAAGCGCAGCCTTCGCAGCTTGCGGTTGTCGCCCAAGTCGGTGAAAGCGCTGGACGACTAAAATCAAAAGATCGCAGCCTTCGGCAGATCCTGCAGGGTTCATGTAGGAGCTGCCGAAGGCTGCGATCTTTTGATCTTCAATAACTTTCACATTCCTGTAACTATCGAGCCGCCAAACCGTCATCCCCCGCGCCTATCTTGAAGCTCCCGTACTCGCCTTGGGAGACTCGAAATGGCCCAGCCCTACGAAGAACGCAACAGCGCCGTCAAAACCCGTCGTCAGCAGGAAGACCAGCGCCGCATGGAGTTTCGCCGCGCTATCGAAGATCGCTGTGAACGCCGTCAGTTGCTCGCCGAGATTGGTGACTTCCCCGAAGATCTGGAGCTCAACTACTGGCAGGCGGCGCCGACAACTTCCCGTCGAAGCGCTCAACCAGCGCGCTGATCTGCACCCGCTCGCTGCGAATGAACGCAAGGAATGCGTGAGCCACCGGTGACAGGCGTTTAGCCTTGGCCTGCACCAGGCACCAACTGCGGTACAGCGGCAGCTCTTCGATCGGCAACTCGATCAGTCCGCCGGTCGCCAGTTCAAGGTTCAGGGCGTGGCGCGTCAACAGCGCGACGCCCAGACCCGCCAACACACATTCACGCTGGGCTTCGGCGGACGAGACTTCCTGGGTCTGGTTGAAGTGCACGCGCTTCTCTTTGAAATACTCTTCGCACGCCATCCGCGTCCCGGAGCCCGATTCGCGCATCAACAGCGTGTAGGGTTCAAGATCCTGCAAGCGCAGCGGGCCCATATGGCATAGCGGATGATCGGGCGGCGCCACCGCGACAATCGGGTTGTTGAGGAACGGCAAAAATTCCAGCCCCATGTCCTGCGGCACCATCGACATGATCACCAGGTCGTCACGGTTGTCCGACAGGCGTCGAATCACTTGTCCACGATTGACCACCGTCAGTTGCAGGTTCACTTCCGGGTGCTGACGTTTAAATGCGGCAAACAGATGTGGCACGAAATACTTGGCGCTAGACTCCACCGCCAACTTCAACTGACCTTGCAGCGAGCCCTGCATGTCCGACAACTGCATGTCGAGGTTTTCCAAGCGTCCGAAAATGTCCCGGCTGGCGCGTTGCAGTGCTTCAGCTGCTTCGGTCATGTAGAGTTTTTTGCCGACGTAATCGAACAAAGGTTGACCAATCAGCTCCTCGAGTTGACGAATCTGTAGGCTGACGGCCGGTTGTGTGAGGGACATTTCGTCAGCTGCGCGGCTGTAAGACCTCAAATCACAGACCTCGTTGAAGATCTGTAATTGACGCAATGTCATACGCATCAAGGACTTACGCATTTTCTGGTTACTCTCGCCGCAGGCTGATGCCTCAACTATAAGTCTTTACTTATGCATGACCCAATAATTATTCATTTTTGTTAATCCCTTGTGGAAGCTAGTGTGGACCTGCGACCGAATTGAAACATTTGGTCACGCGTCGACCTGGTCTAGCAGGTCGTGGGTACCACCGGCTCAAGGGAACCTCCAAGTGATAAAAAAGATCCTGATCGCCAACCGTGGTGAGATTGCCGTACGAATCGTGCGCGCCTGCGCCGAGATGGGCATTCGCTCGGTCGCGATCTATTCCGACGCCGACCGTCATGCCTTGCATGTGAAGCGTGCGGACGAGGCCCATAGCATTGGTGCCGAGCCGCTGGCCGGTTACCTGAACGCGCGTAAACTGGTGAATCTGGCGGTGGAAACCGGTTGTGATGCATTGCATCCCGGCTACGGTTTTCTATCGGAAAACGCCGAACTGGCGGACATCTGTGCCGAACGCGGCATCAAGTTCATCGGCCCATCGGCTGAAGTGATTCGCCGCATGGGCGACAAAACTGAAGCCCGCCGCAGCATGATCAAGGCGGGCGTGCCCGTTACACCGGGTACCGAAGGCAACGTCGCGGACATCGCGGAAGCCTTGGTTGAAGGCGACCGCATCGGTTATCCAGTGATGCTAAAGGCTACCTCCGGTGGCGGCGGCCGGGGTATCCGTCGCTGCGACAGTCGAGAAGAACTTGAACAAGCATTCCCTCGAGTCATTTCCGAAGCCACCAAGGCTTTCGGTTCCGCGGAAGTGTTCCTGGAAAAATGCATCGTCAACCCCAAGCACATCGAAGCGCAGATCCTCGGCGACAGCTTTGGCAACGTGGTGCACCTGTTCGAGCGTGACTGTTCGATCCAGCGCCGCAACCAGAAGCTGATCGAAATCGCCCCGAGTCCGCAACTGACCCCGGAACAGCGCGCCTACATCGGCGACCTGTCGGTGCGTGCGGCCAAGGCTGTGGGCTACGAGAACGCCGGCACCGTGGAGTTCCTGCTCGCCGAGGGCGAAGTGTACTTCATGGAAATGAACACCCGGGTGCAGGTGGAACACACCATCACCGAAGAAATCACCGGCATCGACATCGTGCGTGAGCAGATCCGCATCGCGTCCGGCCTGCCGCTTTCGGTGAAACAGGAAGACATTCAGCACCGCGGTTTCGCGCTGCAATTCCGGATCAACGCCGAAGACCCGAAAAACAACTTCCTGCCCAGCTTTGGCAAGATCACCCGTTACTACGCACCCGGCGGTCCCGGCGTGCGTACCGACACGGCGATCTACACCGGTTACACCATTCCGCCGTTCTACGATTCCATGTGCCTGAAATTGGTGGTGTGGGCGCTGACTTGGGAAGAGGCGATGGACCGTGGCTTGCGCGCCTTGGACGACATGCGTCTGCAAGGGGTCAAGACCACTGCCGCGTACTACCAGGAAATCCTGCGCAACCCGGAATTCCGTAGCGGCCAGTTCAATACCAGCTTCGTTGAAAGCCACCCTGAACTGACCAACTACTCGATCAAGCGCAAACCCGAAGAGCTGGCCCTGGCCATCGCCGCCGCCATCGCCGCCCACGCAGGCCTGTGAGGAATAGAACAATGAGCAAGCAAATCCACGTTACCGACACAATCCTGCGCGACGCCCACCAATCGCTGCTGGCGACCCGCATGCGCACCGAAGACATGCTGCCCATCTGCGACAAGCTCGACAAAGTCGGCTACTGGTCGCTGGAATGCTGGGGCGGCGCGACCTTCGACGCCTGCGTGCGCTTCTTGAAAGAAGATCCGTGGGAGCGCCTGCGCCAACTGCGCGCCGCGTTGCCTAACACGCGCCTGCAAATGCTTCTGCGCGGCCAGAACCTGCTGGGCTACCGCCATTACAGCGACGACGTGGTCAGGGCCTTCGTCGCCAAGGCAGCGGTCAACGGCATCGACGTGTTCCGCATCTTCGACGCGATGAACGACGTACGTAACCTGCGCGTGGCCATCGAAGCGGTAAAAGCAGCCGGCAAACACGCCCAGGGCACCATCGCCTACACCACCAGCCCGGTGCACACCATCGATGCGTTCGTGGCGCAAGCCAGGCAAATGGAAGCCATGGGTTGCGACTCGGTGGCGATCAAGGACATGGCTGGCCTGCTGACCCCGTACGCCACTGGTGAACTGGTTCGCGCATTGAAAGCCGAGCAGTCGCTGCCGGTGTTCATCCACTCGCATGACACGGCTGGTCTGGCGACCATGTGCCAGCTCAAGGCTATTGAAAACGGCGCCGACCACATCGATACCGCGATCTCCAGCTTCGCTTCGGGCACCAGCCATCCAGGCACCGAATCGATGGTGGCGGCGCTCAAGGGCACCGAGTTCGACACCGGTCTGAACCTCGAACTGCTGCAAGAAATCGGTCTGTACTTCTATGCCGTGCGTAAGAAGTACCACCAGTTTGAAAGCGAATTCACGGCGGTCGATACCCGCGTTCAGGTCAACCAGGTTCCGGGCGGGATGATTTCCAACCTGGCCAATCAGTTGAAAGAGCAGGGCGCGCTGAATCGCATGAGCGAAGTGCTGGCGGAAATCCCGCGTGTTCGTGAAGACCTCGGCTTCCCGCCGCTGGTGACCCCGACTTCGCAGATCGTCGGTACCCAGGCGTTCTTCAACGTGTTGGCCGGTGAGCGTTACAAGACCATCACCAACGAAGTGAAGCTCTACCTGCAAGGTGGCTACGGCAAGGCGCCGGGCAAAGTGAATGAACAATTGCGTCGCCAGGCCATCGGCAGCGAAGAGGTGATCGACGTTCGCCCAGCCGACCTGCTCAAGCCGGAAATGACCAAGCTGCGGGCCGACATCGGTGCACTGGCCAAGTCTGAAGAAGACGTGCTGACCTTCGCCATGTTCCCGGACATCGGCCGCAAGTTCCTCGAAGAGCGCGCTGCGGGCACCCTCACACCAGAAGTGCTGTTGCCGATTCCTGAAGCCGGTGGCGTTGCTTCGGCCGGTGGCGAAGGCGTACCGACCGAGTTCGTTATCGACGTTCACGGCGAAACCTATCGCGTCGACATCACCGGTGTCGGTGTGAAGGCTGAAGGCAAGCGTCACTTCTACCTGTCCATCGACGGCATGCCGGAAGAAGTGGTGTTCGAACCGCTCAACGAATTCGTCAGCGGCGGCAGCAGCAAGCGCAAACAAGCCACTGCGCCGGGCCACGTCAGCACTACCATGCCGGGCAACATCGTTGATGTGCTGGTCAAGGAAGGCGACACCGTCAAGGCTGGCCAGGCCGTTCTGATCACCGAAGCGATGAAGATGGAAACCGAAGTCCAGGCTGCCATCGCCGGCAAAGTCACCGCCATTCACGTGGCCAAGGGCGACCGTGTCAATCCGGGCGAAATCCTGATCGAGATCGAAGGCTGAATTCACAGCCTCGATACAACGCTTTAAACCTCGGGGGGGCATGTGCTCCCCTTTTTTTTGCTGATACACACTGCCCCATGTAGGAGCTGCCGAGTGAAACGAGGCTGCGATCTTTTGATTCTGTTTTTAAAAGCAAGATCAAAAGATCGCAGCCTCGTTTCACTCGGCAGCTCCTATAGGGATTTGTGTTAGGTCGGTCAGAACGCCAGCTGCCATTGCCCCATCACGCCATAGCTGCGTCCGTCATCGCCAGCTTCGCCGGTGAAGCCGACCCCCAGACTGTTATTTGCCGACACCCGAAGATCCAGCCCTGCATCGAGCATCAGGCTTTCGCGGTCCAGCGGCGCACCAGAAACGGTGTAGTCGCGGCCCCCGGTTACCAAGCGTTGGCGCGTGTAGCTGTCGAGTTCACCGTAGGTGTATTTCCAGCCGGCGCTGAAACGCGGTGTCAGTTGCATACCGTTATCCAGCGCATGGATTTGCGCCAGACGCAGTCCGAATGTACTGCTGATATTTTCATTGGTTTGCCCATGGACTTTCAGTGCCGCCGCGCCACCCTTTTCCGTGAAGGTATCGCGCTGATAGCGTTGATAACCCAGGCTGGCGAAAGGTTCGAAGCTGATGTTGCCGCGCCCCAGGTTGTAACCCGCCTCGGCGAAGGCTTGCTGGGTGCTGGCGTCGTAACGGCTTTTCGGGCGGTCGCTGAACCGGTTGAAGGCCACCTGGCGTTTGCTGCTGCCGTCATGACTGCTGTAAACCGCGCCAAGACGCAGGGCGAAAGGCCCTTCCTGACGCACCGCATAAGCACCGAAGTGCCAGCTGTCGAGATCCCCATCGTATTGCCCCGCATCGAGTCGGGTTTGTGATTTTCCGCCTGTTACCCCCGCTTGCCAGTGGTCATCATGTCGCCAGTCGGCGCCCAACAATATTCCGTGGGTAGCGAAATTAAGGGAGGTGTTGAAACCACGGTCGACTTTCCCTCCGTTTCCCAAGGCCTGTAGCCATACCCGACCAGTTTGTTGGTTGCCAATGGCCAGACGTGGCGCCTGACTTGATTCGGTGAGCGGGCCACGGCGATTATCCAGTTGTCGCATGGCTGAGAGCATGCTGGTGCTCACCGGGCTGACACTGCTCAATGTGGCTTTTGCGAGATTGGCATTATTGCTAGCCGCCAGTTGTTCAATGGCGACGGGGGCGGTTGACTTGTTGCTATACAAAAGCGAACGGATGGCGAGGCTTTCGCTCGCAGTTTCTGATGCGTCTACACTCCGGGCCAGGGCTTGGCCGCTGGGAGTTCTAGCTAGCTCGGCTATCTTCAATGCGTTGCGCTCGTAAGTCAGCGTCACCGTGGTATTGCTATACGATAACGTCGGCGTCATGAAGGCGAGGTTGCTGCTGGGCTGTCCGAATTCCCCTTCAATTTTTCCGGCAAACAAAACCGGATGCACAGTACTGTCGGGGTAATCGCCTGTTACGCCAAATACATGAAATTTGGCACCGGCTAGTGTGGCAATGCCTTCGACCAATACAGGCGTAGGGAGCTTGTCAGCGGTCACGCCATAGGAAAAAGCTGCCTCTTTGTCGAGTGTCAAGTTGCCGTTGATGATAGGGGAACCAAGAGCCGTATTGACCTCCAGCGAGCCATCTACATACAAGTCGTTGACGCTGCCATAGCCGGCGTAGACAGCATTTGCATCGACATAGGCATCTCCTTTTATTGAGCCGTTGTTCAAAAGGCTGCCTCCGGCCTTGATCTCGGCGTGGCCATCGAAATCATGGTGCAGTGCCCACTGGCCTCGGGCTATACGCAGGCCTTCAAAGTTTTTTGTTTCGCCAATCTCACCTCCTTCAAAAGCGTTCAGCAGTAAACCGTTTTTCCCGGAGCCCCCGTCAATCCGCCCATCCCATTGTGCCCCCTTGTTGATCACCAACAGGTCGTCAGCCTCGCCCAATTGCAAAGCGATACCATCGGTGTTTTCGAGTGGTTTTGAAATAATCGTGTGTTGAGTGGTATAGGCATTCTGGAAGTTGTCGAAAGGGTTTTCCTCTGCCGGAACAATTGCCATTTCAATCGTGGAGGGTTCGGGGAAATCAAGGAGATCGTAGAAGGTGTCATCGAACTCAACTGGGGCGCTGGTGCGCTGTGTAAGTGGCAACTGAGTTGTTTGTTCTTCTCTCGGCCGAGTGTTGGTTGGAGTCGTATGTTTAAGAGGGCCGATGAATTCCTTGAGTGCGAAAAGGTCATCGATAGGGGCTGCGGGTTTGGGGGTTTTTTTGCGAGGTTTAGTGATTTTTTCATCGGTGACGCTTTCAATTACCAGTTGCTGCGCTACGGAGGTTTCTACGCAACCGACGGAAAGCGCGACCGCCAGCGCAAGGTGTTTTGGGCGGAACTTATGTTGTGTGGGCATCGGGTCTGGCCTCTTTTGACAGGAGGCCAAACAGTAAAATGGGGGCTGCAGGTGCCGATGTCAGCCGGTTCCGGTGCATGTGCGAGGGGTGTCAGATTATTTTGTAGTAAATGGTGTGCCACTTGGGATCGACGGTTTTTTATCCTTCCGGGCAGACGCCTTTACCTACAAAAAATCGAGAAGAGAGCTGCAAGCGCCCAAACAATGACGTTCGTCGGCATTGCTCGGACAATACAGATTTTCACGTCCGGGAACTGGCACGACGCTATGGTTCTCAGTTTCGACAACCCCGAAAAAGGTTTCGAAAGTCGATGCAGCTACGGGTATGAGCACACCTATCTGGTTAATAACTTCGAGGACATTTCGACGCCCTTTGCCAAGGCTGTCAGCGCTAAGTTGCCGCTGGATTGGGACGGTGTGCGTTAAAAATCAAAAGATCGCAGCCTTTGGCATCTCCTGCAGGTGTACGCGTACCCATAATGTAGGAGCTGCCGCAGGCTGCGATCTTTTTGCTGTGAAATCGTTACCCCCGACACTCCACCAACGACTTCACCTGATCCGACCCCGTCTGGTTCTCATCGCTCAACCAGCGTTCAAACCCCGCACCAATCGCCGGCCATTCCGAGTCCAGAATCGAGTACCACGCGGTGTCGCGGTTTTGGCCCTTGACCACCATGTGCTGGCGGAACACGCCTTCAAAACTGAAGCCCAAACGTTCAGCCGCGTATTTGGAGCGGGCGTTGCCGTTGTTGCACTTCCACTCCAGACGGCGGTAACCGAGGGCGAACGACTCCTTGGCCAGCAGATACACCGCTTCGGTGCTTTTTGGCGAGCGCTGCATCGGCGCGCCAAAAGTGACGTGGCCGATTTCGATGCGGCCCTGGGCCGGGACGATCGACATCAGGCTGAGGATGCCTTGCACGTCGCCGCCCTTGCGATCAATCACCGCGAAGAAATACGGATCACTGCTGGCGGCGTTGTTGTTCAGCCAGTCATTGAACGCGCTACGCTCGGGGAAAGGGCCATAGGGCAAATAGTCCCAGAGCTTCGGATCGGCACCGGGGCCTTGCAGGGCTTTGAACAAGTCGTCGCCGTGACGTGCCGGGTCGAGTTTTTCCAGGCGGATGAAACGTCCTTCGATCAGTTGAACCGTCGGCGCAGGGACGCCTTTCCAGTCCGCGAGTGAAGTCGACATGTTGTTCTCCTTGAACCTTAAATGGCTTTGCGAAACTGGATGAAACCGGGACGTTCAGCGATGCGCTCGTAGAGCTGGATCGCGGTGGCGTTGGTTTCGTGGGTTAGCCAATGCACCTTGTTGCAACCATCGGCCTTGGCGGTGGTGTAGACGAATTCGATCAGCTTGCGGCCGACACCGGTGCCGCGTGTTTCGGGTGCCACCAGCAAATCTTGCAGGTAGCAGGAGTTTTCAATGGCCCAGTTCGAACGGTGGTAGATGAAATGCACCATGCCCACCGCTTTGCCGTCGGCCCAGGCGAGGGCGGCGTGGGTCGGTTCGTTCGGGTCGAGCATGCGCTGCCAGGAGCTCTGGGTGACCGCCTCAGGCAATTCGGCTTTGTAGAATCGCAGGTACGCTTGCCACAGCGGCAACCAGGCGGCGTGGTCGTCGGCACTGACCTGGCGGATTTCGATCTGACTCATGTTCATTCCTTAGGCATCAACTGGGCGAGGGCCTGATCGTGTGCGTCGGGGCTGGCGGCCAGCCCTTGGCGCACGCCGGCAATGTCTACGGTGTTGCGGTTCTGGCTGAGCTTGCGCTTGCCTTCCAGGCGCTGGATCGGCAAGGCAAAACCAACGATGGCTTTGAGCATGCCGTCGATGTAATCAGCCGGGGCGTCGGCGACTTTCCACGGTTGTGCCCGAGCGGCCTCGTGACGATCAGTCAGCGCACTGACCAGTTTGAGCAAGCGCTCGGCATCGGTGAATACCTCGGCGGTTCCGTACGCGTGCACGGCGACGTAGTTCCAGGTCGGCACGACTTTGCCGTGTTCGGCTTTGCTCGGGTAAAACCCGGGGCTCACGTACGCATCGGCACCAGCGAAAATCACCAGCGCTTCGGCACCATTCTGCAATTCTTGCCATTGCGGATTGGCTTTGGCGAAGTGGCCGTAGAGGGTGCCATTCGGACCTTCGGCAGCGTTCAACAGCAATGGCAAGTGGCTGGCTTGCAGGCCTTGTTCGCCGTGGGTGACGATCATGGCAAGGCGGGTGCCGAGTATCTGCTGCTGCAGTTCCTGTAGATCGTCGATGGCAAAGGCTTTGGGCAGGTACATGGAGATTTTCCTTGGCGAATGCCTGCATCCTAGGCAGGCTATTGGTCTGTTGTAAGAGCCATTAACGACCAATTTTATAGGTCCATTGTCATGTCGGATTCACCGTCGCTGTCCTTGTCGTTCAATCCTGCGGGAATCGAACTGGATCGTCGCCAGGGCTTGAGCCGTCAGCTCTATCAAGCGTTGCGCGTGCGAGTGCTCGACGGTCGGCTGGCCAGTGGTACACGTCTGCCCGCCAGTCGCGACCTGGCGGCGGCGTTGGCGATTTCTCGCAATAGCGTGGTGCGTGCCTACGATCAGCTCTACGCCGAGGGCTTCATCGAAGGGCGAGTGGGCGACGGGACGTACGTTGCGCAATTGCCGCAAAGTGCACTGCCAGTAAAAAAACTATCCACAAAAGTATCCACAGGGTTTTCAACAGGGTTACCCACAGCCTTATCCACAAATTGGCTTGATTTACCTGTGGTTTCATCCAGCAAAGTTATCCACAGCGGGGCGTTGGGACGCGTTGAAAAGAACCATTTGGCCATGCCGCCGAGTGGTCCGCCGCGAGCGTTTCGGGTTGGTGTTCCAGCGTTTGATCTGTTCCCCTTTGAGGTTTGGGCCAAGCTGAATGCGGCTTTCTGGCGCAAACCGGATTTACAGCAATTGTGTTATGGCGACCCCGCAGGCGATGCGCGCTTGCGTGGACTGATTGCAGCGTATTTGCGTAGTTCACGGGGCATGCAATGCACGGCTGAGCAAATTGTGATCACCAGTGGCGCACAGCAGGGGATTAGCCTTTGTGCACAGCTGTTGGTGGAGCCGGGCGACGGGGTGGCGATTGAAAATCCGGGCTACCGCGCCGCGGGGCACGCGTTCGCCGTGGCCGGGGCCAAATTGCAGGGCGTGGCGGTGGACAGTGACGGCATCGATTGCGCGCAACTTGCCGCGCTTGGCGACTGTCGACTGGCCTATGTCACGCCATCGCATCAATACCCCACGGGCGTCGTCATGAGCCTGGCCCGGCGCCTCGAATTGCTCAGTTGGGCCGAGCGCACCCAGGGCTGGATCGTCGAGGACGATTACGATGGCGAGTACCGTTACAGCGGCGCACCGCTGGCGCCTTTGGCAGCACTCGATCGCCATGGACGGGTGTTGTATGTCGGGACCTTCGGCAAGGTCGCATTTCCCGCATTGCGATTGGGTTACCTGGTCTTGCCACCGGGGCTGGTCGAGGCCTTTGCACAACGGCGTGCAGTGGACGTTCGGCATTCGGAAGTCAGTACACAAGCGGTGATGGCGGAGTTCATGGCGGCCGGGCATTTTCAACGCCATATCCGGCGTATGCGTCGCGCTGCATTGAGTCGACGCAACTGTCTGTTGAACCATTGGCCGACCCCTATCGAGGGCGTCGGCAACCTGCCCAATGTCATGGCCGGTTTGCACCTGACCGTCCCTGTGAACAGTGTGACCCGCGAGCGCGAGCTGATCGAAAAAGCCGAAAGCGTCGGCGTCGAGGTCAACGGGTTGAGCAGCTATTGGTTATCCGACTCGCAGACGCCAATGGATCAGCGAGCCGGCTTGGTGCTGGGTTTCGCCGCCGTGCCAGAGCCTGCGATTGAAGCTGCCCTGGCCCGGTTGCGCACGGTTTGGTGCGATTGAGGCCTATGGCCCGGCCGGAGCTTTCGGTTGCGGTTTCAGAAAAAGATCCCGCACCTGCGGATTAATGATGCGGCGCAGTGCATTGTCCACCGCGTCAAAGGTGTCCAGTTCCGCGCGGGTCTTGGCCGGTAACTCCTGCAAATATCCATCGGCCAGTTTGAGATGAGCGACGGTAAACCCATCCTCCGGATCGCTCAGGTTGTTGTAATGAAAATGCGCGACCCACAAAGCTTTTTTGCGTACCTTGTCGAAAATTTTGTATTCCTGGAAAAAGTCTTTGCGCTGTTTGGTTCCGATGCGCCCGCGCTCGTCTTTGGCGATCTCGACCTGGTCGTGGTCGTTCAACCATTTCAGATAGGCTTCCCGGGGTTTGCGTTTCATAAGCATGGCACCGTAAACGGTGACCCCTTCACGGCGGATTTTAGTGGCACCCGCGTGTAGCTCGGCGCTCAGGCTTCCCACAGGAAAGTCGGCACTTCTGCGAACCAATACCGCATCAAGGTGAGTAGCGGCTTGATCGAGTCGTGTTGCTTGTTGATCGAACAGGTCTTTCATGTCGGCCGGAATACGCCACGGGCGTTGGGCGTCTGTGCGGGTACGTTTGATGAATGCGTCGACATCTGCAGTCAACGAAAGTCCGTTGGCCATGATCGCTTCATCGTTCAGCAAAACAGGTTGATCCGGGCGTCTGGTTGCCGACTTGATGATGGGGATTTCTTCGCCGGTATCTGCTGTTTCCGTCGACGGTGTCTTTTGCGCCTCAACAACCCGTGGCCGGGATTTGCTCACTTTACCGATGGCTCTGGAGGTGGAGGGCGCCGGTTCGGTTTTGGCTATCGCCGCGACGGGTTCGTCCTCAGGCTCCGGAAGTAACTTGAGCAGACGGCTGCGGGCCAGTTGATGAAGGCCTGCGACCAATTGTTGAACGCGATTGAAACGGACCGGTTCCAGATGATCTGGCCAGCTGATCGAAAGCTCTTGCAGGCGCCGTTCGGCATCTGCCAGGCGGTCGATCAGCGCCGTGAGCTGATCGACATTCAATGCCTGACTGCTAGCGTTGCGCCGCTCAGCCAGGGTGTGGCCCGCGTCAGCTGCGTTTTCGAAAATATCGACGACAAGCGGACGCACCTGACTCATGTCGCTGCCCGCTACCTCGCGCAGGCTGAGCTCGGTGGACATGCCGATTTCGTTGGCTTCAAGGTCGTAGTGGGAAAATGAAGGCAGCAGTCTTTTAAGCTCGCCGGCGACCTTGCGGGTGGCACCGGTATGGTCCATCAACCTGTCCAGTGAGGCCTGCAGGCGACCCAGGCGATCAATCAACTCATCGCTTACTGCAATGGCCTTTTGTGCCGCCTCGATTTGCACGGCGCGGGACCTCGTTTGCGCAGGTTCCGACTGGCTGAGCTGGGGGAGGACAATTTTCGCGTACTCACGCAATTTCATCCGTAGCCAGCCGTTAAGGTATCGATGTTGCTCGACGGTGAAACGCATCAACTGAGACTGATAAAACACGCCTGAGCCCCCAGCCTCGCGCCACTTTTCGAGGTCTGCCAACGCTTGGCCATATCCGCTGGAAAGCTCATCGGACTTTGCTATGTATATAGCAATGGCTTCCTCGGACAGGGTGGCGAAAAGATCGTTGGTCTCAGAGGGCTGCAAGGTCTCGTCCAGGCTGGCCTTGCGAGTGGCTTCCTGTTCGATGAACAGATGCAGCGCGTTCCACGCTTCGTCCTTTTTCCTGGTTTTTTCGCGTCGCAGGGCTTCAATCCGACCCGTTGGTCCACCCCCGCGCAATCTCAGTTTCAGGTCCCAGTGCCATCGGCTTTCGATGGCGTCGAACTTCACGGCAAAACCGGCCTGATGCGAATCGTTGGGGTCGATGATGAACACCGGCTCATCGGCATTGGCACTGACTTGAAACCATCGCTCGCCGACCTGTGCGTAGAATTTCCCGGCGAGTTCATGGAGGTGATCAGCATTGGCTTTCGCACCGGCAGGCAGATCCGGTTTGGGCACCTGGAATCGATTGATTTGCCGCAAAAACTGCGCCCCGGCATTAACGCGATTCAGCGTATCGGGAGCCAGGGTGGTGAGGTGAGTTTTGGGCAGTTCAGCGCTCAACAGCGTCGAGTCGTACTTGACCGTTGGAGGCTTGGAGGGCGAGGGTTGAATGATCGAGAATTTTTCCGTGGGTTGTTGTTTCAACGAGGCGTTTTCAGTCTGAGGTCCGGAGAGCTGAATACGACGAGTCGCGACCCTTTGGGTGAGCAGAATGCCAAGGGCCAGCAGCACGTCGCCGATCGAAGACCATTCCACAATCGTGTCGCCGCGCTCATGGGCATCCAGGGCTTGCTGAATCTGATTGATGCTTTGCCAGACCCAGACCGCGGTACCCGCCGCGCCACTGAGGAAATTGGCAGCCACACTGAATAGTGCCCAGCCGCTGTCGGCCAGCAATGCCCAGCGACGTTCGGCATTTGAAGTGGATTGGCGGTCGGCGAGTTCAACCATGGCCTGACAGTTAGCGGCAAACAGGGTGCCGAGAATGTCGCCACTCAGAGGCGTGTTCGCCAAGCCGACAGCAGCCGTCAGGTCAAGGTGGATAAACGGTTCGAACGCCAACTCAGTGATGGTCCAGGGCGACGGTAGGCCCGTGGAAAATACATATTGGGCGTAGTCAAAACTCAGTGCCTTCGTAGGTAGCCAGGCCAGTACCGAGTCGCGCAATTCCCCTGGTTGGTAAAACGCGTACAGCATGTTTTGCTCGGAAGGAAACTGCAGCAGCGGCTGGTCCAGCAGCGGCCGGTAAAGCAGGCATGGTCCGGTCTGGCCAGCGGGCGGGCCGATGATGTACATGTTCGTAACGGTGTCCGGTGTGCCACTGAGGCGAAAGCGCGGCACGAACGCCAGCGGGCGAATCTGCACCGGCCACTGGGCGGGTGGCGAGTTGCTTTTGATCGACGCCATCAGTTGGCAGACCTGTCGGTAACCGTGCTTGTCGATGTCACCCTGACGTTTGAGTTGGTACTCCAACGCCAGCAACGGCAGGAGCAACGGCAGCTGATGCCGGTATCGTGTCTTGTGGTGCCGGGCCTGTGTCGGGTCGTCGAGCAGCGTGCGTTTGATCAACTGCGGATAGGTTTCACCAATATTCACCTCGTTGGCGATGCGCAGCAGGAACTTGACCGTCATCCACTCCGGCGCTGCTGTGCCATCGGCATAGGCCACCGTCGCGATGTAGGGCTGGGTGTTGTGCAGGGCGAACTCACTCAGGGTTTCAATACTGCGGTTGCGCGGGTCGGGCAGGGTAAAACCGCCGACTTCAAAGCTGTGGGTCACGGTGATTCGGATATCGCTCAGTGGCAGTAACGCGCTGCCTTTGCCGGGGGTGGCAGCGACGATGGCATCGCACATTTTTTGTTGGGCATAGGCATGAATGGGAGGGATGTTTCCGATATTGAAAGCCTCACTGTCAGCTTCGCCTCTGAGAGTGCCCAGCTCGGTCAGGTAGCGGCTGTAAGCTTGAATGTCATCAATTGAACCCATCAGCAGCCATTCGGGAACTGCGTTTTCCAACTGTTCAATGCGGATTTGATCTTTCGAACTGACCGCATCGCTGTCGTTCTGGCGAGAGGCAATTCGTTTCGCGGGAGAGCGACTGGCAGGGTCGAGCGTATCGATGGAGTCGATCTGACAGGTCACCAATGCCCAGACCATCGCATCGAAAATATTGCCTTCGGGCTCATAGAGTCGCCACTTGAGACTGTGCCCGCGCAAATCAAAGTCGATGCGCCCGGGAAGCGTGACGCCCAATTGTTCCAGGGTGGTGAATGCTTCGTAGCCGTCGGAGATGCTGTACATCACGATCAGTTCGCGCTCGCCCTGTGTGGCCCTCAACACCAGTGCCCCCGGCAACATCAGATGCTCGGTCCTACTGCCCTCTTGCAGTTCAAAAGCGAGATCGAGGTCCAGCATGCAAGCGCGGACATTCGTCAGCCCGCTGCCTGCGGTCTGACGCAGTGCGTTATCGGGGTATTGCGAAACAAGGCGCCCGAGGGTGCATTGATTGGCGTCCCAGCCATTGACCGACTGGACGTTGAGCGCGTCTTTCAGGGTGTCGGACAGTATCCGCCAGCGCGGCAGTTGATCGTCGGTGGTGTTCCAGTAATCCAGCTGACTTTGCTCGAAGGCCACGAACAGCGACGGCGCGTGCTCGTTCAACAGAATGGTGATGGCGTCCATGCTGACGGGCAAATGAACAGGCTCGCTGACATGGCGCGACAGGGTGAGGAAATGCTCGCCTTCGATGTAGTTCGCTACCGTTTGCGTGAATGCCAGACGCGCCAGCGCTTGGGTCAGTGATTCGAAGCGGTTTGTTTGGGTGACAAGACTCTCGCCTTGTTGGCGCCAGACCGGGGTCGCCAGCAGAGCCTTGTCAGGGTCGATGTTTTGTTCTGGAAAGCGTTTTTTCAACGCTTTGCGCAAGAGTTGCGCGGCGGCGTCATGCAGGTTTGGCCCGCCGCTGGTTTGATCCACCAGACGGCTTTTGTTGAGCAGCGGTGCGGGATTGTTTGTGGCAGGAATTGAAGGGGTTTCGCTCATGTGAAGGGTCCGGTCGAGGGGATGGCGTGGCAAAAAATGCCGTCTCGAACCGACAGTACGCGGGCGCAAACCGGGTCAGGTGGTACATATATATAGGGCGCAACTTCACCTGCAAGAGCCGAATCAAAAGATCGCAGCCTGCGGCAGCTCCTACCTGGATCGGTGTAGGAGCTGCCGCAGGCTGCGATCTTTTGATCTGCTTCTCAGGAGAAAAACAACGCCGCAGCCAGGGAGCGATTGATGGCACTTCGGTGGATGGCGATCAGTTCCTGATTACTGCGGGTATCGCGCCAATCAAAGGCGCCGCCCAGTCGCCGTTGATCAACGGTTTTAAGGTGGCCCGCCGTAAAGGATGGCAGTGGGTCGTCGGCGTTGGCGTAGTGAAAGTGCGCGTACCACAGCACTTTGTTGGTTTTTTTGTCGAGAATTTCGTACTCCAGCAAATAGTCTTTTCGCGGGCCTTTGAGCCGGCGGCGTTGGGTGGCTTTGGGGATCAGCACTTCATCTTTGCCCATGAGCCACTCGACCCGCGCTGCGGTCGGTGCCTGCTGTTTGGTCATCTCTATTCGCGTCGTGCGGCCCTTGGCGTAGAGCGCAGTTGCGGCACTGTCGAGTTGGTGGCGCAACGTGGCGGCGGACTTGGTATGGCTTTCGGTGGTGTTGCTGGCCGTCAGGGCCTGATCGATTTTTTCCACGGCATCGCGCAGGCGAGTGGCGTACTGATAGTAGATTTCCTCGATTTCCGTGGGTATTCGGATCGCTCGGGCTATGTGTGCCTGAGTACGCTGGGTGAACGCGGGCAGTTCATCGAGTAAGGTTTGGGCAGCCTGGAGGCTATTGGGCAGATCGGGTCTTGCCTTGACGGGGTTTGCCGGTTTACCTGGAAGTCTTTCTACCCAGACCCCCGGCGATTTTTCATGGAAGGTAGCAATGACCTTGCCCGTCAGTGGTGCCACCACATCGACCAGGTGACGGTCCTCGCCACTGGTACTTTGCCGCGCTTTGCCGACGAGCGTGCCTTTGTAACGGGTCTTGATGATTTTCTTTACCGGCGTGACCGGCGCTTTTGAAGGGCCGGGTGCTGGCTCCACAAGGCGCTGCTCACGCAGCAGAGCCGACAGTTGCGTCACCGTGCCCTGACTGAACTCATCGACGTTTTTACGCAGCTGTTCAAGGCGTTCGGCAATCATGATCTCCGGGAATTCAGTGCTGATGTCGAGGAATCGCTGGTCAATGATTGTGAACTGCTCCACCAGATTGCTCAGCGCCTCAATGCGTTCGCCGAGATGGTCCAGACTCTCTTCCGTACGCAGATCCAGAGCGCTTTGAATGTTGAGCGAGGCGTCTTCGATCAGGTTTTCCAGCGCCAGACGGGCCTGTTCCCTGGGCTGCGTCATACCCTCCTTCAGGCAAAGTTCATGGCTCAGGGTGATTTGCAGAAGCTTGAGATCCTGCAATGAAAACGCTGGCAGTTTGGCTTTGTACTGACGACTGACCTCGGCAGCTTCCTTGCCCAACAGGCTCAGCTCTTCGAATCGCGAATGCGCGAACTCGATTTTGTCGATCATCCCTTGAGTGAGATCAATCATCGTCGCAAAGGGACTGGCACGGTCGCGCGTAGATCCGCTGTCGAGTAGCTCGAGTGTGGTGCGCAAATTTTCGCGAAATACCGGGTATCGTTCATCGAGCCATGCCTGCATCAGGAACAGTTGCAACGACAGCCGATCCACCATGGCGGTGCGATAGTTGGGAACGGCTTCAAGGACATTCAGTGCCTTGATGCTTTCGATATGAGTGCTGTAGTCCGTTACTTGCGAATCGAGCATGTCGAGAAATTGCTGGCGGGCAGTGTCGGCGGTCTCGGGTGTAGCCTCCAGCATGGCGCGCCGGGCGTTGAACAGTTGCGTCCGATTATTTTCAAGTCCGGCATCAAACGCCGCTATTTCTTCTTTCTTTTTACGCAGTTGCTCCTGGTTCTGTCGTTGCAGTTCCTTACGACGACTTTTCAGCCCGCCACCACGCAACCGCAGCCGCAGATCGATAAACCATTCGCCACGGGCGTTGCTTTGCAGCAGCGGACCTGTGCGCGGTGGTTGCTGGCGAGAGTCGATGACCTGCACATCGTCGTTGTCGTTGAGTTCGACCTCGAACCAGCGCTCGCCGACCCGGGCGTACCATTTTTGCCCGTCACGGCTCAGATGCTTGTACGCACCTTCAGTGGCCGGAGCGCCTAGCGCTTGTGGGCGGCTGGTTTTCAGCTCGTCCAGCAAGGAACCAAGGCTGGGGCGGGAGCGATGGATTGCACCGACGGTGTGCAGTGATGCTTCGTGGTGGGTGGGCAGTTCATGGGTCGCGATGTCCGGCAGCCGGGTTGCAGTGATGCTGTTCAGTCGGGGCTTTTCCGGTTCGGACTGGCCAATTGCGGAGTGGGCGCCAGGCGTCCGTTTAGGCGCTGCACCAACCGCCGCCCGATGGGCGAGCACCATGCCAAGACTCAGGAAAAGGTCCGCCAGCGCTGACCAGGCCAGTGGTTTCTGTTCCTGCTCCTGTGCATCGGCTACTGCCTGTAGATCATCCATGATCTGCCAGATCCAGGCCGCCGTACCCACGCTACGCCCCAGAAACGGCAATGCGGCGTTGAACAGGTTCCAGCCGCCGCGCTTGAGGGTGGTCCAGCGGGCCTCGGCGTTGGACACCGATTGGCGGTCAGCCTGGGTAATCAATGCCTGAGTATTGGCCTTGAACAAGGTCGCAAGGACGTCTTGATCGATCACTCGCCCGCCCAGCGCAACCGGCCCGGTCAGTAGCGCGGAGCCGCCGGGATCGACCAGCAATTGCGGTACGGTCCAGATCGAGGGCAGGGCGCCAGGGAAAACGTACTGTGAGTAGTTGAAGCGGACGCTGTCCGGTAGCCACGCCAGAATCGATTGCCGCAGCGCCCGTGAGTTCATGATTGCGTACAGCAAGTTGGCCGGGGACGGGTACTGAATCAGGGGTGGGTCGAGCAGTGGCCGATAGAGCAGACAGGGTCCTTTATCCGGTTGCTGCGGGCCGATCACGAACATATTGACGACTTCATCGGCGGCACGTTTTGCGTGGTCGGCGGTGATGAATGCCAATGGTCGAATCACGATGTCTTGCCCTTCGACTTTCCGGTCCGCAGGCTCAGGTGCCAGCGCTGCCACGACATAGCGGTAACCTAGATCGTCGATCCCCGCTTCGCCGCGAATCTTGTGTTGTAGCGCCAGCAAGGGCAGTTCGATGGGCAGCTGGCGGGTGTAAAGCTGTTGCAGCTTCGAGGCTTGCGTCGTGTCGTCGAGCAGACGGCTTTTCAGCATGGCCGGGTAGGTTTCGCCGATGTTGGCCGTGGTGACAAGGTTTTCCAGATAGGTCGGGGTCATCCATGACGGCACGTCGCTGTTGTCCCGGTAGCGTACCGACTTGTTCCCCAGCGGCAGGGCGATCAGGTTCTGCAACGCCAGCTCGACCAGCGTCATTGTCAGCGTTTCTTCATGCCCAGGCGGAATGAAAGTACCCCAGACCACCACACTGTTGACGGTGATTTCGACGGACTGCAGATTCGGCTCGCGGCCCGGCGTGGGTGTTTGGCCGACGGCCTTCCTTAGCGCATCCAACGTGAAACGCTGGATGCCGGGAATCTCGCCTTGAAAGGTTTTTCCGGCATTTTGATGCTGTACCACCACCAGATCCAAGAGGTGGCGGCTGTAGTTGCTTTGATCGGCGGGCGAGGCGTTTTCCAGCCATTGCGGAAGTGAATGCTTCAGTCGCTCGAAATGAGGGGTTCGCTGTGCCTGGAGTGCGTCCTGGTCGCCGGCTGCATTGAGGCGCGGAAGGACAATCGAATCGCTTGAGCGCTGGAAGAAATCGATCGAGCCTATTGCCTGCGCTTCCAGCGCGATCAAGGTGCAGGCTTGATGATCGAAAAAATTCCCCTGCGGTTCGAACAGTCGCCAGCGCAACTGGATATCGTCGTTGTCTGATTCACTCGCCCATTGCAGCGAGCGGCCAAACGCGTCGAGGGAATCAAATCGCTGAAAGCCTTGGGTGATTGAATGCGTGAGGACCAGCGTTCGTTCTCCTACTGTGCCGACCAGTACCGCCGTATCGAGAATGTTGAGGTGTTTACGCTCGGTACCGTCGCCGTAATCGAGGTCGATCAGGCAGGCGCGGGTCTTGTAGATGTCACCGGGTAATCGCTGCGCTTTATCCGGCCTGTTAAACACAGCGTGCGCCATGGCCCGTTGGTCGGCATCCCAGCTGTTGGTTTCGCTGACGTTCCACAGTTGCCGCAAGTTGTCCGAGAGTTGATACCAACGCGGCATTTCAGGGCTGGTGGGCTGGTTCCAGTAGTCCACCTGTTGTTCCTGATAGGCAATGAACAGCAATGGAGCGAGTTCGTTCAGCAGGCAGGCGATGGCTTCAATTTTCACCGGAAGCTGGGTCGCCGGGTCGATCCCCGGTTGCAGGGTCAGGAAGTGTTCTCCGTCGATCCAGGCTTGTGTGGTGCCGGACAAACCCAGCCGAACCAGCGCAGCGGTCAGGGATTCGAACCGGTTGTCGCCGGGTGCGATCTGATCGCCGTGGGTGATCCAGCTCGGTGTCGCGACCAAGGTCAAGGCCGGATCGATGTCCAGGTCCGGGTACAGGGCTTTGAGTGCAGGGCGCAGAACAGTCGACGCGACTTCGGTGATCGAAGGACCGGTCACCAGTTGAGTCAATACATCGACTGCGCTGGGGGCAGAGGTCTCGGGCATGGCCATTTCCTTTCTGACGGGTTGAGGTCGCTGTCGATGGACAGCGCCGGGTCAGGGCAAGGTAGGGCGCGGGGGCGTGCACAAGGTGGTAGATAAATATCGCAGGCAAAAAAAGACCCGCATCACTGCGGGCCTTCGGTTTCCGCCTTGTATCAGGTGCCCGACTTGATCTTGGTCCAGGCCCGGGTGCGCGCGCGCTCGGCATCACGCGGTAGCGGTTGCAGGGTGTAAAGCGTGCTCATTGCCGCGTCGGTCGGGTACAGGTTCGGATTATTGCGGATCGCCGGGTCGACCAGTTCCGTGGCGTCTTTGTTCGGGTTCGGGTAACCGACAAAGTCACTGACCGGCGCGATCACCTGCGGTTGCAGCAAGTAGTTGATGAAGGTGTAGGCGTCTTCCGGGTTCTTCGCGCCTTTTGGAATGGCGAGCATGTCGAACCAGATCGGTGCGCCTTCTTTGGGCAGGCGCATGTCGACGACCACACCGTTCTTGGCTTCCTTGGCGCGGTTGGCGGCCTGGGAGAAGCTGCCGGAATAACCGACCGCGACGCAGATGTCACCGTTGGCGATGTCGGCCATGTACTTGGACGAATGGAAGTAGGTGATGTACGGACGAATCTTCATCAGCAGTGCTTCAGCCTTGTCGTAATCCGCAGGCTTCTTGCTGTTGGGGTCCAGGCCGAGGTGTTGCAGGGCCAGCGGCAGAATCTCCGATGGCGAGTCGAGCAGCGCGACGCCGCACTGCTTGAGCTTGCTGATGTTCTCTTCCTTGAAGATCAGGTCCCAGCTGTCCACCGGAGCGTTGTCACCCAGCGCTGCCTTGACCTTGGCCGGGTTGAAACCGATCAGGATGGTGCCGTACATGTACGGCACGGCGAATTTATTGCCCGGGTCGTTGGCTTCGATCAGCTTCATCAGCTTGGGATCGAGGTGATTCCAGTTCGGCAGTTTGCTGCGATCCAGCGGCTGGAACACACCGGCTTCGATCTGCTTGGCGAGGAATACGTTGGACGGCACCACCACGTCATAACCGGAGTTGCCGGTCAGCAGCTTGGCTTCCAGCGCTTCGTTGGTGTCGAAGATGTCGTAGACCAGTTTGGTCTGGGTGTTTTGCGCCTTGAAGTCTTCCAGAGCCTTGGGGGTGATGTAGTCGAACCAGTTGTAGACGCGCAACGTTCGTTCTTCGGCATGTGCAGCACCGCTGAGCACCAGGGCGCTCAGGGTGGGCACGATAAAACGCTTGAGTCTTTTCATTGTTTTAATTCCTCAGTTAACGTTTTCAAAACCTTCGAGAACGTTCACGGCATTGATGCCGATTTCTTCCACCGCGTAGCCCCCTTCCATCACGAACAGGGTCGGCTTGCCGAGGGCGGCGATACGCTTGCCCATGGCCAGGTAGTCCGGGCTGTCGAGTTTGAATTGGGAGATTGGATCGTCCTTGAAGGTGTCGACGCCCAGGGACACGACGATGATGTCGGCGTCGTAGTTTTCGATCTCTTTGCAGGCCTGTTCCAGGGCGGCGCTCCAGGTGTCCCAGCCCGAACCCGCGGCCAACGGATAGTTGAAGTTGAAGCCTTCGCCCGCGCCTTCGCCGAGCTCGTCGTCATAACCGAGGAAGAACGGGAATTCGGCTTCCGGATGGCCGTGGATCGAAGTGAAGAGTACGTCGCTGCGCTCGTAGAAAATCGACTGGGTGCCGTTGCCGTGGTGGTAATCGACGTCGAGGATCGCGACCTTTTTGTGGCCCTGATCGAGGAATGCCTGGGCGGCGATGGCGGCGTTGTTGAGGTAGCAATAACCACCCATCAAGTCACCGGCGGCGTGATGTCCCGGTGGCCGGCACAGGGCGAAGGCACTGCGGGCGCCGCGCTGGATTTCCGCTTGCGCGGTCAACGCCACTTGCGCCGCGCTGTACGCCGCTTGCCAGGTACCGGCGGTGATCGGTGCGCCACCGTCGAAGCTGTAATAACCGAGTTCGCCGTGCAGGCTGGTGGGCTTTATGCGGCGCAAAGTGCGGGCCGGCCAGGTGTAGGGCAGCAAGTCACCGTCGGTGTTGAACTCGGTCCAGCGGGCCCAGGCGCCTTTGAAAAAGTCGAGGTAGTCGCGGCTGTGGATGCGCTCGATGGGGCCGAGACCGAAATCCTTGGGGGCTTCTACCGGGCCGAGATTCTGCTGCTGCACCCGTGCCAACACGTGGTCGGCACGCGAGGGCATTTCGAAGCAGGGTTTGAGTTGGCCATCTATCAATTCACAACGGCCGTGGTGCAGATGGTGATCGTTCGAGTAGATCGTCAGCATTTTCTTGTTCTCCGCAGGCTGATTCGGTTGAGCACAGTCTTGCGGTGCGCACGGTTTTGGAGAACGGCAGGAAAGGCCAAAAGGGGATTGATATGGCCAAAACATTTGACCGAAATTCGCCCCCTGAAGATAAGAAGATCGCAGCCTTCGGCAGCTCCACAGGTGGACGCATTCCATGTAGGAGCTGCCGAAGGCTGCGATCTTTTGATCTTCAGGGTCGGAACTGGCTGGGCGCCACGCCACTCCAGCGCACAAACGCATGGCGGAAACTTGCGGTTTCGCTAAAGCCCAACGCCTCGGCGATGCGGTAGATCGGCAGTTGATCTTCGCAGAGCATTTGCTTGGCCTGTTCGAAGCGCAATTCATCGAGCAGTTCCTGATAGCTGCAACCCTCATCCTTGAGGTGCCGGCGTAAGGTGCGCGCGGAACATTTCATCTGTTCGGCCAGCCCTTCAAGCCCGGGTGCGGCATTCAATTGCGCGCTGAGCAATTGGCGAATCCGACCCAGCCAGGCCTGGCGGCCAGTGAACTCGGTATTCTGTTTGCGACAGCGTTCGGCCATGGCTTGATGGGTGATGGCATCGGCCAGCGGCAACGGTTGCTCAAGCCAGCGTTTGTCGAAAGCGAATGCATTGTCCCGCGCCCCGAAGTGCAGCGGACAGTTGAAATGTTCGGCATAGCTCGCTTCATAGTCGGGCGCGTTGTGTTCGAAGCGTGTCGCGAGCAATGGCAGTGGATGGCCGAGCAGGTCGTCGCAGGTGACTTTCAGCGAGACCAGGCAAAACTCGGCGTTGAACGCGGCCAGTGCCGGTGCCTCGCGGTAGTCAGCTGCGGCAAACCAGACGCGCTCACCGTCATCCTCAAGGCTCAGCTCGAAAAGTGTTCCCAGCAGCGCCGGATAATGCATCGCCAAACGCAAAGCGTCACCGAAGGTGGCACAGGTGAGCAAGGCATAACCGAGTATGCCGTAGGACGAAACGTGCATCCGCTGACCCAGTTCCAGGCCGATATCGTGCTTGAGCGCGACGGCGTTGGCGCAGACCTGCATTTCCTGATTGGTGGTGATGCGCGTGTCGGCCCGGCTCAAGTCCGCCGCGCTGATGCCGCTGCCGGCCAACAAGGCGTCGTCGGACAAGCCTTGGGCTTTAAAGGCGTCAAGCACCAGGGAAACCGCATTGAGCGTCGTGAGGTGGGAGTGAAGCATCGGTGGATTCCCGTCTGTGTTTGATCGAGACGGAGCAAGGAGCGTGCCGTGATCAGCGCCCTCATCTGAGCAAGGGCGCTGGTCGTTAGCAAATACCCGGTGCGTCAGCCAGCTTTGAAAAATAGCCGCTTGGCCTGCTCCACGCCAATCATGCTGCGATAGTAGGCAAGCCGTTGTGCCTCATTCAGACCTTTGGTGGTGTCCGCACTCAGTCCCAAGCGTTGCTCTTGCGGGGTTTTCAAGCGTGCGTAGAGGAATGCCTTGGAAGGTACCCACGAGGTGGAGTACATAAAATGTGCATACCAGAGCACCTCACGGGTTGCGGGGTCACTGAGGGTGTATTGATCCAGATAAAGGGTCTTGCCACCTTTGAGTCTTTGTCGAGTAATGGTTTTCACAATGCTGATGGCTTGTTGACCAATGAGCCACTCAATACCTGAGAGTGTAGGGGGCTGCTGTTTGATCATCTTCAGCATGTTGACGGTGGCCTCTTGGTAGAGGTGCTCAGCGGCATCGCTGAGCGCTTTGTTTACCTGCGCGGCCGAGCGTGTCGTGCTTTCGGTGGCATTGCGGTCGGTCAATGCCTGTTCGATGGCACTGCTGGCCTGCTCCAGTTGCATGGCCTGTTGATGAAACAGGTATTCGATCCCGCCCGGTGAACGGCCTGGCTGGTTCAATTGTTCAGTCATGCGTGTGGTGAACGATGGTAGTCCGTCCAGCAAAGTCTGACCCGCATTAATGCTGCGCTGCAGATCAGGAGCCACTGCTGAAGACGCAGGGGTTTGCACTCGCTCAACCCAGACTCCCGGGGTTTTCTCATGGAAGGTGGCGATGACGTTGTTGGTGAAGGGTGATCGGATATCGACCAGATCGGTCTCCAACCCCAACGCGGTCAGGCGCAGCTCCCCGATGAGGACGCCGTTGTATCGCGTCCTGATGAACTTCATCTTCGGCCTTGGCTGGAACAATGGCAGTGAGGGTCTGGCCCGCAATGCATCTCTTTCTTCGAGCACCAGCACCAGATTGTTTGCGGCACGTTTGTTGAACTCATCGAGCTGTTGGCGCAGGCGTGTCATCGGCGTTTCAATGACCTGTGCGGCAAACGCTTTATTGAAATCGATCAAGCGTTCATCAATGACGTTGAACTGTTCGATCAGGTCGTTAAGGGTATCGATCCGTTCGTCCAGACGCGCCACACTGCGCTCATCCAAAGTGTCCCGCAGTGCCTGAACGGCGATGTCGGCGGTGTCGACGATCTGGTCGATGTTGGTCCAGGCGTCAGCCGCTGTAGCAACGGTATGCTCGGGCAGGCACAGGTTGCGTGCCAGTGTCACCTGAAGGGCCTTGAGATCATCGAGTGTATAAGCGGGCAGCAGCTTTCGGGTCTGCTGGATCAAACGCAGCCCTTCCTTTTCAAAAGTATTGAGTTCTGCAACCCGCGACTGAATGTGTTTCAGGCGCCTGATCATGTCCTGGTTCATCTCGCTCATTTGTCGAGCGTCTTCGATGTGACGGTCTTGTCGGGACTTGGCCTGACGCTCGATATGATCCAGAACGGAGCGCAGTTTTGGGGTGAATGTGTTGAGCGCTTCGCGAATACCGGTATGAATGAGTTCCAGTTGAGCCTTCAGGTAGCCAAGCGCCTTCTGCTGGTAGTCCGCCGTTGGCGAAAAGACATGCAGTGCTTTGAGATCCTTAAGCGCAGTCGCATAGTCTGCCTGTTGGGATTCCAGCGTCTGGAGATACAGCTGGCGTTTGGCCGGAGCGGTGTCGGCGGTGGCGTCGACCATCGCTTGATGGGCTTGCTGCAGTTCCTTTTGCGCAGTCGCCTTGCGGCCCTCGAATGCCGTCAGTTTGGTACGTAAGGCCATGGCTTTGAGTGTGGCTTGAGCCTCAGCCACCTTCGTCAGGTTCTTCCATCCACCACCCCGCAGACGCAAGCGTGTATCGACGAACCATTCACCCCGCAGGTTGTTGATCAAGGCCGGCCCGGAACGCGTGGGTTGCTTCGGGTCGATGATCACGATGGTGCCGTTGTCATCCACCGAGACTTCGAACCAGTTTTGCCCCACTGGGGCGTACCATTTTCGATTGAGACCGTAGAGGTGCCGATAGGCACCTGCTTCGGTATTAGCGGTGCCGAGGTTGGTGGGACGGGGGATTTTGAATCGGTCCAGTACGCTCGCCAGGCTGTTGGGTGTCTGATTCACTGCACCGCTGATGCTCAGGTTTTGCTGGAGGCTGGAGTCCTCATGGAAGGTGCTGTCGGCCAGTTGCTTGACTTCGATTTTTTTTGTCGTTGGCTTTTCGGTGATGGGCGCTTCAGACGTCGGCTTGTAGCTTGCCTGGTGTTTGCCTGAGGGCCCTCGGGTGGCGATATGCATCGTGATCGCCATGCCAAGATTGAGCAAGACGTCGGTGAGAGCGGCCCATTGCGCCTGCTCGTCGCCCTGTTCCTGGGCGTCATGCAATTGTTGTAGCTGGTCGATGATTTGCCAGATCCAGGCAGCGATACCAACAGTGCGCCCCAAAAATGGCAGGACGGCACCAAAAATTATCCAGCCGGCGTGCTTGAAACTGGCCCAGCGGCTTTCGGCGTTCGAAACGGATTGACGATCTGCAAGCTCAACCATTGCATGGGCGTTCGCCTTGAACAGGGCCGCGAACAAATCTTCGTCCAGAGTCTGCTCACCCAGCGCCATGGGCCCGGTCATCGTCGTCAGTTTTGAGGCATCCACCAGAAACTCGGCGATGGCCCATGGGGAAGGTAGCGTCCCTGGAAAAACGTAATTGGCGTAGTCGCTGCGCACATCATCTGGCAGCCAGGCCAGCACCGATTCGCGCAGGCTGGGGGATTGCTGGATGGCATACAACAGGTTCGATGGCGACGGGTATTGGCTCAATGGCTGGTCGAGCATGGGCCGATACAGCAGACATGGGCCGGCGGTCGGGTCCTCTGGGCCAATCACAAACATGTTGGCGACCACGTCCTGCGAACCCTCCACTCGACGTTTGGGAACGAAAGCCAGCGGGCGCATAACGATGGACTGGCCGTCTACAACACGGTTGGCGAGTTCCGGTTCCATCACGGCGACGACATAGCGGTAGCCGCGAGCATCGACGTTGGCTTGTTCGCGGATCTTGCATTGCAAGGCCAGCAGCGGCAGCTGGATTCGCAGGTGTTGGGTGTACAACGCCTGTCGGCGCAAGGACTCTTTCGGGTCGTGAAGCAGCTTGCTCTTGATCAGTGCCGGGTAGCTGTCACCGATATCGGCTTTGCTGACGAGATCTTCTATGTACGCCACGGTCATCCACGCGGGCAGTGGTTTGCCATTGGTTGAATGGATGCTCTTGTCTCCGAGAGGGAGGGCGATCAAGTTCTGCAGCGCGAGATCGACAACGCTGAAGATGAACGTGTCGACCTTGCCAGGAACGATGAACGCGCCCCAGATGACGAGGCTCTGGACGCGAATTTCGATTCCGTCCAGGTCCGGCAGGAGGGTGTCGGGGTGATCTTTTTTCATTACATCGTTCAATACCTTCAAAGCGTACTGTTGGAGGGAGGGAATACCCTCCAGATAAGATTTGCCGGCATTCTGGCTGTGCAACGCCGCCAGGTCCTTCAAGTGTCGGGAATAGTTATTCAAATCCGGGAGGGGGGCCGAACTCAACCAGTCAGGCAGTGCGTCTTTGAACCATTCCAGGCCAGGCCCGGTTTTTGTAGCGTTCTCATCAACATTCACCTCAGGCGCAGGCGGCAGGGTCGGTTGATTCGGCGTGCCGTGTCTGAAGTTGGAAAAATCAAGCGTGCCGATGACATCGAGCTGGATAGAAATTAACGCGCAGGCCTGGTAATCAAAAAAATTGCCGTCAGGCTCCACCAGCCTCCACTGCATTTGCGTGTAGGGCGTTGATGGATTCAGACGGAAGTGATCAACCAGTGTTGCGCCCAGTTGGTCCAGGGAGTCGAACCGTTCATACCCTTTGAGCAATGAGTGAGTGAGGACAACGGTGCGACCCTGTTTCGTACCGATCAGCACCGCGATCGACACCTCCTTCAGGTGTTTCACGTTCTGGCCGTCGATCAAGTCGATACTCACCAGACAGGCTTTGCTTGGAAATGGTTCGTCGCGCTTTCGACTCGTCGGATCCGGAGCGCGGAACAAGTTGCGCGCCATTCGGCAATCGTCGTTATCCCAGCCCTGGACCGTATCGATATCCCAGAAACTGCGCAACGTACTGGAGAGTTCATGCCAGCGCGGACCGGCGCTGCTTTCGGCCTTGTTCCAGAACGCCAGTTGCTGTTCCTGAAAGGCCGTGAGCATCACCGGGGCCAGTAGATTGATCATGTTGGCGATTTCGTCGATCCGCACCGGCAAATGAATCGCAGGTTCGGTAATCGGCTGTTGGACCAGGAAGTGTTCACCCTCGATGTACAGGGCTGGAACGGCATAGACCGTCTGATCGGCAAGGATTTCGGTCAAGGCCTGATAGTGGGTGGGGCCCGCCACGATTTCATCATCGACAATCTCCCACGAAGGTGTGCCGAGCATGGTGATGCTGGGGTCGATATCCAGCGCCGGATACAGTTTTTGCAAAGACTGGCGCAGCAGCACGGCCGCCACTTCCCTCAGGTCGGGGCCGACGCTCAGTTGGGTGATCAGGGCGTCGGTAGGGTTATGGCTGGCGGTGTTGTACTGCGTGGAGTTCAGGACTGGTGTACTCATCGTGCATCCCTGCGTTTCAAAGTCATGGAAGTTGCCCGAGGCCAAGCCTCGGGTTTTCCATGCTAGGGAGTCACCAGTCTGCGGAGGTGGTAGTTATTTATGCTCCAGCGGTTTTTTCAGATTCAAGGCTCAGCTCAGTTCGCCGCACAAATCGAGTTCGATCAGGCGCCGAACGTCAGCCGATTCAAGCCCCGCACCCAACAGTGCATGCAGCTTGCCGAACGCGGCTTCACGGGTCATGCCGCCACCGGACAACACGCCGACGCCACGCAAGCGACTGCCGGCCTCGTAGACGTCCAGTTCAACCCCGCCTTCATGGCACTGTGTAACGGCGACAACGACAACGCCTTTGTCTCGCGCTCGCTCCAGACTGGCGAGAAACGCCGGGTTATCGCTCGGCCCGGTGCCGCTGCCGTAGCACTCCAGCACCAGGCCTTGAATGTCACTGTTGAGTACGCCGTCCAGCAATTCGGCGCCGATTCCGGGGAACAATGGCAGCACGGCGACTTTCGCCAGTTGTTTGTCCTGGTTGTAGTTCAACTGCGTCGGCAGCGAAGGGGCCTTCACGCCACCGCCCTGACGCGCCAGTCGCTTGAAGGGATGCCGGCCGAAACTGCGCACCTTCGCGCAACGGGTCGGGTCCAGCCGTTCGCCGTGAAAGTACAGGTGCACGCCCGGCGCCAGGCCTTGGCCCAAGGCAACCAGCGCGCCGCTGAGGTTTTCCCAGGCATCGCTGTCGGTCACGCCGGCCGGCAGCATGGAACCGGTGAACACCACGCGGGCATGCAGGCCGAGCAACTGGAAGCTCATGGCCGCCGCGCTATAGGCCAGCGTGTCGGTGCCGTGCAGGATCAGCACACTGTCGCAGCCCTGCACATCAACGGCGTCGACCACCGCTTCTCGCAGTTGCTGCCAGTACGTTGGAGTCATGTTGGCGCTGTCGATCAGCGGTGACATTTCGCGAAAGCGCCATTGCGGCACGATCAGTTCAGGCTGGCTGTGCAGGTATTCACGCATCCGCGCTTCGAAACCGGACGCCGGGGCCAAGCCATGGGCGCTGGCCTGCATGCCAATGGTGCCACCGGTGTAGAGCACCATGACGTGCTGGGCGGCAGGGTAAGTAGTGGGAATCATGTGGAGCTCTCCGCAAGAGATAACGTGTGCGGAGCCTGCTCGCTCCCACACGTTGTGCACTTTAACTGACGGGCTCGAGTTCGCGTGGGTTACGGAAGATCAAAAGATCGCAGCCTGCGGCAGCGCCTACACCGAACTATGTAGGCGCTGCCGAAGGCTGCGATCTTTTCTCGGTCCAAAAAAAAGGGCCTGGAGAGTGATCTCCAAGCCCTCAAAAGGTGAGAGGTGTCTAGTCCCTCGACCTGGTGAGCGGTGCTACAAGCATCAGGCCTTCAGAGGCACCAGACGCGGGGCAATCATGTTTTCCGGGCGCAGGATGTCGGCGAGCATGGCGTCGTCGAGCAAACCTTCTTCGCGCACCAGTTCCAGCACGCCGCGGCCGCTTTCAAGGGCGATACGGGCAATGCGGGTGGCGTTTTCATAGCCGATGTACGGGTTCAGCGCGGTGACCAGACCGATCGAGTGCTCGACCAGTTCGCGGCAGCGCTCTTCGTTGGCGGTGATGCCGACGATGCAGTGCTCGCGCAGCATGTCCATGGCGCGTTGCAGCAGGCGGATCGAGTCGAAGATCTTGAACGCGATCAGCGGCTCCATCACGTTCAGTTGCAGCTGGCCGCCTTCGGCCGCGATGGTCAGGGCCAGGTCGTTGCCGATGATCTGGAACGCTACCTGGTTAACCGCTTCCGGGATTACCGGGTTGACCTTGCCTGGCATGATCGAGCTGCCTGGCTGACGCGCCGGCAGGTTGATTTCGTTGATGCCGGTGCGTGGGCCGCTGGACAGCAGGCGCAGGTCGTTGCAGATCTTCGACAGCTTGACCGCGGTACGCTTGAGCATGCCGGAGAACAATACGAAAGCGCCCATGTCGGAAGTGGCTTCGATCAGGTCGGCCGCCGGAACCAGCGGTTGACCGCTGATCAGGGCCAGACGCTGAACGGCCAGGTGCTGGTAACGCGGGTCGGCGTTGATGCCGGTGCCGATCGCGGTGCCGCCCAGGTTCACTTCGGTCAGCAGCTCAGGTGCCAATGTCTTCAGGCGACCGAGGTCTTCACCGAGGGTGGTGGCAAACGCGCGGAATTCCTGGCCCAGGGTCATCGGCACGGCGTCTTGCAGCTGGGTACGGCCCATCTTCAATACGTGGCTGAATTCTTCACCTTTGGCAGCGAACGACTGGATCAGGCTGTCGAGGCTGGCGAGCAGGGCATCGTGGCCCAACAGCAGACCCAGGCGAATCGCCGTCGGGTAAGCGTCGTTGGTCGACTGTGCCATGTTCACGTCGTTGTTCGGGTGCAGGTACTGGTATTCGCCCTTCTGGTGACCCATGGCCTCCAGCGCGATGTTGGCGATGACTTCGTTGGCATTCATGTTGGTCGAAGTGCCAGCGCCGCCTTGAATCATGTCCACCACGAACTCTTCGTGGAAATCACCGCGGATCAAACGGGCACAGGCTTCGCTGATGGCAGCGTGCTTGGCTTCACTCAGATGACCCAGCTCGCGGTTGGCGTCAGCGGCGGCTTGTTTGACCATCGCCAAGCCGACAACCAGCTTCGGGTAATGCGAAATCGGGACGCCGGAGAGACGGAAGTTAGTCACCGCTCGCAGGGTCTGGATGCCGTAATACGCTTGAGCCGGTACTTCAAGTACGCCAAGCAGGTCTTTTTCTGTGCGGAATGATGCAGCGGAGGACATGATAGAAATCATCTCGATATGGACCCGGTCTGTGCCGGAACACTGCAAATGCTAGGCTTGTGGAGAATTTTGGGCCAATGCTGTTAAACACTAGCCTATGCACATTCGGCATAATGCCCATGTGACGCCGTGTTGACGGCGAGCGTGTGACCTAAATTGGTGCGTGTCCGGGAGGACGTGATGAATCTTGAAAGTAAATGGCTTGAGGACTTCAGCGCCCTGGCCGCCACCCGCAGCTTCTCCCAGGCGGCGGAACGACGCTTCGTGACACAGCCGGCCTTCAGTCGACGAATCCGCAGCCTTGAGGCCGCATTGGGCTTGCAACTGGTCAATCGGTCACGCACGCCGATCGAGCTGACGGCGGCGGGGCAGTTGTTTCTGGTCACTGCGCGAACCGTGGTTGAACAGCTCGGCGAAGTCCTGCGCCATCTTCATCACCTGGAAGGCGGGCAGGGCGAAGTGATGCAGGTTGCTGCCGCGCACTCGTTGGCGCTCGGATTCTTTCCGCGCTGGATTGCCCAGCTCCGCAACGAAGGCCTGAACATTGCCACACGGTTGGTGGCAACCAACGTCGGCGACGCGGTGCATGCGCTGCGTGAAGGTGGTTGCGACCTGATGCTGGCGTTCTATGACCCGGATGCCGCGATGCAGATGGACCCGGAAATCTTCCCGTCAATGCATCTGGGCCATACGGAAATGCTGCCGGTATGCGCGGCAGATGCGGACGGCAAGCCGTTATTCGATTTGGAAGGCGAAGCCAGCGTGCCGCTATTGGCCTACAGCGCCGGCGCGTTTCTCGGGCGCTCGGTGAACATGTTGTTGCGTCAGCGCGCTCTTCGATTCACCACTATCTATGAAACCGCCATGGCCGACAGTTTGAAGAGCATGGCGCTGGAAGGGCTGGGGATTGCCTGGGTGCCACAGCTGAGCGTGCGCGCGGAACTGGCGCGGGGCGAACTGGTGGTCTGCGGTGGCCCGCAATGGCATGTACCGCTGGAGATTCGTCTGTACCGCTGCGCCCTGGTGCGCAAGGCGAATGTGCGGTTGCTGTGGCGCAAGCTGGAAGGTGGGGCGGCAAGCACGGCTTCCTGACGTAAGCAAAAAAATGAACGCCAGCGAGGCGTTCACTTTTTTCTGAGAGGGAGGGTTCAGCGCGGTCAGTCAAACTGTTCGAGATACTCACGGATATTGTCTCTGTTCTTGTCGCTGAAACGGTTGGCATTGCCCCTGAGACTGGAGAAACCGGAGCCTGGAGCCATAATGGTTTCATCCCACCAACCGTTGTAAAGCACCTCATAGTCGTCATGTCTTGCATCGAACATATGGCCCACTTCATGAGCGGGAGCCCGATGGTTTATTGATGCAATTGCATAATGTCCCGTCGGAGCGGCAATGCCGGCAACACCGCTGTTGATGTTGTCGCGTGTCAGCAAGAGAAATTTATGAAGGTTGTCGTCGAATTTGAAAGTCGATGAAGCTTTATAGGCTTCGATCTTGTCGTACCATCCCCATAACGCGCTTGCTGCATCACTGTTTTTATAATCGTAGCTACTGAGTTCTGGTGAGTTTGATGAAGGTACAAAAGTGAGCGTCATCTGTCGCCCGGAAATGTCTTCGATTTCGGATATTAACCAGTCAAATTGATCGCGCAGATCTCGATAGGGATAATCTGAAAGATCTTCGTGAATAAAGACCATCAGCCATAATTGTTTTGGCATAAATAATTCCTGTGCAACGTTTGAACAGCGCCGTACCGGCAGTCGGCAATAGATTGGTTTAGAGATAAAGCATTCAAGCGAATCGATTGAGGTAAGTTTTAATGTTTTCCAGATTTTTGTCGCTGAAGCGAAATGCTACGGGTGATTCTGCAATTGGGTACATGATCGTTTTCGCAATGCCGTAATAAGTTTCGGCGTTTACTTCGCTGTCTTCATGCCGCGCATCGAACATATGACCCACTTCGTGAGCTGCTGCGATTTTTGTTGTAATGGAAGAGATTCCCAACTGACCAGGGCTGTAGGCGGCACCCAACATCTCGTCGTTAATGTTGTCGCGCGTTAATAGCAAAAATTTATGAATGCTGTTGTCGACGATTGTGTTTTGTGAAGTGTTTAGATGGATCTCTATTTGATAGCTTAGTTTCGCCAGTAGAGAACCAATATTGTCAGTTTTATAATCGATATTACTGATAAACGGCGAATCTGAGGGTGGGACGAATACAACGTCCATGGTCCGGCCGGAGAGAGATGCGATTTTGTCTGCAATCCAGTCAAAATGATCAAGATAGAGTTTGTCTTCGTTGTAGCTTCCCAAGTCTTCGTGTATGAAAACTGTCAGCAGAATTGGACGTTTTGACATGGTGGGTTCCTTGAAAAAATAGTTAGAAATTATGAGCGTTAGTGTGCGGTGCCGATGCTCAACCTAACGGGCAGTGTTATTCGTGATTTGCCAGATGGTGTTTAATGTTTTGCCGGTTGGCAGGGCTGAAGGAATAGCAGTTGGATTTGAACCCGTCTGGACGGGGTCTCATGCAGGTCTCACACCACCAGCCGTAGTACAGCGTTTCAGCGTCTTCATGTTTGGCTCCCAATAAATGCCCACTTCATGGCCGACAGTCGAATAGGTGTTCCGCGAAGCGATAGCAAATTTGCCGGCGTAGTACGGGGGGTAAGTGCGTGAGACGCCTCCAACCCTGGAATTCAAGTTGTCGTTGGTGATCAAGATCACGTTGGCCTGTGGGGTCGTTTCAAATCCTTCGCCTTAACTTCATCTGAATAGAGGTAACCCATGCTTTCCAGAACGATAGGATTAGCAAGTTGTGCCCTTAAAATTAACAGTGATGTATTGGTGTTGCGAGCGAGCATCTATTTCTTACTGTTGCCCGATGTCGAAGATTATAAGTTCGGGTGGTTTTAATATTTGGAAGTTTGCGCAATGGCACCTTTAAGTAACTAAGGGTTATGGCTGTCAGAAGCGGCTGGCTGACTTTCGAGTCAATAAGTGGGTGCCGCCGAGGTGAATGACGGATGGTCGCGCAGGGGGCTGTTTATCTGTCGTATTGCGGTATACTGCGCGGCCTTCGGCCGGCTACGACCGGCCATAATTCGTACAATCAAGCCACGCATAATGCGTGGCTTGTTGTTTTTTGACGCGCCTGCGGGCGCCCAGAGAGAAGAGGCACGACGATGAGTGCACTGGTTGGCGTGATCATGGGCTCCAAGTCCGATTGGTCCACCCTTAGCCACACCGCCGATATGCTGGAAAAGCTCGGCATCCCTTACGAGGTGAAAGTGGTTTCTGCCCACCGCACCCCGGACCTGCTGTTCCAGTACGCTGAAGAAGCCGAGGCGCGTGGCATCGAGGTGATCATCGCTGGTGCCGGTGGCGCTGCCCACTTGCCTGGCATGTGTGCGGCCAAGACCCACCTGCCGGTATTGGGCGTGCCGGTGCAGTCGTCGATGCTCTCTGGCGTCGATTCGCTGCTCTCTATCGTGCAAATGCCGGCGGGCATTCCGGTCGCCACCCTGGCGATCGGCAAGGCGGGCGCGATCAACGCGGCGCTGTTGTCGGCGAGTATCCTGGGCGCCAAGCACCCGCAGTTCCATGAAGTGCTGAAAACCTTCCGTGCTGAGCAGACAGACAGCGTCCTGGAAAATCCAGACCCACGCATCGCCTGAGGTTGTTGACGATGAAGATCGGTGTAATCGGTGGCGGCCAGTTGGGTCGCATGTTGGCGCTGGCGGGAACTCCGCTGGGTATGAACTTCGCTTTTCTGGACCCGGCGCCGGATGCTTGCGCGGCAGCATTGGGCGAACACCTGCGCGCTGATTACGGCGATCAGGACCACCTGCGTCAGTTGGCCGATGAAGTCGATCTGGTGACCTTCGAGTTCGAAAGCGTCCCGGCCGAAACCGTGGCGTTCCTGTCGCAATTCGTCCCGGTCTACCCGAGCGCCGAAGCCCTGCGCATCGCCCGCGATCGCTGGTTCGAGAAGAGCATGTTCAAGGACCTCGGGATTCCGACCCCGGCGTTCGCCGACATCCAGTCCCAGGCTGATCTGGACGCCGCCGTGGCTTCCATCGGTCTGCCTGCCGTTCTGAAAACCCGTACCTTGGGTTATGACGGCAAGGGTCAGAAAGTCCTGCGCAAACCTGAAGATGTGGTGGGTACTTTTGCCGAACTGGGCAGCGTGGCTTGCTTGCTGGAAGGCTTCGTGCCGTTCACTGGCGAAGTCTCGCTGATCGCCGTGCGCGCTCGCGATGGCGAAACCCGGTTCTATCCGCTGGTCCACAACACCCACGACAGCGGCATCCTCAAACTGTCCGTGGCCAGCACCGACCACCCGTTGCAAGCCCTGGCCGAAGACTACTCCAGCCGCGTGCTCAAGCAGCTGGACTACGTCGGCGTGATGGCGTTCGAGTTCTTTGAAGTCGACGGTGGCCTCAAGGCCAACGAAATCGCCCCGCGTGTGCACAACTCCGGGCACTGGACCACCGAAGGCGCCGAGTGCAGCCAGTTCGAAAACCACCTGCGGGCGGTGGCTGGTCTGCCGCTGGGTTCGACCGCCAAGGTCGGCGAGAGCGCGATGCTCAACTTCATCGGTAAAGTGCCGGAAACCGAAAAGGTCCTGGCCATCGCCGATTGCCATCTGCATCACTACGGCAAGGCGTTCAAGGTCGGCCGCAAAGTGGGCCACGCCAACCTGCGTTGTGCAGACCGCGAAACCCTGGCCGCGCAGATCCTCAAGGTCGAAGCGCTCATCGCCGAATAGTTTCATGTGGCAGCGGCGGAACCATTCAGGTGGCGCCGTTCTCTCATGGCAGGATGCGAAAGTCTGACTAGGCTTTCGCATAACTATCCATTCAGAGGGAAATGCCATGGGAATCATCGGAACCATCTTTATCGGCTTGATCGTCGGCCTGCTGGCTCGGTTCCTGAAACCGGGCGATGACAGCATGGGCTGGATCATGACCATCCTGCTCGGTATCGGCGGTTCGCTGGCGGCCACTTACGGCGGCCAGGCGCTGGGCATTTACCAGGCCGGCCAAGGCGCAGGCTTCATCGGTGCGCTGGTCGGCGCCGTGGTGTTGCTGGTGATCTACGGATTGATCAAAAAGAGCTGATTAAACGACAAAGCCCTCTCGGCCATGTGGGCCGAGAGGGCTAGAATGCTCGGCGTTCCATCGTCCTCTCCTTTACCGAGCACCTTCATGCGACGTCTTCTGTTGACTCTTCTTTTAGTGGGTTCTGGCCTTGCCCATGCCGGTGAACTGCCGGAAACCGACTGGCTCGAACTGATGCCCAAGTCGGACCAGAAAGCCCTTGAGGCCATGCCCGAAATCGACCACAACTCCCCCGAATCCAATGGCACCTTTACCGAAAAGGGTGGCATGAAGCAGAGCAAAGGCCTGCCGGCGGTGATGTATTCGACCAAAACCGTGGCGTCGATGAACGACAAGAACATCCGCATTGGTGGTTATCCGGTGCCGCTGGAGTCCGACGCCAAGGGCCGCAGCACGCTGTTCTTCCTGGTGCCTTACCCGGGCGCCTGCATCCACGTGCCGCCACCGCCGCCGAATCAACTGGTGCTGGTGCGCTATCCGAAGGGCTTGAAGCTCAACGATATCTACACGCCGTTGTGGGTGACGGGCACGCTGAAAGTCGAGAAAGTCAGCAACGACCTGGCGGATGCGGCGTATGCACTGGATGCGGCGAAAGTGCGAGTGGTGAAAGAGTCGGATCTGTAGTGCCGTAAATCAAAAAATCGCAGCCTGCGGCAGCTCCTACACCGATCTATGTAGGAGCTGCCGCAGGCTGCGATCTTTTGATCTTAAAGCGCTTTGCTGCCGATACTCACACCCAGGCTATGGCTGGCACCCGGCACCAAATTCACCACATCACCCATCACATTCGCCGTTTCGATGCACAGCATGCGCTGCCAGCCATCGTCGGCCATGTCGCTGAATGCCGCGGCGCGTTCGATCCACGGGTTCCAGATAACGGCGGTACGCGAGCCGACGCTGGTCAGCTCAATACGCCGTTCCCAGGTCGGGTCAACAATGCTCAATTTCGCTGGAGTATCAAGGTAGATGCGATCAGTCTCGCCGGTAAAACGCAGGTCGCCGGATTGCGTGACGGTCTTCCAGTCGTCCAGCGTCTCGATATAGCTCAAGCCATTTAACCCTTCGACATGCACGTTGCGCACATCGCTGACGGCGAAATAGCTGTGCAGCGCCTGACTGATGGTGACGGTTTCAGTGCCTTGGTTGTGGCTGGTCAGGCTGATGTGCAGTTGCTCATCCAGACGAATGCTCAGCTTCAAGTCCACCTGATGTGGCCAGCCGGGCAGGCCGCCTTCAGGGTAGGGCAGGAGGAATTCGACCTTCAGGCCTTCACCCTCGGCTTCGATACCGCCCAGTTCCCAGTCCATTGCCCGCACCAGACCATGAGCCGTTGCTGGTTCGTTGCTGACGCGCATCGCCTGAACGCTTTGCGGGTTGCGCGCCAGATTGCCAAACCACGGCCAGCACACCGGCACGCCGGCGCGGATGCTTTTGCCGGTCTTGAACACAGCCTCGTCGTTGAGCCAGATCACTGGCGGCTGGCCCGCCAGCTGATAACTGAGAATGTGCGCGCCTTGCTGGGCCACCAGCAATTCGGCCTGACCGTGGCGGATGCGCCAGCAATTCAGTTCATCCAGTTTCACGGCTTCAACGTTGGGCGTGCTCATGGGACAGCTCTCAATCAGTAACAGGACTGCTGTGGACCGCGAAACGGTCACCGGGTTTAACGCGGCTCTTTAACTTAACGGGCTCTGGGCGGAACCGAACGGGTGCGGCCGCTGCCATCGATGGCGACGAACACAAACACTGCTTCGGTGACTTTACGCCACTCGCTGGACAACGGATCGTCGCTCCAGACTTCGACCATCATCTTGATCGAGCTGCGGCCGATTTCCAGTGCCTGGGTATAGAAGGAGAGCTGAGCGCCCACCGCCACTGGAACCAGGAACGCCATACGGTCGATCGCCACAGTTGCCACGCGCCCGCCGGCGACCTTGCTGGCCATCGCGGTGCCGGCCAAATCCATCTGCGAGACCAGCCAGCCGCCGAAAATATCGCCAAAGCCGTTGGTTTCGCGGGGAAGTGCGGTGATTTGCAGGGCCAGGTCGCCTTGCGGAATCGGATCTTCCTGTTCGAGCTCTATCATGCCGGGGGTGCCTCTGACCCGTAACTCTTCATAAGTATTTCAGGTGAATAGCCGTCTTCAAGAAAAACGATTCAGCCCGAACATACTACGTTCGTCACGTTTTTCGTAAGGCGCCTAAAGGGAAACTCTGCGAAATCGCCTATGAACCTGACAGGCGTTTTCGCACAGCAACCCTTTCAAACCGGTGCAAGATTGCGAGTATATCGGTCGGTAGACTCCGAGACGACCGTCCGGTTCTCATTTTGACCGTCAAAAACGCACCTCTATGTGCTTTTTCGAACAATTTGCTATGGTGCCGGACCTGTCCAAGCCTCTGCCAGCGTTGTTGAGGTAACAGATCCGACTATAAGAGAAGTCCTTGCCATGACCACAGCGCCCTCGAGCATCGCGCAGCCAGACCAACCCGCACGACCTTTGACCCGCAATGACTACAAGACTCTATCGCTGTCTGCCCTGGGCGGTGCGCTGGAGTTCTACGACTTCATCATCTTTGTGTTCTTCGCCACGGTGGTGGGCAAGCTGTTTTTCCCGGCCGACATGCCGGAATGGCTGCGCATGATGCAGACCTTCGGCATCTTCGCCGCCGGCTACCTGGCGCGGCCGCTGGGCGGCATCGTGATGGCGCACTTCGGTGACCTGCTGGGGCGCAAGAAAATGTTCACCCTGAGCATTTTCATGATGGCGGTGCCGACCCTGATCATGGGCCTGTTGCCGACCTATGCGCAGATCGGCATGTGGGCGCCGATCCTGTTACTGCTGATGCGCGTGATTCAAGGCGCGGCGATTGGCGGTGAGGTGCCGGGCGCGTGGGTCTTCGTATCCGAACACGTGCCGCAACGGCATGTCGGTTATGCCTGCGGCACCCTGACCAGCGGCCTGACAGCGGGCATCTTGCTGGGTTCTCTCGTCGCGACGGCGATCAACAGCATTTATACCTCGGTGGAAGTGGCGGATTACGCCTGGCGAATCCCGTTTCTGTTGGGCGGTGTATTTGGCCTGTTCTCGGTGTACCTGCGCCGCTGGCTGCACGAAACCCCGGTATTCGCCGAGTTGCAACAGCGCAAAGCCCTGGCCGAAGAAGTGCCGCTGCGTGCGGTGCTGCGTGACCATCGTGGCGCGATTGCAATCTCCATGCTGCTGACCTGGCTGCTGTCGGCCGCGATTGTGGTGCTGATACTGATGACCCCGACCGTGTTGCAAACGGTCTACCACTTCTCGCCAACCACCGCCCTGCAGTCCAACAGCGTGGCGATTGTGTTCCTGAGCATTGGTTGCGTCGTTGCCGGCGCTTTGGCGGATCGCTTCGGTGCAGGGCGCGTCTTCGTGTTCGGTTGTGCCGCGTTGCTCGCCAGTTCCTGGACCTTCTATCACAGCCTGGCCGACCATCCTGACTGGCTGTTCCCGATGTACGCCCTGACCGGCCTGCTGGTGGGCACCATCGGTGCGGTGCCGTACGTGATGGTCAAGGCGTTCCCGCCAGTGGTGCGTTTCAGTGGCCTGTCGTTTTCCTACAACGTGGCCTACGCCATTTTCGGTGGCCTGACGCCGATGGTCGTCAGCCTGCTGCTCAAGGAAAGCCCGATGGGGCCTGCTTACTACGTCGCGATCCTGTGTGGGGTCGGGATTTTGGTGGGTGCTTTCCTCTGGAAGAAGGGTCGGTAGGTAACGACTGGCGCCGAAAGATCGCAGCCTGCGGCAGCTCCTACATAGATAGGTGTAGGAGCTGCCGCAGGCTGCGATCTTGGCAATCTACGCATCACTCAACATCATCAGTTACAACTCAAAGGCCAGCCTTCCTGACGGAATACTGGCCTTTCATCCAATTGTCATATTTCAGCCATAGAGTGTTCACACGGCCTGCTGATACTTGGCCCCGAATAACACACCCTATCTGCTAGGAGTAAGGCATGAAACTGAAGCGTTTGATGGCGGCAATGACTTTTGTCGCTGCTGGCGTTGCGACTGCCAACGCGGTTGCCGCTGTTGACCCGTCGATCCCGAGCTACACCAAGACCACTGGTGTGTCGGGCAACCTGTCCAGCGTCGGCTCCGATACCCTGGCCAACCTCATGACCCTGTGGGCTGAGAACTACAAAAAAGAATACCCGAACGTAAACATCCAGATTCAGGCCGCTGGCTCTGCCACTGCTCCACCTGCGCTGACTGAAGGCACCTCTAACCTGGGCCCGATGAGCCGCAAAATGAAGGACACCGAACTGGCTGCCTTCGAGCAGAAGTACGGCTACAAGCCAACCGCAATCCCGGTTGCCGTGGACGCCCTGGCGGTGTTCGTGCACAAAGACAACCCGATCCAGCACCTGACCATGGAACAAGTTGACGCGATCTTCTCGTCCACTCGTCTGTGCGGCGCTAAAACCGAAGTCAAAACCTGGGGTGACCTGGGCGTGACCGGTGACCTGGCCAACAAGCCGGTTCAACTGTTCGGTCGTAACTCGGTATCCGGCACCTACGGCTACTTCAAAGAAGAAGCCCTGTGCAAAGGCGACTACAAGCCAAACGTCAACGAACAACCAGGCTCGGCTTCGGTCGTGCAGTCGATCAGCTCTTCGCTGAACGGCATCGGTTACTCGGGCATCGGCTACAAAACCGCTAGCGTGAAAACCGTTGCCCTGTCCAAGAAAGGCAGCACCGAGTTCATCGAAGACACCGAAGAAAACGCCCTGAACGGCAAGTATCCGCTGTCGCGCTTCCTGTACGTTTACGTCAACAAAGCCCCGAACAAGCCCCTGGCCCCGCTGGAAGCCGAGTTCGTGAAACTGGTTCTGTCCAAACAGGGCCAGGAAGTTGTAGTGAAAGACGGTTACATCCCACTGCCAGCCAAAGTCGCAGCCAAAGCGCTGGCTGACCTGGGTCTGTCGGAAGGCGGCACTGAAGTCGCAAAAAAGTAACACCTTAGGCCCGGGCTAATCCCCGGACCTCTGTAGGAACGTGTAGGAGCTGTGTAGGAGCTGTCGAGTGCAACGAGGCTGCGATCTTTTGATCTTGCCGTTAAAAAGTTCGCAGCCTCGTTGCACTCGACAGCTCCTACACAGCCCCAACACAGCTCCTACATACCCCCCGAATTTTCTATCCACTGCTGGTAATCGCCAGCGGCGGATTTGTCACGTCACTGCACTGTCATCTTTCTGTCATACAGGATCGCTAGGGTGTGCGAATGAATGATCTGGCCAATTCCAACATGACTACTAATCCTCCCAAGCGGATTGACTTCAATACGCCTGAGCTGCAACGCAAGCGGCGCATTCGCGCGCTCAAAGATCGCCTGACCCGCTGGTACGTCCTCGTCGGCGGCCTGGCTGTTCTCGGCGCGATCACGCTGATCTTTTTCTTCCTCGCCTACGTCGTCGCGCCCCTGTTCCAGGGTGCCAGCCTGACTGCCAAGGACGCCATCACGCCCGCCTGGATGCAAGACGCCGGCAAGCCGTTGATGATTTCCCTGGAAGAGCAGAATCAGGTGGCCATGCGGGTTTCCGACAAAGGCCAGGCGTTGTTCTTTGATATCGACAGTGGCGCCGAACTCAAGCGCGTCGATCTGCCCGTGCCGGCCGGCACCAGCGTAACGTCCATCGGCGAAGACCAGCCAGGCCATCCGCTGGTGGCAGTGGGCTTGTCCAACGGCCAGGCCTTGGTGTTCCGTCACACCTATAAAGTCAGCTACCCGGATGGCAAGAAGACCATCACGCCAGCTATTGAATACCCGTACGGCGAAACGCCAATCGCGGTCAACGAAGCCGGCGGTGCGCTGGAGCATGTCAGCCTCAACGCCACCGATTCGACCCTGATTCTGGTGGGCGCAACCGGTTCGCAACTGAATGTTTTGTCGCTGACCAGCGAAGAAAACATGATGACCGGTGAAGTCACCAACGAGCAGAAACGTATCGAGCTGCCACAGATGAACGAGCCGGTGAAGAACATCTTCGTCGACCCGCGTCAGCAGTGGTTGTACGTGATTAACGGGCGTGCCCAGGCCGACGTGTTCAGCCTGCGCGACAAGAGCCTCAACGGTCGTTACAAACTGCTTGAAGACGGCGAAGCCCAAGTCACCGCCAGCACCCAACTGGTGGGCGGCATCTCGCTGATCATCGGCGACTCCAAAGGTGGCCTGGCCCAGTGGTTCATGGCGCGCGACCCGGATGGCGAGCAACGCCTGAAGCAGATCCGAACCTTCCAGATGGGCACCACGCCTATCGTTGAAATCACCGCCGAAGAGCGCCGCAAGGGTTTTGTTGCCCTCGACGCTTCCGGCAAACTAGGTGTGTTCCACAGCACCGCGCACCGCACGTTGCTGGTGGATCAGGTCGCCGAAGGCCAAGGCATTTTCGGTCTGTCGCCACGGGCCAACCGCTTGATCGTGGAAGCCGGCGGCAAATTGCATCCGCTGCTGCTCGACAACCCGCACCCGGAAGTGTCGTGGAGCGCGTTGTGGAGCAAGGTCTGGTACGAGAACTACGACGAGCCTAAATACGTCTGGCAATCGACCGCCGCCAACACCGACTTCGAACCCAAGCTGAGCCTGTCGCCGCTGACCTTCGGTACCCTGAAAGCCGCGTTCTACGCCATGTTGCTGGCCGCGCCGCTGGCCGTCGCTGCGGCGATCTACACCGCGTACTTCATGGCTCCGGGCATGCGCCGCAAGGTCAAGCCAGTGATCGAGTTGATGGAAGCGATGCCGACGGTGATCCTCGGTTTCTTTGCCGGTCTGTTCCTCGCGCCTTATGTGGAAGGGCACTTGCCGGGCATCTTCAGCCTGCTGATGCTTTTGCCGGTCGGCATTCTGGTCGCCGGTTTCACCTTCAGTCGCCTGCCTGAGTCGATCCGCCTGAAAGTGCCGGACGGCTGGGAAAGCGCGATCCTGATTCCCGTGATTCTGTTCGTGGGCTGGCTGTCGCTGTACATGAGCCCGTTCATGGAGAACTGGTTCTTCGGCGGCGACATGCGCATGTGGATCTCCCACGACCTGGGCATCACCTACGATCAGCGCAACGCCCTGGTGGTCGGTCTGGCCATGGGCTTCGCGGTGATCCCGAACATCTACTCCATCGCCGAAGACGCCGTGTTCAGCGTGCCGCGTGGCCTGACCCTCGGTTCCCTGGCCCTCGGTGCCACGCCCTGGCAGACCATGACTCGCGTGGTGATCCTCACCGCCAGCCCGGGCATTTTCTCGGCACTGATGATCGGCATGGGCCGTGCGGTCGGTGAAACGATGATCGTGCTGATGGCCACCGGTAACACCCCGGTCATGGAAATGAACCTGTTCGAAGGCCTGCGTACCCTGGCCGCCAACGTCGCGGTGGAAATGCCCGAATCGGAAGTCGGCGGCAGCCACTACCGCGTGCTGTTCCTCTCGGCGCTGGTGCTGCTGTTGTTCACCTTCGTCATGAACACCCTCGCAGAACTGATTCGTCAGCGTCTGCGCAAGAAATACTCGTCGCTTTAAGAAAGGTAGAAGTCTGTGAAACAGAACTCCCTGAATGGATGGTTCAAGAGCGGCGCCCCCGGCGTCTGGATCAGCGGTGGCGCGGTGTCCATCGCGGTCATCATGACCATTGGCTTGCTGGCAGTGATTGCCGTGCGCGGCCTGGGTCACTTCTGGCCGGCGGATCTGGTGCACGCCAATTACGACGTGCCGGGCCAAGCCAACCACCTGGTCATCGGTGAAGTGGTACAGAAGGAAGAAGTGCCGCGTGCGCGACTGAAGAGCGCTGGCTTGCCGGTGCCGGATGAAGGCCCGGAATTCATGACCCGCGAGCTGATCAAGGTCGGCAATCGTGACTTGAACGGCAACGACTTCACCTGGATCGTCGGCGAGTGGCTGACCAACCAGACCACGCCACCTGAATTGATGGCCATCGAGCGTCGCGAGTGGGGCAACTTCTACGGCTACCTGGTCAACGTCAAACAGGATGGCAAGGTTATCGCTGAAGGCGAGGCCGCATGGCCTGAGCTGCAAGCGCGCGTAGACCGCGTCAACAAGCTCGCGGCGCAACTCAAGAGCCTTGAAAAAACCGACATCGGCGCAATCAACGCCGGTCTTGAGCGTATCCGCCTGCACAGTCGCAAGCTGGAGCTGGAAGGCAAGCTCGACGCCACCGCTCAAGCGGACATGGAGTCCGAGCGTGCTGAGCTCAATGCCCGTTATCAGGACATCGAAGCACGTCTGAGCGATCTGCATGCGCAATTCAACCGCGACAGCCTGACGGCCCGCGATGCCAACGGCAAAGAAATCGAAATCGGTATCGGCAAAGTGGTTCACGCCTATCAGCCGAACGCCATGAGCACCCTGACCAAGGTCGGTTTCTACTTCGGCAAGGTCTGGGAATTCCTCAGCGACGACCCGCGTGAAGCGAACACCGAAGGCGGGATTTTCCCGGCGATCTTCGGCACCGTGATGATGACCCTGATCATGGCGATGATCGTGACCCCGTTCGGCGTACTGGCGGCGGTGTACCTGCGTGAATACGCCAAGCAGAACGCCCTGACCCGAATCATCCGCATCGCAGTGAACAACCTGGCAGGCGTTCCGGCCATCGTTTACGGCGTGTTCGGCCTGGGCTTCTTTGTCTATGTGCTGGGCGGCTCGCTCGACCGGCTGTTCTTCCCTGAAGCCTTGCCGGCACCGACCTTCGGTACGCCGGGCCTGCTCTGGGCCTCGCTGACGCTGGCGCTGCTGGCAGTGCCGGTGGTGATCGTGGCCACCGAAGAAGGCCTGGCGCGGATTCCTCGCACAGTGCGTGAAGGCTCGTTGGCCCTCGGTGCGACCAAGGCGGAAACGCTGTGGAAAATCGTACTGCCGATGGCCAGCCCGGCGATGATGACCGGCATGATCCTCGCCGTGGCTCGCGCCGCCGGTGAAGTGGCGCCGCTGATGCTGGTAGGTGTAGTGAAACTGGCGCCGTCGCTGCCGGTGGATGGCAACTACCCGTACCTGCACCTGGACCAGAAGATCATGCACCTGGGCTTCCACATTTATGACGTCGGCTTCCAGAGCCCGAACGTCGAAGCCGCACGGCCGCTGGTGTACGCCACGGCGCTGCTGCTGGTACTGGTGATCGCGACGTTGAACCTGTCGGCAGTGTGGATTCGTAACCACCTGCGCGAGAAATACAAAGCGCTGGATAGCTGATTACCCCTGTAGGAGCGAGCTTGCTCGCGAAAATGGTACATCCGACACATTTGCTGTGCCTGACCTACCATCGCGAGCAAGCTCGCTCCTACAGAAAAATTGCGTAACCGCAGGCGCATCCTGCGGCTCACTGAACCGAATTTGTTAGCACAGGGAGCCTCCCATGCAGCACGAAACACATACCCACGGCATCAACATGTCGGCCCTGGGTCGCGACAAACAGAGCCTGAGCCTCGAGCAGGAAACCGTGGCCATCGAAGTGCCGGGCCTGAGCCTGTTCTACGGCGACAAACAAGCGCTGTACGACGTCAGCATGAACATTCCGAAACAGCGTGTGACGGCCTTCATCGGCCCGTCCGGCTGCGGCAAGTCCACGCTGCTGCGTACCTTCAACCGCATGAACGATCTGGTTGATGGCTGCCGCGTTGAAGGCGCGATCAACCTGTACGGCAACAACATCTATCGCAAGGGCGAAGACGTGGCCGAACTGCGTCGTCGCGTCGGCATGGTGTTCCAGAAGCCGAACCCGTTCCCGAAAACCATCTACGAGAACGTGGTCTACGGCCTGCGCATCCAGGGCATCAACAAGAAACGCATCCTCGACGAAGCCGTTGAGTGGGCGTTGAAAGGCGCGGCGCTGTGGGACGAAGTCAAAGACCGTCTGCATGAGTCGGCACTGGGCCTGTCCGGTGGTCAGCAGCAACGTCTGGTGATCGCGCGCACCATCGCCGTGGAACCGGAAGTGCTGCTGCTCGACGAACCATGCTCGGCACTCGACCCGATCTCGACGCTGAAAGTCGAAGAGCTGATCTACGAACTGAAATCCAAATTCACCATCGTCATCGTCACCCACAACATGCAGCAGGCCGCGCGGGTTTCCGACTACACGGCGTTCATGTACATGGGCAAACTGGTGGAATTCGGCGACACCGACACCCTGTTCACCAATCCGGCGAAGAAGCAGACCGAAGACTACATCACCGGTCGTTACGGCTAGGAAGCTGTGGTTGCTCACTGAACTGACGCTGCGGTCCACCGCACCTTACCGGACGCTCCAAGGACGCCAACATGATTAGTAAAGAAGGCCTCACCCACCACATTTCCGCACAATTCAACGCCGAGCTGGAGGAAGTGCGCAGCCACCTCCTGGCCATGGGCGGACTGGTGGAAAAGCAGGTCAACGACGCAGTCACCGCGCTGATCGAGGCCGATTCCGGCCTGGCCCAGCAGGTTCGCGAGATCGACGACCAGATCAACCAGATGGAACGCAACATCGACGAAGAGTGCCTGCGCATTCTGGCCCGTCGTCAGCCGGCGGCGTCCGACTTGCGTCTGATCATCAGCATTTCCAAATCGGTGATCGACCTGGAGCGCATCGGTGACGAAGCGACCAAGATCGCCCGCCGCGCCATCCAGTTGTGCGAAGAAGGCGAAGCGCCGCGCGGTTACGTCGAGGTTCGCCACATTGGCGACCAGGTGCGCAACATGGTTCGCGATGCACTGGACGCCTTCGCACGTTTCGACGCCGACCTGGCGTTGTCGGTGGCGCAGTACGACAAGATCATTGACCGCGAGTACAAGACCGCCCTGCGTGAGCTGGCGACCTACATGATGGAAGACCCGCGCTCTATCTCGCGGGTCTTGAGCATTATCTGGGTGCTGCGTTCGCTGGAGCGTATCGGCGACCATGCGCGCAACATCTCGGAACTGGTGATTTACCTGGTGCGCGGCACCGACGTGCGTCACCTGGGCCTCAAGCGCATGAAGGAAGAAGTTGAGGGAACCAGCGGCGAAAGCGCTAATGTTCCGGGCAAATCTGACGATAAGTAAGATTGCCCAAGTAAAGCGCCCGGCCTTTTGGCCGGGCGTTTTTGTTTGCGGCTTACGAAGTCGATTGCAGCACCCGCGAACGAAAAGTCCCGGCGTGACTGAAGGTTTTTGGCAATGTGCCATCAGCAAAGCGGTATGCTTGCCGGGATTTTTTAAAGGGGTTATGGATGAGTAAGGTCAGTGTGTTGGTCGTGGACGATGCCTCGTTCATTCGTGACCTGGTTAAGAAGTGCCTGCGTAACTATTTCCCGAACATCCGGATCGAAGACGCAGTCAACGGCAAAAAAGCTCAAGCGTTGCTGGCGCGGGAAGCGTTCGACCTGGTGCTGTGCGACTGGGAAATGCCGGAAATGTCCGGCCTCGAACTGCTGACCTGGTGCCGCGAGCAGGACAACCTCAAAACCATGCCTTTCGTCATGGTGACCAGCCGTGGCGACAAAGAGAACGTCGTCCAGGCGATTCAGGCCGGGGTGTCCGGCTACGTCAGCAAACCGTTCACCAACGAGCAACTGATCACCAAGGTCAAGCAGGCGCTGCACAAGGTCGGCAAACTCGACACCGTGATGAGTGCTGCTGCGACCAAAACGGGCTCGGCGTTCGGCAACGATTCCCTGAATGCATTGACCGGCGGCAAGGCTGCCGTGGTCGCGCCAACGGCCCCGGCCCCGGCCGCTGCGGCACCGGCACCGTCCCGTGGATTGCTCAACAGCCCACCGGTCAAGGCACCGGTGGCGGCCGCGACTGCCGGCGGCGGGCGGGGCCAGGGTCAACTGCGCCTGCCGAACGGTATCCAGCAATGCGTGATCAAGGCGTTGAGCCTCAAGGAAGCGCTGTTGGTGGTGAAGCGCTCTGAAACCCTGCCGCAAGTGCTCGACAGCGCCGTGCTCGACCTGGAGCAGGGCGACAACGCCGAAACCGCTCGTCTGAATGGGTACCTGCACGCCATCGTCGCCCACGAGCCGAAGCCTGACAGTGACTGGCTGCAACTGACCTTCCGCTTCGTCGACCAGGACGCGCAAAAGCTCGACTACATCTCGCGCCTGATTGCCCGTGGCACGGCGCAGAAGCACTTCATTCCGGGCGCGTAAGCGGTGTCGCTTCCAAAGATCGCAGCCTTCGGCAGCTCCTACAGGTGATCGCTTTCCTCTGTAGGAGCTGCCGAAGGCTGCGATCTTTTGACTTTGTTTTTGAAACATCTGTAGACCACACAGGTCAATTCTGACTGCTAGGCTCACTCCAAGCCTTACTCGAACAGAATCCTGCCCATGCTCGCGCGCCTGCTGTTTCTTTGTGGTCTGTTCATGGCCGCCACTCCGGCTCTGGCCATGACGATCTACAAGTCCACCGACGCCAATGGCGTGGTCTCCTACAGCGACCGCCCCACCAAAGGCTCCAAGGTGTTCACTTTTCGCGATCGCATGGTCGAGCACCTTGAGCGTCAGGTGTACCTGGTCATCATGAAAAAGGATGGCGTGGACAGCGTGTACGTGCGCAATGACCTGTATGCACCGGTAGAAATTGAATTGAGTTTCACGGGCCTGAAGAATGTCAGCGGCGCGCCGAGTCGACCGATTCGCCGGGTCATGCCGCTGCGCAGCAGCATCCGCCTGGCGCAACTCACGCCGGCTCAGGCCGGAAAGCCGCTCGCTTACCTCCCCAACTTCACATACTCCCTGGGTGACCCTGCAGGAGCCACCATGGCCTATCGATACCCGTTGCCCTGGCGTGGCGGGCCGTTTCGGGTGAGTCAGGGCGCCAATGGCCAATACAGCCACTTTGGGCCGAAGAACCGCTACGCCATCGACATCGCCATGCCCGAAGGCACGCCGATCATCGCCGCGCGCGGCGGGGTCGTAGTGAAAACCGAAAACGGGCAGGCTGGACGTGGTTCCGATGCCTCGGGCAATTTCGTGCGGGTGCTGCACGATGACGGGACCATGGGCGTGTACCTGCACCTGAAGAAAGGCTCGGTTTGCGTTCGTGAGGGGCAACGGGTGGCGGTAGGCAGTGCGCTGGCGCTGTCGGGCAATACCGGCAACAGCAGCGGGCCGCACCTGCATTTCGTGGTGCAGCGCAATACCGGAATGGGGTTGGTATCGATTCCGTACCAGTTCAATCAACCGGTGGGCGCGTTACCCAACTTTGTGTTGGGCAAGCAGTAAAAGCAAAAGATCGCAGCCTTCGGCAGCTCCTACAGGTGTACACATAACCCTGTAGGAGCTGCCGAAGGCTGCGATCTTTTGGGATCAATGCGGTTTACCGCATTGCAATCAATCGAGCATCAACACCTTGGCCAGAATAATCTTCGGCCCTTTCATCTTCTTGATGATGATGCGCAGGCCTTCGACTTCCAGCACTTCTTCTTCTTCCGGCACGCGCTTGAGGCTTTCGTAGACCAGCCCGGCAAGGGTTTCGGCTTCGACGTGGTCCAGATCGATCCCCAGCAGCCGTTCGACCTTGAACAGCGGCGTATCGCCCCGTACCAGCAGTTTGCCCGGCTGGTACGCGAGGATGCCGCGTTCGGCCTTGCGGTGTTCGTCCTGGATGTCGCCAACCAGCACTTCCAGCACGTCTTCCATGGTCAGGTAGCCGATGATGTTGCCGTCGGCCTCTTCGACCACGGCGAAGTGCGAGCCACCCTTGCGGAACTGCTCCAGCAACTGCGACAGCGGCATGTGCCGCGACACGCGCTCCAGCGGGCGGGTCAGTTCAGCCAGGTTGAACGACTCCGGAATGTGGTCCAGGGCCGCCAGTTCCAGCAGCAGATCCTTGATGTGCAGCAGACCGACGAACTCTTGGCGATCGCTGTCGTACACCGGATAACGGCTGAACTTGTGGCGACGGAACATCGCCAGGATTTCCTTGAGCGGTGCGTTGAACTCCAGCGTCACCAGGTCTTCACGGGAGTTGGCCCAGTCGACCACTTCCAGTTCGCCCATTTCCACGGCCGAGGCCAATACGCGCATGCCTTGGTCGCTTGGGTCCTGGCCACGGCTGGAGTGCAGGATCAGCTTCAGTTCTTCGCGGCTGTAATGGTGCTCGTGATGCGGGCCGGGTTCACCCTGACCGGCGATGCGCAGGATGGTGTTGGCGCTGGCATTGAGCAGGTAAATGGCCGGGTACATGGCCCAGTAGAACAGGTACAGCGGCACGGCGGTCCACAGCGACAGCAGCTCGGGTTTGCGGATGGCCCAGGATTTGGGTGCCAGTTCGCCGACCACGATGTGCAGGTACGAGATGACAAAGAACGCGGCGAAGAACGACACACCTTTGATCACCTCGGCCGACTGCACGCCGACGGCTTCGAGCATTGGTTCCAGAATGTGCGCGAACGCCGGTTCGCCGACCCAGCCGAGGCCCAGGGAGGCGAGGGTGATACCCAATTGGCACGCCGACAGGTAAGCATCGAGCTGACTGTGTACGGTGCGCAGGATGTGCCCGCGCCAGCCGTTTTTGTCCGCGATGGCTTCGACCCGTGTCGAGCGCAGCTTGACCATGGCAAATTCCGCCGCAACGAAAAAGCCGTTGAGCAGAACCAGGATCAGAGCAAAAAGAATCATGCCGAAGTCGGCGAATATTGTGGCGAGGGTCAAACCAGGGGAAGGGTCCATGATGGAGTTTTGCGGGTTCCGTGTATTCAAAAGGGAAGGAAAATGTGCGCCTGAAGTGCAGGCACAAGTCAGCCAATGTAGCGGCTGACTCGGCGATTGCCTAGTGGCGCGTGCTGGCCGGTATCACTCAGCCGTATTGATAACCCGGGATTGGCTGACCTGGGCCGGGGCAAAATGGCAGGTAAAAGTACTGCCATGGCCCGGTACGCTGCTGATTTCCATCCGCGCTCTGTGGCGTAGCAACACGTGTTTGACGATCGCCAGCCCCAGCCCGGTGCCGCCCGTGTTGGAATTGCGGCTGGAGTCGACGCGATAGAAGCGTTCGGTCAGGCGCGGCAGGTGTTTGCTGTCGATGCCGATCCCGGAATCCTGCACGCTCAGGTGCGCGCCTTGCTCATCACCCCACCAGCGAATGCGGATGTTGCCTTCGGCCTGCGTGTACTTCACCGCGTTGAACACCAGATTGGAGAAGGCACTGCGCAGTTCGGCTTCGCTGCCTTTGAGCAGAATCGTCGGATCGGCGTCCAGAGTAATGCGCTGGTTTTTCTGGGCGGAGAGCTGCTGGGCGTCGCTTTTGATCGATTGCAGCAAGCCGTCGATGGCTACAGGCTGGTTGTCCGACGGGTAATCGGTGGCTTCCAGTTTGGCCAGCAGCAGCAAGTCGTTGAGCAGCGTCTGCATGCGCCCGCCTTGTTGCTGCATTTGCTGCAGGGCGCGGGTCCAGCGTGGGTTCACGTCTTCGACGTTGTCGAGCAGGGTTTCCAGATAGCCGCAGATCACCGTCAGTGGCGTGCGCAGCTCATGCGAAACGTTGGCGATGAAGTCTTTGCGCATCTGTTCGAGCTGATGGATACGCGTCACGTCGCGCACCAGCATCAAGTGCTCATTGTTGCCGTAGCGGGTGATGTACAGCTGAATGCGCAGCCGGTCGTTGGTCGGCGAAGGAATTTCCAGCGGCTCGGCGTAGCTGTCCTGCTCGAAGTATTCCTTGAAGCGCGGGTGGCGCACCAGGTTGGTCACCGGCTGGCCGCTGTCCTGCGGAGTCTTGAGGCCCAACAGGGTTTCGGCGGCGCGGTTCCACCATTCCAGGTTGCCGTCGCTGTCGAGCATCACGACTGCGTCTTTCAGCGCGGCGGTCGACTCCTGAACCCGGTCGATCACCGCTTGCAGGCGCCCGCGCACGCGCTGATCGCGACGTTGCAGGTGGTAGATGCTGTCGAACACTTCGCCCCACAGGCCATAGCCATCGGGCGGTGCTTCATCGGGTTTGTGCAGGCGCAGCCATTCGTGCAGGCGCAGCAGTTGCTTGAGGGTCCAGGCGAGGTAAAGGCCCAGGCCCGCGGCGAGGCTCCAGCCGTAGTAGCCGGTGATCAAACCGATCACCAGGCAGGCGGTGACCAGCAGCAGCATGTGGCGAATCAGGGTGCCATGCCAGTTTTGGTTCACGGAGAATTTGCGTCCTTGTCATCGAGTCTGGCGGTCGGCTCAGGCCTTTGTGGAAAACCGGTAGCCGGTTCCGCGCACGGTTTGTACCAGGTTTTCGTAGGCATCGCCGAGGGCTTTGCGCAGGCGGCGGATGTGCACATCGACGGTGCGCTCCTCGACATACACGTTGCCGCCCCAAACCTGATCCAGCAACTGGCCGCGAGTGTAGGCGCGTTCCTGGTGGGTCATGAAAAATTGCAGCAGACGGTATTCGGTCGGGCCCATTTCAGCTGGCTTGCCGTCGATGGTCACACGGTGGCCGATCGGGTCCAGCAGCAGGCCGCCAACTTCAATCGGTGCCTCGCCATCGGTAGGCCCGGCGCGGCGCAGCACGGCTTTGAGGCGTGCGACCAGCTCACGGGGAGAAAACGGTTTGGTGATGTAATCATCGGCACCGACTTCCAGGCCCTGAATCTTGTTGTCTTCTTCACCCTTGGCGGTGAGCATGATGATCGGAATATCCCCGGTCAGCTCATCGCGCTTGAGGCGGCGGGCCAACTCGATGCCGGAGGTGCCGGGCAGCATCCAGTCGAGCAGGATCAGGTCCGGTTTGCGGTCGACGATAATGGCGTGGGCCTGCTGGGAGTTCTCCGCCTCCAGGCAGTCATAGCCGGCCATTTCCAACGCAACGGCGATCATTTCGCGAATGGGCGCTTCGTCGTCGACGATCAGAATGCTCCTGCCAACCATGCCTTAATCCTCTTGTCATTTAACTGTCTTGCGCCGCATTAGATAACGGAATTATTGCAGTCGTGTGACAGTATTTTAGTCGACCGGCGATTGTCATGAACCTGGGCTAAGCTCTAAGTCCGAATCCTGACAACCACAAAAGGAAGGTTTCCATGTCACAAAACTCGTTCTCCTTCAAAACCCTGTTGGTGGCCGCAGCCCTGATTTTGCCGACGATGGCCTTCGCTGCCGAGCCAGCGATGATGAAGGGCGGCATGATGGTCGATCACAAAGGCATGACCGTTTATACGTTCGACAAGGACGCTGGCGGCAAGTCAATGTGCAACGGTGACTGCGCCAAAAACTGGCCACCGATGATGGCTCCGGCGGGTGCCAAGGCTGAAGGCAAGTGGACCGTTATCAAGCGTGATGACGGCATGATGCAATACGCTTACGACGGTAAACCGCTGTACACCTTTATGAAGGACGAAAAACCCGGAGAAATGAAGGGTGACGGCATGAAGGACGTATGGCACGTGGTCCACGAATCGCAGAAGTAACTGTTACGCCTTAAACCGCAAAAAGATCGCAGCCTTCGGCAGTTCCTACAGGGGTACACCGACCCATGTAGGAGCTGCCGAAGGCTGCGATCTTTTCAATTCTTCAACGCAACGCGTAATCCAGCACAATCCCGACAAAAATCGCCAACCCGGCCCAGTGGTTGTGCAAAAACGCCTTGAAACAGCGCATCCGGTCCTTGCCACGGGTGTACCAGAACTCCCACGCAAAACAGCCCGCCGCCGCCGCCAACCCCAGGTGGAACCAGCCGCCGAGCTCGAATTTCGACCCGGCCAACAGCAGACAAACCAGCGCCAACACTTGCAGGGTCAGGATGATTATCCGGTCCGCATCGCCAAACAGAATGGCCGTGGACTTCACGCCGATCTTCAAATCGTCGTCGCGATCAGTCATCGCGTAATACGTGTCATAACCCACCGTCCACATCAGGTTGGCGATGTACAACAGCCACGCGGCCGCCGGCAATTCACCGGTTTCGGCGGTGAACGCCATCGGCATCCCCCAGGAAAACGCCGCGCCCAGCACCACTTGCGGGTAATAGGTGTAACGCTTCATGAAGGGGTAACTGAACGCCAGCGCCAGGCCACCGAGTGACAGCCAGATGGTGGTCGCGTTGGTGCACAGCACCAGCAGAAAACTCACGCCCATCAGCAGCGCAAAAAACACCAAGGCTTCTTTGGAACTGATCTTGCCGCTGACCAGTGGCCGCTGTTCGGTGCGTTTCACATGGCCGTCGACCTTGCGGTCCGCCCAGTCATTGATGACGCAGCCGCCCGCACGGGTCAGCACCACCCCCAACACGAAAATCACGATATTGGCCAGGGACGGCGAGCCTTTGCCGGCGATCCACAGTGCCCACAGCGTCGGCCACAGCAGCAGATAAATGCCGATCGGCTTGTCCATGCGCGTCAGCTGAATGAAGTCCCAGGCCCGTGGATTCAAGCGGTTCAGGGACTTGAGCAGGCTCTGATACATCAGCAATTCTCCGGATGGGCGCGTGCGGCGCTCCACAGGGTCGGCAGGAAAATTTCGGCCACCAGCACGCTCAATCTGCCACGGTCGAAGCGCGAGCGACGACCCCACAGTTCAGGTGCGCGTACCTCGGCGGGCAGCCATTGCTCAGGGTAGTGACAAACCTCGATGGCCCGGCGCTGGAACGCATGGTCGCAAAACAGCAATTCGCCCAGCGAGCGGCTGCCCAATTCATCCATGTGCAAGCCGTCGCCCTGCAAGGCACTGCGTGAGGCAACGCTGCGAGCAAACACCCACGCCTGGCCGTGACCGCGCAAATACACCTCGCGCACCCAGCCTTCGCTGCCTTCGGCCAGGTCCAGTGCAGCGCATTCGTCGGCGCGCAGGATCTGCCAGCCTTCGAACAACGGCGTAACACTGAAACCGTCATTCGACAAACGGGTCAGGCGTCGCGTCAGCGAGCCTTCATCGAACAACCAGTCGAGGGTAGACGTGTCGGGGCGGGGCGTCAGTTGGCTTTGGGGGAGCCAGAACGGGGCCGGGCAAGGGGAGTTTGTGTGTTGCACAATGAGTCATTATTGGCAGCAAAGGAGGCGGCGAGCTTACCATGTCGGCTCATAATTTTGAGTGATATGGCCGGCCGTTGCGCCGAACAGGCTTGCATCTGCCCGGCCCCATCAGTACAAAACGGCCTGAGCCGAACGGCAGCGCGTTATCCCATCGACTGTTTGCGCCAGTAAAAGCCTGAACCCTGAGGAAGTACCTGAATGAAAAAGTGGCAATGTGTGGTCTGCGGCCTGATCTACAACGAAGCCGACGGCTGGCCGGATGATGGCATTGCACCGGGCACCCTGTGGCAAGACGTGCCGGAAGACTGGCTGTGCCCGGATTGCGGCGTCGGCAAAATGGATTTCGAAATGATCGAAATCAACTAAGACATTTAAGAGGAGTAAGGAATGAACGCACCTGTCGTCATCGTGGGTACCGGCCTGGCTGGCTACAACCTGGCTCGCGAGTTTCGCAAACTCGATAGCGAAACCCCGCTGCTGCTGATTACCGCCGATGACGGGCGTTCCTACTCCAAGCCGATGCTCTCCACCGGTTTCGGCAAAAACAAGGACGCCGACGGCCTGAGCATGGCCGAACCCGGCGCCATGGCCGAGCAACTGAAGGCCGAAGTGCGCACCCACACGCGCATCAGCGGCATCGATCCGGGCCACAAGCGCCTGTGGATTGGCGAAGAAGCCGTGACCTACCGCGACCTGATCCTGGCCTGGGGCGCCGAAACCGTACGCGTGCCCATCGAAGGCGACGCGGCCGATTGCGTATTCCCGATCAACGACCTGGAAGACTACGCGCGGTTTCGTGCGGCAGCGGCCGGCAAGCGTCGGGTGTTGCTGCTCGGTGCCGGCCTGATTGGTTGTGAGTTCGCCAACGACCTAACGTCGGGCGGCTTTGAGGTGCAACTGGTCGCGCCGTGTGAACAAGTCATGCCGACCTTGCTGCACCCGGCAGCCGCCGCTGCTGTGCAGGCTGGCCTGGAAAGCCTCGGCGCACGCTTCCACCTCGGGCCGGTGCTCAATCGCCTGCAACGCGTGGCTGATGGCCTGGAAGCGCACTTGTCCGATGGCCAGGTCGTCCCGTGCGACGTGGTGGTCTCCGCCATTGGCCTACGCCCACGCATCGACCTCGCCGCCGCAGCTGGCGTGCAAGTCAATCGCGGCGTGGTGGTCAACCGTCACCTGCAAACCTCCCACGCCAACATCTACGCCTTGGGCGACTGTGCCGAGGTCGATGGGCTGAATCTGTTGTACGTGATGCCCCTGATGAGCTGTGCGAGAGCACTGGCCCAAACCCTTGCCGGCAACCCGACGGCTGTCACCTACGGCCCGATGCCCATCACCGTCAAAACCCCGGTGTGCCCATTGGTGGTGTCCCCGCCACCACGGGGTTCGGAAGGCGTATGGACAGTTGAAGGGCAGGGCGGCGACATCAAGGTTTTATGCCGCGATGCCTCAGGCAAATTGCTCGGTTATGCCCTGACAGGCACGGCCGTGATGGAAAAACTGGCCCTGAACAAAGAGCTTCCGGCGCTGCTGGCGTAAATACCGGTCGTTCTGTCGGAATCACCCCCATTTTGCCCTGACAAAGGCCGCGCCGAGACTGGCGCGGCTCTTCGCTGCGTGCCATCCTCACTCCCGTCTGCCGCAGAGTAGAGCACCTGCGGCGCTTTTGGCGCTGCTCCGCAGAGAGCAGCACGGACATAACAACAACAAACCGTCAAAGGGGCTTCACTAACATGCGTAAACCAGACCTCGCCGCAGCCATTGCTGAGAAAGCAGACCTCACCAAAGAGCAGGCCAACCGCGTACTCAACGCCGTACTCGAAGAAATCACCGGCGCCCTGCACCGCAAAGACAGCGTGACGCTGGTGGGTTTCGGCACCTTCCTGCAACGCCATCGCGGTGCCCGCACCGGCAAAAACCCGCAAACCGGTGAGCCCGTCAAAATCAAGGCGAGCAACACCGTCGCCTTCAAGCCAGGCAAATCGTTGAAAGACAGCGTCAATCCTTAATCCGTCTTCACATCCTGCCTAGCGGGGAAGCGGAGTTAAAAAATGGGCACACCAACCAGGTTGGGTGCCCATTTTTTTGTGCCTGAAATACCGCCCCTGTAGGAGCACGGCTTGCCGGCGATGGCGTCATCGAGAGCGCTATCGTCAGCAAGCCGGCTCCAGCTTTAGCCGACGCGGCTTTGTTGCTTGGCAATGACCACCGCCATTTCAGGCTCATCCAGATGATCCAGCGCTTGCTCCACCAACAAATGCACCCCGTCGGCCATGCGACTGATCGCCCAGGCTACGGAGCGGCGTGAGCCGTCCACATCGTCGGCGAGGTCGGCAGCGATGGCGCTGATGGACAGCAGGTCTTCCGAGGCGTTGGCCAGGAGTGCTTCAGTGTTGATGTTTGGGCAGACGCTGAAGAGTTGGCCTTTGCGTTTTGGTGGTTTCTTTTCGGCTGGCGGGAAGTGATGGTCGAGGGCGCGCTCGGCGGCTTCGTTGAGCTTCGTCGAATCGAGAGATTCGTAGGGTGATGCTGGATCTGTTTCCGGGGGATTTGGCGTTACTTTGAACATTGGCTCTATCCTCATATGAGTGAGGCCACATCCCGTTCGCGACTAAACGTAAGGGTGGCGGCTGTGCACAGGTTAGTCGACCGATGAGCCAAGAAATCGGCGCGCCGAAGCGCCCTGCGCACAGCCACCATCAAGTGCAGGCATGGAGGCCTGATTGATAGAGACATTGTGCGTCTTGGCATCGACGGGCGACTAAACCCGACCACTGATGGGCAGCGGTAGGAAGACGATAGAGGCCTCGTCCAAAGCGCACAAGCCGGCGGATTCTGGCGTAACCGTAGGCAATGGCACAAGGTTTTGTAGCTTTCATGAAGTAACTCTTGGGGCATTTAAACAAGCACTGTCGGGCGGCGTTTAATCGACAAAAAAACGGGTGCCAACAGCAATGCTGATCACCTAAGTGAACGCTACCCCCGTAGGAGCGAGCTTGCTCGCGATGGACGTAAACGATCACGCGTGTTTGCTGGATAAACACGTTGCCCTCAGGTCCATCGCGAGCAAGCTCGCTCCTACAAATTTCCTTAACTAACTGGCATTAGTCCTGTGCGTGCCGACAGCGAAGCGTACGGATTGTTAACGGCGACGAAAGCACGCCTTGCCAGAGCCAAAATCCGCCGCCAGGCAATTGGGTTCAATCGCCAATTGAAGGTCGTCGAACAAGACGCCCAGATTGTTTTCATTTTCGTTGGCCACTAGGTCCCAGCCAAAATATAGCCACCGATCCGAAGGCACGACGGCAAACCACTGTATGGCTGTGGTAGAGCCCTGCGGGCGCATGCCGATATTTTGTAAGGTTCGAGTAGTGTCGAAGGGAAGGGTCAACAGGGTTTGGCTGGAGTCGGCCCACACGGTTTGTTGTGTAGAACCATCCTTAAACTGCCAGTACAAATCGATCGGCTTGATGTTGGGCGGGATGACATCGTAGGACAACCACAGCGGGTAGTTGTTTTTCAGGCGTTCTGTTGCGTCAGGGTTGTTTCGCAGGAATCTCTGCGCTGCGAAAAGGTTCATTTCCTCAGATATTTCAAATGATATGGGCTGGTTCTTCGGTTTACTCCACCCAATGATTAACGAACGAGTGGTGGGTAAAACGTCATACCACGACGTTGGCCCTGAATGCTCGCTGGTCCCGAAACCAATTTTTTTTAGAGCTCTCTGCGGATCGTAGGGTAGCCAAAACTTTCCCGGCGTTGCCGAACTCAAGAGCACCTGGCTTGAGGGGCCATGAGTGAACTCAAAATACGCATAAACAGGTTTAAAGTCCGAGCTCATGGGCGGACGGCTGTACGTCATTTGCACGACATAGTTGTCTCGTACGGGCTCAAAGAATTTGTCGTGCGGTAAATCTGCTTCGAAATCTTCAATATTGCGATGGCCACGAGGAGAAAATTGCATTTCCTTTGGAGGCCGAGAGGCGGGGTCAGTCGTAAGCGTTACGGTGTTCGTCTCGGCATGCCAAGTCCCTTTGGCATTACCGCCGGCGCTTCCATAAGCGATCCCGCCGGCAAAAGCACCGTCCTTGCGCAGCAGCAACTCCGCTCCCATTTCCATTGCGCCGTGCAAGTAATAATGCCCGTCCAGTGGGTCGGACTCTGCGGCGGCGTAAGAGGTTGGCAACCCCATAGCGGTTGCGAAAAACAACGTTTTTAACTCCATGTACTGACTCTCCTTACCAGCTTCCAAATGGGATGCCGAATTTTTCTATGTAGGCCTTTGAGACTTCGGACAACGAACGATGCTTGCCACTGGATTTACCTTCATAGGGGCCAATCGGATTGATCGATCCTACTACCCGCGTAATTTCAACCGACTTCAGACAGGGACCGCCGAGCCAGACTTTGGCGATGCCCCCAGGCGCTAGACCAATACCGATATCATGGCGGTAATCGGTGATCCACTTGCCGTCAGCTTTGCAAAAGGCCCTTTCCGGTTTACGCATGACTTCCCGTGCTGACGCGGGGATGACGATGTAGGCCTCATAGGTTTGCGGTTCGGCCAGCGATTGCCAGCGGACGTAGATCAACCTCGGTAAATCGGCACCAGTGACGTCGCGGCCGGCACCTCTACCGGGACTTATTGGCCAACCTGCGGGCTGCCCCTTGTTGTCGCTGGGCGTGAACACCGATGCGATCCCGGAGCCGGCTCGACGAAAGACGCGCTCCCTGATATCCACAACGTCCGCCGTTTCAATCCACACTTCCATGTAGTCCGGAGCTCCGAAGCCCAATGACCAGGTTTCGTCGTAGCTTGATTGCGCGAAGCTTTGTGCGCTGGTGAGGAACACCATCCCAAAAAACAGCCCTGCACTTTTTTTGATAAGGCAGGCGACGTTACTCATTGGGATGCACCACCCGTTGGTTTTTTTCGGCAGGCCGATTGATGAAAACGACGCTCATGTCACTACTGTTCAGGTCTTTTACTGCGTTCCAGTGAGCGGATAGGTGGATATAGCGCCTACGTAGCAACACTGTCTCTTCACTCGTCAGCCCATCGACGGATGATTCGCCCAATGCGTATTTCAGGAGTTTTTTGTAGATGGACTCCAATTCATCAGGCAAGGACAGTTTTGGGTCGTTGTCATCAATGACTTCAAACGGAACATCATGTCTGACCGCCAGCTCTCGCATGATGCGCAAATACACCAACGAGAGTTCGCCGTGTACGAGCCGCTCAATGGCAGCCGCCGCAAAAACCTTTTTCTGTGGCTCGGAGTCGGACTTACCCTTGTCGAGCGATTGGGAGACGGGTCTTTCCCAGAGCGTCACTCTCAATTCTTTGCCGTCACCATCGAATCCGATCACGCCTCTGCGGTACAACGCGAGCACTTCCTTTTCGGCGGTAAGAAAGGCCGTAGTTCGGGTCGCTTCCAGGTTGGGCCTGACTTGGCTTGTGACGGGTCTGCCCAGCAGGAGCTTTTCCTTAGCTCGCGGCAAGTAGCCGCCGCCCAGGTCTGAGTGCGCGCCGGGCAAGAGTAGATCGTGGCTGCCCAGGCTGTTGAGTGCGAAGTTTTCACGGATTTCGTCACGGGCAACCAGGTGCACTACCTTATTGGCACATCCGTCGGGCAGTTTGAGATTGATGCCAGTGTTTCTGCTGTTGGCCCCGGTGAAATCGAGCAGGACGGGGTTGGCTATCGATGCAACAGTATCGAATAATCCAATAAAGTTAATGCTGACTTCGGATTTGAGGCGCCAGTAAAAACCGCGTGACAGGACTGAAGAGCCGGCTGGCAAAGCTTTAGCCAAAACGCCGTGACGGCCCTTGAGCACCTCATTGGCAAAGTGTCGTGCTGCTGCCGCACCCCGGCTGAAACCGAAAATATCGAACTCTATTTTTTCGATGATTACTTCAGGGTTTTCCTCTCGGAACAGCCGTATTTGCTTCAGTATTGCTGCCGGGCTCTGTTTAACACGCGCCGCTACACCTGTTTTTCCCAGCCCTGTCAGCTGTGAAGGCAATGAATCCTCATCATTGCTGATAGTACCAACGCCTTCGATGTAGACGCGTAAAGAGGCTTTTTTCTCGGTTTCAGGCATAGGCTTATGTGAGTGATCAGCGTAAAGATCGTAAAGCCTCACAATATTGCTCACATCATTCCCATAACTATTGTCCGGCGAACTCCCATCACCGTCGTACCCATAAGCCGCGCAATGCCTCTGAATTTCCTCAGCCGCTTCAGCCAGATTGGCATCCGGCGCATAACACGCCGCTACAGTTTCGCTGTTGGCTTTGTTGTTCCCCGTGCCATCAAAGAAAACGCCGATCCGCAGCGTAATCCCCTGCATCTCGACTTCTTCCTCCTCTTCCTCCAGCTCCCCCGATTCGTCCCCTTCCTTTGGCGCGGGCGCGGCGGATGCCAGCAGCCCAGCCAACGCCCCTGGCAGTAGCGCATGTGCGGCCATCCCCGCCACGGGTGATCCGCCCAACTCGATCTCGCTACTGCTGAATATCCCGTCAGCGTTGATCACAATATGCTGGCCGCCGACCTTCAAGCTGATGCTCTCGCCCCCCTCCAGCACAAGGTGTGTACCCGCTTTGATATGCAGCTGCTTGCCAGCCTCGACCAGCAGCGCTTCGCCTATCCGGTTGTGGCTGCTTCCGGCAACCTGCAGATAATCGCTGGCCTTGAGTCGGACTTTGCGGTCCGCCGTGACGGTGCGATGTTCTTCGGCCTCCAATACCGTGAGGCTATTGCCCTTGATGGTTTCCTGGCGATCGTTGCCCACTTCCAGACGGCTGTCGTGCCCGATTTTCTGCTCCATATCCCGCTGGGCTCGCAGGTAGATCAACTCTAGCCCGGCGCGGTCTTCGAGCGACAATTCGTTGTATCCGCCGTTGTGCGGTGAACTGTGGCTGCGCAGTACGGTTTTGGTTTTGTGTTCGGGCAAAGGGTAGGGCGCCGGTGTGAGCTTGTTCATCACGTAACCGGTGATCATTGGAGAGTCCGGATTGCCTTCCAGATAGGTGACGACAACCTCCATGCCGATACGCGGGATGACCATTGCGCCGTAACCTTGGCCCGCCCAGCCGGTGGAAACCCGTAGCCAGCAACTGCTGTGTTCGTTGTTGCGTTCGGCCCGGTCCCAGTGGAACTCGACTTTGACGCGACCATATTCATCGCAATAGATCTCTTCGCTGGCCGGGCCGGTGACGCGGGCGGTCTGGCAGACCAATGGCGTTCTTTGCTCATGCCGTGGCGGCCGAAAAAATACGTCCCAGGGAATCGCCCTGAAGCTGTTGCGATAACCCTGGGGAAAACCGCCCTCGGATTCGATAGCGCCGGGGATTGACTCCTCCAGAACCTGGGGCTGTTTGCCGCAGTGGGTAACGCTGAGCAAGAGCCAGAGGTCGTTGTAGGTTTTACGTCGGTGTTGCGTCAGGCTGAAGAAGTGGCCGCTGCGCAGCGTCGGTTGGTCGCTTTTGCCTTCGACCAATTGGTAGTCGGTACGGTGCCGCTCCAACGCCTGCCGGGCGAGTTGGTTGCCGTGCTTTTCGCTCTCGCTGAACAGCGGAAAACCATAGTCTTCCAGCGCTGCGCTGAGCCCGACGGTAAAGCGACTTTCCAGCTGTCGGCTCGGACGTTTCAGGTCGTAATGTCGGTGCGTGGTACTGCTGGTGCGAGTGCTGAAACGCTTGGAGAACTGGCTGACGACCGGATGCTCCGCCGCCATGTCGGCGTCTTCTCGATAAGGGGTTTCACCCACTTTAGGGAAGAAGGTCTGGTCGTCAGTGAACACCAACAGATGCCCTTCACGGGAATGCTGGTGATGCCACGCGATACCGTCCTCGGCGCACAGGCGCTGGACGAACTCAAAATCATTTTCGTCGTACTGGGTGCAGTAATCGCGCTTGGCGCCGGTTCTTACGTGGAAGGTATAAGCGTCTGCCTGGATGCAATGCCGCTTGAGTACCTGAGCGATGATTTGCGGCACCGTCAGGTCCTGAAAAATCCGGTGATCGCGGCTGAACTGCAAGTAGTGGAGCGCGGGCACCAGGTTCACGCTGTATCGGCTCAGGCGCTTTCCAACTTCATAAGCGCACACATTTTCCAACTGAATATGCAGACCTTCGCCGTTAAGGCCGAACTGGAGAAAGGCTGGCTGGCCAAGCAGGCTCTCCAGATCAACATCGGTGTACTCGCTGACCAGATCCACTTTAATTGAGTAAAGAGAACTGATGGTTTCACTGCCTTCAAAGGCCAGCACTTTGAAATCGTTTTGAACTGATGGGATCGCGAGTGTGAAATAGGCTGCATTGGCCGGGGCGAACATACGCTTATCCTTTTGCTTTTCATTAGCTCGTCCTTGAGCTGGAAGTGACAACGTCACCCGGCAAGTCATGTCGGGTTTGAATCTGCGCCGATTGCCGAAGCACGCTAACAAGGCCCTGGAAGGATTTATGTAAGAAAGTTCTTTTGTTTTGGTCAGGAGCTTCCTGTATTTCAGAATGTTGCCTTGGACGCCAATAAGACGGGCCTCAAGTGTGTTGCGTGGATTTCAAACGCTGTGATTTCGATAGTTAATTGCTTGTAAGGCACGTCAATAAGACGGCCGATGAAATTGCATTCCGGTAATTTTTCTTACTGATAAGTGCAACTAATACTACAGAGCTCTAACTTGCTCGTTTCATCTGCTTGCATTTTCAGAAGCGTCCTACATTTTTCATTTCTTATTTTTGTCATGCTCTGCGCCACCTCGGATATGGGGGTTGACGTCATTGAAACTTCAATTGACGAATGACAAAAAAGGCTATGGATGTCTTACTCAAGCAAGCTTTCCGCTCATTACCTTGAACTCGCTAAAGTCTCTGTTTCCAAAGGGAGTTTCGCGGGCGAGGACGTTCGTTTTTCGAATGAATATGAAGCGCTGGAACGCGAGCTGGGCAAAGCCCAATCCATGCATGAAAGCAGTCAGATCGACTGGCAGAAAGTTCGCGAAAACTGCGAAAGCCTTCTGCGTACGCAGTCGAAGGATCTACGGGTTGGCGCTTGGCTGACATGGGCCTTGTATCAGTGCGAATCGTTCCAGGGGTTGTTGGCCGGCCTCGGATTGCTGCATCACCTGTGCGACAGCCACTGGACTGATGTTTACCCGAGCAAACCCCGTACCCGCGCCGCCGCGTTCAGCTGGTTGGTGCAGCGTCTGGAGCAAGTGCTGAACGAAAACGTTGCGATCAAGGAGCAACTGCCATTGTTCCGTTGTTTGACGGAGCATCTGGACGGTCTTGAAGTCATTTGCAGCGAGCGACTGGGTGACGATGCGCCTTTGTTATTGCCGATTTCCCGGCGCTTGAAAAACATGGTGCAACGCACGACTGAACATCAGCCGACACCCACTTTGGTGGAGTCGGCGGTGGCTCAAGTCAAACAAGTTGCCACGCAGTTGTTCAACCCGAGTGCGCCCATCGACAACGAAAAAGATGCCCATAAAGCGTTGCGTGCCCAGCAGGACAGTGCGCGGCCCTTGTGTGCGTGGTGGCTAAAGCAAAAGGCCACCGATCTGCGCGCCCTGCGCTTGAATCGCACGTTGCTCTGGCTATCTGTCGATACCTTGCCCGAGCGTAACGCCGAGCAGATCACAGCATTACGCGGGCTGCCCGCGGACAAACTCAAACGCTGTCGGGAGCGTTTCGATCAGGCTCAGTACGCCGACCTGGTCGTTGAGCTCGAAGCCAGTCTGGCCAAGGCGCCATTCTGGTTCGATGGTCAGCGCATGATCTGGGAGTGCCTTGAGGGCCTGAATGCGGAAATGGCCATGCGTGAGGTGGCAATCCATTTCGCATTGTTGATTCAGCGCCTGCCCGGCGTTACCGAACTGCGTTTCCACGATGGCGCGCCTTTCGCCGACCCGGTCACCCGCGCATGGATAGATGTTCACGTCATGCCGCATCTGCAAAGCCCCAGCGCACCCCGCCCGATGGAAACCCTTGAGGCCCAGCCGCTGTGGGAGCGAGCGCTGGAGGACGTCCAGCCGATCTTGCGCAAGGACGGCCTCAAGGCTGCCGTGCAAATTCTCAAGCAGGGTCTGCAAAGCGCCCATGGTGCACGCGCGCGTTTTTTCTGGCAGTTCGCCTTGGCGCGGTTGTGTTTCATGGCCAGGAAATTCGAACTGGCCAAGACCCAGCTCGAAACCCTCGACCAGACATTACATGACGCAGGTCTGCACACCTGGGAGCCGGACCTCGCGTTGCAAGTGCTGCAATTGCTGCATAGCTGCTGCGAGTTGCTGCCGCAGAACCACGCGGTACGTGAACGCAAGGAAGAAATTTATCGCAGGTTGTGCCACCTCGACCTCGAAGTTGTACTCGACCAGGCCTAAAGGCCGTAACCGCAAGGAGAAAAGCCATGGCCAAAGAAGGCTCGGTAGCCCCCAAGGAACGCATCAACGTCACTTTCAAGCCTGCCACCGGTGGGGCCCAGGAAGAGATTGAGCTGCCGTTGAAACTGCTGGCAATCGGTGACTACACCCACCGCATGGACGAACGCAAAGTTGAAGATCGCAAGCCAATCAGCATCGATAAGCTGACCTTTGACGAAGTGCTGGCCAAGCAAGAACTGCAGCTGACCTTGAGCGTGCCGAACCGGCTTCAAGAGGCCAGCGGTGCTGAAGAACTGGCAGTGAAGTTGTGCATCGACTCGATGAAAGACTTCAACCCGGCCAGCCTGGTCGAGCAAGTGCCTGAACTGAAAAAACTGATGGAGCTGCGTAACGCACTGGTAGCCCTCAAAGGGCCGCTTGGCAATACGCCTGCATTCCGCAAGGCCATCGAAGGCGTGCTTGCCGACGATGAGTCCCGCAATCGTGTCCTGAGTGAGCTGGGCCTGAACGCCTCGGCCCAGCCAGCCTGAGTCTCCCATCAGCCAAGGAAGCCAATATGAGCACCCATGCAGCACAACAACAGAGCGAGAGCGGCCAATACAGCATTCTCGACAGCATCATCGCGCAAACCCGTCTGACCCCAGACGACGAGGCCTACGATATCGCCAAGCGCGGCGTGTCGGCGTTCATCGAAGAGCTGCTCAAGCCACAGAACACGGGTGAGCCGGTCAAGAAAGCCATGGTTGACCGCATGATCGCGCACATCGATGCCAAGCTCAGTGGTCAGATGGACGAAATCCTCCACCACCCTGATTTCCAGTCACTGGAAGCCTCGTGGCGTGGTTTGCAGTTACTGGTGGACCGCACCAATTTCCGCGAAAACATCAAGATCGAAATCCTTAACGTCTCCAAGGCAGACTTGCTGGACGACTTTGAAGACTCGCCGGAAGTGATGCAGGCCGGCTTGTACAAGCATATCTACACCGCTGAGTACGGCCAGTTTGGTGGTCAGCCGGTCGGTGCGATGATTGCCAACTACTTCATGTCCCCGAGTTCGCCGGACGTGAAGCTGATGCAGTACGTATCCAGCGTTGCCTGCATGTCCCATGCCCCGTTTATTGCAGCGGCCGGCCCGAAATTTTTTGGTCTGGAGAGCTTCAACGGCCTGCCGGACCTCAAAGACCTGAAAGATCACTTCGAAGGCCCGCAATTCGCCAAATGGCAGAGCTTCCGCCAGTCGGAAGACGCCCGCTACTTTGGCCTGACCGTGCCGCGTTTCCTGCTGCGTAATCCCTATGACCCGGAAGAAAATCCGGTGAAGTCATTTGTGTACAAGGAAACCGTCGCGAACAGCCATGAGCATTATTTGTGGGGCAATACGGCCTACGCATTTGGCACCCGGCTGACCGACAGTTTTGCCAAATTTCGCTGGTGCCCGAACATCATTGGCCCGCAAAGCGGCGGCGCGGTAGAAGACCTTCCGTTGCACCATTTCGAAAGCATGGGCGAAATCGAAACCAAGATTCCAACCGAAGTGCTGGTGTCTGATCGCCGTGAGTTTGAGTTGGCGGAGGAAGGCTTTATCGCCCTGACGATGCGCAAGGGTAGCGACAACGCGGCGTTCTTTTCCGCCAGTTCCGTACAGAAGCCCAAACAGTTCGGCATCAGTGCCGAAGGCAAGGTTGCAGAGCTCAATTACAAGCTCGGCACCCAACTGCCGTACATGATGATCGTCAATCGGCTGGCCCACTATTTGAAAGTGCTGCAGCGCGAGCAACTGGGGTCATGGAAAGAGCGGACCGACCTTGAGCTTGAGCTCAACAAGTGGATTCGCCAGTACGTGGCCGATCAGGAAAACCCGAGTGCCGAAGTCCGTGGTCGTCGGCCGCTGCGCGCGGCGCAGATCATTGTCAGCGATGTCGACGGCGAACCTGGCTGGTATCGCGTCAACCTGAACGTGCGCCCGCACTTCAAATACATGGGCGCCGATTTCACCCTGTCGCTGGTCGGCAAGCTGGACAAAGAGTAGGCAGAGCTGACTCATGACTGAATACGGCAGCCTCTTTGAACGCCTGGGTGGCGATACGGATAAACGTATCGGCTGGAGTCGCGAAAACTCTGCCATGGCGTCTGTGGCTGCTCATCTGGCCATGATGCTCAGCACCCGTGCGGGCAGTGTGCAGACACTGCCCGACTACGGATTACCTGATCTCAATGACATGCGCCTGAGCCTGCACGATTCGCTGAGTCAAGCGCGCCAGGCCATCGAACACATCATCGAGGCCTACGAGCCTCGTCTGAGCAGGGTTCGCGTTTCACCTGGGCCGCGTAGTGACGATCTTCTGCGCCTGTCCTTCAGCATTGAGGGCTTGCTGGAGATTGATGGATTCAAACGTCAGGCCAGTTTTTCCGCGTGCCTGGATGGCAGCGGGCAGGTCAAGGTCAACCAATGACAGACGGAATTTTCCATGTCGTTTAACCACTACTACCAAAGCGAGCTGACTGCACTTCGCCAGTTGGGTCGGCGTTTCGCCGAGCGTAGTCCGGCCTTGGCACCTTTCCTGGGGCAGCCTGGACGGGATCCGGATGTGGAGCGGTTGCTTGAAGGCTTCGCGTTTCTGACCGGACGTTTGCGGCAGAAGCTTGACGACGAACTGCCGGAGCTGAGCCATTCGTTGATGCAATTGTTGTGGCCCAACTACATGCGCCCATTGCCAGCGTTCAGCATGCTGCAGTTTGCGCCGTTGCCGCATTCGGGACCGGCATTGACGGTGGAACGCGACACGCCGGTGGAGAGTGTGCCAATCGAAGGTGTGTGCTGCCGTTTCCGCACTTGCTACGCAACCGAAGTGTCAGCGCTGGATCTGGTCGCACTGAATTATTCGGTCAAGGGTGATGGAGCGTTACTGAGCCTGCGGCTGGAGATGAGCGCCGACGGTCATCTTGGTGAGCTGGAGTTGAGTCGTTTGCGTCTGCACTTTGCCGGCGAGCGCTACGTCAGCCAAATGCTCTACTTGAGTCTTTTGCGTCATTTGAATGGCATCGAACTGATCCCGCTGGACGCCGCTGGCAAGCCGATTGAGGGCGCGAGCGGTATTCCGCTGGGGTTCAAGTTGCCCGGCGATCCCGTTCAACCGGTGGGCTTCGACGAAGCAGAAGCGCTGACACCGTATCCGCTGAACACCTTCCGTGGCTATCGCTACCTGCAAGAGTATTTTGCTTTCCAGGACAAGTTCCTGTTCGTCGATATCAACGGTCTCGATCTCATCAATGCCTTGCCCGAAGACACCCTCAGGCAAGTGCGAGGCCTGGAGTTGCGCTTCGATATTCAAAAGAGCGGCATACAGCGACTGCGTCCAACCCTGGACAATGTAAAGCTCTACTGCACACCGGTCGTCAATCTGTTCGAGCACGATGCGCTGCCGATCCGTCTCGACGGAAAGCAGGATGAGCACTTGCTGTTGCCGGCTCAATACGGCCAGGAAAGTTGCGGTGTGTTCTCGGTGGAAACGGTCGTCGGGTGGGACCCCGGTGGAAAGAATTATCGGAAATATGTGCCGTTCGAATCCTTCGAGCACGATCCAAGTTTCGATGTGCCCGTCAGTCGTCCGCACTACAGCGTTCGCCAGCGCCCATCCCTGTTGCACGATGGCCTCGACACCTACTTGAGTTTCGGTATTCGTCATACCGAAATGCAGGAAACGCTGTCGATCGAACTGATGTGCACCAACCAGAACCTGCCGCGCAAATTGAAGCTGGGGGACATCAATCAGCCCTGTCCGCAGACGCCGGAACTCTTGAGTTTTCGCAACATCACGGCGGTCACTTCAAGTTTTGCTCCGCCGCTCAATCGTGACTTCCTCTGGAAGTTGATCAGCAATATGTCGCTCAACTACCTGTCTCTGGCCGACGTCAACGCCTTGAAGGTGATTCTCGAGACGTATGACCTGCCGCGCTACTACGACCAGCACGCGGAAAAGGTCAGCAAGCGACTGCTCGGGGGGCTGAAATCGATCAAGCACCAGCATGTCGACAGATTGCACCGGGGATTGCCGGTACGCGGGCTACGCACCGAGTTGACCATCGATCCACAGGGGTACATCGGCGAGGGTGACTTGTTTGTGTTCGCGTCGGTCCTCAACGAGTTTTTCGCACTCTACGCCAGCCTCAATTCGTACCACGAGTTGCGGGTAATCAGCACACAGGGAGAGGTGTATCAATGGACACCCCGCATGGGCCTGCAGCCCCTGCTTTAAGTGGGCTGAGCAGGGTAATACGCGAATACTCGCTGTTTCAGGCCGTCCAGTTGGTCGTAGATCGGCTGCGTGAAGCGCATCCGCTTCTGAGCGAAGACGATCTGTACGACCAGTTGGAGTTCCAGGCCAACCCGAGCCTGGGTTTCCCCGGCAGCGACGTTGACCGTGTGGAATTCTTTGAAGAGAACGGGCAGATGCGTGCCCGGTTGCGTTTCAACTTGCTGGGCCTGACGGGTTCAGGTTCGCCGTTGCCAGCGTTTTACGGTGAGCAGGCCTTGGGCGAGGACGGCCACACGACCCGTACTTTCCTCGACCTGTTTCACCATCGCTTGCAGAGGCTGATGTTGCCGATCTGGCGCAAGTATCGCTATCACGCGGGCTTCAAGAGTGGTGCCCTGGACCCGTTTTCCGAGCAACTGTTCGCCCTGATCGGGCTGGGTGGCGAAGATATCCGCAAGGCCCGCGAGCTGAACTGGAAACGCCTGTTGCCGTACCTCGGCCTGCTCAGTTTACGGGCGCACTCTGCAGCGCTGATCGAAGCCGTGCTGCGCTACTACTTCAAGCATGCCGATCTGACCATCGAGCAGTGCATTGAGCGTCGCGTCGACATTCTTGACGAACAACGCAATCGCCTCGGATTTGCCAACAGCAAGCTCGGGGAAGACCTGGTGCTGGGCGATCACGTCCGGGATCGCAGTGGCAAATTCCGCATCCATATACGCGAACTCGACTGGCAACGCTTTCATGAATTTCTTCCGATCGGTTTCGGCTATCAGCCGCTGTGCGCGTTGGTGCGATTCACGCTGCGTGACCCGCTCGATTACGACATTCGCCTGGTCTTGCGCCAGGAAGAAATCCGCGAACTGCGCGTTGGCGAGCAAAACGCCTGCCATCTGGGATGGACCAGTTGGCTTGGTCGTGAACGGGCTGACGGTGTCGTGACCTTGAGCAGCAAAATTCACTAGGGATGTGTTCGATGATCAATGTGGACCTGCAACAACTCATCCAGGCGCTGGACGCTGAAACCCGTCGCGACCTGGAAGGTTCTGCCGAGCGTTGCGTCTCCCGTGGTGGCAGTAAGATTCTCGTCGAAGACCTGCTGCTGGCGTTGCTGGAGCGCCCGGCAAGCTGGCTCGGCCGCGCGTTGCAGGACGCTGAGGTAGATGCCGGCGATCTGGCAGCCGCGCTGCAAACGCGGATCGAGCACAGCGCTTCACGCAACCCGGTGTTCGCCCCTGAATTGGTGCAATGGCTGCAGGACGCCCTGCTAACGGCGAACCTCGAATTGGGTCAGAGCCATGTCGGTCAGGCCGCGCTGATTCTCGCGCTTCTGCGTAACCCGCTGCGCTACGCCGGTAGCCGTTACCAGTCGCTGTTGGCCAGGTTGAACACAGAGCGGCTGAAGGAGTTTGCGTTATCCAAAGTGGAACAACCGGGCATTGGCAATTCAGCCATACCCGGTGAATCCTTGTTGGAGCGCTTCACTCACAACCTCACTCAACAAGCCCGCAATGGCAAACTGGACCCGGTGTTGTGCCGTGACGGTGCTATCCGCCAGATGATCGATATCCTGGCCCGTCGCCGCAAAAACAACCCGATTGTTGTCGGTGAGGCGGGCGTCGGTAAAACGGCCATCGTCGAAGGACTGGCATCGCGCATCGCAACTGGTGAAGTACCGCACGCATTGAAAGATGTTGAACTGCTGTCCCTGGACATGGGGTTGTTGCAGGCCGGAGCCAGCATCAAAGGCGAATTCGAGCGACGTCTGAAAGGCGTGATCGATGAGGTCAAGGCTTCGCCGAAACCAATCATCCTGTTTATCGATGAGGCCCACACGCTGGTTGGCGCGGGGGGAAATGCCGGTGGCTCTGATGCTGCGAATCTGCTCAAACCGGCCCTGGCTCGTGGGGAGTTGCGGACCATCGCCGCCACGACGTGGGCGGAGTACAAAAAATACTTCGAAAAAGACCCGGCTCTGGCCCGTCGTTTCCAACCTGTGCAGCTGCATGAACCCACCGTCAATGAAGCCGTGACCATTCTTCGCGGCCTGGCAGCGGTGTACGAGAAGAGTCACGGTATATATCTGCGCGATGACGCGGTAGTGGCCGCCGCCGAGTTGTCCGCACGCTACCTGGCGGGGCGCCAGTTGCCGGACAAGGCGGTGGATGTCCTCGATACCGCATGTGCCCGAGTTCGTATCAGCCTGGCTACCGCCCCGGAAAGCCTTGAGCGTTTGCGTGGTGAACTGGCTGAAGGTAGTCGCCGGCGGCAGGCGTTGCGTCGTGATGCCGAAGCCGGCTTGCCGATAGATCTTGAAGGGCTGGAAGCTTTGGACGTTCGACTACGCGAAGCGGAAAAGGAAAAAGGTGCCCTGGAAACCCGCTGGACAGAGCAATCCGATCTGGCTCAGCGCCTGCTGGATCTGCGCCAGCAATTGGCTCAAGCCCGTGCTGTCGTTGAAACGAACGCAAGCACGTGCATGGATGCGCGAGCAGACGAAACTCAGCGCGTGGAAACCCTGGAAATCGCTCTCAACGAAACCCATCGCGCTCTGATCGATGCACAAGTTGATGAACGTCTGGTGAGCTTCGAAGTGTGCCCGCGTCTGGTAGCCGAAGTGATCAGCGCCTGGACCGGTGTGCCACGGGCGCAACTGGCCCGTGAACACAATGCCAAAGTCACCGGTTTTGCCAGCGATCTGCGCCAACGCATTCGCGGTCAGGAGCAAGCCGTTCAAGCATTGGATCGCTCGATGCGCGCAACGGCTGCCGGCCTGAGCAAACCCGATGCGCCAGTGGGCGTATTTCTACTCGTCGGCCCAAGTGGCGTCGGCAAGACCGAAACTGCGCTGGCAATCGCGGACTTGTTGTATGGCGGAGAGCGTTTCATTACCACCATCAACATGACCGAGTTCCAGGAGAAGCACACGGTCTCGCGCCTGATCGGCTCGCCACCTGGTTACGTCGGTTACGGCGAGGGCGGCATGCTCACCGAAGCCGTGCGTCAGAAGCCGTATTCCGTCGTTTTGCTGGATGAAGTTGAGAAGGCTGACCCGGACGTTCTCAACCTGTTTTATCAAATCTTCGACAAAGGTGTTGCCAACGATGGAGAAGGGCGCGAGATCGACTTTCGCAACACGCTGATCCTGATGACGTCCAACTTGGGTAGCGACCGAATCAGCGACCTCTGCAGCAACGGCGCACGGCCCACTGCGCAAGAGCTCGAAGCGTCCATCCGACCAGTCCTCAGCCAACATTTCAAACCCGCGTTACTGGCGCGCATGCGCGTAGTGCCCTATTACCCGGTCAGCGGGCCGGTGTTGCGCGAGCTGATTGAAATCAAACTCGACCGCCTGGGAGAGCGCCTGCGACGACGTCAACTGGAATTCACCTACGATCAGAACCTCGTCGATCATCTGGCCGAGCGTTGCATCCAGAGCGACAGCGGCGCCCGTCTGATCGACTATTTGCTCGACCTGCATGTGCTGCCGCAGGTGGCTGACCGCTTGCTTGATGCGATGGCAACCGGAGAATTTCTGAAGGGTGTTCATGCACTGCTGGCAGGCGATGCCAGTGTCATTTGCGAGTTCAGCTGAGATGGGGGCGATGCTCAATCAAGTGCCTCATCCACTGGTCTATGCCGAAGCCCTGCTGCAGCAGTTCGCGGATTTGTCACGGGCGCCGGACAGCGCCGCGTTGTTGGGAGATTTCATCCGCGGGGTGGCGCAACTCAGCGGCTGCGAGCTGACGCAGTTGTACCTGCTGGATGCAGCGCACACTGACCTCGGCCTGAATACCGAGTACCTGAACGGCATTCTGCAACCCCGGGAAATAGCGACTCTGCCGGTGGATTATAACGGCGAGCAATTGCTGCAATTTGCCCTGTGCCAGAACCGCGTGGTGCACCTTCGAGCCCTGAGCGACAGCCTGCATGAAAGCGGTTTTTTACCGCCCCAGGCCAGACCTTGGCAGTCGTTGCTGTGTGTGCCGTTGGTCAACCAACGAAAGGCGGTCGAAGGACTGGTGCTGTGCGCCAGTCACCGGCATATCGACCTGCAGGGGTTTGCCGATTCACTTGGCCAATTAGGTTCGTTCGTACTTGGCCAGTTGCAGTTGCTGCAACGCTTGCGTCGACCGATCGGCGATGCGCGACTCGTGTCGGTCAGCGTCCCGAATGCCAGTGCTTACGGATTGATCGGCAAGAGTTCGGCAATGCGCCAAACGTATTCCCTGATCAGCAAAGTCGTGCACAGCCCCTATACCGTACTGCTGCGTGGCGAGACCGGCACTGGCAAGGAGTTGGTCGCGCGGGCGATTCACGAGGGTGGCCCACGGCGATCTCAGCCGTTCATCGTGCAGAACTGTGCGGCGTTCGCCGAGAGTCTTCTGGAAAGTGAGTTGTTTGGCTATCGCAAAGGCGCCTTCACCGGTGCCGATCGCGACCGTGCCGGGCTATTTGATGCGGCTAACGGCGGGACCTTGTTGCTGGATGAAATCGGCGACATGCCGTTGTCCTTGCAAGCCAAGTTGCTGCGGGTTTTGCAAGAGGGCGAAGTCCGGCCGCTGGGCTGCAACGACACCCACAAGATCGACGTGCGGATCATCGCGGCAACGCACCGTGATCTGATGTTACTGGTCAGGGAAGGCAAGTTTCGCGAGGACTTGTACTACCGCCTCGCGCAATTTCCGATTGAGCTGCCGGCCCTGCGCCAGCGTGCAGGCGACATCCTCGATCTGGCCCGACATTTTTCCGATAAGGCCTGCACGCTGCTGCAACGGGACGCGCTGTGTTGGTCCGATGCCGCCCTGTGTCTGTTGGCCGGTTACACCTTCCCCGGCAACGTGCGTGAGCTCAAAGGCCTGGTCGAGCGCGCGGTATTGCTGTGCGAAGGCGGCGAATTACTGACCGGGCATTTCTCTCTGCCCATCACCTCAATTGCGAAAGACAGCGGCTCATCTTTGCGTGAACGCCTGGACCAGGTCGAACGCAGTCTGGTGATTGATTGCCTGCGGAAAAACAACGGTAACCAGACGCGTGCCGCTCGCGAGCTCGGACTGCCACGACGCACGCTGCTGTATCGCCTCGGGCGCTTGAACATCCATTCAGGTGATCTCGATGACTGACCCATCATTCACGTTGTTCTTCGGAGACCCCCGGATGTCTGTTCGTCACTGGCAAGTCGCATTGCTGACCCTCGTCGTTTTATGTGGCGTTGGCGGCTGCGGCGGTAATTACAAATACAACGACGACAGCTATCGCCCATTGGGTGATCCCCAGGCGGCCAACCGCGGCAAGTGACCGCAAGGAGTATCAGCATGGAACTGGTTTTCGAAGTTTCCAGTAACGCGCAGTTCGTGCCGACAGGTTTGAGCCGTAAGGGCTTCACCAAGGCCGGCGGTGTGATCGGCCGCGGCGAAGATTGCGACTGGATCATTCAGGATCGTAAGCGCCACCTCTCGAATCATCACGCTTTGATCAGCTACCACGAAGGCGCATTTTTCCTGACGGATACCAGCAGCAACGGAATCCAGAATGGTGTGAACGGTGCGCTTCTGATCAAGGGCAAAGCCATGCGAATCGAGCCGGGCAGTGTTTATGTGTTGGGTGATTTCGAGATCTGTGCCGAGTTGAACGAAGGCTCGACATCCCTCGCCGCCGACACCGGCCCTCTACGGCAAGCAGGCAACCTCATTCCCGAAAACGTATTTCTCGATTTTGACCCGTTGGAACGGCGTGACCAGCAAGAGCGCGTGTATTGCGGCGTCGATGATCTGACGGCCCTCGATAGGCCTTATCAGGAACCCGGGCAGCGCGCCGACTTCGCACGCATCGACACGGAAAACCTGAGGGTGCCGGAGTTGGTTGCAGATTTTACAGCGCCGGCATCAGCTCCTGTGCCCGAGGTTATCGAGCATCAGAGTGAAGAGTTCTGGGAGCGTTTCGGGGCAGCGCTGGGCGTGGACCTTGAAGGCCTCGACCGTACCACTCGTGAAGCGATGGCATTGAGCGCCGCACGGTTGCTCAAGCAGAGCATCGGTGGTCTGCAACAGAGCCTGCGTACCCGCAGTGAGTTGAAAAACGAGCTGCGACTGGCCCAGACGACCGTGCAAGGCCTTCACCCAAGCCCACTTAAGTTCGCCTTTGATGCAGGTGACGCGCTGAGCATGATGCTCGCCGGCAAGCCAGGCCAATTGCCCGCCGAGCAAGTGATCAGCCATGCGTTTCGTGATTTGCAGGCGCATCAGGTGGCGTTGCTGGCCGCCAGTCGCGCAGCGGTTCGGGGAGCGCTGGATCACTTCTCGCCGCAACAGTTGAACCTGCGTTTCGAGCGCGATAACAGGTCGCTGCTCTCCACCTCCGGCAGCCGCTGGAGAGCCTATGGCCGTTATCACCAGGCACTCACTCAGGATGATGAGTGGAGCGAACGCCTGCTGGCACGTGACTTCCACCAGTCCTACGAGGAACAGGTTCGCCTGATCTCCACTCTCCACAGTGACCACCAAGGATGAAGTGCATGCTTCGCTGCTCAACAGTTTTTTATAAAACGCTGACTACTGTTATAGCGCTGACTTCGTTGGCCGGTTGCTCGTCGTTATCGCCGTATTCCAGCGTGACCAAACTCAATCTGAAACTGGTTGCCAGTGATCAATTGAATCCCGATCTACAGGGTCGTCCGTCGCCGATTGTCGTGCGCCTGTTTGAACTCAAGCATCCGGTTGCGTTTGAGAATGCCGATTTCTTCAGCCTCTACGAGCGCGGCAAAGAATCCCTGGCACCGGACATGGTGTCCGGCGAAGAGCTGGAGCTTCGTCCCGGCCAAATCGTCGAGCTCAAACTCAGTTTGCAAGCGGGGAGCCGCTATGTGGGTGTACTCGCTGCCTACCGCGATCTCCCGGAAACACGATGGCGATATACGGTGCCAGTTACATCAGCGGGCATTACCCATGCTGACCTGACCCTCGATCAAACGGGTATCCACAACAGCATTGAAGCACTTGCCAAGGCAGATGACTGAACATGAGCGACCATAAAGTCATTTGGCAGGAAGGCATGCTGCTGCGCCCGCAGCACTTCCAGCACAACGATCGATACCACGACCATCAAATGAAAGTCCGTACCCAATTACTGGGTAGTTACACCTGGGGCTTTCTGAGCCTGGATATCGATTTACAGTTTCTCAATATGGGCAAACTGGTGATTAACCGCGCTTCGGGGATCTTGCCGGACGGCAGCCTCTTCGAGCTGGGTGGAAGCACCAAGCCTTTGGCGCTGGATATACCCGCAAACACCCGCAACACGCCGATCTATCTGGCATTGCCACTGGTGACCGGCAACCATATCGAATCCCGCCGTGTGGAGCAGTCTGACGTGTTGGCACGTTACATCGCCTATGAATTGGAGATCTCCGACTCCAATGCGGGTGACGCCAGCGCCAGCCAGATTAGCTGCGGTCGTCCGGACTTCCGTTTACTGCTGGGTGAACAGCAGAGTGATCAGGCTTATGTGAAGTTGAAGGTCTGCGAAGTCCTCGCTACTACGCCCGATGGCGTGGTCAGTCTCGACCCGGATTTCGTTCCGACGTTCATACAGGCGCACTCGTCCAGCTATCTGCTTTCATGTCTGAAAGAAGTGATCAGCATGCTCAGTCACCGGGGTGACACTATTGCAGAGCGGATTCGCTCCAGTGGCAAAGTGGGTGGCGCGGAAGTCGGCGATTTCATGATGCTGCAACTCATCAACCGCACCGAACTGCTACTGCGTCATTACCTCAATCTTGAACAGCTTCACCCACAGGAACTGTATTGCACGTTGCTGACGCTGCTTGGCGAGCTGGCAACGTTTTCCAGTGACACCAAACGCCCGCGTCTGGACAGCCGTTACGAGCACAGTGATCAGGGTGTTAGCTTTCGCACACTCATGGAAGCGATTCGCCAGGTCCTGTCGATGGTGCTTGAACAGCATGCCATCGAATTGGCGATGCAAGTGCGTCAGTTCGGGATCGTGGTCTCGCCGTTGCATGACCATAAGCTATTGGGCTCAGCCTCGTTTGTCCTGGCGGCCAGCGCCAACTGCGACGGCGAAGAACTGCGCAATCGGCTGCCGGCTCATCTCAAGGTCGGCTCGGTCGAAAACATCCGTCAATTGGTCAATCTTCATCTGCCGGGTATCAGGGTCAGGCCATTGCCGGTAGCCCCTCGGCAGATTCCGTTCCACGCCAACAAAACCTATTTCATCCTCGAACTCAGTTCCGACGACCAGGCCCAACTCGAGCGCTCCGGCGGCTTTGCGTTCCATGTGTCTGGTGAATTCGCCGAGCTCGAACTGAAATTCTGGGCCATCAGGAACTGAGCGACATGATCAAGGACATGGAACACTATCCGGACGACAAAACCGTTCTGCTCGACCGTCAAGGACACGGCCCGGCACAGGGACCTCTGACTGACTTTGCCGCACCGCCACGTTTCGAACATCTGGATGAACGCATGATTTACGCTGCCGAGCAGAAGGCGGCGCAAACCTTCAGCACCGGGCTCAATTCACTGGCAGCGGCGGCGTCCTCCCTGTTATCGCAGGTGGTGCAACTCAAGCACTGCGCCAACAGCGAAGACCTGCCTAGCCTTAACGGGCGATTGTGTACCGAGCTGAAAAACTTTGAAGGCCGGGCACTGCACCGTGGTGTTGAGCGTGGTCAGGTATCAACGGCGCATTACGTGCTGTGCACGGTGATTGACGAAGCTGTTGTGACCACCACGTGGGGCAAGGAAAGTGGTTGGTCGCAAATGAGCCTTCTCAGCAGATTTCATAATGAGCGGTCTGGCGGCGAGAGGTTTTTCCAGTTCCTTGATCAGCTGTCGAAAGACCCGGTTAAAAACCTGCCGATATTGGAACTGATGTACCTGTGTCTATCGCTTGGGTTCGAGGGCAAGTATCGGATTCAGCCGCGTGGCCATCTGGAGCTCGAAAGTCTTCGCGATGCCCTTTATCGACAGATTCGTCTGCTGCGTGCTGATGTACCGCGTGAGCTGTCACCTCACTGGGAAGGCCTTGGAGACCAACGAAGCAGCCTGGTGCGGATTGTGCCGTGGTGGATGGTGCTGTTGATAACGGCGATGAGTCTGGTGGTGATGTACTCCGGTTTCGTCTGGACATTGGCGGATCAGCGCGTTGCGGTGCTGCAGCCTTTCGAGCGGCTGGATCAGCCCGCAGTTGAACCGCCGTCGCTGCGGTTATTCAGGGGCGCACAATGAAAAAGGTCCTCAAAAAAACCGGCGCCTTCCTGCGCAAGACATGGGTCTGGACATTACTGTTGGTACTGCTGCTGGCACTGATGGTGTGGTACGTCGGGGCACTGTTGGCAGTGGATGATTTCAAATTTTGGGAAAGCCCGACCTCGCGGTTGCTGAGCATCAGCGTGCTGTTCCTGATCTGGGGCCTGGCCATGGTCTTCGTCAGCTGGCGCGCCGGTGTGCGCAAGCAAGCGGATGAAGGCAGCGAAGACGGTCTGTCACGCCTGGCGCGGGAAGAGCGGGTCGACAAAGAGTGCAGGGCGTTGAAGGTGCGTTTCAAGGAGGCCCTCAACACCCTCAAGACGTCGAGCCTTTATCGCGGTCGTAGCGAGCGTTGGCGCACTGAATTGCCGTGGTATTTGGTGATTGGTCCTCAGGGCAGCGGCAAAACCAGCTTGCTGGAGTACTCGGGGCTTGAGTTTCCACTTAACAAGTTCGATGAAACCCAGACCTGCGAATCGACGACGACCGACCACTGCAACTGGTACTTCGCCGAACACGGTGTGCTTATCGATACGGCTGGACGCTACCTGACCCAGCCCGAAACAGACGTCGACGCCAGCGCATGGGCTACGTTGCTGGACCTGTTGCGCAAGCGACGTCGAAACCGTCCGCTCAATGGCGTGTTGGTGACCCTTCCGGTCCAAATCCTGCTTACCCGTAACCAGGACAACTTGAAAATCCTTGCGCAGCACGTGCGTGCCCGCCTGCAAGAGATACAGCAGAGGTTGCACGTCAACCTGCCGGTCTATCTGGTACTCAGTAAGGCGGATGAACAATCAGGTTTCGACGAGTTCTTCGAGCAATTGACCCGCGATGAGCGTGATCAGGTGTTCGGTGCCAGCCTGGCTAAAGAGTTGCGCGCAGCGGACACGGACGTTGTACGTGCCGAGTTCGAAGCGTTGCTGCATCGTCTCAACGGCCAAGTGATCATGCGTATGCACCAGGAGCGCGATCCACGGTCCCGAGGTCGTATCCTCGATTTCCCGCACCAGCTCGGGTTGATTGGTGAGGGGCTGTGCCAGTTCGTGGATGCGGTTTTCCCCGGCAACCGTTACCAACGCGTGAGTCAATTGCGCGGCTTTTACTTAACCAGCGCTGCCCATTCGCGCAGACCGCCCGCTCAGCCCACTGATGCCGGTACAGACCAGAAAAACGGCGCATCGGCGGCCCGACACAGCGGTCAATCACGATTCATCCGCCATCTGTTCAGTCGGGTAATTTTTCCCGAAGCCGACCTTGCCGGCCTGGACCAGCGCGAGCGCCGCCATATTCAGTGGGGCCAGCGTGGGCTATACGTGGGTGCCTTGGCCGCATTGAGCCTGTTCGGTTTGTTGTGGGCAGGCAGCTTCGCGGCCAACCACGAACGGCTGGAACATTTGCGGACTCTGGCACAAACCTGGACCCATCAGCGTTCGGCGTTGACCGCCCAGGATGATATGCGGGCGGCGCTTCAGACCCTCGACATCAGTTACGCGACAACTCAGGTGTTTGCTGACAAGAGTGATGTTCCATACCGCGAACGCGGCGGCCTGTACCAGGGTAATGCCGCTAATCCACCGGTCAGAAGTGCCTATGAGCATGAGCTTGAAACGCATCTGTTGCCACGGGTTGCGACGCTGCTGGAAGGGCAGATACGCGCCAACATGAAGGATCGTGAACGCCTGCTCAACAGCCTGCGTGCGTATCTGATGCTGAATATTAAAGATCGCCGGGACGCGGCATGGTTGAAGGAGTGGGTCGCCACTGACTGGTCCACGCGTTATTCCGGCAACACTGCGGTGCAAAATGACCTGGGTGCACACTTCGAACGTTTGCTGGTGCAGCCTTTCAGCTATCCACTCAACGACTCACTGGTTGCACAGGCGCGCCAGGTCTTGCGCAGTGAATCCCAGGCTAACGTGGTTTACCGGATGCTCCGTGATCAGTCTCGCGTTCTTCCGGAGTATCGCTTGAGCCAGCACTTGGGGCCACAAAGTGCCCTGTTCATCGGCACCGGCTATGCGATCCCGGGGTTCTACACCAAGCAAGGTTATCAGCAGTATTTTTCGGTCCGGGGGGCTGGGTTGGTTACCGATATCCTGCGTGACAACTGGGTATTGGGCGAGGGCTCGGGCATCAGCGGACAGGACTTGCGTCGCTTGATGGTCGAACTGGAGCAACTGTATTTCAGTGACTACGCCAATGCCTGGGGCGATGCGATTGCGCAGGTTGCGTTGCAGCCAATTAGCAGTGCAAGTGAGGGGGCCGAGCAGCTGGCCGGCCTGATTTCCGCCCATTCGCCTGTACTGCAACTGCTGGCGCAAGTACGTGAGCACACGAGTTTCCCGGTGATAGTGGACAGCGTGGATGACGCGACGGCAATCGCGCAGGAGCAAAAAGGGAAGGGTGGCAAGCTGGAAAAGCTCGCCATGGCCGCTGCGCAAAAGACTTCCGAGGCGGTGAGCAACAACTTGCCACACACGGCAAGGAAGGCCCTGCAGCGTCGCTTCGAACCGCTTCACCGCTTGCTGGATGACAGTAATGGCTCGACCGCCGACCTGACACCGGTGTTGCAAGCGTTGATTGAATTGCAATTGCAGCTGGCGAGCCTGGCCCGTTCCAGCGCACCGGATCAGGCGGCTTATGAGATGGCCAAGGTTCGCATGGGCAGCCAACGTGATGCGCTGAGTCATTTACGCACGGCGTCGAGTCGCTTGCCGCGTCCGGTGGGTGCCTGGTTCAACGGGCTGGCTGAGGATGCCTGGCGTCTGGTGCTCAATGACGCTTACCAGCACCTGAACCAGCGTTATCAGACTGAGCTGTACGGCTTCTACGCCAAATCTATCAATAAGCGTTATCCGTTCAGCGCCCACAGTGCCAGTGACGTAGCGATCAATGATTTCCGCGAGTTCTTCAAAACCCAGGGAATCGCTGAGCGTTTCTTCGACAACTACATGCGCCCGTTTGTCAGCGGGGGGCCGGGTAATTATCGCCTGCGCAGTATCGATGGCCTCAGCCTGCCTGTGTCGAAGGTTTACCTCAATCAGATGGCAGCGGCGCACGTGATTCGCCAGAGCTTTTTCGCCGAGGGCACCACCGAACCTCATGTGCAGTTCAAGCTGGAGCCATACACGCTCGACCCCGCTGTGAGTCGCGCGGAATTTCGCTATGGCGACAAAACCATGGAATACCGCCATGGGCCGATTGTGTCGGCTTCCTTCAGCTGGCCGATCAACGTTGAGGACGGCCGCACCAGCCTGGTACTCGAAAAAATGGTCGGCCGCCCGATTGGTATCGAGAAAAACAGCGGGCCATGGTCGCTGTTCCGTTTGTTCGACCTGATGCAGACCGAGTACATGACCGGCCGTGATGTGCTGGTTCTCAAAGCAGATCTGGGAGGACTGCGCGCCAACTACCTGCTGACGAGTCAGCGCACGCCGAGCCCGTTTGATATGGGCGTATTACGCACATTCCGCATGCCGGTGCAGCTCTGATGTCGACGGTCAGTCCCTGGCGCAGCGCTGCACGTACCGACCCTGGCAAAGTCCGGACGCGAAATGAAGATGCCTTTCTCGATTGCCCACAGCAGGGGCTGTGGGTGGTCGCCGATGGCATGGGAGGACATCAAGGGGGCGACCTCGCCAGTCAATTGATCGTCGCCAGTCTGGCAGAGTTGCCGATACGGAAAAACTTCGACGATCGAGTCAAAGACGTGAGTCAGTGCTTGCGCTGGCTTAATCGTCGCCTGGGCCAGGAGTTGACGGTCATTGCGGGCCGCCAGGACAACATCATCGGCAGTACCGTGGTAGCGCTGCTGGTGGAAGGTAGTCGCGCGGCCTGCGTCTGGGCGGGCGACAGCCGTTGTTATTTATGGCGCGAGAAACGGTTGTACCAGCTGACCAAGGATCATTCGCTGATGCAGCAACTGATTGATGAACAGCAAATGTCCGCCGAACAAGCTCGTATCCAGCCGGATGCTGGCGCTTTAACCCGGGCCGTGGGGGCCTGCGAACAATTGACCCTCGAAATCCTGGAGTTGGTGGTGCATCCGGCAGATGTGTTTCTGCTGTGCAGCGACGGTTTGTACCAAGGCTTGAGTCATGACGCGTTGGGCAGTGCGTTGAACCTGAACGCACCGGCGGCACTGACCCGTTTGTTCGATAGCGTCTTGAGCGGTCCGGCGCGGGATAATTTGACCGGTGTGGTTATCCGCCAATGAGCGAAACTGCACCGGCGCTCGACCCATTGCCGGACGTGTTGGCCGGGCGCTATCGCATCGAGCGGTTGCTCGGTGCAGGTGGCATGGGAGTGGTGTATCGAGCCCGGGATCTGCTGCACGAACAGTTTGCTGACCCCGAACCTTACGTCGCGTTGAAAATGCTCGGTGAACAGTTCGCCTCATCCGCTGACGCCAGTGCAGTGCTCTATAGCGAGTTCGCCCTGACCCGACGCCTGCATCATCCGAACGTAGTGCGCGTGCACAGCTACGAGGTGGACACCCAGTGTCGACGGGCTTTCATCACCATGGAACTGATGCGTGGCCTGACTCTGGATAAGTTGCTCTGTGAGCGGCCGCTGGGCCTCTCTTGGCCAGAGGCCCGTGACATTGCATGTCCATTGCTGAATGCGCTGGCCTATGCCCACAGTCGCGGAGTACTGCACGGCGATTTGAAGCCAAGCAATGTGATGCTCAGCGAATCAGGTGTTCGACTGTTTGATTTCGGATTAGGACAGACCGAGGAGGGCGTTCTGCCGGGTTTGCCGCACCTGAGTCGCAGGCGATTTAACGCCTGGACGCCAGGCTATGCCGCCCCAGAGTTGCTCGACGGCTCACCGCAAACGCCCGGTGCTGACGTTTTTGCGGTGGCGTGTGTGATCTATGAACTGGCGAGTGGCAAACACCCATTGCGGCGGCTGTCGTCGACACAAGCACGTGATGAACGTCTGGATCTTGAATTACGGGCACCCACGCATCTCCCCAAACGCTGCTGGCCAGCCTTGCGAACGGCGTTGGCTTTCGATCCGGCAGACCGGCATATCACAGCATCACAATTGTGTGACGCACTGAGTGAGATGTCATGGACACAGCGTTGGCGGAATCGATGCGCTGGTGGTTCACATCGTCAATGACTTGGTAGTCATCAGCGTCAAAAACAACACCATCTTCTTCTAACGCAACTCGCCAGTGGCGTTCCCCTCCCAAGTCGCTACACTGCGCCAGTCGTTCATTTTTCTATTAAGGCTTGCGCATGAGATTTCGTTTTCTGCTGTGGATGCTGGGTTTATTGATGGGCAAGGCCAGCCGCACCAATCCTGCGTTTCAGCAGCAGTTGGGCGATAAGGAATTGGTGTTCCAACTACAAACCCTGGACGGGAAAGTGGCGCGGCATTTCCGCGTGAAGGATCAGCGCATTACCAGCAAGGCCGGTGTATATGCCGAGCCTGCGTTTGCGATTGCTTTTAAGGATGCCGCGTATGGCTTTGCCACGATGCAGGCGAAGAATAAGCAACTTGCGTTCATGACGGGGATTCAAGAAAAGTCGATTCAGATCAAGGGCAACCCGGCGCTGGTGATCTGGTTCCAGGGGTTGACCAAGTATTTGAAGCCGAAGAAGGCGAAGGCCAAGGTTTGAATTTGGTCGACTAGACCGGGTTGGATTCATCGCGGGCAAGCCTCGCTCCTACAGGATGGTGTAATCCTTTAGGAGCGAGGCTTGCCCGCGATGCGTTTAGGCCTGGGTAAATTGCAAGGCGAGTTCGCGCAGCAGCACCTTAGCTTCAAGCACTTTGCTGACCACGTCGTTGGCTTTTTCGCGGGTCAGGCCGGGCGCTCCAGCAGGTGTCGGGGGATATCTTCGTTGGGGCCAACCTGGCGCTGGTGATCTGGTTCCAGGGGTTGACCAAGTATTTGAAGTCATACAAGGTTAAATCCAAGGTTCGATGTGCAGCGATTAACTGCTGGCCAGTATGTTTACGTTCACTGTCTGCTGATTAGTAGTTAAAACTTCCGCGTTATAGGACGGCTCAATACGCAACTGATGTGTCTTGCGAAGACAAGACAACTGTCATTCCTGTCAGTTGTTCAATTGTTCGGTAGCGTGCCCAAATGGATCCGATGTCCATCGAACTTTTTTGCAAACACACCATGGAGCACGCTCATGAATCAGCTGGGAGCAATGAGCTCATCAGGTACTCTCGACCCGTCTTTCGGTAACGACGGTGTTGTAGCACTACCGAACGGAACGCCTTCAATTGCCGTTCTGCCAGATAACAAGCTTATCGCCTTTACAGGCAGAAGCCTGCAAGAGCCGTTGACAGTGAGGCGGTTAACCGAAAATGGAACTGTTGATCCATCGTTTGGGAACGATGGTGTAATTGAGGTCCCTGTTGCGGGCTATCACATGATGGCAAACCACATTGAAGTGTTGGAAAACGGCAACTATCTGCTGTCTGGTTATGAAGCCGGTGTGGCCCCTACCAGAAGGTATGTATGCCGACTGTTGGAAGACGGTAAAGCGGATGCTTCTTTCGCAGAGGCGGGTATGGCCACGATTCGTATAGAGGAAATCAAAGAAGTCGTAGATGCTGTTTTTTTTGCCGGCAATCTGCAGGCAGTCTCCAGGCTGAACGGCAAAATCTATATATCCGTTAATTTCTATTCTGAAAAAAGAGGGTTTGAGGCCGCCGTGTTTCGTCTCAATGAAGATGGCTCGCGCGATATCAGCTTCAATGGTGGTTATGTGTTGATTCCACTGATGGAGGGTAGTCCTAACATTTTCCTCACCTCATTGGTCGTCCACGGCGATGGTGTACTGGTGGGTGGAGGATTCGTCGAAAGTACCGGCTTGCGCAAAACGGCTTTTCTAAACCGTTATGAACAGAATGGGCAGGCCGATATTTCTTTCGGCGATCGCGGAACAGTAATAATCCCCAATGGCAATGATGGGCGAACGTCCATTATTAACTCCATAGTGGTCAATACTGACGGTCTGATTGTTGCCGCTGGTGAGTCGGGAAGAGGCGCTGAAAAGGAAGGTTTGATTGCCGTTCTTAATCCTAATGGGAGCTTCAATCTCATTTTCAATAAAGGGCGACCTTTGTACGCCACGTTTTTGATTGATCTGCTCTTTTCAACCCTGGTGCTGCAGGAAAGAAAGATATTGGTGTCTGGCTCGGGTGACAGTAGTGGTTATTTAGTGGCTGCGCGTTATGAACTCGACGGCTCTCTGGATCCGACGTTTGGAGATAAAGGCTGGGTCGTCTTTGACCAAAGTGGGGTATTGAGTGCCAAAAGCAGTCTGTTGACGGGTAATAATAAAATTGTCGTGCTTGCGGCCCGGCCGCTTAGAAGCTATGCCGTGCGATATCTGGGGTGATATTAAGATCTGTGGAAAGTTTGGACCGGGTTGGATTCATCGCGGGCAAGCCTCGCTCCTACAGGATGGTGTAATTCTGTAGGAGCGAGGCTTGCCTGCGAAGCTTTTCAGGCCTGAGTAAATTGCGAGGCGAGTTCGCGCAGCAGCACCTCAGCTTCAAGCACTTTGCTGACCACGTCGTTGGCTTTTTCGCGGGTCAGGCCCAGGCGTTCCAGCAGGGCGTCTGGGATGTCTTCGTCGGGGCCGGAACCGATGCCGCGGCTGCGCAGCAAACGCACGGTCAGGCACACGAGGTTCGGGTACTCGGCGTAGGCACCGTCGTAGTGTGGGTCGTGCTGGAAACGCAGCGCGGTGGCCAGTTCATCGGGCATGTCCCAGTAGCGCATCAACCACGCGCCAATCTGTTCGCGGCTGATGCCCAGCAGGTGTTGCTCGATGTAGCTGTGGCACAGGTGCGGGTTGACCTCCAGGTGACGGCAGATCAGCGAGAAGTGCGGCGGGAACACGTGGGCCAGCAGCAGGTAGCCGAAGTTGTGCAGCAGGCCGGCGAGGTAGGTCAGGCCGGCTTCCGGGCGCTGGGTGCGCGGCATGGCGCGGGTCAGGCCTTCGATGACGGCGGCGGTGTAGATCGATTGCTGCCAGTACGGCGTGCTGTGTTGCGGGTGGTCTTTGGGCAGGCTCAGGGTTTTGCCCAGGGCCAGGCCCAGGGCCAGGTTGATCACCAGGTCGAAACCCAGCACCCGCACGATGGCGTCTTCCACCGAACGAATCTTGCCCGGCGAGGCGTAGTACGGGGACGCCGCCCAACTCACCACTTGCGCGGCCAGCGCCGGGTCGGTTTCGACCACGCCGGTGATGTCGTCGATGGTGGCGTTAGGGTCGACGCGCAGCTTGATGATCTTCTGCGCGGTTTCGGCCAGCGGCGGAATCTCGATGGTCGCTTCCAGGCGTTGCTGGATACGCCGTGCGGTGAACGCTTGAACGGCCTGGGTGATTTCTTTGCCGTCGTCGTCGGGGCGGTCGAGGTTCGGGCGGATGCTGGTCAGCTCTTCGCCGAAGTTGGCGGCACTGGCTTTGTTCAGCATGGATTTGAAGGCTTCGCTGGTGATTTCCAGCAACACGCCCGGCTCGCCCGAGTTGACCAGCACCTTGGGTTCACGCAGCAGGCTTTCTTCATACAGGCACGGCGAACTGGTCAGTGACGGCAGGCCGGGCAACAGGCTCAGGTTGTGCTTGCCGAGCATCTTTACCAGGCGATCGGTCGGCACGGCGGTGAGGCGGCGACCGGTGAGTTCGGTGAGGCGATTGAGGTCGAGCAATTGGCTTTGCGGAAACAGCACCATCAGCGCGCCGACGGCGTCATCGAGCAGAACGGCCTGAACCTTGCGCGCCGGGTTCAAGCCGTGGTGGTCGAGCACTTCTTCGTAGGCAATGCCCATTTTGCCCAGCAACAGCCGAATAACCGACGGAGCGTGCGGGGTGGCGGGTGCGAGGGCAACTTCGGTCATGGTCTGTATCCGTTCTAAAACAATTGCACGAGTATAACCAGCTTGCTCAAAACCATGGATCAGAAACTGAGACGGTGCTCACACTTGGCCGTATTGCTGCCCATGGCGCAACCAACGATCCAGTAATGGGCTGACATGATCCGGCCAGCGTTCCAGCAAGGCTTGCGCGGCGTCACGCACGGCGGGTAGCAAATCGGCGTCACGCATCAGGTCGGCGACTTTGAATTGAAGCAGGCCGGTTTGCCGCGTGCCGAGCATTTCGCCGGGGCCGCGCAGTTCGAGGTCTTTTTCGGCGATGACAAAGCCATCGTTGGTTTCACGCATGATGCCCAGCCGCTGACGGCCGATCTGCGACAACGGCGGATGGTAGAGCAGCACACAATGGCTGGCGGCGCTGCCTCGGCCAACGCGACCGCGCAGCTGGTGCAATTGCGCCAGGCCCAGGCGTTCAGGGTTTTCGATGATCATCAGGCTGGCGTTAGGCACGTCCACGCCGACTTCGATCACAGTGGTGGCGACCAGCAGCTGCAAGTTACCGGCCTTGAATTCGGCCATCACCGCGGCTTTTTCGACGGGCTTCATGCGACCGTGGATCAGCCCGACCTTCAGCTCGCCGAGGGCGGCGGTGAGGTCTTCATAAGTGGTTTCGGCGGCCTGGCAGGTCAGCTCTTCGGACTCTTCAATCAGCGTGCACACCCAATAGGCCTGACGCCCTTCGGCACAAGCACCGCGCACCCGTTCGATGACTTCAACGCGCCGGGTGTCGGTGATCAGTACGGTGTTCACCGGGGTTCGGCCGGGCGGCAATTCATCGAGGATCGAGGTGTCGAGGTCGGCGTAGGCGCTCATGGCCAGCGTGCGCGGAATGGGCGTGGCGGTCATGATCAGTTGATGCGGGCACATGCGTCCGCCGACACCTTTTTGCCGCAGCGCCAGGCGCTGTTGCACGCCGAAACGGTGTTGTTCATCGATGATCACCAGTGCCAGGTTCTTGAACTGCACTTCGTCCTGGAACAGCGCGTGGGTGCCAACCACCATCGGCGTGCCACTGGCGATTTGCTCCAGCGCGGCCACGCGGTTCTTGCCCTTGAGCTTGCCAGCCAGCCACGCGACTTCAATGCCCAGCGGTTCAAGCCAGCGCTTGAAGGTAATGAAGTGCTGCTCGGCGAGAATCTCGGTGGGCGCCATCAGCGCGACCTGATAACCAGCCTCCAGTGCTTGCAGCGCGGCCAGGGCCGCGACCACGGTTTTACCCGCGCCGACGTCGCCCTGAATCAGCCGCAACATCGGTTCGTGCTGACTGAGGTCGTAGGCGATTTCGTTGCCCACCCGTTGCTGCGCGCCGGTCGGTGCGAAGCCCAGGTTGGCGAGGTACTTCGCTGGCAACCTGGTCGCTTTGGGCATCGCCGGCGCGCGCAGCGAACGCATGCTTTCGCGCAGGCGTTGCTGAGACAGTTGATGGGTCAGCAGTTCTTCGAAGGCCAGCCGATGCTGCGCCCAGTGATGACCGAGGGCGAGTTCATCGACATCGGCATCGGCGGGCGGGTTGTGCAAGTAGCGGATCGCATCGGCCAGCGGTGCCAGTTGGTAGTCGCGGGCGAGTTCCTTCGGCAGCCAGTCAGGCAGGCTGCTGGGGCCGAGCAAGGTCAGGGTTTGCATGCACAGTTGGCGTAGTCGCTGCTGCGTCAGGCCTTCGGTGAGCGGATACACCGGGGTCAGGGTTTCATCCACGGGCGGCGGCTCATCGCCGGTGATGGCGCGGTATTCCGGGTGGTAGATTTCCAGCCCCGAGGCACCGGGCCGTGCTTCGCCGTAGCAGCGAATCCGCGTGCCGCGTTTGAGGCCTTCTTTCTGTGCGTTGCTGAAATGGTAGAAGCGCAGGCTGAGCCCGCCGGTGCCGTCCTGCAGGCGCACGACCAGGCTGCGTCGACGGCCCATGACCACGTCGGCGCCGCTGACGGTGCCTTCGATCACGGCGTCTTGCCCTGGGCGCAGTGCGCCAATCGGAACCACGCGAGTGCGGTCCTGATAACGCAGAGGCAGGTGAAACAACACGTCCTGAAGATTTTCCAGGCCGACCTTGGCCAGCTTCTCGGCCATGGCCTCGCCGACACCCTTGAGTGCCGTTACCGACACTTGCGACAACTCGCTCATGACGCGTGCTTAGCCAGCCACCACCGGCGCTGATGGCTTGGCCACCGAGCACAGGCGAATGGAGTCAGCGAGAATTTCAATGGCCTTCGGACGTGGGAAGCTCGCACGCCAGGCGATGGCCACGGTGCGGAACGGCACCGGTGGCGACAGCGGCCGCACTTCGATCACACCGGGAGCGTAGTGATGGCTGTCGACCGCCGACAGCGGCAGGATCGAAATACCGAGACCGGAGGCAACCATGTGGCGAATGGTTTCCAGCGAGCTGGATTCCACCGTGGTGTGCTTGGCGCCGTCGTTGCCTTTGGTCAGCGTTGGGCAGGCTTCCAGCACTTGATCGCGGAAGCAGTGGCCTTCGCCAAGCAGCAGCAGGCTCTTGTCATTGAGCAGACTGGCGTCGATGGTTTCTTTTTGCGTCCACGGGTGTTGAGCCGGCATCAGGACGTAGAACGGTTCGTCGTAGAGTTGCAGGGTCAGCACGTCGGCTTCGTTGAACGGCAGGGCGATGATGATCGCGTCCAGTTCGCCGTTGCGCAGCTTGTCACGCAGGATGTGGGTGAAGTTTTCTTCGATGTACAACGGCATCTGCGGGGCGACCCGGTGCAGTTGCGGGATCAGGTGTGGAAACAGGTACGGGCCGACGGTATAGATCGCGCCGACTTTCAGCGGTGCGGTCAGCTGGTTTTTGCCAGCCTGGGCCAGTTCGCGGATGCCTTGGGCCTGCTCCAGCACTTTTTGCGCCTGGGCCACAATGCCTTCGCCAACCGGAGTCAGGCGCACGGCGCTTTTGCTGCGCTCGAAAATCAGCACACCGAGTTCGTCTTCAAGCTTTTTCACGCCCACCGACAGGGTCGGCTGGCTGACGTGGCAACGCTCGGCCGCGTGGCCGAAATGCTGCTCTTGGGCGAGGGTAACGATGTAGCGTAATTCTGTGAGGGTCATAGCAAGCGTCCATGAAGTTGCGGGTCGAGCATACCGGCTGCAATCGATAGACGCACGTTATCAGACTGTGTGTGTCGCGTGACACCAGGCAATGCAAAAGGCAAAAAAGATCGCAGCCTGCGGCAGCTCCTACACGGGATTAATGCAGGAGCTGCCGCAGGCTGCGATCTTTTGATCTTCTGCTGTTTAGCGCCGGGCTTTTTCCAGCGAGTAAACAAAGGGTGCAACGATTTCGATGGTGCCGTTGGTCAGCATGTCAGCCGGTGGTTTGGGCAGCGGTTGGGCGCGGCGGATCATGTCCAGCGTGGCCCGGTCCAGATCGGCAGTGCCCGAGGCTCCCACCAGTTCAAACGACAACACGTTGCCTTCAGCATCCACCACGAAGCGCAGACGGTTCATGCCCTGCTTGCCGCGGGCCTGCGCACTGGCCGGGTACTTTTTGTACTTTTGCAGGTGTGCCAGCAGTGTGCCTTGCCAGCTGGCCTTGGCAGCCACCTGAGCTGCCGATGGTCCCGGAGCGGGCTGAGCGGATTTCTCCGTCTGCGCCGGGGTCGGTGGGGCTTCGCTCGGTTTCGCTTCGGACGGTTTTTCCTTCGGCGGATCGGGCTTTTTCTCAACAGGCTTGGGCGGTTGAGGCTTCGGCTTGGGTTTGACCGGTTTCGGTACGGCGATCTCGGCCTTCGGCGCTTCGGCGAGTTTCGGTATCGGCAGTTCTTCAACCGGAGCGGGCGGCTGCGGCGGTGTGACGACTTTCGGCGGTGCAGGCGGTGGCGGGGCTGGAACCGGTGCCAGCTCGACCATCATTGCCTGGGGTGGCAACTCGATGGGCGGGCGGGCGGTCCAGTTCAGCGCCAGCGCGATGGCCAGCGCGTGAACGCCCAGCACCACGGCCAGGCTACCGCTGTAACGCGTCAGCTTATGGCGCGTCGTGATCATTTCTTGACCGACTCGAGACCGACCAGACCCACCTTCAGGTAACCAGCGGCGCGAAGGTTGTCCATCACGCTCATCAGGTCACCGTAATCCACGCCTTTATCGGCCTGGAAAAAGATCGTCGTGTCTTTTTTGCCCTGGGTCTTGGCGTCGAGCGTGGCGCCGAGTGCTTCGGCCTTCACTTCGTCTTCGCCGAGGAACAGGCGTTGGTCAGCTTTTACGCTGAGGAACACCGGTTTCTCTGGCCGCGGTGCCGGTTTGGCGGTGGACGCGGGCAGATCGACCTTGATGTCCACGGTGGCCAGCGGGGCCGCCACCATGAAAATGATCAACAGCACCAGCATCACGTCGATGAACGGCGTAACGTTGATTTCGTGGTTCTCGGCCAGATCGTCGTCTGCGCCTTCTTTCAAATGCAGGCCCATGGCCGATTACCCCACTTTCACCATGTGCGGTTGCGAGCTGCGCTCAGGCTGGTGATCGAGGTCGCGGCTGACCAGCAGCAGGACTTCTGCAGACGCGTCCGACACTTGCGCCTTGTAGCCGGCGATGGAGCGGGCAAACACGTTGTAGATCACTACCGCAGGGATCGCTGCAACCAGGCCCAGCGCAGTCGCCAACAAGGCTTCGGCAATGCCGGGTGCCACGACGGCGAGGTTGGTGGTCTGGGTTTTGGCGATGCCGATGAAGCTGTTCATGATGCCCCACACGGTACCGAACAGGCCGACGAACGGTGCGGTGGAACCGATGGTGGCCAGCACGCCGGTGCCGCTGCTCATGTTGCGACCGCAAGCAGCCACAAGGCGCTCAAGACGGAAGGCAACACGTTCCTTGATGCCTTCTTTTTCGCGGGTGTTGGTCGACAGACGCATTTCTTCCAGTGCATCGTGGACCAGCAGGTTGGCGAGGGTGCCGGCCTTGGTCGCCGAAGCGCTGGCTTCTTTAAGCGTGGTGGCTTTTTTCAGGTGGACGATTTCAGTGCGCAGACGACGCTTGGCACCCATCAGCTCCATGCCTTTGGCGATCCAGATGGTCCAGGTGATGATCGAAGCAATGGCCAGACCGATCATCACGATTTTGACGATAATGTCGGCGTTCTGGTACATGCCCCACGGCGACAGGTCATGGGCCATGCCCAGGGTGTTGTCGGCTTCGAGGACTTCAGGAGCGTCTTCGCCGACGGTCTCATGGGCCTGCGCTGGATCGGTTGCCACCGGCGTTACGACCGGGGAAGCATGATCGGCTGGGGCAGGTGCGGTGGCGGCAGCGGGTGCGGCTGGCGCTTGTGCGTCAGCGAATGCGGCCGTCGGAGCCAGCATCACGCTGAGCAGCAGGGCGGCCACCGCGCTCCAGGCGCGAGGTCGTTTGGTTGGCGAAGCGGAGAGTTGATTGCGTGTCATGCTGGGCCGGACCTGAGAGGAAAAGACGGTTAATGTTCTTCCAGGCCTCGCGAGGCCGAGAACAAAGTGGCGTGCATTATTGCAAGTAATTCTTGTTAACAGAAGTAATAGAGTCTCTTTTTTTCCTGCATTGCTAGCCGCTCGTCCATTGCCAGCGCTAGTCTGCCCATTTCCGAGGGGAGTTTTTTGATGTCCGCGCCATCTGTTCTGATCGCCGGTTGCGGCGATGTCGGTAGTCGCCTGGCTACGCAATTGTTGGCTTTTGGATGGGAAGTTCATGGCCTGCGCCGTGATGTCTCGCGTCTGCCCAAAGGCGTGATTGGCATTGCCGGCGACTTGTTCGATAAAGAGTGCCCGCAGACCTGGCCCATTGGTGCGGTGGATTATCTGGTGTATTGCGCCGCTGCCACCGATCACGACGAGGCCGGTTACCGCGCAGCCTATGTCCAGGGTTTGCGACACGTGCTGGAGTGGCTGAATGACTACGGACAAGCGCCCAAGCGTCTGCTGTTCGTTTCCAGCAGCAGCGTCTACGGCCAGCAAAATGGCGAGTGGATTGATGAGACGTCGCCGGCGGTGGCGGCCGGTTATTCCGGCCAAGTGATGCTCGAAGCCGAGCAGATTGCCCTTAACAGCGGAATCCCGGCCAGCATTGTACGGTTGACCGGTATTTATGGGCCGGGACGTGAGTGGTTGCTGACTCAGGTTCGTCGGGGTTATCGCGTGGTTATCGACCCGCCGTTATACGCCAACCGCATCCATGCCGACGACGCTGCAGGGCTGATGGCATGCCTGCTTGAGGCGAGCGAGCGTGGTGTGGCGCTGGATGATGTCTATATCGGTGTCGATGATGAGCCGGCAGCGCTGGCGGATGTGGTGGGCTGGTTGCGCGATTATCTGGGCGTGACCGACTGGGCAGAAGATGCCAGCGTGCGCCGCACCGGCAGTAAGCGTTGCAGTAATGCGCGGGCGAAGGCGTTGGGTTGGGTGCCGAAGTATCCTAGCTTTCGTGAAGGTTACGCAGCGATTCTTGAGGGGCGCTGAAATCAAAAGATCGCAGCCTCCGGCAGCTACTACAGGATGTACGCCATCCCAATGTAGGAGCTACCGAAGGCTGCGATCTTTTCAGTGGTTCATTGTTTTTCCAGCACCCACTTGCGATCGCCAGGGGTGAACTGAGGCATTTCGTCTGCCTGCGCCGTGTTCACAGTCTGGAAAATCTCCAGCTCTTTGCCTTTGCGTGCAAAGATCCAGGCGTTTCCTTGGCCGTTGAGTTGCAGCCACATGTTGTCGTTGCCGCCACTCATCGAAGCACAATCGCCAGCCAGGCAAAGTGCGTAGCGATCCGTATTCGGCAAACCGGTCACCTGGCCATCGGCCTGGAACTGCACGGTATTGCCTTCGCCGGGACCGCTGACGATTTTCCAGCTGCCACCCATGTAGGCCGAATACAGCGCGCGTTCGAAACTGGCGCCGATCGGTGCGCCATCCGGTACCGGGATCAACGCGCGATCGAAGACTTGTGCTGGCTCATTCTCAGTTGCGGTCTGGCTCAACTGCTTGCCGTTGCGCTTCAGCTGGCTGCCGGCGCTGCCATAGATCTCGACCTTCCAGGCCCCGGATTCTTCGCCCAGCAGCTTGCCTTCGACATTTTCAAAACCGTTGGTGTAGCGGGCCTGACTGGCCTTGGTGTTGACGTCCCATTCCAGGTTCGGGCCATAGGCCTGGAGCGCTTCGCGCAGGGGAACGCCTTTGGACGCAGCATCAATTGCCACCTGGTTGATCCAGGTGCCGCTGATATCACGGTCGGCAGGGTTGCTGGCACATCCGCCCAGGAATAGGGCGAGCAGCGAGAGAACGAGCGCTTTGCGCATGGTGGAATCCTTTCAAACTTTCTTTACAGCAGAGCAATCGGCGCAGCCCGGAGGCTGCGCCAGACGCATTACTCGATGACCAGGATGGCATCCATTTCAACCTGCGAACCCTTTGGCAGGGCTGCTACGCCGATGGCGGCGCGGGCTGGGTAGGGCTGATCGAAGTACTTGCCCATGATCTCGTTGACCTTGGCGAAGTGGCTCAGGTCGGTGAGGAAGATGTTCAGTTTGACGATGTCCTTGAACGAACCGCCGGCGGCTTCAGCCACGGCTTTGAGGTTCTCGAAGACCTGGACGGTCTGGGCTTCGAAGCCTTCAACCAGTTCCATGGTTTTTGGGTCCAGAGGAATTTGACCCGACATGTAAACGGTGTTGCCAGCCTTGATCGCCTGGGAGTAAGTGCCGATGGCGGCCGGGGCCTTGTCGCTGGTGATAACAGTCTTGGTCATGTATGACTCCTTGTAATTGGTGGTTTAGGCGCGCATGCGGGTGATGCGGATCACCCCGGTCAGGGCGCGCAGTTTCTTGATCACGCGGGCCAGGTGCACGCGGTCGTGCACGCTGACCACCAGTTGAACCACGCTAATGCGACCATCGCGTTCGTCCATGCTGATTTTCTCGATGTTGCCGTCGGCCGCGTTGACGCTGCTGGCCAGCAGGGCGATCAGGCCGCGCTGGTGTTCCAGCTCGACGCGTAGCTCGACGTTGAATTCGCCGGTGACGTCCTTGGCCCACGAGAGCTGGATGCATTTTTCCGGGTTGTGGCGGATTTCGCTGATGTTGCGGCAGTTATCCAGGTGCACCACCATGCCTTTGCCCGCAGACAGGTGCCCGACAATCGGGTCCCCCGGAATCGGCGTGCAGCATTTGGCGTAGCTGAGTACCAGGCCTTCGGTGCCGCGAATCGCCAGAGGACCTTCAGGGCTCGGCAGCTGTTCGCCTTCGCCGAGCAGCCGGCGGGCCACTACATAGGCCATGCGATTGCCCAGGCCGATGTCTTCCAGCAGGTCTTCGATCAGTTCCAGGCGGTACTCGGTGAGCATCGCCTTGACGCGCTCGGCCGGGATTTTTTCCAGCGAGCTGTCGAAGCCGTTGAGGACTTTGTTCAGCAGGCGCTCGCCCAGGCTGATGGACTCGGAGCGGCGTTGCAGCTTCAGCGCATGGCGGATGTGTGTGCGCGCCTTGCCGGTGACCACGAAGTTGAGCCATGCGGGGTTCGGCCGTGCGCCGGGGGCGCTGACGATCTCGACCGTGGAGCCGCTTTGCAGCGGTTCGGACAGCGGTGCGAGGCGACGATTGATCCGACAGGCAATGCAGCTGTTGCCCACATCAGTGTGCACCGCGTAAGCGAAGTCGACGGCCGTGGAGCCTTTGGGCAGTTCCATAATCCGGCCTTTGGGCGTGAACACGTAGACCTCGTCCGGGAACAGGTCGATCTTCACGCTTTCGATGAATTCCAGCGAGTTGCCGGCGCGCTGCTGCATTTCCAGCACGCCTTTGACCCACTGGCGGGCGCGGGCGTGAGTGCCTTTTGGCTGCTCGTCGCCACTGGATTTGTACAGCCAATGGGCGGCGATGCCGTTGTTGGCCATCTCTTCCATTTCACGGGTGCGGATCTGAATCTCGATCGGAACACCGTGCATGCCGAACAGCGTGGTGTGCAGCGACTGATAGCCGTTGGCCTTGGGGATCGCAATGTAATCCTTGAAGCGCCCCGGCAACGGTTTGTACAAATTATGTACAGCGCCCAGGACGCGGTAGCAAGTGTCGACCTTGTCGACGATGATCCGGAACGCATAGACGTCCATGATCTCGTTGAAGGCCCGACGCTTACCGCGCATTTTCTTGTAAATGCCATAAAGGTGTTTCTGGCGCCCGCTGACCTCGCCCTGGATTTCATCAATCGCCAAGCAGTGGCTCAGGGACTCTTCGATCTTGTTGACGATTTCCTTGCGGTTACCCCGGGCGCGCTTGACCGCCTGGTAGATCCGCGCGGAACGCATCGGGTGCATGGCCTTGAAGCCGAGGTCTTCGAACTCTATGCGGATGGCGTGCATGCCCAGCCGGTTGGCGATGGGTGCATAGATTTCCAGGGTTTCCTTGGCGATGCGCCGGCGTTTTTCGCCGGACAGCACTTCCAGCGTGCGCATGTTGTGCAGGCGGTCGGCCAGTTTGACCAGGATTACGCGAATGTCGCGCGCCATGGCCATGGCCATTTTCTGGAAGTTTTCAGCCTGGGCTTCAGCCTTGGTCTCGAAGTTCATCTGGGTCAGTTTGCTGACCCCGTCGACCAGTTCGGCCACGGTTTCGCCGAACTGCGCTTGCAGCGCTTCCTTGGCAATCCCGGTGTCTTCGATCACGTCATGCAGCATGGCCGCCATCAGGCTCTGATGGTCCATATGCATGTCGGCAAGAATATTCGCAACCGCGAGTGGGTGCGTGACGTACGCCTCGCCGCTACGGCGGCGTTGGCCATCGTGAGCTTGTTCGGCGTAGAAGTACGCTCGGCGGACCAGGTTGACCTGGTCTTTGCCGAGGTAGGTCGATAAGCGATCGGCGAGGGCGTCTATGCTCGGCATGATGACTCCTGCCGTTCGCTGTGACCCCGCGCCGTGCTACGTCGACCAGGCATAGGCTTAGACGGCCTCGTTGGACTCGTCCTCGAACGCTGCGAACAGCGGTTCGTCTTCGACGATTTCAGCATTGGCAATGAACTCGTAGCTCATCAGGCCTTCAGCGATTTCACGCAGCGCTACAACGGTAGGCTTGTCGTTTTCCCACTGAACCAGCGGCTCTTTGCCACCGGTGGCCAGTTGACGGGCACGCTTGGTAGAGAGCATGACCAGCTCAAAGCGGTTTTCCACGTGTTCTAGGCAGTCTTCAACGGTTACGCGGGCCATGGTATTCCTCGGAGCGAATGCAATATGCGCGCTGCCCGGTTGGGCGAGCGGACTCAACAGTTTAAAAAATCACCAGCGATTAGGGAAGCGCTGATTTTTTGATCAAGCCCTTCAACGCGCTGTAAGCACCAATGTAAAGCCCTTGCAGCGGTTTTGGGAAGAGCGAATCAACCCAGCAATTCAGCCAGCAATTTGCCGTTACGCTGCTGCTGACGCTTCTGATGCAGCTGATTGGCACGGAAAATCGCCTTCAGATCGTCCAGCGCGTGGGCGAAATTGTCGTTGATGATCAGGTAGTCATAGTCGACGTAGTGGCTCATCTCGCTGACCGCTTCACGCATCCGGCCGTCAATGATCTCGTCACTGTCCTGGCCACGGTTGGTCAGACGCTGATGCAAGGCTTGCAGGGATGGCGGCAGGATGAATATCGAGCGGGCCTGGGGCATCAACTTGCGCACCTGCTCGGCACCCTGCCAGTCGATTTCCAGAATCAGGTCGTGACCTTCGTCCAGGGTCTGTTGCAGGTGGCTTTGCGAAGTGCCATAGAGATTGCCGAACACCTCGGCGCGCTCAAGGAAATCGCCATGTTCGATCATCTTCACGAAGTCGCTGCGCTCGACGAAGTGATAGTTCACGCCGTTCTCTTCACCGGGGCGCATGGCGCGCGTGGTGTGGGAGACCGAGACGCGGATCTCCTGATCAGCGTCGGTCAGGGCCTTGACCAGGCTGCTCTTGCCCGCGCCCGAAGGGGCGGAAATGATGTACAGGGTGCCAGTGCTGTGGGTCATGTCGGATTTGCCTTACTCAATATTCTGCACTTGTTCGCGCATCTGCTCGATCAACACCTTGAGGTTGACCGCAGCCTGGGTGCTGCGCGGGTCGAAGGCTTTGGAGCCCAGTGTGTTGGCTTCGCGGTTGAGCTCCTGCATCAGGAAGTCCAGGCGCCGCCCGGCAGCGCCACCGGACTTGAGCACCCGGCGAACTTCAATGATGTGGGTGCTCAGGCGATCCAGTTCTTCGGCGACGTCGCTTTTTTGCGCGAGCATGACCATTTCCTGCTCCAGGCGCTGCGGGTCCATCTCGGCCTTCATGTCGGCGAAGCGGTCGAGGACTTTCTGGCGCTGGGTGGCGAGCATTTGCGGAACGAGTTCGCGCAGGGTCACCACGTCCTCTTCAATGGAGGTCAGGCGCTCGTTGATCAACCGCGCCAATTCCGCGCCTTCGCGCTCACGGCCGGCCTTGAGTTCTTTCAAACCCTGGTTGAACAGCGCTAGCGCCTCGGCGTTCAGGGCTTGCGGGTCGGACGCGTCGCCCACCAGCACACCAGGCCAGGCCAGGACTTCGAGTGGATTCAGCGCTGCCGGATTCTTGATCAGGCTGGCAATCGTCTCGGCGGCGGCAACCAGTTGTGCGGCGCGCGCCTGATCCACTTGCAGCGGTTTGCCCGTGCTCTCTTCGGTGAAGCGCAGGGTGCATTCGAGCTTGCCTCGGGACACGCCTTGGCGCAGGGCTTCGCGAACGGCGCCTTCGAGGTCGCGAAAGGACTCCGGCAGGCGCAGGTGCGGTTCCAGGTAACGGCTGTTGACCGATCGCAGTTCCCAGCTCAGGGTGCCCTGGACGCCTGCTTTTTCAACGCGGGCGAAGGCGGTCATGCTGTGCACCATGGGGGTACCTCGCAATGCGGATCGGCGCGGAACTGACGTTCCGGCAATCCGATATCAATGAATTAAAGCCGACTGGCAGCAAAGGCGCAGGATTGTAGCGCAGTGGCATGGATGCGCCCAAACACACGGTGTGACAAACGGCTGCAGGTCGTCGGCAGCGGGCTGTGCAGAGCCTTCGGTCGTCGGAGGATTTTTTTAGAAGTGCCCAGTCGTGGCCGTCGGCTCTATAATGCTCCGCAGTTTTCCGTCCCCGTACAGGTAGCCCTTATGAAACGTCCAAGTGGTCGCGTTGCCGATCAGCTCCGCTCGATCCGCATTACCCGCAACTACACCAAACACGCCGAGGGATCTGTACTGGTGGAGTTCGGTGATACCAAAGTCATCTGCACCGTCAGCGTTGAAAATGGCGTGCCGCGCTTCCTCAAGGGCCAGGGCCAGGGTTGGTTGACTGCCGAATACGGCATGCTGCCGCGCGCCACTGGCGAGCGTAACCAGCGTGAAGCGAGCCGTGGCAAACAAGGCGGCCGTACTTTGGAAATCCAGCGCCTGATCGGTCGTTCCCTGCGCGCGGCGCTGGACATGTCCAAACTGGGCGACGTCACCCTGTACGTCGACTGCGATGTGATCCAGGCCGATGGCGGTACCCGTACCGCGTCCATCACTGGCGCCATGGTTGCGCTGGTCGATGCCTTGAAAGTGATCAAGAAGCGCGGCGGCCTGAAAGGCGGCGACCCGCTCAAGCAAATGATCGGTGCCGTTTCGGTCGGCATGTACCAGGGCGAGCCAGTGCTTGACCTCGACTACCTGGAAGACTCGGCTGCCGAGACCGACCTGAACGTGGTGATGACCAGCACTGGCGGCTTCATCGAAGTCCAGGGCACGGCCGAAGGCGCGCCGTTCCAGCCGGAAGAGCTGAACGCCATGCTGGAGCTGGCGAAAAAAGGCATGAACGAAATCTTCGAACTGCAAAAGGCTGCGCTGGCTGACTGATCGGATTGTTTCGCGCAAGGAGGACGCCATGAGTGACGAACAACAGCTGCTCCCCACCCCGGGCAAAGAGGTTCGGCAGTGGGCGATGTTTTGTCACTTGTCCGCCTTACTGGGAATCTGGATTCCGTTCGGTACGCTGATCGGCCCCTTGATTCTCTGGCAGATGAAGCGCGATATGGACCCGTTCGTCGATGCTCAAGGCAAGGAGGCGCTGAATTTTCAGATCACCGTCGCCATTGCCTCGGCCATTTGCTTCCTGCTGATGTTGGTGATTATCGGTTTCTTTCTGTTTGGCCTGATCGCGATCGGTGCGTTGGTGCTGACGATAATCGCAGGCGTGAAAGCCAATGAAGGTGTGCCTTACCGGTACCCTTTCACGTGGCGGCTGATCAAGTAACAATAAAATGCCCCGACTTGTCGGGGCATTTTTTTAATATAAAAAATATCTCTACATGTTTAGTCACAACTGCAATGTTCAATAGCTGATGGATGCTTGGCAATAAGACTGGGTGATTGTTAAAGTTGCCCGGCGTCATATCTTTCAAGAAATATTTCGATACGTTCAGGCCATTGACGGCCCTTGAATTTAAATCCAATCAGTGTTGAGAGAATTCAACCTGTTCAAGAGGCGAGGCCAGGTAAAGAGTTCGCCTCTGAATGTATATTCAAGAATATCCCGATGCTTCAGCTCGACTTCTATGGAACCCTTGTTGCCGCCTCTTTAGTGCTTTTGCTTGGGCGCGGACTTGTCACAAATATCAATTCCTTACGCACTTACAATATTCCCGAGCCTGTAGCAGGCGGCCTTGTAGTTGCTTTGGCTCTCTTGGCGTTGCGAGTCTTTGATATTGAAGTCCGCTTTGATACGTCACTGCAGACGCCCTTGATGTTAGCGTTTTTTGCCACCATCGGATTGAGCGCAGACTTCGCCAGCCTGAAGAAGGGTGGGCGCATCGTCGGGATTTTTGTATTGGCGGTTACCGGGCTTCTGTTGGTCCAGAACGCGATGGGCATTGGGCTGGCAACGGCGTTGGGGCTCGACCCGCTGATGGGCTTGTTGACAGGTTCCATTTCGTTGGCGGGTGGCCACGGCACTGGAGCAGCGTGGGGCGCGACGTTCAGCGAGAAATTCGGTCTGGCTTCCGCTTCTGAACTTGCGATGGCTTCAGCGACGTTTGGCCTGGTGCTGGGCGGTTTGATTGGTGGTCCGGTCGCTCGACTGCTTATCAAGCGTGTCCAGACGCCCGGTTGCGAACGAGAAAAGCCACGGCTGCCCAAGGGCTTTGAGCAACCGAACAAAGAGCGTTCGATTACGCCATTTTCGTTTATCGAGACGCTTGCACTGATCGCGGTCAGTTTGCTGGCAGGAACCCTGTTAAATGGTCTGCTGCATGGAACCGCATTTGAGTTGCCGACCTTTGTCTGTGTCCTGTTCGTCGGTGTGGTGTTGCGCAATGGGCTTTCAGCGCTTGGCCTTTATCAGGTGTTTGAACGTGAAGTCTCAGTGCTGGGGAATGTCAGTTTGTCGCTGTTTCTAGCGATCGCTCTGATGTCGCTCAAGTTGTGGGATCTGGCTGCACTGGCTTTGCCTTTCTTTATCATCCTGGCTGCACAAACGCTGGTCATGGCGCTGTTTGCGATTTTCGTGACCTTTAGAATGATGGGCAGTAACTACGATGCGGCAGTATTGGCGGCGGGACACTGTGGTTTTGGACTGGGTGCCACGCCAACGGCCATCGCTAATATGCAAGCGGTAACGCAGCGCTACGGCCCTTCGCAGATAGCGTTCCTGGTGGTGCCTATGGTGGGCGCTTTTTTCATCGACATCATTAATGTCATTGTGATCAAGCTGTACCTTGCGCTGCCGTTTTTCGCCGCGGCTTGAGGTTCGGGCTACCCGGTCTTTGAATCAGCCATAAAAAATGCCCGTATCTTTCGATACGGGCATTTTTTTTGTCCGCGAGACTATCTTTAGATGGTCAGCGTCCAGTCATAGTCCACGATCAGCGGTGCATGCTGCGAGAATCGCGGCTGGCGTGGCAGACGTGCGCTGCGTACAAAGCGGCGCAGGCCCGGGGTCAGCAACTGGTAGTCGAAACGCCAACCTAAGTTGAGCATCTCAGCCTGCTCGTTATCCGGCCACCAGCTGTACTGGTCGCCTTCGCGGCTGACTTCGCGCAGGGCATCGACATAACCCATGTTGCCGACAATCTCGTCCATCCAGGCACGTTCAGGTGCCAGGAAGCCCGGGGATTGCTGGCTGTCGCGCCAGTTCTTGATATCCAGCTTCTGTTGCGCGACGTACAGCGAGCCACAGTAAATGTACTCGCGACGTTTGCGCCGCTGTTTATCCAGATAACGGGCGAAATCGTCCATTAGCTTGAACTTCTGGTTCAAGTCTTCATCGCCGTTCTGCCCCGAAGGGAGCAGCAAGGTCGCGATGCTGACCTTGTCGAAATCGGCTTGCAGGTAGCGCCCGTAGCGGTCGGCCGTCTCGAAACCGAGACCGCTGATGACAGCCTTCGGTTGCAGCCGCGAATACAAAGCCACGCCACCTTGGGCGGGGACTTCGGCATCGCAGGCATAAAGGAAGTATCCATCCAGTTGGAAGGCTGGATCGTCCAGTTCAAAGGCGGAGGCGCGGGTGTCCTGCAGGCAGATGACGTCGGCATTCTGTGCTTGCAGCCAACTGAGCAAACCACGCTCGACTGCAGCCTGAATACCATTGACGTTCACACTGATGATCCGCATAAATGGCCCCAAAAATCGCGTGCGTGTATGATACACGGCGTCAAGCTAATTAGCTAAATCCGTGGTATTTGGGGTTTTTTTCATGCAAGCGTATCAGCGCGATTTCATTCGTTTTGCCATCGATCGCGGCGTTTTGCGCTTCGGTGAGTTCACCCTGAAGTCCGGGCGTACCAGTCCTTACTTCTTCAATGCGGGCCTGTTCAACTCGGGTTCGGCCCTGGCGCAGCTGGGTCGTTTCTACGCGGCAGCCATCGTCGAGAGCGGTATTTCCTTCGACGTGCTGTTCGGTCCGGCCTACAAGGGCATCCCTTTGGCGGCGACCACCGCCGTGGCACTGGCCGAGCATCACAACCGTGACCTGCCATGGTGCTTCAACCGCAAGGAAGCCAAGGCCCACGGCGAAGGCGGCAGTCTGGTCGGTGCACCGCTGACCGGTGACGTGCTGATCATCGACGACGTGATCACTGCTGGCACCGCCATCCGCGAAGTGATGCAGATCATCGCTTCCCAGGACGGCGCCAAGGCCGCCGGTGTGCTGATCGCCTTGAACCGTCAGGAGCGCGGTAACGGCGAGTTGTCGGCGATCCAGGAAGTGGAGCGCGATTTCGGCATTCCGGTGATCAGCATTGTTTCGCTGAACCAGGTGCTGGAATTCCTGGCTGACGATCCTCAGCTCAAGCAGCATTTGCCGGCCGTGGAAGCGTACCGCGCCCAATTCGGCGTGTAACCGCAACCCCCTGTAGGAGCTGCCGCAGGCTGCGATCTTTTGATCTTGTTTTAGAAGAGCCAAAGTCAAAAGATCGCAGCCTTCGGCAGCTCCTACATGGAATGCAGGCAAAAAAAGACCCCGCTCAGCCAGGCTGAGCGGGGTCTTTTTGTGTGCGCTATCGCTTAGTGACGCTTGCGATTGCTGATCAAGGTGCCCACACCGGTGTCGGTGAAGATTTCCAGCAGGATCGCGTTAGGTACGCGACCGTCGATGATCAGCGAGCTGCCCACGCCGCCCTGGACCGCTTCCAGTGCGCAACGGATCTTCGGCAGCATGCCGCCGTAAATCGTGCCGTCAGCGATCAGGTCGTCGACCTGCTGGGTGCTCAGGCCGGTCAAGACGGTGCCCGACTTGTCCATCAGGCCGGCGATGTTGGTCAGCAGCATCAGCTTTTCAGCTTTCAGCGCCTCGGCAACTTTACCGGCCACCAGGTCAGCGTTGATGTTGTACGACTCGCCGTTGGCACCGACGCCGATTGGCGCGATCACCGGGATGAAGCCGCCTTTGACCAGCAGGTTCAGCAGGTCGGTGTTGATGCCGACCACTTCGCCGACGTGGCCGATGTCGATGATTTCCGGGGTCGTCATTTCCGGCGTCTGACGGGTGACGGTGAGCTTCTTCGCTCGAATCAGCTCGGCGTCTTTACCGGTCAGGCCGATGGCGCTGCCGCCGTGGCGGTTGATCAGGTTGACGATGTCCTTGTTGACCTGGCCGCCGAGGACCATCTCCACTACGTCCATGGTCGCGGCGTCGGTGACGCGCATGCCGTCGACGAAATGGCTTTCGATCGACAGGCGCTTGAGCAAATCACCGATCTGCGGGCCGCCACCGTGAACCACTACGGGGTTGATGCCCACGGCTTTCATCAAGACGATATCGCGGGCGAAGCCGGTTTTCAGCTCCTCGCTTTCCATCGCGTTGCCGCCGTATTTGATCACCAGTGTCTTGCCGACATAGCGGCGGATGTAAGGCAGCGCTTCGGACAGGACCTTGGCGGTATTGGCGGCGGCATCGCGTTCGAGGGTCATTCAGGGCTCCGGTGCTTCAATGAATCAAAACGGTAGTTGGAGATCAGGTGCAACACGCTTCAACTGAACGTGGAAGACGTCCTTGATGCGTTGCAATTCAGCCGCGTCATCGGCCTCGAAACGCAGCACCAGCACCGGTGTGGTGTTGGACGCGCGAACCAGGCCCCAGCCTTTTGCGTAGTCGACTCGCACGCCGTCAATGGTGGTCAGGTCAGCGCCTTCGCCCCACTTCGCATCGTGCAGTGCATCAATGATGCTGAATTTGCTCTCTTCGGTCACATGGATATTGATTTCCGGCGTAGAAATATCGTTCGGGAAGGTCGCGAACAGCTCTTCCGCCGAGGATTCTTCCTTGCTGAGGATCTCCAGCAACCGCGCGGCGCTGTAAATGCCGTCGTCGAAACCGAACCAGCGCTCCTTGAAGAAGATGTGCCCGCTCATTTCGCCGGCCAACAGGGCGCCGGATTGTTTCATTTTCTTTTTGATCAACGAATGGCCCGTCTTCCACATTAGCGACCGGCCGCCGTATTCCTTGATCAGCGGGACCAGGCGACGGGTGCATTTGACGTCGAAGATGATCTCCGCGCCAGGGTTGCGCGCCAGCACGTCACGGGCAAACAGCATCAGCAGGCGGTCCGGGTAAACGATGCTGCCGGTGTTGGTCACCACGCCGACGCGGTCGCCGTCGCCGTCGAAGGCCAGACCGATGTCGGCGTTGGTTTCCTTGACTTTGGCGATCAGGTCCACAAGGTTTTCAGGCTTGCCCGGGTCTGGGTGGTGATTCGGGAAATTGCCGTCGACCTCGCAGAACAGTGGGATGACTTCGCAGTTCAGCGCTTCGATCAGTTGCGGAGCAATAACGCCAGCCGCGCCGTTGCCGCAGTCCACGACGACTTTCAGGCGTCGGGCCAGCTTGATGTCCTGGACGATTTCGGTGGTGTAGCGGTCGAGGATCTCGACCTTGGTGATGCTGCCCTTGCCGCTGCTCAGGTTGTTGGTCTTGAGGCGGTCGTGCAGGGCCTGGATCTGTTCATTGGCCAGCGTGTCGCCAGCGATGACGATCTTGAAGCCGTTGTAATTCGCCGGGTTGTGGCTGCCGGTCAACATGACGCCGGATTTGCCTGCCAAAACGTTGGCGGCGTAGTACAGCGCCGGGGTTGGCACCAGGCCGACATCGCTGACGTGGCAACCACTGTCGGCCAGGCCCTGAATCAGTTGCTCCACCAGTTCCGGGCCGGACAGGCGGCCGTCGCGGCCCACGGAAACGTTCGGTTCATCCTGGGCCAGACTCTGGGCACCGATGGCGCGGCCAAGCCAGTAAGCGGTTTCAGCGTTCAGAAATTCCGGGACGGTGCCGCGAATGTCGTAGGCACGGAAGATGCTGGCGGGAAACTTGGGGGCGACGCGGGCTGGGGTGCTCATCTGTGGCAATGCTCCATCTCGAAAGTGGCTGGACAGGCCGGCAAATCATTCGCCGGCAGGCTCAAACTGAAAGGTATGACGGCGATTTCCACAGAGAGTTCGTGGTATGAAAGGGCCATGACACTGCGTATGGCGAGGTTTTGGCCAGCCATTGCGACCCCTGACACACCTCCAATTTCGTGACGAGAGCCCTGTAGGAGCGGCCGAAGGCTGCGATCTTTTGATTTTGATTTTTAAAAAACAAGATCAAAAGATCGCAGCCTTCGGCAGCTCCTACAGGGGATACAGCGTTATCAATTGGTGCCGGTATGGCCGAAACCGCCAGTGCCGCGTTCGGTTTCAACGAACTCTTCAACCATCTCGAAATGCGCTTGCACCACCGGCACCAGCACCAGTTGCGCAAGGCGTTCGCCGACCGGCATGGTGAATTCGGTCTGGCCACGGTTCCAGCACGAAACCATCAACGGGCCCTGATAATCGGAGTCGATCAAGCCGACCAGGTTGCCCAGCACGATGCCGTGCTTATGGCCCATGCCGGAGCGCGGCAGAATCAGCGCCGCCAGGTTTGGATCACCGATGTAGACCGACAGACCAGTAGGGATCAACACGGTTTCACCCGGCTTGATGACGGTGTCTTTTTCCAGCATGGCGCGCAGGTCGAGGCCGGCGGAGCCAGGCGTGGCGTACTGCGGCAGCGGGAATTCGGTACCGATGCGAGGGTCGAGGATCTTGGCTTGCAAAGCGTGCATGTGAATTAAACCTGGTTCAGACGTTCGGCGATAAAAGTGATCAGCTGGCGAGCAATCTTGCTCTTGCTGGTCTGGGCGAAGAGTGTGGCGTGAAGCTCACGGTCGATCACACTGCAGGCGTTTTCTTCACTGTTGAAACCAATACTGGGGTTGGCGACGTCGTTGGCGACGATCAAATCGAGGTTCTTGTCTTTCAACTTGCGGGCAGCGTAGTCGAGCAGGTGTTCGGTTTCGGCGGCGAAACCGACACTGAACGGACGGTCGGGGCGTGTGGCGATGCTGGCCAGGATGTCCGGGTTGCGCACCATTTGTAGTAACAAGCCGTCGCCGCTCGTAGGGTCTTTCTTGAGTTTTTGTGGGGCGACGACTTCCGGGCGGTAGTCCGCGACGGCTGCCGAGGCGATGAACAGGTCGCAGGGTATCGCGGCTTCGCAGGCGGCGAGCATGTCGCGGGCGCTGACCACATCGATACGGGTGACGCGATCGGGGGTCGGCAGGTGCACTGGGCCGGTGATCAGGGTTACGCGAGCGCCGGCTTCCACCGCAGCTTCGGCCAGGGCAAAGCCCATTTTCCCGGAACTGTGGTTGGTGATGTAGCGTACCGGGTCGATGTTTTCCTGGGTCGGGCCAGCGGTAATCAGCACGTGCTTGCCGGTCAGCGCCTGACGCTGGAAACAATCCGCCGCGCATTGAGCGAGTTCGGTGGCTTCGAGCATGCGGCCCAGACCTACATCGCCGCAGGCCTGGCTGCCGGAGGCCGGGCCGAAAGCTTTGATGTCGCGGCCTTCGAGGGTTTGCAGGTTGGCCTGGGTCGCCGGATCGCGCCACATCGCCTGGTTCATTGCTGGCGCAACCGCGACCACCGCGTCGGTGGCGAGCACCAGCGTGGTCAGCAGATCGTCGGCAATACCTTGGGCCAGACGGGCGATCAGGTCTGCGGTGGCGGGCGCGATCAACACCAGGTCGGCCCACTTGGCCAGCTCGATGTGGCCCATGGCCGCTTCGGCCGCTGGGTCCAGCAGGTCCAGGTGAACCGGGTGGCCGGACAGGGCCTGCATGGTCAGCGGAGTAATGAATTCACTGCCGCCACGGGTCATGACCACGCGCACTTCGGCGCCCTGGTCGATCAGGCGGCGAACCAGATCGGCGCTTTTGTAGGCAGCGATGCCGCCGCCGACGCCCAGAACGATGCGTTTCCGATACAGCCGCTGCATAGGTCTGCCTTTCATTTCGTTGATGACTGCATGGCGATACCCCCTCCCCAGGGATGAAATCGCCCGCAAAAAAGATGGGCTACGATATCACAGCGACCGCTACGGAACAGCGGCGCCCACAGACAGGGAGGTGCTATGAGTATTCGCGATTGGCCGGCGGCGGAGCGGCCACGGGAGAAGTTACTGGAACAGGGCTCGGCAAGCCTTTCAGACGCCGAGTTGCTGGCAATCTTTCTAAGAACTGGCGTGTCTGGCAAAAGCGCGGTCGACCTGGCTCGGCATCTGCTGAGTCAATTTGGCAGCCTGCGTTCGTTGCTGGAGGCCGATCAGTCGACGTTCAGCCGGCAACTGGGGCTAGGGCCGGCAAAGTTCGCGCAATTGCAGGCCGTGCTGGAGATGGGGCGGCGGCATTTGGCCGAGCGTTTACGTCACCGGTCTGTGCTGGAAAACCCTCATGCGGTACGTGAATACCTGAAGGCCATGCTGCGTCACGAGCCACACGAGGTATTCGGCTGCCTGTTTCTGGACTCGAAACATCAGGTGCTGACCTTTGAGGCGTTGTTTCGCGGCTCCATCGACAACACCAGCGTTCATCCGCGAGAAGTGGTCAAGCGCGCACTGGCCAACAACGCGGCGGCGCTGATCCTTTGTCACAACCACCCGTCGGGCAACACCGATCCCAGCCAGGCCGATCGGGTGCTGACCAAGCGCCTGCAAAAGGCGCTGGAGCTGATCGATGTGCGGGTGCTCGACCATTTCATCATCGGTGACGGCGATCCGCTGTCCATGGCTGAGTACGGGTGGATGTAAGCGCGAGCCTTCACCTGTAGATACCGTCTTGACTCTCACCGGGCAAGTGCAAGTTTTGGGTCAAATGGTTGTCCCGATTTGAGCACCCCGTAAACGAAATGCAGCAGCTTACGCATTGCAGCACAGATGATCTGCTTGGGGGCCTTGCCGTTGGCCTTCAGGCGATCTTTCATGGCAATGATCGCTTCGTTATGCCGCAGCGCTACCAGGCCTGGCATGTAGAGGCCAGCACGCAAGCGCGCTGAACCGATTTTAG
>NZ_JAHTMR010000009.1:231075-267395 GCF_019200975.1 Pseudomonas sp. PD9R | reverse complement strand
TCACTGCACTCTGTCCAACCTTGCAAATGCGGGCTCTCGCCAAGGACGGGCCCAAGATACCGTTCGAACTATACGAGTGAGTGTGGAGGGTAGGAGCACGATCTACATTGCAGGCAAAAAGCCTAAGGAGCTGCGCGGCTTCCAGGTCCCTCCCTCGATGATCAGTCGAGAACTATCGCTCCTGACGGAGCGATAGTCGAGATACAAGGAGCTGCCGAAGGCTGCGATCTTTTGATCTTGCTTCAAATCAGCGCTGAACAACCCGCAACGCATTCTGTTCTTTCGGCAGAACCCGCTTGGCAACCACGTAATGGCTTTCCCAGTACGGCTTCTTCAACGTGTCGATGGTTACCGACTTGCCACGGCGCGGTGCGTGGATAAAGCGGTCGTTGCCCAGGTAGATGGCAACATGATTGACCCGACGGCTCTTGATGTTGAAGAAAATCAGGTCGCCCGGTTTCAGGTCGTTGCGATCGACTTTCTCGCCGTGACCGCTGGCCATGGCATTGGACGTACGTGGCAGGTCAAATGTGGCGTCGTTGAACGCGTATTTCACCAGGCCGCTGCAATCGAAGCCTTTGCTCGGGCTGCTGCCACCCCAACGGTACGGTGTACCGAGGACGTTGACGGCGCGGCTCAGCACATTGCTGCTTTCCTTGGTCGCCATCGGCGGCACCAGGCCGCTTTTGTTGCTGGCCAACTGTGGGGCGTGTTTGGCCGATTTTTTGTTTTTGCTCGAAGGAGCAGAAACATGGGATTTTGGGGTGTAACCATTAACGTTCGGAAGACGTTGCTCACGATTGGTGGCGTGGGCGGCCAGTGGCAATAATAGGCAAATGGTTAGCCATGTCTTGAAAAATGGACGCATTAGGCAGGGCTCGTATGTGTTAGCGCGAAACTTTATAACAGCTTTTTTGTCGATTCAGACCCCGTTGGTCGATTCAACCTGGGGGGCAACGGAACCAAATAAGCGGTAAAAAGACGCAATTGTCCGACAGAAGTCAGGTGCCACAAGGCTTTGACCGAAGACAACGTAGCATTTGCCATACGTCGGGTGCTCGTAAAAAAGTCACAAAGAATTCAAGAATATTTATCTATCGTGTGAATCGAGGTCATCCATGAACAGCTATCAACCGCATCAAGATACCCACAGCAAAGTGATCGGTTACCTGCTGTGGATTTTCGGTTTTACCGGTGCTCATCGCTTTTATTACGGCAAGCCGGTGACCGGGACGATTTGGTTCTTCACCTTGGGTTTGCTGGGTATTGGCTGGCTGATCGACGTGTTTCTGATCCCGGCCATGGATCGTGAGGCGGACCTGCGGTTTACCGCTGGGCCTATCGAATACAACGTTGCGTGGATTCTGCTGACGTTTCTCGGGGTGTTCGGCGTACACCGGATGTATCAGGGGAAATGGATCAGCGGATTGCTGTACCTGGTGACCGGTGGGTTGTTCTTTGTCGGAGTGCTGTATGACTTCTGGACGTTGAATGATCAGGTTTCGGTGCGTAACGCGCAGAATCGCTAAGCAAGATCAAAAGATCGCAGCCTGCGCCAGCTCCTACATGGGATTTGCGTTTTCCCTGTAGGAGCTGCCGCAGGCTGCGATCTTTTGTTTTTTATGCCTGGTGGCTAATCCGCCCATCCACCAAGGTATAACGCACCACGCCCGGCAAACTGTGCCCAATGAACGGGCAGTTTTCGCCCTTGGACAGCCAGGTTTCCCCGGCCACGGTCGAGGCCGCAGGGTCGAACAGCACGATATCCGCCGCGCCTCCCACTGCCAGTTTGCCCGCTGGTAGACGCAACGCTTCGGCCGGTCCGGTGCCCAGGCGTGCAAGCAACGTCGGCAAGTCCAGCAACCCGTCCTCCACCAGTGTCATCGCCAGCGGTAGCAACAGTTCAACACTGCTGATACCCGGCTCGGTGGCACCGAACGGCGCCAGTTTGGCATCGCGTTCGTGAGGCTGGTGATGGCTGGAAATCGCCGAGATCACGCCGGACTTCACTGCCGCACGCAGGCCATCGCGGTCGGCGCGGGTGCGCAGCGGCGGCTGGACGTGGTACAGACTGCTGAAGTCGATCAGTGCTTCGTCGGTCAGGATCAGCTGATACAAGGCGACATCCGCCGTGACCTTCAAACCACGCGCCTGGGCCTGAGCGATCAGGGCTACGCCCCGAGCGCTGGTGAGCTGGCTGAAGTGCGCACGCACGCCGCTCTGCTCGACCAGCAACAGGTCCCGGGCCAGGGCCACGGTTTCCGCGGTTTCCGGAATGCCCGGCAAGCCGAGGAAGCTGGCGGTCGGGCCTTCGTGAGCCAGACCCCCTTCGGCCAAGTCATGATCCTGGGAGTTGAAAATGACCGTCAGGTCGAACGTCGCCGCGTATTCCAGCGCCCGACACAGCGTGCGGGTGTTGCGGAAGCTCTCCAGACCGTTGCCGAAGGCCACGCAGCCGGCATCGCGCAACGCCACCAGTTCGGCCAGCTGCTCGCCGTCCAGGCCTTTGCTCAGGGCTCCGATCGGGAAGACTTTGGTATTGCCGGCCTCGCGGGCGCGGTCGAGGATCAGTTCGGCCACGGCCGAGGTGTCCAGCACCGGTTTGGTTTTCGGCGGGCAGCACAGGCTGGTGACGCCACCGGCGGCGGCGGCACGGGTTTCGCTGACGATCGAGCCTTTGCGGCTGTAGCCCGGCTCGCGCAGGGCCACGTTCAGGTCAACCAGGCCAGGGGCAGCCACCAGTCCGTTGGCCTTGATGGTGTCGACGGCAACAAAACCGGCCGGCGCGGCACCGAGGGCGACGATTTTGCAGGCTTCAATGTGGATATCGGTAACTTGATCCAGGCCGCTGCTTGGATCGATGACACGGGCGCCGAGAATGCTGAGCTTCACTGGGCGTTCTCCTGATCGAATTGGCCTTGCTCGAATTGACGTTGCGCAGTTTGCCCGCTCATGGCCATCGACAGCACGGCCATACGAATCGCGATGCCGTAGGTCACCTGATTGAGGATCACCGAGTGCGGGCCGTCGGCCACCGCCGACTCAATCTCCACACCACGGTTGATCGGCCCCGGGTGCATGACGATGCAGTCGGGTTTGGCCCCAGCCAGGCGCGCGGTGGTCAGGCCGAACAGGCGGTAGAACTCGCCTTCGCTCGGCAGCAAGCCGCCGGTCATACGCTCGCGCTGCAGGCGCAGCATGATCACAACATCGACGTCTTTCAGGCCTTCGGTCATGTCGGTGTAGACCTTCACGCCGTATTGCTCGACGCCGATCGGCAGCAGGGTTTTTGGCGCGATCACGCGGATGTCCGGGCAGCCGAGGGTTTTCAGCGCCAGCATGTTCGAGCGCGCAACCCGCGAGTGCAGGATGTCGCCGACGATGGCCACCGAGAGATTTTCGAAGCTGCCCTTGTGCCGACGGATGGTGAGCATGTCGAGCATGCCTTGGGTCGGGTGAGCGTGACGGCCGTCGCCGCCGTTGATGATCGCCACTTGCGGGCAGACATGTTCGGCGATGAAGTGCGCGGCACCGGAATCACCGTGGCGCACGACGAACATGTCGGCGGCCATGGCTTCCAGGTTGCGCAGGGTGTCGAGCAGGGTTTCGCCCTTGCTCGCCGACGACGTCGACACGTTCAGGGTGATGACGTCCGCCGACAGCCGCTGGGCCGCCAGTTCGAAGGTGGTGCGGGTGCGGGTGGAGTTCTCGAAGAACACGTTGCACACGGTCTTGCCGCGCAGCAACGGGACTTTTTTGACCGCCCGGGCGCCGACTTCGAGGAAGGAATCGGCAGTGTCGAGGATTTCCGTCAGCAACTCACGGCGCAAACCGTCGAGCGAGAGGAAGTGGCGCAGCTGGCCCTGATCATTGAGCTGCAGCGGGCGCTTGGTTTCTAGAGGCGTCATCGCGAGGGGACTCTCAATAGGGCGAATTAAAGGGCGAGGTCTTGCAGTTCGAGCGCGAGTTCGGGGCCGGACAGCTTCACGCGCTCGTGGGCGGCCAGCGACAAGGTCGCGCCGACCACATTCGGGCGGATCGGCAGCTCACCGGCGTCCAGGTCCAGCAGGCACACCAGGGTTACGCTGGCTGGACGGCCATAGTCGAAGAGTTCGTTCATGGCGGCGCGGATGGTCCGGCCGCTCATCAGTACGTCGTCGATCAGCACCAGGTGCTGGCCTTCGATCTCGAACGGCAGCGCCGAAGGGCGCACTTGCGGGTGCAGGCCGTTCTGGCTGAAGTCGTCGCGGTAAAAGGAAACGTCGAGGGTGCCCAGGGGTTCAGCGCTGCCCAGTTCCTTGAGCAAGGCTTGAGCGACCCAGACGCCGCCGGTACGAATACCGATGTAACGCGGATCGCTAATGCCACGGTGTTCCAGGTGGGCCTTGAGACGAATCGCCATCTGGCTGATCAGTTCGGCGGGATTGGGCAGGCTCATGGTTGCTCCTTCTTGGGCCCGAGCCGGGTGGTTATCTTCAGTTGGCTCGGGTTGTAGCTAAGTAGAGACGCCTCAGCGGCTCTTCAGGATTCGAACAGGGCGCCATTTTCGTCGAGCCAGCCTTGCAGCAGCAGGGCGGCGGCGATGGCGTCGACCGGGTTGTCGCGGTAACTGCCTTTTTGGCCGCCCCGTGCCAGGCGTTCGCCCTTGGCTTCGTAGGTGGTCAGGCGTTCATCGTGGGTATAGAAGGGCAGGTTGAAGCGGCCGTTCAGGCGTCGGGCGAATTTTTCCGCGCGCAGGCACATGTCGCTCGGGGTGCCATCCATGTTCAACGGCAGGCCGACCACCACGGCGTCGGGTTTCCACTCTTTAATGAGGGCTTCGACCTGATCCCAGTCGGGAATGCCGTTCTGCGCCTTCAAGGTGCACAGCTCACGGGCCTGGCCGGTAATTACCTGGCCAACCGCAACGCCGATCTGTTTGGTGCCGTAGTCAAATCCCAGAATCAACCGCAGGGCCATCAGGCGTGCCCCGCCTGGCTGGTGAGCAGGCTGAGGTTGACGCCCAGATGTTTGGCCGCCGCTTCCAGACGCAGCTCGCTGCTGGTGTTGAACAGGATGTCGGCGTCGAACGGGCAAGTCAGCCAGGCGTTCTGCGCCAGTTCGGCTTCCAGTTGCCCGGCTTCCCACCCGGCGTAACCGAGGGCGATCACGCTTTTCGCCGGGCCGACGCCGTCGGCGATGGCAAAAAGAACGTCCTGGGAGGTCGACAGGGAAAGCTCGCCTTCCAGATCAACGGTCGCCTGGAATGTCTTGCCCGAAGGGTGCAGGACGAAGCCGCGATCGGTTTGCACCGGGCCGCCGATGAAGATCGGTACATGCTGGCAGAGCGCTGGCGGTTCGATATCCGGGCGCAGTTGCTCAAGGATTTCGGCCAGGTTCAGGTCTTGCGGACGGTTGACTATCAGCCCCATGGCACCATTGGCCGTGTGCTCGACAATGTAGGTCAAGGTGTGCGCAAAGTTCGGGTCGACCATGTGCGGCATGGCGATCAGGAAGTGATGCTTGAGGTAGCTGGGGCTGACGTTTTTCATGAGCGCTAGTGTGGCGTTCGAGGGGCGAACTGACAAGCTGGAGCACGTCAAAAGATCGCAGCCTTCGGCAGCTCCTACATTGTCCGCATCCCCCTGTAGGAGCTGCCGCAGGCTGCGATCTTTTGATCTTGCGACTAATTACTGGAGAGCTTGTCGCCGCGTGCAAACTTCCAGGTGCGGATGATTTCCAGTCGATCGATATCCGACAAATCCCCGGTAAACGGTGCGAACGGCGCTGCCAGTCGCACGATGCGCTGGGCGGCCTGATCCAGCAGTGGTTGCCCGGAGGATTCCAGCACCAGCACCTCATACAGCGAACCGTCGCGGTTGATCGACACCATCAGGCGCAAATTGCCGTAAATCTGCTGGCGCCGTGCTTCGTCGGGGTAGTTGAGGTTGCCAATACGCTCGACCTTCTTGCGCCATTCGTCCTTGTACCAGGCGCCTTTGTCACGCATGGTCGAGGCGGCGCTCAGTCGGTGGATGCGCGGGCGTTTGGCGTACAACTGTTGTTCGTTGGCCAGTTCCGCCTCGAGGCTGGCGATGTCGCTGGACAGCTGTGAACTGTCAAACGTCGGCGCGGCCACGGCCGGTTTGATTTCGGTCTTGGGCTCTTCGGTTTTTGCAGCCGCTTTTTTCGGCTTCGGCGCGATGGTGGTCACGGCGGCCTTGGGCGGGGCTTCCTGAACTTCAGGCTTGGCGGCTGGCGGTGGGGTGACTTTCTGCACCTTGTTGTCCTGGAACGGCGCGACCTCGGTGGTCTTGGGAATTGCCTTTTTATCCAGGGTGCCGCTGCCTTCCTGATTTTCCTGGGCGAGGAAGTCGGCTTTTGCAGGCTTCTTTTCGCTTTTGAAGGTGGCGAGGGTGATTTCCAGCGTTCTGCTGATCTGCTTGGGCTCGACGACTGCAAATCCAACACCCAGCAGCAAGGCCAAGTGAATCAGTGCCGCGAGAAACAGGGTAAAACCGAGGCGATCGGCCGGGCGCACGCCACGGTGGGCGAGTTCGGTGGGCAGATCGGACGGGAGGGTCATGGCAGAAAAACCAACATCGCGTTTTCACAGGCCGCGCATGATAACGCAATGTTGGTTTGGCTTTTCAACGTGCCTGGAGCTTCTGATTGATGGCATCCATCAGCATGCCGCCAATGTCAGTGCCGAAGGCATTATCGATTTCGCGGATGCAGGTCGGGCTGGTGACGTTGATTTCCGTCAGGTGCTCGCCGATCACGTCGAGGCCGACGAACAACAGGCCTTTTTCGCGCAGGGTCGGGCCGACTTGTGCAGCGATCCAGCGATCTTTCTCGGTCAACGGGCGCGCTTCACCCCGGCCGCCGGCGGCGAGGTTGCCACGGGTTTCGCCTGCGGCGGGAATGCGCGCCAGGCAGTAATCCACCGGCTCACCGTCGATCATCAGGATGCGTTTGTCGCCATCGACGATGGCCGGCAGGTAACCCTGGATCATGATTTGCTGCTGACCGTGCAGGGTCAGGGTTTCGAGGATCACCGACAGGTTCGGGTGGCCGGCGGTGTGACGGAAGATGGAGGAGCCGCCCATGCCGTCCAGCGGCTTGAGGATCACGTCACCGTGGTGATCGGCGAATTCGCGCAGTACATCCGGGCGACGGCTGACGATGGTCGGCGGCGTGCACTGCGGGAACAGCGTCGCGAACAGTTTTTCGTTGCAGTCACGCAGGCTCTGCGGCTTGTTGACTACCAGCACGCCGGCGGCTTCGGCCTGCTCCAGCAAATACGTGGAGTAGACGAACTCCATGTCGAATGGCGGATCCTTGCGCATCAGGATCACGTCCAGGTCGCTGAGCAGTGCGTCCTGCTCGGCTTCCAGTTCGAACCATTTTTCCGGGTTGGCGAAGACTTTCAGAGGACGCATCCGCGCCCGGGCCTGGCCCTCGGCCTGATACAGGTCGCGCTGTTCCATGTAGAACAGTTCCCAGCCGCGCTTCTGCGCGGCCAGCAGCATGGCCAGCGAGCTATCCTTTTTATAGGAAATGCCGGCAATAGGATCCATGACAATCCCGACGCGAACGCTCATTGGGTTTTCCTCGAAAATTGGGGGCCGGACGTTGATCTTCTGTAGGAGCGAGCCTGCTCGCGATGGAGTGTCAGTCGACATCAATGTAGCTGATACACCATCGCGAGCGGGCTCACTCCTACAAAAAGCAATCAGGCCAAAGGGGCGTATAAAAGTGGCGTCAGAGTGGCGCTGAGTGTGTTCCCGGTCAAGGAAAAACCACTGCCCCAGTCGGCCGATAGATTGGATTTGGAGACTGTGCTAAAAAGGCTGCCATGTCGTGCTGGCCCTTGAGCATCAAGGGTTTCGAGCCGTCAAACGGACAAATTGATTCGTAAAGGCGACGGTAGAGCAATTATGGAACAGCAACCCAGCGCCTTGAAGGTCATGGTGATCGACGATTCCAAGACGATTCGTCGCACCGCCGAAACGCTGCTCAAGAACGTGGGTTGTGAGGTCATCACGGCCATCGACGGTTTCGATGCCCTGGCCAAGATTGCCGACAATCACCCCGGCATCATCTTTGTCGACATCATGATGCCGCGTCTGGATGGCTATCAGACCTGCGCTTTAATAAAGAACAACAGTGCATTCAAGTCCACGCCAGTGATTATGCTGTCGTCCAAGGACGGGCTGTTCGACAAGGCCAAGGGGCGCATCGTCGGCTCCGATCAGTTTTTGACCAAGCCTTTCAGCAAGGAAGAACTGCTGAACGCGATCCAGGCCCATGTTCCGGGCTTCGCCGCCGTTTTGCCGCAGTAAGACACCTACAGTGACGCTCGGCCAGCGGGCCCGGCGTCGACAAGAATGGGGAAGACCATGGCACGTATTCTGATCGTCGATGATTCGCCGACTGAAATGTACAAACTGACCGGCATGCTGGAAAAGCACGGTCATGAAGTATTGAAAGCCGAAAACGGCGCCGACGGCGTGGCCCTGGCCCGCCAGGAGAAACCCGACGCGGTGCTGATGGACATCGTCATGCCTGGCCTGAACGGTTTCCAGGCGACGCGTCAGCTGACCAAAGACCCGGAAACCGGGCACATCCCAGTGATCATCATCACCACCAAGGATCAGGAAACCGACAAGGTCTGGGGCACGCGTCAAGGTGCCAAAGACTACCTGACCAAACCGGTCGATGAAGAAACCCTGATCAAAACCCTGAATAACGTGCTGGCCGGTTGATTCTCCAGCCATGAGCGAGTCGCTGACGGCTTTTGAACTGCTGCTGCAGATCGACCAGCGCTGTCGCCTGCTGGCGGCGGATTTGCCGTCGCAGCCGACCCGACAGGACAGCTGGAGCGGCATCGGCTTTCGCCTCGGCGAGCACTGGTACGTCGCGCCAATGGGTGAAGTCGGCGAAGTCTTGCACGAGCCGCGTTTAACCCAGGTGCCGGGGGTAAAGCCCTGGGTCAAGGGTGTGGCCAACCTGCGTGGACGCTTGCTGCCGATCATGGATCTGGGCGCTTTCTTCGGCCATGACCTGTCAGCGGTGCGCAAGCAGCGGCGGGTACTGGTGGTGGAGCATCAAGAGGTGTTCGCCGGGCTGATGGTCGATGAAGTCTTCGGCTTGCAGCACTTTGCCCGGGACAGTCTGGAACCGGCGCTGACAGACGAATCGCACGGGCCGATGTCGGCGTTCGTCGAAGGCAGCTTTCAGCAGGCGCAGCGTTGGCAGGTGTTCAGCCCGTTTGCGTTGGTGCGGTCGCAGGGGTTCATGAACATCGCTGTTTAACCCTTGCAGGAGCGAGGCTTGCCCGCGAAGAACGATAACGCGGTGTGCCTGCAAGTACGCGTTACCGTTCTTCGCGGGCAAGCCTCGCTCCTACAGGGGTATTGAGTGAATTGAGCAACACAGGCGAAGACCGATGATAAAAGCAAAAACAGGCAAGCCAATGGAAGGGTCGCGCAGTCGGTCGCAGATCATCGTGCTATTTATCGCACTGATTATTTTCATCATGTTGTTGTTCGCCAACTTCGCGTACCTCAACACCCAGGCCACTTACGACAAACAGTACATCGGCCACGCCGGTGAGCTGCGCGTGCTGTCCCAGCGCATTGCCAAAAACGCCACTGAAGCCGCCGCCGGCAAGGCGGCAGCGTTCAAATTGCTCAGCGATGCACGCAACGATTTTTCCCAGCGCTGGGGCTATCTGAAAAAGGGCGACCCGACTACCGGCCTGCCGCCCGCGCCAGCCACCGTGCGCCCGGAAATGCGCGCCGTGCAACTGGACTGGGAGCGCTTGTTGAAAAACACCGATGCCATCCTTTCCAGCGAGCAGACCGTATTGTCGCTGCATCAGGTCGCCGCGACCCTGGCTGAAACCGTGCCGCAGTTGCAGGTCGAATACGAAAAAGTAGTGGAAATCCTTTTGCAACGTGGCGCCCCGGCTGCCCAGGTAGCGGTGGCCCAGCGTCAATCGCTGCTGGCTGAACGGATTCTCGGCGCGGTGAACACCGTGTTGTCCGGCGACGAAAGCTCACAGCAGGCTGCCGATGCGTTCGGACGCGATGCGGCGCGTTTCGGTCAGGTGCTCAATGGCATGCTGCAAGGCAATGTGTCGCTGAGAATAAGCCAGGTCGAAGACCACGATGCGCGCGCACGGTTGACCGAGATTTCCGAGCTGTTCGAGTTCGTCTCCGGCTCCGTCGACGAAATCCTCGAAACTTCGCCTGAACTGTTCAAAGTGCGCGAGTCAGCCACCAATATTTTCAGCTTGTCGCAAACCTTGCTCGATGAGGCGTCGCACCTGGCCAGCGGTTTCGAAAACCTTGCCGGTGGGCGCAGCACCGACACCATCGGGGGTTATGTGCTGGGACTGGCGGCGTTGATGTCGATCATCCTCATCGGGCTGGTGATGGTGCGTGAGACCAACCGCCAACTGCGGGAAACCGCCGAAAAAAACGAGCGCAACCAGAACGCGATCATGCGTCTGCTCGACGAGATCGAGGACCTGGCCGACGGCGATCTGACGGTCACTGCCTCGGTGACCGAAGACTTCACGGGCACCATTGCCGACTCGATCAACTATTCCGTCGACCAACTGCGCGATCTGGTGGCGACCATCAACCTCACTGCCGGCCAGGTTGCCGCCGCCGTGCAGGAAACCCAGGCCACCGCCATGCACCTGGCGCAGGCCTCGGAGCATCAGGCGCAGCAGATTTCCGAAGCCTCCACGGCGATCAATGACATGGCCCAGTCCATCGATCAGGTATCGGCCAACGCTGCTGAATCCTCGGCGGTGGCCGAGCGTTCGGTGGAAATCGCCAACAAGGGCAATGAGGTGGTGCACAACACCATCCACGGCATGGACAACATTCGCGAGCAGATTCAGGACACCGCCAAGCGTATCAAGCGTCTCGGTGAGTCTTCCCAGGAAATCGGCGACATTGTCAGCCTGATTGATGACATTGCCGATCAAACCAACATTCTTGCCCTGAACGCGGCGATCCAGGCGTCCATGGCCGGTGACGCCGGGCGCGGTTTTGCGGTGGTTGCCGATGAAGTGCAGCGTCTGGCCGAGCGTTCATCAAAGGCCACCCGGCAGATCGAAACCCTGGTGCGGGCAATTCAGACCGACACCAATGAAGCAGTGATTTCAATGGAGCAGACCACCACCGAAGTGGTGCGCGGCGCGCGCCTGGCGCAGGATGCCGGAGTGGCCCTGGAAGAAATCGAAGGGGTTTCCAAGACCCTGGCAGCGCTGATTCAGAGTATTTCCAATGCGGCGCAACAACAGACGTCGTCTGCCGGGCAGATTTCCCTGACGATGAACGTGATCCAGCAGATCACCTCGCAGACCTCGTCAGGCTCGACCGCCACGGCCGAGAGTATCGGCAACCTGGCAAAAATGGCCAGCCAGCTGCGGCGTTCGGTGTCCGGTTTCACCTTGCCGGCCGCCAAGGCGCAGGCGACGGACAAAGTTTGAACCGCCCGTGGGCCTGGGCGCCTTGACTGACATCTTGACTGAAGTGGGTACTGGAGTGGTTATGGGTGATCGGCACGACTATGTGGCCCTCGAATGGGTCAAAGGCGAGATTGCCGAAACGCTGAAACAGGCTCATCACGCCATCGAAACCCTGCTTGATGACCCGCAGGCAACGCACGCCCTGAGCGATTGCCTGGCGTGCATCCATCAGGTTCACGGCAGTTTGCAGATGGTCGAGTTCTACGGCGCGGCCCTGCTCGCCGAAGAGATGGAGCAACTGGCCACGGCCTTGCAGCAGGATCGCGTCAGCCATCGTGACGAGGCGCTGCACCTGTTGCTGCAAGCCTTGGGACAATTGCCGATCTACCTCGACCGGGTCCAGGGCGCGCGCCGCGATTTGCCGCTGGTGGTGCTGCCGCTGATCAACGATCTGCGCAGTGCCCGTGGTGAAAGCCTGTTGTCCGAAACCAGTCTGTTCAGCCCGCAACTGCCGGACCTGCCGCCGTTGGGCGAAGCGTCGCTGGCGCTGCTGGAACCGGCGCAACTGCCCAGTGTGCTGCGCAAACTGCGGCAGATGTTGCAGATGGCCTTGGTGGGTTTGCTGCGCGAGCAGGATGACGACACTCACCTCGGTTATCTGGCCAGGTTATTTACCCGCCTCGAAGTCTTGTGCGGCAACTCGCCGCTGAGCCCGTTGTGGCAGGTCGCTTCGGCGCTGGTCGAAGGCATGCGCGGCGGTGCGATTGCCAACAGTCCTGCCCTGCGCAGCCTGTTCAAGGACGCCGACAAGGAACTCAAGCGCCTGCTCGATCAAGGCATGCGCGCCATGAATCAACCGGCACCGCCGGAGTTGCTGAAGAGTTTGCTGTTTTATATTGCCAAGGCCGAACACCCCACCGGGCAGATGCTGACCATGAAAGATCGCTACGGACTGGACGACGCGCTGCCTGACAGCGCGATGGTCGATGAAGAACGCGCACGGCTGGCCGGTCCCGACCGCGATGCCATGCGTTCGGTATTGGCGGCGCTGTGCGAAGAACTGGTGCGGGTCAAGGAGCGCCTGGACCTGTTCGTGCGCAGCGACCGGCAACACGCCTCTGCTCTCGACAGCCTGCTGGCGCCGCTGCGGCAAATCGCCGACACCCTGGCGGTGCTGGGGTTTGGCCAGCCGCGCAAGGTCATCATCGATCAACTGGCGGTGGTGTTGAGCCTTGCCCAAGGCCAGCGCGCGCCGGATGACGCGATACTCATGGACGTCGCCGGGGCCTTGCTCTATGTCGAAGCGACCCTGGCCGGCATGGTCGGCACCGTCGAGCCCGAGAGCCAGGAAGAAAGCCGCCTGCCGACCACCGACCTGACGCAGATTCATCAGATCGTGATCAAGGAAACGCGCATCTGCCTGCAACAGGCCAAGGATATGATCGTCGACTACATCGACGCCGACTGGGACCGTCAGCATTTGCAGGCGCTGCCCGCCTTGCTGACCCAGGTGCGCGGTGCATTGGCGATGATCCCGTTGAGCCGCGCCGCGAGCCTGATCGAAACCTGCAACCACTTCATCCGCGAGCACTTGCTACTCGATCAGGATCAGCCCGGTTGGCAGGAACTGGAAAACCTCGCCGATGTGATTACCAGCATTGAGTATTACCTTGAACGCCTCAGCGATGATCCCGAGGCGCCCGGAGAAACCTTGCTCGATGTCGCGGAGAAAAGCCTGGCAACCCTCGGCTTCTTCCCCAGCGAGCAGCACGTGCCGGTGCTTGAAGATGTGCTGAGCCCCAGCGAAGCGCAAGTCATGCAATTGATGCAGGAGCTGGATGACCCGCAGATCGTCCAGACCCTGGCCGATGTGCTCGCCAGCCCTGTATCGGCCTTGAATCCGCCGGCGTTGAACACCCCCGACAGCCTGCTGCCGCCCCCCGCCGGAGAAGAACCGGTGGACGACGAGTTGCGGGAAGTATTCCTCGAAGAAACCGATGAAGTCCTGGAAATCCTCCGCGAATATCTGCCGCGCTGGTCGGTCAACCCTGACAACCTCTCGGCCCTGAGTGAATTGCGCCGCGCCTTCCATACCCTCAAGGGCAGCGGCCGGATGGTTCGCGCCCTGGTGCTGGGCGAACTGGCTTGGGCAATAGAAAACCTGCTCAATCGCGTGCTGGAAAACAGCGTGGAGCCGGGTGCCACGGTGCAGCAACTGCTCGGCGATGTACTGAACCTGCTGCCGGAACTGGTGGCTGAATATGCCGCCAATGCCCAGCGTCAGCGCAACGATGTCGATCAGTTGGCTGCGCGTGCCCATGCGCTGGCCAAAGGCGCTGAACCGATCAGCGATGAAGATACCCAGGATGTGGCGGCGCTCGATCCGCTGTTGCTGGAGATTTTCCGCAAAGAAGCTGAAACCCACCTGGGCAGTCTCAATCGCTTCCTCGATCAGGCTGCCGAGCACGTGCCGTTGCAGGCCAGCGACGAGTTGCAGCGCGCCTTGCACACCCTCAAGGGCAGTGCGTCGATGGCCGGGGTTTTGCCGATTGCCGAGCTGGCGGCGCCGTTGGATCAATTGGCCCGGGAGTACAAGGCCCACCAGATTGCGCTTGATCTGGATGAAGTCGAACTGTTGCTGGAAGCCGAGGGCTTGTTCCGTCTTGGCTTGCGCCAACTCAGGACGGATCCGCTGGCCGAGATCCCCGACGCGCCTGCATTGATCGAGCGCACCCAGGCGTTGTTGGCCGAGCGCCTGGCCAGCCTTTCAAACGCACCAAACATGAGGCTGCGGATCAAGCGTGACCCGCAGTTGATCAACAACTTCCTTTCCCAGGGCATGGACATCCTGCTGGACGCTGAAAGCCTGTTGCAGCGCTGGCAGCAGCATCCCGGAGAACGTCAGGAACTGAGTGCACTGCTGGATGAATTGACCACCCTTGGCGAAGGCGCACACCTTGCCGATCTGCATCCGATGGATGAACTCTGCGAAGCCTTGCTCGACCTCTACGGTGCCGTGGAAGAGAGCAGCCTGGCGGTCAGCGAGGCGTTTTTCCATGAGGCGCAAAGTGCCCACGAAGCGCTGATCAACATGCTCGACGAACTGGCTGCCGGCCAGGAAGTCAGCCCGCGCCCGGAGCGGATTCGCGCCTTGCACGGCTTGCTCGACGAGAGCCTCGACCCGTCGGCCATGGGCCTGATTCGCAGCGATGGCAGCCGCACCTTGAGCATCCGCGAGCTGGGTGACGTCACCGCCGAACTCGAACGCACGCTCCCCGCTGCCCCTGTAGGAGCGAGCTCGCTCGCGATGGACTCAAGTACGCCGCGTTTATCCAATGACAATGCGTCATCGTTAACGCCTATCGCCAGCGAGCTCGCTCCTACAAGGGATCGCGGCCTGGACGATGAGATCGTTTCGATCTTCCTCGAAGAGGCGGTAGATATTCTTGAAAGCGCAAACCAGGCCTTGCAACGCTGGTTGTCAGACCCGCATAACGCCGCGCCGCTGTCGTCCTTGCAGCGCGATTTGCACACCCTCAAGGGCGGTGCGCGGATGGCCGAAGTCAAGCCGGTCGGTGACCTGGCTCAGGAACTGGAAAACCTTTACGAGGGCCTGGTCGACCGCCGTTACAGCTTCAGCGACGGGCTGGCGCATTTGCTGCAACAGAGCCATGACCGACTGGCGCATTTGCTAGATCAGTTGCAACAGCATCAAGTTCTGGATAATCCGGGCGAACTGGTTGACGCCATTCGCGCGTTCCGACAGGGGCACGCGGGTCACGCCGACGTGATCGAGCCGGCGGCCAGCAATGACTCGGCGCACCACGACAGCGAGCTGCTGGACATCTTCCTTGAGGAAGGCTTCGACATCATCGAAAGCTCTGGCGCGGCATTGCTGCGTTGGCAGGCCGAACCTTCAAGTCGTCAGGAAGTGGAAACCCTGCTGCGCGACCTGCACACGCTCAAGGGCGGTGCGCGCATGGTTGAAATCGCCCCGATCGGCGATCTGGCCCATGAGCTGGAGTTTCTCTACGAAGGTTTATCCACAGGCGTTTTGAAACCGACGGCAGCGTTGTTCGAGCTGCTGCAGCGCAGCCAGGACCGACTCGCGCAAATGCTCGACGCCGCCCGCGCCGGCGAGCCGTTGCCGCCGGCCGACCGATTGATCGATGCGATCAAGAATTTCAGCCACCCGGCGGTACTTGAGACCCCGGTCCCGCTGCCCGCCACGGCAAAGCCCGAGGCTGCGCCGCCGCAACCGGACGCCGGTGCGGACATGGTCAAGGTCTCGGCGGAATTGCTCGACGACCTGGTCAACCTGGCTGGCGAAACGTCGATTTTCCGTGGCCGCATCGAGCAGCAGGTCAGCGATGCACAAGTGGCCTTGAACGAGATGGAAACCACCATCGAGCGAATGCGTGATCAGTTGCGCCGACTCGATACCGAAACCCAAGGGCGGATTCTCAGCCGTCAGCAAGTCGACGCGGAACGCCTGGGTTATGAAGAATTCGATCCGCTGGAAATGGACCGTCACTCGCAATTGCAGCAACTGTCGCGGGCGCTGTTCGAGTCCGCCTCCGATTTGCTCGACCTCAAGGAAACCCTCGACCGGCGCAATCAGGACGCGGAAAACCTGCTGCAACAGCAGGGCCGCATCAACACCGAATTGCAGGAAGGCCTGATGCGCACGCGCATGGTGCCGTTCGAACGGATGCTGCCGCGTTTGAAACGCATTGTCCGCCAAGTGTCCGAAGAGCTGGGCAAGGACGTTGAATTCATCGTCGAAAATGCCGAAGGCGAAATGGATCGCAACGTGCTTGAGCGCATGGCCGCGCCACTGGAACACATGCTGCGCAACGCCGTGGACCATGGCCTCGAATCCACCGAGGTGCGGCTCGCGGCGGGCAAACCGGCTCAAGGGCGGATCACCCTCGACCTGTTGCGCGAGGGCGGCGATATCATTTTCGATATCCGCGACGACGGCGCCGGCGTGCCGCTTGAAGCCGTGCGGCGCAAGGCGATCAAGCGCGGCCTGCTTGACCCCGACAGCGAGATGAGCGACCGCGACGTGCTGCAACTGATCATGCAACCGGGGTTCTCGACAGCTGAAAAAGTCACCCAGATTTCCGGACGCGGTGTCGGCATGGATGTTGTGCAGGAAGAAGTGCGGCAACTGGGTGGCAGCATGAGCATCGATTCGACGCCGGGGCAGGGCGTGCATTTTCGCATTCGCCTGCCGTTCACCGTGTCGGTCAATCGGGCGCTGATGGTGCATTGCGGAGAAGATCAGTATGCGATCCCGCTGAACACCATCGACGGGATTGTCCGCGTGTTGCCCAACGAACTCGAAGGGCATTTCCGCTTCGATCCGCCGACCTATGAATACGCCGGGCAACGCTATGAGTTGTGTTATTTGGGCGAGCTGCTGAAAACCAGCCTGCGTCCCAAACTCCTCGGCCAGAGTCTGCCGCTGCCGGTGTTGCTGGTGCAGTGCAACGACCGGCACATCGCGGTGCTGGTCGATGCCATGGCCGGTACTCGGGAGATTGTGGTCAAGAGCCTCGGCCCACAATTCGCGGCGGTGCAGGGTGTGTCCGGGGCGACGATTCTGGGCGATGGCCGGGTGGTTTTGATTCTGGATTTGCTGGCGCCGATCCGCGCCTCGCAAGCCCATGTGCCGCAGCGCACACCGAACCAGGACAGCGAGTCCGAACCGCAACGGCCGTTGCTGGTGATGGTGGTCGACGATTCGGTCACTGTACGCAAGGTCACCAGCCGGTTGCTCGAACGCCACGGCATGAACGTGCTGACGGCCAAGGACGGGGTCGATGCCATGCTGTTGCTCGAAGAACACATGCCAGACGTGATGTTGCTGGACATCGAGATGCCGCGCATGGACGGCTTCGAAGTGGCCGCGCAAGTACGCAGCGATGAGCGTTTGCAGCACCTGCCGATCATCATGATCACCTCGCGCACCGGCCAGAAACACCGCGACCGGGCCATGGCGATCGGCGTAAACGACTACCTCGGCAAGCCGTACCAGGAATCGGTACTGCTTGAAAGCATTGCCCTGTGGAGCAAAACCCATGCTTGAGCGGCTGATCAACCAGCGCACCAGCGACCTTACCGGCCTGCTGCTACCTCTGGCCGACCGCAACCTGATACTGCCCAACGTCGCGGTCGCCGAACTGATCGACTACCAGCCGGCGGCATTCGATCTTGATACGCCGCCGTGGTATCTCGGGCGGGTGATGTGGCGTAATCGGCAGATTCCGCTGCTCAGTTTCGAGTCGGCCTGTGGCAACAAAATCGTCATTGGCGAGCGTGCCCGGATCGTCATCCTCAATGCGCTCGGCGGTCGGCCGGAGTTGAAATTCATCGCGATGCTGGTGCAAGGGATTCCGCGTTCGTACAAGCTCGACAGTCAGTTGAGCTATGTGGATGTGCCCTTGTGTTCGCTGGAACAAGCGGCGGTGCAGGTGGCGGATCAAGTGGCCAAGGTGCCGGATTTATTGGGGTTGGAGGAGTTGTTGGTGACCGCCGGGCTCGTCTGACGGGCCCCTTCGCGGGCAAGCCTCGCTCCTACAAGGGCTGCGCATTACGTGTAGGAGCGAGGCTTGCCCGCGAAGGCGCCGGCACCGACAACACAACTCTCTACTATTACCCTAACCGTAACGATCCACCGCTCTGCTTGATTGATGCACCCACCCCAACGCTCCTAAGGTGACCCCACGACAGCGAACCCGTGGAGTGGTCATGACAACAACAATATCCCCCGACTCGCGATGGACGCGGCGGCGCAGCGAAAAGCAGCGGCGTCTCGCGCTTGTGCGAGGCCTGGCCGACGGAGTGGTGCTGCCCACCGACAAGATCGTCGCGGCACTGGAGGCGTTGATCCTGCCCGGCGACCGCGTGGTGCTGGAGGGCAACAACCAGAAGCAGGCGGACTTTCTTTCCCGCTCGCTGGTCAAGGCCGACCCGAGCAAGTTGCATGACCTGCACATGATCATGCCCAGCGTCGGTCGCGCCGAGCACCTGGACCTGTTCGAACGCGGCATTGCCCGCAAACTCGATTTCTCCTTCGCCGGCACCCAAAGCTTGCGCATCAGCCAGTTGCTCGAAGACGGCCTGCTGGAAATCGGCGCGATCCACACCTACATCGAACTCTACGCACGCCTGGTGGTGGACCTGATTCCCAATGTGGTCCTTTCAGCCGGCTTCATGGCCGACCGCGCCGGCAATATCTACACCGGGGCAAGCACCGAAGACACGCCGGCCCTGATCGAACCCGCAGCGTTCAGCGACGGCATTGTCATCGTCCAGGTCAACCAGTTGGTGGACGACGTCAGCGACTTGCCTCGCGTTGATATCCCCGCATCCTGGGTCGATTTCGTGGTGGTGGCCGACAAGCCGTTCTACATCGAACCGCTGTTCACCCGCGACCCGCGCCACATCAAGCCTGTGCACGTGCTGATGGCGATGATGGCGATTCGCGGCATCTACGAAAAACACAACGTACAGTCACTCAATCACGGCATCGGTTTCAACACCGCCGCCATCGAATTGATCCTGCCGACCTACGGCGAATCCCTCGGCCTCAAAGGCAAGATCTGCCGCAACTGGACGCTCAATCCGCACCCGACTTTGATCCCGGCGATCGAAAGCGGCTGGGTCGAAAGCGTGCATTGCTTCGGCACCGAACTGGGCATGGAAAACTACATCGCCGCGCGGCCTGATGTGTTCTTCACCGGGCGCGATGGCTCTATGCGTTCCAACCGGATGTTCAGCCAATTGGCCGGGCAGTACGCGGTGGACCTGTTTATCGGTGCGACATTGCAAGTCGATGGCGATGGTCATTCTTCGACAGTGACCCGTGGTCGCCTGGCCGGTTTTGGCGGTGCGCCAAACATGGGTCACGACCCGCGCGGTCGCCGTCATGGCACGCCGGCCTGGCTCGACATGCGCCACACCGACGTGCCGGAACCGATGCTTGAACGCGGCAAAAAACTCGTGGTGCAAATGGTCGAGACGTTCCAGGAGGGCGGTAAACCGACCTTCGTCGAAACCCTCGATGCAATCGACGTGGCGAAGAAAAGCGGCATGCCACTGGCGCCGATCATGGTCTACGGCGACGACGTTACCCACCTGCTGACCGAAGAAGGCATCGCCTATCTGTACAAGGCGCGTTCGCTGGAAGAACGCCAGGCAATGATCGCCGCGGTCGCCGGGGTGACCGCCATCGGCCTGCGCCATAACCCCAAAGACACCGCGCGCATGCGCCGTGAAGGCCTGATCGCCTTGCCCGAAGACCTCGGCATCCGCCGCACCGACGCCTCCCGCGAACTGCTCGCCGCGAAAAGCGTGGCCGATCTGGTGGAGTGGTCCGGTGGCCTCTACAACCCGCCCGCCAAGTTCAGGAGCTGGTAATGCATGCATTCAACCTGCAACCGAAAACCCTGAGCCTGGCCGAACGCCTGGCGGACCTGGCGGTGGACGCGCTGATCGACGAGGCGGACCTGTCGCCGAAACCGGCGCTGGTGGATCGTCGCGGCAGTGGTGCCCACACCGATTTGCACCTGGGACTGATGCACGCCTCGGCGCTGGCCTTGTGGCCGGCGTTCAAGGAAATGGCCGAGGCCGCTATCGACATTGGCGAGATTGGTTTGCCGCTGCGTGAAGCCATCGGATCGATTGGTCGTGAAGGCGAAGAGGCAATGCTCGCCACCACCAACGGCGTGAACACTCATCGCGGGGCGATCTGGGCCTTGGGGTTGTTAGTCGCCGCTGCTGCAATCGAACCTGAATCCACCGCCGCCAGTTCTGTCTCGTTGCGCGCCGCACGCCTGGCGCTTCTCGATGATCGACACGCGCCGCGTCCGCTAAGCCACGGCGCGCAAGTTGCCCAACGCTACGGTGCTCGCGGTGCCCGTGAAGAAGCGCAACTCGGCTTCCCCGCCGTCATCCAACGCGCTCTGCCACAGCTCAAACACAGCCGCGCTGCCGGCCATGGCGAACAGAACGCCCGGCTCGATGCGCTGTTGGCGATCATGACGAATCTGGCGGACACCTGCGTGCTGTACCGCGCCGGCGAACAAGGCCTGTACACCATGCAGCGTGGTGCCCAAGCCGTACTCGACGCGGGCGGCAGTGCCAGCCTCACCGGGCGTCGTCGGCTGCATGAGCTGGACCAGCAATTAATCGCGTTGAATGCCTCGCCCGGCGGTGCTGCCGACCTGCTCGCAGCCTGCCTGTTCATCGACCGCATCGAGTCTTGCGACGGCATCACCCACTGCATTTCATAAAGGGAAGCCTTTTGATGGAAACCTTATCCTTTGAATTCCCCGCCGGGCAGCCACCACGCGGTCGCACCCAGGTGGGCTGTGTCGGCTCGGGCGATCTGGAAGTGCTGATCCAGCCGGGTCAGGCCGGCAAGTTGACGATCACCGTACAGACCTCGGTCAACGGTAGCGAACAACGCTGGCAGCATCTGTTTGCGCGGATGTTCGACGGCCAGACATTCCCGGCGATGGACATCGACATCCATGATTTCGGTGCCACGCCAGGCGTAGTGCGCTTGCGTCTGGAGCAGGGCTTTGAGGAGATCGGTCATGACTGACAGTGCAGCGTTACTCACCAAGCACAGCTTCGTCGAACTGGGCGCACGGCAACGGGCGAAAGCCTTGCTCGATGCCGGCACCTTTCGTGAATTGCTCGATCCGTTTCAACGCATCATGTCGCCGTGGCTGTCTCTTCAGGGTGTAGTGCCGCAAGCCGATGACGGTGTGGTGATTGCCAAGGGCACCATCGACGGTTTGCCGGTGGTCATCGCGGCCATTGAAGGTGCGTTTCAAGGCGGCAGCCTCGGCGAAGTCGGCGGGGCAAAAATGGCCGGCGCTCTGGAACTGGCCGCCGAAGATAACCGTAATGGCATCCCTACTCGCGCCGTTTTGCTGCTGGAAACCGGGGGTGTGCGTTTGCAGGAAGCCAACCTTGGGCTAGCGGCAATTGCCGATATTCATGCGGCGATTGTCAACCTGCGCCAGTACCAGCCAGTGATTGGCGTAGTGGCGGGTAGCGTCGGCTGCTTCGGCGGCATGTCGATTGCCGCCGGCTTGTGCAGCTATTTGCTGGTGACCCAGGAAGCACGCCTTGGCCTGAACGGCCCGCAAGTGATCGAGCAGGAAGCCGGGCTTGAGGAATACGACTCGCGGGATCGTCCGTTTATCTGGAGCCTGACCGGTGGCGAACAACGCTTCGCCACCGGGCTGGTGGATCGTTATGCCGATGACGACGTGGCGCAGATCCGTCAACAGGTTAGCGAATTGCTCCAGCAAGGTTTGCCCGCACAGCAACGCAGCACTCAGTCCGAACTGTACCTGCAACGGTTGGCGCGTCTGGATGCCGAACCGCAAATCGAACCCGCCACGGTTCGCGATCTGTATCAAGGAGCGCGCTCATGAGTTCGTATTCCCTGAGAGGCTTGAACTGGTTCAGCGCCTTGAGCACTGGCGCCCAAGCGGTCGATGGCTTGCCGGCATCGCTGAAGGTGGCCGATGGCGTGTTAGGCGATCAGCCTGTGCGCTTTATCGCGGTGGTAGCTGATCCCGATAACCGCTTCGTCCGCGCCCGCAATGGCGAGGTCGGTTTACTCGAAGGCTGGGGCCTGGCCAAAGCTGTCGATGAAGTCATTGCGGCCGACGCCGACAAATCACAAAAACGCGCCTTGGTCGCCATCATCGATGTGCCAAGCCAGGCTTACGGTCGGCGTGAAGAAGCACTCGGTATTCATCAGGCCTTGGCGGGTGCGGCGGACAGTTATGCCCGTGCCCGGTTGGCCGGTCACGCGGTCATCGGTTTGCTCGTGGGCAAGGCGATGTCCGGGGCGTTTCTGGCCCATGGTTATCAAGCCAACCGGCTGATCGCCCTGCGCGATCCGGGGGTGATGGTGCATGCGATGGGCAAGGCGTCGGCGGCGCGGGTGACCTTGCGCAGTATTGAAGAACTGGAAACCCTGGCTGCCAGCGTGCCGCCGATGGCTTATGACATCGACAGCTATGCCAGCCTCGGGCTGCTCTGGGAAACCTTGTCGGTGGAACAGATCGAGCAACCATCAGCGACCGATTTGGCGCGGGTGACTGAGTGCCTGAGCCAGGCCATTGGCGATGTTGCAGAGAAGGGCCGTGACTTGAGCGGGCGCCTCGGTGCGGCCAACCGCGCGGCTTCAAGCAAAGTCCGCCAACTGCTGAGAGAACAGTGGTGAACACGCTTCTGGCCCACGATCTGCTCTGGGGCATGACCCCGGAGCAGCTGCCTGCGGATGCGCCTTCGTGGGTGTTCGAGTCGATCCGCGCCGGGCAACCTGTGGTGGTGCGGCGAGCGGTGTCGGCGGCGGGGCAGATTTCGGTGGGCGTGCGTGGGCGTTTGCGCGAACAGCGTTATGCCGCGTCGATGGCAACCGCATCGATGACCCGTCGCGTAACGCCGGAAGCGCTCTGCCATGTCGACAGCGACCGTGACTTGCCGGCCTTGCGAGCACTGACTCAATTGCGGCCAATGCTCGATCGTTGCGGCTGGGTTTGGGGTGTCAGCGGTAGTGCCGGGTTTGAATTGGCCAGCGGATTTGCGGCGCTGCACGAGGGCAGTGATCTGGATCTGATCCTGCGTGTACCTCAACCTTTGACGCGGGTTCAGGCACGAGAATTTTTGGCACTGCTCGACACGGCAACGTGTGCCGTGGACATGCAATTGCAGACGCCATTTGGCGCCGTCGCTTTACGTGAATGGGCCGGTTCTTCAAATCGGGTGCTGCTGAAAAATGCCTGCGAAGCCTGTCTGGTGCTCGACCCGTGGAATCCGCTGGAGCAAGCAGCGTGAGCAGCTTGCTGGTGTTCCCGGGCCAGGGCGCGCAGCAGCCGGGCATGCTCCAGCGTTTACCTCGGGAAACCCTGAACGAGGCGAGCGACGTACTCGGCGAGGACGTGTCGCTACTGGATTCTGCCGCCGCGTTGCAATCGACGCGGGCGGTGCAGCTTTGCCTGTTGATTGCCGGCGTGGCGGCTTCACGGCAGTTGTCATTGCCGGCGAATTACGTCGCCGGGCTGTCCATCGGCGCCTATCCGGCAGCAGTGGTCGCGGGTGCCTTGAGCTTTAGTGATGCGCTGCATCTGGTCAGCCTGCGCGGTGAGTTGATGCAGCAGGCCTACCCACAGGGCTACGGCATGACCGCGATTATCGGTCTGGATCTGGCCACGGTAGAAGGCTTGCTGGCAAAGATTCACAGCGCCGATACGCCGGTTTACCTGGCCAATATCAACGCCGATAACCAGGCAGTCATCGCCGGCAGCGATAGTGCGATGAAAGCTGTGGCCGGGTTGGCCAAAGGCTGTGGCGCAGGCCTGGCCAAACGTCTGGCGGTGAGCGTGCCGTCGCATTGCCCGTTACTGGGTGCACCGGCGAAATCCCTGGCGCAAGCCTTCGCCAAGGTGTCTTTGAAAACACCGACCTTGGGCTATCTGAGCGGCAGCCGTGCCCGGCCCATCATCAACATTGAAGCCTTGCGTGAGGACCTGGCTTACAACATGTGCCGCGTGGTGGATTGGCGCGGCACCGTGCAAAGCGCCTACGAGCGTGGCGTACGTCTACAGATCGAACTGCCGCCCGGTGCGGTGCTGACCGGGCTGGCGCGCCGGGTGTTCGAGCAAGGCACTGTGATCGCTTTCGACGGTGCCCGGCTCGACACCTTGCAGGCGCTGTTGCGTGAGGAGGGCAGTCGCCACTCCTAGACATCACCGACTCAGGCTTCGAACAACAAAAACAACATTCGACGATGCACTTTGAGGACTACAACAATGATTATTTACGGTGTGGCGCTGTTGGCGATTTGTACGCTGGCAGGGGTGATTGTCGGTGACATGCTCGGCGTGTTGCTGGGTGTCAAATCCAACGTCGGCGGGGTCGGGATCGCGATGATCCTGCTGATCTGCGCGCGGTTGTGGATGCAAAAGCGCGGCGGCATGACCAAGGATTGCGAGATGGGCGTCGGCTTCTGGGGCGCTATGTACATTCCGGTGGTGGTGGCGATGGCGGCGCAACAGAACGTAGTCACCGCTTTGCACGGCGGGCCGGTGGCGGTGCTGGCGGCGATTGGTTCGGTGGTGGTCTGCGGTTGCACCATTGCGTTGATCAGCCGGACGCACAAAGGCGAACCCTTGCCCGATGAACCGGCGGAAATCACTCCCGTCGGCACGCCAGTAGGAGGTCGCTGATATGTGGGAACTCATCGAGAAAGGCCTGGCCAACAACAGCCTGGTCACGGCGTTCGCCTTCGTCGGCATCATCATGTGGGTGTCGGTCATTCTTTCGAAACGCCTGACCTTCGGGCGGATTCACGGTTCGGCGATTGCCATCGTCATCGGCCTGGTACTGGCCTGGGTCGGCGGCACCATGACCGGCGGGCAAAAAGGCCTGGCCGACCTGACGCTGTTCTCCGGCATCGGCTTGATGGGTGGGGCCATGCTGCGTGACTTCGCCATCGTTGCCACGGCGTTCGAAGTGCAAGCCACCGAGGCGAAAAAGGCCGGGTTGATCGGTGTGATCGCGCTGTTGCTGGGCACCGTGCTGCCGTTCATTGTTGGCGCGTGCATGGCCTGGGCGTTCGGTTATCGCGATGCGATCAGCATGACCACCATCGGCGCGGGTGCGGTGACTTACATTGTTGGCCCGGTGACGGGTGCGGCGATTGGCGCGAGTTCCGATGTGGTGGCGTTGTCGATTGCCACCGGCTTGATCAAGGCGATTCTGGTGATGGTCGGCACACCCATGGCGGCGCGTTGGATGGGCCTGGATAACCCGCGCTCGGCGATGGTATTTGGTGGGTTGGCCGGGACTGTCAGCGGTGTGACGGCAGGGCTGGCGGCGACGGATCGGCGGTTGGTGCCTTATGGGGCGTTAACAGCGACCTTTCATACCGGACTTGGGTGCTTGCTTGGGCCTTCGCTGTTGTTCTTCATTGTTCGCGGGATCATGGGCTGATTTCAGGTTCTGAGTTGTCTGGGCTGACGCCATCGCTAGCAGGCTAGCTCCCACAGGGTGATGTGTTGGAACAGATAATTTGTTCAACACAAACTCTGTAGGAGCCAGCCTGCTGGCGATTGGCGGCGACTCGGTTTCAAACCTGGCGATTGGCATACATCCGACACTCCGCCAGCAACGCCAGCAGGTTCGGATCTCGCTCCTTGGCCTTCATGAACACCACGCCAATGTGCTGCTGCAACCGGTACTTTTCCTGCAACGGAATCAGCTTCACCCGGTTCTCGTACACCGCCGCAATCCTCCCCGGCAGCAAGGCATAACCGACCCCTGAGCTGACCATGCTCAGCAGGGTGAAGATGTCGTTGACCTGCATCGCCACCTTCGGCTCGAACCCTGCCTGCTTGAACACGCGATTGCCGTCCTGATGGGTGGCGAAGCCCTGGGTCAGGGTGATGAAGGTTTCGTCGCGCACTTCGGCGAGGTCGACTTCGGCCCGTTGGGCAAACTTCGAATCGGCCGGCGTGGCGAGGAAGATGTCATCGGAAAACAGCGAGATGTGTTCCAGATCCGGGTCGTTGATGCTGTCATCCAGCGACACCAGGATCGCATCGACTTCCATGTTCTTGAGCTTGTACAGCAGATCGAAATTCGAGCCGAGAATCAGGTCGATGTTGAGTTCGCTGCGGCGGATTTTCAGGCCCATGATCAGCTGCGGCACGGTCTTCACCGTCAGCGAATACAGCGAGCCCAGTTTGAAACGCTCGGCGGAATACCCCGCGGCCTCGCGGGTCAGGCGTACGCTTTCAACCACGTCCTGGATCAGCTTCTGCGCCCGTTCTTCCAGCACATAGGCACTTTCCAGCGGCGTCAGGTTGCGGCCTTCATGCTTGAACAACGGGCAGCGCAGGGCGCTTTCCAGGGAGTGGATTGCCCGGTGCACGCTGACATTGCTGGTCTGCAACTCGGCGGCGGCCCGGGCCAGATTGCCGGTGCGCATGAAGGCCAGGAACACCTCGAGTTTTTTCAGGGTCAACTCTTCGTCGATCAGCATGGTGCGGACTCTTTTTGGAATGACCTGATTGTGCATGTAGGAGCTGTCGAGTGAAACGAGGCTGCGATCTTTTGATCTTGTTTTTAAAGAGCACGATCAAAAGATCGCTGCCTCGTTTCACTCGACAGCTCCTACAGTTGATTTGTGTTCTGAAACATTGCGCTTTTACGCTGGAGGCCTGAGCCTTGCGCTAACGATTTCTGAGGTGGCACTGATGTATCACGGAGAAAGACTGAACGCCTGGACGCATCTGGTCGGGGCAGTGGCGGCATTTGTCGGCGGGGTGTGGCTGATCGTCGTCGCCAGCCTCGACGGCAGTCCGTGGAAAATTGTCAGCATGGCGATCTACGCCTTCACCTTGCTGGTGCTCTACAGCGCATCAACCGTGTACCACAGCGTGCGCGGACGCAAGAAAGCGATCATGCAAAAGGTCGATCACTTCTCGATCTACCTGTTGATCGCCGGCAGCTACACACCATTCTGCCTGGTCACGCTACGCGGGCCGTGGGGCTGGACGCTGTTCGGGATTGTCTGGGGGCTGGCACTGATCGGCATCCTGCAAGAGATCAAACCGCGTTCGGAAGCGCGGGTCCTGTCGATCGTGATTTACGCGGTGATGGGCTGGATCGTGCTGGTGGCGGTCAAGCCATTACTGGCTGCGCTGGGCACCGCCGGGTTTGCCTGGCTGGCGTCGGGCGGGATTTTGTACACCGTCGGGATCATATTTTTTGCGCTGGATGATCGCCTGCGCCATGCCCACGGGATCTGGCATCTGTTCGTGATCGCCGGGAGTTTGCTGCACTTTGTAGCGATCTTGTTTTACGTCCTCTAAGACCCGTGTAGGCGCTGCCGCAGGCTGCGATCTTTTGATTTTGATTCTTTAAGATCAGAAGATCGCAGCCTGCGGCAGCTCCTACAGGGGCGGTTTAGGGATCAGGCGGTCGAGTTGTTCCTGGGCTCTGCGGCTGAACACCTGCAACAGGTCGTTCAGGGTATGCGGCGGCGGTTCAGCGGCGCGGGTCACGGCGTACAGGGTGATGGGCAGTGGCGGTGCCAGCGGGCGAATGGTGGTCGTGATGGAGGAGGCACCGAGTGCGGTGAACGGATCGATTACTGCCAGCCCGGTGCCGGATTCCACCATCGCCCGCGCCAGTGAGTAAGTCTGCACGGCGATGCGCACGCGGGGCGGTGGCTCGACGGCTTCGAGGTAACTGTCGAGCCGTGCGGCCAACGGGTCGGCACTGGACAGGCCGATCAAAGGCGCGTCGGCTAATGCCATCAGCGGCAACGGCATGCCAGCCTCTTCCGGCGGCCAGTAACCCGCTGGTGCCAGCGCCACCAGTACGCCGCACGCCAACGCCTGGGCCTTGAGCCCCGGATGATCGGGTCGTTGCAGGGTCAGGGCGACATCCACTTCACGCATCAGCAGGTTCTGCACCAACTCGCGGCTATGGGCGCTGGACAATTCGCAGACGATGTCGGGGTAGCGCGCGGTCCATTCGTGAATGGCCGGTGGCAGCAATGACAAGGCCAGTGCCGGGGTGGCGCCGATCCGCAGGCTGTGACCCGGCTCGCGCCTTAGGCTCTGGGCCAGGCGTCGCACGCCTTGCAGGCTTTCACTGACCTTGTCGACTTCGCGCTCCAGCTCCAGGGCTTCCGGTGTCGCCTGCAACTTGCCGCGCACCCGCAGGAACAACGGGAAACCCAGCTGTTGCTCGGCGTGCTGCAGCACTTTGCTCACCGCCGGCTGTGAGACGTGCATCAATTGCGCGGCAGCGCTGATCGAACCGGTCTGGCGAATCGCCTGGAAAATCTCGATGTGACGAAGGCGCATGGCAAGTCCATAACCTTTGTTTATAGGTTTGGCATCTTTATTCATTGTCCGGCGCCTGTCACCTGGCCCTAACCTTGGCCTCGTCTTCACAACGGTTTAAGGACGGACATGGCTCAGCGTGTGTGCATCATCGGCGGCGGCGTGATTGGCCTGGCAACGGCGTATGCGCTGGTGCGCGACGGCTTCGAAGTGACGGTGGTCGAGTTCCGGGACGCGCTGGGCAGCGAAACCAGTTTCGCCAACGGCGGCCAATTGTCCTATCGCTATGTGGCACCACTGGCCGATGCCGGTGTGCCATGGCAAGCCATCGGCTGGATGCTGCGCGGCGATTCGCCCTTGAAGCTGCGCCCGCGATTCGATGCGGCGCAGTGGCGCTGGATGGCCTCGTTTCTCGCCGCCTGCCGAAGTTCGGTCAATCGCCAGAACGCGGCGCACTTGCTGCGCCTGGCGCTGCTCAGTCAGAACACGCTGAAGCGTTGGCAAGAGGACGATGGGCTGGCGGGCTTCCAATGGCGGCGCAACGGCAAACTGGTGACTTTCCGTCAGAACAGCAGCTTCGAGCACGCGCGCAATGCCTTGGCCGACCCACAACATCAGCAAGTGCTGTCGCCCGCCGAATGCACGCAACTGGAACCGGCGCTGGCCGATGCGTCCTTTGTCGGCGCGATCTACACCCCGGACGAAGAGGTCGGCGATTGCCACGGTTTTTGCCAGCTATTGGCCGCGCGACTGAAAGCGTCTGGCCGCTGCGAATTCAGGCTGGGGCAAGCGGTGACCGGGATTCGCCACGCGAACGGCAGCGTCAACGCCATCGAGTTGGGTGATGAGGTGCTGGCCGTCGATCAATTGGTGATCGCCGCCGGTCACCGCAGCCCACTGCTAGCGCTGCCCGGTCTGCATTTGCCGCTGTACCCGCTCAAGGGTTACAGCCTGACAGTGCCGATCGGCCCCAGCCATCGAGCGCCCGAAGTGAGCATCACCGACTACGACCGCAAGATCGTCTACGCCCGTATCGGCGAGCACCTGAGAGTCGCGGCGATGGTCGACATCGTTGGTTTTGACCCTGCGATTGACCCAAAGCGCCTGGCGCTGATCAAGCGTCAGGCCCGCGACACCTTTCCCTATGCCGGTGCCTATGACGAAGCCGTGGAATGGGCGGGCATGCGTCCGGCGACACCGAGCGGAGTGCCGTTGCTGGGTGCCACGGCGTATCGCAACCTGTGGCTCAACCTCGGCCATGGTGCGCTGGGGTTTACCCTGGCGTGCGGCAGCGCGCAGTTGCTTAGCGAATTGATCGGCCAGCGTCAGCCTTCTATCGACTTGCTTGGCTTCAACCACCGAGCCGCATGAATTCCATTTTTGAAGAACAAAAGATCGCAGCCTTCGGCAGCTCCTACATTGGAATGCGTTCCCTGTAGGAGCTGCCGAAGGCTGCGATCTTTTGCGTTTTTAGAAATCACCCCACAACTGCTGAGCCACCGCCAGGGCAACCACCGGCGCGGTTTCTGTGCGCAAAACGCGGGGTCCAAGGCGCGCAGCATGAAAACCAGCGCCCTTGGCCTGATCCACTTCCGCATCCGATAACCCACCTTCCGGGCCAATCAAAAACGCCAACGTCCCGGGTTTCGCATGGCTGACCAGCGGCTCGGCCACTGGATGCAGTACCAGCTTCAACTCGGCCTCAGTCTGCTTCAACCAATCAGCCAATAGCAGCGGCGGATGAATTATCGGCACCCGTGAACGCCCGCATTGCTCGCACGCGCTGATCGCTACCTGACGCCAGTGCAGCAGGCGCTTGTCGGCGCGTTCGTCCTTGAGCCGGACTTCGCAACGGTCACTGAAGATCGGCGTGATTTCAGTGACGCCCAATTCAGTGGCTTTCTGGATCGCCCAGTCCATCCGCTCGCCACGGGACAGGCCCTGGCCGAGGTGAATCTGCAGCGGCGACTCGACCTGGCCGTCGAAGCTTTCATCGATCTGCACCGCCACACGCTTCTTGCCGACCTCGGCCAGCGTGGCGCGAAACTCCTGACCCGAGCCGTCGAACAGTTGCAACGCATCGCCCTCGGCCATGCGCAGCACGCGGCTGATGTAATGAGCCTGGGCTTCGGGCAGTTCGTGCTGGCCGATGCTCAAGGGGGCGTCGATAAAGAAGCGGGACAGTCTCATTCGGGGTCTCTGTAAAAGGTGTGAAAATCTGGCGGCCCCATCGCGGGCAAGCCCGCTCCCACAATGGGTGGCGGAGACCACAAAATTTGTTTACGTCATCGAAGCTGTGGGAGCGGGCTTGCCCGCGATGGCGGCAGCCCAGACACCACAGAATTTCAATTGAAATCCTTTAGCCCGGATCACGGAACCCCGGATGAAAGTCCTTCGGCACCGCCACGCTGATGCTGTCGCGGGTGGCGATGTCGATGCCTTCACTGGCCACTTCAGCCAGGAAATCGATCTGCTCCGGCGTCACCACGTACGGCGGCAGGAAATACACCACGCTGCCCAATGGCCGAAGCAGGGCGCCGCGCTCCAGCGCATGCTGGAACACCTTCAGGCCACGACGTTCCTGCCACGGGTAAGCTTCCTTGGTGGCTTTGTCCTTGACCATCTCGATGGCCAGCACCATGCCGGTCTGGCGCACTTCGGACACGTTCGGGTGATCGACCAGATGCGCGGTGGAAGAGGCCATGCGTTGAGCCAAAGCCTTGTTGTTCTCGATGACGTTGTCTTCTTCGAAGATATCCAGCGTCGCCAACGCCGCCGCGCAGGCCAGCGGGTTGCCGGTGTAGCTGTGCGAGTGCAGGAAGGCGCGCAGGGTCGGGTAGTCGTCGTAGAAGGCGCTGTAGACATCATCCGTGGTCAGGACCGCCGCGAGCGGCAAGTAACCACCGGTCAGCGCTTTCGACAGGCAGAGGAAGTCGGGGCGGATGCCCGCTTGCTCGCAGGCGAACATCGTCCCGGTACGGCCGAACCCGACGGCGATTTCGTCATGGATCAGGTGCACGCCATAACGATCACAGGCTTCGCGCAACAGCTTGAGGTACACCGGGTGGTACATGCGCATGCCGCCGGCGCCCTGGATCAGCGGCTCGACGATCACGGCCGCGACCGTGTCATGGTGCTCGGCCAGGGTCTGTTCCATGGCGGCGAACATGTTGCGCGAATGTTCTTCCCAGCTCATGCCTTCGGGGCGCAGGTAGCAATCCGGGCTTGGCACCTTGATGGTGTCGAGCAGCAGGGCTTTGTAGGTTTCGGTGAACAGCGGCACGTCGCCCACCGACATCGCCGCCATGGTTTCGCCGTGGTAGCTGTTGGTCAGGGTGACGAAGCGTTTCTTGTTCGGCTGGTCGCGGTTGAGCCAGTAGTGAAAGCTCATTTTCAGTGCGACTTCGATGCAGGACGAGCCGTTATCGGCGTAGAAGCACCGTGTCAGGCCTTCCGGCGTCATCTTCACCAGGCGCTCGGACAGCTCGATCACTGGCTGATGGCTGAAACCGGCGAGGATCACGTGTTCCAGCTGATCGACCTGATCCTTGATGCGCTGGTTGATGCGCGGGTTGGCATGGCCGAATACGTTGACCCACCAGGAACTCACCGCATCGAGGTAGCGCTTGCCTTCAAAGTCTTCGAGCCAGACGCCTTCACCGCGCTTGATCGGGACCAATGGCAGTTGTTCGTGGTCTTTCATCTGGGTGCAGGGATGCCACAACACCGCGAGATCGCGTTCCATCCACTGTTTATTCAGGCCCATTTTCACTCTCCTCGAGGCGGTCCGTGACAGGCGCGGACATACAATCGCGCAAGCCTATGCAATGCGTCGCGCGGGGACAACCCATTGTGTGGATTGAGCTACTTTGTATAGGCCGAAAGACGTTGCTGGCGGGCGTCTGAAGGCTGACGTATCCTTCGCGGTTCTTGAGCCGTCTGGCTCGCAAAACCGCTAATTTTTCGTGTATTTCCGGAGTTCGCTGAATGTCTGCTGGTTGGCTGCGCGCCTGTGCGCTGGTGATGTTGGGGCTGTTCAGCGTGTCTGCGCTGGCCAAGGATAAAACGGCGATCGTGATCGGCGGCGGGGTTTCTGGCCTGACTGCCGCTTACGAGCTGCAGAACAAGGGCTGGCAGGTCACGCTGCTGGAAGCCAAACCGAGCCTGGGCGGTCGCTCCGGCATGGCCACCAGCGAATGGATCGGCAACGACAAGACCCAACCGGTTTTGAACAAGTACGTTTCTACGTTCAAGCTCAGCACCACGCCGGCCCCTGAGTTCGTGCGGACCCCTGGCTACCTGATCGATGGCGAGTATTTCAGCGCCGCCGACCTGGCCACCAAACAGCCGGCCACCGCCGATGCGCTCAAGCGTTACGAGAAAACCCTCGATGACCTGGCGCGTTCTATCGATGACCCGCAGAACCCGGCGGCTAACAGCACGCTGCACGCCCTGGATCAGATCAACGTGTCCAGCTGGCTCGACAAACAGAACCTGCCAGCCACCGCGCGCCAACTGGTCAACCAGCAGATCCGCACTCGCTACGATGAGCCTTCGCGCATATCGTTGCTGTATTACGCTCAGCAGAGCCGCGTTTACCGTGGCGTCTCCGACCGTGACCTGCGTGCTTCGCGTTTGGTCGGTGGCAGCGCGGTGCTGGCCCAGGCCTTGGTCAAGCAGTTGAAAGTCATCAAGACCAATTCCCCGGTCTCGGCCATCACCCAGGACAAGGACGGTGTCACTGTCAAAGTCGGCAGCGTTGGCTATCAGGCTGACTACGTCGTATTGGCCGTGCCGTTGCGCGCACTGAACAAGATCCAGATGACCCCGGCGCTGGATGCTCAGCATCAGGCCGCGATCAAAGGCACCAACTACGGTTGGCGCGACCAGATCATGCTGAAATTCAAAACCCCTGTATGGGAAAGCAAGGCGCGCATGTCTGGCGAAATCTACAGCAACGCCGGCCTCGGCATGTTGTGGATCGAGCCTGCGCTGAAGGGCGGCGCCAACGTGGTGATCAACCTGTCCGGCGATAATGCGCGAGTGATGCAGGCGTTTGGTGACAAGCAGATGGTCGATCAGGTGCTGATTCGCCTGCACGAGTTTTATCCACAGGCACGTGGTGCCTTCACCGGGTATGAAATCCGTCGCTACAGCACCGACCCTTCGATGGGCGGCGCTTACCTGGCCTTCGGCCCGGGCCAGATCAGCAAGTACTGGCGTCTGTGGGAGCGTCCGATCCAGCGTGTAACTTTTGCGGGTGAACACACCGATACCTTGTACCCAGGCACTCTGGAAGGCGCCTTGCGCACTGGTCAGCGTGCAGCCAATCAGGTCGAAGACCTGGCGGCGGGCAAGTCGTTTGAGCCAGAGAAAGTGGTTCCAGCGGCGGCGACTGCTGCAGCAGCCGGTGCCGTGGCGGCGAAGAAGGGCAACTTCTTCAGCAATCTGTTTGGTGGTTCGGATGACGACAAGAAACCGGAACCGGTCAAGGCGCCAGAACCAGTAGCCCCGGCACCGGTCCCTGCGCCAGCGCCGACACCTGCACCCGCGCCAGTCGAAGCGCCGAAACCGGCTGCACCGGTGAAAGCCGAGCCGGCCAAAAAGGCGCCAGCGGCAAAGAAACCAGCGGCCAAGACCGAAGCGAAAAAAGCGCCGGCCAAGGCACCCGTGAAAAAAGCCGAGCCTGCCAAGAAGCCAGCGGCTAAACCTGCTGCAACACCGGCAACGGATACCAAGGCGCAGTAAGTCGTCCTGGATTGAAAAAACGCGGCAGAGATGCCGCGTTTTTTTATGGTGCGCCAGGCATGGCGCGTTGCGCGTAAGCGCAACCAGTTTGGCTGTGGTGGCCACGCTGGTGACTTGGAGGTGAAAGTCCTCTACACACCCGGCAAGGGGAAGTGTTAGCCAGAGGCAAGGGTGTCGTGGGTGACTGCGAATCTGAAGGAAGCCCGAGGCAAAATGCTGGCCTGACGAACAGGAAGCGGATGAGGCGGCGCAGCGGGGTAAGACGGCCATAATCGTCAAAGCCCAATACTTGCACGGAACGCTGTGACGTAGATCCGACAGGCATAAGCAGGAAGGTCGCGCGAATTACCCTGGGAGATCTGTGCGTTTGCCAGTGTGCTACCGAGCGCCGCGAGGCGACGGGATGAGCGTGCAGAAGTCAGCCGAGGCCGTAGTAAGTGACGAATAACCGCGTCACCAAGGGCCGAACAGGTTATGCCGCCAGTAGGCGTCAAAGTCTCGTTGAATACCGAAATGCAGAAATTTCTCCCAGAGAAGACTGTTACTCCGAGTCCCGGACGGAATCCGAGGATGACGGCTGACAGCGCACAGGTATCGGCGGCGTCTGTGACGTGGACGAACGCGGAGCCGGACACGCTGATGGAGCGAGTGCTTGCGCCCGCCAACCTCAGACGTGCGTATCAACGTGTGGTCAGGAACAAGGGCGCGCCGGGTGCCGATGGCATGACGGTCGCCGAATTGGCAGGCTACGTGAAACAGTATTGGCCGATCCTCAAAACTCGGCTGCTGGCCGGTGAGTACCAGCCGCAAGGTGTGCGCGCCGTCGACATCCCCAAACCCAAAGGTGGAACTCGGCAGTTGGGCATTCCCAACGTCGTGGATCGTCTGATCCAACAGGCTTTGCTGCAACAGCTCACGCCGATATTCGACCCCCTGTTTTCGGACTACAGCTACGGTTTTCGTCCGGGCAGAAGCGCTCATCAAGCCATCGTAACCGCCCGTGACCATGTGGCGGCGGGACACCGCTGGTGCGTGGAGCTTGATCTCGAGAAGTTCTTTGATCGGGTCAATCACGATGTCCTGATGGCCCATGTTGCGCGTCAAATCGAAGACAAACGCGTCCTTACGCTGATCCGTCGTTATCTCGAGGCGGGAACGATGTCAGGCGGACTCGTCAGCCGCCGGCAGGAAGGGACGCCGCAAGGCGGCCCGCTCTCGCCGTTGCTGTCGAACATCCTGCTCAACGAACTCGACCGCGAGCTGGAACGGCGGGGTCATCGCTTCGTGCGTTATGCCGACGACGCGAACATCTACGTGCGCAGCCCTCGTGCTGGCGAGCGAGTGATGGCCGGTGTCGAGCGTTTCCTGAATCAGCGCCTGAAATTGAGGCTGAACCGGGAAAAGAGCCGAGTGGCCAGGTCATGGATGTGTGATTACTTGGGTTACGGGATGAGTTGGCATCAACAGCCGAGGCTAAGAGTGGCGACAATGAGTTTGGGTCGTTTACGCGACCGACTCAGAGACTTGCTGCGCGGAGCGCGGGGCCAGAAGATGGCGAATATCATCGAACGGATAAACCCTGTACTGCGCGGTTGGTCGGGTTACTTCAAACTCAGTCAGGGCAAGCGACCGCTTGAGGAGCTGGACGGTTGGGTGCGTCGTAAGCTGCGCTGTGTCATCTGGCGCCAATGGAAGCAGCCCTCGACGAGGTCACGCAACTTGATGCGCTTGGGGCTTAGCGAAGCGCGCGCCTGTAAATCAGCCTTCAACGGCAGAGGCCCATGGTGGAACTCGGGGGCGTCTCATGTGAATCAGGCGTTACCGAAGAAACTGTGGGATCGACTCGGGTTGGTCTCGATACTGGATACGATAAACCGGCTTAACCGCATAGCCTGAACCGCCGTATACGGAACCGTATGTACGGTGGTGTGAGAGGACGGCGGATGTAAATCTGAACTGGTCAAGTAATTCTGGACACCAGTTAAGGTTTCACGCCGCCAGTTTCTCCATAGCTACCGGCGACCGGTAGTCGTTGTAGCTATGGAGTCTGACGTTGTTGTAACGCATCACATAACGCTGCACATCCACGCGGGCTTCATGCTCCGAGCTGTAGCCGCCTTCTGGAACCCACTCTGATTTCAGGCTGCCAAAGAAACGCTCCATTGGGGCGTTGTCCTGTCTCTTATACACATCTGACGCTGCCGACG
>NZ_JAHTMR010000009.1:0-230938 GCF_019200975.1 Pseudomonas sp. PD9R | reverse complement strand
TAAGAGACAGCTCTGATTTCAGGCTGCCAMAGAAACAGCTGATTGGCATTGATGCCGTTGCGCCGAGCGACGACCGACACACTTTGTCCTGGCTCAAGACTCTCGCGAACCATGGCCAGTTTTTGCTCTGGGCTCCAGCGGCGCCGCCGCTCCTGACCCAAAAGCTCCCCACTCTTATCGTTGCTGTTAGTCATAAACATAACCGTTTGCCTATCCCTTATCGTAAGGGGGAAACGGTGTCCTGTCTTTCATGGGGCTCGTTCAGTTCTGCGCCCGCGACCTCGGTCGCCTAATGGGCGTCCACTTGAATGATCGTATGGTCAGCAAACTCGATGAGGATCAAAGGCACACACTGTTAATTCGCTACCACGGCCAATCAGAGCAACGGTTGATGCTTAGCGAGTCTGGTGTGTATGCCTTGTTGGTGTATCACTACGCACCGGGGAATCGGTTGTTACGTGAGTGGTTAACGCATCAGGTTGTCCCGGCCTTGCGTGATGCGTTGCCGTCGGACAATGCCGATCGGCCGATGTTGAGTTTGTTGGATTGGCCGGAGATGTCATTGAGCCTATTGCATTGGCAGGATGAGGGCTGGATACGGCTGCGGGATATGCCGTTGCTACTGCTCAGCCGCACACGGCGGCGGGTGCCGGTGGGTAAGCCTTGGTGGCGGAAGGTTGTGGATGCGTTTCAATCGTCGAAGCATTCGGTGGGTTAGTACCGGTGTCTTTGTAGGATCGTTTGAGTGACGCGTCGCTCTTTTCTGTAGGAATTTTCGTAGACAGTCGTAATAGCCACTCAGTATCGTCCGAGGGTTTTCAACCCTCGGCGATTGTATGGATACGGAAAAGAGCAACAGCGATTGGAGTGATGCGGAGATTCAGGCTGCTGTCGATGCCTATCTCAGCATGCTGTCACGCGAGCAGAGCGGTCAGAAGGTCAATAAAGCTCACGAGAATCGGGTCCTGCGCGAGGGTGCTTTAGCGGGTCGCTCCAAAGGTTCGGTTGAGTTTCGGATGCAGAACATCTCTACCGTGCTGGTCGAACTCGAACGAGATCGTATTGAGGGATACAAACCTGCCAAAAATGTTGGTGCGAATGTGGCGCGTAGCATTCGTGAAGCGCTGAACGCGCCTAGCACCTTAACGCCGGAGGATTTTGCCCCGACCGCTGATGAGGCAACGCTAGAACGACGTGCCGCCAAACTTGAAAAACAACCGCTCGAGGGCGTGCCGAAGGGGATTCTGAAGCCACAACAAGTCCTCGGCTCGGGCAACTCCTTTGTTCGCGATCCTGAGGTTAGAGCTTGGGTGCGGAAAGAGGCTAAGGGTATCTGCGAAGGTTGCGGAAAACCGGCTCCGTTTGAAAAGGATGGTCGGCCGTTTCTTGAGGTTCATCACGTTAAGCATTTGGCGCAGCTTGGATCGGATCGTCCGAGCAATGCTGTGGCGCTTTGCCCAAACTGTCATCGACGTTGTCACCATTCAAGTGATCGCGATGAGTTCACTGTTTCGCTTTATAAGAAGGTGGAGCGGTTGAAGTTTGAGTGATTGAGCCTGGAAAACTTCATAGATACACGAAGGCGGCGAGTCGAGACTCTGCGCCTGCCATCTTGATAAACAGCTACAACTCCTAACATCATTCAAGACGCGTCCTACAGCCTCAACGTGTCCCGTTCGTTAACGTCGCGCAGCCCCTTTTCCGTGGCTGCCGATGGACGAACGAAAGGATGATAAGTGGCTGGCAACAAGGACATTCCGCGGATTAAGAATCCACCCTCTGGTGATGGGCATCACGTCACCTACCGCTACATGACTGCCTCCGAATTAGCCGAGCGGGACGCCAGACAAAAAGCCTACGAAGCCATGTTGGCCAGGCAAGACGCCTTCGAACGTGGGCGTCAGGTCATAGCCGAAAAGCAAAAGCCCACTCAAGCCGGATGTGTCTTCGCCAAGTCCTGCAACCTGCCGGACGCCATCATCAATTATTCGAATCCCTCAGGGATGGTGCCGACCGACAGCCTGAAAGACTACGGCGAACTGATTCTGCTGGGTGCTCGCGAAGCGGATGAATCAGGTGCTGTGCCACTGAAGAAGATCAGTGGCGCGGCGATTCCCGCCGGTTTGGGCTTCCTCGCCTTGGCCGGCTCGGCATTCGCCGCTGTTCCCGTGGCCGCCGCGAGCGCCGTTGCAGCAACACTCGTTGGACTTGTTGCCCTGGTCACACAATCGAATCTGGGCGACAGCTCCCTCTACACCGAAGACCAACTCCGTGCGCTCAAACAGGCCCGCACTCGCGTTCGTCTGCGGGTGGAGCAACAGGCTGACGGCAGCCTCAAGGGATACGGTTTCTACACCGGCAAAAACCGCGATTGGGAAATGGTTGATGTCGTGCAGTTCACCTTGCGTGGCAGCCAGCAGGTGGCTGACCTGGGTGACGGCATTGAACTGATCTGGACACCGGCCGTGGATGGTTCCGACATTCTGGGCATTCCGGCGCTGGAGGCTGCCCCGCAAGCACCGCATATCTGGGTTTACCCGCCGACGAAAGCAGCTGAAAGCATCATCGTGAACCCGGTATATCCGCCGGAGTACAAGGATTTCATTCTGGTGTTTCCGGCGGGGTCACTCGTGAAGCCGGTGTACATCGTCATGAGTATGCCAGGGGATCATAAGTATTACGATGACCCGGAAACCCTTCCTGCCTTCCCCGACACGACCCGCGTGAAATCGAAAGCTTCAGTTCAAGGCGGAGGTAAAAAACGAGCTCGTTGGTTAGACCGTAAAGGGCGAATATATGAGTGGGACTCCAAAAGCGGTGCAGTTGAGATGTACGATAAATTAGGAAACCATCTGGGCGAGTTTAATCATTTAACGGGAGAACGAACAAAGGACGCTAAGCCAGGCAGGAAGACCCCAAAGTGACCCAAGAGAGAAAAAACATGCGCTATCTTTCCATCACCGGCTTTTATCCCGATGAGAAGCAGGACGATACATTGCAATTCGAACTGGCTCTAAAAAATTACGAGCTCAACCAGATTCTGGCTCAACTGACTGAGTCAAAAACCCTCGAAGAATTAGAGCCCGGTGAACTGCAACTTACTGAACATCAAGTCAGGCAGATTGCAGATTTACTCAAAATTGATTTCCCAGAGGGACTGGAATACTTCATCGGAACACGCGCAGGCACCTAGACAAATCCGGCTCGGCATTCGCCGCGGTTCCCGTGGCCGCCGCGAGCGCCGTTGCAGCAACACTCGTTGGTCTTGTTGCCCTGGTCACACAATCGAATCTGGGCGACAGCTCGCTATACACCGAAGACCAACTCCGTGCGCTCAAACAGGCCCGCACTCGCGTTCGTCTGCGGGTGGAGCAACAGGCTGACGGCAGCCTCAAGGGATATGGTTTCTACACCGGTAAAAATCGCGATTGGGAAATGGTTGATGTCGTGCAGTTCACCTTGCTTGGCAGCCAGCAGGTGGCTGACCTGGGTGACGGCATTGAACTGATCTGGACACCGGCCGTGGATGGTTCCGACATCCTGGGCATTCCGGCGCTGGAGGCCGCCCCGCAAGCACCGCATATCTGGGTTTACCCGCCGACGAAAGCAGCTGAAAGCATCATCGTGAACCCGGTATATCCGCCGGAGTACAAGGATTTCATTCTGGTGTTTCCGGCTGAATCAGGGATTAGGCCGGTATATGTTGTGGTGAGTGTTGCTGACCACAATTATCATCCCGCACCGAAGGGGCTAGTTGCCTTTCCCGATGCAACGAGAGCGAAACGCAAGACCCCACTAAAAGGCGGCGGTGGCCTTCGAAAACGATGGAAAACGTCAAAAGGGACAATTTTTGAATGGGACTCGCAGCACGGCACTGTGGAGATGTACGACAAACGCGGCCGCCATCTCGGAGAATATGATCCGACTACTGGCAAGCAAACCAAACCCGCAGACAACTCTAGGAGTGTGGAACCATGATTTATGTAATCGAAGCCTTTCACAAACATAACGAACTGCTGGCATTCGAAGTGGAGCTACCGACTGGGCACGACCAGGAAATTAAAAACATCATGGGTTGGACTGCTGAGCAGCACGGATGGGAGGGATACAACCTTACGGACGAGCAGCTTGGAGCCTTGGAGGCTTTACTCGAGAAAAAAGTGTATGACGCAGCCTACCTATTTCAACTTAGCTGCAACGCTTGAATATATGAATGGGACTACAAAAGTAATGCTGTGGAAAAATACGACAAACTCGGTGCATATTTACTTGTATCCGTTCATTCATATAGCACCTCCATGGAGTTGGCCACGCTAGATGAAGGCTGAGATTTTCGATAGGCATGGCGAGCCGGCTCTTGGCGGTGTTCCGTTGCACGTTGCGAACGATGGTGCGTAGAACCAGATACTCAGTGGCGTGCTTGGGTTTTTCGCGAGCAAGCTCGCTCCTACAGATTCGGTGGATTGCTGCGGGTTTTGTGGTGTGTTGAAAACAGTCAGTGCAACTCGCCCCGGCTCCCGCTATTAATACCATCCCCCCTCAAGGACCCGAGCCCAGCATGAAATTCGACCTCGCCTACTGCCTCAGCCTTGATGAAAAACTGTCGATCTATGACGTGCGCGATTTGAATTTCGACGAGACGATGGTGTTCAATTCCGCCAAGGAACATTTCCAATGTCCCAATGACGCATGCAGGGCAGCCTTCGATGCAGCAAATGTATTGACGACGTTCAACGCCAAAAACGTGAATTACATCCGCACCCCGCACTTCAAGAACACGCCCAGCACCCGGCATGTGGCGGATTGTCCTTATGTCAGTCTCAAGACGCCGGCGTCGGGCGTGGACGCGGACGGTGCGGAAACGGATGACAGTCGCGAGGAGCATTTCCCGTCGGAGTTGTTACTGACTCGGCGTGAGTATGTGCGCAAGCCGTCGAGCCCGGCGGTGGCTGCGGACATTGCGCGCGATGAGCCACGAACGCCGTCAGCGGCCAGTGATGCCGAGCACCCGAGCGGTGATTCGGCGCCGGACAAGACCAGCATCTTCGCCCACCCTGTGGAGTGTTTTGTCTCGAACTTCGAGGACAAGGAGTTGCTCAAGCGTATGCCGCTCAAAATTGGCGAGCACACGGCGTCTTACGCTTCGTTCTTCAAAAAGATCGAATACCTGTCGGATAACAAGGGGCTGATTTACTGGGGCAAGATCAAGGAGATCAAGGATTACACCCAGAGCTTTCGCATCGATTTCGAACAGAAGGTTTGGTTCAAGCAAGCGCACGAGGCGAAGAAGAAGCCGTATTCGGTCAACGTTTACCTGAGCAAGAAGTTGATCGACACCTACCGCAAGCGCAAGGCGTTTCTGGAGGAGATCAAGCACGCCATCGAGAGTGAACGTGAGTTGTTTTGCTTTTTCTATGGTGTGACGCCGGAGTTGAAGCAGGTGCCGAGCAAGAAAAACCCCGAGCAAACGTTCGGGGTGTTCAGTGCCAACATCGAGAATCTGGATCACTTTATCGTGCGGGAGGCACCGGGGTTGGCGGATAAATAACTCGAGTTGGCGAGTTAGTCCGGCGGCTGATCCTGCATCGCGTGGGCGGCTTCCAAGCCATGTATTTCCTGCCTTACTTCTTCTCGTCGATTGCGTGCGGCCTCGATGCCAGGTTCGTCGAGACGGCAGTATTGACGCAACCAGTGAGCCACCATTTCTTCGTCCGGGACCAGATAACCTTTGGCGCTTTTGTTGCCTCTGATGAAAGCGTTAATCTTCGCGTCGAAGCGACCCGCAGTGAACTCATCCGGTGGTAGACAGCCCCACTCTGCAGCGTAATCCTGAAAGATCCAGGACATTTCGCTCAGATGGCCTTGCGCACTACGATGACCGCGCTTGTACAGTCGGTGGTGGCGATTGCTTTCGTTGAATCGCTCCAACATGGCGTCATGATTGATCCACTGCAGGACGTCATGGTGCAGCGCATCACGCATCAATCCGTAGATCCAGCGATCAACAAAGCGCTGGATAAAACCTTCAGTGTCAGCCTTTTTTGCATCGGCGAAAATCATGCAATAACGGGTCTGGATATGAATCGCGAACGACACATGTTTGCGGTGAACAGTAATGGCGTGAACCAGCCATTGTTCGGCGAATTCACCGGTCTGATCGTCCTCAATAACGGGCGATGGCGGTTTTTCCACCGGAGTGATCTTTTTACCCTTGTGCACGCGGCTGAAGAAATTGCTCGCCGCTTCGGTGCAGTTGAAAATCAACATCCTGGTTCTCTGGTAGAGGCTGGTTAAAAGCGGTTGTCAGTCCTGCCGCACGATCTCGTCGACCCACTCAAGCTTATAGGGCCGACGACCAACATCCGAGATGTAGTCCAACACCTCTTCGCTGAGGACTGATAACTCTGCGTCGGTCAGCAAATCATGCATCATCATCAACCTCAAACCCATGAGCGCATTGGAACGGGATTGACTGTTTGAAGGGTGTTGCCGCTAATTCTTGCGAAAACCCTTTCTGATTCCAACCCTGCTTGATCCTATTCCGTCGCAAAATTTGGCAGACACCGTCCGTCCGGTCGTATGGGGCGAATCAGAAAAAATCAAAAATGCATTTGATTCGGGCTCAAAACAACTGTACAAAAACACAGTATATTTTGCATCCACACTCTCGAGCCCGGAGAACACCATGGCCTCTCAAGCGATGAAAATCACCCTGGAACGTATCGCCCTCTTCCAATTCACCCCGGCCCACTGCGCCCAGGCCCGAGCGATGCTGGGCTGGAGTGTGGAAGAGCTGGCGCTGGAGGCCGGGGTTTCCCTGGACGCCATTCAGCGCTTCGAGGCCAAGCGTGATGTGCTGGATGTCACCCGCCTGGCGTTGGCGTATCGGTTTGAATCGGAGGGGCTGGTGTTCTTCCCGGGGTTTGCGCCGGGGCGCGGGATGAATGTGAAGGGGACTACGCCGAATCCGGTGGGGCGGGCGGATTTTGCGATGGTTGAGTGATGGTTCTGCACGGGCCGCGTTTATGGCAAGCGGCCCGGCTTCCATGCATCAGGTATTCGAAACCGCCACCCGATCAGTCTCCCCTTCCACCGCCAACCACCAAGCACCACCGCGCTGCGGATACATCAGGTTAAACGCCTCACCCATCTGCGGCGTGGTGATGGAAACACTACGTTCCCAAGCCAAAGCCAGGATGCGATCGAAGGGTTCGTACCAGGCATGCATCGACAAATCGAACGTGCCGTTGTGAATCGGCAATAGCCAGCGGCCCTTGAGATCGATGTGGGCTTGCAGGGTTTGTTCGGGTTGCATGTGCACGTGTGGCCATTCGACGTTGTAGGCACCGGTTTCCATGAGGGTCACGTCGAATGGGCCATATTGTTCGCCGATGCGTTTGAAGCCGTCGAAGTAGCCGCTGTCGCCGCTGAAGAAGATGCGGGTGTCGCCGTCGATCATCACCCACGAAGCCCAGAGTGTGCTGTTGCCGTCGAACAGGCCACGGCCGGAGAAGTGTTGTGAAGGGGTGGCGATGAAGCGGATGCCTTCGACTTCGGTGTCCTGCCACCAATCCAGTTGCCGGACTTTGCTGGCGTCGATGCCCCATTTGATCAGGGTGTCGCCGACGCCCAGCGGAGTGAGGAAGTATTGGGTCTTGTCGGCGATTTTCAGCACCGCTTCATAGTCGAGGTGATCGTAGTGGTCGTGGGAAAGGATTACCGCTTCAATCGGTGGCAATTCGTCCAGGCCGATCGGCGGCTGATGGAAACGCTTGGGGCCGGCCCATTGCACCGGCGAGGCACGCTCGGCGAAGACTGGGTCGGTGATCCAGAATTTATCCCGAAGCTTGAGCAGGACCGTGGAATGGCCCAGGCGGTAGACGCTGTGGTTGGGCGCGGCAATCAGCGCCGCTTGCGTCAGAGGTTGCACCGGGATCGGAGCACTCGGACGCGTGTCGCGTGGCTTGTGGAAAATGACGTTCCACAGGATGCGCAGGGTTTTGCGAAAGCCTTCGCGCTTCACAGGCGCATGGTTTCTAAAACTACCTTCGGCTTGGTGGGATGCTTCAGGCGTGGAGGCGTTGTCCGCCGGGGAAGTTGAGTTGGCCATGACTGAATGACTCCAGAAAAACCGCAGCGCTCGCAGTTTTTCACGGTGGGACGATAAATGGCCAAGGCACGCACGCATTAGCCGAACACTCTATTTTTGACCGGGCAGGATTAACAAAACATTACACTGCACAGTGTAGTTTCTAGGTTGCATCAAAGCCGATGACAAGTAAACTACCAAGTGTAATTTTCATCTCTCCTCTGCCGAAGCGTATTTATGACAGTTCCACAGCGCCTCACCGACCGAAAACGCGAAGCCATCATTCAGGCGGCGATTGCCGAATTCCGTGCCAACGGCTTCGACATCACGAGCATGGACAAGATCGCGGCCACTGCCGGCGTGTCGAAGCGAACGGTGTACAACCATTTCCCCAGCAAGGAAGAGTTGTTCGCCGAGATTCTCAATCAATTGTGGGCGCGATTGACGGCAGAACAGGAAACGCCCTACCGCTCCGATATGGCGTTGCGCGACCAGTTACGCCCACTACTGACAACCAAGCTGCAAATGCTGGGCGATGACAATTTTCTGGACTTGGCGCGGGTGGCTATTGCAGCGACGATTCATTCCCCTGAGCGCGCGCAGAACATGGTCGCCCGTATGGGTGAACGCGAAGAAGGCCTGACCGTTTGGATTCGCGCAGCCCAGGCCGATGGTCGATTGAAACCGGTCGCTCCTGAATTTGCTGCACAACAAGTGCAGGGGTTACTCAAATCCTTTGCGTTTTGGCCGCAGATTTCCATGGGAATGCCGGCTTTGACCTCCGAGGTTCAGCGCACTGTCGTGGAGTCCGCGCTGGACATGTTCCTGGCCTGCTATCAGCTGTAATAAATGACATTGTCGACCGCTGTGAAATGAATACTGCAATGTGTTTCAGAATGAAACTGGCGTCGGGGCTATAGTGGCCTAAGTCCCACCGCTATGCAGAGAGCATCATGACTACCACACCCAGCGATACCGCCGCCCCCGTCGATCACCTGCGTTTCCATCGTCCTCACGCTCACTTGGCGCCGACATTCGGCAATGACAAATTTGCCCTGCGTGCCGAAGCCTTTGCTCGGTTCTTCGGCACGCCGACTTTTCTAGGGGCGCAGACGCTGATTGTTGTGCTCTGGGTGTGCCTCAACATCGCCGGTGTTACCCACTTTGATGTGTATCCGTTCATCCTGCTTAACCTGGCGTTCAGCTTGCAATCGGCGTATGCCGCGCCGCTGATTCTGCTGGCCCAGACCCGTCAGGCGGCGCGGGACAAAGCGCAGTCCGATGCCGATGCGCAGCACCGCGAAGCGCTGGCAGTGGCCAACACCGAACGTCAGGCGCAAGCGGCGCACAACTCCGCACAGTTGCTGGAGTTGCTTGAGCAAAACACCCGCCTGACAGAGATGACCAAGGCCCTTACCGAACGCATCGAGAACCTGACCACGGAGATGCATCAGCAATTTGTACGCAAGGAAGAGCCGAAAGCCTAAGCGACTTCACGGCAATTTCAGTGCGCGCCCCAATTCGTCGAACAGCGTAACGACCGAACGCAACGCCCGACAATCCGGACGAGTGAGCAACCACAACGCAGTGTCGTAACCGTGCAGCGGTTCGCCCAGCGGCTGCAATCCATCGCCGATCAAAAAGTCCGGCAACGCCGCCACTCCCAACCCTGCCCGTACCAGTTCGGTGACCGACAACATGCTGTTGCAGCGATACCCCGGCGTCACACCCGGCAACGCTTGACGGCGCCAGGCGATGGTTGGGTGATCGGGCAAAAAGTCGTCCGGGGCGATCCAGGTGAGTGAGGCCAGATCATTGGCGTCGACCGATTTCAGATAACGTTCGCTGGCGCATACCCGATATGAAACATCCGCCAGACGCCGCCCCACCAAATGTTCGGGCGGTGTGCGGGTCAAGCGCAGAGCAATGTCTGCGTCTCGACGGCGAAGGTTGGCGAAGTCGTTGGAGGTACTCAGTTCAATGGTCAGCGCTGGATAGTTGGGCATGAACTGCGCCAGCGCCGGCAACAGCAAGCCTTGCAGGACTGAATCAGTGCAGGTCAGGCGCACGGTGCCGCTGATGACTTCGCCGCCCTGCTCTACGCCAATGCGCGCCGCTTCCAACGCTTGTTCGGCGCGCTCCGCTTGCTCGGCCAAGGTCTGCGCCAGCGTCGTTGGCAAGTAACCGGCGCGACTCTTTTCGAATAACTGCTGCCCGAGCGCCGCTTCCAGCCTGCGAACGGCGCGGAACACCGTCGAGACATCCACTTTCAACAGCGCCGAGGCCCGGGACAGAGAGCCGCCGCGCACCAAAGCGAGAATCAGCGCCAGGTCCGGGTAGTCCAGTCGATAGTGCACAGCTGCATTGATCACTTGGGAAAACGCCAATATTGAGTGCGTGAACGCCAATTTATAGTGGGCACCAGAAACGAACAACCCAACTGCATAAATTGCAGGTGGCGAGGGGGCTTGCTCCCGTCCGACTGCGCAGCAGTTGCGGTAATTAAGGCCGCTTCGCAGCCCAGCGGGAGCAAGCTCCCTCGCCACAAAAAGCATCGTCGCCCGAAGGAAAATCGCATGGATACCGCATCGCCTGAGTCAAACATCCGCATCGCCCTGATCGGCGACTACGACCCACAAGTCACCGCCCACCAGGCCATTCCAGTCGCCCTCGAAATGGCCGCCGAATACAGCGGCCTGAACGTGCAAGGTCAATGGCTGGCTACCGACAGCATCAACGCTGTCACCCCACTGGCTGGGTTCGACGGTTTCTGGTGCGTGCCCGCCAGCCCTTACCGCGACATGGACGGCGCGTTGCGGGCAATTCGTTTTGCTCGTGAACAACGAAGACCTTTCCTCGGGACCTGCGGCGGCTTTCAACACGCGGTATTGGAATATGCGCGCAACGTACTCGGTTGGTCGGATGCCGAACACGGCGAGACATCACCCGACGCGGCACGGGCATTGATTACGCCGCTGGCGTGTTCGCTGGTGGAAGCCGTCGACAGCATTCATTTGGTTGAAGGCTCGTTGATCGCCAAGGCGTACGAAACCTCCGAGATCCGTGAAGGGTATCGCTGCAGCTACGGTGTGAATCCTGAGTTCGAGCGTGAGCTGCTCAAACATGAGCTTCACAGTGTCGGTCACGACTCGGCGCAGGGCTTGCGTGCGCTGGAACTCAGCGATCATCCGTTCTTCATCGCCACGCTGTTTCAGCCAGAACGCGCCGCGCTCGAGGGTATCTTGCCACCGCTGGTGCGGGCGTTGATCGAAGCCTGTGCGAGGCCAAAACCATGACCGCCAACACTCCGCCCACGCCTTACTACGCGGTGATCTTCACCTCGCTGCGCACCGAGGGTGACCAGGGTTATGCCGAGGCGGCCGAGCGCATGGTCGAGCTGGCGCGTGAACAGCCGGGGTTTCTGGGAGTGGAGTCGGCGCGAGGCGATGACGGATTGGGAATTACTGTGTCGTACTGGATTAGCGAGGCGGCGATTCTGGCGTGGAAGCATCATCCGCAGCACAGTGCGATTCGTGAGCGGGGGCGGTCGACGTGGTATTCGCGGTGTCATACGCGGGTGTGCAAAGTTGAGCGGGCTTATGAGTTCAAGCTGTAGTTGATGCTGTGTTTTTTAGACCGTCTTCGCTGAAACGAACGATGTAATGGCCGGTTTTGCGATTGAGGCCGACGAAGCCTTTGAGTTGGTCGGCGGCCTGGCAGATGTGCTGGGAAGTGATGCGCATGGAAACCTCACAAGGGGTCGTCAAGGACCGGTGATCGATGGTTTACACGCGAGGTGGGCGAGTGGAATTCCCTCTGCCGGGGAAGTTGCCGAGGCCAAGAGTAATGCAAAGAACCGCACAAATGCGCTGAAAAAATCTGCTACCGGCAGTTTATGTCGGTCTGGCGATAGCGCCTGTCACGCTCAGTTGCTAAAAGAGATGTCTTCGTAAACCATCGCGAAAGGATCTCGACCATGCCCGCAAACTTCAGCAAAAGCGTCCTGCTGCTGAGCCTGCTGCTCGGCCTTGGCCAGGCGCAGGCCGCCACCGAGCCCAACCCAACTGCGCTGGCCGCCAGTTTGGGCATCCCGCACCCGGCAGTGATTGCCCATCGTGGCGCATCTTTTGACGCACCGGAGTCAACCGCCGCCGCTTATAAAACAGCCCGCGACCTCGGCGCCGATTACCTGGAGATGGACCTGCAACGCAGCAAGGATGGCGTGCTGTTTGCCCTGCATGACAACAAGCTGCAACGCACCACTGACGTCGCGACAAAATTCCCCGAACGCAAGGACAGTCCCGCCAACGCGTTCACCCTCGCCGAACTGAAAACCCTGGATGCCGGCAGCTGGTTCAACACGGCTTACCCGGATCGCGCCCGGCCCGCGTTTGTCGGCCTGAAAATCCTTACCCTCGATGAAATCATCGACATCGCCGAGGGCAATCCGCTGCATAAGCCAGGTCTTTACATTGAAACCAAAGAGCCCAAGCAGTTTCCCGGCATTGAACGCGATCTCAAGGACAAACTTCAGGCGCGCGGCTGGTTGATCCCGGCGGATTCGAAACCGGCGAATAGCGAGCTGGCGGTCGGTCAGGGCCACGGCAAGGTGGTGCTGCAAACCTTCGAGAAGAGCAGCCTCGAATTGCTGCAAAAAGAAATGCCTCAGGTGCCGAAGGTCCTGCTGCTGTGGGTTGGCGAAGGCAGTATCGAGCCTGAATCCAGGGTGAGCTTTGCCGATTCTGGCGAGCAGGACAAAGCGGCTTATTACGCCAAACAGCAACCGAAGGACAAAGCTGAATTCCAGCAATGGATTGACTACGCCAAGGCCCAGGGCGCAATCGGCACCGGCCCGTCCGCTGCGCTGACCCAAGGTGGCGATCAGAGTTACACCGACCTGGTGAAACCGTGGATGAACCAGTACACCCATGATCAGGGAATGCTGGTGCACGTTTACACCGTCGACGATGCAGTGGATTACCAGAAGGTCATGGAAGCTGGCGTTGACGGCATCTTCACCAACCGCGCCAGCGAGTTGTTGAAGTTTTATAAACGACCGGCGGCGGCGAGTGTCGGACAGGTGCTGCAAAATAATGGGTTTTGATTGGGTGCATGACACAGCACCGAGTCGACCCTATCGCGGGCAAGCCACGCTCCCACAGGTGCTGCATCGCTCGCGATGACAGTGGTGCAGGCATCGTTAATTTAAGGGTGGATTAAGTTACGCCAGCTAACCTGATCTCACTTAAACAGCTCGCCCAAGGAAAGAAGCCCATGAAAACCCTGACTGCCCTATTCACCGCCGCGACCCTGACCCTCACCGCTGGTTTGGCCCAGGCTCACGACGTTCCCGTCGACCAGATTCCTCAACTGGTCAAGGATGGCAAGATCAAGCCACTGGAAGAACTGAACCAGATCGTGCTGAAACTGCATCCGGGGGCCACGATCACCGACAGCGACCTGGATAAACATTCCAATCTCTATGAGTACGAAGTCGAACTGCGCGATGCCAAGGGTGTTGAATGGGATGTGGATTTGAACGCCGCCACCGGTGAAGTCCTGAAAAACAAACAGGACTGATGCACGCAGCAAAAAAGCCGTACGATTTTCGGATCGTGCGGCTTTTTTGCATCTGCTGTCATTCGATGGGTCAGGCTGAAGTACTGACCAAAGACCCGGACGTGCTGCCGCCCTCATTCTGCAATGCCTGCAACAGCGAGGCCGTGGCGGTTTGTAACGAGGCGGATGTCGATGCGATTTGCGACTGAGCGGCCGCCACATCGGCAGCCTTGGCATCTTCGCTTTCCTGCTTGGCCTGGGCGGCCTGCAGTTGCTGCTGTTGTTCCTGCAACTGCTTTTGCAGCTCGGCGATCTGCTTGCGCAGTGCCTTCACCGAATCGGATTCTTCACTGCTGCTGGAACTGCTGCCACCTGCCGCAGGTGCGCCACCGGCGGACACCTTGGTGCTGTCGGTGGATGCCGTGGTCGTTGCCGTCGTCGTCGACGTGTCTTCAGTGTTCTTAGCGTTGGTCGAAGTGGTCGATGTGCTCGACAGCGGCTGGGTGATCGATACGGATGTGATGCTGACCATGGGCGGTCTCCAATGTGGTTCGACGTTTCCCATCATCGACAGACCCTGACCGCGCTTGAGATCGACTGTGTAGCCATTCGGCCTCAACACCGATACATACCCGCGACCCCGTCACCAGATCGTCACAAAACGGTCAAACAGTCTTGCGATGATGCGGCTCAAGTGAACCTGTAAAACCCGCGACAGGCGCCTTCCCTTGCGAGCTCCCATGAATCACAGCATCGATCAAAGCCATCGCGACCCGGACCTGTTCGGCCTGCTTTACGGTTTCAGTTTTCGCCCCGGTGAACGGGGTCGAGAGATTGACTCGGCCAAGGCTCTGCAGATCCTGCAACAACCGGACGACAGCGACGAATTCCTCTGGCTGCACCTGAACCTCGCCCATGCCGCGTGCGAGCGCTGGATGAAAAGCCATCTGGAATTGCCCGACGAGTTTTTCGAAGCCTTGCATGAAGGTTCACGCTCGACGCGCATCGAGCATGTCGATTCGGCGCTGTTGGCGGTGGTCAACGACGTGGTGTTCAACCTCAGCAGCATGGTTTCGTCGGATGTCTCGACGCTGTGGGTGTGTGCGCGCAGTCGGCTGATCATCAGCGCACGCCTGCAGCCGCTGCACTCGGTGGACAAGTTGCGTTCGTCAGTGAAGGCCGGCGAGTGCTTTCGCTCACCGTTGGAATTGCTGGTGCACCTGCTGCGCGATCAGGGCGAAGTGCTGACGCAGATCGTGCGCAAAACCAGCCTGAGCGTGGACCAGATCGAAGATGAGTTGCTGTCCTCACGTTTGTCGACCAATCGCGCCGAGCTAGGTGCCAACCGCCGGGTGCTGGTGCGCCTGCAACGTCTGTTGGCGCTGGAGCCGGGGTCGTTGCTGCGCCTGCTTAACCGACCGCCGCCATGGCTGCAAAAGGAAGACGTGAAGGAGCTGCGCAAGTCCACCGAGGAGTTCGCGCTGATCATCAACGACCTGACGGCACTGGGCGAACGGATCAAGCTGTTGCAGGAAGAAATCGCCGCCAACCTCAACGAACAAAGCAACCGCACGCTGTTTACGTTGACCGTGGTGACGGTGCTGGCGCTGCCGATCAACATCATCGCCGGTTTCTTTGGCATGAACGTTGGTGGGGTGCCGCTTTCCCAAGACCCGGAAGGGTTCTGGATTCTGGTGGCATTAGTGGCGACGTTTACGTTGATTGCCGGGCGGTGGGCGTTTCGCAAGCGCGGGGATTATTAGGATCAACAGATCGCAGCCTGCGTCAGCTCCTACAGGGATCGCATTTCAATGAAGGAGCTGGCGCAGGCTTCGATCTGTTGATTTTGCTTTTAAAAACCGCAAACACTGACCCAAAGCTGTCTCCCTGTAACAATTGGCAACGATTATCACGGGTACTCCTTCCCTCCTCAGGAATGTCCGTGATGGCTACGCCCTCCTTCACCGCCGCCCCGGTATCCGCCGGTAGCGCCAAGCCACAATTCGACAAGAAACCCGGCCTGCTGACCATCGTGGTGTTTTTTGCCGTGCTGTCCATCGGCTTGCTGTTCACTGCATACAGCCTGATGCACGACATGCACGAACTCGGCACGGTGGTCACCACCTGGACGCCGTTCCTGTTGTTGGGCGTGGCATTGTTGATCGCGCTTGGCTTCGAGTTCGTCAATGGCTTCCACGACACCGCCAACGCCGTCGCCACAGTGATTTACACCAACTCGTTGCCGCCGAACTTCGCGGTGGTCTGGTCCGGCTTTTTCAACTTCCTCGGCGTGTTGCTGTCCAGCGGTGCCGTGGCGTTCGGCATCATCGCGCTGCTGCCGGTGGAGCTGATCCTGCAAGTCGGTTCATCCGCCGGGTTCGCCATGATCTTCGCCCTGCTGATCGCGGCGATCCTGTGGAACCTCGGCACCTGGTGGCTGGGCCTGCCGGCGTCGTCGTCGCACACTTTGATCGGTTCGATCATCGGCGTCGGCGTCGCCAACGCGCTGATGCACGGACGCGACGGCACCAGCGGTGTGGACTGGGCGCAAGCAACCAAGATCGGTTACGCCCTGCTGCTTTCGCCACTGGTCGGCTTCGGCTGCGCAGCCCTGTTGTTGCTCGCCTTGCGTGCCTTCGTCAAGAACCGCGCGCTGTACAAAGAACCTAAAGGCGAAACCCCGCCACCGTGGTGGATTCGAGGCCTGCTGATCCTGACGTGCACCGGTGTGTCGTTCGCCCACGGTTCCAACGACGGTCAGAAAGGCATGGGCCTGATCATGCTGATTCTGGTCGGCACTCTGCCGATGGCCTACGCACTGAACCGCACCATGCCGGCGGACCAGGCGTTGCAGTTCGCGGCCGTCGCCGAAGTCACCCAGCAAGCGCTGGTCAAAGCTGCGCCACTGCCGGCGCCGGCCGATCCGCGCCCGGTGTTGTCCGATTACGTGCGGACCAAGGAAGTCACGCCGCAACTGGTTCCTGCGCTCGCCGCGCTGACGGGCAACATTGGTAACGAAGTGAAGGGTTACGGTTCGCTGTCGAAAGTTCCGGCCGAGGCCATGGGCAACGTGCGTAACGACATGTACCTGACCAGCGAAACCATTCGCCTGATGGACAAGAACAAGGTCGGCACTTTCGACGCCGACACCACCGGCAAGCTGCAACTGTTCAAGCAACAGATCGACAACGCCACGCGCTTTATTCCGTTGTGGGTGAAAATCGCGGTGGCCATCGCCCTGGGCCTGGGCACCATGGTCGGCTGGAAGCGCATCGTGGTGACGGTCGGCGAGAAGATCGGCAAGACCCATCTGACCTACGCCCAAGGCGCTTCGGCGGAAACCGTGGCCATGCTGACCATCGGCGCCGCTGACATGTTCGGCTTGCCGGTATCGACCACTCACGTGTTGTCGTCAGGCGTGGCCGGGACCATGGTCGCCAATGGCGGCGGCCTGCAGATGAAGACCATCCGCAACCTGCTGATGGCCTGGGTGCTGACCTTGCCGGCGGCGATTTTGTTGTCGGGCAGCCTGTATTGGTTGTTCACCCAAATCTTCTGAACACCGCAAAACACTGTGGGAGCGAGCTTGCTCGCGATTGCAATCTGACAGTCAACATGGATGTTGCATGTTTTGACCTCATCGCGAGCAAGCTCGCTCCCGCAGGGTAATGTGCTACGTCATGGACTGGATGATTTTCCCCAACCAATCCATGAACACTCTCACCCGCAGCGGCAAATGCCGTTGCCGGGCATACAGCAGCGACACCTCCATCGACGGCGCATTGAACTGCGGCAACACCGCCACCAGTTCACCGCTGAGCAAGTACGGGTGCATGCCCATCCTCGGCGCCTGGATCAGACCGAAACCCCCCAGGCACGCCGACTCGTAGGCATCGGTGCTGTTGACCGTGACACTCCCGCTCATCGGCAGTCGTTGTAGCTTGCCTTACGCCTCGTAGACAAACCCTTCAGACCGCGCACCCAGCACACCGACGTAATGCACCAGCCGATGTTGCGCAAGATCCTCCAGCCGCTCCGGCACGCCATACTGCTGCACATACCCTGGGCTAACGCAGTTGAAAAAATCGCAGCCTTCGGCAGCTCCTACAGGGAACGCATTCCAAATGTAGGCGCTGCCGAAGGCTACGATCTTTGGCTTTTACCCTTCACAAACCCTGCTGCGTATTACAAGCCGCTCCCGAACCACGTCATACACCCAGTGGTAAACGTAGGTGTAAGGCAGGAAAAACAGCAGCACGCCAATGTCCAGCAAGAACGCCTGCCACAGGCTGATGTTCAGCCACCAGGCAATCAGCGGCACGCCGAGTGCAACCAGGCCGCCTTCGAACAACAGCGCATGCACCACGCGGACCCAGGCGCTATGCACAATCGCGAAACGCTTGAGCAGCCGATCGAAAAAGCCGTTGAAGACCACGTTCCAGGCCAGGGCAAGGGCCGCTATGACGAGGGTGACGACGCCCATCTCCAGCATCGGTTTGTCCATGATCCATGCCAGTAACGGCGTACAAATCAAAATGGCCAGCAACTCGAAACCGATGGCCTGGAAAATACGTTCAGTGATGGATTTGTTGGCGCTCATGGCCTGCCCCCCTTGAGTGACTGTGGTTGCCATGGTCTTACATCGCATCGATACTTCATAACCAATAACCATCGATCAAGGCGATAGTTCATGGCTTCCCAGGAAGTGTTACAGGCGTTCGTCCAGGCCGCGACTCAAGGTTCGTTTTCTGCCGCGGCGCGTAAATTGGGGCGCAGTCAGTCGACCATCAGCGCGGCGGTAGCCAGCCTGGAGATCGACCTCAATCTGACGTTGTTCGACCGCAGCAGCCGCAAGCCCACGCTCACCCCGGCCGGGCATGTGATGCTGCAACGCGCCGAGGACATTCTCGCCGCCACCAGCCGCCTGGAAATGACCGCCAGCCAACTGTCCCAAGGGGTCGAGGCGAAGCTGACCGTGGCGCTTTCCGACACTTACCAGTCCGACCGATTCGAAGCGTCGCTCAGTGCCTTCGAGCAGCGTTATCCGGACCTGGAACTCGAATGCCTGATCGCTGAATGTGATGACCTGGTGTCGCTGGTTCAGAGCGGCCGGGCGCAGGTGGCCTTCGCCGAAATGCAGGACAGTTATCCGCCAGACCTGGTCAGCTCGACAGTGGACGAACGCACGGACATTGCTTTGTTCGTCTCTCCCCAACATCCCTTGGCCCTGCTGAAAAAGGTCAATCAGGAGCAGTTGCAACAGCATCGCGAGTTACGCCTGGCGACCATCGTCAATCCCTATGAAAGCCGAGCTAAGGGTCGCGTCTGGTCAGCCCCGAGTTACTTGATGCTGCTGGAAATGGCCCAGGGCGGATTCGGCTGGGCACCGTTGCCCCGCTGGCTGGTAGAGCGGTTTGGACCGGGCACTTTGCTGGAGCTGCAAGTGCGTGGCTGGCCGAAAACGGTGTCGGTGGATGCCCTGTGGTCGCGGCTGCATCCGCCGGGGCCGGCGGGGAGCTGGTTGTTGGGCAAGATGTTGGAATAGCGGCGTGGCCATTCGCGGGCAAGCCTCGCTCCTACAGGGTTTATTCGATACCTGTAGGAGCGAGGCTTGCCCGCGAAGAGGCCAGCAGCCACACAACAGATCCCAAGCTATTCCAGTTCCTTGAGCCGCCCCTCGATAAACCGCCGTTCCGGCACTTGCTGCGTCAACTCAAGCGCCCGCTCATACGCCTCCCGCGCTTGCTCCACCCTGCCCAACTGCCGACAAAACTCCGCCCGCGCCGAATGCGCCAGGTGATAATCCAGCAGTTCCCCCCGCGCCAGAATTGCCTCGACCAGCGCCAGCCCCGCCAACGGACCATCGCGTTTGGACATGGCCGCCGCGCGGTTCAATTCGATCACCGGCGATGGCATCGTCTGCAGCAGTACGTCATACAGCCCGACGATCTGTACCCAATCGGTTTCATCCACCGACGGCGCTTCGGCATGCACCGCCGCAATCGCCGCCTGCAAGCAATACGGGCCAAATCGGCGAGTGCCCAACGCCCGCTCCACCAGCGCACAACCTTCGGCAATCATCTCGCGGTCCCACACATGACGATCCTGCTCATCCAGCAAAATCAGTTCGCCGTTCGAGGATGTCCGGGCCATGCGCCGGGATTCATGCAGCAACATCAGCGCCAGCAATCCCATGACTTCCGGTTCAGGCAACAACTCCATCAACAGACGACCCAGGCGAATGGCTTCACGGGTCAAATCTTCGCGAGTTACCTGCGCACCGACCGACGCTGAATAGCCTTCGTTGAACACCAGATAAATCACCCGCAGCACGCTGTCGAGGCGTTCGGGCAGTTCTGCGAGGGACGGCACTTGGTAGGGGATTTTCGCGTCGCGGATTTTCGCCTTGGCGCGCACGATGCGCTGGGCGATGGTGGCCGGTGCCGAAAGAAAGGCCCGGGCGATTTCTTCCGTGGTCAGGTCGCAGACTTCGCGCAGGGTCAACGGGACTTGGGCGTCCGCCGCCAGTGCCGGGTGACAACAGGTAAAGATCAGGCGCAGGCGATCATCTTCCACGTCTTCGTCACTCCAGTCGGCCTGCTCCAGCGCCTCCAGTTGCGCGATCAACAACGGGCGAGATGCGGCGAAGCGTGCGCGCCGCCGCAACACGTCGATGGCCTTGAAACGCCCGGTAGACACCAGCCAGGTGCGCGGATTATCCGGCACGCCGTCCTGCTGCCAGCGCTCGACCGCGACGAAAAACGCCTCGTGCAAGGCTTCTTCAGCGAGGTCGAAATCGCCGAGCAAGCGGATCAGCGTCGCCAGGATTCGCCGCGACTCATCGCGATAAACCTGCTCGACCCGCGCCCGCACCGAAACGCCCGGCATCTCAGGGATTCAACTGGCGAACAGGGCGCACTTCGACACTGCCAACCCGGGCCGCCGGAATGTTTCCGGCGACCTGTAGAGCTTCATTGAGGTCCTTGGCATCAATCAGGTAGAAACCGGCCAATTGCTCCTTGGTTTCGGCGAACGGGCCATCAGTGATCGACACTTTGCCGTTGCGCATGCGCACGGTGGTGGCGGTCTGCACCGATTCCAGCGCCTCGGCCGCGATCATCCGGCCACCGCCCTGGATCGACTCGGCATAGGCCATGCACTCCTCGTCTTTCGGGCTTTCCGGCAGCGAATGCAGCAACTGTTCATCGCTGTAGACCAGGCATAAGTACTTCATCACGCTCTCCTTATCGACCGAACAACTATGGTCGCAGATTGGCATTCTGGCTTGGCTTCCCGACGATCAGGGCTTCAGATCGAACAAGGCTGCGCCGCTGGCCATGTCGAATGGCGCCGACCAGTGTTCATGGACGATCAGCCACACACCCCCTTCCTGCCGATAGCAGGCGGTACCGCGCATCCAGCAGGCTTGGGTTTCACCCTTGTCGTTAGTGCCTCCGCAATGGGTCAGCCAGTGGGCGAAGGCAATCTCTTGAGACGACTCGATCCGGATGTCGTGGAACTCAAAGATATGCGGGCCCGGGCACATCTTCATGCAATCCTCCCAATGCGCGCGATAGGCCTCTTTGCCTTTGAATTGCAGGGCCTTGACCGCGTCGAAGGAGACGATGTCACCGGCGTACAGGGTCATGACTTTGTCCACGTCCTTGGCCATGACGGCCTGGCGATAGGTCTCGATCAGGTTCTGGATTTCGGTCTGTGCATTCATGGTGGTTCTCCGTGTTTTTTGTTTTGAAGACACCCTTAGTCGTCTGGCAAAACAACAAATCGACAGTCGAAATAAAAATAACCCATGAATGCAAACTCGCTAGAATCCGAGGCTCATTTCTGTTGGAAAAAGGACACTCCAGTGACAGCCCGACTCGTGCCTTACGAAAGCCTGAATGCGCTGCAGCGCCAGCAGGTCGAGGCGATTGAAGTTCACCCGGAACAAATCAAGTTTTCCGGTGATATCCACGGTGCATTGCATACGCTGCTGTCGAAACCCGGCCCCGGCGTCAAAGGGTTCGCCTTGCTGGCCGATGCAGTTCCGGTCGCCTTCCTGCTGCTCAAACGCCCGCCGGTGCTGCCGGCCTGGGCCGACGAACACAGCGCCACCTTACATGCATTGCAGGTTGATCAACGTGCTCAGGGCAAAGGTTATGGCAAGGCTTGCCTGCACGGGTTACCCGAAGCAGCGCGCCTGGCCTGGCCGGAAATCAGAGGGCTGGAATTGTCGGTGGATGCGGATAACGCAGCCGCCATCGCGCTCTACAGCCAGTTCGGCTGGGTCGACAGTGGCGAAGCGTACAAGGGCCGGATCGGTTACGAACGGCGGATGGGTTTGATTTTCTGAATCGTCACAACCTCCTGCAGGAACTGCCGCAGGCTGCGATCTTTTGATTTTGTTTTTTCAAGATCAAAAACTCGCAGCCTCGTTGCACCCGACAGCTCCTACATCGGGCGTATTAGAGATTGAGGACCATCTCATGCCACGCCATCCCGCCATGGTCGGACGCCGATGGCTTGATATAGGCAAAACCAAACCCGGCGTAAAGCGGAATATGCCGCTCCTTGCACATCAGATGGATGCTGGCCTTGCCCATGTCGCGCATGCGTTCGATGAACTCCCCCATCAAGCGCTTCGCCAGGCCCAGCCCCTGAAAATCGGGATGCACCACCACCGACATGATCACCACGTGCGGTCCGGCCGGGTCGTGGCCGATCAACTCCTTGAACGCTTCGTCGGACATTTCCACCTGGAACGCCGCGCCGGAATTGATGAAACCGGCGATCACGCCGTCCACTTCAGCGACGATAAAACCCTCAGGCCAGGTGGCGATGCGGGTGGCGATTTTCTCGCGCGTTGCTGCTTCATCGCCCTCGTAGGCGACGGTTTCGATGGCAAAACAGCGGTCCAGATCGGCAGGCGTGACGTTGCGAATGACGATGTTCATAGCAGCTCGGAATCAGCGATGGAAAGACTGGGGATCATAAATCAGCAGCAAGGCGACATCGAGAAACGAATCGCCTGATCCGTCTCTCGATACAGGTTATCAGCCCTTGATCGGCAGCCAGATTTCCAGCTTGCCGGTATTGAGCTTGGGGTTGAAGTCTTCGCTGTAGCGTTCGAATTCCGGGGCGTCGGCCGCCTCTTTACCGGACTGCGGCAGCCAGGTTTTCCAAATGTACTGAAAGGTCTGCGGCAGGGAATCCAGTGACCCTTTGTGCTCGAACACGGCGTACTGCTGAGGCTGAACTTCAACCCAGCGATATTGTTCGGGCAAGTCATCCAGCTTGCTGATTTCCACCCCGGCGATGTACTCGAAGCTGCCCTTGCCGTCCGCATTGCAGCAGATGCCGTAGGTCACTTCGCCTTTCTGGCCCGGAACATTGCCGATGTGGGGAATGAATTTTTCCCAAAGTGCGGGGATGTCTTGGGTGGTTTGCTGGGTAAATCGTCCGCCAAGCCCTGCGATCAGCAGGAAGTGTCCGTGTTCGAAGCGAGGTTCAGTCACTTCGACGCTTTTTTGCTCATCCATGGCTCGACTCCTGGAAGGAAAAATGGGTTCGGCTGGGAGTATAGAAGCCAAACCCGTTTCGCCCACTTACAGCGCATGTAACTGTTCGACAGCGCCCGCACCGACAAACTCGTTGTAACCCGATAGGATCACGTACACCGCGAAATAGCAGAAGATCGCCGCCGATGCCATGTATGAGTAACGCAGTAGTTTGTCGCCGAGCAACTTGCCACCGTGGCTCGCGGCAAAACACAGACCCGCAGACCACAGCAACCCGGCGCAGAGAAATCCGCCGAGGAACAACGCCGAACTGAGCGGGCCACCGCCCCCGGAACGAGCGATCAGCGTGCCGCCCACGGCAGCGAACCAGAGAATCGCGCTGGGCGACGACATGGCGAGGAATATCCCACGGAAGAACTCCTTGCGATGCGAGTTGTGCCCCACCTCGGCAGTCTCGGCCAGCAGCGCCTCATGGTGAATCGCCGAATAGATCATCTTTGCCGCGAAGTAGATCAGCAGCGCCGAACCGCCGATCCACAGCACCCAACGCACGGTTTCGTATTGCAGCAAAACGGTCATGCCGGCCAGCGCCAGCACCGCGTAAATCAGGTCGCCGACACAAGTCCCCAGGCCCAATGCAAAGCCTTGAAAATAGCCGCGCTGCATGGCCAGCGTGATCATCGCAATGTTGGCCACGCCAATGTCCAGGCATAGCGAAAGGCTCAACAAGAAGCCACTGGTAAATTCCATCTAACCCTTTCCTTCGGAAAAATTTGTTTACAGAGAGGCTGGACAGTCTGCCACAGCTGACCGTACATTCCGCCACAGGTCACCGCAGTGACCAGCGTCGCTCGGACGGTTCCGGGCGCTTACGTTATCCGAGGCAACAATGGCCGAACAAGGTTCGCCGCGCCGCTTTGCGCGCATAGATCGACTCCCCCCTTACGTTTTCAACATCACCGCCGAGCTGAAGATGGCCGCCCGACGTCGTGGCGAAGACATCATCGACTTGAGCATGGGCAACCCCGACGGCGCCACGCCGCCGCACATTGTCGAAAAACTGGTCCAGGTCGCTCAGCGCGAAGACACGCACGGCTACTCGACGTCCAAGGGTATTCCGCGTTTGCGCCGGGCGATTTCCAACTGGTACAAGGAGCGCTACGAGGTCGACATCGACCCGGAAACCGAAGCCATTGTCACCATTGGTTCCAAGGAAGGCCTGGCGCATTTGATGCTGGCAACTCTCGACCAGGGCGACACCGTCCTGGTGCCGAACCCGAGCTACCCGATTCACATCTACGGTGCGGTGATTGCCGGCGCTCAGGTGCGTTCGGTGCCATTGGTGCCGGGCGTGGACTTCTTCGCCGAACTGGAACGGGCGATTCGCGGTTCGATCCCGAAGCCGAAAATGATGATCCTCGGCTTCCCGTCCAACCCGACCGCGCAGTGCGTGGAACTGGACTTCTTCGAACGGGTGATCGCCCTCGCCAAGCAGTACGACGTGCTGGTGGTGCATGACCTGGCTTACGCCGACATCGTCTACGACGGCTGGAAAGCCCCGTCGATCATGCAGGTGCCCGGCGCCAAGGACATTGCGGTGGAGTTTTTCACCCTGTCCAAGAGCTACAACATGGCCGGTTGGCGCATCGGCTTCATGGTCGGCAACCCGGAACTGGTCAACGCCCTGGCGCGGATCAAGAGCTATCACGACTACGGCACCTTTACCCCGTTGCAAGTGGCGGCGATTGCCGCACTCGAAGGCGATCAGCAATGCGTGCGCGACATCGCCGAGCAGTATCGGCAGCGCCGTAATGTGCTGGTCAAGGGCCTGCATGAACTGGGCTGGATGGTGGAAAACCCGAAAGCGTCGATGTACGTCTGGGCCAAGATCCCCGAGGCTTATTCGCACCTGGGCTCGCTGGAGTTCGCCAAAAAGCTGCTGGCCGAGGCCAAAGTCTGCGTCTCGCCGGGTGTGGGGTTTGGTGAGTATGGGGATGATCACGTGCGCTTCGCGCTGATCGAAAACCAGGACCGGATTCGTCAGGCCGTACGCGGGATTCGCGGAATGTTTCGGGCGGACGGGATCGTCAGCAAATAAATAACCTGTAGGCGCTGCCGCAGGCTGCGATCTTTTGATTTTGCTTTGTAAAAACAAGATCAAAAGATCGCAGCCTCGTTTTACTCGACAGCTCCTACATGGGAATTTCGCCCACAAAAAAACCGCATCGCTGCGGTTTTTTTGTGTCTTGCGAAACGGTTACACGAACATCGACAACAGCAGGATGAAGCCCAAACCTACTACCGACAGGATGGTTTCCATCGCGGTCCAGGTCTTGAAGGTTTCCGCCACGGTCATGTTGAAGTACTGCTTCACCAGCCAGAAACCGGCGTCGTTCACGTGGGACAGGATCAGCGAACCAGCACCGGTGGCCAATACCAGCAGCTCGCGGTTCACGCCCGGAATCATCCCGACCACCGGCACTACGATGCCTGCGCCAGTGATGGTCGCCACGGTCGCGGAACCGGTGGCGATACGAATCACAGCCGCCACCAGCCAGGCCAGCAGGATCGGCGAGATCTGCGCGTTCACTGCCATGTGGCCGATCACGTCTCCCACGCCGCTGGTCACCAGCATCTGCTTGAAGCCACCACCGGCACCGATGATCAGAATGATCGCCGCGGTCGGCGCAAGGCTGGCATCCAGCAACTTCAGAATGCGCTTGGAATCGATGCCCTGGCGGTGACCGAAGGTATACAGCGACAGCAGCAACGCCAGCAGCAGCGCCGAGATCGGGTGACCTGTCAAGTCCATGAAGGTGCGGAAGAAGTTGCCGTCCGGCAGCACCACATCAGCGAAGGTCTTGAGCAACATCAGGAACACCGGCAACAGCACGGTGACCAGGGTGATGCTGAAGCTTGGCAGGTCGGCTGATTCCGGCTCGCGGGCCAGTTGATCCACCAGTTCCTGATTAGGCGTGCCAGGGATGTACTTGGAAATGAAGGTGCCGTAGATCGGGCCTGCGATGATGGCCGTCGGCAGCGCAACGATCAGGCCGTACAGGATGGTTTTACCGATGTCGGCACCGAATACGCCAATCGCCAGCAGCGGGCCAGGGTGCGGTGGCACCAGACCGTGCACGGCGGACAGACCGGCCAGCAGCGGGATACCGATCTTGATGATCGACACACCGGTGCGACGGGCGACGATGAACACCAGCGGGATCAGCAGCACAAAGCCGATTTCGAAGAACAGCGGGATGCCAACCAGGAACGCGGCGAACATCATTGCCCACTGCACCTTGTCCTTGCCGAAGGCGCGGATCAGCGTCTGGGCGATCTGGTCAGCCCCACCCGACTCGGCCATCATTTTGCCAAGCATGGTGCCCAGCGCCAGGATGATGCCGACGAAACCGAGCACGCCACCGAAGCCGTCCTGGAACGCCTTGATCACGGTGCCGATCGGCATACCGGACGTCAGGCCAAGAAAGGCGGCGGCAATGATCAGGGCAATGAAAGGGTGAAACTTGAACTTGGTGATCAGGACAATAAGCCCGATTACCGTGACCACTGCATCGAGCAGCAGGAACGTCTCGTGGGACATGCCAAACATTAGGGGTGTCTCCTGGTTGTTGTTGTTATTAAAGCGGGTAATTCGAAAGCCATAAGGACAGCGCTATCTCTGCAAGCAAAATCAACCGGCGCGTTTCAAGCCATGCGCAAGCCACCAGTGGTGTGCCTGAACGGCCAGTTCATCGACGCTGTGGCTCGATGCATCGAGGGCCAGGGTCAAGGGTTCGCCAACCGGAGATTCAAGGGTCGCGAACTGGCTTTCGATCAACGTCGACGGCATGAAGTGGCCCGGACGATGGGAAACTCGGTCAGCGGCGACTTCCGGAGTCAGTTCCAGGAACACGAAACCCAAACCCGGCAACGCGCTGCGCAGACGTTCGCGGTAGATGTGTTTGAGGGCCGAGCAGGTCAGCACCGGGCGCTGGCCACTTGCATCGATGCGGCGCAACTCATCGCACAGGGTGTCGAGCCACCCGGCACGGTCCTCGTCATTCAGGGGGATACCCGCGCTCATCTTTTCGATATTGGCGGCAGGGTGGAAAGTGTCGCCTTCAATGGCAGTGGCGCCGCTGAGCTCGCACAAAGCTTCGCTGACGCAAGTCTTGCCGCAACCGGCAACGCCCATGATGACCAGGGCGGTGATGGGATGATTCATGTAACACCTCAGCGCGCAGACAGCGCTACCTTTGCCAGTTAGGACATTAGTGTCCTGTCTTACAAATACGTTCCCTTTTGACGAGTGGCTGTTGTTGTCAGGCAAGGCACCGCGACGAGTCATAGCTGGCTATGGCGAGGAGCGGTAACGCAGCATGACAGCAACAGACGCCGTCAAAATGGAACAGTATTTGTAAGACAGGACACTCAACCAAAAGTAGAGTTGCCGACGCCTTCTTGTCATTTTTGTGGGTTGCAGCATGTTCGTTCCCAATGCCAAAAAGCGAGGATCAGGCAAACCCTCGCTCACGCATTTGCAGCTGCATCGAGACAGCGCTACCTTAGTGCCTTGAATTTTGTTTGGCAAGCCGTCGATGAACCCGACCAAGAACGATAAAAATACTCGCACTACTGGCCGCCCTACCCTGAACGAAGTTGCCCGTCTGGCCGGCGTCAGCCCGATCACCGCGTCCCGCGCCTTGCGTGGCGTCAGCACAGTGGCCGCTGAACTGGTGGAAAAAGTCCAGAAAGCCGCGCTTGACCTCAACTACGTGGTCAACCCTGCCGCCCGCGCATTGGCCTCGGCCCAGAGCCATTCGGTGGTGGTTTTAGTGCCGTCACTGTCCAACCTTTTGTTCATCGATACCCTGGAAGCCATTCATCAGGTTCTACGCCCCAAGGGCTTCGAAGTACTGATTGGCAACTTCCACTATTCCCGTGACGAAGAAGAAAACCTGCTACGCAACTACATGGCTTATCAACCGCGCGGTTTGCTGTTGACCGGTTTCGATCGCACCGAAAGTTCGCGGCGGATGATCGAGGCCAGCAACATTCCCTGCGTGTACATGATGGAACTGGACAGTGGCGCCGGGCTCAATTGCGTCGGTTTCTCGCAACTGGCCGCTGGCGAAACGGCCGCGGAACATTTGCTGTCCCGTGGCCGCAAGCGACTGGCCTATATCGGCGCGCAACTCGACCAGCGCACGTTGTTGCGCGGCGAAGGTTTCCGCAAGGCGCTGCAAAAGGCCAGTTTGTATGACCCGGATCTGGAAGTGCTGACCCCACGCGCCTCCTCCGTGGGCCTCGGTGGCGAACTGTTCCTGCAACTGCTCGCCAGTCATCCCGATGTCGATGCGATCTTCTTCGGTAACGACGACCTGGCTCAGGGCGCATTGCTCGAAGCCATGCGCTGCGGGATCAAGATCCCGGAGCAGGTGTCGATTCTCGGCTTCAACGACCTGCCAGCCTCGGCCCACATGGTCCCGCGCCTGAGCAGCATCAACACCCCGCGTGAGGCGATCGGCCGTCGCGCGGCGGAGCAGATGTTGACGCTGATGGCCGGCAACACCGTGGCCAAACCGGTGCAGGACATGGGGTTTGAATTGATGGTGCGCGAAAGCACATAGCTCTGTGTAGGAGCTGCCGCAGGCTGCGATCTTTTGATCTTGTTTGTTAAAGGCAAGATCAAAAGATCGTCAAAACGCGGCCCGAGCCTGCGGCAGTTCCTAGATGAGGTATCCAGGTTGTTTCGTATTTTGAAACACCTTGATCGGGCACCCGTTCAGCGGTGCGTGCAGAATCCAGCCCCGATCGCCCACCTCCAATGAACACCACCATGCGCAAACTGATCATGCTCAGCCCACTGCTGATGCTTTGCCTCGGCCAGACACTTCAGGCATCGCAATCAGAGGGTTGGATTCAATACTTGAGCGACTCTCGCTTCATGCCAGCGGTCAAAAGCTGTCTTGCCGCTCACCCAAGGGGAAATGGGCCGTCAGTTGTGATGAACGTCTGGCATGCGAGCCTTGAAGACGCAGGCGTCATGACAACGGACTTGAGTGGGCGCAGAAACTCATGCATTGCCAGTAAAGACACCGGACTGGTGAGCCGCTCCGAGCTGGTGTTCGATCTGCCGGGGCCGTTGTTTGTTTCCGTAGAGCAGGTGACCTCCGCCCCTAACGGTAAATGCATTGAATCGACGCCAGTGTTCATCGACCAACAACTTCAGGGCTGGGTCCTCAAGCAGCCGATACTCGAGCCGCACATTCCCAGTGCATGTTCGTCCCTTATCTGGAGCGAACTCTTGCTATACCTTCCATAAAACCGCACCGTCCGACCACGCATCGCCCACCCTACGGGATTTCAACTAACCTTGATGGTGTTGCTCATGGCGGCAACCAGGCACATGGTTAAATTCCCGTAGCGCACCAATCCGCTAACGGAGTAGCACAATGGAACATTCACTGAAGATTTTGGGCAAAGCCTCGTCGATCAACGTCCGCAAGGTCTTGTGGACTTGCGAGGAACTGGGCATTGCCTACGAACGTGAGGATTGGGGCAGTGGTTTTGCCTCGACCCACAGTCCCGAATTTCTCAGGTTCAATCCCAACGCACAGGTGCCCGTGATCATCGATGAGGCGGGCGTGTTGTGGGAGTCCAACACCATTTGCCGCTACCTGTGCGGCAAACACCACCATCATCATGCCGACCTGCTGCCCACCGAACCTGCCGCGCGCGCGCGGGTGGAACAGTGGATGGATTGGCAAGCCACCGAGCTCAATCCGTCCTGGAGCTATGCATTCATGGCGTTGGTGCGCAAAGACCCGGAATTCCAGGACGCCCATCGTCTTGCCGTCGGCGTGCGCGGCTGGAACCAGAAAATGGCGATCCTCGAACATCAACTCGCGCACACCAAGGCTTACGTCGCCGGGGCAAGTTTTACGCTGGCCGACGTTGTCATTGGCTTGTCAGTGAACCGCTGGCTGATGACGCCCATCGAGCGCCCGGACTACCCGGCTGTCGACGATTACTTCAAACGCCTGGCGCAACGTCCCGGTTTTCTAAAACATGGCTGTAACGGCCTGCCTTGAGTGGCCGCTATAAATCCCTAAAACGTAACCACTCATTGCAATAACTCGGCAAATCTCGGTACACAACTACCGGGATTCACAATCATTTTTTTCCGATAGCAGGCTAAGCTTCTCCATCAATAAAAACTGGATCAGCCCATGACTGCACATTCCCCCGGCGTTGCTCAAACAGACGACATCGACCCCGTGCGCGCCGCACAGATTTCTGCCCGCATCGATCGCCTCCCCGCCGTCTCGACCATTTGGCGATTGGTGGCCCTGCTGTCGATCGGTGGTTTTTTCGAACTCTATGACCTGTTCCAGACCGCCTACATCAGCCCCGGCCTGATCAGCGACGGCATCTTCGCCACCGGCAATCAGGGCGTGTTCGGTTTCTCCGATCAGGCGGCCTTCGCCTCGGCGACGTTTCTTGGGCTCTTCCTCGGTGCCAGCCTCTTGAGCCCATTGGCTGATCGGTTCGGCCGACGCGCGATATTCACCTTCGCCTTGATCTGGTACACCGTCGCCACGGTGGCCATGGGCGTTCAAAGTTCGGCGTTGGGCATCATCTGCATGCGGTTTCTGGTGGGCATTGGCCTGGGCATCGAGTTGGTGACCATCGACGCGTACCTCTCGGAACTGGTGCCCAAGCGCATGCGCAGTTCGGCGTTTGCCTTCGCTTTTTTCGTGCAGTTTCTGTCCGTACCGGCGGTAGCGCTGATGTCCTGGTGGCTGGTGCCGCAGGCGCCGTTCGGCATTTCCGGCTGGCGTTTTGTGGTGTTGGCGAGCGCGGTGTTTGCGTTGTTTATCTGGTGGCTGCGCTCGCGCCTGCCGGAATCACCGCGCTGGCTGGCCCAGCATGGGCGGTTTGACGAGGCCGACCAGATTCTCGCCCGCATCGAAGCGCGCTGCGTGAAGGATCAACGCAAACCATTGGACGAACCGGAACTGGCGGCAGTGGATATTCAGGGCAAGGGCCGTTTCGCCGATATCTGGCAGCCACCTTATCGTCGTCGGGCCTTGATGCTGATTGTGTTTCACGTGTTCCAGGCCATTGGCTTCTTCGGTTTCGGCAACTGGTTGCCGGCGCTGCTGAACGGCCAAGGCGTCAGCGTGACCCACAGCCTGATGTACGCCTTTGTCATCACCCTCGCCTACCCGCTCGGGCCGTTGCTGTTCGTGAAGTTCGCCAATCGCTTCGAGAACAAGTGGCAGATCGTCGGCTCGGCCCTCGGCGCCATGACCTTCGGAACGTTGTTTGCGTTTCAGACCAGCGCGTTCGGCCTGATCTTTTGCGGGGTGATGATCACCTTCTGCAACGCGTGGCTGAGCTTCAGCTATCACTCTTATCAAAGTGAACTGTTCCCCACCAACATCCGCGCGCGTGCGGTGGGGTTCTGCTATTCGTTCAGTCGTTTGTCGACGGTGTTCAGCAGTTTGCTGATCGGGATTTTTCTCGAACATTTCGGTACGCCCGGCGTGCTGGCGTTCATTGTCAGCAGCATGCTGATCGTGATGCTGACCATCAGTTGGTTCGGCCCACGTACCCGTAACCTGGCACTGGAGAACATTGCCCATCGCTAATGATCCAGCGGTCGAGTCCTGCCGCCCGACGGCAAGGCTTGACCGCAAGCATCACCGCCAAACGCATCGAAATCCACATAACATGTTGTTTCATTAGCAGTTTTTATGTCAGGCACGTTATTTGCTGAAAGCACTGCACCGCAAACCCACAAGGTCTACACATCATGTTGGTCAGTGCAAAACAATCGTTGGTCACCCCACTTCCCAAACGTCCCGGCGACGAGCCGAGCGCCGATGCTGCCGCCGGACTTCAGGGCGGTCTTCAAGCGATCATGGCCCAGGCCCTGCAAAACAATGTGCAGGCGCAAACCACGGCCACCAAGCAGGTGCAGGACTCCGCCACTCAACTCGCCACGCAACAAGTGAGTGAGGCGAGCAAAATCAGCGATAACGTTGATGAAGCGTTCGCCAAAACCCGCGTGACCCTGCAAGCGAGCGACTCGACCGGCACGACTCAGTCCACCGACAGCGCAGCCATGAGCGACTTCAAGGACTACATGAGCAAAACGCCGGAACAGCGTTTGCGCGACAGCATCCTGAAAGAGATGGGGATTACTGAAGAAGACTTGAAAGCCATGCCGCCAGAGAAACAACAAGCGGTTGCTCAAGAAGTTGCCGATCGCATGAAAGACAAAATGCAATTGGCGCAGGCCGACAAAGAAACCAGCAGCAGCGAAAAAGGCAGCACCCAGGTGGTCGACAAGTTCCTCGCTTCGCTGTAACCCTGTAGGAGCTGCCGCAGGCTGCGATTTTTTGACAGTCAAAAGATCGCAGCCTTCGGCAGCTCCTACATGGATTGCTAGTTCAGTTGCAACGTCGAGTTGAACTGGCTGATCGCATCCACCACGTGCCGCGATCCCTGTTGAATCTCCAGAATCACTTCGCCCGCCTCGTTCGCCAGCTCCACGCCGAGCCCGGTTCGGCTCAGGCTCGACTGCATGCTCGACACCGCACTCAACGACAAGTCGTGGTTCTTGCGCACCACATCGACGATCTCCAGCGTCGCCTGACTGGTGCGTGCGGCAAGGCTGCGCACTTCATCGGCCACCACCGCAAACCCTCGCCCATGTTCGCCGGCGCGGGCTGCTTCGATGGCCGCGTTGAGCGCCAGCAGGTTGGTTTGATCAGCAATGCCACGGATGGTCTGCACGATGGTGCCGATGATGTCCGACTGCTTGCTGACCGCATCGATGCTCAACGCTGCCTGGTTCAAGTCTTTGGAAATGTCCTGGATGATCTGCACCGTTTGCTGCACCACCTCCGAACCTTTGCGCGCACAGGCGTCGTTTTGTACCGAGGTGCTGTGGGCCGATTCCGCGGCAGTTTGTAACGTGGTGACCTGATGGGTGATGTCGCTGGCGAACTTCACCACTTTGTACAGCCGGCCCTTGGCGTCGAACAATGGGTTGTAGGATGCTTCGAGAAATATCGTCTGACCTTGCTTGTTCCTGCGCTCGAAACGATGGGAGTGATATTCGCCGCGATTGAGTGAGGCCCAGAAGGCTTTATACGAGGCGGATTCGGCCTCGGCACGGTGACAGAACAAGCTGTGATGCTGCCCCACAACTTCGTTGAGCGAGTACTGGGTGGTTTTCAGGAAGTTTTCGTTTGCCGCAATCACCCGGCCTTCAGGGGTGAACTCGATGACGGCCATAGAGCGCCCGATGGCGGCGAGCATACTTTGGTTTTCGTGCTCCTTATTAACCCTGGCAGTAATGTCCGTAGCCACTTTGATCACGCTTTTGACCTGGCGATCAGGACCGTAGACCGGCATGTAACTGGCTTCGAGCCAGATTTCCTTGCCACTCTTGTTCAAGCGCAAAAAGGTCCCGCTGACCGGCTCGCCACGCCCCAGGTCGCGCCACAATTTGGCGTACGCTTCGCTGCGGTAAAACACCTCTTCGCAGAAAATCCGGTGATGTTTGCCGCGGACTTCTTCGGCGCTGTAACCCATGGTGCTGCAAAAATTTTCATTGGCATCGAGCACAATGCCATCCGGGGTGAACTCAATCATCGCCATCGAACGGCTGACGGCCGCCAACTTGGCGTTAGCCTCGGTCAGCGCACAGCTGTAGCGTTCGATTTCCAGCAGGTCAGCCTTGTGATGTAGGTTGAACATGGTCGTATCACCCTAAGCGCGGTCTTTTGATTTAAGAAAGTTGCTGGTCTTTCAAATCCACCACTACGTTCCACGGAACAGGTACACGCGCCCCTCCACAGGAAGGACTTGTCAGGTGATAAATGATGTTGAATCGGAGGGTCCTGATTGCGACGTCCTCATCAAGACATCCTTCTCTTGATAGCCCGGGACCGGGCCAGCCCTAACGTACTCATAAGCAAAATCCATTTATTAGGTAGCTCCATTCAGCCAGGCATTGGTGACTTGGGTAGCGCACTCTTGCGGCTTGGATATCGTTCACCTGGAGGTAATCGACATGATTTGTTACAAGCCAGCATAGACAGTCATCAGGGCTAAGCAAGGCCACTAGTCGGCCAGTATTCAGGACAAAATCGATTCAGCGACGAATGTCACTGAGGAGCGCGGACAAACATTGGAGTGAAACGAAGACTCACTATCTTGTCGTTGTATTCGCCGAGGCTGCTCATTTCATATATTTCCGTCCATGCTTTGGATTTTTCGGCCTCACCGAAGGGGCAGCATTCACCGCCGTTATCAATTTCCTTTAGTGTGCTCGTCATAATTTTGCCAGCACCGTTTGGGCCATCGAGGCCATAAACAATCGTTCTATATATATTGTTATTATATTTCCAGGAGGAAACCTCGCGAGTCATGTACACAGGCAAGTTGATTGTTCCGCTGGCTAGCACAGGCTGAGCGACCCTTGTACCTAAGTAATTATTGGCTTCCCAAACACAAAAAAAACCAAAATCACAAGTCGTGTGAGGTTCATGGGTGGCGCCCGGGACCTGGAACGTGGTTACAACACCGCTATCGAACTCCACCTGAGTGGAGCTGACCTGTTTTCCACCTGTTGTGCTTTTGAGCAGTTGATCAATCTGCGGTTGAACTATCGCCTTCTCTACGTCACTCAGAGGAGGATTGAACACTGTGTATGTTCTATGGCTTGTTTTACTACTGCCCGCATAAACAAAAAACAACGCGGCAATGCCAACACATGCAATCCCAAAGAAAGTTAGCCATTTGATTTTCATATTGGACTCCGCACTGTAAGTTTTAAAACTTTCAAGTACAGAATCCAAGTATGAGAGTTGGCCGTCTACTGTCAAAACTAACAGCTCCGACAATCGGTCCTTCGCGAACAGGCAAGGCAACGCACAAACTCTTGGCGTCTTACAAACTCGCACTCACTTTATCTGCCACTTCACCAGGCACCCAGCCCTTCCACACTTGCGGTTGATCACGCAAAAAACCTTCGGCGACTTCACGCGGCTTTTGCCGCTTTTCACTCATCTGGGCCAGCGTCTGGTTCAACAGATCAATCGGCAAGTCGACTTTTTCGAAGAACGCCACCAAGTCCGGATACTGCGTCTTGAACGGCGCAGATACGCCGATGGCCAGGCTTGCCGGCATCGAACGGGTGCCTTTGGGATTCGGGTTGTTGGCATCGGCCAGAGTTTTCCAGGCTTGCGCATCGAACGGTGGCTCGTCGAGTTTCACCAGTTTGAAACGGCCCAGCAGTGGCGTCGGAGACCAGTAGTAGAACAGCACCGGCTTGCCACGGCGGATTGACGATGCCACCTCGGCATCCAGCGCCGCGCCGGACCCGGTGCGGAAGTTGACGTAGCTGGCGGTCAGGTCATAAGCCTTGAGTTTCTGACTGTTGACGATCTCCGAGGTCCAGCCGGTGGGGCTATTGAGGAAGCGGCCACGGCTCGGGTCTTCCGGGTCACGGAACACGTCCTTGTAACGTGCGAGGTCGGCGACGGATTTCAGCTCCGGTGCCAAGGCTTTGATGCCACGTTCCGGATCGCCCTTGATCACGTATTCCGGCACCCACCAGCCTTCGGTGGCTCCCTTGACTGTGTCGCCCAGGCCGAACACTTTGCCTTCCGACGCGGCTTTGACCCACGCCGGACTGCGCCCGGCCCACTCTTCGCCGATCACTTGAATGTCATTCTTGGCCAATGCCGCTTCGAGGCTGACGGTGCTGCCCGGTAACGTGTCCGTCGGATAGCCGTAACCTTTCTCGACAATCAAACGCAGGATCTCGGTGATAAGGCTGCCGCTTTCCCACGTGATGTCGCCAAAGTGAATGGGTGCCGTTTTTTCCACTGCCGATGCCTGGTTGGCAATCAGGCTCAACGCCAACAGCGAACTGCCGAGCAAGGTTTTGATTGATCTCATGCGGACCTCTGGTTCAGGAATTGATTGGCACTGTGCCGGGTGCACAGCGCCTGGGAGCGGGTCATGTAAGCGCTGACCGAACGCGGGGAAATACCCAGTTCGGCAGCGATTTGCGGGTAGGTCAGACCATCGACCCGCGACAGCAGAAAGGTCGCCCGAACCTTGCCGGGCAGGCGCGCGAGTGTGCGGTCGAGCCCATCTAAGGCCTGGGTCAGTTGCGCCAGTTCTTCGGGTGAAGGTGTTGACGGTTGATCGGCGTGTCGCAGTTGATCAAGGTGTTGGCGTTCCAGATCGCGGCGACGCCATAGTTGATAGATCAGGCGGCGGGCGATGGTGCTCAACAGGGCGCGAGGCTCGCGGATTAATACCGGCGCTGGCGCTTCGAGCAATTGCACGAAAGCTTCGGCGGCGATGTCTTCGACACTGGAGCTGGCCCCCAGATGCTGGCGCAATTGGGCGCAGAGCCAGGGGTAATGAGCGCGGAATAATCCGCCCACATCATTACGATGGGAAATATCGGTGCCGGACATAGAGGCTCCAAGGTTAGGGGTCGCTGAATGTCCGGAGGTCCGGTAACGCGATCCTAGCAAGGAGGCTTATTCATTAATAATATTTAAAAGTGATTTTTATATTCCATAAATGAATTAACCCTTAACGTCTCCAGTGTTCGTTTTACCGCCAGGATCGAAGCCTTCGGCAGCTCCTACAGGACGTACGCCATCTAATGCAGGCGCCCATACCCCAGAGCTTCAGCCTCCTGCTGATAGTCGAGTACCACCTGATAGTCACTTTCGCCGGCCGCCAACACCTCGTGCAAACCAAGGGCTTCGACCACTTCCGGCAGTTCGCGCAAAGCCTGATTCATCACTTGCCGAAGGTTTTCAGCCTGTTCATCAGTGACCGTGGCGGCGGTAACGAACGGCAAGGTCGGACTCAATGCACTGCGCCCGACAACACGTAAACCACAAACTTCGTTTGCGGCGTGTCGCGCCAGGTAGGCGAAGGTCACGCTGTCGATGGCCGCCAGATCGGAAAGGTCTTCGCGCAACCAGCGCAGGCTTTCACGGTGGCTGCCGCTGATGCCGACCCGGGAAAAAAACTGACCGTCGCGATGCAGCGGCGCAAGTCGATGTCGCAGCAGATTCATGCCGCTGTTGGAATCTTCGCCATTGATCACGCCACGGCTGCCGCGAAAGTCCGGCAGGGTTCGCCGCTGATCATCGGCTCGACTCAACAGCAGGCTGCAATGATTGCCGCCGGTGCTGTCCGGCAGTTCATAACGGGGGCGACCGAGCACCCGGACCTGGCCGCGCAATGCCGTCATCAACGGATAGCCACAGGTTTGGGTCAGCAATAATTGCGGGGACAGCCAAAGATCCATTAGTGATAAACCCTCGGCGCTGCGGCGGGTGGCGCCCAGCCGCTCAAGGATTCGCGTCAGCCAGCGCTCGTTGGCCTGTCGGATCGGTTCTGGAGCGACGTACATCAGTAGTTCGGCGATGTGTGTCATCAATTCTTCCCATACAGCGAAGTGCTCCCTGTGGGAGTGAGCCTGCTCGCGATGGCGGTGTGACAGACAACACAGGTGTTGTATGTGAGGGCCTCATCGCGAGCAGGCTCGCTCCTGAAGCGGGCTTGTATCGTTCATAAAAATCAGTGAAACGGATGCTGCGGACTGTCGATTGCGCTTAGCCCATTTTCACGCCACAACTGACCATACCCCTGCACCAGAAACCCGCCACTGCGCGCCAGCCATTGCTCGCGTCGGGCCCGATAGGCGCGCGGCAAGTCGTACCACGGCAGCCCCGGCAAGTCGTGATGCACCAGATGCAGATTGAGGTTGAGGAATAGCCAGCGCCACGGCCACGCTGCTTCGTTAAGCACGGTGCGTTGCTCCGGTGCTGCGTGGGGTCGATGTTCATAGTAGGAGCGAATCATTGCAATCGACAGCGCCGGAACGCTGATCAGCAACAGGTAATGCCAGACTGGCAACACGCTGTAGCGGGCAATGAACAGCAGCATCACTAAAGTCAGGGCGCCATGGCTAAGCCACATCAACCACGCCTGGCGCTCGCCGTTTGCAAGCCGTTGCAGCTCTTCGCGGGCCAACGCGAGCAAGGCCAGTGGGGCACCGATGGCGAAGCGGCCAAGTACGGTTTTGTTCAACCAGTGCAGGCCCTGTTCGATCAGCGAACTGCGCTGCCAATGCTCGGCGCGCAAGTAGCGGCTTTCCGGATCGCGACCGGGCACGGTCAGGTCTTCATCGCGGTGATGCAGCAAATGGCTGTCGCGATACAGGGTATAGGGATACCAGACGGCGAACGGCGCGTAGCCGAGGATTTTGTTCAGCGCGGGCCAGCGTGTTGGATGGCCGTGAAGCAATTCGTGCTGTACGGAAAGCCAAAGCACCAGCAAAGGGATCAGCAACAACGTGCTCCACCACAGTCCCAAATGATGACTGTTCAGAACAATGCCAAACCAGCCTCCATAAACGCCGATCAGCAGCAGCCAGGTCGGCCATTCGGTACGGGCAGTCAGGCGCTGGCGCAGGGTGTCGATTTCTTCTCGGTGGGCAGAATCGAAGTAATGGGGCATGGCGTTGCTCGGATCGGGGACCAATCCCCTTCTGTGCAACTGCCCTGGTAAATCTTGCAGATTATTTGCTTACTTCAGAAACCACTGTAGGAGCTGCCGCAGGCTGCGATCTTTAGACTTTGTTTTTCAAGATCAAAAGATCGCAGCCTGCCGCAGCTCCTACAGGGCGTTCGGATCAATGGCCGAAAATATCGACTTTCTTGGCCTTCTTGTCCGCGCGCTTTTCAATGGCGGTTTTCGCCGGCTTTTTCTTCGCTGCTTTCTTTGAATCCATACCTTTGGACATAATGCGTACTCCACTCAAACGGGATGTGAGATCAGGTATACACCTATCCTTGCGGGCGTGTTCTTTTATAATCGCCCGCTTCGCACACCGACAGTCCGCTCCCATGTCCAACACGCAATACGCCCTGCTCGACGAGCCATTATGGCCGTTGATGAACAAGTTTTATCGCGCCCACCAATCTTCGATGAAGGCGGTCCGCGAGGCTCATCTGTGGGTCGCCCGGCGCGAAGAAATCATCGGTGCGCTGTGCTTGCGACCAGTGTCGGGTGGGCATTGGCTTACCGGATTGTTTGTCGATCCGGCCTGTCGTAAACAAGGCATCGCCGCCGCGTTGATCGCCGCCGCCGTCGAGAACGTAGAAAGTCCGGTGTGGTTGTTCTGCCATCCGGATTTACGTGGTTTTTATGAGCGTCGCGGCTTTGTTTTCGACCCGCAGATGCCCTACGCGATGGTCGAGCGATTGAGCCGTTACGCGCGCAGCAAACCGATGATTGCCATGGGCTTAGAACCGTTGGTTCGGTCCACCTTCGATAATGTGTGATCGATCAAAACGGGCCGCGTGCTAGCCTCGCTGTCGACTTCGACTTCGTTCAGGACGCCCCATGAAACCTGCTCTTCTGGCTTTGACGCTGACCACCTTGCTCGCCCCTGCTTTAAGTCATGCCGCTGCGCCGACAGTGTCGGCCGAACAATATGCCAACGTACTGGCCGGCAGTTGGCGCGCGCCGGAAAACGTGGCGCGTGATGGTTACCGTCACCCGCAACAAAGCCTGCAGTTCTTTGGTCTTGGGCCGAAGCAAACGGTCATTGAAATCACCCCCGGTAACGGTTGGTACAGCGAATTGCTGGCGCCGTTACTTAAGGACCAGGGCCAGTATGTTGCTGCGGTTCAGGCACCAACAGTCAGCGATTCGGCCCGCAAGAATGAAGAGAAGTTGAAGAACAAATTCGCCGCCGATCCAGCGCAATATGCCAAGGCCCAGCTGCTGGAGTTCGACCCGAAAGCTCCGGCACTCGGCCAACCCGGCTCGGCAGATACCGTGCTGACCTTTCGCAACGTGCACAACTGGGTGCTGGCGGACACCGCGCCGTTGATGTTCCAGGCGTTTTTCAAAGTACTGAAACCGGGCGGCGTGCTCGGCGTAGTGGATCACCGGGCCAAGGATGGGGCGTCACTGGAAGACATCAAGCACAGCGGCTACCTGACCACCGACTACGTAGTGAAACTGGCGACCGATGCGGGGTTCAAGCTTGAGGAGCAGAGCGAAATCAACGCCAATCCGAAGGACACCAAGGATTATCCCGAAGGCGTGTGGACACTGCCGCCAGCGTTGACATTGGGGGACAAGGATCGGGCGAAGTATTTAGCGATTGGGGAGTCGGACCGGATGACGTTGCGGTTCGTCAAACCGGTGAAATAAGAAGGCCAGATCAAAAGATCGCAGCCTTCGGCAGCGCCTACAGGAGTCGCCCGCAGGCTGCGATCTTTTGCTGTTTAATCATCCGCCGTCGGATCTAGATCCGGAAACATCACTTCGGTAAATCCGAACTTGCTGAAGTCACTGATGCGCGACGGGTAGAGCCGGCCGATCAGATGATCGCATTCATGCTGCACAACCCGCGCATGGAAACCCGAGGCGACGCGCACGATCGGCTCGCCCTTGGGGTCGAACCCTTCGTAGCGGATCTGCTGGTAACGCTCCACTGCGCCCCGCAAGCCAGGCACCGACAGACATCCTTCGAAGCCTTCTTCCAGCGTCGGATTCAAAGGGGTGATCAGCGGATTGATCAGAATCGTCTGCGGCACCGCGTCAGCATCCGGATAGCGTTCGCTGTGCTCAAAACCGAAGATCACCAGCTGCAGATCGACACCGATTTGCGGCGCGGCCAGGCCAACGCCACCAACGCTTTCCATGGTCTGGAACATGTCGTCGATCAGTTGCCACAACTCCGGGCTGTCGAACATTTCGGCGGGAACCGGCGGGGCAATGCGCAGTAAGCGCTCATCGCCCATTTTCAGAATTTCACGGATCATTTGATGACTTCGTCAGTGGGTGGCTTGATCGAGTGGTCCCGGCCCAATCCCGACACGTGGTGTTTTTCTTCATGCACGGGACCATGCTCGCCGGGGACTTTTTCGCCAGGGTCTTTGCCCTCTCGCGACATGTGTTCGATCACCGCATTCATCTCCGCGCCGAGCAACAGCACCGCAGCGGAAATGTAGAAGTACAGCAACAACACGATGATCGCGCCGATACTGCCATACATGGCGTTGTAGTTGGCGAACGTCTTGACGTAAAACGCAAAGCCCAATGAGGCGATGATCCACACCACTACCGCCAGCACCGACCCTGGCGTGATGAAGCGAAACTCCTGTTTGACGTCCGGCGTGACGTAATAGATCAATGCAACGGCCACCATCATCAGAATCACGATGACCGGCCAGCGCGCAACCGTCCAGACGGTCACGATGAAGTCTTCGAGGCCGACTTGCGCAGCGATCCAGCCCATCACCTGGGGCCCGAGCACCATGAGTGCGGCAGCCACCAGCAGCATGCCGGCAATGCCGATGGTGTAGAAGATCGACAGCGGAAAGCGCTTCCATAACGGGCGACCTTCAATCACATCGTAAGCCGCATTCATCGCGCTCATCATCAGCCGCACACCGGCTGAGGCGGTGTACAGGGCGATGACAATACCCACCGACAGCAAGCCACCCTTGGACTGCTGGAGCTGGTCGATCACCGGGTTCACCTGCTCCAGCGCCTGGGGCGGCAACACCAGTTCCGATTGCAGGCGCAGCCAGGAGAAGAAATCCGGCAGGTGCAGGAAGCCGATCAGGGCAATCAGGAACAGGATGAAGGGGAACAGCGAAAACAGCATTTGATAGGCCAGCGCCGAGGCATAGGTCGACATCTCATCGTCGACGAACTCGGTGACCGTGCGCATCATCACACGGTGCAAAGGCAGGCCTCGCATGTCCGGAAAAATCATTAGCGTCTCCATTCGCCGCAAACAAAAGGGTGGGTTAAGTCGTGGCGACTCAGGGCCGTTTTCTACATCAAGGTAGCCTACTTGGCGACTTTGAAACAATTTCCGGGCTCAAGTTCAGGCTGACACAAAAACGGCCATCCGCGGATGGCCGTTTCTTACTTTTATTAAAGGCCGGTTCAGGCTTTGTCGATGCCTTTCTTAAGGGCATCCTTGGCTTTGCCGACCGCTTGCTGGGCTTCGCCTTTCTTTTCCTGGACCGCGCCTTCAGCGCGCATTTTGTCGTTACCGGTGGCTTTACCCACGCCTTGCTTGACGTTACCGGCTGCTTCGTTGGCCATGCCTTTCACTTTATCGCCTGTGCTGCTCATGGTGTTTCTCCTGTGAACATCTGGATGAGAAAAGTGGTTACACAGGGTTGACCGGAGGCGTTTGCACGGAGTTTCATTTATTTTCACAGCGCCATTTCATCGATCCGCGCAGGTTGGGCTTTATGTTTGCCCGGCAACCCCCGAGAATGCGCAACGTATTCAGGCCTTGGCGCTGAAGATCCAACTCCGTAGGAATGTTATGAAACTCGATAAAAAGCAGGCCATTGCCCGCAGAAACCTGGAACTCGGCGGTGCTGTGCTTGGCGTCAACAATTGCCACTTCGCCGAATTGAACCGCAACCGCAACATCTGGTGGTTCGACCTCCCGGTAGCGCGCCTTGCCGTTGGTCAGTACGAGTGGATTCACCTGCTGATGCACACCCCGGACACCGACGAACTGCTGCACCTGAAAGTGCCGACGGTGTTCCTGCGCGAAAAGCTTGAAGGGCTGGTGGTGCGCAACGAAGGCAAGCGCAAGGCAGCCCTGAGCCTGGAACTGAGCGCCGACAAGGACTCGTACCTCCAGGACATGCGCCCGGCAGGCACCAACGTCAATTTCGCGCCGTTCCGTCAATAAAAGCAAAAGATCGCAGCCTGCGGCAGCTCCTACATGAATCCCTGTAGGAGCTGCCGCAGGCTGCGATCTTTTGATCTTCAAAAAAAGCCCCGCTTCTGCGGGGCTTCTTGTTTATTACGCGCTGACCTTTTTTGCAGCGATCTTCTTCAACTCTTCATCTCGCAATTCCCGACGCAAAATCTTGCCAACGTTAGTGGTCGGCAATGCATCGCGGAACTCCACGGAGCGTGGAACCTTGTAACCGGTGACGTTGGCGCGCATATGCTCCATCACCTGTTCCTTGGTCAGGGTCACGCCCGGTTTGGCGACGATGAAAATCTTGATCGCCTCGCCCGATTTCTCGTCCGGTATGCCGATGGCCGCGCATTGCAGCACGCCCGGCAGGGTTGCCAGCACGTCTTCCAGTTCGTTCGGGTACACGTTGAAACCGGACACCAGGATCATGTCTTTCTTGCGATCGACAATGCGCATGTAGCCATCCGGCTGGATCAACGCAATGTCACCGGTCTTCAACCAGCCTTCGCTGTCGAGGATTTCATCGGTGGCTTCCTGACGCTGCCAGTAACCCTTCATGACCTGCGGACCTTTCACGCATAGCTCGCCGATTTCGCCCATTGGCTGCTCGACACCGGCATCATTGATCACTTTGCACAGGGTCGACGGCACGGGAATACCGATGGTGCCGATCTGGATGTTCTGGATCGGGTTGACCGTGGCCACCGGGCTGGTTTCGGTCATGCCGTAGCCTTCGCAGATGGCGCAACCGGTGACCGCTTTCCAGCGTTCGGCAGCGGCCAATTGCAGGGCCATGCCTCCCGACAGGGTGACTTTCAGCGCCGAGAAATCCAGCTTGCGGAAACCTTCGTTGTTGCACAGGGCAACGAACAACGTGTTGAGGCCGACAAAACCGCTGAACTTCCACTTCGACAGTTCCTTGACCATCGCCGGCAGGTCGCGCGGGTTGCTGATCAGGACGTTGTGGTTGCCGATCAGCATCATCGCCATGCAATGAAAGGTGAATGCATAGATGTGGTACAGCGGCAGCGGCGTGATCAGGATCTCGCAGCCTTCATTGAGGTTGGAGCCCATCAGCGCCTTGCACTGCAACATGTTCGCTACAAGGTTGCGGTGGGTCAGCATTGCGCCCTTGGCCACGCCGGTGGTGCCACCGGTGTATTGCAACACCGCGACATCGCTGCTGGCCGGGCTGGCTTCCGCCACTGGCTGGCCATGGCCCTTGCTCAGCACATCGTTGAACTTGACGGCTTTGGGCAAGTGATACGCCGGCACCATCTTCTTCACGTACTTGATGACGCTGTTGATCAGCAGACGCTTGAGCGGTGGCAGCAGGTCGGCCACTTCGGTGACGATCACGTGCTTGACGCCGGTTTTCGGCACCACGGTTTCGGCCAGATGAGCCATGTTGGCCAGGCAGACCAGGGCTTTGGCACCGGAATCGTTGAACTGGTGTTCCATCTCCCGCGCGGTGTACAGCGGGTTGGTGTTGACCACGATCAGGCCGGCGCGAATAGCGCCGAAGACGGCCACCGGGTACTGCAACACGTTGGGCAGTTGCACGGCGATTCGATCGCCCGGCTGCAAATCGGTATGCTGTTGCAGGTATGCAGCAAAGGCACCGGACAATTCGTACAGCTCACCGTAGGTGATTGTCTTGCCCAGGTTGCTGAATGCCGGTTTGTTGGCGAAGCGTTGGCAGGATTGCTTCAACACTGCCTGAATATTCGGGTACTCATCTGGATTGATGTCGGCAGCAATTCCAGCTGGGTACTTATCCTTCCAAAAGTCTTCGATCATGGAAGCCCACTCCTCAGCAACGCGAATTCAGCACCGCATTTGATGCGATTATTATTGGTGTTTGTCTATTGGTGAGTCTGGCTTTTTACTAGGCCGAGAAGTCACAAAGCGCGCCGAGAGTAGCAGCTTTGCCAAGGGTCGACTAGAGCCAAAAGCGGCCTCTACGGTCACATTTGTGACTCAAGAATAACAAGCGGTCATTTTAGAGCAAAAATTCTATAACTCCCTTTAAGGCCCCGTTTTCCGGGGCTTTAAAGCAAAAGATCGCAGCCTTCGACAGCTCCTGCAGAAGAATGCGATCCCTGTAGGAGCTGCCCAAGGCTGCGATCTTTTGGGATCGCCTCAATCTATGACCCGTTACGCGATATCACGCAACTCCCGCCGCAATATCTTGCCCACCGGCGTCATCGGCAACGATTCACGCAACACAATGTGCTTGGGGACTTTGTACGCCGTGAAGTTCTCCTTGCAGTACGCCTTCAACTCTTCAAGGCTGACGCCCGCTTCACGGGCCACCACGAACAACTTCACCGCTTCGCCCGAGCGCTCGTCCGGCACACCGATTACCGCACAGTTGGCGACTTTCGGATGCGCCATGACCACGTCTTCAATTTCGTTCGGGTACACGTTGAAACCCGAGACGATGATCATGTCCTTCTTGCGATCGACGATGCGCACAAAGCCGTCCGGATCGATCACCGCGATGTCGCCGGACTTGAACCAGCCCTCGGCATCCAGCACTTCGTTGGTCGCTTCAGGTTTCTGCCAATAGCCCTTCATGATTTGCGGGCCTTTGATACACAACTCGCCGCGCTCACCTAAAGGTTGCTCGACACCCTCATCGTTGATGACTTTCAACGTGGTGCCCGGCACCGGCAGGCCGACCGTGCCAATGCGTGACTGATCGCCGTAGGGGTTGGTGCAGGCCACCGGCGAGGTCTCGGTCAGGCCGTAACCTTCGGTGATGCGGCAGTTGGTCAGTTGCTCCCAACGCTCGGCGGTGGCCTTGACGAGCGCGGTGCCGCCGGAGTTGGTGAGCTTGAGGCTGGAGAAATCCAGGGTCTTGAAATCCGGATGTTCCATCAGCGCGACAAACAGCGTGTTGAGCCCCAGCAACGCCGAGAATCGCCACTTCTTCAGCTCCTTGATGAAGCCGCCGATGTCTCGCGGATTGGTGATCAGCACGTTGTGGTTGCCGGTCACCATCATGCACATGCAGTTCGCGGTGAAGGCATAGATGTGGTACAGCGGCAGCGGCGCGATCATCACCTCTTGCCCTTCGCGCAACAGCGGCTGGCCGTCGCTGCCGAACTGCCCCAGGCACGCCCGAGCCTGCTGCATGTTGGCCACCAGGTTACTGTGGGTCAACATCGCGCCCTTGGCCAGACCAGTGGTGCCGCCGGTGTATTGGAGCACGGCGATGTCTTTGAGGCCGGCGTTAAGTGGCTTGATCCCCTGACCTCGGCCCATGCGCAGCGCACTTTTGAAAGAAATGGCCTGGGGCAACGAATAGGCCGGGACCATTTTCTTGACCTTGCTCACCATGGTATTGACCAGCCAGCCCTTGGCGGCGGGCATCAAGTCGCCCATTTTCGCTTCGATCAGATACTGGATATCCGTGTCGGGCAGCACTTCCTGGACTTTCTGCCCGAACACGTTCAGGTACACCAGCGCACGGGCACCGGAGTCCTTGAACTGATGACGCATCTCCCGCGCGGTATACAACGGGTTGGTGTTGACTACGATCAGCCCGGCGCGCAAGGCGCCAAACACGGCAATCGGGTAATGCAGGATATTAGGCATTTGCACCGCAATGCGATCACCCGGCACCAGGTCGGTATGGGCTTGCAGGTAACCGGCAAAGGCTGCGCTGTAGCGCTCCAGTTCGGCGTAGGTCAGGGTTACGCCCATGTTGCTGAACGCCGGGCGGTCAGCAAACTTCTTGCAGGAACGCTCGAACACCTCGATCACCGACTTGTACTCACCGACGTTAATGTCCAGGGGTACACCGGCCGGGCGTTTGTCATTCCAGAAATCAGGTTGCATTGTTCTTATCCTCTTTACCTGAGCTATCCGGGGCCACTTTTCTGTCATTTCTCTCTCATCCCTCAAAAAGCAGAAAGCGAAAAGCGGAGCTTCACGGACACTAGCAGCTATGGCGAATCAGGCAAATACGCGCACGGTCGTCATTGATCGTGTGAATCTTCCTGCCGTGGCGTGGGCAGATCAGACGCCTGACTGAGGATGCGCTATACACTTGAGCTGCAAGCTTTAAGCTGCAAGCCGCAAGCTCCATGCCCCAGCAAAGGAACCGCTATGATCCACGACACTTTCTGGCTGACCACCAGTGACCGCAGTCGCCTTTTCGTCAACCAGTGGCTGCCTGCAGGCCCCCTCAAGGCTGTCATCCTGCTGGCCCACGGCATGGCGGAACACAGCGGTCGCTATGCGCGTCTGGCAGAAAAACTCTGCGATCAAGGCTTCGGTGTGTACGCGCCGGATTTGCGCGGACATGGCAAAACTGCCGAAAACGGGACGCTCGGCCATTTCGCCGATTCCGATGGCTGGGCCAAGGTTGTGGGCGACCTGGCGTGCCTCAACCAGCACATCGGCCAGCCGCATCCCGGCGTGCCGATTGTGCTGCTCGGTCACAGCATGGGCAGCTACATCGCCCAGGCCTATTTGCTGCATCACAGTGCCAGCCTGCACGGGGCAATTCTCAGTGGCTCGAACTTCCAGCCGGTGGCGCTTTATCGCGCAGCGCGGCAAATCGCCCGGTTCGAACGCCTGCGACAGGGCCCGAAAGGCCGAAGCGCGCTGATCGAATGGTTGTCGTTCGGCTCGTTCAACAAGCAATTCAAACCGGCGCGCACCCGTTTCGACTGGCTCAGCCGCGATCCGACGGAAGTCGATTTGTACGCCAACGACCCACTCTGCGGCTTTCGCTGCACCAATCAGCTATGGATCGATTTGCTCGGCGGGTTGCAGCAAATCAGCAAAGCGTCCAATCTCGCTCAGATCGATCCGGGCCTGCCATTGCTGGTAATTGGTGGTGAATGTGATCCGGTGAGCGAAGGCAAGCGTCTGAAAGATCTGGCCGACGCCTTGCGCGAAGCCGGTAGCCAGAGCCTGCAGCTGACTATTTACCCGCAGGCGCGGCACGAGCTGTTCAACGATAGCAACCGCGATGAAGTGACTGCCGATGTACTGGCCTGGATCCACCAGGCGCTGGCCCATCGCCGGCCACACCGAACCGAATAGTTTTTTGTGAATTTTTTTATTCGTCACAGGAATTGAGACAGATGACCCAGGTTACCAACACCCCTTACGAAGCCCTCGAAGTCGGCCAGACTGCCAGCTACAGCAAGACTGTCGAAGAGCGCGACATTCAGTTGTTCGCCGCGATGTCGGGCGATCACAACCCGGTACACCTGGACGCCGACTACGCCGCCAGCACCATGTTCAAGGAACGCATCGCCCACGGCATGTTCAGCGGTGCCTTGATCAGTGCTGCGGTCGCCTGTGAGTTGCCTGGGCCGGGCACTATTTATATCGGCCAGCAGATGAGTTTTCAGAAGCCGGTGAAGATTGGCGACACCCTGACCGTGCGCCTGGAAATCCTCGAGAAACTGCCGAAGTTTCGTGTACGCATTGCCACTCGCGTGTTCAACCAGCGTGATGAGTTGGTGGTGGATGGTGAGGCGGAAATTTTGGCGCCGCGCAAACAGCAGACTGTGACGCTGACCGAGTTGCCGCCGATCAGCATTGGCTGATAGTCCACTCGCTTGTGGCGAGGGCGCTTGCTCCCGCTGGACTGCGCAGCAGGCCCATTTTTCGGGGCCGCCTCGCGCCCCAGCAGGAGCGAGCTCCCTCGCCACAAGATCGCGGCGCAGCGCAACTCAGCGTTCGCTCTCCTTCACCTGCACGCTCGCCGTCATCCCCGCACTCAGATTGATCTCTTCGGGCACCTTGTCCAGTTTGATCCGCACCGGAATCCGTTGCGCCAGCCTGACCCAGTTGAAGGTCGGCTCCACTTCCGCCAGCAATTGACCATCCGGCGTGGTGTTGCGGTCGGTGATCCCGCGACTGATGCTTTCCACGTGCCCCTCCAACGCATGCCCCGCACTCATCAGCCAGACCTTCACCGGGTCGCCGACGCGAATCCGCGGCAGTTTGGTTTCTTCGAAATACGCCTGCACATAAAAGGTCGAGTCGTCGATCAAGGCCATCACCGATTGCCCGGCGTTCACGTAATTGCCTTCGGCCAGGCGCAGGTTGGTGATGTGCCCATTGCGAGGCGCGTGGACCTGGCTGCGGGCCAGGTTGATTTGCGCGACCTTGGCTTCGGCCTGGGCTTCGCGCAATTCACCGCGCGCAATGTCAGCGTTGATTTGCGCGTTCTCGCGCAGCTCGGCACTGATCGCCTGCGGCCCGAGGCTGGCACGACGACTGGCTTCGCGCTCACGTAGATTGAGTTGTTGCTGACGGGTTTGCACCACCGCTTGCGCCTTTTCGAGCGCAGCTTCGAAACGGTCGCGGTCGATGCTCAGCAGCAGATCACCCGCCTTCACCTGTTGGTTGTCATAAGCCTTTAGCTCGCGCACCCAACCCGACACATCCGGGGAAATCACCACCACGTCGGCGCCGATTCGCGCGTCGCGGGTCCAGGGTGTCAGCATGTAGTACTGCCACAAATGGAAACCGGCAAAAATCGCCACCGCCACCAGGCACAGCGTTACCGCGACACGTACGGAAGTACGCATGTTCAACTCCTTATAAGGGTCCGAGGACGACGGTGATCACGGTCAATACACAGACGTACAAGGCGCAATCAAATAATGCTTCATGCCAGATCCAGCGCCCCACCGGGGTCAGCCGCAATAGCAGGCGCAGGGCGCCAGTGACCAGCAGCGCCAGCACCACATAAATCAGAAACGGGCTGAGCAGCACGCCGCCCACCGACCATTCACGCAAACCCATGAACGTCCTCCTGCTGGCGGCACCAGGCGCGCCAACTGTTTTGCAATTGCAGCACTGCGCCTTGGGCCAGCTTCACCGCATCGCTGGGAGGCAAGGCGTACAGGGTTTGCAGTAAGGCTTCGCTCGGCTCGATCAATGCTTCGGCGCGACTGCCCGCCGGGCCTTGGCGCAGGACATTTTCCAGGCGTTCGAGATAACGCTGTTGCGGCGCAGTGACCGGCACCTGCGCCACCGCCAGACTCAAGCGCAGGTGCAGCAATTCGTCGCCGATATCCAGGCCGAGCAAGCCGTCGTCCCAGCGGCTGCGAGCAGGCTCCGGCAGCTCCGGATAATGCCGCGCCAGTTGCAGCAAGCGGTCAGCCATCCGCCCACCGAACCAGCTTTCGGCACCGGCCAGATTGCGTCGAGTCAAGCGCACCAGATCGTCAAGGGTTGCTGCCAGCAGGCGTCGGCCAAGCCACACCGGATTGCGCAGGATCAACAAATGGAACGCCAGGACAGCCGCACCGACACCCACCACCATGGCCTGCGCGCTGTTGAAAAAGGCCGCGACATCGAACTTCATCTGATTAAGCGGCGCCACCAGCACAATGAAGTGCAGACAAAATGAAGTAGCCGTGGCACTGATCTGCGGTTTGGCCATGCCCAGCGCCCCAAAAAACAATGGCACGCCCATGGCCATACAGAGCATTGCGAAACCACTCCACTGCGGCAGCAGAATCTGCCCGACGATAAACGCCACTGGAATGGCCAGAAAGATGCCGCGCATAAAACTCATGCCGATCTGAGCGCCGTTCTCGCGACTGGCAAACAGGCTGCACACCACACACGTCAGCACCAATGCGCCTGCTGCCGCAGGCCAGGCCGTCGCCAGCCAGAAACACGAGACCACCAGAAACGCTAGCGCGCTACGGGCACCGAATACCAGGGCCAACGACAGGTCCCGGTGTGGCGTCAGGGTTCTCGGCGGATCGACGGCATCTCTTCCCTCCTCCACGGCTTTCAACGCCACACCTGCCGCCATGGCGGTATCCATCAGCAAGGTGAAACGCACCAGGCAATAACTTTGCGCGGAGCTGATGTGCGGGTCATGGGAGGCGTCGAGCAAGCGCGGGCGCAAGGCTTGCAAAGTCGCGGGATCAGCACCGTTCAGCGCCTCCTGGACTTCGCTCATCCAGGGCAACAATTGCGCGAACTCATGCGGTTCCAGTTGCTTCCACTGCCGGTGCACGGAACGGGCGATGCGCAACAACATCAGCAGCTTCTGGCTCAAGCCGCTGATAGCCCGCGCGCGTTGCCGCCCACGGCTGCCTTCGAACCAGGCATGTTCACGCTGGGCATCCACCGCAACGATTCGCCCGAGAATCTCCAGCAAGCCCTTTCGCGCCTGGCCATCGCCGGCAAGGGTCGCCCGCGCGGCATTCATACCGCTCCGCCAGGCAGCGCGTGCCTGATCGGTCAGTTGCAACTCGACCCGCATCGGCCAAAGCAACGCACTGCTCGCCGTGGCGCAGATAATGCCCAGGCAGATTTCCGTGCATCGCGCCACGGCCTGGTCGAATACCGTCAGCGGATGGCTGATCGCCGGCAACGCGATGATTGCCACGGTGTAACCGGCCAGCACAAATGAATAGGACCAGGCGCTGCGCAACAACGTCGAACTCGCCGTACAGAGTCCCAGCCACAACGCCAAGGCCAACAGGAACAACCAGGGCGTCTGGGCAAAGGCGCCCATGAACACCACCGACATGATCGTCCCGACCAGCGTCCCCAGCAGACGCGCCAGCCCCTTTTGCATGACCATCCCCGACAACGGCTGGGCGACGATGATTGCCGTCATCAACGCCCAGGCCGGTTGTTCCAGCCCCCACCGCAAGGCCAACCACAACGCCAGCCCCCCGCCGATCAAGGTTTTGATCGCGAATTGCACGGCGCGGCGGTCGGGCGCGAACAAAGCCTGCAAAGTGATAGGCACTGAATAAACTCTTCAAAGGACGTTGTAACGATAGCCGGCTTCTCCCATCGGCCCGTCAAAAAACGCGACCATGAAGGAGCTGCCGAAGGCTGCGATCTTTTGCTTTTTTCGCACTCGCAGAAGAGCAAGGTCAAAAGATCGCAGCCTTCGGCAGCTCCTACAAGCGGCGATTGCGGTATTAACCACAAGCACAAAAAAACGCCAGACTGGCTGGCGTTTTTGACAGCAAGCGTACGCTTACGAGCGTGCGCGCGCCTGGTTACGCAGGGCTTTTACCTGATCGTGGTTGCGTTGCACGCCGTGGTACTGACGTTCAACGATGTCACGGATACCCACCAGGTTGTGTTTGTTGATTTTTTCCATGGCTTCCCGATAAGCCTTCATCGCATGGTCTTCACCGCGCTCGGCTTCGTTGAGCACGGCTTCTTCGTCCTTGCCGGTAAACATTGATTTCACATCGACCCAGCGACGGTGCAAATCGCCGCTGACACTGGTGGAAGTTTCCGGATCGCCACCCATCGAACGTACGGCGCTCTGCAGCTCGGCTGCCGCTGTGGCGCAGTCGGCGGAACGTTGCACAAACAGGGTTTTGAGTTCAGGGTGTTTGATGTCTTCAGCGCAAGTCTTGAACCCTTCCTGACCGTCTTTGCTGGTTTCAATCAGGTCGTTGAGCACAGAGATCGCTTCTTTATTCATGTCGGTCATTTTTCAATTCCTTGCGGGTGATGAAAGTTGCAATAGGTATTGCAGCTCGCATGCCAGCTTCCGAATGATAAATTACCCTTTGTTTTTCAAATACTTAGTTATCAACAAAAAATCTGTATCCGCTTTTTTTGCATGATCTGTCATTTGGCCTGCATGCAGAATGCCTGTATTTTCCAGACTGACTGAATCAAGACGACTGATCGATGAACCCTGAAAAGCTCGAACTGCTGATTACTCGCGAAATGCCCTTCGGCAAATACAAGGGCCGAATCATTGCCGACCTGCCAGGACCGTACCTGAACTGGTTCGCCCGGGAAGGTTTCCCCCATGGCGAACTGGGCGGCCTGCTGGCCCTGATGCAGGAAATCGATCACAACGGTTTATCCGAATTGCTCGAACCCTTGCGCGCCAAACACGGCAAACCTGCCCCTCGGCACTGATTCACCTCCTGATCGAGTAATCCCATGCCTGACAACACCCGCCGCGCCCGTGATGAATCCTTTTGGCAGACATTTGCCGACCGCTACGCTGTCCAACCTGGCCCGATCAACCTGGAAAACGGCTATTTCGGGCGCATGTCGCGCACGGTGGTCGAGGAGTACCAGCGCAACATCGAGTTGGTCAACCGCAGCAACTCCGTCTACGTGCGTCAGCGTTTCGAACAGACTGACAGCCTGAAAATCCGCGCTCAGGTGGCCGAACTGATTGGCGTACCCGCTGAGACAGTCGCCCTCACCCGCAACGCCTCGGACGGTTTGCAGTCATTGATCCGCAACTACAACCGCTTGCAGCCAGGCGATCAGGTGCTGATCTGTGATCTGGAGTACGACACGGTCAAGGGTGCCATGCGCTGGCTCGCGCGTAATCGCGGTGTCGAAGTGATCGAAATCGAACACCCGCATCCCGCCAGTTTCGACAGTTTGCTGAGCACTTACCGTGCAGCGTTCGCACGTTATCCGCGACTCAAGCTGATGGCGTTGACCCACGTCACCCACCGCACGGGTCTGGTGATGCCGGTACAAGCTATTGCAGCCGCTGCCAAAGAATATGGCATCGACGTAATCCTCGACGGCGCACATGCCTTGGGCCAGTTTGAATTCGATCTCGATGAACTGGGCATCGCTTTCGCCGCCTATAACCTGCACAAGTGGATCGGTGCCCCACTGACCCTCGGCTTCCTGTATATCGCCACTGAACGCCTGGCCGACATCGATCCGGACATGGGCGAAATGCATTTCCCGATCACCGACATTCGCGCCCGCACGCCGTACAGCACGCCCAATATCCCGGCATTGCTGACCCTGCCGCTGGTGCTTGAGGAACATTGGGCCATGGGTGGTTCCGCCGCCAAAGGTGCGCGGGTCAACTACCTGCGCAACCTGTGGGTTCATGCGGTTCGCGAGTTACCAGGGATCGAAGTCATGACCCCGGACGACCCACGACTGTATTGCGGAATTACGTCGCTGCGCTTCACCGCACATGCCGATCAACAGCCGATGGTCGAACGCCTGCTCAACGATTACAACCTGTTCACGGTGGTACGCAGCGGGGCCGCGTGTGGGCCGTGCATTCGTATAACGCCGGGACTGACCAGCACTGCGGCCGACATGACGTTGTTGACCACGGCGCTGACTGAACTGAGCTGACGTCACACGGTGTACTTGTCGAAGTCCTCAGGCTTGATCTGGCTCGACACCGCGAAGGTGTCGATGCCGATGGTCATGTGCCCGAAAAAGCCATCGTCATTGGAGTCGCGACCCAGGGTTTGAACGTTCAGGGTCGAGGCACCGCCACCCATGTTCTGATAGAAGAAGTCTTGCTCGTTGGTCAGTGGCGGGATGGCCCGACCGCGATACTCCCGGGCATTGAGCACCGAGCGCGCCGCGACCGCGGGAAAGTACAACTGGCCGACCCAGGCAACGTGTCGCTCCTGCAGATAATTGTTACCACTGGTGATGCGCACGGCGACATGGATGTGCAAGGTGCGCCCGGCATAAAAACCCGGACAGATCGTGGTGAACCGGGCGATGCCGTTTTTATCGGTGAATTGCCCGCCGCGCAGGTAGGTGTCATCGTCGGTTCGCGCGACCGAGCCGATGTCGCCATTGTCGACTTCCAGGTCCGGATTGATTTTGCTCCAGCCCGAATACGCCCCGCGCGCATTGCAGTGCCAGATATCCACCAATGCATCGGTGACGGGCTGGCCCGTCATGGCATCGACGATTGCCAGCCGTAGCACCAACGGAACGCCGTCGGCGCCTTCGCTGATGTTTCGTCTGATCAGCTTGGGATTGCGAAAATAGGGGCCGGCGATCTGTTCAGGTGATAGCAGGCAAACCGGTGTTTCTGAGGTATTGGCGTCCATGACGTTCTCTCTTCCATAAGATGAACGCAGGCTAGCACTGGTCGAAAATCGGTATGCGGTAACTATGTATCGCATCTTGTCGCGCCCTGCGGCAGCTCCTACAGGGTTGGCACCACGGATTTTGCGCAGGCAAAAAAAAACGGTGCACCGACCAAGCGCACCGTAAAGCCGTAGTACACACAACGAGTGTTGGGGAAAGCTGATCAGTCCAGCAGCGCCAGGGCCTCGGCGGTGCATTCCTGAATGCGGGCCCAGTCGCCGTTCTTGATCCACTCCGGATCAAGCATCCAGCTACCACCCACGCACATGACGTTTTTCAATGCCATGTAGCTCTTGATGTTGGCAGGACCGACGCCGCCGGTCGGGCAGAATTTCACTTCGCCGAACGGACCGCCGAGGGCCTTGATGGCCGCAACGCCGCCGCTGACTTCCGCCGGGAACAGCTTGAAGCGGCGATAACCCAGGCCGTAGCCTTCCATGATGCCCGAGGCATTGCTGATGCCCGGCAACAGTGGAATCGGGCTGGCAACGCTGGCTTCCAGCAGGTCGCGGGTGATGCCCGGCGTGACGATGAACTGCGAACCCGCCGCCTCGGCAGCGGCCAGCATCTGCCGATCAAGCACGGTGCCAGCACCGGTCATCAGTTCCGGACGCTGCTCGCGCAGAATCTGGATGGCCTTGAGGCCGAACTGCGAACGCAGGGTCACTTCCAGGGCGGTCAGGCCGCCGGCGGCGAGGGCATCGGCCAGCGGCAGAACGTCCTGCTCGCGGGCGATGGTGATGACCGGCAGGATCCGCGCCTTGGCGCAGAGGCTGTCGATCAGGGCAACTTTATCCGCCATGGAAACGGTCGGGGATGGGTTTGTCATAGCGGCTGTTCCTTGGCTCATGGGCACCAGTAAATCTCTAACGTGGGTTGCAAAAACGCGCGAATCGGCAGTGCGGCGACATCGTCACCGGCCAGTGCGGTATTCAGGGTGGTCAACTTGGACTGACCGGAAATCGATAGAACTTTGTGTTTGGCCGAAGCCAGCAGCGCACGACTCATGGTCAGACGCTGATGCGGCACGCTGGGTGCCAGCATCGGGTAGCAGCGACGACTGCCGTCCGGCTGCAAGGCTTCGGTCAGGTTCGGGCTGTTGGGGAACAGCGAGGCGGTGTGGCCGTCGTCACCCATTCCCAGAATCAGCACGTCGATCACCGGCAACTCGGAGAGCAAACGATCTGCCTGTTCAGCCGCCTGTTCCAGGTTGGTGCTGGCGCTGTACAGACTCAGGAACTGCGCCTTGGCCGCCGGGCCTTGCAACAGATACTTCTTGAGCAGACCGGCATTGCTGTCGGCATGTTCAACCGGCACCCAACGCTCGTCAGCCAGGCTGACCACCACGTTCGACCAGTCCAGCGGCTGTTTGGCCAGGTGCTGGAAAAACGCTACCGGGCTGCGCCCACCCGACACTACGAGCGTCGCAGTGCCCTGGGCATCAATCGCGTCGCTCAGTTGTTTGGCCACGTTCAGCGCCAGGCCTTCGGCCAGCAGCGTCGGGCTTTTGAACTCACGGACGCTGACGCCCTGAGGCAGTTTCAAATCAGATATCGCCATACCACGACCTCCCATCCCGCGTGATCAGAGCAATGGAGCTCATCGGTCCCCAGGACCCGGCCGCGTAAGGCTTGGGCGCATCACCGGATTTTTTCCACCCGGCGATCAGCTGGTCACACCAGTTCCACGCGGCTTCGATTTCATCTTTACGGACAAACAGGTTCTGATTGCCGCGCATTACTTCCAGCAACAACCGCTCGTAGGCATCGGGAATCCGAGCACTGCGCCAGGTGTCGGAAAAATTCAGCTGCAACGGACCGCTGCGCAGCTGCATGCCTTTGTCCAGGCCTTGTTCTTTGGTCATCACACGCAAGGAAATGCCTTCGTCCGGCTGCAGGCGGATAATCAGCTTGTTGCTGATCTGCAGGCGCTGCTCGGGAGCGAAGATGTAGTGAGACGGTTCCTTGAAGTGGATGACGATCTGCGACAGCTTTTGCGGCATGCGCTTGCCGGTTCGCAGATAGAACGGCACGCCGGCCCAACGCCAGTTGCGGATATCGGCACGCAGGGCGACGAAGGTTTCAGTGTCGCTTTGGGTGTTGGAGTTCGGTTCTTCCAGGTAACCCGGCACCGACTTGCCTTCGCTGTAACCGGCGATGTACTGGCCGCGCACCACTTGCGTGGTCAGGCCTTCCGGGCTGATCGGCGCCAGCGCCTTGAGAACTTTGACTTTCTCGTCGCGGATGCTGTCGGCGGACAGGTCGGCGGGCGGGTCCATGGCGATCAGGCAGAGCAACTGCAACAGGTGATTCTGGATCATGTCCCGCAGTTGACCGGCCTTGTCGAAGTAACCCCAGCGGCCTTCGATCCCGACCTTTTCGGCCACGGTGATTTCAACGTGGGAGATGTAGTTCTGGTTCCACTGGGTTTCGAACAGGCTGTTGGCGAAACGCAGGGCGATCAGGTTCTGGACGGTTTCTTTGCCCAGATAATGGTCGATGCGATAGGTGCGGTTTTCCGGGAAGAACTGCGCCACCGCGTCGTTGACCTTGCGCGAAGACTCCAGGTCCGAGCCGATTGGCTTTTCCAGTACCACACGGGTGTTTTCCGCCAGGCCAACCTTGGCCAGGTTTTCGCAAATCGCACCGTAGACCGCTGCCGGCGTGGCGAAATAAGCAATGACCCGTTGCGCGCTGCCGGCCATCTCGGCCAAAGCCACATAGTCTTCGGACTTGAGGAAATCGACGTGCAGGTAACTCAACCGAGCCAGGAAACGCTCGACCACGGCTTCGTCCAGTTCTTTGGCACCGACATAGCGGCGCAGTTCGGAAGCGATGAAAGCCAGATGCTCCTGCTCGCTGCCAGCCTCACGGGCCAGCGCGATGATCCGCGTGTCCTCGTGCAACAGGCCTGCGCCATCAAGCTGATAAAGGGCAGGAAACAGCTTGCGCAAGGCCAGATCGCCAAGGGCGCCGAACAAGGCGAAGGTGCACGGTTCAACCGTAATCGAAGGCATGATGTTTGTTCTTTTATCAAGTTAAGCTACAAATACCTTTTTTCAAGGCATCACTCAAGGGAAAATGTAGTAATAACCACAACATTTTCGCAAAATACAGATTCCAAGTGGTGGTCAGTCGGAGCCATCAGTAGGATAGGCCACCGTTACGGGCCGCATCAAAGGCCCTTTTTGCATTAGCCGCGCGCTTATCGGCGCCGGTGAATCAAGGAAACTCATATGGACCGCGTGCGAAATTTACTGGAACAGATCCAGAGTCGCCTTGAAGAGCTGAACAAGGCCGAACGCAAAGTCGCCGAAGTGATCCTGCTCAATCCACAGCAGGCCACTCGCTTCAGCATCGCCGCCCTCGCGCAGGCCGCTTCGGTCAGTGAACCGACGGTCAACCGTTTCTGCCGTTCATTCGGCGTCAGTGGCTACCCGGAACTCAAGTTGCAACTGGCGCAAAGCCTGGCCAGCGGCGCGGCGTATGTCAGCCGCGCGGTCGAAGCCGACGATAATCCGGAAGCCTATACCAAGAAGATTTTCGGCAGCGCCATCGCCTCGCTGGACAGTGCGTTGCAGGCACTGGACCCGAACCTGATCAGCCGCGCCGTCGACCTGTTGATCCAGGCCCGGCAGATCCACTTCTTCGGCCTCGGTGCCTCGGCCCCGGTGGCCCTGGATGCACAACACAAATTCTTCCGTTTCAACCTGGCCGTGACCGCCCATGCCGATGTGCTGATGCAGCGCATGATCGCTTCGGTAGCGCACACCGGCGAATTGTTCGTGATCATTTCCTACACCGGGCGCACCCGCGAACTGGTGGAAGTGGCGCGCATCGCTCGGGAAAATGGCGCATCGGTACTCGGTCTGACCGCCGAAAACTCACCGTTGGCCAAGGCCAGTACCCTGAGCCTGAATATTCCGCTGCCGGAAGACACCGACATCTACATGCCGATGACCTCGCGGATCATTCAATTGACCGTGCTGGACGTGCTCGCCACCGGCATGACCTTGCGCCGGGGCGTGGATTTCCAGCCGCATTTGCGCAAGATCAAAGAGAGCTTGAATGCCAGCCGGTATCCGGTTGGGGATGAGTTTAATTAAGTTGTTTTGCTGAAAAGATCGCAGCCTCGTTGCACTCGACAGCTCCTACAGGTGAACGCTATCCCGTGTAGGAGCTGTCGAGTGCAACGAGGCTGCGATCTCTTGATCTTCAATCAAACGCCAACCCGCGCCTGCAAACTCAAATGCGCCTTCTGCCCCGGCGCCAGGCTCAAACTGTCCGTGCCGCCACTCGCCGCTTCCACACAGACAAACTCGTTCACCTCATTCCAGGTTACGCCCAACAACGGCCGCGAACCGGGATGCCAGACCACCGTGTCCGCCGTGTCGCCGGTATCAATACACAACGCCCGCTGCCAGGCGTGGTCATTGAGCTGCAATTCGCCATCATGCTGGAACACCCGCTGACAGCCGCCATCCACACGCAACTCGCCCTCCTGCTGACAAATTTTCCGGTTCAACTGGTCGTAACCTTGCGCGCCTTCGAGCCCAGACAGCGCTACCTCAGCAACGTCACCAATACGCCAGTAAGCGTGCAACGCCTGGCTCAATTGGCAGGGCAGGCTGTCCTGATGCTCGGTGCTCAGGCGCAAATCCATACGTTCACCGAGGTGCGCATGCAGGTCCACTTGCCAGTCACACAGCTGCAGTTGCCAGTGCAACCGCACGCCGTCGTCATCGCTGCTGCTGTCGATCAGTTTCCAGTCGAGCAAACGTGCCCAGCCATGGGATGGCCAGGCATTTTCGCTCGGATGCCGGCCATACCACGGCCAGCACACCGGCACGCCGCCACGAATCGCCCCCACCTGCGGCCACTTCGCCGCGCACCATAGCCATGGTTTCTGGCCTTGGGGCTGGAAGTGCAGCAACTGCGCGCCTTGACGACTGAACACCGCCTGACACAGCGGATGATCGATCACCAACACGTCGCGCTTCTGATAGCGCTCCCATGCAAACACAGGTCGCTCGCGCAAGGATTTGAAGAAGCGTTGTAGCGGATGCTCAAGCATGTGCCACGGTCCTGAAAATCATGGGGGTACTCATCAATCCAAACAGTTTGCGCAGTCTTCATTTTGTGGCGATGGAGCTTGCTCCCTCGCCACAAAAGCGCCCGGCAATGATCCACTTCGCTCGCCCCAAAAAAAAGCGGACAGCCTTGGCTGTCCGCAAATATGCGCACATAGAGAGGAGCTTATCGCAGTCGCGTTAGAACACCGACTGAATTTTCAGGCCGGCCACCAGCGCGTTGTCGACTTCATCAACACCACCTGGGTGAGTGACGTATTGCAGGTTAGGACGCACGGTCAGCCAGTTGGTAACGTGGAAGCCGTAGTTGAGCTCGTAGTTGTATTCAGTGGTACGCAGCGGCGAGAACAATGGATCTTCGTACTCGGTAACACCATTGGCAGCGTTGACCGCCTCGGCGTTTTTCTTCACGTCATCGTTGACATGGATACGAGCAAAACCGATACCGACGTCATCTTTCGGACGCGCGTCGAACGGCCCTTTGTACACAAACATCAACGACTGGTAGTTGTCGACGACGTTGGTGTCCTTGTCGTGGAAAGTGGCGTTGGCAGCGATGTTCAGGCCGCGAGTAGCGTCACCGTTATGGCTGGTGAGTTGCTGTTGCGCGACGAACCAGTAGCCGTGCTTGCTGTTGTGGCTACGGTAGGCGTTGCCGGTGGTTGCCGCATCGTTGCCGTTGTCGTCTTTCAACACGTCATTGGCGTCGGCGGTGCTTTTGTAATAACCGACACGGTATTCGCCCGGCAGGTTGTTAGGGTTAGGCAACCAGACCAACTCGACCGGCAACACGGTGCCAGCCGTACCACTGCCGCTAAGCTTGAAGCCGTTGCCGTGTTCCAGTTGCGACGGGTTCTGGTTGTAAGCGCCGATCTGCGCATACCACTCAGGCGAGATGTTGTACTTCACGCGGATCGCGGCCTGGCTGATTGGCCAGTTGTACCAGATGTTGGTCGCCCAGTTACCCACTTGGGAACCGCAGAATGCCAGGTTCTGGAACTCGCAAGGGAAGGTGTTGAAGTCTTCGCCTTCGCCGAAGTAACCGGCCTTGACGTCGAGTTTATTGTCGAAGAACTGATGCTTGATCCACAGCTGGGTCAGACGGACCATGTGGCCACGACCGTAGACTTCCTGGGAAGAACTCAAGGTGCCGGCACGCGGGTCGCCGACGCGATCATTGGAGATGTTCTCACCGTTACGGTTGGTGAGCTGGATCTTGGCCTGGGTGTTATCCCAGCCGAGCAATTTTTGCAGGTCCAGCGCCGCCCCCAGGCCGAACTGGTCTGCGTAACGTGCAGTCTTGTCATCGTTGAAGCCGCCGTGGAGGTTGCCGCCCACTTCACCGACGTAGTCCATCTTGATGTCGATGCCTTGCTCGATCAGCTTGGTCCGCTCGCCGCCCCAATCCCCGGTCATCCACTCGGAATCGGCGCTGAACGCGTCAGCCGCGTGCACACTACCGGCCAGCATCATTGCCGCAATGGCTGATAGCTGGCAGATAAGCTGAGCGTTGTTGTTCTTCTTCATCCCTACATCCTCGTTTTATTGTTATTAACTTCTATGCCTAACGCGGTTACAGCGGTTGTGGCGGGCGACAGGCCGTCCGTCACGGATTCCCCCTTGCAGGAGCGAGCCTGCTCGCGATGGTGTATCAGCCACGTCGGTTTCAACTGACACTCCATCGCAAGCAGGCTCGCTCCTACAGTTTTTGATCTTTAGCGGCCCTTGAATTGCGCTACGTTGGCAGCGTGAGCTTCAGTTTGTGGTCGGCCGGCAGCCCCCAGGCGTTCACCGGTCTTGGCGTCGAACAACAGCACTTTTGACGGATCGAATTGCAGCGTCAGGGTCTCGCCCACGGCCGGTGCGACATCCGGTGCCAGGCGGCAGCAGACTTTGGTGTCGTTGAGATTGACGAATACCAAGGTGTCCGGCCCGGTCGGTTCCGTGACCTGGACTTCGGCGCGTATGCTCGGCAAACCGTTGGCTTCGCCGTTCGCCAGAACGATCTGCTCCGGACGCATGCCGAGGATCACTTCGCGGTCTTCCAGACCGGCGTCCTGCATGCCCAGCGGCAATTCGCAACGGGCCTGGCCGCTGTCGAGCAGCGCCAGCAGACGCCCCTCTTTGCGCTGTAGACGCAGCGGGATGAAGTTCATCGGCGGCGAGCCGATGAAGCTCGCCACGAACAGGTTGGCCGGGTCGTTGTAGATCTGTTTCGGCGTACCGAATTGTTGAATGATCCCGTCCTTCATCACCGCCACTTTGTCGCCCAGGGTCATCGCTTCGATCTGGTCGTGGGTCACGTAGACCGTGGTGGTTTTCAGGCGCTGGTGCATCAGTTTCATTTCGGTGCGCATCTCGACCCGCAGCTTGGCGTCGAGGTTGGACAGCGGTTCGTCGAACAGGTAAATCTTCGGCCGCCGCGCCAACGCACGGCCCATTGCCACGCGCTGTTGCTGACCGCCAGAAAGCTGGCCGGGTTTGCGGTTGAGCAGGTGTTCGATCTGCAACAGCTTGGCGACGCGAGCGACTTCTTCGTCGATTTCGGCAGCCGGCATTTTGCGAATCTTCAAGCCGAACGCGATGTTCTCGCGCACGCTCATGGTCGGGTACAGCGCGTAGGACTGGAACACCATGGCGATGTCGCGATCTTTCGGGCTCATGCCGCTGACGTCCTGGTCATCGATCATGATCGCGCCGCCAGTGATGGTTTCCAGGCCGGCGATGCAGTTCATCAGGGTCGATTTGCCGCAACCCGAAGGTCCGACAAGAATCAGGAACTCACCGTCTTTGATCGACAGATCGATGTCCTTGAGGGTGTCCGGCAGGCCTGGGCCGTAGGTCTTGTTTACGTTACGAATTTCGAGCGTTGCCATGATTACCCCTTGACTGCGCCGGCCGTCAGCCCGCGCACGAAATACTTGCCTGCGACCACATAGACCAGCAGGGTCGGCAGCCCGGCGATCATCGCCGCCGCCATATCAACGTTGTATTCCTTGGCCCCGGTACTGGTGTTGACCAAGTTGTTCAGCGCCACGGTGATGGGTTGCGAATCACCGCTGGAGAACACCACGCCGAACAGAAAGTCGTTCCAGATCTGGGTGAACTGCCAGATCAGGCAGACCATGATGATCGGGGTGGACATCGGCAGGATGATCAAGCGGAAGATGGTGAAGAAACCTGCGCCATCCAGCCGCGCCGCTTTCACCAGTGCATCGGGAAAGCTGACGTAGTAGTTGCGGAAAAACAGCGTGGTAAACGCCAGGCCGTAGACCACGTGCACGAATACCAAGCCCGTGGTGGTGCTGGCCAGGCCCATCTTGCCGAGCGTGAACGAGGCCGGCAGCAGGACGGTCTGGAACGGCAGGAAGCAACCGAACAGCAGCAGGCCGAAGAACAATTGCGACCCGCGAAAGCGCCACATCGACAGCACATAGCCGTTCAGTGCACCGATGGCAGTGGAAATCAGCACCGCCGGGACGGTGATCTTGATCGAGTTCCAGAAATACCCGTCGACCGTGGCCCAGGCCTTGATCCAGCCAATGCCGCTGACCACGGTTGGCCAACTCAGCAGGTTGCCGGTATTGATGTCTTCCGGCGTCTTGAAGCTGGTCAACAGCATGACCACCAGCGGTATCAGGTAAAGAAATACGGCGAGGATCAGTACGGCGTAGATCGCGATGCGACTCAGGCTGATGGAAGGTTTGGCAGCGAAACTAGTCATGGCGCTTGGTCCTCAGCTCGGAGTACAGGTAAGGCACGATGATTGCGAGAATCGCACCGAGCATCAGAATCGCACTGGCCGAGCCCATGCCCATCTGGCCGCGACTGAAGGTGAAGGAATACATGAACATCGCAGGCAGGTCGGAGGAATAACCCGGGCCACCGGCAGTCATTGCCGCCACCAGGTCGAAACTCTTGATCGCGATGTGGGCGAGGATCATTACCGCGCTGAAGAACACTGGGCGCAGGCTCGGCAACACCACTTTCAGATAGATCCGCGGCATGCTCGCGCCATCGATCTGCGCGGCACGGATGATCGATTGATCAACACCACGCAGGCCGGCGAGGAACATCGCCATGATGAAGCCCGAGGCTTGCCATACGGCAGCGATGACCAGGCAATACACCACGCGATCCGGGTCGATCAGCCAGTCCAGGCGAAAGCCTTCCCAACCCCAGTCACGCAGCAATTTGTCCAGGCCCATGCCTGGGTTGAGCAACCATTTCCAGGCGGTACCGGTGACGATCATCGAGAGCGCCATCGGGTACAGGTAAATGGTGCGAATGAAACCTTCGCGACGAATGCGCTGATCAAGAAACACTGCCAACAGCACACCGATCACCAGGGTGATACCGATAAACATGCCGCCGAAAACCGCCAGGTTCTTGCTCGCCACCCACCAACGGTCGTTGTCGAACAGCCGCTCGTATTGCGCCAGCCCCGCCCATTTGTAAGTCGGGAGAAAGGTCGACGTGGTGAACGACAGGACAAATGTCCAGAGGATATAGCCATAGAAGCCCACCAGAACGATGAACATGCTCGGCGCCAGCACCAGTTTTGGGAGCCAGCGTTGCAATGCATCGAACGGCGAGGCCTTGCTGAACACAGCAACAGAACTCATGGGGAAATCCAGTACGAGAGAAAAGGACTACTTTGGAAATGCTTCCCTTGTAGGAGTGAGCCTGCTCGCGATAGCGGTGTGTCGGTCACCAAATCATTAACTGACAGATTGCTATCGCGAGCAGGCTCGCTCCTACAGGGGCCAGGCATTACTTGGCCGACTTGACCGCTGCGCCGAGTTTCTTGGCGGCATCGGCAGGATCGGCTTTCGGGTCGTTGATGTAGTTGGTCACGACATCAAAGAACGCACCCTGTACCGCCAGCGTGGTCGCCATGTTGTGCGCCATGCTCGGCTGCAGGCCGCCGGACTTGGCGTCCGCCAGGAAGTCCTTGGCAGCGGTCTGGGCGCAGGAGTCGAAGCCGTATTTGCCCATGTCGCTCAGCATGTCGATTCGAACCGGAATCGAGCCTTTGTTGATGCTGAAGACTTTCTGGAAGTTCTCACCCAGCACGACCTTGGCAATGTCCTGCTGTGCGGCAGCAGTGCCCTTGTCTTTCTGCTTGAACACCGCCAGGGAGTCGATGTTGTAGGTGAAGGCCTTGTCGGTGCCCGGGAAGGCTACGCACTGGTAGTCCGTGCCCGCGACTTTCTTGGCCGCAGTCCACTCGCTCTTGGCCCAGTCACCCATGATCTGCATGCCGGCCTTGCCGTTGATGACCTTGGCCGCTTCCAGGTTCCAGTCCTGGCCTTTGCCGTCGACGTCCATGTAGGTCGCGACTTTCTTCAGCTCGGTCAGCGCCTTGACCATTTCAGGACCGGTCAGTGCAGCGTTGTCCAGATCAACCAGGGCTTTTTTGTAACCGTCGACGCCCATGACCGAAAGCACTACCGCTTCGAACACAGTGCTGTCCTGCCAAGGCTGGCCGCCGTGAGCAAGCGCAATGAAGCCCGCCGCCTTGAGTTTGTCACCGGCCGCGTAGAACTCTTCAAGGGTGGTTGGTGCTTTTTCGATGCCGGCTTTCTTGAAGACTTCCGGGTTGATCCACAGCCAGTTGACGCGGTGAATGTTCACCGGCACGGCCACGTAATCACCGTCGTACTTCACGGTATCGGAGACTTTCTTGTCGAGCAGGCTGTCCCACTTCTCTGATTTGGAAACGTCTTTCAAGACGTCGGTGTCGAGCAGGCCGGTAGACGCCCATTCCTGGATGTCCGGACCTTTGATCTGCGCAACGCCCGGCGGGTTACCCGCTACGGCGCGGCTTTTGAGTACGGTCATGGCCGTGGCACCGCCACCACCGGCGACTGCGCCGTCCTTCCAGGTGAAGCCGTCTTTTTCGACTTGAGCCTTGAGGACATCGACCGCTGCTTTTTCACCACCAGACGTCCACCAGTGAACGACTTCCACCGTACCTTTGGAATCGGCGGCAAGTGCACTTAGCGGGAACGCGGACAGAGGAACCAGGGAGGCGAGAGAAATGACAGTAGCGAGGCGAGAAATCGCATTCATCTAGTAGTACCTTTCTTGTTGTTATGCATGCAAGTCTGGTGCTTGCGCTGCATAGGATTTTAAACAGGAGTTATCCCTTCGCAGGTAACGAAGGGACGCTTGAATGTCACCACATGGTTACACAGGAGCGCTCTGGGACAACTGCGCGAGAGCCGTCGTCATGCTTGGCGCCAGTGGCAGGCGCGGGATCAGCAACGCTTGCCAGGCATGATAAAGGTCGGGTTTTCCGGCCCAGATATCGGCACTTGGACGGTTCAGCGGATCGAGTTCGTGGTGCCAGCTACCGTCACAGCGGTCGATAAAATGGCTGTCACAGAATTCCCAGAATAGTCGGTACCAACGCTCGTATTGCTCGTCGCCGGTACGTTTGAGCAGTGCGCTGGCGGCGGCACTGGCTTCGCAGTGGGTCCAGTGCAGGCGATGACGGACTACCGCGCGATTGTCCCAGTCGAGGGTGTAGACAATGCCCGGCGCACCATCGATGTCCCAGCCGTGACGGCAGTTGTGGTCGAAAAGTTTCTGCGCGTCGGTGGCCATCCAGCCCGGCGTAAGCATTCCGGCCTGGACCCGCGCAGCCTCAAGGTGCAACAACAACCGCGCCCATTCGAAACCATGGCCCGGCGTGGTGCCGTAAGGGCGAAAACCGTCGGCCGGGTTGTCGTGGTTGTACTCGCGAAGCGGCTGCCAGTCGCGATCGAAATGCTCGACCACCAGATAATCATTGGCCGCCGCATGACCATGGATCACCCGCTCGACAATACGTTGGGCGCGGCACAGCCAGCGGTTGTCATCGGTGACATCGGCCAGGGCGAGGAAGGCTTCGGTGGCGTGCATGTTGCTGTTGGCACCGCGATAGGCCTCCTCTTCACTCCAGTCGCGGTTGAAGGATTCGCGCATGGCGCCCTCCTCCTCGCTCCAGAAATAGCTGTCGATGATGTCGATGGCATCATCGAGCAAGGCTTGCGCGCCGGGACGTTGTGCAACCACGGCGGAACTGGCGGCCAACGACACGAAAGCATGCAGGTAGGCGTTCTTGCCGGTGTTACCGTCGCGATGCTCGGCGGTGGCGAACCAGCCACCATGAACCGCATCACGCAACGGCCCGCGAAGCGCGGCGATGCCGTGATCCACCAGCTCGGCAAAACCCGGCAGGCCCTGAATGTGGGCCATGGCAAAACTGTGGGTCATGCGTGCGGTGTTCATGGTTTCGGCTTGGGCGTTGGCCGGGAGGCGGCCTTTTTCGTCGAGATTGCCGAAGCCCTCGGGAAGCCTGGACGCCTTGGCGAATGCCAGCAAACGCAGGCCTTCAGTGGCGAGCCATTGCTGATGGACAGGTGCGTTCAGCCAACTGCTGAAGGCAGGTTGGAAGCTGTGCATGGGGGACCTTTTTTGTTGTTATGACTGTTAAGCAGTCTAAACAACGGGCGGGGGCGGGCTTGTAACGAAGGGGGCGCGTTATGTCACCGAGTTGTGACATTTGCCAAGAGGTGCGGTGAATCGACTGGCGCCATCGCGAGCAAGCCCGCTCCCACATTGGATTTGTGTACGACGAAAAACCCTGTGGGAGCGAGCTTGCTCGCGAAGAACGATAACGCGGTCTAACTAATCAACGCTGCGCGGCAACTGCAAGGTCACCCGCAACCCGCCCTCGCGCAAGTTCTGCAAACTCACTTCACCGCCATGACTGTGCGCAATGTTGCGCGCAATCCCCAACCCCAACCCGTAACCCTGCTGCTGTCCGGCCAGGCGGAAGTGCGGCTCGAACACTTGCTCCAGCCGCTGCTCGGGAACCCCAGGCCCCTCGTCATCAACATGCAGGACAAACGCACTGTCGTCGTCATCAATGTGCAAGTGCGCGTTCTGTCCGTATTTCAAAGCGTTGTCGATCAGGTTGCCAATGCAGCGCTTGAGCGCCAGCGGTTTACCCGGATACGCAGCCAGTGCCCGCCCCTGTTGGGTCACACGACCATTTCCGATCGGTGCCAGGTACGGTTCCACCAGACAGTCGAGTACGTGATTGAGATCCACCGGCTCGATGTTTTCGTGGATGTCGGTGTCTTTCACGCATTGCAGCGCGCCCTTGACCAGCAGCTCCAGCTCGTCCAGATCGCGGCCGAATTTGGCTTGCAGCTTCTCGTCTTCGAGCAGCTCGACCCGCAGCCGCAAGCGGGTAATCGGTGTGCGCAGGTCATGGGAAATCGCGCTGAATAATTGGCTGCGCTCGGTCAGATAACGGCTGATGCGCTCGCGCATGGTGTTGAAGGCGCGACCGACTTCGACCACTTCACTGCCGCCACCTTCGGCCACCGGCTCGACATCGGCACCCAGCGACAAATCCCGCGCCGCTCGCGCCAGACGCTTGAGCGGCCGGCTCTGCCAGTGCACCAAAAGACCGATGAACAACAACAAAAATCCGCTGGTGAGCACGATAAACCATACCTGCTGCGCCGGCAGGCCTTGTTCTTCAAGACTGGTGTAGGGCTCGGGCAACAGCGAGGCGATGTACAGCCATTCGCCCGGCGCCATCTGAATTTGCGTGACCAGCACTGGCGGATTCACCGGTTCCAGGGTCAACGCATAATGCGCCCAGGAGCGTGGCAGCTCATCGAGTTTCAACCCGCTATTGAAGATTCGGAGGTCCTCGGGGCTGACAAACGTCACCGAGATATCGGTGTCATGCCCTAGGGATTGACGCAGCACTTCGTCCACCGCTTTGAGCACCGCCGCCTTACGCGGGGTGACCGGCAAAACTTCCATGCCCAGGGGTTTGTCGTTGAGCGTCACCACGAACCGCGTGCCGCCCATGCTGCGCAACTGGTCGAGCACCAGCGGCCGAAACGCCACCGGCAACGAGCGGAAGTAACTGACACTGGCAGTCATCGAATGCGCAAGGCTGCGGGCGCTGGTGACCAGGCCTTCAAGCTGAGTGGCGCGCAGTTGCGACACCCAGATTACGCTCGACAACGTCTGCGCGAATAACACCGCCAGCAGAGTCAGCAGCAACATGCGCCCCAGCAACGAACGCGGCATAGGCGCCTGCGCCGCCAGCTTGCGCAAAAACTCAGTGGCCATTGCTGGCAATCACACTGGCGGCCAATTGATAACCGCTTCCGCGTACGGTTCGGATCAGACGCGGCGGCTTTTCCGTGTCGCGCAGACGCTGACGCAAACGGCTGACCGCCATGTCGACGATACGATCGAGCGGCATCAGATCACGTCCACGCGTGGCATTACCGATGGTGTCGCGGTCGAGGATTTGCTGAGGGTGATCAAGGAACAGTTTCAGCAAAGCGAAATCGGCGCCCGAGAGAATCACTTCTTCGCCGTCGGTGTGGAACAGCCGGTGGCTGACCATGTCCAGACGCCAGTCGTCGAAGGCCAGCACTTCACCGCCGTTACGCTCCTGACCGAACTGCGCGCGGCGCAACAGGGCTTTGATGCGCGCCTGCAATTCACGGGGACTGAAGGGCTTGCCAAGGTAGTCGTCTGCACCCAACTCCAGGCCAATGACCCGGTCGGCTTCGTCGGAGCTGGCGGTGAGCATGATGATTGGCACCTGGGCCCGCTTCGGGTGCTGCCGAATCCAGCGGCACAAACTGAAACCGTCTTCGTCCGGCAGCATCACATCGAGGATCACCAGATCGCTCGGCTCATCGTTGAGGGCTTGGCGAAATCCCGCACCGTCGGGCGTGGTACGCACCTGAAACCCGGCACGGGTCAGGTAGGTGTCCAGCAACTCGCGTATCTCTTGATCGTCATCGACCAACAAAATCGACTTGTTGACTGAGCTCACGGGGCGGCGTCCTTGTTGTTTGAATTGGGCGGATTATGCCTTAAGCACCGATTTTACAAACACCACAAAACCACTGTAGGAGCGAGCCTGCTCGCGATTGCGGTTTCAAATTCAACATTTCTGTCGACTGACACACCGTCATCGCGAGCAGGCTCACTCCTACATTTTGATCGCATTTCAAACGGGGATGGATTGCTCCAGCGCCACCCCTGCACCCATCAACCCGGAATACGGTGCCGTCACCAACCACACCGGAATCCCCTTGAAGTAATCGCTCATGCAACCCTTGTCGGCAAAGCAACGGGCGAATCCGCTTTCAAGGAAGAAATCGGCAAACCGCGGAATCACCCCGCCAACGATGTACACGCCACCGCGTCCACCGGTGGTCAGCACGTTGTTGCCGGCCACGCGGCCGAGCCAGCAGCAAAATTGTTCAAGCACTTCCAGGGCAATCGGGTCGCCAGCCAGGCCGGCAGCGGTAATCGCTTCCGGCGTGTCGAGCACTGGCGCGTGGCCGTCCACCGCACAAATCGCCCGATAGACCCGCGGCAAGCCGCCGCCACTCAACGCCGTTTCCGCGCTGACATGGCCGATCTCGTTGAAGATGTGTTGCCACAACTGAGTTTCTCGCGGGCTGCTCAGCGGCAAATCGACGTGACCGCCCTCACCCGGCAATGCGGCGAAACGCCCTTCGCCCAGATCCAGCAAAGTGCCGACGCCAAGACCAGTGCCCGGACCGATCACTACGGCCGGGCGCAACGGTTCCGGCGTGCCTTCGCAGACCACGCGAAATTCGCCCGGCTGCAAACGGGTCATGCCCAACGCCATCGCCGAGAAGTCGTTGACCAGCAATAGCTGATCCACTTGCAAGGTCTGACAGAAACCCTTGCGGCTCAGGCGCCAGTGATTATTGGTGAATTTGAATTCGTCACCGCTCACGGGGCCTGCCACCGACAGGCACACCGAACCGATCGAACCTGGGGCCAGACCCAACCCGCTCAGATAAAGGCTGATCGCCTCTTCCGGGCTGGCGTGGTCTGCCGTCGCCAGCACCTGGACCGATTCCAGTTGCTGGTTTTTCCACAACGCGAAACGTGCGTTGGTCCCACCGATGTCACCGACCAAAGCCAGTTTCAATTAAGCGTCTCCAGGGCAGAAGTAAAGGCGCTGGCGCCCTGCTCTGCGGAGCTGAAGGCCATGCGCATGAAACCAAACAGTTCGCGACCGGTGCCGATGTTGTTGCCCAACAGGCCTTTGGCCGGCGTGCGCGCTGCGAATTCTTCGGCGTCCACCTTAAGCTCCAGGGTGCCTTTGACGCCATCGACGCGGATGATATCGCCCTCTTGCACCCGCGCCAAAGCGCCGCCCACATACGCTTCGGGGCTGACGTGAATGGCCGCCGGGATTTTCCCCGATGCGCCGGACATGCGCCCGTCAGTCACCAGGGCGACTTTGAAGCCGCGATCCTGCAGCACACCGAGAAACGGCGTCATCTTGTGCAGCTCCGGCATGCCGTTGGAGCGAGGGCCCTGGAAGCGCATGACCGCGACGAAATCCTTCTCCAGCAAACCGGCCTTGAAGGCATCGGCCAGGTCCTGCTGATCCTGGAACACCATGGCCGGCGCTTCGACGATCTGGTTTTCCAGGGCCACGGCCGAGACTTTCATCACGCCGCGTCCGAGGTTGCCTTCCATCACCCGCAAGCCGCCCTCTGGCGAGAACGCGCGAGCGACCGGGCGCAGGATGGTTTCGTCGAGGCTTTCGGTCACGCCTTCGCGCCAGACCAGTTCGCCGTTGTCGAGGAACGGTTCCATGGTGTAGCGACTCAAGCCGTGGCCCAGCACGGTGTTGACGTTTTCGTGGAGCAACCCGGCGTCCAGCAGTTCGCGGATCAGGAACGACATACCGCCCGCCGCCTGGAAGTGGTTGATGTCGGCTTTGCCGTTCGGGTAGACGTGGCTCAGGGTCGGCACCACCTCGGAGAGGTCGGCCATGTCCTGCCAGGTCAACTGAATACCCGCTGCCATGGCAATGGCCGGCATGTGCAACGTGTGGTTGGTCGAGCCGCCCGTGGCGTTCAGCGCGACGATGGAGTTGACCAGCGAACGCTCGTCGACGATTTCGCCGATCGGCATGTAGTCGCCATTTTGCTTGGTCAGGCGCGTCACCTGATGCGCCGCTTCGCGGGTCAGGGCGTCACGCAACGGCGTGTTCGGATTGACGAAGGACGCGCCCGGCAAGTGCAGGCCCATGACTTCCATCAGCAACTGGTTGGTATTGGCGGTGCCGTAGAAGGTGCAGGTGCCAGGGCTGTGGTAGGAATTCATTTCCGATTCCAGCAGCTCTTCGCGACTGGCCTTGCCTTCGGCATAACGCTGGCGCACGTCGGCTTTCTGCTTGTTGGAAATACCCGACACCATCGGCCCACCCGGCACGAAAATCATCGGCAGATGACCGAAACGCAACGCGCCCATCATCAAGCCCGGGACGATTTTGTCGCAGATGCCAAGCATCAGGGCGCCATCGAACATGTTGTGGGACAACGCCACGGCGGTGGACAGCGCGATCACCTCGCGGCTCGGCAGGCTCAGCTCCATGCCTGGCTCGCCTTGGGTCACGCCATCGCACATGGCTGGGGTGCCACCGGCGAACTGGCCGACGGAGCCGATTTCACGCAGGGCTTTTTTGATCTGTTCAGGAAAGACTTCATACGGCTGGTGCGCCGAGAGCATGTCGTTATAGGACGAAACAATCGCGATGTTGGCGGAGTTCATCATCCGCAAGCTGTTCTTGTCGTCGCTGCCGCACCCGGCCACGCCGTGGGCGAAGTTGGCGCATTGCAGCTTGCCGCGCATCGGACCGTCGCTGGCGGCACCGCGAATCAGTGCAAGGTAAGCCTCACGCGTGGCGCGGCTGCGGGCAATAAGCCGTTCGGTGACCTCAAGGACGCGGGGATGCATGTGTAGAACTCCAGGCTAACGGATGTGGCGACCTGATTGTCTATGCTGAACAAGAGCCGTTGTTGCCGGGATGACAAACGGTTTTCTTGATCAATCGGACCAGTTGATTCAGGTCACTCGTTGTAGATTGAACAAAATATTGCCACTAAAAAGGCTTGTTTTCTATTTTTTTGCGAATAATCTTGTAATTCCAACAACAAAACGACGGCGGCGCTGATAAATGACTCTTCGAATCGCGATCAATGGTTTTGGCCGTATTGGCCGTAATGTACTGCGCGCACTCTATACCCAAGGCTATCGCCAGGATTTGCAGATCGTCGCCATCAACGACCTGGGTGACAGCTCGATCAACGCGCATTTGCTCAAATACGACACCGTTCACGGCACGTTCGATGCCGATGTCCAACACGATCAAGAAAGTCTGACGGTCAACGGCGACCGAATTTCGGTCAGCGCCATTCGCAACCCGGCCGACCTGCCCTGGGCCGCAGAAAAAATTGATGTGGTGTTCGAATGCACCGGCCTGTTCACCGACCGCGCCAAAGCCGCCGCGCATATTACGGCCGGTGCCCGCAAAGTGATTATCTCGGCTCCGGCCAAAGGTGCCGATGCCACCGTGGTTTACGGGGTTAACCACGACATTCTGCGTCAGTCGCACCAGATTATTTCCAACGCTTCGTGCACCACCAACTGCCTGGCCCCGGTGGCTCAGGTGCTGCATCGCGAACTGGGCATCGAAAGCGGCTTGATGACCACCATCCACGCCTACACCAATGACCAGAACCTGACTGACGTCTACCACACCGATCCATACCGCGCCCGTTCGGCGACGCAGAACATGATCCCAAGCAAAACCGGCGCCGCTGAAGCGGTCGGCCTGGTGCTGCCGGAACTGGCAGGCAAACTGACCGGCATGGCGGTGCGTGTACCGGTGATCAACGTTTCCCTGGTGGACCTGACCGTACAGCTCAAACGCGAAGCGTCGGCCGACGAGGTCAATGCGCTGCTCAAAGAAGCGAGCCAGCATTCGAAAATCCTCGGCTACAACACGCTGCCGCTGGTCTCCAGCGATTTCAACCACAACCCGCTGTCGTCGATCTTCGACGCCAACCACACCAAGTCCAGCGGCAAGCTGCTCAAGGTGCTGGCCTGGTACGACAACGAATGGGGCTTCTCCAACCGCATGCTCGATAACTGCCTGGCGCTGTGTAACGCCGAATAAACCGCATCCACCTGTAGGAGCTGCCGAAGGCTGCGATCTTTGATCTTGATTTTCAGCGATTCAGAGAGGATCAAGCTCAAAAGATCGCAGCCTTCGGCAGCGCCTACATGGGGGCGCGTCAAATGTTGCGTCGCTGGCGCAATCACGTTTGGAGCAGCATTGCATGATCGGTATCAGCTTCACGCAAAAAACCATGGCCGCGCGCAAGCGTATCGCCCTGGTCGCCCATGACCACTGCAAAGTGTTTTTGCTGGACTGGGCCGAGCGACACAAAGACAAGCTCGCCCAGCATGAACTCGTCGCTACCGGCACCACAGGGTTGTTGTTGCAACAACGCCTCGATTTGCCGGTGGAAAGCATGATCAGCGGCCCACTGGGTGGCGACCAACAACTTGGCGCTCGAATCGCCGAGCAGCGGGTCGATATGCTGGTGTTCTTCTGGGACCCGTTCGAACCGCAGCCACACGATCCGGATATCAAGGCGTTGCTGCGGGTCGCCGCCGTCTGGAACATCCCGGTGGCGACCAACGAATGCAGCGCCGATTACCTGCTCAGCAGCCCGTTGATGGATCAGGCGCATGAGCACCGGATTCCGGATTACGCAATGTATTTGAAAGGTCGTGCGTAACCTTAACAAATCTGTACTTGACCATCCGAGCGGATGATAAGCATTATCATTCGCTCAAAATGGATCAGGTCCTCCCGTGAGTCAATCGCGCTTCAACGACGTCTTCATCACCCAGCGAATATCTCTGCTGCGTACGCTGGAGCGGATGGTCAACAATCACAGTACCGCCGAAGATCTCCTGCAGGAGACCTACCTGCGAGTGACCCGAGCGCTCAGTGAGCGGGCCATCGACCACCTTGAACCCTTTGTTTTCCAGACCGCCCGCAACCTGGCGCTGGACCATTTGCGCGCGCGGCGCATCCACTCACGCACCATGGTCGACGACGTGCCGCTGGAAGTGGTGCAAAGCGTCGCCGCCCCTGCCAGCAGTGCCGAGGATGCCGCCCATGCCGAACAATTGCTTGAGCGTTTGAACGTGCGCCTCAGTGAACTCAGCTCCCGCCAGCAACAGATTTTTATCCTCAGTCGCCTGCACGGGCACAGCTATCTGGAGATCGCCGAGAAGCTTGGCGTGTCGCAGAGTACCGTGCAAAAGGAGTTGAAGCTGATCATGACGATCTGTATGGGTGTGGCAGAGACGCAGCCTCAAGTTCCAAGCTACAAGTCGCAAGCCAAAGACGGCAAGTCAAACGCCTAACTGAACTTGCAGCTTGCAGCTCGTAGCTTGAAACTGCTCCTCAAACGCCCCTGCCGAGGAAACACCGTGACGGACACCCACCGCTCTCCTTCGCCCTCGCCGGCGCAGGCCTCCGCAGACGCGATGGACCAGGCCCTGGACTGGTTGATCGTGCTGGACAGCCCGAGCGAAGAACAGACTCGCCAGTTTCACCAATGGCTGGCGGCGGACCCGGCGCATGCCGATGCGTTCGCCAAGGCCCAGGCGATCTGGAACGGCCCGCAAATTACTCTGTGCGCACAAAGCCTGGCGTCGCGGCCTGCGAAGGTCACGGTCCTGTCGCGCCTGCGTCCGCACTGGAAACCCCTGGCCACTGCCGCCGTGCTAATCCTCGGCCTGTTCAGTTTCAGCAATCTGCCGATGCGCTTGCAGGCTGATCATCTGACCGTGGTCGGTGAACGCCAGCGCTTGCAACTGGAAGACGGTTCGAAGGTTTTGCTCAATACCAACTCGGCGTTTTCCAGCACGATCAACGATCAACAGCGCGTTGCCCGGTTGTACCAGGGTGAAGCGTTTTTCGAAGTCCAGCCCCATCGCGGCCAGCCTCTGGAACTCGACGCAGGGCTAGTCACGGCAAGTGTTCGGGATACGGCGTTTGCGGTGCGTTATCTGGATGGCGTGACGCAGGTCCAGGTGCAACGCGGGGATGTCGATTTGCGTGCCACCCGTGACGACGCGCGGGTTCGTCTGACTGCCGGGGAAAGCATCCGCATCGGCCCCAACGGTTTCGACCGCCCTGCCAAACTGGATGCGGCTACCGATCTGGCCTGGGTCCAGGGTCGACTGGTGTTCGAAAACTGCCCGCTGAACCAGGTGCTGGCAGAACTGCGTCGTTACTACCCGGGCTGGATCATCAACAACAACGAGCAACTGGCCGATGTCGCGGTGACGGGCAATTACCGCCTCGATCAGCCGCTGGACGTGGTCCGCTCCCTCGCCCACATCACCTCTGCCAAGCTCCAGGAATTCCCGGCGCTGGTGATTTTGAACTGAATGAGAATTATTTTTACTCGATAGCCAATCCTCGTACGTCTCGTTATAGCCAATGCAATTGATTCGCATCTCTAAAATGCCAATCAGCACCTATAAAGATTCGTGCGACACGGAGCGCTATCGATGTCCTCTCGCCTTACCCGCCAGTCCTCTTCACCTTCCCGCGTGCTGTCGCTACTGACCGCTGCCATCCTGATGGCCGGCGCTGCGCCGCTGATGGCGGCCACGCCAGCCGAGCAGCCGAGCCGCAACATGGCCGACTACTCGTTCGCCATTCCCCAGCAATCGCTGGTGTCGGCACTCAATGCATTCACCACCGTGACAGGCTGGCAGGTCGGCTTCGCGGCCGAACTGGCGCAAGGTATGAACTCACCGGGCGTACGCGGTTCGTTGTCGCCAGAAAAAGCCCTGGAGCGCCTGTTGGTGGGGACCAACCTGAGCTATCGCAAACTGGGCACCAACAACATCATTCTGGAGCCACGCAATAATTCCGGCACACTCAACCTGCAGCAAGTGACCATCAGCGCCACCCGCCAGGAACAAGACATCAGCAGCGTGCCGAGTACCGTCACTGTTCACACTCGCGAAGACCTTGATCGCAACAACGTCAATAGCATCAAGGATCTGGTGCGGTATGAACCGAACGTTTCGGTAGGCGGAACCGGCACCCGTGCGGGCCTTTCCGGCTACAACATTCGCGGCATCGATGGTGACCGCGTATTGACCCAGGTCGACGGCGTGCAAGTGCCCGACGGCTTCTTCAATGGCCCGTATGCCCAGACCAACCGCAACTATGTCGATCCGGAAATCGTCAAGCGCGTGGAGATTCTGCGCGGCCCGGCATCAGTGTTGTACGGCAGCAACGCCATTGGTGGCGCCGTCAGCTACTACACGCTGGACCCGGATGACATCATCAAGCCAGGCCAGGACGTCGGCGCACGCCTGAAGACTGGCTATAGCTCGGCCGATGAAAGCTGGCTGACTTCCGGTACTGTCGCCGGGCGCACCGGCGACTTCGACGGCCTGTTGCACCTGAGCCAGCGCAATGGCCACGAAACGGAATCCTACGGCGAGACCGGAGGCACCGGCCTGAACCGCACCGAAGCGAACCCTGAGGATGTGCGCACCACCAACGTCCTCGCCAAATTGGGCTGGGACTACGCCGACGACGCGCGCTTCGGATTGACCTACGAGCACTACAAAGACGACCGCGACACCCATCAGCTGAGCGCGGTGGGCGGTCCGTTCAACGCAGGACGCGGTTTCGGCTTCTACAAATCGCGTACCGGCAATGACACCATCACCCGCGAACGCTTCGGTCTCGATCACCGCTTTGCCCTGGACAGCCCCCTGGCTGACAACATCAAGTGGACGCTGAACTACCAGATCGCCAAGACCGACCAGAGCACCGAAGAAATCTACGCGCCGTCGCGCACAGTACTGCGCGATCGCAATACCAACTACAAGGACCGCCAATGGGTATTCGATGCCCAGGCTGACAAGGCGTTTGCCATCGCCGACACCGACCACGTCGTCACCTATGGCACCACCATCAAGCAGGATAAAGTCACCGGCCTGCGCACCGGTACCGGCACCTGCCTGACCGTGGCTGGCGCTTGCCGCGTCATCGGCGCTGCCAGCCCTGCCGACACGCTTGTCCCGGCCAGCGACTTCCCGGATCCGACGATCAATACCTACAGCCTGTTCGCGCAGGATCAGATCGCCTGGAACAACTGGACCTTTGTGCCCGGCCTGCGCTACGACTACACCCAGCTCAAACCGCACGTGACGGATGAGTTCCTGGCCACTGCGGACCAAAGCCGCAACGGCGTGGTGAACGATGACGAAAAGACCTGGCATCGACTGTCGCCAAAGTTCGGCACTACTTACAGCTTTAATGATAATTACACCTGGTATGGCCAGTACGCCGAAGGCTTCCGTACGCCGACCGCCAAGGCCCTTTATGGTCGCTTCGAAAACCTCGCTGGCGGTTATCGGGTCGCGCCGAACCCCGACCTCGAACCGGAAAAGAGCAAGAGCTATGAAACCGGCCTTCGCGGCCAGTTCGAAGCCGGCACCTTCGATGTCGCATTGTTCTACAACAAATATCGCGATTTCATCGACGAGAATGCCATCACCCCCGGCTATACCGAGACCACGTTCCAGAGCAACAACATCCAGCACGCCACCATCAAAGGCCTCGAACTCAAGGGTCGCTTGAACCTGGATTCGTTCGGTGCACCAAGTGGCCTCTACACCCAAGGCTCGGTGGCCTACCTGTATGGTCGCAACGATGACAGCGGCGAGCCGCTGAACAGCATCAACCCACTGACCGGCGTGTTCGGCCTGGGTTATGACCAGGACAAATACGGCACCTTGCTGAGCTGGACCCTGGTCAAACGCAAGACCCGCGTCGACAGCACCAACTTCAACACCCCGGACGGCACCAGCACCCAGTTCAAGACACCGGGTTATGGCGTGCTCGACCTGGCGGGCTTCTACAAGGTGACCGACGACGTGACCGTCAATGCCGGCTTGTACAACCTGACCAATAAAAAGTACTGGCAGTGGGATGACGTACGCGGCTACGACAGCGTCGGCGAAGCCTCGGTGACGCAACCGGCGAACCTCGACCGCCTGACTCAGCCCGGACGCAATTTCGCGATCAATCTGGTCTGGGATATCTGACCCTGCCCCCTTCGTTGCGCGGTGGCCCAAAAGTCGCGCAATGAAGTTTTTTTACTGTACGGCGCTTTCCTATTCGTCTCGTTAGCAAGCGCCTCTTTTCCTTAAGGACATCTCATGACTTCTCAGGACACCGCACAACGCCAGGCTTTACGTTCGCAACGCTTGAACCAGGTCACCCACGAACCCCACACCAAACTCGACGCTTTGGTCAAAGCCCACGCACCGTTCGAAACCCAGGCCAACTTTGCCCGTTTTGTGGTGGCGCAGTACCTGTTCCAGTCGGAGCTGATGTCGCTGTACAACGATGCAGAACTGACCGCCATCGTCCCTGACCTGCCAGTCCGTTGCCGTGCCGAAGCCGCCAAGGCTGACCTGGCAGATCTGGAAACCGAAGTGCCTGCTGCAGTCGCTGGTGCCATACACAACCCGAGTAAAGCGCAAGCGCTGGGCTGGCTCTTTGTCTCCGAAGGCTCGAAGCTCGGCGCGGCGTTTCTGATCAAACGCGCCGTAGGCCTTGGCCTGAGCGAAACCTTCGGTGCCCGTCACCTCGGCGAACCGGCCGGTGGCCGCGCAGAAGGCTGGAAAAGCTTCGTCCGAACCCTTGATGGGCTAGAGCTCAGCGTCCAGGAAGAAGCCGAACTGGACAAAGGCGCCATCGACGCGTTCAACCGCTTTACCGTATTGCTCGAACAGGCATACTCCAGCACCCCGGAATTCGCCTGACACGATCGAAATCCCCTTGTAGGAGCCGCCGCAGGCTGCGATCTTTTGATCTTGTTTTTACGAATTCAAGACGATCAGGATCAAAAGATCGCAGCCTGCGGCAGCTCCTACATTGATCTGAACAAGCCAGCAGACTATGCCAACCTCTTCCAAAATCACCCGCCTCCTCTTCGGCCTGCTCGCTTATATCAGCCTGGGCATCGGCCTGATCGCCATCGTCATACCCGGCCTGCCCACCACCGAGTTCATCCTGCTGGCCGCCTGGGCCGCAACCAAAAGCTCACCACGCTTGAGTGCCTGGCTGGAAAATCATCGGCTGTTCGGCCCCATTCTCAATAACTGGCGCAACGGCAAAATCATCGCGCGCCGGGCCAAGGTCAGTGCCACCGTCAGCATGTTGCTGTGTGCCACGTTGATGCTGGTAATGCTTGATCATGGATGGCCGATTTATCTGGCTATTGGCGGCATGAGCCTGGGCAACTTATGGATCTGGTCTCGCCCCGAATCATTGGCGCAAGTTTCCTGAAACCTCTCTGCAACAGCCTGTAAGGGCACACTTGAAAATACCTACTTCCTGTTCGGATTTCTCCTACGTGTTTATCAGGTCATCCATTACCGGGCCTGGCCGTTAAGCAACATGGAACCTCCACGATGAGAAGCTGATATGAATATAAGTGCCGCTGCATCTTTTCAAATTCCGTATTCGCAAATGGTGAAGCCGAACACGGAAAAAACTCAAACAGAGGAAATCAAAAGCCCAGTGATGGATGAAAGGGTGAAGTTGACCATCGAGAAACTCCGGGCTCCTGAAGTGACAGGTATCACCAGCGATGACCTGGATGAGTTGGAAGCGTTTTTTAGAACGAGCAATCAAGGTCCTGGGTTTACTGACCTGTGTCCTCTGATAGCGGTGAGTAGATATGCAATCCTTTGGGTTAAAGAAAATCGCGCAGCAGATACGCTCCGCACAATGGAAGGCATTTACTCCGATTTCAAAAAAGACCTGAGCAGCAAATGGTCTGGCTTGGCCGATAAAGCATTCGGCTTCACGGTGGCCGAAGACGGTCAGTTGCAAGTCACTGCGCCACCGAACACTCTGACTGCCTGGGAAAAGGAAACATTGAATACCCTGCTGAACGAGAGCAAAGACTTGCAATCCTTGACTCTCAAACACGCCAATGCCGTGATTGACTTGGTACAGCTGGATACGCAACAGTTTGGTGGCAAAGCGAAGGTGGACCTGAGCAACTTCCATAAGTTAATTGACTATGGATTACTGCTGAACAAAGGCGCGTTGGAGTTGGGGGAAACAGACTCCTGGCTAGATCAATTGCATAAAAATGCCGAAAAGGGCCAAAACGAGAAAAAGCAGGGACTGCACATCGAAGTCTGACCCCTTGATAAAACCCGGCAATGCGAGTGCGCATAACCGCTTTGCCGGGTGCGTGACAGACCTAGTTACGCAACAACCGTTGATAACAGACATGAGCGAATGAAACGTTCGGCACGTTGTGGCCTCCCACTCCCGAAGCCTCTTTGCCTTGGACCTGAATCAACCAATACCCCACGTTGTATTCAACTTCCCACTGATAGCGATACTTACCACTGCTGGTCCAGAACGGGTCAGACTTCAGACTGCCATGACACCCGCCCAACTGAATGACACCCGCCGCATTACCAGTGCTGTCCGTCGTAAGGGAGAAAAAGCTGGAATCCCCCAAACCTTTGTCCAATATCAAAGTAGCCGTAGCGCCTTCGAGCGCATGCCCTGTCGAATCCCTCTTGGCTCTAACGGCCTGAACCAAACCACGATTTTTTCCCGTTTTTACCTGCTTTTCGGCACATTTTTCCGCGCAAACGTTCAACCGTGACCGTTCGTCGGCATCGCTCTCATGCACCTCGTCCTCACGCCGATGTGCAATGAATGGCGCTGAAAGGATTTGGCGTATCGAGTCGACGCTGACTCATTGCCAACAGCTCATCCATTCGCGAGTTCGCCCTATGTTCGACTCACTGTCCATCCGCCTGAAAATCGTCCTGCTCTCCGGTCTGTGCCTGCTTGGTGTGGTCGCGCTGATCGTGGGCATGAACTTCTACCAGACCAATGAGAACGATGACCTGGTCAGCGCCTCCAGCAGCAAAATGCTCACCGGCAGCGTGCAGGATCTGCTGCAGGCCAAGGCCGCCGAGCAGGCGGTGCGGGTGCAGAAAACATTTGGTGAAACCCTGACGGTGGTGACCGCGCTGGCGGATCAGATCAAGGACATGCGCAACATGGCGGCCAAACGCTCTCTCGAGCCTGGCGCACTGCGTGAGGAGTTGAATCAGAGCCTGAAAACCGCGTTCGAGCGCAACAGCAAGGTGCTGGGGATCTGGCTGGCATTCGAACCTAATGGCCTGGACGGCAAGGACAGCGAGTTCGTCAATGATGCGCCCCGCCAGTCCAACGAGGCGGGTCGTTTTGCCACGTACTGGAGCCGTGCCGGCGGCGAAGCGCTGAACACGATCATGGTCGAAGACGACATGACCAAAACCACCCTGAACCTCAGCGGCACGCCGTATAACGTCTGGTACACCTGCCCTCGGGACAGCAAGCGCACCTGCCTGCTCGACCCGTATGCCGATACGGTTGGCGGCAAAGAAGTGTTGATGACCACCATTTCCGTACCGCTGCTGGTGGATGGCAAGTCCATCGGCGTGGTCGGCGTCGACATCGCCCTCGACGCTTTGCAAGCCGCTTCGGTTGATTCCCAGCGCGATCTGTTCAACAGCGCCGGCCACATGCTGATCGTCTCCGGCACTGGTGTGATGGCTGCCTACAGCATCGACGCCACTAAAGTGGGTAAAAGCATCGGCGATACCCTCGGCGCAGACGGCAAGGACATCCTGCAATTGCTCAGCGCCGGCGCACCGAAGATTCTTCAGCAAGGCGATCTGATTCGCGCCGTTTACCCGGTCAGCCCGATTGCCGACGCCAAACCTTGGGGTGTGGTGATCGACCTGCCGAAACAAGTGCTGCTGGCCGACTCGGTGAAACTGCAAGCTGTGCTCGACGACGCTCAGCAAACCGGCACCATCCAGGCAGTTGGCGTAGCGATCATTGCCGGCCTGATTGGCTTGCTGCTGATCTGGCTCACCGCCTCGGGCGTCACCAAGCCAATCAACAGTGTGGCCGAAATGCTCAAGGCGATTGCCAGCGGCGATGGCGACCTGACCCAACGCCTGCACTACAGCAAGAAAGATGAACTGGGCGAACTGGTCAGCTGGTTCAACCGTTTCCTCGACAAGCTGCAACCGACCATCGCGCAGATCAAGCAAAGCATCACCGACGCCCGCGGCACTGCCGACCAGTCTTCGGAAATCGCCCGCCAGACCAGCGAAGGCATGCAGGTGCAGTTCCGCGAAATCGACCAGGTCGCCACCGCGTCCAACGAAATGAGCGCCACCGCCCACGACGTCGCCAACAGCGCGTCGAACGCGGCGAATGCGGCCAAGGGCGCCGATCAATCGGCCCGCGACGGCATGCAGATCATCGAGCGCAGCACCCGCGACATCAATCAACTGGCCGACGAAGTCAGCAAGGCTGTAACTGAAGTAGAAGCGCTGGCGGTGAACAGCGAGCAGATCGGCTCAGTGCTGGAAGTGATCCGCAGCATCGCTGAACAAACCAACCTGCTGGCACTCAACGCAGCGATTGAAGCGGCCCGTGCTGGCGAAAGCGGTCGCGGTTTCGCAGTGGTCGCTGACGAAGTACGCAACCTGGCCAAACGCACCCAGGATTCGGTGGAAGAAATTCGCCTGGTGATCGAACGCATCCAGAGCGGCACTCGCGGCGTGGTCGCCACCATGCATTCGAGCCAGACCCAGGCCCACAGCAACGCCGGGCAGATTCAGCAAGCGGTCCAGGCACTGAGCAAGATCAGCGACGCAGTCACCGTCATCAGCGACATGAACCTGCAGATCGCCAGCGCCGCCGAACAGCAAAGCGCCGTGGCCGAAGAGGTCAATCGCAACGTCTCGGCAATCCGTACCGTCACGGAGACCTTGACCGGGCAGGCCACAGAATCGGCGCAGATCAGCAGCCAATTGAACAACCTGACCACCCACCAGATGAAACTGATGGATCAGTTCCGGGTGTAACCCTTAAAAGATCGCAGCCTGCGGCAGGCTCCTACACAGATTTTTGTAGGAGCTGCCGCAGGCTGCGATCTTTTGATCTTTTGCTCTATGCTGCCCTCTCGTTCCGGAGGGCCTTCGATGACTGATTTACTCACGTCCATTCAAGCCGCACTCGGCTTGCCTCATACCCCGATTCCGTTCACGGGTAGCGGCACCCTGCCCTCGGCGTTTGCCGTGACGGATCTGGCCTGCGCCAGCATCGCCGCGGCCGGCCAAGCCATGAGTGCGCTGCTGCATCAGCAAACCGGCCGCTTGCCTTACCTTGAAGTCGATCGCCGATTAGCCTCGTTCTGGTTCTCCTCCTCGATCCGCCCGGTGGGCTGGAGCGTTCCGCCGCTGTGGGACCCGATTGCTGGTGACTACGCCGCGAAAGATGGCTGGATTCGCCTGCACACCAATGCCCCCCATCACCGCGCTGCCGCCGAGAAAGTGCTCGGCGCTTGTGTGGACCGCGCTGCAATGGCGCGCAACGTGGCGCATTGGAACAAGCATGATCTGGAGCAAGCCGTGGTCGATGCCGGAGGATGCGCTGCTGAAATGCGCAGTTGGCAACAATGGCAAAAGCATCCCCAAGGCCTCACGGTGAACGCTGAGCCGCTGATTCATTTCGCCAGCCACAGCAGCCAGAACACCAAAGCCTGGCAGGGTTCGGTGGCGCAACCCTTGGCCGGTATCAAGGTGCTGGACTTGACGCGTGTGCTCGCAGGTCCCGTCGCCAGCCGTTTTCTCGCGGGCCTCGGCGCTGATGTTTTACGCATCGACCCACCGACCTGGAACGAGCCAGGCGTGGTGCCGGAAATGACCCTGGGCAAACGCTGCGCGCGTCTGGATTTGCATGACAACGCCGATCGCAACGTATTTGAAAGCCTGCTCAAAGACGCAGACATCGTGTTGCACGGCTACCGCGCCGATGCACTGCAACGCTTGGGCTACGGCGTGGCCGAACGACAGAAACTGGCCCCCGGCCTGATTGATGTTTGCCTGAACGCCTACGGCTGTAGCGGCCCGTGGCAGAACCGTCGCGGCTTCGACAGCCTGGTGCAAATGAGCAGCGGAATCGCCGAAGCCGGGATGCACTGGCGGCACACAGACAAACCGACTCCGTTGCCGCTACAGGCTCTCGATCACGCCACCGGGTATTTGATGGCCGCCAGTGCGATCAAGTTGTTGGCCGATCGTTTGAGCAACGGACAAGGAGGATCGGCGCGACTGTCATTGGCGCGCACCGCGAAATTGCTGATCGAAAATGGACGTGGCACCGAAGAGGCGTTGCGGGCCGAAGATGAAAGCGATCAAGGCATGCTGGTAGAGCAAACGCCCTGGGGCCCGGCCCATCGGTTGCACGTTCCGCTGAAGATCACCGGCACGCCGTTGCAGTGGGCGATTCCAGCTTCTGAATTGGGCTCCCATCGCGCACGGTGGTGTTGACTGTCAGGAAGCTTTCCAGAGCAGACTCGCCCCACAAGTTCCACACCGTACTTGTAGGAGCGAGCCTGCTCGCGATGATGCCCGAACAGACGACACAAAAACCGGATCAAACTCAGTCCGACCGACTCAACGAAGTCCAAAGCAACTGCGCCGCATACCCTCGATAAGGTCGCCATTCTTCGGCCCGCATCAACAATTGCCTCGCCGTTAATCTTTCACCCTCAAGCGCCGCTAACGCATTGATCAACCCCACATCCCCTGACGGAAACCCATCCATTTCCCGCAACTGCCGTAAAGCAATGTATTGCGCCGTCCAGTCGCCGACCCCATGCAACGCCAGCAACCGCACCACGCCACCCTCCCGGTCGGGCTCAAACAATAGCGAATCATCGAGCGACGCCTGAGCCACCCCCGACAGCGTCCGGCCCCGGCTCTTCGGCATCCCCAACGTTGCAAGCTCCGCCACCGCCAACACAGAAGCCTCAGGGAAAACGTGGGTCAGCCCAATCCGTGGCGAGGCTAACGGCGCGCCATATTGTGCGACCAGTTTGCCCGCCAGCTTGATCGCCGCACCCACCGTAATTTGTTGGCCCAATACTGCACGTATCGCCAACTCCAACCCATCCCATGCGCCAGGAACGCGCAGCCCCGGACGCTCGGCAATCAATCGCGCCAGCGACGGGTCAGCCGCCAGATGCCGATGAATCGTGGCCAGATCTGCGTCCAGATCGAACATCCGCCGCAATCGCGCGACGATCTCGGGCACCGCTGTCGGGTCGGGATAATCCAGGGCCAATTCCAGTGAATCCGCTGTCGCAGGCTTGATCGACAGAGTGCCGTGAACACCGTGCAAACCGATGCTGCGCGAGTACACGCCGTCGGCCACCGCTTCCATGCCGACAATTGCCCGCGCCGACAAGAAAGCGAGCATCGCCGGCCAGTCGTAGGGGGGTTGAAACTTCAGCAGCAACCTCATAGGCACTCTTACCTCTCATTCCCGGTGCAATCTTAAAGCGACAACGTAAGGTTTATCCGATAACGCTGTGAATGCTTAACCTGTAGGAGTGAGCCTGCTCGCGAAGGCGGCGTGACATTCAACATGGATGCTGTCTGACACACCGTTTTCGCGAGCAGGCTCGCTCCTACAGGATCCATCTTTACCCGCAAATCCCGCGCAGAATTTCACCAATCGCCCGCCCCAAGGCATACTTGCCACCCTCCGCACTCCAGAACCCGAAATCGCCCCATGCGTATCCACGTCAGCTTCATCGACCGCGTCGGCATTACCCAGGAAGTCCTGGCCCTGCTCGGTGGACGTAATCTCAACCTGGATGCCGTGGAAATGGTTCCACCCAACGTCTACATCGACGCCCCGACCTTGAGCCCGGAAGTCCTCGAAGAGCTGCGTGATGCGCTGTTCAGCGTGCGTGGTGTGCAGGCGGTGACAGTGGTCGACATTCTTCCTGGCCAGCGTCGGCACTTGCAACTTGATGCATTGCTCGCGGCCATGACCGACCCGGTACTGGCGCTGGACAGTGACGGCAAGGTGCTGTTGGCCAACCCGGCGTTGATCGCCCTATACGGTCGTGAACCGGCCGGCGAGAGCGTCGCCGACCTGTTCGCCGACCCGGCCCTGCTCGACGCCTTGCTCGAACACGGCTTTCGCTTGCCGCTGCGGGAAATCACCGTCAACGGTCAGACGTTGCTGCTGGACGCGACGCCGATCACCGATGCCGGCGCCCTGCTGACGTTGTATCAACCGAACCGCATCGGCGAACGCCTGTCGGCGCTGCACCACGACCATGCCGAAGGTTTCGACGCATTGCTCGGCGAGTCGCCAGTGATTCGTACACTCAAGGTCCGCGCCCAGCGCGTAGCGGCCCTTGATGCGCCGCTGCTGATCCAGGGCGAAACCGGCACCGGAAAGGAGCTGGTGGCCCGGGCTTGCCACGCCATCAGTGCGCGGCACAATTCACCGTTTCTGGCATTGAACTGCGCGGCATTGCCGGAGAACCTCGCCGAAAGCGAACTGTTTGGCTACGCCCCCGGGGCCTTCACCGGCGCTCAACGCGGCGGCAAACCGGGGCTGATGGAACTGGCGAACCAGGGCACGGTGTTTCTCGATGAAATCGGCGAGATGTCGCCGTACTTGCAGGCCAAGTTGCTGCGTTTTCTCAACGACGGCAGTTTCCGTCGAGTCGGCGGTGACCGCGAGGTGAAGGTCAACGTACGCATCCTTAGCGCCACCCACCGCGACCTGGAAAAAATGGTCAGCGAAGGATTGTTCCGAGAAGACCTGTTCTATCGACTCAACGTCCTCAACGTCGAAGTGCCGCCGTTGCGCGAACGCGGTCAGGACATTCTGTTGCTGGCCCGCTATTTCATGCAGCAGGCCTGCGCGCAGATCCAGCGTCCGGCCTGCCGGCTAGCGCCGGGCACCTATCCGGCCCTGCTGGGCAACCGATGGCCGGGCAATGTGCGCCAGCTGCAAAACGTGATCTTCCGCGCCGCGGCCATTTGCGAAAGCAGCCTGGTGGACATCGGCGATCTCGACATCGCCGGCACCTCCGTGGCAAGGCAAAGCGATCACGACGTCGACAGCCTGGAACAAGCGATGGAAGCGTTCGAGAAAACCCTGCTGGAAAAACTCTACGTCAGCTACCCCTCGACCCGCCAACTGGCCAGCCGCCTGCAAACCTCCCACACCGCCATCGCCCACCGGTTGCGCAAGTACGGCATTCCCAACAAGCCCCTGTAGGAGCTGCCGCAGGCTGCGATCTTTTGATCTTGCCCTTCGGCGGCTTTATATCGCCAAGATCAAAGATCGCAGCCTGCGGCAGCTTCTACAGGGCGTTGCGTGCATCCAAAAACGACCTCCACCTGTACTGAAAGCGCTACAGCGGAACGATATCGCTACAACCCCCTACAGTCACGGCTGTGCAAGGCTTTGATCCACCTCGGCTTTTATCCTCGACATATGCCGTAGCGATTTCGCTACAGCGAGTACATTTCAACGTTCCTCAAAACAAACTAACTTATTGATAAATAACAATAAAATAACATTGGCCGCGTTCTTGCTTTGTAGTTCTCCATATCCAGGGCATTGCCCTAGCATTCAATTGCGTCCACCAGACGAGTCTGGCCCCCTTAGGAGTTTCCATGAGCGAGTTGCGTTTTACTGAAGATCACGAATGGCTGCGCACCGAAGCTGACGGCACTGTCACTGTCGGCATCACCGCTTTCGCGCAGAACGCATTGGGCGACGTGGTTTTCGTACAACTGCCTGAGCTGCAGTCCTACGACAAAGGCGCTGAAGCGGCCACCGTGGAATCGGTAAAAGCCGCCAGCGGTGTGTACATGCCTCTGGACGGTGAAGTGCTGGAAGTGAACCCGGCGCTGGACAGCGCCCCGGAGCTGGTCAACGAAGATCCGCTGGGCGAAGGCTGGTTCTTCCGCTTTCAGCCAACCGATGCCGCCGCTGTCGGCCAACTGCTGGATCAGGACGCCTACGACCGTCTGATCAAAGCCAACGCCGAAGCCTGAGGAGCGCTGACATGACTCAAATCAATCTGACGACCGCCAACGAATTCATCGCCCGCCACATCGGCCCACGCGCCGGTGACGAGCAAGCGATGCTCAACAGCCTCGGCTTCGATTCGCTGGAAGCCCTGAGCGCCAGCGTGATTCCGGACAGCATCAAGGGCACCAGCGTGCTCGGCCTGGAAGATGGCCTGAGCGAAGCCGATGCCCTGGCCCTGATCAAATCCATCGCCGGAAAAAACCAGCTGTTCAAGACCTTCATCGGCCAGGGTTACTACGGCACCCACACGCCGTCGCCGATCCTGCGCAACCTGCTGGAAAACCCGGCCTGGTACACCGCCTACACGCCGTATCAACCGGAAATTTCCCAGGGTCGTCTCGAAGCGCTGCTGAACTTCCAGACCCTGATCAGCGACCTCACCGGTCTGCCGATCGCCAACGCCTCGCTGCTGGATGAAGCCACCGCCGCCGCCGAAGCCATGACCTTCTGCAAGCGCCTGAGCAAGAACAAAGGCAGCCACGCCTTCTTCGCTTCCGTGCATTGCCACCCRCAGACCCTCGACGTGTTGCGCACCCGTGCCGAGCCGCTGGGCATTGACGTGGTGGTSGGCGACGAGCRTGAACTGASCGACGTGACGCCGTTYTTCGGTGCCCTGCTGCAATACCCGGCGAGCAACGGTGATGTGTTTGATTACCGCGAACTGACCGAGCGCTTCCACGCTGCCAACGCCTTGGTCGCCGTCGCCGCYGACCTGCTGGCCCTGACCCTGCTGACCCCGCCGGGCGAGTTCGGCGCCGACGTGGCCATCGGCAGCGCSCAACGYTTCGGCGTGCCGCTGGGTTTCGGTGGTCCGCACGCGGCGTAYTTCTCGACGAAAGATGCGTTCAAACGCGACATGCCRGGSCGTCTGGTCGGTGTTTCCGTCGACCGCTTCGGCAAGCCGGCCCTGCGCCTGGCGATGCAGACCCGCGAGCAACACATCCGYCGCGAGAAGGCCACSWSSAACATCTGCACCGCRCARGTSYTRYTGGCCAACATCGCCAGCATGTACGCCGTGTACCACGGCCCGAAAGGCCTGACSCAGATTGCCAACCGCGTGCATCACCTGACGGCGATTCTGGCCMAGGGTTTGAGTGCGCTCGGCCTGCAAGTTGAACAAGCCAATTTCTTCGACACCGTGACACTGAACACCGGCGCCAATACCGCCGCGCTGCACGATCAAGCACGTGCACAGCAGATCAACCTGCGCGTGGTTGACGCTGAGCGTCTGGGCCTGTCCCTCGACGAAACCAGCACCCAGGCCGACGTCGAAACCCTGTGGGGCATCTTTGCTGACGGAAAAAACCTACCGGATTTCGCCGCCCTCGCCGCTTCGGTGACCGCTACGATTCCGTCCGCCCTGGTGCGYCARTCRCCAATCCTCAGCCAYCCRGTATTCAACCGCTACCACTCGGAAACCGAGCTGATGCGCTACCTGCGCAAGCTCGCCGACAAGGACCTGGCGCTGGACCGCACCATGATCCCGCTGGGTTCGTGCACCATGAAACTCAACGCCGCCAGCGAAATGATCCCGGTGACCTGGGCCGAATTCGGCGCCCTGCACCCGTTCGCCCCGGCCGCGCAAAGCGCCGGTTACCAGCAACTGACCGAYGAACTGGAAGCGATGCTCTGCGCCGCCACCGGTTACGATTCGATTTCGCTGCAACCGAACGCCGGTTCGCAAGGTGAGTACGCCGGTCTGCTGGCGATCCGCGCCTATCACCAGAGCCGTGGCGACGACCGTCGCGACATCTGCCTGATCCCRTCGTCGGCCCACGGCACCAACCCGGCCACCGCCAACATGGCCGGCATGCGTGTGGTCGTSACCGCKTGCGATGCCCGCGGCAACGTCGACATCGAAGACCTGCGCGCCAAAGCCATCGAGCACCGCGAACACCTCGCSGCGCTGATGATCACCTACCCGTCGACCCACGGCGTGTTCGAAGAAGGCATCCGCGAAATCTGCGGCATCATTCACGACCACGGCGGCCAGGTGTACATCGACGGCGCCAACATGAACGCGATGGTCGGCCTCTGCGCGCCGGGCAAGTTCGGCGGCGACGTGWSSCACCTGAACCTGCACAAAACCTTCTGCATCCCGCACGGCGGTGGCGGYCCGGGYGTCGGCCCGATTGGCGTGAAATCGCACCTGACGCCGTTCCTGCCGGGCCATGCCCACATGGACCGCAAGGAAGGCGCGGTGTGTGCCGCACCGTTCGGCAGCGCGAGCATTTTGCCGATCACCTGGATGTACATYCGGATGATGGGCGGCGCSGGTYTGAAGCGCGCTTCGCAGCTGGCGATTCTCAACGCCAACTACATTTCCCGCCGCCTCGAAGARCACTACCCGGTGCTCTACACCGGCAGCAACGGCCTGGTCGCSCACGAATGCATCCTCGACCTGCGCCCGTTGAAAGACAGCAGCGGCATCAGCGTCGATGACGTCGCCAAGCGCCTGATCGACTTCGGCTTCCACGCCCCGACCATGTCGTTCCCGGTGGCCGGCACGCTGATGATCGAGCCGACCGAAAGCGAATCCAAGGAAGAACTGGACCGCTTCTGCGACGCCATGATCCGCATCCGCGAAGAAATCCGCGCGGTGGAAAACGGCACCCTGGACAAGGACGACAACCCACTGAAAAACGCCCCGCACACCGCGGCGGAACTGGTCGGTGAGTGGAGCCATCCGTACAGCCGCGAGCAGGCGGTGTACCCAATGGAGACCTTGTTCGACGCCAAATACTGGCCGCCCGTGGGCCGGGTCGACAACGTCTTTGGTGACCGCAACTTGATCTGCGCCTGCCCATCAATCGCCGATTACCAGGACGCATAACCCTGTAGGAGCTGCCGCAGGCTGCGATCTTTTGATCTTGGCATTTAAAAATCAAAAGCTCGCAGCCTCGTTTCACTCGACAGCTCCTACAGGTGAACCTCATTCAAGAACAACGAGAGGAATTCAACATGTTCACCAAACACGACCAAATCAAAGGCTACGACGACGAACTGCTGGCGGCGATGAAGGCCGAAGACGCACGTCAGGAACACCACATCGAATTGATCGCCTCGGAAAACTACACCAGCCAACGGGTGATGGAAGCGCAAGGCAGCGGCCTGACCAACAAGTACGCCGAAGGCTATCCGGGCAAGCGCTACTACGGCGGCTGCGAACACGTGGATGTGGTCGAACAACTGGCTATCGACCGCGCCAGGCAATTGTTCGGCGCCGATTACGCCAACGTCCAGCCACACTCCGGCAGCCAAGCCAACGCTGCGGTTTATCTGGCGTTGTTGCAGGCCGGCGACACCGTGCTGGGCATGAGCCTGGCCCACGGCGGGCATCTGACTCACGGTGCCAAGGTGAGTTTTTCCGGCAAGCTCTACAACGCCGTGCAGTACGGCATCGACACCGCCACCGGGTTGATCGACTACGACGAGGTCGAACGTCTGGCGGTGGAGCACCAGCCGAAAATGATCATCGCCGGGTTCTCGGCCTATTCGAAGACTCTGGACTTCCCGCGCTTCCGCCAGATCGCGGACAAGGTCGGCGCGTACTTTTTCGTCGACATGGCCCACGTCGCCGGGCTGGTGGCGACCGGGCTGTACCCGAATCCGCTGCCCTATGCCGACGTGGTTACCACCACGACTCACAAGACCCTGCGCGGGCCACGCGGTGGTTTGATCCTGGCCAAGGCCAATGCAGAACTGGAGAAAAAGCTCAACGCTGCGGTGTTCCCCGGTGGTCAGGGCGGCCCGCTGATGCATGTGATCGCTGCCAAGGCTGTGTGCTTCAAGGAAGCGTTGGAGCCGGCGTTCAAGACCTATCAGGCACAAGTGATCCGCAACGCCCAGGCGATGGCAACAGTGTTTATCGAGCGTGGTTATGACGTGGTGTCAGGCGGAACCGACAACCATCTGTTCCTGGTCAGCCTGATTCGCCAGGGCCTGACCGGCAAGGACGCCGACGCCGCGCTGGGCCGTGCCGGCATCACCGTGAACAAGAACGCCGTGCCCGACGATCCGCAATCGCCGTTCGTGACGTCTGGCCTGCGCATCGGCACGCCGGCGATCACCAGCCGTGGTTTCAAGGAAGCCCAGAGCATCGAGTTGGCCGGCTGGATCTGCGACATCCTCGACCACCTCGGCGATGCCGATGTCGAGGCACAAGTCGCGCGGCAGGCGGCGGCGATGTGCAGTGATTTCCCGGTTTACCGCGACTGATTGCACAGCACAATCCCTGTAGGAGCGAGCCTGCTCGCGATGGCGGAGTATCAGTCAACATCAATGTTGAATGATCTATCGCTATCGCGAGCAGGCTCGCTCCTACGGGGTCCGATGCTGGACTCATCTCTCCCGCTCGCGCACAAGGAAAAGCACATGCAATCAATCGAAAAAATCCCGGTAAAAGTAGAAATCGGCACCAAACTGCGCGGCGCGGAAAAAGTCGCGCGGATTCCGGTGAAAATCATCCCGACCGATGAGTTCCCACGCAAACCCGACTGGATTCGCGTGCGCATGCCGATCTCCCCCGAGGTCGACCGCATCAAGCAACTGCTGCGCAAACACAAGCTGCACAGTGTCTGCGAAGAAGCCTCGTGCCCGAACCTCGGCGAGTGTTTTTCCGGGGGCACAGCGACCTTCATGATCATGGGCGACATTTGCACCCGTCGCTGCCCGTTCTGCGATGTCGGCCACGGTCGCCCGAAACCGCTGGACGTCGACGAACCGACCAACCTGGCCGTGGCGATCGCTGAACTGCGCCTGAAGTACGTGGTGATCACCTCGGTGGACCGAGACGACTTGCGCGATGGCGGTGCCCAGCATTTCGTCGATTGCCTGCGCGAAATCCGCAAATTGTCGCCGGGCATTCAGCTGGAAACGTTAGTGCCGGACTATCGCGGGCGAATGGACGTCGCCCTCGCGATCACCGCCAGCGAGCCGCCGGACGTGTTCAACCACAACCTGGAAACCGTGCCGCGCCTGTACAAAGCCGCGCGGCCGGGCTCGGATTTCGAGTGGTCGCTGGACCTGCTGCAGAACTTCAAGCACCGGGTGCCGCAGGTGCCGACCAAGTCCGGCCTGATGCTGGGGCTGGGCGAGACTGACGAGGAAGTCATCGAGGTCATGCAGCGCATGCGCGAGCACGATATCGACATGCTCACCCTCGGCCAGTACCTGCAACCGTCGCGCAGCCATTTGCCGGTGCAGCGTTTTGTGCACCCGGACACCTTCGCCTGGTTCGCCGACGAAGGCGCGAGGATGGGCTTCAAAAACGTCGCGTCCGGGCCGCTGGTGCGCTCGTCCTATCATGCCGATCAACAACTTCATGGAGGTGCAAAGGGTTTCAAGCCATCATGAAGTGACTGCTCATGCCTGGAGGCCTGTCTCGATGTCTGTTGCCGTTCGCGAACGTCCGCTGTTGATGCTCTGCCTGAGCCTTGCCCTGCCGTGCATGGCGGATGAATCAAGGCCCGAACACATGGTGTATTTGCGCACGATTGATCCGGCCATCCAGCAGGACATCCGCTACGCCAGCGCCCATAACTTCACCGGGCACCCGCTCGATGGTTATCAAGCGCCGGAATGCCTGCTGTCCCTGGACGCCGCCAAGGCGCTGGCCCGGGTACAAACAGCATTGCAGTCCCAAGGCTACGGTTTGAAGGTGTTCGATTGCTATCGCCCCACTCGGGCAGTCGCTGACATGGGGCGCTTCGCCACAGAACCGGGCGACCCGCGCAAAACCGAGTTCTATCCGCGGGTCGACAAACAGGACTTTTGGCGCTTGGGCTACGTGGCCCGGGTGTCCAATCACTCCAAGGGCGGGACCGTCGACCTGACCATGACCGGCCCGGGTGCCCTGCCCGCCGACACCTGGACGCCCAGCGTCACAGCCGTTGATTGCACGGCGCCCTACGGCCAGCGCTGGCACGACGGCGCGGTCGATATGGGCACCGGTTTTGATTGCTTCGATGAGCGCGCGCATACCGACTCCACGCACATCAGCGTGGCGGCCAAAGCTAATCGCCAGCGGCTCAACAGTGCCATGGAGAAAGAGGGATTCAGCGGTTACTCGGCCGAGTGGTGGCACTTCACCTACACCCGCGATCCAGCATTGAAGAACGTCATGAATTTCCCCATCACGCCGCTGGTGCCATGAGCCCACTTCTCAAAATATGCTCGCTGCTGGCCCTGCTGTTGCCCTGTGCGGCGATGGCGCAGGGACTCGACGACAGTGACCAGTTGATCGTCGTCACCAGCAAAAACTGGGATGACATCCAGGGCACAGCCCAGCGCTATGAACGCAATGGCAGCCACTTCGAAAAATTCGAAGCGCCGTTTGCGGTTGTGCTGGGCAAACACGGCATGGGCTGGGGCAAGGGACTGCTCGACGCAGGTCAACTTGAAGGCCCGATTAAACAGGAAGGCGATGGCAAAGCTCCGGCCGGTGTTTTCAAACTCGGCACCGCGTTTGGCTACGACACTTCAGCTCAAACACGCCTGCCCTACCTCGCGCTGGCTTCGACCATCGAATGCGTGGATGACAGCGACTCGAAACGCTACAACCAACTGGTCGACAATTCGACGCTGACCAACGACTGGACCAGCGCCGAACACATGCATCGTACGGATGACCTGTACCGACAAGGGATTTTCATCGAACACAACACACCGGCATCCCCCGCCGCTGGCTCCTGCATCTTCTTCCACATCTGGCGCGGCCCGGCAGCACCGACCCGTGGCTGCACCGCCATGACGCCGGCGGATATCGCTCGTTTGTTCAGCTGGCTCGACCCGCGCCAGTCCCCGCTGCTGGTGCAACTGCCCGAGGCGCAATACCAACAGTTGCGCGAGCGCTGGCACCTTCCGGAACGTTGACCTACCTGTGGCGAGGGAGCTTGCTCCCGCCGGGCTGCGCAGCAGTCCTGTTTTGAGGGGCCGCTTCGCGCCCCAGCGGGAGCAAGCTCCCTCGCCACAGGTTCAATGTCACGCTTTTCAGGCGTTTCGCCTCGCGGATCTTGCGAGCCGTTTCCACAAACGGCGTAACGATCAGGCTATACAACGTCAGGTAACGCTCATCGTCCGCTTCCCCAGTGCCAAAACGAATGGCCTCGGGTCTGGCTTGGGTGACGTAGAGCGTGCCGAACATCCAGTCCCAGAGCGACAGGTTCACCCCAAAGTTCTTGTCATGATGCCGGGGTGCGTCGCTGTGGTGAATCTGATGCTGGGCCGGGCTGTTGATCACATGCTCGACCACAGGTCCAAATGACAGCCAGACATGGCTGTGCCGCAGGTTGGATGCCAGGGCATTGAGGATGAACACCATGTAGGCCACGCCGAACAGCGTATAGCGGCTGATCTCCCCGCCACAGGCGTACCAGAAGATGCCGGCGAAGGCACCGACGCACACGATGTCGATCAGCCGCTCGACGATCTTCTCGATAAAGTGCAGCCGGCTCGCGGTTACTGGCACCAGCACCGGCGCCGAATGATGGACCTTGTGGAATTCCCACAGAAAGCGGGAATGGTAGGCGCGATGGGCCCAGTAATGGATGAAGTCTTGCAACACAAACACACCCAGCCCGTAGAGCAACGACAACGCCAGGTGTTCCTGCACTTGCACCCGCGCGCCCCAGAGATGAGTGAAAAAACTCACGTAGTCGCCGGAGCGCAGAACGTACGGGTCAACCAGCCCAACGACCGGCACCACCAGCACCACGCGCAGAATCGCCCGGACGAAGTAGTAGCGGTAATCCAGCAACGCCGAGGGATGAAAATAGACGCGGTTGCCGCCGATGAACTGCCAGAACGTTGGCGCATCGGTCAGCCCACGGGATTTGCGCCAGCGGAACAGGCAATACGCGACGGAATAGGAGGTAAAGAGGAAGGCGAAACAGAGACGGCCATTGAGGTCGAACAGGCCAACGAATTGCTCGCTGACAGGCGCGATCACCCACCTGAACAGGTCATGGTAGAGAAGTGCGAGAACATCCATAACTACGTGCCTGGTAACTGTAGGAGCGAGCTTGCTCGCGATGGTCGTTAGCGATTACGCGTAAAACCAGATGCCCAGCGGCGCCTTTGAGTTTTTCGCGAGCAAGCTCGCTCCTACAGGGGGTCTGACGAGTTACCGAGTGTAGACGTTACTGCGGTTGAATCCTATTCACGCCTGCGAACTTTGATCAATCGGCACCTCCAAAACCGACGTCCTGGCCAGCAGGAAATACAGAATCCCCGGTACCAACAGCCCTACGATCCAGGAAATGTCGACGCCGCCGAGCTGCGCGACCATCGGTCCGGAATAAAAATGGGTGTCGACGAAAGGCAACTGGATCAGCACGCCAATGACGTAAACGCCGATTCCGCGCAGGTTCCAGCGACCGTAGCGACCCGCCGGGTCAGACAAGGCCGGGATGTCATAACGCTCCTTGTTGATGAAGTAGTAATCGACCAGGTTGATCGCGCTCCATGGCGTGAAGAACGTCAGCAGGAACAGGATGAAGTACTTGAAGCTGTTCAAGAACGAGTACTGCCCCACCAGCGCCAGCGTGGTCGACGCCGCGATAATCAGCAGCACAAACAACATGCGCTGGCGGGCGGTGATTTCCAGACGGCGACGAAAGCCGCTGATGATGGTCGCCACGCACATGAAGCTGCCATAAGCGTTGAGGGTCGACACCGTGACCTTGCCGAACACCACGCTCAGGTACAGCAACGAGGCGATTACCCCGGTACTGCCCAGACCGACAATCGTCGCCACTTCATGACCACGAAAATTGGCGCCTGCCAGCGCCGCTGCAAACACACCCAGCACCATCGACGCCTGGGCACCGAGCACCGTGCCGAGGCCGACGGCGGTAAAGGTTTTCCACGATGAGGTCTTGCTCGGCAGATAACGCGAGTAATCCGCCACATACGGGCCGAAGGCGATCTGCCAGGAGGCGGAAAGTGACACCGCCAGCAGGAAGGTGCTCCAGCCGAAATGGCGGTTTTCCAGCAACAGACCGATGTCGTTGAGGGTCATCAACCGGGTGAACAGATAGACGAACGCGATGACGCCGAGCACGCTGGCCACCCGCCCGACCAGATGAATCACCCGATAACCGAACATCGTCAACAATGCGATGCACGCGGCGAAAATCAGAATGCCGGCGCTGTCGCTGACGCTGATCAACTGAGCAATCGCCTGCCCCGACAGCACAGCGCCGGTGGCGCTGAAACCGAGGTACATCAGGCACACCAGCACAATCGGGATCGCCGCGCCGTAGACCCCGAACTGCACGCGGCTGGAGATCATCTGCGGCAGCCCCAGCTTCGGCCCTTGCGCCGCGTGCAGCGCCACCACGGCACCGCCCAGCAGCTGGCCGATCAGCAAGCCGATCAGTGACCAGAACACATCGCCGCCCAACACCACGGCCAATGCTCCGGTGACGATCGCGGTGATCTGCAGGTTGGCCCCGAGCCATAGAGTGAACTGGCTGTAGAGGCTGCCATGGCGTTCGACCTCGGGGATGTAATCGATCGAACGGGTCTCGATTAGGGGACTTCGTTGTGGGCTATCCATTGGTTGGCTCTCTTCAAAAATAGAGGCATCACTCACCCCCTGTAGGAGCGAGCTTGCTCGCGATGGACTTGAGGGCGACGCGTTTATCCAGCAAACACGCGTTGTCGTTACGTCCATCGCGAGCAGGCTCGCTCCTACAGGGGATTACGGCTGTTTTTATTGTTTGGTTATGGCCACTTGCGCCGGCCGCGGTTCAAGCCCGGCAAACGCTGCCTTGGCCCACACCACCTTGCCGCCCACCATCGTCAGCAACACTTCATTGCGCCCCAGCGCTTCCTCGGGCACCTGCATGAAATTTTTATCCAGAACGATCAAATCAGCGAACTTGCCGACCTCGACCGAACCCACCACTTGCTCCAGCTTCAGTTGCTCGGCGGCATTGACGGTGATGGTGCGCAGGACTTCGGCGCGGGACAGCACCGGGTCGGCATTCACTTTGCCCGCATAGTCGGGGCCGTAGCTGTGCGGGTTCTGTGGATCACCCGAGCGGGTGACGCCGATCTTCAACGCCAGCAGTTCATCGAGCGGGTCCACCGGCCAGTCACTGCCATAGGCTATCCGCCCACCTGCGCGGGCGATGCTGCCCGACGGCTCCATGCGCCCAAAGCGCTCGGCACCGAGGTGATCACTGGTGCCATCGACGGTGGACGGCGCCTGCTGTGCCCACTGGAATGACATGTTGGCCGTCACATCCAGCGCCTTGAAGCGCCCGTAGTCGGCGGGGTCCACCGATTCGGCGTGGGTGATGGTCGGGCGGAACGGAGTGCCGGGCAATTGCTGACGCACATAAGCGATGCCGTCGAGGGAGTCACGCACTGCACGGTCGCCGGTGGCATGCAGGTGCGGATCGAAACCGGCCTGCACGGCTTTCAGCAGTAGCGGATCAAGCACTTGCGCCGGGAAATACAGCTCGCCACGGTTTTTCCCCGGCGTCCATTTCGGCGCCTTTTCGGTCCCCGCATTGTGCAAGTACGGCGTCAACATCGCCCCGGTGTCGGCCGGCGCGTTGATGATGCCATCCATGAACAATTTGACGTGACGCATGCTCACACCCGGCGCGACCTTGGTTTCACCCTGATCGTAGAGGCTGGCCAACGCCTTGGCCTCGGCGATGGTTTTGTCCGGGTCCGCAGCGGCGGCAGCCGGGTCGAGTTTGATCGCCAGCAAGGCCCGGGCGGTCAGCTCGCCAGACTGCTGCAGCGTGGTGAAGGCCTTGCCATTTTCCGGACCCGACAAGGCGTCGAAGAAACTGGTGATGCCTTGCTGGCGCATGGCGTCGAGCGCGGCGCGGATCTGGATCAGCTTCTCGGCATCGGTGGCGGGCGGTACTACGGCGGCCATGGTATCGGCGGCGCCGTCCTCGCAAATGCCGGTCGGGTTACCCGCCTTGTCGCGGGCGTACTTGCCATCGCTGGGGTTGGCGGTGTGCTTGTCGATGCCGGCCACCGCGAGGCCGCGAGAGTTGACCAGCACGGTGTGGAAGTCGGTGGAGCGCACCTGTATCGGACGTTTGGTTTTCAGCGCATCGAGGGTCGATTTGTCGGGATCGCCGTCGAGCCCGTCCATGCCCATGCGATCCCAGCTGCCGACTTCGAGCCAGACGTCGGGCCCCTTGTCCTTCTCTGCATCGAGACAGGCCTGAATGGTTTCCTGGAACACTTTGCGGGTCATGGTCTGGTATTTCAGATCACACAAGGTCATCGCGCGCCCGCCGTCCCCGGGGTGCATGTGCGCATCGATGAAACCCGGCATCAGCATGCGCCCCGCCAGGTCGATCTGCTGCGTCTGCTTGCCGATGTACGAAGCAACGCCCTCATCGCTGCCGACATACACGATCTTGCCGCCCGTGACCGCAACCGCCTGCTGCACCGAGTCCTTGCCATCGACGGTGTACACGTAGCCGTTACGCATGACCATGTCGGCCGAAGTCGACGCCTGAGTCTGGCACCCCACGAGCCCCACGCAGGAAACAGCCGTTGCACCGGCAACGGCGATAAATAGCCTGGACAATTTCAATGGCCTCACCTCTGTTTTTATAGTTTTTGAAGGGCTCGGCCAGACGGCCGCGCATGCCCTTTATTTGCAGGGCATACCCTATAGAGCCAGACGCCCGGATGGACCTCTACAAATGAGGAGGGGGCCGACAATTCGTGGGGGGGCAGGATTCAATCAGACAGCCATCGGCGCAAGGTCCTGCAGCGTTCATCAGGTCATTCCGACGGCGGCTAAACATACACTGGCGAAGAATGTTTAACCGGCAGTGGTTCAGCCGTTGAACATGATGAAAACCTGCTGAAAAACGAGGAAACATCCGACGTGATTTTAGGGTTGGCCGTCGGAAGCGCGACGGTTAGCGTGGCAGCTCAAAACTTCCTACGGAGATTCACCATGAGCAAGGTCACCGACATACCCGCCGGATCAGAAGTCGAAAGCACTGCCCCTTACGTCTCCACGCCGTCCAAAAAGCTGCACCATGCGGTCAATCGCGCCCTGGACCATTACCTGAAACCCTCCGTATCAGACGTCCCCCACGCGCCCAGCTCTATCTTCGTTGTCGCACCGGACATCAACAACGAAACCTTATTGGCCTACGCCTGTGAATCGCTGGCGTCGGCCAGCGTGTTGGCCAATGAGTTTTCCGGCACGCTTGACGGCGCGCACCGCAACACCATGCTGGCTCTTCAGCAGGTGATCATGCTGGGTGAACTGGCAGTGAGCCGAGTACTGGACAACATCGGCACGCCGCAACGGGTGTAAGCCTGGCCGCACTCAATCGCGGCGTGTGATCTCTGCCAGCGTGTTCGGCGAACGCAGCACGGAACCGAGTTCAACCTTGCTCTTCACCCCCAGTTGCAGGTAACAGTTGCGCAGGTAGGTGCGCACCGTTGCCGGGCTGAGGGCCAGGAGTTTGGCGATTTCCTTGTAGGAATGCCCGGCGGCGAACAGCATCGCGGCCGTTCGTTCCCGTGGAGCCAGCACCGCACCGCGCGGCTGTGTTTCCAGCGACAGGATAACGTGCTCGGCGTTGGGCGTGAGGGTCAATGCGGCGCGTCCCAGGCGCATGACACAGGGCGCCTTGGGCAATTGCGCGATGACTTCGGTGGGCAGCGTCGAACCGTTCCAGCCGGGCAGTTGCCGTTGAATGACCGCGCATAATCCGGCACCGACATAGAGCAGATCGCCGTCCAGCCGGGCAATGCCGAAATCGCTGGCACCGTTGCCGGTGTCGACGCGGATCATGTCTTGCACCTGAAATCGCCACAGCTGCAACAGGTGATCGCAGAACGCCGAAAACAAAGCGGCCTCATTGTCGTTGAAGCCCGAGGCGTCAACACCTCGATAGAGACAGACGAAAAACATCAAGCCGCTTTCCGGCAACTCGAACGTGATGCACATCGGGTGGTAGAGATCATGGCGACGAGCGAAGTCGTTCACAGCGTCACTCGGGTCGGTGAAGCCGCTGTCGCGGATGACCTCGCCGGGATGGCTCAGGGTCGCATGGGAGAACTTGTCGATGCCCGCCGATTGATGCCATTGAGCGGCAAAGGAGTCGGGCAGATTGATCCGCCCGTGCATCCAGCTCTGCGGCGGTGCGCTGTCGACCGAGTTGGACATCTCACCCCACCAGGCCGAGGCGAAGGGCACCAGTTGGCGGAAAACCTGCAGACCATCGGCGATGAATTCAGCGGTGCCGCACTCTCGCGCCAAACGTCCCAGGTGCAGCACACAGCGGTTGAACGCTTGCAGCGCGGCCATCGAGGTATCGATGCCGACCTTGTTACCCTCCTCCATCACTCTGATCCTGTTTGCTACATGGCGTATTAATTCGACCATGCCACAGGGCCCACTAAGACGTCCACAAGGCTAAGCGGTTGAAGCGGCTCTTTGTAGGAGCCAGGCTTGCCGGCGAAGGCGTCCGTGAGATCGCCATCGCCGGCAAGCCGTGCTCCTACAGGTCTGGTTTGCCTGCGAGCAATAATGAAGCTTCGATTTCCTCGGCAACCAGGCTGGCGATGCGGTTCATGTTGCGGTCACGGATGCCTTGTTCCTTGAGCATGGTCACCGTGCGAAACAGGTACTGTGCTGCCGAACCCCAATGCCCCGCCGCACGGGCCAGGACCTGGGCGACCTTGTCCATCGGCAGCTTGCCCGCATAAGCCTTGCCGTCTCGCGTTGCGACAAAGGCCAAGGCGCGCAGTGGCCCGGATTCGGTTTTCACCGTTATCCAGCGCGCCACATTGGTCGGCGGGTTGGCGTCGATTTCCCGGGCCAACAACAGCCCGATTTGTTTGAAGTGGTCTTGCGCGGGTAGCCGATAGGCCAAGCCCTGGCAACTGCCGCCACGGTCGAGGGCCAGCATCAGCGCGGGTAGCTCGCGGGTGCCGCGCCAGCGGGTCAGGGTCAGGCAGAAGGAGCGATGCCAGCCATAAGCGATGGCACCGCGACGCTCCTCGAATTCGAACTCCGGGTTCCAGATCAGCGAGCCATAGGCAAACACCCACAGGTCTTGCGGCGTGTATTCGCGCAGAAGGGTTTCGACCATCGCATCGACCTCTGCCGGCGTGTGCTCGGTGGTGCCCGGTTCGGGCCCTGGGTCGGGCTCGTACCGTTCGACGTGAGCGACCAGTTCTGCGGTCAAGTCGCGTCGGGGGGATTGTCTGGTTTTGGCTACGTCCATATGCGCCTCTCGATATGGATCCAAACAGTTGATCAACAGGAAAGACTAGCAGCGCGCATCCAATTGTCTCTGCGTGGCGCTGACCGTCAGTCGACCGGACTGTCCATCCCATACAATCGTGGCCGTCGATCCCGGTGCAGGTCGTTGCGCTCGCTGATGCGCTTGTTGCGCGCCTCGGCGAGGTTCAGGGTGGCCAGTAAAATCTGTTCGCCGCCCTGCTCCGCCGGCCCGGCCAACGGATAGCCGTCGGCATCGACAATCACCGAACCTTGCACCCACCCTACCCCGCGCTCATGGCCATAGCGGTCGCAGGCGGCGATGAACATACGGTTCACCGAAGCGTTGGCCTGCACCCGCAAAACTTCCGCCGGACGCTCGGTTTGCGGTCGCGGGCCATCCGGCCAGTTGACCGGCGCACAGAGCAAATCGGCACCGGCCAGCGCCGGCAGGCGCACCCACTCGGGGAACTCCAGGTCGTAGCAGATCAGCATGCTGATGCGCCCGTGCACCGTTTCGATCACCGGCGGCGCGGCACTGCCGGCGCTGAAAATTTCCTTTTCGGCGTCCCACAGGTGCGCCTTGCGGTACACCGCACGCACGCCCTGGGCATCGATCAGCGCCGCGCTGTTGGCCAGTTGATCACCGGCCAGGTGCTCGCAAAACCCGCCAACCACGACGATGTTCAGTTCCCGGGCTAGCGCCTGCCACAAGCGCAAAGCCGGACCATCGCACGTTTCCGCCAAGGCCAAGGCTTCGTTGCGGCTGGCGAACAGATAACCGCTCTGTACCAGTTCCGGCAGCACCACGACGTGGGCACCTTGCAACGCCGCCGAGCGAATCGCGCGCTCGGTGAGGGTGCGGTTGTAAGCGAGGTCGCCGATTTTCGGTGCCAGTTGGCAGCAGGCGACCACGGTATTTTTTGCAGTGTTCAATGCACCGTCTCCGCAGATTGATGGGCCATGGCGACAATGTCCTTTTCGGTGATCGAATCAATGACCCGGCGTTCGGCAGCGAGGTCCAGCGACCGACTGAGGATGTAGTACGTCAGCCCCGACACCACCAGACCGACCAGCCACGCGATATCGACGCCTTCGAGCATGCGCGCCAGTGGACCGACGAACACCTCTTTGTTGGCGGCGGCATCGAAGATGTAGAAGAACGGCACCATCGCGGCGAAACCGATCAGGTACGAGACGATGCCGCGAAATTGCCAGGCACCGTAGATGCCCTTCGGCGTGAAGAAGTGCGGGATCGCGTAGCGGCCCTTGCGCACGAAGAAGTAGTCCACGAGGTTGACCGCCGTCCACGGCACGAGGAAATACAACAGCAGCACGAGGAAGGTGTTCAACAGGGCAATGCCGTCACCTTTGATCGACAGCACGCAGGTCAGCAGGATCAGGCTGATGACGCTGATCGACAGCACCCGTGCACGGGGGGTCGGGGTGATTTTCCTGACCGAGTCGACACCGGTCAGCAATGTCAGCATGGCGCTGTAAGTGTTGAGCGCAATGATCGGCAGGAAGCCCGCCACCGATACGATCACCAACAGATTGCCCAGCCCCGGAACCATCGAAGAACCGACCTGATTCAGCGCCACCAACGCATCCGCCGCTTTCAGCTCCTGGGCCAGCCAGGCACCGAGGCCGATCATCCAGCTGCCCGACAACGAGGCACCGATGAACACCGCTGCGATCAGTTTCGGGCGGCTGGTGTTCTTCGGCAGGTAACGCGAATAGTCGGAAACGTAAGGCGCATAGGAAATGTTGTAGCTGGCGCCGATGGCAAACAGCGTGGCGAAGGCGACCCAGTTGAAACCCAGGTCGGTCGCCGGGGTGACGCCTTCAGAACCTGCGCCGAACATTAGGGCGATGGTCACCAGCGCATACAACGGCAATGTCGCCAGCAACGCCCATTTGAAGGCCTTGTGCATCAGGTCGTGGCCGTAGATCGACAACAGCGCGCCGGCCAACACCACGGCCACGGCGACGATCGTCGGGTTGATGCCGAACACATGTTCGAGGCCGTTCATGATCAACGAGATGTTCACCACGTTGAAACCGACGAACACAAACATCGTCGCCATCAACGCCAGGATGACGCCGCGATAGCCAAACTGCGCGCGGGACTGGATCATCTGCGGCAAGCCCATCTCCGGCCCTTGCGAACCGTGGAACGCCATGAAAATGGTGCCGAACATGATGCCCAAAGCGCCGGCCAGCAGGGTCCACAGCGCCGACAAGCCGAGGCTTGGGCCGACAAAACCGATGGAGATGGTGAAGAAGTGGAAGTTGCCGAGAAACCAGAACGGCCCTTGGCTGCTGAGTTTGGCGTGACGCTCGTTTTCCGGGATGTAATCGATCGAGTGGCCTTCGATGGCCAACCCGCTGCTGGCCTCGGCGGCGTGCGCGGAAAGTGGGGACCCTGACATACGATGGTACCTATGCAGTTGATTGTTTTTGTTGTGGGTGCAGCGGCCGGTTCGACGTCCAGATCCGGTGAAACTCCAGAAAAAGCTGACGATGACCCTGGTTTCCCTGCAATGTATGGCGAAGGTCCGGGCGGTAAAATATCGCAGGCACACTGTTTACATAGATCCGGGTCTATGTGAGTAAACATCGGGAGCCCCGCATGCTGGGAACTGTATCGGAACTGGATCTGCGCTTGATCCGGGTATTTCTCACTGTCGTCGAGGCCGGCGGGATCTCGGCGGCGCAAACCGCCCTCAACACCACGCAACCGACCATCAGCGCACAACTGGCGACACTGGAGGCACGGGTCGGGTTTCGCCTGTGCGAACGCGGGCGCGGCGGCTTTTCGGTGACGCCCAAGGGCGGCCAGTTTGTCGAAGCGGCACGGCGTTTGCTCGCGGCGGCTGAGGGCTTTCGGGTTGAGGTGCAGCACATCAACCGTAAGGTCTCGGGCAACATCAACATTGGCCTGCTGGGGCAAATCGACCCTGTGGCGAACAAGAAAATCGGCTTGGCGATTGCACGGCTGCGGGCCAAACACGAGGGGCTGTACTTTCATTTCACCGAGCTGTCGTCGTCGTTGCTGGAAGAGAAAATCATCAACAGCCATATCGACCTGGCGATCGGTTACTTCTGGCACCGCTTGCCCAACATCGACTACTTCCTGCTGTTCCAGGAAACCCAGATTGCCTACTGCGCGCCGTCGCACCCGCTGGCCGAGCAAGTCGGCGCGCTGACCCGTGAAGATGTCAGCCACTACGACTGGGTGTGGCCCAGCCATCCCCTGCCGGAAATGCCGGCACCCACCTCCATCGAACGCCTGACCGTACTGACCGACAGCATGGACGGTGCCGCCCTGCTGATTCTGTCCGGCCAACACTTGGGTTTTCTTCCGCAGCACTATGCGGCCCGGTATGAACAGCTCGGGCAATTGCTTCCTTTGAATCCCGATTTGCTGCGCTATGAAGTCGGTTTTCATGCAGCGGTGCGGCATTCGGCGCGGCAGCGGGATTTGGTGAGTGCGTTCCTCAACGAGTTGATTGAAATCTTCAGTTCACCCTGAGTCGGATTTTTCCTTTGCACCGCTCATCTTCATGACTGGCTCAACCGCTATATAGTTTTGTATATTGCGCATCTCAAATCGCCAAGACATGCCCATGAGCCGTATTCGCCAACACAACCAACAGCTGATTCTGGAGGCCGCCAGCGCCGAATTCGCCGCCAAGGGGTTCGACGCCACCCAGACCCGCGACATCGCGGCGCGAGCCGGGGTGCCGAAGGCGAATTTGTATTACTACTTCCAGAGTAAAGAGAACCTCTACGCCAAGGTGCTGCTGGGGTTCGTCGAGCCGCTGCTGGCGGCATCCGCGGTGTTGCGTGAAAGCGACGACCCGCTGGTGGGTTTGCCGGCGTACATCGCGGCGCGGATTCGAATCGCGCGCGAGCATCCACACATTGCGAAGGTGTTCAGCGACGAGTTGTTGCTGGGGGCTAAACATCTACCTGTGGAGTGCCGCGACCTGCTGTACGCCGAGGCCCGGCGTAACGTCGAATGCTTGCGCAGCTGGATCGAACGGGGTTTGCTGGCACCGGTTGATCCGGAGCATTTGATGTTGTTCATCTGGTCGGCAACGCGCACGTATACCAACCTGGGGTGGCAGATGGCGCACATCACCGGGCGGGAAACCCCGGAAGATGCGGATTATCAGCAGGCAGCGGCGACCATTACCCGGTTGGTGTTGGGGGGCGTGGTGCCTGAGGTCAGGCAGCCACAAAAAGTGAGGATGTTTGCAACTTGAACACCCTCCTGATCCGATGGCTGGGTCTGTAGGAGCGAACGCGCTCGCGATGGTCGTTAACGATAACGCGTGTTTACTGGATAAACGCGTCGCCCTCAGGTCCGCTCGGCGCCATATTTGAATTCCGTGAGCAGCGGAGCTTGTGTCGGAGCTGCCGAAGGCTGCGATCTTTTGATCTTGCTTTTAAAAAAATCAACATCAAAAGATCGCAGCCTGCGGCAGCTCCTACAGGGGCATGGTGGTTTCAGATCTGGATATCTTTGGCCGGGATGACGTCGATTCTTGCAACGGAACCAGTCAGGTGCGCCAGATCCTTGTTGTGCTCGGTAATGATGTCTTCGGCAGTGAGGTTGCCATTGTCGACGGTTGAATGCGCGTCCGCCGCCAGCACCACGTCATAACCCAGCTTCAACGCCTGACGCACGGTGGCATTGACGCAGTAATCGGTTTGCAGGCCGCAGATGATCAGGCGTTCAGAATCCTGCTCCGACAACAGTTTTTTCAGGTTGTTCTGGTAGAACGAATCCGGGGTGGTCTTGCGTACGCGCAGATCCTTGGGCGAGGTTTGCAGCCCTTCGGCCAGTTGCCAGCCAGCGGCGTTGTGCGCCAGCGGGCTACCCGTTTCTTCGTGTTGAATGAGCACCACCGGCACCCCGGCATTGCGGGCTCTGGCACTGAGGCCGTTGATGGTGTCGATGACGCGGTTGATCTGGAAGCACTCATATTCGCCTGAGCACAAGGCCTGCTGGACGTCGATGACTAACAATGCAGTGGTCATGATTCCTTCCTTGAAAAGTCAGAGGATCAGGGGACGAACATAAGTCCGTCCCCTTTCAAACACAACCCTCAATAACCCAGCGACAACCCGGTATTACGCCGTGGATCGTTGGCACCGTAGAAGCGGTTCTTGCCCACCGGTTTACCGTCCAGCGACGGCGCACCCACGATAATTGCCGCCAGGTGGTTGGCATCCTGGGGACCGGCAAACTTGTGACCCCAGCTTTCGAGAATCTTCACCGTGTCCGGGCTGGTGGTGAACGTCTCCAGGTTGGTTTCCTCCGGCAGCCATTGCTGGTGGAATCGCGGTGCATCGACCGCTTCCTGGATGTTCATGCCGTAGTCGATCACGTTGAGCATGGTCAGCAACGTCGCGGTGATGATGCGGCTGCCCCCGGGAGTCCCGAGGACCATGACCACTTTGCCGTCCTTGGTGACGATGGTCGGGCTCATCGATGACAGCGGTGCCTTGCCGGGGGCGATGGCGTTGGCTTCGCCTTGCACCAGGCCATACATGTTCGGCACGCCGATTTTCGAGGTGAAGTCGTCCATTTCGTCGTTGAGGATGACCCCGGTCTTGCTGGCCATGACCCCGGCACCGAACCAGTCGTTGAGGGTGTAAGTCACCGACACCGCATTGCCCCATTTGTCGACGATGGAGTAATGGGTGGTGTTATTGCCTTCATGGGGCGCTACGCCGGGTTTGAGGTCGCGGGATATGGCGGCTTTCTGCGGGTTGATGGCATCGCGCAGTTTGGTCGCGTAGTTTTTATCCAGCAGGTGGGCGATCGGGTTTTTCACGAAATCCGGGTCGCCGAGGTAGCTGTTGCGGTCCACATAAGCGTGGCGCATCGCTTCGATCTGGTAGTGCATGCCCTGGGCCGAGTGATAGCCCAGATCCTTCATCGGGTAGCCTTCGAGGATGTTCATGATCTCGCAGATCACCACCCCGCCAGAGCTCGGTGGCGGCGCCGAGACGACGTGGTAGCCACGGTAATCGCACTCGATCGGCGCCAGTTCACGGGTCTTGTATTTGTCGAGGTCGGCCTGGGTGATGATGCCCTTGTTGGCCTGGCTGGAAGTAACGATGGCATCCGCCACCCACCCCTTATAGAAGCCGTCTGCGCCCTTCTCGGAAATGGTCCGCAGAGTTTTGCCGAGGTCTTTCTGTACCAGCTTCTGCCCGACCTGCATCGGTTCGCCGTTACTCAGGAAGATCGCGCCGGAGTCCTTGATGTCCTTCTTGAACACGTCGGTGGCGTAGTCCAGCAAATCGACATCGCCCTGCTCCAGCACGAAGCCGTCTTCGGCCAGTTTGATTGCCGGGGCGATGACTTCCTTGCGCGGCTTGGTCCCGTATTTACTTAGCGCCATTTCCATGCCGGACACGGTGCCCGGCACGCCGACGGCCAGGTGGCCACGGGTGCTGAGGTCCGGGACCACGTTGCCCTCTTTGTCGAGGTACATATCGGCAGTTGCGGCCAGCGGGGCTTTTTCGCGGAAATCGAGGAAGGTCTTGCGACCATCGGCCAGTTGAATGGTCATGAATCCGCCGCCCCCCAGGTTGCCGGCGGCGGGATACACCACCGCCAGCGCATACCCCACTGCAACAGCGGCATCGACGGCGTTGCCGCCACTTTTGAGTACATCCACGCCCACATGGCTGGCCAGATGCTGGGCGGTGACCACCATGCCGTTTTCCGCAGCAACCGGGGCCACGGAAGCAGCATGGGCAGTCAGGCAGCTGAGCGCCAATGAGGTCGCAATCAGCGATTTGGCAAAAGGTTCGTACTTCATGATTCGGTCTCTTTTTGTTTTTTGGCTCTGCACATGGACAGAGAGAACGCTTCAAAAGCAGTACGAAGTATGGTCGCAATTGCGCATTGCGCCTCCCCGTCGAGGCAGTATCCTTAACGCTTGTTCAACAATTCGCGGCGGCCCCCGGCATGACTTACACCTGCATCACCCTGGCGTCGCCGGTCGGCGAATTGAAGCTGGTCGCGAACGGTTCACGACTGGCAGCCATCCTCTGGGAAAACGACAAACCGGGCCGGGTACGGCTCGGGCCAATGAGCGAAGCGCGGGACAATCCAGTCCTGATACGCACCGCCGATCAACTGCGCGAATATTTCGCCGGCACACGCAACCGATTCGATCTGGAGCTGGATTTTGCCGGCACCGAGTTCCAGAAAAAAGTCTGGGCTGCCCTGCTGACCATTCCATTCGGCGAGACCCGCAGCTACAGCCAGATCGCCGTGCAGATCGGCAACCCGAGCGCAGTGCGGGCGGTGGGTGCGGCGAATGGCAAGAACCCGATATCGATTGTCGCGCCGTGTCATCGGGTGATTGGCGCGTCGGGGAAATTGACGGGGTTTGCGGGGGGACTCGAGGCCAAGGAAATGTTGCTCACCCTTGAAGGCGGGCAATGGCCCGGAACAGCGCGCCTGCCGGGCTTTTAATCATTTATTTGAAATCAAAAGATCGCAGCCTTCGGCAGCTCCTACATTAGATGTGAAATAGGTAGGAGCTGCCGAAGGCTGCGATCTTTTGATCCTGTTTTTAGTTGAAGAGGTTTTTCATGGCGGCAAACTGCAACAGCATGATGGTTTTGGCGTCGCAGATTTCGCCGCGATAGAACGCATCGAGCGCCTCGTCGAACGCCCACTCCAGCACGTCCAGTTCTTCGGTTTCTTCTTCCAGCCCGCCGCCGTCACTGACCTTCGAAGTTGCATCGTACTCAGCGATGAAGAAATGCAGTTTTTCCGTCACCGATCCCGGACTCATGTAAGCCTCAAACACCTTCTGCACGTGATGCACGCGGTAACCGGTTTCTTCTTCGGCTTCGGCGCGGATGCGCTCCTCGGGCGCCGCGCCTTCGAGCAACCCCGCCGCCACTTCAATCAGCAAACCATCGTGACCGTTGACGAATACCGGCAAACGAAATTGCCGGGTCAGCACCACGGTTTTCTTTTCGCGGTTGAACAGGAGAATCGCCGCGCCATTGCCACGGTCATAGACCTCACGCGTCTGGCGCTGCCATTCGCCGTTATTGCGTTGGTAATCGAAGGTGATTTTCTTGAGCAGATACCAGTCGTGGGACAACACCTGGGACTCAAGGATGTTGACCCGTTCGGCTGTGTTCGACATGACAACGCATCCTGTTTTTTCAGAAGACCCACATCTTAGGTGAAAACGCCGGACGCTTGATTCCTCAAGCAAGCTGCGCTTTGAATTCTTTCAGATATTGACCCGCCAGCGACTCTTTCTGTTTGTCGTCCAGCAGCTTGCCGGCCATCTGGAAAAACTTCTGCTCTTCCTCCTCCAGGTGGTGATGGACCTTCTCCGACAGCTTCTTGGCAGTGGCCAGCCAGGCTGGGCTGGACATCTCGGTCTCGTCGAGCTCCTCCATCATTTCATCCATTTCGTGATGCTCGGAGATCGCGTGGCGGCTGAGGTCGACGCCGTTGTCGAACTCCATCAACGGGATGTAGAAATGCCGTTCTTCAGCGGTTTCGTGAGCCTGGAGTTCGGACTTGAGCTGTTTGTAGGCATCGACGCGTTCAGGGGTGTCGCCGCTGGTGCGGATCAAGGCTTTGGCATAAGTGCGTTGGCGCTCATGGCTTTCGCGCAGGGCTTCGAAAATATTCACGGAATGTCCTCACAGGCAGCGTTCTGGAATGACGCGTCTTTTGGCTAGACATCTGCGTACAGGTGACGGTTCCACGTTGCCGGGATGGATCAATCGCCACGCGCGGGATAGGCTGGCGCTTCACTGCCATAAGGACATAGCCATGCCCCTGCGAGTCGAGCTGTCGCAAAACCCCACGGAAGAACAACGCCAGGCCATTCTGCAACCCTTGCGCGCCTATAACGCCTCGAAGGTCGAGGGGGCCGTGCCCGAGCATGTCGCCTTGCTGGTACGCGACGATAACGACGAGATCGTCGGTGGGCTCTATGCCCGGCTGTTTTATCGGTGGTTGTTCATCGATCTGCTGTCGGTGCCGGAACAGGCGCGGGGCAAGGGCATGGGGTCGAAGTTGATGCAGATGGCCGAAGACCTGGCGCGGGAGAAAGAATGCATCGGCCTGTGGCTGGATACTTTCGACTTCCAGGCACCCGAGTTCTACAAGAAGCACGGCTATAGCGAAATCGGGCATATCGCCGACTACCCGCCGGGGCATAAGCATTACTTTTTTCAGAAGCGCCTGAATAATTCATAACCGTTAAAAGATCGTCCGGCCGCGTTCGGACGATCTTTTGATCTTGATCTGCCTACAGGCAAGTCGCCAACGCCGCCAACCGGCGCTTGGCGACAAAATCATCCTGCTGCGCGTAGTAACTCAACACGGTGCCCGACGCATCGGTGGTCACGTCGACAAAAGACTCCGCCGAACGGGTATAGACGGTCGTGCCGGTCTTCTCGCCTGGCTGCAGATAAGCGGCGGCATCGACACCAAACACCGCTTCGTCCTGCCAGGAAAACTGCACGCACTGGGCCACGACTTTTTCCGGCTTGTCCGACTTCAGGGTCTTGTACGGGGGTTTGGTGCGGGCGTCGCTCATCACCGAGCCCGCGCATCCGGCCAGCAACGTCGCGGCCAGCGCCACCATCAGAATTCGCATTGCATTCGCTCATCAAGAAAAAGCGGACTGTACCACTCTGCCAGCACGTATCGTTCTGCTTTACTGCATTTATAACGCGACACCGCGTAACGATTCGCGCACCCTGTCGCGCCATCGCGCTCCCACTTTTTCTGGAAATCCAATGACACCCAATGCCGAGTTTTACAAGCCGACGACCGAATATGCCGACAAGCTGATCAGTCAGATCGGTCAGACGCCGTCCTGGATCGCCAAGCGAATCGGCGTCACCGACAAGCGGATCCGTTACATCCTCGACGGCGAAAGAACCGTCAAAGGCGAAACCACGCTGATCCAGATGACTTACACCGAGCAGTTCGCCCTCGAATGTCTGGCGGCAGCGGCCAAGGCGGCCAAGAAGCAAGCTTCGCAACCCATTTCCAAGGAGTGACCATGGCGGCATCTGAACAGCAACACGAACAGGCACTGAAAAAATTTCTCGATGAACGCCCCGAATTGCGAGTCGAACTCGATAACCTGAACCCGCTGCTTGCCCAGGCCAAGGGCGAAACCCCGGCCCAGTATCGCGACGAACGTTTGCACGAAGCCTTCGAAGCCGAAGCCGAGCGCCTCGACCTGTTCGCCTGGGAACTGACGTTGCAACTCACCGCCGCAACCCCCGAGGACTACCAGGCGCAGCGCCTGGAAGTGCATCGGGAAGTGGCAGAGATGGCCGGTATGGACTGGCTGGAATATTGCGAGTTATATGGACTGCGCCCGTAACACCGCCGCTCAAGGATGCCGCCACCGATGCTGCCCACGCCATCAAGTCACCGCGCCAGTCCCGGTCATCTGCACACGCAGAAATGGCGTGGACGCATCGGCCTGACGCTGGTGGCCATGCTCTCGGTGCTGGCCGGCATGACGGATGCAATCGGCTTCATGGCCAGCGGCGATTTCGTTTCGTTCATGAGCGGCAACACTACCCGAATGGCCGTCGCCATCAGCGCTGGCGACCTGGGGTTGACCCTGCGCCTGGTGCTCCTCGTCGCCACGTTCATCTTGGGCAATGCGCTGGGCATTATCGTCAGTCGCCTCGGTGGCCGCCGGGCGCTGCCCTTGCTGCTCAGCATCGCCGCCCTGCTGTGCGGCGCGGCAGCCTGGCCATATGACTCGCAGCTGCCGGCCTTGTTGGCGGCGATCATTGCGATGGGCATGCTCAATGCTGCGGTGGAAGAAGTGAACGGGCTGCCAGTCGGCCTGACCTACGTGACTGGTGCCCTGTCGCGCTTCGGTCGCGGACTGGGGCGCTGGATACTTGGCGAACGGCGCAACGGTTGGCGCGTGCAATTGATCCCCTGGACGGGCATGTTTGCGGGCGCGGTGCTGGGTGCCGTGCTCGAACATCATTTGGGCCTCAAGGCGCTGTTTGCCAGCGGCCTGCTGGCTGCGTTGTTGGGGTTACTGTCGCTGAAAATTCCCAGACGGTGGCAGCTAGGCTATATGCCCCGTTAACACCCCAATCCCTGTAGGAGCTGCCGAACCTTCGGCAGCTCCACAGTGGGATCGGTAAACGCCCTTCGCCGCCCCGCCGATAAAGCTTTATCATGGCCGCAGTTTCGCTGATCGAGTCCGCCATGAAGTTCGCCATTGCTGTGTTTTCCGCCGCCCATGCGCCCTCCTCGCGCCGCGCCTTGTTGTTCGCCCAGGCCGTGCTGGCCGGCGGGCATGAGATTGTCCGGCTGTTTTTTTACCAGGACGGCGTCTACAACGCGTCCAGCAGTGTGGTGACACCGCAAGACGAATTCGACTTGCCCAAGCAATGGCGCGCCTTTGTCAGTGAACAGCAACTCGATGGCGTGGTGTGCATCGCCGCTGCACTGCGCCGTGGCGTTCTGAACGAAGAGGAAGCCAAGCGCTACGCACGCGATGCCGTTGCGGTAGAAACGCCTTGGGAATTGTCCGGCCTCGGCCAGTTGCACGACGCGGTGCAGGATGCTGACCGCCTGATCTGTTTCGGAGGCGCGTGATATGCCTAAATCCTTGTTGATCATCAGCCGTCAGGCGCCATGGTCCGGGCCGGGCGCGCGGGAAGCGCTGGACATCGTGCTCGCGGGTGGCGCCTTCGACTTGCCCATTGGCCTGCTGTTTCTCGACGACGGCGTGTTCCAGCTCGCCGCAAAACAGGACGCCAAGGCTCTGCAACAAAAAGACCTGAGTGCCAACCTGCAAGCCCTGCCGATGTTCGGTGTCGAAGAGTTGTTCTTCTGCGCCAAGAGCGCCAAAGAACGCGGCCTGGACCCCAGCGCACTGTCGCTGGAAGAAGCCGAAATGCTGGCCGCCCACGAAATCACTGCACTCATTGACCGTTACCACCAGGTGATCACCCTCTGATGTCGACTTTGCATGTGTTGTCTCATTCCCCGTTTGGCGACTCCCGCCTGACCAGTTGCCTGCGCGTGATCGGCCCTCACGACGCGTTGCTGCTGTCTGGCGACGCGGCTTATGCCCTGCAACCTGGCACTGCACCGTTCAGCGCGCTGAACGCTCGCGGCCTGAAACTCTACGTCCTGACCGAAGATGCCCAGGCCCGCGCTATTCATATTCCTGACTGGGCCATGGCCATCGATTACCCCGACTTCGTCGAACTGTCGATTCACCACGACAAGGTCAACAGTTGGCTATGAATGTATTGACCGTCGGCGCTCGCGCCATCGAGTTGGACAAGGACGGTTTTCTGGTCGAACTGAGTGACTGGTCTGCCGACGTCGCCAGCGCCCTGGCAGCCGCTGAAGACATCGACCTGAGCCCGGAGCATTGGGAAATCCTCGAACTGCTGCGCTGTTTCTACGCCGAATTCCAGTTGTCACCGGCCACCCGCCCGCTGATCAAGTACACCGCATTGAAACTCGGCCCGGACAAAGGCAACAGCCTGCACCTGAACCGACTGTTCAAAGGCACCCCCGCCAAACTCGCCGCGAAACTGGCGGGCCTGCCCAAACCGACGAATTGCTTATGACCGACTACCCAGCGCTGAACCTCAAAACGCCCGCCGAACACCCGTTCGCCCAGTTCGTACGGATCCTCGGCAAAGGCAAACGCGGCGCCCGCGACCTGACCCGCGAAGAAGCCAGCGAAGCCATGGGCATGGTCCTCGACGACAAGGTCGAGGACACCCAGCTCGGCGCATTCCTGATGCTGCTGCGCCACAAGGAAGAAAGCGCCGAGGAAATGGCCGGCTTCACCGAGGCCTTGCGTGCGCGCCTGAATCCACCTGCGCTGGCGGTCGATCTGGACTGGCCCACCTACGCCGGCAAGAAACGGCATTTGCCGTGGTATCTGTTGGCGGCCAAGTGCCTGGCGCAGAACGGCGTGCGCATCTTCATGCATGGCGCTGGTGCCCACACAGCGGGCCGGCTCTATAGCGAGCAATTGCTGAATGATTTGAAAATTCCGCTGTGCCGTAACTGGCAGCAGGTCAGTGCGGCGCTGGATAACGGCGGTCTTGCATTCATGCCGCTGGTGGACTGGGCACCGCAACTGCAACGCATGATCGACCTGCGCAACACCTTGGGCCTGCGTTCGCCGATCCATTCCCTGACGCGAATTCTCAATCCACTGCGCGCGCGCTGTGGCCTGCAAAGTATTTTTCACCCTGGCTATCAGGCGGTGCATCGCGATGCCAGCGGCTTGCTTGGCGACACCGCAATTGTGGTCAAGGGCGATGGCGGCGAGATCGAGATCAACCCGGATGCCGACAGTCACCTCTATGGCACCATCGGCGGCGAAAGCTGGGATGAGGAATGGCCGCAACTGTCGAGCCAGCGCCACGTCAAACCCGCTTCGCTGGAACCTGAGCATTTGAAAGCCGTGTGGCGTGGCGATGTGGTCGACAGCTACCCGCAAATGGCCCTGATTTCCACCATGGCTTTGGCCTTGCGTGGCCTAGGCCAAAGCCGTGAGCAAGCGTTTGAGACTGCACAGCAGTATTGGGATGCGCGGGACAGATCGATTTAACCGATCATAACTGCCCAACCTTTGCGCTTTTTGTTCGAACTCATGGGCATAGACTCAGCTCCAACGAATATTGGTTGAGGAGTCTTGAACATGGGTTTGTTAGTCGAAGGCCGCTGGCAGGACAAATGGTACGAAAGCAGCAAGGACGGCGCGTTCCAGCGTGAACAGGCGCAGCGCCGTAACTGGGTGACCGCTGATGGCCAGCCCGGCCCGAGCGGTGTCGGCGGGTTTGCTGCCGACGCCGGCCGCTATCATCTCTATGTGTCCCTCGCTTGTCCGTGGGCGCACCGCACGCTGATCTTGCGCAAACTCAAAGGCCTCGAAAGCCTGATCGACGTATCGGTGGTCAGTTGGTTGATGCTGGAAAACGGCTGGACCTTCGACAAGTCCCTTGGCTCGACCGGCGACAAGCTCGATCACTTCGACTTCATGCACCAGCGCTATACCGCCGACACCGCCGATTACACCGGCCGCGTCACCGTCCCGGTGCTCTGGGATAAACAGCAGAAGCGTATCGTCAGTAATGAATCGGCGGAAATCATCCGCATGTTCAACAGCGCCTTCGATGATCTGACCGGTAATGATCTGGACTTCTATCCGGCGCCGCTGCGCAGTGAGATCGATGCGCTGAACGAACGGATTTATCCGGCAGTGAACAACGGCGTGTACCGCGCCGGCTTTGCTACCTCGCAGCAGGCCTACGAAGAGGCGTTCGATGAGTTGTTTGCCGAACTGGATCACCTGGAGCAGCTGCTCGGTGCCAATCGTTATCTGGCGGGCGAATACCTGACCGAAGCGGACATCCGCCTGTTCACCACGCTGATTCGCTTTGACGCGGTGTATTACGGCCACTTCAAGTGCAACCTGCGTCGGATTGCCGACTATCCGAATCTGTCGAACTGGCTGCGGGAGGTTTATCAGTGGCCGGGTGTAGCCGAGACGGTGGATTTCGAACACATCAAGAATCACTACTACGGCAGCCACAAGACCATCAATCCGACGGGGATTGTGCCTAAAGGCCCGGCGCAGGATTTCGATGCGGCCCATGATCGGGCACGGTTGAATGGGAAAGGGGTTTGGCGGCGGATTTAAAAGCTCAAAATCAAAAGATCGCAGCCTTCGGCAGCTCCTACAGGGGATTGCATAATCCTGTAGGAGCTGCCGAAGGCTGCGATCTTTTTCCAACAGACAACACAGATCTGAAATCAGACCTGTGATTGAGCCCCTTCAAACCACGCCAGTTTCTCGCGCAGTTGCACCACTTCACCCACGATCACCAATGTCGGCGCATGCACTTCATGCTCCGCCACCAGTCGTGGCAAATCGGCCAACGTGCCGGTAAACACCCGCTGATTGACCGTGGTGCCCTGCTGGATCAATGCCGCCGGTGTATCGGCGCCGCGACCGTGCTTGATCAACTGTTCGCAAATGATCGGCAAGCCCACCAACCCCATGTAGAACACCAGGGTTTGCGCCGGCGCGACCAGGTCCGCCCACGGCAGATCGGTGGAACCGTCCTTCAGATGCCCCGTGACAAACCGCACTGACTGCGCGTAATCGCGATGGGTCAGCGGAATACCGGCGTACGCCGCGCAACCGCTGGCTGCCGTGATACCCGGCACAACCTGGAACGGGATGCCATGGGCCGCCAGCTCTTCGATCTCTTCACCGCCACGGCCGAAGATGAACGGATCGCCGCCCTTCAACCGCACCACACGCTTGCCTTGCTTGGCCAGGTCTACCAATTGCTGGTTGATCTGATCCTGCGGCACGGCGTGATCGGCGCGACGCTTGCCCACATAAACCCGCTCGGCATCACGACGACACAGCTCCAGAATTGCCGGTGCCACCAAGCGGTCGTACAGCACCACATCGGCTTGCTGCATCAAGCGCAAGGCGCGGAAAGTCAGCAGGTCGGGATCACCAGGACCCGCGCCCACCAAGTAAACCTCACCCGTCGCCACTGGCGCTTCACCATCGACTTTCGCTTGAAGCAAACGTTCGGCTTCAGCGCCCTGCCCAGCCAATTGCCGGTCTGCAATCGGGCCCTGGAACACGTCTTCCCAGAAGGCCCGACGCTGTTGCACATCCGGAAACAGGCCTTTGACCTGGTTACGGAAGCGCGCGGCCAAACCGGCGAGTTGACCGTAAGTAGAAGGAATCCAGGTTTCGATCTTGGCGCGGATCAAGCGGGCCAGCACCGGCGCATCGCCGCCGCTGGACACAGCAATGATCAGCGGCGAACGGTCAACGATCGCCGGGAAGATCACGCTGCACAAGGCTGGCGCATCCACCACGTTGACCGGCACGCAACGCCGATGGGCGTCGGCGGAGACTTGCGCGTTCAGCGACTCGTCATCGGTGGCGGCAATGATCAGCCCGCAACCCTCCAGATCCGCCTCGACGTAACCGCGCAACACGCACTCGCCATCGCTGGCGGCAACCAGTTCGCGCAATTGCTGTTCGATTTCAGGTGCAACCACCCGCAGCAGCGCACCGGCATCGGCCAGCAGGCGGGATTTGCGCAAGGCAATTTCCCCTCCGCCGACGACCAACACACGACTGCCGCGAAGGTTATGGAACAGCGGCAGATATTTCATTTAGCCGATGACCTCAAGGCCACCCATGTATGGCTTCAGTACTTCAGGCACGCGGATCGAACCGTCAGCCTGCTGGTAGTTTTCCAGTACCGCCACCAGCGTACGACCGACCGCCAGGCCGGAGCCGTTCAGGGTGTGCACCAGTTCAGGCTTGCCGGTTTCCGGGTTGCGGAAACGCGCTTGCATGCGACGGGCCTGGAAATCGCCACAGTTGGAGCACGAGGAGATTTCGCGGTATTTGTCCTGGCTCGGAATCCACACTTCCAGATCGTAAGTCTTGACCGCACTGAAACCCATGTCGCCGGTGCACAGCGCGATGGTGCGGTAAGGCAGTTCCAGCAATTGCAGGACTTTTTCGGCGTTGGCGGTCAGGCCTTCCAGCGCTTCCATCGAGGTCGACGGCTCAACGATCTGCACCATCTCGACTTTGTCGAACTGGTGCTGACGGATCATGCCGCGGGTGTCACGACCCGACGCACCGGCTTCACTGCGGAAGCACGGAGTGTGGGCAACGAATTTGATCGGCAGCAATTTCGAATCGACGATTTCGCCGGCAACGATATTGGTCAGCGACACTTCGGCGGTTGGAATCAGGTACAGATCGGCTTCGCCTTCGCGAGCGATCTTGAACAGGTCTTCTTCGAACTTCGGCAGTTGGCCGGTGCCTTGCAGTGCCGGAGCTTGAACCAGATAAGGCGTGTAAGCCTCTTCGTAGCCGTGCTCAGTGACGTGCAGGTTGATCATGAACTGCGCCAGGGCGCGATGCATACGGGCGATCGGGCCGCGTAACAAGGCGAAACGGGCACCGGACAGCTTGGCGGCGGTTTCGAAGTCCAGCCAGCCGAACTTCTCGCCCAGGGCGACGTGATCCTGAACCGGGTAATCGAACGCGGTCGGGGTGCCCCAGCGGCGCACTTCGACGTTGTTTTCTTCGTCTTTGCCGACCGGCACGGATTCGTGCGGCAGATTGGGGATGCCGAGCACGATCGAGTCCAGTTCGGTCTGGATTGCGTCCAGTTCGACTTTACCGGCGCTCAACTCGCCCGCCATGCGCTCGACGTCCGCCATCAACGGCGCAATGTCTTCGCCGCGCTGCTTGGCCTGACCGATGGATTTGGAGCGCGCATTACGTTCAGCCTGCAGTGCTTCGGTGCGGGTCTGGACGGTCTTGCGCTGTTCTTCCAGCGCTTCGATGCGCGCGGTATCCAGGGCAAAGCCACGGGATGCCAGGCGGTCCGCTACGTCCTGAAGGTTGCTACGTAACAGTTTGGAATCGAGCATGTCGGTCTCTCGTTATCAAAGTTTGGTCAAGGACAGGCCAGCCCAGGTGGCGAGCAGCCCGCCGAATACGCTGATGGCAGCATAGCCCAGGGCCAGTGGCACCTGCCCGCTTTCCAGCAGGCGCACCGTATCCAGTGAAAAGGATGAAAAAGTCGTCAGCCCTCCGAGGAAGCCGACGATCAAACCGGCGCGCACCTCGAACGGCACCTCCGGGCGTATCAAAAACAGACCGTATAGAACGCCGATCAGCAAACAGCCGACGATATTAACGGCCAGCGTCGCGGTATAGAAGTGCCGCGGCCAATTAGCGTTGACCCAATTCCCCGTGGCGAAACGCAACAGCGTGCCGGCAATGCCGCCGACGGAAACCGCAACGATCAATGAAAGCACTATTTTCTCCGCTGCCGGGGACTGAGACGGTCAAGTTGAGCAAGATGATTGAGCTTCTCGCCGATCTTCAATTCCAGGCCACGGGGCACTGGCTGATAGAACGGGATCGGGTCGAGTTCTTCGGGGAAGTAGTCTTCGCCGGCGGCATAGGCGTCCGGCTCATCGTGGGCATAACGGTATTCATCGCCGTAACCCAATTGCTTCATCAGCTTGGTCGGCGCATTGCGCAGGTGCAGCGGCACTTCCAGCGAACCGTGTTCGGAGGCACTGCGCAGCGCAGCCTTGAAGCCCATGTACACCGCGTTGCTTTTCGGCGCGCAAGCCAGATAAGTAATGGCCTGAGCCACTGCCAATTCGCCTTCGGGGCTACCGAGGCGCTCCTGGACTTCCCACGCTGCCAGGCACAGGCTTAGCGCGCGCGGGTCAGCGTTGCCAATGTCTTCGCTGGCCATGCGCACCACGCGCCGGGCCAGATACAGCGGATCGCAACCGCCGTCGATCATTCGCGCGAACCAGTACAGCGCGCCGTCGGGGTTGGAGCCGCGCACCGATTTGTGCAGCGCGGAAATCTGGTCGTAGAACGCTTCGCCGCCCTTGTCGAAACGCCGACGGGTATCGCCGAGCAGGCTTTGCAGCAGATCGACGCCGATCTCGCTGTTGTCTTCGGCCAGGTCCGAGGCGTTTTCCAGCAGGTTGAGCAGGCGCCGGCCATCGCCGTCGGCGGCCGACAGCAACATCTGGAAGCCTTCATCGCTGAGGGTCAGCTGGCGTTTGCCCAGGCCACGTTCTTCGGTGAGCGCGCGCTGCACCAGCTTGCGCAGTGCCGCTTCGTCGAGGCTTTTGAGCACGTAGACGCGGGCCCGAGACAACAAGGCGTTATTGAGTTCGAATGAAGGGTTTTCCGTGGTCGCGCCGATGAAAATCAGTGTGCCGTCTTCAACGTACGGCAGGAACGCATCCTGCTGAGACTTGTTGAAACGGTGCACTTCATCGACAAACAGAATCGTGCGCCGGCCGTACTGCGCGGCCTGCTGTTTGGCGATTTCAACCGCCTGACGAATTTCCTTCACACCGGCGAGCACCGCCGACACTGTTTCGAAGTGCGCATCCGAGACTTCCGCCAGCAGCCGCGCCAGCGTGGTCTTGCCTACGCCCGGCGGGCCCCAGAAAATCATCGAATGCAAGGCACCCTGCTCCAGGGCTTCGCGCAATGGTTTGCCGCGAGCGAGCAGGTGTTCCTGACCGACGTACTCGTCCAGATTGGCCGCGCGCAAACGAGCGGCCAATGGTTGAGAGATCGGGGCACTGCGAAACAGGTCCATCACTGCTTATGAAACCTCACTTGGGTCCTGATGCCGGTCACTGTAGGAGCGAGCTTGCTCGCGATAAACCCAAGTACGCTGCGGGGTGTCAGGTTTACAGCGTTATCGTTGACGACCATCGCGAGCAAGCTCGCTCCTACAAAGGTCCTGCGGGTTATTCCTGGATCACGTCCGCCCCTTTAGGGATGTCGAACTTGAACTTGGACGCCGGGATCGGCTCGTTGGCCTTCACGCCGGTGAACAGGATGTTGGTGCGCTGGCCGACGCTGTCGATCAGTTGCATGTCATTGACCAGGCCATTGCGGAAGGACAGGCGCAGGCTGTCGAACAGGGTGTCTTTGGTTTTCGGCTTCAAGGTGAAGTCGATCACGCCTCCGGCTTCCTTGGCACTGATGTCGAAGCTCTGGCTAATCTTGGATACATCACCGGACAGCAGCAAGGCTGGCGTCTGGGTCAGGCGCTGGTCGAGGTTCTTGATGGTGGCCTGTTCCAGGTCAGGGTCCCACAGGGTGACTTTCTTGCCGTCGGAAACCATGGTCTGCTCGGCCGGCGCGTTGGTGTGCCAGTAGAACAGGCCAGGACGCTGCAGGGACATTTCGCCGGCAGTTTCCTGCAATTGGGTGCCGCTGCCATCCAGCGTCAGCTGAGAGAAGCGCGCGGTCAGGGTCTGGGACTTTTCCAACAATTGAGTCAGACGCGCCACGTCCTTGTCATCGGCGTGGGCCGAGAGCGTGGTCAAAGCCAGTACCGGCAGCAACAGCATGCGGATAAGACGCATGGGAGTCCTCATAACATTCGTGGGAGTACAGGCGGCGCCTCAAGACGCCGCCCTTTCAAAATCAGATCAGTCGCGCACCGGGCCGGGAGCCAGGACTTCACGCGAACCGTTGGTGTTCATGGACGTCACGACCCCGGCCATTTCCATGGCTTCGATCATGCGCGCAGCGCGGTTGTAGCCAATCTTAAGCTTGCGCTGAACCGCAGAAATGGATGCGCGACGGCTTTCCAGAACGAACTGCACCGCTTCGTCGTACAACGCGTCGGTTTCAGGATCATCACCATCGCCGCCACCGCTGCTGCTTTCGAAGCCGCTGCCGGCCTCTTCGACACCGTTGAGAATGTCGTCGTTATATTCCGGCGCACCGCGCAGTTTCCAGGCTTCTACAACCCGGTGAACCTCTTCATCGGAAACGAACGCGCCGTGAACACGGATCGGCAGGCTGGTGCCCGGCGGCATGTACAGCATGTCACCGTGGCCCAGCAATTGTTCGGCGCCGCCCTGGTCGATGATGGTCCGGGAGTCGATCTTGCTCGATACCTGGAACGCCATACGGGTCGGAATGTTGGCCTTGATCAGGCCGGTGATCACGTCCACCGACGGACGCTGGGTCGCGAGGATCAAGTGAATGCCGGCGGCACGGGCTTTCTGGGCGATACGGGCGATCAGCTCTTCCACCTTCTTGCCGACGATCATCATCATGTCGGCGAATTCGTCGACGACCACAACAATGGTCGGCAGCTTTTGCAACAGCGGCGCTTCGTCGTGGATGCTCTCGCGTTTGTACAGCGGATCGCTCAACGGCTCGCCGGCGTCCTGGGCTTCCTTGACCTTGGCGTTGAAGCCCGACAGGTTTCGTACGCCCATCTTTGCCATCAGCTTGTAGCGCCGCTCCATCTCGGCAACGCTCCAGCGCAGGGCGTTGGCCGCGTCCTTCATGTCGGTGACCACCGGGCACAGCAGGTGCGGAATGCCTTCGTAGATCGACAGCTCAAGCATTTTCGGGTCGATCATGATCAGCTTGGCGTCTTCCGGGCCGGACTTGAACAGGATCGACAGGATCATCGCGTTCACGCCCACCGACTTACCGGAACCGGTCGTACCGGCCACCAGCAGGTGAGGCATTTTCGCCAGGTCGGTGATCACCGGTTTGCCGCCAATGTCATGGCCCAGTGCTAACGTAACAGGCGATTTGAAGTTGTCGTACTCGGGGGTCGACAGCACCTCGGAGAAGCGCACGATCTGCCGGTCTTCGTTGGGAATCTCGATACCGACCGTGGTCTTGCCCGGAATCACTTCCACCACCCGCACACTGGTCACGGCCAGGGAGCGCGCCAGGTCTTTCGCGAGGTTGGAGATACGGCTGACCTTGACCCCGGCCGCTGGCTGGATTTCGTAACGGGTGATCACCGGGCCCGGATGGATCGAATCCACGGTGACTTCGACGCCGAATTCCTTGAGTTTGATTTCCAGCAAGTGGCCAACCGCAGCCAGCGATTCAGGCGAATAATTGAGTTGTTTCTTTTCCGCAGGATCAAGAATCGAGATCGGCGGCAGCGTCCCTTCCACGGCGCTGTCGACGAACAGCGGTGCCTGCTTCTCTTTTTCCACGCGCTTGCTGGGCGCGGCTGGCTTGGGAGGCGCAGGCGCAATCACCGGCGGCACCTGTTTCTCGCGCTCGGACATGTGTTTGCTCAGGGCCTGCTCACGCTCGATCAGGCGCTCCTTGACCTTGGCTTGCTCGCGCTTGTCGGTGACGGTCGGCGCAACCACGTCATGCACGCGATCGTCGACTTCACGCAGCTGGGCGACCAGTTGCTTGCGTTCCGTACGGGCCGACCACCAGCGATTGGCTGCGCCCTGGAACAGTTCGAACAGATCGAGGGTAATTTTGCCGGTGAGGTCCATCACCTTGAACCACGACAGGTCGGTAAACACTGTCAGGCCGAACAGGAACAGCGCAATGAACAGCAGCGTGCTGCCTTGAATGTTCAGCGCGTTTTTTGCCAGATCACCAAGGCTTTCACCCAGCGCACCACCCGCGCCGGCCGGCAAACCGGTCGCGGCATGGAAATGGATATGGGCCAGCGCGGCACCCGACAGCACCAGGAATACCAGGCCGATCAGGCGCCAGGAAAACAACCAACCGCTCCACTGCCACGGCTCGTGGCGTTGACGGAAGATCTGGTAAGTCTTGATCGCCAGCAATAGCGGGAAGATATAGGCGAAGTAGCCGAGCACCATGAACAGGATATCGGCGCTGTAAGAGCCCGCGGGGCCACCGAAGTTCTGCACGTCGTCGATCTTGCTGTTATGGCTCCAGCCCGGATCGTCCTTGCCATAGGTTAACAAGGCCATCATCAGGAACAGGCACAAGGCACCAATGGCGATCAGTGCACCTTCCTTGAGTCGGTAGTGCAAATGCTGGCGCCAGAGCGGAACGACGGCTGGTTTAGGTGCTGCGGTGGATTTCTTCAAAACGCTTCTATTCCTGCGCCATGGGCGCGTCCATCTGTTGAATGACTATAAAAAACCGCCCAATCCAGGCAGGTAAAAAAGTTAACAGGCGCAACTGGGACTACTTTTAACACTGCACTCCGGCTTTTATAAACACGCAGTACAACGAATATTCTGTAACAACCCGGCATTGTACGGATTTGTTCACCCGATGCCATGCTTCAGCCCTCGGGTTGCAGCATAGCCAACAGCACAATACGCGCAGCTCAATTTGAGCATGCATTCTCTTTTGTGACAAAGGCTTATGAGGTGTTTTTATGAGCGCAGCGAAGCATCACCGCCTGATCATTCTGGGTTCCGGCCCCGCCGGTTACAGCGCAGCCGTGTATGCCGCCCGCGCCAACCTCAAACCCGTTGTCATTACCGGCATACAGGCAGGTGGCCAGCTCACCACCACCGTGGAAGTCGATAACTGGCCAGGCGATGTCGAAGGCCTTACCGGTCCAGTCCTGATGGAACGCATGCAAAAACATGCCGAGCGCTTTGACACAGAGATCGTCTACGACCACATCCACACGGCCAAGTTGCAACAGCGCCCGTTTGAACTCACCGGCGACAGCGGCACCTATACCTGTGATGCGCTGATTATTGCCACTGGAGCTTCCGCGCAATATCTCGGACTGCCTTCGGAAGAGACCTTTGCCGGCAAAGGCGTTTCAGCTTGCGCGACTTGTGACGGGTTCTTCTATCGCAATCAAGTAGTGGCGGTGATCGGCGGCGGCAATACAGCGGTTGAAGAAGCGTTGTACCTGTCGAACATCGCCAAGGAAGTTCATCTGATTCATCGTCGCGACAAGTTACGTTCGGAGAAGATCCTGCAGGACAAACTCTTCGAGAAAGCCGCCAACGGGAATATCCGCCTGCACTGGAACCAGAATCTGGATGAAGTGCTGGGCGACGCCAGCGGCGTGACAGGCGCACGCCTGCGCGACAGCCATACCGGCATCACCCAGGAGTTGCCCCTCGCTGGCGTATTCATCGCCATCGGCCACAAGCCCAATACCGATCTGTTCGTCGGCCAGCTGGAAATGCGTGACGGCTACCTGCTGGTCAAGGGTGGTAGCGAAGGCGATGCCACCGCGACTGCCATCGAAGGCGTGTTTGCGGCAGGCGACGTGGCCGACCACGTCTATCGTCAGGCCGTTACATCCGCGGGGGCCGGTTGCATGGCCGCACTGGACGCGGAAAAATACCTCGACGACATTCCTGCTGTTTGACGGCACACTAGCGGCGGGCCGACACCCGCCACTGCCCTCCCCTTTTGCAAGCCCGGACGCCATGCTGACTTGGTTACAACGCAACACCCTGACTTTCCCGCCGCTGGAAAAAGCCATGCGCGACCCCAACGGGCTGCTGGCTGCCGGTGGCGATCTGTCCGCCGATCGGCTGATTCGGGCCTACCGTCACGGATGCTTCCCATGGTTTTCAGAAGGCCAGCCAATACTCTGGTGGTCGCCGGATCCACGCACGGTTTTGTTTCCCGACGAACTGCATATCTCTCGCAGTCTGAACAAACTGCTGCGTCAACAGCGCTACCAAGTGACCTTCGATCAGGATTTTTCCGCGGTCATCAGCGCCTGCGCAGCGCCTCGCGACTACGCCGACGGCACCTGGATCACCCAAGCCATGCAGGACGCTTACCTTGAACTGCACAGGCGTGGCTACGCGCATTCCGTGGAAGTCTGGGATCAGGGCGAACTGGTCGGCGGGCTGTATGGCCTGGCGATGGGGCAACTGTTTTTCGGCGAATCCATGTTCAGCCGCGCCGACAACGCCTCCAAATATGGCTTTGCCACGCTGGTTCGACATCTGAAAAATTCAGGCTTTGTCCTGATCGACTGTCAGATGCCTACCGACCATCTGCACAGCCTGGGTGCCAGGGCGATTCCTCGCAGCGCGTTTGCCGGTTACCTGGCGCAGTATCTGGATCAACCCAGCCGCGCAACCTGGGTTTGCTGAGCGACTTTTGCGCGCGTGGCTTACACTTAATCCAAAGCACTATCCCGAGGGTTGATCATGACCGAGTTGGCGCGTTTGAAGTTCTATGCCACTCAGCCGCACTCTTGCAGTTATCTGCCCGAGGAGCAGGCCACGACCCTGTTCCTCGACCCTAGCCAGCCCATGGATGTGCATGTCTATGCAGACCTGTCGGAGATGGGTTTCCGTCGCAGCGGCGATCATCTCTACCGCCCGCATTGCCAGAACTGCAATGCGTGCGTTCCCGCGCGCATCCCTGTAGGGGTATTCACGCCCAATCGTCAGCAGAAACGTATTTTCAAACGTAACGCCGACTTGCAGGTACGCCCGGCCAAGCCAGGTTTCAGCGAAGAGTACTTCGATCTGTACCAGCGCTATATCGAACAGCGCCATGCCGATGGCGACATGTACCCACCCAGTCGCGATCAGTTTTCGACGTTTTTGGTCCGTGACCTGCCGTTTTCACGTTTTTACGAATTCCGCCTCGACGGCCGGCTGCTCGCTATCGCCGTCACCGACCTTCTGCCGAACGGTCTGTCGGCGGTCTACACCTTCTATGAACCCGCTGAAGAGCGTCGCAGCCTGGGGCGGTTCGCGATCCTCTGGCAAATTGGCGAAGCCCGGCGGCTGGGGCTGGATGCGGTCTACCTGGGCTACTGGATCAAAAACTGCAAAAAAATGAGCTACAAGACCCAATATCGCCCCATTGAACTGCTGATTAATCAGCGTTGGGTCGTTCTGAACTAGAGCACGCCCTAAACCCCTTGGCTTGAACCCCACTTTTCGGGCACAATGCACGCCGCTTTTGCCTGGCGCAGTTGCACCGGGCCATTCATTGGACACCGAGGGCTTTACTGCATGTCGAAAGAAGACAGCTTCGAAATGGAAGGCACTGTCGTCGACACCCTGCCCAACACCATGTTTCGCGTGGAGTTGGAAAATGGGCACGTCGTAACCGCGCATATTTCCGGCAAGATGCGCAAGAACTACATTCGTATTCTTACCGGTGACAAGGTGCGCGTCGAGCTGACGCCCTATGACTTGAGCAAAGGGCGCATCACTTACCGCGCTCGCTAAGGTAGGAGCGAGCTTGCTCGCGAAAAACCTGAGAGCACCGCGTCAAGTCAGACTCCCTGCATCATCTTTGACGACCATCGCGAGCAACCTCGCTCCTACATAGGGCGCGCTCGCTAATCAAGTCAATACAAAACGCCCGGCATTGCCGGGCGTTTTTGTTTGTCCGCAATCTGGCCTCGGCAGCTCCTACAAAGGGAAAGCAAAAAGGCGCCAATCGGCGCCTTTTTGCTTAGTTGCGGTTAAAGTCAGGCCATTTCAGCCGTAGTCTCGAACTCGAAGGTCAGTTCGCCGTCCTTGATGTCGATGTGCACCACACCGCCATGTTCGGCCAGCTCGCCAAAGAGAATCTCCTCCGCCAGTGGCCGCTTGATCTTGTCCTGGATGAGGCGAGCCATAGGTCGAGCACCCATTGCCGAGTCGTAACCACCTGCCGCCAGCCAGCTGCGGGCAGCATCGGTGACTTCCAGCAAGACACGCTTGTCTTCCAGCTGCGCCTGAAGTTCGATGAGGAATTTGTCCACCACGCTTTTGATGACCTCATGGCTGAGGCGACCAAATTGGATGATGGTGTCCAGTCGGTTGCGGAATTCCGGCGTGAAGCTCTTCTTGATCACTTCCATCGCATCGGAAGAGTGATCCTGATAGGTGAAACCGATCGAAGCACGCGCTGCAGTCTCAGCACCGGCGTTGGTCGTCATGATGACGATCACGTTACGGAAGTCTGCCTTGCGCCCGTTGTTATCGGTCAGCGTACCGTGGTCCATGACCTGCAATAGCAGGTTGAAGACTTCCGGGTGCGCCTTTTCGATTTCATCGAGCAACAGCACGCAGTGTGGCTGCTTGGTGATCGCTTCAGTCAACAGACCGCCCTGGTCAAACCCGACATAACCTGGAGGTGCACCGATCAGACGCGATACGGTGTGACGCTCCATGTATTCGGACATGTCGAAACGAACCAGCTCAACACCTAACGCCTTGGCCAGCTGACGCGCCGCTTCGGTTTTACCCACACCGGTAGGACCGGCGAACAGGAACGAACCTACAGGCTTGTCTGGTGACTTGAGGCCGGCACGGGACAGCTTGATCGCGGTAGCCAGAGAGTCGATCGCGGCATCCTGACCAAACACGGTCAACTTCAGATCACGCTCAAGGTTACGCAGCAGTTCTTTATCGGAACTGGTGACGTGTTTTGGCGGAATCCGCGCGATTTTCGCAACGATGTCCTCGACCTGAGGCACTTCGATGCGTTTTACGCGCATCTCAACCGGCTGCAGGCGCTGATAGGCACCGGCCTCATCGATTACGTCGATGGCCTTGTCCGGCATATGCCGGTCATTGATGTAACGCGAGGCCAGTTCGGCAGCCGCGCGCAGGGCTTCATCACTGTATTCGATATTGTGATGACTCTCGAAACGCCCTTTCAGGCCGCGCAGAATACCGATGGTGTCTTCCACCGAAGGCTCCGACACATCGACTTTCTGGAAGCGCCGAGCCAAAGCACGGTCCTTCTCGAAAATCCCGCGGAATTCCTGGAAGGTGGTCGAACCGATGCATCGGATATCGCCGGACGACAGCAACGGTTTGAGCAGATTCGAGGCATCCATGACGCCACCGGACGCAGCACCCGCACCGATGATGGTGTGGATTTCGTCGATGAACAGGATTGCCTGCGGACGTTTTTTCAGTTCATTGAGCAACGCCTTGAAGCGCTTCTCGAAATCGCCGCGGTATTTGGTCCCGGCCAGCAAGGCGCCGAGATCAAGGGAGTACACCACGCTGTTGGCCAGCAAGTCCGGCACCTGGTTGTCGACAATGCGTTTGGCCAGACCTTCGGCAATCGCGGTTTTACCCACGCCCGCCTCGCCCACCAGCAACGGATTGTTTTTGCGACGGCGCGCCAGGATCTGCGCAACGCGTTCGACTTCCAGCTCACGACCTACCAGCGGATCGATACGACCCTGGCGTGCGAGTTCGTTAAGGTTACTGGCATAAGCATCCAGTGGATTGCCTGAAGATGAAGACTCACCGCCCTCGTCGTCCTGCATATCTTGCTCGCCCTCAGAGTGATCGCCGTGCCCTGGCACTTTGGAAATGCCATGGGCGATATAGTTGACGACATCAATACGGGCAACGCTCTGCTGTTTCAGCAGGAACACTGCCTGACTCTCTTGCTCGCTGAAGATCGCGACCAGCACGTTGGCGCCGGTCACTTCGCGTTTGCCCGAGCTCTGTACGTGAAACACAGCACGTTGCAGGACACGCTGAAAGCCCAGGGTTGGCTGGGTTTCGCGATCCTCGTCATGGACGGGGATCAATGGCGTGGTGGAGTCGATGAACTCCTGCAGGTCATGCTTGAGTTTGTCGAGGTTTGCGCCGCAGGCACGCAAAACGGTGGCGGCAGCCTCATTGTCCAATAGGGCCAGCAGGAGATGCTCGACGGTCATGAACTCATGACGCTTCGAACGGGCCTCCTTGAAGGCAAGATTGAGGGTGACTTCGAGCTCGCGGTTTAACATAGCTTCACCTCATACCCAAGTGTCCGGCGATTAACCGTCCTTCTCGATTTCACAGAGTAGCGGATGCTGGCTTTCCCTGGCGTACTGGTTGACCTGCATGGCCTTGGTCTCGGCGATGTCGCGGGTAAACACTCCACATACTGCCCGTCCTTCTGTATGGACGGCCAGCATGACCTTGGTCGCCAGCTCGCGATTCAGGTTAAAAAACACCTCGAGCACTTCGACGACGAAATCCATCGGTGTGTAGTCATCATTAAACAAAACCACCTTGTACATCGGCGGCGCCTGTAAAGCAGGCTTGGCCTCCTGAACAGCAATGCCTGCGGAATCGTCGTCGTGTTCCTCCGGGCGATCCTTTTGGAGAGTCGGGCGATCCTGATTGAATGTTAGTCGAATCTGGCTGATTGCATGCATGGAAAGAAAGGTTCGTCAGTTGTGCAAATACAGTGGTGGGGGCGCCCATGGACGATTTCAACTCCGACTACCGGGTCAACTTGACTATCGGCAAAACGGTGTTACAACCAATAGAGCCCACAGTGGGTAAAAAAGGTCCGCGGAGTCAACTTTTTTCGAAGAAGTGACTGCGGATGAACTGGATGATACTCCAGTGATGGAGTCAGTTGCAGAGGGATATGGGTATGTCAGGCGTCAAGGTCAGCGGCAAGGTGAAATGGTTCAACAACGCCAAGGGTTACGGTTTTATCAACGAGGACGGCAAAAGCGAAGACCTGTTCGCCCATTACTCGGCCATCCAGATGGATGGCTATAAAACCCTGAAAGCCGGCCAGGCTGTCGTCTTCGAAATCATCCAGGGCCCTAAAGGCCTGCACGCCATCAACATTGGCGCGCCTCAGGACATCTCGGCCGTCGCGGCACCCGCCGGGCAACAAACCGTTACGGCCTGAACCGCACACGCCCCCAGTCATAAAAAACCGCCCGGCTCAATCACTTGAGCCGGGCGGTTTTTTGCTGCCTGGATTCGCTTACATGTGCGAGATCATGGCATCGCCGAACGCCGAAGAAGACAGCAGTTTGGCGCCGTCCATCAAACGTTCGAAGTCATAGGTCACGGTCTTGGCGGAAATTGCGCCGTTAGTGCCTTTGATGATCAGGTCGGCCGCTTCGGTCCAGCCCATGTGACGCAGCATCATTTCGGCGGACAGGATCAGCGAACCCGGATTGACCTGGTCTTTGCCGGCGTATTTCGGCGCAGTACCGTGGGTGGCTTCGAACATGGCCACGGTGTCGGACAGGTTGGCACCTGGCGCGATGCCGATCCCGCCCACTTCCGCCGCCAGGGCATCGGAGAGGTAGTCGCCGTTCAGGTTCAGTGTGGCGATCACATCGTATTCGGCCGGGCGCAGCAGGATTTGCTGAAGCATGGCGTCGGCGATGGCGTCCTTGACGATAACGTTCTTGCCGGTTTTCGGGTTCTTGAACTGCATCCACGGACCGCCGTCGAGCAGGGTCGCGCCGAATTCTTCAGCTGCAACTTCGTAGGCCCATTCCTTGAAGGCACCTTCGGTGAACTTCATGATGTTGCCTTTGTGCACAATGGTCAGCGAATCGCGATCATTGTCCACCACATATTGCAGGGCCTTGCGCGCCAGACGCTTGGTGCCTTGCAGGGAAACGGGCTTGACGCCGATGCCGCAGTTTTCGTCGAAACGGATCTTGGTAACGCCCATTTCTTCTTTCAGGAACTTGATGACCTTGGTGGCTTCCGGCGAACCGGCCTTCCACTCGATACCCGCATAGATGTCTTCAGAGTTCTCGCGGAAGATCGTCATGTCGACGTCGCCTGGTTTCTTGACCGGGCTAGGCACGCCTTCGAACCAGCGCACCGGGCGCAGGCAAACGTACAGGTCGAGTTGCTGGCGCAGCGCCACATTGAGGGAGCGGATACCGCCGCCAACCGGGGTGGTCAAAGGCCCTTTGATGGAAACCACGTAATCCTTGACCGCGTCCAGGGTTTCCTGAGGCAGCCAGGTGTCCTGATCGTAAACCTGAGTCGCTTTTTCCCCGGCGTACACTTCCATCCAGGAAATCTTGCGCTCGCCGCCGTAAGCCTTCTTCACAGCAGCATCGACAACCTTGATCATGACCGGGCTGATATCAACGCCGATGCCGTCACCCTCGATGAAGGGAATGATCGGGTTATTAGGAACATTGAGAGAATGGTCTGCGTTGACGGTGATTTTGTCGCCGACGGCTGGAACCTGAATCTTCTTGTAACCCATGCTGAACTCCATTGTTTGGATTGAACATCTGGCTTGGTTCGAGCGTAACCCAGTTAAATCAGCACGCAAACCCTCTGTTCCATCGATGTGCCGCGAGGCGGCATAACTCGCGACCTACAAGCCTGAAAGCAAAGGGAAAAGCGCCAAACTACAGCACGACGAATGACGCTACGCCCGGCTCTCGCCTGCGACCTTTAGACCAATGGACGAGAATCGTTGCGTATGAACCATCGGCAGATTGCCAGCTACCTATGTATAATGCCGCCGCTGACTACAGGGTCACGACGGCTGAGTCTCCTGCTACAGATTAATAGCGATGAGACTTGCCGCCCTATAAGCCGGTCTGTTACCGCAGGCCGACCGCTTGACGCTCGACTGATGCACCCAACATCACAGCAACGAAACCTCGACATTCGGCTCATGGATGACTTTGAACGAACGCGCTTACCCGGCGCCCCTCGAGTTTCTGCGCACGCTTTAGCAAAGAAGAGAGAGTTAATCCGAATATGCCCACCCGCTCGAAGATCATCTATACCTTCACCGACGAAGCCCCAGCCCTCGCCACCTATTCACTGTTGCCTATCGTAGAGGCCTTCACCGCCTCGGCTGATATCGCCGTTGAAACCCGCGATATCTCTCTTGCAGGGCGCATCCTGGCCAGCTTCCCCGAGCAATTGGGTGATAAAGCCGTAGCCGACCACCTCGCCGAACTGGGTGCCCTGGCCGTTACGCCTGAAGCCAACATCATCAAGCTGCCGAACATCAGCGCCTCGGTTCCGCAACTGCAAGCCGCAATCAAAGAGCTGCAAGCCCAGGGCTACGCTCTGCCGGACTACCCGGAAACCATCACCAGCGACGCCGACAAAGAAGCCAAGGCCCGTTACGACAAGATCAAGGGCAGCGCCGTGAACCCGGTTCTGCGCGAAGGCAACTCTGATCGTCGCGCCCCGCTGTCGGTCAAGAACTACGCACGCAAGCACCCGCACAAAATGGGCGCCTGGGCTGCAGACTCCAAGTCCCACGTCGCGCACATGAACACCGGTGATTTCTACGGCAGCGAAAAAGCTGCCCTGATCGACGCCGCTGGCGCAGTGAAAATCGAACTGATCGCTCAAGACGGCACCACCACCGTCCTGAAAGAAAAAACCACCGTACAAGCCGGTGAGATCCTCGATTGCGCGGTCATGAGCAAAAACGCTCTGCGCAGCTTCATCGCTGCCGAGATCGAAGACGCCAAGCAAAAAGGCGTGCTGCTGTCGGTTCACCTGAAAGCCACCATGATGAAGGTCTCCGACCCGATCATGTTCGGCCAGATCGTTGCCGAGTTCTATAAAGACGCACTGGCGAAGCACGCAGACGTGCTGGCACAGATCGGCTTCAACCTGAACAACGGCATCGGCGACCTGTACGTTCGCATCAAGGCCCTGCCGGCCGAGCAGCAAGCTGCCATCGAAGCCGACATTCAGGCGGTCTACGCCGCTCGTCCATCGCTGGCGATGGTCAACTCCGACAAAGGCATCACCAACCTGCACGTGCCGAGCGACGTCATCGTCGACGCCTCGATGCCAGCCATGATCCGTGACTCCGGCAAAATGTGGGGCACCGACGGCCAGTTGCATGACACCAAGGCTGTGATCCCGGATCGCTGCTACGCGACCATTTACCAGGCAGTCATCGAAGACTGCAGGGCAAACGGCGCGTTCGATCCAACCACCATGGGCAGCGTGCCAAACGTTGGCCTGATGGCGAAAAAAGCCGAAGAGTACGGCTCGCACGACAAGACCTTCCAGATCAAGACCAACGGTGTTGTCCGCGTCAGCGACAGCAACGGCACCTTGCTGCTGGAACAGTCGGTTGAAGCCGGCGACATCTTCCGCATGTGCCAGACCAAAGACGCGCCGATCCAGGACTGGGTCAAACTGGCCGTCAACCGCGCTCGCGCCAGCGCCACTCCAGCGATCTTCTGGCTGGACCCGATGCGCGCCCACGACGGTGTAGTGATCGAGAAAGTTCAGGCTTACCTGAAGGACCACGACACTGCCGGTCTGGACATCCAGATCATGGCCCCGGTCGACGCGATGAAGTTCACCCTGCAGCGCACCCGCGACGGCAAGGACACCATTTCGGTAACCGGCAACGTACTGCGCGACTACCTGACTGACCTGTTCCCGATCATGGAACTGGGCACCAGCGCCAAGATGCTGTCGATCGTTCCGCTGATGAATGGCGGCGGCCTGTTCGAAACCGGCGCCGGCGGTTCGGCACCGAAGCACGTTCAACAGCTGCTGGAAGAGAACTTCCTGCGCTGGGATTCCCTGGGCGAGTTCCTGGCCCTGGCCGCTTCCCTCGAGCATCTGGGTGTGACTTACAACAACCCTAAGGCGCTGGTTCTGGCCAAGACCCTGGACCAGGCCACCGGCCAGTTCCTGGACAACAACAAGTCGCCATCGCGCAAAGTCGGCAACATCGACAACCGCGGCAGCCACTTCTACCTGGCGCTGTACTGGGCTCAGGCCCTGGCCGCCCAGACTGAAGATACCGCGCTGCAATCGCAGTTCAGTACCCTGGCCAAAACCCTGACCGAGAACGAAGCAACCATCGTTGCCGAACTCAACGCCGTTCAGGGCAAGCCAGTGGACATCGGCGGTTACTACCACGCCAGTGCCGAGCTGATCAGCAAGGCCATGCGCCCAAGCGCCACTCTCAACGCGGCGATTGCTGCGCTGGTTTAAGGTTGTAAGGAAGCAAAGAAGCCCCGGCCACGTGCCGGGGTTTCTGTTTTCAGGATCCACACAATTCAATTGTAGGAGTGAGCCTGCTGGCGATAGCGGTATACCATTCAACAACTGTGGTGACTGACTTTGCGCTATCGCGAGCAGGCTCACGCCTACATTTGACCGTATTTACACCTTGGAAATTGAGGAAGATTCATGGACTGGAAACCCCACATCACCGTCGCCACCATCGTCGAAGACAACGGCCGCTTCCTGATGGTCGAAGAACTCAAAGGTGGACGAACGGTACTCAACCAACCCGCGGGCCACCTGGACCCGGACGAAACCCTGACCGAAGCGGCTATCCGCGAAACCCTCGAAGAAACCGGCTGGGACGTCGAGCCGACCGGCGTACTGGGCATTTACCTCTACACTGCCCCTAGCAATGGCGTGACCTACCAACGGGTCTGCTTCATTGCCAAAGCCTTGAAACACCACCCGGACTACCAACTGGACGACGGCATCGTCGGTGCCAAGTGGCTGACCCGCGAGGAATTAATCGAGCAGCGCGACAACTGGCGCAGCGAGTTGATCATCCGCTGCATCGACGACTATCTGACAGGGATTCACTTCGACCTCGAATTGATCCGTCCTTCTCTTTAGCCTTGCGAGCTCCAGCCTGTTAGAATCGCGTCCTTTTTCAAGACACTCATTGAATCCCTATGCGTGATCCAGCCCCTTCTGATACACAAAAGAAGCGCGTCATTGTCGGCATGTCCGGCGGCGTGGACTCTTCCGTTTCCGCTCTCCTGCTAATCGAGCAGGGTTATGAGGTGGAAGGCCTGTTCATGAAGAACTGGGAAGAAGACGATGGAACTGAATATTGCACCGCCATGGACGACCTGGCGGACGCCCAGGCCGTGTGCGACAAGATTGGCATCAAGCTGCACACCGCCAACTTCGCCGCCGAGTACTGGGACAACGTGTTTGAGCACTTCCTGGCCGAATACAAGGCCGGCCGTACGCCGAACCCGGACATCCTGTGCAACCGCGAGATCAAGTTCAAGGCGTTCCTCGACTATGCCATGGTGCTCGGCGCCGACCTGATCGCCACCGGCCATTACGTGCGCCGCCGCGACATCGACGGCCGCACCGAACTGCTCAAGGGCCTGGACGCCAACAAGGACCAGAGCTATTTCTTGCACGCAGTCGGCGGCGAACAGATCGCCAAGACCCTGTTCCCGGTCGGCGAACTGGAAAAGCCGGAAGTGCGCGCGATTGCCGAGAAATACGAACTGGCGACCGCGAAGAAAAAGGACTCCACCGGGATCTGCTTTATCGGCGAACGCCGTTTCAGCGATTTCCTCAAGCAATACCTGCCGGCCCAACCGGGCGAGATCAAGACCACTGAAGGTGAAGTCATCGGCCGTCACCACGGCTTGATGTATCACACCATCGGCCAGCGTCAGGGCCTGGGAATCGGCGGTTTGAAAGACGCCGGCGAAGAACCGTGGTACGTGCTGATCAAGGACCTGGAGCACAACGAGCTGATCGTCGGCCAGGGCAACGACCATCCATGGTTGTTCTCCCGCGCCCTGCTCGCTTCGGACATCTACTGGGTCAACCCGATTGACCTGAGCGAACCGCGCAAGCTGACCGCCAAGGTCCGTTATCGCCAGAGCGACCAGCCCTGCACCCTGGAAAAAACCGCCACCGGCTACCGCGCGACTTTCGATGATCCACAACGTGCAGTGACTCCGGGCCAGTCCGTGGTGTTCTACGACGGTGAAGTGTGCCTGGGTGGTGGCGTGATCGAAGTAGCAGAACCCTGGACGAGTAAGAGCACCAGCAAAGGCCAGGCCCAATGAGCCCGACCCAGGAGCAACTGACAGCACTGGGCGGCGTATTCCTCGCCGCCGTGCTCGTCGACAAGATTGCCAAGTCAGGCCAGACCAACGAGGCCGGCCTGACTTGCATGCTCGGCAGCCTGTTGATCCGCGACCCCAAGGACACCCTGGAAGTCTACGGCGGCGACGACATCAATCTGCGTGAAGGCTATCGCGCCTTGATTGGTGCCCTGGAGCGTGATCCGAGCGCCCTGCAGCGCGAGCCGCTGCGCTATGCGCTGGCCATGCTCGGTCTTGAGCGTCAACTGGCCAAGCGTGGCGATATGCTGGACGTGATCGGCAAGCGCCTGCCGCAGATCCAGTCGCAGGTCGAGCACTTCGGCCCGGCCCACGAAAACGTGATTGCCGCCTGTGGCGCACTGTATCAGGACACCCTGAGCACCTTGCGCCAACGCATCCAGGTTCACGGCGACATGCGCAACCTGCAGCAACCAAGCAACGCCTCTAAAATTCGCGCGCTATTGCTGGCCGGTATACGTTCGGCACGCCTGTGGCGGCAGCTGGGTGGGCATCGCTGGCAGTTGGTGGTCAGCCGCCGCAAATTGCTTAAAGAGCTTTACCCGTTGATGCGTAACGAATAAGTAGCATCGACACACCTTTACACCGTGTTACGCGTAATACGCCGGTCAGTTGGCAACGGACCGGCGAATTTTTTCATGTATGATACGCGCCCCATTTCGTTGCCCGACTGTCCGAGAACACCCCATGCAGCTCTCTTCGCTCACTGCGGTTTCCCCTGTTGACGGCCGCTACGCCGGCAAAACCCAGGCCCTGCGCCCAATTTTCAGCGAGTACGGCCTGATCCGTGCTCGCGTTCTGGTTGAAGTGCGCTGGCTCCAGCGCCTGGCCGCTCACCCTGCCATCAGCGAAGTGCCGGCGTTCTCCGCCGAAGCCAACGCCGTTTTGAACGAGCTGGCAGAAAACTTCGCTCTGGAGCACGCCGAGCGCGTCAAAGAGATCGAGCGCACCACCAACCACGACGTCAAAGCCATCGAATACTTGCTCAAGGAGCAAGCGGCCAAGCTGCCGGAACTGGCCAAAGTCAGCGAGTTCATCCACTTTGCCTGCACCAGCGAGGACATCAACAACCTGTCCCACGCCCTGATGCTGCGCGAAGGCCGTGATGACGTGATGCTGCCGCTGATGCGCCAGACCGCCGAAGCCATCCGCGAACTGGCCATCCGTTTCGCCGGCGTGCCGATGCTGTCGCGCACCCACGGCCAACCGGCTTCGCCGACCACCCTGGGCAAAGAGCTGGCGAACGTGGTTTACCGCCTGGAGCGTCAGATCGCTCAAGTCGCTGCCGTTCCGCTGCTGGGCAAGATCAACGGCGCTGTCGGCAACTACAACGCTCACCTGTCGGCCTACCCTGAGATCGACTGGGAAGAAAACGCCCGCGCCTTCATCGAAGACGAACTGGGCCTTGGCTTCAACCCGTACACCACGCAGATCGAACCGCACGACTACATTGCCGAGCTGTTCGACGCGATCGCCCGTTTCAACACCATCCTGATCGACTTCGACCGCGACATCTGGGGCTACATCTCCCTGGGTTATTTCAAGCAGCGCACCATCGCTGGCGAAATCGGCTCGTCGACCATGCCGCACAAGGTCAACCCGATCGACTTCGAAAACTCCGAAGGCAACCTGGGTATCGCCAACGCGCTGTTCCAGCACCTGGCGAGCAAACTGCCAATCTCCCGCTGGCAGCGCGACCTGACCGACTCCACCGTACTGCGCAACCTCGGTGTCGGCTTCGCCCACAGCGTGATCGCGTACGAAGCCAGCCTCAAAGGCATCAGCAAGCTTGAGCTCAACGAGCAGAAAATTGCCGCCGACCTCGACGCGTGCTGGGAAGTATTGGCCGAGCCGATCCAGACCGTGATGCGTCGCTACAACATCGAAAACCCGTACGAAAAACTGAAAGAATTGACTCGCGGCAAGGGCATCAGCCCTGAAGCGTTGCAGACTTTCATCGACGGCCTGGACATGCCAGCCGCCGCCAAGGCCGAGCTGAAATTGCTCACCCCGGCGAACTACATCGGCAACGCTGTAGCTCAAGCCAAACGCATCTGATCGACCGCTTGACCCTTTTAAGACGCCCGGCAGCGCCGGGCGTTTTTATTCCCGTCTGAAAAGTGCATTTTTTCAATAGGTTACACATGAATCCTGACATTCCTCTTCAACTTCTGGGCGGCATCACGGCACGGGAATTCCTGCGCGACTACTGGCAGAAAAAACCACTGCTGATCCGCCAGGCCATCCCTGACTTCGAAAGCCCGATCGACGCCGACGAACTGGCCGGCCTGGCGCTGGAAGAAGAAGTCGAATCGCGCCTGGTGATCGAGCACGGCGAGCGCCCTTGGGAATTGCGTCGCGGCCCATTCGCCGAGGACGAATTCAGCAAATTGCCGGAGCGCGAGTGGACCCTGCTGGTGCAGGCCGTTGACCAGTTCGTGCCGGAAGTCAGCGAGCTGCTGGAAAATTTCCGCTTCCTGCCGAGCTGGCGCGTCGACGATGTGATGATCAGCTTCGCCGCACCGGGTGGCAGCGTCGGCCCTCACTTCGACAACTACGACGTGTTCCTGCTGCAAGGCCACGGCAAGCGCAACTGGAAGATCGGCCAGATGTGCAACTCCGAAAGCCCGCTGCTGCCACACGCGGACCTGCGGATCCTTGCCGATTTCGAAGCGACCGACGAGTGGATCCTGGAACCGGGCGACATGCTCTACCTGCCGCCGCGCCTGGCCCACTGCGGTGTAGCAGTCGATGACTGCATGACCTACTCCGTCGGTTTCCGTGCACCAAGCGCCGCTGAAGTGCTGACCCACTTCACCGACTTCCTCAGCCAATTCCTGACAGATGAAGAGCGCTACACCGACGCCGACGCCCTGCCCGCGGCTGATCCTCATCAGATCCAGCACGACGCCCTTGATCGCTTGAAAGCCCTGCTGGCCGAGCACATGAGCGACGAGCGCCTGCTGCTGACCTGGTTCGGCCAGTTCATGACCGAGCCGCGCTACCCGGAACTGGTGGCTGGCCCCGAAGACCTCGAAGAAAACGAGGTCATCAGCGCGCTGGAGCAAGGTGCGATCTTGATTCGCAACCCGAGCGCCCGCCTCGCCTGGTCGGAAGTCGATGACGACCTGCTGCTGTTCGCCAGCGGCCAGAGCCGCTATCTGCCAGGCAAACTGCGCGAGCTGCTGAAAATGATCTGTGCCGCCGATGCCCTGCATCTCGACAATCTTGGCGACTGGTTGACCGACGAAGACGGCAGCGGCCTGCTGTGTGAACTGGTCAAGCAAGGTAGCCTGGGGTTCGCCGACGATGAATAAAATTCACGTACGTGTCGCAGACTGGCAAAAGGACAACGCCGAGATCCGGCGCATTCGTGAAGCGGTGTTCGTCGCCGAGCAGTCCGTTCCACCAGAACTGGAATGGGATGCCGACGACCAAGGCGCCGTGCACTTCCTCGCCCTCGAAGGTGACTTTCCGGTTGGCACTGCCCGCCTGCTGCCTGACGGCCACGTCGGCCGGGTCTCGGTGCTCAAGGATTGGCGCGGTTTGAAAGTTGGCGATTCGCTGATGCAAGCAGTGATCGGTGAAGCCGAGAAGCGTGGGCTGAAGCAGCAGATGCTCAGCGCTCAGGTACAAGCCACGGCGTTCTATGAGCGCCTGGGCTTTACCGTGGTCAGTAGCGAATTCCTCGAAGCAGGGATTCCGCATGTGGACATGGTGCGCGAGTCGGCTTAGACCCAGTGGCGAGGGGGCTTGCCCCCGCTGGGTAGCGAAGCAGCCCAATAAATTCAGGGCCGCTTCGCGCCCCAGCGGGAGCAAGCTCCCTCGCCACAATAGTTCTTCGATCACACCACAAAACGCCCCGTCATTTTCGGATGCCGGGGCGTTTTGCTGTCTAGCATTCAACTTGCCCCACCCCGGGCCGACAAACTGGCACTATCGATAAATCAAAGGGCAAGATCAAAAGATCGCAGCCTTCGGCAGCTCCTACGGGCTATTTAATTGGCGGAGATAACGGATATGTCCCTACGCACCCTGCTCACCACGCTGCTGGTGACCTGCAGCTTTTCGGTCATGGCAGCCACCGAAATCGTGCCTCTGAACTACCACACCAGCGCCGACCTGTTGCCAGTTGCGCAGGACTTCATCGGCAAGGACGGTCAGGTCAGCGCTTACGGAAATCAGCTCATCGTCAACGCCGATCAACGCAAAATCGACGAACTTAAGACCCTGTTAGCCCAACTCGATACGGCGCCAAAACGCCTGCTGATCACCGTCGACACCAACGAAAACAACTTCCAGGGTGACCAGGGTTACTCGGTGAACGGCACCAAGCCTAGCCAGACCCGCATCATCAACCGCAGCACCGCAAGCCGTGATGGCGGCATTCAGCAAGTCCAGGCCAGCGAAGGCGCACCGGCACTGATCCAGGTCGGCCAGAGCGTACCGCTCACCAGCAGCCAGACGGATTCCTACGGCGACCTGCGCAGCCAGACCGAATATCGCAACGTTACTCAGGGTTTTTACGTCACCGCGACGGTCACCGGCGACATCGTTCACCTGGCAATCAGTACCAACCGTGACCGCATGAGCCAGGAACGTCCCGATGTAGTGAACGTGCAAAGCACCGACACAACTGTCACGGGACGCTTGGGCGAGTGGATTCTGCTGGCCGGCGTAAACAGCCAGACACAAGCCGACAAACAGGGCCTGACCCGCAGCTACTCGACCCAGGGCAGGGATGACATGACTCTGCGGGTGAAAGTCGACACTCTGGACTAAGGCACCGAAAACTGACTGGCAAGTCGTATTAGACCAAAGATGTAGTGCTCTAAAAAAAGCACTACAAAACGTTTGACGAGCCAAAAAAGCGAAGGCATGATGGCCTCGCTCCCGCTAATCAGAGGCCCTGGCAAGGGCCTTCGAGTCGCCGCTTGCCACTTATCCCCGCAAGCCGATTCGTGTCTGTACCGCCCACAAGGTGTGTTTGACGAGGTTGCCGACTGGAACGAAGTTGTCCCGAGGGACGGAAGCGTAATTAGGTAACCCGGCACCACACTGATGTTCGTACCAAGGCCCACGACGCCCGAATGCGCCCGCAGTTTGCCTTTACCTGCTCACTTCCCCTCGAGCTCATCGTTCATCCCGTCGCCATCCCCGCCGAACCCGACTTGACCACCTAAGCTTCTGGTCAGCGAGCGCAGGAATTTTCCACCGCAGAACAACTTTTCATAAAGACGCGACGAGGTTTATCTCCCATGGCACTGACACGCGAACAGCAAATTGCAGCCCTCGAAAAAGACTGGGCTGAAAACCCGCGCTGGAAAGGCGTGACACGCGCTTACTCCGCTGCTGACGTCGTCCGTCTGCGTGGCTCGGTTCAACCAGAGCACACCTTTGCAAAATTGGGCGCCGAGAAACTGTGGAACCTGGTTACCCAGGGTGCCAAGCCGTCCTTCCGTCCTGATAAAGATTTCGTCAACTGCATGGGCGCCCTGACCGGCGGCCAGGCTGTGCAACAAGTCAAAGCCGGTATCCAGGCGATCTACCTGTCGGGCTGGCAAGTGGCTGCGGACAACAACTCCGCCGAATCGATGTACCCGGACCAGTCGCTGTACCCGGTGGACTCGGTTCCAACCGTGGTCAAGCGCATCAACAACTCGTTCCGTCGTGCCGACCAGATCCAGTGGAAAGCCGGCAAGAACCCAGGCGACGAAGGCTACATCGACTACTTCGCGCCAATCGTGGCTGACGCTGAAGCCGGTTTCGGCGGTGTATTGAACGCCTACGAACTGATGAAGAGCATGATCGAAGCAGGCGCCGCCGGCGTTCACTTCGAAGACCAACTGGCTTCCGTGAAAAAATGCGGCCACATGGGCGGCAAGGTACTTGTTCCTACTCAGGAAGCCGTACAAAAGCTGACCGCTGCTCGTCTGGCGGCTGACGTTGCCGGTACGCCGACCATCATTCTGGCCCGTACCGACGCTAACGCGGCTGACTTGCTGACTTCCGACTGCGATCCGTACGACCAGCCATTCGTGACTGGCGAACGTACCCAGGAAGGCTTCTACAAAGTGCGCGCTGGCCTGGACCAGGCTATCGCTCGCGGCCTGGCTTACGCGCCGTACGCCGACCTGATCTGGTGCGAAACCGCCAAGCCGGATCTGGACGAGGCTCGTCGCTTCGCTGAAGCGATCAAAAAGGAATACCCGGACCAACTGCTGTCGTACAACTGCTCGCCTTCCTTCAACTGGAAGAAGAACCTGGACGACGCGACCATCGCCAAGTTCCAGCGCGAATTGTCCGCCATGGGTTACAAGCACCAGTTCATCACCCTGGCCGGCATTCACAACATGTGGCACAGCATGTTCAACCTGGCGCACGACTACGCCCGCAACGACATGACTGCCTACGTAAAGCTGCAAGAGCAGGAATTCGCTGACGCCTCCAAGGGCTACACCTTCGTGGCTCACCAGCAGGAAGTGGGCACCGGCTACTTCGACGACATGACCACTGTGATTCAAGGTGGCTCGTCTTCGGTGACCGCGCTGACCGGCTCGACCGAAGAAGAACAGTTCCACTGATTTGCTTCGCTTGAGACAACGGCCGTTGCGGACTGATTAGAAACCGCAACGCCGCACATCTGACGCCCCGACTGGTTCGGGGCGTTTTTTTGCCTGCGTTTTCCCAAACACCAGAAAATCCTGTACGAGCTGACGAGTGAAACGAGGCTGCGATCTCTTGATCTTGCTTGTTAAAGGTCAAAAGATCGCAGCCTCGTTTCACTCGTCAGCTCCTACAGGGAGTGGCGGTGCCCCTGGCAAAGACATTGAGCCTCAGCCAAGGAAAATCCGCCAAAACGAACGCCACCGCTACTTGCAGTAATGCGCATATAAGACAACTTCCACAGCACTTGCTCGTTAAACAGTTTAAAAACCAAGCCAAACAATACTGATTATCATTTAGCTGAAAACCTGTTCGTTACATTCCCTACAAAACATAATTAACGAAATGCCAGCTAATGCCCACAGGCCAAGGGTTACAGGGCTTTTGGCATGCGCCATGTCCTTATTCCTATAAATAATTTCGCTATAGGAATTTTACTTGCCGGGTGTTTAGCCATAAAATCAGCGGGATTGATTGCTGCGACATATCGTCACTGCTTTGTTTCTTTTCAAGCTCAGAGACCTTTGCTCTCTGTTAAGGATTACCAGCATGCCCGAAGCGACAGGACTCATGGCCCACAACTGGGGCTTTGCCATTTTCCTTCTAGGCGTCGTCGGCCTCTGTGCCTTCATGCTGGGTGTCTCCAGCCTCCTCGGGTCAAAAGCCTGGGGCCGCAGCAAAAACGAACCGTTCGAGTCCGGCATGCTACCTACAGGTGGCGCCCGCTTGCGGCTTTCAGCCAAATTCTATCTGGTCGCGATGCTCTTCGTGATCTTCGATATCGAAGCCCTCTTTCTCTTTGCATGGTCTGTGTCCGTCCGCGAAAGCGGCTGGACCGGATTCGTCGAAGCTCTCGTTTTCATAGCAATTCTGTTGGCAGGCCTTGTCTACCTATTCCGAGTGGGCGCCCTTGATTGGGCTCCGGAAGCTCGGCGCAAGCGGCAAGCGAAGCTGAAACAATGAGGCTTTGGCAATGCAATACAATCTCACCAGGATCGACCCCGATGCTCCTAACGAGCAGTATCCGATTGGCGAACGGGAAACCGTTTCCGATCCGTTAGAAGATCAAGTCCACAAAAACATTTTCATGGGCAAGCTCGAAGACGTGCTTAACGGCACGATCAACTGGGGGCGCAAAAACTCCCTGTGGCCGTATAACTTCGGTCTTTCGTGCTGCTATGTGGAAATGACCACCGCCTTCACGGCGCCCCACGACATCGCGCGCTTTGGCGCCGAGGTTATCCGGGCATCACCGCGTCAGGCGGATTTCATGGTTATCGCCGGTACCTGCTTCATCAAGATGGCGCCGATCATCCAGCGTCTCTACGAGCAAATGCTCGAACCTAAATGGGTTATTTCCATGGGTTCGTGCGCCAACTCCGGTGGCATGTACGACATCTACTCTGTCGTTCAAGGGGTGGACAAGTTCCTGCCCGTGGACGTCTACGTGCCTGGCTGCCCGCCCCGTCCTGAAGCTTTTCTGCAAGGCTTGATGCTCTTGCAAGAGTCCATTGGACAGGAGCGTCGTCCGCTTTCCTGGGTCGTTGGTGATCAAGGCGTATACCGCGCCGAGATGCCTTCGCAAAAGGAACAGCGCCGCGAACAGCGAATCGCAGTCACCAACCTGCGCAGCCCCGACGAAGTCTGATCCAGATCTGCTGTTTCAAAGAAACGAGAAGCTGGCTTCATTCTTTACGTTGACCGAAAGCGATAAATAACCATGACTACAGGCAGTGCTCTGTACATCCCGCCTTATAAGGCAGACGACCAGGATGTGGTCGTCGAACTGAACAATCGTTTTGGCCCGGAGGCGTTTACCGCCCAGCCTACCCGCACCGGCATGCCGGTGCTTTGGGTTGCCCGTGCCAAACTCGTCGAAGTCCTGACCTTCCTGCGCAACCTGCCCAAGCCGTACGTCATGCTCTATGACCTGCACGGCGTGGACGAGCGCCTGCGCACCAAGCGTCAGGGGCTGCCAAGCGGCGCCGACTTCACTGTGTTCTATCACTTGATGTCGATCGAGCGTAATAGTGACGTAATGATCAAGGTCGCCTTGTCCGAGAGCGACCTCAGCGTACCGACCGTTACCGGCATCTGGCCGAACGCCAACTGGTACGAGCGTGAAGTGTGGGACATGTACGGGATCGACTTCAAAGGTCACCCGCACCTGACCCGCATCATGATGCCGCCGACCTGGGAAGGTCACCCGCTGCGCAAGGATTTCCCGGCTCGTGCCACCGAGTTCGACCCGTTCAGCCTGACCCTGGCCAAGCAACAGCTTGAGGAAGAGGCCGCGCGCTTCAAGCCTGAAGACTGGGGCATGAAGCGTTCCGGTCCGAACGAGGACTACATGTTCCTCAACCTCGGCCCTAACCATCCTTCGGCGCACGGTGCGTTCCGCATCATCTTGCAGCTGGACGGTGAAGAGATCGTCGATTGCGTTCCGGACGTCGGTTACCACCACCGTGGTGCCGAGAAGATGGCCGAGCGTCAGTCCTGGCACAGCTTCATTCCGTACACCGACCGTATCGACTACCTCGGCGGCGTGATGAACAACCTGCCGTACGTGCTCTCGGTCGAGAAGCTGGCCGGCATCAAGGTGCCCGAGAAGGTCGACGTCATCCGCATCATGATGGCCGAGTTCTTCCGGATCACCAGCCACCTGCTGTTCCTGGGTACTTACATCCAGGACGTCGGCGCCATGACGCCGGTGTTCTTCACCTTCACCGATCGCCAAAAGGCGTACACGGTGATTGAGGCCATTACCGGTTTCCGTCTGCACCCGGCCTGGTACCGCATCGGCGGCGTCGCACACGACCTGCCACGCGGCTGGGAAAAACTGGTGAAAGACTTCGTCGAGTGGATGCCAAAGCGTCTGGACGAATACCAGAAAGCTGCCCTCGACAACAGCATCCTGCGTGGCCGTACCATCGGCGTCGCCGCCTACAACACCAAAGAAGCCCTGGAATGGGGCGTCACCGGTGCCGGCCTGCGCTCGACCGGTTGCGATTTCGATCTGCGTAAGGCGCGTCCGTACTCGGGCTACGAGAACTTCGAATTCGAAGTGCCACTGGCCGCCAATGGCGATGCCTACGACCGTTGCATCGTGCGCGTCGAGGAGATGCGCCAGAGCATCAAGATCATCGACCAGTGCATGCGCAACATGCCGGAAGGCCCGTACAAGGCGGATCACCCGCTGACCACGCCGCCACCGAAAGAGCGCACCCTGCAGCACATCGAGACCTTGATCACGCACTTCCTGCAAGTTTCGTGGGGCCCGGTCATGCCGGCCAACGAATCCTTCCAGATGATCGAAGCGACCAAGGGCATCAACAGTTATTACCTGACGAGCGATGGCGGCACCATGAGCTACCGCACCCGGATTCGCACCCCAAGCTTCCCGCACCTGCAGCAGATCCCTTCGGTGATCAAAGGCAGCATGGTCGCGGACTTGATTGCGTACCTGGGTAGTATCGATTTCGTTATGGCCGACGTGGACCGCTAAGCATGAACAGCACGCTTATCCAGACAGACCGTTTCGCCCTGAGCGAAACCGAGCGCTCGGCCATCGAGCACGAGCTGCATCACTACGAAGACCCGCGCGCGGCGTCGATCGAAGCCCTGAAGATCGTCCAGAAGGAACGTGGCTGGGTGCCGGACGGCGCTCTGTACGCCATCGGCGAGATCCTCGGCATCCCGGCCAGCGACGTTGAAGGCGTGGCGACGTTCTATAGCCAGATTTTCCGTCAGCCAGTCGGTCGCCACATCATCCGCGTCTGCGACAGCATGGTCTGCTACATCGGTGGCCACGAGTCCGTGGTCAGCGAAATCCAGAGCAAGCTGGGCATCGGCCTGGGCCAGACCACCAGCGATGGTCGTTTCACCCTGCTGCCGGTCTGCTGCCTCGGCAACTGCGACAAGGCGCCGGCGTTGATGATCGACGACGACACTTTCGGTGATGTGCAGCCAGCCGGCGTTGCCAAATTGCTCGAGGGCTACGTATGACCCTGACTTCCTTCGGTCCAGCCAACCGCATCAAGCGTTCGGCCGAGACTCACCCGCTCACCTGGCGTCTGCGTGATGATGGCGAAGCCGTATGGCTCGACGAGTACCAGGCCAAGAACGGTTACGCCGCTGCGCGCAAGGCCTTTGCCGACATGGCTCAGGACGATATCGTCCAGACCGTGAAGGATTCAGGCTTGAAAGGTCGCGGCGGTGCAGGCTTCCCCACTGGCGTGAAGTGGGGCCTGATGCCAAAAGACGAATCCATCAACATCCGCTACCTGCTGTGCAACGCGGATGAAATGGAGCCGAACACCTGGAAAGACCGCATGCTGATGGAGCAACTGCCCCATCTGCTGATCGAAGGCATGCTGATCAGTGCCCGCGCACTGAAAACCTACCGTGGCTACATCTTCCTGCGTGGCGAATACACCACCGCCGCCAAGCACCTCAACCGTGCCGTGGAAGAAGCCAAGGCAGCGGGCCTGCTGGGCAAGAACATCCTGGGCAGCGGCTTCGATTTCGAGCTGTTCGTCCACACCGGTGCCGGGCGTTACATCTGCGGTGAAGAAACCGCACTGATCAATTCCCTCGAAGGTCGCCGCGCCAACCCGCGCTCCAAACCGCCCTTCCCTGCTGCCGTTGGCGTGTGGGGCAAGCCGACCTGCGTGAACAACGTTGAAACCCTGTGCAACGTGCCGGCGATCATTGCCGACGGCGTGGACTGGTACAAATCGTTGTCTCGCGAAGGCAGCGAAGACATGGGCACCAAGCTCATGGGCTTCTCCGGCAAGGTCAAGAACCCGGGCCTGTGGGAACTGCCGTTCGGCGTCACCGCTCGCGAGTTGTTCGAAGACTACGCTGGCGGCATGCGCGACGGTTACAAGCTCAAGTGCTGGCAGCCTGGCGGCGCCGGTACCGGTTTCCTGTTGCCGGAACACCTGGACGCGCAAATGTACGCCGGCGGCATCGCCAAAGTGGGCACCCGTATGGGTACCGGCCTGGCCATGGCGGTGGACGACAGCGTCAACATGGTGTCCCTGCTGCGCAACATGGAAGAGTTCTTCTCCCGTGAGTCGTGCGGTTTCTGCACTCCTTGCCGTGACGGTTTGCCGTGGAGCGTCAAGCTTCTGCGCGCCATCGAGAACGGTGAAGGGCAAGCCGGCGACATCGAGACCCTGCTGGGTCTGGTCGGCTTCCTCGGCCCAGGCAAGACCTTCTGTGCTCACGCACCGGGCGCCGTGGAACCGTTGGGCAGCGCAATCAAATACTTCCGTCCAGAATTCGAAGCCGGCATCGCGCCTACCAGCGCCGCCGTCCCGCCTCTGGCAAGGCCGATCGTAGTCGGTGCGTAAACGCTTAAAAAAGGCGAAGGGTCCGTGCCCTTCGCTTTTCGTGTGATGACGCCTTTACCGGCTGTTTTGATTCACGCGGATAACAAGATTCCATTAGCCACGCCCGCTGACACCGGGCCAACGAAGAACTTTGAACCATGGCCACTATCCACGTAGACGGCAAAGAGCTCGAAGTCGATGGGGCAGACAACCTGTTACAGGCATGTCTGTCGCTAGGCCTCGATATCCCGTATTTCTGCTGGCACCCAGCCCTAGGCAGCGTTGGCGCTTGCCGCCAGTGCGCGGTCAAGCAGTACACCGACGAGAACGACAAGCGTGGTCGGATCGTCATGTCCTGCATGACCCCCGCCACCGACGGCAGCTGGATCTCCATCGACGACGAAGAAGCGAAAGTATTCCGCGCCAGCGTTGTTGAATGGCTGATGACCAACCACCCGCACGACTGCCCGGTCTGCGAAGAAGGCGGTCACTGCCACCTGCAAGACATGACGGTAATGACCGGCCACAACGAGCGCCGTTACCGCTTCACCAAGCGTACCCACCAGAACCAGCAACTGGGCCCGTTCATTTCCCACGAAATGAACCGCTGCATCGCTTGCTACCGCTGCGTGCGCTTCTATAAGGATTACGCTGGTGGCACTGACCTCGGTGTGTTCGGCGCACACGACAACGTGTACTTCGGCCGTGTAGAAGACGGCACCCTGGAAAGCGAGTTCTCCGGCAACCTCACCGAGGTCTGCCCGACCGGTGTGTTCACCGACAAGACTCACTCCGAGCGCTACAACCGCAAGTGGGACATGCAGTTCTCGCCGAGCATCTGCCATGGCTGCTCCAGCGGTTGCAACATCTCCCCGGGCGAGCGTTATGGTGAGCTGCGTCGTATCGAGAACCGTTTCAACGGTTCGGTAAACCAGTACTTCCTGTGCGACCGTGGCCGTTTCGGCTATGGCTACGTCAACCGCGAAGACCGTCCGCGTCAGCCTCTGCTGGCCAATGGCGCCAAGCTGAGCCTCGACGAAGCGCTGGACAAAGCCGCCGAACTGCTGCGCGGTCGCAATATCGTCGGTATCGGTTCGCCGCGCGCCAGCCTCGAAAGCAACTACGCGTTGCGCGAACTGGTCGGTGCCGAGCACTTCTACTCGGGTATCGAAGCGTCCGAGCTGGAACGCATTCGTCTGGTCATGCAGGTGTTGAAAGACAGCCCGCTGCCGATCCCGAACATGCGCGATATCGAAGACCACGACGCGATCTTCGTCCTCGGTGAAGACCTGACCCAGACCGCTGCGCGCATGGCCTTGTCCCTGCGTCAATCGGTCAAGGGCAAGGCTGAAGACATGGCCGACGCCATGCGCGTTCAGCCTTGGCTCGACGCCGCCGTGAAGAACATCGGTCAGCACGCGCTGAACCCACTGTTCATCGCCAGCCTGGCTGAAACCAAGCTCGACGACGTTGCCGAAGAGTGCGTTCACGCTGCTCCCGACGATCTGGCCCGCATCGGTTTCGCCGTGGCTCACGCCCTCGACGCCAACGCTCCAGCCGTTGAAGGCCTGGACACTGAAGCCCTTGGGCTGGCCAAGCGCATCGCCGACGCCCTGCTCGCGGCCAAGCGCCCACTGATCATCGCCGGTACTTCCCTGGGCTCCAAAGCCCTGATCGAAGCCGCCGCGAACATCGCCAAGGCCTTGAAGCTGCGCGAGAAGAACGGTTCCATCAGCCTGATCGTGCCAGAGGCCAACAGCCTCGGCCTGGCCATGCTCGGCGGCGAATCGGTCGATGCCGCGCTGCAAGCAGTGATCGACGGTAAAGCCGACGCCATCGTCGTGCTGGAAAACGATCTGTACACCCGAACCGACAAAGCCAAGGTCGATGCCGCCCTGACCGCCGCGAAAGTGCTGATCGTCGCCGACCATCAGAAGACTGCCACCAGCGATCGCGCGCACCTGGTCCTGCCAGCCGCCAGCTTCGCGGAAGGCGACGGTACGCTGGTCAGCCAGGAAGGTCGCGCCCAGCGCTTCTTCCAGGTCTTCGATCCGAAGTACATGGACGCGAGTATCCTGGTTCACGAAGGCTGGCGCTGGCTGCATGCCCTGCGCGCGACCCTGCTGAACCAGCCGATCGACTGGACCCTGCTGGACCACGTCACCGCCGCCGTCGCTTCCAGCACCTCGATTCTGAATCGCATCGTCGATGCCGCACCGTCCGCCGCGTTCCGCATCAAGGGCATGAAACTGGCCCGTGAACCGCTGCGCTACTCCGGTCGGACCGCCATGCGCGCCGACATCAGCGTGCACGAACCGCGTACTCCGCAAGACAACGACACCGCGTTCAACTTCTCGATGGAAGGTTACTCGGGCTCGGTCGAACCGCGTCAGCAAGTGCCATTCGCCTGGTCTCCGGGCTGGAACTCGCCGCAAGCCTGGAACAAGTTCCAGGACGAAGTCGGTGGTCACATCCGCGCTGGCGACCCGGGCACCCGCCTGATCGAAAGCACTGGTGATTCGCTGAACTGGTTCGCCGCTGTTCCGCGTGCATTCAACCCGGCTCCGGGCACTTGGCAGGTCGTGCCGTTCTTCCACCTGCTGGGCAGCGAAGAGACCTCTTCGAAAGCCGCGCCGGTTCAGGAACGCATCCCGGCCGCCTACGTCGCTTTGGCCAAGTCCGAAGCCGACCGTCTGGGTGTCAACGAAGGTGCCATGCTCAGCTTGAACGTGGCCGGTCAGACCCTGCGTCTGCCGCTGCGCATCAACGAAGAACTGGGTGCCGGTCTGGTTGCATTGCCTGCGGGCATCGCCGGCATTCCGCCAGCGATCTTTGGCAAATCCGTTGACGGTCTGCAGGAGGCAGCGCAATGACTTGGTTCACTCCTGAAGTGATCGCTGTGATCATCTCGGTCATCCAGGCCATCGTGATTCTGCTCGCCGTGGTAGTGTGCGGCGCGTTGCTCAGCTGGGTCGAGCGCCGTCTGCTCGCCCTCTGGCAGGATCGTTACGGTCCGAACCGCGTGGGTCCGTTCGGCGCGTTCCAGATCGCCGCCGACATGATCAAGATGTTCTTCAAGGAAGACTGGACGCCTCCGTTCGCCGACAAGATGATCTTCACCCTGGCACCGGTAGTCGCCATGAGCGCCCTGCTGATTGCCTTCGCGATCATCCCGATCACCCCGACCTGGGGCGTGGCGGATCTGAACATCGGGATCCTGTTCTTCTTCGCCATGGCGGGTCTGTCGGTCTACGCGGTGCTGTTCGCCGGTTGGTCGAGTAACAACAAGTTCGCCCTGTTGGGCAGCTTGCGTGCCTCGGCACAAACCGTGTCGTACGAAGTGTTCATGGGCCTGTCGCTGATGGGCATCGTGATCCAGGTCGGCTCGTTCAACATGCGCGACATCGTTGATTACCAGGCCCAGCACCTGTGGTTCATCATTCCGCAGATCTTCGGTTTCCTGACCTTCTTCATCGCTGGCGTGGCCGTGACTCACCGTCACCCGTTCGACCAGCCGGAAGCGGAACAGGAACTGGCCGACGGTTACCACATTGAATACGCCGGCATGAAATGGGGCATGTTCTTCGTCGGCGAGTACATCGGCATCGTGTTGATTTCGGCGCTGCTGGTGACCTTGTTCTTCGGTGGCTGGCACGGTCCGTTCGGCATCCTGCCGCAGATCCCGTTCATCTGGTTTGCACTGAAAACCGCGTTCTTCATCATGATCTTCATCCTGTTGCGCGCTTCGATTCCGCGCCCACGGTATGACCAAGTGATGGATTTCAGCTGGAAGTTCTGCTTGCCGCTGACCCTCGTCAACATGCTGGTGACCGCTGCGATCGTGTTGCTCAACACGCCCGCCGTCGCGGCTCAGTGAGGATAGAGAATCATGAAGTACATAATTGACATCGTGCATGGCTTCTTCACCCAGCTTCGCAGCCTGGTGATGATTTTCGGCCACGCCTTCCGCAAGCGCGACACGCTGCAGTACCCGGAAGAAGCCGTGTACCTGCCGCCGCGCTACCGTGGCCGTATCGTCCTGACCCGCGACCCTGACGGTGAAGAGCGTTGTGTAGCGTGCAACCTGTGCGCCGTGGCTTGCCCGGTCGGTTGCATCTCGCTGCAGAAAGCTGAAACCGAAGACGGTCGCTGGTACCCGGACTTCTTCCGCATCAACTTCTCGCGCTGCATCTTTTGCGGCCTCTGCGAGGAAGCCTGCCCGACCACCGCGATCCAGCTGACACCGGATTTCGAAATGGCCGAGTTCAAACGTCAGGACCTGGTGTACGAGAAAGAAGATCTGCTGATCTCCGGCCCCGGCAAAAACCCTGATTACAACTTCTATCGTGTTGCAGGTATGGCGATTGCCGGTAAGCCAAAAGGCTCCGCGCAAAATGAAGCCGAACCGATCAACGTGAAGAGCTTGCTGCCTTAAGGAAGAAAGATGGAATTCGCTTTCTATTTCGCATCGGGTATCGCTGTGGTGTCCACGCTTCGCGTGATCACCAACACCAATCCTGTGCACGCCCTGCTCTACCTGATCATTTCGCTGATCGCCGTGGCCATGACGTTCTTCGCCCTTGGCGCACCGTTTGCCGGTGTCCTGGAAGTGATCGCCTACGCTGGCGCCATCATGGTGCTGTTCGTGTTCGTGGTGATGATGTTGAACCTGGGCCCGGCCTCGGTTCAGCAAGAGCGCGTCTGGCTCAAACCCGGCATCTGGCTCGGCCCGGTCATCCTCGGTGCCCTGCTGCTGGCTGAACTGCTGTATGTGCTGTTCTCCCATCAGAGCGGCCAGGCCATCGGCCACACCACCGTAGACGCCAAGGCCGTGGGCATCAGCCTGTTCGGTCCTTACCTGCTGGTGGTCGAACTCGCCTCGATGTTGCTGCTTGCCGCAGCCGTCACGGCGTTCCATTTAGGCCGTAACGAAGCCAAGGAGCAATGACGATGCCTGCTATCCCTATGGAGCATGGTCTGGCGGTCGCCGGCATCCTGTTCTGCCTCGGTCTGGTCGGTCTGATGGTCCGCCGCAACATCCTTTTCGTGCTGATGAGCCTGGAGGTCATGATGAATGCCTCCGCTTTGGCGTTCATCGTTGCCGGTAGCCGCTGGGCGCAACCGGATGGACAGATCATGTTCATCCTGGTGATCAGCCTTGCAGCCGCCGAGGCCAGTATTGGCCTGGCGATTCTGTTGCAGCTGTATCGCCGCTTCCACACGCTCGATATCGACGCTGCCAGTGAGATGCGCGGATGAACCTACTCTTTCTGACTTTCGTATTCCCTCTCATTGGTTTCCTGCTGCTGTCGTTCTCCCGTGGACGCTTCTCGGAAAACCTCTCGGCGCTGATCGGCGTCGGCTCCATTGGTCTGTCGGCAATCGTTACTGCTTATGTGATCTGGCAGTTCAACGTCGCGCCACCTGAAGGCGGTCATTACACCCAAGTGTTGTGGCGCTGGATGGCGGTGGAAGGCTTTACGCCGAACTTCGCCCTGTACCTGGATGGTCTGTCCGTGACCATGCTCGGTGTGGTGGTCGGCGTAGGCTTCCTGATCCACCTGTTCGCTTCCTGGTACATGCGCGGTGAAGACGGTTACTCGCGCTTCTTCGCCTACACCAACCTGTTTATCGCCAGCATGCTGTTCCTGATCCTGGGCGATAACCTGTTGTTCCTGTACTTCGGTTGGGAAGGCGTGGGCCTGTGCTCGTACCTGTTGATCGGTTTCTACTACAGCAACCGCAACAACGGTAACGCAGCACTGAAAGCCTTCATCGTCACCCGTATCGGCGACGTGTTCATGGCCATCGGCCTGTTCATCCTGTTCGCGCAATTGGGCACGCTGAACGTCCAGGAACTGCTGGTGCTGGCACCGCAGAAATTCCAGGCCGGCGACTTCTGGATGGTCATGGCCACCCTGATGCTGCTGGGCGGTGCGGTCGGTAAATCCGCGCAATTGCCGCTGCAAACCTGGCTGGCGGATGCGATGGCCGGTCCTACTCCGGTTTCGGCACTGATCCACGCCGCAACCATGGTGACCGCCGGTGTCTACCTGATCGCCCGTACCCACGGCCTGTTCACCCTGGCGCCGGAAATCCTGCACCTGGTAGGCATCGTTGGCGGCGTGACCCTGGTACTGGCAGGTTTTGCCGCACTGGTTCAGACCGACATCAAACGTATCCTCGCCTACTCGACCATGAGCCAGATCGGCTACATGTTCCTGGCCCTGGGCGTTGGCGCCTGGGACGGCGCAATCTTCCACCTGATGACCCACGCCTTCTTCAAGGCCCTGCTGTTCCTTGCCTCCGGTGCGGTGATCGTTGCCTGCCACCACGAGCAGAACATCTTCAAGATGGGCGGCCTGTGGAAGAAACTGCCGCTGGCCTACGCCAGTTTCATCGTCGGCGGTGCGGCCCTTTCGGCCCTGCCACTGGTGACCGCAGGCTTCTACTCCAAGGACGAAATCCTCTGGGAAGCGTTCGCCAGCGGCAACCACGGTCTGCTGTATGCAGGTCTGGTTGGCGCGTTCATGACCTCGCTGTACACCTTCCGCCTGATCTTCATCGCGTTCCACGGTGAAGCGAAGACCGAAGCCCACGCGGGTCACGGCATTGCCCACTGGCTGCCACTGTCGGTGCTGATCGTGCTGTCGACCTTCGTCGGCGCAATGATCGTTCCGCCACTGCACGGCGTGTTGCCGGAAAGCGTCGGCCATGCCGGCGGCGAAGCCAAGCACAGTCTGGAAATCGCTTCGGGTGCCATCGCCCTGGCCGGTATCCTGCTGTCCGCGCTGCTGTTCCTCGGCAAGCGCCGTTTCGTCACCGCCATCGCCAACAGCGGCATCGGCCGCGTCCTTTCGGCCTGGTGGTTCGCTGCCTGGGGCTTCGACTGGATCTACGACAAACTGTTCGTCAAGCCATACCTTGCGATCAGCCACGCACTGCGCAAAGACCCGCTCGACCAGACTATCGGTCTGATCCCGCGTATGGCCAAAGGCGGTCACACCGCCCTGAGCCGTACCGAAACCGGTCAACTGCGTTGGTACGCGGCATCGATGGCAGCCGGCTCCGTGCTGGTCATCGGCGCCATCGTGCTGGTAGCGGTCTGAATATGAACCTTGCGAACTTGCGAAAGGAATTGAGCCCGTCATGATTCTGCCTTGGCTAATCCTGATCCCCTTCATCGGCGGCCTGCTGTGCTGGATGGGTGAGCGCTTCGGCGCTACCCTCCCCCGCTGGATTGCGCTGTTGACCATGACCCTGGAACTCGCGCTCGGCCTCTGGCTGTGGGCCCACGGTAATTATTCATTTGCCCCGGCGCCTGGCGCCGATCCGACCTGGGCGATTGAGTTCAAGCACATCTGGATCGAACGCTTCGGCATCAGCGTGCACCTGGCTCTCGACGGCCTGTCGCTGCTGATGATTCTGCTGACCGGTCTGCTGGGTATCCTCTCGGTACTCTGCTCTTGGAAAGAGATCCAGCGTCACGTTGGCTTCTTCCACTTGAACCTGATGTGGATCCTGGGCGGCGTCGTCGGCGTGTTCCTCGCCCTCGACCTGTTCATGTTCTTCTTCTTTTGGGAAATGATGCTGGTGCCGATGTACTTCCTCATCGCGCTCTGGGGTCACAGTTCTTCGGACGGCAAGAAAACCCGGATCTACGCGGCGACCAAGTTCTTCATCTTCACTCAGGCTTCCGGCCTGATCATGTTGGTGGCGATCCTGGGTCTGGTACTGGTCAACTTCAACAACACCGGCGTGATTACCTTCAACTACGCCGACCTGTTGAAAACCAAGATGTCGATGACCACCGAGTACATCCTGATGCTCGGTTTCTTCATTGCCTTCGCGGTGAAGCTGCCAGTGGTGCCGTTCCACTCCTGGTTGCCTGACGCTCACGCCCAGGCGCCGACCGCAGGTTCCGTCGACCTCGCCGGTATCTTGCTGAAGACTGCTGCGTACGGCCTGCTGCGTTTCGCCCTGCCACTGTTCCCGAATGCCTCGGCCGAGTTCGCGCCGATCGCCATGACCCTGGGTCTGATCGGGATTTTCTACGGTGCGTTCCTGGCGTTCGCGCAAACCGACATCAAGCGTCTGATTGCCTACTCGTCCGTTTCCCACATGGGCTTCGTGTTGATCGGCATCTACTCCGGCAGCCAACTGGCGCTGCAGGGTGCGGTGATGCAGATGCTGGCTCACGGTCTGTCGGCCGCGGCACTCTTTATCCTCAGTGGTCAGTTGTACGAACGCACTCATACCCGCGACATGCGTGAAATGGGTGGCCTGTGGTCGAAGATTGCTTACCTGCCGGCCATCAGCCTGTTCTTCGCAGCGGCGTCGCTGGGCTTGCCGGGTACCGGTAACTTCGTCGGCGAGTTCCTGATCCTGATCGGCACCTTCGCGGCTGCGCCGTGGATCACCGTGATCGCAACGTCGGGCCTGGTGTTCGGTTCGGTCTACTCGCTGATCATGATCCACCGCGCCTACTTCGGCCCGTCCAAATCGGACGCGGTGCTGCATGGCATGGACGGTCGCGAACTGATCATGGTGGTCGGTCTGGCGGCGCTGCTGATTTACATCGGCGTGTACCCACAACCGTTCCTCGACACCTCTGCCGCTACGATGCATGGCGTGCAGCAATGGCTCGGCACCGCCTTCACTCAACTCGCTTCGGCCCGGTAAGAGCGCTATGGAATTCACGACTCAACACTTTATCGCGCTAGCGCCGTTGTTGATCACCAGCGCCACGATCATCGTGGTGATGCTGGCGATTGCCTGGCGCCGCAACCACTCGCAGACCTTCCTGATTTCCGTGGCGGGCCTGAACCTGGCACTGCTGTCGATCCTGCCTGCATTGAAAGTCGCGCCGCTGGCCGTGACGCCATTGCTGCAAATCGACACCTTTGCCTGCTTGTACATGGCGTTGATCCTGGTCGCCACGCTCGCCTGTGTCACCCTCGCCCACGCCTACCTCGGCGATGGCGGCTCGGGTTACCCGGGCAACCGTGAAGAACTGTATTTGCTGATCCTGATGGCCGCCGCCGGCGGCCTGGTGCTGGTCAGCGCGCAGCACCTGGCCGGGTTGTTCATCGGTCTGGAACTGCTGTCGGTGCCGGTCTACGGTCTGGTGGCTTATGCCTTCTTCAACAAGCGCTCGCTGGAAGCCGGTATCAAGTACATGGTGCTGTCGGCCGCCGGTTCCGCGTTCCTGTTGTTCGGTATGGCCCTGCTCTACGCCGAATCCGGCAGCCTGAGCTTCACCGGCATCGGTCAAGCCCTGGCGGCCACCGGCCTGCCTAGCCCGATCGCACAACTGGGCCTGGGCATGATGCTGATCGGTTTGGCGTTCAAACTGTCGCTGGTGCCGTTCCACCTCTGGACCCCAGACGTTTACGAAGGTGCTCCGGCACCGGTCGCAGCGTTCCTGGCGACCGCTTCGAAAGTGGCTGTGTTCGCGGTGATGGTGCGTCTGTTCCAGATCTCGCCAGCGGCGAGCAGCGGCGTACTCAGCAACGTACTGACCATCATCGCCATTGCGTCGATCCTGTTCGGTAACCTGCTGGCCCTGACCCAGAGCAACCTCAAGCGTCTGCTGGGTTACTCGTCCATCGCCCACTTCGGTTACCTGCTGATCGCCCTGGTGGCGAGCAAAGGCCTGGCCGTGGAAGCCATCGGCGTGTATCTGGTCACCTACGTAATCACCAGCCTCGGCGCGTTCGGTGTGATTACCCTGATGTCCTCGCCGTACAACGGCCGCGACGCCGATGCCCTGTACGAATACCGCGGCCTGTTCTGGCGTCGTCCGTACCTGACCGCCGTACTGACCGTGATGATGCTGTCCCTGGCCGGCATCCCGTTGACCGCGGGCTTCATCGGCAAGTTCTACATCATCGCTACCGGTGTCGAGTCGCATCAATGGTGGCTGGTCGGTTCCTTGGTACTGGGTAGCGCCATCGGCGTCTTCTACTACCTGCGCGTGATGGTCACCCTGTACCTGATCGAGCCGAACCTGCGTCGTCACGATGCGCAACTGCACTGGGAACAACGTGCAGGCGGCGTGATGCTGCTGGCCATCGCCGTACTGGCGTTCTTCCTCGGCCTGTATCCGCAGCCATTGCTGGTGCTGGTTCAGCAATCGGGTCTGGCGGGCTGATCGCCTGGCGATACTTGGCAGAAAACTTAAACGGCACCCTCGGGTGCCGTTTTTGCGTTTTGGGGGTTTGAAAATTAAAAGATCGCAGCCTGCGGCAGCTCCTACAGGAATCGCATTTCAATGTAGGAGTTGCCGAAGGCTGCGATCTTTAGATCTTCATTACTGCCACTCTCCTCACAGATCTCCAGAATAGTCTCGCGGGTGAATCAGCCGTGTCCTACATCCCCGTCTCCGCCTTCAACCTTAACGTAATGAGCTGACCGAATTGGCAGGAACAGACCCCTTGACCGATTCGATTCTTGTGATAGAAATATACGCAGGTAACGTACAGAACATGGACGCTCTTTTTATCGAATTACCCGCATTTCAAAAGCTCCGAAATGATTATCTGGACGACGAATTGTTTCGCAGCTTTCAACTGGGCTGCTGAAAAACCCGGAAGCAGGCGAACGAGTGGAAGGTATGGGCGGGTTGCGGAAACTCTGTTTCTCCGATCAGCGACGAGGCAAAGGCAAGCGCAGCGGATTAAGGGTTATTTATTACTGGTGGTCGGGTTTTGATCAATTCTGGCTGTTCTCCGTATACAGCAAAAACGAGCAAGACGATCTGTCACCTTCCCAGAAGAAACTTTTTAGGCAAGCTCTAGATCGCGAAATCAACACGAGATCCCATTATGAAACGTGACATTTTTACCGAACTGATGGAAGGCCTTGAATCGTTGGCCGATGAGCGCCAAAGCAAAGTCACGCTGCGAACCCACAAGGTCAAACTGCCAAAACTGGTGCCGATCACTGCCGAGGAGGTCGTAGCCATACGCCAACAGCTCAACCTTTCCCGTTCGGTATTCGCGATGTATCTGCGTACGAATACCCGGACGCTGGAAAACTGGGAACAAGGACGTGCACAACCAAATGCGCAGGCCACGACCTTGATTCGACTGGTCGAGCGCTTTCCAGAAACAGTCGCGCAATTGGCGGCGCTGACTTGATTCCAGCGCGAAGGAGTCAGATCAGGCACAAACAAAAACGGCACCTTTCGGTGCCGTTCGCCTTTCACACTCACATCACTTACTTACGCGCATCCGCCCAGGACTTCAGCAGTTCGTTGTAGCCCACGGTTTCGCCTTTAGGCTTTTCGTTTGCCAGTTTCGGTTTCGGTGCGCCCGGTTGGTCGAACCAGTATTGAGCGTCGCGTTCCGGGTTCATTTTCGGTGCGCATACGGCTTGCGCCTTCGAGCGTTCCAGACGGGACATGATCGCGTCCTGATCCTTGGCCAGACCGTCCAGTGCCTGTTGCGGAGTTTTCTCGCCGCTGGCAGCTTCGGCGATGTGGCTCCACCACAGTTGCGCCAGACGCGGATAGTCCGGCACGTTGGTCCCGGTCGGGGTCCATTGCACGCGGGCCGGGCTGCGGTAGAACTCCACCAGGCCACCGAGCTTAGGTGCCAGGTCGGTCATCGCTTGCGAGTTGATGTCCGACTCGCGGATCGGCGTCAGGCCGACGATGGTTTTCTTCAGTGACACGGTTTTCGAGGTCACGAACTGCGCGTACAACCAGGCCGCCAGTTTCTGTTTCTCAGGCGTGGACTTCATGAACGTCCACGAACCCACGTCCTGATACCCCAGTTTCATGCCCTCTTCCCAATACGGCCCACGCGGCGACGGCGCCATCCGCCATTTCGGCGTGCCATCGGCGTTTACCACTGGCAGACCCGGTTTGGTCATGTCGGCGGTGAACGCGGTGTACCAGAAGATCTGTTGGGCGATGTTGCCCTGGGACGGCACCGGACCGGATTCGGAGAAGGTCATGCCCGCCGCTTCCGGTGGCGCATAGGCTTTCAGCCAGTCGACGTATTTGGTCGTGGCAAATACCGCCGCCGGACCGTTGGTGTCGCCACCACGGGTCACGCTGGAACCCACAGGATGGCAGTCCTCGACGCGGATACCCCACTCGTCCACCGGTAAACCGTTAGGCAAGCCCTTATCGCCGCCGCCGGCCATGGAGAACCAGGCATCGGTGAAGCGCCAGCCCAGCGACGGGTCTTTCTTGCCGTAGTCCATGTGGCCATAGACCCGCTTGCCGTCGATTTCCTTGACGTCTTCGCTGAAGAATTTGGCGATGTCTTCATAAGCCGACCAGTTCACCGGGACGCCCAGCTCATAACCGTACTTGGCTTTGAACTTGGCTTTCAGGTCTGCGCGCTCGAACCAGTCGGCGCGGAACCAATACAGGTTGGCGAACTGCTGGTCAGGCAATTGATAGATCTTGCCGTCCGGCGCCGTGGTGAAGGAAATACCGATGAAGTCCTTGATGTCCAGGGTTGGCGAGGTGAAGTTCTTGCCCTCGTTGGCCATCAGGTCGGTGATCGCTTCAGTCTTGCCGTATCGGAAGTGAGTACCGATCAAATCCGAGTCGTTGACCCAGCCGTCATAGATGCTCTTGTCCGATTGCATCACGGTCTGCAGTTTCTCCACGACATCGCCTTCCTGCAGCAAGTCGTGGGTGACTTTGATCCCGGTGATTTCGGTAAAGGCCTTGGCCAGCACCTTGGACTCATACTCGTGCGTGGTCAGGGTTTCCGAGACGACCTTGATGTCCATCCCGCGAAACGGCTCGGCGGCCTTGATGAACCACTTCAACTCTGCGAGCTGCTGATCGGCCGTCAGGGTGGACGGTTTGAACTCGCTGCCAATCCATTTCTGGGCAGCTTCTTCATAGGCATCGGCCCAGGCCGAAGCGCTCAAACCGCTGAGTGCCAGCATGGCTGCCAATGAAATGCTATGTCGCAGCTTATTGTTTTTGTCGAACATAGAGACCTCCTGTTTAAGTTTCGGAGCAACATTGCCGAGCGATTCGACTAGCCCCAACGCATCACTGCCAACAGCCACACCAGGGACAACGCGGACGCTACCCAGATGCTCCAGTCGGTCACGCCGATTACCAGCAAATGCAGGTAGGCGCTGCCGAGAAGACCGATAAACAGCCGATCGCCACGGGTAGTGGCAATCGGCAAAAAGCCACGCCGAAGAATGCTTGGCGAACGCAATTCCCAAGTGGTCATGCCCACCAGGATCAAGGCAATGACACTGAAGAACGCTGCTGTCGGGGTGGTCCAACTCATCCATTCCATCATCAGCTCCTCATACCCGGCCCAGGGCAAAGCCCTTGGCCACGTGATTGCGAACAAACCAGATCACCAGCATGCCCGGCAGAATGGTCAACACCCCCGCCGCCGCCAGCACGCCCCAGTCGATGCCGGACGCCGAGACCGTTCGAGTCATCACCGCCGCGATAGGCTTGGCGTTGACCGAGGTCAGCGTTCGCGCCAGCAAGAGTTCGACCCAGGAAAACATGAAGCAGAAAAACGCTGTGACGCCGATACCGGAACCAATCAGCGGGATGAAAATCTTCACGAAGAACTTGGGAAAACTGTAGCCATCGATGTAGGCGGTTTCGTCGATTTCCTTGGGTACGCCAGACATGAAACCTTCAAGAATCCACACCGCCAAAGGCACGTTGAACAAGCAGTGGGCCAAGGCCACGGCAATGTGCGTGTCGAATAACCCGATCGACGAATAGAGCTGGAAGAACGGCAGCAAAAACACCGCCGGGGGCGCCATGCGGTTGGTCAGCAACCAGAAGAACAAGTGCTTGTCGCCCAGGAAGCGATAACGCGAGAACGCATAGGCTGCCGGCAGCGCCACGCTCAAGGAAATCACCGTGTTCAAACTCACGTAATACAGCGAGTTGAGATAGCCGGTGTACCACGCCGGATCGGTGAAGATCACCTTGTAGTTGTGGAGGGTGAAATCCTGCGGAAACAGCGTCAGGCCGCCGAGAATTTCGGTGTTGCTCTTGAACGACATGTTCAGCAGCCAGTAGATCGGCACCAGCAGGAACAGGATGTAGATCAGCAGTGGAATCAGCTTTCTCTTGCTCATGATGGCCTCAGCGGTTGGCGTCAGAGTGAGTCATGGCGGTGTAGAACAACCAGGACACCAACAGGATGATCAGGAAATACACCAGCGAAAATGCCGCGGCCGGTCCCAGGTCGAACTGCCCGATGGCCATCTGCGTAAGCGTCTGGCTAAGGAACGTCGTGGCATTCCCCGGACCACCACCGGTCAGCACGAACGGCTCGGTGTAGATCATGAAACTGTCCATGAAGCGCAGCATCACCGCGATCAGCAGCACACTCTTGAGCTTGGGCAACTGGATGTGCCGGAATACTGCCCAGGCCGATGCCCGATCAATTCGCGCGGCCTGGTAATACACATCCGGAATCGCCCGCAAACCGGAGAAACACAGCAACGCCACCAGCGACGTCCAGTGCCACACATCCATTACCAGCACGGTGACCCAGGCATCCATGGTGTTCGCCGCATAGTTGTAGCTGATGCCCATTGCATTGAGGCTCGACCCGAGCAGGCCGATATCGGCCCGACCGAAAATCTGCCAGATGGTGCCAACCACGTTCCATGGAATCAGCAGCGGAATCGCCAGGATGATCAGTACCAGCGATGACCAGCGGCCCTTGGTCGGCATGGTCAGCGCGATGGCAATGCCCAAGGGAATTTCGATCAGCAACACGCAGGCCGAATAGATGAACTGACGCAGCAACGAGTCGTGCAGACGCGGATCGAGCAGCACCTGCTTGTACCAGTCGGCGCCGACGAAGTAACGGCTCGACTGGTCGAAGATGTCCTGCACCGAATAGTTGACCACGGTCATCATCGGGATCACCGCACTGAACGCCACCAGCAGGAACACCGGCAGCACCAGCCACCAGGCCTTGTTGTTCTGCACCTTGTTCATGGCTGTACCTCATGAGTGGCTTGCGCTTCCAGGAGGAATTCGTCGGCGTAGACCATCAGCCACTGCGCCGGAAAACTGATGTGCGCCGTGCCCACCGGTACGGGTTTGTCTTCAGCCAGCCGCACCTTCAACGGTGCGCCATCGAGGTTGAGCGTCATGATCTTGTAAGTGCCGAGGTCTTCGACGTGTACGACTTGTGCCCGCATCGCGTCATCAAAGGGTTCGTCCCACACATGGACGAATTCCGGCCGGATGCCGACCTTCAGGGTTTTCCATTGCGTCTCGGCAATACGCTGCTGCATGGCCTCGGAAAGCGGCAGATGGGTCGAGGCGAAACCGACACCACCGGGTTGCGGTTGAACGTCGATCAGGTTCATCCCCGGGCTGCCAATGAAATAGCCGACAAAGGTGTGGCTCGGCCGCTCGAACAATTCCCGTGGTGTGCCGAACTGCACGATCTGCCCGCCGTACATCACCGCAATCTTGTCGGCGAAGGTCGAGGCCTCCAGTTGATCGTGGGTCACGTAGACCATGGTGATGTTGAACTGCTCGTGAATCTGCTTGAGCTTGCGCCGCAGTTTCCACTTCAGGTGCGGGTCGATCACCGTCAGCGGTTCATCGAAGAGGATTGCCGAGACGTCATCGCGCACCAGCCCGCGCCCCATGGAAACTTTCTGTTTTTCGTCGGCCGTGAGGTTGCTCGCTTTTTTGCCCAGCAAGCCCTGAAGATCGAGAACCTCGGCGATTTCCTGCACCTTGGTGTGAACTCTTGCCTCGGCCATGCCCTGATTGCGCAACGGGAAGGCCAGGTTGTCGAACACCGTCATGGTGTCGTAGACCACGGGAAACTGGAAAACCTGGGCGATGTTGCGTTTTTCGGGGGTCAGGTTGTTGACCGCTTTACCATCGAACAAAACATGGCCTTGGGACGGGCTGAGCAACCCGGAGATGATGTTAAGCAACGTCGACTTGCCACACCCCGAAGGGCCGAGCAACGCATAGGCACCGCCCTGCTCCCAGATGTGGTCCATCTCGCGGATCGCGTAATCCTCGGGGCCAACCGGTGTTTTGGTGTAGCTGTGGGCGAGGTTCCGCAAACGGATTTCGGCCATCAGGCAACCCTCGCGATACGCCGGCCCGGCGCCTGGACCAGCCGCCCCTGCATATCGAACACGAATAGTTTATGGGTCGGAATGTAGATGCGAATCGGCGCATCGACGTCGTACTCGTGAACACCGGGCAAGTGCAGTACCAGCAAAAAATGCTCGTTGCGCACATGCAGGAAGGTTTCCGAGCCGCTGATTTCCGCGACCTCGACGGTCACCGCCAACTCCAGGTCATCGTCGTTGCTCGGCACCAGCGAGATATGGCTGGGACGCACGCCAAAGCGAAACTCGCCCTCGCCTACCGGACGCAAATCAACGTTCAACGGAAAGTGCACGAAGTTGGCGAAACTCACTTCGTTGCCCGCAATGCGCCCCGGCATCAGATTGATCGGCGGCTCGGAAAACAGCTCCGCCGCCAACACCGTTTGCGGCTGGTGGTAGACCTCGGAGGATTTGCCACTCTGGATCACCCGGCCTTCGTGAAGAATGGTCGTGGTGCCACCCAAGGCCAACGCTTCGTTGGGTTCGGTGGTGGCATAAATCGCAATGGTGTGCCGGGCTTTGAACAACTCGCGCATTTCCTGGCGCAGCTCTTCGCGCAGCTTGTAATCGAGGTTGACCAGCGGTTCGTCGAACAGGATCAGTTCGGCGTCTTTGACCAGCGCCCGGGCCATCGCCGTTCGTTGTTGCTGGCCGCCGGAAAGTTCGAGGGGATAGCGCTGGAGGAACTTCTCGATGCGCAGCATCTTCGCGGTTTCCAGCACTTTGCTCTGGATGATTTCATTGGACACACCGGCCTGACGCAGCGGCGAGGCGATGTTCTCGAAGACGGTCATGGTCGGGTAATTGATGAACTGCTGATACACCATCGACACGTTGCGCAGGCGCACGGGACGCTGGGTGACGTCCACGCCATTCATCAGCACGCGGCCACTGTCAGGCTTGTCCAGCCCGGCCATCAGACGCATGAGACTGGTTTTGCCGGACAGCGTGCGGCCGAGCAAAACGTTGAAGGATCCGGGTTCGAAACTTAGGCACGCATCGTCAATCCAGGTCTGGCCCTCGACGGTGCGGCTGACATGCTCCAGGGTTAATGACATGGCTCGGCCTTTTTTATTTTTGGAGTCAAGCGACCGGAGCGATATAGCGACATTCGTGCCAAGAATCGCAAGCCTTTGATCTGGCTTGGAATATTCGAAAACAGAGGAACAACCACATTCGTTGCTGAACAGAAATGAACAATCGTGAATGAACAACTGAACACCTGAACGATTGACAATGAACAATAGTGAACAACACTCTACGCATGCTTTTGCTCGGCTCGCGCGGGCCATGTAGGAGCTGCCGCAGGCTGCGATCTTTTGATCTTGTTTGTAAAAAAATCAAAAGGTCGCAGCCTGCGGCAGCTCCTACAGGGGTTGCGCTTAAGCACTTATAAAAACAATAAAGTTTGTTCAGAGATCGACTGCCATGGCCGTACCTGCCTCACCGCTCTCCCACGACGCCGTCATCCAGGATTCCTGGTCTCGTTGCCGCGCGTTCGGCCTTGATCATCAGAACGCACCGGCGTTCGATCAGCTGCCGGCCGATGGCATTGCGCAGTTGCTGGAGAGCCAGCATTCGCTGGTGCAAACCACCCATCAGGAAGTGCTGCCGTATTACGAGAACATCCTGAGCAATTCCAATTGCCTGATCATGCTCGCCGACAATCAGGGCCAGGTACTCACTTCCTGGGGCACCCAGCGCTTCATCGAGCCGAGCCTGACCCGTGGTTTCAGCGCCGGCGCCAGCTGGATGGAGCGTTGCAGCGGCACCAACGCCATCGGCACCGCTCTGGCCTGCGAGCAGGCAGTGCATATCGAACACGATGAACACTTCCTCAAGGCCAACCGTTTCATGACCGGTTCCGCTGCGCCGATTTTCGATGCCGAGCGCAAGGTCATTGCGGTGCTGGACGTGTCCAGCGACAGCTACCTGCCGCCATCCCATACGTTGGGCATGGTCAAGATGATGAGTCAGACCGTGGAAAACCGGCTGATTCTCAACCTGTTCCATGGCCAGCATTTTCAGCTGACCTTCAACACCGGCCTGAACAACCTCGACAGCCAGTGGGCCGGGCTGCTGATTTTCGATGAGAGCGGCCAGATACTGTCGGCCAATCGCCGGGCCGACAATCTGTTGGGCATCCGCCTGTCGCGGGTCAGCGTCGAGAGCCTGTTCAAGGTCTCGCTGCTGGAGTTGCTGAATCAGCCCGAAGGCCTGCCCTTCGCTCTCCAGGCTTCCGGACGCAACCGTTTCCAGTGCCTGCTGAAACGACCGAAGCAGGCACCGATTCAGCCAAGGCTGTTTGCAGAACCCAAGAAGTTCCAACCCGAAGTAGCAAACCCGGCAGCGGCACCGATCAACCTCAATACTCTGCATTTTGGCGACAGCCGCGTGGAAAAGGCCGTGCGTCAGGCCGAGCGCTTGCTGGAAAAAGACATTCCGTTGTTGATCCACGGTGAAACCGGGGTCGGTAAAGAGGTGTTCGTCAAAGCCCTGCATCAGGCCAGCTCCCGCAACAAACAGGCGTTCATTGCCGTCAACTGTGCAGCGATCCCCGCCGAACTCGTCGAGTCGGAGCTGTTCGGCTACGAGAAAGGCGCGTTTACCGGAGCCAACCAGAAAGGCAGCATCGGCCTGATCCGCAAGGCCGATAAAGGCACGCTGTTCCTCGATGAAATCGGTGACATGCCGCTGCCAACGCAGGCGCGCTTACTGCGCGTGTTGCAGGAACGCTGCGTACAACCGGTGGGCAGCAGTGAGTTGTTCCCGGTGGATATCCGCATCATTTCTGCGACCAACCGTTCCCTGCGCGAGCAGGTGCAACTGGGGCGTTTCCGCGAAGATTTGTATTACCGCATCGGCGGGTTGACCCTCGAATTGCCTCCGTTGAGGGAGCGCAGCGATAAAGAGGCGCTGTTCAAGCGCCTGTGGGAACAGCACCGTGAACCGAGCCAATGGGCTGGGTTGAGCCGTGAGGTAATGGAATTGTTTGGCCGGCACCCGTGGCCGGGGAATTTGCGTCAGGTCAGCAGTGTGATGCAGGTGGCGCTGGCCATGGCCGAGGAACAACCGGTACGTCTGGAGCATTTGCCGGATGATTTTTTTGTCGATCTGGAGATGGAGCCGGTGGATTCACCGGAACCGCTGGCGGTGGATCTTGATGATGCCGAGGATTTGAATCGGCAGTTGGAGGCGGTTGGGGGGAATATCTCTCATCTGGCTCGCAGGTTGGGGGTGAGCAGGAATACCCTTTACAAGCGGCTGCGTCAGTCGGGCGATTAGAAACAAAGATCAAAAAATCGCAGCCTTCGGCAGCTCCTACAGGGAATTCATGCAGGAGCTGCCGAAGGCTGCGATCTTTTGATCTTGAAAAAACAAAAACCCGCACAAGGCGGGTTTTGTTTGAATCTAAAACAGCAATCAGTCAGCCAAACGCCACGTCGTGCCGCCCTTGCCGTCCTCCAGCACCACGCCCATGGCGGTGAGCTGGTCGCGGATGCGATCGGATTCGGCCCAGTCCTTACCGGCACGCGCCGCCAGACGCGCAGCAATCAGCGCGTCAACCTCAGCTGCATCGACACGCCCTTCGGCGCCGGCTTGCAGGAAGTCATCGGCTTCAAGCTGCAACACACCCAGTACGCTGGCCAGTTCCTTCAAGCGCGCCGCCAGACCGGCCGCTGCGTTCAGATCGCTCTCACGCAGGCGGTTGATCTCTCGCACCATCTCGAACAGCACTGCACAAGCTTCCGGCGTGCCGAAGTCGTCGTTCATCACTTGGGTGAAGCGCTCGACAAACGCTTCGCCGCCAGCAGGCGCCACGTTCGGCAGGCCTTTCAACGCGTGGTAGAAACGCTCCAGGGCGCCTTTGGCGTCCTTGAGGTTGTCTTCCGAGTAGTTGATCGCGCTGCGGTAGTGGCTCGACACCAGCAGGTAACGCACGACTTCCGGATGGTACTTTTCCAGCACGTCGCGAATGGTGAAGAAGTTGTTCAAGGATTTGGACATCTTCTCGCCATTGATGCGAATCATGCCGCAATGCATCCACGCGTTGGCGTAGGTCTTGCCGGTGGCTGCTTCGCTCTGGGCGATTTCGTTTTCATGGTGCGGAAACTCAAGGTCGCTGCCACCGCCATGAATATCGAACGTCTCACCCAGGCAGCAGGTCGACATCACCGAGCACTCGATGTGCCAGCCCGGACGCCCGGCACCCCACGGCGATTCCCAGCTCGGCTCGCCTGGCTTGGCGGCTTTCCACAGCACGAAATCCAACGGGTCCTGTTTGGACTCGTCGACTTCGATGCGCGCGCCGATGCGCAGATCTTCGATCTTCTTGCGCGACAGCTTGCCGTAGCCCATGAACTTGCCGACGCGGTAGTACACGTCGCCATTGCCCGGCGCGTAGGCGTAACCCTTGTCGATCAGGGTCTGGATCATCGCGTGCATGCCTGGGATATGGTCGGTGGCACGCGGCTCCATGTCCGGCTTCTTGATGTTCAGACGTGCTTCATCTTCGTGCATCGCCGCGATCATGCGCTCGGTCAAGGCTTCGAACGACTCGCCGTTCTCGTTGGCCCGATTGATGATCTTGTCGTCAATGTCGGTGATGTTGCGCACATAAGTCAGGTCGTAGCCGCTGAAGCGCAGCCAGCGGGTCACCAGGTCGAACGCGACCATGCTGCGGCCGTGGCCCAGGTGGCAGTAGTCGTACACGGTCATCCCGCACACGTACATGCGCACCTTGTTGCCATCCAGCGGCTTGAAGACTTCTTTGCTCTTGGTGAGCGTGTTGTAGATCGTAAGCACGTTAAATCCTTGGCACTAAATCACTGGCCCCACGAATCACGCAGGGTCACGGTACGGTTGAATACCGGTGCGCCCGGTTTCGAGTCCTTGATATCCGCGCAGAAGTAACCTTCGCGCTCGAACTGGAAACGGTCTTCCGGCTGTGCATTGCCCAGCGAGGGTTCAGCACGACAACCGGTGAGTACCTGCAGCGAGTCAGGGTTGATGTTGTCCAGGAAACTGGCGCTGTCTTCGGCCTTCTCCGGGTTGGCGGAGCGGAACAGGCGGTCATACAGACGCACTTCGCACTCGACGCTGGCAGCGGCCGGCACCCAGTGAACCACGCCCTTGACCTTGCGGCCTTCCGGGTTCTTGCCCAGGGTTTCCGGGTCATACGAGCAACGCAGCTCGACGATGTTGCCATCAGCGTCCTTGATCGCTTCGTCGGCACGGATCACGTAGCTGCCGCGCAGACGCACTTCACCGGCCGGTTCCAGGCGCTTGTAGCCTTTTGGCGGTTCTTCCATGAAATCGTCACGGTCGATGTAGATTTCCCGGGCGAATGGCAGAGCGCGCACGCCCATGTCTTCTTTCGGGTGGCAGGGCAGTTCGAGGTTTTCGACCTGACCTTCCGGATAGTTGGTGATCACGACTTTCAGCGGACGCAGCACGCACATGGCACGCGGGGCGCTATGGTCGAGGTCGTCACGGATGCTGAATTCGAGCATGCCGAAGTCGACCACGCCGTCGGAGCGGTTGGTGCCGATCATTTCGCAGAAGTTGCGGATCGATTTCGGCGTGTAGCCACGGCGACGGAAACCCGACAGCGTGGACATGCGCGGGTCATCCCAGCCATTGACGTGCTTTTCATCGACCAGCTGCTTGAGCTTGCGCTTGCTGGTGATGGTGTAGTTGAGATTCAGGCGGCTGAACTCGTACTGACGCGGTTGCGCCGGAACTGGCAAATGCTCCAGGAACCATTCGTACAGCGGACGGTGGCTTTCGAACTCCAGTGTGCAGATCGAGTGGGTAATGCCTTCGATGGCGTCCGACTGACCGTGAGTGAAGTCGTAGTTCGGGTAGATACACCACTTGTCACCGGTCTGGTGGTGGTGAGCGTGACGAATGCGATACATGATCGGGTCGCGCAGGTTCATGTTCGGCGAAGCCATGTCGATCTTGGCCCGCAGTACGCGTGCACCGTCCTGGAATTCACCCGCTTTCATGCGGGCGAACCAGTCGAGGTTCTCTTCCACGGAACGGTCACGGAACGGGCTGTTCTTGCCCGGCTCGGTCAGGCTGCCACGGTATTCCTTGGCCTGTTCAGGGCTCAGGTCGTCAACGTAGGCCTTGCCGGCCTTGATCAGTTCGACCGCCCAGTCGTGCAGCTGGTCGAAGTATTGCGAGGCGTAGCGCACTTCACCGGACCATTCGAAGCCCAGCCATTTGACGTCGCTTTCGATCGCGTCGATGTATTCCTGGTCTTCCTTGGCCGGGTTGGTGTCGTCGAAACGCAGGTGCGTGACGCCGCCGAACTCCTGGGCCAGGCCGAAGTTCACGCAGATCGACTTGGCGTGGCCGATGTGCAGGTAGCCGTTGGGCTCAGGCGGAAACCGCGTGACGATCTGCGTGTGCTTGCCCGAGTCCAGGTCTGCCTGGATGATCGGCCGCAGGAAATTGACCGGCACGGCTGGGCCGGTCTTTGCATTCGAGGTAGGGTCGACAGTGGGCTTGCTCATAGGATCCTTGGCGTACAAGTGCATGGCCGTAATAAAGGCCGGACAAAACAAAGCCGCTATCATAGCCGATGCCGTCAAGCAGCTGACAGAGCAGGCCCGAAAACGGCTGCATTTAATCGGATGCAAATGAAAAACAGCCTCGAAATTCGCGCCCGTCGCGCTAAACTGCGCTCCTTGGCCGAAACAGGCTGAACCGGTTTGCGGGCTTAGTGTCCCAAACCACGAATTCCTTATAAAACTGCTGTTAAAAAAGAGTGCCGATCATGACCCAAGTCAAACTGACCACCAACCATGGCGACATCGTCATCGAACTGAACGCCGAGAAAGCCCCGATCACCGTGGCCAACTTCGTTGAGTACGTCAAAGCCGGTCACTACGAAAACACTGTTTTCCACCGCGTTATCGGTAACTTCATGATCCAGGGCGGCGGTTTCGAGCCAGGCATGAAAGAAAAGAAAGACAAGCGCCCAAGCATCCAGAACGAAGCTGACAACGGCCTTTCCAACGACAAGTACACCGTCGCCATGGCCCGCACCATGGAGCCGCATTCGGCTTCCGCGCAGTTCTTCATCAACGTGGCTGGCAACAGCTTCCTGAACCACAGCGGCAAGAACGTTCAGGGTTGGGGCTACGCGGTATTCGGCAAAGTGACCGCCGGCACCGACGTTGTCGACAAAATCAAAGGTGTTTCCACCACCATGAAATCCGGCCACCAGGACGTACCAGCAGACGACGTGATCATCGAGAAAGCCGAGATCATTGAGTGATATTGCTGATTTCAGACTTGCATCTGGAAGAGGAGCGCCCGGACATTACCCGGGCGTTTCTGGATTTGCTCGCCGGACGCGCCCGCTCGGCGAGTGCGTTATACATTCTGGGCGACTTTTTCGAAGCGTGGATTGGCGACGATGCCATGACGCCGTTCCAGCGTTCCATCTGCCAGGCCCTGCGCGAACTCAGCGACAGCGGCACGGCCATTTTTCTGATGCACGGCAATCGCGACTTCCTATTGGGCAAGGCCTTTTGCAAACAGGCCGGTTGTACCCTGCTGAAGGACCCTAGTGTCGTGCCATTCAACGGCGAGCCGGTGCTTTTGATGCACGGCGATAGTCTTTGCACCCGCGATGTCGGCTACATGAAGCTGCGTCGCTACCTGCGTAACCCGATCAGCCTGTTCATCCTGCGTAACCTGCCTTTGCGCACGCGCCACAAACTGGCGCGCAAGCTGCGCAGCGAAAGTCGCGCGCAAACGCGGATGAAGGCCAATGAAATTGTCGATGTCACGCCCGAGGAAATTCCGCGGATCATGCAGCAATACGGGGTGAAAACCCTGATCCACGGGCATACCCACCGGCCTGCCGTGCACAAGTTGCAGCTTGGCGAACAAGCTGCCCGGCGCATTGTGCTGGGCGATTGGGATCGTCAGGGCTGGGCGTTACAGGTGGATGAACACGGGTTTGCGTTGGCGCCGTTTGATTTCGCCCCGCCACCACAACTGGCTGTCGAATGAATTCTTTGTAGGAGCGAGGCTTGCCCGCGAAGGCAGTGTGTCAGTCGATATCATAGTTGAATGACACACCGCCTTCGCGGGCAAGCCTCGCTCCTACAGGTTTCGGTTCAATGCCCCGCTGAAGCCGCCGGCCCTGCCTTGGCGCTAAACGGCGGTTTGGCCAGCCACACAATCAGTATCAGCCCCATGAACATCCAGCCCAGCAAGGTGAAATAATCCACCGTAGACATGATGTAGGCCTGACTGATCACCGTCTGATCCAGTTGCGTATAGGCCTTGGCCCCCGCACCACCCAGGCGGGTCAACGCCTCGCGGGTCGCCGGATCGAACGGGGTGATGCTTTCGGTCAAGTAAGCGTGGTGCTGATCGGCCCGACGAATCCAGATCCAGGTGGTCAACGACGCCGCAAAACTACCGCCCAAGGTCCGCAGGAACGTGGCCAGGCCGGAGCCGTCGGCAATCTGGCTCGGTGGCAAGTCCGACAGCAGGATGGTCAGGGTTGGCATGAAGAACAGTGCCACACCAATACCCATGAACAGCTGCACCAGGGCGATGTGCTGGAAGTCCACTTCATTGGTAAAGCCTGCGCGCATGAAGCAACTCAAGCCGATGGCCAGGAACGCCCCACCCGCGAGAATTCGCATGTCGAATCGTGGTGCGTATTTGCCGACGAAAGGTGACAGTAGCACCGGCAAAATACCCAATGGCGCCACGGCAAAACCGGCCCAGGTCGCGGTGTAGCCCAATCGCGTCTGCAACCATTGCGGCAGGATCAGGTTGATCCCGAAGAACCCGGCATAACCCAGAACCAACACGATGGTGCCGTAGCGGAAGTTGCGGTGGGCAAACAGCCGCAGATTCACCACCGGGTGTTCGTCGGTCATTTCCCAGATCACGAAGAACGCCAGGGCGACCACCGAAATGGCCGTGCCGACAATGATGAAGGTTGATTCAAACCAGTCGGCATCGTTGCCCTTGTCGAGGACGATCTGCAACGCGCCGACGCCGATGATCAGGGCAATCAGGCCGACGTAGTCCATCGGCTGGCGGCTGGTGACCACAGGGCGCTTCTTCATCTGCTGCACCACGACCCACGCGGCAAACAGGCCGATCGGCACGTTGATGAAGAAGATCCACGGCCAGCTGTAACTGTCAGTGATCCAGCCGCCGAGGATTGGCCCGGCAATCGGCGCAACCACCGTCACCATTGCCAACAGTGCCAGCGCCATCCCCCGTTTTGCCGGGGGGTAGACCGCAATCAACAGCGTCTGGGTCATCGGGTACAACGGCCCTGCCACTACGCCTTGCAGGACCCGAAAGCCCACCAGTTCCGGCATTGAGGTGGAAATCCCGCACAGAAACGAAGCCAGCACGAACAGCAGCGTCGCCCAGACGAACAGCTTGACCTCGCCGAAACGCCGGCTGAGCCAACCGGTCAGCGGCAACGCGATCGCGTTGCTGACCGCGAACGAAGTGATCACCCAAGTGCCCTGCTCCGAGCTCACCCCGAGGTTGCCGGAAATGGTCGGCAGCGCCACGTTGGCGATGGTGGTGTCGAGCACTTGCATGAAGGTCGCCAGCGACAGGCCGATGGTACTGAGCACCAGGCTGGGAGGCGTGAAAGACGCGTTATTGCTCATCGCGAATCCTTTGAAACATGATTGGCGCTGCGCCTGTTACAGACACAGGAGACCCTGTGGGAGCGAGCCCTTGTGGCGAGGGAGCTTGCTCCCGCTCGGCTGCGAGCAGTCGCAAAGCGTTGGGGCTGCCTCGCGACCCGGCGGGAGCAAGCTCCCTCGCCGCAAAGTCTCGCTCCCACAAGGACGAGGTGATCAGCGGTTCGCGGTTTTGCTGACCGCAGCGCTGTTGTCGTGGATCAGTTGAGTGATCATCGCGTCGGCCTCCGCCAATTGGCGGTCATAAATGTTGGTGCTGAACGACGCCTTTTGTGGCGGTTGTTGCGCCAGTACCGGGCCGCTCTGGTCGTGCAGATTCACATCAACGATGGTCGACAGGCCGACCCGAAGCGGGTGCTTGGCCAGCTCTTCAGCGTTGACGTGAATTCGAACCGGTACGCGCTGGACGATCTTGATCCAGTTACCGGTGGCGTTCTGCGCCGGCAGCAAGGCAAACGCGCTACCGGTCCCGGCGCCGAGGCTGTCGATAGTGCCGCTGTATTTCACGTCGCTGCCGTAGAGGTCAGTTTCAATTTCAACCGGCTGGCCAATACGCATGTCGCGCAGCTGGGTTTCCTTGAAGTTGGCGTCGATCCACAGCTGATCCAGCGGAATCACCGCCATCAGCGCCGTGCCTGGTTGCACACGCTGACCGAGCTGCACCGTGCGTTTGGCCACGTAACCGGTGACCGGCGCGATCAAGGTGCTGCGCGCATTGTTCAGGTAGGCCTGACGCAGTTGTGCGGCGGCGGCCATCACGTCCGGGTGGGAAGAGATCACGGTGTCATCGACTAAAGCACTGGTGGTTTTCAGTTGCTGTTTGGCGTTGGACAGGGCGTTTTGTGCCGAGGTCAGGTCATCGCGGGCATGGGACAGTTCTTCCTGGGAAATCGCCCCGCCGGCGGCGAGGTTTTTCCGGCGATTAAAGTTGTCCTGGGCTTTCTGCACTTCCGCCTGTTGCGCGTTGACCTGGGCCTTCTGGCCGTCGACGTTGCTGTACAAGCCACGCACCTGGCGCACGGTGCGCGCCAGTTGGGCCTGGGCATTTTGCAGACCGATTTCGGCATCGTTCGGGTCGAAGTTCACCAGCACCTGACCTTCATGGACCAGATCGCCGTCGTCGGCGCCGATGCTCACCACCGTGCCGGTGACCAGCGGCGTGATTGATACCACGTTGCCGTTCACATAGGCGTCGTCGGTGCTTTCGCTCCAGCGCCCGTAAAAATCGTGGTAAACCCAGACACCCGCGCCACTGAGCGCGACGACTACGGCGAGGATCAGCAACATGAATTTGCGTTTGCCCGAGTTTGGGTTGCCCGGTGTGGTTTCAGCAGTTTGAGTTGTATCGACAGTGGCCATGACAAATACCTTGAATTAGTGGCTCAGCGTGGCTGGCGAAGTGTTGGCAGAAGCAATGTTGTCGGGCTGAAACCCGCCACCCAGCGCCTGCATCAGTTGGATCGACAGGTCGATCTGCTCGGCATTCAGGTTGGCCAATTGACGCTGGGCCTGGAGCAATTGCTGCTCGATGCTGAGCACGTCCAGGTAGTTGCCGATGCCGGAACCGTACCGCTGGACCACGGTGTTGTAAGAATCCTGGGCAATGTCCGTGGCGTGCTGCTGTGCAGCGATTTGCCGGCCGATATCGCGCAGCTGGTTGATGCTGTCGCTGACATCCCCCAGCGCTTTCACCAGGCTTTTGTTGTACTGCGCCACTGCGAGGTCGTAATCGGCGTCGCGGGAATCGAGGTCGGCACGCAGGCGGCCACCGTCGAAGATCGGCAGCGAAATCGTCGGCCCGACGTTGAAGAAACGACTGGCCGAACCGAACATCGCGTCGCCCAACAAAGATTCGGCACCGGCGGCGGCGCTGAGGTTCAAGTTGGGATAAAACTGGGTCTTGCCGGCGTCAATGTTTTTGCTCGCCGCCTCGACCCGCCAGCGCGCAGCCACCAGGTCTGGACGACGACCGAGCAGCTCGGCTGGCAGTACCGACGGCAACGCCACGGCGCTGGCCTGAAGGATTTTCGGTCTAGCGATTTCATTGCCGCGATCCGGGCCTTTACCGAGCAGCACGGCCAGTGCGATTTTCGCACTTTGCAGGCGTTTCTCGGCGTCGATCAGGTTTGCTTCGGATGTCGCTTCCAGGCTTTCGGTCTGCTGGAACTGGTACTGGCTGTCGATCCCGGCACTCAAGCGGCGCTTGCTCAGGTCGAGCATCTGCCGGGTGCGCTTGAGGTCTTCAGCGGACAGGTCATAAACGATGTGCGCCTGACCCAGATCGCTGTAGGCGCGGGCGACGTCGGCAGACAAGGTCAACTGCGCAGCCTGCTGATCGACTTCGGCGGCACGGGCCTGGCCCAGTGCGGCTTCCCAGGTGTCGCGCTGGCCGCCCCAAAGATCGAAGTTGTAATTGAAACTGGCGCCGATGTTACGCACCGTCGCGTACGCATCGCCCTGCCCTTTTGGATCTTGATCACGGGCCAGACGCGAACGGGTGACACCCGCGCTGGCATCAACGGTCGGCATCCGCGCGGCGTCGGCGGCGTAAGCGGCGGCGCTGGCCTGATGCGCACGGGCGTCGGCGATTTGCATGTCGGGGCTGTCGTGCAGGGCTTCGCGGATCAGGCCGTCGAGCTGCGGGTCACCGAGGCTTTTCCACCAGTCGCTTTTCGGCCAGGCCGCCGGCGACAGTTTCACGCCGCTGAGGGTTTGCCCGGCGTTGAGGTGTTTCGCATCGAGGCTGACGCCTTCGGTGTTCAGGCCGCTGTAGTTGGCGCAACCGGCGAGGGTCATGGCCAACAGCACCAGACTGAAACCGGTACGCAAGGTTTTGCTGCTCATTTGTCACCTACCCGCAGCAAGGTGATCGGGTCACCCGCTGCCACCAAAATTTTCTTGAGGATCTGTTCCAGGGTTTTCAATTCGTCCGAAGTGATGCCGCCGGCCAGTTCGTTCATGGCTTCGGCACCGATGTGCGGCAGAAGAGCGGCCAGCTTCAGGCCCTCTTCGGTGAGCACCAGCTGAACCTGACGGCGATCCGCTTCGGAACGCTGGCGGGCGAGGAAACCTTTCTGCTCCAGACGATCGAGCATCCGCGTCATCGAACCGCTGTCCAGGGATAGGTGCCGGCACAGCTCGGCCGGCGTATCGACGCCGTACTGGGCCATGATGATCAGCACTTTGAACTGCGCGGCGGTGATGCCGTGGGGTTCCATGTGCGTGTCGATGATCTTGTCCTTGAGCAGCGCGGCGCGTCCGAGCAAGAGACCGAGATGGCAATTGTGGAAATCGTCTGGCGTGAAATGTTTCATCTGGACACCAATTAGCTGCCTAGGCAGTGAATGTATGTCGAGATGTTACTGCCTAGGCAGCGAATGTCAATGAAATAGTTAGGATGCTTTGTAATTCGTTGATAAACGGTGGGGCAGGATGCAAAAAATCGCAGCCTTGGGCAGCTCCTACAGGGGCGCATACACCCCATAAATACGGGCGAACACGGTCAATGTAGGAGCTGCCGAAGGCTGCGATCTTTTGATTTTTTAAGGGACTAAAAATCCCGCTTGTAGAAGATATCCAGCGAACTGGCCACGCCGCCGGCCGCTTCGAGGTAGACCTTTTTGCTCAGTTTGTAACGCAAGGCAATGGTGTTCGCCGGCTCGAACACACCCACGCCATAACGCAAGCTGAGTTTCTCGGAGAGGTTGCCACTGGCCACCACGCTGGTGGTGTTGCCGCTGCCCTGGGTGTCGAGCTGGAAATCCTCGATGCCGAGGTTTTTCGCCAGACCGCCGGTCACCCCGGAACTGCCCATCAAACCTAAGCCGAGGGCCGCTTGAGCGAGCATGTTGTTGTCCTCGCCGTTGCTGCTCAACGGACGGCCCAGCACTAGGTAGGACAACGCCTGTTCCTGACTCATGGCCGGCTCGGAGAAAATTTGCGTGGTCGGCTGTTCGGCGCTGCCGCTCAAGCGAATACCGGCGATCACGTCGTCGGTCTGGCGAATGGCTTCGATGTCCAGGTACGGCTGGTCGATCGGGCCGGCAAACAACAAGCGCGCCCGGCGCACCGTCAGCCGTTGGCCATAGGCACGATAACGCCCGTCGTTGAGCCAGAGTTCACCGCGAGTGTCCAGGTTGTCGCCGATGTGCACATGACCTTGCAGGTTTGCCGTGAGACCAAACCCGGCGAAACTCAGTTTGTCCTCGCCGACCACCACGTCAATGTCCATGACCGTGGCCATTGGCGGCTTACCCTCTTCGGTCTGCTGGCCGACGATCACCGTGTCGCCGGAAACCTTGATCGTCGAGGGTGGTAATTCGCGAATGGTGATTTCACCCCTGGGTATCAACACTTTACCGGCCACCGCCAGCTTGTCGTCCTTGATCGAGATCTTCAGGTCCGGCGCCACTTCGAGCTTGGCGTAAGGTTCGACGGTCACCGGCAACTGAGAACCCTTGAGTGCCAGATCCACCACCAGCGCCTGGCCCCAGGCAACATTGCCGGTCAAGCTGCCCTGCCCGCTCTTGCCGCTTTTCCAGCCGCCATTGAGCTGCACGGTTTCGCCGGCGATAACAGCTTGAAGCTGCAAGCCTTGAAGTGCCATCGGCAATTCGGGGCCGGACACTTCGCCGTCGCTCAGCAGCAGGTTGCCGTTGACCAGCGGCGCCATCAGCGTACCGGCAATCGTGCCGCTGCCATTCAAACGCCCGGTCAGTTTTTCGACCATGGGCACGAACGGCCGCGCCACCGACAAGTCGAGGCCACTCAAACGGAATGAACCACTCAACGGTTTGTTTTTTGGCAACGGGTTGATCTGCGCCTGCACCATCAGTTCGCCAAGCTTGCCACCGACGAAGTTGAGATCGGTGTCGATGCGCTTGGGCGTGAGTTTGCTGGTGAGCTTCAGGGTCTGGTACGGGAAGTCCAGCCACTGATCTTTTTCCTTCATCCGCAAGGTGCCGCCGCTGGCGTCGATGCTGATCTGACCGTTCGGGCCGCTGGCCGGCAGGTCCAATTGCACATCGGCATTGAGCCGGCCTTGCCAGGCAAAATCCTTGGGCAGCCATTGCGCGAGGCTGTCGATGGGGAATTGCTTGAGGTGGTAACGCAGCTTCGGCTCAGGCATCAGACGAGAATCTTCCCCGCACAGGCTGGCCTGTCCGGACGCCCAGCAATGGGCGCCAAAATTGATTTTGCCGTCCGCCAGTCGCTCCAGTTTTGCGGGGCCTTGCAGCTTCCAGTCCTGGCCACCGGCCTGGATATCGCCGCTGGCCAAGCGTCCACGCCAGTTGCCTTTGTCCAGATTGCCGTCGAGGCCGAGGGCGAGTTTCAGCTTCGGCCCTTGCAGGTCGAGGTTCAGTTTCTGGTTTTTGATATCGCCCTGGCCGCTGGCGGTCAGTGTGCCCAGCGAGGTGTCACCGGCCTGAATGCCGCTGCCCTTGAGGTCGATCTTCGCCCGTTGCGCGCTGTCGAGGGTCGCGTCCAGGTTCAAGCTTTGCAGACGATTGTCGGCAAACGCCAGTTGCGATCCTTGCAGCCCGAACTTGCCTTGGGGTGCCTTGAGTGTTCCAGCGACATCGACCCGCCCGTTGATTTGTCCGCGCAGTTGCGGCCAGAGCTGGGCCAGGCGCGGTAGCTTGATATCGATCTGCCCGGCGAGCTTCTGGTGCAGGCTGCCCTTGCCGTTGATGCTGTTGTCACCCAAGCGAATTTGCAGCGCGTTGAGGTTCCATTGCTCGCCGCCACCATCGGCCTTGGCTTGAATCACGGCAGGCTGGCCACGCAGTTTGCCTTTCAGATCGAGATCGGCGCTCAGGCTGAGTTTTTCGTTTTTCATTTCGCCTTGACTGCGCAGCGGTCCGGCGAGAGTGCCCGGTAGTTCGGCAACCCAATACGCCGGGTTGATCGCCGACAGATCCAGCGCGGTATCCCAGGCGATGCCGTCGGCGAATTGCAGGTTCAAGTGGCCTTCGGCCTTGCCCTGCCCGGCGGTGAGTTGAATTTGTTGCAGGTAGATTTTCGTCAGGTCACCGGCAAACGGGCTGGTCAGGCTGAACGCCCCGGCCGGGCCGTCCAGCGCCGCTTTAAAATTGCCGAGGTATTTGCCGTCGGTGTAGGAGACTTCACCGATGAAACTGCGCAAGGCCACGTCAGGTTCGTCGATCAGCGGATAGAGGCGGTGCCACGGGAAGTCCAGCCAGTCGATTTTCGCTTCGGCACTCAGGCCTTTGCTCCAGTCGATTTGCCCACTGAGCTTGAGGTTTTGCTTGTCGTTGGCCGTCAGTTCCAGCGCGGCGATTTGCGCGCCATTGGCGTCGACCCTGCCTTGCAGCATCAGTGCAACCGGGCCCAGTTCGGCGGGCAACGAGGCGTTGCCGAGCAGCGCGTAACCGTTTTTCAGGTCGCCTTCACCCGTCAGCTCAAGTTGATTGAGTTGCAAGGTGTCCGGCAGCTCGGCACTGGGTTTGAAGCCATCGGCGGTGATGCGTACCTTGGCGGGCAGGTTCGACACCAGCGGTTGCAATTCGCCGGTCAGTTGCCCGTTCAGGTAACCGCTGCTGGCAGCGTTCAGGTTCAGGGTTTTCAGCAGATCGCCGTCGATTTTTAGCGCCAGCGCCCACGGTTCGGGGCCGGGTGCTGGCAGCGTCAGTTTGCCTTCGGCCTTGAGCGGCCAATTACCAGAGGGTTGCAGCAGGCCAGACAGGTTCAGGCTCAGCTCGTCGCGCTGCAGTTTCACCGAATCGATCTGCAAGCCGTTGGCCGTCCAGTGCGCCGCCAGTTGCAGCCCCTTGAGTTGCTCACTGCCGTTGAACAGCAGACTGCCAACCTGCACATCACCAAGTTCGAGCGCCAACGGCAAGTTGAGGTCTGGGAGCTTGATCTCACCGCTGCTGTTTTCGTCCGTACCCGGCGGGAATTGCAGGCTGACTTGATCGGCCTTCAATTGCTCGATGCACAAGGCCCTGCGCGTCAAACACAACGGTGACCAGGCAAAAATGACCTTGTTCAGCTCAACCCGGCTGGTGTCCTGCTGCCACAAAACGCGATCGGCGCTCCATTGGCCGCCCAAACGCCCCTGAAAATTGTCCAGCGTCAAACCCGGAACAAAGCCAAGTGCCCAGCGGCTGCCCGTTGCCGTACCCAGCACCGAACCCAGCGCCACGATAATCAGCACCAGCAGGGCCAAAATTGTCAGCAGCGTTATTTTCAAACCACGCTTCAAAGCTCAGGCCCCATGGAAAAGTGCAATCGAATACCGCCATCGTCGTCCAGCGCATGGGCCAGGTCGAGGCGGATCGGCCCCACCGGCGAAACCCAGCGTATGCCGATACCAACCCCGGTCTTGAGGTTAGGCAGTTCGAGTGTATTAAAGGCATTGCCTTGATCGACAAAGGTTGCAACCCGCCACTTTTCGGCGATGGAGTACTGGTACTCCGCGCTGGCGGTGACCATGTAGCGACCACCGATACGGTCACCCTCGTTGTTTTCCGGGGACAGGCTTTGGTAGTCGTAGCCGCGCACGCTCTGATCGCCACCGGCGAAAAACCGCAGCGATGGCGGCACCGACTTGTAGCCGTTGGTGGCACTGCCACCGACCTGCACCCGACCCAGGAAACGGTGTTTGTCGAAGACCGTGGTCAGGCCTTTGACCAATGCCGTGCCGTAAACCAGATTGTTATCAGAACCCAGGCCTTCCTTGGCCACTTTGCTTTCGAATTGCAGACGATAGCCGTTGTGCGGATCGATACGGTTGTCACTTTTCAGGTACGAATAACTCACGCCGGGCATCAGCAAGGTGCTGAGCCCTGAGTCGTCACCGAGGCGGTATTCCTCGCGCTGCCACTTGAGTGACACCACGCGCTGCCAGCCGCTGGGCAACTTGCTGTGCCACTCGGGGCCGAGGGTCAGCAGCTTGCTCAGGCTGTCCTTGTCGGCAATTTCTTCATTTTGATAGCCGCCGGCGAAACGCAGTTTGTCGGTCAGCGGCGGGTCCAGGGGAATGTCGTAAAACACCCCGACATTTTGCCGTGGCGCCGAGACTTCGGTTTCCCAGCCATAGCTGTGCCCCTGCGGATTGACCCAGTGCCGGGTCCAGTTGGCCTTGATCCGCGGGCCGACGTCAGTGGAATAGCCCAGCCCGAGGCCCATGGTGCGCGGCTTGCGGGTTTCGAGCTTAACGTCCACCGGGATCACATTGTCCTTGGACGCGGTCGGTGTCGCGTCCACTCGAACGCTCTCGAAATAGCCGCTCGATTGCATCGCCTGGTTGAGTTCGGCGATCAGCTCGGAGTCATACGGCGCGCCCGCCTTGAACGGCACCATGCGTTGCAGCAGGTCCTCGTCGAACGGCGTGTCGCCTTCAAAACTGACCTTGCCCAGGGAATAACGCGGCCCGCTGTCGTAGATCAGTTCGATATCGGCGACGCCGGCTCGCGGGTCCACCGAGAGTTTCGAACTGGTAAAGCGCCCATTGAAGAAACCGTAACGCGAGGCCTGGTTCTGGATCAGCCGCTTGGCGTCTTCGTAATGACCATGGTTGAGTACCGCGCCGGTTTTCAGCGCGTGGTCATTGGGTAAGCGAAAGGATTTGAGGGAAGCGGCCGGACCGTCGATACGGATGGTGACGTTGCGCAAATGCACCGGCTCGCCAGGGTCGATGGTCAGTATCAAACGCGGTTTTTTGCCGCCCTTCACGTCGCTGTCGATCTGCGGCTGGTAGTAACCCAAGGCCTGGGCGGCCTTGCGCGCCTGTTCCTCGGCGCCACGACTGAAGCGCAGCAAGGCTTCTTCGTCACGATCGCCAAGGCTGCCGATATAGCCCTCTATATTGGCTTTCAGTTCGTCGTTGGACGGTTTGATCCGCACATCCAATTCACTTTGCGCCAGCGCCGCGCAGCTGGAAATCAGCATCAGCACGCCACTGGTAATTCTTCCTGGAAACTTCATAGGCGCGGATGCTATCACGAGCGGAACTTGAACAAGGGAGCGTGATAGAGCCTGGCCGGTCCCGAAAGTTCGATGTTTATGCCGTCGCTGTTTGTACCACCTGAGGGTTGGCGTGAAAAAACACATGTTCACGGATCGGGCCTACGGCAACCTCACCGATTTCCTCATAGCCCTGACGTTTATAGAACTCCAGATAGCGCGGATTGCCGGTATCAAGGACAACGCCCTGAGAGTGCTCATCGACTGCGCACCAGTTATGGACCGCTTGCAGCAGTTGTTCACCGAAGTGCTTGCCTTGAAATTGCGGGTGAATCCCCAGCAACGGCAGCAAGTGCACCGAATCGGACGGCACACAAGCCATCACCGCATCGTGATATTCGAGGTAACGGCGGGTGCAGCGAAATCCGGTGCTGAGCACCATGCGCAGACGCCAGGCCCAACTCTCCGTGATGCCCAGACGCCGTTGCGGCGGCGCGATCAAAGCGATGCCGATCAAGCGGTCGTTGACCAGCAGGCCGATGGCCGGCAAATCTTGTAGAAAGTGCTGTTTGACCAGTTCGCGTACGGTGGCGCGCACCCGCTGCTCATAACCGGGACGTTCTGCTTCGAACAGATAGCCGAACGTCGGCTCGTGCCGGTAAGCCTGATACAACAGGGATCGCGCTTCGCGGGAATAGCCGCTGTCGAGCATGTGAATATCGGCGATGGCGATCGAGGTTTCGGGCATGACGGTTGATCTCCCCGGCACAGCTCGGAGGGCTGCACTCTTGTTGTTACGAGCCGTTGGGTGACGACACAGTTCCCCCACAGGTATAGACCAGACATGGGATGGCGAGCCAACTAATGCGTCGAGCCGAGCTGAATTTGTTAGTACTGCCGGCCACTTCGCGGGCAAGCCTCGCTCCTACAGGTTTTATGGATGACACCGATTCACTGCAGGAGCGAGGCTTGCCCGCGAAGAGGCCGGTACCACCAGCAGAGATCTCACAGAACTGAGTAAATCCCCTCACCCCAACACTGGCCCGATTCCCACATGTCAGCTAGCATCGCCCTTTTGCCAGGACTGCCGACCATGAAGATCGTCTCCTTCAACATCAACGGGCTGCGCGCTCGTCCCCATCAGCTGGCGGCGCTGATCGAAAAGCACCAGCCCGATGTGATCGGTTTGCAGGAAACCAAGGTCCACGACGACCAGTTCCCGCTCGATGAAGTCAAAGCCCTGGGCTACCACGTGTATTTCCACGGGCAAAAGGGTCACTACGGTGTCGCCCTGCTGTCGCGTCAAGAACCGCTGGCGTTGCACAAAGGTTTTGCCACCGATGAAGAAGATGCTCAGCGGCGCTTCATTTGGGGCACTTTCGCTGACGCCAACGGCGTGCCGGTGACGATCATGAACGGCTATTTCCCACAAGGTGAAAGCCGCGACCACCCGACCAAATTCCCAGCCAAGCAACGTTTTTACAACGATCTGCAGCAACTGCTGGAAACCCAGTTCAAAAACGATCAGCCGCTTGTAGTGATGGGTGATGTGAACATCTCCCCGGAAGACTGCGACATCGGCATCGGCCCCGATAACATGAAGCGCTGGCTGAAAACCGGTAAGTGCAGCTTCCTGCCCGAAGAACGCGAGTGGATGGCCCGCCTGAAAAACTGGGGCCTGGTGGACAGCTTCCGTCACCTGAACCCGGAGGTGGCCGACCGCTTCAGTTGGTTCGACTATCGCAGCCGCGGCTTTGAGGACGAGCCCAAGCGTGGGCTGCGGATCGACGTGATCATGGCGTCCCACGGGCTGTTGCCACGGGTCAAGGATGCTGGCGTGGATTACGAACTGCGCGGTATGGAAAAGCCTTCGGACCATGCGCCGATCTGGCTTGAGTTGAGCTAAAAGCAAAAGATCAAAAGATCAAAAGATCAAAAGATCAAAAGATCAAAAGATCGCAGCCTTCGGCAGCTCCTACAGGTGAATGCAAATCCCACTGCCGCAGGATCGGGCCGCGTTCGGACGATCTTTTGATCTGTCATTTTTTGGAAACCTTACTGACTTAATCTCCTGGCACCTCCTTTGGCTATTTAAGGTGCCGGCATGACGCTGCGCGTGTTGTTCCTGTTGATGCTGTGCAATTGGCTGCCACAAATGGCCGCGGCCAGCGGCTTGCCGGTGCCCGACCATGGCCCGGTGCTACGCATCCAGGGTTCCAACACCATCGGCGCGGCACTGGGTCCGGCGCTGGTCGAAGGGTTGTTGCGTGAACAGGGTCTGCTAAAGGTGCACAGCGAAGCCCCGGACAAGGCCAACGAGCTGCGGATCGTTGGTGAAACCCTACAAGGACGCCGGGTCGAGGTGGAACTCGCGGCCCACGGTTCCAGCACCGGTTTCACCGCACTGAAAACCGCCAACGCCGACCTCGCCGCTTCATCGCGTCCGATCAAGGACAGCGAGGTGGTTGACCTGCAGATGCTCGGCGATCTGAAAAGCGCCGGCGCCGAACAGGTTATCGCGATCGACGGCCTGGCGATCATCCTTCACCCGCAAAACCCGCTGAACCAACTCAACACCGTGCAACTGGCGCGCATTTTCAGTGGCGAAGCCAAAACCTGGGAAGAACTCGGCGGCAGCGGTGGAACGATTCATCTGTATGCACGGGATGATCAGTCCGGCACGTACGACACCTTCAAGGAATTAGTCCTCAGCAGCCGTGGGAAAAACCTGAGCAGCGCGGCGAAACGGTTCGAATCCAGCGAGCAGTTGTCCGACGCTGTCAGCCTGGACCCGCAAGCTATCGGTTTTATCGGCTTGCCCTACGTGCGTCAGGCCAAGGCCGTGGCGATTGTCGACGGTCAATCCCAGGCCATGTTGCCGCTCAACAGCCTGATCGCCACGGAAGACTACCCGCTGTCGCGCCGATTGTTCTTTTACCTGCCGCCTGCCGGGAACAATCCCTGGGCCGAAGCGCTGGTAGCGTTCGCCCAGAGCAGCCAGGGCCAGGCGATTGTCGCCGCCAACGGTTTTATCGCCCAGACGGTGCAGGCCATGGCCGTCACGCCGAATGCGTTGATGCCCGAGGGTTATCAGGCGCTCAGCCGTCACGCCCAGCGACTGACCGTGAACTTTCGCTTCGAAGAAGGCAGCGCCAGCCTGGACAACAAGGCACGGCAGGACCTTTCACGGGTGCTCGACTATATAAAGCAACACGACAAAACCGATCGGCAGGTAACACTGGTGGGATTTGGCGATGCCAAGAGCGACCCGGCACGCGCCGATCTACTGTCGAAGTTGCGGGCCATGGCGGTGCGACGAGAACTGGTGAAAAGCGGCGTGGTGTTCCGCGAGATTCGTGGCTTTGGCGCCGAGATGCCAGTGGCGGCCAATAGCGCGGATGAAGGGCGGATCAAGAATCGGCGGGTTGAGGTTTGGGTTTACTGAATCTCATGTTGCTGTGTTGAATAGGCGGACGCCTTCGCGGGCAAGCCTCGCTCCTACAGGTCACACTAAACCTGTAGGAGCGAGGCTTGCCCGCGAAGAACGATGACTCGGTCTTAATGACTGCTACGCATCATTTCCTTCGGCACGTACTTGCCGATCTCGAACTTGCCGATCGCCGCGCGGTGCACTTCGTCCGGGCCATCGGCCAGGCGCAGAGTTCGCTGCATCGCATACATGTAGGCCAGCGGGAAATCATTTGAAACCCCTGCCCCGCCATGAATCTGGATCGCCCGGTCGATCACCCGCAAGGCCACGTTCGGCGCCACGACCTTGATCTGCGCGATTTCACTTTTGGCCACTTTGTTGCCAACGGTGTCCATCATGTACGCCGCTTTCAAGGTCAGCAGGCGCGCCATGTCGATCTCCATCCGCGAGTCGGCGATCTTGTCGATGTTGCCACCCAGGCGTGCCAGCGGCTTGCCGAACGCCGTACGGTTCACCGAGCGCTTGCACATCAATTCCAGTGCGCGTTCAGCCATGCCGATCGAACGCATGCAGTGGTGAATCCGGCCAGGGCCGAGGCGGCCTTGGGCGATTTCGAAGCCGCGTCCTTCGCCCAGCAGGACGTTTTCGTACGGCACCCGCACGTTTTCGAATAGCACTTCGGCATGGCCGTGCGGCGCGTCGTCGTAACCGAACACCGGCAGCGGACGCACGATCTTCACGCCGGGGGTATCGACCGGCACCAGAATCATCGAGTGCTGGGCATGGCGCGGCGCGTCGGGGTTGCTCAGGCCCATGAAGATCAGGATCTTGCAGCGTGGATCACAGGCGCCGGAGGTCCACCATTTCTTGCCGTTGATCACCCACTCGTCACCATCGCGCACGGCTCGGGCGGCCATGTTGGTGGCATCGGAGGACGCAACGTCCGGCTCAGTCATGGCGAACGCGGAGCGAATCTCGCCGCGCAACAGCGGTTCTAGCCAGCGTTGTTTCTGTTCTTCATTAGCGTAGCGCACCAGCACTTCCATGTTGCCGGTGTCCGGCGCGGAGCAATTGAACGGCTCAGGGCCCAGCAACGAGCGTCCCATGATTTCCGCCAGGGGTGCGTATTCGAGGTTGGTCAGGCCGGCGCCGAGTTCGGACTCAGGGAGAAACAAATTCCACAAGCCTTCGGCCTTGGCCTTGAGTTTGAGTTCTTCCATGATTGCCGTCGGCTGCCAGCGATCGCCCTCGGCGACTTGGCGCTCGAACACGGCTTCGGCGGGATAAACGTAGGTGTCCATGAACGCGGTCACGCGCTCACGCAGTTGTTGCACCTTGGGCGAATAAGCGAAATCCATGGGCAGCTCTACCTTTTTAACGGGGTTTCGATGAGTTGTTCAGGTCATGCAATCGATGCTAGAACAACTACGAAAATTTACCTAGCCTATTCTCGGCGTGTATTAACATTCATCACCGATATATGATCGGCTGATTGGCAAGGCCCTCGGGTCCGATCAAGACGCCCCTAAAAACAAGAGTGCAGCGCATGAATCTGAGCAAGGTCGACCTCAACCTTTTCATCGTCTTCGACGCGATCTACACCGAAGCCAACCTGACCCGCGCCGGGCAGATTGTCGGCATCACCCAACCGGCGGTGTCGAACGCCCTGGCCCGTCTGCGCGAGACCTTCAACGACCCGTTGTTCGTGCGTACTGCCCAAGGCATGGTGCCGACGCCGATGGCCCAGAACATTATCGGCCCGGTGCGTAACGCGCTCTCGCTATTGCGCGTATCGGTACAGGAAAGCCGCATTTTCAACCCGCTGCAGGCGGTCAAGACCTATCGCATCAGCATGACCGACCTCACCGAAGCGGTGATCCTGCCACCGCTGTTCCAGCGCCTGCGCCGCCTGGCGCCGACGGTGATCATTGAGAGCTTCCTGTCCAAACGCCGCGAGACCACCAAGGAGCTGGCCGCCGGTCGCCTCGACTTCGCGGTGGATGCGCCGCTCAACACCGACCCGCAAGTGCGTCACGTCAAGTTGATGGAAGATCGCTACGTGTGTGCCATGCGCAAGGGACATCCTCTGGCCGGCAAAGAAAAATTCACCCTCGATGATTACCTGGGCCTGACCCACATCCACATCTCCAGCCGCCGCAGCGGTCTGGGCCATGTCGACCTGGCCCTGGGCAAGATGGGCATCCAGCGCAAGATCGCCCTGCGCTCACAGCATTACCTGATGGCCTCGCAAGTGTTGCAGCAGACAGACATGGTCATGACCGTGCCGGAACGCTTCGCCCGCCGTAATGACCTGCATGCTTTCAGCCTGCCGGTCAACGACGTACCGCCCGTGGAAACCCATCTCTACTGGCACGAAAGCACCGACCAGGACCCGGCCAACCGCTGGATGCGCGAGCAGATGATCGAGTTGTGCCAGCAGGTGACGGCGCACGAGAAAAAGCTGGATAAGCAGGTGGTTTGATGAAGATCAAAAGATCGCAGCCTGCGGCAGCTCCTTGGAATGCTCTGAGCTGCCGAAGGCTGCGATCTTTTCTCCCTTGACGTAAACGTCAACCTGACATTAGCTTAGCGCCATGACCTTTTGCGAGCGCGCCCATGAGCAGCCAGACCTACAGCATTTCCGACCTTGCCCGCGAGCTCGATATCACCACCCGGGCGATTCGATTCTATGAAGAGCAAGGCCTGCTCAGCCCGGAACGGCGCGGTCAGGAACGGATCTATTCGCCCCGTGACAAGGTCAGCCTGAAGCTGATCCTGCGGGGCAAGCGCATCGGCTTCTCACTCGCCGAGTGCCGTGAGCTGATCGAGCTCTACGACCCCACCGGTGGCAATCAAAAACAGCTGCAAACCATGCTGACCAAAATCGCCGAACGTCGCGAACAGCTGGAGCAGCAGATGCTCGACATCGAACAGATGAAGCTTGAACTGGATACCGCGCAGGAGCGTTGCATCCAGGCGCTGGAGCAGACGATCAAGAGTCAGGAAGTCATTCAGTAAACCCGCCCATCCACTGTAGGAGCCGAGCTTGCTCGCGATGAGGGCGTGACTTTCAACATTGATGTTGACTGAAAGAGCGCCATCGCGAGCAAGCTCGGCTTCTACAGGGTTCTCTGAGCATCAGACAATCAGCACAGGTCCAATCCCATGTCCCTTCCAACCAAAGTACGCCTTGTCGAAGTCGGCCCCCGCGACGGTCTGCAAAACGAAGCCCAACCCATCAGCGTCGCCGACAAGGTGCAACTGGTCGATGCACTGACGGCCGCGGGCCTCGGCTATATAGAAGTCGGCAGTTTCGTCTCGCCCAAATGGGTGCCACAGATGGCAGGCTCTGCCGAGGTCTTCGCGCAGATCCAGCGCAAACCGGGTGTGACCTACGGCGCACTCGCCCCCAACCTTCGCGGTTTTGAAGATGCCCTCGCCTCCGGGGTCAAGGAAGTTGCGGTGTTTGCCGCCGCGTCCGAAGCGTTCTCACAACGCAATATCAATTGCTCGATCAGCGAAAGCCTGGAGCGTTTCGTGCCGATCATGGATGCGGCCAAACAACACGGTGTGTCAGTGAGGGGTTACGTGTCCTGTGTGCTGGGCTGCCCCTATGAAGGTAACGTCACGCCGGAACAGGTCGCCCACGTCGCCCGCGAGCTCTACGCCATGGGCTGCTACGAGGTTTCGTTGGGCGACACCATCGGTACCGGTACCGCTGGCGCGACCCGCAAGATGTTCGATGTGGTCTCGGCCGTCGTGCCACGGGACAAACTGGCCGGGCACTTCCACGACACCTACGGCCAGGCAATGGCCAACATCTACGCCAGCCTGCTGGAAGGCATCTCGGTGTTCGACAGCTCTATCGCTGGTCTCGGCGGCTGCCCGTATGCCAAGGGCGCCAGCGGTAACGTCGCCACGGAAGACGTGGTTTACCTGCTCAACGGGCTGGGAATTGAAACCGGAATCAACCTGGATACGTTGATCCTGGCCGGCCAGCAGATTTGCAGCGTGCTGGGCCGCCCGACCGGTTCGCGTGTGGCCAAGGCCCGAAGCGCACAGTGAGTGCGCGGATGTGTCCAGGTGTTACCGCTGTATCTGAAACGTGGGCAAAAGCGAGTAACACGGAAACAAATTGTCAGGGTTTGCCTGAGTGAAAAACCTTACAAAATTTCAAACTGTTGATTTTAAAGGGTTTTTAAAAGTTGGCACGACACCTGCTATCTCTATTGCATAACAAGAATAAAAAAAGCGGCAAACCTAATAAAAACAAGACGTAACGACTCTGACATAACAAAAACAACACGGCAGAGACGCAGCTAACAGATTTTTTTGGAGAAGATGTGCTTTTCAGGGTGCTTTTCGGAGTAACCCGCAACCGGGCAGAGAACAATAAAACTACCTTGAGGTAGCTCCCGAACTGGTTGGATCGCTTAGCGAAAAAGTAGATCAGCGCTCAAAAAAATACGTTTGCTCTTGATCCCGGATGGGGATCGAAAAAAACAGCGGTAAAGGGTCACGGTTACCAAAAACAAAAACAGACCGCCCCTCAATAATAAAAAAAGAGCACGCGCAACGAAAAATTAAAGGGGAGCTTCGGCTCCCCTTTGTGCTGTCTGGTGTTTGGCTTTTTAAAAGATCGCAGCCTTCGGCAGCTCCTACATGGTTTTGTGTGCACCTGTAGGAGCTGCCGAAGGCTGCGGTCTTCTTATTTTTTTACCGTGACGCTTTGAGATCCTCGATGCTTATTTCACGCATGCGGAATTTCTGGATCTTGCCGGTCACTGTCATCGGAAACTCCTCGACGAATTTGAAGTAACGCGGCGTCTTGAAGTGCGCAATGCGCTCCTTGCACCAGGTTTGCAGCTCCTGCTCGGTGGCGCTGTGGCCGGGGTGGAACTTGATCCAGGCGACAATCTCTTCGCCGTAACGCGAACAAGGAATTCCGATCACCTGCACGTCTGCCACCGCCGGGTGGGTAAAGAAGAACTCTTCCAGCTCCCGCGGATAAACGTTCTCACCGCCACGAATGATCATGTCCTTGTTACGCCCGGCAATGCACACATAGCCCTCGTCGTTCATGCTCGCCAGGTCACCGGTGTGCATCCATCCCGCCTGATCGATAGCTTCTGCCGTGCCTTCAGGATTTTTCCAGTAACCGAGCATCACGCTATAACCGCGGGTGCACAGTTCGCCAATAGTGCCCCGCGGGACCAGGTTGCCCGCCTCGTCGATGATTTTACTTTCGAGTTGCGGCTGAGTACGTCCGACGGTGGTAACACGCAATTCCAGGTCGTCTGACGGACCGGTCTGCAACGACACCGGACTGGTTTCCGTCATGCCGTAGGCAATCTGCACTTCACTCATGTGCATTTCGCTGATGACCCGACGCATCACCTCGATGGGACACGTCGCCCCCGCCATGATCCCGGTACGCAGACTCGACAGATCAAACTCCGCACGCTGCGGCTGATCGAGCATGGCGATGAACATGGTCGGCACACCGTACAGCGCCGTGGCTTTTTCTTCGACGACGGTGTTCAACGTCAACAGCGGATCAAAGGCATCGTTGGGGTAAATCATCGTACTGCCGTGAGTAATGCAGCCGAGATTGCCCATGACCATACCGAAGCAGTGATACAGCGGCACCGGGATCACCAGGCGATCAGCGGCGGTCAGGCCAAGGCTCTCACCGACCATGTAACCGTTGTTGAGAATGTTGTAGTGACTGAGGGTCGCGCCTTTGGGAAAACCGGTGGTGCCGGAGGTGTACTGAATATTCACCGCTTGATCGAAATGCAGGCTGCCCTGGCGTTCGTGCAACTGCTCCACCGAGACGCTGCCCGCCAGATCCGCCAGCTGCGACCACGGCAGGAAACCGACGGGCGGCTGCGCATCCAGACTGATGACGCCGCGCAGTTCTGGCAGGCGTTCACTGTGCAATTTTCCGATGGACTGCTGCGCCAGTTCCGGTACCAGGCCTTGCACCATGACGTGGTAGTTGGACGTCTTGAAGGCCCCGGCGCAGACCAGCCATTGGCAGCCGGATTGCTTCAATACGTATTCGAGTTCGGAACTGCGGTAAGCAGGGTTGATATTGACCAGGATCACGCCGATTTTTGCACTGGCAATCTGACTGATGCACCACTGTGCACAGTTGGGTGCCCAGATACCGAGACGGTCGCCAGTCTGCAGGCCCAGCGCCAACAGCGCTCTGGCATGCAGGTCTGCAGCGTCCGCCAGTTGTCGCCAGGTGTAGCGCAGCTGTTGATGGCGCACCACCAGCGCCTCCCCGTTCGGATGCTGAGCGACGGTGTTGTCGAACGCCTGGCCAATGGTCATCGCCAGCAAGGCTTTGTCCTGTGAGCCACGGGTGTAGCTGCGCTGCGGGTTTACACTGGGTTGATCCATGACGACCCCTATTGTCTTTATTAATGGGCTACCAGCGGTTACCTGCAGGAGCGAGCTTGCTCGCGATGGAGGTCAACGATGACGCGTATAGTCCGAAAAATGCGTCGCCTTCAGGCTCATCGCGAGCACGCTCGCTCCTACAGAGATTGGTCCGCGTTCTATCTTGAACTGCCCCTACTCTCGCTCAAGTTGACGTTAACGTAAAGGGTGATTGACAGCCATTCGTCACAGGCTTACGTTAACGTAAAGGTGAGAGTTGAATCACTGCCCTCCCCACCCCTACAAAAAAAGCCAAAAGGTGACCCATGAGCTACCCATCCCTGAACTTTGCCCTCGGTGAAACCATCGACATGTTGCGCGATCAGGTTCAGTCCTTCGTCGCCAAAGAGATCGCCCCGCGCGCCGCTCAAATCGACATCGATAACCTCTTCCCCGCCGACCTGTGGCGCAAATTCGGCGACATGGGCCTGCTGGGTGTCACTGTCCCGGAAGAGTACGGCGGCGCGGGCCTGGGTTATCTGGCCCACGTTGTAGCCATGGAAGAAATCAGTCGTGGCTCGGCTTCGGTGGCCCTGTCCTACGGCGCGCACTCCAACCTCTGCGTCAACCAGATCAACCGCAACGGCAATCACGAGCAAAAAACCAAATACCTGCCGAAGCTGATCAGTGGCGAGCATATCGGCGCCTTGGCCATGAGCGAGCCGAATGCCGGTTCCGACGTGGTATCGATGAAGCTGCGGGCCGACAAGCGTGGCGATCGCTACGTGCTCAATGGCAGCAAGACCTGGATCACCAACGGCCCGGACGCCAACACCTACGTGATCTACGCCAAGACCGACCTGGAAAAAGGCCCACACGGTATCACCGCGTTCATTGTCGAGCGCGACTGGAAAGGCTTCAGCCGCAGCAACAAATTCGACAAGCTCGGCATGCGCGGCTCGAACACTTGCGAGCTGTTTTTCGATGACGTTGAAGTACCGGAAGAAAACATTCTCGGCGTGCTCAACGGCGGCGTGAAAGTCCTGATGAGCGGCCTCGACTACGAGCGCGTTGTGCTTTCGGGCGGCCCGACGGGGATCATGCAGGCCTGCATGGACTTGATCGTGCCGTACATCCATGACCGCAAACAGTTCGGCCAAAGCATCGGCGAATTCCAGCTGATCCAGGGCAAAGTCGCTGACATGTACACCCAACTCAATGCCAGCCGCGCCTACCTGTACGCGGTTGCCCAGGCATGCGAGCGCGGCGAGACCACACGCAAGGACGCCGCTGGCGTGATCCTCTACAGCGCCGAACGCGCCACGCAAATGGCCCTCGACGCGATCCAGATTCTCGGTGGCAATGGCTACATCAACGAATTCCCGGCTGGTCGTCTGCTGCGAGACGCCAAGCTGTACGAAATCGGCGCCGGCACCAGTGAGATCCGTCGCATGCTCATCGGTCGCGAACTGTTCAACGAAACCCGCTAAACGGAGCTGTCCATGGCTATCCTGCATACCCAGCTCAACCCTCGTTCGGCGGAGTTCGCCGCCAACAGTGCGGCGATGCTCAAACAGGTCGACGCCCTGCACACTCTGCTCGCCCAAGTGGCGCAAGGTGGCGGTCCTAAGGCGCAAGAACGCCACACTTCGCGCGGTAAATTGCTGCCGCGCGAGCGCATCAATCGTCTGCTCGATCCAGGCTCGCCGTTTCTCGAAATCAGCCAATTGGCGGCCTACGAGGTGTACGGCGAAGACGTGCCGGCCGCTGGTGTGATTGCCGGGATCGGCCGTGTCGAAGGCGTCGAATGCATGATCGTCGCCAACGACGCCACGGTGAAAGGTGGTTCGTACTACCCGCTGACCGTGAAAAAGCACCTGCGTGCCCAGACCATCGCCCAGCAGAATCGCCTGCCGTGTATTTATCTGGTGGACTCCGGCGGCGCCAACCTGCCGCGTCAGGACGAAGTGTTTCCGGACCGTGAGCACTTCGGTCGAATCTTCTTCAACCAGGCCAACATGAGCGCCATGGGCATCCCGCAGATTGCCGTGGTCATGGGCTCTTGCACCGCTGGCGGCGCTTATGTCCCGGCGATGGCCGACGAAGCGATCATGGTTCGCGAGCAAGCGACCATCTTCCTGGCCGGCCCGCCGCTGGTAAAAGCGGCGACTGGTGAAGTGGTCAGCGCCGAAGATCTCGGTGGGGCCGATGTGCACTGCAAGATTTCCGGGGTGGCCGACCACTACGCCGAGAGCGATGAACACGCCCTGGCCATTGCTCGACGCAGTGTCGCCAACCTCAACTGGCGCAAGCTTGGCGAACTGCAGCAACGCACGCCCATCGCCCCTCTGTACAACAGCGACGAGCTGTACGGCGTGGTCCCGGCCGATGCCAAGCAACCGTTTGACGTGCGCGAAGTCATCGCACGGCTGGTGGACGGTTCGGTGTTCGACGAATTCAAAGCCTTGTTCGGAACTACGCTGGTATGCGGCTTTTCCTACCTGCACGGTTACCCGATCGCGATCCTCGCCAATAACGGCATCCTCTTCGCCGAAGCCGCGCAGAAAGGCGCGCATTTCATTGAACTGGCCTGTCAGCGCGGCATCCCGTTGCTGTTCCTGCAAAACATCACCGGTTTCATGGTCGGCCAGAAATACGAGGCCGGCGGCATTGCCAAGCACGGCGCGAAACTGGTGACCGCCGTAGCGTGCGCCAAGGTGCCGAAATTCACCGTGATCATCGGCGGTAGCTTCGGCGCCGGTAACTACGGCATGTGCGGCCGGGCTTACGACCCACGTTTCCTGTGGATGTGGCCGAACGCGCGCATCGGCGTGATGGGCGCCGAACAAGCTGCTGGTGTGCTGGTGCAGGTCAAGCGCGAGCAGGCCGAGCGCAGTGGCCAGGGTTTCAGCGCCGAGCAGGAAGCCGACATCAAGCAACCGATCCTCGACCAGTACGAAGAACAGGGCCACCCCTACTATTCCAGTGCGCGCTTGTGGGACGACGGTGTCATCGACCCGGCACAGACCCGCGATGTCTTGGGCCTGGCCTTGTCGGCGTCGCTGAATGCGCCAATCGAACCGAGCCGCTTCGGCGTGTTCCGGATGTGATTTTCTTGCAGGAGCGAGCTTGCTCGCGATGGAGTGTCAGTCCCCATCATGGTCATTTGACACACCGCAATCGCGAGCAAGCTCGCTCCTACAGAGACCGTGGAGACGGACGAACATGAGCGACTTCAACACCCTCGAACTGCAGACCGACCCGCGTGGTTTTGCGACCCTGTGGCTAAGCCGCGAAGAAAAGAACAATGCGTTCAACGCCGAGATGATCCGTGAACTGATCATCGCGATGGACAAGGTGGCGAGCGATGCCAGCCTGCGTTTCCTGTTGGTGCGCGGCCGCGGTAAACATTTCAGTGCCGGTGCCGACCTGGCCTGGATGCAGCAATCGGCCGAACTCGATTACCACACCAACCTCGACGACGCTCGGGAACTGGCGGAGTTGATGTACAACCTCGCCAAACTGAAAGTTCCGACCCTGGCAGTGGTGCAAGGTGCAGCCTTCGGTGGTGCCTTGGGCCTGATCAGTTGCTGCGACATGGCCATTGGTGCCGATGAAGCACAATTCTGCCTGTCGGAAGTGCGCATCGGCCTGGCGCCGGCCGTGATCAGCCCGTTCGTGGTGCAAGCCATTGGCGAACGCGCGGCACGGCGTTATGCCTTGACCGCTGAACGTTTCGGCGGACAACGGGCTCGGGAAATCGGTTTGTTGTCGGAGAGTTATCCTTCCTCTGAGCTGGAACAGAACGTCGAACAGTGGATCGACAACCTGCTGCTCAACAGCCCCGCCGCCATGCGTGCCAGCAAGGACCTGCTGCGCGAAGTCGGCGACGGCTCGCTGACGCCGTCACTGCGTCGCTACACCGAAAATGCCATCGCGCGAATCCGTGTCAGTCCCGAGGGCCAGGAAGGCCTGCGCGCTTTTCTGCAAAAACGTCCGCCGAGCTGGCAGGACGAAACCACCACCAAGGAGCCGCGTTGATGAGCGCACCTGTCCTCACTACCCTGCTGGTGGCCAACCGCGGCGAAATCGCTTGCCGGGTGATGCGTACCGCCAAGGCTCTGGGCCTGACCACTGTGGCCGTACACAGCGCCACCGACCGTGATGCTCGCCACAGCCGCGAAGCCGACATTCGCGTCGACCTGGGTGGCAGCAAAGCTGCCGAGAGCTACCTGCAAATCGACAAACTGATCGCCGCCGCCAAGGCCAGCGGTGCTCAGGCAATCCACCCCGGTTATGGCTTTTTGTCGGAGAACGCCGGGTTCGCCCGTGCGATCGAAGCGGCCGGTCTGATTTTCCTCGGCCCGCCCGCCTCGGCCATCGACGCCATGGGCAGCAAATCCGCGGCCAAGGCCTTGATGGAAACCGCTGGCGTGCCGCTGGTGCCTGGTTATCACGGCGAGGCGCAAGACCTGGACACCTTCCGCGCTGCCTGCGAACGCATCGGCTACCCGGTGCTGCTCAAGGCTACCGCCGGTGGTGGCGGTAAAGGCATGAAAGTGGTCGAGGACGTCAGCCAACTGGCCGAAGCCCTGGCCTCGGCCCAGCGTGAAGCACTGTCGTCGTTCGGCGATTCGCGGATGCTGGTGGAGAAGTACCTGCTCCAACCACGCCACGTGGAAATCCAGGTGTTCGCCGACCAGCATGGCAACTGCCTGTATCTCAACGAACGTGACTGCTCCATCCAGCGTCGACACCAAAAAGTCGTCGAAGAGGCACCCGCACCAGGCCTTAGTCCGCAATTGCGCCGCGCCATGGGTGAAGCGGCAGTGCGTTCGGCGCAAGCCATCGGTTACGTCGGTGCTGGCACTGTGGAATTCTTGCTGGACGCGCGCGGCGAGTTCTTCTTCATGGAGATGAACACGCGTCTGCAAGTCGAGCACCCCGTCACCGAAGCCATTACCGGCCTCGACCTGGTGGCCTGGCAGATTCGTGTGGCGCGTGGTGAAGCCCTGCCGATGACTCAGGAACAGGTTCCGCTGATCGGCCATGCCATTGAAGTGCGGCTGTATGCCGAAGACCCGGGCAATGATTTTCTGCCTGCAACCGGGCGCCTGGAGTTGTATCGCGAATCCGCACAAGGTCCGGGCCGTCGAGTGGACAGTGGCGTCGAAGAAGGCGACGACATTTCGCCGTTCTACGACCCGATGCTCGGCAAACTGATCGCCTGGGGCGAAGACCGTGAACAGGCGCGCTTGCGATTGTTGAGCATGCTCGATGAATTTGCGATTGGCGGGCTCAAGACCAATATCAATTTCCTGCGCCGAATCATCGGCCACCCGGCATTTGCCGCAGCCGAACTGGATACCGGGTTCATTCCGCGTTATCAGGAACAACTGCTGCCACCGCCTGCCGCACTGAGCGATGAATTCTGGCAAGCCGCCGCCCAGGCGTTTGCCCAGAGCCAGCCTCATTCATTTCGCGCCGATGACCTGAGCTCGCCATGGGCCAACAGCAACGGTTTCCGGGCGGGACTGCCGACAGAAATCACTCTGCATTTGAGCTGCGAAGGGCAAGACAGGGCGCTGACATTGGGCAACCTCAACATCCAAACCGCGCAACTCAAGGGCGAGCAATTGCTGACCGAGCACGACGGTGTACGCCGCCAGCATCGGGCGATCCGCCGTGGCGCAGGGGTGTACCTGCAATGGGAGGGTGAACTGCGCCGCATCGAGTCCTACGACCCGATCAGTGCTGTCGAAGCCAGCCACAGCCATCAGGGCGGGCTGACCGCACCGATGAACGGAAGCATCGTTCGTGTGCTGGTAGAGGCCGGTCAAGCGGTTGAAGCCGGAGCGCAACTGGTGGTGCTGGAAGCGATGAAGATGGAGCACAGTATCCGAGCACCACACGCAGGGGTGATCAAGGCGCTGTATTGCCAGGAAGGCGAAATGGTCAGCGAAGGCAGTGCGCTGGTCGAACTGGAAGAAGCGTGAAAAGAGGATCGGTCCTACGCCATGCGAGGACCGATCTGATTAAAACTTGGCTGTTGCCTGAACCACCACGCCGATGATTCGGCACTCTTCGGTGAAAAGGGCTTTCGGGTACGTCGGATTAAGCGGGACCAGGTAACGCTGCCCGCCTTCTTCGATCAGCTTGCGAAAAATCGCCTCGCTGCTGCTGGGCCATTGCGCAATCACCAGCTTGCCTGGCTCCGCCTCCACGTCGGGGTCCACCAGAATCAGCATGCCTTCGGCGATGCTGAGACCCGTGGGTGCGGTCATCGCATCACCTGCGACCGTCAACCAGAATGCCGCGCCTTGTGCATGGTAATCGGACAATTCGAAACGGTACTGGGCCTGTTCGCCATCACGCACTTCGCTGGTTTCCCGCCAGTCACTGACCGGGTAGCGGAAGTACGGGTTGTACTTTTGCGTCAGCGAAATTTCATCGTCCTGTGAGTCCAGTGGCTCCCGGATCACCAGCGCCACTTCCAGAAATCCCAGACCCAGCGCGTGCAAGACACGATTCATGTCGTCGATGCCGGGTTGCCGGCGTTTTGTCAGCCAATGCCCGATGCCGCCCTGGGACATCCCGAGGCGCTCGGCGAGTATCTCTTGAGTGACTTTGAGTTCACTCATCTTGGCCTTGACCAATTCAATCCATTTATCCATGTGCGGCACGATACGTGGGCGACTCCGGCCATCAAAACACAAATTGTAGTATTTAATTTATGGTCACAAATACAGATCGTACTAGGATGAATTCACGGATCTGAATCTATCACGGAGCTTGCCATCACCATGAACCAACCCGTCAATGACTTGCCTGACATGCAAATCGACACGTCCCTCACCTCGCCTCAAGGCTCTGCCGCTGCGCAGCGCGCGTTGGACTACTACTTGAAACCAGCTGTTTCAGAGGAAGGCGTCGAGGAGCGTTTCTTTGATGTGAACCGAAATATCAGCTGTGAAGAGGCACTGGTTCATGCGTCGGATCTACTGCGTTGTGCTGCAGCTACGGCGCACGAATCAGCCAACCACTTGCAGGGTGCGAGCCGGGATCTGGCGTTTTCGACGGTGCATATGATCGATATGGCTAAAGCCATGGTAGATCGGTCCCTGGAGGGCCATCAGAACGGGTGAGGCGAAGGTATTTAAACAGAGGACTGGAAAGAATTTTCCAATCACGCAGATAAAATCATTTGACTTGCAAACGAGAATGATTATTATTGCACCAACTGGTCGCGAGATCAGTCGATGGGCCAAGGGACCTTAGGTCGGATCCTTGGACTATCTCCTCATCAGGCTAATCACGGTTTTTGACCCGGCTTTTTGCCGGGTCTTTTTTTTGCCAGTTTTCTGGCTTATAGCTTCAGGCTAATGAAGTCTTTAGGTGCCGCAAATTCGATGGCGCGGATGATATCAAAAGAATATTGGCTGGCAAGCGTAGCCCGGCATCATTGGGCCAAACTAACGACAAATAGCACTTGAGAATCAATCGCACAGCCTCTAAGCTGCGTCGGCGTCAAGGAGGACGCCCCCCTCGATTTCATTCATTTCCCCAGCCTATTGCGCAGTCATTTCCCCCAAAGAAGTTACTAAAGCAGGCAAGCGAAGGCACGGCGCCCTCGCCTTCCCACCAGCACTTCAATACACCGCGATATGCGAATCCGCCCGCGGTTCAGTCCCCCCGCATAACACGCCGGTTTCAGGATCGCGCAGGATAATTTGCCCGCGCCCGTAGCTGGTGAGGTCGCACACCACTTGCACCTCATGCCCGCGACGCGCCAATGCGGCGGCCATATCCCGCGAAGCGTTCTGCTCGATGCCGACCTTCAGCCCGCCCAGCCACTGCCAGCGTGGAGCGTCGAGCGCCGCTTGCGGGTTGAGTCCGAAATCCACCAGGTTCATGACCATCTGCACGTGCCCTTGCGGTTGCATGTAGCCGCCCATCACGCCGAAGGGCCCCATGGCCACACCATCCTTGCTGAGAAACCCCGGAATAATGGTGTGGAAGGTCTTCTTGCCGGGTGCCAGGCAATTGGCATGCTCGGGATCCAGGCTGAACTCTTCGCCACGGTTTTGCAGGGCGATGCCACTGTCGGGCAGCACCACACCGGAGCCGAACCCGTGGTAGTTGCTCTGGATGAACGACACCATGTTGCCTTCCGCATCAGCGGTTGCCAGGTACACCGTGCCGCTGGCATGGGGATCACCCGGTTGAGGCGCCACGGCTTGCTCACCGATCTGCGCCCGACGATGGGCGGCGTAGTGATCGCTCAGCAAGTCGTCCACCGCGACCCGCATGTGCTCAGGATCAGTGATGTAGTGCAGGCCATCGCTATAGGCGAGTTTCATCGCTTCGAGTTGACGGTGCCAGGTTTGCTGGCTGTCACGGTGATCGAAGTCGAAACCCTCCAGCATCTTCAGCGTCATCAAGGCCACGAGCCCCTGCCCGCTCGGCGGAATCTCCCAGACATCGACACCGCGGTAGTTGACCTTGATCGGCTCGACCCATTGCGCGCGATAGTCCTGCAAATCACTGGCGCGCAGATAGCCACCGGTGGCCCGCGAATGCGCGTCCAGCCGTTGCGCCAGCGCGCCGCGATAGAGGCTCTCGCATCCGGTGTTTGCCAGTTCGCTCAAGGTGCGGGCCTGGGCCGGGTTGCGGAACAGTTCACCGGCGCGGGGTGCGCGGCCATCAATCAGGAAGGTGTCGAACCAGCTTTCCAGCACATCGCTGCGATCGGGGGTGAAATCCTCCAGCGCGGTTTGCCACTGCAACGCGACCACCGGCGACACGGGAAAACCATCCCGCGCCAGACTGATTGCTGGCTGCAACAGGTCCGCGAAAGGCAGACGACCGAAACGCCGGGACAGCTCGGCCCAGGCCGACGGACAACCTGGAACAGTCACCGGTGTCCAGCCATGCAATGGCATCTTTTCGTAGCCGGCCGCTTTGACGGCTTCGATGCTCAGCGCCTGCGGGGCAGCGCCGTTGGCGTTCAAACCGTGCAGTTTGTTTTGCGTCCAGACCAACGCAAAGGCGTCGCCGCCAATGCCGCAGCCGGTGGGTTCGACCACGGTCAGCGCGGCGGCCGTGGCGATGGCCGCATCGATGGCATTGCCGCCGCGACGCATGATTTCAATTCCGGCTTCGGCGGCCAGCGGTTGTGAGGCGGCGACCATGCCGCGCTTGGCGAAGACACTTTGACGTTGTGACGCGTAGGGATACTCATGGGCAGAAAATTTGAACATGGCAGGACTCACACAAAAGAAATGTTCATAAAAACCTGTAGGAGCGGGCCTGCTCGCGATGGACTCAAGTGCACCGCGTTTTTCCAGGAAGTCCGCGTCATCGTTAACGTCCATCGCGAGAAGGCTCGCGCCTACAACACGCGGCTGAGAAACGCCCGGGTACGAGCATGGCTCGGGTTGCTGAAGATCTGCTCGGGCGGGCCTTGCTCGATCAGTTCACCTTGATCGAGCACCACCACCCGGTCGGCCACTTCACGGGCAAAGCCCATTTCATGGGTGACGACGACCATGGTCATGCCCTCCTCAGCCAGCTCCTTCATGACTTGCAGCACCTCACCCACGGTTTCCGGGTCCAGCGCACTGGTGGGTTCGTCGAACAGCATCGCCTGAGGCTTCATGGCCAGCGCGCGGGCGATGGCCACGCGCTGCTGCTGGCCCCCGGACAACATCGACGGATAGTGATCCGCCTTCTCCGCCAACCCGACGCGCTTGAGCAACGCCCGCGCCTGCTCCAATGCTGCGGCGCGAGACACGCCCAACACCTGAATGGGCGCTTCGATAATGTTCTCCAGCGCCGTCATGTGCGGGAACAGGTTGAAGCGCTGGAACACCATGCCGATGTCGCGACGCTGTCGCGCAATATTGCGCTCCGAGTCACGGGCCAGGCTGCCATCGGCACGGGTGCGATAACCCATCGGCCGGCCGCCAACGCGAATCTGCCCAGACTGAATGTCTTCCAGCAAATTGATACAGCGGATGAAGGTGGTTTTTCCCGAACCAGAGGCGCCGATCAGCACCACCACTTCTCCTCGTCGCACTTGCAGGGAAATGCCCTTGAGAATTTCCAGGTCACCGAAGGACTTGTGAACGTCCAGCGCTTCGATGACCAGCTCTTCACTCATGTGCGCCATCTCAACGCCCTCTCAACATTTTCATGGTATTGCGACCGAACATCCGGCTGGCGGCGGGTGCCGGGCGATCGGACTGGCCGAATCGTGCTTCGAGCCAGCGCTGGAAGAAGCCCCAGAGTGTGGTCAATGCCAGGAAGTAGATGGCCACTACCAAATACAGCTCGAACACGCGGAAGGTCGCCGAGGTCACCATTTGCGTACTCAACAGCAATTCCTGTACGCCAATAACGCTGACCAGCGTGGTGTTTTTCAGCATCACGTTGAACTCGTTGCCCAGTGGCGGCACGATCACCCGGAACGCCTGGGGCAGCACGACTCGCCGCATCAACTTGGGAAAGGTCATGCCCAGCGAACGCCCGGCTTCGTATTGGCCCTTGTCCACCGCACCGATACCGGCACGAATGATCTCGGCCATGTACGCGCCTTCGTTGAGCCCCAGCGCGATGATCGCCGCCTGGATGTTGCCCGGCACGATGAACCAGCCAAGGTCCAGGTCTTCGAAGCGGAAAATCCCGCCCGCCGCCAATGCCGTGTACAGAAAAACGATCTGTACGAGCAACGGCGTGCCGCGCATCAGCCAGACATAAAAGCGCACCGGGTACTGCAACAACGGGTTACTCGACAGCTTCATCAACGCAGCAATCAGCCCCAACACACAACCGAGCAACATTGCCGAAACGCTGATCAGACAAGTCAGCCACAGTCCCGTCAGGTAGACATCGCTGGGCTGCAACAGGTACTGCCAGAACACATCCCAATTGAAGTTCATCAGGTTCGTCCTCAGTCCAGTTTGTCGCTGCTGACATGCCACTTATCAAGCAGCGCGGTGTAACTGCCGTCGGCGCGCATGCCTTGCAGAACTTCGGTCAGGGCGGCGGTCAGCTGCGGGTCGCCTTTGCGTACACCGAAACCGGTCAGAATCCTGTTGAACGCCGGCACCGCCGACTGGAACAGGTCCGGTGCCAGTTGCTGATAATGGCCGGCGGATTCGACCGTGGTGCCGAAGGCGTCCACCTGATTGATGCGCAAGGCCTGGAAGGCATCGGCGTCAACGTTGTACACCACCAGTTTCATCGGTGGCTTGCCGGCTGCTTCGAGCTTTTCGTTCTCTTTGCCCAGCAGCACGCGAATGGTCGAACCGTTACTGACCGCGACCTTGAGCCCGGACAAATCTTCCAGGGTGTTCACCGATTTCGGATTGCCTTTGGGCACCACGATGGACTGGCTGGAATACATGAAGTTGACGATGTCGATCACCTCGCGGCGTTCGGGTTTATCGAACAACTGATCGACGATCATGTCGCACTGTTGCGCCAGCAGCGCCGGGATCAGCCCGGCGAAAGGCGAGATTCGCCATTCGACTTTCTTGTCACCCAAACGCTGGGCAATCGCTTCACCCATATCCACCTGAAGCCCGACCGGTTTTTGCTTCAAGTCAAACGACACCAGCGGCGGCGAGTCCATGCCGGAGCAATAAACGATCTTCTCGCTCTTGCTTAAACGCTCGGGTAACTCAGGGGCGGCGAGCGCCCATTGCGAACACAGACTCAAGGTAAACAAGGCAACTAACGCGCAAGGCTTGTGCATAGCATGACTCCTGATGGCTGCAACGGATGTCCCTTGTAGGAGCTGCCGAAGGCTGCGATCTTTTGATGTTGCTTTCAAAAAGATCAAAAGATCGCAGCCTGCGGCAGCTCCTACAGAGGGATTGGGTGTTGGTTTATTGATGGGCTTCGAGGAACTGGATCAGTCGCGGAATGGTGCCTTCGATGTGCTCGCACACCACGGCGGCTGCCTTGTCCGGATCGCCGGAACGCAGCGCTTCAACAATCGAGGCGTGCTCGTCACGGGCGCTGCGGGGTTTGTCGGCGTGCTGCAACCACAGGCGCATGTGCGGCTCGATCACCGAGTACAGCGCCGAGATCTGCCGCATCAGGCGCGGGCGCTCGCTCAGGCTGCACAAGTATTCATGGAAGGCGCGATGTCGACTGACCCACTCGGCACCGTCCTCGCGGTACTCGTCCATCTCGTCGAGCAGACGCTCCAGGTGACTGAAATGGCGCTCGGTGATTTTCGTCACCGCCACTCGAATGGCCAGGCCTTCGAGGGCGCTGCGCATTTCGAACACCTCGCGCATTTCCTCGATGTTCAAGCCGCGGACAATGGCACCGCGATTGGGCCGCAACGTCACCAGGCCATCGGCATCCAGACGCCGGAACGCTTCGCGAACCGGCATGCGGCTCATGCCGATTTCACCTGCGATGTCCTCGGCAATCAGTCGCTCGCCCGTGCGGTAACGACCTTTGCAAATCGCCTCCAGGAGAAAGTTGTAGGCCTCCTCTTCGGCAGTAATGGGCTGGCGTTCGGTATAGACAGGGGCAAATTTCATCCGGTGCACCTTTTGTATTTTTGTATCCAATTATCCATAAAGCCAAAAAAGCACGATGCATGCCAAATCCCGCTAATGGATTGCAGGTATTTGATTAGATTGGGTTATTGGTGATCAGAAGCGCAGATGCTGAATACGGCCGTGCGGGGCGAACGAGTTAAAATGCCCCACCCCGGAGCCTGCCGGCCTCAAATCGGTGCCAGAAGTAACACGGGGGTCAACGATTCATCGGCGGCCATTGCTCTGCGCTGCTAACCCTCTACGCTTGCGTGTAAAGTAGCCGCCATAAAATCTATTTCAGGAACCATGACCGTGGCCAAATCCTCACTCGACATCAGTGCCAACTTCGACAGTGGCAACATCCAGGTGATCGACCTCAGCGATCCGCTGAGACCTCTGCTGGCAATCCGGCCCGATACCCGCAGCAACCACTTTCAATGGTTCCACTTCAAGGCCAGCGGCCTGCATGTCGGCCAGGAACACTGGTTTCGTTTGAACAATGCCAGCCAGTCTTCTTACAACAAGGCCTGGGATGGTTATCAAGCCGTGGCGTCCTACGATCACGTCAACTGGTTCCGCGTGCCGACCATTTTCGAAGGCGACTGCTTGCGTTTCAGCCTGGAAGCCACCGCCACCCACGCCTGGTTTGCCTACTTCGAACCCTACAGCCGTGGCCGTCACGACTGGCTGATCGAGCAAGCGCTGAGCAAGGCCGGCACCGAACTGCTGGCGACTGGCAAGAGCGTCGAAGGCCGTGACATTCAGCTCCTGCGCAAAGGCTCGGGTGCCGAAGGCCAGCGCAAGGTGTGGATCATCGCCCAGCAACATCCGGGGGAGCACATGGCGGAATGGTTCATGGAAGGTGTGATCGAGCGCCTGGAAAAACATGACGACCCGGTGTTGAACAAACTGCTGGCCAGCGCCGACCTGTACCTGGTGCCGAACATGAACCCGGATGGTGCCTTCCACGGCCACTTGCGAACCAACGCCATGGGGCAGGACCTCAACCGTGCCTGGCAGAGCGCCAGCCAGGAAGTCAGCCCGGAAGTGTTTTTCGTACAGCAACAGATGGAAAAGTACGGCGTCGACATGTTCCTCGACATCCACGGCGACGAGGAAATCCCCTACATTTTCACCGCCGGCTGCGAAGGCAATCCAGGGTATACGCCACGCCTGGAAACACTCGAAACTCACTTCCGCGATCACCTGAAGCATCTGACCAAAGACTTCCAGACCAAGCACGGCTATACCCTCGACGCGCCGGGCAAGGCGAACATGACCCTGGCCTGCAACAGCGTCGGCGAGAAATTCGATTGCCTGTCATTGACCCTGGAGATGCCGTTCAAGGACAACAACGACGCGCCGAATGCAATGACGGGGTGGTCGGGTAAGCGCTCGAAGCAACTGGGCAAGGATGTGTTGACCACCGTTACTGAAATGATCGACACCCTGCGCTGACCCCTACCCCGGATTCGTGTGAACACACGGCCTATGTAGGAGCTGGCGCAGCCTGCGATCTTTTGATCTTGAAAAAGAAAAATCAAAAGATCGCAGCCTGCGGCAACTCCTACATTGAGCTTGTGTAATTCAATTCCGGTCCTTACCCCGCAGCATGCTGTCCAGCACGTCATCGCGACGCACCCAGGCGTGAAACAGCGCCGCCGCCAGATGCAGCAACACCGTCAGAAACAGCAGGTACGCGAGGAACCCGTGCGCTTTGCGCAGGAACGCAAACACCTGCGCATTCGCCGGCACGATCGACGGCAATTGCAACGAACTGCTGAGCATCACCGGGTCGCCGGCCGCTGAAATCATTGCCCAGCCGAGCAGCGGCAGAATCAGCATCAACGCATACAACAACAGATGCGAGGCCTTGGCCGCCAGCACTTGCCAGCCTGGCAAGTCAGCCGGCAACGGCGGCTGTTGCGTCGAGAAGCGCACGCCCAGGCGCACGATCACCAACAGCAAGATGGCGATGCCCAAGGGTTTGTGCAGGTGAATCAGCCACTCATGGCGCTCGGACACCGAGGCAACCATGCCCGCACCGATAAACAACATGGCGATGATCATCAATGCCATCAGCCAGTGCAGCAGGCGCGCCAGTGGAGCGAAGTGGTTCGGTTGGGCGCTCATTGCTTGGCCTCCTGTTTGGCGGCGGGTAACTGGCTGACTTCGCTGGTGCGACGCAAATAGGACGTGGCATAACCGGCCGAGCGAGCGGCGAGTAATGGGTCGTCGGAACCTTCGATGCCGGCAGGCAATACCAGCGGGTCGTAGTTGATGTCTCGGCACTCACCGTTCAATTGTGGCTGGGTGCTTTCAAGTACCAGGGTGCCGGCGTTCAATACTTTGCGCCCGTCTGGCCAGGCTTTGCTTGCGTCGTTGACCGGATCACCGGGGTTGGCCAGGGTGATGTTCAACTGCCAACGCAATGGCCCGGCGGCAATGCGCTGAACCAGGTCTTTTTCCAGGTAGTCGCTGCCTTCGGGCGCCGTCGCGCCCGGCGCGTCCTGAGCCACAGGCGACATGCTCCAGCGCACCGCTTGCCGTTGTCCGGCCGCGTTCACCAGGTAAAACGCATTGACGCTGTTGTAGGTTTCCGTCACGTAGCTGGCTGACGGTTTGGCAGTTTTGATCCACGCCAGGAACGGCGCTGCTTCCGGGTGCGAACCAAAGAACGCAGGCACCGCGGCCGGGTTCGGTTTGCCAGTGGCCGGGTCCGGAGACTGGGCCTGCTGCAACTGATAGAACGCCTCGGGCGTGCCCACCGGGAACACCGGCATGCTGTTCATCCCGGTACGCCATTGCTGACCGTTAGCCTGGTTGAAACGCAACGCCATGCTGCGGATCGGCACGGCACTGTCCGGCGCGTAGGGATTACCCGCCGGCAAGGCCAAGCGACCAACCACTGGCGTGCGCGCCTCGTTAAATACCTGCGCCGTGGAGTAACTGCGCGCCTCGCCGCTGCTCTCGAAATGGCCGATCACGCACACACCTTTGGAGTGATTACGCCGGAACCCGGGATGCACGCCGTTGTTGGTCTCCAGCACATTGATCAGCTTTTTCGGCGTCAGGCGTTGTGAGTCAAAGGTGCCATTGACGTAGGCAAACGCCCCGGCCAGCGCAGCGACAACCACGGCAATGCCCGTCAGGCGCAATGTCAGGCTCGCGGCACTCAAGGGTGGCCGGGTGGGCGGCGATGATCGATCTACCATGAAAGACTCCAGGGCCATCGGCCACAAGTGAGAAGAATCAAGCAGACGTACCCCACGAAGGTTTATTCCCTCGTGCGGTATTTATTTTTTCAGACGTGGAATAACCTCGAATGCCAAGCGTCTTCCTTGGCACTCACCACAGCGTAGTGACTAGTCAGAATTTCATGAACGACATCGACGAACAACTGAGAGAAATCATTCCCAGATTGCGGCGATTTGCCGTGTCGTTGACGCGCAATTCCAGCAGCGCCGACGATCTGGTGCAGTCGTGCCTTGAGCGCGCATTGTCGAGTTGGGGCGATAAGCGGCCCGACGGCGACCTGCGCGCCTGGCTGTTTTCGATTCTCTATCGGCAGTTTCTCGACGCTCACCGGCGCTCGAAGCGTTATGCGCGGATGCTCGAATTCTTTACCGGGCGCGATGATGCGCAGCCTTCGGTCGAACGCACCGTGATAGCCCAGTCCACCCTCAACGCCTTCGATCAACTGCCCACCGAACAGCGCGCGCTGCTGCTGTGGGTGTCGGTCGAAGGCCTGACTTATAAAGAGGTCGCCGAGATTCTCGGCGTACCCACCGGCACCGTGATGTCCCGCCTGTCCCGGGCCCGCCAGGCCTTGCGCCAACTCAGCGATGGCGAAATCAACCGCCCTGCTCTGCGGAGACTCAAATGATCAGCATGCCCCCAAGCGAGCGTGACCTGCACGCTTACATCGACCACCAACTCGGTGATGACGACCGACGCCTGGTGGAGACTTTTCTCGCCAGCAACCCGCAAATTCGCGCACAAGTACGCGCCTGGCAGCAGGACGCCCAACAACTGCGCGCGGCCCTGAGCGGCGCGTTGCAGCAACCGGCCAATCCGGAGCTCGATCCTGCGCTGATTCGCCAGCGCCTGAAACGTCAGTCCCGTCGACACCTGGCCAGCGCTGCGGTATTGCTGATCGCCGTCAGCGTCGGTGGTTTCAGCGGTTGGCAGGCACGGGAGATGACACTGGTCGGCACCCAGCTGCCAATGACCGACGCCCTGCAGGCCTATCGGCTGATTGCCGAGCAGGGCATCCTGCCCGCCGACTACAAGGCCAGCGATGATGGCGACATGCAAGGGTGGCTCGACCGTTATTTCACCCAGGCCAATCGCTTGCCCGACCTCTCGGGTGCCGGGTTCAAACCGGTCAGCGGGCGCTTGCTCAGCACCGAGCAAGGGCCGGCGGCGATGGTGGTCTACGAGAACCAGAGCGGGCACAAAATCAGCTTCTACGTGCGCCCCCCAGGGCCGAAAAACTTCCTGCTGCCGCGCGGCAGTCGCAGCGATGGCGGGTTGCAGGCCGAGTATTGGTCGGGAGGCGGCTACAACTACGCGATGGTCAGCCCGACAGATACCCCGGCGGCGCAGTTGCTCAAGCAAACCGTGCAGTTTTGATCCCCCTGTAGGAGCTGCCGAAGACTGCGATCGTTTGATCCACTCTTGATCTTCTGCGCTTGGAGAGGCCGAGAGCAGCACCGGAGCGAGGGCAATCACGGAGATCAGAACCCCACATCCAGCACAACGCTGTCCAGATACGTACCCGCTGGCGGTGTGGTCTGGTCGGTGTAGATCCTGGCGTTGTAGTTGAAAATCTGACTGCCAGTGCCCAACCCATTACCCGGATTGACCTCGGCGTCGGTGCTCGCCCGTCGCGCACTGCCGACGCTGCCCCACCGGGTCGTGCCGGCACTTTTGAAGATGTCGTACGCCAGATAATTACCCCCGGAGACCATGCGCCGCCGACCACCCACAGCGACCGCGTTTTGCCCGTCACTCAAACCCACCGTATAGGCACTGCCCTTGGTGCAAGCCAGGTTGATGGTCTGCCCGGTGACCGGGGTAAACGCACTGACCACCGGCGCACTGCCAAACGCAATATTCGGCGCTGTGATGGTGCAGTCGTTGGCGACCGTCAGGTTGACCGTCAGCGTGATGGTGCCGCTATTGATATCGCGCCCCAGGCAGACGCTGCCGACGCCAATGCCAGAGCAGTAATTCCAGTTCCAGAAGATCGTCAGGGTTTCGCTGTAGATCCCGGCCGCGACATTGCTGCCGATGGTTGTGCCGAGATAGAGCGGCACGGTTTTCGGCACCGTGCCATTCAGCAGGCCGAGGGCGTCGATGATGCCGTTGCGGGCGAAGTCGTAGGCAACGCCGCGGGTCAGCGGGTAGCTGGTGCTGTTGTTGGCGTAGATCGTGTAGCCGATGACATCGCCGGTAGGACCGACCAAGCCGCTCTGGGACGAAGTGACGGTGGCCCAGAAATGATCATTGGTGGTCAACAGCGAAAGCAGCGAGCCGGTGCAACTTAATCCACCATTCACCGTGGAACTGGATTGCGACGTGGTGCGCACGGCAATCGAACTGAGGGAGCCGAACGCCACCGGCGTGGTGCCGACCGCCGCGCACAATGCCTGCGCCGAACTGGGCAGCAACAACGCCAGCCACGCCAGCCACTTCGCGCCGTTCACTGACACACCAACGGCCCGATCAGCGGGATCTGATCCTGCTGCATGTCGACGGCAAACTGCACCTGACAGGTTTTCCCATCGGCCAGACTCACCCGCAAACTGTTCTGCGCCTGCAGGTTTTCCAGGTAAACCAGACCGTCCCAACCCACTACCGTTTGCGCGCCGCTTTGCTCATGCACCACGCCGCTGCCCAAGGGCAGGTTCTGCTGTTGCGCATCCACCAGGACGATGCTTGCGGCGAGCACCCGGCTCAATGGAAATTCCAGCAGATATCCGCTGCCTCGGCGTACCGCGATGCGTTGTTCGACGTTCGGGCTGCGCACGTTGGCCGGCAGGTTCAGCGGGTCGATTTCATATTTGCCACGGTAATAGGCGCTGCTCCACGGCACGAGCAAGTGGCCGTTGCGATCGGTCTGGCCGACCTGCTGGTTTTCGTATCGCACCGGAACGTCGGCGTAGCCGTCGGTGCTCACGACCACAAAAGCGTCGTCGATGCGGTTGGCGGCGAACACCTGGCGGTCCATCCACACCAACGAACCGCTGGCATCGGCCCAGCGGGTTTCGACATCGCTGTTGCCGTAGACGCCGGCCTGCAATTGCACTGATTGCAGTCGCCAGGTCACATCGGCCTGACGATAATCCGGCCCGTCGCCATCGGCGTAACCAAGGTTGAAACCCACGCCGCCTTCGGTCGGCACGGCGCGGCTGTAGTTGACCCGTTGCTGGGTTTGCCCGGCCTTGCTGCGCTCACTGCTGATGGCCAGGCTGCCGCGCAAATCGAACGGAATGACCAGTTGCGCCTGCACCGCCCAGTTGCTGTCGCCGATTTCGCGGTTGGCCGACAGATAAAAACTGGTGTTGCGCCACAACGGTTTGCTCCATGTCAGGTTGAGCAAGCGCGTGCGTGAGTCATCGGCGGCGCGCACGTCGAAGTAGCCGGCACCGAGGCTGCCCCAGCTGTCGAGGTTCAGGCTCAGGGTTGCCTGCTCACTGCGTTTGCTCAGCGCGGTGTAAGGGCTGTCGACCAGGGTCAGGTCAGCGTATTGGTCACGGCGTTGCAAACGCTGATAAGAGAAGCTGTAGCGCTGGCTGCTGTATTGATAGCCGAGGCTCAGTTGTTGACCACTTTCACCGTCGAAACGGCTTTGGCTGATGGCGGTGTTGAGCACGCCGAAATTGCCCAGGCGAAGATTGCCGCCGATACCGCCCAGGGTCAGTGAATCAGACGCTTCGGCATGGCTTTCCAGGGTGAGGTTGTCGCTCAGGCCATAACGCAAACTGCCGGAACTGGCACCGGGGCCGTAGCTGAAATCGCGAAGGCCGTAATCCTGGCGCAAGGTGCCGGCGGCCACCGAGAAATCGCTCAAGCCTTTTTGCAACAGGCTGCTGGTGACGTAGAACGGCACCGTGGTCGAGACCTGTCGACCCAAAGCATCGGTGGTGACCACCACCGCTTCGCCGGCGCCGTTGATGAACGGGATATTGGTCAGCGTGTAGGGGCCGGGTTGCAGCTCGGCGCTGCTGGATTTGTAGCCGTTGATAAACAGATCCACCGATGACGGCACCGCCGCCTCCCCGGCGAACTGCGGCAACGGGTAAGTCACCAAGTCCGGGCGCACGCCGAAATCCCGGGACAACTGCACCCCGCCCAGACGCACTGAATTGCTCCAGGGCAAGGCACCGCTCACGAGATCGCCGGCCTCGTACGTGAGCAGCCGATCATCATCGGAGTAGCGCCAGGTGGTGTCGTAGCGCAGGTAGCCATTGTTCAGCGTATTGACTTCATCCCCCGACATCGTGCGGCGATATTGCCCGGTGTTGGACAACGTGCCCCAGTTGTCGAATACCCGCACTTCGTTCCAGGCCGCCAGATAAGTGCCGGCGTCATCGGTGTCGTTGAGGTACAGGTCATAGTTGAGTAACGCCCCGAAACTGCTCAGGGCCGGGGTGCGCGGATAGACGTCACGACGACCGATAAACTGTTCGGGCAGCCAGTCTGGCGGGACGTCGAGCAGCAGCCGTTGACCGTTGCCGTCGTACTCGCTGTGCAGGCCCGGCACGCTGTCGAGGCCGACTTCGACGCCGGTGCTGTCCGGCAACTTCATGCCGGTGTCACGCAATGCGCTGGCCGGCACAAAGAGCTGCCCGTTACGCTGCTCGACCGCCACGACCCGTCCGGTGTTCATCTGGTTGACCACCAGTTCCAGAAACAACTGCGCATCGGCTACAGCCTCCATGCCACTGGGCGGAGGCGGCAGATCACCGGCCTCTGCGGGATGAACGAGTGCCAGGCAACAGACACAGCCAACGACCCACAACGGACGCTGCACACTGCGAGCCCTACCCTGGCTCATTACGGCTTGTTGTCCGTCACTGGACATTTTCCTCCGTGTGCTGCCTGAAAAGATCGCAGCCTTCGGCAGCTCCTACAGGTGAACGCGTGTGTTCATTTGGCCGGCGCGACACTCTGAATCTGCGGTGCGCCATTGATCCGCACCTGCAACGCCGGGTCGCCGGCAAGCGGTCCGGGCGCCGGCCATCGCATGATCGCGCCGGGCAGCACATAACCCAGCAACCCTTCCACCAAGGGTCTGGTCTGGCTGCCCTGCTTCAGCGCCACGTCGGTAAGCCGCGCATGCACCGCGCCCTGATTGCGCACTTCAACGTAAGGACGCCCGTCCACCGCCACTGTGCGCCAGCTCAAATCTGGCAGGCCCACACCTTTTGGATCACGCGGGCGGGTGGTGTCTTCCTTGCTCCAAAGACCTTCGCCATAGGCAAACAGCGGCACCGAATAGCGCATCTGAAAACGAATCGCTGCGGCGGTTTTGCCGTCTTCAGCCGCCGGTGGTTTCGCCGAGGGAATTTCATCGATGATGATGCGGTAAGCCAGTTCCTGCCCCGGCGGGATTTGCCGAGTGCGCGTCAGACGTACCAATTGCTTCTGGCCCGGTTCGATTTTCGCCACGGGTGGGCTGCCGATCACGTCGCGCTGGTTTTGGTACTGATCGCTGAAACCGCTTTGGCTCCAGGCAAACACGCGGATCTGCAGGTTGGCGGTTTCGTTGCCGCGATTTTCCAGCCACAACGCACTGGCCTGTTGATCGGCTTCCAGCACCGGATCAATCGGCCAGATCAGCACCGAACTGGCCGCCTGTACCTTGGCTGCTCCCAGCCAGAGCAAGGCCAACAGCGCATGACACACGACCGAAGGCCGCCGCGAGGGTGAATACATATGCCGACTCCTATGGCCAATCATTCCGTTACCACGACAGCTGCACTTGCAGCACATCGCTGTATGTTCCTCCGGGTTGATTGCCCGGTAGCTGCACCTGACCGTAAATCGGCAGGCTGATGTTGTTTGCATCGCTATAGGCCACGGTTACGCTCTGGCCGATGCCCAGGCTCTGGCTGAACGCCGCATCGCGAAACAGTTGGTACGCCACCCGATTGCTGCCGGTGGTGAGCTGCAGATGTCGGCCGCCACTGTTGTACTGGCCGCCATCGACACTCATGTTCAGCGTCACGCCCGGCGTGCACTGCAACTGCACGCCCCCGGTCAGCGCCACCTGCACCGTGCCGGTAGCCAGGGCCGGGCGACTGCCGAAATTCAGGTTGCCGTAACTGGAAACCCCGCCGACCACCAGGCAACCGGCGGTTACCGTGGCACTGACCTGAAAGCTCTGGCTGGTCACCGCCGCCAGCGGCAACGGCACACTCGCCCCGCAGAACAGGAGCAGCGCCGCACAACCGTGGCCGTTCATCTCCCTAAAAGGTCAGTTCGACGGCAACGGTGTCGGTGTAGGTGCCTGCCGGCAGTCCGGCCTTGCCCAGGGCCTGGCCGTAGATGTTCACGGTCTGCGCTACGCCAGTGCTGGCGGCAAGGTTGATCACGCCGTCAATGGCCAAAATCTGCGAGTGACCGGCATCGGTGTACAAGTCGTATGGCACGTAATTGGCGACACCGTCGAACAGCGCACGGGTGCCGCCCGACGATTTCCCGTCGTTGGCACCGGCACGCACCTTGACCGTGGGTGTGGTGCCGTTGGAGCAGAGAATCGACAGCGCCCCACCGCCACCGCCGAGTACTTGCCCGCTGGCCGAGGTGAACAGGCTATTGGTGGTGCCGAAGTTCAACGAACCGAAATTCAGGTTGCTGGAGCCGCCGACGCCGTTCACCTGACAACTGCTGGTCAGGATCAGGCTGGAGTTAATCTGGCCCGTGACAGTGGTGGCCGCCTGGACGCCGGCTCCCAACATCAGGCCGAGCAATGACAAACCTATCTTTGATACAAGCATGTGCATGGTGTCCGTCCTCTACAGGTTTACCAGTCGAGCGTCACCGTCAGGGTGTCGGTATAGACACCGGCCGGTAACGCGCGGGCGTTCGCTACCACGGAGCCGAATACCGGAATCGGTACTTGCGCCCCGCTGGTGACAGCGAAATTGTGTTGTTGCCCGATGTTGTAGCTCTGGTTGCCGGAAGCATCGAGGAACAATTGATAGGGAATGGTCTGCGTGCCGTTGCTCAGTCGCCGGGTGGTGCCGTCGCCGTGCGTGCCGCCATCGATGGTGACGGTGAAACCGGTGACCGAGGGATTGCAGGCGACGTTCAGTTTGCCGCTGCCGTCATCACTGAGGCTGGCCTCGATCGGGTTGTTCCAGGTAGGGCCTTGCTGGCCGAAATCGAGCGTGCCGAAGTCGCTGACCGGGCTGCCAGAGCGGGTGCCATTGGTCACTTCGCAACCGGCGATGATGGTCAGCCGCGCATGGATCTGCCCGCTGATGGCCGCTTGCACAACGGGGGCCAGCAACACCAGCGCGCCGAAGGTGAACACTTTCCAGAGCCTGCCTTTCATCACGACAACCACTACTCCTTCAGACACGGCCGTTCGTCCGCGAACGCCCCTTCCCTGCCAACCCGAGTCCGGTAGGTTGTTTGCTGCACAGTCGTCTACCAGCTGACCGTCACCTTCACCAGGTCCGAGTAACGGCTGACCCGCGGTATCTCCGCCAAGGGTTCAATACGCGCGTACAGCGGCAAATCCACCGATCCGGTCTCCGGCACCCGGCCACTCATCGGCACGTCCACCGCCAGCGGGATTCGCCGCGCCGGGTCCTGATAAAGCCGATAAGGAATGGGTTTGCTGTGTGCGGCGCTTCCCGCCATGTAACGCACGTCGCCGACGCCACCGTGCAGGCCGCCATCAACGCGTAATTGATAAGGGGTATCGGGATTGCATTCGAGCCTTGGCAGGCGCTCGTTCATCAGCGCCGTGCCCAGCGGCCCGGCGGGATTATCCAGCCGCGCCGTAGTGCCGAAATCGAGCACGCCCAATTGCTCGATGCCCGCCGTGCGTTGTTGCCCGACCAATTGACAGCCACGTTGTACGTCGACCCGCACCTCCACCTGAAGCTCGGCGGCCGATATCGTTGCACTGAGCCCCAGGCCCAAGACTGCCAACACCACATGTCCATTCACGGCCCCATTCCTTTTGAGGGGTGACTTGTAAAAAACAGGTTAGCAACACACCGGGAAATCGCCAGTGAACGAACGAAACTGGATCCACTCCGAAAACGTGAATTTGTACCGTCTCAGCTGCAAAACGCCGTCATTGCGGCGCGAAATAAGCTGTACACACCCGAGTATTTTGTCGAGAAAAGCCTTGATTCCATCGACACAACTGGAAGCGAATTCCCCCCTCTGGTTACACTATGCCGCCCCAGTCCGGGGCGCTTGCCTGACGATGACGGGGTGACACCACAGTGACCGTTCGACCGCCCAACCGTTCGCGCTTCAAGCCACGCTGGCCAGCACTGCGCCGCCTCTTCGGCAAGGCATCGACTGCGTCCGCCAGCGGGGTCGCGACAGGCCGGGTGATCCACGACTACTTTCACCACAAGGCCCATTCTCAGGGCTATACCCTCAGCCACAGCCAGCAGCGCGTCATTGATTGCATGGCACAACACGCCACAACACTGCTGGCTGCGTCAGCGAAGACCTTGCCCGGTCTTTACTTGCATGGCGCCGTCGGTCGCGGCAAGAGCTGGTTGCTCGACGGTTTTTTCCAGGCCATCCCCCTCGCGCAAAAACAGCGTCTGCACTTCCACGAGTTTTTTGCCCGGTTGCACCAGGGCATGTTCAGCCATCGCGAGCAACCGGATGCACTGGCGACCACCCTCGATGAGTTGCTGCGCGATTGCCGGGTGCTGTGTTTCGACGAATTCCATGTGCATGACATCGGCGATGCGATGCTGATCACGCGGCTGTTCAAGGCGCTATTCCGGCGCGGCATTCTGTTGCTGGTCACCTCCAATTATCCGCCGGAAGGCCTGTTGCCCAACCCGCTGTACCACGCGCGATTCAAGCCGGTGATCGACCTGATCAACACGCGTATGCAGGTGATGGAAGTCGGCGGGCCGCACGACTACCGCAGTCAGGCCAGGACCCACGCGCAACAACTGTTTACCCAGGGCCAATACGTCTGGCCCGCCACCGCGTCACAGCGTCAGGCGTCGAACCTGCCAGCCGCCGATGCACCGGCCATTGCCCTGCCCGTCGGCACACGCCACCTCTCCGCGCGCTACTGCGAAGGGCGCACCATCGGTTTTACCTTCAGTGACCTGTGCGACCAGCCCACGGCGGTCATGGATTATCTGGAACTGTGCCGGCGCTTCGATCACTGGATCATCGACAAGCTGCCCGACCTGGCCGACTGTTCGATTGCTGCACAGCAGCGCTTCATTAATCTGGTGGACGTTTTGTACGACCAGGACAAGCATCTGACTCTGCTTGGGCAGCGCTCATTGCGCGAAAGCCTGGGTGGCGATGCCATTGACCTGGCGCGTACGCGCAGTCGGTTGGGGCAGTTGGTGGAAATCCGGGAGGAATAGATTAAAAATCAAAAGATCGCAGCCTTCGGCAGCTCCTGCATTGAACGCAATCTCCCGTAGGAGCTGATCTTTTTGGCCTTGCCAAGGCCTCAAGTCGCTATCATGCCGCCCATTCATTCGATCGATGGCGAACCCCGCTCATGCATTCCCTCGCACAACTGCGCGCCGGCACGCTGGCCGGCATCACCCGTCTGGACCTCGCCTGCGGCCTGACAGAATTCCCCCGGGAAATATTCGACCTGGCGGACTCCCTGGAAGTGCTGAATCTCAGTGGCAACGCCCTACGCAGTTTGCCGGAGGACTTGCACCGTCTGATCCGCTTGCGGGTGTTGTTCTGCTCGGACAACCTGTTCACCGAACTGCCCGTTTGTGTGGGCCGATGCGAAGCCTTGACCATGGTCGGCTTCAAGGCCAACCGTATCGAACAGGTTCCGGGACAAGCGCTGCCACCGCTGTTGCGCTGGCTGATCCTGACCGATAACTGCATCTCTGAACTGCCGACCGAACTGGGCCAGCGCCCATACCTGCAAAAACTCATGCTGGCCGGTAACCGGTTGCAGCGTTTGCCGGAAAGCTTGCGCGATTGCCATCGGCTTGAGTTGATCCGCATCGCCGCCAACCAACTCACCGAGTTGCCCGAGTGGCTGCTGGCCCTGCCGAGCCTGACCTGGCTGGCCTACGCCGGTAACCCGCTGGAAACCGAAGCCGATGCCGCCGCCCTTGAAGCCACCGCGAGCATTCCCTGGTCGCAAGTGCGCCTGGAGCAGCAGCTGGGCGAAGGCGCTTCGGGGGTGATTCATCGGGCTGCCTGGTCTCGACCGGGCCAACCGGACACCCAGGTTGCGGTCAAGCTCTACAAAGGCGAAATGACCAGCGATGGCTCGCCGTTGCACGAAATGAACGCCTGCATCACCGCCGGCATCCACCCGAACCTGATTTGTGTCGAAGGCCGGATTGTCGATCACCCGCAACACACCAACGGCCTGGTGATGCAGCTGATCGAGCCGAGCTACCGCAACCTTGCCGCGCTGCCGAGCCTGGCCTCTTGCAGCCGCGACATCTACGCCAACGACACGCGCTTCACCGCCGATGTCGCCCTGCGCATCGCCCGTGGCATTGCCTCAGTTGCTGAGCACTTGCACCGTCAGGGCATTACCCATGGCGACCTCTACGGCCACAATATTCTGTGGGACGAGCACGGTGATTGCCTGCTGGGGGACTTCGGTGCGGCGTCGTTCCACGCGCTCGAAGACAACACTGAAAGCCGTGCACTGCAACGCATCGAAGTACGCGCGTTCGGGGTGCTGCTGGGGGAATTGCTGGAGCGGATTGATTTGGGGTTGAGTGAGGAACTGCGCGTGCAGTGGGAGGCGTTGCAACAGAGATGTTGTCAGCCGGATGTGCTGGCCCGACCGGGGTTTAGCGAGATTGTGCGTGTGTTACAGGAAGTTATTACGGCACATTAAGAAAAAGATCGCAGCCTTCGGCAGCTGCTACAGATGCACCGTAGGCTGCGATCTTTCGATGTTTAGCCGGCCAACCCGACAAACATGTCCTGCACGTCGTCGTGGTTATCGAGGCCTTCGAGGAAGGCTTCAACTTCAGCCATCTGCTCATCGCTCAGGCCGCTGACCGGGTTTTTCGGCTGGTAACCCAACTTGGCCGACAGCACGGTGAAACCCTGCCCCGGCAACGCTTTTTGTACCGCGTCCAGGTCTGCAGGTTCAGTCAGGAACAGCGTTGCGCCGTCTTCACCTGGCTCGAAATCCTGAGCGCCCGCTTCAATAGCGGCCATTTCCGGATCGGCGTCCGGGGTTTCCGGCGCGGCTTCGATCATGCCAACGTGGTTGAAGTCCCAGGCCACCGAACCGGAAGCGCCCAGTTGGCCCTTGCGGAAGGCGACGCGGATTTCAGCGACGGTACGGTTGATGTTGTCGGTCACACATTCAACGATCAGCGGCACTTGATGCGGTGCAAACCCTTCATACGTCACGCGATGGTATTGCACGGTTTCGCCGAGCTGGCCGGAGCCTTTCTTGATCGCACGTTCCAGGGTTTCGCGAGGCATCGAGGCTTTTTTAGCCTGTTCAACCACCAGGCGCAGGTGTGCGTTAGTGGTGACATCGGCACCGTTACGCGCGGCAATGGTGATTTCTTTCACCAGTTTGCCGAAGATCTTGCCCTTGGCGTTAGATGCCGCTTCTTTGTGTTTAACCTTCCACTGTGCGCCCATTACTCACTCTCTTGTCTGTGGCGCCGAGACATCTATTGGCCGACGCTTTGCGCAAGTTTAACCGGCCTAAAGTCGGCAATCGACCAAAAATTCTGACCTTGAATCGACATCTTCGCCTTCGGTTGTAGGGCGATTCGGAAACGTCAGTTTGTGATGACTATTAACAGCTGTGGTTTCGTACTCTCTGCGCCCGTATTCCATGGCAGAAGCGCGTTCGATGCACAACGACAAGGAAAGTCCCTTCACCCTGACACTGCTGGACGACGATTTAAGCCTGCATGTCGTGCAATTCAGTGGTCTGGAAGCCCTCAACCAACCCTATCGATTCGACATAGAAGTGATCGGCCTTGCACCGGCCATTCACCCTGATCGGTTGTTGCAACAATCGGCGTTCCTGAGCCTTGGGCAAGGCCTGGGCATTCACGGCGTGTTGCACAGCGCCAGTCGCGAACATTGCGGGGCGCACCGGGTTGGTTACAAAGTGGTGCTGGTGCCCGCGCTGCAAGCACTGGATCGGTATCGCTGTCGGCGCATCTTCGTCCACCTCAGCGTGCCGATGATCCTGCGTCAGTTATTGGAGGAACATGAGCTGCCCGATGACAGCTATCGCTTTGAACTGACCCTCGAGCACTACCCCCTGCGGCCTTTTTGCATTCAGTACGATGAAACCGACCTGGCCTTGCTGCAACGGCTGTGCGAGGAAGAAGGCATTCACTATCACTTCGAACATCAGCGCAACGCTCACGTACTGGTGGTAGCCGATGACAGCCTGAGCTTCCCCCAAGCCCCCCTGCTGATGCCGTTCCACAGCGACGCATCCGACGATGAAAGCCAACCGCTGATCAGCGAATTGTTCCAGCGCCATGATTCGCCGCCCTCACCGTCGGGACGTAATGCCAGAAACCGCGGCGCGCCGGACGCTGACGACGGTGCGGCCAATCACCCCATCACCCGGCCGCCGCCAATGTCCCGCCCGGCGCCTGAGCAGCACCACGGCGATCAACTCGCCCGCCGGCATCTGGAGCGACTGCGTTGCCTGCAATTGCAAATCCATGGCCAAAGCAATAACGGCGAGTTAAGCAGCGGACGCATCGTGCAGGTGGCAGACCATCCGCTGCCGGGGTTCAACGATCAATGGCTGGTGACCCAGGCGCGGCATCAGGGGCATCAGCGTTCGATTCTGGCGCAAGACACGCCCGACAGGCTGCCGCATTACCACAATCAGTTCAGCGCCATTCCCTGGTCAACGGCGTTCAGGCCGCCGCTGAAACAGACAAAGCCGAGTGTGCCGGGTTATCAACCCGCCCATGTATGCGGCCCGGCCGGGCAACCGGCAGCATTGGATGATCAAGGTCGAATTCAGGTACGTTTGTGGCCCGCACAGCCCGCTGTTGCGCAGGCATCCAACAGTCTCTGGCTGCCTATTGCGTTGACGACCGTGCACGGGCGGATCGATCCGGCCTGTTTGCCGTTGGCCGGCAGCGACGGGTGGGTCAGCTTCCTGGACAGTGACCCCGACCGCCCGGTGTTCTGCGCCAGCACCGGACATCGCGATACGCCACCGCCCGCCCGCGACCATCAACCACGCAGCGATAGTCGCCTGCTGCTCGACTGGCTGATCAACCCCACGCAGCCTAAGCCATGACCGTCAGCCCTTGTCAGCCTTGCCGGCCGCCGCCGCGAACTTCGCCAGGCGCACGTCGAGGTGCCGAGGCCGATGCCCGTGATCCTCGGCGCGTTCCTTGCGGCGGATGGCGTTGCGCACCATCAGCGAACCGAGGTAACGGATCGGCTCTGGCGGGAAGAAGCCCAACGGTCCGTTCACCAACGGCGAGCGGGTCCAGGCGTTGTCGAGACCCTGGACCATCGAGGCCAGAATCTGCCCGCCCATATGGCATGGCCCGACGCCGCTGCCGGAGTAGCCGAAACCGTAGAACACGTTGCCGCTGGCACTCATCTGCCCGAAGAACGGCAGCCCCGTGACCGAGCGATCGGAAGGGCCGTTCCAGGTCGCTTCGACCTTGACGTCGGCAAACGCCGGGAAAAAATCCGCCAGACTGCTTTTTAACAGACTGGCATAAGGTGACGGCTGATCGAACACCGGCAACATGCGCCCACCATAGGCGAAGGTATTGCCGCCCTTGCCGAGCATGATCCGGCCGTCCGGGGTGTTGTGATAGTAGTGCACGAAAATCCGCGAATCGAGCACGGTGACGCCGCTGGTCAAGCCGATCTCATTCAGCAGGTCGGGCCGGGGTTCGGTGATTGCCATATCGCTGGAGACGATCGCCACGCTGCGTTCGAATTGCGGGAATGCCCGGGCCATCCAGGCGTTCATCGCCAGCACCACACGATCGGCGCGGACGGTGCCGTTGGCGGTTTGAATCCCCGCCGGCTTACCTTCTTCCAGCCCGGTCATCGCCGTGTTTTCATGAATTTTCACGCCAAGCTGCAAGGCGACTCGACGCAAGCCGCGTACCAGTTTGCCCGGTTGCACGCTGGCAGCGGCCGGGGAAAACCAGCTCTCCAGGTGCTTGCTGGAGCCGGCCATGCGCTGCACATCAGCCAGTGGTCGCTGGGTAAAAGAGTTGATGCCGTTGCGTTCCAGTGCCGCAATCACCGCGTCGGTCGAGCCCATCTGGGCACGGTTGGTCGCGGTGTAAAGGGTGCCGTCGAGACGGTAATCGGCGTCCACCGCGTACTGCTCGCAAAAGGCACCGATGGCGTGGATGCTGCGCTCGGATTCCTTGACCAGCCGCACGGCTTCTTCGACGCCGAACAGCCGCTCAAGGGTGAAGTACTTGGCCGACCACGACAGCGCACAACCGCCGTTGCGGCCACTGGCGCCGGCACCGCAGACGTCCGCTTCGATCAGCACCACATCCAGTTCGGGGTTCTGCTCCTTGAGCATGATGGCGGTCCATAACCCGGTGTAGCCACCGCCGACAATGCAGACATCGGCGCGGATGTCGCCTTGCAGTGTCGGACAGGTTTCGGACGTATCAGCCTTCAAGGCCTGGTCCAGCCAAAAGGGTCTCATGGGGTAACTCTCCGGTCATTCGTCCACACGCCAGCCTGCCGCAGGCGCAGCAGGCCGCGCGGGACAGGGTTCAGGTACGCAGGGGTTTTATGGTCATTGCCTGGTTAGGCACAAAGGGATAGTTGGTACGCAGGCCTCCCGGGCGACTGTTCCAGTGCGGGATCAACACCAGGGCCGAGAACATCGCGCAGCCGGCAAAGACAATGAACACGGTGACGGTGTCGAAGTAGCCCGGCAGCAATCCGCCGAGAATTGCCCCGACCGAGCCGCAGCCGTTTACGAAACCTGCCGCTGTCGCACCCGCCTTGGCGGTGCCGAAATCGATGGCGGCCGCGCCGCTGATCATCGAGTCCGGTCCGTAGAGCGTCAGGCCCATGACAAACAACAGCGCCACCACCAGCAACACGCTGCCGGTATGCAAGGCACCCATGAACAGCGCCAGCGACACGGTCAGCGCCAACAGGCTGATGACGCAGGCCGGCATGCGCCGGGCACCGAAGAGTTTGTCCGAGGCCAGACCGATCATGATCGGCCCGAGCAACCCCGCCAGTTCGAACGAAGTGGGAATGATCGCCGCGCCGACTTTGCCTACCGATGGCATTTGTTCGAAAACGATCACCGGGCCCCACAGCAGAATCGCATAGCGCGCCGGTTTCAGCATGAAATAGGCCAGGCCAAGAATCAGCACCGTGCGGTTGCGCAGGATCTCCTTTAACGGCTCCCACATGCTGATCTTGCTTTGCGCATCAGCTTCTGCGGCCGTCAGTTCAGGCTCTGGCTCCACAGCGGGCAAGCCAACGTCTTCAGGTTTATTGCGTTGGAAAATAAAGAACAGCACAGCGACCAATGCGACCACGACGGCACTGGAAATAAACGCCGCATGCCAGGTGCCGATCTGTGTGTACGCCCACCAACCGGCGAACGGCGATGCCACCAGACCGCCAAAGGCGTAGCAGGAACTCCACAAGCCCAGCACCCGTCCGCGCTGTTCGGCGGGGAAGAAACTGCCGAGGTTCTTGCACAGCCCGGACCAACCGGTGGACTGCGCCAGGCCCTGAATCAGCATGCACGTGGCGAAGATCGGTAACGTGGCGAAACTGCCCATTACCAATGCTGCCGCCGCAGAGATCAGCAAGCCACCCAGCACCACAACCCGTGGCCCGAAGCGGTCGGCAAGAATGCCCCAGGTGAATTGGCCGATGGCGTAAGCGGTCAGGTAAATTGCATCGAGGTTGGCCATGGCCATTTTGTCGAGCATGAACGTCGGGTCTTCGCCGATGCCCAGTTTCGCAACGGAAAACGCTTTGCGGGTGAAATAGAACGCGGCGTAGGCGAGCCAGGTGATCGCGAAGATCTGCACGCGCCAACGCTTGATGGTGCCGATGTGCTTGTTCATTGTGGTTCTGACCTCAGGGTGTGAGTGTGCCGGCAGAATTGGTAGAAAAACGCCTGTGTTTTTATTGTTGAGCACTGCGAAATCACCCTGTCCCTGTTAGGCGATTCCGGTCAGATGAGTCCTGCTGTTGCACGCACAGGCTCATGGCCACCGTTGCTGTTCGACCGAACAGTCAGCTGGGCTGAAGCGGATAAAAACAATTACTGATTAATAAGTGAAATCGATTTATCGTATTTCCAATATAAGCACAGCTTGTTACTGGAGGTTTCGATGTCGGTTTCCCACGCCCAGCTCAAAGCCTTCCACGCCGTAGCGGTACACGGAAGCTTTACCAAAGCCGCCGAGCGGCTATTCCTCACGCAACCGGCGATTTCCGACCAAGTGCGAAAACTCGAAGAGCGCTACGGGGTGTTGCTGTTCCACCGCAACAAACGCTCGGTGCGCCTGACCGATCTGGGCGAGCGTTTGCTGAGCGTTACCCAGCGGCTTTTTGTGATTGAGGCGGAAGCTCAAGAGCTGTTGCAGGATTCCCAGGCGTTGCAAACCGGCAGCCTGATTCTGGCGGTGGATGCACCGGTACACGTGCTTCCGCAAATCGCCCGTTTCTGTGAGCGTTACCCCGGCATCAGCGTGAAAATCGAAACCGGTAACACCGATGAATCTCTATTTCGACTGTTCAACTATCAGGCTGATCTGGCACTGCTCGGTCGCGATGTCAGCGATGAGCGGCTGATTTCGCTGCCCCTGCGCAATGACCCGATGGTGGCGTTCGTCTCGCGCAATCACCCATGGGCCGACCGCGAATCCATTTGCCTGGCGGACCTGGACGACACGCCGCTGGTACTGCGGGAAATCGGCTCGGTGACCCGCCAGACCCTGGAAGAAGAAATGGCCGGCGCCGGGTTCCGCATCCGCCCGGCGATTCAGGTTGAAGGCCGGGAAGCAGCGCGTGAGGCGGTGGTGGTGGGGATTGGCGTGGGGGTGGTGTCGGCGGCTGAGTTCGGTGCGGACTCTCGGGTGTGCGCGCTGCCGATTACCGATTGCAAACGGCGATTGACCGAGACACTGGTGTGCTTGCGCGAGCAAAGTTCGCGGCGGATTGTGGCGACGTTTTTGCAGATGGTGCGCGAAAGCCTCACACCGATGTAGGGGCCCTGTAGGCGCTGTCGAGTGAAACGAAGCTGCGATCTTTTGATCTTGCTTCTTAAAAACAAAATCAAAAGATCGCAGCCTCGTTTTACTCGGCAGCTCCTACAGGGTTTTCGATCAACCGGGATTGGGGGCCAAGCCGAAAAACGCCTGGATCAAACGCAAGTCCCGCCGCCGTTCCATGCACCCCATCATGTGCCGATTCACCAACCCCTCACCAATAATCGGCACCGCCGCCACGCGCGGGTCATGGCTGACTTCCACAGACGAGACCACACCTACACCCAACTCGGCGGCAACGGCCTCGGTCACCGCTTCGCGACTGTCCAGTTCCAGCAACACCCGAGGATGCACTTTGGCCTGGGCACAAGCTTCGTCAAACGTACGTCGGGTGATCGAACTCGGCTCACGCAACACCATGATCACCTGGTCCAGCTCCTTGAGCGGCACGCCTTTGCTCCTCTGCGCCCACGGATGACCGTCGGGCACCAGCGCACAAATCCGTGATTCGCTCAGGGCTTGCAGATGCAGGCCCTTGCGCGGTTCGACTTCGGTCAGCACCGCCACGTCGGCATGCTCGGACAACAACGCTGCCAGGGTTTCCTGGGCGTTGCCCAATCGCAGGTTCACGGTGACCCCCGGATAACGCGCTCGCAGGCTCGCCAGCATCGGCATGACCATGTGCGGCCCGTCCGCTGCCACTTCCAGGCGACCGGTCAACAATTGCCGATTGGCTTCCAGCATCACTTGCGCTTCTTCGGCGAGGCCGAACATCGCCCGGGTGATCGCCGCCAGTTTGGTGCCCTCTTCCGTCAACTCCACCCGTCGCGCGGTGCGCCGCAACAGGGTGATCTGGTAATGCTCCTCCAACGCCTTGATGTGCCCGGTGACCGCCGGCTGGCTGATGAACAGCCGCGCGGCAGCCCTTGTGAAGCTGCCCTCCCGGGCCACGGCATCGAAGGCGCGGAGCTGAAACAGGTTCATGAATAACCCTCACTGATGGCTGGCATAACAACAAACAATTTGATTGATAACACGGCAAATTGCAATTTAAGCCCCGTAGCTTCATCCCATCGATTGCGAGGACACGAGAATGAGTATTGCCGCACCCATCCTGCTCACCCCCGGCCCATTGACCACTTCGGCCCGCACCCGTCAGGCGATGATGGTTGACTGGGGTTCATGGGATGACCGCTTCAACCAACTGACCGCCAGCCTCTGCGAACAATTGCTGGCAATCATCAACGGCGCCGACAGCCACCATTGCGTGCCTCTGCAAGGCAGCGGCACCTTCGCCGTCGAAGCGGCAATCGGCACCCTGGTGCCTCGCGACGGCAAAGTACTGGTGTTGATCAACGGGGCCTACGGCAAACGCCTGGCGAAAATCTGCGAAGTGCTCGGCCGTTCGTTCAGCACCTTCGAAACCGCCGAAGACGAACCGACCACTGCCGCCGACGTCGACCGCCTGCTGCGCGCCGATACCAGCATCACCCACGTCGCTTTGATTCACTGCGAAACCAGTACCGGCATCCTCAACCCGCTGCCAGAAATTGCCGACGTCATTGCGCAGCACGGCAAACGCCTGATCATCGACGCCATGAGTTCATTCGGCGCGCTGCCGGTGGATGCGCAACAGGTGCCGTTCGACGCACTGATCGCCGCTTCCGGTAAATGCCTGGAAGGCGTACCGGGGATGGGTTTTGTCTTCGCTCGCAAAGAAGCCCTGGCCAAAGCCGCCGGTAACTCGCATTCGCTGGCGATGGACTTGTTCGACCAGCACACCTACATGGCCAAGACCGGCCAATGGCGCTTCACCCCGCCGACCCACGTAGTCGCCGCCCTGCACGAAGCGCTGCTGCAATACAACGAAGAAGGCGGCTTGCCGGCCCGCCATGAACGCTACGCGGCCAACTGCCAGGCACTGATGGAAGAGATGGGCAAACTGGGCCTGCGCAGCTTCCTGCCCGCCGCGATCCAGGCGCCAATCATCGCCACGTTCCATGCGCCAAAAGATCCGCGCTACGAGTTCAAGGAATTCTACGAACGGGTCAAGGCCAAGGGTTACATCCTCTACCCCGGCAAACTGACCCAGGTCGAAACCTTCCGCGTCGGCTGCATCGGCCACGTCCAGCCGGCCGAGATGCGCGAAGCCGTTGCGGCCATCGGCGAAGTGCTGCGCGAGATGGAAGTCCTCGAAATCTAAGCCCCACCGCCCTGTAGGAGCGATCGAGTGAAACGAGGCTGCGATCTTTTAACGTTGCCTTTGTAAAACGGGATCAAAAGATCGCAGCCTCGTTTCACTCGACAGCTCCTACGGAGATCACCATTTCCCATAGGCAGGAATTGCAACATGAACTACAAAAACCCAACCAAACTCCAAGCCGCCATCCTCGATTGGGCCGGCACTGTCGTCGACTTCGGCTCCTTCGCCCCGACGCAGATTTTTGTTGAAGCCTTCGCCGAGTTCGACGTTCAGGTGTCCATCGAAGAAGCCCGTGGCCCGATGGGCATGGGTAAGTGGGACCACATCCGCACCCTGTGCGATCAGCCGGAAGTCGCCGAGCGGTACCGCAAGGTGTTCGGCCGCACACCGACTGACGATGACGTGACCGCCATTTACCAACGCTTCATGCCGTTGCAGATCGAGAAAATCGCCGAGCACTCGGCGCTGATTCCAGGTGCCCTGGACACCATCGCCAACCTGCGCCAGCAAGGGATCAAGATCGGTTCCTGCTCCGGCTACCCGAAACAAGTCATGGACAAGGTGGTTGAACTGGCTGCCACCAACGGTTACGTCGCCGACCACGTGGTCGCTACCGACGAAGTGCCGAATGGCCGCCCATGGCCGGCCCAGGCACTGGCCAACGTGATCGCCCTGGGCATCGACGACGTTGCCGCTTGCGTGAAGATCGACGACACCGTGCCGGGGATTCTCGAAGGTCGCCGTGCCGGCATGTGGACCGTCGCGCTGATCTGCTCGGGCAATGCGCTCGGCCTGGACTACGAAGGCTACCGTGCCCTCGGCAGCGACAAACTGGACAGCGAACGCAAGCGTATCCACGCAATGTTCGAAGGTTCGCGCCCGCATTACATGATCGACACCATTACCGACTTGCCGCAAGTGATCGCCGACATCAACAAGCGCCTGGCCAACGGTGAGATGCCGCAAACCAACTGATCCAAAACTCACTGGCCCCTGTAGGAGCTGTCGAGTGAAACGAGGCTGCGATCTTTAGATTTTCAAGATCAAAAGATCGCAGCCTCGTTTCACTCGACAGC
>NZ_JAHTMR010000034.1 GCF_019200975.1 Pseudomonas sp. PD9R | reverse complement strand
TGGCAAAAATGGAAGTGACTCAAATTACGCTTACAGGAATGGATTTAACGAAGGCAATACTGGTGAAGTCGACAACAATACCTGGTCTGCTGCATTCACTTATACCCTCGGTGGGCATGCGCTGACCATGGGTCATCAGCGTGTCAGCGACAGCGGTGGGATGGTCTTTATTAACAACGCTAATGTTGTCGATGGGAGGGGTCGCGCTGAAGGTGAAGGCGGCGCGAGCGTTTATCTCAATACCGATATCATGATCAACAGTTTCACTCGCGCGGGTGAAAATTCGACGTTTGGTATGTACAACTACGATTTTGCCGCGCTGGGCGTGCCGGGCCTTAAAGCGGGGTTGACCTACATTAGCGGTCGCGACATACGTGGATCTGGCGGCGTTACGACTGAAAGGTATAGCGAGTGGGAGCGCGATGTTCGTCTGGACTACGTCCTTCAGTCCGGTGCTCTTAAAGGATTGGGTTTCTCTCTGCGCCGAGCAAACTTTCGCACTGAATTGCCTACTGCAACTCTTCAGGATCAGGATCAGACCCGATTCTACGTCAACTACACTTATGCCCTATGGTAGGAGCAGAGTTGCTCGGCATCGTTTAGCAAATGTATTTTAATCAAATTCAAGCATTTTAAATGCATTAACCTTAGAGCAATCCCTATAATTGTAGGTAAGCCTGTGGCTTCCCCTTTTTAATGCGCGAGGTTGGCCGCGCTGTGCACAAGTAGTGTGCAGCGCGGCGCTGCCCTGCAAAGTTCCCCGACTAGCGTCAACTCTGAACTACCCAGGAAAGGCTCAAAATGCCGTTTGACAGTCTTTACGACCGTATTTACCTCCACTATCTCGGCCGCTAGCCAGCGGGCACAGACCCTGGATTGCCAATGACCTGTAACCGCATCTATAAAGCACAAGCAGGCGGCTTATGAATTTTGATAGGGAAGTAAAGGCGAAGGATCGCACTAGCGGTTAGACCGGTACCGATCTCGTCACCAAATTTCTGTAGAATACCATTTAGCAATAGGAGCACAAGCCGTTGATTTTAATCAATATTTATGAATTAAAATTAGACAATTTTTAGTGCTAAAATGTAACCTCATGCTGTAAAACTATTAGCCAGCGAGGATGCTTTGGAAAATCGAATCACTTTGCGCCACCTCGAAGCGTTCCGCGCCATCATGGTGCGCAAGACCGTTACTGGCGCCGCTGAAATGCTCGAGATTACTCAACCTGTAGTAACACGCCTAATCTCTGACCTGGAGGAACGCATTGCTATTCCTCTTTTTACCCGTACGAAAGGTCGTCTATTGCCCACAGCAGAGGCCGCGTTATTATTTAAAGACGTTGAGCAGTCGTTGATCGGAATTGAGCGCATAGCTAACGCGGCATCCAATATCAAAGCTTTAAAGATGGGCTATCTGGAAATTGCCGCAGCCCCCAGCATGGCACTGTCCTTTCTGCCTCGGGCGATAGCGAGCTTTACGCGCGAGCACCCGGATGCAGTGGTTTCAATGCACATGCATAGCTCGCCGACAGTGCTCGATATGGTTCAGCGCGACCGCTGCGACTTAGGGTTCGCTATGTTTCCCATGCAAGCGACTCGCTACAGCAACAGCGAGATTTTGGTATCGGCCAAGATGGCCGGAGTCGTACCGATCAATCACCGCTTGGCGAGCCGTGACGTCTTGCATCCAGAGGATTTTGAAGGTGAGAGTTTTATTTCTTACATGCTATTGATGGAGTCGCGTAAGAAAATCGATTCACTGATGCATGGCATCAACAGACGTATGAGTGCTGAAACTCAGGTTTCTTCAGCAATCCTCAAGCTAGCTGAGGCGGGCTTGGGAGTTTCCATTATTGATGCTTTGACGGCGAGCGCCTATACGGGAAACATGCTCAAGTTCATCCCTTTTGAGCCCGCAATCATAGACGATTTTTCTATCGTCATATCGCAACGCAATTCCTCAACACTCATCCTCAAGCCGTTCATTGACCATGCCCGGCGAGAGATACGAAAGATGGTGCCTGCGAATCTTATTGTCCGAGGCTAGCGCCACCTCTGATACCCAGAACGGCGCAATTGGTTGATCACTTGGTCGTGTGCGCATTCAAAGTCATACTCGTTGCCACCCTCACACCAGAGAGAGCACAAAGTCCCGCTCTCCACAGGAGTCGAGACTTCGTTGCCCTGCATATCGCCTTGCCACTGAAAATGGACTGCAGCATGCTGCCTCACGCTGACGCTGACTGTGTTACTCACTAACTCTTCTCGATGCTGCTCAACAAAGGGGGGCACGCAACGTATCAGAGACGGTCTTGCTGACCAACGACAGTGTATCCACGGTGAGCCAGCCATCGGCCAATCCGGCTAAACTCAGATACAGCCGTTGCGGGAATTGCGCTGCACGTGCTTGGGCGCCACCGTGGCTTTAGCCCACCTCAGTTCTTGCGCAACCGATGTCCGGTTTTCCCGCGTTTAGCGCCCGTACTACACCGGCATGTTCGTACTGGCCCACAGGCGGCATCTAGCCATGGGAACAGATACTAGGACTAACAAGCGAGCGTGGGCAGGTATCGACCAGTGAACAAGCCACCTATACACATCGGCAATGGACCCTACTACTTGTTTCAAATCAAGCTTCCAAGTATCTGCGAGAAAATGGCGTACTTGGCTGCACCTAATTTTAAAACCATGTTTTGGCGCCTGAGCTGGCAACCCGATAAAGATTATCAGAGCTTTCCTTCCACCCAATCGGATAGGCTATTGAACAATAGGTATATTAAAACAACATCAAGCGATAGGAAAATGGAATGACTCGCCTAGTTGAAAATCAACTAACACATTACCGACAAAATAGGAAATAGGCTTGCTCCCTGAACCTAACCAAAAATCAACTGTCTGCAAAAATGGTCTATATTGCTTCACCTAAATTTCCAGATCGCTGGCATCTGAATTGATAAACCAATACAGGCTACAAGAGTCCATTCTCAACCCAAAAAAACAGGCTCTTGAGCAAACACATATGGAAACAACATCGAGCAATAGGTAAATGGAATGACCTCGCCAAGCTAAAAACCCGAGTAAACAGCCACTGCCATCAGTTAGGTTGGTATACAGGTATTCGGCGAGAGGCCTATCCAATAGGAATGGAGGTCCATCGCTATTATGTCCTTTTATGCTTTTAATCCGCATTCCAAAACCTTCTACCGCCCAATCGACGCGGCATTGCGTTGGTGCAATCTCATCCGTTACGAAGCACAGATAGTCCAAGCAACATGGTCTCGTCCCGAGGAGCTTGCCTCCCTATTTCCGCAATGGCCCTGCTTGCACGCAGCTATCGAAAAAATCTACGACGCAGTACGTAATGGAGAACTGACTTATGGCTGTCTCGGTATTTCGGTTCCCAAGGGAAGTGACGTGGAGCCCTTTCAACTGACGATACGCCACTCCGATTTACGCCACTGGATGCAGGTTTACTATCCCGATCAGAAGCCCGGCTTTCTGTTTGAATCCGGCAGAGACGCGCATCAAAAAGTCAGTATCGGAACCTTCCTTGCGCTACAAGCGGATCGGGATACTCTCCTGCGAGAGCTGAATACGCTACAGCATCACCTCCAAGATATTTTGGTAGATCTCCGGGCTATCGGACTTGAACGGGATGACCTCAAAGCAATGGTCAAAACGCATGGACAGCTTAGCGAACGTAGTGAACTCACCTATCAGAATATCATCGGTGCTTTGCTCAACCTCTTTCTGGACCAATCACCTGCTGGTCACCCTCTCTCCGTGTTCAAGAGCCAATCTGCAATCGTCGATGCCGTTATCGCACGCTATAGCGAGGTACCAGGCCTGAGCAAACGAACGCTGGATGAGAAGTTCGCCGCAGCCAATCGCAACCTCAAAAAGAGCAAATAGACCAAGACATTGCATTGCAACACACCCGATTGCAGTGCAATGACGCCCTCCCCTTACTGCTATTCAATTCAGGATGCTGGTCTGCGCGCCCTGCTGCTGGACTTGGGTAGCCAGTCCACTCTCACCAGCTATTACGCCTTGAGCCAGAAGACTGATGCTGGTGCATGCGAGCTCATTGCACTCAACCTAAACGCATCTGCGCAGATTGTTTCCAGAAGTATGATCACAGAGCTCGACCGTCGAATACAACGTCCTCCCGCTGGTCAAAAGTACGATGGAATTCGCCCACTCAAACGAGAGTCCCAACTTGCGCTTTGGATCTGTTTGGGAACGTTATGCCGGATCGGTGAACTGCTTCAGGCCGAATGGAAGTATATCGATCTGGAGAACCACACCTGGTTCATCCCGAGCGGGAACGTCAAAGGCAGCCGGCGCAAGAAACAAGACCATCATGTTTTCCTCTCACCCGTTGCCCTGCACTTCTTTCAGGATTTGAAAACGCTGACTGGACATGGCCAATGGTGCTTTCCGAACAAGCAGAAGGATGGGCATGTGGACGTGAAAGTGGTGAGCAAGCAGGTGGGTGACCGCCAGGCCCGATTCAAAAACCGCAAAGCCCTTTCACGACGTCGCCATGACGATACGCTGGTGCTTGCCGACGGCCAGAACGGTGACTGGACGCCGCATGACCTGCGCCGCACAGGCGCGACCCTGATGCAGGCCTTGGGGGTCAGCCTGGATGTGATCGATCGCTGTCAAATCATGTACTGGCCGGCTCCCGGGTAAGGCGCCACTACCTGCATCATGATTATGCCGAGGAGAAAAAACGCGCTTGGAGCTTGTTGGGTGATCGACTCAGCGAAGTGTTGTCCTCGCCCTACGAATATCAACCCTCCCAGATGATGAGGTTTCCAGCGTACACCGCCACTGGATCCCCATCGCCGTCATAGAAAAGATTCTTTAATACTAAATCTCTCCTAGTTTTGTAGATACCGCTGAGCGCTTGCTTCGGGTCGATTCCCGACAGACCTCATCAATCACATTTGTCTGGACTTCACCGGGTCACCTGCTAACTCACATCTTGAAATTGGCAATGAGCCTATGTAGGTTCCGCGTCATCTCAGCAACCTCATTGCTGATTTTTACCGTACTATCGGCCTGGCTCGCGGTGCTTTCACTTAGAGCTTTAATTTCAAAAGCATTTTGCTCAACCCCTTGTACAACATTGGCCTGCTGTTCTGTTGCTGAGGCTATCTGGATGTTGTGATCGATGATTTGATTCATGCCGCAGGTAATGTCGTCAAAGAACCCGGCCGCTCGAGATACTTCCTCAACCGTCGCGGATGCATTCGTATGGCAGCTGCGGATGGTCGCGACAGCGCTGAATACCTGTTGCTGCAGGCGGGTAATATTGCTGTAGATCTCGCCTGTCAGTTGATGCGAGTGAATGGCCAGGCTACGTACTTCATCAGCGACCACGGCAAAGCCTCGGCCTTGATCCCCGGCTCGCGCTGCCTCGATGGCCGCATTCAGAGCTAGCAGATTTGTCTGTTCAGAAACACTTTTAATCAGCCCTACCGCTTTAGAAATTGCCTGGCTTTCATTTTCCACAGCATTGATGGCATTGAGTGAGTCGTTGAGTTCTTGGAATAAGTCGTTGATTCCCGCCACTGCTCGGCCAACCTGAATGCTTCCGTCGCGACATTTCTGGCCCGCCTGGCTCGCTTTGTCGGCGGTGGTGTTGGAGTTGGTACTGACCTCCTGCACGCTGCTTACCAACTCGCTCATCGAGGTGGCGATTAACTCAAGTTTGGTCGCTTGATGCCCTACGCTTTGCTGGGATGAAAGCGCGTGCTCGCTGACATTCACAGCCTTATCTTGCGTTGAGGACGAGAAATTTTTGACCTCGGTTATTAGTTCACGCATACGTACTTGCATGAGGTTGAAGTCTTCGGCCAGATCACCCAGCTCATCACGGCCCGAGGGTTTTATGGTGGATCGGAGATCTCCATCAGCCAGAAGGCGCGTCGCTTCAGAGATTTCACGAATGGCTCGTCGCACAGACAGGTAAAAACCGATAAACAGGTAGATTATCGCGAAGACCGTCGCAAGCAGAGCAAGAGCCCAGAGCAAGAGCTTGTGCTGGTGGCTTGCCAGCCGAGCATGAAGCTGATCACCGGTTTCTGACAAAACTAGTTGCGTGGCATTGTCCAGCTTTGCAAGAAAAGGAACGTACTCGTTGAACCTTTCAAGCCACGTATCCATCAACTCTTGGTAGACCGAACCGGATAGCGCGTACGAGTCGATGATGCTGGATTTGTATTTGGACGCTGTTTCTTGAGCAGTATCAGCGATGAGTGCACGTGCTTCGCTGCTGCCTACCCCATTATTACGCGCCTGAACAAACCGATCAAAATTGTTAAGTTGATTCACAACCGTTGGTTTTGTAGACGAATCAACATAACCATAGGCGGTGACATAACTCGCATAACTCCGAGTCTGCCCGAGGACTTGATACAGGGGAAGAATCTCATCGGTTAGCAACGCTATGTTGCGGTAAACAAGGGAGTCTGCGTCCTGGCTCAGTCGAGCGGATGCGGCAATTTCCTTAATGGCACTCAAACGCATTTGCAGCGCTCGGGTTTGCTCATTATATTGCATGCTTAAAAGCTTCGAACCTTTAGCGTTCGGCGCCTGAGAATCCGTACTGACGAGATGATCGAAGAACGGGCTGTTCCTCAACCACTCATTTAGCCCCAATGTTTGTTGTTTGAGTGCATCACCTTGGCGAGTTATGACTCCGTCGACGTCAGGCTCGTTTCGTGCGTACGCTACTACCTTAAGACCGGCGAGTTCCGTGGCACTCCTGTATTCCGACAAGCTTTTACCAACAGCTTCAAGGCCTAGCAGTTCGAGATGGGTCGCTTGGCGTTCCTTATAAAGACTTTCCAATTTATCGAATGATAGCCAGCAGAATGGAAGCATAAATACCGAGAATATCAGCGTAAATTTCTGCAGGTATCGCGCCCGATTCATTAGAGCTAGAACTGGTCTGAACATCACTACTCCTAAGCATGGACTTCATTGGTTTCAGGAGAGAGCCGTAGGCGGCTTAAAGGCGCCGCTTTGTTACTACTGAATATTGTATTTATGGATTTGCCATAAACATCGATGCCTGAGTCATTCTTGAAGTCGAAACCTTTGACGTAGCAGGTCATGAAGCTCAAACCTGCAACGCCGTAAGGCACCATAGAAAAACCCTACTCACTCTCTGTTAGTGGGCCAGCCCGCTAATCAGAACACGGACCACCCGATCCGCGAACTCAGCAACTCCAGCGCCGCCATTCCGGCGAGGGAGTTGCCAGCAGCATTTAACTCCGGCGACCACACGCATACGGTAAATTGACCCGGCACGATTGCCACAATCCCACCACCCACGCCACTCTTGCCTGGCAACCCCACGCGGTAGGCGAAATTTCCTGCTTCGTCATACAGCCCGCTAGTAGCCATGATCGAGTTCACCTGCTGGGTCTGGCGCCGGGTCAGAATTTGCTCACCGCTGTGCTTGCAGAACCCATCGTTGGCCAGAAAACAGAAGGCTCGGGCCAAGTCGAGGCAATTCATTTGCAGCGCGCAGTAACTGAAATAACTGCGCAGCACAGTCTCGACCTCGTTATGGAAGTTACCAAATGACTGCATCAGGTAAGCCATGGCAGCGTTGCGCGCGCGGAATTGATACTCTGAATCAGCCACACGGGTATCCATCGACACTTGAGGATTGCCCGATAGCCGTCGTGCGAAATCGCGCATCGACAACGTGGGTGCTGCGAAGCGCGACTGGTTGATATCGCAGATCACCAACGCACCCGCATTGATAAAGGGATTACGTGGGCGCCCGCGCTCGAACTCCAGCTGCACCAGCGAATTGAACGGCTGGCCTGAGGGCTCATGACCAAGCCGCTCCCAAATGGCTTCACCGGAGTGACCAATCGCCTGAACCAGGCTGAACACTTTGGAAATACTTTGCACCGAAAACGGCACCAGCGCGTCGCCTGCGCAGTGATAGCTGCCATCGTTGCCATATACCGCGATGCCCAACTGCTGCGCCGGCACGTCGGCCAGCGCGGGAATGTAGTCAGCCACTTTGCCCTTGCCGATCAAGGGACGTACTTCGTCGAGAATCTCGTTCAACAGCGTTTTCATGGAAGGCCCTGTTATCAGTTCTCCGATGACACAACGCGGTACCATCCTTAACGAAGACTGAGTGGGAGATCACACATTCGGAGTGAAATGGCTGCAGTGATCCCGTATGGAACAATGCTCTGAGAGTCGCCAGTATCTCCATCGGGAAGCTTTGAGGGGAGGGTTTGGTTAGATGCAAACAGCTCTATCACACGGGGGCTGTATTGCTAGCCAAAAGAATTAACCCCTCCGCCCACGCTGTCATCCCAAGCGAGGGATAACGTACTTTCTAAGACACAATCAGTCGCATGCGGCGACTACAGACATTTCCACACGTAAGTCAGGGCTAGCCATCAGTGCTTGCACCGTGGCACGGGCTGGCGTGTGCTCGGGGTTGATCCAAGATTCCCATGCCACGTTCATGGCGGCGAAATCCTCCATAGTCTTCAGATAGATTGTTGTGGAGAGAATTCGGGTCTTATCGCTGCCGGCTTCAGCCAGCAGGTTGTCGATTTTCGCCAGGACGGCCTGAGTCTGTTCGGTGATGTTGCCGTTTGCACACTCTCCTCCGGAGGCGGTTTGCCCGCTCAAATAAACTACCCCGGCGTGGATTACGACTTTGCTCATTCTTGGGCCAGTTTGGATGCGCTGGATCGTAGACATTCAGTACTCCTTGGTAAGGAAAGCCACTAAAAAAGTGGCTCGATAAAGGCTTAGGTAATTAGAGATGGGGCGAAGTCAATGCGGCGGCTCGACCGGCCCTGGCTGAGCCAGCATCGCTAGCGACCCTAATGGGACCGGTTTGAGCGGTGAACGTATATGGTATGCGCCGACCTCTTCGGGGGTAGTTCCAGCACTGCTGGCCAGCAGTTGAGTTACGGTCAGCCCGCACATCCGCCCCTGGCAAGGTCCCATGCCGCAGCGGCTGAAGAACTTGGTTTGGTTCGGCCCTTGGCATCCCAAACGAGCCATCTCGCGGATCTGCCCAGCGGTCACCTCTTCGCAGCGGCATACCACAGTGTCGTCACTCGGTTCGGTCAGCCACTTGGGTGGACGGTAAAGCGCATCCAGGAAAGGCCTGATCCGCAGTTGTCGTGCCAATTGGGCGCGTAACGGAGCTGCCTGGGCTTCAGCATTCCTTACGTCGAGCTTGCCCAGCGCGAGCGCTGCGCCTATCGCGGCCAACTCACCAGCTGGCTCTGCCGCCAGCGCACCGCCGATAGCAGCTCCGTCACCGGCAATGCGCAAGCCTGCCAACGATGTTTGACCCCAGGCATCTAGGCGAGGCCGCCAAGCAAGTTGTTCAACGTCCCAGTCGTGTTCGACTCGCATTAGGCGACTGAGTTGGGTATTGGGCACTACCCCGTGGTGCAGCAGGACGGTCTCGGCTTCGTATTGCCATTCGCGGCCCTCGGCGCGGAACACCAGCGCCTCGGCCTGCTGCTGGCCTTCCACACGTAAATCGTGGGCGGCACTGTGCACCGGCACACCGGCCTTCCGGAGTTTCATCAACATGCGCAAGCCTTTAACCAAGTAAGCCGGCGCCCCCATCGCAGCAGGCAAGTGGCGCAAGGCACGGACCAAGTTGCCATGCGGAGAGGTCTGTACGATAGCGCGCACATCCACCCCGGCGTCGAGCAATTGGCATGCAACCAACAGCAGCAATGGTCCAGCACCTGCCAACACCACCCGTCCAGCCGGTACGCTGGAACCGCTTTTTAGCGCAATCTGAGCTGCACCGGCTGTAAGTACCCCTGGAAGAGTCCATCCGGGAATTGGCGAAGGGCGCTCCAAAGCCCCCGTGGCAGCGATCAACTGCGGCGCACGTACTTGGAACGACTTGCCAGACTGCTGAACTGTCAACGTCAGGTCGCGCGCCACATCCCACACCAGCGCGCCATATTTTATGTCTATCGATGCCCGCTCTACACGTGCGGCCAAGCCTTCGCCATGGCGATAGTCTTTGCCCAATAGCTCAGCCACCGCTGGCGGTATCGCGGAGATGTTGCGGTAGATTTGACCGCCAGGCCCTACCTGCTCATCTAACAGCAAGGTGCGAAGCCCCTGTGCTTTAGCAGTCATGGCGGCTGACAGCCCCGCTGGGCCCGCGCCGATCACGATCACATCATGGGTAAAGTCGCTCATGCTCGGGCCTCCGCTTGGCGTGCACCATGCATCCGCCTAACCTGCATACCAGCGCGGACCTGTACCATACAGGCCTGCACGTTGGGCTGGCCGTCCACTTCCACCAGACATTCAAAGCAGGCGCCCATTAGGCAAAACGGCATGCGTGGCGAACCCGACACCGCTGAGTGACGGAAAGGTTCGTCGGCATGGGTCAGTAGGGCGGTGGCCAAGGTTTCACCAGCACGGGCCGCCAACGGTTTCCCGTCGACCCAGATCTGCACCTGGGCCGGTTGTTGCGCTACGGGGAGCGTGATTGGCTTAAACATGGAAGCGGTCCGTCTTAAAGGTTTTGATCGATGCCGGTTCGTCTCCACCACGCAGCCAGCGCACCAGATCTGTCGTATGGGCCGAAGCCAGAGTAATGCCGCTATGGCAGGTCACCAGGAACGCACCAGGATATTGGGTGGACTGTTGGTAAATTGGCAGGCCATCAGGTGTCATCACCCGCAATGCGCCCCAGGTGCGTACCACGTTGGCGTTTTCCAGCAGGGGATAAATCTGCCGCGCACGATCGGCGATACGCGCCAATTGCTCCAGGGACGTACTGTCGTCTAGTCCTACGTCTTCCTTGGAGTCTCCGATCTGCACCACACCTTCGCCAGTTTGGCGGATCACCCCGGAAGGAAACTTGAGGAACGGTCTCATCCGTTCGGTCACCAGGATCTGCCCCCGGTTCGGCTCGATAGGAGCATCGATACCGACCATCGGCGCTAGATGACGGTTACCAAGGCCCGCAGTCAGCACTACGCGGTCAGCCACATGCTCCAGCCCCGCTGCCCATACATGAAAGCCATCGGAGAGCTTCTGGATGCGCTCGCAGCGCGCGGGATTGATTAGCTCCCCACCCAGCCCACGAAAGGCGGCGAACAGAGCCCGCAGCAAACGAAGCGGGCTAACATGACCATCCAGGTTGCCAAACGTAGCCCCCACCACTTTTGGGCCGATGTGCGGCGTCAGAGCCCGAAGCGCTGCGTGGTCTAGCACCTCGTAGGGGTAGGGTTCTCCCAACGCCAACCGTAGAGACTCCAGGCTTGCGACCCGCTGCTCCAACTCCTGCTCGCTTAAGCAAAAATTCAGTCCACCGTTCTGTTCAAGCTCCAGTGAAATGCCGGTGCGGTCAGTCAGATCCTCCGCGAAAGTCTGCCAGCCCTTCGCTGAATGCATTGTCCAGCGCGCATAGTTCGGGCTGCTTACACCCTTCCCCTGTACCCACACCAAGCCAAAATTCCCGCGGGCAGCACGGAAGGCATCGTCTCCCTCATCCAACACCCGAACACGCTCCCCGGCCAATGCCAGGCCATAAGCGATAGACATCCCTACGACGCCGCCACCAATAACCAGGGTATCGATGCTCGATTTGTTCATGAGGTCTTACCTGCCAATACTCGATCCAGCCCATAGAAGCGGTCTAGCAGGATCATCAACGCCAGGGTCAGCACGATCAGCACCGTCGACACCGATGCCAGCAGTGGGTCGATGGTGTTGGCGATGTAGTTGTACATCTTCACCGGCAGGGTTTCGGTGCTAGCCGAAGCTACGAAAATTGACATCGTCAGCTCGTCAAAGCTGTTGATAAATGCAATCAGCCAACCGCCCGCCACACCAGGGATAATCAGCGGCAGCTCAATGCGCCAGAATACCGTCCAGCCCGAAGCACCCAGCGACTGAGCCGCTTGCGAAGTGCTGCGATCAAAGCCCGTAGCCGCAGCCACTACCAAGCGCAGCACGTAAGGCAGTACCACGACCGTGTGGGCAGCAGTAAGCCCCCAGAAGGTGCTGGAGCCGCCGATCGCCGTCAGAAAGCGCAATAGGGCGATACCCAGCACGACATGGGGCACCATCAGCGGTGACATCAGCGCGCCAAGCACCACTTCACGCCCTGGGAAGCGATGCCAAGCGATGGCCATTCCGGCTGGTACTGCTAGTAAAGTGGCTAAGGTAGCGGCTATCGCGCCCAGCCCAAGGCTGCGATAAAACGGCGTGATGAAACTGTCATCGCTGAGCATGGCCGTGTACCAGCGCCACGACGCTCCATCAAAGGGCATGGCGATGTAACCCTTGTCGGTGAACGACACCAGCACCACTACCACCAGGGGAGCGAGCATGAAGGTGATGAACAGGCCATGGAACACCAGTAGCCATCGAGAGGTTCTGTTCATTGGAATACCTGCTTGTAACGACGCTCGACCAGACGGTTGATACCCATCGACACCCCCATTACCAGCACCAACAGCACCACTGCCAGAGTGGCACCCAGCGGCCAGTTGAGGTTGCCAAGGAACTCGTCATATATAGTGGTGGGTACGACCTTGAGTCGACGGCCACCGATGATGGCGGGCGTAGCGAAGGCACTGGTGGCCAATGCGAAAACGATCAACCCTCCGGATAGAACACCCGGAATCACTTGGGGAAAGACGATACGGCGCATAATGGTAAGCAGACCCGCTCCAAGCGACTCGGCTGCCTGTTCGGTGGCCGGATCAAGCTTCTGTATCGAAGCCCATACTGCCAGTACCATGAACGGCACCAGTACATGCACCATGGCGACCACTACCCCGCCAAAGGTAAACATCATCTTGATTGGCGAATCGATCAGGCCCAGTTCCATCAGGACCTTGTTGATCACACCTTCGTTGCCGAGCAGGATCGCCCAACCCAATGTGCGCACCACCACCGAAACCAGCAACGGACCCAACACGATCACAATAGAGATCGCCCGCCAGCGCGGTGACAACCGGCTCAACAGGTAGGCCTCCGGCACCCCGATAACAATGCATAAGGCTGTTACCAGTATTGCCATACCGAAAGTACGGGCGAAGATGGAGTAGTAGTAGCTGTCACTGAGCACGTCGGCGTAGTTGCCCAGAGTCACCTGGGTACTCACCGCGCCGCCGGGTAGGTAGCTATAGAAGCTCAATGACAGCATGATCATCAGAGGCAAGGCCACAAAGGCCAGCGCCATCAGCATGCCAGGACTTGCCAGCCAATAAGGCAAGGCGCTGCGGGAGCAGCTCATCTCTTGCCTCCTGCCCGCGGGGCCAGCCGGGCATGTTCGGCCTGCCAGCTCAGGCCGACATCGTCGCCTTCAGCCACTTGCGGGAGACCGTTGTTAGGCAGAGTAACCTGCATCATGCCCAGCGTCGTTTGCACTTGGTACAGCCAGTGGTTGCCAAGGAACACCCTTGCGCTAACTTTACCCCGCAGCAGAGCGCTTTGATCGGTAAAATTAATTTTCTCCGGACGCACGATATAGGACAGCTCACCAATACCTTGGTCGTTTGAGGGCAGCTTATGACCCTGTGTTTCAAACATCGCGCCAGCCTGTGCGCGCGTGCCGTCGAATACGTTGGCTTTGCCCAGGAAGGTCGAAGAAAAGCGGCCGCTGGGGCGTTCGTACATGTCCAGCGGGCGGTCAACCTGTTCGATCTCACCTTTGTTCATCAGCACTACGCGGTCAGACAGGGTCATTGCCTCTGCCTGATCGTGTGTAACCATGATCGTGGTCACTCCAACCCTGTGTTGCAGGGCACGTAGCTCGATCTGCATCTCTTCGCGCAGCTTTGCATCCAGTGCGCCCATCGGCTCATCGAGTAGCAGCACAGGTGGTTGGATGGCCAAGGCGCGAGCTAAGGCAACGCGCTGACGTTGGCCACCAGACAGCTCGCGCGGGTAACGCTCGGCCAGGGCCTCAAGGTGTACCAGATTCAAGGTGGCTTTAACCCGCTGGCGACGCTCGGCGGCAGGTAGGCCCTGCATCTCAAGGCCGAAAGAGACATTGTCTGCCACAGTCATATGCGGGAATAGCGCGTAACTCTGGAAAACAATGCCCAGCCCGCGTTGGCTGGGTTTGACCTGGGTGATATCTCGCCCGTCAAGGATGATCCGCCCACGGGTTGGCTGCGCAAACCCCGCCACCATTTGCAAGGTGGTGGTTTTGCCGCAGCCGGAAGGGCCGAGCAAGCTGACGAATTCTCCCTTTTCAATGTGCAGGGTGGTATCTACGACTGCGGCGAAATCACCGTAGTGCTTGGAAATGCCTTCTAACTTTAAGAAGCTCATGAGTCTTGCCTCACTACAGCGGTAGTTCTAGTTATTTTGGAGTACATCTCACTGCTCAACCGCGCGAGACCAGCGGGTGGTCCACTCGCTGCGCTTAGCGTTGATCACGTTGTAGTCTGGAGCGATGAGTGCGTTCACTTTTTCAGGGCCATACACCACACGCGCGGCTACCTCAGGGGATAGCTTCGAATTTTGGTTGACAGGCCCCCAGCTGTTGTCTTCGGCAAGGATTTTTTGCGATTCCGCCGAGGTCACATGGCGCAAGAATTGTTGCGCCAGCTCGGGCTCTGGCGCGCCTGCGACCGGGCACCCAGCGGTGAGCAATGCAACAGCGCCTTCCTTTGGATATACGAACTCCACCGGTGCGCCTTGGGCGATCACCGTTTGCACACGGGCGTTGCCCCACACCGCCAGCGCCGCTTCGCCGGTTTGCAGCATCTGAGCCATCTTGCCGGGAGATGGCTCCCACGCGAGTACGTTGGGCCCGACCTTTTTGGTCATTACCGAGAAACCGGGCTCGATGTTGGTTTCGCCGCCGCCATTAAGCTTGGCCATCATCAGCAGGGTCAGAAGCCCGTAGCCGTTAGTGAGAGGAGGGATAACCACTTTCTGTTCGTATTTAGGATCTTCTAGATCGTGCCAGGAGGTAGGAGCGGCCCAGCCATTTTTGGCGAACACGGCTTTGTTATATGCCAAGCCCACAGCGAAGTAGCCGACACCTAGCGACTTGCCACCTGGCATTCGTGCCCCCGGGTACAAGTTCTCTAGCTCGGGATTGGCTTCGATGTCAACACATAGGCCCTGGTTGATGGCTTGGTACATGGGGCCGTCATCAATCATTGCCACGGATAGTTCCTGCTTGCCCTTCTGCGCTTGAAGTTTGGCCAGAATGTCCGTCGAGTTGCCGGGCACGTACACCACTTTCGTGCCGGTTTTCGCTTCGAACGGCGGAATGATCTTTTCCTTGAAAATGTTTTCCGTCGAGCCGCCAGAACCCCCGACATAAAGCGTCGTTGCGGCATGGGCATTGACTGAGACGGTGAAAACCAAAGTGCTCACCAAGGCAATTTTATTATTCATTTAGGGTTCCTACATCGTTGGCACGGTCGAATATCTGGACGGCTAGGAATGCGCGGCGCCAGGCATGTAGACATCTTAGGCACTGATCAGAGGTGCTGAAAATGCACAATTTGACGCGTGCTTATGCATGAATGTTATGTATGATGATCTAGGCGCTCTAGCGCGGCCCCCGGGTTTGTTTGAAACCGATCAATGGGGCAGCATCGGTCTCCGGACAGGCGATGCCCTTTTGAACAGCCCAACATGAGTCATCCACATGAAGCCCGCTGTAAACCTACGCCAGATAGAAGCTTTCTATTCCGTGGTGCGCTCCGGCACCGTGGTTGGAGCGGCACAGATGATGAGTGTGACGCAGCCCGCCATCAGCCGCTCAATCGCCTTGCTGGAACTCAGAATTGGCTACAAGCTATTTGAACGGCGTGGACGTAGATTGATACCGACGCCTGAAGGTGAAGCATTTTTTCGCGAAATCGAACCTATCTACGGTAGCCTTGATCGCATTGCTCAGACAGCGCAAGACATCGGTCAGCTTCGCGCGGGAGAGTTGCGCATAGCCACATTGCCGTCATTGTCATTAGGTGTAGTGCCGCGCGCTGTTGCGGAATTCTTGAAAGACCGTCCAAAGGTCAAGGTTTTCATTCAAGTCTTACCCAGCCGCCAAATTGCCGATCAAATCGCCACTCGCCAGTTCGATATAGCACTGGTTGAACTTCCTCTAACCAAAGCCTCTATCTCCATCGAGCCTTTAGACCCGGTTCCGATCTGTGCTGTAATTCCGAAAGACCATGCACTGGCTGAGAAAAATCGTATCTCATTAGCTGATCTGGATGGAGAGCGGATGATTCTTCTTTCTCAGCACAGTTATATTCGATATCAAATCGAGGAAGCTTTTACGAAACTGCACATCTCGCCCAACGTGGTGCTAGAAACACCTAATTCGTTGGTAGCCTGCGCACTTGTTGCAGCCGGAGCAGGGATTAGTCTCATCTCCAAGGTTACAGCACTGCCGTTCCAGTCGAGTGAAGTAGTGGTAATTCCAATACGAGAGCAAATTTCGTCTCAATGTGCGGTGATATTTCCCTATCCAGGGGATCGAATGAAGCTGGCTGAAGCATTCGCCGCTCAGTTGCGAGCCACGATGCAGAATTTCTGAACTTTATAATCGTGAAAATTACATATTAGCCATCCCACATGCACCAGCCTGGCAGCTAGCGTATTCCAACAATGGCATCCTAACTAGGCTGTAGCATGCCAACGGAGTATGGCCGTTTAGTGGAATGGGATTTTTTGATACGCTCCCACGTCGCCCCCTCGCCAAGATTGGGACATTGCACTATCTCGGCGGCGAGGGGGGCTTATGCTGATGGCAACCTATGCCTTACCCGATCAGGGCGTACTACGGTGCACCTTTAGCCTGAACGAAATCTCAGTGACATTAGTGCTCTACAGACCGATTCCAGCGGGTTGTCCACTCTGCCCGCTTTGTATTAACCAATTCAGCATCAGTGGAAAGAAGAGCATCGACCTGATCAGCTCCATAAATCACGCGCTTAGCAACGTCTTCCGGGAGTTTTACATCTTTATTCACGGGGCCCCATCCCTCACCGGAGGCCAGCGCCAACTGGGACTCAGCGGATAGGATGTGTCGCAGGAACTGCTGACCCAGCTTGGGTGACGGACCACCCTCGACTACACAACCCGAGTTGATAATCGCAAAGGCACCTTCCTTGGGATAAACGAATTCGACTGGCGCGCCTTGGTTTTTAACTGCTTGGACCCGGCTATTCCCCCACACGACCATTGCAGCCTCACCGGTTTGTAACATCTCGGCCATTTTTCCAGGAGATGGCTCCCAAGAAACGACGTTGGGGGAAACCTTATTAACCATTACGTCGAAGCCAGGCTCAATTTTATTTTCACTCCCCCCATTAAGCTTTGCCATCATCAGGAGTGTCGCCAAACCATAGCCATTAGTTATGGGAGGGATCGCAATACTTTGTTTGTACTTGCCATCTACCAGATCCATCCACGATGTTGGTGCGCTCCAGCCATTTTTAGCAAACACTTCCGTGTTATAGCCTAGTCCTGTAGCCAGAAAACCTATCCCTACAAATGATCCATCTTTCGTCAACGCCTTAGAGTAAAGCTTATGATAGATTTCGCTGTCATCAAGCTTTGAGCAAAGCCCTTGACTGGCTGCCTGGTACATTGGCAAGTGGTCAAACATCACAAAGGACATTTGCTGATTTCCTTTCTGCGCTTGAATTTTGGCGAGAGTATCAGTGGAGTTGCCAGGGACGTAAACTACTTTGGCGCCAGTTTTCGCTTCAAAGGAAGGGATGATTTTCTCTTTGAATATTTGCTCAATCGAGCCACCCCCGCCACCTACATATAGGGTTTCAGCTTGAGCGGCATTGACGCCAAGGCATAGAGCCGCAGAGGCGGACAAGGTGATCACAGAAATGTATTTACGCATCATGCTCGGATCCCTCAAAAAATTGGACTATATAGCCAGGTATGCTTAAAACGATGAAAGAGCACTTAGTGCTCTGTGCATCGGCAGTGAAGAAAACCTAGGCCATGCTGTTGTTTTTATACCTGCTCAAAATTTTTCATAACGCAAAAAACGCGGGGCCTTATTCAGGCACCCGCGCGATGCTTAGAGGCTAAAACCGTAGTCCTCGCTTGCGCATTCAGCAGAGACAAGGCCATCAAGGACGTCCTGCCGCAGCTTATTGGCCTCACGCTTGGACGGTTCACCATAACCGCCCCCGCCTGGGGTTTCGATCCTGATGCTCTCGCCAGCCTGGAGCGTGATGTTCGAGGTTTTTGAAAACATCACCTCTTCATTCTGGCCGCCAGGATTTCGAAGCAGTCGCGCTCGGCGACCGTCATGGCCACCATCTACGCCCGTTGGAACACCCACGGTATGGCTGTCTGAGCGAGCCGAGAAGACGATGCCAGATTCCAGCACCTTGATCTGCCGAGCGACCCCCATCCCGCCGCGTGTACGGCCTGCACCACCTGAGTTAGGGATAAGTGCATATTCCTCAACGCGCAATGGGTACTCGTTTTCCATTGCCTCGACAGGCAGGTTGGAGGAGTTGGTCATGTGCACGTGGACCGCATCCATCCCGTCCAGGTCGAAGCGTGCACCGCTGCCGCCCGCAATGGTTTCGAGATAGATGAACTCACCAGCGCGTTGATGCAATGGACCAGAGAACACAATGGCTGGGCACAGATCGTTGCCGGATGCCATGACCTTTTCCTTGGGCAGCAACCCACGGAACGCACCGAAGATTGCACCCGCAACTTTTTGCGCGGTAATGGATCGAGCGCCGACAGCAGCAGGCATCTCAGGATTGGTGATGGTCCCTTTGGGGGCACTTACACGGATCGCTGCGAACAGACCTGCATTGGGTGGGAGTTCAGGATCTAGCAGCGCTATAACAGCGTAGTAAACAGTCGCGTTTAGCGCGTTGATAGGGAGGTTCATCGCACCGCGTGCCTGCGGACCCGAACCGGTGAAATCGAACGAGAGGATGCCGTCAGCCACGGTGAGAGTCACAGTGATTGGAACCGGGTCGCCGCCACCCATGCCGTCGTCATCGAGCATGCTGGTGAATTGGTAACTGCCCTCTTTGAGTTCGGCGATTCGGTTAGCCAAGCGAGTACGGGTGTAGGTCAGAACGTCCTCAACCGACTGTAGGACTTTCGGCAAGCCCATGTGGCGGATGAGTTCCCTGACGGCTTCGGACCCGCGCTCGTTGGTCGCAATCTGCACTCGAAGGTCAAGACCACGCTCTTCGGGATCGCGGCAGTTTGAGCAGATCAACCGGAGCAGATCGTCCTCAATGACCCCATTGCGGGCGATGCGGCTTACGGGGATACGAATCCCTTCCTGGAAAATGCTCGTGAGTCCACCGGCAATCGAGCCTGGAACCGCGCCGCCAACGTCCGAGTGGTGGGCGATGTTCGCTGCGAAGAAGCGCAGGGTACCCTCCCAGAACACTGGAGTGACGATGTTGATGTCAGGCAAGTGACTGCCATTAGCCAGATACGGATCGTTGCAGATGAAGGTATCGCCGTCTTTGATCGTATCCACTGGATACTGCGCTAGGATTGCTTCAACGGCACCATTGAGCGAACCCAGATGAAGAGGGATCTGCGTGCCTTGAGAGACCAGCCGCCCGGCTCGGTCAAAAAGCGCTACCGAACAGTCTTTACGCTCTTTGATATTGGTAGAGAACGAAGAGCGTACGAGCGTGTTGTTCATGTCCTCGGTGATGGAGAGCAGTCGGTTGACGAACACTTCCATCTCGATGGGATCAGCAATGGTTGCGGTGTTGGTAATTTGTTGGGTACTCATGCTTGTGCTCCCAGGTGCAGAGTGACGATCAGGTTACCGTGCAGGTCAACAAGGGCCTCGTGATTTGGGCCGAGCACAGTCGTGGAACTCATCTCTTCGATGATCGCGGGGCCTTCAACGACGATGCCAACTGACAGCAAATCGCGGTCGTAGATTGGGGTCTCGCACCAACCGTACGCCTTGCCAGCGTATACCTGACGCTGCCCGACTTTCGCGTCGGCGAGCGTGGTGTCTGCGCGTGCAGCAGCAAGCGGCGCCTTCAGCACACGTCCTACCGCCTGAACACGGCAGTTGATGATCTGAATGGCCCGACCTTCTACTTGGTAGCCGTACTCACGCTCATGGGCAACATGGAACGCCGCCTCGAACGAATCCAGATCATCTGGCCCTACCGCTTCCATCGGCACCAGAACCTCAAAGTTCTGGCCGTTATAGCGCGCATCGATGGCACATACCAATTGCCGCATTTCAGTGTCTACGCGCTCTTGATCCAGCCACTTGGTGGCATCGCCCTTCAACTGGTTGAAGAGTTCCACAATGCCTTTCCAGTTCTGTGCGCTAGCTGTGGTGATAGCGCTGCGGACGAAGTCGAAGGAAATGTCAGTCAGGAGGATTCCGCGAGCACACATGGTCCCTGGCTCTCGCGGTACGACCACGGTCGAAATGCCACACTCTTCCGCAACGTCCATGGCATGCAGACCACCCGCCCCGCCGTAGGCGTAGAGCGCGAACTCAGCAAGGTTATGACCCTTCTCAGTCGATACCGCTCGGATGGCACGGCTCATGTTTGCGTTCGCAATGCGCAGGATGCCCTCTGCTGCATCTTCCAAGCTCAGGCCGAGGGGTTTGGCGACCTTGTCCTCGATGACCCTACGTGCGGCCGCAGCATCCACCCGCATACGGCCTTTCAAAAGCACTTCCGGGTTGAGGCGCTGCAACACGATTTCAGCGTCAGTAATCGTCGGTTCAGTGCCGCCGCGAGCGTACCCAACAGGGCCAGGGACAGCACCAGCGCTATGCGGGCCAACCTTCAGTGAACCGGCATCATCCAGCCAGGCGATACTGCCGCCACCGGCGCCAATAACGTGAATGTCCACCATTGGGGTTTTCACTGGATACCCCGCAACCTGACGGCTGGAGGTGAACAACGGCTTGCCACCACTGATGAGCGAAACGTCGGTGCTCGTACCCCCCACGTCAAACGTCACGAGATTGGGTTGGCCGATGTGGCGCCCAACAGCTGCTGCCCCCACCACGCCTGCCGCAGGCCCAGACAAGCACGTTCTTACCGGAAACTCCCGGACCGCATCCGGTGACATCAGACCACCGTTGGAATGTACCGTCAGTGGCTGGCCAGCCACGCCCATCGCTCTGGCACGCTCCAGGAAACGATCAAGGTAACGAGCCATGCGAGGCCCGACGCTTGCGTTAAGGGCGGTAGTGGAGAGGCGCTCGTACTCGCGGAATTCCGGCAGCACTTCGCTGGAGATACTGATGTACGTGGAAGGCAAAATTTCCTGAACAATCGCCTTGGCACGCTGCTCGTGAACAGGATTGCGATAGGAGTGGAGGAAGCAGATGGCGACGGCTTCCAAACCTTCTTTGGCAAACATCATGGCCGCTTGGCGAACAGCTTCTTCGTCAAGGCTTTCGACAACCATGCCTTGCGCATCCAGTCGCTCGCCGACTTCAACACGGTGCATGCGCTTAACCAGGCTTGGAGGCTTACCTACGCTGTAGTCGCAGAGGTTAGGTCGAATTTGCCGCCCGATCTCCATGACATCGCGAAAGCCGCGCGTGGTAATGAGGCCGAGCGATGCGCCTTTTCGTTCGATGATGAGGTTGGTTGCAACGGTAGTGCCATGGCCAATATGAGACACCTGATCGGCACTGACTTTGTGGTTTCGGAGAAGATCGGAGATACCGTTCTCAATTGCCTCGGACGGATCATGAGGAGTGGACGGCACCTTATGGTATTCAACTTGACCGTTATCTTCGTTAATCATGGTGAAATCGGTGAAGGTTCCACCTACATCTATGCCTATACGATACATGACCAGCTCCACGTGTTGGATGTGACTGATCCTACGAGGTGTGCCTAACCCAATCCATATGCTAATGTCTATGTCAATATAATTAGGGCAAATACCTCTTTGGCTCGAAAAGTGTGGGCATACGGGGGATGATGAACCAGCGCTGGCATTGGGCTAAGTCGAGGATCCGCTCGCGATTTGGGAAGGCTGCGTCAATGCCCGCAACCTGATGGATGGCTCATAGATGAATGTGACGAGATGAAAAATGCTGACCTGAACCTCCTTGTCCACTTCGATGCGCTTATGGCGACTCGAAGCGTGTCCCGTGCTGCGGAGCAGATGGGTATCAGTCAGCCAGCATTGAGCGCAGCTCTGAGTCGGCTGCGAAGGATATTCAACGATCCGTTGTTCGTCCGAGAGGCGGGAGCCTGGGGACCTACTGCGAAAGCTCATGAGTTAAATCAAGCGTTTCGCCCATTGCTGGATCGGTGGCGCTTGGAGTCACAGCCTAAAAGTGAGTTCGACCCATCCAGTACGCGAAGGGTAATTTCGATCTACGCATCGGATTACTTGCAGTATGCGGTAATGCCGAAAATTATCTCTATTCTCAGCGAGCATGCTCCAGGTCTGGTAGTCAGGGTTGTTCCAGCGAAGCTTTTTCATGGCCTGAACATGGTTGAGACCAATCATGTCGAGCTGGTTTTAGGCCATTTCCCTCATCCTACCCCTTCCTTGCGAGCGAGGTTTTTGTTTGAAGAGCGTTCAGTATGTATTGTACGCACAGGGCACCCTTGCCTGAAGCAGCGTTGGGGGCTGGATACTTTCCTTGCATATCCTCATATTGATTTGGCTGCACATACCAGAAATTTCAGCCAGCAAATTGACGACACCTTGGCTGCAATGGACCGTACTCGCCTAATCGGCGCGACATTGGCTAGCTACCTAGCGTGCCCGTTCGTAGTCGGATCTTCAAATCTCATAGCCACCTTGCCATTCAGCGTAGCGGATGGTTTCAAAAAGATAAGTGGTACTACCTTGTTAGAGGTGCCGCTTGCACTTCCCCTATTCAACGTTTCAGTGTACTGGCATGAGCGCCACCAAAAAGATCAGGGGCATGCATGGGTTCGACAACTGATTGGCGAAACACTTGCTCGCTGACGCCCCCACGCTTTCGCCATCAACCAAAAGGCCCAACATATAGCTGGGCCCGTTGTGAATGCTCTTACATAATCCTTAAATGCTAACTGATAGCGATTATAGAATCTTAAAAGGATAGCTGAAAATAAGTCGATCCTGTTCTTGGTTTCGCGCATAGTTGCTATGATACACAGCATGGCGCCACAGCGTTGATAGCGATTTCAATGGTCCGCTTTGGATGGTGTAGCCTAAGTCCATGTCAGTTTCCCATTCTTTGCCTTCACTTGCGAAATTGTGGACTTCAGCGTTATCGCCCCTCACATGCTTGACCGAAGCGACCAGCCCTGGAAAGCCCAGCGGCGCAAAGTCCTGATCAAAGCGAAGCATCAAGGCGCGCTCGTTCTGCTTGTTCATGTTAGCGATCAGAGATTCTGAGAAAAGGTAGGTCGACGTGCCATCAAGGTAAGTGAATGCAGTCGATCCCATCATTTTTTGATAGCCAACACGGAATGTTGAACCACTCAGTTGGTAACCAATTTGACCACTGAAGGCTTTGTTATCTATGTCTCCAGCATGGGCCGCGCCATCGGAAGTGGAGCGAAACGTACGGATATCACCCAAGATGGAACCAGGCCCCACGGGAATATTGATGAGGGCGCCTAAAAAGTGTTGTTTATAGACGTCCTCAAGCTGCCCACCGCTGTACCCGAAACTCAACTGCTTCGACGGCTTGTAAGTGAGGTTAACGAGGTTCATTTTCCCCTCATTCGTTACCCTATATTGGCCGCTTTGAGTAGCAATTCTGAGCGGCTGGTAGTCAGTCGAGTCGCGTTCACGCACCCTCTGAAACTGCCCGCCGCCCAACTGTATGTCATCAGAAAACTTATGGTTGATCCAACCACCCTCGAAGGTCTGAAGAAACAGCCTGCTGGTATTGGGCTGGACAAGCGGGCCCGATTCATCAATCGCACCCAGCCTGAGAAGGGTATCGTCCAGAATGCGAACTTTGGCGGTTAGATTGAGCTTAGAGTACTCATCAGCTGGTTCTTTCGTGTTTGCCTTCGTTGGATCAGATGCGTCATGTTGCGGTAAGAGCCCAGTACCCGTACGACCTGGCCCTGAGTCCAACTTCAAACCAAGCATAGCTACAGCATCCAGTCCAAAACCTACGTTGCCAGAGGTAAATCCTGAGCTGAAGTTGGCCGTAAATCCTTGAGCCCACTCTGCCTTTTGGTTTTGGCCAGTGCCGTCGCGAAAATCGTTTCGATAGTAATAGTTCTGAGTTTTAAACGTCAACTTGCTGTCTTCTAAGAAGTCAGCCTTTGCCTGAGGGGACAAGCAAAAAATCAGGTTGGACGTACATGCAGAAATCGCCGTAACAAGACGTATTTTCTTCACAGAGTTACCTCGCAATTATATTTATCTATTTTGGGGGCAGTATGTGAGCGTGGGCATAATCCTAAATTGATTATGTCTAGTCGAAGCGGAGCGCCTTATTTGGTATGGCGTCGCATTAATAGGCATTAGTATTTATTTTTTTAAGATTTGTAATAGCCCATTTGATGTTGTTATTGCAGTGCGTTGACCATACGGGTTAAGCCACGAGAGAGCTATAACCTGTAATTTATAGGGGTATAAGCGATATGAATGAACAACCTGAATCAGTAGGGCATCACGCGATATGGCTAATCTTTACTGCCCGCGCAGCGCTCTTTGCGCAACGCCTAACCTTTCCCGTCGCCAGCCCCCCCCGCGTTAGCCATCAAGCAGCAATGCAAATCCGTGGTCAAAAGTGCCTTGCCGGACCGTGGAGTCGTTGAAGATGGATTGGGATTTTCTGATTGACATCTTCCAGCAACTGCTGGGGGGCGTACCGCTCACGCTCCAGCTTTCGCTCCTGGCACTCGTTGCGGGTTTTATTCTGGCTGTCGTGATTGCATCCGCCGCCAGCAGCCGTTATCGGCTGTTTCGCTGGATAGCCAGCGCGCACATTGAGATTTTTCGCGGAACACCGCTTCTCGTGCAGGTATTCCTCATCTATTACGGACTGGGGCAAATTCCGGGATTGCGTCAGTCGGTTCTGTGGCCGTTTCTCCGCGAACCCTACTGGTGCGCGATCCTTGCACTGGCCCTGAATACATCAGCGTACACAGCGGAAATCATCAGAGGTGCGATCCAGGCCGTGCCGGCCAGTGAGATCGAAGCTGGCCGAGCTTGCGGGATGTCCGGTTTGTTGCTGCGCCGGCGGGTGACGTGGCCCATCGCGAGCATTGAGCAGGGTCAGCAAGGGCGCTGCAATAGTGCCGTCCCGTAAAAGATACCGCATGAGCATCCAGCTGGGCTTGCGTACGAGCACCAACAGGCTCTCCCAGGTTGACGGCCTGTTGATAACCAATCTGCAGCGTTGTGGCCAAGCGAGTGCTCATCTGCTTGCACTAGACCTAACTTCGGACAATCAGATTGGCGGGAACCATTTTCCGTATCTCTCTCCGAACATGGTCAATAAATGGCTTGAGGATGAGTGTTGAGGAATTGCGCTGCGAAATGACAATCGAAAAATCATTGATGATGGCCGGTTCAAAGGGAATGAACTTGAGCATGGTTCCCGTGTAGCCACTGGCCGTCAATGGATCGATGATGGATACGCCCGAGCCTGCTTCAGCCATTTTAAGAATGACGGACGCAACCTGGGGCTCGGCATTGATACGTCGTTTGACGCCATACGACAGCATCACTGAGTCGATCTTCGTTCGTTCCTCCATTAACGGCATCAATGAAATAAAACTCTCGCCTTCAAAATCTTCTGGGTGCAAGACGTCACGGCTCGCCAAGCGGTGATTGATCGGTACGACTCCCACCATTTTGGCCGATACCAATGTCTCGCTGTTGCCGTGGCGAGTCGCGCGCATGGGAAACATAGCGAACCCTAAATCGCAGCGGTCGCGCTGAACCATATCGAGCACTGTCGACGAGCTATGCATGTGCATTGAAACCACTGCATCCGGGTGCTCGCGCGTAAAGCTCGCTATCGCCCGAGGCAGAAAGGACAGTGCCATGCTGGGGGCTGCGGCAATTTCCAGATAGCCCATCTTCAAGGCCTTGATGTTTGAAGCAGCATTCGCGATGCGCTTGATGCTGATCAATGACTGCTCTACATCTTTGAACAGTAAGGCTGCTTCGTTCGTGGACAGAAGCCGACCTTTGGTGCGCGTGAAGAGATAAGTCGTGTTACCACGGGCTGAGTGATCTCGAGCATTTCAGCGGCGCCAGTAACGATCTTGCGCACCATGATGGCGCGGAATGCTTCGAGGTGGCGCAAAGTGATTCGATTCTCCACAGTTCCCCTCAAAATCAATAGCATTTCAGCATGGGATGATATTTAAACACTATTAATAATCATGAATTTAAATTATAAAACATTTAAAAACAACAACTTATATATCAATGGCACTCCTATTGCTAAATAGCATTGCATTGGTGAGATTCTGGATTGGGCATCAATCCACTTTCACCATGCGATGCAACTCAACACCATAAAAACATAGGAGCATTTTCAGTGATCAAGTCTACGCTGGCACTCGCCATTGCCTTAGGCGTTACAGTTCAACAGGCTAATGCCGCCGGATTGATTGAAGACAGCAAGGCGTCCATTAGCTCTCGTACGTTGTACTATGAAAATGATCAGCGCGGTCCCAACGGTGTTGATCAGCGCCAAACCGTAACGGGTCTGAGGTTCGACTATCTGTCGGGCTATACGCAAGGTGTTGTCGGTTTTGGATTGGATGTTCAGGGGTTGCTGGGTCTAAATCTGGGTGGCGGTATCTCTCCGCACAGCACTACTACGAGCAATACGATTTCCCCGACGAAAACCGATGGATCCCCGGTAGATGACTGGAGTCGTCTGGGGGCAAACGGCAAGATCATGTTCTCTAAAACCGAACTGAAAGCGGGTAACGCTTTAGCGCCGAACCTGCCCATTCTGGTGTCAAATGACAGTCGATTGCTTCCTGCGAGCTACCAGGGCGCCATTTTGACTTCGAAGGAGGTAGATGATTTTACTTTCACTGCCGGCAACCTGAATCGTGAGATAGGTCGCGCCTCCAGCAACTGGGCAGGTATCGCCGCAGGCGGTCGCAAGGGTTCCGATGGTTTTCGGTTCGGCGGTGTGGACTGGAAAGTCAATAAAGACCTGACTCTTCAGTATTACTACGCCAATCTTGAAGATTACTACCGTCAAAATTTCCTAGGGTTGGTGCATGTCTACCAGATTGCGCCTGACCAGTCGTTCAAGACAGACCTGCGATATTTCAATAGCAAGTCTGA